>CAVRDP010000018.1:0-529870 GCA_963719885.1 uncultured Planctomycetia bacterium | reverse complement strand
CCTCTTTGGAAAACTGTCGTTGCTCATGCTCGGACTTGGCTTTTGGTCTGGAACTGTCGCCGCCCAGACATTCATTACGCTGGACTACCCAGGTGGTTCAAACGCGAATACCAACCTGTATGGAATTGACGGCGGGAATATCGTTGGGACAAACAACTCCCTTCCAGGCGGCTTTCTCTATAACGGATCGACATTCACTAGCATAGCCGATCCGTTAGCAGGAGCGTGGGGCTCATGTCCCTATGGCATCTCTGGCAATAGTGTCGTCGGACAATACTATGACTCGTCGGAGTGTTCGCACGGCTTCGTCTACAACCTATCGACCTCCGCTTACACAACTCTGAACGACCCGTTGGCAGCGATTGGTTCCGATCAAGGGACTTGGGCCAACGGTATCTCTGGAAACAACATCGTTGGGCTTTATTATGGCTCGTCGGACAATTTCAACGGCTTCGTCTACGACCTATCGACCTCCGCTTACACGACTCTGAACGACCCCTATTCAGCCCAAAACCAGCCGTGGAAAGGCACGGCTGCCCAGGCTATTTCTGGCAACAATGTTGTCGGAGATTATTACGACTCGGCGGGCGATGTGCATGGCTTTCTTTATAACATTTCGACAAAACAATATTTAACGCTTGATGATCCGTTAGCGGCGGGCTGCACTGTGGCAACTGGTATTGATGGCAGCACGGTCTTTGGCGAGTATAACGATGGGAGCCCCTGGACAGCGACTAATACATGTCTTTTCCTGTACAACATATCGACGGCCACCTACACAACGCTGAACATCGACCTGCCTGGAAGTATTTATAACTCTGGTGGAATCTCGGGCAACACTATTGTCGGCACCTACGCCGATCCCGTCACTGATTATGGTCATGGCTTTGTGGCAACCATTCCCGAACCCAGCACCCTCACGCTCCTCGGTACGGCACTGCTGGGAATTAGCGTAGTTTATCTGCGGTGGCGAAACCGGTACCGTGTCCCCAGATTTAGCCCGTGTCCCCAGATTTAGCCCAGGATATCTTCATATTGTAGTGGATAAGTACAAAGTGTTAACTTCGCTTATCCTTTTCATTTGCCGGCCAGGATCGCGATTCGTTGACGTAGCGGGCGGTTGTTTCCGGAAACTTCCGCTTTTTTCCGGCCGCCGGAACCCCTTGCCGGGAAACCACTTAGAACGACCGCAACCGCCTTGCGCGGGGAATCTCTTCAGAATATTCGTTTCCGCCTCTTGACAGGACTTTATAGATACGGATAATTACGGTATTCATCAGGCGCGCCGCGCGGCCCCGGAGGGCCGGGCCCACCGCGCCGCCAGCCCCTACCTATCGGGAACGGAACCATGAAACAAGCCAACCCCCACCTGGCCGCCCGGCAGGCGCGGAAGGCGGACCTGCTCCCTCGCGCCGCCGCGCTCGCCGCAGAGGGCCGCACCTACCAGGAAATCGCCGCGGCCCTCGGCGTCGCCAAGTCGACCGTCTGCCAGTGGCTCCGCGACCGGCCGCTGGGCCGGGCCGCCGCCAAAGCCCTGGGCACCCCACGGATGACCGCCAAACTGGCCGCCCGCTACGAGTCGCTGTACCATCGCGCGGTGCGGGAATGGAACCGCTCCCAGAGCGACCGCCGCACGGAAACCGTGCTGACCATCGCCCCGGCCGGCGGCAGCCCGACCACCAAGACCACCATCCGCACGGAGCCGCGGACCGGCAACACCGCCTGCCTGGGCAAGGCCCTGGCAGCGATGAAGGCCATGGAGGGGCTGCACTGCCGCGAACGGTTTCGGCAGGAGTGCGCGGCGAGCCTCAACGCCCCGGCGGGGGACGGCAGCAGCGACGGCGGTGTCACGCGGACCGTGACGACGACCATGACCCGCTCCGGCCCGCAGAGGCGAATAGTGACCACGCGACGGTTGGGCGGCGCAATGCCCGCTACGCCCGGCATGCAAGCCACGAGCGGCAGCGAGGAAGGTGGCTTGAGCTGCGGAGAAAGCACCTCCCTCGCCGACCACGACCACGAGTACGTGGTACCCGACATGGTGCCCGCGTCGCGCGGCGATCTTCGGCCGCTCGCTGGCGCATCGCGCTCCGATGTTCAGCCCGATGGGGCGAGCAGCGGCGCGGCGTTGGCGAACGGCGCTCCGGCGAAAAGGCCGGGCGATTGGCGCAAGGCGTTTGTGCCAAGTGACTTGCGTCTGCAGCCGGACGACTTTGCCGGCGTTTCTCGTTCGGCAACGTTGCCGAACGATCTCTTCCAAAAGGGTGGGTTTGCGAAGAGGCAAAAAGAAACGAAACGCAACCGCCGCAAGGCCCGGCGGCGCACGGCGCGGGAATCCGGGCCGCTGGCCGGGTCGGCTGACAACCTGGCGCGAGAGCTGGATCTGGCCTTCGGCGGTCCCGGCCTTTCGCCAGGGTAAATTGTTCGTAGACTTTGCTCTTTGAAAACTCGGTTCTGGGGGCGCGGCAGGTCAACCGCGCCCCGGCGACCCGGGGCAGGCCGTTCACCTGCCCCGGCCACGACAATAGTGCGCCCGTTGACAGGCGAAGCTGGAAGTAATTTTCAGCGAAAATGCCCCCGTCCGGGTTAAACGATCTTTGGGCCCGAGCGCTCAATTCCATAATTCGATACTTCTTTGGGACCGAGTGGAAAAAGAGGAATTTCTTGACCGAGCGTCCTGGGCGGGAGAGGACCATTTCAATCTTCCAGAGTTCACGCCCGACTATTACGTCGATATCGACTGCGATGAGTGTACCGAACAACTCAACAGAGTTGGTTCGGTTCTTGGTTCGGTTGCGGCTTCCGGCCCCGGCCCGGTCGAGGGGTAAACGACACAACCCTTTGCCATGCAAAGGGTTGTGAAGTAGCAGCGCAGGGATTCGAACCCCGGACACGCGGATTATGATTCCGCTGCTCTAACCAACTGAGCTACGCTGCCAAGTGCCTATAGTGTAAGGCTTTATGACTCTCGGTTGGCAATGTGAAAAACCGACTTAACCCGATTCGACCCTGTGCCGTCGATCTTGGCCCGGGACTTCCTCGCCTTCGGAGAGTCACCTATGTCCAAGCCTAGCAAAAAATCGGCGGTTGGCAAGCCCCCGTACTCATCACGCCGACCATGCTGCACACAGTTTCCGCGTGACGGAAAAAACGTCACGGCGGAGCGTGATGAGCACGTTCTGGCCACACGCGATTCCCGCGGACCCAGGTTGCGATCACCGTTCCGGCTGCATCCAAGAGCAGTTCGTGCGGATCGGCCACGGCGTCTTCCGGCAAGGCGACAACGGCCAGATTGGCCCACTTGCCGGGCTCCAGAGTGCCGATCCGAGAGTCAACGCCCAACGCCCGAGCACCGCCCAGTGTGCCGAGTTCCAGGATCGTGGCGCGGCTCATGGCGGGAAACGCAAGGGCGACGTGCCGCATCTCGGCCAACAAGCTGAGGTCAGGCGAAGAGGCCCGACTGTCGGTCCCCAGGGCCACGATCGCGCCGGCCGCCAATAACTTCTCCAGCGGATAGCGGGCGTGACCGAACCAGGCGTGGGTCCGCGGGCAGTATACCACCGCCATCTGCCGCCGCTGCCGGCCAAGGAATTCAATCTCTTCGTCGTCGAGATAGTTGCCGTGAATCACTACCGCCCGATGGGCACCAGCGAGCACGCGAAGTTCGTCCAGCGGCCGAGTGCCGCGCGGCCGGGCAACAGGGTCCCAGGCGCCTCGCGATTCCAACATCTCGCGAAACGGTCCGCAGCCGTCGCGGAGGAATTCGATCTCCTCCCGCGATTCGGCTAGGTGCATGGCCAGTGGCATCTTGTGCTCGACGGAGAGATCCACAGCCCGGGCAAGCAGTTCGGGATGAACCGTATAGGGAGCGTGCGGACTCAGGCCACGATTGAAGCCCGACGCGCAAGCAAGCGATGTGCTTCTTGCACAATCCTCGCTGACCCGCAAGCGGGTACCCCGTCGGGCTTCAATTATGTGCTTCCCGGCTGCTTCCAGGGCGACGTCAACGCGCTCGAGCCGCGGGGCAATCAATTCCAGGAAGAGCGTGCCATCGCAGGGTGACGCGAGGTAGGCATCCGTGGCCCCGCCCGGTTGTGCGATTTCGCCGATCGTGGTGACACCGTGACTGAGACTCTCCCGCAAACCCTGAGCTACAGACGAACGACTTGCCGCTGGCGCGTTGGTGCGATGCTGGATCACGCTGCCGAGCCACTCGACGAGCCCCATGCCCGGACGGCCGATCGGACCGGCCAGGTCGCTGAATTCCAGATGCGTATGGGCGTTGACCAGGCCCGGCACGATCGCCACATGGCCCAGGTCTTCGATGGATACGTCGCGCGGCGGGCTGCCGACGGCGACGATCCGGCCTTGGGCAATGGTCACCGCGGCGTTGTGCAGCGGCGGCCCGGCCACGGGAAAGACCCAGCGGGCCCGCAGGCTCCACGTACCGTTTTGAACAATAGGCATAAGAGACAAACCACGAAATACACGAAACACACGAAAGAAGACAATGAGAATGTCGTGGTTATCCTCTTGCCGCGATAAACGAATCCTCTTCCGACTGCTTGAAGACCTGCTGCAAAACCTCCTCGGGACTCCGCGCCTCGGGGAACCAGGTGAACCAGCCCAGCAAGGCGACACTCGTTACACCGCCAAAGAGGTAAACGGGCCACTGATAGGCCAGGCCTTCACCGCTGGGTTGCACGAGGAAACCGAGGTCGGGATAGCGTACGATCAACTCGGGCGTGACCTTCGCACTGAGCACCGTCATCGCATTGTGCAGGAAATGGAAGACCACGCCGGGCAGCAAGCTTCCGCTCCTTACGGCCAGGTAGCCCAATACGATTCCCAGCAGGCAGGCGTTGATCGATTGCTGGAGGAAGGCATGCGTGGCGCCGAAGAAGAGGGCGCTGACGACGATCGCCCGCCAGTCGCTGCCCAGGTTGCGGCACCCGGAAAGGATGAATCCGCGAAAGGCCAACTCTTCACACAGGGCCGGCACCGCGGCCACACACAGGACCAGCAAACCCAGGTCGGCCGAGGCGAACTGGGTTTGCAACTTGTCCACAGCCTGCATCATCTCGGGGGCCATGGGGTAAAGATGCATGACCAGTGCGTTCAGCGCCATGATGAACGGGTGCATGGCCACCGCCAGTACCGCAGCCGCGGGAATCATCTTCCAGCGCGGCAGCCGCAGCAGCAGCGTCTGCCGCGGACTGCTCGTAAGGACCACCGCCATCAACAGCGCCGGCGTAAGGATCGCGGCCAGTTGCAACGCCAGGGTCACGCGGGCGAAACCGTCGAAATCCGGCGGCACCGTCGCCGCAGAACGGAAGATGAAGCTCACGGACCAGGATCATCACGCCGCAGAACAGCCCTTCGGCGGCCGAAGGCGTCGGCCCGCGGTCGCGCATCAGGTGCCGCAGCCAGAGGCCGACGGCGAACCGCTCGCTCTCGCGGAAGAGCACCGACTCTTTGTTGAACTGTTCCACCGCCCAGCGGACAGCCAACCAGCAGGCGGCCATCGTCACGGCCAGCACGATCGGCAAGTATTGCAAGGCCTGGAGATAGGAACCTTCCAACAGGGCCTTCAGCAGCAACACCACGCCGGAGATCGGAATCAGGCTGTTGCCCAGGTTCAGTTCCACGCCCGGACTCATCGGCAGCACGGCCATCGGCAACGACAGCATCAGCAGCGGCATGAGGTAATACTGGCCTTCCTTCGTGCTGCGGGCGAACGAGGCCAGGGCCAGGCACAAGGCACTGAACAAGGCCGACACCGGGACCAAGGCCAGCGACAGCCACAGCACCGCCAGCGGCGGCGGTCCACCGAAGTTCGCCATCTGGCGGAAGATCAAACAGCCCGTTATTCCTACGCTCACCAGGTTCAAGGCCGCCGTGATCATACTGAAGGCCATGATCGTCAGTAGTTTGCCGAGCACAATCTCGCTCCGCTCGGCGGGACTGCTCAACAAGGTTTCCAGCGTGCCTCTTTCCTTTTCCCCAGCGCAGAGGTCGACCGCCGGATAGAACGCGCCGGTCATCGCCCACAGCAACAGCAGGACGGGCAGCATCCGCGACCAGATGTTCGTCGACTTGCTCGCCGCTTCGCCGGCCAGGTTCGAGCTATCGACCTCGAAGGGCCGCACTGCCCCGGCGGGCATGCCGCCGGCCACGAGGTTCGTCTTGCCCACCTCTTCCGTCCAGCGATCCAGAACCTCCAAGAGCCGCTTGTGGGCCATCTCCGAACGTTCGTTCGCCGTGTAGATGATCTTGGGCCGGGGAATCTCAACCATGCTCCCCTCTCCCGCTTGCGGGAGAGGGGCAGGGGGTGAGGGCATATTCCCCGCGCCCGCCACCTGCTCGCTACTGCCCGCTCCCTGTTCCCCCGCCATGCCTAGCCCGGCAACGCCGGGCCGGGCACCATGTACCCATAGTCGGCATGCCACCCTGCCTTTACTCTTCGCTCCTTGCTCCTTGCTCCCTGCTCCCTGCTCCCTGCTCCCTGCTCCCTGCTCCCCGCTCCCTGCTCCCCGCCGACCCGCTGCGCGAGTACCCGCGCCGCGTCGTCATGGATGGCCTTGCGATAGGCCTCGAGTTGCTTGGCGAAATCGGGCGGGAAGATCAGGGCCGCGTCAAAATCCTTGGCTTGCACCCGCCGGCTTGCTTCTGCCGCCGACCACGACCACGACCATGGGTACATGGTGCCCGACATGGTGCCCGCGCCGCATGTGACGCTGTTGGAAGGCTGTGGCTCGGGCGCCATCTCCAGCTTCAGCAACTTGGCGCCGCTAGGACCGTCCGGAAAGAGTTGCGGCGAGAAGGCGGAGTCTTCGATCAGCGGCGTTGGCGCGGAGGCCAGTTGCCCGCCGCCGACGACCAGCACCGTCATCGCTTTCCGCGTCTGGAACTGGATCATCTGGAAGTAGGCCGTCCCCAACAGCGGATAGAGCAGGACTGGCAACACGAAGATCATGAACAACGTGCGGCGGTCGCGCAACTGGTCGCGGATTTCGCGGGCGAGAATGAGTCTGACGTTCGTAAAGTTCATGGTCGCCCGATCAAACCAGGTCGTGCTCGGTGGCCGCCGACCACGGGTACATAGTGCCCGGTGCTTGTTCGTGCCGGGAAATCAGTTGGAAAAAGATTTCTTCCAGGTCGTTCTCGCCATGCTCCTGGCGAAGCTGCTCCAGCGTGCCCTCGGCCAGGATGTGGCCCCGGTGCATGATCGCCAGGCGATCGCAGAGCTTCTCGGCCTCGCGCATGATGTGTGTGGAAAAGATGATACATTTGCCATTGCTGCGCAGTTCGGCCACGCGGTGGAGCAAGGCCCGCGCCACCAGCACGTCGAGCCCGGCCGTGGCCTCGTCGAAGATCAGCACCGGCGGGTCGTGTACGATGGCCCGGGCGATCGACACCTTCTGCCGCATGCCGGTCGACATCTTCGCGCCCAGCACGTCGCGGATGTCGTTCATCTTGAATTTCTCGAAGAGCGATTCCATGCGCTCGGTCAGTTCGGCGGGCGGCAGGCCGTGCAAGCGGCCGAAGTAGAAGACCATCTCCCAAGCGGTCATGCGGTCGTAAACGGCCGTATTGGCCGACATGAAGCCGATCTGGCGGCGGACCTGCGACGGTTGCCGCGCGACGTCGTAGCCGTTGACCCGGGCCGTGCCGGCGCTGGGCCGCAGTACGGTGCTGAGGATCCGCAAGGCGGTCGTTTTCCCCGCTCCGTTGGGGCCCAGAAGACCGTAGATTTGGCCTGGCAGCGCACGAAAACTCAGCCCATCCAACGCGACGAATCGGCCGCGGCGGAGGTCGGCGTAGTACTTGGTCAGTCCCTGAACGTCGATCATCCCTCTATTCTACCACGCTCGGCCGCGCCACGGCGGACCTGTGGAGAACGAAATTCATTCGGTCGGCACGTAGCGGAAAGTCGGTTTAGACCAACTGCGCAACTTGTGCAGTTCAGGACAACTCCAGAATATGCCAGCAGGCAAGCTTGAAAATCGACGACGAGGTCGAGCATTTCCAAGATAAGACACCACCATGAGAAACGCCGGAAGACTGGAAACCACGACGCATTGGCGGGCAGGGAGGCGCGGTATCAGAATCTGGTCCATGCCAAGAGGGCTGCCATCGGCGCCTAAAGCAGGTCACCTTCGATGGCCTTTTCAGATGGAGGCGGCGGGGCGGTCAGAGACAAAGGCCGCTAAAATGGCCTTTTTCCCGTATTTCTCGGCGTTTCTTGCTGTCCCTGCGTCCCGTCAAAACCTCCCGCAAATGGTCTAATAGGACTATTCCACTCCTACCTCTCGGACTTGGCAATTAGTGGAGGCTCAAAGCCTCCAACCAACGTCCCGCGACGTTGTTAATCGCACGGCCAGTTCGCCTACTCGACAGGCGACAGCCACTTCCGAAGCCGAGCTTCTTGCCTGGGTGAGAAGCGTACAATTGCGTCAATGATTCCGCTAAACTCTGCGGGGGTGATACTGCCAATAACGCCGCGTCCATTCCCCCCCCGTCGAAAGCACTCAGGGTCACAGCCAGTTCCCCGAAGCTCTTCAATCCGAAGGGGGCGAGCAAGCCACAATGCCTTGCTGTGGTGGCACAGGGCAAAGTCCTCGATTCCAGCCAACCGCACGACCGACTCGAATCGAGCCAAGCCAACGATTTCCTTGCTGTCTATCTGGTAGAGGATTGCGATGTCGCCAACCTCTACGTCTTCGCGGAGGAACTTCTTGCATAAGCTACTCCTGATGCACTCACTGCCCCATTCAAATTCACCGTCTTCATCCTCTTCGGGGGAGAAATAACCATCCTCCCAATGGAACTCCCATTCCGTCTTCATAGAAGCCTTGATTACCCAGGCCCGCCGCGGTTGTTCTTGCATCTCTTTCATCGTTTCTCTCCTTTGTTGGTGATAGGGACAGGATAGTAACGTAACGGAGCTTGAGAAATTTTTTGCTGTGTTTTTACAATTCGCTCCTATCTCCTTATGCGGCAACGGGATAAAAACTTGAAAATTTCTGCCGCTTGCAGAGATCGCCAGCTCGTTCGGGGTATAAGGCTCAACAAATACGTGGCCCCGCAACCCACCATAGCGTTGTATATAATATATCGGTATGGGGTGGGTGTCGCCGTTATTGCACGGCCCTGGAAATCGCCCACCATCTCAATTGTCAAAATTGGGGTGAAGTCCATCATCAGGCAACCAAATTAAATAAAATTTCACCGCTTGCAGGGTTATTGAAACCAGCGGCGAGGGGGGCTATTATACGAGAAAGCCAATAGGGCTGGAATTCCCCGAATACCCTGGCCGGCAGATCGAGGGCCAAGCCTCACCCAATTCGCAGGAGACAGATCATGTTCAAGCGGTCGGTGATTCTCTGTGTGGCGGTTGCAACGATGTTTGCAAGTGTCACGTCCGCTCAAACAAGGCGTTCCAAGTCGCGGAGTGATGAGCCTCCCCCAGACATTAAGAAGTGGCTCGGCTGGAAACCTATTGAAGAAGGGGATGTTGGCAGGATTGCGTATCGAGTGACTCAGGTTGTAGACGACAATAACGCCATCGTTGAGATTAGGTATTACCCCTGGGTTGCGCTTGCGGATTTGAAGAAAGAAACCGTTTGGCTCAAGACGGCTACCAAAGGTATGGTTGACGGCACGCAAAGGGTGTACGAACCCGATCAATCCTTCAACGTCGTGGGAACCAAGAGATATGAGACTGCGAATGGAGCATCCAGAACTGTATGGTTGTTGGAACCTACGGACAATCCAGAGGTACAGAAAGAGAGAGCTGCTGAGGCAATAGCTGCGGAGAGGCGTGCGGCGTTGGCTGCGAAGTTAGCGGAAAGGAAGGCCGCAGCCAAGGAGGCTGTTGAGAGGCGTGCGCTAGAGGAAAAGGAAGCCGCAGGCAAGGAGGCCGACGCTGCGAAGGAGGCTGCCAAGTGGAGAACGTGGACGGATTCAATGGGGAAGCACAAGATCGAAGCGAAGTTCGGTGGGATGGCGGTAGTAACACTGATTAAGCGGGATGGTTCCACGATCCAGATTCCCTTGGAAAAGCTGTCGCGTGAAGATCAGCAATGGCTTGAAACTCGCTTGCACAAATAAATGATAAGTATGGACAATTATGCCCGCAAGCATTGTTCATCTGAAATTTGGCAAATATCTAAGGACACATGGAGTAATTTGTGCCAGCACAGGCACCGAATCCGTTCACCGCCTGCTTTTCGGGAGTTCGTATCATGTCGGAACAACACCATGTATTTGACGGGGATGAGGTTCCCCGTGGATTCCATGAAACCAACGCAGAAAATGAGGCATTTGGCGGCTCCCCCTTTGCTGATGACTTTGCTTTTTATGGGGCCAGTGAGGAGGAAATTCAGGAGTATCGGGAAATACTTGAGCGCATGGATGAGGAGGAGGGCTGGGAATCGGTAATCGCCGCGTGGGAAGCGGCTGAAAAACGCCGAAGTGATGCGAAGGCTGAGCGGGAACGGCGAGCAACGGAGAACATTGAACTATCAGCACGAAAGAAGTCCACGCAAAGTCCGACTGCGGCAAGCGGCGGCTCCTCACCTACTTCTTTTGCAGACTTGCTTGCAAGGATGGACACGCGAACCTGGACTGCGGCCAGCAGCGGGAAAACTGTCGGGGCCACATTTGCTGGCCGACGCGGGAACAAGATTAGACTCAGGAAGGGCGGCAGCGTAATCACCGTGACCTTGGACAAGCTAAGCGAGGCAGATCAGCAATGGATCAAGACTCGCACGAAGAAGCAGACAGAGGAGGGTAATTGATGAGATTTATAGGAGTGAACGATGACCAGTAGCTTTTTCGACGCAGACGAAGAATACCGCCGAGCGGTTGAGGCAACTGGACATCTCGACAGCGCGTTCAAACTCGCGTGCGCCGTGGGCAAGGTGGACTGGAATGGCACAGACCTTACTCGCGCTGTCCTGGCGCGAATGACGAGCTACTACACGGCCCAACGCCGAATCAAGAAACTCTTGGACAAGCACTACGGCGCAGCGGCAGCGGACTTCTTCGTTGAGACGGTCGCTTTCTACTTGAAGGTCGCCATTGACCTCGAAAAACTCGGCCTGCGCGTCGCGTCTGAGGAGGTCGTCAACAAGCCGTATAGAGAGTTCCACAAGCATGTGATTAAGGCCGAGACACTTGCGTTGACGACGTGAAGCAGGTATTTGGCATGGAGTGGCCCGAAGCGATTGAATGGGCCAAGGGCGGGGCCAAGTTTGAGTGGCGCGTACCCAAGGACATTCGTGCGGATATTTCTCTCTGGAACGGCGACGAGCTTATTGCGATGCTAGAGTGCAAGACGCAACTCGGTCGGAAGCGAGGAGGGTGGTTAGAGGAGTTTGAGCAGCGGGCGGCACGGTTGGAAACCCAGCAGCCAAGAACGAAGCTGTTCCTACTGACAATGACGGAGAAGAATTGGTGCGGCTTTGACCGCGACGACTGCCGTTTCGGAAAACAGTTCTTCGCGCTCCTCGACAGGGATCATGGGCCAACAAAGGTTGACCTTACAGCCGCGACAATCGAGGGTATCGTGCATCCAGTCGAGAGCCTGTTCCGTTTGATCTTGGAGCGTTAGACCGCGCAGTTGGCCGATTGTATTGCTGTCCAAAGGGCCGTGCCCAAGGCGCGAATCCGTCAGCGCAGGCATCGCCTTCGCCCGCCCCACGCCCAGGAAAATCTACCTGTCGGTCGTCTTGCTGGGGTGATCCGGAAGCCACTCATGCGCCCACGTTCGGGCCCTGGATGGAAAACTTGCCTTCGTATCGTTTTTCAGGCGTGCCATCCACGTGTTCGAAGATCAGTTGGCAGACCGCCATTCCTTCCATGAGCTTTACATCCAACGGGCCTGCATTCCACATTTCAAGCTGAAGCGGGCTTCCAGGGTAACTGGGATCGTCCTTCTTGAATCCGAATCCGGCATGAATGGTTGGTGCGGTGACGTGAACGCCGATGCCGAGCCGGGCCAGACTGCTCTTGCCTTCCACCCGTGCCGCAAGACGAGAGCGATGGGGAAGTTGAACCTTCTCGATGGTCCAGGCGAGAAGGAACGTCTGGGGCTTGAATACGTGCCCTGCGGTGGAAATGTCAATGCGCTCGCTGAACTTCATACGAACGGCATCGAAGTCGTATTCAGGATGCGCCGGGCATACCACAGTCTCAACACCGGCCATGCCCGGCCGTTTCCACACGACCAACTCTTTTGCAAGGCGCAAATCAATGGCCGTCGAGGACCACGCTTCAGTCATGGGGATCGGCGTGACACGCAGGGCGTCGCGGGCGAGCGCTGCTCGGATTTCCCGATCCGAGAGAATCATGCCAAGGCTTCCACCGGTTCGTCAAGCTGTTCGGGAAGGACCCAGAGGCGGTTGGCCCCCGTTTCCGCTTCGTGCGGCAACTCGACGAGCACTGCTTTGGTCTTTGCATCGACGTGGACGACGCCAACCGGCAGGAAGAAGACTCCGCCCTGCTGATCAAGGAAGTCCCGCTCGACGCGGATGAAATGGGTACGATTGCGGATGTCCACAAAGCTGGCGACCGCCTCCGACGAACGCAATCCTTCAGATACCCCTTTGCAACGGATTTTTGCCATGAGCAAGATTCCTTCTTGATCGAGTAAACGAATAGGCGGACGGTATTCAGGGCTCGCCGAAAAAGCAAGAGCAACTCACGCCTGAATGTTCCTATTATCCCGGAACGAAGATGGAATTCAAGTCCCTTGGGAATTTTCCAATCATCCCGGTCGTTGGTGCAGCCAGGATTGCAAGCACTTGAATTCCCGCAGATACTCCGCAACTCCTTCCGCCGCGCCCGTAACTAGCAGCCCGCCGGGACGGACGGCGGCGCGGACGTGTTCCATGACGCGCTTCTTGGAAGCGGCGTCGAAGTAGATCAGCACGTTCTTGAGGAACACGATGTCGAAGGGCGGTTCGCAGAGCCGGTTCAGCAGGTTGTGCTGACGGAAGCTGACCAGTTCGGTGAGCATCGGCTTCGCTTTCCACAGCGGCGCGCCGGGAAGCCTCGTGAAAAAGCGGCCCTTGAAATCCTCGGGCACAAGTCGCATCGGGCGCTCGGCGAAGGTCGCCTGCCGGCATTGTTCGAGCGCGCCCTGGCCGATGTCGGTGCCCAATACGCGGATTTTCCACTGCTTCCAGTTGGGAAGCGAATCGGCGATCGAGCAGGCGATGGTGTAAGGCTCATCGCCGGTGCTGCACGCGGCCGACCAGATCCGCAGGGTCCCTTTGACCCCCGGGCACCATGTACTCATGGTCGGCGGCTTGCCGGAAATGCAACTTGCCAGGTAGCTCTTGCGGAACCAATTCCATTGCGATTCGTCACGGAAGAGGAAGGTCTCGTGGGTCGTGATCTCCTGCACCAGGGCGTCCCATTCCGGATCGCTGGGCTTGAGTTGCACGACGTACTTGTAGTAATCGCCGAAGGAAGCAATGCGCGTCTCTCGCAGGCGGCGGCGGAGACGGTTGGAAAGCAGCGTCTTCTTTTGTGGCGAGACGCGGATCCCCGTCCGGCCGTAGATCAATTCGGCAAAGCTTGCCAGTTGGGCATCGGTCACTTGTTCCAGGTCGTGGCTGCCGGCCAGGTTGACCGGCAGGGGCATTTCCGGCAACGTGTGCCCGCAAGAGAAACAGGTGTCGTGGGTCATGGCGGAATATGCTTTCAATCCATAAACGGGCGATTAGTAAACTCAGGACGGGCAAGGCAATAAGTGTCGCGTTCTCCAACGTACTCACCGCCGGCCGCGGCTGCGATCGGGCTCCGGCGGGTCGTCGTCGGTCAGGCCCATCTGCGTCCGCCAGCGGCCGCGGACGGGCCGGCCGGTCGGCGCCAGGGCCTCGGCATCCGCCTCGGCCGATGAACGACGCAGGTCGCAACTGCGGAGCTTCTCTTCGATCTCGGCATCGCGACGGGCAAGCCGTGCCCGCTCCACGGCAAGCTCGATCTCGGCCTGGCGGAGCTTGTCGCGACACTCGGCCTGCAACTGCTGAAGTCTTTGGCGCTCCTCGCGGACGATCGCGTCCTGGTCGAGCACTTGTTCCAAGGCCGCAGCGCCCAACGCCAACGAGCCGAGGCTGTTGCTCTGGTTGTTGAGCAGGTGCTGGAGTTCTTCGATCTCGCGATTTTTTTCGGCGATGATCTTGTCGGTGCGGGCCACGATCTCTTCGATCTTCAACCGCCGCTCCGCTGCTTCGGCGTCGTTCTGATCGTCCGATTCCAATCCCGCCAGGAAACGGCGTTTCTGGGCCTCCCAATCGGTACTACAGTCCGCCGGCGAGCGCTCGGCGCCCCGCCGCGCCGCCCCGGAGTGGAGTTCCAGCAGTTGCCGCTGAAGTTCGGCATTGCGGGCCTTCAGGTCGCGAACGTCGTCCATCGCCAACAGATACTTGCGTGACGCATCCTCGGCCATCTCCGTGCGATCACTTTCTGCAGGATGGGCTAGAGTTTCCGCCCGCAGACCTTCATTCGTCGCCTGCAAGCCATCGACCTCGGCTTGCAAACTCTCGATCTGGCGGGTGAAGTGGGCCGCGATCTGCCGCCAACGATCGCGCTGGTCCTGAAGGAACCCCCGCACGCGGGCGTGTTGGACTTGCAGGGCGCCGGCGAAATGGGCCGTCCAGGGGTCGGTCGGTTCCGGTGGCGCGTTCGCTGGAGAGAGCGCGGCCTCTTGAGCAGCGGCAGCAGGCAACTGCTCGCTGCTTGCGTGCAAAGGCCCTGCGCACGCGTCTGCCGGAAAGGCCCCGCAGGCGGACGCATCGATCGAGATGAACGGAGGTTGTAATTCCACAGTTGCGCAGCACCAAGGGACAACTTCTCTCGCGGCCGCCGCAACCAAACCGCCGCGGCGGGCACCATGTACCCAGGGTCGGCGGCGCAGCATCGGCTGCGGACATACCCAAGGGAGATGTCCCTTCTTGTATATAGGTCACAAGCGGACACGATTCAAACATTTTCTGCCGTCCGTAGCGGTTTTGCCGACGATAGGGGATGGTTTGCGGCAGGGTGGGCTCTAGACCGCATCCAACGCGCACAAAAAAGCACTGGGTACTCGGTACTGAGTACGCAGTGCTTGTTTTTCCTGTCGCCGGACTACTTCTTCAAAGAAGCCCGCAGGCACTCCAACTGCCCGCCCGAGCCGAGCTTGCTGTTCTTGTGGGCGATGTAGTCGGCGTAGGCCTTGATGAAGACCTTTCCTGGCGGACGGAGGTCGAAGTTCGCCGGGTCGTCGCGGAACGCCTCGCGATGGATCGCGCACCAGACCAGGCGGCCGTCGGTGTCGATGTTCACCTTGCAGACGCCCAGCTTGGCGGCCGGCAGGTACTGGTTCTCGTCGACGCCGCTGGCGGCCTTCATCTTGCCGCCCGCCGCGTTGATGCGGTCGACCCATTCCTTGGGCACGCTGCTGGAACCGTGCATGACCATGGGGAAGTTCTTGGGCAGGACCTTCTGGATCTCGGCGATGCGGTCCATGTGCAGGCCCTGCTTGCCGCTGAACTTGTAGGCCCCGTGCGAGGTGCCGATGGCCACGGCCAGCGAGTCGCAGCCGGTCTTGGCGACGAACTCGACCGCCTGGTCGGGCTCGGTCAGGCACACGCTGCCCATGATGTCCTCTTCCACGCCGCCGAGCTGCCCCAATTCGGCCTCGACGGAAATGCCCTTCTCGTGGGCTCGATCGACGATCCGCTTGGTGATCGCGACGTTCTTCTCGAACGGCTCGTGCGAGGCGTCGATCATCACCGAGCTGTAGAAGCCGCTGTCGATGCAGTCGTAGCAGACCTCTTCCGTGCCGTGATCGAGGTGGACGGCGAAAATGGCCTCCGGAAAGACCTCTTCCGCCGCGCGGATCATGGCTTCCAGGAACCGCTTGTCGCTATACGACCGGGCGCCGCGGGAAATCTGGATGATGAACGGCGCGCTGACCGCGGGCTTGGTCGGGTCGCTGTTGGAATCCGACTTGCCCAAATTGCCCCGGAACAGGCCCACGGTCTGCTCCAGGTTGTTGATGTTGTATGCGCCCACGGCATACTTGCCGTAGGCGTGGGCAAAGAGTTGCTTGGTTGTGACAATCATGCCTTTCGCTTTCTCGTTTGATCCGTAATGGGTATCAAAGTCCAAGTATTCTAGCGTAGACTGGCTGCGGCGTGCCAGGGTCAGGGACGAAATGGCGAAATCCAGGTGACGAAAAGTGACAAAAATGTGTCTGGCAGCGGGATGAAATTCACGCTGTCGTTTGCGGTTTTACGATTTTTCGTACCGTTCTTTCGGATGGATTGTCGCGAAATTCTTTTCACGGACGACGCTGAATCGCGTAGCCATTGCCGCCATGGAGCAAGGTTACTTGATCTGCCGGGCGGTCGACGATGACTGCGAACAGGTTCAAGATATCCCGCCCAAGCACGCTCATATCCAATGCCTCACGCTGCACACAAGCGGCATAGGTTCCGCGAAGCGTGATCCATTGACCATCATTGCGTTCAATGCGAATCCGTGTCATGACATCGACCGATTCAACGAACCCGCCAACGCCGCCAATTCGGTCGGCTGGCTGAACGTATTGAAGGCCCAACTCCTCCAGCACGCTGGCACTGATTACGGTTCTGTCCTGCGCCCGTATCGACCAAGAAATCGACAGCCAGCCATGCGTCGTCCCGTCCCAGAAGCCATGTCAATACCACGGGACGAACGATTCCATCGTCGCATTGCATCCACTTACCTTGGCAGAGCATAAATCCTTGCCGCCTTCTCCTTGTAAATATACCGGATGAACAAACCCTTATCGTCCGGGTGCGCGGCCCTTGCCTGGGCAATCGCTTCACGCGTTGTATCACCAACAAAGAGTTCCTGCCCTGCGATACAGATTACCCTGCCGCGACAGGTTTCGCCAACCTCCAGGATGTGCGCTTCCAGCCAAGCGCTGTTTCGCTTGAATTGCTCGCTCTGCTTCCGTGCGGCAGCGACTTCTTCCGGACTGCCCGAATCCTCAAACTCAATCACAATGCGATTTTCTTCCATCTTGACCTCCCATATACCGATTCTATCGTCAAGAGATCAAGGGATCAACAGCCGGCTTCCGCTCTTTCGACGCCCCGACACTACTGTTTGCAGAATTCCGCCAGCTTGTCGGCGATCTGTCCGATCTTCTCCTCGGTATCTATTTCCAATAGCCTTCGGCTTTCAAATCCAACCAAGGTTACCTCCAACTTATATCGCCCCATGGCTTTTCCCCAGCAATCAACAAGGACTGTGCCCCCTACCCTGCTGAGCGGAGAAACCGGAATTTGCACCAGATTGCTGAGAGCCAATGAGGGGGACGCCGGATTCCCCGGCTGCGCCGTATTCTTCTTCTCTACGAAACGCATGTTTCCCAGGGCACCCAGAAGTAGTTGGGGTGACTTCAACGTCTGCACGCTCGGAATCGTGTTCGGGGAGAACAGGAACCCACCGGTCCGACACCAAGACCACATCTGGTTCGGTCGCATCATCGTGCCCGGGGCATCGCGGCCAGAATCGCATTTCCACCTTTTCCCAATCCACTTGGTCCAGTTCAAATCGTCCCCTCTTATCATTGAGAATTTCCACGCGTTCCAGGAACTCGCGGAGGTATGGCTGCCTCGGCAGGTAATCGAGCACGCCGAAGAAGTCGCCAGTCAGGATGTCCTCGATATCCTGCCAGTCTCGCTTGAAGACGTCCCGGAGCTGGAACAGTTTTGAGCGAAGTTGAGTCTTGAGCACAACACACCTTCGATAATGCAATGCGATTTTGCTGCTTTGAAAGTCGCCACCTTGACTGCGACATCTTGCGATTCTACCATTTTTTGCATAGCAAGAGTACCCTGCCGTCACCCAGGCAGGACGATATTTCACACCACTCTTGTGGGTTAAATGCCGTAAAACTCCGCGTTGCATTGCCGCCCCGGGACGGCTACAATTCCCTGCCCCAATAGCCTTTCCGGAAAACGTCAAGGACGACGAATCATGAGCAGCCAACCCGTCTCGGCCGCACGCCGCTGGACCGCCTTCGAACAACTGAGCTTCGCCCGCGAGGTCATGCAGACGGAAAGCCGCACGATCGCCCAGGTTGCGCGGCGGTTGGACCAGGAATTCTGCCGGGCCGCGGATTGCCTCTTCAACTGCCGGGGCAGCGCGATTGTGGCCGGCATCGGCAAGGCGGGGCTCGTTGGGCAAAAGATCGTGGCCACGCTGGCCTCGACCGGCACGCGGAGCCACTTCCTGCATCCGGCCGAGGCGGTACACGGCGACTTGGGCCGAGTGCATGGCGACGACGTCGTGCTCGTGCTTTCGCAAAGCGGCGAGACCGAGGAAATCGTCCGCCTGCTGCCGCCGTTGGTTCAGATCCGCGTGCCGATCATCGCCATCACCGGCCGCGCCGCCAGCACCCTGGCCCGAGCGGCCGCGGTGGTCATTGACATGGGACCGCTGGAAGAGGCCTGTCCGCTGGGACTGGCCCCCAGCAGCAGCACGGCGGCCATGCTGGCCGTGGGCGATGCGTTGGCGCTGGTGGTCAGCCGTATGCGGGGCTTCGACCGCGAAGATTTTGCCCGCTTTCATCCGGCCGGCAATCTGGGCCTGAAGCTCAGCAAGGTCGAGCAGCACATGCGGCCGCTGGAGCAATGCCGCGTCGCCCCGCAGGAGGAAACGGTCCGTCAGGTCTTGGTCCGCGTGAGCGTGCCCGGCCGGCGGACCGGGGCCACGATGCTGGTCGATACCGGCGACCATCTCGCCGGCATCTTTACCGATAGCGACCTCGCCCGGCTTTTCGAGCACCATCGCGACAACGCCCTGGACGCGCCGATTCATTCGGTGATGACTTCCAATCCGCTCAAGGTAATCTGCGGTTCGCTGATGTCGGAGGCGGTGGCCCTGATGGCCCAGCGGAAGATCAGCGAGTTGCCCGTCGTGGACGGCGACGGCCGGCCGGTCGGGCTGATCGACGTGACCGACGTCGTGGGACTGTTTCCGCACAAGGCGGAAGGGGAGGCGTTGGCCCAGACGTTGCGGATTCGAATTGCCGTTCCAGAGCATGGATAAGTCTGACGATTTTACGAGAAATGGAGTTTTTTCAACATGCCTGTATCATCCCAGTTGAAGTTGCTCGGTTTCCTGGCGGCTTACCTCGCCTGTTGTTGCGCTGCGGCAGTTGAGCCCAAGCTCTCTTTGGACACAGTGCTTGCCAAATGGGAAGCGGCCTCCGACAAATGCAAAACGCTCGACGCCAAGGTCACCGAATTCCGATATGATGGAGTTTTTTCGCCCGACCGCCCGACGATTCAGCGCGGTCGCTTCTATTATGAGGCGCCGAACAGCGGCCGATTTCAGCTTCAGTCTGAGCATGGTTCCGGCTGGCAGGGTCTGTCGGAGGCAATCATCTGGAACGGTGAGGAAACCCTGGTAATCGACGGCCAGGGCCGGGTCTGCCAAAAAATCTCCTGGAAGAACTGGAAATCAGGCAAAGATGTGTCCGAGGACGACGCATTAGGATGGTTTGTCGCGCTCATCCACGGCCTGGAACATCCGACTATGACTTACCTGCCGCTGGTGGTCGACATCCATGGCGCAGAGATCCGCGACCGCTTCAAACTTTCTCTGGAAGACCGCGGCGAACAAATCCTGATCACGGCGGTTCCCAAGAAGCAGGGGGTAGCGAGTCTCTATTCCGAGATCCAGGTCCTCCTCAATGCCAAGACCTGGATGACTCACGCAGTGCAGGTTCGTTCGCCAAATCACAAAGACTACACGGTGATCGTGTTGGAATACTCGAAGATCAACGAACGTCCCAAAGACCGCGATCAACTTCTTTCGCCCGATCTGCATTCGCTGGAGGTTACGGAACTACGGTAGGGCCTACCGATCTGGAGTCAGCGATTGGATCGGCAGGTCTGGCAACGCTTGCCTTTTGCGCCTATCCATGTTAAAAAGATACCAATCGAATTCGACCCTTGGAGTAGCCAAAAAATGCTCGAAGTCATGTCAGCACAATATCTTCAAGCGAAAGTGATCCAGCAGCAGGACTCAGTTGCGCAGGAATTGAGATGAAATGACGCCCATGACTCTCGAAGAACGCTGCCGATCGATCGCCCTGTTACTGTCCGATGTCGACGGCGTAATGACCGACGGCCTGATCGTGTTGGATAACCAGGGTATCGAATCCAAGGCCTTTCACGTCCGCGACGGGTTGGGCATCAAGCTCTGGCAGAAGGCCGGATACCAGTTCGGCATGCTCACGCTCCGCAGCACGCAGAGCCTGAAGGTCCGGGCTGCCGAGTTGGGCATCGAGCTCCTCCGCCAAGGCGTGCCCGACAAGCTGGCGGCCCTGAAGCAGATTTTGGCGGAATTGAAACTCACCCGCGACCGCGTCTGCTACATGGGCGACGACCTGCCCGACCTGCCCGTGCTTCGCGCGGTGGGGCTCGGGATTGCCGTGGCCGACGCCTGCGGCGAGGTCCGCCAGGCGGCCCATTACACGACCCAGGAATGCGGCGGCGGCGGAGCGGTCCGCGAGGTGATCGAACTGATCCTCAAAGCCCAGTGCAGATGGACCGATGTGATTCAAACATACCTGTAGGAAGTTCTTAGAACTTGGATCTTAGTTCTTAGAAACTGTAGTTCGCACCAAAATCTAAGTTCTAAGCTCTAAGTTCTAAGACCCAAGACCAAAAGCCATGTACGATCGAAATGCCCTGATTGCCCTGTTCCGCCAGAAGGCCCTCAAGTTCGGCCAATTCACGCTCGCTTCGGGCAAGCAGGCTTCCTATTACCTCGACGGCAAGCAGGTGACGCTCGACGCCCACGGCGCCCGCCTGGTAGCCGAGGGTATTTTGGATCTGCTCGCGGCGGCAGGGCCGATGCCCGCGGCCGTGGGCGGGATGTCGATCGGCGCCGACCCGATCACGGCGGCCGTAGTTACGATGTCGGCCGTCCGCGGCACGCCCATCACCGGTTTCATGGTCCGCAAGGAATCAAAGGGCCACGGCACCAATCGCTATATCGAAGGGCCCGTCGAGCTCGGTTGCGACGTGGTGATCGTCGAAGACGTGGTCACCACCGGCGGGTCGTCGCTTCAGGCCATCGAGCGCTGCAAGGCCTTTGGATTGAAGGTCGTCCGCGTGGTTGCCATCATCGACCGCATGGAAGGCGGGGCCGCGGCCTTCCCGCAGCGCGGCTATCCGTTTGCCAGCCTGCTGACGATTCGCGACTTCGGAATCGAGCCGCCAAGCGCGAAATGACCTGAGTTACGCGATTGAGTTAAGCGATCGTCGACAAACCCACGAGCACGTCGTACAAGGCGTGCGTGCCGGCGGCGATTCCAAAGCCTCGATAGCGGAACAGCACGGCGAACAAGATGCCGGCCAGAAAGCGGAAGAGAAATGTCAACCACAAGAACGAATCGCCGGACGGACCGACGTAATGGGCCGCCGAAAACAGCAAGCTCGTCAGCACGATCCCGCCGATCACGCAGGTCTTGGGGCCTGCCCGCATCCATGCCAAGAGGCCAATCCCCAGGTTCAACAGGATCAGGCGGAAGAGCAATTCTTCGTAGATGCCCGCTCCCAGGTAACACGAGATCGTTCCCAGGAAACCGGCGATACTCAGACCGACCGTATGGACGGCCGCCTGCAAGAGAAATCGGTATAAGCTCCAAAAAAGCCAGAGGGCCGCGGCCAGGGCGAGGCACTCGAAGGTCATGCCGATGAGCACGGTGCGACGAACATGCCACGGTTGCCGCAGCACGTGGTGCCAACCCAGGAGGATGCCGACCGTAAGGACGGGGAGGAGGAAATAGGCGTTGAAACCGAGCAGATCGAGCGTTTGCCGCAGCCAGGCGTCGGCCCCGTTGCGCATGGCATGGGGTCCCAGGCAGATCAGGGCCGTTTCATAGATCACCAGTAACGGCCCAGCCAAAAACAGGCCGGCCAGCGGCCGCCGCGACTGCGACCAATAATCGCTTCCCACGACCTGGCCGCCTGCCAAATTGGCATGCTCATCCATGCGTTTTGCCATGCTTGTTTCAGTGCTACAATAACTGCAGCATTTCTCCGAGAGTCTACCATGAGTGTCGTTCTGCAAGAAGTCTACCAGCGCTTGTTCGACGCCTTTGGCCCACAGAAATGGTGGCCCGGCGATACCCAATTCGAAATCATGGTCGGCGCCATCCTGGTGCAGAACACGAACTGGCAGAACGTCGAACGGGCGATCGGCAACCTCCGCGAGGCCGACCTGCTGGACCCCCATGCCCTGTACGCCGTGCCCGAGGAGGAACTGGAGGAACTGATCCGGCCGGCCGGTTACTTCCGCATCAAGGCCAAGCGGCTGCGGAGCCTTCTGAAATTCCTGGTCGAGCGTTACAACGGCTCGATCGAGGCCATGTTCCGTACGCCGCTGAACGAGCTTCGTGCGGAATTGCTGGGCATCCATGGCGTGGGTCCGGAGACGGCCGATTCGATCCTCCTGTACGCCGGCTCGATGCCCACCTTCGTGGTCGACGCCTACACTTACCGCATTTTCAGCCGGCACGGCTGGATCGACCTGGAGTCGGATTATCACCAGATCCAGGAATATTTTCACGACCACCTGCCGGCCCATGTTCCCATGTTCAACGAGTTCCATGCCCTGCTGGTCCACCTGGGAAAACACTTCTGCAAGAAGAGCAAGCCGCTGTGCGAGACATGCCCGCTCAAGGACCTTTTGCCGCGGGGAGGACCGGTGGAATGAAATCCCGAGAACCAAAATCCAAATCCCAAACAAACTCAAAGCACCAAGGACCAAATTTCTTGAATTTGAGATTGAGATTTGTTTGAGATTTGAAATTTGAAATTTGGAATTTGCATGTCCTTATTTTCCGCTTCCGAAGAAGAGAACCGCCAGGCCGCCCAGCCTTTGGCCGCGCGCATGCGGCCGACGAAGCTCGACGAGTTCGTCGGGCAAGAGCACTTTCTCGGCGAGGGCAAGCTCTTGCGACGGCTGCTGGCGGCCGATCGCCTCGGCTCGGTGATCTTCTACGGCCCGCCGGGCACCGGCAAGACGACGCTCGCCCGACTGTTGGCCCAAGAGAGCCGCAGCCATTTCCAGCAGATCAGCGCCGTGGCCAGCGGGGTCAAGGAGCTTCGCGAGCTTCTCGCGGAAGCCCACGACCGCTTGTCGGCCAGCGGCCAGCGGACGCTGTTGTTCATCGATGAGATCCATCGCTTCAACAAGGCCCAGCAAGACGTGCTCCTGCCGGGCGTGGAGGAGGGCGAAGTGATCCTGGTGGGGGCGACGACCGAGAACCCTTTCTTCACGGTCAACAGTGCCTTGGTCAGCCGCAGCCGCATATTCCAGTTCCAGCCGCTATCGGGCGACGACATCAAATCGTTGCTGCGTCGGGCCGTGGCCGACAGCCGCCGCGGCCTGGCCCAATACCAGGTACGATTGCATGAGGACGCCCTGGAATTCCTCGCGGAAACGAGCGACGGCGACGCCCGCCGGGCCCTCTCGGCCCTGGAGGTGGGCGTGCTCTCCAGCCTCGAGCGGCCGGTGGAGTTTACACGCGCACTGGCCGCGGAATCGGTGCAACGCAAGGCGGTGCAGTATGATCGGGACGGCGATGCGCACTACGACAGCATCAGCGCGTTGATCAAGAGCATTCGCGGCAGCGATCCCGATGCGGCCTTGTATTGGCTGGCGCGGATGCTCGAAGGGGGCGAGGATGTCCGCTTTCTCGCCCGGCGACTGGTGATTCTTGCCAGCGAAGACGTGGGTAACGCCGATCCCGCCGCCCTGCCGCTGGCCGTGGCCGCCGCCCAGGGTTGCGAGTTGGTCGGGCTGCCGGAATGCCAGTTGACGCTGGCCCAGGCCGTGACCTATTTGGCCTGCGCGCCGAAATCGAACGCCGCGACGGTGGGCATCGGCGAGGCCCGCAAAGATGTGAGCGAAGGCCGGCTGCTGCCCGTCCCGATTCACCTGCGCGACTCGCACTACGCCGGGGCGAAGCGGCTGGGCCAAGGGCAAGACTACCAGTATGCCCACGACGCCGAAGGCGGCATTGCCGCACAGGATTATCTGGGCGTCGAGCGCGAATACTACCGCCCGGTCGATCGCGGGTTCGAGAAGGAATTGATAGAGCGATTGAAAATCATACGGGCGAGATTGCGGGAGTAATTTGGAGTGCGGCGATTTATCGCCGTTTTTTTTCGGCCGCGGCGCGGCCTTTGTTCCTGGTTACCACGCGGACCATTCACTCTTTGCCCGTGGCGGATCCCAATGCTCCGAACCAATAGGCGACGGCGTCGGGGTCGACGGACAATCCACCACGCCACCACTGGACCGGATACGGCCAATCGTCCTTGTACCACGGCGTTTGCTCCCGCTCAGCCAAAGAAGCAAATGAACGGAAGAAGCCGGGTCGCCCGGGAACTGGAAGCACGCCCGCGAAGCCCAGGATGCCGATAAGCGTCCGCCGCTGGTCTTTGTTGCCTGGAATGAGGGGCGCAATAGCACGCACGAGATCGGCCAGCTTCGCGCCGGCATTCATCGAACTCACGGTGGATAAGAGGGTCGCCAGCAGGGCTTGATCGGCGGGGGTTGGCATCGGCGCGGACTCGGATGTGAACCGCTCAAGATCAAATGCGATGTAAACCGGCTGCTCGTGGCGAACGCCACCCCATTTGTATCGCTCGAAGCTCAAGATGTTGAGGTCATGCTCCTTTTGCGTATTATAGTCGCCGCAGATCACGCAGCGACGCCCGCCCCCAGGTGAGTAACGATGCAACGGCATGTGAAGCGCGACGGCATAGCTTCCAAGAGCGGAGCGGAGTGCGGGCTGATTGCTGCCGAGGCTCGCGACGAAGGCTGAGCCCACGTCCAACGGCTTGATTTGGCTGCGAAGGGTGCAAACACGGGCTACGGCCTCGTCGTGTGAACACCTGTCAGACGGGAACATCACGCCGGCGCGAACAGCGTAGTCAAGGGCGTCCGGAGGAGTTTCCGGAGTCCAACCCAGATTGCCCGCCGATCGCCAACCGCTGGGGGACCAATACGTATCGAAGAGGATCTTCAGCGCTCGTTTGTCAGGCGTCATCTGCTGTACCGCCGAATATTACCGCTGATTCAGGGGAACCCGTCGGAAGTCACGTTCAAACGACGCATAACTTTCGTTCTCCGTAACTTTTGCTACGGTGCCACGAGCGTCCACTCACTGCGCTACCACGCGGAGCGTGGTAACGAGAAAGGACAAAAACCAAAGCGGCGATAAATCGCCGCACTCCAAATCTACAGTGCCCGCCGGATCCTCCGCACCTTCTTGCCGAAGACCGGCAGCGGCTTGGGCGGCTCGAACCGGTCGTCGTCGATGTCGCCTGGTCCCTCACCCAAGATGACACTGTCGGCCGCCCGCGGATCGTCAAAGGCCTGGAAGCCGGGGATCTCGTCGCGGATCAACAAACGGTTGATGCGAATCTCGATCCGCGTCAACTCGCCGCCTTCCTCGGGCGAGACGAACGTGTAGGCCACGCCCTCGCGGCCCATGCGGCCGGTGCGGCCGACGCGGTGCACGTAATCGTCGCAGAACTGCGGGATGTCGAAGTTGATGATGTGCGAGATGCTGGTGACGTCGATGCCGCGGCCCACGACGTCGGTGGCCACCAGCCAGCGGACCCTGCCTTCGCGAAAGGCCTTCATCACGCGGTCGCGCGACGATTGCTGCAAGTCGCCGTGGATCGTGTCGACGCCCTGGAAACGCCGCGAAAGCCGCATGCAGACCTTGTCGGTCCCGCGCTTCGTGCGGCAGAAGATGATCGCCTGCGCAGGATCCTCCCGCTCCAGGAGCTTGACCAATAGATCGAACTTCCGTTCCGGATCGACCGTGAAGTAGAACTGCTCGATCGTCTCCACGGCGAGGTTCTTCGGCGAGAAGTCCAGCACCTCCGGCTCGCGCATGTAACGCTCGGCCAGTCGCTTCACCGGCGGGGCCAGCGTGGCGCTGAGCAGCAAGGTCTGCCGCGACTGCGGGCAGCGGCGGAGGATCTTTTCGATGTCCGGCCGGAAGCCGATGTCGAGCATGCGATCGGCCTCGTCCAAGACGACGACCCGCAGCTCGTTCCACACCAGCGCCCCGCGGCTCATCAGGTCCAGCACGCGGCCCGGCGTGCCGACGATGAACGAAGCGCCGTGGTTGACTTGTTCGATCTGCTTGCGGATCGGCTTGCCGCCGTAGACGGCCACGATCGACACGTTGCGACCGAGGGCCAGCTTTTCGCATTCGTCGCGGACCTGCACGGCCAGCTCCCGCGTGGGCACCATGACCAAGGCTTGCGGCGGCCCGCCGCGGCGCTGCGGCTGGAGCATCTCCAGGATCGGAATCGCGAAGGCGGCTGTCTTGCCCGTGCCCGTCTGGGCCTGGCCCATCACGTCGACGCCCGCCAGCGCGCGGGGAATGAAACCCGCTTGGACCGGCGTCGGCTCTTGATAGGTGGCCGCGGCCAGGGCGTCCAGCATGACTGCGCTCAGTCCCAAGGCGGCGAACTTCTCGCTATGGGCCGCCTTGCCGCGCGGCGCAACCGGACGGGAGCGTTCGGCAGCCGTCTCTTCATGCGGCGTTCGATCGCGCAGCGGCCGCTCGCGACGGGGTTTCTCGGCAACCAGCGGCCCTTCGGCAACTGGCGGTTTCTCAGCAACCGGCGGTTTCTCGGCGGCGGCGGTTTTTCCACGACCGGCGGCGCTTGACAACCGGTTCCTTGCGCGTCGCTTGCGGCTTCGCGCGAACGATCGCTTGCGGTTTCGTCTGTTTGGACGCCGGCGGTTTCGCAGCCGCCGGCGTCTTCACCGCGATTCCCGCCGCCGGCGGCGGCAGTTTCTGCTTCGCTCTAGGTTCCGCCGTTGCCGCCGTTTCGCCGCGTGGGCCGCTGGCAACTTCGCAGCCGCCGGCTTCACCGTCTTCCGCGGTTCCTCCGCCGTCTTTCCTCGGTCCCGCGATCGAATCGTTTCCCATAGGAGGGAAGCTCAAGGTCATCTTCATCGTCATCGAAGTCGAAATCGCTGTCAAACTCGACCGCCGCCGGTACGGCCGGTCTCGATTTCTTTCTCGACTTGCGGCGGCGCTTTCGTTGGCGGGGAGCCGGGCCTTCGGCCGCGCCGGAAGCGGCTGGCGGACTTTCGGGTCTTTCTTCTGCTGGGTAGCTGGTCATTCGTGATGTACTTCTTTGTGTTTTGTAGGGAGGTGTGATGCAACCGTGCCTTCGCTGAGCCACTGCTGGAGCATCTGGAACTGATGCACGAAACCGTGCTCGTCGACGCCCAGCGGACTCTTGAAGAAGCTGGCCAGGAACTTCAGCAGGCCAGTCTGCCCGCGGCGCCGGGCCAACTCGGTGAAGCGAATCAAGTCGATCACCAAAGGTGCAGCCAGCACCGAATCGCACCCTTGCCAGATGAACTGGAACGTCATCGGCGTTCCCAGGAATCCGGCAAAGTGAATGTGGTCCCAGGCGGTCTTCCAATCGCCCAGGCTTTCGATGAACTCGATGGAAATGTGCGTCTGCGGCTTGTAGCCCAGGATCTCGCCGAGGAGGCGGTCCTTGCTTTGGAGCTTGGCCTGCTTGTTGGCCGGGTCGTCGAGGACCCGGCCGTCCATGTTGCCGAAGATGTTGTGGCTCACCCAGCTCATCACCTGGAGATTCCGGGCGGCGAACATGGGGGCCAGAACGCTCTTCAAAAGGGTTTCGCCCGTCTTTCCGTCGCAGCCGGCATGCCGGCCGCCGCGGAGACGGGCCAGTTCGTCGATGGCAGCCGGAGCGGCCCCCAGCGACGGCGTAAAATTGATGTACGAACAGCCCAGGTCCAGCGCGGCAATCGCATACAGCGAACTGGCCGGCAGCGGGCATTCCGCGCTTTTCAATGCGGGCTCGAAATCGGCCCAACTCGCCGGCAAAGTCGCCACCGGCAAAGCGGCCGATGGCAACGGAGGCTCGGTGGAAGCCACGTTCACGACGATCATGTGATCGAGCTTCTCGCCCTCCTGGAAGTGCCGCAGATCGTCCTGCAGGCGATCGACGATCTGCCGCGGAGTCTCGCCTTGGGGAAGGTCGAGGTCGGCCAGGGCGGCGATCGTCGGCCCGACGTTCCAAGTCGTGCCGGGGCGGATGCGGGCTTCGATCCGCTCCAGTTCGCCGCGGCAACGGTCGATCACTTCGCGGCTGGCCGCGCGCATTTCCGTGGCAACGCGATAGGCCTCGCGGCACAGCGGCAGGCTGCGGATCTCATGGCCGCCGATGACGAAATCGTCCCACGCAGGCCAGGTCCAGATCGGCGAACTCGGCTAAGCTGGCTCACCAGCCCCGTCGATCCGACGAGGCCTTGTTTTCAATGCGACCAATCCGACAATCGTCGTAATGGCGACTCCGCCCTTGCTACCGATCAGCCAGATGCCGATTCGCCGCCGACCCTGAGTACATGGTGCCCGCGTCATGCAAAACCAACTTCTTCCCTTGTGATCAATCGCCGCCGGTCACCTGCTTGGGGGCCTTGCTCTTGGCTCCCTCGCCGTCTTTCTTTTCACCAGCAACGCTCGGCTTGCGGTTGCGACCGGCCGACAACACCTGCCGCAACAGCGCGGAGAGATCTTCGTAGGGACGAGCGGACGGGGGGCCATCGCTGTACTGATAAATCGACTGCTGGATCTTCCGCGGCAAGGAAAGCAACGTGGACGACACCGTGCCGAACTCGCCGCCGGTCAAAACCACGCCCCGCCGACCCTCGCTGTCCGGCTTGCGGGAGAACGCGCGACTGGCCACGGCCAGGAACGTCACGGCCGAATCCAAGGTGTGCAACGTCAACATGCGGCGGATGAACTCGTGCCGTTCGTCGTTCGCATCGTTGAGGTTGCCGGAACTGAGCGTGTGCAGCCCCGGTTCCAACTCGACGACCTCGACGCGAGGCCCGCCATAGATCACAGCCGCGAACTTGCCGTCGGCACAAAGGTAATTCGCGCCGGCGTAACGGCCCGTCGATAACTCCTTGCGGGCCAACTCCGCGGCCTCGCGGGCGGTGCGGACATCGAGCAGGTCGCGGCAGAGCAATCCGCGCGATCGCGGTTCCAAAGGCGGCCGGGTCCGGGCCCGATTGGTGACCGTCACCAACAACCCGAACTGATTCACGCCCAGCCAAGTTCCACCGGCCTGCTTATCCGTTCCACAAACGATGCGGGGATTGCCGGATTGAATCTTCGGAAATTGGGTAGGCCGCGTGATACTCTCTTCACGATTCGCCGCAAGGAGAATCGGACAGTTCCTTGCGACCCGATAAAGAATTGCCAGCATGCACATTATTTTCCGTAACGAACTCCTAACCGAAAGTATAAGTGTAATCGATTGTCGGCCCGGCGTATATTCCTCCACAGGGGTGGGAGGAGGGATTTTTTAGACGAAGAAGGGGGGAAATCCCGAATCAATAGTCCGAATGACAAGTGACGGACAACCGACAATCCCCTCGCCATGCAAGTACGAAGCCCTGTAAAGCTTATCTCGCGGGCTTTCCGAAGCCGAAAGCCTGATCACCCAACCACCGTATCGAGTGGATTTTCAGCTTGTCCGCACACGCAGGCTGCCAAAATCGTCGTTTCTCGGAATTTTCGATGACTTTGCCCGTCGAAGAGTGCAAACCAATTCCATCAAAGGTAGTATAATGCATACAACTACAGCACGGGCCCCGCCAACCGCAGTGCGTTTTGTAGAAAGCGGGCACCGCGTGAGCGTTTCGACCATTGTTGCGGATCGATTGGCAGACAATCCTGCAAGTACGATTGCTGCAAGGCATGAAGCTGCTCGGCGAACGCTTCGCCGTATACGAATAAGGAGACCTCATAGTTCAGCCACAGGCTGCGCATGTCGAGGTTGACGGTACCGAACATGGAAATCCGGCGGTCGGCCGTGATCGACTTCGTGTGCAACAGGCCCTTCTGGTAAAGATGGATACGGACGCCGATATCCAGCAACTCGTCGTAGTAGGAGCGGCTGGCATAACGCGCCAACAGCGAATCGACCTGGGCGGGCAGGATCATATCGACGCACACGCCCCGGCCCGCGGCCCCCCGCAGTGCCCGCAACATGGAATCGTCCGGTACAAAGTAGGGCGTCGTGAGGACGAGTTCCTCACGAGCGGAATTGATGACCGCCAGGAGCATTTGCAGTAATCCGTCGTCACCTTCGCCCGGTCCCGAGGGGATCACCTGTATGTCCTCCGTCCCTTTCGGTCCCACGAGGCCCAATTCGGCGCTGGCGATGATCGTCGCAAGCGATTCGTCCGTTTCCAGCATCCAGTCGCCGATCATGGTCATGGCCAGCGGAGCGACGACCGATCCTTCCAGGCGGACCATGGCATCGACCCACTGGCCGACGTGGGCACTGAGCTTGAAGTAGCGGGGATCGACCAGATTCATGCTGCCCGTCCAGGCCACGCGGCCGTCGACCACGACGATCTTGCGGTGCAGGCGAAGGTCGTTTCGCGACACGAGGGCTAGCAACAAACTGACCGGCAAGGCGGGCTCGACACGCACGCCCGCCGCGCGGAGGCGTTGCGGTTGTCGGCCTTTCCACCAGGGTCGGGCGCCGACCGCGTCGACCAGCACGCGGCAGGAGACGCCCCGTTGACCGGCGCGGACCAGGGCCTCGAGTACCTCGTCGGCGGCCCCGCCTTCGTTCCAGATGTAGAACTCCATCAGCACGCTCTTGCGGGCGTCGTCGATGTCCCGGGCGATCGCTCGCAGGATCCGCTCCGATTCCGAGTAGAATTGTGCCATGCAACCGGCCACGGTCGGCATGCCGACCAGGCAGGCGCCCAGGCGGTCCATGCCGCGCGCTTCCGGGCGATGTTTGTCCCAAGGAACCTGCGTCAAGCCCCGATCGATGGCCTGCTGGGCCAGCAGGGCATAGTCGCTACGGAGCGCGGCAATCCGCCGGGCACGCCGCAGCCCGACCCGCCGTTCGCCGATCAGCAGATAGAATATCGCCCCGCCCAACGGTACAAAGGCGACGAGGAACATCCACGCCAGGGCAACGCCGCTGGGCGGCCGCCGCATGATCACGCGCAAGGAAACCCCCAGCACGACCGACACGTGCAAGAGAGTCGCCAGCAGCGTGTAGAGTTGAAAGAACATGGGAAATCTTCGCGGGCCGCCTGGCACAAGTATAATACATCAAGAGGTACTTCGTTGAACGGAATTTATTCCATTTGCCTGAAAAAGGCAATCCAACGGAACAAATTCCGTTCTGCGAAGAACCGATCTCTTGCAAGCAAACGGCCTGACCCGTTACACTGAATGGAAGAGGAACTCAACGTTGGCTTCTGACATTTCTGACGATGACGACGGTTTGCCCTGGCTGAGTTGGATCCTGACCGGTGTATTGACGCTGGCCGGCGTGCTCGTGATCGGCCTGGTGATCAGCGTCCGCCATCCACCTGTTCAACCGGCGCCAGTGCAACCGGAGGCGGCACGAAGTGGAATCGCGGACACGGCGAAACCACAGGCTCGGCCACCTGCGACGACGGGATTTCCGTCGGCGAGTCCCGGTCCCGCCGTGAGCAGCGTCGCCGCCCGGTGCGGAATCCTCGCCTCCGGCCGTTGCGGCCCCGGCCTTGGCCAAGCAAACGACGGCGCCGGCTGCCGTTGCCACGCCGTTGCCCGCGGAAAGCATTGCCGCACACCGGATCCCGCCATCGCTTTCACCGCCAATAGCCTCGCAGAGTCAGGCTCGGGCACAAGCTATCGCTGGTCGGCCTGATAAACAGGATCAGGCTCAGGCACCATCTCGGGCACCAGGTACTCCCGGTCGTGGTCAGACTGACGTACCGGCCGAGGTGACGCCGAAACCCGTCGTCGCCCCCAATCCAACGCTTCCCCGTTCGCCATTAGTCAACGCGACGCCGGAACCCGTCGTCGTCAACCCGGCCCCGGCGGTGCAAGATGCAGTGAAACGTGCTGCCTTCGTGCGGGCGGTGGCCGGTGTTCGCGCCGCGATGGGGCAGCGCAATCTCGCGGCTTCCAAGCAGAAGCTGGAACTGGCGGCCGCCAATGCCCAGGGCCCCGCCGACCAAACCGAGTTGGAACGCCTGCAGATTTTGCAGGACCACTTGGAACAGTTTTGGAATGGCATTCGCCGGGCCGTGGCCGCGATGCAGTCGCTGGAGGAGATCGTCTTGTCCGAATCGAATCGCGTGGCAGTGATCGAGGCCAGCCGCGACGAGTTGGCCGTGATGAGGGAAGGGCGGCCGCGGCGTTGCCGCATCGAGGCCATTCCCATGGATTTGCTCTCTGCGATTGCCAAACAGTCGTTCAAGCCGACGGCCGGTTCGAAGCTGATCGTCGGCTCGTTCCTGGCCATGGACTCGCTGGGCGATCGCGCCGAGGGCGGCAAGCTTTGGCAAGAGGCGATTCGCGGCGGCGAAGACCAGGGGAAGTTGCTCCTGCCGGAATTGGAGATTCCCCGCGCAAGCAGGGGAAAACGGTAGGGTGGGCCGGCGCTCACCCAGCCGTTTCCCCCACCGCACAGCGAAGAATATCCTGCGGCACGCCTTCGAGCAGTTCGATGCGGAAGTGCCGCACGCCGCGCCGCCGGAGTTCCGGCACGTGGTCGATCAAGTTCTGCGCCTCGGCGTGATAGAGCGTGTTGCGACAGCAGGCATCCGACTGCAAGGGATGCTCCACGCCCATTCGGTTGCGCAACCGCACCTCGTGCTTCATGCAGGCGAAACTGCACGGCGCCGTGCGGCGCTGCGTCTGACGGTCTTCTTCCTCCGGCGTGAGTCTTGGTTCTAATTCCTTGCGCCGCCCGCCGACCTCCGTGTCGAAAATGCAATGCTCCGTGTGAAACAAGGGAAGGTGCTGATAGACGACGACTTCCAACTCGGCCCACGGTGCGGCATCGGCCAGTTCCGCCAGCCGCCGGCAATCGGAGTCGTAGGCTGCCGTGACCCGGCGGGCGCAAGCTCGTGCAGCCAGGCAACGGTCCACTGGTTAACCGCGTTGAGCGACATGTCGGCCACGAAGGGGATCTGTCGCTCGGCACAGAAGGCGGCCCCACCCAGGTTGCGGACCAGAAGGCCGTCGGGCTGGGCGTCGGCAATCCGCACAAAATGGGCCTCCTCGCCCGGTTTCTGGATCCGTGGCGTCGCCAGCAAGATCTCCGCGCGGTGCTCGCGGGCCATCCGCACGGCGTGCGCACAGCGATACAACTCGGCAAAATCGCCGATGATGCTCTTCACGCCCAGGGCCAGCACTTCTTCCATTTGCTTCAAGTCGCGACAAAGGACGTGCCAGGTCGATGTTTCGATCGACACCGGTTGAAAACCTATCGTACCTTGCTTCACCTCTGGCCGCGGGAGCAACCGCGGCTGCGGCAATTCCACGGCTGCGGCATCCAGCAGGCGGACCATTTCGTGCCGTAACTGCCCCAGCACGCTCAACGGGGCCATCGGCCGGCCTTCGATCCGCGCCTCAAGCCCGCGCAGCTCATACACGCTCGTGCCCAGGCGGCCAAACTGCTCGCGGAGCACCTCGGCCGTGAGCGGATGACGCCGAGCCTCTGCAAGTTCCTGCTCCGACTCGACGCGGCACGTCGCTCCCGTGCCCGCCCGAACGGTAACGCACAGCTTGCGGCCGACGGCGGCATCCACCATCAGATCCAACGGTACGCGACGCTGAGAACGGCCACTCGTAAACGTCTTGCGCAAGCGGCGGTCGACTTGCGGATCGTCGGTCTTCCAAACCTCTTGGCCGAGTTGCAGGCGGTCGAATTCAAGGGCACCGGATCCAAAAGCCAGTTCGACCGGGCCGCCGGAAGATTCTCTAACTGAGAGCTTGCCGTCGAAGATTTCGTAGACGCGGCCCCCCTGGTCGTGGTCTTCGCCCAGGATCGAAGGAAACGCGATGCCGTCGCCACGCCGCAGCGCCGCGGTAAGCTCGACCGCCACACGATCGCCGCGGACGGCCGTGACCTTGCCGATGCATAGGCCGCGGTTGGCCGAATTGCGGCCGTCGACGATCTGAAAGTTTCGGCCCGCAAGCCAGCCTTGCGAGAGGCCGCGCGAGAAGGGGCTTTCCAACTCCAAGCGCTGTTCCGGCGGCCGACTGACGGGGCGGCCGGCCAGGCCCTCGTCGATCGCCAGACGATACTGCCGCGTGGCCGAGGCGACATACTGCGGCGACTTCATGCGGCCTTCGATCTTCAGCGCATTCACTCCCGCGGCAATCAGTTCCGGCACGAGATCCAGGGCCGAGAGGTCCGAAGGGCTGAGCAGATACTTGCGGTCCTTGAGGTCGCGGACCTCGTTGTCGCAGACCAGTTCGTAAGGCAGCCGGCACGGCTGGGCACAGTGGCCGCGATTGGCGCTGCGTCCGCCCAGACGGAAGCTCGCGTTGCACTGGCCCGAATAGCTCATGCACAGCGCGCCGTGGACGAAGACTTCCAGCTCCAGTTCGGTCTGCGGACGGATGCGGCGGAGATCGTCGATCGATAGTTCACGGGCGAGCACCACGCGGCAGATGCCCAGCCGCTGGGCCACGGCCAGGCCTTCGGCGCTGGTGATCGACATCTGCGTCGAGGCATGCAAGGGAAAATCGAGTGCGATGGAACGGATTAGTCGGGCTGCGCCAAAATCCTGCACGATGGCCGCGTCGACGCCGGCCGACACCACCGCCCGAGTCGATCGTTCCAGGAGGTCCAACTCGCTGGGAAAGACGAGCGTGTTGAGCGTGACGTAGCCGCGAACGCCGCGGAGGTGCAGGTAGGCCATGAACTCCGGCAGTTCTTCCAAGGCGAAGTTCGCGGCCTTGGACCGGGCGTTCAGCCCCACCCGCAGGCCGAAGTAGACGGCATCCGCGCCGTTCTCCACGGCCGCCCTGGCGCAGTCATAGTCGCCGGCGGGGGAGAGAAGTTCAATCATGAATCACCGCCCAGGCCGTTTCGATATTCCCCATCGGCGCACTGACCTGGATGCCCGCCACGCGATCGCGCACGCGGGCTACCGACTCGCGGGCGATCTGAATGCCGGCGGCAAGCTGGTCCTCGCGGCTGGTCACTGCGGCCATGCGTTCCATCACGGCGTCGGGCACGACCACGCCGGGCACCTCGTTCCGCATGAACAGTGCGTTGCGATAGCTGATCAGCGGCCAGATTCCGGCCACGATCGGAATGCCGTGGTGCTGCACGTCGTCGAGCATCCGCAGCAAGGCGTCGGGCTCGAAGACCGGCTGCGTGATGGCGAACTCGGCGCCGGACTCGATCTTCTGCCGGAAACGGTCGATCTCTCGCTTGCGATCGAGAGCGGTGGGATCGAGCCCTACGCCGATCACCGCGAAGGTCTGCGGATCGATCGACTGCCCGCCCAGATCGACGCCCTGGTTGAGCCGTTTTTGAACGGCGGCCATGCCGATGGAATCGGCGTCGAAAACGCCGGTGGCGTTGGGATAATCGCCCAGTTTCGGCGGATCACCGGTGACGAAGAGGATGTTCCGCACGCCGCAGGCCGCACAGGCCAAGAGATCGGCCTGCATGCCGATCAGGTTGCGGTCGCGGCAACAGAAATGGAGGATCGGCTCGATCTGGGCCTCGCGGAGCAGCCGCTCGGCCGTAATCAGCGGCGAGATGCGGGCACTGGCCCGGGGGCCGTCGGGGATGTTGATCGCCGTGACACCGCGCTCGCGAAGCGTGCGGCTCTTGGCTACCGTGGAACTGAGATCGTAGCCCCGCGGCGGTACGAGTTCCACGCTGGTCACCCACTCCCCGGCAGCCAGCCGCCTGCCAAGCTGCGACTTCTCGGCCAAGGGGGCCGCCGGCTTCAGCGGCACGGCCGCCGCCGCTTTCACGATTGGCTCGGTCCGCCGCCGACTAAGCGGCTTGATCGTGCGGGACATTTCGCGGATGTGATCGGGAGTCGTGCCGCAGCAACCGCCCACGCACGACGCGCCCAGGTTCACGAACCGCTTGGCGTACTCGGTCAAATATTCTGGCGAACAAAAGTAGATCCGTCGATGCTCGACTTCCCTGGGGATGCCCGCGTTGGGTTGCACGACCAGCGGCAAGGCGATCACGCGGATCGCCCGTTCGACCGCGCCGAGCAGGCCGTCCGGTCCGGTGCCGCAATTCAATCCCCAGGCGATCGGCTGCGGGCCGTCGCCGGGCAGCGGGGCGAGCAGGTGTTCGATCGGCTCGCCGGTGGCCGATTCTCCCTGGCCGGCCACCATGCAGGAAAGGATGAATGCCACGTCGGGCTGGCGGCGCATGGCCGCAGCGCAATGTTCAATCGCTGCGCGCGAAGGCTGCGTTTCGAAGATGATGAAATCCGCTCCGCCTTCCCACAGGGCGGCGACCTGTTCGGCGATCATCTCCGCCATGGCTTCTTCCGGCTGCCATTGCGTAGCCAGCGGGCCGATCGATCCGGCCACGAGCACGGGCCGGTCGGCCGCGTCGGCCACCCGCCGGGCGATCGTCGCGCCGGCGCGGTTGATGTCGCGGACCTTGTCGGCCAAGCCGTATTTCTCCAGGCCCAATCGCTGCGCGCCGAAGGTGTTCGTCGTCAGCACGTCGGCCCCGGCCTCGCAGTAGTCGCGATGGATGGTCTCGATGAGCTTCGGATCCGAGAGGCACAGTTCATCGAACGAGCGGTTCGTGAAGACGTGGTGCCGGTAGATCTCGGTGCCCATCGCGCCGTCGAAAACGAGCACGCCGCGGGAAAGAGCATCAGCAAAACCGGATGGGGTTTGGGGCATGAGGATACTCGGCGGCTCAGACCATTTGTACTTCGAATGGAATCGGCATATCATCTTCCCGCTGCTTGGCCGTCCGGTAGTTCAGCCGCTCGAATCCAATGACCCGCCCGCGACGATCCTTGATCAGCACGACGTTGTCATGCATTTCTTCGCAAATGTGCTCCTTCTTGGGGTCGTCGAACCAGACGCTAAGCGAATTGCCTTTACGGTCGTAATAAACTCTTACCTTATCCATACTTAGTCCAACTCAACGGTTCCGATCTGGAAGTCGACGACCAATCGGTTTCCGCGCAGGAAGTCGAGGCCCAACAGCCCGTCCACCGTGGCGGATGGCGGGAGCGTGTGGCACAAGAATGGGAAGTCTCGGCGTACTCTGCCAATCGCCTCGATCGACTCGACCAGAATCCGGGGAGCGAACTCCACCGCGCTGCCCGTGGTAAACTGGACCCGGTTGCGCGAAACAGCCGGATCATACCCCAGCAGGACAGCCAGATCCCAATTGATCATCGATCGCGTTGCGCCCGTATCCAATGCGAGGCGAGCGACGGCCCTGCCGTGCGCCGCCAAGTCGGCAGAACACGACAACAAGCCCACTCGTCGGATCGAACAGTGCGCTCACAGTACAACCGCCACATCGTCCGGAATCTGGCCGAAGTAAAGGATGGCGCTTTCCCGCGGCCGAAGCTCCCTGGCTTTGCGGTAAAGCTCATCGCGATCCTTGGTGTGCCACAGAACTTCGCCGGCAAGCACCTGCATATTCTCGTCGGTCTCCGGATCGCCGACTAACACCCATTCGTCGGGGAACCGGGCCTTCATTTCATCATAATGACACGCTTCCTTCATACTCCAACCTTCCACAACGGGCCATCCTATTAGATCACTACCAAGAACTATAATCATTGAACCCGCATGCGTCAACGGTGGGGATCGACGTATCCTCGATCGGCACCGGCCCTTTGCAATATGGCCTCACGTATCTCTCGCGAGGATCAACTACGCGGCATTCCTCGAAATGATATTCGATGACCGAGAGGCCACTTCGCGCTTGCTTGAATATGCCTTTGACCTTGACTTCGATATAGTCTCCTCCGATTAAGTGATCGCCTCCTTCGCCCTTGTAGTGGATCGTTGCACAGAAATGCGGAATGCCGCCAGTCCCACGCCACTCCCTGTGGTCCACGATCGAAGCGTCGGGCGCCACGGCATTGCAATCGACCATTATACCGACCATTTCGTCGGATTCTTCGGGCAACCTGTTCGCCAGATCCTGGATGGCTGCCTCAGCTTCATATTCGTCAATCATTGAGAGTCTCCTTTGTTAGACCTTACCTCCGACTTCGCAGATACGTACTTTCATTGCCGTTCCGTTAATCACCTTCCTCTTGTGAATTATTGCTATCAGCGTCTCCTGCCCCTTTGATCGTTCAACGCCAAATTTGTTTGAACAAGGCAATGTAACTCAGTTCTTTTCAACCTTGATCCATTCTTGATCCGCGTCGGAAAGTTTCTCGACAGGCACTTGAATCACGGTTCCATCCTTCCTAATCAGCTTGACCTTCCCGGATGCCAATCCGTCAAACTTGGCCTTAACGCTGTGGTTTCCGGTTGAATCCCTCCAAGTTCTAAACTCAGGTGTCGGAATGTCCCATAGCTTGATCGTCTTGTCGTTGCTCCCCGAAGCCAGCGTCCGCCCGTTGGGGCTGAACGCCACGGAGGTAACGGAATACGTGTGGCCTGTGAGGGTGCATGTGTTCTTGCCGGTCTCCAAATCCCATAGCTTGATCGCGTTGTCTTCATCAGCGATTCCTGCCCCCGAGGCCAGCGTGTTGTCGTCGGGACTAAATGCCAGGGACCAAATTTTTCGTGTATGTCCTGTTAGCGTAGTAGTGTTCTTACCGGTAGCCACGTCCCAGAGCCTGATCTTAAGGCCGCACACAGAAGCCAGCGTCTTCCCATCGCGGCTAAATACCAAGCAATCGGGAGAAATTGTGACCGCGTCGAGGGCGGTGGTCTTCTTGCGAGTCGCCACATCCCACAACCTGATTGTCCGGTCTTTATCTCCGAATGCCGCCGCTGAGGCCAACGTCTTGCCGTCGGGACTGAACGCTACTGACAGCACGCCATTTGTATTTCTGAGGGTGGCGACATGCTTGCTTGTCGCCACGTCCCAGAGCTTTATGGTCTTGTCCCAACTCCCGGATGCCAGCGTATCACCATCATGGTCAAATGCTACGGACGAGACAACATCGGTATGTCCTTCGAGGGTTGCGATAGTCTTGCCAGTCGCCACGTCCCAGAGCTTAATCAACTTGTCCCCAGCCCCAGATGCCAAGGTCTTGCCGCCGGGGCTGAACGCCAAGAACATCACCTCATCGGTATGCCCACTAAGCGTCGCAGTGTTTCTGCCCGTAGCCACGTCCCAAAGTTTGATCGTGTGATCTGCGCTACCCGAGGCCAGCGTCTTGCTGTCAGGACTAAATACCACAGAGTAGAGTTGGGCGGTGTGCCCTTCGAGAGTTTGCCGCAATTTAGGTTCTTGGGCTGACTCCAATGGCCGTGTTGCGGCAAGGCCTAGAAAAACAAACCAAAGCACTCGGGTCATGGCTTACCTCCGCTTGCTTGACCTCAGCGTTTCTTTTCCGCGTTGGCTGCTGGGCGAACGATCCCCAACGGCCGAGGAACGCTGTCAGTATGACGTGGTTATGTAAGCATTTCAATGATGACGTTCGTGGGACATCGGGTGCAATACTAAATCCGTGTCGAAGACCGTCATTGCGAGGTCTCAGCATCACGCTCTCGGTACGCCTCCGCGCAGATGTCTTCCAGAGTCGGATCGTCGCGATATTTGCCAGCCAGGCTGGTGATGCCGACGGAGTCGAAATCGAGCGCAATCAACTCGCCGCACTCAACCCGCTGACGAACCTCAGCCTTGAGCGCCGCGATCGCGGCCTCGCGAGTCCGGCCGACGGCTCGAACTTCCGGCTCGCCAACCAATGCGGCGGTGAACCGGTCCTCCAGCGGACTGACGATTACCGAAAATGTCATGCGACCAACTTTCAAGAGCGAGCGTAACGCGAACTTCTATTTCCTATTTCCAATGTACGTTTGGGATGTGTGTCCGTCAAGGTTGCGCGACATGCTCTCCTTCACCGGCTGATCACCACGATCGCCATGTCGGCATTCAAATTCGGATCGTCGTCAACCTTGCAGCCGGCCTCCGTATCGAGCGCGATCTGCTGGTGGATCTTGATCTTGTTGTCGCGGCAAAAATCTTCGAAGTCGGCGATGGAAAGGAAGCGAACGTTGGGCGAGTTGTGCCAGTGGTAGCCCAAGAGCGACCCGGCACGCGGAGCGCGGCCTTCTTCGGAAAGATGCTTGCGCAGCTTCCAGTAGCCGATGTTGGGAAAGCTGATGATCCCCTGCCGGCCGACGCGGAGGATCTCCTGGAGCACGCCCTGCACGTCCATCACCGCCTGCAACGTCTGCGAGAGCACGACGAAGTCGAACTGCCGATCGGCGAAGGCCGACAGCCCGTGGTCCAAGTCGGCCTGCACGACGTTCCAGCCCACGGCGGACGCAGGCCAGGATCGCCTTTTCGTCGAGCTCGATGCCCATGATCTTCCGGCAGCCCTGGCGGCGCAATCGGGCTAAGAGTCCGCCGTTGCCGCAACCGAGATCCAACACGCTGGCGCCGGGCGGGATCAGCTCGACGATGGAGTCATAGTCCAAGCGGCGGCTGTGGAAGATGCTCGTCGGATCCTGGCAGCTTAAATCATCCAGGGCCACGTCGGCAAGCGTGTCGTCGGCCGGCGTGCCAATGTCGAGATTCGCCAGGAAGGCCCGCATCGTCTCGCCGTAGATCGGCAACTCGTCGGCCAGCAGGAAGGCGTCGTGGCCGCAATTGCTCCTCACGTTGCAATAGCTCACCGGCTTGCCTTCGGCGATCAGGGCGTTGACCATCTTTTCCGACTGGAACGGCGGGAAGAGCCAGTCGGTCGAAAAACTCATCAATAGCCAGCGGCACTGCGAAGTGGACAAGGCCCGGCGAAGTTCCTCGTGGGCATCGCCCAGGTCGAACAGGTCGATGGCCATGGTGAGCGCGAGATAGCTGTTGGCGTCGAAACGCTCGACGAACTTGTCGCCCTGGTAGGCCAGGTACGAGCCGACCGAAAAGCGGGTTTCGAACTCCGTCTGCACTTGCCGGGGCTGCAGGCGATGGGCGTCGAACTTCTCGATCATCGCCTCGCGCGAGAGATACGTGATGTGGCCCAGCATGCGTGCGATCGACAGGCCAACCGTCGGTCCCGAGCCACTGCCGTAGTACTGGCCGTCCTGGTAGGCCGGGTCGCGAAGGATGGCGTTGCGGCCGACGACATCGAAGGCCATGGCCTGACTGGTCAACCGCGGCGAGGTCGCCAAGGCCATAGTTCCGGCCACCATCGACGGCAACTGCGTGGCCCAGGTCAGGGCCAGTTGCCCGCCCAGCGATCCGCCCACCACGGCCCGCAGCCGGCGGATGCCCAAATGCTCGACCAGCATTTTCTGGACGTTGACCATGTCGCGCACAGTAATAGTTGGAAAATCGGCACCGTAGGGCCTGCCTGTTTCCGGGTTGACGCTATTGGGCCCCGTTGTACCGCGACAACCGCCCAACAAGTTCGGGCAAATAACGAAATAACGGTCGGTGTCGATCGGTTTCCCCGGCCCGACGACGAGGTCCCACCAGCCGGCCGTGTCGTCGGCATCATGCTGGGCGACGTGCGAATCACCCGACAGGGCGTGGCAGATCAGAACGGCGTTATCGGCTGCGGGGCTGAGTGTGCCGTAGGTCTCGTAGGCCACCCGCACTACTGGCAGGCAACCCCCCTCTTTAAGGGCGAGAGGTTCCTGAAAGGTAATATATTGGGCATATTTCAGCGGAACCGCCGAGCGAATGCTGTCGCTGCTATCGAAAACACAAGTGTCGGTCGCCATGCGTTCAAGTGTATAGGACGGCGGAAGCGGGGAAAAGGGCACTCTACCCTTGCGAGGCCGCCAGCGCCTGGTCAAAATCAGCCTTGATGTCCTCGATGTCTTCCAGCCCGGCACTCACCCGGACGTAGTCTTCGGTCACGCCGGCGCCGGCCAGTTCGGCGGAGGTCTGCTGGCTGTGGGTGGTCGAGGCGGGATGGATGATCAGCGTCTTGGCGTCGCCGATATTGGCCAAATGCGAGGCCAGCTTGGCCGACTCGATAAACTTCTGCCCGGCCACCCGGCCACCCTTGATGCCGAAGCCGAGGATCGCCCCCGCGCCTTTGCAAAGGTACTTCTGCCCCAGCTTGTAGCCGGGATGCGAAGGCAAGCCCGGATAATTGACCCAGGTCACCAGCGGATGCGACTCCAGATGCTTGGCCAGCGCCAGGGCGTTCTCGCTGTGCCGCGGCATCCGCAAGTGCAAGGTCTCCAGCCCTTGCAGGAAAAGGAAGCTGTTGAACGGGCTCAGCGCCCCGCCCAGGTCGCGGAGCCAATGCGTGCGGCAGGTGATGATGTAGCACAACTGCCCGATCGCATCATGGAAAACCGTGCCGTGATAGGAGGCATCGGGCTGAGTGAACTGCGGCCACTTGCCGGGCTCGCGAGTCCAGTCGAACTTGCCGCTGTCGACAATCACGCCGCCGATGCTCGTGCCATGGCCGCCGATGAACTTCGTGGCGCTATAGATCGTGATGTCGATGCCATAGTCGAACGGCCGCAGCAGGATCGGGGTCAATACCGTATTGTCACACACAACCGGGAGGCCGTGCTTGTGGGCCACGTCGGCAAGTGCCTCGAAATCCAACACGTCGTTCTTGGGATTGGCTACCGACTCGATGTAAACGGCCCGCGTGTTCGGCTTCACGGCCCGGGCAATGCTCTGCGGATCGGTGGCATCGACGAAGGTCACATCGATTCCCAAGCGCTTGAAGGTCTGGGCGAACAAGGTGATCGTGCCACCGTAGAGGGCCGCCGCGGAAATAATGTGCGAACCGGAGTGGGCCAGGTTCAACAGGGCGATGGTAATCGCCTGCTGCCCGCTCGATACGGCCAAGGCCCCGATACCGCCTTCCAAGGCGGCCATCCGCTGCTCGAAGACGTCGGTCGTGGGGTTCATCAGCCGGGTGTAGATAAACCCCATCTCCTTCAGCGCGAACAGGTTTGCCGCATGCTCCGTGCTCTTGAACACGTAGCTCGTGGTCTGATGAATCGGCATTGCACGTGAACCGGTCGTGGGGTCCGGCTGCTGGCCCGCATGTAGGGCCAGGGTGCCGAGGCCAAGAGGACGGGGGGAGTCAGAAGGCATGATGAATTCCTCTCAAGAAAGACAATAGATTAGCAAGTTTATGAATCTTATCATCAAAGGCAGGCCGACGCAAGAATAAGCGAATCACGAAAGCCCGAAAGAACGAAAGCACGAAACATTATTCATCACGCTTGCACTTGGCATTCCTTTCCTGTTTTCGTTCTTTCGCGTCTTCGTGATTCGCTTTCCATGTTGCCGGTTGCACTCCGCCACCCCAACCCCTTTGATTTACGGGTGGCTTATCCAAGATCAAATCGTATCATTGACGTTATTCAGCGACTTTCTACCCACTGTCCCCAGCCGCGGCGCCGACGCCCTTCCGCAGTTGCCTGCCGTGGCGCCGACTCCGACTCGCGTGGGCCGCTGCACGGACACGGGCCGCTGCGATCAAAATGGGACGATTGAAGACCACAGCCGCGCGTTTTCGCCGTGTTCTACCGCGGACGGCACAACGCGATTCTACCACAGGAAGTGGCTGCCGAGTGGAAAACCCCGCAGAAACCGGGGGTTGCCGCTCTTGGGAGTGTATGTCATCTTCCCTGCGCGGGGACACGGCCTGTCCCGTTTCGTCGATCCGCGTCTTTTGCCAGCCAGGCCATTTCCTCTCGTCCGCCGAATTCGCCTCCCGCCCTTCCGGCAAGGTTCTTTCTTCCGGTAGATTTTGCCGCCCTTGGTCGCCCGGCTGTACGGCGGACTCGCGCTGCGCGTCTGCCGCAGGCTTTTCGCGGCGCTCGATTTCGGCCTGGCACGCGGCGCCGACGGCGCCGAGATCATCCTTGCTGATCTGGGGCGAATCCTCCTTCGTCGCCGCCTCTTCTCCTCTCCCCTCGCCTGTACTCGGGAGAGGGCGGGCACCATGTACCCATGGTCGCGGGAGAGGGGCCGGGGGTGGACTGCCAAAAAATCAAACTGTGGTGTCTTGGTTTTGTATCCCGTTTTCGTTCGGGAGAGATGTGACTGATGGGCGTTTACGCCCATTTCCGGCTTTAGCCGCTAATAGGCCCGGCATTGATGCCGGGTGATCGTGCGGACGCAGCGCCCCTTGCCGCTGAAAGTCCGCGAAAACCCCTCCTGTGCATGGGTTTGTCCGGCAACGCTGGCGGACGGACAGCCTGGAAACGCGTCTGCGCTGCGATCGCAAGTCATGTTGTGTAAACAACTTACGACAACGGTCCCGGCGTTTTTGCGGTCCTTTGTCCGGGAACGTTCCCGGACAGTGTCCGGCAACAAGTCGCGCAAGTGCTTTGCTCGTAAGTACTTGCGTTTCCGGACACGGCCCGGCTCTCGTACCCGCGGCATCCGCAACCGTTTCTGGTACGGGACACGTAATCGTGCCCTCTCCATGCACCCTACTTCTCGTTTTTTTTTCCTCATGGAGAAGTTCTTGGTGGCGGCAATATCTCTCCCACTATCTATATCTACGAAAGTGAGCACGGTTAGGCGCAGAGGATTTTTCGAAGTCGCTTTTCTTGTTTGCGCGCCGCGCCGTGGAAATTGCACACGGCACAAAAACCGCACAGTGAATTCCATTAAATTCCATCCAAATCCCGGAAGTTCTTAGCAGGCCAGGCCGGGGGTGAGGGCGGATTGCTCCATGCTCCCCTCTCCGCATCCCCGCGTCTCCCCTTCCCCATCCTTCCGCCTTCATCTTCCTTCCGCCTTTGGTCCAAGGGGCCGTTGGTCCATCCGGGCAGGGCAAACCCCTGGCAGAAAGTGTCTTCCAGACTGCCTTTTTGGACCACCGCACGAGTGATCCAGGTGGACCAGCCGGGGCGATTTCGGATTTCACCGGAGGGGGTATTGACATATAAATATGCGTTCACTATCGTGGTCTGAACAGAATTCAACGTGCTTGTGAAGCCATCCAAGAACTTCGCTCTCCGGCCACCATCCTTGGCGTGCTCGGGGAGAGGGTGAGGGCTTTTGTCTTCAGGAGCCAATCATGCCGAAAGTCGATCTCTGTTTTCCGGTCCTGGGCCAGCAAATTCCGGCCGACCACGGCTATCTCTTGTATTCAGCGGTTTCGCGGTTGTTGCCCGCGGCGCATCAGGCGGACAGTTACGGCATCCATCCGATCCGTGGCCGGCAGCTTGGCGGACGAACGCTGCAACTGACCGAGCATAGCCGGCTGGTGATTCGCACCGACGCCGAGCAGATCGCTCGGTTCCTGCCGTTGGCAAAATTCCCCCAGAACTTGGGGTCCAATGCATCCTTCGACCACAATCGCCTTTCGGCATCAACGGAAGAAATGCATTCTTGTTCGACGCAATACATGGCTCAAAACAAGTGCTCAACGCCTTATGGCATCAAAGGTTATGACACTTCCGGACCAATAAACTCAAGGGAAAATGACCAAAGGAGACTTGAAAAACGCCCGCGAGGAGCGTTATATGTATGTTGTGGTGAGCAATGTAGTGTAGCAACCGAAATGAACAACGACTTCCTTGCAAACCAAATTATCGGATTCCTGAAAACGCCACAAGCGTTCCGGTTAGCGAAACCCTTCCATACCAACCCTATGGAAGCGGCCGGCGACATCTTCTTGCGCCTCTCGCGTCGAATTCCCGCTTCCCTCGACAAACCGGACAAATGGATAGCCGTCAATTGTCGGCTTCACCTCCGAAATTACTTGATTCGCGACGCGAAAGCGAGATCGCGTCTCACGCTATCCGAAGGCGAGAAGGCGGATCTGCGAAATTATACGATCCACGACGCCAAATCAAGGCTTCGGCGGGCGCATACGGAGGGTCCCTAATCGTGAATTTCCTGTCCGAGTATTCGATACAACTTGGTCGCCGTCAATCGCCTACGCCCCTTGACCTGCTGATCTGTTGCGAGGAACAAGCCAGAATTCGCCGGCTGATGAACAAGGCTTTTCGCGGACTGACGCCCCGTCTACGCGAATCATTGCTCGCGCGGTTTCACGTCCATCCGAAAAACAGGACAGTCCCGGCGTTGGCGGAAATCTGGGGCGTATCGCACCAGCGCGTCTACCAACTCGCGAAGACTGCGAGCAAAATACTCAAGGACGAATTTGAGAACGACCTTCGCGCGAGGCAAGAAATGTTTATTGATCTTTCCTTCAAGTTGACGTCGTTGCAGCATCTACCGGCCGACAATGCTTATCTCCTGTATTCCGCCGTTTCCCGCCTCCTTCCCGCGGCGCACGAGGCCGATGGTTACGGCATCCATCCCATCCGCGGCCGGCAGATTGGCGGGCGGACGCTTCAACTGACCGAAAACAGCCGCCTGGTGATTCGCGTCGACGCGGACCAGATCGCGCGGTTCCTGCCGTTGGCTGGGAAGCAACTCCGCCTGTTGGACCGGACGTTGCGCATCGGTGTGCCGGAGGTCCGGTCGCTGGTGCCCGCCCCGGCGCTACGCAGCCACCTGGTGACGATCAAGCTTCCCGACGTGGCGACGCAATCCGGCGGCATCGCGGCGGAGGCGTTTCGCGCTGGCGCGTTGCGGAAACTTGGCGAGCTTGGGATTTCCACGGAGGCACGGCTTTCGCTCGGCAAGCGCCGCACACTGCGGATCAAGGACAAAGAGGTCGTCGGTTACGTGGTGTTGGTTGAGCGGCTAAGCGCCGAGGAATCGATTACGCTCCAGAACATGGCCTTGGCGGCCGACGCCACATGGGATGCGGGGTGTTCGTGCCGCCTGTCGCGCGCGGAGGTGGCCAATGACTTACGACAAGCTGCTGGCGAAATCGCCGCGAGATGGCCGTGAGATCACCTTGCGGGCGCACACAAAACACGTAATCGATGCGGCCCAGGCCCTCTTTGGCACCGCATCGCACCCAACGCGGCTTGGTCGGTGTTGGCTTCGCTTCTTCAAACTCGATGATAATGTGCGGCCGGTTTTCGCGGCCAATCTGCTGGCGGCGTGCGCCTTCCACGACTGGGGCAAGGCCAACGATGGATTTCAGGACGAGGTTCGCGGCATACGGGATTCGCAGGCGATTCGACACGAGCACTTCAGTGCGCTTCTTATCGGACTGCCGCAAGTGACGCAGTGGCTAAAGAACAATCGTCAAATTGACCTCGCCGTGGTTCTTTCCGCGGTGATGACGCATCATCTCAAGGCCGGATTCGACCCCAACAAGAGCGACGGATTTGCGGCACGACTCCGCGACAGGGCATCGGTTCGGCTCTTGAATAATCACTCGGAGTTCGTGCAATTGGCCGCCGAGATCGCATGTTGCCTGGACCTGAGCGAACTTGATGTCGCAGGATTACCAGAGATGTGGCGGTTCGACGGCAAAAGCAAGGATATTCGGGATATCCGAGAGCAAGTCAAGCGAGAGATTCTATGTCCACTTCAACAGGACTGCGACGCGCCCGACTCACCACCCTCCTTGTCTTCAACCCGAAAACGGCTGCTGCTTGCGGTCCGTGCCGCATTGATTGCCGCCGACGCCGCCGGCTCGGGGCTGGTAAGGGAGGGCAAGACGATTCCTCAGTGGATCGGCGAACAGTTCCCCGAGGCCCCGCGCTGGGACGGAAACACGGTTCAGACGGAGATCATCGACCGGCGCGTTGCCCAAATCAACGAAGATCTCAAGAAGCGCGGTAAGCCGCCCTTCGCCTGGAACGACTTCCAATTGGCATGCGATGGCTTGCCGCCTCGTGCCTTGCTGCTTGCTCCTTGCGGTAGCGGCAAAAGCCTCGCGGGGTGGCGACGTATTTCAGCCGAAGCCGGCCGCAACCCGGTGAATCGCGCGATCTTCCTTTATCCAACCCGCGCAACGGCCAAGGAGGGCTTTCGGGACTACGTTTCCTGGGCGCCGGAGGCCGATGCTGCGCTGATGCATGGCACGGCCGCATTCGACCTTCAAGACATGTTCGAGAATGAGTCCGATCCCCGCCGTGGGCGGAGTTACGAGGCCGAACGGCGGCTCTTCGCGTTGGGTTTCTGGTCGAAGCGGGCATTCTCAGCGACCGTCGACCAGTTCCTGGCTTTCATGCAGTACGGCTACGGCGCCATTTGCATGCTGCCCGTGCTCGTGGACTCGGTGGTCGTCGTCGATGAAGTGCATAGCTTCGATCAAGGCATGTTTTCGGCCTTGAAGAGGTTCTTGCAGTGCTTTGACGTGCCGGTTCTCTGCATGACGGCCACACTTACACAGGACCGCCGCGAGCAACTGGAACGCGACTGCGGCCTTGCAACGTACGATGACAAACTTGGCCAACTGAGGGTCATTGCGGATCAACCGCGATACCGTCTGACGGTGGCCGAGTCCCGCGAAGCAGCGGCCGCGCGCGTTCGCCGAGGCCCTGTCGGCCGGACGGCGGGTCTTGTGGGTCGTGAATACCGTGGCGCGATGCCATGAAGTCTTGGCGATGTTCGCCGCAGACTTCGATCCCAATTCCGCAGACTCGCGTTTGCAGAATCAAGGTTGCGTACCGATCCTCTGCTACCACAGCCGTTTCAAGCTGGTCGACCGTGTCGCACGACACCAGGCGATGGTCGATAACATGAAGCCGGGGCAGCCGCGGAGTCTTGGGGTCACGACGCAGGTTTGCGAAATGAGCCTGAATTTGGATGTGGACCTTCTTGTCAGCGAGGAGTGTCCGGTAACTTCGTTGATTCAACGCATGGGTCGCTGCAATCGTGACCGCGACGCGCGACGACTGACCGAGTCCGGCCAAGTCGTCGTGTATCGACCCGTGGGTCCTGCACCCTATTTGCCGGAAGACCTGACGGGCCTCCCGGAGTTCCTGAAGATGGTTCGGGAGAGGGAGTTGTCTCAGTCCGCGTTGGAGGAATCGCTGGCCTCAGTCCCCGGTCCGCCTTGGGGCGGAGACAAGCTCAGCATGTTTCTTGAGAGCGGTCCTTATGCCGTGGCCGGGGAAGAAACGTTCCGCGATGGCGAGGACTACAATCGCCAGTGCGTACTCCTTGACGACGTGCCTGCTTACCTTCACGCCAAGGCCGAGGAAAAACCTGGGTTCGTGCTGCCGGTGCCGAAGCGCTGGGCCGGCGCGCGCGATCAAGACGCCTTTCCGGAGCACAGTCGGCTGCCGCGCCATCTTGGCGTTGCCGCCGCAGGGCATTATCACACATTGTTTGGATACTGCGATCGACCGCTGGACGAATGGAAGGCACGGTAATGGCCAAATCCGCAACTAGGTCTAAGGCGGGCAAGCCTGCGCAAGTGACGGTTACGTATGATCTTTTCGACCTTCCGACTGCGCAGCACAAGGCCGGCTTGGCGGGACTCCTGCTGCAAATCGAGTCGATGGTTGAACATCGACCGAAGCTGCCTGCTCCGCGCGTTGTCCAGCGTTCTGCAACGTGCCGCAGAGATCGAGTTCACTGAAGAGACTGTACAGTCGTTAATGAACAATGTCTACGATGCGGAGTTTGTCAAGGTCAAGGTCAAATCGAAGTGGCCGAACGCGACGCTCCTCGGGGAAGACTTCATCGAAGAGGCGGATGAGAAGGGAGAGGCAAAGCGAGTCAAGGTTTTCATCTACGAGGTGTGCCAGCCAAAAGGGGGTTTTCTGAGACGGCATTTTGGCGAGAATGAGATCTGGCATAAGCTTTGGCGCGATATGCTCTGGGCTATTCCACGCGGAAATCCGCAAAGCCGGCAACCATTTGAGCAACGTGCTAACGGCCGACCGTGCAAAGAGGGAGCAACCGCTTGGACCGATCTTCGGAAGGTGGCAGCGGCACGGGAAAAGTCTTCGTTCCACACGACGGCGGTGGCCGGATCGCTTTGGCTCGGAGCCCAGGCAATCAATGCCGAAGGCGTTCCGTTCGACGGGCGCGCGGAACAGAACCTGCTTTTACACTTCTGGCCCTTGGCTTCCCTTGTCTACGTGCCGCAAGTGGTGGAACCTGATGGAGGCAGCAAGTTCGTCGGGTACGTGCTCGCAATCCCCGAAGTGACTGACCTTAGCGGATTCCAAACTATTTATCCGCGCGTGTTGGAAGGATTCAAGAACGATGCACGCGGATTTCGTCCGGCGGAAGCGGTAATCGACCTTCCGGCGGAAGGCGCCCTTTCGTTCTTCGAACACCTAGCAAAATTGGCCGGCAACAAGGCCACCAGCACCGAGATCCAATACGCGATTGGGGCCGTCGAGTACCTGCACCTCGCGAAATTCGGCAACAATATCAAGATCATGGCGGCCGGCCGCGTCGCGCCGCGGCCCTATCTGTTGGAAGATTACCAAGCCATCGCCGGCCGCGCCGGCGAGAAACCGCCCTATGCCAATCCGTTGTTCCGCCGCGGCTTGATGCTCGCTCTCCTCGAGGAGCAGCCGTGGTTTCTGCCATTCGGCAAGCTCCTTGGCGAATGGCCGCACAAGTTCTTCATTTCCACCGACGACCCGCCCAAGTTGTCTTGGTTTTGGGTCGATGCCCGCAAGAAGTTTCAGGAGGTTATCAGAAACATGCCCACCGACTCTCAACAATCGGCGGTCGATCCGGACGACAAGCTCGCCGAACTTATCTACCGCCTCGTTCGCACCTATTTGTCCGTGAAAGCCAAGGAAAAGTCGAAAATCGACCCTGACAAGTTCAAAGTTGGAGACAAGATCCAATGGGATAATGTGCCCGCTTCGTACAAAGACGACCGTCGCCAGATTGGCGAGACGTTGTTCCTCGAATATCGGTCCCGGCACGATCAGGCGTTCTTGGACCAGTTCGTTGGCCGGCTTGGCGCCGTCAAGCAGTTCATCAGCGAAGAAGACTACCTCGCTGTTTGCAAGGCACTGACGACCCGTTGTGAACACGTCAAGACCCTTACGCTTCTTGCCCTGTCCGCAAACCAGTAACGCAAAGGAACGAAAACCATGAATCTGTTTGCAACCATCCTCACCTATCCCGCGCCATCGGCCAACTACCGCGGAGAGTCCGAGCTGAACCGCACCGTCATTCAGAAAGTCACCGATGGCCGGTTCGACTACCCGATCATTTCCCCCGAGGCGATGCGCAACGCGCTGCGGGAAATCCTCGCGAAGTACGGCTTGCCGTGCAACCGCGAGCGGCTCCACGACGAAGAACAATTGGCGGTCAGGTTCCGCGACCTTCCGGACCCGAACGCGTACGCAGACGATTTCTTCTTTGGCTATCTCGTTGCAGCCGGCAGCGCGGACCGCAAGAAATACCTGAAGCAGATCGAGGAGAAGCGCAGCAAGAAAGCAGCCGATTCGTTTACTTTCAAGCGCGACTCCGTGTTGCGCATGAATCTCGCGAAGGCCCTTGAGCCGTACCGGCACAACGCAATCTTTACGCAATCCCCCTTCGCGGCGGAGGGAAGCGCCTACCAGAACGCCACAACCTCCGCTCTTCTCCACCGCGAGACCGTCGTTTCCGCATTCCAGTACCCCTTCGCCTTGAACCTCGATGATTGTCGACCCAAGCCGGACTGGACCCGAAAGCTCTTGATGGCAATCGGCGAATTGAACGACGTCGCCGGCAACCATGCCCGCAGCTACTTCGAGATGGCCCCGGCCAGCGTCATTGTGCGTCTCACTACGCAGCTTGTCGCAGGATATGAGACCTATGGCTTTAGGCCGGATGGCACATTCCCCGAGGTTGTCGACGGCATAGTGCGCGAGGAGCCTGAACTGGGCGCGGATGGAAAGCCACCGGTCGAGAAGTCGAACGGTGGCGAGAAACCGAAGATGAAGCCTGCTCCGGATTACCCGGGCAAGGAATTCTACCTTGGCGGCAAAATCGTCAAGGAAATGAATAGTGATGTCGCGGATCGGCTCCGTCAGCAGGGCGTTACGCTTGAACGTGACCCTCGACGGCTGCTGGACCGGGTTGCCGACCGGTTTCTTGGAGAGTGAACATGCTCGCGCTCTACGTTGAAGCTCCCTTCGCTGCGTTCCGGACGTTCACTGCCGGATGGTATCGGCCGACGGCCACATTCTTGACGCCTTCGGCCGCCTATGGCCTAGTTCTCAATTTGGCCGGCATCGAATCACGCCTGCGCGAGGGGGAATATAGTCACGACGGCAAAACGCCAACGACGCTGACCAAGACCGGCCTGCCGACGGTGGAAATGGCGATCGGCGTACCCGAGTTTATCATCCGACGGGGTCAGGTCATTCCCTTCGAACTGAAAAATCCGTTTCCGCGTGTGCAAACAGTGTTTCAGCAACTACACAATTACCCGGTTGGCACATCCGGTGCGGAACGCGCTGAATCGACCAAGGGGAGCAAATACAACATCGCACCCGTACGCCGCGAGTATCTTTCCGGTCTGCGCCGCGGTCATCGCATTGCGAGGGAATGACGGTCTGGCTGACCGGGTACGTCGCGGACTTGCCGGAGAGTTCAATTCAGGACGATACGGTATTCCCTTTCTCGGCGACAACGCCTTTCTCCTCGATCGCCTTGAGGAACTTAGACAACCCGGCCCCGTGCGCTGGTTCGAGCGGATTACGTCCGAGGCTCGGACCGGCATCCGCGAACGAACCACGCGGCTAACGCTGCTTATCGACCGCGCCGACCTCTCGCGGACAACGTCTGCGCTGTTCGCGCCACAGTCACACGCCATCGTCGGCGATCCGCCGCCACTGGCTTGGAATTCCATAAACCCGCCGGGACACGAAATACCTTTGTTGCAGACTAGCTGACCCAGCCTTCTTCACCATCCACGCAAGGTGGATGGGGTCGCTGAAAAACCTGCGTTTAACAACGGGGCACGACACCCCCGATTTCACCCGGAAGGAGGCCAAACCGCAAGGAGACAGCCTGACCGTCGAAACGATCAGCTAATTTCATTTCCGTTACCCTTGCCGGCGTTCACGGAGGTTCGGTGCCGGCGCAACCTCCGGAGGATCGCATGAGCACTTTGGATTCCAGTTCCGTCGATGTATTGCGACAACTGCATGAGGAAACGAACCCGGTCAAGGCCGACCATCTTGATTGTCCCGCGCCAAGTGAAAGCCGGGACGAGCCGCCTCTGCGCGTGATCGCCCTGCACGATTTGCTCTATTGCGAGCGACTGTTCTATTTAACCGAGGTCGAGGGGATCCAAAACCCCACGGCCCTGATCTACGCCGGCCGGCGGCTGCACGTCGAGGTCGCCAGCCCCGACGATGAAACGCCCGAACAACGCTCCTTGGATGTCTCCAGCGAGCGCTGGGGCCTTGTCGGCAAGGTCGACGCCGTCCGCCGCCGCGACGGCGTTTGGGTGGCCATCGAGCACAAGCGCGGCCGCTGCCGCCGTGACGACGACGGCCGCGCCCAGCCCTGGCCCAGCGACCGCATCCAGGCCGTCGCCTACGCCGTCCTCTTGGAGGAGGGCCTCGGCGAGCCGGTCCCTCAGGCCCGCGTCCGCTATCACGCCGATGGCGTGACGGCCTTCGTCGAGATCGACGAGGCCGCCCGCCACGACCTGGACGCCGCGGTCCAACGGGGCCGCGAACTCCGCCGCAGTCTCCAGCGGCCGCCCGTGGCCGAAAACGAAAACCTCTGTCCGCGATGTTCGCTCGCGCCGGTCTGCCTGCCGGAAGAGGAGCGGCTTGCGCACGATGAGCAGCTTGCCGAAGAAGTGGGTGTTCCTTCCGTTGATGCCGAAAGGCGTTGAGCACGGCCTCGGTGGGCTCCTGGCTGTCGTCAGGCTCTTCGTGTTCCTTCCGTTGATGCCGAAAGGCGTTGAGCACTGTAGAACATTTGCCAGTTGGCCGGCGGCTGCTGGGGTGTTCCTTCCGTTGATGCCGAAAGGCGTTGAGCACTCCACGTGCCCTCCGGTGCGGACCCCAACCTGCCCGTGTTCCTTCCGTTGATGCCGAAAGGCGTTGAGCACTGGCCGAAACTCGTATGGGTCAACATCGTGGAGGCGTGTTCCTTCCGTTGATGCCGAAAGGCGTTGAGCACCCGCGGGAAACGGGCTTGCCGGTGCCCGCCGAAGAGGTGTTCCTTCCGTTGATGCCGAAAGGCGTTGAGCACTCGATGCAATGTTGCCCGGCGGTCAAGGCCGGTATCGTGTTCCTTCCGTTGATGCCGAAAGGCGTTGAGCACTCTACACGCTCGTCGATCTGCTGGACTATGCCGGCGTGTTCCTTCCGTTGATGCCGAAAGGCGTTGAGCACACCGACATCGCCGACTCGATCACCCGCTCCGGGCCGTGTTCCTTCCGTTGATGCCGAAAGGCGTTGAGCACACCAACGGGGCTGGCGGGGCGACGAACTTGACCGGCGTGTTCCTTCCGTTGATGCCGAAAGGCGTTGAGCACACGATCTCCGTGTCGTTGACCACGGTGAAGCTGGCGGTGTTCCTTCCGTTGATGCCGAAAGGCGTTGAGCACATCGACGGACGGCAAGTCTGCACCGGCGTCATTCCGTGTTCCTTCCGTTGATGCCGAAAGGCGTTGAGCACAAGCAGGCCCTGCTCATCCCCGAGCCGGACGCGGCCGTGTTCCTTCCGTTGATGCCGAAAGGCGTTGAGCACCAGAATGCGGCCCGCCAGGTCGTCGCGGTGGAATCGTGTTCCTTCCGTTGATGCCGAAAGGCGTTGAGCACCTCTTGACTTTGGCGTTGGCCTGGGCGGTGGTCAGGGTGTTCCTTCCGTTGATGCCGAAAGGCGTTGAGCACGCACATGAGCGCCGTGTACCGCGAGCAGATCGAGGACGTGTTCCTTCCGTTGATGCCGAAAGGCGTTGAGCACGCAGAGACCCGCATTGAGGACGCGCGAAAGCACTTCGTGTTCCTTCCGTTGATGCCGAAAGGCGTTGAGCACCTGAACCTCTCGGGCACGGCCTCAACTTCCGTGCCGTGTTCCTTCCGTTGATGCCGAAAGGCGTTGAGCACCGGCGTTGGGCGTTTCGCTCATGTGGTTGCTCCCTGTGTTCCTTCCGTTGATGCCGAAAGGCGTTGAGCACGAAACCATCCTGGAACATGCAGGACTCCGCGTGGGTGTTCCTTCCGTTGATGCCGAAAGGCGTTGAGCACCGGTAATCGGCAGTCCGCTCGAAGCGGATTCCCGCGGTGTTCCTTCCGTTGATGCCGAAAGGCGTTGAGCACTCCAGGAAGCCCGCGACCTCTTCGCAGTCCTCGGGCGTGTTCCTTCCGTTGATGCCGAAAGGCGTTGAGCACCGCAGGACGCCAAGATCGTGGTGGCGGTCGAGGCCGGTGTTCCTTCCGTTGATGCCGAAAGGCGTTGAGCACATTTGCCGCTAGAAAGCCGGGTCCGCGAGTTATAGTGTTCCTTCCGTTGATGCCGAAAGGCGTTGAGCACACAATCGGATTCGACACAACGGATGATACCTAAATAGTGTTCCTTCCGTTGATGCCGAAAGGCGTTGAGCACACTTGGACAGCCGCAGAAATTCTCGCCGGCAGCGGTGTTCCTTCCGTTGATGCCGAAAGGCGTTGAGCACTTGAGAATCTCGAAGAAGTTTGTGCCGTTCGTACCGGTGTTCCTTCCGTTGATGCCGAAAGGCGTTGAGCACTGTCCAAAGGGGCGAAGGTCCCACGCTCGACCCTCTGTGTTCCTTCCGTTGATGCCGAAAGGCGTTGAGCACAGATAGCGCAGGGCCATTTCGTGCGCGGCGGTGCGGTGTTCCTTCCGTTGATGCCGAAAGGCGTTGAGCACCCGCGGACTGCGCCTGGCTGATCAACGAACAAGCCAGTGTTCCTTCCGTTGATGCCGAAAGGCGTTGAGCACACAAGGAAAAGGCTAGCAAGGAGATCAAGCCATGATCGTGTTCCTTCCGTTGATGCCGAAAGGCGTTGAGCACATGCTTGGCTGGCTGGCTATCGAGGAAAGCGAGTGGTGTTCCTTCCGTTGATGCCGAAAGGCGTTGAGCACAATACGACCTGGCCACCGCACTCCCCGAGCATGACTGTGTTCCTTCCGTTGATGCCGAAAGGCGTTGAGCACAATTCAAGCTGAAGCGGGTGCTGTGCGACACGGGGTGTTCCTTCCGTTGATGCCGAAAGGCGTTGAGCACATTTCATCAATACCACTATTCAGTATAGTTTTTGTTTCTGTGTTCCTTCCGTTGATGCCGAAAGGCGTTGAGCACTTCACCATAGGGGGGCAGTCGTACACGCAAGCCCTTGTGTTCCTTCCGTTGATGCCGAAAGGCGTTGAGCACCTTGCCGGGACGCGGCTTGTCGAAGGCCCAGGGAGTGTTCCTTCCGTTGATGCCGAAAGGCGTTGAGCACTAACCTGGATCAAGCAGCACACGCCCGTGCTGCCCGTGTTCCTTCCGTTGATGCCGAAAGGCGTTGAGCACCCAAACCCGAAGACCCGATCTGGCCCTGGGGAGCCGACGTGTTCCTTCCGTTGATGCCGAAAGGCGTTGAGCACCCACGGCCAAGTTCTACTCGCTCTCGGGCGGCAGCGGGTGTTCCTTCCGTTGATGCCGAAAGGCGTTGAGCACATTCAGCTTTTACCTCCCTGCTTATTACTAAAGGGTGTTCCTTCCGTTGATGCCGAAAGGCGTTGAGCACAACCTTGTTGCCACGACCAATACGCCCGGTGGTGTCGTGTTCCTTCCGTTGATGCCGAAAGGCGTTGAGCACCCAAAAGCAATCAGCAAATCGGTCACGGCGCGGTCTGTGTTCCTTCCGTTGATGCCGAAAGGCGTTGAGCACCAGAATACGACGCCAAAAGCAATCAGCAAATCGGTGTGTTCCTTCCGTTGATGCCGAAAGGCGTTGAGCACAGGATTGCGCCCCTGATGCCTCTGTTTGTGCTTTGGTCGTGTTCCTTCCGTTGATGCCGAAAGGCGTTGAGCACATTACCGCGACCGGAGCGGCATCCACGACCTCCGGGTGTTCCTTCCGTTGATGCCGAAAGGCGTTGAGCACACGTAAGCCTCGAACTGGTCGGTGCCGTCGATGATGTGTTCCTTCCGTTGATGCCGAAAGGCGTTGAGCACAAAAGACCTGCGTTGACAAGATCCTCGTCACCTGCCGTGTTCCTTCCGTTGATGCCGAAAGGCGTTGAGCACTGCAAGCGCTGGAGGATCGGGCGAAAGAGTTGCCGGTGTTCCTTCCGTTGATGCCGAAAGGCGTTGAGCACAATCAGGCCGGCGGGGTTCGCGCTTGCGCCGGGGGGTGTTCCTTCCGTTGATGCCGAAAGGCGTTGAGCACCAATCTTGCAACGTCGGCGGTGGCCATGCGTGTTTGTGTTCCTTCCGTTGATGCCGAAAGGCGTTGAGCACAGCGGCAAAAAGCGGTGCATGGATTCGATCTCCTGTGTTCCTTCCGTTGATGCCGAAAGGCGTTGAGCACCCATATTGCTCCTTGAGGTTGATGAGCGTCGCCTCGTGTTCCTTCCGTTGATGCCGAAAGGCGTTGAGCACTTGAGCGAATGATGAACCTGGCCCGCGATATTGCGGTGTTCCTTCCGTTGATGCCGAAAGGCGTTGAGCACAAGGCGACTACGACCAGCCAATCAAGGTCACCCGGTGTTCCTTCCGTTGATGCCGAAAGGCGTTGAGCACTTTTGCGCAGCCGGGACTAACGGCCTGGCAGCCGGTGTGTTCCTTCCGTTGATGCCGAAAGGCGTTGAGCACCGACAAGCCGGTATTTCTGCAACGGGAGCGGACGGGTGTTCCTTCCGTTGATGCCGAAAGGCGTTGAGCACCACTGGCGAACATTCTGGACGTATCGCATGGACGGTGTTCCTTCCGTTGATGCCGAAAGGCGTTGAGCACACCAGTTGGCGATCCAGGTCTCGCAGCGCGTGGCGGTGTACCTCGCCCCTTCTCCCCTTCCTTCCCCCCTCGCGGCGCAACACGGACCGCAATCTTGGCGATCCCGTCCAAGGCGCGGCGGGCCGCGTCCAGAAGGGCCGGCTTGCCCGCCTGGTTCACCGTGACGACGGTCCTTTTCTTTTTCGGACCGCGGGCTGTCTTGGTCTCCACGATGCGCTCCGTCACCTTGTCCGCCTGCGAGCGGCTGAAGCTTTCCAGCGCCTTGTGGTACAGCGCCTCGTAGCCGGCCACCGCCTCGGCGATTATCTTGGCGCTGTTGGCAATTCTCGTCGGGCAGTCCTCGCGGAGCAATTCCAGCCAGCGATGGACGGTCGACTTGGGCAGCCCGCACGTGGCGGTGATCTGCCGGCAGCTTTGGCCGGCCAGCGCCAGCGTGCAGACCTGCGTGAGCAGGGCCTCCTTCCGCCGCCGCGTGGCGGAAACCGGTCTTTCCTCGGGGCATGGCATGGTCAATCTCCTTCGGTCGTTATATGTCCACCGACATTAATAATATAGCGTACTTAGCCATAGTTATTCTTTGTACTCTGCGCTCGGTACTGTGTACTCTGCGTTCGGTACTGTGTACTCTGCGTTCGGTACTGTGTACTCTGCGTTCGGTACTGTGTACTCTGCACTCCGTACTGCGTACTCTGCTCCTTGCTTCCCGCGCACGATTTCCCTTTACGAATAAGTACGCAGGAGCAGGCAACTTGACACAGTCGTACAGGCGAACGCGGCTCACGATTATTCCGCAAGGCGTTTGTTTGTAACGATTTGCATTTTCCGGGAATTCAGCGGAAAGCGCGCAGAAAAAAGCAAGAAAATCCCCCTCTATTCGGGGGAAATGTGCGGCACGAGAACCGGCACGTCATCCTTCCGCCCTCATCCTTCATCTTTCTGCGTCTTGTGGTCCAAGGAGTGCGTTGGTCCGTCCGGGAAGGTCAAATCCATGGCAGAAAGTGTCTTCCAGGCTGTCTTTTTGGACCAGCGGACGAGTGGTCCTATTGGACCGGCTGGGCCGGCGGTAGGATAGGTTTTCAACCTGTCGTTTCGGCCGCACGGGCGGAACTAGCACGTGCTCACCACGCTCCGCCGTGGTGCCCGGTTTACAACGTGTACCGGACCGGAGGGGCTGGAAATGCCGAAATCTCGGGAGCCAGCGAGGGATGTCGTGACGATCTGCAAACGTGTCAGGACAGAATCGTGTGACGCAGATCCGTATACTGAGCGAATCCCTTGTCGAACGTGACGACCTCAAAGTCGGCGGCTTGGGCGAACGCCGCCAGGTAGGCGTCGCTCCAACGCTGCGGCGAGAACTGCGGCAGTTGAGTGAACTGTCGCCAAAGGGTTTCCAGCATCGGTGGCTTGAAGGCAACCTGGATGCGCGGGTTGGAGACAAAGGTATCGTAAAGCTTCCATGCCTCCACCTGAGTTACCGCGATCTGGGGAAACGCCCTGGGATTATTTGCCAGTCGTAAGAAGCCGTGTTGGGTGAAACGGCAGAAGAAGCAGCGACAATTCTCCGGCAACCCATCGAACCACGCATGCGCCGCTCGGTGATGCACGCTGCGCGAGAAAAGCCAGCGCCAACCAGACGTTAATATCAGGAAGGTACATCCCAAGTCCGCTTCATCGTGGCAACATCCTCCTCGTCGAGAATCTCGTGGATTCGTTCATTCGTCAAGTGAATGCTGCCCGGTTTACCGCTGGACACCAGTGGCAATTCGACCGATTTCTTTTCTGGCTGGGGTCCTTGGCCAACGCGCGAAAGCTGGGAAACGACAACCCTTGTGCCCTCGGCGAGGGTCGCCCCGCCGTCGAGTACCACCACACCGTTTTCAACGTGCCCTGGAATTTGCATGCTGGAATTATCGCGGAATTTCCGTCCCGCGTCAAGTGTTCAACCTTTACCGGGGAGTCGGCGCATGAAGGAAAGAGAGCCTAACTTGCAAGATTTGGAGAAAATAGCTCCAGCGATAGCTCCGTGACCCCCAGGCGCAAAAAAACGTCGGCATTAGCGGCCGACGTTGAGCCGTTTGACCTTATGAGCGCCCTTCTACACCGGCATGCGACGAGTCGAAAGCTGGCGAGCGGGCAAAGCCAAAGTTCTGATGCCGCTAACTGTTCCTCTGCCCGCGCCCGTAGCGCGTCCGACCTTAGGCGCAAAAAAATGGCCCTCGCGAACGAGGGCCGGCTGGATTCGGCCGTCTTGAGGTCAGAGCGGTCGAATCAGCGAGTTTTGAGCGTCTTGACGCCGATCATCGGCGGGAACCGTGCGAGCCGCTCGAGGCGACGTGCGACGACATTCCGCTCGAACTCCCGTGACCGGTCAAGGAGCCAAGCCGGTGCTCGCCACCCTTGTCGCCGGGACGGCCATCGCGATCGCGATAATGCCCGTACGGCCTGCCGTAGATATCCCAGCCGCCGCTGCCGTAAGCGTCAAAGCCGTACGAGGGCTCGCTGCAGGACGGGTAGCACGGGTAACTGGCGATGCATTCCCGGCAAGGGTTGCTCGGATAGCAGCTCGCGCAGCATGACTCGTAGCAACTCGGGCAGTACGGGTACGACGACAAGCCGTAGCTCGGATAGTAGCCGTAGCTCGGATAGTAGCCATAGCCATACCTGCCGTAGCGACCGCCATACCATGACCGGCGGAAATCACGATAACGGCCGTCGAAACGACCCCTGTCATAATGATTCGACCTGCCCGAGTGGCCCGACATCGAATGGTGTCCTGCTCCCGAGTGGCCATGGCCGGCTGCCGACGCGTCTTGGACGGTTACGGCTGCCAGCAATCCCAACGCGCCAATCGCTGCAAACAACGTTTTCCATGAAAACTTCATGATTCAGATCCTTTCAGAGAGATGGTTTTCTTTCAACTCGATCGGCGAGCCACCCTGGCTCGTCCGTCACCATCTCTTACGGGCGAATCGTGAAGCGTTACGCGCTTTGCGAGAATTTCGAACGATCACGTGTTTCTTACAACTGCCCGCGGGGCCGCGCTGAGATTTCGTTCGACCCGGTAAGGGCGGCCCAGGCCTGGGAGAGCAGGCCCGTCGTGAACATGGCCAGAGGAAATCCGGCCATTCCGAGGATAATCAGGCCGATGACGAGGACAGTGAACGCTTGATTTTCCGAATTCTGCGGCCCTGCCGACAACATCGCGACCGCGCCGGTGAGCGCGCCGATGAGGGGAATCAGGCCGGCCATGACCTGCAACAGGCGCAGATAAAACGGCACGGAACGCAACTCCGCGGCGGCCGTGGCCCGAAATCCCTGCCGGTCACACCACAGCTCCGGGTAAGCCACGCAGAGGGTGATCCACTCGACGAAGTACATGGAATACGTCGCCGCAATCAGCCCCGAAAGCACGAACGAGATCAGCAGATGGACCCAGGCGTCCAGCGGCAGCCGGCCGGAGACGATGGTCAGAACCAAGGGGAAGACAAGTCCGCCCGGCATCCAACACAGGCAGGCAATCCCTCCCGCCCACTTCGGCCAACTTACGACGATTCGCCGCGCCGCGTCGATCTGTTGCCGATTGCCCGGCAACCGCCCGCGCACCAACGGCCATGCCCGGCCGACCGGCACAACGACTCTCAGGCCCAGGATGATGCCGACACTATAGGCGATCACGTCGTAGCAGACCACGAGGCGGAAGAAAACATCCGGCTGGACTTCGTCGCAGTGAAGGATGATGCGAATGTAGTTGTAAACAATATTGATGCCCGAGGCCACGAGGTGCGGCATCAGGGCAAGAACGAACAGCCAGACGGCCGGCCGCCGCAGCACGGCTGCCCGCATGCGGCCAAAGTCGGGCATTGCCTTCTCGGCGGCATGATAGTGCCGGCAGCCTTCCAAGGCGGCCGACAACTCGCGGGCCGAGCCGAACCGCTGCGCCGGATCCGGATGCAAACAGCGGGCAATCACCTGGTCCAACGCGCGGGGAAGCTCCGCGGGCAAGGGCGGCGGAAGCTCGCGCCGTTGAGCGGCCAGGGCTCGCACGACTTCCATCTTGTTTCTGCCGTCGGGCGTCTGCGTGAAGGGCAACGAGCCGCTCGCGGCCTGGTACAATACGACTCCCAGCGAGTAAATGTCGGCGGCCTGGGCAATCGTCTCCTGCGACGCTCCGGCGTGGGCCAGGAAGGCGTCGAGATGCTCGGGGGCCATATAGGCCAGCGTTCCGCCCACGCGGTCGTCGCCGGCCGACGCATCGAGCGGCTGAAATGCCAGGTTGAAATCCACCAGCAGGGGGCGGCCATACTGGTTGAGCATGATGTTTCCCGGCTTGATGTCGCGATGGACGACCCCGTGGCTGTGGGCGTAATCCAAGGCTTCGGCCAGGCGTGCTCCGATCCAGCACACGGTCTCGACCCAGTCAAGCTCGGCCAGCAATTCGCGGTTTCGCATGGCCGCAGGATCGAATTCCGCCGGCCGTTGGACGAGCCGATCGATGGCCTCCAGCAGTTTCTGCCCGCCGACCACGACCATGGGTACATGGTGCCCGCCACGGTGCCTGTCCGCGGGCAGATACACGTCCAACTCGTCGAGCACCGCTTGCAAGGTCGGGCCAGACACGTATTGCATGCACAACAGCCGCGTACGGCTGTCGAAGGCCGTTTCTGAAAAGACCTGCACGATGTTTTCGTGCTCCAGCCGGGCCATCTTTCGACCTTCGCCCTCGACCATGGGTGCATGGTGCCCGCATGCCGTGACTTTTAGGGCGACCTGGCGATCCAAGGAGATCTGGCGGGCAAGATAAACGGCGCCGAAGGCCCCGCGGCCCAACGGGCTGATGATTTCAAACTCATCGATGCGCGAGCCCGGCCGGAGGTCGTCCAAGGAAACGGGTTTGACGTCGCAAAGGGCGGTGGCTAGAGAGGCGGGGCAACTGGGGGCAAGCGACGTGCCGCCGAGCGTGGCCAGCGATTCGTCGCGGGCCGAGGAAAGCAGTCCCGATAATTCGGCAACACCCGCTGCCGGGCCTTTCAACGGCATGGTCGGCGGCTGCGAATTTTCAGGATCGCGCTTCTGGTTCATCATACGTTACTGGGTAGCTCGTCGGTTGAGCAGCAGGGTGGCACGTCCCTGCTGCCTGTCACACCGGCGGGGCTTCGCTGGACTCGCCACGCCGACGCTGCAAGGCCGAGCGGCAGTATTCCAGCAAATTCAGGTCGATCAACTCCTCTTCGCATTCTTCCAGCGAGGCCGAATCGATCGAGTCGAGCACGAGGTCCAACACCTGTTCGGCCAGCAATTCCCTGGCCCGATGGATCAGGACGCGGACCGAGCTCGATCCGAGTTTCTTGGTGACTTTTCCGTTAAGCTGGTCGGCGATTTCCTGCGAACGGAGGTCGGGATGCTCGCTGCGGAAACGAAGCACCGTGTAATAGGGTGTGCCCGTGGACTGCTCGATTTTGGCCAGGGCCGCCCAGCCCTTGGCCAGGAGTTCTTCCCGCCAACTCAGCGTCCAGGCCCGATCCTCTTCGGCAAGCCGGTCCTCGCAGAAGGGGCGATCGGGCGTCTCGTCCAGCAACGCCCGGGTTGCATCGCGTTTTCCGCGGCGCTGGTAATCGACGATCAGGTGAAAAAGGGTGGTTTTCAGAAAGCTGCGGAACCGCCCATGGCTGGCATTGGCCTTTTGGAAAGCGCCGCTCACGAGCTTCAGCGCGAATTCCTGGAAAACCTCGTCGGCCGCATCCTCGTTGCGAAGCGACCCCAGCAGGTAGCGGCGGACCGCGCCTCCGTAGCGCTCCAACAAGGTCTGCTGGGCATGCTTTGCCTTCTCCAAGCTGCCTTCGTTCGCCTGCCGGACCACCGACCAAAGCGTTTCGATCCTGCTGAGCCGCATGTCATCTTGATTCATGATCATCCTCGCAACAATTCTATGCCTCCAACTGCTTCCGGCAAGCCGGCACGTCGCCCGAGGGGACACGCCGGCCGAGCCAGGTGGTCAGGTCGGCCAACACCCGGTTGCGCTCGGGCTCATCGAGCACTTCGTGATAGAATCCTTCATAAAGATGAAATGTCTTGTCGGCGCAGCCCGCCTTTTTATACAGCGCCAGGCTGCCGGCAGGTCCGCAAATCCGATCCTGGCTGCCGTGCAAGATCAAGAGTGGCGCGCTCAAGGCGGCCGCTTGTTCAGACACCTTCTTCATGGCGCGAAGGATCTCCGCCGCCATGCGGACCGTAAAGCAACCGTGAAACACCAAGGGGTTGTTGCGAAAACGGTCTACCACGCGGGGCTGGCGAGCAAGCCAGTCGAAAGGAATCTGCGTAACTCGTAACGTGGGCGCCACTGCTGCCGCGACGGTAGCTAAATGCCGTAGCCGTGGGTAAAGACCATCGGCCAATGCCAGCAGCGGACCGCTGAGGACGAGACCACTCACTTGCGGCTGCCGCAGGATGGCCCAAAGGGTGATGATCAGCCCACCCATGCTGTTGCCCATAAGAAACAGCGGCCGATCGCACTCTTCGCGCCGAACCCGCTCGAAGAAGACGTCCAAGTCGAGCAGATACTGCTCGAATGAGCCGACGTCGCATCGCGGCCCTTCTGACAGTCCATGCCCGCGGAGATCCATGGCATGTACGGAAAACCCCTGGCGCACCAGTTCCAGGGCTGTGCCGGCATGGCAGCCGCCGTGCTCGATCAGGCCGTGGATGAGGGCCACCGCGGCGCGCGGCCGCGCGGTGGGCATCCACGACCGCTCGAACAAGGACAGTCGGTCGTGTGCCCTGAAGCAGCCTTCTCGGGATCTCATGTCTTCACATACGGACGTCGTGTGGGGTTGTTACCGGGCCAGTGTATTTTATTCTCCCCACAAACCCCCAGGGTAGGGTATTATATGCTTGCGTCTGTCCTGGGCCGGGGTCTGCAAAATAGCAGGCCTTGCCCACCTCCGATCCGTAGAGGCGGGGCTGGCCAGCGGTGAAACGCTCTTGAATCCCCTCTTGTGCGCGGTAGAATGCGGCGCAGTCAAAGGGTCCGTGCAACCAACGGGGACGGGGTTTAGCCCGAGGCCCCTCCCTGAAGACAAAATGCGGTTTATACTGCTCGCGGGGGCGAAAATGATAAAAGCCCGACGCGCAAGCGAGGCCGGAACCCTTTACCTCGCTTGCGCTTCGGGCTTCTATGGCCGTGGCGAAAACGGCTCATTTTCACCCGCGAGCAGTATAGGACCCCGCTGGCCGTTGAGCAACACGATCACAAGACGCGAGGAAAACCCTCTGCCAATTCTGGCATGGTTCAAACCAGGGTAACACTTCGGTGGCCGGGTTCTGTAGGGAACGGACTCCGTGCCGTTCCGCGTATTCCAGAACGGCACGGAGTCCGTTCCCTACCAAACTTCGCGACGCGTTACCCTGCCGGCCCACAAATTGAACCACGCCCCAATTCTCCGTAGTTGCCACACGAATTGGGTATTTCCATCGCGGATGCGAGGAGTGTGGCGTTGATCGCAGCCACTTTTGCATTGCCGAGCCAAGGGGTGAGGCAATGGCACGCTGCCGAACAACCGGGAGGGTCCGTCAGGGTCCGCTACCAGGTAAACTCGGCGCGGGCGGTCACACCGTCGAACACCAACGACGTGTTGCCGACCTGGTTTGTCCCGGTGTACTGGTTGGCCTGCATGGAGGCAATGAAGTCCGACGGCTTGACCACGTTCAACCAATCGCTGACGACGTATCCGAGCGAGGTCCCGGATGCGCCCGTTGCACGACTGCCAGCCGATGGAGAGTCCGGCTTCGAGGATGGTGACAAAGCGTGCTTCCTCCCAGGTCGTATAGGCAACCTCGGGGTTGTTGGTATTGCCTTGCAAGTAGCTGCCGGTGAACTGGCCGCCGAGGAAGTTGGTATTGGCCATGGCCGTGACGAAGAAGCCGCCGCCAATCTTTCGTTCGCCGTCCAGGCCAAAACGCAGGCCGACTCCATCGAACTCGATGTTCGTATTGGCGGCTGCGGAAATGATGGACGTGAAGGTGGCGTCGAACTCCTGTCCAAGCTGGGCGTAGCGCATTCCGAACAGGTAGTTGATGCTGCTGCCATCGCAACTCCAGAGGTTATGGTGGTAATCCAGGTCCACGAGGTTGAACTCCAGGCCCTCGTGGGCAGCGGCCGATGAGAAGTCCGATGCGGCGTCGGCGGACGAGGGATTGAAGACCATCGGACGCAAAACAAGCGGCGTGGTGGCCGTCACCGGTCCGTTGTTCACCTCATTGCGATAGTATTCGTAACTCAACGAAATCGAACTGCACTCGTCGATGAGCCGCTCCACGCCGACCTGGAATCCGGACTGGAAATTGGGATCGACCGCGGCCGTAGGTCCGATTTGCAAAGGGACCGTGCCGGCTACGATGGGGCCATTGACCGGCACCGCATATTCGACGCCCTCATTCCGCGGACGCAGCATCAGGTATTCAGCGAAGACGCGCCAACAAGGACAATCGCAACACGCATTGCAAACTTGTGTGCCTGGCGCAGAGGGTGCGACCGGATTGGCGGGTGCGACCGCGGCGGCTGCCGCCGAGTCCACGCCCTGGGCACAAACAGTACGATCCACCAAGCCGATTGCTGCTAGTACGGCCACGACTGGAAACCATTGAAACGCTTTCATCGGACACCCCCCTTTTCTTGCGTATAAGCCTTGGTTTTTTTGGCCAAGCCTGCTTACTGACATATTCCTAACCTTTGGTATTTCGGCACTTATTGCAATCATCGGCGCAAACGGAGTAGTGCAAAAGAAAAAGACTGCTCACCTACCAACTCAACGCAGATAACCTAGTTTGACATAGGCAGGGAGCGGAGTCTAAGAAATACTTGCCCGGAGGCCACCCGGCGCATATCGTTTTAGGGAACCAACTTTCCTCGGTCGCTGCCATCCCATGCCTCCGGCCATGATCCATTGCAACGAACCATCTCGCAATGAGGTGCAATCGTCCCCGACTGCGGATGCTGGCCCGATTGCGGATCTCAGCTTGTGCCCGCACCATCGCGGGCTGGCAGCGCTCCGCTACCTGGCCGAAGCGGCGAGTTTCGCCCGCGAGTTGGGGCGAGATGCTTGGGATTTTGCCGTCGAAATCCAGACCTTCCGCGAGTTGGGGCTGACAAGTAATGACTTCCGTTGGCTGGTCTGTAAGGGCTTGGTGCAGCACAAACAGGAAATAACGTCTGTTGGTGACAGGCACCGCGTCTTTCGGCCCGACCGCCCTCTGAGCTTTTCCGCGAACGCTTGCTTCGTGCTCAGCGAAGCGGGGCTCGCTTATGCGAGCAGCGGGCTGATTTCTTTGGAGGGGGCGGCTCGCAAGCCGGCTTTTCTAAATGGCATGCATGCAGCGGCAGATTCGTCGCCGACAGTGTGTGGAAATGGCCATGGCAAGGATCAGGATCTGTTGCCAAAATGGGACCGCGAGCGGCAGGAGCTTCGCCTGGGCGACTTGGTTGTCAAGCAGTTCAAGGTGCCAGCGCTCAACCAGGAACGGATCCTTACGGTGTTCGAGGAGGAGGGCTGGCCGGTCGTTATTGACGATCCGTTGCCGCCACATCCCGAGCAAGACTCGAAGCGGCGTTTGCACGACACGATCATTTCGCTCAATCGCAACCAGAAGAACCCCTTGATCCATTTCTTGGGCAACGGAAACGGCCAGGGAATCCGCTGGAGACCGAGCCCGGGCCGGAATGGCGAAGCGGTAGGGTAGTTTCGCCAGAGTTCCACCACATCTCGTGTATCTCGGCACACCGCCCACGGGAAGAATGCTTATTGACCTTGTACGCGTCAAAGCATTTATTGGATGGATCTCATGCCCGCTTTCGTGGCTTCCGGACTCGGCTGGCGACCCGATCTTCCCGATCCGCGGGACTATAGGCCCGACGGCGAGGAGGCGGGAAAGGTCCTCGGCGGCCTGAAACGGCGATCGGCGCCGCCCAAACGGGTCGATTGGCGGGAGTACTGCCCCGTGGCCGACGGCCACCCAAGTGTCTCATCCGGTTCCGCCAGTGCCTGCGTGGCCCTGCTGCAATACTTTCAGCGGCGGGCCACGGGCGAAATCATCGAGCCATCAGCAAGTTTCGTCGACTGCACCAGCCACCGGTTGCTTGCCCGCACGGGCGACGGGCCGGTGGCAGGACATCCTGGAGGGGGGAATTCAGCACGGGCAGGATGCGCGTGCCAAGGGAATTCGGCACGAACGCGACTATCCAGACAGGTTGCAAACCTATCCTGCACGGCAGGATGCCCATGCCACGGCGGCGAAGAACTGCGGGCCACCTGGAAGGCGATCGTCCGTTTCGGCGTGCCGCGGGTTGAGGACTGGCCGTGCGGTGCTGAGAACGTCGGCCGCGAACCGGACGCCTTCGCTTACGCCGCAGCGAGGAAATTCCCCGGATTGAAGTACGTGCGCGCGGACGGTTGCGAGAAATCGGCCGAGGCGGTCCTGGAGTCGATCAAGTCTTTTCTGGCGGCCGGATTCGCCTTGGTTTTCGGGTTCCCGGTCTGTACATCGGTCTCGGCCGATGCCGACATTCCTTACTCGACGATCTTCGACGGCGTGCGCGGCGGGCGGGCGGCGATGGCCGTGGGATATGACGACCGCTATCGCGTGCGGTCCTGGCGGGGGCGCTGTTGATTAACCCTTGCTGGGGCGATGCGTGGGGTGAGCATGGTTGCGGCTGGCTGCCATACACCTACGTGACCGCGGGGCTGGCAGTGAATTTCTGGACGCTCGTTGACCCCGAATGGCTGGCCTCCGGCGAATTCCAGCGGCCGGTTTAGGACCGGCCAAAAAATAACTTCCCGGTTTGCCGTTCGGCAGAATAAACTCCGTTCTACAAACTCAGCCGTGGTTTCACCAGAGTTCCACAAAAGGCTTCACCAGATCTCCACCAGGGTTTCGGTTGCTTTTGGGAATGTCCCTAACAGAATTATCTCGCGTAACGGATTACATGTTTCGCTAACATCCTGGCTCCCGCGCGTGGGGGCGGAAGTTTTTCCGAGTCACTTACCTGCTTTTGAGGGGTTCGAACCATGGGATCACGCAGCTTCTTCGGGCGAAAAAACAAGTCACGGCGTCCTTCGACGGACAGGCAGCGGTCGTCGATGACCGGCAGGGCTCGTTGCATGCGGTTCGAGTGCCTCGAACCACGGAGGTTGCTGGCGGGAACCTGGTCGCCCCTGGCCGCATCAGGATCCGGCCCTTCGTACATGCAGGCCCTGGCACTGCTCGCCAACGGATCGGTGATGGTGCAGTCGGGTCAGAACTCGCCTTCCAATACGTGGTATGCGCTTGCGCCCACGGCAACGGGAAATACTTTTCCGGGCACGACCACCAATACTGGCAACTATGTCAACGGGGCATGGTCTTCGCTGGCCAACTCCGGGACATGGTTGACCCCCAATGAGCAGCGTTTGTTCGATGTTTCGGCGGTCTTGCCAGACCAGCAGGTGTTTACGATCGGCGGCGAATACTCATCCCCGGATCCGTTTACCGGCACCTCCGAGATCTTCACCCCTTCCAACTCCGGCGGCCCGGGAAGTTGGGCGCAGACGGCGACGATTCCTACACCGCCCACGAGTATCGATCTCAACCCGACCATCACCGGGGCTAGTAATACAAGCCCCATCACCATTACCGCCGTGAATGCCACGGGCCTGTACAATGGCGAACAGGTAACCATTAGCGGCATCTTGGGGAACACCGCCGCTAATGCAACATGGACCATTGCCAACTTGGCATCAACGACCTTCACGCTGACAGGTTCTACCGGCAACGGCGCCTACACGAGCGGAGGCACGTTTGGCGTTTCCCAATATGGCGACGACCCCCTCGAAGTGTTGCCCGGCGGCAATATTCTGGCCGGTTGGTTCAACGGTCCGAATACATATATTTACGACCCGGCGACGAATACGTGGACGCAGACAGGAAGCAAGTTGCGGGGCGACGCCAGCGATGAGGAGACATGGATGAAGCTCCCGGACGGGAGCATTCTGTCATACGACATTTTCGGCAGCGTTAATGCCGGCGCGTTCAAAGCGCAGCGATATATCCCGTCGACCGGCACATGGGTTGACGCCAGCAACGTGGACCCGACCAATCCGCCGTCGCTGTTGAGCGACGGGCCTCCCCCAGCCAGCGGCGCAGTTCCCGAATCCAGGCTACCTCGAGGGTGCTGAGTTGGGACCAGCGTTCCTCTTGCCCAATGGTAATGCGATATTCTTCGGCGGCAACGGCCATACCGCAATTTATGATCCGACCACGAACTTGTGGAGTGCCGGGCCGAATCAACCCACGCAACCTTTCAGCAGCACGATCAGCGGCGCAACCAATGTCAGTGGGACAATTGCCGGCGTGAGCAACACTTCCCCAATGGTCGTCACCACGTCGAGTACGGCGGGCATGAACAACAATGACGTGGTAACCATTGCGGGCGTCACCGGCAACACGGCCGCCAATGGCAACTGGATTATTACGGTCCTGTCGCCCACGACGTTCCAACTGGCTCCCACTTCCCAGGCGAACGCCAACGGCAACGGCGCTTATACCGGCGGGGGCACCTGGTTCGACGCCATCACGATCACCGCGGTCAGCACCACCGGACTGAATAATGGGCAGCTAGTAACGATTGCGGGTGTCGGCGGCAATACGGCCGCCAATGGAAGCTGGACCATCGCGAACTTGACGGCCAACTCGTTCCAGATCATCGGCCCGCAGGGTAACGGCACGTATACCAGTGGAGGCACCTGGTCCACGTCGCAACTCAGTATGGACGACGCGCCGGGTTGCATGATGGCTAACGGCGATATCCTTTTGTGTCTCTCGCCGCTAGGAGGGATTGGCGCAGGCGGTGGATACACCTTCCCCAACCCGAGCTTCATCTACGAGTTCGATCCGACCACCGGGATCTACACCAACGTGACGCCCGCCGGCGGCATCAGCGATGATAGCGACTTCCTGTTCATGATCGCGCTACCGAGTGGGCAGGTGCTGTTGGATAACGAAGCTGGTCCGGGTGGAATCCAGATCTATACGCCGGCCGGCCTGCCCAACAATGCCTGGCGGCCGGTCATTACCAATATTAATTACGACTCCGGCACTACCTACACCCTTACGGGCACGCAACTGAACGGAATTTCGGAAGGTGGCTCCTTCGGCGATGAAGCGACCATGGCCACGAATTACCCAATCGTCCAACTCACTGACGGGAGCGGCAACGTCACCTACGCGACCACCTCCAACTGGAGCAGCGTTGGCCTCGACACGGGACCGGCACAGGAGAGCGTGCAGTTCACACTGCCCACCGGCAAGACCCTTGCGGACTATGCTTCGGTGATCGTCACCGCCAACGGCATTCCATCCATTCCCAGCAACCCCCCTCTGATGCTCAACAACACGGACGAAAACGTCACGATCCAGGTCGACCCCAACGACTCCACGATGGTCCAGGTCTTAGTCACCGGCACGAACACTGTGGTGGCGACCTATTCCAATTCGTCCTCCGGCCCCATTATCGTTGCCGGCGACGCCAACAACAATACCGTAACCGTCAACGAAGCCTACGGGGTGGTCAACGTGCCGATCAGTTTCGACGGCGGCGTCTCGCCTGGCACGCCCGGCGACCAGATGATCGTCATCGGCACCAGCGGCAACGATTCGCTCGACCTCGCGCCGACCAGTCCGACGACCGCCAACATGACCTTCGACGGCTCGCCAGTCTATTCGTTCTTGAATATACAGCAGTTCGCGTTCGACGGCATGGCCGGGAACGATTCGATGACCGTTGACAGCAGCACCAGCCTGACCACCGTCCCGATTCAGTACGACGGCGGCACGGGCTTCAACACGCTTGCTCTGACCCAGAACGGCGGCACCACCGAGACCAGCGACACCTACAGCGTCGGCCCCAACGCCGGCGAGGGCAGCGACGTCATAAATGGTCCCAGCGGCACGCAGACCGTCTACTTCCAGAACCTGAGCCCGACCTTCGACAACGTCCCGGCCACCACCGAGACCGTCTTCGCCACGAACGCCAGCAACGCCATCAACTATTCGGAGGGTTATGACACCGTCGCCGATTTCTTGAGCAACACGCCGAACGTCGTCTGGGGCCAGGTCAGCGTCGACAACCAGGAGCCCCTGGAATTCACCAACAAGGATAACCTGGTCATCAACGGCCAGGCCGGCAGCGACGTCATCAACCTCAACAATCCCAACCTGCCGGCCGGCTCCAACACGACCACCACCCCCGGGCTGTCCAGCATTACCGTCTACGGCGACGAGCCGCCCACGTTTGGGGCCACTTCCGCCGGCGACACGCTGATCGCCAACGGCACCACGGCGGCAGACACCATCAAGTTCGCGCCCACTTCGGCCTACAACGGCACAATCACGGGCGCCGGTCCGGTGCCCATCACCTTCAACGCCATCGAACAGACGGTGATCGACGGGCAAGGCGGCGGCGACGCCCTGACCGTTACCACCCCGGCCGGCCTGCAAATAGTCACGGTCACTCCGGGGGCCTTGGCCGACGAGGGGCAGGTGACCCTGCGCGACACCACGGGCCTCAGCAACGGCGACCCCGTGGCGGGCCTGTCGTTCAACAATCTCGGCGCCACCGGCAGCCTGACCATCGCTGACGCGAGCCGCACCCGAGTGGACGCCCTGACCATCGACGGCACGGACGCTTCCAACCGCTTCGACGTTGCGGCGACGGGGGACGTTGGCCTCAACACCTTTGCCGCCGGCGGCACCGATGTTAGCCTGGTTACAGTCCACACCCCCGGGGTCATGCAACTGACTCTGGAAGGCTATGCCGACAATAACGTTTTCAACGTGGCAGGCAGCATCCCCTTCACCGGCGGGCTCTTCCTGGACGGGGGCGGTTCCTCAGACGGCGACACGCTGAATCTGACTGCCGCCACGGGCGCGGTGGCGGTCAGTCTGGCCAACGACACGGTGGCCAACTCCTTAACCACCATCACCGGCTACGGCGCGACCGTAACGCTCGACGCCATCGAGCTTGTCAACCTGGCCCTGGCCGGCAACACCCTGGCGGTGGCGGCCAACTCGCCGGACGATACCACCACCTACACGCCTACCGGCACCACGTCCGGCAGCTTCCAGGACGCCGTCCAGGACACGGTCTTCAACTTCACCGCCGCCACCGGCACCGCCGCGGGGTTCACCATCAACGGCGCCACAGATATTTCCAATACCGTCGTGCTGGCGGGGGTCAACGGCCGCGATAATTTCATCCTCGACGCCACCCTGCGCACGGCCTCGGTCACTCCTGTAGCTCGCTCTGGCAACCGGTGACGCTCGGCCCCGACGTCCAGATCCTGACGGCGGACGGCGGCGCGGGCGAGGACACATTCCAAGTCACGCCCGCGGTCGGCACCCAGTTCGCTCCCAATGACCTCGATAACCTGCTGATCAACGTCGATGGCGGGAGCGGGGGTCCCAACGCCCTGCTGGTCCAGGCCTCCGGCGGCGGGGTCTTGGCCGCCAATCAGTTCGTAGTCGTCGACCGCTATGCCGATGGCACTTCGGGCACGGTCCGCACGTATACCGCCGCGGTGCAATGGCCCGACATCAACTACAGCAACGTGCAGACCGTCTCGCCCGACGTGGCGGGCACGAGCCTCAATCCCAACCTGCTGGTCATGGGACCGGACACCTACGGACCCAACTTCACCCAGGGCACGGCGGCGTACCTGGGCTCAGGCTCGACCTTGCAGATCCAGAACGCGACGATCTTCCCCAACAGCAGCGAATTCCCCGGCGTGCCCGCCGACCAGGACTGGTATCGCGTGGTCGCCCAGACGACCGGGACCCTCGATTTCCAGGTCTTCTTCCGCGCGTTCGCGACGACGCTGCTGCCCGGGGGCGGCCTGCTCGACATTACTGTAACCGATGTGAACGGCAACGTGGTGGGCAGCTCGACGGGCACCTTCGGCGCGAGCAACACGACCGTCGGTTCGCTGAACGCCGGGGCCCGTGTGCGGATTCCGGCCGTGGCCGGGCAGAGTTATTTCCTGCACGTTTTTGGCGCCACCGCCGGGGTGATCAACGGCTACAACGCCACGATCGTCGACACGGCGCCGGCCGTGCCCTACGACCTCGAGTTGTCGCACAGCGTGCTCACCGCCACCGTGACCAGCCCCGGCAGCGGTTATACGTATGAGCCGACGGTCACGCTCAGCGGCGGCGGCGGCACGGGAGCGACCGCCACCGCGCAGATCGCCAACGGCGAGGTGACCTCGATTACGATCAGCGAGGGCACGGGCTATACCTCGGCCCCGGCCATCACCATCACGGGCGGCGGCGGCAGCGGGGCGACCGCTACCGCAGCCATCACGGATACGGGCGACGAGCCCCCCGGCACGCCCAACGACGACAGCGGCCGCTCGCAGTTCGACGACGTCACCAACGTCAACGAGCCGACGATCTATATCCACCTGGCCGACGGCGTCTTGCTCTACGATCTGCCGGGCAACGGCACGACGGACACTCCGCCGGCCGGCCCGATTCCGATCCCCTATAGCACCTCGGAGACCACGCCCGGTTTCCGCGTGGCGATTTTCGACGGCACGAATACGCAGACCCCCGTCGGCTACGCCACCCCGGTGAATCCGGTCACCTTCCCCGGCCTCTACCAATACACGTTCACCACGGCCCTGGCCGACGGCGTGCATAACATCGTTTCCGAGGTGCAGATGGTCGATCCGGCGACCCCCACGGAGACCGGTTTCGGCACTGAAAGCACGGCCTTGCAACTCACCGTGGACACCGTGGCTCCGCCGGTTGCCTTTGGCACGCCGGGACTGGCCAACTCGGGGCTGGCCGCGGGCAGCGACAGCGGGGTGCAGAGCTTCCCCTACACGAACACGGACAACATTACGAACGATACGATGCCGACCTTCTACGGCGTCGCGGAAGCCAACGCCATCGTCCGCGTCTACGCCCTGGTGAACACCGCCAACGACGCCATCACCGGCGCCTCGGAAACGGGCACCACGGCCACGATCTCGACGGCGCCAACGGTCAACGGCTTTTCCGTAGGAAACCTGGTCGTGATCGCCGGGGTCGGCGTAGCCGGCTACGACGGCACGTTCACGATCACCTCCATTCTCAGTCCGACCAGCTTCACCTACACGGCTTCCGGCACGGGGCTGGCGGCTTCCAGCGGCGGAACCGCCACCTCGGTGCCCAGCACGCCGCCCACGCCGCCAAGCTACGTCCTGCTGGCCACGACCGTGGCCGTGCCCAACGACGGCACCAATGTTTATCCCAACGGGTCGTGGACGGTGACCTCGAGCGTGGACCTCAACAATCCCTTCTACTTCGCCCACGACGGCCTGCGGCAAATCCTGGTCAGCGCCGAGGACCTGGCGGGGAACCTGAACGATGCGCGGACGCAAAGCCCTGTCAACCCGAATCAGTCGCTGAACATCTTCATCGATACCCAGGGGCCGCAAGTCACCGACGTCCATATCGACGGCATTCCGACTTCGACCTACAACCTCTTCGGTACGAAGGCCAATCCCCCCTTCACCATCGCCAGCGCCAAGGAAGTGGGCAGCACGGTGACGATCATGACCACGGCCATCAACGGCCTGGCCGTGGGCGACACGGTCACGATCTCCGGGGTCGCCGTGGCCGGCTACAACGGGGTCTTTACGGTGGCCAGCGTCGTGAATTCGACAACCTTCACCTATACGGATACCGTCACGGGGCTGGCGCCTGCGATCGGCGGAACGGGATACGTGGTCTCGAACGCCTCGGAGCCCACGCCGCTGGTCAACGCCTTGGACATCAACTTCCAAGACCTGCCGGCCCAGGTGACGGGCTTCCTCTCCGATGCGATCTTCCTGCCCAACGCGCCGGTGCCCCTGGGTGTAGGGCAATCGTGGACCTTGGCGCCGGGCGATTTCACCCTTGTGGGCGATTCCAACGGCATTATCCCCATCGAGCAGATCACCTTCACCGAGACCCAGGTGGGCAACGGCTTGCCGGCCGAGGGGTACGTTACGCTGCTCTTCTACACGCCCTTGCCCGACGACCGCTATACGCTCACCGTCAGCGACCAGATTTCGGACATCGCGGGCAACAAGCTGGACGGCGGGAGCAATGCGGCCGAGCCCAACGGTGCGCCGATTTTCCCCACCGGCAACGGCGAGCCGGGCAGCAATTTCGTGGCCCGCTTCACGGTCAACAGCCGGCCGGACATCGGCACCTGGAGCGGCGGCAACGCCTGGATCGACACCAACGGCAACGGCACCTGGGACCCGAACAACACCGACTACACGGACCGCGACTTGAGCTACGCCATCGGCTACACCAGCGACAAGGTCTTCGCCGGCAATTTCGCCGTGCCGACCTCGCTCAACGGACCGTTCAGCACGGCCTTTGTCAATGGCTTCGACAAGCTGTCGGCCTACGGCCTGGTGAATGGCAAGTATCGCTGGCTGATCGAAGGCGACGCCGGCACGCCGGTCATCAACTACGTCGATCCGAACCAGATCAACGGCCAGCCCATCGCCGGCGACTGGAACCCGACCGGCGGGGCCCCCGCCGGCCACGACGAGGTCGGCCTGTACACCGGCACCGACTGGGATTTGTTCACGGGCGGCCTCTACGGCGACGGCCTGGGCGGCACGCTCACCAAGGTCCCCGTTTGGGAAGCGGGCTACCCGATCGTGGGCGACTTCGACGGCAGCGGGCACGTCTCCCTGGCCACCTATAACATCAACCATGAGACGTTCTACTTCCAACTTTGGGACCCCGCGCACGATAACTGGGACATCCACCAGTCGATTTACGTTGGCGACGAGGGCATCCAGTTGGGGGCGGACACGCGGCCCGTCGCGGCCGACATGGATCAGGACGGCATCACCGACATCGGGCTCTACACGCCGAACACCACCGGGGGATCGCCTGGCTCGGCCTCCGACTGGTATTGGTGGCTGTCCGACGACCCGGCGACGAACACGGCGGGCCAGCCCTTGATCCAGAAGCGGATCACCGGAGAAGTGAACACCCTGGACCATCCTTTCTCGCCCACACCGCTGGGGCACGACCTGTACTACCAGATGGGCAGCACCTTCGCCCTGCCAGTGGTTGGTCTCTTCGATCCGCCCATCGGCGGCACGCTCTCGGCGCCGGCTACGCCGCCGACGCCGGTGCCCGCCAAGCTCACGGTGAACCTCGCGGGCACGTCCGCGAACGACAGTTTCGCCTTCGCATCGGGCGGTGCGCCGAACACCTGGACCGTGACGCTCAACGGCACCGCCCAGACCTACGTGGCGGACTCGCTGGTCGTGAACTTCAACGGCGCGGGCGGCTTCAACACGGCGGTCATCAGCGGCAGCGGCGGCAAGCAGAACGTGGTCTTGAAGCCGGACGCGGGCACGATCTCCGGTCCCGGTTACTTGCTCAACGTGGTGCAGACGCAGTCAATCACGGTCAACGCCGGCGGTGGCAGCGGCCAGGTGTCGTTCATCGGCGAGGCCGGGCAGACGAACGTCTTCACGGCCAGTCCGTCCTCGGCCACGATGAGCGACACGTCCACAAAGCTCAGCACTGAATACGACAATACGGCCACGGGATTCCAGCAGGTCACGGCCACCGGCACGGGTGCGAAGGACCAGGCCTCGATCAGCGACGGCGACATTGCCTCGCTGCTGACGGCTAGCGGCAGCAAGGCCACGCTTTCCAATTCGAGCACCCAGGCCACGGACTACGCCCTTTCCGTTTTTGACTTCGGCGGCGTAACGGCCACGCTGGAAAACGCTGCTTCGCTGAAGAAACTCAGCAAGATAAGTTTCCTCCTCACGGTCAAGTAGACTGGATTATTCACGGCTTGGCGTTTAGCGCGCAGAGTGCGTCACACCAACCCGAAGCGTAAGCGAGGCCAACCCCTTGCTTGGTCGGCGCTTGCGCTTCGGGTTAGTGTATTGACTCGCCGTGCTAGACTTCCCATCCGCTGCGGTACTCACGGCGGACGAACTGGTTCAGCTCCGGCTTGTTGATACATTGCATCTTCTCGACATCCCACTCGATCTTACCGCCGATGCCCGCATATTGTGCCAAGTGACCCGTCAGGGCCAGGGACGTGAGCGGGCCGGCTGCGTCTATGAAATTGGAAACGGGAGTGCCGCCGCTGCGGATGCAAGCGTAGAGATCCTCGATGGGACCGCCCGCCTTGGGACGCACGAGCGTCTTGGGCGGCACCGGGAACTTCCGGTGCTCCGACTCGGGAATGATCCTTGAGTTGCTGCCCAAGTAGCCCTTGGTGCCGACAAAAAGCGTGTCTTCGCCCCATTTCACGCCGTACTTCTTTTCCAACTCCTTCATCACCTCGGGGCGGAGGGCCTGGTGATCGTAGACGTAACACTTGCAGGCCGGGAAGTTGTCGTGCGCCGGAACATGGTAGCAGACGATGTTGTCTTGCGGATATTTCTCCTCGCTGCCGTTCTTCGTGTTGATGCACTCGACGGTGAACTTCTTGACCTCCCACAGCCTGAGCGCCATGAAGGGAAAAGCCACGTGGTGGCAGGCCATGTCGCCGATCGTGCCTGTGCCGAACGCCTTCCAATCGCGCCACGAGAAAGGATGCAGGCCGTCATGATAGTCGCGGTAGGGTGCCGGGCCGATCCACTCGTCCCAATGCAGGCCGGCTGGAACGGGCTTGGAGGGAGGCCGTCCGCCTGAGCCGCCAAAGTTGCGACCTAAGAGCGTATGGCTTTCGGTGACGGTGCCGATGGCCCCGGCGGCAATATATTCCGCCACGCGGCGAATCGCCTCGCCGCAATAGCCCTGGTTGCCCATCTGCGTGAGGACCTTCTTCTCTCGGGCGGCCTTGGCCAGGGCATAGCACTCGGCGATATTGTGGGCCAGAGGCTTCTGGCAAAATACGTGCTTGCCGTAGTTGATCGCGCGGATGGCTGCCGGGGCGTGGTTGTGATCCGGAGTGGCGATCAGGACCACGTCGAGGTCCTTGTGACACGCGTCGAGCATCTTGCGGTAGTCATGGAAAATCTTGGGCTTGGCCGTTTCCTTGACGCTATCTTTCATGACGTTGGCGATATTCTTCTCGTCCACGTCGACCAGGGCGACAAGGTTCTCGCTCAGGGCACAGCCCACGCTATAACCGCCCATGCCGGCTGCGCCGATCACCGCCACGCGCAGCTTGTCGACCGGCGACGGCTGGGCCAGCACGAAGGGGCTGTTGGAAATGCTCGTTCAGCGCGGCGACACCGGCCGCAGCCGCAGAACCTTTGAGAAACTTGCGTCGTGAATAACCTTGGGACATGATACCGAGTTCCTTTCAATCGAGTTTGCCCATAGTACAATTCCAGCATACGATTCTGTCGTCTGGAATTACCGTTGTCAAGGAGCGCATCCAACACTGCATAGCCAAACTGCGCCAGGAAGCGGAAAGGCGAGAATGAACCCAAGGTATCAAGTCGTCGTCACGGACCTGATTATCGACGATTCTATCCGCCCACGAGGTTTCCTAGAGAGGCTATCTGGCCGGCAAGCAAGTTCTGGTATTCGGCTTCCGTGCGCGTGGTGAGCCCCGGGGCCTGCGTCGTTCGCTTGGCATCGACGAGGTTGAACCCCGCGCAGATAGTCGGGGCCACCGTTCAGCGCCGAGGCCACGCCGGACCATACCGACCCGGCATTGTAGACCAGGTCGACGATGGCAATCTGGGCCTGCGTGCTCATCTGGCCCCAGACCGAACTGAGCGATTCCTCCGCATCGTCGGCCTCCTCGTTGTAGGCCTGGGTGAACAAGGCCGAGTCCTGGGCGCTGGTGAAGGCCTGTTTCGAGGCCACGTTGGTCTTATGCCCGGTGGCCTGCGATATTAACATGCTGACCACCTGGGAATCGGTGTACTTGGAGACATCGAGCGTCTCATGGTTGGCCGGATCGGCGTAAAACGTCCTCACGGCGGCGGCGAGGCTCGTCCGCAGCGACGCGCTGAGCGTCGTGAGATTGATTCCCACGCCGATGGTGGCAATGTTTTCGGAGTCGAGATAGGGCGAGGTGGAATCGCCTTCGAAGGTCTCGATGAAGCTCATCGGGTCCGTGACGTTGACCTTCGGGTTCTGTCGCTTGGCGGCGGAGATTCCTTCAATCGTCTCCTTGACGAACTTGAGGTACAGACCGCCGCTGAAGACGGCGGTGTTGTAGCTTGGCACGCCCAGGTATTCGTAGGATGCCGAGCTGACCGGGCCGCCCTGGATCTGCAGGTTCGTGGACTTCACATCCACGACAATGTAATACGACGTGCCCGCGGTGAGATCGCTGGGAACGGTCACAGCCGTCGTCAGCTCCGCCGTCATGCACTTGCCGATGCTGAGTCCCTTCGTCGTCGTGTAGAACGGATTGCCCGAGGGCGAGGACGATTCCGAAATGTAGAACGAGAGGTCGACCGTCCCATTGATCGGCTTCGTAAGGCTGGGATTGAAAAATTGCACGGGCACGTTGATCTTCTCCCCGCCATAGACCGAGAGGAGGTGCAGGTCCGTGTAGCCGGCCATCGCAGGTGTTATGTGGGGATCGTCGACTTTAATCACCATGGCCGTGGCGGCAGCCGCCGGCACTGCGGCAGCGCGATTGGGCCCAGCGACGGCGGCGCCGGCCGCTGTCGGACCCACGGCGACGGCATGCGGCAAGACGGCGCCAGCGTTGCCCGCAAACACGTTGGTAGTGAGCAGGTGGGGGGCCGCGTCGCCCGCCACCGCACTGAGCAACTGCCGGGGCTCCAACACCTCCAGCGCAATCGCTTCCGCGGGCCGGATGAGCGACCGCTGCGAAAGGCGCTGCTTTCAACGCGGGAACCAGACAGGCAAGAAATCGTCGGCTACGTGTGGGGTTGCGGCTCACGGTGAATCTCCTCAGGTGCATGAAATCTCAGTGGAAAGCGATAATTTAATTATTTTCAAGATTTTGTGGAGTTAACCCCTCTTTTGGTGTACGATTATCGGTCTTGTATTCATCCCATGACCAATCAACAATCCGTACGAATCGAGAATCCCATTGCAGACGCCAACAACCGCTCGGGACAGCACATTAGAGGCGTTCCGACAAAACGGTGGTTTTCCGAAACAGTAATGATTGTCTGCGACTGTCACCTGTTTGTGGGGTCCGTTCATAGCTGATGGATGCGCCGTGCGGGGGAGCGCAACTCTCCAACCTGCGGCGGTGTGCCCCACCTCCGCAGGTAAGCAGTCGCGAAATGATTCGGATGCGATACGGCCAGCCGCCACACTGGGGAGTGGTCGTCGACACCCGCCTGCCCGACTGCTGCGGCCCAAAGGTCGGCATGGCACGTTGAAGATGCCGCAGGGCATCACGGTGGGATAGCAATTGCTAGCCCCCCCGCAGGTATCTGTGCGTCCGTTGTTGGAAACCTCGATTTTCACGGCTTTCCGACCCTTTGAATTACGTGATGGCGATCTCGGATTGGGTTTGCCAAGAAAGTCTGCCGCAGGTGAGCGGATCAACTGAGCGTCGAGAAAGGAACCTGCTCTAAGGCGGAACCAATCCGGTCGCTAATCCTCCCTGCTAGTGTAGTGTCTCTTAAGTAAGTGAACTTATTGGGTGCGGCTTTCGTAGTATCTTCATACCAGGGAGGATACCGATATGCGAGTCGCCAGAGCAGTTGTGTTGACGGAAGAAGAACGAACGGCGTTGAGCAAGTTGTCGCGTGGTCGAAGTACCCAAGCTCGAGTCGTCTTGCGGGCTCAGATCGTGCTGGCGGCTGCGGAAGGCCGGCAGAACGACAGCATTGCTTCCGCACTTGGCTGCACACGGCGGACGGTTGCAACATGGCGAGCTCGATTCGTTACCGACCGTGTGGCTGGCATCCTCAAGGATGCGCCGCGTGGCGGACGGACGCCGACCGTGCGGTCGATCAAGGAAGTGGAGATTCTCCGCAAGACCACGCAGGAAACTCCGCCAAACGCCACGAACTGGTCGACACGCATGATGGCCAAAGCGGTGGGCGTCAGCAAGGCCACCGTACACGCGCGTGTGGCGTGACAACGGTTTGAAGCCGCATTTGACAAAGACGTTTAAGGTCTCGAACGATCCCCACTTCGTGGAAAAACTTGTCGACATCGTGGGCTTGTACCTGGATCCGCCCGAACATGCCCTTGTGCTTTCCTGCGACGAAAAAACCTCGATCCAAGCTCTCGACCGAACGCAAAAGAGCTTGCCAATGTACCCAGGCCGTTTGGGTACGATGACGTCCGACTACAAACGGAATGGAACCACGACCTTGTTCGCGGCCCTCGAAGTTGTCGAGGGGAAAGTGATCGCCCAGTGCATGCAACAACATTGCCATCAGGAATGGTTGAAATTCCTGAAGAAGATCGACGCCGAGACGCCGGCCGACTTGGACTTGCACTTGATTGTTGACAACTACGCGACTCATAAACATCCCAACGTTCAGAAATGGCTGAAACGACACAAGCGCTTCCACATGCACTTCACGCCCACGAGCAGTTCGTGGCTGAATCTGGTGGAGCGATGGTTTCGTGACATCACGGAAAAGCGCATTCGACGCGGTGTTTTCAAGAACATCGCTCAGTTGGAGCAAGCCATTTGTGACTATATCGCCCATCACAACGCCAAGCCCAAGGGCTTCGTCTGGGTAGCGAAAGCAGAGGACATCTTGGAAAAAGTTCGCCGCGCCCGAAAAACACTCGATAAACTCCCATCAGCCTGAGACACTACACTAGCACCTGCCGGTTGCCTGATCGTAGTCCAGATGCGACAATCAGAAATGATTTGGGCGTCGAATACGGCTCTCGTGACAACCCGCTCACGCGCCGGCCCATGGCTTAACATTGAAGGGTATGGAGCTTTCCGGTGAACCGCGACACAATCTCGCTACTGACGAGATGGCTCGGCACAAATTCCCGCCAGGCCAAATTCTGGCTTGCGATCGTGTATGCCTGTTCGGTCACGCACGGCGGCACCGCGATCTCAGCCGAGCCGCGCAAGCAACCGAAACACGTATTGATCCTCTATGCGGTAAACACCAACCTGCCCGTCCACCTGGACTGGGAGCACGGCATCCGCTCCGCCCTGCAGGCCGGGAGCGAGCCGTTGGAAGTCGACGTGGAGTTTGCCGATCTTCTTCGCTTCGAGGATCCGGTCTACGTGGAAAAACTAATCGGCCGTGCTCGTCGCCCCACGGGCCGCACCGACCCAGCGACGAGGCGGTGCGACAATCTAACCTTAACATTTAACCAAAAGGATTTTATCATGTCTGAGCAAAGTAGTGTCGTTGGCGTCTATGCGACCCTGGAAACGGCTGAGGCCGCGGTGAAGAAGCTTCGAGGACACCCTCGGTCAGTTCAGAATGCGGGTAATTTCGTGTGACGTTGGGCGTTTTCGATTGTGTATACAGGTAGGAAGCGATCATGACAAGCACCCCTACCACCCGCGCCAGCTTGCTGCTCCGCCTCTGTGATTCGCAAAATCACGAGGCGTGGGTCGAGTTCGTAACTCTTTATGAGCCAGTCGTTTACCGCCTGCTGCGGCAAAATGGGTTGCAGGACGCGGACGCCCGCGACGTGATGCAGGAACTGTTCCTCACGGTGAGCCGGAACATCGACCGCTGGGACCCGGCCAAAGATCGCGGCTCGTTTCGCGGCTGGTTGCGGCGCGTCGTTCGCAACCTGGTCATCAATTGGCTGAAGCATCGCGAGCGGCGCGTCGTGGCGGCCGGTGGTTCCGACTTGCCTTCGATGCTCGACCTCTTGCCCGCGGCCGGCGAACCGGAAACGGCCGAATTCGATCGCGAGTTGGAACGTGCCTTGTTCCATTGCGCGGGTGAACGAGTGCGAGGTGATGTCCATCCGCTAACCTGGCAAGCCTTCTGGGAAACCAACATGGCCGGACTTTCAGCGACCGACGCGGCGGCGAAGCTCGGCATGACGGTCGGGGCGGTACGGATGGCCAAGTGCCGCGTGTTGGCTCGCCTGCGGGCGGCTGTGTCCGAAATGGAGAAGACCACATGACCAGCGGATGTTCGATCGCGGACCTGGAACTGGGCCTGGCAGGAGACCTGCCTGCCGATCGGGAGGAGTTGCTTCACCGCCACCTGGAAGGGTGCGAGGCGTGCAGCGCCGCGCTCGAAGAGATGGCGGGCGGCAAAGCCTGGTGCGACAAGGCGGCCGCTCTGCTGGCCAGCGACGACCTCGACGAGGCCGTGCCGTCGCGAGAGGAATGGTCCAGTGTCGATTTCAGCGTCGAACACCTTGAGCCTTCCGACGAGCCGAACGTGCTCGGCCGCCTGGGCGGATATGACGTGCTGGAGATCATCGGGCGAGGCGGCATGGGGGTCGTGCTCAAGGGATTCGACCGCGAGTTGAAGCGTTGCGTGGCGATCAAGGTACTGGCGCCTCATCTCGCACAAAGTTCACTGGCCAAGAAACGCTTTGCCCGCGAGGCCCAGGCGACCGCCGCCGTCCTGCATCCCAATGTGCTGGCGATTCATCAGGTCCAAGCCGGCGGGCGGTTGCCGTTTCTCGTCATGCCGCTGGTGGCCGGAGAGTCGCTGGCCCAGCGGCTGACGGCCCAAGGCCGCTTGGAACTCAAGGAGATTCTCCGCATCGGCATGCAGGCGGCGGCGGGGCTGGCGGCGGCCCACGAGCAGGGACTCGTGCATCGCGACGTGAAGCCGGCCAATATCCTGCTGGAAAAAGGCGTCGAACGCGCGGTGCTGACCGACTTCGGGCTGGCCCGCGCGGCCGACGACGTCTCCATGACGCGTTGGGGCGTCATCGCCGGCACGCCCCAGTACATGTCGCCCGAACAGGCGCGGGGCGAGCCGTTGGACGGCCGCTCGGACCTGTTCAGCCTGGGCTGCGTGCTGTACGAGATGGCGACCGGCGTTTCGCCCTTCCGTAGCGATTCGACGATGGCCACCCTGCGGCGATTGATCGACGACGCACCGCCGGCCATGGCGTCGCTCAATCCCGAGTTGCCGCCTTGGTTCGTCGGCATCGTCGAGCGTCTGCTGGAAAAGGACCCGGCGCGGCGGTTCGGCTCGGCCAAGGAAGTCAGCGAATTGCTGGAAGGTTGTCTGGCCCACTTGCAGCAGCCGGCCAGCGTGCCGCTGCCGGCGGGGTGCGTCACCGATCGTAACCCGAAGCGTAAGCGAGGGCTGCTCGCATCTCCTTTTTCGCTCCTCGCTTACGCTTCGGGTTACGACAAGCGTCGAAGCTTTTTCATAGGAACCATTGCCGTGATCGCCACTTTGGGAATTGGTCTGCTGGGCATGTTCTTGGTGCAATCGACCGAGCCGCCCGACATCGGCGGCCAGTGGTCGGGCCACGGCTGGGGCCAGGTCGTGCTCACGCAAACCGCGGCCGGAGAGTACACGGGCAAGTACAGCGAGACTGTCGGCAAGGCACCGGGCAAGATCGAGCTGAAATGGTCGCGGATCGAGCGCCGCTTCAACGGCAAATGGAGTGAGGGCAGCGAGGGCCAGGATCGCTTCGGCGAACTTTCGGTGCGACTAGCCGGCGATGAAATTCGCGGCGCACTGACCACGGACGTAAAGTCCAAGATCAACCCCGCCGCGCCGCGGTTGGCGGACCTGACGTGGACACGGCGCGGATCACCTTCAGGAAAAGATCGCTTCCAGGCGGGCGGCGATTTGTCGAACCCCGTATCCAACTTGATCACGAACAACGCGGGCTTCGAATCGCCCGTGGCCGGCAAGAACAGCATGCGGCCCGCGAACTGGAATTATTGGGGCTCGGTCTACCTGAGTCCCCAATATGCCTATAGCGGTTCGCAGTCGCTCGTCGTAAGCGGCCAGAATTCCGGGGCCTATCAGAGCTTTACGGTCACGCCCGGCGCTTCCTATACGATGTCGGTCTACGCCATGATGCCGGCCGGCAATCCGCTGACGGGAAACCTTTACGCCGAACTCCAACTGCTGTACTTCGACTCCCGCGGCGACCAGATCAGCCCCTACACGCGCCGAACCAGATCATCATTTTGGACAGTTCCAGTGCGACGGGCGGGCCGCTGCCCGGCAGCGTGGGCAACCAGGGCTGGAACCACTTCTACACGACGGCGGTCGCCCCCGCCAACGCAGTCACGGCGCACGTGCAACTGGCAACTTACGTGGCCAGCGGCGATTATGGCGGGGCCGCCTATTTCGACGCCGTCGCCTTCGGCCCCACTCCCGCTGACGCCCCACCTCCGGCCGTCGCGCCCTTCGACGCCGCCAAAGCCAAGGAGCACCAGGCAGTTTGGGCCAAGCACCTCGGCGTGCCGGTCGAGACGACAAACTCCATCGGCATGAAATTCGCGTTCATCCCGCCAGGCGAGTTCGAGATGGGCTCCATGCCCCAGGACGTTGCTCGGGAGTTGGAAGAGGCCAAGAAGAACATGCAGCCGGAGTGGTACACGAAAACACTTTCAGGCGAAGCGCCTCGGCATCACGTGAGAATCACCAAGCCATCCTACGTGGCGATGTACCAGGTAACGCAGGCAGAATACCAAATGGTAATGGGCGTGAACCCGAGCCCTTCACCGGGAAGCAAATCGATGTCTCCGCTTTCAAGCCGCCGCTGGCAGAATACGTGGCCAGGGGCCGACCGAGTGACGGCAAGAGGGTCGCAGGCAAAGATACCAGCCGCCACCCCGTGGAGACAGTTAACTGGGACGAGGCAGTGGAGTTTTGCCGGAAACTCTCGGCCCTGCCCGCCGAGCGCGCCGCGAGGCGTGTTTATCGGCTGCCGACTGAAGCAGAATGGGAATATGCATGCCGTTGCGGGACGGCGACCCGCTGGTACTGCGGCGATGACGAAGCCGCTTTGCAGGACTACGCGTGGTTTGGAAAAAATTCCGGCTGTAGGACGCACCCGGTGGGTAAGAAGCGACCGAACGCCTGGACGCTGTACGACATGCCTGGGAACGTGCATGAATGGTGTTTGGATTGGTACGATGGTGGTTACGATGCGGAATTGCCGGCGGATGATCCACCAGGTTCTGCCACCGGCTGGGCCCGCGTGAACCGCGGCGGCGGCAATTGCTACGACGCTGTGGACTGCCGCCCGGCGAAGCGCCACGATGCCCCATCCGGATACCGCAGCCAGGACGTGGGCCTTCGCGTCTGGCTCGTCTTGGCGAACACGCCAGGCGGACAGAAGACAGTGCTGCGCAGTCCTTAGTACCCAGTACGCAGGCCTCTGCTCCGATCGCGCCGACCGTTCCGGCCGGCCATTCCCAAGCCACAATTCCCCTTGCCAAGTGAATGATGAGGGGCGCGGCGGCGCCGAACGGCGGGTTGCGGATCGCGGCCAGATGTCTCTGGGAGAATAGCAATGTTCCGAAAGTGCCTTCTTTGCGTGAAAACGACACTCAACATCCCCGTCCTCCCTTTTCTGGTGAACGGTCGCCTGCAGGGCAAATCCTGGAGGCTGCGCTATGCGTCGCGGAAATACGTGCTCGTTGGCTGCTGTGCGAAGTCTGTCGATCTTGAGAAACGGCGTCTTGCGGCCGGGGCACCCAGTACTCTGGGTTGCGTGGGCCGCGGGGCTGGCCGCGCTGGCCGTCATGTTGCTGGCCGCGCCCGGCGCAGCCCGGGCGGCCATCGTCACCGTCGACGCTCCCCAGGATTGGACGCTTTCCGTCAATCAACCTTCCAATGATGCGCTGTTTACGCAAAGCGAATCGTACTCGGTCAGCTCCTCGGCGAATGTGCTTGTCGTGCAATACGGAGACTTTGCCCAGACCCTCAACACGCCCGAACTCAACCCGACGATCGCCTGGGTCACGGCCAGCGGCGGCACCCAGAACCTCACCGCAACCCCCATGCAGATCAGCACCCCAAGCCCAAACTCCACGACTGCCGTATGCACTGAAGTGATGTATCTCTACAATCCGACACCCGGCGGCGGCAGCCTCGTGATCACGGGGGACGCACGCGGCGCCGCGCGGCGCGATGACGCTTTCCAACGTGAACACGGCCGTCGCTCCCGCCGTCACGGGGGGCACGATGAGCGACGGTAGCGCAACCAGCCAGCTTTCGATCACCTTGCCCGCCACGACGCCCGCAGGCGGATTCGCGGCCATCGCGGAAGGGTGCCGCGCCGCCTACCTCGTCCCCTACACCATCACGTCCTCCAATGGACCCGCGCCCAGCCAATATTGGACCACTACGGATGCGGCTGGCTACCTCATGCTGGGCGGAGCAGGGATCCTTGGTCTTAGCGGGGGAGCCACAACACTTACGGTTGGAAACACGGGAGCTTATACAAATACTGGCACCCGGCGCGCGCTAACGGCCGCCGTCTTTTCGCCAGTTATCATCGCAAACTATACCTGGACCGGGGCCGCGAGCAGCAACTGGAACCTTACCGATGCGAACTGGAGCGGCTCGGGAAGCGCTTACTCCAACAGCTCTGCGGTAACATTTTCCGATGGTGCCCGGAATACGAGCATCTCGATCGCCGGCAGCGGGGTTCAACCTCTCAGCGTCACTTTCACCAACAACACGACCGCTTATACGTTTGGCGGCGGGGCGATTTCGGGCACGGGCTCGGTGACGCTCAACGGGGCGAGCAGCGTGACCTTCAATAACGCCAATACCTACACCGGCGGCACGACGATCAACGCCGGCCTGCTGGCCGTCAACGGATCGCTGGCCAGTCCCGTGACGGTCAACGGCGGCACCCTGGGGGGCACGGGCAGTGTCGGCAGCGTTACGGTCAACGCCGGTGATTTGCAAACCAGCGCCGCCGCGACGTTCACGTGTTCCGGGACCTTGACTCTGCAGCCGCCGTGGCCCTCGCCCGCCACGCTGGCGAGCGGGGCTGGAACCCTGCAGCTTCGCCGCGTCAATTCCGGCATTTCCAGCCCCGACATCCAATACGGCACGAGCGTTGGCGATAATTATGCTGCGACACTGGCCGGCAACCTGGACCTGGGCAATTCGCCCCGCTACATCGTGGGCTACAGCAACCAAAACCCATTTATCCTCTACGGCGGGGACCTGGATATTTCGGCAGCGGTCAGCGGCGGCGGCACGCTGACCTTCCAAGGCTATCCGAACGTCTCCGCTTCCTCCCAGATGACGTTTGTGCTGGGCGGGAACAATGCGGCGTTCACCGGCCCCGTGATCCTCGACCAGGGCCTTTTGGTTCTCAACAACCCGGCCGCCTTGAGCGGCGCCAACGCGCTGACGCTCAACCCGACCTCCGGGACCCAGGCCGCCGGCCTTTTCTTGTACGGCACGAGCGGGACCATCGGGTCCTTGTCGGGCACGGCCACCGGCTCGATGTACATCCGCAACGGTTCGCTCGTCAACGACCCCTACAGCTATCCCATCCAGTCCAACGCGACCTTGACGGTCGATCAGACGGCCAACGGCACGTTCAACGGCGCCATCGGCGACGGGCCGAACGAGGATGGCGATTCGGGAACGTACTACAGCCTGGGCTTGACCAAGGCGGGGATGCCACGTTGACGCTGGGTGGCTCGAACACCTTCACCGGCCCGACGACGATCAATCAGGGCAAACTGGTTGTCGACGGCTGTCTGACCAATTCGTCCGTCAGCGTCAATAGCGGCGGCATTCTGGCCGGCACGGGCAGCCTGGCCAGTGCGACCGTCAATGCCGGCGGGCAGCTTGCCCCGGGCAACCCGCTGGGCGCCTTGACCATCACCGGCAACTTGTTCTTGGCGCCGGAGTCCGTGATGGATTTTGAACTCGATACGCCTTCGACGAGCGACCTGATTTCCTGCGGCAGCTTGGACCTCAACGGCCAGCAGTTCTCCGATTTCGACTTCACATGGTCGGGCAATTTCGGGCGAGGCAATTACGACTTGATCGAGGCCGGATCGGTCAGCGGCAGCCTGGGGAGCAGCACCAGCGGCACGATCGACGGCTACACGGCAACGCTCGCCGTCCAGGGCAACAACGATTTGGTGCTGATCGTCACGCCCGAGCCGTCGACCCTTGCCCTGCTCGCTGCCGGCGCCATCGGACTTGTCGGCTATGGATTGCGACGGCGAAGAAACTCGCGGCTGGAACCGGCACCGACGGCTTGCAGCCATAATCAAACGGATGATGTTCCGGCCATCTTGTCTTCCCCTCGCGTTCCTCGTGGGCAGAGGCGACACGACGGGCAGCGTAACGTTGCTTTTTGAGAAGGAACCTTGCTCATGTTTCACCATCGGTCCATTCACCGTCGTCGCAGCCCCTTTTCGCACGGCAGACTGCGGGCCGACATCGACCGCCGCCCGGCAAGGGCATGCTTCGAATGGCTCGAGATGCGGCAAATGCTCTCGGTGTCCTGGATCGGCGGCCCCAGCGGCTATTGGGACGTGGCCGCCAACTGGAGCGGCGGCGCCGTTCCGACCTCGTCCGCCGCCGTTTCGATTGCCACCAGCGGGGCGACCGTCACGATCCAACCGGGCGAAACCGATTCGGCCGCCAGCCTCTCGATCGCCGCCGGCGCGAAGCTTTCGATGCCCGGCGGCGGTGATCCCTCGAACCCCACCTCCAACCTCATGACGACCAACGCGGGCTTCGAATCGCCGGTGGCCGGCAACAACAGCACGCGGCCTTCGAACTGGGATTATTGGGGCTCGGTCTACCTGAGCACCCAATATGCCTATAGCGGTTCGCAATCGCTCGTCGTGAGCGGCCAGAATTCCGGGGCCTATCAGGGCATTACGGTCACGCCCGGCGCTTCCTATACGGCGTCGGTCTACGCCATGATGCCGGCCGGCAATCCGCTGACGGGGAACGTTATCGCCCAACTCCAATTGCTGTACTTCGACTCCAGCGGCAACCAGATTAGTTCCTACAGTTCGCCGAACCAGATCATGCTCTTGAACAGTTCCAGCGCGACGGGCGGGCCGCTGACCGGCAGCGTGGGCAACCAGGGCTGGAACCACTTCTTCACGACGGCGGTCGCCCCCGCCAACGCAGCCACGGCGCACGTGCAACTGTCAACCTACGCGGGCAGCGGCGCCTATGGCGGGACTGCCTATTTCGACGCCGTCGCCTTCGGCCCCACGGCCGCCGGGGCATCGACGCTGACGACCGGCAGCCTTGCCAACAGCGGCACGCTGACCATCGGTCCCTTGAACGGCATCGCGGCCAGCGGCGGCTTCACGCAGACCTCGACGGGCACGCTGGACGTTCAACTCGGCGGTGCCCCGTCGACTGGCATCTTCGGCTCGCTCACCATCTCGGGCACGGCGGCCCTGGCCGGCACGCTGCAGGCACAGATCGTTTACAGCTACTCCCCGTCGACCACCGACGCTTTCACTCCCGTTTCTTACAGTAGCGAATCGGGCAGTTTCGCCAGCTCTGTGCTGTCCGGCGGCACGGGCTACCAGTTTGCCGCCGCCGTGACCTTCACGAACGTCACGATCAGCGCTGTTCCGACCACGGCGCTCACCGCCACCGTCAACGCGGCGACGGGCCTGCACGCCGTCACGACCAACCTGCTGGGCGTCAATTTGGCCTACTGGGATCCCGACGTCGGCACGACCCAGACGCAGCAATTGCTGGCCGCGGCGGGGCTGGACACCTACCGCTTCCCCGGCGGGTCGAGTTCCGACGATTTCCATTTCAACGTGGCAAATAATTACGGCGATTCCGCCGCGATCACGATTTCGCAATTCGTCCAGGACATCACCGCGGACGGCGGCACGGGCCTAGTCACGCTCGATTACGGCTCGGGCAGCCCTCAGGAAGCGGCCGCCGAACTGGCCTACCTGGACGGCTCGCCCACGGATGCCACGTCGATCGGCAACGGAATCGAGTGGAACGATAGCGCGGGCCAGTGGCAGACCGTCAACTGGGGAACCGTGGGATACTGGGCCGCCCTCCGCGGGGCAGCGCCGCTTGCCCAGGACGACGGACTGAATTTCCTGCGGATCGACCATCCGGCCCCCTTCACCGACATCACGTATTGGGAGGTCGGCAACGAGGAATATGGCACTTGGGAGGTCGATCACCATGGCACGGCCACGCCCAGCGGCGTCAGCACCGGCGTCCAGCACGACCCGGCCACCTATGCGGCCTTCGCGGAACAGTTCGCTTTGCTGGCCGATACGATCCTGACCGACGCCAAGCTGCCGTTGACCACGATCTCGATCGGCATCAACAGCGGCGACCCCACCGGCACGGACTACAACGATTGGACGACTGACGTCCTGGTGGACGGGCTTGCCGACGGCTTCGTGCCCGGTTTCATTTCCGACCACAGCTACATGCAGGCGCCCGGGGCCGAGGGCGATTCCTTTCTCTTGGACGACACCGTCTCGGACAGCGGGAACATCCTCAATTGGACAACGCGGTATGCCGACTATGAAACCTTGCTCCAGCAAACGCTGGGGAGCCAGGCCTCCGGCGTGCAGGTCATGGCGACGGAATACAATTCGGTCTACACCGACCCCGGCAAACAGTCGACGAGCCTGGTGAACGGCCTGTTCGAGGCGGAGTCGCTGGGAGGCCTCTTGGATAGCGGCTACAGCGGCGGCTTCGTCTGGGACCTGCGCAACGGTTGGAGCACGGGCTACAACAACAGCAACCTGCTCTATGGCTGGCGCGATGGAGGCGATTATGGGCAATTGGGCAGTTCCGGCGTCAACAGCCCTCCGGCCACGGGCCCTACGTCGCGTATCCCGGCTATTATGCCTTGCAGTTGGCGTCCAAGATCATTCAGAGCGGCGGCCAGGTCGTGCCGGCCGCGAGCAACTACGGCGATCTGGACGTCTACGCGGTCAAGGAACCGTCCGGCGATCTGGAACTCCTGGTGATCAACGCCAATCCGGCTGCCAGTCTCACCGAGCAGTTCGTTTTGACGGGCTTTCAGCCGGGCGGTGCGGTGCAGGTCTGGCAATATGGCAAGGCGCAGGACACGGCCCAAAGCCAGAGTGCGAGCGGCAAGTCGGCCCTGGCGGACCTGAGCAGGACTTTGAACCTGAGCGGGAGCGATTTCAGCTACGCCTTTCCCGCTTATTCGATGACCGTTCTCGATCTGGCGCCCAGCGTGGTCACGCCCGCGGCCGCCAACCCGAATCCGGAACAAGCGCAATGGGTTTCCTCCGTCGCCGCCTCGTGGGCCACCGCGGGGAACTGGAAGGACGCAGTCTCCGGCAACGTGATTGCCGCCCCCGGGCTGCGCGGCATCCCCGGCGACACGGTCTTGGTCGGTCCGTCCGCAGGGCGCGACATCGATCTTGACGGCGTCAGCCCGAGCCTCGCCGCAGTCACTTTCAGCGGCGCCGGCGGCTCGATTGCCCAGGGCAGCGGCGGCTCGCTGCTGTTGAACAACGGCCCCAGCCCGGCCACGCTCACGGTTTCCGCCGGAACGTACACGATCAGCGCCCCGGTAGTCCTCGACAGCAACGTCACGGTGCTCCCGGCCGCCGGCAGCCAATTGACCATTTCCGGCGGCCTGAGCGGAACCGGCTGCTCGCTGACCGTCGGCGCTCCGGGGACGGTCGTTTTCAGCGGCGCCGGTAGTTACACCGGCGGCACCACGGTCGCTGCGGGCATGCTCGTTGTGACCAACCCGTCGGCGATCCCCGCCAGCACGAGCCTGACGATCGGTGCAGGTGGGACCTTCATCTTTGACCCAAGCGTTGCCGGGACGCCCGCCGCGCCCGCCGCAGCGTCCGCAACTTCCACGCCGATCGTGGCGACCATTGCTTCGGCCGATGCACCGGTCACCGCGTCCGTCCTTTCGACCCTTTCGCCCGCGATGTTGGCGGCGTTAGCCAGTCCAGCGGAAGCGCCGGTGAATGTTGCGACATCGGCGACCACGACGGCAGGTGATAACGTGCGGCAAGTGTTGGCCGTCGCGGCCCCGCTCACAACGCATTCGCGAATCGATACACCGGCAAGGGGGGCTTCTGTATCCGTCGTGGGGGATGCGCCTGCGGCCGCAACGCCGGTAGTCATGTCCAGGGCCACGATTGATGAGGTTTTCGCGTCACACCGATCGGCCCTCGATCCGACCGTCGCGCCGGCCGACAATGCGCAATCCGCGGGTGCGTGGGCATGGCTCGCGGCGATCGAAAGTCCTTGGAATTCCTCGGACCAACACAAGACGACCGATTCCACAGTCGCAGCCCTGGACGAGGTTCTGGCCCGGTTCGGAGTTTGATGGAACGATGGCGTGCGGGTAAGGGCCGGGCCAGCGGGCTACCACATAGGGGGCAGATCCCAGCAACCCACCAGCTCGATTTCATCCTGGCCCCGTCGGGTAGCGCGAAAAGCGGCCGGGACGTTCGGCATTCAGAAATGTCCTGGGGACGCCCCCGGTACGTCCCGGCCGCCGGATGGTTGTAGCACGAGCCGCCAGGGCTTTCAACCAGGCATTCGTGAGATTGCGCACCTGACTTTTCTTGCCTCGCGGCCGGCGACAGCAGGCCATCATAATCTGCGGCGGTCACCCCCACCGCCGCGCGCAAACGCCATCAGAAGGCGTTCAGGCAGAAACCCTTTGTTTTCTGGCGATCTACCGGTCATTCGACGGCACGCCTCACTTTTCAATCCGGAATGCTCCGAGAATGCCATCTCGGAATTCAAAGTGCCGAGAAGTCGTTGCGGGAATCGGTTTCTGGGAAGCCCGCAGCCAATTCAGCCACTTGACGTACCGATCAATTTGCTCGCGCATGCCGGCCGGCTTTCGGGTCCCCAGCGGCCTGTTTCTGGCCTGTTCGTGGATCGAGGGTGAGCATCACGGGGTGGCCAAAGGGCGGCTTCTGCACCTCGACGCGATGGCCCCGAGCGACGAGCGTGTCGATCGTCTCCCTGCCGAATGACTCGTACACGTACAGACTGGCCAGCTTCGGCAGCGGTTGGTTGAACGATCCGACGTAGTGCTCGGTGATGAACCGTGGGGCCGTGACCGCCTCGGCCGGCGAGAGGCCGAACTCGATGTAGTCCAGCAGGAGTTGCAACGTGACCTGGTCCTGCTGATCGCCGCCAGCCACGCTGATCGCGGCCACGGGACGGCCCTGGCGGAGCACGAGCGTGGGGGTGAGAGTAATTCGTGGCCGCTTGCCGGGCTCAATGCAGTTGGGATGCCCCCGCCAGGTGTTGAAACTCCGCAGGCGGCTACCCAGCACGACACCTGTGCGGCCCGCCAATACTCCGTCCCAGCCGCTGGGCGTGGCCGCCACCACGTTTCCCTCCCGGTCGGCGACCAGGCAGGTGGTTGTGTCCTGGATCGGTCCCTTGGGCAGGCGGTACGCTTCGGGGCTCTTGCCTAGGAGCGCATGGTTCCCGAAAGGATCGCCCGGCCGCTGTTCCCGCGAGGCCTTCGTCATGTCGATCAGCGGCCGGCGCAGATCGGCGTACTCCGGCGAGAGAAGCGCCCGTAGCGGCACGTCAACGAACAAGGGGTCGGCGTAGTAGGTGTCGCGATCGGCCAGGCCGAGCTTCATCGCCTCGACCACCGCATGCACATAGTCCGGCCGGTTGTGGCCCATCGTCTTGAGGTCGAACTTCTCCAGGAGCTGTAGCGTCTGGAGCAGCATTGGTCCCTGGGTCCACGGCCCGCATTTCACGATCGTGTGGCCGCGGTATTCGACGACCACCGGTTCCTCGACCCGCGTGACGTGCGTGGCCAGGTCTGGGTAGCGGAGCAGTCCGCCTTGCTGGCGGCTCCAGGCGTCGATTTCCCGCGCGATCGGCCCTCGGTAGAAGTAGTCGGCCACGAGGCGAAGACCTTGCCGCCGGTCGCCATCTGACATTTTCTCCGCTTCGATGAGCCGGCGGAGCGTCCCCGCCAGATCGGCCTTCCAGCCCGACCGTTGCCGCTCCAGGAGCTTCAGCGCCGGTTGTGCGGTCTCGGCGAAAGTCAGCGTGCCGTAGCGGTCCAGCGCGGTCAGGCAGGCATCCAGGGCTGCGGGGACGGCCGCCGTGGTCGGATCGCCACGGCCGGGGATGCGGCCCCCCTTGTGCCTCTTCGAAGTAGTCCACGGTCGCCAGCCGCGGTGCGGCCCCCTGCCCGCTGAGGACCTCGACCACATTTCGCTTGGCGTCGAAGACCATGATCGGCACCTCGCCGCCGAAGCAGAAGTTCTGCGCGTCGGTCACCGAGAGCACCACGAGGGCCGAGACGGCCGCGTCCACCGCGTTGCCCCGCGACAGCATTTGGAGGGCCGCGTCCGCGGCTTCCGCCCTGCCCGCCACAACGGCCCCGTGCTCCCCGTTGGCCTTCCAGAAGTCGGCCTGCTCGCCGCCGGCGGCAGCCATCGTGACCAACACCACACTTGAGAATACCCACGCAACTCCACCCAGCGCGGCAAATGCACGTTCGCACTCCTTTTGCCAGTGCTCGTGGCTCACGCCACGCGCGAAACTCGCGAATTCGATGACTGTCAGAAGTGTACCCGAACGTTGCAGGGTACGCCACCATGGCCCTATTGGGCTAGGGTACCTGTACATCATGGTCGGCTCCTTGGCCGAAGTCGAGGCCTTGCGGCCGATATTGGGGATGTAGTGTTGGCTTAGCTTTGGCGTTTGCGACTACACGGGGTTGCTTGACAAGGCGGATTTCGCCAATCAAGATCACAGTCGTCGGCCTGCCGCCAAGGGGTTCCGGAAGGTGCGGCATTGGCAAGAACCCCGAGAAAGTTTGCGGATATACATAAGTGTACTATTTACCGGCTCCGCGCGAGTACCTTCAGGCAATCCGGCGAGATTTCTGTCGAGAGACTGCATCACTCTTGGGGGTGCCATGCGAAAACATAATACATTAGAGGGGTTTTTGGCGTCCGCGAGCGCCCCTTTTAGAAAAGCTTTGAAAAATACCTTGCGATTCGTTTGCAATTTTCGCACAGATAGGTATATTAAGGTTTGCCGGATCGACGAACACAAGAAGCCTGCTCCGACGGCCAGGCAGAAATTGCCGCGTTTGGCGCATGTGCCAAATTGGAAACGTCGGAGAGAAGAAACGATTGGGGAAAGAACCCAGGGCGAGCAACTGAGAGCAGCGGCATGAGCAGGCTGATCGCAACTTTGATGATCGTCACGGTCCTTTGCGGGGCTGCCGCGAGAGCGGACACGTATGTCGTGACCCCATTAGGCACTTTGGGCGGTCTGAACAGCGTACCAACCGCCATCAATTCCACCGGCGTGGTGACCGGCTGGGCGGATCCGGACATCGGTGGGACCGCGTACGCGTTTACCTGGACGGCACCAGGGCCGATGCAGAGCCTCGGCACCCTACCCGGCGGGATAGCAAGTGCCGGCTACAGCATAAACGATTCGGGCTTCGTGGCTGGCGAGTCAGACGGGCAGGCCGTCGTCTACACGCCGCAAAACGGAATGCAGGCAGTCGGCTTCCTCCCCGGCGGAAACGCCAGCGAATTGGACTCGATCAACGACTCCAACGTCGCCGTCGGGTACACGACAACGAACAGCAATAGCGGCGCAAATGCGATCATTTGGGATCCGACGAACGGGCTGCGCGACTTGAACAGCATGATCGTCAACCCGCCCGCGGGTTGGACGCCCACCGCGGCAACGGTGATCAACCAGAACGGCCTTATCGCCGGAATTGGCTACGCGAACGACGGCACAAGTCCGCCCTCCGGGGCGGAGCACGCCTTCACGCTCAGCGGCGGGAGCCTGACCGTGATCCCGAGCCCATACCCGACCGGCCGCGGCATTTTCCCCAAGGGTATGAATTCGAGTGGCGAGGTGGTGGGTGAGTTCTATGACGCGAACGAACAAGAACACGCCTTCGTGTACACCGCGGCCGGCGGGACCCGCGACCTCGGAAACCTCGGGGGCGACCTCGCCACCGCATTCGACGTGAACGACCTTGGCACCATTGTGGGCGGCAGCGAGCTACCCGATGGCAGCTTTGCCGCGTACCTGTACACGGACGCCGGTGGAATGGTCAATCTGAACACGCTTGCCCCAGTGAACGGATGGACCCTTGACTCCGCGATGGCCATAAATGACAACGGCCAAATAATTGCGGAGGCGACAACTCGGAAGGCAACGGGCAAGCTTTCCTTTTGACGCCGACGCCCGAACCTTCAACATTTGGTTTATTGATCGCTTCTGCCTGTTTCATCCTGATTTTGCAACTCTGTCATCGCAGGCTGGTTAAACGCTTTGTTATGGTAATGGCGCTTTGCGAACTGCTGGTTTGGAAATTTTCTGGCGGCAGGCTCGTACCAGCCTCGATGATCGTCACGGTCCTTTGCGGGGCTGGTGCCAGAGCGGACACTATGTACAACGTGCAGGATTTGGGCACCTTGGCAGGCCCCAGCGGCTCATGCTCACCAAACGGCATGAATTTCGTACGGTCAGGTGACCGGCGACTCGGATGGCCCCGTTGCCGGAACGGGCCTCGCCTTCATCTGGACCTCACCCGGCCCGATGCAGAGCCTCGGCACGCTGCCCGGCGCGGTATCAAGCGATGGCGAGTCGATAAACGACGCCGGGTGGGTATGTGGCAATTCGGACGGTGAGGCGTTTGTCTACACACCCAAAAACGGGATGCAGGGCCTCGGCTTCCTCCCGGGCGGCACGTTGAGCGTAGCGGCCTGCGTGAATAACGCCGGGGTCGTGGTAGGCGTGTCGGGCACAGTCGGCGAGAACTACCTGAACCCGTTCGTATGGACCGCGGCCGGTGGAATGCAAGACCTAAACAGTACGATCACCAACATGCCGACCGGTTGGACACCGACGGCCGCGAGGCTTATCAACGAAAATGGGGTTATCGCGGGGATCGGATACCCGGTCCTGTCGACCTACCCGCCCTCCGGCACAGAGCACGCGTTCACCCTCAGCGGGGGCAGCCTGACCGAAATCCCGAGCCCTTCCGGAAATATTCAGCCAGAGGCCATAAACTCAAGCGGCGAGGTCGTGGGCTTCTACGGCGGGTCGCATGCCTTTGAGTACACACCCGCCGGTGGAATTCGCGACATCAGCGGCCTTGGCGGCCCTTTCGCCGCAGCCGAGGGGGTAAATGACCTCGGCACGATAGTGGGCGGATGTACACTATCTGACGGGGGTGACGTGGCGTTCATCTACACAGACACTGGCGGAATGGTCAACTTGAGCGCACTGGTATCTTTGTCGGACGGATTCAGCCTGGGGGCTGCGCTGGCAATTAACGATAACGGTCAGATACTGGGCGTGGGGGGCAATGCGCAAGGTGACTACCACGCTTTCCTTTTGACGCCAACCCCCGAACCATCGACGTTTGTGCTTTTGATTACCTTTGCCTGCTTCCTCCTGATTCTGCAACTTTGTCGCCGCAGGCTGGCGAGATTGTAGCCGATGGCGCTTCGGCCTCGCTTGCGACGCCGAGCGACCTTTTAGGAAAACATGTTTGTCCATGCCGCCCTTCCTCTTGAGGGGGATTGGGGAGTGGACTTTCGGGAGGGAGGAATCCGACATGCGAGTGTTTGACTTGCTTGCCTGCTGTAAGAAGTTCGCTTCTTACTGGATCAAGCATTGGCGCGACGATGCCAAACGGCTGCTGGACGAAATGCGGTCGAAATGTGTCCGTTTGCGGTCCCGGCGCTTGACAGCCTCGGTTGCGCAGGGTTGGACGAGAGGAATATGGGGCAAGGCGGCCGCCTGCCGGTACGTGGTGCCGTGGGTTCGAAGGCTTCGCTTCGAGAGCCTGGAGCGCCGCGCGATGCTCGGGGCTGGCGACGTATACACTTTCGATCCATACGCCACTGCACCATATCCACCGAATTTCACGTGGAGCACGAGCACGCTGCCCCAGGACCAGAACTGGATAGGCCCGCTCGGGCAGACATGTTGGCAGGCCGGGGGCATCGCCGACTTCAATCAGGTCGGCGCCTACTCGGTGACGGTCAGCGGCACGGTGCAGGCCGAAGGCATCACCTTTGGCGGCGGCGGTTCGACCACGCTCAATCCCGGCGCGAACGCGGCGATCTCGTTCTATGAGACAAACAACAACCTGACGATCGACGACTTGCATCCCGAGCATCCCGACCAAAACGTGGTCACCAACGATTTCATCAATTGCCCGATCACCGCCCCGGCCGGCTCGACCGGCGCGCTCGTGAAAGAAGACCCGGGCGACGTCGCCATCGGCAGCACGGGCAATTCTCCTCCCGGCGGCGTGCTGATCCAAGGCGGCTCGCTCACGATCGGCCACAACACGTTTGCCTCCACTGCCACGATCACGGTCGATACCGGAACCGGGGCCGGCAGCGCGGCCTTGGCGATCTATGACACCAGTTCCAGCTCCGTCACGATCGGGAACCCGCTGGTCTTCCAGGCCGGGGACCTGCGGGTCGATACTCGCGGTTACCAGGTCACGTTCAGCGGCAGCCTGACGAGCCCTCCTGCACCGGACCCAACCGGTAGCCTGGTGATCAGCGATACCGCGGCCAACGGCACCTTTAGCGACCACAGAAAAATAACTTGAACAAATTGCTATTGGTCGATTTGATGGATTGTGTCATAACACGTGCATGCAGGATGCACAAGTTATTGAGCGGATTCAAACGAAGTACCGGTCATTGGAACCGGAAATGGACGAACGCATGCAACGCCAGTGGGCGGCGTCCGAGGCCCGTGATGTTGGCTGGGGTGGAATTACCGCTGTGGCTCAGGCCACTGGTATGTCCAGGACTACTATCACAGCCGGTCTCCGGGAATTGATGCTGCCGGAAGAAGAACGTGCGAGGGAGGCGAGTCGTATCCGACGTCCTGGCGGCGGGCGCAAGTCGGTGACGGAGATCGATCCGGGTATACTTGCGGCACTGGAAGCATTGATCCAGCCCACGACGCGTGGCGATCCGGAGTCGCCATTGCGATGGACGTGTAAGAGTACCGAAAATTTGGCGGACGAGTTGAAGCGACAGAACCATCCCATCAGTGCGTGCACTGTGGCCAGGTTGTTGCGGGAGGTGGGCTACAGCCTGCAAGGGAACCGGAAGACACGGGAAGGGTCGTCGCACCCGGATCGCAACGCCCAGTTTGAATTTATCAACGCCAGCGTGCAGCGATTCATCAAACGCGGCCAGCCCGCAATCTCGGTGGACGCCAAAAAGAAGGAAAAGGTCGGGGATTTCAAGAACGGAGGGCAGGAGTGGTTTCCCAAGGGAGAGCCCGAAGACGTGCGTGTTTACGACTTCCTGATCAAGTCGCTGGGGAAGGCGACGCCGTACGGCGTGTACGATCTGCTGCAGAACCAAGGGTGGGTGAGCGTCGGTATCGACCACGACACGGCGCAGTTTGCCGTCAACAGCATCCGTCGCTGGTGGAACGAGATGGGGGAGCAGCGTTTTCCGCATGCAAGAGAGTTGTTGATCACGGCGGACGGCGGCGGCAGCAACAGCCATCGTTCGCGGCTTTGGAAAGTCTCGTTGCAAGACTTGGCTGACGAATTGGGGATCCGCTTGTTCGTCTGTCATTTCCCACCCGGCACAAGCAAATGGAACAAGATTGAACACAGGCTGTTCAGCTTTATAACCAAGAACTGTGCGCCCGCCCTTTGGTGAATCTTGAAGTGATTGTCAATCTCATCGCCAGCACTACGACGCGGACTGGACTGATCGTGAAAGCCGCTCTTGACAGCAACCGTTACCCCGACAAAATCAAAGTAACGGATGAGCAACTTGGACGGGTACGCGTCAAACCAAATGAATTCCACGGCGAATGGAATTACACACTGTTACCACGAAGGTAAAACTTGTTCAGGTTATTTTTCTGTGGTTGCTTACCGCCACCGGCGACACGTCGAACTTCCGCGGGAACGTGACGATCATCAGCGGCTCGCTCGTCCTGACCGGAGGCGCGACAATCGGCACCGGCGACATGACGGTCAACGGCGGCCGGCTCGACCTGGGCAGCACCGACTACGTTCCGCCCGCCACGCTCAGCTTCCTCAGCGGCGACATTGCCGCGTCGTCCGCCGGCTACATCGACCTGTCCACGCCGGGTACGACCTTCACGACCGACATCCAGGCCGGCGAGGATGGATTCATCAGCGCGCCGATCGAGGGCAGCGGCAACCTGGAGGTCGGCGCACCAGTCGGCGGCTCCGGTCTGCTTTTCCTGCTCGGCGACGATACGTACACGGGCACAACCACGATCGATACGGGTGCCTCGCTCATTTATCGTTGGAACGGCCGCAACGGCGAGTACTCGATCCCCGGCGGCTACGGCACGGCCGTTGTCCAAACGGGCGCCACGCTCAAATCGGAGTACGCCTATTTCACCGTCGTGGACCCCAACGCCTACATCTGGAACGGCGACAGCAACGGAATCTGGGAGAACGACAACAACAACACCGATTGGTACGGGTATATTGCCACCGACCCGCTCGTCAACGAGGGCCCGGCCCCCGTCTACTGGGTGGGTTCGGGGCGCGACGCAGTCTTCGAGGAGCCGGTCCCCGGCGGCACGACGCCCAAGGGGCAGTGGAGCGACATCATGATCGAGGGATTGGTGCAGTTGGACGGCCACTTGACGTTCATGATGGGCTCCAACGTCATCATCAGCAGCGGCGGGTCCCAGGACTACCTGTGCTTCGGCAGCGCCGCGCCCACGCTCCTCAGTTCGCCGAGCCAGGGCACGACCCAGTGGCTTTACGCGCCGTTGGCCTGCCAAAGCGAGAGCGGGGGCCTGAAGATGATCAATCCGGGGAACCTGTACATCGGCTTCAACAACCTGTCGCGTTATCAGTATTTCGGCACGACGACGCTCACCAACGCCAATGCGATCCAGTTTGTCGGGGGCGGGCTGGGCGGCGACGGGACGGGCGACGGGTCCGCCCCGGTGGTGATCGACGCCGGGCCCGGCGGCACCGCGGGCTTTGTCCCTTCCAGTACTCTGCCCGTCGCCAACTCCATCGAGATCGCCAGCGGGAGCGTACGGGTCGATCCGGCGGGCCAGCAGGTGACCCTCCAGGGGGTGATCTCCGGCGCCGGGACCCTTTTGATCGGCGATTCCGTAGGCGGCGGGACCGTGATCTTGGACCCGCGCGACGCGAACGAGGACCACACGGTAAACACATGGACCGGCGGTACCAATATCCAAGACGGGATCCTCAACGTCAGCTACGATACGGACCTCGGGCAGGTCCCCTTGGCGCCGATCGCCAACAACATCGAGTTCACCGGCGACGGCGGCCTGCAGTCGGGCGCCAGCTTCGCCCTGGACGACAATCGCGGCATCCAGATCGACGCCGGGCCTGACGGACCGTATACCGCCACGTTCGACACGAACGGCAACAACAACTGCGAAATCGACGGCGACATCACCGGCCCGGGCAACCTCACGGTTACCAACAGCAGCACCAATTCCGACGGCAATCTGGAGCTCTCGGGCACAGACGACACCTTCACGGGCGTCACCATCGTCCAAAACGGGCAGTACGGCGCCAAACTCACGCTGGAAAATCCGCTGGCCCTGCAAGACAGCACGTTCGACACCAGCGGCGCGGGCACGTTGAGCTTCGACAGCCTCACCTCGGCCACGTTCGGCGGGCTGCAAGGCTCGGGCGACCTGAACCTGGAAAATACCCCATCGGCGGCCGTGACCCTGACCGTCGCTGAAAACAACTCCGCCACGACCTTGGACGGCTCGCTCACCGGCAGCGGCTCGCTGGTCGTGACGGGCACGTACGTCCTGACGCTCTACGGGCAAGACCCGTTCGGCGGAACGCTGGCGGTTTCTGAAGGGATTCTGCAGGTCTACTATCTGGCCGACAATGCAAACGGCACGGGCACGATTACGCTCGGAGCGGCCGGCACAAGCGGCACGCTACAGTATATCGGGCCAGGCTCGGAGACCAGCCGTGGCTTGGACGTTCTCGCGGGTGGGGGAGAATTCGACGACTTGGGCGGGCCGTTCACGTTCGAATCGACCACCGGATCCTCGATTAACGCTAGTGGCAACCTGACCCTCGGAGGCGCCGGCAATCTGAGTTTCGACCAGGACATCAACGTCACCGGCGGCAATTTGACTGTCGCAGGCAGCGGCTACGTGAGCACCAGCGCAGAAGTCAACGTGGCGCCGCCAGGCTCTCTCATCATGACGAACTCGTACTATCTCGATCTGGGCGGGACCGACAGCCTGGTGCAGTTCGTCGTAGACCAAGGCGCGGGGGACGACGGCGTAGTGATCGTCGACAGCCCGGGCGCCTTCACACCGGACATGACCCTTGCGTTCGATGGAAGCGGCTCCGGCGAGGTGCAATTGTCGGGAAATAGCGTGACGCTGGGCGGCCTGACGACAAACGCAATCGACCCCGAGGCGCCGGTCATCGAAAACTCGCCCGATCCTTATCCGCCCTCGACCCTGACGCTGGACACCGAGAGCGCCGACATCTTTGCGGGCACGCTGGAAGACGGGCCCAGCGGCGACCCGCTCTCGTTGGTCGTGAACGGAACCGGTTCGCTGACGCTGACCGGCGCGAACAGCTACAGCGCCGGCACCACGGTCACGAGCGGCACCCTGGTCGTTACGGCCGGCAACTCGCTGCCGTCGGGCACGGCGCTCATGGTCGGGACCGGTGGAACCTTCGTTTTCGACCCTCAAGACCAGGGCGAGGATCAGGGCAGTCAGGGTGGCTTGGGCCAAGGCCAGAATCAGAACTATAACTTCCCACCAGCGGTGGTAGCGGCCATCCAGTGTGTCGGCTCAACCGTGGTCGACGCGAACAGCGTCCAATTTCTCGTTGGCTTTGATAAGACAGTGACAGGTGTTACACCCGCTGACTTCGGAGTCGTTGCCAACGGTCCTACTGGAGGAACCGTCGCCTCGGTAAGCGGGCCGGACGTGGTCGCATCGGTTAGCGGAAACGCGGGCCTCGTTCCCCGTTTTTTCTATACGGTTACTGTCAGCGGTATTTCCGGCGCCGGGACCCTTGGCCTCCAAGTGCTCGACAATAACACAATCACCGATCTGCTCGGAACCCCGTTGGACGTGACAACGATACCCGTCGATCAGCAATATACCATCCAGGCGACGCTGTATTGGCCGGCAAACGGCAGCGGCGACTGGGCCACGGGCCAGTGGCAGTTGGCCGGCACGCCCACGCCGTGGATCGACGGCAGCAGCGTCGTGATTGCTGCCGGCTCGAATATAAATCTCACGGGTGTTGCGAATGTCTCCAACGTTACTGTCCAGGGCGACGCCACGATCAGCGGCGGCACGCTCGCACTCCCCGCCTTGGGATCCGTAATCGACGTGCTCTCCGGAACCACGACGATCTCGTCCACGATTTCCGGCGCCTTCACCGAAACCGGGCCGGGCACGCTCGTGTTGGACGGACCGGTGGCCACGCCCCCACTAATTGCCGGCGGCCAGGTGATCGGTCCCGGCGCGGTGTTCAGCGGGAATGAGTCGTTGTACGCCGTCGATCCGGCCATGTTCGGCCTCGTGCAAAGCCTGTTCGTCAATCATCAGGGCATCAACCGCGCGGACATTATCGAAATCCTCGGGAGTGCCGCGGTCGACGACGCGGTTACGGATGACGCGCTGGCGGCCCTGGAAATCATCACCTCGCCGCAGGGCGAGGCGGCGCTGAATATGCCCTCCTACGTGGGGGTGCTCGCCAGCGATGTGGTCAACGGCAACCCGGCCAACGCCAACTACCAGGGGCAGCCCCTGGGGAATCTTGCGGACCAGGGCAGCGGCCAGGCCATGGCCACGGCCTTGGAGGATCTCGTGGGCAAATGGTTCTATGGCACTGACCTGCCGGCGATCGACCCTAGCTCTGTCGCGGCGGGCGCAACTTACAGCGTGCTCGCCGGCTCGCTGTTCGGCAATGCTCAAGTTCCGTCGAGTGCCGACATGGAGCAAGGCAACGTCGGCGATTGCTATTTCGTGGCCGCCGTGGGGGCCATTGCGGATAGTGATCCAACCGCCATCGAGAGCATGTTCACCGCCAACGGCGTCGAGAACGGGATCGCCAGCTATACCGTTCGATTCTATTACTACGATCCGGCGCCGGGTATGTCCCGGACTACGTTACCGTGAATACGCTGCTGCCGGTGTGGGCGAACGGGAACCTGGTGTACGACCGGCCGGGCCCGGACGGCAGCCTTTGGCTCCCTCTTCTGGAGAAGGCCTACGCGCAATGGGACGAGACCGGCAACGAGGGCCGTTCCGGGGTGAACAGCTACGCGGCTCTTAACGACGGCTTCATGGAGGACGTGGACGCGCAGGTCTTGGGCGCCGCGGCGACGCTCAGCTTCCCGGCGGCAAGCGACCTGACGGCCAAGCAGGCCCTGATCGCCGCCTTGCAAGCCGGCGCGGCGGTCACGGTGGGCTGCTTCAGCGATAACAGCCGGCTTCAGTTGGTCGGCGGGCATGCCTACGACGTTGCCGGTTACGATGCGACGACGGATTCGTTCATGCTCGAGAACCCATGGGGCTTCTACGAGCCCTGCCCTTTAAGCTGGGAGCACCTGTGCCAATACTGCGATTGGCTGGTCGTGGCCGACGCGAGCGGCACGGTCCCCTTCGCCGGCACGAACTCCCCGGCGACAGGCGCCGCACCTGTTTGCGGGCGCGGCGATGAAATCCGCGCAGCGGCTCTGGAGACGATGGTTGACCATCCGATAGGCAGCCTGGACACGGCATTCCTGGCGGAACGTCACCAATAATGCACAATCCCAGGCCGCGGTTGGCACGCAGGAAGTCCGCATTCGCGCGGCAGCTTTGGAGATGGTCCTAGCGGAATCCGGCCGGTAAGTCATCCGGCGAGAGGCGCCACATAGTTTAATCCCCTTTTTCGTCGCCGTTCACGAACCACGGTGACCGAGGACATGTCCCATGAAAACCTTAGCATTACTGGCCGCCTTGCTGCTGCTGGCGGCGCCGGCCTTTGGGGGCGAGGGAGGAACCGGCTTCGGCACGCCGGAGCCGAGCACCATCGGCTTGCTCGGCGCCGCCGCACTTTTCGGGATTCCGGCCTGGCGATACTACCGACGCAGGAAAGCGACTCAGGATCAAGAGCATGCCCCGCCGCAATAACCTTCTCACCCACGGCTCCTCACTGCTCTGGCTTTACCTCGTCTATCGCTGCGCGGCCGGCTGGATTGAGGGCCGGCCGGAATGGAGCTTGCTCGGGACATGGGAGAATGGAGCAGCGCAGATCGAATGTCGATCGGACGGATCGGTGAGGTCTGGCTCGACCTCGCAGTTGATCGCCTGGAAAGGCTCGCGGTTCATTTTCAGCAACGCGGAACTAGCATCTGCTGCCAGGCAGTACACGCCCAACCAGGCGCCATGGGACCTGCTGCTAGCGCAGCAGTGCGGAGTCCTGCGCAGAAGTGACAAGGATTTTCTGGACGGCCCTCACGTAAACCACAAAGCGGTCGGCGAGACGATCGAAGCCACGGTCAAGTGGATCGACAAAAACCAGTTTAGCCTCGGCGAAATTCGCTATACGAAAGCAAAGGATCCATGAAAGTCAGCGGTTTCCACCGACTCGGCTGTCTCGGCCTGCCGGGCGATGCGCCGAACTGGTCGCGCGGCACCGTCTGGTCTTGTCGATTATACGCCAATTATGCTGAGCGCATTTACAACTTTCGGCAAGATTGTTTCGCCGGCAAGAAATCGTCGAATTCCTCGGAAAAGCGGGCCCGGCCGGGTTGCGGGCGATTGTGTTTGCCGGAAACCTGGAATACGGAACTGCACAAAATCGCCGGCTGAAACGTACTTATTAGCGTGGATAGTTACGACGAATAACGCCTGAATACGGTCATCTGTTCATTGACAATTCGCTTCTGCGACGCGCGGTAATGCGCCGTCGCATGGCCCGCGGAAGCCTGGCGAGGCGGCCGCGGTTAGGAGATCCCATGCACCTGCGGCACGTCATGTTCGGTCCACGACTAAAGATTGCGGAATTCAGGCCGAATTCGACGTTTGGATCCGTAAATCACGATGCTTTCGGCAAGGCGAGGCGCTACGCGCGCTCACGATTTGGACCGACACGGTGTGGACCAGGATTTTCAAGCTTATGTTCTGAGGTAATGTATTCCGCTCCTGCTTCGCAGAGAGCAGCAATTTCAAAGCTGCCCTCACCGCGACCACGACCATGAGTACATGGTGCCCGGCGAGGTGCCCGCCCTCTCCCGAGTACGGGGAGGGAGTCGAGAGAAGGATGATGAAGGGAGTGGGGAGACGGGAAAAAACGCGGTCCGACGAAACGGGACAGGCCGTACCCACGCGCAGGGAAGATAACATGCACTCCCAAGAGCGGCAACCCCCGGTTTCTGCGGGATTTTCCACTCGGCAGCCACGCGGCTGGGGTGGAACGGGGTTGTGCCGTCCGCGGTAGAACACGGCGAAAAACGTCGTCACCCGCCTTCGATCGTCCCATTTTGATCGGAGCGGCACGTGTCCGTGCGACGGCGCAGGCAAGCCGGAGTGGGCGCCACGGCATGCGACTGCGGAAGGGCGTCGGTGCTGCGGCTGGCGGGTACTGCGCAACGGTCGGCGGATAGAAGACGGCCGGAGTCGATGAGAAGAACAAAAGTTGACATCCACCAAATTTTGGTAGAATGGCATATATTGGCGATATACGTCGGCAACAACGGCGCAGAACCTGCCCTAATCGGTGTTATGTGATGCGCACGTTTGACAAATGTGAGCATTATATTTGGTGCATGTCGCCTTTTCTTCTTTTACGATCACAGTCGCCGGCCTGCCGCCAAGGGGTTCCGGAAGGTGCGGCACTGGCAAGAACCCCGAGAAAGTTTGCGGATCGCTTATGGCTCGCCTCAACCGAACCGTCTTTTCCCTGGGTAAACAACCTTTCGCGACAGCAACGATCGCCTCTGCAATCTTGATCTTGGCGGGCAGCGGACTTCCGGCCCAGGGATCGGCGGGAACGGCAGTGCCCCAGTGGGACGCCAAGTGCGTCACCGTGGAAGTGCCCGAGGAGGTCCTCACCGACCAGGTCTTCATGGGCAAGATCACCGTGAAGAATACCGGCCGGGCACCGTGGGCCAGCATCCCCTACGCCGGCGAACCCAATCCGCAGCCCATCCTGTATTCCCAAGACCCGGATCGTAACAAGACCTGGGGAACCGATTTCGCCTACGCAGGACAGGGAAAGGAGATCGGGCCGGGCAAGGAGTTCACTTTTGTCTCGGGCTTCAAAGCCCCGAGCGCCCCCGGCGAGTACGCCTTCCAGTGGCGGCTGGCCCGGCAGGCGAAGGGCGGCGACACGCTCTTCTTCGGCGAACCGACAGTCCGCAAGATGATCCGCGTACGGCCGCGGCAGGAGACACGCCGGCCGGCCCCGGCCGCTCGCGACCCGGCGGGCAAGAAGGTGCTCGGACTCGACGATTTCCAGTACGTCGGTTCGTTCAGGCTCCCGGAGCGAGTCGGGGTAGGTGGAGCGGGCTTTTCGGAGATCGGCATCGCCCTGCGGAAGATGCCCGATGGAACCAGGCGCTTGCTGACGAACTACACGCATCCGCAGCAGAACGCTTTTCGAGGCGGAGATTCCGCCTCTGGCCCACTTCGTCGGCACGGACCCCAAGCCGCTCCGCATGGCCGCGGTCAAGAAGGTCTGGGGGTCGCTAGTGCTGGACATCCCCAAGATCGGCGACTTGCAGCACATCGGCCCCAACGGCGGTCTTTGCTGGGATGAGGACAGCAAGATCCTCTACTGGACCTTCTACCACGGCTACTGGACTGGTGGAGGCTTTCCGCTGCTCGGCGCCTCGCGGTTGCAGGACGACGGCAAGATCACCAGCGTCGGCCGCTGGCGATTGCCCCAAACGGTCAATAAGTGGAAGTCATACTGGGGCGGCGTGACAAAGCTCTCTGCGGACTTCGCCCGAAGGTACACCGGAGGGCGAACGATGGCCCTGGGCTTTGGCGGCTACTACAGCATCTGTGGCAGTTGCAGCCGTGGGCCGGCCTTGGCCGCCATCGCCCCGCCCGATCCCAACCGCGACGAATTGGACATCACCGAGTCGCTCTGTTACCCTGATCCGGCCGCTGCCCCCAGGGACGGCGACTACTTTTATGGCCTCGGCAACTTCTGGTACGACGTGCCGAAAGGCCCGAAGCAGGGCGCCTGGACCATGGACGACTGGTGCCGCAGCGGCGTGTTTGTCGACCTGCCCGAGAAGTACGGATACATCGCCTTCATCAAGCTGGCCAACGGCCGGATCGGCTACGATTATGGGGCGATCGGGGCCACGGGGGCCTCGCACTGGTGGTATTTCTACGACCCCAAAGACCTCGGCGAAGCGGCGAAGGGCCTGAAGAAGCCCAGCGAAATCGTCCCTCACGGCATGGCCAAGATATCGTACCCTGGTCAGGGAGAAGAAGCGCTCCGGCAGGCACAAAAGCGAGGAACCGTACACGTGGGTGGGATCGCCGGCAGCGTGACTGGCGTCTGTTTCGACGAGCAGGAGAAGCTGCTCTACGTCTGCAAAACGTGCTCGATAAAAGTTGGCATGGAACTCCATCCCTGTGTCAACGTGTACCGAGTGAAGTAAGGCGCGCGTCTTCAGTACGATGACAAGCGTTGACTAGTTCCACTTGCGACATCCCAAGGAGAATTGCCCATGCGTTGCTACCGGCTGGCCCACGTCTTGCTCCTGCTCGGGGCGACCTTCGCCTCCGCGGCGGATCGCCCTGTCCTCGTCCACGACGATGCTTCGCTCCGGGCAGCCCTCAAAGATGCCCGGCCCGGCGCCCATATCCGCATCGCCCCTGGGCGCTACCGGCCACGAGTGTGGGTTGAGAACCTCCAGGGCACTGCCAATGCACCGATCATTATCGAAGGAGCCGACGAGAAAACCCCGCCGCTTTTCGAGGGTGGTGTGGAAGGATTGCACTTCGCCCGGTGCAGCCACCTCACGCTGCGGAACATCGCTGTCCAAAAGCCGGCAGACAATGGGATCAATATCGACGACGGCGGCGCTTTCGAGACCCCGGCCCACCATATCCTTTTGGAGAAGATCCACGTTACCGACGTCGGGCCGCAGGGGAACCACGACGCGATTAAGCTCTCCGGCGTGGACGATTTCGTGCTGCGAGGCTGTACGGTCGAGGGTTGGGGTGGGCAGTCGGTGGACATGGTCGGCTGCCACCGGGGTGTGATTGACGGCTGTACCTTCCGCGGCAAGCCGGGATTCTCGCAGGATACCGGCCCGCAAACCAAGGGCGGCTCCCGCGAGATCACTATCCGCCGTTGCCTGTTCGAGAACGGTGGGGTACGGGCGGTCAATCTGGGCGGTTCCACCGATCTCCGGGTCTTTCGCCCCCAGGGCATGCTGTACGAGGCCAAGGACATCACGGTTGAGGGCTGCACCTTTATTGGTAGCGAGGCCCCCATCGCCTACGTGGGTGTGGATGGGGCGACGGTGCGGTACAACACGATCTACCGTCCGGCCAAGTGGGTCATGCGCATCCTCCAGGAGACGACCGCTAAGGGCTTCGCCCCTTGCCGCAACGGCCGCTTCGAGCACAACCTGGTGGTCTTCCGCCGGGCCGATCTCCAGACGGTGGTCAACGTCGGTCCCAATACTCAGCCGGAGACCTTCAAGTTCGCCGAGAATTTCTGGTACTGCGAAGACCGCCCGGAAGCCAGCAAGCCTGTTCTGCCGGCGCCAGAGACCGGCGGGCTGTACGGGATCGACCCCCGACTCCAGGCGCCGACGCGAAAATGGCTCCTACCGACCAGTCCACAGGCTGCCAAGTTCGGTGCGACGGCATGGAGAGCGGACATTCCAAGCGCGAAGAAGCCGAGATTCACGGCTGCTCCAGGGGTTGACCTGTCAAAGCGCATTATCTGGGGCAGCGAGTGCGAAACGCCGGACGGCCGGGGATTGCGGTTTGGCGGTTGTGACCAACAGGCCGACGACGGCGCTGTTCACACGCAGATCAAGGTCGACGGCCAATGGAAGTCGATCCTCGATGATCTCCGCAAGGCCAACCCCTTGCAGGAACGGCATGACCAAGTCCGCGACGCCGGCGACACGCTCAAGCGGATGTTGACCTGTTACCGCGGCGTCTATTTCCAGGGCTTGCCTCCCGATCAACAAGGGAGGGCTGCCGCCCACAGGGCCAAGCTGATCGATGCGTCTGGCGATGTGAAGAGCTTCCCTGGACAGAAGGAACTCCTCGAAGCGGCCGGGATTAAAGGCCCGATAGATGCGGATGGGAAGGCTCGACTGGATCGATTCGAGCAATTTCGCACCAACGCCAAGTTGGCCGTCCTGCATCTACCCGACCACGGTACCGCCGCGATCACGCCAGCGTTGATGCGTGCGGTCTTTGAGGAAGTGGTGGCCCTCCAGCAGGCCGCGGAAATTCTCGACGCCGAGCCCGCCCCGCGGGCATTGTCGCCGATCGTCTATGACGCCAAGAGCAAGCTGTTCGTGATCTTCGGCGGCGACCACCTGGATTACATGACCAACGACACTTGGATTTTCGACCCGGCCAAGAAGCGGTGGGAACAACGTCACCCGAAGAGCGCTCCGCCGCCGCGGGCGAACCACACGTTGACGGCAGCCGGCGACGGCAAGGTCGAGTTATCCGGCGGATTCACGCACAACAATATCGATATCTGGTACATGGGCCCGTTGTACCAGTTGTGCGACGACGGCGACTGGACCTACGATGTCGCGGCCGACACGTGGAGCAGCAAGGCCGGTATCGAGGGCGTCGAGCCGGACCAGCGGGCTTACCGCAGCGGCGTGTTCATGCCGGACTACTTTCTCAAGGGCGACAAGCCGGACGCCGCCGCCAACGAGGCGAAGCTCAAGGCGCTCCCGGTCAACACCTGGGTTGCGATGAATCCGCCGTTGAAGCCGCGCGTGAATCGCGATTGGGGTTCCGCCTGCATCGCGCCGGATTTCGACGTGCTGCTCCGCTGGTCCGGCGGTCATTGTGCTCACGGCGGCAGCGACGTGCCCATGTATCACTTCGCAACCAACCGCTGGGAATTGCCGTTTCCCATCGAGTTCCCGCTTGGCCAGTGCTACTCGAATACGAGCTACCCTACCGGCTTCAACTTCAACCGCCGGCCCTGGGTCAGCGGGCACACGTACAAGAACTTCGGCTATGATCCGACGAGCAAGCTGATGGTCTTTACCGGGCACAACCCGTGGAGTTACCTGTTCGATCCGCAGGTGGGTGACTGGACCGGCCGATCGAAGAAGCCCCGCCTGATGTGCTACGACGGCAGTTTCTATACGTTGACGCTCTGCTCGACCGGCAAGGACCTGTATTGCTGGGGCGGGCAGTATGGCCAGGCGGTCGGCATGCACAAGTGGCGACCCGAGTCGAAGAGTTGGGAAACTCTGACGCTCACCGGCGTGACGCTGCCCGGGCCGGAGTGCGACCACAGCGGGTTGGCATTCGATTCCAGGCGGAACCGGCTGATCCTCTTCCCCAAGAAGTACGCCGGCAGGCTCTACGCACTGGATTGCGGGACGAACGAATTGACCGAGTTGAAGCCCGGTGGGGCCAACGCGGCAGCGGCGACGGTCGGTTTCTGGCGGGAGTTGGCCTATGTGCCGGATGCGGACACGGTGCTCCTTGTCGGCTGCTCGCTGGCCCCGACGGCCGGCACGAAGGACGCGATCCGGCCGTCGCTGGCCTACGATTGCAACAAGAATGAATGGATCGTGCTGAATCTCGGCGGCACGCATCCTGCGGGCAAGGCTGGCCGGGATGTTTCCCAAGGCAGCGCTTATGATGCCAAACGCAGGTTGATCTGGGCGACCGACACGAACGGCGAAGTCTATGTGCTGCGATTGGACATGAAGGCGGCGCATACCCCGCGGTCACAGGTACTTTCACCTGGGTTATTGCCCCTCACGCGACACCGCGAACGAAGGCCCGCTGGAAACGCGGAAGGCTTTCCCTTCCAGCAGCAGCCGAACAACCTGCCCGTCTCGCTCCAGTTTCAAGTTCGGGGCTGAAGCGGGCGGTTTGCCGTCATTTTCCTTCGAGGCCGTGAATGTCTCAATTACCTCCCCACCTGCATCAAACCCCAGGCCGCCAGCACCAGCAGCACGACCACACCCCAGGCGAGCGCGAACCCGACTAAGTCCTCGCGGTAGCGGCGGAAGAAACCGTGCCACCGCCGGGCCGTGAACCAGCCGGGGAGGTCTAACAGCAACAGGTCCTGACCGCGCTCGGCAGCGAGGGGCTTGGCCTGACCGTCGGGCAGGCCCTCGGCGTCGGTCGAGCGTCGCATGTTGTCGAAGAACTGTTCGATCCGTTGCGGGGCCTCCGGCCTGGTGAGCAGGCTCACAAGAATCAGCGACGCGAAACCGGCCGCCACCGCCCAGCCGAAAATGCCGGCCTGCCAGTGATTGAACATTTGGTCCAACGCCTGTTGCCACTGGCCGGCGGCGCAGTAGTTCAGGCCATAGTAGATCGCAAAAGATACGAAGATGGCGGCGGCGGCCCCATAACGGTTGGCCCGCCGCCAGAGCAGCCCGCCCACGACAATGACCCCGAAAAGGGCCGCAATGGTCTCGGTGAAGAGGAACGCCTGCAGGACCTGATCGACCACCAGCAGGGCGAAGGCCACGCTGGCCAGGGTCGAGGCCAGCCCCGAGAGCCGGCCGGCCATCAACAGGGCCCTGTCGCTGGCGGCCGGGTTGAGGTATTCCTTGTAGATATTGCGGGAGAAGAGTGGCCCCGGCATTGACCATCAGGTTCGAGCAGGCCGACATGTTGGCCGCCACCACGCAGGAGACCATCAGGCCGACCCAGCCGGGGCCCAGCAGCCGCAGGCAGGCGTAGCCGAAGGCGTCTTCCTTGTCCTGGAGATAGGCCTTCTGCTGCACGACCAGGGCGGCCACGATCAGTCCGGTAAAGGCCCAGCCCATGGTGCAGATCCGTTTGACCATCGTGCCGTAGGTCTGGCCGACGCGTCCGGCCCGCTCGCTCCGCCCGGTGGCGTTCATGGTGACCATGTGCGGCTGGGCGGTGATGCCCACCAGCCCGTTGAGCGTGAGCATGAGGATGGCGAAGGCGTTGATGCCGCTGGCCTCGTTGTAGAGTTCGAAGAAGCCGCCGGTGCCTTTGCCGTCGCCGGGGATGACGGGTGGCTTGGACCTCTTGACCGCAGCCCCCGCGGCGGTCGCCTGGTCCTCGGCCGCGCTGCGCTCCGCATACTCGGCCTCGACGTGCCGCGCATACTCGGCCACCGCGGGGCTGCTCAGCGTTTCGCGCATCGAGGCAAAGCCCCCTACCGCCGCCAGGCCCGTGGGAATCAGCATGAACGAAAGCACGATAATCAGGAAGCCCTGGCACGAAATCGGTGTAGGCCGCGGCCACCAGGCCGCCAAAGTAGCTGTAGAGGAGGAAGGCCACGGTCATGACCGCCACCACGCCGTTGGGCGAAATGACGTTGCCGCCGGTGGCCACGGCGATGATCTTGCCCGCCCCCTTGAGCATTATCCCTTGGCTGAAGACGAAAGAACTGAAGGCGTACACTGTATACGTCAAGGCCAGGGCCGGGCCGTAACGGTCGCCGATGATCTTGGCCATGGTGGTCCGCTCGCTGCGGCGATACCAGGGGGCCATCAGCCAGTAGAAGGGCGTGGCGAACATGTTCTTCCACTGATACCAGATGGTGGCGAAGCCGTAGTGGAAGGTGGCCCCGGTCTGACCCACGGGGTTCTCGGCGTGGGTGCCCGTGCCGAACGCCTGGCCGATCATGATCCACCAAGGGAGTTTTCGCTCGCCGAGGAAATAGCCCCCGCTGGTGCGGACCTTCCGCGAGACCCACAGCCCCAGGGCCGTGCAGCCCACGAAATACACGATCAGCACCGTCCAATCCCAGACACCGAAGCCCGCACCCTTGCCGCCCATCGGAAGATGATCCTACTTTTCGACCTCGAGGAAACTCAGCGGACCGAGGATCCCGGCGTTGTTGCGGACGCGCATCTCCACCCGGTTGCGGCCGGGATGCAGCGCCCAGGTGAAGTCCCGCGAAGATTCCTTCCAGCCCTGCCCGTCCAATTTCACCAGGTAACTCTGGAAATACGGCGTGCAGGTCCCCATCGCGATCGCCAGGTCCCCGGGCCGGTCAGTCACGGTGGCCGCGAAACAGACCTGGTTGATGCTCCAATCCAGGTCGTTGCGGCGGGATGTGAAGTGGTGGTACGGCCATTGCTTGGGGGTCGCCGCGTCCTCCCACCACCAGTATTCCGACCAGTCCCAATGGCAACCTTGGTTGAGCGGCTGCGGAAAAGCATGGGCGTAGAAGTTGTTCCGGGGCAAGTAGCCCAAGCACAACCACCGCGTCGGCACGCTGTAGCGGCCGCCCTCGGCGCGGGCCTCGACGCGGGCATCGCTTCCCGCCGGCACGCTGCCGGGCGTCATGCTGCTGCCGAAGCAGATCGCGATCGCGTCGGAGAGTTGCCGCTGTTGCGGGCGATTGGCGAGCGTGGCCTGCCCGCCCTGGTAATAGGTCTTCGTCAGCAGGTCGTGCAGTTCCAAGGCGCTCAGCGGGACCTTGGTCTTGGGATCGAGGTAGTGCAAGCTCACGTTGCCGTCCATAAAGATCCACTTGCCGTGCTCGTTGGACCAGATCTCGCAGACCTCGTGCCCGCCTTCGTAGGCGCCGCCCGGGTTGTCGCCGAAGAAGAACCGCGCCTGGTGGCCCAGGCTGATCGCCGCTTGCATGAGCACCACGGCATACTGCACGCAGAAGCCGTATTTCCGCCGCAGGATCTCGTCGGCGTCCCAGGCCGGGTAATTCACCGCGGGCGGCTGGTACTTCCATTGCCGCGAGACCCAGTCGCGGAGCTTCACGAACTGCTCGGTCTCGCTGGCTGCGGCGGAGACGACGGCATCCAGCTTGTACTTCCGTCGTAACGCGACCATCCGCGGGTGCAGCGGGTTTTCGTACTCGAAGGGCATCGACGTATAGCGGATCCGCTCGTTGTGGAAGGCCACCGTTTTCAGCGTGCTGGCCCAGGTCAGGGTCGGCCGGCGGCGGACCTTCGCCTCCACGGCCACGCTTTGCAGCAGGGGCGTGCGGAGCGGATCGCGGGAAGTCAGCACGGCCTTCCATTGCAAATAGCGATGCCCCGGCGGGACTGGCCCGGAGGCCGGTCGCCAGTCGGTCCAGAGCGCCGCTTCGTAGACTGGGCTGTGACCAGTACGGCAGGCCAACTCGACGCGTGTGCCGTGCGGCGTCACGGCGTCGGCCTTCAGTGCCACGGACTCGATCGCGGCCGGCGTCACCAGCGGGTTGGCGCCCACGGCCTGTGGGCGGTCCTGCCCCAGATCGATCACCGGGGAGATGAAGTGGCCCTGCGGCACATACTGCACCAGGTGCAGGCGGACCAGGTACTCGCCCGCCAGCGGCGCCCAGGTCTTCCCGCCGTCACCGCTGATGAAACTGCGGCGGGGGCGGTCCTTGCGCTCCGGCGCGTTGCGGAGGATGTCTTCCGGCGCGGCGTATTTGATGCTCTGGCGGGCGCCGCTGCGGCAGTAGAGCACGACCTCGTTGTCGCCGTCTTGCAACAGCCCGACAGGGACCCGCGGGAACTCGGGGAAGGGCTCGCCGGGCGAGACATCGAGAGGCCGGCCGTTGAGCTCGATGGCCACGCCGGCCGGGACACAGAGCCGGGCTTCCTGGGCCTGGTGACGATCGACGTGGAGCACTTTCTTGACCCGCGTGTCGCCCGCGATCTGGGCGGCGGGCGCGCGGTCGGTCTTCATCCATTCTGCGTCGCCGCGGATGCCCGGTCCGTCGTCCTCGACCAGGACGCGGTCGTAGAGGCCGACCGCTCCCCCGTCGTGGAGCCGAACGTCCCAGGCGCCCTGTCCTTCTTGGAAGGCTTCCTCGGCCGGAAAGGATCGGCGGCAGGTTTCCGCTTCTTCGGCCAGGCAGCGGGGCCCGCAGGCAAGACCCGCCGCAAGCAAGCAGAGATACACGATCCAGCAATGATTTGTCCCGATCCGCATGAGCAACCTCCTTAGAACTACTGACTCTCTGGCCCTAATCCTCCTGGCATCTCCCGCGATCGCGCAAGTCCCGTCAGCGCATCTGCTCGAGGACAAAGGGCTCGAACAGCCCGTAGCCGATCGTGTCGTACTCCTTGCCCGGCGGCGGACCGGTTTCCGGGGCCGTGTGGAACTGGATCGGGCGGGCCATGCCGACGACCTTGCCGGCGTGGTGCGGCCCGAGCGTGTTCTTGAGCGTGCCGATGACCCGCACCTCGATCGTGTTGACCCCCGCGACGACGTGCGGCGTCACGTCGCACTGCCAGGGTGCAAAGCCAATGTAGCCTGCCGAGCGATCGTTGACGAAAACTTCCGCCACGCTGCCATACCAGGCCGGCAACCGCACAGCGTAACGTCCCGAGGGCTGCGGCAGCTCGAATCTCTGCCGGTAGCTTACGGCCGCGGAATACAGCGGCAGTCCCTGCTCGTTCCATTTGCCGAGCTTCAGTGTCGCCGCGGGCACGATCGTGAAGCCGGCGCCGGCCGCTTTCAGGCCGAAGTCGCCCAGCACGTAAGCCGCGGCCAACTCGTGAAACATCGTGAACGGCCTGGCCCGAATCGTAACCTCGTTCGCGCCCGTCCGGGCGGCAGCCGTGATGTCGATCCGGCCGAACGACTTGTCGAGCCACCACGAGCCCTTCGCCGGCATCAGCGGCTTGCCGTTGCAGGCGATCGCATACAAGTCGGCCCGCTCGACGACCACCTGGAGCGGCCTGGGCACTTCGTGGGCGATCGTGAAACGATAGGTTGCCGCGCAGCCGCTTTCGGGCGGGAACTTCTTGGTGATCAGCTCATCGCGGAACTGCACGGCGCTTTCCCATGGATTCTGCGGCAGGCCGTTCTTCTGAAAAGCGAACTGGCATCCCAGAAAACAGTAGACGCTCTTCTTCGTTTCCCCGCCGGCCGTCACGTCGAGGTAATCCAGCGTCAGCACGTTCGGCTCCGTGCGGCGGATCGTCAACGGACCAGCAGGCGCGAGCCTGGTCGCAGGCGCATTGGCCGCGAGGGCCGCCGCTGATTCCGCCTTGCCCGGCGCCCGCGAAAGGAACAAGAGCAGACTTCCACACGGCGGCAGATGAAAGGAGAGCTTGAGGCCGGGTTCTTTGGACTTGAGGCCGGGTTCTCCGGGCTCGGTCCGATAGGGCGCGATGCGGCCGCTTTCCAGGTCCCACTGCTCCGCGCCCTGCAAGCGCGAGGCCACCTCGCCGCTGCTGGGCCACTGGATGCTCGTGTTGACCAGCAACAGCAGTTCCCCGTCGTCCAACTGGCGGCGATGGTGGAAGAGAATGCCCTTGTCGTCCGGGCTGCGGCGGATGGCGAATCCGTCGCACCGCATGGCCTGCAACTGGGCCGGAATCGCTTCGGGCGTCAACCGTTTCCAGCCGGCGGCTTGGGCCGCCACCTGCCCGCGATCTGATTTTCGGCCGTCGACCAGTTGCGGCGGCGCGCCGCAACAAAACACCCGCCCGCCGCTCTTGACGTACTCCTCGAGCAGCCGCATGGTCTGCTCGTTGAGATTCTCGGTGCAGGGCGGCAAGATAACGGTGGTATATGCCCGCCGGCCGATCACCAGCCGCGGGGGTTCAACGTCCGTCGGGACCTCCCCATGGCGCATGAGGATGTCCTCGCAACCGATGTCGTACTCGACCTGGGCCCGTTCCAGCAGGTTGACCAGGTCCTGGAAGCGGTCGCCGATTTCCTTCATGTTTGGATCCTGCCGGAAGGGCGTTGCGTAAAAATCGAAGTCATGCAACTGATACATCCAGGCCGAGGTCGTAGGCTCGATCAAGAGCACGCGGTTGATCTGTTCGCCCTGCGACATGGCGGCCGAGAGCCGCGTGAAGTAGCCGGCCAAGACGTGGTACGCCTTCCACCACGGCTCGTGATAGGAGAACGACTGCGGATAGTCCCACTTGCGGGCGCCGCGAATGGTAATGTCCGAAAGGTGCTGGTCGAGCGTGTTGATGCCCAGCACGTACAGCCAGTCGCCGATCCGCTTCATGTCCTCGAAGCAGAGGCCCCAGCCGCTCGCCCCGTAGGCTTCACAAAGCGTGCGTTTCTTGCCGAGCTGGTTGGCCACGCTGGAAAGCTCTTTCACCATCCGCGCGTTGCCGAACTGGGCGTGCACCTGCTCCGTGTACTGGTTGCGCAGGCAATCGATCGCCGGGCGCTGCGGCCAGGCGTAGATGGCCATGTTGTCGGGCACGGCCAGGGAGGCCGGCCACTCGTGCTCCCAATAGTGCCCGGTGAACTCCAGCCCGTGGTCCCGGCAATACTCCGAATACGGCTTGGCCCAGCGCTCGATCATGAGATCCAAGAGGGTCTGAAAGTAGTTGTGGCGGAGGCGTTTCCAGTCGCCCACGGGCCGCGCCAGGCTGGCGAGATTGGGCGTGAGGTCGTATCCCCAGCGCTTGCGGAACTGCGCGGGCAAATCGTCGGTCCAGGGCATGCCGCCGGCCGGGATAAGGTTCGGCTCGTCGCAAAAAGAGCCGGGCACGCGCTTGCCGAACTGGCTGCCGATTTCGCGCTGATACGCCCCGAGTGTGATCTCTAGGAACTTCTGCGTCACGCCCGGATAGAGCAGATCGACATAACACTTCCCGCCGTGCCAGGGAGAATCGGGGGCGCGGCGAACGGCAGCGACAAGGTACGGGCCGTCGCGCAACGTCTCTCCAGCGCGGGCCCGGGTGGTAACCTCTTCGCAGCCGCCGTTGCCGAGGCGGAAGACGGCCAGGACGCCAGCCCCCGGTTTTTCCAGCCGCTTGACTTCGCTAAAGAACAGGCCGCGGCCGCGGGCTTCCGGCATCGCGTCGGGCACCAGTCCGCCGGCAAAGCCCGAAGGGTAGGAATCTTCGTCGTAGATCCACACGTTCATGTCCAGACGCTTGGCTTCTTCGAGCGCAACCTTCCACAGGCGGAACCAGTCGGCCGAGAGGTAGGGCGTCATCAGCCCCGGCCGGGGATGGACGAATACCTGCTTCACGTTCTGCTCGGCCAGGTTGCGCAGAGTACTGCGGACCTGTTCTTCGCTGAGCATGTCGTTCCATACCCACAGCGGGCCGGAACTGTACTCGCGGGGCGGATCGGGGAAGAGCGCCCGCAGTGCCGTCGAATCGGCGGCCATGCCGAGGTGCACCCCGAACAGAACAATCATTGCGCATAGGATGGAGAACACCGCAAGGCAAGAGCGTGTCATCACAAATCTCCGGTTGAGTGCAGAGGTGCTTGCTCTGAGGCCGGCCTGCGCTGAGTTGTCCGTCGGAACAAGTTCAATGGTAGGGTGGGACAAGCGAGCGGGGCACCCGGTACTCCGGGTCGCGAGCTGCCGGCCCACCATTGCTTTGGTTCTATGCTCGGTCACCATGGCAAGTCAAAGAGAATCTCGAACTCGCTTTTGAATTTAGACGGCGGCGCGTGAAATGTCAAGGAAAGGCGACTGCGACGGCCTGTCCGTTCCCTGCCTGTTTGGACTCCGCTCGAATACGATCCGAGCGGATTCAGTATGTCCTGGAATGGTATAATGGGCATTGGCCCCGCACCACCCTGGACCGGAACCAGGAGCAACAACCCATGAAACCCAAAATGGTCATGTTCCTTGGTTTGATCTTGGCAGCCGCTGCGCAGCCGGCTGCGGTGCCGGGCGCCGCGAAGTGGCCGCCGGCATGGCAGCAGGCGGCGGCCAACACCCGCCGCAAAGTGGCGGATGCCGCGGTCGGCCGGCGAACTTCCTACGGCCTGATCTACGTGCCGGGCGAGGAGGCGCTGGTCTGCTTCGGCGGCTGCCTTCTCAGCAACCCCAAGATGGACCCGGCGGCCGCGGCGGCCCCGTACTCGGAAATGACCCTCAATCTGGAAAAGGGCGTTTGGGAGAACCGCTTTCCCAAGGGAAAGGAGGGGCTTTGGGGTCAGTCCAGGGGCCCGGCGAAGGCCCCCGAATTCCCGGGCAGTTACTATGCCTTCTCGTTGAAGGACGTAGAAGGCAACACACGCCCCTACCTCGGCGCCGGATACTACAACCAGATGTGGAACTGGGGCAACTACGCCTTCGACAGCGACCGCCGCAGCCTCGTGGTGTACTGGACCTTGCCGCAACAGACGGCCGAGTATGACCCCGTGGCGCGGACCTGGCAGTTGATCGCCTCCGCCAAAACAGTCGCGCAAGAGTTCAATGCGGCGATGTACTTCGGCGCGATGTGCTACGATCCGGTCAACAAGGAGGTCCTTGGCGGGCAAGGCGGCTGGGTCTACGCCGGCGGCAAGTGGCGGAAACTTCAACTCGGCAGTCCGCTGTTGCAGCGGCTGCGCGGCAAGGCCGAGAAGCTCCGCGTGCGAGCGCGGAACCTGGCCGGCGCCAGCCGAGCACGGTACTACGTCGCCGAGAGTGTACCCGAGGCGAAGGTCCGGCTCGACCGGTCCGCTGCCGCCCTGCCCCGGGATGCTGCCGCACTCGCTGAGGAGATGAAGGCAGCCGCAGCGGAGGCCGCCACGCAGCAGAAGATCCAGTTGCAGTGGGCCGCCGAGCACTTGGCCGCCGCTGCCGCCATCGTCAAGGAAGCAGAGAACTCGCTGGCAAGGCCGGCGCCCGCGGCCATTCAGCAGGCCGATGCGGCCCGCGAGGAGTTGGGCCGGGCGGTGGCGGCCCTGGCCGAACAGCCGCCGCCGCGGGCCCATGCACGCATGGTCTATGATGCCCGCAATCGAAAGATCGTGCTGTTTGGCGGCGATGCGCTGGATCGCCTGTTGGCCGACACCTGGGTCTACGACACGGCCACGCGAAACTGGGTCCAGCGGCGGCCGAGCCTCTCGCCCGCGCCGCGAAGCGGCTACAAGATGGTCTACCTTCCCAAAAGCGGCAAGGTCCTCCTCATGGACGGCTACGGCTACAAGGGCAACGCCGAGATGTGGGCCTACGACACGCAGCAGAACCAGTGGCAACTGCTGGCCGAGGGCGGCGCAGACCGGGCCGCGGCCCCGGCAGGCGACTGGTATCCGACTCCAGCCGCGGTCGACGAAGACGATTGCGTGTTCGCCGTGTGCAAAGAGGGCGGTTCGGCCGCCACCTTTGCGGTACACGTCGATCCGGCCCGCATCGACGCGGCGGCGACGGCCCAGCGCGGCGTTGTCCCGCTCGCGGAGAAGCCCTACGGCATGCCCACGGAAGACCCGCAGTGGTTCGAGGTCCACGGGCCTCCGCCCGACCCGGCCGCTGAGGAGTTGTGGTTTCAAAAGCTGCCGCGGAACACCTGGGTGATGCGGCAATCGCCGAACTGGCCGCAGGTCGAGTACGGCAAGAGCCGCTGCTGGGGCACGTGCGCCTTCGCTGTCGACCGCGACGAGTTGCTGCACTTTGGCGGCGGTCACGCCACCTACGACGGCAACGCGGTGCTGCACTACAGCATCCGCGCGAACCGCTACTACATCGGCCACCGGCCGGAGCATGCCCTGAACTTCGCGCCCAACGGCATCGGCATTCCCCTCTGCAAGAGCTACCACGGCCGGCCGCTGGTCTCGTGCCACTCATACAAATGCTACGGCTACGACTCCACGCTCGGAAAACTGGTGCTGTGCGCCCAGAAAGATGCCGGCAAGCTCTTTACCTACGATCCCTCGGCCGGCGATTGGGACGCGAACCTGGCGACCCCCTTTGCAGCGAACGAGTTCGACATACATGCCTACCGGACCAAGTGCGTGGCCACTCCCAAGGGCCTGGTGGCGTGGACGGCGTCGGGCGAAGGATTCTGGCGGGTCAGGGCTGCCGGCATGACTTGGGAGAAGTTGCCGATCCGGGGCAAGATCGAGCCGCCCGGCTGGGACACCGAGGGGCTCGAATACGACTCTCGCCGCGACCGCTTGCTGCTGTTCAGCGCGAATGGGGGCGACGTGACGTCCTGCGATCTGAACAACGGCGAGGTCCGGCGGCTTCAACCGGCCGGCAGCCGGCGCGCTGCGGTGCCGGCATGCGGGAAACGGTGTACCTGCCCGACTGCGACGCCGTACTTGTCGGGGCACGTCCCTCCGGCTCCGGCGGTCCTGCGCGGTGGCTGCTCTACGACTGCGCCGCCAACGCTTGGCTCGGCGTGTCGCTGCTCGGCGCAGACCCGTTGGGCAAGGATCGCTTCAACAACAGCTTGGGCCTGATGTACGATCCCAAACGCAAGCTGGTCTGGGCCATGGACCTGTTGTCGCGGCCCTACGCCCTCGCACTGGACCGCGCCAGCAGCGACGTTGTGCCGCTGGAGTAGGAGAGACTTGCGGGCAGGAGAATTTCAGATTCCGTAAGTTGACATCCACGATTGATAAGGCTATCTTCAACGGCTTGGTTGTTGACATATCACGGCAAGTGTCGTAGATTGCGACGATGCCACGGGAGAAGAAAACGAGAGGAGCAGTCAATGCCCCACAAGGCACGCGCGGTGACGAGATGGTTCGGGATGGCAGTGGCTCTGGGTCTGGCTGGCGCCGCGATCGGGGGCGAGGATTTCAACGCGGCAGCGGCAGCAGCGCCGCCGGCCGGGCCGGCAGCAGGAGCGAAACCCTCAACGGCCACTCTCGTTACCGTACTCGACACCCGGAGTGTCTGGCACAGCTACGCGGTCCTGAAACTCCCGTTGATCCAGCGCGACGACGGCCTGAAGCCCATGCGAACCAACGTCTCGTGGTTGAACCACGACGCCGAGCTTCTGCCGGCCACATGGAAGAATCCCAACTTCGTGGACGGCGCCTGGCTTCGCGGAACGATTCCGGAAACGTGCCAGGCGCCGTTGGTGGGTCGCCTCTATTTGCGCGGCCGGTTCGAGGTTACCGACCCGGCCCGGGCCGGCGAGCTGCGTCTGACGATCAGCTATCGTGGCGGCATTATCGTGTACCTCAACGGCCAGGAGATCGCCCGCGGCCATCTACCCAAGGATGCCGCCATCGGCCCGGCGACGGTCGCCGAGGCCTATCCGCTTGCGGCCTACTCCCTGCCCGACGGCAAGCTCGTGCCCGGGGACTGGCGGGCCGATGCCTATCCCAAGAACTTGGCCCTCCGCGAGCGGGCCCTCAAGGACGTCGTCGTCCCCCGGGAGTTGCTCCGTAAAGGCCTCAACGTTCTCGCCGTGGAAGCCGTCCCGGCGCCCTACCATAAGGTCGTGGATCAGACTGGCCGCCCCGACTTCAAGCCCAGGAACCAGATCCAGAGGGAATTCGGCTCGCCCTACGTGCTGCGATGGCCGACGATCGGCATCGGCGACGTGCGTTTGACGGCTGCCGGGGCCGAGGGGCTGGTCGCCAACGTCGGCCGACCGTCCGGGGTGCGGGCCTGGAACAGCGACATCCTCTCCCTGGACTACGACACGAGCATCCCCGATCGCTGCGAGCCGCTGCGGCCCGTCGTCATCACGGCGGCCCGCAACGGCTGGTTCTCGGGCAAAGTCGTGCTCGGCTCGTCCACGGCCGTCAAGAACCTGAAGGTCTCGCCCGGCGATCTCAAGCAGGGCGGCGCGACGATTCCAGCGGTCCAAGTGCGCATCCGCTATGCCGCTCCGGGCGGCAACATCACGGGTGTGCTCGACGATTATCGTTACGGCAGTATCTTGCGCGCCCGCCATGCCGCCCTGGGCGGCGACGTCAACGACAATTCGGCCCATCAGGGCACCACGCAGTTGGGCCATCTGCTCGAATCGCCCGCGGCGGAGTTTTTCCCGAGCCGGGCCGGCGGCGGAACGGTGGTCCCGATCTGGATTACGGTCCACGTGCCCAAGCAGGCCAGGCCCGGATCATACACCGGCCTGGTCACCGTCGAACTCGATGGCTCCGATCCCATCGACGTGCCTGTCCAGCTCGATGTCTCGGACTGGTCGCTGCCCGACACGCAGGACTACCGCACCTGGGTCGAACTGGTCGAGTCGCCCGACACGCTGGTCCAGGAGTACCACCTCGACTTCTGGTCCGACAAGCACTTCCAGTTGATAGCCCGTGCCATGGACTTTCTGGGCGAGGTCGGCAGCCGCGTGGTCTACGTGCCGCTGATCTGCCATACCAACTTCGGCAATGAGCAGTCGATGGTGCGTTGGATCAAGAAGTCCGACGAGGCCTACGAGTGGGACTTTTCCGCCATGGACCGCTACCTCGACGTTGCCGAGAAGCATATTGGCAAGCCGAAAATCGTGGTCTTTAACGTCTGGGACTCCTACGTGACCCCCGGCGCCGACTATTACAACGACGCGTGGTGGAACAAGTTTTCCAAAGAACAGCAAAAGGACGAGGGTCTCCTAGCGCTCAGGAAGCGCGGCGAAATAATCCGTGCGACCCAGGCCAAGTACGGCATCTCGCCGGAAGTCTCGCTGCTCGACCCGGCGACCAAGACCGTCGAGCCGGGGCATCTCTACGCATACACCGATCCGCGCGGCAAGGCCGTCTGGAAGTCGCTCTTTGCCGAGCTGCGCAAACGCCTCGCCGAGCGCGGCCTGGAGAAAGCCATGATGGTCGGCGTGGTCTGCGATACGTGGCCGACGAATGAGCAGGTGGCGGCCATCAACGAGGCATCCGGCAAGTTGCCCTGGGTCGTCCACAGTCATGGCGGCGGCGGGCCCAAACCTCTGGGCTACGCGGCCAACGTCTTTTACGTGAATTATCTTGCCGACTCGCCCAAGGACCGCGCCTACGGCTGGAAGCGCCCGGAACTGGTCGCAGAATTTCACCGCTTCGAGGACCTCAACATCTGGCCGGCCGCGACGGTGCGGAGTTTCCTGGAGTTGAACGTCACGGGAACGCAGCGCGGCGCGGGCCGCATCGGCGCCGACTTCTGGCCGGTCTTCCGCGACCATCGCGGCCAACGCACGGGCCGAGTTTGGGAACGTTACCCGCAAAGCCAGTGGCGGAACCTCAACCTCTTCAGCTACCTTCTGGCGCCGGGCCCGCCGGCCCGGTGGCCACCAACCGCTACGAGTTCCTTCGCGAGGGCTTGGAAGAGTGCGAGGCCCGCATCGTGCTGGAACGTGCCCTGACCGATGAGTCGCTCAAGGAGCAGCTCGGACCCGACCTGACCAAACGCTGCGAGGACTGCGCTGCAGGAGCGTTCGCGGGCCATGATTGCCGGGGTTAGCTGTCTGAACGTTGGCGGCCTGCGCGTGATCACCCAGCCTACGACCTACTGGCTGAACCAGGCCGCCGGCAACGCCTGGTTTCTCAGCTCCGGCTGGCAGGCACGACGGGCGCGGCTCTTCGCCCTGGCTGCCGAGGTCGCCGCCAAGACCGGCGGCAAAGCAAATCCGTAGGCCAGCCCGATCCTAACGGCCCACGGGCTTGACGCTCGTCGACTTGGCAGGCACGAGCTTCTTGCTGGGAACGCCGGGCACATCGACGCCGCGGGCCCGCAGTGCGTCAGCCATGGCGCCTGGAAGTCATGGGGGGCCGCCGCGAGCCCGGCCCTCAGCGCGGCGAGCGACTTGTCGCCGGGGATGCGCTCTAAACAGCACCGTGCGTCTTCGCGAAGCTCCTGGTTTACGAGCAGTTTCGCCACCGGGAGCACTGACTCGTCGCCGCCGATCTCCGAGAGCATCCACAGCACTTCGCGCGTGAGCGACGCGGGCCGGCCTTCGGCGAGCAAGGCGAGCAACTCGCCAACCACGGCGTTCTTCGCGGCGTCAGCGCCGGGGCGGCCGGCGCTGCGGACGATCTTCCAGATGGCGCGCTTTGCCGCACGGCCTACCTCGAGTTCGCTGCCGCTGTCGCACGCCACGCCGGCCAGCGGCTTGACTGCCGGGTGCGCCCACTTCGCCCGCGGCGAGCCATGCGGCGCTCCGCACCTTGTCGTCTTTGTTTTTGATCTTCGCCAGCAGTTCTTCCACCGTCATAGCCATTTTCGATTCCTTGCGTTGGATTCTTGTCTTGTTTACAGGCAGTACGGGTAGCGTTGCGGGACGCTCATCATCCGCCGTGCCTCTTCATTGCCCACGATCTCTTGTTTGGCCTGGTCCCACTCGAGTTGCGCCCGAGGATGAAGGCGAGGTTGCCCAGGATGCACAGATTGGCCACGCCCACCGCGGCCTCGATGTTCATGATCGTCTTCGCGCCGGTGCGGATGCCGTTGAACCAATCCTCCTTGTGGCCTGGGCTGCGGTAGACTTCCTTCGCGCCCGCAGGGGCCTTCCACTCGCGGGCCTTTTTCTCGGTGTTGGTACCGCCGTCGCCGCCCCAGATCACCAACTCGCCCTTGCTGCCGTGGTATACCGCGCCGTAGCCGTGCATCGTGCCGTTCTCCATGGGCACCGGCTTGCCCGGCTGGTTCCATGTGAGCACCCAGTCGGGGTTCTTGAACGTGTACGTGACCTGCATGTCGACCGCGCTGTCCCACAATCCCTGGGTGGGCGCTGTGCCCGTGGTTTCGACGGTGACCGGGCCGGCGTCGTCGGCTTGCATGACGTACTTGGCCACGCTCATCACGTGGGCGCCGCGGTTGCGTATCTGCCCGCCACCCGATTCGAGGAACCAGCGAAAGACGCCGTGCAAGTACCGCGAGTTGTAGGGACGCCAGCGCAGCGGACCAAGCCACAGATCCCAATCCAAGTACGGCGGCGGAGCGCTGTCGGGATTGCCGCCGCCGTCGCCCGGGCTGGCATAGTGCCAGCAATCAACGCGGGCCACTTTGCCGATCATCCCGTTGACCACGTAGCGGCAGGCGGAATATGCGTCGCCCGTCGAGCGGCCCTGGGAGCCTACCTGGATTGCCACCTTGTGCTTCTTGCCCGCTCTGATCATGGCCTGGCCTTCCTCGATGGTGCAGCAGGCGGGCTTCTCCACGTAGACGTGCTTGCCGCACTCCGCAGCGTGGACCGTCTGTACGCCGTGCCAATGGTCGGGCGTGGCGATGATCACCGCGTCGATGTCCTTCCGCTCCAGGACATAGCGGTAGTCGCGATACACGTCGGCCTGCGGACCGGCGACTTTCGATGCCCTCTCCAGGCGCTGATCGTCGACGTTGCACAGGGCGGCCACGTTGCACTCGCCGCGCTTCATGCGGCCCACCATGTCGCCCAGATGCCCGCCGCCCATGCCGCCGATGCCGATGTGGGCGAAGGTGAGCTTCGCGTTCGCGCCCGGCTTGCCTTCCGCCCCCAACACTCCCGAGGGGATCACCTGCGGGAAGCCCAGCTGCGGTGCCCGCCGCCGTCGCCGCGCCGACGGTCTTCAAGAAACGCCGGCGAGGAATGTTGCCGCTATGTTTGTTCATCGTGCTTACCCTTGTGCCTAGGACTGGATCTACGTGGGCCGGCCGCACCGCCTGCCGCCGAAATGCCACTCGTTACTTTAGTCCCTGAAGAGATCGCGTGCAATGGCTGTCCTCATCGATCAAAAGGCCTACTTGATTTCCACCCTGGCCGTCTCCTTTTCCACAACAACCTCGCGTTGTTGCTCCTTGCCGCCGGGCAAACGCCACTTGAGCGTCACGGGGCCGGCATCCATGCGGCCGAAAAATGCCTGGCTGACGCCGGGCAAGACGTTCCACGCTCCCAGGCAGCGTTTGCCCATCCAACCCCTTACGGTCACCGGCCCTTTGAATTGCCCGGCAACGGGCAGGGCCGCAACGACACTGCGGGCTTCGTGGTCGTCGTTCTCGCGGAAGAAGGCCCAGATCTCGCCGTCGTTCAGCGCCAACACCATGTCCTGGGCGCCGTCGCCGTCGAAATCGCCGAGGCACGCCGATTGTTGGCCCTGGTTCTCTGCCAACAAGTGCCGCTCGCCCAGATCCAGCGTGTCCGCATGGCCGAAGCTGCGGAAGCCGCGGTTGAAGAAGATCTGCGGGCTCATGGCGGCGTAGGCGATCAAGGCGTCCTGGCGGCCGTCGTTGTTGACGTTGCCGACCTGGCACTCCACTCCGCCGGGCTTGCTGATGTACTCGATCTCGCCGGAAAGGCGGAGAGTTTCGCTGAACTTGCCGCCGCCTTCATTCTGCCAGAGGCCGACGCCGTCGCTGCCGGCGCAAAGCACGTCCAAGCGACCGTCGCCATCGAAATCGGCCACGCACGCGGCCGACGGCCCGGCGCCGAATTGGACGGCGCAAGCGATGCCGGGCGCGAACTTGCCGGGGGCAAGGCCGCGGAAGAGCACGCTCCCCGCGGCCAGCGGCGCGAGGACATCCGCCACGCCGTTGCCGGCGAAATCGGCGACCAGGCATGGCCCCGCCTGGCCGAGTTTCTTCAGATCGATTCCCGGGGCCGCCAGCGGGGCCGCCGACGGCTTGCCGGCGGTATCGAACGAAACGAGCACGGGCCAGGAGTTGCTGCTGACCAGCAGGCCGGAGCGTCCCTTGGTACCGCAATCCAGCGCAGCGAGGCCGATGCAGCCGCCGGCCAGTTCGCCAGGCAGCTCCAAAGGACGGGCCTGAAACGTGCCGTCGGCCTGTTGCGCATGGAGAGCAAACGTTTGTCCGTCGAAGGAGATCAGGTCCAGCCGGCCGTGGCCGGCGAAATCGCCCCAGGCAAAGGCCTGAGACTTGGCCTCCAGGCGGCGGGCAAGGGTGACGTTCCGTGAATTTCCTGGTCTTGGCGTCGCAGGCCAGCAAGCGATCGCCCGCGTCGGCGCGACGAAGAGCAGCAACTTGCCGTCACCGCCCAGGTCGATCGGCCGCACGGCCCTGATCTTGCCGCTGAGCGTGGCGATTTTCTGCGGGTTATTGCTCCAGGCAACGCCATCCTTGACGGGCACTTCGGGGTTGTCGTCCTGGAGGATGTAGTCCACGCAGCGGCGGAGCATGTCGGTGCCGCCGGCCCAGACGCCCTGGCTCTTGTCGTCGATCCCGTTCAGCCCCCACAATCCCGCTTGGCCGCCGGAGAATTCCGCCCATCGGCCGGAGGCGTGCAGGAAGCCCCGGCGCTGGGGGGCCTCGCCGCCTTGGCCGCCTTTCTCCTCGGCGAACTCGCCCACGAAGAACAGCGCCGGCCTTGCGGCTAACGCCAGTTCCCGCAGGGCATCGGCGTTCTTCCCCTTGGAGAGGTCCAAGCGGAGGGCCTTCAGTTCCGTCTTGCCTTTGAGCACTTCGCGGATCGTGGCGGAGTACTCGTCCCTCGACGCGCCCTGCTTGAGATCGACCGACACGATCAACTCAGCCTGCTTCACCAGGTCGATGGGCGTGAAATTGGGATTGATCATGGTGTTGGCCGTGGCCGCGCACAGCAGCGCGGCAACGGCAACCACGACCGTGAGGCAACGATAGCGATTCATGGAATTCTTCCCGTTATTCTCAGACAAAGTCGGCTGGGATCCGTGGTCTTGCCTGCCGGCATTCTCGGTGGTTGACGACTATGATTGTGTTCGGCGCGATGCAGCCTGTCAACTGTCGGCGGTTTACAATATCCTAGTTCGGCTGACGCGGAAGCGAGTCTGAACTGGCCCAACATTGCCGCCCTGGCCGTGTGGCTTCTTTCGGTCGGCAGGCTGCTGACCCACGCGGGGCGGAGAAGGAAGGTCCTGTCAGTTCCGCCGCCGCCATGCTAGCCCAGAGAGCGTGCCCCGCCAGCACCGCCGCCGGGCAGGTCGCCGAATAGCCGCCGGCAGGGGCATCGAAGGGCCTTGCGGGGCCTCAGAATGCGGGTTTGGCCGGATGATTGCCAGAGGCGTGGGTGTGGGCGTATACTATGGATGATGACGATACCTGGCTGATTGGTGGGGCCTGCCGCATGTGGCGAGATGGGACGATCCTGGTGGTCAAGAAGGGCGAGGCGTTCCCTGACCGATGCGTGAAGAGCAATCGGCCTGCCCATGGTCGTCGTGTTGAGCAGGCTGCTGAGCAAGGCTACGCAATGGCCTTTTTGGTCCACTTGTGGAACCCAATAGCCGGTGTCGTGATCGCCCGATACGTCGCGAAGAGCGTCACATTCGCCGTTGGCCCGAGTGATGGGTGGCATTGCAAACGCCGACGAGCCTTTTGCTTAGCTGGCGGAATAGTCGTTGCCTCGCTCGCGGCTGTGGCCTATGGGGCCACCTTGATTGAACGAGGAGCCATGCAAATTCTGCTGCCCCTTGGAATACTGTCCACGCTTGTCGGCCTTCTCTATTATCTCAATGCTTCGACTCTGGTGACAGCAAAACGAATCACAAACGACTATGTTTGGCTCAGAGGCGTGCATCCCGACTTCTTAGCCGAACTACCCGAATTGCCGGGTGAAGCATGGACTGGTATTTCAGGCTTTCCCGACACAAGTGAATGACATAATGCGGCGAACCATGTTCGTTCACAGAGCCGTCCCATGCCCCATCGGGGGGAAAAAGGTGCCACCCACAAAATTAGGGTTTTTGGGCAAGGAGGGAAGGCGAGAGGTCATTTGCCGTCTTCCGGCTGCTTCTTCGGCCTCTGCGCGTAACGTCGACTCGATTCCCAACTGCTTCGCGGTCCTGCCGGTCCATTCGGCACTCCCATAAGGGCAGCCGCGGCGGACGCAGCGATGTAGGGCGTTCAACTCGGCCTCGGACTGCGGGCAGTTCACGATTTCCAGCCAATCTGCCGGGCGGGGCAGCGGCCATGGCGAGAGGATGGGAAATGCCGGGTCGTCGCGCTCGCCGCGACGCAGGCTCGACCAAGGCCATTGCTCCCCGCGCCACCAGATTCGCCCGCAAGGCGTTCCGCTCGACATAGCGGACGACCTGGTAGAGGACATGGTACTGCAACCGCGACTTCGATGCAGTTTGGACGCTGGGTAGGCCAGCCCTTGGTGGTGGAACGAGTTCGCCCACAACTTCGTGTTCCGGGCGTGACGCAGGATGCCGTTGAACTCGATTCGATGCATTCCGGAGTGAATCCGCTGGGGCCGGTCAAGCCGATGAGCTTCGTGGGCATCAATTCTCCTTTTGGGCCAGATGGCAAGCCTACTTTCCCGCGGGATTGGGCGTCGGGGCTCTCATCCTGTTGCGTTCTCGCAGCAACTTGATTTTGACATCGAGGTAGACCGCTTGGGCCCGATAGACATCGACCACATCGACTTGGGCCGTTTCCCTTCGGTATCGCGTAGTTTTGAGCAAATCGTTCACCTTGTCAAGTTGCTTCGTCAACAGGGCGACCCTCTTCTCGGGTTCATCAGTTGAATCCAGCAAGGCATTGCACAAGTCGTTTTCTGCCGAGGAAACTTGAGCGAAAGCAACGAGACCGAGTTTGTAATGTCCCGTTAACACATCCACAAGTCGAGCCAGCACCTTGACTCGTTCATCCTGTGCGGCTTTGAGTTGGGCGGCGTCATCGTCGCTTGCCTTCGGCTGCGGTTCGGCACTGGCGGCGGAGGCCACGATCGCCAGGAAAATCAGGAGCCCTGCCGTAGCAGTTCTAGGGGTACGACGTGTCATTTTGCCCTCCATTATTCGAGAAGCAATGTGGTACTTGGACGAATTCGCTTTGCCATGCCCCATTATGTCCCGCCGGCCGCGGCATTGGCAATGGGCGAAAATGGCTCATTGCTTGCTGAATTGAGTGGCAGAATACGCACCCGTCCCGGGCAGATCGCCCGCGAACAAAAGCCGCCACCGATCCCAAAACACCGACGAGACATACAGTTGCGTCAAAAGCAGATGTTGACGGTGGCTTTCGGCACGCCGATTGCAAACGTCTGGCAACCGATAGCAAACCGGGGATTAGCTACAAGGAGGACGCATGTTAGCTCTTAGCCGGAAATTGGGCGAGGGAGTCCTCGTTGGCGAGGACATTGAGGTAGTTGTACTGGAAGTTGAAGGAAATCGTGTGAAGTTGGGCTTCATTGCCCCTCCGTATGTGCCGATCTTTCGGGCAGAAATTCATCAAGAACTGGCCGAAAGTCTGGCTGTTGTGGGCGCCGAGTTTCCATAACCGCTCGGCTGAGGTACGCAGCATGCATCGCCTCGAACACCGAGCCAATGTCAGGAGCCAGTTGCAATCGGAACGGTGATGCCTTGTGATTCCGGGATCTGCCTGAGTGCTTCGTTTCGTTGCCGAAGTACCCCGCCAATGCTTTGGTCGTCCAACACGCCGACAATGCCCCCACATTGAGAACATTGCACGAAATACAACTTCCAAGGCGAGCCGGCGAGGATAGTCTCCTTCAACTCGAAGCTGGTACTTCCGCACTTCACACAAGTAGACGCTGCCATTTCCTTTTTCACCTTTCCGGGTGACTCAGAACGGCACGGCGTCCGTTTCCGTGGCCATCGTCACTTCCGTCCCGGTGACCGTCATGGCTTCCGCCAGGTCCCGAAACTTCTTCACGCCGCCCAGGTCTTTGATGACGGCCAGCACTTCGATTACCCGCTGAAATCCGCCAAGCGTCTTGATCGTTTGGGCGGCCTTCTTGACCTGCTCCAGCGTGATCGTGCCGCCATTCGTTGCGGGCTTAGCGACGGCTACCGGCGCCGGTGCTACTTCGGGAGCGGGCTTGGCTGCCTTCTTCCCGTTGCTGGCCTTTTTGAGCTTGCCCTTGATGGCGGAGACGTGCCTCGCCGTGATGTCGATGCCTTGCTCAGTCAATGCCGTAGCGACTTCTCCGTTCGTGGCCCCAGAATGAGCTTTCAGATAGTCACGCACGGCTTGGGTCTTGTTGACTCGCAGTTCGCCGCCATTCTTCGTCAGCTTCTCGGCGACTGCTGGTGCCGCTTCGGGAATGGGTCGTGCTTGTTTCATCCCGATGAATTCATGACCGCACTTGGGGCACGTTTTCGTTCTCGGGCCTTTGACCGTGGCCCCGCAACTCGGGCATCGCTTCTGTCCCGGCTTCATCTTCTTCGCCATTTCTCTATCTCCGATTCTGGGTTACCAACTGGATGCACAATTATTACCCGCAGAATCGGCGAAACAATCCACAAGGCAAGCCCAAAGGCCCGATTCGATGACGGGAGTGCCGGATATGCTGGAAAAGCGGGCCGGTGGGGCTTGTTCTGCTATCTTTACGCTGCCAACGCCCGTACCGAACAGAAACCGGGTATAATGTAATCCAGCATCGAATCGCCTACTACCGATTGAGGAAAGAATGGCAAAGGCCCAAAAGACTGTCCCGAGCAAAGAAGAACCCGCTATGGTGGCACAATCCGAGCCGAACCACACTGAGAAGATCAAAGCCCAGGTGTTGGCGAAGATCGGCATACTGCCTCGCTTGCATCGGGTGGAGGTTTGCAATCATCACAACGGCAAGTACCGGGTCAACATTTGGGAGCAGCCTGAACCGGATAAGAGTCTCGCCGTGACGACCAGTGCCCGAATTGGACGGTCGTACTACTTGACGGTGTCGGAGACCGGCGAGATCATCGATAGCAATCCGCCGCTAGCCAAGTTGGGCTCTTCCGCCTGAACTCGGTGCTGCTCGACCAGACTGAAGCGGTGAGGGCCCCATCTGCCGTCTTTGCGGCGGTTCCAGCGGCTTCGCACCGGGCTGCCCAGAATCAAGGCGATGATCTGGCGAAGCCGGTCAGCCGCACAACTTTGGCGGGAAAAAGGTGCCATCCACCACATTTAGGGTCTTTGGGCAAGGAGAGAAGGCGAGGGGTCATTTGCCGTCTTCCGGCTGCTTCTTCGGCCTCCTCCGCGCGCGTAACGTCGACTCCGTTAGACACTAGCGAGTCGTTTCTCCAACGTTGCGAGTGTCTCGGCGATGCCTTTTCCACCGTGCGTCGGAGCCAGTCCAAGCGTCGCTGCCGGTCGGCGTCGTCGCGGACGATGGGACGGCGCTCGTTGCCTCGGGACATCAGGTGGTATAATCCACCCGCTAGTTCGATTCTCAGTATCCCCGTCCCCGTATCCCCGTCCCCGTATCCCCGTCCCCGTATCCCCGTCCCCGTATCCCCGTCCCCGTATCCCCGTCCCCGTATCCCCGTCCCCGTATCCCCGTCCCCGTATCCCCGTCCCCGTATCCCCGTATCCCCGCATATCCCCGCAGGAAATGGCCGTTCGACGAAAGCGAGGCACCCTTGCAGAACACAAGCGCAAGGTCGTTCGGCAGACTGCCTTTTCGATTGTCCTGCACCACCGAGCACGCCGAGTAGTTGCAAGGGAAGATTCCCAGGTAACGCAGCCCGGACACGTCCCCGTCCTCCCTTCCTTCACAGACTGCGCGAAAAGCCTCCCACTCCTCCGCCTCACTTGAATTATACAGCAGAACTAATACGCCATCCGGGTTTAGAACTCGCGGCACTTGCGACAAGAACTCCATCATCGACTCCCGGTAGGAACTGGACGTTTTCCCCCGTTCCTTTGCGTTCGAGATCACGATTTCTTGCGCGAAATCGACATCAACGCCCAGGATGCTGTTCCACAGTTCGCTCAACTCCAGATAGGGCATCCGGTCGCTATGGGGTGGGTCGGTGATTACGAGCTGAACGCACTCGTCGGGCAAGGTTCCCAACAGCGAACGGCAATCGCCGCGGGTCAGCAGCGCGTCCGCGTTGCCGCCAACCAGCTCAGAGACCGAAGCTGCCAGGCGACTGCTGTTCAAACTGCGATCGCACGCTATAGCCTTGAGAAGCGTGCCGGTCCTCTTCTCGAAACAATTCCAGGCATTCACTTCGAAGTGCAGCTTGGGTCGCCAGTATCCGATTACCCAACTTCCGACCTCCGTCTTCTCGGAGCTGATGCCGGTGGTCTTGCCGCGTCCGGTGACGGCAAACACCATTTGCGTCATTTGCCCCGAGGCAGCGGTCAGGCAGAGTTTGAGGGCCGGCCGGATCGAAGCCGGGCAACGCTCGATCGCCTGCAGGAGCAAGTCGATATTCCGCTGCGCGGCCCGTGAGCACGGCATCCAGGCTCATTTCCGGCGCGGCATTGATCCGGCTGTTCGTGAAGAATCGAGGTTGTCGGATCAGCTTGCTATGATACCCGGCAAAAGAGTCGCTAAGCGACCGATCGTTCGCGGTCGGCGGCAGTTCCTGACGTCTGCCTGCCGCCCCGCGTCCCACGAGCCACACCTTTTCCAGCTCGTCGGCATTCCAGAGATAGTGGGTTGCAGCGTCGTTCCATCCTCGAGCAGATAGCTTTTGAGGATTTCCGGTCTTGCCGCTTCCGCAAGATGCCCAGCGGCGTTTCGCAATTCCGCCGGGGGCGGCGGATGAATCAAGAGACGAGTGATTTCGAGGGCAACCGGATTGATGTCGAAACCGACGAACTTTCGCGATCGCAAGAGGGCTTCGCAACCAGCGGTGCCGGAGCCGCAAAACGGATCGAGGACGATGTCGCCCGGAGAGGTTAGCTGCTCGATTATGTATGCCAGCGGTTCGTGCGGCTTCTTGCCCCAGTACTTGTGAAAGCGGTAGAAGCCGGTATAGCCGCGCGGCGACTCCATTTCCGCCGTGGAAATCTGCGACCGCTCGGCGCTGAAGTCGAAACCGAGTTGGTCTTCCTTCCGTGGCGTTCGTTTTCGCATAAGCGGTGCTTCCTGGCACGAAAAGGGGCTGTGAGCCCTGAGCGCATTCAATGTCCTTCAATGATAGCAGCCCCAGCGAATTCCTTCAACGTCTCGCGTCTCTTTGTCGTCATAGAGCTAGACGTGGCTTCCGCCAAGATCACGCCGTGGGCGGCCAGCCGCGCGGAAAGCGGCCAAAGACCGCCTCGTAAGCCACGCCATCGCCGGCGGCGGCGCGCCTGCCGCTTGAGACGCCCACCGCCAGGGGCGGCACTCCGCGGGCGCCCGCGCCTTTTCATCGACGTAGGTCGCGAACCTCTACTCCAGCGGCCTCAAGAAGCGCGTAGAGGTCGCGTATCTCACGTCGAGCCTGGCTCCTTCTTCCGAATTTTCCGTCCCGGACGTCAGAGAACGTGAAAATGACTCGGGTTATTGCACGGGAAAAAGCCACGAAGAAACCTCTTTTTTCTTCTTCCGACTGTTTGGCGAAGTTCCACAGTTGGGAGTCTTCAAGGCCCAGAAATACTACGGTATGGAACTCAAGTCCTTTGCTCTTATGCACTGTCATGGCCGGCAGAATGTCCACGCCCATGAATTCGTCAACGGCGCTTCGGAGGTCCTGAACGTCCACTGCCGCCAAAGCCTTGCCGCATTTGTTTACTTGCTCGGTGAAGAACTTCGAATTCGAGTATTGCCTGTATCGCGAACGAACTCGCGACTCTCCAACGTGCGCAACGATCAGGGCCGGGAGGGCTTCTCGCGATAGGTTGCCGTCAACGAGCGCGGCTCGGGCCGCGGCAAGAATGGATTTCAATTCTGCGGAAAGCTCGCGATTGTCTTCCCCGGGGTCAAGGCCCAGCAGGAATGCGAGCTCATGGCTGAGGAATTCCCAAGCGTCGGGATCGCGGGCCCTCGTAACGAGTCGAAGCACGGCCAGTACGATCTGCGTGACGGGCTCCGCAAGAAGGTCCTGGAGTTCCGATTCATCCCGAAGGCGGATTTCCCTTTCTCGAAGCGCCGTTTGTAGTATAGCCACCATCTCGCGCGTTCGCTGCCGCGCGAGGATACAGAAATCCCGTGGCCTTAGCGACCCCTGAGATATGCCATTCGCGATAAGCTGGCCGAGGTACTGTGCCTCTTCCTCCGGGGTGCGGAATTCGGCCACGAAACACACTCCGACGTTTGCGTGGCTCCTCGCCGCCTGAGCCGGAGGCGTTCCAGAATCGATTGATTGTGCGATAACGTGCTGAATGCGAACCAGTTCGGGGGCGGACCGGTAGTTGCGCAAGAGAGGGTGACGTCCTGCTGAGAAATCAGCGGTGAAGACCTCGAACGCGTCATGCATTGCTCCCGCCCAAAGCATGATACGCTGTTTCGAATCGCCAACGGCCGTAAGCACGGATTCGGACCCCAAGAATCCTGCTTTAACGACGTCGTATTGGGCAGCCGTCGTATCCTGAAATTCGTCCAGAAAGACATGGGTGTACGTGGCACGGAGAGCAGCCGTAAGCCGCGGGTTGCACCGGAGCAAGTAGGCTGCCAGCCGGTTCAGCATGGGGAACATCAAGCTCGGCGTCGTGGCCGCGTGGCTGAGTTGTCCCTGCCACCAACGTAGACCAAAATGTCTCAGCAGCGGCTTTGTCGTATTCGGCTCATACGGAAGGGGCACGCCAAATGCGCAACCGCTCGAACTCCTCTTTGATCGCGTCGTCGCTCATGGAAATGAAATCCGGCGCCGTGGAACCCGTTGGCGCCACAATCGATTCGAGCCACTCTCGCATTTCACGCCTTCCCGGAACCTTCGTCATTACCTCGTACTTGGGCTGCGGTCGCCATTCTGTGGGCAAGGCGGCACGAAACCGGTCAACCAGTCCCTTGCCGAACGCGTCAAGCGTGAACGAATCGAATCGCCGGGCCAGTTCCCCGCAGCGTTTCTCGACACGATCTGCGAGATTCTTCGCTGCGTCGCGCTTAAAGGAAATGGCAAGAATCCGTTTCGGGGCGCGGCATGCGCCTGTTTCGAGAAGGTAACAGGCACGCTGCGCAAGAAGCTCGGTCTTGCCCGCACCGGGGCCGGCGACTACCAGCGAGTTCGCAGTCGTGCGGACGACAGTGTGCGCGGCAGGCTCAAGAGACTCAACGCCCTTCGGAATCCAGGCATCAGGATTTACGTAAGGCATCTATTCGCCTCCGAGTGATTCACAACACGACCACCGGGGCGAGAACATCTTTTGCATGCTGAACGATTTCCTTCAAGAACAAGGGGGCGCCTTCGAGCAACTCGGCATCTGAAAGTTGAATGGCCGCACGCATGTGGGAAAGCGGCTTGGAGCCGTCGACGAACAAGTGCTTGTACCACGCGAACAGTTCCTGTTGCGCGGCCGAATATGTCTTTCCGGTGCCGGCCGGGGCCTTACTGGGATTGGAAGAAAGCACATGCTTCACTCGATCGAAAACGGCGTCACGGTACCCCGGAGCCCCCGGCTTCGGCAACAACGGACCGCGTGGAGCCTGACTCTTGTATACGGTCGGAAATGCTTCAAGCATCGCGAAATCGATGTCCATCGGCGATGAGAACCAGACCTTGAACCTGTTCTTGAAAATCTCCATCCATGAGTTCATCGCTACGACATCAGCGACATCCTTGTCGGCGAGATGTTCGTATTCCTTGTGCGATAAGACGTGTCCAACGCCGTCCTCGGTTTTGAAAAAGAGGGCTGGCGAGTTCCCGAAGCGCTTCACAAGACGTGCCGACCGCCAAGGGGGACCACCGAAATAAAGTGGGTATCGAGCGGCGCACCGCTCGCTTCGAAGAGGCGCCGAAGAATGATCTCCTCCGAGGGACCTTCGCCGAAAATAACCAGTCGTGCGAAATAGAGTTCAGGGTACCCACGAACGGCCTCTCTTACGTACTTGAAGGCTTGATCATCAGAATCGACGTCAGGAAGAGGAACAGGCTTGACGTGTGTGGCTGCGGAATCCTCGTTGCCGAGGAAGTAACGCACCTGGCCCGGCTGCACGCGCCCGAGGATTGCCGGCGAGTGGCTGGAAACGAGAACCTGGGCGTTCGGATGCTTTGCCACGCTCAAAAGTTCGCTCACGACCGTGCCGAGATAGTGCGGCGAGAGATGGTTCTCGGGCTCTTCGACCGCAAAAATCGTCAGCAGTGGCAGTTCTTCGGCCAGTTCCGCTGTGTAACCGGCCGCCTCAGGCGAGACCTTGATGGCCTGTTCAAGGTGGAAGAGGCCTAACGACAACGATAGCGAAAATAACGATCGCTGGCCGTCGCTGAGGTCCTTGCATAGTAATGTCCGTCCGTCTTCGCCTGGATCGAAGTGCGCGGTAAGCAGCGAAAGCAAGGCAGAGGGATCCTCTTCCAAGGCCCGAAACGCGATTTGGTTCGCTACCCTCCCGCGATAAAGCGCGGTCCACGCCGTCTGAACGTGCTCGTTCAGCGTGCCGACACCCTTCAAAGCGGCGAGAATCCCCTGCAACTGCTTGAGCTGCCCTTCGATGGAGCCTTTATCGCCGTTCCAAGCCAGGCGTTTTAGGAGTCGGCCGAAGGCGGTGACCGTCGTGGCCGCGATCTGCTTGTCGGGGTCGCGCCTGCCGGGACGTAAATGACCCGAATCAGTCGTCGCTCGGCGGACTGAACCTTCCGCGGATGGCTGTCCTCTATTACTTTCGGGTCGTTCGAATCGGTCAGAATCCACGACAGCGATTGCTCGACTTCGCCCGAAGCCGATCCATTGGCGGTCCAGGTGGCTCCAAGGCGAATGCGACAAAAAGGGGAGTTGCCGGGGGCGTCGACGACCATTTGATTGAAGGCTTCCGGCACGGCATCACCGACCGGTGTTCCCGGCTCGGAAAGTTCCGGGAAATCAAGACGGCACTCGATTAACAAAGTCCGTTGTGCCTGATCGTCGAGTTTCTCGCCAGCGGCTAAATGGAAGTCCTCCGGTTTGACTTCTCGTTGTGCCGACTGCTCGCCGAAAAGGCGAACGAGGGCAATCAAGGCCGCGGTTTTGCCCGACGCGTTCGGACCCACAAAACATGCGAACTCGTCGATGTTTATCGTCTGGCCGTCGTGGTCGAAACAACGAAATCCGGAAACTGCCAGCGATGCCATTTTCATCCGTATACTCCCTGCGCTATTTCGTCGCAAACCCTGGGCAATGAGCGCGGGGCCGGTCCCATCCCGGTTACAGCCCTGATTACTAAGCTTGGCCTTCACCGCCACAACCATATCGAAATGTGGCTTTGCCACCGGCCTGCATTCCTTACACACCCTCTAATAGGCACACTGCACTATTCAAATCAACGGGTATGAATGTGTGTGCGCGAACCTGATCGGCGGTGTACTGAAAGTCTAGCCGGCCTACGAGTTTTGCCACTAGCCTCCGTATTGTTGGCAAACCGATTCCCGTCCCCTGCCGACTTGTTGAACGCGCAGAAGCACCCTCAATAATGGCCCTCGCGCTTGCAACGTCGTTGCACGCGTTGAAGACGGTAACATCGATCTCTTCGCGGGTGACCGTTCCATCAATGCCCCACAGACCGTCAGCGGCCTCGCTCGCAGCCCTTGACGCATTGCTCGCTAGATTCCGAAAGATCGTCGCGAGCATCGCCTCATCGCAGTAAGCGCTGTCGTCGTCATACATGACATCGAAACGGCACTTGGCGCCGTACGCCGCGTCCGCCTCCCTTGCGGCCTCGCAGACAATACGATGCAGTGCCTCGCAGCCGGTACGTACAAGTTGTGGAGCGCGCATTGCCTCTGTCGCTTCGGCCAAACCTCCCTCGTACTTCCGAAGCTCGTCTCTCCAGCCGCCGGGATAGGCGATTATCCGGTTCTTGATTTCATGAAGCGCGGAAAGCACCCGCTCGACCTGCGGGGACAATTCTTCTGCCAAGGTTCTCGGCTCAATACCGTCCGCTGCCGCGCCGCGTACGTATACGCGGGATAGGCAACCAGCCGAAACGCTCACCTTGTCGACCAACGGCATCAGGAATTCACATCCGGCTTGCGTTCCTCTTACGACGAACCCGGCAGTATCGTCGTCGGACATAGCCCAGGCTGTCTCGAGTAGTAGCTTGTGTTGCGGTGCGCTCCGCCGACGTTGGAAGCTTACAGTCATGGTGCCTGATTCACCTTCCGAAACGGCTGCGGCTTCGCCAAACGCTTCGCTCACTTGCAACTGCTTGAGTAGGCAGCGGTATTTCTCCCAGTCAATATAGACGACCCTCCCCGGCACGCAATAGGAAGCTACACGCGCCGCCAAAACCCACTGCCAACGCGCCGGCCACAATGTCGTGGCAGCACACCGTCTCCCAGGCATTATGTCGTAGGCACTTCAGCAGATACAAGCACGAGCACAGGACCGAGACCGCATCCGAAGCAGCTCGTTCGCCCTCAGCCTTTAGGAGACCGCGGTAGGCGGCGCTGACACGTTCCAACGCTCTCGCCGAGTCACGGTCGCCAATGAACGCTGACAAGAACCTCGTGAGGCTCGCTCTCTGTTCCGGCTGCAACCCGCGGTCGTTCTCGATACCGCGAATGGCAAGAGCAACGGAGTCCTTGTCGGGACTCCGAACCGCGTCGCCGACCACTTGAAGCACATCGGGAATTGGAAACAGGTCATTCCGGTGCGGAATGGAAAGCCAGGCACTCGGATCTGGATTTTCAATCAGGCCATCTCGCATCGCAAGAATGATCGATTCAATCCACGGGACGCCACAACGCGACCTAGTACCACTGAAGACGCGTCGGCAAATATGCTCCACGGTGTGCCGAAATACCTGATCCAGAGCGGACGTTTTCGTCCGCCCATTCCCAACCAGTTCGCCGCTCATATCGCCTTTGATGCTACAAGAATAAGTCAGGCTGTGGTGTGGCCCTAGGCTTGATATGCGCACCGCATCGGTTAGCCGGCGAATGCCCGGCGGACCAAACCGTTGATAAATCTTCTGAAGTAACGATCCGCCGAGTTTAAGTGATTTGGTTAAAACTTCATGCGTTACGACTATTTGATCGAAGTCAGCATCGGCACCTACCCCAGTGGTAATCAGATTTGCGATGGATTCAAGATTGCTAAGGTCGTGCAGGACAGCCGCGCCAAGCATTGCTTCAAAGGTGTCCACCAAAATTGACTCCGGGAAAGGCCGAAGGACGCCATTGCCGGCAATTATGTACTTCGACCACCTTCGAGCAAACCGAAGCTTGTATTGGTTCGCGCCCAAAGAGCAAACGAAGTTCGAAAGTGCCTTCCCAAGGTCGTTTCCCCTAAGCGATTGTGGCTCACGACGTCGAAGTGCTTCAATGCACAAGACGTAGCAGTATGCAAGGTTTCCGAGAAGCGTAAGCCCATTCTCAAATCCTCCACAATATCCGGGGTTCTCCCTCGCGCTTTGATGCGATAGGGCTATGCCGCCGAGTTCGGTTGGAAGCTCGCAGCCTGTCTCATTCTTGAAATCCTTTACAAAGTCATTGACAAATGCGAACGCGCACGCGCCGGCTACACTTGGAGGCTCGTCTGATCCAGTAGTCGAGTGCCCATTTTCTGCGGTCTGGCGGGGAACTCGCTTTTCGTTTGACAGCTTGATTGAGTGCCTTTGTGGTAGTCCCGTAAAGCTCGGCCAAATCGGCGTCGAGCAGTCACCCGTTGCGCACGAATCAGAAGGATGCGCGGCTCGATCCGATCCACTGAAACAACGTCAATTCCCCGCTGCTTGCTCATTTTCCTGCCCCCGCCAAACCTTTCTTAACAATTCCTGCGGCCTGCCTCAGTCCCGTCGGCGCAGTCCGCCGGCGTGGGTCTGCGCAAGTCCCCGAACCGGCTACCGGCCACCATACGAATATAATCATACCCCCGCAGGCCCGAATTCAATAGGGTAGGACCGTGAGGGAAAATCCGAAATCCGTCCGATCGTTCCGCTCGGCATGTCGAAATTCGAAATTGGGAGAAATCGCCCTCACCCCCTGCCCCTCTCCCGAAGGTGGAGGGGAGACGGCAGTATCAATCCTGGCGAAAACCAATGCGTCGTTTTGCCGGCGTGGCCGGCGGCGCCATGAGTTGCCGGATGGCCTCGAAAACGACCGCAAACTTCGGCATGGTTCAAACCACGGTAACACTTTCGCCGACCGAAGTTCTGTAGGGAACGCCCTCTGTGGCGTTCCGTGACGGCCTTGATCATAACCTTGTCAACTGCCAGCAATGCCATCAGTGCGCAAACTTATGATCAAGGTCCGGCTCATCGCTCGGAATTATTTTTGAACCTATCCCTATGGGTGGTAAAGTGCGGATGCAACAGGTTCTTGAAACAACCATCGGCGCGCACGATACCCGCCATCAGAGGGAGATTTTTCGCGCTTTTTTGCCGTTCAAATCCCTGGAAATCCGCTCTTTTCCTCGGATTGCTCTAACCTCCCGGCAAGCAACGCCTTACGACGCCGCTGGCGCTGCGTCCGGCCCTCTCGGAGCGATCTCCACTGTAGCAAATCGCCGGATAATTCGTATTATTCCGTAACTACAGACGAGTAAAGGAGACCCTGGAAATGATCGACAAACTGAACGAGCGCTACGACACGATCTACCGCAAGGCCCTGGAGGGCCTGGACCGCTCGCAGGCCGACGAGGAAATTCGCACGGTCACCGACTGCCCCGGCGACGATTCGAAAAACAAACGCTCCCTCCGCACCAAGACCCGGGCCGGCAACCCCGCCTGGCTGACCCGCGCCCAGGCCGCCCTGGATGCGACCGCCAAGCTGCTGAAGGAGATGGGAATGCCGGCCGAGGCGGAAAGCGGGGAAGTAGAAGGTCCGATTCAAGGGGAGGAGTTGACCGAAGATGATCTGGCCGACAAGAGCTACGAAGAACTGCGAGCGATCGATGCTGCGTGCGAGGCAGCGCTCCGCGCGGGTGAAAATGGCGCTGACGAGCCTGCTGGCGTTCACGATGTACACGAAGCCGGACTACCGGACGAACTGGCACCACGAGCTGCTGGCGGAGAGGCTGGACCGGGTGGCGGCGGGCCTTTGCCCGCGGCTGATGATCTTCCTCCCCCCGCAACACGGCAAAAGCGAGCTGGTGAGCCGCCGCTTCCCGGCCTTCGTCCTGGGGCGGAACCCGGAGCTGCGGCTGATCGGCAGCTCGCACACCAACGACCTGGCGACCAGCATGAACCGCGACGTGCAGCGGATAATATGCGACAACGCCTACCGGAAGCTGTTCCCCGATTGCCGGCTAAGCGACCGGTGGGTCCGCACGGCGTCCCGCGTGGAGGCCCGCCGCACGCTCAACCTGTTCAAGGACAAACTGCTGTACGTGGACGCGATTTTGGACCACATCGTGCTGGACCAGCTCGTCCGCAAGACGCTGCTCTTCTGCGAGCAGAAGAAGCCTGATTTCGTGGGCATCGAGGCCGAACAGTTCCAGGAATTGCTGGTCCACGAGTTTGAGCGGCAGTGCGGCGAGGATTACGACCTGCGGTGGTCGATCTGGAAGATGATGAGCCGGGGCTTCAGCAAGCTCGCCCGCATCCGCCGGCTGAGCCAGTACGTGCTCAATCGCGAGTTGCGGTTCAAGGCCGACTCGCCCGGCTGCCGGCTGCTGGTCGATCAGCTCATGGATTTTCCCCTGGGCGATCACGACGACGGGCCGGACGCCTTGGAGATGTGTATTCGGCTGCCCTTGGAGAGGGAGGAAGGGTGAAGGATGAAAGATGAAAGAAGAAGCGGGGTGGCATGGGATAGCGGCTTCGATGCCGCGCAACCATGCTGGCAGAGGGCAGAGGGATGAGGGCCTCGATTTTGGACCACACCGTGCTGGACCACGCGGAAGACGTCCACCCCATGTAAGTGCTGCATTAAAAAGCACTTACGAATATTTTTCCAGACCACGAAAATCGTCCGGTTTACGGTCGACTTGTTCTTTGAAAAATTCGTTCAATCGGGCAAATACGGGCAAGAAACTCTGCAAATCAACACCAACGGGTGGTCTGGTCACAGGGCCGTCCCGCCCAGAAAGGCTCGCGTGATGCACTTTATGAAATTTAGTCCTTGCATGGCGCTCAGCTATCTTTCACCGCCTCGGCGCACTGTTTCGCAACTCCTTGACGCGCAACGGCAGCGGAGTTATGAATACGGACACCCCTTCGGACATCCCTCCCGTCCGGCCATGCCCATGAACAACCTACCTTTAGCTGTCATCCCGGTTCTTGTCGGGCCGGTGCAAGTCCTGATTGCCATCCTGCCGTACCTCCTGCTGGCCCTGGGCAGCTTGCTCGCCGGGTTGTTCAAGCCGCGGGCGATTTGGGCGGGCTTGAAACTGCTGTGGCGGCAGAAAGTGGCCGTGGCCGTCATGCTTGGTGTTGTTGCCGGAGCGGTCGTGATGGTGCGCAGTTTCGCCTCCAGCGGCGGCCCAACCAGCGAGCAAGTGGCGGGCGCGGATTGGCCGATGTTCCGCGGCGATGCCGCACGGCGGGGCGACGGCGGGGGCGACAAACCGCCCACGGACGGCGGCCTGGTCTGGAGTTTCGGCGACGTGAAGACTTTTTTTGCCAGCCCCGCGGTGGTCGGCAACCGGGTCTACGTCACTTCGGCCGAGAAAGGCCCCTTGCGCAACCGCGGCGCCGTCTACTGCCTGGACGCCGATTCAGGCGGGCTGGTGTGGAAGGCGGCCCCCAGCGGTTATGTGGCGACCTTTTCCTCTCCCGTAGTGGCCGACAGGTTCTTGGTCTGCGGCGAGGGGTTGCACACCACGCTCAATGCACGGGTCTTCTGCATGGACGTAGTGCGGCACGAGGTCCTCTGGACCTACACGACCGGCGGCCACGTCGAGTCGACGCCGTGCATCGACAAGGGACGGGTTTACGTCGGCGCCGGCGACGACGGCTACTATTGTTTCCGCCTCGAGCCCGACGCCGAGGGCCATGCGGTCGTGCTCTGGCACGTCCCTACGGAGCGCTGCCCCGACGCCGACACTTCGCCCGCAATCCACGACGGCCGACTGGTCGTGGGCTGCGGCATGCACGGCAACGCCATCTGCTGCCTCGATGCCGATACGGGGGCCGAACTGTGGCGCGTGGCCACTCCCTACCCCGTGTTCGGCGCGCCGACGTTGTGCGGCGGACGGATCGTGATCGGCATGGGCAATGGGAACTTTGTCGAGTCAGCCGAGGAAGTGAAGCGCAAAGAACTTGACCGCATGCGAAAACAGGGCAAGACCGCCGACGAACTCGCCGCTGCCGAGAAGACCCTCGGCCCGGCCGGCGAAGTCTGGTGCCTTGATGAGAAAACGGGCCAGGTGCAATGGAAGTTCGTCGCCGGCGACGTGATCCTCGGGGCCGTGGCCGGCGGCGCGGACCGGCTCTTCTTCGCCGCCCGCGATGGCTACGTCTACTCCGTCTCCGCCGCCGGAAAGGAGCTGGGCCGTTGGAACGCCCATGCCCCCATCGTCGCCTCGCCGGCCTTGAGCGGCGGCATGTTGTATGTCGTCACAGAGACCGGGAAGCTGTACGGGCTGCGGGCCGATGACCTGGAGTTGGCCTGGCAATCGACGCTGGGCTTCACCGGTCCGTTCCTCAGTTCGCCCGCGGTTGCCCGCGGCCACGTTTACGTCGGTTCGCAGCAAGACGGACTGCTCTGTGTGGGCACAGCGGGCGACCAGAAACAGGCGCCCTGCTGGGCTGGCGGCTTGGGGGGACCGGGCTGCGGCGGCGTTATCGATAGCCAGCCGCTGCCCGAAAAAGGCAAGTTCGGCTGGCGCTTTCCCAAGACCGATGACAGCGAACAACCTCCCGACGTGCAGCTCAGCGCGCCGCCCGCGTGCCTGGGCGGATGCCTGTTTCTTCCCGTTCACGGCGGCCGCAAGGGGCTGGTCTGCGTGCGGGAAGACGCCAAGAAACGCAACGCGCCCCACGAGGCGTGGTTCGCAGCGGAGGCCAGCGGGGTCTGGCTCTCGCCAGCCGCCAACGCGCAAGCGGTCTTCGTCGTCGACGGGCGCAAGGGCGATGCCGGCCGCCATTTGCACTGCCTTTCGCCGGCCGATGGCACGCAGCGCTGGACGCTCCCGGTCGCCGCGGAGGCCTCCGGCGAGTTCGTCCTGCTGGACCGCGACGGGCTGGTCGCCGACGGACCGCGGCAACTGACCTGTTTCCGCGCCAACGGGGACGTGGCCTGGCGGGCCGACTGCGGCGCGGTCTACGGCGTTCCGGCCTCGAGCGACGCCCTGCTGGCCGTCGCCACGCAACAGCCGCCGGCGCTACTGGTGTTGGACCGCCCGAGTGGCGCCATCCTGTGGCGCGTACCCATGGACGCGGCGCCGACCGCGCCCCCGCTGGTCCACAAGAACACGATCTACCTGGGAGTGCCATCGGGCGTCGCCGCTCTCCGCCTGGCCGATGGCCGGCGGCTGTGGGAAACGGCAAGCGGACCGCCAAGCACCCCGCTCGTGCTGGCCAAGAACCGGCTGGTCTATGTCACTGCGGGCGGAGAGTTGACCATTGTTGGCATTGAGGATGGCCGCGTGGAGAAGGCGCTGTCCGCGCGCGGGCGGGCATTGCCCCGCTGGCCCCACCCGGAGCCCTCGTCTACGCGACCAAGAAGGGACTGATGTCGTACACAATCGGCGGCGAGCCGCGACTGTGGATGAACACCGACTGGTTGGGCGAGCTCAGCACATCGCCGGTCATGGCCAATTCCCGCATTTACTTCGCCACCGCCAAGAAGGGCTTGATCTGCGCCAGCGCGAAGGATGCCATGCGATGAGCACCACCCAGCAGATCCCAGGCGACGACCTGCCGTCCATCCGCTTCTTTGGCGTCGGCAGCGACGGCGGCGACCTGCCCGCCTTGGCCGAAGTGGGTGGCAAGGCCGTCAACCTCTGCAAGTTGACCCGGGCGAAGCTCCCGGTTCCGCCGGGTTTCATCATCACTACGCGGGCCTACCTCGGCTTCATCGGGCAGAATGGGCTCGGGGCACAGATCGCCGAGCTTGCCGCCTCGATCGACGGAGGCGGCGCGGCGGTGATCGAGACCGTCTCGGCGGAGATCCGCGCGCTGCTGGCCGGGCAGCCCATGCATGCATCGCTCGCCGCGGAGATTCTCCTGGCGTACCGCCGGCTGCGGGATGCGGGGGGCGAGCGCGTTGCGGTCCGCTCCTCGGCCACGGCCGAAGACCTCCCGGAGGCAAGCTTCGCCGGGCAGCAGGATACCTACCTGAACGTCAGCGGCGAGCAACCGCTGCTGAAGGCGGTGCAATCCTGCTGGGGCAGCCTCTGGACGGCTAGGGCTGTGGCCTACCGCGCCAAGCAAAAGACCGCCGCAGAGGGCCTGGCCATGGCCGTTGTCGTGCAGCAAATGGTGATGGCCGATGCCGCGGGGGTCCTTTTCACGGCCAACCCCGTCACCGGCGCCCGTGATGAAATCGTCATCAACGCGGCATGGGGACTGGGCGAGGCCGTAGTAGGAGGCGATGTCACGCCGGACCACGTCGTCGTGGAAAAGGCCAGCGGCAAGATCAAGGAATTGACCGTTTCCGAGAAGACCGTCATGACCGCGGCAACCGAGGATGGGACCAGGCAAGTGCCCCTGTGCGACGACCGCCGGGAGGCGCGGGTTCTAGCCGACGATGAAGTCGCCCGTCTCGCTGCGATCGGGCGGCAGATCGAGCTGCACTACGGGGCGCCCCAGGACATCGAATGGGCGATATGTGCCGGGCAATTCACTGTGCTTCAGGCCCGACCCATCCGCGGCCTGGAGGTCGCCGGCGACGTGGAGCCCGGCCGCGCGGCGGAGATCGAGCGGCTTAGCGCCTTGTCCGCCGGTCGCCGCCGGATCTGGGTGGCGCATAACCTGGGCGAAACGCTGCCCGCCCCCACCCCGCTCACCTGGGACATCATCCGCCGCTTCATGAGCGGTTCCGGCGGCTTCGGCCGCTTCTACCACGACCTGGGCTACCGGCCTTCGCCCCGTGTCTGCGAGGAAGGCTTCCTCGAGCTGATCGGCCAACGAATCTACGCCGACCCAGAGCGCTGGCGCAACTGTTCTGGGGCAAGAGCCCCCTGCAGTACGATCTGGAGGCCGTGCTGGCGGACAAGACGCTTCTGGACCAGGCCCCGCTGAAGTTCGATCCCAACAAAACCGACGGCACGTTCCTCCTCACGCTGCCGGGGATGCTCGCCGCGATGCTCCGCTCCTGGCGGATTTCCAAGCGGCTGCAGGGCACGATTCGCGACCATTTCGAGAACGAAGTCCTGCCGCCGTACCTCGATTACGTCCGCCGCAAGCGCGGTGAGGATCTCGTCGGGCTGGAAACTTCGCAGGTCTGCGCCGAGCTGCAGGCACGCTGTGTGCGGGTGCTGGATGAATTCGGCAAGGAGTCGTTCAAGCCGGGCTTCTTCGGGGCCTTGGCCTTCACCGACCTGCGCCGCATGCTCGGGCAACTGCTGGGCGACGCCGAGGGCGGCCGGCTCGCGTCGACGCTCACCACCGGCTTGGAGGGCGATACCACGGTCGCCCAGAACCAATTGCTCTATCGCGTCGCGCGAGGCGAGGTCGCCATGCAGCAGTTCCTCGACGCCTACGGCCATCGCACGGCGGGCGAAATGGAACTGGCCGAGCCGCGCTACCGCGAGGATTCTCACCAACTCGACTCCACCTTGCAGGCGATGCGCCGCAGCGACCGCTCGCCGGAGCGGATCCACCAGGACCACGCCCAGCGGCGGGCGGAGGTTGAAAAGGAGCTGCCCGCCCTCCTGGCCCGCTGGGGCGGCAGTTCCTTCCGCGAGCCGATCACGGCGAGTATCCGCCAGACCCAGCGGCTGTTGGCCTATCGCGAATCGGGCAAGCACTACCTGATGCTGGGCTACGAATTGATCCGCACGGCAATCCTCGAACTGGCGCGGCGCTGGCGATTGGGGCGCGAGGTGTTCTTCCTCCGCCTGGAGGAACTGGAGCAGTTTGAGGGCCGGCGCGAGGAACTCCTGGCGGCCGCGGCCCAACGGCAGGTCCGCTGGCAGTCGTTGCAAAGGCTCGACATGCCCGAGGTCATCGACTCCGCCGAACTCGGGCAACTCGGCCTGCCGCGGCAGTACGCCGCCGCGGCCGAACTGCAGGGCGAAGCCGTGGCCGCAGGCGTCGCCGCCGGAACGGCCCGCGTCGTCTTCGACCCCCGCGAGAACCGCGATTTGGGCGAGGGCTACATCCTCGTCTGCCCTTCCACCGATCCGGGCTGGACGCCGCTGTTCGTCAATGCCCACGGGCTGGTTGTGGAGCGCGGCGGCGTGCTTTCCCACGGGGCGATCGTGGCCCGCGACTTCGGCATCCCCGCCGTGGTCTGCCCGGGCGCTACGAAACGCATCAAGGACGGGAGCCAACTCCGCCTGGACGGGAACCGGGGGATGATCCAGTTGCTGGAAAGCAGGTGAACCATGCTCGATTGGATCAATAGCACCGTCCTTGCTTTGGCCGACCCCTTGCTGAGCTGGCTGCTGCGCCTGCCCACGGACTTGGCCCTAGTCATCGTGGCGGTGGGTACGGGGGCCATCATCACGTTTGCGCGGCTGCTGACGACCAATCAGGACTTGCTGCGGCGGTGCGACCAGGACAAAAAGCGGTTGAAGGAACTGATTGCGCGGCGAAGCGCGAGAAGGACAAAGAAGCCGTCGCACGCTATCGCACCACGCGGAACATGATCGGGATGACGACGATGAAGGAGGAGGGCTGGCCACTGCTGGCGGCCATCGTGCCGATCGCCATCGTGGGCACGTGGTGTTTCCAGCGATTGGCCTTCGTCCCGCCGCGTGCCGGCGAGACCGTGGCCGTAAAGGCCTGTTTTCCCGTCTCGATGGTCGGGGAACTGGCCCACCTCGTGCCCCAGGAAGGCCTGCAGGAGTTGTCGAAGGAAGACCCCGACAGCAACGGCCATTGGATCCAGGAAATCGTGAACAACGTTTCCGGGCATGACGGAATTGCGAACAACGGCATTGCAACCTGGCAGATCCGGGCCAAGGCAAGGCCCGAACCCTACCTGCTGGAGATCCGCTACAAGACCGTCACCGTGAAGAAAGAGCTGCTCGTCGGGCAGACGGTCTATGCGCCAGAGGTGGAACTCTACGGCGACGACCAGCCCGTCACCAGCGCACAGATCGACATGCAGCCGGTGAAGTTCCTGGGCCTTGTGCCGGGCATCGACTGGTTGCTCATGCCCCCGTGGTTGGTCGCATATTTCCTCATCGCCATCCCTTCGGTCAGTCTGATCAAGCGGGTGACGGGGATCTACTGAACACAAATTGTTAACGCCACCACCGACCCCGTGTCGGTGGGGACGTTTACAGTTTGAGTACTGAACACCCCAAGGAGACAAAGAACCATGAAGACAATGACTTTCGGGGCCACATTCCTGGCAGTGCTGGCGATTGGCTCGAATGTTCTTGCGGCGACTCCAATTCCGGTCGACATCTATCAGGACATGGAGAGCGGCAACAGCGGCGACGTGCTTACGGCAACCATCATGAACGGCTCGAACCATGGAGGCGGGACGTGGCGTGCCACACATGGGAGCATGTGGGTTTCAACAGCCCATCACAGAAACTTGCCGGGCCCCGTGGTCGTTGGCGGAGTTACCTACAACGGCACGGGCGGCACCCGCACCTGGATGTTCAACGACAGGGACACCTACACCTATGTCAGCTACGTCTTTTCCGGCTCTTATCCGACAATCACCATGGCCTGCTACTACACGCCGGGGATCACGAACGTTTGTTACACCTTTGACGACACCTTCCGCTTGGCGGGTTACCCGGCCTGGGCCGTAATGCAGACTCAGAACCAAGACGGAGCAGGTCCGTGGTTCTTCGCTCATGCCAGTCTTGCGGGAAATGGTTATAGCAGGCATGGCATCAAGTGGACCCGTGGAAACACCTACTGGATCAACTTGCACTACGACGCTTTTACGGGAACGTGCTTTGTGGCGGCTTTCGATCCTGACCGCGGCTTTGCTCAAGTAGGGCCCACCGTAACGGCCCCTGCGGTACTTGGGTCGCCGATGAATGGGGCGGCCGACTTCGGCCGGGCCGACAATCATGGAAATGATCCCCACAATAACAGCCAAAGCTACGTCGGCCAGATTTGCATCGACTATAGCAATGGGGCATTTCCGCTTCTGCCCAGCGGCGGCAGCGACACCACGCCACCCGGCCCGCCGCCCGTCGTACGGGATGGGACCGGGGCCGACCAATCGATTGCACTGTCCACCACGCAGTTGTCGGCCAACTGGGAACCGGCCAGCGATGCCGAGAGCGGAATCAAAGGCTACCGCTACGCGATCGGCACGACGCGGGGCGGCACGGACGTCGTGAATTGGACATCGCTTGCCAATGTGTTGGGAGTCACGAAGACGGGGTTGAGCCTGACCATGGGGCAAACCTGCTATTTCAGCGTCAAGGCCGTAAACGGCGTGGGATTGGTGGGCAGCGCCACGACCTCCAAGGGGCAGAAGGTGGGGACCGACACGACCCCGCCCAGCGCCCCGGCGGCAGTCCGGGACGGAGGAATGTATCGGACCTTGGGAACCGATTGCGATACCACCCGTTCGACCACGGAGTTGGCGTGCAACTTCGACCCGGCCACCGACGCCGAGAGCGGAATCAAAGGCTACGAGTATGCCATCGGCACGACACCGGGCGGAACGGATACCGTGAAGTGGACGGCAGGGCTTGCCAGCAATGCATACTTGATGTACGTCCGCGCACAAAAGCTGAGATTGACGCCCGGGCAAAGATACTATTTCAGCATCAGGGCCATCAACAATGCGGGACTGACGGGCCCCGCCAGAAGTTCCAAGGGACAAACGGTAGTAGGACCAGAAACGACTACGAAATGGAAGAAATGAGACCCGACCCTATTATCCTACCTCTGGTCGAGCTTTCGCTGCACCTCGCCGGCCAGCTTGTAAAGCTTCTGTGCATTGTCTCGCCAGCCGGAACCGGCGTACCAGTAATGGCCCGCCGTTCCGCCGCAACCGTAGTACCAGGTGTCCTTGGCCGTGGCATAGGAGCGGCCGCTGAGTTGCATGTCGCTGAAGGCCTTCAATTCCTGCCAGACGCGGTCGTCCAGCAACTGCTGCGCCCTGCGCGGCCAACTCGACGGGGAGCCTGGCTTTTTTCGCCTCGTCGGTGAGCACGCTCTCGATGGAGATGCGGGCTTCGCACTCCTGGATGCCCTCGCGCATGAGTTCGTAGCGGGTGGAGGCCACCGGGCCGGCGGGACCGGGCACGAGCATGTGGCTCATCAGGTTGCAACTATGCCAGAGGCTCTGCGGATAGCGGTCCCAGATCCAGGCGTTGCGGCGGCCCTGCTGGTCCTTGTAGACCGGCCAGAAGTCGGCCCCTACGCGCCCAGCCCGCGCTGGCTGCCGGTAATCTGGATCTCCGGGAAAAGCAGGATCGTCGACAGCGGCCATTCGTTGAGGGCCGTGGAGCGGCGAAACTCGGCATACAGTTCCGGCCGTTTCCAGCCGTACATCCGCCGGGTCTCGGAGCCCTTGGGGGCAGCGGCGTTGATGGGAAGGGCCTGGGGGTATTGGACGTCCCAAACGTAGGCGACGTAGGCAACCGGGGCCATGCCGTTGAGCTTCATGCCCACGTGGCTGCCGCCGTGCGTGTGGTTGATCCAGGGCAGATTGCCGGAAACCTCTTGCAGGACGGTCATCTCCTCCTTGTTCGCCCACTGGTCGGAGGCCATCCCCAGCACCATCGTCTGCTCCAGCCCGCGCCTGGCCATCCGCTCGTGCAACTGGTCGAACAACGGCTTCCAGATCGCCTTGGCGGCGGGGTCCTCGAAGCGCGGCAGATTGGCGGTCGAGAGCCGCCCGGTGTCAGGGTCTACCACGGTGACGGCCGGGCCCTTGCCGCGCAGCGCCCAGCGTGCAGCCGGCCAGGCGCCTTCCCGGTCGAAATCGTGATTGGGTACCCCCTCCTTGCCCGTGAACCTCACTTCCTGCTTGGGAGGGTTGAGATAGATTTCCCAGGCGATGAAGGCCGTGATCTTGGGTCGGCCCATGCACTTCTCGGCAATGTCCAGGTAGCGGTCCATGACGGAGAAGTCGTAGTCATAGGTTTCGTCCGCTTTCTTGATGAAACGGACCATCGACTGCTCGTTGCCGTTGTTGGTCTGCGCGATGAGCGGGATGTGTACGACGCGGCTGCCGATCTCGCCCATGTAACGCATCGAGTCGGCGATCATCGCCCAGTGCCGCTCGCTCCAGAAGGGCACGTTGTACTCGACGGCCAGCGTGTCGGGCGACTGCATCAACTCGACCCAGGTGCGGTAGTCCTGCGTGTCGGGCACGGAGAATTCGGCAATCTCGACGCGGACGGGGACGGTGAGGGCCTTCTCGCCCTTGGCCTCGACGGTCACTTGCCCGCTGTAGACGCCGGGCTTGGCGTTTTTCGGCGCCTTGAGCGTCAACCAGATCGGCACCACCGCGCCTCTGCCGGCGGCGGTCGCCGGGAACAAGTCGAGCGGGGTCTCCAAGAGGCAGTCGAGTTCCGCGGCGTTGTTGGCGTGGTCGTCGCCGTTGGAGGCGGTGCGACCGAAGGGGACGGCGTAGCGGACCCGCACATCGGCGGCGGGGATGACGGCATCGCCCTGTTTCAGCTCCCCGCAGGTGACCTTCAGGCCCTCGATGGCCTTGGGCGAGCCGAGCACGACTTTGCCCGAGAGGTATCCGTTGCCGGGGCCACTCAGTTCCACCGGCCGCAGGGCCTCGCAGCGGTCGCCCAAGTCGCTGGTATAGTCGGCGGTCAAGATGTCGGCGTTCCAGGCCTGGAGTTCCTGCGGGCGCGAGGCGTTCGTCGTCAGGCCCGACGTTCCCGCCGCCGTCAGTTGTACGCGGCGGACCTCGCAGGTGTTCCAGGCCAACTCGTAGGGACAGTTGCGGGCAGCCAGTTCGCGTTTGTCGGCCCCGCGATTCTTCAGCTTGTCGAGGATTTTGTGGTAGGGCGAGCGCACGATTTCGATGGCCAGCACATTCACGCCCTTGCGAAGCAACCTGGTCGGGACTGCCACGTTGGCCAGGGTCCGCGCCCGCACGGCCAGGGCCTTGGGGAACCTGTCCATCTGCCAACTGGCGGCCGGCAGCATCTTGCCGTCTTCCGCGACGAAGGCGTCGGGCGGATACCCGTCCGCCATGCCCGGCGGGCCCTCCTTCGCAACGTGGCCGCGGACAAGCTCCTGGCCGTTGATATACACGATCGCGCCACCGTAGTAGGTCAACGAGAGATTGAGGTTTTGCACCTGGTCCGGGTCGCTTACCTCGAACCTGGCCCGCAGGCAGAGCGTGGCGACGTACGGCGTGCGCGACGCCGCCCGCGCGGTCCCGCGCAGCCAGTCGGCGTCGGCAAACTCGGGGGTTGTCCAGCCCGCCGGTGCGGCCACGGTCTCGCGGTCGAGCCATTGGTACTTCGACGTTACGGCCTTGAGGCCGTCGTCAAGCTGGATCACCGGCGGCTTGAGGGTCTCGTGGATCCGCCGAGACGCTCAGCGTATCGAGCACGACCACCGCGGCACCGTCTTTGGGCGGCGCTTCGCCGCCCAAAAGGCCCGTCGTCATGAGGCAAGTCAGAAGAGATACAAGCGGTTTGAAGTTCATGCTCCCGGATTTCCTGGTGAGTTTCGGTTGATCATGCAATGAGCTACGATTCCTCCCATGGTAACCAAACGCTTCGGCAGATTCCAGTCAATGCGCCGTTTGTGCCTCCCGGAGGCGGTACACCTGGAATTCCCGGACGGCCCCAGGACTTCAGCGTCTACCGTGAGATCAATTTCGCCTACAACTCGACCTTCTCGACCTCGGCCACGGACCGGCCGCCATCGTCGGCCAGGAAGGCGGCTACGACGCTGAACACGGCGTCACTGAAGCCGCCGATGTTCAATATGTCGCTACGATCCTGGGCCTGGGTAGTCGTGTACGGCTGGAGGTCGATGCAGACCAGCTTCGGGCCTGCAAAACCCGTCCTTTCCATTCAGGGGTATCTGACCACACGCCACCTCGATTGCTTGTCCTATTGCTTGGTCCAATCGACGTTCTCGTATGCCGGGTAGACGACGCTCATGCCGTCGTCATAGTGCCAGACTGCGTCGGACCATGTCCAGGGGCGGACCTGAATCTTCCGCGTGTTCTGCGAGGTAGGGAGGGCGCCGATGCCGGGGACCGGCTGCTCAATCACCTTGACGGTCAGTTCCACGGGGCCGAGCTGGCGAAGCTCCTTGAGCTCGATCCAGTCCGGGGCACGATGTCCTTCGTGGAACTTCCTCGCGTAGCGGCGCACCGCCGCACTTCCCGACGTGATGCTACCGCAGTTGTAGAGCTGATAGAGGCGGTGCGTCTGTTCGGGACCTTGCAGGGCCCGATTGCAACCGATGAACCAGCCCATCTGAAACATCCAGGGATACAACTCGTCGCCCGCTCCGCCGGCGGCGACGTTGCCGCCCTTCCAGCCCACCGTACACTCGCCGAACATCTGGATGCCGAGGTGATGCAGGGTCCGCCAGAAGCGCCACCAATAGGGCTGGACGGCCACGGCGCCGGCGGCCTCGCCCAGGTGCATCGGCGTATAGTCCACGCCCTGCATCCCGCCGAACCCGCCGTCGACGAGCACCCGCTCGTAGCCCAGCCTGGCCGTCATGTCGAGCGCCGGGCAGATGATCTGGTTCCACCAGTTTCCGGCCATGCTCATCGGCACCCACTGGTACGGCGTGTCGTAAGGCATCGAGCCGTCTTTGCGGAGGCGGGCCCAGCGGGGGTTCTGGCGAAAGAGGGGAATGCCGCGCTCGCGGAGCAATTCGGCCACTTCCGGATAACTCGCCATATTGTAGCCATAATAAGCTTCCGCCGTGGGGATCCGTTCGCTGAGCGCGGCGGGCACGCTGGTCTTGGTGAATTCCGGGCGGAACCACAGGCCCGGGTGATAGCCGGCCTCCTTGATGATCTTGCACATCGCCTTCAATTGCGGATTGCAGTCGTGGTTCTCGCTGAGCCTGTAGGCGTCGTCCACGGTGATGGGGACCGCCTGCCACGTGTCGTGATACATCGCCAGCACGTCGACGCCCGTGCCCCGCAGTTTTTCCACATACGTTCGGGCGAACTCGGTCGGGCCGCCCGCCGGCTTGATCTGCCAGTGCGGCGCATCCACGGCCACCGCGCCCAACTCCGACTGCACGCCCATGCGGCGCGAACGTCGCCGTAGACCTCGAACCGCGCGTTGATGAACCGCTGCGGCAGCGGCTGCGCCAGGTCCGAGGCATAGAGGTATTCGACCGTATCGACGGCCGTCCGCCGGCCGGCCAAGGCCAGGTCCCAGGCCAGGTTCGGCCAGACGCCGTCTGTGCCTTGCTCGATGTAACTGGACGACTGGTTCGCGCAGTGATAGTACAGGCTGCGGGCCGAAATCGTCAGGCAGCCGCTGCCCCAGTCATAGAATATCAGCGGGCTGGCCTGAAGCGCTGCGTGGTTGGGGTGATAACCATAACCCCGCCGCGGCGGCCCGGGCGCCTGGAATACGACCTGGCGGTTGCGATCGCCCGAGAAATCGACGACCTCGTGGCCCGGCTCGCGGAAGCCCGTGCTGTAGCTGACCACGCCGCCGCGCGAACCGCCCGGTCCGAAACCATTGTTGAGCATCACCTGATAGCCGCTGTTCAAGGCGCTGAACATTTCGACTTCGACGAGCCGGGCCAGGCCGTGGTACTTCGTGCCGTGGCGATCGCGCTCGATGGGCCACCACGTCTCCCAGACGAGCACGTACGTCCACGAGGTATAGCCCATCGCCGCCAGCGGCTGCCAGTAGTGGAACGTGACACGGTCGCCATCGACCAGGGGCGGAAACCATTTCGGCCGGGCGTCGTTATTCGGCAGCGCAGCCAGCGGCAGCGTCATCGGCGTCGTGAGCCAGGCGTGCTTCGTGCCGGCCTGCACGTCGCGCAACTCCGGCCGGCCGCCGGCGCCCTCCGGGGAGATGACGGTCGCCAGGCCGCGATCGTCGAAACTGCCGATGTCCAGCCCGTTGCCCAGCGCCAGCGGCTGAATCAGGTGCATGCCGTCGCGGGCCTTCCAGTCGACAGGGCGCATCTGGTCGTAGATCAATTCCTGGCCGTCGGGAAAGACCACCTTGGCCGCCGAGGCGCCAGGGGGATGCCCTGAAAACGGCCGAAGGACAGCGTTTCGCCGGGCTTGAGAGCCGCCAGTTTCGCCTCGCCCGTGTTGTGCGGCGCGACCGTGACCATATTGCTCCGCGGCGTTTCACGACCGTCGCTGAGCACGCCTGTCACGGCAAACGTGTAGGGCCTGCCATCGGTCAACTGCCGGACGACCATCGCGGGCTCGGTCAGAATCGTCTTGGTCAGTTCGGCCTGCGCGGGCATCAGCTCGTGAACCTTCCAGCCGATGATCCGCTCGTCCTCCAGTTGCAGGTTCCAGCGCAAGTAGACGCGGCCGTGGCCCGCATCGGCGGTCAGGGCGGTTGGCGAGAACACCGGTAGAGGAGGAATGACCGGCGTGCCCTGTGTGCGCCCGGTTGGGCCTTGCCAGATCACTGCGGCAAGGACCGCGGCAGAGCAGGCGACGGCCACACAATGAATGCGGCGGATGACTTTCTTCATACGATCCCTTTCCGATTGAAGTAAGTCAGGCTTTCCAGCCTGACAGAACAGGCAAGTCAGGCTCGGGTACCATGTCGGGCACCATGTACCCATGGTCGTGGCCGGCCTGACCTGCGTGGTTACGGCTTCCCCACGGCGGCAAGGATGGCATCGACCGCGCGGTCGGCATCCGCGGCGTTAGCCGCAATATGCAGCTTGCGGCGGACCAGAGGGAACTTCCTGTGTCATGGGCTTACCCTCTCGAAGATGCCTCGTGTTTTACTTGCCGTAGCCGTTCGCTGGGACCTGCCCCCGCAGCCAGTCCACTTCCGCCCTCACCGCGTTGGCCAGGCCGGGGTCGAACCTGCACAACCGCTGCAACCGTGCGCTGCGGATCTTGGCCTCGTCGCTTCGATCCTGGTGTTTCATCGCGTCGGCTAGAAGCGCCAGGGTCACGGCATCGGACGGATCCTGCTCCTCCAACCGCCGACCAACTGCCAGGGCCTCGGCCGTGTTGCCGGCAGACAGCAGGGTGACCATCAGCAGGTGCTTGATCCGCGTGCTCTGGGGATACATCTCCGCAGCGCCGCGGGCCAGCACGACCGACTCCGCCGCTTTGTCGTTCGAGCATTGGCGGCAGAGGTACGCCGCCGCTGCGTGCGCCGGCGATTTGCCGTTCAATGCGGCACGGTACTGCGAGACCGCCGCGGACGGCTTGCCCTGGCGTTCCAGCGCCAAGCCCATGTAGAAATGCGCCCGCCCGTTGCCGGCGTCGGTCCCCAGGACCTGCCGCAGAAGGTTGATCGCCGACTCCAGGTCGGCCGCACGGCGGCGGGCGGCATCCGCGTCGGCTTCGGGACCCGGCTTGCTGTAGGCATACCCCACGCGGACCTGCTCGTCCTTCAAGTAAACCCGGGCCAGGTCGAGCATCAGGCTGGGCGAGGCCGGATCCTTCTTCAGCAGGTCCTTGAAGCGGTCGATCGCGCCGTCCAGGAAACGGTTGCGCCGCCGCCACAAGATCGCATCGTCTTCCTCATGATAGGCCGAATTGACCCCCTCGCTCCATCGCGGCTTGCGGGGCATCGTCCACTGCTCCCTGGGCGTTTCGTCCGTCCGCAGTTCGTAGGAGGCGATGCACGTGCCGTCGGGAGCGGTGACCTCGAAGACCACGTCGCCCTGCGGGGCTGGGGTCTCGACCTTCCAGGGCGCGGCCGGATCGAGGCTGAAGACCCGGCGGCAGAAAGTCTCATGGCCGCTCCGCAGGCTGGCGACACAGTTCGGAACCTTGCGCGTGCCGCACACTCCGGCCAACAGCATGCCGTTGGAACGACGTTCCAGGTTCAATGCGGCATTGGCATTGGCGAATACGTAGCCCCCGATGCCGCGTACCTGGTACCAACTGTCGGCTGCGCTGTACGCACTGAATTCCGCCAGGCGGCCCGGGTCCTCCATGACCGCGGACGTGGCGGTCCAGATCTCGCAGTGCTGGTAATACTGCTCCGGCGTGACGGGGGGCGCCTGGGTCCAGATCTTGGCGGCCGGGAGGGTCTGGGGGTCGAAGATCCGCACCGCGCCGCGGTCCACGCCATGCTCGTAGCAGCCATGAAACCGCAGACGCGGCATGAACGCGAACTCGCTGAGGCTGGTTCCCGCGGGGATGTTCTTCTGCCAGGAAAGGTCCACGCCGTTGCGGACCGGCCAGGCCTGCAGGTCGACCCGATTCACGTTGTGCCCGTGCTGGGCGACCCACGGAGAAGGCAGGATGAACTGCGTCTGCATCGTCTTCGCGTGCATCGTGTCGATCCACGCGGCGAAGCCCCAGCAATACGGGTTCATGTTCTCGAAACGGTAGCTCAGGTCGACGCGCGCGACCCCCGGTTGCAGCAGCACCTGGAAGACCGCGCGCTGCATCGTGGGCCGCGACGTGAAGCTCAAGCCAACGCCGGCCGAGCCATCGCCGCGCCGCAATTCGGCCCACTGCCAGCGATCGTTGTAGGTGTTGCCGTGGTGGAAGTAAGGGAAGTTCACCTCGACGCCGCCCAAGTTCCAGGGATGGCCCCCCTCGAAATCATCCGCGTGGGTCTCCAGGTAGGGGTTGACAAAGAAGACCTGCGTTTGCGACGCCTTGTTGTAAACCTCGTACAGCCGGCCACCCACCGTGGGCAGCAGGCAGCATCGCAGGTACTCGTTCTCGACGTAAACCGCCGGGTACTCGACCGCTCGGAACTCGTCCGAACGCTGTTGGGGCGATGGCCCTTTCAACTTAAAGGGGCCGGTCAACACCTTGCGCGGGGCCTCGTAGACCTTGACCTCATCGCTGGCAAGGCAGGGGGCGCATGCCGCGATCGCCACCGCAATCACCGGCGGCAACCTGCTGATGGACCTGGTCGCAAGGGAACCGGGTTTGCGGTTAGCTGGATTATTGCCGCCGCTCATGACTTTGCCCTTTTCTTCGCAATTTCACGCGTAACTTTTTGCACTGTGGACATTATCGTAGGCGATGCGAGTCGAGATTTCAACATTGTGCGCAGCGAAGGGTCATTGAATCGCGCCAATCGACTCTGGCCGTTTTCTATCCACCGACCGCTGCGCAGTACCCCCCAGCCGCGGCACCAACGCCCTTCCGCAGTTGCATGCTGTAGTGCTGACTCCGGCCTGTGTGTCGCCGCCGCACTGACACAGGCCGCCGCGATCAAAACGGGACGATCGAAGCCGACTGCAAACGTTTTCCGCCGTGTTCTACCGCGGACGGCACAACGCGATTCCACCACAGGAAGTGGCTGCCGAGTGGAAAACCCCGCAGAAACCAGGGGTTGCCGCTCTTGGGAGTGTATGTCATCTTCCCTGCGCGGGGACACGGCCTGTCCCGTTTCGTCGATCCGCGTCTTTTCCCAGCCAGGCCATTTCCTCTCGTCCGCCGAATTCGCCTCCCGCCCTTCCGGCGAGGTCCTTTCTTCCGCTAGATTTTGCCGCCCTTGGTCGCCCGGCTGTACAGCGGACTCGCACTGCAGGTCTGCCGCAGGCTTTTCGCGGCGCTCGATTTCGGCCAGGCACGCGGCGCCGAGAGCGCCGAGATTATCCTTGCTGAGCTGGGGCGAATCCTCCTTCGTCGCCGCCTCCTCTCCCCGCTCCCCTCGCCTGTACTCGGGAGAGGGCGGGCACCATGTACCCATGGTTGCGGGAGAGGGGCCGGGGGTGGACTGCTAAAAAGTCAAACTGCGGTGTCTTGGTTTTGTATCCCGTTTTCGTTCGGGAGAGATGTGACTGATGGGCGTTTACGCCCATTTCCGGCTTTAGCCGCTAATAGGCCCGGCATTGATGCCGGGTGATCGTGCGGACGCAGCGCCTCTTGCCGCTGAAAGTCCGCGAAAACCCCTCCTGTGCATGGGTTTGTCCGGCAACGCTGGCGGACGGACAGCCTGGAAACGCGTCTGCGCTGCGATCGCAAGTCATGTTGTGTAAACAACTTACGACAACAGTCCCGGCGTTTTTGCGGTCCTTTGTCCGGGAACGTTCCCGGACAGTGTCCGGCAACAAGTTGCGCAAGTGCTTTGCTCGTAAGTACTTGCGTTTCCGGACACGGCCCGGCTCTCGTACCCGCGGCATCCGCAACCGTTTCTGGTACGGGACACGTAATCGTGCCCTCTCCATGCACCCTACTTCTCGTTTTTTTTCCTCATGGAGAAGTTCTTGGTGGCGGCAATATCTCTCCCACTATCTATATCTACGAAAGTGAGCACGGTTAGGCGCAGAGGATTTTTTGAAGTCGCTTTTCTTGTTTGCGCACTGCGCCGTGGAAATTGCACACGGCACAAAAACCGCACAGTGAATTCCATTAAATTCCATCCAAATCCCGGAAGTTCTTAGCAGGCCAGGCCGGGGGTGAGGGCGGATTGCTCCATGCTCCGCTCTCCGCATCCTCGCGTCTCCCCTTCCCCATCTTTCCGCCTTCATCCTTCTGCCTGTGGTCCAAGGAGTGCGTTGGTCCGTCCGGGAAGGGCAAATCCCTGGCGGAAAGTGTCTTCCCGACTGGCTTTTTGGACCACCGGGCGAGTGGTCCAGTTGGACCGCCTCAGCCGGCGGTAGGATAGGTTTTCAACCTGTGGCCTGTCCGCACGGGCGGAACGAAAATCCAGGCCGGCAACCGGTAGCAGAGGCGTCTCCGACCGGCCGTTGCCTATTCACGCCCGGCATGACCTTCGCCTTCGACGAGGCCTTGGCCTTCTACCTTGGCCGGCACCTGCTCGAACCGCTCGCCGGCACCCCCTTCTGGGACGCCGCCCAGCGCGGCCTCAAGAAGATCCGGGCCTCCCTGGGCGAGACGGCCCTGCGTTACGTCGACCGGTTCGCCGGCGTCTTTCGTCAGACCTCCTTGGGCCGCCACGACTATTCCGGCAAGGCCCAGGTCATCGAGCAGCTCATGCTCGGCATCGAGGACTGCCGCGCCGTGTTCATCACCTACCAATCCATGCGCGCCACCGAGCCGGTGACCTACGACGTCTACCCGTACGGGCTGGCCTATCACCGCGGCTCGCTGTACCTGGTCGGCCGCAATCCGCAGCGCGAGCCGGGTTGCCACGGGGGCGGGGAGAAAGTCGGCCGTAATCCGCAACCCGCGCAGGTTTGCCACTGGAAGGTCGACCGCATCGAGAAGGCCGGCGTCGAGGAATTCCGTTTCCAGCGGCCCGACGGGTTCGATCTGCAAAAACACCTTGCCGGCTCTTTTGGCATTTACCATACCGACGGCGACGCGGAAGTTCGCATCCGGGTCCGTTTTTCGCCGGCGGTTGCCCGCTACGTGCAAGAGTCGCAGTGGCATGGCAGCCAGAAGCTGGCGAAGGAGCGCGACGGCAGCCTCTTGGCCGAGTTCTGCTTGGACGACACGGCCGAGATCAAGCATTGGATCATGAGTTTTGGCTCCAGCGCGGTGGTGTTGGAGCCTGAGGGGCTGCGTCGGGAGATCGTGGCGGAGCTTGAGTCGCTGCTGGCGGCATATCGTTGCGCGTCCGGTGTGCAACGTACTCATCACGCTCCGCCGTGATGAAAATCATGCATGAATATTCTGCCATAAGTCCGCTGGGGCAAAGCGGGACAAGTGCCCTACGGTGCGGCTCACCAGGTCACCCCTTCAAGCTCGGGCGGAAAAAGCTTGCGCTCGTCGCTCCGCTCTTCATCCAGCGCTCGAACCAAGTCGTTGCCAGTCTGTTTTTGCTCTTCGGCGTTCGGCTCATCGAGCCACGATTGCAGCAAGGCGACGACCGCCGTGCGAACATTGGCGGGCGGAAGGTGCTGGTCGAGGAGGCGAAGCGCAAAGTCTGCCGGTGCAACTCCGAGACGGTTCGCTTCCTGCGCCAATCTGTCTTCCAACTGGGGAGAAAGGGGTAATGTTAGGGTCATCGGACTCAACCTCAAAAGTTCAAGACCTAGCTCGCGACCAATGGCTGTAATTATATCATAAAAGCCAGAGCAGAGACTCAAACCGCAATTTCCTCGACCAGCGCCCTGCGGCGGGAACCGGCTCGCCCGTTGGTTCGAGGTAGAGCGAGATGGCTTCGAGGATATTCCGGCGGGCGTCGTCCAGGTTATCGCCTTCGGAGATGCAGCCCGGCAGGGCCGGAACATACGCCGTATAGCCGCCTTCGTCCGATGGTTCGAAAACGATTCGTAGACGCACGGGACACCTCCCTACCGTTCGAGTTGCCTTTCCGATCGTTCGCCGGGCCATAAGCTGAGCAATCGTTCGAAATTCTCGACCAGTGGTTCGGACGCCTCCGGCGGCAGCAATTGCAGTCGCTGCGCAACCTGCCCCAACCGGTTGGCGACTCGCTCGTCTATGTGAACGAATGAAGTGTTAAGAGCAAGCACCCGGCAATCAGGCTGATCGGCAGTGACGACAAGCGTGCCGACATTGGCGTCCGTCCGCGCCGCATCGAGCACCTTGCGTGCCTCCGGCGAGGCGAAATAGGCGCGCATGATCTTGTCCACGACCCGCGACTGCATCTGGGCCCCGGTCTCCCACCGCGAGACCGATTCCTCGGCGACGCCCAGCACTTCGGCAAACTCTCGCTGGTTGAGGCCCAGCCGCTTTCGCCCTTCGCGAATCGTTTCGGGCTGAAGCAGTTTGAGTCTCTCGCGGAATGCGGAGGCCAAGTCGGTATCGGATTCGTTATTGAGAAGGACTGCGCCGCATTCCCGGCACTTCAGCGCCGGCAACTCGGGAACAACGACTGGATAGTCGCGGCCCTCGTAGCGGAGACTTGTCTCGTAGGCGATCTTCTCCGGAAAGACCTTCTCCGCACCGCATTGGCCGCAAAGCCAGGGGAATGATTCAGGGGTGCGCGTCATTTCGTTCATTTGGGGTCTTGTGTTGTCGGGAAATGCTGTCCCGGCGGGTGCAGGTGAACCATCAGAATCTTGGGCCAATCGGGCCGGCGCTGGTCGAACCTCATCTCGACGTAGATTTCCTGTCCGTCAATCTCCAGCACGGTTTCGTAATAGTAAGCCCAGCCTTTCTCTCGCCAGTGCTCGCGGTCCTCGGTCACACGGACAAGGTCGCCCCCGCCGCAAAGGTGGTCGTAGAGCAGTTCTGCCAAGTATCGTTGCGAACGGCCCGGCAGGTGGGCATCGAGCTGGCGCCGGGCGTCCTTTTCCCACACGACGATGTTCGTGATCCGCCAGTCCCTGAGGACTTCAAGGAACTCGTCACGATCGGTGCCAACCAGGATCTCCTTTTCTCTCATGCCGCCCCTCCTAAGCCCAGACAAATGGCTCGTTGAGCGGCTCTACTTGATTTTACTCCGAGAATAATATACGTCAACTCATGCGCGTCGATTTGCCATGAATTGTGTTGACGTATATCATTTTCCCATCGGCTAACTTCGGTTTTCTCGGACATAGACTTCACCTTTTGGCGTACTGATCTTGGTGGCCAGTGTTCGCCGAATCACTGCGAGCAACGCTTTCTGGCTCATTTTCAACGCAACGCGATTATTGTCATTCATGCTCTTGCCATGGGCTTGACACTCAACGCGACTCATTATAGGATAGCTGTTGTTCGCGCGTCAATCCCTCGCGCCCCCCGAAAAACGATAATGTCGCTCGGGACTTGATTCCGCAAAGGCCAAGACACGCCCTTGTGGCCCCATTGAAGCATGCTTTTGCCCTGGGCGAGTAAACGACGGGTCAGAATTTCCGCGGTTGAAACACCGCGGCCCCATTTGTCCACTTTGATGTCCGCCGGTTGCCGGGATGCAATCTGCATCCTTGCACCGCGCGGGGTCGAAATTGTCCGTGCTTTTCCAGGCTCTAACTCGCGGGAGAAAAATCTTTCGGGGGGGTGGGACGCGGGTTGTCGCGGCGATCTGCTATCATAGCTGGCAGTATCGATTTTTATCAGGTGACAGCGCGATTTGAGGGCTTTGGTTTCGCTATTTGGCGTCGGCTGAAACCCGGACTACGACGGACCTTGCCTTCGCCCCGGCACGAGTTGGGGGTATTGACAAATGAACACTATTGCAATAACCTCAGCGGTTGAGCGTTCGAGAAGGCTCTTGAGCTTGGGCCATGGACCGTCGTTCCTGCCTGGGGCGACGCGCCACGTGCGCGCAATCCAGCGTTTGGAGGTCTTCGGATGATTCATCAGTTTGCCGAACTCGGTGAGTTCTATAGGAAACGGGAAGGGATCGGGTCAGGCACAGGTGACCGGCTCGCGCAGTATGTCGCAGGATCCCGCGCAGAAGTTTCGGACCAAAATTGTGTTACTGCTCGTATTCACGCCAAGAGGCTTCGACCGAGTGCATGTTGAGGAGTATGACGAACAACGGAAACTTGCATACCTATACCGCGCCGGACCACCAAACCAGTGGGACGCGACACCGACCTCTGGTCTGCCCGAAGTGAAGACGGATTCACAGGCGAAGTTTGAGGGGGCCTTCTCTGAGGAGCTAGGAAAGAAACTGATCCGGTTGTCTCGGAGCATCGCGGATGCGCTCGTCAACAGCAGCGCAGTGCCCGAAAGCGAGGCAGCACAACTTTCAAGGATTCGCGACTGGCTTAGTGGTGTAGCGACCGACCGTCAACAGAACGATGGTTTCACTCAGGTCGTCCGTGATATCATGGTTCACGTTCCACCGACGACAAAAAAGACGACCGTAAGCTCAAAGAGCGCAATAATCTCCATTGGGTGGCATGAAGAACCCAAGGCCCTGAAGCGAGTCGGGGACTTTGAGACGTTTCGGCAATCGCTTACGCGCAGCTGCGCGCAATCGGCATCCAAGAAAAAAGGAATCAAGGGGGAGGTGAGCGGAACCGGTCATTGTTCGATCTGCGGAAAAGCAAACGTGGCAGTTTCTGGCCTCCTGAAGATATTTCAACCACCCCTTTACACGCTCGACAAACCGGGGTCAGTAGCCGGCGGCTTCGACCCGTCGCGCGCGTGGCTGAACTTCCCTGCTTGCCGCGAGTGCTGTGACCGCGTCGATTTTGCGTGGGAGCGAGTGAAGAAGGAACTGACATTCAATTTTTATGGGTTTAAATACCTCTTCCTGCCAGCACCTGTGCAGTCAATGCCGACCGTGGCCTATGAGTTCTTGGACCGTCTGGTTAGCGCGCGTATCTCTCACAAGGATACCGTTCGCTTGACCGCAGCGGAGGACGAACTGCTCTACGCGATCTCACAGGAGAATAATCTTCTCCAGGTCGATTTGCTGTTCTATCATCCAGGTCCGCAGTCGTTCCGGCCAGCCTTGTACGTCTCTGGGCTCCTTCCGACGCGATTCAAGAAACTGTTCGAAGCCAAAGCCGAGGTCGATCGCCATCCGTGGCTGACGGACGCGAGCCCGAAAGCGTTTAGGGAAAGACAATTCACGTTCGGCTCGCTGAGGAATGTCTTCCCCGCTGCACACGGCGGTAGCACCTTTGACGACGATTTTCTGGCGGCAACCCGTGCTGCTTTGGAATTGCGCAATTCTTCTACGCGCCGACTCCTCGAAGTCGGCATGCGCTGGGTACAAGACGACTACATGGCGGGTAAGCCATTTCAGCCCCGCCTTGCCGACCTTTTCCGTTCAATTCTGTTCTTCGAGGTACTTTCGCCGTTAGGCGTGGAAAGGAGTGAATCAACTATGCAAATAGATTACGGAGACTCGGACCAAGCCGCGCGTGTTCGCAAGGTCCTTAGCCAGGCGTCGGGCAAGCTCCAGTGCGATCCGGCCGCGCAGGCGTCATTCTTGGTTGGGGCCTGTTGCAGTCGCATTGAGAACATCCAACAGCACTTGCGCGGCGCATCGCCGTTTTCGGGCAAGCTGAAGGGATTTCGACTCAAACAGGCTGACGTTCAACAATTGTTCGTCGCCGCAAAGGAAAAAGCGGCCGCCTACGGGCGCGACGAGGAGCGAAAAGTCAGCGGTCTGCTCGAATGTGCGGCGGCCGCGCTTGCGGCGACTCCCGACCGGTGGACGCTCTCGCCGGACGAGGCCTCGTATTTCTTCGCCTCGGCCACGCATTACGGCCGCGGTTTGCCAAAGAGGCAGACGAAATTCCATCGGACAATTCAAAATAGGGCACTCGCTAAGAGCTAAGAGACAACGAAGACGGGGCCCCAACAGAAACCTGCAACCAAGCAAACGAAAGGAAACCCACATGACTGCCGACCCCATTACAACGCGCACAGAGATTCTGTTCGTGTACGACATTGCGGACGCCAACCCCAACGGCGATCCGAACGACGAGAACCGGCCCCGCATGGACATTGAAGCGGGGGTCGCCAAAGTTTCAGACGTTCGTCTGAAGCGAACGATCCGCGACTACCTACACGAGTACGGTGAGCAGGAGATCTTCTGTCGAGAGATCACGAAGGAGGACGGATCGATCCAAGAGGGCAAGGACCGAGCTGAAGATTTTTTCAAGGCCATTTCCGAGGCCGCAAGGCAGAAGGCAGACAACGTTCTGAAGAAACGTGATCTCATTGAGGCGGGGGTCATTGAGAAGTGCATCGACGTCCGTCTGTTTGGCGGGACCATTCCGGTTTCGAAAACGAAGAAAAATGAAAAGGACTCAAGCGTGACGCTGACGGGCGCGGCTCAGTTTGCGATGGGAGGGACGCTGCATTGCGTTGAACCGAGATTTATTAAAGGGACTGGCGCTTTCGCCTCTGGCCAGGGCGCTCAGCAGAAGACGTTTCGGGAGGAGTACGTGCTACCCTACGCGCTCATCGCGTTTTGGGGCATCGTCAATCAGCAGGCGGCCAAGACGACGAAGTTGACTGCGGAGGACGCCGAACATCTCTATGAAGCGATTTGGTACGGTACCAAGAACCTCATCACCCGATCGAAGATCGGTCAACGTCCGTTGTTGTTGCTACTCGTGGAATACGATGCGGCATACGCCAACTCCTACATCGGACGTTCTCGACCGCTTCTTGGGTCTTGTGCGGACCGAAAATGGTACTGTTAAACTTCAACTCGCAAGCCAGACCACCAGCCAGGAACTTCGCGACGAAGAGATACGCGATGTCGCTCAAGTCAAACTCGACCTCTCAGGCCTTGACAAGCGCGGTTGCCCGAAAGGAAAAAATCCAGCGCGTTCGCTTTGCATGGGACTCGCGACTGAAGATGTCGCACACGCCAAGCGAGACGAAGAAAGGTGAATGGGAGTTCATGGGCCTTCCCGCCGAGAACTTGGAGTTTGAATGAAATGCGTCGTGAATTTACCATTTTCGATGTGGCGTCGGATATCCCGCATTTCCGGCGGCAATATGCGATCACGACGGCCCTGACCTACCCGATACCGCCGCGGACGGCGCTTTGCGGGCTTGTTGGCGCCGTACTGGGCTTGCCGAAAAACGAATCGCTTGCTCGGTTTCGGGACGAGGAGGCCGTCTTCGGCCTGCGGGTTTTGACCCCGCTCCGCAGTGCGCACCTGTCGATCAATCTCCTCGACACGAAGGGAAGCGCGGCATTTCGACCAAAGGCCGTGAACCCACACACAACGATGCGGTACGAGATCGTTCGTCAACCACGCTACCGTATCATGTTTAGTCACGCCGAGCTTGGTCCAAAGCTGGCCAACGCATTGAACAAGGGAGAGTCCAGCTATACCCCGTGTCTTGGGCTCGCATGGATGATTGCCTGGTTCGAAAGCGGCGCTCGGATTGCGGAGGCCGAGATACTCAGCGGGGACACCGCCGTCCTTTCCTTTGTTTCACCCGTGCGTTCCGATGATATTGAAGGAGAAATCCGGTGGGATACAGAAAGTGGGGTGTACCAACGTGTACGCATGCCGGCAGAAATGCAGCCTGATCGTCAGGTGACGCGCTACGAATCTTACGTGATTGAAACCACGGGCCGCCCCATCCAGGCATCCGTGAAAACGTACTGGAAGCTCTCCGATGGTACTTGCTTTTCAGCAATGTGAATCGCATCCCGGGCGACTATTGACGGACCATCTGCTCGATGTTTGCCGCCGGTTGCCGGAGGATGTGGAAACGCATGACACGCTAAAGTTAGCGGGGTCGTTCCACGACTTAGGCAAGGCAACGGCCTTTTTTCAATCGCACTTGTATGGGGGAAGGCCGCCACAAGACCTCAAGCGTCACGCTGAACTTGGATCGCTTTGGTTGTTCGAGGTTCTTCGGCAGCTGCACTGACTACAAGGGGCATTCATCCGTCGATATGGCCATGGGGTATCTCATGGTTTTGCGCCACCATGGGCACCTCGGGGACATCCTTGATGAACTGATCCCCGACCCAAGTTCAGCCGACCGGGTCCATCGGCAACTTGCCGAAATGGACATTGGGGGCATCCAGCAGTGGATCGCCGAGACTACCGCGCTGCGAGCTTTCCCGCCAGCCGTGGACGCGCGGGCGTTCACCGAATTGCGAGTGAAGCTCAAGCCAGCGTTGGCCGCCGTGCGTAGCGAAATGGAAGCAATGGGGCGTTTGCAGTCAGCGTTGCGGTCGTTTGGGCTGCTGATCGAGGCTGATCGCGACTTGGCCGCCGGGTTCGCGCCCGGCCATTTCGACGCGTCCTCGCCGCTTTCGCCCGAACACCTGGCCAGGTTTCGCAGTGCTGGAGATTTCGGCCCTTCCGCGGATAGCGCAGTTGCGGCGGCGCGTGACCTCGTGTATCAATCGGCTGTTTCCCATGCGTTGGACGGCGACCTCAATTCCGGCCATCTCTGGACCTTAACCGTGCCCACCGGCGCAGCCAAGACGCTAGCGGCGATCGGGTGGGGCGCGAAACGCCGCGAAGCGCGAGTCCAAGCCGGAATGCCGAGACGTTCGATCGTTTACGCTTTGCCGTTCACCAGTATCATTGACCAAAACGCGGCGGTGTTGCGCAAGTTGTGGGATTGCGAGACTGTCGATGAGAGCATGCTTTCGGTTCATCACCATCTCGCTGAGCCCGGCGACATTGCGAAGAGCGGCGAAGAGTCGCTGGCGAACATTTGGGTTGAAGGGTGGCGCTCCGACGTCATATGCACAACCCTTGTGCAGGTGGTAAACGCATTATTTCACGGGACATGTGCCGATGCGCGCAGGCTTAACCAGCTTGCGGGCTCTATTCTTATCTTGGACGAGGTCCAGGCTTTTCGCGCCGAACTGTGGCCGGTTCTGCGGACCGCAATCGAGTCGCTGAGCCGGAAGTTTGGCACCGACGTCCTTTTGGTGACCGCAACGCAGCCCGCCTTGTTCAGCGAAGGCAGCAGCACAGAGATCGGCCCTGGCCAGTTCCCGGAGGCAATACGCCGTTCCTTCGACCGGTACGATCTGAGAATCGACATCGGGAATCCGTTGAGCCTGCCAGAGTTGCAACAACGTGTCGCCGGGGCGGTCTCGTCCTCAAGTTGCGCGTTGTGTCTCGCGGTCCTAAACACGGTCAAAGAGGCGTTGGACCTACATGAGTTGCTCGCGACCGGTTCCGACATTCTTGGTCACCGCCTCTTTCACCTCTCCACAAACCTCCGACCGAAGGACCGGCAGGCTATCCTTGCCCAAATCCGAGCGTGCGAAACAAACTGCATCTTGGTTGCGACCCAAGTCGTAGAGGCCGGGGTAGATCTGTCATTTGACTTTGTGTTCCGTGCGCGTGGCTCCGCTTGACGCAGTTGTCCAAGCTGCCGGCCGTTGCAATCGACATGGAACGGGACGCCGCGGAACGGTTTACGTCGTCGATGTGGCCGGGAACTCTGGCACGGTCATCTACGGTCAGGTTCATATGGGCCTTGCTCGCGAGATGCTGAAGCGTGTCACGCACGCCGCCGGCTCGACCGTGGTTGCCGAGCCGCAACTTAGGGCCTTCGTTCAGCGATATTTCAAGGAACTGGATTCTCGCATCAGCCACGACCGCGCAAGCAAGATCTTCCAGGCTGTCCGGATGCTGGAATTCGCGGCACTCCGCGGTGAGGGGCATGACCGGGATCGTGAGGCAAAGCGAGTTCAATTGATCGACGAGCAGTTCGCGCGCGTTCCCCATTTCGTCGAGACGGACGATTCCGACTCGTACGTATGGGCCGAACTCAATACTGCCCTGGCAATTCGAGACCCGAGGGTTCGGCGAAAGCGGCTGCGTTCCCTGCGAAATCAGGTTGGGCAACGGGTCGTGGAGGTCCCAGCACGAGATTCCCTTGAGTGCGAACCTGACGCGAAGACCGGATTCGTACACGTCCCTCTCTCAGTATCAACCCAACACTACAGTGTCCAAACGGGCTGGAGGCACCGCTCATGACCCTCATCAAGCCGCCGACGGAAATGCAGGAACCCACGGGCCAAATTGTGCGATACGCTTTTGCCGGTGCGTCCCCCCTTGTGTGCGATTGTGCGTGTGGCCGAAGCGTTTCGCGCCGCGGCGTTGTCCGCCTTTCATGCTACTACTGGGAGCAAGGAGTCGTTTCTCCTTTCCGGCCACCTTCCGAACGGAAGCGCCGACACGCAACATCGTCATGCGTACTACCTGCCGCAGCCAACGAACGACGTGACGCTCGGCGGAATCATTGTGGTAAGTCCATATTGTCGATTTAGTGAGGAGGAACTCGCCACGTTTCACGTCGTGAAGGCAATACGCTGGAACGGACCAAGTACAACATTGAGACTGGAACTGATTGATCTCGATGATCAGTCCTGGAATCGAGTTGCATGTCGATGGGTGAGCGCTACTCCTTACGTTCCAATACGCCGGTTCTGGGGTACCCATGGCAAACACCATTTGACGCCCGAGCGACAGTTAGATTCAGAGGTCAAGACAAGGGTGCCCACATGTTCGTTAACGGAAATAAGCTTGGCGTCGTGGTGTGAATGTCACGTCCGCGCGTCTGCAACTGGCAATCGTGATCGGAGTGGTAATGCGATTCGACGCGATGGATACCGTGCCAGGTTTCACGTCGACCAACCAATCTGTGGGCCTGTCGCGATCGGACATTCCTGTCACTTCGGATTGGGGCAGTTCGTCCCCGAGGAGTCCTAGCTCGCCAGTCATCGCTCCGCCGACGCGGGGTCGGCGGGGGCGTTTTTGAAACCTGAAAACCTGGAGCACCTGACATGAGCGAACGCCAATACACGCACTTCATGACCTCCCTTCAGCCGCTGGACGAAAAACAACTTGCCTACATGCGGAAACAGTCCAGCCGCGCACAGATCAACGACTGGGACTTCATCGACCATGGCGACTTCCGCGGCAAGACCCTGGAAATGCTGCGGCGGGGCTACTGCGCGTACATGCACTTCGCCGCATCGGGCGCCCGCCGGCTGATGCTCCGCCTGCCTGCCGGCTTGCCCTGCGGCCCGAAACGGCTCGCGACGTTCCAGCCCGATCGCGGCGTCACGTGGCACGAAGACCCCTCAGCCCCCGCCGCTCGGCCAGAGGGAAAAGGGAAGCCAAACGCGCCCTCACCCCCTGCCCCTCTCCCATCCCGCCGGGTACGGCAGGTGGGCGAGGGGAAGCGGGGCGGCATCCTGGAAATCAGCGCGCCAGCCGGGGACCGCTCCGCCATAGACACGATCGACCCGAGCGTCCCCATGCTGTACCAACTCGCGGGGGCCGGCGACATGCTCGTCGCCGGCGACCTGCGGCCGCTGTATGTCGCCTGGCTGGCCTGCAACCACGACGAGGAGGCGCTGGAACCCCCCGTTCCGGCAGGACTCGGCAACGAGAACGGCGTGCTCGATGCCATGGCGAAATTCTACGGGATCCAGCCGGGCCTGATCGCGGCGGCGGCCCGGCGATCACCGGCAATCGCCGAACCGAACGACCGTGACAAAATCGAGAAGTGGCTTGCGCCAGTCGCCCAAGGAGCTGCGCAATGTGGTGCAAACGTTCCTCAGCGATTGGGCCGGCGCCATGCGTAAAACCGTGATCCGCATTCGCAACGAAGTTCACTATGCCTGGCCATTGGCGGAACCGACGCGGACCATGGCCGAGCTGTGCGCGTTGGCCGGCCGCTTGCAGACCCGGCGGGCCGCACGGGAGAATAAGGCCGCCAAACCGGCACGGCGACAACGGTCTTCGCAGAGGATCGTTCCGCCCTGCTCGTTACGGCAGAATAAGGCCGCCACACCGGCACGGTGAAAACGGCCGGAAGCTCTTTGACAATTTATCCAAAACGATTGAATAGCCCCGGCGCGTTGTTCGCGTGCCGGCGGTGGGGCTTGGGATCGGCCCTCGCCCCGCCGCCGGCCGCGCGATCTGTCCCCACCGACCCCGCGTCGGTGGAACCGTGACTGACAAGCTAAAGTGTCGGACCCAAGAGTCCTTCGCACTCCCCGCCCTGTCGCCCGGCCCTCCGGGCCGGGCGACAGGGCGGGGAGTGCGACACGGGTTTAGAGGCCGCGTCTTAGCCTGTCAGTCATCGCTCCACCGACGCAGGGTCGGAGGTGGCGGAAGGCCGCTCCACCGACGCAGGGTCGGAGGTGGCGGAAGGCCGCTCCACCGACACGGGGTCGGTGGGGGCGTTTCTCGTTCGACATCCCAGGAAGCGTTTTGCACGGAGGTCGCACCGATAAACACCTTGCCGACAGGTTGAAAACCTATCCTACCGGTTGCCAACCTGTCCTACTCCCCAGAGAGATCCTGTATGAGCACGCTTTGCGAAGAAACCCCTCAGGTCCAAGACGTTCCTGAACTGATCCCGGCACGGATGCTCAACGAGTTCTCCTATTGTCCCCGCCTGGCCTACCTGGAATGGGTCCAAGGCGAATTCGCCGACAGCCTCGATACCCTCGAAGGCCGCTTCGGCCACCGCCGCGTCGATCGGCCCGACCGGCAAGAGACGCCGGAACCGGACGCGGAGAAGAAAGCGGACGCGGAGACGCGGAGAGGGGGCGACACGGAGAAGAGCGACTCCCCGCTCCCAACATGCCTACCCGCCGACCACGACCATGAGTACATGGTGCCCGACGTGGTGCCCGGCGTGAAGGCATGCCACCCAGCTCCTAGCTCCGAGCTCCCCGCTCCCTACCCCGACACCATCCACTCCCGCTCGCTCATGCTCTCGGCGCCCGGCGAGGGCCTGATCGCCAAACTGGACCTCGTCGATCTCCAGGCCGGCGTCGCTATCCCCGTCGATTACAAACACGGCCACGTGCCGGACGTGCCTGGCCAGGCCTGGGAACCGGAGCAAGTCCAGCTCTGCGCCCAAGGACTCATTTTGCGCGAGAACGGCTACCTCTGCGAAGGCGGCATCCTGTATTACGTCGATTCCCGCAAACGTGTCTCCATCCCCTTCGACGAGCCGCTCGTGGACCGCACCCGCGAACTGCTGCGGGAACTCCGCGCCACCGCCGCGCGACGCATCCTGCCGCCGCCCTTGGTCGATAGCCCGAAATGCCCCCGCTGCTCGCTGGTGGGCATCTGCCTGCCCGACGAAACCCACCTCCTGCAGCTCAGAGATCAGCGGCTGGCCACGCCAACCCGAAGCGTAAGCGAGGACGAGCCCGACGTTCTTCAGACGGACGGGCTTCTTGCTCCCTGCTCCCCGCTCCCTGCTCCTGCCGTCCGCCGGCTGATGCCGGCCCGCGACGACGCCCTGCCGCTGTACGTCAAGGACCAGGGGACCACGCTGGGCAAGAGCGGCGACGAGCTGACGGTCAAGTCGCGGCAGACGACCTTGCAGAAGGTCAAGATGATCGACACCTCGCAAGTCTCCATCTTCGGCAACGTGCAGGTCACGGCCCAGGCCGTCCGCGAATTGGCGTCGGCCGGAATCCCCTTGTGCCACTTCTCCTACGGCGGCTGGTTCAACGCCATGACGGTCGGCATGATCCACAAAAACGTCGAGCTGCGGATCGCGCAATTCGCCGCGGCCGCCGATCCGGGCCGCTCGCTGGCCCTCGCCCGGCAGTTCGTGCTGGGCAAGATCAAGAACTGCCGCACGCTCCTGCGGCGGAACCTGGAAGAAGACGCGGAGACGGGGGGACACGGAGATGGCGCGACGGAGCAGCCGGATCAAGCCGCGGTTCATCCCTCATCCTTCATCCCTGATCTCTCATCCCTCATCCCTCATCCTTCCTTCATCCCGCTCCCCGCCGCTTCTGGCAAGGCGTTGATTCTCAGGAAACTCGACGATCTGGCCCGCAAGGCCGAGGCGGCGGCCGACGCGGGCAGCCTGCTGGGCCTCGAGGGCATGGCGGCCAAGGAGTATTTTGCGGGCTTCGCCCGGCTGCTCAAGGGCGGCGAGCCGTTCAACATCGAAGGCCGCAATCGCCGGCCGCCGCGCGATCCAGTGAACGCCCTGCTCTCGTTCGTCTACGCCTTGCTGGTCAAGGAGTGGACGCTGGCCCTATACGCCGCGGGCTTCGATCCGCTCTTGGGCTTTTATCATCGTCCGCGTTATGGCCGGCCATCGCTGGCCCTGGATTTGACCGAGGAATTCCGGCCGCTGATTGCCGATTCGACCGTCTTGATGCTAGTCAACAACGGCGAGGTCACGGCCGCCAGCTTCATTCGCCGGGCGGGGGCGGTGGCCCTCACGGACGCCGGCCGCCGGGCGGTGATCGCCGCCTTCGAGCGGCGGATGGACAGCGAGGTGACGCACCCGATATTCGGCTACCGGATCAGCTATCGCCGCGTGTTGGAAGTGCAAGCCCGACTGCTGGGGCGCGTGCTCCTGGGCGAGATTGGCGAGTATCCGAACTTTTGCACCCGTTAGGAGGCCGCCATGCGCAATGTTTATCTGTTGTGTTACGACGTGGCCGACGACAAGCGGCTGCGAAAGACCTATAAGAAGATGTGCGGGTTTGGCGATCCGTTGCAGTACTCGGTATTCCGCTGCGAGTTGTCGGTGACGGAGAAGCAGCGGATGAAGGAGGCCCTTTGGGACATTCTGAATTGGGACAAGGATCGTGTGATGTTGATCGATCTTGGCCCGGCGGGTGCCCGCGGCGACGAGTGCATCGAGTTTTGGGGCGACCCGCGTGTGGAACTGCCGCGCCGTGTGGCGGTGATTGTGTAAAGGGAGCTTCGTGATGGCCGACCAGAGGGCTCTGTTGCGACAATGGCTTTTGCTGAAAACCCTTTCGGCGCGGCGGCTGGGCCTTACGCTCAAGGAGTTGGCCGCGGAGATGGGCGTCTGCGAGAAGACGATCCGCCGCGATCTGGAGACCTTCCTCACGGCCGGGTTCCCGGTGGTCGAGACGTGCGGCGAGTTTGGGCGGAAGAAGTGGCACTTGGACGCCGGCAAATTCACGCCGGGCATGACCTTTGCGTTTGACGAGGCCTTGGCCTTCTATCTTGGCCGGCACCTGCTCGAACCGCTGGCAGGCACGCCCTTTTGGGATGCCGCGCAGCGCGGTTTGAAGAAGATTCGCGCTTGCCTGGGCGAGACGGCGCTGCGGTACGTCGACCGGTTCGCCGGCGTCTTCCGTCAGACCGCGCTGGGCCGGCACGACTATTCCGCCAAGGCCCAGGTCATCGAGCAGCTCATGCTCGGCATCGAGGACTGCCGCGCCGTGTTCATCACCTACCAATCGATGCGGGCGACCGAGCCGGTGACCTACGACGTTTATCCCTACGGGCTGGCCTATCATCGCGGCTCGCTGTACCTGGTCGGCCACAATCCGCAGTCCGCAGGCAAGCTGCCTACGCCACAGCGGGAGCAGGTTTGCCACTGGAAGATGGATCGCATCGAGGCGGCCGCCGTCGAGGAATTCCGCTTCCAGCGGCCCGACGGGTTCGATCTGGAAAAACACCTTGCCGGCTCGTTTGGCATTTACCATACGGAGGGCGAGGCGGAAGTTCGCATTCGGGTCCGTTTTTCGCCGGCGGTTGCGCGTTACGTGCAAGAGTCGCAGTGGCATGGCAGCCAGAAGCTCGTGAAAGAGCGCGACGGCAGCCTCTTGGCCGAGTTCTGCCTGGACGACACGACGGAGATCAAGACTTGGATCTTGAGTTTCGGCGCAAACGCGGTCGTATTGGAGCCCGCGGGCTTGCGTCGGGAGATTGTGGCGGAACTGGAGTCGATGCTGGCGGCCTATGGCGAGTTGCATCGAATAGCTATCTCGGAGGGTAAGAGCTAATTCCGGAAAAATCCTTCGGGGGTGGGACTTGGTTTGGCCCGGTGATGTGGTATCATAGCGGTCAGTTCACGAAACATGGGAGCCCGCGAAATGACCGCTCCGCACATTCTGCTTACCGCGCTCGGGATGCTCCAGCGGAATACTGTCTACGAACTGCACCGCAGTACCGTCGAAGCACCACTTGCCCCGCTCGCGCTGCTGCGGCTGTTGCCGGAAAACGCCAGGCCAAATCGTGTCCTGGCGCTTTGCACCGACGGGGCCAGGCAAGCCACCTGGGTGACCTTCGCCAACGGTGTTCGCGAGATTCTGCACACGGAAGCCGAACCTCTCGAGATCCCCGACGGGCGAACCCCCGATGAGATCCGCCAAATCGTGGAAACGGCGGCCGGGAGCGTCCCGGAAGGGGTTGAATTGACACTGGACGTGACACAGGGGTTCCGGCATTTCCCCTTCGTAGCCTATGCCTTGGCGCTTTACCTGACATTGCTCCGCGGCATCCGCCTCCGCGGGGCGTATTATGGGATGCTGGAGGGGCTCGGTCGCGACTCCAATGCGCCGCGTCCGATTGTGGACCTCCGCCCGCTGTTGGAATTGCCCGAGTGGTTTCATGCCGTGCGGGTTTTTCGCGAGACGGGATCGACGGGCCGACTAGCGGGCCGGATGGGCGGCCTCCGGGGCGAGTCGTCGCAGGACGTGGAGGTCGATACCATCGTCGCATCGTTGGAGAAGTTGTCCTTCGCTTATGAGGCCGGTCTTCCCGTAGAGCTTGCGTATGCAGCGGAACAAGTGACGTCCTCGTTTGCCGGCGGGTTGCCGACGGCTGCGACCAAACAAATTCCACTTGCTAAACAAGTGGTGCAACTCTTGACCGATTCCTGCCGTCTATTTCAACAACGAGCGGTCGCCCAGGGAGTTTCGTCGGAGAAGCAAGAAACCGAATGGAAGGAGCGCATCGCCGTCGATGACGACGAACTCCGTCGCCAAGCGGACCTGATCGACCTTTATCTGTCAAGGAACCAGTTGCCTCTTGCTCTCGGGCTTATGCGTGAATGGGTCGTTTCGTTGCTGCTCGCACTGCGCCGGGCGTGGAGCTAAGTGGCTGGACGGGTCAGCGAATGGAACCCGTTCTATCGCCGAACGCCGACTCGGAGCCCTCGCCGCGCTACAGCGCGACAAGGCGGGGCGCACTTCAAGTGGAATCGCATTAACTGGGGAACAGAAAACATGGGCGATCTTCTGGAACCAATTGACGGACCTCCGCAACGAGCTTCACCACCACGGAATGAAGAAAAAGCCGGTGAGGCACGACCCTCCCGGACTTCGGCAAGTGCAGGAGTTCTGGAGAAAACTAGAGAGCCTGCAACTCACGGTCCCGGAGCTTGGCGGCGGAAACGGCCGTCTGCTGATTACGGCGCTGGGAACAACACCAGGAGTCCTGTATTCGGCCCTTTGCAATGCCGGCGATGTTTCGCGCTGCCTGATCGTTTGCTCCGGGCAGTCGCAGCCGAGTATTAGCCAGGCCGTCAGCCGCGCTGGCTTCCGGGGTGAATACAAGGCCCTTGTCATCTCCGATCCCCACGGCGGCTATAGCGAAGACGAGCAACAGCGATTCCGCGCCGAGGCCAGCCGATGGCTTTTGGAATCCGACGAGATCCTCGTCAATCTGACCGGCGGCACAACGTTGATGGGGATGGCAGTTCAGCACCTCGCGGACCGGGGACGCGACCTGAATCGGCCCTTTATTCGCTTCGTGCTGATCGACCGGCGTTCTCCAGAACAGCAACGTTCCGACCCATACGTCAAGGGTGAAGTCCGCTGGCTGGACAAGCCAAGGGGAGAGGACCATGCAGACGATTAGCGCCACCTACCGCGTGACGACGCCGATGTTCCTCGGCGGGGCCGAGCACCAGGCGGAACTGCGGCTTCCGAGCTTCAAAGGAGTATTGCGCTTCTGGTGGCGGGCGTTGGCATGGGGGCCGCTGGCGCAGAACCTGCCAGAGATTCGGAAGGCAGAGGCGGACCTGTTTGGCAGTGCCGATGCCGGTCAGAGCCGTTTACTGATGCGATGGCGAGTCTTCGCAGGTCAGAGGCCTTTCCGTGAGCGATTATCTCCGGGGTTGACCTACCTGGCAGGAATGGGTTTGTGCAGGCCCAACGGCGAGCTGAACCGCGACGCACTTGCCCCGGGTATTCGCTTCACCGTTGAAATGGCCTTGCGGAAGACGCTGGAGCGGAAGCAGTCAGAATTGCTGCGACGAGCGCTTATCGCGATTGGACTAATCGGTGGCCTCGGCGCGAGAACCCGGCGCGGCTACGGCTCGCTGACGCTGGAAAAACTGGAGGGCCTGGGGGAGCCTTGGTCTCGTCCGATTTCGCTGAGCGAGGTCGAACGGCAGCTCCGGCTGCTCTTGAGTTCCAATACCCCAGCAAGTTCGCCAGAGCCAGCCTTCACGGCCTTCTGTCCTTCGACGCGAATAGTCGTCATCCAAGCCCCCGAGATCGAAGCAAGCGTCCAACTTCTTGAGCGCTTTGGCAACGAACTGTTGCGTTATCGAAGCTACGGGCGAGCCGTGCGCTCCGCTAGCCGCGAAAACACTCTTGGCGAAAAGGCCGAAAATGGATTCGCCGCTGACCACGACACCATGCGGGATTATCTCTCCTCCGGCCATCAACCGGCCACGGCGCCGGAACGTGCCGTGTTTGGCCTTCCACACAACTACTTCTTCGGGAGCTCGTCGCAAGGTCGTGATCTACAGGTCAAGGCGGATGTGACGCCGGTGTCACACGAGCGCCGTGCAAGTCCGTTGTTTTTCCACGTCCTCGACTGCGAAAAGGAGCGACCAGTCGCAGTCGCGGCGTTCTTGCCGGCGCGGTTCTTGCCGGATGGAGAACGAATGCGTGTTGCCGATTCGTCGCGGGACACGCGAAAGAATGTTCTCCGCAGGCGTCGCGAGTCGCCTGTCGAGATTGCAGTCGCCGAGAACCCTTGGCAACCCATCAACGCCTTTCTGGACCGCTTGCTCGATCCGGCGCGGCGAAAGGAATCCTTCGGAGAAGCGCGGGAGGTGACGCATGGCTGACCACGAGCGTCTCTATTTTACGATTGGCCCCGTGCAGACCTTCGTGGCCCAGTCGCGGCGGACGCGGGACTTGTGGGCGAGTTCCTGGCTGCTCTCCCGCCTGGCCGACGTGGCGATGCGCGCCGTCGAGAAGGCGCGCGGCGAGATTGTCCTGCCCTGCCGGGAACTCCCGGAAGATAGCGAGCGACTCGCGCCGGCGCCGGCTGTGCGGCACGGCCGCTGGCCGAATCGCTTCGTTGCCGTTGCGGACGACCCGCAGGCCGCAGCCCAGGCGGCGAAGTCGGCGCTGCTCGATGCCTGGAAAACCATTGCGGAAGCCGTTTGGCGGAGCTACGTCGAACCTGCGGCGCCAACGGAAACGACACGAAAACCATTTGGGACCGACAGGTCGGCAACTTTTGGGAAGTGAGCTGGGTGGTCGCCGCCGGCCCCGCTCCCGGTGGCCCCGACCCGCTCGCCTTGCGCAAGAGCTGGCGGACCACGCCGGCCACCGTCGAGCCCGGCGACCACTGCACGATGATGGGAAACTGGCAGGAAATCTCCGGGCACGTCCGCTCCCGTGAACGCCAGCGGCAAGATGCATTCTGGGCGAGCTTGCGAAGTCGGTTGGTGCGCTTGATCTCGCCGGCGACGAACGGCTCTGCGCGATGGCCCTCGTCAAGCGGATGTTCCCGTCGGTCGCCAAGGAAACCGTCGGCATCGACCTGGACGCAACAAGTTGGCTTTCCACGCCGTACATCGCGGCCATTCCCTGGCTGAAGCGGGTTTGCCGCAAGCACGCCGCCGCCGCCCGCACCTATTTGGAAACCGTGAAAGCGTACCGCAAGGAAGGCCATTGGCGACGGGAAGACCCCAGCGGCATCGCCTCGCTCGCGTCTCTCCTCCATGCGGAGGGTGGCGAGTTCCTTCGCCTGGACGCGGATTTCTTCCACGGCACGGCATTGGCCAACGAGCGCGACACGCCGCTGGACGTTGGCGATGCGGATGACGACAAAGCGCGAGCGCAACTTGGCGACGCTCTGCAGAAATTGCAAAAACAGGTCGGCGCAAAGGCCTCTTCGTTCTATGCCATCCTGCTGATGGACGGCGATTCGATGGGCAAGCTGCTCTCGGAAGCACGAGCATCGTCGGGAGACGCCGGCGAAGGGCAAGTCACGCGGGCCTTGGGCCAGTTCGCCGGCACGGTTTCCGCGACGGTCGGCGGCCATGACGGCGTGACCGTCTACTGCGGGGGCGATGACGTGTTCGCGATGTTGCCGGTTGGGCAGGCCCTGGCGTGTGCCGTGGACCTCTCGAAACTTTATCGCAACTGCTTTGCCCGGACCTGCACGAAGGAGCTGGCGGAGCAGGCCACCATCTCAGGGGCCATCGTCTACTGCCCGTTTCGCGCTTCGCTGCGCGGTTTCGGCCACGGCCCACCACTTGCTCGACGACGTGGCCAAGGATCAAACAGGGCGGAACAGCCTGGCCGTCGCCGTTGTGAAATCGGGCGGCATGACGTGCCAATGGTCGGCCCCGTGGGAGCACGTCGCGGAAAATGGCAAGACGATCCTGGACCAGTTGGTCGAGCGCCTTGCGGGGTCGGGGGGTAAACCCGGCGAGTTGTCGTCGGGATTCCTGTTCCAAATCCGTGAACGTTACGCGCTGCTCACGGATAGTCCGTTGACCGCGCCGGGCGAATTCGGGCAAGTTCCCGAGGGGATCGACATGGAAGCCATCCTCACGGCCGAATACCTCCGCGTGCGCGGCCGGCGGGGTCTGGACGATGCCTCGGGCGGCGCGGCGCAATCCGCCGCCAAGGAGGTGGTGAAATTGCTCTTGAAGGTCTGCCGGCGGGGCCGGCGAGGCGGGGAGCCGGAGAAGAACACCTTGGGAATCGACGGCCCGCTGCTGGTTCGGTTTCTGGCCGGTGAAGCACGGGAGGCGGGGCCGTGAGCGCTCGAACGATCCTGCTGCGCCCGGTCGACGCCTGGTTCTTCCGTGACGGCAGGCCCTACAACAAGGAAGAGGCCGCGCAAGCGGACGTCCCCACGCTCTTTCCGCCCTGGGCGCCCACGGTTGTGGGAACGATCCGCGCCGCACTGGCCAGCGGCCAAGGCTGGAACGGCAGGGGACGTTGGGCCGAGGGCCTCAATCCAGTCCTGGGCAACGGCTTCGAGGAGTTAGGGCAGTTGCAGTTCCAGGGGCCGTTTCTCGTACGGAACGGCGAGTGGCTTTTCCCCGTGCCGCTTCATCTCCGCGGCGGCGCCGCGGAGCACCCCGTCGAGACCGCGCCTCGCTGGTCCCCCGCCGCGTTCCTGGCCCCGAGCGCCGGCATCCCTCTGTTCGACAGCGACCTGGGGCTGGTTCCTCTCCCCGTCCCCGTCAAGCCGCGGGGCTGGCGCGGCCCGCTGGCAGAGCCGAGCGACATGTGGATAACGGCGACAGGCTACGGCAGCATCCTTCGCGGCAAGATGCCGGACGCCGCAACGCTGCTTCCCTCCAGCGCCCTTTGGAAAGCGGAGCAACGCGTCGGACTGGCCCGACACCCCGAGAGTCGCGCCGCGGAAGAAGGGGCCTTGTACGGCCCGACGTATGTGCGGCTCGAGCAGGACGTTGCCCTGGCGCTTGTGGTCCAGGGCATTCCCCCCGATTGGGAACTTCCCGGCCTCATTGCCTTCGGTGGTGAATCGCGCATGGCCCATTGCGAGAGCGCGGTGCAGGAGCTGCCGTTGCCGCAAGAGCCGCTCGACATGATCCGTGCATCGAACCGCTTCACGGTCAGCCTGCTTACCCCGCTCTGTTTGCCGAGCGACCCGTCGCAACGCCTTGCTCCGCCCATGCCACAACGGCCCTTTCCGGGTCTCGCCGGCTCGAAAGTCGTCTCGGCCTGTGTCGGCAAACCCATTCCGATTGGCGGTTGGGACTCGCTCGACCGCAGGCCATTGCCGCTTGTGCCTTGCCTGCCGCCGGGATCGACCTGGTTCTGCGCGGCTGATCCCGCTGCGCTCGATTCCCTTCTCGCATGGCACGGGCGTCGCGTCGGCGAACGAACACCCTTTGGATTCGGCCAGATCGCTCTGGGAGCCTGGCCGCAGAAAACCGGAGACGCAGCATGAAAACAGTTCTGTATGGGCTTCTCGCCGAAACGCCGATTCATCCCGGGGCCGGGCAGTCCTCGGGTTTCGTCGATCTGCCCGTGGCCCGCGAGGCCGCCACCGGCTACCCCGTAATTGTCGGGTCGAGCATGAAGGGCGCGTTGCTGGATGCGGCCCGAGACCGTATCAGGCGAAAGGAACTCGAGGACTTCGACATCAAGTTCGTCTTTGGCGAGCACGACAACGCCGGCGCGCTGTTGGTGTCGGACGCGCGCCTGCTATTGTTGCCGGTCCGCAGCCTCACGTCGCACTTCGTATGGGCGACCTGCCCGCACCTGGTCGAGCGCTACCTGCGCAACCGCAAGCGCTCCGGCAACCCTGACGCCGCATTTGAGTTCACCGCTGTCGTGAGAGACGATGCCGAGTCCCCCAAGTACCTTGGGCCCGACGTTGGCGACCTGTTCCTGGAAGAAAGGCAGTTCGCGCATGCCGGCAGCCCTCCCCAGGGACTGATCGCGATTCTCCAGCCCTTGATCCGTCACCCGCAGACCGCGGCGCGTCTCGACCAGCAGCTTGTGGTGCTCTCGGACGCGAGCTTCGCCTGGTTCGCGCGTACGGCCTGGCGGTCAATGCCCGCAACGTTCTCGATGCGGACACGAAGGCCAGCAAGTACCTTTGGTACGAGGAGACCCTCCCGCCCGATTCGCTCTTCTACCTGCTGCTTGCCGAGCGGAGCGACGGCGCCTTGGACAAGGCCAAAGCCTTGTTTACCGAAGACAAGCCGTACCTCCAGGCTGGCGGCAACGAGACGGTCGGCCACGGCTGGTTCGTGGTGAGCAAGCCGTTGGAAGGAGGCCGGTCATGACCAAGCTGACGCTCACGCGGGACCAACGGCGCGCGCAGCACGCCTTGCAATGCGTCAAGCAGGTGCAGCAGCGCCTCGCGAATGCCGGTCCCGATCAGAAGGAACAGAAGAAGGCGAAGGACTTCCGCGACGACTACAAGAGCCGCGCGGAAAGCCTGCCGGCCAGCATCGTCATGAACGGACTCGGACAAGCCTGCGCCATGCTGCTGGCCCAAGCCAAAGGCCAGTCAGGCGACCACGACCCGCACCGACTGCTCTACGATCATTTGCAGGACTGGCTGCGCGGTCGTGAAGGTGCAGCGATCTACCCCGAAAACCAGGACTTGGTGAAGGCCGTGATCGGGGACGGTCAGCGAGAGTACGTCCGCGCCCAGGTCGAGTCTCTGGCTTATCTCAACTGGCTGAAGAAATTCGCCCAGGCCTACCTGGCACGGGAGGGGGTTTGAAATGCCGCGGCCACTCTATGCTCCCTATGCTCATTCGTCGCCGGCCTTCGATCCGCGGACCTTGCATGCGGGCCTGTGGTACGACAAGTTCTGCGATCAATGGCAGGATGACTGGACGCTTCCTGCGGACAAAAAGGTTCAATGGATGCGGAAGCTTGCCAACGGAACACCAGTCGGTGACGCCACGCTTCTTGGCCAGTTCGCCGCGCGGCAGAAAAAAATCGTCGAGGGCCTGGGTGGCAAGTGCCTTGCGTTTCGCGCGGAAAGCCGTTTCGTCACGGGGCTAGGCCGCGAGCATCCCGTCGAAAACGGGTTCGCGTGGCACCCGACATTGGGAACGCCCTACCTGCCGGGTTCCAGCATCAAGGGAGTGGTGCGGGCATGGGCTGTCATGGACGGAAAAAAAGACGTGGCGGACAAAATTCTCGGTTGTCAAGAATCGCCGGCGGGCGCGGATGCGCAAGCCGGCGCGGTCATCCTTTTCGACGCCGTCCCGCTTGGTCCGGTCAAACTCGAAGTGGATGTCATGACGCCACACTATGGCGAGTACTACGGAAGCGGCGAGACCCCCGGGGATTGGCTGAATCCGGTTCCCATTCCGTTTCTCGTTGTCGCCGCTGGGACAAGTTTCCAGTTCGCTGTCGCCCCGCGAATCCTTGACGGGAAAGAACATCTGGAATCCGTCGCAGAATGGCTGAAAAACGCGCTTCAATGGCTCGGCGCGGGGGCCAAAACCGCTGTCGGATACGGTCGGTTCGAGCTTGGCGAGGGCAAGACCGGCGAGGCATCGCCGGCGGCAGCTCGGCAGCAAGTCGTCCGCGCAGCGCCTCGGCCGGCGCAAAACCCCGAAAAAGTTGCCGTCAAGGTGCTGGAACGCCGCAACGTCGCCGGCAAGCCGCAGTTCTTCGTGCGGGAAGAAGGCAAACCGCGCGGCGTCTTGGCTTATGGCGTTCTGCCGCCGCCGGAAAAGCTGCCGCAAGTCGGCGATGAGATCGACGTATATCGCAACAACCAGGATCCTCGCAGCCCGCAGTACCGCTGGGACAAGCCGGAGGACAAATCTCAGCGCAATACCCGCCGGGGAGGCCGTGGCCAGCGGCCAGGCGGACGCCGGTGAAGCATGACCCCCAGTATCCTCCTTTGCACCGTGGGAACCAGCCTCTTGAACGCCGCGAACTTCGGCGGCCAGCGGACCGCCGGCGAAACGACGGACTGGAAAGCTGTCGCCGCTGCGCTCAATGAACGTCTCAACCGATGGCTGAACCGCTGACGACCATGCTCCTGGCACTGACCGCCCCCGGCGGGAACCGATCGGCGTTGCCGCCATGCAGTCGAACGCTGCCGCAAGCCGAATTGTTCCACCGTGCGATCGTCGCCCGCGTGGCACGCGGGCAGCAGGTTCATTGCCCCGAACTGACCGGCCGCGACGAGCAAGGCCGGCCACTCCAGGATTGTCACCGCCACGCGCATATCCTGCCTTTGGACCTTGACGGCGACGGGCGTCTGGATCATCTCGTGGTTCACGCGCCGATGGGGCTCGGCGAGGCGGCGCAGCGCGCGATCGGCGGCCTGCGGCGGGCTTGGACCCCAGGCGGCAGGGGCGAGTTGCAACTCGCGCTGGTTGGAACCGGCAATCTGGAAACGCTCCGTTCGCTGGCCGCGCCGCTGAATCGACAGATCGAGCGACTGTTAGGTCCGCCGGAAGGGGCCTGCGTTTGGGTAAGCGCGACGCCATTCGTTCCGCCCCGATTCCTCAAGCGCCGCGGCGCGAACGCCTTGCTGGGGCAGATCAACGGCGAGCTGGCCTCCCGCGCACTGCCGCCGGTAGATCAACTGGAAGAGTTGCGCGGGCCGCGCCGAAGCACTTTCCCTGCGGGATTACGTGCGCGGTCGTCAGCGCAGCAGCGCGCAGCCGCCGATCGATGCAGGTTTTGCCGTTCGACTGCGATTCTCCCGGCCGGTTCGTGGCCCGCTCACGCTCGGTTACGCATCGCACTTCGGGGTAGGGATGTTTTACGCGGATGAAGGATGAAGGGATGAATGGATCTGCGCAAGACCCGAAGCACGGCGATGGCTGGCCGCAAGGCGATTCGCCGACAAGAAAAGCCATGGCGAAAGCGCCCGGCGCGGTTTTTCGCGCGCGTGGCTTTCGAGCGGTCTGGTGGCGTGAAAAACCCCGTGACCGCTCGCAGACGCAAAGTTAGTTTGGATAAAGCTTTACGGCACTGCCCTGGTTTGGAGGATGGGTAACATGGCATCTGGACAGCAACCGCTCGAAACGGTATACCTAATCAGAACGCCCACAACGCTTTGCGAAGAGTGCCATTTCCGCGGTTGAAAGACCGCGGCCCCATTGAAGCGTTAAGTGCCTACAGAACCGGATGATCCATCATCCACATTTCCGCGGTTGAAAGACCGCGGCCCCATTGAAGCTTGAAAATAGATTAGGGCTGTTGCTCGCAATCCGGGCATTTCCGCGGTTGAAAGACCGCGGCCCCATTGAAGCTGGTTAGTGGCAGGAACAATTTGCAGGGCACGCCTGATTTCCGCGGTTGAAAGACCGCGGCCCCATTGAAGCCGCTTCCAGCCGAAGAGATTGCCGACGAACGCCTGCATTTCCGCGGTTGAAAGACCGCGGCCCCATTGAAGCCAGTTCTTCCATGATCTGGGTTGCGTTCCAGCGGTCCACATTTCCGCGGTTGAAAGACCGCGGCCCCATTGAAGCTCAAGGTGACACCTCCTTTCCGGCGTAGTCTTCGACATTTCCGCGGTTGAAAGACCGCGGCCCCATTGAAGCAATGCCCCCGGCACGTTCTGCAGCACGTCGGGCAGATTTCCGCGGTTGAAAGACCGCGGCCCCATTGAAGCCGACTCGTGTCCCTCGTGCCCCTCCTGCCCGACTCATTTCCGCGGTTGAAAGACCGCGGCCCCATTGAAGCCCGGCCGTTGAAGTTGATCCGCTCGACGAGGAAGAATTTCCGCGGTTGAAAGACCGCGGCCCCATTGAAGCCCATTTCCATTTGTCGCGCACATCGCGAAGGAAGGCTATTTCCGCGGTTGAAAGACCGCGGCCCCATTGAAGCCGCCCGAGGAGGCGCAGCCGTGAAACGATCAAGCGGATTTCCGCGGTTGAAAGACCGCGGCCCCATTGAAGCTTTCTTTGATCAAATTCAAACGAGCCTGGAGCGTCATTTCCGCGGTTGAAAGACCGCGGCCCCATTGAAGCCAGAAGGAATAAAAGACATGTTTTTAACATCTACAAATTTCCGCGGTTGAAAGACCGCGGCCCCATTGAAGCTGGAATCAAGGGGGTCGGGGCTTACAAGGGTTTCGGGATTTCCGCGGTTGAAAGACCGCGGCCCCATTGAAGCAACAGCTTGGCAGAATCCTTGTAACGTCAACACCCTATTTCCGCGGTTGAAAGACCGCGGCCCCATTGAAGCGCGGATTGAATGCAGTTGTATCCATTGATTCTTCCTTATTTCCGCGGTTGAAAGACCGCGGCCCCATTGAAGCCCGCTAGGAACCATTCAGTATTATCCAAATTAGACCACATTTCCGCGGTTGAAAGACCGCGGCCCCATTGAAGCAGGCAAGACCAATGGGTCGCTAACCCATACGGATCTAATTTCCGCGGTTGAAAGACCGCGGCCCCATTGAAGCTACTTCCGCCCCGTTCACCTTCAACGCCAATTCAACATTTCCGCGGTTGAAAGACCGCGGCCCCATTGAAGCTCGATCCGTTTGCGGGGGTGGGTTCAACAGGGGTGGCATTTCCGCGGTTGAAAGACCGCGGCCCCATTGAAGCGTGAACGCTGTTGTAAAGGTTGTTGCCGATGTTGCCGATTTCCGCGGTTGAAAGACCGCGGCCCCATTGAAGCGGCAACAAGTTCCAATTGCTTTGAATTGGGTGAGGGATTTCCGCGGTTGAAAGACCGCGGCCCCATTGAAGCGCAACCAATGTTAGCAACCAGTAGGAAACGGGGCGTTATTTCCGCGGTTGAAAGACCGCGGCCCCATTGAAGCCCGTATCAATTTCCCAATTGCCATCGGGGGGCGTCTGATTTCCGCGGTTGAAAGACCGCGGCCCCATTGAAGCCACTTGTTGTTGCATATCCATCCTAGTTCACCCCTTATTTCCGCGGTTGAAAGACCGCGGCCCCATTGAAGCAATGAATCCTTCTGGCAATCAACCTGCCGATACTTGTTATTTCCGCGGTTGAAAGACCGCGGCCCCATTGAAGCATCTTTTTCAAGGCGTGTTTGTTGTTTGTAGCCATATTTCCGCGGTTGAAAGACCGCGGCCCCATTGAAGCGTTGGCGTATAGGAATTGGTAAACAAGTGCAATTTCATTTCCGCGGTTGAAAGACCGCGGCCCCATTGAAGCGGCCTTGGGGTAACGGGGCGGGGTCGCTAATACAATCATTTCCGCGGTTGAAAGACCGCGGCCCCATTGAAGCCGATTGAAACAACTTGATCGGAAAATGGGCTTGGATATTTCCGCGGTTGAAAGACCGCGGCCCCATTGAAGCAAGTATTGTGGTTGCAACAGATACAACGCAACGGGGATTTCCGCGGTTGAAAGACCGCGGCCCCATTGAAGCCTACTTCAACGCTTCAAACGGATGGTTTAACGGGGCATTTCCGCGGTTGAAAGACCGCGGCCCCATTGAAGCCATTCCTTCATTCCTTAATGTAGTAAAACGGGGCGGATTTCCGCGGTTGAAAGACCGCGGCCCCATTGAAGCAGCTATACCAATGGTCGCCTATATCGTGGTTGATGGATTTCCGCGGTTGAAAGACCGCGGCCCCATTGAAGCAAGCTTAGTGAATTTGCTTCGTTGTTCAGGTTGCCCATTTCCGCGGTTGAAAGACCGCGGCCCCATTGAAGCAACTACGTTGGTTCATAATAGTTACTGATATTGGGAAGATTTCCGCGGTTGAAAGACCGCGGCCCCATTGAAGCCGCGACTGGCCGAGTGACGATCTTGAGCAGCTTCTCCGCATTTCCGCGGTTGAAAGACCGCGGCCCCATTGAAGCGTCAAGCTCCGTAGGAGGAATGCCGTGGATTCAACACATTTCCGCGGTTGAAAGACCGCGGCCCCATTGAAGCGGATTCTGCGGGGTCAACATGGATCGGATTCCTTGGCATTTCCGCGGTTGAAAGACCGCGGCCCCATTGAAGCTCATCTCCTTATTGTCCGCCGGGGGCGAAGGAGGGATTTCCGCGGTTGAAAGACCGCGGCCCCATTGAAGCCACCCGAACAAGTTGCCGACGAACGCCTGCTGCCACGATTTCCGCGGTTGAAAGACCGCGGCCCCATTGAAGCACGCCTGGCTACTTCAAGGAGGAAGGAAAGATGGCAAATTTCCGCGGTTGAAAGACCGCGGCCCCATTGAAGCTCCGTCGAGGTCCTGTTCCTCGATCATGAGCAGGATATTTCCGCGGTTGAAAGACCGCGGCCCCATTGAAGCCAAGGCACCGTTGGTGAGGCGGTAAAGTTTGTGCTTATTTCCGCGGTTGAAAGACCGCGGCCCCATTGAAGCCTCAACAACCTGGTGGCCGTGCTGCCGGTGTACGCCGATTTCCGCGGTTGAAAGACCGCGGCCCCATTGAAGCGAGCGCTACGAACAGCCGGTTACGGGAGCGATCATCATTTCCGCGGTTGAAAGACCGCGGCCCCATTGAAGCGCTGGCCTGTGCCGTGCCGCCGGAGATGGCGAGGGGATTTCCGCGGTTGAAAGACCGCGGCCCCATTGAAGCCAGCGGATCATCAGCCAGATCCCGCCGCACCACCTGTATTTCCGCGGTTGAAAGACCGCGGCCCCATTGAAGCCCAATCGCAGCGCGGATAGCCACCCGACTCGCAAAAGATTTCCGCGGTTGAAAGACCGCGGCCCCATTGAAGCCAGTTGACTTGGGTTTCGCGCGGGTGTTGTAGACAAATTTCCGCGGTTGAAAGACCGCGGCCCCATTGAAGCGAAGCGGAACTCATCAACTTGAAGGAGCAATACGGCGATTTCCGCGGTTGAAAGACCGCGGCCCCATTGAAGCTAGTTCGTATTTTGGAGCCTCCGCCAAGTCGTCCATATTTCCGCGGTTGAAAGACCGCGGCCCCATTGAAGCCAAGTCACCGAGAGCGTGCCGGTGTCGCCGCGGCTGAATTTCCGCGGTTGAAAGACCGCGGCCCCATTGAAGCAGGCCGAAGTTCGTATAGACCGGGATGGAGAGCCGTAATTTCCGCGGTTGAAAGACCGCGGCCCCATTGAAGCAGCGAACCGTTTCGCTCCATCTCATCACTTGTGGAAGATTTCCGCGGTTGAAAGACCGCGGCCCCATTGAAGCCCCACGATGTTTTTTGCCAGCACCTGCGTCAATGAGAATTTCCGCGGTTGAAAGACCGCGGCCCCATTGAAGCAGGCCCTCGGGCAGCGCGGTCAGGCTGCTGAGGTCGAATTTCCGCGGTTGAAAGACCGCGGCCCCATTGAAGCCAACAATCGTCAACGGTATCCACCGTACACGTCAGGCATTTCCGCGGTTGAAAGACCGCGGCCCCATTGAAGCCTGGGCTGCGCGGTACTGGAAAAAGACGATGCAGGCCCATTTCCGCGGTTGAAAGACCGCGGCCCCATTGAAGCCTTCACGGGCGAGCCCCTTTCTTCTTCTTGGCTTATTTCCGCGGTTGAAAGACCGCGGCCCCATTGAAGCAGCACCTGCCCTACGCGGCCCTGGCCTGGATCGACCACATTTCCGCGGTTGAAAGACCGCGGCCCCATTGAAGCACGCAGCCGGGCGATGTACGCCATCTTCGCGGCGGCGATATTTCCGCGGTTGAAAGACCGCGGCCCCATTGAAGCAGGATCGAGTAGCCCGTCGTCCAGACCGAGTAGCCCATTTCCGCGGTTGAAAGACCGCGGCCCCATTGAAGCTAGGGGCACGTAAGCCACCACTTTTAGCCGCCCGGAATTTCCGCGGTTGAAAGACCGCGGCCCCATTGAAGCGCAGTTGCCCATGATGTCGGCCACGTCGCGAATCGACATTTCCGCGGTTGAAAGACCGCGGCCCCATTGAAGCGGATGCGCTTCCTTCACGTCGGCATACTGGTCAACCCATTTCCGCGGTTGAAAGACCGCGGCCCCATTGAAGCCGGGGAGTCCAATTCGAGCAACCATTTTCTTTGTCCTATTTCCGCGGTTGAAAGACCGCGGCCCCATTGAAGCATATAACCTTGGCGCAGAAGGCCACGGCCAACGCCCAATTTCCGCGGTTGAAAGACCGCGGCCCCATTGAAGCCCGGCGCAGGAGGGAATCCGCAAGGCAAACCGTGAGTCATTTCCGCGGTTGAAAGACCGCGGCCCCATTGAAGCGTCCCAGCCTTACGTTGACGCCGGCTACGAGGTAACGCGATTTCCGCGGTTGAAAGACCGCGGCCCCATTGAAGCCGCACATAGCAGTCGGCGGAAAGGAACTCGCCGTCATTTCCGCGGTTGAAAGACCGCGGCCCCATTGAAGCCGCCGCTCCCCGTCACGAGCGCACACGATACCATGGAGCATTTCCGCGGTTGAAAGACCGCGGCCCCATTGAAGCGGCTACGTCTCCGCATCTCCCAACCCGACCACCACGCAATTTATTTCCGCGGTTGAAAGACCGCGGCCCCATTGAAGCTTCAGCATGTGTATGTTGGTGAGCGACGAGAGCTCGCATTTCCGCGGTTGAAAGACCGCGGCCCCATTGAAGCCCGGCAGGGCGGCCACTTCCTTGAGCGCCAGGCGGATTTCCGCGGTTGAAAGACCGCGGCCCCATTGAAGCTCCGCCTGGACCCGAGCGCACGCGCTGCAGATCCCCGATTTCCGCGGTTGAAAGACCGCGGCCCCATTGAAGCCGACAAGAGCAAGTTCTCGGCGGCCGAGGCCAAGGCATTTCCGCGGTTGAAAGACCGCGGCCCCATTGAAGCCCGCCCGCGCTTGATCGGTGCGGGCGTCGGGCGGGCAAATTTCCGCGGTTGAAAGACCGCGGCCCCATTGAAGCTATACTCTTTTTGAGTTGTCGGCGCAGTCATCCCCTATTTCCGCGGTTGAAAGACCGCGGCCCCATTGAAGCCTCCAAGCCAGAGGGGAAGTTAGGCAAAAATATATCATTTCCGCGGTTGAAAGACCGCGGCCCCATTGAAGCAGACTAGGTACAACAAAAAAGCCCCTACGCTTTCGCATTTCCGCGGTTGAAAGACCGCGGCCCCATTGAAGCGTTAGGACACCGTTCTGCGCCTACCATATCGCGCCCTATTTCCGCGGTTGAAAGACCGCGGCCCCATTGAAGCAAGTACAAATCGGGGCTACAAACGTATGGGACCAGAAAATTTCCGCGGTTGAAAGACCGCGGCCCCATTGAAGCACCATTTCACGGGTTGCGACAACAACCCACACCCTTATTTCCGCGGTTGAAAGACCGCGGCCCCATTGAAGCACGATGGCTGCGCTACGGTCGAACTACTTATGTCTTGATTTCCGCGGTTGAAAGACCGCGGCCCCATTGAAGCCAATATCGGCTATAAGACCCGATACCATGCCCCTGAATTTCCGCGGTTGAAAGACCGCGGCCCCATTGAAGCCTGGGCAGCAAGTGCCCGATCGCGGGGACGTGCTGCGCATTTCCGCGGTTGAAAGACCGCGGCCCCATTGAAGCCGGTAGCCAGCCCCTTTTCGTCGGCATCCTGTTCGGCATTTCCGCGGTTGAAAGACCGCGGCCCCATTGAAGCTCGTGACTGCGACGAGTTGCCAGTTGGCGATGGTCGTATTTCCGCGGTTGAAAGACCGCGGCCCCATTGAAGCTCGATACCGTGCGCGAGACCCGCGACCCGGACAAGGATTTCCGCGGTTGAAAGACCGCGGCCCCATTGAAGCCACGAAAGAAAGAACCATGTACACACACCCCGTCACCATTTCCGCGGTTGAAAGACCGCGGCCCCATTGAAGCCTTGTGGTCGAGCTTGGTGAGGATGAAGTCGCCGTCATTTCCGCGGTTGAAAGACCGCGGCCCCATTGAAGCTCGCGCTGGAGGGCCGGGCCGATGCTGGGCCGCGCGATTTCCGCGGTTGAAAGACCGCGGCCCCATTGAAGCGTGACTTTCATGGAACTACTCCTGGGGGATGAACGGATTTCCGCGGTTGAAAGACCGCGGCCCCATTGAAGCCGTTGCCCGCTGGCCGGACTCCAGGCGACGGCGCCATTATTTCCGCGGTTGAAAGACCGCGGCCCCATTGAAGCTTCGCCCGTGTTCGTGGCGGCGGACCTGTCGCCCGTATTTCCGCGGTTGAAAGACCGCGGCCCCATTGAAGCCGGGCGCGGGCCATCATTCGCCCTCCAATAATTTCGCATTTCCGCGGTTGAAAGACCGCGGCCCCATTGAAGCTGTTCCATCTCGGCTCTTGTCTTGGTCGGGAAGCGGACATTTCCGCGGTTGAAAGACCGCGGCCCCATTGAAGCAGAATTCATCATGGCGTCCATGTGGTGCGCGGCGGCATTTCCGCGGTTGAAAGACCGCGGCCCCATTGAAGCTTCGAGGCCGTCATGCGCTGGTGGGCAAATCTCTGGATTTCCGCGGTTGAAAGACCGCGGCCCCATTGAAGCCGGAATCACTGCGACGGGAAGAGCATCTACGAGCCGCATTTCCGCGGTTGAAAGACCGCGGCCCCATTGAAGCCGACTCGCCCCACAACTGCAAGCTGGTGCCGACCAGATTTCCGCGGTTGAAAGACCGCGGCCCCATTGAAGCGGTTCAGCGACCTGGTCCGGGTTCGGATCACCGGCCAATTTCCGCGGTTGAAAGACCGCGGCCCCATTGAAGCCAGGAAGTCGGCGACCTGCTTGCCGATGTCCTTGGGGATTTCCGCGGTTGAAAGACCGCGGCCCCATTGAAGCACCGCGGGGGCCGGTCGGAAGCAAGCTGCTTCCTGAAATTTCCGCGGTTGAAAGACCGCGGCCCCATTGAAGCACGGTTGAAAAAGCGAAGATGGCTGCGGCCCACTTATTTCCGCGGTTGAAAGACCGCGGCCCCATTGAAGCCCCGGCAGTCTAGACATGCACGCGTGCCGGTTCCGGATTTCCGCGGTTGAAAGACCGCGGCCCCATTGAAGCCGCAGTTGTTGCGGATTCCCGCCGGCCTGCGGTTCCTGATTTCCGCGGTTGAAAGACCGCGGCCCCATTGAAGCGTTGGTGTCGAAGATGTCAGGGACTGGTGAATCGCCGATTTCCGCGGTTGAAAGACCGCGGCCCCATTGAAGCAAGACGTGGTTCTTCAAAACGAGCCCCGGCCTGGCCAAATTTCCGCGGTTGAAAGACCGCGGCCCCATTGAAGCCGATCCGGCCTGGGGACGGCTTGGACGGCTAAGGGGCATTTCCGCGGTTGAAAGACCGCGGCCCCATTGAAGCCTGACCAAGCACGGGCGGCCCTGGCTGGCCAAGACGGATTTCCGCGGTTGAAAGACCGCGGCCCCATTGAAGCCTCGACCTTGTCCATGAAGGCCGCGACGGCGTAGCTCTATTTCCGCGGTTGAAAGACCGCGGCCCCATTGAAGCCATTACACGATCACCGGCCCCACGAACGAATGGCTGGCATTTCCGCGGTTGAAAGACCGCGGCCCCATTGAAGCACGCCGGCGAAGGCTGAGACCTACCCTGAGTTGACCATTTCCGCGGTTGAAAGACCGCGGCCCCATTGAAGCGACGCTGGGCAATAGGTGTCTGAAGAACGGCACGTTCTCATTTCCGCGGTTGAAAGACCGCGGCCCCATTGAAGCCTCAAGGATCCGAACGGTCCGGACGTGCGGCCGATCATTTCCGCGGTTGAAAGACCGCGGCCCCATTGAAGCTGAGCGCCGGGCAGGTTGATGTTGCCAACGGCCTTGTCATTTCCGCGGTTGAAAGACCGCGGCCCCATTGAAGCGCCAACTCTGGTGAACCAGGTACACGCGGCCGTACTTATTTCCGCGGTTGAAAGACCGCGGCCCCATTGAAGCTCGCCCGAGCGACCGGGCCAACACCGCGGCATGCCCATTTCCGCGGTTGAAAGACCGCGGCCCCATTGAAGCCTCTTACTCTCCCAACGTGGACAACGGCGGCAGCGATCCCATTTCCGCGGTTGAAAGACCGCGGCCCCATTGAAGCCGGCTGCAAGACCGCCCGGGCCCCAGCCCAGGACGACATTTCCGCGGTTGAAAGACCGCGGCCCCATTGAAGCCGGCGTCAGTGCGATGTCCGGCAGCCAGAGCACGAACCATTTCCGCGGTTGAAAGACCGCGGCCCCATTGAAGCCAGAAAACCTGATAACCATGGCTGCCCTGTCTGCGGCATTTCCGCGGTTGAAAGACCGCGGCCCCATTGAAGCAAGTAGGTGGACTCGATGGTCAGGCCGCGGCTCCCCATTTCCGCGGTTGAAAGACCGCGGCCCCATTGAAGCGACGGAACCGGGCCGTCCCCGTCGCCCTGCCGATCGGCATTTCCGCGGTTGAAAGACCGCGGCCCCATTGAAGCAAGTTGATCAACTCGGCCTCGAACTCGGGGAAGACCAGATTTCCGCGGTTGAAAGACCGCGGCCCCATTGAAGCCGATCCATTCGTATGTCTGCGTGGTTTGTAGCCGCGATTTCCGCGGTTGAAAGACCGCGGCCCCATTGAAGCCAGAGTGAACGGCTGGCCGACAACGGCGCCTTCGATATTTCCGCGGTTGAAAGACCGCGGCCCCATTGAAGCTTCGCTGTGCATGCTACGTCGAACCCATTGCCAATGACATTTCCGCGGTTGAAAGACCGCGGCCCCATTGAAGCATCTCCAAGCGGGCGGACTCGGCGGCGGCCTTCATATTTCCGCGGTTGAAAGACCGCGGCCCCATTGAAGCCACTGTACCGCGCGGCCCAGTGGCGTTTGCCCCTGCAATTTCCGCGGTTGAAAGACCGCGGCCCCATTGAAGCGCCTTCTCCTCTTCCTCCTCGGCCTTGGCCTTCCGCTCATTTCCGCGGTTGAAAGACCGCGGCCCCATTGAAGCAGGTCGAACAAGTTACACCCCCGCCGTGTCTAACGTAATTTCCGCGGTTGAAAGACCGCGGCCCCATTGAAGCACCTGCTTGGGCGGCAGGCCGCGGCCCGTGCCGACCGCATTTCCGCGGTTGAAAGACCGCGGCCCCATTGAAGCCATGCCGCCGTCACGTCCTTCCGCAAGCAGCCACACGAATTTCCGCGGTTGAAAGACCGCGGCCCCATTGAAGCCTCTTGCCTCCTGGATGGCTTCGGGGATGCCGCGCAATTTCCGCGGTTGAAAGACCGCGGCCCCATTGAAGCCAGACGGACGGCGACCTGCTGACCGCCGCCGAATGGCATTTCCGCGGTTGAAAGACCGCGGCCCCATTGAAGCGGATTCTTCCTCGCGTAGCCCTGTCGTGGTGCCTGGAAATTTCCGCGGTTGAAAGACCGCGGCCCCATTGAAGATAGGCCGGCAGACCGCGGCCCCAAACCCTCTCGCGGCCGAAGGCCGCTTCCGCGGCACTATAGCAATGTTAAAATAGGGTATATGCAAAGATTTGGTAGCATATCTATAAAGTGAGCCGCAGACCGCGCTGACCTCGTCGCCTCAACGAAACGGGGAGTAGCGGCGTAAAGCGGGGAGTGCCTGAGTGCGAAGTACGGAATGGTGATAGCCGGACGCCAACCGTTTGTGCCGTTGGTTGCGCTGGGGCTCATTGACGCCAACGACGTGCGCTAGCGTGGAAAGCCGCTCCGCGGCAAAACAAAAGCCGTGATGAATAACCGCACTGCTCCAAATTACAGCCGGATCACCGTGGTTCCGCTCGGCCGCGGGATCAAATGCCGCATTTCCAGCACGCTTAGCGTTGCGAGAACCTGCGGAACGGGCAGGCCGCTGCCTGTGACAATCTCGTCGATCGAAGTGGCCTCGCCGCGAATCGCGTCGAGCACCTTCTGCTCCATGTCGTTCAACAGCAGTTCGGCCTGATGATGAACCGTCCAAAAAACAAACCACACTTGGCCCGCACCTTGTCTTCGGAAACCAATACGACCTTGACCCCAGGCAAACGTGCAAGTCAGTTGTTTGCGGGCATTTGCCACGGTATAATCACCGCAGACCAAGACCGCTGCCGGGACTTATGGGAGGCTGATATGAGAAAGTTCGTGATTTCGTCCGTCGTGCTTCTCGCAATGGCGGGGACTGCTTTCAGCGAGTCCTCCAAGCAACCGCCGAAGGAATTGGCGGTGGATCTTGGCAAGGGCGTTAAGCTGGCGATGATCTTGATTCCAGCGGGTGAGTTCAAGATGGGCTCGCCTGATTCGGCCAAGGAAGCCAATTATTGGGAGAAACCGCAGCACCGGGTACGGATCGCGAAGCCTTCTACCTGGGCAAGTTTGCCGTGACGCAGGAGCAATGGGAGGCGGTGATGGGCAACAACCCAAGCAAGTTGAAGGGTCCGAAGAATCCGGTGGAGAGTGTGAATTGGGAGGATTGCGAGATGTTCCTTGAGAAGCTCAATGCAAAAGTCGGCTCGAAACACGGGAAATTCGTATTGCCCACGGAAGCCCAGTGGGAATACGCCAGCCGAGCCGGAAGCACGACGCGGTATTACTTTGGGGACGATGAACAGCAACTGGGAGAACATGCGTGGTATTTGCCGAACTCGGGCAACAAGAGCCATCCGGTTGGCGAGAAGAAGCCGAACGCCTGGGGGCTCTATGACATGCACGGGAACGTATGGGGGTGGTGTCAGGATTGGTACAAGGACGTGTATTACAAGCAGTCACCAGTGGACGATCCGCCAGGTCCGACTGGTGGCTCGAACCGCATAATTCGCGGCGGTAGCTGGGCCTGCCCGGCGTGGTTCTGCCGGTCGGCGGATCGCTCCTACGTCGAGCCCAAGGAACGGAGCTTCATCCTGGGCTTGCGTGTCTCCCTAGTTCCGGCGGACAAGTGAGGCGACCACAAGCGAGAAGTGGAAGAGCCATTAGCCACAATACGAACGCTGGCAGCTCCCCGCCGGTCCCGAAGGCCATTGTTTGCCGCGGCCGCGTTTTTTGGCCGTGGCGCCGCCTCCGGTCTCGGCATCGCTTTCCATCACCGAATGTCGGCCGCCGATATCGGGGCTATCGCTGGTTTCGCCTTGGCATGCCCGCTGCCAAGCAACTGAAAGCGCTTGACAGCCATGATGTAGTCCGCAAGCGATTGCGTTTGCTCGGGCGTAAGCTTGGCCTTCACCGACATGCGGGGAATGATCTTCTCTTTCCACTCATCGATGGCAAACTCTTGAATTGGCTTCGGCTTGTGGCAACTGGCACACCCGCCGACGTAGATTGCCCGGCCGGATTCCCACCCGCTGGCGTAGGTCTCATCCGGTGCGCCGAGTTGACTGACCGGCGGGGCGGCCTGGCTGGCCGGCTCTTGCTTCGGCCCGAACATATAGGTAAGCGACTGACAGCCGACAGCCGCAACCGCAGCGAGCAGGGCAAGCAGAAAGATCCTTCGCGCGTCGAATTTCATTCGGACCTCCGTGTACGAATGCTCGGTGAGTGAGCCGCAGACGCTTGAATGGCGAAAATTGCCTGGGAAGTCTACGAAGAATTACCTCACACGTCAATAGGATGATCGCTCGCCGCGGCCGTCTTTTTTGGCCCCTCCACCCGGTCCCGGTCTCGGCCGTGCCGTCGCAACCGCCTTTGTCGCGTGGCGAGAGGTCCCTGCGATGCCGCCGATCCAATTGTTGAGACTTAGCTCAACTTCCCTTCCCCACGCAATACAATTTGCGCGTGGTGCGGATGAACAACTGGCCGTGGGCGGCGCTGATCGAGGCCCGAATCGGGTCGCGGTCGCTTGTTTCTTCCATGGGGATCACGCGCAACAACTTGCCGCTGGCGGCGCTGAAGATCGCCACTTGCCCGCTGAAATTGATCAGGTAGATCTTGCCGTCGGCCGCCAGCGGCGAGGCCTCGTATTTGACGCCGCCGGGCGTGGCGACGATCCACTTCGGCTTGCCGCTGCGCGGCTCTACGCGCGAGAGGCTCTTGCGGACGTTGCTGAGCACGAAGAAATCGCCGTCGTAGAAGGCAGGCGTGGGCACGTCGGAGCTGACTTCCTTCACGTTGCGGCTGTCCCAGACGGCTGTGCCCTTGTCGGCCTCGACGGCATACAGCGGCTCGCGTTTGGGGGCGCAGACCAGCACGATCCCATCGCCGGCGACCGGCGAAGGCACCAGCCGCCAATGGTTCACGCGGGCCGGGTTGTAGTCACCGCCGCGCCACAATTCGCGGCCGTTGGCCGGATCGTGACTGCTGAGCAGGTCGCCGCCGGCAACGAGCAACTGTTTCTGCCCCTTGTGCTCGAAAGGAATGGCGGTGGCGAACGACTCCCGCGATTCGGCCACGGCAGGGCTGGAGCGAACCTGACGCCAGAGGGTCTTGCCGCTCTGTGGATCGACGGCCAGCAGATACGACTGATTCTCGCGATCCTTCAAACCATACTCACGGACTGCCACGTCGCGCTGCAGCACGGGCAGGTACAGCTTGCCGTCGTAGAGGGTAGGACTGCTGCTAAAGGTCCACTGGAAAGCGAACGACCCGTAGTCCTTTTGGATATTTCGTCTCCAGCGCGTGCTACCGCCCAAGTCAAAGCAGACAAGATCGCCATTGCCATAGAAGAAGACCACGCGCTTGCCGTCGGCCACCGGCGAGGAGGAGGCGTAATTGCTGCGATTGTCTTTTTGGGTTCCCTCGGCCACGTTGTGCTGCCAGAGCAGTTTGCCGCTACGGCGATCGAAACACATTGCCTGAAGGGTATCTTTGGCGGCATCAACGCCCGCCAGAAAGACGCAGTCGCCGCACACGATCGGCGTGGCCGCGGCGCCACCGGGCAGGTCGGCGCTCCAGGCGATGTTTTCGCGGGTGCTCCACTGCGAAGGCAGGTTCTTTTCATCGCTGGAGCCATTGAAAAACGGCCCTCGCCAATGTGGCCAATCACTGGCATGGAGTGCCGAGGTGGCCGCCGCCGCGGAAACGATCATCAGCGTCATCGTTGCATATAACATCTTAGTGGACTGTGCCATCGAAGTCTTCTCACTGGGGGAATCTGTAAACAATAGCCGTTTAATTCCCAGCGCCGCCGAGGAATCAGGTCGGACCGCATGAACATGAGAGTAGCTTGCCTCCACGAGAAAGGAAAGCCCCTCCAACAACGACCTCTGCTACCTACCGCTCAGTCCGCGGACGATCTCCTCCTTCGTCTTGTAGCGATCGCAGGCGTCACGAAGTTCTGCTCGCGTCAGGGCGGCGGAGCCGGCGAGTTCGATCTCGGCGAACTCGTCGACCGGGATCACGCAGCGGTTGTTGCCGAGCTGTTCCGACTTGACTTCGGTCCAGGCCTCGTCGCGGCCCTTGGGACGCAGACGCGGCGGCCGGGCGTAGGATGCCTCCAGGTGCGCGAGACGCACACCGAGCGTGGCCCAGATGCGAGTCTTGCCGTGGAGCGGATCGACGAAGATCGGCACACAGACTCGCGTGTCGCAACGGAGGTCGGCGTTGTCTGCTAGACTGCCGAGCCAGTCCATCGCCGCTTGCTTCGCGGCCGGCGGGTCGGCCAACTCGCCGTCGGCAAGCTGTGGCTTCATGCCGATGTCTTCGCAGGAAAGCAGGTAAAAACCGTAGAAGCGGGAGCGGACCGCGCCCAATTCCGCGTCCAGAGTGGGCGGTCGCTCGCCGCCCTCCCGCAGTCCGTGCAGCTTCTCCAGCCGTTCCCGTCCAGCCGCAGCCGTGAGGAAGTCTTGCAGAAACGCATAGGCCCGCGCGTTGCGGAGATAAAACGTCGCGCACGGTTCGACCCGCAGGCGCGGACACACTTTGACTTTGGGTGGAGGCGGGGCCGCCTCCGAAGCTTTCGCTATTCCAAGCTCCCGGGCGTGCGTCTCCCGTCGCTTCGTAATCAGGGCCTTGAAGGCCTCAACCAGCCGCTTCTTGTACTCGGCCGTCAATAGCAGCTTATCGTTTTCCTGTCCCTTGGCGGGGAGTAACAGCGTCTCTAGGGCATAGACCTGGTGCTGATACCAGCCGTCGTTCTTGCCCGGCTTCAGATCGACCTCGCCCGAACGGATCCGCTGGATCAGGACCCCCATCAGGTTCGCGCTGGCTGGCAGCCCGGCTGGAAACATCTGATCGAAGAGTTCGGTTTCGCGGCTGGTCGAAGGCGGAAAGATGGCCACCGTCGCGCGGCGGGCCCCGTGCTCCTTCGCCAATTGGGGCAATGCCTGCTTGGCGTCGATGAGCGCGTTGACCGGCAGGCAGATCGACGGATTGGTCAAGCGGCCATAGAAGGCATTGATCGCCCGATGTTGTTCGCGCAAGTCGTCGTTCTGCTTGAGCACGGCCGCCACGTCGCGCGGGATGGCCAAATCATCTTCGGTGAACTCGTGCTGCAAGAAACGGAAGAACCGCCAGACCTGCTTCAGTTCGGGAGTCCAGGTGTAGAACGAGATGGGCTTGCTGGCGGCCTGGTTCCGCTCGAACACGACAAGCCATCGGTCGTTTTCTTGCTTTTCGGCCGCCGAGAGATCGATCGTCTTGCCGGCCAATTCCAACGCGGTGGCAAGGAACGACCGAGCCGGGCTTTGCTTTGGCAGCCGCTGGAACACCGCCGCGGCCCAAGCCGGCGCGGCAGGGGCCAAACCGATTTCGCCGCGGAAGCATGCCAGGTCGAGCGCGGCGTAAAGGCCATCGTCGAACTGCTTTGCCGCGCCGTCAAGCGTGTTGGCGCTGGGCAGCAGGTCAAGGCGGCAAGCCTTCGCGGCCGTGATCGCGTTGGCGTACGAGGGCCGCAGTACGAGCATCTCCCGACCGCTGTCAGGGATAACCATGGGGCAATCGAGCCGGATGACAGCGGCCGAGGCGTTCAGCTCCCAATCGCCCAGCGGCCGGCTGTCGACAAGCTTGTCGTCGAAGGCGGGACGCTTGTCGGCCAGGTTGTCGTCGACGAGTTGCAGGTCGTCGCGCGGCGGCGCCTGATGTTCATCGTGCTCCGTCACGAAGTAGTTGGCGTTCCACCAGGCGCGATATACGGCATAGCCCACCGCCGCTACGAGTGCCGCCGCTACCACGCAGACCATCAGAATGATTACGCGTTTCATGGAAAAGTCTCCTGTTATGGAATGCAATCGCTTGCAGGAAAAGGGAGCATGCCACGGGCCTAGCTTTCAAAGGCAAGACCACTGCTCAAGATTATAGCGACTGCGCGGCCCAATGGCATCCGTTTGCCACCGCTAGCTTGCAAGCAGTGTTGAAAGTCCGAGTGGGCACTGCAATCAACGTAGCGCCAGGGCAGGAAAATCGCAAGGCGAGTTTCTTGTCGGGGCATGCTTTACGTCATAGACTATAGAGGGATGAAAGTGTGCTGCTTTCCGGCCGACCGTGTGGTTCGCTTGTCGCACGCTTCTGGACCCGCCGCGAGTTCGCGGTTTGGTCTTCACAAAGGAGGTATCGTTCCATGGCACGCCCGTTCGTTTCGTTCACGCTTGTTTTGGCAATGACAACGCAAACTCTGCTTGGCGCCGGGGCAACGTCGGTCTCAGCCCAGCAGCCTGCTTCGCCCGCCGCATCTAAACCGAAGTACGCCGAGGTGCAAGAGGCGTACCAACTGCTGGTCAAGTCACACGATATGCAGGCTGCTCTCGCAAAACTTGAAGAGGCCTCGCGGAAGTATCCCGAACTTCCCTCGGCGCACGTGTTGATGTATCGGATACTCGATGGACTAGGTCAGCCAGAGGCGGCCCGCCTTCAGTTGGAAGATGCCATCAAGGCCGACCGCATCGACCCGCTAGCCTATATCATTCTGGGCGACATCGCTTTGCAGGCGCGGCGGCTGACGGACGCGGAGGCGGAGTACGATAAGGCTAAAGCTTTGTTGATTGTGTACACGAACAAGGGAAACAAGGGGATACTTTTATTCTCCGCGATGAGCGGCATTGCTGCGGTGGCGGAACGCCGCGAGGAGTGGAAGGAAGCTGAGTCGCGCTGCGCGATTTGCTGAACCTGGAAGGGGCACAAGAGAATCTGGTGGCCCAGCAGCGTTTGGCCCGGGCTCTGTTCCAGCAGGGCAAGGCTGCTGAAGCCTACGAGACCTTGAAGAAGGCCAAGAAGATTGACCGCGATATTGCCAAGAAGCAAGGCACGCTGGAAAGCGTTCTCACTCCGGAAGCCATCATGGCCCAGTACTTCGATCAGAACGGAGGCCCGACGTCCGCGACCGAGTATGTCGAGAAGTGGTTCAACGCCGCTCTGAAGATGGCTCCTAACGATTTAGAGACCCGCCGGGTAGTCGCCCTCTGGGCGTAGAAAAAGGCAAGTTGGACTTTGCCAAGGAGCAGGCGGAAGCCGCCTTGAAGATCGAGGCGGCCGATGCCGGCCTTAAGCCCGAAGAGCAGAAGTACAAAGGCAGCACCACGGGCCGAAAGCTTCGCGGCTATGTTGCCCTGTGGCAGAAGAAATGGTCGGATGCGGAGAAGTATTTCGAGGAGGTCATTTTCGAGCACCGCGACGACCTCGCCGCCAAGAACAACATCGCCCTGGCCCTTGTCGAGCAAGACGATCCAGCCAAGAAACAGCGCGCAATGGTCTTTGCGGAAGGCAATTACCGCGACAACAACCAGAACGCCGAGTTTATGTCGACCTTGGGCTGGGTCTACTTCCGGCTTGGTCGTTTCGATCAGGCCGATACAAGCCTTGCCCTGGCCATGAAGGTCGGCGGTCGGAATAACCCCGATACGGCTACTTACTGGGCCCATTGTCTTGATCATCGGGGACGCAGATGGGAAGCCAAGGAAATCTTGGACAGTGTGCTGAAGCGTGACCGGCACTTTTCCATGAGGCCCCAAGCCCAGGAGCTTTACGCGAAGGTGAAGGACGTCAAGAATCCGGAAGCCGCTCCGACTGCAAAGACGCCTTGAGTCGATCGCGGATCGTCCGGGCGTAAACCGAAGCAAGAGAAGGGGGATCACGAAAACCCGAAAGTACGAAAGCACGAAACGATATTCATCATCGACTTACTTGGTATTCCTTCGCGTTCTCGTTCTTTCGTGTGTTCGTGATCCTCTTCCCCCGCACCGCTCTTACAACCTTATCACCGTCGTTCCGCTCAGCCGCCGGATCAAATGTCGCATTTCCAGAACGCTGAGCGTCGCCAGGACCTGCGGAATGGGCAGGCCGCTGTGGACTACGATCTCGTCGATCGAAGTGGCCTCGCCGCGAATCGCGTCGAGTACCTTCTGCTCCATGTCGTTCAACAGTAGTTCGGCCGGATGATGGACCGTGCGGCCGTCGTCGCGCGGGGCCGCTTCGACCAAGGGGCCAAGCTGCTCCAGCACGTCGTCGGCCGATTCGACCAGGATCGCCCCGTCACGGAGCAGGCGATGACAGCCTCGCGACGCGCGGCTGTCGACATTGCCCGGCACGGCGAACACATCGCGACCTTGTTCCATGGCATGCCGGGCTGTGATCAAGGCGCCGGAGCGTTCGGCCGCCTCGACCACGATGACACCCAACGACATGCCGCTGATGATGCGGTTGCGCTGGGGAAAGGTGCCCGCCAACGGTGACGCGTGCGGCGGCTGCTCGCTGATCAAGGCGCCGCTGGCCGCGACCAGACCGGCCAGCTTGTCGTGCTCCGGCGGATAGATGTTCATCACGCCGCTGGCCAAAATGCCGAGCGTACGGCCGCCGGCCTCCAGCGCCGCGGTGGGCGGCCGCATCGATCCCGCGGGCCAGGCCGCTGATGATTGTCAGCCCGGCCCGGGCGAGACTGGCCGCCAAACGTTCGGCCTGCCGCAGCCCATAAGCCGTGCCATGACGGGTGCCGACAATGCCGATGGCCAGGGCATCGGCCGGTTTGAGCGTGCCACGGATAAAGAGCAGGCCGGGTGGATCGGGAATCTCGCGAAGGGCACGGGGATAGTCGGCGTTGGTCTCGGTAATGATTGCGATGCCGTGGCTGCGACACAAGGCGATCTGGGCTTCGGCGTCGATCTCGTCGCCGGCGCGGATGATCCGTTCGGTGAGTTTCGGCCCCACGCCCTCCACTTCGCGCAACTCGCTCGGCGCGGCGGCCAACACCGTCGCCGGATCGCCGAAGCGGTCCAACAAGCGGCGACGAATTCGCGGACCCACGCCATCGACCAAGGAAAGGCGCACCGTATCGATCAAATCGGCATCGTGGTCGGACATGGCGGCGGCAAGAGGCGTTGGGGGCCAGGAAAGCGAGAATCGCGCCAGTATTTCAGGTCAGGGCAACGCATCCGAATATAGTATCGCGCGGTGCGCACGGCAAGCGACCCAAGGCAGAAGTTTCTTTCAGTGCGCCGAAGAGCGCGCGACAATGGTCGAGATCAACGGAAGAGTGGAAACGGCAGAAATCACGGGAAAGAAAGCCATGGCCGACGGCAACATAACATCGATTGGCCCCTCGGTAGAAATGTCCGGCGCGGCCGGCGGCCGGGGGGTGAAAATACCTTGTGCCGAGGAGACAATCGCTATGAGAAATGTTCCACGTCGCGCGCGTACCTATTTTATCTTCGCGGTCCTGAGTTCCGCGACTTTGGCCGGCGGATCGTCGTCCCCCGCTGCCGAACCGCAAAAGGCGGCTGAGTCCGCCGCCAAGAAGTACACGGCCACGGCCCTTCTGGAGTTGCAGCCGAGTTTGCGTCGTTTCCCGTCCGCAGCGGCCGAACGTGACGAATCAGCCGAATTCAAGAACTTGCGGGCCACACAAATGCAATTGGTCAAATCATCGTTCGTGATCATTGCCGCCTTGCGCGATCCCAAGGTTTATGAGCAGCCGAGCATTAAGCGCGAGGAAGACCGCCATCATGCCGCTACGTGGCTCGCGGAGCACATCCAGGTGAAGTGTCCCGATCACCTAGCGGGAATCATCACGGTCAGCCTGACCAGCGGCGATCCGAAGGAGGCTGCCGTGCTGGTCAATGCCGTGGTCAATACCTACATGAATGAAGTGGTCAATGTTGATCGCCAGGTGCGTCGCGAGCGGCTTACGGAACTCCAGCAAATCTCTGCCGAGAAGGAAAACGAAGTCCGCGCCAAGCGCGAACAGTTGAAACGGGAACTCGAGTCGATCGGTGCCGGCGACGACGAGACCATGAAGGCCCGAGCGCAGATGGCCGTGAGTATGTACGCCGAATTTCAACGCGAATTCCAGAGAATGCGGTCCGAACACCGGGCTCTTCTCGGCAAGCTCCAAGTGGCGAAGAGGGTCTTGGCGGACTTGCCCAAGGCTGAGGTCCCCGAGATCGAGGTCGCCGTGCTCCTCAATTGCAATCCGAGGTATCGAGATCTGCAACGGCGCCTCGTACACCTGGAATTAAGAAGACTCCACTCCGGTGACGTTCCAGCCGGGAACGAAGCAACCCCCCACGTTCGCCCGGACCCTGACGGATTTAGACTGGATCAAGAAGCAACTCGAGACCTTGGAGCAACAGTCTCGCGACATGGTCCGCGGCGCCAAGCGCCTCGCATTGGAAGAGGAGATCCGCCGCTTGAAAGACCAGGTGGATATCTCCACCGAGCAGTTAATTGACTTCGAAAAAGAGGTCGAGAAGAAAGCCAACGAGGCCGACGCCGTGGGCCGCACTTCCGTCGCCATACAAATGGCGCGGGCCGAAATCGATAACATCGAGCGCATCCTGCACGGCGTGGCGGAAGAGCGCGAAAGGCTCAGAGTGGACCTTAATACTGCGCCGACGCGTGCGCGTGCTCGGCGATCCGCATTCTCCGGCGGCCGTGCCGTTGCATCCCGATTGATTCAAGAGAACTCCCGCGCCGCCATTTCCTTCAACCGCGTCATGTCGAGCTTGCCCGTGCCCAACTGGGGAATGGAGGCCACTTGCCGGAAGCTGTCGGGCGACGGAATCCAGAGCGGCGGAATGCCGCAGGCCACCATCTGCCGGCAGATTTCCACCGCGGGCATGCCAAGACCCGTGTGCAGCACGACCAGCCGCTCGCCGCGAGTAGGGTCATGTACCGCGGTAACGGCCAATTGAACTTCCTGTTCGCCGGCGGCAAGGACTTCGCGGACGGCCGCCTCGACGCGCAAGTGCGGCACCATCTCGCCGCCGATCTTCGAAAAGCGGCTGATCCGCCCGGTGATGGAGATATAGTTGTCTTCATCGAGCGTGGCCAGATCGCCCGTCACGTACCAGTCGCCGCGCATCACCTCGGCCGTGAGATCGGGCCGATTCAGATAGCCTTTCATCACGCTCGGGCCGCGAACCAGCAGCATGCCCTGTCGGCCGCGAGGAAGGTCCTCGCCCGTTTCGACGTTGATCACCTTGACGTCGATGCCCGGCATGGGCTGGCCGATCGTGCCGATGTGGTTGCCGCGCTTTCCGGGTGTTGGGTTGCGGCTGGGCGGCCGATTTCCGGACACGACCGGCGACAACTCCGTCGCCCCGTAGCCTTCGATCGGCAGCACGCCGAAGCGCTCGTGGAAGGCGGCTGCCAACTCGGGCGGGAGCTTTTCCGCACCGGCAAAAACGACGTCCAGCGAACGCAGGTCCTCGGGCTCGCAACGCCGCAGATAGGCCCGCAGAAACGTGGGCGTGGCAATCAGGATCGTGCAACCATGCTTGCGGCAGACCGCGCCGATCTGCCGCGGTTCCAGCGGCGTGTAGTGGTAAACGCCCTTGGGATCGAGCGTCAGCACCGTCCACAGCGTGACCGTGTAGCCGAACGAGTGGAACATCGGCAACACGCCCAGCAGGACATCGTTGCGGAGCAAGCGGATGATGCTGTCGATTCCCTGCAAGTTTGCGCCGATGTTGGTGTAGGTCAGCATCACGCCCTTGGGCACGCCGGTCGAGCCGGACGTGAACATGACCGTCGCCACGTCGTCGGGCCGGATCGCGGTGATTCCCAGCAGGCGTTCCAGAACCACGGCCGGCAGCAGCCAGGCGGCCGCGGCGGCCAGCAGTTTGTCGGACCAGGTCATGCGTTGTTTCAATTCCTCGACGTAGACCAACTCGGCATTTAGCTTCAGCGGAAAACGATCGAGCATCCGCCGGCTGGTCAGCACGTGGCGGATACCGCACTGGGCCATGCTGGCGTTGATCAGTTCGGAAGTGACCGTGTAGTTCAGATTGACGGCCACCCGGCGGTCGAGCGTCAGGGCAGCGTTCGACAAGACGGCACCGACTGACGGCGGCAACAGAATGCCCACGTGGGTTTCATCGGCCGCCAGGACTTGCCGCCGCAGCAACCGGCGCATTGCCAGCGTGGCGGCAAGCAGGGATCCGCCGCTGAGTTCCTGCCCGCTGGAATCGATGATCTTCGTCCGCCGCAGATTGCGGCGGCACATGCGCAAGAATTTTCGCGGCAACACGAGATCATCGCATACGTAGGAACCCATGGAATCGCCTCTTTCGCAACAACCTGCCAGAACATCAAGCCGTTACTTCCGCTCTTCCCGTTACGAAACGACCGTCCAGCGGGAAATTTGCTGCCGCTAGGGTCCAAAAACCGAAGCGTGGTGCACCAGTGAGTGTTAGACTAGCATATCGCCACGGTGTTTGTTTGCCCAACCATCCGCTCCCCTGGAAGGTGGGAATATGGAAATCACACGTAATCAGTACTTCGGGTTCGGAATAATCCTGTTTCTCCTGGGCCTCCAGTATCTCCAAATCGACTCGCTGGAGCTCAAGGAGCCCTGCGCCAGATTCCTTGCTGAGCGGACCGACCATCCGTTGATCAGCGTCAGTGCCCAGACTTCGGTGCTGGCCCCGGTGACGGGCGCCGCGATCAATCGCGTTATCCACCCACCAGAATGGCTCGGATGGGCGTTTCTATCCTTAGGTCTCGTTGGTGGCTTGCACGCCTTGGCGATGCCCAAAGGCAGCGGTTAGCAAGGATTCTTCAGTACAGTTTACGAATAATCCGGGTCAAAGGCGACTTGACCCCCCCGAACCGGTTCGCTACCATAGTGAAGGAGTTGCGCCGGAAAATCGCCCAATTTTCCCCAGGCTGACACAACACGCGAGATTGCCAAGGGCGCATGGTTGCGGTTTTGACGGCGTTGGCAAGTTCACTCGGCGCGCTCCGTTTTTTTCGAACGCGATCCCAAGCAGGAGTTTCTTTCGATGCCCGCATATCAACGCCTGGAGGTGACGGAAGTCGGCGACGTGACGGTCGTGCGCTTCCGTAGCCGCCGGATTACCGAAGACATCGATATCCAGGAGCTCGGCAGCGAGATGTTCAGCCTGGTGGAGAACGACAAGCGTGAGAAGTTGCTCTTGAATTTTTCGACAGTCGATTTCCTCGGCAGTGCGGCCCTGGGCAAACTGATCACCCTGGACCGGAAGGTCAAGGCCCAAGGTGGCGTGTTGAAACTGTCCAATATCGGGCCGAATATCTACGAGGTCTTCGCCATTACTAAACTCAACCGCTTCTTCGATATCAAAGAAGACGAAGCGGACGCCCTGGCTGCCTTCTAGGCGCTCCATTCATGCAATCGATCGTTCCTGCTGCAAGCGGTTTTGACCTGGATTGTGTGGCTGTCAGGGACATGGAAACTACCATGACCAACCTGTGGCTTTGGCGCTACGAGCGGGTGATTGCCAGCGATCCTGTGGTGGCCCGTCAGGTCCTCGACGAAATGTTGGGCCAGCTCGAGGTCCAGCACTGGCACCAACGCGACATCTTCGCGGTCCACTTGGCAACGGAAGAGGCCCTGGTCAACGCCATCCATCATGGCAACGGCTCCGATGCACGGAAGAACGTGCACTTCGTTTGCTTGTTGGACGGTGACCGGGTTCACATCGAGATCACCGACGAAGGCCGGGGGTTCGATCCCTCGACCCTGCCCGATCCCACCAGCGGCGATCGGCTTCACGCGCCCTGCGGACGAGGCGTGATGCTCATGAAGGCCTTTATGTCGCGGGTCGAGTTCAACGCCCGCGGAAACGCCGTGACCATGGAGAAGGAGCGCGACGCGAAGGAGAACCCGTAGCAGAGAAAATTCCAAATCCGAAACACCAAATATCAAACAAATCACAAATTCAAAAGACAAAAATCCAAAACGCCCAGTTTCGAACCTTTCTCTCGCTCGGGGCGTTTTCGAACCCTGGAATTTTTTGCTTGGAATTTGTTTGGAATTTCGGATTTGGAATTTGGAATTTCTTCCTCTTACTTCTTGCGAAACAGCAACAATAGGATGATTACGGTGAGCACGGGCACCAGCATCGCCAGGACGTACATCCGCACCTTGTGCCAGTTGCTTTGCCACATCGTGGGCGGCCGCAGACGCTCGGCACGGCCCGTCACTTGCACCTTCTCCGGGGCGTCGAGTTCCAGCTTCATGGCGGCGGCCGTGGGATAGCGGTCGAACGGCTGGCGTTCCAGGGCATGGAGAATGATCTCTTCGATCTCCGGCGGCAGTTCGGGCAGGTGCTTTCGTGGCGCCACCGGGTCCCCGATCAGCCGGGCGTTCATGATCGCGTAGGGGTTGTTGCCCTCGAAAGGCGTCGCCCCGGTCACCATTTCGTAGAGCATCACGCCCAGGCTGTAGATGTCGGTGCGAGCGTCGCCGCGTTTGCCTTTGACCTGCTCGGGGGCCATGTAGTCGGGCGTGCCCATCGAGGTCGAAAATCCGGCGAAGGTCAGTCGCCGCAGGCCGGCCGCCTTGGCAATGCCGAAATCCATGACGCGGATGCTGCCGTCGTCGCAGAGCATGATGTTTTCCGGCTTCAAGTCGCGGTGAATCACTTCCTGGGAATGGAGGTATTCCAGGGCCTCGCAAATCCGACTGGCAATCGTCAAGGCGTCCTTGACCGGCAGCCGCTCCGCGCCTTGCATCACGCTCCGCAAGGTCCGCCCCTGGAGGAACTCCATGGCGATATAGGGACGACTTTTGTCTTCGACGGGCACGATCCGCAGGATGTAGGGATGCTTCAGTTTCCGGCCGATCGATTCCTCGCGCTGGAAGCGGCTGAAAAAGGCGGGGTCGCTCTCGAACTGCATGAAGGGGATCTTCAGGGCCACGGTTTCGCCGGTCTGCAGGTCGGTCCCCTTGAAGATCGAGGCCATGCCGCTGCGGCTGATCAACTCCGTGATTTGAAACCGTTCGTCGATCGTCTGACCGACTTCCACTTCGTGGCTCATAGGCTGGGAAACCTCGCGGTAAATGGGCAGACCGCGGTAGACCATCATTTCTTCCACGCGGTCGACGCGAACGACCTGCACTGTGAGATTATCGTCGGTCCCCCGCCTTTCCGCCAGGGCCAGGAGTTGTTTACAGGCATCGTCCGGCGGGGCGTGCGTGACGATCTCGCAGATCTCGTCCTCGGTCAGGAATTGATGAACGCCGTCGGTACACTGGACGATGTAATCTCCCTGGTTCACCCGCACGGTGTATAAGTCGACCTGTACGGTAGGTTCGCGGCCGATGCTCCGCATGAGCATCGATCGCATTTCACTGTGGGCCGCATCCTGGGCTGAGATCAGCCCCAGCTTCTGCTGCATGGCGGCATACGTGTGGTCGGCGGTAATCTGCTGGGCCTTGCCTTCCTGCACCAGGTAGGCACGGCTATCGCCGACGTGCCCGATGGTGACTTCGGTATTGCGAAAAATGGAAACAATCAACGTGGTGGCCATGCGGCCCTTGTCACGCTGTTCCATTCCCTTGTCATAAACGGCCAGATTCGCCGCATTGATCACGTTCCACAGCACATCGCGGGGGGAGATATTTTCCTTGGCCTCGCGAAACAGCCGCAGGGCCACCTCGACCGACATTTGGCTGGCGACTTCGCCGCAATCCTGTCCGCCCACCCCATCGGCTATGACGGCTACCGCGCCGTGGCTGCGTCGCTGTTCCTCGTCGGCCGGTTCCCAGAACCCGAGGAAATCTTCGTTGTTGGGGCGCACCGGACCGGGAGAGGTAAGCCAGGCGTAGGTAAGCTCCATAGCAGTTTATAGGTAATCGTTCGACCCAGATAGGTAGGGTGGGCCGACGGGCACCGTGCGCAGCACGGTCGGCGAGTCCCACCATCAATTATCCGGAATCGTGGCACTCGTTTCACTCGGCCCACTCAACGTAAGCATTTTTAATGCCGCGCGTCCGAAATCCTACCACGTCTGGAACGATTTTTTCTACGACAAGAACGGCAAGGAGTCCAGTTTCGGGACTTTTTCTTCCCCTCGACCGATCGAAATGGAAATAATTGTAGCGGGCTGAAACCCGGGGTTTTTGATTTAATGCACATTCACTGCGCACTTCTTGCGCAACCGTTAAGCGTGTTCAGACATATAATGTCGGTGGTCTGGACACGTTTCGTACGGCTTTCAACGGCTTTCCTGCAATCTGCGAGTTACGCCCTTGTAAGCACGGCATGTATTTTGCACGATCGGCCTCCATGCCCACCAACGGTGTAATCTGGCTCGTCTTGGCCGCAATCGTGGTAATGTTCATGCACATTGGCTTTGCCATGATCGAGACGGGCTTCTGCCGAGCAAAGAACGCGCTCAACACCGTGACCATGAACCTCATGATTTTCCCCCTGAGTTGCCTCGCCTTTTGGGTCTACGGGTTTGCCGTAGGCTGGGGAAATTTCTCCAGCGGCGCCGTGGCCCCGGGCTGGGCTGCCACGCTGGACCTGCCCGGAACGATTCTCAATCGCGGCCTGGGAGTCGTTTCCCTGGTGGACGACGCCGGCAAGGCAACGGGCGGATATGCCTACGGTCTGATCGGCGCCAAGGGGTTCTTCCTTGCGGGCATGGAACAAAGCACCACCCAGGCCGGGGCCTTGGCCTTTTTCTTCTTTATGATGGCCCTGATCGACAAAGCGGCCCTCATCCCGGCGGGGGCGATGGTGGAACGATGGCGGTGGAAGAACTTTTGCCTGTATGGTCTATGGGTCGTGTTGCCCCTGACGCTCTACGCCAATTGGGTCTGGGGCGGTGGCTGGCTGGCCAGCATCGGACTCAACTGGCGACTGGGCCACGGGGTGATCGATTTCTCGGGGGCCGGCGTGATTCATGGTCTGGGAGGCGTGATCGCGCTGGTCGGCGCCTGGCTACTCGGCCCGCGGGTGGGAAAGTATCGTGCGGGCCGTCCCCAACCTCTGCCCGCCCACCACGTTCCGATGGTCGTCTTCGGCAGCCTGATCGTGGCTTTCGGCTGGTTTGCCTTGAACGCCGGATGCGCGCTTTCCGGGACCGATCTTTCGCTAAGCGGCGTCGTGGTCAACACGACATTCGCAGCCGTCGGCGGCACGCTTGCCGCAATGCTCTTGCTGGCGGCCAAGCGAATGAAGCCCGATCCTACGTTGATCTGCAACGGCATGATTGCCGGGCTGGTCGCCGTCAGCGGTCCCTGCCCGTTTGTCGACACCTGGGCGGCGGTACTGATCGGCGCGGTTGCCGGGAACATAGTGGTCGTAAGCGTGCTGCTGTTGGAACGGCGGGGCATCGACGATCCGGTGGGCGCGATCTCCGTGCACGGCGTCGCCGGCCTGTGGGGCCTGCTCTCCGTGGGTATTTTCGCCAACGGCAGGTATGGCGCCGGTTTCAACGGCGTCGCTCGCCCGCGGTTCCCTATCGACGGCGTCCGCGGCTTGCTCTACGGCGACCCGGGCCAGTTGGCCGCCCAAGCGATCGGGGCCGTAGTGCTCGTGGTCTTCGGCCTGGTCATCGCCTGGGCCTGGTTCCACATCAGCAATCGTTACTCACCCATGCGCGTCTCGCGGGACGTCGAGCTGGAAGGTCTCGACGGTCCCGAACTCGGCGCGCTGGCTTATCCCGATTTCGCCCTCAGCCGGCACGCCTAGCCTAGGCCCACCATCCACACTTTTTCCGAAACATCCATCATGAAAAAAATCGAAGCCATCATCCGCCACTTCAAGCTGGACGACGTCAAGGACGCCCTGAATCGTCGTGGAATCAAAGGCATGACCATCACCGAAGTCTCCGGCTTCGGACGGCAAAAGGGCCATGCCGAAATGTACCGCGGGGCCGAATACGTCGTCGACTTCATCCCCAAGATCAAGCTCGAAGTGGTCGTCGCCACGGGAGACGCGGCGGGCGTAATCGAAACGATTTGCGAGGTCGCCCGCACCGGCCAGGTCGGCGACGGCAAGATCTTCGTTTACGACGTGACGGACGCCGTCCGCATCCGCACCGGCGAGTCCGGCGAACCGGCAGTCTAAAAATAGAGGCCAAGGATGGAACGCCAAGAATAGCATTCCGGCCACGGATGAAACACAGATGAAACACGGGAGTTTCTTCTTAAAATCCGTGTTTCATCTGTGTTTCATCCGTGGCGTAAATTTTTGTATCCGAATTCCATCCGCGGCCTAAACCATTCGGGGTTCGTGTCGCGTGCATACCACGCGGAGATCGCATACGTTAGTATGCGTGGGCCCCGTTTTCAAGAGCGCATCCAGGGCGCGAAGAAGTTATAGGCGTCATTGCGGGCGAGAAAGTCCTGTGGCGATAGCCCCTGTTTACGGGCTGCCTGCAAAATGGCCGCGTCGAAAAATGCCCCCGCGGCGTCGGTGGGACCGTCCTCACCGTCGGTCCCGCCGGAAAGAAAGGCCACGTCGCGCGCGCCTCTTCCCAAAACGTTTCCAGCGCTGCCAGCACGAGTTGCTGGTTCCGCCCGCCTTGCCCGCGACGCGACGCTTCGACCAGCCGCACGACGGGTTCGCCGCCGCTGATCAGGCAATCCGGACCCGACCCGCAAGCCGACCATGAGTACATGGTGCCCGCCCCGTCGCGCATCTGCCGTGCCATGGCCGCCAGGTGACGGCCGACCTCTTCCGCCTGGCCTTCCGACTGCCGCGCGCTGATCATCGCATGGGAATAACCCCGTCGCTCGGCCTCCCTGCCCGCCGCATCGACGGCCGTGGCATTATTGCCGATCACCAGGTTCGTTACGCGGCAGTTGGGCGGTTGCCGTCGCTCGGACTGTGGCCGCTGGAGCCACGCGAACACGGCCGCCGGAATGCCCGCCTCAAACGCGGAGAACTGCCGGAGCACGGCCAGCGCGGCCTCAAGGGTGCCGCGGTCTTCGACCGTTGGTCCAGAGGCGATCAGGTCCAGCGGATCGCCGAGCACGTCGGAGATGATCAGCGAAACCAGCCGTCCCGCGCGACAGGCTCGGGCAAGTCCTCCGCCTTTGATCCGGCTGAGTTGTTTGCGGACCGTATTGAGTTGCTCGATATTCGCGCCGGCCGCACTGAGGTGCCGCGTGACAGCCAGCTTGTCCTCCAGCGTGATCGCGTCCACCGGCGCCGGCAGCAGGGCCGAACCGCCGCCGGAGAGCAGGCAGAGGCACAAGTCGTCCGGCGTGAGCGACTCGATCAACTTCAGGATTTCCGTCGCGCCGGCCGCGCCGGCCGCAGTCGGCTCGTTCACGCCTGCCGGCCGGGCCGCGTGCAAGCGGATCCGTTTCAGCGGGCGCACGCAATCGGCGGGTACGTTGATCCAGCCCGCAAGCTGCTTTTCTTCCGCCAACCGCGGCCCCAGGGCTTCTTCCACACCTGCCGCCATGCCGGCGCCTGCCTTACCCGCACCGACCACGACGATCCGCCGCAGGCTGCGCACGGGGATCTCGTCATCGCCAATGACCAGCAGCGGCCCTTCAACGTGCAGCGCGTCGCACACCAGTTGATCGGAGCGGACGGCGTTGAGTCCGGCATGCCAGATGGCGAGGGCGTCGGAAAGCAAGGCGGAAGGCGGAAGGCGGAAGGCGGAAAGAGCGGAAGGTCGCACTTAAAATCGGTCTCCAGTCATCTTGGTTGCCGATTGCGGGAGTTGGTCGTTAGCGAACCGGATAAATTTATCGTCAGGTTAAACCGAGAAATTCCTTCAGACATTGGTCGACATTTCTCATAACGCCGGGAGGAAATTTACCGATTACGCGGTTGACCAAACCACGGTCGAGCGTGACGAGGTGTTCGCATTTCACGGCAGAATCGCGAAGAAGCCCAGACAACTGTCCTTCCGGGGTACCAACCTCTACGAGCAGTTGCGTGGATTCCGTACTAGCTCGCCCAATGACGCTGGTAATCAAAACAAGGATAACGTCATCCAGTCTGTCATTATTCCGATTGCACTGGACCACGAGTGCTGGGCGAATCTTGCTGCCGGTTTGATCGCTATAGGGCAGATCAGCCAGCACAATATCGCCACGTCTCAAGATCATTTCTGGCCTCGATGTGCATCGTAGTCATTGTATTCGTCCATTATAGGGTCGCCCCATCCGGCTCGCATTGCCGATTCGATTTGAGCGCGATAGGTATCCGCGAGATCATCATCGGCCGCAGCCTTCAGGCGATGAAACTCTTCAGCCGGGACGAGCACGAAGGCCGCATGCGTCCGCTCGTCAACCAACTCCAAGAATTCTCCGGGATTAGTAACGACGACGTTTCGCAATTCATCAGGCAGTGGCACAGTCATGGGAATCTTGTTTCTTGAGACCTCGGGTCGATCGGGAATACTTTTCTCAAACGGAAGGCTATTTTACTTGCGCGCCGCGTTCAGACAAGTACGGATCTATCCCGCCTTCTGCTCTTATGCCGCTGCCTCGGCGAAAGCGATTTCCGAACCTGCGGACGGCCCCAGCTTTCAGGGCCGCGCAACTATCAATCCAACTACTTCACGTCGAGCGCGAACAGCGTCACGCTATAGGGCGCCAACGCAAGCTTGTCTGTCGCGCCGCGGACCTGCGACTCCACAATCGCCACCTTCGGCGGCTTGCCAGGGTCGTTGTAGATCATGGGATCGGCGCCGGCAATTTGCCAGCAGGCGCCGCGCCCGTGAGCTCCGCCCCTTTGACCGCCAACGGTGCTTCAATCGCCTCCGGGCTCGGATTCACCACGGCAAGGGTGAGCGTCTTGCGATCCGTACTCCAAGCCGCCTGGGCGTCCAAGGGCCGAGCACACTGCGTGGCGGCGGGCAGGACGCCGAAATGGGCCCGGTAGAGCTTCAGCACCAGACCGGTTGTCTCGAACGCGGCCGCCGTCTTGCTGGTCTTGATGCAGCCAATCACGTTCACCGTTTGCGCATAATTGGCCATGTAGATGACGTCGCTCTGCCGGGCCATTTCCTGAATGCCGGCGGCAATCCCCAGGCCGTCCTTGAGAAAGTACCGCGTGCCCAACTCGCCGAAGACGGACGGGCCGTACCAGTAATTCCATTCGTCCAAGGCAATGCGGATGTGCTTGTCCCGCAACGACTCGATCTGCTGCCAATACTTGCGGTGGGCCTCGGCCTTGTGACGCACCGCGTCGGGAATTTGCCGCACGTGCTCGCCGAGGTCCTTCAGCGCGGAACAATAGAAATGCTCGCTCAGCAGGTTGATATGGTCGGCGCAGTCGCGGAGCATCGTTTCGCTCCACTTGCCCGTGTCGCCGACGCCGATGAGTTGGATCAACGGATCGACCTTCCGCATGGCCTCGGCGAATTCCTTGTGCTTGTGCGTGTACTTCTCCAGCGGAATATGGCCGAGCTGCCAGTTGCCATACATCTCGTTGCCGATGCTCCAGAACTTCACGCCGTAGGGCTCGGGATGGCCGTTTTTGGCCCGCAACCGGCCCATGGGCGTGTCGGCCGGACCGTTGGCATACTCGACCTCTTCGACGGCCGATTTCGTGTCGCCGAGCCCGCTGTTGACGGCGATGTACGGTTCGGTCTTCAGGTAGTGGCAAAAAACCATGAACTCGTCCAGGCCATAGTCATTATGCTCGACGCCTCCCCAGGCGGGGTTCTTGCGTGGCGGACGGCGATCGCGGTCGCCGATGCCGTCCTTCCAGTTATAGCCGCTGACGAAGTTTCCACCCGGCCAACGGTAGACCGGCGAATCCAACTCCTGCAAGAGGGCCAGGGTGTCGGCGCGCATGCCCTGGATGTTGTCGGCGGGCATGAGGGAAACGGCGCCAACGAAGATGGAACCCTTGCCAACGGCGGTGATCTCCAGCCGGCCGTTGTCGGTGGTGGCGCCGGCCGTGAATTTCAACGCCGCTTTCGTGAACCTTTCGGCCGGCTTGTCGATGGCCACCACTTGACGGTCCTTCGGCTCGTTTCCCCAGACGAGGCCCACCTGGACTGTACCGGCGTCGTTGGCCGCCAGCCAAATGTAGCCTTCATAAGTCTTGCCCTGGATCAACCCCAACCCATTCTGGGCGATGCCTCGCGGCTGGTCGCCGGCAAGCGTAATGCGCGGCGAATGTTGCCCGACAAAGGCGTTTTCGCGGACCATCGTCACCGCGGCGCCGTCGATCGACTTCCAGGGCGATTCCTTGGCGTCAAGCGGATAGAAGAACTTGCGGTCCTCGAGCATTTCGGCCCAGATGCCGCCGTAGATGCATCGGCCCAGATGCTCGGTGAATTGGCCATAGATGTACTTCGAAATCGGCGTGCCGATCTTGCCCGCGTCGATGCTGATGTACGGCCGTTCGGCCGGCGCGTCGCTCTTCGCTTGTTTGGCCGCGGCGAGTTGTTTCGCCTTCTGGGCCGATGGTTTCTCCGCGGCCCGCGCAATTCCTGGCAGACAGGAAAACACCACGGTCCACACAATCAAAACACCAGGGAACGCTCTTTTGCTCATGGCAATCTCGATCTCTTCAAGTTGTTTTTGATAGCCGCTCAGGGTCCATTACGCCGGACCCGGATATTGCGAAAATGGAAATTCCCAAACCTGGCCGGCGGGCGAAGTTCATCATGGGTGCACTCCTTGGAAGCCTCTTGGCAGTTCACTCTCCGATCACCTTAATCATCACCCGCTTGGCCCTTCGTCCGTCGAATTCGCCGTAGAAAATTTGTTCCCACGGTCCGAAGTCGAGCCGGCCGTTGGTGATGGCGACGACGACCTCGCGGCCCATGATCTGGCGTTTCAGATGGGCGTCGGCGTTTTCTTCGCCGGTGCGGTTGTGATGGTAGCGCTGGGCCGACGGGTCGAAGGGGGCGAGTTCCTCGAGCCATTGCTGATAATCTTCGTGCAGCCCCGACTCGTTATCGTTGATGAACACGCTGGCAGTGATGTGCATGGCGTTGCACAGGACCAGGCCCTCTTGGACTCCGCTTTTCTTCACGGCCGCCTCGACCTGCGGGGTGATATTCACGAACCCCATTCGCTTGGGGACATTCATGGTCAGGTGTTCGGTGTAGGATTTCATGTAATTTTCCCTCCAACCACTACCGTAGTTTTCCCTATCTAGTGCAAAACGGCTTCAGGATTCCCCAGGTTCGATTTCCGGCGTCGGAGACGCGAACGAAACCGTCCTCCAGTCGCTGGTTGTTGCGATCGCATTGTACGACGAGGGCGGGACGTTTCTTACTTCCGCTACGATCGCTATATGGGAGATCTGCCAAGACTAGATCGCCACGTTTCACGTTCATGATTGCCCTCGATAAGCATCGTAATCGTCGTATGCATCCATCCGAGGGTCATCCCATCCGGCTCGCATCGCAGACTCGATTTGGGCAACATAGGAGTCGCTCAGTTCGTCCTCATTGCCGGCCGCCAATCGCCAGAATTCGTCAGCCCTCACCAGCACATAGGCCGCATGGGTTTCCTGGTCAATCAATTCCAACGGCTCCCCGGGGTGGGCAGTTACGACGTTTCGCAATTCATCAGGTAGCGGCACAGTCATGGAAGTCTGACTTTCTGGGGGGCTATCATTACTATCCGACAAACACTTTGCAGATTGCAGCCCATTTTACCCGCAAAGCACTCCTTCGGCAACTTGCTGCCGACCAGGGTGGCCAGTGACGGACAAGTCGCGATTCCGGCCAAATCGACGCTCCACGGCCGGCATGCTAGAATTGATAGCCTCGATTGAAAAGCCCTTCCCCGGAACCGCACCATGAGCCGCCGACTTCGCCTTGCAGCCTTGCTGCCGCTGATAGTCCTGTTTTCCTCCGCCCCGCTTGTCTCGGCCTACGGGCGTGAACCCGCCGCGGCCCGGACCAAGGTTCTCGACCTGGACCGCCAATATCAGGCCGACCAATCGAGCCTCCGCGCGGCATTCGCACTGCCGGCCTCGGAGGCCTATCTCGATCGGCAACGGCAGTTGGCCGAGGACTGGCGGGCACGCTTGGAGACGTTCGATTTCGCTGCGCTCGATCCGGGCGAGAAGGCCGAGTACCTGCTGCTGCGGAGCGAAGTGCAGGGCCTGCTCGACGAAACAGTCCGGGCCAAGAAGCGGCTGGCCGAGATCGCGCCGCTGCTGCCGTTCCGCGCGATGATCCACGATCTGGAAACGGCCCGCCGGCATTGGGGAGCGCTGGACGGCCAGGCGGCGGCCAGCAAGGTCGCCGAGCTGGGCAGTGCCGTCAAGCTCCTTCGCGAACATCTGCCCAAGCCAGCCGGCAAGCAGGTTTCCGCGGCGGTTGCCTTGCGCGCGGCGGCGACCGTACACGAGTTGCAAGAAGTGTTGAAGCGGTGGTACTCGTTCTACGACGGCTACCAGCCCGACTTCGCCTGGTGGTTGAAGAAGCCCTACGAGGATGCCACGAAGCAACTCGACGAGTCTGCCAAGTATCTCCGCGAGGAGGTCGCCCAACTGAAGGGCAAGGACGAGGACCCGCTCGTGGGCGAGCCGATCGGGGCCGAGGCCCTGGCCGCTGGCATCCGTCGCGAGTGGCTGCCTTACACGGCCGATGAACTGATCGCCATCGGTGAGCGGGAGTTCGCATTCTGCGAACAGGAAATGAAGAAGGCCGCAGGCCAGATGCAACTGGGCGACGACTGGAAGGCCGCCCTGGCCCGGGTCAAGGCCGACTACGTGCCGCCGGGCCAGCAGGATGAGCTCGTAGCCCGTATCGCCCGCGAGGCCACCGAATTCGTCAAGCGACGCGACCTGGTCACGGTACCGCGGCTGTGCGAAGAGTCGTGGGGGCTGACGATGATCTCGCCGGAAACGCTGAAGACCATCCCTTATGCCGCCTACAACGGCCGGCAGATGATGGTCGCCTACTCCAACAGCGAGATGAAACAGGACGACAAGCTGATGGTCATGCGGGGCAACAACCGCCACTTCACGCGACTGGTCATTCCGCACGAACTGATCCCCGGGCACCATCTGCAACAATACTACGAATCGCGCGGTCCGCAACGGCCCTTTTCCACCTCCTTCTACGTGGAAGGCTGGGCCTTGTATTGGGAATTGCGGTTGTGGGAACTGGGCTGGGCGCAGACGCCCGAGGACCGCATCGGCATTCTCTTCTGGCGGATGACCCGCTCGGCCCGCGTGATCCTCACGCTCAAATATCACCTCGGCCGCATGACGCCGGAGGAGATGGTTACGTTTCTCATCGACCGCGTGGGGCACGAGAAGTTCGGTGCCCGTAGCGAGGTGCGGCGCTTCATCCAGGCCGAGCCGCTGTACCAGGTCGGCTATCTGATCGGCGGGCGGCAGATATTCGCTTTGCACGATGAGATGGTTGGGCCCGGCAAGAAAAGCGAACGGCAGTTCCACGACGCCGTGCTGCAGCAGGGCTGCATGCCGATCGAGTTGCTGCGTGCCGCCCTGATCGGCATTCCGCTGGCGAAAGACGCCAAGCCGTCGTGGCGGTTTGCGAAGTAAATGCCAAGATATAGAACCACGAAAGACACGAAACACACGAAAGAAGAAAAAGAAGAAGAGTCTTGACAGAAAAATGGGGGACAGAAATATGATTCTCTCGTTAGCCCGATATGTCCTTTTATTTCATTGATCGGAGAGCTACGGCCAATGCGGGCATGAGTATTGCCAATAGCATTCCAAAAAGGTCAAGTAATATTATTAGCATCAGGAATGCAACAGCAGGATTCCTTTTGATCCAAGACCACACTCTGGTCATTTTTCTGTCCCAAATTTTTCTGTCAAAAAGAGGCGATGGTGGGCCGGTGCTCGCTACGCGATCTTGTCCCACCCCACTCTCTTTTCGTGTGCTTCGTGTCTTCGTGTTTATCGTTTTTCTGTCGCGTATTTCCACCCGGCCGCTTCCTCGCCGTCCAGCCGCAAGGTGAGACACTTGGCCGATCCGCCCGATTTGACGAACTCGCCCAGCGGCGTGGCGACGGGCGTGAAACCGCGCGATTGCAACTCGCGATGCAGTTCCGGACAGCCGGTGTTCGTGACCACGGTCCGGCCGACGACGACCGCGTTGCAGGCGAAGTTCCAGGCCTCGGACTCGGCCACGGGAATCAACTCGGTGACCGCCTCGCGCAAGGCGCGCTGGCCGTAGTCGTCGAAGGCCGGCGGATAATAGATCGCCATCCCGGGCGTCAGCGGACAGAAACACGTGTCGAGATGGTAGTAACGCGGATCGATCAGTTCCAGTGAGATCACGCGGCAGCCCAACAGGTCGCCGATTTGCTGATGACCGCCGATCGCCGTACGAATGCGATAGCCGGCCAGCAGCGTGTCGCCGCAGAACAGGGCGTCGCCGGCCCCTTCGAAATAGGTCTCCGCATTCAGGCTGCGAAGTTCGAAACCGTTTTCCGCGAACCATGCCTGGGCAAGCGACTCCTCGACCTGCCGCTGCGGATGGCGGAACCGGGCCGGGAATGGCCATGTTGCCGTAGATCATTGCCGCGTTGGCCGTGAACACCAGGTCGGGCATGCCGGCCACCGCTTCCAGGCAGTCGATCGTCGCCCCGGCCTGTTCCAGCAGCCGCCGCAGATCCTGCCATTGGGTCAGCGCCAGATGGCGATCGGCCCCCTGGCGGCGGTCCATCCAGGGATTGATCTCGTATTCAATCCCATAATGGTCCGGCGGGCACATCAGGATGCGGGCAGTGTTGGTCATGGCAAGCCGTGTATGGGATAAGGGATGAGAGATGAGGGATTATCCCTTATCCCTCATCCCTCATCCTTTATCGCCGTTAATTCTTCCACCAGGGCCCGCAAGAACGGGGCCACGTCGGTAACTAGGCTTACAGTTTGGAAAGAACCCCGGTCGGCCAGCTTGATGGCGGTCGAGGGGTTGATGTCCACACAAACGACGCGGACCCAGGAAGGCAGCAGGTTGCCCACGGCGATCGAGTGCAGCGTCGTGGCAATCATCAGGCAGAAGGAAACGCCGCGGAGTTTTTCGCGCATGAGTTGCTGCGCCACGAGCACGTCGGTGACGACGTCGGGCAGCGGGCCGTCGTCGCGGATGCTGCCGGCCAGCAGGTAATCGACTCCATGCCGCACGCACTCGTACATCACCCCCGCGCGGAGTTCGCCCTTTTCGACCGCAGGCCGGATTCCTCCCAGCCGGCGAATGCGGTTGATCGCGCGGAGGTGGTGTGCGTGGCCCGACTCGGCCAGGATGCCGCGATCGAGATACACGCCCAGGCTGGTGCCGAAGAAGGCCTGCTCGATATCGTGCGTGGCCAGGGCGTTGCCGGCCAGGAGCACGTCGACATGGCCCATGCGAATCAACTCTTCGAGGAACTCGCCGCTGCCGGTATGCACGATGGCGGGCCCGGCGACCACGGCCGTGCGTCCGCCCACGGCGCGGTTCTCGGCAAGCTGCCGCGCGATCTGGCGGATGGCCACGCTCTTCGGTTTCTCGGTCGAGACGTTGCTGCCCATGAACTCGAAGGTCTGCGGCCCGCGCGACCGCTCTTCCGGAAAGACCCGCACGCCGTCATGGCCGGCGACGATCAGCTCGCCCAGGCGGGTATCGGCCATGGCCAGGCAGCGGGCCGTCATGCGATCGATGTCGACGACGATCCCGCAATCCATTTCCTGATCGGCGACCGCCAGCCAGTGGCCGGCGACGCGGACTTCGGTCCGCTGGTTCGTCGTGCTATAGAAATCTTCGGGAAAGGTCCCGACAATGTCGGCCGCCACGAGGCGGCAATCGTGGACATCGGTCGGCACCGCGCCGTGGTCGGCGATTTGGGCGAGGATTTTTTGCAGGACCTGTTCCTCATCGGCGCGAACTTCCAGCAGGGCATAGCTGGGGTCGTTCCGCGCCTGCCCGATCGTGATCTCCTTGATTTTGCAACGGCCGCCCCCGCCGGCGATGGAATCGAGAATTTTGGGCAGGATGAGGCTGTCGATGATATGGCCGCGGACTTCGACCTCTTCCACGAACTGGCCGGCCCCGGCCTGGGGCGTTTTCCACGGTGCATTCATTACTCGCCTCCTCCACTTGGTTGGTAGTATGCGACAATTGTAGAGCGAATGTTGGCGGCGGACAATGTACTGAGTACTGGGTACTGAGTACTAACTGCCAAGACTGGCCGGCGGCAGCCGTCGCGGCCATAATAGAGAGATGTATTCCATGAACCGCATCTTTGTGACGATTACCTGCTGGACGCTCCTCGGGCTTGCCGCCCGGGCCGGCTGCGCCGGGGTGGTCGTGCTCCAGAACTGGACGCCCGTCAAGATCGACTACACGCTTCGCCAGGCGGACGGCCAGGAGAGCCGCCAGAGCATCGTGCCGACCGACATCGCATCGGTCCCGACCACGGGGCCGATCATGGTCACTCTGGGTGAAGGCCCTGCCGCCCGCAGTTACCCGCTGAAGGTCAACTCGATTCATTACTTTGGCATGCGCAACGGCCAGCCCGAACTGATCGATCGCAAGTTGCCGGGGGTCGATGGCACTGCCGAGGCCGCCGCGCAGCCGGCAGGTCAAGCAGCGCAGCCGCCCGTTCGCACCCTGCCGCCAGGGCAGGCGCCGCCGGGGAAAACGCAGCCGGGGAAAACGCAGCCGGCCGAGGCTATCTACAAGATTCCGGTGGCGATCCTCACCGACTCCGTCGACCCCGCTTACCGGGCCGCGTGGGAAAAGCGGGTCCGCAAGCGCTTGGCGGAAGCCTCCGACATCTTCGCGCATCATTGCCGCGTGCGGTTCGAGGTCGTCGCGGTGGGCAACTGGGTGACAGACCCTGCCGCCGTCCGCACGTTCGACCAAGCGCTCATGGAGTTCGCCCAGAAAGTGCGGCCCTTTCCCGCGCGGGTGGCCATCGGCTTCACGACCCACTACGAGTGGGTCGAGGGCGAGATGCACCTCGGCGGAACGCACGGCACGTTGGCCTCGCACATCCTCATCCGCGAATCGTCGGGGCGTGTCAGCGAACCGGAGCGGCTGGAGGTCCTCGTTCACGAATTGGGTCACTTTCTCGGCGCCGCCCACACCTCGGACAGGACCTCGGTGATGCGGCCCAAGCTGGGCGATCGGCAATCGGCGGCCAAGACCTTCCGCATCGGCTTCGACGCCCCGAACACGCTGGTCATGTGCCTGATGGCCGAAGAGATGCGCACGCGACACATCTGGCATCCGAGCGTGCTTTCGCCGGCTGCGAAGACGGCGGTTCGGGGCGCGTATATGGCCTTGGCGCAAACCATTCCGCAGGACCCGGTATCGACCTCGGCGGTCGAATCGCTGGGTCCGCCGCCGGCGCCGCCGCGCCTGCCGGCGGCCCGGGTCCCGAGATGATTTTCGGCGCGAGGCGTGTGTTGCAGGCCATCGTGCAGGCAGCCCGCGAGAACCAACAATTGCCCGTCAGTTCCAAGAACCCGCGCGCGGCGGTCTGGCGGACCGGCGATGAGTTGACGACTTACTACGTGCGGCGTGCCGCGGCTGCCGCGCGGCAACTTCGGCCCCAGGTTGCCCCTGCGGCCTTCCTTCTTGGGCTGGGCGCGGCGCTGGATGATTCCAACTTCGTGCGTGACAGGCCGGCGCTGAACGAGGTCTGGCAGAAGATCGAGCCGGACGATCAGCGCCAGGCGCGGTTGCTGCTCCTGGGCACGCCGACGATGCTCAAGCGGCACAACGTGACCCGGCAGTTCACGATCTCGGCGGCACTGGTGGTCCTCAGCGGTCCGCAAGGCGCCGAAGCGGCCGGGCTGGGCAAAGAGATCCTCGACTCCCGTGCCGGCGACGGTTTCAGCTTCGCCGATCTTTGCGCCGATATGGCGGGCGTTATGTTCGCATCCCATGTCACGGAAGGCAACATCCCCTTGGAAGACGTCGCCGCGCGCTTCCGCGTCGAGGATTACGTCCCCAAGTTGGACGACCTGCCCGACGATCTCTCCTGGGAGACCTTCGTGAAACAATACGGCCAGGCCGGTTCCGAGAATTTTCAGCGGCAGCGGGCGGACATCTTTCACCGCATCCTCGCCCTGCCGCCCTACCGGGCGCCGGAAGGGGCGAAGAAGAAATGATGAAGGCGGGTATTTCAGCCGGCGGCTGCGTCGTGTAGAATGGGGGAATGAATCTCGCTTCCCTGCTGCCGAAGGAACTACAAGACCTGGATGACTACCAGACGGCCCTGCCACGCATCGCCAAAGACCGGAAACTGACCGCCCTGATTGAATCCATCATCAAGGATGTCCCTACCCGGCACGATCTACGGCTAGGTGACTCCCGGAGCCTGCAAGCTGAGGGAGTTCATCTTGTCCTTACGTCCCCGCCGTATTGGACACTGAAGGAATACCGGAAAAGTGAAGGGCAGCTAGGCTTTGTGGCCGACTACGAAGTCTTCCTTGGCGAGCTAGACAAGGTTTGGGAACGATGCCACAAGGCTCTCGTTCCCGGCGGCCGGCTGATTTGTGTGGTGGGCGATGTTTGCCTGTCTAGGCGAAATAACGCCGGCCGGCACATGGTCATGCCACTGCACTCCTCGATCCAAGAGCATTGTCGGCAGATCGGCTACGACAACCTGGCGCCGATCATCTGGCACAAGATCGCCAACGCTAAGTTCGAGTCCGAGGGTAACGGGTCTAGCTTCATGGGTAAGCCCTACGAGCCGAACGCCGTCATCAAGAACGACATTGAGTTCATTCTCATGCAACGTAAGCCGGGCGGCTACCGTGCGCCATCCGTGGCCACCCGTGTATTGAGCGTGATCCCTGAAGACTTGCACCGCGAGTGGTTTCAACAAATTTGGACCGGACTGCCGGGCGCATCGACGAGAAACCACCCAGCGCCCTACCCGGTCGAACTGGCTGAGCGGCTAATCCGCATGTTCAGCTTTGTGGGAGACACCGTGCTCGACCCTTTCATGGGAACGGGCACGACGAATATCGCGGCAAGCATGTGGGGAAGAAACAGCATCGGCGTGGAGGTCGATCCGCACTATTTCGAGTTTGCGCGGAAGCGACTGGAAGATTCAAAGGGCCTCTTCGGAGTGGCTACAGTCGAAGCCTAGCGAACGCCTCGGCAATTCGCCTGACGAAGGTGTCGTAGTGGTCTCGGTCGCCGGGTTGAGGCGCAGGTGGGGCCGTCCACAAAGTTGATGGACCCCGATTATCGCAATCCACTACAATGGTCGCGTAGGCGTCGAATCCCGTCTGATCGAAGGCATCACGGATCGGAAGCCCGCGAAGATGGTTGACCATGCGGTCAGCAGCGTGCGGCTGCTTGTGTTTCGAGACGTGCAACTTCTTGCTTTTCTGTCTGAGCGGCGAGACGAAAGTTGAGGCGATGTTGACCACGGTGATCCCGGCGGCAATCGCCTCCCGGTCGCCCTGGTGGACGATCTCATGGGATGATCCCAGTTCGTCGAAAATGCGAGGCTGGGACTTGCTGTGCTCCGTCATACAGGTCTTTGCTTCGCAAGATACAAGTACTCTCTCAATCTCGCCGGAACGAATCACGCCGGCTAGCCGGTCGGGCTGTTTGCCCGGCTGCTCGATGGTCGTGGGGGTGCCGATGGCGAGATCGAGGGTTTTCTTCTTGCCGTTGGGGAAGACGTGCCGGGCATTAATGCCGTAGACAATCCGGTCGGCCAATGCCTGCTCTCGAAGCATGGGGCAGGCGTCAACAAGGTCTGCCACGATCAACCTAGAAAGGGCGACAGAATGGGAGTCACTGCGCGAGTGGTAATGGTAGACCCACCCGTACGTCGGGTCAACGTGTTCATGCGAGGTCAACCAAGCAACGAAATTGGTAGGTGCATCCATGCCCATCCTCCGTGATTGATGCTGGGGTATCGCCGAACGGCCCGTCGCCTCACCGCAATGACCCCGCCCCGCCCGCCGGCTCCGTCGAGTCGCCGCGTTTGGAGGCCAATTCGCGCTGCTTGGCGATCTGCTCGGCCAAGACCTGAATCTGCGGATCGCGGTCTTTCCGCGCCAAGGCCTCGACGCGATCCAGCAAGGCCGGATCGCCGGTCGTCGCCAGTGTCGACACGGCAGCCAATCGCACCTCCGGCTGCGGATCCAGCGCAAGCCACATCAGCCATTGCGCAGCGTCTACGCTCGATAACCGCGGCACTGCCCGAGCAAGTTGCTTGCGGATTTCCACGTCGGGACTGAAAAGCTGCCGGGCAAGTTCCAGATCGACCTCGCTGAAACCCCGCCGCAACAACTCGCGGCGGGCCTCCGCGCGCTGGTCGCCGTCGTCGGCGCGCAGCGCCGCATCAGGTCGAGCGCGTCGATGGCCTTGAGCGCATCGCGGGCGTCGTTCTGCCGCATCGTTTCCGCGGCGGAGATTCGTAAAGTTTCCCCCGGGGATTGCCCCCCGATACGTAGTTCGGCCGCCGGCCCAGCCAGCGGCGCGTTCCATTCGGCCGACTGCGCTTGCTGGATCGGACGCGCCGCCGCATCGCCCTCCGTCAGTGCCACGGATGGCGCGGAATCGGCGGCTTGTATTTGCGTTGCGGGGGGCTTCGAGCCGCTCCGCAAGACATTGCCGCCAGCAACCGACCATGGTTCGCCCGGGAGCTCCTTCCCGGCGACCAACGGCTTATCCGCTCGCGAATCCATGGCCGTCGAGGATGACTCCATCGTGGAAAGCTCCTCCAGGCACGCTGCCGGCAAGTCGTCCGTTGCAAAGCCAGGCGGATCCGGCTTTCGTTGGGCCTGTTCGACCAGAGGCGAGACGTAGAACCGCTCCCAGGCAACGCCCGCGGCAATCATCCCTAGGGTCAGGGCCAGCACCAGCAGAATTTGTTGATAGAAACGCATTGCATGGCACCTCGTGGAAAAGTGCCCTATTGTTCCGCTTTGAAGGCCAGACTGCAAGAGCATTGTAACGCGTGGAAAATTTCGCAAATCACCTAGATTATCTATCCGCAAGTTTTGACACGGTATCGCAACATCTCGAAGTTGCCCGCAAACTTTGACTATCCGCTACGGCCTTCCTTTGCCGAATAATCAGAAGCGTCGCGAAACCGGGTGCGATTAAGACCGGCGGACGCGAAGATGAATAATCTGGGGGGAACATGATCGACCGAAATCAAGATGTCGGCGGAGCAGGCTGCCGTGTGCGGCACCGCCTGCAATTCGAGCCCATTCGACCCTGCCTGATCGGGTTGGCCTTATCGTTGCTGGCCGGTTTTGCGTCCATAGGCTCGCTTGCTTTCGGGGCAGGCGGTTCGCCCGACACGATCCAGGGAACGTCCAGTGCCGCGGTGCGAAGAAGTGCGGTCCAGTCCATCCCATTCGACCAATTAGACGCCGACTCCCGCAAGAAGGTCAACTCGGTGCTTTCCAGCGTGAGCATCTATCGCCGGCTTCCCGTCCGCGCAGTCAACTGCGACCCGGACTTGTATCTGTTCCTCATGCGCCATCCGGACGTGGTCGTCAACATCTGGGAGATTCTTGGCGTTTCACAGATTCAACTGCGGCAGATCGACATCGACAGCTTTCGCATTGTCGAGAGCGAAGGCACGACGGCAACGCTGGAATACGTCTACCACAGTCGCGACATGCAAGTCGTCTACGGCAAGTGGATGTATACGGGCCCGCTTCTGGCCCGCAAAGTAACCGGATCCTGCGTTGCCGTTTTGAAAACGAGCTATAGCAAGGGTTCGGACGGCAAGTATCTCATCACCTCGCGGATGGACGGCTTCTTGAGTGTCGACTCGGGCGGCGCCGAAATGTTGGCCCGTGCCTTGCAGCCGCTGGTGGTGAAGAATGTCGATAGCAACTTCATCCAAACGATCGCGTTTCTGGGCAGCATGTCGAAGACGGCGGAAGTAAACTTGGGGGGTATGCAGCGTTTGGCAGGACGACTGACCCACGTGCAGCCTGAAACACGACAGCAGCTTTCCTCGGTCGTGGCGTCGGTGGCCCAGCGTGCGGCGGCAAGCAAAAACGAGTCGCCCCGGCACGTGGCCAGCCGTTCGCACGACGAAGCGCCGCAGCAATAGCGGTTGGACACCCCCTAAGTAGAAAGGAATTCATTCCGTTTGCCGGGAAAGGCCAAGCCAGCGGAATGAACTCCACGGGTAGGAAGCAGATTTTGCCCGCCGTGGGGGGGCGTTGACGCCCAGGCCCGCAGGAAGTATCCTTGATGTTCTAGTGACGCTTGCGGGGCGTAGCTCAGCCTGGCTAGAGCGCTTGGTTCGGGACCAAGAGGTCGCTGGTTCAAATCCAGTCGCCCCGACTTAGTTTTTGTAATCATAAACCCTTACCTAGATTATGTTTAGGTAAATAGCCAAAGAGTGGTGATGCTGACGGGAGGTCGCATTTCGGGCAGTACATGTACTGTTCGGGGTCAACCTCGGAGACATCACCATGGATCGCGCGGCTCGTCCGCCGAGTTACCGGCTTCATAAGGCGCGGGGTTGTGCCGTCGTCACGATCGACGGCACCGATAATTATCTAGGCCCCCACGGCTCCCCTCAGAGTTGGGAGAAATATGCCCGGCTGATCGCCGAGCACTTCAGCGGAAACGGCAAGAGCACGCCGTCGCCCATCGCCAATCCGACCGTCAGCGAGGTAATCCTTCGGTATTGGGACGAGGAGGTCGAGGTCCATCACCGCAAGGACGGCAAGCCGACCGACTGGCACTACCAGATTAAGGTCTCGCTGCGCCCGATCCGCAAGCTCTTCGGAACCACGCCGGCCTGCGACTTCGGGCCGAAAAGCGCTCCAACTGGTCCGCGACGAGATCATCCGCGACGGGTTGGCACGCCGCGGCGGGGTCAGCCGGGGCTACGTCAACGAGCAGATCGCGGTGATCAAGCGCATGTTCCGCTGGGCCGTCGCCCAGGAGTTGGTGCCGGTGACGGTCTACCAGGCCCTGGTTACAGTTAGGAACATAGCCAAAGGCCGGGACCCCCGCGTCAAGGAAAACAAGAAGATCCGGCCCGTGGCCGACGAACACGTCCAGGCCGTGGTGCTGGTCGCCCCGCCGCACCTCGCCACTATGATCCAGGTGGAACGCTTGACGGGTATGCGCCCGGACGAGGTCACGATCATGCGGCCGTGCGACATCGTACAGGACGGGGACGTCTGGATCTACCGGCCACACGCGTACAAAACCGAAAACTTGGACATCGAAAGGATCGTCCCGCTCGGCCCCAAGGTCCAAGCCCTCCTCAAGCCCTGGCTCGATCGAGCCCCCGACGCGTACCTGTTCAGCCCCCGCGAGGCGTTCCAGGCTTCCCTTGCGCACCGCGAGCACAAGGACCGTCCTTCGAGGAAGCGGCCTAAGCGGCAGTCGGCGCAGCGCTTCCGGGATCACTTCAGCGACGAAACTTTCTGCCAGGCCGTCGAGCGCAGCGTGTGCAAAGGCCGGCGTTCCGAAGTGGACGCCCAACCAGTTGAGGCACAGCGCCGCCACCGAGATCCGCCAGAAATACGGCATCGAGGCGGCGAGGCTGATCCTCGGCCATACCTCCGTCACTACAACAGAACTCTATGCCGAGAAGAATTTGATCGAAGCTCGGCGCATCATGAAGGAGATCGGTTAGATGCCCAATCACATGCAAGTTACGTTGTACGAAGCCGGCCTCCGGGTCACGCAGGCCTTAGAAGCCTATCCCAGCCCCAACCCCAACGACTACGACGCCGCGCTGAGTGATGCGTTCGGGATGCAAACGATCCACCGGCTCCGCTGCGCGTTAGACAGGTTGACGCAGAGCACAGGCGCAGCGGCGGCTATTGCTCGTCATGGCCGCCGGGTCGTGCATGATGTAGACGCCGTGGTGCGCCGCCGGATTGACTTTCCCCACGGCGAGGTCCACATACACCTCAACAGCCTCCGGTCGGCCCTTTGCGATTGGCCGACAGCGGACGACGAAGCGTCCCGGAACGATGCACGCTGGTTTCAGCTTGGCATGGAGATTGCCGATGGCCACGGCGTGCCAGCGACTACTGGGCATCTGACTCGTTACCACGAACCGTCATTTGAAGGATACCCGACTCGTTATTGTGAGCGGTTGAGATCCGTCAACCGCCGACCGGCAACCTGGGATTGGAGGAACGCAGCGCATGTACAGCAGTTGCTCGGCGAACTCAACGAGGACTGCGACGATCTGTTCCCCGAATATGAATCGTTGAGGCAAGAAGACTGGGAGGTGTTCCCTGCACTTCCTAGCTGCCTTTGGAGTTGGTGTGCGCTGGAGGTCGGCCTCTGGCGACTGCGGGACAGGGCAAGCCAAACTACTGCGACTGCCAGCACGCGGCGCAGGCCCGGCCAACGCCCAAGTCCTGTCGTGCGAGAACGTAATCGTCTAATCCGTCAGGCACGCAGCGACAACCCGGCTCTGAACGTCAGGGAACTCGTCTTGCTCCTTCAGTCGCAGCATGGCAACGATGTTTTTACCCTCGACATCGTCCGGCACGTCGTACAACCGCGTCCCAGCCGCCGGCCATAATAAGGGGATCGCTGCTGTGTTCCGGGTTCTGCTGGCGCTCGCGCTGAGATCCCGATGGGCACCGTCTGGCAACAATTCTGGCCCAACCTCTGTCAATGGCTGCGCCTTAATGCCAGCGGAATTTTTTTCTGAGCGTAAGCTCGTTGCATCTCTGACGTTCGGCGACACCCGAATCTCGGGCGATTGCGGCAATAATTCCTGCCGAATTTCTGCCATTTCTGCCGCGGTGATAATCGTTCGTATGTGATCGCCAATGATCGCGCACCAGAGCATCAACAATCACTGCGAGGCAGAATATGATCGACCTTCTTCAAGAAGAACTCCTCAGTCTCCCGGACGCCGCCAAGTCGCTTCCGCGGCGCCGCGGTGGCCGCCATGTCCACCCGGCCACAGTTTACTCTTGGACCACGCGAGGCTGCCGCTCCGTCGTTCTGGAGAGCACGCAGGTCGGTGGCACGCGTTGCACCAGCAAGGAAGCCCTCGCCCGCTTCTTCACACGCTTGACCGAGGCTGCTGAAGCCGGACGCTTTCCCGCACACGCGCCCTCGCAGCAGCGCTCCCAAGACGCAACGGAAAAGAAGCTCGACGACCTCGGTCTGTAAACCGCCCATAGCCTACGACAACACCATGACCCAGATCCACCGCACGTTTCACCGGAAGTTCATTTGGACGGTCACGCTGCCGCTGCTCTTCATGCTAGCGACCGTGTTGATGGTGGCGCCCAATACCGTGTGCTCGCTCCCAACACAGGCCGTGTTCGCGGTGCGGTCCAGGACCGTGTTCAACGTATTGACACACGCCGGCTGCGTCTCATCCTACTGCGCCGCACCAGCACAAGCACGCTCCTTTGCCCCCACCGAAGAAATTGACCGATCATACGGCCCGTCGTGGCATCTGATCGGATACGGATGTTTCGTAACTCTAACAAGAGGAGATTGTTTTATGGTTGCCCTGACAGTGGAAGAACCCACCAGCCGGGCAGCAGGGACGCTGGCCTTGTCGCCGCAGGACGCCAAGCGCGTTCAGCAGTTCGAGCGGCTGCTGGACCTGATCCGGGACCGTACCGAACAGGCATCGCGCCGACACCACAACGGTGTGCTCGTTTTCGGACGTGCGGGGACGGGAAAAACACGCACCGTCACCGACACTCTCAACACGCTGACGTTACCCTGGCACCTGTGGAACGCCCGGATGTCGCCAATGGGGCTTCACTGCGTAATGCAGGAGAACGCCGAAGCCGTGATCGTCATCGACGACTTGGCCACCTTGTTCGGGACGAGCAACAAAGCTGCCTTGCAGGTCCTCCTTGCAGGGCTCGGCGGTGAGCCGGGGGAACCGCGGCAGGTAACGTATGCCACCGCGAAGGACCGCGTATCCTTCTGGTTCAAAGGGTCGATCATCCTGATCGCCAATCAACTGCCGAAGCGCGACGCGATAGTGGACGCCCTGATCAGCCGCGTGTGCCTGTTGGAGCACGAGCCGTCCGACGAGACGATCGCGGCCTTCATGCAAGCCCCGGCCCTCAAGGGGTACAAGTCCGAGACGCTCACGGAGCCCAACGAAATCAAACCCGCTGAGGCTCTCGGCGTAGTGAACTACGTCATCGCGGAGGCACAGGACACCGAGTACCGGCTCGATCTTCGTTACATGACGGCCGGGTGGCAGGATTATCTCTTCTGGCTGTCGGGCAAGAGCCGCCACCACTGGCAGACGCTCGTGAAATCGAGCATGAAAAAAATCGTCGACAACGACCGGCTCGTCCCCACAACGCGCGCCGAGCGCAAGGAATGGGAACAGCAGGTTGCGCTGGACTTATTCCGGCGATTTCCGCAGCCCGAGGACAAGGACCAGCGGGACAAGGAGTGGGCGGAGTTGACCAAGAAGGGGCCAGATTCCCTGTACCGCCGCCGCCGCGAGCTCGAAGGCTCTGGGCGGCTGTAGTTGCAGATTTGCAGATTTGCAGATTTGCACGACGTCCACATGGATACCAAGGTTCGAGGACCAAGAGCTTCCTAGCCTTCGGGCTTCAGTTTCAGTGAAGGCAGATGCCACAGGTTGCAGCTAGCAAGACATGCCCCGTAAGACCACCAACCGCCGTCGCAGCAAACCCCCGGGCGAAACCCCCGTGGCTAAAGCTGCTCGCAACCGGCCCACCGGCGCCGCCGGTGGCGCTGCCGGTCAAGGTCGGGCTGTTGCTGGTCATCGGGGGCAAGCTGCTGCTGGCCGCGGTCGAACTGGTGCAGCTGGCCGCAAGGGTGGCAAGGCGAGCATCGTTGGGAAGGCCGCCGGCGCGCGCACGGCACGCCGCAGTCGGTATCCCAGCCAGGTGCCTCCGACCCTCTCGTCGGGCTGGCCGAGTCGATCAACTGGCATCACGGTCAGTCGATAAGTGGCGCACGCCAATCGCTAGAACACGCCCATGCGGCTGGGGAAGACCTCATCGAAACCAAGAAGCGCGTCGGCCACGGTGCGTGGGAAGCGTGGGTAAAGAAGAATTGCCACTTCTCCCTCCGTACAGCACAGAACTACATGGCGATCGCTAACAAATGGGACGAGTTGCGGGCAAAAACGAAGAGAACTGCGTTTTTGACGGTCGAGGCCGCGCTTCGGATGCTGAAGAGGGCCGACCGGCAGAAGCCTCGTCCGATGGCAACCACGAACATCGTCTTGGCCAACGCCATCGCCAAGGCGCGGGCAGCTGAGCACACCGCGTCCGCGGGCGTCAGCACAAAGACAAGTGGCGACCGTGTCCACAACGCCCCAGATCCCATTGTCAACAACGACGCGCCTGCGGAAACGACGAGGTCCATCTGGGCCGACATCATAGAGAACATCGAACTTGAGCACGGCGTTGCACTGGCCAGTAACCCCGCCGCCTGCATCTTGAGAATCATGCAAGACGGCCAGGTCCATGAGTCCCCCGAGACGTGGGACATTCCGCCTGCCGTGGTAATCAAGGCGTTCGTCTTCGAGTACCGGAACGCGGACGAGCAAAAACGGCGGCTCGACTATCTCAAGCGGGCAGCCAACCTCCACTGGTATGTCGGTCGGGGGCGGGAGCTGATCAACAGCGCGTTCCAGGCGCTCCGCTGGCTCGGGCACATCGAGGCGATCGACGGCGACGTGGTGCCGAAGTTCCGCGTCACGGACCAGGGAGCTGCGGCAGCCAGGGCGCTCTGCCAGGACGAGGAAACCTAACAACTTGGGCCGTGACCGGGGCTCGGCCCTCAAGACTTGTTCAAGCCCCGATCAAAGCACTGTCTTATTGGAGGTTCTTAGTGCCGCAAACTTTACAGAAGCATCAACTGCATGTGCTCGACGTTACGCGACGCACAAGCCGCAGCCCGGCCGACCAGGCCGAGCGGGGCCAGTGCCGCTCGTGTGACGGGCACCTCGCTTGCGCCGGTTGTACCCGACGCACAGCTCAAAGAAAGGCGATCGGCCGCCCACGGGCGGGGACGCCGCTCTGCTTGTACTTCTCGGAAGGGATTGACAAGTTGGGCACTGGGATGGTTTCGCTGGACATCACCCCGGGCCCCGAGAATTGTCCCTGCTGCCTTAACTGCACCTGCTTCGAGGTCTGCTGGGCACGCCAGGGCAACTTCCTCAACCCGGACAAGATCGAGCAGATGGAGATGAACTCGAAGGCGGTACGCTCTTCGCAGTTCGTCTCCTTGGCTAGCGACTACCTGAACCATCACGTTGAGACCCAGGCGGTCCGCATTTTCGGAGCCGGAAACCCGTATTCCGGCGAGTGCGTTTGCAAGGTCCGTGAGATTGTGCAAGCCTTCCCGAAGATCCAGTTCCTGACCTACTGCCACTCGTGGCCCATGCCCGATGTCTGGGAAGAGTTGCAGAAGTCCAAGAACGAAGACAACTGGGTTATCATGCTCAGCCTGGACCGGAAGATGATCGAATACTACGGTCCGCCTGCTGACGATGACTTCCCTCGCAGTTGGCTTGCAAGGGACGACTTTGACAAGCCGCTTGTGCCGGTACATGTCGTCTGGCGCAACCGCGGCAAGAACAACCGGCGGTTGCCCTTCATGCAGACCTTGGCCGGTTGCCTCGTTTGTCCGGCACAAGACGGATTCACGAAGATTACCTGCATCGAGTGCGGAATCTGCTGGCGCCGCACCATGTACCGCAATACCATGATCGCCGAGCTGCTGAGGACTGCATCCTTCCGCGGCTAGGCCGCGACTCATACGAAGCATGGTGGCGTGCCGGAGCCGGGGATTTCCCCGACTCCGGCTGCCACGTACATCAAGACACAACACCGTCATCCTTGAAGGTCCCGTCATGAAACGCAAGCTGAAGCCCAAGAACTCGCCCCCCTCGTCCGCCACGGACATCATGGCCAGCACCGTGAAACTCATCAAGTCCGAGGGCGCGGCGACCTTGGCCTCGAACAAAACCGCGAGGCCCCGTGGGACGAAGAGCGCGGCCAAGGCGGCGGTTGCGCACCATCAACTGGAAGCCGCCGACCCGGCCGTCGTCGAGCTCGCCGCCGTCGAACCAGCTACGGTCGTGCTGAAATCGACCGCCGTGCCCCGGACCGTGGCGGAGATGGCCGCAGCCATCAATTCCGCCACGACGACCGAGGTCATGCTGAAGCCGGTCGCGGTGGGCATGATGGCGGCCGTACCGCCCATGCCGCCGGAGTTAGCGGCCCTCACGGACGAGATCAACACCAAGTTCTGCGACTTGAAGCGCCTCGCCAAGGCCGCGACACGGACCGCTGTGGAGCTGGGCGAGCGCCTCGGCGACCTGTTCGACCACGCATCGGATGGCGCGTGGGATACCTTGGTCAAAAGAACCGCGGTGAACGTCGGCGACGCAGGCAGCCTCGTTGCCTTCGCCGAGGGGCGGCAAGCATTGGTCGAGCAGCTCTCACCGGTGCGCGACGTGCCGCTGCGGGATGCCCTCAACCACCTCGTCAACATGGCAAACGCCCTCGCCCTCACGGCCAAGAGCGCACGGCAGACAAACCCCGCCCCCGGAGCAGAGTAAGAGGGCGATCGGAGCCGGGTGAACTTACAGATTGGTGCGTAGGCGCCGGGGCACTCACCCCGGCGCCTACGGCCATCTACATCATAAACAACACGGTGATGCCCTCGGGACCAACCAGCGGCAACACGCAGAAGAAAGGAATCCTCCATGACCGAGCCCACTTCTACGCGCAATTCAGAGCGGGCGCAACGACAACCAGGTCGAAAATAGCCGCGCCAACGAGCCGGAGTGCCGGCCGTCTCCGGTCCACGATCCATGGTCATACTTTGTCCAAGCGACGAGGGAAAGACTGCGCCGGCACCCGCGAGCCTCGGACGAGTTCGTCGAGCAGCGCCTGCGCGAGCTTGGCAACGACATCAATCGCCATTGCCTGCGCCGCTTGGCGTGCGAGTGTGGCGTCAGTTGCCATGCGCTCACCCGCGCACTCAAGACGCTGGAGGCCGCCGGCAAGCTGTATATCTACCGCAGGAGGTTCGACCAGCACCAGTATAAATGGCTCGTCCGGCCCCAGGCCGGCCAGTAACCCGCGATCCGCGCTGTCAACACGCCTCCGCGCGGACGCACAAGCAAGGTAAAGCCGACTAACCACCAGGTCCATAAGAAGCGTTAGGAGGATGGATGGAAGGCCGTGCCAGATGACCGAGCAAAGGTCGTCTGGCGGTTCAGGCCAACATGCGCTCTAATGCAAATGCCACGAGCCCAGTGTTGAGCTGGGCTCGGGCTTGAGTCGTCAATCCATAATCCCTGCGACGACAAAGGCATTATAGCGCCTGCGTCGTCAGAAACTCAAGAGGAGTTACCTCGATGACGCGAATTTCCACCTTTTCCGCCAACGGCCACGGCCGCGATCCGCTGGCCTCCCACTGCCGCGTCTACGCGGCCCCCATCACCGACGAACAAATCTACCAGCTCTTTCTGGCCATGGTGCATGACACGGCCTGGTTCGACCAGGTGCGCCCGCGCCATCCAGCCGGAGTATTTCGACCGCATCTACGAGGCCCACTGGACGCTGTTCTGGCACACCTTGTGCCGCTGCCGCGACGAGTACCAGAGCTTCTCCTTCCACACGGTGTACTCCGCCATCCAGCAGGAAGTGGCGGTGCAGACGCAAACCCGACGATCTCGGAGGCGCAATCGGGCGCAACTCATGTCCCTGGATGGCCAGGGCATCATCGACAGCATCTGCAACGCGGAAGCCGTGGACCTGGCGCGGCCCCTCGCGGAGGCGCTCTGCGCCGAATTCGTCCACGAGCGCGCCGTCGTGGCCCCCCTGCGTGCGCGACTGACCGAGCACGGGCCAGCGGCCGGTGACTACCCCGCCGACCTGGACGAGATCCTGGCCGCCGCCCTGGAACGCCACCAGGGATTGACGGTAAGCCCACGCAGTTGGAAGACGCCGGCCGAGTTCCGCGCCGCCGCGGGCGAGCTGACGCCGCTCTGCGAGAACGTCTTCGTGGCCAACCGCCTGGGGATCATCGGCGGCCCCAGCAAGAGCATCAAGACCCTGATCAGCCTCGACCTGGCCGTCTCCCTGGCCACGGGGACGCCCTGGCTGGGCTACGACCGCTTCGCCTGCCCCGTGCCGCAGCGCGTGGGCTACGTGACGTGCGAGGCCGACCAGGCGCGCATGATGGACGCCTACGACCTCATGCTGGCCAACCGCTACACGCGCTACCCAGAGCGCGCAGCGGCCTTCCAGGGGGCCGACGTGCGCTTCGACGATACGCTCTTCGACCTGGGCAACGCCGCCGAGGTCGCGGCGCTGGCCAGCTTCGTGCGCACGGGAGGCGTCCAGGTGCTGTTCATCGACCCCATCAACAACTTCCTGGGCACGCTGGAGCCCCAGGACACCCCCAAGCTCCAGCGCGCCCTGGCGATCCTGGCGCGGCAGATGGCCGCCCTGAACTGCACCACGTTCCTGGTGGGCCACACGGCCGGCGACCGGATGCGCATCCAGCAGAGCCGCCACCGCGACTACCTGGAGCTCCAGGAGCTGGCCTGGCCTGGGATCACCAACAGCGTCGGCCAGTGGGTCACCGTGAACAAGCTGGAGGAATATGACGACACGTCGCACACCAACCAGGTGGGCCTCTGGATCGGCTCCACGGGAGGCCAGGCGGGCGGACGCTTCGCGGTCCACGCCAGCGAAGGCGCGCAGTTCGAGCGTTGGCAAACCGTGGTGACACCCGGCGCCGCGCGGGCCGAGACCAACCGCAACACGCGCGCCCAGAACGCCGGTGCCCGCACCCGCGGCGACGAGAACCGCGTGCTGGACTACATCGAAGAGCATCCCGAAGCCACACAGCGCGCCATGGTACGCAACACCACGCAGCTTTCTGGGATCGGCACGCAGCGGCTGGCAGTGATGTTGCCCGACCTAGTGGCGCGTGGGCTCCTTACGTTGCGCCAGGCGGTAGTGGATGGAAATCTCGCCACCTGTTACACCCTCAGCGCCCAAGAGGAAGAGTAATGACATATCCCCTCTTTTGCTGCGAGGGGGGCGTCAGGGTAGGGCGTCATGACGCCTCTGCCACGGGGTGGCTGCGTTGCGTGTCTCTTTCCTTTAGGAAAGACACGCACGCGCCAGTGACACCCTTGCCACCCTCCCCTCCTTTGGAAAAGTCCCATCAACAGATACCGCACCGGCGCGTAAAGGCGACAGCCGTGTTGTTCCCCAGTTTCACCAACACCAGCCCCGCGTAGGAGCGGCAGCGGTGTTACCCAACTCGACAAGCTCTCACCCGCGGGTCACGATGGTAGCCCGATGGTCCAAGTACAGCTACGCATCGGCGGTGCGCTGCCCGGAACGCGCTTCCTCTGGTCGCCCCAAACCAACGATCTGCGCCCCGACGGCCCCCGTGCCACCCTCGCCGCCTACGCCGCTGCCGTACCTCGCCATCAATGCGCCACAACTGCGGCCGAGAAATGTCAATCAGTTACTGGTGATTCCCATTGCGCTTTTTTGGCGACGCGCGTATCCTTGAGGTTGCTGTTGATCGCTAGGCCACGACACCTCGCCTTTACGGCATCGCCCAAAAGGCCGACTGCCGGCCATTCATCTCCAGCCTTGCGAGATCGGCGGCGCCACTGCCCACGGAGTGATCGAATCCCTAAGAGTCGAAAACGCACGAGGTGCGCGGCGCCTCAAAGGGTTCGAGGCACGGTCGCAGTCGCCACTTACTCCAATCCGTAAGCCATAAACAAAGGAAATTCAATGGAACCTCCCAGCCACGTCCGACTTCTTACTCGCCGCCAGGTTGCGGCGATGATCAGCATGAGCGCGCAGAGCGTGCCGCGGCTCGCCAAGCGGGGTTTGTTGCCTCCCCCAATTCATTTCGGGCGGAGCATCCGCTGGTCCGAGGAGGCAATCCTGGACTGTATTCGTCAGCTTTCACAGGCGCCGCGCAGCAATCCCACGAGAGTCTGCTCCATGAACACGACCAGGCTTCTGCTGCGCAAAGGCGCCAAGGCGAAGAATCGTGGCCGGCAGCCGTCGTCTGCCGCCCCGCCGCTGCTGCGAATACTGCCATGCAGGAATGAAACGAGACTCGGAGACACCGCGGCAGCGCTGGGACTCGCGCCGTGCGCCTGGTATATCAGTCCCTCCTTGATGAAAGTGTTAGACATGAAAAAACTCAAGCAAAAGCTGGCCGCCACGCCCAGCCGAAAACCCCGTGGCAAGAAGAATGACGGTGCCCGCCATTCGCGCCGCATCGGTGAACAGCGTGCCGCTGAAGAACGACAAGCTCATCAGCGTGTCCGTCGTAGCACTCCTGCCGGCCGTCGCCAAATTGGTGCTGGCCGTGCCGGAAGACTACGACGATTCGCAGCAAGAAGCACTGATCGACGTCGTGCGGTGGGAAATCGGTCCGCGTGCGTTCCGGCCCGACGACATCGAATTGTACGACGTGCTGTCGACGGAAATCGCGCCCGTTGATGGAGAAGGCGTGCCGGACTACAAGGTCGTTCGCACCGCTCAAGGCGAACTGGAGCTGGATTACTCCGACGTCAGCGGCCAGCGCTGATCATGTTTGAGAACGCGGGCTGGAACTGGGCTTATGCCCGGTTCCGCCCGAGCGTTCCCGCCATCGCCAAACAATCACCGCCCCCGGACGCCTCGCCCAGGATCGAGGTCCGACATGGAAAACGTGAAGCTGACCGTCGTTGTGAAAGTGAAGCTCGCCGCGCTGAAGCCGCACTCGCGTCAATTCGAGCTCTTCGCTCCGCGGTCTGCGGCGGAGGACGCTGCGCTGGCAAAGAACCTGAAGGACGTCGGACTGGATCACCCCATTGAGGTGTTGCCAAACATGACGATCGTCGCCGGCCACCGTCGCGTCGCCGCGGCGAAGGCCATAGGTTGGACTGAAATCAGCGCCATCGTGCGCCAGGACCTCGCCGAGCAGGGCGAGGACGCGATCACGGCCTTCTTGATCCGCGACAACGCCGAGCGCCGCCAGCTCAGCGCCCTGGAGCGGGCCCGCTGCGCGTTCGAGTTGAAGAAGATCGGTGCCGTTCGTCGCAACCAGTACGGTTTCGATAACGACCAATGGGCCATCCGGCAGAGCACCCGGGATTGGATCGGCAAGATGTTGGGCGTGAGCGGCCGCGAGGCCAGCCGATTGCTCAACGTGCTACGCACGCCGACCGAGGTGCAGTCCGCCCTCGACGAAGGGCGATTGACCTTGGTGCTGGCCGACAGGGTTTCCCAGCTCGACCGCGAGGACCAGGCCGAAATCGCCCAGGCGATACGCGACGGCAAGGACCCGAAGGCCGTCGTCGAAGCGGCACGTCGCCCGGGGCAAACGCCGCAACGAATCCGTAATGCCGGCTTACCGCGCGCTGCTGAAGGACCTCGATGCAACAGCGGACGTGCTGGCGGGACGCACGAAAGAAGTGGAAGTCCTCGACCCGCAGATGGATGGGCACGTCCAGACCCTGGAACGCGGCGTCTCCCTGCTGCGAGACCTGATCAGCCACGAGAAGGCGACGAAGCGGCGCCGTGAGAAGAACATGGCCGCGCTGCTGGAGAAGTTCGGTGGTCCCGGCGAACCCGAAGAAGAACCGGATGACTGATCGCGCCTCGCGGGACATCATGTCCCACTGAATAATGTTCCGACAAAGCAAACCTGGGCACAAGACCCTTGGTACTTGAGCACCGCGTCACGCATGTCGCAGTACTTGAGTTCCGCCCACAATCGGCAAAGGAGCCCACGGCATGTACCACCCCATTCTCCATCCGCATCGGCTCGCTCGGTTTCGGGCTTGCGCCCGCGACGACGCCGATTTACATTTCAGCAAATGGAAAGGCCCCGGGGGAGCACAACTTCCGCCGAGGCCCTTGATTCGTTTGCGGAGAGACTTCCCATCGACCCGCAAGACAACTGTCAACCGCCCTTAACAGAAAGCAGTCAACATGTCTACTTTAGCCCATGAGGGGCTTCTCGGCAATCCCACCCTCAAGATTATCTCGGCCGCGCGCTGGCACGTCCACACGTACCTCATCGGCGACGGCATCACCGGCCACCCCGCCAATCTCCAGACGGCTCCGCCCGTCGAAGGGCCGGCCATACCGCCCCTGCCGCCCTGGCACGCCGCGCCCCCCGTCGAAGGGCCTGCCATACCGCCCCTGCCGCACTGGCGCGCCGCAGTGGCCCTAGCGTGCGTTCCTACGCCCGCGACCGCGCCCCAGGCCCCAGAGGCCACCCCGCCACCCTCGCGCGCCGTAGCGGCACTGGCAGCCGTACCCAAGGCCGCGCCCAAGCCCGCGACCAAGCCCGACCCGCAGGCGGACGCCGAGATGGCGGCTATACGGAGCCGCTGCGCCGCCCTGGCCGAGGAGGCCTGGCCAGACTACGTGGCCGATCTGCGCGCGCCCTGGCCGCGCTGGCCAACCCGCCACTGGATGACACCGCGGTCAAGCTCTGCGCCTGGCCAAGGCCATGGCGCCCACACCGAGCTGGATGGGGATCGCACCCCCCGAATACCGCGCTGTACACGGTGCTGGCGACGGCGCGCGACAAGCTGTCGCAGCAGCTAATGCTGGAGCGCGTGGCAGAGGAGCAGCGGCAGGCGGAGCGCACGGCACGGCGCGAGGCACGGCGCGAGGCACGGAGGCACGGCCGCCGTACCGTACATAGCGCGGCCGAGCCTGTCGATGAGGATGCCGAGCCGGCCGAGCCTCCCGCGCAGCGCGGGATCGCGCCGAGGAACTACTGGCATGGCTCCGTACGCAGCGCGAGCCGGCGTCTGTCAGCGACGTCAAGCGCGCCCTGAACGTGAGTGGCTCCACGGCAAAGCAACTGCTCGACACCCAGCGCGGCCTGGGTACGGTGATCGTTACAGGTACGGAGCCACGGCTCCGTTATAGCGCGGCCGAGGTGTTAAGCTAGGTAATATCACCATTGCTCGCGCCGTAAAGCGCGAGCATGGTATTTCAAAGGAGGGGTTATATGTATTTATTCTCTTCAGTGCTGTGGCAAAAGAGGACTGGGACAACGGGACAACGGGACGAGGGACAGCCGCCCCTACGGGGCGGGCGGATGTCCCATCCTCTGTCCCAGTCCCGTGTCCCATGTCCCGTCCTATTTGACACTAGGTTTTTTGTCCCGTCCCAGACACCCGCTAGCGCCGTATGCTTCGCGGAAGGGGGGTATACCAAAACCACCTCACCCAACTCACTCGCGCCATATCACCGCAGGCAAGACCCTGAGTACAGAACCTCACCCGCGCCGGGCGGCGCAGCGTTGCGACTTGATGCCAACACCACCCTCGCCCGCGCCTTTAGCGGTAGCGTCGTGTTCCTGTTCCAGGACACCCACCACGCCGCGCCTTATGGCAGCAGAGGCAGCCCCACCGTACAGTCTCCACTTGCGCTCGCTGGCTCGGGGCATTAGGATCAGCACAGATACACTTCATCAGCTTTGCCGCGTGCGTCCAAGGCTTCCGAACCAAATGCAACAGTGCATATTAACCCGGGATGACGGCCCAATAATACGGGTTTTTTGCCCTCCGCGCTCATGGTTCGCCCGTGAGGAGCCGCCGGAAAGCGACGAGGTTCTGGCCCAACGCCGCGAGGCCGAGACGGCGCTGCTAAGCAAGCTGTTTGGGCCACGGTGGCCGGCCGTGACGCCCGAACAGCGGCAGATCGCCCGCGTGCTCATGGAGGAGGTCGCGCCGCGCCACGACGGGCGACGACCAGGCGGACGCGCTGGCCTGCGCCTTCTGATCGGAGCGCCCCCAGACCTTGGGCCGGAGAGCGCCGGCGAGGCCCGTTTCCGCCCACAAGGTCCCGTTCCCTTCTGGGCGAACCACGGCAATGCCCTGCGCGGCCCCAGTCGCAGCCTTTACGGCTCATTTCGGGGTGGCTTGCTCGTGAAATGCGGCTACGCGACGGCAAGAGAGCCGGGGGTTGAGCAGCGAAAGAAGCTGCCGGAGTTCCTGAGAGACGTGAACGACATTGCTGACGGTCTGGGCGTTGATGTACACTTTCGCCATTGTTGGCACGGGTACTACCTCTCGCTTGAAGACATGCGTCGATGGGCGCGCGTTGATTCTGGGGTGAACAGTCTGCCTGGGTTCCGCGTCGTCATCGGCGCCTCCGAACGTTACCTCTGGCGCTGCAGCCAGTTCTTCACCATGTCCGAGGGCTATCAGTCCCTGACCGGCAGGAGCGCCGATTACGTGGCCGCAGGCAACGCCGAGGTGGATGAGCTGTTCATGCGCTCGGATCGGCTGGGGATTACCCAGCGGCAACTGGCCATCGTCCTGAACGTTAGCTCAAGCCAAGTAACCAGGCTCAGGCAAGGCCGACGCCGCTGGTCGTCGCGCCTCTTGGCCCAGGCGGCGACGTTCGTTGCTGGGGCGGAGAACCACGTCGTGGGGACCGTGCCGGGGCACTGGTAGCTGGCCGCCGCCGCGCTAAACCAGTGCGATTCTAGGGCAACCGTCGTGGCGCTTGCCAAGGCCCCCGCCGACGCCAAGGAGTTCACCAGGGGCCAATCGAGGCGCGCACCGGCAACATCTTCCCCCTCTTTGTCTGCGAGGCGGCGGCCGTGGGCGCGGAGCAAATGTCGGCGGAAACGATGCGGCGTTTGGCGACAAATGCCGCGCCACAGCGTCCGTGAGTGCGACGAATGGCCCTGGTCAGCGCCCGCGAGTGGGATGTGCGCAGCCCGAAATTGCCCATGACTGCGGGGGAAGTTTTCCAGGCTTGCCCAGCATATCGGCCAAAGGCGCCGACGGAAGGACGAACGATGCCAACGGCCCCCTCATGTGAAATACGGCCTTTTTGCGGATTGCATATCTCATTGCCAGTGGGGGGGTGATCGTAAGGGTCGAATCAGCGCTGTTCTGCCGCTACCGTGCGAATGGCGCGGAGAGCCGTGCGGAACTCATGGCCGGTCGGTGAGTGCCGACGTCCCTCCCCGATGCGGCCGAGCGTCACCGACACGTCGGGCGGCTTGCCCGACAGCGTGAAACCTGCGCCTGGGCGGCGCTAATGGTGCCGAGCCCTGGGCGGTCCACCTCGTCGGCCGCGGGTTGTGGCCGATCGTGGCGCCCACCACCGTCCGCCGCGGAGGGCGAGATGGTTCCGGGGGGTGGCTGGCTTCCCTCCTCCCTCGTGGGTAAACTGATGATTGTTCCTGGCCACCCGGCCGGGACGCATTTGCAGGTCCATGACCAGTGTGAAAAGCTATGCAAAGATGACGAAGGCCGCTGGACGGCCATTGAAGACAATTTGATCGACGCGTGTGCGTCAGGTATCTGCTTCCAGGAAACGACCAACCTGGGCCTTCGGGCTCTTGAACTAACGAAGCGGCTACTTGGCACCGCGCTCCGCAAGGAGCGTTGGGGCCAAGTTTGCTGTTCGTTAGTGCCCCTTGGTCGGGGCTCCTGGAGCAGTGGCTTGGTTTCCAACGCTCCTTTTTTTCTTGTGTACAAGCATGGTCCACGTCAGCATATCCGCCGCCAATCCATTACAAAGTCCAACCCCGTTCCTCGTCCTTGGTCTCGCCGCAATCGCCATTTTGCTGGGGGGATGCGGCGGAGACAAATCCAGTCCCAAGGACAATCCCGTCGTTAAGGAACTACAGGAGGAAATTGCCGCGAAGAACGCGGAAATCGAGCATCTGAATCAAGAACTGGCTAAGGCCCACCAAGACACGAGCAAGTGGTCGACGATTGCCATAGCTTCCATGGCGGGAATTGTCGTGGGAGTGATCATTTCTCTGGTCGTTGGGGCGGCGATGGGTAGTCGTACCAAACATGATTCACGGCAGTTCCAGATAACACCGCGTGGGCAGAAGGAATACTATCGTGACGAATAATAATGAAGAACCGCGAGAATCGCTTCCTGAAGTTCGTAGCGGGCAACTGGTCCAAGTCCCTCGACAGAGTCTGGGCGTCGTTGTTCGCTCGGTCTTCTTCTGTGATCTAAAGCCGTTGCCTCTACCGCAGGCCAACCCCGACCTTTCCTCTATGTCAGGCTTGGAGCGTGCGATCGAAGTCTTGCGTTACAACTCTGCACTTCTGGAGTACCGCCTCGGAAGTAATGGGTGGTTGCGGGCGTGGATTCTTTCGACCGTAAAGGTGCTGCTCTTCTTGCTCGTGCCCTTGGCCGCATTTTTGATTCTTCTCGCCGTGTTGGTTCCAGCCGTGGCCGGGATTGCCCAGATATTTGCCGGTGTCGAAGCTGCGTGCAAGAGCATTTTCTGGACTGTCATCTATTTGTTCCTGACGCTAGTTGCCGTTGCCGCTGTAATCGCGTTCGTCGGCACACTGTCTCGCCAAACGAGCAGCAAGAACTCGGCCAATCGTCGGGATGGCCGACCAACGACTGAACGCGGACGCCGCAACGGCATGGATTCAAGGCAACATTGAAAACATGCTCGACTACAACCAGGTCATGCCCGCGAAGCCCGTAGGTGGGGCAAGAGGCTTATCCTAACTGTTTTGGAGAACAATGTCATGCGACGCTTTGATGGCGCAGCCTTATTCGGGAAAGTGGCAGGCTTCGTACTGCTGGGCTGGCTGTGCTCGCTGCCGTTCATCGGTATCGGGCCGGGCCTGGTGATGCTGGTCTTCCTCTTCATCGGACTGCGCATACTGCTTGGTTTTTACAATCGACTGGAGCAAAGGGACATCGACGATTTTGATGATTAGAGTTTCGTAGAGCTAATCGTGCATTGCCTTCACCGAAACAACGGTACGAAGCTCGCAGCCTTGTGCTGGAATTTCGGCGATAGGTCAGGGTCAGTGAGATAATGAACTGGAGGTTGTGATGTCAAATCAACGTAAGCCTCAACTTCAATGGTTGGAGGATTTTATTGATGCGTGGATGGCGTTCATGGGCCAGGTGCTCGTGAGTTCCTGCGGCATGCTGTGGCGTTCTGCGGGGAAGATGGCGGCTCCGCCGCCACCCGACCCGGATAAGCCGGCTGATGTTGTCTTGTACTCGCCCGAGCAGTATCACGCTCTAGTTGAGGCAGCTATGTCAAGGGAGCTTCTCAATGTCGACCCCGTACCTGAGCATGAGCGCCCGGCTCTACCAAGAGCGCAGGATTCCCAGGGACCAAGAGACCTTGCGGGGCCCCGGGCCCGCGCCGACTTAGGGCGCCTGATAACCCACACGCTTCCGACAAGCCCACTCCTCCCGCTCCCGGCGGTTTGCCCGTACCGTATTCTGGTTCACGATGCTCTGCCGGATCAGATCATCAATGTAACTGCGTACCCTTTAGAACCGAGCACGCGACGGCCAATTCCGTCTCCGGTGCCGCTGAACAAGCCGAGAACCGAAATACTCTCCAACCCGCGATCGCCGTTCGGTGGCCAGCAACAATCAATCGCTGATCTCATCGGGCAGATCGAGGTAACGCCGGACGACGAAGAGGAGATACCGGGCGGTTCGCTGGTAGACGTCACCATCGTCTATCCGCCCGAGGAGCACAGTGGTGGCAGTATCTTCCAGCAGCAGATGAGGGCTTATCACTGGAAATGCTTCGGAGTAAGCGACACCGAGATAATCCGAAAGACAACCGAGGCGTGGTCTTCGCACATGAACCGTAAAGTTCACGAGCGGTCTTTGCGGTTAGGCGACGTTATCATCATCGAGGGCAGACACTATATTATTGACCGAATTGGCCCTCAATCGGTGAGCTATGAAATCGCTGAAACATGGGTTCGCTTGGAGAGCTATCAGCGATCCCGTGGCTTTGAGATCGCACGAAAAAGCGGGTACATCTGACGAGACGAAAGTTGGGTCGAGACGGCCTGAGAACGGATCGAGCAGCCTAGTGGAGCACCGGCATGAGCACTACCGAGAACCAACAGGAGTGGCCGGACGGTTCCTCGCCAGCGGATAACTGGGATGCGCATGCGACCAAGCGTGTGCTGGACGAACTCTTCTGCTTCGCCCGGCAGTACCGCTCCAGCAAGTCCTATGATGGGCTGCTCAAGTTCATAGCCGGGTTCCGCTCCTACGCTCCCTACAACGCGATGCTCGTACAAGTACAGATGCAGGGGGCTCGGTTCGTTGCCCCTGCCCATCGGTGGAGCTTACAGTACGGACGGACGGTGAAGGTCAACGCCCGCCCCCTGGTCATCCTCCAACCGATGGGTCCGGTCATGTTCGTGTTCGACGTCTCCGACACCGAGGCGGGAAACGACTCCAAGCCGCTTCCGCCCGAGGTCGAGAACCCCTTCGAGGTTCGCGGGGGCAAAATCGGCGACCAGGTGGACTGGACGGTCGAGAACGCCAAACGGGACGGCATCCGTATCCAGCCGAGGAAGGAGGGTTCCCAGTCGACGGGGTCGATACGCCCGGCGGGCGGCGGCAAGGTGGTGTTCGACGCAGGAAGAGACAGGGACGGCAATCCCAAGCTGGTTGAAGTTCCCCTCCGCTACGACATGCTCTTCAACGGGACGGCAAGCAAGGAAGCACGGTACGCGACCGTCGTGCATGAACTGGCACACCTCTACTGCGGTCACCTGGGCACGCCGAACGCAAAGTGGTGGCCCGACCGGCGCGGCTTGGACTTGCAGACTCAGGAGTTCGAGGCTGAGTCGGTGGCTTACCTCGTCTGCACCAGGATCGGCATCGACAATCCTTCGGAGAAGTACCTGGCGGGCTACTTTGGCCGCAACGAGGAAGTTCCCAATATAAGCGTGGACGCGGTGATGAAGGCGGCGGGGCTGATCGAGCAGATGGGACGGCAACGGATGAAGCCGAGAGACGACAAGAAATAAACGAGGTGCAACGGCCCGGTGGATTTGACTTGGCTGTATGCGTCACCTGGCCCCTGACACCTAAAAAAATCGCCCCTCCCCGCCCGCGCCGCGCCACGAGCGTGGCAGCGGCGCAGGCGAGAGGAGCGGCGGTTTTAGCCAGCCCATGTCCGGCAGGGACCGGTTCTGAAGTCGCACATCCCACACGCAAACCCCGGTCTGAAGTTAAACGTGCCACGGTCCAGGGCGTCGAGATATTCGCGGATCACGGCGAAAAGCCGCAGGAAATGGGCGTCCGTGCGCGCTGCGTAGGGATGGAACTCCACTTTGGGCGTTTTGGTCTTGATGAGCGACCTGATTTCCAGCCCGCCCTCCTGTTGACCGGCAATCTGCCGGTGCAGCCAGGCATAGCTCGACAACTGGATCTCATTGGTGATCTCCATCGGTTCGCTGCTACGGGCCGCCGTCTTGAAGTCGGCGATCAGCGGCCCGGCCTCGCTGTCGAGCACCAGGTCGATGACGCCAACCAGCGGGATGCCGAGGTCCTCTCCGGTGGTTGGATCGACCAGCGGCGCTTCGGCGGCCACCTCGACGGCCAGCGGCTTCTCGTCTTTGGGCACGTTGTCGAGGTAGACCCGCACCAGGTCGGCCACCTGCTGGCGCATTGCCTGTTCGTCTTCGGTCGAGTCGAAATCCATATTCTCCTCGTCCACGAGCGCAGCCCAGGACTCCGTCATCCGTCGCATCACGTCGTCCACCCCGAGCGTGACGCCAAGTTGTCGATGCCTGTAATAGACCTCTAACCCGGCGTGGCAGGCTTTGCCGACAAACAACGCGGGCGTCGTCGGCGTGCGGATGCCATCCAGGTAGCGAAGTTTCCACTTTAGGGGACAGGCAAGCCAGCAACTCAGGCGGGATGGGGAAATGTACTCCCACACCCCGCCTTGCCGCGCCTGGACCGACTCGAAACCAAGCAGTCCGGTGCTCATGCTGCGTTTCCCTCCAGCACGCTGTCGAGGTCGATCTGGCCGTCCTTGATGTTCTTCAGCGTGTCGATCAGGCCCGACGCATCCATGCTCGTCAACGCGGCCAGCGGCTTGCCGAACATCTTTTGGGCGAGGGTTTCCAAGCGGCGGATGCCCAATCCCTGAATCGACTTGGAGAGCTGCTTGGCAAAAGACATTTGCTTCTCGGATGCGGCCCGGCCGTTCCCGTTGCGCTGTCCATTGCCATTGGAGCCATTCCCATTGGCCCCGTTGCCGTTGGCGTGGTTGTTCCCGGTACTGTTGGCATTTGTGCCGTTGTGCGACGGCTGGGCAGCATGGCCGTTGCTGGCGCCGTTCGTCGCGCGGCTTGCCGTACCGTTGCCCGTCTGGTGACGGGCCAATTCCTCATTGACCGCCTGGGCACAAGCGACGTAAGCATTGCGAACGTGGCGATGAAACGCTTCCGGATTGCGCTGAAGCACGCTCTGATCGACCTCAAAGTCGACGTGGCACGACGCTCCAAGCGAGCCGTAGTCGGGCAGGCCGATTTTTTTGACAAACCGACGTTGATTGTCATGGGCATAGTCGTTTCTCCATGTTTTCTCAAAAAGATGGTTACCGGGGATCGAAGCCCCCAAGAACGCAAGAAAGGTCCCAGCGAGCCGCTGGTGAAGCGAGGCCCAAGCGGCCGCCGGAAGAGCCTGGCGGCCCGAACATCGCTCCGGGCACTTTCCTTGTGGCCGTATAAACGTCTCCGGCCATCGAGGCGGTGCTCAACGAGCATGTCCGCCTCGACGGTACGGAAGACAGTGAAGGTTGGGAAAGCAAGAAGCTGCCGGCCTAGACCCCCAGACCCTTGAGTTGGCGGATGCTGGCCAGGGTGCATTCGATCGCCCGGTTCTGGCGGCGGTGCTGCTTGAGTGCCTTCACCAACTCATTGGCCTGGTGCGTCAGATCGTGGGCCGCGGTACGGAATTTCTCGGCCTGTTCGATCAAGCCCGCGATGTCCTGCTGCCCGCCCTTGCGGTTGGAAGTCCTGCGGTTGGCGATTTCGGGCTTGGCTTGGCCGTTTGTCGCAGCCTGACCGTTCGCCTGGCCGTTCGTGGTGGCGTGGCCATTGCTCGCGGCCTTGCCGTTGGTGTTCGTCATGGTCTCGGCCATGGGTGGAATTCTCCTCGGTGGTGGGGATTCGAGAATGGAAGCAACGGGCTCGCCCTTGGGCGACTCGATGCGGAGGGCATCTTTTTCGGCCGGATCGCCGAGTCCTTGGACAGGGGCATCCAGACGTACTGGCGATCCGTGGTCCGGCCGAGCAGGGCGGTTTCGTCGCCGAACAAACAAATCTCGTCCAGCCCGAGCCGCATGGCGCGGGCCAGGTACGTGCGGTTCACGCTGATCCTCATCGGATCGCCGGTGAACTGCGAGTTGTTGAGCACGACCTCGGTGGGCGTGGACTGATCGGCCGGCTTGGCCCGCACGGCGACGTGTCCGTTCAGATCCAGCGTCACGCGACGGCTGTCCTCGTCGTCGCAGGGCAGCTTTGGCAAGGTCTCGGCCAGAAACCGCACGTCGTCCGCCGAGAGCCGGCAGCGGGCCTTGGCGGCGTCCGCGGCAGGGACGCAATCCATGACCTTGGGAAAGCGGCCCGCGGTGTTGACCGGCAGATAGAAGGTCCACGGGCCGACGCCGATGGCGACATGGTTGCCGCTCCAGGCGATCGCCACCGGTTCGATGCCGGACAATTCGGGAGAGGCCAGGAACTTCGCGCGCGGGACGAGCAGATCGTCTGGCCAGGAAAAGGCAAAACCCGTCTGCACGAGCAGTTGGCGGCCATCCGTGGCAGCGATTTCACCCCGCGAGCCGGAGAGCTGCAAATTGCCCAGGGCATAGCGGGTATTATCCGGGTCAGCGATCTCCGACGCGTCGGCCAGGGCCTGCAAGAGGCGAGGCGGATTGGCCGCAAGGTCGGTCGGCCGCGCCGGGAACTTGTCGGCGCCCAGGGGCGTCATGGCATCGTAGCTGATGAGTTGCGGGCCGCTGCGGTCCTGCCAGCGTGCGGTGACCTGGTGTTCGCCGCTGGCCTCCAGTTCGACCGGATCGTCCTTCTTTCCCTCGCAGTCTGTCAATAGATCAAACGGCAGCCAGAGGGTCTCTTCGGCCAGCCTGCCGGGCACGCGGTATTCGACGATGACGTCGCCGCAGGCGGCCCTCGCGAGCAGCCCCTCCCTGCCGGCGATGAAACCGATGGCGGGGCCGTTGCCGGTAAAGTTGCCGAAGGCACGACGCAGAACACTGCGGAGTTGCAGAGCCAGGCGGCGAGAAATGGTAATCAATGGTGGTTCTCCTTGTCAGATAGTTCAGCAGGAAGAGTATCATGCGAATTTCCGATGGCAGCGAGTACGCTGCGGCAGATAGCCTGGCCGATTCGCGTCCAGGCGGTCCCAGTTGACGGTTCGCGGACGAGGCAATTCATCGAAATCCTTGTCGCCCGCGGTGGGATCGAAAATGCTGAAGCCGCGGCGACGGATGGTGGAAAAAGCTTCGCCAGTAGCACGGGCTACGGCACGTTCGAGTAAGCGTTGGGTCATGGAATATCCTTGGGGTAAGAAACGAAAAAGCCGGGTTGCCGTGAAACGTCACGACGACTCGGCCAGGTGAATTCAGACAAATGGATGACGAAATCAATGAAAAACAGCCGAGGGGAGTGCCGTCAAGGACCACTGGTGGCTTCAAGCCTTCGCGAGAAACGCAATCGGTACCGGCGGCTGTTGGCCACCAGCATCCGGTCCCTACTGCGTGCTTGGGTGTCAAAGCCGAAGTCCGCTCACGATCATTTCAGGCACTCCGCACTCGGCTTGTCCCGCAGGACTTTAGCTCCGTTAGCACTCCGACATTTCGTTGGCCTCATAGACTTCCGGCATGTCGTCATAGACGCGAATCAAACCAACCTGCAAGGCATGGGCCAAGAACTCATCAGTCAGGGTTGCGACGTTTTCCTTGGTCACGCCAGGAACTTGTTCCGCCAGCCATCGCCGAATACTTGCCCGGCTAACGGGGCCGTCGGCACGAAGGTGGATCATCGCGAAATCCGTGATCACGGTGATAGAGGGGCCGTAGCAGGCGGCGAGTGCCTCCTCGAAGTGCCAGAGCAAATGCCAGCCGGATAGCTCTGTGTGGAAGCCGGGGCACTCACGCGGATAGTCCTGTTTCTTCAGGGCTGCCACGGCCTCATCCCGCGTGAGGTCGCCAAACTCCAGGCGAATCAGCGTACCGCAGTCGCGGCATTTGACACGCACGACTCCAGGTTCGATGAGTTCGACATCGGGGATGTTGGTGTTACGAGGCATCGGTTCTCCTTGGTCTTGGTAATAGGCACATGCCGGGTCTTAGCCGTTACTGGCCTTCCTTTCCGTAGATATGGCCGCACTTGGCACACTTCCAGGCGTAGGTCAAGAAACAGAACACACTTCTAGTGGCATGGGCGGGAGTCGAACCCGCATTCGTTGATGTCTCAGCTTCCCCTGCCGGGTACAACCAAGACTGACTCGTATGCCTACGGGCGTCTACCATTTCGCCACCATGCCGCACGCTCTTACGCGACGCTTGCCACTGGCATGACGGACTTCAGCCTCTGCTCCAGTTCGTGCAGCGCGTGATCCACCGTGCCTTTGAACCAGTAGTGGTTCCACTTGCCGCTGTGTTCATTGCAGCCGACACACCGCGACGCCACTTGTGGTTGATCAAAGCGGCAAAAGACCGCTCCAGGGCCTTGGGTGCTATTCTCCGTAACGGTCAGCCGCAGCCCACCCGACTTGGTCGCGAGAATCCAGTGATAGGATTCCCTTGCTGGATCGCTCAAGACGGCACCCAGCAAGGCGATGATTGCATTGGCGCCGGCCACGAATCGCTCGCGATCGGCTTTCTTCATTCGTTGCATGATCTGCGTCTTCCTTTCTGCTTCAAGCGGGGGCATCAACGGGCGGACAGGTAGGCACGGATTGCCTTGTACGTGTGGTCAATCTTCAATAGCCGGCAAACGCTACGAATCGCCTTGCCGTCTTTGTTCGCGGTCCCGTTGTCGAGCCCCAGCGTCATCTTGCGGGCCAGGGCTTCGGGGGTAAGCTGGGAAGCGACGTAGGCAAAATCGGGGTCGGACACGAACAGTCTGCGGTATTGGTCAGCCAGGGTTGTGCAGAACGTGTCCAGGTTTACTTGCGTGTGGGGTGCTTCGGCATTAGTCATGGGAACGTCCGTGGGTGATGGTTGGATGGGGGCGAGAGTTTGCTCAGGTGAGCAGAATGGCCAAGGTGCCGGCAGCCTGGTTGCCCAGGCTGCCGTTTCGGTGATAAGGTCGATCAGGCGCTCATCGACACGGCCGCATTGGGTGCTCGCCGCTGCCGAAGCGACGATCGAAAACGGTTGTGGAGGTCGAATTCCGCGGCATCGTGGAACCCCGCCAGATCGTCGCGCTGCCGCAAGTGAAATACCTGCCGCTCGGGGAAGTGCCGCAGATCGGCGAAGACAGACGCCGCCTGATGCCAGCGGTGGCTCACCCAGGCCAGCGGGAAGAGGGTCAAACCCTGGTGATCGCAACAGAGACGTTCCAGCAGGGACGCGGGGGTTCTGCCAACGCGAGAGGCGTAAGCGGCCAGTTCCGGGCTGTGGGCGGCCGATTCCGGGCCGGTGATGCCGGCCGCATCTTTCCGGTGGAATCCGGCCCAGAGCTTGGGCAGGAAGGGCCGCTCCCGCACTTGCTCGCAGAATCGGGCATGGCGGTTGAGTTGCCGATTCAGCGCGAGGGCCTGCATCAGCAGTTCGTCGTTCGCAAGGTCGAGTCGGTAGCCTTGTCCGCCGAGCACGGGCTGGAGCGCGAGGTCTTTCACAAACCGGCAGCGATCGGGGCCGCCGAAGCGAACGCCCCAGGGGATGCGACTGCCGGAATAACCCGCCAGACGGAGGGCACATTGCCCTGGGCGGATCGGCTCGTCATACAGTAATACTATGGTCAGGTTCTCGACCTCGATCAGGTCGTCGACGACCGGACCATCGGCCAGAAAGCCCATGGCGGCCAGGGGCCGGGGCTGGGTACGGCGGCGTCGGCCGCCGAGGCGCTGACGCCATTCGTCGAGTGGGGAGGGTTGTTCAAAGGTAGCGATCATAAAAAAGGTCTCCAGAGAGGGGAGGGACAGGACACGGAGACCGGCTATTGGCCGCCCGCGCAGCCAAGCCAGTTGGTCTCCAACCAATCGTGCTCGGCCGACAGGGCCTCGCTACGAAGTTGAAACGGGCCGAGAATCGGACCAGATAACGGCGACATGTCGGCCAGCCAGCGTCCTTGCTGGTCTGGCTCGACGTGGGAGGCACGGGTAATGACGGGGCTGCCGATCGAGGTCAGGTCGATTTCCTCGCTATAGATGCAGCGGACAGCCCCGCCGGGTTCGACAATGATCTGCATGGCCGGTGCCTCTATTTGGCCCGACGCAGGATGTTCCGCCGCGGCCGATCGACGAGCAGGCCGTCCAGCACGCTCTGCACCTGCGACATCTCCGTCGCAACGTGCTGACGCAGGCCGGCGTTGTCCCTGAGATCCTGGGGATCGACGCCGCGGATGACCCGTTGGGCCTGGTTGACGAGTTGGTCGAGCTGGTCACTGCTGCGGATATTCAACTCGCGGAACCGTTGGAAGAACTCGGTCAGGTTCTCGATGGCCGAATCCCGGAAGATTTTCGGCTTGCCGTCGTCCTCGCCGGAGAGCCGTTCGGTGAGGTGCGACAGCAACTTGCTCAGTTCGGCGGTGAACGCGTCCTCGGCCAGGCGCACGGCCTCATCGAAACGCGACTGCACACGCTCGCATTCCTCCTCGTACAAGGCCGGGTTGAGATGTTGAAGATACTCCGGCGGCTCGATCGGCGGAAACTCGAAGCCGATCTCGAACAGGCCGACAAGCGACGACGGATAATCGGCCGAGTTGTAGAGGGTGCCCAATCGCTGCCGGGCCGTGGCTTTCAACTCGTGGTAGTGTCCGTCGAGATTCGTGACGGCCTCGGCCAACTGTTCCTGGAACTCGCCCATCTGGGCCGCGAAGCCGTCAATCTTCTGCTGGCGGATCAAGCGAATGCCCGGCTCCGGATACGGCAAGGACAGCGACTTCCAGTACGCGATCACCTTGCCACGGATCGTGGTCACGGCCTTGTAGGCCGGGTGCTTGGTATCGAGCAGCTTTTTTCCGGCCGAGATGAACTTGGCTTCGGCTCCGAACGGCTCGGCGGCCTCGGCCTTCTGCTCGGCGGTCAAGGACTTGCGGGTGCCGAACCAGGTGAGTGAAACCCGCACGGCGGCCATGGTCGTCCGCAAACGATCGGCCGCGGTGGACTGTTGACGTACGGGCTGTTCAAGCACGGTACTCATAGTAATACTGTCTCCGAATGAGAGGGGTCTTAACGAAACAAAGCCGGCTAGGACGATCCCTGGCCGGCTTTGCGCGGGCAACGAAAGCGGAGGCGGAGCCACTTTCAGTCGCCGAAGAACAAGGAAAGCTGCCGCGCGACGGCGGCGCTGAGCGAGCCGGCGGGCGAACGACGACGGGAACGGCGTAACGGACGACTGGCTTTCTCCAGCGGCCGCGGGCCGTCCATGCCCACGGGGGTTGTTTCAACCGCTGCCGCCACGGCCTCGTCCATGCCGAGCTTCGCCCACACCCGCTCGACCTCGCCGAAGTCGAGATTCTGAACCAGACTCCTCGCCAACTCCATGGTTAGCGATCCGCTGTCGGCGGACATGGCGGCCAGTCCCTCGGCCGAGAACTGGCCCTCCAAGGCCAGCGAAGCATCCAGCTTCTGGGCCATCGAGCGCCATCGCCCGGGCCTGCATCGTCGCTTGGTAGTAGAAAAAGTACACCCGGCAAGGAAGCTTCTGACCGATCCGCCATGCCCTTCGCGATGCCTGACGCAGCGTGAACGGTTCATATCCAGTCTCGTAAAACAGGATCGACGGGAAGTTGTACCGGCCAGCAGCATCGAAGAGCGTCAGCCCGGTCCTCACCGGTTGGGGGTGTGACACAATTACGTCAACGCCAGGGGCGTTCTCGGCAATCCACTGGCTGCGGTGTCGCGTGGGAACCTTGGCGGCGTCCAGCACTTTGACCGTGTGCCCGGCATCGCGGATGATCGTTTCCAACCGCCCCAGCACTGGATGCGTGTTGGTATAGCAGGCAAAGACCCATGATTGGCGACTCTGTCCGTTCTCTTGCCGCAGAATCTCCAGGAGTTTACGCTCCTTGGGCCAAAGCGTATCGCGGTCGAGCGTCGGCGGCGTTGTGACATGCACGAACCGCCCGTTTTCGTTGTAACCAATGTCGGACCAATCCCACGGGTAGTCGGGAAACGCCAACAACGCATGGAGCATCCCGGAGAGAAGCTGATGGTTTCCCCGCCGCAAAAGCTGGGCCACCGCATCCTTGAGGTCCGCTTCAACTTTCCGGTACGCGTCAGTCAGGTCCGCACTCATGTGAACGGCGATCGGTTGCTCTTCATAACTGGGCAGATTCGCCGCTACGTCCTTGAGGCTGAGGAAGATCGTGTTGCCGATCAGGTGCCTGCCGTACAGCGTGGGCATGATGCCCGGCTGTTCGGCTTGCCGCTTGGTCGTGCTCTTGCCATTGCTGCGGCGGTTGTCGTTGGAGGTGGTCGTCTTCTCGGTGATAATAGTGTCAATCCTGCCGTAACGACGGGCAAACTCCATATCATCTTGCCACGTCAGTCCCTCGGCCTTTAGGCTCTTCGGCGACGTGCGGAACAGGAGAGAACGGACGTGCCCAGCCTTACCGCCCGTGAGAGTCCCAGTCATTGTCACGACCTTGCGGCAGGAGGCGACCAGGGCACCCAAGGCGTTCGCACGGGCGGACGTTTCGCTCTTTTCCTCGTGAACCTCATCGCAGATGAGATAATCGAAGACGCCCTTGAGGTGCTTGTGGATGAAGTCAGCCGGAGCCCACACGCGACGCTTGTCGGTGTATTGCCACAAGGCCGTACCGCAGGGCCGCAGAATGGGCTCGCCATCGGCGTTCAAGCGACGTGTCGGCACTTCCGCCGTACACCGCTTCCGCGACTTCTCCAGGTCCTTCATGGTGAGGTAATCGCCTTCCCCGCCAGCTCTGCTTCGCAACTGCGAACCGCAGTCGGGACAGCGGAGAATGCCGCGACAGTCTTTCACGGCGGAAGCACGCCAGTAGGGACCGTTTTTCGCCAAGGTCTCGCCGATGATCAACCAGGACGGCTTCGTAGGCTTTTCGCGGGGGTACGTGAGCAGTTCACGCCACTTCTCCAGCACGCGGACCTCAACCGTGTTGTCCGGAAAGACAGCAAGCAACTCCGTGTGCCAAGTCGCCACGAGGTGCGGCGGGCACATGACAATTGCTCGGTACGGCTTGCCCACTGCATGGGCATGCACCGCACAGGCCCCCATCTGCGTTTTGCCAGTGCCGCATTCGCAGCAAAGCTCGATGGCCTTCTCCCGATTCAAGGTCTTTACGGCGGCGGTGACGACATGGCCTTGGGCAGGCAACATTGCCCGCTTCAGGTCGAGAGTAACTACGGCATCGGTGGTCGGAACGTGCAGCGGCTCGAAAGCTTGGCGGGCACGCTCCGCCACCAGGGGACCATAGCGGTCCAGATAGTCGGTAAGGGTTTCGCAGTTCATTGTTACACTCTCTTCTTCCCGATGGTGAGGTGATTTATTCTCCTAGGATTTCCTTCATGCGTTTCGTCAGCCTCGGGCATTTCCCCGACGCCTCCTCTTCGCGTAGCAGCGATTCCAGTTCGTCCCATGCGGCAACCAGCGCGGCCCACTGAGGTCCGCTTACGGTCATGCTAGGCAACTGCTCTCGCGTTCCCGGTATGGCGTCAAGGAACGTAACGCACCGCTGGAGATCATCCGGGTCGTGGGGCCAGGCAACTTCCTCTTGCCGATGCAGGCCGCACATTACATTAGCCATCCAGAGGGTGCCCCTGCCGGTGTCGTCCGACTCCAGCCATGCTTTCAGGCCGCAGCCTGGAGTTGCCGGCGTGTAGGGCTTTGCCAATTCCGCCAGGATGCCGTTTGCGGCGGCGACGATGGCGTTGAATTGTCTGGGAAGTACGGTCTCGACGCCGTGGCGAGTAAGCAGCTTGCCGATGCCGGCAATGAGGTCAATCTGTGAGATCATGGCTTTCAGGGGTTAAGGGTCTCCGCCTTGGCCAGAGCGGCGCGGACGCGGAGCGCGAAGCACCCCGGCACATCGCAAAACTGTTGGTCGGGCCGCGCTCGCTTCGTCCCGCATTCGACACACCTTGCGGCGGGATCGTCGCTGCCGCCGTAATCATCGTCCGGCGAAATGACGTCGCGGCAGATGGCGAGCAATTCGTCGTGGGCGTTGCAGGCGCCGATGATCGCCTTGGCTTTGGCGATGATGAAGGGATCGACATTCTCGATAGGCCAGCCATTCTTGTACCAGCCGGGGAGTTCGACAATCAATGCCTCGCCCTCCATGATCGAAATGCCGCAGTGCTTCTTGTCGCGCTCGGTCAACTCGTAGGTCCAAGGACCAGACAGGTCGTAAGGTTCGCTCATGGTTTCCCTCGCTTCAGGCGCGCATGGTCAGGTAGCGGTCTTTGACTCCGTCCGAGACGATTTCATCCAAGTCGCCGGGCTCGGTCTTGAGCACGCCCACGGTCGCCTGGAATCCCTTCGCCATGACGATGCCGCCGCCTTTGCCCATGGCCTCCTTGAGCCAAGGAATCCAAGACCTCAGCAGCGGCGTGGTGTAGCGCGGCCCCGACAACTCGCTCCAGAGGTGGTCGTCACCCATGTTGGGCATGAGCCCCGGGATCTTCGCCAGGGCGACCAGGTGGACAACGCCGTGGGCCAGCTTGGCCACCGCGGCGCTATAGCCTACGGCCTTGCCGTCGAAAGCGATCCTTGCCCGCAGTATCTCCGCGGACGTATCGGGGAGGTGCAGTATGAAGCCGGCGTCGATGTCAGGCTGGTAGAGGGTCGCCCGCAGGGCCTTGGCGGCCGTGTCCGGGCCGGTGGCGCTGAGGAGCAGCAGCCCCGGATGCTGCCGCGAGTGCCGCCGGTGGACTTTCACATTGCCGCCGTACTCGTCCGCCCAAGCCGCCGCGTGGCAGCGAAGGCAAAACTCGCTCTTGGCGGTCTTCATAATCAGCGACGGGAGTTCAACTTCGTCGGACACGGGTTTTCCTTTCGGTTTGTCGGTAATGGGTGTGACAGGCAAGCTTGGCGGGCCGCAGCTTGCGGTGATGCGACATGACCCGCCAGGCGCCGTCGTTGAACAAGACGATGAAGATTGGGGCTCCATCGTCGGGGAACCGTTCAATTCGATAACGCTGGCTGCGGTCGGTCCATCGCAGCCGCCGCCCAAGGATATGGTGCCGAGACTTGCTCGGCTGTTTGGGCCATTGCAGGGTCGGTTTCATAATTTCAGGGTCAACAAAATCGGGGAATCGTGCAAGCGGTGGGTGGAGTTGGTGTCGACCGTCTCGATTCCGAATTGGGCGGCAGTCGAGCGGGCCAGGCTCTGATCGAAAGTGCGGTAGGCACCGGGACACCCAGCGCCGCGAATCCACTCCCACCCAGCGGGAACTTCAGGGCGAAGGTACATCGGCAGGCAATCCAACAGCCAAGAGTAAACCGGGTTGTCGGCTTCGCCGTGGTCAACTTGTTCGGTCAATCGGGGTTTCATCTTCAGGAGCCTTTCATGGCGTTCAATCGATGCATTCCAGCAACGATTCGACGCACGCGACAAGACAACGTGCTTTGCACCGGCCTCGGGAATGAGGCGGGAGGTTGCCGACACTGGAATCAATGAGATCCAGGACATCCACCACTGCCTCATCGCAATCGGGCAAGAGCCAGAATTCGCGTTTGGCATCTTGCACCGCTTTGTTGATTCTCCATGCCGGTTCGGTTTCCACTGCTGCTCTCAGGTCTGCGATTTCCTGGGCCAAATCCGCTGTCGGAGGATCTGGCAGGACAGGATTATTGCCTTGGCACTTCATGGGTAGGTTTGGGGGTTGGGCCATTGCAGGGTTGGTTTCATTCGTTACGACGCCAAAGTCGTGATGGTGCCGTCCGAGGCCAAGACGCGGATCACCAGCCTTGCACGCTCGGAAATCACAGTCTTGGTCGTGATGTTGCCTTCTTCATCCTCGCTGGTGTCCGACGATGCCACGTACTCGTCCTTGGCGGCCGTGCCGCGAATGACGTGGGGCGGTTCGTCCGGCGGACAGATCAAACCGTCGATATGACCTGACGCGAGGAGCATGGCACGGTGTCCGTTGCCAGGGCTCAAAGGTGGCCTGGGGCGATAATCGGCACGATCGGCGGGCCGTTCGATGTGAAACCTGAGCGGGCTCTTGGTGACCAGCCTGACCAACTCGGTATCGGTCGGCTCCGTCTTGCGGAAATGCCGCGGTCGCTGCCCTGCCGGCAACTTGTAGACGATGTGGTCCGCCATCCGCTTTTCCAGCCAGTCATACGGGCAGTCACGGTGATTGACGACACGCGACTGCTTCCGCTTGCGGCCGAGAATGACGGTCTCGCTGAACTTGCGGACCTCTTCGGGAAACGGCATCGCGGAAATGTCGTGAAAATGCTGCTCGAAGAATTCGCTCGTCTTGTAGGTGTCGGCCACGTCATGCGGGCAGACCAAGGCAAGCACGCCGTTGTCGGCCAGCAAATGGGCGGCCCGCTCGATAAACTGGCTTTCCACACGGCCCTCACCGCCCGTCGCGTAATCGTAAGGCGGGTTGCACCACACGAACGAGAACGCGTGGTAGCTGATCGCACAGCGGAGGAAGTCGGCCGGCGCCAATGCCTGACCTTCGGGCAGCGATTCCTGCACCAGGGCGGCACGATCCTCGGAAAGCTCGATGCCGTAGGGTACCGCATGGAGCCCTTCGGCAAGTTGCCGCAGTGCGTGGCCTTCGCCGGCACACGGGTCCAGGATTGTGCAGTTGCCGGTGTCGGGCGGTCGAAGCCGACCGAGGACGGCAGCGACGGCGGCGGGAGCGGCGGCATAGAATCCGCCTTTGATCTGTGACATGAGCCTGGCCATTGTTTAGTTTTCTCCTGTGGCAAAGCGGTGTTATTTCTGTGGAATTTGGAAACGAAAAAAACCGGCCACACTACTTGTGGGCGTCGAAAGCAAAATACAGACGCGGGCTGTGCTGAAAGAAGAGACTGCCCTTCTGACCGTCGCTCTTGCGGCGGACGACCACGAGCGGAGCGGCAAAGGCGAGCACGTCGAAATCGACGCCCAACTGATTCGTGTCCCAGACCTGGCCGTGTTCGGCTTCCAGGGCCTCACGGCTGCCGGGCTCGGCATTGATCTCGGCCTGCAATCCCATGCGGATGGATGCGGTTGGATCGAACATTTGATCTCCTCGTGAAAGTGGTTGCGTTGTTGTCACGGTGGTGCCAGACGAGCGGCGTTACGGCTTCGCACGTGGATGGTTGGGCAGTTTTCAATGTCGTACTCTCCGTGGTGAATACGACGGGCTTGATTGGCCGCCGATCTGCTGATCGGTGTCAACAAGGCTCAGACAGCGACGGTCTTTCGAGCACGGTCGCTATCGCTGCTTTTCTTGCGGCACTTCCTTGGGAATGGGTTGGCCGATTTCTTTCAGGACTTCCAAGGCATGTTTCCAATACAGGCCGCCGCCGTACAAGCGCCCATCCTCTCGATACGGCTTGCAGAACTGCTTGACGAACAAGGCAGGGGCACGAACCGCCAGGAAAACCGCACAAGGCCAGAACGCTTCATCGAAGGGCAGCGACGGCGGATGCAACCGGCAGGACTTTTCGTAGATTTTGGCGAAGAGTCTGGTGTCCTCTTCATCGAACCGCTGGTGTGAATCGGTGTCATACATCCCGATTCCCATGTTCACGAATCCCATCACCGTGCCGTAGAAGGCATTGATGGATTCGTAGTCGATGCCGAAGCACTGGTAGCCCTCTTCCGATTGGCACATCGCCAGGGCATAGGGGGCGAACTTTGTGTACCATGCCTGCGCCGTGAAGTACAGGTCGTCGTGGGTTTCGCCGTAGGTTTCGACCGTCCACTTGCCGCCAGGCGCGATACGCTGGCATTCCCGCTGGGCACGGGCCTCGACGCCCAAAACCTTGATAAGGCGGGAGCGAGGCTTCTTGAACTGGTCGTTGTAGATGCGATTGGTACGGAAGTCCACGCCCGCCGTGACAAGGCTTTCGATCCACGCACGACCTTGGGTGAGGGTGTCGAATTGCTGGGTGGAGGGGAAAGTGGGCCGGGGAGTTTTGGGTGGGGGAAGGATGTCGATCATGATCGTGTCTCCGGGGTTGTGAACTCTGGCTCGGTGTCACGAGCCGCCTGCGAAGCGCTTGCTATCGCGGGTCTACACATTCAGGAAAAACCTGCTGCGATCCTGCCGGCAGACTTCCGCGTGACCTTCGGGCGGGCCGCCCAACAGCAGCGACCTAGCGGCTTCCATGTCGCAAGCGATGAACTCGAAACCCTCGCCGTGGAACTTGCACATGCTTGTGATCTTGGCGTTGTAGTGTTCCACGTCAGGGCAGATCGCTAGGTATACGTCACCTTCGGCATACGTCAGGGTACGCAACGTCTCGGGATTGACCCACACGCCGTAGTACCAGGCGTCCTGGTCGGTATCGAATTGCAGCCAACCGGCGGCGCGGAAGTCGTCGTCGAAATCGAACAAGTAGCGTTCCGTATCGCGGTGCCGATGTACGACGGTATTGCCTTGCTGGTTGACGTGAACGTCACGTACAGGCCGGAACGACTCCTGGTGGGCCGCGAGTTTAGCCTTCGTCTCCTCCTTGCTCAAGGACTCGTCCCAGCGAATCCGCCAATAATCACTGGCCCACACTTCGGCTTGTTCCTTCGTCCACATATCGGGAGCGGTGGTGTCTCCTTCCATGCGGAGCAGATAGTCGGTAACTTTGCTCACGGTCGAGCTCTCCAGGGGTTGAAAGGTGAAAGAAACAGCCGTGCCGCGGCACGGTGTTGCAACAGCGGAGCGGGACACGCTAGAAGAGCATGCCCTGAAGAGACTCGACCAACGTGAGATGCCCTTCGGTCTCGCAGGCCGGTACAACGTGCCCCGCATCCTCCAATTGCTCCCTCAGCAAGGGCCGGCGATGCGGTGGCCGGAATGTGCATTGCCGCTGGGCCATCTGGCAACTGGGGTTCAAGGGCACTTCGGGCAACTCGGTCAGAGGCGTGAATGGCAGATCCCTTGCCAGGATGTACTCAGTGATCGAACCTGGCAGGCCCATTGTCCGGCGGGGCCGTCGCCAGAGGCCATGCACCTTGCGATTGTAGGGCTCGGCACGCAATTCCATGCGAATGATCCGGGCACGCTCGTCTTCCGACAGTTCTTCGACTTCTTCGGGTCGCTGGTTCGGGCAGAAGAAACAGGCAGATTTGGGTGGGATGGGCATGTCGGCGTCGTCGATTGCCTGTTTGCAGCGTTCAAGGTTCCAGCCCCAGTCCATGAGCGGATACTGCCATTCGTAGCGATTGCCTTCCGCGCTGCCGCGTCCCGCATGTACGCGATCGGCCGCCCGCTGCTGGCGATAGCCTTCGCAAGCCTCGAAACCGATGAGCTTTATTACTTTCTCGCCGCGCTGCCACGCTTTTAAGCATGGATCGAAGCTGCGGCAGAAGCGGTTCTGGGGCTCGGCTTTGAACTTCAACGTACAACTGCCGCGATTGAACGTGGCCCCTGGCAGCGTGGCGTTGGCTACCATGTTGTTTTCCAGCGTCGTGTAGGGCGCCCGTACGGGCTGATAACGAACGATCGTCAATGGCGGGAAGTCGACACGCGCGAGCCACGCCTGCAAATGAGGGATGAAGTGGTACGTTTTTTCCTTCTCTCCGCCCACGTCGGCAAAGAGGATTGCTGCCGGCCGGACGCCTCGCTCGTGCAGGCCCACCAGCATTCCCGTCGAGTCGCGGCCCACGCCACAGGCCACGATGACGGTCCGATTCTGCAAGCATTCCATCAAGTGCCTCTTACGGTCTCTGCCTTCTTCGGATAGGGCAGCCTCACCTTCTTTGACAACCAGCATCCAGCGGTCCCGGCGAACTTCTCGACCACGGTGCAAATCGCTACGAATGCTGCCGCGCAAAACATGGCGACCCAAACGAAGGCCTTGGCGATGCCTGCCTCACGGCGATGCAGTGAAGCGGCTCCGTAGGCGATGACATAGAGCAGGTACACCGCCGGAGCCATTGCGATCGCCACGATCCACAGCAACGCCATGCGGCCATACGGCCACAGGCGCGCACGCCATCGAGGTAGCCGCGAGAATACGCGAACCGAACGAAACTGTTGTTGCGTTAGCCATTTTTATCCTTTCCGAATATGTCATTGAAACGAATAGGGTACTACGTGTGCCCACAACGAGCCCAAACATTGCGAAGCCCCGAGACGTAGCGTGCAAGTCATAGAATCGCGCATCATCAGGCGACTTTCGACGCTTCGCCGTTTACACTCGGCAAATGCCCGTAGAGAGCCTTCCAAACGCCTTTTCGACGCATGCCAATGAGCGACGGGGGAGCAGACCAGCGGCCAGTGTTCTCGACCTGCTCACGCCAGTCCCGCAATTCCCAATAGCTGAAGTACCCCAGTACGGCATTGATGGCTTTGCGGTATTCGTCCTCTTGAATCAGCCGCGCAACATCCTCTTGCAAGAGTTGGCCTTCCGCGACTTTCGTATCCATCACGTCCCGATTGAGCGTGAAGCCCAGCGGCAGCGTGATGAATATCTCGCGGGTCAACCCCACGGGCAGAGGCGGCGGGGGTTCCGGCCATGTAGGCCGGTTGTGCTTTGCCATAGTTGTTCCTCCCAGGAAACCAACGAATGGGCCGTGCTGGCTCAGCCAGTCACGGCCTTATGATGAAGAGACGTGGACGACCGCGGCCCTGCTATGGCTTAGACCGCCTCGTCGGCAAGGACCAGTTCCGACGCAAAGGCAACGCAATGGCCCCCGGTTAGGTCGCGGTTACGATAGACTCGGCAAAATGGGCTACCAGCCGTCCGCGTGAAATCGGTGTGCCCGTACGCTCCGTGAAGCGGGTGCCGGTCGATAAAGCCTACGCGATGGGTTCTGCCATCCGAACGGAATGGCTCCGTGTGATCGTTGAGCGACAACAGTTCGCCCATGGCTTCTTCCTCCTCCTAAGTTTGATCTTGTGATGAAACTTGGCCCGTCACGGATTAGCAAGCTTACCAGCGGCGACGCGGCGGGCGGCAGCGTTGTCCATTGCTGCAAGTTGCTTCTCGGCGATCTCCTTGAATTCGGGGAACTGGACTTCATCTTTCTCGGCGAAAAGAGCAACTTGAACGGCATTGCGACTCGCTTGCCCGTTGAGGAACCAGCTAAGGCGAAGACCTCTGCGGCGGGCCCTGATGAGACCTTGCAAGACGTAGCGATGTACTCGCCAGGCACCGATGATGACGTGGGTCACGCCGGTGCGGGTCGTGCAATAGATGTTTCCTTCGTACCACTGCTCGAACGTGAGAGGGCGAGTGCACTTTGGGCGGACGTAGTTGCAGATCAACTGGCCAACCTCAGCCGAAGTCTTAGCGTCCTCCAAGCCGTTGAAGAGGGCGAGTGCGTCAATCTCTTCCGGCGTGTATTTCTGCTTTTCAAGCGATCGCCGATGCTGGTCAGTGTAGATGACGGGTTGTACTAGCACGGTCACGGTCAATGGTCTCCTGTTATTCGTGGTTTGCGGTCTTTACCCGCTCCTCGACCAGCGATGCAATCTGCTTCGTCGTGCCTTGAATGCCCAACTCGTCGATAAGGTAGGTAAGTTGCCCGTCCATGCCGGAGTTGTTCACGTCGGCAGCGATGCTGCTGGCCAACTCGTGGACCATTTCATCAAGGTCCTCTGCTTTCAAGCCAGCCGTTTCAGCCTTGCCGAGCAGATCATTGATCGCCTGATCGTGGTCGTCGTCTGCGTCTTTCTGATTGGCGGCCTCGCAGTAACAGCCGACGATCACTGGCGGGCCATCCCGGTAACCGATCTTCGCGGCGGCCTTGCGAATGGCTTTGTCAGTCATGTCGTCCGGCGTGTCCGCCGGAATGTCGATGAAATCCGTGTCCCAGGTGCCGGAGTCGCCAGAATTCCTCGCCCACAGGCGGTAATACTCCACGCGGCGGGTCTTGCCCGGCTTGCCTGCCTGTTTTGCGGCCATATCGATCTCCTCTGAGATGGTTGTGCATTTTGAAAGAAAAAGGACCGGTCGTGCCAATCTTGCGATCGGCACCGCCGGTCCCTTGTACTGCGTTGCTTGGCCGTGAAATTGCTTTCACGGCGGGGCGTAGCCTAGCTCATGGAGCTTCTCCATCGCCGCCGCGTCAGACGGATAGCGGCAACAGAGGCCGCATCGCTCGACCGTGGCCCCTTCCGCCAGGCGGCCGTTCTCCAGATGGGCCAGGATGCCCGGCACCCCAGAGCAGAAGTGGCCCGGCAGTTCGCATTCGCAGCGGTACTGGTTGTGCGGGCCGGGATTCTCGGGCTCCGCGGTCTCGCCCGGCTCGGGCTTTATCAGGCTGTCGAGGCCATGCCGGTCGTGGGCCTGATCGGCAATCTCGTCCAACAGGACCGCGAGGCCTTGCAAGAGTTCATCGTCTTTGGGGGTTTCGGCGACATACGGTTCGCCGCGGAACACTGTGTCCATGACCTTCAGCAACAACCGCCGCTGGTCGGCCAGCAGCGGCCCATCGATCCGCAGGGCGTAGTCATGCAGATTATCATTCATACCGTGTTCTCCGTTTTGATTTACTCGATACTGTCCTGGATCGCCAATGACAGCACCAGCACGCCGTTGGCCCAGAAGGCGTCGTTGGTGTCAGGGCTGACACTCATCCAGGCAAATCTTCTCTGTATCAACTATTTCGATTCCCTTGGTAACCAACCAGTGGTTGACTGGTTGCCACTCGCTCGGAACCCCTGCACAGTAAGCCCGGTCCAGGGCGTTCCATTCGGCCAACAAAGCCCTGAAATTCTCGGGCGGATTTTTAATGAGGTACGGCGTGTCGGCTCCATCCCGGTAGACCAAGAACAAAATGTACTTGTCCATGTGTGGTCCCACGGCAGCACGGTTGCTTCGGATTGCCAGCGGCAGCACGAGGATGTCGTTTGCTTGTTCGGCGTCTTCCACAGCTTCGGCATAGTCGGCATAGACCCGCGTGCTGAGCAAAGAAGAACCATCGACGTCATAAAGCACCCAGCGGTGCAACTCTCGTAAGCCATCGTTGCGCTCGCCCAGCGCGTCGATGCCGGCCGCCTCCAGGGCCGTCTCGGCCTCCGTCTCGACGATTTCGTCGATCGGCGCGACGGGCATTTCCGCGACATAGACGGCCTTACCCCCCGCCTCGAAAATGTCGTTGTCGGCGGCGGGCTTACAGCCTTCGCTGTCCCAGTCCACCAACACGAGTTGAACCGCCGAATTCGCGTAGGCTTCCTGCAAGACGCCGCCGGAAACCTCCACGACGACGGTTGGCCGCGCCGGTGTCGGCTTGTCGGCAGCAGGGGCCACGAAGAACTCGCCGAAGCGCGGGTCTCCGTACTCCTCCATGATGCCGGGCGTGGAAAGGACCGTCTCCATGAGGCGGTCGGCGGCCGAGGCCAGGGCCTCGGGATCGGTCACCTGGTCGTCATACGTGACGTCCAGGGTAAGGGTGGTCTTCGCCATGGTCTCCTCCGCGATGGAATGTTGGATCAACCAGTAACCGTGGGGCTGTTTTTTCTGGCCTCAAACGCCGCCCGCCGCTGCGCCACGAAATCGCCAGCACTTTGCCACGCGGTTTCGTTGGCCGTGACGAACCCCGCACCGCCGCTGAATTCACCCACGCAGGGTTTCGAGCAGGTGTTGGCATAGGTCAGCGACCAGCACTGGTCTGGCCGGAACCGCTTGAGGAACTTCTGGATGAGCCAAGCGGCATGATCTGGGTCGCCATACGTGTCGGCATGCAGCCACAGGTTGCGAGGCGGAGAACCTTCGTCGTCCTGAAAGGCAAACTCGAAACCCAGCACGTGACAGGAGGAATTGAAGTCTGGGATGTCCCACAGAAACCGCGGCCCGGTGAAGTCTGGATCGCTCGGCGGCAGCGTGGCTATCGCGGGATCGTCTTTCGCGAATTCCTGGTTGCCGAAGACTACAATCGGTTGTAACTGCTCTTCCAGCCAGGCCGCCTCTTCGGCGGTCAGGTTGTCGAGCGTTTCGGAAAACTGCAAGAAGTTGTCGGCCATGATGGGCCTCCGTTGGGTTGGGGGTGATAGGCCGCGAGGAGTTACTCGGGGTAAACCTCGATGGCGGTGACGGTTCGTAGTGTTCGCCCGTTTGCGAGCGTGACTGCGATTTCTGCTTCTAGCGAATAACTTGTCTCGCCGGATTCATCACGCGACTCGATCAGGTGGTGATGTACGATTTCGCTCTCACGGATCGGCCACTCGCGGCATCCCAGTTCGTTCCAGCGTGGTGCTTTCATTTTCTCTCTTCTGTTGGTCTGTCATTAGCGACGGCACTACTGCGAGCGTCGTAGGCGACGAACCTCGCCGAACGGCTTCAGCCTTCGATGACCTCGAAGGTTTCCAGTGCGGGCACGTCCGCAGGAAGGCACTTACGTAACTTGCCGTGAATCCGCTGAAGTTTGCGCCGGAGCTTCTCGGAAGGTACGTCGCTACTCCGCAGTTCGGTCAGGATCTTGGCAAGGGTGTCGGCGATCGGCTTCAATGCGGAGGACTGGACAATCGGGTTGCGATTGTGATCGATCAGCTCCTGGACAAGCCCGCAGGCCGGATGAAAGGCCACGACTTCCGGATCATAATCGTATTTGCCCTCGGTGTAGCGGACGAACGGGATGTCGTTCTCCCGCAGGAACTCTTCTAAGTCGTCGAATTCGCCCCAACTGGCTTGGTCATCGTAGAGCCTGAGTACGAACAGTTTATCGTCGTGGTCGACGCGTGCAGCCAGCAAGTCATCGACTATCTTCGGCTCGAACGGAGCCTCGCCCCAGTCGAGCGAGACGCGTTCCGTGGCGATGACGGCACATAGTTCCAGTGCCACGCTGCGGCGAACATTGCCGCCAATCCGGATTTCGGCTGCCAGTCTTTCGGACATTTGGGATCTCCTTGAAAACGTGGTTGTAAGCCGAGCCTGTGCCGGCCCAACATTCCGGCGGACAAGCCTGCCAAGGCATCAGTTGCGGTTATGGTTTTCCACCTTGCCTTGCTCGATAGGAACGAGCTTGCCGCACTCCGGGCAGGTAGCAAAGCGTTCGTAGGGGCGTTTGTTGTGGACCTGCTTGACCCGGTATTGCCGCACAAGTTGCAGCGGGGTCTTACCGCTGGCTTCACAGTGGTAGTGTTTGAATTCGGTCATGGGGTAAGTGCTTGCGGGGTGTAAAGACGCGGTAGCCGTGATCGAGACAGGCTACAGGCCGGGGTCGGCATCGCTGGTCACGGTGAAGCCGTCGAACGCGCCGCCGTAGTCCTCGGCAGCGGTCGTGGGATTTTGGTGCATTGCCGAATATGGGACGGCAACGACGATCCGTACGGGCGGTGGGTCATTCGTCAACGGTCGGAAGTCGCCCCGGTGGGCCGGATCGGAGGCAGGCAAGGAAACGTCCCGTACGTAGTCGCGGTTGTCAGCCCTGATAATGCCGATGAGGTGCAAGGCGTCCTGTGCGGCACAGATGAAGCGGCAACTTCCGCAACGGACGAGAACTTGGCGGAGGCGGTCCAGCCTGGCCAACTCGGCCAGGTCGGCGTTACTGAAGTAACCGTGATGGTTCCTCAGTCGGTCGGAGAGCGGTTCTTGAAGAGACATGGCAGAGGGTTCTTGTGTCGGTTGCCAGGGTTTCAGGGGTAGTCACGATTGCAGCGCAGCCGGTGGGCCAGCCTTGCGCGGACGCGCCGACCGAGGCAGGGAGCGATCCAGTCCATGATGACGCGGTTGCCGATGTAGTTCCGCAGCCGCAGCAATTCGATCTGGTACTCTTCCCCCGCCTTGCGGCCGAGCGGGAAACGCGGGTCTGCCGCATTGATCTTCCGTTGCAGGCAGGACAGGAACCAACGACGAAATTCCGCCGCGGTCCAATAGGGCTGGTCCCAAAGGCCCGTCTTGACGCGAATCTCCGGATTCGCCCGGATCTCGCGGGCCGTGGCCAGGATGGTACGCAGGCTGGCGCGGTGGGTCATGGTGTTATCTCGTGCTTGGATGGTTTGGGACTGCGGGCTACGGCCCGTACTGATTGTCGATCGCATCGATGGCCGATTCGATTCCCTCGACGTAGGCAGTCGAAGCAACGTCGATGCCGGCACAGGCGTGGGCCAGAATGAGGGCCTCCAGCCCATCAATGGCCTTGTTGAACGATCTTGCCCCGGCACCCGTCGCCTTGAGATCGCTTGTGAGTGTGCCGCAGCCGGGGTCTCCGGAAACAGGATCGTGATCCAGGCGGATCGTGATGCCGTAGCACGGAAGCCGAATCTCATGTCCGGCAGTGACCTTGCGATCGGTCGTAGAGCCCGGTCCGCAAGCTCCGCACCGCCCGTTGCTGTGCAGGGGCAGGTCACTTCGGCCGCAGACTACGCACGGGACATTGGATTCCGTGTTGTCCTCGTCGCTCCCGCCTTCTTCGCTCTCGTCCGCCACTTCAGCAGCATCCCAATCGACACCGGCGGCAGCGAAAACCGCACCCTCGGGTTGCCCTTCGTCTTCAGTGTCCACGTCGAGCCGCATCGCATCCTTGAGGTATGCCAGTAGGCTTTCTTTGGTCGCGGGTTTTTCGTCCTCGCGGTCGTCCAATTCGGCCGGATCGGTACTGAACGTAATCTCTGCGGGTATGCGAATGGTTGTCTCGTGCATGGTTATCCACTCCTTCTTGAATAGGGTGACAAGTTTGTAACGGCCGGCGTCCGACCACTTGGATGCTGCGAATCGTAGGCAAGTGGGGTTTAGGTAGCGGGCTGAACGGTCGTTGCCAGCAGTTCTTCCATGGCTGCGAGCGGCAGTTCGACCGTGGTTACATCCACGCCGGAATTCTTCGGGCTGGCTGTCCAAATGATCGAGAACTCCGTCCGCAGCGAGGAGGGACTGACCTGGATAATCATCTGGTCGCATTCGGTTCGCTGGGCTTCATGGGCGTTGAGATCGACGCCATCGGGCACGACGGCATATTCGCGTTGCTCGAATTCATCGAGCCATTTGCGAGCGGCCCGGTCACGTCTGCGGCGACCAGCGGTTGCCACGGCTTCCTGGCAAGTGTCCAGTATGTCGTGGTCGAAGAATTCCGCCGTGCCGCCCCAGAAGTAGAGTTCCCAGAGATCGCTGTCGTGCTGCCTGACTTCGCGGGCCAGGGCGACACGGCTGCGGATTTGCTCAGCGAGTGCCGGCGTCAATTCGACGATGGCATAATCGCAGTCACCGTTATATTCGCTGTTGGTACTGTGTGTGTCGAAAATGAGGTACATGGCAGGTTCCAAGCGTGAAAGACGAAAGACAACAGGGAGGGCGAGACAAAGAGCGTCCCGCCCTCCCGTTGCCGGTGGAAAAAGAGCCACGTCACTTGCACGCCCGGTCCAGCCGTTTCCGAGCCGCCCACCAACCGGCGAGCGGCTGGCCCTGGCAGTAGGCGGCGTAAGTCTGGGCGATGACCTTGCGAATCAAACGACGGTACATGGCGATGGGCATGGTAACTCCTAACGGGAAGAAACGGCCGCCGCGGTCAGCCCGAAGCGGCGAAAGAAACGAGTGGCCCGGTAAGTCGCGTACCAGCGACGGCGGGCCGGATTGAGAGAGAAGCGACGTTTACGGGTTCCGTCTGGCATGACTGCTTCCTTATGCCTTGTTAGTTATTCGACGGGTCTGCCCGCCGCAGCTTGCGGCCGGGCTTGGGAACATCCGCGGCGCCGTCGCGCTGGTAGATGCCCCCCGTCCCGTCGGCGCTGAGGCAGCGCCCGCTGGCCCACTGGCGGAGCCGTTCGACGCTCTCGGCGGCGGTCCTGGCGACCGGTACGACGTTCCGGGCCGCGTCCACCAATGGCACGTCGAGCAAGGCGGCCAAGCGGCAGCAAGCCCGAATCTCCGCGCCGGTGAAATCACCGTCGTCAGGACGCCGTTGTTCCGGGTTGAGTCCGAACAGGTCGAGGTAGATATTCCAGATTGCCTGCCGCTGCTGCGCACCGGGCAGATCGAGGAACCACACGCCGTCGAAACGCTCGGCGCGGGACAGTTCGGGCGGCAGCTTGCCAATGTCATTGGACGTGGCGACGACGAAGACATCCGATTCGTGGTCGGACATCCAGGTCAGGAGTGTGCCGAACAATCTGGCCGACACGCCCGAATCGCACTGGCCGGAGCTGGCGACGCCGCTGAGGGCCTTTTCCAACTCGTCCACGAACAGCACGCAGGGGGCCATTGCGTCTGCGATCCGCAGGGCTTGGCGGATGTTGGCCTCACTCTGCCCGACGAGGCTGCCCAGCAGGCCCCCCACATCGAGGACCAGTGTGGGCCGTCCCGTCTCGTTACCCAGGGCCTTGCAGAACTGCGATTTCCCACAGCCTGGCGGCGAGAGCAGCAAGACCCCCTTGGGCCGCCGCAGCGGGTCGCGGTGGCCCTGATTGCGCATGGCCCGCAGGCAGAATGCCTTCAAGGGGTCCAGGCCGCCCAGATCGGCAAACCGCTCGCCCCCGCGATGCAGAGTGAGCAGGCCGCTTTTCTTTAGCATCCCCGCCTTCAGTTCCCAAATCGACTCCGGCTCGATGCGCTGGTGCCGAATCAGGGAGAGCGAGAACGCGTTTTCGGCCTCGTAGCGAGTCAACCCGGCGGCGGCGTCCAGCACGCGGCCGAGTTCGGGGCCGTCTGGCAGTTCGCCGTCTTCCGTCGCCACGCCCCGCGCGATCTCCTCGATCTGCTGCCGGTTGGGAAGATCGTGCTCGATGACGGCGAAGAGCTTCTCCAACTCGACCGGCACGGAGACGACCGGAGACAGGACGACCAGGAAGGTGCGGTTCTGCTTCCCCACGGTGATCTGCCGGGCAAGCGCCTGCACGATCTCGGGGCTGGAAAGGAAGCGATGAAAATTGGTCAGCACGAGGATCGCCGAACTGCCCTCGCTGGCCAGGGCATTGATGGCGCGGATGGCGGCCAGCGGATCGCTGCCCTCGACATCGGTGGCCTTGTTCTGGCCGGGAATCTGCAATCCCTGCTCGATGTCCCAGGTCGCCAGCCGCCAGTTGCGCTCGCGGCAAAGCTGGGCGATCTCGCGGAGGGCATCGACGTGCTCGTGAGATTCGATCCACAGGCCCGTGAAACAGGCAGAGATGTACTCGTTCAGTCTATCGCTGAGTGACAACGAACGGTCCTTTCGAGATAATGGTGGAAATGGAAGAGATGTCGCCGACCCGAAGTGGCGGTTCAAGCGGCAGGGGCGCGGCCAATGGAGGTTCGACAGACGCTTCGCGCAGGCGTTTTTGACGGCGTGTTCGCCGGACTGGCGGCATCCGTGGCCCGACAGCGGCGTTCCTCCAAATACTCACAGATTGTGACGCGAATGAGCTGCCCTACGACGTAGAGCAGAAACGCCAGAATGAAGGCAATGCCAGTAAGGGCGATCGTGGCGTTGACATAAAACGAATGGATGAACTCTGCGGATTGCATGGTAGGCTCCTTTGGGAAAGTTGGAAAAGAGAATTGTGGTGAGTGAAAGACCTTCCCGGCGGGAAGGAGAACCGAGAGGTCGGTGACGAAGAAGAGGCGGAATCCCAAAGTTGCCGGGGCCAAAGCCTGGCTCAGCGCGCTGTCTAGGCCCGCTGTTGCTCGCGGTGGTCGGCGACGGCCGTTTGATGAAATTCCGAAGTGAGTTGTTCACCCGTCCGCTGGCCGAGAGCCTGCTCGATGAACTTGCTGGCATCGCGGCATGACGATCCGGCGAACCCCTTGGTCTGCACGCTGGTTTCGCCCTTGGCGGTGACGATGATCTCGATGGTCTTGTTCATGCTGCTGCTCCTACTTGGACCGTGACTTTGATGGAGCCGTCCGCGAGCGGCTGTTCGGTGACGAGATGGCCCTTGCGGCGGGCCTCGATGCGGCATTTCTCGACGGCGTAGGCTTGCAGGAAGCGGTCGAGGTGCTTCTGATCGCCCCACTTGCCGTTGTAGTTGTCGAACTTGACCTGGCCGGTGGCAGTGTCGCAGACGACGGCGTAATCCCAATCGGGCAGCTTTACTGCCAGACCTTCGACTTCGTCGCTGAAAAGCTCATGCTTACCCTGTACCGGCCCGGGCAGGCCCAAGCGTTGGCAGGCAGCACGGACGGCGGCAGCGTCACGGACTTCCGTTTTTATCGACACGACATGACTCATGGGAGGCTCCTGTCGAGGGTTAGTGTTGTGTGGGATTTGAATCACATTGACTGGCCCCGTGCAACGTGCGCAGGGCGGGTCTTCGGAGAACGAGTTACTTGTGCTGCCTCGCCCTGCCATCGTCGCGCGAATCCGTGCCGGGATGCTCAAGCGCGGGGAGCGATGAAGGGGCCGGGAGCAGGAACCGAGGCTCGGAGGTGACAATCTCCTGCACGAGCAGCTCGGCCACGGCGCTGTCGGACTCACCGGCACGACACGCGGCCCGCAGCACGTAGACGCCGAGGGCCAACGGTAGCAGGCAGGCCAAGGCGATACCGACGTTCGTAATCACGGCGGCGACGATCGGGTTGCGGTATCGGTTTTCCGCGATTTCGCGGCGTTCGGCCTCCATTTTGTCGCGCTCGCGGCCGATCACGGCCTGGTGGCTTTGCATCTCGCGCTGCATTGCAGTCAGTTCGGCGCGGGCTTTGGCATCGGCCTCGATCAGCTTCTTGCTGCCTTCGGCAATCTTGTGTTGCATGCGCGCCATCTGTTGACTTTGTTCGGCCTGACGCTGTTCGTGTTCCTTGGCCAACTGAACAAGCCGCTCGTCGTTACTTGTGCAGCCGAAAATCACGAGCGTCAGCAGGATGATCGGCGTCACGGGGTGTACGTGCCTCATGGGTCCTCCAATAAGAAAGAAGCCGTCGCAACAGGCTTTCCAAAGCCCGCCGCAGACGAATTTCGCGGGCCAATGCGATGACGAGGATTAGGGCCAGCGCGCTGCTAGCCACGGCGATGGGAGTTGCCATACGGGTCTCCTTCGGGGTTGAATTGGCAGGGATAAGAGTGGATTCATTGGGCTGGGACGTCAGGCCGCCCCGCCGAAAAGGCGGCAGGGCGGCCGTAGTCGTCGTGTCGGTCAGGCGGCAACCGGTGCCGGGTCGGTGCCATCCTGGTCTTCGCCGACGAACCGCTGCCAGGCGTGGAACAATTCCTTGCGGATCTGAGAAATTCGGCCGGGGCTCAGCCGGAATCGCTTGGCCGTGGCTGTCGTCGTTTCGCTGGTAGCCAAAACGGTGGCGATCTTCCGCAGGCGTTTGGGCAAGGACTGCAACCATTCCTCGAAATCCAATCGAGTCGCGGCAATGGCAGCCGGTCCGGCGTAGCGGTCCTCGACGAGGATCTCCAGCCAAGCGTTCTCGGCCTCATCGAAGTGGTCCAAACGTTCGACGACGACGCCTTTGCGCGTCTGGCAATACTTGCCGAGCACGTCGCGGACATTCAGCCTGCCGCCGACCTTGCGGTGGTCGCGGGTCTGGGCGACACCGAAGCGGGCCAAGACATTGGGATAGGCGAGGTCGGTCTTGCCGAGCTCCGCCAAGCGGGCGTAGGCCCGGCAGGCATTGGCAGCAACCTCTTGGACGGCTTCGGCGAAGCCTCGGCTCTCAAATGGGTGAAAGCAAACTTGGCGTGGGCAATGATGGTGGGCAGCATGGCCAGGAAGCCTTTGTGCCAGGATGGCTGGGGGTCTGGGCTGGCAACACAAATCATGGACGATCTCCTTGGGGGGTGGGAGTCAGGGACCATCCGCGCGGGACGGTCCTGTGTGGTACAGGACCGCCCCGGTTCGACGAGGCGGCCACGATGAAAAACAGCAGATAAACAAAAAATCCCGTGATCGACGGGTTGACCGACGATCGCGGGGTTTTTCTGTGGTGGAAGGCTGTTCTACGAGCTAACCGCCAGCCACCAATGGAATATGCCCGGTTTCGGGCTGTTTTTCAGCGTCTGCGCAACTGGTAGAATCGTGTGAGTGAAAGAAGTCGTGTGCCGACTTAGTGATGAGACGGGAGACGCGTTAAATGAGACTTGCCTGGGCAACCGACATCCACTTGGACCATGCCAGGGAGTCCGCGCGGCGCAGGTTCTGTCAGTCCGTCAATGAGCAGGCCGATGCGCTGGTCGTCACCGGCGACATCGCCGAGAGCCACATCCTTGGTTCCACCCTGGAGTCGCTAGCAACCCTGACCGAGCGGCCGGTGTACTTCGTCTTGGGGAACCATGACTTCTACCGGGGCTCGGTGGCGGGCACCCGTCGTCAGGTTGGCTATGTCGTCAGCGAGGATCTCGTCTATTTGACCCAATCAGGCGTCGTCGAGTTGACGCACAACACCGCTCTGGTCGGCCACGACGGCTGGGCCGATGGTCGGCTGGGCGACCTCGACGGGTCTGACGTCATCCTCAACGATTTTCTGCTGATCGACGAGTTGCACCATTGGCGGGACCATCACACGCTGGATAAACCCGCGCTGCGACAAGCCCTTCAAGCCCTGGGCGACGAGGCGGCCAGATACTTGAAAAGCGTCCTGGCCCCGGCTGCAAAGCAGTATCCCAAAGTCATCGTGGCCACCCACATTCCGCCGTTCCGCGAGGCCGCCTGGTATCAGGGGCGGCCATCCGCCGACGACTACCTGCCCTTCTTCTCCTGCAAGGCCGTGGGCGACGTGCTGCTGGACGTGGCAATGTCGTGCCCGAAATGCCAGATCCTCGTTCTCTGCGGCCACACCCACGACGGCGGTGAGATTCTGGTGGCCGAAAACCTGCGGGTCGTGACCGGGCCGGCCGAATACGGGCGGCCGGAGATCCAGCAGGTGTTCGAGGTCACGTAGGGCTTCCTTCTGGACGTGCGAGGAGTTCGCAGAAATGTCCGCGCAGGGTATGGCCATCTCGACCATCTCCAGTTTTCCTGACCGGCAGGCTCGCGCACTATCCCCGAAAATCCGATTTTCGGGGGGATTGCGAACGGCTGCAACTATTGGTAATGTTCTGGTATTGGTTGTGGTCAGCCCCTCAGTCGAAGGACCCCCACTATGTTGAGAACGCAAGGTTATCTACGGGTAAAGGAAGCTGCGGCCCTCCTGGGCGTGTCGCCGAACACTGTCAGGGCCTGGGGAGCCGCCGGGAAGATCACCGAATACCGGCACCCGGCCAACCGCTACCGGATGTACAAGCGGGACGACCTGGAACGGGTCAACCAGCAGATCGAACACTCCGTCACGCAACCTGCGCCGCACCAACCTCGTAGGCGTCCCCGCTGACAATATATACCTCTGACGCTGGCCAACCGCCGGCGACACCCCTGCGATGAGCAGCAACTGGACCACGGTGACGGAATCGAAGTATCCCTGGGAACGGGATGCGCTGGAGTTCATACGCCAGCAGTTCCCGCCGCACGAACCCTACCGTGCCTGGGCCAACTTCGAGTTCATCGCTGACGATGGCAGCATCAACGAGGTGGATCTGCTGCTATTCACGCCCCAGGGCTTCTTCCTGCCTGAAATCAAGAGCCGCCCGGGCCGCCTTTTCGGCGATGCCGGCACATGGACATGGGAAAACGAGGGCCGGCTCTACACGCTGGACAGCCCCCTGATCGCGGCCAACCTAAAGGCCAAGAAGCTCAGTTCGCTGCTCCAGCGGCAAAAGGCGTTCCAGAAGAAGGGCCGCATTCCGTTCATCGAAGCCCTGGTCTTCTGCTCCGCCCCGGACCTGGTGTGCGAGTTGCTCGGCAATGCGCGGCTGCGGGTCTGCCTCCGCGACCGGGACAAAGAAGGCGACAAGCCGGCCCGTCCGGGGATCATGGCCGCCGTGATGCGCCGCGACTGCCCCGGCCTCGACCCGTCGCCCAAGGGCACGCACGATCGCCCCATGGCCAAGATCATCGGCCAGGCCATGAACCAGGCCGGCATCCACGCCTCTCAGCGGCACCGCAAGGTCAGCGACTACCTCTTGGAGCAAATCGTAGGCGAAGGCCCCGGCTACCAGGACTGGCAGGCCGTCCACTCCCAGGTCTCCGACTCCCGCCGCCGGGTCCGTCTATACCTGGTCCACACCGGGGCTACGGCCGAAGAGCGGGAATGGCGTGAACGGGCAGCCCTGCGCGAGTTCCAACTCCTGGAGACCCTCCAGCACCCCGGCATCCTTCGAGCTTACAACTTCACGGAACATGAACTTGGCCCGGCCCTGATCTTAGAACACGACCCGCTGGCCATCCGGCTCGACCACTTTCTGGCCCAGCAGCAAGATAAGCTGAGCATCGACACCCGGCTCGACCTGGTCCGTCAGATCGCCGAGGTCGTCCGCTACGCCCACGACAAGAAAATCATCCATCGTGCCCTGTCTCCGCAGAGTATCCTCGTCACGCAGGCCAGCAGCGATCGGCCGCGGATTAAGGTCTTCAACTGGCAGGTCGGCTACCGTGAACCCTCAAGCTCCACGGGCGCGTCCCACATCGTGTCGGCTACGTCGCACGTTGAGCGGCTGGTGGAAGACGCCAGCACGGCCTACATGGCCCCCGAGGCCCTTATGGACGACAATCTGGGCGAGCACCTGGATGTCTTCTCGCTGGGCGCGATCGCGTATCACATCTTTTCGGGCGTGGCGCCGGCGGCCAACGGTCTGGAGCTGAGCAACAAACTCCGTGAGACTGGCGGCCTCCAGATCAGTTCCGTCCTGAACGGGGCAGGCGAGGACCTTCAGTGCCTGATCCAGTGCAGTACCGATCCCGTGGTGCCGGACCGCACGGGCACGGTCGTCGATTTTCTGGCTGTGCTGGATGACGTCGAGAACGAGCTGACCACGCCCGACCAGGACTTTGTCGAAGACCCGGCCCTAGCCAAGGGCGGCGAGTTGATCCCCGGCGGCTACAAGGTCGTTAAGCGTATCGGCCAGGGGGCCTGCTCGATCGTCCTGCTCGTGGAACGGGACGGCAAGGAATACGTGCTCAAGGTGGCCAGCGACCCGCAGCACAACAGCCGGCTCAAGGACGAGGCCGACGTGCTCCAGAAGCTCCGCCACCCGCATATCATCGAGTTCGCGGCAGCCGTCGAAGTTGGCAACCGCTTCGGCTTCCTCATGTGGCCGGTCCTTGCCGACAAGGACAAGAAGATCATCGAGACCCTCGGCAAACGAGTTGGCAAGGAGGGTGGCCTGCACATCGACCTGTTGCAGCGATTCGGCGAAGACCTGCTAGACGTGGTCAATTACCTGGAAGAGCAAGGCATCCCGCACCGCGACATCAAGCCGGACAACATCGCGGTCGGCATGGTGGGCCGCGGCGACAAGCTGCATGTCGTGCTCTTCGACTTCTCGCTCTCCCGCACGCCGGCCGAGAACATCCGGGCCGGGACGAACGGGTACATCGACCCCCTGCTGCCGTTGCGTAAGCCGCCGCGATGGGACCTGCACGCGGAACGCTATGCCGCCGCCGTCACGCTCTACGAGCTGGCGACCAGTCAGCGCCCCAGGTGGGGCGACGGCAGTACCGATCCCTCGCATCTCCCCCCCGGCACGGAGATCACGATCGAGCCGGAGATGTTTGATTCGAGCCTCCGCGAGGGGCTCACGGCCTTTTTCCAGAAGGCGTTCCGCCGCGACGTAACCGAACGGTTCGACAACGCGGAGGAGATGCTCACCGCCTGGCGTGACTGCTTCAAGGATATCGAGGAGTCCGAGCCGGTTTCCGACCTGGCCGACGAATCGAAACTCCGCGAGCTGCTGGCCGCCGCAACCTACGACACCTCCATCGCCGAACTGGGGCTGGGCACGCGGGCCACTAACGCCCTCGATCGGGCCAACATCCTCACCGTCGAGGACTTGCTCACTACCACGCTACGTCGGCTATCACGGCTGCCTGGCGTCGGCGACGTAACTCGGCGGGAGATTACTGCCGCCGCAAAGATCCTCCGCGCACGACTGGGCACGCCGTCGCGGGAGACTTCTCCCCGCGATGAGGCCGACTCGCCGCCCGAAATGCTAAACCTCGCCGCGCTGGGCGTCGACCTCCTGGCGGACCGTTTGCAAAGTATCGGCACCCGCGAGAGCGAAACTGTCCACCGTACGATCCAGGTGCTCCTCAATCTCCCCTTTCCCGCCTGCCGTACCCGGAAGGATGGGAAAGGGGCAAGTGAGGGCATTGTGGGTGAGGGCAACCTCTGGCCCAGCCAGACCGACGTGGCCCGTCTGCTCGAAGTGACCCGGGCGAGGGTCGGGCAGGTCCTCGCTAAGCTCCAGGATCGCTGGGCGAGGGACCCTGCCATCACGCAACTCCGCGCCGATATGGTGGACATCGTAGCCGGCCAGGGTGGTGTGATAACGGTGCCGGAAATGGCCGAAGCTGTCTTGCTTGCCCGGGGATCGTCGCAGGAAGTCCCCCGCGGCACGCAACTCGCCTTCGCCGTGGTCCGTGCCGCCGTGGAAGTGGAACGCTCGATGAGCGAACCGCGGCTCGTGGTCCGCCGTGACAGCGACTGCATCCTGATCACCCAGGACGCCGCCCTGGCCGTCTACGCCCGCCGTCTGGGCGAGGCAGCCGACCAACTGGCCGACGAGGACCCCCTGGTGGCCCCGGCTCGCGTTGTGGAGCGGCTGCGAGAGGTCCCCGCGCCGTCCGAGGTCAGCCTGTCCGACACACGGATCGTCCGCCTGGCGTCCGCCGTCTCTGGACACGCTGCGATTTCCAGCCGGCAGGAACTCTACCCACGGGGCATGCCGGCCGCCCGCGCCGTCCGGCTCTCGCACGGGGCCCTGAACGGCCTGCGGATGCTCACCGTGTCCCAGGTCAAGGACCGTGTCGCCGGCCGCTACTCGGAGGCCGCTTCGTTGCCCGACCCTCCCGTGCTCGATGATCTGCTGCGTGACGCCGGGTTCGACTTCCGTTGGGAACCAGACGGCAAGGACGGGCAAGGCTGCTATGTCAGTAATGTGCGCGATATGATTTCTGTCACCACGGGTACGCAGGCTACGCTCCGCTATCCCACCACATCGTCCCGCCCCGAGGCCGGTGAGGTCACGCCCGAGGAGGCCGACGCCCGGCAATTCGAGGAGCGGCTCCAGCGTGCGATCAGCGAGGGCTCTTTTCTTAGCCTTCTGGTCAACCCGAAGCTCCACGACCTCGCCCGGCAGGAAATCTGCCGGCGGTTCCCGGTCGAACTGGTGGACATGGAGGGCTTGTTCCTCGACGCCTTGCAGGCCGTCGCCGGCAAGGCGGGGGTGAACTGGGACCTGGTCTTGAAGACCGATGCCATCCCGCAGGCCGGCGACTGGGACAAGCTGATGATGCTGGTCGGCCGGGCCATGCCGGCCGTCGAGCAGCGGTTGCTCGCGGCCGAGCGGACGATGCTCGTGATCTATCCTGGCCTCCTGGCCCGCTACGACCAGATGGACCTGCTCAGCCGCCTGTCGCAGAAGGTCGGCCGGCGGGACGGTATTCCGGGCCTGTGGCTGCTCCTACCCGGCGACCATCAGGCCCTGATCGACGGCAAGGCGGTCCCACTGCTAGGTCCTGGCCAGCGGGCATGCATCCCGGAGAGTTGGCTCCAGAATGTCCACCGCGCAAGCGGCAATAGGGGAAGTATGGAACCGCGTAGATGACAGACAAGAAAAGGATAGCGAGCGGCGAGGCCGTGGCCGCCGCCGCTCTGGACAATCAGGAGAGTTGGTCCCTCCGTGTTCCTTCATGGTTTAGCCCTTGCGGGATTGAAGGATTAGGCGGGCTACTTGGAGCAACGCCTGCACAACCATAATCACGATTATTACTGTGTTCATCTCAGTTCCTTTGTTAGGGCGGGGCCAATTCCACCGCCAAATTAACTGAGTAACGAACCGAAATTTTTCACCGAGAATTTCGGATTTTGTTCCGAGGATTTCCAGTCTTGATTGACCGCCCAGCACTACTCTCTGACCTGCAAGAACTGCTCCAGCGGCTCGAAGCCGATCTGCTTCATCGGAGCGAGTCGGCCGAGGTATCCGAGGTCGGCCAGCGGCTGCGCGAAGAGTACGATCGGGCGAAGAAGGCCCAGCGCACTGCGCAGAACTACGAGGACTGGCGGAGCGATGCCATCACCCAGGCCGCCGCAGCCTGGGTACTCTCCTGCGTCTTCGTGCGGTTCCTGGAGGACAACCGGCTCATCGACCCGCCCAAGATCGCCGGTCCCGGCAAGCGGCTCCAGCAGGCCCGTGACGAATGGGAGCTGTACCTGGGCAAGGCCAAGCAACCCAACGAGCGTGATTATTTGCTCAGCGTCTTCGACGAGCTTGCCTGTTCAACGGGCACCAGGGAGGTTTTCGGCGAGCATAACCCGATCCGCGAGTTGCCCAACTGGCTCTCCGGTGACGGGGCCAGGGACATGTTGGCGTTCTTCCAGAAGATCGACGCCAACTCGGCCGAGAGCAACAAGCTCATCCATGACTTTACTGACCCGGCGTGGGAGACGCGGTTCCTGGGCGACCTCTACCAGGATCTGTCCGAGGCGGCACGGAAGAAGTACGCCCTGCTCCAGACGCCGGAGTTCGTCGAGGAGTTCATCCTCGACCGGACCCTGGAGCCGGCCCTGAACGAGTTCGGCCGGGCGGAGAAGATCACCAGGACCGCGCAGCAGGAGTTGCCTGGCGTCAACATGGAGGGGCAGGAGCGGCTTTACGTTCCCTTCCGCATGATCGACCCGGCCTGCGGCAGCGGGCACTTCCTGCTGGGCAGCTTCCGCCGCATCCTCGACCGCTGGCAGCGAAACGAGCCGGGGGCCAACATCCGCGACCTGGTGCAGCGGACGCTCGACAGCATCCACGGCGTGGACATCAATCCCTATGCCATAGCCATCGCCCGCTTCCGCCTGCTGCTGGTGGCCATGAAAGCCTGCGGCACGACGCGGCTGGCCGACGCCCCAGCGTTCCATTTCAACCTGGCGTGCGGCGACTCCCTGTTACACGGCTCCGGTGCGATTGGGACGTTCGGTTTCGATGACTTCAATCATGTCTATCAGGCTGAGGACCATACCGAACTTGTCCGCATCTTGAAGCCGGGGCATTACCATGCCGTCGTGGCCAACCCGCCCTACATCACGCCGAAGGACAGGGCGATGAACGAGGCCTACCGGGAACGGTACAGGAATGTCTGCCACATGAAGTATTCGCTCTCGGTCCCGTTCATGCAGCGGCTCTTCCAACTGGCCCAAGAGGGCTTCCTGAATCCCGGTCAAGGCGGATTCGTCGGCCAGATCACGTCCAACTCTTTTATGAAGCGGGAGTTCGGCAGAAAGCTCATCGAAGAATACTTCGCCGGCCGCGACGGCACCTCGGGCGTGGACCTAACCTACGTGATCGACACCGCCGGGGCCTACATCCCGGGGCACGGCACGCCTACCGTAATCCTTTTCGGTCGCAACCGCGCGCCGGTCGCCAAGACGATCCGTGCCGTGATGGGCATCCGCGGCGAGCCGAGCACGCCGGCCGATCCGGCCAAGGGCCTAGTCTGGTCTGCGATCGTCGCCCAGATCGACCAACCAGGCTCTCAGAGCGAGTTTGTAAGCGTGGCTGACTCCCAGCGGGAACTGTTCCACAAGCACCCTTGGTCGGTCGGGGGAGGCGGGGCCGCGGAGTTGAAGGAACAGTTGGAGCAGACTGCCACGACACATCTTGTTGACAGGGCAGATTCGATAGGGATAACCTGCTTCACTCTTGAGGATGATGTTTTTATCTTGCCACGTGCGGCAGCTATGCGTCGCGCCATGAGACCGGTGGACTTCCGAACGATGGTCGAGGGCGATGCCGTCAGGGACTGGAGTGAGGCTGAGTTTGAAGTGGCGGTGTTTCCCTACGACCAGGATTTTGCACCCGTACCAGAGAACGCTTCACACCCCACATTCCGATACCTATGGCCCACTCGCACGGGCCTGGCCAATAACAAGATGTTCGGAGGCAACACCAAGGTGGAGGATGGGCTCAAGTGGTACGAGTACGGCCGACTTACATCGCACAAACTCCGCACGCCGCTGTCCATTGTCTATGGTGAGGTGACTACCCACAACCACTTCGTACTTGACCGCGGCGGCAGGGTCTTCAAGCAGACGGCCCCAGTTATCAAGTTGCCGCCGGAGGCCACCGAGGACGATCATCTCACGCTGCTTGGTCTCCTCAACAGCTCCACCGCTTGCTTCTGGCTCAAGGCCGTCTGCCACAACAAGGGCAGCACCGTGGACCAGCATGGCGCCAGGCAGCGTACCAATCCCTTCGAGGATTTCTACGCCTTTAACGCAACGAAGCTCCAGCAATTTCCTCTGTCGAAGGATCGCCCCACGGAGTTGGCTCGCGCCATGGACGCCCGTGCGATGATTCGTTCGGGGTTCGAGGGGCGTGAACTGGTGGAGCGCGACCCACCGCTGAACCGCGAAAAGCTCCTCGCCAGGCGTGCCCTTCGCGAAGGCGCTATCCGGCAGATGATTATGCTGCAAGAGGAACTCGACTGGTGGTGCTACCGCGCCTACGGCATTACGGACGAGGACCTTTGCTACCGCGGCGATCCGTTCTTCGTCCAACTGGGTCAACGCGCCTTCGAGATCGTGCTGGCCCGCAAGGTGGCCAACGGGGAAACGCAGACGACCTGGTTCGAGCGGCACGGCTCAACGCCGATTACCGAACTTCCGGCCGATTGGCCGGAAGACTACAAGCGGCTGGTAAAGCGGCGGATCGAGTTGATCGAGACCGACCGCAACATCGCCCTAATCGAGCAGCCCGAGTACAAACGCCGCTGGAACACCGAGCCGTGGGAGTCCGAGCTTGAACGCGCGCTGCGAAGCTGGCTCCTCGATCGGCTGGAGACCTACTTTGATTTCGACGGCCGGATGAACGACGGAAGCAAGCCCACGGCGAAGCTCGACATCACGTTGACCACCGTGGCCCGCCTGGCTGACGTGGCCCGGCAGGACTCGGACTTCATGCAGGTCAGCGAGTTATACCGTAACGACCCGGCCTTCGACGTCCAGCGGCTCGTGGCCGAATTGGTCGAGGCCGAGAGTGTGCCCCTGCTCCCAGTGGTCCGCTACAAGGCCACGGGGCTCCGCAAGCGGGCCGAGTGGGAGCAGACGTGGGACGTGCAACGCCAGCAGGACGAACTGGCCGCACAACGCGACGCAGCCCGGCGGGTGCTGCAACAGGAGCGAGAGCGTGTGGCCAGCTCCCTCGCCGCGGAGAAGGCCGAGGTGGAAGCCCTCTCGGTGGCCCTGTGGAAAGAGTGCATCGAGGTCCGCGACCGCTTCGCACGCGATTTCGAGCTTCCGCAGACCGAAGACCCTTGTATCGCCGTTGGCGTGCTGGGGCAGCAGGGTGTTGCCTTTGAGGGTGGCGCCGTGCTCATGGCGCTTCAGACCAGCCGCGAACGGCTTCACCAAAAGGTGGTCGATTTTGATTCCGCAGTGTGGGACCTGTGCAAGAAGGATGCCGGATACCAGGCTGCCGCCGCTCGGTACAACGCCATTCCGCCCGACCCCGACATTGCCGTCCCGCCCAAGTACACCAGCGCCGACTTCCTCAAGAGCGACTGCTGGCGGCTTCGAGGCAAGCTCGACGTACCCAAGGAGCGCTGGGTCAGCTTCCCGCACTGCGAAGGCCCGGACGGAACGCTCGTCATAGCCTGGACCGGCTACGATCACCTGCAACTGGCCCGGGCCATCAGCACCTACTACGTGGACATCCAGGAACGTCTCGGCGGCCGTGACGATCCCCGCCTCGTCCCGCTCCTGGCGTGCCTGCTGGAGTTGCTTCCCTGGCTCAAGCAGTGGCACAACGAGCTTGATGCAGCCTTCGACGGCATGCGGATGGGCGATTACTTCGAGGGCTTCATCAACGAAGAAGCCCGGCAGCTCGGCAAGACGGTCCCCGAGATTAAAGCCTGGCAGCCGCCGCAGAAAACGAGCGGTCGAGGTAGAAAGGCGAGGGCGTGATGCAGGACTGGGAGAGCATCCTTCGACGCGGGTTTGAGTCCAAGGAGTTGGACTACAAGGGACCCTGCGCCTGGGACGAGGGCGATAAAAAGGCTTGCTGCGAGCTGGTGAAGGACATCCTGGCCATCGCCAACACCAAGGGCGGCTTCCTCATCATCGGTGTGAGCGAGACACCGACCGGATTCTCCTGGGACGGCTTGACGGAAGACCAGTGCAAGTCTTTCGAGACGTCCAGGGTCAACCGCTTCCTCCAGAACTATGCCGACCCGCCGATCAATACCCACGTCATCAAGCAACCAAGCCAGGGCGCCAACTTCGTCATCATCGAGATCCCCAAGTTCCCCGACACGCCTCACATCTGCCAGAAAGAGTATGAGAAGGACAACAAGCGGGTGTTGGTGGCCGGCGCCATCTACGCTGCGCACGGACAACAACGAATCCGCAGCGATCAAGAACTCTAGCGACATGCGGGCAATCGTGGAACACGCCACACGCAACCGCGCCGACCAACTCTTGGCGTCCTTCCGGGCCGTGCTGACGGGCACTCCTCCGCTGGCGACGGTGGCTGAGGATATGGAACGGTTCGACGCCCAGGTGCAAGAAGCGGCTGCGAAGGCGAACGAGATTATTTTGGCGGGCGACCCTTCGCTGGGATTCCGTGAGACGGTTTACCATCCGCTCAAGTTCGATCGCCTACGTTTCACCATGTCCGAACTGGAGACGATGGCCGGGGCCGCATGCGTTGCATACCGCGGGTGGCCTTACATCTTCTACAGCCAGAAGCGGGCTGACCTCATCCATCATCTCGACGACGCCTTGGAGATGGTTCTCAGCCAAGGGGAGGACTTCCAGTTCTGGCGTTTGTACCGCTCGGGCTGCCTTTACGTGAATGAGGTTTTTCAAGAGGACAAATGGTCGCAATCCAGGGCTCGCAGATTGGAAGAGGCAGGCCGACCGTGGCAGCGAGTGCAGGGTGGCGTTTTCCCTGAACCCGAGCCCAGCAAGCTACTCGGAGGTATCACCTTCGCCTACACGTGTGCGGAAGCCGTCCAATGCCTCGCGGACCTTTACACGGGGCGTCTAGCTGATGATGAGACGGTCCTGTTGAAAATGCGGCTTCGCGGGGTCCAGGGGCGATACATGGCGATGGTCCGCGGCAACGCCTACCACTCGACCCCGTGGAAGTGTAACGCCGACCTGATCGTTTACGAGAAACGGCTGCCGCTAGCCGATTGGCGTGCCGGCGTCCTCTCCCATGCCGTCGATCTGCTGACATACGTCAACGATAAATTCAACGCTCCTCCCACCTCCTACGATGAGATGGCCCCTCAAATGCAACGGCTGCTGAGCCGCCAGTTGTGAAATACCATGACACTGATTAAAGAACTGATCGACATCCCTGACCGCGTGCAGAAGGGCGACTTCGTCCTCCGGCTGTCCGAAGACATCGAGCACCCGGACGTAGTGCTGGCCAACTACGTGATCACTCCCGAGTTGGCAAAAAACTTCGACGCCGCCCTGACGTTCATCCGCAGCGCCGTCCAGGGCCGTACGAGCAAGGCGACCTACCTGCATGGCAGCTTCGGCAGCGGCAAGAGCCATTTCATGGCCGTGCTGCACCTGATCCTGCAAGGCCATCCTGGGGCCCGGGCGATCCCGGAACTGGCCGGGGTCATCCAGAAGCACAACGACTGGCTGGCCGGCAAGCGGTTCCTGCTGGTGCCCTACCACATGATAAACGCCCACGACATGGAGTCAGGCATCCTGGGCGGTTACGTGGACTTCATCCGCCGCAAGCACCCGGACAAGCCCGTGCCGCCGGTCTACATGTCGGCAGCGATCATCGCCCAAGCCGAGGCCGAACGGGCCAACTACGGCGACGAGGCGTTCTTCAAACGGCTCAACCCCGGTCAGGGCAGCGGGGGCGGGGATAATGGTTGGGGCGAGCTGGAGGCTGTTTGGGATGCGACGTTGTTCGAGGCCGCCGCCGCGGCGCCGCCGGATTCCGAGCCTCACCTGCGCCTGGTGAGCACCTTGCTGAAGACGATCGCCACCTCGCACGCCGAGGTTATCAGCCACCGCGGTGGGAACTTCGTGCGGTTCGATAAGGGCCTGTCGATCATCAGCCAGCACGCGAAGGGCCTGGGCTACGACACCCTGATCCTGTTCCTCGACGAGTTGATCCTCTGGCTGGCGATGAACTCGGCCGACCTGGGCTTCGTCAACCGCCAGGCAGCCAAGCTGACGAACCTCGTGGAGGCCCAATCGGTGGAGCGACCCGTGCCGATCGTCAGCTTCGTGGCCCGGCAGCGAGACCTGCGGGAACTGATCGGCGAGCACGTGCCCGGGGCCGAGCGGCTGAGCTTTGGCGACGCGCTCGACTATCAGGGGGGCCGGTTCGACACGATCACCCTGGAGGACCGGAACCTGCCGGAGATCGCCGAGAAGCGGGTGCTGCGCTGCAAGGACCAGAGCGCCCGGCAGGAACTCGACGCGGCCTTCGAGCAGGTGGCGCGGATGAAGGACAGCGTGATGAGCATCCTGCTGACGCACGAGGGGAGCCGCAAGATGTTCCGCCAAGTCTATCCCTTCAGCCCGGCGTTGGTGCAGACGCTGATCGCCGTGTCCAGCATGCTCCAGCGGGAGCGGACGGCCCTGAAGGTGATGATGCAACTCCTGGTGGATCACCGTGAGACGCTGAAGCTGGGCGACGTGATGCCGGTGGGCGACCTGTTCGACGTGGTGGCACACGGCGACGAAGCCTTCAGCAAGGACATGGCCATCCACTTCGACAACGCCAAGCGGCTGTACCACCAAAAGCTGCTGCCGGTTCTGGAGAAGCAACAAGGCATCCGGCGGGAAGAGGTCGAGCAACTCCCCTACGACGATCCCAAGCGGGCCGCCTTCCGCAACGACGACCGGCTGGTCAAAACGCTGCTCTTATCGGCGCTGGTGCCCGAGGTTGAGTCGCTACGGGGCCTGAACGCCGAGAAGCTGGCGGCCTTGAACCATGGAACGATCCGCACGCCGATCCCCGGCCGAGAGGCCCAGGAGGTGCTCCGGCGGTGCCGGGCCTGGGCGGCCAGCGTGGGTGAGATCCGTGTCGGCGAGGAGGTCAATCCCACGATCAGCGTGCAGCTTTCCGGCGTGGATACCGAGAGCATTATCGAGCAGGCCCGCCGCGAGGATAACCAGGGCAACCGCATCCGCCGGGTACGGCAAATGCTTTACGGCCAGCTTGGCATCCAGGGCGAGGGTGAAATGGAGCAGTACCACGAGTTCTGGTGGCGGAATACCAAGCGAAGCTGCACGGTGCTGTTCAAGAACATCCGCGAACTGCCAGACTCGTCGCTGGAGAACACCGCCGAGGAATGGAAGCTGGTCATCGACTTCCCGTTCGACGAGGCCGGGCACGGCCCGCGCGATGATCTGAGCACGATCCAGCGCTTCAGCAGCACACATCGGGATGGTGCCAGGACTCTGTGCTGGATGCCCTCGTTCCTCAGCGAGGACGCCCAGAAGGACCTGGGGATGCTCGTGATCCTGGAGCATATTTTTAGTGGCGAGTGGTTCAACAAGTACGCCAACCACCTCTCGCCCCAGGACCGGCAGGCGGCCAAGTCGCTCCTGGAGAACCAGCGAAGTGTGTTGAGCACGCGGGTACAGAACCATCTGGACGCCGCCTACGGGCTAGAATCCCTCATCCAGGGTTCGCTCGATACGACCCACGACATCGACCTCAATGAGCACTTCGCCTCGCTCCTGCCGGGCTTCACCCCGCAACCGCCGGTGGCCGCGGACCTAGCCGGGGCCATGCAGCACCTCTTGAGCCAGGCCCTGGAGCACGAGTTCCCCGCCGCCCCACACTTCGAGACGGAGGTGAAGTCGGGCGTGCTGAAGAAGGTCTATGAGTTGGTCCTGCCCGCGACGGAGACGCCGGATGGCCGCGTGCTGATCGAAAACACGCAGCGTCCCTTGCTGCGCAAGGTCGCCAACCCGTTGCTCCTGGGCGACATGGGACCCGACGCCACGTACTTCGTCCTGGGGCAGCACTGGAAGACGCACTTCTCCCGCAAGGCGACCGAGACCGGCAGCCCGATGGATGTAAAACACCTGAGAGACTGGATTGACGATCCGCGGCCGATGGGCCTGCCGACCGAGGCTGAGAACCTGGTGATTCTGCTCTTCGCCGGCCAGACCAACCGCACGTTCTATCGCCACGGCGGCCCGGACGATCAGGTCACACTTCAAAGGCTTGCCGACGATTGCGAACTGCGGACGGTGAACCTACCCGCGGCTGATGTCTGGGACGCGGCCGTCAAGCGTGCCGGGGGCATCTTCGGCGTGGCGGGCCATAAGCTGTTGAGTGCCGGCAACGTGAGTGCCCTCTCGGCCGACGTGAAGAAGGTCGCCGATCAGGCCCGACGGTCCTGCGATACTTATCGCCAGAAGCTGCAAGATCGTATGACCTGCATGGGCATTGCCCCCGAGGGCACGGACCGGATGAAGACGGCCATGGCCACGCAGAAGCTCGTCGCGTTGGTCTCGGCGGCCGAACCGGCCAATATCGTCGTGTTGCTGGCCCGGGCGGAGGTTGCTACGAGCGAGCCGGCGATGGGCGAGTGCCGTAGCAAGGCCGCCGAGCTAGAGGGCAACCTGGAGACGGCTGGCTGGGAGATTTTCGAGGCCATCGGCAAGCTCGACGACGAGCGGAAGGCCACGGCCGAGGTTATTCTGGCCGACACGCGACAAGCCCTGGCCTCCGACGAACATGTCACGGCCCTGGCACCGGCGCTGAAGGGAGCCCATGCTCGGGCCGTGCGACTGCTGACGAAGGTCGTGTCGCCGCCTCCACAACCCCCAGTCGTGCCGCCCGTTGGTCCGCCGAGCGCACCGCCGCCTCCGGTTGCCGCCCCGGTGCCCAAGGGTAAGAAGGTTGTTGATAGCGATACGAAGCAGAACTTGTCCATGGCGGACGCCCGTCGTGTGCTGTCGGAGGTGGAAAGGCAGGTCAAGCCAGGACAGACTGCCCTGATCAACGTGAGCTGGGTCATCGAAGAGGGAGACGCACCGTGAGCACGGCCAGCCCAACCTTCAGTCAGATCAAGACACGGGTCGCCACGATCCGGCAGAAGGTCCAAAATGCGCGGGCGATTGGCGTCCACTCGCTAGGACGCTGGACCGACGAAGCTCGGAAATCGGACGGCAATCATTCGTACCTGATATGCCAGTGCGACTCCCCCTTGGCAATGCGCCTTGCCCTCCGCGAGCCCGTGGAGGAGAACACGATCAAGGTCCTCATCACACCTTTGGAGGACAAGGATCTAAGTGAAGACATTCGGCTGCGCATGGCCAAACCTTACCTATTCGAGATCAAGCCGTGGGAGATCGTTCGCACGTTGTTCGAGGCCCAGACGGTCGATCCGCGACTGTCCCACTGTGGGTGGATTGCAGAGATGCTCCTGGACCTCGTGCCGGGCGGGGGGTACCCGGCGGCACGGGGCGGCTTCCTAGATGCCGATACGGTCTGGCCGCTCCTGCTGCGGCACGGGATCGGGCTGACGGCCGACAGCCCCGACCTAACCTCGCTTCTGAAGTGGTCCCTGGATGTCGATGCAACCGCCCGCTTTCGCCATGCGGGTACCGCCTTCCGCGAGGCGGCTACCGTGTGGTTGGCCGAGAAGGCCGGGCCGGTGGTCCAGGTGGTCTTGTCGTGCGTCTCACGGTTGGATCGGCCCGACGCCGTGCCCCTGGGACTCGCGGTGGGTGTAGTCTATCATCCGGCTGCTGCCGGTAAGCTGGATCGAGCTAGCGGAAAGTTGGAAGAGCGGTTCCTGGGTAGCGACAAGCCCCCGGAGGCCACGATAGTGCAGAGATGGAGTACGGCGGCGACGGAAGTCGTGCGGGCCCTGCGGCATACCGACATGCGTGTCTACCGGCAGACGCTCCAGCGGGCGGACGAAATCCTCAGTGAGGTGCAAGCCGAGGGCTTCGCCTGGCTGGGCGATACGTCGCCCATCGGCTTCGACCAGCGATTGGCCCGCTTCGGCCAGTGCCTGACCGGCGTGCTAGCCAGCAAGGCATGGAACGTGCTCGACAAGCTGGTCGAGGCCCGGCAGGCAGTCCGCAATCACGATCAGTCGGCCCGCGAGATACGGCGGCTGGAGCGGGTGGACATGGCCGTGCGGTTGGTGCGCTGGCTGGGCAAACGGGGCCAGCAGGGTGCCGCCGAGCCCCGGTCCCTGGCTGAGGCTGCGGCCGAGCATCTCCGGGACGGCGGGTTCGTGGACTGGGCGAGGCTCAGCCTGCGCTCCGGCGACCCCGTCCAGGTGCTCTCCGAAGCCTATGCGAAGCTGTTCGACGTGGTGACCCAGGTCCGCGAGGCTCAGGCCCACGGGTTTGCCCGGCTCCTTGTGGACTGGACGGCGGCTGGCTCTCAGGGCGGCGAACTGGTGCCGGTTGAACGGGTTCTGGAGGAGATTGTCGCTCCCCTGGCCGCCGATAACCCGGTGCTGGTAATCGTCATCGACGGCATGAGCGTGGCGGTCTGCCGAGAATTGCTGGCCGACCTGACGCAGCACGAGTGGCTGACCCTATGCGAGGCTGGCGCGACGTTTAACCGGCCGGGGATCGCCACGATCCCTTCGGTCACGGAGTTCTCTCGTACAAGCCTGCTCACCGGCCAACTGCGAGCCGGGGGCGGGGCCGAAGAGCGGGCCGGCTTCGCGGAACACGCGGCCCTCATGGCCCGCTGCCGTAGCGGCTATCCGCCCATGCTGTTCCATAAGGCGACCCTTCAGGAGTCTGAAGATGCCGTGCTGGCGGCCGAACGTCCGCAAGGAGATCGGCTCGGCGCACCGCAAGATCGTCGGCGTCGTCGTCAACGCCGTGGACGACCACCTGCTAAAGGGCCAGCAGATCGACGTGCGCTGGTCGCGAGACGAGATCAAGGTGCTGCCGGCCCTACTCCACGAGGCCCGCATGGCCCGGCGGCTGGTGGTGCTGGTGGCCGATCATGGGCATGTACTGGATTGCCAGACTCAGGCCCGGACAGGCGAGGGCGGCGAGCGGTGGCGGGTGGCATCCGGCGAGCCGGCCGCCGATGAACTGCTGATCCAAGGTCCGCGGGTGGCCGTCGAAGGGCATCGGCTGATCGCCCCCTGGACCGAGCGGGTCCGCTACAGCATGATGAAGAACGGCTACCACGGCGGCTTGACGCCCCAGGAGATGGTCGTGCCGATCGTAGTGCTCTCCAGCACAGACAAGCCTCCGGCGGGCTGGCGCGAGCAGCCGGTGGACACGCCGGTCTGGTGGGACGAACCCGCGCGGATCGAGCCTGTGGTCGAGCAGCCGGCCCCTGTGCTGAAGCCGGCCAAGCCCGAGCCGGGGACGCTGTTCAACCTTCGCGGCGGCGACGAGCTGCCGGAGGAGCCGAAGAAGCCCGACGAACCGAAGAAGGCCGAAGAGGAGAAGAAGGCCGACGAATCGTGTCCGGCGTGGGTGCCGCGGCTGTTGGCCTCAGCCGTCTTCGAGCAGCAGAAGCAACTCGGCGGGCGGGGCCTGCCAGGCGATGAGCTATTTGCCAAGCTCCTGGGCATGCTCGACGGGCGGGGCGGCAAGATGACGTCCGTGGCCTTGGCCCGGGCGCTGGAGTTCCCTGCCCTGCGGCTCCCTGGGCTCCTGGCCAAGGTGCAAAGGGTACTGAACATCGACGGCTACGCGGTCCTCAGCCGCGATGACGCCTCGGACACGGTGGAATTGAACCGAGAGCTGCTCCTGAAGCAGTTCGACCTGGTGTAGGAGTTCGTGATGTCGCTAAGCCCTCAACGTCGGGAAGAAGTCATTGACGCCCTGCGCCGTGGCACGGTGCCGCGGAGCAGCCTCGATGCGTTCGCGGTCGGTCTGGGACCGTTCGAGGGGGCGATCGACGACGATCTGCGCAAGGTCGGTGCCGGAGGCAGCGTCTTCAAGGCCGTGCGGGGCGAGTACGGCTGCGGCAAGACCTTCTTCGCCCGCTGGCTGGCCGACCGTGCCCGCAAGCTGGGGTTCGCCACGTCCGAAGTCCAGGTTTCGGAGACGGAGACGCCATTGCACCGCCTGGAGACCGTCTACCGCCGGCTCATGGAACGGCTCTCGACGGCCGACACGCCCCAGGGGGCCCTCCGCAACGTCGTGGATGGCTGGTTCTACGCCCTGGAAGAGGACGTGCTGGCCGAGGGCACCGTTGGCCCGGACAACCAGCAGGCCCTGGTCCGACGCACAGGAGAGCTACTTGAGCAGCGGCTGGCCAAGGTCACCAGCACGGCCCCGATGTTCAGCGCCGCCCTGCGGGGCTACCGTGAGGCCCAGGCCGCAAGTGACAAGCCTACCGCCGAGGGCATCTTGGCCTGGCTGGCCGGCCAGCCGAACGTGGCGGCCGGTGCGAAACGTGCTGCGGGCGTGAAGGGCGACATCGACCATTTCGGGGCCCTGAGCTTCCTCCAGGGCGTACTGATCGTCATGCGGGATTCCGGGCACCCGGGGCTGCTCTTGATCCTCGACGAGGTCGAGACCATCCAGCGGGTCCGCGGCGACGTCCGCGACAAGGCTCTCAACTCCCTGCGGCAGCTTATCGACGAGGTCGACGCCGGCCGCTTTCCGGGCCTGTACCTGCTCGTCACGGGAACGCCGTCGTTCTTCGATGGCCCCCAGGGTGCCCAACGCCTGGAACCCCTGGCCCAACGGCTGCACGTCGATTTCCAGACCGAGGCCCGCTTCGACAACCCCCGGGCCGTGCAGATCCGTCTGCCGGGCTTCAACCTCGATCGGCTTTGCCAGGTCGGCTGCAAGGTCCGCGACATCTTCCAGCAGCATGCCAAGGCCCCGGAGCGGATCGCCGCGTCCTGCGACACCGACTACATCCGCGACTTGGCCGAGGCCGTGACCGGACGGCTGGGCGGCAAGGTCGGCGTGGCCCCGCGGATCTTCCTCAAAAAACTCGTGGCGGACGTTCTCGACCGTGTGGACCAGTTCCCCGACTTCCTGCCGCGGCAGCACTACGCCCTGACCATCGCTGAGAACGAACTGAATCCGGTGGAGCGGCAGGCCATCGGCGCGACCGATGTCGACGAAATCGAGCTAGACCTTGAGTAACTTCGACCTTCTCCATCCTGCGGTCCAGCATCACGTCGTCAACAGCCTCGGTTGGCGGCAGTTGCGGCCGTTTCAGGAGGAGGTCATTCCCGGTATCCTGGCCGGGCAGCACATGATCGTGTTGGCGCCCACGGCGGGCGGCAAGACCGAGGCCGCCTTCCTGCCCATTGCCTCCCGCATGCTCGCGGAGGGCTGGACGGGGTTGAGCGTGCTCTACATCTGCCCGATCAAAGCCCTCTTGAACAACCTCGACGTGCGGCTCCAGCGGTACTGCACGCTCCTGGGCCGGCGATCGGCCCTCTGGCACGGCGACGTAACCACCACGGCCCGGCGGCACGTCCTCCGGGACCCGCCCGACTGCCTGCTCACGACGCCCGAGTCGCTGGAGCTGATGCTGGTCTCGCCCAACGTCGATGCCCGCGGTCTGTTCTCAACCCTGCGGGTGGTGGTCGTGGACGAGATCCATGCCTTCGCTGGCGACGACCGCGGCTGGCACCTGCTCTCCGTCCTTCAGCGGATTACGCGGTTGGCCGGCCGGGACCTTCAACGGATCGGACTGTCGGCGACGGTCGGCAACCCAGAAATGCTCATCGACTGGCTGGCCGGCTCCTGCAAGGGGGATCGCGTCGTGTTCCGGCCGGCGGAAGCCGCGGCCTCGCACGCCGAGGTCAAGCTGGATTACGTCGGCTCGCTGGGGAACGCGGCCGTGGTCATCTCACGCATGCACCGCGGCGAGAAGCGGTTGGTCTTCGTCGATAGCCGTGCCAAGGCCGAGGAACTCGGCGCAGGTCTGCGGCAAGCGGGCATCACAGCCTTCGTCACCCACAGCTCGCTCAGCCAAGAGCAGCGGCGGCAGGCGGAAGACGCCTTCGCCAACCGCGACGACTGCGTGATCGTCGCCACGAGCGTTCTGGAACTGGGCATCGACGTGGGCAACCTCGACCGGGTGATCCAGATCGACAACCCCCCGACCGTTTCGAGCTTCCTCCAACGCATGGGGCGTACCGGGCGGCGGGCCGGAACCGTCCGCAACTGCCTTTTTTTGGCCACCCGCGACGAGATGCTGGTGCAGGCCGCGGGCCTGATCGACCTCTGGCACGAGGGCTACGTGGAGCCGATCCAGCCGCCGGCCGAGCCGTACCACGTCCTGGCGCAGCAACTGATGGCTCTAGTGCTCCAGGAAAGAGGGATCGGCCGGCACACCTGGTTTGAGTGGGTCGTTGGCGTGCCGGGGTTCACGAACTTGCCGGCCGAGCGCATCCAGGAGGTCGTCGCGTGGATGCTCACCCAGGAGATGCTTTGGGAGGAGCAGGGCATCCTGGGAATCGGGCAGAAGGGCGAAGAGACCTACGGGCGGCGGCACTTCCTGGAGTTGCTCTCCGTGTTCCTCTCCCCGCCGCTCTTCGCCGTCCTGCACGGTCGCCAAGAGCTGGGGTTCGTGGACGAACTGACGTTCCTGTGCAAGCAGGAAGGCTCCCGCGTGCTGCTGCTGGGCGGCCGGGCCTGGCATGTGACCCACATCGACTGGCAGCGGAAGGTTGCGCACGTCGAAGTTTCTGAGGCCCCTGGCCGGACGCGATGGAAGGGGGCAGGCCAAGGGTTGTCCTTCCGGCTCTCCCAGGCGATCAAGCGGGTGCTGGCGGAGGACGAAACCCGGCCCTGCTGGTCCCAGCGGGCCAGGACGCGGATCGAGGAGGTCCGGGCCAAGTTCCCCTGGGTCACGGCCGAGGGAACCACGGTGGTTGCTGAAAACGGCAGCGTGACGTGGTGGACCTTCGCCGGCCAGAAAGCCAACGCCGCTCTTGCCCCGGCCCTGGCCAGCCTCACCCATGTGTCGACGACGAACGACAACCTGGGCATCGAGTTCGAGCAGAGCTTGCCCCTGGAGGCTGTGCGGCAGGCGATCGAAGAACTGGGGTCCCGTGACCCCGGCACGCTGCTGCCCGCAGTCAGCCCCGAGGCCCTGGAAGGCATGAAGTTCTCCGATTGCCTTCCCACCGGCGCTCGCGGTTCATGTCCTGGGGATGCGGAGCCGGGACCCGATTGCCGTGGAGCACACACTGCGGACGTTGGTCCGGTTGGTGTTGAGTTGATGTGGAACCCGGGTTACCGCCTCAAGGCTGCTTCCTCATTCGATTTCGTGCAGAGCACTCGGTTACTTGGCGGCCCCATTGCGGTGTTTGCGGGGCGTTGTGTCCAAACCGACTGTTGCAACGGGAAAGGACTGCCGCAGGATCACGAACGGGTCGGCGAACGGCAGGCCGTCGTCGTGGCTCGGTTCCAACCGAAACAGTTCAACGCCGAACGGACGAATTGCGCACTCACTCTTATAGTGTCCCTGAACAAGCTGCGGAAGGATGGCCGCGGCGGCCCGCGTCGTGCCGCGCTTCCACTGGAGATACGCACCGTCGCGCTGGGAGACGTAAGACCGGAGCGAGTCTGCCAGGCGCTCCCAACAATTCTTATCGAAGGCGACGTAGTGCGTTGGGTGTGCCAACGCTCCCCATGGGGTTGCCGCGGTGAGAACGGGGCAATCGAGCCGCAGCTCGCGGTAAATAAAGGCGGAAAGGGAGCGGACGATACGGTGGGCACCGTGGTCATCGCACGCCGGGCCTACTACCCACGCCGCGGGGTTGATCCGGGCCACCGTCTCTAGGAGTTTGTTCAGGTCCTTGGAAGTTGGCCGATACTTGGGCAAGTCGTAGGCGGCCAGTTCCAGGGCAATCGGGACCGCCCCGAGGCAGGTCGCTGCGAGGCCCGACTCCTGCCGCCGCTGGCGAATCTTGTCCTCCTTCGTGGCCTTGGCGGCGAACCTGCCCGAGCGGTGGCCGCTGAAAAACGTGAGGTTCACGCACTGGCGCACTCCGTGGAGACAGTATTGAATTGCACCGGCCTTCAGTTCGGGGTCGTCCGGATGGCCGCCGTCGCTGAGCAAGGGACGATCGGGTGGGAGGGACACAATGAAGTCGATGATGTTCATTAGCGGTTGTTGCCCGCGACCCGGGTCGGCTACTTCGACGAGTTCGGCGAGCAGGTCGTCGTCGACCAAGGGATCGTAGTTGATCGCGAAGCCGTTGCCGTTGCTGCCTTCCCTAAGACGGTGCTTCGTTTCGGCTCGGCGCGCAGTATGAGTGTGTGAAAAACGATTGGCCATTGCCTTTTCCTCTGGATAGTTGAGTGGAGGATGAGAGTTCACGCTTCCCGGGAGCGTGAACTGGCGGCTCGCGTGTCGCCGTTACCATCTAAAAGGCAATTGGAAATCGAAAGTGGGAAACAATCTGGAGATTTTGTCGCAGGAGAATCGGATCCCAATCCAAGACCGGAACCATTGGAAAACGGGACCTCGGGCTGGTCGCCGCCACCCGGAGTAAGCAGTCGCGTTGAACGCCGAATATGGTGGGCATGCGCGGGATGTTGTTGTGCCAGTTGTTCGCAGGGATGGCTGTGACGATCCAGGGTCACTGCCTAGCCAGATCACGAACCAAGCGAAAACAAAAGCCCCGTACACGAGGGCAACCAGCGGACATGACAAGTTCCTCGGAATAGAGTTCACTCGTGGCGGCAAGTTCCTCGGATTGGAGTTCAATTTCGGCCGCGAGGCGGACGAACCTGCCTTGCCGGCACAGCACCAGGTTATGGTAGACGCTATATGGCTCCAAGACGACGCCAGGAGTGTCTTTCCAACACCACTCCCACAGCTTGTCGTGCATGTCACGTAAACCCCACGGATTCGATCTCTTGCATGACACATCGTATTGGCTCGCGGTCCCAGCGCGGCGGGCGTAAGCCCACTCGACTTCCCTTGGCAGTCGATACTCTGCGCCCACCCACTTCGCAAAGGCAAAGGCTTCGTGCCAGGATACGATTGACAACGGATAGTCGTCTGCGGGACCAAGGGAGTGCGCGTACACCCGATTGAACTCCGGATCGAAAAGACTGTACTCTCCTTGGGTAACGGCCCTTGCCTGCATTTCAAACGGCGCAACTACGACCTCGATCGGCGTGTTCAAGTCCTCAATAGTATCGCCCAGTGAAATCACAGGCCCTTCAATGTCGTCGCCTTCACGCGCCCACGATCCCATTAAGAAAGGTTTGTTATCGTCCTGATGTCGTTTTGGACAACGTACAAAGCCCTTGGTCTTTAGTGCGTCAATCATATCATCGGCCCTCCCTTTCCAGCACCGGTAGTGAGCCACGACCTGTTCGGCACCGGGCAGGAGCAACGTGCGTCCCTGTTCTCCGTTGAGATTCTTTTGCCACAGCGCGAGTAGATCCAGTTCAAACAGATGCCACGCCCGGAAAATCAGTTCCGTGGGCCGGGGGCCCTGCCCCTTCGCCCGCGGCAGGTACAACTCGGCCAGTGACGCGAGCGTCTTTTCGCCATTTGGACAAACCTGGGCCGGAAGATCGTCGTCCTGCCGGTTATGGCGTCGAGCATCTGTGGCCAGTTCGATCGCAAAGCGGTACGCCCAATGCCAGTCCGGGTCGTTGGCAAACTTGGCCAGCGCAGGTTCACCGCAACGTATCGGCGGCCGGCCGGCGGCAATCTGTTCATCCGTAGCCCGCCTGACCCACCCAGGCTCGACGTTATCGATCAGGTGCAGGGCACAATAGTATTCCATCGCCCCTCTGTGCTTGAACCCGAAGAAGTCCCCTGTGGAGCCCTCCACGAATTGCCGATTGGTACACTGGCTTGCCTCTTCGATCTCTTGCCAATCGCGGAAATCGTAGGTGGCTTGGCACCGGCGAGAACCAGCCTCCTGGATGTCAACCACCTCAGCGCCCGTAACCGCGTAGTCATAGTGCGTCTTCCGCGACATCATCTCGAACGCCGCCGCCGCGATTAGTCGTCGCCATTGACGGACCTTGCCCGCGGGCGGCCGCTCCCCCAGCAATCTCACGGCTGCGGCCTCTAACACGGCCCGCTCCATTTGCTGGTACAGGTCGCCACGGGAATGAAAGGGCCGTAGTCTCCCCTCCCAGTGTAATTGGCGAATGTGCGCCAGGACTTGCGGTACCCGCAGTATTTCTGCCACCTCATCGTAGTCGGCCACAAGGTAGTTCAACGCATCGTAGCACTCCCGTTCGGAAGGGCCTTCATCTTCGGTCGCGGGTCTTCGTATTCCTTGGGTTCCTGGGAAGACATCCCAAAGGCACAAGCATTGCTGGCGCACGTTAAAGCCTTCGATTCGGCCATGCCGCCAGCCAAGTTTGGCGAACAGCCCCGGCCATTTCGTGACCGCAAACGAGCGGCAGGTAAGGATCATCCTTGGCGTCTTCTCTATCGGCGGGGTCAAGAACTCGTGGAGCGACTCAACACACGACTTGTCCGTCACCTGGTCCAAGGCGTCGAGAATCAGAACCACTCGGTCGTGGTCGATCGCCCATTGGGCCACCTCCCGCGATTCCTGCTCCGACTTTTTCGTGCAGTACGGTTGGACGAGTTCAGCGAGCCTTGAAACCAGGTCTTTACGAAAATCCGCAGGCCAACCGTAACTCAGTCGCTCGAACCGGACAACAAGACAGGGTTTGCCGTCAAGGACCTGTTTTCGCCCAAAATCACCACACAGGAACGCTTGCAGGCGACGGGTGAAGATCGTCTTACCGGCGCCAGAGTCTTCCGAAATGCAGAGCCGCCGGTTGGACTGGACCAGCTTGACCAACTCGTCCTCGGCCGAGTCGCCGGTCGTGGCCACCGGTTCGTACCTGGGACCGCGTGGGCCTCCGGGGACCTGGAGTCGGTGGATCTGGCTGGAATCAAGCGGCCCATGGCCCTCTCCTTCAACCAGCAGCGAGTAGTGCGGCTCAACGTAATACTTCATGTCACTCGGGTCCTCGCGGGCCCACGTCCAGCCGGTGCTTATCTCTTGACAATACGCCGCGATCACCCGTTCGATTCGGGCGTCGCCGGTCAACGCTGCGTAGACCTGCGCCAGATTCGTTGCCGGCTTGATGTCGATCCCATCTCGCACACAGTTCTTCGCCCCCTGGGCCTGGCCTTCTTCAAGCACGACCCGCTGTAGTCCGTGTCTCTTCGCGGCGCGAGAGCTTGGGTCGGAGTGATTCCTCGCTGATCGGACGGAGCAAGATACGAGAAATGTCGAGATCCTCGTATGAGGCATCCTTCGGGACCGAAATGGCCAGGGATGCAGTAGTATCCGTGTTGAGCCCGTCGTGCATGGCGGCGGCATACAACGCGCACGCAAACAACGCCCCAGCAGAGCCGCCTGAGAGTTGCCAGACTCCTCGGATGCCGCCAGCGTCCGTAGAAAGGTGTGGCACAACGCGGAGGGTGGGCAAAGGCTCCGTCCGGTCGGTCATTTGCTTAATGATCTCCCGTTGGCAGGCCCGCCAGGCCAAATCGAGACTGTTGATCATCGACTGATCCATAAGCGTCAGCCCCATCGCCACAGAATCAACAAAGAAACCGAAATCCCCTTCTACTTGCCGATAAACGTGCAGACGGCGGATGACGCCCTCACCTCCGTCCTCCTCCGGACTCCTGACGTGGCCAACGTACAGAAGCATTGACGCTTCGACCGGCTTGACCACTTCAGACGCAGGCCGTTCGGGAGCGCCGAGGACATAGTCGATCAGCCGCTGCACGGCCAACCATGTGGAGGTAGAGACCTCCAGCGATGGCACACTACGTGCCAATGCCTGGAATGCCTTGGCAACCAAGTTCATGTTGGGGGCGAAGGCGGCCAACCCATACGAAACCTCCCGTGACCGGACCTGCCGATCAACTCGAAACGGCCATGCTTTTTGATAGGCAATGCAGCATTTGACTGCTCGCTGGACAAATTCGTCGGACAGCCGGTCCAAATCCCTGCGAAACTCGCTTTCGTTCAAGGCAATGGCCGCGTAGATGCCGTGGATCATGCCTTCCATCAATTCTGCCGCCTGACAGTAGACTTTCTCGGCGTCCCTGGACGAAAGCCGATCGCCAACAACGAAACGCCCGTAAAGCTGCTGCGCCGCCCCTTTGTGATTGCATTGCTCAAGGTCAGCAAGCATCCCGCGCGTCTCAGGGTCGAAACCGCAACGCACATCGTTCGCGTATTGGAGGAGGCAGCAAGGGGCCTCCAACCAATATCGCTGCCAGTCTGGGACTTCCATATTCATCCACGCGGTCGCGCCTTTTAGAAATCGCTCTCGACTGGATGTTTGCCGATCGGACATGATATGCACGGCTCGTTATGGGTCTTCAAGTATTGGAAGCATTCATCATAACAGGCGTCACGCGGTAGTAGCACCGGCGCGCCAGGTCGGGTTCGAGCGAGCGGGGGAGCCAGCCTTCGGCCACTGCCGTTTCCCGGCCTTCCAATCGCCGAAGCGGCCACGTGCTTGCGTAGATGGCCGTGGGTGCCCCCGTGGCCAGCCCCCGCTCATCTCGCGGTACTAGAAGGACCTCCAGATGAACCGCATCTGCCTGATCGTGCTGTACCCGAATCTCCAGATGAGAGCGCGGGCCTTCGGGGGTCAAGCGGACCTCGACGCCCGGGCCAACGAAATCAACCTCGCCGGGGAACTCAGTCATAGGATGCTCCAGGGGCCGCCAAGCCCCTTTGGGAGTTCTAAGACAATTCAGCAACGAAAGTGGGAAGAAAATACTTCAAGACCGCAGATGGTCAGGATCAATCGGTCCCATAAATCATTGCCCTCGAATGGGTTACGACTTGCCTGAAAATTCGGATAAATTCTTTCCCACTTGAGGTCGCCGCTGGCCTTTAATACATTAGAACCGCGATGGGCGTGGGGAGTTTCGACCTTGCGCTTTCGGCGGTAACACGTCATTTTGGGAGTAATATATGGCTGGCAGCGAAATTGGAATCACCCCCCCCGATCGGTTAAAAGAGGTCATCCGGAACCGACAAAGGCAACTCCAGCGGGCATCCTTGCTATCCTTGCATGGGGGCCGCGGCCAGTTGGGAGACATTTCCTCGGGCAAATCGCCGATGACTGGCTTCGCGGCGTCGTTCCGGGCAGGGCAACTGGAACCGTTGGGTCTCACACTGGAACACATCGGCACCGACCCGCCGACGTTCCGGCTCAAGATGGCCGGCGGGAGCGAGGGCTGGACGCCGCTTGCGATTTTCCTCGGGCGGTTCTGGTTCTGGCGCTTTGACGAGGTGAATATGCCGATCCCACAGCGGAAGGTAAGGCCGCGGAGATCAGGAGAAGAGGCTTCAGGCCTGCGTCCCGAATCGTGCCTTCTTCTTTCCGCTGATGACCACGATCAGCCCGAAGAGGGAGAGGAAACGGCCGTCACCAAGACCTCTCAGGACATCGAGTTGAGCTTCCTCCCCGAGGAGGGGACGTTGAGGATCACCGCATCCCTGCCGGAGGATAGCGATAGCGAGATCGTGGTGGCCGAAATCCGGTCTGGAACCGGGCGTAATGCCGCGTCGGTTCGACGGGCGGTACATCTCGATTATCGCCTCCAAGACGGACGGTGGGGGGCCACCACCTCCTTCCCTACCATTCCGCCCGACGCCGTGGAGGTCGTGGTCCGGCCGATGACGGACGAGGATCTTGGCCTTATGACACCGGCGGTGGTCCAGGCGTTCCTCGCCCGGCAGGAGTACACGTCGATCCCGGTCGAGCAGACTGAAGAGGGGTTCATCTTTCCTGCCCGATGGGCAGACCAGCGGAAGCTGATTCAGGACCCATCGATAAGGTGGGCGCTGAGCGTGATCGTGGGAGAGGAGGGATAATGGCATGCCCCCTTTGGACACCGATTTGGCTTTCGACACCGAGGTGGTGCTTGGATTGATCCGTGGTGACGCGAGCGCAGGGGAGAGGGTCTTCGACGTTCTGAACCCCCAACTTTGTCGGCATGTGAGGCGGATGGGAGTTCCTCCCCAAGACGTAGACGATGTGACTCACGACACATTTATCAGAATCAGAGACGCCGTGAGCCACTTAAAAGTCTTTTACCGAACTTGGATCTGCGACAGCCATTGCGTACTCGTACTTTGGGAGTGGCAACTGCGTAAAGCCTATTTCTTCTCACAAGCGCGAACTGCGGTGACGGCTTACTGGCGTGAACAGGTTCCTCGTTCCCTCTCGCTCGACCTACCACAAGCCGATGGTGGCGTGGCCCTCAAGGACCTCGTCCCTGATGAACGACGCGAGCTGCACGAAGATGTCGATCAGCCCGATTTCATGGCCGAGGCATTGCTTGAGTTAGATCCCGACGAACAACGTGTCATCCACCTGCGATTTGACAGGGAGCTTCCGAGGGTCCAGGTGACTGCGATGACAGGTTGGACCTTGGATCAGGTTCGCTCCCGAGAGACAAAAACGCTAAAGAAGCTCGCACGTATCGGCTACAGGCTAGTCCGCACATATCTTGACGAAGCTGATCGGGATGTCCTTTGCGAGTTCTATTTCGGCAATTACCCCCCGTTGCCCATCGTGGACATTGCCAACAAGCATGACATCATCGTGGATGAACTCACGACCATCAAGGACAAGCATAAGCTCAACAAGAGTGAACTGGCGGCCATCGCGGCCATCGCGGGCAAACTGATGATCACGGTCGACAACGTGATGAAACGCATAGAGATGGCTAGCAGGAATATTCTGAACTTACTTCTTAAACCCAAATAGCGCAGCCAATCACTTCAGATGCTGCAACGCGGTAAGTCGATACTCATCTTGACACTAGGAGCAACACCATGCAAACCCTAATCAGCCCGGCACCATCGCCAGTAAAGCAACCAATCCACACGTCTCCGCCGCCGGACTTGGCGGACGAAATCCGCCGCCTGCGGAGTGAAGAGCAAGCCAAGATCGACCGCCAGCGACAAGAGGAACTGGCCCGGTTGCGGGAGTTGGCTCGGTACGACTGATCGCCGGCCGGACATCGTGGTCAAAGGGCTGGCATTGCCAGGTCCTCGGACAAGGACGCCGGCCTGGGGAACATGGGGAGCCGCTATGCCGCAGACCATCGCCACGCCCGTTCTGCCCTACCAGTTGGTTATCACCCGCGAGGCGTGGGAAGCAGGGTTACGCCCGCTGTTGATCAATCCCGGTGGTTTCGCGGCCGGCCCGCTACGGTGGCTCTCCACCGAGCAGGACCGCCGGCTGTTGGTCGAACGGATCGAGGTCAGCGATCAGGCCCCCACCGGCGACCACTTCCCACCGTTGGTCGATTGGGCCGTGCTGCACGTGCTTCCCGCGGGTGAGATCCGCGGGGCGCCCGAAGCCATCCTTCCCCGGCTCCAACCACGAGCTTCCCAGGCAGTTGCCGTCGTGGTTGTTTCCTCGGTTGGTGAAGACAAGGTTGGGCCGGGATGGAACGGCGTGGTCCGCCTGAGTGAAGGTCGGTTGGTGCCTTTGGCCGGACTTCACATTATCGGGCCGGGGATGCTTCGCGTCGAACGCGAGCCGGCGGTCGATGCCCTGTTAGATGCCGATGAGGCACTCCGCTACAGCCGGCTCGAAGGGGCGGTCGGGCAACGCGTTGTCCGGCATCTCCGGGCCGCGTCGGTCACGCTCGTCGGCGCCGGCCGCAACGGGAGCGCAGGTGGCCTTCCAGTTCGCGTCGTTGGGTATACGATCACTCCGTCTGGTCGATGGCGACTTGCTGGGACCGGAGAACCTTGATGCCATGCCGGGGCTGGCCCTCGCCGACGTGGGACGGCCCAAGGTGGCCGCCCTGGCCGAAGGACTCCTCCGCTTGCGGCCCGACATGGCCGTGACGTGTTTTGACGCTCCGCTCACGGACCCGGCGGTAATCATGGCCCTGCGGCGCTTGCCAGCCGATCTGATCGTGACCGCTGTGGATAACGATACACCCAGGCTGGGCGCCGCACTTCTGGCGCGTGAAACACTGACCGCTCACCTAGACCTAGCGACCAGCGTCACCAAGGATGAGTCGGGCGGGATGCAGCTCACAGGCGACATCCGCATGCTGCTTCCGGGGGCAGGATGCGTGGCCTGCGTCGGCGGGTTCGCCGACCGAGAAGAAACGCTCTACGAGCTACTGGCCCCCCCCGGAACGCTCCGCCGCGGTCGGCCGCGGGCATGGCACGAACAACGGGCCGGGAGCCTGGTGACGCTCAATGCGATCGCGGTGGGCATTGCCTTGCAGTTGTGGCTCGACCTGCTTACTGGCCAATTACGAAGTTCGTATTGGCACCGCTTGCGGTGGGTACCGGGCGAAGGGCTGGAAACGCACCATGGACCAGTTTCGGCGGCGGCCGACTGCCCGTTTTGCCGGCCTGAATGACCGCCCGCACGTGCTCGCCAGCGGCCTGCCGTATATCCGCAGCCGGAGGGTCAGTTGAAGACGGTGCGCCGCCGCGGTAACCTATCCAGAGTGACACACCTGCCTGCGAGTCAGGGCAAGCCTGTTGGCGAATGCCTCTAGCCGTGCCTTTGCTGGCCTCGTAGCAATGGTGCTCTCAACACGAACGTGAACCGATGGCTGACGAAATCCAAGAACTCCGCAACCGCGGACGGCTGCTCGAAGCGATGGTGAAACTCCGCGAGGCCGTCGAGGCAGACTGGCGGCGTGGCAGCAGACTATGGCGCAAGCACGTGTTCGGGTCCCGTTGCTTGCTGCTGGAGATGGCGCACAACCAAGTCGATGCCCCAGGAACCTTGGCCGAGGTGCGCCAGGCCGTCAAGGCGGCTCAGAGTCTACTGGCCCTCCCGGACGGATACGGCAAGCTGCTCGCAGCCCGCCTGCTGGTCATCGAGGCCGTCTTGGACGGCGATTGGACTGGCGAGGCGATTGAGCGGTTGTTGGAGTCAGCGGCGAGGCAGTATGCCGAGTCGTGGGCCTATCAACCGCCGGCCGACTGCCCTGCGGTACTCGGCGGTGGGGGTGAACTGGCGTTCGTGCGCCGCCTGCCGAACGACCGCATGCGCGATCTCTTCCGCCGGCTCGCCGATCGCTTAGGCGACCAGCACGCCGGTCTGGCGCATCGTTGGCGAAACTCTCGTGTATCTCTGCTCCCAATACTTGCCGGCCCACGAGCGGACAAACGGCCCAGCCGAAGTATCATTGCCGCGGGACCATGCTGTGCAGACTTGGGTCCTGTTGGCCGACCGGTCGTCGGGCACTGGCTTTCCGGCGCGGCTTCACGTCGAGCGGGTCGCAAACGGCTGCGGGACGGTGTATCCCGATCCGCTGGCAGGCGGTTACTTGTGGACCATGGAGAGTTTCCAGACGGGTATCCAAAATGCTTGGCTGGCCGCGCTGCATCGAGTCGCCCAGTGCCTGCCATTACGACTTCCGCTGGTGGCTCGATCTGACGGACCCTGTCGACGAGTTGCCGCGGCTGGCGGAGTTGAAAGGCCGTTCCGCGGAGTTGGCCTTCGCCGTAGCGATCCGCGCGGCAGCGGAGAGGGATGTGCTCGACGGCCACGCCGTCGCCACGGCATGCTTGCGCGATGCGGCGGCCGGCGACCTCCGCCTCGACGTAGTTGGCGCGGTGGCGGTGAAGGCTGGTGCAGTCCTGCACCAGCTCAAGAACATGTCTGAGATCCTCGTGGCCGATGGGCAGGATGTACCGCTGGAGGGCCGTGCCAGCAGCGGCGATGGTGGCCGATCAGAAGTCGCTGGCAGTCGCATCGAGCTGGACGACGGCCGGTTGGCCATCATTCCCTGCGGCACGTTCGGCGAGGTCTATGAGCAACTCTCGCACTGGACGCGGGTGACTAGGCATGTCAACGGGCGCCTGGCGGCACGGGCCGAGAAGGAGTTGCAAGAGTGCAATCCCTATGTGCGTCTGCCGATGTCGCGGCGGGACGAACGGCTCGTCCGCGGGCCCGACCAGGACTCTTGGCATTGGCTGTCGCCGGAGCAGCTTGGCGAGTTCTGCTGCGGCCGACTGCGGCTCGAAACACTGGGGGGAGAGACCGAATCCCAGTCCGGTGAAGCCCCGCGCCTCGCGGTACTGGCCGAAAGCGGCATGGGCAAGAGCACGCTGTTGTGTGACTGCCTGCGGTCGATCGCCGCGAACGAAAGCGAACGGGTGGCGGTATTGGTCCGCGATCTTTCGGAGATCCCCTGGGGCCACACCGAGGACGCCCTGCGAGAATTGGTCGAGCGCCCTTTGGCCAACTGCTTTGAGCGGAAAAGGGCCGCCGATCACGAACAGGAGGCCGAAGATCGTTATCAATGGTTCCGCCGGCTGCTGCGGCAGGGCAATGTCGTGTTGCTGTTGGACGCGGTCGATCAGACCGGCGAAGGGTTCGATTTCGGACCGGTGGCCGGCTTCCTGGCCAGCGAGGACGTCCGCGGCTGTCCGGTAATCGTTACCGGCCGCGAACACGTCAAAAGCACCCGCAACAAGCTGTTCGACAAGCAGGCATGGCAAGTGTTCCGGCTTGATGGGTTTCAGACGGAGGACGATGCCCAGGCTGACCTCCGCCAGTTCCTGGGCAACGTCGCCGATGCCCTGCTCATCGATTATCATAAGCCGGGGTGGAATTTCAGTGACGACAACCGGTGCAAGCTAGGATGGCAAGAGTTGCTTCGGGTTCCTCTCCTGGCTAGGCTGCTACGGCTTCTGGCCCGCGACGGAAGGCTGCATGACCTGAAGAACCGCGAGGCCGTGTACCAGCAGGCCATGAGCGCCCTCATCGAGCAGGGCTTTCGGTCACTTCAGCGGGGGCACGCGGACCACAGGCTGCTCGACACCGCGGAGGCCGTTGAAACGCTTGAGGAACTGGCCTGGCAATCGATCGCGCAGGACGATTTTCGCGGGCAGGTGGCTGACGATTCCTGGCAGGCGCTGCACCGGCAGTTCAAGGACCAGCCTTGGAGCGAACTGGAGCAGGTCGATATCATTACTATCCACACGGTGCTGGAGCGTGCGACCGCGACACGCTTGAGTTGGCGACACCTCTCGTTTTGCGAATATTTTGCGGGGGCACGCCTCGCAGGGCTGAGCCGGGAGGAACAGACGGAAGTGGCCCGGGCGCAGGCCCGCAACCGGCAGTGGAACTGGATGTTTCGCTATGCGCTGTCGTGGCTGGAACGGGAGGGCGACCGGCAAGGACTGGACCACTTGGCCCGTTGCCTGGTACGGTACGGGAACCCGTTCGTATTATATGAAGCCATAGACCAGGACGAGATTGAGCTGGCTGGCTGGCTCGATCGGCTGTGCCGCTGGCTGGTGCATCGGCATCACGAAGAATGGAATTACAGCGATTTCGGCTTCGCATGGACCGAAGGCGATACACCTCCGACCCTGGACCTCGCCGCGCTGGAGATCCTTGAAGACCTGTTGCGGCGCGAGTATCGTGCCAGCCCCTGCCTTCATCCGGCATGGGAGCTTGTTCGCGCAGTGCTCGGCGAGGAAGGTGCTGCACCAACGGACGCCGGTCTGCGCGAAATGGCCGAACGGATCTCGGCGCGTTTCCTGGGGGAGTTTCCCGAGATATGTGGCAATTCGGCCGACCCGGGCTACGATACAGCCCAGTCGCTGTTGGTTTCTTTCGTCCGCTGCCCCGAAGATCCCGAGGTCGACGGCAAGCCATTCCTGATGGGCTCGCCGCAGGGTGTGGGGGACGACGGCGAGAACCCGCAGCACTTGATTTCATTAGAACCTTTCCACTTGATGCATTGCCCGCTGACGAACGCGCAGTACGAGTTGTTTGCTCCGCAGCACGCGGCGTTTTGGAATGAGTGTGGCCGCGAGGAGAATCACCCGGCAACCAACGTGAATTGGTATATGGCAGAAATGTTCTGTACGTGGCTGGGAGAGGGATACCGCCTTCCCACGCAGGCGCAGTGGGAGTATGCATGTCGGGCAGGGAGCCAGACGGCATATTGCTTTGGCGACACGGAGTTAGAGTTGGGGGAGTATGCTTGGTACTTTGACAATTCGGGCCGATCGACGCATCCGGTAGGTCGGAAGCGGCCGAACGCCTGGGGGTTATACGATATGCACGGGAACGTATATGAGTGGTGCCAGGACTGGGACGACGATGATATTCGCGACTGGGACGACGATGATCCTCGCTACTGGCCTCGGGCGTGCCGGGGCGGATCCTGCTGCGCCCCGCCGGTGACTGCCGCTCGGCGTCCCGCTACTTTGAAGACCCGTCGTGCCGCAGATTCGACCTGAGTTTCCGTGTTTGCCGAGTTCAGGCGGACGAATGAAGCAAACGGAGGAGCCCATGGAGCTGCCCCGCAACGCGCGGGAGCGGATCGACGAAGCCCGGCCGAGGGCGGACCAAGCCGCGCAGGACGCAGAACGCGAGAACGGCGCTGCCACGAGTCGATGAAGGGCGCCAACGCTCGTCATAAGCAGTTGCTGACCAAGGTCGAGGAGTTGGCCGTCTCTGCCGCCGCGATCGAACAGACGGAGCCGGCCGCCGGCCATTCGATCCATTCGATGCCGCTGCCTGGTCTGACTTTGGCCGGGCCCCAGAATGCAAGCAGCCTCGTTGCCGGATAGGGCTCTTGCGACCCCAATCCCGGCAAGAGGCTGCACCTCAGAAGACCAAGTCAACTCCCTTTCGGTCAGCCCTTGACCCAATAGGAGATCTGCGTCTCCGACGTGGCAACCGTCAGCGTCCAGTTCGAGACATTCGGGACGCCGGAGTCACTGAAGACGTTGCCGCCCTGGTTTGCCCCGCGCACGGTGATCGTCCAACCGGTAACCGCACCGGAACTGGACTTGATCGCCTGGGCGGCGGCGATGATGCCGACATGGCCATTCGTCGCGTCCACCCCGTGGCCGAAGCCGGGCTGAAAAACAACCACCGCGCCCACCGTGGGCGCCGAGACCTTCACGTACCCGTTCTGCTGGAGAAAGGGCGGATAGCACACACAGTTGCGGACGTAGGAGACCGCGAACTGATAGGCGTTCGGGTAGTTCGGCAAGAGACCCTTCGCACGAGCGACGTAGCCGGCACACTGGTAAGGACCAACGGCGGAAACGCCGTTGCTGGGGTTGCTGAGAACGCCGCTGCTGCTCCTGGCCTTGACGAAGTACCAGTACGTCACCCCGGCGGCTGCGGAAGTGTCGTTGAACGTGGTGTCGGTCGTGGTGACGATCTTCGTCGCCGCGCCGGCGTTGTTGCTCGTCCCCCGGTACACTTCATACCCGGCGACGTTAGCAGAAGGGTTCCACGTCAACTTCAAGGCATTGACAATGTAGCTCGTGGCCAGGTTTGTCGGCGCCTGGGGCGTCGAGGTGGCCACCGTCGCGGTCTGGGCGACCGCGAGCGCTGCGGGTTGGTACATCGGCGCTGTCAAAGCCGACGCCGGCGCTGCCAGCGGCAGCGAGTGGGACAGCATGCCGGCGGCAGTGGTGCCGCTCATCATCGTCCGCTTTTCGAGGCACTCCAGCCTCAGCTTTCTTCGCGTCCTGCTGTTCATACAAAACCTCCCCCGGGTTTCCCCGGATGTTGGAACCAGTGTGACCGGTGTTCAGGGCCATGCAGGTCACATGAAAACCACCCCGGCGGGCCGGTCGCCCCGCCTTGTTCACGCCTCCCGGGAGCGTGAATCGGCGGCTTGTGTGTCGCCGCTACTATCTGAAAGGCAATCGCTGGTCGAAAGTGGGAAACAAACCGGAGATTTTCCTCAACGGAGAGTCGAGGAGATGCCGCGGTATCTCCGCCTCGACAGGAGGATGACGACGAGGTCTCCCGCCGGGGGCGGGATCGTCGCCGCGATGGCGGTGTTGTTCACCGGCGTGGCCCTCGCGACTAGCCGCCGCGGTTTCCCGCCCTTCCCATCGCCGAAGCGGCCGTGCGCCTGCATAAATGGCCGTGGGCGGTCCTGCTGTTCAGCGGGATTCAGGGACGAAATGCAAGCGACCATTCGATCCGTTCAATGCCGCTGGCTGGTCTGGCTCTGGCTCCCTCGTCTCCTGCCGATCGCGCTGGAACGAATTGTCCAGAAGCCGGTCCCTACCAAGGGACAGAGTTGCAATAATGTCCCGCGGGTTACGCAGTCCCTGCTCGTCGTAGGCAAAACGGAGAGCGAGTTCGACCCATTCCATCTTGCCGTTGATCTCCCGGACTTCTCGTTCCAGAATCTTTCGCATGACGTCACGGTCGGGTGGGGCACAGTAGATTCGATTTTGAAAACGCGAAAAGAGGGCTCCCGACATCTGACTTCGGAGAACGGCCGGGTCGTTGGCCGTGGCAACCACCAGCATCCGGACGTTTCGAGCTTCGTCGCCCACCCGATAGTTCGTCCTTCGGATAACCCCACGGGTGTCCATCACCCCTAGCAGCCGGCGCAGCGCCTGTTCCTCGACCTTCTCGACTTCTTCGAGGAAGAGTACGGGTGGTATCGTCGTGCTTTTCATAAGGACCTCAACTGCGCCGGCCCTGGTCATGGTGGGCGCATCGAACCACTTATACGCTTCGTTCTCTTCCCCGAGGGTTGAGGCCAGGGCCCTCAGGATCTCCGATTTGCCCGAGCCGGGCGGACCAAAAAGAAGGGTGTGCATCCTCTTCTGCCAGTTCGTTTCGGTGGCAAGCCGGATTGCATCGCGAATAAGACGAATGTGTGGTTCCCGGCCGAAGATCTTGTCGAACGCACATTCTCCGTCCAGGTGGATCTTACCAAGGGTCTTGGGTTGTTCGGCCAACTGACTGCCCCGCGGCGCCTCACTTTGCGGCCGGCTAACGTCTCCGGGAACTCCACAAAACCCTTCCGGTTGGATAACGCGCCAAGGGGCGACCGCCAATCCGCTGGCGGTGCCGGCCTCGGCGAACCGCTTGGCAATCGCTGGCCACTTGTGAACCACTGTGGCCCGGTTCGTGGTGGTCTCGAAGATGATCTTGACCCGATATACCCAGACCCCACCCACGAACTTCGGTTCGCGGATTCGTCCGGAAAGGCCAAACGTCCATCCCTTACCCCGCCTTCCCTTCATGGCGAGGGCGCACAATCGTTGGATCTGCCGGGTCACCCGTGATTGTTCCACGCGGCGTTTCAGCCGACGTTCAACGACAAGTTGCTTCTCCATCACTTTCCTCCGGTAGAAATTGGACTCCCTGGGAACTCCACGGTTCGGTTCCAAGGCCGGCCCGTGATAGCGGCCAGCGTATCAAGATCAAGGTGCTCGGCGTGGGCATCCTTTTCTTGGAGGTTCCCTGCCGCGGATTGGTCGATGAGGAACGTCGCGTTCGGGTGTCGCTGCAAAGCACTCGCCGGGCACATTCCCGTCAGTGGTCCTTCCACTGCGCGGCGGACAGCTTCGGCTTTGCCGCCGCCCGTGGCCAAGACAATGATCTGTCGAGCGTCCATGATGTTCTTGATCCCCTGGGTCAGCGCTTGCGGGGGGACCTGGTCGATTTGACCATCAAAGAAACGGGCGTTTGCGTCGCGCGTCACGCGGCACAGGTCCTGCATGTGAGTCGTGCCGTCGAGGTCGGAGGGCGGCTCGTTAAACGCCAGGTGTCCATTGGGGCCAATGCCCGCCACCAACAAGTCCACGCCGCCCTGGAGCAGCCGGTCATAGCGGTGGCATTCCTCTTGCAGATTGCCTGCGGTTCCGTCCAAGAAGTGAACTACCCCGAAATTGAGATGATCGAAGAGATGGTTTTCCAGGTAGCGTCGATAGGACTGGGGATGCTCCTTGCTCAGGCCGCAGTATTCGTCCAGGTGGAACGCCGTTGCCAACGAGAAGTCGAGATGCTCCTCTCCGGACAGCCGGACTAGCTCTCGGTAGGCCCCCAGTGGGGTTCCGCCGGTCGCGAAGGTAAACTTGGCCTCGGGGTTGGCGAGAACCAAATCGGCGGAGATCCTTGCGGCGTAATAGTTGAGGTCCTCCTCGCATTGGCAGATTACGACATGCATGCTAAGTTCTCCTGTTGTGAGTTGCGCCGGGATCTCTGCCCGGCAAGGGGCGCGTAGAATCAGCCCCATAATCAAGTTCACTCCTCGTTCTGCTGGACAAGACGTTGAAGGGCACTTGTCAGTATCCGTGCAACGTCTTTGCGACGGCCGTTCAACAGGATCGGCCGCGGCAGATTGGGGTGATGCACACGCACTTCCCCAGAACACCGAACCGGCTCAATCCTACAGCCGAGACTTTGGGCGAGCTTCAAGGCCGCTCGACGATTCAGACCAGAAAGCGATACCGACCGCATGGTTCTCCCTTTCGTTGTACGTGCATGGCCTCGACGGCCATGTGATCGAGTTTTCCCGCAGAACCGCCGGCGGTTTTCCCGGCGTGAACGTACGACACACGTGTCGCTGGTCTCTTAAAGGCTGTTGGGCTGCCAAGGTGGGAAACAAAATTGATTTTTTCGCGGCGACCAGCGCGGTGCCTTCCCGGCTCAAGATGGCGTACCCGTCGATGCTAAGGACCCCGCCGCACATCACCGACGAGCTGTGGCAGGTGGCCGACGAGTTTCTGTGCCAGCGGCTCCCGGCGGGGGCACCTACCCGTGCGGCTCCTGGGCGTGGGCGTTAGTGGTCTGGACGACACGGGACAGGTCCAGGGCATGCTCTTCGACGGCGAGGAGCGGAAGAAGTATGGCCAGGTAGACACCGTGGCCGACGAGATCAAGGAGAAGTTCGGAACGGCGGCTCTACGGAGGGGGAGTAGCCTTCGGGACCAAAGCCCCAGGACGCCGTAGCGTCAATTCTGGCGAGCCTGGGCCATATAGTACAAGGTCGAAATAACTGCGTCCAGTGCGTCCAATGCGTCCGCGCCGTGCCGTCCCGGTTGGACGCATTGGACGGGTTGGACGAAAGAATCCCGACCTCCTTATGACAGTTCCTCACTGTGGCCCTGGTTGGCACAATAGCGCCACGACGACGGCCAGCATCATGCTGACCATGAAGGCCATGTCGATGACCAGCATGAGCACGGTCTTCATGCCGGGGTCGCCGACGACTTGGCCAGGGGCTCCAGGGACCAGGAGGACAACGTCCCAAGTCGTCGTTGGTGCTGTCCCAAGTCACCTGTTGACCAAGCCCGTGCATCGCGGGGCTTGACGCCGGCCGCCAATTCAGGACGATAGGAGCATGCTCACCTGCTACGGCGACTCAGTGCGACTGCCCCAGAACGACCTGGCCTACGTGGCCTTCCGCCTTGCCGTCCAGGAAACGCTCACCGACATCGAACTCTGCCGCGACCTTGAAGACGAAGAGCCTGATTTCCAGGCCGGCTATTTGAGCGAGGTGCCTTTCCTGGAACAAGTGCCACTACCGGTGCAGGTTGATCTGCTTGCCGACACCTGGGCTCGGCACCGTCAACCAGACCTTATCGAGGCATCGCTCCTGGACGCCGCTATCGTTTACGCCGCCTGCGAGACGGCCGGCCGGATCATCCACGACATGCCGGATGTCGCCGTCGCTTGGCTCCAGGGTGGCCCGCGCAAGGTTCCGTCCACGATCATCAGACGGGCATCCCATCGGCTGGATGATCTGTTTGACGAGTTCTGGGACGACGAGGACTTTCTGCTGATCGAGGACTTCCAGGACATGCCGCCGGACCGTGCCCGCCATCTTAAGGAAAAGCTAGACTTACCAGACGAAGCGATCGCGCCGATGTACGCGGCGTTGGAACGGTGGAACGTCTCCCCCAACGTCGCCGCAAACCTGGTGAGCCTGCTGACCGACGCCGAGATTCAAGGGGTGATTCGGCTGCTGGAAGTCAGCGTCCAAAGGCTTTCTGGCGGAGGCGACGACGAGGATGCCCCGTAAGTCATGGCGGTCGGCCTTGGTAGACTGGCTACGATTCTTGGCCTGCGCGGCCACGGCGGGCAAAGCCTGCGTCAAAGATACCACTTAATAAGGTTCCGCTGTTGCGGGTCAATCGCAAGTTCGCCATTTTCTATCGCTTGCTTGATTCTCTTTAGGAGATCGCTGCCAGCGTCCGCCTTTTCGCAAGACTTGAGAAGCTCGCGAAGGGCATCGTTATTCGGCGAACACATGAGAAACTGCGAGACTGGCCACTGGTATTTCTCAAAGTATTCAACGAGCCCGCGCCGCAAGCGTTCGCACCTGTCCCAGTTCCGGCCCCAAGAAAGGGTTGGCAACTGGTCTTCGAGCCACGCCCAGGAGTCATACTCCAGTTTCCCGTTGCCAACAGCCGAATGGACCGTCGCGAAAGAACATACCACCAATTCATCAGAACCAGGGTTGGGGTTGTCGAAACCGAGCGCCAGGAGGAAAGCTCGCAGACGATTTGCGCGGACGTTGGTACGGCTCCCAGCGGTTCTCGCGGAGGCCGGAGCCAGGTCTTCACATCTACGCGATGAACGTCTGGGGAGTGGGGGTTACACAGATCGGCGACGAGGACAGAGGAAACCTCGCGGATCGCGGGCGTCGACGACAGCCAATCGAGCATTGCCTGAGAGTGAGACGCAAGAGCCCTGCGCCAGCCATAAGCCAAATCCGACGGAGAGCTAGCGCCTGAGTCATCAAACCACGAGAGTACGGCAGATACTGCACACGGCCCAAATCTTGCGATGGCCCGCTCTGCGACTGCCTCCGAACCGGCCCGAAGCATGCCAACTACCATTGCTCGTTGCAGATCCTCCGGGGTATCCCTTCCCGCGGTGGCAGCGTCGAAGAGTTCCTGCTGCCGGTCCCTCGGCCCCCGCCAAAGGTCGGCAGTCGCAGCGGCCGATGGATTCAAGCGAATCATCGTGGCGATAAGACCGGGAACCGAACTGGAGTGTTGAGTCGCTTCTTCGATCGAAACATTCTCAATGAGGTAGAGGAGAATGTTCGCGCCGAGAGGATTGTGGTCGTTACGGATCAGGAAATCAACGAGTTGCAGAGCGGTGTGCTGGTCTTCGTGCCAAAGCAACTTAGAACGCTCTGCAAGCGCCAAGGCCACCGGATCGTACGCAACACTTTCGCTTGTTGTGGCTAGTGCCCGGAGGGTCTCGGCCTCAGAAGTTTCTGGCAAGAGGGTTCGTGCCAGACTCGCGGTCCGGCCCGCGACTTCTTGCTTCAACGCAACCGCTTGAGACGACATGGGGTAGTGTTTGCCGACAAGGTCGATCAGAGAATACGTTGTACTTTGTCGCCCGATAATCTCTTCGGCAAGGGGAAACAGTTCGGTGAGCGGCTCAAACGCACGTCGTCCGTCTAGCTCCCTGCCGGCGTACGAGCGTAGGAGGAGCCGAAGCCTTCCCCCAACTCCTTGGTACAGGTCCCCGAGTGCGTCTTCGATCCACTGAGTAGTTTCAGCAAGATTCGGGTTTGGCTCGTCAATCACAACAGGTGCAGAAGAAACATCTTGGCGGAACTCACGAACCGAGGTCAAGGGAACCACTTGGAGATCGAAAAGTCTTCCGTCGGAACGTCCTATTTGCGATGGCACCGCTACAAAATCGGAACGAGGCTCGAAGGCTTGGCCATTGCTGACTCCAGAATGCCAGCACCAGTTCCTCAAAGCGGTTAGAGTCCATGGCAGGCAAGACGACGGGTCTGTCGGGCGTTCCATAAAGTGCCATGAGGAGCGACCTCACGACTGGGGCCGGGGTTGATGACGGGTTGCACAGGCCCTGCTGCGAGTCCGGAACTTCCAAGGCTAAATGGTAACCGTCCCAAGAATGTCCTGTACTCTGGCGGACTGGACGCCGAAACAAGAGGCGGAAACAGGCGAGGTCCGGAACCTCTCCCAAGTTGCGATTCTCAATCAAGAGTGTATGGGTCCAGACACACCCGGGACGCTCCATTTCTGGAGCGTACCAAGTCTTGGCGATCGCATACAGGCTGGTCTCTGGTACGGGGTAGCCGGTAAGGTATTCCTCGAAGCCCGGCACCATGCTGCGCCCGGACATGTCGCTCAGGGCCAACATTGCGTACTTGGCGTTGATCGGGAGTTCCCTTGACGTGGCAAGCAGGTGGTGCCCGTCAGAGTACCCGTGAATTGTCTGTTCGATTCGCATTTTGCTTAAGTTCTCAAGGTACGCTGGCTTCGTCCGAAGCAACCATGACCCATCGAACAGGTGTTGTGATGTCGTGCGACCGCTCGGCTCCGTGCATCACAATAATCCTTTCCGAAGGCCGAACACTTTGCCGAAGCTGTTGTGCATCCTTCAGATCGCCGCCCTGGGCACTGACACCAAAAATCTGAAACGGGACCGTGTCAGAATGGGCGACAAGGAATTGATACAGCAAGGGAAGACGTTGCGCGAGCCAGTCTTCGGGAGTGTTGCTTGCCTGTTTCATCACGATGTCCCATGCCGAAACGATGACACCGAGATGCACCCCGTCGTCCCGTTCCCTGTCAAATCCGATAAATTGCAGGAGTTCCACCAACTGGACTTGAGTGGGGGCAAATAGCGGGTCGGTTGGTACTGTCTGAGATCCCGCAGTCCCGGCTTTCGACGGCGTCTGGGATTCTGCATCCTTGCCTCTGCCGACATCCGTGGCAAGGCGTTTTACAAGGGGCTGCGCCTCTCGGATGAGGGGTGATTCTTTAACTTTCGCAGGATGGATGAACAATAAGACCCCGGATGACTCCCTGACAAGGTCTCGATAGGAGGTGGACCAGAGTCGATCAGTCCAATGCCTCTGGAACGATTCGCCATCCATGTCTGGGAAAAAGAACTCACTGCTGGTGTCGGATCTCACGTCGTTGAGCCGCATTGAAACGATACACTCGTTCGCAACGCGGGTCCGGGGAATCTCATCACAGTCGGCCCAGAGGTCCCGGATCTCGTTGAGGTGTTGTTTGTCACCTTCCAATTTCTCAAGCCGAAGCGAGCCTTCAACTTCGTTGGACCCGACGACGGACCAGAGGGCGGCGAGAAAGGTGGTTTTCCCCGTTTGCGGGAGTCCGACGACTAGCACCTTTCGTTCGTGAATTGTCATGGTTGCTCGCTCTTCTGAACAATCGCGGGGAATCGCCGACGTAGATATCGGTCATACTCGGACTGGTTGTGTGAATCAACAAATGGCGGGCGACGTACCGCTTTGCCGCTCGGCACTGCGTCCACCCATGTTGGAAACAGGTCGTCCAACCCGTAACCGAGTGGCAGATCCGCCTCCGATGGGTGGGCTGCTATCCGAGCGGCTTTGAGTTCGCGAACACGAGCCCCGAATTGGCTGCGAAAATCCGCTTCCACGTGGTCGGCAAAGGCGGCGATAGCGATTTTATCGGCGTTTGCTTCAACGACATCCCACTTGGTGAAGAGCAAATCGACCGAAGACGAACTATCGAGCATCCCCGTGTCTAGGCAGTTTCGCAAGAGCGTCATGGGATCATTCTGCGCGCTGCCGGCTCTCGGAACGGGATAACTTCTCGCCGTCAACAAGGAGCACGAACCGGTCAGCTCGCAGGATGACTTTAAGACGGCGACAGGCTTCGCTGGAATCTTTCGCTTCCCGAAAGTCTTCTCCGGAAAGATCGCAGAGAAGAAGATCGCGGCTTGGCTGGGATAGATCTTCTCGCCGAACACGGAGGTGGAGGTACTCCGACAATTTCGTCCGCTCTGTGGTCGGTTTGTCCCGCTTCGACGCAGTGCGTGAGAAATAGAGCCGAGTCTCGAAGCCGACAAGGGTTTGCGACCCCGCAAAGATGTGGCCGGCAAATGCTCCTTTCCTGGAAAAGCAAGTACAAGGTCGAAAGGAGGGTGGTCTTCCCTGATGCTTCGGTACCGGCGAAAAGAATCACGCTCGTAAACGATCTTCGCATGATCTCGCCAGCTTCATCTGCCGTCAATCCCTTGCCCGAAGGAAGATCCACGAGCGATTGAGCAATAGTCTGAGAATTGGGCGCCTGCGATTCCCGGCCCGCCACGGCTCCGTCCACACTTTCAGACATGACGCGCCCCCAATTTGACGAAAGCGCGAAGCAAAAGCCTCTCTCGGTACGTCTGTAGGGCCAAGCCGAGCGGAGGCAACTTGGCGGTTGCTTTCAGTCCCGAGAGGGTTTGGAACGGGCCGTGCCAGGTTTTTTTCCCTTCAGCTTCGACGCACTTGGCTACCGCCAGATGGATCGGGCAAAGACTGGCGAGAGAGTTTGCCCCATCGGCTTCGATCAAGTTACGTTGCCATTCCAACGGGCACGCAGTTACCGCCTCCGCGATACTGACCTCTGCATCGAGCACCGGATGAGCAAGACGCAACACCTTATCCAAGAAAGCCTCCGCTGCAAACGGGCCGGCTAGGCTCGTGGTCATATCGGCCAGTTCTTTAGCGCCGATAAGACAGGCACCAGGAGGATCCAGCTTGCTGAATGGTCGCTCCAGATCCCGGCTGCGTTCTCCAAAGAGCCACCAGAGAACATTCGACTCCTCCGTGCGCAAGAGCTGCTGTTTCTCCAGGCGGCTGAGCAACCCAACGGAACCGATCAGTGCCTGGAGAATTTTGGTTAAGGGCTCTGCAAGGCTTGCGACGGTGTTCTGGGGAAATACCGCTTTGAGAGTCGCCAACTCTGCATCGAAATTGGTTCTTGGCGATTCCGCATCTGCACCGACCGTTCGGAGAGAAGCAGAGCATTCGGCAAGGCTTTCTTCAGCGAGGGCAACGATGGATGGCACCGGTGCGTCTCGAAGGCCTTGGCAACCGGCAGAAAGCACCGCAAGGGCTGATGCGCTCCCCCAAGGTTCTTCGTAGGAGAAATGGTGAGCAAGGGACGCACCGGCAAGAACCTGGAGTTCCGCATCGTTGCCTCGCATGGGGAATACATCGTCATTTGCCTTGAACGCATCGCGGAACTTCGTGAGGAATTGCTCCCCGCGGAATGGAAGATTGTAGAACAGTCGAACCAACTCAAACAGATCGGCAGGCGCTGTCGTCTCCCCCAAAGACTCGATGGTCTTCCAGCGCTTCCGGAGATCCTCTTCTCTAGGCTCGATGGAAACGACGCGATACCAATCTGCGAAATCCTGGTGCATGTGCTATAGCTCCTTTAGTGCCCGCAATACGGGTTGACAGGGTTTTGGCCGTCGTCGTGGCGGCTCTCAACTTGCTCCCACAATTGCCCGAGTCGCCTCTGGTCTGTCGCCCTTTGAAAAATACGGTCGAGCAGCTCGGGGTTGCGCAACCCTTCGTCCTCGTCGGCATAAAGCCCCAATTGTTGGGCGATCTCAATACGGACCACATGGGGCAAGTCCAGGAACCGGTAGGTGAGGGTCCGGGCCGCATCATTTGCATCCATTTTGTCCATGGTTGCATTTCCTGCCGGGTTCGGACTGGCTGAGGGTGAGGATACCTGAATGGGCACTGGGACGCCCACGACGGGAGCTGGTGCAGTCCAAGGTTCGAGCGCAAGATTATACACATGGCTTTCCTTGCCGCCGCAGGCTGCGTAGTCCGGCACAAACGCCGTATCTTCCTCTCGCCAGACCCTTGGAGATACATCCACGTCAAGGAATCGGCCATCACGGGTATCGCGGACCGAAAGGGCGATCCAATTATACCGAGGCAACCAATTCTTTTCCTTCCGGCTAGGATGTACGGCCCCGGCACCTATACGAAGAGAGTTGTTGATGTGCTCAATTCGGTGGATATGTTTGTGTCCGAACAACTGGACACGAGCGCGGTTAGTCAGGCTGAGATGCACCGTGTCGTAGTCGATTAGCCACTCCGGCGGATGGTGGGCCATCGTGAGATAGGTAACACCGTTTTCTTCCAGCGGTCGTGCCTGAACGGTCCCGACAATTAGCTTTCGATCCCCGAAATTATCTGTACCGTCAGACGCCAAGACCGAATTGATTCCATGAATTCTGAGCTTTGATCCGTCGTTCAGTTGCAGGTCGTGCTGCCAGGCAAGCGGGGCTAGGCCGCTCGTACACCGGAAATGGGCAGCAAATTCCAGGTTGTAGACTTCAATGGGGTTGAACAGCAACGGGCAGGCAGTTTCATCTCGCAGGTAGCGAGCAATGAGGTCATCTACCTCGGCCGGGTCCGCAGGGCGAAGTCGGTCATGTAGATCTTGAAGGAGGGGACTGGATTCATGCTTCGCCCGGTCTGCGTCATGGTTGCCCGGTACGCACCAAACCGCGTGTTCCCGGCAACGGGCAAGTTCGCAAAGCCTCTTGAGCCATGTCCGCGCTGCGACGTACTCTTCCTTCCTTCCGGCAAAAGCAATGTCTCCGCTGATAAGGATGCCCTGAACCGCTTGGAAGCGATCTCGCACCCTTACCACGTCCTTCTCCAACTGGTCTCGCAGATCCCGGTCCAATTCGTAGTGGTCGAGCCACTTCTTGTTGAAGTGGATGTCGGAAAGATGGATAAAGACCAGTGGTTGGTCCATGGTAGTACTGTTAAGAGTCGTATGGCGCGCCTGCCCAATGGTGGCGATACGAGGCGCTTCAGGCAATTTCAGGATTTTTCCTGACTTAGGGAACTCGAATTGTGGCAATCGTTCTGAATCGAAACGGAAGCCGGCCCGAGCCGCTCGGCCGAAGCTCTGCAATTGCCAGCAAACCAACGATGCCCATTCTATCATGTCCCGCCGGGGGTGGGGAGTGGGTATCACGCTGGCTTCGCGGCCCAGATTCGGCCCGGAGGGACGTTGGCCAGGAGCCGGCCGGCCATCGCCAGTTCCCGTTTGCGCTTCTTGGAGTCCTGCTGGCGGCCCTGGTGGCTGTCTGGGGCCAGTCCGGCCGGGGATGTCCTGTGACCCGCTGCGGACCCGATCAACGAGAACGATCGGAGCGGCCGGTGCTGAAGCTGGCCGGTTTGGTGATTTTGCTCACGTGAGCAATAAGTAGGCGGCTGGTGGCGCCCTTGCCGCCGGCCACCAGGATGCCGAGATCCTTGCCGAAGGTCTTGGCCGCCTCCTTGAGCGCGCCGCAGGTGACCGTCGTCACGCCACTGCTGTGCCAGTCGAAGCCCAGCACGCAGCCGAAGGCTTGGAACCACCACGGGTCCGACAGCCGGCGGAGCATCTCGGCCGAGCCGAACTCCTCGACGACGGCCATGGTCACTGCGCCGGCCAGCTTGGTCATCCGCTTAAAGAGCCAGGGCGGGGCCTTGCCGGTATGGAGTGGAAGTTGGGCGAGACGGCGTTGCATGGAGCCAATATACGGCTGCGGCGGGCCACGAGGCAAGGTCGGGGCATGGCCGGCGGTGGGATGGCCTGCCAGGGTAGCGATTCACGGCCGACAACCCCTGTCGGGTGGCGCGCCCGTTAAACGCGCTCAGCGCCTCGCTGGCGCGCCGCAGCCGTTGGACGGCTTCTGGGGCGTCCTGGCCCTGAATCGCGCCTATGGCGCGAGCTGGGCGCGTTGGCGTGGCCGGGCTCGGCAAACGAAGCCTGGCAACGGGAGTATGGTGGCGGCTGGGGCGCGCTTGATAGAGCGTCTCGGTGCCTCGGATGCCCATGTACTGTTTGTACTGTTTTTGGCCCGATGTACTGTCACTATTGGCGATTATTTGCGATCATTGGCGACGGCTTGCAAATGCCTTCGCTGCGTCGTAACATGTTATGAATAAGCAACCTTCATGTGTTTTCGGCATCCCTCTCTTACTCGATTCGGGACCAAGAGGTCGCTGGTTCAATTCCAGTCGCCCCGACTACTTAAAGCCATACGCAACAACAAGTTGCGTATGGCTTTTTTCTTCGCCTTTTTGTAGACAAGGCAGGTGTAGACCGTTTTGTAGACGATTGGTGCGAAATCATGGACGAAAGGAATTACTTCCGGTACACGATTGACCGGCCAACCTCGATTGAATTCCAACTGCAACCGAGAAATACTTCGGATTCTCAGAAAGCCCTGCCCCTCGCCGATTGTCTCACCGCTCGCTCCTCCCCACGGCATTCCCCTTGCGCCCGAGCCCCTACCGAGTAACCCGGTCGTCGCCACGGTCTCGCCTCCACGGAGGACAGCCGCCGTGGGCAGCGAAGGTCGGAGTGAATTCGGGGGTGGGCGACGACGATAAGTTTTTCGGCGTTTCTGATCGCCCCTCTGGTTCGGCCCCGATGCCCTCAGAATTCCCGACAAGCGACCTCGCCCGCCGCCCAAGGTCGCCGCCCGAGGGGGCAGGCCAGCCGCCCGGGGGCCTGCGACGGTCGTGGCGGTGGCGGGCGTGGGCGATCTCATGGGCCACGGCACTGAGCACATCGGTCTCCGGTCTCAGGCAGGCTTCCGGGCTGCTCCGAGTCGGCGGCCAGTAGCTTCCTGGGGTGGTGTCCACTAAAATGGCCTCTGTGCTGGGCGGTGGTGAAATCGGCTCTGGCGAGCCGGTCGCGAGGTAAGCCGCCCAGCGGCAGGGTCAGCGACGAGTTCGACGATCTGGTGGCGGCATCGCCTTGGGAGTCGGCGGACACGCATCGAACATCGGGCATCTGGCTCGACCGTCTCTCCCAACGCCTCATCATCCGCCACTTCGAGGGCGTGCCCCGCCAGTTCAGGATCAACGGCGAGATCGTCGTCAAGCCGGAAACCGTCTATTTCACTGGTCGGCGGACCAGGAAGGATGAGACTTGCCTGACCCTCGTGATGATCGACATCGACGCCCACAAAATGGGCGACCTGAAGAACGCCATGCAGTTCGCCGCCATCCTCAAGGAGAAGTACTTCCGCGACTCCTATGTCGAGGTCAGCACTAACGGCAACGGGGCACATATCTTCTTAATAATTGACAAGACCGGATGGGTGGACGCCGACTACAACGCCATCCTCAAGGGGCTGGACGCCTGGCTGAAGTCCGTCCTCGCCCGGACGGGGATCGTCCTGGACGGCGTGGAGATCAAGGGGACCTGCGCCCTGGTCTCGTGGAAGGACTGCGTCCCGACGCATACGGCAGGATTGCTTGCGAAGCTGCCCCGCGAATGGGAGCGGTTCGGCGAGCTGCGGGCAAGCCTGACCTACGCCCCCCAGGAGCTCATGGCGCTGGTCAGGGACAACCCGATCAAGGCGGAGGAGCAGGCCGGGAAGGTCCAGGAGATGCGCAAGGCCGGGAGCACCGGCTGCACCGGCATCGACCCCGACCGGTTCGAAGGCTGGCTGGAGGTCGGGAAGCGTCTCCTCCCCGTGGCGGTCCATTGCAGCGACAGAAACCGTCTCGTCGTCACGAGCGAGGATGTGGGCATCACGTTCGCCCTGTTGGAGTTCGTAGGCAAGCACATGAACGAGGACGGGACGCTGCCCTGGAAAAGGACGAAGCGGCTGTGGGACGTCCTTGAGCAACGAGGAGTCATCAACAGGAAGTTCAATTCCAAAAGGTTCGCGTGGATTCGCCGGTTCCTCAACGGTGCAGGGTTGGTGGACATGCAGGACCCGACCTACGTCATCGGCGAACGGGCTGCGAAGTGGTCGCCTTCGGAGAAGTTCTGGGAATTGGCTTCTTCCTTAGATCAAGGGGGGGAGGGAGGGCAAGACTTTAGGGAAACTTGCCTTTCGGTCGATCCTCAGGAATGCTGGGAACGGGGCATTCCCCTGGTATGTGCGGGCGTGACGACTATTGAAACGGCGGAAAGAAGGCGCAGGGACGAGTTGGTGGAGGCGATCATCGGTCCGGAGTGGTCAAATATGGCAGCATGAGGCTTATTAACAGGGGATGCTGCGCGAGTCCTTGCGCAGAACCGGTACTGCCCGTTATTAGTGCAGTGGGCGCTGTTTCTCTGAGCAAGACGGATGCGTACGGTGACCGTCATCCACACGCTCCTGGAGGCGGCGATGCGAGATCCCCGCGCCGAACTCCGTGATCTCGCCTACGCCAGCCTCCAGCACGAAGGTCTCGATCCGGTACGAGCCGACGAAGCCGTCGCCGTCGTCCGCTCGGTGACGGCTTCGGAAATCTGGAAGCGTGCCCAGGCGAGCGATCGCCGGCTGGCGGAGGTGCCGTTCCAGACCTTGATGCCCGCCGGATCTCCCGAAGGAGGCGGCGTGCCGACCATCCTGCGCGGCGTTATTGACCTAGCGTTCCACGAGGCGAAGGGCTGGGTGATCGTAGACTACAAGACCGACGCCCGTTCCAAGAGCCACGTTCCGGCGCTGGTCGAGCATTATCGTGGTCAGGTGGAACTCTACGCCGAGACGTGGCACGAAATGACCGGCGAAAGCGTGGCGGAAAAGGGGCTTTATTTTACCCACCCTGGCGCTTATTCGAGGGTGTAGCCTGCCGCCGTACTCGTCCCTTTGCGTGCCTCCGCCGACGTTGCATCAGCGGCTCCGGAGGGTTTCCCGGCACTATGTAGTCGCTCGGCAGCGGCAGGTCGCGGTCACGATATCAGCACGCGGCTTCGTCGTGCGACCGTAGATATCTCTATTCGAGTTCTCCGGAAGTAAGATCGACGATCTCGGAAACGGATAATTGAGACACGTTATATCTCAGCATGAATTCCTCAAAGTCCCTTGTCCTGTTCATTTCCTCATCGGATAGATCCAACATACCTTTGATGAACCTTAACGATGTCTCCAGCCAAGCTGGAATGTCTGGTAGGTCGAACAAGGATCCAGTGACAACATTCTGGATTTCCTGACATCGCTCACTGGACATGTTGCCGACCTCACGGCAAGCCTTGAGAAAAGTGCCAAAGATGCAAAGATAGGAGGCGAGTTGCTTCCTATGCAATTCATCCAAACCGTGGATAGGTGCATAGGCTGGTTGACTCGCTGCCTGCCCCCACAACGCGGCGACCTTTTGGGGAGGCAAGTTCAGCGAGCCGACGATGGCCGTGTCAATCAAGTGCTGCCAAAATCCACGTCGGGATTTCTGGAGAAGGGAGGTCATCTCCTCACAAATGCGGACTTGCAGTGCTTTGTCCTTGACTGGAATGAGCACAATGAGGAGTGCAAAGCCCACCCTGGAGGAATTGGCTTTGTCTTTAAGTTCTTCGTTCGTCATTACTCCGTCCTTATTATGATCGTGAAAAAACAATTCCCACATGAGCGATTGAAAACGCACCATTGTGACAACCCTCTCACCCCTTCGCCATCGCCTCCTTCAAGTCCGCAACCCGTTCCGTCAGGATATCGCCCTGTTTGCCCAACTTCTCCGTCGAAATCCGCAGTCGTTCGAGGATCTTCTGCCCGCTGCTCCTGATCGTCTCCGTCCAGGTGCGGATCGTCGTCCAGTTCCTTGACCTGCTTGGCGATTTCCAGCAACGCCGCGTCGATGGCGGTGAAGTCCACGTCGAGGCTGGTCCGTTCCATCGCCTTCCGCGTGCAGAGCGCCCTCGCCACGCTCAGCCCGAGCCGCAAGTGGGTGTCGGTCGCCAGATCGTCGGCATCCCAGACGACGACCACGTCTGTGCCGTAGCGGGCAAGCGGCTCCAGTCCCGCCGGGGCGGTCTTCTTGGAGAAGACGAACAGACCGCTTTCTGCCTCCCGGTTCTGCCTCGCGGTCTCGATCTCCGCAAGGGCTGTCTTCAGGTCGTAGGAGGCATCCTCCTTCGCCTCGACCACGATCTTCGCGGAGGGGGCGGCACTTTCCGGGCCCAACTCCACGACGGCATCGCCCTTCTTGCAGTTCTTGATGAGCCCCGTCGAGTTGCCGACCGCCGTAGCGATATCCTTCAGCCGCTGCGATTCGGACTGGACGACCTCGAACACGACCGCCTCGAAGTCGCCGCCGTGCCGGGTCGACGCGGCAGCCTCCTCGCGGCGTGTCTGCATCTTTTCCAGGGTCAATCGGACTTCCTCCTGGAACTTCCGGTCGGCCTCGCCGTGCTTGCCCAGTACCTCCATCAGCTCCCGGCGGAGCCTGGACAGCGCCGAGTCCTTGTCATCCAGCGTCAGGTGCTTGGAGATCGCCTCGTTGGTCGTGGCGACCGTCTTGGACATCCGCGAGAGCGCCGACTGCTCGTCGTCGAAGGAGAACTGCTTGACCAGAGCGTCGATCTTTTCCTGAAGATCCTTCCGGAGCTGCCCGTTCTTGTCGGTCAGTTCTCCGACCAGCCGCGACAACGCGCCTTCCTTGTTGTCCAGTGAAAACTCCCGCAAGACCTGCGTCCGCTGACCCTCCAGTTCCTTGGAGACCGCCGCATGCAGCGCCTTCAGGAACTCGTTGGACTCGTCGGGCGACAGGAGGCGGACGAGCGGGCTGTCCTTGCCGACGAGACCGGACAACGCCCGGCACATCTCCGAGTCCGCCGCCGTGACCTTACGGGAGAGTAGGGTCTCCAGCTCCCCGTCCTTCTTCAGCAACCGTTGGACGCGCTCGGTGAACCGACCGCTCTCGGGATGGAAGTACTCCGCGAGCGTTCCGACCAGGGTACGGTCGAGGTTCGTCCGGTGTTCGGACAGAGCCAACTGGACACTGCCGAGCAGGTGTTCCCCCTCGCGCTTCAGGGTGTTTGCGTCGATCTGGCCCCGAGCCTGCCGCAGGGCCAGCACTCCGAGCCGCAGGGCGCCGAGGGCGTACTCGTCCCGCTCGCGTCCCTCCTGCTTGGCCCAGAGTTCCGAGATCACCTCCGGGTCGTTGACCGTCAGCTCAAGGGGGAGCGAGAACGGGAGCGTTTCGGGGGCGTTGTCGGCGGTGGTTTCAGTCGTTGCGACGGAGTGCATGGTTGTGCCTTCGCTCTTGGAGCTGCCGATGTGGGAGTCGGAATCTCTATTCTATCGGATATTCATGAAAGCGGCAGCCGGGGCAACGAAACCTTCACGGCACCGAGGGCGGTTCCAAAGCCGCGTCTCTTTCATGCCGAATGTCCGATTCCGCTTTTTTCTTCGCCTTCTTGAAGTCTACCAGTTGCTTGATGTCTTCCTCGATTTCCGCAGGCTCCGGGAACGGAGTCGCAATAGCGCCTGAGCTATCATGTCCGGTCATCCAGCGGGAGCACTTGCTCATGCCTTCGTCAATGGTCACATAGTCGGAGGTCTCAATGGTCACCCCCTTGAGCCGCTGCGTCTCGACGCTTGGGCGGAAACGGCTGATGACATCATTCAGCACAACCTCCTCGATGGCTCGCTCCCAAGTCTCCCGCAAGAGCCCGTAGCACCGACTGCCAATCGCTTCGTAGCCGTTGCGGTCGCCAGCCTTATGCGCAACCATGGCCTCGTCCAGCGTCTTTCGGATGTACTTGATTCGGTCGTCCACCTTCATTCCGTGCCAAGGTACGTCGCAGACGCACACGCCAGGCTTGTCCCCATCGCGGCGGATCGTCTGAGTCAGCAGAGGCACCCGAAGCTTCCCGGCTGCCTCGCTGATCGCCAGAAGGAACACGATGTCGTGCGTGAAGATAATCACTTGGCGGTGCCGCCCCTCGGCAACCAGTCGCTGCGCGACTTTCTCCCGGTACGAGTGGTCAAGGGAACATACCGGATCGTCAAAGACGATGCCGCCGTTGTGCGACGCCGTCTCCAATTCGGCCAGAAACGACGCGATCGCCACGACGCACTGCTCGCCTTCGCTGAGCACGTCCGAAAGATCGACTCGGTCCACCTTGACGCCAGCGAGCTGAAGCTGATGGCGAGTCTGCCCCTGCGATCCCGACTTTCTCAACGTGAAGGCGATATGCTTCATGCCCAGCTGTCCCAGTTCCGCCGTGAGCGCCTACTGCAAGGTGCCTGTCACTGCCTGTTCCATCAAGCCGGAACCCTTTCGGGTGATCGCTCCGGTGTCGGTCTCCCCGAGACATTGGCGAAGGCAATGTTCCGTCTTCAGCCTGGCGACGTGTCCAAGTATTTCCTCCCTATGCTCGGCAAACCGTTTTCGGTCTTGCAATTCGCGCAGCTCCGCCTGGAGGGTGGACAGCTCGGACGGCTGCGCAGCGTTCTCCAACCGCACTACCTCGGCTGTCAAGCGTACGACAAGCCCCTTCAGCGCCTCGGCCGGGCTCGGCGCCCATGCAGGAACGCCGTCCCACTCGCTGGTGCGGCATGCGGTCTGAACCGCCACGAAGCGTTGGGCGGCTAGCGTCAGGAAGGACTGCAACTGGTCGGCCAGCTCGGCGAACAGCTCACTTATCTCGCCAACCAGTTCCGGGTCCTGCTTAGTCGCGGCGACGTCAATCCGGGCTAAGGTCGCCGCCGCATCCTCGAACGCCACGCTTCTCTCGGTGCTGACACGCTCGACATCCTCCTTGACGAACTGCGCGAAACGCCGCATGCGTTCTTGGGCATCCTCTCCAAGAGGCTGCTGGCAAAGCACGCAGCGCGATCCCGGTTTTGTCGCGGGGAACGGTTCTGCTGGGTACGCGACGGTTTCAGAGTAGCGTCTCGCGGCGTCGAACATCGCTTTCCATACGCCACCTCCGACCCCTGGCAAGGGCTCGTCCTTAAAGGCATCCGTGGAGGCTAGCGCTAAGGCTTCTCTCGCAACCCTGGCGGCATTCTGGAGGAACCGCAGCTTCTCGACATTGGCGTCCGACAGGGACAAATGCAGTGCCTCGATTGCGATGCGCAGGTTTTCGATCCGTCGCGCCTGTCGTTGAAGGTTCGCCGCTTTCAGCCTAGGATCGCTTGCCTTGATCTCTCCAAGCAACTTTTCGAGATCGGCGAGGCGCTGAACGTTGGCGTCAGTGAAGATCGAGAGAGCTTCAATGGCGCGGGCTGGCGTGTCGTGCTTTAGGCTGGCGATGAGCTTCCCGGCGGCGGTCTCGGGCGAAAAGTCGGTCAGTACTGCGGGAGCCGGAGGAAGCAATCGCATCTCACCGTCAAGCCTGTCCTTTAAGGTCTTGCACAGCGCGGCCAGCTTGACGAAGACGTCCAAGCCGTACGGCATGTACACCACGTCGTTTGCGTCGTCGACGAAGACTCGCGCACAACTGGAATCGAAGACGGCAATGTGTGAAAGGCTCTCAGGTGCCGGTCCGTTGCTGACCCAAGTCTCCGTCAGTTCGGTGCCGTCAAGCGACAGGTCGAAAGCTGCCTGAGGCTGTCGCTTGGTGTCTCGCTCGAACACGTTAGGAAGGACGGCGGCCTTCTTCTCTCTGGCATGGCAAGCCTTCTTTAATGCCCGAGAATAGCCTGATTTCCCGGCGGCATTCTCGCCGTAGATCACCGTCACGCCCGATGGAGCAAAACCGAGGCACTGGTCGGCGGCCAGGGCGTTCACGTGCTTCAAGCTGTGCATTTTCTTGAGCACGACGCTTTGACGTGTACGCGTGGTCGGCGACGCGCTAACCGCAATCGGCATGGGGATGCCGGCTCCGGATACCGGATCCGCCAGACCGTTGGCGGCTTTGAGCATGGAGCATAGCTGCGACTCGTCCTCAGCCGTCAGCGACTCCTGTTGCAACAGCCGTCGAACTGCCTCGCGTTGCCAGGAACGGAGGCTCCTTGTCCACTCGACAATCTGCTCAAGCACGCTCATGACGGTTCCCTCGATAGATCCGCTGAAAAATGACACTGCCTGCGAAACCCATATTCTACCGAAAACTCCTGGCTGCGGGAGGTGACCAAGTTGATTTGTTGGCTGCCAAGTGGGGTTGTCGTAGTAGCGTGTGTCCGACGCAAGAACCGCGTTTCACGCCCCGGATCAAAGTCTCATCGTGCTATCTTGATCGCGGGAGACGCCACCCATGATCATCAGCGTGAGCCGAAGGACGGATAGTGGCCGGTCGGCACGGGCTTGCGCAGACGGTAAGCGCAGCCGAAGATGTTGCCTCTCCACCGCGCCGGGCAGGCAGCATCTCTTCGGCACCTCGGCGGGAACTTGGAACTGTCTTCGAGCAGTCGGTGTCGGTTCTGCTTCCACGCCGCTCCCCACGAGCTTCTCATCGCGCCGCTAGGCGACTCCTCGGACATGCCGCCGGGAAGCGGGGCTCACAGCAAACGGAGGCGAGGCATATTCCGATGTCTCCCGACCGACCCAGGTGACGACGAGCAGCTCGTCGGTGTTCAGGAAGCGGTTCCGCGATGAGGCGCCGACGTTTGCTGGCAGGGCGCCGCCGCTTGTCGGAATCCCAAGCTTCAATTCCGTAATCTCGGAATGTCCGGGCAAGAAACCCGGGAATTGGTTCCATGGGGCAGGGGTTCCTGGCGGGACATCGGTCGGCGTTCTTGATGGCTGGGGCGGCTCAGTGTTTCGCAAAAGTGGGTTCGTGGTGGGACAACTACGGCGTTCTTGACGGCTGGAGGCGGCGGATGGAGCCGCCATGCCCTGCGGACTTCCGGACTCCGGTCTCGCGGTTCCGCTGGCAGCCCTGCCGGCAGGAGCGGCACCGGCAACGACTGCCGCTTGTTGCAGGGCCGCTTCGTAGCCCTATCCCGGCGGAGGGGCGGCATATCGGAAGCGAAGCAGGGAACGTAGATACTTCATGGGAACCCTCCATGAATGGCTCGACCTCCGGCGGCGCGTTGCCGATGCCGTCCCCGACGCGGTGACCATCGCCCTGATGGTTGCGCGGAATCAGAACGATGGTCTGACTCTGGACCAACTGAGGCGGAAGTCCCGCCTGGACTTCGACGTTCTCGACGTGCTTCTCAGGAGGCTGCTGGGTAAGGGACAACTTATCACCTCCCAGATGGACGGGCGACGTGTCTTCCGACCGGGGCTTTGAGCAGGACAGCCGGAAAAGCCGTGGACTTTTTGACTCGGGGGGCGGAGCAGGGAGATCCAGGACGGAGAAGGATGGACTCCGGAAACACAGGCGGCCCGGCGGCCTGCGGGCGGACGGCGAAGGGCCTTCGCGGTCTCGGCGATCGCCTCCGAAGTGGGTGACGGAGGGGTTGTCGGACTGTCCTGGGAATGCGTTGCCCGGGGGATTTCAGGGGACGGACGCGGCGGGCGGAGTCGCTGCGCCTGGCAGGCGGTCGAAAAAGGCTTAGACTCTTGGACTGTTTTGGCACGGAAGGGGGGCGAGCGGCTGGCGAGTCCTGGAACACATGCCCTTTTTCGGGGCATCCGGTCGTGCCGGTGTAACTCAGGTGTAACACCAACCTGCCCGTCTTCAAAGCCGACCGACTCGTCTTCCAAGGGCTTCCGATACCATCGGCGGGCTATCTGGCGGAAAGCAATTCGCTCAGCGTTGCAACGGCGTTTCCCTGCCATTTCAGGGCAATTTCACAACGATTCTGTTACACCATTGTTACACGGAAGGCATTGCACCAGAGAAAAAGGAGTTGCAACTAATCGTCGCAACTCCTTATCCTGCTTGAAGTACCGGAGGCGGGACTTGAACCCGCACTCTCTTGCGAGAACTGGATTTTGAGGTCGCGCCCTGGCAATTTCGTATCTCCTTACGAATTGCGAAGTTCCGCATCTATCTTCCATTCTGACAACGACTTACATCGTCTCAGATTTTGTCGAAACGGCCAGTGTCGGGTCGGCTGAAACGCCCGAAAAAGGTCATTTCGTGACAATTGTCATAAGGGCATTTTAGCGGGGATCTTCTGCCAGACACACTGGATCAAAAGTCCAGCGCGTCTGGAAATCGCCCTCCCTCCCCAATTCAAAAATCGGAACTCTATCCGATAGGCCCGAATCTCCATCCCCATCGGGCCATGCTCAGTACCGGATTGACCTATGGACGACAACTCTGCTGGAACTGGCTGCGCCATCGTGGCGGGCATCGTCCTGGCCCTGCCGTTTTTCATCGCCGCCTGCCCTATCCTGGCCGGGATTGCGGTCGGGCTGTTCTTTCATTTCGTGATCCTGCCGGTGGTGGCATGGATTATCGTTTGGATTCTGGGGCTGAAGTAAGGATTGCTGGGCGTTTCCGCCCCATTTCTGCATTCGCCGTGCGGGGCATCCTCCTTTCCTGCCGTTTTTCATCGCCGCCTGCCCGAACGAAGTTCGGGTTTGGAAGTGCGAAAATGCCTTCAAAAAATCTCTCTCAAGCGAGGGGGTTGTACTGTTGCAGGCTGGAGGGAAGCTCATTATATTTGGTGAAGTGTCGGGCGTCTGTCCAGCCCGGAAGTTCCGTTGTCGCAACGATTAAGGAGAAGAGCGAACTCAAGCGTGGCAACCTGCCACGATGAAAATTGAAGCTGACGTGAGCGTGCGTCAGGTAGAACTGCTTTCAGAAAAAACCGCCAACCTGAGCCACTACACTGGCTCTTGAATGCAGAAAGGCAGTCGCTTGTGCCACGCCCCCGCAAGGGGGCGTCGGGCCATGCGCTGCTTTCTGCGCCCCTTGGCGGGGGTTTCTGGAACGGTTCGTGGTTTCGGCGCTCCTTTTTTCTTGCGCAGTGGGTTTCTCGCCCCAGGCAAGCTCCCGATCAACAAGGTAAATCCCGGCCAATCTCAAGAGAAAGCTCCCATGTCCGCACCCGAAGCCCCCAAGACCTTTCTGGAGAAAGCCAAAGGCGCGGCAGCCAATGTTGCCGCCAACGCCAAAGCCGCAGCCCAAATCGCTGGCAAGCAGGCCGAGCATGGGAAGCTTACTCAGATGATCTTGCCCAGCGCCTACTGGGCGCTGGGCAAGGACATTCATGGTGCTGGTCGCTTCCGCGACGAGTTCGGGGAACTTTTCACGAAACTGGATGGACTTCTCAGCAATATCCAGTCGCTCAAGCAGGCCCACCTTGCATCCGACCAACCTCAGAAATTCACCGACCGCGCCAAGGCTGCTGCTGGTCATGCTGTGGATCTGACGAAGGCAAAGGCGGTGGAGATGGAGGTCAATGGCGGTCTGCGCGAACTGGGCAAGCGGGCTTACGAGAAGCATGGGGAGAGTGCTGGTGCGGCGAACATGGTTCAGCCTATTGCGCAGGCTCTCGCGCGTTTGGAAACTCTTGACCGCGAGATCAAGGCACTGTCGGAATCTCATGCGGGAGGTTTTCTGACTCCAAGACGCTTGCTCGTTGGTGGCGGGGCGGTGATTGCCTTGCTGGTACTGTTCTTCGTTGGGCGATTGTTTATCGGAAGTGGCGCAACGGGAGGAAGTGCGGGCTATTCAGAAACATCCTGGGATGAGTTGGCCGAGATTGCCTTCGTTGACAAACCAGTTATCGGTAACGGTCGTGACATTACCCTAGCGTTCAGCCCGGATGGAAAACAATTGGCGCTCTGTGGTCAAGAGAAATATGACACATTCACCTTCAAAGTCTATGATGTCGCAAAGCAACAGCAATTGTCGGCAATCGACCTCTACGCTGATGGCACAAAAGATAGTATCAAAATGGTCGGTCGTGGGAACTTTGCGTTGAATGGTCTTTTTTATCTGTCGCAGATCGTTGGTAGAAAGGACTCCAAGACTGGTCACCAACTTCAATCCGCTGCGTTTGCTGAAATTTGGGACGCAACCAACAAGAACATCATTAAAACCCTACCTGGTAGGCGATGGTTCATATCGGCAGATGGAAAGAGAGTGGCTTCAGTACCCTTTCGGCCCACCTATGCTAAAGACCTTTCGGCTTGCCAAGTGAAGGTTTGTGACGTAACGACCGGCGAGATCCAAAAGTCGTTTCCAGGGGCAGAGCCAATAGCGTTTTCTCCAGACGGAAAACTGCTGGCGATTACGGCACTGCCTGGATTTCAGCAAGGCGAGAACAAAGTAGGACTTCTTAACCGCAGCAATGTAGTTTCTGTGCGGGATTTGTCCACTGGCGAAGAAGTTGGGATGATTAAACTAGAAGCATCTGACCCAAAGAGGCCGTTTTACTTGGATCTTATGGTCTTCTCGCCTGACAGTCGCATACTTGCCGTTCAAGATCATGCTGGAAAGACAGTAGACATTTGGGGTGTCTCGGAGAAGAAGCTACTAAAACGACTCACTGAGGTTCCTGTTGACGACAGTGGAACCGCCCATATTGCGTTCTCGCCAGATGGCAGAACTTTGGCGGTCACCGGAAAGCCTCCGCATGAAGACAAAACTGGTGTGGTACTACTAATTGACTGGCCTTCGGGAAAGATGGCTGGACTTCGGTGCGAGACATGGGCCGAGCAGGCCGCTTTCTCCCCTGACGGAACGACGCTCGCAATTGGAATCTCCAAGGGGACGGTGAAGCTATTTCGGCAACAAGCTGGCACGAAAGGCAAGCTCGCCTTTGTTGAACCACAAAACTTGGGACTGGATATGGGCGAGAAGAAGACCCCCCCGGTGACTCTTGCAACCTATAATCAGTTGACCGAAGGGATGACTGTGGACGAGGTGCAGCAACTCATCGGTGGGAAGGCGCAGAAGTCAGAAATGGACAGCACCAGCACTAGCGACAAGTTCGGTATCCACAGGACGTTTCATTCGACTCACACCTACAATGGTGCGGGTTCCCCTGGTGCTACGGTTACTCTCTTTTTTGAACAGAGTGCGAAAGCACGCAACTTTTTCGTCTTGGTACGTAAGCAGCAGCAAGGACTGCAATAGATCCTCTAATACCCGAATTTCATCCCGGCCAATCTCAAGAGACAGTTCCCGCCATGTCCCCCCCTGAAGCCCCCAAACCCGACGCCCCCAAATCGTTTCTGGAGAAAGCAAAAGGCGCAGCCGCGAATGTTGCCGCCAACGCCAAAGCCGCAGCCCAAATCGCTGGCAAGCAGGCCGAGCATGGCAAGCTTACTCAGATGACCTTGCCCAGCGCCTACTCGGCGCTGGGCAAGGACATCCACGGCGCTGGTCGTTTCCGCGACGAGTTTGGCGATCTCTTCACGAAAATGGAGGGACTTCTCGGCAAGATCCAGTCGCTCAAGCAGGCCCACCCTGCATCCGACCAGCCTCAGAAATTCACTGATCGTGCCAAGGCTGCTGCTGGTCATGCTATGGATCTGACGAAGGCAAAAGCGGTGGAGATGGAAGCCAATGGCATCTTGCGCGAACTGGGCAAGCGGGCCTATGAGAAGCTCGGTGAGAACGCTGGTGCGGCAAACTTGGTTCAGCCGATTGCGCAGGCTCTCGCGCGTTTGGAAACCCTTGACCGTGAAATCAAGGCACTGTCGGAATCCCACGCTGGCGGTTTTCTGACCCCGAAGCGGTTGCTCGTTGGTGGCGGGACGGTGATTGCCTTAGTCGTGTTACTGGCTGTTGGAAGCATGTTTAAGGAAGGTGCGGATTCTAAAACAAGTAGAGGTGGTGGCGCAAGACAGGAGTCCGGTGTTAGTGGCAAGACGAGAGACCTACCGAAGGAAATCGCCATAGACCTTGGCAGCGGCGTCAAGCTGGAGATGGTCTTGATCCCGGCTGGCGAGTTCACTATGGGTTCGCCCGATTCGGGCAAGGATGCCGTACCCGACGAGAAACCGCAACATCGGGTGCGGATCACCAATCCCTTCTACCTGGGCAAGCATCTCCTGACGCGGGAGCAATGGGAGGCTGTGATGGGAAGCAGCAATACGAGAAACGCCAAAGCGCCGAAGAACCCCGTCGTGAACGTGAGTTACATCTATTGCCAGCAGTTCATTGAGAAAATCAACGCAAAGATCGGGACGCAAGACGGGAAGTTCGTATTGCCCACCGAGGCGCAGTGGGAATACGCCTGCCGTGCGGGGAGTACGACGAAGTATTGCTTCGGGGACGAGGAATCGGGGCTAGGTGACTATGCGTGGTATAAAGCGAACTCGCCCGATACGACGCATCCTGTTGGCGAGAAAAAGCCAAACGCCTGGGGCCTGTATGACATGCATGGGAACGTATATGAGTGGTGCGCGGACTTGTATGATCCCGCTTACTATGCAAAGTCACCGATGGACGATCCGAGGGGGCCTAGAACGGATTTCTCTTACCATGTGGTTCGCGGTGGTAGCTCATCCGGCTCACCGTGGGCCTGCCGGTCTGACAGCCGCAGTGCCTACCCGCCCTGGTATCAGCGCGACAACTTGGGCTTGCGCGTTTCCCGAGTTCCAGTGGAGGTGGCCGAATCGCAGGTAAAAGAGGCGGAAGCGGGAGGCACAGAGACAACTCGCACAGATGACCAGAACGACATCGCCGCGAGTGTCTATCAGTTGGAGCTGGGTGCGACCGAATCTGAAGTCCGTTCGCTTCTGGGAAAGCCAGCCGAAATTCGCCAGGTTTCAGGAGTTCCGGGTGCAGTTCTATGGATATACAACACATCGCCTAAAGTCTGCATCGGCCTTAACCCAAATCCCGGCACGTCTGAACTTGGGGTTTCAATGTACAGGATTGGAGACAAGTCATACGCGCCGAAGGGCTTTGGTAATTCAACTCAACCCGTCCCAGTTGATAGATAGAGTGTGATATTCGGGATGGAACTTGAGCAATGGTGTGGAGTGTTGCACGTTGTTTTTGGGAACCCTGGCTGAAATGCCAAAACACTTTTTCCGCTTCGGGCCAGTCATGTCAATTCAGCGCAATCAGGGCATCACCCCTTCACCACAAGAACTAAAACGCAAAGCGAAAGACCTTCGCCAATCGGTGGTCATCCAGGTCTTGGACAACCCGCCTGACTTGCAGGATGTACCAGCGATTCGTGGGTTCCTCGCCGCGCATTCCAGCCTTCAGCAGGAGATTGAGGCCACGCGCCAAAGGATAAACGAAGTCAGTAAAGCCAAGGCCGACTACGAGCCTTTGGAACAGAATCTCAAGCTCCGGCAGCAGGAACTCTCGAAGGCGGAATCGGCCTTAGCCTCACTCCATCGTGGTTTTGGGAAGGTGGCATTCGAGGCTCACCTTGCCGGTCATGTCAATGATCAGCCTGCCTTTGCCAACCGAATGGCGATTCACGTCCGGCTACAGCAACTCCACAAGGAACACGAAAGCCTCGCCCCTTCGCCCCAAGCTGGACTGCTGGAGAAGGGGAAGGCAACAGCCAAAAAATTGATGGTCGCCGGAAAGATCAAGTTTGAAGAATTGAAGATCGGAGGGGCAGACACCGGAACTGGCAAGCACCTGATTGAAGCACGCCAGGAGGAGTCTGTTCGGTGCGAGACAACCGCTGCCGCATTAGGCCAGATTGCTGCGGCGAGAAAAGCCCTGGCTGACCGTCAGAAAGGATATGAAGAGGCCAAGGCCGCTGCGGAAGGCAAGGGATCGGAGATTTGCGCCTCGTTTGTCCTGCAACGGATGGATGGCACTCGGACATTGGACGCCGAGTTGTCCAGATGCCGACATCTGATCACCCAGAAGGAAACGGAATTGACTTCCCTCAAAAATGGGCTTCCCGATAAGCTTCTGGCGACAACTACGCTGCCGCAGGACAATCAGCTTGCCCATTTGCTCACGGAGCTTCGTCAGGCTGAGGCGGAACTTCCGGTAGCACCTTCTTCGCCGCTTTCCACCGTGCGCGAGGATTTTGCCAAGACGAACTTCGTGACGCTATTTTCGGCCCGATTTGACAAATTGACTGGCGGGCGGCTCAAGCCATTATGGGCAAAACTCGTTATCGCTGCCTTTGCCGCTTTCTTCTTCATTTACTTGGCCCCAGTCGTCGCCATCGCCGGGGGCATCGCTTTGGCCTACTACTGGAAGCGTCTTACGAAAACCACATGCTGGGCTAGCATCGGTGGGATCGCATTACTGTTACTTATCTGGTCAGCATTGCCACATCCTCAGACTACGCATTCGTCTACGATGCCTGTTAGCAAGGGGCAGAATCGCGCGGTGATGACTAAATCACAGGTCAACGAATCAATTTCCAAGTTGAAACATGAGAGCGATGTTGAGGCAGTGCTTGGAACGGGCAAGAAAACGGACTGGGAGGCCAAGAGCAAGGAGGTTCAGTTGTTCATGGCCGACCAACTCGCCATAGTCCTTGGCTTGAACAGAAACGATAAGGATGGTCTGGAAGCCTTAGCACACCTTGGTTTTAAGGAAATGGAGTACGAGAACGGAAGTAATCCCATTTGTGTCACGTATGGCGGCGATCCTCATGACCCTTATGTTATCTCAGTGTACATGAAGGAAGAAACGCAGACGGGTGGAGAGGCGGGCAGCAGTGGAGAAGGTGTGCGAGAAATTGGCACTTTAGCAACTATGGGCAGCAAATTCTATGACGACCTGCCGTTTGCCAAACTAGATGAGGCGGACGAAGTTACCGGCGTGGTGTTAACAAAGGAGTTCTGCCCCGATTGTACGGGGAAGTATCGTAAGGTGCTTTACGACACACTGAAGATCCTGCAAGCGAACATGAGCGAAGCAGATCGTCAACAGTCAAGTTCCTTAGGGGGCGGAAAGGTCAATGACAGGGTATCCGAGTTCAGCAGAACATGGAACTACGATGTTTCACCGGGAGAACCCAAAGTGGTTTTCAGAAAAGGCGATACAACCCTTCTCCCTTACCTGAAGCTAGGCGCGGTTCCAGGCGACACATGGGAATGGAAAACGTTTGATGCTGTCACACGCGAACCGATATACAACACATTCATGTTTAAGAAGGCCCTGAAACACCGAGGGCATATATGTGTCTTGATCGTCTATCGTATGTCTATTGAGTGCCAGGGGCAGAGATGCGCAGCATCTGCAAACGAAACATGGTATGCAAATGGCATTGGCATAGTCAAGCAGGATGAATACAGCCTTGTTGGAAAGCCAGGGGACCGGCTTACGAAGTTTGGCACGTTGTACCTTGTCGGGCAATAAGTGCCGGTGGCGGCTAATCACGTCTGGGGTTTGAATGAAGGCGAGATTTGCCCCTCGGCAATAATCCTGCGTGGGGTTCGTCCTCGCCTCGGTTGATAAAAACCACCGCACCTAAACCCTGAAACCGAGAACCGGCCCTTGGAGTCCCTATGGAAAACAGGGCACGCCCTGGCAGCAAGGCTCCCCTGGATGGAACCAGATTCCAGGGGAATCCATAATAGTTTCCCAATTCTTAGTTCGGAAACATTTTCCTGGTGATCCCGTTTGCCAGGAGAGAGAGGCAAGAGATTCCAGGCCCGCGATCCCAAGTGCCTAACGCAGTCCATAAAGTTCCATCAGCGCCGCCCAACCGCTGGGCATCGGCTGCGGTGGTTCCGTCAGTTCCTTTCCGTACTTGCACGCCATTTCCAGAAAATAGCGGGCGTGGAAGAAGGCTTCCACGATGGGCCGGGTCGCCTCGTTCCACTGTTGATTCATTTCCACGGCGAATTCCTTTCCAGTGCCCTCCGAGACGATCTCCGTGAACCAGGGGTTCAGGGGCAGGTGAGGAGCCAAGCCTTGCAGTGCCGCGACGATATTCTCGGTCAGCCCTTGGAGATCGAAGACCTTGAAGCTCTGGTGATAGAAGCGATAGATGCGGTCCTCGTAGGCCCATTCGCTATTGACCGACCGCAACAGTTCTTCCAATCGGGGAAGTTCCTTGCCCATCGTCGCAAGCAGTTTCGCCTCTTCCGCCTGCTTTTCTTCCAGGTTCATAAAATGCTCCTATGGACGGCAAGCTCGGTTGGCCGAGCGGGGCCACCTGTCGATTCCTGGCCTCTCAGGGATTCGGATCGCGCCCCGTTTTCCTCCCATCTGCCTCCAAGTGCTCAAAGTCGGGATAGTCGGTGATGGGAGCAGAGATGATGCCGCCGATCTGATCCTTGTACTGGCCGACGATTCCGGCGATATGGCGGTTCCATTGGCCGACCGTTTCCACCAGGGCCTTCATGTCCCTGTTGTCCCAGAAGTGGCTCTCGTCCTTGACGGCCTCCAAAATGCCTAGCGCCTTGGCTCGGTCCAGCAGCCGAATTATCATAGGGCAAGTTCTCCGACTGTCAAGACTTCCCCCGCTGCGGCCAGTGAACCTGCTGGAGTGCTATGCCGTGATCGGTGAACTTCATGAGGCAGGTCTTGCCTCCGATTTTCGTAACCGGAGTATTCGGCTCGCCAGGAACCGCCTCGGTCGCACCGCTGATCGAGCCATCCGCCTCAATCCAAACGCTGATTCTGCGAGATAGGACAAGGCAGCACCGTAGATGCCGCGTTCGGGCCACATGGGCGGCGTATGCCTCTGCTTCCTCCACGGATTGGATTTCCTCGGGCAAATTGTGCGGGGAGTAGATCGCCGCCATGAGCCTGACTATCAAATAGGGGCGGATAGGCTCATTGGCCCAGGTGTTCCATTCCGCGAAGAACTGGCGGCGGTCTTCTTCCATCAAGCGGTCAACGGTCTGCTGGTCAATGCCAAGCACTTTGGCCAATTTGCGGCGCAAGTCCGCATGGACGCTGCCACCACGCTCAAAAGCGTTGATGCGATTGGCCCCCTTGCAGACGTTTCTTGTAACCAACAAGACGGGCAAGTTGGGCGAGGTTGAGGCCCTTATTGAGGCGGGCTGTGCGGAAGTGGTTTGCGAGTTGGGATTCCATTGGATGGCTCAGTGCCCTTGGGAAAGCAGCACCTTCAAATTGCCGCCGCCGCAACGCTGGCATGGATGATCTTGCCATCCAGGGACAGGACCGAGGCGAAGACAGCCTGATCGCATTCAGCCCTGTGTTCCTCGCCATCGCCAATGGGCTTGTATTGCTCCCAGGTCGCATTGTCCAGAAGGGCAAGCAGCCGTTCAACGTCCACGACCTCAGCGCCCCGTTTTATTTGACCGGCTTCCAAGGCATCCAAGATGCTGCCTGAAAGCAAGCGGTCCCACATTTCCTGGCAGACGCTCGCCTTGTCGAACAGGTCCAAGGATACAACCTTCTCGGCCACGGCGACCGCGAAGCCCGAGGCCCCCTCGGGGTAAGCGAGTTTCTTGCGGAAGTCATTCATACGTGCGGCGTGAGACTTGAAGGTGTCGGCCATCGCCCCGGTTATTGACGATACACCGAGCTTCTCCTGCTGCCGGGCCACTTCTTCCCAGATGCCACGCTGGTCCGAATTGTGCCCTCGCTTTGCCTTGAGGGACTCAGTGACCGACGCCTTGAGCGTGTGCCGCAGCCGCGACGGAGAATGGCGTCCACTGGACCTGAACTTGGATGAGTTGTGCCGCCAGCGTCCCGCTTCCACACAACTCACCGGCAGGTTGATCGTCTGGTGAAAGGGGATGAGGACATCGGAGTTCAGGACTCGATTTTGCTTGGCCCCGGTCAGTTCCGTCCCTTCAAGAAGCAGCACCCGAAAAGGACTGCGGTTCTCGACCGTGAGTTGCCAGACGACGCCATCCTTGTTGACTTCCTTGACGACGATGGCATCGCTGCGGAACGCCTCTTTTTCCAAGAGGTATTTGGCGGTGGCTTCAGCGTCGGACGACAAGGGGAAGACCGACAGGGATTCGCAACGAAGCGGTTGGCCGATCTGGACTTTCGGGAAGACGGTATTCAAGGTATTCTCCTCAGTTAGGCTTGGTTTCTCTTTGGTGTTCCATCGTCCGATTTTCTTTCTCGCCTTGGCTACCATGACTGCCGATGGAGGTCTTATAGAAGAAACGGAGTGCTGTGGCTGTGAGGCCCGCCTGGATGGGACCAAACTTCAGGGGAATCCAAAATAGTTTCCCAGTTCTTACTTCGGAAACATTCTTCCCGGTGATCCCGTAGGGCTACTTCCGCCTCGATTCCGCTTTTGCATACAGCCGCATCGGGGCCTCGGTGAAATACTTGAAAAGCATCGGACAAAGCCAACCCTCCATCGTGGAATTGTCCAGGCCGTACCTGCCGCCGCCATTCTCCTCACGTATCAGCGTCATGGATCGCTGGAAACCGGGGAACGGGGCGTCGGAGAAAATGAGACAGAAGCCATCACGGGCATTCGGAATGTCCTGCACCAGCAAATTGATGATGGCAGGCGCACCACTGACGAAAGGTTCGAGTCGCAAGCCCACGGCAGGATCGTCAAAGGCCCAGGTAGCAAGGTCATCGCTCCAGTACGGTTGAATCATCATGGGTTCGGTCATTGCCGGTCTCCTTCAGTCCTACTTCGCCGCCACTTGACAGTAAATCACGTCCACTTCCGGGCCGAATTGCTGCCGCACCAGTTCCTTGGCCTGTGACGCGTTATTGGCATCGACTTCGACCCAACTGACATGCCCCTTGAACCTGATTTTGACTTGGTACTTCATCGTGGATTTCCCTTTTGTGAAATAGCCTGAAGTAGTGCCTCAGCCTCCTGGATGGCTGCCTGCTGGTCGGCATAGATGCCGACAATCTCGTTCTCATTCAGCCCACCGCGAACCTGGAGGGCAAACTGGACGAAATCGCAACGGAAGCAGATGTCGCCCAAGCCCGAAAGCGGCGTTGGCGTCGTCACAACCCAGCAATGGGCAGGCAATCCTTGGATCTTCATGTTCGCTCGCATTATTGAGGGGAGAAGAAAAAACGGGGCGAAGCAGGCTTCCAGTTGAAGTAGAAACGGGGCGACTGCTGGAACTCCAGGGTGCCTTTCTTGGCATCCGCTTTGCGCCGCACCACGACCACGGGAGCAGCAAAGCCGAGAACTTCAAAGTCCTCCGCCAGTTCGGTGGTCGTCCAAACCCGCCCATACTGGGCTTCAAGTGCTTCTCTGCTACCGGGCTGGGCGTTGATTTCGGCCAGTCTTTCGCGGCGGATTGATTCGGTTGGGTCGGTCATGGAGTCGTCCTTGGTTCGCGGTCGCCGCCTCGTTTTCCCACGCGATGGAAAGGGACGCGGGTTCGGTGCAGGGGCCAAGATAGCGCCATCCGATTTTCAATTCGCCAGAATCCCGCTCGCGGCCAGCCGCTACGAGTGGCATTTCGGAAATCGGACGGGGGCAGAACGCAGATGGGAGGCAGCATGGAACTGGAACCGCAGACTTTTCTTCTCGGGGCATTCATCTACCGCCAGGCCGCGCCCGATCCTTCTGACGACATCCAGCCTGTCATGGCGCGAATCCACGCCTACACGCTCCACCTTGCGAAGCGGCTGCTGGCCCTAGATATTCTTCGGCATGGCTACTTCGTCAAGGAGATCCGCGAGCTTTCGGAGGATTACCTCACGCCCTTTGACGATGCGGAGTGGGAGATTCCATAGGTCGGGCAGCGCCCCAGTATTGAAGGAACAAGAACCGCCCCTCCCTGGCGCGAGGCATTTACGACCGGCTGGCCCACCGCCCGTGAAATTCGCAAGACCGAACCAGCCCGCAACTGCCCAGGCCCACGGCGATCCATTCCCCGCCCAAGTCGTCAGCCCGCAGCCGCCACGCATAGCTCCCGTTCTTCAGGCGGGCTTGGTAAAATGGAGCGTGGTAAACCTTCTCCGTTTGGTCTAGGTTACTGTAGTAAGGCTAAAAGGTGCCGCTGATGAAACCAGATGCAAAGATGATCCGCGACCGACTCAAATCTCTTGCCGATCTCGTTGGTCTTGAGATCGCCTGCGAAGAGATCGTGATTAAGATCGATGACCATCGGCATACGCCGCCAAGTTCACTACCTACGGGGAAAATCGCGGTCTACCTCTTCTTCTTTGACGGCAAGTGCCTGAAAGTCGGAAAGGTCGGTCCCAAGAGTGCTGCACGTTATACCAGGCAGCACTACGTGTCGCAAAGCTCGAAGAGTAACCTCGCCAAGTCGATCCTCAGATTCCCTGATAAGATTCCTATTCCACCAGTCAAACCGGAGTGCATTGAAGAGTGGATTAAAGACCACATTGACCGGATAAACATCCTGTTTCCCGAAGAGTGGGGAATTCCGTTCCTAACACTTGTAGAAGCATTCCTCCAATTCTGGCTTAAACCTGTCTATGAGGGGTTCGAGTCGCAGAGAGATTCTCACTCAACTCCAACGGCGATCAGGGTTTCAGACCCCAATTCGCCGCCCGCAGTTTGAAAACATTCCCGAACGGATGGTTGACGCCCCCGCCGCATTCGCGGCGAGGGGCATCAATAATTCATCCTCTCGCTCGCCTCCGCCAACTGGCCCTCGGTTCGCTTCGTGTAGCGGGCCGTGGTGTTTAGGTTTTCATGGCCGAGGATTTGGGCCAGGGCGACTAAATCGCCGGGGTTGTCGTCAAGGAACTGGTGGGCCATCGTGTGCCGCAGCAGGTGGGGAAACAGCTTCACCCCGATCAAGGCCGAATACTTGTCGCAAATCCTCCTCACGCCCTTCTCGGTCAACGGCCCTCGTTCCCCTATGAACAAGCGGCTGGATTGCACCGGGGGCCGGGCTTCCAGGTAAGCCTGCAATGCACGTCGCGCAGGCAGCGGCAAGGGAACCGACCGCTGCTTGTTTCCTTTGCCCAGGCGGAAAACGACTGAGCCACTTCGCTCAGAAAGTATCAGGTCGTGCAATTCCAGAGCAGCGAGATCACCGACCCGGCAGCCGGTGTATAAGAATAATGAGAAGATGGCCCTGGCCCGCAAGTCCTGCCGGAGTTCCACTTCCCGCAGCAGCCGCCGCACCTGGCTCCGATCCATGCCCTTGGGGGCGAGCAACTGCCGCCTCAATTCCTTGACCGGCTTGGCGGGGTTTGCCTGAACATGGCCCTCTTCCACCAGCCACCCGAAAAAGCGGCGCAGCGTGACCAGGGCACGATTGATGGTCGTGACCGCCTGATTCTTCTGGCGGCGAAGTTGATCGCGGAAGTCAGTCAGATCCCTGGTCGTGACCCTGCCCACTCGGAAGGGTTCGGCGTTGGCGGTTGAGAACCAGGCCGCGAACTTTCGCAGGTCTTGGACGACAGCGCGGCGGCTGTTGTCGGCAAAGTCATGGGCGGCGAGGTAATCCCTGACAAGGGACGCCTCCTCCGGGCCAACAGAACAGTGCCGAAAAACATTATCGCCCCAATTTTTCACGTCTTATCTCCACAAATTGAACACAAATCAGACACCAAAACCCCGTAACTGGGGAGATAATGGCTCTTATCGCCCCACATTATCGCCCCTATCCCTGCGCACGCAGGTTGAGGAAAACGGCCCGCAACACTTCCCCTTGGGATACGCTATCAATCCCCGAGGGGTATAACGATTTCACCGCCGCCTCCACTTGGGCGGCGGCCACGGCCACCATCCCAAGCGACCGCAGCCCCTCAATCAGATCGGCATGGTCGTTGACTTTGGCTGGTGGCTGGGACCGCTTTCGGCTCGGCTTGGTCGTCGTGATGGTCGCTCGCCGTGCGTAGAACAGCACCGGCCTTCCGTCAATCCCGCAGTTCCGCCGCTTCACGTCCAGGCAGACTTGCTGAAGCTCCTCGGTAAAATAGGGACGCCTCGTTTTTATGTCGTAGACCGGCGAGGGAAAGGTCGTGCCGACTAGCTGATAGAATCGCCCACGGGACAACCCGACCATTCGGGCCATCTCCGCAACACTCACCGCAGATTTGCACTGAATTTGGTCACTCATTGGACATCATCCTTGCGCAGACACCTGCAACAATTGGACTGCCTTTCAAGAGATGCTCCCTTCCGGCAGCGGTCAACTGCCGTCGCCCCTGGTCGTCTTTCACGATCAGGCCGTGACGAATCAGGAAAGGCTCGGTGACTTCGGCCACTGTGCGAGAGGGAAGCCCAAGAATTGAGGCGAGGACATTGAGGCGGTTCGATCCTTCGGCCAATGCGGAAGGTACTGCTGCTCAATCGGCCCAAGTCCCTGGTCGTCAAGTCCTTCCAGGGAGCACGCTTTTCGCAGATGATCCAGCGTGATTCGCTTCTCGCCCAAAGCGCGGCATACACGACGACAGGCTTGCAGCAGGCGCAGAGCTAAACGAGGCGTTCCGCGTGATCGCTTGGCGATGAACGGAGGCACCAGATCCTCAATATCCCACTCCAGGGCCTTGGCACGATGGAGGACAATTTGCTGGATTTCCGGCTCGGCGTAGAATTGGAATCGCAGCACCAGCTTCATCCGGTCGCGGAGAGGGGACAAGAGGCAGTATTCATCGGTCGTGCCCAGAACCAAAGTGAACTTCGCCAGCGGGATGACTCTGTACACTTCGGCTCCCAATCACGTTCACTTTGCGCTATCCAGCGCCAAGTATAGGGCAGTCTGGAAAACCTTTTGAAGCTCATGGACCTCATCAATGAAAACGATCTCGCCATCCTTGGCACCGAGGAGGAGCGTGTTCAGGTCGGCATTGGAGGTGACGGACTGCCCCAGCGACTCATGGAAATTGGTCGCCAGTTCCATCGCCAGAACCGAGGCGATTTGGGTCTTGCCAAGTCCTGCCGGGCCAACCAAAAGGCAGTCGTCTAGCCGCTTTCCATCTTCAAAGGCCGCATCCAGCGCGACCCGAATTTGATCTACAACCGACCTTTGGCCGACAATGTGCGAGAGGGAAGACGGGGCGGCATCATGGATGTCTTGGGCCACGGGGAATCTCCTGCTGTTGGATTGCCTGATTCGCGTACTGAATCCGATTTTCAATTCCCGCGAGGCGGCAAGTTCCGTGAGGGACGCCTCGTTTCCTTCGGAAACTTTTGCGGCCAAGGAAAAGGGGCGCTGGCGTTTAGCGGCGGAAGAGACAGGAGGGATGGCTTGCTGCTCCGGCCCAATGCAATTTCGGCACCGCCGCCGCCACCGCCCGCCCGCTTCAATCCCCTTCAAGATCCCGCCCCGGCCCCAGCGATCCTGGCCCGCTACCGTCGTCCAGATCGCCCCGCCCTCGCCCCCGGCCTTTCTTCCGACCACCCGGCCCAAACCCCCACCGGCGACACCCGCACTTGCTCCCATTGACAGGAGAATTTTGATATAATGGCGACCTGATTTGGAACCAAGATGTTTTCCACCGATCCTGTCTGCTTCCTGCGAAGCGGGCTACCACCGGATCAAGTGCAATCGGCCACCCATTATGGTGCGCAACCGAAGAGAACGGAGTCGCGCTGAGGCCGGGGAGTCCGACCACCCGGCCCACAACCCATGAATGAGCTAGAGCTATCCTTGATGGAATCGTTGCGTAAGGCCAACCTGACGGAGTTGGGGGCCGATGTAGCGGATAAGGTTGTGGAGGTCGCTGGTGGTGTTCCGGTTGTCAGTTTATTGCAGAAGTTGTGGAAGGCTGGTAGCAGCGTACAAACCTATCTCTTTATCAAAAAGATGGTTAGGTTTCTGGCAGAGCTAAAGGACATTCCGGCAGCGGAGCGACAGGCGCAAATTGACAAGCTAGAAACTGACGCCAAAGAGGAAAAGAAAGTTGGCGAGACGTTGTTGCTCATCTTGGATCGGCTTAACGATATGCAAAAGCCGACAATGGTGGGGCGAGCGTTCAAAGCACTATTGAAAGGCCAGATTACCGAGGGGCAATTCGAGTCTATCAGCCACGCCATTGACACGTTAAGCATTGGTCAGATTGCCGATGTCGCAAGGTTCTATGGTGTTCCTGGTCATCGTGTCACTGGACGACACGGGAGGGCATTGAATCAAATGTTTGTTTACGGTAATCCGCTAGAGGCAGAGGAGGGGAACCTTTCTCTTCAAGCAATGGCAATGTGCGGCTTGGTTTCGGTGGACTGGACCGCACAACAAGAGAGTCACGGCAGATTTTTCGGTGCTCCACTCGTAAAAAAGGGGAATGTTATTGGCGGAGACATAGCATACTTCACAACGCGATTAGGATTTCTGTTTTACGATGTCGTTCTAAAGGAAGGTAAACGGGAGAACCTGCCATGAGCGTGATCTGGACGCCAACTGGGGCTTACCACCGGACGAACTATGAGAGTGAAGCGGAGTTGGAGCAGGTTATCCTCCAAGTGCAGGAATCCCTTTTCGGGCCGAACCGAATTTACTTGGCCGTCAAGAAGAAAATCGGTGCTAAGGGTGGCGTCCGAAACGTGCCTGACGGCTACCTGATCGACCTTACCGGGCAACAGCCTCGCCTGTACGTCGTGGAAAACGAACTTGCGGCCCACGATCCGCTGCGGCACATTGCCGTGCAGGTTCTCCAGTTCTCACTTTCCTTTGAGTCGGAGGGCCGAGGCGTGAAGACGATCCTCTTCAATGCTCTCCAAGACCGACCAGAATTTCGGCAGAAGTGCGAGAAGTATGCTAAGGCAAAGAGCTTCCGAAACCTGGACCACCTGCTTGAGTACATGGTTTTCGAGGCACCTTTTGCCGCGCTAGTGGTGATTGATGAGTTGCCGGAGAACCTGGAAAACGTGCTGGCGAAGAAATTTCAGTTCGGCGTCGAAGTCATCGAACTGGCGCGGTATGAAAACGCCTCCCACGAATACTTCTACCGTTTCGAGCCTTTCCTAGCTGACCTGGGTGAAGATTTGCCTTCCACCGAAACCGGCGAAGTGGATACCGTGGTTGTCCCCGCACGCGCTGACGGAGTAGCGGAAACCTTCTTGGGTGAGAGTCGCTGGTATGCGATCAGACTTCACGGTACGATGCGGCCTCAGATCAAGTACATTGCAGTCTATCAAGTCGCTCCGGTTTCGGCCATCACGCATGTCGCGCCTGTGAAGTCCATCGAACCCTGGAAGGATACGGGGAAATTCGTGGTCAATTTCGCCGCCCCAGCGACAGAGATCGGCCCAATTCCGTTGGTAAAGAGCGGCAAGGTCAAGCCGCTCTACAACCTTCGTTATACCACGTACACTCGTCTGGAATCAGCGAAGAGCCTGGATGAGATTTGGTGATTAACCCACGGACGAACCACTACTTTGCCGGTTAGCAATCGAGATTAGTAATGCCTATATCTTGGAACGAGATTCGACAGAACGCCATCACGTTCGCCCGTGATTTTGCCGACGCAAAGAGCGAAATCGGAGAGAAGCAACCATTTTGGGACGCATTCTTCGAGGTCTTCGGAATGCGACGGCGGGCGTTGGCCTCGTTCGAGGAACCTGTGCGGCAGATTTCCGGTAAGTATGGGCATATCGACCTGTTCTGGAAAGGCGTCCTTTTGGTCGAGCATAAAACCCGTGGTCAAGATTTGGGAAAAGCGAAATCACAGGCTTTTGAGTACATTCAAGACTTGCTCCGTGAGGGGCGGCAGGCCGAAGTGCCCAGGTATGTCATTGTCTCCGACTTTGTAAAGATTGCCGTTCACGACCTGGAGCCTGACGACCAGTTGGTGCTGCCTTTATTTGCTGGTCTCCGTGTCGATACCACCGAGTTCACGCTTGCCGACCTTCACAGCAAAGTACACCTGTTTGCGTTCATCGCTGGCTACCAACAGCATCGTACTCGTGACCAAGACCCAATAAATCTGCGCCGTACAGATCATGAGCGACTTACACGACGCTCTTGAGGACGGTGGCTACAGCGGACATGAACTAGAACGGTTTCTGGTACGGATTCTATTCTGTCTATTTGCCGAAGACACAGGAATCTTTGAACGCGAGGCGTTCCGACTCTACATTGAGGACAACACAAGACCGGACGGTTCTGATCTTGGTTTACATCTCGCTCGCCTATTCGCAGTTCTCAATACCCCGCCCGAGAAGCGACAGACGAACCTTGACGAGACGTTAGGCACGTTCCGATACGTCAATGGCGACCTATTCTCGGAGAGCTTAGGTTTTGCTGATTTTAACCGAGATATGCGTGATCGTTTGCTAGCTTGTACCAGTTTTGACTGGTCGAAAATCTCGCCCGCAATCTTCGGATCACTGTTCCAGGGAGTGATGGAACCAAGAGAACGGCGACAAAGCGGTGGTCATTACACTAGCGAACGGGACATCCTCAAGGTGGTACGGTCGCTGTTCCTTGATGTTTTATGGAGTGAGTTTGAGACTGTCAAGAATAGCAAGCCAGAACTGCGGCAATTCCAGAAGAAACTGGCATCGTTGCGGTTCTTTGATCCGGCCTGTGGTTGTGGCAATTTCTTAGTCATAACATATCGAGAGTTGCGGCTGCTTGAAATCGAGATACTGAAACTCCTAGCAGTAGGCGAAAGTCAAAAGCACATGGATGTGCAAACGATGTCCATGATCGACGTGGACGCCTTCTGTGGTATCGAAATTAGTGAGTGGCCTGCGCATCGCAGAAGTGGCAATGTGGCTCATGGACCACCAAATGAATATGAACCTCAATGACGCATTCGGGGAGTATTATGTTCGGTTGCCACTGTCTAAGTCACCTAAGATCGTATGCGGTAACGCGATACAGCTAAGTTGGGACGACATATTGCCCCGCACTGAATGTAGGTACATTCTTGGGAATCCGCCCTTTGTTGGTAAGAAGGAGCAAACCGCCGAACAAAAGGCAGATATGGACATTCTGTTTGGCAAGGTCAAAGGTGCGGGCGTGCTGGACTATGTAAGCTGCTGGTACGCAAAGGCCGCTGAGTATGTTCGCGGGACAAAGATCGTCAGCGCATTTGTATCCACCAATTCAATTACTCAAGGGGAACAAGTGGGCGTGCTTTGGGGAGAGTTATTCGGGCGATTCGCCCTGACCATTCATTTCGCGCACCGCACCTTTGCCTGGGAAAGCGAGGCGAAGGGTAAGGCACATGTGCATGTGGTCATCATCGGATTCGCGGCGTGTAATCCCACCAAGCGTATTCTCTTTGAGTATGAAAGCCCCAAAGGAGAACCGCACGCATATCCAGCCAAGAACATTAACGGATACCTTGCTGATGCCCCCAGCGTGTGCGTGTTAAGTCGGACACGACCTATAAGCCGAGTGCCGGAAATATGCTACGGGAGCATGATGATTGATAAAGATAGGGGTGACGGCGACGATGCGGGACTAATTTTAAGCCCCGAACACCGTCAACAATTGTTGGTTGAGTGCCCAGAACTTACGCCTTACATCCGGCGATTGTATGGAGGGGATGAGTTTTTGAACGGTACGGAAAGGTGGTGCCTGTGGCTGGTGGATGCCCCGCCAAGTCTGTTCCGCAAGAGCCGCTTACTGAGGGATCGCATTGAGACAGTGCGGAAGTTTCGCTTGGGTAGTGGAAGACCTACGACCCAGAAACTCGCCTCAACACCGACCTTGTTTGGCGAGATTCGACAGCCTAAGACGCCGTACTTATTGATCCCAAAAGTCTCCTCTGAAATGAGGAGGTACATCCCGATTGGGTTTGTCCAACCAGAAATTATTGCTAGTGGGAGCGCGCTCATTGTTCCCAGTGCCACTCTTTACCACTTCGGCGTCCTTTCATCCGACATGCACAATGCGTGGGTGCGTTATGTCGGCGGCAGGCTGGAAAGCCGCCTGCAATACTCCAATAAGCTCGTATACAACAATTTTCCTTGGCCGGAGTCCCCAAGCGAGAAACGACGTGTTGGAGTAGAGTCGGCATCGCAAGAGGTTCTGTGCGTGCGCGAAGGGCTGTTGAACAGCGGCGAAACATTGGCCGACCTGTATAACCCGTTAGCCATGCCAGCAGCCTTGGTCAAGGCCCACGAAGCAGTTGATCGTGCGGTAGATAGGTGCTACCGGTCGCAGCCGTTTTCCAGCGACCGGCAGCGCATAGAGTGGCTGTTTACACTTTATGCGAAGATGACCGCTCCGCTAATTCCTGTGCGTAAGAGTAGGCCCCGCAGGTATCCGATTTAGGGAACGTCACCGTGGCGGCTACGCCACGCCCCGTACCTTGCTCATAAGCGGTTCCAAGTGCCGCTGGATGCGATCCACCGCCCTGCGAACTTGCGGCAGGGCCGTCGCGTGCCGAGCCGAAAGCCGATCTAAAACTTCCAGAGCATCCATCGCCTTGTGGGGATCGTTGAGCGAACCCAGGGCATCCACGAATGCCTCTTCGTCACGGCCCATGCCCGACGTATCCAAATCCAGAATGGCGGCGATGGCCCTCTGGATCGTCTCCCTTGCTCTTGCGGCTCCGGCCCGAATTCTGCTGAATTCGTCCTCGCCGCCGCTACGATTGGCGGTCGCCTGGCCCACGATCTCGGGCTGACCTTCATCGCCAGTCATACGCCCCGTTTTTTCCTTCATCTCCGCAGGCCAGCCCTGTGAGGCATAGCGGCGAGCCAGCATACTGGCCGTCGCTCGGCGGAATCCTACATTGGACCGCCAGTTTTTGACGGAGCCGGTGCGATTGAGCATTCCCACGGCCACGGCCTGAACATAATCGTCCACCTTTGCCGGGTCATTGATCCAGCCTTTATGCCACAGCCAGTTCACGGCGTCCTTGGCTGGCTTTATCAACTCCTTCTCCACAGCGGCTCTTGCCTCGGGTGTTCTATCGCAATAGAAGGCGTTGACTTCCTCATCTGGCACCCCCTTGGAAGCAGCGTCAATGGAATACTTGATCCCCGGCATTTCGCCTGTGCCACTGAATTCCTCTGGCTCTGGGTAGCCGGAGGGAACCCTTCTGCCGCTGGGGTTTGTTCGCATCTTGAACCCCTTCGTTGTCATCCCCGTGAGCCATTGGGCGAACCCTGGCGAATTGCCAGGATCGTAGAAACGTGCGGGAGCCAAGAAGCCGCCCCATGATCTTGCGGCTGAATCTCGCCATCTTTTCGTGTCCGCTTCGGTGCCCCTGGCAGACGAGGGGATGAACGTTTCCTTGTTCCGCAGGTCATTCAGAATTCGGCCCAAGAAAAGGTCCGTGGCCTCGGCATCGGACACAATCTCCATGCCGTAGCTGGTCAGGTGGTCGTAAGCTGACTGCGGCGACAAGTTTAGAGGCGACTCGGCATTCTCATTCGTGCCAGTCAGGGTTCGGTACAATCTCTTGCGATCTGCTTGGCTCATCGGCAGCTTGGTCATGCCGACATCGCTCTTGGGACCAGCAGGGAGGATTTGGCCCCCGAGTTGAACTTCCAAGGTTCGCCAGACTCCAAGCAACCTCCGTTCCTTCGGATCGGTGATCGGCTGTCCTCGTTCCACGGTGGCCTTGATCTTCTTCAGGCGGACGATTCCAAATGCTCGTTTCCAATCATCGGGAACCTTGAAGGAAGGCCCGAGCTTGGCTTTCAGCCGTGGCAGCGTGACATTTTGCCAGTTGATTTTGGCGACCATAGCGAGCCTTTGGGCCGAGGTCACTCTGGAATCGGTGAAGATGTTCGGATTGATGCCGCCCAAGTCCAGCGCCGTCTTGGTGATTTCCCATTTTTCCCACTGCATTTTGCCCAGAACCTCGCCTTGGCTACGGACGCTGTGGCGCAGGAAATCGCCGTAGTTGCTCCCGACACGCTTGGTTTGCAGCCTTTGGGCAAGTCGCTGGGCAAAGACCGCATGTTCGGTGTCGTCCAGAGATTTCTGTTGGAACGCCACGCCCTTTCGGGCATCCCGATTTGCCGCCTCACCTCTCGACTCTACCCTCACTTGGCTCTGGTGTCCTGCGTGCTGCGGGCTGTATTGATTCGCGTGGCCCGACTCGTCTTTATATTTGTGGATAACTTGCAAGAGTTCCCAATTATCAGTCGCCCTGGCGTACTGCTCAATCGCGTCAACGACAATTTTGTTTCCGGCATCGGACACTTGCCTTCCAAACCTTGCACGCTGAAAGTCCGGCCCGCGTCCTGCCAATTGTGCGCCCAGCAAATCCAGTAATGGCAGGCCACTCATCTTTTCCTTTTCCTTTAGCGCCCCGATTATATCTTTGAATGGCTCCCGCTTGGCCGCACCTCGTAGGAAAGCCGGCGCGGGCATAGCGTCGGGGGTGTCATCGCCTGGAAAGTCACGCATCCTTTCCAATTCCTTCTTGAGTGCCGGATTCCGCGTCTTCTCTGTTGGGCCAATCGCCTCTTCGGTTGCAAGCCATCCCCGGAAATGCATCATAGCCTCCCCTGCCGCCGATCCCGATCAACGACTCGCAAGAAACCCGCGAATTCGTCCACCAAGATGGAATCAAGGAATTCAACTACCGGAGGACGAGGGTTGTCTTCGGCCTGGGTAAGATTGCAAACCTGAAATGAGTTGATGCCCCGGCGCGAGCAAAAGAGATATAGAGCATGGCAGGCCAAAAGATCCCCAGAACGCACCGCCTCAAGCAAACTCGCGTCGTCTGGAAAGTCGCCTGCCAACGACTCGACGTATTCCAGGCGAGGCGTCTTTTCGGTCAGCATTAAATTGTTAATGCCGAAGCTCGGCATGTGATGCCTATGGCAATATAACTGAATTGCCTCGATGGGCCTCAGTTCGCCAGAGTAAACCAAGTCGGTCAGGCATTCGCTGAAGTCTTGGTCATCCTTAATGCTGTCAAGCAGGTCAGGATGTTCGTTCGCCTCGTTTTGTTCCATCTCTCTTCTCCATGTCCAAAGTGCGGTTGGGTCGCCACTTTATATATGGGGGCGGGGGAAGAAATTCAGCGGGCGGCAAATTGAGCCTGCCTTGCTGCTCCCGTCGCCAACCGCTTTTGCACCGTCTCCTCCTCCCGCGCCATCGCTCGCTCAATCTCTCGCATGAATGCTGGATCACCCAGCCGTTGGGCATACTCGCGGGCCAGAGCTTTGACCTTCTGAACGGTGGTCTTCACTTGGAACCTTCCAGGCGAACCAAGGTCTACTCGCCCCACCAGACTTTTTGTTTCTTGGCCTGCCAAGCGAGCATCCAGGACTGCCAACCCTAGTTCGCCAAGCCGATTCCGCACAAGGCGGCGGAAGTCGTTAATCACTTTCTCATCGTTCTCGGCTGGTGGTCGGTCAGGCAGGTCATCGCTGGTAACGCCGCCTGGTGTGAACTCATGGCCGATGGGAACGGAGGGGATGAATCGTCGTCGGTTCCGGTCCTTTTCCACCATATTCTTCACGGCATTCGCCACGGCCCTCTTGAACCGCAGGTCCAAAGGACCATGCTGTCGGTCGTCATAATCTCGGAACAGGCCGCCGGTAATCAGTTTGACCACAACGTCGTGGGTTTTCTCCTGCACTTCCCGCTGGTTGCGGCAACCTGAGTTTCGCACACTCGCCGCAACGTAGCCGGTCCAGTTGAACCCTTTCATCCGTTCGAGGGCCTCTCGGTGTTCTGGGGACGATGCGGAGACTTTTTCCAGTTCGTCCTCAAAAAGCTGGTTGTACTGGGCCGGATTGAAGCTGAAGTACACTTCAGCCAGCCATTCGTAGAAGGTTTTCATGCATTATCTATCCAGCCCGCATTCGATTTCTGCCTCGGTTCTATCAGTGCGGTTCTGTTTGGATCATGCGGAACAAATTACCGAAGATCGAGATGAGGATCGTCAACGTGACGTTTCCTCGGTTCGTCATCGTAGATCGGCGTCGGTATTGGACTGGCCGAGGATGGAGCCGGAATTTGCGTCAGGCATTGCTCTATGCCCATGCCGACCTTTTACGAGAAGACATTGAAAAGCTGAAGAAGATTTGCCACTGATTACGGCCATCAGCGCCCCGGTACTGCCTCTGGCAGCCCAAAAGTTTCCCACGGAAACTTTTTTCCTCTGCCGCTGCGTGTTGCCTATGGCCTTCACACGACCGATTGCAGCGCAATGGTCGCAAGGAGAAGGGATCAGGGTGTCTTGCAGGAAAAGCACAATGCCACCGGCATGGTCGTTCGTATGTTCTTTTCCTATCAGCTTTTGCGCGAGGAAGTTGTAGTTGGAAGAGTGCGAGGCTAATAAGATGGTTATTAGCTGTTAATAGCGATGACGACTACTAACTTCCACATCTGTCACTACTGCTCTCCCACTGCTTCCCAAAAAACGGCAAGTTATCTTACTAGTTATTACTAAGCTATCTTGCCGTTTTTCTGGCGCTGGGCCATGCTGGTCCTGCGCTGGGCCTCCGCTGACAAGCAATGCCTTTACAGATGGGAAGTTAGTAGTCGTCCTTGATTCTACGAATCCTTGGCCCCTGGATGGCAATGCTCTGCTTGTGGTCGTCCTTGTACTGATTCCAATAATTCCGCCCCGTTCTCTCCACAATTCCAGTGACTTGGCAGACATCCGAATTCTTCACCCACTCCCTCTCGGCCAAAAGTAGATTAAGAGCATCCCCATATCGAAGATAATTGTCGTTGGCATCCTTCCGAAGCGGCTGACGTAGATCAAATAATTCGCTTGCGCAGACCTGCGCAATTTCCCAGTCAGGAATTGGGGCGTTACTTATGACATAAACCGTGCAGTCATTCTGAAGAGGTCGCACCCTGCCAATTGCCTGACCGAGATCCGCAGAAACAAGGAAATCCATAATCGGGGCGAGGCACGAATCATCATGGGACATCGTACCGGCAGTGAAATCGCCGTATTCCTTCCAACGACGTTCGTATTTGGTGGTAGGCAGGCCCTCCATGCCATAGAGCGCCATCGCCAGTTCCCAAATTGTCGCCTCGTCCTTGTAGGGAGTTCCCAGGACAATCAAGGTCTTGCTGTCAACATTGCGACCCCGGCAAGGGTAATTGAACAAGCCGGATACCCTGTCCTTGTGGGCAAGCAGTCCCAAAATATCGTTTTCTGGCGCTGGCTGGTCGGTGATCCTCTTGAAGCTGATGATGGGTGCCGGACCTTCCTTTTCAAGAATCTTGTCCAAGACCTGAACGAGCCAGGATGGATTACCATTGCGGTGCCGATCCACTTCTTGCCTTATGCGATTTCTGGAAACATCGTAATCCATAATCTGGATCACGCTCCCCTTCTGCTCAATCGGCAGGCATTCCTTGACAATGATTTCCCAGCCAGGAGCCAGGGCGCTAATCAAATCCTCATTTGCCGTGGCGTCAAGAATGAAGATTTCCTTGTCCTCTGGCAGGGGATGCTTTCGGCGGAACCGGACAATGATCTTGTCAGCAATCTTTTCCAGCAGAATCGCTGCTTCCGGCTCAGTGAGCAGATAAGCAGCCGCATCGTAGAGATTAGGAACGGGGCGGTCCTGCCTGTGGGCTTTGTTCAGCCACGCCGCCAGGGAAGGTTGCTTGGTGAATTGAGGCTTCAGCAGATGCTCGGGGATAAGATACGGCCTGAACTTCTCGGCGGATTGCTGAAAATCAGCGGCAGCGGCCTCCATCCAATTGACCAAAGCGGTCAAGTGATCGGCATGTTGGCGCTGACCATCATTCTTCGGCCAACGCTGGATCAACGCTCCCCAAGCACGCCAATCCCTGATGGGATTGGAGTGCGGGGCGAGAATGAGGTCAACGCAGTTCTCGTCAAAGACCACAACGGGGCGGTTCTCATTGCCGTAATTGTCATAGAAGCCATCATGGGTGTGGTAGATTGCGGCGCAGCAAAGCTGATCAGCATCATCCACGTCCTGAAAACCGAGGAGGTATTGGCAATGGCTTGGGGAAATCGGGCATTGGCGGCACGGGGATGTTGCACTCGGTTTGTAGCCGTGCTTTGCGGTCGCCTCGTATTCTTTCTGGTGCGGGCATGGCGATTCTTTCAGCACCGGCATCCTGGCGGCATTGCCATTGCCGATCTCGTTGATGATTTGAAGGTGATTGTCGGCCAATTTGTTCTCCAGCGTGAGAATCACGGCCTTTCGCCCCTTTTCCCCCAGCAGTTTGCATAGGGAATAGGTCTTGCCCAGCCCGCATGGTCCCTTGATCAGATTGATGGTCTTCGGCTTCGGTGGTCGGCTTAGTTGCTCGTCCAAGTAATTCGTCAGTTCCGTGCGGGCGGCGGCTAAGGTCACTGTTTCCGTGGCGTGGCCCGTAGGCAGGCTGATCCTTCGGCTGTGGGGATGGCCGCTGATGGGACCAACCGCCTTCTCATACCTTCTGAGGATTTGGAGCCAAGGCTCACCCGTCAGGGCTTCCAAAAGGTGGAAATAGCGATGGTTCTGGCCGTTGCCGAAGTCGCGGAGAATGCCGTTGAAGACGTTGAAGATGCCTGAAGGATGGTGATCCACCTTGCCATTGCGAAGCGCGGCAGGCACAAAGCACGGGACATTTCCGTTATTGTCGGCATGGCGGCAAAGCACATCCAGACCGGCATCTTCCACTTCGGCCAACAAATCAAAATGCCTGAGCAAATAATCCAGATTGTCCCGGTACGGAAATCGTTCCTTCTTGTCGCTGGCGGAACTGGCCTCTTTTTCGCTCCGCTGACTGCCCGCATGGTCGTGGTAGAACTGGATCAAATGGTCGGGGAGTTGGGGCGGCGGCACGTCAAAGGGATTGACGAGCCATTCGTACCTTGTCCCGCCCTGGAAAACTGTCGGCGGCAGAACGGATTGATGACGACCAGCACGGAATTCAATCGCCGGGGATTCAAGCTTGAGATGCCGAACTGTGTCGGCTGCCTGGAAAAGCCGATGAGTGCTTCGCCGGGATCGCCAGGACGGGAAAGCCAGCCCTCGGCACAGGTCGGTCAGGATCGCCTCGCCTTCCTCGGAATCTCCTTCCAAGTCAATAAGGCCGGAACCCCCGAGATGGATGCCAATTCCAGCGGCGGGAGACTTCTGCAAGATGTCAGCGAGGGCCTTGGTCGTCGGTCTCCAGTCGGGCCAGCCGCCCAACAAAGGAGCTTTCGGCTGCTGCCCTGTTCCCCGAATCGGGACCAGCCACCAGTTCAGTTCATCTATATATTTTTCTCCGAGAGAAATTCGTTCATCATTACTATAATACATTTGAGGACTTTTCGTTTTGTGAATACCATCTGATCCTCGGACGCACCGGGGATCAGATGGGACACACAATATATACTGTATGTCCTTGCCGCCTCCTTGCTCGCTTAGGCGAACTTTCCGTGTCTATCAGCGAGGTTGAGCAGCCGCACTACCCAGGTGGCTGCTCCTTCGCCTGTGACCCAGCCGAAGACGTTTCCATTGCCATTCAGGATTTCGTAGCCTTCCGTGCCGCTGATGCGGTTGGAAAAAGGCCCAACCAGCAGTTTGGCATTGGCCGCAGTAGGCCGTTGCTCCAGCAGTTGCACCTGCCGGTGTCCCGCATCTTCGAGGGCATTTGCGGTCAATGCTGTATGCCAGATAAAAAATGGGTGCTCCCCTTCACCACGCCCCGTGGGTGCCGTTTTGACGAGTCCCCGAGCCTTCGCGGTTGGGGTTGGATCACCACCAACGACCCGAAGCCCTAATGCCGCAAGCCATTTTCCGATGGCGTGCAATGAAACACCGAACATTTTTCCGATGTCGGTGAGTGTACTAAATTCAGGATCAATCATTTTTCCTCCTCTTCCGATTCTCTGATCGGCTCTACAAGTTGAACTTTGAAATGCTCTGCCAGGGCCATTAGGTCTGACCAACGGTACGCCCGTCGCCCCAGGACTTTTTCCGGCGTTTTGACCTTGCCTGTCATGTGTGCGTAGGCGATTTTGTAATATTTCACGCCCAAAATCGCTGATGCCTCGCCCGTAGAAATCAATGTATCCATAGTTTTCCTCCTCACTATATATGAGTAAGCCCGCGAAATAATTCTTCTGAAAACGAGAAGAATTCTGGAAAATAATTTCGGGTAACGGTCGGCTGATTCCTGTCCGAATCGCAACTCGCTCGGATTCGAGTTCTAAATGTTGCAGGCTGCAAGATTTGGACTGACTTGAGTAGCGGCGAGAACTGCGGGGTTGTCTGGCCACCGGACATTGGGGCGGAAGGCGGGGCAAATGCAAGTTCCCGGCCACGGTTTGCTTCGGTCCCAAGAGTCTTGCCGTTAGCCGAAATTCATGGGAAAATGGGACTAAGATCGTTGAGGACTGCTCCTGGCGGCTTGCTGGGGCAGGATGGCATTCAGGCACATGGTAGTAGGGAGGTCGATATGGGGCGGCGAAATGTTCGGCTACGAAAGCCTGAGACCAAGAAGGTCATTCCGAAGGACGCGCCTCGCTCGCCGCGTCACGGTGAAAGATCGGCTCAATTCAATCGGTCGGGTCCGTTGGAGGTGGTCTACATCTGGGCGAGGCAGAAATTGCCGGGTCTGCCGCCGCAGACTTCGGTTGCCGACATCCGCGACTACATGCGTTGGGTCTTGGGCATTCCTGCCAATGCTAGTCCCCGGCTGGACGGTTGCGCAGTTTCGGGGAACGACAGCATCGGTGACGCGATTACACTTGAGTTCATAAAGAGTCGTGGAAAGAAAGGAGGTGCCCATAACGAGGACGATTTGATCGCACTGTACCCTCCGGCCAAAGCGCCCCTCGTCCGCAAGCGACTTGCGGAGTTCGAGAAGAGTTATCCTAATGCCTGCGTTCCTGGGTTCAGTCCCGATAAAACGCTGTACAACGAAAATGTGTTGGAGTATTTGGAGGAGGCGATTGGGACACCGCGCCATACCGACGCAGACTGTGTTAGCGGCCCTTCACCGTGCAGAGAACCAGACTGCCGCCAAAAAAGCAGGTAAGTCGCGTTGGAAGCGGTCCTCCACGAAGACAAAGGGTGATATTCTTGTTCTTGCGACACTGAGCCACCACCACGGTTACGACGGTAGCGCAGGGCTGCTTGATTCCGACCCGATCAGCGAACACGAATTGGCCAAGAAAGCGGGGTGCAGCGTTGCGACGGTTTGCAGGTTCTTTGCGAAGTGCTTCGAGGGCGGTTACAAGGGATACGAGGTTCATTGTCAAAGCAAGGCGCTAGTCCATCACCTCAAACTTCTTAACGGTGACTATTCTGATCGTGCTTTGGCCTCGATGATCACGAAAAGAGGCCGCAATTCTGCCGACGATTCCTGAAACTTGTCGGCAATGAAACTGCATTCCGGTTCTGCGCCTTGCCACGCCTTCATCGTGGACATCTTCTAACTTGACCCACCTCTGCGGAATTCTGATAGGAACTTTGTATTCGATCTTTACTGGCTGGCGGTCGCCGCCATTACGATGGCGTTTCATGAAACACCGCCCAAAATGAAACACGCCTACGCGCCGTAACTCGTTTCCAGGGCGACTCTTGCCCACGCCGCCACGTCGCATTTCTGCAACGTTTCCACACGTTTGTTCGCGTCGTGCGACAAGGCCAATCGCGGCCAGCCTCGTTGAAAAGGCTGCGTTTTCCTATTTCTAGGAGAAAAATGTGATGACGAAGAAACGTGCGAAAGAAACTCGTGTGGCAAAGCCCAGGATTATCGGCAATGGCGATGATCCGACCCAAACCGGGAAGATCGCGGATCTGCCGGACAAACAGCCGGTAGAGAACGGAAAGGCGGGCTGCAATGCTGAGACATCCAGCGAAGCAGCCGGAGGGAGCGAAATCAAACCGGGGAATAACGGGGAACCGGCGCGTGGGATCGTACCTGTGTCGGTCGCAAAGCAGTCCGAAGACTTTTCCGGCTTTCCGACTTTCCCGGTGAAACAATTCAACTTGGATAACCAGCCCAGCAGGGAGCCAGCGATCATCTTGACGCCGCCCAGAAGGATTGTGCTGCCGAGCGAAACCTTTAGACTTAGCAGCAGCGAAAAAGACATTCTTGCTCGGTTGAAGGATAAGGAGCGTGTCGTCAGGGCCAGGATCAGGACTATCGCACTACCGAACTATGCAGGGGTGCGAGGGTTGTTTCTCTACGGTCCTCCCGGCCACGGCAAGTCTTTCCTGCTGCGGACGGAATTGGATAAAGTCTGCGGTCATGGCAAGTGGTTGCTCTACAACTCCGACATGTCGCCGCCAGCCCTGCTCGCGGAAATGGAGGAGCATTGCGAGATGCCTTTTGCCCTGGAGGACTGCGAGCAACTTCTTGGAAACGTCAAGAACCGGGGCATTCTTCGCAGTGCAATGGCTCCGCCTTTCCGGGTCAACCCCAAGAATATGAAGACGCCCTACGACTTCGTTTTTGAGGCTCCTATCTATATATTGTCAAATCTGCCGCTTGATGAGAGGCATGGCGTGTTGGAAGCGATTGCATCGAGAACAGGCCCGATCCACTGGCATCTCACACGGCCCGAACTTGCCGCCCGAATGAAAAGGATCGCCCTCCGCGATGGAGGTGACGATCTCACGGTTGCGGAGCGCTGGGAAGTAGCCCAATACTGCATTGAGCAACTCAATGCTAGAGGACGGGTGGATCTTCGCACGCTTTGCGATGTCGGCTTTCCGGCGCGAGTCCAGCACAAGCGGGGCGCACTCAATATCGACTGGAAGGACTACATTGACAGCTATGTTCGCGGAAAAGTCGAGATGAATCCTGAACGTCGGCACGAACGAATTAGCCGCGAACAGCAGATTGCCTGCGAGGTCTATCTCGCGGGGATTGATACTGACGACCGGCATCGGCTGTGGGAAGAACGAACCAGACTCAAGAAAACGGCCTTCCGCGACAGGCTCGCTGAAGCCCGTGCAAGCGGGCTGTTTGATCCGTACGTCGCGCAGCAAAAAGCCGGAAAGTCGGAAATGGATTTGCCGGAGGAGTAGAACGGCGATGAGGCATGAACCCCAGAAGTTGCAGGTCGCAGCTTCTGGGGTTCCTTTTATTGCGGCGATGGCTGCTAGGACTGTCCGTGAATAATCGCGGCTGCCCGGATTTGATCCACGTCTGGCGTTGCCATCCCTGCCAGTCCGCTGTTGGAATCTTCGGCGTACTTGCGATCTCCAGCGTCTCAACGGCGGCATTTCCCCCAAATCTCCGACCTGGGACTTGCGGAAACTGAGCGTAGCCGTGGTCATGCCGGTGCTGTTTCATGAAACGCATTGGCAAATGAAACAGTCTGCCGGTTCTAACTCTCGCCGTACCCACAAGTTAGGCGATCTGCCTTCGTCCTTTGGTGAAACACCCGGACATGGGTGTGGAGCTTGCAACACCTCCACGCTGGGCACGGCAATAGGGCCGCTCTCAGCCATGTCTATGGGTTGCTATGCAAAGGAAGAAAAACTCTATGCCCAGAAAGAAGCGACCCGCGCAAGCGGAAGTCGAAAACCAGAAAGACGAAACCCCTTCGCAAACGCCGAGCTTGAGTGACTCCGGGCAAGGGACCGCATCGGAACAGCCAGACGCCCAGGCACCTGCCCAAGCGGATGGCGGCTCTACGCAGCCAGAGCCACAAGAGGCAACGCCGGAGCAGCCGGATGCCCAAGCAGCACCAGCCGAAACGGATATTGGCCCGACGCAGCCGGAGGCCGAAATGTTGCAGGATGCAACATTTCAGCGGTTGGATTGCGAGGCGAGGGAACTTGCCAAGCAGATTGACGACTCGGAACGGTTTGTAACGGAGCAGTACTTCCGCCTGCATGAAGTCTTGACCGAAATCCGTCCCCGCTACCGTCACGGCGATTGGGGGAACTACCTGAGCGAAATTGGGGTCACTGGTACAAAAGCATCCAACGCCAAGACCCTTCACGATTGGATCTCCGCCGAGGAAGCCCAAGCGACCCCGATTTTCGCTGCCTTGAAGCTGGCACGGGCCAGGAAACACGCAAGCGAAGCTCATGGGGATTTGACCAACGAGCAGATCATGACGCTTTCCCACGCTGATGCTCTCAAGCTCTTGGAACCCAGCGATCAGCAGGATGATGAAATCGAAGAACCCGAAGACGCGGGTGAGGCTGACGACCAGGGCGTGGCGGAGGACCAGGGCGAGGGTGAGGAGATGGGCGAGGAGGATCGCAAGGGCGAAAATGCGGCTATTCCGCAAATTCACAAAGATCCAAAACCGGCCACCTCCACGCGGGCCGGAAAACCAAACGGTGGGTGTAAGGCACAAAACAACGAAGCCGAAGAACCCACCCCGGCCATGCTGCCGCCGCTGAACCAGGACTTCGTGATGTCGGAGGCTGACGAGGATGCGCTCACGCTTTTCGTCCAGGCCGTTGGCGGATTCACCAAGGCTGCCCAGGTGTTTCAGGCCGGTTGGGCCAAACGCTCTCAGCAGTCGTAACCATTTACGAATATCGAGGCCGGTCTGTTCGTGCGGTAGTACAACTACCGCACGAACGCGGCCAACCACTGATTCCCTTTATGAGTTAGGAGAAAACCAATGAATAAGCGCAACGGCGTGCTGCGGCGAAAGCATCCGATGCCCTTCACCTATCCAGGCGGAAAGCGGAAACTCGCGGAGATGTACCGCAGATACTATCCGCCGCACAACCATTTCGTATCCCTGTTCGGCGGCAGTGGTGCAGAATTCCTCTCCAAAGAACCGTCTCCAATTGAGACCTATAACGACAAAGACGACCTGATCTACGATGTGTTTGCAGCCATCCAAGGCGAGACCACGTTCCGGCAACTGCTTGCATTGTTGGAAAATACGCCCGATGGCCGAACTCAATACGAGAAGTGCCATGACATCATCCGATTCCCTGCCAGCGAACCGTCCCTGGTTCGGAGGGCGTGGGCTTACCTCGTCTGCGCAAACATTGGGTATCACGGGCCGCACCCCGTTTTAACCCGGTCGTGGGCGATGTACCGCCATGCACGCTACAGCCCCTCTCTCCGGCTCATCCGAATGCCAGATACGCTCCGCCACTGGAGAGATCGGTTTCGCCGCGTGCGTCTGGAAAATGCGACGTGGCAAACGTTAGTCCAGCGATACGACAGTCCTGAAACATTCTTCTTCGCAGACCCGCCGTACTGCCCAGGGACGTACCAGGGTCCGCTTTATCGCTTTGAGCTAACTATCCAAGAACACATTGCACTGTTGGAAGCATTGAACCGAGTACAGGGCTTCGTCCTGCTCTGCGGAATCCACCATCCTCTTTACGAGGAACATCTTTTTCACTGGCGTCAGATCCGTTTTCAGGTAAGGACCACTATGGGAAGAGGCAAATACAAACCCCCGCGACAAGAAGAAATCTGGCTGAATTATGAGGCTGATGGCAGCAAGGTAAACGAGCATAAGCGGATTATTACCGAGCGCTACGTGAAGCTCATGGGCAGCCATGACGAAGCTGAACGACAGATTCAGCGCCACAAAACGTTTATTCACTTACCCCGATAACCAACAAGGAACGCAGATTATGAACAAGGCAGAAGCAGCAGCCAATTACGTCCACCAGTTTCTCATTCGGTTCCATCGTGGAGCCTACGAGTGCGAGGACGACCTTATCATCTTTGGCAATGATGCCTACTCAACCGATCCAAGGGCACGCCGGGAAGTTGAAAAGATGCAAACCGCACTAGCGGCATTCGAGATCACTGAGTTTGAATTTGGCGTGTCTGACGATGGACTTTCATGGGCTATCGTGGCTCGGACTGAACCCGACCTCATCATTGACCCGGACGATCTGGACATGGAACTCTGGGCCTGCTGGTTTATGGCCTGCGAAGAGCAGAAGGGAGAAAGTAACGAAGAATAACATTAAGACATCCCTCGAAAAGTCTCGCAAAATGGCAGTCCTTTTCCAACGTCGCGTAGCACTGCTGGACGAACTGGCGGAACTGGATGACGCGATTCGCGCAATTGACAACGACGAACCCGCGGCGCAGGTCAAGAAGAAAGATCGGCAATCGCCGCAAACTGCTCGGCAGCCCACGGTCGCCCCTATTGGGCCTCCTGACCTCGGCCAACTTCGGCAGATGCATTTCGCCTTCAGCGAGGATGGAAATGGGGAGCTTTCGGGTAGCCCTGAAGGAAATCGCCAGGAGGCGGGCAAGACCGCGAATCCAGCCGACCAAATCACAGACCCGTCAGACACTCAACCCAAATAGGAGACAGTTTCAATGGCAATTACAACTCCCATCGCATGGTGCGATTCCGTCGTGAATCCGGTCATGGGATGCAATCCGACGTGCGAACTGATGGCTGGACGGGAGGCGTGCTACGCCTTTCAAGGCCATCGAATGCGAGGCAATAACCCAGGATGGGCAAAGGACTTCTTCCAGCCCACCTTGTACCGAGGCCGCATGGAAAAAGCCTCTGGCTGGCCTGACCTGACCGGGAGGAAACGCATCGCGATCAAAAAGATTCACCCCAAACCCTGGTTGGACGGACAGCCTCGGATGATTTTCATAAGCGATGAAGGCGAATCCTTGTCGGATAGGAATTGTATCTATCCGAACGGCCAGCCTACGCCCGGTGGCGTGGTTCCCTTCGACTTCCTCAAGGAGGAAGTCATTGACGCCGTAACTTCACCCAAGGGGCGGCGGCATGTCTGGCTGTGGCTGACCAAGCGACCCGAACGAATGGCCGAGTTCTCTGAATGGTTGCTCAACACCCACGGCATTCTGTGGCCTCGCAACCTGTGGGTGGGAACGACAATTACCAGTAATAAAGTGCTGCATCGGGCTGCGATGCTGACTCAAGTTGGCGATGAGGACACGGTGCGGTTTCTGTCGGTGGAACCGCTGTGGGAGGAGGTCAGCCTGAAGGATCATCTGTCCCATGTGGCTTGGGTGATCGTGGGCGGCGAGTCCAAGCAGTGTAAGGGGCCTTCCAACCTGTTCGAGTGTGATTGGGCGCGACGACTCCGCGATGAATGTGCTGCGGCGGGCGCGGCGTTCTTCATGAAGCAGTTGGGAGCCAATTGCCAGGATGGAGGCCGGATGATCGCGTTGGACAAAGGGGACAAGCATGGAGAAGCCCAGGCTCGCTTCCCTGAAGACCTGCGAATTCGGGATGTGCCTATGACCATTATCGCAAAGGAGGATGACAATGCCTGATTGGACCAAATACGCCATTGACCAAGCGAATCGTGCCCGAAGGATTGCCCAGATCCATCGCAGCGTGGCTGAAACCACCGTTCCTGATTATGGCCACGGTGTCGATTTTGATTGGCATGGATTTGGGATTAGGGTCTTTTTTGGCAGCGATGGGTTTCTTCAGAACGCTAAGGTTCGGGAGGAGGTCACGGTCTTACAGCGACTGTTGACGCTGAAAGGGATCGAAGAACTTGGATTTGGCATTGACACGGCCAAAGAGAAACCCGGCGTGTCTTGGGCACTTATTGTCCGTTCCGAGGAAGACACGTACTCATTAGGCCAGATTTTGAATGCTGCCCATGCTGTAGCGTTCTTTGGTGATTGCGATATGGCGGAATTGCGGAGATTCGCAAGGCAATGTCTTGAAGACTTGGACATCGATCCAGATGAGTTCTTGGGTTTCCAGTCCTGAGCCAGAAGCACGAACACAGAAATTGAAAATCGGAGAGGGAGAAAATGTTGGTGATTTACGACCGCGAAGCGATTGAACTGGATATTCCCGATGCGGTGGAAGTCAGGGCCATCCAGGGCAGGCTGAAGAGTTGTATGGGCATCCACAATGATGCAGTGGCCTTGGTGAATGGCGTGGAAATCCCGCCCGCAGAACTGGTGCAACCTGACAGCACCGTAGAGTTCGTGGTCAAAGTAGGCCACAAGGAAGTTGGGCGGGTCTGGACGCCGGAGGAGTATTGCCACCAATTTAATCTGACCCGGCGCGAGCTTGATCTTCACATTGAGAAAGGACTGCGAGTAATGCAACTGACAGATGGCACGATTCGGATTACCGAAACTGCTGTGGACGAGTTCATCGGTGGGATGAACGGAAATGGCGATGGCGCGTACCTCGCCGTAATCGCAAATAGCTTGAAACGGCTGGCCGACCATTTTATTCCGCCCCCAGCCGACATCATCGGGACAGACTACATCGCAGACAAACTTGGTTGCACGAAGGTTTGGGTCGCCAAGATGGCCGCTGATGGAATCATTCCTCGCAACGCCTTGGTCCCTGGCACGGGAAATGGCAAGGTGTGGAAGTTCTATCGTTCGCGGATTGATCCGTGGATTGAAATGCGGTGATCATCGGAGGGGTGGAATGCCGCGAAAGCCGAAACAGGAAAAGCAGCAAATCAGCATCGTCGTGAACGGGCAGCCAATCTCCGTGATCATGCACCCACCAACCGGGGCGCATAGATCCTGGCGGGTTTATTGGAATGGCCTGCCGAGAGCGAGAAGCACGGGACAACGGCGTTACGAGGATGCCGTGGCTGTCGCGGAGAACATGCTGCGTAATGGCGGTGATCGCATCCAGCCCACCGATTTGGTTCTGAGCGACGAAGAACTTATCGAAATCCAAAGGCGGCATTTCGGAAAGAAAAAAGATGCTGCCGCCCAGGTAAGGGCCGAAAAATCCTTGGCCAATTGCTTGGATGCAATTGCTGCCTTCTCCGAGATTATGGGAATAAACCCCATCAGCACGGCGACACCGGATGACTGTGCCAATTTTCAACAGGTCGCTCTGACTCTTCCAAACAACTGGCGAAGGCGACCTGTAGAAAAGCGAAAGCCCGTACAATACTTTTCCGACAAATTGCGACAACGGCGGCAAAAATCTGGGGAAGTGGAGCCGCTTGATGATCTACCGCACTATAGCCCCAACAATGTACTGCGCTGGTCACGTTCTCTTCAAGCGGCCTTTGAGCGTGCCAACCGAAACGCGCTCAAGCGTAAGTGCGTCCGTGGCGTCGTTCCCGTTGAGAAATTGCTGATAGCGAACCCCTGGTCGCAATTCACCTGGATCGAGGGAAGCAATCGCCCCATCCGTCAGTTTGACGGAATGGAGCTTCTATCGTTGCTGGAGTATTTTGAGAGCCAATGGGGTGGCGTTCCGGTGGCGGTACTTGTAGCCAAAGTATTTCTGTGGTCAGCTTGCCGAAAATCAGAAGTCGCGGGGCTAATATGGGATTCATTCCGGCCAGTCGGCAACGAATGCCATTTTGAGATTATTGGGAAGTGGGGAGTTGAGAGATGGTTTCGCCTTCCCGAAGCCCTCTGCCAAGAGCTTTTGGGGATTCGCAATGGAAGCCCTTTTGTCTTCGCTGCCTATACGGATCAACTGCGGATTTTTCAATCTGGCCATCAAAACCTGATCAACGGCTTGGATGCCGAGTTTGACCCGAAGCGGTTTGGAAATTGGTTCTACAAGCGGATCAAGGAATGGTCGGAATCAAATCCAAAAGGCTCGGCCTTCGTTCACGTCTTCCGTAAGACCACCTTGCAGTATGCCCTCAGTGGGGAAGATATTGCCCGTCAGGTCGCTAATGATGCCGGGGTGAGTGAATCAGTCCTGATGACGAACTACGCCAAGCAAACAGATGTGGAGGCCCGACAGCGAAGCAACCGTACCTACCGGCGAATCCTGGCCAGCCTCTCCCCCGAAGTGGCCGTGCGGTACGGCCATGTTCAAGATCCACGGTCGGAGATGGAAAATCAGTTGCGTGCGGCAGTTGACGCCAAGGACTGGGTTCGGGCCTCCGAACTTGCGGCGAAGCTGGGGCAGGAGCCACCCAAATAACAGCCCAAGTCCATCACGAATTTGGAGAGAGGCAGTCTCGCCAACAGCGGGCCTGCCTCTCTTGATTTCTTGGTCGGACGCCGCCCAGAGGTCTTGCCTGGGCCGTGGTTCATCGGGACCGTTTATGCGAATTTTTGCGAAAAGTGATTTTGCCCGAAAAACTACTGCCGCAGTAAACAATGAAGGCGTTGTCGGAAGTCCTTATCCGACAACGCCTTACAAAGTACCGGAGGCGGGACTTGAACCCGCACATGGTTGCCCATACTGGATTTTGAGTCCAGCGCGTCTGCCATTCCGCCACTCCGGCTTATTTCATTCCCAATACAAGAAAACCACAACGAGCAATGGGCAGGGAACTCCAAAACGACTGCCAAGAACTGATATTGTTGCATTTTTTCAGCCCGATGACAAGTTCCCGGACATGATCCCCGAGGCGAACGGCGAAATCCGGCGGGCCAGGCCTCCGTGGAACGGTATTCATTCCGTTTGCATAAAAGGACGAGACGACGGAATAAATTCCGTCTTACGAAGCACTGCTACTCGGCCCCCCGCAGGCTCAAGATAAGCTCCACCTCGCCCACCGGACTGCCGACGCGACGGGCGATCTCCCCGGTTGCGAAACCGTAGTCGGCCAAACGATAGATTTCCTCGCGGCGACGGCCACGATCGCTTGCCCGCGATGGATCGCCCTCTGGAGTGGAAAGATCCGACTCCCCCGCCGTATTTTCCCGTTCACGGGTTTCCAGTTCGCGCCGGATGTCGCATGCCTGCCACGCCACCGGCCGCAAGGATTCGGCCTGGCTGCCGGGCGGCAAGGTCGGATGGAAACGGTCCAACGCATCCTCCAACCGTGCCGCCGCACGGTCGGCCTCCGCAATCAACGATTGCAGCAGGCTGAACTTCGTGTCCAATTGGGCCGAGACCTGCCGGGCCGTTTCCTGCATCTCCACTTCCCACCGGGCTAAATCATCCGGCAAGCCGCCAGCGGACGAAGAAACCGCTTTCGGCCCCTCGTCGTAATCGCGGATTTTGGTATCGCTTTCTTCCATCTCCCATCGCTGCCGTTGGCGGGCGAGTTGGCCACGCGTCCGAATCAAGAGAAATACGGTGGTAACTGCAAGCAGGATTAAACAGAGCGTGCTCGGGTCAGTGAGATTCATGCCCTTGCACGCTCTTCAAGAAACGATACTTCCACTTCTTGCTAAAACGGATTTCAATCCGTTGGAACGGAATGAATTCCATTCGACTTACTTGGCAGGCGGCGGGGCCGGTGCGTCTGCCGGGGCAGCAGGCGCGGCGGGCGCAGCAGGCGCGGCGGCCGGGGCCGTAGCGGGCGTCGCACCAGGTGCTGCGGCTGGAACAGGCGTCGCAGCAGGCGTCGCGGCCGGAAGAGAAGGCGCTGCGGCCGGAGTCGCCGCCGGCTTAGCTGGGGCCGGTGCCGGGGCCGAAGTCGTCGGCGCCGGAGTTGCCTTGCCGGAACCATCCGTCGTCGCAGCAGCCGTCGAGTTCATCGTGCCACGACGAGCCCGCAACCGGTCGAATAAACGAGCATCCGCAAACTGCGCCAGCAACAAGACGGCCACGAAGGCCATGAGAAAACATTTTCGCATTTCTTAACTCCTTTTCGAGTCCATTTCAAAACCCGGGATGTAACGGAGCCATCCAGGCTGCGCTTCCGGTTCTCGAAAGAACCTCCTAAAATATTAACAAACAAAATCGCAGGTCGGAAATACATTCAATTCCGCATTTCCCCTTGCGATGGGCTGGAACCATTCCAGGCTCATGTAAATACGATTTTAACAATACGCCCGCGTGCGCCTACCGCCACAACAGGATTTCCTGGAAAAAACCGCAAGCCTCCGCAAGAAAGCCCTCCTAACGAAGACTACCTTGATTGCCAAGGTCTCGTAGCTTGCCTTTCTGAGCGTGTTGGTGGGACTTCGGTTGCGGTCTGGCCGGTTTGCGTGCGTCCCACCAATCCTCCGCAACCTTGTCCCACCCTACAGCTTCGCAGACACATTGAACGCCTGTTGGGCCGCAGCGTACACATTGCGAAGCGGCACTCGCTGCTCGGCTGCGATCCGGCGGCACGATTCGTACTCCGGCGCGAAATGGACCGAGCCATCGTCCAAGCGGCCGAGCTTGCCGTCAACCGGACCCCAAGCGGTCGCCACCTGGCGGATTTCGCGCGGCAGCACGTGCCTTGCGGTCGGCCAGCGACGAATGCCCAAGGTGCCGGTCTCGCGAAAGACGACCGCCTCCATGGCGGCAACCTTCTCCACGGGGCAGAGGATCGAGAGCTTTACGCCCGGCCGGTTCTTCTTCATTTGGATGGCCGTGGTATAGACGTCTCAGCGCGCCGGCGTCCCAAAGCTGCGCAATGCAATAGCCGATCGCCTCGCCGCTGATGTCGTCAAGATTGGTCTCCAGGACCCAGATGGCGTCGCGGGTCTCGGCTACTTCTGTTGCTTCGCCGACCAGGAGTCGCAGGATGTTTGCCTGCTGGGGCAAATCGCGCTGGCCGGCGCCGTAGCCGATGGTTTCGATAGTCATTTCCGGCACGGGCCCAAAGCCTTCGGCCAGCGTGGCCACGATTGCCGCGCCGGTGGGCGTGGTCAGTTCGGCCTGAACGTCGGAGGCGGCCAGCGGAATGCCGCGGAGCAGTTCCGCCGTGGCCGGCGCGGGAATGTTGCATTCGCCGTGGGCAATAGTGATTCGGCCGCTGCCGGTGGGAATGGGCGATACGAGCAAACGCTTGGCGCCGAGCAGGTCCCAGCCGACAGCCGCGCCGACGATGTCGGCGATCGAATCGACCGCGCCGACCTCGTGGAAGTGGACTTGCTGGACCGTGGTCCCATGCACCTTGGCTTCGACCTCGGCCAACCGCTGGAAGATCCGCCGCGCGGTCTCTTTTTGGCCGGGCGTGAGCCGGCTGCCGTCGATCATGGCCTCGATATGGTGCAGGTGTCGATGTTTGTGTTCCGGCTCGTGTTGGACCGTAACTTGGGTTGCGCGGAAGCCATGTTTCTTGACTTCCTGGGCGACCAGTTTCACGCCCGGCAGGCCGAGCGAGCCGATGGCCTCGTTGAGTTGATCGAGCGGAACGCCCGCATCGACCAAGGCGCCGAGGGTCATGTCTCCGCTGATGCCGCTGGAACAATCAAAGTAAGCAATACGCATGCTGAAATTCCTGGGGTGGGAAGCATCCAGGATATTGTTGCACAGTCTTGGGGCTGAGGGAAGGTGGAGTTGGAGGGCGGGAAGGAATGGAGTAGAATGGAATAGTGGTTTCCCAGATCTATCAAGAGGTTCGCAACATGCCCAAGCTGGATTATCGCAACATTGAGAAGGACCCCGCCCGGTGCGGAGGACAACCTGCCGTCGCCGGCACGCGGATACGCGTGGCGACCGTTTTGACGTGCTACCGCCAGGGAATGCGGGTTGAAGAGATCGTCGAGCAGTATCCGTCGCTCAAGCCTGCCGACGTTCACGACGCCTTGGCATACGCTTACGACCATTTGGAGGAGATCGACGCGGATCTGGCGGCGGACGATGAAGCAACAGTCAAGGCGGGGTTGGCCCACGGCGGGAATTCGAAATGAGTGCGGCGCGCTTCTTCACGGATGAAGATGTTTACGGAACCGTCGCACCCGCATTGCGCCGTGCGGGGGTCGATGCGGTTTCGACTTCAGAGGCGGGCCCGCTAGCGCAGTCCGACGAATCACAGCTCGAATGGGCAGTGGCAGAAGGCCGAGTGCTCATTACGTTCAATGTTGGCCACTTTGCTAACTTGCACGCGCGATGGATGAAAGAAGGCCGTCACCACGCGGGGCTTATTGTCTCGTGGCAGCGGCCAGTCGGCGACGTGATTCGAAGGGTTCTGAATTTGGCGGGTGTGCTCGATGCTGAGGCAATGTGCGATCGAATCGAGTTTCTGAGCGATTGGTAGCCGGGACGGATATGCTCGCTAGCCGTTTACTGTGGACGGCGGAACTCGTGTTCCTCGGCCCACCCTACGTTCTACGTGCATGTGGCCTGTTGTTATCGGCGCATGATCACGCGATACACGGTCAATTCCTTGTGCTTTGATGTTATCCCTACTCGATCGGCAAAATCGGTCCCGAGCGTGGTACCAGGTTTCATGGCACCAGCTCTTGAAAGCACAAAGGCTGCTTCGCGGAAGCCGAATCGAGCGAGTTCCTCAATTCCCGAGTGCGCAACCTTCTCTGCGAAGTCCCCTGCGGAAACTGCATCGCATTCCTGGACGACACCTACTTCGCTTGGCATGCCGGATTGACAGCCGATAAAGAAATTCACGGACTTGCGTACACGTCGCCGTGCCTTTGCTCCCCTAGGAGCGGGAATGAGAATCTCGGCATCGGACCCGTAGGTGTTTCGGCCAATTTCCGCACGACACACAATGAGCTTTTGGAAGACTGCTGATTCCGAGCAAGCAAAGGTCGGGGGAATCAGCCAAGGATTGCCGTCGTCGCTTCGCCCGATGGTTTCCGAATTCCGTAAATCAGCCGTACCGGGTAAATTCAGAACGACCTCACAGTCACAGAAAACCCCACGGTCCTCCAGGATATCCAAGAAATCATCCCAATCAAGCAATTCGCGACGCGCCCATTTGCGCGTGAATCGGTGAGTCTGGTCGCAGCCGTTGAGTCGGATGCAACCGTCGACAAACGTGAGCAAGCTCTCGACCTGCGAACTCTTCAGAGTGAGAACCATGGTTGCTGCGTCCAATAAAACCTTTAGTCTCCCTTGCCGCTTGACTGCTTCACTTCATTCACTCTTTTCCGAGGTAAAAGTGTGCTTGTGCTGCCGCGAGCAATTGCTCATCTTCGACATCCCAAATCTCGCGATCCGCCCAATCGGCAATATTGGCGATGAGCTGGCCAAAACGCCAATCCGGATAACGCCGCGATAACTCCGCGATGACGGCGAGCAATTTGGCACGTTGTTCATCGTTCATAAGGTAATTCTACCACGCGACGAACTCTCCCGTCGCAAGCGACGGAGCTAACCTCCCTATCCACCATCCGCTCCCCGTTCCCTACCCCCTGCTCCCCGCTCAGACCCACGCCGGCTGGCCGGTCGACTCGATCACCCGCAACCAGAACTGACTCCCAGGCGATAGCTGTTTCTTCCGCGCAACCGCCGTGCAAATCGGTATGTGCAGGTATCGCTCGTGCTCCACGCCAATCAGCACGTCGGTCTTGCCGGCCATGCCCGCATGCACTGCATTCCGGGCCATGGCGTCGCAGAGCAGGGCGTCGTCGGAATTGGCGGGTACGCTACGGATGATGTAGCTGGGATCGATGTACTTCAAATTGATGGCAATGCCGGCCGCCTTGAAATAGTGCGATATCTTATCGCGGAGGAAGAGCCCAATGTCCTGGAGTTTGTAATTGCCCGAGGCGTCGCACCCGCCGCATTCGCCGGTAAGCAAGTGCTGCCCGGCCCCTTCGGCGACGACGACCACGGCGTGCTGCCGCTTCTCGAGCCGCTTCCGCAAGGCGTCGAGGAAGCCGCCGGGCCCGTCCAGCGGGAAACAGACCTCCGGGATGAGCACGAAGTTGGCCTCCTGGCTGGCCAAGGCCGCGCCGGCGGCGATGAAACCGGCGTTGCGGCCCATGAGTTGCACCAGGCCGATGCCGTTGGGGGCGCCGCGGGCTTCGGTGTGGGCGCAGTTGATCGCCTCGCGGGCCTTCTCCAACGCCGTGCCATAGCCGAACGATCGGTATACGAAAGGCAGATCGTTGTCGATCGTCTTGGGAATGCCCACCACGGCGATCTTGGCGCCGCGGCGCCGGGCTTCCATGGCAATGCCATGCGTGCCGCGCTGCGTGCCGTCGCCACCGACGCAGAAGAGCAGGTTGATGCCCTCCCGCTGGAGGTAATCGACGATCGCCACCGGCTCTTCCGGCCCGCGCGAAGAACGTAACACCGAACCGCCGTAATTGTGGATGCGCTCCACGTATTCGGGCGTCAGCACCAGCGGCGGCGTCCCCTTGGCCGGATTCAGACCCTGGTAGCCGTAACGAATGCCCAGCACAATTGGTACGCCGTAACGATGGTACAGTTGCAGGAAGACCGAGCGGATGACATTGTTCAGACCGGGGCTCAGACCGCCGCAGGTGACGATGGCCCCCTTGCACTGGCGGGGCTCGAAGAAAATCATCTCTCGCGGGCCGGCCTTTTCCATCGTCAGATCGGTGCACAGTGGCCGGCCGGGTTGAATTTCAATCTGGTACAGCACGCGGGCCCCGTCGGGAACAAACTCGCCCTGGCCGTCACCGTCGCTGCTGGAAAGTCCCAGAGGCGACCGGAACGTCGCCGGGCCAAGCGTGGATACGATAAAGTCCTCGGGTTTCAGTTCGGCATCCATGGTTCTGGCTGTCCTTGATGGGGAAAAATATCGGCAAATCCATCGGCCAAGATACCATATTCCGAGGCGGATGGGGAGAGCTGTAGGGTGGGCCGAGTGAAACGAGTCCCACCATCCGCCACGTTCCCAATGGTGGGACTTGTTTCACTCGGCCCACCCTACGGTAACTTCGCTAAAGAGTTACCGAAATGGTATAATCGCAGGTTGAAAACGCGCTGCCTGCCGCGACAAACCCCGCCACAACCCTTCCCTTTCCATCTGCTCTGGGTAATCGAGGACTGTCTGCCATGAATCAAAGAACCTTGCCGCTGGTCGCCCTCTTGTTGCTCCTGGCCTTGGCCGCCCAGGCGGACGGCGGGCTGCACGTGGTGGGCGTGCTCGGCAACAGTTCCGGCATGAGCGATCGACCCCTGCCCTTTGCCTATTACACGGGCATCGCCGCAGACCCTGCCGGACGGCTCTTCCTGGCCGGCGCCCCCGAAGGGCTCGTGGTTTGCGATCGGGATGGACGCAATCTGGCCATCCTGCCGCTGACCGAAGCGGAAGGGATGACGCTCCGCTCGATCATTGTCCGCGCGGGCCGATGGCTCTTCGCCGTGGCCACGGAACCCGGAGAGTCGCGCAGCGCGCTGTACGGCGTGGACACGACCGAAACCGATGCCCGCAAACTGGCGGTGGTCCGAATTGCGGCAGGGTCTGGCCACTGGGCCCTCTCGCCCACGCTCGATCGCCAAGGTCGCGTCATCATCGGCCGCTCGAAGGCCGGCAAGCGGGCATACTCGGTCACCGCGATGGAGCCCGGTAGCCGATCGGTCGAGACGCTGTTCACGCTCGGCCAACCTGCGGGTGCCCAGCCACCGTGGCGGCATTTCGTCCAAGTCGATCCTGACGGCACGCTGAGCATTCAGCATGCGGGCGGCGTGGACTGGGGCGGACGCTACAGTTTGACCGGCGAGCGTCTGGGCGAGGCCGTCGATGGCCAGATCGTGGGCTCGTTCCGCTACCATTTCGGCTACGACGGCAGCCTGCGGCGGATGGATCTCAGCGATGCGGTGAACTCCCGCCGTTGGTCACCCCACAGGCGGCTGAGTTTGCTCGCTTTTCACTGGCGCTTGCCGCACAATTCCGTTCTTTCGCAAGTCCTCTGGGACGAACGCCTTGCGGCAACATCGCAAGCCGCCAACGCATGTACAACCGTACCAAATCGCCTGCTCCTTCGTACTAGTTCGTAGAGAGAAGTCGCGCTCGGGGAGCAAGGAGCGGAGTACCGAGTGCAGAGTGCAGAGTACGCAGTACCGAGTGCAGAGTACACAGTTCGGAGCGAAGAGTACGCAGTATAATTATGGCTAAGTACGATATATTAGTAATTTCAGTGGACACTTAACGACCGCGGTTGATCATGCTTAGCCCGAAAGAAAGACCGGCAAGCGACTGCCCGCCCCAGGCCCCGGCAAAGAACGATCGCAATCTGGCCGCGCGGCCGCTGAAAAAGGCCTTGCTCCCGCACACGCGGCTTGTCGTGGAGAATCGTGCAAGGTCAATTGGCGGGCCAAACAGGCCGGTGAACCGTCGCAGCGCGAATCGATCGTGGGGACCGAGCGGGACGAAACGGGACGGAGTAGCGGACGAGAAAAGAGGAGGACCTCTATTTTGGACCACACCGTGGTGGACCACACAGAGGGCATCCGCCCGATTTAAGCGCTTCATACAAAAGCACTTATGAATGTTTTTGCCGGACCGCGGGAAATCGTCCGGCTACGGTCAGCTCGTTCTTTGAAAATTTGGTTCTGCGACGCGCAAGGCAATGCGCGTCGCGCTGCCCGGGGCAGACTCGTCACCTGCCCCGGCTAAGGCTACGATGTACGGCAGGAAAATGAACCTCAAAGAGACCAATGACAAGAAGATGGTCGTGAGTACACGGACGACACGAAGATGGGAAGAAATGAATCTTGGATTTCATCTTCCTGTCGAACATTTTTCTGTCATCCGTCTTCCTGTCGGCCGGCTTGCCCACAAAGCGCGATTTCGTGCGGATTCTTGCCATACGTCCGGCGGATATCTGCGCCCTGGCCCGAGCAGCGGAAGGGCCTGTTTTTCCACCGTTTTCGAGGGTGATTCCCGCGTGATAGCGGAGCGATACCTGTCCGATGGTGATGGCGAGAGTAGTTATACTATTGGGCAGAAGTATTGTCCAAACAACCGAGGAGGAAAAGCCATGAATGTCCGCATCACCTGCAACCTGGCGGCCTTGTGCCTGCTGCCCTTGACGGCCCTGACATTGTCGGCCGAAGAGAAACCGGCAGCCCAAACGGCGGCAGCCCGGGGCCAGAAGTATCAGCCGACCTGGGAATCGCTCAAGACGCACCGGGACCCCGAGTGGTTCCGCGACGCCAAGTTCGGCATCTATACGCACTGGGGACCGGTGACGGTCGGCAGCGAAGACAGCCCCGCCGGCGGACAGTGGTACGGGCACGAGATGTATGATCGCGCGAGCCCGGTCTTTGCGTTTCATCAGAAGCATTTCGGCGATCAGAAACTCGTCGGTTACAAGGACATCATTCCCAAGTTCAAGGCAGAGAAGTTCGACGCCGAGGCCTGGGCCGATCTGTTTGCCCGCTCCGGCGCGAAGTTCGCCGGACCCGTGGCCGTACACCACGACAACTTCGCTATGTGGGACTCCCAGGTGACGCCGTGGAACTCGGTCAAGATGGGCCCGCACCGCGATATCACCAGGGAACTCGAAAAGGCCATCAAAGGCCGCGGGCTGAAGTTCATCACCACGTTCCATCACGGGTTCGCCTGGAGGTATTACGAACCGGCCTTCGCCTTCGACGGCGCCGATCCCCGTTTCGCCCGGCTTTACACCGAGGCCCATAAGCCGGGGGCGCCGCCCTCGAAGGCCTATCTGGAGCAGTGGTTGGCCATGGTCAACGAGGTGACACACAAGTATCGGCCCGACATGATCTGGTTCGATTTCGAGCTCATGGCCGTCATTACGCCTGAGTACCAGCGGCGGATGTTCGCCGACTATTACAACTGGGCGGGGGAGAATCATTGCGGTTCGGCCGTGGCGCACAAGTTCCGCGAGATCCACCGGCACACGGGCATCCTGGACTTCGAACGCGGCCGCGAGGACCGGCTGGTGCCCTATCCCTGGCTCACCGACACCGCGCTGGCCGAGTGGTTCAACCAGAAGTGCGCGGCGTACCGGTCGATGGACAATTTCGTCCAGGTCTTCGTCGACATCGTGTCCAAGAACGGCTGCATGCTGCTGGACGTCAGTCCCACGGCCGACGGCACGATTCCCGGCCCAGGCCCGAAACGATGCTCCTGGCAATGGGCGACTGGCTCGAAGATCAACGGCGAGGCGATCTACGGCACGCGGCCGTGGCTGATCTACGGCGAGGGGCCAACCCACTCGCGGGGCGGCGGTTTCAGCGAAGGCGTCGACAAGCCGTTCAGCCCGCAGGACATCCGCTTCACCACCAAGGACGACGTGCTGTATGCGATCGCCCTGGGCTGGCCCAAGGACGGGAAGCTGCTGGTCCGCTCGCTCGCCTCGGATGCGGGCAAGATCGACTCGGTCAGCCTCTTGGGGCATACCGGCGACTTGACCTGGAAACAGACCGACCAGGGGCTTGAGGTCATGCTGCCCGCGAAGAAACCGTGCGAACATGCCTTCGCGCTGAAAATCCTCGGCACGGGGCTGAAGCCAAGCGGACGTTGAACCTCGGCACATTCCGCCCGTCTCAAACAGCTTCTCAGAAACAACACGTTGCATCGGGTACACATGCTGGCGTGAGAAAGGCGACCGCAGTGTTGCGTTTCCGCAACATTTGGTCCCGGAAGCGGACTCGCGGCCGACCCCGATCGGCAGCCTTAAACCCTTATCTCAGCTTGACTTTCCGCGTCAGCGTTTCCCGCAGGCGGATGCCGCCCCAGGGCCCGGTATGGTCGTTGCTTTTCTTCGGCTGCAACAAACCATGAACCCGCGAGATGCAACGATGCCCATCGAACTTCTAGAAGCCCCGAGCGAAAACACCACGGTTGCCCGTGGGGCCGCCGTGGGACCGCGGATCAGGTTGTTCGACATCGAGATCGACAATGTCACGTTGGACCAGGCCGTGGAAGCGATTGTCGACCGGCTCGACGGCGACAGCCCCGCACAGGTCAGCTTTGTGAATGCCGATTGCGTGAACATCGCTTGCCGCCGCCCGGAGTATCTGAATGCCTTGCAACAGTCGGAGTTGGTGTTTGCCGATGGGATCGGTGTGCGGATGGCCGGCGACGTGTTGGGCCAGCCGGTCCGCGACAACGTCAACGGCACCGACCTCTTCCCTCGGTTGGCCGCCGCCTTGGCAGGCAGCGGCAAGCGGATCTACCTGCTGGGCGGCCGCCCGGGCGTGGCCGAGGGTGTCGCTCGTTGGCTGGCCAAGAACCATCCCGACGTGGAGTTGGCTGGCTGGCGGGACGGTTACTTCTCGACCGCAGAAGAGCCCAAGCTGCTCGAAGACATTCGCCGTTCGGGCGCCGACTTGGTGCTGGTGGCCTTTGGCGCCCTGCGCCAGGAGCTTTGGATTCGGCGTTGCCTGTCGAAGCTGGGGGCGAAGGTCGTGATCGGGGTCGGTGGCCTCTTGGACTTCTACTCCGGCCGCATTCCCCGCGCCCCGCGTTGGATCCGCAAGCTCGGCATGGAGTGGTGCTATCGTCTCTGCCAAGAGCCCACGCGGCTATGGCGGCGATACCTTGTCGGCAACGTGGTTTTTCTAGTGCGCCTGCGCAGGTACGACTGGTGCCAAGGTAGCAGGCTACTTTTGCACTTCTTCGTTCACCACGGCATACGACTTGGCCTGGGCATCGCCGATATCGGTCTCGACGTGGATCGTCTTCACGACTTTGCCGATCTCGGCCCCGGCGACGAACGTCACGGGCACGACGTGCACGGAACTGGCATCATCGGGCACTACGGGGATCTCGAAGGAGGCTTTGTCGCTGGTGATGGCCTTGATGCGGAAAGGCTTGTCCGCCCGCACGACCAGCCGCTTCGTCACTTTCTGCCCGGCCTGGACTACGCCGAGAAACAAGTCCGCAGGGCTGATCACTACGCTGGGCCGCACCTGTCCTTCGACCTGCACGGGAATCTGGCGCGTGCTGGGGTCGTTGGTCGTGAGGACGGCAAAATCACTGACGTAGCCCGGCGACGCCGTGGGCGACAGGCGGATCTTCAAGTCGTACCACACCTGGCTTCCCTGCCGTGCCACCAAGACTACTTCGCCTTGTAGATTCGGATCGGAAAAGCTCACCCCCGGCTGGATTTGCCAATTGGGGAAATCGGCGCGATACAGCCGCACCTGGGTTTCGCTGGCCCTGCCCTGCTCGACGGCGCCGAACTGCGCGCTGGCCGGCTCCATGAGAATGTCGGTATGCACCAGGGCCCGGATCTGCAATTGCACTTCGGCGTATTGGGGCCGATCGATGGTCACCGTCAACGTGGCGGCCCGTTGACCCACGTGCGTATCGCTGTTGAGGTGGGCGAGGATCGCCCCCGTCTCGTAGGTCTTCAGCGTCCGCCTGTCGTTCTCGACAGACGGGGAAGTACACCCGCAACTGGAGCGGACCGAAGCAATATGGACGTCGTCCTGCACGTAATTGGTCACGACAAAGCGGTATTCGGCCTTCGCCCCCCGCGCTACCGAACCGAAATCGTGCTCGGTCGTCGCGAACAACTTTCGCGCCCAATCCTGGGCCGGTAAAGTCGACGCAGTCATTAAAATCACTGCAACGCTGGATAGTAACGGGCGAAACATGACGGCTCCTCGACACGGTGTTGTACGGAACAAAACACTCTTAATGAAATCTATTCCGCTAGTCATGCGAATTCAAGAGGTGAATCTTGGCACGGTCCTCGGATTTTTCCCCAGGAGACCGTTTTTTCTCAGCGAAGTTGCAACCCTTCCTCCCTTTTGTTATTATAAAGGTCCTCGCCACCTGGATCCGCAGGCAAGATGCCTGCGCACACCTCCCACCCCCCGCCTTAACTTGCCACCATGAGCCCGCCGCTGCTCGCCACAATGCGCGACGACATGTGCCATCCCCAAACGGCACAGCAGGAGCCGGCGGGCTCCCGCGAGCTGATCCGTCTGGAAAATATCACCAAGACCTACCACCTTGGCGAAGTGGACGTGCCCGTGCTCAAGGGCATTTCTCTGACCATTGCCCGCGGCGAAATGGTAGCCCTGATGGGGGCCTCCGGGTCGGGCAAGACCACGCTCATGAACATCCTGGGCTGCCTCGACCGGCCAAGCTCGGGCCAATTCTGGTTCGACGGCCAGGAGATGAGCCGCCTTTCGCCCAACCAGCGGGCCCTGGTGCGGACGGCAAAACTGGGCTTCGTCTTCCAAAGCTTTAACCTGTTGCCGCGAACGTCGGCCCTGCACAACGTCCTCATGCCGCTAGACTACGCCCTGCGGCGGCCAGCCCGCAGCGAGGCGAAGCTGCGGGCCGAGTCCCTGCTCAAGCAGGTCGGGCTAGCCACCCATTCGAACCACGAGCCTTCGCAAATGTCCGGCGGCCAACAGCAGCGTGTCGCCATCGCCCGGGCCCTGGTCAATCATCCCGCCCTGCTTCTGGCCGACGAACCGACGGGAAATCTCGATTCGCATACCGGCGACGAGATCCTGCGGATGTTCCAGCGACTGAACGCCCGGGGCATCACCGTCATTCTCGTGACCCACGACCCGAAGGTGGCCGGATACGCCGATCGCACGATTCGCATCGCCGACGGGCTGATCGCGGACGATTCAGACCGGGCCGAACGGGCAGTCGCGGAAGAAAGCAGGCTTCCAACGGAAACCTCCCCCCCGCCGGGGTGCCAGCGATCCTTTGCCGCCGGTTCCTTGCTGCCACCCACGCTCCGCACGGCCTTGGGCAATCTGCGGCGGAACAAGATGCGATCGGCCTTGACGGCCCTGGGCGTGATCATCGGCGTGGCAGCCGTCATCGCCATGACGGAGATCGGCCAGGGTTCCAAGGCGGCGATTGAAAAATCGATCGCCAGCATAGGCGCGTACAAACTGATCATCTTCCCTTGGGCGGCCAACAACAACGGGGTGAACCAAGGGCTCGGCACGGCCCAGTCCCTCAAACCGGCCGACGTCGACGAGATCGCCCGGCAGTGTCCCGCCGTAGCCGTGGTCGTGCCCATGGTCTGGGCCAGGGCCCAGGTCGTTTACGGAAAACGCAACTGGATTCCGCAGCAAATGACGGGGACCGCGCCGGACTACCTGGCCACCCGCGATTGGGAAGACCTGGAAGAAGGCAACAATTTCTCTGCGACGACGACGTCCGCACAAGCAACCGCGTCTGCCTGATCGGCGCCACGGTGAAGCGCGAATTGTTCGAAGACGAATCGCCCATCGGCAAGACGATCCGCATCCGCAATGTCCCCTTCCGGGTCATCGGGCTTTTGAGCCCCCGGGGGGCGAACATGATGGGCCAGGACCAGGACGACTGCATCGTCGCCCCCTGGACGACGATCAAATTCCGCGTCAACTGCGTCGGCGCCGGATCGGTGAACGCCGCCGCCGGCCGCCTCCACGGCGACGATCAATACCTTGAGCAAACCGTATGTCGCGGCCACGCCGCTCTATCCCCAGGCCGTGCTCACGGAGACGACCGATATGCCGCAGCCGATGCGGCAGACGAGCATCGACTTCATCCAGGCCAAGGCCGCCAGCGCCGAACAGGTGCCCTTGGCCATCGATCAGATCGACGAGCTCCTCCGCGAGCGACACCGTTTGACCGAGGACAAAAAAGAAGACGACTTCAAGATTATCGACCTCACCGAGATTGCCCACGCTTCCGCGCGGGCGGCCGACTTGATGGGTTTGTTGCTCTTGATCGTGGCCGCCATTTCGCTCGTGGTGGGCGGCGTGGGGATCATGAACATCATGCTCGTTTCCGTCACGGAGCGGACCCGCGAGATCGGCCTGCGGATGGCCGTCGGCGCCCGCCGACACCATATCCTGCTGCAGTTCCTTGTGGAAGCGGTCCTGTTGTGTCTCGCCGGCGGCGGGCTGGGCATTCTCGCCGGCCGCGGCACGTCGATTCTCGTCCGCGAATTTCAGCATTGGCCGACCGGCGTCTCGATGCCGGCGATCGTGGCTTCGGTCCTCGTCGCCGCCGGCGTAGGTATTGTCTTCGGCTTCTATCCCGCCTGGAAGGCCTCGCGACTCGATCCCATCGAGGCCCTACGGCACGAATAAATCTGGCCCGGATTATTCACGATATATAATGACTCCGGACATCGACTATCGCACGCGGCAATACCCGACCGCGAGCCACCCGTCCTGCGCGATGATTTCCCGCGGAACGAACTGTCCGGCCGCGGCCAACTTGCCGCTGTTGAATCTGAAGCCCTCAAGCTTGATTTCCGGCGAAATATCTTGCCGAACTTCCTCTGCAACGCGTTCTGATGAAAATAAATCGTGCGGATACCCCGTCACCGGGCTTCTTGCCGAATGCGTAGATTTCCAGATTGCCGTCGCGGACGGCGCAGTAGCCTTCCGGCCTCTTTTCGAACTTGTACTTGGCCGAGATGTTCAATTTGCCCGGCTGCGGCCGGTCGCTAAGGAAAAACTTCTGGCCGCGGATCGTGACCGTGAAGCGGTTATCACCGAACGAGACCGTGACGGGCTGCAGCCCCGCATCCTCCTTCTCTGGGGGAAAGACGATCGTGAACGGTTCCTGGTTCTGGTCGGGCTTGAGTTTTTCGGGCAGGTGTCCCAGCAGATCGATCGCAGTTCGCTGCACTATGTCGTCGGTCAATCGCATGCCTGTGAGCACGGTTTCAGCGGCGTTGTTGATCATCGACTCGTGGATGCGGAGGGAAATATCGGCCGGACGAGTCAACTCGGGCGCGGCCGACGGCGCCGCCAATTGGGACTCCAGGGCCTGCGTGCCATGAATCTCCAAGCCGGAGGCGAGCGTGTCGAAGCTCATTGCGCGGGGAAATGCGCGGTGCTCGTCCAGCGGCGTTCGCCCCTTCGCCTCGAATTGCTCATTGGCTTTCTGGATCGAAGGTTCGGCCTGCGCGTCGACCCGGGGGCCGAGCCGGTATGCGGCATGCTCGCTGGCGATGGCCTCCGCCTGGCACAACTGCTTGCCGGCCTTCCGCCAGGCAATCTTCTCCACGAACTTGCGGCCCTTGATCGATACGATGTCGTTGATCGTCGAATGGGTTTGGGCGGCGGCGGCAGCCGGAAGGGCATGCAGGCCCGCTTCGTCCAACCAGAATCGCTTGTCGGCACACAGGCAAGTCTGGCCGGTCGAATAGATGCAGACCGGTCCGTTGCGGCCGACATTGTTGCTGTAGTTGACCGCCTGCAAAATCGCGTCGAACATGGCAAAAGTGGGATTGGGTGTCAATGAGGACGTGGTCTGACCCACGGTATGGCCCATGCCGTGGATCGTGGTTCCCAAGATGCAATCGTCAATCGGCGCGACGTCATCGATCGGCCCGGCGACGCCGCTGCCGATCAGTTCGGAGCCAATCTGGGCATGGAAATTCGACGCGGCGAACCGACCGCGAACCTCGCGGACTAGCTCCGGCGCTTGCCGGAAGGTTTCCAGCCAAACGAGATGGTCGGCAATCTTGCGGGTTTCGTCGGTCGTCGGATGGGCGCTTAGAGCCTTGATCTCCTGCGTGAGCTCGTCGACCTGGCTCGTGAACGCCGCCGGCAAATTGGGATTGCCCACCCAGGCGGCCACTTGCAGGTAGATTCCCAACGCGGTCCGCAAATTGGCGAACCACTTCAGTTCCAGCCCTTCATAGCCCGCGGCCAGCTTGGTATAGGCGTCGCCGAGAACGGCTTTGTCGGGCTTGGCCTGTTGCAATTCGCCCTTGAACTTGTCCCAGGAAAGATATTCTTTCCAGCCGTCGGCCGAAGTTCCAGCCGTAGCGAAACGCTGTTCGAGGGCGTCGGCCGCGGTTTTGACCTGGGCGAACATGTCCTGGACGTCGGCCTCGGTCAGCGGGCGGAACTGCGGGGCGGCGCTCGTCCCAGTCGCGGCTACGGGGGGGGATTCTGAGGCTGCCCCCAAACAAGATTTTGGGTTCCCAGGGTAGCAAGAATCGCTACCACACAAAACCGGCTCAATTTTAGACAAGACATCAGCTAGCTCCTTCTGGTGGGTTGGTCTCCGACCATGCATTAATTGAAAGAAGAACAATAGCTCCTTGCCTACCCACCTTCCCTGGTCGCTTTCTTCTTTTTCCCTGAAGAAATCGGCAAAGCTCCTTGATTTTCACCAATTTAGCAGTTAAACCATACATTCACAACCCAGATTACTACGCCCCTGGACATTTTAGCGAGGAACTCGATGCAATTTGCGCAGACACCCCTGTTTACCGCACTGGTTTGGATTTCTTGCTGCCCTCTGGACGTAGCGGGTGGGAAGGAAGCACCGGCCATCGGCGTGGTGTGGGAAGCCGACTACCTGCATGCCATGGACGTTGCCAACCAACAGCAGAAGATGCTCTTGATCTTCTTTCGCAACCCCAACGATCCGCAATCGCAGCGACTGGAAAACGAGACCTTGGCAAACGCGGAAGTGCAGCAGAAACTGCAAGCGTTCGTCTGCCTCCGCTTGCCGCTGGATGCCAAGGTTGCGTCGGATGGCAAGGACGTTGTTCTGCTCCAGAATCCGACGCTGAGCGAAATGCTGGGCCGGCCGGGCGTGGCGATCGCCGATTTCGTCCACTCCGACCCCAAGTTGCATGGCTGCGTCATGAGTGCCTTTCCTTTGACGAACAGCCTCTTTTATGGCCCCGAGGAGATGAAGGTGATTCTCGATTTGCCCCCAGGCACACTGACGCAACGGACCTTGATTTATGCTGTGCGAATTCATCCCGAGAAGCCTGCCAGTGCCCTGGGCCGTCCGGACGACCGCCTATTGGCCGAGGCCGAGAGCCACTCGGAATATCAGGCCCGCATCCGTCTTCAAGGCCATCACGGTTGTAACGTGCGACTGCCGCGGATCGCCGCCATGCTCGGCTGTTCGCCGCGGGAGGTATGCGCCGAGAGCTGGCCGGGGCAAAATCTGGTCGAGTCGGCCATCGAGTGCGTCCGTTGCTGGCGGCTGTCGTCCGGTCACTGGAGCGCGGTCCAAGCCCACAATCGCGCCTTCGGCTACGACATGAAGCTCGGTGCGAATGGCGTGTGGTATGCAACGGGTATCTTCGCGGATTGAAAGTGCTTAGAACTTAGATATTAGAACTAAGCACTAAGTTCTAAGAACTAAGTCCTACTTCTTGATCAAATCCCTGACCGTCATGCCCGACGGGATCATCGGCATTACGTGCTCCTGATACGGCACTTGCACGTCCAGGAGATACGGGCCGGGCGACTGGATCATCTCCAGCAGGGCATCACGGAGCTCTTCCTTCTTCCACACGCGACGTCCTTCCCACTGAAAACCCTTGGCAATCGCGGCAAAATCGGGGTAACGCTCCTCGGGCGTGATGCCGTCGCCCAGTCCGATCGCCTCCGGATGATCGATGGGGCCGAGATAGGTGTTGGCGCGGTTCGACGCGTGAAAACGGTCCTCCCACTGCACGACCATGCCCAAGTGCATGTTGTTCAACAAGAGCACCTTGACCGGCAGTTTCTCCGTGTAGCAGGTGGCCATCTCCTGGATGTTCATCAGCAGACTGCCATCGCCGTCGACGTCGATGACCAGGGCCTCGGGATGCGCTGCCTTGGCGCCCATCGCGGCGGGCAGGCCGAACCCCATCGTGCCCAGGCCCAAGCTGGAGAGCCAGCGGCGCGGCTGACAAAACTTGAAGTACTGCGCCGCCCACATCTGGTGCTGCCCCACGCCGGTGCAGATGATCGTCTCGCGGTCCTTGGTCAACTGCCACGCCAAATCCAGGGCGTGCTGCGGCAGGATGCCGTCGAATTCGCGATCGTAATCCAGCGGATCTTCCTTCTTCCAAACCTCGATCTTGCGATGCCACTCGCTGAGATCGGCGGGCGGCCGGACGATCTTGTTCAACTCGGCCAGGGCGTACTTCACGTCGCTGCAGATCGGCAACTGGACCTTCTTGATCTTGTTGATTTCCGAAGGGTCGACGTTGACGTGTACGATTGTCGAACGGGCGGCAAACTCGGAAACCTTGCCGGTCACTCGGTCGTCGAAGCGCACGCCCAAGGCCAAGAGCAGGTCGCAATTGTCGACCGCATAGTTGGCATAGACGGTGCCGTGCATGCCGAGAAAGCTGAGCGAAAGCGGGTCGTCGCCCGGAAACGCCCCCACGCCCATGAGCGTGGTGGTCACGGGTATGCCCGTCTTGCGGGCCAGGGCGATCAGCTCCTCGCTGGCCCCGGAAGCGATGATTCCGCCGCCGGCGTAGATTACCGGCCGCTTCGCGCGAGCGATCAGGGCCGCCAGCGCGGCGATCTCCGCCGGTGTGGCCCGCAACTGCTCGACGTGGTAGCCGGGCAGGTTCATCGGGACATCGTAGTCGGGCACGGTCTGGGCAACCTGGACGTTCTTTGGCAGGTCGATGAGCACGGGACCGGGCCGGCCCGTGGTGGCAATGTGAAACGCCTCGCGCATGACCCGGGCCACGTCGCGGACGTCGATCACCAGGTAGTGGTGCTTGGTCACGCTGCGGCAGACCTCGACGATGGGGGTTTCCTGGAAGGCATCGGTGCCGATGACGCTGGTGCCCACCTGGCCGGTGATGGCCAGCATGGGGATGCTGTCGAGCTTGGCGTCGGCGATCGTGGTTACCAGGTTCGTGGCGCCGGGACCGCTGGTGGCCACGCAGACGCCGATCTTGCCCGTGCTCCGCGCGTACCCCTGCGCGGCGAAGCCGCCGCCCTGTTCATGCCGCGGCAAGATGACGCGGACCTTGCCGCGAAACCGCGTAAAGGCCTGGTGGAGGGGAATGCTGGCGCCGCCGGGATAGGCAAAAATCGTATCCACGCCGTGGTTCACCAGCGACTGCACTACGATGTCCGCCCCAGAAACGGGCGACGGTGTGCTGGCGGGTGGGCGGGCAGCTTTGCCGGCCGCGATCGTAGGGCTGCTGGAATTGGCCATGGTCATTCAAGTGTTTGTTTGCGAGAAACCATCAATTCTATCTCCAAACTCCCTGGAACTCAAGCCAAGGGGAGGATAAAATGTCTCCCATGAGCAATTTCGTTGACATCTCCTTCGATTGCCTGCCGCTGCGTTCCGTGCCGCGGTTCGACGTGCCCCTGGACGATGCGCCGCCCGAGGCCGTGGAGTTCGCCAAGCGGGTCCGCCGGGCCGTTACGAAGCATGGGCAGTTCAACACCTATTACCTGTACGACGCCCAATGCGTTTTCCACCTCACCAACGACGAAAAGATCGGCATGGTCGGCTTCCGTTTCGAAGGTACCGTGCTGACCGATGGCGATGACCTGAGAACGCTCGACAGCGATCTGGAGACCGAGCTGGCCGGCGAGGTCTGCGACTGGCTGACCGCCGACGCCGTCGCCTGGCTCAAGGAAACGGTTGGCCACGCCGTGCGCATCGAGTTCGATCGTTACATCCATGTCGGCGACCTCAAGCGGACGATCGAGCGGCAGGAAAAACTCCGCGCGGAGAGCGACGCCCAGGGCGGGTTTCTTGGAATGGGGTTGTAAGCAGGGAGCGGGGAGCAGGGAGAGAAGGCGAACGGAAATGGAAACTGAACGAAGAGAGCAGTCTGCGGATCCCGGGAACCAAACAGCCGCCGCTTCGTCCGAATCCTCCGGCTCCCCGCTCCCCGCTCCCTGCTCCCCGCTCCCTGCTCCCCGCCCCCTCTCCGGCCGTCTCGTCCTCGTCACCCGGCCCGGCGAACAGGCCCAGGAACTGCGCGAACTGCTCGCAGCCCAGGGCGCCGAGGTCCTGGAGCAACCGGGCATCACGGTTTCCGATCCGCCCGACTGGTCGCCCGTCGATGCGGCCTTGGATCGCATTGCCGGCTTCGACTGGCTGGTCTTCAGCAGCAGCAACGGCGTGAAACGCTTGCTCGATCGACTTTTGCTCCGCGGCGGCAGTCTCCAGCAGCTTGCCGGCGTAAAGCTCGCCGCCATCGGGCCGGGCACTGCGGCCGAGCTGGCTCGCTACGGTCTCACGGTCGCCGTCGTGCCGGAAGAGTATCGTGCCGAATCGCTGGCCGACGCCCTGGCGCCGCATGCCGCCGGCAGGCGCTTCCTGCTGGCCCGTGCCAGTCGCGGCCGGCAGATCCTGCCGGAGCAATTGACCGCTGCCGGCGGACTCGTCGAGCAGGTCGTGGTTTACTCCTCCAACGACGTGGAAACGGCGGACCCGGGGATTGCCGCCGCCCTGGAATCCGGCCGAATCGATTGGGTGACCGTTACCAGTTCCGCCATTGCCCGAGCGATCGTCGGGCTGTTTGGCGAGCAACTGCGCAAGGCCCGTCTGGCCAGCATCAGTCCGGTCACGTCGAAAACCTTGCATGAGTTAGGTCATCCTCCCGCCGCCGAGGCCACCGAGTACACGATGGCCGGCCTGGTGGCCGCTATCGCGGCCTTTGAAGTGCGCTGATTTTTGGGTGGCATGCCTAAGCGGCGCGGGCACCATGTACTCATGGTCGGCCGCGCAGGCATGTCGCCGCAAAACATGCCTGCGCTCGATTGAACGAGCTTAGGCATGCCACCCTCGCATTGGCACGGAAGTTATTATTCGGCCGGCTCTTACCGATCTCGGGTCACTTTGCGGACGAACTCCAACAGAATTGCGCCTGTCGCGTCTTCGGGCGCACCGAGCAGTTGGTTCGCCGTGGAGTGGGTTCGACCCTCGATGACTCGCGAGTCGGCTTGCCCCTTGGCGTCTCGAATCAGGCCGGCGAGGCGTTCGGAAGCCTGATGCGACGTGTTTCCCCGTTCGACCGAGATGAACAGAAAGGGCGGAATGGGCCGGGCATCGCCGACGTGGGCAACGGGCGATGCGTCCCGCCAGGCGGCCGGCGAATCGCCGAAGGCCTGGCGGATGTACGGGGGATACGTGCCCCCGGCCTTGACTTTCTCGACCAGGTCATAGGCCCCGCCGCTCCAGGCGACCACGCCCCGCAGGTCGCTGGCACAGAGCCCGACGGCCGACAGGTAGCGTGGATCGAGCGCCAAGAGAGTCACCAGGTGGCAACCTGCCGAATGGCCCATCACCACGATCCGCTGCGCCGAACCGCCGAACTCGGCGGCGTGGTCGTGTGCCCAGCGGACCGCGGCGGCAACGTCGTTGATATGCGCGGGATGGGTCACCGCCGGCGAGAGACGGTAATTGACGCTAATAAAGACGATCCCGTTCTCGTTGAGAAACTTCGGCTTGTAGCTCACCTCGCTCTTGTCGCCCTTGCTCCACTCGCCGCGGTGGAAGAACAGGACCATCGGCGCATCCTTGGCGCCGCGCGGCGCGTAGACGTCCAACCGCTGCTTCTCGTCCTTGCCGTAGGGAACGTCGGTGCGAACGACCGTCTTCGGCGAGAGGATGGCCGTTTCGGAAGGGGGCGGCGCCTTGGCCGCCGCAACTAGGGCGCCGCCGAAAATAGCCGCGGCCGCCCCCAAGCACACAGTCGTTTCCCAAAAATGACGATAGATCATGTCAAACTCCTTAATATTAATACGTGTTGAATACCCCCGGGGTAACGTCGCCGGCACGTGCCGTGACCAGGGCGAAGAAGACCGCGGGCGACATCTCGCTGGCCAGCAGGCGGACCGAGCCGTCGGCGAAGCCCCCGTAGGCCCCGGCGCTGTGAAAGCTGAAAACACCGCGGTAGTTGCTGCAATTGATCGCGCTGGGACCCCCTTGCATGGTCCCGTCGGAACTCCACGTTCCCACGCTGAAGTTGTTGTTATGGGCCCAAGCCCCCGAGCCGTAATCCAACGGCATATCATCAACCACGTCCTCCGCGCTGCCGGAAACGTAAGAAGGAAAATTGGCTACGGGAACTCGCCGCCAGTCTGCCAGATAAAGCCACGGCCGCCCCGACATCTCACTGATCATGACCGTGTAGCTCAGCCCGTCACTGATCTGGGCGAGGTTGTGTGGTGTGGGAGTCGTACTCTGCGGCCCGAATGCGCCGGAAAGATCCATGCATGCAGGGGCGTTGGGGTAAACGTAAAAATACCCAGGTGGGATCGTGCTTGGCGCCTTCGCGGTCGTCGTCGTCGACGCGCCGCATAGGGCAAAATAATCGGTGCTTGCCACCGTGAAGGTCGTCAGGGGATTTGCGCTCTGGCCCGCGAAGCCGGGGTCGGTGGCCGTGTAGAGGTGCGAGGCGGGGCTGGAAGGACACTCCAACGTGTTGACTCTTTGTGTGACAGCCGCGGCATTGCTGGCATCGAACCACGGTTGTCTGAGGTTGTACTGTTTGCTGAGGCTTTGCAGGTCAAGATAAGGGAGTATTTGCGTAATCCAGCCCAACTGGGTCGACGACGAGTACAACAACGGCAGTGCCCCGCTGGCATTCTCGAAAGTATGGCAAGCCAGCACCAGTTGTTTGAGATTGTTCTGGCACTGGATCCGCCGGCCTGCCTCGCGGGCACTATTGACGGCCGGCAGCAACAAACCGATGAGCATGCCGATGATGGCAACCACGACCAAAAGCTCGACGAGCGTAAATGCCATGCGATGGTCTTTAGAACGCTGGTACCTCATGGCCATTTCCAGGAAACTTAGGCAGGGGGTCGAGAACTGGAAGAGCATGATTCGTGCCAATCGCGAAAAAACAGGTTAATTCCTGGAAATCCTGCGGCGAGGCGCATCTTGCCCAGCGCTTGCGCGTCCACGGGATGCCCCACGCCGTGCCGAGAATCTCGACACGCGCGTCGAAACTCGCGACACGAACCCCGAATCATCCCTCCCTCAAACCTTCAACCTTCAACCTTCAACCTTCATCCTTCATCCTTCATCCTTCATCCCTCATCCCTCATCCTTCATCCCTCATCCCTCATCCTTCATCCCTCATCCCTCATCCTTCATCCCTCATCCTTCATCCCTCATCCTTCATCCCTCATCCTTCATCCTTGCCCTCATCCTTCCTCCTCTCCAACGGCAGCCGCGTACACATCTCCAAGGCGTCCGGCCCGTCGTCGTGATCGCCCAGCGGAAAATCCATGAGCTGATCGACCAGCAGCCGGCAGCCGGGCGAGTCGGCCTTGAACCGCAACTCGCGATTGAGCACGTACTGGCTCAGCCGGCGGATGCGGGCGATCTTGCTGAAGCCCCGCGACATCATCTTCCAAATCGACCACCGCAGGGCGTATTCCTCGCCGCACTGCCGCACAAACTCGTGGACCAGCAATTCCTGGAACTGTTCGGCCTCGATGCCCACGAAATCAGGCTTTTTCTGCTCGCAGAAGAGCAGCCTTTTGCGGACGAGTTGGTCCAGCACGATGTGGTCCAAAATCGCGTCCACGTACAGCAGTTTGTCCTTGAACAGGTTGAGCGTGCGGCGGGCCTCCACCCGGGCCGTCGCGCGGGCCCACCGCTCGTTGAGCGCGGATTCGGGAAAGACGGTCGAGTAGGCATCGCTGGTCATGATCCGCTGCACGGCGCGGTTCATGCTGATCGCCAAGTCGTTTGTGTGCGAGCTGCCGATCAGCCGCAGCTCCGGGTTCCGCCCCAGGACGAACGCCGGGAAGCGGCGGCTCACCAACTCGCTCTTGCCGTGTTGCGGGGGCAGGAAGATCATCAGCCGCGGGCAAAGGCCCGCCGCTACCCGGTCCAGCCTCTCCGCCAGCAACTTGTGGTGCCAGTTCACCCGGTAGTCCGGCTTCGTGTACTTCGTGAACTCCAGGGTCTCCTTGACGGATCGCGAGGCACATTCCCGCCGCAGCGAATTCCGCCAGCGGAGGACGGTCGTCTTGGGTATGCCGACCTTTTCGGCGACCTCCCGGCTGGTATGGCCCTCCAGGGAGAGCCGGGCGATCTCCGGCAGAAAGGCTTCCTTCCGCTCGCGGGCCTGGGCCAAACGTGAATTGGGTTCTCTCATAATTGCGTGTTCTCCTGGGTAGTTACGGAATAATACGAATTAGGCGGCGATTTGATACAGTGGAGATCGCTCCGGGAGGGCCTGGCACGCGCCGGCGGCGTCGTAAGGCGTTGCTTGCCGCGAGCTTAGAGCAATGCGAGAAAAAGAGCGGATTTCCGGAGATTTGAACGGAAAAAAGGCGCGAAAAGCCTCCCTCTGATGGCGGGTTTCGTGCGCATCGATGGTCGTTTCAACTGCCGACCGGAATCAGGAATGCCCTACCTCCGCGCAAGCAGTTGCGAAATATAATGGCGGCGTGATTTGGAAACCACGCCCCTGTGCGTCACCGGTGGACGGAGACTACCAATGATCGAAGACGAACACCAACCCTACGATAAGAGCAGCAAGTGGCTGATTCAGCACCACGGCGACTCGATTCTGCGGCTGGCCGGGATTGAGAAGATCGCCGCATGGCGGCCCGCACAGGCCGAAGTCGTGCAGCCGAGCCAAATGCCGGACGGGCTGCTGGAGGTCCGCCTGGAGGGCGAGGCCCACGACGACCTCTTCCTGCTCGAAGTAGCGACCTATCCGGAGCGCCGCGTTGAAGACCAATTGACGCGCGACCTGATGCTGGTCTACCTGGACCGCGGCGAACTGCCGGAGGCGGTAACCCTGGTGCTGCGGGGCAAGGGCCAATACCGAGTTCCCGGGAGCCGAGACCTGCGCAGCCGCCGCGGGCTGTCGTCGTGCCGCCTGAACTGGCGCGTCGTGGAGTTGTGGGCCGTGCCGGCCGAGGAGCTTCTGCAGGCCGGAGACGTTGGTCTGGTCCCCTGGGTCCCGCTGACCGACTTTACCGATCCGCCGGAGCAGATGATCGAGCGCTGCCGGGAGCTGATCGAACGCGACGCTCCGCCGGGAGAAAAGGCCAATTTGCTGGCCGTCACCCAGGTGCTTGCCTATCTGCGGTATAATAGTATGGAATTGCTCGATGTTTTGGGAGGTAGAAAAGCCATGCTCGAAATACCCTATCTTGACGAAATCGTGATGGAAAAGAGCCGCGAGGCCGCTCGCGCAACCGCGCACCGGCACCTTATGGTGCTCCTCGAAGCGCGCTTTGGCGACGTTCCGCGCAATCTGGTCGAGGAAATCGAGTCGGTCGTCGACGAAAAACAACTTGAGAGTCTCGTTCGATCGGCCGGCACCTGCCCCGACCTAGCCGAATTTCGCCGCGCAATGACGCGGGGTTGACCGTAGGTGACCAGGGCCGCTTGCGATCGCGCGTCCAGAATGGCTGGCTGGCTGGGAGGTCTGCGCGTCTCCGGAATTAAGGTGCGTGTCCCCCGAACTCCCAAAATCTTACGACTGCGGAAAGACCGGCACGCCGGTGCTGCGGGTTGGAGGGGTTGGAGGGGCGTGCGAGCGAAAAGGCGAGTGCAACTTGACAATTGCAAAAATAAAATTCGGGGGGTTGACGGGTCAATCTCTCATCCCCTAAAATCGGGTGACTCGTAATGGATCGGCGGAACGGCCGCGGAGCCATCGGCAATCAGTTATGGCCACTTTTTCGCTCTACGAGTGTGAACTCTCAGAAGCATGTGGGGTGCAGCAGATGGCGGCGATGTTGCCGATATTGCAATAGAGTGCGTTCCTCATTGTAACCGGCTAGCTGTTTTACCCGCGGAAATACCTGGTGCTACTTATGGAACAAGAGAAGAATGGTGAGGGGCCAGAAGTTGTCAAACTGTTCGGGCCCCTGCTGAATGCCCTTCGCGAACTCGGGGGTTCCGCAAAGACGAGAGCGGCCCAGGAATTGGTTGCCAAGAATCTGAGGGTTCCCCCCGAGGTCTTGGCTGTGAAGTTGGAGGGCGGCCAGGGAAAATTCTACAATCAAGTCGCCTTCGCGCGACAGCACCTCGTAACGAGCGGCTACATTGATGGCTCGAAGAGAGGCGTTTGGACGCTGACAGAGAAAAGGCGCGGTGCCCATCTCACCAAAGATCAATCAGTCGCAATTTACAATAATTCGCAAACCGGACTGAAGGTCGTGATTGCAGGGCCTCTGATTCGGGCCTTGCAGCAGCTAGGGGGATCGGGAAAACCGAGGGAGGTTTCCGATCAGATCGCGCAGGATTTGAATCTGCCTCCCACTGTGATCGATGCGACATTGCCAGATGGTACTCCCCGATTCCACAATTCGGTCGCGTGGAGCCGGGACTACCTGGTAAGAAAAGGCTTGGTTGCCCCATCGGACCCATCGAGTCGTGGCACCTGGGTTCTTACCGAAAGAGGTTGGGCCGAGAAGCCCATAATAGAGAACGCTCGCGAAACTATCATCCGAGCATTCCAAGGTGAGGCCGAAGCAACAGGAGCAGAGCCGCAATATCCCCTTCTCGATATTCCAGCGACGCCGGCCGCCGAATCACTGCCTTCCGAATTCGGGCCGGAGGAACCGCAATCCTTGCTCCAGGTGCTAAAGGGCCTCTCGCCCAAGGGCTTCGAACATCTCTGTGCGCTTCTCTTGAGAGTGTCTGGTTTCGACAATGTTGAGGTTACCGGTCGGTCCCACGATGGAGGGTTTGACGGGAAGGGACGACTAAGGGTCAACCCTTTTGTGTCGATGATAGTGAATTTCCAATGCAAACGGTACGCTCGCACGGTCTCGCGAGAGGAGGTGGGAGATTTTCGCAACTCCCTGCTTGGTCGGGCGGAGAAAGGAATTTTCCTCACTACCGGAACATTCTCAGCAGAGGCAAAGAAGGAGGCCGAGCGCGTCGATCCGAAGATCGAGCTCGTCGACGGTGAGCGACTTGTGGAGATGTTGCAAGACCTCAAGCTTGGCGTCAAGGAGCGCAGAGTATTCGATGTGGACTATCCGTTCTTCGAGCAGTATCAGGTGTGAGCACGCGGCACTATGAGCAGAATGTGAGCAGAATGGGGAAATCACTGAATAGGCGTCTATTTAGAGGCGTCCCCTTGTACATGCTCATACCGATTTACAAGTAGGAGTCAACGGGTATAATCGACAGAATGAGCAAGGCAAAAAAATCTAAATCACAGAATCACGGCAACAGGCCATTTTTACCTTTTCAGCATGCAATGGCATTGGTAACAGTTGACACGAAAGGCCACAGTGAGCGTGCATCGGTGCTGGTTTGCGCTGCTGTTCTTGACCGCGCCGTAGAGAAGCTGTTGCGGTTGAAATTCAAGCAACTGTCAGAGGCATCGGATGAAGACTTAGACGTTTTGCTCACAAACCGACCTCTTCCGCCTCTCGGCTCGGCTGCTATCCGCGTAAAGGTCGCGGCCGTCATGGGAGTGCTTAGCCGGGATGTATGTAAAGCATTAAGCATTATGTTTAAGATTCGCAACGAATTTGCCCACGATGAAATCCCTGAGAGTTTGGCTTATGAGAAGGTGGAAGAAATATATAATCTTATCCCCAGTGCGATTCAGGAATCGCACATCGTACCAGACACTAAAGGGACTGATGCAGTCTGGTTTTTCATACGGGTTACGGCCATGTTGTTTGTAATTATTTCTAGGGCCCAATACGAGATTTCCGACAGTACCTTATCCGACTTCGGGACAGAACCCGCCTAACCCGACGGCGAGGGATGTTCGCCGGCGGTTGACGAGTTCTGGGCCGGAGACCCCTAACCCAATAGGAAGATACGATGGAACCGGAACGACCGAATGACCCTGAAGAAACCAAGCTACTGGCGGACATCGATCAGATAACCGCCGGGCTCGCTCGTCGCGACCCGGCGACAGTCCTCAAAGCCCGTCAAACGCTAGCACTCATTGCACGTGACGGCGACCCCAACCTGCTGCTATGGGTATACGAAGCCTTGGCAGCGAAAACGGAAGCACGGGATGACGGCTCGTGACGGGGACGAAACGATTTGATCGCTGAAGCGAAGAATGGGAGCGGAGGATGGGGACATTACTGAAATGCCGCGGGCAGCTTCGCGCGGAGAAGCTTGCATCGCTCATTCTCTCTTCCTCCCCACTCGGCCGCCCGTTTCCCGCTGTCGGCTGACCGTTACCGCCGGTCGGCTCACCGTTACAAACCATCGTTTTTCCGGTTTCTCCGATCGCGCAGATGTGCAACGATCGTGGGCAACTTGCATTGGTTCGCGCGCAACTTGCCGCGAGCGCGCGCAACTTGCATCCGCGCGCGGGCAAAATTCCTCTGCGCACGGGCAAAATGCCCTCGTTCGCAGGCAATTTGCCCGCGTTCGTTTGGATCTTGCGCGCGTTCGTTTGAAATTTGCGGACACGGACAGGACAGCAGGACAGGACAGGACAGGACATGGGACAGCAGAGTCACACCTTAAAATTTAACTTTCTTTTGAAAGTTAAATTTTAAGGTGTGACTCTGCTGTCTCCTTTCTCCTGCTGTCTCTGCGACGAATTCGTTGCCTCCTCCGCCGCTTCGATTGCTACTGGGCAAGCGACCCTTCCCGGGGCTTTCACCCGCTGAAACACACACATTCACGGCGAACGGATAAGTCCGATTAGGTTCTTTATCTCCCCTGCGTTATTGAGGGTCTTGCACTCATGGATTCCCTCGATGAGAATTATTTTTTGTTTTCCGACTGAACACTCGTTGCGCCGCCGCCACTCTTCGGCTTTCTTTCGCGGGTCCCATGTCAACGCCCTTCCGCTCCAGGAACGCGATCACCTTCTTGCGATCGCGTCCACGAACCGACCCCTCGTCGCCAGGCACGTCGAAAAGGGCCGCGTCATAGGCCAGGTCTTCACCGTCGTTGTTACAGATTCGATAGTCCGCGCCGGCGTCCAGCAGGCGGAGCACGACATCAAAGCGCCCCCAAGCCGCGTGTAGCATTGGCGTGTTGCCGAAATTGTCCTGATGGTTGACATCCGCGCCGGCTTTGATAAGGAGATCGAGATTCTTCATGCGGCGGCTGTCGATGGCGGCAAAAATGGGTGTCATCCCGGCACTATAATCGGTCGTATTTTCTCCGCCATACTTGGGCAATACCAAGTTTGGATTTGCCCCATGCTCGAGGAGGATTTCCAGCCATTCGGAATCGTTCATGTCATGCGCCGCCAGGACAATCGGTGACACCGATCGCGGTTCGGGGAACGCCCGCGAGGTGTCACCCGGTGCGAGGTAATCCGGATCGGCGCCGCGCAGCAAGAGGCGTTTGAACCCAGCCTTGTTCTTGGCTTGGATCGCCCACATCAACGGCGTCATCCCGGTTTTCGCTCTTGCGTTCGGGTTGACGCCGTGTGCGACCAGATCGTCAATCCGTTCTGAATCGCCACGCGCCGCGGCCACCGCCAGGGCGGCGACCTTCCCATCGGCAAAGCAACTCGTCGCGACTTTCAGATCGAGGTAGTTCTCATCCGTAACCGTTCCATCCTCGGCATTGGCGACGCGGCTGTCGGGAGTGCCGGAGTTAAAGTACAGTCTTAGAGCTTGACCGCGACACCCGACACTTTTTTTTGCGCCGCCGCCCGAAGACTTGGCTGTGTCTGGGTCTCTCTCCTCGGCGGGCACTTTTTTGGAGCGCCCGACTTGCTTTTCTTTACAATCGTCAATCCAGCAGTCGATTTTCTTCACCCACAGAGCGCGCTGTGTCAAACCATCATCGCGATTGATGCCGTCGAATTTTCCGACATCCACCAGCCCAGGTATTCCTTGCATTACATCGCGACTTCCGATGGTAGCGACCAAGGCGAATTCTATCGCGTTTTTCGCATCCTCGGGACGTGCGTCTGCAACGATTTCCCTCAACGTCTCCAAAACTCCTACCGGGCTCTTTGCGTAAAGCAAATCCAATTCTTGGGGAACATTTATGAGGTGGTGTACGTGGCCGTACGAATCCAATTCAGCGACAAAAACTGTGCGGTGGTCATGGACCAATGACCGAAGGGTCCTTTCTTCTTGAGCGTTCAATCGCGAGCATACAAGAACCGGCTGTGCTCTCGCAGAGAATCGGCCTAACGGCACCACCACTGCTGCGAACGCTAGGACACAGCGCAATTTCACAGACCCTGAACCGGGCATGATAGATCCCTCGATAACCGTCCCCTAGATACGAATTTTCTCGTGCCAACGCAATAGCTATTTCGTGAATTTCTTCTTTCTTCCGATACCTCTGCATCCCCCACCGTGAGGATGCCTAAGTTGTTTCCAATTCCTCCGCACAAAGGTTGTTTCGCTACGGCTACGAGCGTGCAGCCGCCCTTTGAAAGTTGGCGGTGCGCGATGGGTACAACTATTTTTTCTTCCGCTGCGCCGCCAACCGATGCCATTCTTTCTCGTAGTTCCCGAAATGGCCGGTTGCTTTCTCTTGTGCAAGATAGGTCTCTTTGTCGATTCGGATTGGGAGCAGCGTGTTACGCCCCCAAGTGGAACCTGGGCGTTTATTGCCAGCCTCAATTGTATCCCACTGTTCCATCAACGCTTGGTATTCAATTTCTTCCATCATTGTGGCAAACTCCCTCGCGTCGGCATCTCCTGAGCCGTTTGTGATTTCAGGATGGTTCACCACGATATCTTGCAACTTGGTGTACTCGACTGAGTGCTTCGCATTCACTAGTTCCATAACCAAAGTGGAAATGACTTGCGGAGTCGCTCCAAACTGCCCAGGCCCTGTAGCAAAGAAGCCCTTTCGGATTTGGATCTCGCCCGTGTCCGGAGAGAAATTGGCACCGCCACCGGGTACTTTATCCAAAACGGAAATTGTGATTGGCTTTTTCGACGTACGAAGAACCACATCGTTAGCTTCGTCCCACAGCTTCTTGCCCTCGGGCTGCGATTGAAGTGCCTCTATCGCTTTTTTCGCTAGCTCAGCGTCACTCTTTTGCGCGGCCGGCTTTTGGTCTGCCGGTCGCTCAAAGATTCTCAGCGCAAGCGGTCTGGTGTCCCGCTTTTGGGGATGTTGCGGGTTACTCGTGTCTTGCGGTCCATTGGAATCGGGTTGGTTATACACCAGCACGTCCGCATTTCCGCCGCCCCCGACCGTCCACCTGCCGTGATAATCGCGCGGTTGATCGTCGCTGTATTCTTGCAACCCTTGCGGCAGAGAATGGGCGCTAGCGGCTGGCAACCGGGGACCGGCGCCGGGCGGCTGAGAACTGGGTACTGAGTTCCGGGTGCTCAGTTGCCCCGGCGCATGTCCGCTGTTGCCGCGCTCGATCTCCATCTTGTCGCGTTCATCGGCGTAGACCAGTCCGTGCCGCGCGGCCATGCTCTCCTTGCTCATCACGCCGGAGAGCAAAAGGATTTGATCGGCCTGGGCCTCCTGCAGGCGGTTCTCGCTCTTGATGATCGGCGGCTCGGCCTCGACCTTCACCCGCTCCAGGATGTCGGCCTCGCTCGCCCCATGGATCAGTCCGGCCCGGGCCGCGATCGCCAACTGCCGCTCCATGATCTCGACGTCGGCCGCGATCAGATCGGCCTGCAGCTCCTCGAAGGTCTTCACGGCCGGGCCTTCGGCCACCATCGTGCTGGAGAAGTTCGCGTTCGACGCGTCGCCGGAAAGCATGTACTCCGGCATCGCCAAAGCCGCCGCCGCGGCCCGCAGCTCGGCCTGGATGGCGGCCACGTTCTTGTCGACCGGGGCCTCTGCCGAAGGAAACTGGTACTCGGTGGCATCGCTGGTGTCGATGATCGCCGCGTAGGGGTACTGTGCGGCCGTCCTCACGCCGGCCGGCTTTTCGGCCCCGCGCTTGTGCGCATGCACGGCCTTTTCCACGGTCTTTTTCGTGGCGTTGATGTGCCGGCGGATCATGCCGATCCGCGCGGAATTCCACGATCTGGCCCGTGGCTTTCAGCGTCTTCACCGCGTCGTGCAAGTGGCCCTGCAAGGCGTACCACGTGGGCAGGCCGCGGGGCCAGGTGATGTCGACGTTGGCCTTGAGGTGCTGCATCTCGCGGGCCGGCACGGTTTCCCGCAGGCCGATCGACTCGCCCAGCGTGCCGATGTTCACGAGGAAATAGCCCACCGGCGTCTCGATGTCGATCGCCGACCCCGAGTACGGGGTGCCCGCGACCTTGGCGAACTGGATGCCGAAGTAAACGCCGTCGGCCGAGGTCTTGTTGGGCGGGTTCTGGATCTCCAGCGGCTCGACGAAGCGGACGTTCAACTCGCCCCGCGTCTCGTCGACGAACAGCCGCAGGAACCGCTCGCCGTCGCGGTCCAGGCGGCGGACGGTCTCCTTCTGCCGCCGGCTCCACTTGTTCCGCTGGCGGAAGTCCTCGAGCGCCTTGCGGCAGTCGTCGAGCATCGCTTCGCCGGCCGCATGCGGATTGCGCGGCAGCACGTTGTAGGTGTGTCCGCTGCCCACGGCGTAGGCCATGCGGTTGCGGGCGGCGCCGATCGCGTAAGGGTTCGTCTGGGCGAAGACCCGCGAACCGGGCGCGGATTTGCCGCAGCTCGATTTCGTTGATATAGGCGAAGGCCGTCGCCCCCGGATAGATCAGCGCCCGGCTATAGGCCATGGCCGGGTCGGTGACGCCGGGGATGCCGGTCATTTCGCCCGGGCCAGCGCCGAAACTGGCGATGTCGCTCATATCGACCAGGCGGTCGAACATGTCGCAATAGTCCTCGGCCAGTTTCAGGCGGTTCAAGGAATTGTGCAGAGCAAGCGTAAGTTCGGGGTCGGATTCGTGCATGATAGTTGTTGTTCTACTTTCTACTTGAATTTCCTCGTCACCCGGCCGTTCCAATTGGCGCCGATCCGGGCCGGCTCGGATTCGAGGTGATAGACGAACACGCCCGGCAGCAGGATTCGCCGGGCGGCCGGCCATTGCAAGGCAAAGAGCACGTCCGAATGTTCCGCCGAACCTTGCGAAAAGTGATAACGGCGATCGCGATGCCGGGAGTGCCAAAGTTGGAAATAGCCGATCGGGCAATAGCCGTACTCGTTGTGCAGCAACCGCGAGCCCAATGGCGCCTGCGCCGGACTCACCAGGTAGCGGTGTCGATATTGCCGCCGGTAGTTGGCCGAGCGCTTGATCGCCTCCCAATGCGGCCGGCCAACGACGTTCATGCGGTCGGCCCCGTAGAGGCAATCCTCGTCCAGGCGGCTCTTGTTGAGAATGAACCGCAAGCGGTCGGGCAAGACGATGTCGGCATCGAGGTGCAGGAGCCAGCCGCGGTTTCGCAGGTGCGCCAGCCCCAGGTTGATCATGAGACCCTTGTTGAACTGGTCCAAGGGGTCTTCGCGGTGCACGTCGGTCTTCACGCAGATGACCCCGTGCCGGTCGCAGACGGCCTGCGTGGCCCGATCGTCGCGGGCCGTGACGACGGCGAATTCGTCGAAGTGGTTGAGGTTCGCGGTCAACGTTTCGTCGAGGAAATCGGCGTAATTGACGCTGACCGTCAGGCCTTCCAGGTACGTTCCGCCGCCGCTGATGGTATGTCCGTGGTACATGATGGTTCCGTGGTGTGAGTGATGTCTTTCGGCTTGTGTGTTCGCGTTTTTGGCCTGTGGGTTCGCGTAGGCACGCTGTCAGACTGTGCCGTTCGCTTGCGGTTTCGCGATGCCGGAGGGCAGTGACTCGCCTTCCTCTAGCGCTAAGAGCATTGTAGGACAAGGACTTACGGCGGGGGAGGAGGGCTTGATAGCAGAAGAAAAAGACCTCATGCTAACAGGTGAGTAATTCATGTTTCCACAAATTCTGCTAGCAGAGGTCCAACTATGATTTCAACAAAAGAACTGGATATTTTCAAGGCCCAAGAGCAATTTGAGCGGATGCACGAGTTTTTGAAGCAAGCGCTGAGCGAAGGGCGACGCCTCGACGAAGTGGAACGCGGGATGTTTCCGCGAGCTATGACCATGTGCCTGGAGTTTTTACGGTCCTTCGTGGAGGCCCATGGGGATGGGGATCGGGGAGAGACCGTAGAACGGGAAGGGGAGACGTTGCGCGCCTGCCCGAGCCGCATGAGAAGCGGTACTTGTCGATTTTCGGGGAATTGCTGATCGGCCGCCGAGTCTACGGGACTCGGGAAGGCCAAGCGATTGGATGGTCGCCCCTGGACGCGACCTTGGGATTGCCCGCTGGAGAGAATTCCTATGTTCTGGAGGACTGGTTGCAGCGGTTGTGCATCCAGGACGCCTTTGGGGGATCGGTGGAGTCGCTCCGTGCCTGGTTGGGGACCACGGTGAGTGTTCGCACGGCGGAGCACATGAGTCGCGAGATGTCGCAGTACGTGGACGACTTTCGCGGCGAAGCGGTTCCTCCTGCCGAAGAAGAGGAGGAACTGCTGGTGATAACGGCCGATGGCAAGGGTGTGCCCATGCGGCGGACGTTGGCGGCGCGGTTGCGAGCAGAGTCTGAAGCTGGGGTGGGAGAAAAGGGAGGAAATGCCGCAGGCGCGGAAACGGCAGGAATCACGGCTGTCGAGGAAGAGGCGCCTTCTTCGCCTCCGGTCGAGCGTTTGGCGGGGCAAGAGAAAAGCAGCGGGGAGCGCCCCGGGAAAAAACAGATGGCGTATGTGGGATCGGTTTACACCCAAGCCCGCTTCCCTCGTACTGCCGAAGACGTGATCGACGAGGTGCGTCGGCGAAAGCGTGCCCGGGAGCGGCCCGAACCGCAACACAAGCATGTGTGGGCAGAGATGACCCGGTTTAAGGAAGGGGAGGTGTTGGCCGCCGCACCGATGTTGTTCTTCGAGATTCTTATGGAGTGTTGTCGGCGGGACCCGGCAAACAAGAAGCCGTGCATCTGTGTCATGGATGGGGAACGCCAGTTGTGGAAGTTGGCGGCAGAATGGTTTCCCGAGGCCATATGGATTCTGGACCTGTTCCACGCGTTGAAACGGCTCTGGGAGGTGGCCCATTGCCTGTATGCGGAGGAGAGTGCGGAGGCGGGAGAATTCGTGACGCATCATCTGCGCATGCTGCTGCAAGGCAAGGTCGGTTACGTGCTGCGCAACCTCCGTCCCTTGGTGAAGGCCTACAAGCTGAAGGGGGCGAACAAGACCACCGTGGAGTCCGCGATTACGTACTATGAAAACAACCAGGAACACATGCGCGATGACGAATACTTGGCGGCAGGCTACCCGATTGCCAGTGGCGTGGCGGAAGGCGCCTGCAAGCACCTGGTGAAGGACCGCATGGAGTGCGCCGGGATGCGTTGGGAGTTGGAAGGGGCTCAAGCAATCCTCTCGCTGCGAGCGATCTACCTTAACGACCTCTGGGATCAGTTCATCACCTACCGTGTTACGACAGAACAGTCGCGTCTATATGGCAAAGATGCACAGCATGCTACGGCTGCATAAAGCGGCCTGCGAGTTGCTGCCTGCCGGAGTCAACCGCCCTGACTATCGTGAAACCGCAAGCGATGGGGATCGCGTAGCAGCGTGCCTACGGTCACACACAAGCCGAGCAAGCGTAAACCAGACCGGTCACACACAAGCCGAACAAGCGTAAACCAAGCCGGTCGCACACAGGCCGAGCAAGCGTAAACTACGCGCAGGCGGTGACGACGATCGGGGCCGCCGCACCGTCGGGCGTGGCAAGGTCCTCGGTGAGGCACGCCAGTCCGTTGGCGCCCGGGGTCGGCCAATCCACGCCCCACGAGTTCATGAACAGCACGCCGACGCTGTTGTCCGGCAGGATGATCGGATCGAGGAAGCACACCAGATGGCCCCACCAATCCAAACCGGCGGCCACAGGGACGCGATTCAAGAGGCACGTGATCACCTCGTCGAAACTGGTGCCGATCTGGTACCAATCGGTGGCCTCGTGTTGGAGCGCGTTCTGCTGCCAGCCGGGCTTCCACAGTCGCGGCCTGAGCGAGTGGGGCGCGTTCATGTACGACGTTTCGCACGCGCCGTAGTTCTCCAACTGGTCGAAGGCCTCGCTGGCATAACCGCCCTCGTTCCGCCAGTGCGTGCAGGGGCCGCCCACGCTTTCGGGCGAGAGGTCCAGCAGCGGCAGGCCCTCGACTGCCCGCACGACCTCGACGTTGCGGGTCGATCCATAGACCCAGCAGTAGCCCAGGTCGCCCTGGTCCTTGGCCTGCATGCCCTGCTGCCGGACGAGGTCCGAGAGGAAGTTGCCTTGGCCGGCCCGAATGCGATCCGGCCACTCGTCGCGCGGGACCGTGTTGCCCACCGGCGCGAGCCGCGGAAGGCGTGCGGCGCCTCGGGGCGCTGCCAGCCCTTGTAGCCCGTCGCACGAGTTTGTGCGGCCGTACCGGTGAACTGGCGGTAATTGGCGTCGCTGATGATGAGATAGGGAAAATTGTTGGTATTGAGCATGATCAAGTACTTCTTTCGTTAGGTAGGAATTGGGGATGGGGGTAATTGGTATGCGCTTTCGGCTCGTTGGTTCGCGCTTTCGGCTTGTGGGTTCGCGCTTTCGGCCTGTTGGTTCGCCTAGGCACGCTGCCAAACTGTGCCCGTCGCTTGCGGTTTAGCAGTATCGGAGTCAACCGCCCTGGCATCGTGAAACCGCAAGCGACGGGGATCGCGTGGAAGCGTGCCTACGGTCACACACAAGCCGAACAAGCGTGAACCACGGTGCATCGTTAAACCGCAAGCGACGGGGATCGCGTGGAAGCGTGCCTACGGTCACACACAAGCCGAACAAGCGTAAACCAGGGTGCATCGTTAAACCGCAAGCGATGGGGATCGCGTGGCAGCGTGCCTACGGTTTGCATCCGGGATGGATGGCGTGTGGCGTTACGGTCCTCCGTACTTGCGGAGGAGCGCGAACACCTCCTCCACGCTTGCCGGCCAGGCCTGATCGATCGCCGTCTGGCCGGCCTCGTCAATCGCCATGATCCACGGAGCCGCCTTGCCTGTCGCCAGGCGGTACGTCTGCTGCCAGACGGGCGAAAGCCTCGACACATCGACATTTGTGGATAGGAATCGGTACGACGGCGTGCGGCCGGCTTTCAACGGGCACATCCCGCCTGCACAGCCGCTTTCCAAGGGACAATGCTTGTCGAGATAGGATCGCAACTCCGGCGCGGTGAGAATCGCTTGCTGACCCGGCGGCAGGCCGGTCAGCGTCAAGGGATCGTAGAGGAACAGCACCCGCAGATTGCCGGCTGCCGGCGGGGTTGGCGCAGGGGTCGGGGGCAGCGGGCTGGGGACAACCGGGTTCGGGCTCGGCGGAGTGGGCGGCGGCAGCGGTGTCGGGTCGGGTATCGCCGGATCGCTGACGGGCGCCAGCGTGTAACCCAACACTTCGTCGAGCCCGATGGCCGCGACGCAGGTCAATGTGCTTTGACCCGGCGCCCGGCCGAGAACGTGAACGTCGCCGTGCGGCCGTCGCTGAGCTTGAGCTTCGCCTTTTGCACGGCGACCGTCACAGTGGGAGAATCGCAGGGTGGCATGCCTTCACGCCGGGGCCCCGGTGGGGTACCCGGTACTCCGGGTCCGGGGTGGCGGGTAGGCATGTTGTGCGGCGCAGCGCCGCTGTCGGATCGGCGGGCATGGGCGCATGAGGCCTCATCAGGACAATTATCCCGATGACGATCAAGCTGCCTACGGTGGTGAGGGCCGTGCAGGCCCAAAATTGTTTCGCGGTCATGTTTGCTCCAAGGAAAAAAGGATGGGTGATTGTTTTGGCTTGTGGGTTCGCGTAGGCACGGTTCGCGCTTTCGGCTCGTTGGTTCGCGTAGGCACGCTGTCACGCTGTGCCGCTCGCTTGCGGTTTAGCGCTGCCGGAGTCAACCGCCCTGGCATCGTTAAACCGCAAGCGATGAGGATCGCGTTCCAGCGTGCCTACGGTCGCACACAAGCCGAACACGCGTAAACTGCCTACGATCCCACACAAGCCAAACGGCCGGGTGACGCTATGCCGCCGGCTTGACGATGGCCAACAGGATGGTGACGACGATCGACGCCCACGACGGCAGCGTCACGCCGGCCGCCTGCAGCGCCGCCACGATCGCCGGCAGACTCGTCAGGCCGGATTTGATCAGGTCGACGATCTGCTGGATCACGGGACCCAACGAGGCCGTCAGGCTGGCGATCACCTTCCCGGCGGCAACCTCGGGATGGGCATCGACGCCCGCGGCCACGGCCGCGGCGATCGACTGCAGGGCAACATTCTCGGTACTGGAAAGAAACTCGGACATGGAACACCTCCTCAAGGAAACGAGAAAAAGGGACCCCAATTAGTACGTGGGAAGCTCGTCGCTTGTATAGTCGGCCCAGCGCTTTTTCAGGGCCGCCATGGCCTCTTGCGTCCAGGTATTCACGGTCCCCGGCGAGACGTTCAGGACCTCGGCAATCGCCCGCAGCGTCAGGCCGCGATAGTACCGCAGCCACACGGCTGTGGCCCGCGAATCGCTCAATTCCGCGGTAAATTTGCTGAAGTTCAGGTCGCTCACGCGCTCGGTTCGGGCGGGTATCCGGGCGAGTCTCGCGGGCCCCAACGGCACGTCGGAGAAGCCCCTTGCCGCTCGTTCCTCCGCGCGCTGCTGGTCGACCAATTTGCGCTCAGCGCAAAGGCCGGCCCAGCTCTCGAATCCGCTCTTGCCGTCGTAGCCCGGCACGATCGATTCGACCAGCGCGACCAGCACTTCGCCGACGGCGTTCTCCTCGTCGCGGAGGCCCATGGTCTTGGCGATCGACTCGGCCATGCTCTGCACCCAGGGCAGATAGTGTTCGACCAGGCGGTTCCGCAGCCGCACCCTCCTGTGATCGGCCACGTAGGCGGCCCACATTTGGGCCAGTTGCTCGGCCGTGAGGGGTTGGCCGTCATTGATCGGCCTCAGGCGCAGTCGGCGTCGCCGCGGGGAAAGTCGTCGCTTCTTTTGCATGGTGGTCATGGATTGTCCTTTCTGAGATGGTGAAAACTGGGATTTGAATGTTCGTAACTTGCTGTAGGGTGGGACAAGATCGCGTAGCGAGCGCCGGCCCACCATTTGGTTCGCTTTCCACTCTGGTGGGCCGGCACTCGCCGACCCGGAGTACCGGGTACCCGGATCTGGTCCCACCCTACGCGTCTTTTTCCGCTTCTTCGAGTTGCAATTCGAGGGCCGTGACCAGCGGCAGGAGGAACTTCCGCAGCCGCTGGTGGACGCCGAACTTCACGCGGGCCTCGATCAGGCCGATCGTCGCCCGAATTTCCTCCTCGTCGTCGCCGTCGAGCCCCGCGGCGGCCAGTCGCCGCGTGCAGGAAAAGCAGAAGGTCTCGATCGCGGTGCGATCGCCGCGGGCGATGCTGCGGCGGAGCGCGGCGAGGGCCAGGCCCAGGTCTTCCCGGCGGTCGAGTCGCCTTTCTTCTTCCCGGGTGGGGTTGGCGGGGCGGTGCATGGCAGTTCTCCTGGGTCGGCGTAAAAGTCCATCGAGCAGCATAACGTAGCGTAATTATCCATAATTCTGAAATCGTGTCAAGGGGGCGCGGGGATTGTTCCGAAATTCCCCTCGCCCGCTTGCTGGAGAAGGACCGGGGGTGAGGGCCTAACTCCTTGCTGGGCAAGGGCTTGCCGCACTTGACCAGCCGGGCAACGGCTGGCGATAATTAACCGTAACTATGTTCCACCGATGACAACTATGACCAGAATAAAGAAAACAGATTCGTCGCAACTCCATGGCCCGCAGTCACTTGAGAATTCCCTGACGCGGATCGCGCGGTTGATCGCCCCCGCCCGCCGCATCGCCGGCGCGATGGAACGCCGGGAAACCGGCCCGCTTTTCATCGGCAACCAGCCCTCCCTCGACTGCGCAATGCGCGATCTGGGGCGCTGGGCAAAGGCAAGCGAAGAGGCCTTCACCGACAAGTACGGTGGTATTCTGATACCAGCAGGGATCGGCGGCGAATTCCACCTGTGAGCGGGGTTCTATAACGGCTTCTTGATCCACCGTGTGGGTTTGCCCGCCTCTCTCCAACGCGCGTCGGTGCCCCACCTCCGCAGGCAGGCAGTCCCGAAAAGCTTCGGATGGCATGCGGCCACGAGGTCGGCATGGCGCAGTTGAAGACGCCGCATTGCATCGGGGCGGAGCGGCTTTTGCTGACTCCCCCACGAGCATCTGTGCCTCGTTGTCGGCAACCTCAGGTCTTAGTCGCCGACCGAACTGATATCCAGGTTTAACCTTTCTGTAACATACGCCATGTACAATTCATTCCCGCGATGGAGTGCCCGCCGTCAGCTTTCCCCGTATGAAACGAGGATGGTCGGCAGGGCGTAAACTGCCAGTTCATCTTAAGGGAGAGAATGCAATGAGGTACTTGCCGTCCGTTCGGCCCACCCGTTGGGCTATAGTGTGCTGCACTGCAGCGCTGTTGGCAATTGGTTCGTCGGGCAAAGCCGCCGGCCCGGCGGGTTATGAAAAGGCCGGCGATCTTTCCGGTACCCTGACGAGCATTGGCTCCGACACGCTCGTGAACCTTATGAACTACTGGGCGGAAGAATTTAAGAAGATGTATCCCAACGTGGTGGTCCAGATCGAAGCCAAAGGCGCGGCCACATTCCTGCCCTCGCTGGTCAAGGGCAGATCGACACTGTGCCCCATGTCGCGGAAGCTAAAGCCCGAAGAGGAAGACGCGTTTGAGGCAAAGCGCGGGTTCAAGGCGACCCGTTTTGACGTGGCCCTGGACTGCCTGGCTGTCTACGTCAATAAGGACAACGCGGTGAAGGGCTTGACCATCGCACAGTTGGACTGCATCTTCTCGAAGACTCGTAAGAGCGGCCAGAAGGATATTTCCACTTGGGGTCAGGCCGGGCTGACGGACCCGGCCTGGGCCGATCTGGGCATCAGCATCTATGGCCGCAACTCGGCGAGCAGTACGTATGCGTACTTCAAAGAGCATGCTCTCCTCAGGGGCGACTTCAAAGACACTGTCAAGCAGCAACCCGGCTTGGCCGGCGTGGTCGACGCAGTGGCCAAGGATCGCCAGGGCATTGGGTACGCGGGCATCGGCTACAAGACGTGGGGCGTCCGCGCTGTGGCGCTGGCCGAGACCGCGAACGCCAAACTCATCGAGCCTACCCTTGAGAATACCATCAATGGTACCTATCCGCTGGGCCGCACGCTGTACATCTACGTCGCCAAAAAGCCAGGCGAGTCTCTATCGCCGCTGGTGAAGGAGTTCCTGAAGTTCATCCTCTCCAAACAGGGCCAGGAGTTTGTTGTCAAGGATGGCTATGGGCGGTTGCCCGAGAAGATGATCGAGAAGAACATCAAACAGCTCGATTAACGGTCACCGACTGACCGCTCCAACGTCGAGCCAAGGTCCCATCAACTCAACCGTATTTCGGGACGTGTCTGAATACCACCCTACTCTCGGAACCTCGGCCGGCCGACTTGCCTGCGTCGGTCACCCCCACGAACGGCACTAGCTTAAGCATGAAGTTTTCTGCCAGACCACAACGGCTTGCGATGTCACCCGAAGCTAGCATCAACTGCTTGTGGTCGCCTTCCTTAAGCTAGTGCCGTTCGTCACCGCCACCGACGACGCATCGAAGGTCCCTTCCAGCCTGCGTCGGCGTGTCGGGCCGAGGCATGCAAGCATCCATTTGCGCCGACCTCTTCGATTGGTTGCCGAGCAGTGCCCCAGACGATAGAATTGAAATTGGAAGGCGTTCGGATATGTCAGGTCGGGTCACGAGATATCTTGAGCTATTGGATGATCAACGGGTGGAAGTCTTCCAGGAGTTGGGTGCTGTGCCCGACACGGTGCTCTGGTATCGACCCGGGCCAAGGGTTTGGTCGATCGGCGAGCACCTCGACCACACGCGCGTCCACAACTGCTGGTCGCGCCGGCTCCTGCGCGTATATTTCTGGCCGGCGTCGATCTTCGCGCGGCTCTTCCGCCATCGGCCGTACCAGGCTGACTTCGACGACCCCTGCAAGCGTCCCAATTACCCGAAGAACATCGGCTGGATCTGGCGGCCAAGGTGCACGCCGCAGCGGCCGGTGAGCGTGGGCTTCCTGCACGAAGCACTGCGGGCCGAACACGCTGCCCATCGGCACTTCTACACCATGCATGACGAACGGCTTCTCGGTCACGTCATGGTCGCCGACCCATTCCTCGGGGTCTTCAACCTGGTGCAATGGCTGCGCTACTTGGCGTATCACGACGCCCACCATTACGAGCGGGTTGCGCGTTCGGATCAATGATCCGACGTATGCCGGAAGGGCTACAGCAGCGGTGCGACACTAGCCGATGGCGATTAGAGCATTACATCAGCATTCAGCATCCGCATCTTGAGAAAGAGAGTGAAATCATGTTCAGCATGCGAACTGTTTTGTTTGGCGGGCTGGCGGCCTGCCTGTGGAGCGCGGTGGCAGCGGCGCAGGGGACTACGGGGTCGGTTACGGCTTTCGGCTTTAATTACAGCCCGTTGGGAAATGCGACCTTGGACGCGAGCAGCGGTACGGGAGTTGTCGTTCGCTCGCGGGGTCCGTTCGCTCGCGGGGTCGGGCTTGAACTATCAAATTTCACGGTGCGCAAGCGGGCACCGAAAACCGAATAATTGATAATTCAAGCCGGACCCCGTACCCCGGGGACCCCGTACCCCGGACTTATCCTGTTTTCTCCCGTTTTCTCCGCTCGCTGCGTAGTGAAAGCATCACAGCGGCAAGATAATGTGGCCTTTTCCCGCTCAAGACTGCGATCCGCCAACCCGCAGCGGAGGACGACCCTTTGCCCGTATCTCTTCCGCCTCCCATCCTGCGGCATCGGCACAGAATAGGTAGGGGACGTTCAGCGTGCGAGCAAGTCCTTGCATGAATTGGGCTGCACCGACGAAATCGTTGGTCAACAGCAGGGGCAGCCGATGGTACACCACCGTATCCAGGGACACCAGAACGAGCAAACCCTGGGCTGCCCACGATCTTTCCGTCGTCGTTGCGAACTTCCACGGACAGAGTTGAACGGCCACGATCAACTCGCGTGGAATGGTCAAGCGCTGCCTCTTGGTTTCTCCGATGAACAACCATTTCAGACCTTCTGCCAAATCTGCCTTCTCCAACTTGGGCGGCTCCGCTGATTCCAACTCAATGTCGTTGCCGCCGCGTGGAATGGTCAGCACGGAAAGTCGGCGATAGCCGGAGCGGATTAGCATGCCAATCAGCAAGAAGGCAGAGCCGCCGCAGACTGCCGTGGCAAGCACTCCACATACCGCCCTCTCATGCCCCATAGTCGGCCAAGGCCGCGTCCAGCGCGGCGATCGGGAAGTCTTGCTTCTGACCTTGAAGGTCCGGCCACGAGGGATTTGCCGCGGCGGAAAGCCAGGCCAGATCGCCCGCGACACGCTTGCCAACCGCTGCCGCGGTAGCCTGCGCATTGGCCACGTGCAGCACAGCGGCGCCGACGCTCGCGGTGGTATTCGACTTTCGCACGGCTGCCACGGGCGGAACAGAAACCACCCGCGCAGCGGCAACCTCTGGCGCGGCGGCAGCGACGGACACACTCTTCACGACACTCGCGGCCGCGCTCGATGCGGATGCGGCCGCCGCCGAGGCCGGCCGCATCGTGCCGAACGTCGGTTGAAAGGCCGCGGCGCCCGAACCGACCAGCAAGCTCGATCCGCTTTGCAGAGCGCCGGGCGCGGCGACGATGAGCTCTCCGGCGGCAACAACCGTGCCGCCGCTGTAGCTGTTCGTGCCCGAAAGCTCGACGACGCCGGCTTCCGTGTCCACGCTCAGGCCGCCGCTGCCGCTGATGTTCGACGTGAAGCTCGCCTGTCCCGGGCCGCCGCCGACGGAAAGCGTGAAACCGTTGGTGTTGATCGCCTGGCCGATGGTGATGAGCGACCCGGCGCCGCCCGTCAGCACGCTGCTGGCGCCCTCAAGGGTCACCGGGATGTTGAAGGTCGTGGTGCCCGACGAGGCGCTGCCGTCGATCGCGCCGTTGAGTTCGATGGCGTTGCCGCTCACCGCATAGCCGCCTGCGCCAAAGACGACGTTGCCGAAGAGCGTGTTGGCGGTCAGGCCGTTCGAATTGGTCAGTTGGGCGGCGCCGGCAGGGAAGACCAGATTGTCGTCCGCGACCGGCACGCTGCTGCCGGCCCAGTTGGCCGCGGTGTTCCAGTTGGGATTGTTCCCCGATCCGGTCCAGACGCTGTTGACCGCGCCCAACTCGATCTCCCAGACGCCGCGGCCATAAGTCGCCGCGGCCAGCACATTCAGGCTGGTATCGATTTGCAGATCGGTCACCGGCGAGTTGGGCAGCGCCTCGCCAAAGAGTGACCAGTGGGCGCCAAAATCGGCCGACTGATACACGCCCCGCGCCGTGGCGACATAGAGCACGGGCGTGGCTGGCCGCCAGTCCACGGCGATGGCGTTGGTCCAGTCTTCTGACGGCAGGTTGCCGGTGATGGGCGTCCAGCCGTCGTTGCCGCCGACCATTGCGCCGCCGGTCGTCGTCATCCAAACCTGCGCCGCGCCGAAGACGTTCGTGGGGAAGGTGCCCGGCACAATGAACGCCTCGTTGGCGTTGGTCGGATCGACCTGGATGGATACGATCTGGTCGTAGGCATCGACGGGCAGGCCGGTATCGACCTCGGTCCACGAGCTGCCGTCGTTCTGCGTGACGAAGAACTGGCCGCCGGCCGTGGCCGCGTAGATCGTGTTGGTGCTCGACGGGGCGATGGCCAGTGCCGTGATATACTGGTCGCTCAGGTCGGAGCTGGTCGAAAGCACGCCGCTGATCGCCGTCCACGATGTGCCGCCGTCGGTCGTCTCGTAAACCTGGTTTGTGCCGACCAATAACCGTTGGGGATTAGTCGGGTCCATGACGAAGGCCTTCTGGGAGGCGTAGCCCAGGTCGAAGCCGTTCAACGTGGTGGGGATTTGGTTGGTGAGCCCGGTCTGATTCCACGTCGCGCCGCCGTCCGTGGAGACGAGAGTGAAGTCCTCGTCGTCGAGGGGCGCGTACTGGTAGATTATGTTGGGCGACGACGGATCGACGAGGATCTTTCCGACTTCGCCCACACCCTCCGTGTCCTCCCCGTTGGGCGCCTGGCCGGTGGAATTCCACACCGGATAGCCCGTGTACTTCAGCGGCGCGAATTGGTCCTGCGCCAGTCCGTAGATAATGTCGGCGTTGGTCGGGTCCAAGGTCAGCGTGTAGAACTCGCTGGTGTCGAGATTGCCCTGCTTGTTGTCGAAGGTGTAGTTGGCGTAGTTGACGTTCGTGACGCGGTAGATGCCGTGGTCACCGGTGAGGATCAGATCGCCGCTGTCGTCGAAGTAGCCGCCCACCGGATCTTCGGAGTCGTCGATGGGCGACGCGGACCATGTGGAGCCGCCGTTGGTGCTGACGTAAACCGTGTGGTCGCCGTTCACGTAGAGCACTTGCGGATTGTTCGGATCGACGGCGAGCATGACGTGCCAAAAGCGGAACTCCTCGTCGGTCGGCAGGGCCGGCAGGGAAGTCCAGGCAGCGCCGCCATTCGTGGAACGAAAGCGGTGCGGCACGCCGTAGGGATAATCCGTCGAGTCCCAGCGACGTATCGAAGACCGTGGCGTAGACGGTCTGAGGGGAGGAGGGCGCGATCGCTATGCGGATGCCGTCGCCCACGTCCGCGCCGGGCACCAGCCCGCTCAACTGCGTCCACGACGAGCCGCCGTTGGTCGATTCATAGACGCCGTTGACGGACGTGTTCATCGTGTCGTGCGTCAGCCCGGCGTAGAGGACCGAGGGATTGGCCGGGTCGATGACAATGTCCGAAGCCCAGCCGGTGAAGAAGGAGGAGGTGATATTGGTCCAGGTCGTGCCGCCATTGGTCGATTCGTAGACGCCGCCAAAACTGGCATTGGGCCCGTACAGCACGCTCACGTAGACGATGTTTGCGTTGTCCGGATCGACGGCCAACGACCCGAAGGCCACCTGGTTGAAGACCGAGCTGCCCAAGAGAGTCCAAGCCTGGCCGCCGTTCGTCGATTTGAGGACGCCGCCGCCGGGACCGCCCGCGGCGGCGTAGATGATCGCCGGGTTACCGGGATCTACGGCCATGGCGTCGAAGGTGTAGTCTCCGCTCCCCGTCACAGTGCTCGACTGGGAGTCGGTCAGCGGTACCCAGGTGGGCGACGCAGCGAGCCAATCGGTCGTCTCCCACACTCCGCCGCCGTCGGCCGCGACGTACATGATGTTGGGATCGTCCGGATCGGGCGCGGCCGTCTCGATCCGCCCGGACATGACCGGGCCGGTGAACTCCGGCGACTGGGCGATGGCGTCCGGCCCGAGTTGCGTCCAGGTCGATTTGCGCAGCGCGGGCGTCGAGTAGGGCAATTCCCGGTCGCCGGAGAATTCGGACGTATCGCCCGCCGGATCGGTCGCGGTGGCCGTCACCCATTCGCCGGTCGTCGTGGCCGCACTCAGAGTCGCGGTGAAGGCGGCGGTCCCACTGGAATTCGTCGTAACCGAAGTCGATCCCAGATAGGTCTGGCCCGGTCCGTAGAACGTGATGTCGGGCGTCGTGTCGGCATAGAAGTCCAACGTGCAGGTCGTCGACGCGAGGCTGGTGAGCGTGCCGCTGATGACCGTGCTGGAACCGGGCGTTGCCGCGGTGATCAGCGGATAGTTTTGCAGGTTGTTGGGGCCGCTGGTCGTACCAGCGTGGTTCACTTGCACGCCGTCGTATTGCGGGTCGCTGCCCAGGTCGATGCCTATGCTGCCGTTGCCGTAGATCGAGTTGAAGCGAATACTGTCGCCGGTCGTCCCCGTGCCGGTGACCGCAACCCCGGTCTGCGCGTTGTAGGCGATCAGGTTGGCCAGGGCCGTGCTGCCGCCGACCTGGTTCGATTGCGCTCCGGCGCTGATCAGGATGCCGCTCGCGCCGTTGCCCAGGTTGGTCGCTCCCGCGGCATTGGTGCCGATGTAGTTGCCGGCCACCACATTGTTCGTCGTGTTGGCGGCGGAAGAAATGCCTTGAATTTCCACGCCGAGATCGGTATTGGCCGCGATGACGTTCGCCTCGGCGGCGACGCCCGCGCCGCTGCCGCTGGTGCCGATGAGGTTGCTCTCGGCGCCGTTGATGATGTCGATGCCGTCGCTGCCGTTGGACAGCGGCGCGGTGCCTGCGGCGTTGCTGCCGATATAATTGCCGGCGACGGTGTTGGAGTTCGTCCCGGGATCGGAGAGCACGACCCCTTCGTAGGCGTTCCCGGAGATCACGTTTCTTTCCGCGGACGCATTCGTGTCGGGACCGTTGACGCCGATGCGGTTGTCCTGCGCGCCGCCGTAGACGTACACGCCGGCGTCGGTGTTGGGCAGCGCAGCCGTTCCTGTGGCATTGGTGCCGATGTAGTTTCCGGCGACGATGTTGCCGGTGGTGTTTGCTCCGGACGAAGTGCCGTCGATTCCCACGCCCTGGTACATGTTTCCGGAAATCACGTTGCCCTCCTCGGAGGCATTCGCGTCGGGACCGTTGACGCCGATGCGGTTATTCTCCGCGCCTCCGCCGATAAACAAACCGTCGCTCCCGTTAGGCAACGCCGCGGTGCCGGCGGCGTTGGTGCCGATGTCGTTGCCGGCGACGACGTTGAACTCGGTCCCCGAATCGGAGATCCCCACACCCGGGTACTCGTTGCCGGAGATCACGTTCCTCTCGCCCGACGGGTCGGCGTCGGAGGTGCTGACTCCGACGCGGGTGTTCTGCGCCGTTGCCGATGAACACGCCGTCGTTTTGGTTGCCCAGCGCGCCGGTGCCCGAGGCATTGGTCCCGATGTAGTTGCCGGCAACAATGGTGCCGGTCGTGTTGGCGCCGGAAGAGGTCCCTTCGATGATAACCCCTTCCTCGCTGTTGGCGGAGATGACGTTCCGCGCCGCCGCGTCGCTAGCGCTGCTGCTGCCGTCGGCGCCGATCAGCGTGTTCTGCGCTCTGCCGGTGACGTTGATGCCGGCGCCGCCGTTGCCCAGCGCGGCCGTACCCGCCGCGTTGGCGCCGATGTAGTTGCCCGCGATGACGTTGCCGTTCGCTCCCGCGTTAGCGACGGACACGGCCGAGTAATAGGTGGGCGAGCCGCCGGCGAAGCTGTTGCCGGAGATGACGTTGTGGACGATCTGGTTGCTCGCGCCGCCGTAAATGGCAATCCCGCCACCCTGGTTGCCGTCGGCCGTCGTGCCGGTCGGGTCGGCGCCGATGTAGTTGTTCTCAATCGTGTTCGAGCCGCTGGATAGCACAATCGCCGTCCCGCTGAAGCCCGTGAAGTCCAGGCCCTTGACCGTGCAACTGCCCGCGGTGATGTAAAGGCCGGCCAAAAACGAGCTGCTTTCCATCGATCCGTCGATCTGAATGAGGGGGCTGCCGGAGTAGCCGGGCTGCGTGGTGCCGTCGATGGTCACGGAATTAGTAATCAGCGGCAGGGCCGTATAGGTATAAGTCGGATCGGTCGAAGTCAAATGGATGGTGTGCACGCCTGAGCCGCTGATGTCGAACGCCACCGTGTTGCCGGCGGAGGCCATGGCGCTGATGACGGCCTGCCGCAAGCTGCCCGCGCCGCTGTCGGCGGTGTTCGTGACCGTGAAAGTCGTGAGCAAGGCCAACTCTTCCAGGTGCTCGAAGCAAAGCCGGCGGTATTGCGCCGGCCGGGTCCGGCGGCTGGGTTTGGACTTCCGGAGCCAATTGCGAAGCGTCTTGACAAACATGAATCCCTCCAAGAACCTGTCCGAAAACCCCCAGATGATCCTGGAGAGTACCGGGCCCAATCCGGTTTTTGGATAGGTTCTAAGCTAAGTCGATCAAAAGAGTGACGGTTTCTCGGCGGCCGTGGAGCACCGCAGACCACCCGAGAATTCTTGCCACAGTTCGAAGATCGGCAAGAGGGTTTTTTTAACAATCGCACGCGTAAGAAATGCAGCGCCAAGCGCCACGCCGTCGAAGCCCGTATAAGGCATGATCAATATCCGTTCCCCAATCTGCGGCGGTCACCCCCACCTCCGCGCGAAACACCATCGGAAGGGGTTCCGCCGGAAACCCTTCCTTTTCTGATGATCTGCGGACCACGGGACGCCTTGACCGACTTACCCTGCAAACCCAGTTCGAGAGTTCCATCTCGGTGATCCCATTGCTGGAAAGCCGAAAAAGTCGTAATCTGTCTGGCAGGTCTTTGGGCAATACGCGACCGGTGAAGGCAGAGGAAAACCTGACAAAAAAAGCCTGCGGACCGATAATCTGTGCTAATCTATCCATAGCTATTAAATCTGGCCGAGGGAGCGCGGGGATTTTCCCCGAATTCGCTCGCCCGCCCGCGGGCCAGGCGCCGGCCGGGTCGTTCCAAGTCTTTTCCGGGCAAGGGCTTGCTGCCCTTGACAGGCGGGCAATGGTGAGTGATAATTACCTGATAATTAACCGTAACCACTTCCAACCGAGGAAAATTATGACCAGGATCAGCAAAGAAGATTCGTCGCAACTCCATAGCCCGCAGTCACTTAAGAATTCCGTGGCGCGGGTAGAGCAGTTGATCGCCCCCGCCCGCCGCGTCGCGGCCGAGATGGCCAGCCTGGAAACCGGCCCGATTTCCATCAGCAACCAGCCCTCGTTCGACTGCGCCCTGGGCGATCTCTTGCGCTGGGGAAAGGCCTGCGAAGACGCCTTTACCGAACGCTTGAAGGAGATGGGCCACTTCCGGGCGGAGGAGAGCGGCACTGCCGCCGCGACCGGCACAAAAGGCCGCAAAAGCCAAGAAAGCGGCGAAAAAGTCGCGCTAATTGCTCTTTCCCGTCCTCGTACGACTGCCCCGGACTGCCGGGGATCGGCGCAGCCGTCCAGCGGTCCATGAAACCACCAGGGGGCAAAACCGGCATCAGAACGCGTGTACGACGGTAGCGGTTCGCGCCGAGAGCAGCAATAATGGAAGCGCACGGAACTGCCGGCCGATGGAAGGCATCTCCTCACCCCTAGGCCGTTGATGAATCAATGGTACGGCGTTAAGATGGGGAGGGTGTAGGGCATGCCCGAAGGATTGCCGGCGCAACCGACAAGGCCGAAGGCCAGCCGCGGACCGTTCATTCGGACAGTTCGGCGGTCAAAATACCGTTGGGCAACCACAGCATGAAGACATTTGGAATTGTTTTCGTCGCTTCGCAAAACGAGTTGCGTGTCCTCCGTGGGGACGAGCGTTGGGTCGAGTACTTTCCGCAGGTCTGCGCTAAAGAATTGAACCTCCGAAAGCTGTTGCTGCTCCAGCATCTCGTCTCAGCCGACGAATTCGAGAACGATGCAGCCCCGTCAGACTTGCGCGACGAGTCGAGCATCATACAACTGCATCGAGGTTTGGCTTCCGCACTAGCCGCACTCGATGCCGAAGACCTGGAAACAGTGGCGATCAAGTGGTCTCAGACGGAGGAGTTCTTGCACGGGAACTGGCCGATCTCTGACGTGCGCGAGCTACTGAATCAACTGTTGCTGCTGGCCAAACGCGCGAGGGATATGCGCAAGGGCCTGTATCTTCGGGAGGATATTCGCCCAACACCGGCTGGCCGCAGTGCTGCTGCGCAGCCGCCTTGCCGGTAGTTTCGGCGGCCACGACCTGGTAGAATCAAGCATGATTCGGGCCTGGCTGGCATCCGCCATGATTCGGGCCTGGCTGGCATCGGAAAGCGTCGCCACCGGGTAGAGTCGAGAGGTGGCGCGGTGGTTTAGGCGTCGGCATATTCTGTTTCGGGGTTTCCCCGTCTGTGTCTCAATAACCGCATGCCGTGCTCCGTTTCCACCTCCCGCTCATCGAACCGGACGGGCGGATTTCCCGCATCCGGCTCTCGGACAAGGTTCATGGTTTCGCCCACGAGTGACGACGCTGGAAGCGAGTGAGGTTCAGCAATCCAAGCTTGCGCTCCAGATAGCTGTCGGGATATTTGCCGTATCCCAGCCCCTTGATCTCGAACTTGCGGCATAGCCACTGACGGACCCGGCGATTGACGTGAAGGTTCACGATGGAAAACGCCGAGGTGTAGGTTCCGTAACAGAAGTAATTGGCCCACCCACGCAACACCTGATTGACTTGGTAGACCAACGCTTCCGGCCGGATGAACGGCGGGAGTTTGCCTACCAACTCGTTGAGTTGACGGCATACCCCGAGGACCTTCTTGCGCGCCGGTCGCGCGCCGAGATAGGCCCCTCCCGTTCGCCGGGAATACATCTGGCCGAACGTATACCCAAGGAAATCGAACGATTCGGCAGGCAGGCGGCAGACGTGCGTTTTCGTTTCGTTGACCGTCAATTTCAGCCGCGTCATCATGTCGCGCATCGCCGTCAGGGCGTCATCCGCCCGGCGACGACACAAGATCACGAAATCATCGGCATAGTTGACAATCCGGGCCTGATAACGGGTCTCATGCCCGAGGGTCTTCCAACCCAACACGAAACGGCGCATGTACAGATTCGCCAACAAGGGTGAGATCGGCGCGCCTTGCGGCGTGCCGCGTTTCGTATCCTTGTTCCGCGTGGTACGCCGTACTCGACCGCGCTCGTCCGTTTCTTCCACCGGCGCCACCAGCCATTGCTTGATCAGGTGCAGCATGGCCTTGTCGCTCACGCGACGCGCGACGCTCAGCATCAACTCCGGATGCGGGATCGAATCGAAGTAGCCGCTCAAATCGGCATCGACGACTGCGCGATATCCTTGGCCCAGAAGTCGATGCACTTCTTGCACCGCCTCCAGGGCACTACGGTTTTCGCGGTAGGCGTACTGTTCGGGTTGCAAGTCGGCCTCGAAGATCGGTTCCAAGATCAGCAACGCGGCGGTTTGCACCACCCGGTTGCGGATCGTGGGAATCCCCAAGGGTCTTTGCTTCCCGTCCGGCTTCGGCAGGTAGACCCGCCGCACCGGTTGCGGTTGATAGCTTTTCGTTCGCAATTCCTCCGTCAGTTCGTCCAACCACCGCTCCACCCCGTACTGCTCGATGTCCGCGAACGTTTGGCCATCGACGCCGGATGCTCCGCCGTTGGTACGGCATTGCCTCCAGGCCGCTTGCAACACATCACGGCGATACACCTTGTCGTACAGGGCATAGAAACGAAAGTTGGGCGCACTCTTCGCTTTGTCATGCAGTGCCGCGCGGAGTTTCTGCAAGGGATTGATGTTGGTAGGCTCTTCGCCAATCATGCTCTGCTTTCCTCCTGCGTACACTGATCCTTGAACTGAGGCCCCTTGGCTCCACCGGAATTACCCGGCTTCAACGCTACTACGAGCCTCTCCGCCACCAACGCGACCGGGCCTGGCCCTCGCGGGTTGCCCGTTGCGGTTGCCGCCGCTGTCATCGTCGGCTTCCCGTGCTTCATGTGCATTCCTTCGATGCATGCCGTCGCTCTCTACCCCGTTGGAACTACAGAGTGCCTTTATCACTGCCTTCCTCTGCAACACTGGCCTTCCCCATCTGACCGTCAGGTCGGCTTCCAAGTTATTCGTTTCGGGGCCTCGTCGAGCGTTTACTTGCGTTACGGCCTACATCTTCGCGGGATCACCAAGTGATCCTTTCCATCGAAGGCTTCGGCAACTGCCGCTTCGATTGCTACTGGGCAAGCGACCCTTCCCAGGCGGGACTTCCACCCGCTGAAACACACACGCATTCACGGCGAACGGTCAGACTCGAAAAATCAACTTTGGCCGATTTTTTCCCCAAGCTTTGGCGTGCCAGCACGTGGACAACGGCTGCCGCGCGCTGGGTTAGCACATCGCGGGCCCGTCGAGTCTGCTTGGCCACTGGAATTCCGGCGGCTATTCCGGGGACGGCAATTCCAGGTACCATGCTCTTTTTCTTTGGGGGGCCGTGATGTAAAATGGATGGCGGTAGCGAATATCATTCGCGTCGGGAACGAGGTCTTTTTTCCATGGCAATGCTGATTGAAAATCCTCGGCTTGAGGAAGAACTCAAAGAGCAGCGGCAGGCGTGGGACGCCGACCAACATGACGAAGTCTGGGAAGGAGTCTATTTCATGCCCCCCATGGCGAACGACGACCACCAAGAGATCGTCTCCAGCTTTACTTTCGTACTGGTGGCGAGTGTCGGAGTGCCTGGCCTGGGCAAAGTCCGTGCCGGCGTGAACCTTGCGGCAGCGGCGGAGGATTGGGAACACGACTATCGCGTGCCGGATGTCGTGGTCTTCCTGGCCGATACGGCGGCCGAGAACCATAACCGGTTTTGGACCGGACCGGCCGATTTCATCATCGAGATCACCAGTCCGCGTGACCGCACGTACGAGAAGCTGGGCTTTTACTCGCAAATCGGCGTGCGTGAAGTGCTTATCCTCAATCGGCAGTCGTGGGCGCTCGAACTGTATCGGTATCAAGACGGCGGCCTGCAAAAGGCGGGCGAATCGACACTGCAGCAGCCCGCGGTTCTTTCCAGCGGAAAGGTGCCGCTGGAGTTTCGCCTGATTGCCGGCGAGAAGCGGCCACAGGTCGAGGTCCGGCACAAGACTTCGGGCGAGCGCTGGGTGGTGTAGAGTCAATGCGCGGCGACGGCCGCCTCGGTCGCCGTCACCTTCCTTGGTCGGGACCATCCTTGGCGTGCTGCTCCATGTCGATGCCGACCGGGGCCACAATGATGTAGTTGACCGGGCCGACGGCGCTGAACACCAGGCCATCGTCACCGGCCTTGACGATGCGGGTGGCGATATCGTTGCCCCGCCCCCGGTAGTAGACCAGCTTCTCCGCACCCAAGGCGACCCAACCGGCGAACGGGCGAGCCCCGTATTGCGGGTCGCCCACGGCGACCCGCACGACATACCAGCCCGCCGGGACCTTCACCTTGAAATCCCTGACCTCGTTGCCGCCCACGAAGCTCTTGAGCAAGAAGTTGTTGGTGCCGATCCTGTCGTCGCGCGAGCCGAGGCCGTCGGTTTTCAACCAGCCGAAACCGCGGAGATCGTTGTAGGCCTCGCCATTGTCGGCCTGCCAGCCGGTTCGCGGGCTGGTATCGGTGACCTGAAAGTTGATGCGCGTAATCGCCGGCGTATCAGACACGGTCACCGCGGCCGCAGCGGACTTGCCGTTTAGCGACGCGGTGATCTGGGCCGGTCCACCCTTGCCGACCGCCTTGACCAGACCGCCCGCCACCGTGGCTAAAGCGGGCGAATCGGACTTCCATTCCGCCCGCCTCGTATCCAGTCGCGTGAAGCGATCTCGGCCTCTGACATACGCGCCCTTGGCCACAAGCTGGAAACTATCGCCCGCCACCATTGTCAGTGCGCCGAAATTCAGTTTCAGCGAATCCAGCGTCGAAGCCTCGATAATGTCTCGGACCGTCACCGATAGCGTGTCGGCAAAGCCGCGCTTGAACGCCGGGTCGGTGTAGACCACGCGGATCTTGGCAGTCCCGCCGGCCAAACCGGTCACGATGCCTCGGCCTTGAAGTTCAACCTGGGCGATCGCCGGGTCCAACGAGAAGTAACAGGCCTTGTCGGTGACGTTCCTTGCGAGTTCCGTCGGCGTAGACTGCCTCCACCGATATCGCAGCCGTCGGAATGTCACTGTCCACGGCGCCCTTGGCCAGCCTGGCCTTGACGGCGGTAATCACGTTCGGCTTGTCGGCCGTCAGACGGTAAAAGAAGACGTTCTGGCTGACGCTGTTGCACAGAATGAAGACGTTCCTGGACGCGACATAGCGGAACCGTCCGAACGTGCCCCACTGGTCGGGCTTGCCGGGAACGACCTTATTGCTCGCCGCCGGCGGGTGTTTGGTCCAGACCTTGGTGTCCATATCCAGCGTGTAAACGTCCGCTCCGCTGCTCCAGGCGACGAACTTATCGACTGAGGAGTCGTAACAGAAACCAGGACTCCCGCGATCGAGGATCTCCGTATCGCCGCCGGTCTTGATCTTGCCCCCGGCGATTACGCCGGGAATCGGCTTGAGCGGCCAGGCATAGACCTTGTGATTGCCGGCTGCGACGAACAAACCCCGCTTGTAGTCGATGTCGCCGGTGGTCTTATAGTCCATGTGCTCCATGGAGTAGTTGGCCCGCAAAGTCCATTGATGCTTCAGCGGGTCCCATTGGCTGAGCATCCCGTCGGTCCCGGGCGTGTTGAACCATAGCAGTTGGCGAAGCGGATCATAGCCGCAGATGTCGCCGGTCCGGCCGGTGCCGTGACCGGGATAGACCTCCCAGCGGCCGGGCTGGTCGGGATTGAGGGCGTAGGTGTCGGGTGTGTCCCAGCCGCCCACCACCACGTAGCGGTCAAACGGCGGCGGAATGTATTCGACGCCGTCGTAGGTGTGCATGGCAAACGGCGCGCGCTTCGGGTCGGTAGATTCGCCCATGACAATCGGATAAGGGTCGTTCAGCCGGCGCCATTTCATGTCGCGCAGGCTGAAGGCGTAGACTTCGTTTCCGTTGTAGCCCATGTGTCCGCCGCCCGGTCCGATGTAGAGCTGGTTGCGTTGCCAGTCGAAGGCCCCGCCGCACCAGCAGCAGATGACCCCGGCTACGCCGGAACTGCCGGCCAGCCAGGGGAATTTCGACTGCTTGGCTGCCACGGCGTCCAAGCGGGAGTTGGGCACTTCGCACCATTCACCCGGCTTGAGGTTGTCCAAGGTCAGATTCCCGGACCGCGTGGTTGATCTGTTGGCCGTCCTGGCGGGTTCCGTTTCGCCCGCCGCCAAGCGGTTCGCCGCCGCAGTGGCCACCGTCAGCAGCAGCGCGATCACCAAGACAATGCTTTTGCGACAAATGCTACACATTCCCTTCTCCTTGCCTTTCTCGTCGGCACATTGCCCCCACAACGGCGGCACGACGAAATTGAGTTTCGTAGCGGGACTTGGCGTTGTCAAATGCCCGTCGAGCCGTTTGCTCCTTCATCCGCGGTCCATAACGAGGCATTCGGCCGACACGACTCCGCCATGACGTACGACTGCGATAGCAGTTGCCCGGCCCACGGCAATGCGTATAATTCGGATAGTCTCGGAACCCACGAATCATGAGACCGAAATCGAAATACCACCGGCGTTTGCTCTGCGAGGCGCTCGAGCCGCGGGCTATGCTGAGCGGAACGGGCCTTTTTGGCATCCCGCTGGCGAACCGACTCGAGCCGGTCAAAGTTGCCGCCGACGTGATGGCGCCCCTCAGCCTAAAAACAACGACGACTTTGTCCAATCCGTTCGCCGGGATCAACGTGGGCATTGGCCTGCAAGTGCAGGCTGCGGCCACGGCAAACACTTTCCTCGCGGGAATCTCCAATAACGCCAGTCCGCTGAACGGCACGACGATCGTCCTCCCCAATCCCTTCGCGCCCGCCCCCGGCCTGGCAAGCCCGTTTCAGATCGGTCCCGCAAGCTCCGTCAGCAGCGCGGTGATTCCAACCACCAATAATACGCTGAGTCCGCTGGTAAATGCCGTGTCCAGCCTCACCAACACGCTGAATGCGATTACTGGCAACACGTCAAGCGGCCTCGGCAATACCTTCAATACCGCCTCGAATACGCTCAGTGTACTGGCCAATACGCTGAACGCCTTGGACAATGCGACGCTTTTTTCCGACATCGGCAGCTTCCTGGGAACCGCGACGACTATCGTCCAGGTAAACCCGGGCATTTCCACAAGCGCGACGCCCTTCGTCCCGGCAACCGCAGGCATTTTCACGGGCGCAGCGCCATTCGGCCAAGCAAACTTCGGCGTCAACGCGACGGTCGGTATTGTGCTCAACACCGTTTTGCAGGCCCAGACCGCAGTCAACAACGCCATCGCGCAAAATAACGTGCCGATTGCTCCGCTGCTCGGCCAGGTGCTTGCCAGCTCGCAGTCGCTGGTCAACAATCTCACGTTCCAGTCTCTCAATGCTTCGGCACTGTTCGCGTCATCGGGGATATAGCGGCGGCGGCGATGACGATCTGATTCAGTTCCTTTGCTTCTCTTGCGGGAAGTTAGGGGCCTGTCTTCGCAGTTCCGGTAATTCGTTAAAATCAGGAGCTATTTTGCCGGCTTGGTCGCATGATCGGGATCAGGATCATCAATCCTGGAACTCGCGCTCGGCCGATAGCGCGGTTTTTTGTCCGCCTTGCCATCTTGCACGGGTCTGGTAGACTTAATCTTTGCGTTGATTTCGCGATTTGCGCCCGTAGCTCAATGGATAGAGCATCGGTCTTCGGAACCGAGGGTTGGGGGTTCGAGTCCCTCCGGGCGTACTTGTAAGTTGAATAACGATAAGACTTTACGGCGACGGTCCAAAATTGAGTTCGCCGGACCAAATCACTTTTCGCAAAAATTCGCATAAATCGCCCCTATCCAGCAGAGAAGCAACAAAGCCCATGCCGGTCATTGCGACCCGCATGGGCTTTGTTGTCGATGGGTGTAAGTAGACGGCCAATCACGCCTGAAGCCGCGCGAGAAGCTCCTTCGCCAGCGTCCATTCCTTGGCTTTGACCGCAGCCGCAAGCTGCTCTTCCAGGCTGACCCCTTCCTCGTCGGCTCGGAAGCCATACCGCTGGGCCACCTGGGGGCTTATTGCCGCCACAAGGCGGAAATATGTCCGGTTACTTGCCTGACGAAATTCCTCATCCGTTTCATCAACGTAGTGCCGCATCATAACGGCCTCGGTGACTTTCGCATCCTGGGCGACTTGCCCATTGCGATCATCGCCCCGTCTGGCGGTCTGGAGCGCCGTTTTGCGGAAGGAATGGTGGCTGGCTCGCTCGCGGCCCGTCACGTCGGCCCATTTCCTAATCTTGGTGTGGAACCAACGGTAAAGGAGTTCGGGATCAAATTCCGGGCCAACGATCTTGGCGGTCAGCGGGTGGGGAGTATGAAGGTAATGTTCCCGAAGCTGCTCGGTGTAAGCGGCGAAGACATAGGGACTGTCAGTGCGACACCTTGAGCAACGCATGGTACAACCCAGTCGGAATCCTGGCCCACTTCCTGATGCCCCACTTGCCAATGAAGTCGAAGTGATATTCGTTCCCGACAATGCGGAGGTTCTCCCAGCGAAGGCTGGCAACCTCAGCCCGTCTCGCCCACATCCAAAGGCTCGTCTTGGCGAACAAGGTTCCCGTGGTCACGTTGGGCCAACGTCCTTCAAGATAATCCAGAATTGACAAAAGCTCCTCGTCAGTGAGATGACGCTTCTTCGGGGGAGTGCCGCCAATCCAAGTGAAGTTCTTCCACGGATTCGATGTCAGCAGTTTGCGTTCGTCCATATTCGTCCGCACGCATTTCTTCCCGGCATTCCTATTCGCCCTCTCAAACGCCGCCTGGAGTGCGACATGACCACTTGATGACCGTGTTGGGCCGGATGCGAGGCGCAGCGTCGTTGTCTTTCTGGGGATGGGACATCCTCCAGTTCGCGCGGTTTCTTCAGGGCTGCTTCCTGAAAACGCTCGCAATCCTTGGACTTGGCAAGGGAGATTGGGCTGATACCTGTGATTAGGCGGAAAGCAGAAACGGCCTCCATGCAGGCAGTGAGCGACTTTTTGCGCCCGAACTTGGGCGGCTGGATCTTTCTTTTTGCCGAAATGCTGCCGTTGGATGGAGTCGAATTCTTCGTCACTCATCACTAAATCGGTGGGCTGGACCCGGTTGCCGCCGTTGCGAAGCATGTTTTCCGCCACGACCACGGCCTCATCATACCGGCGATGGCCGGTAGTTTTCGGCCTCGGCAACCCATGCCAGTAGGCCCGCCACGATTTGTGCGCCCCGGCAGGCGGATGCATAATCACGGTGATCGGCTGACCGTTCACCACGAAAATGATTTCTTGCCTCTCCTGTTTCGGTTTTCTCGGCATCCCTTTCTCCCACCGCTTCCTTACCGCTCCAGAATCCAGCGATCAATCCGGCTCCGGTAAAACTTCCAAGGTTTGCCAATGCCCGTCCCAGGCACGATGGCATTGGCAGGGATGCGACCTTTCAAAGCCATCTTGGCGACCCACTCAAGGGTGCAACCCAGCTTGTCCGCGATATAGGTCGTATCCACGATGTCCGGGGGCGGCGGATCAACGTGGTCGGCGATCCGCTTGAGGCTGCTAGCGATCACTGCCCAGTGCGCGCCGTCGCCATTCAGGAAATTGTCCACCGACGTTTCGGTGATTCTCATAGTGCCATCCGTCAATTGCATTACACGTAAACCTCTCTGAATTTGAAGATCAAAGTCACGCTGGGTCAGACCGAACATTCGGCAATACTCTCGGGCAGTAAAAACCCGCCCAATTTCCTTATGCCCCTGCTCCACCCTGAACTCAACCGTGCTCGACGGCTGGGCGAGATGGGCCGGACTGACCTTGATGCCATCCACCAGAGCCACGGCGTTCCGGGGAAGGCCCATGAAACTTTTCAACCGGCCCTGGATGGCCTGGACTTCCACGGCTCCCGCCGTATCCAATTCAACTTCGTCGAGTCCGTAACTTACGAGCATTTCTGTGTACTCCTGTCCGATTTTCAATTTTCTTGCCATATACTGGCCCTGGCCCCGGCCTACTTGGTCGTCAGCACCATTCACTGGTTCTCGCTGCTGGGCTTCGTAAACTCAGCCATCTTCTCGGGCTGTTCTATAGCCAACTGCTTGAGCCTGGCCCCCAACTCGCAGCACGCCTCGTGGAACTCCTCGGAGTAGTGGTCGGCGGCACGATGATGGGCAAATTCGTGGATCATCAGTTCATCCTGCTTGACGCCAATCGTGTTAAACCACCGCAGGCCCAGTTGTCCTACGTTGAAGTCGATGGTGCCGCTGGTGGCCGACTTCTTGCCGTAGCAGGCGGTCGTTCCCATTTTCAACGGATAGCGAACCGTCAAGCTCACTACGCCCAGCAATTCCGTGGCTGCCCAGCACAGGTAGTCGTGGAACCGAACCATGCCAGGTGTCCAATCCTTGCGATCCATGAATTGGGCCTGCGGAGCGTTCGGGTTGTCGCTGTAAGGCTTCGGGGTGGGCCAAATCTGACCAGCAGGCTTGATGGCTCCCTTCTCCCTGACGTTTTGCCATTGCTCCTTCGCCAGCATCCCGCCATGCACAATCGTCGCACCATCCTTGATTGGACCCGCGAAATTGGCCTCGCGGTCGCTAGGGTCGTAGGAAGCCCGGACCTTGCCGAATCGCTCATCCATCAGCTTGCCGACAAGATCCGCCGACGCCTTCTTGTCACCGAGCACGTCGTTGGCCCAGCCGCAGGCATCGTCCTTATCGAGGTCCGCCCGCATCGACTCCGCCACCGCCGTCGAGATCGTGCGGCGATAGGCCGGAGTAACATTATCGCGGCTGGAGTTCAAAGGAATCTTCTGTCCAACGCTGATGTGCCAGGGAATATCCGTTTCGACCACCGGGATTCCCAACTCGTAGAGATGGGGCTGCTCCCCGTCACCGGCTTCGTAGACCCGCACCGTGGTCTTGCGGGTGGTGGGGCGCATGATCCCTTCCTCGTCTGCGATCTGCGTGGGCAACGTCGCCTCGAATTCCGTGATCGGCTTCCGGCAGGGCAACTGCATCCCGTTGAAGACCACCGATACGCCTTCGGGCAGCAAGAGCGAACGGAGCAGCCGATCCAGTTCCGCGATCTCGTCCCGCGTAATCTCGATCACCGCCTCGATCCGCGTGCCGCTATCCCGCTTCTTACGCGGGTGCTCATGTCGGCCCTCGTCGTCGAAAATAACTGTCCCTGTCGTGGTGGAGATGGTGGCCGTCTTGCACAGCGACAAAAACAGCTTCTCGCCAAAATTGAACTGGCCCCGCAGTTCGGGATTACCTCGCTTGTAGGACTCCGCGAAAATCGTGTAGGCGTGGCTAAGGACACGGAACCCGACCGGACTATTGTCGTCCACGACGACCTTTGCCAGCGGGCGACCTTCAATCGGGGCGATCTCGATGTTCACGGTCGTCATGCCGGAATCACGCTCGTCAAGGGCGTTGGAAACCAATTCGAGGAACACCTTCGGTGCGCCTCGCTCCTTAGCTTGCTTCTGCAAACCACTCCTGCTCGTCGAAAACCATTCACTGCTCATTTTCTGCTCCTGTCCGATTTTCAATTAGGTTTTCGTGCCGCCATCATCTTAGCCTTGGCCTCGGCACGTTCGGCCAAATCTCGCTTCTCCTGGTCAAATACGGCGTGGCACCGCTGGAATTTGCAGGCCGCTGGGCGACGGCTAACTTAGTGCGAGTGGCTACTGGCCGCGGCCATTGCCCACCGTCCGCCACCTTCATCTCAGCTTCTCCTTGGCATCCCAGCGGATGGACATTTCTATGTTCCGGGCCAATCCCCCTTCCGCCGCTGCTTCCGCCTGCTACGCCGGAGAATGTCGGCCCAGGTGTCAGGGGCAACGTCGAGCATGTGCGGCACAAGGCTGTCCGCCGCTTCCTCCACGCTGCCGATCTCGCTTGGCAGGAGAATTATCAGCCGGATATTCTGAAGATCGTCCGTGCTCGTATGGACGGCTGCCGCTACGATGGAATACACCCATCCCACGGGAAAGCCGTCGATCCCCAGCAAGTTGCGACTGAACCCCAAACGGATACTCTCCTCGTTCGCCCTCACCAGCACGGTTGTACTGATCGTTACGTCGCCATTGAGAGGAATGTGCTTTAGTCCAGGTTCCATAAACCCTCCTCAAGTTGCCCCTTGGTTGCGGTTACTCTCAGGCCAGCGGCGACGTGCATCGACCCTCGACGCTGACCATGACGCTCAACCGCCCCTGTGGCCCTTGTACTCGTAGGTCGCGGCTCGCAAGACTTTTCCAGCCTTGACCCGCATAATGCCGCGAAACCCCACGCCGCACTCCCAGAATTTCAAAGTCAACGTGAGCGTGGGAAACTGCTTGGACAGTTCCACGATGACCGGCACGGGCGGTGACCAGGCCGTGCAAAACTCCAGGTCGGCCCGCTGGTCGGTCACATCTCCCAGTGGCGAACAATATGAGGCGTTCCACTTCGTTCCCCAGCACCTCGTGCGCCACTCGTACCAATCGCGGAAGCCCGTCTCTTGCTCCGCCTGCATCGAATGCTTGCCTTCCGCCTCGGCCTTGGGGTGGTTTTCTCGAATATAGTTGCGGAGTCCTTCCAGGTCGGCAATGCCCGCCTCGCGCGCCGACGAATAGCCCAGCATCTTTTGCCCAAGAGCATCATCACCAAGCAGGACGAGTCCCTTTTCGTCGGCTGGTGCCCGCGTGCCTTCCAAGATCGCAGGCATCGGCACAATTTTCTGAAAATCGATGTGGCGGGGGCCGTCCTCGTCCGGCTCGCCCTTGATCGCGTTCAGGCAACCCAGCACGCCATTCTTGCCTCTAATAGCCAATTTGTTCTCGCACCAGTTCGGCATATAAGCCTCCTATTTGAAATTGTTATGGAAAGAAACCGCCTCCCGCCGCCGTGGCGGCGGGAGGCGGCATTCAGGACGACGAGCTAGACGATTCCCTTGTTGCGAATCGCCTTAGCCTTCCGCTGATCTTCGACCCACTCAAAAACGGCTTTGGCAACCGCCTCTTCCTCCTGAGTAGTCAATGGCGTGTCTCGCCAGACCGTAGCAACGTAGGCGTTGCCGTCGGTTTGTTGCAGCAAGAACACCACCGTATCAGATCCCATTTTGCAATCGAACTTCCTGAAACGGTAATACTGCTTCACCGTTTCACCGGCGGGGGCTTCCCGCGTGGGTCGAAGCCGAATGGTCACTTGATACGGAACCTTAGAAACGAATTCAAACTTCATTACTACACATCTCCTTTGAAAACGAACAAACAATTAGCGCCCGACAACGGGGCGTGTGTACACAGGTATTACCTCAATCAATCGCGGCGATCATTCTGGTAGATGTTTCTTCCCGATGGCGGTTCGTATTTCCCGCACTCGCGGCGACCCCGGACGTACTTCGTGTACTCCTCACAAATCCTCTTGTCGAGGTTCTTCAACGCGCGGCGGATTGCACGACGTTCTCTGCGAAGGTGAATCAGGTCATCCATCGTTGTGGTCCTTTGGTTAATGATCTGGGAACAATAAGTGTCTTCGCTTCAGGTGACAGCGGCTCGGCGGCTGGCACCGATCAATCAGTCTGCAATGAGTTGTATTGAACGAAGCATGAATACACAATCCGCAATTTACATGAGGAACAACGGGTTCTGGCGCAACCTGCTGATAGCACGGAGAGTTCCGGTGTGTTCTTGTTACATTTGGGACAGCGGCTTGCGGATTATCTGTTGCCGCTGATGACTCGTCAGCGAATGACAGTCGCCACGTTGGAATTCATGAGCGGAGCCGCGTGCCGAGGTACTGCCGCCATCATCGTGCTGATCGTGCCGTTGGCAGTCAGCGCGGCGTTGGCCGACGCCGCTGCCGTAGTGCATCGTGCGCGTCGGTGGAGCAGACGTGGACGGGGCTGTAATCTTGGTGCTGGTGGCCGCGGCCATGATCGTTGCACCGCCCGCTGCCTCCGCCTAAGTCTGCGGCACGGCACCAAGGGCCAATTCCACCGTGCTTCCGCCGTAGTGCCCTGTTGGACGGCAGGCATCGTGTGCCAGCGTGCATCTGTATGGGCGAAGTGACAGCGTAGCCTTTCAACCACGCGAAATCAGGTGTCCAACTGCCGGAAGAACTGGGATTCTTTGTATAGCGCCACGCGGCGCGGCAGAAAAGCAAGACAGTCTATGACTTACAGCCACACACGGCGGCACGTTATTAAATACCGTCTTCATCCCTGGCTGGACTTGCCTTGGTGTCCGTTAGCTGGCTACGATTGTAACGGAGCCGGGCAGGCGGATCGCGCTGGGCGAGCGCATTGCACCAGATGGCTGTCTATTAAGGAAACCTGAAATGATCGAATGTGTTTATGGGGCTGAAGCTCAGTCCGTTCCGACTGGATACGCGGTCGGTGATTATCGTGACAATCTGAAGCACGTCCTGAATATCCCGCCTGAAGCCCAGGCAAGGGTCAACGGCGTGCAAGTGGGAGAGGAATGTCTTCCCGGCGACGGGAAGACGTTGGAGTGGATCAAGAAGAATGGCGAAAAGGGCCTTCCGTGGGTCACCGTGACGGAATTGGTGACTGCGTATAAGGTTCCTCCGAAGTGCGCCAGGGAGGTCTTGGAAAATCACGCCAGGCAGGATTCGTCGTGCTGTATTGAGGTGAGAGACCCCAAGCAGAATCAGCCCCGAAGACTGTACGATGAGGATAAAGTCAAAGGCGGGATAAGGCAGGCAAAAGAGGCGGGACGCTATAAAGCCCCTCTGTGCCCGCTATGCCGCGATGTACGACTGAAAGTGAAAGCAACCCACCCCAGATTCCGGTACTTGAAATGCGATAAATGCCAGTACGAGGATAAAGAAGATCGAAAAACCTGATCGGCTCAAGTCTGAAGACTCTGACATCGTGCAAAAGGCCCTTCCGCCCAGCCGCGGGAGGGCCTTTTGTGTTGAATCGACCTTCATGATATCTCCCCGCAGTTCATTCTGTAATGTGCCTATCTCGGCATTCTTCGGCTAATCCCTGCCAATTGCATTGCGCCGCAGTTCTTCGTGTAGATCCTCAATTGCCTGTCTGCAATCCTCTCCGCTAAAACTGGTGTGGTGACGAACAGACGGCTACGTCCAGCACGTTGCTCGCCGGTTGGCCAGGCTCGCCCACGACCTTGACCGGCCTAATCGGCAGATGGAGGTAAGCAAATGAAAGGCACTGGTTCTACACAACGTCTCGATATCGGCGGGAAACCGCTCTGTACCCCTATACCCATAGGCATTGAACAAAATAGCTGAATCCAACAGTAATCAGCAATTCCACAATTACGCAGAATCAGCCTACCCATCTTGCCATTTGATTAAGCGATCAGAGTTTTCGTGTGATTGGAGCTTTGTTTCGCTAATCAAATTTTGAGGCAATACAAGAATCGGAATGGAGAACCGTATGAGCAGACCTGGCAGACACAAGACGATTCGCTTGCCTCTTAGCGTGTACGAGCAGTTGGCGGAATTGTCGCGGGAAATGACCGCCGCCAGAGAGAAAGGGCGAGGATACGAAAACGTTGCGCTTGCGGAGCAGGGAACTGCGCGGAACCTGGATACCGTTCGGTGCTGTTATCGAGCGGCTGATAAAAGACTTTCAGGACAAGAGGAAACGGTCGGGGTGGCGCGAAAAGGTTTAATAGGCGCGTTGGGTGTATACACGGGCATCCCGGCCAAGGCCGGGCTGGCGGCTCCAGATTCCCACTTTCCTAGTTCGATCTTCCCCGGCGACACTGCCATCGAAACCCCCGCCGACGATTCGGGCGGCGAAAGTGCTGCCCGTCGTTGACAAGAGTTGGCTTCGTTTACAAACCTTGCCAAGACCCGTGACGTTCTTGGCAACCTTTGCCCAGCGCGAAGTTGGCAAAGGCGTTCGCAAATCAAATATGGAGGAACCCATGAGAGCCTGCGACATCACCCCCACTCCCATTGCGTGGTTGTGGCAGAACCGCATCCTCGCGGGGAGCGTCAGTATCCTCCAGGGGCTTCCCTCGGCGGGAAAGGGATGCGTCTGCTACGACCTCGCCGCCCGCGTTTCGGCAGGACTCCCTATGCCCGATGAACCGCAGGGCGTGCCCGACCGTAGCCCCAGTAACGCGCTGATAGTTGAGGCGGAGGATTCCCCTGAAGCGATTATCGTCCCGTGTCTCAGAGCCTCCCATGCCGACCTCTCCCGCATCGACATTGAAACCCGCATGGACCTCCCTGCCGAACTGGATCGGCTGAAGAAGTTGATCCGGCGGAGCCACATCAAGTTCGTGGCCATCAATCCCTTCTGGGATTTTGTTAGCGGCGGCATTTCGCGGAACGAGGTTGTCAAGACCATCCTCACGCCTCTTGCCGACATTGCCAACCGCTACGATACCGCCATCGTCCTTGTTGTGCATATTGGCAAAAGCACACAGTATCACGAACCCATCTACTCCGGGTTGGGAGCGACTGCCTTGACCGCTTGCGCCCGAACTGTCCTTCAGATTGATGCCGACCCCACGCCCCAAGACCCGCATCGCAAGGTCTTGCGTCTGGTCAAGGAGGGTCGCGCCTCCGGTCTGCCGCTCGGCTTTCGGACCCGTAAGCTGCACGATGTCTTCTGCACGCCGGTCGTGGTCGAGTGGATCGGCCCCGTCGAGGTGGCCATGCCTGCGGAGTCCCATGTTCGTCGGCGTGAGCACGCCTATGCCGTGGAAGTGCTGCGGGTGGTCCTCACCGAGCATGGCGGGATGGCTGCCGTCAGGGAGGTCGAGGAGGAGGTGGTGGAGCGGGGTGGTAAGGGCGTCTCTAAGCGTACCCTCCAGCGGGCCAAGGAAAGCCTCGGCGTGCAGAGCGTCAAGGGCTTCGGAGAGCGTGCCTCCTGGTATTGGCATCTCCCCTCCGTCTCGGCAGCCGAGGCCCGCGACCGGCTCCCGCAGCTCACCCATAGGCTCCCCGATCCGCGCGAAGTCCTTGGCGTCCCTCCCGATGCCCTTTGGCCGGAGATCGAGAAGGCGTACCGTGAGGCGGTAATGAAGTACCATCCCGACCGCAATCCCGACAAGGAAGCCACCCGCAAGTTCCGCGAGGTGCAGGAGGCGTGGGAGACGCTGTGCAAAGAGAGGAAGGATTAGTCGATGTGCGAAACAGTTCTCGTCCGAACCGGCATCATTCCCCGTGGACAATTCTGGACCCGACCGTGGCCAAAGCGGGCTACCCAAGCGCTGTCGAGAGCGCATCCGGGGATGCTGATGAACCGAATTCCGGCGCGATTGGTTTGCCTGTTCGCGCCCGGCCAAATCCTAATTGAGTCTATGGAGGCAACGAACAAGAGATTGTGCTGGTGTTGTCTTTGAACCCGTATTGTCACACCGAGGTCGCCCCGTCGATACACGGCGGGGCTGTCTCACTATTACTGGAGGTAGTATGACCGCTAAAGAGAATATTGAAACACCCGAATCGCCGAGCGATGGCCAATCCTGCGCCGCGGATTGAACCGCTGACGTTGGAGCAGGTAAAGCGAGGCGACCATGTTGTCTACGGCACCTTTGGAATGCGCGTGATGGTCATTGACCGTATTGGCGACAACGCGGTTGTTCTGGAAGATCCGTTTGATCCCGAAGGCAAATATCCCATTGAAGTTAAGCGGGACGATTTCGCCAAAGAAGTGGGAAGAACGACCGAGGAGTACGTCAAAAGCGAATACGTCAGGATGAAGATGCCATTGCCCGAATACTTTGGACGCTCCGACGCCGAACGTACCGAGGCGATGGCCGTCAAAGATAGAGAATTTCTGATCGAGCAGATCAAGGAAGGTATTTCAGCCCTCATCGGGGCAAAACGCACTACCGCACAAACTAGGTGGAATCTCGGCAAGTGGTTCTGGGGACTGGCGGAAACCTACGGTGGCGAACTGAAGAAGGCGGTCAGTGAGTTCGCCAAGCAACACGGCAAATCAAGAGTGCCGTCCTATACCACGGTTCAAAGCTGGGTGAAGTTCTATCAGGATTTCAAAGATACGCCGGAAGAGGAATTGCCGGTAACGCGCGACGCGGCCAGGAAGGTCAATCCGGCTTGGACGAAGGCAGGCAAGGAACCGCCCGCGCCCGCCAAGGCTAGCACCACTGCCGCCGCCCAACACCCTGGAAAGGCAGAGAACGACAAAGGCCAAAAAGCAAGGGATGCTAAACGCAAAGAACTCGCCAAGGCGGGGCAAAATGGGGCGCATAAGACTAATGTTGCGAAGTTGGAGCAGAACGGTGAACGGCTTGCTACAGACGGCGTGGCGCTTCCGCGCTTGTTGAGCCGGTCTGACAAGGAAAACCAAGTGACCGAGGCGTTCATCGATTCTGCTCGCGCAATGAAGGAATGTTGCGGATGGAAGGATCTGATGCTTGCCGTATCAGATCAGTTGTCTGACGAAGAACTTCCGCTGGCGATTGAGTATCTTCGCAACCTCATTCCCAAAACCATTGCCAACCCGAAGTTGGATTCGCCAGAGAACAATGCCGTTTTCGAGGACCAAGCCGAAACTACTTAGAACGAGCGATCCAGCGTGAGACATCCTGGGCACTGGCACGCCGGACCACTCTTGAAAACACTCCAGCGCCCACATTGTAGGAAGAACCAAAAATGAAAGTTAGATTAGGATTTGTCTCCAACAGTTCCAGTTCGAGCTTCGCCATCTATGGCGTGTGTTGTTCATTTGACGAGTTGTGGGAACTTGCCAAGGACACTCCGGAATGCCAGGAAGCATTGCGAAAGATAAATGAGGAGGATGACAAATGGGACTGGGATATAGTGAGGGAGGTTCTTGGAACCTTGGGGGATAAGTACGGCGTCATTTGCGAAGAGGACGACGACGATGACGACTACTACGTCGGCAATGACTGGCAGTGCATGCCGCCGACTGAAACAGCCCAAGAGTTCATGGACAGTACGAAACAAGGGTTGGCAGAAATGTTCGGCGAGCCTGTCGAGTGTGAAACCCATCATTTTACGCGATGGAACTAGGTTATCTCTAGCTGTGTGGCCTCGCTGTACGGAAACAGCGGGGCCATATCAATGTGCGGATTATCGCTTTGCCATCATTGGCCCGCACAAGCAGTAAGACCTCTCCCAGAATTCTCTCCATGACCACGACGAGAAATCCAACGACCTGCATACATATTATTAGGAGGAAAAACGATGAAAACGATTTTTTCAACCGGCGAGGCGGCAAGGCTTCTGGGAGTCAAACCGTACCGGATCGAGTACGCCCTAGCCACAGGGCAAATCCCAGAACCAAACCGCGTGTTCGGCAAGAGGGCCTACCAGTGGTCGGAGTTGCTGGCCCTGGCCGAACACTTTGAAGTAAAGATCAAGACTTTGGCCCCGACAGGGCCGGAAATGGAGACAAAATGAGCGAGCACGAATTTGAATCAATGAGAGATTTAGGAAAGCGATACGGCGTCAGCAGCCACAGAGTTGGCAGATTACTTACGACTGAAGGGCTGAGGACCGGGAATGGTCGCCCAAGTTCCAAAGCCTTTGACCTTGGAATGGTGAAGACGGCTTCGACAGGTCGTGGCGATGACAATGGCTACTTCTACGTATGGCATGTCGGCAAGACTACGGAATTGCTGAATGGCCTGCTGCGCCAGCGGGCGAATGGCACGACCAAGTAGGGAAAATAGAACCGCTACCACCAAGGTAGCAATGAAAACACACGCCCCGCCCTGCTCTGGAGAGCAGGGCGAGGCGAAACACAAAAATGAACGGACGAACGATGCCCGATCAAGACCACAGCATATATAGAGTACGCGCGGACGAAAAATCCCAACACAATCTCACAAAATCCCAATGGCAACGCCTGGGCCGCAAGGTTCGGCGGGGCGAGATTCCGGTGGCGGTCAGACCGTACAAGGTCTTCGAGCCGCGCCCCGTGTACTTGACCCAGCCGAATGGCGAGCGCCTGGAAACGACCCAGCGGGTGGAGGTCGAAAAGGAGGCCAAGCTCTACTCCGTCGAGCAAACGCGGGCCTACAACGGATCGCAGCGAACTGGTGCCTATCTTTGGTACTACGGACTTTTCTGCCAGGATGCTAACCGGGAACGCCATATCCGCTGGATGGGTGCAGATCTCGATGGCGTGCCTGGCTGGAAGAACCGCTCGGGCCGCTTGACCATGAGCGACGTGACGGCCCACATCAATATGGCCGTCAATCACCAGACTGGGATCGTGACGAAGTTGGGCGTCGTGGGCGATGAGAGGACGAGATTCCTGCTGATCGACCTCGATCTTCACGGCGGCGACCGCGAAGTCTTCATGGCCCAGGCCGACTTACTCATCGGGAATCTCTATGGGCGTGATGGCTGGCACGCCATCGTGGCCGACCAAGATGCCAACGGCATCCACCTTGTTCGCGCCTTCCGCGATCCGGTTCGCACCAAGCCAGCGATCATCAATCTGCGGCAGGCTTTGGCCGAGTTGGACCTAGCCCGCCCCGATTTGGCCGAACTGGCGCAAAGGAACGGCATGAAGCCCCTGGCCGGGGCGGAAGTCTATCCAAACTCCAGCAATGGAGTTCGCCTCCCTCTTTGCGAAGGCCGAACAGTGCTGATCGACAAGCCGCTGGGCCTGGTGCGAAACCGCAATGGCCGTCAAGTGCAAGACGTTGAAGCCTACATCGGCTGGATCTTGGACAAGAACCGACAGTACATGGCCAAGGAGGAAGTCCTGGCCTACCTGCGGGAGCGCCTCAAGCCTGCTTCTGGCTCCATCACAGTTCTTCGACCCAAGGAAACGATATATCCGCCCCGGACCCCAGCACCGAAATTTTCCAGGCAAGGTCGGCAAGCGAAGATTATTCATGCATTCTGGGATGGGGCTGGAGACGTAGCCATCACGCTCAATCAGGCGATCAATGAAATGGCCCGAATTATGGCCCATCACCCTGACTTTCATGGTGGCGAGGCTGCCGTCGTAGAGATTGTGGAGCAGATGATTCGTGACCTCCCCAATTACGCCGTAAGCCAGCGCCTCGTTGATGGTAATTGGGGCGCAATTCGGAAAGTCATCGAAAAGGACGCCTCGGTTGCCTTCTCCGGCAATCTTGGTCAAAGTGATTCTGATTCTTCCACGGCCAAGCTCAAAGCAGCTTGCGACCATTGGGCGGAGATCGGGTACTTGCCCTGGGACAGGGCGAGTCGCCTCAGTTTTGCTTCACTTGCCGAGGAGTCAGAGGATCGCCTGCTTATCTTCACCCAGGCACATCTGGATTTCATCGACCACCAGATTCGCCCCATATTGAAGACCGACAGTGAAACTGCTGTCTGTTTCATGAATCACTTTCTGAATTTCGTCTTTCGTCACCCTGGAGAGATTTCAACGTACTCTTTGGTCAAATCGATTCTCAGCAAGTTCGGCATTCAAGCGGGCAACAATAAACTCTGTTCATTCATGAAGATGTTGAACGAGAATGACTGGATCTATGTCAGAGCAGAATACCAGCGACATGAAGGAAGAAAAGGAAGAGCAAGAGCCTACGGCCTTGGGCAAACAACAGTGGATCTCTTCAAAGAGGCGAAACCTACTACTACTAATAACACTAATACCCCCTCCCCCCCTACACCTATTGTTACGTCCCCAAGTTATTAACTTCTTCAGAAGCAGAGAAACGAGGCGTCCTTTTTGCTCATCGACTCTTCTACTACCAACACCCCTCCCCCACCTACACCTATTGTTATGACCCAAAGTTATTAGCTTGTGCATCGAGTAAAACGAGGCGGGCCTTTTCCACGATTAGCATCGACCTACTTCACTCCAACAACTTCCGCAGGCAAAACGTGAAAGAGCAAGAGGATAGTGGCGGTCCTTGTCATTCCGTTGTGGTCTTCTGAGGGAACAGCTTGATCCGTGTCCAATCTCAGATCCTTTCCGGCCAGTAGGCAGAAATGCCCGTAAACGCACCAGGATGCACCAGGATCAAATGCAATAAAACGAGGCTACTCAGACTACCTTCATAATAAACAAATCAGCCAGGGGCACTGGCGCGCGTCAGCAAGTACTTCTCAGGAATGAAGTAGTGCGGTGATTCTTCAAATCAGCGAAACAGACGAAGGCGTGAGTTTCGTTTGCGGAGGCAATTGATGGCAAAGGCAACATTGACCTTTTCAAGAATCGGAATAGGTCTGGACATGCCAATTGATGATAGACCCAATCTGAATCATGCCGAAAAGAGTTTCCCAAACCTCCTTCGTGCCATTTGCGAATCCGAAAAGACGCTTAAACAGTTACGTCGGCTTCGCAACCAATGCCTTGCTTCGGATGACGATGTTGAAGATGCGCGTGATGCAAGGGACTTACTGCTTGGAATCTTAGATAGGGGAAATTGGATTTACAGGGGAGATAGTTGAGCTATTAACTAGAAAGAACACAACTATGGATAAGCTAAGCAATGCCAATTTCGCTGGAACAAGGCCAGATTGCCCATCTTGCCAGTGAGTAAACGAACAGATTTTTCGGTGCATCTGGCAATCAGATTTAGCTAAACGCAAATAACGGCAGCAGGAAAATCGGAAACCGCATAGGGCAGAGCCGGGAGCGTTTCCCGGCCAGAATAAGGTCTCAGCCCGCCAAGTCCTTGGCGGGCTGATTTGCTATGGAGGTATTTCAATGAGCGAATTTGAAGGCATCCGGCTAAAGTTCGGGTTGCCGTATTACATGTGGACGTACTTCAGCCCCACGAAACGGCAGTATTATTGCCCACTCGGCAACCAGCCCGCCCAGCCATTTACGACGCACATCTTCTGGAACGCCATCAACGAGCTTGAAGCGATGATGGAAGCTGCTGGTATAGCGGGCATGGACAATCCCCCGAAGATGCCTGGAAACTACCTGCTTTGCTTCAGGAATAAGCCTCTTGCCGAGAAGCTTAGAGGGTTCACGGGAATCGCGGCACAGTGGGCATCAACCGAAGTTCACACTGAAGCTCTGCTAGAAGATGTAATCGGGCAGGTTCCCTTCCTTGCGTTCGTCCACGAATACCAGGACGACGGGTTCGCGCGTGAAAGCGGCTTCCGTTGGAAAGTCTGCCACTTGATCCGTATGGACAAGGAAATCGAGGGCACGGAGTTCGACCGTCTGTAAGAGGTGTAGATACTTTCTCGGTTCACTTTGCGAGGAAACATGGTATGATGTAGTAGTGGGTGTGCGAATCGCAGCCACACCTCTTCAGCCAGCGCCTCGCTGGCGCACGGGAGTAGAGAGCCGTGCCGGAGGCTCAGAGTAATCTGACGCTGAAGCCGGGGCCTGGCCGAGCCAGTCGGTTATCAGACTGGTAGGCTTTCCATTCAATACATGATCCCCCGCTGCCGTCGTGCGCGCACGGATAGCGGGGTGTGTTCCCGCTGCGCGCGTAGCCATTAACAGGGCCATTGGCCCAAAGGAAAAACGATGAATGAAACCGAAATTGATTTTTGTATTGCCGCCTTGGCCCGCAATCTGGAGGGATGCTGCTTGGACATCAACATAGCAATCTATCGTCATAGCGATGGCCATTTGTCATCTTCTGCCTACGCTGGTTCGAATCCACCGTATGCAGCAGACGGAAGCGACGAAGTAATTTGGTCGTGGGAATCCGGCGACTATGACCGAAGCGGTGGCCATCACGCCTCTGCCAGGCTGGAGGCCAAAGATGAGAACGAGTTAGATGAGTTGATGGCGGAATCGATTATTGAAGGCATAAGAGAGGATATGGCGCAGCAGTTTCTTTGATTCGCCAAGGGCAGGAGAAAGTCTATGAAAAACTACGTTTACAAGTTGAACAGCGGCATCAAGCCGTCGCCAAAGTTCCAAGAGAAGGGGTTGGCGGAATTTGCCGTCAACGTCGGCCTGCGGTGCGGCCACGACTGCACCTATTGCTCCAGCCGGGCGATGCTTCGCTGCCACAAGGCGAACAAAACCCTTGGGACAGATGCGTTTGCAACCGGCTATTCCATCGTTGACCCCGACATTGCCGAGAAGGTCGCCACGGATGCCAAGCGGAAGCAAAAACGCGGCATGGTCCAGCTTTGCACCACGGTCGATGCCTGGGCACCAGAAGCGCAGGGACTTAATCTGGGACGGCGATGCCTGGAAGCGATCCTGGCCGAACCCGGCTGGATCGTGCGCATTCTGACGAAGAATGCAGCGGTGGCTGACGATTTTGATTTGATTCGGAAGCATAAGGATCGGGTCTTGGTTGGACTGAGTTTGACTGGCACTGCCGACAAGGAAGGCGTCCTGGCGGTGGTCGAGCCGCACGCCTCGCCCATTTCCGAGCGAATGTCGGCCCTTCAGAAGGCTGCCAAGCTGGGCTTGCGGACTTACGGGATGTTTTGCCCGCTGCTGCCCGGCATTGCCGACGAATCCAAGCAGATCGACGAGTTGGTGCGGTTCGTCAAGAGTTGCGGTGCGGAGGAGGTCTTTTCGGAGGCCGTCAACGCTCGTGGCAATAGCTTGACGTTGACCGAGACGGTTCTCCGCGAAAACGGGTTTCTGGCTGAGGCCCAGACTATCTCAGAAATTCGCAAAAAAGGGGCGTGGTCGGCGTACACTGCCAATCTGGTGCGGAATATCCAGAAGGCCATGCGGCGACACATGACCCTTGGGCAGCTTAGAGTCCTGCTTTACCCGTCCGGCCTGACCGACCAGGACCAGAAAACGATTCGGGCAGACGATGCGGGGGTAGTCTGGTTGTAGTGGCGCAGAGGCCCGCTTGCCTCGCAATTGTTTTCCAGACTGAACAGCTAGTTCTTTTGTTATTCGGGCCGAAGGCGAGCCATTTGGTCAGTAGCGGCGAATTGTTTTTTCAGAATGAAACGACGAAGTTTATTGGAGGATCGAATTGGAAAATCGGAAACCGCATAAGACAGAGCCGGGAGCGTATTCCGGCCACAACATCATGCAGCCCGCCAAGTCTTGGCGGGCTGTTCTATTCGACGAAGAGCATAGGAGCAACTTGAGATGAAAGAACGAAAGAACGCGGCTAAGACGTTCCGGGGTTGGCGCGAAAGGGCTAGGGCCGCACACGTCGTCAGCATGGAAAAGTTCGTGAATGCCGAGATTGCTCGGCGTGATTGGATCAGCTACATCAACCCCGCCGTTGCTGCAAAGATTGAACGTAGTCTTGCCAACGCCGTTTTGCTGGCAACGAAGGGCTTGAAGCCGGAATCGAACGAGATGGACGTATTGGGAAATTTGGCGTGGCTCCACATCCAGCACCGTGATGCCCTGGCAGAGATAAGGGGCGACTGCAAACAACTGGAGATACTGCTTGTGCCGCCACTCAGTCGGCCAATCTTCCTGTTTTCCGACGAGGGTGCCCTGTACGTGTGCGATACGCCCCTCATGCCCTTTGCGCAGGACAACTAGACTGGCCACGGGATGCAATGAAAGGTCGTCCCAAATGGCGACTCCCCATGCCCCAGAAAGCAGATCGCCCCATGCCTCCACCGGAGGCGTTCCCGCTGCTCGCTCGGCAGGTGGACGCCCCGTTGCCACCCGCCCCGCCTCGGAAAACGGGGAAGCGTCTAATTAACCTCAACGATTGCCCGAAGTGGTAATCACAACAGAAAGGAAAAGAAAGATGAAGCGAATTAGAGTAAGTGATAGGTCGGAAACAACCTATCCTGCTATTTGCGCAATTTGTAAAGTGGACGGAAAGTTAATGGTCGCCACGTTTGATGTAGGCCCCTTTGGTATTAACCTTGCACCAGAACAAGAAGAAGCATTATGGGTCTTAGCCGAAGAACATTCTCGCCAATATTCCGATGCAGTGGCAGTTGTGCTTTTCACCCATGTTGCCTATGCCAATCGTGGTGAATCATCCCGACAATGGGCCGTTGATTGTATTCTAAACGAGGCGTCCAAAGAATTAGGTATTCCATATTGAAAGAAAGGGAACAAAGATGAAAATATCAGAACAAGTAGAATACGCCTTCGCTTATGTTAAGCAACATGGCGGGGAAGTTGTCTTCAACCATCCTCCATACATGACCCTAGTTGCAAAACTAGATGAAAGCGTTGATGGTAGTTATGAAGGGCTTATACTCGAATACATTGATGATTCTGGTCAGGTAGATTATGCCCTAATGATAGCCTTGAATAGGAACACAAAAGGCTTTAGAACCGGGCAGCAATTATGGACTGGTCAAAGAGTTCCTATAAGCCCAAGCGAGTTCGTTGAGAGCTTTCAAGACATCTTTCACTTACATTTCTGGCAAACTATGGACAACACAACTTGAAAAAGGCCCCCGAAATGAAAAGCGATCATTGGGATTCGGTAAAGCAAATCGCCCCGGCCTTACGAAGGCGGGGGCGAGTTGGCGAATCGGAAACCGCAAAGGGCAGAGCCGGGAGATCGGCGTGCTGGATGTGGAGCCACGCCATAGATTGGACACCGCCCTTCACAATCCAAGAACTTATGGTATGATGTAGTAGTGGGGTGCGAAGCGCGACCCACCTCTCCAGTCAGTTCTTCGCTGGCGCACGGGTTCGCCCAAAGCCCGGTGGCTATACCGCCACGAAATCAGGGAGTAGAGAGCCGTGACGGAGGCCCGGAGTAATCCGAGGCTGAAGCCGGGGCCTGACCGACCTAACAGGTCATCGGTGAGTGTATTTCATTAGTGGCGTGTGCGCTGCCTGTCTGCGCACATACCGAGGCACGTTGCCCCAAGCTGGACCGCCGAGCATCTGGCGGTAGTTAGACGAGATGGAGGATATTGGAATGGACGAAGTAAGTATTGTCGATGCTGTCGATTCTGTCATCAGGGAAAGCCGTGCGTTTGCTAATGAACGGCACAATTCTGGAATTGAAGAATACGATTATCCATCGTGGAAGGAACGAACGGCAAAACGTCTAAAGGATATGTTTCCGGGCGAAGAGTTAATGGTTGCATTAAAAGGTCAGATTACTAAACACTCCAAGCAAGTAATTGCGGCAGCCTTACTGTTGCAGCATGATGAAAGTGAGGCGTTGGGATGAACCTGGTGGAAGTGCCTAGTGTAGATGCGCGAGAATCCATAACACAGAGCGTAAGCTCCAGTTCGTAGAAAAGGATAAATCAGAATGATTCAAAAGACGTATGTAAAAAGTTGGCAAGCCAAAATCGAGGAAGCCCAACGCCTCGGCAAAACGGTCTTTGTGGAGTCTTACATGACCAGTTATTGCCACGACAAGGATGAGCAGTGCAGTAGGGACATCGTGAAGGTGTTCGCTCACCCCGATGGAACGATCACCAAAGACATTCAACATACATGGTAGGAGTAAACACAATATGAATAGGTATAAGAAGGAATTGGATACGATTGACCGAGAGTGGAAAAAAGTGCCATAAGGCGCTTCACTTGGATTTGACCGATGATATCAACGTCATCAACTCTACCCCGATGGAAGCCCTGCGGTTCCGGGATTTCCACAATCTCACGTCCGGGCAGGACGCCTTCAGTAGGCTGAAACTGCCCGACCTGCTAAGCAATTTCGTCCCCGCGGCTGTGAATGCGATCATTGATGCCTTTCCGGGCGACCCCGACAATCAGGCGAAAGCCCTTCGGTGGGTGCTTAGGGGGCTGTTGCCCGATAGGGCGATTCGGAAAGTCAAGACGGATTTAGAGGTTTCAGAGAATGCGAAAGTGAGGGAGTAAATGACCAAAATGATTCCAATAACAATACGAGTGTCCAGAAGTGTCCCCGAAGTAGTGTGGCGGGCTGTAATCGAAGATTTGGGAAGGCTACAGAAGCGAGCGATGGGTCTAGCGATAGCCACCGATTGGAAGTGTACTTATCGTCACGCAAAGGGGACTTTCAATGTCGCCCAAAACGATAGGCTGTTTTTGATCTGGGCAGATAATGATCGGAAAGAGTTCATCGATACGTATGTGAGAATTGAAGCCACTGCCGAAGTGGTATTTCCCAAGAACCTGAATTAGCGGAGTAGGATGCAACGATGGCAATACCCGACCAAGCTTAACGCCCCGTGCCTGCTATAGCAGGCACGGGGCGACTCATTTTAGCTTCGGGCGATGACATGGCGTGTCGCGTCAGTGAGCAGGTACGCAAGTCATTGCTGGGGGCGCACCTAGCCGTAATCAGCCTTAATTCTCTTTCAGCTTCTCAATATCCTCCCTGAGCAAATCGGCGTGGGCATACAGTAAGGCCCGACGCAGCCTGCGGCTCCATCCCCGCCCCGTCCAATACCGACGCCGATCCACGATGACGAACCTGGGGAACGTCACGTTGATGATCCGCATTTCGATTTGGGGTAATTTGTGTCGCATGAACAAAACGGAACCGCCCATAGAAAGCCGAGGCTGAAAACGAGGCGGGCCGCATAGATAAGGCATGATCACTTTCTACGAATACCTTGACCTTGTTTCCCGTGTCCGTCTGCTCGAAACCTACTTCAGCTTCAGCCCGCCCCAGTACAACGAGCTTTTTGAGGCCGAATTGGAAAAACTCTCGGCATCATCCCCAGAGCAACGAGAGGCCCTTGAACGGATGCGAGGCTTCAACTGGGTCGGCTATATCGCCAAGAGCGTGCGAAACTCCGGCTGCCGTGACCAGCGGGAAGTGCAGGAGAAGACCCACGATATTGTGGTCAAGCTGATTACTGGGGGCCTTTTCCGCGACTATGACGACCAACATCACGGCCCCCTGGACTTGAGGTTCAAGCGGGCCGTAGCAAACGCCGTGAAGAATATGGTGGAGAAAGAAAGGAACCGGCGAAGGTTCATCCCCATCGCCCCGGAGAAGGGCGACGATGTACCTGACCGGACGCCAGCCGAAAACGACGAGAAAGTAGTCAACGACTTCCGCCAGCTTGTGCGGAATCGTCTCGGGGAATTGGGGCTGGCGGTCCTGGACGCAAGGTTTCAAGGCCAGGAGACGAAGAGCCTGGTCGGGCGTCAAGACCTCGGCAGTCCAGGTAGGTTCGTCATCAAGAGGGCGGTGCAAGAGATCAAGGCCCTGGCGAGGAACTTCGCCCAGCGCCTCGGTGATCCGGCATTTCTTCGAGAGATTGAACGTGCGATGGCGAGGGAAGAAACCACGGTGCAGAGAAGATTGGCAACCGGAATGGCACGGCAGGCGGCTGGTATTCGGCAAAGCAAATCGCCCCTGCCTTACGAAGGCGGGGGCGTGACGTGGGACAACGAGGCGACCGCGACTTGAATTTCCTCCGGCGTAAGGCTGAGCGCGGACTGGCAGATCAATCGGCGCAATCGCAGTTCTCCCCTCTCAAAGCGTTGTTGAAAGATGAGCAAACCCTGCTTTCGAGCGAAATCCATCCGCTCCCGGTATTGCTCAGAGAGTTCCTTCGGTTGGAAATAGTCCGCAAACGCCCAAAATGCTTCATCTGTTGGAAATTGACTGCGGCACAGCCCCAACGCAGAATCCCAGTAGCCCAGCGTGTCGGCCACGTTCTTCAAGAGCCGCACTGAGGCTTCGACGGGATTAAGTCGCTCCCGCACACACCAGGCGAGGTCGAACATCCAAAGGCGGATGGACGAGTTGTGATGGTCAAGGTTCGTGGTCAGTTGATCCAAGTAGAAAAAAACACGCGGATCTTGCTGGCACAATTCCAAGGCGAGATGCCACGGGAGCAGGTCTCCCCAGAAACGACCGGCCACTTTGTCCAGACATGCCGCCAAACTCGCTGAAGGCGTTTCCGGGGAGCGGTGGCCCCATTCCACCGTGAGCAGCAGACAAGCCCGGCTCAGGTCGTCAAGTGCCTCTGGCAACTGTCCATCGGAACCGGGTGGAACCTGCTCACAAAAGCTGCGGCACAATTTGCGCAGGCAAATGTCTGCGACCCGCATGATATATGACGACGGCACCCCGGCGAGACAAGCCTGCCCTGCCGGGTCCATGTCGCTGATGTTGCGTTCCATGTGTTGCTGCCAGTGCGGTGTTTCGCTCACTTTCGCCGTCCCCCTCCGTGCCGTCGATCTTGATTCGACATGCCGGACGGGTGGGAAGTTCAAACCCCATTGTAGCCTGCGGATTTCTGACTGCAAAGCCGATCTGAACATCCACCGCTGCCCAAGCACCGTCCCCGCAAAGCACATCGCCCCGGCCTTCCGAAGGCCGGGGCGATTGAATTGAACGCGCTCGGAATGGAAGCGAGGCGTTCCACAATATCTATGCCGCCCGCTGAAATTTCTTCTCCCGCCCCCATATATATCTTGGACGACCCAATCGCACTTTTGAGAATGGAGAAGAAATGGAAAACGATTACTGCGATCTACCCGAACCACTTCGGCCAGTGGCCCTGAGTTGTGATCGGATTATTCAGGATGACCGCGAATTTAACTTCTATCTGGTCGAATTGGTCTATCTCGGACTAAGGCCCAGCTACGCGATGTGGCTTTTTTGCCGCCGATTCGGCCTGAGTGAGTTCGTGATAGGTGATCTAACGCTTACTCCGCTGATGGCCGATTTCATGGAATGGATTCGGATCCAGTTCTTGCAAGACGAGGATGATCTCAGCGAGCGCCTGGCCGAATTAGTTTTTGCTGGCACACTTAGAGCGAGCCAAGCCGTATTCGCCTATTGCAAGCATTTCGGCATCAATGAGGTCACGATTGTTGATCGAACACGTCCTGGCCTTGGTCGGTCCAGGGTGGTTCAGTTCTTTGATCTAGTTGTTCCCTCCGAGTTTGCGGCATTCTTGGATGTCGCGGAGAGAGACCGAATCGCGGGGAGGGTATGATGGAATTCAAAAAATGGCTAATTCAGGAGGAAACACTCCGATTAGCAGAGGCGAGCCGGGATTCTCGTAAGGGGGTGGCCTTTAAGCAAAAGTCGCCAGACGATTTGGAAACAGGTGTCTTCGCTCGTCGCCTTGCTGAAAAGTTGGGAAAGAAGCCACGCGGCGGCAACTACGGGGATTTCCTTTACAAAAGCGTGCGAGGCCAGGGCGACGTTTTGGGCGACATGCAGTGGGAGAAATGGGAGGTGACCAAGGCGGCGATGGCATTGGGCGGCATTGATCCTGCGGTCCTCAGTGATTCGAACAAATCGCTTGCCGAAGCCTCGCCCTTGTCAATCGCATCAACTGGCATCACGTCACGGTGCCTGCACTGAAAGCCAGGCTTGGACCTTCGTTCAAGGTGCCCGACGACTGGAAACGAGAGTTCGGCATCGAGCGACTAAGAAGTATCAAAGCTGCCGTGGAGCAAGGACAGCCGATCACGAACCCGCAGGAAAGAAGGTTGCTGGGGATCTGGCGAACTTTGGAAGTCCAACTCGGCGGCGAAGACGACGAGCCAAGCCAAATTCTGCCCGCTGGCCCCAAGAGCGATGTCAGCATGACCAGGATGCCGATGAGCCACACTGACCGCGTGAGCCTTTACAAGACTCTCACGGGCACGAACGAAGCTGCCGAAGCACCTCTGCAATTGTCGGCCCAGAGCGCCTACGATTATTTGACGGGCTACGGCTTGGAAGTCGTTTCGGACGACGAGGCCACGGACATTTACTTGACCAGAATCCTGACGGATCTGCGGAATAAAGAGGCGTTCATCCCGTCGTCTCCAAGGGGAAGCGAGACAGACAGAAAACGCTGGCGGGACTCAGCCGCAAGATCCTGGGGTGGCTTCCTGCCTCCGGCCAGATTCTACGACCCCGGCAACGATCCGGGATTTGCTCAATGGCTTACCGGGATGACGACCAGGGGTTTCAAGATGCGAACCAATCCCAGTGGCCGTCGCGTTCCTGCCGGGTACAACGAGCCGGAGGAAATCGCCGTGGGCGAAATGCCGAGGATCAAGTACTCCATCGATGTGGCGTCCCAGGAAATGCCCGACGCGGCGATCAATGCCTTCTACAGTGGGAGGACGCCGGAGGCAACCGATGCTGTTGAGAAGGAATTGCTCAAGCCAGCCAGGGATGCGGTCACCTGGCTGAAGCAGAAAGGATGGGACATCGACCCTGGCCGGATGGACGACTACGTTCAGCAGGTCGTCATGGGAATGCTGGCCCGTACTGGGGCAGTCCCAAATTGGCGATCCAATGTCGGATTCCGGCGAGCCACGGCCAGCATGTTGGCTAGACGGTATGCCTCACAGGGCTGGCCTTTGGACGCAAAAGAGAAAACGGGGCGGATGGCTGGCGGGGAGGATCGGCCTGGCATCGAGGCCACCGGCAGCAATCGTGGCGGTGGCGAAGACGAATTCAGCAGGATTCGGGGCGGGGCTGCAAAAGCAAGAGAGGCGATCCAAAGAGCCATCACCTTCCTGCTCGATGCCGACACGTCCGCCCTGGGCCGCGACGAAGAAGCGTTCGTGGATGCCATAGAACAACTCAACGATCCCGACCAGGCGATGGATGCCTTGGATGTTCTCGACCGACTTTCCGTTCGGCACTCAGCAGCACTGCCCAAAGTTCGTCAGGCAGTGGAACGTATTAAGCGACAACTCGAACCGCTCCTGGGCAAGGTACGGGGCGGGTGACGGATTGGCCGCAGCCGCTCCTCAATTGGATCTCCCGTAAAGATGTTTCCGAATTGGAAATTGAGAAACTATTTTGGATTCTCCTACAGTTTGGTTCCATCCAGGCCGGAGTTCGGAGCCAGAGCGTGCCCCGTTTTCTCTATGGGGCTTGAACCAGCTTTTCTGGCCGTAGACGCATCAGCAAGGCTCAGGATAGAAAGCAGTAAAACGGGGCGTCCTGAAGGCAGGAAGGAACGCCATGCCCATATCGTATTTTTCTGCCTTGCTACCTGTAATCGTGCCGCCCCTTGATGCTTTCTACGATATAGCACATCTTGGCCAATTCCTGCTTTTTCTCGTTCTCGGGGTCCAGGCTGACAACCAGGGTTCGCAGTCCTTCCGGTATTCTCCCCTCTACAAGATGATCACGACCATAAATACAAAAGTGCTCCTCTGACTTGGTATCCATGCCGATAATGACATCAGCATCGTTCAGAATCCGGCGAGGATCGGCCTGCCTTCGGAGATTCGGGTGGATGGCACCGTTCCACTCATCAACGATCTCTTCGTACTGTAGCACGATTGCTTGGTCCTGCGGAAACTCAAACGGTTCCCCTGGTGGAGCATCCCACTGCTTCTTGCGGGCGTTGTCGTAACATTCCCGAAGCTCCTTTTCGATCTCCGACTCGTCCTCGGATACCTTCCCCGTCGAAATAACAACAATGGTGCTGACTACCTGATCGCCGTTTGCATCGGGGTGCTTGGCCCGATAGAGGTCGCTGGCGCGGGCGATGGTCTCCCAAATCAAGATTTCCCGCCACGGCTGCATGTCCCGCATGAACCCAAGTTCCCACTGCTCGAAAGTCGGATAGACGAAATGGCCGACCTTGGAGTAGATCATCCTGGCGATCCGTTCCAGAAGCGGGCTGAGTCCTTTTTTGTGGCGAAGCGGCCCCGGCTTGATCTTATCCAGGGGAATCTCACGCATTTCGCGGCGTCGTTTCTTCTTCTTTGCCATGCTCCATCCTTTCTTGAGCGTTGGAAGTGTTGGTGACGTGACCTGATCTTCGCCGGTCGCTAGGCCCGTGTCAAGTCGCGGAAGGCATCCTTGGACAAATCCCACGAAGATGGCCATAAACGCACCAGGATGCCCCAGGATGGCACAGAATAAAACGGGGCGTCCCAACACCCTCACCCGGAATTAAACATTCAGTGGCTTCGAGCTACGCCCGCCCCGACTCGCCCTCAAGTTCCACCGTTCCGCCCCATTCTATTATTCTGCGGCCATCGCAGGTCAAATCCACGCCCACCAAATATTTTCAAGAAAACGTTTTCTTGAATCACACAGACCGCTATTCGGGAATTCCCACGACGATGTTGCCGATCCGGGAACACAACAATTATTATGGATTGCTCCAGCGGGCGGTTCCATCTGGGCGGGCTATGCAGCCACGGCCCGCCCCGTTTCTATTGCACCAGCCATGATGCTTGCTGAATTGCTCTGCGGCGACTCGTCTGGACAATTCTGCTTGTTTCGTTGCCAAAGCCTTGATTCTCCCAAGCACCTGCGATACCATTCTCATAACGAAAACGAACTTTCTTCTGACTTTCTCACGACGTTCTACTACTTGCCCTCGGTTCTGAACCGAGGCTCCTGATCCACGATGCGTGTTGCATCATGGATTCCCCGTGACAACATTTTGCCGTTGTCATTTCCATAGGCCAGCTTGCGCCCCTGGCGAGAATCATCCTGGGGCGAAATAGGAGATGAACACGATGAGGACTAGGAAACGCAAGAAAACATACAAGCACTTGTTCGACTATGTTTCACGTCAAATGATGAGCGGGAGGGGCTGCGATAACACGCTTCGGCTAACGCACGAGTTTGCCGACATGCATGGCTTATTCTTCGGAGAGCTTTCCCAAATACTTGAGCAAATGGATGGCTTTTGCGACTGCGAAGTGCTGTTGAACTCGGCAGGTCGTATCCCCGACGATGAAGTGATCGGTGAAGAAACATTCCAAACACCGAAGCAACTCGCAACCGAGCGGGGATGGTACTGCCGCTATGACGTGGTACGCTGGTTCCATGTTCCGAGACGGATGCGGGTGCGTTACTTGATCTTAACCGGGCAGTAGTAAGCCTCGCTACGGAGAAGAAACAATGAACATCCAAGAGGCGTTGCACGAGGCGCTGACAATGACTACCTTTGACGACGGCTCGTTCGTGGACTTCTGCATTTCAGATTCACGTCCGCCAAAAGTATCGGGCGACCTGGGGAAACGTGTGGATGTCGCTAACGCCGGGCGAGATGATTACCCAGAGAAGTGGTGTTGCTAAGGCAACGGGCAAGGTCGTGGTCGGTGGGCTGGGCCTGGGTTGGTTCCTGCGCAAGGTCTGCGATAGGGAATCCGTGGAAGAAGTAGTCGTCGTTGAAAAGAGCCAAGAGCTTTTGGACTGGTACGGGTATGACCTTTGCAAGCGGTTTCCCAAGGTGAAGGATGTCGTCAGCAACGACATTTACCGCGAAATTGGGCGGCATGGCGAGAGCCAATACCTGCTCGACATTTGGCCGATTTACGACGGCGCAAGGCAGGACAAGCGATTGCGGGCAGCGAGGAAAACTTTGGGCAACCGGCTCTGGGCTTGGGGCATGGATTAACGGAAAGACCCGACAAACAACATGGTGAATTATGGATAACAAATCAAGACTAGATGACCCCACCTTCTCTCGCTGTTCCCTTGGAAACGGCAGGTGGTTTTGGGTGACCTGGGAAGACTTTGAAAGTATTTGCGAAGGGCGTCCTCATAGCACAGGCGTGGCATCCAGTGCCGCCGAAGCGGAAAAACAGGCAGGCGATTCTCTTACGACGGCATTTGGCTCCGGTGAGTTCCAGCAGCATAGCGCCAATTATGCTCGACACGTTCACCGGAGGATGGCCGTAAAGAACCGGGCGGGCCGCAAGTGCCAAGCGACAGGGGCGGCCCAATTGGAGTTCGTGTACCGCGACTGGTGTAGCGACTACGACGGCAAAATGGGCAGTTGTGCCATAGGGTCGTCAAGAAGACTAGCACTCGGGTCTATGTGGAAAGTCGTGCCATGTCGTGGGAAGAAAACGGCGTGGTGTACCACGAAGTTGATACCTTTGTCTTGGACAGAAAGAAGTTGGAAGCGGAGGGAGAGGCATACAGCCGCCGTCAACGAAACTTCTTCTACACCACGCCGTATGAGCAACGGCACGTGGCACCCAAGCCCCTGCCGTTCGTGGTACTCGGCCTTGATGCAGGCTGCTCAACAGAAGATGTCCACCGGGCATACCGAAGGCAGGCCAAGAATGCACACCCAGACCACGGCGGGGATGCGGAACGGTTCAAGCGGCTCCAGACCGCGTATGAAGAGGCGTTGAAGATCATCGGTGCATGATAAGGAAAAACGGGGCGTCCCATCTTCAGCCAGAATTGGCGGCTGCGGGATTGGCCCGCCTCTACTCGTCCTCATTTTCCACCGGCTGACAGTCTTCCGAAGGCACATAAAGGGGAATTTGCAGAATTCCACCTTCGCCCAGATCGCCAAGTAGCGTCTCCGCAATCGGGACATAGGGGAGGACGGCGCGGAATGCGTCGTCATTCTCGACTCGTCCCATCAGCAGGCAGGGTATGACCACGGTGCATAGCCCACTAAATGCGATTTGTGGAAGAGATCCGTCTGCCAAGGCTCGTCGCCATACTCCTCGTTCATTCTCGTCGGGAGCAAATGGCGAGGCGACGGCTCGCTGGGTGTCTACAAATACGGTGTCACCGATTTCGTTCATGTGATACTCCTTTTGAAATAAAAGAGTATCCTCCCCGAAAAAATCAGCAGATTATTTTCGGTTCCGCATGGCGGGCAAGTCCACGGGAAATGGCTGTAGACGTACCAGGATGGGCCAGGATGGCGCAAAATAAAACGGGGCGTCCTTCGTCGCCGCCAATCGCGTGAACGGTGATGCCGATTGACGGGGAGGGCCGGTATAATAAAAAGTCCGGTTCAGGCATAACGGGGCGCAGATGCCGGAAATCCATTGGGTGAAGGATATCAACCATGACCAAGCAAGCGATGAAGACTCACAAACCCGCTCCACGTCGTTCCCCAGCCGTCGTTCGAGCCGGAGAGGTCTATTCCCTGGCCGAGTTGCGGCGGCGACTGCAATGGAAGGAACATTCCGTCAGGATGGCAAGGCTGGCGGGCCTACGACTGGTCATCTTTGGCCGTGCCAAGTATGTCCTTGGCTCCGACGTATTGAATTTCTTTGAACGACTGGTTGATCAACAGGCCGGAAGGGGTGAACCATGATGCCCGCTCCTCCTGGCAATCTGGATCGCTCGGAAAAATGTTTCCGAATCAAGGATTGAGAAACTATTTTGGATTCTCCTGGGGCTTGGTTCCATCTAGGCAGGGTTCGCGGCCAGGGAACGCCCCGTTTTCTCTATGAGACTCCAGTGGCCGGTTCCCGCCGCAAAGCACGTTGCCTTCTTGGCAGATGCAGCGGCACATCTTACGGCCTATGGAGTCGGCTTCTTCGGAGGGATTACGTTGAGCATCTGGGTTGCGTTTCGGCGGCGACGATTGAGCAGGCGATGACTTGAAGTTTTCTACTCCTCGTCCTCCAACGCCTTCTTGAGCGGGCATTCGTCCCCAACCGATTCTCCCCTGCGATACCGGCCTAGCAATTCCTTGGACCGCTGGGCGAGCATACGTCGAACTTCCCGCCGTTTCCCTTCGACTCTAGGGATCTTCATCGAGTCGTAGCAGGTGGTCTGGTGTCGCAGCCAGGCAATGACTGCGGCTTCGGCCCGTTGTTCGACAGGAATTCGTTTCGTCCTGGCCACGGTGCCACTGCCGACCGGAGTAGCGTGATCGGCAACCGCACGGGCCAGACTACCTGCGAACTCAGCGTATGAAGGATGAAAGGCCAGGAACTTCACCACCGCTCCGTAGAAATCCTCGACGTATTCGGCCTGGGCTTTATTCCGGCGTTGAGCATCGGCATCTTTGCGTTTGGCATATCCCTCGGTGGCTCGCTCGGTTTCGAGATCGATACGAATCTTTTCGATGGTGGCCGCCGCTGCCCAAACGCCCCGTGAGAAGACCTTCCTACCCTTCTTCTCCTGAACGACCCAATGATCCCCAGCAGCCTTGACTTGGCGAGTCAATGCCGCATCACCGGGCGGAAGCAGTACCCAACCGTCCGGTGCCGTGAGGATTTTCCCATCGGCGGAACGGACGGAATCTGGGGTGGGTCCGGGGGTGAATTGCACGTCGTTCATTCCACTTCGACTTTCTTGCAGGGTCGCAATTCTTACAACACTGCTGCCGCTACCCGAACAATAAACGGAACCTTTCCTGTAACTCGTTCAGGTAACTCGGAAGCGGATAAAGTGTACCCGGCCTCGAATGGCTTGATGTCGTCCCAATTCCCGAATACGGCAAAAAATGACCCAACCTTGTGAAGCTCTCCGTGCTTCAGTCGCCGAATCTTTTCGTGAATGCAGAAACCGTTCTCACCCTCATTCCAGACCTCCGCTTTGTCACGATCTCGCTCGGCCAGAAATCGCTGAAACTGCCCAGCTAAGACCGATGGGCTGATTTGTGGCAAATAGTAGTCCCGTGACAAGAGTCGAGGAAACGGTCGCTCTGGTGGTTCTGGTGGCTCTGGGCGAAAAAGCGGCTTGGCAGCATCGGAGTCTGAATCGGCGACCCACTTGAGAACAGGCGGCATCGTAAGGAAAACGTCAATGTCCTCTGCCGGAGCATTACCAGAGTTTTCGAGCCATAAATCAAAACATAGCGTGCGATCATTATTCTCTCCCCAGATGTTGAGACGTTGAATGTAAAGTTCGTAGTTCAAGTAGAAATTGTCGAGCTTCTTGTCGTAGCCTGCCCAATCTTCCTCGCTTATCAAGGAGTCAAACGCCGTCAGCACAGGGACAAATGGCTGGTTGCTTGTTCCGCCTCTCTTGGGATGTGCTTGCTGCTGCTTTGCGAGTTCTGACTTCACATCTTGTGATCGCCACGAACGGGCGAGCTCAACCTTGAAGAGTCCGCCCCTTTGCGGAAGCTGCCCACAAGCGGCGACCAGCACCCCCAGGTCTGGAAGCCGGTTCTTAATTGCATTCAAATCGCTGACCGCCTGCTTGTACTTTCGAGTCAGTTCATCGACAGGATTTTCGAGCCGAAGTGTCGTATCCATGCGGATCAAGGCAACTCCATTGGCTTCGCAACGAAGCTCCATACCGAAATCTTCAGTCACAATGGCAACCGATTGACCGGGGTTGTGAACCATAAACAGCTTTGCAAAATGAACAATCTGGTCGTCGCCACGGTCTGGACTCAGCGTTTCAGGAAAATCGGCTAGTCGAAGCTCTTGGTTGAATATGGTCAACGTAACATTCCCTCGGAGCGTTTGACCGGACTTGAACGCACCACGGATGTCCTTGATTGCACGGTCAGCACGAGACGCAAGCCGAGGATCGCTCTTCTTCGCATCAAGCTCATGGATTACGGTCAGGCAGATGACGATTGTGACGCTGCGAGCATCGCATAAGCCACACCAATCGACCTGAGACAAAGGCGGATAGTGCAGCAGGATGTTCGTGTCGGCAAATAGGTAAAGCGAATCAATCATAGTGCAGCCTCTCTTTGTGTGCTCTGGATCAACTGCTGTTCATTCACCTTTGTAGCCGAGTTTTGTGGCTTGCTCAAGGTCTTCTTCAGCTTTGACTTTGCATGATTTGGCTCGGCAGTGGTAGGCCCAAGCATTCTCCGGGTCAAGTTTTATGGCCTCGGTGCAGTCGGCAATCGCTTGATCGTGCTCACCCTTCTCCTCATAGGCAACGGCTCGGCTCGTCAAATAGACAGTGGCGTATTCTGGTGCAAGCCTTACGGCCTCGGTGTATTCGGCAATCGCCGGGTCGTGTTCACCCTTCTTTTCATAGGCATCGCCACGCAAAAAATAGGCATCGGCCTTTTCTGGGTCGAGCCTTATCGTCTCGGTGTAATCGGCAATCGCCTTGTCGAGTTCACCTATTTTCTCAAAGACACGGGCTCGGGACAAATAACCACAGGTGTCTTTCGGGTCGAGCCTTATGGCCTCGGTGCAGTCGGCAATCGCCTTGTCAAATTCACCATTCTTCTCATAGACATAGGCTCGACAGAAATAGCCATAGGCGTCTTCCGGGGCAAGTCTTATAGCTTCGGTACGGTCGGCAATTGCCTCGTTGAGTTCACCCTTCTCCTCATGGGCAACGGCTCGGCTCGTTAAGTATTCAGCGGCGGCGTTTTTTGGGTTGAGCTTGATGGCCTCGGTATAGTCGGCAATTGCCTTGTCAAGTTCGCCCTTCTCCTCATAGGTACCCGCTCGACTAGATAAATACAAGTCGGCGTGTTTTGGGTCGAGCCTGATGGCCTCGGTGTAGACGGTAATCGCCTTGTCGAGTTCACCCTTCTCCCGATAGGCATCGACTTGGCTGGTCAAGTAAAGAATGGCGTACTCTGGTTCGAGCCTTATGGCCTCGGTGCAGTCGGCAATCGCCTTGTCATGTTCACCCGTTTCCACATAAACACGGGCTCGGCTCGAATAGGCATCGGCGTATTCTGGTTCGAGCCTTATGGCTTCAGTGTAGTCGGCAATCGCTTGGTCGTGGTCACCCTTCTCCTCATAGGCATGGGCTCGACTCCGATAGGTATCGCTGTATTCTGGATTGAGCCTGATGGCCTCAGTGTAGTCGGCAATCGCTTGGTCGTGGTCACCCTTCTCCTCACGGATACGGGCTCGGGTCGTAAAAAGGATAGTCGCAAAAATGATACTCGCAGCGGTGACTCCTGGGTTGAGCCTGATTACCTCGGTGTAGTCGGCAATCGCTTGGTCGAGTTCACCTTTCTTCTCGTAAGCATGGGCACGACCCAAATATGCAATGGCGTCTTCCGGGTTGAGCCTAATGATCTCGGTGTAGTCGGCAATCGCCTTGTCGTGTTTACCCTTCTTCGCATAAATACTGGCTCGCTTCCGATAGGCATAGGCGTGTCTTGGCTTTAGCCTAACGGCGTCGGTGTAGTCGGCAATTGCCTTGTCGAGTTCACCCTTCTTCTTAAAGGCATGGGCTCGCCTCCGATATGCATAGGCGTAGGCGTATGGGCCAAGCCTTATTGCCTCAGAGTACGCAGTAATCGCTGAGTCGAAGTCCCCTTCTTTTAAGCAGAGGTCACCTTTATCAAGGGCTTGCTTTGCCAACTTGTTCATTGATCTAACCTTTGAGTGAGGACTAAAGAATCCCATCAGCCGCCTTCATTATATCCCTTCCAATCCCCCGTAACCATCCGGTAGAAGCGATGCAGCAGCCCGGCAAAGTCGGAATCTCGCTCGTACCGGAATCCCAGCTTCTCCATGACCTGCTGGGAAGCCCGATTGTCCGGCAGTGCCCATGACCAAATCTTGGCCAGTCCCAGATGCCCGAAGCCGACCTCCAAGCTGGCCGCTGCAATCTCCGTGGCGAAGCCCCGATTCCAGTAGTCGGGCATGATCGCGTAGCCCAGGCCCACAACTTCCTTCCCGTCGAGCTGGTGAGTCGTTAGACCGCCTCGCCCAATGAACTGGCCATCCTTTTTCAGATGAAAGACCCAATACCCGAATCCATGCTCCTGCCAGTGGGTAACATTCTGGTCGATTTGTTTCTTGACCGCATCTTCCGTAAGGGGCTTGCCGACTGATGCAAGCGTCTTCACGACCTTTGGCTCGGTGTAGAGGCGGTGGAGATCGTGGAAGTGCAACGGCGTGATCGCCTCGGCAAGCATGCGAGGCGTGGTGATGTTGGCGATGGGATTGGGCATGGTGCTATTGTCCTCCCGTCCTGGTTCGGCGGCTGCCCTATTTCTATTCAGGCTTCTCCTCAAAGGTCTCAAGTGACTTTGCCAAGCCCGCGATTGCAGCCTCAATCTGAGGGATGACCTTCTTCTTATCCGTGACGATCTTATCCCGAAGTTCAAGAAGGTGCGTGGCCGCACGAAGTCGATCAGGGATACTAGAATCAACCAAAGGCTTCCAACTAAACTCCGAAGCGTGGTCTTCTGAATAGTTCATAGCGTGGCATAGCCGCCAAGCACCTTGCCATTTTATCATGCCAACGTAGTAGTCGTAGGACCGTCCCGTTGATTGTCCGTTGTCGTCTGTAATGTCGTCGGAATCATAACGACACCATACATCTCGCGGAATCGTCATCCCCTTCAACGCCTTTTCGTGAGCTTCGATAGCCGCATTCAACTGGCTAAGGCGTGTGCCGAGAGCTTCGTTCAGTTCGTCATTCTGGTCATCAATGGTCATGGTTCGAGAATCCAGTGTGGTGAAATTGCCAACGTAGAAACTGCCAATCCTATTGAAAGGCATAGCATCCCCCTCCCGGTATTCCGGTCGTTAAGGAGCCTTTGGAGCAATGAGGAACGCCCTCACATCGCCAAGAGGCAGAAATCGCTTTTTCCAATCGATCTCGCAAGGCCAACTCAGACCCGGCGAAGCAACCCGTTTTCAGGCGGGTTCAGTTTCAGCCTTCCGGCTGAGGCAAACGGCTAAGTTCACCGCAATCATTTTTACCTGAACTTCCGCCGCAGTCAAGTGTGCCTCGACCAGAAAATAGATTTGGCGAAACAGAGAACGGGTCGATATTTCCTTCACCACGACGAATAATCAAGAGGGAGATGCTGCTATGCCCGAACAGGCTCAGTTCTTCGTCGGCTGGGGAACGTTGTCGCTCATAAACGCCGGTTTGGCCCAATCCAAAGGGCGAAGCGGGCTGCTGTGGTGGCTGGTATCGCTATTCATCGGCCCCATCGCCACGTTCCTGATCGTGGTGCTGCCGAGGGTCGGGCCGGGGCCTCTTCTTCCGTGACCCTGGCGAGATATTTCGCTAACCTCTGATAGATTGTGTGCGGTCGCCCCGCTCCACGGATAACAACGCCCTGAATGGCGGCGACCGGCCAATTCTTCCAAGTCGGTAGGCCGGGCCAATCTTCCCAATTCCCCTCTTCTGTATGGCTCCTGGCCGAGCAAACGGCCCCAAACGCCTGAAAATTTGTACGGGTTGGTCGTGATCTGACCGAGCACCTGGGTACTGTTATGGGTAGCCTCGGCCACCGGAACTCGAAAGCCGGGATCGGGGACGAATTTGACTTCCATTTCAACGAAAGGGTACTGCAATGTCGGAAGAAAATGACCAAGCCGATTCGGATACGCCAAGGGATGACGAAGAGCGGGGGCCAGAGGCGGAAAGCCGGGCAGACATCGCCGCCGCCGTGGAGTATGGCGAGCGATACGAGGCGTGTCAGGTCACGGCCCGCAAGGTACGGGCGGCAAGAGACTTGATCGAACTGGCGGGCGGCTACAAGGAGGCCGTCGTCTTGGCGGACGCCGTGTGGTTTGTCGCTTCGGATTCTGACGACGCCACAGACGGAGTGAACGGAGCGAGTGAAGCAGCCGAGGATGAATCCGAGACGGAATACCGGGCGGACTACGAGGCATGGGAGGCTAGAACCCGTAAGGTGATGGCGGCGGAGAAGCTGCTGCGATTGGCAAGCAACTACGACGAGGCGTTCATGCTCCTGGACACGATGGAGGTCGTCAAACACGGAAAGCAGGGACACAACCAAGTGGCGAAGGTTCGTGGTGCCGCTGGCGGTTATCACAAGAGGGCGGCGGCGGCATTAGAAAAAACGGATGAAAGTGAGTAGTGGGTGAAGTTCCCAAGAGAACGGCCAGGAGCCAGTCATGCCAACCTTCAACGATGAAAAACGCCGTCGAATCCGCCAATTTGCCGAGTACCTGCGGCTCATGGGCCTTCGTGCTCACAAGGTCGCCAAGGACAGTTGCTTCATCATCTTCAATGAAGACCCTCCCGAAGATGCCGAGTCACCCAAGCTCAAGGAATCGGTCGCCATCAAGGTCGATTGTCTGGCCGAAGGTGGCTCGGCATCGGGTGGCTCAGACGCCGACGAACTGCCACGGGAAGGCTCAAGAGAACTCCCGGCCCGCTACATCCAGTTTGCCTTCATGCGGGACTGCTTTTATCTGGAACTGCCCAACAACACGGTCTTCCCCCACGAGGCCGAACAGATTTTCCGGCACCGCCTGGGATTCTACTGGGCGAAAGATCGGCCTGATCTACGCTGGGTACGCCGCAACTGGAAGGACATGCTGACCTGGGAACCGCTGCAAAAAATCTACCTCTACCGCGACGAGGAATCCGCCGCTCAGGACATGGCCTTCATCGTCTTCCAGATTTGGCACTTCCCCGTGGATACGCCGCTTTACGTCAAGGCCGCATCGTTCCACACCAAACATCGATTTGAGCACGGCAAGCGAATCGATTGAAACAATCTTCGAGGAGCATGACCATGATTGAGCAAGAACGTGTCCGAAACCACTTCCTGGGCGAGATCGAGACCGAGATCGTCGGCAGGCAGCACCACACGGCCAAAGTGTTTCCAGGCGAACAGGTCAACTTGGAGCGGCAGACCAAGAATACCCACGACCGGCGAGCAATCCTCGTAGAGAACGGCCAGTTCGATCCCGTGGGTTATCTGCCCAAATCGATGGCATCGTGGCTGGCCCTGCTGATCGACCAAGGAAAAATCCATTTGGACGGCTATGTACCGCAGAGCTTTACCGAGGCCGAAGAAAGTTGCCCCTTGAACCTCATGGTCTTCCAATGCGAGGAGGGCCGTCGCATGCTCGAAAGGGCCGAACCCGCGAGCGAGCTTGAAGCCCTTCATCAGAACGTTCTCCACGCTTACCAGGATGCCCAGCACTATCACCAGCCCGACTTGATCCTGGGGCTTGCCAAGGGATTGCAACCGCTGGAAAAGCAGGAGTTGTTGCCCGAGACCCGCCTGCTCCTGGCCCTCTTGCCCCGTTTGGCCCGTGAAGCACAAGCCTCTCAAGGAATGCGGACGCTGACCAAGTTCCGCGAACTGCTCGGCACCCTGACCATCGGACAACCTGCCCACCACCACAACCTGACCTTCTTTCCGCTGCTTTGGCCCGAGACCCACGAACCGTCATATACGCTGCTCAGTACGGCGATTGATGAGGGGCTGGCCGTCGTGGAAGAGGTCAACGAATCGGGCAGCGTTCCCAACTTGGCCGTCGAGAATAAGTGCAAGCGGCCATTGCTGATCCCCGAGGGCGAGATTCTGATCGGGGCCAAGCAGAACCGCGTCATCAATATCACGGTCTTGGTGGCAGCGGGCGTGAAGTTCGTCTTGCCGGTGAGTTGCGTGGAGGCGGGCCGCTGGCGATACCAATCCCGGCATTTCGAGTCGAAGTTCTGTGCCCCACCGTCGCTTCGCAATAAGAAGCTGAGGGCGGTCCACCGGAATCGTTCGGAAAGCGGCGTTGCGGCCAGCGACCAGGGTGAGGTCTGGGAGGAAGTAAGGAAATGCCTCGACGGCGTGCAGGCCCGATCTGAGACTTCCTCGTTGACTGATGCTTTTGGTGCCGCCGAGGAAACCCTGCGGACACAATGCAAACGCTCGGTGTTTCCCGAAGGGGCCGCTGGGGTTCTCGTTGGCCGTCATGACCGGATCATCGGCTTGGACCTGTTCGATTCCCCGACGACGCTCAAGACGCTTTGGGACCGCCTTTCGGACGCCTACTTGTTCGATGCCCTGCGTGATCCTGCGGCTGTTCCGCCGACGCCCATCGGACATGCAACGAAGTTCATTGAACGGCTGAGTGGTGCGGCCAAGCCACGCATTCCTGCCCTGGCCTTGGGCGAGGAGCTTGAAATCAGCGGCGAGGGCCTTGTGGGAGCCGCGTTGCTCTACGATGGCGACCTTTGCCACTTGGCCGCATTCAGCGATCAGAACGACGGTGAATAATCGTTCGGAAAGGATGGTCTTATGGTAACGAGCGTTGCGTCCGGATTACCTACGTCGCCTCCCTGGTGGCTTCCATTCCGAGGGGGTTCGGACTATGCTCGTATTCTGTCGCGTTGCTGGCTCCAAAGGATGAACATGATGGCCGATGAATTGCCCCTGGTACGTCAATGGCTGCTTTTCCGCAAACTCTGCTCCCACCATCACGGCCTGACCATCAAGGACATGATGCATGAATTTCAGGTGAGCGAGAAAACCGTTCGCCGCGACCTCGAAACCTTTCAGAACGCGGGTTTCCCCTTGCAAGAGACCGTGGGCGAATTTGGCCGCAAGACTTGGCACATGGAGGGCAGCAAGGATGGGCCGGGCCTGACCTTCGCCTTCGACGAAGCCATTGCACTTTACCTTGGCCGACGTTTTTTGGAGCCGCTGGCCGGGACCATGTTCTGGGAGGCCGCTCAACGGGCGTTCAAGAAAATCCGGGCCACGCTTGGTGATAAAGCCCTGAAATACATCGACCAGTTCGGCACGATCTTCCACCAGACGATGGTTGGGGCGAGCGACTACACGAAGAAGGCCGAGTTGATTGACGAATTGATGGTCGGGATCGAGGATCGCAAGGCCGTCTTCATCACCTACCAATCGCTGAAAGCCACGGAGCCGGTCACTTACGACATCTACCCCTACGGTCTGATTTACCATCGGGGTGCTTTGTATCTGGTTGGCCGGTCTCCGCACCGGGAAGAGATTTGCCATTGGAAGGTCAGCCGGATCGAGGATGCCGAAGTGACCGCCGTTCCTTTCCAGCGGCCCGAGGATTTCGATCTTGGGCAGCACTTGGCGAAATCCTTCGGCGTTTACCACGGCGACGGCGACGTGAAGATCAAGGTTCGGTTCGCTGCGGCTGTGGCCCGCTACGTCTGCGAATCGAATTGGCACGATAGCCAGAAACTCTCGCCGCAGAAGGATGGCGGTGTGCTGGCCGAGTTTCACCTGTCGGACACGGAGGAGATCAAACGCTGGATCATGAGCTTCGGCCAGCACGCGGTCGTGCAGGAACCGGAGTCGTTGAAGGCGGAAATCATCCAGGAATTGAACTCGCTCCTGGCAGCGTATAGCCCGGAGCCGGAAAGAACCCCTCGTCGTCGCCTGGGTGCGGGATCGTAAACCAGGGTCTTGCCACTTACCTTTAAGATGAGACGCAAAGCAGGAATTATCGGAGTCCCATGATGATCGCGAAATCCCAGTTTCAAGACTTCTTTCGCCGTTACCGGGAATCGGTTGGCGGCAGTAATGATGACGATTGCGATTCATTGGCTCGCTTCTTTGATCGAGTACGGCCCGAGATGGCACGACTGAGGGAAGCTGTTCTTCAAGAAGAGAAGGACTCTGCCCCGGACTTTAACATCTTTCGAGCCTTACGCCTCGAACGCAAGGAAACAGTTCTTCATACGCCGATGCTGGCCCACTTGCTTGATCCTTCCGCCTCACACGGACAAGGGGTGCTGTTCTTGCGGGGGTTTCTCAAAGTGGTGCTTCGGCATCCGTGTTCCGTGCCATCCGATGAGTCGGTGGAAGGCGGTCATTGGATGGTGCTACGCGAGTTCTATATTGCGGGCGTCGGGATCATTGACCTGCTGATCGAAAACCCCGGCAAGAAATGCATCATCGTTATCGAGAACAAGATCGACGCCGACGATCACTCAGGCCAGCTTCGCCAGTACCAAGAGTGGGTAGCAAGTAACCGGCCCGACTATCGGTGGCGGCAACTGATTTACCTCACGCCCGATGGCAGATGCCCGACCTCGGACAAGGCCGATTCCTGGCTGTGTCTGTCCCATAGGCGAAACGTCAGTCAGTTTTTGGAAGAATCTCTGGGGGAGGTAAAGCCCCCATCTGTTCGAGCAATCGTGCAACAGTACATCGCCATTCTTAAACATTTGACGGAGGATAATGATGACCAAGCAAGCTGAACGGTTGGAGTTTTTGACGAAAAAGGAGAACCTGCTTATCGTGATGGAGATTCTGAAATCGGGAGATCAAATCCGGTCGCTTCTCTTCAACAAATTCATGACGGGTCTGAGGGACTACCTTCAAGAACACGCGACCACGACACAAGACGAATGCGAACTCAGCGTGACCGAAGAAACGGACGATGAATATGCGGCAGTCTGTCTCTGGAATACGACACTTTCCCGTGAGGCCCAGTACCTCAAATACTTCGTACAGCACTCATCCGAGAAAGATTGTGAATTGACCCTATGCCTCGCGTGGGCAGATGATTCGATCTGGAAGGAATCCAGCCTACAAAACCTGAAGTCGGTGGTGCAGGTTGGAGAGATTCTGAAGGCAGAAGGACTTAAAAAAGGCCGTCAGTGGTTACGGTACAGATACATCCGCGAGGATGCGTTGGCAGATGAGTTCCTGGCGACCGTAATGGACGAAGAGAAACGGAACTCTCTTTATCGACAGGTCAACGATTGTTTTTGGCCGCTTGTGAAATCGACGCACAATAAGGTTGCGGCGGCAAACAAAGACATTGCCAAGGAAGTCACAGGTTAGTGGGGACGAACCATGAAGTTCTTTCGCTACCGTCGCCCGTCCCTGAAAACGATGCTTGGCATCACCAAGGCCAAGAAGCGGATCAAGAAGGAACTGGGCATTACCGAGTTCATGAAGCCGTTTCGCTGGTGGACGAACACGAAACGGACGTTCAAGAGGAAGATCGGCTACGAATCCCCGACCGGGCGGCTGATCCGCAATGGGCTGCCCAGGCCGGGCGGCTGCTTGGTGGTGATCGTTGTCGGAAGTCTGGTCCTGAGTGCGGTGGCGGTCGTGATGGCGAGATAGGGCGGGTGATCTGATGCTGGAAACGAGGGCAGCGGTCGTTTGGGAGGGTCAGGGCGATGGTCGTCGTGGTGATCGGCTTCCAGGGCGACGGGAGACAGTATTATCTATACCGATGTGGCCGGGCCGGGGCATCGGTATTCGATTACTTGCCGGTTGTCGGTCACGAGAATGTGGGCCGCCCGAGGTCAAAACGCTGGAAATCCGTGCCTACCCTTTGGGCCGTAGAGTCCAAGTTCCCTTGGCGAGTATGGGGTTCTTGGGCAATTTTCGGGCAGCCCGAGCCGCAGGCTTTGCCAAACTTGCCCGACCTGACTTAACCCTTTGACACAAAAACATTTACAACCCCTGGATTGCTTGCAATTGGGTTTACGCAGATATAAAATCAGGTTTTCCCCGAAATGCGAGATACTGGCCCCCCCGAAACGGCCCCCTGCCGGTTGCAGCCCTTCCGTGAAATCGGAGCAAAACCGTCAGGAACCGTGGGGTCAAGGTGCGTCGGTGAAATTGGCAGAACTAATAACGAGTGGGCAAGTAAGGATTGCAGGCTTCTGCGACCCCAATACCGGAGGTTTGGACTGAGGGTGGACATAGATGCCGTGTCGGACATTTACCCAGATACATTGCTGGACTCCCCGCCGCCAGATGCTAGGTGGTGGGCTGCCTACACGTTCGCCTGCCGTGAAAAGGTCTTCATGCAGCGTCTACAGAAGTTCAAGGTTCCATTTTTCGGCCCTCTAATCAAGAGAACAACTCGGACGCCTTCGGGTCGTCCCCGCCCAGGCTTTGTGCCTCTCTTTCCCGGCTATGTCTTCCTGTGCGGCAACGAGGAGCAGCGGGCAGAGGCATTCAAGACAAAATGTGCGGTTCGCATCATAGAAGCACCCGACAAAGCCGAGTTGCTATTTGACTTGCGGCAGATACGGCAACTCATTGCATCGGATGCCCCCTCACTCCCGAAGCACGGTTGTCGAAGGGCATGAAAGTTCGCATTCGATCCGGCCCCCTTTCAGGCATTGAGGGAAGCGTAATCAAGCGGCATGGAAAAGACACGCTCCTTGTTGCCGTCAATTTTCTGCAACAAGGTGCTTCTGTCGTGCTGAATGACTATGACATGGAGAAGATTGGGTAAAGTGGCGAGTTGTCCCCGCACAGCCATAGGGAAGTCCATTGCCAGGACAGCAGGAGGCACGCGATAGGCCGACCGGAGATTCGTATGTCAAAGTCAGTGCCGACAAAACCAAATAACGATCAACCTGCGATCATGCTGAAAACTCTCTGGAACGAGGTCGGATTTAGTCCGAACCCGCAGCAGAAGGCCGCCATTCTGCACGTTGATGGCCCCCTGTACCTTCCCGCTGGGCCAGGTTCGGGGAAGACCCGCGTACTTTTGTGGCGTGTGGTGAACCTTCTCGTAAACCATGATGTGCCGCCCGCAGAGGTCTTCCTGTCCACATTCACGGAGAAGGCGGCTCTGCAACTGAAGGAGGGATTGCGTGTCCTGCTAGGACTTGTCACCGAAAGGACAAAGCGACCCTTCGACCTGGCGAAGATGTACGTCGGCACCATTCATTCCTTGTGCCAGACGCTCCTCACCGACCGACGTTTTTCGCCCGACCACCAGCGAACAAGGCCCCCGGTACTAATGGACGACTTGGGCCAGTATCTTTACGTTTACCAAGACAGCCGGTGGAAAGCACTGCTTGCTGCCGCGGGAATCGGAACCGGGGCCAATCAAGACATCAACGCCTTCTTTTCCAGTTTCTCGAAGCGGCCCTCCAAATCGACCTCTCGCCACGAGGCGGTAAACAACATCATCGGCCTCTTCAACCGATTCTCCGAAGAATGTCTTTCACCCAAACAGGCAAAACGGCGTGCGACGGACAGATTCCTCGTCCAACTCATTGATCTCTATCGGGAATACCTAGTCTCGCTGGAAGATGAGGAGGCTGTAGCACGGATGGATTTCCCCCTGGTGCAACAGAAGGCCATCCAGTGCTTGGACAGCTACGAGAACTCAGGCAACGTGTTTCGGCATGTCATCATTGACGAATACCAGGACACGAACACGGTTCAAGAACGGCTGTTTTTCAAACTCGCCGCAGGGCACAAGAATCTTTGCGTTGTGGGCGACGACGACCAGGCATTGTATCGCTTTCGTGGTGCAACTGTCGAGAACTTCGTTGATTTCCCCGCACGTTGCAAAACCTACTTGGAGAAAGAGCCCCGCAGGATCGTCCTTGGCAAGAATTACCGCTCACGTCAGGGAGTCGTGGACTTCTTCAATGCGTTCATGACGCATCCAAGTTGCGATTGGCGAAAGAAGGCCCGGAGCGGCCAATTGTACCGTGTAGACAAGAAGATTTCTGCCGAGCGGAAAGACCCCGGTGTTGCGGTGATCGCCAGCACGCCAGCCGAGCCGCCCCAGGTATGTTCTGAAATAGCTCAACTGGTTCGGAGCATCATCGACGAAGAGAAGGTCGATGACCCGAACCAGATTGCGTTTCTCTTCCCGTCCCTGAAATCCCGCCAAGTCGGACGAATGCAGGAGGCTCTTGAGAGTGTGGGGCTCAAAGTCTATGCTCCTCGTGCTGGCACGTTTTTGGAAGTGCCGGAATCCGTCGCCATGTTCGGCCTTATTGCGAAGGTCTTCGGCAACCCCAAGCGGGCCGATCTGCCGGGGGCCGACTACAACAACTATCATGACTGGCTGGAAAAGGCGGATTCCGAGGCCGACAACTTAATGCGGGCTGACCGCTCCTTGGGAAAGTACGTCAAGGACCGCAACGCTGAAGCCCGTAAGGTTGTTGCAGATTACGAATCCCTGATTCAAGTAGCGGATGACCGTCAATGGTCGCTAGATCGTCCCTATGACCCGAACGTGATGCGAGGGCCGCTACTGTCGGCAAGCGGGCTTTCAGCACAGACCAAGAGAAGCCTTGGCAGCCCCTACTTTGACAAACTTGTTCGGCGTCGAATTGCGGCGGGCAAGCCGTTTTACCTGAAGTACGTCATCAACCGGGCCACTTCTCTGGACTGGAGCATCCTCGATCTTTTCTATCAGATTTGCGGTTTCAAGCACTTCCGAGATATGTTTGACCTCGCGGAATCCGGTAAGGACGAGGGGCCAGTCTGCAATTTGAGCCTGATTTCCAGCTACCTCAATCGCTTCATGGATCAATATGCGGCGATAGTGTCCGGGCAATTCCTGTCGGGAAACCGCTTTGTGAACGTCTTGATGGGCAGCTACCTTTACGCTCTCTATCGCCGGGGAGAATCCGAATACGAAGATGCCGAAGACCCATTCCCACGGGGAAGAATTCCGTTCATCACCATTCACCAGGCCAAGGGGTTGGAGTTTCCGGTAGTTGTGATGGGGAACCCAAGGAAGGATGGCAATAGCCCGCAAACAGTGGAGCAACTTGTTCAACCGCTGCTTCAAAGAAAGGGAGAACCGCTTGACCGCATGGCCGCGTTCGACATCATGCGGATGTTCTACGTCGCAATATCGCGGGCCAAGAACCTGCTGGTGATAGCCCACTACAAGGGGCGAGGGCTATGGATCAATAGCCCATTCGGGGAACTGATCGAAGACAGCGTGACGCGGATTGCCGATTTCTCGGTCGGCAGTTTGCCAAAGGCCGAACTGAAAGAAAATGATGACTACCGTAGCTATTCCTATACCGGGGATTACTTGCTCTACAAGAAGTGCCCAAGGCAGTACATGCTATTCCGTAAATATAGCTTTGTTCCTTCCCGTACCCAGACGATGCTTTTCGGAAGCCTAGTTCACGAAACGCTTGAAGACCTCCATCAATACCTCATCGCACAAAAGGCAGGAAAATGACCAACCTACTCGATGTTGAGCAGAAGATTCGTGACGCATTCGAGATGAACTACGAACAACTCCGTGCGGAAAGCGGTCGCTCCCTATCACCGGAAGTTAAGCGGGCCGCACTTCAGCAAGTGCTCTTCTACTGGCGGAAGCTACATACACTTGCCGAGAAGATCACGGAAACGGAGGTCAGGCTCAATCTGCCAAACCAGAAGACGCCGGAAGGGAGGACATTCGGGATCGAAGGCGTGGTTGATATTGTGCGGGAGCATGACCGTACCACAATGTATGACATCAAGACCCACGACCCAGAACTCATCGAAGCCGACAAGGACTTTTATCAAGAGCAACTCAACGTCTACGCACACATCTGGCAGAATCTTCGGGAACAAGGGCTTGATGAAACGGCCATTATCAGCACCTACATCCCTGCCCATGTGAAGGAAATGGTCGAGAGCGGCGATCCGGCCAAGCAAGCGAAAGCCTTGGAGGAATGGAATCCCGTGATCCCTATCCCCTTCGATTCCCAGAAGGTGGGCGACACGATCAAAGACTTCGGCACCGTCATTGACGCTATCGAATGTGGTAGATTCTCCCCGCCACCAACCACCGCCTTGAAGAAACAGCAATCCGGCAGCAAGAAGACGTTTGCGACAAGGGTATGTGTCAATTGCGACATGCGGTTTTCCTGCCGCAGTTATCGTGATTATGTGCAAAACCAGGCACCCAAGGGCGGTCGCCGGTCGATGGAATTGCACGAAATCTTCACTGACGAGTTAGATAGGGAGGCGTGGCGGGAAGCGACATTAGGAAGCGAAGGTGAGGCTGGCTGACCAACGCTTTCCGAGAAGCCAACAATACTCCTCGACCACCTTCTGGCGTTGCCCTGAAATCCTCAACTCGAAAAAGGCGTTCCGACCAATGACATTCAACGACATACTGGAAAAGTACCGCAAATTGTCCTTCTCCGAGAGAGATAAGGGCAATCGCTTTGAACGATTGATGCAGGCATACTTGCTTACCGACCCCAAGTACGCCAACCGCTTCATAAAGGTTTGGTTGTGGAAGGACTTCCCCGGAAAAGGCGATTTCGGTGGTGGGGATACCGGCATTGATCTAGTCGCATTGACTATTGAAGGCGACTATTGGGCCATTCAATGCAAGTGCTTTCTGGAAACCTCGACCATCGACAAACCTGCCGTTGACACGTTCCTATCTACATCGAGCAGAGAGTTTAGAAATGAAGAAATGCAGACAGTTGGTTTCGCTCATAGACTCTGGATTTCGACAACCAATAGGTGGGGCACCAATGCAACCGAAGCTATAAAGAACCAACATCCTCCAGTCACACGATTAAACCTCTATGATTTGCTCGACGCTCCGGTTGACTGGGAGAAATTGGACAAAGGCATTCATGGTGAAGCCTCACGCACGCCTAAGAAGACACTCCGACCGCACCAGATATTAGCACTAGAAAAAGCACACGAACATTTCAAGACTGCCGACCGTGGCAAACTCATTATGGCTTGTGGAACGGGTAAGACGTTCAACTCGCTTCGCATTGCCGAAAATGAAACTGATGGGAAAGGACTTATTCTCTTCCTGGTCCCTTCCATCTCCCTATTGGGTCAAACTCTGCGTGAATGGTTTGCTGATGCCATCGAACCAATAAATGCCATCTGTATTTGCTCCGATCCAGAGGTCTCTCGGAAGAAAACGAAACACGAAGACAATGATTTTTCTAGCGTGGTAGACTTGGCCTTACCCGCTTCAACCAATGTGAAAGACATCGTCAGCCAGTTAACTCACATACACACCAATCGACGTTCTGGCTTGACCGTGGTGTTCTCCACCTATCAATCCATCGACGTAATTGCCAAAGCACAGAAGGCACTGCTCCAACATAATAAGCGTTTGGCTGAATTCGACTTGATTATTTGCGACGAAGCCCATCGCACCACCGGGGTAACGCTTGCCGAGGAAGACTCCTCAGCTTTCGTAAAGGTGCATGACAACACTTTTCTGAAGGGGAAGAAGCGTCTTTACATGACTGCTACTCCCCGTCTTTACAGTGATGACACCAAGAGCAAAGCGGCAGAAGCTGACGCTGTTCTTTGCTCTATGGACGATGTTTCACTGTATGGCGACGAAATGTACCGCATCGGTTTCGGCGAAGCCGTAGAACGAGATTTACTCACCGATTACAAGGTGTTGATCTTGACACTTAGCGATAAAGATGTTCCTCCTGCTGTGCAGAAGATGATAGCAGACAAAGAAAGTGAAATAAAGGCCGATGACGCCTCCAAACTCATTGGCTGTATCAATGCACTTTCAAAGCAAATTCTAGGTGATGAGGGCAGCATCAAGGCCACCGATCCTGAGCCCATGCGTAGGGCCGTTGCGTTTTGCCACACGATAGCGGCATCTAAGACAATCACGGCGACCTACAATTCTGTCACCGATGCGTACATCAACTCGCTGCCAACAGAAAAGAAGGGCCAGATGGTGGCTGTGTCGTCGAAGCATATTGATGGCACCATGACAGCACCTCAACGTGATGAACTATTGAGTTGGCTCAAATCACCCACCGGCGACAGCAACGATTGCCGTGTCCTCACCAATGTGCGTTGCCTCAGTGAAGGTGTTGATGTGCCTTCGCTAGATGCCGTTTTGTTCCTTTCGGCACGCAATTCCCAAGTGGACGTGGTGCAATCCGTGGGACGTGTAATGCGAAAAGCACCCGGTAAGAAATACGGTTACATCATTATCCCGGTGGTTGTGCCTACCGATGTGGAGGCCGACAAAGCCTTAGATGATAACGAACGGTACAAAGTCGTATGGACAGTCCTAAATGCCCTACGTGCCCATGATGACCGTTTCAATGCCACCGTAAACAAGATTGAACTCAACAAACAACGCCCCGAACAAATTCTGGTCGGAAGACCTGGATATACGTTTGAAGACGGTGCCCCTGTTGCAGCCGCACCACAGACTGACGGAAAACCATCTCCCATAAGCCAACAGCTTGTCCTGAAATTTGAGCAACTCCAAAGCGTGGTGTTTGCTCGTATGGTGCAAAAGGTTGGCGACCGCCGCTATTGGGAGCAATGGGCCAAGAACGTCGCTGAAATTGCGGAGCGTCAAGTCGAACGCATCAATCGCTTGATTAGAGAAGGAGGAACGCACCACAAAGCATTTGCCGACTTCATGGGCGGCTTGCAAAAGAACATAAATCCGAGCATTACACAACAGGAAGCTGTGGAAATGCTTTCGCAGCACATCATTACCAAGCCGGTATTTGAAGCATTGTTCGAGGGCTATTCCTTTGTAAAGAACAATCCTATTTCGGTGTCTATGCAAACGATGCTCACTTTGCTGGAAGCACAGGCGATCGAAAAGGATACCGAGACATTGGAGAAGTTCTATGAATCGGTACAAATGCGTGCCTCAAACATTGATAATGCCGAAGCCAAGCAACGCATTATTCTTGAGTTGTACGACAGATTTTTCAAGACTGCCTTCCCGAAGATGGTTGAAAAGTTGGGTATTGTTTATACCCCGGTGGAGGTCGTGGATTTCATCATTCATTCCGTGAACTGTGTATTGCGGAGCGAATTTGGCAGAACGATCTCGGATGCGAACATTCATCTAATCGATCCGTTTGTCGGAACCGGCACCTTCATTACCCGTTTGTTGCAGAGTGGCTTAATTAAGGCCAAGGACTTGGACCGCAAATATGCCAATGAAATTCATGCCAATGAAATTGTTTTGCTGGCCTACTATATCGCCGCAATCAATATCGAAAACGCCTATCACGACGCCTCGGCAACTGATACCTATCGGGCTTTTGATGGCATTTGCCTCACCGACACTTTTCAGTTGGGCGAAACCGATGAAAGCGAAAAGTTGTTTTCGTCGATGTTCCCGCAGAATTCAGAACGGGTACAAAGGCAAAAGAAAACCCCTTTGCGGGTCATTATGGGCAACCCTCCCTATTCGATTGGGCAAAAGTCTGCGAACGACAATGCACAGAATCAGAGTTATCCCAAGTTGGATTCGAAGATTGCCAGCACCTACGTTAAGGGGTCGTTGGCGGGGCTTAACAAATCCTCATACGATGCTTACGTCAGAGCATTTCGCTGGAGCACAGACCGGCTTGATCCCAAGCACGGCGGTGTAATTTGCTTTGTATCAAATGGTGCGTGGCTCGACGGAAACAGTGCTGATGGTTTTCGCAAGTGTCTGGAAAAGGAGTTTTCGTCGATCTACGTTTTCAATTTACGCGGCAATCAGCGTACAAGTGGAGAGCTGTCACGCAAGGAGGGCGGGAAGATATTCGGCTCCGGTTCACGTACTCCTATTGCGGTCACTCTATTGGTGAAGAAACCGGGGAGTGGAACGACTAAGGCTGCGATACATTACTACGACATAGGCGATTACTTGAGTCGGGAAGAAAAGCTCGGCATTCTGAAGACGTTCGGTTCCATTGAGAATTCCGGCATTGTATGGACGACACTTGTGCCGAACGAGCACGGGGATTGGATTAAGCAGAGGAATGATGTGTTTGACACGTTCATTCCGATTGAACCTAAGAAGAAGAATGATCGTCTGGCACAATCATTCTTTAATACCTATGCAATAGGTGTTGCCACAAACCGAGACGCATGGGTTTACAATTACTCTAAGCGAGACGTTGAGAGTAATATGAGGAGAATGATTGACTTTTACAATCAACAGCGGACGGGGTTCTCTGAAGCCAGGGCGAAGAAGCCCGCCCTGAAGGTTGAGGAGTTTATTGACACAGACCCGGTTAAGATTAGCTGGACGAGGGCGTTGAGAAATGATGTCTGTAACAATGTGACGCATAAGTTCAGTTCTTCTTGCATTGTAGACAGTGCTTATCGTCCATTCTGCAAGGAAAAGCTGTTTTTCAATCGGGCCTTTAACGAAGCCATCGGTATGAGTCCGCAGTTGTTTCCTACACCTGCTCTTAGTAATAGGGTCATTGGCGTGTCGCCAAGTGCGAATGATGGCTTATCGGTTCTGATTACAGATCAGATCGCCAATCTACATTTCAACGGCGATACCCAATGCTTTCCTCTCTATTATTACGAAGAACGCAGGAAGCAAAATCCGACATTGTTTGATGCGGTCGGTGATAGTGAACATGTACGCAGAGATGGGGTGTCGGATTTTATACTGGGGCAGGCGATGGCGATTTATGGCAAGAACGTAGGCAAGGAAGATATTTTCTACTATGTGTATGGTTTCCTGCACTGCCCGAAGTACCGCACGGTCTTCGCTAACGATTTGAAGAAGACGCTACCTCGCCTTCCATTGGCAGAGGAGCCGAGGGTGTTTTGGAAATTCAGTAAGGCAGGCAGGGAATTGGCGGAGTTGCATATCAATTACGAAGGCGTTCCGGCCTACGAGGGTGTTACGGTAAAGGGAGGAGACAGCGGCTTCTACAAGGTTGAGAAAATGCGGTTTCCTAAGAAGGACCAGAAGGATACGATCATTGTCAACAGCAAGATCGTAATCGAGAACATCCCTGCAAAAGCCTACGAATATGTGATTAACGGAAAAAGTGCCATTGAGTGGATCATGGAACGCTACCAGACCAGCACGCACAAAGAAAGCGGCATCACGAACGACCCGAACGACTGGGCAAAGGAGGTCGGGAATCCGCGTTACATTCTGGATTTGTTATTGAGCATAATCAATGTCAGTTTCAAGACGGTGGAAATCGTTGCTGGTTTGCCGACTGTAAAACTGGAGTGATTATCTCAGACCGGCACGCGGCCCACCAATGAACCGTATTCTACTTTCCGTCCTGGTCCTCCTCCTCGCCCCCTCCTGCCAAGTCCAGGAGCCACCGAAGACCTCCGAGGCCCTTCCGCCCATCCAGGTCTATTTCAGTCCGAACGGTGGTTGCACCGATGCCGCCGTGAGGGAAATCGAAGCCGCCAAGACCAGCACCCCGGTTCAAGCCTACTCGTTCACGTCGGCCCCAATCGCCAAGGCCCTGGTCGATGCCCATACCTTGCCGACCAGAACTTAGCCGGTTATCCGGTGGAGGATGGAGTTCATGCTACGGAGTATCTTGGAACGCTTTCCAACCCTCTCCCTGAAGGATAATCAGCGAGAGTTCACAAACGTCCAGAAAGTGACCGTGTTGTTCGGGGATTGGAACCGGCTGCTGTGCAACGGGTGCCACGGGAAGCTGCTGTCGGAAGGATGACGGAGCCGACCGCCGAAGAAGTCCAGGCTTACAGGCAGGCCGTGAATTGCCTTTGACTCCACACAATCAGCAAGGACACCGCAATGAAAACCTCCCGCTTAACAAAACGTGAACTTGATCTCTTTGGCACCCTGTTCAGCGAGTTTCTGCAATTCGCGGAGGGCAAGCTCAAACCAAAACAACGTGTCGATCTGGACATGCCCAAAGAAGTCCTTCATGAAACGATGATTAAGCTGCGAGATGCCGCGTTTAAGAAGCGAAACCTGATGGATGCCTTCGTCAAAGAGAATCCCGGCAATCATTCCCCAGAGGAGTTGGTAGTTGCTTTGCAATGGAAACACGCTCGCGTGGGCTGGTTTTACATTATCCGGTGTATGAAACACCGTGCCGAGTTCCTGGGTAGTACGGACAAGTTCCGCCTGACCGAGGAACTTTTCTTGGTTCATTCAAGGGGCGTGGCCTTCGACCAGATCGTGAAAACGCCGCTCCCGGTTTTCGTAAGAACGGGCTTGTTGCCCTTCAAGGACAAGATCGTCTTTGATGGGGTCATGGAGTTCATTGGCAAAGACCTCGGCGACGAAGTTCGGGAGATGATGCTTGGCTGCTACCTCGACCTGAAAAAGCATGTCGGCGTCATCACTTCGCTTCCCGACGAGCGTGAAGTGCCGTTGGCGAAACCGAAAGCGGCAAGACGGAAGAAGCCCGCTCGTAGAACAACAAAAGGTCGGTGATTGGGGTGTTGATTCTAGCGACCTCGACCAATCCACTTGTTATGAAGCTGGAATAAGAACTTCGCTCATCGTGGAACATAATAGCGTTTGACACAACAACAGTATCCCACCCAGCGGGAAGTGTGACCGCTGAATCAATGACGGAACAAACCATGACGACTAATATTTTAGGCACGGACTTCTGCCGAACGTTCGATCTAACTGAGGCAAGGACATGCGGTTCGCCCAAGGAGCCAGCGGGCCATCAGTGTCGGGCCTTGGCCGACCTCGCCAAATGGTACGCCGCGAAACCATTTCCCAATGCTGGCGGCATTTTGGTATTGCCGACCGGGGGTGGCAAGACGTTCACGGCCATTCGCTTTTCGTGCGTAGGGCCTATCTCAGATGGCTACAAAGTCCTCTGGTTAGCACATACCCACCACTTGCTGGAACAGGCATTCTTCGCCCTTCCTGACGGACTTGCCCAAATTGCCGAGCCAAAGTCAACTCTGGTGGCCCGTGTGGTATCCGGCACCGAAGGACATTACCGCCCTGTCCACATCCGGGCCGAAGATGACGTGGTTATTGGGACGCTCCAGACGATCAATCAGGCGTACCAGAATCGGCACCCACAGCTTGAGAAGTTTCTGAAATCTGCGGACAAGAAGCTGCTTGTTGTGTTCGATGAAGCCCACCACTCCCCAGCACCCAGCTACCGCAATCTGGTGATGTCGCTTCGGCAGCGGTTCCCAGAGATGTACTTGCTCGGATTGACCGCAACGCCAACTTACTCCGACGAAACGAAAAGGGGATGGCTCAAGAAGCTATTCCCGCAAGGACTCATTCATCAGGTCACGCCTCAGCAATTGATGGCGGCAGGGATTCTCGCACGCCCCATATCCGAAGAGCCACGGACCAACTTCACACCCACGTTCGACGAGCGAGAGTACAAAAAATGGGTAGGCACGCATCGTGACCTCCCTGAAGAAATCATCAGCGAGTTGGCTAACAACCGTGAACGCAATTCCTTCATCGCCAAGTGGTATGCCGACAATAAGGACAAGTACAAGAAGACCATCATGTTCGCTGATCGTTGGTATCAGTGCGAACAACTCAGCGAATTCCTTCGTGCAAGAGGCGTGAAGGCGGGGACCGTTTACTCCCATGTGGATGCTGATCCAGGCTCGGCAGCGGCTCGTAATAAGCGGGATCGGGATGAAAATGCGAAGGTCTTGGAAGCATTTCGTCGGGGAAAGATCGACGTTCTCATCAATGTGCGGATGCTTACAGAAGGGACCGATGTCCCCGACGTACAGAGCGTGTTTCTGACGAGGGCAACGACCAGCCAAATTCTCTTGACGCAGATGATCGGGCGGGCGTTGCGTGGTCCAAAATTTGGTGGCACCGCCGATGCCTATATCGTTTCATTCATTGACAACTGGAAGCAGTTCATCAATTGGGCCGAGTACGACCAGCTTGCCGAGGGCTTGGCCGACGAGAAGGTGTCTGAGTACGGGAAGCGTCCCCCGATACAGTTGATCTCGATTGAGCTTGTCCAACGGCTGGCTCGGCAGATGCAGACAGGTGTAAACATGACTCCTGGGCCATTTGTGACGCTGCTGCCGGTCGGCTGGTATCGTGTCGAGTACCAAACTCAAGTTGCAGACAGCGACAATCTGGAGCCCGTCCGCGAGTTGATTATGGTGTTCGGGAACGAGAAGGACAACTACGAGAAGTTCATCCAGACGATTTCCAAAGGCAGTCTCGAAGCCTTTGAGAAGGAAGATTTGACACTCGATACGGTTCAGCCGACTATCGAAGCCTGGCAAGAAGAGTTCTTTCCGAACACGGAAGACCGTTTCGGTACGAACCTGGCGGCTGACCTTTTCAAGATTGCTCGGCATATTGCCCAGAATGGCTCTGCTCCCAGATTTTTCGAGTTTGACCAGCGAGACCAGCACAATTTGGACGCCGTTGCAAAGGAGTTCATTGAGAAGGACTTGGGACCGAGAGTTGTTCAGGACGCTTTGATGCAGGAATACAAGAAGGTAGATCGGCTCTGGTCTACAATCTATCCCCGATACGATCTGTTTAAGTCGCAGTACGATGCGTGTGTGAACTTTCATTTGCACGCCGAACTGCATAAGACCGCTCCAGAGGATCACCAACCGAACCTGGTTGCTCTTTCAGAACAGGGCACAATGCAGGATCGGGAGCCTTCCGAGGAAGTCAAGCAACAGGTCAAGGACCGTGATGGCATGTGCTTGTGCTGTTCGTGGGATGCCAAAAGGGCTTTGCAGGTCGATCATATCGCCGCCTACTACTACAGCGGAAACAGCCAAATGGACAACCTGCAAACGCTATGCGTTGACTGCAACCGGATCAAGAACACGCAGACAATCAACTTTCGCAATTCCAAGACGGACCTGACCCAGCCTCCTAAATCAGTGCCCGACCTGAAGCTGCCATCGGGTCAAAAGGCGGGTGACTTGCGGCAGTTCGTCCGTTATCTGTGGCGGTGGATCAATTTCTTCTATCATTGCGGTGCAGTGCATAGCGTTGACTGGGCGGCCAAGGGTGATCGTTTTTATCACTGGACCATCGAACTTGCGGAGGGGAATGATCCAGAATGGCTCAAACCGCACCTGGAGAATCTCTTGTTTCAGATTCGCCAAGAGCGGTTTGATGCAGGATACGGGATGCCCAAATCACTTACGGTTGTGGCTCCGGGGAAGAAAAATGTCAAAGCCTTGATTCGGCGAGAAAAGAAGCCATGAGATTCTTCACTTACCGCTGGCCGAGTGGTTTTGGGGGCGGTGGCTAACGATTCTGGGCGGTACAAAGGTTGCTGCGGACTTGGGAACACGCATTCGATTGCTTTGACAGGAAACGCAAAAGTGACTACTCCGGGGCAGAACATCGGCAAATTGACGACATCGGGTTTCCTTGACGAGATTCACCACTTGCTTTGGATTAAGGCTGGGGATAACGGGGGAACTTGGGATGAGGGCTGGAACTGCCGCGACGATGCCTTGCTTTCAGGTATCGTCTGCCAACTGAAGTTCATCGGCCCAGAGTCAGGCAAGGGGGTCTATCTCTTGGCCACGGGCGACAGCTACGATGCCTCCCGCATTTTGATAAAGGACGCAGTTCGCCGTTTCCAGGTCAAAGGCGACCATATCGCAATGATCCCCAATCGGGAGAATCTGATCGTCGTGGGGTCGGAGGATGTTCAGGGCCTAGCGGGGATGGTGAAGTTGGCAAATAAGGCCCTTAAAGACCCACGCCCCATTTCGGGCATTGCCCTTGCGCCTTGATGGCGACGAGTGGACTCCTTGGATGCCGCCGCCGTCCCATCCCTCCTACAAAGACTTTCAGGAGCTTCGATTTCGGACGCTCGGGCAGGATTATGCCCAGCAGAAGGACATGCTCGACAAGCTGCACGCGAAGAACGGGGAAGATGTTTTTGTGGCATCCTTCAGCGTCATCAAATCCCCCGATGGCAGAATGTTTAGCTACGCCACCTGGACGGCGACGACGGATTCGCTGTTGCCGAAGACGGATACGCTCGTTTTTGGCCGACTTGGCACCGAGCCGCAGATGGTCGAGTGGGAGAAGGCGGTCGAAGTCGTGGGCGATCTGATGGAGACCGTGGACATTTATCCGCCGCGTTTTCGGGTTCGGGAGTTTCCCACGGAGGAGCAGTTGAAGGCGATGGGGAATATGCTGAAATGAAAGTCCCGATCTCCGAATGCGGCCTGATTGACCTCGATGCCCCAACTCTCCCCGCCTACGAAATCAGGATCAAAGGGTCGTCTGCCGTAGGCATTGGGGATAATGAAGGAATGTCTGATGTTCCGAAAGATTGTTCTGAAACCCACTTTTGTGAGGATGTGACGATGGCTATTCATGAGTTCGAGTTGTTTCACGGTGCAGCCCTGACCAGACTTCTCCGAAGTGACCGCCCAGTTGCTCTTCGGATGATTGAAACCAAGGTTAGGGAGGCGTGGGCAGCATACAGAGTGAATGATGAAGTGACCCTCTATCTCAAGCACAGCAAGAAGCCGAAAAAGGGAACGCGGGAAAGGGCGACTCTAACGTGGCAGTTCACCTTCAATGACAGCGACATCAGGAAAATCGCTGAGTTTACTCCGCAAAAGCCTGTTTACGTAGTCCTTGTGTGTGGAGCGGAGGAGGTGGACGCGAAGTACATGGAGATTTGCTTGCTCGACCCTGACCAGGTTGCGCAACTCCTTGACCTTGAACCGCAAACGACACAGTGGATCCGCGTGAAAGACACTGGCAAGGGTCAGTTACGAGTCACTGGATCGCACAGTCAAGAGGAAATGAAGATACCGCGCAACAAGCTTGACAAGTGGGCCGTCCCTGAAGCTGAAAACGATTCGCTCGCTATTGGGAAAGCGGGGCTGGATTCGTTGCGGTGGCTGGCTTTTGTGAGATGGGAGGCAAATCACGATTATTCGCCTCAGTACGTGGCACTCCGAGGATTTCGACATTCTCACCGAGAACGTCGATCCTGCAAGGTTGCGCTATGCCTATTTGCCGAACTATGCCGAAAAGGTGACGGCTCTTTATGCGCGGCTCGGTGTTCGTTCCGCGATTTGGTGCTATCCAGACGCCGAGCCACAGACAACTCTTACAGTATGCAAGCCCATCGAGTATCTCTTGGAAATCAATGAAGATCGGGTGGTGGCTTACGTTGACGACGATAGTTGGTCGGAGTACATCAACGGGCGTTGGCACGACTTCGGGTTCTCAACCACTCCGATGCCCTACGTCAGTACCAGCATCCTCGTTGCTGCGCCGCTCAAGCGAGAAGAGGTCAAGGTGAGGCGGCGGTATCGCATAACGAATCCTCGCTGCTTTGAATTGCTCGAAGAACAGACGTTGGTATGAAAGTCCCCATTTCGGAATCCGCCTTGATCGACCTGGACGCCCCCGTGCTGCCCGCCTACGAGATTCTCGTTGACGGCGTTCAGCATTGGATGGTTTGGTGCAAGCACTGCCGAACATGGCATCGTCACGGAGCCGCCGAAGGCCATCGGGAAGCCCATTGTGAGGACAGCAGTAGCCCGTATTGGAAGCAAGGCTACAACCTGGCGTTCGCGGGGAAGTGGGAAGATAGGCAAAAGGAGACCTGAAATGCACTCAAAAGTTGAACTTCCCAAAGCGTTTTCCGTTCGGGACGAACATGAGTTCCTTCCCATCCAGCACTTGATGGCGAGGCTGAATCCGCAGATCGTGGTCAAGCAGATCGCCACGGGGGTTCATGTGGACGGTGGCGGGACCGTCTTCTGGGGGCTTGTTTTCCTGAAAAGCGAACCGCCCAGCAAGATAAAGGTGGAAAAAGCCTTGCGGGAAGCAGGGTTTGACTTCACCCACAACGTCTTGACCCAGGCGGTGGATGTGAAGATGAACCATTCGTGATGGACAATGTAGTCGGAGAACACCATGTCAACGAATCAAGACGGTCCTGTGACCGAGGAGTCGCAAGCACCCATTCCGCCGCGCTTCCAATTCGGTCTCGGCACGCTATTCTGGATTACGACCGCAACGGCCATCGTGTTTGCGGTGACGTTTCGTGTGCCTGCCGTGGTTGCTATCCCGCTCATGTTGTTCATGAGCGCAGCGTTGTTGCCAGCCGTGTGGACAACCATAATTGTCTACGGGCGCAGCTACCAGCGGACCTTCAGCATCGGGGCTATGTTTCCTTCGGGTATGTTGATGTTCTTCGCTTTTTTCGCAACCCTGGATCGTGGAATGTCTTTCTACCGATGGAATTCGCCATTGCCAAGCGAAGACGACTTCTGGTTCCGCATTGTCATGTTCGGCTTCTGGTTATCGAGTGTCTTGGTCGGCCTGGCCTGCGTGGGAATCCGATGGCTTGTGGAAAAGCGGCCTGCCACGCGAAAGCCATAGAGAACACCGATTGGTATTTCAATCATCGCCCTCCAACTCAAGGCTGTCGGTTCTGTCTATCGCGGGAAAGGGAAAGAATGAGCAAAAGCAAGAAAGCGACTGAAAGCCAGCCCTGGAAACCGTGGGCAAAGGTCTGGAAAGATGACGGTTGGCACGCCGAGTATTCCGTCATTCAAGGTCGAATCAGTCGGATGCAACTGGATGCCGAAACGCTGGACGATGCGAAGTTCGAGGCCAGCGGCATCACTGACATACCTGAAGAACAGATTGTTGTGGAGTGAAACCTCAAATGAGTACCAAATGAACTATCCAATGCCAGGAGAACGATCAACCATGAGCCATATCTTCGATTCCGTCATGGCCTTGTGCGCTTGCGGAACGCGGTTTTGGCCGCGCGACAAGCACGATACAAAGTGCTACGGTTGCCAGGTGGACGAGCGCATTGGCGAGACGGAGACACAACGACAAGAACGAGACACACAGGAAGATGAAGGCGATGAGGACCACGAATAGGGAGCAAGTCGAATCCCGTCGCTATCGCCGCAAGCGAAATGCCCGAATCTGGCCCGTCATTTCCTGCTGCTCCACGAACCAGGACATCGAACCAGGCGATCTCCTCGTTGACGTCAGCGGACGCCTCTACCGTGCCGAGGAATGCAGTCGAAGTCATGCAGGGGAACTCTACCCGCGATTGATTCGACCGCCGATGCTTGGAATGCGTGCGGTAGCCCGCGATGGAGAAGTTTGGTGGGAAACTGCGGTAGGCGTCCGATAAGATCGACGATGTGGCTGTTCGTTCGCGGGCCATTGGGCGGAAGTTGATGTTGGACGGTGATTTTGAGGGTGAAAGGGAGGCGAAGTGATTCGCATACGTCCTCTTGCTGGAATAGCCGCGATTTCGTTCCTGCTCTTGGGCGTGGTTGTCGCCCTGCGTGGAGAACTGAATGCCCAAGCCTTGCAGCATTGCCGCGACGAGATACTTGCCGATCTTCCTCGCCGTGCCCGCGAGATAGAGAAGCAATTGTCGGACCCTGCAATTGATGCGACGACAAGGGAACGACTAGAGCGGCAGCTTGACTATTGCAAGCGTGGGGTGACGGGAATTCCCGCCCATTTTCCATACAATGAGCGCGTTTCCAATTACTTCATTGGAGCAAGTTTGGCCGCGATAGGATTGTGGTGCCTGTTCCACAAGCCGAAGCCGACCAGAACATAAGTTGCAGCGGCATGGAATGGGTGGCGAGTTGGGCAACTTGCGGTCCTGCTACCCGATAAGGATAATGGCCCAAGGCCCAGGAACAGAAGAACGAGAAAACTCACGGACGAAGGGAATAGCTATTTTACGAGACCTTTTGCCTGATCTCTAACCCAAGCTGCAAGGGAAGTGAAATGAAATTACCTTGTCCCCACTGTCAGGAACCCGTGACTTACGATCCAAAGCTGGCTGGGCAGCGCATTGCATGTCCCTATTGCAAGCGACCTGTTCTTGTTCCAAAGTTGCAAGCGTTGCCACTCGAATACCAGGAGGAGTTCCGTCAGGAGGTTGAAAAGGCCCGCAGGAAACAAGAGGCCGACCTTCGCAAGCAGCAAGAAGCCGAACTCCATAGGCAACAGGCCGAACGAAACGCCGAACTTCGTAGGCAGCAAGCCGAGCGGGACGAAGCGGAAAAGGTTCTGCGACAGGCCCAGCAAGATGCGGAGAGCCAGAGACAACTTGAACAGATTCGACTTGAGACCGAGCAGGATGCCAAGGCGCAACTTGAATGGAAGTCAAAGGTGTATGCCGTTGCGAACGAGGTGCCCGAAGAAGCGGCGATCACGAATCGCTATCCTGCGTTACAAGTCATCGCATCTATTGTCAAGATCATCACGATTGTTGCCATCGTCCTCATCTGGCTGGGCATTGCTTTCATGTGGGTTGGAGTTGCGGTATCCTCCAGCAACAGCTATGGAGTGTCGGCGGGCACATCGGTCTTGGCTGCGGTGCTTTTCACTCTTCTTGGTGCCTTCTGGTCTGTTCTTATATGGGCATTCGGCTTTGCCCAAGCGGAACTGATTCTGCTGGCAATCGACGTTGCCAATGACATGCGCATCAATCGCTTTTTGCTCAAGGGTCTGCGTTACAATAAGAAGTAATCGTCATGGACTTCTTCACCTACACCACGATGCGTGATTGGGCCAAGCGAGCGACTCCCGAAGATCGTCTGTCCAACGACCTCGACGCCTTCTACGGCAAGGCCCTCCACGACGCCTACCAAATGCGGTCGGGACAGTTCATGGGCCAGATGCTCAACGAGCGGGATTGGGAAAAGGCACGGCGACCATATTACAATGTCTGGCCCGCCATCGTTCCCATGCTGACGCGACTGAACCTCGACCTCGACTCGGCCCTAATTCGATTGCCGCTGACTGCCCTTTGCGTTCGCTTCCCCAAAGAAAAGAACCCCCTGAAGTTCGATTGGCAGGGCAAGGAAGTTTTAATCCGCTGCATCCTGATGGGCTACATCAACAACGAGACGGGGATTTCGCTGCTCATGGACATTGGGGAGGTTGCGCCACTCGGTGTCCCGATCTACACCTACCGCAATTTCCCCCGCAAGGAAGGTCTCGCAGTAGAACAGTCGTTGGCAGGTTTGCATGGTGACAAGTTTTCGGAGATCGGCATCCAAATGCCCAACGAGCTAGTCCTCGATTGTGTGCGACTGTGCTGCTCCCTCTGTCTCTTGGAAAATGATCCCGAGATCATCTCTTCCGATGTTCTTGCCGATGATCGTGCGAAATACGAGCAGAGCCACGACCAGAAGTTCGTGGACAAGGCCCATCGTCGCGGCAAAGTGGGCTGGGATGTTGGCCGCCATATTGAAGTGATTCCGCATTTCCGCCGCCCGCACATGACCTTGGTTTGGACGGGACACGGGCGGGCGGTGCCACGGATAGTTCCAAGGAGAGGCAGCGTGGTGCATCGGGAGGTCGTGGAGAAGGTGCCGAGTGGGTTTGGAGGAGGGTGACGGTCAAGCATTACATGGGAATGAAATCATGAAGCCGTACATTACACTGTTGCGTAGAGTGGGTGAGCAGGACTGGCAGATTAGGTTTATAGACCAGGATGATAGAGATTTCACTTTGAATGGTCTAACGCAAGGGGCAGCATTCCGTCTTGCTGAGATTGAGGCCGCTACATGCGAGGAATGGGCACAGGCGGCATCAGATTTGGCGGCTGCGGAGAATTCTCCCGCGACGAGCAACATCTCCAACGTCCTGAATAAGAAGGCCGTAGAGGCGGCATTCATCCAGAAGATGCTGAAACGAGAACGGCTTGAAGCTGTGGAGAAGCTTAAGAAGGAGAGGATGTAGGAAGCGGGTTCAGATCGGGTGGTGCCTGCCTGTCTTCTTGCAGCGGTGCGGGCAGATTTTGAAAGCAGTGCAGCCGTGAAGCTCTTCCGCTACCGCCGCCCCTCTTTGAAAACCATCCTCGGCATCACCAAAGCCAAGAAGCGGATCAATAAGGAAGTTGGCATCACGGAGGCCCGTTTCGGGCATGGACGAACACCAAGCGGAATTTCAAGAGGGATATTGGCTACGAATCTCCAACGGGGCGGCTGATTCGTGATGGATTGCCAAGGCCAGGTGGTGGTCCTGATCGCATCGTTGGCGATGGTGGCCGCGGTTTGGGCAAGATAACAAGAGGAGCAATTCTTCCATGAATCCTCAGCAAAAACCTGATGACCCGATCAAGCACGTAGTTCTCCTGATCTTGGAGAACCACCCCTTCGATCAGATGCTCGGCTGCTTCTTTCCGAGTGTTGAGGGTATCGACCCTGCGAACCCAGGCTCAAACAAAGACGACAAGGGCAAGGAGTTTCAGCAGAAGCCAACCGATGAGCGGCAAATGATTCTCGACCCGCACCACGAGGTCAATCACGTCAAGACGCAATTGCAGGACCATAACGGCGGCTTCATCTTGGACTTTGTTCAGTCGTCGAAGCCAAAGCCTAGTGACGAGCAGCGTCAGTTCATTATGGGCTATTACCGACGCGGATTCCTCCCCGCCCTTCATACGCTCGCTGACAACTTCACGATTTGCGATCATTGGTTCTCCTCCCTGCCAGGCCCGACCTGGCCTAATCGGTTCTTTGCCCTCACGGGAACTTCTAGCGGACGGGTCAACATGCCCGAGGACGGCGAGCATACCGTGGACTTTGAGGGATGGTTCCAGCAGAAGCAGTTCACGATTTTTGACCGCCTGAACGGCAAGGGTATCTCATGGAAGATTTACTTCCACGACATTCCGCAGTCAATTTGCCTGGAACATCAGCGCAGGCCCGAAATGACGGCTCGCTACTTCCCGATCCTCCAATTTCTGCACGATGCGGCAGGCGACGAGGCCGACTTTCCCGCCTTTTCCTTCATAGAGCCTGACTACAACGGCGCGACGGAGAACGACGACCACCCGCCCCATGACGTGATGAAGGCCCAGAAGTTGCTGGCCGACGTGTACGACGCTATCCGAGCCAACGACGAGCTTTGGAAATCGACTTTGCTTGTCGTGTTCTATGATGAACACGGCGGGTTCTATGACCATGTGGTGCCGCCCGCCGCCATCCCCCCAGACGCGGAACACAAGGAATACACGTTCGATCAACTTGGACTTCGTGTTCCCGCCCTGCTCATTTCCCCGTGGGAAAAGAAGGGGGTCGATTCGACGCAGTACGACCATACGAGCCTGTTGAAGTACCTTGTCGAGAAGTGGGGACTGGATTCGCTCGGCAATCGGACGGCCAATGCAACCCCACTTCAGCCGAAGCAGGAAGCGCAACCCCGCCCCGATACGGTTGCCTCGATTACTCTGTCGCCCGACCAGCTTCGGCCTCCTCGCCCTGATGTCGAAGAACTGGCAGTCAATTATCTGAGCAGCCACCACAAGGCACTCGCGCTCATCGGGGAGTATTTGAAGGCCGAATTGCTTTGGACGAACCCTCGTTGGTACGCTTGGCTGTATTATCCGATTGAGAAGTTAATTCACTGCCTGTCCGATCTCGCGGACAGATTCATTTATGGGAAAGAGGCCGCAGCCCTGCTCAGATATAGAAAGGCAACGGTTCAATGGTCGGTGTTCCGTAAGCACCGCAAGACGCAGGCTATCCCCGCGTTGGCGAAAACGATCAGGGACGAGACGAAGCACGAACACGTCAGGAAGCTCGCGGCTCAAACTTTGTCGTATGTGACCGACTTCAAGCCGCACGCCGCTTTGGCCGCCACGGCGATGCGCGTAGAGGCGGAACCGCTTGAGGCCGCCAAGAAGTGGCTTGATGAGAATGGATATTGAGCAGAGGAAGAGCGAATGCCCGATCTACAGAAACAAGTTGCAAAGACCTACCCCCCACAAGGCACTCTTCAACTGAACCGCCTGAGTGCGGCAACTGAGTTTCATTGCTCCCGTTGCAAGACCACGAAGAAGGCAAGACTGGTGGCCGTGGTTTCGGGACACTGGAACGAGTTGCTGTGCAACGGGTGCTATGGGAAGTTGCTGTCGGAAAGGACCGAACCATGAAAACGCTGCTGACATTGGCGATCTGCCTCGCCGCCCAGCAAGTCGCCTTTTCTCAACAGAACTCGGTTCAACAAAGTGCAGCGCAAGCGACCGTTGTAGAATACGGCAGCAATCGGCGTATTTTCACGGGAAGCCAGTGGTTGCGCTACTACTGTGAATCATCTATCAATGGTCGGGGTCGCATTGAAATGAGCGATGGCCGTGTGATTGAAATGAATCAGCCTAATCTTACGCCACCACCCGACTTTGATGCAGCTTTTTATCTCAAGAAGTGTCCCGATGTGGCGGCTCACCCTTATTTTAGTCTTCACCCTTACGAACACTATTTCTATTGTGGCGAGACTGAACATAGGCAGATTCACGCCGATCCTCTGCCTGTTACAGCGCAGGGCACTCCGACCGATCCTTCTCCGATTGCCACGTCTGATTCGCACAAGGATGCACCCAACTCTGATGGACAGAAGGACGCTGATAGTCGCAAGTTATCAGGAGAACGTGAAACGAGCAATTGGCTAATGAAAATATGCCAGGTTGCGGGCTTGGGGTTATTGCTGTATGGATTGATAAAAACGCTTACCTATATCGCATGGCGACACGACGCAAGACGGGCATGTCTTGAGTGCATTAAGACCCATCCCTCCGCAACCCCCGACGAGTGCGTTCGGGCTGCGGCATTGCAAGGAATCACAATAAAGCGGGACTTCGCGGCAAGCATTTGTTTGAAAGAGAGAAAGAATAGGGAGCGCAAAGAGGCGGAAGAAACGAGGATCAGGGAACAACAAGAGGCAGAGGAAAGACAAGCAAGAGAGGAAGAAGCACGCAAGGCGGCTGAGATTCTCGCAATGAAAACCGCTTTACTGAAGGAGGAAGGTGCAAGGAAGGCGGCTGAGGACTTATTGGACCGTTTTCTGAAGTTGAAGATTATACTGGACCTCGGCGTATCGCGTGAACCGTACCGCGAGCATCTGTCCAACATCATCTTTGAGTACACCAGAAAATGGTCGCCCTGACGCCGTCCAATTCGGTTTTGACGGGCTGCTTTTCGGATATAATGCTGGCCTACCGTTCCGCATTAGAATTATGGGACGATGCCGTATCAATTGAAAGTTCGATTGACACAAGCCATTCGACACTGATCGGCGGTGGATTTGGTGTAAAAGGGGCATTGGAGGGCATCGCTATCGCTTCTGTCTTCAACTCGTTTTCAGAAAGTGCGGCAAGGTCGCGGTATGAACAGCAAATGACTCCAGTTCTTCGCAAAAAAGTACAGATGCACGCTTGCTGGTCCGTCGCATCAAAGAAACTTGCATTTATTCAAGAGGCTTTGTTGGGATAGGGCGTCACCGCGATAGGACAGAAATCGCGGGAAGGTATCACCCGCAGGATCGCAATTCGCAAGGCAACGCCTGTTTTCAATGGCAAGGCGGGTGGGGCTGAAGTTGCGGCCACTTGGGAGGCTTCGTATTACATCCTCCAAAAAGCCAACGACGCGCCTTCGTCCACGGCACGGACTTCTTCAGCTTCACTGCGCAATCGTATCCTCTTGATCGCTTGGGCAACCATCTTAATCTGATCCAGCGTAAGCGGTTCGGCAGGCTTTGGAAGCGGTGTTGCGGTACTGCGAATCTGCATCGTGACCGTAGCAACGTAGCCCGTCGTGATGTCGATCCCTTGCTTGCTCAAGGCTGAGGCGATCTCTGAAGGCGTGGCTCCAGGATGGGCCTTCAGGTAATCAATCACGGCTTGCGATTTGTTGACGCCTTGTTTCGTTGCCATTGCTCGGTCTCGGTTTCGGGACTATGACTGAATGGACTATAACCAGCGGTAATTTTAGAACCGTGTGACAAACGATCAAGCCCCCATCGCTAAACTCTCAGCATCGGGGTTCTCGGCCATCAACTTTTGCGGGCCGTAGCGTTGCGGTACAATGACTCCATGAAGGTCATTTCCCTCCAATCCGGCAGCAACGGCAACTGCATCTACGTCGAGGCAGGTGGCGTCAGGCTCTTGTTCGACGCCGGGATCAGTGCCATCGAGGTCGAGGAGCGACTGGCCCTGCATGACCGGGATGTGGCCGTCGATGCGGTCCTCATCTCCCACGACCATATTGACCACTGCCGGAACATGGGAATCCTGAACCGTGCGTTTGGCCTGCCGATCTACGCCACCGCCAAGACCTACGAAGCGGCCAAACGACACTCATTGGGCACTATTGATGACCTTCGGCATTTCCAGTCGGGGGAAAAGGTCAAGGTCGGCAAGGTAGTCGTGGAGACGATTCGCACTCCCCACGACGCCGAAGATGGGGTCGTGTTCGTGGTGGATGACGGAAAGCACCGGCTGGGGATCTTGACTGATCTGGGCCACGTCTTCACTGGCCTGGCCGACGTGGTTGCCTCGTTGGATGCCGTGCTGCTAGAAAGCAATTATGATCCCGACATGCTTGCCAACGGCTCCTATCCCGAGCAACTCAAAAAGCGGATTACTGGCCCGGCTGGTCATATCTCCAATTTCGAGGCTGCCGAACTGCTGGAGATGGCTGCATCGAGGCGAATGAAGTGGGCGTGCCTGGGCCACCTGTCCGGGGACAACAACACGCCGAAGCTGGCCTTGGCAACGAATCGGAAGATTTTAGGCGACCGGCTGCCGTTGTTCGTGGCGACGAGGTACGAAGCCAGCGGGGTGATGGAGGTTGGCTGAAGCCGTTTCCAAGAACTTGATTGCGGCCCGAGTCTTGAAGGAGATACCGGCAAGACGAAGCGGAGAGCCCCAGTTTCCCAAATGAGGAAGATCAAGCCGTTCGGAAGGCACGCCCCAATCCGGCCAAGGTTCTTCTTCGGCATGGCTTTCCAGACCCGCAGACGTGGCCGAAAGTTTAGAAATTCTGTGGCAACGACTGCGGTTTTCTTGACGCCAAAGCCGCGACCATGATATGCTTCATTTGACGGTTCACGGCACTCGCAATCGCACCCCGAAATGGAGGGCAATTCGTGCAAGATCCACCCGCCCACTTGCAATGAGGAGCGGCTAAGTCGTTCCTCGTAGGTCGTTCTTTCTAAAAACCATCAATAGACCTTCAATCGAAACACGAACCCCGCTTCATCGGCGGGGTTCGTCGTTTCTTGCCATCCGAAAAGGGCCACCACACCAGGGCAATTGGCTGTCATCCAATAGAAAATCGGAAACACCCCGGCAGACCAAGACATGCCGGAGGTTCCGATGCCCAGCCAAACCGATCTTCGCAAACAGATCACCGCCAAGATCATCGCCGCCCTAGAAGGGAATATCCTCCCTTGGCGCAAGCCCTGGGTTTCCGCAGGAAACACGGGGCGACCATCCAACGTGGCGACCAAGCGCCCCTATTCTGGCGTCAATCCACTTCTGCTTGACCTCCATTCCACCGAGCAAGGCTTCCGAAGCCGCTGGTGGGGAACGTATCTTCAGTGGCAGCAGGTCGGTTGCCAGGTAACGAGGCGACCGGCTGGAGTGGCTCAGGGGAACTGGGGATGCCGAATCGTCTTCTTCGCGCGGTCAAGAAGAATGTCCCTGACCCGAGAACCGGGGACGAAGAGGAGGAGGAGATTCCCATTCTCCGAAGCTTCACCGTCTTCAATGGCGATCAGGTCGTCGGGCCAAACGCCGCCGATTATCAGGTCCATGAGGATTGGGATGCAGCGACAGCCCGCCCCGTTTTTCTGCCCGCAGAAAAACTGATCCAGGCCACGGGCGCTGAGATTCGGCATGGCGGCGACCGTGCCTGCTACCATCGCCCCGTTCCCACTGGTTCTTGGCCTCGCCACGGCAGCGGTGACTTCATAATGGTCCCCAACGACTCGGCTTTCACGACCAAGGGAGCGTATTACGAAACGCTTCTCCACGAACTGGCCCACTGGAGCGAGGTCCGCCTCGGTTGGACTGGCAAGTATGCGATGAACGAGCTTGTGGCCGAGATCGCTGCCTCGTTTGTTTCTTCTGAACTGGGCATTCCGCAGGGAGAATCCCTGGAAAATCATGCGGCCTACGTGAAATCCTGGCTAGAGGGGATGCGAGGCGATTCGACTTTCATCTTTCGGGCCTCCACCCAGGCGAGCAAAGTGGCGGACTTTCTTCTTTCCTTCACACGCAAGCCGGAACAAGTCTTGGAGCCAGTCGGAGCCGATGACATTCCCTTCTGACAGTTCCGCATGGAAGCCGAGACCTCTCCACGCCTTACGTGGGGAAGTTGTGGTCGCACGGTGGCTTGAAAGGGGGAACTGGTAAAACGAGGCGTCTCGCCCCGTTTTTTTCCCACTGATTTCCCCTGAGCCACTGAACGCCCCTTTTCCCTGTCGGGAAATCGCCCAGGGCAGGACACCCTTCTTGATCAATCAGGGGCAGGGAAGCGACTTCAGGGGCGTTGGATTTGACACCTTGCCTATTGACAATGCCAAGGGCCGCGATGAAACTGAACTTCGTTTCGCCATCGTTGTGGGGTCGCGGTGGTCACGACAAATGGAAAGACCCCGTGCATCGCAGTGGTTCTTTCTTCCTGGAGGTCAATCATGAAGAGTTCTCTCTTCGGGTTTGTGGTCATCGGCGTTTCGCTCACGGCGATTGCGACCTCTGCCTTGGCCGGGGATGCCAAGGACGATGCGATCAAGAAAGACCGCGAGCAAATCCAAGGCACATGGCAAATCGTTGCCCTCGAAATCAACGGCAACAAGGCAGCGGACGCGGACGCCAGAAAGCTCACGGTCGTCAACGGTTCTGACGGAACCTGGAGCCTTCTTTCCGAAGGCAAACAAATCAGCAAGGGGACCAGCACCTTTGACCCCACGCAGAAGCCCAAAACCATCGACTTCACGCCGACTGAGGGTGAAGGGAAAGGCAAGCACTACCTGGGAATTTACGAACTCGGCAAGAACACTCGAAAGATGTGCTTTGCCGACCCGGAAAAGAAACGGCCCACGGAGTTTTCTTCCACGCCCGGCAGCGAGCATATTCTCGTTACCTTCGAGCGGACGCAGGCCAAATAGGGAACCTTGCCACCAGCCATCCCTGGCTAGGATCGCCGAGAGAGCTTTTGCCTTTTCTCAGAACTGGGAAATCATTTTGAACTTCCCTGTGGCCTGGTTCCATCTGGGCCGGTGTCCGTGGCCAAGGCACGCCCCGTTTCTTTTCTTACGACACGAGAAGCCTTCTGCATTTGATTCCGTCTCTAATCATGCGATCCAAAATACGCTCAGCCGCAAGTGGCGTCCCGCCCTCCACCTCCACTTGATTTACAAAGGATATGTCGTACTGATCGTCATCTAGGGCCAAAGACCCCTTGGCAACATGGGCGGCGTGTTTTAGTTCGATCCCCAGATTCACGAAGAATGGGAGGCGTGCCAATGCCGCCCGTGGATACTTCTTGCTGACGACATCTTCAATCAGCCCGTCCACAACACTGGGTACTTTAATTGCGAGACGTTCGCTCAATCCAGTTCTGCGTAGAAAGAATAATCTAAGTTCCGTTTGGTTCATGGTACGCCCCTTTTCCCTATCGGGAAACCTTCTTGGATTCCAAAAGACGATGCCCATCCCCAGAACACCCCCATAAACGCTCTGGCTTCGCTTCTGACGGCTCGAAATAAATCAGGCGGGCAATGGTGCCCATTTATTCAATTCCCCCCAAAGATGCGATTACAGAGTTCATCTATCGTCCGCTGAGAAAACCTACCTGCCTGCCATTCTATTTCTTCCCGTCGCTCCTTGGGCATCACCGCAATCTGCCTTTCCATATATTCCGCCCATGCCTGCGGAAACTGCGTATGCGTCTTGATCTGCTCGACCAGCTTGTCCTCCCCCTTGATCTGATCCACGAACCAGGCCAGATAAGTTGGCTGGTCCTCCATGACGAAGTTGATGGTCTTGCCTTTGAACTTCCCGAAAGGCAGCGGGATCTCCAGGTGCCGGTTCTCCGCCGCTCTCTGCGCCACGCAGCCCGAACATTGTTTTTTCACAAGTTGCTTTAGTTCAGCCTTGCCCCTGAGCGTAACGGATAGTTCAGAATTGCAACGCGGGCACGTGACGGTCAAGGTAATCTCCGTGTGCTTCCCCCTGCCGGTGTTGAGCCAATAATTCGCCTGCTCGGGGTATTGGGCCATAATCGCTTCACGAAACAGATCGCCAATCTCGCTTGATGATTGTTTATGATTCATAGGACGCCTCGTTTCTTTAGCGCCCCGCAATCAAGCGCATGAACTCTACGCCAGGGTGGAACCTTTATCGCAGCAAATAATGCCTCACTGGCGATCAGTCCTGCTAAATACCCGGATTCCTCCTTCTCCTCAATTGCTTTTCTACGTTCTTTGTCCACATTCCACCTATTCTTTGTATGTTTTTTTGTCATAATTGCCCTCTTATGCCGCTTCCCTGTTGAAGATTCGCTCCAATTCGTGCTCATAGTCGCCCCAATTGAATGGCTGTTCATACTGTTGGACCGGTTTGATGCCAAAAAATGGGGCGTCTGGCTTGATAGCAATGGCTTCCTTCCCGCAAAGGGTAGCCTTAACATTGCTGGTATTAGAAGAGACTGTTGTTTCCTCTGTTAACTCACTGAGGATATCCATCAATTCTTCCGTGAATGCCCACTTACAAGCCCTGCCGAGTGAATAGCTTGCATCGATCCATTCAATCAAGCCGCAATTAGTCAGAAGGTTTCTAATGAAGGCGAATCTTTTGTTATCCCAAGCCCTATCGATGTCCCCAGCCTGATACAGGCTATCCCACAATGCCTTCCATCTTGCTGTCGGGCTTGAACCATCGGGATTGGGATGTTTCTTGAAGAATGCACCGATTGCCAGGTAAATAGAAATATCTCTTGCTATTACTGCGGTCTGGTTTGATACAACATATCCGCCTTTGCCATTTTTTCTACAAATTGGGGCGACAATGGGGGCAAGTGTGAAAGTATTTGCTTGCCATATTCCGTCATTGTTACATTGACCGTCCAATCCGATTCTATGATTCCAAGTTGCGCCATCATTTTCATTGTTGCCGCAAACTGAAAGTCGGATTCCTTGTTCTTCCGCACCTGTCCCACACCCGCATATTTGTTTCTGTTCTTCATAATTATAAAATCCTTGTAAGAGTGTCTCTGCAAAAGCATCGTATTTCGGAATCTCTGCTGGGTCGATACATTGTCCGCCTTTGCTTCCACTGATCTTCTTTATCTTCGGTTGGGGAATATAATCAGGAACCGGAGTCGCCACTAAATCAATAAGCTCCCTGGCGGTTAGGGTTGTGGTTCCCTGTTGATGGAAGGCAACGATGTTCCTCGGCAGCCTGGCCAGTGTCCCCGCCTTGTAATTTGGGGCGTGATTGTTCCATGCAATGATTGGGCAACTGCCCTTGATTTCTATATCGCTTATATCAAAGCCTTCTTTCGCCGCAACTTCCTTGAGGCGTTTCTCCAGTTCTTTCGTGAGCTTGTTATAGGATTGATTGGAGAGGGCTTGTTTGTCGATGATCACGTAGCCATTGATGCCCACGCCGCCTCGTGAGGTCTCAAAATACATTCCTGGAAAATAGTGTTTGGTGAGAAACGAGGCGCACTCCAAGGCCCCTTCATGGGTTCCCCGGTTGTGGCAATCGATGTCCACCATCTGCAAGGTGACTTGTTTGTGATTGCCAGCGAAGAAGATGGTTCGATACTTCTGCGAGTGATAGAAGATCGTCTTTTGCGAAATCCGTTTCAGGTAACGCTTGGATTGCTTGGAGAGGACCGCCTCAATCACATCGCTGGTATTGGCCCTCGGGACGCCGTAATACTCTTCTTCCTCGCCCCAATCCAAGGGGTTGATCAGGCTTTGCAGATGCTTGGCTGCTTGCCGCTCTTCCCTAGTGGGCTTGATTCTGAAGGTATCTGGATAAACTGTCTCTTCGGCCATACAAAAACTCAAAGCCCACTGGTAAACTTGCTTTGCCGAGCGACCGCCAGTGAGCTTTGAATTGATTTGTATCGTATTCAGTCGCTCGGCATTGTAATTATATAGTTATCTGTTGCTAAAAAACAAGAAACTAATTCATGATTTTCTGAAAGTATTTGTGTGATGCTGAAGTAATAGAGTAAGCGGTTGGAAAAGAAGCAAGAAAACGTTATTTGGGGCGTCCCTGGTGAACCACCCCGCCTCGACTCTTCCGCCTCTAAACCCTAGCGCCCCTTTATCTTCGCCTCGGAAGTTGGTGGTCTTGCCGGAAAGCAAAACGGGGCGCAGGAATCAGGAATCCTTTTCCCCATCGGCTTTTTTCTTCTTCTCCAAGTGCTGGAGAACCAGTTGTTGAAGCAGGCGGGCCATACGCAGGTCGTGCTGCTTGCAGTAGTCTCGCAATGCAAGGTAGGTGTCTTTGGGAATGCCGACACCGGGCAGTGGTCTTTCTTCTTGTTTCATGTTTCACCGTTCCGTTGGAAAGTGGGTCTACGGTATATAGCAGCCAATCCGGAAAAAATACGGAAAAACTCTGCAAAGAGTGGCGCACTTGCCGCTAACCCAACGCCTTTACGGGGCCAAACGACTGCAATCGCCGGGGCGAGTTCGGAAAACGGGAGGCCGAATTGTTTGTGCCCACGGGAGTTCTCGGCCCAGAGCCGGGCATTTTCTTTGTGACGCTTCCGCCCGTAAACCCTGACGCCCCTTTGCTTTGCTCGCGGAATTTGTGGTTTGGCGGGAAAAAGGCATCCCGTGGTGCCGGTCGCGGAGGTTGTGCTACGCTCCGATCATTTCTCCAGCATCGGGATTCGGCAAGATGATCGGTGGGGAACAGGGGCCAGGTCGGTCGCAGGTCGCAGCCGGTGCCATTCCCGTTTGGGGTTTCCTGGAGGAAACCGGGGCGTCCCCAGTTTGTGCCTTGGGTCAAGAAAGCGATTTTTCAAAAGGGAGGAGGTCCGCCGCTAAACCAATCGTGGTGGGCCTGCGCGACTTCTACTTTTACGCTTCCGGCTCACTAAGATCGTCATCCCATGTGAATTCCCCAACATCCACGAACGCGCGACAGTGCGAACACTCCTGGGTTGTGCCGTTCAACGAACGGGGAAAGAGAGTCGTCTTTCCGCATTCTTCGCATGCAACTTCAAGTTCGCCATCGCCGTCATCGGGGTTCTGGCGTTGCCGCTTTCGCTCTTCGAAATCAAGAAGAAGCCGAGCGGACTCCTCGCTTGCCGACTTTTCGATCCACACGCGCGGTTTGTGGAATTGGCTGATCGTGCCGAAAGCCCATAGGCTCAAGCCAGATTGGTCTTCGTCCGCGAACGCCGCAATCCCATTCGCATTGAGCATATCAACGATCATGTGGGATTCGAGGTTCGTGGCCGCGATATACGCGACAATAGGATCTTTGAGTTGCATGACGATTAGATGGGCCGCATGTAGCTGCCACGGTGATTGGGAATTGGCGTCGGCTCGAAGTTGATGATAACCAGCAGGCCGAGGGATGGCAATACGCCCTTAAACTGGCCCGATCTAACGCTAACGCCGCATTTCATTCGGGTTCTTCCGCCCCTAAATCCAATCGCCCCTTTATCTTGCTCGCGGAAGTTGTGGGCTTGCGGTAAAAGCAGAAGCAAAACGGGGCAAGATAATCAAGACCCTTCTCCGACTGATGTCCTATTTTCAGAACCAACCACCAAACAACGGAGGATACGGAAATGAACGCCAAAGCCCTGCTTGCCAAAGCGTGGAAGAACGAAGTTGCGGATCTCTTGCCTGGTCGCCAGTACGTGGACGAGGAATTCGTCGTGCGGGTCACCGGCAGCGTCGAGAAGCTCGACGACGAAATGGTCGCTCCCACCGTCAGCATCCCTTTGATTGCCGCCCTGGCCCTGTTCTGGGAGAAGGCTGGGATCGTCAGGGACCGGGCGCTCGCCATGCTGCGGGAAGCCTTGGAAGAGGCCATGACCGCCAAGGTCAAAGAAGACGCCTCAATCAAGGACCGAATCAAGGACATTGATGAGGCGGTCAAGGCGATCCGCAAGGATCTCATCGCCAAACTGCCCAAGATGCCCCGCGAGGGCAAGGTGCTGCTCGACAATCTTCAGGTCGAAGTCATGCCAGCCGTGCCGGAGTTCGCCGGGGAACTGGTTGCGGCGTAGTTCGGTGCAAGAGTCTCATCTTCCCGGTTCTACCGGGAAGATGGGGCGGAACCGACTGATGTCCTTGTCCCATGATCACCACCCTCCAAGGCCACTTGCCATGATTTTCTCGCCCTCCCAATTCACGCCGACCAAATGGGAAACCGCCACGGACAAAGCGGCATTCGCCAATCGGTTTGTGCGGTTCGTCCAATGCGACTTCGCTGCCAAGCACTTCACGGAGAAATTCTATCGGCGGCTGGCGAACACCTTCGGAAACATCGCTCATTTCAATCGAGGCGGGTTCTTTGATACCTTCTTCACCTCGACCGCCGACAAGGTCCGGTTCTTGGAAATGTCCCTACGGTGGTCATGGGGCGGCGATCCGGCCTGGACGTACAGCGACGTCGAAAGGGCCTTACAGCAGTGGCTTCAGGCTTCCGGCCTGTTGGAGAAGTATCGGCAACGATTGGCCGACGAAACCGAGGCTTGGGAACGTGGGCAATTGGCCCGACTTCAGGCGAAATACCGGTAGGCAAGTGCCATGACGCCGATGTTCCAAGTGCAAGTCCTAGAAGTCAAGGCCCCCTGGGGCTGGTGCCGCCATCTCAAGGTGCAACGCACTGACGGGAAAGACGGCATCACCTGGGACCAGTTGCAGCAGCTCAAGGACGAGCATCTTGGGCCGGAGGTTGCGGCGGTTGAGTTCTATCCCCCGGCAACGAACGTCGTGGACGAATTGAACATGCGGCATCTTTGGGAAGTCCCGGAAGAGTGGCTTCCGATGCACCGAAGCTCCGACTGATGTCTTTCAGGTAACACCAGACACAAGGCAAAGGCAATTCCCATGAACGAGACAATCGGCTGGAAGGCAGCCAGCAATGGCGTAGGAAAGCGGCATTGGTTTGTGATGCACCACGAAGCGAGGCGCTACTACATGAACAAGAAAGGCCGACTTATCTGGTTCGCGTCCTGTAAGTCGGCGCAGCGCAAGGCCGATGCCCTGAACCGCTGCTCTTCTGCCTGATGGAAAGGAACAAATCATGTCGCTAAGAGACAAACGATCCCAGTTGGCCCAGTTCACGGGCACTGAATCCTACCACCGCTGGTCGCCCCTTTTTCCCCGGATGGTTCTGACCGATGGGGCCAAGTTCGTGGCCGACAACGGCGGCACCCACGGTGCCTACTGGCTGGCCGATGCGATTGCCAGCCACCAGCCGAGGGCCTTGAAGGACGAGCGGCTGCGGGACATTCAGTTCTGGAACCTGAAAGTCACCGAGAAGGATGGCCGGAAAAGTGCCGTCTTGACTTGCCGGGCCGATAGCGGCGAAAGGCCAGCGATCACCCAACGGATTGACTACACCGACTTCGATCTTCCCGAAATTGATTTGTGGGTGGGGCCGGTGGATGAAAGAACGTACTGCCTTCTTTTACCGAGCGAGTATTGAACCGACTGATGTCTTTTCGATGGAAAGGACAAGCCAATGGAAACCACCGAAACCACCATCGTCATCTTCCGAATGGACCGCGAGGGCGTCGTCTTTGCCCTCTTCCCCGAACTTCCCGCCGACAACTACGGCGTGTTTTGCACCTGCTTTCAACACGTCGGCCAGCACTGCGCCGCTGATTATCAGGGCTGCGTTGCCGAAAGCCGACCGGCAACCCCAGCGGAATACGCTGAGTTGGAAGCCGAACTTCGGCAGCGGGGATATGACCTCGCAATCCGGCAGCGGGCGACTTACGCCATGCGCCAGCGGCGGCAGCAGTTAGCGGTTGTCGACTGAAATCAACATGGAGACGAGAGAAATGGCGAGAGAAATGACACTTACCGAACATGCTGAAGCTTGGTGGCGGGAACAGGGAAGGGAAGTTCCTGCCCGCGATACCGATGAATGGCAGGCAATGTACGAGACCTGGATCGAATGGGCCTTTGCGGACTTTCCCGACTGATGTCCTATCTGCGAACCCGAAACAACCAACAAAACGATAGGTGCAAAGATGGGATTGACGATTCATTACGACCTGACCAGCAAGACGAGTTCCGCCGAGAAGGCCAAGGGCTTGGTCGAGCGAATGCGACAACTTGCCCTCGACCTGCCTTTTGAGAAGGTCGATGACAAGGTTCGGTATCTCGGTCCAGAAGTCTGCCAGCGGCCACTCGACGATCTGCGGCCCGATGCGAACCTATTTTCCACGGTCCTGGACGGTTGCAAGCATGTAGACATTCCCTGGCATCGCAAGCAACGGGCCAGCGTCACCGTCCAGCCCTTGGAAATCTTTTCCTTCTCGACGATTCCCGGCCCCGGCAGCGAATGGGCCAGCTTCGGCCTTGCCCGATACCCTGCGGAAATCGAAGTCACGTACAGCCCGAAGGACGATGACCGTTTCATCAAGACCATTCAGAAGGGCGGCATGACCTCCTGGCAGTTCGATTGGAAGCGGTGGGAGCGGTGGTTGCAACGTAACGGCCACAAGACCTGGGAGTTCCCCGAAGACGAAACCTTCCAGCAGAAGCGGAAGATCAAGACCCGGCTTTCCGGCTGGCGGTATGGCACGTTCTGCAAGACCCAGTTTTCGAGTGGCGTGCAGTATGGCGGCATCCCCAATTTCGTCCGCTGTCACCTGAGCGTCATTCACCTGCTCGACCGAATCGCCGCATTGCCGACGATAAAGGTCGAGATTGACGACGAAGGCAAGTACGGGCGGAGCTACTACACGGACGATCCGTGGGCGGAAGAGCGGGTCTATACCTGGCATGATGGAAAATACGACGTGAAAGCCCTGGTCGAAGAAGTGGGCGAATGGAACACGATGATCGCCGCCACGTTCGGGGCAATCAACGACACGCTCACGGCGAATGGGTCTTCAGCGGAGTTGGTTTCGCCAATCACGGCCTATCCCGACTTTGAACATCTTGAGTTCAAGGGCCAGCAGAACCACCAGTATCTCGCCCCGTTTTTGCAAGCCATGAAACAACTTGCAGACCAGCAGCGGGCGAATAGCGCCGCATAGAATCGCCCCGTTTTTTGTTGTTGGTTCGGTGGAAGCCCCTCTCACCGCCATTTGGCGGTGAGAGGGCGCAACCACCGACTGATGTCCTTACGACAGAGAACACGGAGCCTGAATATGGCGAACGACAACCTCGAACTCTGGGCCGAATGCGACGAGCCGCAAGAGACCTGCCCGAAAGGAAAATTACGATGGGAATGGGATCAGCACCCTGCCACGCATGGACAATCAGCTTGGACGGATTGAAGGCAATCTGTCCTCAAGAAGTCGAGGCGTGCGAAGCCGCCTTTAAGACCTTGGGCTGCGATTGGGATTCGTTTGCGCTGGGCATGGAGCAAGAGCAGTTTGACGATCTCCCCGAAAACGCCGACGCCGAAGAAATGGTCAGGGCATGGGAGAGGTTGCAGGCTGCTTTCAAGAAGAAAACCACGGTCGGCAAGTCCCAACTGGAACTGGGCATCGGCCACTATTCCAGCGACGATGGCGACCGATACGACGAAATCGAACAAGGCTGCTACTTCACGGTGGACGACGTGACACAATTTACCCCAGCGGGTGAGAAGTTCAGAGACCACCTTGAGCAGAAAAGCTGGACGGTGTTCGGGTAGCCCGGTTGCCCGACTGATGTCCTTGAAATTGAACCCCCAACCGCAAAGGAATTGAAAAATGCTCGCAACCGGCCACAAGGCGAACTTCGAGACGCTCCAAGCGGCATTCAACAATGGCGACGTGGCACTGATGGAGTGCCAACTGGCCTCCACCGGCGAACCCGTGGCAGTCCTCTGCGCCGCCAACCGCCAGCCCGATGGTGAAGTCGAGTTCGCCCCGTTTGCCATGATGTTCAATGGCAATCCCTATGAAGAAATCAATCCGCCGAAGCCTGGTGACGGGTTCTTCACCCAGGATGAAATCTGGGGCGACTGATGTCCTGATGACAGGAGAACAAACATGACCAGCACTCGTTCAATTTGCAGGGATACCCAGCGGTACAAGGCGGCTATGGCGCAATACGTTGCCTCTGTCGTTGCAGTCTTGAAGCGTTACAACGCTGAGGAAGACCCCGATGCCTCTTATCGCTATATCCTCAATACTCCAGCCGGTCGCTTACGGGTTCACGTTGCCGATGCCTCCATCTTCCAACGGTTCGATGAACTGGAAGCGGGGCGTTTGGCGTCCGCCGCTATCGCACATAGTTGCAACCCGAATTCGGGCAAGTGGAACTTCGGCGAAACGGATAGGGAAATCTTGGCTAGCCCAGTCGAGGCGATGGGGTACTGGGAACGCTGCATTGACAAGCTAATGAGCATCCCTTACGGCTGGCAACCTTTCGCTGACCGGTTGTTGCCCACTGCCCAGGCCAGTGGTGTCCTGGCGATTGCAGACGAATCGAGCCGAAAATCTCGGCGATCTCGGCGCAAGGCCCCAACCCCCACGAGCGAAACATGATTCAAATTACCATCGACACCGCCCGGCCCGAATACGCCGGGGCTGCAAAATGGCCCGAACTGGCCCGAGTCTTTCGAGATCTGGCCGACAAATGCGACCAGCCAATGCGGGAAAAGTACCGGGTTCCCATGATCTTGATGGACACCTGTGGCAACCACACGGGCCAACTTGTCGAAGTCAACGGCGTCACGGCGGCTGATGTCGTAAATCTATAACAAACACGGGAGCATAAGACGATGGAACGCATTCAGCAATTGGCGGCGGATCAGGGTTGGAGTGATGAAACCTTGGGAATGATGGCCTTGACGTTTCTTGTCCAGCAAGGACAAGAAACGACGTTTTTGACTTACCTTCAGGACGTGGCCGATGAGGAGAACGCCGCTAGCCTGGACGACACGGACGAAGACGAAGACTTCGATAATGACGAAGGTAGCGGCGAAAGCTAATGTTTTTGGAAATCTCCCCCTTACTGAAACCGGGGGGAAGAGGTAGTACCCGACTGATGTCCTAATGACGGAGAAAACGAAATGTTCGGAAGACCAGTTCCCAAAGAGATCGTAGAAGAACGGGGCGAACCCGTTCGCTATTGGGGCGCACGGGCGATTTTCCACCCCGGCACGAAACACCCCATCGAGTTGCTTGGCGATCGCCAAGGCTGCAAATGCGCTGAGGGTTTGGCCTCGAAGCCGCTCTTGGATTGGCTGAACACGGTCGGCATGAAGGAATTGCAGAACATGCGGGCCTTCAAGCGACTGACCAGCGACAGCACCGAAGTCGTCGAGTTCAAGGATGGGCAATTCACGGTGCAGTGTTCGCCAAACGCCAGCTACGGCTATCTCTACATTGGGGCGTGGCAGTATTGGCCGGAGAATTGCCGGTATGAGCAGAAAACCGCCGACTCCACGGCGAAATGGAGCGGCGACAAGTTCCCGGTCCCCGCTATCGGCTCCAAGATCAAGGCCAGCATCAACGGCCAGTGGGAAGGCGTCGTCACCGGGTATTTCGTCGAGCACGGCTACCAGGGCATCGAGGTCGATTGCTCTCAGGGCAAATGCCCCGATTTCTACCAGAAGCAAGGCGGTGATCCCAAGCAGGTGCTGTTCTTCGGCGTGGATCTGACGGCGGTGGAAACCGACTGATGTCTTCCAATCCAAACTGAAGTACAACATGGCGAAGACGAGCGTCCAGCAACCTCCCTCGGAATCTAGGCCGGACGGATCAAGAAATCGGACCGCCAATGGGCTGACGAAGATGGCAACGACGATTAGAAGCCTCTCGGAAGGCTGGGAGGCTTTTTTCATCCCGAGCATTCTCCGTCCTCCATTTCAACCGGGAGGTTGGTTTCATTTTGAAAGAAAGGCCAATTATGGCAACGAACGAGACAATCGAATACCTGAAACGCTGCTTGGAGCACGCGCCGAGAAACCCCATCGGCCCCATTGCCAAGAACCTCGCTGGCTTTCTCGTTGCTGAGGGAGTCTTCGTGTGTTCTGAATGTTCGGGCAGAATCATGGACCGAGGCTGTGCTTTGCCGAATCCGGTCGAGCCAGTCTGGACGGATCAGCCCCACGGGGTTTGTTCCTGCTGCCACAAAACCCCACAGGACTAGACCGATGCCACGTCGCACGTATCTTTTCGGTTCCCGCCAAGAGGCCGAGGACAAGGTTCGAGAGATCGACCACAAGGCCCACCAGCAATTGCGGCTGGCCCGAGCGTTGTACACTGGCGGCGTCGAGTGGGTCAAGAACCCGCATCGCGGCCCGTATCGGATGGGAGCATTTGACTTGAAATCCCCCGGTGGCCCGCGAATCGTCCTCGTCTTTGCCCCATCCGGGCAAGAGCCCGATCTGAAAGTCTATGACTTTGACGGCAAAGACTATGCCGACTGGAAGAACTGGTTTTTCACGCAATACTACCGTAGCGATGACAAGGAGGCTGCATCGTTGGCCTATGCGATCCAGGCCGTCGAGAAGATTATCCGCCAAGCCTTGAAGGAAGGGCAATGATCCGTATCAGGGCGTCGAGGTCAATTGCTCTCAGGGCAAGTGCCCCGATTTCCAGGCGGCAATCCCAAGCGGGTGCTGCTTTTCGGCGTGGATCTGACGGCGGTGGAAACCGACTGATGTCGAGAAGAACATGAAGAACGTGCAACAGATTGAATACTATCGGCTCTGGCCGGGCAACGGCGAGGACAGCGGCACTTGGGATACCGACTTTGTCGAAATCCCGGCAAATACGCCCGAGGATAAAGTGGACGAGGCGGCAAAGCGGGCAATCGCTCGTATCCCTTGGACGGATGAAGTCCCCATCGCCACCGGCATCTACCACGTTGCTGCATCGGACGAAACCGACTGATGTCCTTCAGGTGAAAGGGATGAACATGAAGGTCTGGCTTCTTTCTTATTCTCACGCTCATGGCACCGACGTTTCGGTCTACCGCACCGAAAAGAAAGCCGGTGCCGGTGCCATTGAAAGCATGGATCGCTGGTTCGACGATTTGGAGGAGCGATTCTTCCTTTCGCCAGGCATTCGGGGTACGATTCGACGAACCATGAACCGGGGCGACTACCGCAAGGCCATAAACCTCTGGAACGGTCATACGGACGAGAGCTTTGAGATCGAGGAAAAAACGGTCGAATAAAGGCCACGGGGATCAACGACTGATGTCTGAAGAAGAGAAAGAAAATCGGAAGATGGCATTTCGGATCTTGAGTGACGAACAATTCCTGGCAATGGTTGCGAACAAGGGCAATCCCGCCGAGTTGAACCAGGCCATGCTCGCCCTACGCCGAGAGGGCCGGATTCAGTTGTTTGACGATGGCAGCGACGACCCGTTGATCGTGACGACGGAACGAATGAACTGACCGCACGCGGCATACCGACTGATGTCTTGCGGAAGAGAACCGACCGACTGAACGAGAATTATGAGCCACTCAACCGACGTTAGCGATTTCAAGCCTACCTCCCTTGCCCACTTGATTGGGCAGCGCAAGGTGCTCGACCAGGTGATGACCGCCTTGGATGCCGCCCAGCAGGATGGCAAGCGATTCGATCATTCCTTGATGGTGGGACCACCTGGATTGGGCAAAAGCGCACTGGCGGCGGTGATTGCCCGCGAGATGGCGACCGAGTTCCGCGAGGTTCTGGGGCAGTCCTTGAACAACGTGGCCGAACTCAATGGTCTGTTGCTCTCCGCTGGAAACAAGGATGTTGTTTTCATCGATGAATGCCACGAAATGAAGCGCGAGCATCAAACGGCCTTGTACCTCGCCCTCGACAAGCAGTGCGTTTTCGTCAAGGGCGGAAACGCCACACCCCAAGGCATTCCGATCAACAGTTTCTCCCTGCTGCTGGCAACCACGGACGAATTCTGCATCTTGCAGCCGTTGCGAGAACGCATGAAGTTGCTGCTCCGCTACGAGTTCTATTCCGAACCCGAACTGGTGCAGATTCTCCAGCATCGCAGCCGGGTCTTGGGCTGGACCATCGGGGAAACTTTGCCACCTGAGATTGCCCAGCGGTCACGAGGTACGCCCCGTTTGGCACTGCGACTCTTGCAAGCCTGCCACCGGGTATGCCGGTCGTTGGGTGAGACGCAAATCACTCCCGAGCATCTTCAGAGGGCGTGTCAACTGGAGCAGATCGATGACGTGGGTCTCGGCCCGAATGAGCAACAATACCTCGGCATGTTGATCGAAGGTCCGCAACGGCTCAACGTTCTGGCGTCAAGATTGGCACTGCCGACACGGACGGTCAGCCAAGTAATCGAGGCGTTCCTGATTCGGGCCGGGCTGGTCACGAAGGACCATCACGGGATTCGGCAACTGTCCGCCAAGGGGCGGGAGCACTTGCTGAAAGACCGTCCAAAGTCTGCCTGATTGTCGGTAAATTGCTGACCGACTGATGTCTTATTGCCGTCAAAGGTGCGTCAAATTGCAGACCAATGTCCGCAAATGGCCACGGCAGCGCCAAAATCGGTCATCTGTCGCAAAGCCGTCGCAAAGCTGTCCGACTGATGTCTCATTTCCGTCAAAAGGTCGTCCAATGTCAGACCAATTTCCGCAAACGGCCACGGCAGCGGTCAGCATTTCCAAAATCGGAACACCTGTCGCCAAGCTGTCCAATCGGCGTCAAATTCGTGTCGGGAGTATGTCCAATGATTGACCACTTCAACGAAAAAACCAAGGCTGCGGTCACCGTGGCCGAGATGGCGAGGATGCTCAACCTGTCCAGGCAGCGACTCCACCAACTGATCGGCACGGCCTTTCCCTTCCCGGTCTACGACATAAAAACGAGGCGACCTTTCTACACCGAGGAACTTCAACGAGTCTGCCTCGAAGTGCGGCGTCGGAACTGCGGAGTCGATGGGAAGCCAATACTTTTCTATGCCCGACGTGGCGGCGCTCCGTCACCGGCAAAGCGAACCAAGAAGGTCAAACAAAACGGGGCGCACGTCGCCATCCTGGATGCCGTGAAGGCACTCGGCCTGGCGAGTGCAACCGCCAATCAGGTGGAAGCCGCCATCAAGGTCTTGTTCCCCCGAGGAGTAGATTCGGTGGATCAAGCAGAAGTCATTCGAGGCATCTTCGTTCATCTTCAGCGTCAGAATCGTTCCGATAATGTGGGGCGATAACTGTCATTATCAGCCCAGTTAAGGGAAATCGGAGTCAAAATGGTGTCAAATGTCCGTCCAGAAGGCAGCCAGAATTGGGGCGATAATGTTTTCAAGGGCCTGTCGGTCGGGCCGGAGGAGAAGGGGCTGGTTTCGACCTACCTCGCCGCCCATGACCTGGCCCCCAACACTCGCCGCGCGATTCGGAACGACCTGCGGAAGTTCGCGGCATGGTTCAGTCATGCCAATCGGGAGCCGTTCGCCGTCAAGCGGATCACGGTCAGGGACGTGACGGACTTCAAGGATCACCTGCGCCGAAAACAAGGTCAGGCAGTTTCCACGGTCAATCGGGCCTTGGTCACGATCCGGCGTTTTCTCGCTTGGCTCGGTGAGAACGGCCAGCTAAAGGCAAATCCTGCCAAGCCGGTCAAGGAACTTCGTCGCCAGCAACTTGCCCCGAAGGGATTGGAGCGGGGCGAGGTCCGTCGTCTCCTTCGTGAAGTGGAGTTGCGGGAGGATCGGCGGGCCGGGGCTATCTTCTCCTTATTCTTATATACGGGTTGTCGCGTTTCAGACCTTGTTGCCCTGGAATTGCACGACCTGATGTTATCCGACCGAAGTGGCACGGCGGTATTCCGCTTCGCCAAGGGCAATAAGCAACGATCTGTTCCGTTGCCGCTCCCAGCCCGGCAGGCGCTTCAAGCCTACCTGGAATCTCGCCCTCCGGTCGAAACAAGCCGAGTCTTCGTCGGGGAACGAGGACCTCTAAGTGAACGGGGCGTCCGGGCCTTATCCGACAAGTATTCGGCCATTACCGGCATCAGCCTCCATCCTCACCTGCTGCGGCACACGATGGCCCATCAGTATCTTGCCGACACCGGCAACGATCTTGTCGGCCTGGCCCAAATTCTCGGCCATGAAAATTTGAACACGACGGCCCGGTATAGCAAGCGGACGCAGGAGCAATTGGGAGAGGCGGCGGAGAAGTTGAACTACTAAGCTGCCGGGTAGTTCTCGAAACGAGAAACTTCTCCTTGACAGTTCTCATTTCAAGAACTACAATCAAGAAAGCCCCGCAAGGTGGCCGAATAGGAAAGATGCCATGCGGGTTATTTCCAAGCGTCGATTGCGTGAGTTCTGGCAGCGGGAGGCTGCCGCACGCTCGTCGCTGGAAGGTTGGTATCGTGTGGTCAACGACAAGGAACTGACGTGGAGTGATTTTCATGACGTGAGGGCGACCTTTGGGAATGCCAGCCTCGTCGGTGATTGCATTGTTTTCAACATCGGCGGCAACAAATTTCGTCTGGTCGTGAAGATCAATTACTTGACCCACAACGTCTTCGTCCGGGCTGTGCTGACTCACGAAGAGTACGACAAAGGCAAGTGGAAGGCTGACTGCGGCTGCGAGTAGACATTTTATGCAGGTCAATCCATGAAACTCCTCAATAAGCGACAGCAGGACACGTACCTGCAACTCATTCAAGAACTGCCTCTCGTGTCGATCACGTCCGATGAGCATTTGGATGCGGCCCAGGCAATGCTCGACCGTTTGACGGACAAGAAGCAGCTTGATGGTGGCGAACAGGCGTATCTTGATGCTCTCTGTGATCTCGTTGCGGTATACGAGGATAAGTATCATCCGATCCCGGTTGCCTCGGACGCCGACTTGCTGCGCCACTTGATGGAAGCGAAGGGCGTCACGCAAACTCAGGTTCATCAAGACACCGGCCTTGCAAAGAGCGGGATTTCAGAAGTCCTGGCAGGAAAGAAGCCGTTCAGCAAAACGATGATCGCTACTTTGGCGACGTACTTTCACGTTCCGGCCTCGGTCCTGACGGCGAACATCGGCGGCAAGAAATAGAGTTGCCTTGTCGGGTGACTTTCTTCTATCGCATCTCCGCCATCGGTGCAAATGCGCCGAATCCATGTTGCTGGTCGAGTTCAGAGTGAATCGTCCGATTTCTCCTTGTGCCACGGCGATTCTCCCCGACTGATGTCTTTTCTCCAACGAAACCTGTTGGAGGAAAGATCAAATGCCCACCTACCTGAAGATTGAAAATCCTGGCGTCTGCCCCACCGAGGGCTTCATCCTCCTGGGAGCCACCAGCAAGCGACTGGCGGACAACGACTCACCCTACACGATTGGGCAATTTGGAAGTGGGTCGAAGCACGCGGTCAACGTCCTGCTTCGTGCCAAGCTCTACCCCATCGTCTTTTGTGGGAATCATTGCCTCGAATACGGCACGAAGCCCGGCAAGATGAAGGCCCTGGAAGGTGAGGCCGCCTACAACCGGGTCATCGTCAAGCACGGTGGCACCGATGAAGACGGGGCCAGCGTCACGTTCACCGAGGAACTTTCCCAGACCGACGAATACGGCGTGCTGGACTGGAATTGCATGGGCATGGCCTTCCGTGAGTTCGTCAGCAACGCCATCGATGCCGCCATCGCCGTCAACCGGCAGGCCAACGGCAAGGCGAAATGGCCGTGGGATGGGGTGAAGGTCGAGTTAGTGACCGAGGATAAGGTGCGGGCAAAGCGCGGCTACACCCGTGTCTTTGTGCCAGCCGACAACGAAGAGGTTATCCGGTTCTTCGCAAATCTGGGCAAGTGCTTTCTGCATTTCTCGGAGCCGGAAGCAATCACACAGGCAATCCTCACGAAGAAATCCCGCAACCTCGATGCCGACTGCCATACCGCCGTCATTTATCGTCGTGGCGTTCGCGTCCGTGAAATCGAGCAGTATTCGTCCGAAAGCCTCTTCGACTACAACCTGAACGACTTGCGCGTGGACGAATCCCGCAACGTGGACGACTACCAGTGCCGAAATGCGGCAACGAAGGCGATGGCGAAGGCCAGCCCGGAAGTCCTGGCTGCCTGGATGCGGTCGTTCCGAGAAAACACGCTGTACTGGGAGCACCAATTCGGCGGCTACGAACTCAAACCACAATGGGGCGAATGCCCCGAAGAGATCGCCGCCTGCAAAGCCAACTGGAACAAGGCCCTGGAATTGGTCGGGGATAGCGTGGTTCTGGCCGCGAAGGACGGGCCGGTTCAGGCTCTCGCCCGCAAAGGCTATTCCCCTTTGGAAGTGCCGGAAACAGTGGTGCGGGCCGCTGATGAGTATGGCTGCAATACGCAGGCCAAGGTTCTCTCTGCCGACGAACTCGATGGCCGAGAGTCGTTTGATCCGACCGCCGATGCCGTGGCTGCCCTCGATTGGGTTTGGGAACGGATCAATCAGGCCGGAATGGACGATGGCAAAGCCAAGCCTGAAATCCGTTGTTTCCGCAAGGTTATGAATGGCGGCAGCGTGGTCCTTGGTTTCCTTCGGGATGGCATTGTCCATATCAACGAAGACCTGGCCGTAGGAGCCAGCGTCGAATTGCGGCAGACCGTCTTGGAAGAGGTTGCCCACTATCTGACCGAATCGAAGGATTGCACGCGCGATCTGCAAGATTGGGCCTTCAAACTGGCCGTGCGGGTGGCGATGGCCGTGGAGCCGGTGGCGGGGTGAAGTCGCCGTCTTTGGGTAAGGGTTGAATCACGCCACCCTTTAATGGTCAGCCTCGATTCCCGCCTCAGTCCGATTTTCGGACTGAGGCAATTCCGCAGACCAAACAAAGTTCCGACTGATGTCATAAAAGCGAACCGTTCGGAACAATTAGGTAAATCTAGGTGTCTATGAAACTGCTCGACAGCAGAATGCCCCAAATCAACCATCTTTCCGTTGGAATGCGGCACCGTAAGGTCCGCAAGTAAATCGCAACAAGATATTTTTGGCTGCATTAACATCAGCATTGTCGGCATGACCACAAATCCGACACCTAAATACCTCTCCCTTGCGATTTCCCCTCTCGGTATGACCACACGCATAGCATCGCTGACTGGTGTATTGCGGGGCTACGCTTCTGAAGCTGGAACGTCCAAGTTCACAAGCGGCCTCTACCCGCATCAACCAATAACGATAATTCCATGTACCTAGAGATCGTCGCATACTTTTGTTCACGCGACGTGTGAGTTTCGTTTTGTAATTCATTTTGCGAAGGTTTTCCACCACCACAAGACGCTTTCCATTTACTATTTGCTTCGCTGTTTCATCAATGTATTGTTTGAGAGCGTTCCTTGCTCGTTTTTGACCTTTGCTTCCTTGTCGGCATCGTTTCACTCGTTCAATCTGTTGCTTGACTTCCTTGCCGTACTGCTCACCCGTATCCAGCGTTGCCAGAGCGTTGATTCCCGTATCTACGCCAATAATGTCACCTTCGTTCAACTTCGTGCCCGTTTCAATCTCAAAGCACAGTTGGACATACGTATCAGTAATGATGAACGACTCCAATCTCTTGCCAAGTGCTTTGAGTTTGTTGAGATGCTTATGTCCCTTGAAAGGCAAATCAATGAGAGTCTTGCTGCCGATGGAATGGAGGTGAAGCCAGCCGTCATAGTGTTTCGTTTTGCTGACCTGTAAACTGGCGTTAGTGGAAAGGAAACACATGCGTTTGCCGTGATGTTGTGGCTTACCTTCTGGCTCTTCACACTTCCTGGCCTTTGCCTTTGCGGAGCAGATCATATCAATTGCTTCACGGGCGGCAACCTTACGAGTTCTAGCACAAAGCCATGTATCTGCTGTGGCAAGGACTGCTTTTAGGAGTTGCGCTTTGGTAGTGGGTTGTTCCCAAAACAGGTCAATGAAGAAATTAACGACCTTGCTGTACTCCGACAGAATTATGCGAAGCCGCTGTTTCTTGCCATCGTTAGCGAATTTGAGTGTGAGTTTGGTCGAGCGAACAATTTTCATAGACATACTTATGTAGTATGTCTAATTCATTTATTTCGTGCGATTTCGCTCGTTTGTGTGAGTTTCTGGTAAGTTCTCCTAGATGTCCATGACTTTTATGGCATTCCGAACGAGCGGACCCTCGACAATGCAGCGGCATATCTCGGCCACTGGATTTCGCTCTTGAAGACTGATTTCAAGGCAATCTTCACGGCGGCTTCAGCGGCCAGCGCAGCGGCGGATCTTGTCCTGTCCTTCAGCCAAACGGTTGAAGCGGAAGAGGAACCGGAAGCGATTGCAGCGTGACGTAGGTTCGCAAGCCTCTTTCCCTTGCAAGGGAAAGAGGCGAAGCCGACTGATGCCCTTGCAACATCAAGCCACCACCGGAGAGAAATCATGGGAAAGGCCATCAAACTGGTCGAAACCCGCAACGGCTGCGCCATTCTGGAAACGCAATCGCGCTACGACGTTCTTCTGCACGAAAAGAAAATCGGGCAGTTGTATTTCAATATGCGGGGATATGTCGGCACGCTGCCTACTCCGCGTGGAACCCAACTCTGCATTGGGGAACGTGGCATTAGCGCCTATCGCAAGGCCGTTGCCCAACTGAACAAGGAATGGGCCGAAGCCGACAAGGCGGCGAATCCGGCAACCGACTGATGTCTTGAAACCATGATTACAGCAGAACAAGCCGATAAGAACGCTTTTCAGCTAATGACCGCTGCCAATGTACTCGGCCATGCTATCAACCTTGTTGATAGCATGGGCCGGGAGGGGTTGCAGGCTATCGAGCAAGAGGGTGAAAACGCCGACAGGATCGTCATCGAGGGGACCGAGGTCATGCGGGCGATGCGGAGCCTTGCTCTACGCCTTGACCGTTGCGTCCTTATCAAGATGCCCGATGAAGGGGCCAATGGGATTTTGCCGGAAGCCTGATGTCCTACCTCTCGAAGGGAGAAACAAAATGAACTGGATTGAAAAAGCTCAAGACTGGCTTCGGGACAATGCGGCTCGCCTTTTTGCCGATTGGCTGAAGACGAAAGACGGTCGTCATTGGCAGACCAAGGGCCAATATGCTGATTACCGAAGAAAAGTCCGGCAAAGAGTCCATCCTAATTCCCCCTACTGCCACGGTTTTTCCTTGCCCGACTACCACCACGATCTAATCAAGGCGGCGGGGAACGGGGATGAGGAAACTGCCAAGGCAATCATGCTCTACCACGGCATCGGGGTTTACACAGTAGGCGACTGATGTCTCTACCGTAACGAACCACCAACCCCAGGAGAACAATCATGCGCCGTCGCCCCCATCCCAAGCGTTTGGCGAAAGCCCAGGAACAATTCAAGGCTGCGGTAACGACCTACCTCGACAGTATCGGTGCCCGGCCCAGCCATTTCTATGACCTCGAACTGGACACGCCTGCCGGTCTGTTGCGGCTGAGCGTTTACGACGATTGGGTCGCCACTCGGTTCGATGACGTGAAGCTGGCGGCGGCTTTGACAAAGAAAATCGGACGCCCCTGCAATCCGTGTTCGGGCAAATGGAACTTCCATTACTTTGACGGGACCATCGAGTCCTTGAATCCCGATGCGGTGATTCTCGACCTGAGTTTCTACATCGACTGGCTGCTGAACTGGGAATCGGTTGCCGCCTGATGGCGACTGATGTCCTTCCGATGTAACCCACCACCAGACACCGGAGATTAAACCATGCCTTCCTGCGGACACGAAGATTGGCCCTGCTGCGGCTGCGGAGATGACCTCGAACAGGTCGATGACGGCGACCGTTGCCAGGGCTGCGGGGAACCCGAAGCATTTTGCCGTTGCGACCAAATGGACGAATACGACGACGATTGCGATGATGAAGAAAATGGCGACAGTGACGACGACGATTGCGATGGCGACGACCGCATGGATGGCGACCACGAAAGCGGCCTTGCTTCGGCAGGCTGGGGCGTGGATGAAGATTACGGCTATTACGGCGACTTGGATTGCGATGCGTGAGTTGGGTTCGCAGTGCCTCGCCCATCGGAGTCAGTGCTTTGTCCAGTGGAGCCAGAGTTCCTCGCCCATCGGTGGAAACCGATGGGCGGGGCGCTCTTTCGCCAATGGGCTATTGGCTAGATGCCTTTTCGCCGCAAGCGTTCCTCGGCCTGCTCAATCTGCCGAAGCCGTTGCCGGGACGTAATCGTCGGCGGTGTGACGATGCTCTGATCGCCGGTCAATCGGTCGAAGAACCGCTGAAGGGCCTCTTGACTGGTGTAAGCACGACCACCGATCTTCACCATTTCCAGCCGGACAATCTGGCCGTCCTTGCTGCGGAGTCCTGCATTGACCCAACGATAAAGCACCGAGACATGGAGCTTATTCCCGTGACGGCCCTTCGGCAACTTTTTCGTTGCCTCGTTAAGACTGATGACGGTTTCTTGAAATACATCAATCGCCATGACCACTTTCCTCTATCGTATGGAATTGGAGTCGTGCGCCGTTTCGACGGCACAATCGCTAGCAGCTTAATGCTTGACTGATGTCTTGATACCGAGGACACCCATCATGCTTGCCGTTGAAAATGAAGCCGTTCGCCCGATTCTGGAGCAGATTGCCGAAGGCAAGGCTCGTTACCTCTGTCAGTTTCACGTCCAGATTGGCTGGCCGCAGATGGTGATCCACGGCGAAGGCCACTACTTCAAGACTGGCAAGGAAGGCGTCCGGCGCAGCGATAGCTGTCCCACGGCTGAATACCAAGCCAAGAAAGAACGGCGTTTATGGCTGGGGCTGGACGGCAAGATCGATGAAGACTGACCGCCGACTGATGTCTACAATGAAGACCAACCGACCGAAGGACGAAACCATGAATCTCCTGACCCTCAAAGACAACAATCTGGCAACCCTGCATCGCCAAGCCGCCGCCGAAATCGCACGTCGAGCCAGGGCAGCGACCAACGGCCATGATGCCGCCAGCATTATTTGCGGCAACGAGATGGCGAAGCGGGCTTTGCTGGTGGCCGCTGCCGGAAAGCACTCGATCCTCTTCGTCGGCCCGCCGAATTGCGGCAAGACCATGCTTCGGGCCGTGGCCCTGGAACTTAGCCTGGGCGATACCTTTGAAGCCCGACCCTGCCCGTGTGGTTATCACGGTAGCCCGCGACGTGCCTGCAATTGCTCATGTGCCAAGATCGAACGGTGTCGGGCTGGCTGGCCGGTGGCCGACATCACCATCGAGGTGGTCCAGCCGCCGCAACGGGAATTGAATGGGCGACCGGGAACGGGCGTGGCCAAGATGAAGGCCCAGATTGCCCGCATGAGTAGCCACACCGACCTGACTTTGGACCAGGATTCGGTCAACCTGCTCAAGTGTGCCTGCGCTGAATATGGAATCGACCCCGACTCCCGCAACCGCATCATCGCCATTGCCCGAACGATTGCGAATCTGGATTGGAGTGAGCGGATTGGTCCCGCCCATATCTGCGAAGCAATCAATTACCGGGCGTTCCGATGGTGAAGATGGCGGTGGCGGCGAAACTGGTCCCCTGTTTGCCGCCACCGGCAATTTTTATGGTAGCGAGCATAACTACAAGATGGGGGGAAACGATGATTTACAAGTTTGAGCATTTCTTATTGGAGCATGGCTTTGCCCGAGTCATGCGGATTCTTTGGGGCGACGTGCCGAACGTGCGGCAGATCGGCATTCTCACGGCCAACAATCCCAATTACCAGCAACTTCCGCAGGCAGAAAACGACGAGCGAAATCGTCAGTTGATGGCCCAGTTGCGGGCAAGCAACTACGGCCCCATCAAGATCAAGGGCAAGTTCACCGGGGCGACTACCGGAAAAGAGGAGGACAGTTTCTTGGTGCCCCATATTAACCGTGAGGCAACCCTGTCCTTCGGACGGCAATTCGGGCAGGGTGACGTAATCTGGGGCCAGAAGAAGGCGGACGAGGAAGACAGCCCTTACTTCGCCTTCGAGTGGATCAACTGCGAAACGGGGCTGACCACGCAGCATCGCTACGTGGCAATCAGTGGAGGCGGAATACCGGGGCGGTCAGATGCCTACTCCAAAGCCAAGGCACGGAAGTTCGTCATTCCCTTCTGGGACGATCCGTACAAGGATTATCTTCCCGGCAGCAAGAGAGGAGCCGTGGAAAGACCAGTCCATATTGCCGCCCTGCGCCCCAGTGCCCGTGACCGAGACGTGGACCAGTGGAAATCCAGCCTGCGAACCCTGCTCCAAGCCGCAAGGGCCGAGGCGGTCGAGCCGGATGTTGTGATGGAGGTCGTCCGGGTTGAGCCAGGCGGGAGTGACGTGCTGTTGTCAGAGGAATTGCCCTCTACGACTGATGTCAAGACTCTGGTCGAAGGAATCCGAGCAGAGGAGAAGTTCCTCTACAATCCGAACGTCACGGGTAAGCGAAATTGGATCGCCCGTGGCAGCATCGGAATGGCGATTGAGAACATTCAGGGACTTCTGCGTCACGGGGCGCGTTGAATCCAGCCTGTTTCCGGGTTGCCTTCGTATCCGACTTCGCCCCGGCAAATTGCCTGTCCCAGTGGAAACGGGGCGGATTGTCGGAAAAATGTTTCCGAACTGGGAATTGGGGAATTATTTTGGATTCCCTTCCAGTTTGGTTCCATCTACCCTGCCGCCCGTTGCCACAGCACGCCCCGTTTTCTATAGGACTCCAAGAGCCAATTCTGGGCGGCGGGGTCGATGTACGATTTTTTTCTCCAGCGGGGGGTATTGAAGTAGATGCGCAATCCGGCCCAGGTCTATTTCGCAACCATCGGATCGATCCAGACGGCAAACGCCCATGTGTTCGCACCGGGGCAATGCACTTCCAACTTTAGCTCCCTAACCCCCTTGATTTCCACACTGCACTCTTGCGGCGTCCCTTTAATTTTTGTTGGGTGGGACTTCCACAACTGCTTTCCATCTCCAAATATTGTGAAAGTCAACGGAGAGTCGGAAGGCTTGGGCGCTGCGTCACTGATCGCTACCTTGACATGGAAATGCCGAAAGCGTCCACCTAATCCGTAGATGACGTAGGATGAGCCATTCGGTGGTGGATGGAAAGACAATGAGTGGGCAGCCTTTACCCCTTTCACGGCGACTTCCGCAAATCCATATCCGTGATTTCCCCTTTTCCCCAAGTTGCCGTAGCCGACACTAGAGGTTTTTTCCATCATATCATCGAGAAACATCGGGCCACTCGCGGTACTTGGCCCCTTAGTGGCTCCCGACTGGACTGGACTACGAGGAAGACCTCTATCAATACCGAACGTCTGGTTCAACTCCTGCCTCTTTTCCAAAGGCAGCCTCTCGATCTCCTCAATGACCATACTCCCGAAGACAGCTTTCAATTCTACGAGCGGATCAAGGGCCGCGACTGTCAACCAAGGCAGCCAGAGCTTGACGCTGTGCCCCCGAGGGAGAGAAACGGTCATTGCTTCGGTCTGCAAGCCGGGGTGAGCATAGCCGATCGATCCGTCCCAGTCAATTATCTGCTTCGTGTTATAAAGCAGCAGCTTCGCCACATCGAGGAAATGCCTGTCGCCTGAATAGAGGTAGAGGCGGTAATACTGGAACGGATAGTAGGCCATGAAGGAATCGGCTCCCGAATGGCCCGTGGCAATTATGCTTAGGCCACATGTCGTCCTTCCCCTTGGGAAATCACATCGACGATCACCCTCCGGCATCGGCACGTTCCAACAATAGAGCCAGGTTTCACTGAATTCCGCTGCTTGGATTGCGCAGTCCAGCCATCTTTTATCCCTCGTCGCATCGTACAAGGCAAGGAAGGCATCAAAGGCGATTAGGCCAGCTTCCTTATCCAGTACGTCGGGGTTGTCGGGCGTTCCACCTACATACCTAAAGTCCTGGTGTATATGTTCCCGACAGAACTCCCCTGCACGCATCGCCGCCTCCAGATATTTTTTCTTCCTAGTAACGGCATGAAGATCGACTAGGAATCGTACCGGGTGAGTGGTATTGTACTTTGCCTTCTGAACAGGTCGCCCATCAAAGTCGTATTGGCGGTAAAAGGAACCATCAGAATTCTGATTCTTAACAAGCCAGCCGCCGAATGCTTCGCAGAACGCGAGCCATTGGGGTTTGTTGCGCCCATGACGTGCCATTGCACCCCAGGCTTGAAGCACTCCGACTGACCCATCCGACGCAATGCGCATAAACGTCTTGTAGTCCCGCCATCCTTTGGATGGCTTCACATCAAACCAAGTACGGGGAAGACCCGTCGCCGTAAGCGAATTCTTTGTCCAGAAATCGATGATCGATTCCCCCTTGATCGCAAGGGGTTGAATGTCATGCTTCAATCCGAATTCAATCAGGTGGCAGGCAGCCGGAATTTGCTGACCGACAAATCCCATCTGAAAGCTAACCTCCTTAACCCTGCCGTCTGGAAGGCTCACGGAAAAGGGAAATCCAGGCACGCCGTCGAACTCCGTGCCGTAGTGATCCAGGACGGCGATACCGTTGCGGTACACCAAGCCGAGGTCAACTTTTGCCAGCGGCGGATTGAAGTCGGCATAGGACTGTCGCCAAGTCTCTGCCAGCGCGTGACCAAAGTCTTGCGTCCGGGAAAGGCGGATAAGAAGTTGATACTTGTGCCGCACGCCTTCCCTGACAGGATGACTTCGCAACGCCCAGCGCTTCTGGACGCTTGAACCGTACACATACGTCATTTGCCCTTCGGTGCCCGGAAAAGAAAACGCAAGAGTGGGCCTACGACGATCATAAATACCAAGTGACCCGAATTGCATTCGCTCGTCTATGATTCTCTGGAGGCCGTCCTCCCCGGCGAAGGTCTTGGCAACAGGATTCTTATGGGCGATTGCGACCGTGGTGCCCGATTTTCTGTCCCTCATCATGACGACCGGAAGCGGAAGTCTATCTTCCCTGAAGAAAAACTGCTCATCATGGTAATCGCTGGCCAAAGCTGTCGGTGGCAGATTCCGATTATCGATGTACCAGATTCCCGGCACCAAGAATTGGTACTCGCTGAGGTCGGCAAGCCGGGGACCAGGGAGAGCGAATTGAGACATGAAGCCGCTGTCGTTTTCGGATGGTGAACGAACAGCGATTTCCCGATCTACCTCGAAGCATCCCGAGGCATCATAAGGAAAGTAAGTATCGGTAAACTGGAACTTCGTGCCTGAAGGGGTTACTGTTTCTCCCGTGCAAATCAGCCGTTGGTCTCGGTCATTCACTTGAGAGTAGCCCGTCCGCTGCCATGTTACCCGTTGCCGATTATCGATTAGTTCGAGCGACAGCGGTGGCACAGGGGAGAAAGCCGTTTCCTCTGTTGAGGTTCGCAGCCGGAAAACGATGGTGTACTTGCCGGAGGGCATTTTGTCGGGAGCCAAAGTGACTGAAGCCGAGCGCAGTTCTGAACCAGCGCTCGCGGGGATTGGAATTGTCGTGATCCCCTGCTTGCCCTGGATTTCCACATCGGAATGTGACGATCCCTGGCCCGAGTTATCCGCCGCAGGCGCTTGCTTGTTTTTCTCGGGTAGCTTCGATCCGACTTCCCTCGCAAACTTCTGATCCCCTTCGCTAAACTTGTCAAAGGGGATGGCGATGACATTGCCATCCTGCTTCTTCAGACGCACGTTCCCATCCTTGAGGTCAACAAACTCTGCCTCCACAGAGTGCTTTCCGGTGGAGTCGGTCCATTTTCTTGCGAGCACCATCGGCGTGCAAGCCACGAAGACGAGCAATGTAGCAAGTAAGGTTCTCATGCGTAATCTTCCCATCGTGATTAGCAGACGGCACGTTCCTCATTAGCTATTTCAGGCGGTGCATCCGGTTTCCATTGACCTAATAGCCATTTCGGTCCTATCTGATAACATAGTCGTGCGAACGGAGGGGAACAATCCCCCTCAAATATCTCTGCTGTTTAAGGTCGTCGAGTGGCCGTTGCACAGTGAGTTTCCGAACTGCCGTAAATAGAAAATCGGAGGCCATCCTCTTGCAAGGCCAAGCTTCACGAACCCCTGATTGCCCATCAGGATGGCTCGCAGTCCATCCCACGGCATAGCGCCCCGTTCCCCCATAATATATTATTTGGCCGCTGCACGGCACCCTCCTCCGAGTTCATGGCCGAGGAAAACGGGGCGGCAAAAATAAAAATCGGAACGGGGCGGGCCAAGTAATATAAGGCTGCGAAGGATGCCCCGACATGAGAAAGCGACTCGCGGTTAAGGAGCAAGAGATGGACGAAAACGAACGATTGGTCAAGGCAGAACAAACTGCGGGCCTCCTGGCCAGCGACTTGCGTGACATTCTCACGCGCACCGACAGCCTGCCTTTAGAGGAAATCATGGTGGAGGCACTTGAGCAAGTCGAGAAGATTCGCCGCCGCTTGAAGCGATTCGCGGGCAGCAAATAAGACAAGGACTTGGGGGAACTCCAAATGACCAATGAGACCGAATCATTCCGCCGAGAGCGACTGGCGGAAATCAATGTCCAGCCCGGTAGCAGAGAAGCACTTGAAGCCCCGTATGGGCAGGTCTGGACGACCGACGAACTCTCGAAGGACTTTGAAATCCTGGAGTTTGCAGCCCCACTCGTCGTGGTGCGGCGCAAAGCGGATGCCAAGAAAGGCAGTCTGGAATTTCAGCAGTCGCCCCGATTCTACTTCAACTGGAAGCCCGCCTCTCCCCGTTTTTTCTTCTCCCCTCAATGATGCGAGAGAACATGAAGATCCAAGGACTGCCCGACCATTTTTGGGTCGTGACGACGCCAACGCCGCTCTCGGGCTTGGGCGACATCTGCTTCCAGTGCGATTTCACCCAGTTTGCCCTCCAGGTTCGCGGTGGGCTGAATGAGAACGAGATCGTCGGCATCTATGCCGACCAGCAGGCAGCCACCCTGGAGGCCGAGCATTTGCTCCAGGCCAGTTCTTCACAAAAGGGAAATCCATGATGAAATACCAAGTCAAAATCAGGTTCAAGGGGCACGTCAGTTGGGTCGAAGTCGATGCGAACAATGCGTCACAAGCCAAGGAATTGGTACGGCAGCAGTACGGCCCAGAAGTTGACGTGATCTACTGCCAGGTGGCGGGAAAATAGGACTGAGGGATGGACCAAAAGTTTCCGAGGGAAACTTTCAACAGGTGATTACAGAGCTATGACTGATCCCATGATGATCGAACCGTACTGGAGCAGCGGCCTTGCTACCTGGGTCTTCGACGATCCTGCCGTGGGCTTGGAGCGAGAGCCTTTCGTTTCCGGCGCACCTGCTATCATCGATGTGCTGGTGCAGAACATTCGGAATGCCCGTGATGGATTCCGTCTTCTTTTCTCCGACGCGCCATTCCCTGGTTTCCAGCGATCCCTGACGCTGATACGTGAAGAAAATGGTGGCGGCAGGTACGGCCTGGACAATTCCGCGATGGTAGGTTGGCTTTGTCCGATGCTTTTCAAGTATTTCAGCCAGGCCCCGGCCAAGCTGTATGCGAAGGCGGAACCGGGGCGGAAGTAGCCCTACGGGATCACCGGGAAGAATGTTTCCGAAGTAAGAACTGGGAAACTATTTTGGATTCCCCTACATTTTGGTCCCATCCAGGCTGGCCTCACAGCCACAGCACTCCGTTTCTTCTATACGACCTCCCATCAGCAGCCCTGAAAGGCAAGGTCCAAAAGGAAATCGGACGAATGGACACCAGAGAAACCAACCCTCACTGGAGAATACCTTGAATATCTTCCCGAAAGTCCAGATTGGCCAACCGCTGCGCTGCGAATCCCTGTCGGTCTTCCCCTTGTCGTCGGACGCGGAAGCCACCGCCAAATACCTTTTGGAAAAAGAGGCGTTCCGCAGCGATGCCATCGTCGTTAAGGAAATCAACAAGGATGGCGTCGTTTGGCAACTCAAGGTCGAGAACCGCAGTCCTTTTCGCGTGCTGCTTCTTGAGGGTGCTGAATTGGCCGGAGCCAAGCAGAATCGAGTTCTGAACTGCGATGTCCTCATCCCCTTTCACCAGACGATCAACCTGCCGGTGAGTTGCGTCGAGCAGGGGCGGTGGCGGCATAAGTCAGCTAAGTTCAGGTCCAGTGGACGCCATTCTCCATCGCGGCTGCGGCACACGCTCAAGGCATCGGTCACCGAATCGCTGAAGGCAAAGCGCGGTCACAATTCGGACCAGCGCGGCATCTGGGAGGAAGTTGCCCGGCAACAGAAGTCGTTGGGAGTATCCTCCACAACCGAGGCGATGGCCGATACGTTCAAGTCTCACTCTGCACGCATGAAGGAGTTTCGTGAGAAGCTGGCTTACCCAGAGGGGGCCTCGGGTTTTGCGGTCGCTGTGGCCGACAAGGTTGTATCCTTGGACCTGTTCGACAAGGCGACGGTCTGCCAAGAAATGTGGGATCGCCTGCTTTCAGGCAGCATATTGGATGCCTTGGAAGCCGGTCCTATAAAACGGGGCGCTGAGATCGTGGACGTTGAACGGCTGCTTGCCCTTCTGGACAATGCGACCTGGGAGCAATACCAGCCCATTGGCGATGGCGAGGAGCACAGGACGGAATGCGATCAGGCGGTCTTCGCCTCGGTCCTGTCCCTGGATGGCAAGATCATCCATGCCAGCGTTGCGGCGGCAATTTG
>CAVRDP010000017.1:0-111749 GCA_963719885.1 uncultured Planctomycetia bacterium | reverse complement strand
TGATGCCGCGCTTGTCCATCTCGCGGTGGAAGGCGCTGGTGCCCCGCCAGGTGACGTACTGGCTGCCGTTGTCCGTGAGGATCTCCTGCGGCGTGCCGTAGGCCACGATCGCCGCCCGCACCACCTCCAGCACCAAAGCCGCCGACTGGCTGGCATGGATCCCGTAGCCGGTGATGAAGCGGCTGTGGTCGTCCATGAAGGCCACCATGTAGACCCGGCGGTTCTGCCGCTTGAGCACGAAGGTGAACAGGTCCGTCTGCCAGAGTTCGTTGGGCGTCGCCCGCTTGAACTCGCGCTGCTTGTCGGGGTGCGGGTGGGTGGCGACTTCTTCCACCTGGTAGCCCGCCTCGTGCAGCACGCGGGAGACGGCCCCCGCCGAGGCCGGCAGCGCCGGACCGCGGAGCAGCATGTCGGTGATCCGCTGGCAGCCCCACTCCGGGTTGGCCTGCTTGAGCATGAGGATCGTCCGCTTGGTCAACTCATGCACGCGGCTGCCCTTGGGCGCGCCGCGCTGCTGGTCCATCAGCCCGGCCGGGCCCGACCCGTCAAAGCGCTTCTTCCAACTGTAGAGCGTGTGCTTGGAGAGGCCCACCAGCGGGGCGAAATCGCCCGCCGGCAGGCCGCTCCGCTGCCAAGTGTCGAGGATCAACAACCGCTGTTCGGGCGTCATCGAGGGTTGAGGCGACGGCTCGGGCTTGACCAACCGCGGCCCCTTGCTCTTGCGCGGTCCGGCCATAAAGCGCTGGCGGACCTCCTCGAAAGGCTCTTCGGGCAGCGGCTCTTCGGCCACGAAGGCCTCGTCGGCCTGGGGCCCTGGCGGCGCACCGGCCGAGGCTTGCTCCACGACTGCGGTGGCGGTAAGGGGTGAAGTGATTTCCGCAGGCGGAACAACCTGGGGATGGTCCACGGCGGCCGCGGGGGTGGCCCCCCCCGCGCCGCCGCAGACGCTGGCCGCGTCGCTCGGGCTACGCCCTCGCTCCGCGGCCAGCGTCTGCTCCGGCTCTGATCTCTTCCAAAACATGCCTAACTCCTTTGCGGTTCAACCGCTGTTGGAGAGGCAATTGCTCCACGCCTTTATTTCCTTTCCCCGTTGAAAATTTCGGCGCACCCCACAACCCACTGGGCAATGCGGTCGCCGGCGGCGTCATAGACCTCTTCGGCGCGATGGCCCAGAATGGCTTGTGGGGCCTGCCGCGCGGCCGTCGGCGGCGTCGATCGTCGCGGGCTCGAAGGCGAGTTCGACGACCGTCTTTCCTTGCTGTTTCTCGAAGAGGTCGGCCGCGGCTTGATACCAGGGAAGAAGGGATTGCTGTTCCGGCATTGGAACCTCGCTTGTGAGAGATTGTCACAATCCATACGAACGATCGAGGCATAGCCTACTCGATTCTGGGGAAAAGTCAATCAAGGGGGAGGGCGGAAGGGGGAAGGATGAAGGATGAAGGATGAGAGATGAGGGATGAGAGATGAGGGATGAGAGATGGGGAGATGGGGAGATGGGGAGCAATCCGCCCTCCCCCCGACCACGACCATGAGTACATGGTGCCCGACATGGTGCCCGCCCTCTCCCCGGGCACCATGTACCCATGGTCGCGGGCGAGGGGAGCGACGCGGGGAGCGTCAGGTGGAACCTCGATCGTCGCCGCCTCCTTCGTGGTAAATGGGCCGCTTTCGGCGCTGAAAACGCCGAGCGCACTTCCGATTTTCGCAAAACTCTTTGGGCGACAAGAAGGCGGCAAATTCCTCGGCAAAAGCAGGCTCGGCCGAGTTGCGGGCGATGGGATTCTCCGGAAATCCCGAATGTGGAACTGTACAAAAGGGCCGGCTCAAACGTACTTATTTATATAAAATGAAGGATGATTAGGAGTGCTCGGACGAACGTTGGTTTGATACGCGCGCGAGCTCTTTGACAATTTGAAACGGCCCCCGGCCTAGCGAACCGGGGGCAATTTAAGGGCGTTGGAACGTCGCCTTGCGCATATTGTGCGCCAAACGCACAATTCCAGGCGAGACCCTGCGCAGAAGCCACACGGAAATTTTGCCCGATTATTTGCTTGCGCATGGCCTGCGTGTAGAGGATCGAATCGCGATTTTCGGCCAAAACCCGCACCCCCAATTTGGTAAAGACGGTCCATGACGTTGCCCGGCCAGAAAAGCCGCTGAATACGGTTTTCACCGCGGTTTTCCAGGAAGAATGCAGGAAAAATGAGCGGTGGAGGAGGCGAATTTGGACCACACCGCGATAGACCAAGATTTTTTTGTTGACTGCCGGCATGAAGGAGGAAGACGGGAGGCGGGAGGGGAGACGCGGAGATGGGGAGATGCGGAGATGGGGAGATGGGGAGATGGGGAGACGAGAAATGACTTCGATTTTGGACCACACCGTGCTGGACCACACGAGAGAGATCGACCCTGCTGAATCGCGTGATGGAAAAGCACTTGCGACAATTCTACCGGACCGGGAGAGACAGCGGGAACTATTTTAGCCCAGTGTTGGTAATAAATTTGGATAATTACGAAATCTGTTTTCATCGTAGGGGTGTTTTAACCGCAATGTTTATCGTTGGACCGCTCAATCATAAGGGGGTAGAGAGCATCGCGTTTCTCGGCCGGAAACGATGATTCCTGAAAAATAATTTTCGCGGCAGGGCGAAAACCGACCGGCACGTTGTGGACCAGGAAAATCGCATACTTTTGTCCGGCGATCGTCTTTTCTCTGTCCAAACGAGGTATTGCGATCCTCGTTGCTCAGAAAAATGTCCGCGAAGTACGAAAACCACGAACGACCCGGAGTACCGGGTGCCCCGGAAACACACGAAAAGGAAAGGAGAGGAGGAAGGATGAAGGGGGAGGGGGAGAAGCGGAGATGGGGAGACGCGGGGAGCAATCCGCCCTCACCCCCGGCCTGGATTGCTAAAAACTTCCAGGATTTGGATGGAATTTAATGGAATTCACTGTGCGGTTTTTGTGCCGTGTGCAATTTCCACGGCGCAGCGCGCAAACAAGAAAAGCGACTTCAAAAAATCCTCTGCGCCTAACCGTGCTCGCTTTCGTAGATATAGATAGTGGGAGAGATATTGCCGCCACCAAGAACTTCTCCATGAGGAAAAAAACGAGAAGTAGAGTGCATGGAGAGGGCACGATTACGTGTCCCGTACCAGAAACGGTTGCGGATGCCGCGGGTACGAGAGCCGGGCCGTGTCCGGAAACGCAAGTGCTTACGAGCAAAGCACTTGCGCAACTTGTTGCCGGACACTGTCCGGGAACGTTCCCGGACAAAGGACCGCAAGAACGCCGGGACCGTTGTCGTAAGTTGTTTACACAACATGACTTGCGATCGCAGCGCAGACGCGTTTCCAGGCTGTCCGTCCGCCAGCGTTGCCGGACAAACCCATGCACAGGAGGGGTTTTCGCGGACTTTCAGCGGCAAGGGGCGCTGCGTCCGCACGATCACCCGGCATCAATGCCGGGCCTATTAGCGGCTAAAGCCGGGAATGGGCGTAAACGCCCATCAGTCACATCTCTCCCGAACGAAAACGGGATACAAAACCAAGACACCGCAGTTCGACTTTTTAGCAGTCCACCCCCGGCCCCTCTCCCGAGTACGGGCGAGGGGAGCTGGGGAAAAGAGTACGGAGTGCAGAGTGCAGAGTGCAGAGTACGCAGTAGACAGCATAACTTCAAAAGAAAAGACCTTGCCGGAACGGCGGGAGGTGAATTCGGCAGACGAGAGGAAATGGCCCGGCCGGGAAAAGACGCGGTGCGACAAAACGGGACACGCCGTAATCACGCGAATGGAGGATGACATACACTCCAAAGAGCGGCAACCCGCAGTTTCTGCGGTGTTTTCAACTCGGCAGCCACGCGGCTGTAGTGGAAATGGGTTGCACCGTCCGCGGTAGTACACGGCGGAAAACGTCGGCAGGGGCCTTCGATCGTCCCATTTTGATCGTCGCGGCCCGTAACAGTGCGGCGGTCCACGCAGGCCGGAGTGGGCACCAGGCAGCGCAACTGCGGAAGGGCGTCGGCGCTGCGGCCGGCGGGTAGTGCGCAGCGGCCGGCGGATAGAAGACGGCCGGAGTCGATGAAGACACGGCACGCGGAGAATACGATTGCACCGGAACCGGGAAGAACCCCGAAAAAACCACTTGACAGGAGGGAGGGCAAAATGTAAGGTTCGCGCCAAGCTTGTCCACGAATCTCTATTCAATGATTGCGCCGGCCCTTCGGAACCGGGCCAATCTACCGACTCTACGGCAAGCCTTCCTGCCTTCGTTTAAGGCGCCTTGCGGCCCTGGGCGCGAAGGCTTGCCGTAGAGGAAATTTGCAGACAGCATTGCCGGGGCAATGAACACCACGTTCGGCACTTATCGTTGAGCTGTTTGTCGGACCAGCAGCCAATTACGGGAGCGTAAGCGATGTTGCGATCGATGTACGAGAGAATTTCGGGGGTTTTCCAGAGCAATCGTCGGGACCCGGAGTACCGGGTGCCCCGGGCGCCGCGCCACGGCCGAAGTACCCGGCACTCCGGGTCCCGACGATTGACGATGGAAAGTCTCGAAAGCCGGAGGCTGATGACGGCCACCACGCTGACAACGAACAGCGTCAGCGACAGCAGTTTCGAGGCGCCGGCATTGGCCGCCAACGCCTATCAGGTGACGCCGGCCAGCTCGCCTTGGACATTCACGGGAGACAGCGGGGTGAGCCGCAATGCCAGCGCCTTCACCACCGGAAATCCCAACGCCCCCGACGGCGCCCAGGTCGCCTTCCTCAAGAACAATGCCACCATCAGCCAGACCGTGTACCTGGTCGCCGGCGTCTACGACGTTTCCTTCCAGTCGGCACAGCGTCTCGACTACCAGACCCAGAACCAGGAAATCGAGATCCTGATCGATGGAAATACGCCCAACGCGCAAATCGCCGGCGAGATCGTTCCCACAGGCACGACCTACAGCGAGTACCAGACGTCGAATTTCACGGTAACGACGGGCACGCACAGCGTCGAGTTCCTTGGTTTGAGTCCGCAGAGCGGCGACAGCACCGCCTTCCTCGACGAAGTGGCGATCACGCCGGTGGTCGACACGCTTCTCGATGGAGGTTTCGCGCAGCCGGCCCTGGCCGCAAATACCCTCGCAACCGATCCCAATGGCATGCCCTGGCAGTTCTCGGGAACGGCCGGCGTGGCAAGCAACGGGGTCTCGACGGAAGCCCAACTCGCTCCGGCCGGAACGCAGGTCGGCTTCCTCCAAGACACCGGCAGCATGAGCCAGGCCGTGTACCTGGACACCAATACCTACCAGGTCTCGTTCCTGGCTGCACAGGGCACGACCGAGCAGACGAATTATCAGGAAATCGAGGTCTTGGTCAACGGCACGCCCTACGGCACCATCGATCCGGTCGGTACTTCCTATGCCGCCTACCAATCGTCGACCTTCCCGGTAACGGCCGGCGAGTACAGCATCGAGCTGCTCGGCGTGAATCCCCTGGGAGGCGACAACACGGCCTTTCTCGACCAGGTGTCCATCGCACCGGCAAACGCCATCAGCGACGGCAGCTTCGAGACGCCGGCCTTGTCTGCGGGGAGCTACCAATTTGCGCCCACCGGTTCATCTTGGCAATTCTCGGGGGGAGGCGGCATCGCAAGCAATGGCAGTACGTTCACCTCCGGCAATCCCGGCGCCCCCGACGGTGTCCAGGTCGCCATCCTCCAGGGCAACGGCAGCCTGAGCCAGCCCGTCGACCTGCCTGCCGGTTCCTACAACATCTCGTTCCAGGCCGCCCAATGCGCCACGAATACGGAGACCCAGGGCCAGCAAATCGAAGTGCTGGTCGACCCCGGGCAAGCCGACGCGCAGGTTGCCGGTTTGATTACGCCCGCGGGCGACAGTTATGGTCTTTACGAGAACGTCGAATTTCTCGGTCGGGGCACCCGGTACTCCGGGTCCCGGGACCCATACCATCGAGTTCCTGGGCACGAACCCGCAGGGCGGCTCCAATACGGCCTTGATCGACCTGGTGACGCTCACAGCGGCGCAAGACGAGATCATCGACGGCAGCTTCGCCACGCCGGTCTTGGCCGGCGGCAGCTACCAGGACGCGCCCAGCGGGAGCCCCTGGCAATTCTCCGGATTGGCCGGCATCGCCACCCATGGCAGCGGCATCGCCGCCGGCAACCCCAGTGCCCCCCAAGGCAACCAGGTCGGTTTCATCATGAACACGGGCAGCATCAGTTATTCGCTCGACCTGGATGCCGACACCTACAACCTCTCCTTCCTGGCCGCCCAACGCGCCACGAACCAGGCCGAGAAACAGCAAATCGAGGTGCTGCTCGACCCCGGGCAAGCCGACCAGCAAGTCATCGGCTCGATCCGGCCCTCCGGCACGGGTTACAGTCTTTACGAGACGCTGAACTTCACGGTTGCGGCCGGCGTGCATACGCTCCAGTTGCTGGGGATGAGCTCGCCCAACGGCAAGAGCACCGCCCTCATCGACGAGGTGTCCCTGGCGACGGCCGACGACCCGTTCACCGACGGCAGTTTCGAGGTGCCGGCCCTGGCGGCGAAGAGCTACGCGGTCACGCCCAGCGGTTGCGCCTGGCAGTTCACGGGAGATGCCGGGTTGAGCACCAATAAGAGCGCTTCACCGCCGTCGCCAAGGGCACCCTGAATGCCCCCGACGGGAACCAGGTCGCCTTCATCAAGGACACCGGCAGCATGAGCCAAACGGTCTATTTTGACGCCGGCACCTACAACATCTCCTTCGAGGCCACCCAGCGCATCGAATACAACACCGAAAACCAGCAAATCGAGGTGCTGATCGACCCCGGGCAAGCCGACGCGCAAGTCGCCGGTTTGATCACGCCCGTCGTCTCTATCACTCCCAACAGCAGCAAATCCAACCCGACGTACCTCTACAGTCTTTACCAGAACGTCGAATTTCACGGTCACGGCCGGCGCAGCACACCGTCGAGTTCCTCGGCATGGCCCCGGTAAGCAATGATGACAGCACGGCCTTCATCGACAACGCGATGATCTCCGACGGGTGCGCCATCAGTGACAGCGACTTTGCGGCCCCGGTCCTGGCGTCGAAGGCCTACCAGGTCGCACCCAGCGGTTCCGGTTGGCAGTTCAGCGGAGACACCGGGGTGAGCGACAATCAGAGCGCTTCACCGCCGGCAATCCCAATGCCCCGGTCGGCAACCAGGTCGCTTTCCTCAAGGACAGCGGCAGCATCAGCCAAGCGGTCGACCTGGCAGCCGGCACCTACAATCTCTCCTTCCTGGCGGCCCAGCGCGACAAGTACCAGTCCACCTATCAGTCCATCGAGATCCTGGTCGATGGCAATGAAGTGGGCTCGGCCACTCCTTCCAGCACCACGTATGGTTCGTACGCGACGACAAACTTCACGGTTGCCGCGGGAGTGCATACCATCGAGTTCCTGGGCGTGGACCCGTCGGGCGGCGACAACACAGCTTTCCTTGACGACGTGCAGTTGAATTCCTAATTGGCCTATTGCGAGAGCATAAGCGATGTTGCGATCGATCTACGAGAAGATCTTGGCGGGGTTCCGCACGAATAATCGAGGCCAGCGCCGCGCCGCGGCCGGGGCGCCCGGCACTCCGGGTCCCGACGGTTGGCGCTGGAAAGTCTCGAAAGCCGAAGGCTGATGACGGTCACCCCCCTGACGTACAGCAGCATCGGCGACGGCAACTTCGAGGCGCCGGCGTTGGCCAGGACGTATGGAGCGCCCGCCAAGGCCTACGAGGTGTTGTCGGCGCCGGGCGGATCGGCCGCGTCCACGTTCAGTTCGCCCTGGGTGTTTTCGCCAGGAGCGGACGGTAACGGACTCGCCGGCGTCAGCACCAACAACAGCGACTTCACCGAAGGCAATCCCAAAGCCCCCAGCGGGGCCCAGGTCGCCTTCATCCAAGGCGACGCCAGCATCAGCCAAACCGTGTATCTGACGCCCGGCGTCTACGATCTTTCCATGCTTGCCGCGCAGCGCATCGATGGCCGGGGCCTGACGCAGGGCATCGAGGTCCTGGTCGGCCCCACGGGCGGCACGCAAGAACCCGTCGGCACGATCGTTCCCGACGCGCCGGTCACTTCCAATAAGACCACGTACACCACTTCCTACACAACGTACGAAACAGGGAATTTCCAGATACCGCCGACGAGCACGTTCACCACGTACAGCGTCACGCTCGTCGGCACGAGTACATCCGCCATCGCCCTCATCGACGACGTGGCCATCACGCCGGCGGAAGACTCGCTCGTCGATGGCGGCTTCGAGACGCCGACGCTCGACGCCAATACTTTCCAGGCCGATCCCCAAGACTCGGCCTGGACGTTCTCGGGAACGGCCGGCGTGGCCCGCAACGGCAGCAACTACACCACGAACTGGGTTGAAGCCCAGGACGCCCCTCAGGGAGCGCAAGTCGCCTACATCGGAAACACGAATTCCCAAGCCGGCAGCATGAGCCAGACCGTGTACCTGGACCCCGGCACCTATCAGCTTGGGTTCCTGGCTGCCCAGCGTGCGATCGACCAGGACCATTACGAGGAAATCAACGTCGTGGTCGATCCCAACACGCCCAACGCGCAAACCATCGGCGCGATCGACCCGGTCAACACCCTGTTTCGCCCCTATGAGTCGTCTACGTTTACGATAACCACCGCCGGGGCGCAAACCATCGAGTTCGTCGGTGTGGACCCCCTGGGAGGCGACAATACCGCCTTCATCGACGACGTGACCCTCTCGACTGACGCCATCGCCAACGGCAGCTTCGAGATACCGGCCTTGAGCGCCGGCGCCGTCCAGAGCGACCCCGCCTGCCAGACCGATCCCGGCAGCACGTCCTGGCAGCCCTGGCAGTTCACGGGAACGGCCGGCGTGGACCACAATGGCGCCCAACTCACCATCAACAATCCGGCTGCCCCCGACGGCAAGCAGGTCGCTTACATCGAGGGCGAGGGCGCCGTCAGCCAATCCGTGACCCTGATTGCCGGCACCTACGACATCTCGTTGATGGCTGCTAAACTCGCCAACGGCCAGCCGCAAGACCAGGTGATCGATGTGCAGGTCGGCGGCGTATCCTACGGTTCGATCACACCCGTCGGCCCCTATTATCATCTTTACACGTCGTCGAATTTCACGGTTCCGGCCGGAACGTACACGATCGTACTCAGTGGCACGCAGGGCAGCAAGGATGCCGACTTGATCGACGAGGTGGCGCTCACGCCGGCGAACGACGAAATCAGCGACGGCGGTTTCCAGACGCCGGCCTTGAACAGTTGCACCTACGCGGTTGCGCCCGTCGGTTCGTCGTGGCAGTTCTCCACGAACAACGGCGGATCGGCCGGCATAACTACCAACGGCGGCGCAGTCGCCGCCGGAAGCTCCGTCGCGCCCGAAGGAAACCAGGCCGCCTACCTCACGAACCAGGGCGGCAGCTTCAGCCAGACCGTCTACCTGGATCCCGAGACGTACAACATCTCGTTCATGGCCGCCCAACGTGCAGGCGACAAGGCCCAGCCCGAACAAATCGAGGTGCTGATCGACCCCGGCCAAGCCGACCAGCAAATCATCGGTTCGATCACGCCCGCCGTGACCACCGCCATCTTGACGAACACCAACACCTATTACGCCTACACGCTTTACCAGACGTCGAATTTCACGGAATTGACCGCCGGACCGCATACCATCGACTTCCTCGGCATGACTCCGCACAGCGGCGCGGGACAAAGCACCGCGCTGATCGACGAGGTATCCCTGAGGGCCGTGGAAAACACGTTCAGCGACGGCACTTTCACGTCGACGGTCTTGCCCGCCGAGAATTACACGACCCCGGCGGCCAACACCAGCCCTTGGCAGTTCTCGGCGACCAGCGCCGGATCGGCCGGCATCAGCAACAATCAAAGCAGTCTCACCTACAACAGCGGCTATGCCCCCGCCGGGAGCCAGGTCGGCTACATCACGGGCGGCGGCTACATCAGCCAACAGGTCTACTTGGACGCCGACACCGCTGGCGACACGTACAGCATCTCGTTCGATGCCACCCAACACGTCGGCTACCAGCCCCAGACCATCGAGGTGCTGCTCGACCCCGGGCAAGCCGACCAGCAAGTCATCGCAACGATCACGCCCGCCGCCGCCGTCGATGCGACCGCCCTCACCGCCGCCACGAAGTACTACTACACGTCTTACACAACGCCGGACTTTTACGAACCGACCGACGGCATGCATACCATCGAGTTCCTCGGCACGACGACCGGCGACTGCACGGCCTTCATCGACGACGTGACGATCTCCAGCGGTTGCGGCGTCAGCGATGGCAACTTCCAGGCAGTGGCCTTGACCGCGGGGACCTACGCGGTCGCGCCCGCCACTACATCCTCGCAGCCCTGGGCCTTCGCGAATAACGGCGGATCGGCCGGGGTGAGCACCAATGCGAACAACGACAAGAGCAGCATCACCAAGAACAATCCTCCCCCGCCCGATGGCGGAGACCAGGTCGCCTTTATCACGGACACCGGCAGCATCAGCCAAACTGTCTACTTGGTCCCCGGCGTCTACGATCTCTCCTTCATGGCGGCACAGCGTCGGAACCAGCAAACCCAGGCCCAGACCATCCAGGTCACGGTCGCTGGCACGGGAGTCAACCAGCAAGTCGACGTCACTCCCTCCGCTCCTGGCAGCGGCATTTGGTCTGCCGGCACCACGTTTGGCGCGTATGCGACGAATAGTTTTGCGGTCACGACGGCGGGGTCGTATACGATCACGTTTGCCGGTTTGAGCCCCACGACCGCCAGCAGCACGGCCTTCATCGACGACGTGCAGTTGACCGCCTAAGGAATGGATGAGGGATAAGAGGTGAGGGCACAACCGCACTCATCCTTCATCCTTCTTTCACTTCGCGCTTTTCGGATGAATTTGCACGTCGTCGTACGATACTTCGCCAGTGCCGCCCAGCAGCCCGATTTCGACGATCCCCTCGCGCGCGTGGGCCGGCACCTTGACTAGGCGCGTCATCCGTTTCCAGGGGAACGATCCGCGCCATGGACCGATGGCCACTTGTCCCACGGTGGCGCGATTTTCGTCCAGGAATAGGACTGCAAACTGGGGTGCCTGACTGGCGCAAGACCGGAAGCCATTTCGGTCCCGCGGACCATGCAGGAAAGCTCCAATTCGTGGACCTTGCGGCCGTCGATCGCGAAGCCTTGCAGCGCCCGACAGGCGCGGCCAGGTTCGCTGTTGAAGAAGGTCGCATACTTCTCTCCTTCGGGGGCGTCGGAGGCGGCCACGACTTTCATCTGGCGGACAAAATACCAACCTGCCGGTTCGCCGTGACCCGAGGTACCGGGTGCCCCGCCGACCACCTCCTCGAAGCCGCCGTTGATCAACTTGGGATGCAACGGGTCGGGCTGGACCTGCCGGCCCTCCTCGGCCTTGCCCGTCATCGGCACGAAGAGCGTCGGCCGCAAGGCTTCGTTGGTCAGTTTGCCGTTCTCCTTCTTGAGGAGGTGGAAAACCTGCTGATAGCGTTCGCCTACGGGAACGATCATGCGTCCCCCTTCCTTGAGTTGATCGATCAGCGGCTGCGGCACCTTTTCCGGTGAACAGGTGACGATGATCTTGTCGAACGGGGCATGCTCCGGCCAGCCCTGATAGCCATCGCCGATCTTCACGAACACATTGGTATAGCGGAGCCGCTTGAGCGTCTGCTGCGCGTGCTTTCCCAGCGATTCGACGATTTCGATCGAGTACACCTCTTTGACCAAGGGGCTGAGCACCGCCGCCTGGTAGCCGCTGCCGGTGCCGATCTCCAAGACGCGATCGTCCACTTGCGGCTCTAATTGCTCGGTCATGTAGGCCACGAACGTTGGCGGCGAAATGGTTTGACCTTCGCCGATCGGCAGCGACATGTCGAAATAGGCCCGATCGACATTATGCTTGCCCGACACGAACTCATGCCGCGGCGTGTCGCGCATGGCCTGAATCACGCGCGGATCTTTGACGCCCCCGCCGATCACATCCTCGTCGACCATCCGATTGCGGGCCTGTTCGAACGATTGGTGCGACGCATGTCTCTGGGCTGACGCAGTCGCCGGCCAAGCGGCTAGGAGGCAAAGTGCTGCCCACGGGCACCATGTACCCATGGTCGGCCGGCGATGGAACGGGCGAACGCGCATGGGGAACGCTCCTAAGGGACCAACGAGTGATTTCTTTCTACGTCAATCTCTTAATATAGCTCCCAAAACGGGGCCTCGTGATCTATCCCGAACCAGGGCCGTTGAATTCTCCGGTTCAGTTCCAGTACCAGTTGGATTTTCCGACATTCCTTGCCTTGGCACGGGCTTCGGCGGGCGCGGAACTTTCGCGGGCCTTGCTCACAATCGCGCCCGGTAAAATGCTGACTCCGCCCGAAGCGCTGATGACCCAATTGCGGCCCTGCTTCACCATGCTCACGCGGCTGTCGACCTGCGTGGGGGCCGGCAAGGCGAGCGTCTTCAGGGTTGATTCCTGCGTCAGGGCGGGCAGCTCGCAGCCGGCCTTGTCGGCCAGCCGCTCGTGGGCGATCAGGGCCCCGACCAGGGCCAACTGCATGCAGTTGCGCAGATCGCCGAAGACCGGCTCGGCCACGGCCAGTTCGTCGTAATGTTCGGTCATGTTGTCGGCCCACTTCTGCGCCACGGCGCTCGCCTTGCCCGAGTGCTCGCGACTACCGCTGGCCGTGGCAAAATCTTCTTCCGTCATGCACTTCACGGTGGCGCCGTCGAATTCCCAGGCCAGCCCGTCCGGCGAACGGAGCACCGACTCGTATTTCGGCTCCAGCCACCAGCGCTGCATGATGTTGCTCATGCCGGCACTGGTCGCCTTGAACATGTGCAAGAAGCTGGGCATGCCATGGACAGGTGAAGGCTCGAAGTTCATCGCCAGGCGCTTCATGCGATAGTCGGCCGCGACGAGCACACTGGCAAAGTGGCTCGTCGCCGGCACGCCGGTGAAAGTCACGAGCTGGCGGCCCAGGGCCTTTTCAATGCCCGCTCCGGTGGCTGCCGCATTGCCGATGGTCTCCAATCGGGCCGCATGGGCACGCAGTTGCTGAATGCCCTCCTTCGTCGGGTCGATCGAGCAACTGATGCACGCCTGCGTAGAAGTCGCGGCAGTGCGGAGGGCCGTGAGCAGGTCGTCCAGGAGCAAGACGGGCTTGCCGGTGGTGATGCCCACAATATTGCCTCGCGCGTCGATCTGCCAGCCTTCGCCAAAACCGACGAGCACGATGTCTTTCTGTTCGGGATAGACGAATACATAACGAATGTCTTGCAGGCCGGCCAGCAAGACCACATCGTCGGGCAGGGCCTTGCCTGACTTCAGCGACTCTTCAATGGCTTCTTCCAGTCCGCGGAGCGAGACCTTGCGAAGCGCAGCCGCGGCATTGAGGTCCGCCGGGATCTGCTGGATCGAGCGGGCCCGTTTGGCGGCGAGTTTGCCGAGCGTATCGACGCTGGCATTTTCGATGAGTCCATCGGACTTGATCGAGATACCGCCGACGGCCGGCACGATGCCGTTCACGAAGCCGCCAATAAACCCGTTGTTGGGATTGTTATTGTTATTGTTGTTATTGTTGTTGGGGGGGGCAGGGGCGGGTTTCTTGCCGGCTTGGGCGTTAACCTCGGCAGGCAACCCCATCATGATAGCCACGGCAAAAAAGAGCATGGCGGTGGACAAGACCCGGAAATGGCGACGCACGGACAGATGGCAGAATCGCATGGCAAACCCTTTCGTAAGGAGGATGAAAGCACGACACGATAAAACACACCACTCAATAGCGTAACCGACGTGGTTCGAACTCAATTCCAGTACCAGTTGGATTTTCCGACATTCCGGGCCTTGGCACGGGCTTCGGCGGGAGCGGAACTTTCGCGGGCCTTGCTCGCGATCGCGCCCGGTAAAATGCTGACTCCGCCCGAAGCGCTGATGACCCAATTGCGGCCCTGCTTCACCATGCTCACGCGGCTGTCGACCTGCGTGGGGGCCGGCAAGGCGAGCGTCTTCAGGGTCGATTCCTGCGTCAGGGCGGGCAGCTCGCAGCCGGCCTTGTCGGCCAGCCGCTCGTGGGCGATCAGGGCCCCGACCAGGGCCAACTGCATGCAGTTGCGCAGATCGCCGAAGACCGGCTCGGCCACGGCCAGTTCGTCGTAATGTTCGGTCATGTTGTCGGCCCACTTCTGCGCCACGGCGCTCGCCTTGCCCGAGTGCTCGCGACTACCGCTGGCCGTGGCAAAATCTTCTTCCGTCATGCACTTCACGGTGGCGCCGTCGAATTCCCAGGCCAGCCCGTCCGGCGAACGGAGCACCGACTCGTATTTCGGCTCCAGCCACCAGCGCTGCATGATGTTGCTCATGCCGGCACTGGTCGCCTTGAACATGTGCAGGAAGCTGGGCATGCCGTGGACCGGTGAAGGTTCGAAGTTCATCGCCAGGCGCTTCATGCGATAGTCGGCCGCGACGAGCACACTGGCAAAGTGGCTCGTCGCCGGCACGCCGGTGAAAGTCACGAGCTGGCGGCCCAGGGCCTTTTCAATGCCCGCTCCGGTGGCTGCCGCATTGCCGATGGTCTTCAATCGGGCCGCATGGGCACGCAGTTGTTGAATGCCCTCCTTCGTCGGGTCAATCGAGCAACTAATGCACGCCTGAGCCGAAGTCGCGGCCGTGCGCAGCGCGGTGAGCAGGTCGTCCAGGAGCAAGACAGGCTTGCCGGTGGTGACGCCGACAATATTGCCTCGCGCGTCGACCTGCCAGCCTTCGCCAAAACCGACGAGCACGATGTCTTTCTGTTCGGGGTAGACGAACACATAACGAATGTCTTGCAGGCCGGCCAGCAAGACCACCTCGTCGGGCAGGGCCTTGCCCGACTTCAGCGACTCTTCGATGGCCTCTTCCAGTCCGCGGAGCGAGACCTTGCGGAGCGCCGCCGCGGCGTTGAGGTCGGCCGGGATCTGCTGGATCAAGCGGGCCCGCCTGGCGGCGAGTTTGCCGAGCGTATCGACGCTGGCATTTTCGATGAGTCCATCGGACTTGATCGAGATGCCGCCGACTGCCGGCACGATGCCGTTCACGAAGCCGCCAACAAACCCGTTGTTGCCGTTGTTATTGTTGTTATTGTTATTGTTGTTGTTATTGTTCTTGCCGGCTTGGGCGTTGACCTGGGCAGGCAACCCCATCACGATAGCCGCGGCAGAAAAGAGCACGGCGGTGGACAAGACACGGAAATGGCGACGCACGGACAGATGGCAAAAGCGCATGAGACCCTTTCGTAAGGACGATAAAAGCAGGATTGTTCCAAACCCTCGCAAAGTCAGTTTACTCCAATTCAATTGAAATAGCAAGAGAATTGCGACCCTATTCAGGGGGGTGCGGGCTGCGTCATGCGGAATTTGTTCCGTTTGACGGAGGAAGACATGAAATATGGGATAAATTCCCTGCTACCTACATGAAATAGCGGAATAAGTTCCGTTTCAGCAAATTTCGCTTCGGGCGCATCTTGCAGAAGCCACCCTGCCGAGGATAAGGTATAGGGAGGTCTCTCCAGGCAAACAGCACTGAAAGTCCGTGTCCGAACTCGCTTATCTGGTAATTCGCGAAGGTGGAAAATGGAGCAACGTCTTCCGGCTCATCCCCGGACAGGCGGCGACTATCGGCCGTGCGCCCACCAACCAGATTGTCCTCCAGGATGATCGCTGCAGCCGAAACCACGTGGAAGTCTTCTTTACCAGCGGACAGTGGATCCTCCGCGACCTCGATAGCCGCAACGGCACCATGATTGGGACTCAGCGGATCGTGGGCGATCACCTCCTGAAGGCGGGCGACATCATTCGCATCGGCCGCTCCCAGTTGATCTTCGTCCATACCCTGGCCGAGGCCTTTTCCGATTCCAGCGCGATCGTCCGCAGCCCCGGAACGATTCCCGACGATGACGCCAGCGTGCTGGAAGACATCGGCCCGTCCGCGATCACCCATCGTCGGGCGCAGACGCGGTTCCTGGAGCCGGGGCAAGAGGAAGAAGCGGGGGTTTCAAAAGTCGGACGGGCGGCGGCCAAACTCTGTCGCCTGGCCTTCGAATTGGCCAAATCGCCGGACATCTCTAGCGCGGCGGAGTTGGCCCTGGACGGCCTGGCGCAAGGCACGCAGACCGACGCCGGCGTGTAATGCTGCTGCCCAACGAATATCAGGGACCCGTGAAGGCCGATGCCCTGGAGACGATCGCCTCGCGAAGTTCCTCGTCGCATCGCTACCATCACTTGCCTCACGTTCTGGCCGAAACCGTGCTCCGCGAGGGCGAAGCGGTGCTGGCCCGCAACGTCATGGGCGATAGCTCGCTGGGCAGCAAAGATACCCATGGCGAGATCCGCACGACGAGCGTGATTTGCGCTCCCGTCGCCGGGGCGGAAAGATCCTGGGTCTGATCCACCTCTATTCCATCGATCCGGAACGGGTGGCCGACCCCGACGACCTGGAGTTCACGCTGGCCGTGGCCGACACGGTGGCGGTGGCCCTGGAAAATCTCAAACGCCGCCAGGAATTGGCCGAGAACCTGACCCAGGTCCGTACGGAAAACGTACAGCTTCGCGAGCGGCTGGGCGTGCAAAGCCAAATCATCGGCAAGAGCGCCGTCATCCGCCAGGTGGCCAACGATATCGCCCAGGCGGCCTCCAGCAATGCCACAGTCTTGATTCGCGGCGAAAGCGGGGTGGGCAAGGAGCTCGTTGCCCGGGGCATCCATTATTCCAGCCCCCGCCGCGACAACGTCTTCGTCTGCTTGAACTGCGCGGCCCTGTCCGCGGAGCTTTTGGCCAGCGAGCTGTTCGGTCACGAGCGCGGGGCGTTCACCGGGGCCACCGAGCGGAAGATCGGCAAGTTCGAAGCGGCCCACCGCGGCACGCTCATGCTCGACGAAATCGGCGAGATGGGCCCCGGTTTGCAGGCCAAGTTCCTCCGCGTGCTGGAGGGGCATCCCTTCGAGCGCGTGGGCGGAAGCAAGCCCATCTCGGTCGATGTTCGCGTGATTGCAGCGACGAATCGTGATCTGGAAAAGGCGGTAGTAGAAGGCATTTTCCGCCGCGACTTGTACTTCCGCCTGCGCGTGCTGGAAGTCACCGTCCCCCCTCTCCGCAAGCGGCCTGAAGATATCCCCTTGCTGGCCGACTTCTTCCTACGAAAATTTAACGCCGAGACCGGCCGAAAACTTGGCGGGTTCACCGATCAGGCGCGGGAAAAACTGACCACCTATCTCTGGCCCGGCAATGTCCGGGAACTCAAGAACGTCGTTGAACGGGCCGTGGTCCTTTGCCAGTCGCAGCAGATCGACGAGGGCGATCTCCTCTTGACCAAGCTGGCCACCGCCGGCGACACGGCCGAAGCCGAATCTTCCTCCGCTGAGTTCTTGCCCGCCTCCCTGGCCGACATCGAGCGCCGCTATATCCTTGCCACCTTGAGCCATACGGGTTGGAACAAGAGTCGTACGGCGACCATTTTGGGGATCGAGCGTTCGACGCTGGACAGGAAAATCCGCCGCTACGAGTTGGAAGAAAACCGGTAGGAATTTCTAATCGTTTACATGGTTTTCTGGCACAGGCAACCTGGCCGTCGCCAGGGCCGCAGCGGTTCATTCCTTTTCGTGCTGCGACTTCAGGAACTTTCGATCCGCCTCGCTCAACTTCTCGATGGGGATGCGGATCTTCCGACCATCCTCGGTTTCCAGCGATACTTTGTCGCCTTCGACCCCGGCCGAACGTGCCTTCATGGTGAATTTGCCCGACGCGTCGGTCCAGGTTCGATATGTGGGTTTTGACTCGCCGGTCGTCGAGGCGTCGTCTCCTTCGTCGGAAAACTTCTTGAGTTGTTCTGCCGCCCGCTTGGCCGCTTCCGTATCCGGATAGGTGGCAACGATCCGCTTGAGGGTATCGGCGGCCCGCTTGGCGTTGTGGGCGGCAACTGCCGCCTGGACGCGATCGAACGCCTCGGCCTGGGCCAGGACCTCAGCAAAGGCCCGGTGGTGGTCGTACTTGCGGGCAGCGGCAGCCAGCTCGGTCTTGAGCGTCGGCAACAATATGAATGCCCGCCGCGCCTTCACGTAGGTCAGCATCGCGTCCAACGTCGGTTTGTCGTCGGCACACTCCTCGTCGACCTGTTTCAACATTTTCTTGCCCTGCTCGGTCAACTCGGCGACGAGTTTATTGGCCTCCAGGCCGGGGCCGGTGAAGCAACTGATGTTGCCCAGCGGACCTATTTTCTTCAGCGGCAGCAGCGACTTGACGGCTTCGCCAAGGTCGCCGTTTTTTTCCGCCCGCCTGGCATCCTCGAGGGCCTTTTTGAGCAGGGCCGTTTCCTTCGCCGACAGATTCTTGCCTGCCTTCGCAAGCTCGGAAACCAGCATGTCGCGGATCTCGTTGCTTTCCAGGATGCCGCTGTGGCTGTAAAGCTTCTCTCCGTCGGCCCGCACCACGTAGAGGAAGGGGAGCATGTCACCGGGATGGCCGAACTTCTCCTCACAAGTTCGGCCTTCCGCTCCGTCAACATCGACGAACAGGTTGACGTAGGGCGAGAGGGCGGGCCCGAGCGCGGGTTCCTGGAGGTGTCCTTGCACGGCCCTCGTGAGACCACAGGTGTGGCGGCCTGCCACGATCAGCAATGGCCGCCCGCTATCATGAGAAAGCTTCGTCGCTTCCTCGAGATTCATGGCGCCGGCCAAGGCCGGCCACAGGCAACAGAAAATGACAGCGAGCCCAAAAACCAAGAGCTTTTCAGATTTCATCGTCGCGATCCTGAATCGAGTAACGGTTTACGGGGCCCTTACCCTTGTCATGCCCGCCGGGACCCCGCGGCAGGAGGATGGTCGTGATCTCGAATTTCGCACGCTGGGGATATGATTAGCATCTGCATGATTGTAGCAAGAGCCGTGCAAGCGGGCAATATTTTGACCCGTCCTGGTTGCATCCTCCTAATTATCACTAATCGACATATATATATCTATTTTCCGTCTGGCGGCCGCCTTCGCAAATGATTATCTTACCGCCAGTTTATTCGGCCGGGGAGATAATGCGGATCTGCATATACACCAATACGGCGTTACCGAAATTGGGCGGACAGGAATTCGTCGTCGATGCACTGGCTCGGCAGTTTCTCGCCTTGGGGCACGATCCGCTGGTGTTGGCCCCGCGGCACCGATCGCATGGCCGGTTCGACGCGGCTTCGGTGCCCTACCCGGTGGTCTGGCATCCGCGGTTCCTGTCCACGCGATGGTTCGTACCGTGGTATGGTCGTTGGCTGACAAATCTGCACCACGCCTGCCGTTTCGACCTGATCCACTGCCACGGAACCTATCCGGCCGGCTACGTCGGCGCGTGTTTCAAGTCAATGCACGGCGTGCCGCTGGTCATTACCAGCCATGGCGACGACCTGGCGCCGCTGGGACTTTACGATCGCAAACCGGAACTGCGGGAACGATACCACACGGCCCTGGCCCGGACGGATGCCGCGATAGCCATCAGCGACTATACGGCCCGGTTGTTCCGCCGAACCTGTCCGGACTTGCGGCAAATCGTCGCCATTCCCAACGGCGTAGACGTGCGGCGCTTCGCCACCGCGACGCCACGGCCAGCAAACCTGGATGGGGCAATCCAGCCGGGACAATATCTCTTGTTCCTGGGCCGGCTCGACGCGCGAAAAGGTGTCGATGTGCTGCTGAACGCGCTGGCGGCCGCCAATCGATGCCGGCTGGATCTTGTCGTGGCCGGCAAGGGGCCGGAGTCCGCAGTCTTGGCCTCCCTGGCCGGCCGGCTCGGTCTGAAATCGCGAGTCCATTTCCTGGGCCAAGTCGAAGGCGATCGGAAAACCTGGCTGTTGCAAAATGGTCTTTGTACGATCTTGCCCTCGCGGATTTGGGAGGCGTTTCCGGTCGTGCTCTTGGAAAGCTATGCCGCCGGGCGGCCGGTCATTGCCACCGATGTGCACGGGTTGCGGGAGCGAGTCCTATCCGGGCGAACCGGTCTCCTCGTGCCGCCGGAAGACCCCCAGCGAATGGCCGAGGCAATCGTCCGCATGTCGTTCCAGCGGCAGCAAGCCGACGCTTGGGGCAGCAAAGCCCGGCGATTTGCCCGGCAATTCGACTGGACCGACATTGCCCTCCGGCACTTGGAGTTGTTCAGGGAACTGATTGTCGAGCGCACCGTGAAGGCGGCAAGGATCTCCGCTTGGCCATCTGCCGGAGGCCGAATATACAAGAAACTCCCGGTTGCAATCGTTCAGGAATAGAACATGGACCTATCATCCCCACGGCTTTTTCTCTGCGCGGGACTGCAATGCAGCGGTTCCACCCTGGTCTCCTGGTGCTTTCTGCAACGTCAGGACATGGACGGCGTACTCGATGCGGAAAGCGATATCCTCTTGAGAATCGCTCCCAATCTTGGCGGGCCGCCGGCCTTTACGGGTTCCGAGCGGCGGCGGAATCAACTAAGAATTGCTCCCAACCTCACATCGCCGCTGGCCTGGTGCAAGAACACCATCAGTTCTTTTCGCTTGAGCGAATTCGTAAGGCACTACGAGGACGAGGGCTGGGCGGTTTCCCCTCTCTTGATCCTGCGAGACGTGCGCGACACTTGGGCCTCGCTGTTGGCCAAATCGTATGGCGTGAACGGATTCACGGCGGAAGATCCTCCGCTACGATTGCGATTTCGCCGCTTCAAGGAGGACTGGGAACTCTTTCAAGCCAAAGGCTGGCCGGTCCTGCGTTACGAGAGTCTCTTGGAGAATCATGAGAAGACTCTGCGGGAGACGTGCCGGCGGCTGGCACTTCCCTGGGACGACGCGATGGTGCAGTGGACCAAACAAGCCGGGCAGATTGCCGACACACGTCATGGAAACGATTCCTTTTGGCAAACTCGAGGGCGGAACCTGGCCGAAACCTTAGCGCGGTATTCCGCCCGGACGAAAACAGAAACGTTTATCGGCGGTGGTGATCTGGCCTGGCTCGAAGATGAGTTTCAGGCCTTCAATGCAGAGAACGGCTATCCCATCCACGTTGCCATTCGCGCCGAACCGAATGACCGCAGGTCAACAGCGATTTGCGGTTTTCAGGAACTGCGGCGGTATCAGTGGGAGATTCAGCGAAAACCGATGCGTTGGTTGCTTCATAACCTGGGCGTGTCGGAAAGCCCTCCGCATGGCCGATTCGTGAAAAAGGCGGCATGAGCAGAACGGGCCCCAACGAATCTTGAATCCGATCAAGCACAATACGTAACGGAGGAACCGCATGTTGCCACATCTTGCCGGCCTGGGCCGTCGTGCCCTTGATTTCCTGTCGCGGTCCGCGGCACGCGATCCGATCGCTCCTGTCTTGCCAGCGGAAGGCATGATTTCTATCGCCGAGGCAAGGCTCCTTTACGAGCTCGCCAGGCAGGTGGCGACGGGCTGTATCGTCGAGGTCGGCAGTTATCGGGGCCGCTCCACGATCGCGCTGGCCTGCGGATCTCTGGACGGCCACGGCGTGCCGGTCTTCGCATTTGACCCTCATGAAGAATTTACCGGCATTCTTGGCGGAGAGTTTGGCCCCCAGGATCGCGCGTGTTTCTTCAGGAATATGCTGCGATCCAAATGCTACAGTATCGTGCGACTCGTCGAACTGCCAAGCACGATCGTTGCTGCGGGCTGGCGCTGTGCCGTCAGCCTTCTGTGGATCGACGGCGATCACAGTTACGAAGGCGTGAGAACGGACGTTGACTGCTGGTTGCGGCATCTTGTGCCCAACGCCACGATCGCCTTTGACGACGCGACCAACGAGCAAATTGGCCCGTACCGGGTGATTCGCGAGTTGCTCGAAGCGGGGCATTTCGCAGAGTCGCAAGCGGTCGGCAAAGTCCGCGTCCTGCAACGCATTGCAGACTAGGCAGCCCGCCGAACGTCGCGGACATCCCGCTCGGGCCTGCGATCGGCAGTCGGAAACTTCAAGCACACCGCCGGTTCACGCTGTAAGTTGCGGTTGAAAAGATTCGAAATCACCCGCAACGGCCGACCAATCACCGATCGCCCTCCCATGAGGACAATACCGCAGAACATGGCGAAGACAGCGGCGCCGGCCATCATCAGATCCGTGTGCCGAAGGAAGAGAGAAGGAGATTCGACATGAGGACAAAACCTTCCAACGCAGCAAAACTCAGCAGATCGTACTTCCGTGATCGCAAGGCTATGATCAACAACCCTAGTATGACCGATTTCTACAAGAAAAGCAATCACTTCGTTATTAGAGTTTCAATAAATCAGTCCTGGATCCATTATTATTGCGTGTAATGAACACTCCACAAGAGTTGTTTTCGTGTGATGTAACGTTCGTATCGCGTATCGTCATGAACCAATGAGTAGGGCAAGAGCGGAGAATTCGTTGCGGTCGATTCCCGCAGTAAATCACGCCAAGTCGACTCGCGGAAGGCGGTCGAACGCGCCAGCCAAGAAGCAACGAACGCTTTCCAAGACCGATTGGGCCATGCGGCGGTTGGCCGCGACCGTGTTCGAGCCGATGTGTGGCGTAAGCAGCACATTGTCGAGATTTCGCAAGTCTTTTTCGACTTCGACCGGCCGATAAGGTTCATATTCGAAGACATCGAGCGCTGCCCCTGCCAGCCGTCCGATGGCCAATGCGTCGTAAAGTGCCCCTTCATCGACCAGAGCGCCGCGGGCCGTGTTGATCAACATTGCCTCCGAATTGAACAATTCTAGGCGCTGGCGGTTGATCAGATGCCGAGTCGCAGTGGTCGCCGGCGCATGAAGGGTTACGGCGCCAGCTTGGGCCAGGGCCGTAGCAAGGTTGTCGGTATACTTCGGCGGCGCCCGTTGCGGCGAGAAACTCGTCCAGCGGGCGGCCCTCGCGGCGCACGAGGTCGGCGGCGGGTTGCGCAGCCAACGGCGACGACCCGCATGCCGAACCCGAAATGGGCCGCAGCCGCAACGCGCCGCCCAATGGCCCCGAAACCGATCACGGCCAGCGTCTTGCCGCAGAGCTCGATTCCGGCCGTCGGATTCCATAGACCTTGGCGAAGTCGAAGCTCCTGCCGGTTGATTTGTTTGGCCAGATTTCCCAGCAGCCAGAGCGTGTGTTCGGCAACGCTGGCGTCCAAGGTGCCAGGGGTGTTGGTGACGAAGATGCCATGCCGGCGTGCCAGCAACTTGTCGACATTGTCGTGGCCCACGCCGTAGCGTGCCAACAGGGCCGGTTGTCCCCCCGCGGCTTGCGCGAGGGCTTCGTAGAGCGGCCCTTGGTATAACGCGTTGCCGACGACTACCGCGCGGCTGCCGCAGTCGAGGACCTCGGCGGCCAGTACATTCTCTTTTTCCGCAACGTTGCGGAAATCGATGTCGGTCGCAGCGCGGAATACGGCCTGGCCCTTGTCGTAGGCTGATGCGGTGACGAGGACAGGATACGTCATAGACCTACTCAAAAACCTTTTTTCGTGGATCGATAAAGAACCAACAGAGTGAGGCAAGAAGGAAGCTCACGCCGATCAGCATCGGGGTGGTGTTCCACTGGTAATGTTTTTCCAGATAGGGCACCAGCAGCGGGCAGGTCATGGCCGCCATCTGGCCGGCGGTGTTCATGGTTGCGCTGACCACGCCGGCATGCCCGCCGCCGATATCCTGGCAGGTTCCCCAGGCCGAGCCGAGGGGAAACATGTTGACTGCCGTGCCCAGGGCAAAGAGCGTCGCTGTCAGCCAAGCCTCGGGGACCAAGGCCGCCAGCAGCACGCAGGCGCCGGCGACCACGTAAGAGCCGAATCCGACGCCCGTGCGGCCCCATCGCGTTCCGAAATGGCGGACGGCCCAGTCGGTCGCAACCCCGCCCAGCACGTCGGTGACCACGCTCATCAGCAGCGGCAGTCCCGTGAAGAAGGCCAACTCCCAGCCTTTCATGCCCCGGCCCTCGTCGAGGTAGTTGTGGAACCAGGTGATGCAGAAGTAGAAAATGAAGCTGTTGGGCATATACATCAGGCAGAGGGCCAGGACGTTGCGATGGGTCAAGAGCCGCCGCCAAAACACCCAGCCGCGGGGGCGCTCGTCGGCCCTAACGGGCTTGCGGTCGGCCATGATATGCGCGAGTTCCGCTTCGTTGACCTGTGCGTGCTGCGACGGCTCGTCGCGGAACCACCAGTACCACACGGCCGCCCAGAGCAGGCCGATCAGGCCGAACAGCCCAAAGATCCATCGCCACGATATGAAGTGGCGCAGTGCGAGGACCAACATGGGAGTCACGGCGATCGTGATGTGCGCCCCGATCCAGACGATGCCCTGGGCCCTGCCGCGTTCACGATAGGGGATCCAGCGGGAGAGCGTCCGCGTAACTGCGGGCCAAGCCCCGGATTCCGCCGCGCCGAAACAAAATTGGATGGCGACCAGCGAAATCATGCCTTGTGCGGCCCCCGTGGCCATGGTAAAGCCCGACCACGCCAAGACGACCGCCGTCAACATGATCCGCGTGCCGACCCGGTCGCCCCACCAGGCGCTGAGAATGCCGAATCCGCCATAGGCCAGGGCAAAGGCCGTCGGTGCACAACCATACTGGTATTTCGACAACCCGAGGTCGTGCATGATCGGCCCTTCGAGCGTTCCGATGCAGCCCCGATCCAAGTAGGTCACCATGCCGAGGAGAATTGCCATTCCGACGACGGCGAAACGGACCCGTGTCGGGCGTGCTGCGGAACCGGGGCTATCGATTGTCGAAGTCATGGGCGTACATTATATTGTTATTTTCCGTAGTCGCCAACCTTATGCTATGGCAACGATCTCCGAGGCATTTGCGCTTGCCATCCAACACCATCAAGGCGGTCGGCTGCAGGCCGCCGAGCAAGTCTATCGGCAGATCCTCGCCGTCGAGCCGAATCATGCCCAGGCGATCCATCTTCTCGGCGTGATTGCTCACCAGGCGGGCAAGCACGACGTTGCCGTCCAGTACATTACACGGGCGATCCGCTTGCAAGCCGGTACGGCTTCCTTCCATAACAACTTGGGGGAAGCGTATCGCGCCTTGGGCAAGATATCCGAGGCGGTCGCCTGTTACCGCCGAGCAGTGGAGTTGAAGCCGGATTTTGCCGCGGCCCACAGCAACCTGGGGGTTGCCTTAAGGGACCGGGGGGAGGCGGAGGAAGCGGTTGCCTGCTGGCGCCGGGCGCTGGAACTGGACCCGGACCTGGCCGAGGTCCACAGCAACCTGGGCAATGTGTTGAAGAACCAGGGGAGGCTGAACGAAGCCGTCGCCTGCTGCCGCCGGGCAGTGGAACTGAAGCCGGGCCTGGCCGAGGCCCACGGCAACCTGGGCAATGCCTTGAAGGACCAGGGCAAACTCGAGGAAGCGCTCGCCTGCTGCCGCCGGGCAGTGGAGTTGAAGCCGGACATTGCCGAGGCACACAACAACCTGGGCGTTGCCTTGAAGGAACAGGGCAAACTGGAGGAGGCGCTCGCCTGTTACCGCCGGGCACTGGAACTAAAGCCGGACTATGCCGAGGCCCACAACAACCTGGGCGTTGCCTTGAAGGACCAAGGCAATCTGGAGGAGGCGCTTGCCTGCTGCCACCGGGCACTGGAACTAAAGCCGGACTTGGCCGAGGCCCACGGCAGCCTGGGCAATGTTTTGGAGGAGATCGGCGATCTTCAGGGGGCGGAAGATTCCTTTCGCGCCGCGTTGCGGCACGATTCCCGCTTCGCCTTCGCGCATTACAAATTGGCGGATCTCCTCCGCGGCAAACTTCCGGAAGAAGACCTGGTCGCGCAACGCCGGTTGCTGCGGGGTACTCGCGCAGCGGGTCGGGGATCTGCCTCCGGCGAGCCAAGCGAGTTGACGGGCGCACAGCGATTGTTGCACTTCGGCCTGGCCCAAGTCCTGGACGCGCGGGGCGAGTATGCCGAGGCCGCCAAGCACCTCGATCGGGGCAACGCGCTACAACTGTCCGATTGGCGGAAGCGCGGCCAGGAGTATGACCCGAAAGCGTACGAGCTTCTTGTCAACCAAATGATCGCGGTCTGCACGCCCGATTTCTTCGAGCGGGTGGGTGGTTTTGGGCTGGAAAGCGAGATCCCGGTGTTCGTGGTGGGACTGCCACGGTCCGGTACGACGCTCGTCGAACAGATCTTGGCCAGTCACAGCCAGGTCTGCGGCGCGGGCGAGATCCAACTGGCCAGCGATACCATGGCCGCGCTCGGCGGACAAACCGTACGTCAGGCCTTATCCATCGACTCCTTCGAGGGCCTTCGACGGTTGGACGCCCAGACGGTCCGCCGTCTCGCTTCGCGGCACCTGGAAAAACTCCGCGCATTCAGCCCTGCGGCCCTGTGCATCGTCGACAAGACGCTGGGCAACTACTTGTATCTCGGCCTGTTGGCGAGCCTCTTTCCGCGGGCGAAGTTCATTCATTGCCGCCGCGACCTGCGCGACGTGGCCGTCTCCTGTTGGATGACGCATTTCCAGGATATTCGTTGGGCCAACGACCACCAGCACATTGCTTCACGATTCTGCGAGCACCAACGAATAATGGAGCACTGGCGGAAGGTTTTGCCAGTGCCCCTGTTGGAAGTGGACTACGCGGAGACGGTGGCGGACCTGGAAGGCGTGGCCCGAAAACTCGTGGCCTGGTGCGGTCTCCAGTGGGAACCAAAGTGCCTGGATTTCCACCAGGCGCAGCGGCCGGTCAGGACGGCCAGCGCCGTCCAGGTTCGGCAACCGCTGTACACAACTTCCGTAGGAAGGTGGCGACACTATGAACAATCGCTGTCAACGCTGCTGTCGGCGCTGCCGGGCGGACAGTGACCATTCACAGGGTTTTTCGCAAAGTGTACAATCTGAGTAATCAATTTACTTTCTCCCGTCGTCGCATCCCGCCAAGGACCCCACCATGAATTCCCAAGACCGAAAGAACGAAACACCCCCATCCTGCTGCCCGTCCGGCGATTGCGCCGGGATCCCGCGCCGCGATTTCATCAAGACGCTGACCCTCGCAGGTGCGGCAGCCGCAGTTCCGGCAATGCCGGTCATGGCCGGTCCCTTCGAGGTCTCCGAAGAGCAAGGTAAACTCGTCCCGGCCGACAAGAAACTCGATCCCCAGTGGGTCAAGTCGCTCTTCGACCGCGGGGCCCGCGAGGTCTATCGCGGCAAGGAACTGGAAAAGATCGGCATGCCCGTCGGCGGACTCTGTGCGGGCCAACTCTACTTGGGCGGCGATGGCAAACTTTGGCACTGGGATATCTTCAACAAGGCGATGGGCACCGGCGACTACAACTACGCCCATCCGCCGCTGCCCTCATCGCCGCTGGAACAGGCGTTCGCGCTGGAAATCGCTTCAGGTGGTAAGAAGGAAGTTCGCCCGCTCGATCGCACGGGCTTCTCCGACATAAGCTTCTGCGGGGAATATCCCATCGCTTACGTCGAATATCGCGATCCGCATTTGCCCGTCACCGTTTCGCTCGAGGCCTTCTCGCCGCACGTCCCCCTGGACACGCAAGCGTCGAGCTTGCCCGCGACCGTGATGCGCTACACGGTCAAGAACACCAGCCGCGCCAAGGTCGAAGTGCAACTGGCCGGCTGGCTGGAGAATGCCGTCGGGCTGTACACTGCGCCTGGCGATGCAGCCCAACGTCGCAACCGGCACGTTACGAATAAGCTCTGGTTGGCGATTCTTGAAAGCGAGGTCGCTCCCGATTCACCGGAGAAGTCCGAGCGACCTGACAGCACGTTCGAGGACTTCCAGAAGGAGACCTACGAAGGCTGGACAATGACGGGCGACGCCTTCGGTAAGGGACCCATTTTGAAGACCAACATTCCTGCTTACCAGGGCGATGTCGGCGGCCCGGGGCAGCGCGTGGTCAACTCGCACGCCTCCGCCCCCGGCAACAGCGTCGAGGCCAAGGACGGCCGCACCGGAACGCTGACCAGCAAACCGTTCACGATCGAGCGGCGGTACATCAGCTTCTGGATCGGCGGTGGCAACCATCCGGGCGAGACGTGCATCAATCTGCTCGTCGACGGCAAACCGGCGCGGATGGCGACCGGGGCCAACAGCAATCAAATGCGGCAGGCGTTCTTCGACGTCGCCGCGCTTCAGGGCAAGACGGCCCGGCTGGAAATCGTTGACAAGGCGACCGGGGCATGGGGCAATATCGGCGTGGGGCCGATCGTCTTCACCGACCGGAAACCGGCCACGGGCGACGGACATTACGATCTGGGCACGCTGGCCATCGGCTTGCTCGAGGCACGCGAAGGGGACCGTGTCGCGCCGGCCGTTGGGACCGGCAAACCGGCGGAGGCGACTTTCGCTGCCCAAGAGGCCGACGAGGCCCTCCAGACCAGCGGTCGCAAGCTCATCGGGGCGATCGTCCGCCCGATGACGTTGGAAGCCGGCCAGGAAGCAACCGCCACTTTTGTCATCGCTTGGCACTTTCCGCGGCTCCAAATCAAAGATGGCGGCCGTCATTATGCCACGCGGTTCGGCTCGGCCGCGGTAGTCGCCGAGCACGTGGCGGAGAATTTCGCAGAACTCTACGCCCAAACACGGCTCTGGCACGACACCTGGTATGATTCGACACTGCCCTACTGGTTCCTCGACCGCACGCTCATGAACACGTCGATCCTGGCCACGTCGACCGCGCATTGCTTCGCGAACGGCCGCTTCTGGGGTTGGGAGGGCGTGGGCTGCTGTGACGGCACCTGCACGCACGTTTGGCATTACGCGCACGCCATGGCCCGGCTCTTTCCCGAACTGGAGCGCGATCTCCGCAGCCGGACTGATTTCGGCACGGCGCAGGACCCGCGCAGCGGCGTGATCAACTTCCGCGGCGACAACTCCGGGCTGGCAGTCGATGGCCAGGCCGGATGCATCCTGCGCGCCTATCGCGAACATCAGATGTTCAAGGATGCCGCCTTCCTCAAGGAACTCTGGCCGCGGATCAAACTGGCCATGCAATGCCTGATCCATAAGGACAAGGGCGAAGGTCTCGTGGAAGGGGCCCAGCATAACACGCTCGATCAACCCTGGTTCGGCAAGATCGCCTGGCTCAGTTCGCTCTACCTGGCGGCGTTGCGGGCCTGCGAGGAGATGGCTTATGAAGTGGGCGACGCCGAGTTCGCGCGAACGGCCCGCGAGATCTTCGCGCGCGGCAGCCGGAATCTCGATCGCGAGCTGTTCAACGGCGAATATTACTACCAGATTCCCGACAAGGACCACGTCCGCAGCGTCGGCTCGCAGAATGGCTGCGAGGTCGATCAGGTCTTTGGACAGAGCTGGGCTTTCCAGGTCGGGCTGGGCCGTATTCTGCCGGAGGGCAACGTGAAGAAGGCTCTCGCCGCGCTCTGGAAATACAACTTCGCCCCGGACGTTGGTCCCTGGCGCAAGGCCCACAAGCCGGGGCGGTGGTACGCCATGGCGGGCGAGGCGGGCTTGATCATGTGTACCTGGCCGCAAGGCGAAGCGGCCCGGCTGCAACAAGGGTATGACTATTACTTCAACGAGTGCATGAACGGTTTCGAGTACCAAGCGGCAGGCCACATGATCTGGGAAGGCATGGTCCAGGAGGGTCTGGCCGTGACCCTGCGCGATCCACGACCGCTACCATCCTTTGCGCCGTAATCCATGGAACGAAATCGAATGTGGCGACCACTATGCCCGCTCGATGGCCAGCTACGGCGTGTTCCTGGCGGCCTGCGGCTACGAATACCACGGGCCGAAGCGTCACCTGGCCTTTGCCCCGCGGCTCTCGCCGGAGAATTTTCGCGCCGCGTTCACGACAGCGGAAGGCTGGGGGATGTTCTCGCAGAAGGATGACGCCGGCCGCCGCAAGGCCGTGGTTGCCGTCCGCTGGGGCAAGCTGATGTTGAAGACTCTGGGATTGCTGCCGGCGCCTGGGGTCAGACCGACGACAATAACCGTGAGCTTGGCCGGCAAGCCGGTCGAATCGCGGTTGGTTGTGGCGAACGGTCGGGCGACGATCGAGTTCGGCGCCGAGGTCACGATCGACGCCGGGCAGGAATTGGCGGTGGAATTGAGCTAATTTACAGCGGCGTCCAGGGCACGTCCGTCCGCGTGTGCAGACGCGCCGCCGCCTCGACCGCCTGATATCGCTGGCCAAGCACTTTCTCGGCGAGGAGAGACAACGGCTGATCTTCGACTTCATAGCTGACCAGCATGTCGCTGTCGGCATCGGCCAGCACCGTCGGCACGGGCAACTCGCTGTTGCCCGGAATCTGTGCGGCCACGAGCGGTGCGAGCTGCTTGGGGGCGAGCACCAACAGCCGTCGCTGGCCACCGCAGGCGGTTAACCGCTGCGGCAACGCTTCCTGCAGCGCGGAGGGGATTTCGAAAAGCGGTTCGTGCGGCCGGCCTTCCAACGCCGCCGTCGCCTCGTCAACCGCATACTGCTTGAGCATGCGCATGATGAGCGTCTGCGACACTCGCCGGACGACGACGGCCAGCTTGCCGCGGACGTCGCGAATCTCGGTCGTCGCCGCTTGGCGAAGATCTTCCTCCAAGGCTTGCTCCATTTGGGCCAGCAACTCGGTCTTGCGGGCGGAGATTTGCGCAGCGGCGAGTCGCTGCCAGGCCTTGGCGCGATCGGTCGCTTTGTCGTCAACCGCCGCGGGCACGCTGTCGGGCACCGTGTCGGGCACCATGTACCCATGGTCGTGGTCGTGGTCGGGGTCGGCGGCGAATTGCTCGATCAGGTGGTTGAGGTCGGCTGCCAGGTTCCGCAGCTTGTCGCTTACCGTGACGACCTGCGCCAGCACCAGGCCCATCAGGCGGCAGAAGGCGTTGAGCGTCGCTTCGTGCAGCCGCAACAACTCATTCATCCGCAACTCGAAGTGATCTGACAACCGCTGGTCGGCCACCTGTCGGCGGGCGGAGAAGAAGCCACGGATTTGCAGCCAATTCTTGCCGCCGACCAGGGGTATCCGGTGCCCGTTGTCGCTCAACAGCAGTTCCTTCAGCGATCGCAATTCGTTGGTCGCCTTGCGGATCGCCTCGCGCGCCCGGCGGCTGAGGTCGCGGAAGTGTTCGACGAGGCCGTAGGCCATCTGCTGCGCCCCGGCCAGGCGATGTTCGGGCGAGTTGACCAGGCCAAACAGCCACTGCTGCAATTCCGCGCCCGCCGCCGCGGCGATTTCCTGCAGCGGAGCCTCCAATGCCGATTCTGGGCAGAGGCGGCACGAGTCCTGCGCGCGTTGATCGCGGATCATGCCGTCCAAGGCTTCAACGAGTGCCTTGTTGGGCGGATCCTGCGCGAGAGAACTCCGCCGACCATGAGTACATGGTGCCCGGGCCAGATCGTTGAGCAATTCGCCCAACGCCGTGAGCAGGTGCGACCGGCAATCGTCGCCCATTTGCTCGACCAGGGTGGCATGAAAACGGCGTACGACTCCATCCAGCGTAATGGCCGCCGCCGCGGCGCGGGCGACGACGGTTGCCCGCAATTTCTCGGCGGAAATTCCCTGCGGAGATTGCGCGGCTGACCGGCTCGCAGGATCGGAGAGCGAAGCGGCGGCCGAGTCGGGTTGATGCAACTCGTCGCCTCGCCAGCGTACGAACAAATTGCGGCAGAGATCGTCGGCGGCGCTGCACGGTATGTCGTCCGGCGAGAACCCCAACCGGCAGAGGCCGAAGGTCCGCAACGTCGGAGCGGCACCGGCCGAAACGCCATCGGCCGGCGGCACCGCGCGGCATTTATCAAAGAAGGTAGCCGCGGTCGTAACCGCGCCCTCGTACAGGTAATTCGTCAATGTGTCGACAGCCGCCGTGAAACCGTCCGTCTCAAGCTCCTCGCCGAGATGCACCAGATACGTATGACTGAACGGCGCGTCTTCCGCGCCGAACGACGTCAGGCCAGCCTCCGGGTCGCCGGGATAGCCGTTCTGCCGTTGGGCGTAGTGGTTCAGTTCGCCCAGCAAGGAATATGCGTTCGCCGTGGCCAGTTCGCGGTTCTGCGGGTTGCGGCCCGTGCAATGGGCCAGCACGCCGCAGACGGCGTCGTCCGGAAGATCGAGTTCGCGCAACACCTGGCGGACGATGTAGCCGAAGTCCAATACCATGCCACCGCCGCAACCGCCTGTAGTCGAGGAGACGATGAACATGCGCGGCGGCGAATTGCGGAAAGGCAGGCTGGTGGCCGTGGCCGTGGCCACGATGCCCGCCGGATCGACCGCCGCACGCACCGTGCGCGTCACCTGTTCGATCGCCCGCTCCATGTTGTCGACCAGGGCCAGGCGGCCCAAGGGGCGAAGACCTTGGGTCTGGGCGTTGCGGGGAATGTTATAGATCCAGCGGCGGCTCAACCAGTGGAAGCGGCCGTCCGACTGGCGGCGGTAGTCCGCCGACTGGCGCAGCGGCAGCAATATCGCCGAGTCGTTCTTCATTGGCGCCCGGCCGCAATCGGTAGCCGTCTTCAGGCTTTCGGCGTCAGTCTCGAAGAGCAGGAACTGCAAGGCCGGCAGCGCGGCCGGATCGCCAAACCGCGCCTCGATGCGCTGGTAGAGCGTTTGCAAGGTCCGCGCCGCCAGGCCGCCGATGCCGAGAAAAATCGTCGGTCGGCATTCGATCTCCGCGGGCTCCAGCAAGAGCGGCGGCAGGTCGCACACGGGCAGCGACGTTCTCGATGCGCGGGGTCTTTTGGCCGGATCGGCTGTCGGCGGCTGCCAGGGCCGCGGAAATATCATCCCGCGAAACGATCTCGGTTTCCATGCGCGGCAAAGCGGGGAGAGGGAGACACGGGGACGCGGAGGCGCGCGGAGGCTGAGACACGGAGATGCGGAGACACGGAGACGCGGAGACACGGAGACTGGGAGGTTTTCCCGTCCCCGCGTCCCCGCGTCTCCGCGTCCCCGTGTCTCCCCCTCTCCGCGTCTCCGCGTCCTTCGTGCGCGTGGCCTCCAGGAGCGCATCGATCATGTCACGGCAAGTAGAGAAACGCTGCTGGGGGGCTTTGGCCAACGCGCGGGCGATCGTCGGCGCGTCGGAGGCCGGCAAGCGGTCCAATCCCGGCCGGCCGTGCAGGTGCTGTGCCGCCAATTGGGCCGTGGTCCTGCCTTCAAAAGGCGGCACGCCCGTGAGCATCACCTGATAGACGATTGCCAGGCTGTACTGGTCGCTGTGGATGCTCGGACGCCCATCGAACAACTCCGGCGCGGCATAGACCGGCGTCATCCCGCCGACGATTGAGCTGTTGACGTTTTGCAGGTCCTTGACCAGGCCGAAGTCGGCCACCTTGATCCGCCCGCCCACCAGGAGCAGGTTCTCCGGTTTGACGTTCAGGTGTTGCAACGAATATTGTTGGCTGATGTAATCCAGCGCGTTGGCCGCGTCGTGCAAATGCGCGAACAACTCGTTGCGGGGGATGCCGGCAAGGCCGGCCTGGCGGTACTTGTCGAATTCCTGCTTCAGGTTCGACGTGGCCAACTCGGTGACGATGACCAGGTGCCCGTTGACCCGCTCGATGCGTTCCAGCGACAGCAGGAAGGGGTGGCGGACCTGCTTGATGCGGTTCAGGGCGGCCAATTCCCGCGCCGCCCGCTCGTCGTCGCAACAGCCGTAAATGATCTTGACGGCCTTGGCCAGTCCGCCGGGCGCGTTGGCCTTCCAGACCTCGCCATAGCCGCCGGCGCCCAATCGCTCGCGGACCATATAGCCCGGGATCGGTTCCGTCAGCGAAAATGTCGTGGCTGTACTCATGGTCAAAAGTTCGCGAAAGTTGTCTACGGCCTAACCGTTCTCACCCATCACCTTGGCAAATAGGGTTTCACCACATTCCAATTTATAGCGGCGTCCAAGCCACGTCCGTCCGCGTGTGCAGACGCGCCGCCGCCTCGACCGCCTGATATCGCTGGTCAAGCACTTTGTCGGCGACGAGAGACAATGGCTGGTCTTCGACTTCATAGCAGACCAGCATGTCGCTGTCGGCATCGGCCAGCACCGTCGGCACGGGCGACCCGCTGTTGCCCGGAATCTGCGCGGCCACGAGCGGCGCGAGCTGCTTGGGGGCGACCACCAACAGCCGTCGCTGGCCACCGCAGGCGGTTAACCGCTGCGGCAACGCTTCCTGTAGCGCGGAGGGGATTTCGAAAAGTGGTTCGTGTGGTCGGTTTTCCAACGCCGCCGTAGCCTCCTCAACCGCATACTGCTTCAGCATGCGCATGATGAGCGTTCGCGACGCCCGCCGGACGACGACGGCCAACTTGCTAGGGGCGTCACGGATTTCGGTCGTCGCCACCTGGCGAAGATCTTCCTCCAGGGCTTGCTCCATTTGGGCCAGCAACTCGGTTTTGCGGGCAGATATTTGTGCAGCGGCGAGTCGCTGCAAGGCCTTCGTGCGATCGGTCGATTCGTAATCAACCGCCGCGGGCACCCTGTCGGCCACCGTGTCGGGCACCATGTCGGGCACCATGTACCCATGGTCGTGGTCGTGTTCGGGGTCAGCGGCGAATTGCTCGATCAGGCGGTTGAAGTCGGCGGCCAGGTTCCGCAACTTGTCACCCGCGGTGGCCACCTGCGCGAGCACCAGACCCACGAGACGGCAGAAGGCGTCGAGCGTCAGTTCGTGCAGCCGCAACTCGAAGTAATCCGACAACCGCTGGTCGGCCACCAGCCGGCGGCGGAGAATAAGCCGCGAAATCGCAACCAGTTCTTGCTGCCCCGCTTGTCGCCCAGCAGCAGTTCCTTGAGCGATCGTAATTCGTCGGTCGCCACGCGGATCGCTTCGCCCGCCTGGCAACTAAGGTTGCGAAGGTGTTCGGCCAGGCTGTCGGCCATCTGCTGCGCCCCGGCCAGGCGATGCTCGGGCGAGTTGACCAGGCCAAACAGCCACTGCTGCAATTCCGCGCCCGCCGTGGCGGCGATTTCCTGAAGTGGAGCCTCCAACGCCGATTCCAGACAAAGGCGGTGCGAATCCTGCACGCCTTGATATCGCACCATGCCGTCCAAGGCCTCGAGGATTACCTTACCGGGCGGGATCCGCGTGATAAAACTCCGCTGCGGGGCCAGATTGTTGAGCAATTCGCCCAACGCCGTGAGCAGGTACGATGGGCGATCGTCGCCCATCTGTTCGGCCAGGGTGACACGAAAACGGTTTACGACCCCGTTCAGCGTTATGGCCGCGGCCTCGGCACGGGCGACGACGGTCGCCCGCAGTTCCTCGGCGGAAATCCCGCGGGCAAATTGCGTGGCCAACAGGCTCGTGGGATCGGAGAGGGAAGCGGCGGCCGGGTCAGGCTGATTCAACTCGTTGCCTCGCCAGCGCACGAACAGATTGCGGCAGAGATCGTCGGCGGCGCCTGCGCGGAATGTCGTCCGCCGAGAAACCCAACTGGCAGAGGCCGATGGTCCGCAACGTCGGAGCGGCGCCGGCCGAAGGCCTATCGGCCGCCTGTCCCGCACGGCACTTATCGAAGAATGCCGCCGCGGTCGTGACTGTGCCATGGTACAGGTATTTGGCCAACGTGTCGACGGCCGCCGTGAAACCCTCGCCCTCGAGTTCCTCGCCGAGATGAACCAGATACGTATGATTGAACGGCGCGTCTTTTACGTCGAACGCGGCCAGGCCGGCCTCCGGGTCGCCGGGATAACCGTGCTGCCGCTGGACGTAGTGGTTCAGTTCGCCCAGTAAGGAGTATGCGTTGGCCGTGGCAAGTTCGCGGGTCTGCGGATTTCGGCCCGCGCAATGGGCCAGCACGCCGCAGACCGCGTCGTCCGGAAGATCGAGTTCGCGCAACACCTGACGGACGATGTAGCCGAAGTCCAATACCATGCCGCTGCCGCAGCCGCCCGTGGTCGAGGAGACGATAAATACACGCGGCGCCGGATTACGGAAAGGCAGGCCGGTGGCTGCGGCCGTGGCGACGATGCCCGCCGGATCGACCGCCGTACGCACCGCGCGCGTCACCTGTTCGATCACCCGCTCCATGTTGTCGACCAGGGCCAGGCGGCCCAGCGGGCGAAGACCTTGGGTCTGGGCATTGCGGGGAATGTTGTAGATCCAGCGGCGGCTCAACCAGTGGAAGCGGCCGTCCGACTGTCTGCGGTAGTCGGCCGACTGACGCAGCGGCAGCAATATCGACGAGTCGTTCTTGATCGGCGACTGGCCGTAGTCGGTGGCCATCTTCAGGCTTTCGGCGTCGGTCTCGAAGAGCAGGAACTGCAAGGCCGGCAGCTTGGCCGGATCGCCGAACCGCGCCTCGATGCGCTGGTAGAGCGTTTGCAAGGTCCGTACCGCCAAGCCGCCGACGCCGAGGAAAATCGTCGGCCGACATTCGATCTCCGCGGGCTCCAGAAGCAACGGCGGCAGATCGCACACGGGCAGCGGCGTTTCGGTGAGCTGCGTCTTGTGGCACGATCGGCCGGCGGCGGCCGCCCGGGCCGCGGAAATCGCGTCCCGCGAAACGACTTCGGTTTCCACGCGCGGCGAAGCGGGATTGTTCTCGACCTTCGGCGGGCACCCTGTCGGGCACCGTGTACGTCACGCGTCGGGGATGGGCGTGGCGTCCAAGAGGGCCTCGATCATGTCGCGGCAAGTGGAGAAACGCTGCTCGGGGTCTTTGGCCAAGGCGCGGGCGATCGTCGGCTCGTCGGAGGCCGGCAAGCGATCCAACCGCGGCCGGCTGTGCAGGTGCTGTGCCGCCAATTGGGCCGTGGTGCGGCCTTCATAGGGCAGCACGCCCGTGAGCATCTCCTGGTAGACGATCGCCAGGCTGTACTGGTCGCTGTGGATGCTCGGACGCCCGTCGAACAACTCCGGCGCGGCGTAGACCGGCGTCATCCCGCCGACGATCGAGCTGTTGACGTCCTGCAGGTCCTTGACCAGGCCGAAGTCGGCCACCTTGATCCGCCCGCCCACCAGGAGCAGGTTCTCGGGCTTGACGTCGAGGTGTTGCAGCGAGTATTGTTGGCTGATGTAATCCAGCGCGTCGGCCGCGTCGTGCAGGTGGGCCAACAACTCGTTGCGGGGAATGCCGGCAAGGCCGGCCTGGCGGCACTTGTCGAATTCCTGCTTCAGGTTCGACGTGGCCAACTCGGTGACGATGACCAGGTGGCCGTCGACCCGCTCGATGCGTTCCAGCGACAGCAGGAAGGGGTGGCGGACCTGCTTGATGCGGTTCAGGGCGGCCAATTCCCGCGCCGCCCGCTCGTCGTCGCAGCAGCCGTAAATGATCTTGATGGCCTTGGCCAGTCCGCCGGGCGCGTCGGCCTTCCAGACCTCGCCGTAGCCGCCGGCGCCCAATCGCTCGCGGACCATATAGCCCGGGATCGGTTCCGTCAGCGAAAACGTCGTGGTAGCGGCAGTGCTCATGACGATCAGTTCTCACCCATCACCGTGGCAAAGTAGGTCTTCACGGCGCGATCGAAATATTCGCTGCGCAGTTCCAGCGGTTTGCCCGTGTAATTGCAGTAACTGCGGATTTGCAACAACAAGTCGCGGGCCTGGCAGCGCCGCAGCCGCCGGCCGGCAGCGCGATAATGGCGTTCCAGCAGATCTTCGATCACCTCGCCGCGATACTCGCAGCCGAACGACTTGGCATAAAGCTGGAACAACTGGTGGAACTCCTCCTCGCTCGGATCGCCGATCTCGATCTTGTAGGGAATCCGCCGCAGGAAGGCCTCGTCAACCAGGTCGCGGGGTTCCAGGTTCGTGGAAAAGATCACCAGTTGGTCGAAAGGCACCTGCAGCTTCTTGCCCGTCGGGAGCGTGAGGAAGTCGTGCCGCATTTCCAGCGGCACGATCCAGCGATTGAGCAGTTGCGCGGGCTCGATCCGCTGCCGGCCGAAGTCGTCGATCAACAAGCAGCCGCAGTTGCTCTTCATCTGCAAGGGGGCCTCGTTGACGTTGTTCCGCGGGTCGTGCCGCAGTTCCAGGTTGTCCATCGTGAGCTCGCCGCCCACGACCACGGTGGGCCGGGAGACCTTCAGCCAGCGGCGGTCGTGATCGCCGCACTTGGTGATGCTCCGCTCGTCGTTGATGACCGGCTTGTGGTAGGCCGTGTCGTAGAACTTGATGATCTGGCCGTCCTCGTAGAGCACGTGCGGAATCCAGATCTCCTGGCCGAAGCAGAGCGTGATCCGCTTGGCCAGCGTCGACTTGCCGTTGCCCGGAGCGCCGTACAGGAACATCCCCGCGCCCGAATTGATCGCCGGGCCAAGACTCTCGAAGAGGCCGGGATCGACCGAGATGCCGCGCACGGCTTCCGCCAGTTTCTCCGGGCCCGGGGCCTCGGCGGTGATCGACTGGGCATCGACGGAAATCACGTAGTCCACCAGCGGCACGGGCGCCGGCCCGACGTAACCGCAGGCCTCCATGAACGACATCGCCCGCGTGCGGCCCTGCGTGGTCAGACTGTAGTAGTAATCGTTGAACGGGGCGGAACCGGCGTGGACGACGACCTGGTTGGTCCGCAACGTGCCCAACAAGGGCTCGATGATGTTGAACGGCAGGCAGAGGTGGTCGGCGATGGAGCGGCCCTTGTTCGTGCCGAAGACGGCAAGATACTTGCAGATCAACTGTTCGATGAATTCCTCGCCAAGGCCCGTCTCGTCGATCGTCGCCGGTCGAGCCGGGGCGAAATTCTCGTCGGAAAGCAATGACGCCAAGAGGCTATCGCTGATGTCCAGCGTCTTCGATGATGACATGGTTTCCTCGTCGTCCAAGAAGCTACACGCGCGCACTCGACCGCCGGCGGTGCACAAGGGTCGCCAAATGCGCCGATGCTGGTCTGCGCCTAGAGCAAATGTAGGTTATGCTTTGCACGGATTGAAGTAATCCGCAGCGGAACAATTTCATTGAGGAAGGCCGGTTTCCGCTTGGACCCCTCCCCGCCGTTACAACCCGAAGATCGAAATTCCCCGCATCAGTCGTTAAAGATGGCGTCTTGCCCATCGGGAAAATCCCTAGAACACAAAGCGGCCTGGGCAAAACCGTCGCCCCGGCGGAAAACGTATGCTAAAGATGTTTAGGATCGCGAAAACGGTCCAAGGACTTGTTTCCCGTTGGGAGGGGCCACTTTGGTCTCTGCACGGCGGGACGATGGCAAAGCCGGTTCCCATGCTTCCAGCGCCTGTCACCTCAGCCAATGCCGTGTGGTTCCTGGTCGGTCCCTTCGACAGCGCGGAGACCATTCGGCACATGCCGATCTACACGTTCCCGTTCCAGATCGGTCGCCGCCAGGATTTGCCGCTGTCGCTGTCGTGCAAGACGATTTCCACTTTGCACGCCGAAATTATTGAAGTCGGCCGCTCGCTGGTAATCCGCGACCTGGGCAGCACCAACGGCACCTACGTCAACGGTCGCCGTGTGCAAGAGCCCGTGGCCCTGGCCAACGACGACCTGGTGCAATTCGCCAATCTGCCGTTCCGCGTCCGCATGCAATCCACGGAAGAGAGCCCCCATACGGTGCGCGAGAGCGCCAGCGACCGGGCCTTGGCCCTGGTGCTCTTCGACAAGCTGATGACGGAACGCGCGGTGACGCCCTTCTTGCAACCGATTGTCGATCTGAAAGACCGCAAGACCGTGGCCTACGAAGTCCTCGCCCGCAGCCGGCTCTTCGGACTGGAGATGCCCGCGGACATGTTCGGCGTGGCACAGCAGTTGGACCTGGAAGTCGAGTTGAGCACGATGCTGCGTTGGGAAGGGGTGCAGATCACGCGGACGATGTCGCCAGCGCCGCACTTGTTCCTCAACACGCATCCCCGCGAGTTGCCCGATCCGAATCTCGGCCCGTCGCTGGAGCGCTTGCGCGAGAACTGGCCCGACCAGCCGCTGACGCTGGAGATTCACGAAGCGGCCATCACCAAGGGATCGAACCTGGCCCAATTGCGGTTGCTGCTGAAGCGGCTGGACATCAAGCTGGCCTATGACGACTTCGGCGTGGGGGAGTCGCGCTTGAACGACCTGGCCGAAATGGCCCCGGACTACGTGAAGTTCGACATGTCGCTGATTCGCGACATCGACGGCGCCACGCCGCAACGGCAGCAGGTCGTGGCGGCGCTGGTGCAGATGGTCCACAACCTCGGCATCACCTCATTGGCCGAGGGCGTGGAAACAGAGGGCGAGGACGAGGCCTGCCGGCAGATGGGCTTCGAACTCGGCCAGGGCTATCTCTACGGCCGCCCCGCCCCGCCGCGAAATTTCTAAGGTAGCGGGCACACTCGGGGTGCCGTCCGCCTTTCCGGCGCGGGCCAAGGCTTATATGCAACTAATTCAGAAATCAGAAGGAAGACGTTTTGGGCGGACGGCACACGGAGTGTGCCTGCTACCTTACGCCAGCCGCGTCGTCACGGCCTTGATCTCCGTGTAAAGCTCCACGGCCGCCTGGCCCATCTCCCGACCCCAGCCCGATTCCTTGTATCCGCCGAAGGGCAACGCGGCGTCGAAGACGTTGAAACAGTTGATCCAGACGGTGCCGGCCTTCAGTCGCCGGGCCAGGCGATGGGCCTTGGTGACGTCGCGGGTCCAAACGGCCGCCGCCAAGCCGTAGGTGCTGTCGTTGGCCAGCGGCAAAACTTCGTCCGGATCGTCGAACGGCATTGCGGCGACGACGGGGCCGAAAATCTCTTCCCGCACGATCTTCATCGATTGCCGCGTGCCGGCAAACACGGTCGGCTCGACGAAGTAGCCCCGCTCGCCCGTGCGTTTCCCGCCGGTAACGAGTTGGGCGCCGTCGCGAACGCCCGCATCAATGTAGCTGCACACCCGCTCCAACTGTTCTTGCGAGACCAGCGGTCCCATCTGCGTGGCGGCATCGAAACCGTTACCCACGCGGATCTCCCGGGCGTGGTGGGCAACGCCTTCCACCACTTCGTCGAAGATCGACTTCTGCACGTACAGCCGCGAACCGGCACAGCAGCATTGGCCGTGGTTGAAGAAAATGGCGTTGGCGGCGCCGGGGATGGCGGTGCTGAGGTCGGCGTCGGCCAGAATGATGTTGGGAGACTTGCCACCCAGTTCGAGCGTGACCTTCTTGAGGTTACTCTTGCCGGCGGCCGCGACGATCAGGCGGCCGACTTCCGTCGAGCCGGTGAAGGCGATCTTATCGACGTCCGGATGGGCCGCCAGCGCCGCGCCGGCCGTTTCGCCCAGTCCGGTTACGATGTTGACCACGCCCTCGGGGAAGCCGGCTTCCTCGATAAGTTCGCCCAGCCACAACGCGCTCAGCGGCGTTTGTTCGGCCGGCTTGAGCACGACGGTGCAGCCCGCCGCCAAGGCAGGACCAAGTTTCCAGGCCGCCATCAAGAGGGGGAAGTTCCAAGGGATGATCTGCCCGGCCACGCCAATCGGCTCGCGGGCCGTGTAGCAGAAGAACTCGCTGCCGGGCAGGTAGGGCACGGAAACGGGAAACGTCTGGCCATGGATTTTGGTGGCCCAGCCGGCCATGTAGCGGAACAGGTCGACGGCCAGTGGGACGTCGGCCGCCCGGGCCACGGCCAGCGGTTTGCCGTTGTCGAGCGTTTCCAACTCGGCGAACTCGTCGCCATGTTCTTCCAGCAGGTCGCCCAGCTTCCAGATCAGGCGGCCGCGCTCCGATGCGGTCATTTTCGACCAAGGTCCGGACTCCAGTGCCCGCCGAGCAGCATGGACTGCGGCGTCGATATCGGTCTTGTCGCCCGCGGCGCAATGGGCAATGACCTCGCTAGTAGCGGGATTATAAACGTCAAAAGTCTCTCCCAGCCGGGCCGCTTTCCACTGCCCGTTGATCCACAAATTGCCGGTACGATCGAGGAAGCGACTCGTGGCGTCGCTAAGCGGATTTTCTGCTAGAACCGTTGCCATAGGTTACCTGCCGAATTGAAGGTTGGGGGGTTTGAGGAAAGAGAGGCAGCAATATCGATTGCGCAAACCAAACTCCGGCCGCTGGCCCAGGGAACCGGAAACTGCCCGAGATCGCTGTCTAATTATCCTAGGCGCGAGAGAGGGCGAAGTCCAGCTCTAGGCCAAGACCGTCCCGAGTTGTTGACGGACCCCTTCTTCGATCTTGCCTTTGACCATCATGGCGACCAGCGGCAGGTCGAGATCGACCTTCGCGGCCGTATCTTCCACGGCCAACGTGCCGCCAACCTTGAAGCCCATCGCCTCGAAATGAAACGACAGGGTATGGTCTTCCCATTGCTCGTCGAGACCCGTGACGTGGTCCCGGACCTTGGGGATCTGCTCCTTAATGCGGCGAGTCGCTTCTTCGCGGCCCAGGGCATGAGGGATTTGCATCGACAGTCGGGGCATGGGAAGCGGTCCTTTCAGGAGTGGCGGGAAATTACCATTCTAATCCATGTGAAAGACCTCGGGAATGCCTTTCCACCAATCGCCTTTCTTGGTGTCGGGCAGACGGATCTGGCAGGGATCGGTGTGCGTCCACCACTCGCGGGTTTTGGCATCGGCCTTCATCATCGCGAACGTCCTTGGCAATGTCCTCGCCGGTGTATTCGAAGTAGCTGAAGAGGTAAAGTTTGCCGTCGATTTCGCCCAGGTAGATCGAGTAGTTTCGAATATGGCATTTCTTGAGGACTGCAAGGATCTCCGGCCAGCAGTTCGCATGGAGGCGGACATATTCCGCCTTCTTTTCCGGCCGCAGGCCGATCATCGAGCCGAAGCGTTGCACCTTGCCCGCAGGCGCGTTGGCGGCCAGCCGACTCGTCTCGTCAGCCGGGCGGCTGGTTTTCGCGTCGCCGGCAACGGCCACCGCGGGCCGGGTCGTGGCAACTCCCACCGCAAAGCCCACAATTCCACCGCAAAGAAGAAGCATTAGGCAGGAGATTTGGATGCGATTGGTCATCATGGGAAAGTTCCTTGGTTGAATCTGGAAACAACAGGGAGACGCCGCCGCGCCCCCCTATTTTGCCTCGGGAACGGGGCATGTCAAGCAATTTCATGGACAACGTACCCGAAATGACTTGACAATTCTCCCGCAGGCCGCCAGAATCGGGGTTTCTGTTCCCGAATCTAAGAAATCCCTCCAAGTCCTTCCATCCCATCGCATCATGAGCACCGAAAAAAAAAGCCTCTTCGTCATGCCTGACGGAAAGAACCTGATGTTCACGTTCATTCTCGTCAGTTCGTTGTTTCTCCTCTGGGGAATCTGCAACGGCATGATCGATGCCATGGACAAGCACTTCCAGACCGAGTTGAACCTGAGCAAGTCGCAGTCGGCATGGGTGCAGTTTCGCACTACCTCGGTTACTTTCTGATGGCGATACCTGCGGGCTGGCTGGCGAGCCGCTTGGGCTATAAGGGCGGCATTATCGTGGGCCTGCTGATGGTCGCGGCAGGCGGCTTCTGGTTCATTCCCGCTACGCGGATCAACGCTATGGCTCAAGCGGGCGACGTGTCGGCGGTCACTGCGTTCATTGCGTATTTGACCGGGGTTTGCGTAATTGCCGCCGGGCTGACATTCCTGGAGACGATTGCCAACCCCTATACTACGGTCCTCGGGCCGCAGCGCTATGCCGCCACGCGCATCAATCTGGCCCAATCGTGCAACGGCGTGGGCTGGATCTTCGGGCCGGTCCTTGCCAGCATCTTCTTCTACGGCAAGGACGCGGCGGGCAACAGCACCGGCAGCGAGACGATTTACATTCCCTATGTGGTCATTGCAGGGGTTGTCATCCTCCTCTCGGTGGTCTTCTATTTCGCCTACATTCCGGACATCCGTGCGGAAGACGACTACCATCTGGACGACTCCACTCCCAGCGTCTCGCATTCGATTTGGACCCATCCGCACTTCGTCATGGCAGTCGCCGCACAGTTTTTCTATGTGGCCGCCCAAGCCGGCATCTTCAGCTTCTTCATCAATTATATGACCCTGGAGGTCCCGCCCATTCCCCCGTCGCTGAACGCAAGAATGACGAATGTCGCCGAAAGCGCGCCGGGGTTCGTGAAGGGTTGGTTGAGCGGATGGTTTGAAACCCGCACGGTCCTGGGGATGGAAGACATCAAGGACGGGGCGTCGCTGATAGGCAAGTTGCAACAGAAGGCAGACCCGGTTTCGAGCTACTTGATGAGCGGCAAACTATTGTCGCCGGAGAGCAAACAGGCCCTGGCCGACTACAACGATTCATCCTCCTCAAGTCTCCGCTCGCTGCAGTCGGCCGTGTTGCAGGACTTGAACGACATCGTAAAGAAACAGACGCTATACGATCCCAAAGATCCCAAGCGGTTCGCGGGAATTTCTTTGTCGGAGCGAAGCCGGCAGTTCATTGGCGTTCAAGAGCGACTTGCACATGAAGACAAGAAGCTTCAAGGCGAAGACCGCGCCCGCTTCAACCGCATGCTGTTGGCAGACGCCTATCCGCAGGAACTTCCTTTTACTGACGGCGTTCTTTGTATCAGCGACAGTTTTGCGGCAACCCTCACGTCCGTGGGCTTCATTTGCTTCCTGATCGGCCGCTTCTCGGGCGCCGGGTTCCTGAAGAAATACTCCGCCCACAAGATCCTGGCACTTTACGCCGTGCTCAACGTCCTCGTCTGTTTCCTGGTTTTCTGCAAACTGGGCTGGTTCTCGATGGTGTGCGTATTCCTCAGCTATTTCTTCATGTCGATCATGTTCCCCACGATCTTTGCCCTGGGCATTTTTGGGCTGGGCGTTCGGGCCAAGAAGGCATCGGCCTTCATTGTCATGGCGATCATGGGCGGCGCGGTCCTGCCCAAGCTGATGGGTTACGTCGCCGATCAGTACGACATGTCGCGGTCGTTCATCGTACCGATGGTCTGCTTCGGCTTCGTGGCCCTTTACGGCTTGCTTTGGCCGAAGCTCGCCAATGCCGAATCGATGCACAGCGTGAGTCCGTCCAGGGGGCATTGACAACATTTACAGTACCTTCGCCTTCAGCGCTTCCAAGAGCCGCATGCCGGCGCCGATCTCCTCTTTCTGCCGGGCGGGATCCTGGGGGATCTCACGCTCGATCGTCAGCGGACCGTCGTAGCCGATTTCCTTGAGCACACGGAGGAACCGCTCCATGCCCACGTCGCCTTCGCCCAAGGGCACCTCGACGCCCCATTCTTCGCCGGGACGGGCGGCCCACTTGCCGTCCTTGCAATGCACGCTCCGCACATAGCCGCCGACCTTTTTCAAGGCCTCGATCGGATCGCCCGAGCCGTAAAGAATCATGTTCGCCGGATCGAAGTTCACAAACAAATTGTCGCAACCGCTGTCGGCCAGAAACTGCAAGAGCGTATCGGCCGACTCCTGGCCGGTCTCCAGATGCACGCGCTGCCCCTGCGCCCGGCAGTGGCTGCAAAGATCGCGGGCCACGGCAATCACTTGCATATATGCCGGGTCGGGCACCCTTCCCGCGGGTACGCAGGAGCCCAGGGGCACCATGTACTCATGGTCGTGGTCGTCGTGCGGCACGAAGCCGATGTGCAGGCCCACGGCGTCGACACCCAGCAGCCGGGCAAAGTCGGCAATCTCCTTCATCTCTTGCAACCGCGCCGCGCGGGTTTCCGGCGGTACCAGGCCGATCGTCCGCTTCACCGTGGGGATGTCGGCATAACTCTCGCCTTCAAAACCGCCGAAGACGACCGTGATCTGCATGCCCAGATCCGTCACGCGGGCAAGAAATTCGCGGGCCCGCTGCGGCGTGCGGCTCGCAGCGTGCGGGGCATGAAGCTGGATCGTCGGCACGCCCAACTCGTGGGCCACGCCGAGATGCACGCCCAGACCGGCGTCGATACTGGCAAAAACTCCCATAGGCCACCGGGACATGGAGAACTCCTTTGGCTTTGCGAATGACTGAAAATCCGAAATCCGAAATCCGAATGTCGAAGTTCTAAACAAATTCTCAATCAGAAATGCGAACGACACAAACGGCGAGATTCAAACATCAAAATCTCGTCTTCTCGCCGCTAAGCAAGGAAAAGGATCACGAAAACCCGAAAGAACGAAAGCACGAAAGGAGAACACTCGGCCAAGCGAAAACCATTCCGTGCATCATGGCGTTTTTCGTGTTTTCGTACTTTCGGGCTTTCGTGATTAATTTACCCTGCTGCTCAACTGGCAGTCTTGGCCCTTTGTATTTCTGATTTGAATTTGTTTCGGATTTGGTATTTCCGATTTATTTCAGGTTGTCGGGCGTTTCTTCGCTCTTGACGTCAAACCATTCCTTCTTGAAATCGACCCGTGTCTCCAACTTCACGGCCTTGGCGGCAGCGACCGTCAGCACCGTCGTGTAAAGACCGGCCTCGGCGTCGCAACGGGGCTTCGTGCCGGCTTTATTGTCCGCCGGCGGCTTGCAGCAGAAGGCCCAATGCTCCAACTCCGTGGCGAAGCCCGCATCGGCCCCTTGCAGGGCCAGGCGGCCGAGGGCTTCCGATTCCTCGTCGGCCTTGCCGTCCTTGGACACCGCGATCGCAGGCACGGTCTTGGAGTCTTTCCCCTCGCCCACCTTTTTCTCGATCACGCGCAGGCACTTGTCGACGTCCGAAGTATGAAACAGCATTGCCTTCTGTTCGCTCTCCAACACGAGCGACCCTTGCCGGCCCAAAATGGTTTCGCCGTAGCCGTCGAATTCGTTGCCGACGATCAGATCGAACTGCACGGCGATCTTCTTGCGGGCCTTGGGCGGCGTGAACTTGTCGTCCACGTAGCCCTGGATGGCAAACTCGAAGATGCAGTGGACGTGGTCGTCGATATCGCCCGCCGGAGTACCCGGCGGGCCCACCGCGGGCCCACCGTCCTCGGGGGAGGGGGGAGCGGGTCGGCGGAGGATCTGGCTGCCGGTGCCGGCCACGCTCAGCGGATACGGCCGTTCGGAATCGCGGTGGGGATTGGCGGCGACGAACATCGCGGCCGCTCCGAAAAGCTGACTGCCCAGTTCCGCCAACAGCCCGCCGCTATATTTCTCGTAAAGCTGCCAGCGAACCAACTCCTCCGGGCTGTCATAGCCATCGAACGTCGCCTTGGACTCGTTCGCAGGAACCTCCTGCCACCAATCAATCTTGGAATCGTCGGGCTTCTTGGCCTCTTTTTTGGCCTGGCTCTTCGCTTTTTTCTCTTCTTTCTTTTCCGGCTTGGCCACGTGCCACTGCGAGCGGATGTAATGCACCTGGTCCAAGAGGTCCAGGCGGACCATTTCCAGGGCGTGATCGTAGATCCGGCTGTAGTGCCGCTGCTGGCCCACGGCCAGGATGCGATACTTCTCCGCGGCCTTGTTCGCCACCTTCTTGGCATCGGCCACCGAGAGCGCCATCGGCGTTTCCACGAAGACGTGCAGGCCGGCCTCGAGCGCTGCCAAAGCGGCGGGCGCGTGCAGGTGCGAAGGCAAGGCGATGATCACGGCCTCCAGCCCGTCGGCCTTGGCGGCTGCGAGCAACTTCTCGTACGAATCGTAGACGCGAACGTCTTTCTTCACGTCGTCGCCGGTAGTCCAGCCCTTCGCCTTGTAGGCCCCTAAGAGGGCCTCGATCGCGCGGTCCTGGTTCGACGGGCGAATGTCGGCGATCGACTTCACGGCGATGAAAGCCGGATTCAGGGCCGCCAGCAAGCGGAGCCCCTGCCGGCCGGTGCCGAGCACGCCCACCACCAGCGGTTTCTCCAGGGTCTTGGGATACGAGAATTGCAACGCTTCCAGGCCATGATGGGGCGCAAGACCCTGGCGCAGGGCCTTGGTGACCAGATCGCGGCGGATCAGCTTGCTGCCCACGGCACTCTGGAAATTCTCCACGCCGGACGCTTTCTCGCTGGCACGCAGGTACATCGATGGTTCTCCTTGTAGGGTGGGACAAGCTTCGGGCACCATGCGTAGCATGGTCGGCAAGCGCCGGCCCACCATTTCTTCTATCGTTCTCGCTCGCTAATACGGCCCCATCCACCTTGCGTGGATGGTGAAGAAGGCTGAACAGCTAGTAACGAAAGCAAGCTAGCCAAGACCCCATCCAGCTTGCCTGGATGGTGAATCAGGTTGTCCAGCTAACCCATGTCGGCGAGGTAGCCAAACAACCTTTTTCACCATCCACGCAAGGTGGATGGGGTCGTGTCTCTTTTCGTTCTCCACTTTAGCCATTCAACCTTGTTCACCATCCGGGCGAGCCGGATGGGGTCCTTGAGATGTGTGTAACAACGAGGCAACGTGGCCTACGTTCAATCAACTCTCGATCTTCAGGTCCCTCTCCGGCGTGTCGTCTTTCTCCGCCTCGAACCATTCCGGCTTGAAGCGGACGGGCTGGCCGGTCCGCACGGCGAGATTCGTCGTCAAGGCGATGATCGCGTCGGCCATGGCCACCCGCGGATGGCAGCGGGGCTTGTTCTCCGGCGAGGATGACGGATGCACCACGCCCAATGCTCCAACTCTTCCGCATAGCCGCGGCTGACCGGGCCTCCGCCCGCGCCGGCCTTCTTCCGCGCCGGGCCGCTGGACTGGGTATCCAGCGATGGGCCTCCGCCGCCACCGCTAACCTTGACGGCCGTTTCCCCCTCGCCCTCGTCGCCACTGCCGGTCAACAGCTTGAGTTCCTCTTCCTTCTCCAGGGCCAGCGTGCCCTTGGTTCCATAGACCAGTTCGCCGTAACCCAGGTAGCCGTTGCCGTTGACCGAGGCGTACTGCACCGAAATCTTCTTGCGATGCGTCTTCTCGTCTTCCTCCTTGTATTCGGGCGTGGGAAATTCGATGATGCAACAGACGTGGTCCTCGATGTCGCGGTCGGGTGGAAAGATGGGCCGGTTTGCCGCCGCCACGACCCGCAAGGGATGCGGGTGCGCATGTCCTTCCGGGAACAGGGCCGAAGCAAAGATACTGGCCGCATCGAGTTGATGGCTGCCCAGTTCGGCCATCATGCCCGCTCCCGTGTGGTCCCACAGCCGCCAACGAATCAACTCTTCCAGCGGCGTGCATTCATAGACGACCTTGCCGTTGGCGTCGGTGACCGTCTTGCCCTCGTAGCCGAGGGCCTTGAAGTGGGCCCTGTTTTGCGCCTTGTCCTTCTCCACAAGTTCCCTATCGGCGATCTGGGCCTCGAGTTGGCCCAACACCTTGAGCCAGCCCTCGGTCTCGCTGCCGTACGACTGCTCCAAGGCCCTGCGGGCCTTGACGAGCTCGGCTTCGAGCTTGACGGGCGAATTGTCCTCCTGCTTGGCGCCGGGGGGCAGCGGCATTCTCCAGCTATCGTTGTACGGCGGCGGCAGATTGCCACGATGCCATTGGGCGCGAATCGAGTGGACGTCGCCCAACAGCCCGCGCTGGATCCAATCCTTGGCCTGCCAGTACTTGATGTTGTAATGCCGCTGGTGGCCGATCGCCAGGTAAAGCCGCTTCTCGTCGGCCTTGCGGGTCATCTCCTTGCACTGGCCGACGGTTTGGGCCATGAGTTTCTCGGTGATCACGTGCAGCCCCTGATTCATGGCCGCGATCGCGATCGGGGCATGCAGGTGCAGCGGCGTGGCGATGATGATCGCCTCGATGCCGTCTTTCTTGGCGTTTTCCAAGAGGTCCTGGTATTGCCCGTAAACCTTGACGTTCTTCCTGGCTTCGCTCTCGCTCTTCCAGCCATAGATCGACATCAACCCGGGACGGACCGGCAACAGCGACGGCTTGTTGTCCTTGTTCGTCCAATCGCCGTGAAACGCGCGGAACTGGTTGAAGGGACGGATGTCGGCAATGGCCTTGACCTGGATGAAGTCGGGCTTCAGGGCCCCGATCAAGACGCTGCCTTCGTCGCCGGTGCCGATCACGCCGACACGGACCGGCGAACCGATCGCCGCGCTGTAGCCGAAGTAGAAACCGCCCAGGCCGACGCCGGCCACGGCGCCGGCCGTCACGCCCGCCTTGAGAAAGTCGCGACGCGATACTTCCATGGAGTTGCTCATGCTTTTTCTCCTTCTGTGCTGCCGCCGTTGCACCACCCGCAGCACTTGCAGAATGGTTGGACGAGGAAGCTGTGGACGAAGAAGTCCAATCCCGTCCAGCGTCCCAGCGAGGTGGAGGCGATCACCAGCAGGGCAATCATCTCCACGAAAACATTGTTCACCAGCAAGGCATGGCCCATCTGCACCGGATCGGCCGGAACGACGAACGGATACGACGGCTGGCTCATGACCACGAAGAGCAAGAAGCCTGCCCCCCCAGGGCCGCCGGTCGGGTGAACAGGCCGAGCATCAAGCACAGTCCGATGGCGAACAGCGACCACGTCAGCAGGAAAGCCAATTGCTCGGTGCGCTTCCAGGAAAGCGGATTCGCACTGACCGCGAAGGGACCGCTTGCGGGCCGACCTTCGGCCAAGGGACTGAAATCGACGACGACAATTGCGTCACCGGCTTGCGCAGCCTTGTTTGTCGCGGCTTTCTCCACCGCTGGCGGCTTCGCCCCGGCGCCGTCCTTTTTCGCATCGACCGGCTTTTTCGCCTCGGCAGGCTTCTGCGCCCGGCGCCGTCTTTCTTCGCCTCGGTAGGCGTCTGCGACTCGACTGGCTTCTTCGTCTCGGCTTTTATAGCCGCCGTTTTGCCGGCCTTCGCTACCGCGTCCTTCTCGGACTTCCGATTCTTGTCGAGCAAGTCGAGCAGGTCGGCCTTCAAGGCAGTTTCTCGCGCGTCCAAATCCGAGGTCCAGCCCTTGGCCTCTTTGCGGAGGTCCTGCATCTCATCCCACCGCCGCTGCCGCTGGAACGGGGTGCGGGGATCGGTCTTCAGGCCGTCTTTGTAACGCTGCAGCGACTCGAAATGGGCCTTGATCTTCTCGCCGTTCTCTTGGACGAACTGGTTCAAGCCTTGAACGTGGCGATCGTAGACCTTTTGGGCCTCTTTGCCAAGCTGCTCGTAAAGCCGCGTAGTGTCGTCCTTGCCGGCCGCGGGGCGGTAAAAATCGACAAACCGCTGCCGCTGGCCGTCCCACGACTGGGCCAACTTGAGTTGTTTCGCCGGCTTGCCGTCGGCATCCTGGATCTCGTCCTCGGTCAGATTGCCTTGCAGCCGTTGGCGGCCGTCGATATCGGGCAGCATGCCGTAGAAAATGCCTGCCATCGGCCCGCGGGCACCGGAGAGAAATCCCTCGGTTTCCGCCAAGAAGAGGTCGGGATGGCGGATCTTCCAAATCCCTTCGTACAGAAAATGCCAGCCCAATGCCAGCCGCAAGAGGGCCAGCATCACGACCGTACAGGTGCAGACGGTGAATTTATTGGTATTCAGGGGATACCTCCTTCACTCCAGGAATTGATTCGCAAGGCAGGCGGAAAGCGGATGTTGTGCGGTAACGGGCCGAATTCAGGCGAACTTTGGCCACCGCGCCGCAGGTGGGACGAAGCCGGCAACTTCCAGGCAAATGCTATTGTAATTGCTTTGTTTCGAATTTGCTAGAGACTTGGAGCGCGGATTTCACGTCGCCTTTCTCCTAGTCCGGAAAAATCTTCGCAAGTGCTTTTCCATTAAGCGTTTAAGTGGTGTGGATGCCTTCCGCGTGGTCCAACACGGTGTGGTCCAAAATCGAGGCCCTTCTCCCTTTCTCCCTCTCCGTGTCTCCGCGTCTTTTTTTTGCCGCCTGTAGTCGGATTTCACGTCGCCTTTCTCCTAGTCCGGAAAAATCTTCGCAAGTGCTTTTCCATTAAGCGTTTAAGTGGTGTGGATGCCTTCCGCGTGGTCCAACACGGTGTGGTCCAAAATCGAGGCCCTTCTCCCTTTCTCCCTCTCCGTGTCTCCCCCTCCCCCTTCTCCCCTTCTCCCCGCTCCCTTCGCGGGATTCTTGCCCGTATTTGCCCGCGCGAAATTCTTTTGCGATTTTCTGCAATCTATCGGATCCTGTGGGCAATGGCCGACGGCGCGGTGGTCATCCGCTCTCGTATCTCATTGTCCACTATAACGTATCTCTATGGTTTATTGTATATAAGTACGTTTGAGCCGGCGATTTTGTACGGCTCCATGGCAGGCCGCGGCTGCAGATTGGGTCGTAAGATGTTTGCGCCGCACGAGTTGCAAAATATGGCGTTTGTGGATATTTGAACGCCGAAAAGCCCCGAAAGTTGCCCTCTTTCCCGCGTCGAGTGCGCGCATCGATCGCACCCGGAGGGTACGCCGCCGACGGCATTCTCTGCAATCCGACCGGCGGAGCGCCCTCTGAGTCCAGAAGTGAGGGCCAACTCTCCCCTCGCCCGTACTCGGGAGAGGGGCCGGGGGCGAGGGCAGTTTCCGGCCTCGTTCTGCGTCACGTTCCCAGTGGGCGGCGGCGTCAGACCGGATCTTAATAATGCAAGCCTGACCCCCGAGCTGTCAGTGACTTGTGTCAAGGAACTTGAGACGGCGATGCGCCACTACGGCTCAGACAATAAGACGGCCAAGCACCCGCTTCAGGCACTGCGCTTCCGCCACTGCCAAATGCCGGCTGGAACGCACATGGCGGCCAAGCCGAGAAGCCCCACAATTGTGCTCGGTTCGGGCACTTCTGTAACTCCGGTGATAATCACGTTGTCAATGCGATCGGTGCCGGCGGTACCTACGCTGCCGCCATTCGCGGAAGTCGTCGAACTGTCTTCCAAACGGAAGTAGACGTTCGCCTGATTGTTCAAGGCGGTCACCGAGGAAAGATCGTTCGTAAAAGTGTAGATAGAGCTAGGTGTGGTCGAGTTCCATACTGGGTTCGGGCTGGCGTTCGCCAAAACCGTATATGCGCTGCCGAAGTTGCTGAAATTGACCCCGTCAGTGCTGTATTGCAACTGGAAGAGCCCCGGGCCCGTATTGCTGCTTGTCTGATCGAATTGAATGCCGATATTCTGCAAGCCCGAGGTCGAAACCTGGAACTCGTAAAAATCGTCTTGAGCCCAAGTGTTCGAACTGAACGAATGGGCTGAACCGTTCCCGGCTGGGGCGGAATAAACGGTGGAGGAACTGGCGTGGTTGCCCCACGCCTCACCAGAGCCGCCGCCATCCGCCGCGAGGATTTGGCTAATTGCCGCCGTCTGGGTCGTGTTGTTTGTCTCGAAATTCCAGTCGGCGATAGTGTTTGCCCGGGCCGAACTGCCCACGGCCACTGCCAGCAGGGCCAACAGCCCCGCCAAACGTAAGGAAATAATCTTCATCGTGTTGTTCCAAATGTAGAGTCAAAGTTGGCGGTTACGAACCGGATACCGATCCGATCGCAGTACGCATGATAGCAGTCGTGGGTTAGGGTTGTGTGAAAGTTCTGTTAGCTTTCTAATAAAAAAGCGGATTAGACCAAACTTCTTTTTTGGAAACGCGTGCAATCCCATACGGCGTGAAGCTTTAAGGTCATTTTGAAGTTCGCGATTACTGGCTACAAGGGTGTCTCCACCCCCAGTAATTCGAAAGCCCGTTGCTGAGGAGGCGTGGCCCGCGTGTGTTGATAGAATTCGGCTGCCGGGTTGGACAACAAGCGAACGCGGTTCTTGCAGAGCGTGCCCAGGTCGGCCAACAGAGTACGGAAGCTGTGAACCGGTTCGTTCGCATCCGTTCGCTTTCTCAAGTCCTTGCGCCGCGCCGCCCCCTCTCCGCGTCTCCGCGTCTCCCCCTCTCCCCATCTCCGTGTCTCCCCGTCTCCCCCTCTCCGCGTCTCCCTGTTCCCCTCGCCCGTACTCGGGAGAGGGGCCGGGGGTAGCCTGCTAAAAACTTCCAGGATTTGGATGGAATTTAATGGAGTTTATTGTGCGGTTTTTGTGCCGTGTGCAATTTCCACGGCGCGGGCGCAAACAAGAAAAGCGACTTCAAAAAATCCTCTGCGCCTAACCGTGCTCACTTTCGTAGATATAGATAGTGGGAGAGATGTTGCCGCCACGAAGAACTTCTCCATGAGGGAAAAAAACGAGAAGTAGGGTGTACCAGAAACGGTTGCGGATGCCGCGGGTACGACAGCCGGGCCGTGTCCGGAAACGCAAGTGCTTACGAGCAAAGCACTTGCGCGACTTGTTGCCGGACACTGTCCGGGAACGTTCCCGGACAAAGGACCGCAAAAACGCCGGGACCGTTGTCGTAAGTTGTTTACACAACATGACTTGCGATCGCAGCGCAGACGCGTTTCCAGGCTGTCCGTCCGCCAGCGTTGCCGGACAAACCCATGCACAGGAGGGGTTTTCGCGGACTTTCAGCGGCAAGGGGGCGCTGCGTCCGCACGATCACCCGGCATCAATGCCGGGCCTATTAGCGGCTAAAGCCGGAAATGGGCGTAAACGCCCATCAGCGGGAAGATTGGGGTCAGGCCGACGTTTGGCACTAAGCTCTGATGCATCATCCACTAATGTTCTCAATTAAGCTCTGATGCATCATCCACTAATGTTCTCAATTAAGCTTTGGGGCATTATCCGCTAATGCCTAACGTCGGCCTGACCCCAATCTTCCCCCTCGGCGAACCACTCAAGTCGAAACATGATCGAAGCCTCCTTAAGTTTCAAATCTGAAATTTCAAATCGCTGAACTCACGTATTTTCGTATTTTCGTGTCGGCGCCGTTTCATTAGACGCTGCGCCGGCATGAATCGTTATCAACCCAAGAATTGCAACGCCAAGTAGGCAAATTGATGAGGGCTCCGGCGTTGGCGACAGTAGAACAGCCTGAGACTGGCCCTGTTGCGCATCGTAGGCGGTGGCCGCGATCTGCCCCTGATCGTTGATGGCCGCCGCATAGTTGATCGTCCATCCCAACGGCAGGTCGACCAGGCTATTCAAATCCACTATTGCACCGCTGTCGTAATAGACGAAAGCGTTGGCCGACGAGTCGCCCGGAAAGTCCGCATCGCCAACTACGACCCCGAAATCATTTATGCCGGTCGCTTCACTCAATTGGCCACCAAACGTGCCGAGGTCGGTCATCTTTCCATCACTATAGAGGAATGCTTGCGGCAGTTCTGTACTGGCACTAGTCGACGAAAATCCAACAACGTCACCGCTATTGTTCATCCCACACGGTTGCGTTTCGTTTCCGCCGAGCGAGCCGATGTTCACCCAATTGCCGGTGCCGCCGCTGGAGACGTACGTACCTACGAAGTTCGACGATCCGGCGACCGCCGCCACCTGGCTGGCGTCGTTAATACATAGCGGGACGTACGTCGATCCCAGATTGACCATAGGGCCGTTTCCGGAATAAAGGAAGCCATCATACGTCCCGTCTGCGGCCTGCGCGTACCCCACGATTTGGCCTAGGTTGTTGATCCCGGTCGCGCTGCTCACGCTGTAATCGCCGCCAAACGACCCGAGGTTCACCAGCGGACCGCTGCCCGTGTAGAGGAATGCGTGCGAGTATCCCGTATAGGTGTCGGCGTAACCAACGACCTGACCGACGTTGTTCATCCCCGTGGCATAACTGCTCGGGCCGCTCAGCACGCCGAGGTCGGTGATGGTGTATTGGATCGATTGCGCTGGCCGCGGTCGAGTAAATCGCGACGACGTTGCAAAGTACGGATAGGGCGATGAGTCTTGTCTTCATTGGTATCATGGGGTTTCTCAAGCTGCGATTACAATGGGCGCTGAAATGCTCGTGCTAGGTTGTTTTTCGGTGTCTCGGGGCGAGGCTTTAACCGCTAGCCGTTGGTTGGCGGCCACAGTCTGACCCCGGTTCCGCGCGATCGCGCCGATTATCGCGAAGGGGAAAAGGTGCCATCCACCAAATTTAGGGTCTTTGGGCAAAGCGGGAAGGCGAAGAGTCATTTGCCGTCTTCCGGCTGTTTCTTCGGCCTCCCCCGCGCCCGTAACGTCGACTCGATTCCCAATTGCTTCGCGGTCCTGCCGGTCCAATCGGCGCTCCCATAAGGGCAGCCCCGGCGAACAGAGCGGCGTAGGGCCTCCAACTCGGCCTCGGACTGCGGGCGGTTCACGATTTCCAGCCAATCCGCCGGACGGGGCAGCGGCCACGGCGAGAGGATCGGAAATGGCGGGTCGTCGCGCTCGCCGCGACGCAGGCTCGACCAAGGCCACTGCTCCGCACGCGCCACCAGATTCGCCCGCAAGGCGTTCCTCTCGACATAGCGGACGACCTGGTAGAAATAGTCCTCCGTCTCCACCGGAAAACACTTGTAGCGCCCTTGATAGAGATGGCCATAACCGGTTTCCCGCCGGTATTCCTTCCAGCGCTTGACGTGCATGTTGGTCATTTGTTGCATGAAGGCAGGAAGATCGCCGTCCGCTTCGGGCCAAAGGACGAAATGCCAATGGTTCGAAAGCGGCACAAAGGCGCAGATCCGCATCCGGCAGGTGTGCAAGGTCTCTTCGACGACCCTCTCGAAGGCCAGGAAGTCCTGGTCCTTGTGGAAGAGCGTCCTTCGGCCCACGCCCCGATTGAGGACATGGTACACCATGCCGCCGGGAAAATACCGCGATGCTCGTGACATTCATACGGTTTTACCTATACTACGCAAGCTTGTCAAGCACATTTTCTTTTCGCCAATCGCCTATCTTGCCTGAATTTGGTGGGTGGCACCTTTATCTCTTCCGGGGCCGGCTGAGAATAGGTGCCGCCGCCCATGCTCAGGACGCCGCCGTCCACCGTCAGCGTGCCGGTCCCCAACGCGGAGGAGCCGTTCTCCAGCACCAGTGTCCCGCTCACGATGGTCGTGGGACCGGTGAAGGCGCCGTTGTTGAGCGACAACGTCAGTTGGCCGTTTCCGTTAGTGTCGCTCGCCACCAGGTTGCCGGCGCCGTAAATCTTCTCGCTGATGGTCACGTCGTTGCCCTCCGTGTCGATCCGCAGCGTGCCGCTCTGCAGATCGATCGGATTCTCCACTGGGTAGGGGCTGTTATTGAATGCCAGGGCGGCGGTATTGCCCGAGCCGGGGTTGACGTAGATTGGGGTCGAATACAGACTGCCCGGGGTGAATTGGAGGCCGCCCCCGTCCAGCGTGATGCTGGGAAGGTTGGGGTAAAGACTGTACATCCCCAGGGCGACCGTGCCGGGGCCTGTGATCTCCAGGCCGGTATTGCTGCTGCCCGTTATTTGCGCGGCGATCGTGTCGTTTACGACCGTGTACTTGGCTACCGGCTCGTTGGTATCGACCGTGACGGCCAGCGCGCTGGGAGTCGGCGGGCTGGGTTGGTAGATCGAGATTGTCCCCCCGCCATTGATCGACCACGAGCCCTCCTCGAACTGGATGCCGGCCACGCTCACGGCGCCGAAATTATTGGAAACGTCTACCGTGGCCTTCCCCAGACCGTCAAATACCGCCGTGTCGCCGGGCTGCCAAGCGCTAAACTGGTATGTATCTTGGTCGTACCAGTTGTCGTTATGCGGGTCGCTGTTCCATGTCGTTGAGACGTTCGGCAGGAACGTCAATGTGTCAAGCATGGCTCGGTATTCCAGGCCCTCGAAAACAAGCCTGCGGCGGAATGCCATCAGATACCGACAGTCGGCCGATTGGCGGCGGAGGCCCCTCAACCATCCGCATCTGGCCGAGGGCCTCATAAGTCGCGACTTGAGGGCCAGCACGCGATCGCGCAGCTCTGCAGAAATTTGTCGGACGCACTGGCGAACTTCCTCGGCAAGTCGGACTGCCGCGAAGAAAATATCGGAGACGCGCATTCCTGTTTCCTCCCTTTGTAAGCGCCAACTCATCCCTTCTTCCTGTGCGGAAGAGGACGGTTGGGCCAGCGAAGCACATTCTGGCAAAACGGCACGCGCGGCGCGAAAGGCGTCGGCGAGCGCAGAGTCAAAGTTCAACCAGCCTGCTATGGCAGAGTCGCAAAATCAGGATGAAACAGGCAAAACAAGACAATAATGCAAATGTCGAAGGTTCGGGGGTAGGCGTCAAAAGGAAGGCGTTGGATTCGCTGTCATTGGAACCTTGGACGACTATTTGGCCATTGTCATTTATGGCCGTTGCGCAGTCAAAAATCCATCCGGCCGGCTCGTACGCGTTCAGGTCAACCATTCCGCCCGAGTCGCTATAGAGGAACGCGGCGTCGCTGCCGTCCAAAAGTGTCGTTCCACCCACAACCTGCCCGAGGTCATTCACCGCGTAGGCGACCGTCTCGTTCCCGCCGAGGTTTCCAATGTCGTGCGTTCCCTCGGCCGCGGTGTAGACGAAGGCGTGCTCCTCGTAGTTCGCGTCAAGGAAGGTCCCCACCACTTCGCCGCTCGAATTGATCCCCGCGGGCTGAATGTCGATTCCGAGGCCGGGGATCACGGTCAGCGTGCCGCCGCTGAGGGCGAAGGCGTGCTGGTTTGGCGGCGGGAATGTTTGTGACGTGACCGCGGAACCAATTCCCGCGATGAGCCCATTCTGACTGATCGCGGTCGCCGCGGTCGGCGCCCAGCCCGCGGGCGGGTTGACGATCATGTTGTTCAGGTCGCGCATGCCGTTGGTCGGGTCCCAAATCATTGCGCTGTCGACGGCGTTGCCGGTGGTGTCGGAGCCGCCGACGGCGACGTTGGAGTTGTTGATCGATAACAAGACGCTAAACGTCCCGCCCGTGAGGAAGCCGAGGCCCTGCATCCCCGTTTGGGGCGTGTAGAGGAATGCCTCGCTGTTCGACTGACCGACTACCCACGACGAGTCGTTGATCGCGTTGGCGTTGCTCTGAATGGCCGGGGATCCCAGCGCCCCCAAACTTACCATCGGCCCCGGCGCAGTCCAAAGGAAGGCGAAGCCGGTGCCGCCCACCGGGCCGCTGGCAGTGCCCGTCACCTGACCGTATGAATTTATGCCGGTTGGCACGACGGAAGGATCCGAGCCCCCCAAGTTGCCCAGGTCGGTAACGGTATACTGTACGGTCTGCGCGCTCGCTGTCCTCGAACAATGCGCAGGATAATCGTTAAGGCTACAAAACGTAGCCTGCTTCCGACGATTGGCGTGACGGTGCGGACCCCGTTTGGTCCGCGGCCAAACCAAGCGTCGACCGCCTTCCAAAAAACCGCAAAACCGACACGCCACGCCGGCCGCGCGTGCCCGCGCAGAGCGTAGGTACGCGGAAAGCCGCCTGCGCCGGAAATTTTCGAAAGTCAGCAGTGAGGACGCAGCAACGGCCAGGAGCGCCGCCGTGGAGGGTTCGGGAGTTGGGTCGAGCAGAAACGCGTGTGCCTCCCCCTCCGCGTTTATGCCCATCCCGACGATTTGTCCTTTATCGTTGATCGCGCTTGCGGAAACTAGCGACCATCCGGAATTGGGATTAATCAGGCTGTTCAGGTCCACCATCGGGCCGCTGCCGGTGTACAGAAACGCAAATGCATCCCCGGTGAGGCTGTCGTAACACCCTCCAACGATGTCTCCATTATCGTTGATCCCGCTTGCATCGGAGCTGTCCATGCCGTCGATCGTCCCTAGGTTCGTAAGAACGCCACCGCTGTAGAGGAACGCCTCATGGTAGCCCTCAGCGTTATCGGAGAATCCGACTATTTGCCCACTGCCGTTGATCGCCTCGGGCTGAGTCAATGTGCCCCCGAGCGACCCGATACTGGTCGCATGGCCAGTAGCGCTTACGAGATACCCCTGTTCGACGACCCCCGGTTCGCTGGGATAGGCTGCAGCCATCTGCCCGCTGTCGTTGATGGCGACGTTCAGTAGCGCGCCGGTGTCCTTTATAACGCCGTCGCTATAGATGAAACCGTGGTAGCTGCCGTTGGCGATTTGCGAAGCACCGACGACGGTTCCGGCGTCGTTGATTCCGTATACGTTCGCTGCAGCGCCGCCCAGGGTTGGAATACTTTGTACCGCACCGCTGCCAGTCCAAAGGAATCCGATGGTCGTGCTGCCGCTACCAGACCAGCCGGTCACCCAGCCGTTGTTGTTTATCGCCACGGCACTGCTGGCACTTGTGACCTGGCCGTCAAGCGTGCCGAGATCCTGAATGGGCGTGCCGACGCTGCCCCCCCAATAAAACGCGTTCGAAAAAGCGCCGGTTGTTGGGTCTGTGGCATACCCACAGACCTGACCCTGGTCATTGATCCCAAGTGCAACTGAGTCAGTGCTCGCGCCTCCAAATGTCCCGAGGTCGATCACACTATATTGGACGGTCTGTGCGCTCGCCGCCGTCGCGTAAAGCGCTATGATGATCGTCAAAAATGGAAGATGTTTGCTCATGGAATTCATTGGCAGTTTCGCTCGCAGATTTTTCGGCCTTGATCCAGTGGCCGCGTTGAAATGGTAAACGTGACTACCTCCATCATAATTCGAAACTGCCTTCGGCCGCAAATCGCCGTAATCTGTGTAATCTGAGCCAGTATCCGCCCAGCCTAGCACTTCAAGAAAGGGCGTCAACAAATGCAAGTCCGGAAATAAGTCCGGAATTAACTCCGGAAGGAGGGGTCCGCGGCTTCGGGCTGACGACCGGGATCTTCGTCCGTAAGCTCCCAGAGAACGGCCTGCGTGCCCCTTTCGACCGAGAAGCGAATCTTTTTCTGCTTTTCGTTCAACTCGCTAACCGCATTGCTCAGCCGGTGTCTGACAACCTCCCACGGCATAGGCCGCGGGAAGACATTCTCGATGCGAGGCGGCCAGCCCGCCTTCTCGAAAGCCTCCAAGATGGCGATCTGATTTTCCGCGTCGCGGTGAAACTCGCGAACGACCCGCCCGGGCACCGACAACTCGCGACGCAAGGAGTCGTAGCAGGGGCGATAAGGACACTTCAAGCCGCCGGCCCTTTGGCAGACTGCGTCGGCCAGGCGCAGGCCCCTTTTCGCGCAATGGGCGCGGAGGTCGGCGTCGGTCAGGGGCATTTCCTGCCCCGCCTCACCCGCCGCACGTAGAAAGCCGTTCTGCGCCGTGCCTTGGATCGTTGATGCGGCGCAAGCACCACACGTCGAGTCGCCGCGACGGGCAGAACGGGAGAGTCGTTTCGTTTTGGATAGGCATAACGCGCTCCTTGGGGGAAAGCGCACCGGCCAGAATTCGCGCGGCGGCCGGGCGGCATGCATTCCGCTGCCCTTTCGCGTCATGCAACGTTCCCGAAGCACTTCCCGTCAGTTTAACGCGCGCGTGCGAAAAACCACAAACAAAAATTGGGCAAAAAAACTCATTTCATCAATTTCTAACATATACTGAACACGACCTTGCGGGCGCGTGCGAAAAGCCGACAATAGGAGGCGGGGAAATTGTTGGCCCGTTGGGCCGAGAGGGACGACTTTTGTATATCCTTGTTTTCCAGGGCTGCGCCCTTCGCTGGGTGAACGACTGGGCCTTCGGCCCGAAGATTTCTCATCAACAATCAATGCCTTGCCTTCGCTGGGTGAACGACTGGGCCTTCGGCCCGAAGATTTCTCATCGACAATCAATGCCTTGCCTTCGCTGGATGAACGACTGGGCCTTCGGCCCGAAGATTTCCCATCGACAATCAATGCCTTGCCTTCGCTGGGTGAACGACTGGGCCTTCGGCCCGAAGATTTCTCATCGACAATCAATGCCTTGCCTTCGCTGGATGAACGACTGGGCCTTCGGCCCGAAGATTTCCCATCAACAATCAATGCCTTGCCTTCGCTGGGTGAACGACTGGGCCTTCGGCCCGAAGATTTCTCATCAACAATCAATGCCTTGCCTTTAATCTACCCACTTCTTATGCGCATCGTTCTCTGCTACGTCACCAAACCCAGTCACCTGGAGCAAATCGCCGCCGTCATGCCGGAGGCCGAAATCGTCGACGCCTCCCAGGAGCAGATCGCCGGGGAAATCTTCTCCGCCGACATCTTCTGCGGGCATGCCAAAGTGCCGATCGATTGGGACGGCGTCGTCCGCCAGGGAAGGCTGCAATGGATCCAATCCTCGGCGGCGGGCATGGATCACTGCCTGGTTCCCTCGGTGATCGAATCGGAGATCGTCGTCACCAGCGCCTCGGGCGCCTTGGCCGACCAGGTCGCCGAACACACGATCGCCCTGATGACCGCCTGGACGCGCAGCCTGCCGACGTTCTTTCGCGCACAGCAGAAAAAGGAGTTCATCCGCCGGCCGACTTGCGATCTGACCCGCAGCACGGTCGGCATCGTCGGCCTGGGCGGCGTCGGCCGCCGGCTTGTCGCGGCTGCTCGGCGCGCTTCGAGACACGGATCCTGGCCGTCGACATGTTCCCCGTCGACAAGCCCGACTGGGTGGAATCGCTGTGGCCGGCCCAACGGCTCGACGAGTCTGCTGCCGCTGGTCGATTTCCTGGTCCTCAGCGTGCCGCTGAACCCGACGACGCGGGGCATGATCGACGCCGCGGCGATGAAGAAGATGAAAGCGGGGGCCGTGCTGGTCAACGTCGCCCGCGGTCCGCTGGTCGTCGAGAGCGACCTGGTTGCGGCCTTGGAAAGCGGGCATCTGGCCGGCGCCGTGATGGACGTTACCGAAGCAGGAACCGCTGCCGGCTGCGAGCAAACTCTGGGACCTACCGCAGGTCATCATCACGCCGCACGTCGGCGGTCAGGCGCGGTGGCGAAATGACAAGATCACCGATCTGTTCTGCCGCAACCTCGTCCGCTGGAAACAAGGACAGCCGCTGATCAACTTCTTGGCCGACAAGCGTCTCGGTTTCCCCATTCGCGGCGGGGGGTATCCACTCTGGGGAGAGGCTGGCATGTAAGGAAAACTTGGATATAATTCACTGGAAAAAGCTGCGGTTGCTCTTTACGACCCGGCCCTGGGGAGGTTAATATGCCTACAGAACCGGCAACATGGAATGAATCGAGCAACTTGGAGTCTGGCATGTGTACTACGATGTTTCTCGAGGGCAATGGCACGATGACCTGGGGAGGGCGTCAGATGGCCCGTTGCTCTGAAGACCTCCTCGGCCGCTACCGTACGATGCTCGAACAAAACCGGTTGAGTTGGACCGAACATCATCGGCTGATGCGGATGCTCGGGTCCGGCGGGCAGGGGGTCGTCTATCTGAGCATGAGGCGGGGCACCGACAATTTCACGCTGCCCGTGGCCCTCAAGATATTTTCGCCGGAGCGCTACGAAGACGACCGCGCCTACGACGAGGCCATGGGCCGCATGGCGGTGGTGGCCGGACACGTGGCCCAAATCCAGCAAGACAACCTGCTGGACGTGCACAACTGGGTCGATCGCAATCGCATCCGCCTGATGGAAATGGAATGGGTCAACGGCTACGACCTGAGCCTGTTGTTGACGCGCTCGATGCTCGACCACATGCAAGGCCACGTGAAGAAGGACCGCTGGAAATATCTGAACGAGGTCATCGTCACCGCCGGTCCTATCCAGCCGCGATTGAAACCGGGCATCGCCATGGCCGTCGTTCGCGATTGCCTGGCGGCGCTGGCCGCACTGCACCGCGAAGGCATCGTCCACGGCGACATGAAGCCGTCGAACATCATGCTCAAACGGACGGGCAACGCCAAGATCGTCGATATCGGCTCGGCCTTCGAGATCGACAATCCGCCGGCCCGGCGGACCTGCACGCCGACCTACACCGCCCCGGAAGTGCTGGAGGGAAGCGAGTGTACGCCGCGGAGCGACCTGGCGAGCCTGGGTTACGTACTGATCGAGATGCTGGCCGGCCAGTCGCCGTTTGCCGGCTTGACCGGCTTTCGCGAATTGCTGGAGGCCAAACGCTGCCTGGCCCAGCGATTGCCCCATATCCTGCCGGAAGACGTGGTTCGCAACGAGTTGTTGATGACCTTTTGCAGCCGGCTGATTGCGCCCGATCCGGCCCGGCGTTTCCCCAGTGCCGAAGCGGCCGACCTGGTCAAGGATGGGGCGGCCGCGTTCCACAAGCAACTGGTCAAGAGCGACCTGTCGTCGGAGTACGACAACGAGATTCGCACCTGGCTGGCCGAGTTGGCCGAATTGCCGTCGCGATGAGAGGTCGCGCCTTTCAACATTCACCACCACGGGGCTGCCACCCGCAGGATGGGATTGGCGTCCTTGGCCGGCATTCGGGCCGAAGGCCCTGCAGTTCGCCCAGCGAAGGGCGCAGCCCTGGTACAGCGGCCGCACCTCATTTAATATTTTTGCCGTGTCTTGCGGCGTTCGGCCCAACGGGCCAAGAGTTCGCCTGATTGCCTTCCGTCAAGATTGACCAACGGCACGCCTGCGATTGAAGATGAACTTTTGGCCCGTTGGGCCGTGCGGCAACGGAAAAAAAAGCTGTACCAGGGCTGCGCCCTTCGCTGGGCAAACGGACGCCCCTTCGGGGCTCGCATGCCATTGCCGCCACCGTACGTCGGATACTTCCTCGCATCACGCAACTCTATAAGAGGCATTCCATCGCCTCCATCGTCCCTGACCGGCGGCAGCCTGATGCCCTTAATTCTCGCACGGGTGGCATCTCCCTAATCATTCGCTAACCGTAGTTTCATCGTTTCCTAGCATTGCCCCCGTATAATGACAGGGCGGTCATGGCGGCGGGTTTGCGATCGAGCGCGCTGCAGAAGAGCAGCTCCTGGCGCAGTCGCATCAGTTGACGCTGGCCCACGATACGATCCGCGAACAAATCGAGGCCGTCGAGGCCGCCAGTCGCGCCAAGGGCAACTTCCTGGCCAACATGAGCCACGAAATCCGCACTCCCTTGAACGCCATCGTGGGCATGACCGAACTGTTGCTGGAAAGCAACCTCGCGCCGCGGCAGCGGGAATATGCCGGCACGGTCATCGATTCCTGCGAGAACCTCTTGGTGATCATCAACGACGTCCTCGATTTTTCCAAGATCGACTCGGGCCGGTTCCAACTGGAACACCTCGACTTCGACCTTCGCGAACATCTGGGCGACACTCCGATCCTGGTTTTGACTGCCGCCGATCGTTTGCTGGTTGCACAGGCCGAACGCGCCTGCCTGATGAAGCCGGTGAAGGAGTCGGAGTTGTTGCATGCCATTCTCGCCGCGCTGGGCGGCGACGCCGGCGAAGCGACCTCGGTCCGCCGCCAAAAAGATGAAGTCGAAACTGCAAAGCGAGGACGATGATTCAAGATCCAAACCGAGTGCAAGGAAAACCCGATGACGAAGATCCTTATCGTCGACGACTCTCCGATCGATCGCGCCCTGGTCGGCGAGTTGTTGTCCAACAGTCCTGGCATGGAGATCCAATATGAGGTCGAAGGCATCGAGGCCATGGAGAACACGCCGGTGAGCGAACTGGCGGCCGGCGGCACCTGTTTGCAGATCGACTACGCCGAGGACGGACGGGACGCGCTGGCCCAGCTCGCGCAGCATCCGGTGGACCTGGTGATCACCGATCTCTTGATGCCGGAGATCAACGGCCTGCAGCTAGTGGCCGCCATGCGCGAGAAGTACCCGCAGATTCCGGTGCTGCTCATGACCTCGCGGGGCAGCGAAGAGATCGCCGTTCGGGCCTTGCAGCAGGGCGCGGCAAGTTACGTCCCCGAGAAGCTGCTCATGCGGTATCTCTGGGAGACGATTGCCAAATTGCTCAAAGCGGCCGTCCAGGACCGCGGCCAGGCCCGCTTGATCAAGTGCATGCTGCGGACCGAGAGTATTTTCCACCTGGAGAACGACCCCGCATTGTTGGAACCGCTGGTACGTTACTTGCAAGAGGAGATCATTCGCCTCGGCGTCTGTGTCGAGGCCGATCGAGTCCGCGTGGGTGTAGCCTTGGAAGAGGCCTTGGCCAACGCCCTCTATCACGGCAATCTGGAGATCGGTTCGGAATTGCGCGGCACACCCGGATACGGCGACTTGATCCGGCAGCGGTGCTCGCAAGTCGCCCTACCAACAGCGGCGGATCGAAGTGGAAGCCCGCATCACGCGCGGCGAAGCCGTCTTCGCCATCCGTGACGAAGGCGCCGGTTTCGATCCCGGCGCCTTGCCCGATCCCACCGATCCGGCGAACATCGAAACGGCCAGCGGCCGCGGCATTTTCCTCATGCGGGCCTTCATGGACGACGTCCTTTACAACGACGTGGGCAACGCCGTCGTGCTGGTCAAACGCAAGTGACTCAATCAAGCCCCAGCGCCATCCTTCGGCCCTCTTGCTGCGACCGCCGGGCCTGCTTCACGATCATCAGCGCCTTGTAGGAATCTTCCAGATCGCTGGTTTTTCGCACCAGACTGGTCACCGAGCGATGAAACTGGGTGAGGAGTTGCTCGCCCACCGGCCGCTCGCTCTCCAGCGACTCCTGGTGCCGCCCGGCCTCGTCGAACCAGACCAGCGTGGCAGGAAGATCGACAAAAGCGATGCCCCGCTCGCACGATACTTGCAGGGCCGGCAAGGGGCGATAAGTGATCGCTTCCTGCCACTGCGCGGGAATATAGCGACCACAGCTTATCTGGGCAATCGCCCCGCTCCCGGGGGATTTCGAATCCGAGAAGTCGAGACTCATCATCTGGTAATCTTCTTCGCCTTCCTGGCAGGTGCTGGGATGCATGACACCCGAGACCCCGGTGGCCTCGCGATCCACGACGTACCGGCACCAATCGACCAGTTCCACGAGGAAACGGCTGCCCGAAGGACGCGGCCAGCGGCACGTTGACTGGTTGCCGGGCATATCGGCGACCGACCGCTGGTGGCAAAAGAGCAGTCGCGGACTGCCGAGCCGGGTGGCAATCAGTTCCTTCAGCCGCAAAGTGGCCGGGGCATAACGTCGGGGGAATTCGGCCATGAAAGCAATGCCCGCCTCTTCGACCCGGTTCTTGATCCGTACCGCGTCTTCCACGCTGAGGTCCATGCCGCCCGCGCAATAAACTGCCTTGCCAGCCTCACAAGCCGCCAGGACCGGCAGGGCGCCATACCATTGCTGGGCCAAGATCAGAACGGCGTCCACGTCTTCGCGGCGGGTTAGTACGCGGAAACCATCGACCGCCGCAGCGCCAAACTCGGTCGCCACCAGATGGGCTCGAAACGCCACCTGGTCGCAAACCGCTCGCAATTCGAACCGATCGGCGAGCATCCGCAGGGCTGGTGCGTGGCGTTGCTGCCAGAAATCGCCCAGCCCGATTAATCCAACGCGAAGTTTCATAAATCGTCCTGTGCAACCCGTTTGGGGGACCATCAGGACAGAGAGGAGATGGAATCCGCTGCCCGGATCAGTTTTTCGACCATTGTGATTATATCGGTTGCCGGAGGACTCAACCACCGTATGAGGAGAAGTTTGCAGCAGCGGAATTTGTTCCGCTGCCTCATTTTCAGGGGGTCCCAGGCCAGCGCTCAGGAAAATTTTGTTAGAGGGGCAATGAAATTACCCAAATTATTCTTGTTACAAAATCCCCGCAGCCCCCTTGAACTATCAGACCGGTCGGTTACATTACGGGTCATTTATCCATCAGGGAAAACCTGATACGAGGACCCGTTTTTTACTTAGAACCTATTCCAGAACCCTGCGACGTCCCGGATCGTGCCGGGTCCAATCCAGTTCCCGGGTAGGTTATCCACGGATTGAAGGAGACGACTTGTGAACAGCCTAGTAATGATAGCGTTGTGCAGTGCCGCGGTCGGTGCATCAGATGGCGAAACCTACACGGACGCCCATCAGGCGAGCATGAAGACCGGAAAACCGATGTTGGTGATGGTCAGCACCGAGTGGTGCCCGGCGTGCCAAGTCATGAAACGGAGGATCATGCCGCGGATCCGCGAGCGCGGCCTGCTTTCTCGGGTTGCCTTCGCCAGCGTCAACCCGGACCAGGAGAACGAATTGTCTCGCCAATTGATCGGCAGCGGCCCGATTCCCCAATTGGTCATGTACCGCAAGACGCCGCGGGGCTGGATGCGCCGCGTGTTGATTGGCGGCCAAAGTGTCGAGACGGTCGAACAGTTCATCAACGAGGGAACCGTCGTCGAGGACGACGCCTCCAAGAGCGCGGAATCGACCGAGAAGACCAAGGCGGCCACCGACCCCAAACCGGCCGAACAGCCGCAGAAGCCCAAGGCCTGATCGTGATTACTTCATATCCCAGGCCTGCAACCACTGCGTCTGTTGCGGCTTGAGTGAGAAGTCGGCGCGAAGCCGTTTCTCCATGTCGGCCATGTGCCCGGCGCCGTAGAAGATGGCGATATTCTTCTTGCCGGCGGCAATTTGCTTCCTCAAGACCTCAAGGGCCCGTTTATTGCGTTCGCTGATGAGCGTGCCACCCTTGGGGCCTTCGAGGACGGCCGTCATGCCTTCCATTTCCTCGAACTGGTCGGCCATGGCGCGCTTCAAAGCCAACGGACGGTCCTTATCGAACATGGCCATGAGCAACTGCATCTCGCCGCCATCGCCGCCCTGGGCCTGCTTGGCCAGCGCGTAAGCGAGCAATCGCGTGAAGATGTCGCCAAAGCCTTCCTGGTGATCGCGCATCGACTTGGCGAATTGGTCCGGCGAAAGGTCGGCGTGTACGAAATTCTTCCGCGTATAATCGACCTGATCGAGTTGAAACTCGAGTTTCAGCAGGTCCTTCATTCCCAATTGCAAGGCGGAGAGCATGTTGCCGGCCTGCTTGTCTTTGCGGCCGCCCTTGGGAATTCGCGTCCCTTCCCGGGCAACCAATTCGTAGAGCACAACGTCATAGCCGGCAAAACGCTTGTTCAACTCCTGGTAGTAGCCCTTGTCGGCAATATGAACGGCGGCCACCAGGTCAACCCGGACACTAGCCCCACCAAACGTTGTGTTGCTAAAGCTTACGATGGCCGTTTCCAGGCCAATCGTTCGATCGTGTATGTCGTGTACCACCCGCAGGTAGTTGGTCTTCGACACCTTTTCGGCCGGCCGGGCAGCCGACTTCTCTGCCGCCTGAGCAGTCCAGGCCGCGGTTGCAGGCAGGGTCAAGCCGAGTACGAACAGGAGCAATGCGAAACGACGCAAGCAGTTTCCAGAAACCATAATCGAATACCTCCTGGGTCTATATTATAGTATTTACCTAAACTGTAAACGCCCCCGCTTGGAATGCACCATACTGGGGTATTTTACTGCGTGTTTAATTCTCACATGGGGGGCAATTTTTTAACGCGCCTCCGCAAGATGAAATTTCCTTGACTTTTCTTTCAATCTCGCGCATTATCAGACTATCCGGAGAAGTCGGAATGGGCCAGGCATTATTGCGCGATTAGGTCGAATAGGCGATCTGAACCGATCATCCAACGGGTCCGTCTCCGGTTGAAGACGCTTGACAAGAAGACTCGATTCACTTCTAATGGTGAATTGTGCGGAAGTAGGCTTAGTGCGCGACTCGGCAAGGGAGCGCGCGGAGTCTGGCTTTGCAGATTGAGGGAGGCAGTGATGTCGTGGTTTCGTTTCGCCGGCCCAGCATGGGGGGGTAATAACCATCAAGGGCTTTGGGATCGCATCTTTTCCCGCGTACCAACCCGCTCTCGCAAAAGGGCCCGGTCCCGCAAGCGCGGTTTCGACCAGGGCTATTCTCGTTCGTTGAGAATCGATCCGTTGGAAGCGCACTGCCTGCTCAGCGTCACTCCGGCTACGCTTTCGGCCATCATCGTCAACCAGACCTTCGGTTCGGCCCAAGACACCAACACGGCCCACTCCGTGGCCTCGGACAACAGCGGCGACTTCGTCGTAACCTGGACCCGCTCCGATCCGGTCCTCAATGCCGAAGGCCAACCGCTCATCAATCCGATAACAGGCGAACCGTATCAGGTGGAGAACGTCTACGCCCGCTACTACACCCCCACCGAGGAGCAAATCACGCTGCCCACGGGCACCACCCGCTTCTCGCTCACGGACAACGACCAGACGATCGACCAGATTTCCATCACGGCCGGCACGGCGCCTTCGGGGGACCCCACCGCACCGGCGCCGAACATGGTGGGAACATTTACCCTCTGGTTCGACGCCAACGGCGATGGCATTGCCACCGCGAACGAGTTGCAGAACTTCAACTACAACGAAATCGATCCCTCGGCTACCGCCGCCGCCATCCAGACCTGGTTGAACGGCTTTACGCCGGTTGCCGGCGTGAGCGACGGGACCCAGGCGACCGTCAACGCCATCGATGCCGACGACTTTGTCGTCGACTTCGGTACGGCCACTCAGGGTTTGAACCAGTCGGCGCTGTTGCAGTACGTCAGCCCGTCAAACGACTCGATGCTGGCTGCCGGGGCCCCTGCCACCGTTTTCGCCTTCCCCGGAGGTTACTTGCCGACGGTGGCGGTTACGACGCTCGACCGGCCTTTCACGATCAACAATATTCCCGCTTCGCCAACCAATCCCAGCCTTACGGCCTTGGCCATTTCGAGCTACTTCCAGCCGCCGGCTGCCGCGGGGGCCGAGGCAGTCGCACCGGTGGATTTCCCAACACCGGAGGAAATCAAGACCCCGCCCGGGCAAACGCTGGCGCCATATACCGATCCGGTGGCGACCAACTCCCCGATCAACACGACCCCGACGACATTTGTCACGGCCGAACCGGTTACCGGCGCGGATGGCACGCTGAGTTTGACCGAGTTCGACATCACGTTCACCGGTTACGTCAACGGCGGCGGGGGAAGCAGCGGCGAATCCGCGGCGACCGTCGACGCCGCCATGGTCGTCAACAATTGCGTCAACGCCAACGGCGCGGCTCTCGCCTCGACAAGCCTGAGCAGCGAAGGAGTGCCGTATGATCCGTCTTTGCCGGCCATGTTTTCGAATTCGGTTTCTACCGGCAACAACGTCCAGCAACTGACCTTTGCCGCCGCCAACGGCAATGCCATCAACAGCACGTTCGAGTTGCAAGTGGGACCGACGGGAACGCCAGACGAACCTGATCACATTCAACAGCGGCAATCTGGCAGCCACGGCAACCAGCATTCAAAACGCGCTCACGGCCGCCGATCTGCCCGGTGTCACCGGGGTGACCGTTACGCCGGTCTCCTCGTCCGTGGCCAATAACTACCAGCTTCAAGGTAACGTTTACCGGCACGGAACCGCCCGCGCCCCTCCAATTCGTTGCGGTCCCGAGTGTCACGATTCTCAAGCAGAGCGGAAACGAGTTCGAGGTCAATCCACCGCAGCCCAGCAGCATCTTCACGCAGGACATCCAGGAACTGAGCAGCGATCAGCCCGCTGTGGCCATCGACGGTTCGGGCGATTTCGTGATCACCTGGCGCGAGCAGGTCGCGCAGGAGGGTGTGCCCAAGGACATCACGGACATCTACGTCCGCCGTTTTTCGCCCACGGGACAGACCCTTTCCTTCTCGGACGCCGCCGTGCCGGGCCAGGTAACGAGCGACATTTCCAATTATGAACAACAGCAACTGACTTTTTATTCCACGGCCGCCGCCGGCGTTGCCGTCAGCGGTAACTTCGAGTTGCAAGTCGGTTCGTTAGGGACACCGACCGGGGAGATCGCTTTCAACAGCGCCACCAGCACCACTCTGGATGCCACGGCAACCGCCATGCAAAGCGAACTGGACATCGATTATCCGCTGACGACCGTCACCTGGGATGCGGCCGATTCGTCGGCCGGCCGCTTCACGTTCGACGTGGCCTTCGGCGCGGGTGAGGGCGTCAACGCGCCCTCGAGTACGGAGTGCCGTTCGGGCTGCCGACCACTGTGCCGGCAACGTATACGGAAAGCGCCCTCGTCCTTCACGGGAGTCCGGCTCTTGGCCAATCCCACCCAGCAGTTGACCTTCAATTCCACGGCGACCAGCCCCTTCACCGGCACGATCCAGTTGCAAGTCGGATCGCAAGAGACGCCGGTGGGGGCGATCACTTTCAACAGCACCAACCTGCCGGGCACCGCAGCCAGCATTCAGGCCGCGCTGCAGAACCTCGGTTACAGCGGGGCGATCGTTTCCGTGGTCTCGGCGACAAGCACGACCGTCTACACCTTCGACGTGAACTTCGCGGGCGCCAGCAGCGGCGTGAACTTGCCGGCCATCAGCTACGTGAGCGGCACGTTGCCGTCCACGGTCGCCTTCGTGCCGGTCAGCGACCCCTACACCGACGATGTGAACCCCGACTACACCAACCCGCAGTACGAACCCGCCGTGGCCGTGGATCCCTACGGGAATTTCGTCGTGACCTGGGCCAATCAGGGGCAGGACCTCAGTTGGGTCAACAACATCTCGATGGAACGCTTCGACAAGAACGGGAACCCGGTGGCCTACGTGGGCTCGGTCAATAACGGGGCCTTGACGAACCTCGATTTCCAGCCCGACGTGGCCATGGGGGACGACGGCAACGTGGTCGTCACCTGGTCGGAAACCAACGATCCCGAGTACCTGATAAACCAGAGCGGACTTGCCACGGTTTACGTCCGCGGCTTCAACTCCCAGTCGGTTCCGCTGTGGAACGAGATGGCCGTCGGCGGCGGCGGCTACAGCACGGTCAGCATGGACGGGCAGGACAATTTCATCGTCGCCTGGGACGTGGCAGAGGACTCCAACGTCGGCTTGACGCCGTCGACCGGCTTCGTCGCGCAGGCGTTTATGCCGACGAGTGGCAGCTTGAAAATACCGGTCTGCAGGGCACGACGTTCACGAATTCAGTCACCGCGTCGTCCAAAGCCCAAACGCTGACCTTTAGTTCCCCGAACCTTCCCATCACCGGCACGTTCCAGTTGCAAGTGGGAACGGTCACGACGGCGGCGATCACGTTCAACAGCAACAATTTGCCAGCCACGGCGGCCAACATTCAAAACGCGCTGGTGGCCGCCGGTTTTCCCGGGACGACGGTCGTGGTGGGCGCGACGACGGCCAACTCCTTCAGCTTCAACGTGACCTTTACCGCCGCGCAAGCGGCCATCCAGTACGTCGGAAACGGGGTCCTCCCCATTCCGACGGTCCTGCGCAACGAGTTCCGCGTGAATAGCGCCAGCACGAACCTCGCCTCGCAGACCGTCTGGCCCTTTGACCAGACGGCGGCCGACGTGCAGATGGACATCGACGGCGATATCGCCACCACCTACCAGGGCGTCGGGCCGGCCGTTGCCGACGAGCTTTCGATTCCCGCCGATTTCTTCGATTCCTACTTTGCTTTGGAAAAACAGCAACTGACTTTTACCGATCCTAGCGGCCTTCCCAGCAGCGGCACATTCACGTTGCAAGTCGGATCGTTGGCGCCGGTGCCGGTCTTTTTCGGCAGCACCGCGGCAAGCACGGCAGCCATTTTGCAAACCGCGCTGGACGCCGAATTTCCGGGATTGACCGTTTCCGGGACGTCCGTGGCCGGCAACACCAGCTACGTCTTCGTCGTGACCTTCGGGGCGAGCGCCTACGAGCCGGTCATCACCGCCGGCGGTTTGCCGGCGGGGATCACGTTCGCGGCCACCATCACCCAGCAGCCGCTGAACCAGGACCTGCTGACCTATTTCGATCCCTTCACCAACGGCCCGTTGGCTGGCCTCGGAAATCTAGGGAGTGGCGGGCCGCTGGGGTTCGAGGGCTTCGATTCCGCGATTGATAATATCGATTCGTTGCTCTACCAGGACATTGCCGGTGCCGTCGCGTACTCGACGACTTATAATGCCGATGGGGTGCAAACGAATGTCGGCGCGCTCCCCGTTGGCTACGATAATTTCAATGTGGATACGGCGATCGATCAGGTACTGTTCAATGCGCAATACTACGAAGGCGCCAACACGGAACAAGTCGGCCGGCTGCGGGGCATCCTGGAGAACGTCGCGGGGCTGCTCCGCGGCGAGGCCGACGGCGTCTTGATGACGCAGATCGACGCCAATCCGCAGGATTCTGCCCCCGGCACCGGTTCGCCAAGCATCGCCACCTATTCCGACGACGTTGTCAGCACCCAGCGCTCCGGCCAGGACCAGCGTTACTATATCACCATCCCTGGGGACGTGCAGTGGGGCCAATTCCAGCTCCAAGTCTCGGTTGACGGCAGCACGACCAACGTCCCCGACGTGCCCGGCTACACCACTACCACCGGCGTCATCCAAATGCCGACCCAAGTCCCTGGTAGTCCGGGCACGACGATCCAGGACCGAGACGCTGATGGACAACATCGCCGTTGCCCTGGACAACATACTGGGCACGGTGTGGCCGGGCGATGGTTCGGTGAACGTGCGGGAAGTGGGTGCGGGCCCGGGCCCCATCGGTAACCAGCCTCTTTCTCTGGTGGGGCCGACAGAGGTCGAGGCACGCGATGGAACCAGTTATCAAATCCCGATTCCCACGCAGTTGGCGGAAGGCAATGTTGTAGCGCCACCGCCGGGAGTGACGCGGACCGGATCGGACGGATGGTACATCTTCGAACTGGTCTTCCAAGGGCAGGCCGCCGACGTACCGATCACTCTGGGCGTAGTCAACGCCGTCGACCATCAATGGGGGGTGAAGAAAAACCAGGCTGGCGGCACTCCGCCTCCTGCCCCGACATATACCCCCGTTACGTTCGCAGCCGGTGCGCCGGTGGCCACACTGGGCGATTATGAGGGCACGCAGGGATCGCCCCAGTACGACGCCTCGATCGCCATGACTTCGGCGGGCAGCATGGTCTCTGCCTACACCAGCGAACCGGTCCTGAGCGCACCAATCGGTTTGGATAACGTCCCGCTCCCGTCGGACTCGAACCTCGATCTCAACGGCTACGACGATACGGGCGACGTGCAGAACATTTATGCCGAGCCCCTGGAGGAGACAACCGACACGGCCGGCCCGCACGTCGTCAGTTTCACGGACGGCAACGGCGTCGATCTGATGCCTGACTCGAATGGCGAGGTAAACAACGGAACCGCAACGGCGACCGGCGTGAACGCCACGCACCTCGTGTTGACCTTCGACGAGCCGATGTTCAGCCCCAACCCGGTGCAATACGCGGACAGCGTTTATAACGCGTCCAACTACGAGATCTACAACAGCGCCGGCACACTCATGTCCGGGATCATCACGCAGGTCAACTACGGCCTGAGCGAGGTGGCCCAGATGTCCGAGACCAGCGGGTTCGGCACGAACGCCAACTCGGCCATTCCGGACAACAAGTGGGAGGTCGTCCTCACGCTGGACGACGCCGCGAATGCCGCCAACGGCGGCGCTCTGCCCGACGGCACTTACGAATTGCTGGTGCGCAACGCCGAGCCCGCCAACTCGGCGAGCGCCGGCCAGACGGGTCTGTGCAACATCTACGGCACTCCCTTGAATTTGACCGGCTACAACCCGGCGGGATCGGACTTCACGGCCTCGATCACGATCAGCAAATCGACGAACCCCGGAGGGAATCCGGTCCCGCCGGGCCTCACGGCTACGGATACTCCCATCAACTCCGTTCGCGGCGGCCTGCAAACCGATCCCGCCATGGCCACGGGCGCCACGGGAAACTACGTGATTGTCTGGACGAGCGACATCAAGGGCCAGAGCAAAATCGTCGGCCAGCTCTACAACTCCTCCGGCACTATGCTCGGGGCCGAGTTCACCGTGAATACGGCCGGCTATACCTCCTGCAGCGATCCGGACGTGGGCATGGACCAGAACGGCAACTTCGTCGTGACCTGGTCGGGCGTAGGACCGAACTCGAACGCGCAGACCGAACCCTCGGACGTCTTCGTGCGGCAATATAACGCCCAGGCCGAGGCCACCGACGATCCCTTCCAGGTCGACTTGTGGGTGGCCGGCCTGCAAGAACCGGGCATCCAGAATGATGCCCGCGTCGCCGTGTCGCCGGATGGCACGTTCATTGTCACTTGGACCAGTACCCCCGTCGGCCAAGTCAATTCGAACGCCGAGAACGCCGTCGTCTTCGCGCGGGAATTCACTTCCCTGGGAGTGCCGGTGGCCAACGAGTTTCAGCTCACCGCTTCTTCGGTCAATGCCCAGGAGCTCTCGGACGTGGCGATCGACTCCAAGGACGACTTCGCAATCGTTTGGGAGAACGCAGCGGGGGGCGTTTACGGCGCCTATTTCAAGAACACCGGCTCCACGAGCGCGCCCGCCTGGGGCCCCGGCTCCGAAACCGGCCCCGTGCTCCTCAACAGCACCTCGAACGGCAGCGGCAATTTTGCGGGGTCCGGAGTCATCGACCTGAACGACACCGGACCGCGGGTGGCCATGGTCCCGGCGACCGCCAGCACCTCCGCCGAGGTCGTGGTAACCTGGTCCAACTTCAGCAGCAGCACGAGCACCGGCTATAACGTCTACGCGCGGCTATTCAATACGAGCCTCTCGGGCGTCGGCAGCGCCTTCATGGTCGACCAGATCCAGCCGCAACCCAACACGGAGGGCTGGCAGGTGATGCCCGCCGTGGGCGTCGACGGCCAGGGCCACATTACGATCGCTTGGACGAGTTACGGCCAGGATAATGCCGAGGTGGGCAACCCCGGCATTACGGATTACGGCATTTATGCCCGCATCTACAATGCCAACGGTTCGGACTACTACGATACGGCGCTGGCGTTCTACCCGAAGGAATTCCGCGTGAATGCCACGACCCTGGGGAACCAGGTTGCCCCGGCCGTGGCCGCCAACGACCCCAACGACGACGCTTTCATCGCTTGGGTGGGGCCGGACACGAAGGCCGCCGGCACTACGGCAATTTACCTCCGCGTGATCGATCCCCCGCCTGCGGAGCAAACCGTCAACAACCCATCGAAACCAGTCGTGACGACCAGCCCGGCCAACCAGACGATCATGGTGGGCGGCACGACGAGCTTTACGGCGGCGGCCAACGCCAATCCCGCTGCCACGGTAAAGTGGTACGTGAATACCGGCAGCGGGTTCACCGCTTTGTCCAACAGCGGAGTCTATAGCGGCGTCACGACCCCAACTCTCACCATTGCCGCTGCGACCGCCGCACAGTCGGGTTACCAGTACCATGCCGTCTTTACCAACACCATGGGCTCGGCGACCACGATGGCCGCCACGCTGACGGTTGACACCCCACCGAAGGTGACGACCAACCCGACCAGCAAGACGGTCAAGGCGGGCGGCAAGACGACCTTCTTGGCGGCGGCCAGCGGCAATCCTGCCGCCACCGTGCAGTGGTACGTGAATACCGGCAGCGGATTCACCGCCTTGTCCGTTGGCAACGGCTATAGCGGCGTCACGACCACGACCCTGACTATCACCGGGTGCTCGCGGCACAGTCGGGCTATACGTACGAGGCCGTCTTTACCAACATCGCTGGCTCGGCGACCACAAAGGCCGCCACATTAACCGTTACTACGGCACCAGCCATAACAAGCAGCCCGACCAGCATGACGGTCAATGCAGGCGGTACAACGGCGTTTTCGGCAGCGGCCAGCGCGAATCCCGCCGCCACCGTGCGGTGGTATGTGAATACCGGCAACGGTAAATTCACCGCTTTGTCCAACGCTGGAGTCTATAGCGGCGTGACGACCACGACCCTGACCATTACCGGGGCGACCGCCAAACAGTCGGGCTACCAGTACCATGCCGTGTTTACCAATACCCTGGGCTCGGCGACCACGAGTGCAGCTACGTTGACCGTCTCCATAGCGAATGCCGCTGCCGCAGCAGTGACGACGACAACGTCGACGGCGCAGACGTCAACAAATACACAGACTACTGCAAACACGGTGACTACGGCAAGTACGTCGACTCCGACGACAACGACAACTTCTACATCGTCGTCCCCCACCGTTCAGCCCTCGACCGAAACCCGCCCTGCGGTGACGAACTCAGGCATCTCGACCACCTCGACGAGCACGACTTCGTCGATCAGGCCCCTGCTAACGATCCTACAGCCGGCAGCCGTGGCCGTGGTTCTGGCTCGACGTTTTTAAGATGTCGGGGGACCTTGACATAACCTTGCCAACTCTAGCAATGACAGCAGTTGGCAAGGTCATGATCAAGGCCATGTCAGGGATTCCCAGGACACCCCAGACTGCCTATTTGCACTATCTTGTGCCATTACAATCCTGATTTTCGGCAAGGTTTGCCTTTCTTGCTCAATTACAATTGCCGCTACATCCGATATTAACGTCACATACAGTGCCCGGATTCTCCGTGGGAGCAAATCCTCGGTCATACTCCAATCCGTCACGGGAGTACTTGTGATGTTAGCCAATCGGATCAGTTTTGGACTCGCGGCCTTTCTGCTGGTCGTTTCCGCCGGCATGACAGCCCGCGGGCAGGACCACGAGCTACAAGGCGCGGCTCTCTTCGAACCGGCCGACGTGCGGCCGTACGACAATTGGGCGGAACCGAAGCAAGGACTGTTCTTTACCTTCGACGGCTTGTACTGGCACATTTCGCCGTGCGACAAGACCACGATCGGCGACCCAAATCGTTCGCCCATCGTCTACCTTCCGCCCGTGGCGGGCGACACGTCCATCCCCTCGTTCGTCGAGCAGAACACGCTCGACACCAGCGCTCCATCGATCTGGAACTGGGGCGATCGGATGGAACTGGGCTACATCGACGGGCACCATGGATTCATGTTCAGCTCGCTGTTGACAGAGAGCCAGACGGCCAACCTTTCGGCCTCCAACGCCTTCGTGGTTTTCTACCCCGGTTTTTTCAACGGCACGACCTACCTGAACACGCCGATCGTCAACCCGGTGACCGGTCTGACTGTGCCCCTTGAGACGCCGGTCAATTTCCAAGCCATCTATGTGCAGAACAAGTCCCGCGTGGACGGCGCCGAGGCCCTGTATATCTACCGTGCGTCCGAATGTTATTTCGGCGGCACGCTGGAATTCATGCTCGGCGGCCGCTACCTCGAGTTGAAGGACCAGTTCTGGGTCGACGCCCGCGGCGGAAACCTCACCGACAGCTACTGGAACACCGAGTCGCACAATGAAATTGCCGGCCCGGAAATCGGAATGCGATACTTCCAGCCCTTCGGGCGGTTCGGCATTTCGGCCGACACGCGCTTCACGCCGGGCATCAACTCGCAGGCGATCGCCCAGGACGGCCGCCTGGCCGCCGGATTGATCGCCGGCCAGAACGCCGCATTACCTCTCACGGAAGGCGCCACTGCGTATCCGACGCTGATGGGCGCCACCGGCTTCAATTCCTCCACGCACTTTATCGAATTCTCGCCGATCGTCGAGTTGCGGGTGGAGGCCCACATGCAACTGACCAATCTCATCGAGGTCAAGGCGGGCTATACCGGCATTTTCGTGAACAACGTGGTACGGGCCGCGGATATGGTCAACTACTCGCTGCCCAACATGGGAATCACACGCAGCTTGGGCGGCAACCTTCAAGAGGTGTACATCCAAGGCCTGAACCTCAGCATCGAATTCAACCGCTAAATTACTTGCCGCCGGCCGCCTGCTTACGGCCGGCCTGCTTATGCGGAGTTATTTTCTGCGGCGACTGTTTCTTGCTCCGTATCTTCCGCAACTCGCCCAACTCGCCGTCCAACCGATGCCGCAACGGGCTCTCCGGCCGGAGTTCTTCCAGGAGGGCCTCCGCCCTGGTAAATGTCTCTTCGTTGATCTCTTGATCGCGAAAAAGGGCTCGCCACGTCCGCTGGATTTCATTTTCGGTAAGCAATCTATCACCTCGTAACGGGGTTGCTTGACGACAGCGACTTGCTATTCCGCGGCTCCTCGTCGCCCGAAACCGTCTTGTCTTCAACGGGAACCGTCTTGCCGCTGCCCGGAATGACGTCGTGAAGCTGCATCTTCTCGAGCTCCTCGGCCAACACCTTTACAGTGTATCGAATCTGCTCGCTCGTGTGAAGCGAAGTAATAAAGAATCGCAGCCGGGCTGCGCTTTCCTCAACTGCCGGATGTACGATCGGCTGGACGTTCACACCCCGGCGGAACATGGCCCGCGACAATTGCAAAGAGGCAATCGAGTTGCCCACAATGACGGGAACGACACCCGTATTCCAGCAAGTGCCGGTATTCATCCCGTGCTGCTGGGCCAACGCCACGAAAAGCCTTGAGTTTTCGCGAAGCCGAGCCACCCGCTCGGGTTGGGTATCCATGATCTTAATCGAGGCCAAGGCCGCCGCCGCCGCCGCCGGCGGCAATCCGACGCTGAAAACGAATCCCGGGGCCGTGTATTTCAAGAACTCGACCAGCGACTTGCTGCCGGCGATGTAGCCGCCACAACTCCCCAGGGCCTTGCTCATCGTGCCCATCCAAATATCGACGTTGCCCCGATTGACGTTGAAATGCTCGCCAATACCCCGGCCGTGGTGTCCCAAAACGCCAATCGAGTGTGCTTCGTCGATCATCAGCAAGGCCTTGTGCCGCTTCTTGACTTCAATGAAGCGGGGCAGATCGGGGAAATCGCCGTCCATGCTGTAAACGCCCTCGATCGCCAGTAATACGCGGCGGTATTCATGCCGGAACTGCTCCAGCAGCCGATCGGCTGCCTGCCAATCGTTATGCTTAAACGGTCGCCGCCGAGCGCCGGAAAGGATGGCGCCCTGAACGATGCTGTTGTGGGCCAGCGAATCCTGAAGAACCAGATCGCCGGGGCCAACCAAGTGGCCGATGACCGATTCGTTCGTGGCATGACCGCCCACGAACGTGACAGCCGCCTCGGCGCCGATGAACCGCGCGATGGCACGTTCCAACTCGCCGTGAATCACTTTCTCGCCCGAGGCTAGCCGGCTGGCCGAAACGCTCGTCCCATAACGGTCGATCGCCGCTTTGGCAGCCGCCGACACGGCCGCGTCGCCCGAGGTGCCCACGTAGTTATAGCTGGCAAAGTTGATCAGCTCACGGCCATCGATCACCGTCCGGTCGTTGGTGATTCCCTGCTGAACGCCAAAGTACGGATTCCCCAGCCCGGCAGTTTTCAGCATGTCCAACCGCTGCCGAAGTTGCCGGTATTCGGGGAACTGGTCGAAGTTGCAGGTTTCGGGCGGAATCTCGGCAGACCGCGACCCGCAAGCGGGTACCCCGGTGCCCTCCCCTTGGCGCCCCGCCGACCCGACGCCGTGCGGGGCTCGCCGCCGAGGTACTTTTCCACGGCGGCAATAACCTGCCGGGTGGTTTCCAGCTCGATCAGAATCTCGGGTGGGAAGCGGCCGCCGAAGCGCTCCTCCAGCGTGGCGAGGATCTCCATTCGTTCCAACGAATCCATGCCCGACTCGGCAATCGCCGAATCGAGTGTCATGCCCTTGGCCCGCTCCTTGGCCACGCGGCGGATTTCCTCTTCGACGATCTGGGCAGTCTGCATCTTCTGCCTCGCCGATTTTGGTTCGGCCGGTTTTTGCCCGACCGCGGGCTCGGTGGCCGAGGGGCGCCCATTGGTGCTTTCCCGCCCCGGGACGGCCGGTTCCTTCGCCGTAGGATGGGCCTCTGAGCCCATTGCAATATTGGCGCCCTCACCCCCTGCCCTTCTCCCAAAGGGAGAGGGGAGGTTGGAAATTTCGCGGACCGCCTCTTCGGCATCGCCAAGCTGCCACTGACCGACGACGTCGAGCGTGCCATCCAGAAAGCCCTGGCGGCAGGCGTGCCGCTGGATCTTGCCGCTGGAAGTCTTCGGCACCGTACCGGCGCGGATCAGCACGATGGCATCGACGTTCAAGTCGTACTCTACGGCCACCGAGCGGCGGACGGCCTGGAATACCTCGCCGAACTGGCCCTGCTTGTGCCGCTCGACCTCGAAGACCAGCACGAGCTGCTCCCGCCCGTCTTTTTCCACGGCGAACGCCGCACCGCAATCGGCCCGCAACCGCGGATGGCACTGCTGCACGGTAAGTTCAATGTCTTGCGGGTAATAGTTCACGCCGCGGAGAATGATCAGGTCCTTCAACCGGCCGGTCACATATAATTCGCCGTCGCGCATGAAGCCCAGGTCGCCGGTGCGCAGAAACGGACCAGCGCCCGTGTCTTTCAAATGGGCATGGAACATTGCCTCGGTGACATCGGGCCGCTTCCAGTATCCCTGGGCCATACTCGGGCCGCTAACCCAGATTTCGCCGATCTCGTCCGGCGGACACGTGGTCTTGGTCTCCGGATTGGCGATCACGATCTTCTGGTCCGGCAGGGTTTGGCCGCAGCCCACCAGATCGCGGGCCGTGGAATTTCCGCGGGCCACTTCCAGGACCTTGCCCTCGGTCAGCGCGACCGAATCGAAGCTGCGAATGATCGGCGAGCTGGCGACAAATCCGCCGGAAACGATGAGCGTGGCCTCAGCCAGTCCAAAGCACGGATAGAAGGTCTCGGCTCGGAAGCCGCAAGGGGCGAACATCTCGGCAAATCGCCGCAACGTTTCCGCACGTACCGGCTCGGCGCCGTTGAAGGCCAGCTTCCAACTGCTCAGGTCGAGCTGCTTCCGCTGCTCGGGCGTGATCTTCTGGATACAATGTTCGTAGGCAAAGTTCGGTCCGCCGCTGGTCGTGGCGCGGAATCGCGTGATGGCCGAAAGCCAGCGGAACGGCTTCTGCAGGAACGTCATCGGCGACATCAGCATGTTGGGCCGGCCGATATAAATGGGCTGCAAAATCCCGCCGATCAAGCCCATGTCGTGGTAGCTGGGCAGCCAGAACACGCCCAGACTCGTCCGCGTGTGTTCGAAGGCATGGGCGATCAGCGCCGAGTTGTGGACGAGGTTGGCGTGATTGAGAATTACTCCTTTGGGAGTGCCTGTCGAGCCGGAAGTATATTGCAAGAACGCCAACGTCTCGCCGTGGATGTCCGGAAGCTGCCACTGCTGGTCCATTCCGGCCGGCACATGGCGGGTATCGAGCCAGGCGAGCTGCTTGAGGTGCGGCGTCTCGTCGATCAGGCCCTCCACTCGCGACAAGACGTTGTCCGTCGTGAGGGCTACTTTGGCCTCCGCGTCGTCGGCGATGGCTTGAATCCGCGTCATCGAGCGGTTGCGGCGGGGCGGATAGACCGGCACCGCGACTACGCCCGCGTACAGGCACCCGAAAAATCCGACGATGTAATCCAACCCGGCCGGATACAGCAACAAGGCCCTTTCACCCGCCAGCCCTCGCGACATCAGCCAGGCCCCGATCGCCCGCGACTGACGGTCGAGTTCCTCATAGGTCAGATCGACTTTTTCGAGCTCACCGTCAACGAGGTAGGAAAAAGCAATGTCCTTGGGCTGAGTACGGGCCCGATGCCGGACCATTTCCACCAAGGTGGACGGACCGAAGAATGTTCCTGGCAAGTAATCGAGATGCACCACGGGAAGGATCCCCTCACGAGAGTAGGTTGCCCGGCGAAAACCATGCTGGCGGGGCCGACGGCACTTCTTCTATCGATTCGGCCGGATTTGCGGTCTATGGCAAACCGATCTGTGGGGCATAGCAAACTTTCGCCGGACCACGGATTCAATATATTTTATGCCTTCGGAAACGTCTACGCAATCGGGCCCGGCAGGGTAAACTAGGGTGGCAGATACCCTCCCAAGGAGCTATAATAGACCCCATGGCGACGATTTCCGAGGCATTGGCGATGGCCTTCCAGCACCACCAAGGCGGCCGCCTGCAAGCGGCCGAGCAGATCTATCGGCAGATTCTCGCCGTCCAGCCGAATCATGCCGATGCGCTTCATCTTCTCGGCGTGATTGCCCACCAAGCGGGCAAACACGAGGTGGCCGTCCAGTACATCCGGCGGGCAATCAGGTTGCAAGGCGGTGCGGTGGCCTTCCATAATAATTTGGGGGAAGCGTATCGCGCCTTGCGGCGGATTTCCGAGGCGGTCGCCTGCTACCGCCGGGCACTGGAATTGAAGCCGGACTTTGTCGAGGCCCACAACAACCTGGGTCTCGCCTTGAAGGACCAGGGAACGCTGGAGGACGCGGCCGCCTGCTGCGCGCCGTGCGCTGAAACTGAAGCCCGACTACGCCGAGGCATGCAACAACCTGGCCAATGTGTTGATGGACCAAGGGAAACTGGAGGAAGCGGTCGCCTGCTACCGGCGAGCACTGGAATTGAAGCCGGACTATGCCGCGGCGCACAGCAACCTGGGTAATGCCTTGAAAGACCTGGGGAAGCTCGACGAAGCGGCCGCCTGCTGCCGGCGGGCACTGGAACTCAAGCCGAACGTCGCCGAGGCACAAAACAACCTGGGCAATGTTCTGAGGGAGCAGCGGAAGCTGGACGACGCGGTCGTCTGCTACGGCCGGGCCTTGGAGCTGAAGCCGGACTATGCCGAGGCGCATAACAACCTGGGCGTTACCCTCAAGGAGCAAGGGAAACTGGACCAAGCGGTCGATTGTTACCACCGGGCACTGAAGCTGCAGCCGGACGATGCCGTGGCACACGGCAACCTGGGCGTTGCCTTCAAGGAGCAGGGAAAGCTCGACGAAGCGGCCGCCTGCTACCGCCGGGCCTTGGAGCTGAAACCAGACTTTGCCGAGACGCACTACAACCTGGGCAATGTACTGAGGGACCAGGAAAAGTTTGACCAAGCGGCCGCTTGCTACCGCCGCGCATTGGAGCTGAAGCCGGACTATGTCGACGCGCACGACAACCTGGGTAATATGTTGAAGGAGCAGGGCAAGCTCGATGAAGCGCTCGCATTTTACCGTCGCGTACTGGAACTGAAACCGGACTTTGCCGTGGCACACTACAACCTGGGCAATGTCTTGAGGGAGCAAGGGAATCTCGAGGAAGCGCTCGCCTCCTATCGCCGGGCACTGGAACTGAAGCCGGACTTTGCCGTGGCACACGCCAACCTGGGAAGCACTTTGGAGCAGGTAGGCGATTTTCAGGCGCGGAAGATGCCCTCCGCGCCGGGTTGCAGCACGATTCCCGCCTTGTCGCGGCGCACTTCAAGTTGACGGAACTGCTCCGCGGCAGACTGCCGCAGCAAGATCTGGACGTGCAGCGCCGTTTGCTGGAAGAGGATCCCGCCTCCAGCGGGCAAAGGGAGTTGACGGACGCGCAACGATTCTTGTTGCACTTCGGCCTGGCCCAAGTCCTGGACGCACGGGGTGAGTATGCCGAGGCCGCCGAGCACCTTGAGCGGGGCAACGCGCTGCAACTCGCATGGTGGCGCAATCGCGGCCAGGAGTACGACCCGAAAAAGCATGAGCTCTTCGTCACCCGCATGATCGAGGCCTGCACGCCGGATTTCTTCCAACGGGTCCGCGGTTTCGGGTTGGAAAGCGAACTCCCCGTGTTCATCGTGGGGCTGCCGCGCTCCGGTACCACGCTTAGCGAGCAGATCTTGGCCAGCCACGGCCGTGTCTTCGGCGCAGGGGAAATCCACCTGGCCAGCGACACCATGGCGGCGCTCGGTGGACAAACCGTACGTCAGGCTTTCCAGCCTGACATAGTACGTCAGGTCGACCACGACCACGACCATGAGTACATGGTGCCCGACATCGTTCCCGACATCGTGCCCGACCCCGAACCGTCCATCGAGGGCCTTCGCCACTTGGACCGCGCGACGGCCCAGCGGCTCGCTTCGCAACACTTGGAGCGACTTCGCGCGATCAGTCCTGCGGCGCTTCGCATCGTGAACAAGATGCTGGACAACTACTTGTATCTAGGTCTCTTGGCGTGCCTGTTCCCGCGAGCAAAGTTCATTCATTGCCGCCGCGATTTGCGCGATGTGGCCGTCTCCTGTTGGATGACGACTTTCGGGGAAGTTCGCTGGGCCAATGACCAACAGCATATTGCGTCACGATTTCACCAGTACCGACGGCTGATGGAGCACTGGCGGAAGGTCCTGCCGGTGCCCCTGCTGGAAGTGGACTACGAGGAAACGGTGACCGACCTGGAAGGCGTGGCCCGACGCCTCGTGGCCTGGTGCGGCCTGGAATGGGAACCCAAGTGCCTGGAGTTCCACCAGACGAAACGGCCAGTCAATACGGCCAGCGTCGTCCAGGTCCGCCAGCCGGTCTATAAGACATCGCTGGGAAGATGGAAGCACTACGAGCAGCCCTTGGCCTTGCTCTTCGCAAGGCTGGAAGCGATGCCGGATTATGCCGGGACGCACAACAACCTGGGTAATGCGTTGAAGGAGCAAGGCGAACTGGACGAAGCGACGGCTTGCTACCGCCGGGCCCTGCAACTGAAGCCGGACTATGCCGAGGCCCATTACAACCTGGGCAATGTATTGAGGGAGCAGGGCAAAGCGGACGAAGCGACGGCCTGCTACCGCCGGGCCCTGCAACTGAAGCCGGACTATGCCGCGGCACACGGCAACCTGGGCAATACCTTGCAGCAGCAGGGAAAGCTGGACGAAGCCATCGCCTGCCTGCAGCGGGCGTTGGAACTGAACCCGAACCTTGCCGAGACACACAGCAACCTGGGCGTCGCCTTCAAGGAACAGGGGAAGCTGGACGAAGCGCTCGCCTGCTGGCACCGGGCACTAGAACTGAAGCCGGACTTTGCCGAGGCGCACAGCAACCTGGGCGGCGCTTTGGAGGAGTTGGGGAAACTGGACGAAGCACTCGCTTGTATCCACCGGTTGCTGGAACTCAAGCCGAACTCTGCCGAGGCGCACAACAACCTGGGCAACTTGTTGAAGGACCAGGCGAGGCTGGACGAAGCCACGGCTTGCTACCGGCGGGCACTGGAACTGAAGCCGGACTTTACCGAAGTCTACGGCAACTTGGGCAATGCGCTGATGTGCCAAGGGAAGCTGGACGAAGCGATGGCCTGCCACCGCCGGGCCCTGGAATTGAAGCCGGACTTTGCCGAGGCGCACAATAACCTGGGCGGTGCGTTGAAGGACCAGGGGAAGCTGGACGAAGCGATGGCCTGCTACCGGCGGGCACTGCAACTGAAGCCGGACTTTGCCAAAGCACACAGCAATCTGCTCCTGACAATTCAGTATCGTGCGGGGATAACGCCGGCAGAGCTGGCCGAGGCCCATGCCGAGTACGATCGGCAGCACACGGCGCCGCTGCGGTCTTCCGTCGAGTGGGCTAAAGTCCGCTCTACAAACGTTTCGGATCACCATGGCCGGCTCCGCTTGGGCTTCGTGTCGCCGGATCTGGGGCGGCACCCGGTCGGCTATTTCCTCGTCCGCGTCTTGGAGAACCTCCGTAACCTCCCCTCCCCCATTGGGGGAGGGGCAGGGGGTGAGGGCTGTGAAACGTTCTGTTACTCAGACCGCATCGTCAAAGACGACTTGACGCATCGTCTTCAAGCCGCCGTGACCCAATGGCGGGACGTGCTTGGCATGAACGACCAGCGGTTGGCGGAGCAGATCCGGGAGGACCGGATCGACATCCTCTTCGACCTCGCCGGGCACACGGCCCACAACCGGCTGCTGGTCTTCGCCCGCAAACCGGCGCCCATCCAGATCACGTGGATCGGGTACATGTGTACCACGGGGCTTGGGGCGATGGACTACCTGTTGACCGACCGCTACGAAGTTCCCGAGTCGGCCGAAGGTTACTATCGCGAGCGGATCCTGCGCATGCCGGACGGTCACATCTGCTACGACCCGCCCAGTTACGCGCCGGCCGTCTCGGTGCTGCCGGCCTTGGCAGCGGGGCACGTCACCTTCGGCTGCTTCAATAATCCGGCCAAGGTGACGCCCCAGGCTGTCGAAGTCTGGGCCAAGATTCTCCACCGGCTGCCGGGGGCGAGGCTGGTCGTCAAGTACAAGGGATGGAGCGATCGCGGCGTTGCGCGGCGATTTACCGACATGTTCGCCACCCAGGGTGTCGATCGCGACAGGCTGGAATTGCTCGATGCGTCGCCCCACGCCGAATTGCTCGGCGAATACGGGCGGATCGACGTGGCGCTGGATACCTTGCCTTACAGCGGATGTTTGACGACCTGCGAAGCGATGTGGATGGGCGTGCCGGTGATTACCTGTCCCGGCGAGACGTTGACGAGCCGTCAATCGTCGAGCTGCATTGTCAACGCCGGCCTGAGGGAGACGATTGCCGGCGACTTCGACGAGTACGTGGAACGGGCGGTATCGTTGGCAAGCGACCTGCCGCAGTTGGCGGGCATTCGTGGCGGGTTGCGGGAGCAGATGGCTGCCTCGCCGCTTTGCGACGGGAAGCGATTTGCGACGAATTTGTTGTCAATCTTGCACAACCTGTGGGAGCAGCGGATCGGCGATGCCAACGATTCCTGAAGCATTGGCGACAGCGATCCAGCACCACCAACGTGGTCGGCTGCAAACTGCCGCGCAGATCTATCAGCAGATTCTCGCGGCCGAGCCCAACCAAGCCGAACGCGCTCCATCTTCTGGGCGTGATCGCCCACCAGTCGGGCAAGCACGAGGTTGCCGTCCAGCACATCCAACGGGCGATAACGTTGCAAGGCAGCACGGCTTTCTTCCATCATAACTTGGGGGAAGCCTACCGCGCCCTGGGCAACCTTCCCGAAGCGGTCGCCTGTTACCGGCGGGCGCTGGAGCTGCAGCCGGACTATGCCGGGACACACAACAACCTGGGCAATGCGTTGAAGCAGCAGGGGAAGCTGGACGAAGCACACGCTTGCTACCGCCGGGCGCTGGAACTGAAGCCGGACTATGCCGAGGCGCACTACAACCTGGGCAATGTATTGAGAGAGCAGGGCAAGCCGGACGAAGCCGCCGCCTGCTATCGCCGGGCGCTGGAACTGAAGCCGAACTATGCCGAGGCGCACAGCAACCTGGGCAATACGTTGCAGCAGCAGGGGAAACTGGACGAAGCCGTCGCCTGCCTGCAGCGGGCGCTGGAACTGAGCCCGGACTTTGCCGAGGCGAACAGCAACCTGGGCATTGCCTTCAAGGAACAGGGGAAGTTCGAAGAAGCGCTTGCCTGCTGGCGCCGTGCGCTGGAACTGAGGCCGGACTTTGCCGAGGCGCACAGCAACTTGGGCGGCGCCTTGGAGGAGCTGGGCGATCTGAAGGGCGCGGAAGACTCGTTCCGCGCCGCGTTGCGGCACAATTCCCGCTTCGCCGCGGTGCATTACAAATTGGCGGAACTCCTGGGCGGCAAACTTGCGGACGAGGATCTCGCTGCGCAGCGTCGCTTGCTGGAGCCCGGTTCTGCCTCCGGCGCAAATGAAATTGACGGATGTACACCGATTGTTGCTGCATTTCGGCCTGGGCCATGTCCTCGACGCCCGGGGCGAGTATGCCGAGGCCGCCGAGCACCTCGAGCGGGGCAACTCGCTGCAACGGTCCGAACAGCGCAAGCGCGGCCAGGACTACGACCCGAAAGAGCACGAGCTCTTTGTCACGCGCATGATCGAGGTCTGCACGCCGGATTTCTTCCAGCGGGTGCGCGACTTTGACTTGCAAAGCGAGCTGCCGGTGTTCGTCGTGGGGCTGCCGCGCTCCGGCACGACGCTCATCGAGCAGATCTTGGCCAGCCACAGCCAGGTCTTCGGCGCCGGGGAAACTCAACTGGCTTCCGACAGCATGGCGGCACTCGGCGGACAAACCGTACGTCAGGCCGACCACGACCATGAGTACATGGTGCCCGACATGGCGCCCAAGCCTGACCCGGCCATTGAAGGCCTTTGCCAGTTGGACCGCGACACGGCCCACCGGCTTGCTGCACGGCACTTGGAGAAGCTTCGCCAGCTCAGTCGCACCGCCTTTCGCGTCGTGGACAAGATGCCGGACAATTACTTGCATCTAGGCCTGTTGGCAACCCTGTTCCCGCGGGCGAAGTTCATTCATTGCCGCCGCGACTTGCGCGACATAGCCGTTTCCTGCTGGATGACGCTTTTCCGGGACGTTCCCTGGTCCACCGACCAAGAACATATTGTTTCCAGATTTCGCGCGTACCAACGGCTGATGCGCCACTGGCGGACGATTCTGCCGGTGCCCCTGATGGAAGTGGACTACGAGGAAACGGTGGCCGACCTGGAAGGCGTGGCCCGGAGGCTCGTGGCCTGGTGCGGTCTGGAATGGGAGTCGAAGTGCCTGGAATTCCACCAAACGAAGCGGCCGGTCAAAACGGCCAGCGCCGTCCATGTCCGCCAGCCGATCTACAGGACATCGGTAGGAAGGTGGAAGCACTATGAACACGTCCTGGGTCCGCTCTTCGCCCGGCTGGAAGCCGATGGGTCAGAATGAAAGCCTGACGTACTTATGACAACACTTGCCGAAGCCCTGGCGATGGCGATCCAACACTATCAAGGCGGTCGCATACTAGCTGCCGAGCAGATCTTCCGGCAGATTCTCGCCGTCGCGCCGAATCATGCTGACGCCATTCATTTTCTCGGCCTGATTGCTCACCGGGCGGGCAAGTTCGACGAAGCGGTCGCCTGCTACCGCCGGGCGCTGGTATTGAAGCCCGATTTTGCCGAGGTCCACAGCAACCTGGGCAATGCCTTGAAGGACCGCGGCAAGCTGGACGAAGCGGTCGCCTGCTACCGCCGGGCACTGGAACTCAAGCCGGACCTGGCCGTAACACACAGCAACCTGGGCAACACTTTGAAGATCCAGGGCAAGCTGGACGAAGCCACGGCTTGCTACCGCCGGGCACTGGAACTCAAGCCGGACGTTGCCGAACTGCACAGCAACCTGGGCACTGCGTTGAAGGACCAGGGCAAGCTCGACGAGGCCACGGCTTGTTACCATCGCGCACTGGAACTGAAACCGGACTTGGCCGCGGCCCACGGCAACCTGGGCGTGGCCCTCAAGGAACAAGGCAAGCTGGACCAAGCGGTCGCTTGCTTCCGCCGGGCACTGGAACTCAAGCCGGGGTTTGCCGAGGCCCACGCCAACTTGGGCAATGCCTTGAAGGACCAAGGGAAACTGGACGAAGCCGCGGCTTGCTACCGCCGGGCACTGGATCTGAAAGCGGACTTCGCCGAGGCCCACGTCAGCCTGGGCGTTGTCCTCAAGGAACAGGGCTGGCTGGACGAAGCGACGGCTTGCTGCCGCCGGGCACTGGAACTCAAGCCGGACCATGCCGTGGCACACAGCAACCTGGGCGCTGCCTTGAGGGAGCAGGGCAAACTGGACGAAGCAGTCGCCTGCTGCCGCCGGGCACTGGAACTCAAGCCGGACTATGCCGAGGCACACGGCAACCTGGGCAATGCGTTGAAGGACCTGGGCACGCCGGACGAAGCCACGGCGTGCTACCGCCGGGCACTGGAGCTGAAGCCGGACTATGCCGAGGTCCACAGCAACCTGGGCACTGCGTTGAAGGACATGGGCAAGCTGGACGAAGCGCTCGCCTCCTACCGCCGGGCACTGGAACTGAAGCCGGACTTTGCCGAAGGCCACGGCAACCTGGGCAGCGCTTTAGAGGAAATGGGCGATTTTCAGGGCGCGGAAGACTCCTTCCGTGCGGCGTTGCGGCACAACCCCCGCTTCACCTTCGCACATTACAAATTGGCAGAGCTTCTGGGCGGGAAGCTTGCCGAGAAGGACCTGGCTGTGCAGCGTCGCTTGCTGCGGGGCTGGGCTCCTGTGTACTCACGGGAAGGCGCAGCGGGTCGGGGTTCTGCCTCCGGCGACCAAGGGGAGTTGACCGGCGCACGACGATTGTTCTTGCACTTCGGCCTGGCCCATGTCCTGGACGCGCGGGGCGAGTATGCCATGGCCGCCGAACATCTCGAGCGGGGCAACGCCCTGCAATTGGCCGAGTGGCGCCAGCGCGGCCAGGCCTACGACTCGCAAGAGTACGAGTCGCTCGTCACCCGCATGATCGAGGCCTGTGGGCCGGAATTTTTCGAGCGGGTGCGTGGCTTCGGGTTGCAGAGCGAGCTGCCGGTGTTCGTCGTGGGGCTGCCGCGCTCCGGCACGACGCTCGTCGAGCAGATCTTGGCCAGCCACAGCCAGGTCTTGGGCGCGGGAGAGATCAAACTGGCCCATGACACCATGGCGGCGCTCGGTGGGCGAGAGGAAGAAGGGCGGGGTACTCGCTCCGCGGGTCGGGGCGGGGCACCTGCGCAGCGGGTCGAGGGAGAAAGGGAGACGAAGACTCTCCCCCTCTCCCCCTCTCCCCCTCTCCCTTTCTCCCCTTCTTCCCCCCCGGCCCCGTCCATCGAGGGCCTGCGCCGCTTGGACCGCGAGACGGCCGGCCGTCTCGCCGCACGGCACTTGGAACGGCTTCGCGCACTGCATCCCACGGCCCTGCGCATCGTGGACAAGAGCCCGGAGAACTACTTGTTTCTAGCTCCGCTGGCGGCCCTCTTTCCGCGGGCGAAGTTCATTCATTGCCGCCGCGATTTGCGCGACGTGGCCGTTTCCTGTTGGATGACGCCTTTCCGCGAAATCCGCTGGGCCAACGACCAAGCGCATATTGTCTCCCGAATTCACGAATACCGGCGCATCATGGAACACTGGCGGGCGGTCCTGCCGGCGCCTTGGTTGGAAGTGGACTACGAGGAGACGGTGGCCGATCTGGAAGGCATGGCCCGCCGCCTCGTGGCCTGGTGCGGTCTGGAGTGGGAGCCAAGCTGCCTGGAATTCCATCGCGCCAAGCGGCCGGTCAGTACGGCCAGCGCCGTCCAGGTCCGCCAGCCGGTCTATCGGACATCGGTGGGAAGATGGAGGCACTACGAACACGCCCTGGCCGCGCTCTTCGCGAAACTGGAAGTCATGCTATGACAACAATTTCCCAAGCATTGGCGATGGCGCTTCAATACCATCAAGCTGGTCGGTTGCAAGCGGCCGAGCAGATCTATCGGCAAATCCTCGCGGTCGAGCCGAATCAAGCCGATGCGCATCATCTTCTCGGCGTGATCGCACACCAGGCGGGCAAACATGAGCTTGCCGTCCAGTACATTCGACGGGCGATAAGTTTGCAAGGGAATGCAGCCTTTTTCCATAACAACCTGGGCGAAGCGTACTATGCCCTGCATCGGATTCCCGAAGCGATCGCCTGCTACCTTCGGGCACTGGAACTGAAACCGGACTATGCCGGGACGCATAACAACCTGGGCAATGCGTTGAAAGAGCAGGGGAAGTTCGACGAAGCGCTGGCTCGCTACCGCCGGGCATTGGAACTAAGGCCGGACTATACCGAGGCGCACTACAACCTGGGCAACGTGTTGCGCGAGCAGGGGAAGCTGGACGAAGCGACGGCTTGCTACCTTCGGGCCCTGGAACTAAGGCCGAACTATGCCGAGGCACACAGCAATCTGGGCAATACGTTGAAGGAACAGGGGAAGCTCGATGAAGCCGTCGCCTGCCTGCAGCGGGCGTTGGAACTGAAGCCCGACGTTGCCGAGACGCACAGCAACCTGGGCGTGGTCTTGAAGGAGCAGGGGAAGCTGGACGAAGCGCTCGCCTGCTGGCGCCGGGCGTTGGAACTGAAGCCGGACTTTGCCGAGGCGCACGGCAACCGGGGCAATGTTTTGAAGGAACAGGGGAAGCTGGACGAAGCGCTCGCCTGTTACCGCCGGGCACTGGACCTGAAACCGGACTCGGCCTCGGTACAGAGCAACCTGGGCATGGCCTTGAAGCAGCAGGGCAAGCTGGACGAAGCGCTCGCCTGCTGCCGCCGGGCACTGGAATTGAAGCCGGACCTTGCCGAGGCCCACGGCAACCTGGGCCATGTCCTGAAGCAGCAAGGGAAGCTCGACGAAGCGACAGCTTGCTACCGCCGGGCACTGGCGCTGAAAGCGGACTTTGCCGAGGCGCACCTCAACCTGGGCCATGCGTTGCAGGCGCAGGGAATGCTGGAGGAAGCGACGGCTTGCTACCGCCGGGCACTGGCGCTGAAAGCGGACTTTGCCGAGGCGCACCTCAACCTGGGCCATGCGTTGCAGGCGCAGGGAATGCTGGAGGAAGCGACGGCTTGCTACCGCCGGACGCTGGAACTGAAGCCCGACTGCCCGGAGGCATATCTCAACCTGGGCATGGCCTTCAACGAGCAGGGAAAGCTGGACGAAGCGCTCGCCTGCTGCCGCCGGGCAACGGAGCTAGAACCGGACTCTGCCACGGCGCACAGCAACCTGGGCAATGCCTTGAAGGGCCTAGGCAAGCTGGACGAAGCGCTCGCCTCCTACCGCCGGGCACTGGAACTGAAGCCGGACTTTGCCGAAGGCCACAGCGACCTGGGCAGCGCTTTGGAGGAAATGGGCGATTTAAGGGGCGCGGAAAACTCCTTCCGCGCCGCGTTGCGGCACAATTCCCGCTTCAGCTTCGCGCATTACAAATTGGCGGAACTCCTCGCCGGCAAACTTCCGGAACAGGACCTGGCTGCACAACGTCGCTTGTTGGAGCAGGATCCTGCCTCCGGCGAGCAAACGGAGTTGACGGACGCACAACGATTCTTGTTGCACTTCGGCCTGGCCCGAGTCCTCGACGCCCGGGGCGAGTATGCCCAGGCCGCCGAGCACCTCGAGCGGGGCAACGCGCTGCAAAGGTCCGTGTGGCGCGCCCGCGGCCGGGAATACGATCCGAAAGATTACCAGTCTTTCGTCACCCGGATGATCGAGGTCTGTACCCCGGATTTCTTCCAGCGCGTCCGCGATTTCGGGTTGGAGAGCGAGCTGCCGGTGTTCGTCGTGGGGCTGCCGCGGTCCGGCACGACGCTCATCGAGCAAATCTTGGCCAGCCACTGCCAGGTCTTCGGCGCGGGGGAGATCAGACTGGCCGACGGCACCTGGGCCGCGCTCGGCGGAGAAGGTGCAGACTCCATCGAGAGCTTTCGCCGCTTGGACCGGGAGACCGCCCACCGTCTCGCTTCGCGCCACTTGGAGGAACTTCGCGCATTGAACAAGACAGCTCTGCGGATCGTGGACAAGTTGCCGGAAAACTTCGTGTATCTAGGTCTCTTGGCGACTCTCTTCCCAAGGGCGAAGCTCATCCATTGCCGCCGCGATTTGCGCGACGTGGCCGTCTCCTGTTGGATGACGCCTTTCCGGCAACTTCGCTGGTCCAACAACCAAGCGTACATTGCTTCACGATTTCACGAATACCAACGAATGATGTTGCACTGGCGGAAGGTCCTGCCGGCGCCCCTCTTGGAAATAGACTACGAGGAGACGGTGGCCGATCTGGAGGGCGTGGCCCGCCGCCTTGTGGCCTGGTGCGGTCTGGAGTGGGAGCCGGGGTGCCTGGAATTCCACCGCACGCAGCGGCCGGTCAGTACGGCCAGCTCGGTCCAGGTCCGCCAGCCGGTCCATCGGACATCCGTGGGAAGATGGAAGCACTACGAACACGCCCTGGCTTCGCTCTTCGCGAAGCTGGAAAGGGGCGAGGGCAAACCGACCTCGCGCGACTCCGGAAATCGCAACCCTCCTTGCCTCAACTCCGCCAAGTGATGTGCGCGGCCTCCACGGGCACGAAGGCCTCGGGGTGGCATCCCACGATCCGCGGCGTGTAGTGCTCGGCGGGACGAGTGGCGGGCACGCTCCCCCGGTACAAGTACCCGTTGACGGCGCCGTGGATCGGACCCGCTCGCTCGATCGTCACGCAGGCGGCCGGTTGCGGGCCGGCCGCTTCGGCGTAGAGCTGCACGCGAACGGAATCCGGGCGGACCTCGCCCAGGTAGACTTCGGCCTCGAACTGCAACTGCTGCTCGGCCTCGTGCACAAACATGCGGCCAAACCGCACCCCGTGCCACTGCTCGTCCTGCAGCGCGGACCACGCTTCCAGTTCACGGGCCAGCCGGGCGCCGTCCGCCGAACGCCGCAGAAAGGCCCGCGCCGCAGGCAAGTAGGCCTGCTCCACGTACTCCCGCACCATCCGATCGCTGGAGAACTGCTCGGTCAACTGGGTCATGCTGGCCCGCACGCGGCGGATCCAGGTCCGCGGCACGCCGAGGTGGTCCCGATCGTAGAACTCCGGCGCGATCACGTTCTCCAAAAGATTGTAGAGTTCGCAGGCGTCGTCGTGGTCGTGCTCGCCGGAATGCTCGCGCGTGCCGTCGATCGCCCAGCCAACCTCCGGCGTGTAGGCCTCGTCCCACCAGCCGTCGAGGATCGAACAGTTCAGACCGCCGTTGACGAGCATCTTCATGCCGCTGGTGCCGCAGGCCTCGGCCGGCCGGCGGGGGTTGTTGATCCAGACGTCGACGCCCGCGGCAAAATACTGGGCCAATACCATGTCGTAGTCCTCCAGGAACACCACGTGCTCGCGGACGTCGTCGCGCCGCGCAAACTGGACCATCCGCTGCACCATGGCCTTGCCGCCCTGGTCGTCCGGGTGCGGCCTTGCCAGCGACGACGATCTGCATTGGCCGTTCCGCGTTGCGCAGAATCCGGCTGAACCGTTCCTGGTCGTCCAACAACAGGTTCGGCCGCTTGTAAGCGGCGAATCGCCGGGCAAACCCCAGGGTGATTCGATTTGGGTCGAGTACGCGCTGCGCCTTTTGGATGGCCGCCGCCGGCGCATTCCGCTCGCGAAACTGCCGTTGCAGCCGCAGGCGCACGTACTCGACGAGGCTTTTCCGGGCCTCGGCGCGATAGTCCCACAGGCGCTCGTCGGAGACCCGTGCGATTCCCTTGGCCGCTGCTCCCACGTTGCCCAGCCATGGCCCGTCCACGCCGTAGGCCTCGCTCCAGAGCACGTTGGCCGGCTCCGAATGCCAGGTGGGAATGTGTACGCCGTTGGTCACGGAACTGACGGGGATTTCTCCTTCGGGCCAGCCGGGGAACAACACCTGAAAAAGGCGCTGGCTCACCTTTCCGTGCAAGCGGGCCACGCCGTTGACGTGGCAACTTCCGCGCATCGCCAGGTAGGCCATGTTGAACGGCTCGCTGGAATCCGCCGGGTTGCGGCGTCCCAAGGCGAGAAAGGCCTCGCTGGACAGTCCTGTCTCGCGCACAAAAGGCTCGGCCGACTTGCCGACCAAGTCCGGCTCGAACCGGTCGAAGGCGGCTTCCACGGGGGTGTGGGTCGTGAACACGTTCCCTGCCCGCGTGGCCCGCAACGCCACCCGGAAGGGAACTTTGTTCTTTTCCGCAAAGCTCTGTGCGCGGGCGAGCACGGCAAACGCCGCATGACCTTCGTTCATGTGGCAGACCTGGACCTCGATCCCCAGCTTCTCCAGCAGCCGCCAACCGCCGATGCCCAGCACCAACTCCTGCAGCAGCCGCTTCTCTTTCCCGGCCGCGTACAGGTTGGCCGTGATGCCGCGGTCCCACGGGCTGTTCAAGGGGTGATTGCTGTCCAGCAGATACAAGTTCACCTTGCCCACGCGGGCGTTCCAGACCCGCAAGTAGAGCGTTCGCCCCGGCAGTTCGAGTGGCACCGCGCGGCCAGCGGCCGTCGGCATCGAGGACCGGCGTGATCGGCAGGCTCCCCGGGTCGTTGAAGGGAAAGGCCTCCAACTGCCAGCCGTCCTCGGCCAACACCTGGCGGAAGTAGCCTTGCTGATAGAGCAGTCCGATGCCGACCACGGGCACGTTCAGGTCGCTGGCGCTTTTCAGGTGGTCGCCCGCCAGGATGCCCAGGCCGCCGGAGTAGATCGGCAGCGCTTCGGCCAGCCCGAACTCCATGCTGAAATAGGCGATCCCGCGGAGTTCCGACTGTGCGTGCTGCGCGCCGAACCAACCCGGGCTCTGCATGTACTGATCTTGGCGCTCGAGCCAGCGCTGGAGTTCGCGGATGAGGACTGCATCGCCCGCCGCTTCGTCGAGGACCTTTTGATCGGCTTCCTGCAGGATCATGTAGGGATTGTTGCAGCGGCTCCAGGCCTCCGCATCGAGCCGCCGCCAGATCTGCGACATGGTCTTGCTCCCGATCAAGCGCAGATCCAAAGCGAGTTCTGCCAGGCGTTCCAGGGGTTTGGGCAGCGGACGTCGAAGTTTTAGAACGGACATGATCGGGCTCCTTAGGGATTCCTCATGGCATGGACTTTGATGATTGCGCTAAGCCTAAGCTTAGCGAGCGGATCTATCAAGTACCGCTTTGCCGCATTACGAAGAATTACCGTGGCTGTACTAGAAATTCGTTCGAACTTGGTTAAAAATTCGTGAGCCACGGCGAAAAAATAGCAGCCGGAGGGGGTTCTGGGTGCGAAAAAACTCTGGTGGGAAGGCTGGCAGAGGCCGGAGATCCAAGTGGCCATCAGCGAACTGTTATCGTCTTCGCCGGCGGCATGGCACGTGCTGCACGAAGCGGAAAAGAAAGGTAATCTTGGGATCGCGTGTAGCTTGGAACGTAAGTCTCCCCCGCACCCAGAGGGTACCCGGCCGGGGGCATTAATCTTGACGCCCTTCGGCGCGTCCTACCCGCTGCCACACCACCGCCGCCACATCGCGCGGTAGGCCGCCTCGATGTTCCGGGCAAAACGTGAGGCGTCCATCAGCGGGGAAGCACGCATCCGCCCGCGGAGGGTCGCTCGCAGATCGCTCAAGCGGGGCAGGTCGCGGGCCAACTCGGCCACGACGTGTACGTATTGCTCGCGACCGGAGGCGATCAGTTCCGGCAGGCCCAGATTCGTCAGTTGGCTCAAGCCGGCTCGCCCCACGACCGTTGGCCCGGTGAGGGTCACGACCGGCACGCCCATCCAAAAAGAGTCCAGGCTGGTCGTATGCCCGTTGTAGGGAACCGTATCCAAGCCGATGTCGATGCCGTGGTAATACTTCAAATACTCCGGTCGCGGCTGGTGGGCGACGAACGTCACCCGGTCGCGGCCCACGCCTTCCTCTGCCAGCAGGTCCAGCGCGTGTCGGCGATGCGTTCCTTCGCCGGCCAGGACCGTCAGCCGTGACCGATCGACGACCTTGAGGACCCGCGCCCAAATCTTCAGGACCAGCGGGTTGACCTTGCAGAAGTTGTTGAGGCATCCGAAGGTGATATATCCGTTCTCCGCAGCCGGCAGGGCGTTGACCGGCGGCTGGCTGTCCAACGGATCGTAGCACCAGAAGGAGTCCGGCAGGCGGATCGATTCCTCGGAGTAGCAGCCGTCGTAGAGACCCGGCGGGTCCAGGTACGGATCGGTGATGCGATAGTCGATGGTGCGAAGGCCCGTCGTGCCCGGATAGCCGGCAAAGGTGACCAGCACGGGGGCCGGCTTGCGGGCGAAGACCAAGAGGCGGTTGTGGGCCATGTGGAGCGTCAAGTCCACCAGAATATCGATGCCGTCTTCGCGAATACGTTGGGCCAGTTGCACGTCGGTCAGGCCCGTCGTATCGCGCCAGAGCATCGGCATGACCCCGGAAAACGTCGGTCAGTTCATCGGGGCGGGGCACATTGGCGTAACACGCGATCTCGAACCGCTGACGGTCATGTTCCCGAATGAGCGGCAGCAGATTTCTGCCGACGACATGCTCGCGAAAGTCGGGCGAGACATAGCCGACCTTCAAGCGGCGATCGGGAGACCGGTCGTTGAGGTACGGCTGAATGGATTTTGCCAAGGGCTCGGCGTGGCGTCGGTTCCAGCGGCAGTGTTCTTCGTAGAGCGTCCGGACATCGCAGCCGGGGCAGAAAAGCTGCGCGTAGAGCAGGTTGCTGTGCAGCTCGGCACGGTCCGGCGCCAGTTCCACCGCGCGGCGGCAGGAGGCGACCGCTTCCTCCAGTTTCCCCTGGTCCTTGAAGGCAGCGCCCAGGTTGCTGTGCGCCTCGGCATAGTCGGGCTTGAGTTCCAGTGCCCGGCGGCAACAGGCGACCGCTTCGTCCAGGTTTCGCTGCCCCTTGAAGGCAATGCCCAGGTTGTTGTGCGCCTCGGCATAGTCGGGCTTCAATTCCAGCGCGCGGCGGTGGCAGGCGACCGCTTCGTCGAGTTTCCCCTGCTCTTGCAAGGCCAGGCCCAGGTTGTTGTGGGCCTCGGCGAAGTCCGGCTTGAGTTCCAGTGCGCGGCGACAGCGGGCGACAGCGTCGTCAAGTTGCCCGCAGTCTTTCAAGGCCAGGCCCAGGTTGCTGTGCGCCTCGGCATAGTCGGGCTTGAGTTCCAGCGCGCGGCAGTAGCAGGCGATCGCTTCGTCCGGCTTTCCCATCTCCTTCAAGGCAACGCCCAGGTTATTTTGCGCGTAGGCATGGTTCGGCTGGACCGCGAGGATCCGCCGATAAATCTGCTCGGCCGCCTGAAGCCGGCCGGCGCGGTGGTGTTGCACCGCGATCACGAATGCCTCGGAAATGTTTGCCATGACACGATTATCGCATTGCCAGATAATGACGGCAAAGCAGGGGGAGTACGCTCGACCCGAGCGGCTTTATCGGCAGCACGACCGCGGCGAAATAAGACGGTCACGCTCCCCCCCTTACAACCGAAAGCCGCGCCAGGCCCGGGATGGTTATGGGCCTCGGCCTAGTCGGGCTTCCTCCCGCCTAGTTGCAACCGCGCTTGTTCGGAGTAAACTGATGGTTAACTCCGGCCCGCGCGATGCCACGCCGGCCGGGCGAGTTTTGAAGACCCGAAGGGCACGCATGCAACAATAAAAGGCCGCTCGTCGGCCGTTGAAGATAATTCGAACGACGCGTGAGCGTCGAGTTCTGTTTCAAAACAAATCGCTAACCTGAGCGAGCCGGATCATCTGGCTCGCTCTTGAACAGGTGAAACAGTGCTTGGACCCCACGCTCCGAAAGGAGCGTCGGTGCCAGGTGCTGTTCACCTGTGCCGTTTAGCGACGGCGTTTTGAGCGGCCTTGGTTTCCGGCGCTTTTTTTTCCGTGTGCAAGTGCCTGCGGGCACATCATCATACGTCAACAACTCAGACAAACAGGAATCGAGGAGGTGCATCGTGAACGAATTCATTGGTACGTCGTCTTGGACCCACCGTATCCGGGAGTTGATCGGCCAGGTGGCCCCCACTGACTGTAGCGTCCTGATTACCGGCCCCAGCGGAACGGGCAAGGAAGTCATCGCCCGCGCCATCCACGCTGGGAGCCGCCGGCACAACGGTCCCCGGATTGCTGTCAACTGCAGCTCCGTCTGCGCGAGCCTCTTTGCCAGCCAGCTCTTCGGGCACGTCAAGGGCGCCTTTACGGGGGCCGATTCCGATGCCCGCGGATATTTCCACGCCGCCGAGCACGGAACCCTCTTCCTCGACGAAATCGGCGAACTGCCTCTGGAACTCCAGCCCCAATTGTTGCGCGTGATTGAGGAGCGCACAGTCGCCGCGGTGGGCAACTGTCGCGAGATTCCCGTGGACGTGCGGATCGTGGCCGCCACGAACCGCGACCTGCGGCAGGAAGTCGCGGCAGGACGCTTTCGAGAGGACCTCTATCACCGTCTGAACGCTTTCGAGTTGACGACCCTCCCCTTGAGCCAGCACCCCGAGGACATTGCGCCGCTGAGCGACTTTTTCCTTCGCGCTTATGCACCGAGAAGGGCGTGCGCCATGCGGCTTTCGGCCGAGGCCATGCGAACCTTGGAGGCCCATGAGTGGCCCGGCAATGCCCGGGAGCTGCGCAACATCCTGCAACGCGCGGTTATCCTCAACAACGGCGCCGAGATCTCCGCCGAGCAAGTAGCCGGGGCCCTCGGACGCGACGGCGGGGCCGCGCTCGCCGTGCCTTTCCGCGTCCTTGGCGAAGCCGCGCCGCTTGGCGATGGTTTGCAGCGCAGGCGCGGACGCGCCGCAGTGTTCCATCCGTTGGCAGGACCCCTTCCCCACCTTTGCCCAGTGCGTCTCGTCGCTGATTTGCAGGGCCCTTGAGCGGAGTTCCTGTAACCAGGCCGATGCCGCTGAGCGGTTGGGGCTAAACTGGCGCCAACTCGTACGCCTCATGCAGAAATACCACATCGCAGTCCCTAAGCGGCGTCGGTAAGCCGCCTAAGACGGGCAGCGTTCACTACCGAAACCGGTAGTGTTCACTACCGGAAACAGCACTTCTACTACCGTTTTCGGTATGATGCTTTCGGGTGGATAAGTATTGCTGAAGTGGCGAGAAATGGTCCTTAACTTCCGTTGTTGTCACGACTTGCGTCGGTATTTTGGCTTGGCGCCCGTCGTTTGGCACGCGAGGTGCTTGAAATTCTGACCGGCTTCCTTGACCGGCTTTTTGCCATGATGCACTCCTTCACGAAAGGCACTCAGGAGCGGAAATGAGAGAATCAGACTTCGATGCCATAGCGACGGAAAACAAGCGGACTCCAGTCCCCGAGCCAGAGTCGCTTGTGCGGTGCAGTTCCGCCGAAGGGGAGCATCCCGGCCAGCCCCTTGGGCTGGTCGGCTACGTTTCGCTCGCGATCAACTGCGGCACGCTAACTGCGGGCGGCGGTAGGGTGTCGTTCGGCGGGGGTCGCTGCTCAGCGGCGGGACGCTGGAAATCGGCCCTTGCGACGTTGACTTCGGGCTCGGCCAGGAGGGCGGCGTCATTGCGGTCGATTCCGGAATACCCGCGGCAGAGGGGGAAGATCCCGAGGGCTTGTCGAGCGGCTCTGTCTTGCTCGACGTTCCGCGACCGCCGGTGGCGGAAGGCATTCAGAAAAACCAAGCGAAGAAAGAAACGGCGGAGGCCCCTGGTCGACATCTCAGAGCCGCTGTTCGTGGTTCGCACGCCCCATGGGCGCTTCGAGCTCTGGGCCGACGGCCGCGTCACCGAGATCGATTCGGAAAACGTCTCGCGCAATGCGCCCGCGGAGGAACCGGAAGCGACGGAAGGACGAGAAAACGCGGCCGTGCTCCTCGAGCGGCGTAGGTAATTTGGGAGCGATGCTTTTTTGGAAAACCGTTTACCCGTCTGAAGTGAGGAACTGCGGATTACGCAGATAGCGCGGAGAAAGCGATGCTCGCATCAAGGAAACGACAAATCCATGAACCAAGTCAAAAACACGCCGAAAGTGGCGTCGTAGAGCCTTTGGGAGTATGCTGACCGATGGGCGCGATCGAACGATTCTCGCCCCTGCGCCCCAAGACCGAAGGAAACATAACCGATGAAGCGCAAAGCACAAGCTCTATTGGCCGCAATCTCATTCGCCATATCCGGCGCCGTATCGGCCAACGCGCCGCCGGAAACAAACGGGCCGTGCTTGCGCCTCCCACTCGTTGGGTACGTCAACCTCACCGTAGGGCGTCCCTACACGCGATGTTCGCGCGACATGAAGTACGTCGCCTCGGGGAGCGTAATTGATGAAACGGCCACGGGAAGAGCAATCGCATTCGGTACTCCGCATCAGGCATTCTTTAGCCCCGGCGGCATCCCGCGACTAGTCGCCTTTGATCGGGACCGTGCGAAGGCGACGGTTTATGAGCTTCCGCGCTACCGACCGGTGCTCTCCATCTCGGGGCGACGTGTAATGTGGACAACGGTCTGGGGAAAACCGCTTCGCGACGTGCCGCTGTTGATTGTCGCCGCCTCCGAAGCGGAGGGGCGGGTCGAGGTCTGGAACGTCGAGTCGCTGACCAGGGTGCTCGAAATTCGCGATAAGAGCTTCTACTCCGACCTTCTCCAACCGCTTTACGAGAACGAGTCGCTCGTTGCGGCCCAGGCCGGCAATCGGCTGGCATGGCTCAACCCGCAAGGCGATGCCTACGTATGGGACCTGCAGGCGCGAACCGGCAAACCGACTGTTCTTTCAAAGATCGGCGGCCCGCGCGCCGTCCTTGGGTCAACTGCTCTTCGCATTGCCCGACGGATCGCGACTCGCGGTCGTCGAGTTTACGCGGCAGCGTTCTGCCGACCCGCACGAGAGGGGCGATGTTACCATCAACCTGGCGCAACTGTCCGACCGATCGATCACGCGCATTCGTTGCCAGGTCGATGTTGCCTCATTGTGCGGATCGTCAAGGTTGGGGTTGTTCTTCGCGCCGTCCGGCCGGGAGGTCGTCCTGACCTCCGCGCAGTCTCCGGATTATGTCTTCGATGTTCACAGCGGAAAGTGCCTGCGGAGTTGCGAGCCCGCGACACGGGGGAGAGGCGACGGATCCCTTCTCTCAGCCGACCTGTACGCGCGGGCAAACGACATCTGGTGCTGTTTCTGGCCGCTCTCCGAAATTAGCGTCCACATGGACAGGTGTAGTTGGTTCTGGGATTCGCCGCACCGCGTATCCCCCGACGGGTTCTATTTCGTGCAGCCCTATAGCAACGAACTTGTCGAGCTCGCGTCGGGTCGGAAGATCGCCTTCGTGGGAGTCGAGGGCGCCAAACTGCGGCCGGCATGGTTCACTCCCGACGGCCGCTATCTGTTCGCGATCGATGAGTCCGGCGCGCTCGCGAAGGATCGCCCGGTTGCGGTCCTAGGCCTTTGCGGCCTGGCCGCCGGCTCCGCTAAGGACGAGAACCGCGGGCAGACGGAATGGTTGTCAGACCCTCGCGTCCCCCGATGCGGCACGAGGGCAGATCGCCGTACGGCGGCTGGCGCAACTAGGCGATTCGATCGTTGCCCCGCTGGTGCGCCGCGTGGCGTATGAAACGATCGCCGCAAGGATTAAGCCGCTCATCAAGAGGCTCGATGCCGATGACTTTGAAACCCGCGAGCGCGCAGCCGCGACCTCGCAAGCCTTGCGCGGATCGCCGAGATCCAACTTGCGGATGCCGCTTCGGGAGCGGACTCCGCGGAGGTCCGGTCGCGTGCCCGGCAAATCCTCGCGACGATAAAGAATTCCGCCGAATGCGGCGAGATTGTGGCACAGTTGGCGCGTTGCAGGTCCTGGCCATCATCAATTCCGACCGCGCCATCGAGGCCTGCGCGGGAGTTGAAGACGTTCGCCCTCGGTAGCCGCGTGCGGGCCTTGGCGGACATCACGCTCTTCCGGATGGAATTTCGATAATGGGGCCTTTCTCACGTTCAAGGTTAGTTCGTTCTTACGGTAACCCGATGCCGAAGGGAGAGAGTCTAATGGCGTGTCCAAAGAAATTTTATTTTAACCTTTTCGATTGGCTGTCTGCCCTTCGAACGAGCGCACAAGCGCTCATGGACGTTATCGTGCGGTCGATGAGCACGTCGAAGAAGAAGAACGCATATCGGACGCTCGGAATATTCGAGCAGTTGGAAAACCGAGCGATGCTCGCGTGTTGGGGGCAAGTGAACCAGGCCGGCGACTTCGTGGCAGCAAACGGAAACTTCACGGATACGGCCTACTGGTGGAGCGGGTCTCCGCCCGGCGGTGGATTTCCGGGCAGCCTGGCCCCGCTGGCGGCGCACCGGCGGCGCAAGATCCGGTAAGGTTTGCCGCGGCGGGCAACTCGACGATTACGATCGCCAACAACCCGACGGTTGAGAGCATTCAAGCCACGGTGGGGCAAACAACGCTTACGATCAGCAAGACGCTTACGGTGCTCAACTGGGTTACTATGGCTCCGCAGTTCGGCGTCCAGAACCCGGGGCCGGTGGCGTTGACCGTCGTATCGACCGCCGGGACGGGCTCGATCGAATCGAGCGCTGTCGGTCTTGCCGGCGATTACCTCACGGGCAACGGCAATCTATCGCTCACGTTGCAGAACGTCAAATGGACAACAAGCGGACTGCCCGCTACGACGTTGAAAATCAATGCGAGACGGCGCAGGTCACGGTCAGTGGGGGCTTGACGTTCGACGCAAAGGCGGGTGAGATTCAGGTGGCGCCAAAATGGAATGGAGCGCTCACGGTCGACAACTCGAAAGTGACCACTACGGGGCCCCAGACGTTGGGAATCCTGATCCCGCGAAAGGCGCCGCGGCGCAGACGGCATCGGTGACGGTACAAAACAAGGGCAATCTGAGCGCGGGAAGCTTGACGCTTAATAATGGCGCGACGCTTGCCGTATCGGGTGGATCGCAGGTGTCGATCAATGCGGCGAAGGGAGCGCAGACGAGTAATATTATTGTCAACCAGGGTTCGATAACCGTGTCTGGTGCGTCGCAACTTTCCACTTCCAACGGGCTTGGCCTCTATCAAGGCGCCGTCACGCTATCAGGCAAGGGTACGACCGCGTCTGCGAACACGCTCGCCGTCCTGGGCACGAATAACGGCGCCGCCAAGTTGGTTGTTGAAAGCGGCGCGACGTTGACAACGACGAGTTCGACAAGGTTTACCCAAATTGGTGGCATAAACGGCGAAATAGACATTAACGCCGACGCATCCTGGACCAGTTCCGGTACGATATCCGTAGGGACCGCCCCGGCTAATGGTCAGCAAATTGGCAAAGGCGTGCTCAGCGTTTCGGGCACCCTAACGACCGCAGGCGGCAGCTTCATTTACAAGAACGGCGTCGCGACGATCGATGGCACATGGTCGATGTCCGGCGGCACGAGCCCCGGTCTGTTTAACCTCGGTGGGACGCTTGGAGGCAAGGGAACGGTAAACGGTTCGATTAGAAACGGGCAACCTGCGGAACAAGGTTCTATTGAGGGCACGCTTGACGTTAAGGGCTATGTCGACTCTTCGAACGGCGCCGTCAAGCCAGGCCGAACCGCCGCCGGCCCTGGCCTCGGAACGCTGACGATCGATGGAAACGCCGACCTTGGCGGGGAGCTTGCTATCGACGTTTTCCCCGGACAAGGCTGCGATCTCCTGGCGGTCAATGGCACGGCCACTCTTACCGGCGGGACCCTTGATGTCGATATGCCCGCGGGCTATACTCCGCCCTTGGGCACGCAATTCGTCCTGCTTACCGCCAGCGGCAGCACCGAGAACACGACGTTTTCTTCGGCGCCCATCGACGGAACGCCAGTTGACGGACTACCGGGATATGTGTGGCACGTCGATTACTCGAACCCGGACGCAGTCATCCTCGATATACAAACATCGACCGCGCACATCGCCGTCACGGCGTTCCAGGGCGACAGCAGCAACAACGACCTCGACTTGAGCTACCAAATCCTTCCGCCCGCCGGCGGCTGGCCCGCAAACGACGGCCCGGTGACGATTCCCTCCTTCAGCGTCAACGTCTTCGCCGACCCCACCGGCTCGCTCGACGGAATGTCCAGCGGCAACCAAATCGCTTCCTATCCGGTGAGCGACCCCGCTTGCCTCACCGGCACGGCCGACAACAACCAATTCACCCTGAACCTGCCGGCCGACCAGATCACTAACTTGCCGGCGCTGGAATCGGCGGGCAAGCATTATCTCCTTGCCGGCCTCGATTTTACGGACGGCACGTCGATCGCAGCTCGCTTCCAGGGCGGCGCCTTCCAGACCAACGACGGCGTGACCTGGTTCTTCGGTGGGGCCTCGCTCGACCAGCAAACGCCGGAAAGCCACCTCTACACGGACAATGTGACCGTCACTTCGGCGGACGGCAGCGTGACGGCCAGCGGTTCGATCTCCGGCGGCGATACGAATATCCAGTTCTCGCAAAACTTCAGCCTTGCCTGCCAAACGGTCGAGGTCTTCACCTATAACAACACGAGCACGATCGACGGCTCCGGCATCGACGCCTACACCTCCATATACGCGCTCGGGGGAAACGGCAATAACACATTCGATGGAGGCCAGGGCAACGACTCGCTGATAGCCGGCAACGGGACGAACACGCTTAGCGACCTTGGGGGGAACGATTTCCTCAAGGCCGGCGGCGGAAATAACACGCTCACGGCGGGCAGTGGAAATGATTCGCTGACCGTGGGCAACGGGACGAACACGATCACGGCAACCAACGGCACGGATACGGTTGACGCCGGCAATGGAAACGACACGGTGACTTTGGGCTGGGGGAACGATACTATTCAAGCCGGAGGCGGAAACAACGTCATCAGCGCCCTCTACGGCAACGATTCCGTGACCCTCGGCAGCGGCAACAATACCGTCACGTTGACTGACGGCAACAACGACGGGGTGGCGGTCGGGAACGGAAATAACAAGATCACCGTGGGCAACGGCAACAACGACATGGTGACGGTTGGAGACGGAATCAACACGATCACTGCTGCCAACGGCGTCGATACGGTTTCCCTCGGCACTGGGAATAACACGGTGACTTTGGGCTGGGGGAACGATAATATCTACGTTCGCGACGTAAACGGAAACGGGAACAACGTCATCAACGCCCTCAACGGCAACGATTCGGTGACCCTCGGCAGCGGGAACAATAGCGTCACGTTGACTGACGGAACCGACAACATCGACAGCGTTACGGTTGGAAACGGGAACAACACGATCAGCGCGGGCGACGGCCAAGATACGCTTACCCTCGGCGGGGGCAACAACAACGTCAACTTGGTGCGGGAGAGGACTACCTGGTGGCTGGAGGCGGCAACAACGTGGTCACGGCGACGGGCAACGGCGAAGACACGTTCACCGTCGGCAGCGGGAATAATGAGATTACCTGTGGCGACGGCGTCGATTCCGTAAGCGCCGGAGGCGGGGACAATACCATCCACTTGGGCGATGGGAACGATTCCGTGTGGGCCGGGAACGGGAACAACGTGATTTCCGTGGGGAACGATCCCGACGACCAGATTACCGTTGGAAACGGGAGCAACTGTATAGACTTCGGCACGGGCGGCGGCATCAACCTCGGCAACGGCAACAATATGGTCCGCGAGGATTGCACGGAGAACTGCTCCAATCTCATGATCTACGCCGGCAACGGAAACAACGTGTTCTTCCTCTGCGCCCGGATCACGTATCCTGTTCGCAGATTCACGGCGGCTCGGGCAACAATCAAGTCGTCTTTACGAATTGCGGGGCCGCGCCCACGGAGTCCTTTTTCGCAGGCCTCACCATTTTCTGGTTTTCGTCCGGCGCGGTCGTCGACTATTATTATTCCACCAGCGGATGCCGGGCCAAATGGAGTATACCTGCCTGGGCAACGGGATGCCCAACAATCTGGCGCTCGACAACGGTGGAACGCTCGATGGTCTGGAGGGGGTCCCCGCCGGCACCAACCTGACGCTGGACGGCGGCACGAACCTGGTGATCGATGATCCAACAGTTTCGCTCGGCAACGAGACGCTGAACGACGGCTTGACGCTCTCCTTTGGCGGCCAAAACCAGTCGGTCACGGTCGGCGACGTGACGCTCAACGACGCTTCGACGCTCTCGTTTGCCGGCCAAGACCAATCGATCTCGCTCGGCGACGTTCCGCTCAACGACGGTTCAACGCTCTCGTTTACGGGTCAAAACCAGTCGGTCTCGCTTGGCGCGGTGACGCTTAATGAGGGCTCGACGCTAAACCTTGGCGGCCAAGCGGTCACGGCTGGCGTGGTGACGCTGAACGACGGCTGGATCACCGCCGGCTCGCTCTGCGCAGAGTCCTATTCGTTGATCAACGGCGAGATCGACGCCGACATGACTGGCGGTCCGGCCACGCTCACCGGCAACGGCATGGTGTATCTGACGGGCATCAACACCTATACGGGCGGCACGACGGTCGGGGCAACGGCCGCGGATGCGGGCACGCTGGAGGCGCAAACAACCGCCGCGCTGCCAGGTTACGATAGTTACGGCGTGGTATCCGTTGGCAGCAACGCCACGCTGGCGGTCGCGGTCGGTGGCAGCGGCGACTGGCAGTCAGCCGACATCGACGCCCTGCTGGCCAACGCGCTGTTCAGCGGTGGAGCGTCGCTGGGCATCGATACAACCGACGGCAACTTCGTCTATGGCAGCAACATTGCCGATACGGCCGGCGGTCCCTTGGGGCTCGTCGTACTTGGCAACAACGTGTTGACGCTCACCGGCGCCAACAGCTACACCGGCGGCACATCCCTTCAGGGCGGCACGCTGGAAGCGCAAACGCCCGGTTCGCTGCCCGGCCACGACGGCTCGCCCAGTTTCGGCGTGCTCTCCGTCGGCAGCGGCACAACCCTCGCGGTGGCCGTCGGCGCGACCGGCGATTGGCAATCCGGGGACATCGACAGCCTGCTGGCCAACGCGGTGTTCTGCAGCGGAGCAGCGCTGGGCATCGACACCACGGACGGCAACTTCCTCTACGGGAGCAATATCGCGGATACAACCCGCGGTCCCTTGGGCCTCGTGAAACTCGGCAGCAACGAACTGACCCTCTCCGGCGATAATACCTATAGCGGCGGGACGGCCGTCTACGGCGGCACGCTCACCGTGCAGAACTATAGCCTGCCGACCGGCGGCGGCATTTACGTGGCCGGCGGCGCGACCTTGCACTACGAGACGACGGCGGGCAACATCAGCCAACTGCCCACCACCTTCACCGGCGGCGGGACTTTGCTGGTCGATGGCGGCAACTCGCTAATCTTCGGCGGCACGGGCGGCGATGTCGACGTTAGCTTCGACCCCGGCGGGCTGATCGACGTGGAAGCGGGGACGCTCCTGGGAAGTGCGGACGGCGAAGGCCAGTGGGCCGACAACTGCGCCTCCTTGAACATCGCCGCGGGCGCAACCTTCGATGCTGGCGATGGCGACGTCAACATCGACGCCCTCACCGGCGGCGGCACTTTCCAGGGTGGCTGCGAGGCGGGTCTCGTCACCGCCACGATCGGCGTGGCCGGCGGCTCCGGCAGCTTCTCGGGCGTGATTCAAGACAACGGCAGCGGGTCCTTGGCGCTGGTCAAGACCGGTGCCGGCACTCAAACACTTTCTGGCATCAACACGTATAGCGGCGGCACGACGGTCGGGGCAACGATCCAGGATACCGGCACGCTGGAGGCACAAAGGCCCGGCTCGCTGCCCGGTTACGATAGTCCCGGTGTGATCTCCGTCGGCAGCACCGCCACGCTGGCGGTGGCGGTCGGCGGCGCGGACGATTGGCAATCCGGGGAGATCGACAATCTCCTCGCCAACGCGCAGTTCAGCGGCGGAGCGGCCCTGGGGATCGACACAACGGACGGCAACTTCATCTACGGGAGCAACATCGGCGACACGGCCGGCGGTCCCTTGACGCTCGTAAAGCTCGGCGAAAACATGCTAACCCTCACCGGCGCCAACAGCTACACCGGCGGCACGTACCTCGCGGGTGGGACGCTGAAAGCGCAAACGACTGGCTCTCTGCCCGGTTACGACGGTTCGTCCAGTTTCGGCGTGGTCTCCGTCCGCGGCGGTACAACGCTGGTGGTTGCGGTCGGCATTACGGGTAACTGGCAGTCAGGCGACATCGACACGCTTCTCAGCAACGTCGCGTTCAATGACGGAGCGGTGCTGGGGATCGACACCAGCGACGGCGATTTCGTCTATGACAGCAACATCACGGATACGGACGGTGGTTCACTGGGCCTCGTAAAACTCGGCGACAATATGTTGACCCTCGGCGGCGCAAACAGCTACTCCGGGGGCACGGACGTTGAACCCGGTACGCTGCAGGTGGGAAGCTCCACCGCCCTGGGGACGGGCAACCTGACGGTCAATGGCGGAACGCTGGATCTCAATGGCACGAGCATCACCCTTCCGGAGTTCAGCGGCACAGGCGGCACGATCACCAACAACGCTGACAACTCGCCGGCAACGCTGACCGTCAACGATACGAACGGCGACACGATGAACTTCGCCGGCGTGCTGCAGGACGGCCAGAGCCCGCTGGGGCTGGCCCTTTTCGGCAACAGCACGCTCACGCTTGGCGGCGCCGACAGCGTCAGCGGCGGGGTCGTGATCGGCGCTGGTAGTGAATTGGATGTGAGCGGGACGCTGAACGTCGACACTAGCCTGACGAATAATGGCACGCTCGTTGTTGAGGCGGGCGGATCGCTGTACAACGCCGGTACGCTGGACAGCAACGGGGCTATGACTAATAGCGGCTACCTGGAGAACGACGCCACACTGAACATTGCCGGCACGTTCGGCGGCACTTTCGTGGATGACGGCGTGCTCGGCTTTCATGCCGCAACCAACCAGATCTACTCTGGCAACATCAGTGGTACGGGTAGCGTGGTTGTCTACGGTAGTGCAGAGTTGACCGGCGAAAACAGCTATACCGGCTCAACAACGATTTACGGCACGTTGGCTGTCAATTACGTCGCCCTTGACGGCACAAGCGCGATTCTACTGGACGGCGGGACGCTGCAAGCGATTACCGGCAGCACATCCATTACACAATCGATCACCCTCGATGCTGCCAGCACGATCGACGTTAATAGCGGATGTATCCTGACAGCAGCAGGTGGAATCACCGCGCGGAGGCCTTGACAAAAGTCGGTTACGGCACGCTCAATCTGGGCAGCGTGGACAACAGCAACTCATTCTCAGGGAACTTGCTGATCGAAGCCGGATATGTCGCGGCTTCCACAGAGAACAGCCTGGGCAGTCCAGGGGATTCAGCCCTGATCTTCGACGGCGGCGGATTGCGGGCCACCAGCAGCTATTCCATCACAGCGTCCTCCGAGAAGGAGATCGACGTTGACGCTGGGGGAGCAATATTCGACACGAACGGCTATGATCTGATAATATCCACTTGCGTCGGTTATCCCGGCGACGGCGCGGCCGGCGGGATCACCGTCGTCAACAGCGGCAGCGGCGGGATGTTGACGCTGAGCGGCGACAATATATTTAGCGGAGAGACGCTAATCGATACGGGTGCGACGTTGCAGTTAGGCAGGCAACAGCGCTGAATGCCAGCGACGCACTAATTA
>CAVRDP010000016.1:0-255711 GCA_963719885.1 uncultured Planctomycetia bacterium | reverse complement strand
GCCCATTACCGGAGGGAAAAGCGGGGGGCCGCGCGTGTGGACTACAAAGAGATCCTCTTCGGCGGACAATTTTGGGGTGTTCGTCCGCTTGCGGGAGGCCCGCAAGGAGTTGGCTGCGAAGGAACGATCCCGGTATACGCCGTCTGCACCGACGGACTCCTGGCCAAGGATCGCCAGGAACCGCGCCGCCACGATAGCCGAATTGAAGACGATCAACGGGTTTGGGGACGCCAAGGCCGAAAAGTACGGGGTGGCTTTCCTCGGGGTGGTCCGATCGGGATTGGGCACAAAGATCAAAACGGGCGGGTGAGCTTATGAACGCATCGCCAATGCCGACAACCTGCGGCTGGCGTTTTGGAAAGCCTCCCGAGGCAAGCGGGCGAAGGCGGAGGTCCTTCGCTTTCGTGCCGATCTGGATGCGCGGCTGCGTATCCTGCGCGAGAAACTGTTCTCCGCCTCCGTGGCCTGGACCCTACCGGACGTTCAAGGTCTACGACCCGAAGGAGCGAATGATCTGCGTCGCCCCCTTCCGCGACCGCGTGGCGCAGCACGCGATCATCAACGTCGTGGAGCCTCACTTCGAGTCGTACCAGATCCACGACAGCTACGCCTGCCGAAGAGGCAAGGGGTTGGACGGAGCCATCGCTCGGGCAGCCTGCTTCTCCGGCGCGGAGACTGGTACTTGAAGATGGACGTGCGGAAATACTTCGACAGCATCCATCACGAAGTACTGAAGGGGCTGCTTAGCCGCCGGTTTAAGGACCCCGTGCTGCTGGCCCTTTTGGACGGCGTCATTAACAGCCACGCGGCGTCGCCGGGCCGGGGCGTACCGATCGGGAACCTCACCAGCCAGTTCTTTGCCAATCACTACCTGGCCATCCTCGATCATCACCTGAAGGAGACCATGCACTGCCATCGCTACGTGCGTTACATGGACGACTTCGTCGTGTGGGACTCGCAGAAACAGCGGCTGCGGCAACTCGGCAACGAGATCGCCCACTTTCTCGGCGGCGCGCTCAAGTTGGAGATGAAACCGGTTTGCTTGAACGCATGTTCTCGCGGGATGACCTTCCTGGGCTACCGCGTGTATCCCGGGCGAGTCCGACTGGCCGCCCGAAGCCGGACCCGCTTCCGCCACAAGATGGCCCAGTACCAGGACAACTACATGAGCGGTCGCTGGACGGAGGAGGAAGTTGCCCGGCACGTCGAGCCGCTGTTGGCGTTCGTGAGGCGGGCGGAAAGCATGACGTTCCGCCACCGCGTCCTTGAAAGCATCGAGGGGTCTTGTCCGAAGGAGGCTCGAACCGCGTGAACCGGGGCGGGAGCTGGAACAACGACGCCAGGAACTGCCGTTCGGCGAACCGCAACAACAACGAGCCTGGGAACCGCAACAACAACCTGGGCTTCCGTGCCTCCCTAGCTCGACGGAGATTGGAACACGTCCGCCGAACAGGACAAGGTCCCGCCCCCGACCCGGCCAGTGCCGGATCAGGGCAAAACCGCAAGGCCCGGCGGGTCTGGTAGGGTCTCTGGAAAGAGGCTCGAAGGCCCCGCCGGGCCTTTCTATAGGATTCAACGGGAAATCCTGGGAACCACGCCAATGCGCCGCCAGTCTTGCCCGTCTCGATTATCGTAACTTGCACCGTGGCCCGGCAGCGGACTTGGGGCTGCGAAAGGCACTGGCGATTCTTTGACGCTTACACGATGGCGATTATCGTGGGCACGGTGCTGTTCTTCGTGGCCGTCGCCCTCTTCGTGGTTCGACACCGTACAATGCAAGGAGGGCGTCAATAGTAGCGACGAGGTAGTAATGCCGCTTTGGAAATGGCTGGAACTAATTCCTTAACTCAATTCCATCGGCTTGCCCCGAGCGCCCTGGCGACAGGCGCCGGCGGAGAGCCCGCGGGTGGTTTTTCAATGACTTTCCGAGACAGTAACCGAATCAGCGAATAATCGTGCAATTTGGTAATGCCTGCTGGAGTTTCGCCACACCTTCGTCCGTGACTTGAGTTAATCTAAGATCCAGCGTCCTCAGTTGGTTTAGCTCTTTGAGATTGGATAGCCCTGCGTCCGTCAACTGGGTTCCGAAAAGGCTCAACTTATTGAGTTGGTTCAGCCCTTTGAGATTCTCCAGTCCGGCCCCCGTGACGTTGGTGAAGGCCAGGTCCAACTCTTGCAATTGGTTCAGCCCTTTGAGGTTCCCCAGCCCGGTGCCCGTGACGTTGGTCTTACTGAGTGTCAACTCGTGAAGCTGCCTCAGGCCCTTGAGGTTTTCCAGCCCAGCGTCCGTGATCGCGGTGTCTTCAACGTCTAACCATTCGAGTTTGTTCAACCCCTTGAGATTCTCCAGCCCCTTATCGGTGACCTTGGTTTGTGCAAGGTTCACGAATATGAGTTCATTCAACCCCTTGAGATTCTCTAGCCCCTTGTCCGTGACGGCGGTGCAGCCAAGCATTAAATGTGCGAGTTGCTTCAGCCCCTTGAGATTTTGCAGGTCAGCGTCTGTAATGTCGGAAAAATATAACCTGAGCACCAAACGGCCTCGAATCGATTATGCCCCGACAGCCTTCGCAGCCAACCCGTCCCTGGCAGGTCGGTCCAGCCGATCGTCCCGCCCAACGCTTCAAACACGGCTGCCGCTTCCCGTTGCCGTTTTTCCTGTTGCATCTCAACCGCAACCCAACTGCACGCTATGGCACAGAGCGTAACGAAGATCAGTAACGTTCGCAAGCTGAACTGGAACCATCGGAGTTTGGAGGTGGGGGCGGTCATTCCGTTAGCATATCAGATTGGGAGACGACTTCCAAGCCAAGATAAACATCCGCCCGAGGTTTCCACGCCCCGGCGGGGATCCTGGGTGACGCGGGCGATTATCGGCGGCACGGCGCTATTGCTCGAGTCATCGCCACTTTCGCCGTCCGCCGGCGTAGAATGCAATAGTGGAAGGACCATCACCATGCCATCATCGATTCCCGACAAGTCGCAGCCGATTTGGCGCTCGGTCGCCTGGGCGGTTGCCGTCTACGTGGCAACGTTGTTGATTATTGCCATGCGCATTTCGGGAATAACCGATAATGACGGTATAAAACGCGATGCCTTGGAGAACGTCGGCAAGAATGCTAAGACAGGCTGGGTCTACTCGCTTGCGCATGCCGACGGCGAGCACTTCGTGTCCATAGCGCGCGGCGGATACAGCTACGATCCGAAGTCGCGTTCCGAGGTCGCGTTCTTTCCCGTTTTTCCCTTTACCGGCCGAGCCATCGCCGCAGTGACGTGTCTGACGATCCAGAACGGACTCTTGCTGGCGGCGCATGCCTATCTCCTCGGCGCATTCGTTCTGCTGGCACTTTACGCCCGTCAGAGGTGCGGCGATCCGTCGACGGACGCTGCGGGCTATGCGCTCTTGGCGTTCGGGCTGTTTCCACCGACCTTCTTCTTTCGGCATGCTGTACTCGGAATCCAGTTTCCTTTTTCTGGCGATTCTCGCGATGCTCGCCATGCAGCGGCGATGGCCAATGGCCGTCACGGCAATGATTGTTGGCTTGGCGACCGCGACCCGCCCGGTAGGCGTCGCGCTCGTGCCGGTTTTCTGCATGAACTTGTGGCAGCAATCCGCAAGTTGGCGGGGGCTGGCTTTCCGGTCAGTTCTCTTGGTTCCCGTTGCCATGTGCGGCCTAATCGCCTACATGCTATACCAATACGCGGCATTCGGTGAACCGCTGGCATTCGCCAAGACCCAGGAGCACTGGACCGTTCGCAAGCCGGTTCCGCTGGAGGAAAAAGCGTTGGCAATCCTCTCACACGAGCCGATTTGGTCGGTCTACGTTCCGTCTTCCGAGGCATGTTGGCAACGCACCCAGCCGGAACCGTGCGCATGGGACAATCTCGCCCTGGCCAATCCGATTTATTTTCTCCTTGCGGTTGGTTTGGTAATCCTGGGCGCCTGGAAGCGTTGGCTGGACGCGAACGAGACCGTTTTGGCAGCAATCCTGATCCTGATTCCTTACCTCACGCGAAGCTTCGAAATGGGCACGCTGAGCCAGGGGCGATTCGTCGCTGCCGCTTTTCCGATTTACCTCGTTTTGGGCCGTCTCTTGGGCCGGATCCCCCGCCCTGCGCGGCGCTCCTGGCCTGCCTCAGCGCGCTGCTAATGGCCACCTACGCAGCCGACTTCGTGGCCGGCTACTTCTTGATTTGAGGGGAGGTTCGGATGGCTGTAACCGGAAGCGTAACTGATACACGTCAAAGACCCTCACCCCCTGCCCCTCTCCCCAAGGGAGAGCGGAGATTCATGCCCTCACCCCCTGCCCCTCTCCCGTCCCGCCGAGTACGGCAGGCGGGCGAGGGAAGATATCACGGTTTTACGCTGGTTGAAATCCTCGTCGTGATCGCGATCATTGCCATCCTGATCGGCCTGTTGATCCCCGCAATCCAATCGGCCCGCGAGGCGGGGCGACGCGCCTCGTGCCAAAACAATCTCCACCAAATCGCCTTGGCGGTAACCGAGTTCCACGACTCCCTCGGGCACCTCCCGCAGGGCCAGTGCGACGGCACTTTCGGCTTCGGCCCAGATGGCCGGACATGGAGCTGGATGGTGCGCATCCTGCCCTACGTCGAGGAGAACGGCATCTACCAGAACGGCGCGATCTTCTCGACAACGCTTCGCGACAGCGGTATCGCCGACAGCCAAGTCCGCCTCTTTCTCTGTCGCAGCGACGGTTCAAGCTGGGGCGGCCCGCGGACCGATGCCGGAAACCTCACTGGCTTTGCCGTGGGCCAGACCAACTACAAGGCCGTGAGCGGCGCGAATTGGGCGCCGACGCCAGCCAGGGACAGGAACCCTCGCCCCCGGCCCCCTTTCCGCCGGGCGCGGCGGGCATGGATTACATCGGCACCCTTTGGCCCAACCCGGGCACGAACGGCTCGGAAGACGGCCTGGAGAATGGCGACGGCGTAATGTGGCGCAGCGATTACCTGAATCCGATCCGGTATCAAAACATCACCGACGGGCTGAGCAACACCTTCCTCGTCGGCGAGGACCTGCCGGCGCTGAATCTCTGGTGTTCGTGGCCTTATGCGAACAATGCCTACGGCACCTGCGCGATTCCGCCCAACTACACGTACCAGGACCCGAGCTGGTGGCCGAACACGCACTCCTTCCGCAGTGCGCACCCGGCGGGACTGAATTTCGCCCTCTGCGACGGGTCGACGCACTTCATCAACGCGGGAATCGACCTGGCGACCTATCGCGCCCTGGCGACGCGGGCCGGCGGCGAACCGCCGAGCGATTTCTAACACATGGGCAGGCTCTCAGTCCCCGGCTTCTAATACCAGCGGGACCTGCCTTTCCTGGCCGCCGCGGATGACGCTGATGGTGGCCTGCTCGCCGGCACGCTTGCTCTCGATCGCGTCGAGAAAATCGTCGGCCGTCTTGGCCGGCTTCCCGTCGACCCCCACGCTCAGGTCGGCCGCCGAACCATCGACTGTCTGATGCTCATAGACGAACGGCCCATGGCGCTCCTGCTGCCGCACGACCTTGGGCCCGGCACGCTTGGCCGGACCGCCGGCGCCAGCGTCGCGATCAGCAGACCCTGGGGCCCATGACCATTAACAGTCCGGCGACGCTGAATATCAGCGGGGGGAGCGTTATCGTGCAAGGGTCTTTGGCCGGCAACGTCGGCGACGATTCCACGCTCGACATCGCTCCCGCGCAGAGTTTCGACTATGCCGGCGACATCAGCGGCAACGGCAGCCTGACGAAAGATGGACCGGTCTCCTTGACGTTGTCCGGCAGCGATACCTACACGGGCGGCACGACCATCGACGACGGCACGCTGTACGTGGCCAGTTCCACGGCCTTGCCCAGCGGCACGAGTTTGATCGTCGGGGCCGGCGGTACGTTCCTTTTCGATCCCGCAGAGGCCGGGACGCCGGGCGAAGCCGCAAGCGGCGAAGTGTTATCCGGCGCGCTTACGGTCACGCCCGTGCCCGAACCGGGAACCTGGGCGCTGCTGATTGCCGGGGCGGCAACGCTGGCTCTGTATCACAGGCGACGCTGCTCTTGTGCCGGGTTGAAGACCGTCGCGGCGTGCCGCACTTCGGTTCCGCCCGACCAAATAACGGCGCGAATGGCTGGGTCATCGGCCTGCCGGGCAGAAGCTCCATTACCCTGCCGGATTCTGCTGCCCCTGAAACTGGCTGGGATTATGGATGGGGCGACCGCGAACCTCTTCCACGATTAGCTGCGCGATCGCCATCCCCGGTTGGAGCATGAACGAGCACGGTCCCATGTTGATCATTTCCAACGTCAGAGTTCCGGCAAAACCGGGATGCACGGTCGGTGCCGTAAAGTGGACGAGGATCCCGAACCGTGCGCGGCTGCTCTTTCCTTCGATTCGGGCCGCGAGGCACGTCTCTCGACCGGGAAGGATAGGGAGTTCAACCCATTCCAAGGTCCTGCCGAGAACGAAGCGATTGGGCTGGAGACAGAAGGGCTGATATTCGGTAATCCGTACGGTTTCCGAATGCTGCCGAATCGTATCTGCAAGGCAGCAACTCGCAGGCCGCTTTATGCAGCCGTAGCATGCTGTGCATCTTTGCCATATAGACGCGACTGTTCTGTCGTAACACGGTAGGTGATGAACTGATCCCAGAGGTCGTTGAGGTAGATGGCTCTGCAGCGAGAGGATTGCTTGAGCCCCTTCCAACTCCCAACGCATCCCGGCGCGCTTCATGCGGTCCTTCACCAGGTGCTTGCAGGCGCCTTCCGCCACGCCACTGGCAATCGGGTAGCCTGCCGCCAAGTATTCGTCATAGCGCATGTGTTCCTGGTTGTTTTCATAGTACGTAATCGCGGACTCCACGGTGGTCTTGTTCGCCCCCTTCAGCTTGTAGGCCTTCACCAAGGGACGGAGGTTGCGCAGCACGTAACCGACCTTGCCTTGCAGCAGCATGCGCAGATGATGCGTCACGAATTCTCCCGCCTCCGCACTCTCCTCCGCATACAGGCAATGGGCCACCTCCCAGAGCCGTTTCAACGCGTGGAACAGGTCCAGAATCCATATGGCCTCGGGAAACCATTCTGCCGCCAACTTCCACAACTGGCGTTCCCCATCCATGACACAGATGCACGGCTTCTTGTTTGCCGGGTCCCGCCGACAACACTCCATAAGAATCTCGAAGAACAACATCGGTGCGGCGGCCAACACCTCCCCTTCCTTAAACCGGGTCATCTCTGCCCACACATGCTTGTGTTGCGGTTCGGGCCGCTCCCGGGCACGCTTTCGCCGACGCACCTCGTCGATCACGTCTTCGGCAGTACGAGGGAAGCGGGCTTGGGTGTAAACCGATCCCACATACGCCATCTGTTTTTTCCCGGGGCGCTCCCCGCTGCTTTTCTCTTGCCCCGCCAAACGCTCGACCGGAGGCGAAGAAGGCGCCTCTTCCTCGACAGCCGTGATTCCTGCCGTTTCCGCGCCTGCGGCATTTCCTCCCTTTTCTCCCACCCCAGCTTCAGACTCTGCTCGCAACCGCGCCGCCAACGTCCGCCGCATGGGCACACCCTTGCCATCGGCCGTTATCACCAGCAGTTCCTCCTCTTCTTCGGCAGGAGGAACCGCTTCGCCGCGAAAGTCGTCCACGTACTGCGACATCTCGCGACTCATGTGCTCCGCCGTGCGAACACTCACCGTGGTCCCCAACCAGGCACGGAGCGACTCCACCGATCCCCCAAAGGCGTCCTGGATGCACAACCGCTGCAACCAGTCCTCCAGAACATAGGAATTCTCTCCAGCGGGCAATCCCAAGGTTGCGTCCAGGGGCGACCATCCAATCGCTTGGCCTTCCCGAGTCCCGTAGACTTGGCGGCCGATCAGCAATTCCCCGAAAATCGACAAGTACCGCTTCTCATGCGGCTCGGGCAGGCGCGCCAACGTCTCCCCTTCCCGTTCTACGGTCTCTCCCCGATCCCCATCCCCATGGGCCTCCACGAAGGACCGTAAAAACTCCAGGCACATGGTCATAGCTCGCGGAAACATCCCGCGTTCCACTTCGTCGAGGCGTCGCCCTTCGCTCAGCGCTTGCTTCAAAAACTCGTGCATCCGCTCAAATTGCTCTTGGGCCTTGAAAATATCCAGTTCTTTTGTTGAAATCATAGTTGGACCTCTGCTAGCAGAATTTGTGGAAACATGAATTACTCACCTGTTAGCATGAGGTCTTTTTCTTCTGCTATCAAGCCCTCCTCCCCCGCCGTAAGTCCTTGTCCTACAATGCTCTTAGCGCTAGAGGAAGGCGAGTCACTGCCATCTGCAATGTGCCCTGGTTGCGTCAAATCATAATTGAACTGCCCGCCCACAGGGATCGTGATTTCACTTCCAAGTCGCAGGTCAACCGAATGAGTGCCGTAAGGAGAACGGGCCGGTTCGACCGTCGAAAGTCGCGGTTGTGGCTCCGGCCGAATGATTAGCCGGCCATCGTCGAGGGCACGAAAGAGTTCGACATTGGAAAGGATCATGGCTTGCGATCAGACGGCCTCGTGCCGAGAGCGAATTTCAACCTCGGAGTCGCGCACGGTGACATTTTGACTATTCTCGAATGGCTCGCCGGGCAGACGCACCAACATCAGCGCGCCTTCGCGCGCAAGCACCTCGACGCGAAGCCAGCCCTCCACGGCTCCGACGTCAGGCACGGATTCGTCGATATCGACAAAATCTTTGGGAACAAATAGGGAAAACTCGGTCCCAGAGGCCGTCTTGCCACGAACGGCAACTTCATTGCTAAACAATCCGCGGCTAAGCAGGCATCGAAAGTAGGCTTCCATGACATTCTCCATTGGTCTTGGCGACAGACAACCGGGGACAAAAATCCCTAACGCAATTCCATCATAACGGAACGGGCCATGCCGTCAATAGCGCGGCCGGCTGGACCGGCGGTGCTCGTATTCCGCTTCAATGACTGTTGAGGCACGTCAGGCCGAGGCTGTCGCCTGATCGACCTTCCACGGGTTCGGCCAGTCGCCCCAGCAGTCCAGGTAATGCTGATAGGCCGCCACCTCGGCAGCCTTCTGCTCCAGCCAGGCCTTCACCTCGGCGACGATCTCCTGCTCAGCCTCGATCGAAAGCTGCCCGATGAGCACGCGCGTGCGAAGGAAGACGAAGTACGTGTCCAGCACGTCGCAGCGGCAGTAATCGTTGATCTCCGCCAGCTTGCCCAGATCGTAAAGGTCCTGGACCATGTTGCCTTGGACGTCCATCTTGCCGGGCTTGCCGATCAGATTGGCCGCCAGGTTCAATCCGCCGTTGAACCGCGTGCTGCCGAAGTTGGTCAACAGTTCGCAGAGGTCGATGTGGGCCGTCGTGTTGTAGCGGTTCCGCGCTTGGTCGGCAGGCTTGCCGGTCGCTTGGAACCAGCCGGGCAGGCTCAGCCCGTAACGGAATGCCGACAGTTCCAAGAGCGGCACGTCGAACCCGCGGCCGTTGAAGCTCACGAGCGTGGGCCGGTGATATTTCTCCCAGCCGCGCCAGAAGTTCTCCGTAATCACGTGCGGCCGCGGGTACTGTGTACTCACGGTCGGCGGCTCGTCGAGCACGACGACATCGACCAGGCGGAAATCGGCGGCGACCTTGCCCACCGCCACGGAAATCGGAATCTGGAACGTGTAAGGGATGAAGTCGCTTTCGAACTTCTCCATCAGTTCGGCCCGATAGCGGCGGACGCCCTCGGCCGGGGCGAGCGACTGGCCCGGGTAGCGAAGTTTGGCCACCAACGGCGCGTCGGCAATGCTTTCAATGTCAAAGACCAGGTAGCGGATCGAGGTGGACATGGGAGCGGGGAGCGGGGAGCAGGGAGCGGGGAGCAGCGACAAGCTGCCGGCGGCTTCGCAGATTTCACACGTATTCTAATCCTTGGCTCCCCCGCCTTACTAGCCCCCGATGCTGCCAGGGTCTATCATAGTAGGGAATTCCGTATTTATTGAGCTGGTAGCGCAATGCGGCGAGAACTCGCAAGCGGCCGCTCCCTGCTCCCCCAACATGCCTAGCCCGGCCGACCATGGGTACATGGTGCCCGCGGGCTTAGGCATGCCACCCTGTTTTGCTCCCCGCTCCCCGCTCCAAGCTCCAAGCTCCCTGCTCCCATGAACACCCGCCGCCTGCTGCAACGCTTTCTCCGCTACGTAAAGATCGACACCACTTCCCGAATGGATGCGAAGACGTATCCCAGTTCGCCGGGACAACTGAAGTTGGGCCGGCTGCTGATCCGCGAGTTGCAGGCCATGGGCGTCGAAGACGCCCGGCAGGATTCGTTCGGCATCGTCTTGGCGACGGTGCCGGCAACGATTACCGCACCCGCAAGCCGGCCCGCTCCGCAAGTACGCCGCCCGGCCCCGATCATCGCCTTCTGCTCGCACCTGGATACGTCGCCGGAGACGACCGGCAAAGACGTCAAGCCGCAGGTCATCCGCAAGTACCGCGGCGGCGATATCGTGCTGCCGGCCGGGGCACCCGCTTGCGGGTCGCAGCAAGTCATCCAGGTCAGTGAGAATCCGGAACTGGAAAAGGCCGTCGGCCAGACCTTGATTACCACCGACGGCACGACGCTCCTGGGGGCCGACGACAAGGCCGGCCTGGCCATTATCATGGAAGCGGCCGCCTGGCTCATGGAACACCCGGAAATCATCCACGGGCCGGTCCGCCTCTGCTTTACCTGCGACGAAGAAGTCGGCCGCGGCGTGGAGCACATCGATATCGCCCAGATCGGCGCTCTCGTTTGCTATACGGTCGACGGCCACGGCAGCGACGAGATCGACGTGGAGACGTTTTCCGCCGAGACCGCCGAGGTCACCCTGCATGGCGTGAACATTCATCCGTCGATTGCCAAAGGCCGCATGACGAACGCCCTGCGAGTGGCGGCCGATTTCCTGGCGCGATTGCCACGCGATCGATTGGCCCCGGAGGCAACCGATCTGCGCGAGGGGTTCATCCATCCGCTGGAAATTAGTGGTGGGGTCGGCCAGGTGAAGATCCGCTTTCTGCTTCGCGATTTTGAAACGGCGCGGCTGGCAGATCTTTCCCAGATACTCCGCCAAGCGGCGGATGCAACCCTCCAACTCTTCCCGGCGGCCCGTTTCGAGATGGCCATTACGCGATCGTATTTGAATATGGCCGAAGGACTTACGCGCGAACCGCGAGCAGTGGGCTATGCGGAAAAGGCCCTTGCGCGATTGGGGCGGACGGCCCGAAAAACGATCGTTCGCGGCGGCACCGATGGCTCCCGTTTGACCGAACTTGGGCTTCCCACGCCCAATCTATCGAGCGGGGCCCATTCGATTCACTCACCAAAAGAATGGGCTTCCCTGGAGGAGATGACGTTTTCGGTCGAGTGGCTGGTTTCCCTGGCGGAAACTTGGGTTGCGGAAGAATAGGCAAGAGATATGCACAATCCTTAGAAAGTGGATAAAATAAACTTGACCTTTTGTCCCGAATCAAACACATTGAATCAACTTCCCTTGCCCATTTAACCGACATAAACGGAAAAAGGCACCTCGAAAGGTGTACCTGTGCAACGACTATCGATCATCGTGCCCTTGATGGGCGACTTGAAAAGGTTCGAAGACACGCTCGTGTCGGTGCTTGAGAACCAGCCCGAGCGAAGCGACGTAGTCGTTGTATTGAATCGGCCGTACGATGATCCTTACCAGCTTGAAGGCGAGGTCAAGTTCGCCGAGACGCGACCCGCACCCACAAGTGGGTACCCGCCGGGTGCGCCGGGCGGCGATCTGGTCGATTCGTTTGCCTGCGGCCTTGCGGCGAGCGATGGGGCGGTAGTACACGTGATTGCCGCTGGCTTCGAGGCCACGCCAGGTTGGGCGGACGCCGCCTTGGCGCGTTTTGCCGAAGCGGACGTGGCCGCAGTCGCCCCCGTGGTGGTCGACCGCGAGCATCCTGACCGGATCCTTTCGGCCGGGCTGCGTTGGACGAGGGGTGGCTCGATCGGCCGTATCGCTGCCGGAAAACGTCTGGAGCGGTTTGCCGCCAACGACCGCGCGCTCTGCGGCCCGGAACTGGCGGCTGCCTTCTATCGCCGCGACGTGCTGGAGACGGTCGAGACCTTGCCGCACCATGGCAGCGAGTTGGCCGCAGCAGCGGACCTGGCCTTGGCGGTGCGAAAGGCCGGATATCGTGCGGTTCAGGAACCGGGGTGCGTGACGACCGCCACGGGCGAAAGGTTTGCTTCCGCCGGCGCGTGGCGGGAGGGCGTTGCCGGCGAGCGGCTTTTCCGGCGCTGGGCGGCAGTCCCCGGTTGGAAACGCGCCTGGGCCGCACATCTCGGGTTGGTGGCCTGGGAGTGCCTGCAGTTGCCGCTGCGGCCCTCGAATCTTGCCCGCCTCGGCGGCCGCCTCTGGGCCACGCTGGGCTGCGGTTCGCCGACCATGGTTACATGGTGCCCGACGGTGGCCATCGGTCCGCAGGTCGCCGACCACGAGCTGGGCTCCTGCGTACCCGCGGGAAGGGTGCCCGGCCAAGCGGAAGCGGTCATTCGTCCGCATCACTTCGGCATGACCGACGCGCGTCCGGCGCTTCATTCGCGGGTGGCGGGGTAAACGGCGTTTACTTCCCCTTCCCCGCCCAGCGGCTGAAGAGCCCGCTGATGCCGGAAGACTTCTTGGCGGCCGCCGGCGCTTCGGGCTGGCCGTCGTTGAACAAGGTTGCGGCCAGCCCGGCGATCGACTGCGTGATAGCCGCCTTGGGCGCCTGCTCGATCAAGGGCACTCCGTTGTTGCGGGCCTCGATCATCGTGCGGTATTCGTTGGGAAGTTGCCAGAAGATTTCCTTGCCGATCGTCTCCTCGGCCTTCTTCAAGGTGATATGCCCGGTGTCGAGACCGGCACGGTTGACGATGATCTTGACTTTCTCGGCGATGCCCTCCATCTCGTTGAACGACATCATCAAGCGGACCACGTTCCGCAGGCAAGGCAGGTCCAACTGCGTGACCAGCAGGATGTGATTGGCCATTTCCAGGGCGACCATGTCGTTGGGACTATAGCCCTTGCTGAGGTCGAGCACGAGGTGGGTGAAGGTGGCCTTCAGCAGGCCGATCACCCGGCGGAGGTCGTCCGGCGTGATCAAGCCGCAGTCTTCCAACTGCACGGGCCGGGGCAACAGGTAAACCCCGGACGAATGTTTCGTCAACGAGCGCTTCAGCAGGCTGAAATCGAGGCGCGTGACGTTCTGGGCCACGTCGACCAGCGTGTAGTCAGGAATGGCGTCGAGAAAGACGTTGGCGTCGCCCAGGCAGAGGTCGAGGTCGACCAGAGTGACCGAGTTCTTCGGGTTCTGCGCCAGCACGCAGGACAGGTTCACGGCCAGGCTCGTATTGCCCACGCCGCCCAGCGAACCGGCTACGGCCACGATTTGGCTGCCGCGGGGCCGGCCCTCGCCGGGAACGCTGCGGCGTTCGCTGATGCGTGCCAGGGCGGCCAGCAGGTCGTCGATCCGCAAAGGCTGGGTCAGGAATTCCTTGGCCCCGGCCCGCATCGCCCGCAGGATCAAGTGGCCGTCATTCGAACAACTCGTGACCAGGATGGCACACTTGGGCGACGTTTCGGCGAGCCGCGCGACAAGTTCCAAGGCCCGGTCGAGGTCGGCGTCCAGCGCCACCAGGCCGATGTCGGGGTTGGTCTGGTCGACCACGTCGGCAAAGAACTCGTAGCGCGAGCACTTCGGCCTCCAGCCAAATCATCTCCATGCCCAGGAGCATCGATTTGACCGATTCTCGTTTGGCGTCGTCGGGATCAACGATCGCGAGCCGAAGGACATTCGTCATGAGTTGCGATCTCTAAGATACTATTTTAGGAACGTCATAGCCGATGGGGCCGATGAAACCGGGCTCCGGAGATTGCGGCGGTTGCGGATTCCCGGCCACCTGGTTCGATGTGGAACGATTCTGCGGATTTTGCTGACCTGCAAGCGGGTACCCCGCCGGGCCCTCGCCCGCGTTGAAACCCGTGCTGTAACCGCCGGCGCAATTCCGGCACCCAGCCGGGTCCGGGCAGCAGTTGGGAACCTCTAGATGACCTTTGAAAAACAGTTCCCAGTCGCTGGGATCGGCTGTCTGCGTGCCGGGCAGGCAGGCCGGCACTTGACAGGGCTGCATGCCGTCGACAATCTCCGGGGTGACGAGCACCAGGAACTCGACCTCGTTGGTCGAATGGCTGACGGAGCGAAAGGGCACGCCCAAGTAGGGGATTTCGCTGATCCACGGCAGACCTTGGTTGTTGGCCTCCACGCGCTGTTCGATCAAACCGGCGATGGCCAGCGTCTGCCCGGCCCGCAGCTCCACGCCGGTTTCGACCTCGCGGTCGATCAGACCGGGAACGCCTCCGCTGCCGTTGGAAGCCTCGGGCTCGCTGATCTTGGTACGGATATCGATGTGCATCCGGCCGTTGCCCAGCACGATGGGCACGAAATCCAATTCCGTGCCATAAGGCAGAAAATTCCCGGTTTGTCCGCCAATCGCGCTGCCGGTCATGTAGCCTAGCTGCCCACCAACCCGCATGTGAGCGGGCCGGCCGCTGATGGCCACGAGGTTCGGTTCCGAAAGCAACTTGCCAAAACCGTCCTGGCGCAGGGCGTTGAGTACGCCGTAGAAGGCATTGGCGCCCCCAAAGGTAAACTTGAGCGACTGGTCCGGCGCGTACATAGACCCCAGGGCACCACCATTTCCACTACTCGGTGCGACGGTGGTCAACAGTCCGCTGACGCCCGACATGATGAGATTGCCATTGTTGCCGTTGGCAATGGCCCAATCGAATCCCATGTTCCGCAACTTCGTTCGCGAGACTTCGTAGACTTTGACGTGCAGGATGCTCTGTTGCACGCCGCTGACGATCATGTTGTTGATCACTTCGGGAAAATACTTGCCGGCCACGGCGACGATCTTCGGCACGGCCTCCTGCTGATCGACGTAGCCGGAGATGATCACCGAATTGCCGTTGACGGGCACGATCGTCAGGGCGGTTTTGGGGAACAACTCGCGGAGGATTTGGGACAGTTCCGCGGCATCGCCCATCACGACCACGGTAACCGTATAGATTCGCTTGTCCTCGCCCCACAAATTCACTTGGGTGACACCCGTCCGCTTGGCCGAAATTTGCACCTGCCTGGGCGAGACCGGCATCACGTCGAGGATGTCCGGGTTGTTGACCTGGACTTGGGGGATCTTCTTATCGAGGGTGAGGAAACGACTGGAGTTGACAACCATCTTCAAGTGGTCGTCGGCGCCCGTGACTTTGTAGTAGGGGCCGGCCGAATTGACGGCCGAATCGACGAGTGTCGCCGACCCTGGGTACACGGTGCCCGCCGGCACCGCAGCGGACGGAGGGGGTGCGGAGGGCGAGGGGGCCCCGGCTGCGTAGTTCGGAATGACCGCCGGCGGCTGCCCCTGGGCGATCAGCGCGGTCGCCACCAGTTCGCCCAGCAACAAACATCCCAAGGCGATCGAGCGTCGGGCAACCGAGATATATCGTTGGTTCATCCGTGACTTCCTTGTTCCGGGATCCGGGGCACCCGGCGGGTACCCACTTGTGGGTGCGGGTCTGGATCCATTTCCTTTCATGCTTCAACCGCCGGGCGACTGCGGGCTTCCGGACTTGGCAGGCGACGGCAGACTGCCGGTGCCGGATTGGGACGGGGCGCCCCGGGCCGGCAGCAATGCCGCGGGCCCTGCATCTCCCGGCTTCGTGGAGGGGTGCGTATCCGGGTTCGCCTTTCCATGAGAAACTGGGCCCATCCCGACGGCTGTCCAGGTTCCTTCATCGCCGGGCAAGCCGTGGACGCCGGAGTTGGCGGTCAAGAGGACGTCGGAGACCTCGGCCCCGGCGCGGATCCGCATTTTAAAGCGTTCTGGTTCTTCCGCTTGTCGGTTGGGGGTGGCTCTCGCGTTCTGCATGGCCTTCCGCATCATGTCGGCCCACGCCTTGAAACGCTTCGCGTCGGCCTCTTCGGGTTTCTCTTTCGCCCGATCGCTACCGTCGTGGGCGCCCAGCATTTCGCGGAACGTCATGTCGGCGATTTTCGTCTGCTCGGCATCATCGCCACTCCGCAAGATCAGGCGGATCGAGCCCAATTGGCTGGCCAAAGTAACGGTCTGGGCCTGGACCGGAGTGACCAGCAAGGAAACGGTCTTGCCGGTGGGAATCGATCTTGTATCCGGGGTTTTGCGATCCTGCGACTCGGTGCTCGTAACGTCGTTGACGGCAAATACGCGGATGTCTTGCAGGATGGTCTTACAGAGGGTTTCCGGAACTCCCACGGCGGGATCGGCGCGAATTAAGACTTGGACGTTGCAACGCGATCCGGGGAGCACCAGTCCGCCGTGGATGGCCTCCAGTCCGACGGCGACGGGCACAACGCGGAGTCCCCTGGGAACCATGCCGTCAATGGGCGACTGGCCGCGGGCGAGGAGTTTGGGCTCGATCATCGGCTCGCCGGCATAGATCTTCTGTCGTGCGCGGCGGCCGTCGAGGTCTTCCTGGCGGATCACTGTACCGGCAGGAACTCGATCCTTGGGCCACTGCTCGAGCGTGACGTTCTCCGGAGTGATCGAGCGCACCAGTGCCGATGTCGGCCTTGGCGACATAGACCGGCGTGGTGTCGCTCGGGGGGGTTAGATCGCCACGTTTGGCCAGCACCTGAGTGATGCCCAACGACGCGACAAGACCACAGCCCACCGCTAGCAGAAGCAAGGCGACAGACTTTCCTTTCATGGGAACCCCTCCAACGAGCTAGGCTGTTAGATTCCTTATTCTCTTCCGAATCGATTCGACACGCGCGACGGTTGCTTCCCGCAATCGCGCCCTTCCGCTCATAAACATTGGCGACGGAAGGGTCAGAACTTCAAACATTCTACCGCAAGACTTCTGCAATCGCCGTAACTACTTGCCACTCTGCCTGTTAATGATGCTGACAAAAACAAAGGTGGCTAACCGTCACAAAGGGCAGTGTTACCACCGTCAAATCAGCATCCCGCTCCAGAAGAAGTAGGCGATCGTGCCCAGGGCGATGGGAATGCCGTAGGGCAGCAACAACATTGTACTCTTTCGTTCCGCGGCGATGGCCGACAGGGCGTCCGGGCTGCGGATCACGAGGATTTCGTCGACGATCTTGAAAAACTGGAGAACATGGTAGTGCCAGCGGCGGCGGAAGAGCACCATGGCCACCGCGATCACCCCCCCGATAATGGACGATACGCAGAAGGCATAAAAGGTCGCTGTCGCGCCGATCCAGGCCCCAACGCCGGCCATGAGTTTCACGTCGCCGGCGCCCATGCCGCCGATGGCGTAGGCCGGCAGCAACAGCCCCAGCCCCACCAGCGTGCCCGCGAAACTGCAAATCAGACCGCTGAAACCGCCGCAATAAGCGCCGGCCGCCCAGCCGCCCAGGATCAGCGGGAAGGTCAGCCAGTTGGGCACTTTCAGGAGCCAACCATCGATGACCGCCGCAATGATCAGTATGGCGCTGAGCAACCAGATGGGCCAGTTCTCGACAAGTCCGTGAAGCATGGCAGGCATATTCCTTTATCTTAAGCTATAGACCACGCTCAGCATGGCGCTGACCGCGGTAAAGAGATACAGCAGCGAATCGGCCGCGAAGTGATTCATTTCCATCGGGATCACGGGATACATCTTCAAGTCCTCGTCATCGGGGCATGAAGCGACTAACGCCGGATTGGATTCGTCGCCTGCACAACCCTAGGTCGCACTTCGTGTCGCGTCAAACTGGAGAACCGCAAGAAATAAAAATCCCCGTCCGGCCCACGAGTGATACGGAAGGGGATTTTCCCCGGCGACCATGAGTACATGGTGCCCGATGCCTGCCATCGCGTAATCGCAAGGCAAGCCACTGGAGGTTTCGACATTTCTTGCGGCCCATTTCAAGAGCCGCAATGCAGCGTAGCTTCCCACGCTGCGCAGGGCGGCTCTTGAAATGGCGACTTAGATACTTGTCGAAATCTTGGAGAACGCGGTGTTGGCATTGGTACCGATCGCGGTAATCGCCGTGAGGCAGACGACGACGATCAGCGAGAGCATCACGGCGTATTCGACCGCGGTAGGGCCATCTTCCGATACGATAAACCGACGCAACTTGGTGGCAAATGATTTCATCACTTCTCCCCTTTTTTCCGATCGCCCGCAGGCTTCGGAATGAAACATTGGTTGGTTGAGTTCAGTTCACTTCCCTGGACACAGTTTATCCTTCAATTGAAACGTAGGTCGAATTTTCAAGAAGTCAAACGCCAGGAAAAACATCGACGCCAAGGCCACGAATCCGCTGAGACCAAAACCGATCGCCAAGGAGAGGTTGGCCGCAACGGCGGTCGTGGTGGCGAACAAGCCCACGCCCCACCGCCAGGCGGGCGATGACCAGAGCATGACCAGCGGTATGGCCATCAGCGACTGGTCGTAGAGGATGAAATAGGGCGGAAAAATCATCATGAAGAGCACGCCGCAGGCATATTCGTAATTCTGACATGGTTCAATCCGCGTGCACTTTAGGGAACGGACTCCTTGCCGTTCCGCCGACCTGGGGTACCAGGTGCCCGCTGGAACGGCAGGGTGTCCGTTCCCTACAGGATCCGCCTGCCGCGCCCAGACGACGCGGCAGAGCAGGACTACGGCCGCACTGGCCGTGAGGGCGTAGGTGATTTTCATCGCTGCCCCTTCCCATGCCGCGAGCCCGGCCGCCCAAAACAGATTGCTCGCGATACCTACCAGCGACGCCTCGATCAGCGGCGAATAGTGGTAGTAACGAGTAACGGCGGAAATCGTGGGCATGGCGTGCAGATAATCGAGCCACAAGCCGGGTCCCAACACTGTGGCCACGGTCAGGATCTGGAGGACGAAACCCGCGGCCAGGCCCAGCAACGTACGAAGGTTGCGCCGCAAGAGCATCCACAGCACCAGTCCAGCCGCCAGTTGCGGCTTCAGGGCCAGAAGCGAGAGCAGCAACCCGGCCCAGCCGCATTTTCCCTGCTTGTGCAGCGTCAATCCGCCGGCAAGGAGCAGCAAGAACATCGGCGACAATTGGCCGACGCCCACGGCGATCCACAAAGGCGCCATCGCGGCCAGGGCCAGAAGCATATTGATTCGCCAGGGCCGCGGCATCGGGGTTGTGCGGTAGAAAATCACGCCCGTCGCAAGTATGCAGAGGGCTTGGATCGCCCACCAGGCGGCCAGGGCCTTGTCGTAGGAAAGCCGCGTGAGCGGCGCCATGAGCAAGCCCAGGGTCGGAGGGTACAGCGAGCGGAGCGGGTCGTCGCGCATCGACTCCTGCAAGTGGCGAAAGTAGGGCTGATCGTACAGCCGCTCCGCCTCGCCGCGACGAATGATTGTGCCGGCAACGTAGAACTGCGAAAAACAGCCCCCGCAGCCGTGGTTTGCCGGGCAGTTGCCCACCATATAGCCTTCCCAGGCCGCCATCATGGTCAGCGCAACCAGCAGGGCCAACGTCCAATCGAAAACTCGCCCGTGCGACATGTGTATTCCTCCGGTCGTGCTTTGTCCGCGCAAGGGGGTCCGCACCCTCGACGATGCCTCGCATGAAGTCTAGGTCGCAGTTTTCGGCACGGTTCTCGCGAGAGCAAACATTGTCGCCAGGGCCACGAGTCCGGTGAGGCTGAAACCGAGCGCGAACGAGAGGTAGGCTGCCAATCCGGTCGTGGTGGCCCACAAAGCCACGCCCCACCGCCAGGCCGGCGATGCCCAGAGCATGACCAGCGGCACGGCCAAAAGCGTCTGATCGTAGACGAGGAAATAGGGCGGGAAAATCATCATGAACAGCACACCGCAGGCATATTCGTAGTTCTGATCTCCCGTTCCCGACCAACCTTCAGTCGGTGCCCGGAGAGGGTCGGGGTGCGGGATAATCAGGCCGGAATGGCCATTTTTCGCCGCCGCTTGTTGCAAACCACCCTCACCCCCTGCCTCTCTCCCGGAGGGAGAGGGGAGCTTCTCGGATAAACTTTGCCACGGACGCCGCGTCCAGGCGACGCGACAGAGCATGACTACGGCCGCGCCAGTGGTGACCGCGTAGGTAATCCTCACCGCCACCGTCTGCCAAACGGTAAGCCCGGTCCGCCCGAACAGATTTCTCGCGATACCAGCAAACGACTGCTCAAACAGCGGTGACGCGCGACAGGCGCGGATAATGGCGGAAATCGTGGGCAAGGCTTGCGGGTAATCGAGCCACAAACGAGGCCCCAAGAGCACCACCACGGCCAGGGCCTGGATCGCGAACCCGGCGCCCAGACCCAGGAGCGTGCGGAGGTCGCGCCGCAAGAGCATCCAGAGTAGCAGTCCGGCAGCCAGTTGCGGTTTCAGGGCCAGTAGCGAAAGCACCAGCCCGGCCCAGCCGTGTTTTCCCTGCTTGTGCAGCGTCAATCCACCGGCGAGAGCCAGGAGGAGCATCGGCGACAGGTGGCCAATGGTCACGGCAATCCACAGCGGCACGAGTGCGGCCAGGGCCACAAGCATATTGATCCGCCAGGGCTGCGGCAATGGAGTTGTGTGGTAGAAAATCGCGCCGGTTGCAAGAAGGCAAATGGCTTGGATCGCCCACCAGGCGACCAGGGCTTTCTCGTAAGAAAGCCTTCCCAGGGGCGCCACGAACAAGCCCAGGGTCGGCGGGTAAAGCAGCAAGCCGAGCGGGTCGTCGCGAAGTGACTTTTCAGCGTGGCGAAAGTACGGCTGATCGTACAACCGTTTCGCCTCGCCATGGCTGACCATTTCGCCGGCAGTGTAGAACGGTCGAAAGTCGCCCCCGCAGCCACGACTTTCCGGCCGGTTATTCAGCGTGTAGCCTTCCCAAGCGGCCAGCACGGTCAGCGCAACCAACAATCCGAGCGTCCAATCGGAAAACCGCCAGCGCGACAAGTACGATCGCGGGATCGGGCGTTCTGCCGGCGAAGGGTCCACCATGAATTAAAGTCCTATCCGTGGCTAGACCGTCGATACCCGTGGCCCGGTCGTCTCTGTTACCGGCCCGGCGACGCACTCCGGAATCGGCTCGTCAAGTCCGCGGGCCATGCGAAACAAAACCGCGATGGCCACCAGCGGCGTGAGGCTGGCGCGAGGAAGCCGTAAAAAATAGCGGCGACCGTGGTCATGGAGAGCAGCAGGGCCACACCCATCCGCCAACTGGACGTGAGCCACAAATAGGTCATGGCCACGGCCAGGATGCCGGCGTCGTAGAGCAGCAGGTGGGGCGCGGAAAGCGCCATGAAAAGCACGGCGGCGGCGTATTCGCAGTGGCGGTCGGCAACGGTCATTTGATCGCCGACCCGGCACCCGGCGCAATACTGAATGGTTCCGGTTGCCGGGTGCCCGCCATGTACTCGTGGTCGGCGGCGCCGGTTGCGGAGGACCACGCAATACAAGGCCAGTCCGGCCGCGATTGCCACGGCGACTTGGACGAGCATGATCATCGAGAGATACTGCGGTGCAAGAAACCCGGTTTGCCGCAAAACGTTCTTGGCCGTGCCGGCAATCGATTGTTCGTAGGCGGCGGGAAAGTCGGCCACTTTGGCGTCTTGCATGAGGTTCGGCAGTTCGCGGAGGTAGTAAAGCGGCATGCCAGGTCCCAGACAGGCCATCACCAGCAGGTTCTGGGCTGCGGCGCCGGCGAGCATTCCCGCCAAGGTCCGCCCGTCGCGACGCATGACCAGCCATAGGGCCAGTGGAAGCGCCAACGGCGGCTTCATCGCCAGCAGCGAGAAGGCCAGGCCGGCCAATAGTCGCCGCTCGCGCTGGTGCAGGAGTAGCCCACCCAACAGGGCAATCAGCCAGACGATCGTCAATTGCCCTACACGAAACGCCATCCACAAAGGCATCAAAATCGACAAAGCCAGCAAGACCGTCATGCGCCATGGCCGAGAAAACTCCATGCCGCGACAGACCATGGCGGCAAACACGGCAAACCCCAGGCCCTCGATCAAGAACCACACGACTTGTGCTACGGGGTACGATAATCGGGCCCATGGCGAAAGGACCAAGGCCACAACGGGCGGATAGAGAAAATAGTGAAGCGAGCAATCGTCGGCGGGATACCCAGTACCCTGGGTCGGGGTCGCGGCCAGGGGTTTCTGCAGTTCCTGAAAGTAGGCCTCGTCATAGAGGCGATGGGCGTCGCCGCGGTTGACGAGATCGGCCGCACCATAGAGCTGCATCGAGTCGATGCCCCAGGGGTAGAAGGCGCCGCCCAGCATGACGCGCACCGTGCAGAACAGCATGACCGTCAGCAATACGTTCAAGCCGGCAGGCAGTTTCCCGTTCGAAATCGACATAAAGGTCCCCTTCTCGGCCGATCAAGAAGTTCCCTCAAGTCTAGGTCGCAATTGCCGGCCGGCAATAAAAGCAGCAGGCACACCGACCCTGCTACGCAGTGTGCCCGGTGCCTGCTGCTTTTATGACCTATCCTTGTAGAAGGAGATCATCCGTGCCGACGTTTGTTTCGCAAACTGCGCCGGCTCCCTCGATTGGTGCAATCCATGTCGTTTCGCCTAGGCAACTTCATTCCCCGGGTGACGGCCCACAGCGAACGCGACTTGTTCGCCTGGTCGCTGCTGGCCGCGGTGATCTTGTTCTCGCTTCTGGCCATGCCTTTCTTCGGCAGCGGTCTGTATAGGGCCGACGACCTGGGCAATTTCCACCTGTCGGCCCGGGCCTTCTATGCCGAACAATTGGCCCACGGCGAATCGTTCGACTGGATGCCCGGTGTGCGGGTACCCGGTCGGGCACCATGTACTCCTGGTCGGGGTGGGGGCTGTTATCTCACCGGCGAAGGCCAGGTCGGCACGTACCATCCCCTGCACCGTTTCCTTTACCGTTTTCTGCCGTTTCGCGCCGCACTTTGTTGGGAGTACCTGTGCAGCTATCCGCTGATGCTGGCGGGGATGTACTTCTTGCTGCGCCGCCGGCTGCGGCGGCAGGATGCGGCCATGGTGGGTAGTTTGGCCTTTACGTTTTCCAGTTTCAACCTGTTGCATTTCGTCCATCCCAACGCGGTGGCGGCCGTGGCCCACATCCCGTGGTTGCTGGCCATGATCGACATCGTCATGGTCGATGCCAAGCGGTGGAAGGTGGCCCTGGCCCAGGCCTTCCTGGCCCTCTTGACCGGATCGCAGATCCTGCTCGGCTGCCTGCAATACGTTTGCTTCTCGCTCTTGACCGAGGCGGGTTTCACGCTCTTCCTGGCCATGACGCGGAGATATTTTCCTCGCGACGGTTGCGAAACGATGCCGACGTGCCGCGTCTGCATCGGCTGCCAACGGAATTCGTCGTCGCGCGTGATCGTTGCCAAGGGAATCGGCCTGCTGGTCGGGGCGATCCAGTTCCTGCCCGCGTTGGAAACCCTCTTCCAAAGCGCGCGACCCGGAGTACCGGGCGCCCTGGGCGGCCGGGTACCCTCTGGGTGCGAAGGCGCAACGCTCCATCCGATCAACCTGATCCAACTCGTGGCCCCCTACCTGCCGATCGATCGGGCCTTTGGCGGCAATGCCCATGAACTGAGTCTTTACGTGGGGGCAGTGCCGTTGATGCTGGCCCTCTGGGTCCTCGTTCGCCATGGCGACTTGGGCGGGATGAAACGCTTGGCCCAGGCGACGGCCGCCTTGGCCGTCGCGGGGCTGTTGCTGGCCTTGGGCGGGGCACTCGGCGGGTACCCACTTGTGGGTGCGGGTCAGGGCCGATTCCCAAGTTTGCAGAATTCGGTGGGGCACCCAGTACTCTGGGTCGGGGCCGCCTGGTTTCAATTCTCTTGCCGATACACGGTCTTGTTCCAGTTTGCCATGGCCGTGCTGGCGGCCATCGGTTTCGTGCTCGTCGAGCGCGAATCGCGGGAAAGGCATACGGTCCAGCGGCACCTGCCGATTCTTAGCGCGCGAAGCCGTGCCGCCGAGCTGTGGCGGCAGTTCGAGATCCTGGGCGCGACCGTCCTCGTCAGCCTGGCGGTGGCCGTGGCCGGCTTGATCCTGCAAACGGGGCACCACCACGTGGCCTCGATCCCGCGCGTCCTCGTGGGACCTTTGCTCATGGCTGCGGCCGCGCTGCTGGTGATCGCCGCGGCGCGAGGCGTCCGCGGCGCGCTGGTCGGCCTGGTGCTCTTCCTGGCTGCCGACCTGGGTTACTATGGACTGAGTTGCACCCTGGACGCGATCCCGACCCAGCTTATTGGGTGCCCCGGCGCCGGGGCACCCGGCGGGGCACCCAGTACGCTGGGTCGGGGTCGCGACGGCCTCTTGGCCCAGGAAACGCTACAAGTGCCCGATCCCCTCCCGCTGGTGCGACTGGTGACGCACGTCGTGCCGAGCCAGGACCCCGCCGAGCGGGCACCAGGTCGGGCACCATGGACTCATGGTCGTGGTCGGGCGAAGATCGACGTCGGGCACCATGTACTCATGGTCGACGAGGCCCTTTGCGAGTACGCCCTAGCCCTGCCGCCGGGCAAGCCGGGCACGGCCACGCTAACCCGGCACCGTGCCGGGCAAATGCTCGTGAAGGTCTGCTGTTCGTCGCCGCAATTGTTGGTGATCGCCGAGAGCTATCATCCCGGCTGGCGGTGTTCGATCGACGGCAGCCCAAAGTGCGTTTATCGCGTCAACGGCGACTCCCTCGGCTGCGTCGTCGAGCCGGGCAATTCCGAGGTCTGCCTGGAGTTTCACCCCGACAGCCTCGCCCACGGCCGGCTCGTCACTTTGGCTGGTCTCGGGCTGATCGGCCTCTGTCTCTTCACCGGCGCTTCCCGATGGCAATTGAAGCTCGTGGAGAAGATCGGCTTGAACCGCGCGTGAGTGGCTTGAGATGATAAGAGTTCCGCGCATAACGACGGGTTCAGTGTGGCTGCTGCTGCCGCCGATCTTGACCTTAGTGTACGTCGGCACGTTGGTGCAATACCCGTTGGATTTCTGGCACCACCTCGTCACCGGCCGTCAAATTGCCCACAGCGGCGCGGCCAGTGGCCCGGACCTGTTTACCTACACCATTGCCGGGCAAGCGATCGTCAACCAAAGTTGGCTAGCGCAGTGGACCATTTATCGCCTGTATGACCGAGGCGGATTCGCGCTAGTGCAATTCTTTTTCGCGGCCTGCTATGCACTGGCGATAGGATTGATCGGCTATACTGCCTGGCGGCGCTGCCAGAGGACGCGCGTGGCGGCCGTGCTGACCTTGGCTGCTATGGCCCTGGCGGCGTCCAACTTCGGCGTCCGGCCGCAGGCCATCTCGCTGGTCCTCTTCACGGCAGAACTGTGCCTGCTCTGGCACTGCTGCGACGGCTGGCGAAGCGTGGCGGCAATCGCCCTGATCGAGATGCTCTGGACCAACAGCCACGGCGCCTTTCCGCTGGGAATCGTCCTGCCCGGTCTGTTTCTACTGGCGACGGCGGCCACAGTTTGGCGGCGGCAAGCGGGCACCGTGTACTCACGGTCGGTGGCCGCTTGGAACGACCGCTACGTTTGGGTTTATCTGGCCTGTACCGCGGCGGCCTTGGCGGCAGCGTTCTGCAATCCCCATTTCCGCCATACAACCGACTACTTCTTCGTGGTCGCTTCGAGGTCCACGCAACGGCAGATCGGCGAGTGGCTGCCGACCGAACTTGGCGCCTACACGGGCACGGCCTTTTACGCGTCGTTGCTGCTGGCAATCGCCATCCTGGCCGGCAACGCGAAACAAGTGACCACTATCGAGACGCTGCTGCTGCTCGTGTTTGGAATTCTCGGCTGCACGGCCCAACGGATGGTGGTCTGGTGGGGATTGCTGCTGCCGACCGTGCTGGCCCCGCATCTGGCCGCGATCGCGCGGCGGTGGGGAAGAATGTCGGCGGCGAAGGAAGTTCCTGCGGCGGCGAATTTCGTCGTGCTGGCCCTATTGTTGGTGTGGGCGGCATTGGGCACTCCCTGGACGCGGGCCTTCAATCCGTTGCTGCCGGCCGGGAAACGGCTTGCGGAACCGCCCGGCGAGCCGCGAGCAGCCGTGGCCTTCTTGCGGCAAACGGGCTTTGCCGGCCGGCTTTTCCAGCCTATGGAATGGGGTTCCTATCTGACTTGGCACTTGTATCCACAGGCAACGATTTTTGCGGACGGACGAATCGACTCCTTTCCCGACCCGGTTTGGAACGACTATGTCCGCATTGGCAACGCCGACGAGGGCTGGGAATCGCTCCTCGATAGCTACCGCATTGACTGCGTGGTGTGGGACCCCAAGCTTTCGGAGCGATTGCCGGCGGCATTGCGGTCGTCAGGCCGCTGGGAACAAGTGGGAAGCGACTCCGGATGTGTCGTTTTTCGACGACAACGTTCGTAGGGCGGACTTGTATTTGGCTGCCTTATTCGTGGCCAGATCCTTACTCGCTCTTTCCCGTGTTGTTGCGAAGCAGCACGCCTTGGGCCTCGCTTGCGGCGCGGATCGTGCTCGCGGGGTGACGCAAAACACACCCTTCCACGATCACGTCGCGGGTGTGGCCGGAAACGGTAATGTCACCGCAATTGTCCTCCCCCACGACCTCCCGGCGGTGGATCGTACAGCGCGTGATGGGACAGGGGAACTTCTGCGGATCCCGCACCGAACCCGTCGTATCGATCGACGTTTGTCCCTCATGCAACTCGTTGTCAAAAAATTGCACGTACCAGGAAGGCTGAAATGCGCGGTCCGGCGCGCAACCGTAGTTGAGCAGTTGCGCACAGCGATACAAGCGGTTTTCGGCACAGACCACGTCGATGGCCGTCCCGTACGAGGCGTTGACCCAGTTCGCATCTTCGAAACGGTTGCCAATCATCAAGACGCGACCGTTCATGGGCACGATCGTCACCAGCGACGCGTCGTCGGGCGGACAAGCGAACTCGCGGTCGATTTCCCATTGCCGCCCGTGGTTCGCCACGACGTTCCGCCATTGGCCGGCCCCCCGGCCGTCCTGGATGCAAACGATTGCCCTCCGCCACAAATCGCTCTTTTCCGGCGCCCACTGCGGATAGCTCGGGTCCTCGGCCAAGGTGAGTTGCTTGCCGTGAACCGTGGCAATTTTGCCAAAATAGGCTGCGTCGCCGGCATCGAAGGTAAACGAGTAATCGGCCTGGTGGACGTGCAGGCTCTCTTGCCGGTTCCGGGCATAGTACAGGTTCTGCCCGCTGCCGGCAATGTTCTGATACGCCGTCGGGAAAAGGCTGACGAAGTGGTTATCCTCGACGATCACCTGCCGGGCGCCGCCCAACGGGCAGTTCGTCTTGCCCGCCATGATGCGGTTCCGGGCGATCAGGCAATACTCCCGCGGCACCAGCCCCGTACCCTTGGCGAGAATGTCGCAATCGGTCACTTCGGCATTCTTCCCCAAGTATGCGACAACTCCTTCGGGACGTTTCCGCCCGTCCATCGCCCAGTAATGATCGATGCGGACGCGGACCTTCCGCATGCGGAACCGTTCGTCGCTGCTGATGGCCGTCCGGTAGGCCAGGGGCAGATACAGGCTCATGTCCTCCAGGGCGAACTCGGAGCCGTGAATCAGCGTGCCCGGCAATTCGGCACGCTCCTTGCCGGCTTCCAGGCCTTCGTCGCTGCCGCCGTCGAGATTGAAACGGCCCTTGCCCCACCACAAGACGACCAGCCCCATGCCTTCGCCCTTGAGCACCGTGTGCGGCGGGACGTTAAGATCGCCCTGAATCCCGTACCTGCCGGCTGGGAAATAGACGATGCCGCCCCCATTCATTTTGGCCTTTCTCAGGGCTGCCAGGATCCCTTCCGTGCGATCGGGCACAGGGCTGTACTTGCTGAGCGTCTTGCGCATTTGTTGCGTGGCGTCTTTGCCATACGTATCGAGCACGTTGAATACTTTGGTCGGCCGGGCATCAAGCCAAGCATCGAGCGATTCGACGCGCAGGACGCCGGCCTTGCGCTCGGCTAAAGCGCCGCCAAACCCGTTGTGGACATAGACCGTATAAACGCCGGGCTTGAGATCCGCCGGAAGGTCCAGTCGCAAGGAGTAGCAATCCTCGGCGGCCGGCTCGACAAACCGCGAGGCTCCCTGTCCGGGCTCCAACCGGACGGTGCAACCATGATGTCGACACTGATCGAAGGCGAGCGACTTGCCTAAGACTCGCAGCCAACCGCCCGGCGTGGCCGATGCGCCGCGATCGCCCTGTAGCCACCACGGATCGGGCGCGTTGATGAGCACCGGTGCGGAAGCAGTGCCGCCGGAGGTAACGCGGCAAGCGAACACGCCCATCTTCCAGTCGCCCGGCAGCACGAACTTCAGCGAGCAGTCGCTCGCCTGGAGCACCGGCAGGCGCGCCCAGCCTTTCGCCCCATCCCTGGCGACCGGGTCGATGCCAATAGCATCACTCAGCCGCAACACCTCGACAACCGCCGCACTGCCGAAGTCGTTGCCCTGGAGCAGCACCGTTTCGTTCGGGCGAACCGGATCCGAGGCCCAAAAGACCTGCGGCGAGGCAAGAGACTTTACGGCCCCGAGGCCGGACAACGCTGTCGTCAACAAGCAGGCAAAGCAGGTGGAAACAAGTCGCAATTTCATCGTTGCTATACGATTTCCCTGATCTCTTGGGCCACCACCAGGGCTTGCTTCGCCACCGCGACACTCCCCGCGAGCTTGATGAAAGCCAGGGCCGCTTTGACTTCGGGAATGCCGACCCCTCCCTTGGCGGCGACCGTTCGCATCGCCCGCCGCCGCTTGTTGCTCGTGGCCTTGATGTTTCCGACGTAATTGGCCGTGATCGCGATACCCTGTTTCGCCAGGGCTTCCACCACTTCCGAGTTCTTGGCCTTCCTGTTCGCCTTGAGAAACTCGCGGACGGCTTGGGTTTTGTTCACTTCGTTCTTCTTGGCCATGATGATTCCGGCTCCTTGTTGGGTGTAGTATCGGAAAACACTAGTGTGACAAACCACAAGATGGTTGTCAAGTGTTTGTGTCAAGTGTCCGGAAAATTTTGCGGCATGCCCTGAATCATTGCTTTTTCTTCCGCCCTTTGGACAGCAGTGGGGCGGCAAGCTTCTCATACATGGCAAGAAGATATTCAACGCGCTGGCGGTCGGAAGTGAAGGGCTGCGCACGGTAACAACGGTCCACCGCGCGGTCGAGCGCGGCGTGGGCTTTCACCAGTTTCGCCGGCATGGCCAGCGGATCGTAGAGGTCGGCCAGTTTCGCACCCTCCGTCAAGTGTTCGGCGGCGCGCGTCCAGCACGGATTGTGCCGCCGCCTCAACCACCGCCCGCTGCTTCGTGTTCGGCTCGCCTGGCCACGGGTAGTTGTTGTACACAAGCCTGGTGGAGTAGCGGTAATCCGACTTGATGCGTCCGCAAACAACTTTCACCCACGCCATGTGCATCGCCAAGGACAGAACGCCGAAATCGTAGAGGCTGGCGTCTGGAATGCAAGAGCAGCTATTGTGAACGACCACATTCGGCGGAAAGTATCCGAACGTAACATAACGGCGATTCTCCGATGTATGTTGCGGGACGACGACGTATCTTCTCTTCGGTTGGCGGATCTCGGCAAAAAGCGTTGGCTCCTGTGCCTTGCGGCGAGTGGGCTCTTTCTTGCTCGCCAGACGAAAATCTCGGACTCCTTGAACACGCGCTTTTACGCCCGGATTCGCCCGTATGTCTTCCGGCAACGCATCCACGAGCCACAGGCACCATCGCGGGATGTTGTGCAAATACTCATCCGCACAGAGCAGCGGGCGGAGAAACTTCTTCGCCCCGGGTTCTTGGCCAGAAACTGCTTGCGGTCCTTCTCTTCGACAATTAGATAGCCTCCGTCCGCCGGTTTGTTCCCATACTCGCAGGCCGGCACGTCGCAAATTGGCTTGCTGCGCGAAGTAACGGCAACGTCTGGTCCCTCGATGAGATAGGGGCTGACGTTCTTTACGCTTGCAACGCTGGCTGTGTTGTCGTGGCACTCGTAAATGCGCTTGTTGGTAGTGTCGAAAGCGGCAAAACCAATGATGACGACGTGAACGTGTGCTTTGCCACGGGCCTCACTTTCCCACGCGAAGGTGCGGTGAGCGAAGTGGATTTTCAGGCCGAATTGCTGGAAGAGTGGATTCCAGAGTGCGCCAGCTTGTTCTCCCTGACTTATGGAGTGGGTGCTCGCATAAAATGATGTAGACAAACGTCGATGAATAGGTTATGCTTCCGTCCTGGAATCCGAAGGATACTCGGATAGTTTACCAAGTATCGGTGCCGTCGCCCAGACAAAGTTGTCGTCGCGGGACTTTTCACGGAGGAAATGACATGACCGCACAAATCACTCGCCAAGCTCATAATTCCATCACCATCGAGGTCACCTTGCCGCTGACCGGCTCCATGCTTCGGGCCGAAGAAGCGATCCAGGATGCGCTTAACGAAGTCGGCCTGCTGGCCACCGAAAAGAATCTCGAGCGGTTCGATACCGATGGAAGTCCCATCCAACTCGGTTCGGTCCGCATGACCAGCAAGGGGCAGTTCGCTCAAGATTACGAAACGCCTTACGGCAGCGTCTCCGTGCTTCGGCATGTCTATCAAACGTCCGAAGGGGGCAAAACGTTCTGCCCGCTCGAAGAGAGTGCCCGATTGGTTCTCAACGCCACGCCAAGATTTGCCAAGTTGGTCTCCTACAAATACGCGGAAGCCGGAGCCGATGCGGTTGTCGCCGATTTATTGGAATGCCAGCATCGAAAGATTTCCAAGCGATACGTCAAGTCGCTGGGCGACATCGTCGGTGCCTATGCCGTTGCGAAAGAAGAGACCTGGAGCTACGCATTGCCACAGTTCGAGCATCCGTGTGCCTCCATCGCGATCGGCGTTGATGGAACATGCATGCTTTTGCAAGAGGACGGGTGGCGGGTGGCGATGACGGGAACGATCGCGTTTTACGACGCCCAAGGGGAACGCCTGCATACGATTTACGCAGGCGCAACCCCAGAGTACGGGAAAGAAAAGTTCCACGCGAAATTCCAACGCGAGGTGGAGCGCGTGAAGAATGCCTATCCGAACGTGCCGTATATCGGTCTGGGCGACGGCGCGGCAGACAACTGGAGCTACCTGAAACCGTTGACGGACCACCAGACATTGGACTTTTACCATGCCAGCGAGTACGTGGGCAAGGCGGCGATGGTGGTGTTCAAGGGAGCGAAAAAGAAAGCAGAAAGAGAAGCGTGGCTGGAAAACCAGCTTCATCAATTGAAGCACAAGCAGGGAGCGGTGAGTCGTTTGCTTTCGGTCCTGGATGAATTTCTTTCCACGACGCCGCTGAAAAACGCGGAAGATGCGAAGGCGGTCCTGGCGACGATCACCTACCTCCAAAACCAGAAGGAACGGATGAAATACTCTTATTCGGTGCAGCGGAACTGGCCGATCGGCAGCGGCGTGACGGAAGCGGCATGCAAGACCTTGATCAAGCACCGCTTATGCAAATCGGGTTCGCGTTGGAAGGACGACGGCGCTCTCGCCGTATTGTCGATACGTGCGCTGCGACTCACCACAGGCCGCTGGGAAGAGTTCTGGCGAAACCTCGACCAATATGGCTGCCCCACACTCCCCGCGTAACATCATCTTATGCGAGCACCCTATGGAGTTGGTGGAAACGAAGCCGACACGAATGCGCGTGCGTTGGACATATTCCGCTGCCTTGTGATACCAGCCGGTGACATAATCCAAGACCCCCCCCGCCGTTGTTGTTTCCCCACACAACTTCCATGTCCTCACTTTGCTCGGCGGTCATCAAGTGCTTTCCCACGAACGGCGGATTGCCAAGCACATAGCTGCACCTCTGCGGCGAAAGAATTTTCTTCCAATCCAGGCGCAACGCGTTCCCGCAAACGATCTTCGGCGACTTCGTCAGCGGTAAGCGGACGAAATATTGTCCGAATGCCTCGGACACCCGAATGTTCATCTGGTGGTTTATGAGCCACATGGCCACTTCGGCGATCCGCGCCGGCCACTCGTTGATCTCGATGCCGCAGAAGGCGTCGACATCGACGAGCGACAATCCCAGGTGCTGCTGGCCCTCCACTTGCAAAAGCTCCCAAAGCTCGATTTCCAGAAACCGAAGTTCGCGATAGGCAACCACGAGGAAGTTACCGCAGCCGCACGCCGGATCGAGAAAACGAAGGCCGGCAATCTTCTGGTGGAATTGCTTGAGTTCGTTCTTATTATTCTTGATTCGCTCAAACTCCGCGCACAGGTCATCGAGGAACAGCCCCTGCACCACTTTGAGAATGTCTCGCTCACTTGTATAGTGGCCGCCAAATTGCCGTCGCTCCTTCCCTTCCATTGTCCCTTGAAAGAGCGAACCGAAGATGGCCGGTGAGATCTGCGACCAATCGAACCGCGTACAGGCCAAGAGGCTATTTCGCATGTCGCGATTGAAATCGGTGAAACCGAGCCTTTCGGCGAACAATTCGCCGTTCACATAGGGGAACGCCGCCAGCCTTTCATCCGGCTTCTTCTGCCGCTTGTCTGCGGGCGTGTTGAGCACGGCGAAGAGCTGTTCCAGATGGACCCCCAAATCGGAACCATCGGACTTGGTGCGATCCTCGATGAAGAGCCGAAACGCCTCACGCTCGAAAATGCCCGTCCACTGCGCGAAGAGGCAGAACAGGACCCGCACCAGGAAGCGTTCGAGATCGTGGCCCGTGTGACCGCCTGCCTCCAAGGCGTCGTGCAGGTCGTCCATGATGGCGACCGCCTTCAGATTGATCAGGTCCTGGTCGTGGAAGCCGTGCTGCGCTAGGTCGACGCCGTGTTGCACCGAATTCCGCACTCCAAAACGAAACTACTGTTTTTTCTTCCGCGCTTTGGACAGCAGCGGGGCGGCAAGCTTCTCATACAGGGAAAAAAGATACTCGACGCGCTGGCGGTCGGAAATAAACGGCTGCGAGCGGTAACAGCGGTCCACCGCGCGGTCGAGCGTTCTGTGCGCCTTAAAAAGCGGAAGAGGCATGCCTTCTTGATCATAAAGGTCAGCCAAGCACGCGGTTCGACTGCTCTTCATCGCAGCGGGAAGGAAGCCTGCGCGTCCATCTCCCAGTTCCACGCGGAGGTCCAGTATCCGTTGCGCCGCTTCCTCCACGCGGTGGCCTTCTGCTGCGCTTGGCTCGGCAGGCCACGGATAATTGTTGTAGACGATCCTGTTTGAATAACGGTAGTCTGACTTCAGTCGCCCACAAACTTGTCGCACCCACGCCATGTGCATTGCGGAGGATAGAACCCCAAAATGATATAGATCGGCGCCAGGAACCAGAAGAACGAGATTGCTTGCAATAGTGTCAGGCTGCATGAATCCGATGGGAATGTAACGCCGGCGCTCGCTCGATACTGATGGAATGAGAAGATACGCACGGTCCGGTTGGCGAATTTCCGCGAAGTAAGCCGGAGCACGGCCAAATCTTTCGTGGTCTGTCGTTTGCTGTTCTTTCGATGAATGGCGACGGCATGCACGCAATCCTTCACAGCGGGCATTCGCATGAACTCCGACGGATGCTCGCCATCCAACCACAGGCACCATCGTTCCGTTCCGTTGAGGAATTCCTCGGCGCCTACGAAGCGTCGCAGATACTTGGCGGCGTCGGGTTGCTTCCGCAGGAAAATGTCGCGGCCAAGCGAGCTAAACAGCAGGTGACCACCGTCATTCGGCATGCTACCGAAGACAATCTGCGGCACCCGACAGACTGGCTTGCTCCGGCCCGTGAGCACGGAATCCGGGCCGGCCACAAGATACGGACTGATGTTCGTCGCCTCCGTAACCGTGGCAACGACCTCGCCGCCACCCTCGTCGTTTGACGCGTCGGATCGGGCCGGCGAAACCGCTTCATACTCGTAGAGCCGCTTCGGCGCGAAATCGAATGCGCCAAAGTCGATGATAACCACGTGGACGTGGGCCTTGCCCTTCGCTTCGCTCTGCCATGTGAACGTCCTGTGCGCAAAATGAATTTTGACTCCCTGATCGAACAAGGCACGCCAGAGAACGCCAACCTGCTCACCTTGGGTGATACTGTTGGTCGAGACAAATCCAACCCGAATGCGAGTACCTTGAATGTAAGAAACAGCCTTCACATACCAACCACTGACGTAGTCGAGCACGCCGTGGCCCTTGATATGGCCACAAACCAGCGCCATATCCGCGCTTTGCCGCCCGTCGATAAACTGCTTTCCAATAAATGGCGGATTTCCCAAGACGTAGCTGCACTTCTTGGGCGGAAGAATTTCCTTCCAATCCACTCGCAACGCATTCCCGCAGACAATCGTGGGCGACTTGGTCAATGGCAACCGCACGAAGTACTGGCCAAACACCTCGGACAACCGAACATTCATCTGGTGGTCCATCAGCCACATGGCGACCTCGGCGATTCGCGCCGGCCACTCGTCGATCTCGATGCCATAAAAGGCGTCGACATCTACCAGCGATAGGCTCTGGATATTCATGTGCTGCTGGCGCCTTTTCCAAGAGCTTCAGCACGTCGATTTCCAGCAACCGCAGTTCGCGATAGGTAACCACGAGGAAGTTGCCGCATCCGCAGGCCGGGTCGAGGAAACAGAGGCTGGCAATCTTCTGGTGGAATTGCTTGAGTTCGTTCTTATTGCCCTTGATCCGCTCGAATTCCACCTGTAGATCGTCCAGAAAAAGCGACCGAACGACTTTGAGAATGTCGCGTTCGCTCGTATAGTGGCTGCCGAGTTGCCGTCGCTCCTTCGGTTGCATCGTTCCCTGGAAGAGCGAACCGAAAACGGCCGGCGAAATCTGCGACCAGTCGAACCGCGTACATGCCAAAAGGCTGTTACGCATGTCCCGATTGAAATCGGCGAAACCGAGGCTCTCGGCGAACAAATCGCCGTTGATATACTGGAATGAAGCCAATGTTTCATCAAGATTCTTCTGCCGCTTGTCCGCGGGCGTGTTAAGCACGGCGAAAAGCTGCGCCAGGTGGACCCCCAAATCCGAACCATCGGGCTTGGTGCGGTCCTCGATGAAGAGCCGAAATGCCTCGCGCTCGAAGATGCCCGTGCATTGCGCAAAGAGGCAGAATAGGATCCGTACCAGGAATCGCTCAAGATCGTGGCCCGTATAACCGCCGGCCTCCAACGCATCGTGAAGGTCGTCCATGATGGCGACCGCCTTCAGATTGATCGGATCCTGGTCCTGGAAACGGTGTTGCTCGTAGCCTGCAATGAAGGCGAATTCATGAATACTGCGGTGTAGTTCAGCAAGCGCAATTTCCGTTGTCTCGACCCTGTGGCCAGCAAACAACGGAAGCGGCCGGCCGTCTTCCGGCTCCAAATCGTACAGGGCGAATCGCGCAAAGTCGGATACGATGACGTAGCGCGGTACTTCGTCGTCGCGTCCCTCGTTAAGCAGATCCTGAATGTACTGGAATGCCTGGGACTCCGCCTTGCCAAGGTCGCCGCCGCGGCTCTTGTGCTCGACAAGGAGCTTCCCCTTCCAGAACAAATCGATCCTTCCGTACCTCCCGGAAATCTGTTGGACCGGCTCCTCGAACGACGCTACGGCCCGGCGTTGCATACCGAAGACCGCGAAGAACTCGTTCCAAAAGGTTTGCTTTTCGGCGCTCTCGCTTGTTGCCCCGGCCCAATCGGTCGCAAAACGAATGGCATTTTGGCGGATCTCGTTCCATGAGATAGGCATTCTGCTGTCCTCGGTTGATATTGCTCGCCAAAATCTGTGAGCGGAGCACCCGACTGTGGGTGAACCAGGTTCTCCATCACTTGCGAAAGGCTAATTTACTACATTGGCGCGCTGTCCGCAAGAAGTTCATCTTCAATTCCGGCCACCGGCAGGGCCGTGTTTCGGGTCACTTGCGGAAGCCGGAGACGGACCACCGGGCCGCACTTTCAGATAGCGCGTGTTGCCCACCCGGCGAAACAAGCCGCTGCGATCGAAGTAGTCCAAGAGCGGCAGGGCGAACTTTCGCGTCGTGTTCACCAGGTACTTGAACTGCACGCTCTCCAACCGCCCCTCCTTCTGAATGTGCTCGACCAGCAGGCGCCGGGCGCACTCGATCGGCTTCCCGATGAAAGAGCAGCCCCTCGCCCACCGCCACCAACTGCTGATGCTCTTGGAGGATGCTGAGAAGTTTGTCGATCGCGGCCGGCGGAAGCTTGATCTTTTCGGCCAACTCGGCGGCGCTTGGCGGAGCGAACGCCTGCTGCCGGAAACACGACTCGATCGCTTCCAGAAGGGCGGCGTCGCGATCTTGGAAGGTCGGCCGATGTTCGGCCCGCGCCAGACGCTGATTGCGTTCCACCAACCGGCCGTCGCTTTTCAACAGCCGGACAAGTCCTTCCAACACCGGCTTTTGCCAAGGGCACGCCTCGCCAAGCTGCTCCCAAGTCATGCCCGGACTTTCCGGAGCACGGCGGTGATACTCGGCAAGCTGGCCCAGGAGCCGATCGCCGGCCTCGGCGGCCGTGGTGCAATGAAGATAAAGCTCCGCTGCCAAGGCGAGCACCTTCTTCTCCTGTACGAGGCGCGACAATATCTCATCCAGCCTCGGGTAGAGCGTCTTGGTGCGGCGGGCCAGGTCGGCCTTGGGGATGGCGATCGCCGGGCCGACCCGGCACCCGGCATGATGCTGAATTGTTCCAGGTGCCGGGTGCCCGCCAGGTACCCTTGGTCGGCGGATGGCGTATTCCACGAATCGGGCGTCGTCGCCGACCGCCGCGGCCTGTACGGCCAGGTCTTCCGCGACGCCGGGCCGATTGCGTTTGAGCCGTCTCTCGATGGGCTCGAGGATCGTGCCGCCGCCGATCGTACGGACCGGCGAAAAACTGCGGAGGATGAAAGGGTCGCCCGGCCCGGCCACGATCGGCCGCTTCATGCGGAGCTGGACGATGTGCGTGGAATTGCCGCGCAGCTCGCCCGACTCCAGCGGATAGAGCGTGGCGTTGACCTCGCTGGTGCCGGTATGAAATTTCAGCTCGGCGCCGCTCTTCAAGGAGATCTTCTCCAACGGCAGAAGCCGCAACCGGCAGACGTAGAATTCCTGCGGCGTGAAATAGCCGGGCAGGGTGAGCACGTCGCCCCGGCGGATCTCCTTGGCGTCGCAGTGGCCCAGGTTGATGGCCGCGCATTGGCCGCAGAGCACCGTCTCGCTCGGCTGCCCGTAGACCTCGATGCGTTTGATCCGGCTGCTGAAATTCTGCGGCAGCAGGAGCGTTTCGCCGCCTAGCGAGGCGGCGCCGGCGATGGGGATGCCCGCCACTACGGTGCCGAAACCCTTGGCGGAAAAGGCCCGATCCAGCGGCATGCGAAAGACCCCGTCGGCCCGCCTGGGCGTGATTGATCGCACCAGGCCTTCCAGGGCCTCGAAAAACGGATCGAATCCTTCCAAGGTGACGTTCGAGAGCGGCAGCATCGGCGCGCCTTCGAGAAATGTTCCTTGCAGAAAGCCGGTGAGGTCGGCAAGCACCTCTTGCCGCCGGGGGTCGTCCACCCGATCGATCTTCGTGATGGCCACCAATCCGTGGCGAAGTCCCAGGAGCGTGAGAATGTCGAGGTGCTCGCGGGTTTGGGGCATGATGCCGTCGTCGGCGGCCACCACGAGGATCACGCCGTCCATGCCGCACGCGCCGGCGACCATCGTCTTGATGAAACTCTCGTGACCGGGCACGTCGACGATGCCAACCTCCAGATCGCGGATGCGGCAGCGGGCATAGCCCAGGTCGATCGACATCCCGCGTTCTTTTTCCTCCTTCAGGCGGTCGGTGTTGCAACCGGTCAACATTTTCACCAGGGCCGTCTTGCCGTGATCGACGTGTCCGGCGGTGCCAAGCGTGACGTTGAGCATCTTACAAGCTTCCTCGCTTACGCTTCGGGTTGGTGTGGCGCTCAAGGCGCTGCAAAATGCCGCCACGAGAACGGATTCCTCGCCGTCCAGGAGCGTCCGCGGGTCGGCCAGCACGCGTCCTTGCCCGACCCGCGCAAAGACCGGCGGGTCGTACCGCCGCAGGCGGCGGGCGATCTCGCCTTCTTCCAGATTCTCGGCCTGGACGGCCACCAGGCGGGTCGGCAAGTCCTGGCCCGGCAGCGAGCCGCTTCCCATCTGCGAGAATCCCTCGACAACGGTGGCTTTCGCGCCAGGCACCGAGGCCCGGATCGCCGCGGCAATGCGTTCGGCCTGTGTCTCGATGTCCGCAAGGTCGCGACGGAGCATGCGCAGCGTCGGCACTTCGCCTAGGGCCCGTTCCTGGTCCAGAAACAGAACCAGTGTGGCCTCCAGCGCAGTCAGCGTCAGTTTGTCCGGACGAACGATCCGGGCGAGCGGATTCTTGCGGATGGCCTGGATCCAACGCTCCTTGCCCAGCAGGATTCCGGCTTGGGGGCCGCCGATCAGCTTGTCGCCGCTGCAGGTGATCACGTCGGCCCCGGCAGCGACCGACTCGGCCAACGTCGGCTCCTTCTCGAAACCGAACTGGGAGAAATCGATGAGCGGGCCGGCGCCGACGTCGTCGATGACGGTCAAGTCGTGGGCTTGGCCCAGGCGGACCAGGTCTTCCAATGGCACTTCCGCCGTGAAGCCCACGATCTTGTAGTTGCTGGGATGGAGCCGAAGGATCGCGGCCGAATGTTCGCTGATCGCCCGTTGGTAATCGCGGAGGTGGGTCTTATTGGTCGTGCCCACCTCGACGAGCTTTGCGCCGGCGGCGGCGATGATCTCGGGCAGGCGAAAGGAACCGCCGATTTCGACCAATTGGCCCCGGGAAACGATTACTTCCTTGCCGGCAGCCACAGTATTGAGGACGATCGCCGTGGCGGCGGCGTTGTTATTGACCACGGTGGCGGCCTCGGCCCCGGTGAGCAGTCGCAGGATCTCCTCGATCCGCTCGTCCCGTCGAGACCGCTGACCGCCGTCCACGTCGATCTGCAAGACCGAGAAGCCGGACAGTTCGCGGCTGATCTGCCGCAAGGCCCGTGCGGGCAACACGGCCCGGCCTAATCCGGTGTGGAGGATGATTCCCGTGGCGTTGATCGCCTTGCGATAATGGGTCCCGAGGATCGCCTCGATCCGCCGGCCGACGTCGGTCAGGATCCACTCGCGGAGGGCCGCGGCATCGGCGAGGGGCGCCGCGGCAGTGGGCAGCACTTCGCGGACCGCGGCCACGGCGGCCCGGACTGCGGAGACGACGACCCGGCGGGGAACTTCCGCGGGCGGCCAGCGGGCTTCCGCCGCCTCGATCAGCACCTCCACGGACGGGATTTTTCTGCACAGTTCGTTTCGTGACGGATTCATAAGATTATTGTAACCTGAGTTGGCCAATTGACAAAGCTCGCGCTTCAGCCGAGAATAAGGGTTCATTGACTTGTAGGATGGCCCCCCGAGTCCGACCTCTGAACGCGGACGGACTCGGAGGTCCATCCTAAAATGACCTGCAATCACGTCCCTCAATCATGGAGATCCGTATGAAGAACTTGGCAGACGTCGGTTTACGTGAAGTGCAGTCCGTTTACAGCGGTGCCGAAGGCCAGTTGTGGGAACTCATCATGGGGCAACAGATCCACATCGGCGGCTTCCAGTCGTCGATGGATCTGGCCGAGCGGGCCGGCATCGGCGCCGGGATGTCGGGAGTCGATCTCTGTTGTTGCAGCGGGGCGGGAATGCGATTCCTGGTCCGCTTCCGCAACGTGGCTCGGATGCGCGGCGTGGACGCCACCCCAGCCATGATCGAGCTGGGCCGCCGCCGCACGGAAGCCGAGGGGTTCAGCGATCGTGTTACCTTCACGCTGGCCGACGCCTGCGACACCGGAGAGCCCGCCGAAAGCGCCGATTTCGTCTGGGGCGAAGACGCCTGGTGTTATGTCGTCGATAAGACGAAGTTGATCCGCGAGGCGGTCCGCTTGACGAAACCGCAGGGGACTATCGCCTTTACCGATTGGATGGAAGGGCCCGCCGGACTTTCCGACACCGAAGCGGAGCGCTTCTTGCGATTCATGAAATTCGCCAACGTGCAAAGCCTGCGCGGCTATGCGGGGCTGCTCAGCGACGCACGCTGCCAGGTCGCGGTGGCGGCCGATACGGGCCGGTTCGCAACCTATGTCGATCTTTACCTGGACATGCTGCACAAGCAACTCACCTCGGACGCGCTTGCGCATCCTGGACTACAACCTCGCGGTCCTGGAGGGGTTGGACGGCGAGATGAAATTCCTGCAGCAACTCGCCCACGACGGCAAGATCGTCCAAGGCTTGATCGTGGCGAAGAAATGCCCGTAGAAGAAATTTCAAATACCAAATTCGAGTATGAGCAAATCCTGCTGCCAATGTAACGCTGCCAGTTCTACCGATCCTTCCGGCGGCGCGGATCCGTTGGCATGGTTCGAGAAGATGCTGCAGCACTGCCATGAGTATGCCGTGGCGGCGAAATCGGCCGGCAAACGGGTGGTGGGCATCCTCTGCGAGTTCACGCCGCGGGAACTGATCATGGCAGCCGGCGGCGTGCCGGTCTGCCTCTGCGGCGGCTCGGCCAAGACGATCCCTGCCGCGGAAGAATATCTGCCCGCCAATCTTTGCCCCCTGATCAAGTCGACCTTCGGTTACCATCTGCTGAGGACGAATCCTTTCCTGGAGATGGCCGACCTGGTGGTGGGCGAGACGACCTGCGACGGCAAGAAGAAGATGTACGAGCTCATGGCGGAGACGCGGCCGGTCTACGTCCTGGAATTGCCGCAGAAAGCCGACGATCCCGATGCCCTCGACCATTGGTACGCCGAGCTGATGAAGTTTCGCGACTTCCTCGAGGACCGTTTCCAAGTCAAAGTCACCGATGCCCGGCTGCGCGAGGCGATCGCGGTGATGAACCGCGAGCGGGCCTTGCGGCGGGACCTGGCAGAGCTGATGAAGGCGGAAGTCCCGCCGCTGACGGGCCGGCAACTGCTTTCGCTGAAGAGCAGCATTTCCGGTCTTCCCGACGATTTCGCCCATTACGAAGAGGTCCTGCGGCATTATCGCGGCCCGTCGGCCGCTGCTGCGTCGCGGGCACCATGTCGGGCAACAGGTACTCCTGGTCGTGGTCGGCTCCGCGTGCTCTTGACCGGCGTGCCCACGGTGACCGGTGCGGAGCGCGTGCTGGAAATCATCGAGCAAAGTGGCGGCCAACTGGTGGCCATGGAGAACTGCACGGGCCTGAAGCCGATCCTGGAGGATGTCGATCCCACGGCGTTCGACCCTTTGCGGGCGTTGGCGGAAAAGTACTTCCACTTGCCGTGCTCGGTGATGACCCCCAACCATCGCCGCATGGAAACGCTGCGCCGCTTGATCGCCGACTATCGGCCGGACTGCGTGATCGAACTGATCTGGCAGGCCTGCTTGACCTATGACGTTGAGTCGCACCAGGTGCGGCGACTGGCGGAGGAGGAAGCGGGGTTGCCGTACCTGCGCATCGAGACCGATTATTCGCCATCGGACTCCGCCCGCATTGCCGTCCGCGTCGAGGCCTTGTTCGAGACGGTCCGCGGCCGGCACCCGGCGGGAGTGCGCGGCGGCCCATGAAGGGGCCTGTCGGGTTAATCACGCCGTAATCCCCTTCGTCAACGCCATGAACGCCGTCTCCAGGTTGATCTCATCCTCTTTGAACATCGTCAGCTTGTGGCCCGCTTGGATCAGGAGCGTGGGCAGGTCGCTGTAGTCGGTCACACCTTCGCAGAGCGTGACCAGCAAGTGGCCGGGGCGGACCTCGATCTTCTCCAGGAGCTTGCTCTGCTCCAAGACCTTGCCGGCCGCTTCCAGATCGCCCTGCACGCCGACCTGCAAGACCGTCCGCGGGCGGACCAGCCGCATCACGTCCGACACGTTGGCGCTGACCAGCAACTCGCCCTTCTCGATCATGCCGACCTTGTTGCAGACGTCGGCCAACTCCGGCAGGATATGGCTGGAAACCATGATCGTCTTGCCCATCTTGCGGAGCTCCTTGAGCAGGCTGCGGATTTCGATCCGCGCCGCGGGTCCAGCCCACTGGCCGGCTCGTCCAAGATCAGCACCTTGGGATCGTGCAAGAGCACGCGGGCCAGTCCCAGCCGCTGCGTCATGCCGCGGGAAAGGCTCGTGACGAAGGCCTCGCGCTTGTAGCCCAAGTCGACCAGGTCGAGCACCTCGTTGCAGATTTTCTTCCGCCCCGGACCCTTGATGCGGTAGGCCGCGGCGAAGAATTCAAGGTACTCGATGACCTTCATGTCGTCATACACGCCGAAGAAGTCGGGCATGTAGCCGATGATCCGCCGGATTTCCTTGGGGTGCGTGTAGATCGAGTAGCCGCAGACGCTCGCTTCGCCCCAGGTCGGCTGCAGGAGCGTGGCCAGGATCCGCATCGTCGTCGTCTTGCCGGAACCGTTGGGGCCGATGTAGCCGAAGAGGTCGCCCTCGCTGAGTTCCAGGGTCAGGTTCTGCAAGGCGTGCAATTCGCCGTAGACTTTGGTGAGGTCTTGGGTTTTGATCATGGAGGGGGGCCGTTGTGAGTTGTCAGTTATTGGTACCGGCCTGGACGGTCGTGACGGGTAATATAAAGCGGTAGATGGTCGTGTGACGGTCCAAGGCATTGCCCAGGGGCTGGCGATGGTCGGGTTCGCCGGGCTTCGGCGCCTTTCCGCGGAGCAAGTCGCCGCCACGGCAGGAACCGTCTTGCGGCGGCATGGCCACGAGGACCGCGCGACCGGCCTGGAGCAGACCGCTGAGATCCGTGAAACCTTGGTAATCGTTGGCTATGCCGGTGTACTGCCGACCGCCGGCAGCGCCGTAGAACATCATCTGCTGCAGCACGTAGGCCATGTTGCGACTGTTGCGGTCGTAGGGGCGTTTTTCCCATTTCGCGGCAGGACCGCCGACGGGCGGCGGCGGAAGGCCCGGGCCGAATTCCGCGAAGTCCGTCGGCTCGCCCATGTAGGTACTCAAAGTCACGTGCCGCGTCGCCGGGCCGATCTCGACCGACTCACCGGGCCGGAGCATTCCGATCGTGTAGGTGGAATTCCCATAGGCCAGGAAACAGTGCGAGAGCGTGACGCCGCCCTTGACTTGCGGTCCGCTCCCTTTCAGGCGGTTGACGATCGTGCCGGAAAGCTGCCTGCCGTCATCCTGGAGCGATACGTCCAGCCCCAGATCGGGGGCGTGTCCCAGCCAGCGGTACACAAAACTCTTGGAGGCCCAGACCTGGATCGGCGCGCCGCGGATTGCATCCAGCGACGAAGCGATCGAATAGCCCTGGCTCCACAGCGGCGCCGAGTTTTGCGTGCCGCGACTATATATGCCGTTGAATTCGTCGCCCGCCTTGCCCAGCCAGGCCAGCGACGCGCTGGTCTCCGCGGGCGACTGACCGTCGGGCAAGCGGGGCCGCAGGGAGAGGTCGAACGATTCGCCCCGCGGACTGAAGATGCTGAACCAACTGGCACCGCGGGCCGTGCCCTCGGCGTCGATATCGACCAGATCGACCTGGTTGACGCGAAGCTTGTCGCCCTTCAGCCAATAGGCGGCCACATAAGCGCCCACGGCAAAGAGGACGACGATCGCCGGAAAGGTGATCCACGTCCACTGCATGCCGCGGCCCAGCCGGCGGAGCAAGAAATAGTCGCCCGGTCCAATCAAGAGAATGTAGACGATCACCAACAAGGCCACCACGAAAAACGGCACGAGGTGCACGTCCTTAAACATCTCCAGGGCGCTGCGCAACTGTCCGGCCAGGTCGTTGTACCCGTAGTTTGGCCCGGCGCCAGTCGTCGCGCCGGCCTGCTCGTTGGCGGGCAGGTTGAGAATCGCGGCAACGAGCATCGAGCGATCGCTCCAGTCGCGGATCGGCCCGCGATCGAGGTCCGTGGCCACGAAGACCACTTGGCCCAGCCCCTGCGGTTTGCGGATCACCAGCGGCAGGTCGGCCTCATGGGCCTCGATCTTGCCTTGCACGTCGGCTTTAAGCCTGGCCGTGGGCAGCTCCACTTTCTCGCCGGGTTTGGGTGGAGGGATCGGATTGAGGCTCTTGGCGTAGGTCTCCCAGGCGCTGGTTTCCCCCCGGAACACGGTTTTATCGAAACGTCCGGGGGCGAACTTCGCCAACGGCGAACCGGGGTGCAGGGCCTCCTCGGCGTGCGATCCGGCGCAGAGCACCAGTGTGCCGCCCATGCGGATCCATTGCTCCAGGGCCTCGATGCGGGCGTTCTGCGGCGTAATCGTTTCAAAGACTTCCGGCTTGCTGGTGGAGATCACGACGATGTCGACGCCTTCGTAGCCTTCCCATCGCGTGGGCAGCCGTGCCAGACTATCGAGGTTCGCGACCACGTTTTGCGCTTTATCGCCTGTCGAGCGCGGCACGGCCTTCTGGAAGCCGGACGGGCTTCTTCCCACGTATACGATGAGCCGTTGTCCGCCACCGGATGCGTCGGGGCCACTGAGCGCGTGGGGGATCTCGTCCTCCGGGGGAGACTGGGAGGAATTGAAGGTCTTCGCGGCAAGCGTCGTGCGTTCGTCGAGGAATTCCAGATCGAGCGGGCTGGAACTATGGCCGAAGCGGACGTAAAGCAAGGCCCTGGTTTCCTGTCCAGGCACCAGTTGGCAGGGCTCCGGCGCGTCGAACGAGCAGTTCAGGCCATCGCTGTCGCTGAGGGTGGCGCGGACGCGGCCGATCACGGGAAAGCTGCCGCCGCGAAGGGTGACTTCGATCGGCGTCCAGACACCGACCTTGTAGCGATCGGCAAAACCGACGCGGACACCGACGAATTTCGGTGGCTTTTCTATCACTTCCTGTGTCTGCTGTCGGCAACCGACCGATAGCGCCAGCACAATCGCGGGAGTCAGGCGTTGGATAGCGGCTAGTGAGCGTTGTACGATTTTGGGGTGCGCGTCACGACTGTAGGGAACGCCCTCCGTGGCGTTCCGTATGGAAGGTATTCGCCCCCTCCATTGAACGCCACGGAGGGCGTTCCCTACAGTCGTCTCCAAAGATCGTGCGAGGTTATTTAGCGTCATGGTTTCCCCGCATCGGGGCAAGTACACACAAAATGGCCGCAGCCGGGGCATCCGGCGCCATACTTCTGCAAGACGGCCTGGGTCAGATCCACTCCGGCGACGTTGGCGATCGTGGTCAGCCAGGCCAGCACGTCGGCAAACTCGCCCAGCCGCTCCTCGTGCGAGCCGTTGCGCAAAGCGGTGGCCAGCTCGCCGATCTCTTCCATGAGCCACATGAACGTGCCCTCGACGCCGCGGGCGACGTCCTTCTCATGATACATGCGGCGGATGAGAAGCTGGAAGTCGGAAAGGGAAACTTGCTGCGCGGAGGGAATGTCGGTCATGGTGTCCATTCTAAGGCTTCTTGTTGAGGCTTTCCAGCAGGGTGTCGGCCCCCGGGAATTTGGGGTCGCGGCGGAGCAATTCTTCGAAGAACTTCTCTGGCTTTGGCCCGGTTTCGGGCTTGAACCAAGGCGTCGGCCAGGGCGAAGCGCTGCTGAAGATTGTTAGGATTGAGTTCAATGGCCGTCTCGAATTCCTCGATCGCCCGATCCAATTCATTGAGTTCCACCAGCGCCGCGGCCAGCAGGCGATGGGCCGCGGCGTCTTCGACTTGAATCTCCAGGGCCTCCGTGGCCCAACGCCGGGCGACGGCCGGCTCGCGCCGCTCCAGGGCCAGTTCGGCCAGCTTCTTGCGCGACGGCAGATCGTCCGGCTCGATTTCGGCAAAGCGAACGAGCGCCCGGACGAGATTCTGCTTCTGACCCGCCGCCAGATAGACCTTTGCGCGGCCGGCAGTCCATTGCGGATTCGCCGGATCCAATCGCTCGCCCAGCGCGTATAGCTCGGCGGCCTCGTCGTATTTCTCGGCCTTCAGTTTCAAGCCGGCCAGGAGGTTCAGCACCAGCGGCTCCGGGGCCTTGCGATCCAGACAGCTCTCCAGGTGTGCCATCGCCTCTTTGGACGTGCGCGCCTTCACCAACCCCACGAGCACCAACGTCGCCAGCGGCTGGCGGGGCTGAAGCCTAAGGGCCTCCTCGGCCAAGGCCGTGGCTTCCGTCTTCGCACCCCGCTGAAAATAGGCCAAGGCCAACCGGGCCGCAACCTGCGCATCTTTTGGCTGCTGGCGATGGGCCTTTTCCAATTCGTCAAAATGCTCCGGCTCGGGCGCCGCCAGTACCGGCGTGGCTTCGATCTGCTTGCGGAGAAAGACCGTGTAGCCGCGTTCGAAGTCCGCTTGAGAGATGCCAAACACCTTGCGAATGGCCGCGTCCGTCGAGGGATTCTCCGCGTAGGCCGCCACCATCTTCCTGGGCGCATCGCCGCCATTGACCGAAAGCATGTACTCGACGTACAACTCGCTCTGGCAATAGGCCAACTGGCATTCGTCGCCGCTCATCGCCCGCGCAAAACCGGCGTTCACTGTTTCCAGATTCATCAAGGTCCCGGCGGTCGCTCGCCGCCGCAGCAACACTGTCCAACGATAGGGACGCGGAATCTTCTCGTTGTAAACCGCCAGGCCTTCGGTAAACCAGTGCGGAATGTTGTAGCCGGTCTGCTGAAGATTGAAGACGTGAGTCATCTCGTGCTTCAGCGTGCGGGCCCAACCGAAGTTCCCATGCATCCGCGTTTCGCCGGGCGAGACCATGGCCACGATCCGTCCGGTACTGGCCGCCACCGTCTCTAGGTAAGGCAGCCCCGTCATCCGCGCACTGAACCAGGCATGGCCCGACTGCCCTTGCGACTCGTTGAAGATTTCCACCAGCGTCGGGCCCGGCGGCTCGTAGCCGTATTGCTCGCGAATCTCGCCGTAGACGGTTTCCAGGTGCCGCGAAAGATAAGGAATCAAGCGGTCGTCGGCCTTTTCGTACTTGATCAGGAAATGCGGCGTGGTGCGGGTTTGCATGGCATCCAGCACGTCGAGCAAGTCCAGCGAGTTCTTCACGCGACACGTGGAACGGATCGGCATCGAAGGCTTCCTTGAGCAGCGTGCGGGCGTCGGCCTCGCAACCCATCCGCATCAGGAGCAGGCCCAGCCCGGCGTGCGGCTCGGGTTGCCGCGGCAGCAGGCGAATGGCCTCGCGGAAATAGCGCTCCGCCGCGGCGTGCCGGTTGCGAACCTGCAGCATCTCGGCCAACTCCGTATAGAACTCACCGGCGTGCGGATTCCGCTTGGCGACTTCCGCCGCCAGGGCCTCGAACCGCGGGCTGGACGACAAAAGGGGTCGGGAACCGTTTGCCGGAACGGCCCGGAGGGTGCTGCGCACAAACGGTTCCTGACCCCTTTTGTCGTCCAACAGCAGATAGCAAGCGGCGATCCGCGCCAGCGTCGATTCATCGACCGGGTTCAGCGGCAAGAGCTTCTCGCGGAGCAGTCGCAGAGCCTCGCCGGTCTGATCGTTGAGCCAGGCCACGTCGGCCTTGAGTTGCCAGGCGGCGGGCAAGCGGGGATTGATTTCCAGGGCCCGGCGGAGCGAGGCTTCGGCCTGATCGAGTTGGAAGTCTTCCATCGCCAGCTCGGCCAGGGCGGCATGAACCTCGGCCGCGCGGGGATTGATTTCCAGGGCCGCCTGAAATTCCTTCGCAGCATCGGCCCGATTGTATTTCTCCATGAAGAGCAACCCGGCCTCGAAGTGAGCGGGCCAGTAGTCCGGATCGAGCTTCACGGCCGCGGGAAAGAGATCGTTCACCAGGAAATCGAATTGGTCGCTGAGCCGATTCCAGCGGGCGTACTGGGCGGCCGCGCGGCCGATCCAGCGCAGCGACTCGGCCTTCTTGACATCATGACTGTTGTAGAACTCGATCAGGCGGTGATAACCGCGCCTCGGCTTCATCCAAGCGGCCGGAAGTGCGGGCCAGTTCCGCCCGGATGTAAAGGGCCAAGGGATGCTCTGCAGCCGGGGAACCCGGTGGGGCACCCGGTACCCCGGGTCGGGGTCGCAGGGTCTCGTCGGCACGGCGGCAGGCCTCGACAGAATCGCCGCGTTCGAAGGCCAGCCGGGCCAATTGGGCCTGGATGTCCGCCTGCTTGCCGGCCAAAGGCAGAAGGGCCTCGACCGCCGCGGTGGTCTTGCCTTGTGACTCCAGGCAAGCGGCCCAACCGAGTGCGGCCTGCGCATTGGAAGCCGCTGCCGGCTTGTAAATCTCGGCCGCCTCTTCGTAGCGACCATGCATGAGCAACGAACGAGCCTTGGCCAGATCGGCGGCGCGGGCCGGAAGCGAAGCGAAGAGCAAGAAAAGTGAGCAGGCACCGGGCACCATGTCGGGCACCATGTACTCGTGGTCGTGGTCGGTGTGCCGTCCGCCATGTAGCGAAAACCGCCATGTCTTGCCAATCAGATTCCGAGGCTATTGGCCTCGGGCGGACGGCACACGGAGTGTGCCTGCTACTTTGCGATGCGCACATCATTGCTTCTCGTTTCTCCGCGGCGCAAACTTGACCCGGTCAACAAGGGGAACCATCGTCCGGCCATCGGCCGCTGGACAGGCGGATATTGCGGTGATGATCTGCTGCGTATGTTCATACCGCAAATGGCCGTCGCAGTCGAGTTCCGCCTCAACGGTTGCGTCCGCAGCCGCCGGTCCGAGGAATGCCCGAATCTGTGCTCGCAGGTCCGCCACGTCCTTGACGGGCCGGCCATTCAAGGCGATCGATGCAAGACGGCCTGCGGCGTCGGCGCGAAGGCGAATTTGGATCGCCGGCAATTGATGAAAGTCGGCCAGCCCGGCGTCGTTTGCGATAGGGGAAGCGCCGCCCGGAACCTCTTCCGCGGCCGGACCGAACCTCCATGCCGAGAAGATCAACGCCATCAGCAAACCGCCCAGCCCCAGCAGCGGCAACCAACGACCTTCCAGCGAATGCTCGTGAGGCAATGCCCCGCGCGTCCACCAGCGGCGTTGGTTCGCTGTGAATCTCATGGTTTCGGCCCTTGGGGCCTGAGCACGTACCGAGAGAAGCCAGCCTCTTGCGCCGTTTCGATCAATCGCTGGACCTTGTCAGTGGGCACGTCCGGATCGGCGCGGACGACGACCGTAGCCTGTGATGGTTCGAAGCCGAGCAACCGCAAGGCCCTGCACTCGCGCTGCCAGGCCGCCGTGAGGGCATTGTCCGCGATCCCTTGGCCGGCCAGGACCACGGCACCCTGCCGCGACAGTCGCAGGGAAATCGTAAATGTTTCACGCACGATCGGAGGGCGCGGCAGCGTGCCGGTGGGCAGGCGAACGGACTGCTCCTCACGACTCAGCGAGAAACAGACCATGGCCAGCACGAACAATGCCGGCAACAACGAGACGCCCGGGCACCATGTCGGGCACCATGTACCCATGGTCGTGGTCGGCGGCAAAACGCTCGGCATGCCGGCGGCAGCGGGTGGCGAAGCGAACTGCATAGACCCTCACCCTAGCCCTCTCCCAAAGAGAGAGGGGACCTTATCCTTTTCTCGCCGCGGCAAACCTCTCCGCAAAGCGCTCGGCGAGAATGCCGGCCTCGGCGAGAAGACGGTTCACGCGGCTGAGCACGATCTGGTGGAAGGCGACGGCCACGATGGCGATCCACAGGCCGACCGCCGTGGCGACCAACGCCGTGCCGATCCCGCCCGCCAAATCGCTGGGCTGGGGAGTCGCGCCCTGGCGGACGATCGCCGCGAAGGCCGCGATCAGGCCGTTGACGGTTCCCAACAATCCCAGCAGCGGGGCCAACTGGGCAATCAGCCAGACGTAGCCTAGCCGGGCGTGCATCTTGATGCTCTCCAGCGACCCGAATTCCTCCATGGCGGCCACTGCTTGTTCGGGCACCGACCCGCGAGTACGCGAGTACCCCGCGGGCACCATGTACTCATGGTCGTGGTCGGCCGTCAATTGCGGCAGCCCTGCAGCCAGCACGCGGGCCAGGACGGAACGATCGGCTCGCACGAGTTCGCAGGCTTCCTGCAAGCGGTCCTCGCCCAAGCGAACTTCCAGGCCTTGGATCAAGACCAGCGGCACGACGCTGTCGCGGCGGACGGCCAGGACGTTGACCACCATCAAGGCCACCAGTGCGACGGTGACCAAGAGGAAGACGACCGACAACGGCGTGCCGAGCGAACCCGCCAGCCAGGTCAAAAGATCCATGACTACTTCACGCCTTTGGCCCAGCGGCTGTTCCGGTATTTCTCGTTGAGGACTTCATGCATTTCCCGCTGGTGATCCCGCCGATGGTCCTCGGCAAACAACTTCTCGAGGTTGGCGACCGCCTCGGCATCGAGGTCGGGCTGCGCGTAGTATTCCAGATGGGTGTGCAGGAAGGCGCGAATCGCCTCCTTGACCTTGCCGGCCTTTCGCAGGGCCATACCCTGGGCGTTGTAGGCCATGGCGTTGATCTCGGTCTGCTTCTCGTCCGTCTGATCGAGGATTCCACTCAGGCTGAGAAGGGCCTGGTCGATCCTGCCGCCGAGGACCATGCAGCGGGCCTTGCCGATGCGGGCGGCCGTCCGCTGGGCCTCCGACAACTCGCCGGGGGCAGAGTTGTTCAGCGCCTCGTCAAAGGCCTTGTCGGCGGCGGCCGCGTTGTCTTGCGCCAGGTAGGAACGCCCCAGGGCCACTTGGGCCCGAATCTTGTAGTCGGGCCAGGGGGCCTGGCTCAGCATCGCGTAGTACTTCTGCGCATCGGCGAATTTGCCGAGCGTCACGCACAGGTCGCCCATCAACTCGCAGGCCGTATAGTAATGGTAGCTGTTAGCGCTACCTTTAACGAACGCAAACATCAGTTTGCCGGCGTCGTTCGGGTCGGCCGTTCCGGAAAGCGCCAACTGGGCCGTACAATACGCGCGGCAAAACACAATTTCGTCGGCCACCTCCGCCCGATTGACCTCCGGCGACTCCTTCTTCAGGGCGTCAAGCGCCTTTTCATAATCGCCGCCGAGAATCGCCTTTTGCGCCGAGAGCAGACCATCCGGCGAGTTCTCGAAGGTGATACGTTTGATCTCGTTGGCCGGGATTTCACTCGGCGCGCCCTTCTGTTTCGAATCGAAACTGATTGCCGTCGCCGAAACGCTGATGATCTTGCCAAAATAGGCATTTTCGGAGGTACTGGTATAGATCTGATCCATCGGCCAAGCAATCCCGGCACTGGCCGTCCACAACGTGGCCGCTATCCACATCGCACGTTTCATCGAATACTCCTCACATGAAAATAAATCCGAGCTTCAATTATTAGCGCCCATTGTCTCCAGTGCCCGACAACCCTACGACGGGCCGGTCGCCAAATCGCTGGATCCGCTCGAGCAACTCGTTATATCTATCATACCAAACGACGCCGCCCATGTCCGGAAACAACTGCTGGGTGACGTGAATATCCTCTTCGGCGGCCTCCGCCAAGCGGGCCCGCTCCGGCCGATCCGTCGCCATCTGGGCCTGGCGGAGGCGGCAAAGCGCCAGGTTGTAGCGGGCTTCGTGGAATACGTCGCGAAAACGAGCTTCCGACTGCACCCGCCTGGCCAATTCTCCCCATCCCCACACTTCCTTGTAACGCTTGCCACCCTGAATGGCCATTTCCAGGTATTCGGGCTTCTCGTCGCCCCATGATTGATAGGTATACGCGGCTTCCACCTGGGCGTCAACCATCAGGGGATGGTCCTTCAAGACGGCCAGAAGCTGGCTGAGGGCCTGCGAATTATCCGACACCAGGCGCAGGCAGCGGGCCAGATCGATCCGCAGGGCGATGGTGACCTCGGGCACCGGTGAGAAATTGGCCTCCGTTGCCACGCGGTGCAGAAGCTCCTGGAAAGCGGCAATCGCCAGCCGATATTGCTTTTCGGCGTCCGGCAGCACGGCCGGGCCCTCAACGTCCAGCCCCTCTGCCAAACCCGTATATGCTTCCGCCCGCCAAGCCAAGACGAAAAAACTGCCGGCTGCCGGCCCGGGCACCATGTCGGGCACCATGTACTCATGGTCGTGGTCGCCGGGCGCAGGCCAAGAAGGTACCAAATCCCTCCACGATGTTCTTTATCAATTCGACCTGCCGCCGATCGCGATAGCCCGCGAGGTACTGCTTCACAAGACGACGGAAGCGCAGACAGGTCTGCAGCATTTGCCGGGCCGCATCGGCCTTGCCGGCGGGCGGGCACCGTGTACTCATGGTCGGCGACGCTTGAATCTCTTGCAAGCAGACCTTGGCTTTATCCACCTGGCCGATTGCGACGTAGGCCAGCAGGGCCAGGGAGGAGGAATCCCCGGCGGCAGACGTAGGATGGGCATTAGCCCACCCTGTGCTCAAGTCTTCCAGCAAGGCAATCGCCTCAGCGGGCCGGCCCTCCGTTATATGGATCTGGGCCAGGGCGAGCATGGCCGCGGGGAGCGACTGGTGTAGGACGGATTGGCAATCCGTCGTACGGGGAGCCTGTGCAGTCCCGCCTGACTCCTTGGTGGCCGCGCCGCTGTCGATTGACTTGCGGCAGCGCCCAATGCCGTCGCCGAGCAAGCCGGCCGCACGGGCGATGGTTTTTTCGGCTTCCGCCGAATGATCGTGCTCCCGGGTGGATGTTCTTGTAATATGCTGTCCCCGCTGCCACAGCGCCTGTCCCAGGTCCAGTTCGGCTTCGCCGCGGCGCGGCGAAGTTTCAGACATCTCGTGCAGATACTGCTCGGCCTTTGCCAGCCGGCCTTCACCCACGGCCAGATCCAGGAGGACCGCGCGGGCGTCGTCGGCCTCAGCACGATTGCCCCACCGCTCGATGATCTTTTCGGCCAAGGCCTGTAATTTCTCCACCGCCGTCGGCCAAGACGAATCGGTCCGGGCACCATGTCGGGCACCAGGTACTCCTGGTCGTGGTCGGCCGAGCAAGGCCTCGCGGGCTGCAAGGCCGATCCTTGCTGCCTGCCGGGCTGCGGGAGAATCGCTGGAGGCCTGGGCCAACGCCTCGCCTATGTCGGCCGCTTTGTCCAGTTCGCCCGTGGCATAACGGAGGTAAGCCAAGTAATACCGCACTTGATCATATTCTTCCTCCGCAACTGCGGCCGTGCGCAGGTCGGACGCCAGTTGGCAGTACTTCAAGACCTCGCTTTGCGCGGAAGTAATCTGCTGCCGGCGTTGGCGTTGCGAATCGACGTCGTTGCCTGTGCCGATTCGCTCGGCCTCTTTCTGTTCGGCCTGGGCCGTCAGGAAACGATCCAAGGCTGCCTTGGCATGGATGCGGGCGTCGGCAAAGGTCTCCGGTTCGCCCGTCGGCGCGGGACCTAACGCTGGATCGAGCAACCGGATTTTGGCCTCCGCCTGATACGACCCTGCTGCAGCGGCCACGATGTTGAACTGCTGACGCGCCCAGTCAATCTGCTGGGCCCGCAAACCGCTTTGTTCGGCCGACGCAGCCGGCAGCGTCTTCGCGTAGGCCAGCGCCGCCTCGCCGCCGAGGAAACGGATGGCCAGATCGGCCTCGCCGCAGGTTTTTCCGACTTCGCTAGCTGGGGACTGCGGATGATCGCCCCCGAACCAGCGCTTGGCGATGTCCAGCCCCTGTTTGTATTTCTTCACTTCTGGCCGCAGCGCCGTCTCCAGGGCCTGCACGGCGGCCTTGCCGCGCAACGTGTGGAAATCGGCCGGATCGTCGGGCAGGCGGACGAGCAATTCCTCGAAGACGGCGAAGGCCTTTTCGCTCTCGCCGAGGTCCTTCCAACAAAGGCCGCGGCCCAATCGGGCATAGAACCCGCCCAACTGCTCGCGCTGCTGATCGTAGATCGCGTCGAAGCGATTGCCGGCGTCCTGCAAGGCGGACGTTCGCTCGTCGACCCGCGACCCGCCAGCCGACCCGCTGCGCGAGTACGCCGCCCCGGGTGCCCCGCCGGCCGGGTAGGTCTGCCCGATTTCATACTGCACCCACGCCCGGCCCAGCCGGGCCTGCAATTGGCGGCGATGGATCTGGTCGCGGGCTTTATCCTGCTTGATCTCGTTGCCATGGACGAAAACGATCCGCTTCAGTTCCTCGTCGGCCGTTTTGTCAATCTTCGCCCACTGTTCGTCGGCTTGATGCAACAACTGCCGGGCTGCCTCCAGGTGTTCCTGCCGTGCCTGGCCTTCGTACTGCCCGGCCTGCATCCGTTGCACCCGTCCGCGGTCGAACAGCGCGTTGGCGTCGAGGATTTCTTTCTGCGGATCGCCAGCCGGGGCGTATGCCGCACCCGTATCGATCAGAATTACGGTTACCAGGACGAAAAGAACGGTTTGGCGCAAGTTGAGGCGATCCATGACAGAAATGCCGGGGGTTCCTCTATTATAGCTCGCCGGGGCTCGCGGTACGTCAGGCCGACCATGGGTACATGGTCGGCCTGACGTACCGCCTACTCAATCCTTCACCGGGCGTTTGGCCGGATGGGCCTTCACTTCCTGGCGGACCAAAGCCACGAACTCCTCGAACGAAGGTAGTTGCCGCAACCGGCTGTCGACTTGACCACAGAACTCAACGACCCGTAACAAGGCGGCCTGCGTGCTCAACCTGGAATGGGGATAGAAAACGAACGGCGAGTGGCGCAAGACTTCGGCCGTGTAGCAAACCACGGCCGCCTCCTGCAGCGATGGCGCCGAATCGGTCAGCGACGCGGCAAAGTGCTTGCGCTCGACTGTCAAACGGGCCGTTTGCATGGTCTTGCCCGCCAGGGTCTTCCCACCGTCGGGCGCGTACCAAGCAAGGTCGACGGAGGCCAGATCTTGGGGGCCATTGGGGGCCAGCCGGACCTCGAACAGGGCCGTGGCTGCCTGGCCTTCGCGGAAATCAGCATCGAGCGGACCCGGCAACAGGCCGTCCCAGCCCGACTCGTGGCCCATCAGGCGATACTCCAACACCGACTTCGGATTGAATGTCACTTGCAAGCGGGCCCCACGGGCCACGAGTTGCGAGCGACCGATGACGATCTCACGCAGCGCCGAGCGGACCTGCTCGGCACTGATGGCGCGATGGACCGTTCCCCGGCCGTCCCGCCCCAGCGACGCGACTTGCGGATCGGCCTCTTTCTGCTGCCCCAGGTCGATCACGTCCAAGGGAATGTTTTGTCCGGCAGCCTGGGCCACTTGTTCGTCGATCTTTTGCGCGACTGCCGGTTCGAGGTCCAAGAGGCCGTCGGTCAAGAGCACGACCCGCACGGCAGGCCGCCCGGGCCCGAGCGTCGGCCTGGCCACGCCGTAAGCCTCGCGCAGCCCGTCGACGACGTTCGTGGCGCCCTCGGCGGAGAGGGAATCGGCAGCCGCCGTGAATTGGGCCAAGGCCTCGTGGCTCAGATTCTCCACGAGCACGTGTGCGGCCTGGTTGAAGGTCACCAGCGAGAGCCGATCTTCGGTGCCGACGATCCCCGGCAAATCGCGCAGGGCGCGGCGGACGATCTCCATGCGGCTGCCCCAAAGCATGCTCGTCGAAGTGTCGATCAGCAACACCAGGTGCACCGGCGCGTGCTTCATATTGTCGGCTTGCCGGGCCTGGACGCCGACCTGAAATAGGCAATAGCCCTCGCCGCCAATGGGCGATGGTCCGCCCGCGACGATCAAGCCGAGGCTTTGCTGCTTCGGTTTGGGGAAATTGTAATCCACCGCCGTCAGGAACTCCTCGGTGCGGACGCGATCAGCGGGCGGCCACTCGTTCCGCTCCAGGTAACGACGAGCCAACTCATAGCTCGACGGATCGACCGCCAGCGGCACTGGGCAAGTCTGCAAACGCGGATCCGCGGCGGGCGAAACGAACGGATGGAAGCCGGTCTGCACCAGGAACCGCCGGTTGTCCCCCGGCACCAGCGGCCAATCGAGTCCGTGTGGAACCAGATTGGCGCGGTGCATGGCAAGTTCCGGGTCGTCCCAACTGTTATGAATCCCCAACAATGCCCCCAACGATGGCGCCAACGGGTCCATGCGGGGCGACATTCCAGCCATCCCACCGGGAGATTCCGCCGGTGCCGACGGTTCAATCTCAGCCAACTCAATTGCACGCTTATAATCACCCGGCTGCGAAGGTCCCGGAACCGGTCTGGATGCATCTTCGGCCATCATCCGCCAGGAGGTTTCCAGGCGATTCTCAGCCGGGGTGGGAGGAGTGGTAAGCCGGGGACGAGTGGGAACTTGTCCGGCCAGTTCTTCGGAACGGTTCAAGTACCACGTAAACAACATCGCACTGCCCAGGCTTAACGTAACCGCCAAAAGCAACGACGCCGCCATGGCGATGCGGTCGATTCCAGATCGGGCAAACGGTTGGCGAGCAAGATACCGGCGGGCATGATGGCGGCAGGAGGCAACCAGATCGTTCGGGACCGGCACGTTGCGCAAGGCCTCGTCGAGCCCGTCGTCATCGGCCAGCGCAATCGCTTGCAGCCGCTCCAACAACCCCGGCGGGATCGCCACGTCGCACGCCAGGTCGTCGACATCCTCGTCATCGGCCAGAGGCAAGACCATGAGCCGATCCAGCAGGCCGCCCGGAAATGGGACGTCCCGAAGGCGGGAATCGAGTTGGAAATCGGCAGTGGACATAATGGGAAAAAAACTCAAATATCAAATGCTCAAATCCCAAACAAATTCAAAATCGCAAAAAACAAAGGAAAAACTATCCGGTTTCTTAATTTGAGATTTGTTGATCTACCTCTTGGCGTTGATATTCTTTTCGGGTGGGCTGTCAGTTTTGCCGTTCTGTGTCGGCGTCAAGTATTCGCGCAATCGGTTGCGGGCCCGGCTGACCCGCGACAATACGGTGCCCAAAGGCACGCCGAGCATCTCGGCCGCCTCCTGGTGGGTCAACTCCGCGACCACTACCAGGATCAAGGTCTCCTTCAGTTCCGCAGGCAGTCGGTCCAGGGCATGCTGCATCTCGTCGGTCATTTCATCACGGCAGGGATCATCGGCGGGCTGTTCCCTCTCCAGGCATTGATCGTCGGCCACGAGGGTCGGTGGGCGGGCGCGTCGCCAGTGGTCGGCCACGCGACGCCTGAGGATCGAGGCCAGCCACGCCCGGCTACTACCCTCGGACTGGAAAAGATCACGGCTCTTCCAGGCCGAGCGGAAGGCATCCTGGACCAAGTCCTCGGCCTCATGCCCATCCCCCACAAGGCGGTATGCCAGGCGGTACATTGCAGGGCCATGGTCGGCGACCATGCCATTGAATTCCGCAATGGTAAGCGCCACAGTGATGTCTCCTTGGTCCCGCCCCACACTCATTTTGTGGCGCGGATCTCCGGCTAAAGGGTTATTCGCCCCGCGGGAACAAGACTATTCCCCAGGGTACGGAAACGTTGCGTTCAACCTATCTTTATAGCATATCCGGCCTCGCATAGCCGAGCCAGCCGACCGCCAAACATGCTGCCGATGGGGGATTTTTGCCCGGATTTGCCCGAAACACAGTTTGCTGGGCGTTTTTGGCCATCTTATGCCACAAATAAACGCCGATTAAACACCCTTCCATTGAACCGAGTAAACATTATCGTCGAACCAAAGTACGCGATTTTCCTGGTCCACAACGTGCCGGTCCGTTTTCGTCGCGTCGCGATCGTCGCTTTTCAGAAATCATAGTTTTCGGCCGAGAAACGCGATGTTCTCCACCCCCCTTGCGATCCTCTGGTCCGATGATAAACATTGCGGTAAAAACACCCCTACGATGAAAACATACTACGTCGTAACAATCCACAGTTATTTCCGATGTAACCATGTTTATGCTCTCCACGTGTACTCACGGACCCTGTTTCCGTAGTCCACTTCGATGGGCCAGCGTTCGAATCTTGCCACTCTGGCCGCCGCACCAGGACTCATTAATAGTCGCGCCGAACAATTAACGTACTGATCACGCTCCGCCGTGGTGGTCCTTAACGTACTGGTTACGCTCCACCGTGATGCCTTTTGACGTAAACACGGCGTCCACACATTCAACAAAAAAATCTTGGTCTATCACGGTGTGGTCCAAATTCGCATCCTCCGCCGGGCATTTTTCCTGCATTCTTCTTGGAAAACCCCGGTCAAAACCGTATTCAACGGCTTTTTTGACCGGGCAACGTCATGGACCATCGCTGCCAAATTGCGGGTACAGCTTTTGGCCGAAAATCGTGATCAAATCCCTCATATATGGGGCGTTGCGCAAAGCAAATAATCGGGCAAAATTTCCGCATAGCGTTTGTGCGGGAACTCCCCTGGAATTGTGCGTTTACGGCACAATACGGGGATCGCGACGTTCGCCGACGCGCCCCAGGATGGCCCGCGGTGTCGGCGAGCCAGCCCCGGACCGCCCGACGCGCATTGGCTTGCGCGTTGTTGAGTCAAATTGCCAAAGAGCAAGTCGATCGTGGCCGGACGCTTTGTCGTGGTCCGGCAAGACATTCGTAAGTGCTTTTCCATGCAGCACTTAAATAGGGTGGACGCCTTCCGTGCGGTCCACCACGGTGTGGTCCAAAATCGAAGTCATTCCCGTCTCCGCGTCTCACCTTCTCACCTTCCGCCTTCATCCTTTCTCCCTTTCTGCTCCCCCGCTCCGTCCACGTGGTCGGCGGCGCAATTCTCCACCTAATGAGTACGTTTGATCCGGCGTTTTGATACAGTTGAGCATTGCGGATTTCCGGAAGACACGCTCGCGCGCAGCCGACCGAGCCCGCATTCCCCGAGGAATTCGCCGACTGCTCGCCGCCAAGAAGATCTTTCGAAAGTCGGAAGTGCGCTCAGTGTTTTCAGCGCCGAAAGCGGCCCATTTACCACGAAGGAGGCAGCGACGATCGCAGGCAGGAATCCTGGTTGCGAGGTCGGTTAACGCATGGCATACAGGACGAACTTGCCGCCATCGAGGGATTCCATGCGAGCGAACTTCCACTCGAACGTGGGCGCGAGGGCGGTCGGACTGGGGCAGGCGTAGGTCGCGACGAAATAGAAGCAGTTCCTGAACCATTTCGTCCCGAGGTCGGTGATGTAGTTGAACTGCTCGGCTTTCTTCGGCCGCTTGACGTACCTGGGCTTCAGCACGTTCTCGATTAACTCCTTCGCCTTCGTTTCGACCTCGGCTTTGAGCGCGGCGCTTACGGCGGCCCGTTTCCTTGCCGCGCGGATATTCCACGGTTCTCTTTTTTTTGAAATTGGCATCAGTCCTTTCGCTGGTCAATCGTGATATCGTATTTCCCCGTCCGCGTCATGATACCCTCGCCACCCCCTCAGCACGTGCCGATTGAACCGATGCCGCAGCGCGAAATCTGGACAATGGCTGGCGGGTGAGTGCTCGGGCGGACAAGCCTATACGGTCGCCGAGCGATCATCTGATCGCGCAACCACGGTGGTGCGGAGTTCAACTCCCAACAGGTCGAGAATTCGCGCAGCACGGTCCAGCGTGACGCCGTGGTATTCGTTGCGTTCATCGCGAGAGACTTGGGATTCATTGACACCCAGTTTCTCGGCAAGCTGTCGTTGCGTCAAGCCTCTTGCAATCCGCGCCGAAATCAAGAGTTGGCCCAGGCCCTGAAGATTCCATATTTCGTCGAACTCCCCTCGCTTTAGCCGCTGGTAGCTCTCGACCTCCTCCTGAAGTTGGAGGTGAAAGGACTGGATCGGATCGATCGTGCGCTTCACCTCAGCGGGCGACAATCCCATCTTTTCCAACTGGGCTTTCTGCGCTTCGATCCGTTTTCGCTCTTCGCCCAGGCGAGTTACGGCTTCGCGGTATTCATTTTCGTTACGAATCATGGATGGCCTCCAATTTGGCCAGGTTCGCGACCAACGTCTCGCGCCAGGGAGTATCCCCGTGCGGGTAAAGTTTTGAATCGCCCGGCCCCAAAACGAGGGGAGACCGCTGGAGTTCATCCAAGGCGAGCAAGTATTCTCCCGGCGGCAGCAATCCGTCTATCGTGAACGGTGGCAGCTCAATCATCTTATCGGCATCCATGCACTTGACATTATAGTCTTACTTAACAAATAAGTCTAGTCCGTGACCTCAGAATTCCGGTCGGAAGTCGTGTCGCGCGGCAAGAGTGGGTGGAGTGGCGTCAGGAACTGTTGTTTCGGTTCCTGACACCCTGCTGGTGCCCAGAAAACTCCTCGCGACCCAATCCGTGGTGCCGCGTTGGCAGGATAAAGGGTACTTGACTTCCTTTGGTGTGGGGGTATCGTGGACTGCTGTGGGAGGACGTGCCGGAGGACCCGACTATGGACCGTTGTGAGATCTGCGGGCGATATCCCGCCAAGCGGATGACCTTTAAGGGGCACCAAGGGTTTGTAATTGCCCGGCGGGTCATTGAGATCAACGGTGTCTTTTGCCGCGATCACGCAATCGCTGCATACATGACAGCCCGAGGCGCTACCCTTAAGGGAATGTGGTTCAGTACTGGATCGCTACTGTTTGGGACCGTGCGGTCTCTCTTTGACACGGTTAAACTGTTGGACCTGCCAGGTGAAGTCCGCGACGAGCCCTGCGTGGTTCACGTAGTTGCTTGCCCCTGCTGTCACGCCAAGATCGTTGCACCCGCCGGGCCGACATCGTGTAGTGGTTGCAAGGGCCGTATGCTGATTGCCTCCTGCGCTCATTGCGGGTTGGTTCACGCAATTCGGGAGCAGGCTGACGTTGAATCAGTCTGCGTTGTTTGCCGCGGTTGCGGCCAGCACACGAAAGGACCGCACGCGATTCGTAATTGGGTGATTTTCCTGGCGGCGCGCTGCCGCTGCGGAAATCTCAGCCATCGTCGCTCTTGCCGACGGCCCGGTTAATGATGCAGAGCGAGATTCGTTCTTGGCGATGATTGCAGCATCGTTTCGTGTCGAGGGCGTGGCCCTGAAGTACATTGCGCAGCAATTCAACGCCTGCATCGAAAGCAAATCCTCTGAGGTAGTTGGCGCCTGCGCGGCGAACCTTAGCCCGGAATTGCTGGGCTTGCTGTTATCAATTGGAATCTCGGTTGCACGCGCCGATGGCAGCGTGAATGCAGGAGAATCCGATCAACTCTTCCGATTCGCTCGCCTCTTCGGCTTTGATCCCAGCAAGATTTTCAGTGGAGACTGGGGCGCCGTCAGTCAACCTGCCTCTGGTCGTCCCTGGCATGAGGTCTTGGGTATTACGGCCAATGCTTCGCTGGAGGAGATCGTGTTTGCGTACCGTAAGCTGGCGATGCAATTCCATCCCGACATTTGGGTTCAGGCATCGGAGTCCGAGCACGCGGCGGCAGGGTCTCGGATGAAGGAGATCAACGCTGCCTTTGACCAAGCTAACCGCGACGTTCACGCGAAGGAACAAGCCGATGCTACGACGAGATCCGCAACTACCGAAGAGGCTGCTACCTCGGACGTGGCCGGGGAACACGCGAACGAGACACATTCGGTTGGGAACACGAAGGGTTTTCGCGAGCCGGACGTTGCAACCGAGCCGATCGTTGCAACCGAGCCGGACATGGTAACCGAGCCGGACATGCCAACCGAGCCGATCGTTGCAACAACGCCGCCGGTTGCCTCAGAACCGTCGCACGGAACAGGTTGGGTCCTAGCGGCAACTGCTGCTGCGGTGATACTTTTTCTGATATGGCTGGCGTCGGAATCGGTGCCCACACAGAGGCAGCCGGTTGTACATCAGCCGACGGCGCCGCCACCGTCCCGCGCAGAATCGCCACCGCACGAGTCGTCGGAGCAGAGTGACGCAGATTTGACTACTCGTATGTCTGTTCATGAGCCACCGCAGGCCACGTCTTTACCGCGGACGAGTGCTGTGCTACTCCCTGATAATTCGCCGGTATTCGACGCGGAGGAGGTGCTTAGGCAACCGCAATTTGAACCATCACCGGCCAAGCGAATTGAAATGAATGTCAATAATTATCGTAAGCGTCATCCGAATGCAACGCGGGAAGAACTTGAAGAGGTTGAGCGGACCGCAAAGAATATAGAGGCTTGCCGTCCTGCCTATATGCCTCCAGCGTCCACGTCTTCACGACAGCCTAATACCGCTGGGCAGTCGTACCCGCTAGCCACATCTTCGGGAAGGACGCGCAAAGGCGCAAGCGCTCCGCCAGCAGATTTCGACTCGAAGGCGTACATGGTGCGTGGTAGGGCGTGGTATGCCACGCGCCACTATGAGAATGCAGTCGAGGACCTGACCCGCGCTATTGCTTTGGACTATTACAACGAGGAGGCATACGAAGCGCCGCGCCTTGGCTTATGAGGCGCAGGGAGCATTCGATCGCGCAGCTGACGACCGCCGTCGGGCAGCAAGCATCCGGAGCCGATAAGCTGGACGATGCCATTCTCTTGGTCGCTGGCGGAGAGGCCGGCATAATGTCGGTTGTCGGGGGTCGCTCCCCTGGCCCTTGGTCTCACCGGCGGTGCCGGGTTCTCTGTCTTGCCCGGCCCCGGTGGGACACTTCCGAAAGACAGAGTTATGGCAATCTCCGATTCTCTCATCAACGCGCACGAGAACCTGTTGCGCGTCATTCCAAAACCACTCACGACCGAAGAAGAAGCCGAACGGGTGAGAACGTGCAAGGGGCTTCCCGAAGTTGACCCCACGGCATTGCACGATGCGGCGCGGCGCTTTGTCGATGCGATTTCGACTGAACCCGCGATGATGACGGAATTGAACCGTCGCGCAACGCTCTGCGCCGCATTGACCGGGGAAGGGAGCGACTATCTGACCGCCAAGTCGGCGGCGCACAAGTCGCTGCGAAGGTGGAAACCGAAAGAAGCTATCGTGCAAAAGCTGGCCGGGTACTTTCAACAGCAAGGCGACCGGGAGGTGGTTGCCTCTGTTCGTGACGAGCATGACCACCTTGAGCGGCTCTTGGGCTGGAATGTTCCCAAGGAAACCCGAGCGCGGCTGGAAGCCTGGCGCGATGCGGCTTGGTCGATAGTGTCCAAGGGAGAGAACGAGTCGCTCGACGGATGCTATTGGTTGCTCCATGCGGATAGACTTCGTCATGCCCTCTTTGTCCCCGCGGCGGCCCCGGAAGTCCGTCGGGCGGCGGATGCCCTGGTGAAGTGGTGCGATGCTCAGGCCATCGAGGGCAAACCCCAGGCCGCGGGCCGTTCATCGGTCAATGAAGCAGATGCGGCTGCAATGAAGCTGGCAACACGAGACCCCAGGTTTGTGGACGGTAAGGCGCGGGGCTGGGCAGCGGCGATAGGGAAGGCGACGGGCAAGACGTGTTCGACTGCCGCGCCGATTGCCACCCAGTCACCGAAAGAACAACGCGACAAGTGGATTTACGGTGAGTGCATGAAAGGGACGCCTTATAAGACGATCGCAATTCGGCTGAACAAGAAGCCCAAGAAATGGTCGCGAATTGAATCAGTCAACGGAATAAAGATGGCCGCCAAGCGGTATGCCGAACGCCACTCCCTGCCTATGCCGCCCGCCCGTCAATCGGGTCGGCACCCTGCGTGAAATGCGAACACAATTTGTGCGCAAAAGCCGCACTTCCGTGCGGATTGCGTATTCTGCAAGTTAAGCGTAGAAATGAGCAGGTCAAGAAACTGAGACGCCCCCTTGCGGGGGCGTCGACCCAGGGATGCTATCCCTGGGGTGGCTAAAGAATAGTATCGTCCAAATTCCTGGACTGTCAAGAGACCTTACGTTCGTTTAGAGTTTTTTCGATCGGCCGCCACCACTGTAGAGGGGGATATGGACCGCGTGATTGCTTACGTTGATGGCTTTAATCTTTACTTTGGAATGAAGAGCAAGGGATGGAAGCGATTCTACTGGCTCGATATCCCGGAGCTTGTCAGGAAGATCCTCAAGCCGAATCAGCAACTGCTTGAAACCAAGTATTTCACAAGCCGCGTATCGGCGTCAATGGCCGACCCCGATAAACCAAAGCGTCAGAACACCTACTTGGAGGCCCTCCAGACTCTCCCAGGGCTGAGCGTGTTTTTTGGTCATTATCTTCAAACCTCTTCCACTTGCAGAAAATGCGGGGCTAGCCGGCTGGTGCAATCGGAGAAAATGACGGACGTGAATATTGCCACGCAGCTATTGGCCGACGCATTCCTGGATCGCTTTGACACAGCGTTCTTGATTTCGGGCGATAGCGATCTGGCTCCGCCCGTAAAACTGATCGGACAAGTCTTTCCCGGCAAGTGGATTACAGTCGCCTTTCCTCCGGGCCGCTATTCCCGATTGTTGGCAAACGAGGCGAAGAGCACGTACCACATCGGTCGAGACAAGATCGCGACCAGTCAGTTCCCAGACCCTGTCGTCAAGCCCGATGGTTTCGAGCTTCACCGCCCCGTAAAGTGGACCTGAACCATGTCCCACAGGTTGAAACAGGCCGGCAATCGAGAAAATGCACGAGTTATTGACGGTGATCGGCGTCCAGGTTAAGATCGGGGGCATTGCGATCGACGCCAAGCGACAGGAGTCGACAATATGGCGATGGATGCCCATGATCTCAAAGCGATAACGGATTTGGTTGCGGGCTTCCGCGCCAATATCACGGCCCTCCGCGATCCTCAGACCAGCGAAGCGGTTGTTCGCAATGAGTACATCGACCCGTTTTGGGATGCGCTCGGCTGGGACGTTGCCAATCAAGGCCACCGTTCACACGCCGAGAAAGACGTGCTCATCGAAGCGCCGATCGGCACCATCGAGAGCGAAAGGGTCCGCAATCGTCGGCCGGATTATCTATTCCGCATCGATGGCTTTCCGCGCTTTGTGGTCGAGGCCAAGAAGCCAGCCGTCGACCTGAGAGCCGACAAGGAATCGATTTTCCAGGCAAAGACCTACGCCTGGAGCTGCGCAGATTCCCTTCGCGATCCTCACTAATTTCCTGGAATTCCGCCTTTTCGACACGACAATCAAACCCTGCCTCGAAGAACCGGACCGCGGACTCATCGAGGAATTCAACTTGCGCTTCGAGGACTTCGCCACGCAATGGGATGCGCTTTGCCGGACGTTCAGCCGCGAAGCGGTTGCCGACGGCTCTCTGGAACGGTTGCTTGCCAAGCTCAAGAGGGTCCGCGCGGGACGTCGTATTCGCGGCTTCGATCGCATGCTCTTCGATCTTCGTGGGACGGAGCCCGTCGATCAAGTGTTCTTGAAGCACCTCGAGGATTACCGTCTCCGTTTCGCCCGCGAAATCTATCAAGCGAACCGTTCCCGCTTCCGCGAGGCCGAAACTCACCACGGCGCGGCGGAGCTCGCCGAAGCCACGCAACGTCTGATCGATCGCCTGGTCTTCATGCGCGTCTGCGAGGACCGCGGCGTCATGCGCTACGGCACCCTGCGCGAGACCTTAGACGACGCCGCCAAGCACCGCCTTGACCTGTACGATGCCTTGGCTGCGCAGTTCCGAGAATTTGACGCGCGTTTCAACGGCTACCTGTTCAAGGCCCACTTCAGCGAAGAGCTTTCGGTTTCGGCTGAATTGCTCGCCGACTTTCTGCGATCGCTCTATCCGCCCGAAGGCGCGTACCGCTTTGATGCCATCGGCGACGACCTGCTGGGCATCATCTACGAGCGGTTCCTGGGCAGCAGTATCACCGTCCGGCACGCCTTGGTCGACGCGAAGCAGAAGCCGGAGGTCCTGCACGCCAACGGCGTGTACTATACGCCGCGATTCGTCGTCGACAGTATCATCCGCCGTGTCGTTGCGCCGAAGGTTGAAGGCAAAACGCCGGCGGAAGTGCGCGACGTGAAAATCGTCGATCCGGCGTGCGGCTCGGGTTCCTTTCTCATCGCCACATTCCAATACGTTGTCGATTATTGTTGTTCATACATTGCCGAGCATCCCGAGTCGGCCGAGATCCCTGCCTCGTCGCGGGCGCGAAGCAAGACCCGCAAGATCGCCGTCGAGAGTAGCGAAGGGCAATGGCTCTTGACGCCCGACTTCAAGTCGGAATTGCTCACGTCCTGCATTCATGGCGTCGATATCGACGCCCAGGCGGTCGAGGTCACCATCATGAGCCTGTACCTCAAGGCGCTGGAGAACATGCCCGGCGGATGGCAGCGCGGACTCATGGAATACCGTCTGCTGCCGCCGTTGGACAACAACATCCGCTGCGGCAACAGCCTCCTTTCGCAGACCGATCTCGACAACTATCTGGACGAGAAGCATGGCAAGCTCTTCGCGCGCGACGCGGATGTCGTGTTCCGCATGAATGCCTTCGATTGGTCGAGCGAGACGCACGGTTTTGGCCGCCTGCTCGGCGCCGGCGCGGGTTCGATTGCATCATCGGCAACCCGCCGTACATCCGCGTTCAAGAGTTGAACCGCTGGGCGCCCGACGAATGCGAGTTCTACAAGTGGCGTTACCGATCCGCGGCCAAGGGGAACTATGACATCTACGTCGTATTCATCGAACGGGCATTGGAGCAACTGGCGGACGACGGGCTGCTGGGGTTCATCTGTCCGCACAAGTTCTGGCAGGCGAGCTACGGTGAAGGTATTCGCAAGATCATTGCCGACGGCCGGCACTTGCGTTCGGTGATCGACTTCACCGATCAGCAAGTATTTCACGGCGCTACGACTTACACGGCGATCCACGTACTGTCGAAAAAGGCCAATCGCGACGGAATCAAAGTCAACCGGATTGCACGGTTGACGGATGGCGAGAACCAATGCCGCGCGTTGGAAGGCCGAAAAGTCGTGGAAGGCGCAGTCAAGTTTACGGCTCAGTATCCCACCTCCCCCGATGCTTTCGTATTCGTCGATGCGGCGCAGGGTCAATTACTCGACAGGATCCGTGGGGCTGGCCCGCCCCTGTCCGATGTTGCGGACGCGATTTTCGTCGGCCTGCAAACCAGCGCCGATCGGGTGTTCATCTTGGATTGCGCTGGAAAGCAGTACCAGAGCTCCGCCTTGGGGGCGGCCGTCGAACTGGAAGCGGGCCTCTTGCATCCGCTCTTGAAAGGCTCGGTGCACATCCGGCGATGGATACCGGATGCGACCGCCCAAGTCGTGCTTTTTCCCTATGAAGCGGTTTCCGGGAAATGGGGGCTGATCGACGCTGAGAAACTCGCCCGGAAATGGCCCAAGACGTGGGAGTACCTCACTCGCTGCCGCGAAGTTCTCGCTCGACGGGAACGAGGTACTTTCGCAGGCGGCGGATGGCACGGCTACGTCTACCCCAAGAACCTGGCACGGATGAGCGCCGTGAAAATGCTAACGCCCTCGCTGGGACGCAAATCCGAATTCTGTCTTGACGAGACCGGCGATTTCTTCTTTGTTGGCAGCGGCGGTGGCGGTGGCGGCGGATATGGGATCACGCTCCCGCCCGACATCTCCTATTACTACGTCCTTGCTCTGCTCAACAGCGCGCTCCTCGATTGGTTCGTCAAGCAGATTACCACGCCGTTCCACAGCGGCTGGTACGCCTATAACAAGCAGTACATCGAGCAAATCCCCATCAAGATTCCGGCTAACGTGCAAGAGCAAAGACTTGCCGATCAGATCGCGGAGCGCGTGCCGCTGATAATTGAAGCAAAGCGGCAACTACAAGAAAGCCACGGAGGCGACCGCGCCAAGAACGCTTGCAGCGCGAGATCGAAGCCCACCAGCAGCGAATCGACGCTTTAGTTCGTCAGCTCTACCGTGTCGACAAGATCCTCGTGTGATCAAGCGGCGATCGTATTGAAATGGGAGATCCATCTTTGCAAACCCCGGAGTGCCCGCAATGCGAGTCGTTTTTCTCCTGTTTTCCGGGGGTCGGGGGTCGGTCCACGACGATAAGGCGTCTTTGGCTGGCAGGATCCGTTCGTGCTGGACCGCATTGCCGCCGGTCCATGCCCTACGCCAGCGGGTCACGACAGTACGAACCACGGATCATCCTGAATGGCTTTCATGCACTCGTCGGCCGTCAGGGCGTCGAGAACGCCAACCCATTCCTTGCCCGTATACCGCATGGCGTAGAGGGCGAACTTGCTGCCCGCGAGCGGTTCCATCCGCGCGAACTTCCACTCGAAGCTGGGCGTGAGGGCGTTCGGACTTGGGCAGGCGCAGGTCGCGAAGAAATAGAAGCTGTTCCTGAACCATTTCGCCCCGATGTCGGTAATGTAGTTGAACTGCTCCCCTTTTTTCGGCGTCTTGACATGCCTAGGCTTCAAGACGCTCTCGATCAACCCCTGTGCATTCGTTTCTACCTCGGCTTTGAGCGCAGGCGCTTACGGCGGCCCGTTTCGTTGCCGGACGGATATTCCACGATTCTCTTGGTTTTGCCATTGGCATCAGTCCTTCCGATGGTTACCTGCTTTCATTTCTAGGACGGTCATGAACGAAGTCCGTATCCGCTCCATGAACACATCTTAGTCGAAAGCAGCCAGGCAATGTACTCCAAACGTCAGTGCGTGGTTCTTAGCCTGCGTCTCCGTGGACGGATACTAGTAATACTGCTCGCGGCGCGTGACGCCTTGCTCCGGGCGGAACTGGATCAGATAGTCCAGGCCGCGGGTAATCTCCGATTACAATCAAGCGGCGGACTACTCTGCACTGAAGCCGATGTTCGGTGAGCCTTCCCAGATCACCTTAAAACCCGCCGGCGCCAGTTGTTCGCGGCTGGTTATCACCTGCCCTTTGACCTTGAGGCCCTTGAACTGGACGTTGACTCGATCGGTGGCCTTGACGATAAAGTTGCTGCTGAGGTACATCGAGTCTGCACGGGCAGAAAAATGGCGGGGCCAGATAGTAAGAAAACTGACGTTCTCGAAAACGGCACGCACGTCGGCGCCTAGGACCTTCGTGCCGAACACGCCGGCAACGTCCAGATTGGCCAGTTCCTCAACGTCAATGTTCTTGAAAAGAATATCCTCCTGCGTTCCCGTGGCCTCCGGGCTATCGACCTCAAGTGCGCCGCGCAAGCTTACGCAGTCGACGAAGTGCAGGTTTTTGACCGACAGCAAAGACATGTCCTTCATCGCCGCAGCACCGCCCTCTGCCCGAAACAAGCAGTTCTTAACGAGTATGTTCTCCGACGGCCGATGTCGCAACCAGACGTAGAAGGCGTCGTCCCCCGACCACGAGAATATGTTGTCAACCACGCCGTTGGTGGTATCGTCCAGAGCGAAGCCGTCTCGCTGCTTCCCATAGGTCTCGTTTTGCGGGCATCCCAGGGCCTTGATGTTTCTGATTTGAAACTCGTTGAGGGTGAATCGGGCCATCATGTGAAACTCGCCCTTGGTCGATACGTGGCTATCGCGGAGAACAACGTCTTCGAGCAAGAAATTACGGACCGGCCGGTCGCGGCGGCCTGCGCTGCGCATGGCATACGAATCGGCCTCAATGGTGCCGCGGCCTTTGACGGTCACCCCGTCGGCCCTGAGAATAACTGCGTCTGGCCCGTGGGGCTTTTGCAGGAAAGCGTCGCCCTCAAGATAAAACGTCATGTCCGGAGTGTCCAAATCGACCGTGGAATCGAGCCGATACTTGCCCGCCGGCACGTAGACGGTTCCATTCTTGGGACAGGCCTTGATTGCGGCGTTGATGGCCGCGGCCGAGTCTTTCCCACCGCTCTTGTCGGCCCCATGATCCAGAACCGACACGGTGTTCGCCTGGCCGGGCAGAGGAGGGTTCGTTTCCAAGGGATCGGCAAACAGGACCAGGAAATGATGGTCGTGTGCGCTGGACCAATAGCTGCAAGACTCCCGCACATTCGTGCGGATGAAGAGTTTGCGCGGCTCCTGCAAAGTGAAGGTAAATGTCTTCCCGCTAATGATCGGCGTGATCTTGTATTTCGAAGGCGTGATAGTCACACCACGGGTGATCTCATCTCTAAACGTCACTTCCAGTTTGGCCGTCCCAGTAAAGGCGAAATGCGCGTAGTCGTAGTTCATGAAGCTGTGGGTGAATACCCGCTGCCCATTGACTTTCACGGAAAACGCCCGGCTGGCGGGACTGATATGCGGGCCGCCGTAGGTGACCACTTTGGCGCTTGCGGAAAGCGAAAATCCCAGAAACAGACAACTGCATGCGTAGAAGAGCTTCGTTGTCCAGCGCCGTGGTAATTGAGTGACCTTCATTGGCGGGTCTCCTGGTTGGCCTTGCAATTCCGATTCACGGGGTCATTGCCATTGTCGTAGCTAAGCGCCGTTACCGCTGGAAGATGGGCAACTGGTTCTCCGGCATCTGCAAGATGATGAGGCACATCGCCGTGGCATATTCGGAACCGTAGGCGGAGATCCAGAACCGTCGGGCCCCTGCCGGGAAAGAAGCTCGTCGCGGATGGCCGGATACCAGCGGGCCCAACGCTCGCCGCCGGCCTGCCATTGGGCCTGCACGGCGTAGTAGTGGCCGTATTCGTAGTACTGCTCGCGTCGCGTGACACCTTGCTCCGGGCGGAACTGGGCCAGATAGTCCAGGCCGCGGGTAATCTCCTTTTCCTTGGATTCGTTACCGAGGTATATGCCGGCGCTGTTCAGGGCGACAACCGCGGCTGCCGAGCGCGGGAAGGAACTCTCGCCGCCGCCAATAAGCTGGTAGACGAAGCCGCCGTCGCGGTTCTGGCATTTCCTTACGTAGTCGACGGCCCGATCGATGGTCTCCTTGGGAACGTGCATGCCCGCGTTGTGCGCGGCACGCAGGGCCATCACCTGGCAGACCGTGACGCTGATATCGGCGTCGTCCTTCTTCGGGTAATAGCGCCAGCCGCCTTCCTTGTTCTGCGAATTGACGATCAGCTTGACGGCCAGGCTGAGCTTGTCGCGGAGTTCGGTGCGCTGGGACATGCCGTAGCACTCGGCCAGGAAGAGCGTGGCGAAGCCGTGGCTGTACATCGGTCCGTGCGTGGTCGGCGTGGGCTCGACGATGAAGCCGCTGGGCTGGGCGTTGGCCAGCAGGTAGTCGACGGCCTTGGCGACGCGCTCGCCGTACGGTCCGCGGCCGGGCGTGCTTCCGCCCGACATGAAGGCCATGCCGCACAGGCCGCAGATCGCAGCATTGCCGCGTTGCGCCCCGAGGCCGAAGCCACCGTCGTCGTTCTGCCGGCTGGCCAGCCACTGGAGCCCTTGATCGATGGCCTTTTGTGCCGCCGGGTTGATCATTTCCGCGGCCGTTTTTTCCGGATCGACGGTTTCCGCGGTGGCAGGCGAAGCAAGAAGAAGGAGAACTGCGAATAGCGACCCCATCCACCTCGTGTGGATGGTGAAGAAGGTTGGTAAGCTAGCAGGCATCATGGTCTCCCCACGTTGGGCTGATCTTCCGATAGCCGGCGGAAATAGTCTTCGATCTCCAACTCGTATTCCGGCAGGAAGTACTCGCCGGGCAACTCGAGCACGTGCTCGCGCTCATGCCCTTGCAACTCCGCCCCCCACAAGTCCTTCATCCGGGCAATGGCCTCTTCCTTCGCCGCAGCCCGAATCGCCTCCGGCTTGCGGATCTTCGGATCGCTTTTCTCGGCAGGCGCTGGAGAAGTTCCGGAGGCCTGTGTCGAGTTGTTCGGCGGCTTCTTCTCGCCACTGCCCGTGGGCTTGCGGCTATTGGAAGGCTTGCCGCTGCAGGAACCCGATTTCTTCGCCTCGTCGATCAATTTCGCCAGGTCGGAGACGATCTGCCGCTGCACGTGTTGCGTCACTGGGCCGGAATCGCGCTGGCCGATCCGCTGCTGGACATCGCGCATATCCCTGGCGACTTTCAGGAGCGGGTCTTCCTTACCTTCCTTTTGGGCCGCGGGTCCCAGTTCCTGTTGCAGCTTCTTCTGCATCGGATCATCGACCCGACTCTTGCCGTCGGGCTTGGCCGGATCGCCCAACAGTTCGCGATCGTAGTCATCGCCCGCCTTGGAATTCAAGCTGTCGCGGAGCTGATCGTCGGTCGAAGGCGGCGGGTCGGCGGCAAAAGCGAAAGAGCCGAGAAAGAGAAGAAGGAATTGCAAATTGCAAATTGCAAATTGCAAATTGCAAATTGGGAAAGCAGGCCGTCGAGACGAAGCGGCAGTGTGTGCTGGGCAAGGGAGTTCTGCGGATTGCAAACCTTGCCCAACGCGTCCGCGGTGTCCTCTCCGCCAATTTTCAATTTGCAATTTGCAATTTGCAATTTGCAATCTCATTCTCATGGTCCTTGCTCCTTCGGTGTACTCAGGTCCTTCGGTTCGCTGGCATCCTCCTTCGGTTCGCCGTTGTTGGGCGGTTGCGGACGAAGGAGCTGGACGGTCAACGCGGCCAGGCGCCCCTGCTCTTCCAACAACCGCCCATATTGCTCGCGGAGTTCTTCGCTCGGTTTGCCGGCGGTCTCGGCCTGATTCAATTGCTGCGTGCGAAGATTCAAATCTTCCTGCAGGAGCTTCAAGAGTTTCAGTTGCGCCAGCGGCAATACGCCGCCGACCATGGGTACATGGTGCCCGGGCCCTCCATCCTGTTTATTTCCTCCCTGATTGCCCGGACCGCCTCCGTTTGGCGTCTTGCCCGGCGTTTCCGCTTCCAGGGCCGTGAGCATCAATTTCAGCCGGTCAATGGCGTTTTGCTCGGCCGCTTGGCTCGTGGGGCCGGTTTGTCGCTGTTGGAGCAGCGCGGAAGCCCGTCCCATGGCGTCGACGGCAGCCGAGAGGGCAACGCGGAAGACGTTGGCCGTGTCGAGCGATTTTCTCACCCGGCCCGTCTCGTCGCGGAGCAGCTCCTGCTGATGGGCCAACTCCAACAGGCTGGAAACCTGGGTGCGGCTCAGCGGGCCGACGCGCTCCATGTCGGCAAACTCGCGGGTCTCCTTGGCGATTTCTTCCTCCTGGCGTCGGAAGTGTTTGATTGTGTCCTGCAGTTTGGCCTGCTGTTCCATGGCCAGTTGGGCCTCGGCTTCGAAACGCTTCTCGCGGAGCTTCCGGGCCGCATCGATGAGGGCTTCCTCCGCCGCCTTGGCGCCGCGGCTTGCTCCTTGGCAATCCCCGGCCTCGCCGGCGCGGCAGCCCTGGTCCATCCGCCCGGCCGCCTTGTCCGCGGCGTTGGCGGCTTCCTCGGCCAGCAGTCGCTCCAACCGCCGGCTGAGCCGTTGCGTTTGCTGGCGAAGCTCTTCTTCCTCGCGGGCCAGCTTCTGAAGTTCGGCCTTTTGTCTTTCGCTGCCGGAATCCTTGGACGCGGACGGGGCCGCACTTGCGTCGATCTTGCGGCGGAGGCCCTCTTGCTGCTTGCGGATGGCGTCGAGGTCCTTGTCGGCCTCGCCCAGTTTCTTGACCAGGCGAACCAATTCCTGCCGGCGGTTATTCGCCAGGATATCGAGCACTTCTTGCACATTCTGCAAGATTCTCTGCTGTTCGGCCGGCGCCAGGCCCAAGGCGTTGTCGTGGACGTGGCCGCCCACGGTGGACATGTCCGCGGCAATCGCCAGTCGCCGGGCCTCGGCCACGGCGTCGGTCAGGTTCGCGGCGGCCAGCGGCTCGCTCTGGCCCAGCGCGGCGGCGGTTTGTTCCATCTCCTGCTCCAGTCGCGTCTGCCGCCGGGCCAATTCGAACTGATGCTCCGCCAGGATCCTCAAGTCGGCCAATTCCTGCGGTGAGAGTTCCTTCAGATCGCGGCCCACCGTCTGCGCACCCATGGCCGTCGTATTGCGAGCCACCTCTTCCTGGTCACGGAGAAGTTGGGCCACCTCGCGGTGGAAGCGGCGGTAGTCGTCCCATTGACGCATCCCGGCCAGCAGGCCCTCCAACGACGCGATGACTTGTTGCTGGTGCTCGCCCGCACGGACAAGGTGCGATTCGCTTTCGGTATCGCGGCCGGAGCGGCCGGGGCGAAGATTGCAAGCGGACCAGCGAACCCTTGATGGCGGCGGTCAGTTCCGTGCCGATCGGGGGAAAATGTTCGCGCTCGAGGCGATCGAACTCGGCCAGCAGCCCTTCCAAGCGGCGCTGGAAATCGGGGTTGTCGACGCGATTGGTCTCCAGGTCGGCCAGCAGGCCGAGCACCTGCACCGGCAGGCCATCGCTGCCGCTGGTCAGACTGCGCACGACTTCGCGCTGGTTGAACTCCGCGGCCTGCAAGCGATCGATGTCGGCCTGCTCCAGGCCCGCCGTCTCGTGCAGCCGGATCTCCAGCATGCGGACCTGGCTGCGGGCGTCGCGCTGGAGTTGCAGCACGCGGGCCAACTCCGCCAAGATCTGGCTCTGCCGCACGGCCATCCGCTCCAGCAATTGATCGGACGTGATGACGGTCAATACCCGCGGATCGCTGCGGCCGGTCTGCGCATGATAGTCGCCGGCCGCCGCGTGGCAGGTCAGTTGCATGCCGGGGACAAGCTGGAATTCGGACAGGTCCACGGTATGGTCGATTGTCATCTGCTCGCCCGCCGTGCCCGCATCGAAGGCCGAGGCGGACGAAGACGGAGGCCTGTCGGGCCCATGGAAAAGGGGGAATGTTCTCTCCTTCGTCGCCTTGGCATCCGATGGACTGAGAGCCAGCACGACCTGCCGCAGGGCCAGATCATCCCGGGCGCGTACGCGAAAGTTGACGACCGCCTTTTCCGTGACGAAGAGGTCGGCGGCGGGCTGCTCGATGACCACGCTGGGCGGGGCATCGGTCAGCACGCGGAACTGCCAGGCTTCATCGCCGCCGCCCTCGACGCCGTTGACGTCGATCAGACGGAACGTGTAGCCGGCCGATTTCTCAACGATCAGCTCGTGCGGCGGTCTTCCCACGTGGAACATCACGCCGTCGCTCTCGATCTCGAGGGGAAGGACGTGGCCGTCGTCGAACCGCAGCACGCTGGCCGGCTTGAGGCGTTTTGTCGCCTTGCCGGCAAGCTGCACGCGCGAGCCGGCCAGTAACGGCCGGGGCGACGTTGCCTCACGCTCTTCGTCGGGCCAATTCGTGTAGCTCGGAGGTGTGATCTTGAGCATCAACGAACGGACCGCCGGCGGCTCGGGCGGGTCGATGACTCGGACCTCGATCCAATGCATCTTCCGATCGTCGCCGCCGGTAAAACAGAACTCCAGTGGCGAGGTCACGTTCTCGCAACGCGCGACCATGACCTTGCCCAACAATTGCATCGGCTCGGTTTCTTCTCTCGTCTGTCCCTGGGCATCGGTAAGACGATAGTGGATGCGGCAATCGGGCGGCAGCGGGGCGCCCTGGGTGTCGATCACCTCGATCTCCAACGGCTGGCCGCGGACGATGACGATCGGCTTGAGCGGTTGCCGCAGGTCCAGGTGCGTTCGCTGCGGCCAGTCGGCCGTGCCCAGTGGAAATGCCAGGCGGGCCAGGGCCGTGCGTGCTGCCGCCCCATCGGCTACCGCTAGCCAGGTGGCCAGCCCGCCGATCGCCAGGGCCGCCAGCGCCGACCGCAGCGCCGGCCGCCGATCGAGCGCCGCGCCGAAATCAAGACCCTCGCTCGCGGCAGTCGCCTGGGCGATCGCCGCGCGCCGCATTGCGGCGGAGCCGGCCGCTGCGTCGTCTTCCGCCTGCCGGAGAAATTCCACCGCACTGGCCAGGTGATCTTTGACCGCGGGGAAACATGTTTCGACGTGCAAGGCCACCTCGGTCTCGCCCAGGCGGGCTTGGAGCAATCTGTCGCACGGCCAGGTAGCCCGTCCAAGCGAAAACGCCCAGCACGGCCACGGCAAAGACGACCAGCACGCCCCGGTCCCGGAAGCGGACCCAGTAGTCGATCGCTCCCAGGGCGATCACCGTCGCCAGCACCGCCGCCACGGTCATGCTCAGCCCGCGGAGCGCCACCAGCCGCACGACGCGGCGTCGCAAGGTCTGGATTCGTTGTTGGAGTGGATGGGACATGGGGAAGCTTTCATTCATTCTTCATGCCGGAGCAGGACCAGGCAAGAAGAAATGCGTTATCTCTATATTATGCAATGACTTCCGGCAAGACCGGTCCGTTCAATCGGGCACTCCGCTGTCGAGCCGATCGTCAGCCGTGTCGGAAAGACTGACATTCATTGATTTTACGGCGGGTTCTTGCGGCGTGGGAGGTCTCAGCCGGTCGCGCAAAACCATGGTGGCCGCAAAGCCGATCAAGGCCCCCGACAAATGCCCAGCCATGCTAACGTGCGGAGCCAGGGAATCGAACAGGCTCTGCATCGACACGATCAAGAGCATCACGGCCAACCGGTGTTTGGCGGCGAGCGCTTTTTCCCGCAGCCAACCGCGAAGCATCAGTGCTCCTGTCGCACCGACGAGACCCATGATGCAACCGGATGCGCCGACCGTCAGTTGCTCCCCATTTGGTCCGGAGCCGAGTATCATTACCGCTGCCATGGAACCGATTCCCGCGACCAGATAAACGAGGATGAACCGTCGGCAGCCGAGGGCAAACTCCGTAAATGGCCCCAAGATCCAAAGGGCAAACATATTCAGCGCGAGGTGCAGCACGCCGAAGTGCAGAAACAGCGGTGCGATCAACCGCCACCATTCACCTCCGCGGACTGCCGGTGGAAATAACGCGCCCAGGCGGTACAAGACATCCAGATTGGTGCCGCCACCCAGGCAGATTTCCGCAACGAACATGCAGACGTTGAGAATGATGAGAATTTGCGTCGCTCGTGCCCGGTTCGAAAACAGCGAGGGCCGCGCGCCGAATCTCTCTTCTTGGCCGTGTTCCCGCGCCGCTTCCTCAAGGACGCGTTCAGCCGATGCATCCAGCGGATCCGGCAGAATTGAAATCCGAGAAAGACGGCGTTCAATGCCACTGCGCATTAGCGGGTCGGCCGCAGGCAACAGCTCTTCCAACCGGTGTTTCGCGGATTCCGACGCACCCGTCGCCAGTTCAGCCGTAGCGAGCCAAAAGGCCCGGGTCGGACCCGGTAAAATGGCAAGACTTCCGGCACAGAGAGCCTCTGTTGCTTGGCGCTTGCCGCAAAACGCAAAGAGCATGAGCCGGCACACGTCCCGCAAGGTTGCGGGAACGAGTTTTCCGATTTGTTGTCGGTGTCCGTCGTAAAACTCGGCCAAGCCGCGCAGGTCACCGGTCTCGCCATGCGCCCGAAGAACAACCATGAGAAGTTGCGGATGCCGCTCGAGTTCCGGACGATGCCGCGCGTGCCAGGCAAGGAGTTCCTCCCATTGATTCATGATTCGGTAGAGATTGGCTACCGCCGCCAGGCCAATCAGTGACTTGACGTCCTGGAATCGCCTAAGAATTTCCGCAGCCGCCGTCAACTCGCCCTGCTGTGCCAGTTCGATCGCGTGAATGATCATCGGCTGTTCTCTCCAGCCATCGGCAGGATGAAGCCAACTGGCGATCTGTGCCAGTCGGCTGGCGGCCGAGTACTTCTGCTGCATGAAGCGCCGCTGGCAGAGCCTGCCGATCAATGCTGGAAGCAAAAGCAACAAGAACCACATTGCGGCAGCGGTGTAGATAATGGCGGGTTGCTGCCTCAACCACCCTGTGACCGACAGGAGCAAAATTGCCAGGTAAAGCACAATCCATCCAGGTGCCGCGAATCGCACGCGCGCCCACATGACGGCCAAGCCGGCAACACATGAAAAGCACACAAGCCAGAATAGGACGATATCGTAATCCATGGCGTTTAGCCGTTATTTACCCTTCCCCTCAAGTCGCTTGACGCTTGGGTTGTCCGTCAGCAGTCTCATTTGCTGAATGGCGATCTGATTCAACTTGCGAAGCCGTTCGGGCTGCGGTGCGTTCTCCCGGATGAACAGGGCGTTGAGGTTCTCCAGGTTGGAGAGGCACACGAGTTGCGATACGTCCGCATCGTCCCGGATATTGCCTTTCCTGCCCGGATGCTTATCGCGCCAATCCTTCGCCGTCATGCCGAAGAGCGCCATGTTCAGCACGTCGGCCTCCGTGGCATAAACCAGGTTGGTTTCGCGGGCGCTCAGTTCCGGCGGCACAAGGTTCTCCTTGATCGCGTCGGTATGGATGCGGTAGTTGATCTTGGCCAGGTTGCGGCGGATATCCCACCCAAGTTGCTTGAGTTCCTGGTCCTTGAGCCGCTGAAATTCCTTGATCAGGTAGAGCTTGAATTCCGAAGAAATCCACGTGGCAAATTCAAAAGCGATGTCTTTATGGGCATAGGTGCCTCCATATCTGCCAGACTTCGACACAATCCCGATCGCATGCGTGAACTCGATCCATCGTTGGGGAGACAGCACGAAATAATTGCTTCCGGCTTCGCTTCTAAACCTCTCGAATTCGAGAGGTTTGAAATCCGGGTTGCTCAATTTCTCCCACAGGCCAAGGAAGTCGATGGTGCTCCTGCTCCGCATCCAGTTATTGATAATTGCAAACGGGTCCTCCTTGTTGCGATATTTCGCGATATCCGTCAACGAAATATAGTCCTCTTGTTCCCTCGAAATTATCCTTATCTCATTGCCTTGGACGGAAATCTTATCTGCCATTGCGCATCTCCTCGGTCTAATCCCATCGAATTCGACGGCTCTAGCTGCTTCGCGACAACGCCAACCACCCGCAAGGGCGACCATTTTGCTGACGCCAGCAAAATGGTCATTCTACACCATCCCTTTCCGCTTCCGCAGCAGCCATTCTCCAATCAGTAATCCCAGGACCAACGCCAGCAGCGGCCAGCGGTTCCAGAGCGGCACGGGAGGGAGACTTTCGATCGGTACCTGCCGGCCGTCGGGCAAATCGTCGATCAGGCTCGAAGCGTTCTTGCAAGTATAATAATGCCCCTTGGTCAATTCGGCGGCCTGCTGCATCTCGGTGGCGTCCATCTGTACGTGGGCCAGTTCGGCCTGCGGCGACGCGACGACGAAATCGGCCGCCGAAACCTGCCCCGGCAACGGCGGCGAAATCAGCTTGGCATGGTAATCGCCGGCGGGAAGATTGTTCAAAATGGCGTCAAAATGTCCCCGGCCGCTCTCCATGCGGTGCAGTTGCACCTTCTGTGTCTGGCGGCCGATCTGTTCCAACTCGACGGTCACGCCGTTATCGTCCAGCGGCGTAAGGCGTTCGTCGCTGAAACGGACCTGAATGCGGACCGGATCGCCCAACGGATAGTCGCGGCGGTCGGTGCTCAAGCGGACCGAACGATCGCCTTCGGCCAGCTTCGTGCGCGTGAGGAAGCGAAGCGTTCTGGATCCAGTAGCGGGCGAAGTACAGGTCCCCCACCCGGCGACGCCAGCGATAGGTTTCATCCGTGGCCTGGAAGAGCACCTTTCCGCCACCGCCGACGTACTGCATGATGATTAGCGGCAGCCGCTTGCCATCGGGCCCTTTCCGCGTAGGATGCTCGGCCAGCACCCGTGCCGACGGCTTCAAGTCCGAGACCTCGGTCATCCAGTACAAGGGCGGTAGTTTCTGCCATAGGGCCTGCGACTGCTCCCGCGAGTCGCCCAGTTGCATCGGCGGGCTGGCCAGTCCCATCTCGGTCGGCTGGGCCACGAACCCGTCCGTGAGCGGCTTGTTGGGCTCCGGATTCCTCGCCTTGGCCGGGTCGAACGGCATCAGCCGGGCCAGCGGCGTGTCGCGGTAGGCCTGTGGCATGAAGTTCGGACCGGCCACGAACACCACCGCGCCGCCCTTCTCCGGACGATCGACGAAATCGGCCAGGTTTTGCAGTGCCGTCGGGCTCAGCAGCGAAGGATTGACGTTGCCGAAGATCACCACGTCGTAGGAAAAAAGACCATCGGGACCGTCGCGGCGCACGGGAAAGATATTGAGCGCCTGTTCCATGGTAGCAGGCACTCTCCGAGTGCCGTCCGCTCCAAAAGAAGAACCTGTGTCCGAGACCGGAGGGCGGACGGCACTCGGAGTGTGCCTGCTACCTTCGTCATTGAAATCGATGTCGGCCCCTTGCAACAAAGTATGGAGCTCGATCATCTTGTCGCGGCCCAACAAATTGCGGAGGAAGCGATACTCGAAACGCGGCGCGCCTTCGACCAGCAGCACGCGGATCTTCTCCTCGCGGACGCGGACCGAACGCACCAGCGGCGGATGGTGCGTGGGGGGGTCGCCGGCCGGCGGTTCGACGTTCGATCGTGTAGCGGAACTGGCCCGTTCTGCGTGGGCCGCTGCGGCAGCACGACTTCCTGGGATTGGCCGTCGGCGGCGACGGTCACCTCGATTCGGCCGACCGTTTCTCCCTTGTCCTCCGACCGCGACCCACGAGCCGACCCGCTACGCGAGTACCCCGCCCCGGTGCCCGCGCCGCCCGGCTGTGGGGCGGGATACTCGCGAAGCGGGTCGGCTCGCGGGTCACGGCGGAGGACGATGGTCACCTTCTTCCCGGCGAAACCTGTGGCCGTCAACTTGAAGCGGAAGTGGACCAGGTCGTCGACGAAGACCACGTCCTCCACTTCCAGGTCGCTGAGCTTCAAATCGCGGGCCGGCGGGCGATCGCTGCCCACGCCGATCACCAGCAGCGGCACGCCCTTGCGGCGGGCGTAGGCAGCCGCATCGAGCAGTCCGGGACCTTCGGTGTTGATGCCGTCGGTGGCCAGTACGATGGCCACGGGCGTCGTACCGCGAAGCTCGTCCAACGCGCCGCGAATGGCGGAACCCAGCCGCGTACGGTCGCCATTGGCCTTGGCCGCCTTCAGTTCTTCGAGAATGCCCGGCACGTCCGTGCGGCGACTCTCTTGCATCTCGCTGAGGTAATAAAAACGCAGCTTGTGGCTGTCGGCCAGGTCGCTCAGCAACTTGCCGTCGTTCGCGGCAAAGAGCGTGCGGGCAACGTTCCAGCGGGAAAGCTGCTTGACCTTCAACGCTTGCGCCAGGCGATCTTCCAGCGACTTGCGATCGACTTCGTCGTAGCGGTCGATGGTGTTCATGCTCCGCGTGTCGTCGATGATCACGACGACGAACGGCAGGCCGGTCCTTTGCAGGAACAGCTCGACCTGGGCGATCATCAACAATACCAGCCCGACCACGAACAGGCGAACGGCGGCCAAGGCCAGGCGATAGCCGCGACCCGGACCCAGAGTACTGGGTGCCCCACCGGGTGCCCCGGCCTGGCGGGCCTCGCGGAGATAGATGCCCACGATCACCGCGATCAGCGCCGCCACGCCCAGCAAGGTGGCCCAGGGCGGCCAGGGCCAGTGATATTCCAGCCGCCAGGCAATGCCCATGCCCGGCCCGGTGGAAAGGCCGAACCAGCGTTCCATCCATGTTGGCAGCGTACCGCTCATCGCGTGTTATATCCGAATCGCCAGGCGAGAAGGGTTTCCAAGAGCAAGAACAGCACGACCGCGTACAGCAAACCGACGTGCAACTGCCCGGCCGGCCCGGCCGGCGACGGCAGCGGCGCACCCTCGTCTTGCCATGCGGTCGCGTAGCCCAGCGAGAGGTCGGGCCAGACTTCGTTTTGTAGTTCCTCGCGGGAGATCGGCGTCAGATCGCTTTCGGCGGTCAAGAGGTTGACTGCAAAGAGCTGGCTTGGCAAGAGCGGCGAGCCGAAATGGGCCGTGTAGATGCCGCTGATCAGTGTATCGTCATAGCGCCACGTACTGTAATCGCCCTGGACCTCCAGGGGCGCCGCACGGCGCTGCCCGCCGGGGCACTCGATCGACATGCTGGTCAGGGCCGGCGTTGCCGCCAGCGCCGATTCCAACGGATCACCCACGGCGACGTTGCGCGGCTGCGCCTGGCCTGCGGTACACCAGCGGAGGATCTCTTTCACCAACGGCTCGTAGGTGCCCCATAGCGGCCACAGGCCCCAGGAAGCGTCGGCCGAGGTCGTTACCAGCACGACGCGGCCGCGGCGGACCGGCTGGGCCACGACCAGGGGATCGCCGTTGCTGAGGGCCAACACGACTTCCGCCGCGGAATGGGGAACGGGCGGGCACCATGTACCCATGGTCGGGGAGCGAGGAGCGGGGAGCGGGGAGCGGGGAGCGGCGACCGCTTCCGGCAGTTTGACTTTGAAGTATTGACCGATGGGCGATTCGAGCAATTGCGTCTTTTCCTGATTGCGGAACTTCTGCACGATCGGATGCCGGTACTCCAGCGGATCGAGGCGGCCACCGGGATTCTTGGCGACCGCGATCAGCCGCGCCGGGAGGACCTGCCGACCAGGGGTACCTGGTGCCCACCCTTCGGCTGCCCGGCCCGCCAGAAGGCTGTTGTAGTTCTCGGCGATGACGCGATCGCCGAGGAAGAAAACGAGACTGCCGCCGTGGACCAGGTAGTTGTCCAGCACGCGGGCCTCGCTGGCCGTGAATTGGGCCACGTCGGAAAGCATCACGCAGTCGAAATCTTTCACCAGGTCGCGCTCCAGTATCGCATTTTCCGTGGCAATGGTGAGGTCGATCGGCGAGCGGCTGTTGGGGTCGTTGCGTGACGACAGGGCAAGGCCCAGATTGAAGACCGACGACTTTCGCGGATCGCCCGCCGGCCAGCCGTCGATGCAGAGCACGCGGATCGCCTGGCGAGCGTGTACGGCGAGGTAGCGGTGATTGTCGACCTCCAGGTCGTCGGCCGGGCCGGAGACGTCAGCCGGCTTCAGCGGGTCGCCCACCAACCGGACTTCCACGGCATGGTCACCGTTGGACTCGAAGCGCTGGTCGAAGTGTACGACCACGTTGCCCCCGGCGGGAATGTCGGCGTACTGCCGGCCCGCCGGATGGCCATCGACCAGCAGGTCGACGGCCTGATGCTGCCGCGCGACGCGGCCGAAATCGCGGATGCCGGCCTCCAAGGCCACGCTCCGGCCGGCCAGAACCAGCGGGTCGCGGAGATCGAGCGACGTGACGGCCAGGTTATCGGCGCCCGGCTGACCGAGATTGATCACTTGCAGTTGGGCGAGCGCAGCCAGCCCCGTCGCACGGCTGCGCCCTTCTTCTCGAAATGTAACGGCGGCGGGCCCCCTGTACTCAGGGGAGGCCGCATCGCTCATGGCCGGCATCCAGGTCCCCCGCTGCAAGTCGGTAAAGAAATAGACTTCGTGCTGCGTCAGGCGGGGGCTATCGCGGCGGGCCGTATCGAGCACCTTGCGGACCTCGCCCAGCGTGGCGGCCAGATCGGCGCCGGTGTGCAGCAATTCGAGGTTCTGGATCTCCTGGCGGATCGGTTCCTTCTCCAAGCCGGGCGTGGCCACGATCACCCGCGGCGGGCTGGCCATTTGCACGAGCGTAAAACCGTCGCCCGGCGAAGCTTTGCTCCACGATCCGCGCGGCCCATTGCTTGGCCTGCTCGAAGCGCGTGCGCTCGGCCGCCTTGTAGGCCATGGAATACGATGAATCGATGACCAGCACGCGGTGGGTGCTGCCGTTAGGACTGAAGATCGGCGCGGCGTGTTCCAGGTAGGGCTCGGCCACGGCCGTCACGAGCGCGACGATGACCGCGTGCGCACGATCAGCAGGAGCCATTGTTCGATGCGGATCCGCCGCGTCCGCCGCTTTACCGCCGCCAGCAGGAAATCCATCGCCGCCCAGGCCGTCTCGCGGTACTTCCGCCGGCTGAGCAGATGGATCAGCCACGGCGCAGCCGCTGCCGCCAGCCAGCCGAGCATCGGCAGGCTTTCGAAACCGAAGGCGAAGAGCGGAGACGGGGACATGGGGAAAGACAGGGTAGGGGACCGGGAACGAGCACTCGGGTATTATATCATAGTGGCCGGTCCGGCTCGAAAGCGATTCGCCCAAAGCGCCACCCGGCCGGGCACCCGATGCGCCCGCGTTGGTGAATAAGGTTGGAGAGCCAGAAGGCGATTTACGCAAAGGCTGCCATTCCGGTCTATTGGATCGTGAACCTGATCGAATCCGACCGGTGCGGTGGAGCAGCCCGATTACCGGCTTCGCCGGGATTTCGGCGAGGCGGACCACGTGCCGGTGGTGATCGATGGGCGCGAGATCGCGAAAATCCCCGTACGGGATGTCTTGGCGTAGGAGCGCGGGGTGGTTGAGCGATTCCGAGAAAGCCAGAACGACCCAAACGCTGTATTCCGGCGCAACCATGCCTTGTCCGAAGACCCCACCCCGCTCGTCAGGGTTGGTGCATAAAGTTGGCCGGCTAAGAGACGTTGCCGAACACTGCTTTTCTTCAACCTGACCGTGCCACCAGGCACGTCGCCGTCAAACACCGAGTTCCTTCATTATTTCAGCCCGTCGCCGTTCGAGGGCAGTTAAGCGGGTTTTCAGCTTCCGGGTTTCTTTCTTGATGTCGGCCAACTCCTTTTGCAGTTTCTTCGTGCGCAGGCCGTCCTGCCCGCTCTTCTCGCTGACCAGTGTCCGCACGAAAACGTAATTGATCCGCAACTGTCAGCAGCCTTGCTTCAGCCGGCGAATGTTCCTCTGCTTAATGGGCCGGCAAATCGGCGGTGTCCCCTTCCGGAATCCCCGAAATTACTATTTGCCCAGGTGGCCGACTTTGCCTTACAATAACTGGTTGGAATTTCAACCGCGCGTGGTTCTTGCGTTTCATATTGATGAGACCTCTCAATAGAATCGAGGGACTAGAATGAGACCGGGACTTAAATCCATGCGAACCAACGGCGATTTCAAAATCGCCTTCATTTACGAAGACGGCCTGGTTGCCGAGCTTGATTTCAAGAGCCATGTCGAGAATTTGTGCGGCCCGATTGCCGAGCCGCTGGCTGAGGAAAGTTTCTTCGGCCAGGCATTCATCGACCACGGGGTTGTCACGTGGCCCAACGGATTCGATATCTGCCCGGACGTGCTCCGGTTTTGGTGTGAGAAAGGACATGTTTGCGGGGAGGAGGAAACCAGTGCCCACTTTGCCTGAGATGCCTCCTGCGGACCGCCTCGACAACGTTACCGGGCCTGATGATCGAGCGATGCCTTAGTAATCACGCTCACGTGTTTTTCGTCGATGGCAAAGGGACCGGCCTTCATCGCGACCGTCACCCGATACTCATCCGTCATTTCTGATGGTTGTACTCGCCACGAGTACGCGCAGGTGAAGCCTCAGCCATACTCGAAGTTGCCGGTCAGAACGGCTTTGCCGTCGGGTGTCTTGACCGTGAACTTCGGCGCGGGAGGCCGCTCGCCGCCGACCATCAAGCCCCGGCAGACCTCGCCCGACGTGCCGACCAACGACATCGACAAGCGGACCACCGGCTCACTAATGGGAAATTCGGGAGGCGACTTGGGCTGGACCTTGCCGTCCGGCCCAACTACCATCTCCGGCGCAACCTCCCTCCGGTAAGCCACAACGACGGGCTTATATGGAGGGCCGAAGGGAAGCTTGATCGTCTCGGCTTTGCCGACGGTCACCGGCGGACAGTTTCCCTCGGCTTCAGCAACCACGATCGTCAAGGGCGGACCGTGCTCGCTATCCGGCCGCACTTCCTTCACACCGGCGAGCGATTCCAATAGACTAACGAGCGGTTCCAACAGACGGCCGGGCTTCTTGCCTGGCGTTTGTGCTTCCGTTTCCTTCGCCAAGGTCGCGCGGTAAGATTCCGTCTGGTTGATCGTGTAGCCGAGGAGTTTCCACTGGCCCGACGGCAGGGGAACCGACCGGGACTTCCCGCAATCGATCGCCACGCACCCCCGATCGCCGTAGAGCACCGCGCTGAACCCCTGATGCGGGCTGGCGACGTAGCCCAGCGGAACCGTCGAGGCGGTCAGCGTGAGCCTATCGCCCGCGGGCGAAACCTGCACCTCGTAGTAACGCCCGTCGATGCGGACCAACTTCGAGAGCGGCTGCCGATCGTCTCCGTAGTCGAACCCGTAGCCGGCCCGATCGGCGGGCAGGCCCTTGGGATCGGGATCGATCAGGAGGAGATTACCGTCCTTAGAAACGATCTGGCCGCCTGGCTCGTCCGGGTCGCGTTGGACCTCCATCTTGTCATCGAACTTCCCGCTGCTGTGGGAATCCAGCAGGACGAGGCGGTGCATCTTGCCCTGCAACTCGATCTGGCCCTCGCGGTACGCCGCCGCGGTCAGCGAAATCATGGCATAGTCGTCAGGTTCCTCGCCCGAAGACTCGGCGTAGACTTGCATCGAGAAGGCGTAGTCTACCTTGACGCCGCCGATATTGAGCATCGCCTTGACTTGGGGGAAGTCAATGGAAGCGTTATCCTTGCCCGCGGGCGTCGCCTTGCCATCGATGGGCGCGTCGTCGGTCAGGTCGCCATTGCCGTTGGCATCGAAATAAAGCCGCGAATAGGCTTTCGACTTGCCGTCCTTCTTGTCGATGGCGAAGGCGTACGGTTTGCCGCCCAGGGTGGCCACTGCACGCAAGGGCTGCTGCGACACGTACTTGGGTTCTTTCTTCACCACCTTGCGGAACTCGGCCAGTTCATCACGCCCCAGGACGACTCCCGAGTGCGCGCCGGGATAGGCAACGCAAAAAGACTGCGATTCGACTTCGCGATAGATCCGGTCGCCCTGCTTGCCGGCCACCGACGCAGTATCGGCCGCAGACGTGCCGTCCAGAGGCTCCAAGAGCTTGAGCTTGAGTTCGCAGGTGACCGGCGGGGCACCCTTTGGATTCCCCGTTCCAGAGGGCGTTGCGGCGCTGCCCACCGCTGGGGCAACCGCAAATATCCCTCCTACGACCACGACGCGATACAGAAAAGGCGTTTCCATCGACACATTGGATCGGCCCTCCGACGAATGGTTCGGATCAGGGATGAATCACGCTATCGTTGTGCTGGTCGATCTCGAAGGGATCGGCATTCAGCTTGACGTTGACGTGATACTCTTTCGCAGGCTCCGAGGGTACTCGCCACGAGTACCGGCAGGTGAAGCCTCAGCCATACTCGAAGTTGCCCTCTTGCACCACTTTGCCGTCGGGGCCGGTGATCGTGAATTCGGGTTTGCCGGGCCGGCTCCCCTTGATCGTCATATTCGTACACTCCTCGCCACCTATGCCCACCAGGCTCATCGCCAGGGAAAGCTGCTTCTCTGCCTTTCCGTCGCTGTTGGGAACTCCGTAGTACATGCCGGTCACGGTGGGTGTATAGGGAGGGCCGAAGGGCAACTCGACGGTCTCGCCCTTGCGGATCGTGACGGCCTTGTACTTGTCCGTCGCCGTAGCGGAGACATAGGACGGCCCCACGCGGCCGCCGCCAGCGATGAGTTGCCCAAAAACTGCCATCAGCGAACCCTGCTTCGCCTTCGCGGACTTATCCGCCGTCTTCGTGTCCGCCGACTTCTCCGCCGCTCCGGCGGCCGGTTTGGCCGGCTCAGGGGGGCGATTGGCAAGCGTGATCGTGTACGAGTACAGCTTCCACTCGCCCTCGGGCACGGAAATCGGCTTGCCCTTGGTTCCCTGTATCTTGAGGAACCCCTTGCCATCGCTGTAGATTTGCGCGCGGAAGGCCTCGTTCCGATTCGTCACGCTGCCCAGGGCAACGCTGGAGGGAGTCAGCGTCAGCTTGTCGCCGGCCGGCGAAATCTTCACATCGTACCACTTGCCGTCGATCTGGATGGTCTCCGCCACCTGGCAACGGTAATCGCTGGAGTTCGGATCGTAGGGCGAATCGAAAACCGCCGGGCCGATCTTGGGATCGATCAAGAGCATATCACCCGGCTGGGCATACAGTTGCCCGGAGGCCATGTGGACGTCTTGGGAAATCTTGCTGATGTCGTCGAAACGTCCATTGCTGTTATAGTCGAGCAAGACGACATGGTGCCGCTTGCCCTCCAGGGTGATGTCGCCTTCGCGGCAGATCGCCGAACTGACGGAGACCATCACGTTGCAGGAATTTTCCGAAGAATATGCATATCCCTCCAGATTGAAGGAATAATCGACTTTAGTCCCGTCGACGTCGATCGCCACGTCGGTCCGCGGAAACTGGAAACGCGCGTACGACATGCCGGGCGACAATAGAGCAACGGACTGCTTCGCATCGGCCGGGACTTCGATAACCTTGTCGTCGGTCAGGTCGCCGTTGCGATTGAAATCGAAATACAGCCGGTTGTAGGAAAACTCCTTGACTGGAATTGCCTGCGTGGCCGGCGTCTTCCCCGGCTTCGCCGGCGCTGAAGGCGCCTCGTCATACGCGGCCGACGCGACCAGTACTGCCGTGACTTCCCCAGTGCTGGCGGAGTCTTTCTTCGTGGTTTTCTTGGCGTCCGGCTTCTTGGTCTTGGGGACCGCCGCCGGGACGGCGTCCAGGGCGAAGGCGTATTCCTGCGACCCGAATTTGACCACGCCGCGGAACGGATTCTCGGAATGGTACTTGGGCTCCTTCGTGACGATCCGCTTGAAGGCCTCCGCCGGCGATTCCGGACCCGCCGGCCGCCAGCGGCCTTTCTCATCGGCGGCCATCTGGACGTAGAAGTACTGCGGCCGGACCGTCCAATAGGCGTACGACATTGGGTCCGAGGCAGGCGACTTGGTTTCACGCCGTTTCAGCGTGAGCGTGAAGGTCTCGGCCACGGCCGCAACGGCAGTGGCCAAGAGGATCCCCGCGACAATCGTACCGACAAAGCATTGTCTGGTTCGAATCATGACCTTGATCCTCCGGTGTTGTGGTGGCATCTCAATCATTCGCTTCGACCGAGATTTTAGCCTATCCCCACCGGAACGTCTACCCACCGACTTGGTGACTGGACTCACGGGAGCTGGGCAATCTCCCCCCCGCTCGGGTCCCCAAAGCGCGGAAGACGGACAGGGAAATCGTGTCCACGATGAACTGGGCGGAGCCATCGGCCATGGCGAACTGCACGCCGCCTGGGTGTTGGCTCGTAAAAGCGTACCGGTTCCACCATTGGTCCGGAGGATAGTCTTGGCCGGTGGCCGGGTTTTCCGCGTTCGGAGGGTACGCGCAGGTTGCGATGGCGTTGTCCATGTGGCACCAGGCGTTCTGGTAGTCCTTGCCCGTTAACGCTTCGCCGATCATGATGGTGTGGCTCGCGCCGTCCGTAATGTTCTTGAAACTGATCGGCTGGTTCGTTTCCCAGATCACGCCGTTCCCGTGGCAGCAGCCATCGTACGTACTATTCGGGTCTGTATTGTTCGGATCGGAATTGCACCACTCCGCGTCAGTCCCCCACCACGTGGCGCTGCCCGGTGGACCACCACCCCAGTTGGAACCGGTGTTGGCGCGGTAGCAGGTCACTTCATAGTTGAGTGGGCCGAGCACCGGGTCCAGCATGTCGAAATTGGAACTATGGGACACGGGACCGTTCCAGGCGTTCGCGTCGCTCGGGCAGAGAAAGGCCGGCACGCGTTCGGCGATCTGCAGCAGGCTCTGGTTGATGTTGTTGGGAGGAAAGCCGCCCACGTTGGCCCGCTTATATAGGCTCTCCAACTCCAGTTGCGGCAGGATCTGGGCCAGCCAGCTCCAGTTCGCTGCTGTCGGATCGTAGGTCAACGGATTGTCCGGCGGGAAGGTTCCCAGGGCCGTATGAAAGTTGTGGACGGCCAGGGCGAGCTGCTTAAGGTTGTTGGCACACGAGGCGCGCCGCCCGGACTCGCGTGCGGACTGTATGGCGGGCAAGAGCAGCCCGATAAGCGTTCCGATGATGGCGATAACCACCAGGAGTTCAACTAGGGTAAAACCGTGGCGCCTCGGACGCCACCCCAGGGCCCAGCGCGGCAGTTGAAAGGATCGCTTCATTCCGCTCCCTCCTTGCGATGAGGTCTCTACCAAGTCCCGGAATCATCCAATTGTCATCAAAACCATGACTATTCATTCGACTTGCGGATCATGCCAATGATGATAACCTTTATTGCAAATGCAGTCAAGGACTCGCGCCAGGAGAACACAAACCTGTTTCCAGGATTAGGCGGAGAAGGCTTCCGGCGGCGCTCGTCAGTGGGGCGAAGACCGCGAACAGGTCCTGACGAGAGAATGGTGCGAGACCTACGATTCAATGATCGGCAGTCTTCCCTGCTGCGTCGTGTCCTCCGGCGACAGGCCTTTCTCCCGGTGAAACACCGTATTGATAGAAAGGGCCTGGCAGCGCACGCACTCGAAACAACGGATGCAGCGGAGATCGCTCCCCCGCCGTTCCGATAGTCCCCGATGCTTGCACAAGTCGCGGCACAGATCGCAGTCGCTGCACCGCTCCGGCTGGAACCGCAAGAACACCACCGACACGTAGTTGAACAGGCCGAAAATCGCGCCCAGCGGACAAAAAAGCGTACACCAGGGGCGCCGCAGGAAGAGCATGGAAAGCACGAACACCGCCAAGATAATCGGTTTGGTCGCGGTCGTCGGCCAGACAATCGCGTGCTGGGCGATCGATTGCTGGACATTGTAGGGCAGGAATGCCTCCACGGCCCCCGCCGGACAGAGCCGGCAAATGAACCACGGATTCGCCTCTCCGAAATAATAGGGAACCAGACACACCATGCCGATGAGAACCGCGTAGCGCGTCAATCCCAGCCAAGCCGGCAGTCGCAACTTAGGCGTCGGAATCCGTGCCACGAGGTCCTGCAGGAATCCGAACGGGCAGGCCCAGCCGCAGACGAGGCTGCCGAACAGCGAGCCTGCTATCAACAACGTTCCCAGGGCAAGATACGGAATCACGTGCAGTGCGCTATATTGGGCCAGGATGCCGATCGGGCAGGCGAATGTGGCCCACGGGCAGGAATAACAATGAAACACGGGCGAACAGATCCCGTGCATGCGCAGCAGGAACGGATCGAGCCAAGCCAGCAGGAACCCGGCCTGGACCCAGATCCGCCAGCGGGCCAGCGGCCACGTCTTTCGTTTCGATTTATCTTTGACCATGGACGCCATGATCCGGGGTTATTTCACTCACGAAGGGCAGAAGCCCGGGCCTTCCATGGCACCGGGCACGCGGACGATCTCGCCGTGCTCACGAATCATGCCGGCGACCGTCACGGCCCGATTCACCGCGACTTCCCACTCCGCGGACGTGGTCTTGACGGTCTTCACTAACTGAACGAGCTTCACCGGCGGGACGAACGCCTCGGGCGGCGGGCCGGGCGCATCCGTTGATTGGCCGAAGGCGTCGGTCGCAGAAAAGGAAGGCATCTCCCCTGCTCTATCCGGCGGCATGGGCGGCGGCTTCCATCCCGGGACGGGCTCCTCGATGGTGAATTGTTCGTCGTGCGTCTCGCTCACCGGGATGCGATGGTAGAAGCCTCCGTAGACCACGGCCCAGATCCCGGCCGCAAACAGCATCAGCGGCACGAAGCGAAAACCGAAGATCGACCACCGCGCAGGGCGGAAAGCCAGCAGGAGTGCGTCAAGCAAGCGGCGATGGTTCGGCACGTTCCGTAGGGTGGGCTTTAGCCCGCCTCCTCCAAAACACACAGTCTGGTGGGGTGAAGCCCACCCCACAACGGAAAATGGCGGAGGCGAATGGGAATCGAACCCACCCAGGACCCTTCCGAGACCCGCACTGGTTTTGAAGACCAGGGACGTCACCAGGCGCCAATCACCTCCGATAAATAGTTATGTATCAAGCATTTACGGCGTTTTACTGTTCTCTTAAAATAACTGGTTTTCTACCTGTTGACACCTGCAAGTGACACCTGCTATACTTGATCCATGAAAAGACACCCGTTCGGTTGGACGAACGGGTGTCACGACACCACAATCCTCGTTTACTGAAAGGTGGCATCGTCATGGGCCATTCTACTCTATCGACAAAGCCGGCGAAACCCTGCCCCGATTTTCCCCTCTTCCCCCACCGGACTAACCGCTGGTGCAAGAAGATCAAAGGCAAGTCTCATTACTTCGGCAGCGTGACCGCCGATCCCAACGGCGAGGCCGCGCTGCAGCTTTGGCTTGACCAGAAAGACGACCTGCTGGGCGGCCGCGCACCGCGATCGCGTACCGGCGCCGTGGCCATCCGCGACGTGTGCAACGGGTTTCTGAACTTCAAACGCCGCCAGCTCGAATCCGGCGACATCTGTCAATGGACGTTCAACGAATATGAAGCCACGTGCGCCCGGATCGTCAAGGTTCTGGGGGCCGGAACCGAAGTCGATTCCCTGATGCCGGAGGACTTCGGTAAACTCCGGCTGAACATTGCGAAGCAATGGGGGCCTGTCCGCCTGGGGAATGAAATCGGCCGCGTGAAGACGGTCTTCAACTATGCCGTTGATCCCGATGCGGACCTGCTGGACCGTTTGCCGCGCTATGGGAAGGAATTCAAGAAGCCATCCGCCAAGACGCTGCGCATTGCCCGGCGCAACGCGGGGAGCGGATGTTCGAGCCGGAAGAGTTGCGAGCGGTCATTGCCGCCGCTTCCGTCAACCTCAAGGCAATGTGCCTGCTGGCCGCGAATGCCGGGTTTGGGAATGAGGACTGCGCGAGCCTCCCTATCAATGCCGTGGATCTCAAGCGCGGATGGTTGAACCTCTTTCGCGGTAAGACGGGCGTTCAGCGGAAATGTCCGCTTTGGCCGGAAACCGTCGAGGCCATCCGCGCCGCGATCAAGTCGCGACCGGAACCGAAAGACCCAGAGGCCCGGCCGGAACCGAAGGACTTCGAAGGACTCGGAACTTTTGTTCATTCGGCCGCATGGCTTGTCGTATCGCGGCGACCAGGTGAACCATCCCATTGCGAGCGCGATGAGCGAACTGCTGCGAAAGCTCAAGATCAAGCGGCGGGGCCTGTCGTTCTACAGCATTCGTCACGTCTTCCAGACCATCGGGGAAGAGGCCCGCGACATGGCCGGCGTTCGCGCGATTATGGGCCATGCACCTCCGCAGAACGATATGGACGCCACGTATCGCGAGCGGTTCTCTGACGAGCGGTTGACGGCCATTACCGACCATGTTCGGAATTGGCTCTTTCCCGTGGTAGTGGAGGGAGGGCAACAGCCATGATCGAAGAAAAAGACCAGTGGCGCGCAATCAAGACCGCCGTGGAGAAGGTCGTTTCGACGGCCCGGACCGCGCAGCGAATGCGAGCCCCCGCCGACCGCATATTCGTACAGCAGGACTGCGGAACCCTCTACGACGAATTGATTCGGCAACGCTGGGTAGGCAGGGGAAGAAGCCGCGTTGGCAATGGGAATCGCCGCGCGGCTGGAAGATGTGCTTCGGACGCCCGGCGACTATGGCGTTCACTTTATTGCCGCCCTGGAAGCCGAGTTGCCGAAGATCGACCAGGTAATCAGGGCTTGCCCGACGACGGCCGCGGAACTGCTGAGCCGGATGGTCAAGGGCAAGGTGGAACGGGCCTTTCCGCCGCCTACGGCGGAAGTCGCACAACCGAAGAAACGGAAGTCGCGGAAATCGCCGTCGACGAAGGGCACAAAGACCCGCAAGACGGAAAAAATCGAACTGTTTTTGCGGAAGGGTCTTTCTAACAATGCGATTTGCGAGAGGATAGACAACCTGTTCCCCAACAACCCGACCAACCCGGCCGCGATCCGAGCTATCAAGCGGCGGATGAACGCCCAAAAAATCGGCAAACCGAACTAGCGTGACACGCGGTAGGCGTTGCCGCGAGAGAAACGATAAATCATTCCAGCCCGCATTTTGCGGGCTTTTCTTTGCGCGCCGCGTGACAAGCGAAATCGCGTGTCGCACTCGACTGCCATACTCTGGGAATGGCACGCGAGACACCCACCAGATCGACTAGGACGAAGATCAGCCCACCAGAGTTGGCGAGGGCCTGGGGGAAGAAACCCTCGTCGATCATTGCGCTGATAGTGGCCGGCGTGCTACCAGCCATCGACGTGAGACTACCTGGCGCCCGGCGGCCGCGCTACCTGATCGACGTGGCCGACATTGCAGAGATGGAGCGCCGCCGCGCCGTGAGACCGCCGCCGACAACGCCGAAAATGCGCCGGCCCAAACCCACCGACCCCGATTTCGTCACCTACTTTTGACCCCTGGAAATGACGCGAGGCAGAAACCACCGCCAAGTAGCTCTGCCCCCCGTCAAACCACAACATGAGCAATCCTACCCGAAATTCTGACAAACGGCAAGCGGTTTCACCCCGCCTGCTGCAGCGCGAAAAGAAGATCATCATCCATCGCTACATCGCCTGGCTACGGGGCGATGGCTGCTGCTGCGGATATGGCGATGACGTAATGGTACTCGATCTACGATTCGGGCGAGCGATCATCGACATGAGGCTAGGCACGTTCCTCGACATTTCCGAAGTCCGCTGCCCGACCGGAAACACTCATCGACCGATGGGAGCCGCGAGCATGACGACCGCCGACAAACCAATTCTGGGCGTCCTTCATCGAACCCAGATACACGCTCGCGGTTTGACCGATGAAACAATCGAGCGAGCCGGAATCTATACCGAGTCGAACCGCGATATGCTGGCCGCGCTGATCGGCTGGAAAAAATATCCAGCAAAGATGGGTCCGGCTATCGTACTGCCTTTCATTGACGACCAGGGGCACAACGGATATTGCCAGATCCGACCAAATTTTCCGCCGAAGGACAAAAAAGACGGGAAGCCGAAAAAGTACATTAGCCCGGCTGGGAAGCCGCAGCCATACTTTCCCTTCGGCGTGGTCAAGGGACTGGCTGACACCACCGCCGAAACGCTGATTACCGAAGGTGTCTTCAAAGCGCTCGCCATCGTCCAAACGGGTTGGCTCGCCATCGGGTTGACTGGCGTAGACAACTTCACTCCCAAGGGCCGTATGTCGTTCCTGCCGGCATTGGAGCGAATCGAGTGGAAGGGCCGCCCCGTCTTCTTCGCATACGATTCCGACATACGGCGTAATCCCCACGTGCAGGCCGCGGAAAGCAAATTCGCCGCGCTGCTCAAGGATCGGGGAGCAATCGTCAAGGTTCTGCGAATCCCCGACGGCCCATCCGACGAAAAAGGCGAGCCGACGAAACTGGGCATTGACGATTACCTGGCGATACAGCCGGACCCCAAGAAGGCAATGCGGGATTTGCTAAATGCGGCAGAAGACGCGCAGCCACCAGAACCCGGTTCGCTCAAAGCATCTGCGGGCGAAATCGACGCCGTACCCGAGGCCGCCGACTTCCTCGACACGACCAAGGTTGACGACGTGCCTCGCCTGCTGTTCTGGCGTGGCGCATTTCATTCCTACATCCAGGGGGCCTACTGTGAGACACCAATCAGCGACGTTCGCGGGGCGCTCATAGATCACCTGGATACGTTCTACTGCAAAATTTCTTCCGGTTGCACGAACAACGTGATGGACGGCCTAAAGGCCAAAGCTCGAATCGCCCACCGGATCGAACCGCCGGCATGGATCGGGGAGGAGACGCCGCCGGCATGGAAACCGCAAGAAATTTTGGCGACCAAGAAGGCGCTCATTCACCTGCCGTCGTTCGCAGAAAACAAAGACGTTTTCGCCATGCCCGCAACGCCGCGGTTCTTCACTCAAAACGCGCTGGATTATGAATTCGACCCGGACGCGAAAGAACCTGCTGAATGGCTGAATTTCCTTTCTGAATATCTCTGGAAAAACGACCCGCAAAGTATCCTGATGCTTCAAGAGTGGTTTGGCTACTGCCTGCTGCCCGATACCTCACAAGAAAAAATCCTGATGCTGATCGGCCCGCCGCGTAGCGGAAAGGGGACAATCGCCCGAGTGCTGGGCCGACTCATTGGAAAAGAGAATGTCTGCGGACCCACCCTTTCTAGCCTGGGCGGACCCTTCGGACTTCAACCACTCCTGGGCAAGAGCCTGGCCATTATCAGCGATGCCCGCCTGGGCAATAGAACCGACTCCATCGTCGTCACCGAGCGGCTGCTCGCCATCTCCGGTGAAGATGCCCTTACCGTAGATCGGAAGTGTACCGAATCCGTCACTGGCAAACTGCCCACCAGGTTGATGTTCCTATCAAACGAATTGCCGAAACTCCGTGATTCGTCGGGCGCGTTGTCGAATCGCATGATTATCCTGAAACTCACCGAGAGTTTCCTTGGCCGCGAAGATACCACACTGACCGACCGGCTGCTTGGCGAACTCCCTGGAATTTTGCTCTGGGCAACCACGGGCCGAATCAGAATCCAGCAGCAGGGCCATTTCACGCAACCCGACACGTCCAAGGAAATGGCCCAAGAACTCTACGACCTTTCCAGCCCGGTCGGCGCGTTTATCCGCGAGTGCTGCGAAACTGGCGACAATTGCCAAATTCCCAAAAAAGTGCTTTACGACAAATATGCAGAATGGTGCAAGAGCAAAGGGCAAGAGGAAATCGAAGACGACGCGACTTTCGGCCGAAATCTACGCGCAGCCCTGCCCACCCTTGGCAGCAGTCAACCGCGAATCCTTGGCGTCCAAATTCGCCATTACACCAGAATTCAACTCGCAACCCGAAAATCAGAATCGCAAAGTGAAGCAGGTTGAAACATGTTTCTTAGGATTGCCCGCGTAGGTCAACAAAACTCAACAATAACGCGCACACGCACATGTAGAGCCCACAATCCTGTGAAACATGTTTCATCCTGTGTCAGTTGTTCCAAGGATCGGCCAGTAAAAGACAAGCGCATGTCCTCGCGGCCGCGTCGCCCCCACCCGGCCGCGAGCGGCAACCTGGGGCCGATCCTGCCCTGACACCCGACCCGCTGGTGTCACGGGCGCCGGCGACTGCGAAGAAAACGCGGTAATTTGCGAGTGAGACAGCGGAAAAACTACTGGTTTGGGAAACCAATACCACGAAAAAAACGAGGAAAAACGATCATGGCACACCCTGGAAATTACAATTCGCTTCGCACGGGAAACCGGACTCCGCGAGCCGGCTTAGTTCTCGCGGAACTCGGTCCAAAATATAAAGCGATCTACCAGAATACGAAGCAATTCAGGAAATCCCTGGAATCGCTTGTGACGCCCGCACACGGCCAGCTATCGCTACTGGACGTAGGGCGGATAAATGAGGCCGTGAGGTGGGAAGTCGTCTCCAGGATCGTCCTGAAGCTTGTGGCCGACAACCCGGCCATGCCGCCGGGGGAAGTGGTGTCCAGCCTGAACACGGTTGCGAACGCCACCAGGAACCGCAATGCGATCATGGCGAAACTGTTGAACGGGAAGGAAACGAACGCCGCTTCCGATCCGTGGGCAGCGTTGCTCGAATCGCCACTCGCTGCCCACCAGGATAACGCGAGCGGGGCGAACGGGCGCAGGGCGATACATTGGACGGCCCGGAAGAGAGTGGCCCGGCGCAACGCCAGAGGGCATGGATTCAACCGACACCGACACCGCTACCGATACCCCCCCCGCAGAATTCTACGGGAAATTCTAGTTTTGAAGTTTTGTTTTCTGGTGGGGGCGAATGACAGAATTTTTTTCCGCCTACTGGCCGCCGCCCAGCAGACACGGAATTTTTTTCAGCGGCGATAGGAGAGAGAAAAAATGGAAACTGTACGAGTCGATTACGAAGCCCTGCGCAGCGTCCTCGCCTACGTGTGCGAGGGTACCGGAGAGATGCCAATGGACGTGTTTGAGTCGATCCATGCTTTGGCTGGGCCGTCTCAATTTCGCGTTGTGGCGACACCTGATCCTGATGATGATGGCACCTGGGCCGACGGTCCGTTTGTCTTGGTTGCGTTCGAGGATTGTGACGCCCGTTCGTACTGGTTTGGCGAGTTGATCCCGCCGAATCCGAAATACACGCATCGTAAGCCGTCCAGCGTCTAACGATTCTCTCTCCGCAGCCCTGGGGCGCTCGTGGTGCCCCGGGGCACGGAGAGTTTGGAGGGAGAGAGATTATGAGCACCGCCACCACCGCGCCGGCCGTCAGCGCCGCCGATGTCCGCCGCTGGGCAGCTTCCCCGCTGGACTTCTTCGCAGACACCATCATCCCGGTTGCCGGGGCCGACGTTCGCCTGGGCGACTGCTGGGCAGGGTTCCAGGTGGAAGCGTTCAAAGTGCTGGCCGGCTGCATTTCCGCCGTGGCTGTGGGCAGCAAGCCGCCGTACCGTGGCTTGTGGATCGAACGAACGAAGGGGGCAAGCAAAGACAGCGACATCGGCTTGGCGTTGTGCTGGCTCTTGATGTTCGCCCGCCGGCCGCAAAGCATTGAACTGGCCGCCAACGATTTCGACCAGATCGGGGAAACCCGCAAAGCAATGGTTGCGATCATCCGTTGCAATCCCTGGATGAATGACCGCCTGACGATCCAGACCACGAAAAGTTGTGTGCGAGGCGACCGCGAGCGAGGCGTTGTTCTTGACGCGGGATTCGAGCGGTTCGCACGGTTCGCGACCGACGGTCACGATTGCCAATGAGCTAAGCCATTGCACGTCGGAAGAGTTTCTTTCCACGGTAATGGACAACTCCGACAAAATCCCGAACAACTTGTGCATCATTGCGACGAACGCGGGCACGCTGGGCAGTTGGCAGTACCGATGGAGAACGAACTATTCGACCGATCCGAGTTGGTTCTTTCAGAAGGTGGAGTGCGTGGCGCCGTGGATCGACGCTGTGAAGGTTGCCGATGCCGAGCGGCGGAACGCCCCTGGCCGATTCCGCAGATTGTGGAAGGGCGAATGGATCGCCGCCGGAGGCGATTTGCTTTCGCCCGCGCAGATCGAGCGGGCCGTGAAGTATGACGAGCCGCTGTATGGGGATGACGGCTGGGCGAACCTGGGGGCCATTGGCGTGGACCTGGGGGTTGCGAGTCACCATAGCGCGATCGTCGTCTTGCAGGGCAACCAGCGGGAAATGAAATTGCGAGTCGCCAAAGTTGTGGATTTCCGGCCCCCGGTGATGTTGCAGTTTGTGCGGGACACGATTCTCCGCATGGTCCGGCAGTACAGGATTACGAGCGTGTACCTCGACGCCTGGCAGGGACTTCGCATTGCGGAAGAGTTGAAGGCCCTGGGGCTGGCCGTGTACGCCGAGCACCAGAACGGGGCCATACTGACGAAGCAGAGCGGCGCATTGCTGCAAGTGTTTCAGGATGATCTCTTGCAGTTGTATCGGGGTGATGAGGGCGGGGATTTGCTGTTGAAGGATTTGAACGGGGCACGTATCCAGGAAATGAGCTATGGCCACCGCATCGTGAGTGACGAGGGGCCGGACGGGCACGGGGATAGGCTGTCTGCATTGCTGCAATGCTTGCCTGGGATGCTCGAAAGCCTGGGAGGGCCGGCCGCCGTCGAATACGAAATGCCGCGTGCTCCATCCCGGCCGTATGTCGAACCGTATTGGGAGCCGCTTTCGTACTAAACCGTATTTTTCGTTTCACTTTTTCATAGGAGTTTGAACAAATGGCAACAATGATGATGGACCCGCCGCGAGGCCGCGTGGATAAGACCCGTGGCGTGATTCGGGGCGTGAAGCTTGTCAGCGGGTACTCCCGCCGCGGCAGAAGGTACCCCCAGCACGTTTTGAAAGCCGCAATTCCGCTTTACGAGTCGTCTGCCTGCTACGTCAACCATGCCGATCCTGGCACCCGCCGCAAAGCGGAAGACAAGATCGGCACGATTCGGAATGTCCGCGAGTCGATGGACGGGAGCGGGCTGATGGCGGACCTGCATTATAACCCCAAGCATCCGATGGCCGAGCGGTTGGAGTGGGCAGCGGAGAACGACCCGGAGCAATTCGGGCTGAGTCACAATGCCGTGGGACCGACCCGCCGCGAGCCGGACGGATCGGAAACGGTTCTACGGATCGACAAGATTCAGTCTGTGGATCTCGTCGGATCACCTGCCACCGTGACCAGTTTGTTCGAGGGCGAGTGGTTGGAGGAGTCGCTTGACGGCTATCTTGACCATTGGCACCGCCGGACGATCACCGCGGAAAGCCGGGAGGCGTGGTTGCGTGGCCACCGCACGGCGCTACAAGAGGACACCGCGCCGCCGGCTAAAGTGGAACCGGCCGCGCCGCCGGCTACTACCAAAAGTCTTCGCCACCGCCACCGTTGATAACGATACTGCTGCTGGAACCCGCCGCCCTGGCGCTCGTTGCGCTAGGGTGGCGGGAACCTTTACCACAACTTCACTTCACCACACGATAAGGAGAATTATCGAAATGTTAGCGACCTACCAGAAACCGACCGATGCACCGACCGGCCCGACGAAATCCGCCGTGGCCGCCTACCGCAAGCACGTACAATCGAATGAGGACGTCGACCAGGGCGTCTGTGACGCCGCATGGCGGATTGCATCGGACGCCACGACCGATCGCCATATTTGGGAGAAGCGGCAGGACGCCGCCTATCGCTTGACCGTGGCCGTACCGCAGTTGCAAACGGAACTGGCCGAGGCCCGCGCCGCCATGCAGAATGAGCGGATGACGGGAACACGTCTTGTTTCCGAATTTGGCACCGTCGGCGAACTGTTGGCGGCATTACTGGCTTGCCAGCAAGAGGGCCAGCCAAACCACCGCCCGGCCAGCTATGCCCGCGCGTACGAACTGGAAAGCGCGATCGTGGCCGAGCGCGCCGCGGCCGTCAATACCCTCCGTCGAACCTCCGATCCGGCAATCGCCCGCAAGCTGGCGGACCTGTCCCGCGAGGCCGCCGACATGGAAGTCAGCATCGCCAGTTTGGAGGACATCGCCAACATTGATGAGAAGGTTGCGAAGCAGCAGCAGCTTTGCGCCATCATGGCCGGCGACACGGGCGACAAGGCCAAGAAGGCATACCTGATGGAACGCCGCCGGTTGACGGAGTTGCAGGGACTCGTCAGTCAGAAGCCGCAAGCCGTGGCCGCGCTCGACGAAGCTCGTCAACGACTGGCCGGCGTTCACCGGCAGGTCCAGGAGTTGGAGCAAGCCCGGCTGGACCCGATCAACCAGGAGTGGGCGGAATAGCCCTACGTCACCCGTTGCCCGGCCGGCGCGTCCTACCCTACCATCCCCCGGACCCGGCTGGGCAGCGGGGCCTTGCGAGCGGTTCATTCTCGATAAGGACTTAGGGCAGATAAAACACGGTGAAAAACTCAACCTCTCGAAAATGGCGATGGAACCCGGTTCCTGGCAGGGAGTTGGGGAGCGTGCCATAGCAAGGGCTGGATGATCGGCCAGCAGGAACCGCCCGAGCCGCGAGGCCCGAGCCCCAATGCCTTAGGGCATAGCAAGGGCTGGATGATCGGCCAGCAGGAACCGCACCGGGGCCGGGGAACGGCGGATCGCAATAAATGGATAGCAAGGGCTGGATGATCGGCCAGCAGGAACCGCCGGGGCCTGAGTTGCCCCGCCCTTGATCCAGGACGATTATAGCAAGGGCTGGATGATCGGCCAGCAGGAACCGCGGCGTTGGAAGTCCCGGACGCCGGCCAAGACTTCGCCATAGCAAGGGCTGGATGATCGGCCAGCAGGAACCGCTCGACCGATGTGCCGACGGCCGCCTGGGGCATGGGCATAGCAAGGGCTGGATGATCGGCCAGCAGGAACCGCATTCGGAACATTCGGGTATCGAACATGGGAATCAAAGCGGCTGGAAAGCGTATCAGCAGGACACCGCAGGCCGCGAGCCTGCTGGGTTCATTGAGGAAGCGGCAACGATGTTCGCGTTGTGGGGCGTCGATGCCCTGCCTGAAATGCAGGAAGAAGAAGCCGAAGCCGCGAGCGCGGACCCGCCGGCAGAAAACAGGTGTCAGTGACACCGGCAAGGGGGCGTTATCTGGCTTTTTTAGGCGTTCTTGCCTGAGTTGTCCCCCGTCAAGCAAACCCCGTAAAACACGGTATATTTCGCGTTTTTCGGGGATTCTCGGAAGTGTCCCTTTGCGTTTTTGAAGACCAGGGACGTCACCAGGCGCCAATCACCTCCGCAAGCGATACTTCTCCGAGTCTACCCGAAAACAGAGGCCTGTCAACGTGGGCCAAGCCCCCCGTCGCTCTCCGGGAGAGGGTCGGAATGACGATGGAACGCGAATCGTGGTTCTGGCGGCGCCGTTAAGGCATGCCGCCCCAACTTGCTTGCCCTGCGAATGCCGACTGCCGGCGATTGGCAAGGTATCGTGCAAGGCCCGGTTACCCGATCGGCACTTCCCACCCCTTGCGGTAGGAGCGGTGTACGAACTGGTTGATGTTGTCGTTGTTGGTGCACTTCATGCCGGCCACGTCCCACTCGACCTTGTTGCCGGCGCCGGCGAACATCGCCAATTGGCCCGTAAGGATCATTTCCGTGAACGGGCCGGAGTAGTCGGCGAAGTTCGAGCAGGGTGTGCCGTTGTTGCGGATCGCCCAGAAGAGGTCTTCGATGGGGCCGCCGTGCGCCGCGCGAGAGTCCGATCGGGCAGCTTGAATTCCTTCGCCCGCGACTCCGGCAGGATCCGCAGGCCGCCGCCGTAGGCATCGGTGACCATGAATCCCTTGTCGCCGACATAGACCGTTCCCTCATCGACCTCCATGTGGGCCATCTTCTCGAAGTCCTTGACGATCTGCGGCTTCTGGCCCTTGTTGTCGTAGGTAAAAATCTTCACGGGCGGCTGATCGCCGCGGGCGGGGAAATCGAACTTGATGACGTTGCTCTGCGTGAACATTTCCTCGCTGCCGCCGTGCTGCGAGAGGCACTCGATCGTATAGGCCTTGACTTCGTACAGCTTTAGTGCCCAGAACAGGCCGTCCATGCAGTGGCAGGCCAGGTCGCCCAGCGTGCCGGTGCCGAACTTCCGCCAGCTCCGCCAGGAGAAGGAGTGCAGCCCGTCATGGTACTGGCGGTAGGGCGCGGGACCGATCCACTCGTCCCAATGGACGTGGGCCGGGGCGGGCTTGCCGGGCGGGATGCCGCCGGTGCCGCCGAAATCGCGGTTGAAGATGGTGTGCGTCTCCAGCACGGTGCCGATCGCCCCCGCACGGATGCACTCCACGAGCCGGCGATAGCCTTCCCCGCAATGCCCCTGGTTGCCCATCTGCGTGGGCACCTTGTGCTTGCGGGCGGCTTGGGCCAAGGCGCGGCACTCGGCAATGTCGTGGGCCAGCGGCTTCTGCGAGAAAGCGGGGAGGCCGCGCTCGATCGCACGGATGCAGGCCGGGGCATGGTGGTGGTCCGGCGTGGAAACCAGCACGACGTTGAGCTCCGTGTGGCACTCGTCGAGCATCTTCCGGTAGTCGTGGTAGACCTTGGGCTCGGGCTTTCCGGGATGGCGATCGCGAAACTGTTTCAGGCGCCGGCCATCGTGTGCTCATCGATGTCGACAAACGCCACGGGGTTCTCGCCCAGCGAGCACCCCAGTCCGTAGCCGCCCATGCCGCCCACGCCCACGACGGCCACACGGAGTTTCTTCTTGTCCTGGTCCGAATCGGCCAGAACATGGGGAACGGCAAATTGCAGGGCTCCGGCGGCGGCGCCGGCCGCAACCGTGCGGCGGATGAACTCGCGGCGGCTTGTTTGATTACGCATGACAAAGGGTCCTTGAGGATGGCAAATACTTGGAAACGGCAGACGGGTACTAGTATTTCATCCCGTGAGTGTTGTGTCAAGAAACGCCTGCCGCTCGACAACCGCCGTCGGCACCTAAGAACCGGCCGAAGGATAACTTCCCGCTATGGGTGGCATGCCTTCACGCGGCCGTCACAAAGTCGCGGCAGCAGGGCAATCGAAACCGGCCGCGGGTAGGCATGTTGGCCCAAACGCGTGACGTAAGGCATGCCAGCCTCGCAACAAACATGCCTACCCGCGGCCGGTTGGGCTTTTCCCGACTGCGTCGAGTTTCTAACGGCCGCGTGAAGGCATGCCACCCTCGCCGAAACACGGAAGTTATTTTTCGGTCGCACCTGACCTGAAAATTAAGTTGGAGAAATGGGTAACGTTTTCCGATTATTTATTCTGTGCTGATAGCAGCGGTGCGCAACCGCTTGGTTTTCTGAGCTTTTCGATGTCCGCGCGTGACACCGTCCGAAAACGGCGTGATGGTCTGCTGCACTTTGCGCTCAACCAGAGAAATGTCTTCGGCGTACAGACATGGCAAATCGGCAAGTTGGACGCGATAGATTCTACGTTGAGATCATCAAGCCGTCGCACTACGACGAAGAGGGCTACGTCATCCAGTGGCGCTGGGCCTTCGTGCCTTCTAATTCCTTGGCCTGCCTCAACGCCCTGGCCCTGGACGTCGGGAAGCGCCGTGCGCTGGGCGAAGACCTCGATCTGGTCACTAACACGTATGACGAAACCTACACGGTCATTCCGGTGGGCAAGATCGCTCGTCGCATCCGCGCCAGGGCGGCCGGGGATTGATCATCCTGGCCGGTGTGCAGACGAACCAGTTCGCCCGGGCCATCGATCTGGCCCGGCAGTTCCGCGCCGAGGGTGTTTCGGTGGCCATCGGTGGTTTTCACGTGAGTGGCTGCATGGCCATGCTCCCGGAAATGCCCCAGGAACTGCGCGTACTGCAAGAATTGGGTGTGACGCTTTTTGCCGGCGAGGCCGAAGGCCGCATGGAGCAACTCCTGGCCGACGCCTTCGCCGGCCGCTTGAAGCCGATCTACAACTATCTCAAGGAGCTTCCGGACCTGCAGGGCCAAGTCGTGCCGTTTCTGCCGCGACGGCAGGCCTCGCGGACGATGTTCTACGCCCCCTTCGACGCTGGCCGCGGCTGTCCCTTCGCGTGCAGCTTCTGCACGATCATCAACGTGCAGGGCCGCAAGTCGCGCTGGCGGAGCGCCGACGACGTCGAGCGGCTGATCCGCGCGAACGTGGCCCAGGGTGTCCGCCGCTTCTTCATCACCGACGACAATCTGGCGCGGAACAAGAATTGGGAAGCGATCTTCGATCGGCTCATCGCGCTGGGCGAGCGCGAAGGGATCCGCATCAAGTTCACCATGCAGGTGGACATGATGTGCCACAAGATCCCGGGCTTCATCGACAAGGCCTGCCGCGCCGGCTGTACCCGTGTGTTTCTGGGTCTGGAGAACATCAATCCGGAAAACTTGGCAACCGTGGGGAAACGGCAGAACCAGGTGCGCGAGTATCGGGCCATGCTCCAGGCCTGGCGCTCACGGCACGTGGTCACCTATGCCGGCTACATCCTCGGTTTCCCGGCCGATACGCCGGAGTCCATCCGCCGCGACATCGCCACGATTCAGCGGGATCTGCCCATTGATATCCTGGAGTTCTTCATCTTGACGCCACTGCCCGGCTCGGCCGACCACAAGGCGATGCACGAGCGCGGCCAGTGGATGGACCCCGACCTGAATCGCTACGATGTGGAGCGCGTGACGACGCATCACCCGCGAATGACCGCCCAGGAGTGGACCGACATCTATCGCCAGGCCTGGCACCTGTACTACAGCCCTCAGCACGTCGAGACGCTGTTGCGGCGGGCCGCAGCGGGCGGGGCAGGCATGCAGCCATTTGACCGCTGCGATCATGGTTTATTACGGCAGCTATCGCTTCGAGGACGTGCATCCGCTCCAAGCCGGCATCTTGCGGCGCAAGGTCCGTGCCTCGCGGCGTCCCGGTTCGCCCCCCGACAACCCGTTGCTCTTCTATGCTCGGCGCGTGTGGGAAACCGTGTCCACGACCTTGGGGTTGGGCGCGTACTGGATCTGGCTTGAGCTTTTGCGGAAGCGAATACAGAACGACCCGCTGGCCGCGGCCTATACCGACGAAGCTTTGAGCCACGAGGCGCCTGCTACCGCCGAGGCAGCCTGACGGCGCGGGGAAAACGGGAAAGTCCCGGTCTTGTCCGTCGCAACGCGTTACGGGCTATTGACAAGGCCCCGTGGCACTGCCCATCATAGAAGCAAATCATCCCCCAGGAAATCGACTATGAGATCTACGCGTCGCCATTTTATCGGTTCGGTTGCCGCCACGGCGGCGGCCGCCTTCGTTCCCCGTCACGTGTTGGGCGGACCCCGTTTCGTTCCGCCCAGTGAGAAGGTCAATGTCGCGCTGGTAGGCGCGGGAGGGCAAGGACGGGAAAACACGCGGGCCTTGTTCCAGGAGTCCGACGTGCAGGTGATTGCCGTGGCTGATCCCGCGGAACGCTGGAACCTCGACGCCTTCTACTACAAAGGCGATGGCGGGCGCAAGCCAGTCAAGGCCGAGATCGAGAGGCATTACGGCGGCAAGACCGCCAACTTCCGCTGCGCCGAGTACGAAGATTTCCGCGTGATGTTGGAAAAAGAGAAGGCCGTCGACGCCATCCTCTGCGCCACACCGGACCACCTGCACGCTTACGTGTCGGTGCTTGCCATGCGCTCGGGCAAGCACGTGTACTGCGAAAAACCGCTCACGCACAACATCTGGGAGGCCCGCAAGGTGGCCCAGGTGGCCCAGGAGACGGGGCTGGCCACGCAGTTGGGAAATTTCGGGCACTCCCGCGAGACGCTGCGCCAGACCTGCGAGTGGATCTGGGACGGCGCGATCGGCCCGGTCCGCGAGGTCCAGGTGTGGGTCGGCGCTGGACGGTTCAACCCATCGCTCACGGGCAGGCCCACGGATGCTGTGGCTATGCCCGCGGGGCTGAATTGGGACTTGTGGCTAGGTCCGCGCGAACCGCGGCCGTTCCACTCGGCCTATGCGCCGGTCAAGTGGCGCGATTTCTGGGACTTCGGCACGGGAACGATGGGCGACTTCGGCTGCCACGACCTGGACAACTCGCTGTGGGCCCTCGATCTCGATACACCTTTGAGCGTGCAGGCGTTGCCCGCGGGCAACATGAACGGCGAGATTGCGCCGCACGGCGAGATCTGCTACTACGAATTTGGCCCCCGCGGCGACAAGCCGCCGGTGAAGATCACCTGGTACGATGGCGGGCTGCAACCGCCTTGGCCGAAGGAAATGGGCGCGGGGCGGCGATTGCCCGACCACGGCGTGCTCTTCATCGGCGACAAGGGAAAATTGCTCACCGAAGGCTGGGCCGGCCAGCAGCGGCTGCTGCCGTACGAGAAGACCGCCGCCTACAAGAAGCCGCCGAAAACCCTGCCCCGTTCCAAGGGCCATCACCGCGACTGGATCGAGGCCTGCAAGGGCGGCTCACCCGCCAGCGCCAACTTCCAGTACGGCGCAAAGCTTACCGAGTTGGTGCTGCTGGGCGTCCTCGCCCTGCGTCTCGGCAAGCGGATCGGCTGGGATGCAGAGAACCTCAAAGTGCCGGGCGAGCCCGCAGCCGACATACTAATCAACGAGCCCCGCCGCAAGGGCTGGGAAATCGTTTGAGGCCTGTGCCGATGGAATCGGTTGCCGCTTGTGGCAAGCAATGAAGGTAACGAAATGGAACTGGAAATTTCGCACGAAGAAGGCTACGTGTTGGCCAAAACCATTGGGACTGTCGATGGCGATGCCAGGAAACTCTTCAAGGAGTCGCTTCACCCATTGGTCGGGCAAGGCGGCACGAAGGTCGTGCTGGACTTGTCTCGGTCCAAGTTGATTAACTCCGACGGCATTGCCCAGTTAGTTTCGGTCGTCACGCATGCCAATACCAGCGGCAGCCGAGTCGTTTTGGCGGCTTGCTCGCCGTTCATCTCTGAGGTCTTGGCCCGCTGCAAGCTCAACAGGTTCTTTGATATGGCCGACAGCGTGGCAGATGCCATTCGTCACGGCAATCAGTAGAACGGAATTTATTCCGTTGCCTGTTCTTCTTTTCCGCCACGGCGCAAAATGATTGAAGCCCGAAGGGGTACCCGCAAGCGGGCGCCCTTCGGGCTTCGATGACCCCGGCAGATCATTGCCGCCGGCGGTTCTTGCAAGCTACTACTTCGCGCTGGGCGTTGCGTCCGCGTCCAGATCGCCCAGGGCGTACTGCAAACCGGCCAGCCAGTGCTGCAAAACGGCCGGGTTCCAGTACGACTGATGCCAATGCCCAAACGCGCAGTAGAAGACGCGGCCCTGCCCGTACTGGTGGATCCAGCTCAGGGCGAAGTCGTCGTCGGGCCGGTTCTGCCAGTGCTTCTCGGGGGACTTCTCCAACACCCCCTGGACGCTCTTCGACTTCGCCAAGTCGATGCTCAACAGGACGTGCAGCTTCTCCCGCGAGTACGGGGCGCGGAACGTGTAGATCTCGTCTACGATGTCAAAACCCTTGCCGCCGAAGACTGCGTTGATCGGGCTGCTGGGATCGTCGAGTTTCACGGTGATCGGGCCGAAGGGATGGCCGTTGAAGTAACCGCCCATCATCTCGCCGTACTGGGAGCACCCGTAAAGGGCATCGGTCGCCGAATGGATGCCGGCGACGCCCTTGCCGCCCTTGACGAAATCGACCAGGGCCTGTTGCTGCTGGCGCGTCGGCAGGCAGTCGCCCGTCGTATTGTTCATCATCACGGCGTCGAATTCCGCGAGCTTCGCGGGGGTGAACACGGCGGGATCGGCGGTCTCGGTGGCTTCAAAGGCCCCCGTCTTCCGACCCATGAGTGCAAAGGTCTTGCCGCCCAGCGGGATGGCATCGTGGACGAAACCCTTCGCCAACGAGTAGACCAGCAGCTTGCGGGCTTTCTTGGGCTGGGCCGGGGCCTTCGTCGGCATCGCGGCCTCGACCTTGCGGACTTCGTCCTGCAATTGTTTGTTTTCCGCGGCCGCCTTGCCGGCGGAAAAGGCCGCCGTGGCCGCCACGGCCAGCATCAATGACGTTGAGATCAGGGTTCGCATTTGCATTGCTCCTAGGGGGGGAAAGGAAATGGTGGGATACGATTCGGCAGATCGAACGTCTATTGTTATTGGCGACGGGGCAAAATGCAAGTGATCGCGACAGATGGAAGGTCTGACCTCTCGCAGGCAGCGCAGAAAGGCTCAGGGCAGGTTGTCCCTGAGCCTCTGGGGCAGATCGTGCAGAGCGTCAGAGTCCACTAATGGGCGTTGGGGTGTTTTTCCTGAAAGATCTGCTGGCTGGCGGCGTTTTCCTGCTGGTTGAGCTGCCTCTGCTCGGCCTTGGTGATATGGCTGCCGTGCTCGGCCGCCTCGGCGCGCTCCTCGTAGCGGATCTGCCGGTCTTCCTGGTGCAGCGTTTGGGCCTCTGCCGGGGAGAGCTCGCCGCTCTTGAGGCCCTCCTTGATCCGCTGGCTTTGGTTGCGGAGACGCTGGTTGACCTCCGCGCGGCGGGGATGGTGCAGCCTCCATCGTTCCCCTGCGAAGGTTGTCCCGGTCAGCATGCCCGCGTTCAGCAAACCTGCCACCAATGTCGCAACAAGGACTCGTTTCGTGTTCATGATTTTCCTCCTCAGTCTCAGGGTTCAATTACCTTGCCTACTGTATTTACCTGCGTCTTTCCGATTTCTTTCACGCGGCGTACGGAAATCTTGCAAATCTTTTAACTATCGACGGTGCGATCAAGAAGAAGACGCCGTGTCGTCAGTTCGATTCTCGGAACCGTGCAAATCTGCTGAAAACAAGGGACTTACGCAGTGGCACGCTAAATGCGTAATGACAATGTTGAGAGAGCAATTTTCCTGAGAAGCTGCTGCAAAACCCGGCTTGTAACGTAGGCATCTCGCTTGCGTGCCCGGTTCTGAAAAGGCTTCTTAACCCCCTTGTCGAAAGGACAAAAAAACATGTTCGCTCTTGCACGAAAAATAGTGTTCGGTGTGCTCGCAACAACTCTAGTGATCGGGACTGCCCACGTGGCGATGGCCAAGCCCTGGCCCAAACCTCAACCCTGGCCCCACCACTTTCATGGACCGGCTGTCTTTATCAATCCAGTGGCCGTCTACCCTGTGAATCCGGTTCCGGCGGAGATCCAACTGATCAATCCGGCGACGAATCAGGTAGCGCTGCGGTACATGCTTAACGGCGGCCCAGTGCAGTTGCTGCCGGCTGGCGCCAGCGTCGCGATTCATCGCGAATCGATCGTCGGTTTCGACCGCGGCGGGGCAGCCGGTTGGGGTCGATACGACCTGACCGGCGGCGTCTACAAGTTCGTCCCGGCCAATGGTGTCTGGACCCTGGTCCGTGATACGACCGAGAGCGTCGCCGACAGCACCATCATCGCGGCCGCCAATCCGGTTCCAGCAAACTGAGCGATTGGACCCCCGCTCCTCGGAACAAGCCCTTTCCGACGCAGTTCGTTCGGAAAAAGAAAACCGGCGCAAGCCGGTTTTCTTGTTTTGTGCCGGCTGGGCCAAGACCAAGTGCTCCGTTTCGAAAATCATGCCACAGATAGAACTGTAGGGTGGGACCAGATCCGGGGCACCCGGTACTCCGGGTGCCCCGGATCTGGTCCCACCCTACGGCTAGTTTCCATGGCCCGAGTCATTCGTCCTTGCCCGCTTCTCCAATCTGCTTCAAGTAGGTAAAGATTTCCTCGGCTTCTTTCTCATCCACGCGGCTGAGGGCAAAGCCCACGTGCACGATGACATAGTCGCCCACAACGGCCTCGGGCACGTAGGCCAGACAAATATCCTTGCGAATGCCGCCGAATTCGACCTTGGCCATGGGCAGGTCGTTCTGCAAATATGTTTCCGCCACTTTACCGGGAATTCCCAGGCACATCGATCGATCCTTGTATTTGTCGGGCGACGACGAAAACCTGGCCCAGGGCAATCCCGCCGTCGCCGGGCGGAACCCGCTGATGTGAATGAACCGTGAACCCTCCTTCCAGTAGACGCTGCCGGACCCGCTCGGTCAACAGGGCGTTCTGGAAACAACCACCGCTGAGCACGATCTGGCGGCAATCGACCCGTTGGGCCACGTCGAACGCCAGGCCGGCAAGGGCATTGTGGAAACGGGCGCTGATTCGGCCGGCCGATTCGCCCTTGAGGCGTTCGTCGAGAATCTGCCGGACCATCGGTTCCCAATCGGCGATGAGTCCGCCTTCCGACGCGCGAAGCGGCAGGGGATAGGATTCGGCGATCTCTTCATCCGCGGCAAATTCCAGTTTCATCGCCGCCTGGCCCTCGAAGGTCATTTCCTGCCAGAATCCGCACAAGGCGGCAACGGCGTCGAAGAGCCGGCCCATGCTACTGGTACGCGGACTGTTGATCTTGCGTTCGAGCATGCGCGCGAAGGCCCGCTGTTCGGATTCGGAGAACCACTCGCGTGCATTTTCAAATGCCGAGGTATCCAATATTTCGTAGAGCAGCCCCAGCGCCGCCCGTCGCGGCTGTCTCGCCGCCCAATCGCCGCCGGGCAGCGGGAATGTCCGCAGATGGGCCACGCGCTGATAGTCGGCACCGTGACACAAGAGGGCCTCGCCGCCCCAGATCGTGCCATCGGGACCGTAGCCCGTGCCGTCCCAAGCGAGCCCCAGCACGGGACCTTCCAGACCATGCTCCGCCATGCACGCGGCTACGTGGGCGTGATGATGCTGTATGCGCACCAGGGGAACTTGAAACCTGCGAGCCAACTCTTCGGCGTATCGCGTCGAAGCGTAGTCGGGGTGCAGGTCGCAGGCCACCGCCTGGGGTTCTACGGCGAAGAATTCCAGCAGATCATCGATCGCCCGGTGAAAAACGCTTAGGCTCAACGGGCTTTCCAAATCGCCAATGTGTTGACTGAGCACCACGGAAGCAGGCCGCTCGCCGCCAACTGCAAGGGCCACCGTGTTCTTCAAATGCCCGCCGACGGCCAGGATCGGGGGCGCGGCAAAGTTCAACTTGATCGGCAGCGGAGCGAAGCCTCGGGCTCGCCGCAGGACTTGAAGACCGTCGGGACCGATGCGGGCGACGGAATCGTCCACCGGCCGCACGATGGGGCGATCGTGGACCAATAGCAGATCGGCGATGGTCATACCCGTTCTCTCCCCCAGCCCGCCGAGGCGGTGCAAGGCGTCGTCGATGTCGATGGCCATTGGTTCCTCGGAGAGATTTCCGCTGGTGCAGACCACCGGCCGGGCGACGGCATCCATCAGCAAGTGGTGCAGCGGCGTGTAGGGCAGCATCACGCCGAGATACGGATTGCCCGGGGCAACATTCGCGGCGATGCTAGGAACCAGGGTGGCACGTCCCTGAGCCGACCATGAGTACATGGTCGGCTCAGGGACGTGCCACCCAGCCAACCGCCGCAACAAGAGAATCGGCGCAGCGGGCGAAAGCAACTCGCGGGCCTCGTCTTCAGAAACCAGGCAGCAGCGCCGCACGGCGTCGAGCGTGGGAAACATCAGGGCAAAAGGCCGGTCGGGACGATGTTTTCTCCGCCGCAGACGATCGACGGCAGCGGCAGCGGTCGCGTCCACGAGAAGCTGAAAGCCGCCCAGTCCCTGCAAGGCCACGACCTGGCCGGCGATAAGGGCGTCGGCGGCCGCCTGCAACGCTTCGTCGCGCTCCGCCTGGAGCCGGCCGCCGGCATCCACCAGACGCAAGTGCGGCCCACACTGCGGGCAAGCAATCGGCTGGGCGTGAAAGCGGCGGTCGGTCGGGTCGTCATACTCGGCCTGGCATGCCGGACATAGTGGAAACCGGGCCATCGAGGTTCGCGGCCGATCGTACGGCAATTGGCGGATGATCGACCACCGCGGGCCGCAATTCGTGCAATTTGTGAACGGATAGCGATATCGCCGCTCGTTCGGGTCTGCGATCTCTTTACGACAGGCGTCACAGGTGGCCAGATCGGCCGGAATGGTCGGCCGCGGCAAGGCATCACCCGCCTGTTGGGTACAACAGGCAGCAGAGCGAATTTCGAAACGGGCGCCTGCCAAGGCTTGAACGGGGATCGGCGGCAATTCCTCGATCTCGACCGAATCGATCCGGGCTTGCGGCGGGGCTTCGCTGCGCAGCGATCCCAAAAAGTCGGCCACAGCGGACGCCAGCCCCGAGACTTCCAGACGCACGGCATCGGCCTCGTTCTGGACCCAACCGGTCAGGCCGCAGTTCGAGCGCCGTTCGATAAACAAACGGGCGGAACCCGACGCCTTGGACGACGCCGCGGACGGTAATCGCCAAGCGACGCCGGCCCGCCGACCCGCTGCGCGAGTACCCCGAAGTACCCCACGATGGTTGATCAATCGACCTCAATGCAGTTTGTCAGATGCAGGCCGGCGGGGACGGTCATAGCGGCATGTTGGGCAAGCTGCTTGCAGTAAAAGCTGCAGCACGACCCATGCAGCCAGACGCGATCGCCGCGAACAACGACGGCAAGGTGGGCCACTCCCCCGGCAGTTTCTTGCTGGACTGCCTTTTCAATCGAAGTGGCCAAGGCCTCGGCCTCAGCCAAAGTCTGGGGAACCAGCCCCAGCAACTCGGGCGACACGGGTTGCAAACTCCGCAACTCGTCCATGGGATCCTCCCTATTACCGCCTTGGCGACCGTTCTACCGTCGCCAGCAAGAGCCTGTCCAATAGCACTCCACGCGCGGTCATCCGTGCGGATACAGAATCCTGACAACCGTCAATTTAAGCGGTCCGCGCCCGAGTTGTCAACGGGGCAACGGCTATTTTTTCTTAAAATAGTGTCAAAACTAGAAAATCGACACAGAATTTCGGGGCATCTACCCGCCACGAGTGGGATGCAATAAAATTACCCGAGTCACTTCCAGGAGGATTCCTGATGAAACCGTACCCCGGGTCGTCAGCGCCGCTTTGGAAGAATCTGGCCCTTTCCTGGTTGTAGAAAGCGATAACATGCGCAAATGCCCAAAATGCTCTCGCCAGTACGATGATCCTGTGAGGATTTGCCGACCTTGCGGCACGTTTCTGGAAACCGTTGCCGATGGTGGCGGGCAAGAGGGAGGAAACTTGGAAACGCCTCTTGTCTTGACGGAAAGCCCGCCCGTGTCCGCGCCAGCGGCGGAAGAGCGGGGAGAGAACGACCTGGCTGAAAGCCCGATCGTGCTCACGCCCGTGGACGAAGAGCGGGTAGAGCGTCTGGAACCCTCGCCCGACGAGCATGAGCCTCGACCGCGTCGAAGCAAGCGGTCCTGGCAATGCCCGCACTGCCACCAATCCGTCCCGGGCACTTTCGATGTCTGCTGGAATTGTGGAACGAGTCGAACCGGAATCCCCGATCCCGATTTCGTCGAGGTAACGTTGGATAGTCCCAGTGGCGGGGCCGAAAGGGGGCCTGCCGTGCGAAGAACAGCCGGGCGCGATAAGCCTCAGTGCGCGAAGTGCGGGTCAACCAAAATTATTCCACAAGCCCGGGTGCTCGACCAGAGACAACACTCGAGCGGTGATCTCCAGCTCGTCGTCTACGGCAACCCCGAGGCGCTGATTTTCAAGGACCGGCTTTACGGAACGCTGACGGCGGATATTTGCGGCGCGTGCGGGCACGTCGAATTGCGCGTGGAGAACTTCGAAGAACTCTTCGACCATTATCGACAAACGGCGAAGTGAAGGGAACACGACAAGTATCCTCGACAGCCTCTGGCAGCCTCTTTCCCCTACCCCTAAGACGGGCAGGTTCACCGGTTTCGCCGACAAATTCCGCGCCGCTAGAAAATGTCGGTCATGTCCAGTCGACGCTATCAATCCCGCTCTGGGTTTGGTAAGCTTAGGATTACCACGGTAGCGAGGGACGACGGCTCGGAGGGTTCCCATGACCAAGTTGGACCAGTTCGTTACGATCCGCGAGGCGGCCAGGGCCACCGGATGACATCATGCCCAAACGCACGAGCAAGACCGGCAGCGAACTGTTCATCGTCGACAACAGCGACGACGACTGGAAGGTTCAACGCTACCTCCACGACTGGTGCCAGCTCTCCAAGGCCATCGACATCGCCACCGGCTATTTCGAGATCGGCGGGCTGCTCGGCCTCAAGGATGAATGGCAGAAGGTCGATGCCGTGCGCATCCTCATGGGCGATGAGGTTTCCCGCCGAACCAAGAAGGCGTTCGCCAACGCCCTGCAGCGGGTCAGGTCGCGGCTCGACGAGAGCCTTGAAACCGAAAAGGAGAAGAACGACTTCCTTTCCGGCGTTCCGGCCATCGTGGAGGCCATTCGCGCCGGCAGGATTCGCTGCAAGGTCTATAGGAAGGACAAATTCCACGCCAAGTGCTACATCACACATGCGCGGCAAGAAGTGGTCGGCTCCTTTGCCCTTGTCGGCTCGTCGAACCTCACGCTGCCCGGCATCACCGAGAACATCGAGCTGAACGTGCAGATCGCCGGTTCGCCGGTGGCCGTTCTCCAGGAGTGGTACGAGGAACACTGGGACAATGCGGAGGACGTAACGGCGGAGATCCTGCAGATTATCGAGCGGCACACCCGCGAATACAGCCCCTTCGAGGTCTATGTCCGCGCCCTCCACGAGTTCTGCCGCGGCCACAGCCTGACAGCCAACGAATGGGAAGCGGCAGGCCCGGAGCGCGGCGGCTCTCAACTCGGCTATCATGTGGAGCTACTGCAAAGAGCGACTCACCGTCCTTGGCGATGCCGACAAAGGCGGTCGCCTCCGGTTCTTTCGTCAGTTCGTGGAGAATCTGCCCGTACCGAACGCCAGCAACGACGATCGAAAACGAATTGCCGCCCTGGTCAAGGAATGTGTTCGCCTTAAAGGGATCGGCTGCGAGGCTCAGGAAAACGAAATCGACCGCCACATCCTGAAGCTCTACGGTCTGGACAGCCTTTGAGGTGGCTCTTGGCCTATCGGAAAAATGGAACCAGCCTCGACGGATACCAACGGTATGGAACGACTAGACCCCCGCGTTATCAAGAGGGTGAACGGCAAGGCGTGGGAAGGGCTGCGCGGTCAGTTTGACCGGATCAGCGATGCTTTGCTGGCAGCCTCTCCGGCTGCCCGGGGCGAGCTAACGACGATTTACGTGAAGTACGTGGCCGACGAAATCGGAAATCAGCCCTACGCCGTCGTTTGGCTCAAGAACTCAAAGGAACTTGTGGTCGGCCTTGCGCTACCGGAGGGTTATGAATCGCCCGGATTGGGGCCGCCAATGCCGGGATACAAGTATGCCAAGCTGACGCGATTTCTGAGGATCACGCCGAATGAAGTGGCGCCGCCGGAAATCGCCCGCTGGGCGCTCGATTCCTACGCGCACGTCAGGTCTATGATGCCATGAACTTCCGGGTCGTCGACAGTTCGCCAGTGGTCGCCGCGAAGAATTGGCGAAAAACATTGAAGAAACCTGCGGCAGAGGCCGAGGCGCAGATTGGACGGTGCCTTGCGTTGCTCGTATAATGCCGTGGGTACACCAACATGCCGTTGACTAACGTTGAATTCGAGGCAATCCTCGCAGATTGCTCGAAACAAATTATCGGTGACTTGGCGTGGGCCGAGGATGAAGACCACTCGCCCTCAGTCGAATTCCGCGCGGAGGTGCAATCCGACGCGGGCTGGCCGCTCTTTGTGAGGGGTAGCTGCAATCAGCTTGCCGGGACCTTGAGCTATACACTGGTTCTGAAGACAGCCGGCCGCATTTACGCGCTGGACCTTGGGAAAGAGCATCACAATCCCACGTGTGATCAAGTCGGCGAGAAGCACAAGCACTGCTGGAAAGAGCAGTTCAAGGACAAGGAGGCGTATGTCCCGGCCGACATTACCGCACCCGTCAACGATCCCGTCGCGGTTTGGCGGCAGTTTTGTCAGGAGTCCCATATTACCCACCGCGGCAAACTCGCCGCTCCGCCCACGTTGCAAAAGGACCTGTTCCTATGACGACTTTTCTTCCTTGCGAAAGCCTTAGCGCCACACTGGGCAGCCTTTTCATCTGCTCTCAGCATGGCGAATACCAGCGAATTCGGACGCCCTATCTTTATCCGGACGGCGACAACATCGACCTTTTCTGCAAAGCGCAGGCCGGAACGGTGACCGTCACCGACCTTGGGGAGACGACGCGCTGGTTGCGTATGCAGACCGTATCGCCGCGACGATCGCCGAGGCAGCAGGCCATCATCGAGGACACTTGCCAGAACCACGGCGTCGAGTTCTACCGCGGGATGCTTCTTCGCGCCTGCGCGGCCTGAAGACGACTTTGGGGCAGTGGTAACCCGCGTTGCCCAAGCCGCGTTGCGCGTTTCGGACCTGTGGTTTACCTTCCGCACGCGTTCGGTCCAGTCAGCGACCGATGAAGTGGCTGATGTTCTCGCGGAAAAAGAGCTCCCTTTCGAGCGTGCGGAGACGCTACTCGGCCGGTCGGGACGGACCTGGATCGTCGACTTCCACGTTCGCGCAGCGCGGCGGAGTTCTTTGGTCTACGTTTTGGCGACGGGAAGTCGCTCGGCTGCGCGCCCGATCGCCGAGCGCGTCCTTGCAGCTTGGTACGACCTGAATGCACTCGCGGCAGGACCAGAGGCACTGCATTTCGTGTCGCTTTTCGACGATACCGCCGACGTCTGGACGGAGGAAGACTTCAAGCTCGTCGAACCGCTTTCGGTCGTTACGAGATGGTCGGCGCCAGAACTGTTTCTCCGGGAATTGCAAGCGGCGGCGTAGGTTGGCGAACCGGCAGTCAGGAACTGGCCAGCCTGAAAGACGACTGTTCAAGGATAGCTATCTGAGCGCCCTCACGCTGGGACGTTTTCTTTCGATCGTCGGCACAGTCGACAGCGACAATCAGGATGCGTCTACAACGTGAGCGCGCCGGTTTCGCTTGCGGGGCTTGCTTGGTTGCTGCTGGGGAAAGTCAGGGTGGTGGCCCTTGCGGACCCTGACCGGCCCGATGGCGACGATGCGATTCCATAGGTCGGGGGGAATACCGATTGTCGCGTTGTTGTTGCTGGCGCAAAAATACACGTCCCGCATTTCCAGGTAGATCGTGCCGTTGCTCTTTTCAAAGTCGTCGTCCATGTCCGTGTAGAGGTGAAAGAGCACGCTGGCCTTGGGCTTAAGTTGCCTCTTGCCCTTGTTGTTCCAGTTGAGTTCACGGGCGGACAGCTCATAGTCGACCGTACGTTTGGTACCCATGTGCGGTTGCTCCCCAGGAATCGCGCAAAAAATAACCGATGGATATAGGGTCGTAGGGACGAGACCATGCGACCACACGGCATGAAGCCGAATTTTGTCCACCGGCTACTTATAGTATACTACTATTCGCCTCAGAAGCTGGCAAGACCGGCGGAAAGACTAAATTTCCACGGTCGGCACGAATCGTTCCCCCCAACATGGTGAAGTGCCATGCGACTCGAGTTTTTCGACTCGTACCCCTACCGCCCGCTGCGCAGCGATCCGGAAGCGCTGCTGCTCGGGGCGCGACGGATTGACGCGGCGATTGCCTTCGTCACTAGGCCGGGAATCGCCTTGCTCCGTCGGTATCTCAAGAGCCACGCGTCTGGGAAGGCCCGACTCATCGTCAGTGTCCGCTTCCCGACCAACCTTCCTGAACTGGCCAACTTGGAAGACGATTATCCCGGCACGGTGTTCCTCCACACCGAGTTCCAGCTTCCCGTCGAGGACGACGGCGATCGCGGCCAGTTCCACTCCAAGGTCGTCCTGCTCGAAATGCCCGGCAAGGAGCGGTGCATCGTCGTGGGCAGCCACAACTGGACCGAGAACGCCCTGCAAGGGTATCCTTAAAGACGGCGGTCAAACCCGATTGGTACTTCTAATGATCGAATTTACCCAAGGGAATCTGCTGGAGGCATCCACCGAAGCGTTGATCAACACGGTCAACGAAGTGGGTGTCATGGGCAAGGGAATCGCGCTGATGTTTCGGGAGGCGTTCCCCGAGAACGCACGAGCGTACGAAGCGGCGTGCAAGCGCGGGGACGTGAAGATCGGCAAAATGTTCGTGAGCAAGGAACGCGACTTGACCGGCGAGCGCTGGATCATCAATTTCCCCACGAAGAAGCATTGGCGAAATCCCTCCAAGCTGGAATGGATTCGCGAGGGACTGAAGGACCTGGCACGAGTCATCCGCGAGAAGGGAATTCGCTCGGTGGCGGTTCCACCCTTGGGATGCGGCAATGGCGGACTGGAATGGCGTCAGGTGCGGCTAGAGATCGAAGCCGCGCTCGGGGAACTGGACGACGTTGCGTTCGTGGTCTACGAGCCGACAACGACCTATCAGAATGCCCCCAAGCGCGAGGGCGTGCAGGCGCTTTCGCCGGCGCGAGCGCTGATCGCCGAATTGGTACGGCGGTATTCCGTCCTTGGGCTGGATTGCTCGAATCTTGAAATTCAGAAACTGGCTTGGTTCCTGAATCGAGAAATCGTCAAACGACGTTTGCGAAATATCCTGGAATTGCGTTATTCCGCCAACAAGTACGGCCCCTATGCTGACAACCTGCGCCACTTGCTCAATGGGCTTGACGGGAGTTACCTCCATTGCGAGAAACGGTTGAGCGATGCCAGCCCGTTCGATATGATCTGGTTCGAGGACTCCAAGCGGGGCGATGTGGAAGCGTATTTGCGGCAGGAGGAATGCCGGCCGTATCTTGCGGCGCTCGAGGCTACGGCCAAGGTGATTGATGGCTTTGAATCGCCTTTGGGAATGGAGTTGCTGGCCACCGTCGACTGGATCGTGTCGGAAATGCATTGCGAGCCGAAGCTCGCCGCCGTAAAGCTCGGGCTAAGACAGTGGCCAGGAGGCCAGGGCGCTGCGCGGCGAAAGGTGAAACTGTTCGAGGATCGCTTGCTTGCGCTCGCATTGGAGCACTTGGTGAAAACCGGCCTCGTTTAGGAGATTGGCAAACGAGCGCGATCAAGTGGGAATACCAAGTCATCGAATGGTGACATGCTTATTTGCTGGGAAGGGGTCTGCCCGTGATTTTTTTGGCGTTGCGTTCCTCTCCCTCAGCCGATAGACGGCCGGCACGCCGAAGGGCTGATTTCGGTTCTTATGGGCGCTCACGAAAGGACTATTGTGCGCTGATCTGTCGAGCCGCGTGGAACCACTTCTGCTTCAGTTGCCGAGGACCTCTTCAACGGTCTCCAGCGCGATGGCCAGATGGTGCGGGTCGCTGGGAAAAGGAAGAAAACCGAATTTCCTGTAAAACGCCGCGGCCCGGACGTTGATGGCCTCCACCTCGATCGCGAAAGGCGACCTCGCGGGCGACGCGGAGGCAGCGCTCGAAGGCGTCGCGAAGGAGAATTGCTCAGTAGCTCGACAATCCACTCACCCATGGCGGCGCTGATGCTCTCGGGCGGCCTTCTTGAGGTCGGCATTCGCCTTGGGAGGCGCGGCCAGCAGAGAAAAAAGGAAATCCCGGTCCTCGTCGGAAAGCGGCAAGCGATTCTCCTCCGTGAAGGGAACTTCATTCTCCGAAAGAATGACGGCTTTGCGGATCCGCAACTCGTTTTCGCTGACTTCTTCGACGAGCACCGCCGAGTTGGCGAACCGTGCCGGGAGGATGAGACGGGCTTTTTTGTCCGTAAACCGCGGGGTCATAGAGGACATGTTTGGGTCTCGACCTATGCGAAAGAGTATCGGCCACCGTAATAGAATCAAGAGTGGGACAAACCCACCTATTCAATTATGTGTTTCCGTCGAGCGCGTGCAAGTGGGCAGATTTTGGCCGGCTGGGGGGGCTCGGGATCAGGCCGACGTGAGATATTAGGCAATGGCTTGCGGATCAATCGCGGCTCCGTGGCGCACGAATTTTCCGTAAGGGGGCTACGAGCGCTCGGTCAAGAGGGTTTCCCGCTGGTGCGCCCCAATCCCTGGTGCCCAGGCGGTTGACTGAGCCCCACATTTTGTAGCGCGGAGGCTACTTGCACAAAATGTGAACGTGTGTATACTAAGTGTAGTCCATGGCTCGCGCGGTTGCCCGCCAGGTCCCGGCTGAATCGGGGGCTCCGTAACTACCGGAGTTTCTTGCTATGAAAACAGAGCCATCAGAGAAGGGCAACCCCCAACCTCGCCGCGCGGCGGGCGGAGAAGGCGGCCTTACTCCCCCGCGCCGCCCAACCCGCCGGAGAGGGCCGCTCCTAGCACCGACCAAGGGAGGGGATAAAGTCTAACCCCGTGTGGAAAGAAGGAAAACAGATGAGGGATGAGAGATGAGAGATCGGGGGGGTGGCGTGGTTGCCTTCTAGCCCTTGTTGTTTCCCGCAAGATGGTTATATTGAGGTCTTCTGCAAACCCCGGCCCAACGGAAGTGTCCCCTAGCGCAACGGAGAAACGAATATGGATAGCGTTGAATGGGCAAAGGATCAACTTCGGTGGGCAAAGGAACAGAAGGCATGGGCAGAGAAGCACAAAAGTGAATTTGACGAATGGTTGCGGCTAATCGCAACGCCAACCGACTTCACTAAACTTTGCGAACAAGGGCTATTGGAGAGGATCGGCCCAACGAAATTCAAGATTCCGAATCCGAGGCGGCTGCCGCCAGCGGCGGCGGCGAAACTCCAAATCACGGTAACGGAGACAACCATCAAAGGTCGGGCAACAACGTCCAAGAAGAAGAAATGCGTTGGGGAGTTGTGGAGCAGGAAACACTGGAACAATATACAAGCCAACGCCCGCTTGCTAGGCGAATCAATCAAATCGCTCGACAAGATCATCAATCATTTCTCGGGCTAAACAGTTGCGAAACAACAATCGGTGCGCAAACCCGCCGTCAGAGGGAGACTTTTCGCGCCTTTTTTCTGATCGCAGTTTTTGCAATCCGCTTTTTTTCTCGGATCGCTTTAACCTCCTGGCAAGCAACGCCTTACGACGCCGCTGGCGCTGCGTCACGCCCTCCCGCAGCGATCTCCACTGTAGCAAATCGTCGTCTAATTCGTATTATTCCGTAACTACCCAACGTAAACCCTCATCCCTCAACCAACACGCAATCATGAGAGAACCCAATTCACATTTGGCCCAGGCCCGCGAGCGGAAGGAAGCCTTTCTGCCGGAGATCGCCCGGCTCTCCCTGGAGGGCCATACCAGCCGGGAGGTCGCCGAAAAGGTCGGCATACCCAAGACGACCGTCCGCCGCACGCTCAACCTGTTCAAGGACAAACTGCTGTACGTGGACGCGATTTTGGACCACATCGTGCTGGACCAACTCGTCCGCAAGACGCTGCTCTTCTGCGAGGAGAAAAAGCCTGATTTCGTGGGCATCGAGGCCGAACAGTTCCAGGAGATGAGGAATGACCTCGATTTTGGACCACACCGTGCTGGACCACGAAGAAGGCGTCCACCCCAAGTAAGTGCTGCATGGATGAGCACTTACGAGTGTTTTGCCGGACCACGAAGCTCGTCCGGTTTACGGTCGACTTGTTCTTTGATTGGCACCCCACAGTTCGAGGCTGTTCCAACGCCTTTTGACGCGGCAACTGAGGTTGACCTGTTTTTTCCGTTGACCTAAAATGACCACCCTAGTAGGGAATAAGATATGTCTTTTAACATCGGCTCCGCGGCGTCGGAAGAGACTTGGTTATGCCTTTGATTTCTTTTTTGCTCCCCACGCGGGGCAGGCCCGATTCGGCCCGCAGGTTTCTCCGCAGTCTCCACGGAACGGCCCACCATCCCGAGGAAATCGAAATCGTTCTGGGCGTCGATGAAGACGACCCGCAGAGCCACGCCATCACCCACGAAGGATTGGCCATCAAAACAGTGATCTTGTCCCCCGGGCTGGCCATGGGCGCGATCCATCAAGCCTGTTTCGAGGCCTCCACCGGTCGCTACGTAATGCTCATCAATGACGACGTGATCGTGCGGACGCCGGGCTGGGATACTGCGATCTATCGGACCTTCGAACGCTTTAGCGATGATATCGTCCTGGTACACGTCAACGACCTGCTGTTCCAAGAGCGGCTTTGCACGTTCCCCATCGTGTCGCGCAAGGCGTGCCTGGAAATCGGCATCTGCCCGGCCTGTTATCGCCGTTACCGGATCGACGACCACATCTGCGACACGTACGGCCTGCTGGCCTACCTCGAACACGAGCGACGGGTCTACTTGAAGGAGGTGGTATTCGAGCACGAAAACTACACGACCGCGAGCACCGTCCGCAGAGGCATGATGCCGATCTTCCGATCCGCGGAGGGCAAGGTCTACTCGCTCGAACCTAAGCTCTTCGCCGCCGACTCGCGCGATTTTGCGGCAAGGCTCGAGGAGCGAAAACGCGATACCTGCAGGTTGGCGCGATTGATCGAAACGGCGGCCATGGAAAGTTGCCATGCTGACTACGAAACGCGGCTGGCGAAAGTCCGCGACCCGTTCGCCCGCCGGCCGGGCTACGGCGGCACGAACTCCGCGGAGGTCCCCGGACGAGCGGCTTTTTTGAAGAAGATTTGGCGGCATATAACCCGACTTTTTCGGGTTTATTGCGGGTTAGGCTTCCGCAACCCTTTCTTACATGAGGGCGTGCTAAAGCCCGCCCTACTGAAAGTTCCTACAGACTTCGTGGATGGCGAGACTCGCACATAATCCTTCATCCTTCCTCCTTCCTCCTTCCCCTGATGGCGACACTCGTACATAAAGCCAACTTGCGATCGGGCGAACCCCAGGTCTCGCTCGTGCTCCTGGACTGGGAGTGCCGGGAGCGATTTCATACGCTGGATTGGCTGAATCGGCAAGACGCGCCGCGCGACCAGTACGAGATCCTATGGGTCGAGTTGTACGACCGCGTACTCCCGCAGGCCATGGAGCGGGCCGACGTCGTGATCACCTGCGGTCAAAAGGGCCTCTATCACAAGCACGGCGGCTACAACGCCGGTTTGCTCCACGCGCGGGGAGCGATCACGGTTATATGCGACAGCGACGCCGTCTATCCGCCGGGGTTCATCTCGTCGATCCTTGCCGCGTTCCAGGCGTCCGACGGCGCGGAACTGCAGCCGATCGTGCTCATGTACTACCAGTGGCGATCGAACCATGCGTATCCGGACAACCTGTGCGACGTCAGCCAGCTTCAGCAGTATGAGTGGCGACCCCTCTTGCCTAACGCCGGGGCCTGCGTGTGCATGCGAACCAGCGACGCCCTGCACTTCGGCGGATTCGACGAACACCGCTCGCTGCGAGGCTACTTGTGCGGCCCTTACGAGTTGGGCTGGCGGCTGGTCAACGCCGGCCTGCCCGAGATCTGGCACGACGAGTCGATGGCGAGTTGGCATTTCCAGCATCCCGAGCCCCTCGGCCTGGAGCCGGGCCTGTTCTCGCGGAAGATGTGGCGTGAGGTGGCGCATCCGCACGTGGACTACCATGCGCTGACCGCGGTCGATGCCTTCTCCTCCGGCCGGCTGCTGCCGCTGCAAGAGAATCCCCAGGTCCATGCGCGGCGGATGGCCCTGCGGCGGATCGGGACGAAGTTCGAAGAGAAATACGCCACGATGACCGGTCCCCAGGGCTTCACGCGCCGGCAGCGGTGGCAAATGCACGTCAAGTTGTTGTACGAGGCGGAGGTTGCGCATGGTGCGGGCCTTGTGCTGCAAACTGGGCCTCGGCCCGCGGCTGCGGCCGGTGCAACGAGCCGCGCAAGGCCTCGCGGATGGAGTACGGCAAGCAGTCCGCCGGTTCCTGCACATCCTGCTAAGCGAAGAGAAGTATCAGCGACTGCGGGCGCAGTGGCGCACCCTGAGAGGACGATAGGAACCTACAATGGCGACGAATGTGCTGATCACCGGGCGCGTGGCATGCCTAAGCGGCTCGGGCACCATGTACTCATGGTCGGCCGCGCAGGCATGTTGTGGGCGGCGACCGATGGTAGGACATGCCTGCGCGGCTTCGAAGCCGCTTAGGCATGGCACCCAGTGCGGAGGACGATAGAAAATCGCAATGGCAACGAATGTGCTTATCACCGGTGGGGCCGGTTACCTGGGATCGGTCCTCTGCGAGCACCTTTTGGATGCCGGGTACCGCGTCACGATCCTGGATCGTCTTTATCATGGCCAGGCGCCGCTCTTCCATCTGTGCGACAACCCGGCCTTGGATTTCGTGCCGGGCGACGTCCGCGATGAGGCCCTCGTGCGACGGCTGGTCAAGGACGCCGACGTGATCATCCCCTTGGCGGCCGTCGTCGGCGCACCGGCTTGCGATCGCGATCCTTGGCTGACACGGGCAGTCAATCTCGACGCCGTCAAGCTCCTGAACCAAATCCGCTCGCCGCGGCAACTCGTGGTCTACCCCAACACGAATAGCGGCTATGGCACGCAGACTGGCGAGGCCCATTGCACGGAAGACACTCCGCTGGATCCCATTTCGCTCTACGGCCAGACCAAGTGCCAGGCCGAGATCGAGCTCTTGGGGAGCCCCAACACGATCACGCTCCGCCTGGCCACGGTGTTCGGGACTTCGCCGCGGATGCGTCTCGATCTGCTCGTGAATCACTTCGTCTACGTGGCGGTGACCGACGGATACATCATCATCTTCGAGAAGGATTTCAAGCGGAACTTCGTTCACATCCGCGACGTGGCCGACTGCTTCCTGCATTGCATTGCCCACGCGCCGGGATGATCGGCCGGCCGTACAACGTGGGACTCGATGCGGCCAACGTCTCGAAGGAGACCCTGGCGAAGATGGTGCAGAAACACGTGCCGCGATTCGTCATCCACTTCTCGGAGATCGGCGTCGATCCGGACAAACGCGATTACATCGTGTCCAACCAGCGGCTGCGCGAGGCCGGGTTCGAGGCCCGCCGCTCGCTTGACGACGGCATCCAGGAGTTGATCAAAGGCTATCGCATGATGGGGCGTTCACCTCTCAAGAATGTCTGACGACCGCATGAACACGATTGGCAACGTCACGGCGGCGGTTCTTGCGGGCGGATTGGGCACGCGGCTCCGCGGCGTGCTGGCCGATTGCCCCAAGGTCCTGGCCCCCGTCAAGGGAAAACCATTCCTGGCCTACCTCTTGGAGCACCTCGCCGGCCAAGGGCTTCGCGACGTGGTGCTCTGCGTGGGCTACGGCAGCGAACAGGTCGAGGCCGTCTTCGGCCGGTCCTACGCCGGCCTGCGCCTGGCCTATTCCTGCGAGCCCGCGCCCTTGGGCACTGCCGGCGCGGTACGGCTGGCGCTGCCCATGCTGGAGTCCGACCCGGTACTGGTCATGAACGGGGATTCGTTCTGCGGGCCGACCTGCCGTCCTTCTTCCGTCGGCACGAGGCGCGGCAGGCCGCCGCCACGCTGCTTCTGACCCGCGTGCCCGACACCCGGCGTTATGGGCGCGTGCAAGTGGACGACGACGGCCTGATCCGGGCCTTCGAAGAGAAGGGCGAGGCCGGACAAGGTGTCAGCCACCGTTTGTGCGAAGCACCCGAAGGGCCGTTCCGGCAAACGGTGGCTGACACCTTCTCCGGTTGCATCAACGCCGGAGTCTACCTGCTCGGCCGGCAAGTGCTGACCGCGATTCCCGAGCAGGCCGCCGTGTCGTTGGAGCGAGCGACCTTTCCTGCCTGGCTAGGCCGCGGCTTGTACGGTTGTCTGAGCGAAAGGCCCTTTCTGGACATCGGCACGCCCGACTCCTACGCAGCGGCCAAGGCGTTCTTTTCCGTCGACCATGGGTACATGGTGCCCGGCGCCCCGATGACAAGGAACGCGCCATGAAAACAACCTTGTTGATACCGACGTTGAACGAGATCGACGGCATGCGGGCCATCATGCCGCAAATCCAGCGCGACTGGGTGGATCAGATCCTGATCGTCGACGGCGGGTCGACCGACGGCACGGTGGAGTACGCCCGGGAACACGGTTACACGCTTTACCGGCAAGAAGAGCCTGGGATCCGCCAGGCCTACATGACCATCCTGCCCTATATCGAAGGCGACGTGCTGATCACCTTCAGTCCCGACGGCAACTCCCTTCCCCAACTTATTCCCGCCCTGGCGGCGAAGATGAATGAGGGGTACGACATGGTGATCGCCTCGCGCGTATCTGCGGCCGGCCAAGAGCGAGGACGACGATTGGCTCACGGGCTTCGGCAATTGGTTCTTCACCAAGACGGTAAATGTCCTGCACGGCGGGCATTATACCGACACGATGGTGATCTTCCGCGCCTATCGCACGCAATTGATCTACGACTTGGAGTTGGACCTGGACAAGTCGCACCGCACCCCGGAGCGGCTATTCGGATGCCGCATCAGTTGGGAACCTTTGCTCTCGGTTCGCGCGGCCAAGCGGAAGCTGAAGGTGACGGAGATCCCCGGCGACGAACCGCCCCGCATCGGCGGCGAGCGGAAGCTGCAAATCTGGCGTTGGGGGGCCGCCTATTATTACCAGTTCCTCCGCGAGGTTTTCGTTTGGCGTTAAGAGGATCGGTCATGGATAGGCAGACAAAGGTGTCAGGAACCGTTTGTGCGAAGCACCCTCCGGGCCGTTCCGGCAAACGGTTCCTGACACCTTTGTCTGCCTTGCCCCTGCTCTTCGTTCTTGTGGTGGCCCTCGCCTTTGCCGCGGTGCGTCAGTCCACGCCGTTGGTCTGGAACGATTCACCCCATCTGAGCGCTGTATTCATCGAGAATCACGGTAAACTGTGGCCTTGCGAGGAGTCCGTCAACGCATCCCTGCAATTCGCGTTTCGTTATGCCACGGCCTGCGGCTATCGACCGCTATCGACGTTCATTTGCTATAGCGGCACGCGCTATCTGGCATTCGGCGGCTCAATATTTCTGTGGTCGCTTATTGTCGGCGGCCTGATCGGAAGCTTTCTGTTCGCCATGTACCGCGTAGCGCTGCGAATCATCGGCTCGCGAACTTACGCGGTCCTGGCCGTCGTGCTGCTGGCCTGTTCGTCGCCCTTCGTCGCGGCCTCCTGGATCATCTTTGCCGGACTGCAAGTCCTCGTGCCACTTTTCATCTGTCTGGGGTTGCTGACCTACTGGCATATTCAAGATTCCGGCTGGAGATCGCGCTGGGGGCACGTCGGGCTGGTCCTGATTCTGTTGGTCGGCCCTTGGTTCAGGGAATTCATCGGTCTGACGGCGATTCTGGTGGCCATGCTCAACGTCATCGAAAGACGGCAGCCCACCTGGATTACGCTGATCTGCGCCCTGGGACTCGCGCATGCACTTTTTCCCGGCTGGATCATGCACCACTTCCTCGCGACAGCGCCCACCGACGTGGTATTCCATATTGGCACGCTCGGAAGCCGGATCGCTGCAACCTCTACCGCCAGTCACTGGGGGTGGTTGAAATTCCGGTTTGACCAAGACAGTCAATTGGCCGTGCAACATTTCCTTTGCCAACTCCCTTCCCCCATTCTCCTTCTCATGGTGGCGGCGACCGTCATCAAATCCGCCGCTTCGTTCTTTGCATGGTGGCGAATCGGCCGGCCGTTGAGTCCGCGACGGCTGGGGCGGGAGACGATGTTGGTCTGGTTCACGGTCGCATGGTGGCTGGGTTCTCTATTGCCCCTGGTGAGAGTTTTCACGGAGGAAGTCCATCTCTGCTACGCCCTGGTTCCCTTCTCCATCCTTGCCGCGGTGGCTGCCAGGTACATGGTGACAACCAGCCGCGGCTTGGGCGTCCTCCGCACGGCCCTGCGCGTGACGGTCGTCCTGCTTGTAGCCGTCGGGGTCGGCGATCAGGTCCTGAATGTCCCGAACAGCATCCGCATCGTGAGGGGCATCAATCGCGGCGTACAGCAGGCGGCGGACAAAATTCGCGAGACGACTCCGGCCGGCGCCGTCATCGTCGGCAATGCCCTGCATCTCGATGATATATGCCTGGCTTCAGGCGGACACTTCAGATCCTACTGGACGGTGACGGCGGGAATTCCTTATTCCCCGGAACGAGCCTTTCTGACGCGAGAAAGCCTGATCGACTTCATGGCGAAGCATGACAAGGCGGCCGTCTACTTCTTGGACATGGATTACGACTTCATCCCCTACAAGCGCGGCTACCATTCCCACAGGTTCGTCAGGACAAGGGATTTCGAAGTCCAAAAACTGTGGTCCATGTCGTCGATCGATATTCGCTATCCTTTTCTCGATCCCGCGAAGAACGTGACCGCCAGGGAACTCACGAATGTCCTCTTCCCACCCGACTTGGAAAACGATTTTTACCAAGGGCGCGCCGTCAACCAGGCGCCCTTCATGCGCGAGGTTTATGTCAATTACACGCTCTACAAAGTCATCGGCGAAAACACCAATGGAACCGTCCTCACCCTGGAAGGCGATAGCGACGACCCGCTCCACTCTCCCCGCTGCCTGACCGACCAAGAGCGCTTCTGGGAAGTGAGCGGCAAGCGCCGGCAATCCCTGATTGCCTCGTTGAACCGCCCCCTGACCTTGCAGGGCATCACGTTGTCCAGCGGCCAGGATGCCGTCGATCGCATGCCGTCAACCGTCACGGTCCTTGGATCACAGGAGGGGGCCATTTGGCAATTCGTGGAAACTGTGGCTACGGACGGCTGGCGCCCGAATGAAACGAAAACCGTTGCGGTTTCCAGCAAGAAACCGTTCTCGCAATACAAGCTCTCCTTTGCCGTGCCCAATCCGAACAAAATCCTGCGGGTGTACGGCTTGAATTTGTCCTTTGTCGAGGCGGAGATCGACCGCAGCGTGTCGCGTGCCGCCTATCGCAGGCAATTGATCTGCGATAAGGAGGAAGCAAGTATGTGGAAAAACGGTGTGCGTGCTGCGTTGGCCGCGCTGATCTTTGCCTTGACCTTGTCGGGCGTGATGGCCTGGCATTGCCGCAACCAACGCGTTCCCCAGGACGACTGCGCCAATCTGGCCTGCACCTCGCTGGAGATCTACCAGACCTGGGAACAGCAGGGCATCGTTGCGGGCCTGAAGGCATTCTATGCTCACAACGGCTGGCGGCCCATCCTTTTGCCCAACCTGACGGCCCTGCTGGTGTTCGTCTTCCGCGGCAACGTGGTACGTGCCGCTTCGACGGCGCTCGTCCTGGCTTGGATCGTCCTGTACGTTTTTACCTACCGCTGTTTCCGGGTGCAACTGGAACGGGTGCCATCGGCCGTTTGCGCCTCGTTTCTGACGACCTTGCCGCCGTACTTCGTCTACTCCTGTGTATTCTTTGCGGACCTGCCGATGCTGGCATGTCTGACGGCCGCGTTGTATTACGCCCAACGCTTCCACGCCAGCAAGTGCACGTCGCTTGGCCAGGGAGTGTGCGCGGGACTCTGGGTGGCGCTGGCCCTGACGTTCCGTCCCTTGGAGCCCGTCCCGGCAGCGGGATGCTTTCTCCTGGTTCTTGCGGCTTCCGGCCTGCGCCAAAAAACGCTCTGCCGGGGCGACCTGCTGCTGGCGCTGGCCACGGCCTTCGTCGTGGCCGTCGTGCTCCTGCTGCGCGTACGGGATCGGCATTTCGCCTGGTGGGCGCCGGTCGTCATGGCCGCCATTGTGGGTCTCTACGTCGCGATCGTGTACCGCGCCCGAAGCCGTCTGAATGTTGCCTTTGCGGCTGGCATGGCTGTCGTTCTGCTGGGCGTGGGGGTGTGGTATGCGCCGCGGATGCGCGGACTGGCCAGTTGGGTCTGGCAGTGCAGTTTCGGCGACATGATCCACCTGTACAAGGGAAACGGAAGCCTGGGCCCGTCGGCCGCGATAACGTTGTACTTGCAACAACTGGGCGGCTGGCAACTTGCAGGCGTGGCCCTGCTATCGGCCGTCGTCTTGCCGTTTGCTTACAAGCGCCGCCCGCTGACCGGGGGCTTTTTCATGGCGATTGGCGCGGCCCAGGTCGCCCTGGTGCTTCTCCTCACCATGCTCATGGAGGGTAGCGATCTGCGACGCGGCCTGGCTGGATTCTATCACTTGTTCATCGGGCTTACCTTGTTCTCCGCGGGGCACCCGGTACTCCGGGTCGGCGGGGCCACCCGCCTGACTTGGCTGCGGGTTGTGCCCATTGCCGCATTTGCACTGTTGCAAACCGCCCTCATCTGGACGGCGGCCGGAGGACATTTTCTTCCCGATGCAGGACAAACAATCTACGCGAAGGTCGGGGGGTACATGCTTGCACGACCGCGCGAAGACCAGAACCGCGGCACGTTCCTCGAAGTCCAAAGACGCGTTCCACCCGACAGCACGATATGCTGTTTGAGTCTCGCTGTACATACCTTCGAGGCACGTGCTTTCTGCCCCGAAGCTCTCAACCTGCTGGCCCTGGAAAACCGCCAAAATATACGGTTTGGATATCCATGGAACTTCCAGGACCTGAGCGCGGGCTACAGACAGTTGGCATTCGGCGGGCTACGGCCTGGTGCTGCTCGATACCCGCGATGCGGCTCCCGGCGTGCCGCCGTACAAGCTTCAGGAGCCCGCGTCGCGGCTGACAGCCGACATGATCCGTCGCAGCCGCGAAGGCTCGCTCGCGGAAGTCGGTTGGAAAGAGACGGACCGATTTTGCCGTGAAAACGCCACGTTGTTGATTCTGGAACCGTCCGTTCGCCATTGAGAGCCGGCGGCCAACAGGAAGACAGAACGAGACAAGGGGCTATTGGACGGACCATTCGTCGGCAACTGTCAGGGAGGGGAGGTAATGGTGTTCAACTTTCGTGCCGTCGTTGCCTGGGGGGCCCGGTCTCCGCTGGCCTTGGTTCTGTTACTGATCATCGCCTGTTGGTCGCCCTACTTTTGCGACACGGTGCGCCCTTTCCATGATTCCGCGTACGTGTATGAATGCTTCCACTATTTCTACAATGATCTGTTCTTCAACGGCGAATTCGCTCGTTGGGCCCCCTACGGCAACTATGGGACCCAGGCAGACATGTTTCAATACGGACTCCACTCTACGGCCTATGTGTTGGGCTTGCTGGGGTTGTTGTTGCGCGTCAAGAACACGCTTGTCCTGTTCGAAGCGTCGATTCTGGTCAACGAGGCCTTGCTGGCGTATGGTCTCTACTTGCTCGGCGGGGAACTCTACCGCCTCCGCCTGACCCGACTGTTGATTACCTTGGGCGGCGTTTTATCGGTCTCGTGGCTGCAGCAGTCGTTGCTTAACCTCGGAGTTTTCTACCTGCTGCCCCTAACGATGTATTTTCTTGTCCGCTTCTTCAAGACCGGCCGTGCCGCTCACCTCGGCCTGGCAGGTCTGGTCGAGATTTGCTCGAACGCAACCGGCGTTCCCTATTTTGCGCCGCTGAAGGGAGTGATTCTCCTCGTGTTTGCCATCCCGCTCTGTTTTCAATACCCCCAGGCGATGCGGACCCTGCTGACGCGAAAGGGGTTGCTTGATCCTTGCCTCTGGATCATGGCAGTCGTGGCCACGGTCGTTGTGTGCCACCTGGCAGGACTCAGCGAGAACCTGGCACTGCTGTCGCCGAAACGCGACCCGATTACCGGCCACGTGCCACTCGACGCGTTCTTGAACTACGGGCGACCCACCGTGGCGACGACGCTTTCCGGACTCGTGAATGGCAACATAACGCATGCCGATAACACGTATTATGTCGGCCTGCTGCCCCTGGCCATGGCCGCCTATGCGCTGGTCGCGCACAAGGACAGGGAATTCCTTGGCCTCCTATGCGGTTTCGGCATGCTCTTCTGGTTGTCGCTGGGAGGCACATTTGCATCGGCCGTGTACCACCTGCCCGGCATGCCGCTATTTCGCCATATCGGGCTGGTGTTCGGCCTGGGATGCCTCTTGCTTCTACTCGCCTCGGGTTATGGCATCGACCGGCTGGCCGGAGTGATGAGCGGATCCGCAGTTGCCTCGACGCCGCGCCTCGGGCAGGCGTTTGGCATGGCTGGGAATAGTGGCCAGCTTGATGCTCTTGGACTTCTGGAACTGTCGCCGGCCGAACGATGGCGAGGTGATGTTCCTGCATTATGCTTGGAAGCCATACTTTGCCTTTCGCCTGCTGATCTATGCCCCCGCGATCTTGACGCTGCTCGGACTTTGCCTTGCCCGCGGGCGGCGGAAGCTGTTGGCCTTGGTCCCCGCCCTGCCCCTGGGAGTTCCCTTCCTGGTGATGCTTGTGCATCCCGCTTGGAAGCCGTTCTTTGCCTTTCGCCTGCTGATCTATGCCACCGCGATCGTGACTCTGCTCGGACTCTACCTCGCCCGCAGGCAGCGGAAGCCGTTGGCCTTGCTCCCCGCCCTGCTTCTGGGAATTCCCTTCCTGCTTGATGTGGGAAGTTTTCGGGCCCAGGTGTTGTTAACGACGCCTACGCTAGATATGGAAAAGTCGCCGCCGGGCGTTTTCCAGGTGGCCGCGGTCCCGTACCAAACCCAGCGCAGCCAACAACCGCCGGCGGGGCTCGCGGAGGCGCGGTTTCAATACATGACGCAACTGCCCGGGCGACCCACTATACGATCCTTTACGGGTTTTCCGGATGGGATCCCTGCGTGCCCGCCTTTAGGACGGACTTTGTCAGCTCGGGTGTTTTCGAGATGTTCCGAGCGCGTGGCGGCAAGCCCACCGATTCACTCGCAAATGCATTCCCCCCCAACGATGACGCTCTCAAGAAATTATTGGGCGGCGACGTGCCGAAACTGCGGCTGGTCCGCCAAGTCCAAGTCGCGAGAACGGCCGAGGAAGCACGGAGTCTCTTCGCGGCCTTGTCCGACCCGATTTCCACCACCGTGCTCCTCTCGGACGACCCGCGGGTCGTCGACTCGTCCGAGCCCGACGGTCGAGAACCCTTGGGGATCGTGGAAGTGGAAAAGTTTTCGTGGAACCAGGTTCAGGTTCACGCGGTCGTGGAAGGCAAAGATCCTGCCTGGCTGGTATACGCCGATGCGTGGCATCCGGATTGGAAGGCGACGGTCGATGGGCGAACGGTCCCCGTCGTGCGCGCGAACCTGGGATTCAAAGCCGTTCAGATAGAAAGCGGAATGCACGAGGTTCGCTGGCGATTCGATCCGAGGCGTCGAACCTGCGTGACCTGGTGCTTTGCCCTGATCGAGACGGTATTTGGATTGACACTATGTGGCGGGCTGGCGGCCACCGTGATCCACGAACTGCGGGGAGAGCGGGTTGTCGAAAAGTCTACGAGGCATGCCACCCTAACCTAGCAGTTGCTTTCACTGCCAGCATTGCTGTCTTTCCCTGCAAGCCCGGGAATTTTGCCGTTTTCCTCCGCGATCGTTCCTGATATGCTCTGCCGACTTGAAAATTCGACGATTGGGAAAGCTGGGCCTCGTTGCTGACCGTCTGTTATGTCGCGAATACCCTTCAACAAGCCATTTATTGCCGGTAAAGAACTCTATTACATTGCGATGGCCGTCGCGCAAGGAAATATTTCGGGCGACGGTCATTTTACGCGGCAATGTTCCCGCCTTCTGGAACGGACTTTCGACATCCACCGGATCCTCCTCACGACGTCGTGCACGTCCGCCCTGGAAATGGCGGCCATGCTGTGCGATTTGGGACCGGGCGACGAGGTCATCCTGCCTTCCTTTACCTTCGTCTCCACGGCCAACGCTTTCGTGCGACTGGGGGCCGTGCCGGCTTTTGTCGACATTTGCCCGGACACCTTGAACCTGGACGAGGACCTGATCGAAGCAGCGATTACGCCGCGGACCAAGGCCATCTTTCCCGTGCACTACGCGGGGGTTGCCTGCGAGATGGACCGCATCATGGACATCGCCCGCCAGCACGGACTGCGCGTGGTCGAGGATGCGGCCCAGGCGGTCAATGCTTACTACCACGGCCGGGCTTTAGGTTCGATCGGAGACCTGGGCGCCTACAGTTTTCACGAAACGAAGAACTATATGTGCGGCGAGGGCGGTGCGCTATGCATCAACCGGCCCGAAATGGTCGATCAGGCCGACATCATTCGCGACAAGGGCACCAATCGCAAGCAGTTCTTCCGCGGCCTGGTCGACAAGTACACCTGGGTAGCGGTGGGATCCTCGTACGTGCCCAGCGAGATTTGTTCCGCGTTCCTTTACGCGCAACTGGAGACGCTCGAAGAGATCGCCGACCGCCGCCGCTCGATTTACCAGTACTATCTCCACGAGCTTGCGCCGCTGGAGGCGGAAGGCCTGCTGCGATTGCCCTGCATTCCCAAAGGCTGCCAAAGCAACTACCACATGTTCTACGTGCTCCTGCCGGGCCGGCGGCAGCGGGACGGCCTGCTGGAACGCCTCCGCCAGCACGACATCCATGCCGTCTTCCACTATGTTCCCCTGCACAGTTCGCCGATGGGATGCAGCTTCGGCTACAAGGAGGGCGATCTGCCCGTTACGGAAGACCTGAGCGGCCGTTTGTTGCGTTTGCCGTTCTTCCACGAAATCACGGAGTTTGAGCAGTCGCTGGTCGTGCGCGAAGTCAGCGCCGCGCTGCGATCTTCGGCCTTTCGCCGCCCCTTGGCGGCGGTCGCCTGAGCGCAAAAACTTCATCGCCGTACGGTGCAGCGCCTGGCTAGCGGCATTTTGCCAGGATCAAGCAACTACCGCCAAAACGCATGGCCTTCTTCTTCCTCAGGTTATCGAGTTCCGGCTTCAAGATCTTGCCGGCGAGGCGTGCCAGGAAGCCGCCATGCAGAGCATGGTTGCGAGCAACTCTTGCCGGATTCGACTGTATTCTCGACAGGCCCATCTTGTAGGGAAGCGTCCTTAGCAGGAAAATTGGCAGAGGAAGAAATCGGAAAATGTACGAAGAAAATACCGTCTCGAAGCCTGCGGACTCGAGTGCCTCCGATATGCCGTTCAAGGTATAGCGTCGGAAGTGTCCCGCAAGCACGTCTTCTTGCGACCAGAGACACGAGTAGGCAGGTACGGTTGCATAGAGGTGTCCGCCGGGTTTCATAAGAACCCTTATTGATTGCAGGAACGAAATGTCATCTTCCATGTGCTCGATGACATCGAATAACCCGACTGCGGAGAGCGAACGCTGTTTGAAGTTGGCCGTTTCTGCCGTCGCGCATATTACGTTCCTAATGCCTCGTCGCTTGGCATTCGATGCGCCAACACGCCCCGGCTCCACCAAGACGACATCGAAGCCCGCCTCGGCCAGCGCCGCGGACACAAAACCATTGCCTCCGCCGATATCGAAGAACGTGGCATGCTCCGGCGGAGGAAAGGATCTCACGAGCGATACAATGCAATGGTTCCGGTGGCGAAACCAAAAAGAAGCATCCTCAAGCGCAAAGCAACACTCGTTGCCGTCAGAAGGGTAGGATATGGCCCGGCTTCCCGGGCAGTACCAGATCCCATCAACGTCTAGCTGGCAGTCGTCCATTTTGTGACGATAGCGGTGAAAGAGGCGGAGAGCAAGGTCAATTTGTCTTCCGCCTCTTGCCTAGTCTGCCAAGAAACTGCTCTTGATTTGGCCGAAATTGGGCATCATATTCTAAAGATGGAGACCAACCTCGAACCATCGCCAATCCATATCTCGGTGGTCATCCCCGTCTATCGCTCGGCCGACACGCTCCCGGATGTCGTGCGGCGGCTGCGGGCCGTGCTGGACGTCGGTCCGCGGCCGTACGAGATCATTTTTGTCGACGATTCGAGCCCGGATGACTCCTGGCAAGTGCTCATCGACCTTCAACGGGAAAATGCCGATCGGATCGTGCTCGTACAGCTCATGCGGAATTTTGGCCAACACAATGCGCTGATGTGCGGTTTCCGCCACAGCCGCGGACGGTTCGTGGTGACCATGGACGACGACTTGCAGAACCCGCCGGAGGAGGTCCCGCGTCTGCTGGCGGCCATCGAGGCGAGCGGAAACGACCTGGTTTACGGCGTTCCGAATGCGAAAAAACATCACGCCATGCGCAACGCCGGGTCGGCGCTGGTGACCGCCTTTTATCGCCGCGTATTCTGCTCCACAGTCCAGCCCACTTCCCTCCGGATCATGCGGCGAGAGCTCGTGGATGCCGTCCTTTCTTACACTTTGAACTTCACATTCATCGATGGCCTGCTGGCCTGGAATACGCAGCGGATTGGGGAACTGCCCGTGGAGCACCATGCCCGGGCCGTGGGACGCTCCGGATATACGTTGAGCAAACTTCTGGTGTTGGCCTTCAACTTGTTCACGAATTTCTCGCTCTTGCCCTTGCAGGCCGTCTCGCTCCTCGGTTTTTGCGCAGCGGCGGGCGGCATGCTGATCGCAACCTATTACTTTCTGGCCTACCTCTTGCGCGGATCAGCGTGCCCGGTTATGCTTCCACGATCATCGCCGTCATGTTTCTTGGCGGAGTACAGCTCTTGGCCCTGGGAGTCATGGGAGAGTACATTGGCCGGCTGCACTTGAACGTCAACCGCAAGCCGCAATACACCATACGCAACGTGGTGACGGGCGAAGATGCGGCCCGGGAGGGCGGTCCATCGACTGCCGCCGGCGACGGTTGCCGCGCATCTCCCGATTGACCATTCCCGATCAGCAGGCGCCGAGCCGATGGCCATCTCCCTTGAGTCCATGTTGAAGCCACTGAGTTGGGACTCGGCCCATTTCGGCGTTGAAGTTGCAAGGATCGAACCCGCGGATATTGATGATCGTACTCTGCAAGACCTGTTGGTGATTTCCAGGCAGAAGAAGTTCTCCCTGGTCTATTGGGCAGCGCGGGGGTCCCGAAAGGTGCCCGATGCTATTCTCCATGGGTTTTGCGGTTCGCGGGTAGACCAAAAGGTGACGTACGTCGTCGATCTTGACTCGTGGACCTGCCAAGACACGGGCGATTGCCGAGACCCATCGGTGCGCATCAGGGAGTACCCCCGCGGTCCGGCTGCCGCGCCGCTTCTGGAATTGGGGCGCACGGCAAACGCGTTTTCACGTTTTGTCAACGATCCGCGCATCCCATTTACGAAGGCGGATGAACTGTTCGAGATCTGGACCGAAAAGAGCACACGCGGCGAAATGGCCGAGGTGGTCTTCATCGCCCAGCGTGCTGATTCGCACGACGCGATCGTTGGCATGGTGACCGTATCGCGGCGGCAAGATGGTGGTCAGATCGGGCTCATCGCGGTGAATCCCAACGTGCGCGGCATTGGGGTCGGTACGGCGCTTGTCCATTCCGCAAACCGCTGGATCGTCGGCGCAGGGCCGTCAAAAGGATGGGTTGTCACGCAACGGGCGAACACGAACGCCTGTCGCCTGTATGAACGAACCGGATACAGATTCTGCCAATTGGAGGAAGTCTACCACTTCTGGCCGCTCGCCCAGTAGAACCCCGGATGACTCGATCGCAAGCTAGCCCACTGCTAGCAGTGCTAGCAGTGGGCAGGGTCATGATCGAGGCCCGTGCAAGAATGGCGCCCGCGTCGGGCTTCCATCCCGCAAATAAGCGAGCAAACTTCCCGGAGAGCTTTCTCGCGCGCCGCCTCCGGCTTCAAAATCCCCGCCATTGACCCGTTTTGCAGGAAGTGGTATAAAATGGACCGTTCGTCTGCAACTACCAAGGAGGGGAGTTACGTCGATGATTATTACAAGGACGCCGTTTCGCATTTCCTTTCTGGGCGGGGGGACCGATTATCCGCGGTGGTATCGGAATCACGGCGGGGCGGTGATCGCCACGTCGATCGACAAGTACTGCTACTTGACCTGCCGCTACCTGCCGCCCTTCTTCGAACACCGCATCCGGGTGGTGTACTCGAAGATCGAGAACTGCCACACGGTCGACGAGGTCTCGCACCCTTCCGTCCGCGAGGCCTTGAAATACCTGGGGATCACCCGCGGCGTGGAAATCCACCACGACGGCGACTTGCCGGCCCGCAGCGGCATGGGGTCCAGTTCGGCTTTTACCGTCGGGCTGTTGCACGCCTTGCACGCGCTGGAAGGGCGGATGGTCAGTAAGCGGCAGTTGGCCACCGAAGGCATCCACGTCGAGCAGGAGCTTCTCGGCGAGACGGTCGGCTCGCAGGACCAGGTGGCCACGGCCTTCGGCGGACTGAACCACATCCGCTTCCTGCCCAGCGGCGAGATTTCCGTCCGGCCGATCATCATGTCGGCCGATCGCGTCAGTGAACTCAACTCCTCGCTCATGCTCTTTTACACGGGTATCAAACGCACGGCCTCCGGCGTGGCCAGCACGTACGTGGAGGACATCGAGGACCGTCGCCGATCGATGCGGATCCTGCAGGACCTGGTCGAGGAAGGTCTGGCCGTCCTCTCGACCGGCGCCGACCTGCAGTACTTCGGCGAGTTGCTCCACGAGGCCTGGCTGGTCAAGCGCGACTTGAGCGGAAGGGTGACCAACGACCGGGTCGACGGGATCTATGCCGACGCCTTGGCGGCCGGCGCAGTCGGCGGCAAATTGCTCGGCGCCGGCGGAGGCGGGTTCATGCTCTTGTTCGTTCCGCCCGATCGGCGCGAACAGGTGCGGCAGAAGTTCAACCGGCTGATCCACGTGCCGTTCAAGTTCGAGTCGCAGGGCAGCCAGGTCGTGTTGTTCGAACCCGAAGTCGACTACTCCAGCGAGGACATTGCGCGGCAGGGCCTTCCCACGGAGACGTTCCAGGAGCTCTGCGAAGAAACCGGCTGTTTTGCCGCCTGATATTAGGTACGTCCCAGGGGAGGCTGTGATGCAAGGCAACTCGAGAATCGGCACGTCGTTGGAAGCCCTCGAGCCGAAGGCGCAGTGGGTGCGGCGCGAGACGCTCCGCATTCACCATCTCGCCCCGGAGACCCGTGTCGCCTCGTCGCTCTCCGACGTTGAGATCTTCGTGGCCTTGTATTACGGCGGGATCCTGAGTTTCGATGCGGCCGATCCGTACTGGGAAGGCCGCGACCGCTTCATCGTCAGCAAGGGGCACGGCGGCATATCGCTGTACCCGATCCTGGCCGACCTGGGCTTCTTCGACCGCCGGTGCTTGACGCGGGTCTGCCGGGCCGGCTCGTTCCTGGGCGCCATCCCCGACATGCTGGTCCCCGGTTTCGAGACGATCAACGGCTCGCTCGGACAGGGACTGGGCGTCGCCTGCGGCATGGCCTGCGGGCTGAAGAAGAAAAAATCGGCGGCCGGGGTCTATGTCCTCCTTGGCGACGGCGAACTGTGCGAGGGTTCCGTCTGGGAGGCCGTCATGTTCGCCGCCCATCACCAGTTGGACAACGTCGTCCTGATCATCGACAGCAACAAGAAGTCGATGCTCGGCTACTGCAGCAGCATCCTCAACCTTTTGCCGCTGGAAGAGAAGTTCGTCGGCTTCGGCTGGGACGTTGCCGCGGTCGACGGCCACGACGTCCACGCCGTACAAGAACAGTTGGACCGCTTCAAGGCCGTGCGCCAGGGGCGTCCCAAGGCACTCGTGGCCAACACGGTCAAGGGCAAGGGCGTGCCGCAGCTCGAACAAGACATCCTCTGCCACGTCCGGACCCTGAACGCGGAAGAAGTTTTGGCAGCCATGGGGGAAGCAGAATGAAAAGCGGCGAGTGCAAGAGCATGCGCGACGTCTTCCTGGAGCGAATCCATGCCGCCATGAAGCAGCGCGACGACATCTTCCTCGTCTCCGATGATTTCGGCTCACGCGTGCTCGACAAGATCCGCGCCGATTTCGACGACCGCTTCATCAACGTGGGCATCGCGGAGCAGAACTGCGTGAACGTCGCCGCCGGACTGGCCCTGGAAGGCTTCAACGTCTATGCCTACGGCATCGCCTGCTTCATGAGCATGCGGTCCTTCGAACAGATCCGCGTCAACGTGGCGATGACCTCGCAACTGCGGCCGATGAACCTCAACATCGTCGGCGTGGGGGCGGGCATGAGCTACGACGTCTCCGGTCCCTCGCATCACTGCCTCGAAGACCTGACGCTCCTGCGACTGCTGCCGCACGTGGACCTTTTTTCGCCGAGCGACTGGCAGACGGCCGCGCGGCTGGCCGACTACTCCGTCGCGCACCGCGGCCCCAAGTACTTCCGCTTCGACAGCAAGCCGACGCCTGCCATCTATGGCCCCGAGGACGAACTCGACCTGGCCGCCGGCTTCCATGAACTGGCCCGGGGCGAAGAGACCTGCATTGTCTCGACCGGCTTCATGACGCACGTGGCCTTGAAGGCTGCGGCACGGGCGGACGGGGCACCCGGTCGGGCACCATGTACTCATGGTCGGGGTCACGTGGGAGTGGTCGACGTCTTCGGGCTGAAGCCGGCCGACGAGCAGCCGCTCTGCGAGGCGCTCCGCGGCTACGAGAGCATCGTGACTCTCGAAGAAGGCTTCATCAAGCGCGGCGGCCTCGACGCCATGATCGGCCAGGTCCTGGCGGACAACGGTTCCCACGCGAAGTTGACCCGGCTGGGGGTCGACGATCGTTACTTGTTCGATCTCGGCGGCCGCGAGCAACTGCACCGCCTCTGCGGCATGGACGAGGAGGGAGTCCTCAACGCGATTTCTTTGGTAGGAGAGCCATTGTGATCAGAATGCAGACCCTGTATCCGGAACTCGACGTCGCCCAGGCGGTTGACCGCGTCAACCTGAATTGGCCTTTGATGAAAAACAACCTCAAACGGGCCGACCTGCGCGCGGTCATCCGCCTGCTTTCCGAGGCCGAAGGCGAGGGCGGACCGATCCTCACGCAGTCGAAACAGGTCCGTACGTTTGAGGAGGAATGGTCCGAGTGGCTGGGCGTCAAGTACAGCGTGCTGGTCAACTCCGGCTCGTCAGCGAATCTCATCACCCTGGCCGCGTTGCGCGAGACGGCCGGCGGGCACGGTGTACCGCCGCTTGGAACAAGCGGACTGGTCGGCGAGGTGATCGTTCCGGCGATTACCTGGGTCTCGGACATCGCGTCGGTGATCCAGTGCGGTTTCACGCCGGTTTTCGTGGACATCGATCCCCGCACCCTGGGGATGGACAACGACCTGGTCCTGCAGGCGATCACGCCCGACACCAAGGCCGTCTTCATGACCCACATCCTGGGCTACAATGCCCTGGGCCAGCGGCTCCTGGACGAGCTCGAGGAGCGGAACATCCCCCTGATCGAGGATGTCTGCGAGTCGCACGGCGCGTGTTTCCAGGGCCGCAAGCTGGGGACCTTCGGACTGATGTCGAACTTCTCGTTCTACTATGCCCATCATATCAGCACGGTGGAAGGCGGCATGGTTTGCACCGACGATCGCCGTTTGTACGAGATGCTGCGGATGTTCCGCTCGCACGGCATGGTCCGCGAATCGAGCGATGCGGCCCTCAAGGAGTCCTACCGCGAGAGTTGCCCGGACCTTACGCCCGATTTCATTTTCGCCTTTCCGGCTTACAACGTGCGTTCGACCGAGATCAACGCGGTGATCGGCCGATCGCAGTTGAAACGGCTCGATTCCAACAATGCCAAGCGGCAACGGAACCTGGATCTGTTCCTCAGCCACCTGGACCCGGTCAAGTACCGTACGGACTTCGCCACCGCGGGGAGTTGCAATTACGCCTTCACGCTGGTCCTGCAAGAGCCGGACGACCGCCTCCGCGACCGTGTGATGGAGACGCTCCGGGCCTGCGGGGTCGAGTTCCGCCGCGGCACCTCCGGCGGCGGCAACCAACTCCGCCAGCCTTATTTGCGCAAGCGTTTCGGCGACCACAAGTACCGCGACTATCCCCGTGCCGATCACATTCACTTTTACGGCTTTTACGTGGGGAACTACCCCGACCTGGAAGAGGAGAAGATCCTCCGGTTATGCGAGATCCTTAACCAGTTGTAAGCTTCGGATTCCTCATCCGCCAACCCCAAAAGCGACGCATGCCACAATCCCGTCCAGACCTGGTCCTGGTCAATCCCGCCAGCCGCCCCCAGGTCTATCAATCCCTGGCCGAGACGCTTAGCGCCGTGGAACCGCCGGTGTGGGCCGGTCTGATGGCAAGCTATGTTCGTAACCAAGGTTTCGGCGTGGAGATCATTGATGCCGAGGCGGAATGCCTCGGCGCCGCACAAACGGCCCAGCGCTGCCGCGATCTCGGGCCCACGCTGGTCGCCGTGGTGGTTTACGGGCATCAGCCTTCGGCCTCGACGCAGATCATGCCCGCCGCCGGCGCGGTCTGTTCGGCGATCAAGGACTTGGATCCTCGTCAGAAGGTACTGCTGGTCGGCGGGCACGTGGCCGCACTACCCGAGCGGACGCTCCGGGAAGAATCTGCCGATTTCGTGGCCGGCGGTGAGGGGCTCGTCACCCTGACCGAGTTGCTGACGGCCCTCAAGGCGGGCGACAGCAACCTGGGGAAAGTCTCCGATTTGTACTACCGCGATGGCCAGCACGTCGTGGCCCCGACGAAGAAAGCCCCCCTAGTGCAAAATCTCGACGAGCAGATGCCGGGCGTCGCCTGGGACCTGCTTCCCATGGACAAGTACCGCGCCCACAACTGGCACTGCCTGGGCGACGTCAATCAGGCCGGTGAGCTGGCCCGTTCGCCCTACGTGGCGATCTACACCACGCTGGGTTGCCCGTTCAAGTGCACGTTCTGCTGCATCCAGGCCCCCTTCAAGAGCGGAGAGCAGGTGTTGGGCATGCAGGCGGCTGCGAACAGCTACCGCTATTGGAGTCCGAAACGCGTTGTCGACACTTTGCAGCACGTCGTGGAACGCTACGGCGTGCGGCAGGTGAAATTCGCCGACGAAATGTTCGTGCTCAACCCCAAGCACGTCTCGCAGATCTGCGACCTGATTGTCGCGCGGGGGTTGGATCTCAACGTCTGGGCCTACGCGCGGGTCGACACGGTGCGTCCCAAGCTGTTGGAATCGCTGAAGAAGGCAGGCGTCAATTGGCTGGCTTTCGGCATCGAGGCCGCCAATCGCAAGGTCCGTGACGACGTGCAAAAGGGGTTTGACCAGGAAGACATCCGCAACGCGCTGCAAAAGACGTGGGAGGCCGGGATGCACGTCATCGGCAACTACATCTTCGGTCTGCCCGAGGACAACCAAGAGACCATGCAGGAGACCCTGGACCTGGCCACGGAGCTGAACTGCGAATTTGCCAACTTCTACTGCACCATGGCGTACCCCGGCTCGAAGCTCTACGAAACGGCGGTGGCCGGCGGATGGAGGCTGCCCGACGACTGGGCCGGCTACTCGCAGCACGCCGTCGATACGCTGCCCCTGCAGACGCGCTACCTGAGCGGATCCGATGTCTTGCGCTTCCGCGACAAAGCCTTTCAGACCTACTACACGAATTCGCGCTACCTGGACCTCTTGCGGAAGAAGTTCGGCGAGGATACCGTGCGGCACATCCGGCAGATGACCGCGCATCGGCTGGAGCGAAAGCATGCCTGACTGCATCGTGAGCGTCGTGATTCCCACCTGCAACCGCGCGGCCACGTTGTTGCGCGTGCTCGCCGGGCTGGAGGCGCAGACGGTCGACGCCCAGGCCTTCGAGGTGGTCGTAGTCGACGACGGCTCGCAAGACGACACGGCGGCGGCGGTAGAGCGCTTCGCCCGCGCTCGGCGCTCTCGGTGCGCTGCCTGCGGCAGCCGAACCGCGGGCCGGCCGCGGCCAGGAATCGCGGCATTGCCGCATCCACCGGGCGTTTGCTGGTGCTGCTGGGCGACGATACGATTCCCGCCCCCGATTTTTTGGCGGAACACGTGCGACGGCACCGCCAGCATGCATGCAGTCCCAAAGTGGTCATCGTCGGCTACACCACGTGGCCGGCGGAAATGGACGTCACGCCTTTTGTACGTTATAGCAACGAATACGGCCCGCAGTTCGCCTTCCGCGCCATCCCTCACGAAGCCCCTTGCCCATACCGTTTCTTCTACAGTTCCAATGTTTCGCTGCCGCGGGAACTCCTGGACTCGCTGGAATATCCCTTCGACGAAGAATTCACGGCCGCGCTGTACGAGGATACGGAACTGGGATACCGTCTTGCCCAGCAAGGCATGGAGTTGTACTTCCATCCGCAGGCCGTCACCTATCACGATCATCCGACGACGCTGAGGAAATCGTGCCGCCGCGCACGGCAGGCCGGCGCGGTGTCGCGGTTGTTGATGCGCAAGCACCCGGAGGTCGGGCGGTCGCGAAAGCAGGCACTTTTGCAGCGGCTGTCGTGGCTTCGCCGCATCGCCATGCTGGTCCTGCCCTTGGCAAATTTTGCCGACTGCCGGTGGAGGCTTCCTCTGCCGCGATTCATTTATCGGGCGCTGGTGGGCGCGCATTATGCGGAAGGGGCCGTCAGCGGCGTCGATTGCGGGAGCGGGAGCCACGGGCATTCATCCGCATCCCGGCCCGCAGGCGACGCCGTGGGATACTGCAGGATCAGCGAATAAATGACTGTTGCAAGCAAAGAACTGTCCGATACGGAGCGCACGGAGGCGCTTGCGGAATACTCCCCCTGGAGCAGCGTTCCGGGGCCGGGCCCCGCACTGAGTTTCGTTCCCTTCCACGTCGGGAAGTACTTGGAGGTGTTCAAGACACTTCTGGCACAGGGCATACGTAACTTCACCATCCAAGGCGACGCCCCGGAAGCCAAGGCATTCCTGGCGCAAGCCAACGAACTTCGATCCCAGTATGAGTTCGAACTGCAAGGATTCGGGGAGGAACTCGGGGAAGCCGGGGCACCCGGTCGGGCACCATGTATCGCCGCTTGGTACAAGCGGACTGGTCGGGGTCGCGATGGGCTGTCTGTCCGGGCGGCAATTCCCCCCACGGGGGCGGTCTTTCTCTTTCTGCCTTCCGGCCCCGCCCTCACATCGGCGCTGATGGAATACGCGGGGGCGGAGAACGTCGTGCTTTGTGCACCCATCACCGAACACTACTTTACGCGACGCCCCCTGCTGATCCAGAGCGTTCCCAAGTGTGGCACGCATTTGTTGTTCGAGGTGGCCAAGGCCATGGGTTACGGCCCGCCGCCGTCACTGGATCTCCCCGATTTTGCCGAGGAACTGCTCCCCGGGCACTTCTACAATCTTCAGCATCTGAGGCTCGAAACCTTGGGTCAGCCCTACGCGCGGTTGTGGCGTTTCGTGGAGGCCTTTTCGGCTTCTCCCATTCCCTTTATCTACCGCAACCCCCGCGACGTTGCGGTCTCGATGGCGCATTACCTCGTCAAGCAGAAAGACTACCATCTGCTTTCTTCGTACATGGAATCGCTGTCCCCCGCAGAGCGCCTGTCGGCTGTCGTTAGCGGCGACTATCCCATACCCGTCTACATCAATCGCGACTTCAGCTTCCGCGGCACGATCCGAGACCTGATGATGGAATACGCCGGTTGGCTGAGCGGTCCCTTCAGCAATGTCCTTCCCCTTCGTTTCGAGGACATCGTGGGACCTGCGGGCGGAGGGGACGAACGGGCCCAACTGAATACGCTCTGGCGGCTGCAGTTGGCGTTGCACGTGCCTGGAAAGCCCGGCGATTTCGTTCAAGGCATTTTCAACAAGGGGTCTTTGACGTTCCGCAAAGGCGCGATCGGCGGCTACCGGGACGAGTTTAGCGACGAACACCACCGCCTCTTTCGGTCCCTTCCGCAGGACTTCATGCGGGTTTATGGATACGGCGACTCCGCCGCTCCCGAACGTCGACAAGCAGGAAAGGCGGTCGCCGAGTCTTCGCACCGCACGATGAGAGAAATCGCGCAGGAGCCGGCATCGTTCCGCTCGCCATGCCTGCTGGAAGAGGGCTATCGGGGCTTCAATATCGTACGCTTCGATCGGCAGTGTATTGGCGTGGCGCAGGAGTTGGGCGGCATTGGGACCTGGCCGCCGCCGCAGGAAAGCGTCGTGCAATGGGCGACCCAGGGAAAGTGGATCGTCGGCAAATCGTGCTACGAGGTCCGGGCCGCAATTGATGATCGGCGGATCCAAGGCATGGAGGCGAGTCTCAGGCAGCTTAATGCGCACGTCCAGTATCTCCGGGAAGATCTGCGTTCACTTCGCCACAAGTTGAGCATGAGAGGCTGCCTCGAGGCTGCAAGACGGTCGATCGAGAAAGTCCTCCCCTTGTCTCGCTTGGGGAAATTTTTCTCGCGCCGTGGAGATGAAGAGGTCAAGTAAAACATTCCCCGTGAATGGCAATCGTCATGACCGGCTACCACCTTCCTGACCGCTTTCCCGACCACCTGGCGGCTACGCCTGCCTCGGACGCCTCTCCACCATCGCCCGGCGTCGATGCCAGCGGCGGCTCGACCGAGCGCCGGCGGTACGTGACGTTGGGCCTGCTGCTGTTGTTGTGCCTTCTTCCGCGGGCGTTCATGGCCTGGAAAATCGGCGGGATTTGTCCGGACGCGGTCGTCTATATCCAGATTGCCGAGTCCTTCGACAAGGGCTTGCTCCTCAAAGCCACGCATCATCGACTAGGCCTCAACCTCTACCCGGTCGTCCTCATGCTTCTGCATCGCTGCGGATTGGATTGGGAACTGGCCGGCAAGTTCTGGAACCTGGCGATCTCCTGCCTGACCGTGCTGCCGCTCTACGGCTGGGTGCGGCGGCAGTTCGACGGCCGCGTGGCCCTGGCCGCCGGCTGTCTCTATGCACTGCACTCGGAATTGATCCGATCGAGTCCGGAAGGCATTCGCGATCCCACGTTTTGGTTCTTCATGGCACTATCGCTGTACTTGTCGTGGCGGGCCGTTACCGAGGTGCGTCTCCCCTTTTTCCTCTTCGGCGGTCTGGCCATGGCCCTGGCCACAATGACCCGATCGGAAGGTTTGTTTCTGCTCGTGCCGCTGCTGCTCTGGTCCTTCCGGCGCGGCTGCCAAAGTAGCAGGCACACTCCGTGTGCCGTCCGCCCTGCAGCCCCGGATGTTTCTCCAAGAGCCAGAGGCTTCTGGCTGACGGCACACGGAGTGTGCCTGCTACCTTTCTTGTCCGGCACCGCGCGAGGCATCGGCCCTACGAAGAAAGCTGCTCCTGGGCGTGATCCTTGCCGTGGGCATCTTTCCGGCGCTGTTGGTCCTGGCGAGCCTGTTCTGGTTCCGCAATTACGCGCCTTGGGAAATGGTTCGCACCAAGCCGCTTGAGTTTGTCGGAACGTGGGTCCAGGCGGGCTGGGCAAGACTGTCCGGTCAAGATGCGACCGTTTCTGCGGCGTCCGGCATCTATTGGACGGCATTGGCCGGACGATTCGCCTCGGCCATGGTCAAAGGCATGACGCCCGTATTCATCTTGTTCGCGTGCATCGGCGTGGCAGGCTGGTGGCAGACCTGGAAACGCCGCGATCACCAGGTGATGTTCTGCACCGCGTTTCTTTTTTTCCTGGCGATCTGGATCCACCTGAATGTCGCGCAGGAGACCGCGAAACGTTACTTCCTGCCCGTGGCGCTGGTGATGCTCCCCTTCGCCGCCTTGGGTCTGCTGGCATTTTCGCGGCAACTGTTGCGGTGGGCCGAAAGTCGCCGTTGGAGCTTGAACGCAAGTCGCCTGGCGTCGTGGATGCCGCTGCTGCTGTTCGGCGTATTTTCACTGGGGAACGTCGCCTCGTGCGATTACCGTCAACGCGCCGGACAGGCCGAACTGGGCCGTTGGGCCCACAGCAAATTCGGCCGCACGCCGAAGCTGCTCGGGCCGGACGGCGTGACGCAAGTCGTGTCTTATTACGCCCGGGGTTGGTATGTAGGCTTCGCCCAAAATGCCAATGATCGGGCCAACGAGGAGCACATGCAGCGTGGCGCCTTCGATATCATCCTCCTGCCCGACGATTACGGGACCTCTCACGGCCACGCCGATTTGCTGCAGTATGCGGCGGGCCTGGGCTACGGGCCGCTCGATCGCCAGCCGTTCTCGGGTAAACTCCGGAACCTGGTAGTCTTGGTGCGCCGGAATTCAATCGCGAAAAACTAAGGTTTCTCGTAGAAGCGGTAACCGCAGGCTTCGAAGACCAGCCGCCCGTTCCGGCCGTCGAGATACTCGTGAACGGCCGTCGCCGCAGCCTGGCGCCGGACGAGGGCCGAGCGGACTTCGGGCCGATCGTACGTAGCGCGGAAAGTGTTCAAGTCTTCGCACGGGCAGCAGACACTCCGCGCTCCCAACTCCGGCAGCCACGCCAGCGCTTGGTAGTCGGTGGCAATGACGGCCGGATCGCCGTGCGATTCGACATAGGCGTAGAGCCGCTGGTTCAATTTCGGTATCCCCACCAGGCGCTGCTGCCGCTCCTGCCGTTCGCGGAGCGTCTTCTCGCTCACGCAGAGACACGTGGCAACGACCGCCAGCGCCAGGAGCCCGGCAACGTGGCCGACGCGCAAGCCACGCATGGAGTGGGGCAGGTTGCCAACCCGCCAAGAATGCGGCAGATTGGCAATCTGCCCCACATCGGCATGTTGCACTCTTGTTGCAACGGGCCATCCCCTTGCCCAAGCCCCAAGTCGCTCCGCGGCGCGCCACAATCCCGTACCGGCGGCCGCACCCGCAAAAGGAAGAATCAAGGCCAGATTCCGCAGATCGTAGGAAAACGCCGCGGCCCAGATCAGTCCGAGCGGTGCGACCACGAGTCCCACGAGCCAGCGCTGCACCGGATCGCGAAGTGCCGCGCCAATCGCCAGCAGCAAGAGTACGGCGCCCAGGGGCGTGGTGGCCTCGGCAAGCATGCTCGCGCCGTGGGACATGCGCTGCGGCAGATTTCTTCCCTCGTGGATATCGTACACGAGCAGTGCCGTGTTGTTATGGTCCTTGGCGGCATGAAATTCGGCGAACTTGTAGAGATACCAAGGCCCGACCAGCACGCCGATGAGCAAAGCGCTTCGCAGGAGAACACGGGCGTGCCGCCACAGTCCGCCCTGTGGGCCGCTGCGCAAGACGAACAACCATGCCAGCAGCGGATAGACTAGCGCAATGTACAGGCCGGTTTGCTTGGTTAGCGCCGACCCGGCGGCCAGCACCGCGCCGACCATTAGGTATCGGTGCCGCATCTTCGCTCCTTCTGCATTTTGCCCCAGAAGCAAAGCATAAACGGCGGCGAAAGCGAAAAATGCCAGCGGCACGTCGGCGTAGCCGCTGCCGATCATGCGGAACCGGAGCACGGCCACCAGGAGCCCGTAGGTTAGCAACACACCCGGCACGAAGCCGAAATTGCCCGTCACCCGCGCCGCATCGAGCGTTGCCAGCAAGAGCATCAGGCAGAAGAGAAACTGGAATGCCTTGGCAAAGATCCAGAACGTCGCTCGTTTGCATGAAGGCATAGGTCAGCGAAATGTTCGTGGGCAGAAGCTGCGGGTAAAGGCTCGTGCGGTCAGGCAAGCGGCCCGCGGCCCAGTCGATCGCCCAGCGGTTCCAGGAGACGACCGCATCCCATTGCTGGAAGATCTGGCCGATCTGGGCCAGGCCGGAAAGGGCGAATCCGGCGATGACGATTGTCGCGGCAGCCAACAGCATGCGCCACAAGGGCGAGACCTGCCGTTGGCCGATGACGTTGCCGAATCGAAACCGCCAAGCAGCGATCGCGCTGGTCTGCCAAGATCGGCGTTCCATCCCCAGAAAAATGGCCGCTTCCGCAGCGAAAACCGCATAGACGACGACTGGCCGGTAGATTCCCAGCACGACTAGCCCCGCCACCAGCGCGTGATTCGCCACGAGGCCCAAGGCGAAGGCGAGGATGAGCGTCGCCAAGACTCCTCCCCGAAGCCGCAAGACCCTGACGAGCAGATAGCCCGGCAGGAAGACGATTTGCAGAATCGAGAGCACGCCCAGCAGCGCCATTGGCCTTCATGCCCCAAGTAGGCCCCTCTTGCCGAGAGGGGTTATTGTGCGTCAAACCGCTCGAACAACTTCCAGCTTTTTCAATAAATCGTCGCTCATAAGTCTACCCGCTGGGAAAATAGGCAATTCTCACACGGAAGTCAAGTTCAAGTTGCTTCGCGAGCGGGAGAAAGTCTATAATCCGCTGCATGCCTGCCTTTCCTCCGCGAGTCCTGGCGATTCTTCCCCGGCTCTGCCCTTCGTCGTGGATTGGTATTGTCAAGCCACTGGTGGCTTTGCACGAGGCCGGACGGGTGCGGGCATGGGTCACGCTGGAAAGCAGGGCCGCGCCGCGCGATGTCCAGGCGGCCGATGTGGTGGTCTTCTGCCGCAACGTCCGCTCCGATCGCGCCGAGTTGCTCCGTGCGGCAGTCGCCGCGGGCGTGCCGGTGCTCTACGACCTGGACGACAACTTCTTCGAGTTCTCACCCGAATCGGCCGACAGCAGGGCATACTCCCAGCCCGAGCAGTTGGCGATGTTGACCGAGTACCTTACGACGGCAAGCCTCGTACGCGTTTACTCGCGGCCACTGCTGGCACGTGCCGAACTGCTGAATTCCCGCGTGGAAATGGTTGCCAGCGCGGTCGATCTCCGCCAGGTGCGGTGGCCCGCCGACCGCGACCCGCAACCCGGAGTACCGGGTGCCCCGGGTGTCCCGGGTGCCCCGGTGCCCGCGCCCGCCGGACCGCTGAAGCTGATCTATGCGACCAGCCGGCTGGACGACACGCTGGGGCAAATCTTCCTGCCGGCTTTGCGGCGGCTGTTGGACGAAGAGGGACCGCGGGTCGAGGCGCACTTCTGGGGACCGCGACCGCCGGCCGAGTTGCGCGGCGTGCGGCATCATGCCATCGTCCACGACTACGACTGTTTTCTCCGCCGCTTTTCCGCCGCCGGTTTCGAGATCGGCCTGGCCCCGTTGACCGACGACGCCTTTCATCGTTCGAAGTCGAACAACAAATTCCGCGAGTATGGCGCTTGCGGCATCGCCGGCGTCTATTCCGACGTCGAGGTCTACTCCGATTGCGTGCGGCATGGGGGCACGGGCCTCCTCGTGGCCAACGATGCCGAGGCCTGGTATCGGGCCTTGCGGCGACTCGTCGACGATGCCGATCTGCGACAAAAGATCCAACAACTAGCCCGTCTGGAAATCGAAGAACATTATTCGCAAGAGAAATTCGAGGCCGTCTTTCTCCGTCAGATCGAGCAACTCGTGGACGATGCTCGGCCGCCGCGGTCCCTGCAGATTCATCGCTCGCACGCCGGGCCGCCGGCGCCAATCGCCAGCCTCATCGGGCTAATTCCGCAAGCTGTCGGGCATCTCCGCCGCAACGGCTGGGCCCGCTGCTGGAACTCGCTCCGCTGGCTGAGTTCCAGCGGCTGGAGCCTGGCCCGCCTGCAGTGGCGGCTGCGGAAGTAGGGTGGGACAAGATCGCGTAGCGAGCGCCGGCCCACCCTACGGCTTGCGGCACAGCCTTTCATACAAGGCCAGCATCTCGCCCGATTCGCGCTGCGATGTGTACCGCTCGTGTACTGCACGCTGGGCAAGCCGGCCGCACTCCGCAACGAAGGCGTCGTCGCTTAGCATGCGGCCAAGGGCCTCTGCCAACGCCTCCGGGCGGTGCGGGTCATAGAGCAGCCCGCCGCCGGTGTCGGCAACCATTTCCGAGAAGGCCCCGTGGTCGGGCAACACGGCCGGCACGCCGCTGGCCCAGGCCTCCAGCACGGGCAGCCCTTTGCTTTCGCGAATCACGCTCGGCAGGCAGAGCACGTCGAGCGATTCGAGGAAAGCGATCTTGCCCGCATGGTCCAACTCGCCGGCATATTCGAAGCGATCGGCCATTCCCCAGGCGGCGACTCGCCTCCGGATTTCGTCGAGATAGGCACGGTCCGGCCGATCGAGATAGCCGGCCACGCGCAATCGGCAAGGCGGCAAGGTGCCTGCTTCGCTCATCGCATGCAGGGTTTCGACGAGCAGGTGTAACCCTTTGTCGGCACAGATCCGGCTGAGGAAACCGATGGTCTTGGGCCGCTCCTTCTCAGCCCCTTCCGCCCTCCGCCGACCCGCTGCGCGGGTGCCCCGGCCTTCCGCCTCTCCCCCAAACCCTTCCAGGTTCAATCCTGGTCGGATCACATCGATCTTCTCGCGCGGCACGGCCAGATATTCGGCCATGTAATCGGCGTAGTAGCCGCACATTGCCACGAGGCCGGCCAGGTCCGCGGCCCGTGCGCGCAACTCGGCCCAGGCCTGGGCGCCATAAGGGGCGGGGAGTTTGTCCAGGAAGTTGTCTTCGCCCGACAGCGTGGCAATGACGGGCACGCCCAGTTGCTTTCCGAGCGGGCGGGCCAGCTCGGCGAGCATGACATTGGACAAATGCACGATGTCGGGCCGGACCTCGGCTTGCAGCCAATCGATAAGCTCTTGAATATCGTTTTTCAACGGCCCGTCTTCGCCGCAGAGCATGGCCACCGCCAGCCGCCCAAGCTGTTCCGGGCGAGTACTGCTACCCCGCCGGGCGGCCCAGGAGACCAGCCACGGCCGGTCGAGCTGTCGCCGCACGAGCGCCGGCATCCACCGCCACCAGCGGCAGGCCGCATCCAGATAGACATTGATGCCGCCCATCGCCAGCCGGTCGATGCTGACGTTCTCTTCGTCGGTCCGCAAGGGCGTATAGACCGGGGCCAGAATGACGTCGGCCCCCGCCTTGCGCAGTCCCGCCGCCAGCGTATTGCCATGGATGCAGCTTCCGCAATACATCGGGCCCGCGCCGGCAAGCAAATGAACGATCTTCATGAACCCTATTTTACTCCGGGAACCCAAGGAATGTTTCGGCGGAATTCTACCTGCCGCTGCGTTTTTGCTCTCCCCGTTTCAATTCCGTGATCGGGTCTATTTGTTCGCGAGAACATTCCAGCAACGTCTTGCCGCTGGGGGTCACGGCGTTCGCATCGGGGCAACAGCCCGCGGTCGACGTGTCACCGAACTTCCCAAACCACAGCATCTCGAACCAGTTGGCCAGCCCGTTGTGGTTGAGGTCGCCGTACTCGCTGTAGAGCCTCCTCATATCCGGCCTCGCTCACCACAACGCGACGCGCCACTTTAGCCGGCACATAGACCATCGTCAAGCAACGCTTAGGGCTTTGCTTCCAGCAACCCCGTTTCCAGCATCCGCAAAACCAATCGCTTGGCCACGGGACAGGCGGCGGTGGCGGCGTCGCCGGCCCGTTCCAGAACAACAACCAGCGCATAACGGGGCCGATCGGCTGGAACATAACCGGCGAACCAGGTGTGCTCGGACTGGCCCTCGCCAGTCAAGGCCGTGCCCGTCTTGCCGGCAAGGGAAATCTGCGGGAGATAAAGCGATCCATGGGCCGTGCCTTCCTTGTCGGCCACCGCTGTCAACAGCCCGGCGCGAATCGCGGCAAGCGTCGAGTAGGTCAGCCCCGGAACCGGTTGCGGGCGTAACGGCGGGCTAAAGCCTACCCTACAGACGTGCGGCGTGACCAGTAGTCCGCCGTTGGCCACCGCAGCCATCATCCGCACGACTTGCAGCGGCGTGGCCGTCAGCGAGCCCTGACCGACGGCCATCGCCCGCGTATCGGCCTTGTGCCAAGCCTGACCTTCAAGCTTATGAATCGAATCGGGCGTCGGCACGATGCCGCGGGCCTCGCCGGGAAGATCGACGCCCGTGGGTTGCCCAAACCCCAGACGCCGCGCCCAATCAACTAGCGTTTGCGGCGGCAACTCTTCCGCGTGATGGAAGAAATAGACGTTGCAGCTTTCGGCCAGCGCTTCGGTCAGCGTGACATCGCCGTGGCCCGTGCCGTAGCGAACGTAGACCGCGCACCGCGACCCGCAAGCGGGTGCCCGGTCGGGCTGTTTCAAGTATCCCTGACAGTAGAACGTCGCCGCCGGATCGAGCCCGGCCGATTCCAGTAGGGCTACAGCGGTGACGGTCGTGAACACGGCACCGGGCGGCAGGGCCATCTGCATCGCGCGATGGAAGAGCGGATGGGCCGGATCGGCGAGCAAGGCCTCGCGCCGCGATGAATCGTCACCGGCAAATGCGGCCGGATCGAAGCGCGGGGCACTGGCCGCGGCCAGGATCTCGCCATCGCGGACATCGATCACCACAACCGCGCCGCCCGACGGCGCCCGACGCGTACGCCCGTCCCGATCGGGCTGCAAGGCCTCGCGTTGCAATGCGCTATCCAACAATTCTTCGGCCGTTCGCTGCAAACGCGGATCGATCGTAAGTGTCACGTCGCGTCCAGCGACGGGCTCGGTTTCATGAAACGCCCGTTGCACGCGGCCAGCCTGATCGGTCACTTCGACGCCTATCCCGGGCTTTCCGCAAAGCAAGGCCTCGTATTGTTGCTCGATGCCTGTGCGACCGACCAAGCTCCCCTCTTCCTCCGGGAGAGGGCGGGCACCATGTACCCATGGTCGGGGTGAGGGTAGAACGCCCGGAAACCGGCCGGGAATCCCAGGCGGCCCAAGATACCCAAGGACGTGCGCCGCCAAGGCGCCCGCAGGATAGGTCCGGCGAGTAACACGAATAATCCGCGTGCCAGGATACTGTTCGGCGTGCTGTTGAACTTCCGCCACCGCTCCTGCGGGAACGTCTTCCGCCAGGACATGGCCAGTCAGTTCTTCGGCCACGGTAACGGTGTCCGGCACGGTATCGCGAGCGGGTCCGAAGACCTCGTGCAGGGTTGCGGAGAACCGATCGGCCCACGACGCGTCGTCGCCCGGCGGCGCCCTCACCCCGACCACGACCATGGGTACATGGTGCCCGACATGGTGCCCGCCCTCTCCCGTAGGGAAAGGGGAGCTTGCAATCTGACGCCGCCGGACGTCGGCCGCGATCCGCTCGACACGGTTCTGCACTGTGCGCAGACGGGCCTGCCACTGGGAAAGCTCGATGCCGCACAGCGCCGCCAGGCGGCGGTGCAGTTCGTCGCGCTCTTGCCGCAGCTTCTGCACTTCTTCGGCCAGCCGGAGCCGCATTGCGACGCACGTCTTTCGGCAGCCGCTTGCGGGCCAGTTGTTCCAGCCAGGCCTGGCGCGGCGGGTCTTCTAAATAGCGATAGTCGACCGTCACGGCAGCCACTTCCCGATCGCAGGCCAGCGGCGTGCCGTCGCGGGCCAGAATTCTGCCCCGCACCGCCGGCAGCGGCCTTTCGCGACGGTTGGGGCGCAGGGCCTCTTCGCGGAATGCGGCGCCTTGGACGATTTCCAACTGCACCGCGCGGCACCACACGGCGATCAAGAGCAAGACGAAGACGCCCAGGCAGCAGCGCAGACGGCGACGTGGATCGACCACCGCGGAGGAGTGGACGCTTGAGACAGTCAGTTTCTGCCAGTCCGTGGGCATCAAGGCAAAGGATGAAGGCGGAAGGATGAAGGCGGAAGGATGAAGAATGAATTCATCCTTCATCCTTCCGCCTTCATCCTTTCAATTGACGTGGCTCGCCTGTCCGTTTTCGTAGGAACTGAACTCGGCCCAGACGGGCAGGTGCTGGGAAACGTCGAGGGCCTCTTGCGGCGTGAGGTCCAACTCGCGAATCATGTCCAGGACGCCGGAGCGGCCAGTGTACTCGACCGTCGCGCTGCGGTCGAAGAGGATGTTGTCGGCCAATCGCGTTCCGCGCGTCGTCGTGGGAACCCCGTTCACGGCGGCCACGAGCCCCGGCACGCGGCCAAGCCGGCCGAGATGCTCCGGATCGGTTTCCAGGTCGCCGAGCATGATGATATCGTCTTCCCCTTGGCCGCCGTCCCGCGCAGCGAAAGACATCGGCCAAGGCATCCAACTCCTGCGGCCCCCGGCGGGGATCGACGAGCACGTTGACGAGCATGAAAGTAAAGGCCTCGCTGGGCGGCGGTCCGCGGACACGGAACTCGGCCAACAGCGGCAGCACGTGGAACGTGCCCGGCGGCGCGTCGATCGAGTGTACCGTCTTGGGATCGACCTCCACCGTCGTGGCATCGAAAAGCATGGCATTGTAGATTTCCACCGGATCGCGGTCCAGGGTCGGGCAGGTGACGAAATCGAAGCAGCGGCCCGTGGCGTTGATCTGGTCCTTCAATCGCATCAGCACGCCGCGGTTGCCGGAGTGGACGTGCTGCAAAGCCACGACGTCAAATCGCGAGAGGATGCGCACCAGGCTGTCGCAAACCTTGGGGTTGGCCAGGCGATTGTCGTCCAGGCCGTCGAGATTGAATGTCGCCACGCGGATCGCCGGGCGCGTCGAGGCGGCCGGCGGCTGGTCGGCCGCCCCTTCGCTAGGGACGGTGCCCGACGCCGTGCGCGGCACGATCCGCACGTATTGAAACTTTCCGTCCAGGCTGCGATGGACTTCCAGCGAGTAGTTTGCCGAGGCATACCATCCGCCAACGCCCAGGGCCGCGGCCGTTGCCACCAAGATAATACGCCACATGATTGCCTCCAACGTACTTATCACGCTCCGCCGTGATGCAAATTCATCCCGCAGGCCGATAAAATACCCAGGGACACGGTTCGGACGCTATGGCAATTTGGGGGGCATTGCCGCTTTGGAGGCAGTATTTACCCCGCTATAAATGCCAGGCCAGCCCCGCGAAAATGGTTTTAACCCCCACCTCCCGAGGGAGAAACAGCTTGCCGGCACCAGTAAAATTACGCTATACTGAAGCGAGCGGGTCCAACTGGGCAACGGACCGTATCTTTTGAAGAGGCAATTTCCATGCAGCGTTCCATGCGGGTGTTGTGTGCGGCGTTCGTGTTGCTGGCGATCATCCGGCCGGCCGTGGGCGAGGTCTTCGTGCTTCGCAGCGGCGGGCGCATCGAAGGCGAGTTGGTCAATCCGGACGAAAACCCCCGCACTTCCTACGTCATTTCCTTGCCCAGCGGCGGCCAGATCACGCTCGATGCCAAAGTGGTCGAAAAGGTGCAGCCCGTGCGGCCCGAGTTGGCCGAGTACCAAAAGGTCCGGCGGCAACATCCCGACACCGTCCAGGGCCAATTGCAAATGTCCGACTGGTGCCGCGACCATAACCTCCTTGCGCAGCGGAACACGCACCTGGAGCGCGTCTTGCAACTCGATCCCGACCAGATCGACGCCCGCCGGCTGCTGGGCTATCACAAGTTCAAAGACAAGTGGATGACGCTTGAGGAAGAGAAGGCCGAGCAAGGCTACGTCAAACGCGGCGAACGCTGGATTACCCAGGAGGACGCGGAACTTTACGACAGCCGCAGCAAGCAGCGCATGGCCGAGATCGAGTGGATCAAGAAGATCAAACGCTGGCGGGACCTGCTCGACGGCAGGCAGGCCGCCAACGCCGCCGAGCGCCTGCGCGATCGACGACCCCATGGCCATCGCCGGCCTCTCCGAGCGGCTGGTCAAGAAGTTGGATGCTAGTCCCGACGCGCGGAAGATTTATGTCGAGGCGCTGGCCCACATCAACACGCACGAGGCCCGAGCCCCGCTGTCCATGTCGCGCCATGGACGATCCGGTGGAAGAGGTCCGCCTTTCCAGCCTGGACGAGTTGGAGAAGCAAAAGGACGACGGGGTCACGGCCTACTTCGTGGGGCGCATGCGGAACAAGCACGCGAGCAACGCCGACATCAACCGTGCCGGAGTGGCCCTGGGGCGCATCAAGGACCCAAGCTGCATCGACACGCTGATTCAGTACCTCAGAAGCGGACACGAGCAAGTCATCCAGCCCGCCGGGCCGCCAGGCCAGATGACCACGACCTTCAACAAGAACGGCGGACCGGGCGGCGGCTTGTCCATGAATCAGAAGCCCAAGAAGGTCACCGTCTGGTACGACAATCAGGGCGTGCTCGACGCCTTGGTTGCCATCACCGGCCAGAACTTTGGCTATGACCAGCGGGCCTGGCAGACCTGGTATACGAACCAGAAGGCCAAAGGCGAGCCGGTGGTGGCGAAGAAGAACTAACGTCCAAAGCTATCGAGGTATCGGGGCTGGATCTTCCCGATCTCATCGGCCCGTCGGAAATCGCCCGTCGGCAGCAGCGGCGTTACATGATTGCGGAAAAAGAATTGATCGACGCTCTCGGTGCCTGCGGGGATCTTGCCTTGGACGTTGTACAACCGGGACACGAGTTGTGAACCTGGGGTCAGCCACTGGTAGATTTCCCAATTCTCCAGCCCGGACCAGATGCGGTAAGGCGGCTGTCCTGCCTCGGCCCGAAAGCTGGTTTCCGAATATCCGCCGGAATAGGGGAAGATCGCATCGCATTGGTGCTCGGTGAAGGTCAGCACGTCGGGCCCCAGTTTTTCGCGGAGGAAGCGCATGAGCTTCACATGCTCCAGGTCGGCCCCGAAGCTGTCGAGATAAAAGAGCGTGCAGCCGCGCTTGAGCATATTCTCGAAGCGGCGGAGGAGCATCGCCCGATGCCCCGGATCGTTGGCGTTGATGGTGATGATTTCGTCCGACTTCCAGTCCTGGCGAACAGCCATGTCGGCCGGCCGGGTGCAGACGCCCAACTTCAATCCCGCCTGGCGGAATCGTGCGGCCAGCGCCGGCCAGTTGGCCTCGACCTCCGGCGGCAGCACGTCGAAGTCGGGCCGGTACATGCCGCCCCGCGGATCGTCGCCGCCTTGGCCCCAGACGATCACGCCCTGCCCATCGGCCCGCTTCAGGACGGGAATTAGTTGGTCGCAGAAGGCCTGAATCCCCTCGGCCCGGTCGAACCTCCGTGCCCCGCCGTGAAAGCCATAAGGATTGCTCGCGGAAACGGCCTGCTGGCTGTGATTGAGGTAATCGGTGGCGATCCAGCGGTAATCGGCCTTGTAGCGGACCGAGCCGAAGGTTTGCCGGAAGTGCTCGCGGTAGGGCGACAAAAGGTGCTTCCAGTCTCGATTCGGACTGACGCGAAGTTTCAAATCGAATGTCCGCGAACCGCGGGCCGGCACCTCATTGACAACGAAATAGATCAGCCGCCGCTGGGGCAACTTCTCGCGCTTGTCGGGGTTCCAATCGCTGTAATCCCAAAGCAACAGGGTACGGTTCCACCCTGTCCGCCAAGGCGACAGGCCCACGCCGATCGTTCCATCCACGGCGTAACTGCCGCCGATCTTCGACCAGAAACTCGGATGACAGAGTCCCACGCCGTGGGCCTGGAAGTAGCTGATATGCTGGGTCATCATCAGGCCCGTCGGCGGCCGGTCGAAGAAGAACTCCAGGCCACTGAAACCGACGATGTTCAGCGCTGCCTCTGCGTGACGGTTCGCCACGCGGGCCGAGATCAGCACGTCCTCGCCATCGAAGGCGTAGTCGGTCGTGCAGACGACATCCTGCTTGACGTGCCGTACGCGAGCGTGTTGCGGGTCGAGCACCTCGATCGACTTTTCGACGATCTTGCCGGCGGCCACGTGTCCCATGCCGCCATCCTTGAACCAAGGTTCGGCGTTGAAGACCGACCAGCCGCCGCGAGCCAGAACCTTCTGGCCAAAGCGGATCTCGGACAATCCTTCATCCGTCACTTGAAAGGCGACGCCCGCCGGCGTTTGGCAGGTCAGGTTTGGGGGATTGTCCGGCCGAGCGATCGGTTCGGCCCAGACGGAGCACGGCACCAGCAAAATAACGATCCAGGGCATGCGGCGGCAAAGAAAGATCATTGGTCAGCCCCTTCAATCTATTCCGGCGGGCGGATTGCCAAGATCTCGAATCGCACCTTGCCTTGCGGTACGGGAATCTCGACGCGATCGCCGGTTTTCTTGCCGCTGAGCCCTTGAGCCAGAGGGCTGGTGACGAGAATCTTGCCGCTGTCGTAATCCTCTTCGCCGGCGCCGACGAGGGTGAACTCTTCTTCGTCGCCAAAATCGAGGTCCTTGACCACGACCGTGCAACCAAACGATACTTGGTCCTTGGGGAACTGGCTGGGATCGACCAGCACGGCGCGGGAGAGCTTGTCGCGAATCGCGCTGATCCGCGCTTCCAGCATGGCATGGCTTTCCCGGCGGCCGTGATACTCGGCGTTCTCCGAGAGGTCGCCTTCGGCCCGAGCGGCCGCCAGGCCTTCGAGAACCTTGGGTAGCTCTACGGACTGCAAATGATCGAGCTCTGCCTTGATCTTATCGTATCCGATCCGGGTCATGGGGATGCGGTCCGACATGCTGACTCCTCGCGTTCTGGTTTCCAACTAGAAAACAGCGTCTTACGAAAAAAAACCGCGGCCACCCCAGAAATCTCGGGAGGACCGCCGGTCGTACGCGTATAATGCCGTACCCCCTATTCTTTGTTGCCGGGGGCCGGTTGTAAAGGCCTTACGGCCACAAATAATATGCGAGAACAGCCGCCGCGGCCAGGAGTATCAGACTACTGAACAGCAGGACTTTTCGTGTTACGGCCCGACGCTGCAGCTTGGCTGGCTCGTCCGACAAGAGCGTTTCGGCCACCATGTGTCGAGCGCGAATAATGGGAGTGGCCGGCTGCGGCTGCTTGGGTTGGCGAATATGTGCAATCATGGCCTGTCCGTCTCGGATTTCCGATATGCTTGTGCGTAGGCATCCCGCAATGTCCTGGCAACTGCCTTCCAGGAAAAGTACGTACAGACATGCTCGGCCAGATTCTTGCTGCGCTTGCGATCCAGGGCTGCCTGCACGCCCCGACGGATGCCGGCAACGTCGTCGGGCCGAATATAGACGGCCTGCTGGCCAAAATACTCGCTGCCACACCCCCCCTCGTACAAGACTAACGGCGTGCCCGATATACCGGCCGCTAGGGCAATCCGCTCCGGCGCGGCAACGCCGCTTCCTACGACCAGACAGCCGCAAGCCGCATAAGCACTGGCCAATCGAGGATCATTGCCCGCAAACTGCGGGAGAAATTGGACCTGAGTAGCACCGACTCGACGGCATTCGTCGCGATACCACTCACATTGGGGGGCAGTATTGCCGAGGATTACCACCGGAACATCGACTTTTTTCATCGCCCAGAGAAAACCAAGCTGCTGATTATTGGGCTCGATTGTTCCGACATAAAGGACAAAGTTGCGCACGCCTGCATGCCGGCAAAAGAGTTCCGGATCGGCATCGGCCACCTGCGGATCCACGCCGTGCGGAATCACACAGAGGCGATCCAGCGGAAACTTGAACCGCCGGGCGATCTGCTGGGCCTCGACGTTCGAATTGGGTAGCAGCAAGTCGACGGCCGAATAAAGCTCGCGTTGCCAGACCGCTGTCCTGGAAAAAACCCCTCGCCCGGCCTTCGTGAACCAAGCCGCCGTCTTTTGCAGCCATCCGCGGGGATAAAGGCCGCGATGGGCGTCGCTCTGCCATGTTTCCGGCGACAACACCACCTTGGTCCCACTCCGCCGGGCGGATTCCACGACCGGTAGGAACTCGGCAGCCGTGCCGAAAAGGTGCAAGCAACGAAAATTAGCGAGCGAATCTTCGAACGGCCGCCAGGGCCGGGCGGCAATTCCGGCTTGAGGCAATGCCTTGGACAGTGCCGCCAGGGCGAGTCGGTCATCGTCAACTGCCATTGCCCACCGCGCCGCCAAGACGACTTCCGTCTTGCTTCCGGCAGACCCTGGCTTCCCGCCAGGATATCCCGTCTTTCCGCCGGGAAATTTCTGTGCGGCAGTTGCCGGAGCGGCCTTGGCAACTCGACTCTTTGACTTGGAGGCAGTCTTCATATCCTGATCGACTCAGTCGTAATCCGTTACCTGCCGCAAAGCAAAGCGGAAGGAACTAACTCACTGCGGAATCTTGTTTCTATATCATAGACCACTAACCGCGAAAAGGCCATGCGCCACCGAAAAAACTCCGTGTAGGGAACGCTATCCGTGGCGTTCCAAATGAAAGAATTCACCCCCTTCATGGATCATTATGGAGGGCGTCCCCTGGAGTCCTGACCAGCACCCAAAAATTGTCCCTGGACCTTCTAACCCTGGATCTTTCCCACACTGCGAAGATAGGCAATTACGTCGTCCGCAAGGACTTCGGCGGTCTTCTTTCCGGCGTCCAGAACTAATTCGGCCTTGAGTGGGGCCTCGTACGGATCGTCGATCCCGGTAAAACCTTTCAGTTCGCCTGCCCGGGCCTTCTTGTACAACCCCTTGGGGTCGCGAGCTTCACAGACTTCAATGGGCGCGTCGACAAAGATTTCTACGAAGTCGCCGGCCGTGAGGGTCGCCCGGACCCGATCGCGGTCCACCCGATAGGGGCTAATAAACGCGGTAATCGCTATGATTCCAGCATCCGCAAAGAGTTTTGAAACCGCGCCGATGCGGCGGATGTTCTCTTCGCGGTCTTGGGCCGAGAAACCAAGCCCGAACCGCTTGGCAAATTCCTCGCCATGTCGCTCTTTGAGCATGCCAGGAGCAGCGTTCAATCCGTGACGAATATTGTCGCCATCCAGGACAAAACTGTGCGCCCCGGCCGACCACAACTTGTGATCCACCAGATTGGCTACCGTACTCTTGCCGCAAGCACTGAGGCCCGTGAACCAAACGACGCAGCCCGAGTGGCCGTTGAGTTTTTCGCGTTCCGGGCGGGTGACGGCGTGTTCGTGCCAATGAACCTGAACTTCGGATTTATCCGACATCGACGAATTCTCCCTGCTGGTAATGGTCGATTTAACAATCACAACATGAAACTTCAAAACTTCGCATAATAGGCAAAATCAGCGATTTGTGCAAGCTGAGCTATTGTCCCCCCCTGCCATATTTTCCTCCTGTTTTTTGATGCACTCTCCGCAACCGCATTTCCCACTGACATTTAGGGTAGGCTTCCAGCCTGGCGTGTAACGTGCATCGATCGAGCCTATAGGAAATGCGGACTAGCGTTCTCGATGCCGAATCGCGTATAATCCCCAGTAGCAAGTGTGGTTTTTGCTAATAAAGAGCTTCTTTTCAATACGGGCGGGCTTATATGAGTCAGATCGAGTTTGTTTCCGAAGATGAGATTGAACCCGTAACATCGTACGGGCTCACGGCGGAAACGCTTTATGAAAAATGCGTCGCCCTGGCCAGAAACCTGTGGTGGAGTTGGAATCACGAGGTGATCAATCTCTTTCGCGACCTCGACCCCATTCGCTGGCGACAGTTGGACCATAATCCGATCGCCTTGCTCTCCGAGTTCACGCCCGAGCGCCTTGAAATGCGGGCGGCCGAAATGGTCCTCTACAGCCGCATCAATCAGGCCTATCGGCGTCTGAAGGAATACATGAGCGAGATTCCCGCCTGGGGCCGCACCAACACGGGTGTGCTCGGCTCGCGGCCGGTTGCCTACTTTTCCCTCGAATTTGGGGTGCATGAGTCCGTTCCGATTTACTCGGGCGGTCTGGGAGTCTTGTCCGGCGACCATATTAAGAGTGCCAGCGCCCTGGGTGTTCCGCTCATCGCCTGCGGGCTGTTCTACGATCAGGGTTATTTCAAGCAACACCTCGACCAGCAGGGCTATCAGCAGGAAGAATACTTGGGCACCAAGGTCGAAAACCTGCCGATGGAGCCCGCCCGGGACCGCACGGGCAAGCCGATCACCGTGCAGATCGATACGCGCACGGGACGACTGCTGGCCAAAGTTTGGCTGATGCGTGTGGGGCGGGTGAAGCTGTATTTGCTCGACTGCGACGTGCCCAGCAACAGCCCTGAGGATCGCGAGCTCACCTCTCGGCTGTATGGCGGCGACAACCGCGTCCGCATCCGGCAGGAAGTTGTCGCGGGCGTCGGCGGCGTCCGCGCTTTGACGGCCCTGGGCATCACGCCGGGCGTTTATCACCTCAATGAAGGACACAGCGCCTTTGCCACGCTGGAAGCGATCCGTCAGCGGATGAAGGAAGACGGCGTGAGTTTCGAAGTCGGCTTGCGCGAAGTGGCCCACCGCACGGTCTTCACCACGCACACGCCGGTGCCGGCCGGCCACGACCGCTTCGATCGCAACCTGATCGAGGAGCACCTTGGGCCTTTGCGCGACGAGTTGGGCATCTCCTTCGAGCAACTGATGGGCCTGGGCCGCGTCGAGCCGCAGAACGAACACGAAACTTTCTGCATGACCGTGCTGGGGCTGAAGCTCTCGCGTCGGGCCAATGCCGTGAGCAACCTGCACGGCCACGTCTCGCGGCGGATGTGGGCCCATCTCTGGCCGTGGCGGGCGGAAGAGGAAATCCCCATCGGCCACATCACCAACGGCGTCCACATTCCCACCTGGCTGGCCTACCAGATGATGCAGCTTTACGATCGCAACTTCCAGCCCGGCTGGATGGCCCGGCTCAGCGATCCGGAGATCTGGCGGGGGATTTACGCGGTCGATCCCGGCGAGCTTTGGGAGACGCACTACGCCCTGAAGAACCTGATGCTGGCCTTCGTTCGCCGCCGGCTCAGCCGCCAGTGTCGCCGCCGCGGCGAGAGCGACGACGTGGTCGAAGCCGCGCGGAACATCCTCGATCCGAACATCCTCACCATCGGCTTCGCCCGCCGCTTCGCCACTTACAAGCGGGCCGACCTGTTCCTCAACAACATCGACCGCGTGGCCGAGCTGGTGAACAATGCGGAGCGGCCGGTGCAGTTCATCTTCGCCGGCAAGGCCCACCCGGCCGACGAGCCGGGCAAGCAACTGATCAAGAAAATCTCCAACCTCCGCTTCGACCCGCGCTTCGCCAAGCGGATCGTCTTCATCGAGGACTACGACATCAACGTCTGCCGGCACATGATCCAGGGCGTCGACGTCTCGGTTGAACAACCCGCGGCGACCGCTGGAGGCCTCCGGCACGAGCGGCCAGAAGGCGGTGCTCAACGGGGCGCTGAACCTCTCGATCCTCGACGGTTGGTGGTGCGAGGCCTTCGACGGCACTAACGGCTTCGCCATCGGCAAGGGCACGCAGCACGTCGACGATCGCATCACCGACGCCCGCGACGCGGCCGATCTGCACCGCGTCTTGAGCGAGGAGGTGATCGCATTGTTCTACAATCGCGACATCGACGGTTTGCCGCGGCACTGGATCAAGCGGATGATGAACTCCATCAGCACTTTGGGCTGGCGGTTCAGCGCCGACCGCATGGTCGCCGACTACGTCCACAAGTGCTACCTGCCGGCGTCGGGCGGCTTGAGCTGCCAGATGCCGTGATGCGAAAGACCGTCCTCATGGCTGGGCCTGTAGAATTTGAAGCACTTCATCGCGCTCGACAACCTTGGTCTCGCGACCCTCGCGGATAGCTTCGGCCAAGGCGAAGTCCTCCAAAACCTCGGCAAAAACCTCGTGAAGAAACTCCCGCTCCTCGTGGAGCGTTTCGGCAATCGCCTCTTTCACGGCTTGCTTCAATGTTTCTTGATCCGATTGGACTCGTGTCATGGCGTGTTTCCTGAGCGAGAGCAAAAAGCGACATCCTTCGCTATCATACCTCGGGCCCTTGCGGGAGGCAAGGGAAAGCCCCGCGGCCCCTTCGCTGCTTTCGTCGCGCAGATCTGGCGTGCTTCCGGAATGGACAGTATAATTGTCTCTTCGTATTTCTGATTGGGCACCGTGTACTCGTGGTCGCGGACTTCGGATTTGGTTTTGGTCATTGCCCTTTTTGTATTTCTGATTTGTTTAGGATTTCGGATTTCTCTTTCCGCTCTGCTAACATGAAGATTCTCGTTATCCTCGGTCACCAGCGCCCCGGCAGTTTCTGTCATGCGATTGCCGACGCCGCGCGGGAAGAGCTTCGCGCCGCGGGCCATGAGGTCGTCCACCACGATCTGTATGCCGAAGGCTTCGATCCGCTCTTGCCCGATGCCGAGATCGCCAAGGACGCGCCGCAGCCGGTGACTATCGCCCGGCATTGCCGCGAAGTCGTCGAGGCCGACGCCTACATAGTCGTGCATCCCAACTGGTGGGCCATGCCGCCCGCGGTGCTCAAAGGCTGGCTCGACCGCGTCTTCCGTCAAGGCGTCGTTTACGAGTTCGCTCCGCAAGGCGTGATCGGCAAGCTCACGGGCAAGCGGGCGGTCGTCTTCACGACCTCGAACACGCCGCGTGACGACGAGCTGCGGCGCTTCGGCGACCCGCTGGAGAACTTGTGGAAGACCTGCGTCTTCGGCTTCTGCGGCCTGGAGGATTTCTATCGCCGAAATTTCGAGTCAATCATCATGAGCACGCCCGAGCAGCGTGCCGGCTGGCTGGCGGAAGTGCGGAAAATCGTGCGAGAGCGGCTTGTAGGATAGGTTTGCAACCTGTCACGGTGTACTGGGTACTGAGTACTGAGTACTGAGGCCCCCTCATCCTTCATCCCTCATCCCTCCGCCTTCTGCCCTCCGCATCCCCGCTCCCCAGAATCTCGATCCGACCGCCCGGCCAGGTGCGCGACATGGAATCGACGATTGATCCCGAGAAATTCCTGACATTTTCCGGCCCTTGGCACGACGGGCGGTCGCGGTTACCAGGATCGCGGCCACGCGCAGTACCGGCGCCTCATCGCAATCATGGAATGCGTGCCACCGCTGTCAAGCCTTCGTAGCGGCCCAAGAGTTGAGTGCGGTTGCCTGCGTAGTCGGCGTTGCCGTGAGCGAAGTAGTTGGCGTTCTGCGACTGGGCGTACAGGCCGCTGTGCGTGATGTTCGTCGAACCCGTGATGATTCCCAGGGGCGTGACAACCCCTTGGCGTGCGGATCGCGCACGAGAAACACGCGGCTACGTAATCGGTGTTCGCACCACCGGGGATCTGGTTGCCTGACGGGCGGCAATTACGGCGGCCATGGGTTCGCGAGCCCGAGTGTAGTGGCAAGGTGGTTCCGAACGGCATCGTCGGTGCATCGCGCCAGGCGCCGCATGAAACCCGGCAACCAATTGGAATACGTGTTGTGGATGACCGGCCGGGGGTTCACACCGCGAGCAATTTCATGGCGAAGACCCAATGCGTCATTAAGAAGATCCTCTGCCTGTGCCGAAGTGCAGTTCCGCCACCCCCAGGAGGTCCGCACGTTCGCCAGCCCGAGGCAACGATTGATCAGGTTTGCGACGTTTTGGGCATTGGGCGTGTTGAACCTCCCCAGATCCCCAAGAATGAACGCGCTCAACGCGGGCCAGTTACCCATGGGAGGAGCCAGAGGGCGGAGCGCCTGCAACGACTCCCGCATGAGTTCTTCCACATACGACTCCCAAGCCGAAACACTGATCACGACAGCGGCGCGGTTCAGAGATGCCAGCCCATACTGCCTGCCCGGGAGGCCGGTCCTCAATTGCGTATGGATTGTATCGAGCTCGGTGGCGTCCCGCAGAAGCTGATCGAGATGCACGGAAAAAGCATTCGAGGGCACAGCGGAACTCCTTCATTCGCCTGGTTAACTCATCGCCACGGCGCTCGCGAATTGGAGAGCATCCAGGTCGATGCGACGCTTCTGGATCTCATCCATCGCGTCCGTCAGGTACTCCGCAAGTGTCTTACTCCCAGTCAATTGGGCAATCGCTATGTCTCGGGTAGGGAAAGGTTCTTTCATGTTCTGGTATGCGGCCAGGAGATTATCAGCGCTGAAATCGCCGCGGCCTACGTACGTGAGGAGCAGAAGAGCGTAGAGTTGATTTTCCGGCAGGCTCTTCAGCAGCGCCTGTATCTGTGCGTCCTCGGGCGATGGAGGCGCTGAATCCTCCCCGGCCCGAATCACGGGGTAATGCGGATGGTGCTTGGGCAACTCTCTGTCCCAATACGCACGGCTCGCATCGCCAAGGCGGATGACCTGTCGGACTAGTTCTGAGAGTTTCATGGCTCCTTCTCCTACGTCTCACTTTCCATACACCTGTAGACTATCCACTAGCGATCCGTGCGCCAAGCCCATATCCTCTCTCATCATTGTACCCGCCACTTGCGCTCTCGGCCATGAGCGTTCCCGCAAGTCGTGGAGGACTAGGCAAAAGTCGGGGATAATCGTGCTCCCGACAACTATGGAGATCCAGAAGCAGCTTGTTGACGGTCTCTTTGGCGGTCAGAATGCCGTGGATGTTCTGCTCGGGAGCCACCACGCACTCCACGCAACCGTGCAAATTTCGCACTCCTGGAACTCCTCCTCAAGGCAGCGAGCCATGTCGAGCGTCGGCAGGGCATTCGCGCCGCCGCCCAGCGCCTGTTGCCTTCATCGGAACCGCGGATGAAGGCAACGACCGGGACCTCGCTAACGACTCCCCTCTGACTTTGCTGATGGAAAATTTTTTGGCGGAACGTTGCTTCCACATTGCCCTTGGAGGGAGTAAGATCAGGTTTTCCCCGGTTGCGAGTTGCTGGCCCTCTGAAACGGCCCCTAACGGGTGCGGCCCATGCGAAATCGGAGCAAAACTGTCACGACTTCGAGGTAGTGGCTACGAGGACGCCAAGGGGGTGTCGCCCACGGAACGCGAGTTCGACCGTGCCACAACTGCCGGCAAGGAACGCCTGATCTTCGTCAAGGGCGACAAGGACTCGGCCCGCCACCCCCAAATGCTGGCTCTGGTGCGCAAGGCCGGGGTCCAGTTGATCCGCCGCCGCTTTGCCGAGGCCGCCGACCTGGTCGTAGCGGTCTACGCAAGCCTGGTGGACTACCTGGAGAGCGTTGGCACCATCCAGAACCGGCCGTTGGACGAACAGCCATGCCCCGCTGCAACGCTCGATGACATTGAGGGGCGTGCCCTTGCCGATTTCGTCCGCCGGCCCGTGCCGAGCGCCGATTTCCTTTGGGGGCACGCACGCCCGCGGCCAAGGTGCTGGCCCACCTGCACATGCTCGTGGACGACCAGCCCACGAACGCTGCCGTGCTGCTCTTCGGCCGCGATCCCCAGCAGTTCGTACCCAGCGCCGAGGTCCGTTGCATGCACTTCCATGGCACGGAAATCCAATGGCCCGCTCCCAACTACCAGGTATTCAAGGGCCGGCTCTTCGATCAGGCGGATCGGGCGGTGGACTTCGTGCTGTCCGTCATCAACCGCAGCGTGGGTACCCGCATCGAAAGCGGACGGGCCCCGGTTGCCTACGAGATCCCGCCTGACGTTGTGCGCGAGGCGATCGTCAACGCCGTGGTCCACCGCGACTATGCCCTGGCGGGTATTACGTCTTGGCCAGGAGATTGCCTCAGAAATGACCCAATGCCTCATCAGCCGCCCGTGGAAATGCCTCAGAAATGCCTCAAATGCCTCAGGAGGGCGGCGGCAGGCATGGGGCCATCGGCCAAGAACCGGAAAATTCGGACACCCGCTGACCGTTGATGCCGCCCCTACGCCGTCACCACCACCGCCGTGGCGGCCGCTCCCCGCTCAAGGTCGACTCCCTGGTCGCTGGCGACTCGGCATCCCGCGGGTCTGGCGATACCAGGATTGCGGCCACGCGCAGTACCGGCACCTCATCGCAATCATGGAATGCGTTCGACCGCTGTCAAGCCTTCGTAGCGGCCCAAGAGTTGAGTGCGGTTGCCTGCGTAGTCGGCGTTGCCGTGGCCGAAATAGTTGGCGTTCTGCGACTGGGCGTACAGGCCGCTGTGCGTGATGTTTGTCGAACCCGTGATGATTCCCAGGGGCGTGACAACCCCCTTGGCGTGCAGAAGCTCGGGACAAGCCTGGAACGCCGCGACGTGATCGAAGCTCGCAATCCGCAAGTTGTTTCGCACGAAGTCCATGACGCGGCCCGCAACGCGGCGTTCGCTGCGGAACGGTCCCAGCATGCCCTGAGTTTTCCATCCCAACCCTGGAAGGTAGTCGCCCTCCGGTGATCATTGATCAGGACAATGCGATCGCCGTCGGCGGCGATCCTGCAGTCCGCCGGCCCATCGCCTTGCAGGCAAAGAAAATCCCGGGGACAGCGAGCGACGCACAGAGCGTACGGAAATTCTTCCGCCTCCGAGCGAACCGCGCGATCTGGTCGGTGCAGAATAACAGGGCCTACGCGATGATCCTGCCCGAGACGCTCGACGAGGAACCGAAGATAAGGATCAGATTGCCTTTGGCCTAGCCTGGGTGGTTTATTTCCGTGCTTATTGCGGCGAACTCGTCCGAAGAGCCGATCGTCGCCCTGCGCAGGCGGCTCCGGAGCCGGCAGAGGCGCGTGCGGACCTGCCCCGCTGATGCGGTCGTGGCGCGGGCCATGTCATCGAAGGTGTCGCCAGCGGCAACATGCTGGAGCAGTGCCCACTCGTCCCGGGTCACATGGTCTCGCACGAAGCGGAGGTAGTCGGCGTCATCAACGCGGCCAGTGTCCGCTGGAACGTGCTCAGGTCGCGCGACGGCACGCGCGAGGGCAAAGCGGTGGCGATGCTTGCGCGAGCGGTTATGACGGAGGCTTCGGAACCTCCGCTTGAGGTAATCGCCCGTAGGCGTGAAACCGTTGGCGAAGTCATCGAGCAGATCCGCAAGGGCTTCTTCGGCGCCAAGAGCGTCGGCGTTGAGAATCCTGGCGTCGATGTAATGCTGGAGGCGTTCGAACGCCTGCCAGCCCGGCGAGAGGGCAGAAAAGGTCATTTTGGGCTCCTATCTCTGTTGCAGGCCGCTATGGCCCGCGAAGAGCACGGTCACATACACAATTCACATTCTATCTGTCCTCTGCGCGGACGCTATGCCCCGCAGAGGGCAATGGTTAGCTTACCGACCAATCCATCTTAGTCTAGCCGGACGTAAGCTGGGTGTCAAGGTTTAAAGACCACTGGCGGCGGAGGGTATCGAAGACTTTCTGACGCTCACCGGTGGAGTCGGTGGCGATCATCTCGCTCTGCGTGCGCCCAGCGACAAAAGGAGAAGCTGGAGGTTCGTGAGGACCTGGGCACATTCCCCGGCCGTCGTGGGATCGATCTCACCCTCGCCGTCGCCGCCATGCGCCTCCACCGCCGTCTTCGCCAACGCCGCCATGGGCTTGTAGAGCTTGTTGAAAAACGCGTGCGCGGTGTTGATGGTGAGGATGACCTTGCCGAGCTTGAAGTCCACGCGATAGAACGCGGCGTCCTCGTCGTGCTTGAACGTGGTGACGAAGCGGGAATCGCGGACGCGCTCATAGGCCTGGTCATCGGTCTCGCCATCACGCTTTAGTCCGACGGCGAGGGTACGAACGTTTTCTTCGAGGACCCGGCGCTCATCGTCGGTAGAAGGGGTCGGCTGAGGGAGCAAGGTGGCCTGGAGCGATTCGGCCTCATTGGCCCGCTGCTCCGCCTCATTCAGGGGCGATGTAGAGTCCTGCGCCGCGCAGTTCGGAGGCGAAGTGCTCGATGGCCTTGCGGACCTGGAGCAGATCGTCCGAAATGGCGCGCTCGATGGTGTCCTGGGCGTAGCCCTTTGGCCGCACGCCCTGCTTGTTCATCGCCACGCCGAATGCCTCATCTAGTTCGGCGGGGAAGTCCACCTCCAACCGCCACCAGGCATCGCGGTGGTGACCCTTGCCTGCAATGCCGGGCACGTGCTTGAAGTCAACCTCACGATCGCGCCGGACAAAGCTGATTCCCGATTCGAACACCTTCAGGTCGTTCTTCTGGACCTTCTTGGGCAGTTGGCTCCAATCCCGAATGGGAAGGAAGTAGAGGCGAACCACCGCGTTGAACGTTGTTGCCGAGTCCTCGGCCACGCGGATCGGTATTTCCCACTTGTTGACGAGGCGGCTGCTCTTCTCGCGGCCTTGCAACTCGGGGATGCGGTTGTGGCGAGCGATCTTCATCTGGTAGGTTGGATCGAAGACCTCCACGAGCCGGTTGTTGACGTAAAGCTTGAGTCCGCGGTCCAGTTGGCGGCGGTAGACGCGCAACATCTCCCGGACAGCATGGTCCACCAGCGTGGACACCTTGCGATAAGTGAGGCGGTCGCAGTCGGGCATGAACACGATGGTCCCGGACGCGCCAAGGCGCTCGTGCAACTCGGAAGCATCCCGGCAGAACAGGTGCTGCGTGTCGCCTTTGGGGTAGACCATGGGCGAGTTGAGGACCATTGATACCTCTGCCGGAAGGGAGTCGATCAGTTGCGGGTCGGGGAGGTAGACAACGTTACCCTTGTCCAGGCCGATAGCGGCCACGTAGAGAGTCAGAGTGTAATAGGCCCCGGGGGCCTGCCAAGAGTAAAGGTCAAGAAACGGAACTCATGCTGAGAGCGGCGTCCTTCATGCCCATGCCGTAGCGGCCGATCCCGTGACGATTGCCAAACCGGAGGGAGCCGCCGAAGGCGCAGGCGACCTTGAGGACATTGGAGCTCATCCCCTTGCCGTTATCCAACACGAGCACGCTGAATGTGCGGCGGTTCTTGGGGCCACTCTCGCTGAAGTAGACGCGGATCTCGGTCGCGCCAGCTTCAATGGAGTTGTCAACGTGCTCGCACACGGCTGACGTGGTGTGGTTGTAGCCAACGTCGCGGAGCGAGTTGATGAGGGTCTGCCCCAGGAAAAGCGGGACGTTGGCACCATCCTTGATGATCCGGCTCAGAACGGCCCGTGCGCCGCGAGGAGCGTCGTCACCCCACTGCGGAGTTGTCGTATCGTTCGTGCTGTCGAGAAAATGGTCATGGACGTCGGCGGTGCGCGCCGGAAGATCAGAAGCGGTCATATCGAAGTTCCTTTGGCTGTTGCCCAGGCGTTGTGCCGGGGCGAGGAAGTTGATTTGGCCGGTAAGCACCGGCCTACACGTGCTCCTGTACCTGAACGACCAGAATGTTACCAAGCGCAGCCGAGAAAAAAGTCGATGGCGCTGGAGCTTTGCCAATACCAACGATCATTAAGAACCGACTCTTTTCTAGCCGCTGGTGGTCCGAAAGCGGGAAAAACTGCGAAAACACTAGAAATTATCTGTCACCGGCAGATCCGCCCTACCCAACGCCGCCGACAACAGATATAACAATGGCAATGTCATTCTGGTGCTGTCCACGTTGCGCCGTAGAGCACATGATGCCGATCACAGAACGAGCCAGAGAACAGCCGCAGCAAACAAGCGATTGTCGGAGGCGCAACGCAAGTAAGGATAACGGGTTGCGCATCTTGCCGCAGGTTGCGGACTTGTGTTGCGGCATGGGAGGGCTTTCATTGGCGGCCAACCAGCTAGGGATGTCCGTTGTTGTCGGTGTTGACTGCAATCCTACGGCGCTTCGAACGTTCGAGAGCAATTTTCCCTCGGCGAAACCTCTTCCGGGCAGCGTGCGGTCCCGGAAACTCCTTAAATGCTGCCATCGCTTGTTGGCACCCACCGAGAGCCATTCTGCCCCATGCGTGGTAATCTCTGGTCCCCCATGCCAGGGATTCTCGGCGGCGGGCTCGCGGAATCCGGCGGACCCGCGCAACCAGATATTTCTCGCCGTGGCACGTGCGGTGGTTGTGTTGCAGCCGCATTGTGCGCTACTTGAGAACGTCTCGACGGTGCTAGCCGACAAGCATCGTGACCGGCTGGCTAGGTTTGAGAGGATACTCAACGATGGCGGGTACGTTTTTCAGAAAGTGCTGGTTGACGCCTCAGACTTTGGTTTGCCTCAGAAGCGCAAGCGTGCCTTTTTCCTCGTGTCCCGCGATCCACTCGACGCGCAAGAGATTTCCCGGCGACTGGAACGCCTAAAAAGCCCGTGGCAAAGCACCGAGGATGCATTCAAAGGCCTGCCAACACCGATGGTCCGCCCTGACGACTATAACGATGAGGGTGACTACGCCGGTGTTCCAAATCACTTCGCGATGTGTCACTCGCAGCGCGTCATAGAGAAGATTGCAGCGATAGAACCGGGCACGGGGCCGATGTCATACCGCCGCCTGCATCCGTCACGCCCGTCGAATACTTTGTTTTCCGGGCACCGCGCACCGCCCGCTCACTTCGCAGAACCTCGCAGTATTACGGTGCGCGAGGCTGCAAGGCTGCAAGGATTCCCCGATGATTTCCGAATCTACGGCTCTTTCGCAAACCAAATGGAACAGGTCACCAATGCCGTTCCACCGCCACTGGCACGCGCGGTGTTGCGGGTGCTGGCCGACCTGACAGGAGTTCCGATCTTATGAGCAAAACGTCGAAGGGAACTTCGCTGGCCGAGATGATCCGTGCAACAGGGAAAACGCGCGAGCCGGTGCATGCGGACCTAAGGACGGACCAGCGGGTTCTGGCGCACATTACTGACGGGATTTACCGCCAACCCGCATCTGCATTGCGCGAACTGATCTCAAACGCGTATGACGCGGATGCGAGGAAGGTGACCATCTTGACCGATGCTCCGCGGTTCTCGGTGATTAGTGTCCGTGACGATGGAAATGGACTTTCGCCAGAATCGTTGCAGCACATGATCGAACATATTGGCGGTAGTCCCAAGCGAATGAAAGAGGGGGCCGATCTCGATGTGACGGCGAAGCATGATCCGACTCAGAGCCCAGGCGGACGCCTGCTGATCGGAAAGCTCGGTATCGGACTGTTCTCCGTGGCGCAGTTTACGCGGCATTTTTTGATTATCACGAAAACGCGCGGTGAGGCATTCCGGACTGTGGCCGACATTACGCTCGGTCCGGTCGACCAAGAGCGCGAGTTGCTCGAAACGGACCAAGCGGAAAAACACGAAATCACGACCGGGCGTGCCCAAGTCTGGATTGAACGGGCATCGGACCGCGACTCGCAAGGGACAGAAGTGAAACTTCTGGATCTTCTCCCCAGGACCCGTGCGGAACTTTGCAGTCATGACCTCTGGGCGAAGATCGACTTTGAAAAGGAAAGCGAAGGCAAAGCCCTTACTCGCGAACCGGTCTTCCACATCGGCCGGATGGACCCCGAGAAACCCGAAGAGCTTCTCGTCGAGCCGCATCTCCCTTGGACCGAAAAGGACAAGCCGCGAGCGAGATTTGAGAAGCTCGTTACGGCTGTTCGTGCGCTGGCCAGCACCGACAGAGACTTGGTGGACCTTGAATCCGTCTGTGACCGATACCTGCAAACACTCTGGACCCTTGCTCTTGCCTCGCCGCTGGAATACCTGCAGGGGCATCCGTTCGATCTTGCCGGCGATGACGATTTCTTCTTTTTTGAACTGCAGAACCAGACTCGCGGACAGGCAACGCGTCTGCGGCCGCGCAAGGACGAGTCGTTGCGGAAGCTCCTGCATCTGAGGGAGCCAAGCCTGCGAAAGGGTGATCGGTTCGAGGTTTTCATTGACGGCATGCAACTATTTCGTCCAATCTTGATTCGCAGCGCGCTAAAGACAAAGAATGCAGTTACGACCCCGCTTCTTTGTATTGGCCGCTGCCGCGAGGAGTTTACCGGCAAGCCTGTTGCCCTCAGCGGAGGGCCGCTGCAGTTTGAAGCTTATGTTCTATGGACGCCCAAAGTCCTGCCGACGCAACATCAAGGCGTGATGATCCGCGTGGGGAATGCGGCAGGTGCTCCCTTCGATCGGACGTTCCTGGGCTACCAAGTGTCCGAGCAAACACGCCTGCGGCAGATCACGGCCGAGATTTTCGTTCGGGAGGGGCTCGACGGTGCCATCAACCTCGACCGTGAATCCTTTAATTACGCCGCACCCACACTATCAATTCATCGTCAAGTGGTTGCACTCGGCACTACGGCAGTTGACAAATCGGCACAAGGAGGTTGGCAGCGAAATCCGCCGTGGCCGGCTGGCTCAGGACCGTGCCAAGGCCACAAAGAAATTGGAGCGGTTGGTCGAACAGCAACTTAAGGATCATGGCGTTGATGATGTGCCCGACGTAGTCCTGATGGAGTCGGCGCAACACTCCACCGCCGCTGACCTGCGCGAACGCGGAGTCGTCGCGATGCGCAAGGAAGTTGTGGTGCCAGAATCTCGCGCCGTACGCCAAACAGCGGCTAACCAGCAGCATGCGGCGTTCATCGAGCAAAAGGCCGTCGCCATTGCCCAGGTTCTCCACGCTTGGGGATTGATGGATTCGCTTTCGTTTGAAGACCAAGAGAGGCTCGTGCATGACATCCTGGAAATCGCGATGGCCGAGGTTGAACAATGAGTGGTGAGAGTTCTGACTTGGCCGGCGACGTTGTTCAAGGTTCTGACTTGGCCGACGACATTGTTCAAGGTGCCGTGCCCCAGCACGTCGCGCCATCGAGGGATGAGTTCATGCCCTGGCACAAGGTTCGCAAGCAGTTTATTCGTGCGCGGCAATGGAATGAGCTGATAGTTCGGATGGTTGAGCGCTACCTCAAATTGGACTTGCAGCACGAGCACGGAGATTGGTCGGTTGAGGAGGACGAAAGCGACGCAGTGGAAAGGGCATCGGAAGTGCCGGAATCTATACGTTTCGATCGACCGCTGCGCTGCCTCGTGATTCCTGGCGACGATCTCTTGGACCTTCGCTCGTTGTGGAACGACCTCCGCTCCCATCGGTGCTACATCCGGTATCTCGGCTTTAACCAAGCCCAAGGGTCAGGGCAGCCCGGCACGCGGGTCCACGTGGCGAACAACGAAGTCACTTCTCTGGAGGGCGTCCTGCCGGATTCGCTTGTGTTGCAAGACCGCTTTCAATCGATCAAGAGCCAACGTGCGAAAGCGTACCACTACCTCAGAGAGTACGGGCCGTTTCATGTGGTTAACCTTGATTTGTGCGACTCGCTCTTTCCCACGAAAGCTAACGTCGCGACGGACTATTTCGACGCGATCCACCGACTGGCGGAATACCAGATGAATCACCAAACAACCCCTTGGTTGTTATTCATCACTACGCAAGTGGAGCCCGCGGTGGTGAGCGATCCTGAATTGCAAAAACTTTGTCGGCCCATGCGGCAAAATTGCAACAACCACGAGAACTTTGCAGCACGCCTTGGCACGCTTTTGCCGCGCAATGCGTTACGATCCGAGGACGTCGCCGTCGACATCTCCAAACTTGCCGACGAAGACATGGTCCGACTCTTTGGTGTCGCGTTGGGGAAGTTCCTAATCAGCTTGGCAGCCTCGGCCCATCCAACCTGGGCTGTGCAGATGCTGCGCAGTCATCGCTACGGCATCAAACGAGAGCCCCGCGTCGATATGCTCTCCTTTGCATTCCAATTCCGGCGCAGGTTTTCGCCGCCCGTTGATTTGACGGGCCTTTCAACTGTGCAGGTAAAAGTCCCAAAGTTTCCAGATGAGTTGGAATGTGCCGTAAAGCTCGTTGCCGCAGTTGAGAACATCACCGACGTTGATGAACTGCTAGGCCGAGATGATCGACTTCGTGCACAGATGGAGACAGCTAGCGCAGATCTGCTCGAGGCGGCCGGCTATGATCGGGATAAATACCTTGCCTGGGTGCGCATGGGAGAGGGTGCCGTCCAGGGGTCGATGAATGACTGATGTTTTCACGGCGGCCAAGCGGTCCGAAGTTATGTCGCGAATCCGGTCTCGCGGCAACAAGGACACTGAACTGCGGCTAATCCAGATATTCCGGAAAGCCGGGATCAAAGGGTGGAGGCGTAATCAAAAACTCATTGGAAACCCCGATTTCGTTTTTCGAGCCGCCGGCGTTGCTGTCCTCGTCGACGGATGCTTCTGGCATGGTTGTCCCCAGTGCTATCGTCGTCCGAGCTCAAACCGCAAATACTGGGACGCCAAGATTGCGCGCAACCGGCAGCGGGACCGGGACGTCACATCGTCGCTCCGAAGGCTCGGCTGGCGTGTTATGCGAATCTGGGAGCATGAACTTACGACTCGAAACGAGGCACGCTGCCTGCAGCGAATTAGACGGCTACTGACTTGAGGCGGTCGACATCCGGGATGCCGTGTCCTGGGGCTCCCAGATACCCGTAATCCTTAGTACCCCCTTAACCTCCCTAAGTAGTGGGGTGGGGGAGATCTCGATACAGGCCAGTACGCGCACGAGGTCTTTTTCAAACCGCCCTATGACGGCATCCTCGTCTCCAAGGCGATCGTGGATGGAACGTCAGAATGAGCCGGACAGAACCCGGAATCTGCCTTCATCCCTAATCCTTCACGGCACCCCCAGCGCCACCACCTCCCCATCCGAAAGGCCCACCACCAGCTTGCCGTCGAGCCAGGCGAGGCCCGTAACGTCGTGCGGCAGCAATTGCGCGGTGCGGACCTGGCCGCCAGCGGCCACAACCTGCAACGCGCCGCCCCAATAAGCCACGGCCACGCAATCCTTGCCCGCGGCTATCGTTTTCACGATCCGATTCTTCGCCGCGAACTTCTTGGCCAGCGCCAGGGCGCCGGCGTCGGGCGGGCCCTTCAACCCCTGCGCGGCCTTGCTCACCTCGGCCGGCGCCAGCGCCTGCCGGGCGACGATCTTTCCGCCCGCATCGATCCGCACCAGCGAGCCGTCCCACGTCACCACGCGGACCTGGCCGTCGACGACCTTCAGGGCAAGTGCCCGGTCGGACAGCGGCACGCGCCAGACCAGCGGCGCCTCCTTTGCGGCGGGGGCCTTGGCGGCGGCAGCGATCGAGGTGGCCCGCGGCGGCTCGAACCGCGTCAGCGGCTCGATGCCCGCCGTCGCTTCGTAAAGCGTGCCCACCGCCTCGCTCATGCCGGCGGCGTCGTAGGCCACCAGCGTGATCGACTCCTGCCCGGCACCCATGGCGTCGCGTTGCCAGGCGAGCATGCCGCGGCCACGGCCGGGGAACGTGGCCGCATCGGGCGCGTAAGGCAGGAACCGCTCCTTCTTCGTAAACTGGATCAGCGGATTGTCCTCCGGCGTGCCCAAGAGCACCACGGGCCCTGCACGTCGAACCCGGCCACGGTCAGAGAATTGGTCCTGCCCGGATTGGCCTTGCCCGGCTCCAGGCCGACCCAGGCGGGGGCCTCTTCCGCCGAGATTTCGCGGGGCCGGTTCACGTCCTCGGCCTTGACGCTCTTGCAACGCACACCCCAGGGCTTGAGGATGCCGGCCAGCCGCTCGGCCGCGGCCTGGTTGTAGCTGCCCTTCCCCAATACAAGCGTCACGTCGTGATGCACGCGGAAGAAGCGGAAGACGTTGTCGGCGTCGTTGCCGAACGTCACCGCCCGCCGCGTGGCGCCCGCCATCGCGCCGCACTGCGGCGGCGCGGTATAGGAAAACGCCACCGTGCTTTCCTGGTTGCTGAGCAACTCGCGGAACGATACCTTCCATTGGCCGGCAGTGTCGTTCGCCCCCAGCGGCAGACTGACCTTGAGCGTCCCCTGGCCGGTCGCGCGGTACAGGTCGTAGCGGACGTTGCCCAGCGGATCGACCAGCCGCACCTGCATCGGCACCGACCCGCAGAGCCCGCCGCCGGCAGCATCCAACAAGACGGCGGCAACTTCCACCGCCACCGGCTCTTCCGCCTTGGTATAGTCGCGGACGACGACGGGCGTGAGCGCGGCCACTCTGCCGATGGGCCGCGCGGTGCGGGCAAAAACCCGCATCTCGCCCGGACCGAAGCGGAAGTGACCGGCGAGCTTGCCGCCGACCATGGGTACATGGTGCCCGTTCGCCAGTTCCGCCACGGGGCCGCCGCGGACCGCGTCGTACAGCGCTCGGCCGTCGTCGGGCAGGCTGAGGTTGGCTTCGGCGGCCCGGATGGCGTTCATGCCGCCTTCGGCCGGATTGTACGTGGTGTTGACGGCGAAGAGGTACTCCACGTCGCCGGCGGCTTGGCGCGTGGCGGTGATGCTCGGCAGGTCGCTCTCGAAGATCGGCGGGATGCCGGCCTTGTCGAGTTGCGCCTTGATCGCCTTGGCCAGCGGAGCGGCCCCCTTGACCAGGTGACCGACCGTGCAATACTTGGCCGCCTCGCCCCAATTCCGCGCGGCGCGGAGTCTGCTGACGATTTGCCCGTCGGGCCAGTCGGGCGTCACGCCCAGGTCGACCGCCCCTTTGATTTTCACCGTGCAATCGGCGGTGTGCATGACCAGCCCGCCGACGGCGGCAAAGGCCTCCAGCCCGGCAACCACCGCCGGAGCGAGGTAGTCGACCGAGGTGATCACGACCGCCTTGTGCTGGGCAGCCAGCGTGCCGTCGACCACGTCTTCATCGACCACGGGCATGAAGTGCCGCTGCAAGGCCTTGCCCGCCATGTACGTGAAGACCATGTGGTCGCCTTGCCTGCCCTCCCAGGTGGCGCCGACCTTCATGTTGCGGGTCTGCTGGTAGATGTTGTCCGACATGCTATGGAGGATGGCCACCGGCGGCCGCGTTACGGGCATCGTCGTGAAGATCGTGCCCAGCCGGGCCATGAGCTTGTTGGCCTCGATCAGGCCCTCGGCCGGCGGCCGTTTGGCAGGATCGAAGGGATCGCACTCGGGCCCGGTGATCATACCCTGGATGTTCGTCATGAAACAGAGGTACTCTTCCATGCGGTGCCGCTCCGGCAGCGTCGCGCCGAACCATACGGGGAGATACCAGTTGGGCTTGACGAGGTCCCGCGCCCGGCTCTGTTCCAAATAGTGTACCGGATTGAAATACCCGCAACCGTAGTCGTCGTAGCCACCGTGACCGCTGACGACGGGCAAGGAGCGGGCAACGTTGAAGTAGTAGCCGTCGGTGAAACTTCCCCAGGCGTACTGGCTCTGCGTGGCCGAAAGGAAGTCGGGCCGCACGTACGACACGCCGAACTGGGCCTCTTTCCAGCCCGCGTCCATGAAGCCCAGCTTCCAGTAGGCCCAGTGCCGCCACTGAGCAACGTCCGCGGGGTTGCCGGCCTTGACCTCGTTGTAGGGGATCGAATCCTTGTCGAAACGCGCTGCGGTAGGAACGGTGCTGCGAAGGGGCGGTGTGAGGGGTAAACTCGCCAGTGACCGGGCTCTTGGTCCAGGTCAGCCCCGGCTCGTCGTAGAAGTGAACGCCGAGCACGTTGGGCCGAGTGCGGTCGATGAAGGCCCGCCGCGCCACGCGCCGCGTTCCCCCGCGGGTCACGTAGGGGTCCGACCAGTCGCACTCGCTGCGCATGTCCATTTGGTGGGCGCCGCCCATGGTGCAGACTTCCATGAAATCGAGGCCGGCGCGGATGAAGTTCGCCTCGTCGTCGCCCCGGCCGCCGCCGTAAAAGAGATTGTAGCCGAGGCCCTCCTCGCCCTCGACGAGTTGCTGCTCCCCCTGCGCGTTGCCCCAGTTGATCAGCCGGTAGCTGGTTTTCCGCACGTGGCTGTAGACGTCCAGTGCGGTGGCGGCAGTGGCGCCACCGGCGACCGCTTCGATCTCGTAGTGGCCGGGACGCAACAGCCGGCCGTCGAGGTGCAGGTGCTCCGTGCTCCGCGCGTCGCCGCCGGCAACGGCAACGGCGACCGCCGGCAGGGCAAAGGTGAAGCTTAATTTGCTGCCGTCGTCACCCCGCACGGTGAGCACCAACTCGCCGGCCGAAAGTGGCTGCGGCGATTGACGGACCACCGACAGGTCGATCCACTCGTTGGTCTGGTAGGCCGTGGCGCGCGAGCGGCTGGAGAATCACCAGCGGCTTTGCGGTCTGCGGTTCGGCGGCCGAAAGTCCGGCTACCGCTGCCAGCAGGGTGAGCACCGTAAACAGGCCTCGCAAGGCCGATCTTACGCTTCGTCGTGTTGTTCGGGACATCAGGGGTTGTCTTTCTTGGGAGTATGACTTCTTCGGGCGACTGTACGCTGCACGATAGTCCCTAACGTAATTCGCGGCCGTTTCTCCGTCAATGATATTTTGCGTAGGGTGACCAGATCCGGGGTACCCGGTACTCCGGGTCGGCGAGCGCAGGCCCACCATTCCTTCATCCTTCATCCCTCATCCTTCATCCTTCATCCTTTCCCCCCACCTCTGGACCATTTTTTCCGCGCTGAACTCGCTTTCCACGCGCTGCCGCCCGGTGGCGCCGATCTGCCGGGCGGCGTCGGCATGATTGAGCAGAAACTCGGCCCAGCGGGTCAGGCCGGCACGATGCCCCGGGGCGAAAAGATAGCCGCTCGCCTCGTGCTCAATCAAATCGCGCGTGCCGGGAATGTCCGTGGCCACGACGGGCACCCCGGCCGCCATGGCTTCCAGGATCGCCTGCGATTGGCCCGGCAGCCGGCGGGTCGACCAGAACTGCTCGAAATGCGGCAGAAATTCCGCGAAGTCGCCGCGCTCGCCGAGGAAATGGACCTTGTCGGCGATCTCCACCTGCTCGCGGAAAAGGACGAGCCGCTGGCGGTGCGGCCCCGCGCCGAAGATCAAGAGGTGAACGTCGTCGCGAATCACCTTCAGCAGATCGGCCGCCCAGATGGCATCTTTGCCGCCGCGGTCCGCCTCCAACCGCCCGGCCCAACCGATCAAGCGGACCGATTCCGGCAGCCCCAGCCGATCGAGAATCTGCCCGCGCGTGACGACGGGCGGTGGTGCCTTGCCCGCACCGCTGGATATGACCGCGATCTTTTCGGCGGCGATTCCTTGCCCGATGCAATAATCGCGCACCGCCGGGCAAGTCGCCACGACCGCGCTGGCCCGGCGGCCGATATAGCGATCGACCGTTGCTTGCAGCGGCCCCTGACTGGTTTGGACTTCACGCCAAACGGCCACCAGGCGCTGCACGCCGCAGCGTCGCGCTGCCGCCGCCGCGTAGGCCCGTCCCGCTGCCTGCCAGGCATGGATCGAATTCGGCCGAAGTTCTTTCACGTGGCGAACCAATTGCCAGAACGTCGCCGGATCGGCCGACCAGCGGCGACCGATGACGCGGACGGGAATGCCCGCTCGGGCCAGCACGTCGCCGATCGGCCCACCGCGAGTCAAGGCACAGACGTGGACCTCGAACGCGTCTTGCGGCAGTCCGCGGGCCAGCAGGCACAGTTGTTGCGCCGTGCCGCTGCGGTCGAGCGTGTCGATGACGTGCAGGATGCGTTGTTTCATGAGAGGGAAATGTCCGTCAGCCACGGATGAAACACGGATGGAACACAGGTTTCTGCTGAGAACCTACCCGAGAAGCGGATTTCGTCCGAAATATAGGTTCTGAAAACTCCTTCGCTTCTACTCCCTCCGTGTTGCATCCGTGTTTCATCCGTGGCTATATCTCTTGGTGCGATTGTTCCGCGGCCCAAACAACGATTGTCGCTTCTGGCGGGCACCTTGTCCAGTCGGCAAAATGAGGCTTGCGAATCGTGTGCGGCGTGACATAGAATCAAGGGTGCCGTCGGGTACTTGCAACAGCATTCCTGACTTGATGAGGTGCGTTGCCGATGTTGATCCCAATCCTGATTGTAGCGAACATCCCGGTTTACCTCTTCCTCGGCTGGCTGGCTTTCGATAACAAGGAAACCGCGGCCAGCACGTTCACGGAGACGCTGCTGGCGGTGCTGAAAATGCTCTTCATTCCCAGTTTCGTGAGGGTCATGTTCAACATGGACACCTCTGGAAGCTGGGGGCTGTTCCCCATCGCCGGATTCTTCCTTGCCTGTGGCTTCGTGGTATACGGCGAGTACTGGCTGCTGGGAAACTGGTTTGGAATCCAATAGGCTTGTTTGGCGGGATCCGACGACCATTCTTCGAGCGCGGAAGCTACCAGTCGATCTTCACCTCTTCGCCCCCATCGACGGTCAGAAGGGCTTTCAGCGTTTGCGGCGATAGATCGTTCGGCAGAAACTGGACCGAGCCGTCGGCCAGGGCGGCGCACGCCCCGCTGAGCTTCTGCTGGCTTGATCCATGGCGCGAGCGAGGCCGACATCCTGGACCTGGTGAAGGTCGAGGCCGAGCCGCCGATTATCAAGGGCGAGAACCGCCTGCAGGAGGCCCAGGCCGATCAGATCCTCATGCAAGCGGGCGTGATGAGCAAGGAGAGCATGGCCGCCCGGCACGGCCTGGTCTTCGCCGACGAACGCGAGAAGATGGCAAGCGACAAGTGAGATGGTTGAACATTCCCCGCGCCCACTTGCAGCGGATTGCGGAGGTGGCTACCTTATGACTTATGGACACAACCGGTTCGAAGACACGTTTCACCCTCGTCGGGCTGCTGATTCTGATTGCCATTTTCGGCTTGGCGGTGCTGCTGCTCCTGCCGGCGATAAACTGGCAGCGCGAGAGGGCGAGGAGGTTATCATGCCAGAATAAGGTGCATCAAATTGGTCTGGCCCTCCAGAACTTTTCCAGCACCTTTAACAAGGCTTATCCGCCCGCGGCGCAGGCGATCGATCGGAATTCCACAACATACGAGATCGGGGGCTACAGCGTCCTGGTCAGATTGACGTCGTTCATGGATGATCTGGAGCCGATTTGCCCCCCTTCGGTCCCGATGTCTCTCGGCAACAACGGTTGCGTTTTGTCGCCACAGTGGTTCACTGCTATGCAGGCCAATATACTCGCGCGTATGATCGCCACTTCGATGAAGGAGTTCACCTGTCCCAGTTACAGCGGCCCGGTGTACAACCTGAACACCAGCAACCCGCAGCAGGCCATCACCAACTACAAGGCGATGGGCGCCTCCTGCAAGCAGAGCCTAGCCTTCGCACAATACGTTTCTTCCGCGTCGAACAGCGGCGCCGTTCCATATAACGCCGCGACGATCCATCCCGACGGCGCGATCTACCCGAGCACCACGAACCTCCCCGCGTCCCAATTTGTCGATGGCCTGTCGCACACCATTTTCCTCTGCGAGACCGTGGACAACACCGCCAGTTGCTGGGTGATCGGCTCGGAGTGCGTCATGACCGGTCTGCCCGGCAGCGGATCGAACTCCCAGGGCACTCCCTGTTCTGTTCCGACGGGCACAACGCCGGCCGCGCCGTACAACTACTTCACGCCGGCCCATTACGACGGCACGTGGGGCGATTCCTCGGGGGTCACGCGGGCCGGCATGCGGACTTTCTTGATGTATGATTGTAGTCCGTCGGGGGCGGACGCAGGCGCGTACGCCAGGGACGGCGATCCGGGCGCAAGCTGGACTACGACGGACCAAGGGACTACCTATCCGACCTATGGCCCGTCGTCCATGCACCCAGGCGTGGTCATAGCCGGCTTCGGCGACGGCTCAGCCCAGCCGTTGTCGAAGCGGATTGATGCCGCCAACTTCTTCTTCTTGATCACGAAGAGCAACGCCGATCCGTTCTATATTCCCTAGGCCCCAAAGGCAACCGAAAGGAACCGAGCCATGAGCGACAACAGGTCCAAGGGATCACGGCTTGCGCTCAAACTCGCCGCACCAATCCGCCTCGTGGGTCTCCGGCCACGATACGCGATAGACGACGGAACGGCCGTCTTCGCCCAGCTCTTGCTCTTTAGGCAGCGGAGAATTCCGGCGACATATACCGCGTTCGTTTTGCAGCAGTTGCCAGAAGCGGCAGTTCTTGCAGCGTTCGATAGGTTCGCTCACGTTGCCCACTCCTCCCGGTACTGGCCTATTCTCCGCTCACTCCATCTTGGGCATTGGGGATCATAGGGGTCCCACTCCTGCGAGTGGACATTCACGGGAAATCGATGCTGAGGCCGCTATCCGCCGCCTTCCGCCAGTATACGCTCGCGCCGGCACTCTTGGCAATCCGGCAGCTCTCTCGGTTTTTCTGACACCAGGCCATCGACTACAATGGCTATAGCGGCTCTGCCATTGTGGGCCTAGCGCTACGGAAGTCCGGAGTCTGCCATGATCGATCGAGACAAGAGCAAGCAACAACTGCTGGAAGAACTCGAGGAAATGCGGCGGCGGGTGGCGGTCCTGGAAACAGCCGCCACCGACCACAAGCAGGCCGACGAAGCCTTGCAGAAGGCCCACGACGAATTGGAGCAGCGCGTGAAGGAGCGTACTGCCGAATTGGAGAACGTCAACGAAAACCTGCGTCAAAGCCACGACGAGCTGCGGGCGATGAACGAGGGAATGTTCGACGGCATGCTGATTTTGGACCTCGAATCAAGACGCTTTGCCCGGGCAAATGCGTCTATCTGTCAGATTCTCGGCTACTCGGAGACTGAACTGCGATCGATGTCGGTTACGGACATTCACCCCGCCGATGAAGTTCCTGCCGTCTTGCAAAGAATCCAAGCCAGGATCGAGGGGCGTTTTCAAGGTCATGCAGATACCCGACTGTTGCGAAAAGACGGCGGCATCCGCTACGTCGATGTTGCGAGCAGTCGCATCATCTATCGGGGACGCCCCGGCATCGCCGGCTTTTTCCGCGACATTACCGAACGCAAGCGGAACGAGGAAGCGTTGCGGGCGAGCGAAGAGCGGTTTCGGGTGGCTTTCGAGGAAGCGCCCTTGGGCATCATCATGGCCGTCGGAGACGGCATCCTGGTGCGGGTCAATCGGACCTTTTGCCAAATGAGCGGCTACAGCGAAGAGGAACTGATCGCCAAGCCGGTCCATGACCTAACGCATCCCGAAGACCGAGAGCGTTCTGTGGAACTGACCACGCAGGTCATGGCAGGGATCATTCCGGGCTTCACGATGGAGAAGAGATACCTCAAGAAAGACGGGGAATTCTTCTCGGCGCAGATGACGGCTACCGCGGTTCGCGACCGGGGCGGCCATGTCATCGTCGCTTTGGGCATCATCGAAAATATCAGCGACCGCAAGCGGGCCGAGGAAGCGCTGCGCAGGGAGCACCGCAATCTCAAGCGTCTGCTCCAATCGAGCGATCACGAACGGCAGCTCATTGCCTACGAAATCCACGACGGGCTGGCGCAACAGTTGGCCGGGGCACTCATGCAGTTTCAAACCTTCCATCACCTGCAGGAGGCCAAGCCGAAACTGGCGGCGAAAGCCTTTGACGCGGGAACGACCATGCTGCAGCAGAGCCACTACGAAGCCCGCCGCTTGATCGCCGGGGTCAGACCGCCGATTCTGGACGAGGAAGGCGTTGTGGCCGCGGTCGGCCATCTGGTGAACGAATACATCCGCCGCAAGGGGCCGAAGATCGAGAATCACTACAAGGTTGATTTTGACCGCTTGGACCCGACCTTGGAGAACGCCATCTACCGCATCGCCCAGGAGGCCTTGACGAATGCCTGCCAGCACAGCAAGAGCAAGCGAATCTCGGTCAGTCTCTTGCAACGCGGCGATCATCTCCGCATCGAGATTCGTGATTGGGGCGTAGGGTTCGAACCCCAGGCCGTGCCGAAGAAGCATTTCGGCCTGGAAGGCCTACGGCAACGCGCGCGGCTGCTGGATGGAAAGTGCAGCATCAAGAGCAAACCCGGCAAGGGGACGAAGATTCTTGTCGAGTTGCCACTGCTCTTGCGGGACGAAGAGGGGTAAAGGGATGGACGCTTTGAGGATGGGCCGAAGAATAACTTCCCCAGTTGGGTGACATGCCGCGTCTTCAATTGCACCAGCGCGGAGGACAAAGCTATAATTAGCGGACTCGCAGCGTTGCCCAATTCTTCCCACAGGAGCATTCTCATGAAGGTTTGCCGCTCAATCCAGTACATTGCCCTGCTGTTCCTTTTGGTTCACGGCCTGACGGTCTCCGCACCTGTCTCGGCGGCTGGTGAACCGGCCGCAGCGCGCAGGCCCCAAACAGCACCGCAAGTGCTCGTCGCTTACTACTCGCTCACGGGCAACACCGAGAAGATGGCCCGCGGGGTCGTGGAGGGGATTCGCCGCGTGCCGGGCGTGACCGCGGTCCTGAAGAAAGTCGATGAAGCCACGAAGCAGGACCTTGAAGCGGCCGACGGCATTATCCTGGGAAGCCCGACCTACTACGCCAACATCCCCGGCAAGATGAAAGTCGCCATCGACGATTGGTCGTGGAAAATGAAAGTGGACTTCACCGACAAGATCGGCGGGGCGTTTTCCACGGGCGGCGGCCAGGTCGGCGGCAAAGAGCACGTCGTCACCAGCCTCCTGATGTTCATGCTCAGCAACCGGATGATCGTCGCGGGGCCTCTCTACCGGAACGAGAAGACCGGCAGCGTGTGGGGCGAGCCGGGATCGGCCGCCATGACCGGCCCCCTTGATCCCGGCGTGAGCGAAGCGGAACTCGACAGCGCCCGCCGCCTGGGCGAACGCATCGCGCGGCTCGTGAAGAAACTGCGCTAGCGATTCGGGCTGTTGGCATCCAGCCGCAGGGCCATCTCCGCCACGCGGCGGCCGAGGTTCTTGACGCTGGCGATGCCTTCCGCGTCGCGGGCGATGTCGGGCGTGGGACCCGCGCTGACGGCCGGGTTGCCGCCCCAGACCGTCCCGCCCCAATGACCGGTCGGCAAGCCATCGCCCACCACGATCATCTGCTGCGACATCAATGCCACTTGCACGGAACGGACCGTCAGTTCCACGCCGCCGTTCCGCGCCCCGCCCACCGCCAAGACGCCGGCCACCTTGTTGGCCAGCGGCTTGTCCTTGTGGAACACGATGCAACGATCGAGAAAGGCCTTGCACAGCGACGACATATTGCCGAAGTAGACGGGGGTGCCGAGGATGATCCCCGCCAGGGCGGGCTCGGAGAGCTTCGGCACCAGGGCCGGGAAGTCATCGCGTTCGCCCGGCTCCAAGGCGATCCCGGCCGCCACTTCGCCGGGGATCTTCCGCCCCGCGAGTTCGATCAATTCGACTTCGATCCGCCCGTCAACCGCCTTGACGGCATCGAGGCAGATGCTCAGGGCGGCAGCGGTGTTCTTGCCCTTGCGCGGGCTGCAACAGATGCCGAGAATCTTGAGGGGGCGAGGTTGTGCGGCGTGCTCAGTCTGGCTAGGGGCAGCCGCGACGGCTGCCGCGCTGCCGAGCACGGCCGCAGTCGCGGCGCTGCCGAGAAATCCACGGCGGGTCAGGTCCGATGGCATAACAAGTTCCTTTCATAAGAGTTAAACGACAGGATTTGGGAGGCGTGTGACTACTACAGTTCGATCTTCGTCCCGAGAACCCCCAGGAACGCTCGTATCCACTCGGGATGGCCGGGCCAGGCGGCTGCCGTCACCAGATTGCCGTCCACCACGGCGTTGGAGAACGTCTCGTTGACGTCCCGCCAGACGGCCCCGCAGCGGACGAGATCGGGCTTGATGGCGGGGTAGGCCGTGCAGCGGCGGCCCGTTACCACGCCGGCGGCCACGAGAATTTGCTGGCCGTGGCAGATCGAGGCCAGTGGTTTGCCGGCCTGGGCGAAGTGCCGGACGATCTGCAGCACCCGCTCGTTCAAGCGGAGGTATTCCGGGGCCCGCCCGCCGGGGATGACGAGGGCATCGTAGTGGGCCGGGTCGACGGCCTCGAAATCGGCATTGAGGGTGAAGTTGTGCCCTCGTTTCTCGCTGTAGGTCTGGTCGCCCTCGAAGTCATGGACGGCGGTCCGCACCACCTCGCCCGGCTTCTTGCCCGGGCAGACGGTGTCGACCTGGTGGCCGACCATGAGCAGCATTTGGAAGGGGACCATCGCCTCGTAGTCCTCGACGTAATCGCCCACGAGCATCAGGATCTTCTTTGCGGCCATGTTCCTTCCTCCAAGGGATTTGTGTGTAGGTTATAGCTTCTTCCGAGACAGTATTATATGGGCAGCGTTGGAAGGCCGCACGCTTTCTTCCGACGCGACTGTCGATACTTGTCGGAACATGGGCCAAACCTCCTTCAAGCTTTGCGGCGGATCGCCACGCACGCTACACAACGCGGAAACGGGGCCGCCGCATCCAGTTTATAGGCGGCTCTTGGCCGCCGTCAATCACTGGTACATGCCGCCTTTGGTGGCCTATGACCGAGCCCTTCTTTTGGCCCTTGGCAACGCCCACCACGATTCCCACGTTCCTAACGATCGAAAGGGCATCGAGGACCGGCGGTGGGCCGGTCAGCGGGTGATTTTGCACCTCGGCAGGGCCTGCTGGAGTCTACTCACGCCCTGACTGGTCACAGTCGTCATGTGCCATACGAGAACCGAATATGGCAATTGGGTAATGCCTCTTGGAGCTTCTCCAGACCTTGCGTAGTGGCCTTCGTGTTTCTGATGTCCAACCATTTAAGATGCGTCAGCCCGGCAAGGCAAGCCAGCCCGCTGTCGGTGACCTCGTCGTCGTCGAGATACAACTGATCTAGTTGCAATAGCCCTTGAAGATGTGTCAACCCAGCGTCGGTTACGTTAGTGCCTTCAAGATGCAATTCCGAAAGTAGGTTTAATCGCCGGAGATGTTCTAGCCCTGCGTCGGTGACTCTGTCGTGCTTGAGGCTCAATGAGGTGAGATGTGCCAAAGCTTCTAAGTGTGCGAGCCCGGTGTCCGTCACCTTGGTGTCATCAAGACTCAATAGTATGAGGTGAGTCAAACTCGCCAGACGCTCTAAACCATCATCCGTGACGTTCGTTCGGTCCAGGCAAAGTACCCGAAGCTGACTCAAGTTCTGCAAGTGTTGTAAGCCGCAGTCCGTAACCCTAGTGCGGTCGAGGCATAAAAAGTCAAGCGTTACGACGCCTTTGACATGTTCTAGCCCGGCATCCGTCACCTCCGTATCACAGAGGTCCAACAATCGGAGGCGGTAGAAGCCTCTGAGCGGTTTCAGCGCAGCGTCCGTGACGCCAGTCTTACTCAACGTCAAGCGTCGCGTTGTGGTCAAGCCTTGAAGGTGTCCGATGTCGCTGTCCCGAATAGTTGTGCCCTGAAGAAGAACATCAACAACGGCGGAAACGCCGTCATCCCCCATCAGATTCCGCAGCCACTTTGGTGTCGGCGGTTCCGTGTTTGGCAGAAGGCAATCATTGGGATCGATTTCCCAATCGTACGCTACTTCGCCGCCGACATTCCGTATCCAATCGACATCCTCTTTCTGCTCCCTCGCGTTCTTCATTTCCACGGCCAGCCAACTGCACGGCAGAGCGACCACGACGACCATGAGCATTAGCGACCGAATGCTGAATTGGAAACGCCGCCGGAAAACGAGGGCCACGCCGAACCAGACGAGCATCGAGACCATCGCCACACCGACAGTCGCCACAGCAGTCAGGACCGCGTAGCCCTTGTGCCAGGCCAACCAGCCGAAGCGTTCCGAGAGCCACAGCAGCACCTCGACGGCCAGCAGCCCGATTACGAAGCAACCGGGCGTGAGGTGGAACCAGCGGGTTTGGGGATCAGGGGTGGGCATGCCGGCCCGCTCATTTCCTGACGACAATCCAGTCGATCAGGAACGTTCGATTCTTGTTGGTTTCGTAGGACGCTGTGGAATTAGGGCCAAGAGTCGGATCCACAAGCGTAATGTCGAATCCATCCTGCGCCAGCTTCCAATAAGGGTCAAAAAAGGGATAACCGCCCGTCGGAAAACGGTTTGTGAGCAGCACGATATAGTCGCTGCCCAATCGGGCCACGACCTCCGGGGCGAGTTTTACGCGGACATTCGTGGCATTGTCCTGGACGGCGCCCAGGTGAAAAGTCGCTGTGCCCGCAGCAATGATGCGAGGCGTTTGCATCTGGCTCAGCCGGGCCTGGAGATCGGCAACCTGCTTTTGCAGCTCTTGGAGTTGCTTGGCCAGGGCAGCCACATCGGTTGGCTGTGGCTTGGCTGAGTCCACCTCGTTGCCGGCATTGGGCGCTGCAGAGGTTGCCACGCCTTTCGTGAATGGAAACGTAACAACGAGCAATACGGCGATAGCCGTTGTGGGGATCAGGGTCGAAATAATACGCTGGCGAATCATGTCTTTAATCTCCGAAGGGTTGCTGGGTAATAGGGGTCGTAATGCTGGGCAGTCTACAACAGGCGATCCTTTCCAGCGGGGCCTTATAGCGGCTCCCGCTTCTTCTCCGTGTTCAGTTCCGGGCCGACCTTCCTGCGCTTGTAGGTCACGCTGTACTCGACCCGTTGCTTCTTTCCCGGCGATAAATCCATGAAATACTTGACGTGCTGCTGGTCGATGCGTTCCACGCGGCCGGCGACCGTGTGCAGATCGACGTAGGCCCCCGGCTCGTTGCTGGTCCAGCCTTTAGGTTCCTGGCCTTCGCCCCAGAGCACGACGTTGGCATCGAACTGCCGCTCGACCTCGATCTTGGCCGGCACGGGCTTGCCGGAGACAAGTTCTTCCGCGTAGAAGAAGGTCTCGTCGTAGTCGATCAGATCGTAGTACAAAACGAACTGGTCGTCCAGCCGGCGTTTGTACTGCCGGGCGACGACGTTGCCGATCTTCTGGTCCTTCACGCGACGCTGGATCGTGATGTCCTTATCGGGCCCGACGTTGACTTCCACGCGATCGCCGATGGGCACGTACTTGGTCTCCGTGCCGCCGACGTAGGCCAGGTCCTTGCTCTTGTATTCCGAAAAGAGCCGGACGGTGCCGTTGGGCAAGGGCGAGAGGCCCAGGTTCTCCATGGCCGAGAGCTTCTTCTCTTTGCCCTTTTCGTCCAAGAGCTTGACGTTCTTGAAGCGGTAGAACTTGGTGAAACCCTGGTCCCCGCTGCGGTCGGACAGCTTGTAGACCGATTCCAGCGGCACGTCGGCAACCTTCAGGGCCACCAGCCGCTTGGGCTCCTTGTCCTTGATGTCCTCGCGGCCTTCGATGGTGAAGAGGAAATATTCGGAGAGGCCCTCTTTAACGACCTGCTTCGGTTTGTCTCCCGCAGAACCTCCTCCTCCTCCAACCCCGCCTCCTCCGCCTCCTTTTCTGTCCGCCTTGTCAAGGAGTTTATCGAACTTGGCACGCATTTCGCCACGCTCGGGGCCACCGCGATCGCGATAGCGGACGTTCTCTGGTTCGGACGGCGGCGGCCTTCTCGCCAGATCGGCAATCTTCTCCACCAGATTGATGTTGCCGACCACCAGCCGGGTTTCCGCATTGTCGTACACTTCGCCCGACCCGTTGGTGACCCGCACGTAGCCCGTCACGGCCAGCTTGCTTTCGTCCTCGTTGGCGATGCCCACGTAATCGGCGGCCCAGGTGATGCCCGAAGTGAAATACCTGATCTCGACGGCGATCTTGCCGGCAACCTGGCTCTTGATGTTCCATTGCAGGGCGTCGTTGCGGCCCGCCGGGAAGGTCGTGTCCACCAGATCGACCTTGTCCTGCTTGTCGAGGATACGGAATTCGATGCTGGTGGGGTCGATGAGCGTATTGGCCCAAGAGAACTGGATGCGGTTCACGCCTTCCTTCACGGTCAGCAGGCGGTGCTCGCGGACCATGGTGATGTCTTCGGAGTTGTAGATCGTAAGCTGCGTGCCCTCGCGGGTAGGCAGGGTCACCAAATCGACGGCGGCCTTGAGAGGTGCGGAGAGGGCCAGCAGGAGCAAAAACGGCACGAATATGCGGCAGAGCATGGCAATTCCTTTCGGCGGAGCTATTTCTATCGTAGCTTGGGGCGGGCCGGTACGCCAGGAGGCCCGCAGTTGGACGCTTGGCGGCGAGAAATGGTTCCGGCCTTTGGAGTGCGGCCATTTATTGCCGCTTTCTGGCGAGTCTTGCGAGGCTCTATTCTTCGGCGATGCACTGCGTTTTACGCCGCGGAAAGCGGTGTGGACCATGCCGGGCAATGCAGACCTAGGGAAGGACAGGAAAATGTGCGACAGGAAAATGAAAGCGGCCCAGAGCGATCGACCACGAAGACGGGGCGGCCGCGCCGATAGCGCAGTCTGCCATCGGCAATCGCCACATTGATGTCGGAACGATGAGAACAGGTAAAGAAGAACCCGCTCGCCGCGCCATGCCTGCTCGGCGGGACCAACCTGGGACTAATGAGGCTGCCCATTTGGCGTATTCGGTGGTGCCGGCCTGCCCGTAACTGCTTGTTCGAGAAGAGTGACGCGGGTTTCCAAAGCCGACAGTCGTTCGGACGTTTGCGGCGCTTCGGTGCTGTACACAGTCTTGCCGCCAAGACTGAGGCAGCCCGGCAGCATCGACCCAATGACGATTCCCAAAAAGGCGGTAATCAGTCGATGAGTGCGTCGCATAGAAGATCAGGGGTTGGAGGTGATGGGCAGATCCTTGATTTCCTGACGAGCAGTGCAAATAAATACAAAAATCATTATCTGCGGTCAAGACCATTTCAATAATTGAAGGCGTTTAGGGCCAACACCGACTTGCCGCCATCCTTCTCCGGTTTCGGCAAGGTGATCGGCTGCAAGTTTGGGGTGGGGTTGGCCGGTTCCTAAGCGAAGCTGGGCACCGCGTCCGCCAGCACGGTCAAGACCGGCAACGCTTTGATGAAAGTCCTGCGATCCATTCGATCCTCCGGTTCAATGGCCTATCTTGGAAGTTCTTGGGCTTGAATGAGCACCAGCCTACTCCGCGGAAAACGACCTGGCAAGAGACTGCGAATAGAACGAAAGTAGCCCCCAGGCAAGCCGGGGGCATTAGAATCCGAAAATACCTTGTCACGGCGGCTGCCGGGCCGCGTATAAGGCATAGACGAGCCGTTGATCCCCACGGCGGGCAGACGGCTCTTGGAGCGACAAAAAACCAATATGGAGGGTGCGATCATGCCACAGGTTTTGAGCCAAGAAACAAACATTTATGCCAGCCCCATAACGGGCCGCGTGACCTACACCAGCCCAACCAGTTTGGCCTGGTTCATTCGGGTCTGCGGCCTACTCGTCCTGGCCGCAGCAATACCCAGGACCATGCACGAAGGCTGGTCCGAGGGCGTCCTTACTTGCGGCTGCCTGGCGGGAGTTTTCCATGCGGGCTGGTTGTTCGTGATGTCGTTTCTGTACGTGACATTCGGCAGGACCAAGTTGCTCATCGCCGGGGCAACGCTCGTTCTCGGGCTGTCGGCCATCGTCTTCTCGGCGGCCATGCTGATCTTGCCGCACTAGATTTCCGGAAAAACCCCGGGACGCTTGACAACGCCGAAAATCGCGACGAAACTAAGGGGGAAATTTCCTCCCAGGAGTCGCGGATCATGTACGATATCGGTGTTGCCGTCGTTGGGGCCGGATTCATCGGGCCGGTTCACGTGGAGGCCCTGCGACGACTGGGCCTGCCGGTCCGCGGCATTTTGGGCTGCGATGCGGCCGAGTCGCAGCGGGCCATGAAGAGCCTGGGACTGCCCAAAGCATACGCGAGCCTCGACGAGGTGCTGGCCGACGCCAGCGTGCAGTCGGTCCACCTGGCCGTGCCCAATGTGTTGCACTACGAATTCGCCAAGCGGGTCATTGCCGCCGGCAAACACGTGATCTGCGAGAAACCGCTGGCCATGACCGCGCGGCAATCCGGCGAGTTGGTGGAACTGGCGAAGGGCAAGCGGTTGGCGGCCGGCGTGTGCTACAACGTGCGGTTCTATCCGCTCAATCTGGAAGCCCGCCAACGAGTCGCCCGCGGCGAGGTGGGGCGGATCTTCGCCGTCAACGGCAGCTACGTGCAGGACTGGTTGTTCCACGACACCGATTACAATTGGCGGGTGCTCTCCGACCAGGGCGGCGCCTTGCGGGCGGTGGCCGACATCGGCACGCACTGGATGGACCTGATAAGCTCGATCTCGGGCCTGGAAATCGAGGCCGTGCTGGCCGACCTGAGCACCGTGCATCCGGTCCGCAAGCGGCCCAAGGGTGAAGTGGAAACGTTCAGCGGCAAGCTGGCCGCCCCGCGCGAGACTGAACCGGTGAACGTCAACACCGAGGACTACGGCTGCGTGCTCTTCCGTTTCCAGGGCGGCGCGCGGGGCAGCCTGTGGGTTTCCCAAGTGACCGCGGGCCGCAAGAACTGCATCCGCTACGAGATCGCCGGCTCGAAGTCGGGCCTGGCCTGGAACAGCGAATCGCCCAACGAGCTGTGGATCGGCCACCGCGACCAGGCGAACGAAGTCCTGATTCGCGATCCGGCACTGGTCGGGCCGTTGGCCCGCGGTTATATCAACTATCCGGGCGGCCACAACGAAGGCTTTCCCGACGCATTCAAGCAGTGCTTTCGCGCGTTTTATGATTACATTGCCGCCGGCGATTTCACGGCCGAGCCCGTGTTCCCCACCTTCGCCGAAGGGCATCGCGAGGTGCTGCTCTGCGAGGCCATTTTGCAGAGCCACCGCCAGCAATCGTGGGTCAACGTCTAGGAGCGATCATCATGCAACTCGGTTTTGTCAGCGCCATCCTGCCGGACCTCGGCCTGGAAGAAGTCGTGCGCTTCGCGGCAGCCGAGGGTTTTCAGTGCGTGGAACTGATGTGCTGGCCGCGCGGCAAGGCCGAACGGCGTTACGCGGGCGTGACGCACGTCGACGTGACCGACCTCGGCCCGGCCCGGGCGGAGGAGATCCGTCAACTCCTGCGATCGGCCGGCGTGGCCATCAGCGGGCTGGGATATTACCCCAATCCGCTGGCGGCCGATCAGGCCGAGGCCCAGGTTTACATCGAACATCTCAAGCAGGTCATCAGGGCCGCCGAATTGCTGGGCGTGGGCGTGGTGAATACGTTCGTGGGCCGCGATCCGCGGAAGAGCGTGGCCGAGAATTGGCCCCGATTTCTGGAGGTCTGGCCGCCACTGATTCAGCTTGCCGAAGCGCACGGGGTGCGGATCGGCATCGAAAATTGCCCCATGTTCTTCACGGCCGATGAATGGCCGGGCGGCAAGAATCTGGCCCACGCGCCGGCCGTTCTGGCGGCGAATGTTCAGCGCGATCCCCAGCGGCAACTTCGGTCTGAACTACGACCCCTCCCACCTGGTATGGCAACAGATGGACTACGTGCGGCCGATCGCCGAATTCGCGCAGCGGTTGTTCCACGTCCACCTCAAGGATGCCCTGGTCGATCGCGAGCGGCTCGACGACGTCGGTATCCTGGCGACGCCCTTGGAGTACCATACGCCGAAGATTCCGGGTCGCGGGCAGATCGATTGGCCGAAGTTCCTGGCCGCGCTCAAGGCGGCCGGCTATGATGGGCCGGTCTGCATTGAAGTCGAGGACCGCGATTTCGAAGGATCGCTGGAGGCCCGCAAGCAGTCCCTGCGGCAAAGCGGCGCCTTTTTGCGACGCTGCCTGGAGGAGGCCTGTCCCTGAGCGCCGCGAGGGCGGAAAATGCGGAATGGTTAAAACCATAGTAACACGCCTGCGGCCGAGCTCTGTAGGGAACGGGCTCCGTACCGTTCCGCCACGCCCGGAACGGCACGGAGTCCGTTCCCTACAAGATCCGCCGATGTTACCCATTAGGGCAGCGAATCGAACCATGCGGAAAATGCCGACGGCGAACCGAATTCATTTCTTTCCCGAACCCGCTTTGGAGACTAGAACCTCATGCAATATACGTTTCACGACATTGCCAAGATGATCGACCACTCGCTCTTGAATCCGATCTTCAAGGCCGACGACATGGAAAAAGGGATCCGGCTGGCGCTGGAGTACGACGTGGCCAGCGTGTGCATCCTGCCGTATTACCTGAAGCGGTGTGCCGAGTTGCTCCGCGACAGCGGCGTGAAGGCGAGCACGACGATCGGCTTTCCGCACGGCGGCCACACGACGGCGATCAAGGCGGCCGAGGCCCGGCAGGCCCTCGCCGACGGCGGCGAGGAGCTGGACATGGTGGTCAACATCTCGGCCGTGCTCAGCGGCGACTGGGACTACGTGCGCCGCGACATCGCCGCGGTGATCGGGCCGGTCCACGATGCGGGGCAGAAGGTCAAGGTGATCTTCGAGAACGCCTATCTGGACGACGCCCAGAAGATCCGCCTCTGCGAGATCTGCGGCGAGCTTCGCGCCGACTGGGTGAAGACGAGCACTGGCTACGCACCGTCCGGGGCGAAGCTCGATGATCTGCGCCTGATGCGTCTCCATTCGCCGGCCCACGTCCAGGTGAAGGCGGCCGGCGGCGTCCGCGATCTCGACATGGCCCTGGCTGTTCGCGAGACCGGGGCGACGCGCTTCGGTTGCACCCGCACGGCGGATATTCTCACCGAGCTCCGCCGCCGCTTGGAATCGGCCGAGAAATAACCGCCGTGGTCTTGCGCGGGTGGCATGCCTTCATGCAGGCTTCATAAGTGCCCCAACGAGGCTGAGGCCGTTGCGGCTCCCGTCCGGTTGCGTTAGGATAGGCGCGACCATAGAATGAGGACATGCAGCCACTCGCTTGAAGCAGCCTTGGGGCGCCCCGCCCTACGAGTGAGACAGACCCACCGTCCCGAGACGGCAATCTGAGAGAAGAACGCCAATTATTCCTGCTGGAACAATACCATGAAGCGATCCCTGGTTCTTGTCGTTGTCCTGGCGGCGGCCATGGCTGAGAGGGCCGAAGCCGGATCATCGCTGAGCCCCTTTGAGAGCAACTCCGAACCGGCGCCGCAAAGCCGGATCGACGAACTAGTCCTCGGCAGGTTGAGACAATTGGGCATCACGCCGGCCAAGGTATGTTCCGACGGGGTTTTCGTCCGCCGGGCCTACCTGGACGTGATCGGCACTCTCCCCACGGCCGACGAGGCTCGGCAGTTCCTCAAGGACGTCGACTCCGACAAACGCCGCAAGCTCGTCGATCGTCTCATGGAGCGGGAAGAGTTCGCCGACTACTGGGCCATGCGGTGGTGCGACCTGCTGCGAGTCAAGTCGGAGTTCCCCATCAAACTGTGGCCCAACGCGGTGCAGGCCTATCACCGCTGGATCCGCACGAGCATCCGGGATAACATGCCCTACGACCAGTTCGTCCGCGAGATGCTCACGGCCAGCGGCAGCAATTTCCGCGACCCGCAGGTGAACTTCTACCGTGCCGTACAGAGCCGCGAGCCACAGGCCATCGCCCAGGCCGTGGCGCTCTGCTTCATGGGGGTGCGGCCGGAAAGCTGGCCCAAAGAGCGCTGGTCGGGCATGGCGGCCTTCTTCTCGCAGATCGCCTATAAGCCCACCGTCGAATGGAAGGAAGAGATCGTCCAGTTCGATCTGGAGAAGGCCCGCAGCCAACCGGGCGTGCAATCGCCGGGCACCATGTACTCGTGGTCGGCGGCCGCCTTTCCCGACGCGGCCCCGGTCCGCTTGACGCCGGGCGAGGATCCTCGCATGGCGTTTGCCGATTGGCTGATCAGCCCCAAGAATCCTTGGTTCGTCCGGAACGCCGTCAACCGCGTCTGGTTCTGGCTGTTGGGCCGGGGAATCATCCATCCGGCCGACGACATCCGGCCGGACAACCCGGCGGCCAATCCCGAGTTGTTGGCCTTCCTCGAGCAGGACCTGATCGCGGCTCGATACGACATGAAACATCTTTACCGGCAGATCCTCAAGTCGACGACATATCAGTTGTCGTGCGTCGCCAGGAGCGACGATCCCCGGGGAGAGGCGAATTTTGCGCAGTATCCGCTCCGCCGCTTGGAAGCCGAGGTGATGATCGACGCCCTGTGCCAGATCACCGGCACGACCGAGCAGTATTCCAGCATCATTCCGGAGCCGTACACCTTCATGCCCGAAAACCAGCGCGCCGTGGCTCTGGCCGACGCCAGCATCACCACCCCGTTCCTGGAGAAATTCGGGCGATCGTCGCGCGACACGGGACTGGAGACGGACCGCAACAATCGCCCCACCGCGGCGCAGCGGCTGCACTTGTTGAATTCGAGCCACGTCCGGCGGAAGCTGGAAACGAGCCCGAAGCTGCGGGCCCTGTTGCAGGCCGACCCGAAGAAGCCGGAGAACATTGTGGAAATCTATCTTGCGATTCTTTCGCGGATGCCGACGGAGGGAGAACTGCAAATCGCGAAAACGCACGTCCGAAACAGTTGGGCCGATACGGGGCCGCGAGACCTCGTTTGGGCGTTGATCAATAGTCCGGAGTTCTGCTATCGGCATTGAGGAGGAGATTATGAGCATCGAACACGGCTGGCGGTTTTCGCGCCGCGAGGTCTTGCGGTACGGTTTGTGCAGGCGCGGCGCAGCACTGCTGGCCGGCCGGGCCGGGCTGGCCGCCGACGCCAAGCAGGCCAAGGCCAAATCGGCCAAGGCCAAGTCGGTAATTCAGATCTGGCTCGCCGGCGGTCCGCCGCACCTGGACACGTTCGACCCGAAGCCGGCTGCGGGCAACGACTACTGCGGACCGCTGAACAACCCGATCGCGACCAACGTGCCCGGCATCCGCATCGGCGAGCTGCTCCCTTTGCTGGCGAAACAGGCCGACAAGTACGCGCTCATCCGCAGCATGACCCACGGCGACAACGGCCACGAGACGGCGGCCTACCTGACGCAGACCGGCCGGCGGCCGGGCGACCGGCTGGTCTTCCCCTGCGCCGGGGCCGTGGTCTCGCTCTTCAAGGGCTACGAGGCCGGCTACAAGGGGCTGATTCCGCCCTACGTCGTGCTCACCCAGTCGCAGGGGCGATTTTCCGAAGCCGGCTTTCTGGGACCGCGGCACATGCCGTTCGCCACGGGGGGCGACCCGGCGCAGCAGAAGTTCATGGTGGAAGGGGTCGTTTCCCCCGGCCTCAGCGACCAGCAGCAAGAGAAACGGCGCGAGCTGCTTCGCAAGCTCAATACCCTGGGCAGGGCCGTCAAAGGCAATCCCGCCCTGACGGCTTTCTATCAGTCAGAGGACCAGGCCTACGACATGATCCTGGGGGACGGCGCCAAGGCGTTCGATCTTTCCCAGGAGACCGATGAGGTGCGAAAGCGATACGACGTGAACTGGGGCACCTGGGTCTCCCGCACCCGGTTTGGCCAGAGCTGCCTGGCGGCGAGGCGTCTGGTGCAGCGCGGCGTGCCCTACATCACCATCAACTTTGGCGGCTGGGATTCGCACACGGACAACTTCAAGGTCATGCGTCAATTGGTGCCGGACCTGGACCGGGGGCTGGCGACGCTCCTGGCCGATCTCGCCGAGTACGGCCTGTTGGAGACCACGATCATCTGGTGCTGCGGCGAGTTCGGACGCACGCCCAAGATCGATTGGGGGCCGCCCTGGAACGGAGGGCGCAACCATTACGGCAAAGTCTTCTCGGCGCTGGTCGCCGGGGGCGGATTCAAGGGAGGACGGGTCGTCGGCGCCTCGGATGCCAAAGGGGAAGAGGTCAAGGACCGCCCCGTCTACCCGTGCGATCTGCTCGGCAGCATCTATGAACTGATGGGGATCGATCCCGAGGGGAAACTGCCCAATCCGATGGGCCTGCCCTTGACCGTGACGCCGACCGCCGCGGACGGCATTCCGATGGCCGGAAGGCTGAAAGAAATCATGTGATGGTAGATCTTAGGACTTAGGACTTAGGTCTTAGTCAAGGCACTAAATAGCTATGCGTGATTCCAGGAGGTTGGCCGAATGATTCGCGGTAGGGTGGGACAAGATCGCGTAGCGAGTGCCGGCCCACCATTAGGTTCGCTTTCCACTCTGATGGGCCGGCGCTCGCTACGCGATCTTGTCCCACCCTACGTCTTCGCACTAAGCTCTAAGCACTTGGAGAAAGATATGATCGCAACGCGACGTGTACTGGTGTGGGTGATGGCGTTAGGCATCTGTTCTTCCGCATGGGCGCAGGACCGTCCGCGAATCGGCTACGTCTTTCCGGCCGGCGGCCGACAGGGCACGACCTTCCTGGTCACGGTCGGCGGGCAGTTCCTGGGCTCCTGGAAAGGAGATTATCAGATCGACGTCCTTCAGGCGCAGCTTCTCCGGGGACGGCATCCAAGCCACCCTGAGAAAAGACCTCAGGTCCTTGACGCAGAAAGAAAGCGAGGTGCTGCAGGGCAGACTCGAGCAACTACGGAAGAAAGGCTCCAAGGATGCCGAGACCTTGAAGGAGATGTTCGAGATTCAGAAAAAGCTCACCCGGGCCCGCTCCGAGTTTATGAGAAGAGAGGCTCAGCCGGCCCTAGCCGACACCCTCACGGTGGAGGTCACCTTGGCTGCCAATGCCGAGCCCGGACGGCGCGAACTGCGGGTGGAAACGCCGCGCGGGGTGTCCAATCCCTTGTCGTTCTACGTCGGCCGACTGCCCGAATTTCGTGGGAAGGAACCGGAACCCACCTTCGAACCGCGGGACTTCCTCCAGGGCCTGATTCGCCAGCCGCCCAGGACCGCAACACCCATTACGCTGCCGGCCGTCGTGAACGGACAGATCCTGCTCCGCGAGCCGGACGTGCTTGGGCTTTCGCAGGAGCGGTTCACTTTCGGCGCTGCCGACCGCTACCGCTTCGAGGCCCGCAAGGGGCAGCAACTGGTCATCGCCGCAGCGGCGCGGGAACTCATCCCGTATCTGGCCGATGCGGTTCCGGGCTGGTTTCAGGCCACGTTGGCGTTGTACGACGCCAAGGGAAAAGAGCTGGCCTACGACGACGACTACCGGTTCCATCCCGACCCCGTGTTGTTCTTCAAGGTCCCCGAAGACGGACAATACACGATCGAGATCAAGGACGCGATCTACCGCGGTCGTCCCGATTTCGTCTATCGCATCAGCCTGGGCGAGCTTCCCTTCATTACGGGCGTTTTTCCGCTGGGAGGCCGGGCCGGGGCGGCAACCACCGTCAAGCTCTCCGGGTGGAACCTGCCGACCGACACGCTGACGATCGACGCCAAGGACATGACGCCGGGGATACGTCCGCTTTCGGTGTCGCAAGGGGGAGATGATCTCGAACACGATGCCGTTTTTCGTGGATACCCTACCGGAATGCGTCGAACAGGAGCCCAACGATTCGATGCAAGCCGCCCAGGCGGTCACGCTGCCCGTGATCGTCAACGGCCGGATCGACCGGCCCGGCGACTGGGACGTGTTCCGTTTCGAAGGCCGCGCCGGCCAGCAGTTCATTGCCGACGTTCGCGCCCGCCGGCTCGAATCGCCGTTGGACAGCGTTCTGGAGCTGCTGGACGCCTCTGGAAAGCGGCTGGCCTTCAACGATGACCACGAAGACAAGTCTGACGGCCTGCGCACGCACCATGCCGATTCGCTGATCCACTTCACCCTGCCGGCCGACGGGACGTACTACGTGCGCCTGGGCGACTCCCAGCACCACGGCGGGCCGGAGTACGCCTATCGCCTGCGGCTCAGCGGGCCGCGGCCCGATTTCGAGCTCCGCGTGACGCCGTCGTGCCTCAACACGATCGCCTGGCGGCTCAATACGCTCGCGGTTTCCGCCTTGCGCAAGGACGGCTTCAACGGCGAAATCGCGCTGCGTTTCAAGGATAACCCCGACGGGCTGGCGCTGGACGGCGGCCTGATACCGGAAGGGCAGGACCAGGTGCGCCTGACGCTGGCCACGGCGCCGATGCTCACGGGCGAGCCGATGCGCGTGTGCGTGGAGGGCCGGGCGATGATCGACGGGAAGGAGGTCGTCCGTCAGGCCGTTCCGGCCGACGAAATGATGCAGGCCTTCTTCTACAAGCACTTGGTTCCCGCTCGGGATTTCACGCTCGTGCCCGATGACCGTTTCCAGTTCCGCGAAGAGGCAGCCCGCCACCCAGAGTACTGGGTACCCGCCGCCGCGCAGAAACCGGCCAACAAGCCCGGACCGCGCCGCGACTTCCAACACCCGATGGACATTCTCAGCCGACAGCCGGTGAAAATTCCCGTCGGCGGGACTGTGGAAGTGCAGGTTCGAATGTCTTGGAGCCGCAACGGTCAGGCCCAGGTCGATTTGAGCGATCCGCCGGCGGGAGTCACCGTCGACCGGGTGTCGTGGACCGAAAAAGGGATGGCCGTCGTATTGCGAGGCGATGTCGAGAAGGCCAAGCCCAGGCTGAAAGGCAACCTGATGGCCAATGCCTTCCTTCAATCCACGGTCACCGAGAAAGATGGAAAGACTCGCGAGGTGCGCCTCCTGATCGGCCCGCTGCCGGCCATACCGTTCGAGATCGTCAAACCCTAGTCGCGGTGCACCGCCCACCATCCGCTGGGCCGAAGGAAATAAGAAGGCGTCGGTACCTGGGAACTCCCGGCGTCCATCGAGTTCTTGAGGTGGTTAGAACCGATTCAGCCAGCGGCGGTTCGCAATATTCGTTAATTGGGGAGTTGTACCTCCCGATTTCCCTCGCCTTGAAAAGTCTTGTCGTTAGCGGGCCCTGCTCATGCGCAGGGCATGACGGCAGCCGGATCGACGTTCCGCTCCATTTCACGGACGAGTTCCCGCGCGTTGACCGGCTTGGAGAACCAGCGATCGACGCCGAGATGACCGAAGGCCACGCCTGTTTCCCGCTGATCCGCGCCGCTGACGGCAAACAAGCGGAGGTTCCGCAGGGCCGGGTTGCGGCGGATGGTAGCGATGGTCTGCGGACCGCTGCAACGCGGCAGGGCCATGTCCAGCAGCACGAAGTCCGGATGTTCATGGCTCTCGAGGTACGACAAGGCTTCGAACCCGTCCGCCACGACTTCGACCGCATAGCCGTTCATGCGCAGGTAGGCGGCGAGCAGCTCCGATTCGTTGGGGTTGTCTTCGACGATCAGCGCACGGCGCTGGCGCGACGGCGGCTGGGAAGATTTCCCCTGCTGAGAAGATTCCGCTTGCTTGGAGGAATCGAGCGCGGCGTCGATCTCGCTCAGTTCATTGAAGATCTTGGCGATCGTCGCCTCGGCCGCGTTGGCGTCGCCCGATTCCAGTCGGCGCTGCAGGACCTGCAGACCCAGCGAGGCGACGTTGAGGCGATTGCGAATGGCGTGGCGAACGGACTTCGCCAGGGAAGCGCCAGGCGGCGAGGCCTTAGCGAAGAGGTCGTTGGCAGCGCTTGCGTCTGCCAATTCTCCGCGCAGGATTTGGATTTCCGCAGGGGCCTCGATGCCGAGTCGCGTGACTTTGCCAGCCACTCGCAGGACTTCGACCGAAACTCCCAGATTGGGGAAGACTACCTTTTCATTCTCATGGCGGGACAGGACAAGCACTGGAACACTCCTTTTCCCCGTGGCTGCGACAGTCGCCGCTCTTCCACGAGCCAATGATGAAAGCGAAACAGCAGCGTCCGTGCTGCTGGCCAACTGGCCATCATGGGGAGTCCATTCCCGCATTCTTTCCGACGATTTGATTTTGTCGCTTTCCGCTATTCCGGTCAATAGCGGTTCTTGGCAATGTCGGAGGCAAGAAAGGACTCGCAAGAAGTTCTTTTCCCTGCCATAGGGGTATTACATGCGCTACGCCTGAGAAATTGGGCAAGATGCGGTGCCGAGCAAAAGGTATTACCTGAGTAGGGTGCCCTTGGCCCGTTCGGCCATCTCTTGCGTGCGAGCCGCGGCGGCGTTATCGCCCATTTCGCGTTGCATGGCAGCCAGGTTCGTGTAGGGGATCACCAGCACGCTACGGTCGTGGCCGCCGCGGCGCACGGCCTCTTCGATCAAGTCGGCGCCGTGCTCCGTCAGCGCCACGGCCTTCTTCCGATAGCCGGCGCTCCAATAGGAAACACCCATGCTCACGAACGAATCGCCGAGCCGGGCGAGGTCGGTCATGGCCTCCAGCGGGGGCGAGCGGCCGAGCAACGGAACCGCTTTTTCGAACCAGTTCACGGCCGTGCGGTGGTCCTTGCGATTGTTGGCATACACGGCGCCGATGCGGAAATAGGTGCGGCCCAAGAGATAGGCCGCTGAGGGCGACTTGTCCTGCCGCCCGCTCTTCTCCAGGTAACTGATGGCCAATTCGCCGCGACGCAGGGCTTCGTCCGGGTCGGAACGCATCTGGTAGACCTGCATGGCGTCGTACAGCGACATGGCGACCTGCCACTGCAACTCGGCCTTGCGGCCGGGCTCCGATGCGGCGGAAATCAACACTTCGCCGCTCCGCACCACCTCCCGCGCCCATTTCGCCGGATCGAGCTTGCCTTGCAGACCAACGTCCGCCGACAAGGCCCGCGCACTGAGGCGGAACAGATACTCGTCGCTGCCTTCTTCGGCTTTGACTAGGTCCTCGGCGATTTCCGCGGCCTTGGCGATCCAATTCTCGGCAGAACGCTCTTTCTCGCGCCATGCCCCCCAGGAAATGTCGTGCAAGGCGCCGAGATAGGCGTCCAGCAAGACTTCCTTGGCGGCCACACGGATCGCCGGATGCTTGTCGGAGACTAGGGCGGCTGCGGCCTGCACGGCCTGCGTGTGCAGTTGCAAGGCCTGCTTGTGGTCGGCATGGGGTCCGCAACCTTTCAAATCGCCCAGCAGGCACAAGGCCCGCGCCTTGACGTGGGGCCGCTGTTCGCTGAGGACGATGGCTTTTTCGGCCTCCATAACGGCCTCGGCAAGATGGCCGGCCTGCCGCAACGCTTGGGCCTTGGTGACCTGGTATCGGGCATCGCGGGGCTCGAGGCGAACCGCTGCGACCGCCGCATCCGCGGCCAGATCGTGCTGGCCCAACGAGGTCAGGGCTCGGCTCCGCAGCCATTGGGCCCGGGCATTGCCCGGCTGCATCTTGATCGCCCGTTCGGCATCGTTCAGGCTGAATTCGGGGCGGACGTTGAGGTTCGTTTCGGCCCGGAGCACGAAGGGTTCCGCCGTGATCGGCTCCAGAACGACGTGCGTAACTTTCTTCAGCGCCTTCCTCGGGTCGGCGGCGGGCTCAAAAGAAAAGAGCACTCCCCGTTCCGGATATGCCTGTCCGAGGACCTCGCCCAACTCGTTGGAAACCAGCACCGGCTGGACCTTGGACAGTTCCAACTGCTCGGCGACTTGGGCTGACGGAAAGCCGCGTTCGAAGCGGATCACGAGCGACGTGACCTTGTTGTCACCCGAATAGGTCACCTCAACGCGCGGGAACGGATCGACCGAGTATAATTGGATCAAACCAACGTCCAGTTTTCGCGATTCCTTGGGCTTTCCCCAGGCTTTTTCCACGTCCGCACGGGTGCTTGCGCCGGGGGTGATGCCGTGGAAGCTGGTGACCTCGATCTCGGCCGGGCCGAGATATTTCGCGTCCGGCACGGGGACCAGCGGCGCACCGCCGTTGGCGGTTCCGGGCTTTTGGAGCGTCGCAGCCGTTGCCGCAGCGGCCGGAGACGTGTCCGGCGGATCGGCTGGGGGGGGCGGCAACGAAGCGGCTTCCGAGGGATTGGGTCCGTCAGGCGCGGCCGTCGGACGCGGAGCCGGGGTTGGCGTCGGCATGCCCGTCGGCGCGATCGCACCTTGGTTCAGTGGCAATGCGCTGCTATCGGCAAAATGAACCTGGTCCGGCCGGGATCCGCCCGCGGGCTGGCTGTTGGCGGCACCCGGGCCGAGGGGCACCTGGTACTCCGGGCCGGCGGCTGAGGCCGAAAGGCTTCCCAGCACAAGGCCGACGAGAGACAGGTGGCGAGCGACTCGAATGAGTTGAATGGGCATGGCGCGTTGCTCCTTGAACGTCGCTGTGCAGGTCTGACACGGAAGACACTTTGAGATGGCGTAGGATACCCACGGAGTTCAAACGGAGTCCAGAGGGGATTTTGGCGGATTCTATTGATTTTATGGGAAATCACCGCCGGCAGTGATTGCAGGGCGGCGATTGAGCCGAAATGGCTCCTTTGTGGTGAATTTAGAGAAGATGGGAGGAGTGCGAAGCTCGCGCAAATACCCGCGGATCTGCTTAATCTGTTCCGCCTCAAAGGGCACGGCAGCACCAGGCGGCGGCGGGTGCGGCACCAGAAGACCGGCAATTTCTTGGCACAAGGCGTCGATCGCCGCCGAGTGCGCGGCGCTGAGTTCCAGGCCTGGTGGCCTCGCCCCAGGTGCGCGGCGTAAATCGCCCTTATTGTATACTCGCAGGGCCGTGGGATAGGATTCTGCCAAAGCCCGATCTGCTTCGGACCACGGCAGCGAGCTGTCGAAAACCAAAACGACAGAATCGGCCGCGAGAATCTTCTGCCGGGCCAGATCGATGCCCATGCGCTCGATTTTCTCGCCGCTCTCCCGCAGGCCGGCCGTGTCGGAGATTTCCACGGGCCAGCCGTCCATGGCGGTCTGCACGCCGACGATGTCGCGGGTGGTGCCCGGCGTGCTGTGAACGATTGCCCGCTGGTAACCGGCAATCGCATTGATCAGGCTGCTCTTGCCCACGTTGGGTCGCCCGGCCACGACGACCTGCCACGGTCGAGTGAGGTGCAAACCGGTGGCGGCGTGGGCCAGGAGGGCCTCGACTTGTTGCCGGGCCGCGTCTTCGGCGCCGGCTTGCAAGGAGGACTCGATGTGCTCGACGGCTCGCCGCAACGCGCCGCGATACTGGTCGAGGAGAATGGCAGCGGTCCGCGCGGTGCGGGCTTCGGCCAGGGCCAGTCGGGCGGCGGCGGCAAACGGATCGGCCTCCTGCCTGAGCGTCCATTCCTGCCAGGATATGCGCCGGCAACCGCCGCTGACGAATATCTCTTCCAGGCGGGCGACCGCCGCCAGTCCACCGTGGCAGTGGAGCTCGATCGCTGCATCGGAAAGCCGGTTGAATACGACTTCTTCGCCGCCCGGACCAAACTGGCCGACAATGATCCTTCCCGGTGGGAAATCGGCGAGCGGCCGCGGGGTACCCGGTACTCCGCGGGCACCCGGTACTCTAGGTCGGCGGGCAATGAAGTGCTGGGCGACGAGGTCCAACGCGCCGCGGCCTTCGATGCGGAGGCTTGCCACGGCCCCACGGCCCGGCGGGGTGAGTTGGATCAGCAGCAGCGGGTAAGCGTCGGGCATGGTGTGCGAAGGGTGACAAGCTCGTTTAGGCTCGCTGGTCCCACCGGGCAATTACCTGCCGGAAAAAATCTTGATCGGATTGTCGAAGAGACCATAGTAACAGGCAGACCCCGATCATGGCTAGTGCCAGGAGGCCGCCGAACGGCGGCGCCGTTGCTACTTTTTTTCTCCGCCGACCCGCGCGGGTACCCCGCGTGCCCCGCCGGTTTCCGGAGCGGAGAACACCCGATTACCAGGGGAGCGGTCTGCCAGGCCAGGGAAGATCCGGGGTTGGCGGCCTTCTCTGCCTCGGACAGTGCCGTGGGATACTGCCAATTCTTCAGGAAGAACCCGGTCGCTTCCATGCTCTCGCTATATGATGGCGTTCCCCCTATCGGCATGCCGTCGGGCAGGTCCAGCGTGCAAAACACGAGGGGATTGTTCTGCGACCCCTCGGCCACGAGGTCGATCTCGAAGTAGTGGTCCGCGCCAGGCGGGAAACGACTGCCGGGTCGTCGATGGGTATGCGGACGACGCGGCGCGCCGTGCCGGAAAGCCGCAGCAGGCGGCCGCGCTGCGAGGACGGATCGCGAAACAAGGCCGGGAGCCCCGGGGATGAAAAGTCTAGGCGCTCGGCATCGCGACGCAGGCGGTCCGGATCGGCACTCCTCGCCAATTGTAGCAGGCGATAGAAGGCGTCATGGTCGACGGCCGTCAATGGAGAATTATCATGGATCCCTTCCAAGAGCCCAAGATCCATTCCCAGGCTCCCTAAAGGCGACTCAGCACGCCATTGAAGTCGCGGGGCCACAATGACCGCCGTCGGCTCGGCCGCGGCGGTCCCGGGCACGTATTTCACGAAGACCCCGTCCACTGCCACACGCTGCCCGTTGCTGCCGGGTACCCGGTACTCCGGGTGTCGAAGTCTTTCCGGCATTGCGGCCACGTAAACCATGGCCCGCTGCGAAGATTCGGAAAGCGTCATGGTGCATCGCCAGAGCGGGCCGTCGCCTTGGTCCTCCACGGGCTCGACGGACGCGATGGAACCTTGGAGTTCGTACATCCGCCCACGCTGGAAAGACGCGTCCTGTTGCGCCGTATGTTGCAGGCGGTCCGCTGGGCAGTCTCGCAATCGTATGGCGATGCGGCGGATCACGTCGAGTTCTTCCTCGGCGATTTGCCGGTCGTCGGCGAATTTTGCAAAAGCGTCGGTGCCGATGCCGCAGGCCTGAAGGTAATTCAAGACGCTCGGTCCCGCCGCGTCGGCCCGGGATACGATCAGTTCCAACCCCAAGGCAAACAAAAACCAGAAGCAAAAAAGGACCGGCCGAAAGATAACTTCCGCAATAAACCGAGGGTGGCTGGCGGCTGAGCTTGCGAAGCCCCAGCCGATGCCGGGAAAGCTGGGGCTTCGCCGGGGCTCAGCCACCAGCCACCCCCGTGCGGCAAATCGAGAAGTTATTCTTCGGCCGGTCCTAAGTTGCACAGTCTTCACCCATTTCCGCGCGGTGGAATAGCTCGATCATCGGCCGTATTGGGCAAAGACGGCATCCAAGGCCAAGATCGCCAAAGCTCTCTCGTGATTCGGGTCCGAATTATCCAAACCATCCGAACTGTTTTCAGACTGCTCAAACCCGGCCAGGTCCCCATAATACCCATCTCCCACTGGGAGAGGGGCAGGGGGTGAGGGCTGTATGCTTCGAAACAGCCCCTGGGCAACGGACGGCAAGACGGACCGATCTACGGCAAGCGTGCAGGATGCTGCGGCGGGAACGGATTGCGAAGACGATGACACTCCCGGAGCAGTGGTCCGCAGAACCATGGTCTGAGATTCTAGCGCCGCGGGGGCGGCGGTCGGCAACGGCGTGCTGCCGCCGGCCGGGCTGTCATTCGCGGCCGGGGGCGAAGCCGGCTGCGGCAAGGCAACCGCTGATGTCGCCGCGGTTGCGGAAGATTGTGCCAGCGCCTCGCCGGCCGAGTCGACAACGGACGCCGCAGTGGGCGTCACGAAATTAACGGAAACCACAGGCGAACTGGCGACCGCGGAAGGCGTAGCCGCCACAACCACGGATGGGCTCGCCTCAAGGGACGGATCGAAATTGAATGTCCCGCCCGCACCGATCACCAGGCTTGTGCCTGCGGCGATCGCGGACGGGCTGGTCGCGATGAGCGTGCCCGCCGACACCACCGTACCGCCGGTGTAGCTGTTCGTTCCGGAAAGGGTCACGACGCCGGGCCCGGTCGTGGTCAGCCCGCCAACCCCACTGATCCCGCCGGCGAGCGCCAGGTTGTTGCCATTGGCGTCGATCATGCCGCCGCCTGCGCCGAGCGTGATGGGCGCGGTCGTGCTGAAATCGGCGCTCGCCTGCAAGGTGCCGCTGTCGAAAGTGATTCCGCTGGCGCCTGATTGTGAGTTGATTCCCGGCACGGTGAGCACGCCGCTCTGAACAACGCTTACGGCGCCGGCGGAATCAAGGGTGATGGGACTGCCCACCACGAGGTCTCCACCCGAGCCGATCACGATGGCAACATTGCTGGAGGCATCGAGGGAATCCAGGGTCTGGACGGAATCAACCGTCAGGGTCTCCTGGGTCACCGTCAAGGTCCCGGGCACGTAGCTGATCGTGTAGTCCGCATCGGCTGCACCGCTGGCCGTGATGCTGTAGGGGCTGCCGGAAACGTCACTGTCGGCCGTCGCCGGCGTGGAAAGCGTCGGCGGCGTGCTCAGACTGGCCGGCGTATCGCCGTTCACGAAGCCCGAGTAGCTTGCCGTCAAGCTCGGCAACGCCGTGCCGTAGACCATGCTCTGGTTGTCTGCCGTAATTGTCAGCGGGGCCGGCGTCACCGTCAGTGCCCCGGCCACGTAGCTGATCGTGTAGTTCGCATCGGCTGCGCCGCTGGCCATGATGCTGTAGGGGCTGCCGGCAACGTGACTGCCGGCCGTCGCCGTGGTGGAAAGCGTCGGCTGCGTACTCAGACTGGCCGGCGTATCGCCATTCACGAAGCCCGCGTAGCTCACCGTCAAGGCGGGCATCGTGCCGCCGTAGGTCATGCTCTCGTTATCGGCCGTAATCGTCAGCGGGGCTGGCGTCACGGTCAGCGTGCCCGTGGCGTAGCTGATCGTGTAGTCCGGATCGACTGCCCCGCCGGCGCTGATCGTGTAGCTCCCGACCTGGCTGCTGGCCGGCACCGTGGAAGCCGTCGGATAGGTGGTCATCCCGCTGATCGCCGTAGGCGTGTCGCCGTTGACCAGGCCCGTGTAGCTCACCGTCAAGGCGGGCATCGTGCCGCCGTAGGTGATGCTCTGGTTGTCGGCCGTTACGGTTAGCGGGGCTGGCGTCACCGTCAGCGTGCCGGGCGCGTAGCTGATCGAGTAGTCCGGTTCGACCGCCCCGCCGGCGCTGATCGCGTAGCTCCCGACCTGGCTGCTGGCCGGCACCGTGGAAGCCGTCGGATACGTGGTCATCCCGCTGATCGCCGTAGACGTGTCGCCGTTGACCAGGCCCGTGTAGCTCACCGTCAGAGCGGGCATCGTGCTGCCGTAGGTCATGCTCTCGTTGTCGGCGGTAATCGTCAGCGGGGCTGGCGTCACCGTCAGCGTGCCGGGCGCGTAGCTGATCGAGTAGTCCGGATCGACCGCCCCGCCGGCGCTGATCGCGTAGCTCCCGACCTGGCTGCTGGCCGGCACCGTGGAAGCCGTCGGATACGTGGTCATCCCGCTGATCGCCGTAGGCGTGTCGCCACCGACCAGGCCCGTGTAGCTCACCGTCAAGGCGGGCATCGTGCCGCCGTAGGTCATGCTCTCGTTGTTGGCCGTAATCGTCAGTGGGGCCGGCGTCACCATCAACGTGCCCGCGGCGTAGCTGATCGCATAGTCCGGATCAACCGCCCCGCCGGCGCTGATCGTGTAGTTCCCGACCTGGCTGCTGGCCGGCACCGTGGAAGCCGCCGGATACGTGGTCATCCCGCTGATCGCCGTTGGCGTGTCGCCGTTGACCAGGCCCGTGTAGCTTACCGTCAGGGCAGGCATCGTGCCGCCGTAGGTCATGCTCTCGTTGTTGGCGGTAATCGTCAGCACGGCCGGCGTCACGGTTAACGTCCCGGGCACGTAGCTGATCGTGTAGTCCGGATCAACCGCCCCGCCGGTGCTGATCGCGTAGCTCCCGACCTGGCTGCTGGCCGGCACCGTGGAAGCCGTCGGATAGGTGGTCATCCCGCTGATCGCCGTTGGCGTGTCGCCATCGACCAGGCCCGTGTAGCTTACCGTCAAGGCGGGCATCGTGCCGCCGTAGGTCATGCTCTCGTTGTTGGCCGTAATCGTCAGCACGGCTGGCGCCACGGTCAGCGTGCCCGTGGCGTAATTGATCGTGTAGTCCGGATCGACCGCCCCGCCGGCGCTGATCGTATAGGTCCCGACCTGGCTGCTGGCCGGCGCCGTGGAAGCCGTCGGATACGTGGTCATCCCGCTGATCGCCGTAGGCGTGTCGCCACCGACCAGGCCCGTGTAGCTCACCGTCAAGGCGGGCATCGTGCCGCCATAGGTCATGCTCTCGTCGTTGGCCGTAATCGTTAGCGGGGCCGGCGTCACCGTCAACGTCCCGGGCACGTAGCTAATGTTATAGTTGCTCAGACCCGTGCCCATCGCGGCGCTGGCCACGATCGGGTCGCTGCCCACCGGCGCTGATGCCGCCGAACCGGTGCTGGTCTCGGTAACGCCGGCGATGCCGTCGCCGTTGCCCGTCACCAGCCCAGTTTCCGTGAAGGCCGTGCCGCTGAAGCTCTTCGACGCGCCGTAGACCTTGCTGTCGTTGTCGGCGGTGATCGTCAGCGGGGACTTGTTGATCGTGAGAGTGGTGCTGGTGTTGTTACCCGGCGCGTTGTAGTTGCTGTCGCCGGCATAGCTGTAGGTAATCGTGTACGCCGTGCCCGCGGCGGGAATGCTGCTGGGGTTGAAAGCGGTCGAGAAATTGCCGTTGCTGGAACTGATGCTGGAACTGGTGGCGTTCACCCCGTCGATGCTGACCGTAACCGTTCCCGTAGGGTAGGCGCCGGAGGCATTCTTGTTGACAGTACCGCTGAGCGCGAGGGAGGCCGTGCCATACGTGACGACCTGGCTGGCGGTGACGCCGCTGATGCTCGTCGCCGCCTTGTTGACCGTGAGGGTCGTGCTCGTGTTGTTCGCCGCGTTGTAGTTGCTGTCGCCGACATAGCTGTAGGTGATCGTGTACGCCGTGCCCGAGGCGGGGATGCTGCTGGGGTTGAAAGCGGCCGAGAAACTGCCGTTGCTGGAACTGATGTTCGAACTGGTTGCGTTTACCCCGTCGATGCTGACCGTCACCGTTCCCGTGGGATAGGCGCCGGAGGCGTTCTTGTTGACGGTCCCGCCCAGCGCGAGAGAGGCCGCGCCGTACGTGACGCCCTGGCTGGCGGTGACGCCGGTGATGCTCGTTGCCGCCTTGTTGACCGTGAGGGTCGTGCTGATGTTGTTGGCCGCCGCGCTGTAGTCGCTGTTGCCGGCATAGCTGTAGGTGATCGTGTACGCCGTGCCCGAGGCGGGGATGGTGCTGGGGTTGAAAGTGGCCGAGAAACTGCCGTTGCTGGAACTGATGCTGGAACTGGTGGCCTGCACCCCGTCGATGCTGACCAGAACCTTCCCCGTGGGGTACGCGCCGGCGCCGTTCTTGTTGACGGTCCCGCTGAGCGTGAGGGAGGCCGTGCCGAAACTGACGGTCGGGCTGGCGGTGACGCCGCTGATGCTCGTCGCCGCCTGGTTGACCGTGAGGGTCGTAGTGGCGTTGCTGGTCGCCGCGTTGTAGTTGCTGTCGCCGGCATAGCTGTAGGTGATCGCGTATGGCGTGCTCGAGGCGGGGATCGTGTTGGGGTTGAAAGTGGCCGAGAAACTGCCGTCGCTGGAACTGATGCTGGAACTGGTGGCCTGCACCCCGTCGATGCTGACCGTAACCGTCCCCGTGGGGTAGGCGCCGGCGCCGTACAGGTTGACGGTCCCGCCGAGCGTGATGGAGGCCGTGCCGTAACTGACGGCCTGGCTGGCGGTGACGCTGGTGATGCTGGTCGCGGCCTTGCTCACGGTCTGCGTGATGACGGCGCTGGCGCTTGCCCCGAAGCCGCTAGTGCCGCTGTAAAGCGCCGCGATCGAATGGCTCCCCGCAGTAAGGAGCGAGGTCGTATACGTGGCGGTATTGCCGCTCAGCGTCCCCGCGCCAGGAAGGTGCTGCCGTCGTAGAAGTTCACGGTTCCCGTCTCGCCGCTGCCGCTGGCGGGCGTTACCGTCGCCGTGAAGGTCACCGAGCCACCGTAGGTCGAAGAACCGCTGCTGGAGGTGACGGTGGTTGTGGTTGGGACTGCCGTACCCATTTGGGAAATGAGCTCGTTGCCCATCGGGCTGCCAAGCCCCGTGACCAGGTCGTAGCCGGTGCCAGCGGAATAGCCGTTACTGCCGCTGGTGATGTCGTTGAAATCCGAAGTCATGCTGTATAACTCCGGCAGGGTCTGGCTACTGCCGTACAGCGACCCCTCGCCGGAAATCGCCAGTCCTTCGTCGGCGATCGCCATCATCCCCGCCCACAGCGGGCAAGCAAGGCTCGTTCCTCCCTCCGTGTAGCCGGATAACCAACAGTTGGTGGTGCTGCCAAAATCCCATGAATCGCAGATTCCCACGCCGGTGTAGGGATCGGCGTCGGCGGCGATGTCGGGAATCGAACGGTTAGCCGTGCTGATGCTCCCGTTGTTTGCCGCGTTGGATGCCGCGACCGCGGCGACTTGATAGATCGGTTCACTCTCGTAGGCACTGGTGCCGCCGCCGCTGCCCGACCACCCCGACTCGCTGTAGGGACTGACGTCAAGCGTCGTCCCGCCGACCCCGACGACATTCGGCGAACAGGCCGGGTATTGTGTCCCGCCGCTCTTGCCGTTGTCGCCGGTGGAGGCCAGGAATGTGATGCCGCCGGGCAAATCGATGGCCGCCGTTCCCTGCGTGGTGGCAGTCCCCAGGCCCGAATTCGTGTCGGCATAGGTAAAGCTGTTCGCGGTTGCGCTGGCAATTGTGTACGTGCCATTGAAGCCTGCGGGAACCGCACCGGCGATGGTCACGCTCTGGCCGGCCGTGAAGGTATTCACCCCCGTGAAGGTCACGGTATTGCCCGCTTCGATCAGGGTAGTGGAGAGGACTGCGGTGGAAGCGCCGCCACCCAGATTACCCGATGGGGTGACGAAATAGGTCGAATCGTAATTCGTCTCGCCGCTGAAGTCGTCGGCGCTTCCAGCTCATAGAGACGACGTTGACGCCCGATGTTGCGCGGCGCAATAGACTGCCGTATACAAATCGTTGGCATTGTTGCCCTCGAAGAGGATGATGTTGGCCATGGGGGCCATGGCGTTCGCCCATTCGATGTCCAGCGACTCCTCCATTTCCCATGTGCTGTCATTGGTCTGATGCTGATACGAGGGGCCGGCCGGATCGGTGGGCACGTAATTCTGGTTGCCGGAAACCCTGCTCACCGGCTGACCCGTTTGGGTGAGCTGGGTGAATGTCGGATCGCCGGCTCCGCCAAAAATGGGGAGGCCAAATTGGGCCGAGAAGGTGTTCAGGTCGGTCGCCGCACCGGGATCGTCGTAAGCGTCGACGATGGCGATCGTTTGACCGCGGCCGTCACCGCTAATCCCGCTAATCCCGCCGAAGGAAATCCCATTTTGCAGCGACCCGGGAACGTAATTCCCATCGGCCAGCGAGCCCGAGCCGGCGCTATACGTCCCCAGGCCGTAAGCAGCACGGATCTGGTTGGGCGAGTACCCGGTGGGCGAGGAGGTCCCCGTGTAATCGAACGTGGCGGGAAGATAACTTTCCAACGTGGAGTGCGGCTGCAAGCTGGCCGGCAGGGCCGGAGCGACCGACAACAGCCTGCGATCTTCCAGGGGCTCGAATCTCAAGGCGCGCAAACGCTGCCGGGAACGCAAGGCTGAGATGCCCTGCCTACTCCGTGGGACCGACCGTAATGCGTCGTCGGGTCGCTTCGTCATAGCTGCTTTTCACGTGTTCCGGCGCGTTGATGGCAGACCTGCCCCGCAGTTCCGTGGCAAACCGGTACAGAAAAGAAAATAAAGACCGGAAGCGTCCAGGCGGTCCATCGAATGTTCAACAAGGCTCGGCACGGCGTTAATTGCCCCAAACGGCCGTATCTCCATTCTTACTCGTTCTTGCGAAAAATGCAAGGATTTGCCGGCTTTAATCGCCCAACTCCAGCCAGAATTGCACTACCTAGGTAGCATCGCAGTTTAGCCACTGGACGCATTGACACCGAAACTGCGTGTGGTACTTATAAGTTTGGTACTCCATGTTGTGTTCAGAAACTGCTGTTTTCCTTTTTTCTCTCTACCCCATTGGAGGTGCATTATGTGCCGTCTTTCGCTGCTCGTGATTGCCGTTCTCCTCCTCACGTCAATCGTGCACAGTTCCGAGATTCGAACTTGGACCGATGAAACGGGGAAGTTTGAGCTTCAAGCGAAGTTTTCCGGGACGGGGGACGGCAAGATCAAGCTTACCACGAAGGAGGGAAAGGGTTTCAAAATTGCCCCCGACAAGCTCTCTGACGACGATCAGGAATTTCTTAACAAGCAACTTGAGGCGTGGAAGGCAATGAGGGCGTCGCACACCATCTGGCGGGTTAAGATACCCCAGATAAAGGCTGGCGTAGCGACGCAGCAAACTATGACGTTGGTTCTTGGGCAGGGGATTCAGAATGGTTCTTACCAAGTCCCTTACACCTATAAGTCCTATGGCTTTCAACCTTTGCAGGCCATGTTGGTTTCCTACAAGGGCAGCGATGTTACTTTGAGGAATAATGGCGGAGAGGGAACCTTTAAGTACGCAAATTTCCAATCTGCCGATCAGAAGTTTCTTGACGAATATCGGCTGATGGACAAAGAAGCCGGCTCGTTGAACGAAATTGACCTGCCCAAGAGTTCTTTTCCCAATCCCAACCCCAATCCCAACCCTAATCCAAGTTCCTATACCCCGGGAGGAGATTCCGTAGTGGGCCAATACGACTTGGGGGATGGGCAAACTCTTACCGTCGGTCCGAACGGGACCGCAGACAGTAGTCAGTGGGGCGCGGGTACATGGGTCTATGAGGAGAAGGGGCATCGGCATCATATTCATTGGGCTAAGCATGATGTTTATGTTAAACCGACTTCCAAGGGGAATTTGCATGTCAGCGACGCGCATGGTCATTCGAGCACCGCCCAGAGGTCTGGCGTACCGAGTGGCGGATCGGCTCGTCCTGGTGGTGGCGGTGCCATGGGACATAGGTGATGGATGAAATCGTTTGTCGACAAGGAATGAAGAGCAAATACGAAAAGGCAGGCATACCATGAGTGCGGGCAAGGCTTTCGTAGCATTACTAGTATTGGCTTGCATCCTGACGGTATACTATCAGACGAGTACAAGTATACCCAACAACAGAATCAACAATGAGCAAACCAATCGAGCGCAAATTCCGGGGGGTTCTGATAAGCCGATAGAAATCGCTCCATTGAAACCTATGGAGCCACAAAAAGTTATAGAACCCCAGCGACGAACAGTTGCGGAGCCAGAACCACCAAGCGTTGCAGAGCCAGAACCACCATCGGAAGAAGAACAGTTTAGGTCGTGGACGGACTCAACCGGCAAGCATACCGTGATGGCGAAGCTTGTCAAAGTGAAGGGCGATATTGTTACGTTGATTAAGGAAGATGATTCAACAATTTACTTATCTCTAGAAAGGCTTTCCAAGGAAGACCAACAGTGGATTGCCGCGAAGAATCCATTTGAGCCAAGCACCAACTAGTGTAGTGATTCACGCTGATGGGTATTTCCGTCTGGCGTCGGCCGTCACTCCAGCTCGATGGTGATGGCCTGGTAAGCTTCCACGCGGGAAAGGCGTATTTCCAGCTCGCGGCCGCTTTGCTTCTGGCGGAAGGGAGTATTCAGGAACGTGGAGACCCGGCGTACTTTCCTGCCGTCGGGAATCGTTATCCGCACGGTGACGTTGTCGACCGGCGGCAAGTAGTTGGCCTCGTTGTCCGCGTCGCCCGTCCAGTTCAGCAGGTGCAACACGCGGCGATTCCCGTTCTGGGTGAGGTTGGCGATCAGGGAAGGGGGAGCGTCCACGCGGCAAGGCGGCGGTGTGGCAGCGGCCTCTTCCACCAACTTTCGCAAAAAAACCCCCAGCAGCGACTGTCTCGTGGAGTTGTAGAGGCTCTCCAGGGACGACGCCAGGTAGATCACGCGGCCCTTGCCGTACTTGGCGGTGACTACGCCGGGCAGGATGGGTCTGCGGCCATCACCCGTCACAATGTCCATCTGCACGGCGCCGCCCTCCATGGCTTCGATGGGCTCGAAGTGCCAGAGAGGAACCAGCCCGCTGTGAGTCGCCGTCGCGAGGGATTCGGCGCGTGACAGGAGATAGAGATCGTTGGGACCCCCGCTCATGCAGCGATAACTGTCAAGGGTTGCGGCCAATGCCCCCTCAACACGCGCGGGGCGGACCCGCAGCAGGTCTTCCAGCGCGAAGCCTCCCAGGCGTTCTCCCGCCGGCCCGTACAGCGAGGTCGCGCGGCTGGCCAACAGCCCGCCGCCACGGGCGACAAAACGTTGGATGTTCGCGACACGCTGCGGCGTGAGGTACGGAACGTCCGCCAGGTACAGAACTCGATACCGCGCGAGCTTTTCGGGTTGATCCAGAATCAACTCGGGAACGGAGGAAACCTGGAGGTGGCCGTAGAGACAGGCGGCGAAGGCCCCGAGGGTGGAGGAGCGAACGTCGGACTTCCAGAACCAGCCCTCCTCCGCGTGGCCGAGCGGGTTGGCATCGGCCAAGACGACGGCAGCGTAAGGGACATTCTCGAAGTCCGCAAAATCCCGCTCGTGCTCCTCGATGACCGAGAAGGGAAAGCTGACCCAGCGGCGGTTCTCCGCGTCGGTGACGTAGCCGTAAGGCTGCGCCACGATCGGCGCGTCCCCCGAAGGCCACCGTGGCGAAGATCTCCTGCTGGTAGTCCAAGCCGTTCGGGATGACGCGGGGCCAGTTGTTATAGACGCCCACGTACGGCCAGACCACCAGACCGGCGGCGCGGGCCAGACTGACGCCTTCGGCGCGCTCCAAGAGAGAATGGCCGCGCTCGTAAAGGAATGCATCCATGGCCCGGAAGATGCGCGGGTCTTCCGTGGCCAGCCGCCGTGAATCAACGATGTTATAGATCAGCGGGATATCTTTGTGCGATTTGACGATCCGACGCACTTCTCTGAGGACGGCTACCAGTTGTTCCTTGTACCACTGATGGTACTCCGCGATGGTCTCCCGCTCTTGCTTGGTGTAGTCGGACGGATTCTCGTGCCAGGGAATCTCCTTGCCCCCGGATGCCCGGCGGAAACCGTCCCTGCAGCCGTCGCAGTAGCAGACTTTCATGCCCGGCCAAAAATAGAAGGCCCGCCACGTGTCAAAATAGAGCCCGTCGATGTCGTAGTCGCGGACCACGTGTTCCACGAGATCGAGGTAGGCCCGCCGATAGGGCGTGTTCCAGCAGACGGTGCCGTGGTCTTCGCCGACGAACATGTGGTCGCGACTGGGCCCGCCGCCGGGCCGGGTCCGCTGCGCATACTCCGGGTAGTCGCGCGTGACCATGGACCAGGCGAGCTTGTGCCCGGTGGAGATGTAGGGGACTACGCGAATGCCACGCTGCTTGGCGGCGGCGATCGTTTCTGCCAGCAAATCCCGTTTGCCCAAGTCGGGGTGCGTGGAAAAGCGGACTCCCTGGATCGTGGCGTACTTGCCCATCGTGGAAATCCGCACCGTATTGGCGTGCATCTCGGCCATGGTCCGGGCAAGGGTCTCGGCGTCGTACTCGAGTGCGGGAGCAAACGGCGGCTGGTAGGCATCCACGAGGAATACGCGTGCCGTTCGGATCCAGGTGAGATCGGCCGCCCTGGTCGCCCCAAAGGGAGTGGCGAGCAGACAGGCGATAGCGAGGAATCGTGGGAATGACCCGTTCATAGCGTAGTCCATCAGATCGAGGAAGTCGCAACGATGGAAACGCATGACGTGCCTCCGAGACGGCGGAAGACCCATCCTTTCGGGGTTCGATGAGTCGGGAGGGAATATCAGATACGAAAAAGACGGCCAGCCCCGATCTTGGGCTGTCGAGAGCAAAATGTCAAGCAGGTGGTTCTTATCTGTGCCGAGGTCTTTTCCGGCGATTCGCTCAAGATGGGTTTGTGGCACCCGTGGACTTTGTTGATGACGTATTGGCTGGAATTATACTATTAGCTGCCGGAAGAGTGCGGTTTGCACGTATCCCCCGAAGAGTGCATTATTGGAAAAACCTCGACTAACAGGAGAGTACGATGCAGTACAACAAGTGGCTGGTTTCGTCGTTGCTCGTGTGGCTGGCATGCGCGGGTTGGGCGGCCGCCAAGGACATCGAGGCTACGCCGGACAATGTTCGGCAAAAGGTTAGCGGGTTGCAGCCCGGCGATACGCTGGTGCTCACGGCCGGCAAGTACAACGGCGGCATCACGCTTAAACAATTGCATGGGCGTGCCGATGCCCCGATCACGATCCGCGGCATGGGCGCCGAGACGGTGCTCTTGGGAGTCGGAGGCACCAATACGATCGATATCCTCGACTGCCAATACCTCGTCCTGCGCGACTTGACGTTCGACGGGCGAGGCAAAGAGGTCGATGCCATCAAGGCCAAATACAGTAAGATCGTCAGTCACCACGTCACGATCGAGAACAATACGATCATCAACCATGGCGCCAACCAGCAGATCGTGGGCATCTCCACCAAGGCCCCCGCGGCAGATTGGACGATTCGCGGCAATACGGTCATCGGCGCCGGGACGGGCCTCTACCTAGGCAACTCAACCGGCGGCGAACCATTTGTCCGCGGGATTATCGAGTACAACCTGGTAACCAATCCGGTCGGTTACTGCCTGCAGATCAAGAAGCAGAATCCGCGGCCGGCGGTGCAAGGCTTGCCGACCGAGCCCAGCACGACGATCATTCGCTACAATGTCTTCATCAAGAGCGATCGCCCCAGTCCCGACGGCAACCGTCCCAACCTGCTGGTGGGCGGCTACCCAGACGACGGCCCAGGCTCCCACGACCGCTACCAAATCTACGGCAACGTGCTCTGCCACAACCCGCGCGAAAGCCTCTTTCAAGGCACCGGGCGCGTCTCAATACACGACAATGTGTTTGTCGATTGCCCAGGCACGGGTGTAATGCTCACCACGCACGACCGTAAGCCGGTCAAGCAGGCGTTCGTCTACCACAACACCTTCGTGGACGTGGGAAACGCGCTCACCATCTCCGGCAATGCGGTCGACGCAATGGTCATTGCGGGCAACCTGTCGGTCGCGGCGAAGAAACCCTCACAGCCGTGGCCAGAAGGCAACGTCGCGCTGAGCGCGACGCAAGCCGCAACCGCCCTGACCGCGCCGGTAGGGCAACTCGGAAAGCTCGACCTGCAACCGCACAAATTGATCGTGTCGGTCGTGCCCGGCGCGTGGCTCGATAAACTTCGGCTAGACGCTGACTACGACCTTGATTTCTGGGGCGTCAAGCGCACCACTTTTGAGCAGGCCGGGGCTTGCCAGTCGTCGCCGCAGCGGCGGCCGATTGGGATGACAAAGCGTGACAAGGTGGCCAAATGAAAAGGAGGAGTACACGGCCAACCATCTCCTCGAGCCAGTCGAGGAAGGTTTTGCCCCCCCAACGGCCAACCCGTGCGGGAGTGCCGGCGGATGTCCCTCAGTTCCTCTTCCGGCATCGCGCTCTTCAGGAAGGCATCCCAGTCGCCGATCATCGCAAGCAACGGAGCAACTTTGACCAACTGGTCGTCCTTGCTATCTCACGGCATCTGCGCATGGACGAAGCGACTGGCCGGGCGCAGCCGCTGCCGGAAACCGGGCGGTTCCATGTCGCGATTTTGCATCTCAACCGTCCGGCGCTGGTTGCGCTCAGACTGCGGCGGCTCTATGAACTGCTTATGGATCGAAAACGCCTGGTGCAGGCGGAGAACCCCAATTCTAATGTCCTATCCTGATTTGCTATCCTGCCTTCTTGCTTACCCCCTTCTCCTCGACTATAATCGGCGACCGTGAGAACAATTGAAATCTCTTATCCTGAGCCTAACAACCAATTCTCCGCCACCCGCGCGGCGCTCAGGACGCACGGCGCACAAGCGAATTCTTAGCAATGCAAAAACAAATTCTTAGCAACCGAGGTTCCGGTTTAGCGATTTTCAGTCTGATGGTGGCCATGGCGTGGGCAGGCGAGAGGCTGTCGGCACAGCCGGCGGCCGCTGCCGCGACACCGGCGGCCCAACAACAAAACGTGTTCCCGGATGGCGACTTCGACAAGGCCAACGCCCGCGGCCAGATGCCCGTGTGGTGGGGCATCAGCGGCAATGTCCGCATCGTCACGGCCGACAATGGCCACAAGGCGCTGCGCCTCACCAACGACAACCTCGCGGCCGGGGGAGGCCCGATCTACCACTTCTCCCTGAACCCCAAGTGGACCGCTGTCACCGTGATGGCGCTCATGAAGACCACCAATCTCAAAGTCGCCAACAAGGATTACGCGGGTGCGGACATTGAGTTCCATCTGGTGGCTAACCAGGGGATGGTCGGCAAAGGCGTCCTGCAACTCAAGCAGGACTCGGATTGGAAGGAACTCAGCACCCACATGGAGATTCCCGAGAATGTGACTGCGATAGAAATCCTGCCCAGCCTGTGGGAGGCCACGGGCACCATGGAGATAGAGAATATTCGTATTTTGGCGGAGAGCACGAAGGTCCAGGCGCCGCCGAAGGATGCCGTGCTGCCCGCTTCGGAGCACCTCACCTGGGGCCAGGAACCTATCGAGGCGTCCACCACGAAACGCGGCGAGATCTGCCTCAACGGCATCTGGCAATTTGTGCCAATGCTGGACCCGGCGGAAACCGCGCCCCCCGGCGGGTTGGCTTACATCCAGGTGCCGGGTTCGTGGCGGCCGCACGAAGGGTTGCCCAGTTTGGCGTCCCGTGCGGCCCAGGGCCCGGCTTGGTGGCGATTCGGTAACGGCGGGGGCACCTGGTGCGCCTGGTATGTGCGCAAGATCAAAGTGCCGCAGGCGTGGGCGGGGCGAGCCGTGCTGCTCTCGCTGCAACGGGTCAGCACCGATGCGATCGTCTATGTCAATGGCAAGAAATGCGGCGCGATCACCTGGCCCTCGGGCGAAATCGATCTGACCAGCGCCGTGACCCCCGGCGGTGAGGATACGCTGTGGATCGAAGTGATGGCCTCCCGTCGCGGGCCGGCTTCCGGCGCCCTGAATTCCAGCCAGGTGGACCTCATCGATATATACGGTCAGAACGGCGGCCAGGTGGAGAGCACCCGTGTGGACACGAAAGGGTTGGTCGGGGATGTGCTGCTGTGCAGCCGGCCGCAAGGCGCGCACATCAGCGACGTGTTCATCCAGCCCTCGACACGGCAGAAGCAGTTGAAGGTCGAGGTGGAACTGAGCGGCGCGGCCGCGGGCCCGGCGCACTTCATCGCCCACTTGATGGACGAGCAGGGCAAAGAGGAGAAGACCTTTGAGGCCGACGCCAGCGTGCCCGAAGGCGCGCCGCAAAAGATGACGCTTTCCTGGCCGTGGGCCAATCCGCGTCTATGGGATGTCCAGCAGCCCAATCTCTACACACTGGCGCTGGAGGCCAAAGGCGGCCGGCTCAACGATGAGTTCGCCCAGAGCTTCGGCTTCCGCGAGTTCTGGATCGAGGGGCGCAGCTTCTTCATGAACGGCACCGAAATGCATTTGCGGCCGACCGGCGCCGGGCTGGAAGGCGCCGCCGGCGACTCGCGCTTACTCATCAGCAATATCATCAAAGGCTACCTGTACGCCGGATGGAACATGGTATCGCACGGGCCCTATGTTGCGGGGGAGCGTGGGGTGGCGGACTTCCGCGAGATGTGGGCCGACCGCGCCGACCACCTCGGTTTGCTGCAGTTCATTCATCTGCCGAACACTCCCAACAACTGGGACGCGGCCGGCAAAAAACAATGGCAGGCAGACGTGGCCGCGACGATGCGCCCCTACCGCAATCACCCCTCCGTCGTCCTTTGGGCCACCAACCCCAACCGGTTCGGCATCGGCGGCATGGATTTGGACCCCCGGTACATGGGCCGCCAGCGCGACATTCCTGAGTCCGGGTTCAAGAGGGCCGCCGTCATGGTCCGTGAGGCTATCGCTATGATCAAGCAGCAGGACCCGACGCGCCCGGCGTTCAGTTATTCCGGCAACGTCCTGGGCGACCTCTACAGCATCAACTGCTACCTCAATTTCGAGCCGCTGCAGGAACGGGAGGACTGGCTCAGTGAATGGGCCAAGTCCGGCGATATGCCTCTGCAATGCGTGGAATTTGGCACGCCCTGGAGCGCCTCGCTCATGCGCGGGCGCTGGGGCCAATCCGCCGATACCGAGCCGCTGATGACCGAGTACTGCGCGATCTATTTGGGGCCGGAGGCCTACTTGCTGGAGACGGACCACTACCGGGGAATGATCGCCAAATCGTTCCGCGGCGGCCAGAAGTACTCGGGCTGGCCCCAGGAACCTCTTCTGGTGTACGCCCCCGCCCACCAGAAGCTTCAGGCGCTCTTCATCCGCAACACTTACCGAAGTTGGCGGATGTGGGGCATCAGCGGCGGCATGACTCCCTGGGACACGGGGTGGGGCTGGGACGAATACGACAATAAGCGGCGCAGCGATAACGCCCCGTTCCCACCGCTCACCCAGAAGCCCCCCACTTTCAAGCCGGGCGACCACGGCACCTTCCCGCAGACCGGCTTCGACGAGAACCTGATCAAGCCCTACCAGCCAGAGGGCATGCAGATCTTCCCGGCCGGTGAGGCCATGATGGCGGCGGATGGGCCGACGTTGGCCTATATCGCCGGCTCGGCCGAGGCCTTTACGGCCAAGGACCACAGTTTCCTGGTGGGACAAACGGTCCAGAAACAGGTCGCGCTGCTCAACGACACCCGCAGCCAGCGGGACTACACCTATTCGTGGAAGGCGATGCGCGGTAGCACCGAGATCGCCCACGGGCAAGGGAATGGGAAGCTGGCGGCCGGGGAAACGAAGCTGACTCCCTTCCAGTTCACCGCTCCCAAGGTTACGGGGGCGAAGGCGGACTGTCTGATTACCCTCGATACCACCATCGGCACGGTGAAGCAGACGGACAGTTTCCCCTTCCGCGTCTTCGCCAAGCCCGCGCCGGCAAGGGTGCAGGCGGCGGTCTTCGACCCGGTGGGCAAGACGACCAAAATGCTCCAGGCCATGGGCGTGACGGTTAAGCCATGGAACGGACAGGGCGCCGCCCCGGCCACGCTGGTCATCGGCCGCGAGGCCTTCTCGGCCAATCAGCCGGCTTTGCCCTTCGACCTGCAAGCGCTGGTCCGCAACGGGGCGCGCGTAATGATCTGCGCGCAAGACCCGGCGTGGTTTGAGCGCTTGGGCTTCCGCGTCGCCGCGCAGCTTCCCCGGCGCATTTGCCCGGTCTCGGCGGATAACCCGGTGGTGCAGGGACTGGACGCCGCCGATCTGTGGAACTGGACCGGCGAGAGCACCCTGGTCGAGCCTTACCCGGAAGTCGCCGTGCAAAATCCCCCTTGGCGCTCGCCGGAGCTGGGCTGGCACTGGGGCAACCGGGGCGTGGTGTCCAGCGCGGCGCTGGAGAAACCGCATCTGAGCGGCTGGCGGCCAATTCTGGAAGGCGAGTTTGACCTGGCCTACTCGCCGCTGATGGAACTGGACTACGGCAAGGGCCGCTTGACCCTGTGTACGCTGGACCTGGAAGATCACTACGCCGTTGATCCGGCCGCCGACCTGATCGGGCGGCAGTTGGTCAAGCACGTCGCCTCGGCGCCGCTGGCGCCCAGGGCCGACAATAGCGTAGTCTATGTCGGCGGCGATGCCGGCGCGGCTTTGCTGGATCAGTTAGGCATCGCCTACACCAAGAGCGCCCGCGTTGCGCCGGAAACGAAACTGTTCATTGTCGGCGTGGACGGCCAGGTGAATCTGGACCAGGCGCGGGCGCTGTCCGCAGGCCGGCGGGCACGCGATCTTCCTGGCCCGCCGGGACGCAGCCGGTCCGCTGGGCGTGACCCTGGAGAAGGTTTCCGGTTTCCACGGCTCCCTCAATCCGCCCACGTGGCCGGAGGCCCGCGGCCTGAGCGCCTCGGACCTGCGCTGGCGGGCGGACGGCGATGCCTGGGTGGTCAAGGATACTTCGCTCGTGGGGTGTACGCTGCAGGTGGGCGCAGACGGTCTGCTGGGCCGAGTCTCGTTCGGGTCAGGCGGCGGCGCGGCGTTGATCTGCCAAATCGACCCGGCGGCGTTGAACGCCGACAAGCAGACCTATTTCCGTTTGACTCGCTGGCGGCAGACTCGCAGCCTCGCGCAGCTTCTGGCCAACTGCGGCGCGAGCTTCAAAGCCGACCAGGACGTTTTCCTGGCGCCGAGGGCGACTGCGGCGGCAGCTCTCTACCACCCGGACTACCGCGGCTTCGTCCCCGGCACCTCGAACCAGAAAACGGAGGCCTTCAACCTCAGCGACAACCCGTACCGGTTCTTCCGCTGGTAGGACCAGGATGTCGAAGAAATGACGAAGCGGGGGAGGCATTGAACCCCCATCCCGTGGCCGGAGACAGAAGAAGCAGAGAGGACAGCGAGTACGACCGTGGAATGGTTAACGGAATGGAATTTGTCCATTTTCGTGTGATGGAATGGAAAATCTGGAAGTTGTGGAGGTCCGACTCGCGCAATAATAAAGCCGTAACTCGTTACTGAGTCACGGCTTATGAAGTGCCCCCTGAAGGAACCGAACACCTCGCGAAATCCTCGGAGAAACCGGGGGTGAGTGGAAAAAGCGGTGCAGAATCCGGTGCAGTTGGTGCAGTCGATGGCGATTTGGCGGAGATCGTTACGGCCTGGCCGGGGTTGTCGACAGCGGTCCGGGGGTGTATCCTGGGGGTGGTTCGTGGCGCGAAAGGATAGGACGGCATGCCGATCGGCCGCCATGCTGATCTGTGTCTCAATAGGGGTCGATCCGATAATGCGACGTGCTTTCACAACTAGGTCGCTGCTCCTTCTGATGACGGTCATCGCAATGCTGTGCGCGGGGTTACGTGCGATCGACGCCCCCGAGGCCGGGTTTGTTTGGCTGTTGTGCTGGGTCTCTGCGGTGTGGTGCGTCACGCTCTTCTTCCGCGTGCGCGTCGCATGCGTGGTTAGCGCCGCGATTTCACTTGTCTTTGGGGTTGTTGCGATGCCAGCAGTAAGGTGCAATCCGAGCCCAACAATCTTTCAGGAACTTGCGGCGGAGGGCACGGTCGGTTTTATCTCTATCCTGTCCGGGGTTTGCTTATCTCTTGCCATCTTCGGAGTAAACAATCTTGTCGAGGGGCAATAGCGCTCGGCCAGAAAAGAGGATAGCGTGAGCGCTCTCGAGGAGAAGAAAAGGTAACCCGCTTCGACCTTCTCCGCTTGGGACCGGTAGGTCAGGTGCGGACTGACGCCGCTAAGCCGCTAGGCCACACGTTGCGTTGCTCTCGATCTGGCCGGCGGCTGGCGCCCGTCGTACACGCTGTCCGCCACAGACGGAAGGCGTGGATTCGCGTGCCCCAACGGGGTATCGGTTCATCCAGCGAAGGGCGCAGCCCTGGTAGAATGCTCCCCCACATTTCTCTTTCGGCCCAACGGGCCAGCAGTTCGAGAGAAACTGCTGGGCCTTCCGCGCGAAAATTTCGTCATTGCCGCGTCGACCCAGCCGGTGTAGGATATTGGTAGTTTTCGCAAGGATCTGACTATGTCAATTCAGCTTACCGAAGAGCAGTGGGCCAGTTTGCAGGGCGACGACTTTCCCGTGCGGGTTAGCGACCCGGCGCGAGCGCAACGTTCGTCCTCGTACGCGCCGACGTATACGAGCGATTCAAGTCCTTGTTCGAGGAGGATCCGGTCACCGAACAAGAGCGGCTGTTCCAACTCCAGCAGTTCGGGAAACGCGCCGGCTGGGACGGCCCGGAAATGGACATCTACAGTTGAAAACCGCTCCGCCGTGAATTACATTGGAATCCATTCCTTCCTTTGTATCGGCCCGTACAACCTCCCTCGCAACTTCCTTCCAGGAGCCTCTCGATGTCCACGCTTCGATCGTTCACCACCGCAACTACTCTCGTGCTCGCGGGCCTGTTCGCCACGGCCCGGGCCGGCCAGAACTTGACCTATCCCGACCTGGTCGGCCGGTTGACCGACCTCGCCGCGGCTGGCCACCCTGCCGGACCGCGGCGAGATGTGCGCCCAATGGTCCAGTTACGACCGGGCGAGCCGATACGACGAAAAGACCGGCAAGTACGTCAATTGGGACGCCAACGGCGACGGCGGCGGCGTAATCCGCACTGAGGGTGACCGGGTTGTCATGGCCGAGATGAAAGGGCCGGGCTGCATCTGGCGGATCTGGTCGGCCGCGCCGGCCGGGGACACGTCAAGATCTACCTCGACGACCAGCCGAAGCCGGCAGTCGATCTGCCCTTCGCCCATTACTTCGACGGCAAGCATGCGCCCTTCGCCTATCCGGCGCTGTCCTACAACCTGGCCGACGTCCAGTCGAGCGGGCAAAACCTCTTCGTGCCGATCCCTTATCAGAAGTCGTGCAGAGTGGTCGCCGACAAGGATTGGGGCAACTACTTTCACTTCAACTACGCGACCTACCCGGCCGGGACTACGGTCCCGACCTTCAGCACCCAGCTTGCCGCCCAACACGCCGCGCCACTTCAGAAGGTCAACGATTTTTTTGCCAACGGGCTGGGCACCGATCCGGCCGGTAGCCGGGCCGGCGAGGAGATCCCCGGGAATGCGTTTACCATTGCGCCCGGCGAAACGGCCCGGGTCGCGCGGATTGATGGGCCGCGGGCGATCACGGCGATGTGGGTCAAAATGAAATTGGGCGATCGGGCCGACCAGATGACCGCCCTCCGCAAGCTGGCGCTGCGGATCACCTGGGACGGCCAGTCGGAACCGGCCGTGTGGTGTCCGCTGGGCGATTTCTTCGGAACGGCCCCCGGCATGAACCTCTTCAAGACGCTGCCGCTGGGCATGACCCCGAAAGGATTTTATTCCTTCTGGTACATGCCGTTCGCTAAGAGTGCCCTGGTCGAACTGGTCAACGAGGACACGACCAAGCGGGCCGTCGGGTTTTCTATTACCCACGCCCCGCTGGGGCGGCCGTTCGAGGGCCTCGGTTATTTCCATACGAAATGGCATCGCGACACGGTCGAGTTGCCCAAAGACCGTTGGCCGGACTGGATCATGCTCCGCACGCAGGGCCGCGGCCGGTTCTGCGGTGTGTCGCTGCACGTTTGGAACCCGCGCGGCGGCTGGTGGGGCGAAGGCGACGAAAAATTCTTCGTCGACGGCGAAAAGTTCCCTTCCACCTTCGGCACCGGCTCGGAAGACTACTTCGGCTACGCCTGGGGCTGTCCGAGCCTGTTCCAAAAACCCTATCACTGCCAGTCGATGACCCAAGGCAATCAAGGCCACCAGTCGTTGGCCCGCTGGCACATCGTCGAGAACGTGCCGTTCCAGAAATCGTTCGAGGCCTGCATCGAGAAGTATTACCCGAACGAACGGGGCACGCTCTACGCCTGCGCCGCGCGGTGGTATCTGCGCCCGGCGGCAAGGACTGCTACGGCCCGGTGCCCCCCGAGCAGCGCGACGGTTACTACACCCGCCCGGAACTCGTGGTCAACGGTTTCACGGTGCTCAACGAGCCGCCGGGCGAGGCGCAAGTCCAGAAGTTGAACGGCTACGGCAACGAAAAATGGAAGAACGACGCGCAGCTCTGGTGGACCGGCGCCGGGCCGGGCAGCAAGCTCGAATTGGGCCTGCCGGTGGCCGCGACGGGCCGCTACGAAGTGAGCGTCCGCCTGACGAAGGCCCAGGACTATGGCATCGTGCAGCTCTCGCTGGACGGCAAGAAGGCGGGCGAGCCCGTCGACCTGTTCAACCCGAACGTCGTCCCCACCGGCCCGGTCGTTCTAGGCGTCTACGATCTGCCCCAGGGCCGGCATGTCTTGACGGTCGAGATTCTCGGCGCCAATCCGCAGGCCCAGAAGTCCTACATGTTCGGTATCAGCCAGTTCGATCTGAAGCCGGCGAGGTGAACCGCGTAGGCTCGGTCGAAGAATAACTTCCGCATTTGGCTGTAGGACGGATTGGCAATCCGTCTATGAAATCAATTACGGATTGCAAGTCCATTCAAGTTCTTGGTAGCCTTTCCAGCGAGCATTCCGGGGCGCTGTTTGTGCGTATCATTACGCCCCAGCCGTCGCCGCGATCGACCCGTATAGGCTACGCACTGCGCGATGTTGCCAGCTCGTTGAGGCGCTCGACGGCCTGGGCAATCTCGGCCTCGACGGAAAAACTCGCGTACTTGGCGGCAAACTGCCGCGCGGCATCCGTATACTGGGGCGAGTCCAGAAGTTCGGCGATCTGCTCTCGCGTCCGGTCGACACCGCGGGGAAAGGCCATCATGCCCGCCCCGATGCGGACGGCGGTCATGGCATTCATGGCTTGCTCCAAAAAGAGCGGCACTTGCAAAACCGGCTTCCCGGCCAAGAGCATTGCCAGCGTCGTCGCCTGCCCGCCGTTGAGCACCGCCACTTCACACTGCGCCGCCACTTCCTTGAGATCGAGCCGCCGCGTCTCGAAACGGAGGTGCCGCGCCGCAAACCGTTCCTGCACTTGTGGATCGATCCTGCCAAAAACGATCGTTGAACAGCCGGTGCTCCGCAAGGCGTGCAGTATTTTGGGCAGACCGGGGAACGGACTGTGGTAGGCATAGATCCGCTGGCCGCCGCCCGCCGGCCAAACCGGCGGCTCGCCGCGCGACAGCGACCACGGCCCGCGGTATCTTATCTCCCCTCTCCCTCCGGGAGAGGGGCAGGGGGTGAGGGCGGTCGGGGCGAGGGCTTCAGTAGTCTCCCCTCGCCCCACTGCGGGAGAGGGGCTGGCTCCTTGCTCCCCTCTCCCTTTGGGAGAGGGGCAGGGGGTGAGGGCGGCCAGGGTGAGCGCGCGGTCCGGATAATGATCGAACTCCGCCAACGTCGTCAGGAACGTATCATCGACCTCTCCGTACAGTTGCGTGACCCGCCCCAGCGGCTCGGCATGGCGGCGCTGGAGCACCCGGTTCATGCAATCCAGCACGTGCTGCTCCGCCTCTTGCAACTGCCCAGGTTCCGGCCGCATCCACGACCGCAAATCCGCGAGCGGCGAGCCATCCGGCGGGCAACAGAAGCCGTTCCCGATCACGACCCGTTTCACCTGCCGCGCGCGGGCAGCAAGCAAGGCTGTGGGCGCGTGGTCGAAGACGGTAAGGTCCGGGGCGACGAAATCCAGCAGATTGCCCCAGGCTTCCGTCACGACGTTGAGTTCAGCGGGGTCGCCAAATCCCGCGTTCCACAGGACGTGCGCGAACGTGCGGGGCGCGGCGATGGGGGGCGGACTCGTTGGTGTCTTGTAGGGTGATTGCAGGAGGGTAACGCCGGAGTTTTCCAGCAGTCCAACGGCGTGGGGTAATTCACGGAGAGCTACCACGATCCGGTGCCCTGCCGGGCGCAAACCGTCTATCAAAGAGGCAATCTGCGTGACGTGTCCCAGACCGCCGCCGAGTTCCCAGGCAAAGAGGATGGTTGCCATTGTACGTGCATTCTTGCCAGCGGCGGCCCTGGCAGCCAAGGTTGCAAGTCCGCCAACGGCTGTTCGTCCAACGCGCAGAAAAAGTCCGTGCCAATCAGCGCTTTCTCTGCGCAGCCCTCTTGCGGCCAGCAGCGCCATCGGGCTGTGGTCGAAGACGATCAGGTCAGGCTGGGCCAACTCATTGCGGTCCCGATATCACATCGTCTGCAATGTCCGTCGCGCTTAGATTAAGCGTTTCAAGTTTCGGTAGCTTTGCCACTTTGCCCAGGGTCAGTGCGGTTACTCGCGAATCCAAAAGATCCAATTTACGTAGTTTCGACAGATTCAACACCCTTAATCTCTCATGCCTTCACTGCCAGCAGCGACAGTTTGAAAGGCCTGCGGTATGGCCCTTATCCCCTCGCGGGTTCATTTTACGGTGAACTCGAACTTCCTTGACTCGACTTTGCAACCGCGACGAGGACGCCCATTGACCCATGAATAATCGAAGGCTTCACCTTTTAGCACCGATTGTCCGTCAATGACGACCTGCACGGCATACTTGCCCGAATGAAAGCCGTGCCATTCCTCGCTTTCCAGCGTGCCTTCGTCGGGCGCCGTGAGCGTTAAGATCCTGGGCGACCCCGGCTCGATGAGAAGGTCCTCAAAGTCGTCGGGAGGCTGCGCGAGCGTCTCCCACACTTCCGAATTCCCCTGCGTGAGCCGGACTCGAAACTGGCCGAGTGATAAAAGGCCAAGCGGCAGCTTGCCTTCCGCCGCGATCTCAACCGTCACCCGCAGCGGCTTCCTGCGCTCTTTCGGTACCATGATGGACTTGACGGTCACCCGCGGATTGCTGTCGGTCGTCAAAGGCGGTCTTGGCGGCACGTACTTCTTGAGCGAAATCCGCACGGTGCAGATCGCGTCCGGGTGCTTCGCGGTGAGCGAGATAATGTGGCCGTTGGCGTCCTCCTTCTCCGACCGGGCCACCAGCCGCTTCCCTTGCGCAAATCCCACCCGAATGTCCGTCTCAAACGACTGACCCACCGTTCGGTGTAACGAGTGAATTTCAAAGCCGAGTATCCGCGCCGCGTCCTTCAGTCGTAGGTGCTCCGCGGTAAACGAGTTGGCGTCCTTCGGCGCCTGTTTGAATCCGTGCGCCAATAGGTAGTCTCGCGTCAACTCGGGTGGCTTGGCCTCAGATTTCACGGTATTCTCCCCCTTTTTGTGAGATTGGCCCGTGTCGGGGTCCACTGCAAAGCCGACGGCGCATCGAAGTGCGAACGAGAGCAATACGACGGTGGAAACCGAGCGTGTCCGAATATTGGTCATTTGCCTTCTCCTTATGAATTTCTGTCCGTTGACTTAGTGCGGAAATCAAAAATCATCTGGGCCACCTTTGCAACGTTAAAAAACTCGGCAGTGCCAGTGTAGCCCGGAACGGTCTTGATCTTTGTCGCCGGTGGCGGCGTTTGGTGGTTGTAGGCCCTCACGAGCCCCGCACACCACGAAGAGTAGCTTAGGTTCCACATTCCCTTCTTCTTGTCCCCGGTCCAACCCGCGAAGCGGGACAAAGGGATTTTTGGCCCATGCTGGGTTTCGATAACGTTCTCACCTTGATAAAAGCCGCTGTCGTAGTCTGGGTCGTTGGCAAAGTATAGCCAGTCGCCCTTTTTGGTTGCGCTAAGCGGAACAGTGGGTTTAACGTACGGTATGTCGTCGGTTGTGCCGAATATGGCGTCGAACTCGCCGGGCTTCAGTGCCTTGATCAGTCCTCGCGCCATCAGGACCGTGGCCATCCCAAGACAATCGAAACAGCCCGTGTTGCCGTATTTGAACACCGCATTCACCTCCGCTTCGTCCATGTCGGAGCCCTCGGAAAACTCCTCGTCGTCTTTAGGGAACGTCGCGTAGACGCCGCCCGTGGCTGCCGCAGCAACGTTGCTGCGCAAGGTCGTTTCCAGCTTCTGCAAGAGCGGCGCGATGTTGATCTTCGTGTCAGCGGGGACCGCCGTCGTCCTCGTGTTCATTTTAATGCCCGGATTGGCCTTTATCAAAAGCGAATAGTCGCTCGCGTTCCCTGTGATATCGGCAGCCAATTGCCGCAGCGTGGCGTTGTTGCCGTGGGCCGTGGCATTCCCACTGTAGTTGCTCGTCGCGGGGCTGCCGCTCCAGGGGTTCCGCGTCCAAGAGCTTGTTGCCGCCTGCACCGGGAGCATGCACTGAATTTGTTCGCCGTGAGGACCCTGCACTTCGGCGACCACAGTAGTGACCGGTGAGCCATTGGCTTCACCCGCCGCCAGCGAACTGCTTGGATCAACCGACACATACACCGTTCCGGTGTACGACCCGCCCGACAGCGGCTGATCGATCACGTTGCCGATGCCGCCCGGCGGCAGTTGCGTGCCGCCCTCCGAGTCACTCCAGAATTCAAGGCCCGTAACGCTCGGAAGCACGGCCGTCCAATCGTTCGGGTTCGCCCCGGGAATGTCATAGTAGAGCGGGCTGATCGACGCTTCCAGTTGAAGTTCCGTGCGGTCGCCCTGGCCGTCCTCCACCGGGACACTAATTGGATTACACGCATCGACCCAATCTACGTAGTCGTTGTAATTCGCCGCCATGGGGTTGACCGTCACGTTCGTGGGCCGAATGCTGACCGTCGGCCATAAGGGGTGGATCATCACGTCGCTAATGCAGAGCGGGGCGTCATGGGTGGGATCTTCTCCTCCGTCGGGGGTATCGTAGCACAGCGTCACCGTCAGCGTGCTGCCGACGTTTACGTCGTAGACGCCAAGCAGTTTCCAGGGCCGATCGTTCGGCACCGGCGAGTCGTTGCCTGGAGGCGCGGTCTGATTGATATTTTTTACCTGGTGCGGCGACCCGTCGGCCGTCCCCGTGATCGTGTACCGCGCATCGCTCTCCCATTGGCTCTGCGCAACCCAGGTGGCATAGACGGCCACGGGGGTCACGGTGCCCTCGCCCAGCCGCACGCCCGAGTCGAAGTCGTTGAAATTCCAGACCCCGCCGTAGCCGGGATCGTAGTCAACCGCGACGGGGTTGCCGCTGAAGTCGATGTTGCCATCGCTGGTATAGTCGGCCGCCGCTAGGCCGTTGTTGGAATAAGTATACTCACCAACGCCGTACGGCACCGCGTTCCCCGGGTTCTCGACTTCAATACTGGCGAGGTGGCCCGGGATGGCGTCGGGCGCGGGCAGGATGTAATTCGAGCCGCTGCCGCCTTGGAGCAGGTCGTGCGCGCCGTTGCCGTAGATATAGTTCGTACCGCTGCCGCCGTAAAGGTCGTCCAGGCCGGTGCCGCCGTAGATATAATTGGTGCCCGAGCCGCCATGGACGACTCGGTCCCGCTGCCGGCGTAGATATAATTGGTGCCGCTGCCGCCATACAACCAGTCGTTGCCGCTGCCGCCGTCAATGGTCGTCGTGCCACTGCCGGCCTGGATCCAGTTGTTCTGGCCGGCGCTGCCATCGAGCGTGTCGTTCCCCGCGCCGCCATAAATCTCGTTGTTGCCCGTCCCGCCGGTGATCGTGGCATTGCCCGAGCCGGCGTAGATCGTGTTCGTGCCGCTGCCACCGGTGATCGTGTCGTTGCCCGCGCCGCCATAGATCGTGTTCGTGCCGCTGCCGCCCGTGATCGTGTCGCCGCCGTCCCCGGCATAGATCGTGTCGGTGCCTGAGCCCCCGTAGATCGTGTTGTGGCCGCCGCCCACTCCGCCGCCGCCATAGATCGTGTCGTCGCCGGCGCCCGCGTAGATGACGTTGCCGCCGGCCGTGCCGCCGTAGATCGTGTTGCCGCCGTCCCCGCCCACGATCGTGTCGCTCCCCGTCCCGCCGTAGATGGTCATGGGCACCGTCACGCCCGCCGCGCTCACGCTGCCGCCGCTGCCTTGAAGCATGACATCAATGTTGGAGACGTTTTGGAAGACGCTAGTTGTCTCATTCGCGACGATCGTGACGTCGCCGGAGATTAAGTCCTGCGTGGCAACGACCGAGTCGGTTTGGCCGCCCTTGGGCGTGACGACGTAAACGTCGCCGGCGGAGTCCTGATACGAACCCGCGTTCGGGAAGGAGAGGGCGGCAATGTTGTCGGCCTTGCTGGTTTCTTCCACTCCGTCGTCGGGATCGAGCTTGGCAAAGTAATATCCGACCGAACCGAGATCGGCCAGGGTCAAGCCGAGTGGCACGGTGTACGTCCCCGGGCCAAGATCGGCGCTATCCGCGGCGACCGACTGCAGGAGCGTTTGCGGCTGCACGCCGTTGGTGGAGCTATAGACGCCGATGTTGAACTGCGGCGCCGCCGCGCCGGTAATCGTGTACCGCACCCAAAGGTTGCCCGCACTGTCGGCGGTGAAACGGTTCATAACAAGGTTCGTCCGCCGATACCGGCAATGTCACTGAGGTGGACCCCGTTCTTTGTACCAGAGAACGGGCTGTATCTGTAAAGGGTTAAAGAGGCTGTTTGGGCCGTCTTTTCTTTGCCTTCGCCGCCCCCCCGGGGGGGCGGCGAAATTTTTTGCACTTTCGGGGGAGCCACCTCCGTCGCGTCATCGCCGCAATCGTACGTTGCGGACACTAATGTTCAGCGCGGAGCGTTCGTCCCACGCCTAGTGCTCCGCTTCGTTCGCTGCACCCCGTAAACCTCTGCCGGCGTGCGATTGTCCAAGCTCTGATGTCTGCGATCGTGGCAATAGAACTCGAAGTATTCACGTAGGCTCGTCTCTGCCTCCCAGACGTTCGCGTAGTCTTTCAAGTACACCTCCTCGTACTTCACCGTTCGCCACAAGCGTTCCACGAACACGTTGTCCAAAGCCCGACCGCGGCCATCCATGCTGATCGCCACACCGCGTGACTCCAGACAGCCCGTGAACGCCAGGCTGGTGAACTGCACTCCTTGATCCGTATTGAAAATCTCCGGCTCGCTTGTCACCAAGGCTTCCTCCAGGGCCGCGATGCAAAACGCTCCATCCAAGGTATTCGACAACCGCCACGACAACACATACCGGCTATACCAATCGATAATTGCAGTCAGATATACATAACCTCCCTGCAACGGGATATACGTGATATCGGTGCTCCAGACGTGATTCGGCCGCTCGATCTCCACATTCCGCAGCAAATACGGGTAAATCTTGTGTTCTGCACACCGCAACGTCGTCCTGGGCTTCGGGTAAATCGCCTCCAGACCCATGACCCGCATCAGCCGTTGCACTCGCTTGCGATTCACGTCGAACTCATCGGCAATGCGACGGCTGCCGAAATACGGCCGCTTCAAGTACAGCTCATCGATCCGTCGCATCAGCTTCAGGTTCACCGCCGTCTCGCCGGCCGGCTCGTAGTACCAACTCCCGCGGGCCAGGCCGAGCAGTTCGCACTGCCGTCGCAGACTCAACTCGCCATGCCCCGGCTCAACGCATGTCCGACGACTGTCAACTGAACTGGGCAGATTTTTTTTTCAACCACTCGACCTCCATCTTCAGGCGACCGATCTGCTCAAAAAGCTCCTCTTGATTGTTCTCCTCGGCACGCTGCTTGCGACGCCGATCCTCGAACAAGTCCGCGGCGCCCTCTAAGAGCCGCTGCTTCCAGGTCGAGATCTGCGTGGCATGCACGCCAAACTGACCCGCTAACTCGCCAAGCGTCTTGTCACCTTTGCAAGCCGCTAATGCGACGCGTGCCTTGAATGCCGCGCCGCGCCCACTCGCCACCGCCGCTGTCCTTGCGACCTTCACCTTCCTGGCCATTGTCCTGAACCTCCTCATCGGTTAAAATAAGAACCAACTTCCAACATAAATGTACTGGTTCAAATTTTGGGGTCCAGCTCACACTTCATGTCTTGAGGGGTGCTCGCATAAGATGATGTTACGCGGGGAGTGTGGGGCAGCCATATTGGTCGAGGTTTCGCCAGAACTCTTCCCAGCGGCCTGTGGTGAGTCGCAGCGCACGTATCGACAATACGGCGAGAGCGCCGTCGTCCTTCCAACGCGAACCCGATTTGCATAAGCGGTGCTTGATCAAGGTCTTGCATGCCGCTTCCGTCACGCCGCTGCCGATCGGCCAGTTCCGCTGCACCGAATAAGAGTATTTCATCCGTTCCTTCTGGTTTTGGAGGTAGGTGATCGTCGCCAGGACCGCCTTCGCATCTTCCGCGTTTTTCAGCGGCGTCGTGGAAAGAAATTCATCCAGGACCGAAAGCAAACGACTCACCGCTCCCTGCTTGTGCTTCAATTGATGAAGCTGGTTTTCCAGCCACGCTTCTCTTTCTGCTTTCTTTTTCGCTCCCTTGAACACCACCATTGCCGCCTTGCCCACGTACTCGCTGGCATGGTAAAAGTCCAATGTCTGGTGGTCCGTCAACGGTTTCAGGTAGCTCCAGTTGTTCTACCGCGCCGTCGCCCAGACCGATATACGGCACGTTCGGATAGGCATTCTTCACGCGCTCCACCTCGCGTTGGAATTTCGCGTGGAACTTTTCTTTCCCGTACTCTGGGGTCGCGCCTGCGTAAATCGTATGCAGGCGTTCCCCTTGGGCGTCGTAAAACGCGATCGTTCCCGTCATCGCCACCCGCCACCCGTCCTCTTGCAAAAGCATGCATGTTCCATCAACGCCGATCGCGATGGAGGCACACGGATGCTCGAACTGTGGCAATGCGTAGCTCCAGGTCTCTTCTTTCGCAACGGCATAGGCACCGACGATGTCGCCCAGCGACTTGACGTATCGCTTGGAAATCTTTCGATGCTGGCATTCCAATAAATCGGCGACAACCGCATCGGCTCCGGCTTCCGCGTATTTGTAGGAGACCAACTTGGCAAATCTCGGCGTGGCGTTGAGAACCAATCGGGCACTCTCTTCGAGCGGGCAGAACGTTTTGCCCCCTTCGGACGTTTGATAGACATGCCGAAGCACGGAGACGCTGCCGTAAGGCGTTTCGTAATCTTGAGCGAACTGCCCCTTGCTGGTCATGCGGACCGAACCGAGTTGGATGGGACTTCCATCGGTATCGAACCGCTCGAGATTCTTTTCGGTGGCCAGCAGGCCGACTTCGTTAAGCGCATCCTGGATCGCTTCTTCGGCCCGAAGCATGGAGCCGGTCAGCGGCAAGGTGACCTCGATGGTGATGGAATTATGAGCTTGGCGAGTGATTTGTGCGGTCATGTCATTTCCTCCGTGAAAAGTCCCGCGACGACAACTTTGTCTGGGCGACGGCACCGATACTTGGTAAACTATCCGAGTATCCTTCGGATTCCAGGACGGAAGCATAACCTATTCATCGACGTTTGTCTACATCATTTTATGCGAGCACCCTCTTGAGGAGTTCTAATCGCTGGGGGTTCACGGCCTGCCCCTGTTGCATTGTCCGTTCGGTTTTTGCCTGTTTGGTTCGCCGAAGCAGGCGCACTTTCACGGATTGTACTGTGCGGCCCAGCTCGGTAAGCCCATTGGATGAAAGCGAGTATCTTACAACGGCATGTCCTGTAAGTGCATCACCCTCGATTGTGAGGACCTGCGATTTACCGTCTCGCGCAATGGTAATACTTGCCGTGCGAAGGGATGCAAAGTCCGGGGAGATCACATGCCAATGTAAGAGCCCCGACGAGTCATCCGTGATAACGCATACGGCCTCTGGCTCTTGTGGCGGGATCGATAACGCCACCGGCTCAAAAAAGTACGCGCGGAGTCGATTCGGCGGGTCGCCGAGTGCGTACGCAACCATGTACATGTTTGGACCTCTAGTAGCACCCTCCGCCAGTCCCAGCACGTCAAATAGCCCATTCGCACCGGGGCGTCGCGCTAACTCCATGATCAGCGTCTCCTCCTCCTTAGCAAATGGCGAAAAGCTGCAATCGAGCAAGTGTCGGATGGAACGAATTCGCAGCCACTCCAGAACGTACTGCGTGCATATCACCGCGAACCATAGCACGAGCGGTAATAACATAAGCGTGCGCAAGCCAAACTGCCAACGTTTAAGGGCGTCGCTGCGGGGCCCCGAGGCCCCTGGATCAATTAGCCCACGGGCCATGACCAGCCCTCCTGGATGTTGGTTATAACGAGCGGAATCGCTTTACCATCGGGACCGACACCAAACTCGATCTGGAGCTTAAGCCACGCTTTCGCTCCCGTCGCCTTATCTTTGATTGTCCACGTCTGGGTTATCGTTTTCTTGATGCCGTTATAGGGATACGTCACCTTGGGTGCTGGCGAGGTCATCGCGACGACAAACGGTGTATCGGCCATCACGATGCGGTACTGCGCGCTGGAGGGCAAGGGTCTTGCGAGCTTGCCAATCATTTGGTTGTTGATAGCGAAATCAGCGGGCAGAAAGGTTCCAAGCGGCAAGGGCTCGTTATTATGGGAGTGCGTGGGCTTCTGATCGTTCCACTGTCCATTCACAAACCACGACTGCTGAACGACCTCGTCAACACTCAATACTACATCGTCTGGGCTCCCTATCCTGACATCGGCAACGATTGCGAAAACCGCGGCACTGTAGGTGAACGTGCCTTTGGGGACGCTAATATTGCCCTGGGTAAATGCGTTGTTCACACCTGTATATTGGCCTGTCCGATTCGGCTCGAACGACGGAAAGTGGAATTGGGTCGTGAGCGCCCTGGCCCTAGCAGCATGCGCTTGCACGGCAGTTGAGACAAATCCGTAGTCTTTGGGCTTGTGCGTACTCAAATCCTCCGCAATTATGCCATTAACGCCCGAGATTGCGTCCAGGTCAGAGAGTTTTTGATTGTTGTCGTAAATTGTCCACCCACCGACCCAGGCGGGTTGGGGCTGCGCCGCCACATTCGCGCTGACGTCAGCCCCGATAACGCTATTTGCAAACATCAGAGAGAGCGTCGGGTCTTCGGCACTACTCGAGGAAACCCAAACCGTGCCGTCATAGTCGCCAGACGAGATCAGCGCGCTGAACTCAGCGGTTGTCATTGCGCTGCCGCCGGTGGACGAGTTCCACAGCTCAAGCCCACTATCGGTCGGGGTGATACTCAACGCGGCTTGCCAATCGCTCATGCTCGCGTTGGGGATCTGCGCGTAGAGCGGGTTGATCGACGCCGCCAGTTGAAGTTCCGTGCGGTCGCCCTGGCCATCCTCAACCGGGACACTGATCGGATTACAGGCATCGAACCAATCCACGTAGTCGCCGGCGTTGGCCGGCGCGACCTTGGGGTTGACCGTCACGTTCGTGGGCCGAATGCTGACCGTTGGCCATAGGGGCTGGATCATCACGTCGCTAACGCAGAGCGGGGCGTCATGGGTGGGATCTTCTCCTCCGTCGTGGGTATCGTAGCACAGCGTCACCGTCAGCGTGCTGCCGACGTTTACGTCGTAGACGCCCAGCAATTTCCAAGGCCGATCGTTCGGCACCGGCGAGTCGTTGCCTGGAGGCGCGGTCTGATTGATATTGTCTACCTGATGTGGCAACCCGTCGGCCGTCCCGGTGATCGTGTACCGCGCATCGTTCTCCCATTGGCTCTGCGGGACCCAGGTGGCATACACGGCCACGGGGGTCACCGTGCCCTTGCCCAGCCGCACGCCCGAGTCGAAGTCGTTGAAATTCCAGACCCCGCCGTAGCCGGGATCGTAGTCAACCGCGACGGGGTTGCCGCTGGAGTCGATGTTGCCATCGCTGGTGAAGTCGCTCGGCGTGTCGCCCGGGTTGGAATATTTGTACTCGCCATCGCCGTAGGGCACCGCGTTTCCCGGGTTCTCGACTTCAATACTGGCGAGGTGGCCCGGGATGGCGTCGGGCGTGGGCAGAATGTAGTTCGAGCCGCTGCCGCCTTGGAGCAGGTCGTGCGCGCCATTGCCGTAGATGAAGTTCGTGCCGCTGCCGCCGTAAAGATCGTCCAGGCCGGTGCCGCCGTAGATATAGTTGGTGCCCGATCCGCCATGGACGACCTCGGTCCCGCTGCCGGCGTAGATATAATTGGTGCCGCTGCCGCCATACAACCAGTCGTTGCCGCTGCCGCCGTCAATGGTCGTCGTGCCACTGCCGGCCTGGATCCAGTTGTTCTGGCCGGCGCTGCCATCGAGCGTGTCGTTCCCCGCGCCGCCATAAATCTCGTTGTTGCCCGTCCCGCCGGTGATCGTGGCATTGCCCGAGCCGGCGTAGATCGTGTTCGTGCCGCTGCCACCGGTGATCGTGTCGTTGCCCGCGCCGCCGTAGATCTCGTCGTTGCCCGTGCCGCCAGTGATCGTGTCGCCGCCGTCGCCGGCATAGATCGTGTCGGTCCCTGAGCCGCCGTAGATCGTGTTCTGACCGCCGCTCACTCCGCCGCCGCCATAGATCGTGTCCGTGCCGGCGCCCGCGTAGATCGTGTTGCCGCCGGCCGTGCCGCCGTAGATCGCGTTGCCGCCATCCCCGCCCACGATCGTGCCGCTCCCCGTCCCGCCGTAGATGGTCATGGGCACCGTCACGCCCGCCGCGCTCACGCTGCCGCCGCTGCCTTGAAGCATGACATCAATGTTGGAGACGTTTTGGAAGACGCTAGTTGTCTCATTCGCGACGATCGTGACGTTGCCGGAGATTAAGTCCTGCGTGGCAACGAGCGTGTCCGTTTGACTGCCGTTGGGCGTGACGACGTACAGGTCGCCGGCGGAGTCCTGATACGAACCCGTGTTCGGGAAGGAGAGGGCGCCGATGTTGTCGGCCTTGCTGGTCTCTTCCACCGCGTCGTCGGGATCGAGTTTGGCGAAGTAATATCCGTCCGAACCGAGATCGGCCAGCGTCAAGCCCAGCGGGAAGGTGTAGGTCCCCGGGCCGAGGTCGGCGCTATCCGTGGGCACCGACTGCAGGAGCGTTTGCGGCTGCCGGCCATCGGTCGAGCCATAGATGCCGATGTTGAACTGCGGCGCCGAGGCACCGGTGATCGTGTACCGCACCCAAAGGTTGCCCTGGCTGTCGGCGGTGAAACTGTTCATGATCAGGTTCGTGCTGGGGGCCGGCGTCGGCGGAAGCTGGACCAGCCGCACGGCGTCGGCCAGGACCGGCGTGGCGGCGATCACGTTTTGCAACATTACTTGCTTCCGATGGGTCATCCGTCGCGTCCAGTTCCCGTCGATAGTCAGTAAGGTGTCCGACGAGTTCGTTCCGGGGTCACTCCGCTGTTATCCACTCGTCCAGACGCGCAAGCGCCGCCCTGGCATCCTGAGTCACGGGAGAGGAAGGGCTGCCGGTCGCAAGACGTTTGAGCAGGATGCGCGACTTCAAAGTTCCGATGATCTCAAGGCACTCAATGGCACGGACACTCCGCAGACATTCGATGTCGCGAATGCAATAATCGTCAGCAACGGCGAGAATGCGCCGGAGGCTTGAGCGAACCTCGGCCGATTCGGTAGCATCCATTTGCTCCCGCAACAGTCCTTTGGCGGTCCTTGCCAGCCCCTCCAACTTTTTTGCGCACTCTTGTCGGACACGAAATTCGTCCGAATCGAGCTTGCGCACGAGCGTAAGAATCTCAGCCGATCGGACCATCTCGGGTCTCAACCTCGTCTCGAAGAATTCGACGCCACGGTCCCCGGAATCTTCGAAGAAGTTCATGGCCTTGCTTGCAGCGGAGGAGTCAGAGCCGCCAAGCATCTCGTACCATTGAGCCAACTGCGCCTGGTTGGGTGACTGGGTCGCAGCACGCTCCCCTTTGTCTTGTGGGCCAATTCGCCCGAGGCGCAGCACGGTCTAAATCCCAGACCTCAATAATCTCCTTTTCGTCACCGATGGCGAGCGACCGGCCATCGTAGGAAAACGCGAAGGCGCAAATCCCGGCGTGTTCGACTGTGCCTATCCGTCGGCATGACGGTATGCTGAAAAACATCAGCGAAGAGGATCGGTAGCTGCGCACTGCCAGTACATTGCTGTTGGGAAGGAACGTGCAAAACAATGCGTCAGACAAGCCGTCCAGGCGCGCAATCCGCTTTAGTCGGCGCGTATCCCAAATCTCCACGCACCCGCAACCTTGCGTCGGAACGTCAATCGCGAGCATCCCGCCGTTGCTGGAAAGCGCAATTTCGCGCGGGTGGTCTCGAAACGAGATTTGCGAACGAACATGCTTCGTTCGGAGTTCTATCAACTTGATATATTCGCCGCGCGCGACGGCGCCGTCATCTATCGTGCGAAGACTGCCGGGCTTGTAGTCTGGCGATCCGGACGTGGTGACCGGGGAAACGCTACTTCTTGCTGGGGATTGCTTCGTCGCTTTTGGCATTGTATCGCCGATATCACCGGCTGCCAGTTCGGAAGTCCCGGCTGCCAACTCGGGTTTCGATTCCACGATCGCAGCATAGCGGCCATCGCCCGAGAAGCCTGCGTCAATCATTTCGCCCGTGCCTAAGTAGCTGCGCCGGTCGAGGAAAAAACATGACTCCAACTTTGGGGTGGTGAAGATCCAAACTCCATCGCAATCGGCGCACATGACAAACTCGCCCGACGGCGAGAAAGACACCGCTCGCTCGAATGGGAGAGACCTGATCGTCGCGGTTCCCATAACGGACCCGTTGCCTACGGAAAAACACGAGACAGCAACGTCCCACTCAAGCCAACGATTGGCCTGTTTCGAGTGCATAGCCGCAGCCAGCATCCGTCCATCGGGCGAGACGGCGACCGTGCGGAAGTAGACAAGACCTTTCTCGGTCTTCAGCGGATGCCCGGATAACAAGCGGTCGCTGAAAGCGTAGCATTGTTCTTGCACGTCCGAGTCAAGTGTTACGGGGACCGAGACCGTCCTCCCAACTCCAAACACGCAACCGCCCCCGCCAGTCACCGCAAGGGCGCATAGGTTGAACGACCCTTGAGGTTGTATTGGTAACCTCCAGACCCGGCGATTGGTGATGACCGCCGTCTCCGCCCCCTTTGAAGCAAACCGCGCCGTCTGCGCATCGGACGCATTCGCACTTAGGCTAAGCCGAGCGGGGCCGGCTGCCGCCGATAGCGCGACCAGGGTGGCAATCAGCGGCGGAAGGAGCCTTCGAAATGACCCCGCCGATAGCGCAAGCGTTCCGTCGCGATAAACCGTTGGTGCTGTCCGTTCCGCGAAAGCGGGATCATGTTCCATTGTTCGACATCTACCTTCCTTCATACAACTAGTCGCAAAAATAGGTACCTTACGATTCAGGCGTTCAAGGCCAAAGTTTTACTGCCGGTATCTGCTTGAAATTAGTAACCACAAATTTCGGATTCTTACCGTCGAGACGTATTATGCAAAAGTCGCACTGCCAGCTCTGAGACGCCCCGCCTGGTCCCGTGGCGGTAATCGTTAGGGCCACATCTTCCCTGCGAGACTGGCTCCAACCTCCCGAAATTTGTGGCACGTCCGTGAGAACGACCTGAGTCCGAATTCCGGAATTCCGGGGACACATGACTTAATTCGCTGTTTCTTTGGGTTTTGGACCGCGCTTCTGCGGCTTCAGGACGCGGCCCACCATGTCCTCCAAGCGCGCGAGGAATGCCTCGTCCCCGAGCGGCCGACCGGTGCGCGCGTGACGGCGGATGTCCCTCAGTTCGTCTTCCGGCACGGCGCTCCTGAGGAAGGCCGCGCAATCCCCGATCATTGCCAGCAGGGGAGCAACTTTGACCAACTGGTCGTCCCGTCCTGCCAGGTGTGCCCGCGCGCTGCTCCAGGGCCAATCGCAGGGATTGGTCACCAATCGCGCTCGCAGCGGGTTCAATTCCACGTACCGCGCTGCTGCCAGCAGGTAGGGTTCGTCCATGACGAACGACGCGAAGCGCCCTTGCCAAAGATAGCCGCGCCACTTCTCGCGAAAATTGATCCGCCGCGTATAACGGCGGTGGGCCTCGCCGATCGCCAATCGCAAGCTGTCCTCCGACGACGGTACGGCGATCAAGTGAGTATGATTTGGCATCAGACAATAGCTCCATATTTCCACTCCCTGTTCGCGGCACCATTCGGCCATCAACTCAACGTACGCGGCATAGTCCTCGTCGTTGAAGAACGTCTGCTGCCGACGGTTTCCGCGCTGCGTGATGTGGTGCGGCAGGCACGGAATCACGACTCGTGCTATTCTCGCCATGCAGCGAATTTAACACGTTCCACGCGTTACGTCAATAATTTAATACTGTGTCCCCGGAATTCCGGAATTCCGGACGCCGACCGTGTTTCGACCGTCAAGTATTGACGAACATCGACGCGACAGCCTTCATTGTTGCCGTACCCAAGGCCCTTGGCTGCGATGGTGCTGTGAAGCCACGGTGCTGGCGGGCGAGTACGGGCCGTAGCGGGCGGTCAGTGGCGACAGGCAGCGAACAGCCGAGAACGCAAACCATCCAATTCGTCATTCTCAGAGCGAAGTGGATGACCATTTGCGCCGTACAGGATTACGTCATTGAACGACCCCATTCCCCCGTACATCGCACGTATCTTTGCTGTCGTTGCTTCTGGCGATTCGGGGTACTCGGCCGCCAAGTTTTCAAGCGCGTCGGCCCAGTTCGTCTCGTTATGCTCGCGGAGCAGCGCAGCGCCTTGCCGGAGAAGTGATTCAACCAAGGTTCGCGTACTCATGGTGCCGCCTCACTTTCAATGTAGTGGCTGAACGCTTATGACATTCACGCCGTCAATCGTCCAGGGCTTCGGGACTACGATCTGCTGCGTTCCCCCGACGTAAATGCCGCCCTGTGAACTAACCTCACCCACATAGACGGTGGTTCCCTTCGGGATGCTAACACCGATTGCGGAGTCAATAGGTGACGTACCGCCGCCTGGCCACTGCGGCAGGATTGCCTTGTCGATCCGCGCTTGCAAGACGCTCTGCGGAGTTTCGGTACTAAAGAATTGACCAAGCGGTTTGTCCGCTGTGCCCGCGCGATAAAGGACGGTATCTGAGTGCAGGAATGGGGTCAGGCCGACGTTAGTCGTTCTGACATGATACACCATTCTTTCGTGATAGGGGTGTAGTTCCGCGTTTTTCGCGGGATTTCTGGGGTTAGAACAGTTTTAATTGGTTCGGATCGGCTGGTAGCGGACGTGGTAAACTGAGTTGAATGCGGCGAACCGATTCCTGGACTTCCACACGCGAAAGATCGGATTGGCGGATCACCAAGGGAAAGCCGGGCGCAGGTTGTTTCGCCGCGATGATGCCTTGCTGCGCGAGTCGATGCACGCTCATCGTGCTGATGCCCAGCGCCAGTGCGGCTTCCTCGCCCGTGAGTAATCCTTGCGACTGCTTCTGCTCGGCGTCGAACGGCGCGATGCCGTGCCCGTGGCGGAAACGTCGCACGGAGTCCGCAGTCCACGCGTTCGAGCCACAACGCACGCCATTGCGGTTGAGCGCTTTCGCCAGCCGCGCATCGTCGCACACCGCATGCAACGTGCCGATCACCAACGCCGCTTCCGCGGCATACCCGTGGCCACGACGGCCGACACGCGGAACGGTCAGCGGCGTATGGTGACCGCCTTTCCAGTGGATCCATAGCTCGACGGTGTCAGGCGACTCGCCCTGCTTGACGACCACTTCCTCGACTAACAGACGCACGATCTGTTTCTTGATCGTCACGTCGGTCTGCTCCGCGTCCCAGATCGTTTCCAAACGTTGGCTCAACGACATCAATCGGCCGACCTCCGCTTCGTTCAAAGGCATATCCTTTTGCTTCTGAAATTCCTCCAGACGCACACGGACCGCGGCCACCTGAGACAGGGCTGCATTCCACTGTTGTTCCAGTTCCGCGGCCACCAGCCGGTTCTCCGGCTCCACGCGATCGTATTGCCGACGAGCCCGTTCGGCTTCGTACTCGCGCTGCTTCAACTCCTCCGCCAGGCGTTGTTGCTGTTGCCGGTACTCCTGGTCGCCCAACTCGGCAGCACGCCGTGCCGCCTCGATGGCCGCCGGACGAAGAGCTTCCAGCAGCAGTTGCGCGAAAAGCGGATCGACCTGCCTTCCGGAAAGCGACAGGCGCTGCACGCCCTGTTCGCGTCCCCGCCATCCGTCGCGGCAAATATAACGCGGCCCTCCCGCGTAATCGTAATGCACCGCGAGCCGCCGCCCGCAACGGCCACAACGCAACAGCCCGCCCAACAATGCCGTACCGTACTGCGGGGCCGCCTGCGAAGCGTCGCCTTTCATCGTCGCGTTCCCTTGGATCTTGAGCAGGTTCCGTTCGTATTGCTCCCAACTAATATACGCGGGGAAGCGGCCCTTTTCCACCACCTCCCATTGCCTAGACGGGACCAACTGCCGTCGTCGCACCAACTCGCCGTCCTCGCAGCGGCGGACGACGGTTTGCGTGCGACCGAGCACGTAGGCTCCCGTGTAGGCCGGATTCTTCAACATCCAGAGCAAACGGCTGTAATTGGCCGGCAACCACTGAACGCGATACGGGTCGTCGCCGTGGGCCGCGTAGGGCAGCGGCTCCTCGTGCTCGAGATACCACTGGCAGAGTTTCATCACGCTGGGCATCTGCTCGAATTTCTGGAACATCCGATCGAGACTATGTTGCACGCGCCGGTCGGGGTGCTTGGCGAGTCCCTGGCCGCGGACTTCGACGTAGCCCGTGGCGATGTTCGTAAAGATCTCCGCGCGCTTGGCCTTTTCCCACCAACACTCCTGCATGCGTTTCCGCAGCAGCCCCAGTTCATACTCGGCCAACACGCCCTGAATGCCAAGGAGAACGTGATCGTGGGGATCGTTGGCGTCGTAGACTTTCTGTTCGTCCGCCAGCAGGACAGCGGCGAAGATGCAGTCGCGGAGCAGCAGTTGCCAGGCCGCGTTGTCGCGTGCCCAGCGGGAAACCTCGACGGCCAGGATGATCCCCACGCGCCCTTCCACGACCTTCTCGGCCAATTCGCGGTAGGCCTGTCGGCCATGCGTGGAACTGGCCGTTCGCGCTGATCTTCCTCCAGGACGAGGATCCTATCCTCGGGCCATCCCAGCTCGCGGGCCCGTTCCTTGAGGGCGCGTTGCCGCGGCCGGCTCTCTTGGTTGTTGCGGACTTGGGTGGGACTGCTTTGTCGCACGTAGACAACCGCGAGCCGTTGAAGATGATGGGCTTTGATCTTGTCGTTCATGTCGAATATCCTTTCTTCAGGGGACGCTCGTCCGCGGTGCCGCGAGCAGTCTGTTGGTGATATTGCAGCACGAGCAGGGCCAGGCACTGCAAGACTTGCTCTTGTGTGGCTTGATCCAGGCTATTCCATATATCAGGTTGTTCCTGGAATAGCGGAAAGCCATCGAAGGGGGAACGTGGTTGGTTCATGGAAAATCTCCTGAGGCGTGAGGAAACGAAGTCCACATGTTCAGGAGTTTAGTTTGGGCGGCGGGTCGTGTTGGTCAAGAGATGCCAACAACGCGTCCAGTTGGCGCAACGCCTGCTCGGAAACGAACGGCTGCCAACCGAAGGTGAGAAGCGCAAGGCGCGTTCGGCTCGGTCATCCAGGCGGGCAAGCATTGCCGATCTTGGGATGTCTCGACGAGCAGTTGACCTTTCCGCCCTTTGGCATCGCACTGAACGGCGCAACTTCTTGGTCGAAAAGTGGGTGGAAGGGATATACGACCTTGACAGTGCCCAGGTGGCGGGTACCGGCCTTTACGATGCCCGGATAGCAGGCATCATCCGACAGCGACTTTTGGCATTAAGCTTCGATCCATCATCCACAAATCTCCTCCGTTAGGCTTTGGTGCATCATCCACTAACGCCTAACGTCGGCCTGACCCCATTCTTCCCTTTCCCTGCCGATCATGCCTATGTCACCTGGACTTCGAGGATGGCACCTTTAATTCTTCCGCGCCGCCGGTCTTACCGGACCGATACTGGTCCAGTTTCTCCCGTGCGCCAGCCCTCTCTCCCTCGGGCAACAGGTCGATCGCTTTCTCTTGCCAGACCACGGCCTTCTTGAAATCCCCCGATTCGGCGTACACTGCGGCGAGCACCGACAGAAATTGTGGGGCTTTCCACTGAGTGAGTTCGCAGGCGCGGGTGGCGTGGTCCACGGCGCACTTCGTGTTCCGTATCCGTTTGTCGCCGGAAGCGGCCAGCAGTTCGCCGAGGGTCGCGTGCGAAAGCGCATCGTTGGGGTCGGCGCCTATAGCTCTCTCCAAGTCCGCAAGGGCCTTCGTCTCGTTCCCGGTTTTCCGCAAAAGATTAGCGCGATTGCGGAAAAGCGAAGCAGGTTTCAGCCCCAATCGTTCGGCTTCCGTATAATCGCGAATCCCTTCCTCAAATTTGCTGGCACGCGCAAACGCACTGCCACGGTTGTACCAAGCCACCGCGCACTTCGGGGCCAGCTTAATCTCCTTCGTGAAGTCCTCAATGGCCCCCCGAAGGTCGCCCTTGTCCGTTCGCAAATTTGCGCGAGCCTCCCATCCGTCGGGATCCTTCGGGTCGAGGCGAATGAAGTGATCGAACGTCGGCCAAAGCGTTCGGGAGCGATCCTAGCGCGGACCATTCGTTCGAGCGCGCGAGGTAGAGGCGCCCTTCGTTCGGTGCTCGCGCAATCGCCGCGTTCCTGTCGGCGAGCGCCTTTTGCCACTCACACTTGCGGTCATAGGCCGTCGCGCGGCCATCGTAGGCGGCCGCATTCTTGGCGTCTAGCCGGATCGCCTCGGTGAAATCCGCGATTGCCTTATCGATCTCGCCCTTGTGGGCAAAGACGATTCCGCGGCTCAAGATGGCCTCCGCGTCCTTCGGGGCCAGCCGCATTCCCGCCGTCAGGTCGGCGATGGCCTTGTCGAGTTGGTTCTTATGGGCCCACGTCAACCCCCGATTCACGAAGGCCTCCGAGTTCGCCGGATCGAGCCGAATCGCCTCGCTCAAGTCGGCGATGGCCTTGTCGAGCTGGTTCCTTTGGGCCCAGCCCAGTCCCCGGTTCACGAAGGCCTCCGAGTTCGCCGGATCGAGCCGAATCGCCTCGCTCAAGTCGGCGACGGACTTGCCGAACTCGTCCTTATGGCCCCACGCCACCCCGCGGTTGCAGAACGCCTTCGCGTTCTTCGGATCGAGGCGTATCGCCTCGGAGAAGTCCGCGATGGCCTTGTCGAGCTCTTTCTTATGGGCCGACGTCAGCCCCCGGCCGAAGAAGGCGTTCGAGTCCGTGGCGTGGAGTCGAATCGCGTCAGTGAAGTCCGCGATGGCCTTGTCGTGCTCTCCCTTGTAGTCCAACTCCACTCCGCGGTTTATGAACGCGTGGGCGTCCTTCGGATCGAGCCGAATCGCTTCGGAGAAGTCGGCGATGGCCTTGTCATCCTCCCCTTTGTTCGCCCAGGAGAGTCCCCGGTTGTTGAACGTGTTCGCGTTCCTGGGATCGAAGCGAATTGCCTGGGTGTAGTCGGCGATGGCCTTGTCATCCTCCCCTTTGTTCGCCCAGGAGAGTCCCCGGTTGTTGAACGTGTTCGCGTTCTTGGGATCGAAGCGAATCGCCTCGGTGTAGTCGACGATGGCCTTGCCGTCGTCGCCTTTTCGGCCCCACGCCTTCCCCCGGTTGTAGAATTGGGCCCAAGAATTCGGGTCGAGCCGAATGGCCTCGGTGTAGTCGGTTATGGCCTTGTCATCGTCCCCTTTGTTCGCCCACGAGAGCCCCCGGTTGGTGAATGCGCCGGCGTTCCTTGGGTCGAGTCGAATCGCCTCGGTGAAGTCGGCGATGGCCTTTTCAAACTCGCCCTTGTCGATCCGCGCCAGCCCCCGGCGGCAGAAGGCACCTGCGTTCGTCGGATCGAGTCGGATCGCCTCGGTGGCGTCGCGGATGGCCTTTTCGGATCTGGGCGAATCTTCAGCCGCCGCAACTCGACCGATAGCAACTACCGGCAGCGCGATTGACATCACACAAATTACGGCTCGTCGCCATCCAAAGAGGAGCGCGAACTTCTGGTCAGGTTGTAACATTCGCATCGCTCACCTCCGTCGCCTGTGCTGTCAGGTCCATCAGGCAGGCAACCGAAAATTTCCCAGCCACTTGCTACATTTTTTGCACGTTCGACCACCAGGATTCAGGGGTTGATACCTGGTCCACTTTGAAAAAACGGTCCTGGTGCGAGAGGTGTGACTGGATAATACTGTCCGGGGACACCGGGAATTATGTACTGGTACGGCCGGAATGGATCGATCGGATTCAGTCGGATTATGATGTCGGGGCCAATGAATCCGTTGTATGGATTCGGGCAAATCACTTGGACCGTTACTCCCCCAACGGGACTGCCACTCTTCCTGCTGAATTGACCCTTGCGCAAATCGCTGCGGAGGGACCGGAGGAACCTTTGGCAACGCGGTCGCACACTGATTCGGCTTCTTATAAAACTGATTAAAATACCCCCCCTGGTTTTGAAAATACTGTCCCTGGGTCATGAACCCCCCTCCTTGCCCGGTCGGTGTAATGTTTTGATTCTGCTCAGCCTGTGTGCGGCCTACGAAATTTTCAACGAATTTTGAGATTTAATTGATGGAGTAATTGACCTCTGGGTGAAAGTGAGGTAGCCGTGCTCGACGAGAGCGCGGCGGATTGCTGCACGGTCTATTTGTGCCTGGGCCGCATGGCCCAGGTCCGTGTCCAAAGGGTAGCCTTGCTGCAGGCGTTCTTGGGTTTGCTCGTGCGCGACGGTGCGGCCGAAGGCCGCACGCGCCTCAAGCGTGATCCGTGGCGAAGCGCCGAAGCACTCCTGTCGTGTTGGGCCCAGCGGGCCGCGCGGGTAAGTCGTTTCGTTGGCCATGCGTCGTGCCGCCTCGACGTCGTCAGCGGTCCAGGGACCGTTGCGGCCCTGGCGGGCCGCTTGCTCGTGGGTGCGGGTCTTCAATGCGCCGTTGCCCGCCTCGATCGATCCATTGTACTCCGGCGTGTAGGGCGGCGAGAAGAGGGGGCGGACGTCCCAGCGAGCCAGGAAGCGGCCCATCGCCTCGGCGATGAATCCCGAACCGTTGTCCGACTTCAGCACCAACGGCGGACCATGTTCGAGGAACAACCATTGCAAGACGCTGATCGTCGTCTCCGCCGTTTCATCCAGGACCGGCAGCCAAGCGAGCTCGCAGCCGCTAGCCAGGTCGCGAACGGCGAGGAGGTACGGCCAGCGGCCATCGATGGCCGGCAGTGGGCCGCCATGGTCCATGGCCCACACCGCTCCCGGGTGGTGCCAATGGAGAACGTGGACCGCGCGCTGGTGGTCTAATTTCCAGAGGCGGCGGAAGCGATTCCGGAGGTTTTCGGTCTCGCGGCGGGCCAGGTCCGGGAAGGTGGCTTGCACAGCGGCCACGCTCACGCCCGCTCCCACGTAGCGCATGAAATCGATGGCCTGGTTACGGAGTTGCCGGCGGCTGCGATGGCAAGGACGGCCCAACGGGCGGGCCTCCAGATAGTCCACGTGCCAGCGATGTTCCCAGAAGGCCAAGGTGCCGGGCGCCAAGCCAAGCTGCTGGGCCGCCACGCGCTGCCGTACCCCTTGCTGCATGGCCCAGTGGTCGAAGGCCACGGCATGCTGGCGTGCATTGCGCTCGGCTTCACGCCGGGGCTGCTGGGCGGGCCAGCCGCGCTTCAGGGGTTGACAGTTGCAAGCATTCATGGATCGGGGTGATTCGTGTTTTGTTGTAAGCGCTTGCGATGCCGCTTCCGCGACCGCGCAGTCGTTTTTTCCCCCGGCTTCGCAGCCGGATTTACCTCGGGGGACTTGGCCAACCGCGGCAGTTCTTCTGCCAACTCGCGGCGGACCTCGGCCGCCTTCAACTCCAACTGCAAGCGCAGGTTTTCGGCTTCCAGGTCCGCAACGCGCAAGTCGTGCGGTGAGCCTGGCAGCGGAGGCCGCCCGAGAGGACGCGGCTCCAGACGGTCCAGCGCCGTCTGCAGCACCTCGCTGCGCACCCGGTGGAACATCGAATCATGGATCCCCAACTCTTCACAGACCTCGGGAATGCTCCGCTCACCGGAGAGCGTTTCCAGAATCGCTTTCAAACGGGCCTTGGCCCGCTCCGAGCCTTCCAGGCGTTCCACCAAATTCGTGCCGATCGGTTTGCGTCCTCGTCGGGCCATGGCTTTTTCTCCTCCGTGAATCAGGCCTGCGGCGGCACGGCAGACGCCGCTTCCACCGTTGCCGATGAACTACTCGATATACTCCGTTGTACCATGTCGGCCGCGATCGCCGAAGACGAATCGGCCAGACTTCCACTCTCACCGGGCGAGGTCTGTAATGCCGCCACGGCTTTCAGCGCCCGGGCCACCGGACGACGCTTGCGCTTGGCCTTGCGGGCGACGCCGTCGCCGGCTTTGCTTGCCGCCGACCGCGACCCGCAAACGGGTGCCCCGCTGCCCACGCCAGGCTTGCCTGCGGGCTTGGCGGCCGATGGCGGAGCCCCGCCCAGGCCGATCGTCCGTTGCGCGGTGCGCACCAGCGCCTGCTGCCGGGCGCAGTCCTGCCGCAAGCGGGCGACTTCCTTCTCCAACATCACCATCTGGTGCCGCTCCCCGGCCACTTTCCCCACCGGCCGCGGTTCGCAGGCCCGCACCAGGCCCTCCAGGGCCCGTTGCTCCCAGAGGTAATACCGCGGCACCGAGAGGCCCACGGCCGCCGCCGCTTCCGTTGGCGTCCGTACGCCGGCCAAGACCTCCAGGATCGCCGCCGCCACCCGCTGCGCATCACGGCTGACCGACATGGGGCGCATGCCGGGGCGACTCTTGCGCACGACCATTCCGCCGCACGGGCGGCGCGGAGGGAGGTTTGCTTCCCGCCAATACTGTGCTTGCGCTCATGATGCGCCTCCTTCGCGAAGTTCCGCGGCGGTCGGCCCTTGCTCCTCGTTTTCTGCGCCGGCATCCAGCCGCCGCAGTCCCGCATCCAACGGCGATTCACCCGGCCCTACCTCGTCCTCCACCACGTCGCCCTGAGGTGAACCATCGGGACAGATCGGCAAGGGCATCTCCGCAGGCATCGCTGCCGTCGCGCTGTCGATCAGCGGCAATTCCGCCGCCCCCAACCCGCCGAGATCCACCTCCGTGCGGGCCTCTCCTTCCCGCTTGAGAATCATCCGCTCGCCTTCGGCGTGCACGCTGAAGGCCCGCTCGCCGATCCGCCCCGTCACATAGAACGGCGCCTTGGGCACGCCGTTGCAATTACTGTCGGGATTATTGGGGTTTGGCGACGTAGTTCCATTTGGGCAGCAAGTTGTCGAAGAGGATGGTCATCGTGGCTTTGAAACTGTCGGCGACCTTGCGGCCGATTTCATAAGTGCGGTGGATGACGTTGACCGTGGTTTGCAGGCCGGTGGTGGTCGAGGCTTTGCGCATCAGGCGGACCACGGTGTCGAGAGTGTCGAACAGCATTCCTTGGCAGGCGCGACCGACATGGGGAAAGAAGCGGCGTTCGATCGGGTTGAACTTCGAGCAGTAGCTTGGGTAGTGAGCCACTCGGATTTCGATTCCCAAGTCGTTGACGAGGTGTTGCAAGTCCTGTTTGAAAAGATACTGTGCCGCCGAATTGCTTCCGCCACAATCGCACAACAAGAGGATGGACTTGGCATCCGGGTAGCATCGCTGGCCGATCCGGTTCCAGTACCAGCGGAAGCTGTCGCACGCGAATTGGCTCGTGTCGTGGCTCAGGCCGATGTTGATATGGCCGCGATTGCGAACGAGGTCGTAGATGCCGTGCGGAATGATCACGCCGGTAGCCCAACTGGGAAAGTCATGGTCGAACGCCCGGAATGCCTGCTGCGTCCACACGCGGCCCTCGCGAAAGAGTTGCCCGAGATGTTCTTTTGCCTTGGTATCGAGGGAAAACACGGGGTTGCCCGCAGCAAAGTATTTGGCCTTCAGTTTGGCGATCCGCAGGAACTGGGTGTCCCGATCGGGGCTGTGTCCGCCTGCCAAAACCTTCTCGATCTTGTGTCGCCCCAACTTTTGCTCTTCCATCCAGTCTTGTACGACCGGCGGACTGACGGGCGTTCCCATGTCCGTCACCGCGTCCGCAATCTGCCGCGGCGAGAGGTCCGTCCACAGCACGTCTTTCTCGTCGGGATCCCCGGCGGTGCGGACCTCCAGAATCGCTTTCAGATTCTCTTCGAGTTCCGGCTCGGACTCGATCTTTTTTTTCGACCGGCACCCGGACGCCGCACCCGTCCCGCAGCAGGGTCGGTCGGCAACTGGCCGAGTTCGTCGGCTCCGCGCTCGATGGTCCGCGCTGAACATCCCAGAACCTCGGCGACGTACTCGATCCCACCGTGTCCCAACCGCGCCGCTTCGAGGGCGGCGAACCGCCGTCGATCCCGTTCCGACAACGTCTGCCAAAACGCCCGCATCCGCTCCTCGATGTTCGGTTCGTACCGCTGTTGAAATACAAAAGCCATCCTTGGCCTCCTTGCCGTTAAAGGAATCCTCCGTTTCAGAAAACATCCACATTTCGTATACTACCACAATACCCTAATCTCCGACAGTAATTGATTCGCCGGTC
>CAVRDP010000015.1:0-269012 GCA_963719885.1 uncultured Planctomycetia bacterium | reverse complement strand
ACTGGCCGAGTTGCTCCCGCTGCTCAATTTCTTCACGCTGATCGAATTCAAAGGCCCCACCGACACGCTACGTTGGGGCGATTTCTCGCGGCTGCTGGGCTGCGCCTTCCTTTGGTACAGCCGGATGAGCGAGCCGGTCGGCTACGACCGGATCTCGCTGATGATCGTGGCGCCGTCGGTCAACGGCCCGCTCCGCGACGAGCTGCGGCTCTTGGGATGCGACATCCGTGTGCAGGACGAGGGGATTTTCCGCATAACCGGCCCGCTGTTCACGACTTGGGTGGTGGAGACCGACGCGATGGCCGAGCTCAGCCGGCCAATCCTATCGCTGGTGAGCCGCGCTTACGTGAACGACCGCGAGGGTATAATGAAGAAGTTGGCCGCCGGTGGCGAGGGCGCATTGGCCTTTTACCACTACATGGTCCAGAACATGAAACAGTTCCACAGTGAGGAGGAGGACGCCATGCAACAAGCAGTTATCGATAACCTTGAGCAGTTTGAGAAGGAGCTTTTCACCAAGATGTTGAAGGAGACTCCAGTCGAGCAGCGGTTGCAGGGGCTGACGCCAGAGGAACTATTGCAGGCACTGCCCCCGGAAAAGTTGGCGAGGCTTCGCGAACTGCTTCAGCAGCGAAAAGAGGAGTAAGAGGCTATCCGGGCAGTATAGTCAATCCTGCATTTCCATTTTCCTTTCGCCCATCTTCCTTTCTCCCCTTGAGCCAACGGGCGGTGTGACCGGTCTTGACGGTTCGCTGTGCCGCCTCAAAATAACGAAGAAAGGAAAATAGGGGAAAGGAATATTCTTTTCTCCAATCTTCTTTTCCTGCTTGGTTCCACGAGGCACACTCGAAGGCCGGAAACGCCCGCGGTTCGTCCGCGGCGATCTCGACTGCCGGAAACCGCTCTTCAAGTTTGGCGATGCTCTTGCCCACACGCCCGGCTGTGGTGGCAATCGCAGTACCAGCGCCGTTGTCGATGCCCGCGGCCCTGGCGCGGCGGCGACCGGTCACTGGGGCAGGAAAAGTGTTGCAGGAACGAAAAAGGGATACGTCCGCCTATGCTGTCTAACGTACCTTTGGGGTCGTCAATGCCTGAATTTGGACTTATCCCCTTTTGGTCCGTGATGCACAAAATGCCTTTGAGACCCCACCTGAGAGTTAGTTTTGGGAGCAGCTTCACGAAGAATTTTGGGGGTTCTTGTGGTTAGGTGGATTTATTATTCCGTGGGGGCGCGGTAGAATCGTACCCGTACCGTTTGATTCCATTCCTCGGCGCTGCACAGGGATTGAACGGCTTCGATTTTCCCCCCCTTACATTGCCCGTTGTGACCGGCGAAGCGATCCAAACGATATACCAGCAGCAAGAGGCTGCTGCTAAGAGGAACGACGACGGCTCGTCTGAGCGACAAGCGAAATCGGCGCGGGAGTGCGGTAGCTTGTTAATCGTGCGCCGGAGATGCTTGAGAAATCCGCCGAGCATAAATGGTACGTGCCTGCCGGAATCCGATGTTCACAATTTTGCACATTTCTGACCTTCATCGTGCTGCCGCGGAACCTTTCGGCAACGATGAGATCCTGTCGTCGCTCCTAGCGGATAGCGGACGCCACTCCTCGGAGAGTCCGCCGATCGCAAAGCCCGATGCCATTATTGTGAGCGGCGACTTAGTTCAGGGGCTGCCGTTGAAATCGCCTGACTATCCGAACGGGATCGTGAAGCAGTACGAGGCCGCATTCGACCTGTTGGTTCGGCTCACGGAAACTTTCCTCGCGGGCAACCGGTCCAATCTCGTGGTGATCCCTGGTAACCACGACGTTGACTTCAACCAGTCGCGATTCGTGATGGCCGAGGTACGGCTGAAAAATGTTGACATCAAAGGGGTACTCTTCGGAGGCCACGACAACCCCCATCGTTGGTGCTGGAACGATGGAAAAGTTTACAAGATTGTCGATCCGACAGGGTACGAGGACCGATTCAAGTACTACTCCGACCTGTTCAATAGGTTCTACGATGGTGTCGCGCTGGCTTACCCGGTTGATCCGACAGGCTACTCTAACCTTTTTGAGTTAGACGACAGTAGAATCATCGTCGCGGCCCTCAATTCTTGCCACGGCAACGACTGTTTCAACCAAATCGGGGAGATACCACCTGGGGAAATCGCTAAGTGCCATCTCGCGATCTCGCGTAGCGGCAAGCGGTATAGGCTGAAGGTGGCGGTCTGGCACCATGACGTGGCCGGGCCGCCCCGCCGCTTCGATTATATGGATTCGGAAACCGTCAAACTCTTGATTGACAAGGGATTCCGGCTCGGGTTGCACGGGCACCAGCACAAGGCTAGCGCGGCCCCGGAATTCGTCTACACTGCGCCGAACATTTATGGTGGTTGTCGGCGCAGGATCGCTTTGTGCCGGGACCGCGGATATCCCCCGCGGCGTGAGTCGACAGTACAACGTCATCGAGATCGCGCCGTGTTACACGAGGGCAAGGGTCCATGTCCGGGAGGCGAAGGTCGCAAATATCTTCTCAGCCGGCAGGTTCATCGAGCTAGGCGACAGGTCTTTCGAGGATGTCGAGTGGACGCGCGAAGAGGCCGCGCCTCCCGCCGTCGTTGAGTCGGGGCTAGGTAGGGTTGTCCGCATCGAGAAGATGATCGCTTCGGGCAAGGCGGCCGAAGCTGTCGCAGAACTCGAGGGCAATGCCGACGATCTGGGTCGTCATGGCCGTTTGCTCCTTACGACAGCACTGAAAGAGTCCGAGGATTGGCCAAAGCTAGAGCGCCACCTGGCCGCTCCGGAGAGCGCGAACGAGGTGACTCTCTTGGTGACGGCGGTCGCCAAGCAGGAGCGGTGGCAAGCGGCGAAGGATGTCCTAACGGCGCCCGATAGCGCGAGACTTTTCTGAGCGAGCCGAATATTAAACAACTTGAAGACTGGCTGCGGGCCGAGGAGATGATTAAGAAATGAGCGATAAGGCAAACAAGATCCCGTTTCGCGTCGAGATTAACCGGATCATTGAACTGCTTGCCAAGCAGATTTACCAGTCCCCATTGGCTCTGCTTAGAGAAAATACGCAGAACGCCTATGACGCGGTGCTTCAAAGGAATTACCTTGGAGGCGTGTTCGATCCGAAAATTGAAATCACCATCACTCCTGAAAAGGTTGTCGTCAGCGACAACGGGATCGGCATGACGCGAGGCGAGTTGGAGCAGAACTATTGGCGCGCCGGTTCAAGCGGCAAGAACACCCCGGAAGCGCGTGCAGCGGGCGTCGTTGGCACGTTCGGGATAGGCGCTATGGCCAACTTCGGTAGCGCGTCCGAGCTTGGGGTTGTAACAGAATCGGCAAAGAACGGGGAGCGCACCCTGTGCCGTGCGACCCGGGAGACCCTTTCCGCGACCGAAGATTGCATCGACGTCATCCCGCAGGATTCAAGCGGGCAGCCTGGAACCACTATCATGGCGACGATGAGCGCCGAGAGTAGGATCAATGTCGCCGAGGCTACCAACTACATCACCGCGTTTGTTCGATACCTGCGCATCCCTGTAATCGTGAACAACTTGCTGGTTAGTCAAGTTCCTCTTGAGAGCGGCGTGCCACATCCATCCGCCGATTGGGAGCTAACCTACCCAGACACGAATTTCGCCCCGGGGATCCAAGCGAATGCGGTCCTTGGGGTTTCGAAGTCCGGGGAGGTGTGGGTTTCCCTCGACTCGATCCGGCAGAAGGGGCAATCCATTGACGGAGTTCTGGTATTGCGGCAGGGGGCGCACCAGATTCAGACCTTGCGGAGTAGGTTTGTTCTCGCCGGAGCAGGCGTGACCTCATTCTACCGCTTCGGAGGTATCGCGAATCTTCCCATACTACAGCCGACGGCCGGCCGAGAGGCAATTACGACCGAAAGTGTTCAGTTGCTGCAAGCCGTCGTCAGTTCGATCGACACCTTTGTCTCACTTGAATTGGCGAAACTGCCATACGTGGACCTCAACAACGATTTTATGAATTGGGCCATGCAGCACGGTCGGATCGATCTATGCGGCAACTTGAAAGTCCACTTCACCCCCACCGGTCAAGAGATGACGCTCGCTGAGCTGCGCGAGAAGACCAAAGTTCAGCCAGCCAATTATTATGATGGTACGGATGCCTCGATCATCCAGACTTATGGTACCGAGGAGACCCCACTTCTGGTCGCATCCCGGTCAAATCCGCGTAGGAATTGCGAGCAACGATACCTTCAATCGTACTGCAGGGTGAACACAATCTCCAACCAGCCAACGGTGTTGGACCGCATTCCGGAGTCAGGTTGGACAATTCAGCAGTCGGGCTTTGCGTTCCGTGTGGTTAGCATTCTTGAATCCGACTACTTCTTAACCGCTCGCCTAGCCTTTGGGAAGATCTTCCCACGGTTTAAACATCTACGTCGATAGTTCCGTCTCTCCGGTCGAGATCGTCGTTAACCCAGAGTGGGGTACTATCCTTACAATCCTTCGGTTGTACGACTCCGAATTCGGTTCGTTCGGGGGCCTCGTCAAGGACTTCATCCGTACCGTCGTATTTCCAAAGGTGGAAGCGCTCGTCCCCAGCAGCACAAGGCAAGGGGCTGCGGCGTTCCTCAAAGCGATCCGGAAACCAAGGGAAATCTTCGAGTACGAAATGTCAGATCTAAGATCCCTCAGCGAGGTCTGGGACGAATATGTCGGGGGCAGGATTTCGCTCGCCGACGCCGCGCGAATATCCAGCCAAGTCGCGCGTTCAAATTTTCAAGTTGTCGACCGGTCCCATACCACCGCCGTATCACAGGTCGTTCCGGACGTGATAGAGAATCAGCGTCTTCTGGAGGAGGCCGCTGGTGAGTCGCTGGAGCCCGAAGCTTTGCCTGCCATCACCCGCTTGGAGACCGAGACGCCTGCCAAGCTTCTCCTCATTCCGGAGGGCGAGCCGCCTCTAAAGGGCTACAGATGTTTCCTGGCGATCACCGACAAGGCGAGGGAAGATCGCGGAGATTTTTTTCTTCAGCCCCACTGGACAGAGATCATATGGGGCGGTCAAAAGGTATCGTACATTTTCCAGCACCATTCAAAGCAGTTCGGGTTCTATTACGACCTACAGACGGCAGAGTTGGTATCCGAATCCGCCGGCGGCCAGTTGTTCTCGACATGCACGATGGTTCTGGGCAATACGATTTTCATACCCGTACCTGAAGCGATTGCCAAGACTTTTATACCAAGCGACACAGGCAAGAAGAGGTTTGAGATTCGCTACGATTTACTTTACCCCGAGATGACGATTCCTTGTACGAGCGCGCCCTAGCTCTTACTTGGAATCTGCCGAATGCCGCCCTCGGCCGAACCGGGGGAGGTTTGGGTCAGGCCGACGTTAGTCGTTCTGACATGATACACCATTCTTTCGTGATAGGGGTGTAGTTCCGCGTTTTTCGCGGGATTTCTGGGGTTAGAACAGTTTTAATTGGTTCGGATCGGCTGGTAGCGGACGTGGTAAACTGAGTTGAATGCGGCGAACCGATTCCTGGACTTCCACACGCGAAAGATCGGATTGGCGGATCACCAAGGGAAAGCCGGGCGCAGGTTGTTTCGCCGCGATGATGCCTTGCTGCGCGAGTCGATGCACGCTCATCGTGCTGATGCCCAGCGCCAGTGCGGCTTCCTCGCCCGTGAGTAATCCTTGCGACTGCTTCTGCTCGGCGTCGAACGGCGAGAGCGATGGGAGGGTCAGACCTTAAAAGTCAACTTTTCGGAAGAAACCCTGCGCGTCCCGGACCGTGCGCGCCCCGGGGGGAAGTTCCGGGAATCTCTGCCCTGCTCCGTTGCTTCTCTGTTTCACCGCGATTACAATCAGCCCCGTGAGGGGAATTGTAATTCCTGTCCTTCATCCTTTACTCTGCACTTGCCTTTGCCGCTTGTGGGTCTCCCGCCGCAACCTAGCTACGTTCTCTGAAAGATGAAAACCGACAAAGAGCTTTATAGGATCTTCGAAGTCGTCCCAGAATGGGTGTTCGAGCTGGCCGGGCTCCCTTCCCCGGGCAAAAGCACGCTCCGATCCATGACGGTCAAGGCGTTGGAGCGGCGGGCCGACGGGGTGATCGTCCCTGACGCGCCGGATCAGCCGGTAACGATTGTCGAGTTCCAGTTCCAGGCGGACGATACGATTTACCGGCGGATCGTGGTCGAGATGGCCGCCGTCCAGGATGCTTTCCCCGGACGGGTGGTACAGGGTATAATCTTCTTCGGTTATAATAAATTGGATCCGCGGACGGCGCCCTGGACCCAAGTCGTGCGGTCATACGTGCTGCCCGATGTACTCCGGGAATGGGAGCGAAAACAGCCGAACCACCCCCTGGTGGCGGTATTCAAGCCCCTTCTGGCCGAAAGCGAGGAGGAGCTCCAGCGGCAAGCGGCTGGGTATTTCCGGGCCATCAAGCACAGTTCATTGGGCCCAGCCTGCAAACGGACCCTGGAAGAGGTATTTGTCAGTTGGCTGGAGCAGCGATTCAAGGACAAGACGAAGAAGGAGATTGAGACCATGCTTTTGGGAGAATTGCCTGACCTGGAAGAAACTGCTTCCGGAAAAGATCTCATCCGCATCGGTGAGCAGCGCGGTGAGAAGCGCGGTGTGCAGCGCGGTGAGAAACGCGGTGAGAAACGCGGTGAGAAACGCACCTGGGAGAAGGCGATCCTGGCTTTCCTTGTCACGCGGCATGGGACGGTCCCTGTGGCAATTCAGGAGAAGATTGCGAAACTCACCCCGGCCGAAGCGGAACGCATGATGCAATTTCTCGCCCAATGCGCAGTCGCTCGACGAGGTAACCCAGTGGCTGGCCCGCTCGAAAACCAAAGTCCGAAGACCCAAAACCTAGCCGATGGCTAAACGGCATTGGGGCCGTAACGCGACGCACCCCACCGGACATCTCCGGGCGCATTGGAGCGGGCGGAATTCGGAATTCCGGGGACAGGAATTCCGAATTCCGGCAATGCCGGCCTACGCTCGGCGCTCATGTTTGATATTGCACGCACTTGCGTCAGACGCAAAGGCCCGAACGTCATGTTTTATAGCAGCACAACTTGACAATAGCTAGCCGCCGGCCAGCGCGCGATCGATCCGCTGGATGGCCTCGTCGATCTCCTGCACGCTCTTGAAGCCGATCACCACCGCGCTGATCTCGGGCCGGGCCATGGCAAAGCGCGCGGCCTTTTCGCGATCGGCCGGATTCTGGAAGTCGCCATCGCCCACGAGCTTCATGCCGATGACGCCGCGGCCCTTGGCATGCATCGCCTTGAGCTGCTCGACCACCGGAACGATGTCGTTGCCCGGCTTGTTCCAGGTCTCCTCGGGACCGTCGATGTGTTTGGCCTGCGGGTTGACGCGCACCAAGTGGACGTCCGGCCAATCCGAGGCCACGGCAGTCCGCAACGCGGGCAGGCTGTGACAGGAAACGCCCTTGACGCGGATCCACTTCTTGGCCTGGGCTTCCTCGAAGGCGTCCATCATCCGTTTACACTGGTCGGTCCAGCCGTTCTTGACCATGCAATGAATCAAAAGGCTGTCGATGTAGTCGGTCTTGAACACCAGGCGGTGGCGATCGATCGTCTTTAGCACGTCCTGCGGCTGGCCGGGAATTTTGGACTGCAGAAAGAGTTTCTCCCGCGGCAGCCCTTTGATCGCCCCGCCGATCCATTCGAAAGTGGCATAGGCCTGGGCACAGTCGAAGTAGGTGATGCCCCGATCGTAGGCATAGTGAATCAAGCGGTTGAAGGCCGGCTGGCCCAGGGCGTCTGCACGTGGCCGCTGTTGCTGCCGGTGCCGAAACCGAGGCGGCTGAGCTTCAGGCCCGTTTTGCCCAGCGGCACCTGGTCGGCGGCGGTGCGGGCCGGGGGCTTTTCCGCGCCCGAGAGGAGGCCGGGCGAGAGCAGCGCGGCCCCCGCGACGGCCGCCGTACGTTGCAGGAATTCACGACGGCTCGTGATGCCGGCGGCCTGGGCGGTTGGTCCTTGCGGCGCATGCGAAAACGAAGGTGCGGTCATGGTCTTTTCTCCGTAAGGTGTCGGGACACCTCCATTGTACTTGCCGGGTTGCCCGTTGTGCAACGGGCATCTGGTGGCTGGTCGCCGAGTTCAGGGGCAAGAAGAAATCCAGGTTGGCATAGGCCGTGGAGAAAACCGGCTGCCCCGATCGCTTCGCCCATCGCGAAAAGCGGCCAAGCAAAGGGACGGGGCAAGCCACCACCTGCCGTATGCCGCCAGTCCCAGCAAAAGGCGACGATCACCGTCAGCCCGCCGACGAAGATCGACGCCCAATCGAGGCGGCGGAAGCGAAGCGGCCGGCCTGCCGCCTCGAACCAGAAGATCGCCACGCCGGCCAGAATCATCGACAGGGAGACGATCACCGGCGCGATCACCGGCCCAACCCAAGGGACGGGCACCAGGAACAGGATGTCCCAGGTCATGAGCGATTCCGGCCAGCCGATCAGCAGCCGGAGGAACACATAGTAGAAGATGTCCCACACTCCGAAGGCGATCATGAAGGCGGCCAGCCACTGGCGGAAGTTGCCGGCGACGGCCAGGCCCACGCCCACGAGTATGGCGATGGTGGCGACTTCGCGCCCCAGTTCCGTACCCAGCAGGCCGGCGAATTCCGGGCCCGCCGCCTGAAGATGCTCGGTCGTAAGCAAGGGGAAGAGATCGTTGTGCGTTACCGCGCGGAAGGCCTCCCGACGGACGGGCACGAAGATCGTCCGCAGGTAGACGACGACCGCCGCCTCGACATAGCCGAAAGCAATTCCGAACAGGATCAGGGCCAGGAGTGTCCGCTTCAGTCGCATTCCAGCCAATATATCCTGGTGTCAGGGTGCGAGCCAGTAGCCCAGCGATCTTGGGCACAAACTGGCACATCTCGATTGGGAATCGCTGGCCAGGAACATCGGGCGACGGACTGCTGTACTGCAAGGACCGCCATGGTAAACTAAAGTCTTCCAGACTGCGTGGCCGAACTGAAAGCGGCGATGCAGGGCCAGATGTTGGCCGTACATGATTTCACCAATGAAAAAAGGAAACAGCGATGAAGCAATGGCTAGTATTTTTTGTGCTACTGACCTGCGGAATTTCGCCGGCCTGGAGTTTGACGCCGGTGATGATCCAGGATTTCGAGAAGACTACCCTGCAGCCTAGCGTGTGGGTGGTGGGCATTCCAAACGAGAATGCGTCCGTCCGATTGTCGACCGACGGGCCGCACGACGGGAAGCAGTGCCTGAAGTTGCACTACCACTTCCTCGGCACAGGTGGGTTCCAATACCTCGGCATTCCCAATCAGGTCAAGATTCAAGCCCCCGTTCATAAACTGCACTACTGGCTCAAGGGAGACAACTCGAAGTGTTCCTATGGGCTGCAGGTGACCGACGCCGGTGGCAAGACGCACCAATACCGGTCGCTCTCAAGCGGTACGGGCCAAGGTGGGGTCGTCGATTTCACCGGCTGGAAAGAAGTCGTCTTCGACCTGGACGCTCCTCACGAAACGTGGGGCGGGGACAAGACCAGCAAGCTCGATCATCCGATCGCTGCGATCATCCTCACCGTCGGCCAGCCGATGGAAAAGGCCGGCGGAAAGGAGAAACTGTTGCCTGCCGAGGGGGACTTGTACTTCGATTCCCTCAGCGTCGACTCCGCGCAGAGCGTGGAGGAGACCTTGGGTTGCCAGGTTGCCGTGGTCTCGCCGGGGTATTGCTCCGACGTACGGGGAGACACGCCCGTCGTCGTTGCTGCGCCCGGTTTCAAGAGCCTGACCGCGAAGTGTTGGAAGCAAGGCGAAGGCTTCGGTTCCGATTCGACCGTCGCCACGGTGGCCCTCGATGCGAAAGGCAACGGCAAGTTCGTCTTCCCGGCCAACGCCTACCCGCACGGTCCCATCACCGTGAGAATCAGCGGCCAGAACGGCACCGTCAAAAACAATTGCTACCTGCAGCTCTACAACAAGGGCGGCGTTTCCTGGAACGAAGGAATGCCCAAGGATTCGCCGCCGGCGGCGAAAGGCATGTCGCTGGTCTTTGCCGACGACTTCAAGGGCCCGCTATCGATAGGGCCCGATTCCAAGGCCACCTATTACGACCACAAGCCGCCCAACGGCTGGCAGGATTTCAGCGTACACACGTTCACAAGCCACGATTCCCCGAAAAACCCCTTTACCCAAGTCGATACCTACCTGCGGATTAGGGCCAACGACAAGACCCATTGTTCCGGCCTGATTTCCTCTCTGAAGAACGATGGCAGCGGCATCACCGCCAAGGTTCCCTGCTACTTCGAATGCCGGTTTATAGGTCCCAACGCCATCGGCACCTGGCCGGCCTTCTGGCTCCTGAGCACGAAATCGCCGGGCGATGAGTTGGACATCATCGAGGCCTACGGCGGCGAAGGCCCTCGCGAGCCGAACGCTTTCGATACCTATATGGTGACTCCCCATTGTTGGAACCAGGGTGAGACCGGCAAGGCCCTCGAGACGAATGCCTTCAAAGGGATGCACAATCCGATTCGGATGCGCAAGTTCGGCATCCCCTCCACTTGGTACGAGGCGTTTCATACCTACGGGTGCAAGATTACCGAGGCCGATACAATCTACTACTGCGACAACATCGAGCTCGGCCGCCATGCGACGTTTCCGGTCTCCAAGCAAGCGCCGCTGTTCTTTCTCATCAATCTTGCCACGGGTGGCGGCTGGCCCGTCGATTTGTCGCGTTACGGCTTGGCAGACATGTACGTCGACTATGTGCGCGTGTATCAAGGGAGGCAATGAGTCACCGCATTGCGGCCTTGCGGGTCCTGAGCCAATCACTGGGGCCGCGGTGAGTAAAATTGAGAGTGTGCCATGCTCCACATCCGCATCATGGACCTCAACGACGTGCCGCTGGGCTGCCGGCTCAAGGACGCTGCCGGCTGGAACCAGTTACCTGCCGATTGGCAGCGACTGTTGGTCCTGGAACCGGCGGGCTGTTTCGTGGCCGAGTGGGACGGCCAAGCGGTGGGCACGACCGGCGTTACCCGCTTCGATACGATCGCTTGGATTTCCATGGTGCTCGTCGATCCGGCATATCGCGGTCGGGGTATCGGCACACAACTCATGCGGCATGCGATTGCTTGGCTCGATCAGTGCGGGGTGCGGACAGTGCGACTGGATGCCACGGCATTGGGACGTCTCGGTGTACGAGAAACTGGGCTTTGTGGGCGAGTACGAGGTGGCCCGTTGGGAAGGCCGTAGCGTGGGCTTCCGCCCGGCTTCACCTGAGGGCGGGCTAAAACCCACCCTGCAAGTCATGCTGGCCGCCGACTCGCACCTGGAGGCGATCACGGCCTTGGATTACCAGGCGACGGGCACGCCGCGCAGTCCGCTGCTGGCCCGGCTATTCGCCGAACGGCCCCAGGCGATGCGGGTGGCCGTGACCCAGGGGCGAATCACCGGCTTTAGCAGTACTCGTTTGGGCGGGAGAGCCCGGCAGGTCGGTCCTGTGATCGCGGAGGATGCTTCGTCCGGTTCGGCCCTGCTGGATGCGGCGTTTTCCGACCAGCTAGGCGAGACCGTGTTCCTTGACGTGCCGCTGCCGAACCGGCCGGCCACGCAGTGGGCCGAGGCACGGGGGTTGTCCATTCAGCGGCAGTTCCTCCGTATGGTTCGCGGCCAACCAATCGCCGATCGGCCTGAACAGATATGGGGCAGCTTCGGACCCGAGAAGGGTTGATCGCAGGACGCTGCTGGTCTATGATCAGTGTGGGTGTACTTATGCTGATCGACACGGTCACAATCCTTCGCGAGTTGGTAGCGATTCCCAGCGTCAATCCAATGGGGCGACGCGATGTGGCGTCCGCGGGCGAAGCCCGGCTGACCGAGTATCTCACCGCGCGGTTGTCGGTCCTGGGGCTCTCTGTCCACCGGCAGATTGTCGCCCCCGGCCGCGAGAACCTGGTGGCGCGGCTCGACGGCGATCCGCCCGCCGATCGCGGCGGCGGGCTGATCCTCTTGGACGCCCATCAAGACACGGTGCCCGCCGACAACATGACGATCGAACCGTGGAGTGCCGCGGTCCGCGAAGGCCGGCTGTATGGCCGCGGAGCGTGCGATGTCAAAGGGGGTATGGCCGCCATGATCGCCGCCGTGGCCCGACTCGCCGCCGAGCGCCCCGCCGGACTGCCGACCATCCTCTTGTCATGCCCGGTCGACGAAGAGTATCAGTTCTCAGGAGTGCGGACGTTGACCGCCGCCTGGCGCGAAGGGAAGGAGCCTGCAGTGCCACGGCTTCCTGACGCCGCCATTGTGGCCGAGCCCACCGGCCTGGACGTCGTCGTGGCGCACAAGGGCGTGATCCGCTGGTTCTGCCACACCCGTGGCCGGGCGGCGCACAGTTCGCAGCCCGATCGGGGCGAAAACGCGGTATACAAGATGGCTCATGTCGTGACGGCGATTGAGCGCTATGCCTGCGACATCCTTGCAACGCGGCCCGGCCATGCCCTCTGCGGGCCGTACACGCTTAACGTGGGGGCGATCCAGGGAGGTACGAGCGTCAACATCGTTCCCGAGCGGTGTACGATCGAGATTGAGATCCGCGTGCCACCGGGGGGCGATCCGCAGCGTGCGCGAAGCGAGTTGATTGAATATCTTGCAAGGGAGATTATGCCCTCACCCCCGGCCCCTCTCCCGCAAGCGAGCGAGGGGAGGAACACGCCCTCACCCCCGGCCCCTCTCCCCGGGCACCATGTACCCATGGTCGGCGAGGGGAGTTTGGAACATGATTCGCCGTACATGGAAGGCCCGGCCCTCGCGGAGGGGAGCAACTCCGCGCTGGCCGAGCGACTTGTCGCGGCGGTCATTGGAACGAAAGGCCGATGCCGGCGGCTTGGCGTGCCCTATGCCACGCATGCGGCGTTCTACAGCAGCCTGGGGATTCCAACCGTCGTCTTCGGGCCGGGGGCCATCGAGCAGGCCCACACTGCCGAGGAGTGGATTTCAATCGAGCAACTCCAGCAGGCCGCCGAAATCCTTTACCGCTTCATCAAGACGTGGAGGCCGTTATGATCGACTCGGCCGATTCTTCAATTCCCGAGGTAATCCGCAACGTCGAAGAGCTGGAGGAACTCTTGAGCCGGCCAAGCCAGGCAGCCATCCGCGCTGGGGCAGGTCGACGGGGATATCCTCGTCCTGGGGGCGGCGGGCAAAATGGGTCCCACACTGGCCCGCATGGCACGCCGGGCCAGCGACGCGGCCGGCGTGCGGCGCCGCGTGTGGGGTGTCAGTCGCTTCTCCAGCCGACCCGGAGTACCGGGTGCCCCAGCCCGCCAGGTGCTTGAGTCCCACGGCGTCGAGACGATCCAAGGCGACCTCCTGCAGAGCGAGTTCGTCGAGTCCTTGCCCGACGCGTCCAACGTGATCTTCATGGCGGGGATGAAGTTCGGCACATCGGGCAACGAGCCGCTCACCTGGGCGACAAACACCTGGTTGCCGTCGCTGGTCGCGCGCCGCTATGCCAGGAGCCGGATCGTGGCTTTTTCGACGGGCAATGTCTATGGCACGGTCCCCGTTGCCTCGGGCGGGGGCACCCGGTCTCCGGGTCCCGAGAAAACGACCCTTTGCGACCTTGCGGCGAATACGCCATGAGTTGCCTGGGGCGCGAGCGGATGTTCGAGTATTTCAGCCGCACGCAGGGCACGCCGACGGCTGTGGTGCGGCTGAACTATGCCGTGGAAACGCGTTACGGCGTGTTGGTCGACCTCGCCCGCAAGGTCTACGACGGCCTGGAGATCGAGCTGACGATGGGCCACGTCAACGTGATCTGGCAGGGAGACGCCTCGGCGATGGTGCTGGCGGCCCTGGCCGACGCGGCCAGCCCGCCGTGGGTGGTGAACGTGGCGGGCGCGGAGATCCTCAGCGTCCGCGAGGTCTGCCAGCAATTCGGGCGGCTCTTCGGCAAGCCGGTCCGCTTGACCGGCTGCGAGCCGAGCGACGCCCTCTTGAACAATGGAGAAATGGCCCACGGGCGATATGGCCCGCCGCAGATCAGCGTCGATCAGATGATGCGTTGGATCGCCGCATTGGATGACCGCCGGGGGGCCGACGCTGAACAAGCCGACACATTTTGAAGAACGAGCCGGGAACTTTTGAAGTGACACTGCCTTCCACCATCCAACGTGTGCTCGCGCGCGGCGTCGTCATCCCGGCCCATCCCTTGGCACTCGACGTTCGCCGACGGCTGGATGAACGTTGCCAGCGGGCCTTGAGCCGCTATTACATCGCAGCCGGCGCCGGCGGCCTGGCCGTGGGCGTGCATACCACGCAATTCGAGATTCGCCAACCGCAAGTCGGCCTCTTGCGGCCGGTGCTGGAGTTGGCCCGCGAGGAGATGGATCGGGCCGACGCAATGCGCGGCGAGCCGCTCGTGCGGGTCGCCGGCATTTGCGGACTGACGCCGCAGGCCGTGTCCGAGGCCGCAATGATCCGCGAGTTGGGTTACCACGCGGGATTGCTCAGCCTGGCCGCGCTTCGCGCGGCTGACGACGCTGCCCTCCTGGCCCACTGCCGGGCCGTCGCGGAGATCGTGCCCGTCGTCGGCTTTTACTTGCAACCGGCGGTCGGCGGACGGGTCCTTTCGTACGCCTTCTGGCGGCGGTTCTTGGAGATCGATAATGTCGTGGCGGTGAAGATCGCACCCTTCAACCGATATCAGACGCTCGATGTCGTCCGGGCGGTGGCCGAGTCGGGCCGCACCGACGTCGTGCTCTATACGGGCAACGACGACAATATCGTGCTCGACCTGCTCACGCCGTTCGGCTTCCGCTGCGGGGGAGAGTGGATCGAGCGGCGCATCGTCGGCGGCCTGTTGGGTCACTGGGCCGCCTGGACCCGCCGGGCGGTCGAGTTGTTGGAGGATTGCCACCGACTGGCCGCCGACGGCTCGCAGGCGGTTCCTGCCTCCATGCTCCAGCGAGCCATCGAGGTCACCGACTGCAACGCGGCGCTCTTCGACGCGGCCAACGCCTTCGCCGGCTGCATCTGCGGGATCCACGAGGTGCTCCGCCGCCAGGGGTTGCTGCCGGGCACGTGGTGCCTCAATCCGCACGAACAACTCAGTCCCGGCCAGTCGGAAGAGATCGACCGTGTAACAGCCGCTTATCCGCATTTGACTGACGACGCGTTTGTTCGCGAACATCGTGACGCCTGGTTGAACGGCTAAGTCCACCCCTTACCTTTTCTCCTCTGGAAGATCCTGCTCGTTGCGTCCGAGCACGATCTGGTCGAAGGCCGCGCCGCCGCCCTTCGCGCCCAAGCCCAGGCTGCGGACCCGCCAAGGTTTCTTCGCCGCCGCCCAAAGGTCGACGCGAATGGTCCTCCAGGCGGAAGGCGGCACGTCAATCTTCTTGGCGAGCGTCATGCCCTCCCAGGTCGTCGGCTCTCCGGCCGCAATCACGTAGCCGCCGTAGCCGCCGTCGTTGAGCCTAAGCGACATGCCCTTGGTCGCGGGCGACAGCGCCTTCCAGGCAAACTGGACCCAGCGATACTGGCCGGGCCGGGGATTCTCGACGATCTCGAAGTCCCAGTTGCGAACCGTCTCGCCAAACTGCTGCTGCCATGGCTGCCCGGCAGTGACCTGGCCGCCGGAGCGTGGCGTGAGCGTCAGGCACCGCCCGCCGCTATACGCGCCCTCAAGAGCTATCGCTAGTCCGTTGTCCGAGTACAGGTCGTGGCGGATGTCGTCTTGCTCGTCGAACAGCACCGCCAACGGTCGCTTGACAACCACGTCCGGATGCGAGCAGCCCAGCACTTCGCCGTGAAACACGATTTTCGTCAACCTCGTGTTCCCGCAGACGCCCCAGGGGAGCACGATGCGAAACCGTGCCGCACGGACAGGCTTGGCGAAAATATGCGTGTGCACCGGCGCGTCGGAACGCAGCGGCTGGATCGGCACCCAGAGCTCCTTGGCCGCGTCCCAGTAGTCGATCGCTGCGTCGCGGAGCCAGCTCTCCGGATGGGCCGGATCCTCGACCAGCGTCACGCCAGTAACCTCCATTTGCGTCCGCCAGGCATCGATGAGGATATAGTTCAGCGGCGAGGTCTCGGCGAACGTCCCCACGATATGCCAGGGAATCCAGGGCTCGGCCGGGACGCCGGTCTTGCCGTCGTAGAGCATGGCGACTTTCTGGCCGGGCGCGTCGGTCAAGGACGTCTCGCCTTGCGACGTGACCAGGCGGATGATCGGCGTGGTCTTGGCAAGCAGGTTCGCGGAGACGTTGGCGGGCTTCTCTGCGGCGTTGCCCCAGCCCGCAACGGCCGTCGTGGGAGCGCCGTCGTCGGCCAGGATTTTGCCGCGGATGTCCGACACCGCTGGAGTCAGGCGGGTTTTCCATTGCTGGGCATAGCGCTTGTCGAGCCGGCAGACGGTCCCTTCCCAGGTGGCCAGCAGCAGGCTGCCGTCGGCCAGCCAGGCGGGCACGGCCAGGGCCTGCACGTCCTTCTCCAGCACCGCGCGGCCCTCGAGGTCGGTGACGTACACGGTGCCCAGGTTGCTGGCAACGGCCAGCCGCCCGTCGCCCGAGAACCGCGGGGAGTGCAGCAGGTCGTCGCCGTGGAAGACCCACTGCAATCCGTCGGCGACGGAGTACAGCTTCAGGAGGTCCTCGGTCACCACGGCAATCAGCCCGCCGTCGGCGGAAAGGCCGAGGTCCTCGGCGGCGGTGGGAATCACGCGGACGATCTTGCCCTCGCGGAGCACGTACAACTTTCCGCCGTCGGCGATGTTGTAGAGCACGCAGGTCTTGGCGTCGGCGCTGGTGCGGGCGACACGGACCTCGCCGCTGCGGCCCACCGTCTGCTGCCACTTCGGCTTTCCGTCGGTCGCCCCGTAGGCGGTGGCGACTGTGCCTTCGATCACCAAGAGCGTGGCGGCGTCCAGGGCCAGCAGCTTGCCGGGATGCCGCTGGCGTTGGAACCAATCTTGCTGCCAGAGGACTTTGCCGTCGGCCGACCAGACCACCACGCCCAGGTCGCCGGCGCTGGCAACCCACTTGCCGTCGACCATGGGTACATGGTGCCCGCCGACAGCAAAACTGTTGATGTGGTCGCGAACCAGGGCCGGAACGAAGCGATGCGGCAGGCGCTGCGGCAGGCCGTACAGCGCGAACCGCCGCTGAAGCTGGCCCTCGGCCCCCACCAAGTAAAGATGATAGCCCTGGGCGCTCTTCATGTCGAAGCCCTGCACGGCCACTCCGCTGTCAAGCGCCGTCGGCTCGAAAGCGAAGTAATGCCCGGCCCGCTGCCGCCAGCGGACCTTGCCGCTCTGCACGTCCACGGCATAGAGGTTGTGGTCCCAGTTCATCGTATTCAGCACCGCCAGCTTGCCGCCATCGGTAACGACCATGTCACGGACGTGCGGGCCGAACGACTCGTCAACCGGCGTGAAGTCGCGAGATGCAACACCGAAGGCGACTTCAGCGTGGGGCAAAGTCGGAAATGTCGTATTCAACAGTCGGTGGATGGTCCGCTCCGTAAGCACGGGAGCCGTCGCCATGTTCATTAAGTTCAACGGTGAAGACTCGGGGTCGGCAATGGCAACTTTTATCGTCGCGGCTTTTCCGCTCAATAGTTCGACCGCTTCCACGGCCACCTGGCCCCCTGGCGCGTTGAGCGGGAGGATAAACTCGTCAACGGCACCGTTGGACGCCGCCGACACATATTGCTCTTCAAGCACGCCACCGTCGGCCGCTAGCAGGCGAACACGGACGGGCACGGCCGCAGCGATCACCTGGCCCCCGCTGTCCTCAACCTGGACCCTACACCACATCGTCTCGCCACGTTCGGCGCGGCTGAGCCCTTGGATTCTTACGCGGTCGATCGCGGCCGGAAGAATGGCAAAGACGCGGGCGGGCATGTTGCGGCAGTCGGCTTGCAGCACGCCGCCGGCCGGCTGGACCTGCTTTCCGGCGAAGACATCGTAGACAGCTTTACCCTCCAGGGCTTCGAGTTTCAGCGGCACCAGTTGTGGCACCAGGCTGGCGCAGGCCAGCGTTACCCGCCACAGGTGTCCCGGCTCCAGATCGCCCAACGTGGTGTTGTTGACCACGAACAGATAGCGGCCTTCCTCGGCCCGCCGTTCGCTAATGAAGACCTCCGGATTCTCCACGTCCGCGACCGGCCGGACGTGGTCCAACACGGTGGCCAACTTCCTGGCGGCGGCCTTGGCATAGCCGGCCACTCGCCAGAAGGCGTGGTCGTCGGCCGCAAGGCTGGGGTCCTTTTCCCAATGATCGAACGACAAGCCCAGCGGAATGAAATCCTTGACCAACTCCGCGCGGCAAGTCCCGTCGGCGAAAACGGCCACGTTGGCTTGCCTGGCGGTTTTCAATGCCGCGGCGAGCACGGACTCCATCTCCACGGTCTGACCCACCACCAGCACCGCCTCGTACTGTTTGAGCGTGTCGGGCTGGATGTCCTCGGCAAAGACAATGCTTGCCGGCCGGTGGGCATGCAGGCAGGCGATATAGGCCTCCATCACGCGGGCGAAATGCCGCCCGGTGGCGCCCACCCAATCGTCAATCTTGTACATTCGCCCGCTGGCCACAATGGCCACCTTGTCGTGGTTCCGCATGGACGTGAACCATGGCCCGTAGCGCTTGAGTACCGCGTTGAGGCTGCGATAGACGCTGCTCGTGCCGTTCCAGGACATGCGTGGGTCGTCGCTGTTGCCCTTGATGGCGAAGTGCCACGGCGGCACGGGATCGGAACAGCCGACGCCGTCGGCCCCGCGCATCAGCATTTGCCAAAGCGTGGTGAGGACCTGATCGCCGGTGCCGGCGTCGTTCCAGACCTCCGGATGGCCCCAAGCCTTCTTGCCCGGCCGCTTGTAGAAGTCGACGCCGAACGGGGCGTGGTAGGGCACCTCGATCTGCTCCCACTGGGCCTGCAGGTCGCTCTCATCGACGTTGGCCAGCGTGACGGGCGGGTACGACTCGACGTTGCGGAAGGGGCAGGCCACGGCGGTCACCAGGCCTGGCGCCAATTCGCGGAGCCGCTTGTTGAACATCGCCTGGGCGTCGACCGCGTAGGAGAGCCGATAGCCGGCGACCTTGTCGAGCACGTCGTTCCAGGCCCCGCTGGCCGCCGCCTTCTTCACTGCCGCCGCGTAGGCAGCCTTCTCTTCGGCGGTCTTGGCCGCCGCCTCGCCGCGCGTGCCGAAGACCCACCAATTCGACGCCCAACTCCAGCCGCGGAAGGCCGGATAACCCTTGAGGGCCTCCGTGGTTGCGGCCAGGTCCTTGAGGTCTTGTTCGGGCTTGCGCGAATCGAAGCCGGGTCCGCCCAGCGGCAGCCCCGCGTCCATGCCCATCAGAATCGCCGTCTGGCTGATTCCGCAGGCGTGGTATCCACTCATGGCTTGCAACAAAGCGGGCGCGGTCGCGAGCTTCTGAGGCGCGATGGCGCGAGGATCGGCCTCCAGCACCTTCACAAAATCCGCGACCGCGGCGCGGGGCGGAGCGAGCGCGAAGTCGACCATCTCCCCAGGGTGGCCGAGGCGATCCACCAGCGCGTTGAAGCCCAGTCGCTCGGTCCGCCGGAAGGAGGCCGTGGCAATCTCCGGGGCATCCCAGGCATTGGCCTGCGGATACGTGGGACGGTAGTCGCCATACATCATCGTCAGTAGCGCTGCGGGCCGCATGCCGGGACCGATCACCAAGGGCTGACCGACGCACGTCACGCCGTTGCCGGCCACGTCGAGCACATAGTTGCCCGGCCGCAGACGACTGGTCAGCGACTTGGGAAGCGTGAAGCGGATTTCCCTGGGGTGTGGCAAGAAATAAGTTCCGGCAACAAGGGCTTTGGCGGTGGCCAGAGTATGCGAGCCGTCTCGCAAGGTGAGGGTCAGTTCCGTGTCCTTGGGCGCGCTGCCGCTAACATAGATGGTCAGCGGGATCTCTTCACCCCGCCCAAAATACACGCGGCCGAGCTCCGTCGCGGCCGTAGCGCTGCCCTGGGCGCCCGCCGCGCGGACTTCCACGACCGTCTGCACTTTGTACTCGCTCGCTGTCTCGCCATGCTGCCAGGGGGTCGATTCGGGCGTCACCTTGATCTGGTAGATGCCCACAAGGTTCGCGGGAACGAGCAGCTTGCCAGCGGCGAATTTCAATTCGCGATAGTCCAAAACGCCGAAAGGCCGAGCCCATACCCGCCACTTGGGCTTGATCGGGCGGCCCCCGCCGTCGAACTCGATGCGGAAATCGACCGGCTGCCCGGCGATCCACGGGCCGCTTTGGGCCGTCACGCTCAGCCGCTCGTGGTCGATGCTCACCGCACGTTTGAACGCTCCGCTGGCCAGGTCGTAGACCTGGAACAACTCGCTGGTCTGCCGGCCCCGCAGGACGGCATCGCCGCCCCAGATCCGCATGCCGCGGATGCCCTCGCTAAGCTTCCGTTCCGCCGGGATGTGGAGCTTGATTTCGCCGGCCGGCTTGCCGTCGGGTCCGATCTTGTGGAGTACGTTCTCTTGCGAGCTGATGGCATACGATGTGCCGTCCAGGTCCACGTCGAAGCCCCCGTTGTCGCCCTCGTAGGTATCGCCGCTGACGCCCAGGCGCCGCTCCCATTTCACTTTGCCATCGAAGGCGAGGCACTGCACCTCCGGCCTGCCCGCACGCATGACGTAGAACGCCTGCGTTTTTTCGCATACGCGGAACGCTGCCGCCGGGCACTTGTCGACGTGCGGCAGCGCGTAGGCCTTGACGATCTTGCCATTGGAGGAAATTTGCAGAATTCGGTCGCGATGCTGGTCCAACCCATAGAAGTCGCCGCCGGCCCCCGCCTCGACGCTGGCGGCAGCATCCCAACCGACCGCGTCGCTGACGAGGAAATCGGTCACGGCCAGGGTCTTCTGAAACTCCTTGTCGTAGATTGCCACCTGGTGGGAGAAATGGCCGTGGGCGGCCGCGATCAGGCCGTGGGCGTCGGCAGTGGCGTTGTGGATGGCGGGAACCGATGCCCCGCCGAGCTTGTCCTGGCCATCGCGGCTGACGCGGAGGATGTAGCCGCTGTCATGCGCGGCCGAAGTGAGATAGACCATGCCGTCGCGCCGATCGTCAGGTTTGCCCGCTCGCAGTTGAACGTGGGATCCTCTCGGGAAATGATCTGCTGGAGGTGCAGCGCTGCGGCGGGCGGCTGGTCGGCGGCCGCAAGCGTGAAGCAGCACGACGCGAGTACAACGGGCGCAATGAACCGGAACAAATGCAATTTCATGGGTGTATCACTTTCCTAGGTTACCGTATGGCTGTGGCTGAATTCCTCTCCCGACAGACGCCATGCTAATATACGTTTGGCAGAGATTCAACTTTCCCAATGTCTAGGACCGGCCGAAGAATAACTTCCGTGTTTCTGCGAGGGTGGCATGCCTTCACGCGGCCGTTAGAGACTCGACGCAATCGGGAAAAGTCCAACCGGCCGCGGGTAGGCATGTCGGCCCAGACGCGTGACGTGAGGCATGCCAGCCGCGCAACCAACATGCCTACCCGCGGCCGGTTGCAATTGCCCTGCTGCTGCGGCTTTGCGACGGCCGCGTGAAGGCATGCCACCCGTGTCGGGAAGTTAATCTTCCGCCGGGCCCTATCACCGGGACAATCTGTTGGCAAGGATCTTCTCCAATCGCTTGCGGGCTTCGATGATCGGCGGTTGGTTCCACTCGACCTGCAAGGAACGGGTGTAGGCGTCCAGGGCGCCGCGGTAGTCCTTCCGTTTTTCCAGAAGCTCGCCGAGGCGATTGTAGGGCAGCGGCGTGTTTGCCCCGGCCTTGATCCAGGCGCGGTAGGTGGCCAAGACACCGTCTTCGTCTTTCAATTTCTCGTAGACGGATCCCAGGGCGCCGTAGGCGGCGCTGCGCGGGGTCCTCGATCAGGACCTGTTGCAGAAGGCCGCGGGCCTCAACGTCTTTGCCGTCGTGAAAGGCGGCCAGGCCCCGATCCAGCAGTTGTTGAGCCCGGGCCAGGGCCGCCTTCCGGTCCGTCGCGGCCCTTTCGTCGGGGACGACCGCCGTGAGAGCGATCAGGATCGGACATGCGCCCCGCTTGGGGTTGGCGAAGCGGACCGACTTCACTGCCGCTTCGGGCCGCGGATTCACCCAGAGCATCTGGAACACGCTGGCCGTAGGAAAGAGCTTCGTGCTGCCCGTCCAGGCGATTCGGCTCTGCGTGCCTTTCTCGCGCGGCAAGAGCGCCGGCGGCGAGATCCAGTCGCGAATGTTCTCGTCGGCCACCAGGCGGATGTCGTGCACGGTCCCGTCGGCGTATTCAATCCTGTACAGGCCGACCTCCTGGCCGTTGCCCGCATAGGTCGCGGCGTGCAGGAAGCAGAGCCCCTCGACGCGGAAGCCGAGGGGAATGCTCACGTCGGCCGGCAGTCGCTCGGGGAAGGGCCGCGCGTCGGACTTGAGCACGATGCAGCACCGCGGTTCGAGGCCGACCAGGAACGGCACGCCGCCAAACTCTTTTCGGCCAGTCGGAAAGGTCCGCAGGTCGCAGTCGGGCCCTTGGTCGGACCAGCCGCCCTGGCCGTCTTCGCCTTTTTCATCGAGAAAACCGCGGTTGGCCAGCGGAGTCAGGTCCAGCGGCTTGTAGGCGATCTCGCGGGGCAAGGTCCGCGTAGGCGCGTAAGGTTCGATGGCAATGCCCAGTCCCGTCATCAGCGCCGAGACGACGCGGGCCGACAACCGCTCCAACTGCGGATGCGGCGTCTCCCATCGCAACTGGTCCAGCACCAATCGGCCCCGACCGACCGGAATCTCGACCAGGCCGCCGGGGAAAATGTGTTCGACCGCGCCCTGGGCGGCAGCCGAATAGCAGATCGAGTCTTCGATCTTCAGCGACGCGTCGTCGGCCTGCGCACGGCGCCCTCTGAGCCATCGTAGCGCTTCCAGTACAGGTCGATTTGGCTCAACCCGGGCGTCAGCCACGTGTAGCCGTTGCGACAAGCCCGACCTTCCCACATTCCCAGGGGCTGTGCCGTCAACGAGACCTGCCTGCCCGCCAGGGCCGAAAGCCACTCGTCATGTTCCGGTCGGGCCCCGTGGACGATCAACGTGGCCCCGGCACGAAGGACCTCCGACCAAGCGGCTGGCGGTTGGAAAGCGGCCGGCAGGCGCCCGGCATCCACGAGCAGGATTGATGTCGCGGTCAGCCGTGAATCGGCGCCGGCCATCGTCAACGACACGCCCACGTTGCGCAACTTCGACACCAACGGAGAAGCCGGCTCGGCCGCCACCAAGAGTCGGCCGGTCGGAATCCGGAACGGCTTGTCGGCGGCGGCATAGTCCAGCAGTCGATGGAGCAACTCGCCCGCCATGGGCTCCACGTCATAGCGGCCGACGACGAGGAACTGGTTCAAGAGGTAGAAGCCAAGGCCGCGGTAGCATTCCATCATCTGCACCCATTCCAGGCCGTTCTCGTCGCCGCTGTCGACCAGGGCGACAAAGGCCCCGCTCTCCGGCTTGGAGTATGCGCCCGCGCACTGGCGTGGTCAGGGTTCCAGAAGTGCAAGTCCCAAGAGGTGACGCCCGACAGCACGGGATGCTGCGGGGCGCGTACGAACGGCATGCTGACCCATTCTCTCGGCTCCAAGGTCGTTCTCACGGGCAGGGCGGGGAGCACTCGCTCCTGCGCTAGAACGACGATCCGGCCGCCGGCGGCAACGTAGTTGATGAGACTTGCGGTGGCCACCGCCGTGCCGGCTTGCAGTGCACCCTCGCCGATCACCAGTACGCTCGTAGCCGGGGCGCCTTCGGGCCGGCTGAGCTCACCGATCGTGGTGAAGGCCAGGCCCGCCTTGCGGAACACGGCGGCGGTGGCGCCGGCCGGGTCGAAGAGCACGATCTTGCGCTTCGGGGCCGCGATGGGCGTCCGGGCCCGCGGCCAAACGTCCAGCTTCCGCCGTTCGCCATAGGCAAAGCCGCCATCGGCCAAGAGTTGCATCCGCAGCGTGAACCGCGTCGGCTGATCGACCGCGGGCGCTACCAGCGAGAACTCCCCGCGTTCGAGGCCGCCACTCGACATGCGCCGCTGCTCCTCGCCGTGCGCGACGGCCTTGCCCGCCGGATCGAGCAGGTCCCAGTGGAACGTGAAATCACTGGGAACGAAGAGGTCGTTGTGCAACGAGTAGCTGCGGCGGACCTTCTCGCCGGAAAACGCATGGTGGGTGTGGTCCGGCATGATGAAACACTGCAAATTGTGCGCGCGGCGGGCCACGCCCGCTACGGGCGTGTAGTTGCAGACCGCCACGACGCCAAGGTCGCGGTGGCCGTCGAGATTTTGCTTCCACATCCAGGCGATGGGACCACGGCCCGAGTCGATCCCCGGCCCGAGCACGTCGTCCTCGCCCACGAATTTCGCCAGTCCGGGCGGCATATAGGCGCTGACTTTCCAGAGGTTCTCCGTGTCCATCAGCACCTTTTCGCCGTACCGCCAGACTGCCCGCCGGTAGACGTTGACGGGAATCTCCTGCCCCGGCTGGAACGACTGGTCCAAGCGGCGATAGAAGGCGCCGTCGGGAAAGTAATTGGAATGGCCGTGAAAACCGAAGCCCGAGACGGGATGGGGGTTGGCCGATTCGAGCATGTAATGCATCGAGAAAACGTCGTGCAAGCCGTGGAGGTCTTCATCGCCGTTGAAGAAGCTCCACCGCGAGGGGTCGAATTCCTTCAGCGCCCGGTCGAGCGTCTGAAAGCGGCGGGCCCCCTTGTGCGGATCACCGCCGCCGTAGTCCAGAAACGAGAGCCACTCGTTCGAGAGGTCCCAGGCGATGATGGAGGGGTGATTGCCGTACCGCGCTGCGCCGGCGAGCACGTTGCGTCGCGCGTTCTCCCAGAACAAGTCGCGGTCCACGTTGTGCCGGCTGGAGGAATTGAAGATCGCAGCCAGGGGGAAACTCGCCAGGTAGCCGAATTCGTCCATGAAGTCCGGATATGCAGCACCGCGGGACCATTGGATATCGCCGATATTCACGCCCCCGCCGCCCTGGCACGTGGAGCCTTTCAATCGCACCGGCGTGCCGTTGAAATACAGCCGATCGCCGTCGACCCAGCACTCGCGAAAGCCAAACCGCTCGCGCAGCAAGTCCAGCCGTTTGCCGGTCGCCGCATCCACCGTCTCGACGGCCAGCGTGTACAGCTTGGCGCTGCCGGGACCCCACAGCACCGCATCGCCCCAGGCATGGGTGAAGCTGAGCGGCGTGGTCTGGCCGGACTCCAGGGGCAGCTCGCGGCTGCCCAGCTCCAGAACGGGTTGGTCGGCGTCCAGGACCCGCGCCACGACCCGCGCCCTAACGCCGGTTGGCCCATGGTTGCTCACGACTAGACGCGCACTCAACTCGTGTTTGCGCACGGAAGGCATGACCAGCAGGTCGTCGGCTGCTACCGGGGGAGTTGACTCCAACGCAACCTTGCCGATCCCGAACCCGCCCATACTATCGCCGCCGGGGGCATCCAGATACGCGACGCTCATCGTGGGCGACGCCGGGTTGACGTAGTCGGGGTCCATGATCGCCAAGACGTCGCGGACAACGATCAGCAGCTCATTGTAGCCGGGCCGAACGACCGCGGAAATGTCACAGGTCTGCGGCGTTCCCCCGCCGCGTATGTTGCCGACTTTCTGCCCGTTGACGTAGATCGTCGCTTCGTCCAGCACGTAGGCGATACTCAGCCGGTAACGATTCTTGGCCGCATTCTCCGGCAGTGCGAACCGGCGGCGGAGGTAAAGTCCGTGGGGCCGCGGCTTGATGTTCTCGATCGAGTACTGCCATCCCGCGAAGGGGACTTGTCGCGGCTGCCACGCCAGATTCGCCGGGGGTGGAAGCGGCGGCGACAGCACGGCGGTCGGCGCCACCTGCCAAGCGCCATTCAGAGAGAATGAAATTCGTTGGCCGGGCAAGGCTTCGGAGAACTCGACGCTCCGCTCCTCCTTGGCCTCCAGCGGATTGGGCCAGGGAAGATCTTGCGCCACGCCCGGAAAGAAGCGGACCGAATCGGCCGGCGGCCAGCCCAGATCGGGCGAGCCGACGACATGCCGCATGCGCTTCGAGGGTGTAGCGGCGGGAATCGGGGACGACGGTGAAGGGGATCTCCCGCGTCACGCTCTGGTGCGGTTGCAAGATCAGGGTGGCGCGATCCTTGCCAACGCGCTGCCGGAAGTAGGCCTTCACCTCCGCCGTATACGTCACGCTCAGCGGCAGCGGCAGGGGATTGCTGATGCGGCACGTGGCCAACGCCCGGGCCCCATCCGCCGTTTTCTTCAAATCGCCGGGCAGCGGCAGGTCCTCGACCTGGCGGAAACCGTCGCGGGCCCGTCCGCCGAAGGTCGCGTCCAGGTTCAGCCGCAAGGCCGTGTCGCGACTGAACCAAGTGGCTCCGTAGTTCTCCGGGACCCAACCGTGGCCACGGGGCGGTTCCTTCGGATACAGGGTCAGCCGTGCCACGCGCATGCGGCGGATCGATTCGGGCAGGACGGCAATCTCGTCGCCTGGGCGGATCTCGGTCGATTCGCCCGTCTGGGCCTCGGCAAAATAGACGCCCGGCGCCACTTGCACGGGGTCCGAGGTGGTAGACAACTGCCATAGTCGGCCGTTTAGATAAAGGCACAAGGCGCCGAAGCGGTTCTGCGGCGCCTCGGCCCCGGCCTTCCCCGATTCGTACCAGACGCCGGCGTAATAGCGGCCGGGCTTCACGCCTGTGAGTTTCCAGCAGGCACCGTCATTGTCCGGATCGCGAATCGGGCGATTCTCATGGCCAACAACGGCCGTGGTCATGCCCGCAACCGGACTATCATGCTGGAGCTTGAAGTCGGCGTCGCCGGCCAGCAGCGGCAGCAACTTCGAGGCGTCCCACGTCACCGCGCCGGCGGGCGCTGCGGGGAGCTTGCCCAGCAGCTTCACTCGTTCGGCCGTATAGTTGGGCGGCGGCAGCTTGGCGGGCGTCGCCGGCTTCTCCGCCGCCGTTGGCTGCGGGGCAAGCACGAACTCTGGCCACTTGACGCCCACCGGAACCAGCGGTCCATACGCGCTCGACACGCGACATCCGCACTTCGTCGATCAAGCCCGACCAGGCATACACCGAGTGCTGCGACCCCAGTTTGATCGACGACGGGGTTTGGAAGAAGGGCAGCGGCTGGTTTGTGCTGTAATCGACCAGCACGCCATCGACGTAGTACCGCACGGCCTGCCGGTCCCACTGCCAGGCGACGTGTTGCCACTGGCCCGGCCGGAACCAGTCGCGGGATTGCGCTGCGCTCGCGGCAATGCTCGGCTGCGGGTCGTAGAGGCCGGCAGATGCCCGCCAGGAGAGGCGCAACGCGGAACTGGTATCGGCCTGGAGCTTCATCAGGTCCAGGTCGCCGGCCATCAACAGGGAGTAGCAATGGATGTGCTCCGGGACCTCGTCTGGGGCGAACCAGAACTCCAGCGTTCCTTCGTCCGGCATGCGCGACAACCAGAGCGGGACCACGGCCGAAGAGGCCAGGGTCCGTTCCAGCCGCAGCCCTCGGCCGAAACGGCCGCCACCCTCGGCGGTAAGCTTGGCACCGCCCTCCAGGCGGTACGCGGCGGGGCTGTCGAAGTCCACGAGGGCGATGGTATCTTCGTTGGCGATCGGTTTTCTGGTCAGTGCCGCGTTGGCATCGAAAGGCCGCGGCAAGTCGGCTGAGAAGAACACGTCGTCCCACGTCACGTCGCACTCGCCCCACGCTATCAGTTCCACGGATATCGTGCGGATGTGACCGGGAATGGCGACCTCTTTGCGGGCTTCCGTCCACGAAGGCTTGAAGGCCAGGTCCAGGCGTGCCAGTTCCTGTCGCCCTTCGAACTGCGCTGCCGTAGATGACCATCGCACCCCGGCCGGCGCCGCGGGCCCATGCGCCGAAACGATAGGTGGCGCGGGGCACGACCTCGATCAGCCCCATATTCAGGGTGAGGCTTCCGCCTCGGGGCGCCAGGACTTGGAGCGCGCGGCGGCCCGAGTGTGCCTCGGACACCAGGCGCAGCTCTGGGGCCTGTCCGCTGGCGGACCTCCAAGCGGACGGGAACCAGATTGCCGGGCAGGCCCAGGTCGAAGCGCGTATAGCCGACACGATCGATCTCCTTCATGAGCCGGGCCATGATCTCGCGGCCCTGGCGGTGGTCGACCACGCCGTAGGTGATCGCCGCCGAGTTGACGAAGAGGAAACTGTAGTCGTGCAATTTGCCGTCGGCGCTCCTCCAGCCCGCCAGCCAGCCGGTCTTGGGGTTGAAGAAGGCCGGCAGGTAGGCGGCCTTGAGCTTGCGGGCGGCGGCGCTGAAGCTTCTTGCGTCGTCGGCGTGGCCCGACCACGCGGCCACTTGCCACAACAGCACCAAGGCGCGGTAGGCCAGGGCGTTGGAGTAGGCGTCCTCGTGGGCGAAGCCGATGATGTCCCACCAATTGCCTGAGCGAACGCTGCCGGTTTTTCGCTGTTGGGCGCGGTCGAAATAGGCCTTCCACGTGCCCGAGTTGCCGCTCAGGCCGTACTTGACCAGGCCGTTGCCGTTGCGGTCCGTCTTGAGCATGGCCTCGGCCCAGGCCTTCAAGCCGGCATAGTTGGCCTTGGCCCAGTCCCAGTCGCCGGTCCCCAGGACGTAGTTCCCGGCCGCGATCAGCAGGGCCGGAAAGCTGTCGGACGTGTCACACGGATAATCGCCGAAAACGGTGTCCGCGCCCTCGTAGTTGGCGGTGTAGCCCACCTGGCCGTAGGTCTTCATACCGCCAAGGAAACGATCCAGGCTCATGCGCACCAGATCCTGGCAGGTCAATCCGTCAGCCAACGGCGGCGCGAAGCGCGCCACCTCGGAATACTGGTGATAGCACAGCGCTGCCACGTCGGAGGAGGAGTTGTTCGCCAAGACCGCAAGCCGCGGGTTGACTTGAAAGATGGTGAGGTAGTTGCGGCGAAAGCCGTCATAACGCCGGTCGCCTTCGATCCCGCGGACCTTCGGATAGAGCGCTACGACCTCCAAGGTGTAACTCAGGGCCGGATGGCGGCTGTCGGCGGGCGGAAAAACGGCCTGCACCCAGCGGCCGGCGTAGCGCCGCGCGTCGTAGTCCAACGGCTGCCCGGCAACGTCGCAGGTCACGCGAAACGTGCCGTGATCGGGCACGTGCAGTAGGCAAGGCGTCGCCACCTGGTGGACGTGGGGCTTCATCCGTCCCAGGACCGTTGCATGGGACCGTGTCTGGTCGAACCGCAGCGCCAACGGCGGCGATTGTTGTCCGGGCACATGTCGCGCGATGAGCGTTATCGTCTTCTTGGCGAAGCGGAATTCCCAGGCGGGCGGGTCCGCGGCTTGCGGCAGGCGGTAGAGGGCGCGGCCTTCCCGGGTTTCCAGCCGGGCTTTCTCCATCGCAACCCCGCTTAAGAGGTTCCCGGCCACCTTGCCCTGGCCGAGCGAATCGACATCCAGCGATTCGACGAACAGCCCCCGGTCGGACAGCGCGATACGGTAATATGGCGTGCAGTGCTCTACGGTCTTGCCCGGCTTGTCCTGGCCGGAAGCCACAGTGCAGAGGACGGCCAGCGCGGCGGGCAATGCCGCCGACACGACCAAACGGCTTATATGCAAACGCATCATGACAGGCTCCTTGGTTTGTTGACCCTTGCTAGTTGCTCGTGCGGAATGCCTCTGACGTGGACGCCGATCAAAGTCAAGAACCCGCGGCAAATTGGCCCGGGTCCGGTTTCTTAGGTCGTCGGCTCCCGGGAACTGGAAGCGGCCGAGGCCCCGCGCCGCTTGGCTGCCGCCGCGCGGAGGGCCTTCTTGACCGGCACGCCCCAATAGGGCGTCGGTGTGTAGTTCCAGTCGCGAATCAGGGACGGCCCGGCCGCCGGGTGCAAGTCCCAGGCCGTCCAGTGGAGCTGGTGCTTCTCGATGTAGTCCAGGATTTTCGGCGCCCACGTCTTGGGGTCTTCGTCCCTGCCGTCCGGTTGGCAGCCGGCCTCGCCCACGAGCACCGGGTGCTTGTCGAGCACCACCGTGACGTTGCGCTCCCAGTTCTTCTTCCAGGGATAGATGTGCGTGTCGTAAACGACGCCGTTGCCCTTCGGATCGGCCAGGGCGTAGCCTTTGGCGATGCCCGAGAGATCGTAGGCCCAATCCAGCCCGCCGGCCACGATCACGTTCTTCGCGCCGGCGGCGCGGTAGGCGCCGAGCAGTTTCTGCAGCCCCGGCGTGTGGTACTCGATTTTTCCTCCGCCGGCCGTGCCGCCTGGCTCGCTGACCGTGCCGCCGTTGCGCCACACCTCCCAAGAGACGTCGTGCGGTTCGTTGTACAGGCCGAAGAGCACGGCAGCGTGGTTTGCGTAGGCGGCGGCCACCGCCTGCCAGAAGGCCGTGCTGTTGTCGTCGGGCATGAAGTGCTGACCGATGCCCTGGCCCCACACGCCCATGTCGGACCAGTGGAGATCGAGGATAACGTAGCACCGCCTGGCGGCCGCCGCTTGCACGACTTCCTGGACCAGCTTGCGGTAGGCTGCGCCGCCGTCGTTCTGCTCCTTGGCCCGGCCGAACCAGCGGTCCTGCGCCAGCGGCAGGCGGACAATGTTGCAGCCCCAGTCGTCGATCGCCACGGCCAGCGACTTCAGCACGTTTTCGCCTCGACTGGTCCATTCCAGGCTGGCGATGTTGACCCCTTGCAGGCGGACGGCGGCGCCACGGGGGCCCTTCAGCCGGTTCCCGGCGACCTTCAAGACCGGCGCGCCGATCTTCGCGGCCGGCGCGGCGCGCCTGTGCGCTGGCCAAGACAACGAGAACGGAAACGGCAGCAACGGCAATCTTCATGGCAAGCTCCTTTTCTCAAGCCTAGGGTCCGCTGGTCAAAACCGTGGGATCAAAACCGGCAACCACGGACAGGAACAACTCTCATCACGTTTCTCCTACTTTGTGAAATGCGCCGGGTCGTAGACCTTCACCAGGGAGACGTCGTCGATCCAGGTAAACTCCCCCTCCATTTGCCTCGGGGCGCCGAACGCGGCGACGCACCTGGTCGCGGCGGCCGCCATGGTAAACAGCAGTTCGCCCTGCCTCCACTGGGATTGCGTGCCCCTGGGGTATTCACCCTTGTACTCCTGCGCGACGCCTTCCGAGAGGGTGACGCTGCCGACCCTCGGGCCGCTGCCGCTCGGCATCGGTTTCTGCTTGACCCACCAGGCGAGCCTGTAACGGCAGCCGGGCTGGACGGGGAAACTGGTGATCCAATGGCCCAAGTACGCGTACAAGTTCTTGCCGATGGCCAGCGAATGCTGGCCGCTGTGGGCTTCGCCGGCATCCCAGCAGTACTTCGATACGTCCCCTTCGACGTGCGCCGTGTACCAACCGGGCAGATGCGGGTCGAGCTTGCGCCACTCCCGCCCCTTGAGGTCCTGCTCGGAATAGAACTCCTTGGTCGCCTCTTGCACGGGCTCCAGGCTCGGATTGTCCAGCAGGTTCCGCTTCGCGTCGGGCGCCTCGTGGAGATAGATTTGCGTAAGACAGAGCACCTTAATCAAGTCGTCCTGTGCGCCGGAGACCGCCTTCATCCAAAACGACCGCGCCGCCGGCCAGTCGCCCTCGCCGCCGCGGGTCAAGAATGCCGTCATCGCGTTGAAAGCCGGTCCGGACTCCCGTTCCAGGGCGAGTTTCAGCAGTTTCGGGACATCGGCGTCGGAGCCCTCCGGGCTGAACATGTCCGGCTGGTTCGGGGGCTGGTGCGGGGCGATTGACTTCTTCTCTTCCTTGCTCAGCGGATAGGCCCCGATCTGCGCACGGAGTTTGAGCCCCCGCGACACCGCAGCGAGGACCGCGGCGGGTTGCTCGGCGGTCTTGACCTCGCGGGCGTCGCGGACCTGCCTGAGCGCCAGGTAACCCTCCACATAGAGCCGGCTCAGTCCGTAGAGCTTGTTGAGGAGGGCCAAGCGCTTTGCCGCTATCTCGTCCTTCACGGACGCCTTGGCTGTCTTCAACGCGGCGTCCAGGTACGCCAAGTCCTCGGGCGTGTACTCGGCGAACTGGTCCAGCGGATCGCCGCCGCTCCAGATGCAGTCGTCGGCGAAGGCCAAGGGATCGGCCTTCCGCGAGTAGATCTCCTCGACGCGGTCGAAGAACCTGCGCACGTGGGGGGCCGCCTGGGCGTACATCTTGGCAAAGTAGTCGTCCAGGAGCCGGTCGATGTCGGCGTCGATGTTCCAGGCCAACTCGTCGAGCACGTAGTTCCGCGGGCCTTCGAAGAGCCACGTCCCGGACGACCCGGGATCGTAGAACACGCCCTGGAAGCCGTAATCCTTGTAGGCCTTCTTCCAGGCCTTGCCCAGGACGTGCGGATAGTGCCTGGGCACCACATAGCCCGAGTCGAAGGACCCGTAGGTCCAGGCATACATGCCCGTCCGCCTGGCCCCCGCCGCGCGCCATGCCTTGAGCTTCTCGAAATCATTGGGAAACCCGCCACCCATGAGTTCGACGTAGACGTTGGGCTCGATGGTGATGCGGCGGGGCGCGGGACCCGCGCCGGCGTAATTCAGAAAGCCGACGAACTTGCCGGGAAATTCCTTCTGGAACCGCCGCGCAACCTCGTTGACGTAGGGGATGTACGAATTGACGTACTTCTCCCTCAGTTTCCGGCACTCCGGGCATTGGCAGTCCAGCGGGCCGTCGTTCACACCCAGCGACAAGCCCATGGCCGTGGGATCCTGCGCAAAAACCCGCCGCGCGAACTGCACCGCGATCCCCGGCACGTCGGGGCTGCTGACGCAAAGCTGCCAGTCGCCCTGTTTGAGCCTGTCCAAACCGGCCCTTTTTCCCTCGTACATGCCGTAGTACTCGGGATGCGTTGCGCCGTACTTCTTGGGCGGATAGATTTCTTCGAAGTTGTGGGTGGCCATGACGCAGACCCGCGTGTTTCGACCGAACGGGCCGCTGTAGCGACCGTAGGAAAGTCGCAAGGACGGCTGCTCCTTGAAATCCATCGACGCAGGCAACTCGATCGTCTCCGTCTTGGGAACGATCTCCGCCAGGTCGCCGTCGCCGAACCGCCGGTAGCCGCCGTAGCGCTTGAGGAAGTCGAACACCGCGTAGTCGGTTCCACCGCGGTACTTGCCGGCGATGACCAGGTTGTCGCCGTCGGTCAGCTTGAGGTAGTAACCGTAGGGGTGAAGAGAATCGAAGTCGAGCTTCAAGGACCGTACGTAGGCGTCCCTGCCCACGTGGATCTTCAACGCGCCGGCGGGGGCCTTGGCGGGTCCGGTGATCACCGCCACATCGCTTCCGACGATCTCCTTGAGGTACTTTGCCAGCGTGGCGGCGTGGTCGGTGCTCTCCTCTGCGCGGAGGATTACCGCGGACCTCCTGTGGCCGCGCAGGGAAAACACCGCCGCCTTGCCGGCGGCGGCCAACGGCGCGGCCATGCCGCACAGTCCGATCCCACAAACCACAATAGTCACAATCAACTTTTTCATGTTCTGTCTCCCTTTACTGCACCTGTGTCCAAGCACTGCCGCCACCGCCATTGATGCGGAAGGCGCCGCCGTCATACCAGCAGGTATGAGTGCAGCGGAACTGATGGATATACCCCGTGGCCGCATTTTGGTAGTAATCGCCGCTGCCAGCCCCCAGCAGGTCGTCCCCGAAGGCGCAGACCTTGGTGGGGGCAGTAGTGCTCGGCCCGATAATGGTCTTCCTGCCCTTCACCGTGATGCCGGAAGGCCAGGTGGCGCTTGCCGTGGCTATATCCATCCGGGAATATGCCACCGGCAGCACCACGTTGGTCTGGGTGACGGCAAGCTTGTAGGCAAGAGACCCTTGGCCGCCAATCCCCAGGTATTTCCCCGACCCCTTGCCGAAGGAGGGATTGGTTATATTCAGGGTCCACGGCAGGCGTGCGGCATTTGCAGGATAAAAATATTGCCGCCACAGGTAGCCGGTGTTATTGAAGGTAGCGCCGTCGATGTTGCAGACCTGGGCGTTGACCACGGCATCGATGACGTTGGCGCTGACTGAGCCGCCCTTGAGGTTCAGGGTATTGCCCGAAGTCTTATTATTGTTCCAGACGCAGCACATGGCGCCAATTCCCGGAAAGCCGCCCTGGGTGACCGAGGAATCCACGTCGAAGGTGGCGTTGGCGAAGGTTATGGAATAGGGAATTTTCCCGCCTGGATATTCCGAGATCGTCGCTACATGGTAAAGACTGCCGCCCGTCCCGAATTTTGGATTCTTGAGCCCGAGAAAGGCGGTATTCTCGATCAATTCCGTACCGGGTTGGAATTGAACCGCATATTGATTGTTGCCGTTAGAAAAACCGCTGTTGAAACGGCTGTTCTTGATTGTGGTGCTGTCGGTGTCTCCGTCCCAAAAGAAGATCCAACCTGTCGTGCGGGTTGCGGTCAGATTATTGTAATGGTTGACACAGTAGAGACCGGCGGGATTCTGTTCCAAGCAATTCCGGTTGGTGAGGTGGATGTCGCTGAGGGTGAAATGGTTGGGAGCGCCCGCATAAGGATACGTGCGGCTGTTGTACTTTCCCCGGCTGTACCCCTCGGCATCGGGATCGACCTCATAATAAAAAGGTGCATTGCCGGCCATAGCGGGAACTCTTATCCCGCCTACGGTTGCCGCCGCCGTTCCTATGCCGTCGTCGCTGAGCCCGGTCACCTGCATGTTGCAAGAACATTCGACGGCGCAGATGACGCACCCGATGTTGGCCCCGTACAGATTGGAGGCCCTCAGGTTGACGTTGTTTTCCAGGCAGATGCCGCGGGAGTCGCGCTCGTTGATGAAGTTCACATTGCTGACATTGGCTGCGAGCCGTCCCGGAGTCGACGACTCGGCATAGAGGGACAGCAGGTTCGCAAACTCCGAACCCCGGTCGAGCGCATACTGCTCGCCCGGCTTCCAGGTTACGGCGGGAAAGCCTGCTGCGCCCGCAGTGGTAAAGCTGTGGGTTGTGACGGTAGTGATCCTCGTATGCCCCAAATCCCGGGTCACGTTCTTGGCCAGTGCGCCTAGCTGACCGGTAAAGGACTTGCTATTATCTATGACCGTGGCGCCGGCTACGGTATTGGCGTTGGTGCCCACCATAAACCACTGGGCGGGCCAGTTGCCGTCCATGGTGAGGTTCTGGACCGTCAGGGGCGGGGAATCCACCTCTACGTCATAATGGTCGCCCACCTGCCAGGTGTTTGTCAACAGCCCCCCGGACAGGGCGGCGGTGAAGGTGCCGCTCCCCCCTGCGGTAATCTTGCCGCAGGCGTAGTTGGGCAGAACGGCACAGTTTGTTCTATAGGGCGGCCAAGCCACTGCGGCGAGCGTTGCGTCGGATAGGTGAATCGTGTAGGTTGTCGTCTTATTATCGTTGATCGTGATGTTGCCCTGGGTCACACAATAATAAGGAGTGGTGGTCCCGGCCTTGGTCATGTAAATGTTGCGGGCCATGACACCAGGTGGACCGATAGGCACAGTTACCACGATTTCATCATTATTGGTCACAGTAATGGATGCAGCTTTCCCGATGGTGGTCTCGGAATCTGAAAAACCAGGACTGCCCCCTTGCGTAACATAGGTCACCGCTACATAGTGGGTTCCGTTGGTTACTGAACCTGAGGTGGAACCGAGGGCCAACGTCGGGGCCGTTGAGGGAGGCGATATGGGGAGGCCGTGGGCATCATAGACCGTGTGCCCGACGTAGTCGGCGAAGTTGCCCCCGGCTACCGTGACCCTGTTGCCGGATACGGCGGTGACGGTTCCTGAGGCGGCGCTGCCCAGGGCCGAGGCCGTGGAAGCCCACGCCGGGTTCGGTCCCGTGCCGCCGCTGCTGAGCATCGGAAGCATAAAGCCCGTGCTGATGACGGGGCGCCGCAGGACGGAACCGGCTTTGCTCTGACCAAGCAGGGTCATCGGGCCCTTGTTCACAGTCAGGGAGGCATTATTGACGTACCAGATTCCAGTTGGAATCCACAGCGTCCTCAGGGGGGATGATGCCGGCAAACCGCCAACATAAGTAAGGATCGCTTGGAACTTGGCCGGGTCAGTTGTCGCGTTGCCCGTGAGTGCGGAGAGGCCGCAAGCGGACAACTGGGCCTGGTTGCCGATGTCCAGGGAGCCGGCGGGCTGGCTCTGGACGTTGCGGCCCGACGAGGGAGTCGCGGCGTAGGTGGTCCCGCGAACCGCCAGGAACAGCAGGAAGAACAAAACTAGGATTAGGGCGAGTCTCTTCATCATTTCATCCTCATCAGTAAAGTTTCCTAGGCGTCTAATGAAAGATCATAGTAGTTTCGTACCAGTCCGCCGATTCTTTTGTTGGACCCCACAACCGTGGCGCGAAGCACGGCGGGCCATCATTGCTTCGGCTCGTAGATCACCATCATCGCCGGGCGTTGCTTGGCATCTTTCGCCCAGCGGGAATGGACCCAAAGATAGTCGACCATCGTGTAGTTGGCGTTATACAGCGTAAAGCCGTAGTTGGGATGCGCGCCATCGGTCCACCACTCGACTGCCTGGGTGAAATCCCAGACGTTGGCCGTGCCCTGGCTGGGTCCGTAGGCGATAAACATGGGCAGAAAGTCCGGGTCGTCGCCGTCCCAACTCGATCCATGAGTCTCTTTCCAGAACTGGTCTTTCGCGTACTCGAAGGTGTTGACTTCCGCCTCCTTCCACGGCCGATTGCAGGCCTCTGCAACGAAGAAGTTCCGCCGGCTGTCCCAATCCGTCGGCAACTGCCCTTGGCGTACGAGGAGCAATCGGGCCGCCAGGATACGGCTGCCCTTGGGAATACTGGAGAAGTCGACTCGCATCATGGCCGGCCGGCCCCGGTGCGTCACCTCCATCCGCTCCGACCCGGCCAAACTGGTCAGGGTCTCCAGCAGATTCGCATTCGGGCCATGGGCATTGATGCCGGTACACTCCCAGCCCGCGTACTCTCGCTCGGGCACGGCGGGATCGTAGGTCTTCTGGCCGTTGCGGAAGATGGCCAACACGGTCCGTGGATATTTCTCCCTCAGCCGGCGGCACAGGCTTTTGAACTCCGCCTCCACTTGCGCGACGGTCTTGTCCACCGGTCGGCTCCATCGGTCGGCCATCCGCTTGGCCAGTTCAGCCGAGTTGGCCACCTGAATATCCAACCCCAGCACACGGAGCTTGCCGAGCTTGGGATAGAACGGCTTGTCGTCGCCGGGCCGCACGTGTTCGCCATGATATGGAGTAGCCGCAGTGGTAACCTCGCTGGAAAGCCGGATATTGTCCACATAGAGAGTTTCACCGCCGTGTGGAGCGTACATGAGGATCTCGAATTGCGCAGGCCCTTTCCACGTGGGCGCCACGTCGACCACGGCATTGCGTCCCTTGTGGAGCAGGGCGAGCTTGACCCAGCCACGATGATCCTTGTCTTCCGGAGCAACGATGCGGAAGGCGGCGAGGCACGTTCTGCTGGCCGTCACATCGGCCCGAAAAGACTTGTAAGCGGTCCAGTCTTCCAGCGGTGAGCGAGTCGCGATGGCCGGAAACTTTCCGCCGGCAAACGTGACCTTCAGGCACTTCTTGCCGGAGGTGACGTTCTCGCCGGAAAGCTCGAGCTTGACCGGCGGCGCCTTGGCGCCGGGTATCTTGGGATTCTCGGGCAGGAACTGCGACCAGGCCGCGAGGTCGGCGTCGTTCTCGAAATCGAAGAGCACCTTTTCGCCGGCGGCCAGCGGCCTGCCAGCGAGGAAGAGAACCAAGCAACAGCCTGCCACAGCGATCCAGCATGTAAGACGATGAGTCATGATCGATCCTCCTTTCTTGCAAACGCTTCTTGGGTTGAACCACTATCAATGGATCCGCGATCGAATCCTCAACATTTTCGGCTCATAGATGACCGTTAGGGCCGGGCGGAGCCTGATATCCTTAGCCAGCGGAGTGTACATCCGCATGTAGTCGTTGGAATCACCGTACAGGAAGAACCCGTGGTTGGCGTGCCGGCCGTCGAACCAGAACTTCATCGCCGCGGTGAAATCCCAGACGCTCACCGCGCCGCCGCCGGCCGGACCATGGGCGATGAAGACAGGCCAGAAGTCGGGGTCATCGCCGTAGTACAGCCCGCTGACGGCCTTCCAGTGCTTGCCCTTGGCATAGAAATAGCAATTGGCCGAGTCCGCCTCCCAGTCGCGGTTGCAGGGCTCGGCAACCCACAGGTTGGGCTTTGCGGGCGGCTTCTGGTCGCCTGGCGAGTTGCCGCGTGATGACAAGTCTGGCCGCCAGGATGGTCGCGTCGCTCGGGATCCAGGAGAGGTCGGCCTGCATCAACACGCTGCGGTGGCGCATGAAGGCCTCCACCGTGTCGTAGAGCATGGGTGTCTTCTCGCGACCCGGATTCGGGCCGTCAGGGCCATGGCAACTCAGGTACACGACCTTCCAGCCCGTATAGACCTTGGCAGGGTCGGTTGGATCACAGCCCTTTTCGCCGTCGCGCAGGATCGCGCCTCGGGCCTTCGGCCGGCTCTGTCTAAGCTTGTCGAGATCGGCCTTGAATTCGGCCTCCACCTGCTGGATGGTTTTCGGCTCGGGCATCGTCCACTTGTCTTTCAACCTGCCGGCCAGATCGCGCGAGCCGGCAACTTCGGCATCCGTGCCGAGGACCTTGAATTGCGTCGTGGCCCCGGTCCTCTGGAACTCGCGAGCGACGGCGGCCGAATACCCGTCGTGGTTATAGGGCGAATACCAGGCCAGAAACGGGTCTGCCACGTGTGGCGGCGGCCAGTCGGGGCTGAGCCGCACATTGCCTACCAGCAGCGACTGGCCCTTCTCCGGCTGGAACATGGCGATGACCATCGAGGTGACGTCACCGTTGCCCGGGTCGATAACGGCCAGTCCGTGGCGGATGGTCAAGGTCACTTCGTTCCCGCCCGGCAAGAGGATCATGGTTTTCTCCCAGTGCTGCTGCCCGCCCTTCGCGTCGGGTTTGCCCTGGCAGACGCGGAAATAGGCCACCGAGGGGCGGTCCACGCTCAGGTCAGCCTTGAGGGTTTGATACGCCTTCCAGTTCCCCGCGACAAGGAACTTCGTGGCGCCGATTGCAGGCCAGTCGCCTCCGGCGAAGGTGATCTTGAGGCGCTCCCCGCCGCGCCGAAGCGGCACTGGCCGGCGCGTCGCCGGCCGGTACGATCTCGATCTTCGGCGCTGGTTGATCCGTTTTGACTTCCGGTAGCTTGACAGGCGCCCAGTCATGCACACGGGATGGCTCGGCAAAGTCGAAGAGGATCTTCTCCTCGGCAACCGCATTCACGGCGGTCCACAACGCCGGCCAGCACGTAATCAGGGTGGAAATCGCCAGTGAATGAAACGTCATCGCCTTGCTCCTTTGCGTAGGTGAAAAAGTTGTACTCTTCGCCGCTCCCCGCTCATGGCCCCTTCACGTCCAGACAAACGAGATCTCCGCCGGTGTTCCGGCAGTAGAGCCTGCCGCCGCACAGGACGGGACACGTCCAACACTGGCCGTCGAGGACCTTGGCGCGGGCCAGTTCTTTGAATTCCTTGGGCGAGGCCTCGGCCACGATCAGGTTCCCTTGTTCTTCCATGATAATGAGCTTGCCGTCGGCGGCCATCAGCGGTGCGTGTCCCAATCCCTTCTTCTTCCATTTCACCTCCCCGGTATCGAAGCGGACGCATCGCAGCGAGGCGCTCTTTGAAGTGTGATCGAGGCTGTGCGTGCCGTACAGGTAGCCATCGACCAACACGCTCGACTGGAAGTAGTTGGCCATCTCCTCGTTCTGCCAGACGACCTTCGGCTTGTCCCCGGTCATCTGGAGGAGGACGTCCATCCGATCGTTCCCCGATCCGGAAAGGAACACCTTGTCGCCATTGACGATGGGAGTCGTGCAAGGGCTCACGCCTTCTTTCTGCTTCTTCCAGGGTATTGCCAAAGCTTCCGCTCCAGTCGGCGGCGTTGATTCCCAACACAATCGCGGGCGTCAACAGCACTACGCCGGTCTTGCCGCCGAACTCGCAGGAGACGGGCGAGGAGAAGCCCGCCTCTCCCTTGCCGCATTTCCAGCGCAGGCTGACCGGTCTTGGCGTCCAGGCCAAGAACCAAAGCCTCCTTGCCGCCGCATTCCACCACGAGTACGTCGCGTACCAGCAGCGGTGAGCAGGCGTAGCCGTAGTAGGGCCTTTTCCCGCCGAAATCTTTGACCAGGTTCTTCTTCCAGACAATACGCCCCGAAGCGGCGTCAAAGCACAGAAGCTCTCCGAACCGGCCCAGGGTATAGACGCGGCCATCGTGGACCGTCGGCGTGCTGTACGTCTCGTTGCCAAAGGCCGGATACGAGTGCTCCCACACCATCTTGCCCGTGTCGGCGTCTAGGCACCAGACAAAATCCTTACCCAGCGCCCGGCCCTCCTCGTCCTTCTCGAACTTGCCGCCGGGGCCCTTCTTATCCATCAGGTAGCCCATGGTGTACAGGCGGTTGCCAACAATGGAGACGGAGGACATCCCCGTATAGACCTTGGCCTTCCAGAGCACCTTGGGGCCTTTCTCGGGCCACCGGCTGGTCCAGCCTTTTTCAACCGAGATGCCGTCGCGGTTCGGACCGCGCCACTGCGGCCAGTCGGCCGCGCAGGCCGTGGGCAGCCCGCCGGGTAGATCGGCGACGACGACCAACACGGCCGCTCGCAGCCACCTCGTAAGAATCTTGCGTATCGTCATGATCATTCTCGTCTGACGTCATTACTGCCCCGTGCGCACGTCCAGGCACACCAATTCTCCCCCACCGCTGCGGCAATAAATCCTTCCGTGGCTGAGAGTCGGACAGGCATAACACTCGCAATTGTAGCAAGTATGATCCAGGACCTTGGCGCTGGCCAACTTCTTGAAGCCCTGGGGAGACGCCTCGGCGACCATCAGCACGCCCTGCTGGCTCATGATGATGAGCTTGTGGTCCGCGGTGATCAGCGAGGCGTGGCCAAGGCCTTTCTCCGTGTGCTCCCATGTCACCTTGCCGGTGTCAAAGGCCACACAGCGCAGCCGGGTCTTGGTTGCCTCGTAACTCGGGGCATGGATACCAAACAGATGCCCGTCCACAAGCACGCTTGACTGGAAGTAACTGATCATCTCCTTGCTGCTCCAGATGGGCTTGGGCGGGTTCTGGCCAAGCTGCAGGACCGTGCCGAGGCGTACACCTTCTTGTGTTCCCGAAACGTAGACCCTGTCGCCATGCACCAGGGGAGTCATGAGGGCACACACCGGCCACGGGTAGCGCCACAACTCCTTGCCGTCGCTGGCGGCCAGCCCCACGACCTGGCCGCGGGCCAGGTGAATGACGCCGGTACGATTTCCCGTCCGGTAAAGGACCGGCGAAGAGGCTCCGCCGATCTCGGTTGCCTTGCCATACTTCCAGACTTCCCGGCCCGTTTTCCGGTCGAGGGCGGCCAGCAGCGGCTGCTCACTTCCACATTCGACGATCACGCCCTCCTCCACGACCAGCGGCGAGCCGGCGTAGGGGCCGTAGATGTTGACTTTCGCCGCGTAGTCCCGGGCCAGGTCCCTGGCCCAGACCTCTCGTCCCGTGGCCCCATCGAGACAGGTGACCTTGCCGGGCGCGCCGTAGGCGTAGACCAGGCCGTCGAAAACCGCTGGTGTGCTGTTCGTTCCCCAGTCATTGCATCCCAAATTCTGGCAGTCCGTCGCGTGTTGCCAGACCACCTTGCCGGTGTTGGCGTCGAAACACCACACGGTCTCGCTGCCGACATTCCTGCCGTTCTCTCCCTTGACCGACAGACCCTTCGCGTCTACCTTCCAGGAGCGGCCCACGGCGTAGGCCCGCTCGCCGACCACGACCACGGAGGAATGGCCGGCGCCGACCTTGGCCTTCCAGAGCACTTTCGGCCCGCCTTCGGGCCACTGGCTCCGCCAGCCCGTTTCGGTCGAGGAGCCGTCGCGGTTCGGTCCGCGCCATTGCGGCCAGTCGGCCGCTTGGGCCGTGGGAGTTCCAGCGAGCAGATCGGCGACGGCGACGACCAACACTGCCGCCCGCAGTCCGCACCCGAAAATCTTAAGCATCGTCACCGTCATGATTTTGCTCCTACTTTGGCTCATAGATCACCATCATTGCCGGCCGGCGGCGGATTTCCTTGGCCCAGCGCGACCAGGCCATGAAACCGACCCTATAGTCGAGCATGGCGTTGTAGAGCGTGAATCCGTGGTTGCGGTGCTTCCCGTCAGTCCACCACGTGACTGCTTCAGTAAAGTCCCAGACGTTGGTCGTGCCCTGGCTGGGTCCGTAGGCGGCAAAGATCGGCAGGAAGTCCGGATCGTCGCCGTCCCAGTTCGATCCGTGCGACTCTTTCCAGAACCGGTCCTTCGCGTACTCGAAAGTATTGACTTCCGTCTCCTTCCACGGCCGGTTGCAGAACTCGGCGACAAACAGGTTCCGGAGCGCGTCCCAGTCTTTCGGCAGCGGCGACGCGCGCACAAGCAGCAGTCGGGCCGCCAGGATCCGGCTGCCCTGGGGAATGCTGGAGAAATCGACACGCAGCATCACCGGCCGGCCGCGGAAGCACACCTCCATCGTTTCCGAGCCGGCCACGCTATGTAGCGACTCCAGCAGGACGGCGTTCGGCCCGTGGGCACTGATGCCAGTAGACTCCCAGCCTGCGTACTCCTTATCGGGCGCGGCCGGGTCAAACGCCTTCTGCCCGTTGCGGAAGATGGCCATGACCGCCCGGGGATGCTCCTTCTTCAGCCCGGCGTACAGCGCGTGGAACTCGGCTTCCACCTGCTCGACGGTCTTGTCTGCCGGTCGGACCCAGTGTTCCATCATTTGCTTTCCGAATTCCGCGGCGCTCTCCACTTCGATGCCGAGCCCGAGCACGGGGATCTTGCCGAGCTTTGGATAGAACCGCATCTTGCTACCTGGGGCCAAGTGCTCGCCGTGCGGGGGCGTAGCCGTCTGGGGAACCTCCGTCGAGGCGCGGATGTTGTCCACGAAGATCGCCTCTCCCTCGTGCGGAGCATACATGATGATTTCCAACTGCGTGGGTCCTTTCAGCGGCCGTCCGTTGTCCAGTCCTCTTGGCGTCGGTGCAACGTCCACGACCGTATTGCGGCCTTGATGAAGCAACGCAAGCTTGACCCAGCCGCGGTGTTCTTTGTCGTCCTCGCGAACGACACGAAAGGCGACCAGGCACGTGCGGCTGGCGGTTACGTCGGCCTTGAAGCTGTTGTAGACGGTCCAGTCTTCCAGCGGAGAGCGTGTTGCCACGACCGAGAACTTGTCGCCGGAGAACCATGGCGTTGCCGAGACCGAGGATTTGCCGCCGGAGAACGTGAGTTTCAGGCACCGCTTGCCGGAGGTGGCGTTCTCGCCGGAAAGCTCGATCTTCACCGGCGGCGCCTTGGCGCCGGGGACTCTTGGATTGTCGGGGAAGAACTGCGACCAGGCCGCAAGGTCGGCGTCGTTCTCAAAGTCGAAGAGCACTTTCTCCGCGGCGGCCAGCGGCCCGCCAGCGAGGAACAGAACCAGGCAACCGCCTGCCACAGCGATCCAGCACGTAAGACGATAACTCATGATCGATCCTCCTTTGGAAGCTTCGGGTGAAATCAGGTTCAGTGAATCAGCGATGGAATCCACTCGTGAATTTTCGCGGCTCACCTGCCGTTGCGTAGATGGCGGCCACCTTCTCCAATGTCCCCGCGCGGTCCGAATAAATCACAAGCGGGCGCGGGGCGAGCATGCCCAGCACGTCGGGAATGTCACACACCCGCAGCACGTTCAAGAGGGCCGGGGCATCCGCTTCCTCATGGCCCAGCGGCGGCTTGTTCAAGATCGCGCCCGCAATCTGAGGCTCCCACAAAGCGGCGTAAGCAGCCAGCACTCCCGCCGGACCATCGCCGAGCACGTACACGGGGACCTTGCCCGCGTGCTTCGCATGAACGTATTGGGCCGTGGCCGCAATGTCCCACACGCGGCCGGTGTCGACGGTGCGTCCCAAGAGCACGTGGGCCCGCTCCACGTAGTTCGGCGGGTTCTTCCGCGTCCAGCGGGTGCGATCCACGCCCCGCGGGGCACACAGGTACATCTCGTCGCCGGCCTCTTGTACTCGCTGCAACCAATCGGGAAGCGATGCCGTGCTCTCGGGGTTTCGCACGATCAGCAGGACCCGCTTCACCTCCCCGGCCGGTTTGAGGGCGGTGACCAGCTTCAGGCCGACTTCAATCCCCGGCTCGCTCTCGAGGCGGGCGTCGTCGGGCTGCGGGCACCCTGTCGGGCACCATGTACCCATGGTCGGGGTCGGCTCGATCAGCCGCGCCGCTGGAATCCGCTCGGGAAAGCAGCGGAACGTCACGCGGCGCAGCTCCTTCCGCAGCGACATCCGCCAGGCCTCGAACCCGCCCGCTCGCGGCGGCGAGACCTGGGCCGCCGCCACGAAGTGCCGATCGATGCTCGTGTTCAACTCATCCTTTGGTATGTCCGAGTTCGTGCGGAAGACCCGCAAGCGTTCGGGCTCGATCGGATAGTGCCGATTGGGCGGTTTATCCGTCACCAAATCTTGCTCGCTGTCGGCGACGGTCCGCGGATCGTCCTTGAGGTGCATGTTGATGAAGCGATAGGCCCCTTGGCGGAGGTCCTGGCGATAGGCGTGCTCGCCGATGCTCAGCAAGGAGTCGACCTGGTCGCTGGCTCCGAACAGGCTATAAACCCGCTTCAGCCGGTTGATCACGCGATCGTTGGCGTCCATGGGGAAGATCCGGTCCTGGTCGCTGTTGGCCACCAGCAGCGGCCGCGGCACCACCAGCGCGGCAATCCGCGTCCATGGCCACTGAAACGTGTTGTACAGGAACATGCAATCGCAGTGGCCATTGATGACACGGTTGGAAACATAAGAGCCCAGGTCGGCCATTCCGCTGACGGGCACCGCCACGGAGACCCGCTCGTCGGCCGCGGCGATCCAGAACGTGGCCGCGCCCCCGCCGCTGATGCCGGTGACGGCGATCCGCCGGGGATCCACGTCCGGCCGGCCCGCAAGGTAGTCGATCCCGCGGATGCCGTTCCAGCACTCCACGCCCGCCGGGGTGTAGCCCCGCGAGTGCCACCACCAGCGGCCCTCGCGATAGGTGCCGTGATGGATGGCGGCGATCTCTCCCAATTGCAAGGAATCGACCACCAGGCAAACATAACCGTGCTTGGCGAACCAGATCCCGTGCGATTGGTAGGCCGTCTTGTTGCCCGATCGGCCCTGGTCCGAATGCCCGCAGACATACAGCACCGCCGGTAAACGCTGGCCGGGCGGGGGCTGGCTGGGGCGGTATAGATTGCCTGTCACGTAGAGTCGCGGGCGGCTCTGGTAGTGCAGCATCTCGACCGTATAGCCATCGCGCTGGAGCGTCCCGGTGATCGTGGCGGCGAGCGGCGTTTTTTCCGGCATCGGCGCGAGGCCGAGCATGTAGTAGTATTCCGCCTTGTACTGGGGCCGCAGCTTCTCCCATTGTTGGCTCGATGTGATGCCCTCCAAGAGCGTCGCGTCGATCTTCTCCGCCTCGCGGGCGAGATACGCTTGAATCATGCGGTCCCCGGGGGCACCGCGGTCGGGTGGACAAAAGGCCTGGCCGTGGGCCACCAAGGTGCTGCCCGCAAGACATGTCAGGAATACGACCACACACCAACAACCGGACCCACGGACATTGCGCGAGAAAATCATAAGCCACCTGATTGCTAGATAAACGGGCTGGGGGGTGAGAACGCACCGTTCGCGGCCTGGCATGCGCGGATACCCGTTGGCCGCGGAGAAGGCCGGTCCGGCGGGAATCGCAGGAGGCCGCAAGACCTCGACGATTCCCGGTCATTCATTTTACTTGCGCAACGCCGCGGCACAAGCGCGCCGCACGATTCCGATGCACCTATACGAAAGTATGATTGCCCTGGCGCTAGCGCCGTGCTACTCTAAGGGCGTTGTGGCGGTATCAGCCCAGCGTTTTGCCATCAGGAGATCAAGCCATGAAATCCACGAAGACGATCTTTTTCGGAAAACTGCGAGGGTTGGTGGGAATCCTGCTGGCGCTGTGCTGGGCAGTTCCGGCCTACACCGCGGCGCCGCCTCCCACGCCGGAGCAGATTGAGGCCGATTGGCTCCGCCAGGACGAGGTCCGCGGCTTGCGGGGCGAGGCCATGCAGCGGGTCGTCGCGCGGGGGCTGCGCCTGGCGGCCAGCCTGCGGTCGCTCGGGGCCACCGTCGACACTGAGGCGAAGGCCCTGGTGCAGGCTGGCGACCGCTGGAAGGCGCTGCCCTCGGACGCCTCGGACCAGACGCGGCGGAAAGTCTATTTCGAGGCCCGCTGGGCAGTCCGCAAAATGGCGCTGGCCAATCCGCTCCTGGACTTCCCAGGCCTGTTGTTCGCCACCAGTGCCCCGGGCCGCTGGTCGCACATGGCCGATCAGTACTTGGGTTGGTGGTCGCAGCCGGGCGGCGGGCTGTACGTGCTGGAGGATTTTCGGGCCGACGGCAAGACCTCCCCGCCCTCCCGAATTCCTGGGCCGGGACAGAGCGGCAGCGAGGCTTCGAAACAACCGCTTCGCTCGGATCGGCCGAAGCTCCGCCCGCTCATCGCCGGCCTCCCGCCCGGGAACGTGCTACGGCCGGAACTCGACTTCGAAGCCAAGAAGGTGTTGTTCGCCTGGTGCCGCTACTATCCGGGCTTGAGCGAGCAGCCGGACAAGCTGGACAAGGCAAAGTTGCCCGAGGACTCGTTCTACCATCTCTTCGAGGCGAACCTCGACGGGACCGGCCTGCGGCAGTTGACGCATGGGAAGTACAACGATTTCGACGGCCGTTACCTGCCTGACGGGCACATCGTGTTTTGCTCGACGCGCCGCGGCCAGGCGCTTCAATGCACGCAAGCGACGGCCGCCGCCACGCTGAAGCACGACGCCCTGCCGGAGTGCTACGTGCCGCTGCGGCGGAGGTCCCAGCCGGCCCTGCGCGGTCTACACGCTGCATACCATGGATTCCAACGGCGGCAGCCTGCGGCCGATCTCCGCTTTCGAGATGTTCGAGTGGACCCCCAGCATCGACGATCAAGGCAGAATTCTTTATTCCCGCTGGGACTATGTCGACCGCTATGGCCAGAACGCGATGGGGCTGTGGTCCACGCATCCCGACGGCACCGATGCCCGCGCCTGTTCGGCAACTACTCGCGGAATCCCGAGTGCATCTTCGAGGCCCGCACGGTCCCCGCCTCGCCGCGGCTGATATGTACGGCGTCGGCGCATCACTCGATCACCGCGGGGAGCCTCGTGCTCTTGGACCCGCGGGTCGGCCCCGATACGCCCGAGGCCCTCACCCGCCTGACGCCGGAAGTGCCTTTCCCGGAAAGCGAAGGAATACCCAAGACATACTACGCCAATCCGTATCCGCTCTCGGAAGACTTCTACCTGGTCGCATGGAGCGATCGGCCGCTGAAGGGTGAGAGTTTTGGAGGCGCGAACGATATCGCCGCCTTCGGAGTCTATCTCTACAACGTCTTCGGGAATCTCGAGTTGCTCTATCGCGACGCGGCGATCGGCAGCCAATATCCCTTGGCGATCCGCCCGCGGCGCCGGCCGCCGCAAGTCAGCGACCAGGTGGCCTGGAATGGGCCGCAGGAGGCCCAGATGCTCCTGTTGGACGTCTACAAGGGGCTGGACTCCGTCCCCAAGGGTACGATCAAGCGCCTGCGCGTCGTGGGCATGCCGGTCAAGACGCATCCCTCGATGAATTCCCCTGCGATCGGCCTGACGACCCACGATTCGGGCCGCTTCGTCCTGGGCACTGTGCCCGTGGAAGAGGACGGCTCGGCGTTGTTCCGCGTCCCTTCCGGGATCACGTTGTTCGTGCAGGCTCTCGATGCCCAAGGGATGGCGGTCCAAACCATGCGGAGCGGAACCTACCTGCAGCCGGGCCAGACCTATGCCTGCATCGGCTGCCACGAGCATCGCACCACGGCGCCGCCCCACCATGCGCCGCGGGCCGCGGCCCGCGGGCCCTCGAAACTGACTCCCGGCCCCGAAGGCTCCTGGCCACTGGACTATGCGACCTTGGTCCAAGGGCTGCTCGATCGCCAGTGCCTGGCCTGCCACCAGCCGGGAACCAAGGGAGAGAAGTTCGATTTGACTCCTGGCATTCCTACGCGGCGATGACCGGCTACGGATCGCCCAGCCTCAAGGACATCGTGATCGCTCGCTACCGCGAACAGCGCTCGAAGGCCGGGGCCTGCGAGGCGCGGACGAACCCCCTGCTCAAGCTGCTCAAGCGCGGCCACTACGACGTGAGGCTCTCGGCCGACGATTGGGACCGCCTGGTCACCTGGATGGATACCCTGGGGCAGCGGGCCGGCCATTTCAGCCCCGAGCAGGAGCAGCAACTTCGGCAACTGCGCAGCAATTTAGCGGGAATGCTGGAAATCAAACAGAAGTGATGTTCAAACCGGGGCGCTTCGTGCAAACGCTGCACGAGCTCTTGACTCCGGCCAGTCATCCATGCACACTGGAACACGTCCTGGGTTGTTTGCCGAGTTACGATTGTGGAGGAGTACCCATGCCGACGCGAAGAACGCTCTTGAAGAATTTGGCAATCGCCGCAACGGGGATAGGCTGTTGCAGCACATTGGCGCCGGGACTGCTCGGCGCCCAGGCGTCGATGGGAGGAGGCCGAAAGCGGCGGATCGCAGCGATCGACATTTTTCCCTTCACCATGCCCATGAAGCAGATTATGCGCACCGCGGTCGGGCAGCCGGGCGCCGACGAGGTGCTCGTGCGGGCCCGCACGGCAGATGGCGTGGTGGGTTGGGGGGAAGCCTCGCCCTTTCCCCCGGTTACCGGCGACACCCAGGCGTCTGCGGTCGTGATCGGCAAGGATCTCATTGCCGTCATCCGTGGCCGCGATCCCTTTGAACTCGCCAGGATTGTGGCCGACATGGAGGCGCGTGTTGGCGGTAACCCCAGCATCAAGGCGGCCCTGGAGATGGCGTTATGGGACATCTGCGGCAAGCTGGCGGGGCAGCCCGTCTGCCACCTGCTCGGCCAGTATCGCGACACGTTCGAGTCGGATCGAACTGTGTATCTCGACGAGCCGGGCCCCATGGCCGAAAAGGCGAAGGAGATCGTCGCCGAGGGCTACCAGGTAGTGAAGGTGAAGGTGGGGCAGTCCCCGGACTTGGATGTGGCGCGGCTGCGCGCGGTCCGGGCTGCCGTCGGGGAGCGGATTCGAATCCGCATCGACGCCAATCAGGGCTGGACCCGCGACGTGGCCGTACACACACTGCGGCGCATGGCGCCGCTGGGCATCGAGTTCTGCGAACAGCCCGTGGCACACTGGGACTGGGAGGGCATGCGACACGTGAGGCAGCAGAGCCCCATTCCGATTATGGCGGACGAGTCGGTTCACAGCCCGAGCGACGCGCTGGAGTGCGTCCGCCGCTCGGCGGCCTACCTGTTGAACGTGAAACTGATGAAATGCGGAGGCATTCTCAAGACAATGCAAATCGCTGCGATTGCCGAGGCCGCCAACCTGCAGTGCATGCTCGGCTCCATGTCGGAGACGCGCATCGCGTTGACGGCGGCTGCCCACGTGATTGCTGCGCAGAAATGCGTGCTCTATGCCGACCTGGACACCTTCACTGAGCACACGATCGATCCCGTCCTCGGCGGCATGGAAGTGAAGAACGGCATGGTGACGCTCCCGGATGCGCCGGACTGGGCGTGGACGTAGACCCCGCGTTCCTGAAGACATTGCACGCGGCCTAGGATGTTTTCCTCGTAGCTGCCACATAACTCCGTGAACACCCGTAAAGCCTTCGGCCGATCCCGACGGCCGACGTGGTATTCAAGCCGTTACGCTGAAGTCTCGAGAAAGAAGGAGATCAACATGAACAAATTGCCGAGTCTGAATCGCACCATTCCCCTCATGGTGACAACTGTCGCTGTGTTCGGGGCTTTTTTCTGCTGCGAGATTGCCAGTTTTGCCAAAGCCACCAAATCGGCCAGCTCGATCGATATCGACGAGGCATGGCTTGCCGCCAGACCCGCACCCTACCTGTTGGATACGCCCAACGAAACCTATGTATTGCAGACCAATGTCACCGTAGACGAAACGGCGTTCGTGATTTCTGAGCCCGGCATTACGCTTGACCTGAACGGGCACACCATCACTTACAACAATGCCGCGCCCATCGAGGTCCCGAACGGCAATTTTGCAGCCGATCGGATGGGGGCCACCTCGGTCACCGCCTGGGATGCCAGCGGCGCCGCGAATTCCAAGCTGGCCATTTCTCCCAATGACTGTTATCTGTTTAGTGACAAGGTGTTGAAATGGTCGGTCGAGAAGGGAAAAACTCCGCGCGTGATCAAATCCGGGAAAATCGCGATCCCCAAAGCCCATCGAACGTATACCGCCTGCGCGGCGCTTTCGGGTGTCGGAACCAGCGGGTGGAACACCGTCAAACTGGAAGTCTTCGATGCCGTCACCCATAAGCTCGTCGCGCCCTGGCAGCGTGGTGAATCCGGTAATGATTCTCATGGACATTGCCCGCAGTTCAACTTCATCCCGGCCACCGCCAACCCGGTGTATATTCAGATCACCCTGACTCCGTTGCAAACCCCCACTTCCATAAAACTCGGCCGCGTCATCTTGACCCGCACATGTGACGCGGCAATTCTGGCCACGCGTGACGGCGCCTGGGGAAGCGCTTGGTCCTTATGGTGGCATGAGACTTCGGGCGGCATGATGACGGTATATGACAATATGCCAAAACATATCAAAGACATTTCTAACGTCTGGCGATTTACCGACAAAGTCAACGCTCCCACCATTAAGGATTCGTTGTGGAAGAAAAGGCCGGCCGGGAGCTATGGGGTCGTGCAAGGACGGCAAGGCGGTGCATCATGCCATGCGATCGTGCTCAGAGAGACCAACGGGCCCGTCGTGCTCGACGGGATCTCCACCTATACCTGGGGCGATGATCTGGTGCCGATCAACGCCAATCTCGGCAAAGATCCTGCGACCACGATAACCGTCCGTAATTGTTCGCTCACCTATCCGGGCCCGGCGCCGACAACGCCGCCTCAGGGAATGGGCGACACCGCGGCGGAGACCGATCAATTACCGGCGGGACGAAGTCCGTGGCGCGATGACCGTCGCCGGGGGAGTGACCGTCGTCGAGAACTGTACGGTGACCAATTACCCGCAAGGAGGCATTTTCGCCGGCGGAAGAGCTCCGGCAGGGAAGTATGACGTGGTGCGAAACTGTACGCTGCATGGCAATGTCGCCATCACCAACGGTTTCGCGTTGAACGCGGGAGCCAGGATTAAATTGCTCCACAACACCATTACCGGCTCTACCCGCGGAATCGCCGTTATGGATGGCGGCAACACGGATTGTGAAATCGCCGGCAATTCGGTCATCGTCCGCGAATACCCCAATCGCGAGTACGGGAACACCGGAACGACCGTGCGGGCATTTGAGATGAGAAGTTATAAGGTTCTCGGCACGCTCACCGACATCAACATTCACGATAACCATTTCGAAGCGATTTCCGATGAGACAACGTTTCACGGCGCCTCAGGCGCGCGGATCGTGCAAGTCATTGAAGGGTCGAGGAATATCCGTTTTGCCAATAACTTCATCAAAGCCACGGTCGCGCGCACGGTTTCCGACGATGGGTATAATTGGGCGCACGCGATGGATATCAATACCAGCCGGAGTGACGACGAGCTGACCGTCAGCGGGAATACCTTCGAGTCCAACGATATCGGCGTGGGCCTGGGGGGATACGGCGCGGTCGGCGAGGCGGATCCGTTTAAGAACATCCTCTTCTTGCATAACACCTTCAAAAAATCAACCGATGGCGTGCAGGACCGCAAATTCTATCCCTATGAGATCGGTTTCTATAATCAACCGTACACGAACGTAAAACTCATCGGATCGTCTTTCCCCGACAACGTAACCGATGGCATCCACTGGCTGGGTGGGGGAGTTATCGATAATGTATCGACCGGTTGGCCGGTATCGGTCAAGGTGGCGGCCGGCTCGGCGAAATGTTCCGACGCCGTTGTTGAGCTGTATGACACGAAGGGGATGTTGCTGACAAAACGCGTGGCAGATGGCCAGGGAGTGCTCCGTGATCTGCCGGCTCCCATGAAAAAATATACGAAGCCGCTGCATGGTGCTGTCAGCACGACTGACCTGACCCCGTTGACGTTAAGGGTCTGCTGGGATGGGCGCGAGAAGAAACAGCAAATTACCCCGGATAAAGAGGCGACCATCGATATCGCCCTGAGCCCGGGCAACATCAACACCACGGGAGGAGGCAAGGTAGCTGCGCCGACGTTTACTCCGCTGGCGGGGAATTTTGCTTCCAAGCCAACGGTGACGATCAGCACCACCACGAAAGGCGCGTCGATACGTTACACAACCGATGGGATGGCGCCGACTCCAACGTCGGGGACCTTGATCAACGGCGAGTCGGGCACGGCACTCGTCAGCGCGAGCTGTACGTTGAAAGCCATCGCCTATAAGGAAAATATGATCACCAGCCCGGTGACCTCAGGAAACTTTACCGTACCGGTTCACGTACGCTAGCTGATAAGCCAACCAACCACGAGAAAGGCAAACGAGCAATGAAAACACGTCGGACAGCAGTCTGCCACGCGGTCTTTCTGGCCGCGGTATCCTGGAACATTCCCTTGGCAGCGCAGCCCCTGGACCTTGGTCGGTCGTCCGTGACTCAAGCCGAGGAACCGGCGATCCATACCCCCGACTCCCGCGGTCGCGATCCACTTGCCGCCAACAGCGCCTGGTTTCGGGAGTTCAAGCGGGATGTCAGTAACGAACCGGCCGATCCCCATTCCGACCAGATGCTTGCCCGACTGAGAAAAGCCAAGGGCACCATCGATGCGCAGTGGAGCGGCTCCTGGACTCCGTCCGATTGGAACTGGTACACCTGGCCGTTCCAGGTGGTGCGCGGGGATGTCGCTCCCCTGACCATACCCGGCACTTGGGCGTACAATCCCGCCTCCAAGGGCCCCTACATGCTGCCGCCGGAACCGGTCGTCTACGAAGGCCGGCTGCAGACCACTTACCCCACTGCGAAGTGGACCGACGGCGCCGACCACCACCTCTGCATTTACGTCCGTGACGAAGCAACCGGCGGTTATAAAGAACTGTGGGAGTACTATCAGCCGTGGGTCACCCGCAGTGGCAAGCGGATCACTGCCGTGGCCGGGGCCAGTTGGCGGAAGTTCGATCTTCTCCACGGAGAGGTTCCGGCGCCCGGGGTGCCGGCAACGGATGCCGCCGGACTGATGATCATGCCTTTGGTCGTGCGTTACGATGAAGTGGCCAGGGGCTCGATCAATCACGCCTTACGGTTCTGTGTCAACAACTCGGACATCTCTCCCACCTTCAAATGGCCCGCGCGGACGGCGGCGGGCGCGTGGAACCCGGCAACCGGAATGCCCTATGGCACGCGACTCCGCATCAAGGCCTCCTGGTGGAACGCGAAGGCTGATGCCGTCCTCGGCACCAAGACCCAAGCCCGGATCGTTGGCGAAGCGATACGCCGCTACGGTCTCGTCTTGGCGGACGGTTCCGGCGGTTCGACGATTCAACTTCAAGGGGTGGCCGACATGCGCTGGGAAAAGAACCTTGTCAGCCGGCTGAATGCCATACCGGTGGCGGCGTTGGAAGTGGTCTTGACGCCGCCCCTCCTTCAGATTACCGGCCCGACCAATCTCCTAGTCGGTCAAGTGGGGACCTGGACCATGACCTTCTTGCCCAACGAGTCTCCGGTGGGTGGAGGAAGCAACATCAACATCTGCGATCAGAATAATAAGCAGATCCAGTATGCATGGGCAACCATCAATGAAACCCATCGCAGCGTTGCCGCCCAACGCAGCTTCAGTCAGCCGGGCGTCTACTCGATCCGTCCCTATGCAGAATGGAACCTGGGGTTTGGACCTTATCGCATCACGGTGGGTCCCGTTCCAACCCAAACGAAGCCATCGCCATCTCCGGCGCCACGTCAGTGATGGGAGGCGCGTCACAACAAGAAGGTGAAGAAGGTCCTATGCTCCTTCGATTCGCAACGGCCTTGGCGGCGACCATCGCAATGTGCCATGTCGCTATGGGACAAGTTCCTGCGGCGCCCGTCACCGTGAAGGAACAAGGCTGGACCGTTTCCGCGGATGTCGAAAAGGCACTGTTGACGGTCCGGCATGAGCGGACCGGGAGCCTGCTAAACGATGTGCGACTGCAACTCCGCGGCCCGAAAGGGTTGGTGCGGACCGGGAAATGGTCCGTGTCAATTACGCAGCATCAGTTGTCGATCATTACAGAAGACCCTCGTAAACAGTGGATCATTGAGCCAACCCGGGATGTGCTGAAGATCGCCTGCACGTCCAGCGACGCGGTGGTCACCGCCAGGGTTCCCGCCGCCAAGGATCGCTTGCCGGCGCGGCTGTTGGAGGAGGATGGGGCACCGGTCGTATGGAGTGGAACCGATGAAGTTGCCGAGAGCTACGGCGGCAGTTGCACGCGCAACCCTTCGACCCTTCCGGCCTCGAATCCCGAGTGTGCGTACTTCACGCTGGGACCGGTTTCAGGCTCGGTCTTCCACTGCCTCTTCGACCGCCTCACCGACACCGCCATCCGCTTTCCGAATCAGGCCCTGATGCGGCGGGCCGGCGACGATTTCCATTCACTGGAACTCACCATGCCGGTGGCGAGAGAGGCCCTGGTGCGCCTGGTCCCGGACTATTACATCCGCCGCCTCGGGCTGCCGTTTTACGAGCCGATGGACGATTCGCAGTTCCCTGCGGCGCCCGTGGTCTGGAGCAGTTGGACCAGTTACTACGACAGCGTCTGCGAGGCCGATATTGTCCGCAACGCCGACTGGATTGCCGAGCACCTCGGGCCCTACGGCTTCCAATACGTCGAGTTGGATGACGGTTATGACGCGGGAGGCCGGCACGGCCACAACTGGATCGATCGGTGGAACCCAAAAAAATTCCCGCACGGTCCGCAGTGGCTGGCCGGCTACATCAAGTCCAAGGGGCTGCACCCGGGCATCTGGATCGTGCCCAATGCCTATGGCGGCGGCGTCGATGAGCACCCCGATTGGTACTTGCGTGACAAGGCCGGCAAATTCGTCCTCGACTATCGCACGCCGGCCTTGGACTCCACCAATCCGCAGGTGCAGGCGTTCTTGAAGAGGATGTTCACGAAGCTGGGCGAATGGGGCTTCGAGTACTACAAGTTCGACGGTGAGCATGCACTGCCGAAGTACGCGCCGCCGGTCGACCGCAGCAAGCTCTTCAACCCTTCGCTCGATCCCGTGACCGCGTACCGAGACCGGCTCAAGCTCATTCGCGAGACGATCGGTCCCAAGGCGTTCGTGGAAGGGTGTCCCTCCGGCACGCCGCTGAACGGCATCGGCTACGTCAACTCCTATTTCAACGGCAACGACGTTTACAACAACTGGAACGGGATGCACGCCCTGCTGGACTCCATCAATGCCAACGCGTTTTTGAACCATATCGCCGTCTACGTCATGCCCGGTGAAGGGATGGAACTGGGGCCGCGGATGACGGTCGCTGAGGCCAGTCGCGTGCGGCCGCGAGTGGTCATCGACACGGCCCGCGGGCGTGAAGAGCCGATGATCGGCTTTGGCGTGACAACCGCCGAGGCGCGGACACTCGTGAGTTTCACGTCGTTGACGGGAGTCGCCTACTCGCTGGCCAGCGTGCTGCCGGAACTGCCGGACGACCGGCTCCGGCTTATCCGGCAGACGCTGCCCACGCTGCCGATCCTCCCGGCGGACCTCTTCAGCCGCGGCAGCGTGGTGCAGTGGGCCACCTTCAAGCACCTCCACGCCGACGACCACTTCCATAACTTCCCGGAGATTCTCGACCTGAAGATCAACGCTGCGGCGGGGGTGTACGATGTCGTCGGTCTGGCCAATTGGCGGGCGACGAAGGTAACCAAGCAAGTCTCATTTGCTGAAAAGCTGGGGCTCGATCCAGCGACGCCCTACGTGGTCTTCGACTACTGGAAGCAGCGCCCGCTGGGCATCTTCAAGGACCGCATGGAAGTCGAGATCGAGCCGCATGACACGAGGGTGTTGCACATCCGCCCCTGGCTGGGAAGGCCGCAACTGATCGGCATATCCCGGCATATTACCGGCGCGTTTTCGGTGCTCGCTTTGAAATGGGATCCGGCCAAACGTACCCTGCGCGGCTCTTCCCAGACAGTCCCGGGCGATGCCTACTCGCTCTACGTCAACGTGCCGGACGGTCTGACCCTGGCCAAAGCAGAAGCGACGGCGACGGGCGTGGGCGCTGTGCCGGTCCGCCGGGACTGGGCGGGAAACTGCCTCATGATCTGCCTTGCCGGTCGGCGAGAACCGATCGAGTGGCAGTTCACTTTCGCTTCCGCTGCTCGCTGATCCGGGGATCCCCGGTGGGCTTCGAAACTTGCTTACGTACGACGGCGCGCTGCGCACAGGCCAATCTGATGCAGAAACTGGGGGTCCGCGACCGCGCCGAGGCAGCCACGACGGCCATCCAGCGCGGCATCATCCGCTTGGAATAGATGCATTCTGCTCTTGATAGACCCGCACATAGTCGATGTACATTCGCTGCGGGAAGATGCTGTCGTCGATGCCCTTCTGACCGCCCCAATCGCCGCCGATCGCGATGTTGAGAATCAGGTACTGCGGCTTGTCATAGGGCCAGGCCGCCTCTCCCTTCCCTTCATTCCTGAAAGTGAAGTATTTGCTCTTGTCCACGAAGAAATCGATCCGGTCGGGCCGCCATTCGACGGCATAAACGTGGAAATCCTGATAGGGCTTGGCGATGGTGATTTTCGAGCCCTTGTTGGTGTGCTGGACGTGGTTGTAGCTCTTGGTATGGATGTTGCCGTGGATCAAGTCGGGGTCGAAGCCGACGTTCTCCATGATGTCGATCTCGCCGCAGGCGGGCCAGCCGACCTTCCGTTTATCGGCGCCCAACGTCCAGATCGCGGGCCAGGTGCCGCGACCGGTCGGCAGCTTGGCTCGGACCTCGATCCGGCCGTAGGTCCAACTGGCCTTATTGAGCGTTGTCAGGCTGGCAGAAGTGTACTCAGCGTACTGGCGGCCCTTGGTTCGCTTGCCGCGGGAATCGCCGGCCGGGAGCTTGAATCGTTCCTTCCTCGCCTCGATAACGAGCATCCCGTTCTCGACGCGGGCGTTCTCCCGGCGGTCACGCGTGTAGTATTGGCGTTCGTTGTTGCGGAGGAAGCCTTCTTCGTAGCCCCACTTTGCAGGATCGGGCTGGCCCGGCTTGTCGAACTCGTCGGACCAGACGAGCTTCCAGTCCGCTGCCGACAGGGGTGCGGTTATCAGGAGAAGCAGCAGGATCAAGATGGACTTGCGCATAACGCGTTCCTTCCGGTTGAAGAAAACTGAGACTGGGGTCGATCGGGGCAGCAGGTTTCGTGGATAACTCCTACGGTATCGGCTGAGGCGGACGCGGTCAAGGGGCCAGTTCTGTGCCGGTCCGCTCCAGACTTCTACCGTCACTGGAGATCCTCAAGTCGAACACCGCGGCCAGCCCGCAAGCTTTGCCGCGCTGCGGCGATGCGCCGCAGAAAACGCGGATCGTGTTCGAGACGGTAGTCGAACCAGTCGTCTTCCGACTCGAAACCGATCAACAGGCCGGCCGGTTTGCCATGCCGGGTAATGACGATCTCCTCTTTCTCCGCCAGGCGGAGGTAGTTCGACAAGTCGTCTTTGACGTCAGACAGTGCTACTTCCTTCATCGGGCATCCCCTTTTGTTCTAGCCAGTGTTCCATTACCGAAACCAAACAGGGCAAAGCCTTGACCTTTAATCTAAGCAACGCAACGCTAGCACTTATCGCAATGGAAGTAATCAGCAAAGCAAAGTAACCTATATATTTTAGTCCGCATAACAAAAAAGGGCGACCAAAGCCGCCCTTAGTTGAACCATTAAGCCGCAATGGCGACTGGTCCTAACGAGTCGGAGTCGGGTAGCCGCTTGGTGTAATAGTAGGAGTAGCTGGCCGACAGTCTTGCTGCATCTTGCGTTTCTTTGCAGGGGATTCCTTTTGCTTCGCTTTCCCTTGCGTGACATTCATCTCAAAAGATGCGTCGAAATTCCCACCCATGTGAAAGTGCATGGTAAAGCCCATAGGCTCGGATGCAGGCTTCGCAATCGTACCGCCGGGGTTATTGGCAGCCGCCTTGGGTGCGGGCGTTGCGGGTACAGGCACAGGCGTTGCACCCGTTGGCGGAGGCGGAGGCGGCACCGTCGTCTGGCCCCAGAAGGGGTCCACGTAGCCAGGCGTCTTGGGTGCGGGCTTCGCGGGTGCAGGCGTGCTGGGGTAAAGTGGCACGTAGGTATACGTCCCATGTGACAACTTCGCAATCGTACCGGCGGGGTTAGGAATCGAGAAACTCGAACCCACGGAAGGTTGCCCGTATTCGGGTCCAGGCGTCGCGGGTACTATGGGTGAAGGCATCGTGGGGACTAAGGGCCTTTCCCCCGGTGGAGTAAAAAAAGGTTGAGGCGCAGGTGCCCTGCTGGGAAGGGCAGGCAGACCGTTGTTGGTAGGCGTCCCCGGTGGCACAAGAATATCGTATTCCCCAGGTGGCGTGCCAGGTGGCACGGTAATACGGTAGCTTAATGGTACAGGCGTTATGGGTACAGGCAACAACGGGTATGGAGTCAGCCAGAAGAAAGCAGGCATCCCGCGTGTACCTGTATCGGGTACAGGCGTCACGTAGAAAGTCTTCCCGGGTGCAGGCGTCCCAGGTGCAGGCGTTGCGGGCGCAGGAGTCTTGGGTGCGTCCGTCTCGGGTGCAGGCGTAGCCACAGGAGCGAGTTTGGTTCCCGTCCTATACCGTGGCGTGTTTGCTTGCCCAAATGCCAGCGACCCCACGCAAACCACGGTCAGAAAAACCAATCGCGTTGTCATAGCAGAATCCTTCCGTAAAACTGGGAATGGGAAAACCGCAATTTACCAATTGCGCGAACCTCATTGCAACATAAGACCCCACGCGGCTAATGCCACCCGTAGTGGTGGTATTCCACGCCAGTTTTTCCAAATAAAAACATAGTAGACATCGGCCAAATCCGTGGTAAAATGCGAGTACGTAAGACGCAGACAATCAAGACCACAGGTAAGCGTTAGCTCCCCTCTGGTCTTTTCATTGGCCTACGGAGTGGGCAGGGGATGCGCCGGTCTAGAATTCTGCTAATGATGGAAGGTTGACCCGTTCCCCCTCACTCATTTTAATGGAGGTTACGGAGCATGACGATTGAAGAGGAAGTAGAACAAGAGCGTAAGCGTAAACTTGAAAGCCCTACACCAGCGCAACCGAAGGCGTCCTATAAACCTAAGTGTCTAGTGTGCGGCTCACCGAAGGTTGAACGACCGTTTATAATGTCGGTAGCCATAGGCTTAACTGGCATGGCAAGCATTCTGGCATTGTCGATGAATTCTTCGGCAGGTCTTTACATTCTGGTGTTAGCCGGCATTGCAGCAATACGGAATAAGCGGTTCAAGTGCGGGGATTGTGGGCATTGTTGGGACTAGCTAACGCAAACTACACGGCGTAGGGTGTGGTTGCTTTGTCCTAATGAATACGAAAAGTGGTCGTTTAACGGCAATTCGCTATGTTTATACGCCCGACCGTTGCGCCACCCGAAAGGGCGCCCCCCTTCCGAATCAAACAATTACCCCTCGATTCCACGCAATGCTAGCGATACCTTAAAGGCTTACGGCATAGACCTTTAAGAACGGTCATTAGATAGCCGGGTATGACCTATCCGGTGTAGTCGCACAAGCGTTAGCTTTCATAGACTACCGTCACAGCGTCGCTACACGACGACTCTTGCCCCGGCTCACTTGCTCCGCCGCAGGCAGAATTCGACTTCCATGCTGGAAGGTCCCATTGTTGCGTTGGGAAGCGAATCCCTGCTGTACGACAAGTCGTAACGGGCCTTGGCCCCTTCCGCCGTCAGACGCAGCACGACCGGGCCGTCCGCCTGCCCGTGAAGGTCCAAGACGGTTTCGCTCCCCTGGATGCCGCTGGCGACGGTCTTTCCGTTCAGCGCCACGGCAAATCCCTGGGGCTTTTTGCCGAGCCAGGTCCATTTCAAGGGCAGGCGATCTTCCCGCACGAGTTGTCGCCGATTGGGGCGTTCCAGGGCAAGCACCGTCGTCTCGGGCGTCTTCTGGCGATACAGGTCGACCAAGGCCCGCGTAAGGTTGAGATAGAGGAATCCCCAGCCGCCATCTCCGCGGTAGCCTGGACTGGTCAGCGAGACCGGCTCGATGTCGTCGCTCAGTTCCACGCTGTACGTGTCGCCGTAGAACGCGGTCTTGGGATCCTCTTCCTGGCCGGTGAATTCCTGGAACTGATGGAGTTGGAGAAAGTGCGGCCGGTGTTCCAACACCCCGCGGAACGACTCCACGTAGGTCCAGCCGTTACGGCGGCCGAAGGTACTGCGTCCCTTCCAGCCGTCAGTGCCGAAAAACGCCACGGAGGCCGTCATCGCCTCGGGCTTGCCCTGGAACATGGTCACCGGCTGCCGCAAGTCGCCGTCCATCCAGGTCCAATAGCCCGCCTCGTTGTGGCGATTGCCCTGGTGCTGGGCCGACATCCAACGGATCGTAAAATGGCGGTCGTCCACCGGGACCTGCTTGGTGTTCTTCAACCAGTCCGGGCCGCCCGAGTTGAACACGAACAGCAGCGGCTTGCCCAGGTATTCCAGGAACAGACCTCGAAAGCGCGGATTGCGGACGTAGTTGTGGTAGACCCAGAGGCTCTCTTCGTTGACGGCCGAAACGGTCGTCGTCGGGGCGTTGTTCAGGCCGAGGAAGATCGTCATTCGCGGCACGACCAGCCCCTCGTCGCGCAAAGCGGCCATCGCTTCCAGGAGCATCGTCGTGCTGTGGACGACCTCATTGTCGTTGTCGGTTCGCTCGTCCCAGTGCTTGCAGCCCGCCATCTGGTTGCTCCAGTCCACGAGCAGGAAATCTTCGCCGGACTCCGCCAGCCAAATCAGGTGCTGCCGCAGAACGTCCCGGTCCCACGAGCGATAGAAGCCGACCAAGGGCACGGCCTGGGCGCTGTTCCAGGTGAACCACCGCGGGCTGAACAGTTCGCAGTATTGCACCCCGACGAGGTGCTCCAGGTCGGATGGCGGCGGCACGAGCTTGCGGAAGTCGACGCGAACGGTCACGGCGCTGGAGAGGTTGGCTCCGGCCACCGGGCGCGAACCGGCCAGCAGCCGTGGCAGGGTTCCGGCTGCCCAGCCCTCTGCCGCCGGCAAGACCCACACCGGACGCCCGTCAGGCGAGCGTTGCGATTGGGGCGACTGCCGCGAAGAGGGCTGGATTCCCAGGGCCTCGGTCGCCTCAACCTGGATTTCGGCCAGTCCCGGGTTCGGCAGCGGCAGGATCATCCTGGCCTGGCCCTGCGCGTCGGCAAACTCGTGGGCACCCCAACGGCGACCGTTGACATAAGGCAACAGCAGGCATCCGGCGGCCGGGCGGTCGTCAGCCTTTGTGGCCGTAACGCGGATTTCGACGCTGCGGCCCATACCGATACGAAGGCTGTCGGCCGTGATGTGAACGGTGGGGCCTCCTGCCGCCGCCGGTGCTTCGACTCCCCGGGCTCCCGACACCAGGAACATGACCGCCGACAGTCCGAGGCACATTCGCGTTATCGGGCACGACATCGTCATCTCCTGATCGCAGTGGTTGACTTCAATTCGCCCGGTTCAACCAACTCGTGCGGTTTGCCGGACGCCGCATCCTGGAGGAAAACAATGTCGCTGCTGAAGGGGTCGGGCAGGACAACTGCCAGGCCCGTTTGCATGAGAGCTGCACCGGTAGCCTGATGCGGTTGAATCGAACCATCCTCAGACCACAACCAGTAATTGGCCTTCGCGTCGAGCCCCTTCAATTTGACTACCTGCCGGCTCTGCGGATTGCCGGGCCGGAATAGGTAGATTGCACCCTTTTTGCTCATCGGATCGAAGTACTCCATGCCGTCCCAAACCTTGTCGTCGGGCCGAGGCAGGATGTGGTACAGGTTGGCCGTCCTGACCAGCGGCCTGATCTTCGTCTTATAGGTGTTCACGGCCCGACGTATCCGCCGTTTTTGCGACTCGCTCCACTTGGGGCCGCCGTTTCCGCCGTTGGGCGCGTCGGGATGCCAATAGGGGCGCCGAGCGATGCGGAACGGAACTCGTAAACAGAACCGGAGGCCTGCCAATCCGCCCAGGAACCGCAAATCGTGGCAATCTGCATGGGATGCAGAGCATAGGATGTATCCCAGAACGCACGTCGCGTGTCAATCGGGCGATACACGTCCTGGTCCTGAATCTTGACGGCGCGCTTCATGACCCCGTAATCTTTGATGCGTCCGCCGCCGGAACAATTCTCGTACGCGAAGTTCGGCACGTTCGCGTACAGCCAGTCGATGACCTCGTAGAAGCCTTTCGTCTGCCAGTAACCGACGTCCTCTGCAAAGTGCGCACGGCTGCCGGGGCCGTAATTTCCGGTTTGCAAAACATTGCCGCAGGTGCCGTCCGTCCGGTAGAAATCGATCTTGAATTTGTCGAAGAGATACTTCGCGTCATCCTTTCGATGCTGCACGCCGCCGGCCGTGGTCATGGACGGATTGCAATTCCAGTACAGCCCGAAACGCATCCCATGCGTGTGCGCATAGTCGCGGGCCGCGAGCATGCCCCTGGGCCACAGCGTGGCGTGTCCCACCGGCGGGTGCGGTTGATGCGTGGTGTCGCCGTTCCACCAGCCGACGTCGATGACCACGTCCTCGAAACCCAACGGCGCAATGTCGTCGATCAGCGGATAATACTTGCTTTCCGTGGGCGTCCAGCTTCCCTGTCCCTGGCCAGTCGCGGCGAAGGCGTTCCATTCCACCTTCGGATAGCCGGCATCCTTTCTGAGGATCGCGGGCATGGAGTGCTGGAAGAGGTATCGGTGCAGGCTGTTGGCGGCGTCATCAAGGTCTCCCTTATAGGCGCCGATGAAGCCCGGCGGCACTTGGAACGTCTCGCCGGCGGCAAGGTCGGTCTTGAAATGGTCGCTGCTGCCGGCTTTTACACGGGCGCCGGATGGGGCATTATCCGCCGAAATCGCCATTCGCCCAACGCTCCACTCCCAGCCAAAGTAAACGCCTTGCCCGCCGCCCGCATCGATGACCGTCAGCGGAATGTAATCCTCGGCTTCCGAGATGCCGATCTCCTTGCGATAGTTTTCGGCAAGCGAGTCGTGGTAAACACCGACGCGGTCCGGAATAGAGCCGTCGTCGCGGATGTACCAGACACTCGTGTCCCGTCCCGGACCGGAAACGCGGGCATCGACGCTTTCTTGCTCGTAAATCGTTACCGTCTTGTCCGACTTGTTGACGATGAACATCGCATTGTGCACCGGGCCAGGACCTTTGTATGCCTGCCAGACTGATCGCAGCTCCAGGGCAGGATGTGCACAGGTGAAAACAACCGTCAACTTGACGCCGTCACTCTTGTCCAGGGTACCCTTGCTGAATGTCCATGCCGGGGTGATCTGCGCCCGGCCACGTCCACACGGCCAAGCAGCGGAAAGACCGAGGGAACGGTCGTCCAGTTCCATCCGCCCGGCCCGCTGAGCTCGTAGATGCACAACTTCTGGTCCGGACTGACGCCCACCGCCAGCCGGGTGTCGGCTGTCTGCAGGATCCACTTTTCTCGTGGCTGTGGCTGTTTCGCTTGGGGCGGCTTCGCGACGAGGCGGGCGGTCGGCTCACCCGCTGCCGCCAGGCCGGAGAGCGCAAGTGTAGCGAAACCAATCGTCAAGCATAGTGCCATTTTCATCGTTGCACCTCTATATGTTGTTTCTTGGTCGTGCGTATTCCAGATACCATAGGGGAAGGTCGAGGCATATCCGATGAAAATAGCACCGTTGCGCCCGCCGGCAAGTGGCGAACGGAAGAGAGAACTTAACTTTCAAAGTCTGATGGTAAGCGTGTCTTATTTAGTTTCTGTTGCGGAAGCGGCGCGAGCTAATTTCGCAAGGTGGCCTTGACGAAAAAAGACGCACCCTTATCCTCATGGTTTATTGTTTCACGAAAGACCAGAGGAGGATAAAGATGCGTCGGAAAAAGGAAGCCGTGCTCAGTTTTGAATCGAAGGATGACGGGTTGCCCAAGGTCGTACGTGATTATCGTGCCCGATATCGGGCCATTAGTCAAGTGCTGGACGCCAAATCCGACATCCTTTCGGCGGTGCATGCGGATCTGCAGAAGCTGTCCCAGGGTGGCAAGGAGGGCCGCGAAGGCGATTACACATCGGAGAACATCCTGCGGGCCCTCGTTGTGCAGCACCTCGAAGGACTGCCCTTCCGCGATGTGATCATCCGCATCGGCAGCGATCCGTTTCTACAGGACTTCCTGCGGATGCGGAAGAAGGCCGTGATGGACTTCACCTTCCTCGACAAGTGCTTTCTGGCCATCCGTCCCCAGACTTGGAAACGGGTCAACGAATTGCTGGGCCAGTACGGCGTTGCCCAGGGAGCGGTGAGCACGCAGGTCATTCGTACCGACACCACTGCCGTGGAATCGAATATCCATTATCCCACGGACTCGTCGCTTCTCTGGGACACCTGGCGGGTGGCATCGCGGCTGTTGAAACGGGCAAGAGAGATTGCCCCGGAGAGTTGCCCGCACCGCTTCCATGACCGTAAGATCAAGCGGCTGCACCTTTACATTACCCGCTACATGCCCAGCGGGTGCTCGCATAAAATGATGTAGACAAACGTCGATGAATAGGTTATGCTTCCGTCCTGGAATCCGAAGGATACTCGGATAGTTTACCAAGTATCGGTGCCGTCGCCCAGACAAAGTTGTCGTCGCGGGACTTTTCACGGAGGAAATGACATGACCGCACAAATCACTCGCCAAGCTCATAATTCCATCACCATCGAGGTCACCTTGCCGCTGACCGGCTCCATGCTTCGGGCCGAAGAAGCGATCCAGGATGCGCTTAACGAAGTCGGCCTGCTGGCCACCGAAAAGAATCTCGAGCGGTTCGATACCGATGGAAGTCCCATCCAACTCGGTTCGGTCCGCATGACCAGCAAGGGGCAGTTCGCTCAAGATTACGAAACGCCTTACGGCAGCGTCTCCGTGCTTCGGCATGTCTATCAAACGTCCGAAGGGGGCAAAACGTTCTGCCCGCTCGAAGAGAGTGCCCGATTGGTTCTCAACGCCACGCCGAGATTTGCCAAGTTGGTCTCCTACAAATACGCGGAAGCCGGAGCCGATGCGGTTGTCGCCGATTTATTGGAATGCCAGCATCGAAAGATTTCCAAGCGATACGTCAAGTCGCTGGGCGACATCGTCGGTGCCTATGCCGTTGCGAAAGAAGAGACCTGGAGCTACGCATTGCCACAGTTCGAGCATCCGTGTGCCTCCATTGCGATCGGCGTTGATGGAACATGCATGCTTTTGCAAGAGGACGGGTGGCGGGTGGCGATGACGGGAACGATCGCGTTTTACGACGCCCAAGGGGAACGCCTGCATACGATTTACGCAGGCGCGACCCCAGAGTACGGGAAAGAAAAGTTCCACGCGAAATTCCAACGCGAGGTGGAGCGCGTGAAGAATGCCTATCCGAACGTGCCGTATATCGGTCTGGGCGACGGCGCGGCAGAACAACTGGAGCTACCTGAAACCGTTGACGGACCACCAGACATTGGACTTTTACCATGCCAGCGAGTACGTGGGCAAGGCGGCGATGGTGGTGTTCAAGGGAGCGAAAAAGAAAGCAGAAAGAGAAGCGTGGCTGGAAAACCAGCTTCATCAATTGAAGCACAAGCAGGGAGCGGTGAGTCGTTTGCTTTCGGTCCTGGATGAATTTCTTTCCACGACGCCGCTGAAAAACGCGGAAGATGCGAAGGCGGTCCTGGCGACGATCACCTACCTCCAAAACCAGAAGGAACGGATGAAATACTCTTATTCGGTGCAGCGGAACTGGCCGATCGGCAGCGGCGTGACGGAAGCGGCATGCAAGACCTTGATCAAGCACCGCTTATGCAAATCGGGTTCGCGTTGGAAGGACGACGGCGCTCTCGCCGTATTGTCGATACGTGCGCTGCGACTCACCACAGGCCGCTGGGAAGAGTTCTGGCGAAACCTCGACCAATATGGCTGCCCCACACTCCCCGCGTAACATCATCTTATGCGAGCACCCTGCCCAGCAAGTCGAAGTCTCGCCAGCGGAAGGTGAAGAGTTCCTTTGCCACGCTCATCGAGCGGACCGCTTGGATCGTGGCGATTGCCAGGGAATTCTGCACTTTTGTGACCACCCAGGGCACGACGGCTCTGGCCGGCGTAGCCTTGGAACTGAAGGCTTATCTGTCGTCGATGCAGACTATCGTGCATAACGCCCGGCGGGCGCAGGTGGCGGGAGAAACTGTGCCGGCCAGCGAGCGGGTGTTCAGTCTCTTCGAGCAACACACGGAGCTGATCAAGCGTGGCAAGCGACAGAAGCCGGTGGAATTTGGCCACAAGGTCTTGTTGTGCGAATCGAAAGAGAAGTTCATCACCGATTATGAGGTCTATGAGAAGCAACTGCCCGACTGCGAGTTGACCGAAGAGGTGATCCAGCGGCACAAGAAACTTTTTGCGCACGGCCGGAGGTTGTGGCGGCGGACAAGGGCTTCTGTCCGGAAAAGGCGAAGTTCGAGGAATTGGCCAAGCAAGTGGCGACGCTGGCGATCCCCACGCGGATGCAGGACTTCGTCGACAAGATGCTTGCCCACTGGTATGCCTTTCGGGCGGGGATCGAGGGGACGATCTCCGGCTTAAAACGGGCGTTTCGTTTGGTTCGATGTTACTTTCGAGGATTTAGGAGTTTTGCTGCAGCCGTGGGCCTGGGCGTGTTCTGCCACAACTTGATCGTGCTGGCGGATCACGCCGCCGGCTGAGCACGCCGCTGTGAACAATTCGACAGTGGAGAATGGCACGGCAAGGGAACCCATGCGCTAATCGGCCCGACGAGTCGAAACCCAATTCACGCAGAACCCATGGTGTCCCTATTTTGACAACAATAGCTCCGGCCGGCAGCAAATACTCGGCTGCCGTAACTAACCAAAAGAAAAAAACGCCCCTTCAGCAACAGAAACTATTTAGTGACTTCCAAGAATTCCGCGCGCCCCGCTTGACATCCTACGGCATCAGTCGTAGAATCGGACAATATACGACGTATGCCGTCAGATCGGGAGGATTCTATGGCGAAGCCCTTTACCCCGCTTGGGGAGTTCGAAATGCAGGTTCTGCGGCTGGTCTGGCAGCACCAGCCCTGCACCGAGCGGCAGATCAGCGACCTGGTGCAACGCAAGCGGCCGGTTGCGCGGACCACGGTCTTGAAGACCATGCAGCGCTTGGAAGCCAAGGGGATCCTCTTCCGCGTGCCGAACGAAAGCCCCGTCCGCTTCCGCGCCGTGCAGGACGAGAAACACCTGGTCCCGACCCTCGTGGACCGGTTCGTCGAGCGGGTCTTGGGCGGCTCGCCCCAGCCCTTGCTGGCGTACTTCGCCGAGTCCGGAAAACTCTCCGAAAAGGACCTCAAGACGTTGCGGGCGATTGCCCAGAAGATTGCCCAGACACCGGAGCAAGAATAGGGCGGTGTGGCCATGCTCACCATGTTGCAGACGGTAAACGGCTGGGCGGAAACCTGGCTGAAGGTGATGGGCGCCGTCCTCTGGCAATCGGCGCTGCTGGTGGCCCTGGCGGCGCTGCTCGCCTGGTGCCTGCGGCGGTCCTCGCCCATGGTCCGCTACTGGCTGTGGCAGATCGTCGCCGTCAAGCTCCTCCTGATGCCCTTCTGGTCGCTTGCCGTGCCGATGCCCCTGTGGGCGCAGCGAACTCCGCCTAACCCATCCATGACCCCTCAGTCGCCCGAAATCCAGCCGCCCGACGAGTTCGGCGAAGACCCGAGCCGGCTGGTTCGTCCGCATCCCTTGCCGCTGCCGCAGCACGAGGGCACAAGAGCTGTCCCACGAAGCGCCTCATTGAGCGAGCTCGTGGCAACGGTTTCCTGGGAGGCATGGCTCATGGCGGCGTGGCTGGCGGTCGTGGTTTGGCAATTCCTCCGTTTGCTCCGGCAACGAGTTTGGCTCGCTCGGTTATTGCGGAATACGGTGGCCCCTGACGGCGAGCTTGCCCAACTAGTCGTTGAACTGGCCAACAGCATCGGGCTCCGCCGTCCGCCGATCGCTGTCTGCGTCGTCGGCGACTGCCCGCTGTTCGTCTGCGGGCTGTGGCGACCGCGGCTCGTATTGCCGAGCCCGCTGATGTCCTCGCTCGGTGCCGACGAGCGCCGGCAAGTCATCCTGCACGAGCTGGCGCACGTGAAACGCTGCGATCTGCTCTGGGGATGGACGGCGGAGATCGCACGAATGATTTACTTTTTTAACCCGCTGGTGTGGTGGGTGGGCTATCGGCTGCGGCTGGAGCGGGAATTGGCCTGCGACCAGCTTGCGATGGCCCGTAGCGGGCATCCTCCCGGCGACTACGCGCAGACGCTGGTGCAGGTCGTCAGCCATGCGTCCCGGCAGGCGGGCGTGCAGGCGGCAGCCATTTCCGCCGAACTGTCGGGCAGTGACTTACCACCTAAACAAGAATCGAGATAGAGCCGTATGGTTCGACGTGGCGTGTCACAACCCCATCCGGCAAGCCGGATGGGGTCTCGGAAAGTTTTATGCTAGTCCACAAACCCCGAATACTTCCTGAAAGGAGCATTATCATGACCAACCCTTACGGTCCCTGGGCCACGGCGATCGACGCCGGGCGGAATCCGCAGCTCAGCGCATTCTGGACGCAGCGTCTGACGATGCTCGTGCCTGCCAGCCAGACCAGTCCGGTGCTTTCCAGACGCAACGTGCTCTACCTCGTCGCGGCGGCGTTTCTGGCGCTGCGCTTTGCCGACCCTGCGCTCGGCCCCAGCAGCAGCCGACGAGCGTGTCAAGAAGCCGACATCCGAATTCCCTTACGCTGTCAAATTCGAGCAGGGTGCAACCCGTTTCCTGGATGGAGACAAGATCACGATCGTCGAAGTCCGCGGCACCGCAGACTTGTTTACATCGGGCAACATCTACTGGATCAAGGGAACTTACAGACTGGCCTCGCACCAGCGGGCGACGTTGGCTGCCTACACCACCGCGAGGGATGCCGCCGACGGGATTGGCCCCTCATTTAAGGTCCAGACAACCGAGGTCACGCATGGCAACGGCACGTTCACGCTCTTCCTTCCGATGTCATGCCGCGGATGGCCTCATGTCAGTTTTTACCCGGCCGACGGTGGGGAGTCGTTCGGCGGCAATTATTTTGGAACAGGTGATTCTGTCCTGAAGCGGTGGTGGGGATCGGAAAAGACAGTTGAAAAGCGATAAAGCCGGTGGTAGTAAATGACTTCCGGATGGGGTCTCGGAAGGTTTTATGCTAGTCCACAAACCCCGAATACTTCCTGAAAGGAACAAGATTATGACCAACCCTTACGGCCCTTGGGCGACGGCGATCGACGCCGGGCGGAACCCTCAGCTTAGCGCATTCTGGCGACAGCGGCTGACGATGCTCGTGCCGACGAGCCAGACCAGTCCGACGCTATCCCGGCGCATTATTCTGGGACTTGTCGCGTCGGCGGCGCTGCTCTTTGCCTTGCCGACCTTCCATGCCGCGCCGGTGGTCGCCGAGCAGGGGAAGGTGTCGGCGGAGGCCGACAAGAAGGCAAAGGATCCGAAAACCGTGCAGGCCAACAAGCAGGTCACGAGCTACCACGTGAAGATCACTCCCGCGGCCGAATTGGGCGAGGCTTGGGTGCAATTGAATCCCGACGGCACCGCGCTCTGCGCCCGGATGGACTTGTTAAGCCCTCAGGACGGCGCCAAAGTGGTTATCCTTTCGGATGGAAAGGCTGAAATCTGGTTCAAGGACAAGAACGGTCATACCTTCGTGCCCGCAAAGGATGCGCTCAAGCGGATTGCGGAGATGCGAGACGACGCCGACCCGAAGTTCGCATTCGAGCAACTTCAGGCAGCCCAGAAGGCCGGCAAGGCCCGCGTGGAATCGAAAGAACCGGCCAAGGAAGGCGAGCCGGTCACGCTCACGGCCACGTCCAAAGATACGCCCGATCGGCGCCAGGTATACGAGCTAGACCCCAAGACCAAGCTCGTTGCGCGGGTGACGGACTACCGCCGTCACAGCGACAAATGGGAGCAGGTGTCACTGCGCGTACCTCGACTACGATAAGCCGATTGACCCCAAGGTCTTCAAACTCGACTTGCCCAAAGACGTGGTGACCGTCGACCAAATCCAGCGGAAGCCCGGACTCGTGAAAGGCAAGCTTACGGACGAGGAAATGGCAAAGAAGGTGACCCGCGAGTTCTTCGAGGCCCTGATTGCCGAGGATTACGACAAGGCCGGCCTGATCTATTCAGGGATCCCGGCGGAAAAGTTCAAGGAGCTTTCCTGGAGGCACGAAGATTTTCCGCATTGTCGAGATGGGAAAGCCCGTGCCGGCGCCAGATCCTCGGATGAAGGCCCTTCAAGTGCCGGTCAAGGTGGAGTGGGAAGTGAAGCATCGGAAGTGGGTAAAGGCATTCTCGGCAACGGTCCGGCTTACGGACGCCGAAAAGGCGGCGAAGACCGTCCGCGAGTTCTATCAAGCCGTCATCCGCGGGGACGAGAAAACCGCCGACCGGATTTTCCAAGCGACTGGCATGGCTCAGAGAGGAGTTACCAGGAAAGACGTGAAAAAGCGGCTGAAGGAGTTAGCAGAGGTCCACGTCAAGCTTCTTCGTATCGTCGAGATCGGCAAGCCTGTGCCGCATCCTGAAAACGGTACTACGGAAGTGCCCGTCAAGATCGAGGGAGAACAGAGTGTTGGCAAGGAGGTCAGACAATTCGCGCCCTTTGTCCGCGCGGTCTACGGGCAACCGGATCGATGGGCGATTTGCGGCGGGTTCTAGCGGACGAACCGCCACGGAAAAAAGGGGCGCCGCCACCGAAACGAGCCGAAGGACAAACTGATTCCTGGAAGGAGCATTATCATGACCAACCCCTACGGTCCCTGGGCGACGGCGATCAACGCCGGGCGGAATCCGCAACTCAGTTCGTTCTGGAGGCAGCGTCTGACGATGCTCGTGCCTGCCAGCCAGACCAGTCCGGTGCTTTCGTGGCGGAACGCCGTCTTGCTCGTCACCGCGGCTTCTTTCGTTTTTCTTCTGCCGACGTTTGTCGCCGCACCGGCAGTCGCTCAGCACGAAGACGTGCCACAAGAAAAAGGCAAAGACCAAAGCACGGGCGCCGGCCTCCCAGAGCCTTCGACGGCAACGCGATCGCCCGCCAAGCCGGCTAATGAGTGCCTGCGCCGCATTGCGAACGTGGCTCCGCCTTTCCCGATCAACCCAAATTACCTCTTTCTGCCAGGCTATTCATTCTTGCAGGAACCCGCCTTTCGGAAGGAGATCGGCATCAGCGACGAGCAGGAAAAGAAACTGCGGGAAATCTCCGCTGCCTTTGACGCATCCAGCCGGAAGCTCGCGTACACGAAGGAAATGGACAGACTGCCGCCACAAGAGCGAAAGGCCAGGCAGGAAGAGTTGCAAGCGAAAGTCGAAGAAAACGGCAAGCTGTTCCGTCGGCAGATTGGAGAAGTGCTGACGACTCAGCAGTGGGCCGCCTACAAACGCCATGTCCAGGCCGGGCTAGGAAGTTCGCTCCTCTTGCGCGGCCAGCGATAAGCGATGCTTGGGGAATTCGCCTGAGCCGAACAGCAGCAGCGGGAGTTGGATCGCTTGGAGGAGGAGGAAATGCGAAAGGGCTACGAGCGGGTTCGGCGGTTCAAGGATCGCTTACAGGGCGTACTCACTCCCGAACAGCGTCAGCGCCTAGCGGCCAAATTCGCCGGCGCGGACGTTGCCGGACCATTCGTTCACGTTCCCTCCCCCGGCGACCTGCACTTTCATGCCGTCAAGAATGAGCGACCCTTCGTCTTTGTGTTTGTTTCCCGCGACAACGCATCGCTGGCTGTGTACGGGGAATTGGCCAACCCGGACGTGCGTGCCAAGCTGGCATTGAGCGCCGAGCAACAAGCGAAATTGCAGGCAATCCTTGTGAGTTCTGGGGCCGCGGCCGAAAAAATCTTTGATCTCTACGAGCCCAAGCGACCGGCGAAGCTCTCGCCCGAAGAGCAAGAGTCGAAGTTGGCCGAGTACCGGGGTAAACTGGAAGAGTTGGGAAAAGACCTCATCCGCGAAATTGATGCCACGCTTACGCCACAGCAGTTGGCCTCGCTGAAGAAGATTGCGGCGCAAGAGCGGGCGATCGAGTCGTTGGTCCGGCCTGATCGCGAACTTCTCTGAATATCTCCGCGCCACGGCCGAGCAAGAGGCAAAACTCGCCCAGGTTTTCGAGGAGTACCAGACGTTGGGCTTGGAATCATACCGTCCGATCGGCGAGAAGGCGTGGGCCGTCCTCACGCCCGAACAGCAAAAGAAGCTTGAGGAACAGTTGGATCGCAATGGATGGTGAAGATAAGCTATTGGAGAATTCAGCGATCCGGAGGATTATCATGACCAACCCTTACGGTCCCTGGGCGACGGCCATCAACGCCGGGCGAAACCCGCAACTTAGTGCGTTTTGGCGGCAGCGGCTGACGATGCTCGTGCCCACGAGTCAGACTAGCCCTGTTCTCTCGCGGCGGACTCTGCTGCTGCTTTTCGCGGCAGCCGCGATTATAACTGTCCTGCCGACTTTCCGTGTTGCCGACGTGGTAGCTGAGGAGGAGAAGATGACAAGCGATAACAGCGATCTGAACCCGGGCGAGACTACTGCGAACGAGTCTTCTGTCGCCAAGCCCAGCGGTGAAAAGCCTGCCGAGAACATGATGATCGTCACGGTTATCGACGATAAAGCCCGGCCGACGAACGGGCCAACGGCTGGAAAACAGAAGACCGATAGTCCGTCGCTATCGGAAACGGTCGTTGTCATTCGTACCGTCTCAGGAAACGAGATGTCTTCGAGCTACCTTTTTCTCCCCATTTCCGTCTCCTGTGCATTAGGCTCGGAAAACAGTCGCAAGGATCTCCATCTCACGAGCGATCAGGAAAAGAAGCTTGGGGAAATCTCCCGGAAGTATCTCAAGCAATGCCAGGAGTCCGCCCGGAAAATACGGAACGAATTGGAAACGCTCTCGCCGGAAGAGCGCGACGACGAAGCAACGCGAATTTCAGGCCAAGTCGGCACAAGCGGCAAAGAGCGCTCGCCTGCAAGTGGAGAAACTGCTCACGGCGGAGCAATGGACGGCAGTCAAAGCCATCGCCTTGGGAATGTGCGGGCTGGGACGATTGATGTCGGACCGGCAGTTCCGCGAGACGCTCGGCGTTGCCGAGCAGCAAACGCAGGAGCTTTCGAAACGGTTCCTTGAAGGTGCAAAAGCCCAGGGGGAACGGCGCGTTGAGGCCTTGAAGGAGAACGAAGAAAAGTCGCTGGCCGCCATTACCCCGCAACAATGGAATCAGATCGAGCAGATCGTCGGCAATTCCGATGCCGGCACGGCCTTGCTGTCCACGGGAGGCTCGCCTGACGACTATCCCGGCCCGGAATGGCAAGTGCTGGTTAATCCGGACGTCCGCAAGCAGCTAGCCTTAAGCGCCGACCAGCGAACAAAGCTGGATGAGTTCTCCGCCAAGTCTCGGGCGCAGTCCTTGGAACTAGCGAATATTGTTGAGGATGTGGACCGCCCCCTTCCCGCCAAGGATCGTGCGGCGAAGCAGGCCGAACTGCATCGCAAACTACAAGAAATGAAAAAACAGGATCGCGAGAGAATCGAGGGTTTGCTCACGGCGCACACAGTTGGCCATGTTGAAAAAACTCACGATCCGGCAGGAACTTCTTGATAACGTGAACAGGTCTGGCTACTTCACGAGCAGCAAGGACGACCAGAAACTGCCCGGGATTTTCCAGCGGATCAAGCTCAGCAAGGACCAGATTGAGGAATTGCGAAGGCTCAGCGACGAAAAAGCTCGGCTGCTGACGCAATACAGTCGCGAGGCCGGGGAGACGGTGTTGAAGATCCTTAGCCCGCAACAGCAAGACAAGTTTTTGGATGCAATAGAGTGTCAGGGTTTCTAAAGCTCGGGAGCACAAGTCCCTGAAAGGAACAAGATCATGACCAACCCTTACGGCCCCTGGGCCACCGCGATCGATGCCGGGCGGAACCCACAGCTCAGCGCGTTCTGGCGGCAGCGGCTGATGATGCTCGTGCCTGCCAGCCAGACCAGTCCAGTGCTTTCCAGGCGCAATGTCCTCCTGCTCGTCGCGGCGGCGTTCCTTGCGTGCATGCTGCCGACCTTGCGCTTGGGGGCCGCGTCCGCCGACGAGCAGAAGTCCGCGGCGGAAAAAACAGAGGCTAAACCCGTCGATAAGAAAATCGGCACGGAATCCATGCAGCCCGGTTTTCGTCCGCTCAAGATTCAGACGCTCGACGCGCAGGGAAAACCGCTTGGCGACGCGGACGTTACCGTACGGGGCACGACGGAAACGGTCTTCGGGCCGCTGAAGTACAAGACCAATGCGGAAGGAAAGGCCGTAATCGATGCCCCCCGGGAAGACGCCAAGGATTACCAGATCTTGGTCCGGAAAAACGGCTGCGTGACCGCGGGCACCTTCTGGAACGGGAACGGGAACCTGGTGCAGGTTCCCGAAGAGTTTACCTTCACTTTAGAACCCGGCACAACGTTCGGCGGGCTGGTCCGCGACGAGCAGGGAAGACCCGTCGCCGGCGCGAAGGTGACCGTCGAGGGACGGAAGTCGTCTGCTCATGAAGTCCGCTGGATTTCCATCTACGAGACCGTCACCACCGATGCCAGAGGAAAATGGCAGGTCAATCGCGTTCCGAAGGACCTCACCGGGTTCGAATTGAGCGTGACGCTAACGCATCCCGAATTCGGCATCGAGCGTTTTGAAAGGCAAAAACTGTCGATCGACGGGCTCCGCGCAAACGGCGTCGTTCGTCCTGCGGAAGGGCGTGCTCGTGGACGGAACGGTCACCGGGCCCGACGGAAAACCGGCCGCCGGCGCCGCCGTGGGGCTTTGCCCGGCGCTGCTTCGCAGCGATTTTCCACAAACGAAAACCGACCCGAGCGGCCGCTATCGATTCATGGTAAATGAACCGGGCGAATACACTGTGGCGGCGGCCGCCGACGGGTTTGTGCCCGACTGGAAAGAAATTAGCGTCGGCAAGGACCGCAAGACGGTCGATCTGCGGCTCGGCAAAGGCGAGAGGATTCGCTTGCGGGTTGTCGATCGAGAGGGAAAACCGCTGCCCGGCATTCAAGTTTCCACCATGTTCGGTCCCGGCAAGAATCAAGCTGCCTTGATGCTGGACTATCAAAGCCTGCCCCGGAACAATCCGGCATACAACTCGCAAACGGATGCCGAGGGACGTTGGAGCAGGCTTTGGATCCCCCATGACGAGATTACCTTCTACATTCAGAAACAGGGTTACGAAAGCCTGCAAAAAGCCTTCGCGCCGGACCGGCGCGAGCAAGTGATCACCCTGGAAGCCGGCGTATGGAGCGCCTCTGGCCGCGTAGCGGACCAGGAAACCAAGGCCCCCGTAACAAAATTCCGCGTGACGGAAGGAAGGGAATTTGTGGGAGACAACGAGACGCTCTGGTATCAGAGTCGGCCCGTGGCGAACGCCAACGGCGAATACCGCGTGACGTGGGACACGCCGGACGAGCGGCGGGTGATTTGCATCGAGGCCGACGGATATTATGCCAGCCCGGCCCAGCCGCTGGGAAACAAGGGCAAGCAAGTCGTCTGCAATGTCGAACTGAAGAAGGGGGAGAATATTCGCGGCGTCGTCCGCTTGCCGGACGGAAAAGCGCTGGCCGAGGTCGACGTGGTGCTTTGCACGCCGCGCCGCGGTTTTTCCTTTAGAAACGGGCGGGTGGGAGTGGATCAGCCGGCCTTGGCCGTTCGCACCGCGGCCGATGGCCGTTTCTCTTTTCCCCGCAAAACGATCCCTGTCTCCTCGTGGCAGTGCATGACCGGGGTTTCGCCCAAGTCGATGACAAAGCAGCCATGAAGGAGATCACCTTGCTGCCTTCGGCCCGGGTCGAGGGCACGGTGATCATCGACGGCAAACCCGCGGTCAAGGAGACTGTCAGGATCGATCGCAGCGATCTTTCGGCCCGCCGGTTGGCCACGCTTTCACCGCAAGAGCAGGCCGCCAGACGGATATTCTACTATTTCGAGTCGGAAACCGATGCCGCGGGGCATTTCGTGCTCGATCGCGTCCCGCCCGGCAAGGCGAATATCTGCCGCGCCGTCAAATTGTGGCGAGAGGATCGGGGGACGACTGCTTGGACCTATGTAGACAGCAGAGCGATCGAGTTGCTTGCGGGCCAAACGCTGACGGTACACCTGAGCGGTTTGGCCCCGGAGGTAATTCGCGAGCGGGCGCGGGACACGGAAAGGCGGCGGTAACGAGCGTCCAGTTCCCCGTGCGTGTGGTAAAATAGCTGTCGCGAAAGAGTGCGCGTAGGCTGCGAGAACATATCTCGGCCTCCGACAGTGGGGGCAGAGGCATCTTGCCAAACACGCGGAAGAAAATTTGTAAGATTTCGGCCAGGTGCGTGTGTAAGTAGTTAGGGAAGGCGCCCCCTGATGAGTTCGGCCCCGGAAACACGACCCAGCTTGCTTATCCGCGTCCGCGATCCGGCGGACCGCGCGGCATGGCAGGAGTTCGTCGAGATCTACCGGCCGGTCATCCTGCGGCTTGCCCAACGTAAAGCGATGCAAGCGGCGGACGCCGAGGACATCGCCCAAGAGGTCTTGACGGTGGTGGCCAAAGCCGTCGAGCAGTGGGAGCACGACCCGCAACGGGCGAAATTTCGCACATGGCTCCATCGCGTGGCCAACAACGCCATCCTGAACGCCTTGTCGCGCGGCAAGCCCGATCGCGGCGCAGGCGGCCCATCGCTCCAAGCGGCGCTTAACCAGAAGGAGTCGCGCGACGGGCCCGATTCGGACCTGTTACGATTGGAATATCGGCGGGAGGTGTTTCGCTGGGCCGCCCGGCAAGTTCGCAAGGAGTTCCGCCAGGACACGTGGGACGCGTTTTGGCTGACCGCTGTGGAAGGACGGTTCGTCGACGTTGTGGCGAAAGGACTTGCCAAAGACGCTGGGGCGATTTACACCGCGCGGAGCCGTGTCATGCAGCGAATCCGGGAGAAAGTGAACGACTACGAGGAGGAAACCTAGCGCTGTGATTCTGTTGGGAATGCCCTCTGTGGCGTTCCGGCCGCAGGAACGGCACGGAGTCCGTTCCCTACAGATTCTTGCCGGGCGCGGCGACTAGTAGGAGGTAGCACGATGAACATGTACCGAACCACCTGCAATCCGCAGCGGATCCAACTGTTCCTCGATCAGAAGCTGAGCGACGCAGAACTGTCGGCGTTTGAATCGCACTTGAGCCACTGCGACGACTGCCGCAGGCGGTTGGAAACGACCGTCGCCAGCGAAGACCTATGGTCCGAAATGCGAGAATCCCTCCGCGACGACCAACTGCCTCCCGACGGTCTGCAGTCAGGCGATTCAGATTCAACAGGCGAGGACGCTTCCTCCAGCCAGACCACGGTGTTGAAGCTGTTGGCGCCCACGGACGATGATCGCATGCTCGGCCGTTGGGGAACGTACGAGGTCGTGGGCGTCGTCGGCACGGGCGGAATGGGCGTCGTCTTGAAGGCCTTTGATGCCGCCTTGAACCGCTACGTGGCGATCAAGGTCCTGGCCCCGCACCTGGGCAGCAGCGGAGCGGCACGAAAGCGTTTTTCCCGCGAGGCCCGGGCCTCCGCCGCGGTGGTCCACGACAACGTGATCGAAATCTACGATGTGGCGGAGACGGCCGGGCTGCCCTATCTGGTCATGCCCTACGTTCGCGGGCCGTCCTTGCAGCGCCGGCTGGACGACGGCGGACCGATGGCGCTGGCGGAAATTCTCCGCGTCGGCATGCAGGCCGCCGCCGGACTGGCCGCCGCCCATGCCCAAGGGCTCGTTCACCGCGACGTGAAGCCCGCCAACATACTGTTGGCCGATGGCATCGAGCGGGTGAAGCTGACCGACTTCGGCCTCGCCCGTGCGGCCGACGACGCCAGCCTGACGAAGACCGGCGTCATCGCCGGCACGCCGCAGTACATGTCGCCCGAGCAGGCCCGCGGCGAGGCGGTCGACCAGCGGAGCGACCTGTTCAGCCTGGGCAGCGTGCTGTATGCGATGTGTACCGGCCGGCCGCCCTTTCGCGCCGAAACCAGCTACGGCGTGCTGCGCCGGATCACCGACGAAGAGCCGCGCCCGATCCGCGAGATCAACCCCGAGATCCCCGAGTGGCTTTGCGGGATCGTGGCCAAGCTCATGGCCAAGCGACCGGATGACCGTTTTCAGTCGGCCCAGGAAGTCGCCAAGCTGCTGGAAGAATGCCTGGCTCACGTCCAGCAACCGACGGTGGTGCCGTTGCCCGCATTCTCCCCTCTACCTCTGGGAGAGGGGCAGGGGGTGAGGGTGGTGGCCGGTACGTACAGGCCCGGACCGTTTGCCGGCTGGTTAGGCAGGAAACGAATCCTTGCCGCCATCGGGCTGCTCGTCTTCGGCGGCCTCGGGCTGGCATTCGGGATACTCATCCATCTGAAGAAGGACGGCAAGACCACGACCATTGAAGTGCCGGACGGAAGCACGGCCCACATCGATGCTCAGGGGGCCGTGACGGTTGAGTTGCCGTCCACTTCTCGGCCGGCAGCGACTGCACCGGGAACGCGGGAAGGGAAAATAAGTCGCGTCCCCACTCGAGATCCTGCGATCATCCGGCCCCTTGACGTGTTGCAGATACGCGTCGCCCACGCCCTGCGCGAGGAGCCGATCGACGGGTACTACGGGGTTGAACCGGATGGAAATGTGGCGATCGGGCCAACCTATGGGCGCGTCAACGTCAACGGACTGAACGTGGAGCAGGCCGAAGCAAAGATTGTCGAAAAACTGAAAACGTTCTTGAAGTCACCAATGGTCCAGGTGATTTCTGCGCGTACCAACCCGCCCTGGCACGAAGCCACTGTGCGGCAGCCCTTCACCATCCGGCCGTTCGATATGCTCACTATTTGCGTTTCGGGAACACTCCCCGACCATCCGATTGACAACTACTTTCTGGTGGAATCCGAGGGAACCGTGCCCCTAGGGCCGGAATACGGGCGCGTCCAGCTCAAGGGCCTGACCGTTGAGGAAGCGGAGAAGGCCATCACAAGAAAAGTTGAGAGATGTTTTGAAAGAGCCCGAGGTCCAAGTGACGCTGCCGAGTCGCATCGGTCCCGGCCCGGCACCGAAGGCGCCGTTCAGGATCAAGGCCAACGACCTGCTCTATATCGTGGCGGCCTGGGTGCCGCCGGACCAGCCAATCCAGAATGTGTATGCCGTGGAACCTCGCGGCACCGTCCTGCTTGGGCGGCTCTACGGGCGGGTTAGCGTCCAGGGATTGTCACTTGAAGCGGCGGAAAAGGCCATTCGGAAGAAGCTGATGGAATTCGCCAAGGAGCCGAAGGTCTCCGTCACGCTCGCCGGCTGGATGGATGGGAACTTTTCCCCAGTTCCCTGGAGCGTCCAACGCAGCCATCCGTGCGGCCCGGCCGCAGGGGGAACGTGCCCCGGGGTAGGAACGGGGACGCATCTAGAATCGGGAACGCAGGAAAGGAAAACTAGTCGCGTCCCCGTTTCGAGCGCCCCCGTTTCGAGCGCCCCGTTTCGAGCCCGGCGATCGAGCGGGTAACGGTCGACTCGGACAAAGCGGTGATCGAAGGCCGGGCGTCGACGAATGACGCGATCGTCTTCGTTTTCGGCGAGAAAGAGGCGATGTCCCAGACGTTCCCGTCGTCGGTCCACTTCCAATGCACCCTGGGGGAAGGGGAAGCCGGCGACGAGATGGGGCCGGTCGCTCGGGTCACAGATGCCGGCGGAAAAGAACTGCCCGGCATGCCGGCCCAAATCCTCCCCGTGTCGGAACCGGTGTTCGTGGAACCGTCGTCCCCTGCCATGATTTTCATGAGAGGCTCTCTCCACTTTCGCAGCGGCTCGGCGACGCGCAGACCGGACGGGACGGTGATTGTCGCCGATTGCTGGGCGAACCCTGTCGCTCCATTCTACGCTCGACGCGTGCCGTTCGGCGTGAAGTTGATTCCTGCTGCGCGAAAGAACCAGAAGGAGCGCATCGGCGCCACGGTGAGCGGCCGCGTGCTGACCGGGCCCGGCGGCACGGGAGTGGCCGGGGCGAGGGTCGGGCTCCGCAACTGCAGCGGGCCAGTCGCGTGGTCGCGGTACGCCGCGACCACGCCCGACGGCACCTACGCCTTCGACAACGTACCGCCCTGCAAGAGCCCCTGGGCCAACGTGAACGCCTCGACCGACATCTACAATTACGAGGCCTGGATCGAGGCCGCCCCGGATCGGCCGCCCGGCGTCTGGAGCGAGGCCGTTTGGGTGGCCGTCGAGCGGCAGGACGTGCATGCCCACGACTTGTACTTGAAGTATCCGCAGAGCATTTCGGGCACCGTCCGCGACGCCGATACAAACCAGCCGATCACCGGCGCCGAGATCTGGTTCTCGTCTAATCGGAGGGGATTGGCCAGCGGTGGTGAAGGCGGCCCAAAGGCCCTGATGTTGGGACCGAACAGAAAAGTCACCGATGGGCAAGGCCGTTATCGGCTCTATCTCCGCCCCCGAGAGGTCACCGTGAGCTGCGACGGAACGCCGGACCGCTATAATCGGGACGACGTGCATGGGGGGCGGACAGTGGTCGCCGAGCCGCAACAGGAGACGACGGTGGACTTCTGCTGCGAAAGCGGTGCGCCGCTGAGGGGCCGCGTGGTCAATCCCGACGGCACGCCCGCGAAGGACGCCCGCGTGCGCGTGTCGGTGGATTGGCCCGTCTGTGTTACGAACATTCGAGGCGGTTTTGGCGGCGGCGAGGGCCGGCGCGGTGGCGGCGAGGGCCGGCGCGGTGGCCGCGCCAGCCAAGGCGCGGGCGGCGATCCTGACCGCCGGGTCCCGCGGACCGAAAACTGGGGCGTTTACTTCGAGGCCGCGACGGATGGTGAAGGCCAATTCAGCGGCTACATGCGGCAGCCAAACTTGCCCGATGGCGAGCACGTCGGAGACGCCGGCCAGCGCGTACACGCTGCAGTCTACCTTGCCCGTTTCGATCAGGGCGCGGGCCTGGCTGCCGGACCGCTCCCTGGGCGGCGTTGGCCGAGCGGAGGCGGTGTTCGGAGAACCGCTTCGGCGGCCGATGCTGGTGACGCTGCAAGAGACGGGCGCCGCGGTCGTGCGGGTCTTATTTCAGGACGGCCGGCCCGTCCCCGACGCGGAGATCCGCACCGACGGCTTTTATCCGGGCTCGGATTCGGGGCTCGCCGGACAGCAGGGAAAACCGGTGGAGTACCTGGGTGACGGCCGCTACCGGATCGCGGGCCTGACCGCGGGGCTGGACTATCGCCTTAGGGCCTTCCGGCGGAAGCTCCCGACGCGGTCTCAAACCGGCAAGCTCGAGGTCAAGCCGGGCCGGACGACCGACGCCGGCGAGCTTCGGCTGGAATGGGAGGAGGGGCTGGCCGGCGACGCCCAGCCGCGTTTCCGGCTCGAACATGGCGGCCGGGTCGACCTGGTCGCCTTCTCGCCCGACGGCGCCATGCTGGCAAGCATCAGCGATGCCAACGGCGACGGCGCCAAGCTCACGGAAGTCGCCACAGGCAAGGTCCTGGACACGGGCCGCATCCCGGCCGTTTGCATGGCCTTCTTCCCCAAGTCGGATAGGCTGGCCCTGGGCTGCAGCGACGGCTCGCTGGTCCTCACGAACCAGAAGAAACTCACGGCGTGGAAGAGCTTCCGCGTTAGCCATGAGGGCGTCTACCCCGTGGCTGTCTCGCCCGACGGCGCAATGGTCGCGTGCGCCACGAGCGACGAGACCGTGGATTGCTGGGACGTCGTGTCCGGACGCAACGTGCATGCCCTCGGGGCCAAGCGGAACCACCAAGGCGCCCGCAACGCCAATCCCATGGACCAAATGGCGGGCCTCGCCTTCTCACCCGATAACAAGCTCCTGGTGGCGGTGGATCGAAAGGGCCTCTGCAAGGCCTGGGATTTGGAGTCGGAAAAGGAGTCGGGCAAGTTCCAGGGTGTCCTCCAGCGATAATCCCCGGAGCGTCTTCATCAGCGGTCCGGTCTCGATTTGCTTCTGTCCGGACGGCAAGACAGCGGCTATCGGATTTGAAGGAGCGGAGCCGCTGCAGTTCTGGGACCCTCGCGGGGGAAAGCCGCCGGTTCACGTATCGCTGCCCGACGCGATCCAGCCGAAATCAGATTCAACTTCGGCCGAGGGTGGGCCGGTGAAGGGCCCGGGGCATACGGTTCTATCGCCGGACTGCAAGATGGCCGCCACGGTGCTCGATAGCGGCTGGGTGGCGGTCTGGGATATTCCCGGCCGCCGCGTGTTCCAGGTGTTTCCCGCCGCAGGCTTCGCGTTTCCCGCGGGCTTGGCCTTCTCGCCCGATGGCCGGCTCTTGGCCACGAGCAACTTCCGGGGCGTCGTGGAGGTATGGGAGATTGACGCCGCGGCTGTGCCGCAGGCCACTAGACCGCTGGAGATTGACTGTGGGAAGAACCGAATATTCATCAAAGCATGGGCTCCAGCAGGTACAAGAATCTCGTTTTACGCGGGGGACCGAAACAACGGCTGGGGTTGCGTCTTTCCAAAGGCAACTGGGTTCACGGCCTCCTTGGAATACGCCGAAACGGGGTTGAATTGCCGGGTTGTGCCGGATACAGGTGATCCGGTACTTACTCTAGTCGGCGCGAAACATATCGGTAACGTCGTGCTGTCCGACGGGCGGTTCATCTTTCGTAACGGCCCGGTCCATAAGGAGCGTGACGGCAGCACAACCGTGACCATCGGCCGGTGGGCCGCAAAGTCCGGCGAAGTAATTGAGATTGGCGTCACACTGACGCCTCCGCAGTCGGAAGGAAAAACCAGATCAGGAACAGATACGCAGCTAGACTCGGGAACGCCGGAAAGGAAAACTAGTCACGTCCCCGTTTCGACGGCCGTTTCGACGGCCAATCGCTTCGATCCGGGAATGCGCGTGCAGACCATTGCCTGCTCGCCCGACGGCAAGTTGATCGCCGTGGGCAGCGTCGACCCACGGCTTGACGGAGGCAAGCTCGCCGACGACTGGCGGCCAGCCGTGACCATTCTGGACGGCGAGACAGGCGCGGCGATCGCTTCGCTGAAGCTCACCGACAAAGATGAAGACGCGATACTCGCCGCCACGCCCCAGCGCGTTCCCTCCGTTACCGCGCTGGCCTTTTCGCCGGACGGAAACACGGTGGCTGTGGGTACCAGCGCGGGGCAGGTGAAGCTGTTTGCCGCCCGGAGTGGCGCGCTGCTGCGGCGCTGGACGACACGCGGGCAAAACTCGTTGCCGAAAAGAAGCTTCCGGAGGGTTCGAGACCGTTGGCATTGGTGACGGAGGGGATCGTGGGATCGTTGGCCTTTTCGCCCGACGGCAGCATCCTGGCCACGTGTGGGTATGGTTTTCCGGACTTTGGTCCATTCGATCCTAATTTGCAGCCGGGAGAGCACATCGTGCGACCGGCGGATCGCAACCGTCCCGGTTCGGTAAAACTGTGGGATGTGAAGACCGGATTGCTGAAGCACGAAATACCGGGGCCCGAGCAAGTCATGGCGATCGCTTTTTCCGACGACGGCGGCCGGCTGGCCAGTGCCGGAGCCTGGGAGGTCGATGACGGCGTGTTCAGTGGCGTGATCGTTTGGAATGCCCGGACCGGCGCCAAGATCCACACCATCCCGAGCAGCAACCCCTGGGAAGTTGCCTTTCGGCCGGGGAACAAATCGCTGGCGCTCGGCTCGCAGGCATGGAAGGAGGGCAAGGGCCCCGAGTACGGAGTCAGCTTAGTCAATGAAGGGTCGGGCAAGACAGTATGGCAACGGAAAATCGCTGATAAATTGGGGCAGTTGGCCTTCTCGCCCGATGGAAAAAGCCTTCTGGTGCTTTCTGGCGGAAGATCAATCCAGGTCTTGGATGCAGAAACAGGGGACCTGCGGGCCGAGCTTCGGCCGGCCGACGCGGCTGAGGGGGGGCGTTGGAACGCTTTCGCCGTCGCGCCGCAAACCGGCAAGCTGGCGATCGGCGGCGTGGACGCCGGGGGAAAGGGAATCGTGGAAATCCGGACCGGCAAGGCGACCATGGGAGAGAACTCGCGGGATTCGACCACTGCCGCCCCATCCATAGGGCCGGCCGCGTCGGTCTTCGGCCCGCTGATCGAGCGGACGGTAATGAGGACAGCTCGCACAGATGCGGAGTTGGCCCACGTGGACAGCACTGTCGACGGCATTATTCTGCGGAACGCCAAGGTCACCGACACCGGCCTCGCGCGCCTGGCCAGCTTCAGCAGACTCCGGTTGCTGTGGCTCGACGACACTCCGATCAGTGATGCCGGACTCAAAAACCTCGCAGGATTGAATGGCCTCCGCGATTTGTCGCTTGGTCGGACCGGGGTCACCGACTCCGGGCTGAAGCAGCTTGCCGGATTGAAGCAACTCGAAAGCCTGTCGCTCAGCGGCGACAACATCACCGACGCGGGACTGGAGCACCTCAAGGCATTGCCCTGTCTCAAAGAGCTGTATTTGGCGCGAACCAAAATCACCGATGCCGGGCTTAAGAATCTGAAAGGCCTGACCCGCCTGAAACGCCTGACGTTGGACGGCGCGAACGTGACCGACGCGGGGCTGGGAAGCCTGCAGAGCTTGTGCGACCTTCAGAGGCTCGATCTCAGCGGCACGCACGTTACCGACGTGGGCTTGCCTTGCCTCGGCGGACTGACGAACCTGACATGGTTGACTCTCACAAACACCAAAGTGACCGCGGCCGGCGTCAAGGCGCTTCAGAAGTCGCAGCCCCACTGTTTGATCGAGTGGGAGTCGAACAAATGAACCTGAGCGGCGCTGCCAGCAAGCGAGCCAAGTTAAAACCGAGGGGGAAACAATCGTGAAATCATTGCCTCGCGGGCGCAGAAGACCATAGCCCGGGCTCGTTCTTATCGTTTCTTGTGCGTTGGCCACGGTTGGTTGGACTGCGCGACGGCCGTGCGGCAGTCAACTGGCACGGGCTCGGCTGGTATTTCATCATCGTGCTGGGCTTCACCTTCGCCGGGGGTGTTCTTGCGAGCATGAGCACTGGCGGCCGCGACTCGTCCGTTTCGTTCGCTGCGGTATTTCTTGGACTAGCTGTTGTTGCCGTCGCAACGGGCCTTCGCGTTTTCCTTGACTTGCGAAAGCCGGAGACGCAACTGCCCAACCTCGATCCCCTAGAAGTGAAACCCGCCCCGGAGCAGGCACCGTGCTCCAATACTCACGGCGACGCCCCGGCGTCCGGCATCCAAAAAACCGTCGTGAACGCGCGGCGCCAAGTCCAAGGACCGGCGATTGGTCTGCTGGCGGCCGGAATCGTCAATTGGGTCGTGGTTGTGCTAATCGGCCTGCCGGTGACGTGTGGGTTGGGGGCGGGCTGGGACGGCCCGGGTGACGTGGTTCTCCTTGCCCCATTGTCCCTCGCGGTCCTCAGCATCTTCGTTCTTGTGGCCGCGCTGAAGATGAAACGGCTGCAAGCGTATTGGTTGGCCGTCGCTGCCGGCGTCCTGGCGATCCTCATTTCTCCCGCCAGCCTGATCGGTCTGCCGATCGGCATTTGGGCCTTGGTCGTGCTGGGCCGGCAGAAAGTGCGGGCGGCATTTGCCGCGAACGTCCCTCCGATCGAGAGGAACCGAGAACGGCGGTCTTCTTCTTCACCCGCGCGACCAGCGTGCTCCGCTGGACCGCGCGGATTGTGGCAGCGCTATTGCTCATCATGTTTGCCGCCTTCGCCATTGGCAAGGGGCCCCCGTCCGCCTGGTATCCGCCGGAGGGAGTGGTTGTGTTCGTCGGCCTGTTTCAGGTGGCGTTGGGCCTGATTATCGGCTGGAAATGGGAGGGGTGGGCCGCGCTGCTGATCATGGCTGGCACGCCGGAGTGCCGTATGGTCCAACCGAAGCTGGTCCTCTGCGGCGCACCGGGCGCACTGGAGTTGCCGCTGATCGTCGGCGTCCTCTACGGAATATGTTGGGAACTCAAGCACCATGACCGCGCGGGCGGCCGAGTCCCGCGCGGTTGGCTGCAATGGTGGCCCGCGGCCCTGTTCATCCCGCTGTTGGCGTTGGGGATCTTGCAACTGATCGGCGCCTACTCTCTGCGGCACAAGACCACGGATCAACTCGTCCAGCAGGTCCGGGAACGGCCTGACGGAACCGCCGCAAGACCCTGTCGTAACGGGGACGCAGCCGGAATCGGGAACGCAGCAAGGGAATAACGTGCAGGTGGCGCTCGACGCATGGACAACTACCACGGAAAACCCTCTGCCCTATTACGAACTTCTCGAGCTGATTCCATTTTCCTTGCCGCGCAGGAAACTGAAGCCGGCGACTCCCAGTAGTCAGGTTAACATTCTTCCCCAGGCATTGCAGCAGGTCAATTTTATATGGACGGCCAAGCGACGGCCCAGACCGGAGCCAGTCAACGGTTGATAAGCTATCCTACCGCGGGCCACGGCGGGCCAACTGGACCGCTCGCCCGCTGGTCCAAGAAGGCAGTCTTGAGGATGCCTTCTGCCGGGGATTTGCCCTTCCTGGACCGATCGACGCACCCCTTGGACCACAAGGCGGAAGGCGGAAGAGCGGGATGCGGAGATGGGGGGACGCAGAGATGGGGAGATGGGGGGATGGGAGCAATCCGCCCTCACCCCGACCATGGGTACATGGTGCCCGCCCTCTCCCGAGTACGAGCGAGGGGAGCAGCGAGATGGGGAGGACGTGCTGGTGCCAATGCGCGCATTTCCAGCGGATAGAGGGGGGAGTTTCTGGCTCTTTTGCTGTTCACTTTCCACTGCATTCCAAAATAATGCAAATCGTTACAGACCAACGGCTTGCGATCCAAGCGCGTGCCGCCCGGGTGGTTGCAACTTTATCATTTGCCGCTCTCCTGCGTATTATTCGTAAGGGGATTCCCTGCGCGGAGGCTATGCGGAAAGTGTGCCAAATTATTTGCTTGGCGCATGGCCCCGCGTATAGGGGTCGAATCGCGATTTTCGGCCAAAACCTGCACCCTCAATTTGGCAAAGCCGGTCCATGACGTTGCCCGGCCAAAGAAGCCGCTGAATACGGTTTTCACCGCGGTTTTCCAGAAGAATGCGGGAAGAATGACCGGTGGAGGGGCGAATTTGGACCACACCGTGATAGACCAAGATTTTTGTGTTGAATGCGGGAATGAAGGATGAAGGAGAAAGGGAGGTAGGGGAGACGCGGAGCTGGGGAGGAGGGAATTCCGCGCGGGAGCAAAACGTCCTCACCCCGACCCCGACCCCGACCATGAGTACATGGTGCCCGACATGGTGCCCGACATGGTGCGCACCGTCTCCCGGCGGGAGAGGGGAGTTGTCGGCCAATTGGACGCGAAAACACTGTACACGATTTCGATTGTTGGCAACTTTCTTCAGCGGCAACAAATCGGCGCATTCCTCGGGAAAAAGCGGGCTCAGCCGGGTTGCGGGCAAGCGTGGCTTCAAGAAATATGGAATGCTCGACTGTATCAAGGCGGCCCAAACGTACTTATTTGGAGAATAGTTACGACCAATAACGTATTGATACGGTATTGTCGATGTTTGACAATTCGCTTCTTCGACGCGGCCGTTCAACCGCGTCGCGCGGTCCGGGGCAGGAAACGTCACCTGCCCCAGCCATACGGCATCGGCCTGGACATGCGATAGGCAATGTTCAGGCAGAGAGAGAAAAATGAGGGGCAAGTGAAGCAAACCGCGGATCTCACGGATAGCGCGGATATTGCGAGGGATTTCCAACGATCGCAAAAACGTCTTCTTATCCGCGACATCCGCGGTCAGAAACTTCTGGTGACTTGCCAGTTATATCGCCTCGGACTCTTCAGTCCTCCTGGAAGTTCGTGCCCGCGACTGGAAATCTCGCTACCCGCCGTGCATACTAAGAGTGCTTTCCCGGAAGACTCCCAACTCTCGCGGAATCGACGCGCCAGCGGGAGTCTTTCCGCAGTATCCTGCCGAAACCCCGCCAATCCGACCCACCTCTGAGAATTAAGGAACTCGTGATGATTCGCCAATGTACCTTCGCATGGACCGTCTTGCTGATTTCGATCTCAGCCGCCCGCGGCGCAGACTCTGTTTGGCTGGAAGGCGAGGAACCGACGACCAAGAACGTGGAGGTCAAGGCCGTGGGCTGGGGGCGGACGGACCTACTCTCCGGCGGGAAGTGGCTCTTGCTGCAAATCGAACAGCAGGACGTGGCGAAGAAACTGCCCAAGGAAGGCGCCCTCTTCGGTTACCAGTTCCAGGTTGCCTCGGCCGGGAACTACGAGGTCTGGAGCCGGATCGGCTGGGAAGGTATCCGCTCGCCATTCGATTGGCGCATCGACCAGGGCCCTTGGCACTCCATCAAGCCGGATTATCCCACGACCGACCACGTGGAACTGGCGTTTTGGTGTCCCTTGGGGTGGATGAAGCTGGGCGCGACCGACCTGGCGGCCGGTAAGCACACGCTGGAGTATCGCGTCTCGGCGTGGTCCAAGAAGGAGAATGACAAAGAGGTTGCGCAGGGAATCATGTTTGCCTGCGACGCGACCTGCCTCACGCGCGGTCCCTTCCGGCCCAACGGCAAGCACAGGCCCGACGAGGACTGGCAGACCGCCAGCGACAGGCAGGCGGCCCGGCAGGTCTTCAAGGCAGGGAGCGCACGGGCGGGCGCGGGGGAGCGACTGGAGCTTCCGCTTGCCGGGCTGTGGCAAGTCGGGCGTTTCGACGAGCAGGAAGTGGTGGACCGGACCGGGCCGACCCACGCGCTGCCGGGGGCCGGGCAGATCTTCTGGATGGGGACCAACGTGCCCAACAACAAATTCAAGGACCGGCCCGAGTTGCCGTTTTGCCACCGGTTGATCTATCGCACGCGCGTGGAGGTGCCCGCCGCGACCCCGACCCAGGGTACTGGGTGCCCCGCCGGGTGCCCTGCGGGCCGGTCGTTCGTCTTCCGCTTCCCGGCGGTGAGCCTGATGGCCACGTTGTTCGTCAACGGCCGAAATTGCGGTTTCACCAAGGCCCCCTTTGCGCTCTGGGAGTGCGACGCCACGGCGGCCATCAAGCCGGGACAGGTCAACGAGGTCTGCGTAGTGATCAAGGATTCCTATTACGCCATCAGTTGGGGCGGGCGGCCCGGCGCTTGCCGCAGCAGCTTCACGACGCCGGTGGACGCCATGAACCAGTCGTGGATGCAGGGCGGTTTCGACTTCCCCATCGGCTCGGGCGTCTTCGAGATCGCCACGTCGTCGGGCATCCTCTTGCCCCCGAGCCTGATCGTGGCCGGGCCGGTTTACACGAGCGACGTGTTCGCCATTCCCTCGGTCAGGCAGAAGACGCTGGGGCTGGAAATCACCGTCGCCAACCCGACGCCGCAAGCGGAGCAGGTGCAACTCCTCAACGAGATCGAGCCTGCCGCGGGCGGTCCGGCCGAAAAAGTCTTCGCCCCGCAGTCGCTCGTGGTCGCAGCGGGCAAGGAGCAGGTGGTCAAGCTCGCCGAACCCTGGGCGAATCCCAAGCTCTGGTGGCCCGACGATCCGCAAATGTATCACGTCGTGACCAAGATCCTGCTGGGCGGCAAGATCGTCGACGTCCGCCGCACGCCCTTCGGCTTCCGGCAATGGGAGTGGGACAGCCCGCAGTTCAAGCTCAACGGCCTGCCGTGGAACCTCCGCGGCGACACGGCCGCGGGGGTCGATGGCTTTAGTACCGGCACGGTGCAGGAAACCGTGGACTACTTCCGCCAGTCCGGACAGAACCATATCCGCTACTGGAACCCGCTAGGAAGCGCCGGGCTGCAGAAGTCCCAGGTGCTCGACTCGCTGGATGCCCATGGGGTGATCGTCCGCCGCGACGGCATCATGGACGGCATGGGCTGCAATTACATGGGCAACCTGGGCGGCAACGAGGCCCTCTTCGAGAATTGGATCCCCCAGCTCCGGGCGATGGTCAAAGAGGAACGGAACCATCCCTCGATCTTCGCCTGGTCGATGGAGAACGAGCTGACCCTGATCAACGCCCGCAACTTCGGCCTTCTGAAGCAGGTCGAGCCGCGGATCACGCGGGCGGCCAAGGCCGTGATGGCGATGGATCCGACCCGGCCGGCGATGATTGACGGCGGCAACTGCCTGAGCACCCAAGCCCTGCCGGTCAACAACGGGCACTACATTGAAACGTCGATCACGGAGCCCGGCATTCCGCTGCGCGACTATCCCGATCAGGCCTACACCTGGGAAAAGATCGTGGAGAACGAGAAGAAGGTCTTTCCCCTGGCGCTCGACCGGCCGATTCTTCTGGGCGAGTGCTTTTTCATGAGCGGTTGGACCCCCGGGCAATTGGCGGAGTTCGGCGGCGAAGGCTGCTTTGCCGGCGCCGGGTCCTACACGCAGCGCGGCGGCGGCCTGTTCGCCAAGATGATGACCGAAGGCTTCCGCTGGCACGGCATCGCCGGCTGGGAGTTCTCCTTTGGCGGCGGCCAGGCGGGCAACATGCACTTCAACTCGCAGAAGGCTGTGGCCCTCTTCTGCCGCCAGTGGAATTGGACCCTGGGCGGGGGCAGCGAAGTCCAGCGGACGCTGAAGCTCTTCAACGACACCCGCTTCAGCGACCCCATCAAGGCGGCCTGGGAACTGAGGCTCGACGGCCGCCGCGTTGCCGGTGAGAAGCAGACCGCCGCCCTGGCCGCGTGCGAACACCGGGAGTTCGACATCGCCGTGAAGGTCCCCCAAGTTTCACGGCGCACGGCCGGCGAGTTCATCCTCACCTGCACGCGCGCCGGTAAAGAGGTTTTCCGCGAGGTCAAGCCCGTGTCGGTTCTGGACCCGAACGCCGGTCCCAAGCCTTCGCTGGCCAAGGCCGACCTGGTCGTGTTTGATCCGCTGGGCTCGGTCAAAGCCCGCTTACAAGCCCGCGGCATCGCCTTCACGGAGGTCGCCTTAGTGGCCGAGATCCCCGCGAAGGCCAAGGTCGTGGTCATCGGCAAGGATGCCCTCAGTGCCCGCGAAGCCACCGATCCGCAGTGGACGGCCCTGGCCGGCAACGGCGCGAAGGTACTAGTGCTGGACCAGGCCCATCCACTGCATTACCAGGCGACCCCCTCGGATCTTGCACCTACCGACTTCGTCGGCCGCGTGGCCTTCGAGCAGAACACCGAGCACCCGATCTTTTCCGGCCTGGAGCAGAGCGACTTCTTTACTTGGTCGAAGGACCATGTCGTCTACCGCAACGTCTACACGAAACCGACCCACGGAGCGACGTCCCTGGCCCATTGCGACAAGGAGTTGAACTATTCGGCGATTGCCGAGTGCCCGGTGAACGACGGCTTGCTCCTGCTGTGCCAGATGGTCGTGGGCGAAAAACTGGCCTTCGACCCGGTGGCGCAGCGGCTCTTCGACAACATGCTCGCCTATTGCGCGTCGTACGTGCCGATCCGTCGCGAGACAGCCGTTGTCATGGCCGAAGGCAGCCCGGCGCTGAAGCTGCTGCGCGAATCGGGCCTGAAGTTCGACACCGCCGCTGACGTGCTCTCGACCGTCAGCGGCGGCAAGCACCAAGTGGTGATCTTCGACGCCAAGCCGGCGGCACTCGAATCGCTGGCCGGCAACCTCGCTAAGGTGCGGGCCTTCGCGGACAAGGGCGGCTGGTTGATGGCCTGGGGCCTCACGCCCGATGGGCTGGCCAGCTTCAACAAGCTCGTGGGGGTGCAACACGTGCTGCGGCCCTTCGACCTGGAATACGTCACTCTCCCGGCGCTCCGCGACCCGCTCCTCTCGGGGCTCTCCGTCCGCGACGTGGCCCTGGAATCGACCGAGCAGATATTCGGCTGGGCGGCCGACAAGTACATGGTGGACGACGAGTTCACCTGGATCGTGGACTTTGACGATATCGCGCCCTTCTGCGAGTTCCCCAACGCCAAGGCCGGCGATCATGCGGCCGCGCGGAAGGCCCAGGCCAATTGGCCGCGAAACATCGTCAACGGGTTTAGTCACAACTGGATCCTGAGTTACTATTGCGACACGGCATCGCCCAAAGTGTCGCTGAAGTTGCCGCGTGCGGAGCGGATCAACCACTTTGCGATCATACTCAATTGCGACTATTCCGCAGCCCGCAAGGTCAATCTGTACTTCGACGACGATCCCAAACCCGTTGCCGTGACGACCAAGCCCGACCGTTCGCGCCAGGAGTTCGACTTTGCCCCCCGTGAGGCCTCGCGGCTGGTGATCGAACTGGCCGACTTCCACAAACCTGGGAAAATCAGCGGCATCGACAATATCATGCTCGGCGTCGAGCGCACGGCCGAGTGGCGGCAGAAAGTCAAGCCGCTGGCCAACATCGGCGGGCTAGCGAAGTACCCCATGGGCCCGGGCGGCATCCTGCTCAACCAGGTGCTGGTCAAGCCGGCCGAAGCGAATCCCGTGAACGCCAGCAAGAAGGGCAATATCGTCACTGCGCTCTTGCACAACCTGCATGCCACGTTTGCCGGCAGCAAGGTCCTAACGACGGCCAACCTCAAGTACCAACCGCTGCCATTGGGGGAGCACTGCAACCAGTATCTCACGAAGGATCGCGGCTGGTTCGACGGCCCGCGGGACCTCGCTCGCCTGCCGGTGGGCGCGCAACGTGCTGGACGGCGTGCCCTACGTAATTCGCGACTTCAAGACTTCGCCCGTGCCTTCCTGTGTAATGCTCGCCGGCCCCGGCGCCAAAGGCCAGTTGCCCAAGGAGGTCGACGGTCTCGCGGCCGGCTGCAAGGCCGACGTGCTGTTCTTCCTGCATACTTTCAACAGCCGTGACCCGGGACGCCGGGCGGATCCACGTGCGGCGCCGCCGGTAGCTTTCCGCTACGTCATCCACTATGCCGACGGACAGACCACAGAGATCCCCGTGCTGTTGGACGACGGGGTCGGCCATTGGATCAGTTCCAAGCCGGCCGGTTTGAAGTCGGCGGCCCTGGCCTGGTCCGCCAGGTTCCCCGCCGACAAGAGTGAAGATGAAGCGGCGGTCTACCAGTTCGCCTGGACCAACCCGCGGGCGGGCGTGGCGATCAGCAGCATCGACATGGCGTATGGCAAGGACGGCGACAATTCCGGCACGCCGGCCCTCTTGGCCGTGACGGCCGCTAGGGCGCCGTGATCATGATGCGTGTCGGAGTCTGGCAAACGGTGAGGAGGAGGGGTAAGAGTTGTAGAAGTAAAACGTTCCGTCCATCGAGCCATACCATGTTTCGCTATCATCTGCTTATCGGACTTTGCTTTCTGATCCCGGGCGCCGCGCCAGTCGCGCGCGGCCGATCGCCCCAATTTCTTGTGGCTGGTCAGCGAAGACAACGACACGTTCCTCGGCTGTTACGGCGACCGACTCGCGCGGACGCCGACGCTCGACAAGCTGGCGCACGACGGCGTGCTCTATGAACGCTGCTTCGCCTGGCCGGTTTGCGCACCCTCGCGTTTTGCGCTGATCAGCGGGATGTACGCGGTTTCCTGCGGGCCGGCGGAACACATGCGGGCTCAGGGGAAGATTCCCGCCTGGCTCAAAGGCTTTCCGGCCTACCTTCGCGAGGCCGGCTATTTCACGACGAACAACGCCAAGACCGACTACAACTCGCCCATTCGCATCAAGGAAGCATGGGACCTCTGCGGCAGCGGTGCCCATTGGCGGAGGCGCAGCCCAGGCAAACCGTTCTTCAGCGTCTTCAATCACGAGGTCACGCACGAGAGTTGCCTATTTCCGAAGAACGAGCTGCCTCTCAGGTTTCCACCAACCGACCGGTCGAAGATCCGCATTCCCGCCTACCAACCCGATACGCCCGAGATGCGTGCCGATTGGGGTCGCTACTACGACCACATGGAACTGCTCGACGAGCAAATTGCGGCGAAGTTGCAGGCACTCGAGGAGGACGGCTTGGCCGACAATACGATCGTGTTCTACTATTCGGACAATGGCGGCGTGCTGCCGCGGAGCAAGCGATTCCTCGAAGAGAGCGGGACGCACGTCCCGCTGATCATCTATTTCCCGCCGAAATGGCGGCACCTGGCGCCCGCTCCACCCGGTTCCCGGATTCGCGAGCCGGTCAGCTTCCTCGATTTCGCGCCAACCGTGCTTTCGCTGGCGGACGTGAAGATTCCCGAGTACATGCAGGGCCGAGCTTTCGCCGGGCCCGCGAAGGCCCCGGCGGGCGAGTACGTCATGATCACCCGCGACCGCATGGACGAGTGCTACGACATGATGCGCTCGATCATCGACAAACGATGGCTCTACATCCGCAATTACCGGCCCGACCTGCCTTATGTTCAGCCACTCGCCTATCCGTTCGAGGCACGCGGGTATCAGTCGTGGGCCCGCATCGCGCGCGAAAACAAACTGTCGCCAGCAACGGCCATGTTCTGGGGAGAGAAGCCTTTCGAAGAGCTTTATGACATGGACGCAGACCCCGACAGCGTCCACAACCTGGCCACGGATCCCGCGCAGTGCGCGACGCTCAATCGCATGCGGACAGAGCTCCGTCGCCGAGTGCTCTTGGCCCACGACAACGGATTCATTCCCGAGGGCTCGCCGTTGGAGGGTTACGACGCATCGCGCCGGCCGCGAGCGGTGCCCCTGGAGCGCGTGTTCGAATTGGCCAATAAGGCCGCACAGCGAGACGCGGCGCATCTGCCCGCCATGATCGCCGCGCTCGGTGACACGAACGAAGCCGTTCGCTGGTGGGCGCGCAAGGTTGCGCAATGCTGGGGGCCCGGGCGGCGCCCGCCGAGGCGGCGCTTCGCAAGCGGCTTGACGATCCCTCGGGTGCCGTGCAGGCAGCAGTCGCCGAATCGCTGATCCGGTTGGGCCGTGCGGAAACCGCCCTCCCGGTGTTGGAAAGCGTGCTGGCCGGCGACGGCTTTTACGCCCTGCACGCGGCCAACGCGCTCTACCGGTCCGGTTCGGCCGCTCGTCCGTTATTGCCGGCAATGAAGCGACGGCTGGCCGAGACGACCGCTGCCCCGGTGAACTCCGCGCCCTTCTACGTCAACCGCATTCTCGTGCGCGTCGTCGCCGTTCTGGAGGGCCGCGAACAGCCGCTCGTCTATCCGCAGCAGTACCAACCTTGATCGAAAGGAGAATCCGACCATAAGATACCGTCCACTGCCCGCTATCCCCGATTTCTGACTTGCCTGCTTCCGCTGCTCACCCACGACCGGGCTGAATTCCTGATCGCCGGATCCTGAGGCTATTCGGAAATGCTGTTCGGGTATTTGGCGTAGCATTTCGCCAGGAATTCCCTGGCGGTGGCCAGCCCCTTGGCCATTTCCGCGGGGGCGATCCGGCCGTGCATGAAGGGGTTGACGTACCAGGCGTAGTCCGCCTTGGCCAAGGCCGAAAGCCAGGGCGTGAAATCGGTGGGGCCAATACCTGGCAACTGCTTCATGCCCTCGGCGTGCTGCCAGGCATAGAAATACAGCAATTGTTTTCCACAGGTCCCGATCACCTCTTCCACGCTGATGTTCTTGGCTTGCAGGTGGTAGGGGGCCAGGGCGATGCCCAGCCGCGGGTGACGGTTCAGGTCGACGAAGGCCTGAAAGGAATCCCGCGAGTTCAGCAACCGTCCCACGTGGTTCTCCACGGCCAGGAAGGCGCAATGCTTTTCGGCCAATTCCAACTCCGGCTTCAGGGTCTCCAGAAAAACCTTCATCCGGGCCGTCAGGTCCTTGCCCGTGGCCTCGCCTTCGCCCGACTCGCGGACCGCCACGCCGCCGCCGACCTTGCCAAACAACTCGGCGTACTTGGGATAGACGCCGAAGTAACAGGTGAAAGAGTAGAGTTTCAGTTTGTGCTTCGCCAGCAAGTCCTTCAGGCCTTCGGACCCCGAGACGCTTCTCGACTTCGTCGAGCTGCGGGCAACCGAAAAGCTTGGAGGGACACCAAATGTCGATGCCCTCGTACCCCAAGGCGGCAATCTGTTCGCAAATCTTCTCGATCGACAGCGATTCGAATTGCACGGTCGAGGTGGAAAGCCGCATTTTCCAGGGAGTTTGGGCCGCGAGCTCGGCCGCGGCGAGATGCGACAGGCCCGGCGCCGCAACGGCGGCCACGGCGGCGCATCCGGTACGCGCCAGAAAGGCGCGACGATCAAGGGCTTGGGGGTTCAAGTGGTTCATCGAACGTGTCTCCTTTTCATCGGTCTTGGATTCAGAAACTATCCCAAAAGCTCCGCTTTGCCGGAGCAAGCCTAACGCACCACTCTTTCCCCAGCAAGCCCTCCCTGGCCATGACCGCCAGCAGGACGTAGTAGTTGTCTACCAGCAGACCTTCGTAGCCCCAAGGTGTCCCGTCCCAGGCTTTCCAATCATTGGTCATGCCGTTTGGGCCGACACCTTGAAACTTACCCTTTTCCAGGCCATCGAGCATGGGGAAAAGGATGCGGTCGGCTTCCTCGCGGCGGCCGAGGTCATAGAGAGCGGCCAGCGTGAAATAGGCGAAGCAGCCCGAAGTCCCGCCGTTTTGATAGATTTGGAATCCGTCGGAGCCGTCTTCCTTTTGCCCCGCGCCCAGCGGTGCTGCAAGTCGACATAGTCTTTTCTGGGGATCGGAATGAGATTGCCCGGCAGGCCAAGGTCGAAGCGATCGTAACCCACGGCCTTCATCTTGGCCAACAGGCGATCCATGATGGCGTTGGCCTGGTTCATGGGGACGAGCCCGTAATTTATGGCAATGCCGTTGACCCAGAGAAAATAGTAGTCATGGAGTTGGCCGTCGGCGCTTTTCCACCCGGCCAGCACGCCGGTGGCCGGATTGTAGAAGGTCTTGAAGTAGGCTGCTCGCAGCTTGTCGGCGGCGGCGCGGTAACGGGTAACGTTGGCAGTCTTGTCGAGTTTCGCCGCCAGTCGTTCCATGCCACCAAGCGCGCGGTAAGCCAGGGCGTTGGCATAAGCGTCCTCGTGGCCAAAGCCGATGCCGTCCCACCAATTGGACGGACGATGCTTCAATCGCGGCGGCCAAGATCCGGAATTTCCGCTCTCGATGTATTCGATCAGGCCGTTGCCGTCGCGGTCCGTGGCGAGCATCTTCTTGGCCCACCGCCGGATGCCCGGATAGTTCTTCGCCAGCCAGGCCTTGTCGTGGGTTCCATCGAAGTAGTCCCACGCGGAAATCAAAAGTGAAGGATAAGTGTCGGCGGCTGCCTCCCGGAACCAGGCGCGAGCGGGGGCGTAATCTCCGTCAAACAGCGGATACTCGGGCATACCGTAGGCCGGCATGCCTTCCAGGACCCGATCCAGGCTTTGGCGCACCAGGTCCAGCGCGCAAGATCCTCGGCCAGCGGCGGTGAGTACCGGGCGATGTCGGCGTATTCATAGTAACAGAAGGCGGCACTGTCGCTGCCGGCATGGTTGGCCAACACCCCAAGACGCGGATTCAATTGCAGGATATTGAGCCAGTTGCGCCGGAAACCGTTGAAGCGGGGATCGCCGGCGACTGTTGCGACGCGCGGATAGATCGCGGCAACTTGCCAGCGATATTCGACCTGCCGTCGCCCGGCGGTGGCCGGGGGGAACGTGATTCTGACGTAGCCCGTGCCGGCCCGGCGGGCATCGTAGCCCAAGGCCGCGCCTTTCCAGCCCGTGGCGGTAATACGGAACGTCCCTTGGTCGGGAAGGTGCAAGAGCGCGGGCAGGCGGACGCTGCCGTCCGGGTTGAGCCGGCCCAAGAGCGTCGCATGGCAGAGGCGCGGATCGAACTCCAGCACGACCGGTTCAGGCGGATCATCCTCGCTCCAGCGGGAGACAAGCGCCAGTCCTTCGTTACCGAGTTGAAAAGTCCACCGGGCGGGGGCGGAGCGGGGAAGCCCTTGCCCGCGATATTCCACATTCGTTCCGGTTCGCTCGGAAACGGTGGGCCGCGGCGCCGGGGCAGGAGGCCGGAGCGCCTGCGCTGAAATTGGCCAAGTCCCAGGCTATCGACCGACAGGCGCAGCAACTGCGGCCGCGTGGTGCAAAGTTCGACCGCGAGATGTTTGCTCGTAAGAGCGAATGACTCCTTGCCTTCGAGCATGGAACCCTTTTGCTCGGCCGCCGACAACCCTTGGGCCAGCAGTGAGCTTGCCAAGAGCGATGCAATGGAGAATACTGTCGCGTTCATAGTCGACTTACACCACTTCCCAGCCCGGGCGGTACGTCTCCTTGATATAGGCCTCGGCTTCCGGCGCGCCTTGGGCCTTTTGATTCTGGGCATCCCAGTCGATGCGCCTGCCGCCCATTCGCAACGACAAGACGCCCAGGAGGGCAATTTGCGTGAGGTGGGCGCCGACCTCGAAGCACGAACCGGCAGGTGGCCCGCCCTTAATCGCAGCCAGCCAGTCGCGGTGGTGACCTTTCGAGCGGGGCAGGGTCTTGGCTGGCGGCCGATAGGCCTTGCGCAGGGCTTCCGGGAAGAGCCGCGGCGGACCGCCGGCGCCATCGCACTCGATGACGCCCTTCTCGCCAACGAACAGCGTTCCCCGCCAAGACATGTCGAAGTTGGCGGGCAAGGCTGCCGGACGGTCCGGCCAGGGTCCCCCACCGTACCAGAGGACCCTCAGAGGCGGCTGCGTCGCGCGCGGGGAAGTGGAAATAGCCGATCTCGCCCTGAGGCACGATCTCCGCGTCCGTGTAAGCCACGGGCCGCACCTGGACGCTCTGCGGCAGGCCCAACTCGAAGGCCCAAACCATGACGTCGAAGTCGTGGCAGACGAAGTCGCCCAGCGATCCGGAACCGAACGACCAGAAATCGCGCCATTTCACCGGCGCGTAAGCGGGGTGGTAGGGTCGCGGCGGGCGCGGGCCGAGCCACAGGTCCCAGTCGAGCCCTGCCGGCACGGGGACCACATCCGTCGGCTTGCCCAGCAGCGTGGGGTTATAGCGGCCGGCCCAGATCCAGGTATGTACCTCGCGTACCGGGCCGATGACGCCATCGCGCAGATATTCGACCGTGCGGCGGATGCCTTCGCTGGAGTGGCCGGCGTTGCCCATTTGCGTGGCCACGCCAGTCTCGCGAGCGGCCTGGGCTACAACGCCAGCCTCCCACAGGTTGTGCGTCAGCGGCTTCTCGCAATAGACGTGCTTGCCGCCGTGCATCGCCCGCACGCACACGCAGGCGTGCAAGTGGTCCGGCGTGGCACAGAGCACGGCATCGATACCCTTTTCCTTTTCCAACAAGCGGCGAAAATCCGCGTAGTCCGCGCAATGGAAGTTGGGCGTCTTGGCCGCGTAATGTTTTTCGATCTCGGCCTTGACCGGCTTCCGCCCCGCCACCCCTTTGAAGTAAAAGGCCTCCATGTTCCAATGTTCCGCGGGATCGGCCAGGGCCACGACCTGGGCGTCGGGCTCTTGGAACAAAGAGCGGACGTTGGCCAGTCCTTGACCCCCTGCACCCACCAAGGCGATGGTCACTTTTTCGCTGGGAGGCACGAACTTGAGCCCGCCCAGCACGTGACGCGGGACGATGGAAACCGCCGTTGCGGCGGCAGCCGAGGCAAGGAATTGGCGACGAGCGACCTTCATCGGGGATCTCCACAGGTGTGCGTCCATTATCACTGCCGGCACGTATGCATGTCAACCTGCAAGAAAAGCGACGTGCGTGGACATTACGCGTTCCCCTCCATCAACTCGGCAAGGACTTCGTTCTTCTTCTGCCCAGTTGCCGAAGGCTACTTGGCAGCGATGACTTTGACGGCGATAGCCGGCAGCAGGCGAGTGACGCTCTCTTTGCCGGTGTTCATGGTGCCGCTCAGGAGAATCGTCTGCCGCAGGCCGACCGGCGACTTGGGCGGAATGCTGATCGTAACCGTGGCCTCATCCTTGTCCACCGGGATGGGGGCCACTTGCACGTCGGCGCCCGGCGGCGGAGGCGGCGCGCCTTGGGGGGCCGGAATGAGCGGGGCAGGCGGCAGTACGGCCAGGTTCACCGGGAACTTGCCCTCCGCGCACCGCGAAACCTTCACCACGACCTTTTCGCTGGCCCCCTGCTTGATTTCCAAGACCTTGGCCGGCGGGCTGCTCGAAGACAGCGTGTAGAAAGCCCCTTCCTTCACCTCCAGCACACATCCCTTGGTGGGCACCCAATGCTTGATGTAGAAGGCTTGCACGACCGATTCCACGGGGATCGCCTTTCGCACCAGGGTTTGCTTGTCCGCCGTGGCCGTGCCCACGATCGTCAGCAAATAAAGGCCGGGCGCCGCGTTGGCGGCGGCCGTGATCGTCAATTTGGCTTCCTGTTCCTTGGCCGGAATCACCGCCGCAGCGGCCGTCAATCCCGGCGGCAAATCTTGCACGGATAGAGTGATCTCGCCGTCGAAATCGTTCTTCCGCAGCGCAGTGATGCTGATCACGGCGCTGTCTCCCTGGACCAGGCGGGCCGTGTCGGTGTTGATGCGCAGCACATAGTCCGGCAAGGCCGGCACGATTTTCACGCGGTAGGCGTACTCCTCGCCGCCCTTCACCTGCACGTCGCCGATGCGGAGCACGTACTCACCCGCCTTGGCAAACGTGTAGACGATCCGCGAGTCGGCGACGTGGGTCACCAGCGCGTCGCGCGGATCGACTTGAGAAACGGTATCGGGATAAAGCAGCGGGATGCTGGCACCCAGCTTCGGTGTCGCCATAGCGGGCGGCAGGTCGTCGTTCTCGGCCAGCTTCTTGCCCGCCGCGTCGAACAGCGTCAAGACGCTGTCCAGGGGCGAATCGAGCCGCCGGGCGTCGACCTCCATCAGCAGCTTCTGGCCCTCTTCGGCCTTGAAGACGAAATAATCTTCGTCGCCGCTCTTCTGGATGCGGCCGTTTATCACGACCGGCACCGGCACGCGGTTCGCCTGGGCGATGGAATCGTTCGGCTCGCTCTCTTGAATCTCCGGCAGGTCGTCCACGGCGAAGGGCACGGGATTGGAAGTCATGCCGTTTTGTTGGACGCTCAGATAGCGGAGCGGCGGGCCGTCGGCCGCCAGGGTCAGGTCCATGCTGGGGCTGGGCAGATTGACGCCGTGCAGCTCGATCTTCGCGGTCGAGTTCCGCCGTCCGCCCAAGGGGTAGACGTGCGTCACGTAGGGCCATGCCCCAATCCGCACACGGTAAATGAAATCCTGGCTGCCGCGGTAGAGAATGTCACGGACTTCCAGCAGGTACTCGCCGTCCTTTTCCACCTTATGGAACAACACGGGGTCGGGCTTGAAGCGGAAGTCGTCGACGAACTCCAGCCGCTTGCCGGCCGTGTCGGAGAGAGTCAAGCAGGCATCCAGCCAACCGGGCACGGCCCAGTAGTCGTAGGGCAAGATCGACTGCGCCTGGCACTCGCAGACCAAGGTCTGTCCGGCCTTGAGCGGCAGGCGCCAGTAGCTCCGGTCCGGCCCGCCCTGGCCCGTCGTCGTCGTAAAGATCTGGCCGTTGATAATCGCCGGCAGGGACGGCACTTGGACCGCGTCCGCCTTCTCCGAGTTCCGCTGAATAGCAACCGTCTCGGCAACCTCGTCGACGACGAAGCGGACCCGCGAAGAGACGCCCGCGGGCGTGACCAGCCGCAGATCGTGTTCGCCCAAGTCGGCGTCGGGGGCGATGGTGATGGAGATGCGCACCGCTTCCGATGGGCGAATGTTGCTGCTGATCCAAGGCCGCGGCGGCGGCGCGGGCGGTCCCGGCTTCGGCTTGGCGTTGGGATCCGGCTTCACCTCCGGCGCGATCCGCGCGGTGATTCCCTTGCCGGAAACCCAGACGGCCGTGGCTCCTTTGAGCTGCTGACCGGCAACGGTGGCCTCCACCGTCTTGCCCAACTGCCCACCGGCTGGGTAAATGAAGAAAATCGCCGGCCCGGTCGTCTGGCCAAGGCAAGGGGCGGCCAATGGGGATAACAACAGGAAGACGATCGAGCACCAGCAAAATCCAAAATTCAAAATCCCAAATCCCAAACAAATACCAAATGGGGAAATCAAAATGTTCCAAACGGCGCGTGCAATGCCCCAGGGGTAGTTTTGCGATTTTGTCATGGGAGTTTTGAATTTGTCTCGGAATTCGTGCTGAGGATTTCGGATTTCTATTTCGGCGCGGCCTTCTTCTCGGCCAGCGCCTGCCGGACCCTGTCGGCGTCTTGGAAGCCGTTGGTTTGCCCCTGCACGGCAGCGGGATTCGAGGTCGCAAAGTAGCCTTGCGCGGTAACGACCAGCCAATCGTCCGTGCCCGGCGCAAGCTGCACGAGCGTGGCCAACAGACTGTGGTCGGCAAGGTTCCAGAGCTTGACGCTGCCATCGCCGCTGGCCGAAGCGAGCCGCTTCTCGTCGGCGCTGGCCGCCACCGCATAGACCCAGTCGCTGTGCCCGCCGAGCGTGTCCATAAGTGTCAGCTTCTTGCCGTCGAAGGCGTACGCCTTCACCGTGTTGTCGGTCGCGGCTACGAAAACCCATTGGCGATACCATTTGCCGGGATCGGGATCTTTGAGCCAGACGCAGTCCAAGGGCATGCCGGCATCGAGTTCGGTCTTGACGTTGCCGCGGTAATCCGGCGGTATCTTGTCGTCCAGGCGATTTTGAAGCGACCGTGCGTCGTGGCCGGCGACGACCAGCCCGAAGCGGTACGTCATCCTCCCCCCGGCCGCCCAATGCTGCGATGTTTCCCGCAGGCAACAGCGGCGCGGGGGGGCCTCGAGGATCGTCTTCTTGCGGTCCGGCTTCCAGGTTGCAACGTCCCAAACCTCCACGGTCTTGTCGAGGCTCGCGGTCGCCAAATACTTGCCGTTGGGCGCGAAGGAAACGCTGCTCACCGCCAGCGATTGGTCTTTGAGGGTGCTCACAAGTTTCTTGTCGGGCAGACTCCAAACATAGGCCGCGGCATCGCTGCAGCCGGCGGCCAGGAGCTTTCCGTCGGGGCTCAAATCCAGCGACAGCACCGCTCCCCTGGGCTCGTGGAAGTTGATGGTCGCTTGTCCGCTTTGGAGGTCGAAGACCCTGACACCGCCGGCGGCATACGGGGTGCCTTCGGCCGCGGCCAGGCTTTTGCCGTCTTTCGTAAAGAGCACCGCCTGCACCATGGTGCCAATCTGGCCCGCGCCGATCCGCTTGGCTAATCTGCCCTGGACCAGATCCCACAGCAGAACCTCGCGATAACCGCCCACGGCCAGCGTCTTTCCATCGGGACTGAAGGCCACGGCCGACAGCGGCAACGCCATCCCGCAGGCGACCGAACATTCCCCGGGACGCGCCGGCGAGAGCGAAATCGTCAGAGTGCGCTTCCGCGGAGAGCCCCCCGCGGCCGGTTCCGCTCCGACGGACCAAGAGGCCCCTAACGACAGTAGCAGAGCGGAGCCCAGTACACATTTGAAATTCATGGTAAGCGACCCTTTGCTAATTGCATCCTTCATCCTTCATCCCTCTACTCCATGATCTCCGCAAGTATTCCGCCGCGGGCATAGGAGCAGGCCGTGGCCGGACTGACAAAGGCCACGCAGCCGTCGGGGTTGGGCAGCCGGTCGTTGGGGTCGATCCCCATCAACTGGTAGACGCTTTCCCAAAGGTCCCAGGGATAGACGGGCCGCGACTTGACGAAGCGGCCCTCGCCGTCGCTCTCGCCCACGATCTTGCCTCCCTTGAATCCGCCGCCACCGACAATCGTCGAAATGACTTCGTTGTAATGCTCCCGTCCGGCGCCGGTCTCGCCGGGATGCTTGCCGCCGAGGGTCTCGGGCTTGACGTTCCACTCCGGCGACTTGCTGGACTCGCTATACAGCATGACAATCGTGTCTTTGAGGAGCCCGCGCTGGGCAAGGTCCTCGAACAGCGCCGACATGGCCTGGTCCAGGATGGGGCAGAGCAAACGCAGAGTCTTATCGACTTGTTCGTGCATGTCCCAGCCGAACGAGCCCATTATCTCGCCGCCGCCCCACGGGACAGTGATGAAGGGAACGCCATATTCCACGAGTCGCCGCGCCAGCAGGCAACTCTGCCCGAGCCGGTGCCGGCCGTAGCGATCGCGAGTCTCCTTTTTTTCCAACGAGAGGTCGAAGGCCTTCTTGGCGTCGCCGGTGAGTAGGCGGAACGCGCTTTGCCGCAGGGCGTCGGCGGCCTGGGCGGCCGCCGTCTGCCCCCTGCCCGCCGGGCTCACGACCTCGAGCAGGGCGCGGCGCTTCTCGAGGCGCTTCTGCTCGTCGGGCGAAAGACTCACGCCCGGGGCCCTGAAATTCGGGTCGCTGGGATCTCCCACGCAAAAGCCCTGGTACTTGGGAGGCAGGAAGCCGTAGTTGTTGCCTCCCCAGGGGGTGCCGGGAATGCAGACCCACGGCGGGATGTCGCCCTTGTAGCTGCCGTTTTCCACCTTCTTCATTCCCACGACGGCGCCCACGCAGGGATAGACCAGCTTGGCCGAGGGGTGCAAGCTGGGCGATTCTTTCGGGTTCATCGCGTTGCAGAGCATGACGTAGCCGCCGTGACCGCCCCCCGGCGCGGTCGTCGAGCGAATAATCGTGTACTTGTCCGCCTGCTTGGCCATCAGCGGGAAAAGCTCGGTAATCTCCGTGCCCGGCACATTGGTCGGAATCGGCTTGAAGAAACTGCGGATGCTCGGCGGGGCGTTCGGTTTGGGATCGAAGGTGTCGATGTGCGTCATGCCGCCTTCCAGATAGACCCCGATCACCGACTTGGCCTTGGCCGGCGGGATCGCGGCCTTCGCCTCCCCCAGGCGCGCAGGGCCATCCCCTCGGCCAGGCCAAGCCCCAATACGCCCGCACCGGTTGCACGGATGAAGTCGCGACGATTCCAATGACTGTTCATAGCAATGCCTCCTTGTTTGGGATTTAGTGATTCAACAAGAACTCGTTGGCGTTCAAGAGCGACCACAGGATGTCGTGGATCGCACGATCGCGACCGTTCTTTTCGGCGGTCAGGTATTCGAGCATCGTCTTTTTCTCGGCTTCCTTGGGAAACCGCGCCAGCGCCGTGAGAAAAAGCTCGTCCACGACTTCGGCATCGCTCTTCTTGTCCTTCAGCAGGCGTTGCAGCCGCGGGCTGTTCCACATCGATTCTTCAATGGCGCCGGAGTTGGCCAGGAACTGCACGTGCATCGCGTTCAGGTCGTCGGCGCGTTCGCGCTCCATCGCCGTGCCCCTTTCCGGCCGGCCGAACATGGCGGCGAGCAGCGAGCTCTCGCTGGCTTCGGCAATTTGCGCGGCCTTGACGTCAGGGGGAATGCTCGTGTCCGGCGCGGTGTTGGGCCGCCTGAATTGGCGGAAGTTCTGTGGCTGCTCCGTGATCTGCGAGAGCGCGTCCAGGATCTGCTCCGCGGTCAGCCGCTTGGCCAGGTAATGGGAGAAGTGGGCCGCGTCTTTTTGGTTCAACGGCGTGGGCTCGCTGGAAAGCTGGTAGGTCTTCGAGTTCAACACCAGCCGGTAAATGTGCTTCAAGTCGTAGTGATGGGCGACCAGTTCCTTCTCCAGGTACTCCAACAGGGCGGGATTCTCGGGCGGATTGGTCGACCGCAGGTCGTCGGGTTCGTGGACGATCCCCCGCCCCATAAGCCAGAACCAGACGCGATTGACGATGTTCTTGGCAAACCAGGGATTCTGCGGCGCGGTGAGCCAGTCGGCGAACTTGCGGCGGGGATCGGTTGCCGTAGAAGGGGACAGGTCCAATTGGCCGGAACGGCCCGCAGGGTGCTTCGCACCAATTGGACCTGTCCCCTTGTCCCAATCCAAGGCCGCCGCGCCCAAGGGCTTCATCGCCACGGCCTTGCCGGTCCGCGGATGGAGCAGCACCCGGTCCGGGTCCCGGCAGACAATCTGTTCTTTCCACTCGCTGGTGAACTTGATCTTGACCTGGCTGAAGAACGCGGCCATCCCCAGGTCGTCGTCCGTTCCCCAGTTCTCCACCGGATGCGCATGGCAGCGGGCGCAGGAGACCCGGGCCCCCATGAAGAGCAGGGCCGTGGCCTCGCCCAGGGTCCGCGGGTTGCGCTCCGGGACAGCCCGCACATAATTGCACGGCCCGTCGCGGAAATCGCTGCCGCTGCCGGTGATCAGCTCCCGTGCGAATTGGTCGTAGGGCTTGTTCTGGGCAATGCTGTCCCGCACCCAGCGATAATACGTCTCGCAGGCCTTGGGCCAGAGGCTGATCGGCTCCTCGGCCTTGATCCGCAACAGGTCGCGCCACTTGGTCGCCGCGAAGTCCGCGAATTCCTCGCGCTCCAGCAGGCGGTCGATCAGTTTGCTTCGCTTCTCCGGGTCCTTGTCGGTGAGAAAGGCGCGGGCCTCGTCGGGCGTGGGCGGCGTGCCGATCACGTCGAAAAACACCCGCCGCAGGAACACGTCGTCGGCCGAGACCTCCGAGGGCGGAAAGCCCAAGGCCTTCAGGTTGGCGAAGACCAGTTCGTCGATTTTGTTGTTGGCTGGGACGTCCGGGAAGGGGGTCGCCAGCGGCTGCGGGACCCGCAGGCGAACGACCGCCGACTGCCGCAAGTAAATCGCCGCGATCGCGGCGGCCCCGAACTCCTCCGCCTTCACCTTGCCGTCGGCGTCGACCGAGGCCACCTTGGCGTCCGTGGATTGGAACACGGCCAGCCGCGTGACGTTCTCGCTTCGTGCCGTCGGCATAGACCGCCGTGACCGCAAGTTGCTGGGCCTGGCCCTTCTGCACAATTTGCTCTTGCGGAAGGACCTGCACGCAGACCAGCTTCGGCAGTCTGTCGTCGCTGTACGGCGCCCCTTGCTCGATCCAGGAGAGCAGTGTCTTGTATTCCGCGGAGCCGGGCGGGATCTTCTGCTGCGCCGCCGTGCGGAATGCTCCCGCTCGCTTTCAACAAGAACGGGCTCCTGGCGGGATCCATGCGGTCGATCCGCGTGCCCCGCTGATCCTTGACGATGGTCTCGTAATCTTCTTCCGCGTCGCCCCCGAACATCGAAAGCGGCATGCCGCCTTTGCCCAACGGCGCCCCATGGCACTGCACGCTGTTGCAGCCCAGCCGGGTCACCAGCGGCATCACGTCCCGCTGGAAGAAGACCGAGTTGGGCGGGCACCATGTACTCATGGTCGTCGCAGGCTGAAGCGAAGGGGACAGGTCCAATTGGCCGGAACGGCCCGGAGGGTGCTTCGCACCAATTGGACCTGTCCCCTTCGACGTGGGCGGATCCGCGCTCGGGGCGGAAGCGGAATTCGTAACGAGGAGGCTCAGCACGACAAGAAACATGGCCGTTGTTTTCATCGCAATGCACTCCCAAAATGACGGCTTGGAAAAAGGCTGACGCTCATAACACTTCTCATTCTTTCGCGGTCACCGCGCCATGGACGATCTGATTGATGCCCAATTCCGGCTTGGGTGCTTCGCCTTGGGTCCACTTCCGGCCATCGGTGGAGGTCCAGACTCTTCCCGGCCAGCCGGTGCCGATAAAGAGCGTGCCATTCGACCAGCTCACGTCGCAAGGAATCGGCTTGCCGAAGGCTTTCCAGGAAATGGCGTCGGCGGAGGTGTAGGTGCCCTTCTCCCCGGAGAGGAAGAATTCATTGCCCGTATAGACGGCTTGGCGGAATTTGTCCGCGGGCACGGCGGGCTCTTTGTGCCATGCCTTCCCATCTTTCGTGGTGTAAAGGGCACTGCCGGAAACGAGCAGGAATGTCCCGGCGCCAAAGGCCAGGCTGTTCACCGGCGGAAGATCGCTGGCGAAACTGCCGATGGTTTTGCCGTCATGGGTAGTGATGCACCACCACGTTTTTTGGTCGGTGTTGGCGTTGCCGGTAAAGATGAAGGTGCCGTTGCCGGCGATTCCACCGCGGAACCAGAAGGCCCATTCCGGAATTCCCTTCGGCACTTCGACCCTGGGACTTTCCGACCAGGTCTCCGCGTCAAGCGACCAAAGGAGCTGGTGCTCCGGCCCGCCGGCCACGAATTTGCCCGCTGCGAACAGGATAGGACTGATGCGGAAGGCCATCTTCTTCGTTTCCCGCCAGTCGGCGCCGTCGCTGGAGACAAGGATATGCCCGGCCTGCGTATCCCGCGACCACCCCCCGCCGCCGACGGCAACGAACTTGCCTTTGCCATAGGCGAGGCTGATCAGGTTATTGCTGTCGTCCTCCGCTTTGTTGACCCACTGCTGCACGTTTTCCCAGTGGATGCCGTCGCGCGACGACATCCGCCGCCCGCCATATCCGACCGCCACGAAAATGCCGGCCGGCGCCTCCTGCGAAGCGGCCCGGGCCGATTTGGGCTGGTCTGCTCCTCGGGCGAAACCGACATTCACAACGAGCAGGCCCATCACGGCAAGGGATACGGCTTTCGTTTTCATCGCAATACACTCCCACGATGGTTAGGAACGTCGGCAGGAACTTTGCTAAAATGAGGGCTAATGCCAAGCGGCGGCGGGGTCGGCCCTTTGTGCGAGAAGGCAATACCTTCGATCTCCACCAGCAGGTCCGGACGGCAGACGTCGGCCATGGCGTAGATCGTCGGCAACTCGCCCAGACGCATCTCGCACGCCGCGCGGACGTTGGCGTAGTCGTCGGCCCGCTTGATGTAAACCCGCACCAGCCCCAAGCCGTCCAACGAGGCGCCCAGGCCGGACAGCCCGTGATGGCAGAGGTTATCCTCCGAGACCAGGGCCGCGATGTTGTCGAGCGTTTCGTGCGTCTGGGCGACCGCATCGCCCACATGCCGTGTTTCGGAGTTCGTGATGCTCGCCGTGCCGGAGACGAAAATCGTCGCATAGTTGCCGCAGGACAACGCCATGGCGCGGCAGAACTTCGGGGTCTTCGGGCTGTAGTGCTCGCCATAGTCGAAGGCGGACGTTTGCCGCGGGTTTTCCAGCGGAACGGCGACGATATCTTTGCGATCGGTGGCCAAGGCAATCGCGCTCATCATCACGCGGCGGCCCTCGGTGCCGATGCCGGTGCTGGCCGGAAAGACCCGCCGACCATCGGTACATGCTGCCCGGCGGCCGGGCGGCAAGTGGTCGGCCAGAAAATAGATGTCCTGATAGAAGTCGGTCCGTGCGCGGTTGAGTTCCTTGTAGCGTTGCGTGGGTCCTTCCTCCTCGACGATCCCACCCAGGTACAGCCAAGTGCGGACCACATCAGCGAACGGGATGTTGACGCTCTGCAGCAGGCCGCGAATTTGTTGGAAGGCGTCCAGGGAGGCGTCGTAGACGCTGCCGTCGCGGTTCTGGGGAACGACCTCCGCACAATGGCACCAGGCGATGTGGTTGTGCCGGGCGATGACCAATTGCTCGCTGACACGCTCGATCTCCACCTCCCCCAAACCGCGGCCGATGCCCAGGGCCTCGATCGCCAGCAGCTTTCCTTCGCAGGGGGGCTGAGGGATGTAACTCGTGGCCGGCATCTCCGGGCCGTAGAAATCGCGGATGATCTGGCGGCACTCGTCGATCAGGTTGACGCTGGGCACGAACACGGCCTGGTGTACGATCGACCCCCGCGTGCCTTCCTCTTGAATCACCGCTTCAATGGTCCGCAGGGCATCGCCGGCCTGCTGGCGGAGCGTCAAGCCGCGGCGCGGGACGGCGGCCGCGAACACGTGGCGGACGTCGTTCAGTTCGACAACGGAGTAACCGATTCCAGCTTGCGACGACTTGCGGATGGTGTGCGTAGCCATGGCAACCTCCTGTCCGGTACAAATTCAGGGCGTGTGGTCGGGCGGGGGAAACGTACCGCGCGGCACGTCTCCAATGCAAATCCAGGGCGTGAGGCAGGGCGGGGAAAACGTAGCGGCGGGATCGGAAGGCTGCTGCTGGGGGGCACCCGGTACTCCGGGTCGCGGCAACTATCCGAACAGGTCCATGTTAACATGCGTCCCGAGCGCGCGTCAATTATACTTTGGTATAGGCAGTTACAGTTCGAAAATTTACCCCGGCGAAAGGCCGCGATCGCCGAAGACCAGATCCGGCTCTCGCGCCAGGTTGTCAGCCGACCCGGCCGGCGGCCGGGATTCCCGCGCCGCCCGCCGCCTGGCTTTGCGGCGGTTGCGTTTCGCTCTTTTTTGCCCCTTTGCAGACCCACCCTTTTGGAACAGATCGTTCGGCAACGCTGCCGAACGAGAAACGCTGGCAAACTCGTCCGTCCGCAGACGCAAGTCATTTGGCACAAATGCCTTGCGCCAATTGCTCGGCCTTTTCGCCGTAGCACCGTTCGCCAATGCCGTTCCGCTGCTCGCCCCAGCGGAGCCCGACGCGCAAGCGAGCGGCCGAACATCGCCGCCCGACGCACCCGCAAGGGGCTGAACGTCGGATCGCGACGCAACCGCAAGGCGCCGAACATCGGAGCGCGACGCGCCAGCCAGGGAGGCGCATTCCCCGCCGCGCGAGGCGCTTTCCTCGCAGCCGTTGGCCGCTTGTCTGCTGGGCGTACTGGGCATCGCGTCGCCCAACCGTCGCGTGGTCACCGTTCGCCTCTGCGGGCCGGAGCGGGTCATGGTCGTCGTCACGGTCCGCGTGACGGCGCCGTCGCTGCTGCCGTCCCCCGTCGCGGGGGCGTTGAGGCTCGCCGCGCACTCCTGCCGCAACCGTTCGTGGTGGTGCAGCCCTTCCATGGCCTTCATCGCCGCCAGGGCCTTGCCCAGGCAGGCGGTGTTGCCGGTCCGCGGCTCGGTGCGGACGGTGGTTTTGGTGGTCGGGCTGCCGTCGGCCGGCTCGAGGGTCAGCACGGTCTCCGTGCGACGATCGCTGCGGGAGCGGTTCCATTCCCGCACCGCGCGATGGTACAGCGACTCGTAGCGCGCGGCCAGTTTGGCGGTCATCCGCGAGGTGCCCAGGGCCTGGGCGGCGGCCCGGCCCAGCGGCCGGTCGCGGAGCCACTGGCAGACGGTCGACTTGGCGACGCCGATGGCCACGGCGATTTCCTGGTAGGTGCGGCCCTCTGCGGCGAGCGCGGCGGCGCGGGGGAGCAGGTCCGCCTTCCGCGCCCGCCGGGCGGCGAGGTGGGGGTTGGCTTGCTTCATGGTTCGGTTTGCGATGGGTTGGGGGCTGGCGGCGTCCGCGCCCGGCCCTGCGGGGCCAGGCGGGCGCGCCTGATATATACCGTAATTATCCATATATACAAATGCGTGTCAAGAGGCGGAAACGAGAATTCTGGAAAGATTCCCGCCGCAAGGTCGTCTCCGTCGTCCTAAGTGGCTGGCCGCCAAGGGCTTGCGGCGGGGGAAAAAACCGCGGCATTCGCCGGAAATTTCCGCCGGAATCTTTCCGAGCTCAAAGGCGGGGCCGGAACGGCGGCAGACAAAGCGACGCAACTCCATGGCCGGCAAGGACTTGAGAATTCCAGAACGCCGCGTCAAGAATGACACGTATGGCACGTTGCCACTTTGCGCGGTATAACTGGCATCAACGCTTTGTCGACGATCTGCTTTGTCGACGATTTGGTCTGAAACAGGAGCTGCCGCATGGCCACCCCGACATCTTCCCACGACGCCCGGTTGAACTTCCGCCTTCCCGCGGAAATCAAGCAAGACATCGAAGACGCTGCCGCCTGCCTTGGGCAATCGGTTACCGATTTCGCCGTCTCCACGCTTGGGGGCCGAAAAAAGGGCCATCACTGAATTCGTCGTCCAAGACCTGGTTGCGCCCCGGCTTTGCCGGAAGGCGTGCCGATCAGCCGATCTTCCGTGGTCCTCATGATAGCAACGTTATTTCGAAATGATGGTCACTTTCCCGTGCATCAATCCGTCCCCGCTTGCCTTGAGCGTAGTCGTTCCGGGAGTGTGCGAAGACCTGATTGCCACCAGACACCGCCCCAGATGCGTATCGTGCTCAGGTTTCCGGATGCTCTCATGATCTATACTCAAACCATTCTCGATACCCAAAATACTCCCCGGGCCGTCAATACGGAAATGGAGATGTTTCTCGCCGAATCGAATGTGGGACGGATCGGATGCATCCAGTATCGGGTAGGGAATCCAAATCCCGCCGGCGTCGGTCACCTCCGCGGTAACATAACAGAGGTCCTGGTTGTCGGCGTTGATCACTCTCCGGTCTGTGGACAACCGGATCGATGAGGGCTTCGAAGCAGATTCCAGCGTATATTCGGCAACCTGAACCCCGCCCTTCAATCCGATTGCTTTCAAGTTGCCCGCTGCATACGGAACGCTAAAATGTGCGACGCATTCAGAAGCATCCTTAGTCCCGAGGTCGCGTCCGTTGAGCAATAACTTTACCTGCTGACAAGTGGCATATACTGCTACATCCATGTTTGCCTTCTCAAACCCAGGCCATGTCCAACTCGGCATGGCCTCACGCTCCCCAGTGCTGTCGGGAAACGGACTGTTTACCAAGATAACGGCGTCGGGATTCTTGTTTCCAAGTAGCCTTTTAACTATCATGCTATGCAAATATGCTTGGCCATATTCAAATCCGCAATAATCAAAATGGAAACCCGACGGCCCAAACCCGCACAGGGTTTTGGGCCAGCCGTTTTCGCCACGGTACTGCCAGGAGACGCCGTTCAAACCGGTGGTGCCGCCGATATACCATGAATGGGCAAGCGCTCGTTGCCATGTTACCAGGCTGTTCGAGGGGGCATCGTCCCAACCGAACATGACCGCTGACGGATGCTTACTATGGTAGTCGGGGGAACTATTAGCGACAATATCAACCCGTCCCTGTTCCGCGTTAATAGTATCATAGATCATTACGTCGGCATTCCAGAAATCGAAATTCCTGGTGACGAATCGCGTCGGATCTTGAGACCGTACAAAGTCCGCCTTCATGGCGATAGGCTTGGGGCCAAGGGCTTCATACTTTTTCCAACCATAGTCCAGCACCTCAAGGAAATACATAATAACGGATGGATGATTGCGGGCACGTTGTATCATTGCATGGACGTCGCTTTTCCATTTGGGGTCGAGATCGGCAGTATTGGAAACGTTATAACCTCCAATCCACGGATATTCGTAAAAGGTATAGGGAACCAGCAAACCCAGATCATTGCAGGCGTCAAGAAACGCGGCCGACGGCGCCATATTGCCCATACGGAACGTATTGAAGCCGGCTTTCTTGGTTATTTCCATCCTTCGGTATTCCGCCCGGTAAAAACTGGCGGTGCCGACGCAGGCGTTGCCGGCGCCCATGGAAGTCCCATCGAGCTTGATCGTCTTGCCATTGAGCCGAAACCCGTTCACCGCATCCGCGGAAATCGTGCGGATGCCAAACGTGCTGAGCATTTCATGAGTCTTCTGCCCCTCCACGGTCAGGGTCGTTTCGGCCTTATAAAGGTTAGGCGAATCGAGGTCCCATAGAAGCGGGTGGGCAATGGCGCATTCCTGGTCAATGGTCTCGCTCGTATCACCCGGGATCGTCTTGGGAAGAGAGAGTTCCTTAACACAATCTCCGTTCTTGTCAAAAATGCGGGTGGTCATCGTATACGTGCTCGGGGAATGATTTTCATTCTGAACGTCCGTTTGAATTCTGATGGTCGCCGAATCCGCGGCGATAGTGCGCGTGCTGATAAAGGGCCCCCACGTTGTCATGTGCACCGGACCCATGGCCTGGAGCGTAACATGCCGATTGATACCGCTGCCCCTATAAAAATTTTCCCCGTCACCTATATAAACTTTAGCCCTCACCGCAAGGACGTTGAGGCCGGTATCGTTCAAAGCGGGAGTCAGGTCGAACCAGAAAGGGCTCCATCCATAAACATGATCGCCAAGGTGAACACCGTTCAACCAGACATCGGCCCGCTTGTATACGCCGTCAAATAAAATATGTAGCTTTTTCCCGCGCATCGCGGCGGGCACGCGAAAGGTCTTGCGATACCATCCTGTCCCACCGACCATACTGCCGTATCCTCCCCCCTGGCAGCCTTTAGACAGATTGTTATCTCTCCAGGGATCAGCATTCCAATAGGGTCCGATATGCGCCGTATCTTGTACGGGAAGGTCCTCATAACACCAGTCATGTGGAAGGTCAATAGATCGCCAGGAGGAATCGTCGTAGCCCCGGGCTGCGGCCTTGTCATTATTTAATAATGGATCGGGAGTGCTGCCAAACACGTCAACTTTATGAAAGCGCCAATTATCGTCAAAAGGCACCTGGAAGCTGTCAAGCGTCGTGTCCGGCGACGATTGCGCGCGAACCTCGCTTGCGCAGCCGCTGATGCAAAGTCGAGAAACGGCAAATAGCGAAACGGCAAATGCTAATTTGATGCGATTCATACAATACGTTATCATGCGTCCCGAGCGGGCGTCAATTATACTTTGGTATAGGCGTGGCGATTTTTCCTCGGGACCACCCCTTTTCTTCATCGCTCTCGCTACTCGAAGTGGACGATGCCGCGCTGAATGGCCAACGTCGATGCTTCCGTGCGGTCGCGTGCTCCCAACTTCTGCAGCAGGCTGCCCACGTGAAGCTTCACGGTGACCTCCGCAATGCCCAACTGCTGGGCGATCTCCCGGTTGGTATGGCCCAGCACCACCCAGCGCAGCACTTCGTTCTCACGGTTGCTAAGTTCGGGCCGGGCCTGGCGGGCCGCGAGCCTGGCGGCAATGGCGGGGGGAAAGTAAGTCTGCCCCAAGTGGACAGTCCGGATGGCCGCCAAGAGCTCGGCCCGCTCAGCCGATTTTGGCAGGTAGGCGGCGACTCCGGCCTGCACCGCGCAAAGACATCTTCCTCGCCCTCGTAGACGGAAAGGAGCACCACGCGGGCTTGGGGAAACTCCTCGCGAATGGCCTCCGTCGCTTGCACGCCGCTCATGCCCGGCAGCCGCCAATCCATGACTGTTACGTCGGGCGTGAGTTGGCGGAAGAGTTCGATGGCCTGTTCGCCGCTGCCACACTCGGCGGCCACGGTCATGTCGGCTTCTGCCTGGATCGCGCCCGTCAATCCTATGCGAACGATGAAATGATCGTCCACCAAGAGCAGTCGGATTTTCGCGGGCTTTCTCACTACGGGTTCCTTTCCGGCAGGTTGTCGTCAGCCGCGACCTTGATGGTCGTTCCTTTCCCCGCGCGCTCTGTATTTTGAAAGCAGCGTGGATTCTCTCGGCGCGTTCACGCATTCCCAAAAGGCCAAAGTGCCCGGCGCTGAGGGCCATGGCTTGCTCGACATCGAAGCCGGCGCCGTCGTCCTCAATGCGCAATTCCACCCCTTGCTCGACGAAGGAGAGCCAGAGTGTTACCCGGCTCGGCTTGCCGTGCTTCAGTGCATTGGCGAGCGCCTCCTGCGCAATGCGCAGCAGGTTCGTCTCGATCTTGCCGGGCAGGCGGCGGGGCGGACCTTCGACGACTGCCTCCACGGCGACCGATTGCGCGTCGCGAGCGTTGGCTGCCACGTCCTGAAGTGCCGAGGCCAGGTCGCCAGCTTCCAACAGGGAGGCCCGCAGGTCCATGATCGAGCGGCGGGCCTCGGCCCGACTGTGCCGCAACAGTAATCGGGCCAGGTCGAGCAATTGCCGCGGACCATCCGGCGCCTCGGGCAGTGCCGCACTGACCGTGTCCAACTGCAGCGAGATACCGGCCAACTCCTGTTCCAAGGTGTCGTGCAGCTCCCGGGCGATACGTCCCCGCTCCTCGTAGACAGTCTCCCGGGCCAGTTGTCGGCGGATGATCCCCGTCTGTACCGCGACACGGTAGCGGAGGACAATGACCCACAGGAGCGCCGCCAGCGCCATGAGTAATACAGCCCCTGCGGCCGCGAGAATCCGCGGCGTTGTCCACCACGAGGGCTTCCGCAGCACGATCACGCCGTCGGGCGAAGCCACCAGGAGGTAAAACGTGCCGGGCCGGACGTTGGCTTTCAGGGGGCCCTGCTTGAGCAAGTCTTCCCTGCGCGAGTTGACGCAGACGCCCTCCAGCCGCAACCAACTGTCTTCCGCCAGGCCGGCCAGCCGGGGAAGGTCCGAGGCATCGGCGAGCCGGGCCAGAAAAGCCTTTTCGCCGGACTGTAACACGAGCGTCGGCTGCTCGGGATTGAGCGAAGCCTGCAACAAGAGACCTTCCATGACCACCCTTCGGCAGTCAAAATCGCCGCTGAGCGCCGTCTCGGTCGTGATGGCCGGCGGCTCGGGCAGAGGGCCGGACCCGCGGGTCTGGTAGACCGCATCCTCGAGGATCGGGTTCCATTCACCCTGGGCGGGAAAGCCGGCCACGTCGACGCGGCAGCCCGGCTGCACCTGCGGCGGTTCGATCGTTTTCACGTACACTGCGGCGGTTTCACCCTGGACGTACATGCCGCGGCCGGCAACTGTCTGGGTCACGGTCCCTTGGATGCGGACCCGTTCCGACACGGAATGCATGACATCGAACCGCATCAAGGACGCAATCGGCCTGACCGGCAGCGCAAAGGCCTCGCCCGGCGACGGCCCAACAATCTGGAAGTCATTGAGCGCGGCGGTGGCCAGCCACATGCCGAGAAACTGGTCGTTGTTGTTGAGAATCGCCGTAAACACGCCGCGGACACGGACCGTGGCGCCGACCAGTTCCGTGGGCAGATTCTTGGTGGGCGGGTTGCGAAAGGCAGCCGCCGTCACGCGTCCGGCAGGTGAAACCACCGTGACTGCCACAGATTCTACCGCGCCCTCGAACAGGCTTCCGCTGGTCACCTGGCGGACAACCCCGGAAATCTCGATCCATTGGTTCTGGTAACGGGGATCGGCGAGTTGCACGATGGATGGCCGGAGTGGTTCCGGCAGCGGCGCGCGGCCGAGGACCTTCACGACCACCGCGGCATCCTCTTTGCCGCGAACCGTAGGCGAGAATCGTCCAAAGCTGGTCCTTCCTTCGATCTGCACGAGCATTCCCTGTGAGAGCCCCGTCCTTTCCAGCCACGGAAGCTTTTCGGGCGACACGTAGATCCCGCCGCTTTCGTCCTGTACGAACATCAAGGAAATATAAGGATTATTCAAGGTGACGACGCCGCGAATGCGGACCGGGTACCCGCGTCGGGCCTCTTCCGCCGCGAGTTGCCGGATCGCGCCGACCGTGGTCAACGTGGGCAGGGGCACCCGGTCGGGCACCATGTACCCATGGTCGGGGTCGCGGGAAGTTGCGAGCGTCTCCTCCGCATGGCCCAACGCAAGCAGGCAAAGCAAGAAAAGACCAAGCGAGAGGGGAATGCTCATGACCGCCACGTTACACGATCGTGGGCGGAAATACAACTCCTTGACCGCGAGACGGTCCGCCGGCCGCCTATACGAAAGTATGATTTCGCTGGCCTGGCATGTATCGTATACTCGTAGCCGATCCCTCGCGTATCCGACATTCTTGTGGTCTGGCAATTACGTTGCCAGCGAAAGGAGAGAACTATCTTGAGAAACCTATTACTTGTTTGCGTACTAGCCTGTTGCACTGCCGCGTCGACCGCGGCGGAACCGCTGCTTTGGGTCGAGGCGGAGTCGGCCGCCAAGCGGCAACTCGTGGACAACGCCGGACTGAACGACGTCAATCCCGACGCACTCTCCGGCGGCAAGTGGATTTGCAGCTTCTCCCATGAGAAACAGCCTTCCGGCATGGGGGAGTACGCCCTGGAGATTCCCACGGCCGGGCGCTACAACCTCTGGGCGCGGGCCGTAGGCGGTACAGGCCTGGCCTATCGCCTCGACAGCGCGGACCGCGCCGTGATCGTGGCGATCGACAAGGGGAAGGACGAAATCCCGGTCTCCGCCGATGGAAATCCGTTCTACCCGGGACGCATCGCCTGGTACGACGCGGGCAGCGTGGAGTTGACAGCGGGCAAACACGTCATTACCTGGTACCTGGGCGGCCTGAAAGAGAAGGACCGTTACGGCGGCATGGACTGTTTCGTGCTGACCACCGGCGCCTTCACTCCCAACGGCAAATACAAGCCCGGCGAGAAATCGCCGCAGCCGACGCCCGCTTTCCAGCCGGGCCAGGCCTGGGACTTCGTCCCTGCGGCCGACAAGCTCGACCCTTCCGCGCTGCTCGATCTGCGCTACCTCAATGAGAAGTCTGCCGGAGAGCACGGCTTCATCCGCCCGAGCCCCGACGGCAACAGCTTCGTGCGCGGCGACGGCCGGCCGATCCGTTTCTGGGCGGCGTCATCCTCTCCTACACCGCAATTCGACCTGGCCTCGCAAAAACACTCCGCCCAGTTCCTGGCCAAGCGCGGCGTCAATCTCATGCGCCTGGGCGACAATTCCTTGATCCCGACGGCCCCCGGATCGAAGATCACCGACGTAAATGAGAAGGCGCTCGACGAGATCTTCAAGGGCGTCGCCGCCATGAAGTCGGCCGGCATCTACTCGATGATCGTCCCCTATTGGGCCTGCCAGGTGCAGATTCAGAAAAGCTGGGGGGTGACCGATCCCGGCGGCGCCAATCCCCAAGGGCTCTTGTTCTTCGAGCCCACGATGCAGAAGGGATTCAAGGCCTGGCTGAAGGCGCTTTACACGCGGAAGAATCCCTATACGGGCTTGACGCTGGCCGAGGACCCGGCGGTGGCCATCATCGAGTTGCAGAACGAGGACAGCCTGCTCTGGTGGGGTTTTTCCAGCATCAACGGCGACGCGCAGGTCCTCTTACGGCGACTTGTTCGCCGATTTCCTGAAGCAGAAATACGGCTCGCTGGAAAAGGCCCGTCAGGCCTGGCAGAACTGCCAGGGCTTCGTGCCCGACGCGTGGGACAAGGGGCTGCCCGGCTTGCTGCACACGTGGGACCTGACGCGCGACGGCCGTGCGCGGAAGGGGAAGATCCCGGGTTTCGAACAGCGCAGCCGACCAGACCGAGTTTCTGGCAAGGCTGATGCACAAGTTCAACTCCGAGATGGCGGCCTACCTCCGCGACGAGCTGGGCTGCAAGCAATTGATCAACGCCTGCAACTGGAAGACCGCCGACATGATGCTGACCCAGGACGCCGAATACTGGGCCTACAGCGCCAATGATGTAATCGCTAGGAACTGCTACGTCGAGGTCTATCACCAAGGGGTCCAGGCCGGCTGGAATATCCAGGCAGGCGACACCTACGCCGACGTGTCGATGATCAAGAACCCCGTCGATCTGCCCATCAACGTGAAGAAGCCGCTGGGCCGTACGTTCATGCTCCCCGAGACCCTCTGGGTGCCGCCCGATCTGTATCAGTCCGAAGGGCCTTTGATGGTGGCTGCACAAACGGCCCTCACCGGGATTGACATTACCTGCTGGTCCGGGTGCGGGATCGGGGGTTGGTACCACAGTGATTGGTTCCTCTTCAAGTGGGTTTGGAACAGCCCGGTGACCTTGGGCCAGTTCCCGGCGGCGGCGCTGATTTACCGGCAGGGGCTCGTCCAGCCCGGCGAGCCGGCGGTCGTCGAACATCGCCACCAGCAGGACCTCTGGGATCGCAAGACGCCGATCATCTCGGAGCAGGGCGGCTGGGACCCCAACCACAACGCGGGCGACATCACCCTGACCTCCGCCGCTGGCCGGCACCATGTACTCGTGGTGGGCGGACGCGTCAAGACGACGGTCGATCCGCTGGCCTACTTGGTCGGCCCGGTGCGGGTGGCCTACGGCAGCGATCCGGCCAAGACCCAGGTCGTGGACCTGGCGAAGTACATCGACCGCAAGAACAAGACGGTGCAGAGCATCACCGGCCAGATCGAGACGGACTACGGCCGGGGCGTCTATCGCGTCAACTCGCCCCTGGCCCAGGCCGCAGCCGGTTTCTTGAAGGACGCTGGGCCGCAGCACTTGGGGGACGTAGACATTACTTGCGGCAACAAGTACGCCACCGTCGTCGTCGTGCCTCTGGACGGCAAGCCGATTCGCGAGTCCGGGAAAGTGCTCGTTCAGGTCGGCACGGTATGCCGGCCGGCGGGCTGGACCACGGTGCCCGCCCGTGCGCGCATCAACGGCAAGCAAAGCGACTGCTTCCGCATCATTTCCCGGGGCAAAGACCCGTTGCAAGTGGAAAACACCGAGGTGACGGTCAGCGTCGCCAATGCGCGACTCACCAAGGCAGTACTCTTGGACGTCAACGGCATGGCCACGCAGACACCGGTCGAGTTGAAGCAGTCGGGTGGGAAGGCGATCGTCGTTTTGCCCGCCAACACGCTGTATCTCGTGTTGCAGTAGCGTTTCACGGCCCGCCTTGCCCGTCACCGACCTATGGAGGCGGGGCTGGTCAGGGGTGAAACGCTCTTGAGTTCCATCTTGCGCACGGTAGAATAGGGCGCAGTGAAGTGTCCGCATAACCCACAGGAGCGGGGTCTATCCCACGGCCCCGCCCGGCGGACAGTGCATTGCATTCTTAAAGCACCCCGCTTTCCTTAAAGGGTCGCGACTGATGTCCTGCCTTATTGTCCCAATCTTTGCCTTCGTCGTCCTAGGCGCCGCCCAGCCCCTCGTCCCATCCGCCCGCCTGGACAGCGAAGGCGAAACTTGGCCTGCGGCCCTCACCCTCGATGGCAAGAGTTTGTTGGGCGTGCTGAAGAGCGGCGACCATTGCGACGTGGTGGTGTGGGATACTACCAGCAAGTCGCGGACTTTTCTGGTGAAAGGGAGCATGGGCTTACCCGTCGCGGTCTCGCCAGATCGCCAGAACGTGGCCGGAATGGTTCTAAGCAACATTAAGGACGCCTCGGCGGAGGCGGAGATAGTTATTTGGGATGTCGCGAAAAGGTCGACAACCGCCGCGCTTTTGAAGCTGAAAAAGACGTCGATGCCTCTTCTGCCCTGGCCGGCATTTCCCTGTCAGTCGGCGGACTTCTCCTGCGACTCGACCCTATTCGTCCTTGCGGACGGCAATACGAAGAAGGCCCACCTCTGGAAGCGCGAGCCGTCGGGAGCATGGGGTGCGCTAAGGACGTTAGATTTGGCCCAACGAAGTGACGCGCCGAAGCCAACGTTCCTTGAAGTAAAGTTCAGCCGTGACGGAAGGCAACTCTTTGTATTCTTCCCGATCGGAGACCCCGACAAGCCATTGTCGTCGGTTGCCGCCGAGATATGGGACATCGCCTCCGGACGCCTGAGCGCCTGCCGTATACAGCCGGCGGATACGTTCGTCTTTTACACGGGACCATTCCCTCACATACTCGGCGAAAACACCTTATGCTTCCAGGCCCCGGAGGGGTCGGGAAAAGGAGTGGTTGGTGTTGAGGTCTCCTCGGGCAGACAAAAGTACAATGTTTATGCCTCCACATTTTGGGCGCGGCTGTCACCGGATGGGAAAACTTGTGGCGACCTCCATTGGCTATTAATGAGCGAGCAGCCCCTGCGCCCATAACGGTTGGATTCTGGAACTTCGATGATGGAACTCAGAGACGCACTGTAGAGCTTCCGAAATGCGACCAGCCGCCGATAGCTACTTTCACGCCGGACTCCCGCGATTTCCTATGCACTGCCGGGCCAGACGGCCGAAGTGTCTTCCTGATCGACGTGAAGACGGGCAAGATTCTCTCCTCTTGGATGGGCAGCGCCCCGGTGCGGGGCCTTTTCCCCATCAGCACTGGCGAAGTCGTCGCGATCACGGTCGAGCCCAAGGCCGTCATGCTATCCAAGATCCACGTTCCGTGAGTGCCCATTGCCGGAGAACAGCAGAGAACAGGGCCAGACCTAAAACTTTGACTCTGAAAAGAGTTAAATTGTGAGGGTTTGACCCTGCTCTTTCCCAAGTCCAAACCACGCGACTCACGACGCGGCAACGGCAAATCCTTCAACAATCGGGCTTCCACACTCCCGCCCAAATCCTCTTTCGTCAACTGCCTAGCCCTCCGTAATGCCCCGCTCGCTTCTCCCCCGGCTTGCAACGCTTGCCAGGTTGCGGAAAATGGGCCTAGATCGGGCCGAATGGACTTCGAACATCGACGAGCAGCGCTTCCTCGCCGGGATACGCATAGGGGTCTTCAAGCAACGCTTGACTTTGCGACCACCAGACACGGGCCTCCTCGATAACTTCCTTCAGAGTCGGCCATCGACTCTCGCCGATCCAAACCGTTTCCACTTTGTTGCCGGTCTGGAAATGGAACACGTCCTTGTGGTGCGCGTCTGGATGTCCTGCGTGAACGTGGCAGTTGTCGTAGCGAAACACGTTGTGCTGCCCGAGAACCCGCACGTTGTAACTGTACCGGGAGGTTCGCACCTCGGGCACGTCTCCCGAAGTTACAATGTCCAGTATCTTATGCACTGTAACCACAATCTTCCCTTGGCAGGCTATTTCTCCCTGCATGACGTAGGTCCCGGCTGCGCTGAAGTCATCGAGCCTGAGGGTGTCATCGGAAACGAAATCAGACCGCCTGAACTGATCCATGATCGTCTCGTGGACCATCAGATAGGTATCCAAACGACAGGGAGCGTGCTTACCCGACTTTTGCGACACGGTCACGCATTTCAAGGAGCATTTCCCATCGGCAAATGTCGGCCGTGTGCTCCAGCTTCGATTCTTTCAACCGCAGCCGCATTTCGTCAGATGACATTTCGTAGCGCGTTTCATAGGCGGCAATCGAATCGTTGATCTCCCGCGATTCATCACCATTCAGGGAGCGCGAGTCTTGCACGAACTGCCGCACCCGCTCCGAGGCGGCCCCAAAAGTTAGTCCGCGCAGTTCTGAAAGACGCAACGTGTGGCGACCCATGATCGATAATACCTCGAACTAAGAACGAGTGCTCTTATACCATATCGGAGACCATTTCGCAAGACATCGAAATTATAGCCGACAACGAACAGAAGTCAAGTTGCAACTTCAATGCCAGTCGGCAATTGCGCCGCATGCTCCTTTCTACAGCGACCAGCCCGGGCGGTAGTCGATGTGAACGAAGCGGTCGAGTTTCTTGCCTAGACTTGGTGGATGACACGTCCGTCGTTCCTCCGAATCAAGCCACGACGCCTCAACGCACCATGATATAATGCCCTATTACCAAGAAAGGCTTCGTCCGCCGCATCACCGACGACCTCGACCTACTCAGGAATAAGAAGATAATACGTATGCTCCTTCCAGTCATTATTGCAGGGCTTCTGCTCGCGGGCGAGCCGCCGCAGGCCCCGCGTGATCTGTCAACTCTCGTTCCCCAACTCACCCGCGAGGTCATGCCGTCGGTGATCCAATGGCGGCGGGACTTCCACACCCATCCCGAACTAAGCAACCGCGAGGAGCGGACTGCGGCCAGGGTGGCCGCGTACTTGCGGGCCATGGGCGTCGATCAGATCAAGACGGGGGTCGCCCATCACGGCGTGGTGGCCCTGATCCGTGGCCGGCAGGAAGGGCCCACGGTCGCCCTCCGCGCCGACATGGACGCCTTGCCTATCGTTGAGCAAACCGGCCTGCCTTTCGCCTCGCAGAATCTGGGCGTGATGCACGCTTGCGGCCACGATACGCATACTGCCATGCTTCTCGGCGTCGCTGCGGTACTGGTGCAGGTTCGCGACCGGATCCCCGGCTCGGTGAAACTGATCTTCCAACCGGCCGAGGAAGGCGTCCCGGCAGGCGAAACGGGAGGCGCCAGCCTGATGGTCCAGGAAAACGTGCTGGCCGACCCCGAGGTCGCTGCGATCTTCGCGCTGCACGTCAACCCAGAGCTGACCACGGGCACACTCGGCTACCGGCCCGGGGCGGCGATGGCAGCCTCCGACTACTTCCAGGTCACCGTGACCGGCAAGCAGTCGCACGGCGCGATGCCCTGGCAGGGGGTCGATCCGATCGTCACCACAGCCGCGATCATCACGGCGATCCAGACCATCCACAGCCGCGGGATCGACACTCGCAAGCCGGTGGTCGTTTCCGTCGGCGTGGTGCAAGGCGGCACGGCTTGGAACATCATCCCCGGCCATGTGTCGCTTCAAGGCACGATCCGCACGTACGACGCCGACGTCCGCGCCAAGGTCCTCGAACAATTCCGCCGCATTGTCGAGCACACGGCCCTGGCCCACGGGGCCACGGCCCAAGTCTCCCTGCGCAGTTATGGGCCGGCCGTATGGAACGATCCCCAGTTGGGCCAGCGGATGAAACCGACGTTGCTCAAGACCGCCGGGCAACAGAATCTGATCGAGGTCGAGCCGATGATGGGCAGCGAGGATTTTGCCTTCTTCGCCCAGAAGAAGCCGGGCCTCTATTTCTTCCTTGGCGTGCAAAACAAAGAGGCGCATGCCGTCGGGGCCCTGCACACGCCGACCCTGGTCATCGACGAAGCGGCCCTGCCGCTGGGAGTGCGGACCCTTGCCACGCTCGCCATCGACTTCCTCCAAGGGGAAGCAGCCCGAGGAAAGAAAGCGGACAGCCGCCAAAAGGACAAAAAGTGAAACAAGTCGCGCTATCGCTCATAGGAGAAACCATGTCACGACGCCTGTTTTTCATGTCGCTACTGGCCAGCCTTGCTGGTATGGCAACTGCCGCGGAACCACTGCTCTGGGTCGAGGCGGAGGACGCCGTCCACAAGACCTTGGTGGCCAACCAGCCAATGAACAACGTCAATCCCGACGCCCTTTCCGGAGGCCAGTGGATTGCCGGCTGGTCCCATCTCAACCTGGGCGAGCCCGCCGGCACGGCGGAGTACGCGGTGGAGATCCCGGCGGCGGGCAAGTATCACGTCTGGGCGCGGGCCATGCCCGGCTCGGGGCTGGCCTATCGCGTTGATGGGGCAAAAGACGCCGTCGAGGTGGCGGTCGACAAGGGCCTGGACCCGGTCCCCGTCTCCGCCGACGCCAACCCCTTCTGGCCGGGCGACGCCAGGTGGTTCGACGCGGGAACGGTGGCATTGACCCAGGGCAAGCACACTATTATCTGGTACCTGGGCGGCCTGAAGGGCAACGATCGCTTCGCGGGCTTGGATTGCTTCGTGCTCACCACCGGCACGTTCGTGCCCAACGGCAAGTACAAGCCGGGCGAGAAGTCGCCGCAGCCGCAGCCCGCCTTCCAGCCCGGCCAGACTTGGGACTTCCTGCCCAAGCCCGACAAGTTCGACCCCGCCGCCGTGCTCGACTTGCGCGGGCTGAACGAGACCATGGCCGGCGAGCACGGCTTCATCCGGCTCAGCGCGGACGGCGATAGTTTCGTCCGCGGCGACGGGCAGCCGATGCGTTTCTGGGCCGCCGGCCTGCGGACCGGGGGGCACGACCTGAAGGAGCTCCGCCGCGAGGCGCGATTTCTCGCCAAGCACGGCGTGAATGCGATTCGCGTCTTCGCCATGCTCCCGCCCACGGACGCGAAATCGAAGATCACCGACGTCAACGAAGCGGATTTGGACTCCTTGTTCATGACCGAGGCGGCCATGAAGGCCGAGGGCATTTACACCTTCACCGGCGCCTATTGGCCCGTCGCCACGCAGATCCAAAAGAACTGGGACGTGACCAACCCGCAGCGCGGCGACTGCCAAGACCTGGTCTACTTCGACCCCAAGTTCCAGGCCGGCTACAAGGCCTGGATGAAGGCCCTCTGCACCCGCAAGAATCCCTACACGGGCCTGCGGATTGCCGACGATCCGGCCGTGGCCATCATCCAATTGCAGAACGAAGACTGTCTTATTTGGTGGGGCACCATGGGCCTGAAGGGCGACGCACTTAAACTGTTCCTCCACCATTACGCCGACTTCCTCATCAAGAAGCACGGCTCGTTGGAAAAGACCCGCGCCGCTTGGCGGAACTACACCGGCACCAAAATGCTCGGCAGCGACGACTGGGCCGCCGGCCGGGTCGGCATGCTCAACATCTGGGACTTCAGCCGCGACATCGGCATCCTCAAGGCCGGCAACGCCGGCTTCAAGGCCCGCCTTGCCGATCAGATGGAGTTCCTGGCCCGCACCTCGCGGCGTTTCAATGCGGACATGGTCAAGTATCTCCGCCAGGATCTGGGCTGCAAGCAGCTCATCAATGCCGGCAATTGGCGGACCGTGGACCTCGTGACGACCCAGGACGCCGAGTACTGGGCCGATTCCGCCGCGGACGTCCTGCGCGAAACACCTACACGGGCGGCATCCATCAGGGCGGCGGCAACGGCTGGCTGATCGTTGCCGGCCACACCTATTCCGATGCCTCGATGCTTACGAGCCCCCAGCAGATTCCCACCAGCATGAAGCAGCCGGTGGGGCATCCCATGATCCTCACCGAGGTCCTCTGGTGCCCGCCGAACCTGTACCAGTCGGAGGCGGCCCTGCTGGTCGCCACTCAGCAGGCCCTCAGCGGGCTGGGGGCCGCTTGCTGGTTCTGCAACGGGGTCGAGCCCGACTGGCAGCAGGACCCGCGGACGAAGTGGACCTATTCCACGCCCATGCAGATCGGGCAGTTTCCCGCCGCCGCGATCTTGTACCGCCAGGGCCTGGTGCGCCAAGGCGAGCCTGCGGTGACGGAACATCGCAGCCTGCAAGACCTCTGGGAGTGCAAGCTTCCGCTGATTGGCGAAGAGCCCGGCTGGGACCCCAACCGCAACCAGGGCAACATGCCGCGGAGCCCCAACATCAAGACGGTCGTCGATCCGCTGGCCTATTGGGTCGGGCCGGTGCGTGAAGTCTACGGCAGCGATCCGGCCAAGAGCACCGCGGTCGACTTGTCCAAATATATTGACCGGCAGAAGAAGACCGTCCGCAGCATTACGGACGAATTGGAGCTGGATTACGGCCGGGGCATCTACCGCGTCAATGCCCCAGCGGCCCAGGCGGCCTGCGGCTTCTTGGGCGACGCCGGCCTCCAACGCCTGGCCGATGTGACCATTGACTGCCGCAACCGCTATGCCAGCATCGTGGTCGTGCCGCTGGACGGCCAGCCGATCGGCAAGTCCGGCAAGCTCTTGGTGCAAGCGGGCACGCTGGCCCGGCCGACAGGCTGGAGGGTAATGCCGTTCCGCGCCCGTATCGACGGCAAGCAGGGCGATTGCTTCCGCATCCTCGACAACGGCAAGATGCCCTTTCAGGTGGAAAACCTCCAGGCCACGGTCACCATCGCCAATCCCCGCCTCAGCAAGGCTACCCTGCTGGACATCAACGGCATGGCCACGCAAACGCCGGTCGAATTGAAGCACTCGGGCAGCAAGGCGACTGTCGTTTTGCCCGCCAACACGATTTACCTGGTGCTACAGTGAATATAATTGATACGAAAGAGAAATTCACTGCCTTGCTTGTAGCAATCGTGATCGTTGCCGTTGTGGCCGTATACGCTGTGGTGAAGCAACTTTTCAAGGGATGAGGGATTCGCCCTGTCCTACATGCGGCATACCGAAAAGTGGTTCAAGCTATTTCCCAGCCTGACGGCTGACGAGTGCTTGGACGCCATCGAGAACGATTGCCATTTCCAATTGGATTGAAAGGAACTCCACCATGAAACGAACCTTGCTTCTGACCATCCTGCTGGCCTTCTGTGCCGCCGCTGTTGCCGCCGAACCCGAAAAACGCCCCACCAAGATTTGGAACCGCACTGGCCCGCTTGGCGAGACCCCCAAGCGCGTCACCGATGCCTTTCCCTTGTCCGATCAGCAGAACAAGGGCGGCTGGGTCAAGTTCGAGCCGATGAGCGACGAGTTCGAGGGCAAGGAACTCGACCTGGAAAAGTGGACTTTGGGCATCGAAGGATGGAAAGGCCGTCAGCCCGCCTTGTTCAGCGACAAGAACGTCACGGTGTCGGACGGCAAGCTGCATCTGACCATGCGGAAGGAGAAGCTGCCGCCCGAGGCTGAAAAGCAAGGCTACCACGACTACACTTCCGCCGCCCTGCATTCCAAGGTCCGTTCCGCCTACGGCTATTACGAGGTCAAGGCCAAGCCCATGAACTCGGGCGGGTCAAGCTCGTTTTGGTTCCATACCGAAGGCAAGTCTGATTGGCTTACGGAGATCGACGTGTTCGAGATCGGCGGCAAGGCCAAGGGTTTTGAGCGGAAGGTCAACATGACCGTCCACGTCTGGCAAACGCCCACGGAGAAGAAGCATTGGCAGGTAGGCGGGGCCTGGGTTGCCCCGTGGCGGTTGGCCGACGATTACCACGTTTACGGGTTTGAATGGGGCAAGGAGGAACTCAAGTTCTACGTCGATGGAGTCTTGGTGCGGTCAGTCGAGAACACGCATTGGCACCAGCCGCTTCTCTTGACCTTCGACAGCGAGACGATGCCCGATTGGATGGGGATGCCCAAGGACGAGGATTTGCCCTCCACGTTCAGCGTGGAATATGTGCGGGCGTGGAAGAAAAAGTAGAGAGAAATCATGCCCAATCGTAGCTGGACCTTCCTCCGCAGCCATGACGTGACAGACCACCGCATTTTCCGTCTGCGCCACGATCTGTACCGTTTTGAGCCGAGCGGCGAGGAACGGGATTTCGTCGTCATCGACACGGTTTCCTGGGTCAACGTGGTCCCCGTCACCACGGAAGGCAACGTCGTACTGATCCGCCAATACCGCCACGGCATCCGAGACGTGACGATGGAGACTCCTGGCGGCATGATGGACGAAGGCGAGATGCCCGAAGCGGCAGCGGAAAGAGAACTGCGGGAGGAAACGGGCTATGTGGCCGAGAAAATCCGCCTGCTGGCACGGGTGCTGCCCAATCCTGCCGTGCAAAACAACTTCCTCTATCTCTTCGTCGCCGAGGGGTGCCGCAACACAGGCAAAACGAACCTCGATGCGTTCGAGTATATTGAGGTTTTGGAGCGACCCGTGGCGGACATCCCTGGATTGATCTGCAATGGGGAAATTGTCCACGCGATGGTCATTGCAGCCTTCGCGTTTATGGGTTTGGTGCCGAAAGTCATTGAATTGGAGTGAACCGATCTCCGATATTCCGCTGGACAAGAAGTTGGTTGCCGCCTTGAAGACACTGCCGCAAGCCATGGCGGCCAACGGCAAATAGAATTCGACTTTGGAGGAGTTGCGCAATGAAAAGGTATCCAGTAAAGACGCTGCTTTGCCTGTTGGTCATGCTGAGCGGCGGAACCGTCTTCGGCCAGCAAGTGGTCGTCAAGCCCGAGGAGACGGACGAAATCCTTGCCAATCCTGGCATGGGCTGGGAGACGTTCCATCAGACGAGCAAGCAGGACAAGAGCCTGCCGTCGTGGATTCCCTCCACGATCCAATATGCCCGCTGGGGATGGGCAGAATTGGAGCCGCAGCCTGGGAAGCTCAACACGGAGTTCTTGGACAAAGTGCTGAAGGACACACACGACTCGGGGCAGAAGTTGGCCTTCCGCGTCATGTGCTGCTCGACCTCCAAGGGCCATCCCTACCATCCCAAATGGTGCGGCAAGGAACTTCAAGCCGATTACGAGGGGCAAGGGCCATTCCCGATCCCCGACATGGACAATCCGGCCGTCTTGAAAGCCCATTTAGACTTCATCAAGCGGTTGGGCGAGAAGTATGACGGCCATCCCGACATCGACCACGTTGACCTTGGCTCGATTGGCTGGTGGGGCGAATGGCACCTGAGCGGCTCGGCAAAGTGCAAGCTGCCAACGCTGGAAAACCGCATGAAGGTGGTCGATGCCTACCTCGGCGCATTCAAGAAGACGCCGCTCCTCATGCTCATTGGCGGCGGCGATTGCCTGAAATATGCCTGCGGCCACGGCACGGGCTGGCGGGCCGACTGCCTGGGCGACATGGGCGGGTTCTCACGAACTTGGTGCCACATGCTACAAGGTTATCCAACATATATCAGGGAATCGGGCATCCAAGATACCTGGAAGACGGCCCCCGTTGCCTGGGAGACGTGCTGGGACATGCGGAAATGGGTCAAGGATGGCTGGTCGCTACGGTACATCTTCAATTATGCCTTGGCCTGCCACGCTTCGGTCGTCAACAACAAGTCGGCTCCGTTGCCCCAGGGACAAAATGTTCGGCCCGAGATCGAAAGATTCCTCCGCAGGCTTGGCTACCGCTTCGTCTTGAAGGAATTGAAGCATCCTGCCCAGGTGCGGGCTGGCGCCAAACTCGAACTCTCCATGAAATGGCAGAACGTCGGCTCGGCCCAGTGCTACAAGCCGTATTACCTGTCGTATCGTTTGGACAATGGAAAGGACACCGAATGGGGTTTCGATGGCGATGTGAAGGTCAATTGCTGGCTTCCTGGCTCGATTGAGTTGTTCACCCCCGAGTTCTTCAAGATGCCGAAGGACTTGCCGCAAGGGGAGATCAATGCCGTCGGGGACAGTATTGACATTCCCGCCGATCTGCCCGTTGGTCGATACACGCTGTCCATCGCCGTAGTGGATTCACTTATGAACCCCGTGCTGCGATTGGGGATCAAGGGACGCGCCGACGATGGCTGGTATCCGTTGAGCAAGATTCAAGTGGTCAAATAGGAGAATTTGTATTATGTTCCATCGACTCGTTCTATCGTTATTCATCCTCGCAATCGCGGCCCCCGCATTTGCTGACGATCAGGCCCCAAAGACCCTGCGCGTCTATTTCGTCGGCAACAGCGTGACCGACACAATCAACTATCGTGCCTTGGCCGAGCTTGCCAGGAGCCGTGGCTACACACAGGTCTGGGGCAGGCACATGATCCCTGGCGCGCCGCTGCAATGGATTTGGCAGCATCCCAAGGACGGATTCCAAGAACCTCCCTTCGGCCACTACCCCACCGCTCTCGCCAAATTCCAGTGGGACGTTCTCAGCCTTCAGCCCTTCGACCGCCACCTGGATGGCAAGGACGGTGACATCGTGATGGCGAAGAACTTCATCGACCTGGCCCTGCCCAAGAGTCCCGATCTGCAAATCTACGTTTATGCCCGCTGGCCGAGGCAGGGGAAGGACGACTTCGATACGGCTTGGCTGAAGAAGTACACGGGCGGTTGGGACAATACGAACGAAACCAAGGACTATTTCGAGCGGCTGACCCTGGAACTGCGGAAAGCCTATCCCAAGTTGAAGAAGCCGATCCTGATGGTCCCTGTCGGCCATGTCATGCACGAATTGAACCAACGGATGAAGGCGGGCCAAGTCCCAGGCTACACCCACATCAAGCAGCTTTTTGCGGACGGCATCCACTTGAACAACGTCGGCTCCTACGTTGTCGCCTGCACGTTCTTCGCCACGCTTTACAAGCAGAATCCCAGCGGGTTGCCAACGGAGCCGTACAAGGTGACTGACGCCAAGCTGGCCGCTGAAATTCACGATGTTGTCTGGAAGGTGGTCAGCACGAACGAATTGGCAGGGGTGAAGAAGGCAGGCGGAACCGTAACCCTGAAAAGCGATCCCGTAGCTGCCATCCGATCTTTGTTGCCGAAAGGCTGGGCGATCCTCAAAGTGGAGGAGAACGCTTATCCGCCTTTACGGCCAAAGGGAAAGGGCAAAGCCATCTATTTCTATTCGCCGCAGCAGAAAGTCGGCGTAATGCAGGACAAGGCTTCCGTGGTTTTCATCATGCCCGCAGACTACGACGATGGCGGGGAAGACCCGACGCACGGTCAATCGCAGAGGTTCCCAGCGGCCCTAATCCTGACCACTTCCGCCGCCAAGGTCTATTTGTCGGGGAACGAGACTCCTTTCTCTGCCACGGGATGGCGGCACGCTGAAAGATGACATCCTGAAGGCAATCGTGGAATAGCGGGACTGCTCCCATGACAATGCACATCCACTACGACCACAAATGTCCCGAATGTGGCACGGGCTACATTCCTTACGGCCAGTGTTCTGTGAAGCTGTGAGGGCAACAAGAAATGGAAAAGCCGATCATCATGCACCCGATTGGCATTGTTCATTCTCCGTACAAGCAGGCCAAAGGTACGCCGATTCAGGGCCCACTCGGCCACCAGAACGCCGAAGCCTGGATTGAACTGAACGAGGAATACGTCAAGGGGCTGACGGACCTGGACGGGTTCAGCCACGCAATCCTTCTCTACCGTTTCCACCTCTCCGAAAAGGAGGAGATCGTCGGCAAGCCGTATCTTGAAGGGCAGGAGCATGGCATCTTTGCCATGCGAAGCCCTAACCGCCCCAACCACATTGGGCTTTCGGTCGTCAAGATCAAAAAGATCGAGGGAAACAAGCTGTATTTCACGGAGGTTGACGTGCTGGACGGCACTCCCGTCTTGGACATCAAGCCCTACGTCAGTCAGTTCGACAGCCGAGCCGACGCGGCAAGTGGCTGGATCGAGAAACATTACAAGGATGGCAAGCTGCCAGAGCAAAAGACGGCGAAATGAAAGCGGAACAGAACATGGACCACGACCAAGTTCAGGTGCTTGAACAAGAACTCGCAATCGCCATCGGCCGTGTCGTGCGTCAGCTTGCCAGGGCCAAGCAGATCCGCCCGCCGCCATCCCACCGCACCTACCACCTGATGGCTAAAGCTGCCACCGCCGTGCTTGAGGCCGTGGCCGACGAAGAGGGAAGATGATCTTGAACCTCAACGAAGAAGGTGCGAAGATAATTGCGGAGGCGGCATTATAACGAAGCAGAAAGAACAGGAGTAAACCCATGAGCGCAGCAAGTGGAGCGGCAGCAGCGGCAGCGATTGCCCAGGCGATTAAGGCTTCGGGCGTGATCGTGAGAGTTGAGCCAAACGAGTTCGAGCGGATACTCGCGCGACAGGATAGCCCTCTGGTAGTTACGGCACAAGGAGGGTTCTTCAGCACGAACTACCAGTATTTGACGAGCTACAAGGGGCTGGCTTTCTTCGCACAGTCTCCCACGCCCTTGAGTTTGTCAAGCAACACCGAAGTCATCGTGGCGAAGACAATCTGGATTCCAGGTTGAAGCACGAAATGACCTTGAACCTCAAGCCCCTTCTCCACCGAATCCTTGAGGACTATGCGCTCCGTTGGGACGGCGCCCACGGCGTAGGGCATTGGGCGAGGGTTCTGGAAAACGGCCGGCGCTTGGCCGACGCCACGGGTGCCAAGGTCGAAGTCGTCCAACTTTTCGCCGTTCTCCACGACTCACGGCGGGTGAGCGATGGAGTCGATGACGACCACGGGCAACGTGGGGCTGATCTCGCCGCCGACCTGCGGGGCGACCTTTTCAATCTGCCCGACGACGATTTCGAGCTATTGTACGAAGCCTGTGTCCGCCACACGGATGGCGAGACCGAGGCCGACATTACGATCCAAACGTGCTGGGATGCCGACCGCCTCGATTTGGGCCGCGTGGGGATGGTCCCTGCACCCAAGAAACTCTGTACGCCCGCCGCCAAGGCCCCCAAGATGCTGAAATGGGCCGATGGGCGGGCGGCTTTCGAGGTTGTGCCTGAATTCGTGAAGGAAGAGTGGGCGATTGATTTGCGGGGATAAGGGCATCTTGCCTTCTTGGGCATTTTTTCCGTCGATTCGACCTTTTTCGAGATGGTAGTTGACAGGCCCTTTGGCAGTGCTACAAAATAATGGACGTTGCCGTTCATTTCTTCAATCAGTCGAAAGGAGCCGAACCATGCCGCGTCTTTTCCTGAGTCTCGTCGTTCTGGGTTGCCTCGTCATCCCAGCCAAACTCAATGCAGACGACGCGAAGGATTACTTCAATCGCGGCCTCACTTGGGAAGAGAAAGGCGAATACGACAAGGCCATCGGGGACTACACGGAAGCCTTGCGGCTCTCCGACCCCAACGACACCACCAATATGGCTAGCACCTACAATAATCGCGGTCTCACTTGGGAAAAGAAAGGCGAATACGACAAGGCCATTGCGGACTGCAACCGAGCCCTGACGATCAATCCTAATAACGCCGACACCTATAACTGTCGCGGCGTTGCATGGTCTCACAAAGGCGACTACGACAAGGCCATCGCGGATTTCAGCCAAGCCCTGGCAATCAATCGCAACGACAAGAACGCTCGTTGTAATCGCGGTATCATGTGGAATGACAAAGGCGAGTACGACAAGGCGTTCGCTGATTTCAACCAAGCCCTGGCGGTCAATCCTAACGATGCCCGCGCCTACGGAATAATCGCTTGGCTGCAAGCAACATGCCCCGAGGAGAGATACCGTGATGGAAGAAAGGCAGTCGAGAACGCAAACAAGGCTTATCAATTGAGCGGAGGGAAGGATTTGGGTAAGATTGACGCGCTCGCTGCGGCGTATGCCGAGGACGGTGACTTCGATGCCGCCACAAAATGGGGGGCGAAGGCCATCGCTTTGGCTGCTGATGAAACTATCAAGCAGGGCCTATTACGTTCTCGCCTGGAACTCTATAAGCATAAAAAGCCCTACCGCGAAGTGCCGAAGCTTGCGCGGGATCATTTCAATCGCGGGAGCGAATGGCTCGCGTTAGGCGAGTACGACAAGGCCATTGCCCACTACGATCACGCTATCCGACTCGATCCGAATCACGCCGACGCCTACGTTGCTCGGGGCTTGGCCTATAACGGAAAGGGTGAGTACAACGAGGCCATTGCCGACTGCAACGAGGCCCTACGGATCGACCCCAAGTTCGCCGCAACCTACAATAGCCTCGCATGGCTACAGGCAACTTGCGCCGACGAGAAATATCGTGACGGGAAGAATGCCGTCATAAATGCGAAACAGGCTTATGAACTGACCGAAGGAAACAATTGGGGTTGCATTGACACGCTCGCTGCGGCGTATGCGGAGAGCGGCGAGTTTGAAAAGGCCAAGGAATGGGAGGCAAAGGCCATCAAAATGGCAACGGCAGAAAAGGTCAAAGAAGAGTATCGCTCCCGCTTGGAACTGTACAAGCAAGGAAAGCGCTATCGTGAAGAGTTGAAGAAGAAGTAGGTCAACTTGTGCAGAGTTTTTCACGTTGAGTGGGGAACGGCTATAGAGCCATGGGACGCCTTGGAGTGATTGCGGTTGTCATCATGCTGGCGGCAGGGTGCGGCCAGAGCGGCGGCCTTCGCCCACCTGAACCGAAGTCTGGTGATGGAGAACGGCAGGCGATGCAGGCACAACCACCAGAGCAAGCCGTGCTGATCCATCTCAAGTTATCGGATGGCAAGTTCGGCACCGAGGAAGAATGCGATTCGATTCATGCGCTGTCCGATCAACTTGAAGCAGCAATAAAGGCCAGGGGGCTGGGCATCTTCGACGGCGATGACTTTGGGCAGGGCGATTGCACCCTTTTCATCTACGGCCCCGATGCTGACGCGCTTTTTGCGGCGATGGAGCCGATCCTTCGCGCATCCCCTTTGACCAAAGGAGCCGTCGCAATCAAACGGTACGGCAAAGCCACGGATCCGAACGCGAAGGAAGTCAAGGTGGCCTTCTAGGCAGGAGCGTGAAACAATGTCAGTACAACAGTTCGAGGAACACATTGAAGGTAGGGACCGCCACAATCTTCGGGCGGGCAGGCACGTTCACCCTGGACGCACCGAGGATATTTGACGCCCTCTTCGGCAGGGAGGGTCCTCTCAATCTGGTAAATCGCTGTCTTGTTCTTGATCTCTCTGGAAAGTTGCATCGACGACATCCCTTCTCCTGCTGACGTGCGTTTTCGCCAGCGCATTCAACGCGCCGACGACCATCAAGAGAAGCAATGGGCCGACGATGAGCCCGATTCCAAAACCCCAGGCTGCGCCCGTAAGGGCCGCAGCCTGATTGAGATTGATTGCCCACAGGATGGCTCCCAGAAACATCCCGATAACGGCCCCCACGATGCCCACGATGAATCTCCGCAGAATGTCGTGTCGCAAGGCGATAATCGCCCGTGCCAAGACCCAACCGCCTACGGCCCCCAAGATTGCCCCAGGGCCAGGAGGATCATTGTCGCCAGGAATCCACCCACGATTGCCCCGCCAATCGCGGCGAAAATCCCAAGGAACCATTTGCCGAAGCGATTTCGAGTGACAATTCCCAGCAGAGAACCGAGCCGTGCCCCAGGAACACCGCCGATGACGGCCATCACGCCAGCGGCAATCTCGATCACGTCTGCGGCCCCTGGTACTGCACCGATGGCCGATCCGACGGCTGCGCCGTAGATGCCGCCAAGAACGGCGCAAATGGCAAGGGCCTTGGGCCACCACAGGTGCGCATCCGGCCGAAGCGGTATCTGGTTCAAGTAGTAAGGGAACTGGTTACTTGTCGTTTACGTTTTTCCATTGCTCTGGGGTCATTGGAAAATACGACACGACCAGACGAAGGTTGAGACGGACAGGCAAGCCTTCCCACCAATCATGCCGAGCATTCAGTTCACTCCTTGTGATGCCTGTGCCGGCAAGGAACGATTCCTCTCCCCTGGCAATGATCTTCACATTCTCAAGAGTGAATTTTTCGTTCGTCGTCATCTGCACGTAGACGATCTTGCCGGGCAGCAACTCGCAGGCCGCTTTATGCAGCCGTAGCATGCTGTGCATCTTTGCCATATAGACGCGACTGTTCTGTCGTAACACGGTAGGTGATGAACTGATCCCAGAGGTCGTTGAGGTAGATGGCTCGCAGCGAGAGGATTGCTTGAGCCCCTTCCAACTCCCAACGCATCCCGGCGCGCTCCATGCGGTCCTTCACCAGGTGCTTGCAGGCGCCTTCCGCCACGCCACTGGCAATCGGGTAGCCTGCCGCCAAGTATTCGTCATAGCGCATGTGTTCCTGGTTGTTTTCATAGTACGTAATCGCGGACTCCACGGTGGTCTTGTTCGCCCCCTTCAGCTTGTAGGCCTTCACCAAGGGACGGAGGTTGCGCAGCACGTAACCGACCTTGCCTTGCAGCAGCATGCGCAGATGATGCGTCACGAATTCTCCCGCCTCCGCACTCTCCTCCGCATACAGGCAATGGGCCACCTCCCAGAGCCGTTTCAACGCGTGGAACAGGTCCAGAATCCATATGGCCTCGGGAAACCATTCTGCCGCCAACTTCCACAACTGGCGTTCCCCATCCATGACACAGATGCACGGCTTCTTGTTTGCCGGGTCCCGCCGACAACACTCCATAAGAATCTCGAAGAACAACATCGGTGCGGCGGCCAACACCTCCCCTTCCTTAAACCGGGTCATCTCTGCCCACACATGCTTGTGTTGCGGTTCGGGCCGCTCCCGGGCACGCTTTCGCCGACGCACCTCGTCGATCACGTCTTCGGCAGTACGAGGGAAGCGGGCTTGGGTGTAAACCGATCCCACATACGCCATCTGTTTTTTCCCGGGCGCTCCCCGCTGCTTTTCTCTTGCCCCGCCAAACGCTCGACCGGAGGCGAAGAAGGCGCCTCTTCCTCGACAGCCGTGATTCCTGCCGTTTCCGCGCCTGCGGCATTTCCTCCCTTTTCTTCCCACCCCAGCTTCAGACTCTGCTCGCAACCGCGCCGCCAACGTCCGCCGCATGGGCACACCCTTGCCATCGGCCGTTATCACCAGCAGTTCCTCCTCTTCTTCGGCAGGAGGAACCGCTTCGCCGCGAAAGTCGTCCACGTACTGCGACATCTCGCGACTCATGTGCTCCGCCGTGCGAACACTCACCGTGGTCCCCAACCAGGCACGGAGCGACTCCACCGATCCCCCAAAGGCGTCCTGGATGCACAACCGCTGCAACCAGTCCTCCAGAACATAGGAATTCTCTCCAGCGGGCAATCCCAAGGTCGCGTCCAGGGGCGACCATCCAATCGCTTGGCCTTCCCGAGTCCCGTAGACTCGGCGGCCGATCAGCAATTCCCCGAAAATCGACAAGTACCGCTTCTCATGCGGCTCGGGCAGGCGCGCAACGTCTCCCCTTCCCGTTCTACGGTCTCTCCCCGATCCCCATCCCCATGGGCCTCCACGAAGGACCGTAAAAACTCCAGGCACATGGTCATAGCTCGCGGAAACATCCCGCGTTCCACTTCGTCGAGGCGTCGCCCTTCGCTCAGCGCTTGCTTCAAAAACTCGTGCATCCGCTCAAATTGCTCTTGGGCCTTGAAAATATCCAGTTCTTTTGTTGAAATCATAGTTGGACCTCTGCTAGCAGAATTTGTGGAAACATGAATTACTCACCTGTTAGCATGAGGTCTTTTTCTTCTGCTATCAAGCCCTCCTCCCCCGCCGTAAGTCCTTGTCCTACAATGCTCTTAGCGCTAGAGGAAGGCGAGTCACTGCCTCTTGCCGGCAAACTCGTTGTCCACACTCGATTCGGCTGCCTTGGCCGAGATGCACAACCCGATCAGCAACCATGGAACCATCAGCAAGAGAAATTGCCGGTTCATAATAAACTCCTCCTCGCTTGAAAGGGAAAAACACTCTCGTAACACTATTCTGCCTCCGAGACGGAAAATGGCAGGCCGTCGGGATCGGCGTAGACCGCCAGACTGCCGAAATCCTCCTTCTTGGGCGACTGGATGCACATCACACCCTTGCCGACCATCGCCACATGGAAATCATTGAGGTTCGCAACGGTCAGCCCGATATGGCAATGACCGGCGGGCATCGTCGCGTGGGAGTGAGGGTGGGCGTGGTCCGCAGTATTTGCCAAGTGCAGGGCCAGCGTGCTTTCGCCCGTGCCGAACTCCGTCCATTTGGGAGATTGGAACTTCAGCGAAAAGCCAAGTATGTCTCGATAAAAGGCGATGGACTTGTCCATGTCGCTGACGAAGACGATGACGTGGCTGAAAGTGTTCATTGCTCTTTCCTTACCAATGATGACGGCGGTGCGCGTTCGGTGCAGGATGATAGGGCCGATAGACGGCATACGGCTGGACGTATCTCCTTTACTCTACGCTTTCACGTTGGGCCTGGCAAGAGCCTTGCTTTGGGCGTGGCCGTGGATTGTTCCTTCGATTTTGGGCATAATAATTGTTCAGTCCGTCGCAATCCAGAAAGAGGACACGGTCACCCAAGGCTGAAAACACTTGACAACCATCAAGAGGCTTGCAAGACTATTGTTTTCCAATTCCTCCACCACTAGGAGCCATAACCATGCCCGAAGTCAACCGATCCCAAGCCATCCGAGACCATTTCAAGTTGAACCCCAAGGCCACGACCCAGGAAGTGGTCGATGCCCTGGCAAAGCAGGGCGTCGTGGTCAGTCCCACCCTTGTCCGCACCGTCAAGGCCAAGCACAACCAGCGGCAGGCTGCCAGAAAAGCGGCGAAAGCCGAAGCCAAGGGCGTGGACAAGCAACCCGAAGTCAGCAAGTCCGACGCGATCCGCGATTATTATCGGGCACACCCCAAGGCCAAGACCTCGGAAGTGGTCGAGGCGTTAGCAAGGGAAGGCATCAAGGTCAGTGTCAGCCTTGTCACCACCGTCAAGTCCAAGCACAACAAGCGGCGACGGGCGGCGAAGACGCTCGCGGTCTCGACGGGCGTGGACATGGCCCAGATCAAGGCCGCGTTCGGCCTGCTCAAGGCATGTGGCAGCCTCAGCGCCGCCAAGGCAGCCTTGAACGCCGCCGAAGAGATCAAGAAGATGGTTTGACGGCGGCGACTGCCGACGATGCAGGCGTCAAAGTGAAGAGCGGAAGAAAAGAAACACGATCAAAGCCACCCCCGTTATGATGCAGACAAGACCTATCAGGGGCGCGTAGACGTGAGCGAATCGCTTGCTGTGACGAAAGAAGACTTCTCCGTGGAAGACAAGGAGGCTACCCAGGAAGAACAGCAAAGGCCCTGCCAGCATCAGGCCGATTTCCGCTACACGGGCCGATGCGTCGGGAAAGGTCTTTACGAAACTCAACAGCACCGCGCAGGCCGTTGTCAGGGCCAGCAGGCTAGACAACGAAAACTGAAACCGCGTTCTGTCCATAGTCGCAAGTCTCACGTGGAGGTTAGGGCGACTTCCAAAATCAACGTCAGTAGCAGCAGACCACAGGAGAAGTAGGCCGCACGATGGTCTACCTTGCCTTTCCTTGCCCCAAGGCCGAAGTGTGGGCCAAGGCCGTTCCACAAATACAATCCCAACGGAAAGGTCAGTACACCGAACAGCCACAAGGACCAGATTGGGCTTCCGTGGCGCATCATGTCCCCCGCATCGCCAATCTTGCTGAATGATCCGATACCGATATACGCCCCGTTGGCAATCAAGCAGAAGCCCGTGAAGAATTGAAGCATGTAGGCCCACTTGAATCTGCCGACTCTCGCGACCAGGAGCAGGCCGAGCGGCAATACGACGCCAACGACAGGCCCAGCCCAGATGACCAGCAGCGGGCAGGGATTGGGCGAAACATCAGTCCTTGAAATCGTCAGCGGGTGAAGAACGACTCGTTCAACCCTCCCGCCTGTGGCAAGCGTTCCGACGACATGCCCGAGTTCGTGGACGGCCATCATCGCCAGCCAGCACAGCGGCAAGAAGCTGCCGATCAGCAGAACTTGGTGGAGACGATTCATCATATCGTTGTCATTGCGGTGGTTTCGACCTTCGGTACTCTGCTTCTTCGCGGTCACGTTGAGCCTTCTTCGTCTTGCCCTGACGATCATACGCAGCCGCTCTTGCCTCGTACACTTCGGGACGATAAGGAACGTTGATGATGGAGCGAGTGAAATCTCGAATTGCCGCCGACATGTCGTTTTCAAGGGCGCGAATAAGTCCTCGCTGAAAGTATGCCTCGGCCAGTTGCTTGCACTCGCTCCATTGGCGAGGGTCGCTTTCGGCAATTACCACGTCAAAATCCCCCACCGCCTCATTGTATCGGCCTCTACGAACAAGGGCCTTGCCGCGAATGCAACGGGACGTGACATCATCGGGCGCAAGTGCCACGGCCTTTTCTGCGTCTGCCAGGGCCTCTTCCACACGGCCCTGGCCCAAGTATGTGCGAGATCGCTGCTGATAGGCTTCCACATCCTCGGGATCGTCTTCAATAGACAGGCTCAGTTCGCGCGCCGCCTCGTCGAAACTCCCGCCGTTAATGGCCCAAATGCCCAGACTGAAGTGGTCGAGGTCGCCATGATCCTCGTCTGGGACAGCGGACTCCGTGGCAAAGTAGGCCAAGACTGGATGCCGCACCACGGGAAAGGCGTCAGCCTTATCGAGATTGTCAAAACGACGGCCACGCGGAAGCTCGCTGTCCCCCTCTTCCTCCGTCAGCCACCGAATGGCCTCCACCATCGGCTGGCGGACATTGGGACGCAAAAGGTTGGCCCACGGAGGTTTGCCCTCGCAATGAAGCCAGGCGACGATTGCCAGGGCATAGGCCAGTTCCGTGTCGCTCAAGTAGCCGAGTCTTGAACTCTCGCGGCCTTCGACTAGGCCAAGAAAGACGTTGGTGCGGGATGCCGAGTTCGCCATGAAGACCCCGAACCCCAAAAACACCGCCAGGAGGTCAGTCACTTGTTCGCCATCTTCTTCGTCTTTTTCCAAACGATGCTCCCCTAGCAAGCGTACATGCGCCAGTTCATGGGCGAAGGTAGCCACCAATGAGAGCGGTTCATCGAATTGAGACTCTTCGATCTGCACGATGGCACGCCCATCCTTGTCCTGATAAAGCCCTACTGTCCATGCCCAACCATCGAGAGGGGTCAAAGCACGGTGGTCGCCGACCCTGTAGAACCGCAGATCGACGCGGCTGGACCCAACGCCCATGTATTCACAGACCTGCTCGAACAACCTGCGGACATCATACTCGGTGCCGTGATACTCGTCGGGAAAGAAGTCATCGTTCGGCAAGACCAATTCATTGCGCAGCCGCTCGATACCAAACTCCCGCGCGATCCACGAAACACGGCCTTCCAGCCATTTGGAGCTTGGGGGCCACTGGGCATCGGGACTCGCCTTTCAGCCAGTCAAACATGGTTCTCTTCCGTTATCGGACTTCATTGGACTGCTCTGCGGTTCAATTCTCCGACCACTTCGGACCAATCTCGTCAGGCTTGAACGCCTCGGCCATCCGTTCAGGTTCCTCGCCAAATCGCCCCCAATCATTTAATATACCGAGTTGATACCAATGCAAATACTTGGGAAACGTCATTCCCAAGATTGCGCAGACGGTAACGAGGCTTCACCGCACTTCCCAATCGTCATTCGTCGCCTTGGCGTCGTCCGTGTCGGCAAGAAACTCCGAGACGGGATCAATGATCGCCGCTATCAGGGCGTCACGGTTCGGTCGATCCACAAACCTATTCACGAAGATGATTTTTCCCAACTGAGCGGATTAGCAAATCCTGGGCATAAAAAGCGGAAATAACAACCATAACGACAGCAGGACGTTGATAACCGCGAGCGGCCTTTGAAGGAAGCGGGCTATTGCAGGCTTTTTGAAGGTGGGCGAATGGCGCAGTGTTGCCGCCTCCCTACACCAGACAACACGGGAAACCAGCGACCCAGCGGTGTACACGACGCAGCCGATGGCGAGGATAATGGCGATGCGAGACAGAGGCCAGTGCAGCGGTGAATCGGTAAGAAGCTCAATGTCGAACCAGATACCTGATCTTCCCCAGTCCGAGGAAGCGTAGTCGAGTGCCATCCAACCGTAGCTGGGGTTCGCGCGTAGGAATCTTTCGGCACCGCCAAGGGCGAGTAGGACAGCGACGACGGCCTGAAGGCCGAACAGGCTGCCGAGACTGAACTGAAATGGCTTTGTCTTCCTCCACAATCGTTCGAGCGCGTATCCGACCGAAGCGAGAAGGACGAGCCACACCGCCGCGTCCAGGGCAAGCAACCACGGATACGATTCCCCCGCATCCCACGCGTTGGCGAATGCGATGGGCCATCCATACGTTCGGTCGTGAGAAATCCATGTGTATCTGGCCTGCCACCACTGAATTGCGAATAGAACCAACAGCATCGCAATGCGGGTAGCCCAGTGCAAGCTAGTCCAGAGGCGTGCGACAGAGAACTTCATTGACTCCTTAACCACCCCTCAATCAAGACGGCCAATTGATGCCGCACGACCTTTTGAGCATCACGGCATTGTGCGGCCTTCCCAAAGTCCGTCGCAGCGACAGCCGTTAACTTCTCCTCCTCCAAGCCATAATCGTGCATGACCAAACGATGAACCTCGGACCACTGAGGAACACACTTCAGGCACACCCACGCTGGCCCCTTTTCGCCACTCCGATAAGAACCGAGAATCGCGAGGCCCATTCTTATATCTTCGAGGTTCTTGCCGAATAGACGACCGCATTCCCAGATGACACGAACAACAGACACATGGCCGCACTTCCGACACACCTGCGGTGAAAAAACCATGCCTTCATCAACCTCGGGAGATAATTGGGTCGGAGGCTCGGGAAAGGGCACGGAAGTTTTTCCTGCCGAATCAAGGGTTTCGCTAAACCGAACATACTCAATTTCCCGTCGTAGCTGCTCCACGCGCAGACCGAGGTTCATAAGGATTTGCGCAGCAACACCCCTATCCTCTCGCATTAGCCCCAAGAGAATATTCCCCGTGTCCACTTGGTTGAGTTTCAGCTTGCAAGACTCCTCCTCCGCATACTTGATTACCCTTTTTGCGGCAGGCGTCCACGGGAGCTTGCCCATCGTCAGCATGTTGGGACCGCTTTGGATGAGTTTTTCCACTTCAAGGCGTATCTTGCGGAGATCGACTTCCAGATTCTTCAGCACATTGGCGGCCACGCCGCTACCCTCTCTTACGAGTCCAAGGAGGATATGCTCGGTGCCGATGTATTCGTGATTGAACCGCTGGGCCTCTTGATTTGCGAGTCGCATGATCTTTCGGGCGCGGTCGGTAAATCGTTCGTACATCGAATCGGCCATCGGCTGTTAGTTCGGCGCGAAAATGTCGGCAAAGCTATTTCTCTACCACGTCATAAACCCGCACATAATCGACCAAGAATGCGTCGGGCAACTTGGCCTTCTTGATGTCGCCTGCCCAATTGCCGATCTCGTCGCTCAACTTGATATATTCAGGCACCTGACAGGCATCGGAGTTACCTCGCCAAGGCCATTACCGCCGTCGCCAAAGCCACGACGACGATCATTACAAACAAGCATCCTCCTGGCCTTGGCAATCCATTCCGAATCAGCCTGCCTGCTTTCGACTCGTACCCAATCTTGCTGCTTTATCCGCCGCTTCGTGTTCGTCCACCAGCGGAAGGGCTTCATGAATGCGGTGATGCCCAATTCCTTTTTGATCCGCTTCTTGGCTTTGGTAATGCCGAGCATGGTCTTCAATGACGGGCGGCGGTAGCGGAAAAACTTCATTTATCCCTCTTGGTGCTGTCCTTTCCATTGCTGATCCGTGTCCTTCCACCTCGAAGGCTGGCAGAACGGGGCTTCGATGTCGATTACGGCGGGAGGCGGAAATCGGAACTTTCCAACAAGGCAGCATCCAGATTAAACGCGGCTGCTGCTCCGTTGCAATTTCTGCGAGGGCCTCAGTCTAAACTCCGTTCCCGTGGGTTGCGCGGGACAAGCTCGGCCCACTTGAACACAACCCCCATTGGAAGTTCGGGGCATTGCATAAGCCGTTATTTTATCTCTGGCGAATAGCGCTGCAACAAGCCCGTACAGTAGAAGAAGTTGGCGGAATTGCCGAGCTTGCCAAGAACGAACCAAAGTGGGCTAGAGCGGGCTAAGGACCGGCCGAAGAATAACCTTGGGGAAATGCCGTAAGACGGATTACCAATCCGTCCTACGGTCCAGTGCGGACGTTATTCTTCGGCCGGTCCTACGCTGGCCCAAAAGCGGGCCTCGGCAAGATTGCGGTTTATACGCCGCTTCGGCCTGAGCTGCCCGAGAGGTTGACAACGTGCCAGGATCGATGGTACCCTTCAAGGAATCGTGATGAACATTGCCTGGATTCCTGCGATCCTAGTCGGTTTGGCGTGTCCTTAAGACTCCGCTTGCCGACCGTTATTCCTTCCGCCCTGCCAGCCGGCGACCTGCGCCGCCAAGTGAGGCCCCCCGCCATGCCCGAAAACCAACCCGTGCAACGACGACGCTTCCTGAAGACGGTATTTCACGCGGGCGCTGCCGTCGCAGTGCCCTATCTGGTGCCCGGATCGGTGCTGGGCAAGAACGGCGCCGTGCCTCCCAGCGAGCAGATCGTGATGGGCTCGATCGGCATCGGCAGCCGCGGAAACTACGTCATCGGCTGCTTCATGGACCAGCCCGACGCTGCGCTTCGCGGCCTGTTGCGACGTGCGGGCCGATCGCCGCAAAGGCGTGAAGCGTCGGATCGAGGAGCGCTACGGCATCGCCGATTGCCCCGCTTGCCGCGACTTCCGCGATCTGCTGGCCCGGCCGGAGATCGACGCCGTCTTGATCACCACCGGCTCGAACTGGCATGCCCTGCTTTCCATTTTCGCCGCCAAGGCGGGCAAGGACATCTATTGCGAAAAGCCCTGCTCGAAGACGATCGTGGAAAGCCTCGCCCTGGCCGATACCATCCGCCGCAAGGCGCGGGTCTTCCAGTGCGGCATGCAACGACGGAACCTGCCGCACTTCGAGTTCGCCGCAGAGTTGGCGCGGCAGGGCAAACTCGGCAAGCTGCAAACCGTCCATGCACACGCCTGGAGGTTGGGTACGTCCACCAGCGGTTGGCTGCCCGCTCAGCCGCAGCCGCCGCAGGATCAGGTCGATTGGGACCTGTTCCTCGGCAGCGCAGCGTGGCGGCCCTACAATTCGCGCATGCTGAGCGCGGACTTCGAGAAGGGCGGCGGCATGGTCGGCGGCGGTTGCCTGGAGTGGGGTTCGCACTGCGTCGATCAATGTCAATGGGCCAACCACGCCGACGACACCGCGCCGGTCGAGTATTTTCCGATCCGCAAGGGGCAGGCCTCGGCCCGCTATGCCAATGGCGTGAACCTGGTCGTCCGCACCGAGGGCTGGCTGCCGCTGGCGCCTGCCCCGTGCGTTACGAAGGCAGCACCGGCTGGGTTGAGACGGGCGACAGCGGGCAGCTCGCGCTGAGCTCGCCCGCACTCTTGGTAGGCAAGAAGCTGGCGAAGATCAGCGGCTGTCCGGCCACGTTCCACGTTCGCGATTTCCTCGACTGCGTAAAGTCGCGCGGCCTGCCGCGGGCGAACGCCCAGGTGGCCTGCCAATCGCACATCGCCTGCCATGCCGTGAACATCGCCATGTTCCTCAACCGCAAGTTGGCTTACGATCCAAAGAGAAATGAATTCATCGGCGACGACGAGGCCAATCGCCTTCGCGGCGAGGCTTTGCGCGAGCCCTGGCGCTTGTAAACAAGTAGGCAACCCACAAGGATGGACCGGAACACCTTCATGCAATACGTTAAGACCTTCGTACTCCTGACACTTATCCTCGCGGGTACGCAAACCAACGCGGCGAACATTCCCAAGGAGCAAGAGAAGCTCATTGAGTTGCTGCGATCCGACGCCCCTCCGGCCGAAAAGGCCCTGGTCTGCAAGCGGCTGGCGCTGATCGGCAACGGCGAAGCCGTGCCGGCCCTAGCGGCGTTGCTGTCCAGCCCGGAACTTTCCTCGTGGGCCCGCATCGCCCTGGAGGTCATCCCCGATACCGCGGCCGACGATGCCCTGCGGACGGCTGCCGGCCAATTGCAGGGCCGGCTCCTGGTCGGCGTGATCAATTCACTTGGCGTGCGACGCGACGCGAAGTCGGTCGATTGTCTCGTCGCGCGGCTGAAGGATTCCGATTGCGGCGTGGCACAGGCCGCGGCGGTGGCCCTGGGACACATCGGCGGAGGGCCGGCCGTAACCGCCCTGCGGCAGTCTTTGGCGATCGAGCCCAAGGAAGTCCGCTGGGCCGTGGCCGAAGGTTGCACGCTTTGCGCCGATCGCTATCTGGCTCAAGGCTGCCCAGCCGAGGCGATGAAACTCTACGACGAGATCCGCGCCGCCGACCTGCCGCAGATGCAGATTTTGGAAGCGACTCGCGGCGCCATTCTCGCCCGCGGGGCCAAAGGCCTGCCGTTGCTGGCCAAGGAACTGCAGTCGGCGGACAAGAAACACTTCGCCTTCGGGCTGAGCATTATCCGGGACCTTCCGGGCCGGGAGGCAACCGAGGCCGTGGTGGCCGCGTTGGGCCGGGCGCCGCTGCAACGCCAATCGCTGCTGATCCGGGCCTTGGCCGATCGCGGCGAGGCGACGGTCATTCCCCAGATCGTCCAAGCCGCAAAGAGCAGTCCCGAGCAAGTGCGGATCGAAGCCCTGCGGGCCCTGAAGAAGATCGACGAGACGGTGAGTGCTCCCGTGCTCTTCGAGGCCGCGTTGGAAGACAAGGCGGCGATTTCGCAGACGGCCATGGCGGTGATCGACGAACTGCAAGGCCCGACGATCGGCGGCCTGATTGCCGATCGATTGCCCCGCGCCAGCGGCGCCCAGCGGATAGTCCTCATGGAACTGGCCGGGCGGCGGCACGTCGCTGCGGCAACCGCAGCGCTGTGGAAGGCGGCCGAAGATGCAGACGCGAAGGTCCGCCGGGTCGCCCTGTCGGCCTTGGGTAGAACGATCCAGTTCGCTGACTATTCCCGATTGATCGCCAAGCTCCGCACCGCGCCCGATGGCGACGAAACAGCCGCCATTGTCGAGGCCTTGCAGGAGGCCTCGCAAAGGATGCCCGATCGGGATGACTGCGCCGAGAAACTGGTTGCTGCCCTTGCGGACGCCCCCGTGAACCTCAAGTGCAAACTGCTGGAGGTTTTGGGCGTGCTGGGCGGGCGGAATTCGTTGGCCGCCGTCGCCGACGCGGCCAAACAGGGCGACGAAACGGTCCGCGACACGGCATTCCGCCTCTTGGGCCAGTGGATGTCGGTTGACGCGGCCCCCGTGTTAGTCGATCTCGCCAAAAGCGTCAAGGACCAGAAGTGCCAGGTGCGGGCCGTGCGGGGCTACATCCGCCTCGCCCGGCAGTTCGTGATGCCCCAGGCCGACCGCGAGGCCCTATGCCGCACGGCCCTGGAGATAGCCCGCCGGCCCGATGACAAACGCCTGGTGCTGGAGATTCTACTCCGCTATCCGAGCCGGGAGATGATGGCCTTGGCGCTGGAGGCGGCCAAGTCGCCCGAGTTGAAGGACGAGGCCGGAATCGTGGCGCTGGCGATCGGTCACAGCGAGGGCGGCGACTTCGTCGGACTTCGCAAGGCCCTAGCCCAGGCCGGCCACCAGGCCGTGAAACTCGAGATCCTGGAGGCCGTCTACGGCGCCGATACGCGAACCAAGGACGTGACTGCTATCCTTCGCCGTTACGCCGGCAAGTACCGCGTGATCTTCCTGCCCTCGCCCTTCTACAACGAGACCTTCGGCAATCCCTGTCCCCTCGTACCCAAACATTTGAAAATCCGCTATCGCATCGACGGCAAGGAAGGCGAGGTGACGTTGCCCGAAAACTCCACCATGCTGCTGCCGATGCCACGCTAGCGGCAGGAGGGCGCCTGTTCGGCGACTGTGGATCGGCCGAAGAATAACTTCCGTGTTTCTGCGAGGGTGGCATGCCTTCACGCGGCCGTGAGAAGCTCGACGCAGTCGGGAAAAGTCCCACCGGCCGCGGGTAGGCATGTTTGTTGCGAGGCTGGCATGCCTTACGTCACACATTTGGGAGAACATGCCTACCCGCGGCCGGTTTCGATTGCCCTGCTGCCGCGGCTTTATTACGGCCGCGTGAAGGCATGCCACCCATATCGGGAAGTTATTTTTCGGCCGATCCTGCGAGGAGAGCGGAGAAATAGGTCCGGCCTCACTGCGGCGCGGTTTCGGAACCAAATTGCTGCTGTCCCCGGTTCGTGGACTATGGTGCTTCGTTGGGATCGGGGCCTGCCGCCTTCCAACCGGCGTGCAGCAGCGACTTCAATTCGCGGACGATGCCTGCCGACGTCGGATCATCGGCCAGGTTGTGCCATTCGTGGGGATCGGTACGGTGGTCGTAGAGTTCAACGCCGTACTGGCCCTCACTCCACTCGGTATAGCGATACTGCTCCGTGCGGATACTGCGGCCCATGGTAAGGGCGCCTCCGCGAGGCTTGTCATCACGCCCGCCCGCAACGCCGTGCACCACCTGGGTGAATGCGCCCTTCTTCCAGACCTTCGCCGGATCGTCCAACAGCGGCCGGAGGCTCACCCCTTCCAGGTCCTTCGCCACGGGCAAGCCACACAGGTCGGCCAGCGTCGGATAGAGATCGACCAGTTCGGTCAACCGCTCGGTCGACTTGCCGCCCGCCTTCATCCCCGGCGCGGCAATGATCATAGGCACGCGGGCGGCCTCTTCATAAACGGTCATCTTCTGCCACAGCCCGTGCTCACCCAGTTGATAGCCGTGGTCGCTGATGAATACGACCACCGTGCGGTCCGCCAAGCCGAGCCGGTCGAGTTCGTCGAGTACGAGGCCGAACTGGGCATCCATAAAGCTCACCGACGCATAATAGGCCTGGATGACGGTCCGGCGCAGCGAGTCGTCCATGCCGTAATCCGGCGGGAAGACGGTCAAGGCACAGGCCGGCTTCGTGCGGCGATCGTCCCCAGGGTTCTCAGGCAGGGCGACCCGCGCCAGGGGATACAGCGCAAAGTACTTCTTCGGTGAAACGTACGGTGTGTGCGGACGGAAGAAACCGACGCCCAGGAAGAACGGCTTGTCGCGGTGGGCGCACAGCAGACGGCAGGCCTCGCGGGCGATCTTTCCATCCGTCTGCTCTTCGTCGGTCCCCTCGGCCGCCAGCCAACTCAGCGTGGCCCCGTAATCGCCGGTGCCCACCGCCGTGTGGGCCTTCTCGCCGGCAACGATGCTGAAAATCTTGTCCTCGTCGTCGCAATCGCGGCCACGGGGATTGACGACCTGCTCCCAGGAGACCGGATCGTCATACCCGTTGGTCCCGATCTGCTTGGGCACGCCGTAATGATACAGCTTGCCGACCCTGGCGACGAAGTACCCGTGGTTCTTGAATAACTGCGGCAAAGTGACGACCTGGGGGATGTTCTTGCGGAATTGGTTGAGGTTCTCGTAGACGCGCGTGGTGTCGGGCCGCATGCCGGTCAGAAACGAGGACCGACTCGGGTTGCACAAGGGATACTGGCAGTAAGCGTGATCGAAGCGTAAGCCGCGTTGGCCTAGCTTGTCGATATGGGGCGTGATCGTCGGCTCGCCATAGCAGCTTTGAATGGCCCGGCAGTCGTCGGAGACCAAGAGCAGCACGTTGAGTTGTTGTTTGGGCTTGCCCGCCTTGCTCTCCTGGCAAAACGCGCCGGTCACCTGCCAAAGCACGGCGCCGACGACCATCAGGAACGGGACGACGTTGGACCTGCAAGTTTTCATTCTTGTTACAGTACTGCCTATGTCCTTCAGCATGCAACCACCCCCGCTGTGCTAATGGCCAACCCGAGCCCGATACCGTTTGGTGTACGGGCAAACCGCGATGCAGTCCACGCCGGAATCAGCCCAACGGCGCTGCCATGAGCATAAAGAGGTGGCCTGGGGAAGTCAAGCCAAATACGCGGGTTGTCAAATATGCGGGTGCCCCAGGAGGACGAATTCCTCTACTGGTAACTCGCCTCAATCTTCGCCGTGCCTTTCAGACCATGCAGCTTGACGACCTCCTTGGCCGGGTCGAAGTCTTGCCAATCCGTTCCGTTGACCGTAACGCCTTGGATCGGCGCGGACGCGGGATGCCGTAGACGCAACAAGAGCTCCTGTGGCGCACCGCGTGACGGCATCTTCACCGTGGCCCCGATCTTGCCGTGGTCCACGTCCGAGACGATCTCGTAATCCAGCAGGCCGAAGTGCGTCGGGGCGTTCTTGACGCGGATCTTCTTGCCCTGCTCCAGCCACGCCCGCGGCGTAGCCCGTGCGAGCCACAAGTTCCGGCCCTCTTCCATCACCAACAGGTTGCGGAAGCGTTCGAGAAAGGCGGCTTCCTCGAAGATCTTGTCCGGCGGGCCGTGCACCGCATGTTCGTTGAAGATGTACCCGTCCTGCGGAAGGATATCGATGGCATAACCGTTGAGGAAGGAGCGGAGAAAGACCGGAACGTCATCGCCGGCCAGGTGCATGTTGGCGGTGCGTTCCAGTCCACCCTGGTACTGCCAACCGGCGGCGAACCAGTTGCCCTTGCAGCGTGCTTGGACGTTCGGATTCTCCAGGAGCAAGCGGTCCTCCAGCACGTCGAGGTACCCCTGCACCCGCACGTCGTTCGGGGAGAGAAGTCCGGCGGGGCTGATCAACGCCGCCGCCGACTGGACCGTCTCCCAATACAGCGGGCCGACGTGAGAACCGGAGCCGTCGCGCATCCACCCCCATGCGCCCGTGCCCAGCCCGCGCACGTAACAAGCGAAGGGAATCACCGAATGGTAGGTGCCGTCGCGGACCCGTACTACCGGCGAGAGGGCAATCGACCGCTCGACCGCGGCCCGCAGGTCTTGGCGATAGGCCTCCGCCTGGGCCGCGAGCTTGCCGCCTTCGTCAGGATCGATTGCGCTCAGCGTGGCGGCAAAACGCGAGACAAAGGCCCAGTAATAGGCCTCGCACTCGTAGAACTGCATCCACAAACCGCCGCTGTCCGGGGTCACCTGCAGCGCCGGCTGCAGGCCCTTGCACCAGAGATGTTCGCCGCCGGGGACGATGCTCGCCAGCAGGCGCCGTTGACGCAGCATCCAGTCGGCGTTGGCCTTGATCCGCGGCGCGGACGTCTTCGAGCCACTCGCGGTCGCCGGTCATCCAATAGTGTTCCGTCAAGGCCCAGCCGATGGAGCCGGGGCCGAAGGCATGGACGCCATCCATGTGGCCGCCGCCGCCCGGCGGGCCCACGGCGTGCGTCAGGCACCCGTGTCCTTCCGAGAAAAGCCCGTTGGGACGATCGGGAAGGGCCCAAGGATGGTGCCCCTTGGAATCGGGATCCATCGGCAGCGACAGCCACTGGTCGAAACCGTCCTCGGCAGCCTGGTGCGCGCCGGTGAGGTCCAGCGCCGCCAGGATCAAGTAGGTCTCGGCGCCCAGGATGCCGTAGGGATAATCGTTGAACCACAGCCGCCCGTTCATCGGGTTCTTCGCGCAATGCCGAAGGAGATGCCAGGCACCCAGATTCCACTGCGCCGTCAAGCGCGCCGAGGGAACCTCGACCTGCATGCGCGGCTCCGCTCCGGCCGGCGGCCGGGGATGGGGCGGCAAATCGGCGCCGCACATGGCGGTCACGGCCCCCTCCCAGGTCTGCTCTTCATGGGCACGGATCTGCTGGCGGATGGTCAGCATCGGTGTGCCTGACCTGAGTCCCTTGACGAACTGCCGGGCAGTGGCGGCCTGCGGATCGGGCGAAACCCGGCGGACGAAGAACCCGTACTCGGGCGCTAGGATCGGTCCGCTCTCCAGGTCCGCCGCCAGGAAGGAGAAATTGCCTGCCTTAGTCCACAACGTGACGATGGTTCGCGGCACGTCGTCAGCTTGGGTCGTGAAGGGCTGCACTCTCCGCCGCTGTGAGATGCCCATATACAGGAGGCCGAGTTTCACGCCTCGGCAGGTCGAGCCTTTGCCGATTGAACGCCATGAACTTGCGTCGGCCACCACGGTCTGCCGGTCGCCGTCCAAGGGGTGCAGCCCGGCCACGTGGCCGTCGTAGGTTTCAATTCGCCCGCTGTAGTCCTTGTCGGCGGTGGCCGCGTCGAAGCCCCACTGGACCTCGATGTCCATCTTCTTCCAGGTTGCCGCCACCAGGGCCCGCACCATGGGGACGTCGTAGTCTGTGGCGAGCTTACCGCCGGCGACGCTGATCACGACGCCGCAGGTTGGCGTTTTCAGGTCGTAGACATAGGTCTTGCCGTCCGCCGATACGGCCGGCTTGAGCGGCTTCTTCACCGCGCCGAGGTTGTTCCACCAGGAACTTGCCGTGCCTTGATTGTCCAGCGTGGTGATGGCCAGCTCATCCGGCGCCGGCCGGCGTTCGGCGCTGGCGGCCCAGGTCAACTCCAATCGTTCCAACGGGCGGATTTCCTCCCACAGCAACCCGCACAAGGCCCGCTTGATCGCCGGAGCATTGGCGTCCAGCGGCCGATTCAGCGGTTGGCCGGCATACCGCATCAGGGCCAGCCAACTCTCCGGCGGGTTCTCGTCGGGCCGGCGGTCGGCGCGGTACTGATAGGCGCTGGGCGCGATGTCGGCGGGCTGGCCGACCCGCTTGTCCTGATCGGGCTGTCCCGCTCCGCGCGCGGCTCGGCGCTGACCGCGATCGTGAGAACGGCCAGTGACGCCAAACAGGCGTGGACGATGCGAAGCGTGCGCTTGTGACTCATGAGAATCTCCTTATGGATTGGAGGATGGTGATCGTGATTGAGGGGTCAAGGCAACTCGGCAAGGTACTTGTCCTTGAAGCGGAATCCCCATCCCGGTCCGTCGTTGGGATAGGCGTAGCCGTCCTCGATGCGGATCGCTTGCGTAATCAGGGGATCGACCCACTTGAAGCACTCGGCGCCCAAGCCATTGGGGATCGTCATCAAGAGCGGCACATCATATTCCTTGTAGAAATGCGGGAGCACGGGAAGATGATGCGCCTGGGCCAGGGCCGCCGACGTCCGCCAATTCGCGAGGCCGCCGAGGCGGAGAATGTCCGGCTGCCAGAGGTCGATGGCCTCGCGGCGGATCAGCTCCCTGAGCGGCACGAGGTCGAACTCCCGCTCGCCCATCGCCAAGGACATGCCGGCGCGGCGGCGGAGGTGGGCGTAGCCGTCGAAGTCGGTATGCGGCAGCGGCTCCTCGAACCAGCGGATGCGCAGCGGCCTGACGGCATCCGCCAGTTCCAGGGCGCCGGCCAGATCCATGCCCTGGTTCGCGTCCATCATCACCTGCACCTCGGCGCCGACCGCCTCGCGCACCCGCGTTAGCCGCTCCACGTCGCGGGCCAACTCCGGCGAGCCCACCTTGACCTTCACGGCCCGCAGCCCGCAACGCACATAGCCGGTCACTTCGGCCAGCAGTTCGCCGAGGCTGTAGGAGAGCCAGCCGCCGCTGCCGTATACCGGCGTGCGCTGCTGGTACGCGCCCAGCATCCGCCATACCGGCTGGCCGAGCGTTTTGCCCCAGGCGTCCCATAGGGCCAGGTCCACCAGGCCCTCGGCCCAGCGGTGGATGCCCGCGTGGCCGAAGTATTCGGCCTGCCGCTGGAACTCTTGATGAAAGGCGCCGATGCGGAAACGTCCCAGCCCCGCACCAGCGGGCCGATGTCCCGCAAGGCCCCGGCGATGGCGGCGGGCGAGTAATCGAACGCGAGCAAGTACGAGTCGCCCGTAATGCCCGTTTCCAGCTCCAGCCGGGCGACGATCATGGCAATCTGGTCGATCTGGTGCGTGCTGTCGGCAATCGGCTGCGACAGCGGCGAGACGGCCTTGAAGAATCGAACGTCTTTGACTTTGGTCATTCTGGAAAAACCTTCTTTCGAGGATCGATAAAAAGCCAGCAGAGCGAGGCGAGAAGGAAACTCGCGCCAATCAACACGAGGTCGGAGTTCCAGCCGTAATGGTTCTTCAGACAGATCACCAGTGGAGGGCAAGCCATGGCGGCGACCTGGCCGGCGGTGTTCATCGTGGCGCTGACCACGCCGGCATGCCCGCCGCCGATGTCCTGGCAGGTGCTCCAGGCCAAGGCCATCACGAACATGGCAGCCGCCGTTCCCAGGGCAAAGAGCGTGGCCGCCAGCCAGGCCTGGTTGGCGCAGGCGGCCAGCAGCACGAAACCGCCGGCCGCCAGGTAAGCGACAAGTCCCACGCCCGCGCGGCCCCATCGCGGTCCGAAGCGGCGGACGCCCCAGTCGGTCGTGGTCCCGCCCAGCACGTCGCCGGCCACGCTCAAAATGAGCGGCAAGCCGCTGAAGAAGGCCAACTCCCGGCCCTCCATGCCGCGGCCCTCTCGGAGGCACGTAAGGAACCAGGTGAGGCAGAAATAGACGAGAAAGCTGGCCGGCAGATACATCAGGCACAGCCCGAGCACGTTGCGATTCGTCAAGAGCCGTCGCCAAAAGGCCGGGGCGGGGCTGGGCTCCCGTGTACTCACGGGAAGGCGTAGCGGGTCGGCGTGCGGGTCGCGGAGGTGCTCCTTGGCCGCGGCGGCCTGGCGGCCGGCCACGATGTGCGCGAGCTCCGCGGCGTCGACTTGCGCGTGCTGCGACGGCTCGTCGCGGAACCACCAATACCAGAGGGCCGCCCAGAGCAAGCCGACCAGGCCGAAGACGAAGAAGATCGCTCGCCACGACATGAAGTGGCTCAGTTCGTGCACCAGTATGGGAGTCAGTCCGGCCATCATGTGGGCCCCGACCCAGACGATGCCCTGGGCCCGGCCGCGTTCGCTATAAGGGATCCAGCGGGAGAGTGTCCGCGCGATCGCCGGCCAGGTCCCGGATTCCGCCGCTCCGAAGCAGAATTGGATGGCCACCAGCGAAATCAGGCCTTGTGCGGCCCCCGTGGCCACGGTGAAGACCGACCAGGCCAGGGCGATGGCTGCCAGCATGATCCGCGTGCCGACCCGGTCTCCCCACCAGGCGCTGATGATGCCGAATATCCCGTAGGCCAGGGCGAAGGCCATCTGGGCGTAGCCCAGCTCATAGTCCTGCAAATGGAGGTCGCCCATGATCGGGCGTACGAGCGTTCCGAGGCAGGCCCGGTCCAGATAGCTCACCATGCCCAGGAGGATTACCAATCCGACGACCAGGAAACGGACTCGCGTCCGGCGTTGAACGGCACAGGGGCTTTCGAGGGTGGCATTGTTCATTGTTTAGTACCTGGCCGTCACGGCCACGGTGCCGGCCAGCCCCTTCAATTCGATCGTTTCCTGCTCCTTGTTGAAGTGCTTCCAGTCACTACCGTTGACGGTCACGCTCTGGATGGGCAATGCCCGGGGATGGCGAAAACGCAGGACGACGCTCTCGGGCGGATGCCGCGCGGGCATCTCCACCGTGGCGGTAATCTTGCCGTGGTCCACGTCGGAGACGATTTCATAGCCCACCAGGCCGAAGAAGGTGGGTGCGCTGTTGACCGCAATCCGCTTGCCTTGTTCCAGCCACGCCCGCGGCGTGGCCCGCGCCAGCCAGAGGTCCTGGCCGTCTTCCATCACCAGCATCGCGCGAACGCGCTCCAGGAACGCCGCCTCCTCGAACGTTTTGTCCCTGGCGTACTGCCGCTGTTGCACCTCCCAAAAAATATAGCCGAGCGTCGGATCGACTTCCGCTGCATAAGAATTGTACATTCCTCTGAGGAATAGCGGCACGTCGTCCAACAGCAAGTACAGGGCCGGGGCATCGTTGTAGCCGTTCTGTCCGTTCTGTCCGTCCTGGACGAGCCGGTCTTCATAAACGTTAAGCATCTCCTGGACCACCGGTTCGTGGACGTCATAGATCCCGCTGCGGACGAGGAGCAGGCCGCCCATGACCATTTCGAACCACCGGCCGTCGGCGTAGCCGGAGAAACCGGTATCGATCTCCGTGCCCAGGCCGCGCATATACGGTGCAAAGGGCACGTACCGGCGATAGGTGCCGTCCCTCACTTTGACGACCGGAGAGAGCGCCATCGAGCGATCGGCGGCCTTGCGGATGTCGCGGCGGAAAAGTTCGGCCTCTTTCACAAGTCGTCCCATGTACGTCCCCGTGTACCCACGGGGCTGGGCGGCATATTGGGCTGCATTTTTCCCGGCAAGGACGTCCGCGGCCTGCTTCAAGCCGGCGTAATACCAGGCATTCAACGAGTAGAACAGCCGGATGTCACTGCCGTCGCACACATCGACCGGTGGCTCGAGTCCATGACACCAGGCGCTTGGCGGAAGGTCCGCGTTCCATATCTTGCGTTGCTCGAGGGTCCAGCCGCAGGCCTTCGCCAGCACTGGGCCAGCCTTTTCGAGCCACGCGGTATCGCGGGTCAGGAGGTAGTGCAGCGCCGCAGGTTTCCAACACGCGGCCCTGGCCGCCGCCATGATGCTGGTCATAGTGGGAATCCATGCTTTTCAGGCTATGGCCGGGGGCCGTCAACGGCCCGTCGTCCAACTCGGCAAGCTTGCCCCAGGGCGTGGTGTGCTTGACGAAGAACAACCACCAGTTCAAGCCGCCCCTGGCCACGTCAGCGGAGCCCATCAGGTCCAAGGCCCTGATGTTCGTCGACGACTCCAGCCCAATCGCCGTGTATCCGGGGCCGGGCTCGGGGCCCCCGGCGCCCAAATGCTGACGCAATAGGTGTCGTCCTTCACCTTCTGCGACCAGCGTTTCAGATGCCAATCGCCCAATCGCCACTGGGCGACAAGCTGCTTCTCCGGTACGTCGATCTGCATGGCCGGCTCGTAAGGCGGTTTGGGAAACTCCGGCAGGGCGTCTTTCCCATGGTAGCGTTTCATGGCGGACGCCCAACTCACCTCGGGTTCCATTCGCGTCTGCTCGCGGACCGTGCGCAGGCCTTTGGCCGCAAGTTGCGACTGGAACTGCTTCGCACTCAATCCGCTTTGGGCGATCGCAATATAGATCCCCATGCTGGGAATGAGGATTGGCCCGCTGTCCAGATCCCCAGGAGTGAAGGAAACATCGCCGCGACCCGGAGTACCGGGTGCCCCGGTCCAGAGCGTCACGATCGTGCGGCTGTTGACATCCCCTGTCGTTTGAAACACCGGCAGCCGGATGCCTCGCCGGGCCGTGGTTCGTTCCCCGTCCTTCCAGGCGTGTTCTCCAGTTGCCACCACGCCGCACCCCTTCTCCAGCGGCGCGACGGAGCCAATCTGCCCGTTATACACCTCGACGCGACCGTCCCAACGCTGGCCGGCTGCGCCCGGTTGCTTCGATCTGCAGGTCACGGCCCACTCGATCTCCACCGTGACCGGTTTCTTCCACGCCGCGCGACCATAGGCCCGCACCGCGGGGATGCCGACCTTGCTGTCGCTGCCGGAGTAGAGCACCTTGATGCTGTTGATATCGTTCTGGGAAGCAAAGGTGAAGAGCGTCGCGCCCTGCGCAGTCAGCACTGGATCGCCCGTCGGCGTGAGCGTGAACTCTTGCTGGGGAGGAAGACCCATGCCGGGGACCGAAGCCTCCTCGAAGGGCGCGGCGGCGGCGCGCGTCACCAGGCGCAGTTGTTGGGCGCTGGGGACCGTAGTACCGGGAACCGTTGCCGTTGAGGAAGGAAATTCAATTTCGATGCGCCGCACCGAACGGCGTTCCTCCCACAACAGACCGCACAGCATGTCAGGTTTAGGATTCAACCAGCGGGTCTCGACCGGATTGTTCGCGGCGCCCTTGCGATAGGAGTAGGCAAACTGCGCAATGTCCACCTGGCCGGTGTGGGACAGGTTGCCAATCTGCCGCCGACCCGTGAGTACACGAGTACCCCGTGGCACCTCGGCAACCGGAGCCGCCGCCCGGATCTGCTGCCGATGGGCAAGGAGGGCCGCCGCGGCAAGGCAGACGCACAGGCCGCGGTATTTACCTGGCATGGATTTTAGTCCGTTGGCTTGTGCTTTCATGATGGTTTTGCTCTTAGTTCGTCCAGTTTCCAGGCACCGATTCGGGCCTCTATCGCACAAATCGGGCGACGTGATTTCTGCGCAAGCCCTTCGAGGAAACACGGCGAGCGCCTTGGCTGGGGCTTTTGCGCTCGCGGGTCCATGACTGCCACCTTACACGACGGAACGCGGAATTACAACTCCTTAGGACCGGCCGAAGAATAACTAATAGAGCGTAGTCTCACCCTGCAAGAACTAATTTTTGTAAAGTGCTCCGGTGAGCGTTTTCCGACATCAACGGGCCTGACCAGCGACCCACCCGGACGTAGTGCATTTCGGGCATTTTGGCCAAAGTGGCCAAAAAAGCGCTGTTCTTTGGATTTTTTCGCCATTTTATGCCACGCCTAGTTGGAATTGCTTTCGCCATAGGAGGTTGTCGTCATCGAGGAAACTGCGGGAATTTCAGGGCTTGACACTCTTCGGAGTGGTGACACCATGGAAGCCGGGGTGTGGCCAGTTTTGGGCCTTCTTGGCCACGTTTGGCTACGTTTTGGCCACGTTTGACTACTTTTGACTACTTTTTGTCCTCGTTCGCCCCTTCTTGGTAAGTTAGGCAAGTTTGCTCGCCTTCTTCCTAGGAGGCCAAGGACGCTCAGTCAAGAAATTCCGTTTTTTTCTATTCGATCCCCGAATGATACGTAATTGAGCGCCTGGGTTTGTTCGGAAAGAATTCTGGAACACTAATCTCCGCTCATTAACGCTAATCCAATCTTCTTTCTTCTTTTATTAGCGGTAATTAGCGTTTATTAGTGTTCCCTCCTCCCTTGCCTTTCTCTCCCTGCCCGGACATTGCCTGCCGCGTGTCCAGGCCGGCACCTTGGCCGGAGCAGGCGGCGAGCGTGCCCCGGACCGCGCGGCGCGGCTGACCGGCCGCGCCGCGGAAGCGAATTGCCAAAGAGAAAAACTATATCCAGACGTTATTCGTCGTAACTATTCAAAGTTATTCCCGATGCAGGACTATTGCCTGAAATAGTTCCCGCTGTTTCTCCTGGTCCGGCAAAATTGTCGTAAGTGCTTTTCCATCATGCGCTTCGGCAGGGTGGAACTCGTTCACGTGGTCCAGCACGGTGTGGTCCAAAATCGGGGTCTTCGCTTTCTCCTCCTCTCCGCGTCTCCCCTTCCTCCTTCATTCCGGCATTCAACAAAAAAATCTTGGTCTGTCACGGTGTGGTCCAAATTCGCCGTTCTATTAGTGGTAATTAGCGTTAATCAGTGTTCCCTCCTCCCTGCGTTTCGTCTTTCTCCGCTTGCGCGGACATTGCCTGTCGCGTGTCCAGGCCGGAAGCTTGGCCGGAGCAGGCGACGAGCCTGCCCCGGACCGCGCGACGCGATTGACCGGCCGCGTCGCAGAAGCGAATCAAACAGCAACAAAGCGTATCAAGGCGTTATTAGTCGTAATAATCCATAGTAATAAGTACGTTTCAGCCGGTGGTTCTTAACAGTTCCGCAGTCCAGGTTTCCGGCGAGTCCCGTCTCCCGCAACCCGGCCGGGCCCGCTTTTCCCGGGGAATTCCACGATTTCGTGCCGGCAAAATAATCTTGCCCAAAGTTGCAAATGCGCTCAGGGAATTCCAGACACAGAATTACAAAAGTCGTAACTGTTTAGCGTCTGAGGTGATCGGGGGTCGAAACAGGGACGGGGTCGAACGTTTCTAGCCGCTGCGTTCCCGTTTCTAGCCCCTGCCTCGAAAAAAATCCATCCGTGGGCGTGTGGAGATGTGGCCAACCCCTCGGTTATCATGGTGATTCAGGCAACTTCCAGTCTGGCATAACCGCAGGCTTTGCCAGACTTGCCCGAGCCGACCTAACCCTATGGCCCAGAAACGCTTGGAACCTCCCGCCTGGTTGCAGGCGGGTTTCCACACGGATAAAATCAGGTTTTCCCCGAAAAGGAAGGTAACAAATGTCGGCACAAATTACGGCAACGGTCGACCATGGCATTCTCCGCCCGGATGCGGCGCTGCCGTTTCCGGACCAGACGCGCGTCAAGCTCACGATCGACGCGCTGGATCGTGCCTCGGACCCGCAAGCGACGTGGGAGGCGCTGAAAGCGCGGTTGCGGCTGCGGCCCGTCCATGCCGGCGGAAAACACTTCACGCGGGACGAGCTTCATGAACGCGATTGACACCAACGTATTCGTGGACGTGCTGTATACGGAAGACCTCGACGCCGGTGCGAATTATGACGGCGTGCGGATCGTGAACCCTTTTGCGTAGGCCGGCTTCATGGAAAAAACACCATCCGGCGTTTGATACAGTTCATCATTCCATACTTACGGAAACTTCAATCGCCCGCCCCGCCAGGCCCCCTTTTCCCGAGGAATTCGCGCATTTCTTGACGGCGAGAAAAATATTGGAAAAGTCGAGAATGGGTGCAGCGTTTTGGGCGTCGAATCTCGGTCGTCCGCGTGGACAACCCGTACTGCAAGAACTAGAGGCAGTGTTTGACGGCGTGCCCCAGAGAGAAGATAGACAGGGAGCGCAAGAATCAGCATGAAATCGAATAACACGGGCCAGACCGGCAAACGTGGCGGCAGTGGCCAGCAAGACTAATGACAGGAAAATGTACGACAAGAAGATGAAATTCATTCCTTTCCACGTGTACTCACGCGCTATCTTCCTGTCGTGCATGTTCCTGTCAATCGATCTTTCTGCCATCTTCAATCCATGTCTCTCCTTTTCGCGTATTTCGTGGTTTGCCTTGCCTGGACCGAGTGCCTATCGTTGTGGACCGCGGGCGCGGACCGGTCCGGTTCTTCCCCGTTCCTCGCATGCCCGGCCGCAACGCTTTTCAGCCTGTTTTCGGTATTTCCGTTATGGAACATCATGGAGGGTCGCGTCCATCCGGTCCGTGGACCAAGAACAGCCCGGTCCACAGCGACGTGGTCCGTTGTCCGCGGCGCGGCCGCTAGAAGAATGGCACTCGGCTCAGTAATCGCTCCGCGCCCTCCCGCGTTGGCATTGAGCCGGCACCCGGGAGATACCCGTGCCAGACGCGCAAGAAACAACGAGACATTTCGTCAAGACCGGGATGGGCCTCGATCCTTGCTAGCTTGCGCAACCTCTCCGATCCACTCTTCGTACTCGGGGTCAAGGTCAATCGATGGGTCTCCCGCCCCGAGCGACCGACCACGCGCGAAGTCGGCCAGACGTTGTCGAACCAATCCCAGAATCTTTTCGGGGATCGCGCCAACTCGCAGTCGAGACTCGCAAAGGCTGGCGGGGAACCAATCGGTTTCGCCGCAGCGAACGGTAAGTGGCCGACCGACAGAGTCAGAGGGGAGGATCAGATCCGGAGTCCCGGCGAGGGGGAAATCGTCTACGGGAGCGAGAAGCAACATGCTGGAGTCGTCCGGGTGGAAGCGCACGACCAACCATTCCAAACCAACGTACTCCCCGGCCTCGAAGACATACAAGTCGCCAGGGACCGGCGTGTCGTGCCCGATGGATGGGCCAGCCTGTTCCGCCAGCTTCCGGGCGGCTTCCGCGATTGCACTTCGGATCCGATCTGCTGCGCCGGGGGTTGCCATCGTCTCATCCCTCGTTAACTTCGGGCTGTTGTTCACTATCTGCTCTCTGCTGCTTTCCTAACGGGTATTTGGACTATGCATCCGGGTTTGCGGTATCCAGTCCGGGAAACAGGGCAGCCAGCCTCTGGTATTTTGTCAGGAATCTGATAAGCTCCAATAATCTGAGGGGCGTGAGGCTACATTGCATCCCCTCCGATGGAATGTATAATCCGAGCAGGAAGAATACGGCGTATAGATAAGGCTGGACATGAGCTACTCACGGGTCCTTATACCTCGTCCGGAGGTACTCTCTGAGGATGGAATTGAGGGCATTATCGATCTGAAGAACCTGGGGGACCGCCGCCGCCGAAAACTCGAATCGCGGCCCGACGCCTTCCTGGACCTCACCTACCCCACGGCCGATATCAAGCGGGTCATCCAGCAGCTCGATGAGCGGTTCTCGCGACGCGCGGCCGCCTGCGGGCTCTTTCTCTTCGAAGGCCTCAAGGGCAGCGGCAAGTCCCACCTTCTGGTGCTGATTTACCACCTGTTGAATAGCCGGGATGAAGGAAATCGCTGGCTTGCGCAGCACGGTCGCGCGCTTGGCCTGCCTCCCAATGCAACCGTCGTCGCACACAAGTACACCGACCAGCCGTTGTTTCGCCTCTGGGATTTCATCTTTCGCGAAGCCGGGTTAACGATCCGTGGCCAGTATGAAGCATATCCCGATGAAAGGCAGGTTGCCGAGGCCATTGGCGACCGCCACCTGATTTTGATCCTGGATGAGTTGGAGCAGGGAATTAAGATGATTCCCGACGATGCCTTGCGGAGCCAGAACGTCGGTTTCCTGCAAATGCTGTCCGAGCTTGGCAATCGGGGCGGCCCGGTCACGATCTTCGCCAGCATCTACGATGCCGACAAGGAACCCGGCTCAACCTTGGTCCGAGTACCGAACGTCCGCATCCAATTTGCCCGGTCCAAGTCCGAAGACAAAGCCAAGGTCGTTCTGCACCGGCTTTTTGGGAACTTCCTCGATTTCGATCCGGCCTGCGTCGCGGGCACGATCGATAGCCTGCTCAATACCTGGCGCCGCCATATCCCAACTTTCGACGCGGAGGTGTTCCGCGCGCGAATGCAAGAAAGTTATCCGTTTCACCCCGAGTTGCTCACGCTCATCCTGGAACGGGTACCGCAACGCGGCGGATTCCAGAACATCCGCGGTTCGCTGGGGTTCTGGCTAACCTGGTACGCCTGACGCATGCCGACCAGGACATCATCACCGCCGGCCATGCCACGCTTGGGGACCGAGAAACGGCCACGCGACTTCAAGACCTTGACCCGGCCGGCGATCTGATCAACTTCGCCAGGGGCAACGCCGAAGAGCTGGCCGATCGTCCGTTGAGCGATCGGATTGCGGCGACAACCATGCTGTACACCCTGACGGGCGAGGGAAGCACGCGGGGAGCGACCCGCGAAGAGCTGATTCGGCACGTGATGCTGCCGGGCGCTGACATCAATGATTTCGAGCAGACGCTGTTCGCCTTCCAGAAATATGCCTCGCACTTTCACCCCAATGTGGACCGCTGGATCTTCGATATACCGGAAAACGCCGACGCCAAGGTCGAGTATCGGAGCATGACCATCGACCCCGACGGTTCCAAGGCCAAAGCCTTGCTCCGCAAGATCTGGGTCGACGAACTGTTTCGCGGCGCCGAGTCGACGGTCGTCTTTTCCGGCGCGGACGAGACCTGCGCCGCCTTGGACGGCATGCCCAAGGACCGGCTGCGGATTGCCCTTGCGCCGCGGCAATTGAAAGCGGAGGAACGGCACGCTCTTTATTTCGGGCTCTCCGTGCGCAACCAAGTGCTGCTCCTGGAGCCCAAGGCCCGCGACTTCAGTCTCGACACCCATCAGGACCTGTTGAAGTGGGCCCGCGCCGTCTGGCCGCCAAGGAGCTTTGCGATCAGGCGGAACGGGCCCGCGATACCGACCGCCGCGACCAGTATGAACGCATTGGCAGAGACGACCGCCGGCATGCCTCCAACGCCATTCGCCAGGCCGGGCTGCGCTACATGCGATTCGAGAGTTATGGCCCTTCTGCCGCCCTCGATCAGGTCGAGCCGGAGAACCTGACCGTTACCGCAAAAGAAGAGGTCATCCGTTACCTTGCCGAGAAGCTTTACCCGCCCATGGTTTTCCAAGAACACCTGGCCGCGCGGCTCGATCAGGTCTCAGGCAAGCTGGTGCGCGAAGTGGACCGTGAATATAAGGAAACTCTGACCTTTCCCGTGCCGACCGCCGCGCAAAGCGTGACGCGGGGAATCCGCCTGCTTTGCGCCGCGCGAAGAATTGGCCTGTATCACGCCCGCGGCAACTATACCGGACCGGATCCCTATTACACCGAGGCCGAGCTTCTGGAGGCCCGCATTGGCGATCCGGTGGAGAGCGCGCCGCCAACGCCTCCCCAGCCTTCGCCACCGCGGCCCACCGCTCCCCCGCCTCCGGCCGGGCTCGCCAGGCTGGAGATCCAGCCTGTAGGTCCGCTGGCCCTTTATCAGGGAGATACCCAACAGTTCAGTGCGGCCGGTTTCGATGCCCAGGGTCGCCCCGTTTCAGCCGTGCAGGTCGCCTGGCAATCGACTGCGCCGGCGGTCGTTGCCGTGTCGCCTTCCGGGCTTGTGACCGCGCAGGCCGACGGTTCGGCGCAAATCGCCGCCGCGGCCGGGAGCATCGTGAGCAATTCGGTTGCCGTCACGGTTGCCCTCGGTCCCGTGGAACCAGTCAACATCCCTTTCAAGCCGTCGAAAGGCGAATTGCGTCAAGAGATTGCCGCCCGCCTTGCTCAGGCGGATGGCGCCAAGATCACCAGTGCCCGTTTTCAGCTATTCCAGACGGAACAGGAGGGGGAACTTTCCAGCCTCCCGGCCGGGCTACGGGGAAGCCTCTCGGGACCCGGTGCGATAACCTTCGATGTCACGATCACCAAGCGGGGTGAAATGACCAAGGCGCAGGTGGAACAGCTCTGCGAGCAGTTACCCGACTTCCGCGCCGCGCAGTATGCGGCACGGCTGGAGATCGTCCGCCCGCGGGAAGGAAATGTAGTAGGCACACGCCGTGTGCCGTAATTGGCGTGCGGCACATGGCGTGTGCCTGCCACAATTTACGCGGAATGACTCATGGGAATCATCACACCCGCCATCCTTGAAAAGCTGATTGCCATCGGCCCGCGACTGCCGTGGCTGGCCCGCTGGCTCATGGACGAACTGTGGTCCGAGGGCAACTACCGCGACCATCGCCCGGGGCCATATCTACTCGCTGGGGAGCAAGCCGTGAACGAGTTGGAGGAGGTCGTCGCCGCGGCAGCCGGCAGGATCTATGACGAGTTGCTCGCGCCCGTCTCCCCCGATCGCGACTTGCGTGCATTCCTGACCTCCGGCCCATGCCGGGCGGCCGTGGTCTTCGATGGCCTCTCCCTCCGCGAGGTGCCCTTGTTGAAGCGCCTGGCGGCAGAATCCGGTTTGCGGATCGTGGAAGAAGGCTGGTCGCTGGCCGCCGTGCCCAGCGAGACGGTCAATTTCATTGCGCAACGTCTCGGCGCGGGCGCCATTGCGCCGACGCAGCTTCCTGATTGCGCTCAGCTTCGCGATGCGGGAATCGCCTGCTATCACTTGGATCAGGTCAATCAGAGGCGGACGTTCGATGCTTCCTCGCCGGCGCTGCTTGTCTGGTCGGCCTTCCCTGACTACCGGTATTCGGATCGCGACGCCAAGTTCCCCGAATTATTCGAGAACCTGCACAACATGCTCATGACGGCCTGGCAGAATAGCGTGCAGCAGATCGTGCAAAACGCCCCAGGCCGGCGAATCCTTATCACCAGCGATCATGGCTATGTTTACTTCGGCTCGGGCTGTTCGTTCCCCTGGGATAATGCCGAGGTTGCGCCTTTGGCCGGCTATTTCGGCGCTGCCCGATCTGCGAACTTGAAGGAGCGGCCCGGCCCGCCGGCGCATTGCGGAGTCGCCGTGTTGCCAGACCGCGATGTGGCCATGATCCGCGGCCGCGTGCAAACCCATCCTCGGGGCGACGCTGGCCGCAAACTATACCGCCACGGAGGGCTGTCGCTGATGGAAATGCTTGTCCCTTGGATCGTTCTGGAAGGCACTGTTTGATGAGCGACAGTCAGCCACGCAAGCCATCCGAAAGAGCGCAGAAATGGGCCATCGAAGATTCGTTCCCAATCGTCGAAATCAACCGTCTGGCGGTGCCTGAGCGGAACGCCTTCAAGCCCATTTACCAGATGCACAAGTGGTTCGCACGCCGCGCGTCATGCGTCTTCCGCGCCATACTCCTGGGCTGCCTTAAGCCCTTGCCGGTCGATATGGATGGGAATCCTACTAAGAGTGGCGCGGAAGTCATCATGGAGGAGTTCTACAAGAACCACACGCACGACCCCGACACCAACGGCAAGGTCATCCTCGATCCGTTCATGGGCGGCGGCACGACGGTCGTTGAGGCCCTGCGGCTCGGCTGCAAGGTCATCGGCATCGACCTCAACCCGGTCGCCTGGTTCATCGTCAAGACCGAAACCACGCCGGTAGACGTTAAGGAACTGGAGCGGGCATTTGACGATTTGTGCAACCGCATCGTCCCCTGGTCCGGTAAGCCACTCAAGCAGACACTCCTGAACCTCTACAAGACCACCTGCCCGTGCTGCGGTACTGCCGACGCCGACATCATCTACGCCTTCTGGGTGAAGTCGGCCATCTGCACCGACCCAACCTGTGGCAAGCAGGTGCCGCTCTTCAGCGACTATTTGGTCGCCGCCAAGCAGCCGTCGATCCGCTACTACCAGGACGCGTCCTGTCCCAAATGCCACAAGACGTTCGACTGGGAGATTGAACCGGCCAGCCTAATCGCCGAGCAATCGCTCACCATCGTCAACAACGCCGACGGCGCCGGCGTCGGCCGCGGCAACAAAAGATGGGCCTTCGGCACGGAGGAGCCGGTCGATTGTCCCTGGTGCGGCGAATCGGTCAAGCCGCGGCTTGCGGCCGGTAAGAAAAAGCCGGTCCGCAAGAAAGTGCCGCTCACTGTCCTTCTCTGCCCGCATTGTGAAGCCGTGTGGCAGTACCGCGGCAGCGTGCCGGACCAGGTTACCTGCCCTACCTGCAAGCACGAGTACGAACCCGCGAAGGGGAACACGTCCGACGGCGGCAAATTCGCCTGCCCCCACTGTGGCAAGAAGGAATCGATTCTGGGTTCGGTGCGCTCGCTTTCCGTGGATAAGCCTTTGCCGATCTCCATGTACGCCATTCAAGGCTACTGTCGATCCTGCGGCAACGATCGCGTCGATGAGGACGAAGAACAAGGGGATTGCTTGGAGCCAGACCTTGGGAGTTTTACGCTCGCGAGTCGCCCCCCTTCCGTGCGGGCTCCAGGAACGAATGGGCACCGCTGCCTACTCGCCAAGTCGGGTGGTAAGTTCTTTAAGCGAATCGCACCCGCCGACCTCGACCTTTTCACGCGCGCACACCAAATGTGGGAGCAGGAGAAGGTTCGACTACCCCACCCAAAGACCAATGTGCCCGTGGGCGACAAGACCAAGTCTGGGCTGATCGCCCACAACTACAAGTGCTGGAATCAGTTGTTTGGTTCTCGCCAGTTACTGTGTTTGAGCACACTTGCCGAAGTCGCACGCTCATTGGAAAAGCCGCAACTTCGTGACCTTTTCTGTCTACTTGTTTCGGCCGCATCGGACACGAATAACCTTTTCACGCGATTCATGGCAAAGAGGAATTCTCAAGGTGGACAGACAGCGCAGGGTGTTTTCGCCAGACACGATTTCCAACCAAAGTCGACGATTTGTGAACAAAATGTTTGGGGCCTTGAAGCCGGCGGAATCGGCAGTTTCTTGCGTAGATATTGGCTCTGTCGAGAGGGTGTGAAGTATCAGCACAACGGGTGGGATGTTCGATACCGCTATGACGTAAGTTCAAAGCGTCTTCGAGAGGCGGTTTCAACCGAGTCTCTGGAGGACGTTGCCTTTCCCACAGATTTATCGTCATTTCAGGCGTCTCCAAAGTGCGCGGTATGGTTAGCGTGCGGGGATTCACGGCATATTGACGGACCCACCGGTAAGTCGGCAGACCATGTCGTTACCGACCCGCCGTATGGTGGAAACATCAACTACTCGGAATTGTCGGACTTCTACTACGCCTGGCTCAAAGCAGCTCTTTCCGATAAGTATGAAGTTTTTGCCCCGGACAATACGCCAAAAACCGCCGAGATCATCGAGAATCGTTCCCGTGGGCAAACGCTGGAGGATTTCCAGAAAGGCTTAAAAGAAGTTTTCTCCGCGTGCTGGTCAAAGATCGCCGATGACGCGCTTCTTGTCTTCACTTTTCACCACGCAGAGACAAGGACGTGGGAAATGCTGCTTATGGCGTTGTGTGAGGCTCGTTACTTTGTGGAGGCAGTTTATCCGGTGCAAGCAGAAGCCGAAACATCTATGCATCTCATGAATGCAACAGGTGGTATTGCATACGACATAGTCCACGTCTGCCGCAAGCGCTTGGAGGCCTCCATAGAACCGCGGAGTTGGGCCGGCATCCGACAGGAGATTCGTCGTTCCGCGCGCCATGAGGTCGATCTGATCGAGTCTGGCCAATACGGTAATGAGCCGCTTTCGCCGGCGGACGTCAACATCATACTAATCGGCAAGTGCCTTGAGCTCTACAGTCGCCATTATGGCCGCGTGCTCGACCACGAAGGTCGAAATGTGCCCCTTCACGACGCGCTGGAATCCATTCGCGTGGAGGTGGACCAGCTCATTAGCGCGGAGCAGCCGCTTCCCAGCGAACTGACCGATATCGACCCGGTGAGCTACGTCTACCTGGTCTGCTTGGCCGACAAGGCATTCGAAATCAAGAGCGACGAGCTTCACAAGTACACGCGCGGCGTGATCGAGCCGGACGAACTGCTGAGGGCGGGGCTGATCAAGAAGGGCCGAATTCGGGCGCGGCCGGACATTCGAGATCAAGTCGCCCGCTGAGCGGTTCGGCGAGATCCGACAGCGACTTGGTGGAGTGAGAGCTGAGACGCCGGTTGCGCTGCCGGGGATGGAGCCGGCGGTTGCCGCCGATGGAGTCAGCGCGCTACCTTTCATCGACTATGTACATTTTCTTATCGCGCTCGTAGACGGCGGTGAGAACCTCCGGCCGTGGATGGAGCGGTTTCGGGGCACGACGCGCGAGATTCGCGCCGCGTGCGAATACCTCGCCGAAAGCAGCCGCGCTTCGCCGACGCTTGCGGGAAGATTCTAAAGTTCATCGAAGTGACCCCAATGTTCGGTTGAGGTGAGACTAATGATTACGGAATACCAGATCAAGAACTTCAAGTGTTTTACAGACACCGGCACCCTGAGACTGGGCACGCTGACAGTGCTGCTTGGGCGCAACAATTCGGGTAAGTCTTCTCTCTTGCAACCTCTGCAAATGCTTGCACAGACGGCTGCGTCGGGGAACCCCAAAGCCCACCTTGTGACGCAAAGCCCGCGCGACTTTGGGCGTTATTTCGAGTGGGTACATGGCGGCGAGACTGCGCTCGACTTTGTGTGCCGGTTGGTGGTCGACAAGATCGAGTTGGATACGGCGACAATGGCCAGCCAGCGCGGGCCACGGACCACCTGCCAAGCCGGCCTTGAGATGACTTTCGGTTTACGCGGAATTCGCGGCAAATGGAAGCGACCGAAACTCAAGTCGGTCAAGATGACACTCAAGTTTCTGGCGGAGCGGCCTCCCGCGGGTATGGCGGAAAGGCTGGCATGGAAGTTCGAATTCGGTCGCAAAGACAAGGCCTCGGCGAGCTTTAACGACGAAACAATCGATCGGCCCCGCTTGGTCATGCGTAACTTCCTGCCGAGCAACTTCGAGTTGGTAAAGCCCGTTGAGTTGTACGTGAGCAACTGCGCGGTTCTGCAATCGCCGCGGTACTTCTACAGCCTGGACCGACCGTTCCGAGCCGCTTTCGACCTAGTCCAGGTTGATCCGATCCGGCCGGCCATTCCACGCGTGCTTCAGAGCAACGACATGGACCCCCAAGAGAACACGTGCTCGACGACCACGATTCTCGCCAGCCTGTACCGGTTCAAGAGTTCGTCGCGTGTCGCTTGGGACAAGTTTCGCGCCTACATGAACCGCTGGCTGGGCAAGAACTCGGCTTCGTCACTGATTTCGACCTGACGGAGATCGATCCTAACCGGGAGTTGTTCGCGATTTCCGGAAAGGATGCGACGACCGGGGCACCGGTTAATCTTGCCGACACGGGCTACGGTGTTGCGCAGGTTTTGCCCGTGCTGCTCCAGCTTTACTTCTCGCGGCCTGGCCAACTCGTGTTCATCGAAGAGCCAGAACTGCACCTCAACGCTGCGGCGCAGCGGGCGCTATTCGACCTTGTACATGAGTTCGTGTCCACTGGCCGGCAGATCGTCGTCGAGACTCATAGCGAGCACTTCTTGCTGAGGCTGAGACGGCGCTCCGTCGAGCAACCGGAGCTCAGGGAGATCGTCCGCCTGTACTTCGTCGACCGGGTCGGCGATCACAGCACCCTAACGTCCCTCCCGCTCACCGAAGACGGCCGCGTTGACAACTGGCCGGTCGGCTTCTTGGATGAGGCATTCGAGGAGTCGCTTGAGCTCATGAAGCAATTGGACGCGCGTGCAGAAAGGGAAAGTGATGGCTGACGAGATCACCGTAGATAAGTGTGTGATTACCCACTGCGATTCGGCCGCAGCCGATGCCACGCAGTATCGCAAGGGCAGCCTTGCCTTTGTCGAACATTTTCGGGCCAATACAGCGATGGTAGTCTGCGTGAACCCAGGGATTCGACAAGAATACGCTACGTTCTCGGCGTTTGGTAAAATATGGTGGGCTTCCGTTACCCAGCAGTCTAGCTTCTGCGACAAGACGCGGAAGATCAAACAGCCCCAACGTGTGGATTTCAGGAAGAAGAGGAATGTTCCCCTTCACGGGACGGATTTCGACTATGTGGACGCCGCACACCAATCGAGTTCTCTGCTATGGCTCACCAATGAAGCGACATGGGCAAACCCTGCATACCGGCAACGGATCAGGGGCCAGTTCGACGTTGAGGTATTGAATATCAACGAATATATTGCAACTATCTCCACCTTGACGGGGAACGACAATACGGCAGCGCCCGCGGCCCGTGAGGCGACTACCTCGCCATTGCGCGATGGGACCAATCCCACTCCGCCGGCCGACAGTACGAAAGGACCTCACTGATGCCCGGCTACCATCTGATGGAATTGCGCACGATGCAGCCGCACAAGGCCAAGGGCATCGTTCCGGCAGAGAACGCAATCGGGATCTTGGATTTCCTTCGCGAGCTGGCGGAAGACCGGTTTTCGTTGCCACGGCTTTCGAAATGGCAGGTCGTAGGGCTGCCGGAAGTGCTCTTTGCGGCCCGTCCTCGGGAGCGCGAGATGGCTATCGAGATACATCGTCTCTTGGACCGCGCGGCGGACGATCTGGAACGGCGTCTGCTGGATATTCAGGTCGTGCTCGGCGGTGAAATCGTTCGCGGCGCCGACGTGGTCGTTCGATATCGCGGCGCCGATTTGCCCATTCACCTGATCTTCAACCATCCTGACCGGCAGGAAGACATGCACGGCAATGCCTTCTTCCCCATGGAATTTCACTTGAGCAGCCCATGACGACCTTGACGAACCAAACGACCATGCCTGCGGTTTGCGAAGGACAGTGGGTCCGCGTCGTCGGACGGAAAGAGCTTGGCAGCGGCGAGGTGGTGCGGTTGCGCAGCACTGCCGGGCGCCAGGAGGCCGACGTGGCCTTCGATGACCCGCCCGGCCGACGGCTCGTCGTCTTCCCGTTGGACCGATTGGTGGCTGTGCCCGACTTGTGGCAGCGATTAGCCCAGGGTCTCTACGATCCGCCGTTGGACTTCCTGCTGAAACAGCTAGCCCTGCAGTTTCCCTTGCACAATAGCGGCGGCGACCTGACCAACAGCCGCACCGACCTCCTGCCGCATCAGATTCTGCTGACCCGCGACGTGGTGGCCTACGCGCGGCGCAGCCTGCTCATCGCGGACGACGTGGGGCTGGGCAAGACCATCGAAACCGGCATGGTCGTCCGCGAGTTGATCAGCCGCGGCTTGGCGCGGCGAGTACTCGTCGTCTGCCCCGCCGGCCTCGTGAAGAACTGGCAGCGGGAGTTGCGGGAGTGCTTCCGCCTGCACTTCGACGTGCTGGGCATCGACTTCCAGGACAGCGGCCTTGCCTGGGAAAGTCACGACCGCGTGATCGTCTCGATCGACACCGCGAAGCAACCGCGGCGGATGGAGCGCTTGCTGGCCGGGCCGAACTGGGACATGGTGATCTTTGATGAGGCCCACCACTTGACCCGCAAACGCTACGGCAAGAAAACCGAGGCCACGCAGAACTTCCGCTTTGCCGAGGCCCTCCGCGCGCACACGCGGGACTTGCTTTTCCTCTCGGCGACTCCCCATCAGGGCGATGCCTTCCAGTTCTGGTCGCTGATTCAACTCTTGGACGACCAGCTTTTCGATTCGCCCGCGGCGATGCTCGACCACCGGGGCCTGCTGGGCCGGGTCATGATCCGCCGCACCAAACGGGAGGTGACCCGCGCGGACGGCACCCCCATTTTCATGCGAAGGCAGGTGTTTTCCGAGCGGTTCATGCTGGCCGTCAGGGAACGGGCCTTTTACGATCGCTTGACCGAATACCTGCGGGTCGGCTACGGGGCGGCGGGCGTCGGGCAGAAACGGACCACGAGCGGCCAGCGGGCGGTGGGATTCGTCATGACGGCATTCCAGAAGATCATGTCGAGCAGCCCGCGGGCCATTCGCCAGGCCCTCCGCCGTCGCTTGTTGGTGTTGCTCATCCGCCAGCAGTTCGGCTTGGAAATCAAACGATCGCAGGGCGCAGCCGACGATTCGCTGCCGCGGCGGATCATTGAGTTACAGGAAGAGCTGAGGACGCTGGCCGGGAAAATCCTGGGCCTGCACCACGGCGAGGCATGCTGGGTGGATGCCGATGCCTACGTTGCACAAATGAAGCAGCGGCTGGCGAAGAAGATGAACGGCGAGATTACGGCCTGGGCCCTGGACGGCGACGAAGAGGCCAGCGACGTGATTATGGCCGAAGCGACCATCCCCAACGAGATCGAGACGGTCCGCGAGCTTTTGCGGGTCGTGCCCGAGGGGGCCGACCGAAAGTTCGATACGCTCGTGCGTGCCGTCCAACAGCTTCGCGCCTTAAACTTGGACGAGCGATTTGTGATCTTCACCCAGTACCGCGAGACGCTGGAATTCCTCAAGGACGAGTTAGGCAAGCTCTACGGCGACGAGAGCATCGTGACCGTCAAGGGAGGCCCCTTGGAGGACAAGATCGCCGCAGTTGAGGCCTTTTGGCGGCCCGACGGCGCGCGCTTCCTGATCAGCACCTCGGCCGGCGGCGAAGGGATCAACCTTCAGGTCTGCCGAGTGTTGTTCAACTACGACCTGCCTTGGAATCCGATGGCCGTCGAGCAACGGATCGGCCGCATCCATCGCTACGGGCAGCAGGATACGGTCCAGGTCTATAACCTTGTGGCCGAAGACACGGTCGAACAGGAAATCTACGACCTCTTGGACGAAAAGCTCTTGGAGATCGCGGGCGTCGTCGGCAAGGTGGATCCGATTCAGGGAACGGTGGTCGAGGACTTTCGCAGCGAAATCCTGGGCTTTCTCGGCACGTCGCCCAATTACCAGGACCTGTATAAGAAGGCAATCCTCGACCGCGATTACCATCGTACCGGCGAGGAATTGAAAGAGATGCTGCACACGGCCGCGGTGGCCAGCCAGGCCCTGGGTGAGCTGGTGCAGGACCTCAGCACCTTCAATCTGGAGAACTACCGCCAGTTGCAGGGGGAACTAACCCTCAAGGACCTCGGCCTGTTCGTCGAGCGCGGGGTCTTGCGGCTGGGCGGCACCTGTATCGAAGACGGCGATTTCTACCGCATCGAGACGCCCGAGGTATTGCGGACCTGCGCGAACGTGGCTGCGCGGTACGATACGGCATGCTTCCGTCGCGACGTCGCCATGCGTCGCAAGGGCGCCGATCTGATGGGGCTTGGGCATCCGCTGGTTGACGCCTTGATCGCGCACTTCGCCGGGCCCACTTGGTCGGGAGAAGTGGCGTCGCTGCATACAAACGGGACCGGCCCCGGTGTCTCGGTTCGTTATCTGCTGGAAGCGGATATGCAGGACGGCGGCAGGCGAAAGCAATACCGAGGCGTGCATATCGCCCCGGACGGCACGTGGGCGGCCTCCGGCCCAAAACACGACGTTGAGCGTTTGGCGGAAACCAGGCACCTGGGCCCGCGACCGCCGTCAATGGAAACGGCGTCTCTGCGCATGCGCGTGGAGACGGCCATCGCCAACGCCGAATCCGAGTTACGGAGCCAGCAGTCGGACGTGGAGTCGGTCCGTGGGCGGGTAGTAGGGATCGCGGCGATCGGCAGTTAATCGGGAGAATAACATATCATGAACACGCGTCGCTTCGTTCGCTTCGCCGGCCTGCTGGCCTTTCAGTGCTCCGCGTTGTTCCTGGCCAGCCCGGCCCAAACCGCCACCTTCACTCGGGATCCAAGCGAAACGGGGACCTTGGCCGATCAGTTTCCTCCCGCCCTGGCAACCGCCTATGCCCTCGCCCGCCCAATGGGTGTTTAGCGGTATTATCCAGTGGCTGCAAAGTTGCGATCCCAACGCCATCGTTGGCCCCGCAGGGTACGGCGATGGTGACTTCGTCAACGCCTCTAGCGTTCTCCCCTACACGATCGATTTCGAGAACTCGGCCACCGCGACGGCCTCCTCGGGCGAAATCCAGATCACCCACCGCTTGGGCGATCTGCGAGCGACCCTCGGCGACCGCATGCGGGATTCGCCGGTGATGGACGCGCCGCACTTTGCCCGGAACGTCGAGGCCGCCTATCGCGAGATGTGGCGGCGGTGGTGTGCCAGTGGATGGCATCAGCCGCGCATGGACGTTATACTGGGACTCGGTTTGTCAAGGTTGATCAAGCGATCCAAGGAGCACGAACGATGTTGAGATGCGTAATGGTTCATACGGCATGCGTTGCCTTTGCGGCGGTGATTCTCGCCCTGGGCGGCAAAGCCGCGCCGGCCGAAGTCGTCACCTACCCCGCCGTCCAAGGACTGGCCGCTTCGGACGACTTTACGGTGACGGCCGACGACAAGCCGGTCGAAGTCCATCGCGTCCCGACGTTGCACGGCGAGTCGGCGTCGCTGGCCGCGTTTGATTTCTCGGGATCGGTCAAGGTCGTCGTTCGCTCCAAACGGCCGGCGGGCGGGGCCAAGATCCTGCCGGCATCGTTCGCTGTCGCGCCCAGGATCGAAGGCCACACGATCGCCTTCAGCCTCGACCGCCCGCGGAATGTGACGATTGAGGTCGATGGCATTCAGCGTGTCCTGCACCTCTTCGCCAACCGGATCGATGCCCACCCGCCCAAAGCGGGCGATCCGGGCGTGATCTACTTCGGTCCCGGCTTGCACGAGGTGACGACTTTGGAAGTGCCCAGCAACGCGACGCTCTATCTGGCGGCCGGCGCCGTGCTGCGGGCGGTCATCCCGCCCGGCGAAAAACCGATCTTGGCCAGCAACTGGAGGCACAACAAAGTCTACCGCGATTTCATCCGCCTCAAGGGTTCGAAAAATGTGCGGATCTGCGGACGCGGCGTGATCGACCTGGGCGGACTGCCTTGGCACGCGCGAACGGCCATTGTGCTGAGCAACGTAGAAAATGTGGAGGTCGAAGGGATCACCTTGCTCGACACGCCGGCCTGGGGCGTGGCGATGTTCGAGTCCCGCGGAGTCCACGTCGACAACGTCAAGCAAATTTGCCGCCGCGAGAACAGCGATGGCGTCGATATATGCAACAGCCAGGACGTGCTGGTGGAAAACTGCTTCCTCCGCAACAACGACGACGAAATCTGCGTCAAGACCACGGCCCCCGCCCCGGCCCAGCCATCGGAAAAGATCCTCGTGCGGAAATGCGTGATTTGGAATGAGCGGGCCCGAGGCCTGGGCATCACCTCCGAGACGCGGCGCGACATTTCCAACGTGGTCTTCACGGATTGCGACGTCATCCACGATTTTTCCCAGGGTGGCGACTGCGCGGCCCTGGCCGTCCTGGTTTCGGATTCAGGGACGATGCGGAATATCCGTTTCGAGGATATCCGGGTCAACGACGCGAGGGGCTTGTTCCGCGCCTGGGTGGGAAAGGACATGTGGGGCCACGACCGGGAGCGGGGACACGTCGACGGCGTGCTCCTCAAGGACATCACGGTCACCGGCGATCGTGCTCCCAAGTCCGAGCTTAGCGGCTGCGATGCCACGCACCTCATCGAGAATGTGACCTTCGAGAACCTGAGAATCCAAGGCCGTACGGCGCGGACCGCGGAAGAGGGGAACATCTCGACGAATTCCTTTGTGAAGAATGTCGTGATTACGTCTAGGAGAGATTGAGCCATGTCGCGAATTATCGGTTGGTACGCAAGTTTGACGGCAGTCGCCGTGATGCTAGGCGGTTCAAGCATGTCATCGACTGCCGAGGCCGCGGTGGAAGAGGTCGTCGTGGTCTTCAAGACCCATTTCGACATCGGATACACGGATCTGGCACGGAATGTGGTTGCCAGGTACAGCACCTCGATGATCGATAACGCCTTGACGGTCTGTGAAGGAGCGAAGGCCATGCCGCCCGAGCATCGCTTCGTTTGGACGCTTGCCGGCTGGCCGATGCAACAGGTTCTCTCGCCCGGGCAAACGCCCCAGCGACGCGAGCGAATTGCGGAGGCGATTCACGACGGCCGCCTGGTTTGGCACGCCCTGCCGGCCAGTCTGCACACCGAGTCGCTCGACCTGGAAGACCTGGTGCGCGGGATGGTGTTTGCATCGCAGTTGTCGCGGCAGTTCGGGATGCCGCTGCCGCGCGATGCAAAAATGACCGACGTGCCCGCACACACTTGGGTGCTGCCGACGGTCCTCAAGCACGCCGGCGTGCAGTTCATGCACATCGGCTGCAACGGAGGCAGCGCCACCGTCGAGGTGCCGCCGCTGTTCTGGTGGGAAGGCCCCGACGGTTCGCGCGTCCTGACGATGTACTCCGGCGACTATGGCACGGGCCTGAAGCCGCCGGGCAATTGGCCCCACAAGACCTGGCTGGCGCTGATTCACACCGGCGACAATCATGGACCGCCCACGGCGGACGAAGTCAAGGGGCTGCTGCAACTGGCGGCCCGCGAGGTACCCGGCGTGAAGATTCGCATGGGCCGGCTGTCCGACTTCAGCGACGCCATTCTCAAGGAGAACCCCAAGCTGCCGGTGGTGCGGGCCGACCTCGCTGACACGTGGATCAAGGGCATCATGTCGATGCCCATCGAGACGAAGTTGGCCCGCAACATCCGCCCTCGGATCGCCGCCCTGGACGCGCTCGGGACGCTGCTTTCGGCCTGGGGCGTCCGCGTGCCGTCGAATCGCGACCCGCAAGCGGGTGCCCGGGTCGCCGCGGCGTATGAAGGCAGCATGCTTTTCGCCGAGCACACCTGGGGATTCGACGCCAAGAACTGTCCCCGCCTGTACGGCACTGCTTGGGAGCAGGCGCGTGCCGCAGGCAAGTATGCACGCCTCGAGGAATCCTGGGGCGAGAAGGCCGCCTACATTCGCAAGGCCGCGGAGGTGACCCGCGCCGCCGCCACGGCCGACCTGGAGGCCCTGGCCCGGGCCGTAGGCGGGACGGGACCGCGAATCGTCGTCTTCAACCCCTTGTCCTGGTCCCGAGACGGCATAGTCACGGTCGATTTTCCGGCCGGCGGCGGGGGGCTCAAAGACCTGGCGACGGGCAAGGTGGTCGCCTGCCAGGCGGCCGGCGATTCGCTGAGTTTCCTGGCCCGCGACGTGCCGGCCATGGGCTATCGGACGTACGTTCGCGGGCCGAGTGCTGTCGTCGCGGAGCCGCGCCGCGGAAGCGAGTTGGACAAGGCCGCAGCAACAACCATGGAAAACTCCTTTTTCCGCCTGCAGCTCGACCCGGCCCGTGGGGTCGTGGCGTCGCTGGTCGACAAGCGATCGGGCCGTGAATTGGTCGATTCGGCGTCGGAGTACGGGTTGGGCCAGTACGTCTACGAGCGTTTCGACGCCGACGAGGCGGCCGCCTACGTCAAGGCGTATTGCAGATACCTCGCGCCGTGGGTGTATCAGGATTTCGCCAAGTCGAGCCTGCCGCCCGCCAAAGACGTCCCCCATGTCACGGCCTCGCCCGGCAACTTCCGCTTGAGCATTCGCCGCGGCCCGCTACGGACAGTTGCCACCATGCGGGCAGTGGCCGGCAAAGGCGTGCCGCACGACGTGACCGTGCGGGTGACGCTGTTTGCCGGCCAGCCGTATGTCGACGTCGAGTGGCAGGTTACCGACAAGAAGCCCGATCCCTGGCCGGAGGGCGGCTGGCTCTGTTTCCCCTTGAAGATCGACCAGCCCCGCTTTCGTCTCGGCCGCCTGGGCTCGGTCACCGATCCGGCCAAGGACACCGTGCGCTCCGGCAACTTCGACACCTTCTGCCTCAACACGGGTCTGAACGTGTTGGGCAGCGATTCTTCGGGCGTGGGGCTGTGCCCGATCGATTCGCCGTTGGTGAGTCTGGGCTATCCGGGACTCTACCGCTATTCGCGAACGTTCGAGCCCCGCAAGCCGCTGGTCTTGGTGAACCTATTCGCCAATGTGTTCGGCACAAACTTTCAGCAATGGATCGGCGGCACGTGGTCGTCGCGCGTGCGGCTCTGGGCCGTTGATGGAAAGAAGCTCGAATCGGACCTGATTACGCCCGCCTGGGAGGCCCGCAGCCCGTTGCAGGCGGCCGTGCTGGACGCCCCGGCCGGAGGGCTGCCACCGGTACAGGCGGGCATCGAGCTATCTCGCAAAGGGGTGCTGGTGACCGCGCTGGGGCCGAACCCCGACGGCAATGGCACCCTGCTGCGACTGTGGGAGCAGACGGGCGAGGGCGGCGTTTGTACCGTCCGTTTGCCCGAATCGCTGCGCACCGCCGTGCTGCAACCGTGCGATCTGCGGGGCAGGCCGCAGGGCGAACCGATCGCGCCGCGCGACGGCCGCTTCCAGATTCCGCTCGTGCCCTTCGCGCCGGCGAGCTTTCTGCTGAACACTCCGTGATCGAGGGGATTGAAGCATCGTGAAAGCGGTAAGCGGTATCCGACTCCTTGACGGTATTTGAGGGTTTCAGTCGAGAACGCTTGCGAGAAGGCGTCCGGCCCGGATGCACCAGGACAGCATCGGGCAGTTCGTTGACCGTCGTGGGCCAATTTCTCACGGCATGGCCCCGGCTAACGCAAATCTGACTGAATTCTTGCTTTCGGCTCATAAAACGAAAACAGTGGTTTAGTAACATTTGCCTTTCGCCCCTCGGTGTTGGGGGCGAGTCGACGCTCTTGCGTTGATCTCCATTGTGGAATCGAATGGCCGAGAGTGATCGATCCTATCACAACACGGAGGTAATTTGATGGCCTTTTTCCGCAATCTTCTGGAGTTGTCTCGCCGCGATCGCCCTGTGTCACAGAAACGCTCGCGCTCCGCGCTCAAGCGCGCTGCGAGCAACCGCAAATGCCTGTTCGAGGCAATTGAACCGCGCTTGTTGATGTCCGCGGTCGCTATGCCCCAGCCGATTTCCGCGGCCGGTATTTTTTGGCCGATTTCGCCGGCCGCGATTTCCACGGCCAGTGTTTCTCATCCGACTTTTGCGATCCATAACCAGGTAAACAGCGCTAAGCCGGTTGCGGCCACCACCAACCCGACCGGCGGTAGCCCCTCGACGATCCGCCCGGCAATCACCGGCTCCTCGTCGGTGCTCCGCATCGTTGCCTACAACATGGAGGCCGACATCAACGGCGATACCACGCCGCTGCCAGGCTTCTATCAGGTGCTCGAAGGGATCGGCGAGGAACAAGTGCAGGGCAACGCCCGGCCGATCGACATCCTGGGACTGGAAGAGACCACCAGCAACAGCACGACTGTCGCCCCGATCGTGACCAACCTGAACAGCTACTACAACGGCGCCGCCGTCTATGCCCAAAGCTCCTACCAGGGCACGCAAGACGGCAGCAACTCCGACGGCAACGGCCCCAACGCCATGGTTTACAACACCTCCACATTGAACCTCTTGGCCTCGGTGGGAGTCGGCACACCCGAGGGATCGACCAACGGCGAATACCGCCAGGTCGTCCGCTATGAATTTCAGCCGGTCGGCGATACCGGATCCACCGGCATCTTCTATGTCTACGTCTCCCACATGAAGTCCGGCACCGGATCGACAAACGCCACCTACCGCGGCGAAGAGGCGACGATCATCCTCAACGATGAGAAGACGTTGCCTGCCAACTCGTCAGTGATCTATATGGGCGATCTCAACTCCAACCCCCCCGAGGCCGAGTTCACGGATTTCACCGCCGCTGGCCCCGGGCAGGCGAATGACCCGCTCGGCTTCCCCAGCGGCGTCCAATACTATAGCGATTCGTCTACCTCCCTTAATTACCGTGACGACTACGAACTGCCCACGATGAACATTCTCGGCGGCACCGGCGCCATCAATTACATCAGCGGCACGCTCCACAATTTCGGCAACAACGGCACGACGCCCTCCGGCGGGAGCGTGAATTCCGGCTCCGACACCGCGCTGAACAGCGATCTCGTGACGGATGGGGGCACCTTCATCTCCGCCACGACCCTTTACGCCGACCTGACCACCGCCAGCGACCATCTGCCCGTCGTGGCCGACTATTCCCTCGGCTCCGTTACGACCGGCACGCCGACTATTGGTTCGTTCGCCGCCAGCCCGTCAAGCGTCACCGTGGGCACACCGACCACGCTTACCGCCAGCAACGTCACCGAGACCGGCGGCACCGGCTCCATCACCGGCGTCAACTTCTACCGCGAGAGCAACGGCACCAGCGGCCTGCAAATCGGTTCCGACACCTTGGTCGGCGCCGGCACGCAGAGCGGCACCACCTGGACGATCTCCGCCTCGACGACGGGGTTCTCCGCGGGCACCTACACCTACTATGCCGTGGCCACCGACAGCAACGGCAAGAGCAGCACGGTCGCCTCGACCACGCTGACCGTGACCGCCGCCGCGACCGGCACGCCGACTATTGGTTCGTTTGCCGACAGCCCGTCAAGCGTCACCGTCGGCACACCGACCACGCTCACCGCCAGCAACGTCACCGAGACCGGTGGCACCGGTTCCATCACCGGTGTCAACTTCTACCTTGAGAGCAACGGCACCAGCGGTCTGCAGATCGGTTCCGACACCTTGGTCGGCGCCGGCACGCAGAGCGGCACCACCTGGACGATCTCCGCCTCGACGACGGGGTTCTCCGCGGGCACCTACACCTACTATGCCGTGGCCACCGACAGCAACGGCAAGAGCAGCACCGTCGCCTCGACCACGCTGACCGTGACCGCCGCCGCGACCGGCACGCCGACTATTGGTTCGTTCGCCGACAGCCCGTCAAGCGTCACCGTCGGCACGCCGACCACGCTCACCGCCAGCAACGTCACCGAGACCGGTGGCACCGGCTCCATCACCGGCGTCAACTTCTACCGCGAGAGCAACGGCACCAGCGGTCTGCAAATCGGTTCCGACACGCTCGTCGGCGCCGGCACGCAGAGCGGCACCACCTGGACGATCTCCGCCTCGACGACGGGGCTGTCCGCGGGCACTTACACCTTCTATGCCGTGGCCAACGATAGCAACGGCAAGAGCAGCAGCGTCGCCTCGACCACGCTGACCGTGACCAGTTCGTCCTCGACGCCGATCCACGGTACGGTGCTCGCCTGGGATACCGACGGGCAGAGTAGTTTCGGCGCGCAGGGCCTGCTGGCCAGCACCGTCGCCACCGGCGCCACCGACTCAACCGGTTTGACGCGCGGCAGCGGCGTCTCGACTTCCGGCACCGGCGCCAACAATGCCTGGGGTGGTGACAATTGGGCCTCCACCTCATCCGCCGGCATCAGCGGCAACGAGTTTGTCACCTTCGGATTCACCGTTTCCAGCGGCTATTCCACCTCGTTGTTGTCGATCAGCATGAATTACCGCCACAGCAGCACCGGCCCGAGCAACGGGTACTGGCAATATCAGGTCAACGGCGGTTCCTGGGGCTTGATCGGAGACGAAAGCGACGAGTTCTCCAGCACGAGCAGTTCAGGAGCGGCGATCACCCCGATCTCGCTGACCGGGATCAGCGCGCTGCAGAATCTTCCTGCCGGAAGCGTCGTTGACTTCCGCCTGACTCCCTACGGCGCAACCAGCAGCGCCGGGACCTGGTACGTCTACGACGGCGGCAACAACACCAACGACCTGGTCATTACCGCGTCGTAAGCAATCTGAAGACGACACGTCTCGTCGAACGAACGGCGATCCTCAGTCGAGGATCGCCGTTTCGCTTTGTGCACGCGCCAAAGATACCATACAATGAAGCAACGAGCTCATGGAATGCGGATTTGCGAGAGTCGGGCGCCATGCATGCCAAGGCCGGCCACTATGGCCTCTGGGCATGCGGTTATTGACATATTTCTACGTTGCAACCATACTGTACCTGCCCGCCGACAACTCCCTGCCTGCCATTTTCCCACCTTTAGCCTCTGGGCCTCGAGCGATCGGCTCATAGACAACTTCAACAGAGAACCATAATGCGACAACTTGGCTTTTGCTTCGGCTTGACAATCATCTTGGCTTGCGGAACTACGGCGGGCACCGCGTACTCGTCGGGCACCACGTACTCGTGGTCGCCAGCCGATTTCGTGTGGATGGAAGGCGAGAAACCGTCTACATCGAATTACGAGAAATATGACGTGACCAATTGGGCCGGCCACGCATACCTTTCCGAAGGCAAGTGGCTGCGGATCCAAATCCCGGCCGGCGATGCCGGGAAGGTGGTGCCCACGGGGGGCATCATCCTGGGCTACGATTTTCTCGCCCCCTCGGCCGGAAAGTACGAGGTCTGGAACCGCATCGGCTTCGAGTTCGTGCGATCGCCTTTCTCCTGGCGCATGGACAACGGCCCCTGGCAGGAAGTGCAGCCCGGCGACTTGACCATCGACCTGATGCTCCTCGGCGACTGGAACGAAGTGGCATGGTACAAGTGCGGGCTGGCGGACCTGTCCCAGGGCAAGCATCGCTTGGAGATCCGCCTGCAGCGCTGGTTCAAGACGACAAACAATCAGAAAGAGGAACAACAGATCTTCTACTGCTCCGACGCCCTGTGCGTCAGCAAGGAGCCCTTTCGGCCGAACGGAAAGTTCAAGCCGGGCGTGCGCTATAAAGACGCATCCGCCAAGGCCGCCGCGGAGCATGTTTTCCAAATGGAGCCGGGCGACAAGCCGGACGATCGAGTGGAGACGCCACTGACCGGCGTGTGGCAGATCGCTCGCTGGGATGAGTTGACCATTAAGGAAGAAGACCGCACGCGGCCGATCGACTCCGTGCCCGGCGCCGAGCGGCTGCTTTGGTACGGCGTCGACGTGCCCGGCGATCGGAACGAGAAACGGCCGGAAATGGCCTACTGCCATCGTTACGTCTATCGCACGCGGGTCGATGTGCCGGCCGGGCTGGGGGGCCGGGCATTCTTCCTGCACTTCGGCGCCACGAACCTGATCGCGTCGGTGCTCGTCAACGGGCAGTTCTGCGGCTCCAACGCGGCGCCCTTTGCAAGTTGGGATTGCGACGTCACCAAGGCCATTCAGCCGGGGAAGACAAACGAAATCCTGGTCGCCGTGAAGGATGGCTACTATGGCGTCACCAATCCGCGCGAACTGTTCAACATGCCCATGAGTTTCTTCCAGTTCCAGGGGGCCAGCAATCGCTTCGATTTTGCCGTCTGGAGCCACATGCAGACGGGGATCGTCGAGCCGGTGTCGCTGGTGGCCGCCGGCAACGTCTATGCGTCCGACGTCTTTGCCATTCCCTCACTCAGCAAACGGCAGCTTGGCCTGGAGATCACACTGCACAATGCTTCCGCCGCGGCCTCCGCCGTAACCGTCGGCAACCAGTGCGTGCCGCTGGAGGGCGGTCCCGCCGAAAAGCGCTTCGCGGACCAGCAGGTGGTCGTCCCGGCGGGGCAGGAGAAGGTCGTCAAGCTCGTGGAAGGCTGGGAGAACCCCAAGCTCTGGTGGCCCGACGCGCCGCAGCAATACGAGGTTGTCACCACGGTCAGCCGACCATGGGTACATGGTGCCCGCGGCCGCGTGCTCGACACCCGCCGGACGAAGTTCGGCTTCCGCGAGTGGCGCTGGGACCATGCCCAGTTCACGCTCAACGGCGTGCCCTACCATGGCCATGCCGATTGCTACGACGTAGGCACGCCCGAGGAAATCCTCGCCCAATGGAAGAAACACGGCCAGAACACGATGCGCTTCTGGGGTACGGGCTGGAAGGGAATGGACCAGGCCCAGGCCCTCGACTTCTTCGACCGTAGCGGCGTCATCGTCCGCCGCACGGGCCTGTTCGACGGCGAGGGGGGCAACTACGGCCTGGTGGAAACCGTCAAGGTGAACGGCAAGGACGTGACCCGCGCCCGCAAGGCCCTCTTCGACAATTGGGCCAATCAGCTCAAGGCCGAGGTCCGCGGCGAGCGGAACCACCCCAGCATCATGGTCTGGTCGATCGAGAACGAGATCACCTTCATCAACTCGCGCAACTGGGGCCTCTCACAATGGGTCGAGCCGGCGATTCGCGACGTTGCCAAGCAGGTCATGGAGTTGGACCCCACGCGCCCGGCGATGACCGACGGCGGCCACGCCATGGTGGACCAGTCGATGCCTATCAACGGCGTCCACTACGGCGAAAGCGATTTGCGAGACTATCCCGACGAGGCCTACACCTGCGACAAACTGTTCCACCAGCCGCAGACGATCTGGAAGTACGACATAACCAAGCCCGGCTTCCTGGGCGAAAGCTTATATACCACGGGCAACGCGCCGTCGTTCTACGCCGGCGTGCAGGGCGAGTCGGCCTTTCTCGGCCGCTCTGAATCGGCCAGGGGCGAGTCGCTGTGGGTGAAGATGTGCTCTGAGGGTTACCGCTGGGCGGGCCTGGGCGCCGCCCACTTCTGGATGACCGACAGCACCGGCGGGGTTTACAATTCCTGGCAGCCGGTGGCCGTCTTGTGCCGGCAATGGAACTGGACCTTCGCCTCCGGCAGCAAAGTGACGCGGACGCTTAAAGTTTTCAACGACACGCGCTTTGCCGACCCCATCGAGGTGGCTTGGCAACTGAAGGTCGGCCCGAGCGTCGTCCAACAGGGCGGCAAGGCATTCAATGTGGCCCCGGGTATGGCCGAGCAATTCGAGATTGCCTTGGATATGCCCCGCGTGGCCAAGCCGCGCACGGCGGGCCAACTTGTGCTTACGGCCAGCCGTGGTGGCAAGGAGGTTTTTCGCGACGTCAAACCGGTGGTGGTGATCGATCCGAACGATGCGGCGCGTCCCCGCCTGGCGAAGCAGGACCTGCTGGTGCTCGACCCTTCAGGCAGCGTCAAGGCGCGGCTGGCGGCCCGCGGCATCGGTTTCACCGAGGTTACCGACTTCGCGGACTTGCCGGCCAACGACCATGGGTACATGGTGCCCGGCGTGGTGCTCGTCGGCCCCAAGGCCCTCACGCCCAAGCAATCGACCTCGCCGAAGTGGTTGGAACTGGCCGCCGACGGGGCCCGCGTTATCGTCCTCGAACAGGAACATCCCCTGCACTACCAGGCAATCGCTGCCGATCTGGAGCCGACCGACTTCGTCGGCCGCGTCGCGTTCGCCGAGAACCTGGAGCATCCCGTGTTCGCCGGCCTGGGCCAGGAGGACTTCTTCACCTGGTCGAAGGACCACGTCGTCTATCGCAACGTCTACAAGAAGGCCGCCAAGGGCTGCCGATCGCTGGTGCAGTGCGAGCCGGAACTGGCCTGTTCGGCGATGGCCGAGTGCCAGGTGAACGACGGGCTGATGATCCTCTGCCAGTTGGTGGTCGGTGAGAAACTCGCTTTTGATCCCGTTGCCCAGCGGCTCTTCGACAACACGCTGAACTATGCCGCCGACTATCAGATCAGCCGCAAGCAGACGGCCCTGGTGGCCGCAACTCAGAGCCCTGGGCCCGCACGCTCTCGGCCGCGGGCCTGAAGTACGACCTGAAGGGCGACGTGGCGGCCGCGCTGGCCGACGGCAAGTATGAGATCGTCGTCGCCCAGGCTACGCCCGCCGCACTGAAGACGTTGGTCGAGAAGCACGACTTGCTGCGGACCTTCACCGACCGCGGCGGATACGTGATGCTCTGCGGGCTGACGCCCGCGGGGCTGGCCGACTTCAACCGGCTGGTCGGCTTCGAGCACGCGATCCGCCCCTTCGAAATGGAGCGCGTGACGCTGGCCACGCCCAACGACCCCTTGATGGCCGGCCTCACCCTGCGCGACGTGGTGATGGAATCGGGCCAGGCGGTCACTCAGTGGGGCGGCGACAAGTTCATGGCCGGCGACGTCTTCAGCTATGTCGTCGATCTGAACGACATCGCGCCGTTCTGCAAGATCCCCGGGCCGGAGTACTTCCATAACCCCGGGGCGGGCCCCGGTTGGGACCATTGGCCGCGGAACATGGTTAACGGCTTCAGTTCGGCCGATAGCTGGAAGTACAGTTTCACGATCGCCTACGGCAAAGGCGAGCCGCTGACGTGGACCATGGACCTGCCGAAGGAGGAAACCATCGTCGAACTGTCGATCTTGCCCGCGCCGATCTTCAACCGCATCGAGAAGATCAAGCTTGGGTTCGACGGCGGCGAACCGATCACGCTGAAATTGGCCAAGGTGCCGGGCCGGCAGGACCTGCCGCTGCCGCCGCACAAGGCCAAGCGATTGACGGTCGAGATCGTGCCCGTCGAAGGCAAGGAACCGCTGGTGGGCATCGATAACCTCCAGATCCGCGTCACCCGCCCGGCCGATTTCAGCCGGCGGGTGCGGCCCATGTTGAACCTTGGCGCCATGGTCCGCTACCCGATGGGCCGGGGCGGCCTGATCCTGAACAACCTGCTGGTGCAGGACAAGGAAAGCGTGCCCGTAAATGCCCAGAAGAAGCAGAACATCATCGCCACGATCCTGCGGAACCTGGGCGGCACGTTTGCCGGCGGGCGGGTCCTCACGGCCGCGCAAATGAAGTTTCTGCCCGTGCCCTTCAACCAACAGGCCAACGCCTACTTGACCAAGGGACACGGGACGTTCCCCGACGTGGACCTCTCGACGCTGCCGATGGGCGAGCAGAAGTTCGCCGGCGTGCCGTACCAGATCAACGACTTCCGCACCTCGCCGGTGCCCTCGTGCGTCATGCTCCACGCGCCCAACGTGGACGGCCGCCTGCCGGCGGAAGCGACGGTCAAGGTCGGCCGGAAAGCCGACGCCTTGTTCTTGCTGCAAGCCTATATTCAATCGCAGGAGTGGAAGGCGAACGATCCCAACCAGTCGCCGCCGGTGGTCTTCAAGTACGTGGTGAACTATGCCGACGGCAAGACGGAGGAGGTGCCGGTCGAGATCACGCTCGGTATTGCCCCTTACACGGCCGCGAGCCTGGCCAACTTGAAGAACTCTGTGGTGGCCTGGGCGGGCAAGGCGGCCCGGGCACCAGGTACCCCTGGTCGGCAGGCCCAGCCGCTGGTAGTCTATCAACTCCAGTGGTCCAACCCGCGGCCGGAGGCCGAGATCAAGAGCGTCACACTCAAGCGCGACCCGCAAGTCGGCGAGAATTGGGGCGCGCCAGTGTGGATCGGCTTGACGATCGGGTCGCTGAAATAGAACCGGGAGGGTTGCTATGGGCTTACATTCTCTTGGCGCCAGGGGCGTCCGCACTCGTTGTTACACACGAGTCCTCGACCGACCCCATCCAGCTTGCTGGATGGTGAAGAAGGTTGAACAGCTAGTACTGCCATTCCTCGTTGCCCTTCTGGCCGTTTGGGTTGCGGCGGCGCAGGCGGCGCCCAAGGACTTTGCGACTGGGGATGGTCCGGTCGAGGCGGCCTTCCTCCCTCTTGCGCCGGGCGCAATCGAACCGACGGGTTGGCTCCGCGACTGGGCGGAGGCGGCGCGCGACGGGATCACCGGCCATTTGGACGAGTATCACCCGACGTTTCATGATGCGTGGAAAGGTCTCAAGGCCGACCGCCGCAACGCGTGGCAGACGAACGAGGGGTCTTTGGAGCAATGCAGTTATTGGCTCGACGGCCTCGTCCGGCTCGGCTATCTCCTGCACGACGACCATCTTATCCGCAAGGCCACGGATCGCCTGAACCTCGTCGTCGAGGGAGTGAATCGGGGGGGAAACTCCTTCCTTTACTGGCGGAATAAACCTCCCAAGGACTTCCTGGCATGGGCCCATTCCCATATAGGCCGGGCCTTGGTGGCCTGGTACGAGGCCAGCGGCGACAAACGCATCCTGGACGCCTTGGTCAAGGTCTATGCGCAGTACCCCGTGCCCATGGGCCGCCTGCGATTCGATGCCGGCGACACGTACATCGTCAGCGGACTGTGCAACCTCGATGCGATGCTGGAGACCTACCGCTTCAGCGGCGATCGCCGCATTTTGGAACGGGTCCGCGCCGCGTTGGACGCGGCGGAGGTCCAAACCGCCCTCCGTGAGTGGGCCGGCAACCACTTCCTCCCTGGCCACGCCGTCTGCGCCTACGAGCAGATTCGCCTCCCCGCCCTGTTCTATTTGGCGACGGGCCAGCAGCCGTGCCTGGACGCCTCGCTGCGGGCTTCCCGCTGGATCGACGAAAACCACCTCCTGCCCTATGGCGTCGCTTCGGGCGAGGAGTTCTTCGCCGGCGTCGGCGCTTTCCGTTGCACGGAGACCTGCGACGTGATCGCATCGATCTGGTCGAATATCTGGCTCTACCGCATTACCGGTGCGCGCTCTTTCGGCGACAGCGTCGAGCGGGCATTCTTCAACGCGGGACCGGCCCCAATCGCCAGGGATTTCCAGACGACGAGCTATTATCAATCGCCCAATCCCATCCAAGCCGGAGCCCTGCCCGCCGATCAGCCCGATTCACCCGGCATCGGATGCCATCTGTTCACGCCGCTGGGCTATCCGCCGGTCCTCTGCTGCGTGGCGCAGTCAACCGCCTGGTGCCGAACTACGTGACGCATCTATGGATGGTTACGTCCGACCATGGCCTGGCGGCGACACTGTATGGCCCCTGCAAGGCATCGGCCACCGTGGGAGCGGGCACGCCCCTGAAACTGAGTTGCCGAACGGCATATCCCTTCGAGGAGACGATCTCGGTCGAGGTGGACCCGGCCCGGCCCGCGTCGTTCCCGTTGTATTTTCGCATTCCGGGGTGGTGCGCCAAGCCGCGAATCGCCGTCAACCGAGTTCCCCTGGCAGCCGTCGCCGACGGCAAGGGCTTCGTGCGGATCGAGCGGCGCTGGAGCAGGGGAGACGTGGTCGCCTTGGACTTCCCCATGGCGGTGAAGGTTTCTCGCGGTTTTGAGAGGGAGTACCCGCCGCTGGCGAAAGACTATTTCAGCTTCAAGCGCCCGACGGCATTCGAGAGGCGGCGCTTGCCCTACGAGACCATCTCCTATGGGCCACTGCTGTTTGCCTTGGCGATCCCCGACAAAGACCCGAACATGCCCGTGGCGGATGCTCGCTGGCAATATGCTCTTGATAACGAGCGCCGCGCGGGGGGGCCGACATTGCCGTCAAGCGACGCCCGATGCCGGTGAAGTGGGATTGGCCGTTGGACGCCCCGCTGACGCTTGAGGCGCCTGCCAGGGCCTTCGACTGGCGACCGACGGACGATCAGGCGCTGCCCGCTGCGCCCGTCGAGGCGGGCCGGGCCGAGATGATCCGCCTGGTTCCCTACGGATGCACGAAGTTCCGGATCTCGATGTTCCCCGTGACGACGAGGTCTTGGCACGCGGCATCCTGCGCGTCAGGCGAGTAAGCTTTCAACACCCTTTTACCAATGAGACGGAGGTGGAGTATGCAGACGAGACTGTGGCTTTTCTTGGGCGGCATGGTCTGGATGTGGCTGGTTGCGGTTGGCTTGGGCGACTCGCCGTCGGCGCCCGTCGAAGCCAAGCGGCCGGCCGACGGCAAGCTGCGGATCATCGTCTTCGGCGCCCACCCCGACGATGCCGAGATCCGTGCCGCTGGCGCGGCAATGTTGTGGTCGTCCATGGGACATCATGTGAAACTCGTCTCGGTAACCAACGGCGACGCCGGGCACACCCGGATGACGCGCCAGGCCTTGGCGGCCCGCCGCCTCGCTGAAGTGCAAGTTGCTTCCAAGGTTCTGGGCACGACTTCGCAGGTGCTGGACATCCATGACGGTGAGTTGATGCCGACGCTGGAAAACCGCCGCGCCATGACCCGGCTGATCCGCACGTGGAACGCCGACGTTGTGATTGCCCATCGGCCCAACGACTATCATCCCGACCACCGTTACGTCGGGGTGCTCGCCCAGGATTCGGCCTTCATGGTCACGGTCCCCTTGTTTTGCCCCGATACGCCGTATTTGAAGGAGAACCCGGTCTTCCTGTATGCCTACGACGCGTTTCAGCGGCCCAACCCCTTTCGCCCCGACATCGTCGTCTCCATCGACGACGTGATCGAGAAGAAGCTCGATGCCCTGCTGTTGCTGGAGTCGCAGTTCGTGGAGGGGGGAGCGAACGCGGGGCGCGATCCTTTCCCCACCAATGCGGCCGAACGGGCGGCTTGCGCCGCCCGCTCGCGCGAAGTTTGCCAAACGCTTCGCGGCGATCGCCGATCAAGGCCGGCACAAACTCATCGAGCTCTACGGCGCGGAGGACGGCAGAAAGGTCCGTTACGCCGAGGCCTTCGAGATTTGCGAATTCGGTCGACAGCCGACGGCCGACGACATCCACCGTTTGTTTCCCTTCCTGCCGCAGAAGAAACCAGCCAAGTAGGCCGCCGGACCCGATCGCTGTCTACGAGTCAAGAGATGCTCAAAGCCGTAATCGCTTTCCTGTCGCTCATGTCCATTGCTCTCCTCTCCGCGGGAGAGGATGTGAAGTTCGTCCCGACGGATGAGTTCAACGGCCCGTTCCCGAGCTGGCGGGACGTGAAACGGGACTACGGCGCAAAAGGCGATGGGGTCGCCGACGACAGCAACGCCATCAACAAGGCCCTGGCGGATCTGAGAAAAGCTGGACGCGAGTTCTCCGTGCTCTACTTCCCCGCAGGCGTCTACAGGATCACCAAGACGGTGACCACATTGCCCTGTAAGACCCATCACGAGGGGATCGGGATATCGGTGATCGGAGAAGATCCTGCGACGACCGTCATCAAATGGGACGGTGAGGACCAAGGCACCGTCTTCAGCTACACAGCCTGGTATTCAAAAATATCGCGGCTGACCGTCGACGGATCCAGGCGGGCTGCCATTGCCCTCCTCTTCAACGGCGAGAAATTCTCCACCTATAATGAGACTGCGGACATGGTCTTCAAGGACTCCGCGGCCGGCCTGCAATTTGGCGGCAAAGGCGGCGACTGTGGGCAGGCGGAGAACATGGTCCTTCGCTGCCGGTTCCTGAATTGCGGGACGGGACTGTGCACCGCGAATTTCAACAGTCTCGACATCTGGGTGTGGAACAGCCTCTTCGCGGATTGCGGCGAGGCCCTCCGCAATGTAGCGGGCGATTTCCGCGCGTACTCCTGCGTCTTCCTCCGGTCGCAGAAATGGGACATAACCACCCAAAACCTCAGTAGCTTCAGTTTCCTGGACAACGTATCGATAGGCTCGGCAATGTTCCTCGACTTCAGTGGGGCCCCCGGCGGAGTCTTCAGCCTGCGCTCCGCTGAGCATCTGCGGGAACCGTATCTACGACTGCACGGGCGGCAAAGGCGCGATCAGGCTGGGAGCCGGACCTTCCCTGCTTTGGGGCAACACGATCCGGAACAGGGCGGACGACCGGAATCCAGCCGTGTTCCTTGGCGGTGATCAGGGCTTCTTCGGCAACACCTATAGCGCTCTGAAGCCAGTCGCCGTCTTGCCTTACCGGGCCAGTAATGGACATCCCTACAGACCGAGGACGCTCAGCAGCGGCGAGTCGATAGTCCCACGCGAGAGCATCCCGGATCCCAAGCCGCTCCTGCCAGGCGCCCGGCTCATGTCGCCAGGAAGGTCTTCGAAGTGCAACCTGGGGCGGACGCCGCGACGATTCAGGCGTCGATCGATGCGGCGGCGGCCTTGAAGAAGGGGCAGAGGCCGATTGTCCATCTGCCGAAAGGCCAATACAAGATCGAAAAGACCATCGTCATACCGGCCGGCACGGACCTCCGGGTCCTTGGCGATGGAGCCAACGAGAGCGCTACCGCATTGACTTGGACTGTGCGCGGGGCGAGTTCCTGATGCGTGTCGAAGGCCCGGGAGAGGCTTCCCTCGAGGATCTCTTCATCAGCAACAACGCCGGCAATGGCATCGTCTTCGAGAATTGCGACCGCGGTGGCGGATGCTTCTTCGCGGACAGGCTCAACTCAGGGGCGAAATCCGGTGCAGCCGTTTGGGTCGATGGCATGGACAAGTCCCCTGTGCAGTTCCGCTGCCTGGCCTGGGAGCAAGGGAGCCTGCGCGTCAAGGGGCGGAAGGCCAGGCCGGATTCCGGTCCAAGCAAAGGGGTTACGTCCGTGTTCTGCGGGACGTCCGGGGAGTCGAAGGATAAGGTGTTCGACGTCTCCTGACGGGGCTACGGCGATCTTACAGGGTGTCTATTATGATGCTGGCCGGGTTATCCCGATCGTCTCCATGTGCGGTGACGGAAACCTCTTCTACGATTCCGGCATCTGTGCCGCAGGCTCCTCCCTGGATTTCCCCATGTTCAAGTTCAAGGACTTCTCCGGCCGCGCCCTCATGACGGTCGCCAGTATCGTCGAATGCGCCGGCAACGACACCGGCCCGCGGCTCAAACTTGAGGGAGACTGCTCCAAAGGCTCGGTCCTCTTGTTCGGGACCTGCTTCCAGGCCAAGAGCAAGCATGAAATCGAGGATTTGTTCATCGATGATTCAAACCTGAATTACGACCACGCGGGGGCCTATCTCTCGACATTCGAGTCCCCCTCCCTGCCAACCCAAACTTTGCGTCCTGCCGACATCACGATTGGCGGAACTGCCGTCGTGCATCCGGCGCCGGCCATTCAGCGCGACCTTGAGTTCTTCGCAGAAGGCTCCAAGCCGCGGACAGCGGGGATCGGCGGCAACAACCGCGTACGAATCCACAGCGTGAACGTGAAGGTCAAGGGAGAGACGGGCGTGCTTATCCGAGGCGGCAAGTGAGAATGCAGGCGGCTGTAGTCGCAGGATTGCCGCGGTGCGTATAATGCTGCTGGCTTCTACCGGCCGCAGCACGAAGGCTATTGGCAGGTGTCCCCGCCAAGGCGGTTACGTTGCTTTCGTTCCGTCCCAAACCGGCTGCTGCGGCCAATACCCCAATCCAACCGAGGAGGTGTACGATGGCTGTTACTGTCAAGAAGATCGTGGTCTGGCGAACTGACGTTGAAGACAAGCCCGGGGCCCTGAGCGGCGTTCTCGCCCCGCTGGCCGAAGTGGGCGCCGATTTGCAGGTGGTAATGGGCTACCGTTATCACGGCGGCGAGCACAGGGCCGCCATCGAAGTCTCGCCCGTCACGGGGAAGAAATCGACCACCGCCGCCGGCAAGGCCGGCCTGGCCGCTTCCAGCATTTCCACACTGCTCGTCCAGGGCGACAACCGGCCTGGTCTGGGACACGCCATGGCCCAGGCGATTGCCGAGGCGGGCATCAATGTCCTGTTTCTCGTGGCGCAGGTCATCGACACGCGATTCTCGGCCGTCATGGGTTTCGCGGACGAAGCGGCGGCCAAGCAGGCCACGGCGCTGATCAAGAAGGCGGCCACGAAGATCGAGAAGCAGGCCGTGTGAAATCAACTGGTCTCCGCCAGGATCGCGTCGATGGCTGCCGGGTTCAAGGGCGCGTCGCCCGAGTTCCGCTGTTGTGCGGCAAAGTACGACGCCGGCGACTGCAAGACGGACTTGGTGCTGCTGGCGACATACGGATCGATCGTGCACACGGCTTGCGTGTCGTTGGGGTTGAGGGTCGCCCAGGTCGGTTTGGCGAGCTCTACGGAGAAGGTCTCGACGGCCGTGGCCGTCGAGTTCGCTTTCACCGTGACCGTGATGGTGTGGGATGTGACTCCGGGCGCGAAAGTCAGCGTTCCGGAGACCGCTGTAAAGTCGGTGATAGATTTGGCCGTGCCGCTGACCGTGGCATACTGGACCGTCACCGGGAACGGACTCGGCGCCGGCAGCGTCACCGTGAAGACCGCCGGCGTCGTCCCACTCTTCGGGCGTACCACGGGGGCCGCAGGGCCGGCGATCCCCAGGACCGGCCGAGCCGGCAGCGGCACCGCCAGCGGCGTCCCCGTTTTGCCATTAGACACCGGGACCAACAGGATATCTTGGGCCGTGGAAGGTGGCAGCGGAAGCCCCGTGATATTATAGGTCCCGCTGGCCTCGTCCCAATCGACGGCGATGCTCGGGGAGAGCGCCGTGGAGCTGACCTTGGCGCCGCTGGCGTTGGCCCAATACAGAGAGACGCTGCCGACGGGCGAGGTGTACGACGACGCGGTATGGACGGGCCGAGTCACCGCCACGTCCACCTGCAGGGCGGGCGATTGGCCGGCGGCAGACTGCGTCCAAGCGGGCGTTGGCGTGCCGACGGAAATAGTGTACGGAGTCGACGAGGCCACGGTGAACCCGCCGGACAGGTTCAGCGTGGCCGGATCCGACTTGGGACCGGTGCCCTTGAGACTGAATTTCTCTTCCGCCGCGTTGAACGAACCGGCCATCGTGAAGTCCAAGGGTCCGTTGTAATAAACCTCGTGGGTCTTGTCGCTGTAGATCTTGATCGTGAACGTGCCGGTTCCGCTATTGGCAACCACTGTGCCATTGTTGTCCGTGCCGCTGGCCTGGCCGCTGGAAACCGTGAAGGTGCCCCAATCGACGCCGAAGGCGTTCCACGTGCCGCTTCCCTGGATGTTGCTCATGGAAAATTCGCCTTGCGTCCGGCTCGTGCTGTAATCGCCGGTGCCCGGCGTTGCCGCCGCCGAGCCACTAAACGGAATGGCGTATCCCTCCTCAGGAAATGTTCCCGAAAACGCAATGCTGGTGGTGGTAAAATCGAAGGCTGGCTGGAAGGTCTCCGTGGCCGCGGCCACCGCGGACAAAAGCTCGCGGCGCTTCCAGCAGTTCCACCCGCAACACGCGTTGCTTCGACGAGCGAAATGACGAGTTTCTTCTATTCATCGTTCCCGATTCTCCAGTTGGCTCATGGCGCGACCCAAACCTTCAGAGGGCCAACAACCCATTATACCCAATATACCTTAACTCTTCCTATTTTACCTACTCTACGCTACTTTGTAAGAATCACACTGGTAATTCGCAAGTAGTCGAGGTATACTTCCCTTCCCACGGGTGGTCTGGTAGGGTTATAGCGATTTGCGCGGTTTGAGATGATATTATGCCAACTCCGCCGACAGGGCATTCAATGTAACCGTCCGGAGATTTTGGCATGGGCGTCCGTACCCGCAACGGGAACTAGAGATCGGAGGTCAGAGGTCCGAGGTCAGAGGAGATTTTGGCATGGGTGTCTGCAGCCGCAAGGGGGGAAGAGTTGGGTCGAGCTGCACGTCGATGACCTCCCCCGGCCGTGGTGCCATGGCATGGCGAAGTATTACGTTTTGAGGCCGTTTCCCCGCATTGTGCTGCCTGCTCTTCCGTCTGGCACTGATAACCTGCTCCTGCGAATCGGCGGCCACTCCCTTGGCGAACACGCCTAGGATCGTCATGGCCAGAATGACCACAGCAAACGGCGGAAACAGCAAACCGAGAATCGCTGCCAAGACAAACAACAAACCCATGAAAAAGCCTCGCTTGGAGGAAAGTGGCACTCTACAAAATTATATACAACCGACGAGCTGGGGCTAGAGAGCTTCCTCCTTCTTGAACCGCACGAAATAGTTCTCCTTGTTGATCCAACAGCCGCAGGCCGCGCAGTGGTTCTCGGCGCGTGATTCCTAAATTTGGTGGACAGCGCCTTTTCCAGTCCACCGGTCGACAGTTCGGAGAGCCGCCATGTCGACGACACCGGTTGCCCTAGCGGTGCAGCCGGTCTACGCAACGCTGCCGCTACGGGGCGCAGTAATCATCGAAGACGACCGGGGACCCGCACTACTACCTTCGTCCTTACCGGCGCTACTGCTGATAACGGCCGTTGGGCTACACTCGCAGCGCGACATGTCGAGGTCGTAGAGGCGATACGTCTTGACCCGTTTGGTCCCGGCCTTTTCCAGGCTGCCGCGCGACAGCAAATTCGATTCGGCAACCCAGGAGTATTCGACCTCGCGGATGCCGAGTCGCTGCCCTGCCGGAGTCATCGCCCGCAACAGCACCATCGCCACGCCCATCAACTGGTACTCGGGAAGCACGTTGGCGGCCAGGATGCGGACTTTCTTGATCTTGCGGCGGCCCAGCAAGAGGCGGAAGAAACCGAAGGGGAACAAGCGGCCATCGATCTGCTTGATGAGCGGATTGTAGTCGGGCAGCGCCAGGACGATGGCGACCAACCGTCCCTCAATTTCCGCCCCCAAGACCAGCTCGGGGACCACCACGTAGCGAAACATGCGGGCCAGGTATTCCAGTTCCTCCGTGGACATCGGCGAGAATCCCCAGAGGTTCTGCAACGACTGGTTATAGATGGCGAGAAATTCCCGCATGTCCTGGCGAAAACGCGACTTGTTGAGGGGCCGAATGCGGATCTTGAAGCGCTCCATGATCTGGTCCACAATCGGCCAATGCTTGCTTTGCGAGCCCGGCAACATCTCGCCGTTGGCCCAGAACGCGTATAGGTCCTGGCTCTTGCGAAAGCCGTATTGCTCGATGAGCTCACCGTAGTACGGCGGATTGTAGGCCATCATGAACGTCGGCGGACTGTCGAAGCCTTCCACCAGGGTCCCCAAGACATGGTTCACGCTCGGACTCGCCGGTCCGCGCATCGATTCCATGCCCTGCTCGGCCAGCCACGCACGGGCGGCGTCCAACAGCGCGCCAGACACTTCCGGCTCGTTCACGCACTCGAAAAAACCGAAGAATCCGCGGCGCTCTTTCTGATATTCCACGTGGGCCTGATTCAAAATCGCCGCGATCCGTCCACAGACTTGGTTGTCGCGATAAGCAAGGAACGTCTGTATGCGGTTTTTCAGGTAGAAAGGGTGGTAGCGGTAGCCAACCAGTTCTTTCTGTTCCATGCGAAGGGGTGGAACCCAATTGGGATCGTTGCGGTAGAGTTGCCAGGGGAATTCAAGAAAGTCCTTCCTCTGACGGCGGCAGTCGACGGGCACGGCAACGATCTTCGACATGGCAAAACTCCCTTTCCTGTACTTGTCCTATGCGACAACACCGGGACATGGCCGCTTCTGTTACCGCCTCTCCAGGTGGGGCACTGGCATCGTAGCCCAGAAGTGATTGGCCCGGTGCCATTATAGCCGTCCAGCAAGTGGAATTTCAACATGTCTTCAAACGCTAGCGCTACTCCGCCCCAATGTGCTCGCCCTTCTCCGCCACCGAGCGCTTCATCAGCAGCACCAGAACGACGAGCGCCGCCGAGAGGACGGCGCACACCCAGAAGATATCGAAGAAGGCCAGCGACGCGGCCTGCTGCTGGCGGAGGTCGTCGAGCGTCTGGACCGCCAACTGCTGCGAGCGGGCCGGGTCGCCGGTCCACTGCAGGAAGAACTCTCGGGTCTGCTCTAGATACGACTGGACATGCGAGTTCAGCGGGCCCAGGTTCTCGCCCAGGCGGGACAGGTGAAATTGCTGGCGCGGTTCCTGGATGGTCTGGCTCAGCGAGGTGCCGACGCTGCCCCCTTCCGTGCGGAGCAGGCTGAACAGTCCGACCGCCGCCCCGCGCAGATGCACCGGAATGTACTTGTACGCGGCGACGCTCGCCGGGGCGAAGATCAGTCCCAGGCCCAGGGTCAGTACCATCCGCGGCCCAATCACCTGCCAGAAGCTGATCTCGAGGTTCATCTGCGTCATCCAGTAGTTGCCGGCGGCCATGACCGCCAGGCCAATCGCGATCATCCAGCGGGCATCAAACTGCCGGCCCAGCAGGATGCCGGCGACCGCCATCGCGGCCATCGAGGAGACGCCGGAGGGGGACATCGCCAGCCCGGAGACGAGGGCGTCGTAGCCATAAAGTGCCTGGAGCATCGACGGCAGCGCCATGCTTGCGCAGTACACCACGGCGAAGGCACAGAAGAAGATGATGCAGCACACGGCGAAATTCCGCTCGCCGAGAACGCGGAAGTCGATGATCGGGCTGGCACAGCGCATCTCCCGGACGATCAGCAAGCCCAGCCCTAGCCCGAACAGGATCATGAGCGTCTGCACCCGCCCGAACGGGTCGCCCAGCCAATCCCACTCCCGCCCCTTGCTGAGCACGATTTCCCAGCAGCACATGACCAGCACCAACAATCCCAGGCCGATGCTGTCGAAGTTCAGCGGCCGGCGGCTGAGTTCGGCCCGCTCCTGCTTGAGATAGGCGGGGTCGTCGACCACGGCGTAGGCGCCGACCAGTGCCACGAGACCCATCGGGACGTTGACCAGGAAGATCCACCGCCAGGTGTAATCGACGCAGAGCCAGCCGCCCAGCGTCGGCCCGACGACCGGCGCGATGACGGCCGCCAGCCCGAACAGCGTCATGGCCGTGCCCTGCTTCTCGGGCGGGAAGGAGTCCATCAGGATGCCCTGGCTGCACGGCTGGAGCCCACCGCCGGAGAGCCCCTGGATGACCCGGAACAAGATCATCTGCCACAGGCTGGTGGCGAAGCCGCACATGGCCGACGCGAGGGTAAAGACGGCGATCGACAGCAGAAAGTAGTTGCGGCGGCCAAGGTGGGCCGCCAGCCAGCCGGTGATCGGCAGGATGATGGCGTTGGCGGCCAAGTAGCTGGTGATGACCCACTCGGCGTCGTTCTGCGCGGTGGACAGGCCGCCGGCCATGTACCGCAGGGCCACGTTCGCGACCGTGGTGTCCAGGATCTCCATAAACGTGGGCACGACGACTATGCCGGCGACGATCCAGGGGTTGACCGCCGATCGATCGGGCGGGCACCATGTACTCATGGTCGGTGTGCGGGTGGCGGTGGGGCTTAGTGCTGTGCTACTCATGATATGTCCTCCGTTTCAAGCGATGAAGGATGAAGGATGAGGGATGAAGGGAAATGAGTACCGAGTACCCAGTACACAGTTGTCAGCCGCGGACTTCTTGCTACTGACGACTGAGTACTGTTTACTGAGTACTTTCCCGCCCTCATCTCTTCCTCGGTTGCAGGACCTCCCCCGCGTGCGGCCCCGTGGGCGGTTCCTTGTAATACACGTAGGGCGTCACCGACAGTCCGACGAACAGGGGTGCCTTTGCCGGGTCGTAGTCGGTCAGCTCGACCCGCACCGGCAGCCGCTGGACGATCTTGACGAAGTTGCCGGTGGCGTTCTGCGCCGGCAGCAGGGAGAGCGTTTGACCGGTCCCCATGGTGAAGCCCGTGATCCGGCCCTCGAACCGGGTACCCGCGTGCGGGTGGTGGCTGCCGTACATGTCCACCTCGCACCGCACCCGCTGGCCGATTCGCAGGTCGGCCAGTTGCGTCTCCTTGAAATTCGCGTCGATCCAGATCTCCGTGAGCGAGCGGACGGCCATCAGGGCCTGCCCCGCCTGGACGTTGTTGCCGGGGTTCACGTTCCGGCCGGTCACCACGCCGTCGATCTCGCTGACGACGTCGCAATAGCGGAGGTTCAACTCGGCCTGCTCCAGGTCGTGCTGCGCCTGCTCCAGTCCGGCCTTGGCCTGAAGCACGGCAGGCATCCCGGGGATTAGATCCTGAAGGATTTGGTCGATGTTCCCTTTCTTGTCGAGCTTGCGAAACTTTTCAAGCGCCTTGTTGGGCGTAAGGTCGGTGGACTCCCGCGGCTGTCCGAGCAGGGTCATCGTCAGCATGCATTCGGCCAGGGCCGCTCGCACCGAGGAGAAGGTCTGGTTCAGGTCCGGCGGCACGTCGCTGAGGCTCTTGCCCGTTTCCGGATGGGGCGCGAGGCCGAGGGAGACCCGGGTCTGGGCGATCGCCTCCTGCGCCTGGGTGACGGAGGCCGCCGCGACCCGCAACTGTTGCTCAAACTGGTCGTAATCCGCATGGCTGACGGCATGCGTCGGCAACAACGCCGCGGCGCGCTTGAAATCGGCCCGGGCTTTGTCGAGAATAGCCTCCTGACTCCGCAGGGCGGCCACCTGCGACCGCAAGAGTGCGACCTGGGCATCGACCTGCTCGGAAGCGTTCTGGAGTTTCCAGCGTTGGGTGCCGAGTTGGGCCTCCAGGCCGCGGGCCGCAGACTCGGCCGCCGCCACGTTCGCCTCTGCCACCCGGACGGCGGCGCGCTTCAGCGACACCTGCACCTGGAGAGGTTCCTTGTCGAGCTGAACGAGCAAATCCCCCTTCTTCACGCGTTGGTTGTCGTCGACCAGCACCTTCATCACCTGGCCGGATACCCGCGGGGCGACATAGGTCATGTGACTGTTGACGTAAGCGTCATCGGTACTCACCGTGTTGAGTGCCATATTCACCCACGGGACCAGGAAGTAACCGCCCACCGTCAGCGCGGCCACAGCTCCGGCCCACGGCAACCACTTCCGGTAGCGACGGGGCACCCGCTTGCGGGTCGGCGACGCGCTGCCGGGCGGTTGGGGCTGGGTGACGCGAAGCGAACCGTCGGTCGGCGTGGCAGGCGCGGCGGGGTGCGAGGGCGGATCGGCCGCGACCCGGTCTACCGGGTGCCCCGCCGGCGTACCGTTCGGCACTGGCGTGAGCGCCTTGTCGGGTTGGGCTGGCGCGGCTCCGGTCGAAACGTCAGAGTCTTGAGAATTCTTGTCGGCTATCGTGTTCATGGTCGAACTCCTAGGTCAGATCGTAGTAGTGCGAGGGAAAAAACAGTCCGTGCGGTCGCGTCACCGGCGGCGGCTTCGGAAAACTGGAAATCAGTCTTGCGGTTCGAACCGACGTTGACGAAGCTCGGCCACAATGTCTTTTGTCAGGCAGTCGGCGGCGACGAATTCGGCCCCCTGACGGTGCATGGCCGCCAGGCAAGTCTTGCCCGCCTCGTCGATGAAGGTCACCCCCGTAAGGTCAACGCGGAGGATTGATTTGCGCTGCTGGGCCAGGGTGCTCTTCCAGCACTCCTCCAGCTCCCGCAGCCAAGGCCCTGCCAAGCGCCCTTCGAGCTGAAACGTGAGGGCCTGCGGATTGTCGTGGACCGTGATTCGCAACATGGCTCACCCCTCGTTGGGCACTTGTCCCAAATTAAGAATCCAGCTCGCTTCCCTCTCGGCGGCGACCCTGGTCCGGGCGGTACCGCAGCGGAGCAGCGCGCCGCCACATCGGATCTCCCATCGCCACAGTTTGGGCGCGATGGAGTAGACAGAAATCTCGTACATGGTCTAGCCCTCCTTTTCAAGCCGGAAGGTTAGGAGTCTGGTTTTCAGGGTGGTGCTCACCAACCTCGCTCCTAGCCTTACCGGCTTGCACGTAAAGCAGAGGCCGTACCGGTGGGGCGAAAATTCTCAATTCACTTCGTAACGTGAAGCCCGAAAAGGACTTGTGGATTGGACGGGACGAGAGGATCCGTAGGACGGAGAGGGAGTGTCAACAGTGGCGCGCCAAAGGGCGCGCGCGGGCGCCAGCGGGCGCGCGCTATTTGCGCAAGAGATGGCGAGTGGCCGCAGGCTGCAAGTCGCCGAGGGAGAGCTGAAGCGATGATCGAGATTGCCGTTTATTCCGGTCAGGCGAAGTTGGGCGCGGGAGTTTTCCGGTTGGCGAAGATGTAGCGATAGGGCGGTTCCACCTTATCAACGCCTGTTACATCAGTCGAGTTTTGATTATGAGGTTTTTTTCAACTTTGCCGTCTAGACGGCCCAGGGCAGCCATGGCCAAAATAGCGTCATCCTACCTTAATAGACTTGCCCGACGGACGATCTACGGTGTCATCCTGGTTGCGACAATGGTTGCCGCAGCCGTCGCTCAGCCACCAGTTACCGCGCCCGGTTTCGGAGTAGCGCCCTGCCGCCCAGTTTGCCACCGGACTTGAATCCTGCAAGGGAGTAACCTGCGCCCGTTGGTCAAGCCGAGAGCGTCGAAACCGCTTGGGGGGTTGCCTTGAATGCCGACCAGCGGATCAAAGCCAGCGAGTGGGACGTTTCAGCCGCCCAAAGCGGCTGGAACGCGGCCCGCGCCGAGCGCATGCCGTCGCTGAGCGTGGGTGCCGAATACTATGCGATTAGCCAGTCGCCGGACTTCCTGGCAGCGGCTGGCCCTTTGGGCACTCTGGTATTGCCTTTGGCGAATCGCGACGCCGGGGGAGGCCATGCCTTCGTAACCCAACCGATCTACACCTCGGGCCGCATTTCCAACGGAATCAATGCGGCGGAAGCGAACGTGGTCGCCCACCAGGCCGACCACAGCAGGACCGTCTTGGATGTCAAAATGAACGTTGCCGAGATTTTCGTGAGAGTTCTTCTGGCAACACGAATCTTGGAAGTCGCTGAAAGCAAAGTCGTCAGCCTGAGCTCGCATGACAGGGACGTCTCAGCCCTGTACGAGAAGGGAGTCGTATCGAAGAACGACCTTCTCGCCTCCCAGGTTGCGCTGGCGGATTCGCAACAGAAAGCGATTGATGCACATGCCGATTTGGAAGTCAGTCAGGCTGCCTACAACCGCGCGCTGGGACGGAATTTGGGCCAGCCGGTATGTCTTGTCGAAGTTCAAGATCGGGAATCATTCCGTCCTCTCGAAGAACTGACGAGTGCCGCCTTGTCCCAGAGGCCGGAGTTGACCGCTCTTTCCGCTCAGGCCCGCGCGCTGCAAGATGAAGCGGCTAGCCTGCGAGGGAAGAACGGTCCGCAAGTCGCTGTCACCGGTGGATACTTGTATCAGCAGGACGATTACATCCGGCCCGATGGGTATACCGGAGCCATGGTGGGTGTGGAATGGAACGCGTTCGACTTTGGGCGGGTGAAGAACCAGGCCCGCGTGTTGGACGAAAAGTCTCAGGCGTTGATACGTCTCCGCCGCGATGCCGAGTCGATGATCTCCTTGGAAGTGCGGCAGAAATGGATCGATCTGCAGACCGCAAGGAAACGCGTGCTGGTGGCCCGCAAGACGACGGCCCAGGCCGACGAGAATCTCCGTGTTGCCCGTGATCGCTATCAGCACCAGGCTGGCACCAATACGGAAGTGCTGGACGCCGAGACGCTTCGCGTTCAGGCGTACATGAACCTGTATAGTAGCACCTATCAGGCCGCGCTGGCTGGGCTCAGGCTGCGGCGCGCGATCGGCAATCTGTGACCGCGGCCCATCATCCCCTCAAGAGCATGATGATATCGCTCTTCTTTTCCAAAACTACTTTGAGAGTGTGTCAGGAATGATCATGTGGGGCGCGGCGACCGGACCGTACCTTGAAGACCACAGAAGCAGTGCAACCACTGGCAGCCCGATGCCGGCGACAAGCAGGCCCAGGAATTGCAATCCGCGTTGAATTCCTTGGGCCACGGCCTCGGATCGAACAAAGCTTCCGAGAACGGTCGAGGTCATTGGCGCGAGTTCCGCCCCGGCCAGCCCGTGCTGTTGGTAATAATCCGCAATTCGCAGAGAAGCCTCCTGAACTTCCGGACGGTTCTCGCGGACGTTCATGCGTTCCACTTCCAGCGTGCAATCGGTCCACGTCGCAATGGTCGTAGTCGTTAGAGAAGGAATCAGGATGAAGGAAAGGATCAGGGTGAGAGCCGCCATCGCCCCGCCGTATAGGAAGTCCTTGGGATCCAATCCCTCGACCTCGTCCTGCAGGAAGCTGGGCGGAATCAACCCGACGAACGACCCCCAGCAGCCAATCATCAACGCCAGCCATCCCTTGCTCGTGAACCCGTCGATGGACGACATCCACCATAAGCAAGCGGCACAGCCCACGACACCAACCAACAGCCAGAAATGCCGCAAGCGACGACGACGAAAGAAGGTCGTCAGAAACGTCGATGTCGCCATGGTGAACGTTGCCGGCACAAGAACCCATCCGGCCACCGAGCGTGGGTACTCTCGAACGTCGATGCAGTACTTCGCGAGCAAGGAAAGGACCATGAGCAGTTGAATCAGCAGGAGAATGCGCGTCATCATCGCCAAGACGTAGACGCGGACGCAGAACATCCTGCGGAGGTGCTCATCCACAGCCAAATGGCCACCCAGTCGAACAACCACTAGCAAAGGCACGACCAAGTCAATCAGGACGCACGTGGTAAAGGCGTTGGACGTCCAACCACCCCACTTCCGGTACCATGCCACCGTGAGCAGCATGCTCACCGCCCAGCCCGCTACCGCGCTGATCCCAAGCCAATCGATGGGGAGCGGGCGCGGCTGAGCAGGACGGTCGGGCCGGACGAATCGCAACGCCAGGGGAAACGCCAGCAAGGCCAGCGGCACGTTGACCCAGTAGATCTACCGCCAACCTACAGACTCGTTGATAAAGCTCGCCAGCAGCGGAGTCGTGGGACGGGTCGCGTAGGCAACGATTCCGTAAAAACCAATCGCCACGATGACGAGGCGGTCGAACTGGCGGTAAAGCAAGGATCGACACATCACGATCACCATGCCCTTGCCAATTCCCTCCACCAACTTGGCTACGATCATGCCCGAAACATCCAGAGCGGCGCCGCAGAGCACGTTGCCCACGGCAAACAAGCCGAGTCCGGTCAACAGCGTGTTGCGGGCGCCATATCGAGACGAGGCCCAAATGCCGATGAACACTCCGTACAGTAACCCGATGCCCCACAAGACTTGGGGCCAGATCATGTCATAATGTTCGGCTTCGAGGCCCTTGCGGATCACGTCGTCGGTTACGTCTGTCAGAACGAACGTCTGGAAGACGGTAGCCAAGATCGGCACGATGGCCACGGCCGCCAGCCACGGCTGTAGTCTTTCCGTCGGCTGCTGGATCGGTTGAGTCATTGATTCCTAGCTTGTTGTTCGTGAGGCACGTTGTAACGCCCTTCGAGGTCGGCGAACTTCCGGACGATCTTTTCCGCCCAACCGGGGTCGCCCGGGCCATGACTGATCACGGTACGGACCGAAAGACCCGCCTGGAGTTGCGGCCAACGGTCGTCCTTCTCGATCCAGATCCGCACCGGCACGCGCTGCACCACTTTGGTGAACTCCCCGGACACAACGTTTCGCGGCATCAGGGCGAACTGGGCGCCGGTTGACTTGTTTATCCAAACGACACGACCCCGGAAAGGTCGCTGAAAGGCGTCGACATAAAGAGTTACCGAGTTCCCCGGCGAGACTCCGGGCAGACGTGTTTCCTCCAGGTTGGCGGTCGCGTACATCAGTTCGGGATTGTACATGCTGAGCACGGGGCTACCGGCCGCGGCAAAATCGCCAAGGTGGCGGTAACATTTGACAAGAACCCCGGGAAATGGGGCACGAATCACCGTGTACTTCAACTCATCCTCGGCCGCGGTCAGCCCCCGCCGCGCCTCGGTCACCATCTCCCGCTTGAGGGCGGTCAGCAGTTCGCTCTCCTTGATTTGATCGTTGCCCGTATCTGCCAGGTTCACGCCCTCAAGGGCCTTCAGGGCCATTTTCTCGGCCGCCTCGACGGTCCGCCGGGCGACATCGACCTGCATCCGGGCGGCTTGGGCCTGAGCGAGTTTTGCTGCCGCCAGATTCTTTTGCGCCTGGGCCGCGTCGCGGGATCGCGTCACCTGCTGAGAACGCTCCAGCGGCACCGCCTCTCGCCGGTAGAGAGCTGTGAACCGCTCATATTCCTGCCCCGCCAGGACCAGATCGGCCTGGGCGAGTTCCACGCCGGCCTGGGCCGCCAAGATCCCTTTCTCCACCTCATCCGTGGTGAGCCTCAAGGCCTCCTTGGCCCGGGCCACATCCGCCTCGGCTGCGGCCAGGGTCCGCTTGGCGATTTCGATCTGGATGGGAACTTCCGCCTTGACTCGCACGAGGCTGCTCTCTTGCCGTCGGAGTTCTGCCTGGGCCTCCTCGACCTTCGTTCGAGCCAACTCGCCTTGTCGCGATAGAGGACCGGGTCGATCTCCGCTAACGCTTGTCCCTGTTCGACACGATCGTTCTCTTCAACCAGGAAACGGCACAGGCGGCCGGAGACAGCCTGCGGAGCCACGTTGACAATGTGGGCCTCAATGAACGCGTCTTCGGTCTCCGAACGCAATAGGCGGGAGCCGATCCAGCCTTGTTGCGACGATGCGATGACCAGCGCCGCCGCGACAACCACAGCGACGGCGATCCATCGTCTGCGAGAGGGCCGCCTTGCGGTAGCCGTGGAGGCCGCAGGTGTTGCAGGCGCCGCAGGTAGTACGACGGTTGGCGCAGGGGAACTGGACGACTTTGGGTTATGCGAACCCGCAGATTCCGGAGTCAAAATCTTCATACACTTTACCTTCTCGATTATTTCACTTTATTGGTCCGCAACATGGCTTACACCTTCATCTCGCTGTGATGTGACGGATCACCACTGCCTTGCCAGCAGTTCGTTCCGACAAGCGGTACTGAACTCCTTGAGCCGGTCGATATCATCGAGGTCATGGGCCTCGACGGCTGCCCGGATCTGATCTGTCGTCAAATTGGGCCGCCCGTACAATTCAACGATTCGACGGCAACAAGCTTCGCCCTGGCGTACGACCTCTTCCCCGGACATGAGTCGAATGCAACTCAGAATCCCGTAAAGGGCCATGAGCTGATTCGGCTGTTCCAGGGAATGGGCTACTGCATCAACGGTCAGGCGCGAAGCCTCCGTGATGAACTCCTTATACAAAGACTCGCGCTGGCGCAGCTTCCATTCCGAATTGGCGCGAATGATCTGCGTGCGCTGCGTGATCCAAGTCGTGGCAATCGAAGCACCGGCACCTACCAAGGAACCCAATGCCGCAGCCGTTGCAGTGAGTACTGTTGAATCCATTGTCGCTCCCGCCTTTACCTGCGTGGCTCTAGAGCAGGGGGCGTGCCGGAGACGCTTGCTTCGGTATTTCGTGCCGTAAGGTGAATACCAGCAATGACTTGCGAATCGGACGAGACGAGGGTGGCCGGTAGAGCGGCGAGAAAGTGTCGCCGATGGCGCCAGCGGGCGCGCGCGTGCGCCAACGGGCGCGCGCTACTCGGGTCGAAAGATGCCGAGCTTCTTCATCGTCCAGTACAACATCGAACGCTTCATCCCCAGGCGGGCCGCCGCCCCCTTCGGCCCGCCCACCACCCAGCCGGTCTCGCGGAGAGCACCAAGGATGTGCTCCCGCTCGGCGTCGGCCAGCGTGAGGCCAGAGGCCGGAGGCACGCTGCCCTCACCCCCGGCCCCTCTCCCCGGGCACCATGTACTCATGGTCGGCGAGGGGAGTAAGGTCCCATCTTCGGCCGCTGGCTTCTCACCTCCGACTTCTGACCCCTGACTTCCCGCTTCTGGCCTCTGCTCCCTGATCGCCAGATCACCCAGAGGGACCTGGAGCGACAGGCCGGGGGAGAGGATGACCGCGCGTTCGATGACGTTTTGCAGTTCCCGGATGTTGCCCGGCCAGGCGTAGCGAACCAGGGCCTCCATGACCGCCGACGGGATAGCCTCGATCCGCCGGCCCATCCGCCGGGCGAACCGCTGGGTAAAATGGCGGACCAGCGGCGGGATGTCCTCAGAGGCGCTCGCGAAGCGGCGGCAGCACGAGCGGGAACACGTTCAGGCGGTAGTAGAGATCGCTGCGGAAGCAGCCCTCGGCGACCATCGCAGCCAAGTCGCGGTTCGTGGCCGCCACCAGACGGACATCCACGTGGATCGTCTTGGTGCTGCCCAGGCGCTCGAACTCCTGTTCGTGCAGCACGCGGAGCAGCTTGGGCTGCAACTCGGGCGGGATGTCGCCCACCTCGTCGAGGAACAGCGTCCCTTGGTGCGCCAGCTCGAAACGGCCGACCTTCTGGCTGATGGCCCCGGTGAAGGCGCCCTTCTCGTGGCCGAACAACTCGCTCTCCAAGAGCCCCGTAGGGATGGCCGCGCAGTTGAGCTTGACGAAGGTCCGCTCGCGGCGCGGGCTCAGGTCGTGAAGGGCGCGAGCGGCAAGCTCCTTACCGGTGCCGGTTTCGCCACGAATGAGCACCGTGGAGTCGGTGGGCGCGACCGTCTCGACCTGTTTGAGGACCCGGCGCAGGGCGTCGCTTCGCCCGACGATATCCTCGAAGTTGTGCTCGGTGCGAGCCTCCTCCTCCAGATAGGCCTTCTCCTTGGAGAGCTGGTCCTTCAGCTCCGCAATCTCCTGGAAGGCCAGGGCGTTATCGATGGCCACGGCCACCTGATTGGCAACGAGTTGCAGGAAGCCCACGTCCGCCGTATCGTAAGCGGACGGCTGCCTGCACCCGAACACGAGCGCGCCCAGCCGGCGCCGGGCGGTGGTCAGCGGAAACCAGCAGAAGCTCTGGAGTCCGTACGGCTGCACTCGTTCCGGGAAGCCTGGCCAGCGCCCTAGCTCGGTCACGCTGGAGGTGATCATTGGTTCCTGGTCCTGCCACACCAGCCCCGCCGGGTCGTCTTCAACAGGAAACGAAGCAACGGGCTGGACCCCGATGGGTTCGGAGGTCTCGAGGATGTGTAGGCGCATGGTGTTGCTCGCCGCCTCGTACAGGACCAGGGCGACGTGCTCGAAGCGCACCACGGGATGAAGCCGGCCCGCCAGTTCGTGGAACAGCACGGGCAGCTCGCGGTGCGCGACGATGGCTTCCGAAACGGCCAGCAAGGCCCGGTACGCGTCGGAAGCGGCAATTGCCTGCCCGTCAAAGCGATCGCTTGTCATGGCGAAAACCCTGGTCAGTCACGGATCCGGAACCATCAGGTGGGCAACCCCCTCCAGGTGTCGAAGTCGCCTGCACAACGCACATTTTATCACTTTTCGGCATAGCGAACATCCCGTCAGACCAGGGCATGGCAGTTCACGAGCTCCGCCCTAAATGATGTCGGCCAAACAACCTCATCACCACGGGCACGACTGTCCTTGCTTGTCACGAGAATAATTCCAACCTCACAAGCGTCATCGTACGTGCCGTAGGGTCGCACCCCGTTTCACCGGTTGCTCGTTCGATGGCGCGGCCAGGGGAAGCTCGACCATGATGCACGTTCCCTCGCCCGGGCGACTCTGAATGGATACAGTGCCTCCCAGCAGATCGCTACGCTGCCGGATCGCCTCCAGACCAAGACACTTGGTCCCGATCTTTGCGGCGTCGAATCCAATTCCCCAATCCTGGGCTTCGATACACAGGCTGTCATCATCCCTGCTCAAACCAATCAGAACCTGTCTGCTCTTGCTATGACGGCACGCGTTGGCAACACATTCCTGAACAATGCCAAACACGGCCAGTTCCAAACACGGGGGAAGCGGATTCGCCGCGTAGTTTTCGAAGTCGTGGCAAAACTCGATTTCAGGGCCGCCGCATGCCTGTGCATCGGCAACGAACCGCTGGATGGCGGTCAGCAAATCGGCGCCGATTTCAACGTTGGCGCGGGCTGGTAGATGTCCCTCGCCCAGCGAGCCACTTGCGACGCGCTTTCGAACGTGGATTTCGCTTCGATCAATAGGAACATCCTCGGGCGCCATGATTCCGAGCGAAACGCTCTTCGATCGCACATTTCTTACGGTCACCAGCACTTGCCCGCCGATGACGATCGTCTCGCCGACTTTGCGTGAAAGAACTAGCATGACAATTCCTCTGATTGAAGGTCATGGATTTGACGAATTCCGGCTTGCCTCGCCGGATTCAGAACTCTTGCCAGCACGAATGGAAAACCCCTTGAGAGTTGCGTCGATCAGCGTCTCAACGAAGCTGTTGACATCCTTATTCGACGCGCCGCTGGCCTGCAAATCGAATACCTCCAACAAACACCCGAGAAAAATGCGGCCCGTATGCGTGGGATCGTGCGCGCGAAAGGAACCCTCCTTGATTCCGCGCTCGAAAATCGTCGTAAGAATCTGCAAGAGGCGCGGACGGGTATCCCTTCTTATCTTGGAGTCGTAATCCATCCCCGCCATGAGTTTGATGAGTCCCTTTTGCGTGACGGCATGTTCCAAAGCCGTGCGGAGAATCCTCTCCAGTATTTGCGTCGCGGGCAGGTCCGCACGAGCTGCTTCTTCAATCGCTTGCAGGCACGGTTCAACCAATCGGGTATAGCAGAAATGCAGCAGGTCCTCTTTGTCCTGGAAGTAGTTGTATAGACTCGCTGTTGCAAACCCCACTTTCGTTGCCACTTGGTTCATCGTCAGCGCGTCACTTCCGTGCTGCTCAAGCAGGCAACTCGCGGCCTCGAAGATCGTGTCCCTCATCATTGTCGTGACGCACGCTTTTCTCGCTTTGCTCAGTCGCATCTGGACCTCCGTAGGTGAATTTTCTTTAAGTATACCGAATGCACTTCAGAATGCAATAGAAGTTTCATTATCGTATAACGCTATTCGGATTATCGGCAGAAGTATGTTATCACGCAAGGGGTTGCGACCCGAAGCATCACCGCGAAACACGAACCGATGTACTTTTTTGAAATACGGCAAATCCTGCGAAGTTCCGAGCAGAACGAGAGAGGCCAACTTTTCAGCGGAAATGATACGCCGGGTTCCTGATGCTGAAATCTTCATCGGTGAAGCCGTTATTGAGTTTCAGGTCAAGATAGTTGTATTCCTCAAGTAAAACGGGCCGGCCGCCGGGTTCTTTAGGCCAAACATAGGCTTCGTAGCGGATTGGGATCTTCAACTGATCATCCACGAAGACCCGCGCGAGATGAAAGTAGAAATATCGCCGCGATACCGGGTGGACGGCCTGGAACCAGGTGCAGACGCGATCGTTGATTTTCCCTTCCGCGAAAAACCTCACCTCGCACTCATCGTGCTGGAGGTCCTGCTCAACCACCGACACCATGCGTCTGACCATCTTCAAGATGCCAATCTCGGGAATTGGATAGCGTTGGTCTTGCATGGCGAGCGTTCCGCCGGGCTCGATCAAGAGGGCACGCACCAATATCCCCTGCAGGCCGACGGGATCGGTCCAAGTTGGTCGCAGCGGCGATTGCGGGCGGCCCATACGGCGTTTGCCCGGAATGTCGCTGACTGGCCGGAGGGTCTGCGACGGCCCAAGACGCCGCAACCAAGGAACTTAGACAAAGCAGAACCAATCGGTTGGCGGGCGCGGCCAAAATGCGGCCATGCCGTCCAGCCGCCGGCGTTCCTCGATACCGACAAACTCTTCATAACAGACTCCTCTTGTGAAAAACCGAATTTGAAAGATTGGCCGGCGGCCGTGTCGAAGGTCCGCACGCGCAACGAGCGGATTGAATTCCATGGTTACGACTCCTCGTTTGGCGTTTTTCAAGGTGACCGCCGAGCATCGAAGCACGATGCCACGGCATTGGCTATCAGTTGCGCAGTGCGTTGCGGCCCGACCCGTTCGACGTTGACCATCAAGTCGTAGAGGTGCGGTACAGTTCTGCCAGGCAATCGAGGAGCTCGCGATCGAGGACCTCCCAGCCGACCATTTCGCCGACGAGCCGTGCACTTTGGCCGCCGCCAGTTCCGGACTCGCGCGAGACGGCCAAGTAAGGGCCGACCTCCACGGGTCTGTGGCCGTTCGCCGCCGAAACGGCATGTCCCTGGCCTTGACGAGCAAGCAACCATTGCTCGATCTCCCCTGACCGCCAGCCCTGTTGCCTGCCGTGGCGTGCCTGGCCCTGGCGCCAATCAGCCATTTCTGGATCTCACGCTCGGCGGCATCGATCGCCTCCGGGCGCATTGGACTGTCGCCTGCCGCTCGACGGCAGCAACGCGTCTCGTTCCATTGCATGTTTGTGTCTTCATTCTCGAACCTCCAAGAGTTCCAATTCTTAAGTGAGGCATCTCCTTGGAACCCCTAACACAACCTGTTTTGTCCCATACAAAACTTGAGAAAGGCCGGTTGTATTAGGGGTTCTAACTGAAGCGACGTGCTCCTTCCCTATTCACGAGGTGAAACAGAACACAAAACAAAACTTCCTTCTCCGGTCCCTGGGATCGGCGTCAATGATGGGCGACATCCGCATAGGCGCATACGGGCGTTACGGGCCCGAGGCTTGTTTCAATGTAGATCGTCGCTTCCACCCGGCCAGAATCCTTAGGAGCAACAAAGGTCACGGGAACCAAGTGCAAGGACTTCTCCGCGGCCCCGTCGGGTGTCGTGATTTTGAAGTCCGGCCCGTCACAGGATGCTTTCTTCACGTGGAAGGGTTCCTTCCCCCAAACCACGATCTGCTTTAGAACCACTACGAGTGCCGCGCGTGCGGCTTTGCAAAACATGGCTGTTGACTCCTAAATTGATCGTTCGCGACGGCGGGGTCGCCGCGACTGGTGATGGGCAGGAGTTCCCCGCGCCGAACTGAGAACTTGCTCGGGGCTTCAATTCCCAATTTGACCTGCCGCTTGTGAATCTCCAGCACCTTGATGGTGATGTCTGATCCGATGTAAATCTCCATCTGGCATTTGCGCGATAGCACCAACATAAAAGTCCTCCTTGATAGTCCTTTTCCGGCACGGTCTGCCGGTCCTCCGTGACGGCTTAACAGCCAGGCCAAGCTGCAAGTCGCACGTGGCGGGAATAAAGCAAGGGGCGCGCCGCAGCCGTCCGCTTCGGCGATTCATCCCGTAAAGCAAGCGTCGGCAGGGACTTGCGAATCGGACGAGACGAGCGTGGCCGGTAGAACGGCGAGAAAGTGTCAACGATGGCGCGCAGCGGCGCGTGCAGCGCGCAACGGGCGCGCGCTACTCGGGTCGAGAGATGCCGAGTTTTTTCATCTTCCAGTACAACATCGAACGCTTCACCCCCAGCCGGGCCGCGGCGCCCTTGGGCCCGCCCACCACCCAGCCGATCTCGCGGAGGGCAACGAGGATGTGCTCCCGCTCGGCGTTGGCCAGCGTGAGCTTGGAGGTCGGAGGCCGAAAATCCGAGGTCAGCGGCCCATCTTCGGCCGCCGGTTTCTCACCTCCGACTTGTGACCCCCGACTATTGACATTCGTCCTGTTCGGTTTGACAATTCCCTGCCGAAAAATGAACTCCTCGCGCCGAGCATGTTTTCCTTCGGCGGAATTTACTTCTGCACGAGGTTTAGGCGCGATTTTCCAGGCTTCCAGACGGTTCCGATCGAAAGCCAAAGTGTCGATATCGTGGTCGGCCAGCACATACGAGTTCGACTGCAACAGGTTGCGGCACGCTTGGAGCTGCAGGCCGAGAAGGACCCGCTCATAGTTGATCAGGCCCGGACGCAGGGCGCAAAATCGATGGTCTTAATGATTTCGTAATCGAATCCTTCGGCATCGATCTGCAACAGATCGACACGTTGCAACTCGTGCTTGGCGACGATGTCGGCGAGCGTGACCACGAAGACCTTCTCCACGACCGTGTTCTCGGCCAGGTAGCGCTTTGCAGCTTGATTCTCCCCGAACTGCCGCTGTTCATACGAGTCCCAAAGGGTCGTCACCCGATCGGGAAGCAAGGAGCCCAGTTGCCTGAAGTAATCGGGAAAGCCGTCCCGGCGGGGATCGGCGTTTTCGCGCAAGCGATAGAAGTCGCGGACCTCGAAACGGTTGCCGACGGCGACGTTCTCGAAACGCACCGGCCCGGTGCAATCGGCGTAACTCTGAAGCAGCTTATGGTATACGTGCCGTATCGGCTCGATCAGCACCGCCGTGCATCGACCGGGCATGGGAGACGACGGGCCGCAATAGTGCTTCACAAATCGGCAGACGGGGTCATTCGGCGTGCCGCCCACGAACGCGCCACTTGAATCAAGTTCAAGCTGCCCTGCACGCGGAGGACGTGCTCGAGCAGCTCATAGAAGTTGATTTCGCCTGGTTGGGCCATTTCTCCCCCTTTCGGATCGGATCGCCTTTGCTTCTGCAATCCGAGTCGCCTGTCCCGGATTATTCATCGTAGCGTGGGTGGACAACGCCGCATTGTACTTCGCCCGACGGCCCCCCGTCAACGGGGCCCAGGCCGAGTTCTGACGACTTGGGTACGGTCGACCAGGTGCTCACAGAGGCGGGAAAATTAGGACGGAGGGGGAGTGTCAACGGTGGCGAGCCAGCGGGCGCGCGCGCTACTCGGGTCGAGAGATGCCGAGCTTCTTCATCTTCCAGTACAACATCGAACGCTTCATCCCTAGCCGGGCCGCGGCCCCCTTCGGCCCGCCCACCACCCAGCCGGTCTCGCGGAGGGCAACGAGGATGTGCTCCCGCTCGGCTTCGGCAAGTGTGAGACCAGAGGCCGGAGATCGGAGGTCAGAGGTCAGGCGCCCTCAGGCTTGGGATCTCCGGACCTCTCGACGTCCGACCTCGGACTTCTAACCCCTGATTCCTGATCTCCAAGTCGCCCCGTGGGACCTGAAGCGACGAGCCGGGGGAGAGGATGACCGCGCGTTCGATGACGTTTTGCAGCTCCCGGATGTTGCCCGGCCAAGCGTAGCGAACCAGGGCCTCCATGACCGCCGACGGGATAGCCTCGATCCGCCGGCCCATCCGCCGGGCGAACCGCTGGGTAAAATGGCGGACCAGCGGCGGGATGTCCTCAGCGGCGCTCGCGAAGCGGCGGCAGCACGAGCGGGAAGACGTTCAGGCGGTAGTAGAGGTCACTGCGGAAGCAGCCTTCGGCGACCATCGCAGCCAGGTCGCGGTTCGTGGCCGCCACCGAGACGCACGTCGACGTGGATCGTCTTGGTGCTGCCCAGGCGCTCGAACTCCTGTTCCTGCAGCACGCGGAGCAGCTTGGGCTGCAGCTCGGGCGGGATGTCGCCCACCTCGTCGAGGAACAACGTCCCGTGGTGCGCAAGCTCGAAACGGCCGACCTTCTGGCTGATGGCCCCGGTGAAGGCGCCCTTCTCATGGCCGAACAACTCGCTCTCCAAGAGCCCCGTAGGGATGGCCGCGCAGTTGAGCTTGACAAACGTGCGCTCGCGGCGCGGGCTCAGGTCGTGAAGGGCACGGGCGATGAGTTCCTTGCCCGTGCCCGTTTCGCCACGAATGAGCACCGTGGAGCCGGTGGGGGCGACGGTCTCGACCTGCTTAAGAACCTGGCGCAAGGCGTCGCTTCGCCCGACGATATCCTCGAAGTTGTGCTCGGTGCGAGCCTCCTCCTCCAGATAGGCCTTCTCCTTGGAGAGCTGGTCCTTCAGCTCCGCAATCTCCTGGAAGGCCAGGGCGTTATCAATGGCCACGGCCACCTGATTGGCAACGAGTTGCAGGAAGCCCACGTCCGCCGTAGCGTAGGCGGACGGCTGCTTGCTCGTGAACACCAGCGTGCCCAACCGCCGCCGGGCCGTGGTCAGCGGAAGCCAGCAGAAGCTCTGGACTCTGTACGGCTGCACTCGTTCGAGGAACCCTGGCCAGCGCCCTAGCTCGGCCACGCTGGAGGTGATAAGCGGTTGCTGGTCCTGCCACACCAGCCCCGCCGGGTCGTCTTCAACAGGAAAAACCAGCACGGGTTGGTGTGGGGTGGGTTCGGAGGCCTCCAGCACGTGCAGGCGCATGGTGTTGCTCGCTGCCTCGTGCAGGACCAGGGCGAGGGCATCGAACTGCACCACCTGATGGAGCCGGCCGGCCAGCTCGGGGAACAGCGCGGACATATCGCGGTGCGAGACGATGGCTTCCGAAACGGCCAGCAAGGCCCGGTACGCGTCGGAAGCGGCAATTGCCTGCCCGTCGAAGCGATCGTTTGTCATGGCGAAAACCCTGGTCAGTCATCCATTCGGAACCGGCAAGTGGCCCACCAAGCCGCTGGATCTTCGAGGTCGCTTGCGTGCAAGTATTCTACCGCGTTTCAGGGCGGCGAGCACCGTGTCAGGCTGCCGAGCGGGAACCGTCGCGCGTTAATGCGACACACCTTAGCAGGTTTGACATTGTTCTGCAAAACGTTGGTTTTTCGCGAACCTACCAGTCATTCGACGCCGAACCCACTTTTCCCGCCGAAGTGACTTCCAGATTGACAAAGCGCGTGAGGATCGAGCGATTCGGTGCGCGCCAGCGAAGCCGTCCAAGCGAGTTAAGGTGGTCCAAGAGGTCCACTTGTCCAATGGTCCAAAAAGGCAGTCTCGGGGACACATTCTGCCAGGGATTTGCCGTTCCTGGACCGATCGACGTGCCTCTTGTTCCAGAAGGCGGAAGGCGGAAGAGGGGGACGCCGAGGCGCGGACGCGGAGATGGGGAGCACGGAGGAATCGGCCCTCACCCCCGGCCTCTCTCCCGCAACCATGGTTACATGGTGCCCGGCGAGGGGAGCAGGATGAAGGAGGACGTGCTGGTGCCAATGCGCGCATTTCCCGTGGATAGAGGGGAAGTTTCTGGCTCTTTTGCTGTTCGCTGTCCACTACATTCCAAAATAATGCAAATCGTTGCAGACCAACGGCTTGCGAGCCAAGCGCCTGCCGCCCGGGTGGTTGCCACCGTATCATTTGCCGTTCTCCTGCGTATTATTCGCAAGGGGATTCCCTGCGCGGAGGCTATGCGGAAAGTTTGCCAAATTATTTGCTTGGCGCATGGCCCCGCGTGTAGGGGATCGAATCGCGATTTTCGGCCAAGACCTGCACCCCCAATTTGGCAAAAACGGTTCATGACGTTGCGCGGCCAGAAAAGCCGCTGAATACGGTTTTCACCGCGGTTTTCCCGGAAGAATGCAGGAAGAATGACCGGTGGAGGAGGCGAATTTGGACCACATCGTGATAGACCAAGATTTTTTTGTAGTAGAATCAGTCGTGGCTTGACGCTGATCGCTCCGATTGGGGCGGCGTCGGGACGGTGACCGGTCGCCCGGACGGACTGGCAACCAAGAAACCGGAGCATTGTGACAATGAGCGACGAACGCAACGATCAGTCAAGGATGTTCAAGTTGACCATCCATGCGTGTCTGGTCTTGATGTTGTTCTGCACCGTACGGGTCAGGAGCCTGGCGGCAACCGCGCCGGAAAGCGACTCCTTCAAGACGGGTCGCTACACGCTCGAACAGCCGGGTCTCAATCGCGAGATCGGCAAGTTGCTGGCGGGCCGGATCGGTATCGCCTTGAACGCCGCGACTCAGGGCCCGAGTCCCAAGCGGGGTGCGGGCCACAAGAAGGAACCGGCAGCCGAGCCACCCAAGACGAACGATGGGAGCGAGCCGGCCAAGTGGGAAGTCTATGTGCCCGCCAAGGCGACTCGCGGTCAGCTCATGGGCCTCTTTGTGTTCATCAATTCCGGCAAGGACGGGTCGGTTCCGGAGAATTATCTGCCCGTGCTGGACGAGCGCAGCCTGGCCTGGGTCTCCCCGGCAGGCGCCGAAAACGGCCAAGAGATCCTCTTGCGCTGTTGGCTGGCCATGGAGGGAGCAACGTGCCTCCGCCAGCGCTATTCGATCGATCCAGCCCGGATTTACGTGGGCGGCGTCTCCGGGGGCGGCCGGGTTGCCAGCCGGCTGGCGATCTTCTGCCCTGACAGCTTTGTCGGCGGATACTTCTTCTGCGGCGTCGATTACTATCGGAACCTGCCCGCTGGCAATGGCTTCAAACCAGGTTTCTGGACGCGCCCGAATCCCATGCTTTTGCAAACCGCCCGCAGCCAAGGCCGATATGTGTTATGCACGGGCAGCAAGGACTTCAACAACCAGGACACCAAGACGACGTTCGACGGTTTCCGGCAGGACCGCTTCGTCTACGCCAAATTGCAGGAGATCGATGGAATGGGTCACGGGCTACCGTCGGCCAACGATTTCGAGAAGGGAATCGAGTTGCTCGACGCGCCGCTGGCCCTTGGCGCCAAGGGCCAGTATCAAAAGGCCCAGTCACTGCTGAAGCGCAAGAAACTGGGGGATGCCTGGCTGGCATTTGGCCAAGCGGCGTCCCACGGGACGGGCGAGGAATTCGCCCAGGAAAGCCAAACGCAGGCCGATCGTCTCTACAAGCAGTACGAGCAGTCGCTGGCCGAGGTCCGCTCGCTGGTCGACAACGGCGATCCGAAGGCCCGTAGCGCCTTGGCTGAATTAAAGACTCAATACGGGCCTCTGGCCCAGCAGGACGTTGCACAACTGGCCGAACAACGGAAGAAACCGGCACGGAAAGACCCATAGACAAAACGCCTGGAATCAGCTTCCCAAGGCTAATCTGCAGGAAAAGCCGCGAACAGATGCAAGTGCTGGGCGGCGGTGACTAACTATTGGGAGAGGAGGGACTCCAGCCGCCTCTTGTCGGCAAGTCCGACGTGCTGGGCGACTACCTTTCCACCTTTGAACACCTTGAGATTGGGAATGCTGCGAATCTCGTAGCGGGCTGCCAGTCCAGGGCTCTCATCCACATTCACCTTGACTAACCTTGATTTCATGCTGAAGAGTCACGACATCAACCCACGTCCTGCGGTGGAACCGCCTTACGGTGGCGCAGTTGCTTCGCAACCCGACATACAACAAGGGATCGGCCTTCTCCCCACAGGAGCGGGAAAGACTCAATCTACATGGCCTGTTGCCCTCCACGACCCTCACGATTCAGCAGCAGGTCGCCCTGGAGCTGGAACGCCTGCGGTCCAAGCGAGACGACTTGGAGAAGTTCATCGGCTTGTCCGTCCTCCAGGATCGCAACGAGACCCTCTTCTACCGCGTGCTGGTCGAGAACCTCGTGGAACTGCTGCCCATCGTCTACACGCCGACCGTTGGACGGGCCTGCCAGCTCTACAGTCATATCGTGCGACGCCCCCGCGGCATCTGGATCACCCCCGACGACGTGGAGCGCATTCCGCTCCTGCTTCGCAACGCCTCACAGCCGGACGTTCGGCTGATCGTGGCTACCGACAACGAACGGATCCTGGGCCTGGGCGACCAGGGGGCAGGCGGCATGGGCATCCCCGTAGGCAAACTGTCGCTCTACAGCGCAGCGGCTGGCATCCATCCTCGACATTGCCTGCCGGTGAGCATCGACGTGGGAACAAACAACGCCGAGTTGCTCAGCGATCCGTACTATCTGGGCTACCGGCGCCGCCGCCTCCAGGGTGAACCGTACTGGAAGGTCCTTGAAGCCTTTGTCGCTGCCGTAAAAGAAGTCTTCCCTCGCTGCCTCGTCCAGTGGGAGGATTTTCGCAAGAACATCGCCTTCGAGGTCCTGGATCGTTACTGCCGGCAGATCCCCAGCTTCAACGACGACGTCCAGGGCACAGCGGCCGTGGGCTTGGCCGGTGTCCTGGCGGCCCTGCGGATCACCGGGCAGAAGCTCTGCGACCAAAGGATCGTCTATGCGGGCGCGGGAGCTGCCGGAGTGGGCATCGGGCGACTGGTTGCAATGGCGATGCGGGAGGAGTCCGACGATCAGGCCAAAATTCATGCTGCCCAGGTCTTCGTGGATACTCGCGGCCTGCTGCACCAAGGAAGCCAGATTACTGACCCGCACAAACGTCCCTTCGCCCTCGATGACGCGGCGATGGCCCAGCATGGCTTCAGCAAGGATGGGACTTATGACCTCCTGGAGGTAGTCAGTCACGTCCGCCCCTCCGTGTTGATCGGCACCACCGCTCAGCCGGGCACTTTCAGCGAGCAGATCGTGCGGAAGATGTGCCAGAATATGGAGCGGCCGATCATCCTCCCCTTGAGCAACCCCACGTCGAAAGTCGAGTGTACACCGGCCGAGGCCATCCGCTGGAGCCAGGGACGGGCGATTGTTGCCACGGGCACCGCCTTCGATCCGGTGCGGCACGAGGGCAAGCTCCACGTGATCGGCCAGGCGAACAACGTCTTCGTGTTTCCCGGCATGGGTCTAGGGTGCATCCTTTCGGGCGTGCAAGAGGTGACCGATTTGTTGTTTCTCGCCGCCGCGCATTGGCTGGCAGATTGTGTCGGCCAGGACAGGCTCGACGCTGGGGCCATCTATCCCGATCAGAAGGAACTTCGTGATGTCGCCGTCCACGTCGCGACCGCCGTCATCGGCGCGGTGCGGCGGCAGGGCGGGCAGCCGGATAGCCCGGAGTCCATCGAGCAGACGGTTCACGAGGCGATGTGGTATCCCGAATACCCAACTTACGTCTGACGGCCAGGGCGATTATACTGGCGGTGGATGAAAACCATCTTGTTCACCGGCAGATAACGAGTGGGAGCAGGAACAAATGACGAGCACGCTTTTCGATTTGACGGGCCGGGTGGCCCTGGTGACGGGGGGTAGCCGTGGGCTCGGCAAGGCCATGGCGACGATCTTTGCCGAGTCGGGAGCGGCGGTGGTGATCTCCAGCCGTCAGGAGAAGGAGCTACGAGCCGCCGCCGCCGAGATCCGCGACAAGACCGGCGCTCGCGTCGAACTGATCGTTGCCGACATGACGCGCCGCGACGATGTCCAGCGCCTGGCCGAAGCTGCCGTGGCAGCCATGGGCAAGATCGACATCCTCGTCAACAACGCCGGGGCCAATCTGCCGCAGGCGATCGACCAAATCCGCGACGAGGACTGGGATCGCCTCGTGGAGTTGAACCTGACCAGTTGCATGGCCCTGACCCGCGCCCTGGCGCCGGGCATGAAGCAACGGCGTTGGGGCCGCGTCATTCACGTCTCGTCGATCATGGGTTTGGCCAGCACGGCCGGTCGGAACGCCTACTCCGCAACTAAGGCCGCCCTCTTGGGGCTGGCCCGCGCCAGTGCCTTGGACCTGGGGCCATTCAACATCACGGTCAACTGCATCGCGCCTGGCCCGTTCGCCACCGAAATGCCGATGTCCATCCTCAGCCCGGAGCAGCAGGCCGCGTTGGCTGCGCGTACGGCGCTCGGTCGTTGGGCACGGCCGGAAGAGCTGGCTGGTCCGGCCTTGCTCTTGGCCAGCGATGCGGGCAGTTTCATCACGGGGACCGTGCTGGTCGTCGATGGCGGGGCGCTGGCCAAGGTGTTTTGAGCCGCTACTTTCATTTCCTGTTTTCCAAAGAGGGTCCTATGAAAACTGTTTTCGGTTCGCTGGCTCTGGTGTTCTTGGTAGCCGCCACGCTGCTACCGCGGATGGGTGTCGCCGTGGAAAGACCGGCTGTGCCGGCTGCGGAAACCCCGCCCGCGCCGAAGGATGAGGCCGAGGAGCGGATCCTCAAGACGCTCCGGGAGATCCCGAAGAAACAAGCCTGGCTTGTGAATGTTCCCACCACCGACGCTCGTTTGCTACGGCTTCTCGCGGAGGCAATCGACGCGAAGAACGTCGTCGAAATCGGCACCTCGAACGGCATTTCAGCCATCTGGTTCGCACTGGCCTTGCGGAAGACCGGCGGAAGGTTGATCACGCACGAGATCGACCCGGAGGCCGTGGCCCTCGCCCGGAAGAATTTTGCGACTGCCGGCGTCGGGGAGCTGATTACCATCGTAGAAGGCGACGCCCACAAGACGGTGTCCAGGCTGAAGGGACCGATCGACCTGGCATTCATCGCCGCGGACAAGCGGGGATACCTGGACTACCTCAAGAAGCTGCTACCCCTGGTACGGCCGGGCGGACTGATCGTGGCCCACAGCGTACCTGGCAGGGTCGACCCGGAATTCGTGAAGGCCGTTACGACCAACCCGAACCTGGAAACACGGTTCTATGTGCAGGGTGATGGCATGAGCGTGACGCTCAAGAAACGGTGACGGATCAACTATCGCGTTGCGGATTGCCCTGTTACGATGGGAACATAGCCCACCTCAAGTCCCTTGGGCGGCGTAACGAGAAGGGCCGGATCCAGTGCGACCAACTCTCCCTGTTGGAGAGGCGCCATGTAGTCCCGATCAATGGGCCAGAGCGCATGGATTCTCTCGACGAGGGCCTGCAACTTCGCTTTCTTCGCCGCGCTCCAAGCATACTGTTGAAAGGACGGCTGATCGACGAAACGGTACCATTGGTACGTCACCAACGAACCATCGACAAGCTTGACCGTGAACGGCCCGAGTTTCGGCCCGGGCCGGTTCCAGGCGGCGGTTCCAGGCGACGTATAGGCGCCCCCGGCCCCGCGCGCTTGAACTCCTGCTCCCGCAGCCGCGTTTCGGAGGGCACTTCCGCAGCCGCCACGGCGACGCGATCCTCGCCGACAGATTTGAAATACTGCGGGAAAACGCCCCTGGGACTAATCTCGCTGTTGAACCACTGCAGACCCCAAACGTTGCCCTCGAACACTTTGGTGTCGAAGACGCGTTCAACACCCGTGATTTTCTTGCCGTCCTGGTCGTAGCACGTGGTGCGCGTCGTCAGCGTGGACTTCCAGACGCCCTTCTCCTCGAACCGCCCGGAGCAGGCTGGGCCCCCGTCCCGCCACGCCTTGAAAGCATCATAGAGAGCGGCCTTCGCGTAGTAAGTCACGTCCTGCACCAAAAAGGTTCTTCCCTGTTCATCCACCGGAAACTGAAGCTTGGGTATTTTCGAATAGCGGACGCCGTGGACGTCCTGGGCGTCGAAACGCGGCACGGTGTTGATCTCCATGGCGCCGCCACCCATGTCGGCCGGGCGAGCATCGAGCCCACGCCCATAAAGGAAAGGGTAGTTGAACAGCTTGCCGATCTTGCTCCAGGTTTCCGGGATGTAATAAGCGATCGGCCCCTTGAAATTGGCTGCGCTCAAGAAGCAGGTCCAGCTTTGGTCGCCGGTGGGCGGATCGCCCGTAGTGGGGTCGGTAAAAGGCAAAGCCATCCAGGTGTAGCCCAGGAACTGGCCGTTCGGGTTCCCCTGAAACGGCAGCGCGTCGGGCGGAATCAGCAGCCGGTTGCTCAATTGGGCGATACCCAAGCGATGGTCCGGCAGCGCTTCGTTGCTGTAGAAGAAGGACCAGCCGGGCGATCCGATCTCATAGTCGTAACATTGCGGCGTGGCGTTCATGCTGAACTTCGGCGGACCGTATCGAAAATGGTTGCCCGCCCAGTAGCCCAATCCGCCTTCCACGGTTTGGAACACGCTGGCCCACGTGGGCCCACGGTCCCGCCACTGCCGGGCCAGCGTGCCCTCCGGGGCGAGCGGCTTGTCCTTGTTGTCGGAGTTGTCCGGCGTGATCCAGGAGCCGGCAAGACCGATCTGAAAATCGGCCAGCGGCCGGTCGATCAGCGGCCAAACCGCCGAGTAGAATCCCATGCCCGCACAATACTCGGACCGGGCAGGCGGGCGCGTCGCGCTGAAACCGATATATCCGTGCAGACCGTCGGAGTGCAGAAGTGACTTTGCCGCCTTCCCCTTTGGCTCCATCTTTCGGCGAGGCTCCTTGTCCAACGAACGTCCATGCCAGGAGAGCAAAGAGTACGACAAGTACGAATCGGGTTCTCATGGTTGTTCCTCGTTGGCGATTGCCTTCTCAGACGATTTCTTCGCGGGCGGCATCCCAGCGCACCTGTGCCGCTGTTGGTACGACGCCAGCGACATGAGGAATGTCGCCGTTTCGATGAACGCCTCGTCGGTCGAGCATTTTGGGGTGCCACGGTTTTGGATACAGTTCACCCAGTCGACCATGTGATTTGGCTGCTTGGGCGTCTTTTTCCACTCGTAGCCCTTGGCGATCAGTTCCTTGGCCTGCAAGGCGCATGCGGCCTGACGCGCGTGGTGGCCCAGTTGGAACACCACGTTGCTCCGCTTGAGCGCGTCGCGCATCAGCTTGGCCTCGGCTAGCGTCCGCGCGAATCCCTTCTCGCAATAAATGTCTTTGCCCGCTTTCACTGCATCGAGTACCATCTGGCAGTGCCAGTGGTCCGGCGTGCCGATGAGCACCGCATCGACATTCCGGTCGGCCAGCAGTCCACGGTAGTCGACGTACGTTTTCACGGCCGGATTGAGGCTTCGCTCGATGCCTTTTTGCCGATGTGGTCCATAGACATCACAGACCGCCGTAACCTTGGCGTTGGGGGCGTTGACGACCGCATTGATGAGGTCGCCCCCGCGCGTTCCCAGCCCGATGCAACCGACACCAATCGTCTTACCGGGGGATGGAGCGGAGAGAACCGCGGGAGTGAACGTGGAGACGGCCGCCAATGCCGTCGCCGCATGGCCGGTCGTGCGTAGGAACCGTCGGCGGTTCAAAGTGGGTTTGTCTTTCATGGACTCGGGCCTTTCTGTCATCCAAGCGTTCGTCGTAGTAACCGGGCAAGTCACTGATCCCCTATTGTAGCGAAGCCGAACGCTCTGTCAAAAAGTTCCATGCTCGGCACCGATGACGACCTGAACCACCTGCGCATCAACAACCGTTCCTCTCCCGGGGCACCGAAAACTGGCCCGATTGGGCTCAGCCGGCCTGACTGGGAATCTGACGTCCGCACCTCCAGTAGGGGCAGCACGAGTGAGCCAACGTCTGCGTCAATTAACCGTGGTATTCTGAAACAGCAAGGATTGCCGGCGACGGCCACCTGTTTGTGGGGCTCGACCATAGCTTGTCGGCGCACCGTGCCGCGGTTCGCAACTCGATCTAACCTGCTGCGGAGTGCCCCACCTCCGCAGGCAAACGAATTTTCCACTCAGAGACAGTTAACCCTACCGTTGATGGCATTAACACACTGCCGGGAGTGCCTTGGTCGCGTCCCATTTTCACGAGTTCTCGGGACATTGATTGAGAGACGAGTAGCGATTCACGTAGTGACAGAGCGTGGTCAAATGGCCACTGACATGATAGAGGAAGTTAAGCGGTGAGAGCGCCGTCAGGGGCCGGACGGCAGGAGCGAAGGCGGCGAAGTACCGGAGAGATAGGCTTGGACAGAGTCAAGCAGAGAACTGAAACACCGCGCGACCCTGTTGGGCACAGGTGGCAATTGCTGTCCAGATCCGTTCGCACCATCGGCGCCCTTTCTCGCTGCGTGTTCCTTGGGTGATGTGCCGGTCGATCACCACAAAACGCATCGCTTGTTCCGCCAGATTGTTGGTTGGGGCGATGCCGGGTGTCGTAATGAAGCGGAAATAGGCTTCCCCGTGTTCGCGGAAGCGTTTGGCCATGTTACGGGCATGTTTCGTGTCCGGCACGCCGGTCAGGGCTGTCCTCAACACGTGTTGACGAGCGGCAGCCAATGCCTGCTGAAAGCCCGCCGCAGTCATTGTTCCGCGGCCGTGGATTACGGCAAACAGGCCGCGCAGCGCGTCGCGCAACCGTTGGCCATAAGCCTGGTCCTCACGGCGGGGCAGAGTCAGCAGGAATTTCACATCGCGGATCAGATGGGCCATGCAGAACTGAACCAGCACGCCGAACTCTCGCATGTACTTGCGGTAGGCGCTGAAATAATCGCAGCCCAACACGCCGTTGAACTCCTCGCCCAACACCTCCACCAGCACCTTCGAGCCACGCGACTTGTCGATACGGAACAACGTGTAGAGCACGGCGCGGAAGCACCAAGTCCAGAATCTTTCGCCGTTTTCCTTATGCCCCGTCTCATCGATGTTCAGCACGGCCTCGTCGGGCAGCCGCACGAACAACTCCGCATAGGAGGGGGCCAACGCCTCGCTCACCTTGTCGATCAACTTGGCCAAGTAGCCGCGGGAGACGTTCACCCGCACCACGTCGCGAAGGAACTTCCGGATGGTGGAGAAGGAGGCGTGGCAGACACCCTTCATGAAGGCCACCAGGGCCGTCATTCGTGGGCCTAAAAGGCCCGCCTTCCGCACCGCTTCGGGCAGGGACGCTGCATGGAGTTTCCCACAGCGATTGCACCAATAAGCCAACGCTTGGTGTTCGCTGACGATGGTCGGGGTGGCGACGATTTCCACCTCCTGTTGCACCTCGGCCGCATACGGGGAAGGGCGGAGTGAGCCGCCGCAATCGGGGCAACAATCGAGCGTATAGGTCACGAGGTTATCGATGGCCTCGTCGGGAAACGGCGTCCGCAGGTGTTGTTCATGGCCCGGCTGTCCGCCACGATTGCGTTTTTTACCGTCCTTGCGCGGAGGCTTGGGCGGCTTGACGATATCACTGGAAGGCGGCTTAGAGGAAGTGGACGAGTTCTTGCGGGCCGCCGCCAACCGGCGTTTGAGTTGCTCGTTTTCCTGCTGCAGACGTACGTTCTCTTCTTCCAGCAGCCCAAGCCGAGCGGATGCCGCAGCCAGCTTTGCTTCCGCCGCAGCCAGTTTCTCCTCCATCGCGGCAAGGCGACGCGCCAGCGACTTGCTTTCAGAACCCGGGCTAGTTCTTGACAGGATCATGGGGCGGTACGATACCAACCTCACGCGATCCGAACAAGATCAAGAGGTGGCCGTGCCCCGAGAATCCCTGCAAACCCAGGATCTCCAAAATGCCGGGGCTGGCTCGTTACAGTCGTCCGTTTATCACCCCGTCATACGGCTACTATAACTGTGACTGTGAGCCTGTGAATGGCTACAGAGACGACAACCTGGGACTACCTATCCGCAGCCATGGTGCAACCGATGCGCCCCCTGATCGGTCGTCTTCCCAATTTGACAAAGTACGATCTGCGGAGAATCCGCATGTCCTGGCTTCACCGGTCAAGCCGATCCGCTTTGGTGGGCAGCGGTGGTAAAGTGTTGAAGACTTCGCTGACCCATGAGAAGGAAGCCAAGCTCCAAGCGGCCCTGGATGCGGCGAAGAAGGAAGCGACGACGGCCTGATTTGATTCGGGAATCCCGAGGGCCGCGTCGAGCCTCGACGGTTGCTTCGGGTTGGCTGGCCTGGCAGCTCGCCAAAACCAGCCCACGCCGGCGAATTATCGCGCAAGTAAGCTCTCATTGGAAGGCTTACATAAACAGCTTCGTGTCCAACTTGGAGAGCATGCTTTTGAGTTGCTGGACCGATCCGTTGGTCGTGTCCTCAGCAATAATTGCCATTTCGTCGGCGCGTGAACTCGGAGAGGTCAAACGCGGTGACGTCAGGTGCGATGACAAAGTCGGCTGGCTGGACCCCCACCGAGTTCATGTTGTAGTTCTGAATCATGCTTTGCCGCATGATGACTTGGATGGTCGAGAAGAGCCGGCTCACTCCTCGCCCCTTCCTGCTGCGAATACCCAGGAAATCCTTTTCAAGCTTGGCCGACACCGTCGAAGCAATGACAAAATTGCAGCCTTTAGCGATCAATATGTTGGCGGGAACATTGTTCAACAAGCCACCATCGACGAGGGCTTGTTCGGATCGAAAGATCGGAAGCGCAAGGGGGGCAGATTGATGCTTTCCAGAATATTGTGCGTAGCATCGCCGCTGTCGCGCACGAGCGGCACGCCATCTACGAGGTCGACCGCAATCGTGATCATCGGGATGACCAGTTGCTCCATGCGGAGATTCTCCAGGTATTTGCGCAGCATCGGTTCGAAGAGGTGACGACGATACTTGTACAGCAAGTACCAGTAACCACCGCCGGGGAGCTGTCGAAAGAACCAGGATGGCAGAAGATCATTCTTGAAGCACTGGGTACTGTACTTCGGGTCCATTCCCGAAGCGTAGATGGTGCCGGTCATCGCGCCGGCGCTGGTTCCAGCAAGCATGTCGACGTAGATCCCGTGTTGTTCGAGAGCGTTAATTACGCCGAGATGGGCCATGCCGCGCGGCCCCTCCCCCAAGCGCCATGCCGATTTGAATGCCGCGCAAATGATGGATAATCCGTTCGACTCCCTGCTGCAACAGCTTTCCTTGGTTAGCCTTTGGCCGGCCGCTGAATGTCTTAAAGTCGCGAGTTGCCAACTCATCAAGCTCTGGGGCATACGGGGGTGCCGGCACATCATAGTTCAAGCACCACACGATACGAATCTTTTCCCGCAAGCGAGGCGAGGATTGTTCCAACACCTTCAAAGTTTGCACCGCGGCAGCGACGTCTCGCGGTTGAATGCACCAAAGGACGATATCCGCGTAAGTCATCAATCGGGTCAAATCGTCGTTGGAGTGGTCCGCACGTACATCGATCAAGAGACGACCGTGCGCGGACCATTCTTTGAGCAGTTGTTTCGTCCCTTCGGGACCGATATGTGTCCCGTGCTCGAATAGAAGTTTGTAAGGGATTCCGTCCTCAGCCCTAAAGCGCTCATCATCTCCGGCAACGCACGGGGACTCGCCAAGCTCTTGTAGCCGTCGAGCCAACTGTTGTGCGAGGGGACGACTTTCTTGCGAGTGATGAATGATTACGATGACGGCCGGCTTAGGGAGCTCGCGATCGACCATAACCAATTGCTTGACGATGTTGGCGGAGATGCGAAACATCGCGAGCTGGAAGTCGCGATGCTTGGCCGTCAGCCGAAGCAGCTCGTCCAACGACAGGCGAATAACGGTTGTAGGCTCAACGGCCTCGACTTGGAGATGGGATCGATCGGCCAGTAGCGCGGAGAACAGCCCTGCCACGGATCCGCGCCCGAAAAAGTCGCGGAGGATTTCCTTTCCAAGTCGATCAAACAGCACGCCTTCGAGTCGTCCGATGATGACAAAGTAAGCGTGGTTGACCTCGGATTCGCGTTCGATGACGATTCCTCCGGCGGGGAATTCCATCAACTCGGCGGCCGAGGCAATATCCTGGACGGCCTCTTCCTTGAGTCGTCGAGCCCACTCCTGGCGTCCCAATTCAATGCAGAGCCTGTCGTGATCGTGAAGCATGCGAGCGCACCCCCTCAATTGGCCATGGCGCATTTGCCGAAACGAATGGGTTGAGTAAACTCAAACGACATTATGACCGAAACCTAATATCTTTGTATCTTTCCGTTACTTAGGCAAGGGGTTGTTGCCGGAAAGAATCATCGTGCCCGAGCTGTTCTTCGAAAAGCACTTGAAGGCGGGGGAAAAGTGACGGCGATGCGAAGAATCGTCTTCGTGTCGTAGGGGTGACTTTAGTCGCCCTCTAGTCGCGCAGGGTAACTAAAGTCACCCCTACAGTTTCGCCAGGCAGAATGTTTTGCGCTTCCAGCACGCGGGAGTCGCAAAACCGCGGGGCGGCGGCTCGATTTGAGTTGCATGCGCGCTGACGTGGCGCACAATTGTCGTGAACTGTGAGGAATTGACGACGGAAGTGAACTGCCAAGAAAGGAGACCCTTGGGATGAGAAGGTTGTCGATACTGATCCTCTTGCTGATGCCCGCGTTTGCCGGCGGGTGCAAAACGAGTTTTTTGTGGCAACTTGGTCCCGACCGGATCGCCGTGGGGGCCCCGGCGACGTGTGCACCACCTTGCGTGGCCCCGGCGACGTGTGCACCACCTTGCGCTACACCCGGTGAACCATGCTGCCCTTGTACTAACTGACTTTGACGGACTGTTGCCATCGGATATCCGTTGCCGCAGAAGCACGGCGGGACGGTTCATCTACCTCTTGAACGAAGAAAATAGGAGCTGGATCAGGTTCGTCCACGAAGGCTGGCCGTACAATCGGAAACACGACCAGGCCACACCCTCGGCTTGCTCATGGCTGGGGAACCACGGTGGCTTCGGGAAGATCGTCAGCGGTCCTTCGAGAACCGATTTCTCCACGCCCTCCAGCATGAAGGTGTTGTGGACGTAGCCGATTCCGCTCTGCGCATTGGCCAGCCTGCTGCCAGGAAATCCACCCCAGGGAGGGCTCATCATCGCGTACATCAGGCCGGGCCAATGGTTGACGGCGACGACACCGTACCGCAACTCGCCGAGGCAAGCCTGCAACAGGCGTTCGTGGGACGGCTGTGACCGAAACCGGGCAGGGTGCGTCACGGCTGCGGACAGGGTGCCCGACAGCCGCTCGTTGGCAAAATCAACCGCTCTGCGGAAGAAACTCTCTGGCGTCGGGGCGTCGATCGCTACTTCCACCACAACGCAAACGAACGATTCCTCGTCGAAAAACCGGCGATTCTCGCTGGGATTGACATTGCGCAGCAGGGTCCAAGGAAGAGACTCGGTCAACTCGGCGACCGAGTCCAGTTCGGCAAAGCGCCGGTAGCGTTCCACCGCGCCGGGTAGTACGACACTCGCTTGGGAGTGCGCGCGAACACCGCGTCGACGAGATCGAGGAATTGCGAACGAAGAGGCCAGCGCTTCCAGGTGATCAGGACCTTCGTGGCCACACAGTTGAAGGAGACATTGTTGACGACCGAGGCGGCGACATTCTCAGCCTGAAATGCCAGTTGTCGCCGCGAATACTCGCCTGGGAGAAAGATCCAGGGGCTGACGTTGCCCAGTTCACTGGTGACGGGCTTCGCCAGCAGCGGCAGGTTGTCACGCATGCGATGGTCTCTCTCCGCACCAGGTGGTCCCCATACGATGCGGTCGTGAGAATCAATCGAGCCCGTGATGTGTATTTCGTCAGCCAAACGGTGATGCACAGCCGCCGCACCTACTTCCGCTCCCCCATAGATGATGCGCATATATCCCTCGTCCATCAGCGGCTGAACCACACGCTCGAAAATGGGACCCAGGTAATCGTTTACGGGGCTCATTTTCAAGAGCACCACGCCGCCTTCTTGGAATACCTTCGTGAACGCATCGGTCAGCGGAATGGCCGACACGTTGCCTGCTCCCAAGACGACAACCGTTTTCGCGGGCCGGGGACCGGGCCTACGATAATGAGGGGCAAGGCAATCGCTGAGATTCTCGTGGAAGATGCCATTTTGCATCCAAGCAGTCACCTTGAACGGGAGGAACGCGAGCCGGTCGTGCAAGACACCGGTTGGCAGCAGGGGAACGCGAAGCCGCCCATCCGGTCCTTGGTATGCCTTGCCGGGAAGCCTCGGCATACCCGTAGTTTCAATCTCGCGTAGAGAGTGAACAAGAAGCCGCAGGTATCGCAGAGTCGCCACTGGCCCGGCGAAGACCTCTTCCGCTCGGTGTGGCCTGTCTGGGGGGATTGCCTTGGCTTGACACGCCGCGTCTACCCATTCCCGGGCAAGTTTCACCACTCCTTCCGCGCAACCTTTCTGCAAGCGAGATTCGCTGCTGAACCGAAGTCACCGCGTAGCGCCGCTTGGATCTGTCCAGCTCTTCGAGGAACCGACAAACGTCTTCGGTCGATGTATGCTTCCCCGTAATCTGTGTAGGCGGCATAGTTCTATTCCTGGTCTCTAAACCGAATTAGGCAGCCACTCACGCCATCGGACCTGATCCTATGGCTGGATGGCAGCGCACAAAATCCACCAGTCGATCGACGTAGGTCGGCAGGGGGGCGCCTTCAGCCCACTCCTTTCGAGATCCGCAAGAGTACTGGCACAAGTATAGCGGGTTGGATGCACAAGGTAATCGATGGCAGGCGATGGAATATGCATGAGCCAATTGATTCCCGGCACATGGTCAATGAAGAACTTTGCCGCAACGCGTGGAAATGGTACTCGTACGACGATGCGTCGCGCAGCGCCCCACGACCTCGATAAGTTCGCTCACCGTCATAGGCGCTGGATCGGAAAGTTGATAGACCTTGCCAACTGATGCATCCAGACCGCTCAGGTACGAAACCGCATCGACCACGTAGTCTCGCGGGACCACGTTCATGCGAGTGAGGGAAGGTCTTCCCACAACCGGCAACACGGCGATGCCGGGTTGACGGAGCAGCCAGCGGATCAAGAAGTATGGACCGTCATACTTCTGCGTGGCGCCCGTACGGCTATCGCCGACAACGATGGCGGGGCGATAGATCGTGGCCGGCAGGCCACCGCGCATCCGCGCTCTAACCTCTACCTCGGCCAGGTATTTCGTCTCCTCGTAGGGGTTATTGAACGCCTGGCCTTTGTCGAAATCATCCTCAGAGAAGGTTCCAGCGTATCGACCACTTACATAGCAGGTGCTGACGTACTGCAACCGACGGAGGCCGGGAGAGTCCTCGGCAAGATCGAGGACGTTTCGAGTACCCATCACGTTGACCTGCATCGCCACGCTGCGAGACACGCTGAGATCGTACACGGCGGCCAGGTGGAAGACCTCACTCGTATGCTTCTTTATGCGGGAAATGTCCTTCAGACCGAGGCCAGGCGCCGTGATGTCCCCCACCGCCAGTTCAATTCGACCGCGAAGGCGTGGACACGCGTCTTCAATATGCGCAAGCGCGTGCGCCTGCCCCATAAACTTCGACTGGATCAGGCAAACGGCCTGAGACGCCGACGAATTCTGAAGGACTCGGGGCAAAAGTTCGGAGCCTAAGAATCCTGGGAACCCAGTGAAAAACACGATCGACATGAAACGACGCCCTCCCGTTGCATAATGCGTCGAGATTTCAGACGTATTCTCACAGCTCCAACGCCGCTGCCGGGTCAAGTTGCGCCTCGCTATGAGTAGAAGAGGCAAGACCCGTGGCGGGTCCGCGTGGTCGGCAAGACCTCCCGCTGACCCGCTATTAAACTGAAATCAGAGACCGCCTGGGTCACTTGCTTTCGGCCGGCTGATCGGGAATCGTAAAGCGGAAGATACTGCCGTGCCTTTTCTCGGACTCGACCCAAATCCTGCCGCCGTGCCGCTCGACGATGGAACGGCAGGCAGTCAGGCCAATCCCGGTGCCCGGAAACACCTCCGCGCTGTGCAATCGTCGGAAAGGGGCAAACACCCGATCATGGTGCTCGGGGTCGATGCCGATCCCGTTGTCCTCCACCGAGAACTGCCAACCACCCCCGCGCGGCTCGGCAGAGACGTGGATCCTGGGCGCCTCATGACTACGAAACTTGATCGCATTTCCGATCAGGTTCTGAAACAGGCGCGACAGTAGAGAAGCGTTTCCAAGGACGGTGGGAAGCGGACCGCACGTCACTTCCGCCCCGTTCTCCCGAATGGCGGCTCCGAGGTTCGCCAACGCGTCGTCAAGAGCCTTCTTTGTATCGACCGGCGCGAATCCGCCGCCGTCGCGTTCAAGGGTGGCGAGATCAAGCAAGTCGTCGATCATCCGGTCCATGCGATTCGCGCTTTCGAGGATAAACCGGCAGTATTCTCTGCCGGCCTCGTCAAGCTGCTCTTGGTGAGTCTGCAACAGGATCTTCATGAACCCGCGAATCGTAACTAGCGGCGTTGCCAAGTCGTGAGAAAGTGCCCTCGCAAAGTCATTCAAGTCGCGATTGCGCCGTTCAAGCTTTTCGCGTGCTTGCTTCAAGGGCGTGACATCTTTCAGAATGTCGGCCATCCCGACCGGTTCGTTGTTCTCGTCGGTCAACAGAAACCCGGTGACAAGCACTGAAACGAGTCGATCCGACTTTGTCCGGATTATTGTCTCGAAGTTGCGAACGGTCTCGCCACTCAGCCGACGCCTATAAACTTCTTCAATCGATTCGCGGCATTCGTCAGAGACCAGGTGTATAGTTCGCCCGCCAATCAGTTCGTCGCGCCTCCAGCCGAGAACGCGCTCGAATTCATGATTCAGGTCGAGTACGTGTCCCTGAAGATCCCGTATTATGATTGGGTCGGCGCCATCCATGAACACCTTAGTCATGAGACACAGTTGAGTCTCGATCCTCTTCAGACGCAGTGTGTCTTCAGGAACCACGACCTCCTCGGGCGTCTTTCGCGATGGAACCATGAGTACCCCACGTCCTACCAGCAGATCGACGACACGTCGGCGCGGGTCAGGTTAGGGAAAGAGCGGCACCGCTCGAGGCGGACCGAGCCGTCGGCCAGACAGGCGACGGCTCGGCGCTGTGATCAAAGATCCGCCCGGCCCACGTGGCAAGCAGAGAGCCTGTGAACGGTCAGCGTCCCCGGCCGAGACCGCCAACGCCCACGCCGGGCCGCACGCCCAGCCCTGACGCTGGCCCGCCAATGCCGCCCGGATTGTTGCCGTCCCGGCCGACGCCGCCAACGCCCACGCCGGGCTGCACGCCCTGCCCCGGCGCTGGGATGACGCCCGGGTTTGTAGCCGTCCCGGACGTATCCGTAGCGGCCGTAGCCCCCGTCGCCCCGCAGCCATTGCTGCAACCGCAGCCGCAGCCGCAGCCGTAACTGGTGCTGTAGTACCCACACCCGCAGCCACAACATGCGCGGCTCCTGCGACACGCGCTGGCGTCGCTGCTGAACAGCAGGACGGCCGCCGACGCGAAGATGCAGATGCTGACGTTGCGTAACATGATAAAGCCCTCCTAAGGATTCCTTGAGAAAAAGACCTTGATTGTGCGACGCGAGGTACTGTAGACGTCGACTCGTGTGCCGCCGCTTGTACCTGTCAATTCTGCAATTGTAGATGTCAGTTGGGTGAAGGCAAGTGGTAAGTGTCCGAAAAGCGGCTGCACCACCCCCTACCGCAACAAGTTGTAACACCCCCATACATAGCGGTAGACTTCTTCCTCGAATTGATAACCGCCTCGCAGCCTCCTAAAATGATTCTGACGCAGCTCTTTTGCGTGCGGGCGCGTCCCTCCCGTCATGGTGCAACGGGCACATCCCCAGACCCCGGTCGATTCCAAACCCCATGAATACCTCAGCCATTGTCTCGTTCCTCAAGGAGAAAGTCAGCCTGTTCCGCGGCATCCCCGCCGAACGCCTGCAGCCCTTGCTGAACGACTCCCAAGTCAGGTCATTCGAAGCCAGCGAGACCATTGTGCATCAGGGCGACAAAGCCACGCACTTTGGGGTGGTCTTGAGCGGCACGATCCATGTCTCGGTCCTCGGCGATGGCGCCACGCGGCAGACGCTTGGCCGATTGAATACCGGCGACACGTTTAACGAGATGGCGCTCATGACCGGCGACGTTGTACAGGCGGATTTCATTGCCGAGTCGCGCTGCGAGGTATTGCTGATTCCCGTGTCTTTGTTCCAGTCCGTCATTGTGGCCGAGCCGGGGGTGGTCCAGCACATCTCGCGAACCATTGCCGAGCGGATGAAGGCGATCATGGCCGATCCACAGAAGGCGGCTGCGGCGCTTCGGCGGGGCGATGATCCATACGGTTTTAAGCTGAAGGGCGAACGCCCCGAGAAGATCCTTGTCATCAACTGCGGCTCGTCGTCGCTCAAATACAATTTCTACGACACGGCCGACGAATCCCGTCATGCCCGCGGTCTGGTGGAACGCATTGGCATTAGTGGCACCCGGCTCGCGCATTGCGGGACGAAGGGCGAGGTCAAACGCGAATTGCCGGAAGGCGGCTTCGCCGAGGCGTTCAAGGCCATGACCACCGAACTTACGGCGAAGGATACGGGAGTCATCAGTGGTGCAGGCGAAATCAGTGTCGTCGTTCACCGGGTGGTGCATGGCGGCGAGCAATTTACGGAGGCAACACTCATCACCGATGAGGTGCTGGCGCAGATCGAGGCACTCAATCCGCTTGCGCCCTGCACAATCCGCTGAACGTCGCGGGAATCCGCGAGATGCGTCGGCTGTTCCCCGCCGTGCCGCACGTGGCCGTGTTCGACACGGCCTTTCACCACACGCTGCCGGCCTACGCGTATCTGTACGGCCTGCCCTACGAGTTTTACGAACAGAAGGGAGTGCGCCGCTACGGCTTCCATGGCATGTCGCACCAATATGTCAGCTTGCGGGCGGCGCAGGTTTTGAAACGCCGCCCGAATGAGCTGCGCCTGGTGAGCTGCCACCTTGGCAACGGCTCGTCGCTCTGCGCCGTGGACCATGGCCGCTCGATGGACACCACGATGGGCTTCACGCCTACCGAGGGGCTCATTATGGGCACGCGCTGCGGCGACGTTGACGCCGGTGTGCTCGGCTTCCTCGAACGTTCGGAGAATCTTACTGCCACTCAGAGCGAGGAGCTGCTCAACAAGAAAAGCGGCCTGCTCGGCCTGTCCGGCGTTTCCAGCGACATGCGCGAGATCCTCAAGGCTGCCGATGAGGGACACTCGCGCTCGCTGCTGGCGCTCAAGGCGTATTGCTACCGTGCGCGGAAATACATCGGCGCCTACGTGGCCTCGATGGGCGGGCTGGACGCGGTGATCTTCACCGGCGGCATCGGCCAGGGCAGCGCGGAAGTGCGGGCGCTGGTGTTGCAAGGTTTGGGGTGCATGGGCATCCTGCTCGACGCCGAGCGCAATCGCGCCGCGCGAGGCTTTGACGAGCCCTGTTGTGTTTCAGCCGACGACTCGAAGGTCGCGGTGCTCGTCGTGCCCACCGACGAGGAACGCATGATGGCCCGCGAAGCGTTGCACGCGTTGAGCCGATCTTATATCGTGCGCGTGCTCGAAGCCCAGAAACAGCAGCCCTTTCTCGTCGAGGTTTCGGCGCATCACATTCACCTCACGCAGGAGCACGTCGAGTCGCTGTTCGGGAAGGGCCACCAGCTCACGAAGCACGCCGACCTATCGCAGCCCGGCCAGTATGCCTGCAAGGAGCAGCTTGCCATCGTCGGCCCGAAGGGCCGCGTTGAACGCGTGCGCGTGCTCGGCCCGGCGCGCAAATACACCCAGATTGAAATCGCCATGACCGAGCAGTTCAAGCTCGGCGTGCATCCGCCCATTCGGGAGAGCGGTGACATCGCCGACACGCCCGGCTGCACGCTCGAAGGCCCGACCGGCAGCGTGAAGTTGGACCGCGGCGTGATTTGCGCATTGCGCCATGTTCACATGACGCCCGAGGACGCCCTCCGCTATGGTGTTCGCGACAAATCGTTCGTGCGCGTGCGCATTGCCGGCGATCGCGAACTGGTCTTTGGCGACGTGCTCGTGCGGGTGGACCCGAGCTTCTCGCTGGCCATGCACATCGACACGGACGAGGGAAACGCCGCCAATGTGAAAACCGGTGCGCAGAGCTACATTGATGGTATCCAGAGCGAAGGGTGACTATCTAGACTTCGATGACATTGCCGGGAAATTTGAGCGGATGATGGAATGGCTGGCGGGCGTGTATGTGAACGCCATGAACGTCATTCACTACATGCGAGACAAGTATGCTTACGAACGCCTTGAGATGGCGCTTCACGATTACGCACCGGTGCGGACGATGGCATTCGGCATCGCGGGCCTCTCGGTGGTTGCGGACAGCCTGTCGGCCATCCGCCACGCCCGGGTGAAGGTGGTTCGCGGCGAAGCGGGGCTCGTGGTGGAATATCAGACCGAGGGCGATTTCCCGAAGTTCGGCAATAACGACAACCGTGTCGATCAACTTGCGGCGACCGTGGTGTCGATGTTCATGGGCAAGTTGCGGAAGTACCCCACTTATCGCAACGCGCTCCATACCCAGTCGGTGTTGACCATCACATCGAACGTGATTTACGGGAAGAACACCGGCCCCACGCCGGACGGCCGCCGCAAGGGGGAGCCGTTCGCGCCCGGAGCCAATCCGATGCACGGCCGCGACTCGCATGGCATCATGGCCTCCGCCGCCTCCGTGTCGAAGATCCCGTATCGCGACGCGGCGGACGGCATTTCCCTCACGGCCACGATGGTACCGGGGGGGCTGGGCCGGACGGCCGGCGAAAAGGTGGAAAACCTGGTAGGTCTGCTGGACGCGTTCTTCGGCGCCAACGGATACCACGCGAACGTGAATGTCCTTAACCGCGAGATGCTGCTCGATGCCATGGATCACCCGGAGAAATACCCGCAGCTCACCATCCGTGTCTCGGGTTACGCGGTGAATTTCGTGCGTCTGAACCGCGAGGAACAGATGGACGTTATCAACCGCACCTTCCATGGCGCTACCTGACTACCATGGATCCTGACGCTTCCAACCCTGAGATCCCGCTCATCGCCAGCCCGTATGACCTGCGCGTCTCGCTTGGCGAGAAGGTCGGCCAGGCAGGCATTCGCACGGCCCTCGAGAGCGGCGACTGGGGGTTCGTCCACTCCTTCACGACCGGTTCCGCAGTCGATGGGCCGGGGATGCGCGTCGTGGCTTGGCTCACCGGTTGCCAGTTTCGCTGCGTGTTCTGCCACAATCCCGATACATGGAAACTGACCAACGGGATGCCAGTGAGTTTGACGCGGGCAGTCGAGGTGGTGAACCAGTATCGCCACGCCTTGCGCACCATGAAAGGTGGCTTGACTGTCAGCGGCGGCGAGCCGTTGCTGCAACACCGTTTCTTGCTGAAGCTGTTTGCCGCCGTGCAAAAGCTTGGAGTCCATACCGCGTTGGACACGAACGGTTACCTTGGCAACCGTCTTGGCGACGAGGATCTTGCTTGCATCGATCTCGTAATACTTGGCCTCAAAGCCATCACGCCTGGACTTCACCGGCGGCTCACTGGCATGGACGCCCAGCCCGTGCATGAGTTCGCACGCCGCCTCGCCGCTCGGCGACGACCTATCTGGATTCGTTACGTGGTCGTGCCCGGCTGGACGGACGACCTGGCCGAGGTCGGGCAAATGGCGGATTTCGCGGCGGGGCTGGGCAACGTCGAGCTTGTAGAGGTGCTGCCGTTCCATCAACTCGGCCGTTTCAAATGGGAACGGCTTGGGATGGAGTATCAATTGCGGGATGCTGAGCCCCCGTCGCGGGAGAAGGTTGAGGAAATCACCGCCCGGTTCTGCGCGGCGGGGCTGAAGGTCTATTGAGAGGGACTTCCATGAGTTCAAGACTCCCTATTGCGGCAGTCGTGGCGTGGCTGCTGACCGCAGTGTATTACCTCTACCAGTATGCCCTGCGCTCCGCGCCCAGTGTCATGATGCCGGAACTGACGGAGGCCTTTGCCGTCAACGCGCTGGGGGTATCCGCGATCGTGGGTATGTTCTACTACGGCTACTCGCCGTTCAGTCTCGTAGCGGGCGCGGCCATCGACCGCTTCGGCCCGAGGCGGATCATCCCGATTGGAGCGGCGATGGTCGGTGTCGGCGCACTGCTGTTCGGTACCGGCAACGTGGCTGCCGCCAACATGGGAAGATTCCTGCAAGGCGCTGGCGGCGTCTTCGCGCTGGTCGGCGCCGTCTATATCGCCACCAAGAACTTCCCAGCTTCCATGGCTGCGTCGTTTATCGGCGCTACGCAGATGTTCGGCATGGCTGGCGGGTCCGCGGGGCAATTTCTTGTTGGCCCAATCATCAAGGGCGGACTTCCCTGGAACCAGTTCTGGATTTGCGCCGGTATCGCGGGGCTGGCTATCAGCGCCTGTCTGCTGATGTTCCTGCCGAAAGAGTCGCGTTCGCCGGCAGCCGGCGGACTGACCTCCGTGATTCGATCACTTAAAACGGTGTTCATGAACCCGCAGTCCATCCTCTGCGGCTTGATTTCCGGCCTGCTGTTTATTCCCACGACAATTTTCGGCATGACCTGGGGCGTGCGTTTCCTTCAAGAGGGGCGCGGTTGCGAGTACGAAGCCGCCGTGATGCTGGCGGCAACCGTGCCGCTCGGCTGGATGATCGGCTGCCCGCTCCTGGGCTATCTCTCGGATAAGTTGGGCCGCCGCAAACCGGTTATCCTCGGTGGTTCTGCCGCACTGTTGGGCGTACTGGGATGGGTTCTTTTCGGCAATCCCGCCATTCTCCGCGGTCATGCCGTGGGAATCCTGATGGGTGTGGCCTCCGGCGCCGCGATGCTGCCGTATACGGTTATCAAGGAAGCCAACCCACCAGAACTGGGTGGGTCGGCTACCGGTGTGGTGAACTTCCTCAATTTCACCTTCAGCGCGCTGCTCGGGCCGGTATTTGGATCGCGGCTGATCCAGGAGCCCGGCGATAACGATGTGATGGGCCTGGTGCACTATCAGGCTGGATTCGCACCGCTCCTCTACGGCATCGTTCTCGCGTTGGTCTTGACGTGCTTCTTGAAGGAAACCGGACCCGCCGCGCGAAGGGCTGTTGTCAATTCATGATCATCGCCAGCCAAGTGCTCGATTCGATGAGGCCGGCGAAACACCACAATCGGACAGCTACGTTACGCCCCACTTGCGGCGCAGTCTTGCCAGGCTCGAACCGCCTTTTAACCCTCGGCCCGCATCCTTCAGAGCTTTGTCAATGGCAGCCCAGGTGTTTCCTGGTGACTGCGCGATCGGCCCGCTGTCACGGCTCGGCCATCGGCCTATTGCCTTGAGATGCGCCTTCGCCCATGCCACGATATCTTTCTCCTTGAGTGGCGGAAGACCGGCAAGGTTCCGCACTCCTCGCCGCCGGGCCAGCAATTGGACCCATGGGAAAGCACGTCGCAGGCCGCGATTGCCCTTGCTCACGGCGCTGACGACGGCGCCCCAAGTTTCCGTGGTGCCGGGAATCGGTCCGGAGTCTCGCGTAGGCCATTTTCCATGGGCGGCGAAGTACGCATTGGCCCAAGCGAGAATCCGCTTCTCGGACAAATGCGGCGGCCTTCGGCCCACGCGGACGCCACGGTGTTTCGCGAGGAGCCGCGCTAAAGAGCTCCCGTCCGGCAGACCGCGATAGCCGTGCCGTAGCCAGGAATCTATTCTGAGCCAGTTATGATCGGTCCCAGGGATCTTGCCCGACTCGCAAGTGGGCCATTTCCCGTGTCTGGCGTGGTGGGCATCAGCCCATGCCAGAACGTACTCGGTCCGGATCGGCCGGCGCTTGTCGAGCCGATCCCAATCGAGTTGGGGCAGGAATTCGCGCATGAGGTCGTAGAATGAAGCATGTTCCTTTAGCAACCGGCCGCCATACCGGCTGGCGATATCCCCAGTCTGAATCCGATACCAGTCTTCCGGCCGGCGAAAACCTAGCTCCTTTTCCAGCCAGCGCAAGTAGCGATGCCGGTTCTCCGCGACTTTCCAGAACCCCAGGGCGCGCGCCTGAACTTCCACTCACACCGGCAGTGACTCGCCTTCCTCTAGCGCTAAGAGCATTGTAGGACAAGGACTTACGGCGGGGGAGGAGGGCTTGATAGCAGAAGAAAAAGACCTCATGCTAACAGGTGAGTAATTCATGTTTCCACAAATTCTGCTAGCAGAGGTCCAACTATGATTTCAACAAAAGAACTGGATATTTTCAAGGCCCAAGAGCAATTTGAGCGGATGCACGAGTTTTTGAAGCAAGCGCTGAGCGAAGGGCGACGCCTCGACGAAGTGGAACGCGGGATGTTTCCGCGAGCTATGACCATGTGCCTGGAGTTTTTACGGTCCTTCGTGGAGGCCCATGGGGATGGGGATCGGGGAGAGACCGTAGAACGGGAAGGGGAGACGTTGGGCGCCTGCCCGAGCCGCATGAGAAGCGGTACTTGTCGATTTTCGGGGAATTGCTGATCGGCCGCCGAGTCTACGGGACTCGGGAAGGCCAAGCGATTGGATGGTCGCCCCTGGACGCGACCTTGGGATTGCCCGCTGGAGAGAATTCCTATGTTCTGGAGGACTGGTTGCAGCGGTTGTGCATCCAGGACGCCTTTGGGGGATCGGTGGAGTCGCTCCGTGCCTGGTTGGGGACCACGGTGAGTGTTCGCACGGCGGAGCACATGAGTCGCGAGATGTCGCAGTACGTGGACGACTTTCGCGGCGAAGCGGTTCCTCCTGCCGAAGAAGAGGAGGAACTGCTGGTGATAACGGCCGATGGCAAGGGTGTGCCCATGCGGCGGACGTTGGCGGCGCGGTTGCGAGCAGAGTCTGAAGCTGGGGTGGGAGAAAAGGGAGGAAATGCCGCAGGCGCGGAAACGGCAGGAATCACGGCTGTCGAGGAAGAGGCGCCTTCTTCGCCTCCGGTCGAGCGTTTGGCGGGGCAAGAGAAAAGCAGCGGGAGACGCCCCGGGAAAAAACAGATGGCGTATGTGGGATCGGTTTACACCCAAGCCCGCTTCCCTCGTACTGCCGAAGACGTGATCGACGAGGTGCGTCGGCGAAAGCGTGCCCGGGAGCGGCCCGAACCGCAACACAAGCATGTGTGGGCAGAGATGACCCGGTTTAAGGAAGGGGAGGTGTTGGCCGCCGCACCGATGTTGTTCTTCGAGATTCTTATGGAGTGTTGTCGGCGGGACCCGGCAAACAAGAAGCCGTGCATCTGTGTCATGGATGGGGAACGCCAGTTGTGGAAGTTGGCGGCAGAATGGTTTCCCGAGGCCATATGGATTCTGGACCTGTTCCACGCGTTGAAACGGCTCTGGGAGGTGGCCCATTGCCTGTATGCGGAGGAGAGTGCGGAGGCGGGAGAATTCGTGACGCATCATCTGCGCATGCTGCTGCAAGGCAAGGTCGGTTACGTGCTGCGCAACCTCCGTCCCTTGGTGAAGGCCTACAAGCTGAAGGGGGCGAACAAGACCACCGTGGAGTCCGCGATTACGTACTATGAAAACAACCAGGAACACATGCGCGTATGACGAATACTTGGCGGCAGGCTACCCGATTGCCAGTGGCGTGGCGGAAGGCGCCTGCAAGCACCTGGTGAAGGACCGCATGGAGCGCGCCGGGATGCGTTGGGAGTTGGAAGGGGCTCAAGCAATCCTCTCGCTGCAAGCCATCTACCTCAACGACCTCTGGGATCAGTTCATCACCTACCGTGTTACGACAGAACAGTCGCGTCTATATGGCAAAGATGCACAGCATGCTACGGCTGCATAAAGCGGCCTGCGAGTTGCTGCCCTCACGCCAGGTTCGTCCGGGGATCAAGTCAATCACTGCCTGGACTGGCGAACTTCGGTACTGTGCCAGGAGCCCCTTACCTCTATTCTTAAGGAAGTCGTAGCTGGTGACCTCATACCAGTCATCCATGCAGCGGTATCCAAGGCGCTGGCCCAGCCAAACCATGTAACTCCGTCGATTGGCCAACGAGTTCCAAAAACCGCCAGGAATGGTCGTGAAGAGCCAGGGCTTCCAATCATAACGGGGAAAGCAATCTTGGACCGCTTTGAGTACCGATCGGCCCCAATAGGCGCGCATCCTGGACCCGTATTTCCTTGCGTAGCGCGCCGAAAAGTTGAGCCGATAGAGATCCTCCATGGTGCGGATGCCCCCTTTGTGTGCAACCCACAGCAGGTAATCGCGCCGATTCGCCCCAACCTCCCAGAAACGAAAGGGCACCGGACCAGGCATCCACACCGGGTCGATCCGCCGCAAATAAGCGGGCTCGCAAATCGGCGTGCGATCGACAGGTTTCTTCTTGGCGGCCATGGGATCATTTTAATCGGCGCCCCATAACCTGTCACCCAGGAATTCGCCCCCGTTCGGCAGGCTAAACGTCCAGCAGTGGTCAGCCAGGGATCAAACCACCGATTTCTCGCAGCAAAGTGCCCTCGGTTCCCCTCGCAGCGCACGTCGGTCACCCCCACCTGTCACCGACTACAACCGTAGTCGATTTTCTCATGCAATGCCACGATCAAGTCCCAATCGTGACCTTGCTGAGAAAGCAGCACCCGACTACGTCAGTTCTCCGGTAGGTGTGCCGACAATTCAGATACTCTTAGCCTCTATCCCACCACCTTCCAAGTGTAGTCCCGAACTACTCCCACAGTTTTCTTCTCGGCTAGGTCTTTTGCGACTGACTGACCCTCGGCAAGCGTTAGAAACCCTTTCGGGACGGAACTGAAATCAAGGCGAGTTTCTACGGGAAGTTTGTAGAAAAATGCACCAGCAATAACCTCGTCTTTCGCGGATATGGCTATTTGTATCATGCTACACCCGTATTAGAGCTAGAAGACGCCGACAGCCTGGCGAAGAACAACCGGACCGAGCCCACAACCTGCCTCGGTGGTCGGCACTGACAAGCACCCCGATGGCCTGCGCGGCGCTCGGCCCGATAGTCGTCCCTTGTGACCCGAAGTTGCCCCTCCAACCCGCAGTAATTGTTGTTAAATATCGGTCAAGAGTTCGCACAGCCGGAATGCCATAATATGACATGCCAATTGTGCAGAACGGCGCTACTGGGTCTTGTCGTCCTGCCATTGGCTGACGAGACGCGCAAGTTCCACGTCATTTGCCACGTGCAACTTCGCGAGGATTGAAGCGCGTTGTTTCCAGATCGTTTCGGTTCTGACATGGTTGACGGCTGCAATCTCTTTGATGGTCTTGCCGGAAATGAGCATCTTTACGACTTCGTTCTCACGCGGAGTAAGCTCACTCATGCGGGCAGCGATCTCGGCCTGCTGCACGCCGCGAGACATTGCTTGGCGGATGCGTGCCAGGAAAACCTCGCCATCTACGGGTTTCTCCAGGAAGTCGATGGCCCCGGATCGGAATGCCTGGGCACAGGTGGAAACGTCGCCGTGCGCGGTGACGAAGATAATCGGCAAGCGCAGGCCGACTTCCCGCAGTCGCTGCTGAACGTCCAGCCCTCCCAAATCCGGCATCCGCACGTCGAGCACAAGACAGCCTGGTTCTGTGGAGCGATATTCATCCAGGAATGCCCGCCCGGAGGAGAATGCGCGGAACGGCATACCTGCCTGACCGACCAGCCAGCACAAGGACTGCAAGGCCCCTGGGTCGTCATCAACAAGATAAACTGTGGAGGGCCTGGTCATTGCTTTGCGTCCCTGGTGACGGGCAACGTGAAGTGGAATGTACAGCCCTGATCCTTGTTTCTTGCTCACCCAAAGATGTCCGCCATCTGCCTGAATAATCGATCGGCTGATGGCCAGTCCCATGCCCAGCCCTTGAGGCTTCGTGGTGTAGAATGGTTCGCAGACTTTGTCGAGGTCTGCTTCTTCGAGCCCCGGGCCCTCGTCGCGCACATCGATGCGAACGATTTCCGCATCCTGCCGACACGCCTTGATCGTCAATCGCCGCCTTTCGACAGGCACCTGGTCCATAGCTTCCAGGGAATTGCGGATGAGGTTGATGATAACTTGTTCGATTTGAATTGGATCGCCGATGACGGCCGGCAAGTCTGTCGCACGTTCCAAGGTGATCGTCGTGCGGGATCGTTCGATGTCCATTTGGGAAAAGAGAATGGCTTCTTCGATAACGCTGCGCAGGGGCACATCCGTTGAGCGAGCTTGCCGTTTCTGAAGGAATGCCTTGACGCGGCGGATGATTTCGGCTGCCCTGCCTGCTTCTTCGTTGATTTTCTTCAGCACGGTGACGAGCTCTTCGTCCCGCTGCGGCAGTTCGCAAAGCCGGCAGATGCTCCCATAGGCGTAATTCTTCACAGCGTACAGCGGTTGGTTCAGTTCGTGCGCCAGGCTTGCAGCCATCTCGCCCATCATGCTCAGCCGGGCCGCATGAGCCAATTCCGTCCGATGCCTCTGCAATTCCTCGTCGTGAGCCTGCTTGAGGATCTCCTGGGCCTCCTTCAATTGGACGTTGGTCTCCAGGGCCAGTTGCCGCATCTTAAATTCATTGTAGAAGATCGGCTCCTGGATCAAGGACATGGCCACTACGGCGATCCCGGCAAGCACGGGATTAACGACGTGGATCCATTCGTGTGGCGCGAGGACACCGCTCAGCGTCACGTACGCCACCATCAGTGCGAGCGGCACGCCAATGACGTACGGCAGGTGACGCCGGGCGCCGGAAGCGAAGACGAACAACGCCAGGACAGCGACGATGACGCCGGCCACCGCCCCGTATTTGGCCCCCGGCACGGGCGGGGGGGCGTTGAAAATCGTGCAGGCGACGCCACACACGCTGAGCAGGAAGCCGGCCAGTGCCACGGCGTACAGCGGAATGGCGAGGCGGGGATCGCGCTTCAATCGGGTGTGCGCGAGGGAGAGGAATCCCAGGCAACACGCGATTCCGAAGAACCGCCAAGGCAGGGAGCCGCGAACCTGCACCAACATGGTGTCGCAGAGAACGAAGAACGCCAGGACCGCCGCGCCAAGCAGCATGGACCATCGCCCGACGAGCACTGTCTTGCGTGACAGCTCTTCGAGATACAGACGACGTGTAGGGTCGGCTTCGCGGCCCATGGGTTGTTCCTCGTCAGGTAAAATAGACGTCGACCTGATCAAGTGATGGGTTGTTGTGAGGTGGATGTTCTTAGCGGCCGCCAAATGCGGGGGACTGGTCACTAGGATAGCTAAATTCATCGAAGAGGCATAGACGACATGAGAACATCGGCGGCCAAAGTCAGCTTCAACCGTGGTCTTTCAGAGTCCTGGCTGACGCAGGTGCCGGGACATAATGCCCGGCAGTTCAGAGGGGTGATCGGCTTTGCGGCGTAGTCGTTGCGACCAGTCCCACGACCCGCCCACTCTGTCCTTCCCCTCGCACTCGTCCCCGGCGAGAGCGGCACGAAGCGCAGCCTGGTTTGGCACCTCGAACGGTTTCGGAGCCATCGGCCTGGCAGCCGAGCTTTGAATGATCAGCTTGCGGATTGTCTTATCAAGCCAACCGTTAGCAAAGCACCGTCGATTTCCCCTCTATGGGGCTGTGATAGCGGATGGCGAACCCATAACAGCCGTCTATTCGCAACATGCCGATTTCGATCATGATAGAATATCGTTGGATTGCCTCTTTGGGCCAACGGCATGGAATCCGCTCACAACTCACTTTCTCCAAATGTTCTGAAACGTATCATGAACGCGCGTTGCTTCGTTCGCTTCGCCGGCCTGTGTTCCGCGTTGTTCCTGGCCAGCCCGGCCCAAACCGCCACCTCAACTCGGGATCCAAGCAATACGGGGACCTCGGCCGATAGCTCGGGAACTTGGAGCACCTCGTCCCCGGAATGGCGGGGCGGCACGGCGCCCCACGTTGTCTGCTCCAACACCGGTGTAAAACGCAGTCCTGACATCAGGACCGTCCCCATGGACTTGACGCTGCCCAAGGTCACGGAAGGTGAGCCATTGCCCGGCAAGCTGGTGCTTCAATCGCTGCCCGCATACGCAAACGCCGCGGTCAGGCATTTGCTGTACCTCCCGACCGATTGGGAGCAGGGGAAGATCTATCCCGTTATCGTCGAATACAACGGCAACGAGCGTTGGGTCAGGGACGTGGGCGGTTTGGGCTATGGCATCAGTGGTGGCAAGGGGTTTATTTGGGCGGTCCTGCCTTACGTTGCCGCCGACCACCGCCGTGATATGAAACAGTGGTGGGGTGATGTCGAGGCCACGGTGACTTATGCCAAGGAGGCCGTGCCCGCGATCTGCAAACGCTGGGGCGGCGATCCCCGAGCGGTCTTCCTTGTCGGCCACTCGCGGGTGCAATCGCCTGCAACTACATCGGACTGCACGATGCCGAGATCGCCAGGCTGTGGCGGGGCATGATCGCCGTCAGCCACTATGACAACGGGGTCGCCGATTGGGGGATGTCGCCCAAGGAAAAGGCACTCAACGTCCAGCGCCTCCGCCGCTTGGGCTCCATTCCGCAGTTCATCTGCGGTGAATACCAACTGCCGGACCACTATGAGGACAGCCAACTGCTGAAGCTGATCGCGGAAAAGAAATTCGCTAGTTTGGACGCGGCGTGTAAGGAATTGCGCTGGCGCCGATGTTGATCCAGGAAAAAATCGCGACGTTCGTGACCGACAACTACCCGCAGGGCCGATATACCTTCTTGAACCTGCCCTTCGTCAATCATACGCCGGAGTTCGTGTTCCGGGATTTGCCGGAACGGCAGACATTGCGAAACTGGGTGCAGGCCGTGCGCAGGGAAGTGAAACCAGAGTTCGTCGCCGACCGTCCCAACCCGGTCGCTTTTTCGGCCCAGGATGCGAAATTCGTCCGCATCGTGATCCTTGCCTCCAGCGGCGGGCAGCCGTGCATCGACGAGTTGGAAGTCTATGGACCCGACGGCAAGCAGAACCTTGCGCTGGCCAGCCGCGGCGCCAAGGCGACCGCCTCGTCCTGCCTGCCCGGCTACTCGATCCACCAGATCGCGCACCTCAACGATGGGCTCTATGGCAATAGCCACAGTTGGATCGCGGCCAGCGAGGAAAACGAATGGGCGCAGATTGAACTGCCGGCCCCGGCCAAGGTCTCCAAGATCGTCTTCTCCCGGGACCGAGAGGGACGGTATCAGGACCGGGTGCCGCTTGGGTTGGAAGTCCGGCTCTCGTTGGACGGCAAGACCTGGAAGACGGCCATCGTTGTCAAGGCGGCGAATTTTGTCGCCCGGCCCGCCCCTGGTGGATACGTCGCGCCGGTTCCCTTGCCAGATCCGGTGAATTGGGACGGCCTGGTCCGCTATGCATTTCTCTGCGAGCAGAAGACCTGGCAGCGAATCAGCCCGGCCGATCATGTTTCGCCGCTTCGCGTCGAGCGCCCGGCGCTCCCCGGCGGGCCGCCCTATTGGGGCCGCATTGCCCGGCTCGATCCCTTGACCCGCACCCTGGTCCTCATGGAGGAAATGCTGCGCCCGGCTGGCGGCCAAGGGACTCGACGTGAAGGAGGAGCGGTCGCAATGGATCGAACTCCGCCGCCGGCAGGCGGAACTCGCCGGTCAGGCTGAAACCGACGTACGGTCCGCGGCCGAGGAATCGCTCTACCTCGACGCCCGGATAGCCAAGCGAAGACTGATGTTCCGCGACCCGGACCTGGCCGGCCTTGAGCGGATCCTCTTTGTCAAGCGACATCCCTATCTCTCCTCGCACAACTATAGCGACATCCTCGACTCGCAGTTCCGCCCGGGCGGCGGGGTCTGCGTCCTCGAAATCCCGCGCGTCGCCGGCCGCATCGAGCCCAAGGACGCAAAGCTCGTCACGCTCTTTGACGCCAGCCGCGGCATCGCCCGCGACGCCATCGCGGATTTCGACGCGAAGCGGGTCTACTTCGCCTACCGGCCCGACAAGAGTCCGACGCCCGGACAGGACTGCTACTGGCACCTGATGTCGGTCGACGCTGCGTGGCGGCAAGGTCCAGGAGTTGACCCACGGGCCGTTCCACGACTACTACCCCTGCCCGTTGGCCGACGGCGGGCTGGCCTTCATCTCAACCCGCTGCCGCGCCCGGTTCCTCTGCTGGCGTCCGCAGGCCTTCGTGCTCTTCCGCATGGATGCCGACGGCCGGAACATCCGGCCGCTCTCGTTCGCCAACCTGAGTGAATGGTCGCCGGCGATGATGCACGACGGCCGCATCCTCTGGACGCGGTCCGAGTATCTCGACAAGGGGGCCAACTTCGGTCATACGCTGTGGGCGATCCATCCCGACGGCACGCACCCCGAGTTGATCTTCGGCAACGACACGATCAACTGCTACATGAACGGGCGGGAGGTCCCCGGCAGCCGGGAGATCTGTTGCACGATCATCTCGCACGGCGGCGACCACAACGGCCCGTTGGGCCTCATCGATCTCTCCAAGGGCCCTTTCGACTCGGCCGCGCTGACGAACATTACCCCCGACGTCGATCCGCACTACGACATGAGCTGGCCGGCCCAGGAGTGCTTCCGCGACCCGTCGCCGATCTGCCCGCGACTATTTCCTCGCCAGCCACGCCCCCGCCGACCGCTGGGGTCTGTTCGTGGTCGATCGCTACGGCAATCGCGAGGTGCTCTACCTGGACCCGGAGATCGGCAGCATGTGCGCCACGCCGTTGCGGCCGGCGCCCCGCCCGCCGGTCCTGGGTCCTCATGATCCGCAGGCCGTCGAGGAGGAGATCTGGGACAGTTCACGCGTGGCCGACGTATACCAAGGGCTGGGGCCGGCGGTGCCGCGCGGCGAGGTGAAATACATCCGCGTCTGCCAGGAGATCCGCTCGGCGCTGGAGCAATTGCCCAACGGCGAATTCCGCAAGGACCACGGGCCGGTATTCCAGGATTTCTACGCCTCGCCGGTCCACCTGGTGACCGGTCCCTACGGCTGGCCGAGCTACGTGGCCAAGGCCTCGCTGGGCATCGCGCCGGTCGAACCCGACGGCTCGGCGAGTTTCTATGCCCCGGCGGGAAAGGTGCTGTACTTCGAGGCCCTCGACGAGAATCTGAACGAGGTCCAGCGGATGCGGAGCGTGGTGCAGTTGCAGCCGGGCGAGCAGCGCGGCTGCGTGGGCTGCCACGAAGATCGGCAATCGAGCCCGCGGCCAAGACCTTCGCTGGCCTCCCGGCGGCCGCCCAGCCGGCTGGAAGAGCCGTCCTGGGGCGCCGAGGCGTTCTCCTACGAGGCGGTCGTTCAGCCGGTGTGGAACGCCAAGTGCGTTTCCTGTCATGGCGCGGGCGACAAGCAAAAATGAACCTTGCCGGCACGCTTGGGGCCGACCGCGTGCCCGCCTCCTACCGCACCCTGATCAGCGGCGGCTGGGTCCACTATTTCAATTGGTCATGGGGCGAACGGCACTATGAGGCCGCACCGCTGACCTTCGGCACCGTCAAGAGCCGTCTCTGGCAAGTGCTCGATGCCGGGCACTACGAGGTGAAGTTGACCCGCGACGAGATGCACCGCGTGAAGTGCTGGATCGACCTGAACTGCCCGCTCTGGCCCGACTACCAGGAGCGGATGAAACGACTGGCGAAGAAGTAGGATTCAGGCTACAGCCCAGCCACCTCCAATTCCTCCCAGCGGCAATAGGTCTCGGCAACTTCCTTCTCGAGGGCTTGGAGACGGCCCTTGACGCGAACGATTTCCGCCGGGGCCTGGCGATAGAACGCTGGATCGGCCATAAGCTGCTGGAGTTCGCCCAACTCGGATTCCAAGACCTCGATCCGCTGTGGCAAGCCGTCCAACTCGCGCTGTTCCTTGAACGTCAAACGCCGTCCGCGCGGGGGGCACGACTGTTTCGGCTGCGGCCGGACGACTGGGGCCTTGGCGACCGGCGGCGGCTCTTCCGGGCGTTGCCGCAGCCAATCGTCGTAGCCGCCTGCATATTCCTTGACCCGGCCCTCGCCTTCCAGCACCAGCGTACTGCTCACCACGTTGTTGAGGAACTCGCGGTCGTGACTGACCAACAAGAGCGTGCCGGCATACTCGCTCAAGAGGTCTTCCAGCAGTTCCAGCGTCTCCAGGTCCAGATCATTGGTCGGTTCGTCCATGACCAGCACGTTTGACGGTTTGGTGAAAAGCCGGGCCAGCAGCAAGCGGTTCCGCTCGCCCCCCGAGAGCCGCGCGACGGGACCGCCCGCCTGCTCGGGAGTGAAGAGAAAATCTTCGAGATAGCCGATGATATGCCGCGTACGCCCGTTGATGGTCACCGAGTCGGAACCGTCGCGGACGTTCTCGCGCACCGATTTCGTCTCGTCCAGTTGGGCGTGGAGTTGATCGAAGTAAGCCACCTCCAGGTTGGTTCCGTGGCGAACGCTGCCTGCCTGCGGCGGAAGATCGCCCAGCAGCAGCCGTAAGAGCGTCGTCTTCCCCGAGCCGTTGGGGCCGATCAACCCTACCCGATCGCCGCGCATGATCATCGTCGAAAACTCGCTTAGGATGGTTCGGCTTCCGTAAGCGAAATGGAGTTGCTTGGCTTCGATTACCAGCCGGCCCGTGCGGTCTGCTTCCTGGATCTCCATTTTCACCTCGCCGGGGCGGCCGCGGCGATTGCGGCGGACTTCGCGGAGGGCCTCCAAGGCACGGACCCGGCCTTCGTTGCGGGTCCGCCGGGCCTGGATGCCCGTCCGTATCCAGACCTCTTCCTGGGCCAACTTCTTGTCGAACTCGGCGTTCTGCCGGGCCTCGGCTTCCAGGGCCGCCTCTTTGCGATTCAGGTACGTGGCGTAATCGCACGACCAGCTCGTGAGCCGGCCACGGTCGAGTTCCAGGATGCGGGTCGCCACTTTGCGGAGCAAGGCCCGATCGTGCGTGACGAATAGCAGCGTGCCGCTGTAACGCAGGAGGAAATCCTCCAGCCAGCCGATGGCGTCGATGTCCAGGTGGTTGGTCGGCTCGTCCAAGAGGAGGAGATCGGGGCTGCCGACCAGGGCCTTGGCCAGGAGCACGCGGCGTTTCATGCCGGCGGAAAGGGTCGCTACCTCGGCGTCCGGCTGGAGGCCCATGCGCGAGACGACAGTTTCGATCTGCTGGTGCATGCGCCAGCCGTCGAAAGCTTCCAAAGCGTGTTGGATGCGGCCCAACTCCGCCTGGAGGTCGTCGCTGCCCTCGCTGGCCAGCCGGCCTGCCAGGTGATGGTACTTGGCCAGCAATTCCGCCCTCGGCCCAAAACCCCCTGCCACCTCGTCGAAGACCATGCCCTGAAGATCCTCCGGCACCTGTTGGGGAAGCATCGTGGTCCGCAAGTTCTGTTGCCGGATAACCTCGCCGCGGTCGGGCTCCAGTGTGCCCTGAAGGAGGCGCAAAAGCGTGGTCTTGCCCATGCCGTTGCGGCCCAACAGGCAGACCCGCTCACCCGGCTCGATCGTCAGGTTGGCCCGCTCCAAGAGGGGAGGGCCGCGGAAGGCCAGGTCGATATCGGATAAGGCGATAAGTGGCATCTTGGGATGATAGAGACCATCGCACGGTTCGGCAAGCCGGTCCAAAGAAATGAGAATGACAGGAAAATCGGGGCACCCGGTATTCCTGTCATTAAAGAAGATGCCAATTCCCGGGGCGAAACCTCACGTTGCCGCGGACTTCGACCTCCTCCGCAAGCGGCAATAAATTGCCGCACTGCAAAGGGCCGCTGCCAACAGCGCGATTGTTCCCGGTTCCGGGACGGGTTCAACAACCGTAACACTGGACGACCCCAGGTGCGAGGCCCCGCCCAGCGTCGTCGCCGGAGCGAAAGTGAACGCGCCGCCGGCCCCAACGATCAGGCTCGACCCGCTGGGAATGGCGCCCGAGTTCATCGCAATCAGCGTGCCGCTGGCCACGTCGGTGCCACCCGTGTAGTTGTTTGCCGTGCCGCTCAGGACCAGCGTGCCGTTGCCCACAAGCTGGAGCTGGCTCGAGCCGAGGATCGTACTGGAAATCGTTTGCGTGCCGCTGCTCACGGTCACGGTGGCCGTGCCGCTGCTATCGTCCAGCGTCAGGCTGCCGCCGCTGAGCACATAGTTGCCGCCGCTGAAATTCAGGGCCTTGAGGTCGGGGTCCACGCCCGTCAGATCGATCGGGCTGACCGTGCTTGCAGTGGACGAAAAAGTCGCCACGTCGTGGGCTTGCAATCCGTTCAGGCCCGGGACTCCGTGGAGGCCGTTGCCATCGGTCCAGTTGCCGCCGTTGTTCCACGTGGCGCCGCCCGTAGAAGTCCAGGTAGCCGAGCCGCTGAACACCACCGCCGACGTGCCCACGGAGAAGCTCCAGCTTTCCCGACGCCAATTCCAACTGGTAGTTCGCCGGCGCCGACCCGCCGCTGAGCAGGCCCAAGGAAAAGTCGTTCAGGCTGATCGACGAAGTCGGGCTGTACGTCATGAGCTCATAGGTTCCCGTGGGTAATCCGCTGGGAACCACGATGTTAGCAGCGCCGTTGCCGCTAAAGCTCAGATTGCCCGCATCGTTGATCTGGTCCAGCGACGACGTGCTGGTGATGTCGAAGTCCAGCGAACTGAAACGGTTGAGCGTCATGCCCGGCACGTTCAGAATGCCGATCTGGCCGCTGCCGCCGGGCTGGATCGTGTGCGCTCCCGAGCCCGCCAGGAGCGCGCCGCCCAGCGTCACGGGCTGGTAGGAAACGCTGGCCAGCGTGCCGCCGTTGAGCACGACCGCGCCGCTGCCGGTTGAATCTTGGTCGATCACCAACGTGCCGGCGTTGACGATCGTGCCCGCAATGACGTTGGGGTGCGAATCGAGGAGCCAGAGGCCGCTGCCGTTCTTGATCAGCGAGCCGCCGCTGAGATTCATGGTGTTGTCGATCTCGCCCCCGACGGCGCTGGTGCCGGAGAGAGTCAGGTTGTACGCGCTGCTGGCGGTGATCGGGCCGTAGAAATAAAGATTGTCGAGCTCCGGATCGGATGTCTCCGACGCATCCAGCGTGCCGTTGTTCCCCAGGTTGATGGGGCGGCCGACGCTGTCGTTGGAGCCGATGAAGCGCAGCGTGGCCGGCCCGCTGCCGCCGAGGGTGATCAGGCCGCCGTTCGGGCCGTTGGCGCCGTTGGAATTGCTCAGGTTGTTGACCTCCAGCACGCCGTTGTCGATGGTCAACGAGCCAGCGTAGTTATTGGCGGTGCTGGTCATGGTCAACGTGCCGCTGCCCGTCTTCACCAGCGAGCCATTGCCGCCCATGGCGCCGCTGTAAGTGGTGTTCTGGCCGTTCCCACCCACGGTCAGGGTGACCGGCTCGGCCATCAAGGTGTTCAGAACCACGTTGCCCGAGCCACCCAGTCCGCCGATGGTGGCGGCGAGGAGGCCGGTGTTGAACTGCAGGCCAAAGTCCGAGTTGACCGTCACGGTGCTGTTCACCAGGGCCGTCGAGTAGCTGAGTTGGACGACGCCGTTGCTGACGAGGACATTGCCCGTGAAATTGCTGCCGTCGGCGCCCAGGATCACGGTCCCACCGAGCACGTTCAACGGCGCTGACGTCGGACTGCTGAAAGTGCTGCCGCTGGCGGCCAGGATCAAGGTCCCGCTGCCGCTCTTGGTAATGGCCAGGTTGCCCGTGTCGCTGATGGCGGCAGCCAGGGTCAACGGCGTATTGACGTCCACGTTGAACGTCGCTGTACCCGCCGTGCCCGTGATCGTCGTGGCGCCGCTGATCGTCACGCTGGAGCCCGTCGTCCCGCCCGTAACGGTCAAGGTGTCGGCGCCGATCGACAACGACGGGAACGTGCACGCCACGCCGTTGCTGGTGGGCAGGTAGATCGTCGAGTCGTTGGTGACGAACACGGCGTTGTTGTACTGCGGCGAGGCCCCCGTGGCCAGGACCGAGTTGGAAAGGTAGGCCCAGTTGCCCGTGCCTTGGTCCCAGTTGAAGACCGCGGCTTCACCGCCCGTGCCTTCGTAGTAGGCCAGGGTAATGCTGTGGTAGCCCGCCGTAAGATTATTCACGGTGCCCGTCTGTTGGTTGCTCGTCGGCGCGTCATTCCCGGTCCAACCTTGGAAATTGTTGTTGTTGACGACGACGTTGCCGTCGATGTAGACCATCGAGCCGTCGTCGCTATTGGTGCCGAAGGTGTAGTTGCCCGTCGTGGGGATGTCGATAACGCCGTCAAAGCGGATCATGTAGCAACGGGTCTGGCCAACGCCCTCGGCGGTGAGGGCCGCGCAGGGATACTTCGTGGGATCGAATCCGCTCGACAAGAAACACTGCCCTTCGCCCGTGTTCGGCCAATTCAGGGTCGTTCGCGCGGCGTAGCTCGGCGCAGAGTACGTAGTCAGTGCCGTGTAATCCGGCGTCCCCAGGCTTGAGGTGAGGGCGTTCAGCGCGCCGAGGCTGGCGAACGACGGTTGAAAGGTCCCTTGGTTGTTGGAGAAGTCATAGGTGAACTGGGAATGGTAGCACTCCATCGTTAGTCCAGCCGCGCCCGCCACGGGGATCACGAAGGTGCCGCCGGCCAGGGTCAGTGGTCCGGTTCCCAAACCGCCGCTTGTCGGACCGCTCCCCGGCGCGCTCAAGGTGCCTTGGCTGACCGTCGTGCCGCCGGCATACGTGCTGTTGTAGGCCGTCAGGTTCAGCAGGCCGGGACCCATCTTCACCAGGCCGCCGTTGCTGATCGAGCCCGACAAGGTCGTGCTGCCCGTGTTGTTGACCGTGATCGTCCGCAGGCTGCCGCCCAGGTTCACGCCGCCGCCGATCGTCAGATCATTGCCGCCGCCGATCGTGAACGACGCGTTCACGTTCAGCGCGTTGCCCGCCACGACCGTCGTCGCGGCTGACAGCGTTCCGCCGTAGATGTTCAGGGCGCCGGTTCCCAGCGCCGTATTGCTGCCCAGCGACAGTCCGCCCGCCGACAAGGTCGTGCCGCCGCTATAGGTGTTGGCGCCGCCGAGCGTGACCGTGTTCGTGGCCAACTTGACAATGCTCAGTGCGCCCGCACCCGCGCCGTTCTGAATCGTGCCGTCAAAGGTCATATCGTTGGCGCTGTTGAGGGTCAGCGTGACCGGCGCGGGATTGGCGTTGCCGTTCTCGATCATTGCGGCGGTCCCACCGCTGGAATCGACGATCAGGTTGCTCAGGGTGAGGTTGTTGCCGTTGAGCTGCAGGTCCGTGGCGTTGCCGTCAACGAAATAGACGGAGGTCGAGGCCGAGCCCAGGGCGTTGGCGCTGGCCATCTGCACCGTGCCCTGGTTGATGGTCACGCCGCCGCCGAAGACGTTGTTGCCCGAGAGCGACAACAGGCCGCCGCCAGTCTTGATCACGCCGGTGGTGGTGGCAGCGGTGGAGTCGGTGATGTTGCCGCTCAAGAGGGCCGAGTCGCCGCCGGCGCCGGAATTGACCGCAACCGTGGCGCTCTGGCCGTGCAGATCGATGGGGTTGGTGAGCTCGACCACGTTGTTGGCGGTGGGCGAACCGAAGACGATCGGATCATTGGCCCAAACCAATTGCGCGCCGATCGGGCCGTAAACGCCGACAGGCTGTCCGCCGCCGGGGTTGAGGCTCACCGTGAAGTGGCCGCCGTTGGCCGCGAAGCCGCTGGCTCCGTTCATGGCGAAGCTGCCGGGGGCGGTAGCAACCGCGCTCAGCGTGCGGGTGAAGATCGCCGGGCCGTCGCTTTGCAGGATGCCGCCGTTGAGGGTCAGGGGACTGGCCGCAGGCAGGCCGCCGCCGTCGTTGGTCTGCAAAACGCCGCCGTCGACCATCGTCGGTCCGGAGTACGTGTTCCTTCCCCGCAGCAACAGCGTGCCGCTGCCCGTCTTGACCAGCGAGCTGCCGGCGCTGACGCCACCGACGCCGTCGGAGAGCACGCCGGAGTAGGTCGAATTGGCATTCTCGCCGCCGACGCTGAGCGTCACCGGGCTCGTGCCGTCGGCCATGACGATGTTGCCCGTGCCGGCCAGGCCGCCCAGGTTGGCCGTATTTACGGCGAACGTCAGGCCGTAATCCACGTTCACGGTGGCCATGCAGTTCAGCAAGGCATTGGGGTCCGCGATGCAGACCGCGCCGGCCGTGATCGTGGTCGGCACGTTGATGCCGCTGGCAGCGCTGACGGTCATCGTGCCGTTGCCGACCTTGGTGAGCGAGCCGCCCGCGCCGCTGATGCTGCCGGCGAAAGTCGTGTTTGTGTTGTCGCCGCCGATGGTCAATTGGCCGCTGCCCAGGGTGACGAAGCTGCCGATCGCCCCGCTGAGCGAGGCGATCGTCTGCACGTTGCCGTTCACGTCGAACGTCGCCGTGGCATCGACGATCACCGGCGAGGTGGTTGAGAAGTAGGTGGTGGCGTACGACGTTCCGATGTCATACTTGGCGGCCAGGTATCCGCCCACCTCGTTCTGCTGGGCCGCCGTGAGGTCGCTGCTGAAGGAGAGGATCTCGGCTACGTCCAGCCGCATGTTCTTATACTGGTTCGAGCCGTTGCCATACACGGAACCAAGCCAGTAATCCAGCGCAGCCTGGCTGGTATAGTTGCCGTCGACCTTGAGGACGACGAACTGCTGGTTGCTCATGGCGTTGATGACAGCGTTGGTTGCCAAAGGGGCGCCGTCGACCGCAACCGCCGCGGGCCTGTTGTTGTTCCACCAGGCGCTGGTGTTGTTGTTGTCGCTGCCCATCATGTAGCCTTGCTGATTGTCGACGTCGCCCATCGCGGCGCCCCACTGGTCGAACGTGTTGCCGCCGTTCGGATTCCGCAGAACGATGTACTGTTCCGCGGAAAAGAGGGTGCCGCTGATGGTGGCCGTGCCGCTGTTGCGGAACTCGACCACCGGCAAGCCGTTGACTTGGTCGGTGGTAAAGGTCATGTTCCCCGTTCCGTTGAAGGTGGCGTTGTGGCCCTGGCCGGACTCGTCCGGCCAGGTCGCCACGTTCTGCCCGTTGGTATAAGTCAACGCCGAGGCCTCGAACCAGGCGTTCAGGCTGGACGGCAAATTGGACACCGAAACGGAAATCGGGCTCAGTCGCAGTGTGCCGGCGGTGATGACCGTCGGTCCGCTAAAGTTCTGCGGATTCACGCTGCTCGTGTTGAGCACGCCGCCGCCGATCTTGACGAGCCCGCCGTTCCCCGTGATCGAGGGGTTGAAGGTTACGTTGCCGCCCTGATCATCGATCGCCAGAGTGGCCTTGTTGGTGAGGGTCACCGCCGTGGGCAGGCTGCCCACCGGGCCTTGCAGCGTGCCGCCGCTGACGGTGGTCGGACCCGTGAAGGTGTTCGCGCCGTTGTTGGGGTTAAGGACCAGCAGGCCGCTGCCGGCCTTGGTCAGGCCGCCGCCGGCGATGACCGCTTGGATCGTAAAGGGGTTCGCGCTGTTCTGGATCACGACCAGGTCGCCGCTGGCGGGCCCTTGCAGGGTGCCGCCGCCGAAGCCGTCGACAATGGAGGAGCCGCCGTCGTTGGGAGTAACGAGGATGCCACCGGTCGTCAGGCTGTTGCCGTAGACGTCGATTGTGCTGGCCGGGCTCTGGTTGAAGTGCAGGCTGGCGATGGTAATGGTAGAAGGCCCGAGGCGAAGTTGCGTATTGACGCCGCTGGAGACGTCGACATTGTTACCCGCGACGAACTCGCTGCCGCCGGCCGTACTTGCCGTGTAGAAGCCGCTGACGTTCGATCCGGCGGTGATCGTCACGCCGTCGCCGGCGACGGCGGCCCAGTCGCTGCCGCCGAAGGTCCCGTAGGCCACGCCGTTGGCGTCGCTGAGGATCGTGTTGGCGGTGCCCGGAGGAGAGATTGTAATCGCGCCGTTGCCAAGCACGTTGAAGTCGACCGTGCCCCCGGCGTTGCGGGTGACGGTTCCCAGATTGAGATTGGTCGTGCCGCCGCCGTTGGGGACCAAGGCGACCGTCGAGCTACCCGGGTTGACGGTCGTGCCGTTGAACGTCTGGTTGTTGGTTACCCCCGAACTTCCCAGCAGGGCCAGGACGCCGCCGCCGAGGCTCAAGGGCGAGCTGCTGGCGACGATATTGCTGGCGGGCGACATGGCTTGCGAGAAGGCCAGCGCCAGCACTCCGGCGTTGACTGCGGTCACACCCGAATACGTATTGGAAGCCGCAAAGACCACGTTGCCGGGGCCTAGCACGTTGACGCCGAAGCCGGTGCCGCCATTGCTGATGGCGCCGCTGAAGGTCACGGCGTTGTTGCCGGTGGCCGCGGAGACGATGGTGACGCTCTCGGCCAGCGTGATCGCGCCGGAGAAGGTCGAGTTGTTGTTGGTGTTGCCCCCCAGGTAGGTGCCGTTGCCGAAGTTGTTGACCGTAATCGGTCGGGCCATGGTGTACGACCCGCCGATCAAGAAGCCGATCGTGCCGTCGTTGGCGCCGCCGGCCGCGTTGCCGAGAACAACCGCCGAGCTGGCGTTGCCCAACCCGCCGGCGCCGCTGGCCGGGGCGTTAGCCGCCAGGATCAGCGTGCCCTGGGTGATGGACGTGGCGCCCGTGTAGGTGCTCGCCACGGGGCCGCCGATCGTGGTGCCGCCGGCGCCCCAGTTGCCCCCCTGTTCCAGGTTGAGCGCTTCGCCGCCGCCGATCGGGCCGGTCAGGCTGACCGTTCCCCCGTCATACAGGTTGATAGGGTTGTTCTGCGCCAGCGTGATCGGGCCGCTCCAGGTCAGGCCCACCGCGCTGCTGAAACCGGTGTTGCCGTTGATCGTCATGGGGTTGGCAATCGTCACGGCCGCCCCGCCATTGTTCGCCACGCCGATCCAGCCGTTATTGTTGCTGCCGTTGGTGAACGTGCCCTTCCCCAGCGGGCCGCTCACGATCTGCGTGCCGCTCAGGACCGTGCTGCTGCGGAGATCGAGAATGCCCGTGTTGGAGTTCAGGAAAAAGCCGCCGCTAAAGGTATTCTGGCCATTGATGATCAACGTCCCGTTCTCGTTGTTGGCGCCGTTGTAAACCGTTTCCAGGGCGCCGGAGCCGCTGATCACGCCCGAGAGCGTCAGCGAGTTGGCCGGATTGACCACGATGATGGCGCCGACCGCGCCGACGGGCAGCGCCGCGTTGCCGCTGAGCTCGACGGCGTTTGTGCCGTTGATATGGGCCGTGGCGCTGCCGTTGAAGCCCCAGGGGTTCGGTACGGCCAACTCGCCGGTCAGCGGCTGGCTGGCGGTGAAACCGCCGCCATTGAAGGTCAGCGCGCCGCTGCCCGGGTTCAGGCTGGCGCCGAAGGCCCCGCGATTGGTGATGGTGGGATTGCTGCCCACGGGGAGCGTCGTGCCGCCCGTATAGGTGTTGAAGCCGCTGGCCGTGCCTAGATTGTCATAGACCAGCCCCCCGCTGCCGCTGATCACGCCCGAGAGGATCGACAGCCCGGCGGGGTCGTTGATGCCGTAGCTCCCGCTGGAGAGGGCCAGCGAACTGCTCAGTTGCACCGCCGCAGGGCCGCTGATGTTCAGCGTGCGGCTGCTGCCCCAGACCAGCGCCGCGGGCACGGCGTTGCTGCCGGTCAGCGCCGTCGTGGCCCCCAGCGAGCCACCGCTGAGCGCCAAAGTCGCCGGGCCGAAGGCCCCCGGACTGGAGGCGTAGTAGCCGCCGCCCGCAATGTTCAGCGTGCCCGAAGTGGTGTTGTCGTTCAGCACCAGGATGCCGCCGCTGGCCGGGACCAGGTTCGCCAAGGGGCCCGAGTACGTGCCGCTCAAGACCACGGTGCCCAAGCTCTGCGGGGCAAACTTGCCGCTGCTCACCACGCCCGCCAGGCCCAGGGTGCCGCCGCTGACGGCGGTAAAAGTTCCCGAGCTGGTGGCCAGATTCGTGGGCCCCAAGCCAACGTAGCCCATCGGGACCGACAGCGTGCCGCTATTGCTGAACTGCAAACTGGGCGCGAAACCCAGCGTATAGCCGTTGGTCGTGCCCAGGTTCAACGTCTGGCTGCCCGCGATGGACAAGGTGCCCGTGCCTGCCACCGTGACCGCGCCGTTGGCAACGCCGGCCAACAAGCTGCCGGCGATGATCGAATCGTTGCTCCCCGCCAGAGTCAAAGCGTTGCCCGCGATCAGGTCGTAGGTCGTGGCGGCCGTCGAGCCGGCAAGGACCAGCGTGCCGTTGTTCAGCGTAATTGGCCCGCTGCCCAGCGAGCCCGTCGCCGGTCCGGGGGCCGTATAGCTCTGCCCCAGCGCCACCACGCTCCCGCCGTTGACTGTGGTCTGGCCCGTATAGGCGTTGGCCGTATTGGCCAGCACCAAAGTGCCGGCCCCCGTCTTCACCAACCCGCAAGTGCCGCTGGCGGTCAGCGCCGCCGTTGAGGTTCAGAACGTTGCTGGTTTGCACGTCGAAGGTCGCGGCCGTGCTGCCGCTCAGGGTGGTCGCGCCGGAAATGAGCAAGGCGTCGCCCACGGCGCCGCTGCCGCTCGTGATGTGCAGCACGTTGTCGCCGATCGATAGCGTGGGGAAGGTCGCCTGGCCGCCGCCCAGGCCGGAAAGATCGACGGTCGACGTGGCCGTGACCGAAAGCGGATTGGGGAAATTGAAGTACCCGGGCGACTCGAAGAGGCTGCCGTTGCCCGGATCGTTGGGCACCGGCACGAGATTGGTGCCGCCGTTGGGGTCCCACTCGAAGCCGGTTCCGGTCGACTGGGGACCGGGTATATTTGCCGCGCCGGCGGTGGCCCCGCCCGGCCCGCCGTTGTTGCTGCCCCGCCATTCGAAGGTGTGCCAGCCGGGCGTCAGGTCGCCCGTCAATTTGGGCGAGGGCCATACCGGCTGCTGGCCTTGCCAAAGGACGCCGTCGATCTTCAACTCGGCCAGGTCGTCGATGTTCCAATAAAACGTGATCGGATTCCCGGCGATGCCATTGTCGGGGATATCGATGAGGCCCTTGTAGACCCAGGTGCTCTGCTGGTACCAAGGCGCATAATCGCCGTTGGTCGCCACCGTTACGCCGATGTTGGCATTGATCGGGCCGGGCTCGAGTGTCCAGGTCGACGGGGTGCCCGTCCAATTGGCATAATTGCCTCCCGGGCCGAGGAGGCCTTGCAGCAGGCCGGGTGAAGTGCCGGTAATTGCCAGGGTGCCGCCCGACAATTGCAGGCCCCCGCTGCCGAAGGCCCCCGCGGTGCTGGCCACGAGCCGGCCCGCCACGAGCGTGGTGCCCCCTGAATACTGGTTGGTGTTGGCAAGGGTCAGCGTGCCGTTGCCGGTCTTCACCAGGCTGCCGGTGGCGGGAGTGGCGTCTTGGATCAGGCCCGAAAAGGTGTTCGTGCTGAAAATGGTGTTGATCGTAAGCTGCGTGTTGGCGGGGCCCGAGCTGTTGCCCAGCACCACGTTGCCGCCGCCGGAGAGATCGCCGATCGACGGGTTGCCGCTGGTGAAGGCCAGCGTGGCGCCCGGGGCCACGCCCACCGTTCCGCTGCCCAGCGCCGCGTCGGCGGCGGCCGCAATCGTTCCGCTGCTGATCGTGGTGCCGCCGCTATAGCCGTTGGGACTGCTCAACGTCACGCTGCCGAAGCCGCTCATCGTCACGGCCCCTCCGCCGTTCATCGGCCCGCCACCCAGCGTGTAGGAACCGTTGTTGGTGAAAGTCACGCTTGTCGGATGGACGCCGCCGGCGGCGATCGTGACATTCGTGTTCGTGGGACCGTCCCCAAAGGTTACGTTGGGGCTCCCCACGTCGTTGTAATAGGTTTCCCCCGAGCCTCCCGCCAGGCTCCAGTTGGTATCGCTGCCGGCCAGGCTCCAGTTGCCGTTCACGGCCCCGGTCCAAGTATAATAGGAGGGCGCCGACGGCGCGAAGACCGCCACTGCCATGGGCGCCTTGCCTCCCGTGCTCAACCCAGCCGCGCCCGTAAACGTCGTGTTTCCCGCCGCCAGGCCGGTAATCAGCGTTACGTCCGTGGAATTTCCGCCTGCCGTCGCCGTGCTTGCGGTCCAGAGGTGCGGACCCAGGACAGTGCCGCTGGCCACACCGGAAACATTGGCGCCAAAGGTTATTCCGCCGGTTGTAGCCGTACCGCAACCCTCGGCAAGCACCGCGGCGCTATTTGCCGCCACGTTGTCGATCGTCACCGAGTTGGGACCGGTGCTGCCTTTGTCCGAGGTGCCCGAAGTGGGCGCTAAAGAAGTGTTTATGCCGGCCAGCGTGAAGGCATCGGCATAGGTCAGCGACGGAGCGCTTCCCGCCGTGGTGCTCCAAGTCAGGCCCTGCGCGCGGGCGTCGGGTCGTAGAGATAATAAATGGCCTCTTCACGTTTCAAAGTGGGGAGCGCACTTACCGCATTGGCGGCCAGCGTCAAGGTCTGCGTTCCCCAGGTGACCGTCGTGGACGGGGCCACTGCCAGATTTGTCGTGGGGTCGCGAAAGAAAACTTCGAAGACCAACACGTCGGCCCCGGAAGAGACGCTGAAAGGGGTGATCGGCGGTGACGTGAAAGGGTTCGCCGGGCTGCTGTTGGTATACCCCGGCGGATTGTCCAAGAGCACGATTCCCGCCTCTGCCGGCCCCACGGCGGCAATGCAGGCCAGGGCCGTCAGCACGGCGCTTACCCAACGCGCAACCGCCCAACGCGCGACGCACTGGCCACGCTCCGTCATGGTTCCGCGCGAAACCAGGCGCGCGGCATCCATCCCAGAAAAAACACCATGTCCACATACCCATTGAAGAAGTCCAGTCAACATCTCAGTCTCCCAACGATTGCGCCGGAAAAGCGCCCGCAAGCGGAAAAATTCGCCGCGCCACGCGATTCTGCTGGATACCACCGAACGATCGAAAGCCGCGGCCTTGAAAGCCGACGCGCAAGCCAGGATTGAATGTGCGCGAATGAGGGGGAAAAGCCAATTCCTGGCTTGCGCGTCGGGCTTCAAGGCTCCAAAAAGCCGTACAACCCGCCTGATCAACCGCATAACATACCCGCAACCGGAAAAAAAAGCAAGCATTTTGTCGTTTTTTTCCCAGCGACGCCAGAGAAAGAGACCTCGCGGCCCGTGCATCCGCCCCCCCAGTCTGATGCGAAGGTGGGGTTGATCTGGTGAATTGGGCTTTTTGCAAAAGGAGGGGTACCTATTTAGTCACCCGAAGTGCGTGGCCGCGGATAGCCAAAATTCCGCCGATAAGGCGAAATTGAAAATATTCGCTTCCCCCGTGTAGTCCACGCTTCATTTTCTTTTCCCAAATTTTCTTTTCCCTTCTTCTTCTCTGCGCCTTTGCGCCTTTGCGTGGAGAACTTTGCCGCGTCGCCCCCACACGAAATGTACATTAGTCCATATCCACAACACCAGACTGCCGGCTTGAATCGACCGGTGACAACGATTGCCGCCCTCTGATTTGTTAAGATAGGTAAGTTCCATAATGTGTATCGGGTGTTTGTCGCTGCCGATTATTACTATGTGTGGGGGTGGAATACGTAATTTCGATTTCGTTGGCAAAACAGTTGCATTTTTCGCAGCTTTGGGCATAATCGTTAGCGGTGGAGCCCAGGGGCACCGGTCTTGGTAACAGAGTGGCGCTCCTGACGTTGGGTACGAGGACGGTTCAAGAATATGCTACTAGGACCGGATGGCGGAGATTCCTTCCGCCAAGAGGCCCGGTCACATTATCTAAGAAGGGGAGTGTCGGCCATGAGTCTCAAATCGGTCGTTGCGTCTTTCTTTCTCGCACTGCTTGCTCTCTTTGCCGGGCCCGCCGCACGGCTCTCTCGGGCGCAAACCTACGTCATCGATGGCACCGGCTACGGCTACTACGTCCAGATCGGTGACAACCTTGGCGATTACGCGGCGTATAACTCCGCTTACGCGACCATCACCGGCACGTTCCTTCCTACGACCGCTCTCCAATTCCAGAATCAGGGCATCCTTGACCTCCAGCAATACCAGCTCACGGTGGCTTCCATTTCCTCGTCGGACGACGCTACCAGCGGCTATGGCACCAACTTGATCGGCACTTCGGTAGGAGGTGCGCTGCTGATCATTGACGGGAATAGCACCGCGACGTTCGGCGGCGTCATCGGCGACGCCAGTACCAGCGCAGGCGGCGGGGGGCCCAGTACCTTCGGCAACACGAATATCGCTCTGCAGATTTCCGGCGCGAACACTGTCCAAGGGCTGACCGGCGTGAACAACTACACCGGCGGCACGACGATCACCGGCGGCGCCACCCTGAACATCAACGCCGATGCGGCCTTGGGCGCTATCACGGCGCCGCTGACCTTCGCAGGCAACAGCACCTTGCAGGCCGGCGCCGAAGGCATCACGCTCAGTTCCAGCCGCAGCATCACCATCAACAACGGCGTGACGGGCACGTTCGACACGAATTCCAACAACATGACGATCAACGGCGTAATCGGCGGTCAAGGCAACTTGGCCAAGACGGGCTCCGGCACGCTGACTTTGAGCGCCAGCACGACCTACTCCGGCGCCACCGTCATCAAGCAGGGCACGCTCCTTCTCGGCACGGCTCCTGTTCCTCCTCCTCCGGCTGGTGCTACCGCCGTCTACACCTTCGCCAATGTCGCCCCTGGCAACCCCACCCTTGTTCCCAACGCGGCCAATCCCGGCACCTACGACGGCACGCTCGAGAACGGGGCCTTGGCCGGCGCCTTCCCCGGTGCGCCCGGCGGCTACGCCATGCAATTGGGTCCGAACAACTCCGGTACCTACCTGCAAGTCCCGGGCACGGGCAACAACGGCATTGTTCCCACCACCAATGGGACCTACACCTACTCGGCGTGGTTCTACGGGCTCTACGGCGGCGCAACGGCGACCAGTTGGCGGACGTTGTTCCGCGGCTCCGACAACAACGGCGGCGATCACGAGCTGATCATCCAAAGCGGCAGCGATAATCTCGGCTTCTACGGCAACGGCGCCGGTGGCAACTTCCAAGGCACCGGTTTCAGCATGGCGCCTTATAACAATCTCTCGACCTGGAACCAGATCACGGTCGTAGCCAATGGGAGCACGAGCACCTACTACATCGACGGCCAGCCAGTCGGCAGCGTGAACAAAGTCTCCAACGCGGGCCTCTTCGCTATCGGCAATTATCAGGGCGGCAATCAGGTTTTCTCCAAGTACCTTGACAACGTCTACGTCTACAACACGGCCCTCAGCCCGACGAGCGTGCAGCAGCTTTACAACGCGACCAGCCCCAAAGCGGAAGGGAACGCGTTGCCCAGCACGACGCCGGTGATCATCGCGGCCAACGCGACGCTGGATCTCAACGGCACCTCCTTGCAGGTGGCTTCACTATCCGACTATGCCCCGGCGTCGGGCGGCAATATCATCAGCAGCAATGGGACCGCCACGGCCATCCTCACTTTGAGCCCCACCGGCACTTCGACCACCTTCAGCGGCTCGATCCAGAACGGCGCCAGCGGCGCCGGCGTGATCAGCCTGGTCATGAACGGCAACGGCACGCAAGTCCTCGCCGGCAACAATATCTACACCGGCGGCACGACGGTCCAGAGCGGCATCCTGGAGGCCGCCAGCACGTCGGCGCTGCCCGGTTATCCCTCGGTCAGCGTAAGCGTCTCGGGCGGGGCCACCCTCGCCGTGCAGACGGCCAATTGGAACAGTGGCCAGATCGGCACTCTCGCGGGCAACGTCACTTGGTCGTCGTCCAACGCCATGTTGGGCCTCGATACCAGCGGCGGCAGCTTCACCTACGGCAGCTTCACCCAAAACTCGGGGCTCAACAAATTGGGGCCCAATGCCTTGATCCTGACCGGCGCCAGCACCTATCCTGGCCCCACGATGGTCGGCGGCGGCACCTTGCAAGTCGGCACCGGCGGCAGCGGCGCGTCGATCGGCGGCACCAGCGGCGTGAGCATCGCCGGCGGCGCCACCCTCTTCTTCGATCACGCCAATGCGAGGTCCGTCAGCGGTCCCATCAGCGGCGGCGGCAACCTGGCCAACACCGGCGGCACGCTGACGCTCGCGGGCAACGGGGGCACGTATTCCGGCGGCACGAGCATTGGCGCGGGAAGCATGTTGGTGTCGGCCGCCTACTCGGCCCTCGGCACCGGACCTGTGACCATCAACGGCGGAACCCTGAGCCTCGCCGCGCCCGTCACCGCCTCCACCGGTCCCATCGGGGTCACTGGCTTCAACATCTCCAACATCGCCGCGAACACCGCCGCCAGCCCCAATGCCGCGACCGACGGCAACACCTTCGGCTGGCACTACTTCGAGACGGCGCCCCCGGCGATCCCGTCAACGGCAACAACGGCTTCCCGGCCGGTCCGCATGGCCTGCCCACCACCGGCCTCATTACCAGCCTCTATGCCCAGGCCGACGGTTCGCACACCCAGTTCCAACTCCAGCCCTATGGGACCTCCGCCGCCTATTTGCCCAACAACATCGGCCTGGTCGGCAACGGCGGCAGCCTCACCATGTCGCTGAGCATGCCGGAGAACACCGCTTCCTTGCGGGTACTCTTCAACGGCCAGAACGGCGGGAATTACAATGTCACCCTGAATTTCGCCGACGGCACGACCTACGCCATCAACGGCAATCCCTACCAGGACTGGACGAGCTATCCTCCCAACGAAGCGGCGGGGGACCATTTGGCCTTCGCCAACGCCGACCTTGTCGGCCAGAACAACACCTGGACCGGCTATTGGAATGGCGGCGTCATCAGCCTCATCGAGAACGATTTCACGGTCCCCGCGGCCGACCAGCAGAAGCTGCTCAAATCGGTCACGTTCACTCCCACGGGCGGCGGCGGACTGATGATCTTCGCCCTTAGCGCCAACAACGGCAACCTGCTGAGCAACAACGTCAACGTCACCGCCGACTCCACGATCAACGTCAGCAACAGCCTGACGGCCTCAATGGGCAACCTCAGCATCGGCAACAACACGCTCTCGATCACCGGCGATAGCGGGGCCAGCCTGACGCTCGGCGCGGCCTCCCTGACCGGCACGGCGTCGACCTTCAACGTCGCCGGCGCCACCAGCTTGACCTTCACGGGCGCGGTGACCGGCGGCAGCGCCGTGAACATGATTGGCGGCGGCACGCTCGTCCTCGCCGACAGCAACAACTCGTACAGCGGCAACCTCACCATCGGCGACGCCGCGGGCGACATCGGCGGCACCGTGGCCGCGGGCGGCGCCGGCGCTCGGCGCGAGCACCGCCGGCGTGATCATCAATAACGGCATCCTCGACATTCAGAACGGCTATGCCGAGGCCTCCAATGCCCACCCGATCACCCTGAACAATGCCAATTCCACCATCCAGGTCGACGCGGGCACTTATACGCCCAGCCTGTCCTTGAGCTTCGGCGCCAACGGCGCCCTGACCAAGACCGGCGCAGGCACCCTGGCGCTGACCAACCTCACGCTGAACACCGTTCAGAACGTCACGGCCGCGGGCGGCACCATCAACTTTGGCGGCACGTCGGTGAACGTCAACAACCTCACGCTCAGCGGCGGCGCGGTCGATAACGGCACCGTCAACGTCGCCGGCACTATCCTCGCCCAGAGCGGCTCGGCGGGCGCACAGCTCAGCGGCAACGTCTCCCTCAACAAGACCACCGGCGGCACCGTCGTGTTGGGCAGTTCGGCCAACAACTACTCGGGCGGCACCAATATCAGCGCCGGCATCTTGCAGATCAATGCCACGGGCCAACTCCCCGTCGGCGGCACGGTCACCATGAGCGGCGGAACGCTGCAGTTCTCGCCTATCGTGGCCGGCCTGACGAGCATCTACTACGGAGGAACCCAAGCTAACAACAACAACGGGGCCTTGAACTTGCCGGGCGTAAGCGCCACCGCGCAGAATATCAATAACCTGAACCTCAACAACCTCGAGACGTACGTGGCGGGGATCCCCGTGGGCCTGACCACGAACACGACCGTCAAGGTCGGCAACACGGCCTCGTGGTTCAACAACAGCGGTTCGGGCATGTTCGACAGCGTCCCCAACGGCCCCAATTACAGCGTGGACCCCGCCGACAACTTCATCAACGTCCACACCGGCTTTTTCTACGCCCCGGTGAGCGGGACCTACCAGTTCCAGGCCGGCGGCGATGACGTGGCCGGCTGTGGCTCGACAACAACAATGCAGAGACGGTCTACAACGGCGGCACCTCCAACATCTATCTCACCGCCGGCGAGCACCCCATCACCATCGTCCACGAGGAATACGGCGGAGGCCAGAATACCTATGCCAACGTGCAAGGACCGGCGGGCAGCGGCATCAACAACCAGAACATCCCGAATTCGATGCTGACCACCGCCACAAGTTCGGTCAGCTACAACACCAACGTGACGCTGCCGGCCAGCAGCACTTCGACCATCAACGTCCAGGGGACCGCCTGGTCTCTTTGAACGCTTTGACGTTGTACAACGGCTCGCAGCTTAACACCACTTCCAGCTTTCTCAGCAATATGAGCTCCGTGCAGTTCAATTCCACGACGCTCAACGACGGCACTTATACGCTGAACATCCTCGGTCCTTCGCTGGCCGCCGGGGTCTTCACCACCAGCGGCGGCACGTCGCTGGTCAACGTGATCGGCACCGGCACGCTGGTCTTGAATTCGTCCAACAGCAGCCTCTCGGGCACGACCTTCAACGTTGGCGGCAGCAACACGCTGATGATCGTGGGCGGCGGCGG
>CAVRDP010000014.1:0-395544 GCA_963719885.1 uncultured Planctomycetia bacterium | reverse complement strand
GGTTAGCTGTCCAACGTGTTTCAGCACTTCGGCAAGCGAAGTGGGGTCCGGACGGCTTGCTAACCCCCGCCTTCCAGCGTCCGCCCCGCCAGCATCCCGCAGGCCGCATGAATGTCCTTGCCGCCGCTGTACGCGCCGATCGACCGGCACGCCGAGCCGGGCTGTCAAGGCGTCGCGAAAGCGATGCAATTCCTCGGGCGACGGCGGCTGAAAACGGCCCGTCGGATCATTCACGTCGATCAGATCGAGCTTCACGGGCAATCCGCGCGTCAACTCGGCCAACTGCTCGGCATCTTCGTCGCGGGTGTTCACGCCCGAGATCATGATCCAGGCCAGCGTAACGCGGCGGTGGCTCGCTTCGTGGTACTCGCGAAGGGCCTCCATGAATTGCGACGTGGGGTGCAACGCCTCGACCGGCATCAGGCCACGGCGGACCGACGCATTGGCCGAGGTCAGCGACACGACCAGCCGAAAGCGGCGACGTTCGGCGGTGAAGCGACGAATGCCGGGCACGATCCCGACCGTCGAAATCGTGATCGCTTTGGCGGCGATCGCCATGCCGCACGACTCGGAAAGGATCGTGGCCGCCTGCATTACGTTGTCATAGTTGAGCAGCGGTTCGCCCATGCCCATGAAGACGACGCCGCGGACCGGATGGGGCGAGTCGGCCTGGATCTTGACCACCTGATCGACGATTTCCCAGGCGGCCAGGTTGCCACGAAAGCCAATGCGGCCGGTCGCGCAGAATTCGCAGGCCAGCGCACAACCGACCTGGGAACTGACGCAAACCACATATTTGGGATCTTCCGGGCGGTGCAAGAGCGGGATGCGGACGGCCTCGAAGGCCTCCGGCTGCTCGCCACGGAAGAGGTACTTGGCGAATCCGTCTTGCGGCGAAACAAGCTTGTCGACGAGCGTCAAATGCGGGATCGTCGTCCGCCGCCGGACGCGATCGAGGACGCGGGCAGAAACGCCCGGCAGGAGGTCCGGATATTCGCCCTTGCGGACCGCAGTAACTTGCAGAAGCCGAGCCAGCCGCGGCTGCACGCCCAACCGCGAGAGGCTTTCGTACACCTGGTCCATCGTCAGGTTCTTGAAGGTGATGATCGGAGTCAAGATGTCCTTGATGTCTTGTAGGTCTTATGGCCGGGCGCCACGGCGGACTATTCCATTGGTAACCGGGAATGAGCGGATTGTAAAGTAGGCTGGATGGAGCTACTTTCCGGAGTCCAGCCCAACGACTGTACCGCCTCTCAGAGAAGGGGTATCATGAAGTTCTTGCGTAGGGATGCTGAAAACCAGTTGCCAGCTCACGACATGCCTTCCAGGGGGCACAGTGATGGAACCAACTCGCAAGCGGTCAGAAATGACTTGGCAGGCGCATGTCAACTACTAGTTGTCAGCACACTACTCCTCCCTACGCGATCGGCGCTGTCAAAAACTACCACCGCGTTGAAGGGGTTGAACGAAAGTGAAACGGGAGTCGCCGAAAGGGAAGCCGAAAGTAAGCCTGTCGCTGCGCAAGAAGATCGCCTTCACGTTTCTGGCGAACTTCTGCGTCCTGGGCCTGTTGGCAGGATTGGGCGAGCTGGCGTGCAGAGTGTTTTCTCCCCAGACGCAGTACGAATCCATGCAGGAGTTGGCGATGCCGCTGCACCGCTTCAGCGACGACATGTACATGGGCTTCGAGCTCCGCGAAGGGGTTGCCGGGCACAATTCGGCCGGTTTTCGCGGTCCCGAAGTCAGCCGCCAAAAGCCGGCCGGAACCTGGCGGATCGCCGTGATCGGTGACTCGGTGACCTACGGCCTTGGGGTGCCGCAGGAGCAGACGTTTTGTGCGGGCCTTCAGTCGCGGCTGCGGGCCGCGGGGAGCGGGCCGGTGGAAGTGCTCAACTTCGGCGTTCCCGCCTACAGCAGCTTCCAGGAGTATAGGTTGTTGCGATCGCGCGTGCTCGACTTTCAGCCCGACCTGGTTGTCTGGGTCTTCTCCTCCGACGACACCGAGACCAGCCCCATCCTGCTCAATATCGGCGGCCGGATGTGCCTGTTCCGCAACCAGTTCGAAGGCATCGGGTTGTTCAACAATCCCGTGCATTGGACGGTCTTCCGCCACTCGCACCTGTATCGGTTCCTCTATCGGCAGGCGGTGCTGGCCTTTGCCGCGCCTCGTGGCCGGTTCGACGACGTCTATCGGCAGCCGGACGTGGCATGGCGGAACGTCTTGCGGGCGGCGTCGCTGTGCCGCGAGCGCGGCGTGGCATTCCTGCTGGTGCTGAGCCCCATGCTGGAGCCCTTCTATTATCCGACCGACCCCTCGGATCCCGGCCTGTTGGCAGCCCCGGAGATGTTGATGGAGCCCGCGGAAGCGCAGGCCACCGGCGAGGCGTTCGATCGCATTCGCCTTTTGGCCCGCCGCAGCCCTCTGCCTCGCCACAGCCACCTGGAGACCGTTGATCTTGGAACGCTTTATCACAAGGAGGGCGCGAAGATGAAGCTCCAGGCTACCGACCACGAGCACCTCGGGCCGGTGGGGCATCGGCTGGTGGCGGAACTGTTGGCCGAAAAGGTTCTGGCGTTGAAGCCGGTGAATCCGTAGCCGGTGGCATGCCACGCGGGCGTTCACTTCAGTTCCACGCGATACGGCATCCAGAGCAGGACCTTCTCACCGAGCAACTGCCGCCAGAGCGCAGCCTGGCGAACGGTCTTGACGATTTCGGGCAGGGCAGCGGTGAATTCGTTGGCCTCCGCGCTCTCGCCGCTAAAAAGCTGCTCGAAGAACGACTTGGGCTCCGGCAGGATCTCGATCTCAACGTCCGTACCGGGCTTCAGGCCGGCCAACTTCTTGGCCTCGGCCACGGCGTCGGCTAGGGTGCCGATCTGGTCGATCAGTCCGAGCTTCTTCGCCTGGCGGCCGGTGTAGACGCGGCCTTGGGCGATTGCTTCCAGCTTGTTGTAGTCCATCTTGCGGCCCTCGGCCGCCTTGCTCACGAACTGGTGGTAGGTCTCCTCGAGCAATTTCGTCCAGGCCTTGCGCTCGTCGGGCGAGAAAGGCTGCGTGGACGACAACGCCCCGCTATTCTTGCCGCGGCTGATGACTTCGGTGTTCAGCCCGAGCTTCCCGTACAGGCCGCCGGTCACCAGCTTGCCGCCGCCGACGCCGATCGAACCGGTGATCGTCGCCGGCTCGGCAAAGATCTTCTTGGCACCCATGGCGATGTAATAACCGCCGCTGCCGGCCACGTTGCCCATGCTGGCCACCAGCGGCTTCCGGGTACCCGGGCGGACCGTTTCCCGCCAGATCAAGTCGCTGGCGGTGGCCGATCCGCCGGGGCTGTCGACCCGCAAGACGACGGCCACGACCTTGGAGTCGCCGAAAGCCTTCTTGAGGGTCTCGACCATGGTCGTCGCCCCGAGCGAGCTGCCGCTGAACATGCCGCTATGGCTCTTGCCTTCGGTGATCTCGCCCACAGCGTAGACTACGGCGATCTTCTGCTTGCTGCTGCTTTTCTCCGACTTCTTGCCGCCGGAAAAGGCCTCCATGAGCTTGACGAAACCGCCGATGCCCGAGAAATCGGTGTCGAGCTGCTTCTTCTTGTAGGCCGTCTCGACAGTGACGTGGTCCACCTTCAGCCGCTTGCGGAGCGAGTCTTCGAACTGGTCGGCATAGAGGACCTCGTCGATGAGGCCCGCCTCCTGCGCAGCAGTGGCGCTGAAGAGGCCCTGGTCCACGAACGTTTTGACCTGATATTCCTGGAGGTGGCGGTCCTTGGCCACCGTGGCGATCATGTCGTCGTAGACGTCGTCGACGATCGACTGCAGGCTCTCCCGCAAGGGGGCGCTCATGTTCTCCCGGCTGAACGGTTCGACAAAGCCTTTGTACTTTCCCATCCGCAAGGCGTCGAACTTCAGGCCCAGCTTGTCGAGAAGGCCCTTGTAGAAAGTCACTTCCATGCGCACGCCGGGCACGATGAGCACGCCGGAGACCGGCATGCAGATCTGGTCGCAGGCCGAGGCGACGAGATAGGCGCCGGTGTCGGCCGAGGTCAGTTCGGCATAGACCGGCTTGCCGGCCTTGCGGAGGCGAGCGATCGCCGCACGGACTTCGTTGACCTTGCCGCGGCCAAGTTCCATGTCTTCGATGCGGAGCCAGACGGCGGCGACCTCTTTGTCGGCCTTGGCCTCGTCGAGCCGCTCGATCAGCTTGCCCAGCGAGAGTTGCAATTCGCCGAACGGTCCGGCCTCGCCGGGACCTTCCGGGTATTCGCCGTTCAAGGAGAAGCGGACGACGGTCGTCGCGGCCTTGGACGCCGCCTTGGCCGCTTTCTTGGCGGCGTTCTTCACCGCAGTCGCCATTGCGCCGCTCTTGCGTTCGAAGACCTTGCTGTCGTCGTTATATTCCGCCTTCTGGGCGGATTTTTCTTGGTTCTGGGCTGTCTTCTTTTCCGTCTTGGCGGGCTTGGCCGCGGCTTTCACAACGGGCTTGGCTTCGGACTTGGCCGCAGGCTTGACAGGGGGCGAATCATCGTCGTCGTCGAAATCATCGGCCTTCTCTTCGGCCTTCGACTTCTCGGCTGCGGCTTTCTTGTCGGCAAGCTTTTTCTCGCCCGTCTTCTTTTTTTCGTCGGACTTGGGCGGCTTGGCCTTCTTCACGACTTTGGCGGTTGTGTCGTCCTGTTTGGGGCCGTCGCTCGCGCCCGTCGCGGCCGCAATGGTTGAAGAAAACAGGAACGCTACAGCTACGATCCACGCGGCCGAAACCGCCACACGATGATACCTCGACATTTTCATATCCTTGATTGGGTGTTCTTGACAACCGGGGGCCGTTATCTCGCGGCCCAGGTTGAATCATTACTAAGTGTACGTCGCCCGGCTGGAAAAGTCAGTAGGCTGGGTAGAGTTTACGGGGTTTTTTCGCAAATTGCCCAACAGCCGGGCGACTCCTCCAGCTCGATCCGCACACGTTGCGGTTGAGCAAGACCTCGCTCGGCCAAAGTTTCGAGCAACCGCTGGGCCAAATAACCGGCCGTGAGCTCGACCGTCGTAGACACCACGGGCAAGAGCCGGCATTCGGTCCGGGGAAAAACCCAGCGGCGGGCGCCGAATTGGACCTCGACTTCGTCCTCGCCGGCCGAAACGCGGATGGTCGGATGCCCAGTAGGCAGGAGCACCGCATGGTCGAGTTCGGCGAGGATCGATTTCATGATCTTGAGCAGGGCCAGGAAATCGATCACGCAGTCCGTCTCGTCCAGCGGGCCGTTGAGTTCGACGGCCACGCGATAGTTATGACCGTGCAACGGTTCGCAGATGCCGCCCGGCAGCATGATAAAGTGGGCCGCACTATAGATCAGGTTGTCGCCGGCGATGCGAACCGAGTAATCAGGCATGATCGGCCTCTTAGCGGCCGGACTTTTTCATATCCTGCCGGAGATCGTCGTAGTCGCCCTCCTTGGGGCGGCGCGGAGGGACTCTTGGTCGATCGCAACCGCCGGTGCCGACACGCACCTGATGTTTTGGCGGCTCTTTATTCGCCTTTTCCCATTCCTGGCTCTCGGCCACCTGGTCGTGGATCACGAGGTTGCCCGAATCGTCCAGCACGAGGATCATGCCCGGACCGGTCAGGCGATTATCGTGTTCCGAGTCCCGCGTCGCCTCGCCACCCGCGGTGAGATCGACCAGGATACAGTTGGTAGACAGGAGCTTGAGCGGAGTCTTCTCTGCGCTGTGCGTTCTCATCTGCACGTTCTCGAAGTTGAGGACCGTGCCACGGACCAGGGACGGCTTGACGCAAGTGCTGTTAAGTCCGTTTTTGTCCAGCCAGAGCAGGATGCGGACCTCGCCGTTGATCTCTTGCGGACCCTTGGCAGCGACGACCGGCCCGCCCAGCAAGCGCATGTCGTCCGGCCCGAGGGCCGAGGTGCAGGGCTTCGACCACGGGGCATAAATTGGATCGGTGTCGACCCAAATGATGTTTCCCTTCTCGTCCTTCCTTTCCGTACCCGGAATGGGGCCGAGGATGGGGAACTTCGCCAATTCTGCTTCCTCGAGCACGTTGGCATCCAGGCCATAGTTCGGATTGCGGAGCAACAAGAAGATGCGATAGGCGTAACGCTTGTCCGGCTTGACGTCGAAGTCGAAGTAGCGCAGCAACAAATATTCGGGCACTTGGGCCTGATCTTCTTCATCCTTGTTCTTTGTCGCCGCGGGCTTGGGCGCCGCGTCGGGGCCACCGAGGATATCCGCGGCATTGGCGTCATCTTGACCCTTCGGATTGTTGCGGTCGCCAGTGCCGAGGGGGCCGCCGCCCCGAGGCCGTTGGCTCCGCCCGTCGCGTATCGATCCGCGCGGCGGCTGTATCATTCCTCCGCCGGGCTGGCCTGCTTCTTCAGGCTTGGCGTCTGGGGGAAGCAGCTTGATTTGCGGCGGGTAGGCCACTTCTTCACCCCAAACCCCATCGGCCAGCGGCGGCAACCGCAACGTCAACGCCTCGAACGTGACCCGCGGATCGACGACTTCTGCCGCAGTTCCGCTCCAATTGGCGAATTTGGCCTCGATCATGCGCGATGGACAAACGGTAAGACGTTTAGGCCAATTCGGTTCGCCCTTGGACCCAGGCGCTACTTCCGCGCGTTGCACGAGGAAGCCGACGTATTCGGGCAGGTCATGGTCGGTGACTTGGGCCGCGCCTTCGAACTTGCGATACTCGTCCAGCTCCTTCTTGTAGGGAACGAGCCCCGTGACGGCGACCCACCGCTGGCCGACGGTGCCGGCATTACCTTGCAAGCACGCGCCGCGTCCGGGAATGGCCCGCAACCGTTCCACGGCGTAAATCTCGGGCGTGTCGCGGACACGCCGCGGGGCGACAGGTGTCCAGTCAAAAGCCAACGTCATCGGATACGCGCCCGGATCGATGGTTGTCCTCGCGCCGTCGATGATGTCCGGGTAGGGTGGGAACGCACATACAGTCGCGGCCGTCTTGGTCGCGGGACCCGCGGCGATCTTGTCTGAAGCGTCCTTCGTCCGCGTCTGGAGCTCGTCCGGCTTCGTCGCGTATCCTTTGAGCGTGACAGCCTGATAGGTGAAGAAGAGAAACACGACGGCGACCAGCCCCACCACGAATTTCTCCGCGTGGTCGATGAAGAATTGCTGAAGCACCTGCGGATCAAATTTCTTCTTGGACTTCATGGATGGCCTCCATGGGTAGGCGGAATGGTGGGTGGATTGCTTGGGACTCCGGCAGCGGCAGGACCGGCTGGCGCCGGGCCACGAACTGGATCGGGTTTGGCGGCTGGAGTAGCCGGAGCGGGCTGTCCGGGCCCCGGCACAGCGTCGGCCGGCGTTCCGCCACTGGGCGGGGCCGGCGGGGCTCGACCGCCACTGTCGCCCGTGGTTTCGCTCGGACTTTGGACCTTGGGCGGGTTGTAGATGTAAATGATGCCCTGCACTTCCACGGGCACCGGTTGGTTGACCGGGTCAGCCGATTCTTCGTTGTAGACGAATCCGTTCTTGCCGCTCCCGCCATCGCCGCCGGTGACGTCGTGACGACCGATGGGGCCGAATCGCTGTTGGGGCGGTGGGGACATCTGGCCCATCCCGCCGCCGGTCGAGCGATCTCCGCCCGCGGAACCCCCAAAGTCCACGGGCGGCGGCGTTTCCACGAGAATCCGCACGCGGCGGACGTCGATCCGCATGGCCGAGTTGGCGCACTCGGCCAACAGCCGGGGAATTTCCTTCTGCTCGATGACAACCTGCAGATCGATCGGCACCATGCGGAACTCGCCGTAAGGCTGCTGCGTGGGGTCCGACAAGGGTTTGCCGTTGTCGTCGACGTAGCGGTCGGCCAGGGGGGAGACGCCTGCATTCCCGGCCGAGGTGGCCGCGCCCCGACTGGTGGGCGGCATCGGCGGCGGTGCCCTGCGGCTGTTGTCAGCCGGATTGCCGCCGCCCTCGCTCGGCACAGTTGAATAGGGCATTCTCGGAGCTGTGCCAGCTCTGAACGGCGTCCTTGCCGATGTCCATCGCCAGGATCCGCTTGATGCGGGCCCATTTGTGGTCCTTCGGCTTCTTATAGTTCTTTTCCAGCCAATCCATCAGATCCTTGGAACTGACGTGGGCCCCTTTATCGTTCGCCGGTTTCGGAAACTGCGTCCGATCGGGGCCGACATTATTCGTATAGCGGATGACCTTCAGCAAGGTCTCGTAGACCCAGAGGTCTTCCTGGGCCATCATGATGTCCAATGTGCTGGGGGTAGCGCCGGAAAATCGATCGAGGAATGCCTTCTTCTTCTGGTCGGCATCGACCCAATCGACGATGCCGCTGGTGCTCTTGGCCAATGCGCCGGCGTTCCCGCCACGCAGCTCAATGCCACCACCGCCTCTGCCGCTACGGTCGACTGCGGGCTCATCGCCGACAACCGTTCGCCGTTCGATTAGTTCAAGGAGCTTGGGAAAGTGCTCCTCGATGTGATTCCGATATCGGCTACGGTAAAACTCATCCAGTAGGCCCGGGGGGAGTTTTTCGATCTCCTCCATGGGCTGCCAGATTTTTTCGATGGCAGCCTCGAATCCCGCCTGGTCCTTGTCATCGGGAAAGAGCCTGGGGAGGGGATTGTTCATCCGCTGCTCATTATAAAGCCGACCGGAGGCATTGGCCACCTGGCTGGTGAGGGTGCCACTTTCGATCTTGCGGATCTCCCCGATGTAATTCGCGCTGGGATGCTCGGCGTTGCCGGCAATGTCCTTGACCAATCTCAGCTTTCCGTCGATCTTGCCCTTGCGATCAACGAAGCGTTTTGCCTCGTCGCCGGTCGCCAGAAACCAACTCACGAAGGAGAGCAACAAGATCAGGCCGCAGAGGACCCAGAAGTGATACTTTTTCAGCACTTCGAGAAAGGCTCGGAATTGTTCCATGATGGTTTGCTCCTTAGCGGAGGTCAGGATTTTACGGGTTGGACCGTTTTCACGAGGGCGCGGCCCAACGTTGCGATTGTCAAGTTTACTTCTTAACTGCTTCTGGGGCGGGTGCTGCAACCGGCGGCGTGGCTGTCGCAGGCGCGGCCGCCTTCAAGGGCGCCTCGGAAGTTGGTGTCCCGGCCGGCGTTCTAGCCGATACTGGGGTTGCTGGTGTTGCGGCAGTCGGTGTTGCGGTAGCCGGCGCTGCCGCTACCGGTGCCGGCGGTGTGGCTACCGGTGTGGCCGCTACGGGTGTCGCGGCTGCCGGTGTTGTGGCTGGCGGTGCGGTAGTTGCCGGCGCCGGAGAACCTGCTTTGGCCACAGTCGCAGGCGGGGCGCCTGGTCCGTCGCCGATTTAGGCTGCCAGACAAATTGAACGCGATACCGGAATCGCTTGACGTTCACCTTCTTTTCGGCCGAGGCCGTCTGGTCGCCACCGCCGCCCATCAAGCCGCCGCGCACGTGCGAGGCAGACTCGCTGGCGTTGTCCTTGTGTTTCGGGCCGGGAATGTCGATCTCTTCCGGGCCGATCGGTTCGGGCTTGATGAGCACCGGGTAGGAGACACCCATGGCACGCATTTTTTCGCTGGCCAGGTTCTTGGTCAGCGTGAGGTACACATATTCGCCGCCATCCGGCTCGTCGTCGGCGTTATGGAAATGGCGGCCGTAGATCTGCACGATCATCCCTGGCCCGGTGGGACCTTCGCCGCTGGGAGCTGCCGCGTCGCCCCCCGTCGCCGGTCCGCCGCCGGGCGCTGCCGCCGTGGAGGCATCGCCCAAGGGCGGGGCCCCAGGCGAGCCAGGAACAGGCCTATACCAAGGTTTCACCGCCGCAAACCACTTGCCCACGTCTTCCACCTGCTGCGAATCGAGGTTGGTGACGAGCAACTGGTTGCGATGCATGATGGTCGCTCTGAGCGCGACAGGATCGGTCGACGAGGGCATCGGATTGGGATCCTTGGGCAGGCACCGATCGATCGCCGAAAGAAACTCGAGCCAGTGTTTTCGCCCCTCGAGATTGTTGACGAGGTGGTCGCCGTGTTCCTTGGTCTTCTTGAATTTCTCCATCGCCGCTTGCTCGTCGGCGATCAAACCTTTGGACTGCGTATCGACGCTGCTGGCCTGAGTTTCCAGCGTTTTCCACCGCGCTTCTTTCACGGCGCTGAACTGCATTGCATGGAACGTATAGCTGATCGTGCAGGCGAGCATGATTACGGCTGCCGCCACCACGGCCCAAGGCTTCTTGCGGCGGATGAGCCGGTCCATGGTGATTTCCTTCGGCAGCAGGTTCGTCCGCAGCCCGCTGCTGCCCAGGGCCTGCAGGCACAAGCCGTAGCAGACGCCGAAGGAGAGGATGTTGTCTTTCAGCGCGGGAGTGCTCAGCACCTCGGGACCGACCAGGCCGCGGAAGGTCTCCACGCGTTCGATCTCGAAGCCCAGGCTCTGCGCCAGGTAGCGCCGCAGGCCGGGAAGTTTGAAGGCATTGCCCATGGCCACTACGCGGCCGATCTTCGCCGTGCGGTCGAGATTCGTGAAGAACCCCAGCGAGCGCTGCAACTCGGTCTGCAAATCGTTGAACACCGGCCGCATCGCCTGGAACACGGCCTTGGGATCCTGGGCCGTGGTGGCATTCCGCTTCAGGTGCTCGGCCTTGGCGAAAGTAAGCTTCATCTCCTTCGTCAGGGCCTTGGTGAAGTGGCTTCCGCCCAGCGGCACGCTCCGCTGCCAGACCTTGAAACCATTGGTCACCACCAGGTCCGTGGCGTCGGTGCCCAACGACACCAGAACGATCGATTCCGGCGGATTGTCGGGATCGTATTCTTCCGGGCCGGGCAGGTCCTGCAGCATGTCGAACACGACGTAATTGTAGAGGGCCAGCGGGGCAAGCTGCACGATGTCGACCTCGATGCCCGCCTTGACGAAGGGATCCAGCGCCCGGAATACGGCATCGCGTTTCATGGCGAAGAGGCCGATTTCGGTCTCCAAGGCGAAGCCCGATTCTTCGCTGCCGCCGCCCATCCGCTGGTAGTCCCAGATCACGTCGTTGAGGTCGAAGGGGATCTGCTGGCGGGCCTCGTAGCGGACGATGTCGGGGATTTTCTTGGCTTCCACCGGCGGCAGTTTGATAAACCGGGCCAGACCGCTTTGCCCGGAGACCGAAACGGCCACGCGGTCGTTATGGACCTGGTTCCGCGAAAGGAACTGCTTCAGCGCGTCGGCCACGAGCTCCACGGGGTTGGCGTCGGGCTGCGTGAGAATCTTCGGATACTCGATGTAATCGAAGGCCTCGATGGTGATTTTGTCCGGATCGTCATGTCCGCGGCAGCGCATTGCCTTGAGCGGCACATTGTCCGATGTCGATTCCCCAAACCGCACCTGTTCTAGCCATGGTCTTAGTACTCCAAAGGCGATCGCCGCCGCCGGGCGCCCCACGCCCGGGGTTGCACTGCACAGCACGCGACTGCGCAGCGTTCTCGTGTCATGCTCTGTTCCAGCACTCTTGCTCCGTTCCTGACGGCTCCTATACCTGAAAAGGCGAATCCAGAGTGGACCGGAAAAGAGCCATCTGCCTCTATACACAATTTATCGCAAGGGGAGGGTCAGTGTCAACCAAAAAACGCATAGGCGGGCAGTGGAATTCGGGGGAAGAGCCGGAAGCAGGGAGTGGCCAGAGCTAACCACCCATTCAGAGGATCAAGAGCTGAATGCTGCACTAATAGGGGGTTATATTTCCCACTTGCTGGTTGGCCTCGCACCTTGTGAGGATTGCGGGCAATCGGTAGAATGAATGATTGAACGTGGTTCTCATTATTGGTGCTATGCCATACCAAATCGAGTTCGCTGCATCGGTCATGCGGCAATTGGAAGCGTTGACCGCGAACGAACGCGCCCTGCTACTGGAGGCCATTGAGCAACAGTTAGCTCACGAACCGCGAGTGGAGACGAGAAATCGAAAATTACTTCGCCCGAATCCAGTTGCACCTTGGGAGTTGCGGGTTGGCGAGTTGCGGGTCTTCTACGAGGTTGAAGAGAACGATCAAACACAGAGCGAACGGCCGGAAGTTTCTGGAACAGTGTTCGTTCTCGCCGTAGGCAAAAAAGAAGGTACCGTTCTTCGGATTGCAGGGAAAAGGGTGAATTTATGAAGACTGTCGAGATTTCTACGGCGTCCAGGTCTCTGGCGGAGTATGCGAACGAGTTGGGTGATGATTTCGTCGTGCTGACATCCAACAGCAAGCCGGTCGCGGCGATCGTGTCTCTGAAGAATGTCGATCCTGAATCGTTGGCCTTGAGCACAAACGCCGAGTTCTTGGAAATTATCGAGCAGGCACGTCGAGAGTGTGCATCCGGCCACACGATTTCGCTGAGTTCCATGAAGAAGGAGCTCGGTGTTTAGTCGGCAAATGGTGAAACTTACCCCGATTTTACCATGCCGTGGGCGAGATGATCTCAGCGAGCCGCGGTCGGCCGCCCAGGCCGACGAGCTCTTGGCGGCCTGGACAGCCCTTTGGCATCCGGCCCTGCTGGCGGCGGCTGGATCCATGCCCCGCTGGACAGCCGCGGCGACGCCGCCGGACGATCCGGCCGGGCACTTGATGCTCCTGCCGCCGACGGCCGAACCACTTCTGCCCGAGGATTGGCTCAGCCACGCCGAGCAACTTGGGGCACGGCTCATCCGCGGAAAGTGCTGTCGGCCAGAGATGATCGCTACGGCCCTGGCGATGCTCGACACCGCACCACCGATGGTAGATGCCGACCTGGCGGCCGATTTCCTCGCCTTGGGATACGCCCACTATGTCACCGAGATGATCACGGTCAGCATCCGCTACATGAACAGTCTCGACGAGTCGGCCTTCGAGCGCGAGTTGTTGGCCGCGGCCGCGGCCGCATGCGGCGGCGACAGCAACGAGGCCCAGGCAAAACTTCAGGCAGCCTATGACCTCTTGCACACCGCGCGCGAGTACTATTATCCCAGCGAGTCGTATCTGCTGGACCTGACGCTCGTCGCCTCGACGACCCTCGGCGCCGCGCTGCGTGTACAACTGGCCGGCAGTGGACCGGCAGGCGACGCACCGTGCAACCTGCTCCTTTCCGCCCAGGTTCTCCAGCAGATGGCCGACCGAGAACCGGCGACGCTGGACGCCCTGCGCCAGGCATTGAAGCAGGGCGCCGCGAGCATTGTCGGTGGTGAATTCTGCGAATTGGAATTGCCGCTGCTGGGACCCGAGGCCATTCGCGGGCAGCTTGAAAAAGGTCTGGCGAGCTACCGCCGGCACCTCGACGCGCGGCCCATCGTCTTCGGACGGCGGCGTTTCGGCATGACCCCGATCTTGCCGCAGATCCTCGATCACCTGGGGTTCACCGGCGTAGTCCATGCCACCCTTGACGACGGCCGTTTTCCCGTGGGCAACACCAGCCGCCAGCGCTGGGAAGGTATCGACGGCACCACGGTCGAAGCGCTGATGCGCGTGCCGGTCGACGGTGCCCGTGCCGAAGGTTTCCTCCGCCTGCCGCACGCCTTGTGCAGCGTCGGTGAGATGGACAGCCAGCCCACGGTGATCTTCGCCCACTGGCCCGGCAGCACGAGCCTCTGGTACGAAGACATCCATCGGGCGCGTCGCTATACGACAGTGCTGGGCACCTTCCTCACGCTGCCCGATTACTTCGAGCGTAGCGGCATGTCGGGGCATCAAATAGCGCCAAAGGCCGATGAATATCGGTCGCCCTACCTTCGGCAGGCGGTGGCTGCCGGCCAGGCCGACACAATCTCGCGCTGGGTGCGATATACGCGCGGCGAACGGCTGCCGAGGCGGTGCAGGCGATCGCCACCCTGGCCACTTTGGCCGGTGGCAGGCCTTCGGTCTGCATCGATGGCCTCCTGGACGACATCGACGAGTCGTTGGCGCCGCCTGCGGGCGATAACTTGCTGGACGAGCGACTGGATGACGTTTGCAAGGCGGCGACTGCCGACTTTGCGCAAGCGATTGGAGCATCTGTAGGGAACGCCCTCCGTGGCGTTCCCTGTGGAAGGCATTCGTCGCCTTCATGGAACGCCACGGAGGGCATTCCCTACAGTTGTGACACGATCGCCGGAATTCTAGATGATTCACCAGCGGCCAAATCGCCGTCCGGCATCGTGGTGATCAATCCCTTGAGCTTTTCCCGCCGCGTGTGCGTCGATGTCTCCTGCCTCGACCGCCTGCCCGACGTTGCCGGCGCCGTTCTGCGTGCCGGTGAGGAGGCGGGGCGGAAGTCGATCGTGGTGGAGGTTCCGCCGTTGGGCTTTGTCTGCGTAGTTCCCGGAAGCGGCCAGACGCCGGTAAAGCCGGCCCCGCGACGCTTCGGCCTCTTTCGCAAGACGCCGCCCCGGGCACCTGGTCGGGTACCCGGTACTCTGGGTGGGGGCCGGCTGCCCATGGGCGAACTGGTTGCTTCGCCCGGCGGGGCCGTATTGCGGAACGAGTTTTTCGAATTGGCCATCGATCCCCACACGGGCGCGATCCGCACGGTATTCGACTTTCATTCCCGCGCGCCGCGATTAGCCCAACAGGTGGCCCTGCGTCTGCCGACCCCCACCCAGAGTACTGGGTGCCCGACCGGGTGCCCGACGGCCGGCGAGGAGGACGCCTACTCGATCATGGCGGCCGACGAAATCCGCGTCCTGGCCGCCGGACCGGTCGTGGGCGAGGTCCTGGTCCGCGGTCGGCTGGTCGATCGCGGTGGCCAACTCCTGGCCGGCTTTCAGCAACGCACGCGCGTTACCTGGGGCTGCCGCGTGATCGAGGTGGAAATCCAACTCGATCCCCAGCGCCAACCGGATGCCGACCCCTGGAATTCGTATTACGCGGCTCGATTCGCCTGGGGGCAGGATACGCCGACCCTGCATCGCAGCGTGAATCAAGCGACCGTTGCCAGCGACGCCGCACAACTGGAATCACCGCACTTCATCGAGATCCGCGGCGAGGCGGGGCGGACGACGGTTTTCACGGCCGGCCTGCCCTATCATCGCCGTCACGGCATGCGGAAGCTCGATTCGCTCTTGCTGGTGCGGGGGGAAACTGCCCGGCGATTCCGCCTGGGCATCGGCATCGACGTGGCGCAAGCGATGGCCGCGGCGCTGGATTTCGTGGCCCCGTCGCCGACGTTCGCGGTTGCGTCACGACCGAAGAATGACTCCGCCTGGCTCTTCCATCTCGATTCACGTGCGGTGATCGCCACGCATTGGGAAACGATCATGGAGAGCGGTTCCGTGGCTGGTTTTCGCCTGCGGTTGTTGGAAACCGAAGGGCGTCACGTTTCGCTCGGCCTGCGGTCGTTCCGCACGATTCAGTCGGCGAACAAGGCCGGCGGCGCCGACCGTCCGCCGATCGAGTTGACCATCGAAGGCGATCGCGTCACGGTGCCCTTGCGGCCCTACGAATGGGCCGAGGTGGAAGGACGCGTAAAGTAGCAGGTACCGGGCACCGTGCGCAGCATGGTCGGTGTGCCGTCCGCCCTTTGGCCCTAGCCTCAGGTTCTTTGCGAAGCCAGGGTCTTCTGGCGGACGGCACACGGAGTGTGCCTGCTACTTTTCTTGGCGTCCGTCGTGATGAACTTCTTCACGGCGGAGCGTGAGGAGTACTGTTTTGCTCGTCGGCCGGCCGCAGGCCGGCCAGCGAGCCGATGGTCAGGATTTGTGGCCAGATGGCGGCGCATCCCAACACGACGAGAATCGCTCCCACTCCTCCGCCGACAATCGACGGGATCAGGCCGAACAAGCCGGCCGTCAAGCCGGATTCCATGCCGCCGAGTTCGTTGGAGGCGACGATGAAGACGTTGTTCACCGCGGTTACGCGTCCGCGCATGTTGTCCGGCGTGAGCAACTGGATGAGCGTGTGGCGGACGACGACACTGATGTTGTCCAGGGCCCCGATCAGGAACATGGCTATCAGCGCAATCCAAAGGTACTTCGACAAGCCCAGGCAGATGGTGGCAAGGCCAAATCCGGCGACGGCCCAGAGCATGGTCCGTCCGGCACGACGGAACGGCGGCAAATGGGCCAGCAGGACGGCCATCAGGATTGCCCCGGCAGCCTCCGCCGAGCGCAAGTATCCGACCACGGCCCCAATCTTGTCGTCGGGAAAGCCCAGTACCTTGTCGGCAAATGCCGGCAGCACGAACGTGGCCCCGCCCAACAAGACTGCGAACAGGTCGAGCGTGATCGTGGCCAGGATCGGTTTTTGCCCCCATACGAAACGGATGCCTGCCACGAGGGTTTCCAGCGAAATCGACGACTGCTTGTGTTCCGGCCGATGAGGTGCGCAAGAGCAACGTGCCCGCGAGCCCTAGCAAGCGAAACAAGACCACGCAGCCAAGAGCGACCGGTACTCCTTGACTAGCGGAGGTCGAGAGCAATAATCCGCCCACCGCCGGGCCGACCATGGTGGAAATCTGGAACACGGTGCTGTTCCAGGTCACCGCGCTGGCTGAATCGCTCGGGCGGGACGATCCACGGCAACAAGGCGGAACGCGAGGGCGCACCGAGCGTCTGCCCGATCCCGTTCACCACCAGCAGTAAATAGATCCACGGGGCAGCCGCGTGGTGGTAGCACGCCGCGCCCAGGGCGGCGGCGTCGGCCGCGGTCAAGCAAAGCATCGAGGCCAGCACCCAGCGACGGTCGAAGCGGTCGGCCAACTGTCCGCCCGCGATTGCCAGGAGCATGGCCGGCAAGGCCATGGCCAGTCCCTGCCACCCCAAGGCCAGCACGTCCTTGTTGGGGCCATAAAGATAAATTCCCACCGCCAAGAACTCGATTTGGCGGGCCATGGTCATGGCGAACCAGTTCACGGCGTACAGACGGAAGTTTGCGATCCGCCACACGGCGTAGGGGTCGGGCGTCGGCGTGTCGGGCGTCGGGGTCGGGTCGGAAACGGCCATGCGGGCGGGATGTGGTTGTGGTCGGTATGAACCTATAAGCCTACCCGAAAGCGGTCCGCAAAAGAACCCCGGCGCTCGTAATCCCGCCCAGGTTTGCAGCAATTAACGGATGCCGCCGGACCAAGCCGTGCTCGGCACCGCCGCGGGCAGGCAAAATTGACAACGCGGAAATTATTTCCGACTATATTCATTCTAAGGACGGACTCGGAAGTCCATCCTGCAAATCCGAGGAGCCTATTCCCGCACGGGTCCCAAAATGCTGTTTCACACCTGGCCGTTCTTGATTTTCCTGGCGATCGTCCTGCCGGTCTTTTTCTTGCTGAGGAAAACGCAATTCTGGATCGCCTGGCTGATGCTGGCGTCCTACTTCTTCTATGCGTGGTGGAATCCCTATTACTTGTTCCTCGTGTTTTACTCCACCGTACTGGACTACTTCCTGGTTACCCTCATGGATCATTGTCCGCGCCAAGGGGCGAACGTGGACGTGTGGGGCCGGCTCACCCGGTTGCGATTCGACGATCGCGTACTGAAGTATTCTTTCATCGGATCGACGCTGGCGGCCATCGGCATTCTCGCGCTGGCCCTTTTCGGGCCAACCACGTTGCGGCCCACGCTGATCGGCCTGAGCGTGCTCGTGCTGTTGATGGCCCTGGGCGCACTCTGGAGCAGCCGGCAAATCTGGTTGCTCATCAGCGTGTTCAACAACCTGGCGCTGCTGTTGTTCTTCAAATATGCAGGATTTCTCGTCGAGAATCTCAATGCGCTCACGGCCTGGGCCCATCTGGCCGTCAGGCTTCCCGAGCCAGCGACGCTGATGCCCTATGGTTGGAAGTATCTGCTGCCGGTCGGCATCTCGTTCTTCACCTTCCAGTCACTGAGTTACACGATCGATTTCTATCTGGGCAACGTGCCACGGGAGAGAAACTTCCTGCGGTTTGCGACCTTCGTCTGTTTCTTTCCGCAGTTGATGGCAGGCCCCATCGAGCGGGCCAGGCACTTGCTTCCCCAGTACCAGGCGTTTCCGGAAATCCGCCTGCAAAACTTCACCGATGGGGCATCGCTGTTTCTCGTGGGCCTGTTCAAGAAGCTGGCGCTGGCCAATTACCTATCCTATTACGTCGAGCGGGTCTACAACAATCCGGCCAAGTTTGACGCCCCGGCGCTGCTTGTGGCGACTTTCGCTTTCGCCTGGCAGATCTATTGCGATTTCAGCGGCTACACCGACATGGCCCGCGGCATCGCCAAGGTCATGGGCTTCAACCTGGTCCTCAATTTTCGCAATCCGTATCTGGCCACCGGCATCGGCGAGTTCTGGACCCGTTGGCACATCAGCCTCTCCTCGTGGTTCCGGGACTACGTCTATATTCCCCTGGGCGGGAATCGGTGCGGCAAGCTCCTGACCTATCGCAATCTCCTCATCACCTTCGCCGTGTCCGGGATCTGGCACGGGGCCAAATGGACGTTTCTTATTTGGGGCCTGCTGCACGGCTTGGGCGTGATGATCACCCGCGAGCTCGAGCGGTCGGCGTTCTATCGCCAGCGCGTGCCGAAGGCGGCAAAACAGGCGGGCGTGTTCTGCTTCGTCTGTTTCGCCTGGATTTTCTTCAGGGCCGATTCGCTGGGCGACGCTCTTCTTATCGTGCAACGAATCTTCACCGCGGCCTGGCGCGATCCGCAAATGCCGCTGCTCATGCTAGTGATGGTGGGGCTCGTTTGGCTCTATGCATTCCTCTATGAGTCGAATTCGCGGGAATATCTCAAGTATCCGCCGGTCCGCGTGGCCACGGCGGTTTGCATGATCCTGTATTTATGCGTCTTCTCGTCGGGCGGCGGAACCTTCATCTACTTCCAATTCTGAGGACACGACTGTAGGGAACGCCCTCCGCGGCGTTCCGTATGCAAACCATTCGCGCCCTCCCTGAAACGCCGCGGAGGGCGTTCCCTACGAAAGGAAATCGACCATGGCACAAAACAATGACACAAAACCCTACGAGCGGCTGCCCATCACCAGCGAGATGCAGCTCAGCCTCCGCCAGTGGGCTATCGTCCTGGCGATCGTGGCGCTGATGCTAGTCGCCACCCCAAGCCTTTGGAAACAGATCGAACGTTTCGACACCGGCGCCGATTACCGCATCCCGTACCAGCTCAGCAACGACTATTGGTTGTTCGACTGGCGTCTGCAGAAGATCGCCGATCCGGACCCGATTGTCGTACTGGGCGATTCGGTGGTGTGGGGCGAATATGTGAAGTCGGACGGAACGCTGCCGCACTTCCTCAACCGGCAGGCCGGACAGCCCGGCCGGTTCGTCAACGCCGGTGTCAATGGGTTGTTTCCCTTGGCGTTGGAAGGATTGGTGCGCTACTACGGCACGTCGCTGCACGACCGCAAAGTGATCGTCGTCTGCAATCTGCTTTGGCTCAGCAGTCCCGAGGCCGACATGCAGGCGAAGAAGGCGGAAATCCGCAACCATGCGTCGCTCGTGCCCCAGTTCTTCCCGCGCATCCCCTCTTACCATGCCGACGCCAATGGGCGGATCGGCGCCGTGATCGAGCGCAACGTCGGTTTTCTGGGTTGGGTCGATCATGTGCAGGATTGCTATTTCCACCAGCAGAGCATCTTGCAATGGACGTTGGACGAAGACGCTGAGCGGCCACAGTTCTACCCCAACGCTTACAAGAATCCACTCGCCCAAATCACGCTGGCGGTCCCCTCGGGCCAAGGCGACGACAGCGATCGCGGCGAGGGAAGCCCCCGGCACAGGCCGTGGACGGCCAACGGCGGCGACAAGACGGCGCTGGAGTGGGTGGAACTCAAGTCGTCCCTGCAATGGGCCGCGTTTCAGCGCACCGTCGAGCTGCTGCGCGGCCGCGGCAACGACGTGCTGGTGGTCGTCACGCCCTTTAACGGGCACATGATTGCCGCAAAGAGCGTGGCGGGCTATACGGCGATCCACGATGGTGTCGCGACATGGTTGTCGGAGAACAGTGTTCGCTACGTGGCGCCAGACGAATTGCCGAGCGATCTTTACGCCGACGCCAGCCATCCGTTGACCGCCGGATACGAATTGTTGGCCAAATCCGTCTATCAGGCCAAGAGCTTCCGAACTTGGATCGAAGAGAAGAAATGAGAACGTAGGGTGGGCCGAGTGAAACGAGTCCCACCATTAGGAACTGCCGAACCGAGCCCTTTGGAGCCTGCCATGAAACTGCTCGCGCGTCTCCTCTCTTGCGTTTTTGCGTTAAGCGTTGCAATCCTGGCCCGTGCCGGCGATATCGAGTCCGACTTCCTCAACCCGCCCGACTCGGCTCGGCCGTGGGTCTACTGGATGTTCATGGACGGCAACCTACGCCGCGAAGGCATCACGGCCGACCTGGAAGCGATGAAGCGTGCCGGCATTGGCGGCGTGATTTTCATGGAAACGAACATCGGCATCCCGCGGGGGCCGGTCGATTTCATGAGCCCCAAGTGGCTGGAACTTTTCGCCCACGCCGTCCACGAAGCCGACCGGCTGGGCCTGCAATTCGCCGTCGCCACCGGGCCGGGCTGGTGCGGCACCGGCGGCCCCTGGGTCAAGCCGGAACAATCGATGCAGCACCTGGTGGCCAGCGAGACGGCCGTGCATGGTCCCACGCGATTCGCCGCACCGCTGCCCAGGCCGCAACCGCGCACGCCATTCTTCGGTGTGGGCACGCTCACGCCGGAATTGGCCAAGGCCTGGCGGGAATTTTATGTGGACGTCGCCGTGCTGGCCTTCCCCACGCCGCAGGGCAAGGCCCGCGTGGCCGACGCCGACGAGAAGGCCCTCTATTTTCGTGCGCCGTTCTCTTCAGCGCCGGGGGTCAAGCCATTCCTGCCTGAGCCGGACGCAACAACCCGCCTGCCGGCCGATCAGTGCATCGCCAGGCAAGGCATCATCGACTTGAGCTCGCGTCTGACCGCCGACGGCCGCCTGGAGTGGGACGTGCCGGCGGGCGACTGGACGATCCTCCGCTTCGGCCGCACGAGCACCGGGCAGACGACCCGGCCCGCGCCGTTGCCGGGCCTCGGCTTTGAGACCGACAAGTTCGACCCGGCCGCCATCGACGCCCATTTCGAAGCATTTACCGCCAAGCTGCTCAAGGCAATCGGGCCACGATCCAAATCCGGCAATGGGCTGACGACCATTCACTTTGACAGTTGGGAGATGAGCTCGCAGAACTGGTCGCGGAACTTTCGCGCCGAATTCGAGAAACGCCGCGGTTACGACCCCCTGCCGTATCTGCCCGTCATGACCGGCCGGATCGTGCAGAACCTGGAGGTTTCCGAACGTTTCCTCTGGGACCTGCGGCAGACGGCTCAGGAGTTGGTCGTCGAGAACCACGCGGAACGATTAAAGGAACTCGGCCATCGCCATGGCCTGCAACTTTCGATCGAGCCCTACGACCTGAACCCGACCGCCGATCTGAACCTGGGCAGCGCGGCCGACGTGCCGATGTGCGAGTTCTGGTCCAAGGGCCATGGCTTCGCGACGGAATACAGTTGCCATGAAGCCGTCTCGATCGGGCATACCGGCGGCGCGAAGATCATCGCTGCGGAATCCTTTACGGCCGATCAGACCGACACCTGGCTGCAATATCCTGGCTCGATGAAAGCACAGACGGATTGGGCCTTCGCGACAGGCGTCAACCGCCTGGTGATCCACCGCTATCAGCACCAGCCCGCGCTCGACCAATTTCCGGGCATGACGTTTGGCCCCTACGGCGTACATTGGGAACGGACGGAAACGTGGTGGGACATGGTGCCGGCGTATCACAAGTATCTCGCCCGTTGCCAATACATGCTCCGTCGCGGGCTGCCGGTGGCCGACATTCTCTATCTCACGCCGGAGGGCGCCGCGCACGTGTTCCGCCCGCCCGCTTCCGCCACGACCGGCGACCCGCCCGACCGCCGCGGCTATAACTTTGACGGCGTCTCGCCAGAGGTGCTCATGAAGTCGGCAACAGCCTCGAACGGCCAGATCGTTTTCCCTGGCGGAATGAGTTACATGATGCTGGTTCTGCCGAACTGCGAACGCATGAGCCCACGGTTGCTTAACAAGGTTATTGACCTGATCGTGCAGCGGGTTCACGTAGCGGTCTGCAAACTTCCACGGGCCAGTCCGAGCCTCATGGATTATCCGCGGTGCGATGAAAAGGTCCACAACGCGGCGACCTACTTAACGCGCGAGTTTTGGGCTAATTCGAGCGGTGGTGACCCTAGCTTGATCCACCCCCTATCGGCACTGTCGCAGAATGATCTGTATCCGTCGTATGAAGAGGTCGGCACGAGCGCTTCGAACGGGTTGGCCCGCCAAATGGCCCCCTGACTTTCAAAGCACTGTGCCGTTGCGCTACACGCATCGCCGCGACGGCAAAGTTGACATCTACTTCATAGCCAATTGCCGCGACGCGACGCAAGAAGTCGATTGTCAATTTCGTACCCGCTCCTTTTTTCAGGGATGCCAATGGTGGGATCCCTGCTCCGGGAAACGGTTTGCCCTCCGGACAAAACCCGTTGGCCGCGATTGCACGGCAGCCCATTTCACGCTCATGCCTTTTCAAAGTGGTTTCGTCGTCTTTCGTCCCGACACTCCCAAGGAGAAGTTGCCGTTCTTTTTCGAGCCTCGGCTCGGTTCTTTCCTCGACCTCGCCGGTCCCTGGGACGTATCCTTCGATCCAGCCTGGGGCGGGCCGGCGAAGATCGTCTTCGAGAAGCCGGAAGACTGGACCTCGCGGCCCGAGGAAGGTATCCGCCACTATTCCGGCAAGGCCGTCTATCGCAAGCGGTTCGACCTTTCTTCAGACGTGCTGAAGCACGCCAAGAACGGTTGCCGATTAGCACTGGGCACCGTCCATGACATGGCTTCCGTGAAGCTTAGCGGACGGGACCTCGGCGTCGTCTGGTGCGATCCCTGGGCGGTCGAGCTTCCGCCGGGATTGCTCCGCGAGCATGGCAACGAACTGGAAATCACCGTGGCCAACCGCTGGCCGAACCGCCTGATCGGCGACCAGGCCCTACCGCCGGAAAAACGCCGGACGAAGACCACTTGGAACCCGTTCCACAAGGACTCGCCCCTCTTGCCATCGGGCCTGATCGGCCCGGTGCAAATCATGGTGACGGAATAGGACCGATCTCAGGATCGGCCGAAGAATAACTTCCCGATTTTGGGTGGCATGCCTTCACGCGGCCGTCACAAAGTCATGGCAACAGGGCAGTCGAAACCGGCCGCGGGTAGGCATGTCGGCCCAGACGCGTGACACAAGGCATGCCAGCCGTGCAACAAACATGCCTACCCGCGGCCGGTTGGACTTTTCCCGACTGCGCCGAGTTTCTAACGGCCGCGTGAAGGCATGCCACCCTCACAGAAACACGGCAGTTATTTTTCGGCTGATCTTCAGCAGACTCGCGTACAGCGAATTCCCAGCAGATGGGCCAGGGTTTCGATCTTCCCGGCAATGTGACCGACGCCGATCGCGGAGTGATGCGCGGGACCGGCCTGGCACCAGGCGTTGACGAAGGCCCGCGCGCCGATGGAAAAGCGATAACGGCTGTTGGTGTTGCCGATCTGCAAGGTTGCGCCGGGCACCGACTCGCCTTCGGCCGCCAGCAGGGAGAGTTTCCCGCTGCCGTCCTGCACGAGCGACAGGAACGTCACGGGGCCGTTGCGGACTTCCATCTGGATGGAAAGTCCCCTTCCCGGCTTGCCGTGATAGACCGGCAGCGGCACCAGGCTGACCTTGCGCTGGGCGATGCCCGCGTGGGCAGGGCCGTCGTGGCCCCAAAAGACCACGTCTTCCTTGAAGTCCATGAGATACAATTCCGAGAACGATCCGCCCGCGCCGAAGGCGTCCATGATCTTCATGGCCTGGACGTTCTTGACCTCGCACTCGCCGGCGACCGGCACGTGGCGGGCCGTCAGCAGCGTGTTGCCGGGAATCACGCTGGTGACGATGTCTTCATACTCGTTGCCCGGCGAGCCCTCATAGTAATAGGCCAGCGCGCCGAGCCCGTGCTTGGCCACCAAAGCGTCCAGCCCGCACGACGTGCGGGCCGCCCGCGCCAGTTCCGCCGGCTGGCAAGCGGGATCGACCGCGAACTCCTCGCGGAACTGGCGGAGCTTGGCCTCGACTTGTTCCGCCGTGGCCCGATCGCGCAACGACCGCAGGTTGCACATTTCGACCAGTTCGAAGTGGTTGCCGAAGCAGGCCGCTTGCTGGGTCAGGTCGCTATAAACGTCCAACATGCCGCAGTAGTAATGCCCCAGCACGCCGACGCGATTGTTCCGCATCACGTCGCGGACCTTGGCCGCTTCGACCCACTGGCCGATCTCCTGCCAAGCGGCCGGGTCGTCGAGATAGCCCGTCACAAGGTGATACTCGATGCCCGCACGGTTGAAGACACAGGCGATTTCCGGGGCCGAGCAGGCCGAGCAATGCTCCAGCCAGACGCCGGTCATCAGGCCGCGATCGCCCAAGGCGTTGAACTTGTCGTAATCCAGTTGCGGCACCGGCTGCAAGTTGAGCACCACGACCGGCACGCCCGCCTTTTGCACCACCGGCAGGACGGCCGACGAGAGGGCGTAGGTCGGCACGTACAGGAAGATCAGATCGACTCCTTCACGGCGGAAGAGATCCCCGGCCGCGCGGGCCTTAAGAGGATTATCGACCAGGCCGGCGTCGACCAGATCGACGTCCATCTTTCGCAACCGCCCGGCGATGCGGGCCTGATAGCCGGTCAGGCGTTCCAGTAGTCCGCTGAACTGCGGCCAGTAGGTGTCCAGTCCGATGCCGAAGAGACCGAGTTTCATGGGAGGAAGTTGCGATTCCGTTCTGCTACAAGGCGTCGGTGTTAAAGGGCACGCCGTCGTTGCGGCTCGAGGCGTGGGCGAAGACGGTGGGATCGACGCTGTAATGGATCGCATGCAGCGCGCCGTCGCAGAAGACGAATTGCACCATGCCCGGATGCGAGGAACCGAACTGGTAGTTGCCGGGGACGAGCGTCGCGAAGGTGGCGAACGGGCCCTGCCAGTCGGGCGCCGGCGGAAACACGCCCCAGCGGACCACGTCGTCCTGGAAACCGCCGACGTAGCCGTCGTTGTCGTCCGGCCCGCAGGCCGTCATGCAGTAGCTGACGTTCATCCGCTTCTCTCCCACGAGCATCGTGTTGGACATCCCGTCGGTGATTTTCGCCTCGTTGATCGGGGTCGCCGTGGCAATCGAGACGGCCGTGCCCCCTTGGACCGCGAAGCCTTGTCTGATCACCACGCCGTCGATCAGGCCGTCCCCGTATTGCCCGCCGCCGTCATCGCCAACAATGGTGTTGACTCCGGCGTTGCCGGCGTAATCGCCCATGGCGACGGGATAGGACTTGGTCTGCCAAGGCCCGCCGCTCAAGACCACGGGCCGCCGCCGGGTGGGGCAGAAGTAGAGGCTCACCGGCGTGCTGGCGACCGTTTGGTCGCTGGCGGTGTTCCACAAGGCCTCCTGGTCGGTGTAGGGCAGGATTTGGTAGCCCCAGGACCATTGTTGCTGGTCGTACGCGGCGGGAACGCCGTTGACGAACGTCCGCGGAGACCCGTAACCGTAGCCGCCGTTGGGAAATGCGCCCGTAGCCTCAAGGCTGCGCGCTGAAGGCCAGGCCGATCTGCTTCAGGTTGTTGGCGCATTGCACCCGCCGCCCGCTCTCCCGCGCCGATTGCACGGCCGGCAAGAGCAGCGAGACCAGAATGCCGATGATCGCCACCACCACCAGCAATTCCACGAGCGTAAAACCGTTACGGCCAATCCACAGACCGGATTTCAACGCCTTTCGCATAGGAAAACCTCTGCCATCCGACATCGTACACCTCCTTCAAAGGCCCGGGTCGTGGCCGGGCGGAAAACTGGCCTCGCGGAAATCCTTGTCCGACAACAGTTCCACGTTGCGGACCGCAGTCAGCACATAGCGGCTGCCGTCGGCGCCTTGTTTCTCGTAGGCCAGCACGGGCGTCGTCTTGGCCCAGGCCGGTCGTTTCGACAGATCCACGCCCCAACACACGACCAGCGGTTGCCCGTCGCGCGCAGAACACCACGGCCCATCGGCATTTTCCGTTTCGGCCAGGATCGGCCGCAGATCGGCCCAGGCCTGGGGCGGCCGCTTGCGGTTCGCCGAGAACCGCGCGTAGGCCATGCCGATCTTCATCAATTTTTCATGCGTCGGATCCAGGGGCTTGTCGACGTAGATCGGCGTCGAAGAACCGGAACAGCCGAGCAGGGCGGAAAACGCCAGCAACATGCCCAACGTGTATACTCGCACGGAACTTGACATGATCGAACTCTTCGGGCGCAAGTTTGAAAAGAAGCGACCGGATTTGGACAGCGAATCGAACGACTGTTCCCCGTGCAAGCCCGCACCCGGCCAGCTTCCTTTATAGCATAGACCGGGCGGGCAAGGCAAGCAGAGGGTTAATTCTTAGTTTTTTGTGGAGGCCCGCGAAGGACATAATGGATGCCGCCAATTCAAACCCACCGGCAGGCACCGAGTGCAGCTTGGTCCGGTGGTATTGAAAGGGGAAGTTATTTGTGCCAAAATCTCATAACCTTCCACCCCCATCCCACCACCTTCCGGAGTCCTCCCCATGAAACGCCTATTGTTTGTGATTCTCCTGGCAATAGCCGCCGGCACAGCGAGCTGGGTGCCCGCCGCCGCACGCGCCGCGGAACCCTCCGCGCTGCAAAAGGAATTCGTCGCCCCGCCACCGGCGGCCCGACCGTGGGTCTACTGGTTCTGGCTCAACAGCAACATCACCAAGGAAGGCATGACGGCCGACCTGGAGGCCATGCAGCGCGTGGGCATCGGTGGCGTGCTGATCATGGAGGTCGATCAAGGTGCGCCAACTGGCCCCGTCCCCTTCGCGAGCCCGAAGTGGCGGGAACTCTACAAGCACATGCTCAGCGAGGCCAACCGGCTGGGCCTGGAAGTCAACATGACCAACGACGCCGGCTGGTGCGGCAGCGGTGGGCCCTGGATCACGCCCGAACTGTCGATGCAGTATCTCGTCTGGACTGAAACCAACTTGGAAGGAGGCAAGCATTTCGACGCCGCATTGCCCGAACCGCAGCGGACTGCGAATTACTATCGCGACATCAGCGTGCTGGCCTTCCCCACCCCGGCCGGCGAGGCCCGCATCGAGAATATCAAGGGGAAGACGGGCCACGATCGCCAGGACCAGCCGGCTGCCCCGGCCAAGTATGCGGAAGTGCCGGCTGACCAGGTGATCAAGGCCGACACGATTGTCGATCTGTCCGCCCAGTGTAAGGACGGTCGCTTGACGTGGGACGTGCCGGCCGGCAAGTGGACCGTGCTGCGGATCGGCCACACGTCGACCGGCGCGGTGAACGCCCCGGCTCCCGCCTCGGGCCGCGGATTGGAATGCGACAAGCTGAGCAAGGAAGCCGCCGACGCCATGTTCGCCGGGCTGATGGGCAAGATCATCGCCGACAGCCCCGCGCTGGCCGGCAAGACGCTGGTCACCACGCATATCGACAGTTGGGAAGTCCACTCGCAAAACTGGACGCCGCGGATGCGCGAGGAATTCCAGAAACGCCGCGGCTACGACCTTTTCCGCTACCTGCCCGTCTACACCGGCCGCATCGTCGACAGCGTGGAGGTCTCCGAGCGGTTCCTCTGGGACCTGCGGCAGACGATTTCGGACCTGCTCGTGGAAAACTATGCCGGCCATTTCCGCGACCTGGCCGAGAAGAACGGGCTGAAGCTCTCGATCGAGGCCTACGGCGACGCGGCTTTTGACGACGTGACCTACGGCGGCCACTGCGACGAGCCGATGGGCGAGTTCTGGTCGTGGGGTTACGGCGGGGCGCATGAATCGGTCACGGAAATGACCTCCGCCGGCCACGTCTACGGCAAGCGGATCATCGGCGCCGAGTCGTTCACCGCCACCGACGGCGAGAAGTGGCAGGGTCATCCGGCCAACATCAAGACGCTGGGCGACTGGGCCTTTTGCGAAGGGATCAATCGCTTCGTCTTCCATCGCTACGCCATGCAGCCCTGGCTCAACGCCCGGCCCGGCATGTCGATGGGTCCCTGGGGTCTGCATTACGAACGCACGCAGACCTGGTGGGAACAGTCGGTCGGGATGGCATCAGTACCTGGCCCGCTGCCAGCAACTCTTGCGGCAGGGCCTGTTCGTGGCCGACATCTGCTACTTGCAGCCCGAAGGATCGCCGCGCAACTTTGGTCCGCCGGTGGCCCGCAAAGGCAATCCGCCCGACCGCCCGGCCTATAACTTCGACGGCTGCTCGCCCGAGGTGGTGCTGACGCGGATGTCGGTCAAGGACGGCCGGATCGTCCTGCCCGACGGCATGAGCTATCGCCTGTTGGCTCTGCCCAACTCGCAAACCATGACGCCGCGCTTGCTGGCCAAGGTCGTGGAACTGGTCGAGGCGGGCGCGACGGTTGTCGGTCCGCGGCCGCAAAAGTCGCCGGGCCTCGAGAATTATCCCGCCTGCGATGCAGAGGTCAAGACGCTTGGCCGACAAGCTCTGGGGCGATTGCGATGGCCAGAAGATCAAGCAGCACGCCCTGGGCAAGGGCCGTGTCGTCTGCGGCGAAACGGCCGAGCAGGTCCTCGCTGCCGCGAAAGTGCCGCTCGATTTCAGCTTCGACGGCCCCCTGACCGCCAAGCCGCGTTATATCCACCGCACGTTGGAAGACGGCACGGAGATTTACTTCGTGGCCAACAAGCGCGAGGCGTCGGTTGCCGGCACGTGCGGCTTCCGCGTGGAGGGCAAGCGGCCCGAGTTCTGGTGGCCGGGCACATGTACCCGGTCGGCGGTCGCGTGGAACTCGCGGCGGCCTGGCAGGAGAAGGACGGCGTGACCCGCGTACCGCTCTATCTCGAACCGGCCGAATCGGTGTTCGTCGTCTTCCGGCCGGAGCAGGGCGGTCTCGACCCGGTCGTGGCCATGACGCAGGACGGCAAATCGTTCCCGCCCGCTCCTCCCTCGCCGCGGAAGGTCGTCGTGGTGAAGGCCGTCTACGGGGTCCCCGGCGACGCCCGACGGACCCGTGACGTGAAGGCCAAGCTCCAGAAACTGCTCGATGCCGACAGGACGAGTTTTGCCGTCAGCGAGATGGCCGAAGGCGATGACCCGGCGTTGAACGTCGTGAAGACACTCACGGTAGACTACACCGTCGAGGGCAAGCCGCATCAGGCCACCGGCACCGATCCGGAAACGATCGACTTGGCGTTGGACGCAGTCGCCAACGCGAACCGTCCGGCCGCGCTCACCGCCGCCGCCGATGGCAGCCTGCTGTTGGAAAGCTGCCAGAACGGCCGCTTCGAGCTCACCACGGCCTCCGGGCGCAAGCTGGCTGCTTCCGTGGAAAACCTTCCGCCTGTCCAAACGGTGGCGGGTCCCTGGCAAGTGAAGTTTCCGGCCAGCTCCGGTGCGCCGACGGAGCTTACGCTCGACTCGCTCATCGCCTGGAACCTCCAGCCGGACGACGCCGTGAAGTACTTCTCCGGCACGGCGACCTACGCGAAGGTCCTTACCATTCCCGCCGAATTGTTGGGCAAGGATCGCGGCCTGTACCTCGATCTCGGTCGCGTGGCGGTGATGGCCCGCGTGAAGCTCAACGGCAATGATCTCGGCGTGATCTGGAAGGCCCCGTATCGCGTGGAGATCGGCCAGGTCGCCAAGGCGGGCGAGAATGCGCTGGAGATCGAAGTCACCAACCTGTGGATCAACCGCATGATCGGCGACGAGAACCTCCCCGAGGATTCGGACCGCAACGACAACGGCACGTTGAAGGCCTGGCCGAAGTGGCTGCTGGAGGGCAAATCGAGTCCTGCCGGCCGGCAGTCGTTCACCTCCTGGCGGCTCTATAAGAAGGGTGCTCCGTTGGTCGACTCGGGGCTGCTCGGGCCGGTGACCTTGCAGGCCACCGAGCGCGTCGTGCCGCGGTAAAGTATGCTTCCCGTCCCGGAGGGACGATTGAGAATAGCCCAGCGCGGGCACCATGTACCCATGGTCGTCGCTGGGGAAGGAATTCGATCCGAACCCAAAGTCCCGGAGGGACGATTGAAATTCACCCGGTCGTCGCAATTCAGCCGTCCCTCCGGGACTGGATAGAGCTTTCAGGATTGCGTACTCAGCGATAAATCGCTGGGCTATTACCAGGTGCCCCTCCGGGGCAAAGGCACGTCTCTGCACCATTCGCCGTCTCGAACCGCGTGAAAACACCCACCATGAAACCGACACTGTTCTCTACCGCCTTCCTCCTCCTCTGCGCGTCCGTCGTATCATCCTTCGCGGCGCCCGCTGCTGATCCGAAGCAGCATTGGACTGTGCCGTGCAACGTCGTTTGGACTTCGCCGAGCCACGATGCTACCGGCTCGATGCCGCTGGGCAACGGCCAGGTGGGCATCAACCTCTGGGTCGAAGAGGATGGCGACCTGCGGTTCTACATCAGCCGCACCGACTCGCTGACGGAAGCCTCGCGGCTAGTCAAAGTCGGCGGCGTGCGGATTTCGCTCGATCCCAATCCGTTCAAGGCCGGTATGCCGTTTCGGCAGGAATTATGCCTCTACGACGGCATGTGCGAGATTACTGCGGGCGACAAAGACCATGGTGTTGAAGTCGGGGTTTTTTTGGACCCTTCTGTACCCGTCATCTACGTCGGCGGTGTTTCCACCAAACCGTTGAAGGTGAGAGCCACGGCCGATGTTTGGCGGACCAAGCCATACACGCTTGTCGGTGAGGAACTTAATTCCTCTTGGACGTTGCACGGATCGCCGACGCCGGTCACCGAGTCGGCCGACGTGTTCCCGACCAATGTCGGCAACGCGGTCGCCTGGTATCACCGCAATGAAACCTCGCCCGCTTTCGCCTCTACGCTCATCTTGCAATCGCTCGATACGGTTGCCGATAGGGCCCACGATCCGCTCTTGCATCGCACGTTCGGCGGTCGGATGACCGCCGCAGGCGGCTCTTTCACGCCTGCTGGAATGCCGACGGGCATGAATGCGTTTCAATCCGCCGAGGGCCACTCTATCGTATCTCCGGTCCCTCTTACGATTTTTTCCGTCCGAATTGCCTGTCCCTGTCTTCAAACTGAAACCGCCGCGGACTGGCTCCAGAAAGCAGGCTCTCTTGTTACCGGACGGCCGGGCGATGCCTTCCGCGATGCGTTGCTCCGCACGTCGGCGGACTGGCGCGCCTTCTGGAAGCGCTCCTGGGTCATCGTCGATGGCGACCAGGCGGCTGACGTCCCCGGCAGCGAACACCCCTTGCGCATCGGCTACGATTCCACGGGCGGCAACAAATTTCCGGGCGAGATCGAGAGCGTGAATGTCTATGACAGGGCCTTTCCGCCCGAGGTGATCGCCCGCCATGCCAAGGACGACCCGGCTCTCAAAAACCTGCCGCCACAGGGCCTGGTCGAGTCCGGCTCCGGCCAGCCGCGAGCGATCGACAAGCGGCACGTAACGCTAAAGTCCGCATTCACCCTCGAAGCCCGAATCAAACCCACGGCCCTTTCGCCCGGCCGCATTTTCGACCGCCTCACTGCCGGCGGCAGCGATGGATTCCTCTTCGACACGCACCCCGGCGACACGCTGCGGCTGATCGTGGGTTCGACCCAACTCACCGCGCCCCGCGGCATCCTCCAGGCCGGCAAGTCGTATCATGTGGCGGCCACCTACAATTCGGAATCGGGGGCCATGCGGATCTATCTCGACGGCCGGGTCGTCGCCCAGCATGGCAGCGACACTTCGTCCTCCGTCACACAGGGTTACACGCTGCAACGCTATATGCAGGCCTGCGGCGGACGCGGACCTTACCCCATCAAGTTCAATGGCGGCATGTTCACCGTCGAACCCAAACCGTTCGGCAAGCCGTACAACGCCGACTGGCGAGCCTGGGGCGATTGTTTCTGGTGGCAAAATACGCGACACATGTATCACCCCATGCTTGCCGCCGGCGACTTCGAGATGATGGACCCGCTTTTCGCGATGTACGAAGCGCGCCCGCCCGCTGGCCGAGGCCCGCTCGCGGCTCTATCACGGCGCAGAAGGTTGTTACTTCCCCGAAACGATGACCGTTTGGGGGACCTATTCTAACGGCGATTATGGCTGGAACCGCAACGGCCACGAGCCCAAGGACGTGCTGAACCCCTGGTGGCAATTTGCCTGGAACCAGGGGCCGGAGCTTGTCGCCCTGATGCTCGACCGCTGGGACTACACCGGCGACGAGGCCTTTCTGACGGGCCAGGTCCTGCCCATGGCCGAGTCGGTGCTGAAGTATTTCGATACGCGATTCAAGAAGGATGCCGGCGGCCGGATCGTGCTCGATCCCACCCAGGCCGTCGAGACCTACTGGCACGGCGTGATCAACGACATGCCTTCCACTGCCGGATTGAACGACATCACGGCCCGGCTTTGCGCTTTGCCCGAGAAACTCACGACCGAGCAGCAGCGGAAATTCTTCACGCGTATGCGCGCCGCCTGTCCCACGGTGCCGGTCGAGACAGTAAAACTAAATTTGGGCGAGCTCGGCGCAAGAAGATCCGCCGTCTGGCCCCGGCGCAGAAATATGCAAAAGACCGATCGAACTGCGAGAACCCCGAGCTTTACGCCATCTGGCCTTTCCGGCTGTACGGTCTCGGCAAGCCGGGCCTGGAAGAGGCCCGCGCGGCCTACTCGACCCGGCACAACCATCTCGATTGCGGCTGGGGCTACGACGGCAACTGCGCTGCCCTGCTGGGTCTGACCGATGAGGCCGCGCGGATCCTCAAGGTCAAGTGCGCCAATTCCCATCCGGCCTACCGCTGGCCGGCGACTTGGGGGCCGAACTTCGACTGGCTGCCCGACCAGAACCATGGCGGCAACCTGCTGGAAACGGCGCAGCTCATGCTCTTGCAGCCCGTCGGCGACAAGATTCTGCTCCTGCCCGCCTGGCCGAAGACCTGGAACGTGAACTTCAAATTACGGGCCCCGCGGAACACGGTCGTCGAGTGCGTCTACCGCCGCGGCAAGATCCAACGCCTGGCCGTCACGCCCGAATCGCGGCGAGCGGATATCGTCTTGCCGCCGGACTAGGGCTTTGGAAAAGCCTGCCGGTTGCTGAGGATCCGCCAGTTGCATTTCGGCTAAGCATTAGGCATAATGCAGGGCATCCCGGTTTTCCACACATCCCACCTTCCCCCCACCCTTTGGAGTTCCAAGCATGAATTTTACCATTCCAAACCTTTTCGCCCTGGTCCTTACCTTCATTGGTCCGCCTCCCGCCGACACCCCGCAGCAATTGCAGTTGAAGCCCGGCGATCAGATCGTGGCCATCGGCGACTCGATCACGGCAGGCGGCGGATACCTTCGCGACATCGATGCGGTGCTCGCCCGGCGGTGTCCTGACCTGAAGCTTCCCAAGGTGATCAACAAAGGCATCAGCGGTCAGAAGGCCGAAGACCTCGTGGGGCGGTTCGATGCCGACGTGGTCAAACTCAAGCCCGCCTACGTAACCATCAGCATCGGCATCAACGACGTCTGGCACCGCTTGGGCAATCCCCACGACGCCAAAATCCTTGCGGCCTATAAGAAAAATGTGGCCACGATGGTCGAGCATGCCCAGCAAGTGGGCATCAAGGTCATCCTGCTCACGCCGACCGTGATCCAGGAAGACCCCAGCACGGAAGGCAACAAACGGCTGGTGCAGTATGTCGAGGCCGAGCAACAGATTGCCGCCGAGAAAAAATGCCAGATCGTCGATCTGCACGCCATGTTCCTCGCCGCTCTCAAGCACAAGCCGGCCGCCGAGAAAGGCAATTGGCTCACCGGCGACGGCGTACACATGAAGCCGCTGGGCGACGCCATCATGGCCACCGGCGTGCTGCGGGCCTTGGGCCTGCCCGACAAGAAGATCTCCGGCAGCGAAAAGTCACGATGACCCTCTCTCCCGAGAAAAATGTTCCCCCGTTTTCCGGCCTTGTCGAATTCACGCCGAAGTTCCGCCCCCGGCCCGAGATCCGCTACGTGTTGTTCGATTTCGACGGCACGCTGTCGCTGATTCGCCAAGGTTGGCCGGAAGTGATGGTGCCGATGTTCGTCGAGATGCTTCCCCGCCAGGGCAATGAGACCGACGACGATCTCCGCCGCTTGGCCTATGACGACATCATGCGGCTCAACGGCAAGCAGACGATCTTCCAGATGCTCCAGCTTGCCGAGCGGATCACGCAGCGCGGCGGCAGCCCGCGGGAGCCGCAGTGGTACAAGCACGAGTACCTCCGCCGCCTCGACCTGCGGATCCGTAACCGGCTCGAGGGACTGCGGAGTGGCACGATCCGGCCCGACGAACTGCTGGTCCACGGCAGCCGGCAACTCCTGGAGCAGCTTTCCGCCCGGGGGCTCACGCTCTACCTGGCCAGCGGCACCGATGAGCAGTTCGTCAAAGACGAGGCCGAACTGCTCGACGTGACCCGCTACTTCGGCCCGCGGATCTACGGGGCGCAGGAGGACTACCAGAACTTCTCCAAGAAGATGGTCATCGATCGCATCCTCCGCGACAACGCAATCTCGGGCGAGCGGCTGCTGGCCTTCGGCGATGGTTACGTGGAAATCGAGAACGTCAAGGGCGTCGGCGGATTGGCCGTGGCCGTGGCCAGTGACGAGGCCCATAACGGTTCCGGGCGCATGGATCCCTGGAAGCGGCAGCGGCTCCTGGGCGTCGGCGCGGACGTGGTGATTCCCGACTATCGCGACGCCGAAGCCCTCTTGTGGCGAGTGACGAACCAAGATGCCGATCGAGACACATGCCTACCCGCTCCGCGTGAAGGCATGCCACCCGTGAGCGCAGGAGAGACCCCATGACCTGGTCTCGCCCGCCGTTGGATCTCCGTCGAGTCCGAGTCTATCCGCTTGCCGAGCGCAAGAGCCTCACGCGCGTGGAGGAAATCCTTGTCGATCCGGCCGCCGCGCCAAGCCCCTTGGACGCGCGATGCTCGGCCGCGCTCGACGATCTGGCGGCCAAGATTCGCGCGGGCCGCCAGCGTGGTGCCGCGGTGATGCTCATTTACGGTGCCCACCTCGTGAAGAACGGGGCGGCACGGATCGTCAACGCCCTGATAACCCAGGGTTGGCTCACCCACTTGGCCACTAACGGCGCGGGCACGATCCACGATTGGGAATATGCCTGGTTGGGCCGCTCGACGGAAAGCGTCCGCGACGGCGTTGCCCACGGGTGTTTCGGCACCTGGGATGAAACGGGCCGCAACATCCACGTCGCCCTGCTGGTGGGCGGCACGGCCGGCTTGGGCTACGGGCGGGGCCTCGGCCAATTCATCGCCGAAGACGGCGTAACCCTGCCGCAACCGGCTGACCTGGAAGACGCCATCCGTCGCGAACCGGCGCATCCGCTCACGGCCGCGCGGGCCGAGCTGCTCGCGGCCATGCGGGAACATGGCCTGCCGGCCGGTCGCTACTCCACGCCGCACCGCTGGAAAGAAGCCTCGATCCTGGCTGCCGCCTTCCGCCATGACGTGCCGATCAGCGTGCATCCGGGCATCGGCTACGACATCATCGCCACGCATCCAATGTTCAACGGCGCGGCGATCGGCCGCGCGGCCCAGCGCGATTTTGCCCAATTCACCGCCGCTGTGGAAGGCCTCGACGGCGGCGTCGTCCTCTCGATCGGCTCCGCCATCATGGGGCCGCAGGTCTTCGAGAAAAGCCTGAGTTGCGTCAACAATCTCCGACTTCAAAACGGACGGCCGATCGTCGCCGGACACACCATCTGCATCGTTGACCTCCAGGACGGCGGCGGGTGGGATTGGACCGCGGGTGAACCGCCGAAGACCAGCCCCGCCTACTATCTCCGCTTCTGCAAAAGCTACTCCCGCATGGGCGGAACTATGTGCTACCTGCAATGCGATAACCTGGCATTCATTCATCACTTGTTTCAGCGTTTGACCGGTTCATGACTCCCACGCAATTCCACCAGATTACCGGCCGCTACAAGCAATTGTCGATCGCCGTTTTGGGCGACTTCTGCCTGGATCGTTACTTGGAGATCGACCCGGCCCGTGCGGAGACCTCGCTCGAAACGGGCCTCAGCGTTTTCAACGTGGTGCGGGTTCGGGCCCAACCTGGCGGGGCCGGCACCGTGCTCAATAACCTGGCTGCCCTGGGCGTCGGCCAGATCGTTCCCCTGGGCTTTGCCGGCGAAGATGGCGAGGGGTTTGAGTTGCTGCGGGCCATGCAAAGGATGCCGGGCGTGCGCATGGACCGTTTCCTGCAGACACCGCAGCGCTCGACGTTCACCTATTGCAAGCCGCTCGTGGTTGAGCCCGGCAAGCCGCCGCGGGAACTCAATCGCCTGGACACCAAGAACTGGACGCCCACGCCCGCGGAGGTCGAAGGGCAAATCATTGCCGCGGTGTGCGAAGCGGCCGAGCGGATCGATGCCCTGGTGATCATGGACCAGGTCGACCTGGCCGGAAGCGGCGTGTTGACCGCCGGCGTCCTGGATGCCGTGGGACAGATCGCCCGGCAGCGTCCGCAACTGCGGATCCTGGCCGACAGCCGGCGCGGCCTTCACGGTTATCCGGCCGTCTGTTGGAAGATGAATCGCGCCGAACTGGGCAAGCTCTGCGGCGAAGGCCTGGCGGCGGACCTCGCGGGCACCATGTACCCATGGTCGGCGACGCGCGCCGCCGTGGAACTTGCCCAACGGAACGGTCGCGACGTGTTCGTCACTCTTGCGGAAGACGGTATCCTGGCGGCGATGCCCGACGGCCGGGCGTTCCACGTCGCGGCGTTGCCGATCCACGGCGAGATCGACATCGTCGGGGCCGGCGACTCGGTCACCGCCAACCTGGCCGCCGCCTTGGCCGCCGGGGCCTCGCCCCTGGAATCCCTGGAGTTGGCCAGCGCCGCCGCTTCGGTCGTCATCCACCAGCTCGGCACCACCGGCACGGCGTCGGTTTCTCAAATTGCGGAAACGCTGAGATTGTGATGTGGCATCGGGTGGCATGCCTAAAGCCTGGCGTCGCCGGGCTAGGCATGTTGTTACGCCGTATTCTGCCTACATGCCTGCGCGGCCGACCATGAGTACATGGTGCCCGCGCCGCTTAGGCATGCCACCCCGTCGGACCCGTATGGTCCTTGACATCGCCTCTCTCGGCTGCGAGAATGGGCCGCATGTCGGCGGGCAACGCACGTCCCGCCCGGTAACTTTCCCCGGGTTAGCGCCATGTCGAACTCCCAACGCGGTTCCTTGTTGTTCGTCCTCTTTGCCACCTGTGTCACGGCCATGGGCGGTTTCCTCTTCGGCTACGACACGGCCGTCATCAACGGGGCCAATTCCTACATCAAGGCGCACTGGACCCTGTCCGGCTTCCAGCAGGGTCTCGTCGGCGCCAGCGCTATCCTGGGCTGTATTCCGGGGGCCATGTTTGCCGGCGTGCTCAGCGATCGCTTCGGCCGCAAGCGGATGCTCTTCCTTTGCGCCCTCTTGTATGGCTTGTCGGCCGTCCTTTTCCTCCCCGCCCTGTCTCCGAACCTCAATCAGTTTCTCATCGCCCGGTTCATCTGCGGGCTGGGCATCGGGGCCTCGTCGATGATCTGCCCCGTCTACATTGCCGAGCTGGCGCCGGAGAAATGGCGCGGCCGCCTGGGGACGCTCTTCCAACTGGGAATCGTCGTCGGCATTCTGATCACGCTGTTCGTCAACAAGACGATCCAGGAGTATGGCAACGACGCCTGGAACTCGGTCCTTGCCTTCCTGGGCCAACAGCCATTTCCATTCGGCAACGACGCTTGGAATACGTCCTTGGGCTGGCGGTGGATGCTCGGCATCGGGGCCGTGCCGGCCGTGTTCTTCATTCTTCTCCTGCTGGGCGTTCCCGAGAGCCCGCGCTGGCTGGCCCAGAACAACCGGGAAGAAGAGGCCCGGCAAATCCTTTCCCGGGCGGCGGGGTCCGTCGACGCCGAGAAGCAAATGACCGAGATTCGCGAAGCGATCGGCCAGGAGGAAGGCCGCTTCTCGGAATTGTTCGGGGGCGTCTACTTCCGTCCCTTGGTGCTGGCGGTCGTGCTCATGTTATGTTCGCAGTTTTGCGGCATCAACGCCATCATCTACTATTCGACCGATATTTTCAAAACCGCCGGGGCCGACAACCTCGCTGCCTTCAAGGCCACGGCTTGGATCGGGCTGATCAACCTGATCGCCACGCTTGTCGCGATTGGCCTGGTCGACAAGCTCGGCCGTCGCCCGCTGTTGCTGCTGGGCGCGGCAGTGCAAACGCTCGCCCTGGGAATGATCGGTTGGATGTTCTTTTCCCCGACGCAGGTCCCCGCCGGCCTGCTCAGGGTATTGCAAGTCATTGGCTCGATGGTCGATCCGCAGCAGGCGGCACTTTTCGGTTGCATCATCACTTTCACTGCGGCCTTTGCCTTGTCGATCGGGCCGATCGGCTGGCTCTTCTGCTCCGAGGTTTTTCCCAACCGCGTCCGCGGCCGGGCCATGTCGCTGGCCGCCATGAGCGTCTGGATCTCTTGTTACATCGTCTCGTTGACCTTTCCCCTGTTGCGGGAAAGCGACGCGGTCGGGCCGGCCAAGACCTTCTGGATCTACGCGGGCGTGAGCCTGTTCTCCTTCGTCTTCGTGGCGCTATTCATTCCGGAAACGAAGGGGCGGACGCTTGAACAAATCGAGCGCTATTGGAAAGGCCGCGGAGCGGGCAAAGGCGAGTAGGGTGGGACAAACGAGCCTCTGGCGAGTGCCGGCCCACCACCCCCGACTCAGCCAGCGCCATGCGACCATTGTAAACCTCTGATTGTATAGCCGTGGACCGAACAATGCGCATCGATCGGTGCGCAATGTCCTTACCCGGGGCAGCCTCGCCAGGCTGCCCCGGACTGCGCGATGCGCGTTGGCTTGTGCGCGTCGCTGAGTCAAATTGTCAAAGAGCAGGTCGATCATGGCCGGACAATTTTTCGCGGTCCGGCAAGACATTCGTAAGTACTTTTCTATGTAGTTTCTGTTGCGGAAGCGGCGCGAGCTAATTTCGCAAGGTGGCCTTGACGAAAAAAGACGCACCCTTATCCTCATGGTTTATTGTTTCACGAAAGACCAGAGGAGGATAAAGATGCGTCGGAAAAAGGAAGCCGTGCTCAGTTTTGAATCGAAGGATGACGGGTTGCCCAAGGTCGTACGTGATTATCGTGCCCGATATCGGGCCATTAGTCAAGTGCTGGACGCCAAATCCGACATCCTTTCGGCGGTGCATGCGGATCTGCAGAAGCTGTCCCAGGGTGGCAAGGAGGGCCGCGAAGGCGATTACACATCGGAGAACATCCTGCGGGCCCTCGTTGTGCAGCACCTCGAAGGACTGCCCTTCCGCGATGTGATCATCCGCATCGGCAGCGATCCGTTTCTACAGGACTTCCTGCGGATGCGGAAGAAGGCCGTGATGGACTTCACCTTCCTCGACAAGTGCTTTCTGGCCATCCGTCCCCAGACTTGGAAACGGGTCAACGAATTGCTGGGCCAGTACGGCGTTGCCCAGGGAGCGGTGAGCACGCAGGTCATTCGTACCGACACCACTGCCGTGGAATCGAATATCCATTATCCCACGGACTCGTCGCTTCTCTGGGACACCTGGCGGGTGGCATCGCGGCTGTTGAAACGGGCAAGAGAGATTGCCCCGGAGAGTTGCCCGCACCGCTTCCATGACCGTAAGATCAAGCGGCTGCACCTTTACATTACCCGCTACATGCCCAGCAAGTCGAAGTCTCGCCAGCGGAAGGTGAAGAGTTCCTTTGCCACGCTCATCGAGCGGACCGCTTGGATCGTGGCGATTGCCAGGGAATTCTGCACTTTTGTGACCACCCAGGGCACGACGGCTCTGGCCGGCGTAGCCTTGGAACTGAAGGCTTATCTGTCGTCGATGCAGACTATCGTGCATAACGCCCGGCGGGCGCAGGTGGCGGGAGAAACTGTGCCGGCCAGCGAGCGGGTGTTCAGTCTCTTCGAGCAACACACGGAGCTGATCAAGCGTGGCAAGCGACAGAAGCCGGTGGAATTTGGCCACAAGGTCTTGTTGTGCGAATCGAAAGAGAAGTTCATCACCGATTATGAGGTCTATGAGAAGCAACTGCCCGACTGCGAGTTGACCGAAGAGGTGATCCAGCGGCACAAGAAACTCTTTGGCGCGCGGCCGGAGGTTGTGGCGGCGGACAAGGGCTTCTGTCCGGAAAAGGCGAAGTTCGAGGAATTGGCCAAGCAAGTGGCGACGCTGGCGATCCCCACGCGGATGCAGGACTTCGTCGACAAGATGCTTGCCCACTGGTATGCCTTTCGGGCGGGGATCGAGGGGACGATCTCCGGCTTAAAACGGGCGTTTCGTTTGGTTCGATGTTACTTTCGAGGATTTAGGAGTTTTGCTGCAGCCGTGGGCCTGGGCGTGTTCTGCCACAACTTGATCGTGCTGGCGGATCACGCCGCCGGCTGAGCACGCCGCTGTGAACAATTCGACAGTGGAGAATGGCACGGCAAGGGAACCCATGCGCTAATCGGCCCGACGAGTCGAAACCCAATTCACGCAGAACCCATGGTGTCCCTATTTTGACAACAATAGCTCCGGCCGGCAGCAAATACTCGGCTGCCGTAACTAACCAAAAGAAAAAAACGCCCCTTCAGCAACAGAAACTATGTAGTGCTTACATGGGGTGGAGGCATTCCGTGCGGTCCAGCACGGTGTGGTCCAAAATCGAGGTCATTACAAATCCCTCATCCCTCATCCCTCATCCCTCATCCCTCACCCTCCCTCCATCTCCAAGGGTAGCCGAATACACATCTCCAAGGCGTCCGGCCCGTCGTCGTGATCGCCCAGCGGAAAATCCATGAGCTGATCGACCAGCAGCCGGCAGCCGGGCGAGTCGGCCTTGAACCGCAACTCGCGATTGAGCACGTACTGGCTCAGCCGGCGGATGCGGGCGATCTTGCTGAAGCCCCGGCTCATCATCTTCCAAATCGACCACCGCAAGGCGTATTCCTCGCCGCACTGCCGCACAAACTCGTGGACCAGCAATTCCTGGAACTGTTCGGCCTCGATGCCCACGAAATCAGGCTTTTTCTGCTCGCAGAAGAGCAGCGTTTTGCGGACGAGTTGGTCCAGCACGATGTGGTCCAAAATCGCGTCGACGTACAGCAGTTTGTCCTTGAACAGGTTGAGCGTGCGGCGGGCCTCCACCCGGGACCCCGTGCGGACCGACCGGTCGCTTAGCCGGCAATCGGGGAACAGCTTCCGGTAGGCGTTGTCGCATATTATCCGCTGCACGTCGCGGTTCATGCTGGTCGCCAGGTCGTTGGTGTGCGAGCTGCCGATCAGCCGCAGCTCCGGGTTCCGCCCCAGGACGAAGGCCGGGAAGCGGCGGCTCACCAGCTCGCTTTTGCCGTGTTGCGGGGGCAGGAAGATCATCAGCCGCGGGCAAAGGCCCGCCGCCACCCGGTCCAGCCTCTCCGCCAGCAGCTCGTGGTGCCAGTTCGTCCGGTAGTCCGGCTTCGTGTACATCGTGAACGCCAGCAGGCTCGTCAGCGCCATTTTCACCCGCGCGGAGCGCTGCCTCGCACGCAGCATCGATCGCTCGCAGTTCTTCGTAGCTCTTGTCGGCCAGATCATCTTCGGTCAACTCCTCCCCTTGAATCGGACCTTCTACTTCCCCGCTTTCCGCCTCGGCCGGCATTCCCATCTCCTTCAGCAGCTTGGCGGTCGCATCCAGGGCGGCCTGGGCGCGGGTCAGCCAGGCGGGGTTGCCGGCCCGGGTCTTGGTGCGGAGGGAGCGTTTGTTTTTCGAATCGTCGCCGGGGCAGTCGGTGACCGTGCGAATTTCCTCGTCGGCCCGCGAGCGGTCCAGGCCCTCCAGCGCCTTGCGGTAGATCGTATCGTAGCGCTCGTTCAGTTTGTCGATCATTTCCATGGTCTCCTTTGCGGATCGCGAGGCACAATCCCGCCGCAGCGAATTCCGCCAGCGGAGGACGGTTGTCTTGGGTATGCCGACCTTTTCGGCGACCTCCCGGCTGGTATGGCCCTCGAGCGAAAGCCGGGCGATCTCCGGTAGAAAGGCTTCCTTCCGCTCGCGGGCCTGGGCCAAATGCGAATTGGGTTCTCTCATGATTGCGTGTTGGTTGAGGGTTGAGGGTTTACGTTGGGTAGTTACGGAATAATACGAATTAGCCGGCGATTTGCTAAAGTCCAGCGCACTCGGTGACGGCCTCGACAAGGCGTCAGCGGCGTCGCAAGGCGTTGCCTGCCGGGAGGTTAGAGCAATGCGAGAAAAAGAGCGGATTTCCAGAGATTTGAACGGCAAAAAGGCGCGAAAAATCTCCCTCTGATGACGGGTTTCGTGCGCGCCGAGTGTCGTTTCAACTGCCGGCCGGAATCAGGAGTGCCGCAGCCATTGATAATGCCCCCGGCCTTGTCGTTACCCACAAGTCTCGCCACGACCCCATCCGGCTCGCTTGGATGGTGAAGAAGGATGAACGGCTAAAATGGAGAACAAAACCAACACAACCCCATCCACCTCGTGTGGATGGTGAAGAAGGTCTCAATCACCTCGTTACTCCAGCAGGCCTTTCAGAAGGCACAGGCGCTGCCCGAAGAAGAACAAGACGCCATTGCCGCTATCTCAATCGAGGAAATGGCCTCGGAACAGCGTTGGCAAGAGTCCTTTGCCATGTCGCGGGACGTGCTGGATCGGCTGGCGGCGGAGGCGCGTGAGGAATATCGCCAGCGGCGCACCGTGGACCTTGCCGAAATATTTGACGAGAGTGTTTGAAACTGTCATTTTTCGGCATGGCGAGACTGGCGAGAGTCGTCTGGAGGAGATGGTAGGTCGTGTCTTCAAGCCGCAGCAACGCGGCCCAAAACCACAAGCCAAGACGAATTAAGTCAGATGTCGCCGGAACTCCCTTCCGGCGCCGAAACCCGGGCGAGAGCGGACACGAGGGCGCTTTCCTGCCCGGCACGCACGCGGCGTCAGACCGAACTATACACTTTCGGGCTTGCAAAGAAATGAAATTAAAGTAGTAAGTTCCGGGTCGCGGTAGGGACCGCCCTTGCGGGCGGCCCCCCGCGCGGATCCGTACGTGAAGAACTACCTCATACGGCTCTTACCTCAAGTGGTGACGATCGTGGCCCCAGCGGGATCTCCACCTTGCCACGCTCGTATGCCTTACGATCCGATGCCACACTTCCCCGGCTCTGTGTCCGGCGCAAGTAAGGTTCGTTTGGCGTTCCTCTTGGTCGGTCCCCTTTCCTCCACGGACTCCGCAGCCGCCTTCGGGCCGGCCTTGTTCGCCCGCTTCCTCGGTACTATGGGACCGTCCGACTCCCTGGAAACGTGCATGTCCGCCGTACGGCAATGCCTTCTCGGACCGTCCCACACCTTGCGGCGAGGGAGTTTTCAGGGTCTCCCGATTTCCGTGCAAAGAGTTTCCACGCATGCACAGGGTCTTCGACTCCGCGGCGTCCATGAGCGGCTTGCGATTGGCGTCGTTCATGATGTTGCCTTCCCCCTGTCAGAACAAGGTCGGCACGCCGAAAGACTGATTTCGGAGCTCAATGGCTGGCCTGCGTGTGCCCCTGTCAACGCTTCACCCGCGATGTTACCACCGCCGGCGCATGACTCGAGGTTAGAACGGCTCGCTATTCCTTTTCTATGCGACTCTTTCATTCGCTACTCCTCGCCGGCTTTCATCGGCGCTTTCTCTGACCCCAACGCCCACCAACGCCCAACGCCCAAACGCCCACGCCCAAACGCCCACGCCCAGACCCCAACGCCCAGACCCCAACGCCCACAACGCCCACCGATTCCGGTCGAATGTCCGCACCTACGCCGAGCAAGTCTTGCGTTTGCCCATCTCCCCAAGCGAATAACGGACGTCGTATGTCGAAGACGAATTGGATGCGGTTGACGACGGCCGCGATGATGATCGTGCTCCTCCTGGCCGGCGCGGCGTTCAGCACCTGGCAGGCGGTGCGGGCGATCCGGGCGGAGGCTGCCGCACGGGCTGCGGAACAGGACGCCGAGGCCAGGCAGGCTGAGGCCGAGCGGCAGAGGAGCCTGGCCGAAAACAGTGCGCAGGAGGCCGGGGAGTATGCAGCCAAGCTTCAGGCGAGTGAGAGGAAAGTCGAAGTCATGGCCCAAGAACTGATTCAAGCCAAGAGCCGCGAGACGGCAGCACGCGTTGATGCCTTGTTGCCCGATCAGCAGTTCTCGAAGGTAGAGATAGGGAAGCAGAACTCTGTGCAAGCAGAGTAAAAGGAAGGACGGCAGCCAGAGAATCCCGACGACAGAAGTAGTGAGTAAGAAGGCAAAAGAAGCGGACGGCACTGCTATTGAGCCTCGGCCGGAGCAGGGCCGGAGGGCCTGAGGGATAAAGCGAATAGTGGAACCGCGATAATGGGACTTATCCCCTGCCGCCTGCTACGAGCAAGCTCGCCAGCATTTCAGCGACGACGAGTTGGCGAAACTGACGCTGGCCGTGGTGGTCATCAACGGCTGGAACCGTTTTGGCATCGCTTTCCGCGCCGCCCCCGGGCACTACCAGCCGATCCGGCAAAACGAAGCGGCCATGACGTAAGGCCTGGTCCCAGTTGAACCGCTTCCAAAGTCGGTCGTCTGGTGGCTTGTTTCACGGCAGGGGTGTGTTGGGACTGTAATCGCTGCTCGACGGCATCATTTCCCAGCCGCTTCGGTGTGTCCCAGACCGACGTGCTTGAGAAAAGGCGCAGCCGCACCTAGGATGGCAAGTCCCGCGTACCCAACGACCGCCGGATTCAAAGGCGTTCATGAGCCCGTTCCGCCGCCCGCGCATCTTCTCGTTGTGCCTGGAATTCGTAGCTTTCAGCAACGCGGAGCAGTGACGCGGCGGTTCGTGGCCAATCGACATCGCAGAGATTTGCCCAGTGCCGATATTTGTCGCGTTCTTTATGTTCCAGACCACCTCCGTCAAGCGGCGACCTCCAGGTGGCACCGCGACTGTTCAAAACGCCGATTTGAAAACCGCGGTCCAGATCATCACTATTTGCTTCTTCGATGGCGTCGCAGATTTGTTCACATGGCCACATTGCGGCCTCGTTCTTCGGCTGTGGCCAGCGTGCCAGCATTTCGCCGATCTGCGAATCGGCGATTTCCAGATGGCCTGAATCGCGGCATAGCGAGCGTGCCGTTTCGAGCCACCGCAGGAACTGTTCTTCGTCAATCGTACCGTCGGATTGAGTGCCCGGTATGCGGTCCCAGTTCCGCAGTAGACGGTAGCCGTGGATGGCCCTCTTCTGTTGTTCTTCAGTCGATTTCGTCTCTGACTCTTGTTCGTTCTTTGAGTGGAATATGGCAGCGATCAATTCGGCGAAGAACTTCGGGTCTTCACTAAGGCAACGAACCAAGGTTTTCGGCGCTGCGCCGTAGGTGCCGCTGCCATCGAGTTGGAACGCCCATTCCAACCGGGCAAGTCGCTGTGTCGGTTCGTCGTTACCGAACCGGACGTTTTTTTGAAGCCACCCAAAGAGCTCCTGCGCAATGCGGACCGTATCGTCGCGAAGTTGCGTATGCGGATTGGATTGCACCCACTCCAGGCATGCAGTCAGTGCGTCCATGACTAGCGATGGCGATACGATGACTTCGTCAAAGGTGACACGGGACAGAACACCGATGGCGGATTCTGCGCGAGCTGCGTCGATCAACTTGCGACAGGCGAATTCCAACTGCTGTGGGTCAAGGCGGGATTCACCGAAGATCAGGGCGGCCTTCCAGTACTCCTCGAACACGCCTTCGCCAAGGGTCTCTGCGAGCGTCCAAGCCCGAGGATCGAGCCCCGACTGACTCAGTAAGTCAGCGGCGACCTTCGTATCCCACTTGTCCAAAAGAAGTGTACGAACCCAATCCCACCCAGCGTGGTCGATGCGGCGTCTGACAAATGCCCCTGCGAGCAAGAAGTGCTTGGGATTCGAGCTTTTAAAGAGACAGGGCACGACTAGTTCCTGCGGGACGCAGCCGGTTTGCGCGACTGTCACTCCGACCTGAGCGGGCGATTCGACGATGTCGGCAAGTCTCAGAACACCGGCAAATCCATCCTTGTCAAGAATCTCTCGCAGAGCCGCCGCGCGAAGACGAGCGACTTCGTTCTCCATCCGCTGGAAGTCGTCTCGGAAGCCCGGAAGCTCGACCCATTGTGCGAATAGCCAAGCATGTCGTTCACACAGCCCGTCCGGTAGCAAAGCGGACAATGCCTGTTCCATGCGGTCTATCTCCGCGGACGGCATGGCCCACCACGCATCTGCGCAATCCCGATGTAGCCGGATAGTCTTACGGAGTTTTTCCGCCAGACTTTGGCGTCCTTCCGGGCGAATCATGTCAGCCGGGAGCACTTGAATCCGGTCAATCAAATGGTTGCGATGCGATTGGGGGATCGTCTGTAGTTTATCCAGAACGTCGATCCAGCGCGAGGTGTCGTTACCCGCGAGCCGTACGACTAAATCCGCCGCGGCATTCACCTGTTTCCAGTAGTCCTCGTCCGAAGCTCCCTCTCGCCATCCGGACATCCAGTCCCGCCAGATCGGTCGATGCGTCAGGTCGGCGCTGGAAAGTGCTTGTGGCATCATCGTGAGCAGCAGTTTCCACGCGACCGCCGGCGCGTTGTCGGCCAATGATTTCAGAAACTTGATGCGTTCATCAACGCCGGCAGCCGTTTGGGGATGCCAGGGCAACAGTATTTCGCGCAGGCTTGCGGCTGGACGATTGCCTCCCCAGGTTCGCCCAGTGTCTACTTCGTGGAGTTGCGCGAGAGTCGTGCAAGCTCTTAGAAACAGTTCCGATGACCATGCTATTCCTTCCAACGCCCACAACAAACCGGCGTGCTTGCAACCGGAGAAGAAGAAATTATCTTCTCCGTCGGCGAGCACCTTCGCCAACTCGGGGTTCTTGTTCTTCAGGTCGGCGCTAATTGCGGCCAAGAAATCGTTCGGTGCAGCCTCGGCAAGCAATGGGAGCAGGTTGCCGAGCGCCACCCATCTTCGCCAAGAAGCTCCCCGGAGTGTGCCACGGACGATACTTGCTGCGCGTTCTCGCGCGCGGCACAGTTTCTCGGCTGGCCCAAATCGGGAGCCGAGGATCGCCGTGGTCTCACAGATGCCGCGGTGGAGGACGGGACTGGCGTTCGCCTCCGCCGTTCCCATGACGGAAGCCTTGAGGCGTTCACCCGCCGACAGGCCCACTGACTCGTCTTGCTTGCCCAGAACCTCAATCGCGATCGTCTCAAACGAACTCAGGAGGTCATCGGTAACATGCCGTCCGACTAATGACCACGAGTCTTCGGGCGAGACGAGCCGCCAGCGACTTTCGATGCGTGTCAGGGGAGTCTCCTCTTCCTGCGACAGTCGCTGCGCGGCGTGTTGAATTTCGCCATACGGTCGGTCTGCCAAGCGGGACAGCATGCCGCGATCGACTTCATTCGCATCATCCCACGCTCCAGCGAGGAGCATCGGCAAGAAGTTTTGCAGAAGTTCGTCCTTGCCGCACCAGTCGGGCAACTGCGTGTCCGGAGTCATGGACAGGTGACGTTTCAATACGGAGAGGCTTCCGCCTGCGGCAAGCGAGGCTCTCTTGGCACGTTCCCTGTCGAACCCCGACTTGCACAGAACCTCTTCAAGGTCATATCGCGACGGCCGCGGAAGCAAAATCGGTTGAAGTCGATGGTTGGAATACTGGGTGGCGGCGATCACGACTCGGTGACCGCGGCTGACGGCGGCATTCAACTCCTCTGGAGTCAGTGACAGCGAAGGGATGGGAAACAGATTCAACGGACCCGCCGCCTGTGAAAGTCCGTCCCACTGCGCCCGATCTTTCACGACAATGGTGCGGCTCCCGACGCGGAGCCGGTCGTCCTCGTCCAGCGCGAATTCCGTGTCGTTAGCCCTGATCGTTTCCAAGTAAGCGGCGACGAAATCCAGGGCTTCCATCGGTGACCGGCACTCGATCGGCATCACGCCGGGTGTACCGAGAAGAAATGCGGACAACTCTCTTGCGGTTTTTGTGCGCGACGCAAGAAACACATACGGCTTCAACCGCGGCTCGCACAGTCGCGACAACGAGTCCCAGTAATCGCCGATGGAAACGACGCCCGGTGGCATGCGCCCGAGCCGCTCGGCAATCCAGGCGTCAACGCCGGGCGCAATTTCGAGCCATGCTTCAAGATCGCTTGAGTCGTAGACTTCAACGCTCTTCCATATACGCAATTCCCTCTTCTCGTCACACCACTTCTGCTTCCCATCCCACTTTCGCGACGTGACGAAGACGAAAGTCACTTCGGACGGTGGAAGCCCGAGCGGCCCCTTCTTTCTGGCCCTGAAGTCTCGCTCCGCCTTGTTTGCCGGTCGCTGTTCCACGCTTATTTCCCAACCGCTAATGCCAGCGGGAACAAAGAACGACGTGGTTGGCGCGTCAACAACCCCGTCCCAGCCGTGGCGCTGAACGCCCTCACCGCCCGACACTTCGATGCGCGCGGGCTGCTCCGTTGAGGCATAAATTAGTTTACGGATAAGTGTGGGGAGCCCCGCCTGGGCGTCGCGAGCTCGGCGACCATTGCTCGAGATCTCGCGCCTTGACCCACGAATCATGGAGCCGCCTGCCCAGCCGCCGAAACATCTCTTCGACGTCAGCGGCGCGCTCGCCAGACACGGCAGAAGGGAGTTTTCCTCGCGCAATCGCCGCATGTCGCATGAAAGACTTCCAGTCGTCCGAATCCGGTCGCAGTTGGAGGGCGTCCGCATAGGCCCGAAGCAGGTCCGGCGATTCCGGCGGTTTCTTGAGACCTCGCTCCAGTCGGCTGACATTCCCCTTGTCGAATCCGTTCCGACGGCAGAATTCGCTCAGATTCAGGCCGAGGACTGTTCTACAGTTCCGAAAAAATTGGCCGAATTCGTTGTTTCTCGTCATGCCATCATCCTTCGTTGTCCTAATTGTACAACGCACATACTGCAAGTCAAGGGTTGCACTACCAGTACAACGATATTGCCGTATTTGCGCCAATAAGCTAGAGTTATCAGGTGAATGCGGCACACGACGTCAAGCACGCATCGCCCCGGGAGATTGGCTAAAATACCCGGGATTGGAATCAACGAGATACAGAGTGCAATGCCTAGAGGCCTTTCAGAGCTCGAATCCAGAACCATGGCACTGGTTCAGAACCGGCAAATCCAGCAGATTCGCACTGGCGACTTGGTGCGTCTGCTGGGCATAACAGCCCAACAGGAGCGCAAGGTTCTGAGCGGAATGGCGCGAACCGGGCTCGCGGCCCGCGTGCGCCGCGGCCTGTATCTGTTCCCTAAAGTGCTGCCACTTGGTGGTCGATGGAGTCCCGGCGAAGCGCTAGCATTGACGACGCTCATACAGGATCGGGCGGGGCAATATCAGATTTGCGGCCCCAATGCGTTCCATCGGTATGGCTGGGATGAGCAGGTCCCAAACCGAGTGTACGCCTACAACGACCGCATCAGTGGAGATCGCTCGGTCGGCCAGGTCGAACTAACGCTGATCCGTGTCGCAGACGGTCGGTTGGGCGACACGGAAACTGTCACGACTCCGGAGAAGATCGACCTGATCTACTCTTCACGAGCCCGCAGCCTCGTCGATGCTGTTTACGACTGGTCCCGATTCAACTCGCTTCCTCCCGCATTCGGCTGGATTCGAAAAGACTTGGCGGAGTCCAGGATCAGCACGGTGGAACTCGTGGACGCCGCATTGAATTTCGGCAACGAGGGGACTATTCGCCGGATTGGTTACTTTCTGATGGAGCTGTCCGAACAGGAAAAGACACTGGCCCGGCTTATTCCGGCCCGCCTCATAATGCGTCTTGAAAAGACATTGCGTCCATCCTCTTCGACGATTCCGTGGATACCGACAGTGTCGAAACGTGGTCAGGTCAATAAACGATGGGGGTTGGTCGTCAATGGGACAATTCCTTAAGCTACATGAGACTCCCGATAATTTTCGGCAGGCATTGAGCTTCACAGAAGCCGAGTCCGGCTTCGCGCAACGATTGATCGAAAAGGATTACTACTGCTCGCTAATACTCGCCGATTTTGAGTCTCTGTTCGCCAACGGCCTCGTCTTCAAAGGTGGCACGTGCCTGAGCAAAGTCCACGCCGGTTTTTATCGCCTGAGCGAGGATCTCGACTTTGCGATCTCGATCCCCATGACGGCCAACCGGCAAAAACGACGCGAGGCTGTTGCACCCGTCAAACGACACCTTGAACAAATCGCCGAACGTCTGCCGGCACTCGGCATATCCAACCAACTGATCGGAAAACTCGAAAGCCGCCAGTATCAAGCATTGCTCCAGTACGAATCCGCGGTAACGGGCGAACATGAAACAGTGAAAGTGGAGGTCGCCGTTCGCGAGCCCGTCATCGAATCGCCCGTTTTCTGCGATGGCCGTACTTTGCTTCGTCATCCCGTGCCGAGAGAAACAACTGACGCACCCTTGTCTCTTTGCGTATTGACATTGAACGAAGCGTACGCCGAAAAAGTTAGGGCTGCGTTGACGCGCGATCCACCAGCAATCAGAGACCTCTTTGACATCGCTGACGCAGTTCGTGCAGGACGTCTCGATTTCTGTGGGCCAAGATTCCTCGACCTGGTTCGACAGAAACTCGCTGTACCGGGAAACGCAGTGATCGACACCAGCGAAACTCGTAGAAGATCACTTGAAAATCAGTTGGAATCTCACCTCAAGCCTGTACTGCGACGTTCCGATTACGCAGCATTCGACATCGAGCGTGCTTTCGCAGAGGTCAAGAAACTTGCCGCCCTAATTCGAGACGATTGACTCTTGGGCCGGCAGCGAGGCCGCGGCAGCGAGGCCTGACTTTAGCTGCTAACCGTGTGGATCAGCCGAGTTCGTTTCTCCACGATCTGAAGAATCGCGTGGTTGTCTCGCGGTGGTCGACGCTGAACATCGCTGATCCCGGTCGCACGGGTCGCCCCACTACGCCAGCCGATTTTCACGTAGCGTGGTGCCCCCGCGGCCGAGAGGCGAGGCGGGAGTACGGAGTACAAAGTACAGAGTGCAGAGTACAGAGTTCTACCGCCACGAACCAACGGGGAGTGAGACCGTGGGAAAATCGGCGGCGACTCTCGACAGAGGTTGCCGGAAATGCGAAAATGGGGATAGTCAGGAGAACAATTAATGCTTACTCGCGAAGATATATTGAAGTACGCATTGGCCTTGCCGCCGGGGGACCGTGAATTGGTTGCGGTAGCCCTTCAGGACAGCCTGGAAGCTGAACGAAACCCGGCGGAGTCGCTTACCGGTAGTGAGTTCTTCGAAGAACTCCAGCGCCGTTCTGCCGCCTATCGTGCCGGCCAGACACGGGCAAGACCGGCCGCGGAAGTCATGGCCGAGTTGTTCCAAAGGCAAGCGGATGAGACACCTCCGTGAGATCATCGACGATCTGGCGGTCGTCATCGCCGTCGCGCATTGCAGCCGGGAGCCGAATTACTGGATTGGACGTAGAAGTCGATCGTAAACAACCACCAGCGGTTCCTGTTCGTTCGCGATCTGGGCTGCCGTTCGAAATAGATCTTCATGGTGTCGCCGGAGTCGGTCAGCACTTCGAACCAATGCTTGCGCAGCATCGCGCTCGCCGCTGCCATGACGGCAAGGTCCCGTTTCTCGCCATGCTCTCAGCACCCGTACGATGCGAATGGTTTGCGACCGCCAGCGGAATTGCCCGGGAAGACCCGGCTCGCCCGTACTCATGCGGGCTGCGTCGAATGATGCAGCGACCGGCTGAATCGGCGCGCTGATGAATTGCTCGGCCATGTCGATTTCACTTCACCGGCAGCAGCCGGAAATCCTCGTCGAACTGATAGACCGCCAGCTCCTTGCCGATCGGCAGCTTGCGCAACTCCGGCTCGATCTTCGCCCGATCGCCGACGATGATGATCGCCAGGCGGTCCAAGGCCAGATACTTCTTCGCCACCCGCATGGTATCCTTGGCCGTCACGGCCCGAACTCCCGGCACGACGCTGTTGAAGTAGTCGTCGGGTAGCTTGTAGGCGAAGAGCGTCTCCAGTTGTGTGGCAACCTGCGAGGGTGTCTCGAAGCCGGCCGTGTAGCCGCGGGTGACGTACTTCTTGCAGAAATCGAGTTCCTGCTCCTCCACCGGCCGGGCGCCGACCATGCCCTCCAACTCCTTGAGAAACTCGGCCAAGGCCGGCGCGGTAACGGCCGTCTGCACGCTCGCCGTGGCCACGAACTGCCCGCATTCATTCACGCGCCAGTTCCAAACGCTGTGGGCGCCGTAGGTATACCCCTTCTGCTCCCGCAAGTTCAAGTTCAAACGGCTGGAGAACTGCCCGCCGAAAACCATGTTCATCACGTTCTGGGGGAAGAAATCGGCCGTGGTCCGCCGGCTGCCGATCAGGGCGAGGTGGATCACCGACTGGGCCGCGTGCGGCTTGTCGATCAGCACCAGCGATGCCGGCTTCGATCGTGGCAAGGTGAAATCGGGAGCGGGCGGCAGGGGCGAGGCCGACTTCCAAGTTCCCAACGATGCCTCCAACTGCTGCTGGAGCTCGTCCAGCGCCACGTCGCCGACGGCAATCACCGCGGCCTGTTCGGGCCGCACGTGCGTTTCATAAAATCGCTTCAGGTCGGCCGGCTTCAACGCCTTGATCATGGCCGGATTGCCCCATTGAGGATGGCCGTAGGGATGATCGTACCCGTAAAGTAGCTGGGTGGCGGCCAGCGAGGCCAAGACGCGTCGGTTCATTGCGGATCTGCGTCAAACGGCCCAGGGCGCCGATTTGCTGGCGGTGGAGTTCCTGCTCGGGAAAGGTCGGCTTGCGGAGGACATCGGCAAAGATTTCCAGGGCCTTGGGCAGATGCCGCTTCAGGGAAAACAGCCGCGCGCTGGTCGTATCCCAATCGGCGGAGACCGAGACGTTGGCGCCCATGCTCGCCCAATTCCGAGGCAATCTCCTCGGCCGAGCGTTTGGCCGTGCCTTCATCCCAGACGGCGGCCGTCATTTCGGCAAGACCCGGCGTCTGCTGGCCGTCGTTGGCACGGCCGGCGCGGGAAAACGACGTGCAGATTGACCACCGGCAGTTCGTGCTTCTCGACCAACAGCAATTGCATGCCGTTGGAAAGTGTGGCCCGCTGGACGGGCGGCAGGCTGAACTTCGGCTCGGCGGCGGCCTCCGGCAGCGACTCGCGTGCCGCGCCCTCACCCCGCTGCCCCTCTCCCAGAGGGAGAGGGGAGGAACGCCTTCACCCCCTGCTCCTCTCCCATAGGGAAAGGGGAGTTCTTGGCCATTCGCGCGCGGGCCGCTTCGGCAGGAACCAGCGGATCGGGCTGAATCGAAACCTCGCTCCCCGGTACGACCTCGACCACCACGCGGCCGGGACCCAGGAATTGCTTGGCCATCTGCGTGACCTTGGCGGCGTCGACGCTTGCCGTAGCGGGCGAAATCCTTGGCCATGTAGCCCGGATCGCCCGTGTAGACATTGTAGAGGTTCAAACGGTCGGCCCGCCCGCCGAACTCGCTGACCGATTCCAGCGACCGCACCAGCCGGGCTTCGAAGGTGTTGACGGCCCGCTCCATTTCCTCGGCCGTGGGCGGTTCCGCCTTGATGCGGTCGAGTTCCTCGGCGATGGCCGCCTCGACTTCGGCAATCGTATGGCCGGGACGGATCGTGGCCACGATGGCGAACTCGCTGGTCAACTCCTGGCCGTCCTGATAGGCCTGCACGTCCTGGGCGATCTGCTTCTCGCGGACCAGCGCGCGATAGAGCCGCGAGGTCTTGCCGCCGGCCAGCACGTGGCCCAGCACGTCCAGGGCGGCGTCTTCCGGCGTGAAGTGCCGCGGCGTCGGCCAGACGATGTAGACGCGGGCCAGACCGACGCGGTCGGTCATGCTGGATCCGCTTTTCTTCCTTCAGCTCGGGCGTCCAAGGCTTGCGGGATGTACGACCTTGGGCCGGCGGGGATGGGGCCGAAATACTTCTCGACCAGGCGCTTCGCCTCCGCCGGATCGAAGTCGCCGGCAATGCACAGGCTGGCGTTGGCGGGATGATAGTAGCGGCGGAAAAAGTCGGCGATGTCCTCGCGCGAGGCCGCGGTGATGTCTTTCATCGAGCCGATCGTCGGCCAGCTATAGGGGTGATCGGGCGGATAGAGCGCGGCCAGGATCGTTTCGTGGACCAGGCCGTAGGGACGGTTCTCGTAGCTCTGCCGGCGCTCGTTCTTGACCACGTCCCGCTGATTGTCGAGTTTCGCCTGCGTCATGGCCGGGAGCAGAAAGCCCATGCGGTCCGATTCCATCCAGAGGGCCAGTTCCAGGTAATTCGAAGGCACGGTCTCCCAGTAGTTCGTGCGGTCCATGGCGGTCGAGCCGTTCAGCCGCCCGCCGACCGATTGGATCGGCCCGAAGTAGACCTTGTCGTAGTGCTTCGAGCCCTGGAACATCATGTGCTCGAAAAGGTGGGCGAACCCGGTCCTGCCCGGCCGCTCGTCCTTGGAACCGACGTGATACCAGACGTTGACGCCGACAATGGGCGTCGAGTGGTCTTCGTGCAGGATGACATCCAGCCCGTTGGCGAGCGTGAATTTTTGGAATTTCAGATCCGGAATTTGCGGCATGGGTTTTTGGGAAGCAGCAAGCAGGGTTGCTGAGCAGAGGGTGGCAGCGAGGGTAATCATAGAACCCATGATATAGGAAATTTACCACTCTGCCAACGGCCGGACCTTGGGCGGCACGACCTCGCCCTGGCCGTCGCGGGGGATGAAGACTACCGTCAATCGCAAGGTCGTGGTGTCGGGCAGATGGATCGCCAGCTTGCGAACTCCATCATTGGTCTTTTGCCCGGCGGGATTCGGCGACGTGGGCAGCGGCTCTGCGGGACGAACTTCGAAACGGGCCGCGGCTGGCGCCACGATGCGGGCTTCCAACTGCTTGCCGCCGAGAGTGAGCGTGGCCTTCCGGCCGTCGCCTTCCAAGCCAATCGCGGCCGGCGTGTGCATGAACCACCAGAGATCGACGTTCGCGGCCTCGATCTCGTCCTGCACGATCACGTAACGGCGATCGACCAAGGCCATGCCTCGCTCGACCTTCTTCGCCCGCTTGCGGTAGGCGTCCGTCAGGTCGGCGACAGCGAAGGCCCACTCGGGTTTCGAAGCGAAACGGCGGATTCCGCAAGTGGCCTGCGGATCCTGATCGGGGCCGGCCGCCGGGTCGATGACCAGCGTGTTGTGCCCCTCCGCCCGCAGGCGGTAATAATCGTAACGCTTCGGGCCGAAGTAGCCGGGCAAGTTATAGTCGTCGGCCCCCAGATCGACGGCCCAGCGCTGGCCCAAGGCATCGAGCACGAACGATCCGATGTCGAGATGCTGGTGGTTGAACGTGTGCGAGCGGGCTTCGATGCCGACGAAGACGGCCTGCGGATCGTTCCAGCGACTGCGGAGCGTGACCACTTCGACGTTCCGCCAGTACTTGTCCAACGGCAGGCCAGCGGCAGCCGGATCGCTGCCCGGCGATTGATACCAGATCATCGCCGCGGCGGTGGGCCGCTTGGTCGAGGCCCCCAGCCACGTGGCGGCCGGCAGCTTGAAACGCCGGCCCAGCCACAGCAGGCAATCGGCGTTGCCGGCGTGCTCGGAACTATCGGCGAAATTGAACCAGCGATTTTCCCCGCCCGTCATGTACAAGGGAAAGAGCGCGGTCTGGTCGAAGCCGGGGCACTTCGACAGCCCGAAGTCGCTGCCGGTGGCCGACTCCAGAAAGGCGAGCATGGCAACGTTGTAACTGGTGGCATAGCCCCAATAACCGGGCCCTTCGCCCCAGCCGCCGTCGGGGGCGTAGCTTTGCATGGCCAACTGCACGCTCGTCAGGGCGTGGTGCAGGACTTTGCCGCACAGTTCCGGCTCCTCGTCGCCGATGGCCAAGGCCCCGACGGTCAGCCCGCCGTTGCAGACCTGGTTCCAATTGTGTTCGGAGCGATGCCAGCCGCTACGGGATTCGTAGACCCGCATTCCCGGTTTCAGCCCCAGTTCGATGATCGCCTTGCGGATCGTCGCCCGCTGCGAATCGCTCCATTGGTCGTAGAGCCAATCGTAGGCGATGGCCAGGGCGTGGGTCATTTCGGCCGTATCGAGGAAGTGCCGCGGATTGAAATCGGGGAAACCGGCCACCGTTTGCAATTCCAGCCACAGGCGGTCGATGTACCGCTGGTCGCCATGCAGTCGATAGGCCATGGCAAGCGTGTAACTGTCATGGACCATGCGGCGGCTCGTGTCCAACAGCCGCAGGCCGTCGGGCAGGATGTGTTCGGGCAGCTTCGCGTTCAAGCATTTTTTGGCGTCATGCAGCAGTTGGCCGTCCCATTGCTTGAGTACGGCGTCGGCGGCGATCCGCTTCCGCAGGGATTCAAAACCGACCGCATCGATCAATAACCGCGGATGCTGCCGCTTGATGCGGCCCGCCAGATCCTCGGCCGAAGGGACGGGAATCGCGAAGGACGGTGACGGTTCTGGGTTCTTCGCATACGCGAAGGGCATCGCGAAGAGAATCGAGAAGAACGAGACGCAGGCAGCTAAGCGGCGCATAGGGAAACCTCGTGGCGGGAGTGGATTCAGGCAGGAAGACCCTATCGTAATTCGATTGTGGGCATTTGGCAATTGGACCCCAGCCCGCTTGCGGTCTGTAGATTTATTTCCGCGCAACCTTGCAAAACGGCGGGGACGGAGGACGTAACAGTTTGATGTTTCCGAATTTTTCTTTTGTCGAGTCGGGCTCCCGCCCGTTGTGGAAGGTTTTCGCGACGGGAACCACGCCTTGGTGGCGAAACTACGCCCGCGCAGCCCTCCTGAATCTCCTATCCTTTCGCACTCACTGCCATTTCTTTGCCCTGGGCGCGCAGTGCCGCTATGGCCGCTATCAATTTCTTCAAGTTGTACGCGGTACACACCCAGCGCCACTCCGTTCGCACCTTCTCCAGACCTCGCAGCAGGAAGCGGCGGACCCCAAGAATGTTCTTGATGATCGCAAACGGAGTCTCGCCGATATGCATCCGCCGGTTGTAGGTCTTCCGCTCCGCCTCTATTTGCATCTTGGCATGCATCCGTTCCCGTTGAGGCTCGTACGCGTCACGATTGATCGTCCGCCCGCGCTTCGCGCTTCGGGTCGAGGCACTCCCCGGCCAGCGGGCAGTTCGCACAGTCCTTGCAAGCATAGACTCGCATTACCCTTTCGCCTTGCCGGAGTTTCTCCTTCTTCGTCTCCCGGTAGGGCATCTCCTTGCCCATCGGGCAGAAATACATGTCCGTCGCCGCGTCGTAGACAAAGCTGCACTTGGCAAGCTTCTTCTTGTCGTTGCGGGGCAGCTTGGGCCAGTCCGCTTCCGGCACCGGCTGCCGCGGATCCTCGCGTTTGGCCGGGTTGCCTTCCTGCGGCACCGGCGACTCGACGGGAGTGTGGAAATTCACGTTCCGCGTTTCCATCCCTTCCAAGTTCGGACCCGTCCCGAAGGCCTTGTCCGCCGAAACGCTGTCGATCTTTTGGCCGAAGTTCTCCTCGATGCGGTCCACGCTGGGCAGCAATTCGTTGTGTTCGTTGGGCCCCGGAATCACGTCGCAGTCCACGATGAAATCCGCGGCTCCGTCCGTCGCCACGACCGGCGTGTAGTTCGGGGCGTAACCGCCTTCCTTGTTGGGCATCACCGTGGAATCCGTGTCGGCCTTGGGCATCTGGGCCGGGGTCTTGATGCCGTCCTTCTTCCGCGCCGCGTCGGCCTCGCGGAGTTTTTCCAGCACCTGCTGGAGTTTCTCCTGGCGTTTCTTGGCATCCGCCAACTCCGGCGGCAATGCCTGCGGCGGGCGATCGTCCAGCAAGGTCGCATCGCTCGCATCGGCCGTCTCCGCCTCGCTGAGCATTTCGGCGACCTGTGTTTCCAACTCCTGCAGCACGGCTTCGACCTTTTCGGCCGTCCAGGTGTGAAAACGGCTGGCGTTGGCTTTGACACGCGTGCCGTCGAAAGCCACTTCCAGGAGGCGAATGAACCCCATTCTCATCGCCAACGCGGCCGATCTGCTTGAACAACTCCTTCAACGGCTCCTTGAACTTGCGTGCGGAATTTGCAGATCGTATCGTGGTCGATCGCCGCGTCCTTCGGCCAGCCACATGAAGTCGATGTTGTTGCCACAGGCATATTCCAATTGCCGGCTGGAACGGATACGCCGCATCAGCCCGTAGAGGATAACCCCCGCCATCACCCGAGGGTGGATGGGCGGCTGCCCCGACGCGGCCATCATACTCCTTCGTCCAGGCCGACCAGTCCAGGCCCCGCAGGATCTCGTCGAGCAAACGCACAGGATGAAATTCAGCGGATGCAATCATCCAGCGTGGGGGAGAAAAGCAACACTTGATGCCGATCCAGCGGTGGTTTCGCCCAATACTCCATGGCAAGTCCTCGCATGCGGTCGCGTTGTCTCCGTAACAACATCGTCATTATATGTACCCAATCAGAATCATGCAATATAACCCGATTAAATCGACAGCCCGCTTGCCGGGCTGGGGTCCGCACCGGACGCTTTCATCCTTCATCCCTCATCCTTCCCGCACGCCGATCGGCAAACCACTGGATGACGAAAAAGAAAACCGGCGTGAGGAAGATGCCGAAAAAGGTCACACCCAACATGCCGCTGAAGACGGCCGTGCCCAGGGTCCGCCGCATTTCCGCCCCGGCGCCGACGGCCACCACCAGCGGCACCACGCCGAGGATGAAGGCGAACGAAGTCATCATGATCGGTCGCAGACGCAGGTGGCAGGCGGCCAGGGTGGCCTGGTGGCTGTCGGCGCCCCCTTCGCGCTGGGCCTTGGCGTATTCGACGATGAGGATCGCATTCTTGCAGGCCAGGCCCACCAGCACGACGAAACCGATCTGCGTGAAGATGTTGACGTCCATGTCGCGCGATGGCCACGCCGGCGATGGAACATAACAGGCACATCGGGACCACGAGGATCACCGCCAAGGGCAGCGACCAACTCTCATACTGGGCGGCCAACACCAGGAACACCAGCACTACCGCCAGCACGAAGACCAGCATCGCTGTGTTGCCGGTCTCGAGTTGGAGCTTGGCCAACTCGGTCCAGTCGTAGCTCATGGCGTGGACCTCCTGAAGTTGCCGCCGGGTTGCGCCCTCCATCTGCCGGATGGCCTCGCCGGAGCTGACGCCCGGGGCCGGCGCGCCGTTGACCGGCGCCGAGACGTACATGTTGTAGCGCTGGATCATCACCGGGCCGCTGATCCAGCGGGGCCTGGCGACCGTGGCCAAGGGCACCATGCCGGCGCTGTCGTTGCGGACCTTCAGTTGCCTGAGGTCCTCCACCTGCTTGCGATAGGCGGCGTCGGCCTGCACGTTGACCTGCCAGGTGCGGCCGTTGCGGTTGAAGTCGTTGACGTACAGCGAGCCCAGGTAGACCTGCAAGGCCGAGAGGATCTCGGCGATCGACACGCCTTGGACCTTGGCCTGGGTGCGGTCGATGTCCAGCCTGATCCAGGGGGTGTCGGCGCGGAAGCTGCTGAAGAAGCCGGCCAGCGCGGGGATCCGGCCGGCGTCGTCGACGATCTTCTCGCCCACCTGCTGCAGCGCCGGCAGGCCGTTGTCGCCGCGGTCCTCGATGATGATCTTGAAGCCCCCGGCAGTGCCCAGGCCGTCGATCGGCGGGGCGCCCAGCACGTTCACCAGCCCGTCCTTGATCTCCTGCCGGAAATCGGCCTGCAACTGGGCAGCGATGGTCTCGCCGGAAAGGCCCCGGGCGACGCGCTGGTGGAAGTCGTCGAGCATCACGTACATCGCGCCGAAGTTGGGGGCATTGGCCCCCAGCAGGATCGATTGGCCGGCGATGGCCACGGTGTCCTTCACGCCGGGGGTCTTGCGGGCAAGTTCCTCGATGCGGTGCATCACCCGCTCGGTCCGCTCCACGGAGGCCGCGTCCGGCAACTGCACGTTCACCAGCAGGTAGCCCTTGTCCTGCGCGGGGATGAAGCCCGCGGGGCACTTCACGAATCCCCACCAGGTCAACGCCAGCAGGCCGCCGTAGACCAGCAGGACCAGCCAGCTCACCCGCAACAGCCCGCCCACCGAGCGGGTGTAGACGTTGGTCGCGTGGTCGAAACCGACGTTGAAACGGCGGAAGAGCCAGGCGAGGATGCGGTTCAGCGGCCGGCGGAAGATCCAGGCCACCAGCGCCGCGGCGACGGTTGTCGCCAGGGGCCCGGGCCGCGGTATGGCCACGCCAACAGAGCGTGCCAACAGCCCGATCAGCGCCGGCAGGTATTCGTAGCCCAGCCAGCCGCCCAGCAGCGGAAAGACCACCGGGGGCAGGACCTCTTCGTACTCTCCCTCGGCCCTCCGCCGCAGCAAGATGGCCGCCAGCGCCGGGCTGAGGGTCAGCGAATTGAAGGCCGAAATCAGCGTCGAGACGGCGATCGTCAGGGCGAACTGGCGGAAGAACTGGCCGGTAATGCCGGTGATGAACGCGCAGGGCACGAAGACCGCCGTGAGCACCAGACCCACGGCGATCACCGGGCCGGAGACCAGTCCCATGGCCTTCAGGGCGCCTTCGCGCGGGGCAGGCCGTCGTCGATTTGCCGCTGCACGGCCTCGACCACCACGATGGCATCGTCGACCACGATGCCGATCGCCAGCACCAGGCCGAAGAGCGTGAGGTTGTTGAGGCTGAAATCCAGGGCCACCATCACGGCGAAGGTGCCGATGATGGCCACCGGCACGGCGATCAAGGGGATGATCGCCGAGCGCCAGTTCTGCAGGAAGAGGAGCACCACGAAGGCCACCAGGAGCACGGCGTCGCGGAGCGTCTTGAAGACTTCGTTGATCGATTCGTTGATGAAGGGCGTCGTGTCGTAGACGATCTTATAGTCCACGCCCTGGGTGAAATGCATCTTGAGTTCCTCCATCTTGGCGCGGACCAGGCCGGCGGTCTTGAGAGCGTTGGAGCCGGGCAACTGGTAGACCGAGAGCGCCACCGAGGGATGGCCATTGAGCGTGCAGGTCTGGTCGTAGGCCTGGGCGCCGAGTTCGATGCGGGCGACGTCGCGCATGCGGACCAGGCGGCCCTGATTGTCGTACTTGATGATCATGTCCTCGAACTGCTCGGGGTCGACGAGCCGCCCGAGGGTGGTCATGGTGTACTGGAAGTCCTGCCCCTTGGGCACCGGCGGCTGCCCGATCTGGCCGGCGGCCACCTGCGCGTTCTGCTGCTGGACGGCCAGGACCACGTCGGCGGCGGAAAGGCCGCGGTAGGCCATCTCCTGCGGGTTGAGCCAGATCCGCATGCTGTAGTCGCGCTCGCCGAGGTAGGTCACGTCGCCGACGCCGGGGATCCGCGACAGCTCGTCGCGGATCTGGATCGTGGCGTAGTTGCTCAGGTAGAGGTTGTCGCGAGTGCCGTTGGGGCGCCCGGCTCCGGCGGGGAGAAGAGGTTCACGATCATCAACACGTTGGGCGACTTCTTCTTGACCGTCACTCCCTTGCGGTTGACCAGGTCGGGAAGGATCGGCACCGCCATGGCCACGCGGTTCTGCACCAGTACCTGGGCCATGTTCAGGTCGACTCCCAGCTTGAAGGTCACCGTGAGCGTATAGGTGCCGTCGTTGGTGCACTGCGACGACATGTAGAGCATGCCTTCCACGCCGTTGACCTGCTGCTCGATCGGCGCGGCCACGGTGTCGGCCACGACCTGCGAGTCGGCGCCGGGATAGGACGCCGAGACCTCGACCGTGGGCGGCGTGATCTCCGGATACTGGGCCACCGGCAGCACCCAGACGGCAATGCCGCCGCCCAGCGTGATGATGATCGACAACACGGAGGCGAAGATCGGCCGATGGATGAAGAAGCGGGAGAACATGGCGGAGGGCTTAGGTTTTAGGTCTTAGTAGTTGTTGCTAACGGCCGAGTACATAGTACTCAGTACCCAGTACTCAGTACTGAGTTGTGTAGTTGTGTAGTTGTGCAAGCCGTAACGAGCTTGCGCAGTTCCGGCAATTGCCCAGTATCGACTACCGAGGACTGGGTGCTGAGTACTGGGTACTGGGAACCGACCCTCGGGCCGCCATGCAGCTCCTTTACGAATCATCTTCTGCATCGTCGGCATCCTCCGGGGCTTCCCACGATCCTGGTTGCCGATTCCAGCTTGCTACAAGCCTCGTCAATGCCCACGGGATCCCGAACCCCAGAAGGAGGCCGAGGATGGCACCGATGCGGCGAACCAGCCGCGAGTGGAACAGCGGCGTGGCGCCCAACCAGTCGATGACGACGAAGAACACGGGCGTGAGGAAGATCCCGAAGAGGGTCACGCCCAGCATGCCGCTGAAGACGGCCGTGCCCAGCGTCCGCCGCATCTCGGCGCCGGCGCCGCCGGCGATCAACAGGGGCAGCGAGCCGAGGATGAACGCCGCCGAGGTCATCACGATCGGCCGCAGGCGGAGCTTGCAGGCCGCCAGGGTCGCCTCGTACCGCGGCGCGCCTTCCTCCCGCTGGTGCTTGGCGAACTCGACGATCAAAATCGCATTCTTGCTGGCCAGTCCCACCAGCACCACGAAGCCGATCTGCGTGAAGATGTTGATGTCCGCCGGGCCGCCCGCCGACATCGACTTGGGCATGAGCATGGGAAGAACCGAAACGCCGGCGATCGCGCACAGCAGGCACATGGGAACGACGAGGATCACCGCCAGAGGGAGCGACCAACTCTCGTATTGCGCGGCCAGCACCAGGAAGACCATCAACACGGACACGGCGAAGATGGCCATCGCCGTGTTGCCCGCCTGGACCTCGAAGAAGGCCATCTCGGTCCACTCGTAGGCCATGCCCTTGGGAAGTTCCTCGTCGGCCAGCCTGGCCATCAGGTCGATTCCCTGCCGGGAGCTGATCCCCAGCGCCGTGGTGCCGTTGATGGAGGCCGCCGCGTGGGTATTGTAGCGGCTGATGAGCAAGGGCCCGTTGACGTCCTTGGTCGAGGCCATGGTCCCCACGGGCACCATGCCGCCGCTGCTGTTGCGGACCTTCAGTTGCCCCACCGCCTCCTTCCGGATGCGGTAGGGCGCGTCGGCCTGGACGATCACCTGCCAGGTGCGGCCGTAGAGATTGAAGTCGTTGACGTACAGCGATCCCAGGTAGACTTGCAGGGTGTCGAAGAGGTCGCCCAGCGGCACGCCCAGCGTCATGCACTGCTGGCGGTTCACGTTCACGTAGATCTGCGGGGCGTTGGCGCGGAACACGCTCGACAAATTGATCAACTGCGGCTGGCCGTTCGCCCCCAGAAGCCGGTTGCCCTTGTCCATGAGGTTCGCCGTCTGTTGCTGCAAGGCGTTCAAACCGAGGTCTCCCCGGTCTTCCACCACGAACTTGAACCCGCCCGTGCGGCCGATGCCGCGGATGGGCGGCGCCCCGACGACGACCACCTGGGCTTCGGGCACCTCGCGGGTGAGCTTCTCCCGCAGTTGGGCGGCGATCGCGTCGGCGGACAAGTCCGGCGTCTGCCGATTTTCGAAATCGTCGAGCATCACGAACATCGAGCTGAAGTTCGAACCGTTGACGCTCAGCAGGAACGACTGACCGTTGTACGCCACGAGGTTCTTGACGCCCTTGACGTCCTTGCAAATCCCCTCGACCCGATAGGTCAGGGCCTCGGTCCGCTCGGCCGAGGCCGCATCCGGCAGTTGGAAGGTCACCAAGCAGGTATCCCATGTCCTGGGTGGGGACGAAGCCCTTGGGCGTGCTGCACGTAGCGCCAGTAGGTCAGGCCCAGCAATCCGCAGTAGACCACCAGCACCAGCGCGCTGGTCGCGGAGCAACATCCCCACGCCGCGGAGATAGACGTTGGTGGCCCGGGCAAAGGCATCGTTGAAGAGCCGGAAGGCCCGGCCCAGCACGAAGTTGAGCGGCAAACCCACGAGCCAGCCGGCCGCGGCGCCCGCGATGGCGGCGATCCAGGGGCGCTGCCGCCGGCGGCGAGAGAAAGGGCAGCAGCGGCCAGCCGCGGCCCCCCCAGCTTCACAGGCCAACCAGCCGCCGGCCAGGGCGTAAGCCAGCCGCGGCAGGACCTCGCCCTGCCCCTTCTCCCGCGGACGCAACAGCAACGCCGACAGCGCCGGGCTGAGGGTCAAGGAATTGAAGGCCGAGATGACCGTCGAGGCGGCGATGGTCAGGGCGAACTGGCGGAAGAACTGGCCGGTGATGCCGCTGATGAACGCGCAGGGCACGAAGACCGCGCTCGAGCACCAGGCCCACGGCCACCACCGGCCCGGAAACCTGGCTCATGGCCTTGAGCGTGGCGTCCCGCGGCAGCATTCCGTTCTCGATGTGGTGCTCCACCGCCTCGACCACCACGATCGCGTCGTCCACCACGATGCCGATCGCCAGCACCAGGCCGAAGAGCGTGAGGTTGTTGAGGCTGAAGCCCATCACCTACATCACGGCGAAGGTGCCGATGATGGCCACCGGCACGGCGATCAAGGGGATGATCGCCGAACGCCAGTTCTGCAGGAAGAGGAGCACCACCAGCGCCACCAGGATGATCGCGTCGCGGAGGGCCTTGACCACTTCCTCGATGCACTGCCGCGTATAGGGCGTGGTGTCGTAGCGGATCACGTAGTCCAGATCGTCGGGGAAGTCCTTCGTCAGCTCCTCCATTTTCGCCCGGATGGCGTCGGCCACCTCCAGGGCGTTGGCGTCGGGCAACTGGAAGATGATCAAGCCCGCCGACCCCATGCCGTTGCAGCGGCAGCTCTGGTCCTCGTTCTTGGCCCCCAGGACCACGCGGCCCACGTCGCGGATGCGGACGATGCGGCCGTCGGGCGTGGCGCGGAGGATGACGTCGGCGAACTGCGCGGGATTCTTCAGCCGGCCGAGGGTCGTCAAGGGGATCTGCGTCTCCTGCCCCCGCGGCACCGGCTGCCCGCCGATCTGCCCGCAGGCCACCTCCGCGTTCTGCTCCCGCAGCGCGGCCACCACGTCGCCGGCGGTGAGGTTCCGCGCGGCGAGCTTGTCCGGGTCGACCCAGATCCGCATGCTGTAATCGCGCTGCCCGGCGATGAAGATGTCGCTGATCCCCGGCAGTCGGAGCAGCTCGTCGCGGCATGTACATCAGCGCGTAGTTGCTCAGGTAGAGCTGGTCGTAGCGGCCGTGGGGCGAGACGACGTTGACGCACATGAGGATGTCGGGCACCCGCTTCCGCGTCGTCACGCCGGTCTGCTTGATGACGTCCGGAAGCATCGGCAAGGCCAGGTTCACGCGGTTCTGCACCAGCACCTGGGCCAGGTTCAGGTCCATCCCCTGCTCGAAGGTCACCGAGAGATTGTAGGAGCCGTCGTTGGCCGACGACGACTCCATGTAGAGCATCCGCTCCACGCCGTTGACCTGCTGCTCGATGGGCGCGGCCACCGTCTCGGCCACCACCTGGGCGCTGGCGCCGGGATAGGTGCACATGACCTGCACCGTCGGCGGCGTGACCGGCGGGTACTGGGCCAAGGGCAGATTCCACATCGCCAGCCCGCCGGCCAACGTGATCACAATCGACAGCACTGTGGCGAAGATCGGGCGATCGATGAAAAACCGGGAAAACATGAGACGGTGGCAAACGCGGAGGTTAAAAGGCGGGAAAAAACTGTTGGGGTGTAGGGTGGGACCAGATCGCGTAGCGAGCGCAGGCCCACCATGATTGGGTGGACAACACATTTTGGTGGGCCGGCGATCGCCGACCCGGAGTACCGGGTACCCCGGATCTGGTCCCACCCTACGGCTACGGCAGCTTTTCCACGCTCCCTTTCTCTGCCGAACGACGACGTGAATCGTCGGCGAGAACCGGTGCGTGTTTTCCATCCTGGGCCACCATCGCCTTCGCATTGCCTTCGATATCCCCCGGAGAGGGCGACTGCACGAGCTTCGGCTGCACTGTGTCTCCCGGCTTGACGCGTTGCAGGCCGTTGACGATAAACCGCTCGTCCGGGCCAAGTCCGCTTTCGATCACCCGCAATCCGTTCTGGAAGGCGCCGATCTGTACCTCGCGATAGACGACCTCGTTCTTCTCGTTGAGCACGTAGAGGAACTTCTGGCCCTGGTCGGAGCCGATGGCCCGCTCCGTGGCCAGGATCGCCTGATGCATCGGGCCGATGGGCACCCGGATCCGCACGAACATGCCGGGGGAGAGGAACTGCTTGTGGTTGTCGAACCGCCCCCGCAGCCGCAAGGTGCCGGTGGAGGCATTGAGCCGGTTGTCGACGAAATCGATCGTGCCCTCGTGCGGATACTTGTCGTCCTCGTCGGCCAGCCCGAGGTATACCGGGGACTTCGCCTCCCGAGCGGATTTCACCTTTCCGGCCTCCATCAGGCGTCGGAACCGCAGCATGGCCGCCTCGTCGACGTCGAAGTAGGCGTAGATGGGGTCCAGGGAGACGATCGTCGTCAGCACCGTTTCGTCGGCCTTGACCATGTTGCCCGGATCGATGTTCTGCCGGCTGATACGGCCGCTGATGGGGGCCAACACGCGGGTCCATTTCAGGTTGAGGTCGGCGGTGTGCAGGTCCGCTTCGGCCTTTTTAACCGCCGCCTCCGCTTCGTCGCGGTCACCGACGGCCAGGTCGAAATCGGCCTGGCTGACGGCCTGTTTGGCGATCAGGTTCTCGGCCCGCTTGTAGTTCGACTCCATGTGGGTCAGGTGGGCGCGGGCCTGCGCCAAGTTGGCAACCTTGCTGTCGTAATCGGCCTGATAGGTCCGCGGGTCGATCAAGAACAGCACGTCGCCCTCCTTGACGTCGAACCCTTCTCGAAACTTCACCTTGTCCAGGTATCCGCTGACCCGCGCCCGCACGTCGATGGTCGGCATCGCGTCCGTCCGGCCCGTGAAGTCGACGTAATCGACGATCTGCTTCGTGACAGGCAGGCCGACTTCGACCTCCGGTGCCGGCGGGTCGCTGATCTGCGCTGGCGAATGGCCGCATCCATTCAGGATCGCCGCCAACGAGAACACGAGCGTAAGTTGTGACGTTTTCATAAACCAATTCATAAGCCTATAGCCCTTGAGTCTTGTAGGGTAGGACAAGGTTGCGCAGCAAGCGCGGGCCCACCATTACTATTATCATTCTCGATCATGGTGGGCCGGCGCTCGCGGACCCGGCAACGCCGGGTGCCCCGATCTTGTCCCACTCTACTGCTCCCCGCTCCTCGCTCCCGGCACCCGCGGCCCGGCGGTGTTGCCGTTGCGAATCGCTGAGGATGCCCTCCAGCACCACGTCCATGATTTCGGCTGTCTGGGACTCGAAATCGGGCTCGCGTCCGGAAAAAAAGTTAGTGAACATGGCCCCGTAAAGCAACTCGCTGATGATGTTGCTGATCCGCTCCGGCGGCATGTCGCGGAGCAATCCTGCGGCGATCAACTGGCGGTAAAGTTCCTGCCAGCGCTTGGCGAATTCGTCGCGGCGCTGGAAATACGTCGATTTTCGCTGGTCGCGGAAGATGGCCCGCTCCTGGATCATCAACTCCACGACCTCGGGGTGCGCGACGAAGAAGGCCAAGTAACCGCGGACGCCCTGGCGGATGCGGTCCATGGGGTCTACCGCTTGATCGACCCAGGCCAAGACGTGCTCGTGCAACTTCCGCACGCCGAAATCGACGGCAGCCAGAAAAAGCTCCTCCTTGCTGGGGAAGTAGCGATACAAGGTCCCCTTGCCCACCTGGAGCTGATCGGCAAGAAACTGGGTGTCAGTGTCGGCATAGCCGTGCGCAGCAAAAAGAAGCATGGCCTTTTCCAGGATTTCTTCCTGGCGCTGGCTGTAGGCCGCTCGCTGGGCGGGAGTTCGCATACTGTCGGAGGACAACGTTTTCATGCGACACCATGCGTTTCTCTATTAGAGGGGAGGACTGACCGGTCAGTTCTATTATCGTAACTGGCCGCGGCGGCGTTGTCAACGCAAACTGCGGAGAAGATCAAAAGTCGTTGGGCAACCGTTTGATCTGTTCGAGCGTGAACACGGGGCCGTCTTTGCAGATGTATGCCGGGCCGCAGTTGCAACGGCCACACTTGCCCACCCCGCACTTCATACGGTTCTCCAGACTCGTATAGATATCGCTGTCGCCTAGCCCCATCTTGCTGAGCACGGGCAGCGTATACTGGATCATGATCGGCGGTCCGATGACCAGCGCGACGGCGTTTTCGGCCGAGATGCCGGCTCTTTCCACCACGCTCGGCACGAAACCGACTTCGCCCTTCCAGTCGGGTGTCTCGCCGCCCGGATCGACGCAACTCACGACGCGGACATTATCATAGCCGGCCCAGCGGTCAAGTTCATTGCGGAAGACCAGGTCGCCTACCTTCCGCGCACCGTAGACGATCGTGATTTGGCCGTACTGCGGGCGATTTTCCAGGGCATACCAGATGGCGCAGCGGATGGGCGGCATGGCAATCCCGCCGCCGATAAAGATCAAGTTCTTGCCCCGCCACTTGTCCATCGGATAGGCGTTGCCGTACGGTCCGCGGAAGCCGACGATGTCGCCCTCGTCGATGTTCCACAAGGCCTCGGTCACGCGACCCGTGCGGCGGAAGCAGAATTCGATGAAGTCTTGCCAGTTCGAACTGGAGCAGAGATTGAACGGCGACTCGCCGGCCCCGAAGGCGGAGAAGATCCCGAACTGGCCGACGCGGAAGCGGAAGTCGCGGGCCCGCGCTTCGTCGCGGAAACGAACGCGGACCGATTTCACGTCGGCCGTTTGCTGGCGGACCTGAACGACTTCCATCAGGTCGGGCTGGTAGATGTTGGCGGTCATGGTATTTTTCACGGCAAGTGTGGCGTGGGCCGCATTATGTAGGGTGGGCCGAGTGAAACGAGTCCCACCATTGGGAAACGCCGGAACGTGGTGGGACTCGTTTCACTCGGCCCACCCTACACGCTGTGCGGACGGCACACGGCGTGTGCCTGCTACTTTATTGGTCCGCCGGCAATCGCCGAAAGCACCGGGCGGACGCCGAGTCCGACGGGGCAATTCCGCGTGCAGTTGCCGCAGCCGGTGCAGAGCAACGTGCCGAACTTCTGGGGATAGATGCGAAACTTGTGGTAAATCCGTTGCCGCTGCCGCTGGGCCTGATAGCTCCGCGGGTTGTGGCCCGCGGCATGCAGCGTGAACAGGCCGAACTGGCAGGCGTCCCAATTCCGTGCCCGCACGCCTTGTCCCCCGGCACCTTCGTCGACAATGTCAAAACAGTGGCATGTCGGACAAGTGTAGGCACAGGCGCCGCAGGCGAGACACCGCCGGGCCAGTTCCGGCCACTGCGCGTCTTCAAAGCCGTTTTCCAGGAACCGGTTCACGTTGTCGAGATCGAAGCGAATCTCCGGCCCCGCACTCACCGACCCCTTGCGGTCCGAAGGTTCGGTATGCCCGGCAAACAAGCGTCGGCCCTTTTCCGTCAGGCAGCGGATTTCCAAAATTCCTTCGTCCAGCGCGTAGAGCATGACGTCCGATCCGCGCGGGTCATCCGGGCCGGACCCGACCGACGTGCAGAAGCACTGGGCATCAAAGCCCTGGCAGGCCAGGGTAACGATCGTCGTCAGCTCGCGGCGGCGATTGTAGGTCGCGTCGGCATAGTCCCAGTTGAAAACGTGATCGAGGATCGGCCCCAAAGCGGCATCGCACGGCCGGGCGGCGATCACGATCTGCTCCGCCTGCGGCGGCTCGATCTCGGTCAACTCGACGCGCTTCCGCCCCAGCTTGTAACCATAGAGTGTTTCATGGCGGGGAAAGAGGAATTCCTTGATCGAATTCCGCGGCCGCGCGACACGACTGTAGGGAACGCTCTCCGTGGCGTTCTGAGACGAGGGCGAAGATTCTTTCGACGGAACGCCACGGAGGGCGTTCCTTACAGGAGTCTCCTGGGGCCGCGCCGCGCGGTCGAGAGCCAATTGCCCGGCCGAGTCGAGCCAGTCGTAAAGCAGTCGATCATTGACCAGGCGCGGACCGGCCACGCGGCGACCATCGGCAATCCACTTGTCGACCAGCGTGCGAAGCGTTGCCAAGGAAAGAACCTCGCTCATTGGATGAAGCTCTCCTTGTCTTGCAGCGTGTAGGAACCGACCACCGGTTCTGCCTGGGGATCGTCGCCGGCGCGAAAGGCAAAATTTGCCTCCGCCGCCTGGGCCAGCGAGAGATTCAGCAATCGCAGGTCGATGCCCGCCGGGCAAACCCGCGTGCATTCTTCGCAACCCACGCATCGCGCGGCCAAATGGAAGGCCCGCGTGATGTGCCAGGCGAAGTTGCCCTTGAGCGTGGCCGAGGTGCTGATTGCCTGCGGCCGATTCTTGTCGACGATGCACCGCGGGCAATAGCACATCGGGCAGACCTGCCGGCAGGCATAGCATCTCACGCAACGGGCCAGTTCCTGCCGCCAGTAGGCCAGCCGCTCGGACGGCGACCGACTCAGGAAGGCGTTGATTGCCGCGTAGCGCTCTTCAGCCGATATCGCGGTGGCCTTGCCGGCCGCCTGGCCAACAACCACGTCGGCGCCGCGAGGTTCGTGAACGTCGCACGTCTCGCACTTCGGCCGGCCCATGCCGTCGCAGGCCATGCCGATTACGTAGACCTGTGTGCGGTCGAGTTGCGATTCCTTCTCCAGCACGACCAAGGCCCGTTGATCGCATCCCTTGACCACGATCGCCGGGCGGCCCAAGGCGCGGATTTCCGGACGCTTGAGGTAAACCGTCAGGTTCGCGTGGCAGCGATCGTTCCAAACGAGTTGACCAACGTCCTCCGGCCGCCGGATGAAGACCGGAAATACGGGTCCGTCGGCCGGTCCCGTCAGATCCTGGCTGTAGCCGATCACGACGTCGACCTTCCCATCGCGGAGCAATTGCCGGCAGGTTTCGCGAAGTATTGTTATCATCCGTTGGCACCCCCTGTAGGGAACGGACTCCGTGCCGTTCCGGTAACCCCCGGAGAGAACGTGGCACAGGTCGTTTCGCAAAACTCGGAACGGCACGGAGTCCGTTCTCTGCAGATTTCGCGGTAGCCGGTGTAGGGACCGAGCTTCCGCGTCTTTTCGGTCAGTTTTTCCACGACCTGTTGCCACTTCTTGCCTTCGGCCGCCGAAATCCAGGTGAAATGCACGCGTTCGGTTTCGATGCCGACGGCTTCCAGCAGTTGGCGGAAAAGCATCCAACGGCGGCGGGCATGATAGTTGCCGGCCGTGTAGTGGCAGTCGCCCGGATGGCATCCGGAGATCAGCACTGCATCGCCACCCATCTCAAAGGCCTTGATGATCAGGTTGAAATCGATCCGTCCCGTGCAAGGCAAGCGCACGACGCGGATGTTGGCCGGATATTCCAGGCGGTTCGTGCCGGCCAGGTCCGCGCCCAGGTACGTACACCAGTTGCACACGTAGGCAATGATTTTCGGTTCGAAACTTCCAAGTTCGCTCATACCAGGCTCTCCACCATGGCGTAGATCTGTTGTTCGGAAAAGCCGGCCAGGTCGGCGCTCTTCGAGGGGCACACGGCCACGCAGGTACCGCAGCCCATGCACAAGCCGGGATTGACCCGGGCCGTGCGTTTGACCAGTTGGCCCTTGCGGTCGCGGGGCACCCGTACTCCGGGTTGCGGCCCGCTCGATGGCGCCGTAGGGACACGCCCGGACACAGGCGAAGCAGGCCGCGCAGTTCGTTTCGTCGACCCGCGCAACTTCCGGCTCGCGCGATAGTTGCTGGCGGCTGAACATCACCAGCACCTTGCCCGCCGCCGCCGTAGCCTGGGCGACCGACTCGGGAATATCCTTGGGCCCCTGGCAGGCCCCGCAGACAAAGACGCCCGCGGCGTTGGTTTCCACCGGCCGCAGCTTGGGGTGCGATTCGGAAAGGAAGCCGTTCTCGTCGTAACCGACGTTGAGCTTCTGGGCCAGCGCCTCGGCGCCGTCGGACGGGCACATCGCCGCGGCCAGCACGACCAGGTCGGCATGGATCGTCACGGGCTCGCCGGCCAGGGTATCGACGCCGCGGACGATCAATCGGCCGTCTTGCTCGACGATCTTCGACACGCGGCCGCGATGGTAATGGGCCCCGTCCTGCTCGATCGCCCGGCGGACGAATTCGTCGTAGTTCTTGCCGCCGGAGCGGATATCCATGTAAAAGACGTGCGCCTCGCCTTCGTGGACCTTGTGCTTGTAGAGCATGGCGTGCTTGGCGTTATACATGCAGCAGATCTTCGAGCAGTAGGAAAGTCCCTTGGCGTTGTCGCGGGAGCCGACGCAACTGATGAAGACCACGCTCTGCGGGCATCTTGCCGTCGGAAGGCCGGCGGACCTCGCCGCCCGTCGGACCGGAGGCCGAAAGCAGCCGCTCGAATTGCAGCGAGTCGATTACGTCGGCATAGCGGCCGTAGCCGTATTCGCCGTAGCCGGTCACGTGGCCGTTGGGCTGTTCCCGTCCGACACTGTAGAGCTTATAGCCCGTGGCCACGACGATGGCCCCGACTTCCTCGGTCACCAGGCGGTCTTCGTCGTCGAAGCGGATGGCGCCGGGTTGGCATTTTTTGGCACAGATGCCGCACTTGCCCTTGGTCAACTTCAGGCAGGCCGCGGCGTCGATCACGGGACGAGCGGGCACGGCCTGGGGGAAGGGGATATAGATGGCCGTCCGCTGCCCTAGCCCGTAGTCGAAGGCACTCGGGTTCTTCTTCGAGGGGCAGGAATTCCAGCACTGGCCGCAGCCGGTGCATTTCTCCATGTCGATGTAACGGGCCTTCTTTCGGACCGTGACGCGGAAGTTGCCGACAAAGCCCTCGACCGACTCGACCTCTGAGTATGTGTGCAGCGTGATGTTGGGATGCTGGCCCGCCTCGACCATCCGCGGCGTGAGGATGCACTGCGAGCAATCCAGCGTGGGGAAGGTCTCGCTCAGACCGGCCATCTTGCCGCCGATCGAAGGCTCGCGTTCCACGAGCACGACCTGGTAGCCGGCATCGGCAATGTCGAGCGCCGCCTGGATGCCGGCCACGCCGCCGCCGATGACCATGGCCCGGCGGGTCAAGGGGATCTCGATCGGGGCCAGGGCATGGTTGTATCGGGTCTTGGCCACGGCCATCGAGACCAGGTCGATCGCCTTGGCCGTGGCCTGCCGGCGATCGTGATGGACCCAGGAGCACTGCTCGCGGATGTTGGCCATTTCGACCAGGTAGGGATTCAGCCCTTCCTTCTCGGCCGCCTTGCGGAAGGTGCGAAGGTGCATGTGCGGCGAGCAGGAGGCCACGACGACGCCGGTGAGATGCTCTGCGGCGATCTTCTGGCGGATCGCGGCCTGGCCCGGTTCCGAGCACATGTATTTGCAGGCCATCGCGCAGGCCACGCCCGGCAACTCGCCGGCAGCCGCCGCCACTTGCTCGACATCCACGGTGCGGGCGATGTTCTCGCCGCACCAACAGACAAATACGCCGATCCTGGCCATGGTTTGTTTACTTCTTCACCACAAAATGCCGGTCGATCCCCAAAACCGTCTCGTCGATCCCCAACGCCAGGCCGATCAGGTCCGAAAGATAGTAGACGACCAGGTCGTGCCGGACGCCGAAATGCCGCTCGATGTCGGCCTGCTTCATGTCGAGATTGACGTGGCACATCGGACAGGCGACCACGATGCACGAGGCATTGTGGGCCGCGGCGTCGCTGAGGATCTTGTGCGAAAGGTCGAGCACGGTCTCTTCGTCGGCCAGCGTCATGCCCGGCGCCGCAGCACTCGGTCTTGTAGTTCCAGTCGACCGGCTCCGCGCCCAGGGCCGCCAAGAGCGTTTCCATGCTGCTGGGCTGCTCGCAGTCGTCGAACTGGACATCGTGCGGCGGGCGGGTCAAGAGGCAGCCGTAGTAACAGGCCGGACGGTAGCCGTTCAGCGGTCGCACGACCTGCCGAACGATCGCTTCCAGGCCGATCTTCTGCACGACCTGGATGAAGTTCAAGACCTGCGTGCTGCCGTCGACCTCAAGCTCGACGATCTCGGAGATTTCTCTCTGCAGCCGCGGGCAGGCCGCCAAGGCCCGATTGGCGCGCAGGAGTTCCATCGAGCACATGGGGCAGGGGGCCAAGATCTCGCTCATGCCGTCGCGCTTGGCCAGCGCCAGGTTCCGCGCCGGCAGGGCGACCGCCAGCTTGTGGTTGAGGGAATGGGCCGCCGTGGCGCCGCAGCAGATCCAGTCGTCCAACTCCCGCAGCCCGACGCCCAGCTTGCCCAGACAAGCGCGGACCGACGTCTCGTAGTCGTTCGACGAACCGTGCAGGGCACATCCGGGATAGTAGCCGATTTCCATGATTTACTTCTCATCGTGGGACATGCACCGCGCAAAAATGCGACCGACCACCGCGCGGTCCTTCACGCGCCGGCCGCCGAAGTGCAACTTGCCGCGCTGCATGAGCTTGGGGGCCAGAAACGAGTCTTTCATCAAGGCCCGCAGACTGCGATCGCGAAAGAAGGCCCGCAGCTTGAATGCGCCCACGAGTTCCAGTTCCCGCAAGCGGCCGTTGCGGCGGATGTTGTCGAGGAACGCCTTCTGGAAGAGCAAGGTCCGCTGCCGGGCCTCCGGCACGACGCCGCGCTCGAAGGCGATCTGCCGCAGGGCATCCATCACGCCGGCACAATCGACCGCTTTCGGGCAGCGGGCCGTACAGGTCATGCACGACACGCATTTCCAGATCGACTCGGCGCGCAACGCCTTTTCGACCTGGCCCAGTTGCACGAGACGGATCAGCCGGTTCGGCAAAACGTCCATGGCATCTGCCATCGGGCAGCCGGCCGAACACTTGCCACACTGATAGCAATCGCGCAGGTTTGTGCCCGAGAGGCCTTCGATGTCCGGATCAACGGTTGAAGCAGTCATGGGTGTTTCGGTCAGCAACTGGCCATTTCGCGAACCAGGTGCGTGGCCAGGGCCTCGTTGGTTTCAGGATCGAAGTTCAAAGTGCCGCCCGCGCCGCACGTTGGTTGCACGACCAGGGCCACGACCTTGTCGCCGCCTTTGCCGGAGAGCGAGACGAATTCGCCCTTCGTGTCGCGAAGCAGGCTTCCCGGCAGCCGGCTTTGATCGCCGGTCGTGAGCACGATCACACGATCGCAGCGCTGGGCGATGCTCACCAGGTTCATGGGCGTAATGGCGGTCTCTTCCGCCGAACTTTCCATGGGGAAGAGCCTGGCGACGAGCTTCTGATGAATCAGCCGTCCCAGCCCCTCTTCGCGGCGCAACAGCCCCGGGGCAATCTGGAAACGGACCCGCGTGCCGTTGCGGTTGGTGATGGAAATGCTGTTGAGTGGTTGGGCGATTTCGCGGTGCCGGTCGCTGCGTGTACCCGGCGACGGACGATGAAAGGCGGCATCGAGGATCTCAGCCATTTCGTTGTCGGCGAACGGCTCGACCGCGTAGTAAAAGATGTGTCGCAGCCGATAGGCGGCTTCACGATTCGCATCGGCCGCGGCCACGACGATGCACTTTGGCCTCCGGGCAGGCGCCGTTGATCAGGCCGACCGTGATCGGCCCTTCGTCGCCGATCGCCGAATCGTCGAGGACCACGACGGGGGCATCGGCTTCGTCGAGTGCCGCACGTCAATTGGGCCCAATCGATGGCGAGATGCACCTCACAGCCGAGGCTGCGCAGCTTGGCGATCTGGGCCGGTGCGTTGGTGGCATCGGGATTGTACAGGGCGACTCGCCGCGACAGGCAATTGCCGGCCTCGTCTTCAGCCCGCGTGGCGCTGATGCAGGCGATCCACCCCTTGCCGCAGGGGTCGTTGAGCAGCAAAGCGGGATCCTGCTTCAAGGCCTCGTTGACCGCGACGACCACGCCCGAGAGGGGCGCGGGAATGAACTGCTGCGGCTTGTCGGCCACGGTCACGGCGGCCAGCGGCAGGCCTTGATAGACCACCTCGCCGATCCGCGGCAAGCAGACCGATTCGATCTTGGATGTCGCAGGATCCGTGAGCACGGCCCCGACCCGCGTCGCTCGCTGATCGCCCGACTGGAACCAAGCGCGATGCCAGAAGTGGAACGGTTCGGCCGGCGCCGGCGGTTCGGCCGGCGGCAACGCCTTGCGGCCGCTCGGCGTAGCATCGTGGTGCAGCAGGCGGTGTACGGCCTGCGTGATTTCTTCCGGCGTGAAGGGCTTGGTCACGTAGTCGGAAGCCCCCAGGCGAATCGCCGACGCCGCGTTGGGAATGCTGGGATAGCCCGTCATAAGGACGACGGGCACGTCGGCCTTCTGCTGCCGCAGGGATTCGAGGAAGGCGATGCCATCCATGGTCGGCATCTTGATGTCCAGGAGGATGGCACTGTAATCGTTCTGCTTGGCCAGGCTCAAGCCTTGGGTGGCATCGCTGCACTTTTCAACCTCGAACCCTTGGCGGTTGAAAATGCGGCGGCAGCCCTCGCAAATCACTTCCTCGTCGTCAACAACCAGGAGTTTCGGATCGTCCGACATGACTGTCGTCCCTTTTTGGCGGATGGATTGCTCGCTTCTGACTTCGTGCCAGAGGCATTGCAACAACTGTGCCAAAGAGGAAAACGACGAAGAAGGGCGGTTTTGGGGTGAAGATCGCCTTAGAATATGTATGCGGCGGCTATACAGTGTATTTCAATTCAGCCCGTATTTCCGCATCAAGGCGTGCAGATTCGTCCGCTGAATGCCGATCTCCTCGGCGGCCCGGCTGACGTTGCCCTCGCAACGCTGTAACGCCTCTGACAGGAACCGCCGTTCGAGTTGTTCGACTGCCGCGTCGCGGACGTGCTGCTTGAGACGCTTGAACTCTTCCCACGTCTGGGGAAGCTGGCTGACCGTCGTCCGCGGCGCGGACTTGCGGATTTCTTCGGGAAGATGGTGCGGCTCGATGCGGTCCTGGTCGCAGAGAATGGCCAGCCGCTCGACGATGTTCCGCAATTCGCGGACGTTGCCCGGCCAGGCGTAGCTTTCCATCAGAGCCATGGCCTCGATGCTGAACCCTTTGGCGTTGACCTGGTTCTTCTTGCAAAACCGTTCCAGGAAAGAAATTGCCAGCCGCGGCACGTCGCCCTGCCGATCGCGGAGCGGAGGCAGGTAGATCGGCACGACGTTGAGCCGATAATACAGGTCTTCGCGAAAGGCCCCTTCGCGGACCATCTCGCTCAGTTCGCGGTTGGTGGCCGAAATCAGGCGGATATCGATGTCGCGTTCGGCCGTGTCGCCCACCTTCTTCACCCGCTTGGTCTCCAGCACGCGAAGCAGTTTGCCCTTGGGTTTCCATGCTCAGGTTGGCCACTTCGTCGAGGAACAACGTGCCTTGGTGGGCCGCCTCGAACAGGCCCTGCTTCGTGGCGATGGCCCCGCTGAACGAGCCTTTGACGTGGCCGAACAACTCGCTTTCCAGCAGCGTGGGGGCCAAGGCACTGCAATCGCAGGCCATAAGGGGGCAATCTGTTGCGGCGGCTGAGGCGATGGATGGCCCGCACGAACATCTCCTTGCCGGTGCCGCTTTCGCCCGTCAGCAAGACGGTGCCATCGGTCGGCGCCACCCGCCGGGCGAGTCCGAAAACCCGTTCCATGGGCCGGCTTTCGCCGATGATCCCCTCGAATCCCTGGCGGATTTCCAATTCCTGCCGCAGGGCCACGTTTTCGCGCACCAGGGCCGAATGTTCCCATGCCTTGAGTACGACCATGTTCAACTGCGGCGGCGAAAAGGGCTTGGCAATGTAATCGTGGGCACCAGCCTTCATGGCCTCGACGGCCGTCTCGACGGTGGCATGGCCCGTGATCATCACGACTTCGGAGGGAACCCCGTCGGCTTTGATCTGCTTCAGAATATCCATCCCCGACATGCCCGGCATCATGAGATCCAGCAAGATCACGTCGAACTGCCCCGTCAGGACGGCAGTCAATCCTGCTGCGGGATCATTGAAGTACTCGACTTTGTGCCCGGCGGCGCCCAAAACCCGGCGGCAACTGACGCCGATGACTGCCTCGTCGTCGATCACGGCGATGCGGAGAGAAACGGTAGTGGACTCATCGGCGCTCATAGCATATCAATCTATTAACCACGAAATACACGAAAGAAGAGCAAGCAATTGACAGGAAGATGTGCGACAGGAAGATAAGAAAGAAGAAAACAGGAATATTATCTTCCTGTCGTCTGTGTACTCACGGACCATCTTCTTGTCATTACTCCTTCTGGTTCTTCTTTTTTCGTGTGTTTCGTGTATTTCGTGGTTTATTGTTTTCTGTGTTCAGTTCATTTTTGTGAAGGCGCGAGTGCCGGCAGGCTGATCGTAAACGTGCTGCCTTGCCCTTCTTTGCTGTCAACTTCGATCGTACCATCGTGTTGCTCGACGATGCCGAACGTAACGCTCAGCCCCAGTCCCGTTCCCTTGCCCACCGGTTGCGTGGTGAAGAACGGCTCGAAAATCTTCTCCATCAGTCCCTCGGGGATGCCGCAGCCCGTATCGGCCACGCGGAGGATTACGCGGCCGTCGCCGGCCGTCGTACTGATCGTCAGACGCCCGCCGTTGGGCATGGCAGCGCAGGCGTTCAGGGCCAGATTCAAGAGGACCTGCTGCCACTGATTCATGTCGCCGCAGACTTCCGGCAGGCCGCGGTGCAAGACTTCTTCGATCACGATGTGCTCGAACTTCTTCTGATTGGCGATCAGCCGCACCGTCCGCCGCACCACGTCGTTGATGTCCAAGGGCTCCATTTTCGCGGGCCGTTCGCGGGCAAAATCGAGCAAACCGCGAACGATCTCGGCCGCCCGGGTGGTCTCGTGGATGATCAGGTCGAGATCCTCATTATCTTCCTCGCTCATGTGCGGCTTCTGCCGCAGCAAGTGTGCAAAGGTGAGCACGCCGGTGAGCGGATTGTTGATCTCGTGGGCCACTCCGGCCGCCAGGCGGCCGATCGAGGCCAGTTTTTCGGCCCGGCTGACCTGCTGCCGGACGGCCTGCGTGAGTTGCGTTTCCCGGCGGGCGACGGCCTCGGCCATGGCATCGATCGCCTGGCACAGGACTCCCAGTTCGCCCGGCGGGCGGATGCCAATACGGGCGGTCATATCGCCGGAAATCACTCTCCGCGACATGGCCATGATCCGCACGACAGGCCGCATCCCCAACATGGTAATCGCGTAGATCAGCCCCAGACTGACCACCGTCGTGACGGACGTCAGCAGCAGGAAATGTTCGCAGTACTCGACCGCCACTAGCGTAAGAACGGAATTGGCCACGACGACAATAGCGATGGCCGCCATGATGAGTATGAAGCGAATCGTCATCGTGAAAACGCCGGTCCTCCAATACAGTGTATAGCCGCATCATACATTCGAAAACGAGCTTCCACAAGCGGTCACGTATGCAAGCTCGTACGGAACTGCGAACGACTTTCGCGCGAGATACCGGGTTTTCTCCGCGGCCTTCATCGTTTCCCCCAGCAAATGATGCTGTCGTCCATCGAGCCTGACGCAAGGGAATTAAATCAACGGAACTTGCGTTAAACGGCACCTATAGTAACTGGCACGCTTGTTGCTCTAAACTTGGCCGATCTCCTTGGAGTCCCTGGCCGAGCGGAACCCTCCTCAATTTTTCCCAACCTTTTGAGAAGAGACCGCCGTGCCAGGGGCTCCGAGCTTCCAAACCTATCGACCTTGAATACAGGCTATACCGTGGTAGCGGCCGACGTTGACCTGGTCCTCACTCGTTATCCGAACGCCTCGCGCGATTCGCTGATCCCCATTCTTCAGGACGTTCAACAAGCACACGGCTATTTGTCGCGTGATGCCGTCGTGCGGATCGGCAAGCATCTTCGTTTGCCCGCCAGCAAGATCTACGGCGTGGCCACGTTCTATAACCAGTTCCGCTTTCAGCCCCAGGGCGTGAACCACGTCCAGGTCTGTCGCGGCACAGCCTGCCACGTCAAGGGATCGGCCGCCATCTTGGAAGCGATCAAGCGGGAACTCACAATCGATGCCGGCCAGACGAGTCGCGACGGGCAGTTCAGCCTGGAAGTCGTCGCCTGCATCGGCGCCTGCGGGCTGGCCCCGGTGATTTGCGTGAACGGCGAGTTCCACGCTGGAGTGTCGACGAAGAGCGTTGCCAAAATCATCGATTCGTACCGAAAGGCATCGGAAAAATGACGCCGCCGCATGAAAAAACTGCCCTCACCCCCTGCCCCTCTCCCGAGTACGGGCGAGGGGAGTTTTTGTCGAAAGGCAGCGCAGAATGACGCCTGAAATCCACCGTAGCCGCTCGCCGCGGACGGGCGTTTACGCCCGTTCTCGGCTTCAGCCGGTAATAGGCCCGGCATTTATGCCGGGTTGGCGTGCGCACCTGGAACGTTTTGCCTTGTCCAGGTGGCTGTCAGCCTGGTTTACCGGGCTCCTGCTCTAGTCCTGGCAGGAGCCGCGTGAACGCGGCTGACAGCAACTCTATGCACCGGCAAAGAGGGCTAGCACGCACGATTACCCGGCATAAATGCCGGGCCTACTACCGCTGCGCGGGAAGGGCCGTAAACGGCCCTCTCTTCGGCCACCCGTTTCCGCCACGTCGATTTTCTCGGCATAATCCCGATCCTTGTTCCGTAAACGGCCCTCACGTCGCCAATGCCTTTCCGCTGGGGAACTCAACGTCACCGAAAGACATCCCACTATGACCCAAGCGACGCTTCCCGAACCACGCGCTACAATCCCTCCCGCGCTGGACGCCTGTCCGGAACTTCTCCGCTGGCTGGTCGATGCCGATTCGAGCCCCCAGGACCCGGAAGCCCGGCGGCTCCGTGAGCAACGGCTTGCCGAATTGCGACGCGATCGCCTCTTGCGGCCGGCCATCTACGTCGGCGCCGGGACTTGCGGCCTCGGCGCAGGGGCGCAAGCGACGATGGACGCGGTGCGGGCGTATCTCGACTCTCACGAACTTCAGGCCGACGTGGTCAAGACCGGTTGCATCGGGCTCTGCTCCGTGGAACCGATCGTCGATATCCAGTTGCCCGGCCGCGCGCGGGTCTCGTTCCAGCAGGTCACGGCCAAGAAGGTGCCGCAACTGTTGGACGACGTCTTCGCCGGCCGCCTGCCGGAGGTGACCCGGAGTACCGGGTGCCCCATCCTGGGCCAGCACCGCCACGCCACGCTGACCGCCTGGGAAGACGTTCCGTATCTCGACGAACACCCGTTTTTCGCCCCGCAGACCCGCTGGGTCCTGGCCAACTGCGGCCTGATCGACCCGGCGCGAGATCGACGAGTACATCGCCCGCGGCGGCTATGCGGCCCTTGTGGAAGACTCTGAAGGACAAGACGCCCGAGCAGGTCTGCGACGATGGTCGAGGCCAGCGGCCTGCGCGGCCGGGGCGGCGGAGGTTTTCCCACCGGCACGAAGTGGAAGTTCGCCCGCAGCGCCGCCGGCGAGCAGAAGTACCTGATCTGCAACGCCGACGAAGGCGATCCCGGGGCGTTCATGGACCGGGCCGTGATCGAGAGCGATCCGCATCGCCTGGTGGAGGGCATGGCCATCGCCGCCTACGGCATCGGGGCCTCGAAGGCCTATGTCTACATCCGCGCCGAGTATCCCCTGGCCATCAAGCGGCTCAAGGCGGCCATCGCCCAGGCCGAGGCCAAGCGGCTTGCTCGGCGAGCACATCCTGGGCAGCAGCTTCTCGCTCAAGGTGATCATCAAGATGGGCGCCGGGGCCTTCGTCTGCGGCGAAGAAACGGCCCTGATCAACAGCATCGAAGGCAAGCGCGGCATGCCGCGGCCCCGCCCGCCGTTCCCCGCCGTGAGCGGGCTGTTCGGCAAGCCCACGATCATCAACAACGTCGAAACCCTGGCCAACCTGCCCATGCTGGCCGAGCGCGGCGCCGAGTGGTTCAACGCCGTGGGCACCAAGACCAGCAAGGGCACGAAGGTCTTCGCCCTCTCGGGCAAAGTCTCGCGGACGGGCCTGGTCGAGGTGGCGATGGGCACGCGGATGCGGAGCATCATCTTCGACATCGGCGGCGGCATCCCCAACGGCAAGGCCTACAAGGCCGTGCAGATCGGCGGACCTTCCGGCGGCTGCATCCCCGACGCAGCACCTGGACATCGACATCGACTACGAATCGCTGAAGACGGTCGGCGCCATGATGGGCTCCGGCGGCCTGGTGGTCATGGACGAAGAGACCTGCATGGTCGACGTGGCCAAGTTCTTCATGGACTTCATCCAGCGGGAAAGCTGCGGCAAGTGCATCCCTTGCCGCGAAGGAACGCGGCGGATGCTGGAAATCCTCCAGCGGATCACGCGGGGCCGGAGAAAGGAGAGAGGCATCGAGGCCCTGGAGCGATTCCAGAGCGTGCTGCACTTGCAAAGCCTGGCGGAGACCATCCGCGACACGAGCCTCTGCGGCCTGGGCCAGACGGCGCCCAATCCCGTGCTGAGCACGCTGCGCTGGTTCCGCGACGAGTACGAGGCCCACATCTACGACCGCCACTGTCCGGCGGCCGCCTGTGCCGAGCTGGTCACCTACTCGATCGACGCCGAGAAGTGCAAGGGCTGCACGCTCTGTGTGAAGAAGTGCCCGGCCGAAGCGATCGTCGGCGCCCGAAGACGCCGCACCACATCATTGTCGAAAAATGCATCGGTTGCGGCAGTTGCCTCGACGCCTGCCGCAACGGGCAGCGATCAGCAAGGATAGTGAAGGACTGGATGATCAACATCGAAGTCAACGGACGTACGGTTTGGGCCGAAAAGGGCGAGATGCTGCTGACCGCCTTGCGGCGGGCCGGCGTCAAAGTGCCCACGCTCTGCCACATCGACGGCCTTACGCCCACCGGGGCCTGCCGCATGTGCGTGGTCGAGGTCGAAGGCCAGCGCGGCCTGGTGCCAAGCTTGCGCCTTTCCCGCGGCCGACGGCATGAAGATCCGCACCCACTCGCCCCGCGCGGTTCAGGCCCGCAAGACCATCATTGAATTGCTGCTGGCCAACCACCCCGACGACTGCCTGTACTGCGTCCGCAACGGCAACTGCGAGTTGCAGGAGTTGGCCGAAGAGCTGGGCGTCCGCAGCCGCCGTTTCGCCGGCGACCGCACGCGGCACACCCTCGATGCCTCGAGCCCCTCGATCGTCCGCGATCCGGCCAAGTGCATCCTCTGCGGCAAGTGCGTGCGGATCTGCGAGGAAGTCCAGCACGTCTCGGCCATCGACTTCATCGGCCGCGGCTCGCGAGCAAAGATCGGCACCGCCTTCGACGAAGGCCTCAACGTGTCGAGCTGCGTGAATTGCGGCCAGTGCGTGACGGTTTGCCCCACGGGGGCATTGACCGAGAAGAGCCAGATCCAGGAAGTCATCGACGCCCTGAACGACAAGGAGAAGCTCGTCGTCGTGCAGCACGCCCCGGCCGTCTCGGTCGCCTTGGGCGAAGAGTTCGGCGTGCCCCAGGGCACCGACGTTGCGGGGGCCATGACTGCGGCCCTCCGCTGGCTCGGCTTCGATCGCGTTTTCGATACCTCCTTTGCCGCCGACCTGACGATCATGGAAGAAGGCTCCGAATTGGTGCATCGCTTGACCACCGGCGGCAAGCTGCCGATGCTCACCAGTTGCTCGCCGGGCTGGATCAAGTTCGTCGAGACCTACTATCCCGACTTCCTCGGCAACCTCTCGACCTGCAAGAGCCCGCAGCAGATGATGGGCGCGGTCATCAAGGGTTACTTTGCCCAGCAGACGGGCATCGACCCGTCGCGGATCTACAGCGTGAGCATCATGCCCTGCACGGCCAAGAAGTTCGAAGCGGCCCGGCCGGAGATGACCCGCGACGGCCTGCCCGACATCGACGCCGTGCTGACCACCCGCGAGTTGGCCCGGCTGATCCGCATGCGCGGGCTCGACCTGGCGCAACTTGCCGCCCGACACGGCCGACACGCCGTTCGGCGAGCGGACCACGGCCGGCAAGCTCTTCGGCGCCAGTGGCGGCGTGATGGAAGCCGCCATTCGCACCGCCCACTTCCTCGTCACCGGCCAGGAACTGGAGAAGCTGGAAGTGCGAGGCCGTTCGCGGCCTGGAAGGCACGAAGGAAGCCCGCGTCCACGTCAACGATCTCGACCTGGGCGTTGCCGTGGTCAACGGCCTGGGCAACGCCTGCCGCCTGCTGGACGACCTCCGCGCCGGCCGCCGCAGCGACCTGCACTTCATCGAAGTGATGACCTGTCCCGGCGGCTGCATCGGCGGCGGCGGCCAGCCGCACATCCGGAGTACCGGGTACCCCACCGGGTGCCCCGACCACCGCGCGGCTCCGCGCACGGATGCAGGCCTTGTACCACATCGATTCCCAGGAAGCGGTCCGCCGTTCGCACCAGAACGAGTCGGTCAAGCGGCTCTACGACGAGTTTCTCGGCGCACCGTTGGGCGAGAAGAGCCACCACCTGCTGCACACGACCTACGCGCAGCGGGAGGCCTTGATTTAACTGTAGGGTGGGACAAGATCCGGGGTACCCGGTACTCCGGGTCGGCGAGCGCACGGCCCACCATAATTGAGAATGAGGAACGAATGGTGGGCCGGCGCTTGCTACGCAATCTTGTCCCACCCTACCACTTGATATTTGAGATTTGTTCCATGCCCGACAAGGCCTACATCACGACCGTCGAGGAACGCTGCCGCATGTGCTACACGTGCGTGCGGGAGTGCCCCGTCAAGGCGATCCGCATCACCGAGGGCCAGGCCCAGGTGATCGGCGAGCGCTGCATCGCCTGCGGGAATTGCGTGCGGGTCTGCTCGCAACACGCCAAGCTGCTCCGCAGCACGGTCGACGAAGTACGGCGCCTTGCTCGCTTCCGGCCGCCGCGTGGCGGCCTGCGTGGCCCCCAGCTTTCCCGCCGAGTTCATCGACGTGGACCACACGCAGATGGTCGGCATGTTGCGCGCAACTGGGTTTCGCGCTCGTGGTCGAGGTGGCCTTCGGCGCCGACCTGGTCGCCCGCCAGTACTGGGAGCTCTTGCTGTCCTGCAACGGGCAATCGCTATATCTCCACGACCTGCCCCGCGATCGTCACTTTCGTCGAGCGCTACTACCCGGAATTGGTCCCCTTGCTGGCCCCCATCGTGTCGCCGATGATCGCCACGGCCCGGGCACTACGCGGCAATCTACGGCAAACGAACTCAAGATCGTGTTCATCGGGCCGTGCATCGCCAAGAAGATGGAAGCCAAGAGCGAGTCCGTGGCCGGCGAGATCGACGCCGTGATCACGTTCTCCGAGCTGCGGCGAGCTGTTCGCCGCGGCGGACATCGATCGCGGCCCGCGTCGAGCCGAGCGACTTCGACCCGCCCCGCGGCTCGTCCGGCGGCCTGTTCCCCATCAGCCGCGGCATGCTCCAGGCGGCCAACCTGCGCGAAGACCTGCTCACCGGCGAGATCGTGGCCACCCAGGGCCGCAGCCACGTGCTGGAAGCCGATCAAGGAGTTTGCCGACGGCGACCTGGGCGCCAAGCTGCTGGAAGCTGCTGTGCTGCGAAGGCTGCATCATGGGCGCCGGGCGTGACCAACGACCTGCCGCTGTTCAATCGCCGCCGCCGGGTGCGGACCTACGTCAACGAGCGGATGAAGACCTGCGATCACGAGGCCTGGCAACACGACATGGAGGAGATGTCCCGCCTGGACCTGGGCCGCACCTTCGAGGCCAACGATCAGCGCATTCCCGCGCCGGCCCGCAGCGAGATCGACGAGATCATGCACCGCATGGGCAAGCGGTCCCCGGCGACGAATTGAACTGCGGGGCCTGCGGCTACGATACCTGCCGCGAGCATGCCGTTGCCATCCACGAGCGGCTGGCCGAAACCGAGATGTGCCTGCCGCACACGATCGACCAGCTCCGCATGGCGCTCCGGGAAGTCGAATCGTCGCACGTCCAGTTGGCGGCCGCCCAGGAAGCCCTCGTGCAGTCGGAAAAGCTGGCCAGCATGGGCCAGTTGGCCGCCGGCATCGCCCACGAAGTGAACAATCCCCTGGGCGTCGTGCTCATGTATTCCCACCTCTTGCTGGACGATTGCGAGCCGCAGGCCGAAGATGCGCGAGGACCTGGTGATGATCGCCGAGCAGGCCGACCGCTGCAAGAAGATCGTGGCCGGACTGCTCCATTTCGCCAGGCAGAACAAGGTCGTCCGCATCCCCAACGATCTCCGCGAGTTGATCAATCGGGCGATGCTCACGATCCCCGTGCCCGAAGGAATCGCGGTCAACATCAAGCACGGCCTGGTCGATCCGCTGGCGGAAGTCGATCGCGATCAGATCGTGCAGGTGCTTACCAACCTGGTCAGCAACGCCGTGGCCGCCATGGAAAATGGGGGGACGCTGACCATCGCCACCGAGGGCGATGAGCACCACGTCCGCCTCATCGTCCACGACACGGGCGTGGGCATTCCCCCGGAGAACATCAAGAAGGTTTTCGACCCCTTCTTCACCACGAAACAGATGGGCAAAGGCACGGGCCTGGGCCTGGCCGTGACCTATGGCATCGTGAAGATGCACAGCGGCGACATCCGCGTGCAGTCGCAGGCCAACCCGGCCGCCGGTCCCACCGGCACCACCTTTACCGTAACCTTGCCCCGAAAAGAATAATCGCATGGAGAAAACCATGACTGAAACCGAACCTAAACGAACCGTGTTGCTCGTGGACGACGATGAGGATTTCCTGTTCCAACACCGCCTGCACCTGGAAACGGCCGGGTTCAACGTGTTGCTGGCCCACGGTCAGAAGGAAGCCGAGGCCATCCTGGCCCGGCAGCGGCCTGATCTGGCCGTCATCGACGTGATGATGGAAAACCCGGACGCGGGTTTCGTGCTCTGCCATCGCATCCGCAAGCAGGACCCCTCGATTCCCATCATCCTGGTGACCTCGGTCAATACCGAAACCGGCCTGGAATTCACGCTTTCCAGCGACGAGGAGCGGTCCTGGATCAAGGCCGATGCGTTCCTGACCAAGCCGATCCGTTTCGAGCAACTACAGCGCGAGATCGACCGGGTCTTCAGCCGCAACGCAGCGAAAGTATAGCGCGACGATAAATGCCGGGTGGCATGCCTTCACGCCGGGCACCATGTACTCATGGTCGGCGGGTAGGCATGTGGTGAAGCTCCGGCCGTTCCCAGCATGGTTGCGCGGCATCGAAGCCGCTATTCCATGCCACCCTGTGGTGAAAGCATAGTACGAACATGGATACCCTGAAGGTCCTGGTGACCGACGACGAAATGGGCATGCGGCTGGGCGTGACTCGCACGCTCCGCGATTTCTCCGTGCGCGTGCCCGACGTCAACGGCACGGTGGCCTTTTCCGTCGACCAGGCCGAGTCGGGCGAGGAGGCGCTGGAGAAGATCGACCGCAATCCGCCCGACATCCTCCTGCTGGACCACAAGATGCCGGGCATCAGCGGGCTGGAAGTGCTCGATCGCCTCGCCGCTCGCGAGAGCGACATGCTGACGATCATGATTACGGCCTACGCCTCGATCGAGACCGCCGTGGCCGCGACCAAGCGCGGGGCCTACGATTTCCTTGCCAAGCCTTTCACGCCCGACGAGCTCAAGAGCACGATTCGCAAGGCGGCCGCGCGGCTGATCCTGGCCAAGCAGGCCCGCCGGCTCGCCGAGGAAAAGCGCCGCGTCCGTTTCGAGTTCATTCGCGTGCTGGGCCACGAGCTCAAGGCCCCCTTGAATGCCGTGGCCGGCTACCTCGACATGCTGCAAACGCATCAACTGGGCGACAACCTGGCCGCCTACGATGAAATGGTCGTCCGCAGCCTGGCGCGCATGGACGGCATGCGGAAACTGATCGCCGACCTGCTGGACCTCACGCAGATCGAATCGGGCGAGAAGAATCGCGAGCTGACCAAGGTCGACCTGGCCGCCGCGGCCGCGTCGGCTGTCGAGGCTGTCGCCGCCCAGGCCGCCGAGCGGGCCATCACCATCGAACTCCACTGCCGCGGGACCGCTCACGATTTCGGCCGACGCCCGGGAAGTCGAGATCATCTTCAACAACCTGCTCACCAATGCCATCAAGTACAATCGCGATGGCGGACGCGTGGACGTGGTTTTGCGGTGTGCGGGGACGCAAGCCGCGATCGCCGTAAGCGACACCGGCATCGGCATGAGCGAAGAAGAGCTCAAACAACTGTTTGGCGAATTCGTGCGGATCCGCAACGAAAAGACGCGCCACATTCTCGGCAGCGGCCTGGGCCTTTCGATCGTCAAGAAGCTGGCCCTGCTCTACGGCGGCGACGTGCACGTCGAAAGCCGCCCGGACGCCGGCAGCACGTTCACCGTGACCCTCGGGTTAGGGCCGGCGAATCGATTACTGTCGCAAGTCTGATAGGGGGTGGCATGGACAAGCGGCTTCGATGCCGCGCAGCCATGCTGGGAACGTCCGGGAGCTCACCACATGCCTGCGCCGCCGACCATGAGTACATGGTGCCCGAGCGGCTTAGGCATGCCACCCGAATATGCGCCGGCGAATTCCATCCTTAACTGACGGACACGAATGAATCCTGGATCAGCGCCGTCAACGAGCGGACGTCCGTCCGTTGCATTCGGGCAAGGACCTGTTCCCAACGATAGGCAAAACTGCCGCACTCATCGCGGCGTTCGTGCAGGAAGAGCGTGTCGAAAGCACGGCGGCGTCTTTTGTAGTCCAGTTGGATCGCCGTGAAACGCCCCGCGAAGGCGTCGAGGTACGCGGCGGCGAAACGGTCCGGATCGGCGACGTATTGCTTGCGGCGGATGATCGGCCGGGCGTATGCGGCGGCAAACTCCGGCAACTCGTGAAGATAGTCCACGAACGTCCCTGTCTGGTCGGCGACTACGATCTCGGTCGGAATCCCGCTTTGGTCCTCGAGCACGACTTCGTCGCCGTCGTCGAACAACACCTGCCCGTTGAGATCGCAGCGGCCCACAATCATGTTCACGGCGGCAGCCCGGCCCAGCAAACGGGCGAACTGCACGGCATAGGTCGGAACCTCGAAGCGGCAGGCAGCGATCTTGTCGCTGGCGATCCCGCGGATATAGTCCCGCTGGAAGTAGGTCGTCCAGATCATCGCTCCGTAGTATTCCGTGTTCGCGCCCGGTATTTCTCGGCTAACCGCCGGGCGGTGACGTGGCGCGGCAGGTTCATGCCCAACTGCTGGCAACCCAGCCGGCGATCGAAGATGTACTGCGTATAGTCGTCGGCTTCGAGAATGGCGTCCAACAAGCCCTTGCCCTCGTCGAGATGCTCGTGGACGCCCCACTTCTGCATGCGGACGATGTTCACGATCTGCTGGTCGACGCCGCGGAGCTTGAAGGCTGCCACGTAGACGTCGCGCCGGCCGTAGAACGCGGCCCGGCGGGAGAGGGAATCGACGATCCGCCCGATATTGACGTGCTCCAGGTCGCCGTGCTCGCGAACGAAATTGAAGATGATCCCCCGGCACTTCTCGTCGCGGAGGACCTCGAGTTCAGGGTCGTCGTCGCTGGCCGCCTGGGCGTCGAGAATCGGGTCGAATACCAACTCGCCGTCGTCAATGCGGCAGCCCGGCAACCAGCGGACTTGCATAAAGAACTCGGAACTCATGCCCAGCAGGAGCGACTCGGAAACGCACTCGTCATCCTGCCCGAGGAGCGAAGCATACATGCGGCTCCGCCACTGCACGCTCTGGAGGTCGTCCTGCCGGAACTCGGGGCCGGCCGCCGCCTCGAACTTCCGCCGCAGCGAATCGTAGGCCGATCGCAGTGCCAGGGAATCCAGGCCTGCGAAGTCGTATTGGCAAACGTCGTCGGCGCCGAACTTGTTATCGTCCCTTTCGTCGTCGGCCATGAAGAAGCGGATTTCGGGCGTCCCCAGCCGATTGAAGCTCTTCGACAGGTCCCGGATCTCGATCAACTGTCGCCGCAACTCGCCGTCATCCGAGGATTCCAGGCTGGCGAACTCGTGACACGTGAGGAAATGCGTTCCCGTGACCCGGTCGTAATAGTAGATCTCGCGGTTGCCGATGGCCACCTTGGAGGCCGCGATCATGTGGATCATTTCCGGCAGCGAACGCGGCAGCAGGGCGATCCGCCAACATTCGCCCTGCCGTTCAACAGAATTGCGGACCTTCTCGTTGCCGACGTTCAGGAACTTGATGCGGTGCTTCGGAACGATTTCCTGGAGCACTTCGTCGGCCTCGAAGGCCAGCGGCATGTTCTCCGGATCGGGGCGGATCAGCACGCTGCCCTCGTCGAACACCAAATCGACCGACGCCTCCCATTCAGCCGACTCTTCTTCGCGCGACATGGCGCCTGGCCGGCGGCGGCGCGCTCGGCGGCCAGTAAATCGATATAGGCCATCCGTTGCATCGCGTGGATGCCCGGCAGGGTCACGATCGTCCGGCTTCGCGGAAAGACGGTTCCGATACGGGATCGCAATTTTCCGCTGGGATCTCTGGCCAGCGGGTGGTCGCCGATGATTCTGGGAGCCATGCAAGCCTCGTCGTCTAGTGTAGTGTCTCACGCAGTTGGTGATTTATGGGTGACTTGCACACAATGCCCATCATAAATACCGCCATTTTCGAGACACCACACTAATTTTATCGACGGGCATAAGAAATCGCGAAATACCTCATCCTGGACTCTGCTGATCAGCGGCCGCATTGGCGATCTTTTCGGCCAGGACCGCGGCGCCGACCAGGTTCGCATTCAGTCCGCGTTCGTCGATCACCGAAGGCCGCAGGTAACTCATCAGGCCCCCGGCGCCGAGGCGGCGCTGGGTCGAGGGCCCGAAATAGGGCAGGGCGTAGGAGGGCTTGCCGCCCAGGCAGATCGGCACGCCTTCCGGCAAGCCGTCGCGGCGGGCCTGCCGGCACATGATCAACGCCGCCTCGGCAAGCACGCGGCCGAAGAGGCGGTCGGTGTTCACTGCCGGCTCGACGCGCATGTTGCTCAATTTGCTGATCAGCGCCCCGGCGATCGAGGGGTCGGCCATTTGCGCCGTCTCCTGGATGTCGAGGAACCGCTCGAAGAAATCGTCATCGCCCACCACCGCCCGGAACAGCCGGCAGCGACCGGGACCCGAGAGGAGCACTTCGGCGCGGATGGAGTCGGGGTTGCCCGACGGGCCGGTCAATCGCCCGCCGGCGATGCCCAGGTCCTCGGCGACGATTTGCTCGAAGCGGTCGAAGGAGGCGCCGTACTGGTAGAACAAGGCCTTGAGCGAAAGCTTGTCCAAGGGAATCGCGTAGCCCGGCTCGTTCGTATAGTGGAGTTTCTGGTCGTCGCCGTCCCAATCGATGACGGGGAAGCGGACGCAACCCGACTTATCGACCCACGCCCCTCCCCAGCCCCCGCCAAAGACCCAGTACAAGAGGTCCGTGCGGATGATGGACCACTCTGCCAGGCCGCCGAGGTTGGCGTCGTTGTCGATGGCGACGGGCAGGCCGGTGGCCTGCGCCACTCGGGCCTTGAGGTTCTCGCCGCAAAGGAAGGGCAGGTTGGCCGCCAGTTGGTACGTTCCGTCCGTACGGAACAGACCGGGCGAGGCGATGCCTATCGCACGGACGTCGTGCATTCGCCGGCCTTGCTTCTTCAGGAGGTGGTCGACCCGGCAGAGCAACGCCGCGACGAAGGACTCGAAGTCGTCCTTGTATTCGTTGCGGTTGAGAACTTCTCCGTCAACCTGGTGGTCCGAATCGGAGAACAACCCCATCTTCACGCCAAGTCCGGCGCCGATGTCGATCCCCAGGCATAAGTTTTCCAAGTTCGTTGTCCTCCCGGTAATGACCTGTCTTGACAAAATAGACTTGGGTTTTCGTCGCGAGCTGCGCCAGGCGACGTGCCGCTCATTATGATCCTTCCGCAACGATTTTGCAAGGCTGGGATCGGTAGGGTGGGACCAGATCCGGGGTACCCGGTACTCCGGGTCGGCGAGCGCAGGCCCACCATGTCCGGCTGGAACACACATTCTGGTGGGCCTGCGCTCGCTACGCGATCTGGTCCCACCCTACGTCTCGACCAAGCGACTTTGGCGTTCTCCCGGGGCTACCCCGAGCTCTTTACGTCAAAGCAATACAGGTGGGTATCGTAACGGAGATAGAGACGGCCGCCGATGACCACCGGGTGCGCCCAACTCGGGCCATCGCCCTTGACCTTCACCTTGCCTTTGAGTTGCAGGCCGTCGGGCGAGCAGGTGGCCAGGCCGGCCTGGCCGCCGTTTTCGCTGAACAGGAACAGCATGTCATCGGCAAAACAGAGCGATCCCTTGCCAACCGCCCGCTCGTTCCACTTCTTCTCACCGCTCTTCAGTTCGAGGCAGGTCCAGCCGTCGTCGTGGTTGCCATAGATGTAGCCTTCGTGGATCACGTACCCGCCGTGATGGCAGACCATGTCCCTCGTCTTCCAGGCGACGTTGGCCGCAACGGCATCGCCGTCTTTCTTGAGTTTCAGGCAGATCCCGCCCTTGCCATATCCATTAGACCAGAAGACATAGCCGTTGGCGTAGGCAGGCGTCGGGCAGTTGGCCGTGTTGCCCGCGGACCAGTCGTTCGACCAGAGCAGATTGCCGGACTGGGCATCGACGGCGACAATCCCCCGGCTGGTTCCGGTGACGATCATCGTCTGCCCTTCGAAAGTGACGGGAATGCAGGAGCCATACTCGGGTCCGGCATCGAACCCGGTGCTCTTCCAGACGGTCTCGCCGGTCGTCTTTTCCAGTGCGACGATGCAGTTCTTGCCGCCGGGCTTGAAGATGGCCAGGTTCTTGTAGATCAACACCGACTCGGCATAGCCCCACCCGCCCGGAGACCCGCCGAACTCCTTTGCCTCGTGGGACCATTTCCTTTCGCCGCTGGCGGCATCATAGCAGCCGACCAGGCCGTTGCCGCTGAGGAGGTATAGATTGCCGTTATCAATCACCGGCGAGGCCCGCGAGCCGTCGGGCCCGCCGCGACCCTGGCCGTGCTCCGCCTTCCACAGCGGCTTGCCGTCCAAATCGAAAGCGAAGATCATCAGCTTTCCATCGCGATCACCAGTGATGTAGACCTTCCCTCCCGTGACGGCCACGCTGGAGAAGCCGACACCGATAGCATCGACCTTCCACAGCAGCTTCGGTCCGCCGGTCGGCCACTCCTTCAACAGCCCGGTGTCGAACGATTTCCCATCGTGATTGGGTCCCAGCCAGCCCGGCCACTCCGAGTTGGCAGCCATGGCCATCGAAGACATGACCGTCAGCAGGCAGAACGAGGAAAGAATACGCGTCATAGTTTTGCTCCTTAGGGTTTGTAAAATGTCACACGCGGAAGCGGTTTTCGGATAGGTTCTCTGGCGATTCTACTTCGGGCACCGCCGAATATCAAACTTTGCAACCTTGCAACTCCTTGACAGCGACCGAGCATGAGACTATTGATAGGAGGGGAACAGCAATCAAGTTGCCCAGATTAAGGAAAACTAGCATGAAACACCGTCCCATGATCGTTGGTTTTGCCTGCGTGTTGTGCGCGGGCGTCGTTGCCGCCGCCGAGCCGGGCCTCGATCTGCCGGCGGCAGGCATCCCCGGCGGCAAGCCGGGCGCCATGATGCACGGCTATTGGCTCCGTCAGGCCGATCAGGCCGCCAAGCGCTGGCAAGAAGAGTACGAAGCCCGCAAGACCCCGGCGCAAATCGCTGCTTACCAGGCGCGGCTGCGGGGGAAATTCCTGGAGGCGATTGGCGGACTGCCGGAGCGGACCCCGTTGAATGCCCAGGTCACCGGCACGATCCAGCGCGACGGCTACCGCGTGGAGAAAGTGATCTTCGAGAGCCAGCCCAAACACTTCGTGACCGCCCTGCTGTTTCGGCCCGATAGCGATCGAAAGATGCCGCCCTGCCCGGGCGTCCTCGTGCCCTGCGGGCATTCCAAGAACGGCAAGGGGAGCGACGCCTATCAGACGATGGGCGCCCTGCTGGCCCTGAATGGGATGGCGGCCCTGGTGGTCGATCCCATCGACCAGGGCGAGCGCGGCCAGTACCTGGGCCGGGCGGTTGGCCCGAGTGCTGGGGCGTCGAAGCCCACTACCTGGTCGGCATCGGCAGCACGCTCCTGGGCCGCAACACCGCGCGGTTCGAGATCTGGGACGACATGCGGGCGATCGACTACCTGCAGTCGCGGCCGGAGGTCGATCCCCAGCGGATCGGCTGCACCGGCAATAGCGGCGGGGGCACGCAGACCAGCTACATGATGGCCCTGGACGACCGCATCCGGGCCGCCGCGCCAAGCTGCTATCTTTGCGGCTTTCCCGCGCTGCTTTCCACGATCGGCCCGCAGGACGCCGAGCAAGACATCTTCGGCCAACTGGCCTTCGGCATGGACCACGCCGACTACATCATGATGCGCGCCCCCAGGCCCGTGCTGATGTGCACGGCCACCAAGGACTTCTTCGATATCCATGGGGCCTGGGAGACCTTCCGCTATGCCAAACGCCTTTATACCCGGCTGGGACTGCCCGAGCGCGTGGAAATCATGGAGAACGACGCCGGGCACAACTACGACAAGACACAGCGCGAAAGCGTCGTCCGCTGGATGTCGCGGTGGCTCTTGGGCAAAGACCGGCCGATCACGGAGCCGCCCATCAAACTGGTCTCCGAGAAAGAACTACAATGCACGCCCCAGGGCCAGGTCATGCTCCTTGCCGGGGCCCGCTCGACATACAACCTCAACGAAGACTATGAGAAGCAGTTGGCCGTCTCCCGTGCCGAAGCGTGGAAGACGGGCGATCGGACCCAACTCCTCTCCAAAGTGCGGCAGCTTGCCGGCATCCGCCGCCTGGAAGAACTGCCCAAGCCGGGGGCCGAGAATTTCGGCAGCATCCAGCGGACCGGCTATCGCATCGAGAAGTGGCTGCTGAAACCCGAAGAGGGAATTGTCCTGCCGTCTCTGCTGTTCATCCCGGAGAAGCCGAAGGCCGCGGGCACCACGTACCCGTGGTCGGCAGCAATTTACTTGCACGAGGACGGAAAAGCGGCCGACGCGGCCCCCGGCGGCCCGATCGAGCGCTTGGTCCAAGCGGGAACCACCGTTTTGGCCGTCGATCTGCCCGGCACGGGCCAAACCAAGCCGGCTTCGGAGTCTGAGGACGGATACCTTGCCTACCTCTTGGGCCGTTCGTGCGTGGGTCTGCGGGCCGAAATCATTTTGGTTGCGGCCCGCTGGCTGAAGGAGCAGACGCCGCCGGGACAGCCGGCCACGGTCCGCCTGATTGCGATCGGCGGCGCCGGTATTCCCGCGCTGCATGCGGCGGCGCTCGAACCAAACCTGTTCCAGTCGGCAACGTTCTCCCGCACGCCCCATGCTTGGGCGGCGGTGGTCCACACGCGGCTGGCGAAGCTTCCGATCTCGCAGGTCGTGTACGGGGCATTGTTGACCTACGACCTGCCCGATCTGGCCGCAACATTGGGTACGAAACTCACGCAGGAGTCGCCGGCTGCTGGAAAGCCGTAGATGGACAATCCGGCGTTATGCCGTTAGAATAAGTGGTATGATTGAACGCGGCCGGGTTCGACGATTCCGTTTCCACGATTGACAGTTGGTATCATGAACAACGATCCGGAGGTCCTGCTCGGTCTGAGCAGTGGCGAATTGGAGGCATTGGCGGAGGGCATCCTGGCGCCTCCGATTCAGGCTCGGTTGGATGAACTCATCGCCCACAGCAAAGAGGGGCGACTCTCCTCCGAGGAAGCTGCGGAACTCGATCGACTCTTGGCCCGGGCCGATCAGCTTACCCTCGTGAAGACGCGGGCAAGGTACACCTTGCGGCAGCAGCAGGTCGGAGTGACAGGGACGTGAGCGCCTATGTCCCGGTCGATCTTCAGCGAGAAGTCCGTGCTCAGTTCGCGAATTGCTGTGCTTATTGTCGCACTGCGGAGGAGTTGACGGTTGTCACCTTCGAGTTTGAGCATATCGTCCCGCGGTCTTCACGTGGTGAGACGGTTCGTGAGAACCTCTGCCTGGCCTGTCCTACGTGCAACCGATTCAAAGCCGACCGAACGATGGCTGGTGATCCAGTCTCCGCGCGGGACGTCCCGCTCTTTCATCCTCAGCGCGATGTTTGGGCCCAGCACTTCGCTTGGGCTCAAGGTGCGACTGAAATTGTTGGTCTGACTGCTACCGGTTGCGCGACCGTTGCCACCCTGCGCATGAATCGACCGCAGTTGGTCCGCGTGCGTCGCATGTGGGGTCTAATGGGGGAGCATCCGCCTGGTATCGACAGGCCACGGTGGGAAGAGGGTTAGAACGGGATCTGAGAACGGGGGCGGGCCACCGTTGGACGGTTGGCGTTGATGCAACATCCACTAATGCCTAACGTTGGCGTGACGCCATCACTGCCGCAGTTTCTCTCGCACGACCGCAACTGCAAGATTGACCCAGGGAGTCTCGTCTATCGTCTAAAGAGATGGCCCACAAAGTCGATTACGTGTTCGAGGACGGACAAGCCGCTGGCGACAGGATGTGTGCAATACCAGCACTCACGATTGGTAACTCGGCATTTCTTTGGTTTGATTGCTAGATTGTCGCGAAACGATCCTTCGTGGCCACATTTGAGATGGCACTCGTCGCACATGTCAAGGAAATCAGACGCGCTGCGGCCACGCGTATGGTGTCGATGAATGGTCGAGGAAACCCGACCGCAGCACAGGCATCGACGACTCCGAGTTCCAGGGATTGGAGTTCTAGGAAGCAAATAGGGGCAGGTTGCTTTGTTGTGGCCCGACTTTCCGCAGTGGCTACAGGGCATGGTTCAGTCCTCTTCCTGTCGGCTAGGGAGTGGGAAAATGGCAATGTGGCAAAGGCAGTAGTCGCCACTTTGCCTAGATGCGTTCGGCGGCCACTTCGCAGAATGGGCATTTGTTCTCTCGGCCATGCCAGGATTTGACCACGCACATGGCCCGCTTACAAGATGGGAAGTGGCCTAAACGGCAATCGTCGACAAGCAAACGCCCGAGAGGAGATCGTTCCTCTCGGGCGTTCCTGTCTCGCCGTGGCGATTACGTCACGGGCAAATCCTCCAAGAGTTGGTCACGCTGCTTTTCACTGATGTACCAGTACGGTCTCGGGCCTTTGCAAAACTTCTCCAAGGCAGGGACCGTGAGGATGGCGTTCAGCGGTATCCAAATTTCGGGATCGACCTTGATTTTGTCAGGAACGAGCGTATTGCACCAGCGGAAGTGCTTTTGGCCCGATCTTGTCACGCGCTCGATGTCAGCGGTCACGGTAATCGCCTTCTCCACGGGGTCGTACAGGAGCAGCATCCAGCCACTCTCGAAGCGTACTGGTGTGTTCCATTCCTGCCAGTCGGGATTGCTGCGAAACTCGTCACGGTAAGTTTCGGAATAAACCCCCGTCTCGTCGCCAAACTTGATCTTTTGAATCACAGCCACAAACGTGCTAGCCATAATCTGTATCCTCCAAAGGTAAGGTTTGAAAATTGGTTCGGGAGGGGATTCTGGCTCCCTTCCTGCCGTAATACCGTCATTGCCCCGAGAAATCTCTTGGCGTTTTGTGCGAGTTGGATCGTAAACCTTTGCCTGCTATAGAGATAAAATTTTTCCTCGTTGTCCGTACATGGGTCGTTTCTGGGCGGTTTTGGAAGCCCTAGCCCTCGCTGTCCGCGACGATTCCCGCAAGCGCGAGAATTGCGGCGGCGGCGGGAACCTCGATGCGGGTTTGCAGGCAGGCCGACTGCCAAACGGGCCGCCCAATGGGCCTAGCTTCAACGCTGATGGCCTGGTCGTGGACGTAAGGGAAAGGGAACCGGCTCGCACCGGTGGATGAAAACGGCCTTGACAGCCCTTTCCGCGGCTTGCTGCGCGTTGAAACAAAGGTCCTCGAGATAAATCCCCGGCGCGGTGATGCACGCGCTCGCCAGATTGCTGCGCGCCCGATTAAGTCATTCGCGCGGGTCGTGGGGGGGCAGACGCTTGGGAGCCATAGACGACTTTTCCTTCTCTTAGGGCCGGACAAATCACCAGAGAGTGCGTATCGCGATAGCGATCGACCTCCTCGGGCGTGACGATCACGACATCGACCGCCGGCGCACGCCCTGAAGCCTGCGATAAACGGACGCGGTGACCCGGTCGCGGTTGAATTTGCCCCCCTTGACGACCAGATCGCTGTCGGGCCCCATCTCGCCCCGCGCAGCGGAACCGAACAGAATAATCCTCTCCGGTGCCGCCGCCTCGACGACGCGGCGCAGCACTTCGCTTAAGACCCGTCGCTTCACTCCGCCTTGCTTGGTGCGAATTTCATACATCAATACCTACCTCCCACGACTCGTATTACGCCCCAATTATAACATGGAATCCCGCCAGCGAAAGTGGCTGAAGTACCGGCCGTGTAGCTCGCAACCCGCGGATTCATGGTATATTGGCTGTGTCGGGAAAATCAAAAATTGAATAAGGAGCAGATTCTCATGTTTTTCCACCGTGATCGATTTCATTTTCTTCTCCGTGGCATGGCAATGGTCCTCGCGCTCGTCGCGGGCGGCCAGGCCGTTGCCCAGGCCAAGAATCCGGCCGCCGTCAGCGACCAGGCAACGGCGCCCATTACGCAGGGCCAGCGCGTCTTTACCTGTGGTCACAGTTTCCACTATTGGATTCCGCCGATCTTGACGAACATGGCCCAGGGGGCCGGCATCCGGGGCCACGAGGCGCTCGGCTTGTCGGCGATCGGCGGTTCACGGGTCATTCAGCACTGGGACGTGCCGGACGACAAGAACCAGGCCAAGAAGGCCCTCCGCGCGGGCAAGGTGGACGTGTTGACCCTCTCGCCGATGCACCAGCCCGACGACGGAATCGAGAAGTTCGCCGCCCTGGCTTTGGAGCACAATCCGCAGGTCCGCGTCACGATCCAGGAATTCTGGATTCCGTGGGACAAGTTCGAGTGGCCCTTCAAGGGCCAGCCCGACGCGGTGAATTTCGACGCGGCGAAGATCGCCGAGCTGCGGAAGGTGCACGCGCCCTATTTCCAGGCCTTCGACGACTACGTGCGGGCCTTGAACAAGAAGCTCGGCAAGCAGGTGGTGTTCGTCGTGCCGACGGGCCAGGCGGTGCTCGCCTTGCGGGAGAAGATCGTCGCCGGCCAGGCGCCGGGGCTCTCCAAGCAAGCCGAGCTTTTCAGCGACAAGCTCGGCCATCCCCGGCCGCCGCTGCAAGCGCTGGCGGCCTACTGCCATTTCGCCGTAATCTATCGCACGAATCCCGTAGGCCTGCCGCTGCCCGATATCTTGGCCAACGCGCACAAGCCCGAATGGGACGGCAAGCTGAACCGTTTGCTGCAAGAGTTAGCCTGGGACGCGGTAACGCACCATCCGCTCAGCGGGGTCAAGAGCGGTGCCACGGACGCACCGGCTGTCCGAACGAATCGATAGATAGTGGCTGTCGACGCCATGTCAATCACTTCATGAATGCAACGGACAACGAGTTGATCGACGGCGGGAAGGCGGCATTCGGTTACCAGACGGTTCGCTGCCCGTTTGAGGAAGGTGATGATGCCTTCCCCGGTTCGATGTTGAAAACGCAAACTCACATTCAAATTTCAGTCCGGGATCCGAGTCGTATCCTCGGAGTATTCCGGCCGAACATTTAGACAAGGAGATTCCGATGACTGAACAAGACTTGCTGAAGAAATCCTACGAAGCACTGGCAAAAGCGCGGCGACGTCCTCCAAAAGAGCAGTTGCAACAGTTGATCGACCAAGGCGTCATCGATGAGCGAGGCAATGTGCAGTCGTGGGACGCGTTTCTTGCGGTGATCGCGGTGAAGTCCGGAAGCAATGGCACATTGCTGGACTATTTCCGTTGCCTCAAGCCAGCGTTTGGAATGCCGGGCACGGCTGAGATCGACGTATCACGCGAGTCGCTTGCGAATTACGTTAGAGAGAACAAACGCGTGATCACGGCTTACCTGGACGAAAGGCAGAATCGATGGAAAGAGGGCCAGGGGGTCCACCTGACGTCGAAAGGGTACTTACGCACGGACGCCAACGAAATCGAGGAAGACTTTCTAGGGACGTTGCCGCAGTTTGCGACCGTTCGAAGTGGGCTGTAAACAGACCGGTTTGGCGAGATGGAAAAGTTGGAGCCGGGGAAACGTGATGAAAGTCAGGTTCCTCTTGGCGCTGTGCATGGTGTCCGGCGCATCCTTTTCGAACGCGGGGCAGGCCACCGTCGACCACGCAGCGCCCCGTAATCCCCCGTGCTTCAGCGGCGTCTATCCGCAGTTGGCCGTCACAAACGGCGGACCCAATGAGGCCGGCATCGGGGCGATCATGCCCTGGGCAGGCAAGCTGTGGTACGTCACCTATCCGGCCCACGTCTTTCGCGGCGGAAACGACAAGCTCTATGAGTTGGACGCCGCGCTCCGCCTGACCGCCCGCCCGGAGAGCGTCGGCGGCACACATGCCGACCGGATGATCCATCGCGAATCGAAGCAGGCGATCATCGGGCCGTATTTCATCGATGCCCAGGGGCGGGTGCGAGTCGTCGCGCCCGAGGTCATGCCCGGCCGCATCACCGCCGTCGCGCGGCACCTCACGGATCCCGCCAACAAGGTCTATTTCGCCACCATGGAACAAGGGTTCTACGAGGTCGACGTCCACAGCCTCGCGGTCAAGGTACTCAACAAGGACGGCAACGTCGGCGGAAACGTCGTCCTGCCGGGCCGTCACGGCAAGGGCTGTTATACGGGCCAGGGGCGGCTCGTCTTTGCCGACAACGGCGAGGGGGGCGTGTTGGCCGAATGGGACGGCGCCAAGCCGCTCACCGCGCCCGGCGCCTGGAGCATCGTCGATCGCAACAAGTACACCGACGTCACCGGGCCGGGCGGCGTCTACGGTTCGCCGGACGGCGACGCGCCGCTGTGGGCCATCGGCTGGGACGCACGCTCGGTGCTGCTGAATGTGCGCGACGGCGGGCGGTGGACCCGCTTCCGCCTGCCCAAGGCAAGTTATACCCAGGACGCCGACCACGGTTGGTATACCGAGTGGCCGCGGATCCGCGAGGTCGGCGGCGGGCACTTCCTTTTGAACATGCATGACATGTTCTACGATTTCCCCAAGACCTTCCGTCCGGGCCACACGGCCGGCATCCGGCCGATCTCGACGTTCCTGAAAATGGTGGTGGACTACGCCGATTGGAACGGGCGGCTGGTGATGTCCAACGACGACGCGACGCGGCAAGGCAACCCGATCTTGAAGTGTCCGCAGTCGAACCTTTGGTTTGGCCGCTGGGATGATCTTCGCGGCTTCGGCCGGCCGGCTGGTTGCGGCGGACCGTGGGTTGCCGACGCCGTCAAGGCCAACGAGCCCTCCGAGCCGTTCCTCCTCGCCGGTTTCGAGCGACGCGTCGTTCACCTGGCCCACGACGCGGCGGAACCGGTCACTTTCACGCTGGAAACCGACGCCGCTGGCAATGACAACTGGACCACTCTGGCATCGGTCATCGTCCCGGCCCGCGGCTACGCGTACCACGTAATCCCGCCGGGCACTCCAGGCGAGTGGATCCGCGTGAAAACGAACCGCAACGTGGAATCGGCCACTGCCTATTTCCACGTTTCGTCCGGCTATCGCGCGGCCGATCCGGCCCTCTTCAGCAGCCTGCCTGCCGCGGACCAAGGTAGCAGGCACAGTCCCTGTGCCGTCCGCCAGAATTCCGAAAAGAACGGCGGACGGCAGACCGACCAACGCCGACCATGCAAGCATGGTGCCCGGTCGGTGCCCGCTGCCTGCTACCTTGGGCAATCCGAGGGCATTTTGCAGGCGGCCGCCGGCACGGACATGCCGTTGACTCTGGCGGCGACCGTCGTCGAAGCGTCGGGCAAGGTGGCGGAAACCGGCTACTACGTGATGGGCGCAGACCTCCGCCTGCGCCGCGTGGAAGATCCTGACGCGGAGCAGAGATTGCGAAAGAGATGGTCGCCCAAGCAGGATTTCGAGGTGGACGCGGCCTCGGTCATCATGAAGGACAACAAGGGCCGGCGCTACCGCCTCCCCAAGGGCCCCGACGTTTTCAGCCGTCCCGCGGTTTCCGGATGGCGTCGCGGCATCCGCGAGGTCGTCACTGAGCGGAACCTCATGAACATCCACGGCACGTTCTACGAGATGCCCCGGCCAGAGAGCGGCGGGCTTGCCAAGATCCGTCCCATCACGACGCACAACCGCTCGATCTTCGACTTTGCCTCGTGGCGGGGCCTGTTGGTGCTGAGCGGAAACCTGACCGCGACCGCGGGGCACCCGTGTACCCACGGGTCGGCGGATGGGCATTACGTCGCTTCGGAAGACGGCAAGGTGGGCCTTTGGCTGGGCAACCTCGAAGACCTTTGGAAGCTCGGCCCGCCCCGCGGCGCCGGCGGGCCTTGGCGCGAAACAGCAGTCCGGGCGGGCGAACCCTCCGATCGCTACCTCATGACCGGCTACGAGAACAAGCAGGTGCAACTCTCGCACGACCGGCCGACGCCGGTGCAATTTACGATCGAAGTCGATTTCCTCGCCAACGGGACCTGGCACACCTACCAGACGCTGACGGTTCCCGCCGGCCAGACGGTGACGCACATTTTTCCCGACGGCTTTTCCGCCCACTGGGTCCGCGTCAAGACCGACGCCGACTGCAAGGCGACGGCCTGGTTCCTGTACAATCTCGACGAGTTCAGCTATCATACGGGACATGAAGTCGCCGCTCAATCGAGGCGGATTACGGTTCTACCTCGTCACTACCGCCCTCGTCGCCGGAACCCTGGTTGCACGCACCACCAGCTTTCACACGATTCTCGCCGGCCTGCCATGCCTGCTTCTGGGGGTGTGGTTGCATACCTGGGCCAAGGGTTGTCTGCGGCAGAATCGCGTCGTCGCCACGACCGGCCCGTATCGCTTCGTGCGGCATCCCTTCTACCTCGCCAACGCCTTGATCGACGCCGCGCTGGTGGTGATGGCGGGCTGGTGGCCGCTGGCCGTCGTGCTGCCCCTATGGTGGCTGGCGATCTATATGCCCGTGATTCGCGGCGAGGAACGTTATCTGGCGGAGAATTTTCCCGACGAGTATCCGGAGTATAAACGCCGCGTCCCTTGTTTGATCCCCTGGCGCCGTCCGTTGCCATATACGGGCGATGGTTTTCGCTGGAGCAATCCGAACGTTGCCGGCGGGGAAGAGCTTCCTCGGGCGGTTGCGCATTTTGGCCTATCCGCTGCTGTTCTTCGTGATCGAAGGCCTTCGCGATAGCGGGTTGGCATGGCTCAGCGACGGTTGGAACCTGACCGGGCTTACCGGGCTGATCATGTTTTACGCGCTCGCGGGGGAACTCCATGGACATCAGCGGCAACAGCGTTGGATCCTGCCGCGGGCAATGCGGCACCCGATGTTCCGCGTCGCGGTGAGCGCCGCTGTTCTGGCTGCGGTTTGGTACGTTCCGGCCCCCAAGACAAGCTTCGATAATTACGTGCCCATCGGCGGCGCTGTCTTGATGCTGTTGTCGGTCCCGGTCTTTTCCCGGCGACCGCTCCGGGCGGTTATGGCCGAGTCACTCGCTCTGTTGGGCGCACTGGCCGCGGGTGAATTGCTGTGGCTCGCCCCAGCCCTGGTGGTGGTTCAGGCAGCCTGGATCCTCGATTTTCACCTGGGGTGCGTCAAATCGGCCGGCAGTCCGAACGCTACGACATCTCCCGCGCCTTTCTGGCCTTATTTCTACCCCGTGCTCGCGGTTGCTAGCGCGGCAGTCATTGGGGTGAAGCTCGTCGGCCATGGAGTCCCCTATCACATGTTGATGCAGTAGCCCAGTCTCAACCTTCTCGGCTTGGGGCTCGCGTATATACTGGGAGTTGAATAAACCCATTGTACGTGAGCTGGTCAATACCAGCCGAGGGGAGGAGCAGCACCATGTCCGCAAACCAGGTTCCAACCGGCCAGGAGGCCGACGCCGTAGGGCGGATTGGCAATCCGTCCCACACGTCCAGCGGGGCCAACGGCAACCCGGCCGCAGCGGTCGAGCGAATCTATATCGAGGTTGCCGAAGGCGTCCGTGTGCCGGTGCGCAAAATCAACCTTACCGTCGGCGAACCGGTCTATCTCTATGACACGGCTGGCCCGCAGAATCACGACATCCGCGTGGGTCTTCCGCCGTTGCGGGCTGGATGGATTCGCGCCCGTGGCGACTGCGACGAAGTTGAACCGCTGAAGAGCCCTTCCAGCGAGACGCTGATTCCGGAAAAGTTGCAACGGCCGAGAATTCTCCGTGGCCGCTGCCCGGTCACCCAGTTGCACTTTGCCCGGCAGGGCATCATCACGCCGGAGATGCGTTTCGCGGCCGCCCGCGAGAACAGGGAGCCGGAGTTCGTGCGCTCGGAAATCGCCCGCGGCCGGGCGATCCTCCCGGCCAACATCAACCATCCCGAGAGCGAGCCGATGATCATCGGCCGCAACTTCCTCGTGAAGGTCAACGCCAACATCGGCAACTCGGCCGTCCGTTCCTCGATCGACGACGAAGTGGAAAAGCTGCAATGGTCTACCCGCTGGGGCGCCGACACGGTGATGGACCTCTCCACCGGCGCGAATATCCACGCCACGCGCGAGTGGATCGTGCGGAACTCGCCCGTGCCGATCGGCACCGTGCCGATTTACCAGGCCCTGGAAAAGGTCCACGGCAAGGCCGAGGACTTGAATTTTGACGTCTATTACCAGACGCTGCAGGAACAGGCCGAGCAGGGCGTCGATTATTTCACGATCCACGCTGGCGTGCTGCTGCGTTATATACCGCTGACTGCGCGGCGCGTAACGGGCATCGTCTCCCGCGGCGGCTCGATCCTGGCCAAGTGGTGCCTTACGCATCACGCGGAGAATTTCTTGTACACGCGCTTCCGCGAGCTGTGCGAACTCATGGCCCGATACGACGTGGCCGTCTCGCTGGGCGATGGGCTGCGGCCGGGCTCGATTGCCGACGCCAACGACGCGGCCCAGTTCGCCGAGTTGGACACGCTCGGCGAGCTGACCAAGATCGCCTGGGAGCATGGCGTGCAGGTGATCATCGAAGGTCCCGGTCACATTCCCATGCACCTGATCAAGGAGAACGTCGATCGGCAGATGGAAATCTGCCACGAGGCCCCGTTCTACACGCTCGGGCCCTTGACGACCGACGTCGCTCCGGCCTACGACCACATCACCTCGGCGATCGGGGCGGCGATGATCGGCTGGTACGGCACGGCGATGCTCTGCTACGTGACGCCCAAGGAGCATCTGGGGCTGCCCGACCGCAACGACGTGAAGGAAGGCATGATGGCCTACAAGATCGCCGCCCACGCGGCCGATCTGGCCAAGGGCCATCCCGGCGCCCAGGCCTGGGACGACGCCCTGTCGAAGGCCCGCTTCGATTTCCGCTGGGAGGACCAGTTCAATCTCTCGATGGATCCGCAGCGGGCCCGCGAGTATCACGACGAGACGCTGCCCATGCCCGGGGCGAAGCTGGCACATTTTTGCAGCATGTGCGGCCCGCATTTCTGCTCGATGAAGATCACGCAGGACGTCCGCCAGTACGCCGCCGAGCATGGCCTGGAGGACGAGACGGCGCTTGCGGCCGGCATGCAAGAAAAGGCCGAGGAGTTCAAGGCCCGGGGGGCGAAGCTGTATTGATCGCCGGCACATCCACATGAGCCCCGCACTCGGGGCAGACTTCCGCATTCCCCCGGCTTTCGGACGGATACCAGATTGCGGCCCCGCACGCCGGACACTTCAGGGAAACGCCATCGTCGGAGTCGTCGTCTTCATCCTCGTCTTCGTCTTCGTCGGAGTCGTCCGCCTCGTCCGTTTTCGGCCGGGACTGGGGTGCAAACGAAGCGAGCACTTCAGCAGCCCGTTCCGCATCCTTTGCGGCGACTTGCAGTTTGATGCCCATTACCGTCGATGTCCCCAACAGGCTTCCCATGCTCTCGTCGGTGGCCATCGCGGGAATTCCCTCGGCTTCCAAAGCGAGCCGCGGTGGCTCGGCCTCAGCCAGCGACAAATAGGTGGCGACGGTGACGAAGTCTTCCATGGTACACGGCCTTTCGGAAATCGAGGGGGTTATGTGAGCGATCGGGAGATCCTTCCGATTGTACGGTCGGCCGCCCGTCCTGACAATCTTGTTGACGAAGCCGCTCGGACGCCCCCGGTTGAATTCCCCGGCGAATTAGGTATTTTGTAGCAATGCCAAACACCTGGGATTACCTGATTCTGACCGCTTCCAATGATCGACAGGCGGCTGGCTACGAAAGCCAATTGGCGGTCCGTCGCCGCGCGGGACTCTTGCCGAAAGTCGGCGCAACCTTGGTCGTGGCCGATCCCCTGGGAAAACGCGTCGGCAGCGGCGGCAGTACACTCTATTGCCTGATGCGGGTGCTGGAGGCCGAAATCCAACGGAGCGGAATTGCGGCCAACGACTTGCCGGCCCTCGAGTGCATCCTTCGCGGCCTGCGGATCCTGATCCTGCACGCTGGCGGCGACTCCCGCCGCGTGCCGGCCTACGGGCCGTGCGGCAAGATTTTTTCGCCCGTGCCGGCACCTGGGCCGGTAGGACGGATTGCCAATCCGTCCTACGAGCAGCGCGACGTGATTCCAACGCTCTTCGACCGGCTCTATCCCGTCTTTCAGAGCCTACCCCGGGGACCGGAAAGTGCGGGCCAGGTGGTCGTCACGGCCGGCGATGCCCTGATGCTCTTCGACACCGCCGCCACCCGCAAGCCGACCCGCTGCGCGAGTACCCCGCCCGGTTTCGATCGGCCGGGGATCGTCGCCTTGGGCGCATACGCCACACCCCAGGCAGCGAGCAAGCACGGCGTGTTCTGTGTCGCGCCCGACGGACAGGTGCGGCTCTTCCTGCAAAAGCCGTCGCTTGCCGATCAAGAGCGATACGGTGCGGTCAACGCCAGCGGCCAGGCGGTCCTCGATATCGCCGTGATGAGTTTCGACGCCGCTGCCGTCACGGGCATGTTCCGCGCCTTCGACGTGCAAGCGGAAAAATCCGGCCCGCGATTTTCCGCAGCCATGGAGGATCTGGTGCTTAGCCAAGGGCTCGATCTCTATCGCGAGATTTGCTGCGCCTTGGGCACCGAGGCCACGGCCGAACACCATCGCGCCAGTTGCGTGGCCAGCGGTTCAAGTTGGTCGGCAGAGCAGCTTGCTCGCGCCTACGCAGTCTTGTCGCAGGTGCCGTTTTCGGCACAGGTCCTGCCCCGGTGCGAGTTCCTGCACTTCGGCACCACGCGGCAACTGATTACCAGCGGGCGGGAGCTGCTGGAGCACGACAACCAGCCCTCGGGGCCGGATATGTGTTTGAGTTCCAACAATCGCCTGACGGGCGACGGGCAAATCCTGGGCGGCGACAGTTGGGTGGAAGGCTGCCGGCTCGCGGCCCCACTGAAGCTCGCCGGGCAGAACGTCGTGGTCGGCGTCGATGTCGAAGCCCCGCTGGAACTGCCGCGTGGAGCCTGTCTGGACGTAATTGCCGGCGAAAGCCGCTCGGGCGGCGGCGTGTGGTTCGTCCGCGCGTACCACGTCGATGACACGTTCAAAGACACGCTCGATCGCGGCGCCACGCTTGCCGGCCGTCCATTGGTCGAGTGGTTGGCCACTGTCGGCGCGAAGCCCGAGGACGTTTGGGCGGCTGACATTCCGCCGGCCAAGCGGAGCCTGTGGGACGCGCGGGTCTTTCCCGCCGCCGACTCGCCGCAAGGCTATCGCGATTGGCTTTGGATGTTCGATCCGACCACGGCCACCACGGCGCAGAAAGAAGCCTTCCTGCGGGCCGATCGCTACAGTGTGGCCGAGATCGCCCTGTTTGCCGATATGGACGCCTTTTACCAGCGAAGAGTACTCCTCACATGCGATACGCACTAATCATGGCCGGCGGCTCGGGAACGCGTTTGTGGCCGATGAGCCGCGGAACCCTGCCGAAACAACTCATCCCCTTCATTTCCGGCAAGAGCCTTCTGGAGATCGCCTACGAGCGTCTGGAAGGGCTCGTTCCCGCTGACCGCCGCTATATTTGCGCCGGGGAGAAGCATGCCCGCGGGATTCTCGATTCCATCCCCGGGCTGACCCAAGAACAATTCTTCGGCGAGCCGACCGGCCGCGACACGGTCAACGCCGTCGGTTTCGGCGCGGCGGTGATCGCCAAGCACGACCCGGAGGCGGTGATCGCCATCTTCACCGCCGACCATCTCATTCGCCCCATCGATCGCTTTCAGGCAATCATTGCCCGGGGCTTCGAAGTGGCCGAAAACCATCCCGAAACCCTTGTCACGTTTGGCATCGCGCCGACCCAGGCCGCCACGAGCTACGGCTACCTGGAGTTGGGCCCATCGCTGGGTTCCACCGCCCGCGTGGTCGAGTGTTTCAAGGAGAAGCCCGACGAGGCGACGGCCCAGGGTTACTTTGCCGCCGGGCCGGATCGCTACTTGTGGAACAGCGGCATGTTCGTCTGGCGTGCCCAAACGCTCTTGGACTGCATCCACCAATTCGAACCTGCCACGGCCGCGGGACTGGCCCGCGTGGCCGCGGCCTGGGGCCGGGCCGATCAGGCCGCCGTGCTCAACGAGGTCTATCCGACGTTGCGCAAGGTGAGCGTCGATTTTGCCGTGATGGAGCCCGCCACCCGCACGCCGACCCGCTGCGCGAGTACCCCGCCCGGCGATGCGAAGTTTCGCGTGGCCGCCGTGCCGATGCCGCTGGAGTGGCTCGACATCGGATCCTGGCCGATGTTTGCCGAGACCTGCCCACGCGACGAGCAGCAGAACGCCCTGGCCGCCGAGCGGCACGTGCTGGTCGATACCCGGCGGACGCTCGTTGCCTCCTCGGAACCCGGGCACGTGATTGCCGCGATCGGTTGCGAAGACCTGCTCATCATCCACACGCCCGACGCCACGTTGGTCTGTCGCGCCGATCGGGCCGAGGACATCAAGAAGGTCTACGGGCTGGTCGGCGAGCGGTTTGGAGAAACCTATCTATAATTTGCCTTTTTCCAGACTCGAGATCAGGTCGCGAATGTAATTGACGGTCTCCTGGAAGCGCAGCTCGCGCTGCATGAGCCGGGCGGGGCGATCGGCCGGCTCGACTTCCAGCTCTTGCAGGATGGTGCCCGGCGCGCGACCCATCACGTACACGCGATCGCCGAGATAAACGGCTTCTTCGATGGAATGGGTCACGAAGAAGACGGTCTCCTTGGCGGCCCGCCATAGCGACGCGACCAGGTCTTGCATGTCCCAGCGGGTCTGCGGATCGAGGGCCCCGAAGGGCTCGTCCATGAGGATGATCCGCGGGCGGAGGATGAGCGTCCGGGCGATGGCCACGCGCTGCCGCATGCCGCCGGAAAGTTCGTGCGGATACTTCTCGGCGTCGGTCGCCACGTTCAGCCCCACGCGCTCGATCCACTGCCGGCCGAGTTCCTCGCGCTGCGCAGCGCCGCACGCCGCGGCACTCCAGCCCGAAGGTGATGTTCTCCAGCACGCTGCGATGGTCGAAGCTGGTGTAGTCCTGAAAGACCATGCCGCGGTCGGCGCCGGGGCCGGCGACCGGTTCGTTCACGACGAGGACCTCGCCGCTGGTGGCCGGATGTTGCGGCGGCAGCCCGGCGATAAGCCGGAGAATCGTGCTCTTGCCGCAGCCGCTCGGTCCCAGGACGCAGATGAATTCGCCCTTGTCCGGCAGGTCCTCGACGAAGAAGGTGACGTCGCGAATGGCCGTGTACTCGTTGGGCTGCCCGACGTTATAGGTCTTCGTCACGTGGCGGAAATCGACGACGCGGGGCAGACCGTATTCCTTGGGACGGTGGAAGCGATTGACCACCTGCCCCATGCCGACGGGCGTGGGGGTGGAAGGCACACTTGTTTCTGCCGATGCCTGGCTCATGGTTTCCAGTTGGGCTTGCTTGCGGTTTCTTTTCCGGTCCCCATGGCCGCAGGTTCCCACTCCGCCGGCCGCACGAGGAGCAACTTCGCGTCTTCGCACACTCGCATGACGGCCCGCAGTGCATGGTGCAAGAGGCCGTCGCCGCCGTACTGGTAGGGGAACAATTGCCGCTGGATCCAAAACAAGATGCGATCGACGGCCAGGGCCACTAAGGGGATAAGCATCAATACCAGCAGAATATTTCCCCCCTGCTGAAGGCGCTGGGAAATGTTGATGAGATCGCCCAGGCCGCCCGCTTCGTCCCCATACTTGATCTGCTCGGCCAGCATGATATAGCCGAAGGCCAGCCCGAACAAGAGTCGCAGCGAATTAAAAATACTCGGCATGGCAAGCGGCACGAGGACCTTGAGGATGATTTGCCATCGACTCGCGCCAAGGGTGTAGGCCGTATCGACATAGCGGCCATCTACCTCCACGATCGAATTGGCCGTGTCCATGACGATGAAGGCCACGCAGGCGATGAAGATGAACATTACCTTCTGAAAGTCGCTGGTTCCGAACAGAACGAAAGTCAAAGGGACCACTGCCGCGATGGGGATATTGCGGCCGATGATCACCAGCGGGCCGAAGAAGGCATTGATCCGCCGAAAACAACCGCACAGCACGCCCAGGGGCACGCCCACAACTACTGCCAAAGCAAAACCCAGCACCACGCGGTTGAGACTGGCCAACGTATTGCGGGTCAGTTCGCGGTCGAACCACAAGCTGGGAAAAGAGGCGAACGTGGCTACCGGGCCGGGAAGTGTCTCCGGAGGAATGATCGGCACGTGATCGTGATCGCCGGCGGTCAACAACCACCACAGTGCGAAGCAGACGACGATGCAGAGGACACCCATCGTCACAGCCTCCCAGGCGGGGATTTCCGCCCGCAGCACGCTGAAACGGCGGCGCCGCGGCGGCGTAGCGGGGGGCGTTGGGCTCTTGGTCGCTGCTGCCGGGGAGGGCGGCGTCGGTTTCGGTTCACCTTGCACAGGTTCTGCCATGGGGGCTCTTCCGACTTTTCGGTAGGGTGGGACCAGATTGCGTAGCACGCGCAGGCCCACCATTGTTTCTATCAATCCCGTATATGGTGGGCCGGCGCTCGCTACGCGATCTGGTCCCACCCTACATTCTCGTACCTTCCTACTGCTTTTCGGCCGGGTAGACCTTGATTTCCACGCGGCGATTCTTGGCCTGATCGAGCGGGTTCTGCGGATCGGCCGGGCGATCCCAGCCCAGCCCGTCCGCATAGAACCGGCTGGCGTCGATGCTCGGGTACTTGTCGGCCAGCGCCGTACGTACGGCCAGCGCGCGGTTCATGGAAAGCGTCTTCACGATTTCACTGGGCACCTGGCCGCGCATCGAGCTGTCGGTATGGCCCTCGATGATGACCCGCGCCCCGCCGAACGTGCCGACGAGTTCGCCCACGCCTTTCAATACGTTATCGACGTTCGGATCGTACAGCGTGCCGTCGCTCTTCTTGAAATGCAGGTCCCAGTCGTTGGGGGAGAAGTGGATCACGATCGTATTCGTGAGGATCTCCGGGTCCTCGGCACGGATCTTGCCCACGGTCGTGGGGGCAAGCTGCACCTGGTACTCGTCGGTCTGCGACTTGTACTTCTCTTCGCCGCCCAGCTTCTGGATCACCGAGAAATCCATGACCTTGTCGAACGGCACGGGCGAGTTCTGGATCGTGCCGATCTGCCGGTACAGAAAATACGATTGCCGCCAGACGTGCTCGAAGTTCGTGGGGTTGTTCTGGTTGAGGAAGAATTGGTAGTTCTCGGCCCAGTTGGTGTTGTGGGCGTCGTCGAACATCTTCATGGTGTCGTCGGCGGGGATGTTGTAGGCCGCGGCCATCAACTTCGAGCACTCCTGCTTCCGCTCCGCATTCTTCAAATCGACCATGCCGTCGAAGATGCCGCGGACCAGGGCCTCGATGATGCCCGGATGGTCCTTGGCAAAGTCGGCCCGGGCGAACCAGATGTCCGAGATCAGTTTGTTGGCCGTTTGCGTAGTGAGCAGCATGCGGTTGCCCTTGGCCTTCTCCAGGTTGTAGATGTCGGGCGACCAGGAAACGGCGCCGGCGATCTTCCTCTGTTTGTCGGCGCCAAAGGCCGCTGCCGCCGCGAAGGCATCGTTCGTGTAGATCATGTTCACTTCCCCAGGCTGCACGCCGCCCGCCACGAGCATGTTCAAGGCGAAATACTGCGAGGGTGAGTTCTGCGCCAGCACGAGGGTCTTGTCGCGGAGGTCGGCCACGGTCTTGATGTTGTCGCGGACCACGATGCCGTCACCGCCGTTGGACCAGTCGATCTGCTGGAAGATACGGGGCATGACAACGTCGAAATGCTCCTTCGGATGGCCGGTCTTGTCGACCATGCCGTCCACAAACAAGGGAACCATATCGAGGGTGCCCCAGCCGATGTGGACGTCGCCGCTGGTGTAGGCGGCGAGCATGGCCACCGGGTTGTCGATGATCGCCAACTCGACCTTGAACTCCTCGCCGTCGGGCGTTTTCCAGACCTTTTCGGCCTTGGTGCCGTTGTTGGCCAGGATGATCGGGGCCCAGCCGGCCCAGACGTTCAAGGCGAAGCGGACCGTGTTGTCTTTCATCGGCTTGTAACGCGAGGCCTCCTTGAGTTCCGGCAAGCGCTCGGCCGGTTTGAAGCTGTACTCTTTGACCGTGGTCACCGGCGCGGCGCCGTCGGCTGACTCGGCGTTCTGGCCAAGGTCCTGTAAGGTGATCTTGGCTTGCGGCTGGTGTTTGGCCTTGGGCGCAATGAGGTCGGCCCAACGATAGGCGGCAAACGCCACCAGACCGGCCACGACGACGGCCATCACGCCATAAAACGGGGCTTTCGGTTGTCCTGCCATCGAAAATCTCCTTTTCAGTTGGATCGGTTAGTTTCGTATCTGGTTAGTGATTCATTGCTCCGCACACGTTTCGGAACGACCCCATCCAGCTCGCCTGGATGGTGAAGGAGGTTGGCCAGCTAGCAACGAAAGTGAACAAACCAAGACCCCATCCAGCTCGTCTGGATGGTGAATCAGGTTGTCCAGCTAGGCCACGTCCGCGACATAGCCAAGCAACCTTCTTCACCATCCACACAAGGTGGATGGGGTCGTGTCGGTTCTGTTTCTCTGCTTTAGCCATTCAACCTTGTTCACAATCCCGACCCGCAAGCGGGTGCCCCGGCCGGACGGGTTCTTAAGAAGTTTGTAACGACGAGCCAACATGCCACGCCGGCGTGCTATCCGCGGAACGTTGTTTTCGGCCGCGAACGCTCCAGTGAAATCATCGCTTGCATGAAGTCGTAGACCGTCAGTTCGCAGAGCAGCTCGGTCACCTTGGCGTGCAGTTCCGGGGCCAACTGCGGCTCGATTTCCGCCATCAGCGCCACGAGGCGGTTCTCCTGCTTGGCAACTTCCGAGGGATCGACCTGGCCGTCGGCCATGGCCGCCAGGAACGATTCGGTCCGTTGTGCCTTCTCGGCAATCAGCGACGTGTGCCGGGTTCCGTCGAACCAGGCTGAAGTTTGACTTGCTTGCTGGGCTGCCATGGGTATCTCCTGGGGTTGATTTTTCGTCTGAAGTATACAGTTCTCGTCAATCACGATTCCAAAATCTGCCGGATCGCCACCATCCGCTCCTGTAGGCGGCTTCGTCCGTCGGGCACGGAAATCTTCTCGCGCCAGTATGGCGGCAATAGGCCCATTTGCGTGCATTCCAGCACGGCCGCCGTCTCTTGCAGTTCCTTCTCCAATCCTTGGGCCGAGGGAATGAACTCCTTCAGGGCCAGATCCAAGTCCTCGCCCGTCAACTCGTCGCGACCGGCCGTCAGTGCCGTCCGTTTCGCCGCCAAGACGATGCTCTCAACGTCGGCCCCGCTCAGCTTGCGGTCGGCAGTTATCCGGGGCAGGATGTCGCCGGCAAGTTTCAGCTTGTTCTTGCGGGCCATGACCTCGAACATCTGGCGGATCTCCGCGTCCTCGTAAGGATAGAACAACGGGATATGCACTTCGGCGCGGCCCTGCCGCTTGAGGTCGATCGGCAGCAAATCGGGCCGCGAGGTCAAAAGCATCCAGACGATGCGGCCGCGATAGCGGGTGTTGCCCATCTGCGCCGCGATCATCGAGAAGACCCGCGACGACGTGCCGGAATCGCCGTCCGACTGCCGATTGCCCAAAGCGGCGTCGGCCTCGTCCACGATGACCACGACCGGCCCCAGCGAACGCAGCACGGCCAGCACCTGCTGCAGGTTGCCTTCCGTTTCGCCGACGTACTTCGAACGGAAATTCTTGAGCGTCACACAGGGGATGCCGATCGAGCCCGCATAGCACTCGGCCATGAAGGTCTTGCCGGTGCCGACCGGCCCGCAGATCAAATAGCCCATCGGTGCCAGGTCGAGCCGGCCGCGGGTGATCCACTCGGCATCTTCCTGCAGGCGTTTCTTCGCGCCGGTCTGCCCGGCGACAAGATCGAGACTGTGGTCGGGCTCGACGAATTCGACCAACCCGCGGCACTGCCGCTCAATAACGGTCTTCTTCAACTCGCGGAACGCGCTGCCGTCGATGCGTCGCTGCGACGAGGCGGCCTGCGACAGCACCACATTCAGATTGACAAGGCTCAGACCGTTCGACATATCGGCAAGCTGCTCGGCGGTAAAGTCGGACCGGCTGGCCAGGTCGTACTCCTTGGCGGCGGCCCGCGTGAAACGGCAGCGCACGTCGCGATCGGGCAGCGGGACCTCGATCGTCGCGACGTGCGGGCTCTCGACCAGGCGATCGTTGAGTTCGGCCAGGCGATCGACGATCAGGCAAAACGCCATGTTGACCTGCTTGATCAGCGGATTCTGGGCCCAGCGCAAGAAGCGGACCAGCGCGCCGCCTGTCCTCGGGCCAGCGTATCCAGATCGCCGGCCGGCACGAGATATTCCGCGTAGGCGAAGAGCATGGCCACGCTCTTTCGCGCCGCCGGGTCGACCAGGTTCCGCTCGATCAGTCCGTCGAGCAGTAGGAGCACGGCGTCGGCGTCGCGGGGCCAATTGCCCGGTTCTCCCCAACGGGCGGTAAGCTGTTGCTGCATGCTCCGCAGTCGCTCGGCGTCGCGGCCTGCCTGGGGGCGCAGACCCTGGCTCAGGTCGTAGCCCAGGACCAGGTCCCAGCGGCCGAAGATCTGGGTCGTGAGGAACTCGGCCAGATTGCAGTACGCTTCCTCCGGTCCGTCGGAGCAGCGGATCAAGTCGTGGACGTTGCCGTGCAGAACGAAGAGGCAGGTCGTTCCTGAGAAATACAACTCGGCCAATTCCTTCGCCCAGGGCGGACACCAGGCGGGAAGCGCGTCGAGCAATGTTCTGGAAGTTGGTTGAATCACGCCTTCTCCACGGCTTTTTCCGCCGGGCCGAGTTCCTTCGTCGCTTCCTTGACCGGGGCCGTCTCGGGCGTGACGAGCCCCATTTGGACCTCGAATTCCTTGAGGGCCTGATCGCCCATGGCCTTTTCCATCGCCTGCTCGTGCTGGATATCGGCAATCCCATCGCCCGACATGTCGGCCGCGACGCGGACCTTGGCGCGGTTCAGGGAGATCTTATCGTTAATCACCTGCTCGATCTGGCCGAAGTCGGTCGAGACGTCGAAGTTGAACTCGCCGGCCAGCTTGGCCATTTCGGCCTCGGCGCGGCTCATTTTCAGGTCGGCGTCGTACTTCTGGATTTTGTTGCGGACGTCGCCCAGCTTGCCGCTGGCATGCTTGATCTTGGTGACGTTGTTGCCGTAGGCCTCTTCGTGCAGTTTCAACTGCGCTTCGTTCTCGGCCAACTGCGTCTTGGCCTTTTGCAGTTCCAAGGCGAAGCGGGCGGCCGTATCGCGGTCGCCGGCGGTGAGGTAGGCCTTGACCTGGGCTTCGAGCTTGGTCACGTGCTGCTTGTCCATCGCCACCTGCTGCGTTACCCGCTCAACCAGCGCCCGGTAGCGTTCCAGCCCCTCGCGGCCATCCTTCAATTGGGCGACTGCCTGATCGTACTCGTACTGCATTTGAGCGATCGGATCGGCCGTCCAAAAGACGTTCGCAATCTTGTTGATCTGGGCCATGAGAGTGTGCCATAGCTTTCCGAAGATCATCGCTGCACCTTTCGTTGATTGTGAATTGACATACGGTTTCCAACTTGATACCGGGAAACCACCCCACCGTCAAGCATGCCAATCTTTATTTAACAAATTTATTTCGATTCGACCATGAAAAGGGGCAAGTCAGGCGAAGAATACCGGCGACAATTCCCGTTGTTTCTCATGGTGCGGCAAAATATTCGCAAGTGCTTTCCTAATGTTTCGAAACTGCGCTCGCCCGTAGCTCGGCCAGGGAGACTTTTCCCGAGTAATTCGCGCATTTCTTGCCAGCGAAAAAATACTTGGAAAAGTCGAAACTGTTTAGCCGTCTGGGGGATTGAACCGCGGATTGCGCAGATGGCGCGGATAGGACGATGCCAGCAACACGATTTGACTTCACCCGAAAGATCCGCGTTCTCCGCGAAATCTGCGGTTTACTCCGCTCCTAGCGGCGTAACCGATATTCTCCTCCAGTTCAACGCCAGACACTTCGGTTTCTGATCTACGGTTTCTGAAAGGTGTGGCAAAGTCAGCGATTCGCTGGTGGAACGTGGTAGTGGTTGCTATAATTCCTGGAAAAGATCGCACTTGTGTTATGGGAGGAGGCGATGCAGGCAGTCAAAGCGACGATTAAGGACGGTAAGGTAATGCTGGAGCAGCCGGTGGACATCGAGGGGCCGGTAGAGGCGATTGTCGTGGTACTCGATCCCGACCCCTGGCAGGCCCTGATTCACGATCCTCGGCCACGTCGGGCGCTCTCGAAAGCGAGCAACGAGGCCCTGGAAGAATTCCTCAGCGGCCAAACCGGGACTCTCGATCCGGATAACTTGACGTGAACTCCGTAGCGACGAAGCGGTTCTGGAACTTGTACCATGCGCTCCCGGTCGAGGTACGGGCGCAGGCACGCGAGGCGTTCCGGCTTTTCAGTGCGGAACCGGCCCATCCTGGCCTTTCGCTTGAGCGTCTGCGCAGCGACCCCGGCTCCTGGGCAGTTCGCGTGAGCCGAACCTATCGAGCGGTTGCGCGGAAAGAGGGAGAGACGATGGTCTGGTATTGGATCGGGACGCACGCCGATTTCGATCGCCAATTCCCGGTGTGATATAACCGGAAATCCGTAGGCCCGTAGCTCGGCCAGGCCCACTTTTCCCGCGAAAGTCGCGCATTTCTTGCCGTCGAAAAAATATTTGGAAAAGTCGAAACTGCTCAGCCGTCCGAAGCGATGAACCGCCGATTTCGCAGATACCGCGGATAAAACGGTGCCAGCACCGAGATTTGAATTCATCCGAAAGATCCGCGTTCTCCGCGAAATCCGCGGTTTACTCCTTCTCATTTCTGGGCTTGGCTGCGCCGTTTCGATGCATCGGTACGATGTGACCGACGTGCGCAACGATTGGGATCGACGGCACCTTGCTCCATAAAATAAGTGGTTTTCCGAAACAGTAACGATCGTCTGCGACTTCCACCTGTTTGTGGGGTCAGTTCATAGCTGATGGGTGCGCCGTGCGGTGGTGTGCATCTCTTGCCAACCTGCGTCGGTGCCCCCACCTCCGCGTGCAAGGCTCTGGTCGGCAGCCTGATAATACGCTCCCGCACGTGCGCGTATCTGGCGATCACAACACTAGGATGTCGACCAGAAGTCGGTGCCGTTCCTTCGGATTTCGTACAGTTCCGTGTAACGCCGAGCGATTTCGGTTGTGTATTCAGATAGGATACAACAATGACGGTAAGCCCTTCCACCCGCGCTAGCTTGTTGCTTCGCCTGCGTGATCCGAAAGATCACCAGGCTTGGTTGGAGTTCGTAACTCTGTATGAGCCCGTGACTTACCGCATATTCCGCCGACATGGCTTGCAGGATGCCGATGCCCGGGAGGTCATGCAGGACCTATTCATGTCGGTCAGCCGGAGCATCGACCGCTGGGATCCAGCGAAGGAGCGCGGGTCATTTCGGGGCTGGTTGCGGTGCGTGGCCCGCAATCTGGTCGTGAATTGGTTGAATCGCCGCCAGCGGCAGGTGACTGCCACCGGCGGATCGGACCTGCAGTCGATGCTCGATAGGTTGCCAGATGTCTCTGGCCCGGAAACCGTCGAGTTCGATCAAGAGTTGCGGCGTGCGGTGTTTCAGCGGGCGGCCGAACAAGTACGGGCGGAAGTTCAGCCGGCGACCTGGCAAGCGTTTTGGGAGACCGCTCTTGTCGGCAATTCGCCCGCCGCTGCCGCCCAGAAGCTCGGGATGACGGTCGGCGCCGTTCGGGTCGCCAAGTGTCGCGTCCTGGCTCGTCTGCAAGCCGCCGTGAAGGAAATGGAGAAGACGACATGAACACTCAATGCTCGATCGCATTTCTGGAATCGGCGTTGGCCGGGAACTTGCCGGCGGATGATGAAGACTTGTTGCACCGGCACCTGGAAGAGTGTGCAGAATGCTGTGCCGCGCTGGAACACATGGCTGGTGGGCCGGCATGGTGCCAGGAGGCCGCCGCGCTCCTCGCTCGCGACGAACTCGACGCGGCAGTGTCGGCTTGCGAGGAATGGTCGGCGGTCGATTTCACGGTGGAACATCTGGAACCCACCGACGCGCCGAACGTACTCGGGCGATTGGGCGGCTACGATGTGCTGGAGATCATCGGCCGCGGTGGCATGGGGGTCGTGCTCAAGGGCTTCGATCGCGAGTTGAAGCGGTGTGTTGCGATCAAGGTGTTGTCGCCGCAGTTGGCGCAAAGCTCCCTGGCAAGGAAGCGCTTCGCCCGCGAGGCCCAGGCGGCCGCCGCGGTCGTACACCCAAACGTGCTGGCAATCCACCAGGTGCAGCCAAGCGCGCGGCTGCCGTTCCTGGTCATGCCGCTGGTAGCCGGCGAGTCGTTGGCCCAACGGCTCACGGCCCAGGGCCGCTTGGAACTCAAGGAGACCCTCCGCATCGGCATGCAGGCGGCGGCTGGCCTTGCGGCGGCACACGAGCAGGGCCTGGTGCATCGCGACGTGAAGCCCGCCAACATCCTGCTGGAAAAAGGGGTCGAACGGGCCGTGCTCACCGACTTTGGCTTGGCCCGTGCGGCCGACGACGTCACCCTTACGCGCTGGGGTGTCATCGCGGGCACGCCGCAGTACATGTCGCCCGAGCAGGCGCGGGGGGAACCGCTGGACGGCCGGTCAGATCTCTTCAGTTTGGGCTGCGTGTTATATGAGATGGCGACGGGCGTTTCGCCGTTTCGCGCCGACTCGGTGATGGCCACCATGCGGCGCCTGGTCGATGACCCGCCGCAAGCCATGGCCTCGCTCAATCCGGAACTGCCGCCCTGGATCATCGACATTGTCGAGCGTCTGCTGGAGAAGGACCCGTCACGGCGTTTCAACTCGGCCAAGGAAGTCAGTGAATTGCTCGAAGGCTGCCTGGCGCACCTCCAACAGCCGACCAGCGTACGCTTGCCGGCGGCATTGTCCAAGCCCGCTTTTCGTCGTGCATGGCGACCACGCGTTCTTGGTTTCGGAGGAGTCCTTGTCATGACAGCCGCTTTGGGAATCGGCCTATTGGGAATGTTTCTGCTATCCACCCAGCCACCCGAGATTGCCGGCGAGTGGTCGGGCGAGGATTGGGGGCACATTGTCCTGAAAAAAACGAGCGATGGCAAATACACCGGCACCTACAGCGATACGGTCGGCGAGCAGCCGGGCAAGATTCAATTGAAGTGGTCGCGCATCGAACGGCGGTTCAATGGCACGTGGCACGAGGGGGAAGATCGTTTTGGCGAACTGTCCGTGCGCGTGGTCGACGGGGAAATTCGCGGTGCGCTGACCACTGATTCCAAGTCGCGGACCAATCCTGCGACGCCCCGCTTGGCCGACTTGAAATGGACGCGGCCCGGCCTGGCACAAGGGAGCAACACGGCGGCCGCCGAAATGGCCAACCAGCCGGAGCAGTCGCACCCGAATGCGACCGCTGGCGCCAAGACAGCGAAAGAGCAGAAGGAAGCGTGGAGGTGGCGCGAGCATTCGGGCCTGCCGTTCGAGATCACCAACTCCATCGGCATGAAGCTGGTGCTCATTCCGCCAGGAGAGTTCACGATGGGCTCGCCCCGAGAACTGATCAAGGAGGAGTTGAAGACGCCGGGTCTTGAAGATTGGTACAAAGATCGCCTGCCGGGCGAGGGGCCACAGCACCTGGTGCGGATAACCCGGCCGTTTTACTTCGGCGTGTACCTGGTGACGCAGGAGGAGTACCAGCGCGTCATGGGCACCAACCCCAGCGAGTTCTCGGCGGCCGGAAATGGGAAAGGCAAGGTAGCTGGCGAGGACATCAGACGATGCCCGGTGGAGAATGTGTCGTGGAATGGCGCGCTGGAGTTTTGCCGAAAACTATCGAACTTGCCGGAAGAACAGTCGGCGGGGCGAGCGTATCAACTGCCTTCCGAGGCACAGTGGGAGTATGCTTGCCGTGCGGGGAGTACCGGTCGATTCAGCTTCAGTCCGGACGGCGATGCGGTCTCCAAGGAGTCCGAGAACAGCCGGCTTTGCGACTTTGGATGGTTCGACGGCAATTCGGGCGGTAGGACGCATCCCGTGGGCGAGAAGAAGCCGAGCGCCTGGGGACTATTCGACATGCACGGGAACGTATGGGAGTGGTGCCAAGATTGGTATGGCAAGGATTACTATGCGAAGTCGCCTGTAGACGATCCGACCGGTCCCCTTGCGGGAACCTACCGCGCGTGTCGCGGGGGCGGCTGCCGCGTTCCAGCGTGGCGCTGCGGGTCGGCGTCCCGCGGCAACCGCGAGCCTGGGCTCCATTACGGCGGCCTCGGCTTCCGCGTCGCCCAAGTTCTCAAAGACATCCGTGTCGAAAACGTGCAAGGCGCTGAAGGTAAAGTGGAAAAGACGGGGGAAGTGAAATCCACGCCAAAACGCATGCACCGTTTTGCGGCCCTCACGACCGGCCACAGCATGAAGACGGCGTGCTCAGCGGATGGAAAGCTGCTCGCCATTGCAAATGGCAACCCGACGATGATCATGATGGGCGGAGGGCGCAGTAAGGCGGCCGACAACTGGCAGCCGACGGTGAAAATCCTGAACGTCGAGACGGGGAAGACCGTCGCCTCGCTGAAGCTCACCACAGCCGATGAAGACGCCGTGCTCACTGGGACCGATCGAGTCTCCCACTTGGAAGCAACGGCTCTCGCGTTTTCGCCCGATGGCAGTATGGTGGCTGTCGGCACCAGCATTGGCCAAGTGAAACTGTTTAGCGCCGGACCGGCGAGTTGGTGCGGTCACTGGACGACGCGAAGGCGAAACTGGCGGATAAGCAAACCCCCGAGAAGTGGAGGTCGCTCAGGCGTGCGATGGGGAGCGTCGTGTCGATTGCGTTCTCGCCTGACGGCAAACAACTGGCGCTGTGCGGCGGCTCGTTTGCGGACTTCTCCGAGGGCTTTGACGAAGTAGAACGGCTGGGCTCTCGGAGTACCGGCCCCGGCCGGCTGAAGTTGTGGGACGTCACGACCGGAGCGCTTAATCACGATCTCCTTGGGCATAACGAAGAGACGTACGCGGTCGCTTTTTCCCCAAACGGGAACTGGTTGGCGAGCGCTGGGCGCTGGATGGACGACGGCGACCCTTGGGGGAACGGCGTGATTCTTTGGAATGCCCGTAGCGGTGAGCAGATTCACCGTTTGATCCGGACAAATGCGAACGCCGGCGCGCGTGCGATCGCGTTCTCGCCGGACGGCACAATGTTGGCGATGGGCACGCAGCGTTTCGGTGACGACAAGGCGAAGGACTCAAGCACGGGGGGCGTGAGCCTGGTAAACGTTTCGTCAGGCATCGAGCAGTGGCTGGTCACGGTTCCCGGGTGGGCACAGCCGCTGGCATTCTCATCCGACGGCAAGAGCGTCGTCGCGCTATGCGGCGGACGGTCGATCCGGTTTTTGGAAATAGGGACGGGGACAATGAAGTGCGAGATCCAACCGGACGACTCCCAAGAGGGCGTGCAATGGGATGATTTTGCGATTGCTTCCCAAGGCCAAGTGCTGGCGATCGGTGGCGTGGACAACAAGCAAAGCGGGAGCGTCGAGGTGTGGAGCACACGCAACAGTGACAACACGAATCTACCTGCTGCGACTTCACAGCGGCAAGCGACAACGGCCAGGTCAGGCACCATGAGAAACTTCACTACCGGGATTAGCGTAAGGACCATAGCGTGTTCGGAGGACGGCAAACTGGCAGTCCTCCTTCTGCCTCGCGCACTTTTTCCCTTCGATGCAAGCTTTGCAGCGCCATGGTGGAATGTGAGTGAGAGCGGTTACGGAATAAAACCTATTAGCTTGAGGATAAACCGATGCGTGAAAAGACGATGATTCGAGGTTTCCTGGCGTTGGCCTTACTGGTCCTCGCCGTGTCGGCGCAGGCCGACGTGTTCAAGTTGCCCAACGTGTTCAACATGCCCGGCGGCCAGACCAGCCTGCAATTCGTGACCGTGGGCGACCCCGGCAACGTGGCCGATACGACCGGCTACGAATCGGTTCCCTATGTCTACCAGATGGGCAAATACGACGTGACGACGGCGCAGTATTGCCAGTTCCTCAATGCCGTGGCGACGACGAGCGACCCCTACGGGCTTTACTATTCGCGCATGGCGGCGGTTGGCGGTGGAGGCGGCGGCACCTCTGGCTGCGGGATCATCCAGAACGGCGGCCCCGGCAGCTACACTTATACGGTTGCAACGGCCTACCAAAACTTCCCGGTGAACTACATCACATGGGGCGATGCGGCCCGTTTCTGCAACTGGCTGCAAAATGGTCAACCAATCGGACCGGAAGGTAACGGCACGACAGAAACGGGGGCCTACACTCTAGACGGAGACACCACCAACCTGAATACGGAAACCCGCAATCCGGGTGCCACCTATTTCATCCCTTCGGAGAACGAATGGTATAAGGCTGCAAACTATGTTGGGGGTGGGACCAACGCAGGCTACTGGACCTATCCGACGAAGAGCAACACGGCCCCGATCAACACGCTGCCCGATACGGGTAACCACGCGAATTTCTACGATGATTATGGCACTGGGAATGACGGCTACACCGATGCCACGAACTACCTGACGCCCGTTGGAAGTTTTGTCTTGTCGCCCGGTCCCTACGGCACGTATGACATGGGCGGCGACGTTTGGCAATGGAACGAGACGGATAACGAGGGATCGTTCCGTGGTTTGCGCGGCGGATCGTACTTCATCGACTCGGACGACATGGCGTCCTTTTACCGCAACAGCGGCATTCCGACGGCCGAGCACGCCGTTTTCGGGTTCCGAGTTGCCAGCAGCGTAGCGGTTCCTGAGCCCGGCGGCATCGCCTTGTTCCTTGCGGGTGCGGTGGCGTTTGGAATCTGGCGACTACGCGTTGGCATTCGCCGCCCGCTGGTCCTGGGCTTGTTTGCCATTCTTGGCATTCTCGCTGCTTGCGGCATGGGAGCAAACGTGACGGGGGCGGAAATCCCTGGCGGCACGGTTGGAAACACTGCTGGCCTCGCCGGCGAGGGATGAATCTGGGATACCGTCCGCTTTGCCAGCGCCTCCGATGCGCCGATCCTCGCCGGCAACGGTGGGCCAGAGCCCATTGAACTTGGGGTGGAAGTCCCGTATGAGAACCGCGGGAACACGCTGCACGTGTGGGACTGGTCGAAGTCGCGGCAGAGTCGGGTGATGAAGGGCATAGGACCTTTGCCGGACCAAGTGTTTTGCCTTTCTCCCGATGGCACCCGGCTCGTCTGGGCAACTGGGGACGTTCTGCATTTGACAAACGGCGAGCGATCGACCATCGATTTGGGCGGCGCGTTTCACGTTGGCCACAACGGTGGAACGTTGCAGCGAATTGCACACTTGCAATTCACCCTCGACGGCCGACGGTTGGCCTTGCTCCTGACCGTCGCGGACGTAAATACGGCCGGCCGAAACCGCCAGCGACGCGCCAGCGCCGAAGTCGTAGCCTCCCAGGTGGCCGCCGATGATCTCGAACTTTGGCCCCGCCTTGACTACGTAGCCCTTCGCGGAGGCGAAGGTGCCCCTGGGCATCAAGAGCCACATGGACCGGGACATCGGCCTAGCGTGGCTGCGACTGCTGTTGGTGCCGCCCACCGACGCGAGGTGAAGGCCATGAAATCAAACAGCATCGTTCACAGCGGTTCAATGCTAGCCGAGATCGTTTGCAACCTCATCCAGCACCGGCCTCTGCTGCGCGATTCGTCGTCGAAGTTCTCCGCCAGAATTATCGTTTGGTCATATGCTCGGCGTGGAACTTAATCAATGCCCCCGCAGCCTCGTCGCAGGCTTTCGACGCATCGTGGCCGCCGACGTTCGTGGCCACGAGCACGGCGAAATGGCGGTTCGGCGCCGCCCAGACCACGCAATACCACATGTTGTTCGACCCACCGTGCGTAAGCGCCGTTCCTCCCGCCCAAGATCGCTTGGCATTGATCCATCCCCCGGCATAGCTTCCAACCGGACCTGGCGTCGTCAGCTCGCGGATCGTCGTTGCAGTCAGAATTGCCGGCGTTTGCCCTTTCGGATCAAGATATATGCTGACAAACTTCGCCCAATCGCTGATCGAGCAATGCACTCGGCCCGCCGGGTCCATCAGTGGAGGGTTGTCGAATTGCAGCGGCTCAAGCGTGCCATTCTTGATCACGTGTCCCCAGGGCTGATCGACTTTCCCCGGCGTTCCGGGCGGACCGAATCCGGCCGTCGTCATCCCCAACGGTTTGAACAACTCGTTCTTGATCAACTCCTCCCAGGGCTGGCCGGTTTTCTGCTCGAGGATCGCGCCGAGGATGACAAAGCCGACGTTCGAGTATTTGTATTTAGTTCCCGGTGGATTCTCGGGGGCCTTGGAGAGCACTTCTTCGACCACCATGCGGCGCTGCGCAGTGAGCGGCCGTCTCGTGCGATCGAAGGCCCGCCAATCGACATTCGCCGGCACGCCGGCGGTATGCTCAAGCAACTGTGCGACCGTGGCCTTCGCCATTTCGCTGTTCATCGTGGGCCGCCGATCGGCGAACACGTCGGCCATCGTATCTTGGTTCGAGAGACGCTTGCTCTCGAACAGCTTGCCGATGAGCGTGGCGGTCATCGCCTTGGTATCGGAGCCGAGGTGAATCAGGTCGCCGGCTGTCATCGGCTCCGGCGCCGACCTTGCGGATGCCCACCGCGCCAATCGCCGTGATTCGATCTCTGTCGACAATCGCACCGACCAGTCCGGGAAGCTCGTGAGACTTTTCCAGAATTGGCTTCAGCACGGGCGCCAACTCCGCTGGCGGTGCGGACGCCTTCTCACCGGTCTCCCGGACGAGTTGCGGCTGCTGCGCAATGCCGCGCGACGCCGCATACGCCAGCGCCAACACCCCGAACCACGAAAATAGAAGTACCGCTTTACGCATTGCTACACCGTGGGGTCTATCCCATCGCTTTGTTAATTGTACCGACCGCGAAGAGAAGTCGCAACGTCGTGGACCACAGTGGCCGGGAAAATCGAAAGGGCAGGGCGGCCTCTTTCTATTGGCCCCTCCGCCCGCCCCACACTCGGCCGTGCCGTCGATCATCGGCCGCGTGGGGTTCGGGGCTGGGCTGGGCTAAAGGCAAGATCGCCGGCATCTACCGCGATTAGCCGGCCAAGATCGTTCAAATCGAGACCTAGTACGGCCCCGAAGGCACGTACCGATCCGGGCCAACATCACGTCCGGCAGTTTTCTCCAGGCACTGCGGACACGATTGCGTTTTGGCGAAAAGGGCATTATGTTAGAGGAATCCGTGTCTTCGCGTATATGCCCGAGCAGCATCCCGGCGGGGACACCCAGGTGCCCCCTGTCTTACTGAGAAGGTTGAGGATGCAATCGCAATTTAGCTCTTGGATCGCCGTACTCCTACTGGCTCCGAGTCTTTGCGCGGCCGATGGGGAATGGACACGTTTCCGAGGTCCCAACGGCAGCGGCATCAGTCATGCGACAACCATTCCAACGCGATGGACGGAGAAAGACTACAACTGGAAGGTCAAGCTGCCCGGCGTCGGCCACTCCTCGCCGGTTGTTTTCGGTCGGCGGGTCTTCGTCACCAGCGGCGATCCGGACGCGGGCAGGAAAATCGTGTGCTGTCTGGACGCTGCTGACGGCCGTATCGTCTGGCAGAGAGATTACCCGTCAAAGACCGCTTCCGAGTATCCCGAAAGCACGTACGCCACGGCGACTCCGGCCGTCGACCGTGACGGCGTAATCGTTACCTGGTCCACGCCTGGTGAGGTGACCCTCTTGGCTCTCGATCACGCCGGGCGAGAAACATGGCGCCGCAATCTGGGGCCGTTCATCGCCACTTTCGGCAACGGCATTTCGCCGATTCTCTTCGACAACCTCGTGATCTTGAATAACGACCAGGAAGATCCGAACCTGCTTCCCGGACACAAGCGAAATCCGCCCTACCCTGTTGGCAAGAGTTCTCTGATCGCGCTGGATCGCAAGACAGGGCGGACGCGCTGGCAGATCGACAGGCGGACCTCATTCTCTTCGTATTCCACTCCCTGCATCTACGAAGACGAAGGCGGCTGCCCCTTTCTAATCGTCACCGGCGTAGCGCACGGAATCACGGCAGTCGATCCGAGGACGGGCAAGGCGTGTTGGGAGTTCGGCCAGCCGTTCCTCGATCGTGCCCTGAGTTCGCCCGTTCTGGGCCAGGGGCTGATTATTGCCGGCCATGGCTCGGGCACCCGGGCTTCACGTTATATCGCCGTAAGACCGGGCGGGCACGAAGGAGGAGCAAAGCCTGAACTGGCCTACGAATTGAAGGACGACATTCCCCTCATTCCTACGCCGCTAATTTGTGACAACCGTCTCTTCCTCTGGACCGACGAGGGAGGGGTATCGTGCCGGCGGCTGGATACCGGGGCGCTGGTCTGGAAAGAGCAAGTTGGCGGGTCCTATTACGCGTCGCCCGTGTGGGTGAATCACTGTCTTTACAACGTAGCCAGGAATGGAAAGGTCATTGTCGTGGCAGCGGGCGACAAGTTCGAAGTCCTAAGCCGCGTGCCGCTTGGCGAGTTAAGCTATGCCACTCCGGCGGTGGCCGACGGCGTGATGTATCTGCGGACCCGATCCCACCTGTTTTCGCTGGGGGGTAGTCGTCAACCGAAGCAATCCGTGGGCGCATACACTGATCCATAGTCAACCCATGCCCGGCTGGAACGGCTCGACGACCGTGATGAAGATGGCCTTCAACGGCGGCTACGAAGCGGGCGCAGACTACGCCCCAAGCGCCGAACTCCTGGCCGAAGCGGAGGCCCTGCAATACGCGTTCTACGACGGACGGCAAGACAAGGCAGACATTTCCAGATTCGTCCAGCGTGTGGCTTCGGCTTTTGCGCAACACGGCCAAGCGACCGCTACGAAGCGGTGCAGAAGACGCAGGCAGCGGCGAACTGCTGGTCGAGACCCTGGACCTGCGGTTCGCTCTTTATGACCTGGACGGCAAGATGAAACGGGCGATCGCGCTGGACGAACTGTTGATGGCCGCTCAGGTGGAAACGCTGGAGCACGACGAGGATTGCAGGTGCGGCTTGTGCAGGGCGCTGAGGGCTGTCGGTGGATAAGGGCGCCCGCCTGCATTATACCGTCAATGGGCGTGGGCCACCGTCTCGATCAACGGCAGGCGATAAGTCGATAACTCACTTCTCCTCAATACAGTACAGATACTCATCGCCATGGAGGAACATCCGTTTGCCATCAAAATACATTGTCGCATAGAAAACCTCCTGCTTGCCGGGAGCGCTGGCCGGCAGGCTTGTGATGTTCTGGAGGACATTGTTCCCAGCCACCGCGAAATCGGAGCCGGGTTTGAGAATTGTCACGTATCCGGTACAATCCATCAGGTAGATGTTTTTGCCCGCCAGCGTCGGGCTGGCGCAATAACCGAAGGTGCCTGAACCGTTGACATTGTAGCCGTCCATCATGCGGTGATAGACCAGTTTCTTTTCCTTGGTGTCGATGACCGCCAGATTTCCGATTAGATCAACCTGGTAAATCAATCCGTCTGCAAATAGTGGCGAGGCTACAGAGAACCATTTTTCATGGACCAATGGGCCATAGAGCGTTTTTTCATCCAGATTCCAGATGACCTTATGCTTTTCATCATCTCGTCCGGGAATCGCGATGGCCTGAAATTCATGTCCCCAGCGATTGCAGGGGTTGTAAAGCACCCCGTCTTCCATGATCGGGATGTAACATCCATAGCCGCAATACCCGCCCTTCGCAAGGACTTCTCCGTTCATACTGACCAGGTATTCGGGTGTCTGCAAGGCCGGCCGATTATTGAATTGCACCACGATGGGGCGATCGACTTGCAGGTTCCAGTTCTCGGTTATGGTGTTGGGCGTCCGCCACAGTTCCTTGCCAGTCGCCGCATCTCGAGCGATCAGATTCTCCAAGGTGCTTACGAGCAGTTTACCCTCAAAGAGCAGGGGCGAGCCGTGGGTGTCGTGTTCGCATTGGGTCTCCTGATATTCGAAATTGCTCCAGATCAATTTTCCATTCAGATCGAACGCCGACGTCAGGTACCCGCCTCTCCCCTGGACAACCCAATACACTTGCTTTCCGTCGCTGGTTGGCGTGGCATTGCCTGCTGAAATCTCGTTGAGGTAAAGTCTCCCTTTTCCCCGTGTGGAGAGCGAGACGTGCAGCGACTTTATGAGCTTTTTTCGTTCGCCGAGCTTCTGGTCTATGATGGCCTGGCGGCTCGCGTCCAGGCCTTGCGGCGTGATATTCCCGTTCAGCAGCGAGACCAATTCTGTGTTGGCCTTGTCCAACTCCTCCAGCAGCGGCCCGGTTTTGTCCTTAACTGCGGCACGCGCCGCGGCGGTCATGGCGTCCCAACATGTTCCGGTGTGCAGCCATAGAATCTTACCGCTTTGTTTATCGAGACAAAACAGATCGCTGTCACCGCCGCCAACGAACAGCTTGTCGCCGGCCACAATGGGCTGGGACGCATTGCGCGCGGGCAACTTGAGCATCCAGGCGATGTTTTTGGTTTCATATCCGCCAGAGTAGTTCTGGCGGCTTCCCGCAGGCCTGATGTAGGTGGCGAAACGCCATGTAATCTTCCCCAACTCATCTTTAGGGAAATTCCCTGCACACGCGTACGGCCTCTGCGCCTGATCGCAGATGGCCTTGACCAGGAGACGGTTCCATCCTTCATTGAGGTGGATCTTCACATTGCCGAGATTGCCTTTGGCCACGCGTTGCGGCGCGCCATTAACCCAGATCTTCACCGCAGGCAACTCGTGCAGGATGTCCAAGTCTACATCCGCCGGGCGCGGAGCATAGAGATAGGTGTGGGCGTAGGCGGCCAGGTGGTCAAGATTTGCGTACCGGACACTATGGGGGCAATTCGGATCCTGCATGGGGACAAGCGTCCCTAGCGCATAGACGAAGTCTACCCACGTTTCCGTACATGTGGATTCGTTATACCTGTGATAGGCCTGCGACCCTTCATAGGCGCGATGCGCTTTCCACTGTTTATCCCCGGCCTTGGCGCCGGTGTCGGGTTGGATCTCGGCCTCGCCACCCAGAAAATCGTTGTCAATGTCCTTTTCGGGATCAGGCGCAGGGAAGGGACCGGCCACCAGCCAGTCCTTCACCGTGAAATATTCCAGCACGTGACTGTCGGAGCCAGGTTTTCCATCGGGTTTGACCGCCTGAACCCTGATCTCCGAGGTAATATCCGCTAGTCGGCGGCTCCACTTGGTCGGCGGAGTGGCGCCCGGGAAACGCCCGCTCCCGTCGCCACGCCATCCGACCGGGTGTTCCGGCGATGGATAGAAGTCCGGCGAACCGAGCGGGGCCGTGTCATTAGCCAACAGGGGTGTTCCGACCAAAATCAAGCACACAGCAAATAGTTGATAGTAAGTTGTGTTTACGGTGGCGGCTGTTGGATTTTCAGGTTTTATTTCTGTCATGTTCAATGTTCCTCAATGTGCTTTGTGTTTTGTCCGGGATTTCCCATATAGCCGACATTTGCCATATGCGTTTCAGCCAGCGACCGTCGCGGGCACCTTGCGAGCATTGTACGGCCCTTAACACGACGACTTTACTCGCCTCCGCCAAACTCCGCCGGCAGGCCGTTGACGATTTCGACAGTTTCGACGCTCGCACGCACGACCTGGCCCACAAGCCGAACGATATACTCGGGGTCGTCCGGTCGATTCGGATCTGAGCAAATGCCGGAGCGTTTGTCCTCGCTGACCTGGTATTGATCGACAACCCAATCCAGGGCGCTGCGGTTGCCGAGGCGATAGCCCTTGGCGATCTTCTTCTTGATCTCCGTTTCGAGATGGTCGTGGCTGTCCTTGGCTTCCCAGTGGCCGCGGGTGATGTAGTAATCGTCGCGGAAAGTGCCGTCGGGCCGAATCGCCTTGCCCGCTGCCTTGTCAGAAAGCTCTGGAATGAGGGTCCACGCAAACTGCCGGCCGAGTTGTTCCAGCAGACTTTGGAAGGCCGTGCGCAGAGCGGTTTCGTGCTCGACATCCTGGCGATCATACGCCCGGAGCGCCTCGTAGTACGCCTTGATCGCCTTGTGATTGGGTTTTATGGCCGGATTCGTCATGGTATTCAGGTTAGAGAAAGCCTTATTGTCGTTACGCAGGTTGCCGCGTCAAGTACGGCCCTTCTCGCGGCATTATATCTCGGAACGCCGTGCCTAGCCGTCAGAAGCCGGCGTTCTAGCGATCAAGACACCCGTCTTGGGCGCTGTATTTGCTGACGGCACGCTTTCCCCACATCACCCCAAGGCCACCCGGCCAAGGGTGGCCGCTCGCAGAAAGGTCACCCAATGGTCTGTGGGTCCCCCGCACCCACTCCACGTCGCCGTTGGCACAAAAAATTCATGGCCCTTCTGCCGCAAATCACGACCGCGGCCAAGATCGCCTTCAGGCACGTCCGCGGCCAAGAGCGTCAAAACCTAATCCAAGAGACGATCGCTAATGCCCTCGTGGCATTCGTCGCTCTCGTGCGCCGCGGCAAGATGGACCTTGCGTACGGGTCTGTGCTCGCTCGCTACGCCATCGCTCAAATCAAAGATGGCTGTCAAGTCGGCAACCGCAGCTCAGTCCGCGGTAGCGATTCACGTAGTGACAGAGCGTGGTCAAATGGCCACTGACATGATAGAGGAAGTTAAGCGGTGAGAGCGCCGTCAGGGGCCGGACGGCAGGAGCGAAGGCGGCGAAGTACCGGAGAGATAGGCTTGGACAGAGTCAAGCAAGAACTGAAACACCGCGCAACCCTGTTGGGCACAGGTGGCAATTGCTGTCCAGATCCGTTCGCACCATCGGCGCCCTTTCTCGCTGCGTGTTCCTTGGGTGATGTGCCGGTCGATCACCACAAAACGCATCGCTTGTTCCGCCAGATTGTTGGTTGGGGCGATGCCGGGTGTCGTAATGAAGCGGAAATAGGCTTCCCCGTGTTCGCGGAAGCGTTTGGCCATGTTACGGGCATGTTTCGTGTCCGGCACGCCGGTCAGGGCTGTCCTCAACACGTGTTGACGAGCGGCAGCCAATGCCTGCTGAAAGCCCGCCGCAGTCATTGTTCCGCGGCCGTGGATTACGGCAAACAGGCCGCGCAGCGCGTTGCGCAACCGTTGGCCATAAGCCTGGTCCTCACGGCGGGGCAGAGTCAGCAGGAATTTCACATCGCGGATCAGATGGGCCATGCAGAACTGAACCAGCACGCCGAACTCTCGCATGTACTTGCGGTAGGCGCTGAAATAATCGCAGCCCAACACGCCGTTGAACTCCTCGCCCAACACCTCCACCAGCACCTTCGAGCCACGCGACTTGTCGATACGGAACAACGTGTAGAGCGCGGCGCGGAAGCACCAAGTCCAGAATCTTTCGCCGTTTTCCTTATGCCCCGTCTCATCGATGTTCAGCACGGCCTCGTCGGGCAGCCGCACGAACAACTCCGCATAGGAGGGGGCCAACGCCTCGCTCACCTTGTCGATCAACTTGGCCAAGTAGCCGCGGGAGAGCCGCCGCAATCGGGGCAACAATCGAGCGTATAGGTCACGAGGTTATCGATGGCCTCGTCGGGAAACGGCGTCCGCAGGTGTTGTTCATGGCCCGGCTGTCCGCCACGATTGCGTTTTTTACCGTCCTTGCGCGGAGGCTTGGGCGGCTTGACGATATCACTGGAAGGCGGCTTAGAGGAAGTGGACGAGTTCTTGCGGGCCGCCGCCAACCGGCGTTTGAGTTGCTCGTTTTCCTGCTGCAGACGTACGTTCTCTTCTTCCAGCAGCCCAAGCCGAGCGGATGCCGCAGCCAGCTTTGCTTCCGCCGCAGCCAGTTTCTCCTCCATCGCGGCAAGGCGACGCGCCAGCGACTTGCTTTCAGAACCCGGGCTAGTTCTTGACAGGATCATGGGGCGGTACGATACCAACCTCACGCGATCCGAACAAGATCAAGAGGTGGCCGTGCCCCGAGAATCCCTGCAAACCCAGGATCTCCAAAATGCCGGGGCTGGCTCGTTACAGTCGTCCGTTTATCACCCCGTCATACGGCTACTATAACTGTGACTGTGAGCCTGTGAATGGCTACAGTCCGCGAAGTGCTGTCGGCCTACGCCCAGAAACACAAGGGCTTCCAGGTTGAGCGCCTCGATCAGTTTGACCAGGAAGAAAACGCTTGGAGCGAGGTCCTCGTGGAGGATCGCCGCGCCGGCCCCGACGAAATTGCCCGCACCCGCATCGACTTCAGTGATTGGCTGGCTTCGCTCAAGCGCCGTGATCGCCGCGTCGCCGAGTTCCTTGCACAAGGCGAGACCACGAAGACGGCGGCTCGGAAGTTCCGTGTCAGCCAAGGTCGCATCTCGCAGTTGCGCCGCGAGCTGGCCGCGAACTACCGCACTTTTGTCGGCGACGAGCCGGAAGCGACGGCGGCTTAGCCTTACCTCCGACCTTCCCGTCGTCTGAGCCCTGATAGCCCGGCTGTCAGGCGCCAGGGCTCCGACGACCTCTCATCCCACGGAGAATCCCTCTTGAATTACATCATACTGGCTGGCCTTCTGCTGGCCCTGATCGTTACTGTGGCAGCCTTTGTTCGCCAGGCGCGGCTGCGCCGTGCCCTGGAGACGCTGCTGCATGAACTTTGGAACGAATGGAGGTCCTATCGTGAAACACATTCTTCAAGTGCTCATGCCCCTGGTACTTCTTCTGACCGGCTGCGGCGACGAACGCGTCGTCAAGGTCGCTCGCGAGGCCGACGAGCGGCAGGCAAAACAAAACGAGCAGATTGCCCGCGTCGTCAACGAGGAGACGGCTTTCCGACAGCAAGCGGCGAAGCTGCAAAATGATCTGCGGGCCGATCAAGCGGTCATTGCCCAACAGCGCGACGCATTGGAAATCGAACGCAAGCAACTGGCGAGTCAGCGAGAATGGGCCGCGCTTTACACGCCGCTGGTGGAAACCATCGGCATCGTGGCGGTCGTCGTGGCAGGTTTGGTGTATTGCGGTTTCGTCGTCGTGTACGGCTTGCGGCGAAGCGGGGGCCACGAAATAGGCGAGTTGCTGCTGGACGACCTGGTCTCCCATCAGCCGGTCTTGCTGCCGCAATTGCCGGCATCGCCAGGGAAGCTGAGGTTGGGTTCGCCGGGGCGCACGGAGCAGATACCGCGGTGACGCAACGCGGCCGCCAGCGCCGAGAACCTCCAGCAGGTGAAAGGTGGTGCGGAGTCGGCGATCCGCGGAGTTGGTGAGGTGGGGTGGAGCGTGGCGGTGGCGTGGGCAGGAATCAGAGACGCGACCGCAGGTGCAGCAGCGCGGTAGCGTCAGGCTTTCCGGCGTAGTCTCCAGATTCCAAACGCAACCGCGCCCACAAGCAACAAGGCGATGGTAGTGGGCTCTGGAACCGCTGCGGTACTTGCCACGCGGAAACCGAAGCCATCGGCCACGACTGTCGGCTCGCCGCCGCCGCCGTAGGACGAGGCCAAGTGAGTTGAGTCCGCGTCGAACCGACCGCCAAGACAATAATATGCTTGAACTCCCGCCTGCGCTGTCTCGCACCACTGGGCAACATCGCCACCCATATCGTATGTACCGTAGGGGTTAGGTGACGAAGCGAAACTGCCAACAGGCGTCAGGTAGTTCGTCGGATCGGTGTAGCTGCCGTTGATCAAATAGTTTGCGTTGTTTGTCCCTGTCGCAGAAAGCACATGGCTCGGCGCGTTATTGCTCTTCGTGGGATATATCCAATAGCCGGCGTTCGTCCCACCGCCACGATAATAGGCAGCTTTATACCGTTCGTTCTCTGTTGGCAGGAAATATTCTGGAGCAGTACTACCGCTGTGTGAAGGTGAGGCCACGGCCATGAGCGCCGCGATGCTTGTCGCGCCATTCAGGTTGTACGCACCTGTTTCCGTCGTGTTATTTCCCTCAGGCCCGGTTAGCTGACCGTTGTCCAACGGCAGTGACTCGCCTTCCTCTAGCGCTAAGAGCATTGTAGGACAAGGACTTACGGCGGGGGAGGAGGGCTTGATAGCAGAAGAAAAAGACCTCATGCTAACAGGTGAGTAATTCATGTTTCCACAAATTCTGCTAGCAGAGGTCCAACTATGATTTCAACAAAAGAACTGGATATTTTCAAGGCCCAAGAGCAATTTGAGCGGATGCACGAGTTTTTGAAGCAAGCGCTGAGCGAAGGGCGACGCCTCGACGAAGTGGAACGCGGGATGTTTCCGCGAGCTATGACCATGTGCCTGGAGTTTTTACGGTCCTTCGTGGAGGCCCATGGGGATGGGGATCGGGGAGAGACCGTAGAACGGGAAGGGGAGACGTTGGCGCGCCTGCCCGAGCCGCATGAGAAGCGGTACTTGTCGATTTTCGGGGAATTGCTGATCGGCCGCCGAGTCTACGGGACTCGGGAAGGCCAAGCGATTGGATGGTCGCCCCTGGACGCGACCTTGGGATTGCCCGCTGGAGAGAATTCCTATGTTCTGGAGGACTGGTTGCAGCGGTTGTGCATCCAGGACGCCTTTGGGGGATCGGTGGAGTCGCTCCGTGCCTGGTTGGGGACCACGGTGAGTGTTCGCACGGCGGAGCACATGAGTCGCGAGATGTCGCAGTACGTGGACGACTTTCGCGGCGAAGCGGTTCCTCCTGCCGAAGAAGAGGAGGAACTGCTGGTGATAACGGCCGATGGCAAGGGTGTGCCCATGCGGCGGACGTTGGCGGCGCGGTTGCGAGCAGAGTCTGAAGCTGGGGTGGGAGAAAAGGGAGGAAATGCCGCAGGCGCGGAAACGGCAGGAATCACGGCTGTCGAGGAAGAGGCGCCTTCTTCGCCTCCGGTCGAGCGTTTGGCGGGGCAAGAGAAAAGCAGCGGGGAGCGCCCCGGGAAAAAACAGATGGCGTATGTGGGATCGGTTTACACCCAAGCCCGCTTCCCTCGTACTGCCGAAGACGTGATCGACGAGGTGCGTCGGCGAAAGCGTGCCCGGGAGCGGCCCGAACCGCAACACAAGCATGTGTGGGCAGAGATGACCCGGTTTAAGGAAGGGGAGGTGTTGGCCGCCGCACCGATGTTGTTCTTCGAGATTCTTATGGAGTGTTGTCGGCGGGACCCGGCAAACAAGAAGCCGTGCATCTGTGTCATGGATGGGGAACGCCAGTTGTGGAAGTTGGCGGCAGAATGGTTTCCCGAGGCCATATGGATTCTGGACCTGTTCCACGCGTTGAAACGGCTCTGGGAGGTGGCCCATTGCCTGTATGCGGAGGAGAGTGCGGAGGCGGGAGAATTCGTGACGCATCATCTGCGCATGCTGCTGCAAGGCAAGGTCGGTTACGTGCTGCGCAACCTCCGTCCCTTGGTGAAGGCCTACAAGCTGAAGGGGGCGAACAAGACCACCGTGGAGTCCGCGATTACGTACTATGAAAACAACCAGGAACACATGCGCTATGACGAATACTTGGCGGCAGGCTACCCGATTGCCAGTGGCGTGGCGGAAGGCGCCTGCAAGCACCTGGTGAAGGACCGCATGGAGCGCGCCGGGATGCGTTGGGAGTTGGAAGGGGCTCAAGCAATCCTCTCGCTGCGAGCCATCTACCTCAACGACCTCTGGGATCAGTTCATCACCTACCGTGTTACGACAGAACAGTCGCGTCTATATGGCAAAGATGCACAGCATGCTACGGCTGCATAAAGCGGCCTGCGAGTTGCTGCCTGTCCAACCAGTTGCAGAAACGGGCCGCGTCACCCCAGGTTACGCAAAAGACCGGCATGTTGGCCGCATTGGGCGCCGAACCAGTGACCGAGTAACTAAAACTGCCGGGATTACCACTCCGGCTGATGCCCTCCTTTTGAAAGTTGGTGCTCATGTAGCTATTGTAAAGGCCGTAGGGGTCTGTCTGGGCGACCGCGTTGAGGAACTGCGTGTACTGGGCAAGGGTCACGTTGTATTCGCCCATCCGGTACGTGTAGGGGACCGATCCGTCCAGGTTGTTGGAAGCAGGATCGGGCAAGTTCCCAGCGTTGCCCACGGTCACGAATTGCAGGCTTGCGAGGCCCGTCCAGGTGCCGCCGCTGATCGTGCCGCCCATGTTGAACACGTCTGCCTGCGCCAAGACGGCGGAAGCCAAGAGGGCCGCCGCCAACAAGAGTCGCAAGATAGCCTTCGCCCTGCGCCGCCGCAGATAAAGGAAGCCAAGGCCTAGCAGTGCCGGGAGCAAGAGGGTGAGGGCGGCGGGCTCGGGGACGACGGTGATGGGGGACGAGAGTGCGTAAACTGGTTGGAGAGATGTTCCGGTATAGGTTATGGAGTAATCCCACTGCGTGTAATTCGCGTCATATCCTTCGATCGGGGTGGTTGTGCCAAGGGGGGAGAGATATAACCGACTTCCGCATATCCTCCGGTCCATACGGAGACGGGTGAAAAGCCCCCCTGCTCAGTGTAAACGATGAGGTTGCTCAGCGGATGGCTGCCATACAGAGTATAAAGCTGGGATCCGTCGCTAAGCACCAACTGACCGGCCGTATTAAAGATTGGCACATGGACATATGCGGGGGCGTTTGTTGAGGCGTCGGTATATGTTGATCCAGACGATGTCGACGTGACAGCCGTCCATGTCGCCCCCAAGCCTTGTAGGGTCGCGTTCTCCGCCGCGTCCGTCGCAGCAATGGTGTTGTAAGTGCTTTCTAAACCACTTGTGCCACTTGTCTTGTCCGTCGTAACGAAGGCAATCTGGTATTGAGTCGCACCGAGAGCTGAAAGTTGTGCCTGCGTGGGAAGAATGACATCAGCCATTGCCGTCCCACCAAACATTGTCGCCGCCAAAGCCACCGCAAACAAACCCCGTACCATCGTCTTGCGAAGCATGAGTTTTCTCCTCAAACAATGATCGTTTTCGTATATACAGCTACACAGGCCAACCGCAACAGAACATCCGCGCGGCACCGCCATCGGCAACACTCGGCAGCACCCAGCCACGGAGAACACCCAAGGGGAACCAGACCCAGCCAAAGAACGGTGGCGCAGTGCCAGACTCCCTTGAGAGTCTTCGTATCGAGCTACCGGACGCACTCAGACGAAAATGACCCTTGCAAAGAGTCACGCTGTTGCGGATGGATGGCTCGGGTGCTGCGCTGCCTACGGCTTAGAATTGTTTTTGCGGAAAGGGCTGCAAAACAGATTGCGGCCCGCTATGGCAAAGGAACCTGCATCGCATGGTCCTTCACCGTAACGAAGGATAGCCTACTGAATGGCTACGGATTTGTCAAACACGTGGTACCCCGATTCGGAACGAGTTTTAGCATGTGTCCGTGCGAATAATGGCCCCCGCGGCCTTTCGTCGAGGTATTGGCACGCCGAAGACGTTCAGCGTGCCACGTCATAATCAACAACAACCAGGAAGGCTGGTCGCCCATTCGGGTGGCTTACGACCGAGTTTTTTCTTTACGTATCACAGACAGGGCGCTGGCACCACCACCCGCTCGACGCTGGATCAAGCTGCCCGCCGCACCGCGCTCGCCGTCGACGAATGCGAAGAGAAGAACAGGATGGTTGGGGCGTGGGGTTGGTCGAAGGCCGATGGTTTCGTAGTTCTTGCTATCCGTCGCCTTCGTAAGCCATAGCCGAGCAGGCCGAGGGCGCCGGCGGCGAGAAGCGCGAGAGTGGAGGCTTCCGGCACGACGTTGGCCGTCACATCAAGCGTCAGCGTCTGTTGCCCAGCGTGGCCGCTGAGGTCCTGTTCGTCCGACAGATTGAATTGGTAGACGCCGGAGAACTGGCCGGGTTGCGATGTGTCCAGGAAAAGGTTGAAAAGGTTGCTCATGCTGCCCTGGGCCAGGTCGGTGAAAGGGGACGCGTCGGTGCTGAAGACCCCACCCGAATCGGAGAGCACCATCACGGAGTCCAGGTCCAAGCCCGCGCGGTACGCGGCGGGCAGATTCTCGATCTGGTACTGGAGGCTCTGCGTGCCGCTGCCGACTTGCAGCGTGCCGAAGTTCAGGTTAAGCGTCGTGCTGCCGTTGGCAAATGCCGCCGCCGCGTGGTCGAGCACGGTCAGGGTTGCCGTGGTCGTTTGCGAGCCGTTGGAGGAATTCGGATCGCTGGCGGTGAAAGAAATGGTAGAGACGCCGAGGGTGGTGGACGCGGCCGGGAGGGTGCAGGACTGGCTTGCACTCGGGGCGAGGCTGCCGGTGCCGGACGTTATCGCCCCCAGCGTGGCACTGCCGCTGAGCACGGCTGCGTTGAGGGTGTAGTTCAGATTGTATCCGGAACTGGGCGCGTTGCTCACGGTCATGCCGACCGTGGCTGTTCCGCCGCTGATGATCGTGGCGCTGGTGCCGCTGCTCAGGGCGATCATTGCCGGTGCGATGTTCAGAGCGAAGACCGTGCCGTACCCATACGTGCCGCCCTGGTAGGTCGTGCCATAGAGAATATTGCCGCTGAGCGTCACGGCGTTGGGATATTTGCCGTTGTTGCCGTTGAACGTGGCCAGCACGGTGGGGCTGCCGCCGCTCAGGGGAACGCTGAAAACCGTGCCGTACCCATTGGCGCCACCGTCTCTGGTCGTTCCATACAGGGTGTTGCCGCCAACCGTCACACCGGCCATGAGATATTCGCCGTTGCTGCCGTTGAACGACGCCAGCACCGTGGGGCTGCCGCCGCTTAGGGGTACGCTGAAGACCACGCCGTACCCATAGGCGCCGCCTGCGTAGGTCGTCCCGTACAGGGTGTTGCCGCTCAGCGTCAAACCGGCATAGGGACCCCAGCCGTTGCTGCCGCTGAACGAGGTCAGAGTCGTGGGAGTGCCGCCGCTTAGGGGAACGCTGAAGACCGTGCCGTCCCCGTAACCGCCGTTCAACGACAAGTTACCGCCTTCGTAGGTCGTCCCATACAGGGCGTTGCCGCTGAGCGTCAAACCGGCAAGGGGACGGTGGCCGTTGCTGCCGTTGAACGAGGCGAGCACCGTGATGCTGCCGCCGCTAATCGGAACGCTGAAGACCGCGCCATCGGCATTGACGCCGCCGTTTTCGGTCGTCCCATACAAGGTGTTGCCGCTGAGCGTCAAGCCGGCGTATGGATATTGGCCGTTGGCGCCGCTCAAGGAGGCCAGCACCGTGGGGCTGCCGCCGCTTACCGGAACGCTGAAGACCGTGCCGAAGTCATTGCCGCCGCTAATCGGAACGCTGAAGACCGCGCCCGCCCCAATGGTGCCGTCTGATTCGGTCGTCCCATACAGCGTGTTGCCGTCGCTGCTGAGCGTCAAACCGGCATCGGGATATTGGCCGTTGTTGCCGTTGAAGCTGGCAAGGGTCGTAAGGGTCTGGGCACTGGCCCGACCTGCTACCAGCCAGAGCAGAAGCAAGATGCCGACCCGTGCGACCCGCGACACCGCGCGTCGCCCGTTCGGCTTTTCACAGAAGCGAGAACCTGCCAAATCAGCAATCAAGCATCTCATCGGAAATCCTCTTCAAGTTCGGCCGCAGATCGAACCGTCAAAACGGGCTCCGCCCGGCGTGGGGTCACGAGGGGCTCCCCCCAACTTACCAGTTCATATGAACGACGAATCCAAACGCCCACAACTTCCGCTTCAACGGATTCCAAGCGAAGGTCGTCCAACCTGGGTATAGCCAGAGAATCTCCACCGCGCCGCGTGGAGCAGCCCTTCGATCAGAGCCGATTTTTCAGAAGTGCAGTCCGAAGACGCCCACTGGCGACAAACCAGCGACGTGTCGATCTGCGGGCGCTGCCTCAGTTTTTGTGAAGGCGGCCACAAGGGGCCGCTAGCTCTCGACGCCACGAGTATGACTTGCCAGATCACAAAATGCAAGAGGGTGGCTTCCGATGGGCACAAGACGACTAATAACAGAAGGGGCTGGCATAAATCAGTCCTGGCGCACTTTTCCAGTCTTTTGCCCCAAAAGCACGGCGAAGAATCGCGACTGACGACCCATTTCTAACCAAATTCTAACGCCACTGAAACGCGTGCATGAAAGGCCGCGGCGGCGATCACGACGCACATCGCCACCACGAAGACCGCCACGACCCCAGCCTTCAGCCCAAGGGCAACGGCTGCGCCGGAGCCGGCCTGCAAACGCAGGGCGCTTGGGGCACGGTTCGGGCCGGTTGCTAAGGCCCAGCTTGGAAACGCCCTGGCGACCTTGATGGCGCTGCTGTCAGCCGAGCGAGGGGGTTCATCCACGTGGGAAGCCCTGCCAAAGCCGTTGACAGGCGAGGTTTTGCGGGCAGGGCGTCGAAGCGGTACCCACAGAATCAGCCAGCTTGACCGACGATCAAGCACGTTGCCGGAGATCCGGTAGCGACGGGCGGTCTGAGCCGTGGGTGAATAAGGCGGCCGGCAAGGGCGACGACGACGGCCTACGAGAAGCTGCGGCCCAAACGACTATAAGAGATGGACAGTGAAAAGCGTGTCGGCCGCCCCGAGCCACGACTGTCGCTTGCGCAGTGCCAGCTTGCCGTCGCACGCTTGAGCCGGCACTCACGTTAGAAATGCCAGGACAAGAGCGGCCGTACTTCGGATGATGCCTGCGGATGCGTCACCAATGTCTATCGACGCGATGATCTTTATGCGCGGCCTCATCCCAAGCAAAGCAATGCGGTCAGAACGGCGGCAGAAGCGGCAGTCCGGTGCCGAGGCGGAGGCATGGCTGCGGCGGCCGGCGCGATAGGCGACAAATGACGGCCCGGCGCGGACGAGCTTGGAGATCGGTATCGAGGGGCGGCCGGATGGCGGTTGGGGCCACTGCCAAATTTGGACAGTCACGGTCGGGTCGGTCGCGGCCCGCGCCTTGCGCACGGAGAGTTCTTCGGATTTCGCACGCGGCCTACGTCCGGCCAGCAGATCGTCTTTCTGATCAAGCCAGAGTTGAAGGGCCTTCTCACCATCGGGGTCGTCGGCGATCTTCCCGAAGTAGTGGAGTTTTTGCCGTACCTTCTTGGCCCACTAACCACGGGCATGGGGGAACAAAGGAAAGTCCGGGTGCGGTTTCCCGGGCTTTTCGGCCGTCTCTTTTCTGGTAGACTTAGGCATGACAGTTCTTCCGGGTTCGGGTGTGTCGGGTGTACAACTAGGTGTACTGCAACAAACTCGATCCTATCCGCCGTCGCGTAAATGTCAATAATACCCGGGAAAAACCGGGTGTACGGGCCCGTAGCTCAGCGGTTAGAGCAGGGGACTCATAATCCCTTGGTCGTAGGTTCGATCCCTACCGGGCCTATTCATAAGTGCTTTATTTACTGAGAGTTGCGACCTTATTAATAAGATGCACCTGAAATCGTTCGTTTGGCCAAGTCTAGCCATGACGCTTTTCGTCGTGACGATCGGTCACGCCGCCGATCAGCCTCAATGGGGCCAGTACCATTCGCGGAACATGGTATCGGAAGAGACTGGGCTACCGGAATCGTGCGATCCGGCGACCGGAAAGAACATCAAGTGGTCGGTTCCCATCGGCACAGGATCCTATGCCACGCCCGTCGTATCGCAGGGCCGGGTCATTATCGGCACGAACAACGACGAACCCCGCGATCCGAAGCAGACCGAGGATGGCGGCGTTGTTCTCTGCGTAGACGAGAAGGACGGACATTTCTGCTGGCAATTCGTCTCGCCGAGGTTGGGGAACGATCCTTACCTCGATCAGCCCCGCATCGGGCTCTGTTCGCCCGCCACGGTCGAGAACGGCCGTGTCTATATCGTGAACAATCGGGCTCAGGTGCTCTGCATGAACCTGTTGGGGCACGGCGAGATCCTCTGGCGGTTCGATATGCCCAGCGGCGCCGGAATTTATCCGCACGACTCGGCACACAGTTCGATCCTCATTGATGGCAACTATCTTTATCTCAACACGGGCAATGGCGTCGACAACACGCATCGCAAGATCCGTTCGCCCGACGCACCGAGCCTCATCGTGCTCGACAAGACGACCGGGCGGCTCGTCGCAAGGGACGACGAAAGAATCGGTCCGAATATCTTTCATGCCAGTTGGTCGGCCCCCTCGGAAGGCGTGGTCAATGGCCGGTCGCTCATCTTCTTTGGCGGCGGCGATGGTGCCTGCTATGCCCTGGAAGCCTTGCATGCAGGCGAAACGGGCGGTCAGGTCGTCAAGCTGAAGCGAGCCTGGCGATTCGATGGCGACCCAACGGCGCCGAAGAAGGACATTCACAGCTACGTGACCAATCGCAAGGAAAGCCCGAGCGTTATCAGCGGGATGCCTGTGTTCTATAAGAACCGCATCTACGTGACGTTGGGCGGCGACATCTGGTGGGGCAAACACAAGGCTTGGCTGCAATGCGTCAATGCCGCCGGGTCGGGTGACATCTCCGAAAACCGATTGGTCTGGTCCTACCCCGTCAACAGGCATTGTTGTGCGACGCCGGCGATATACGCCGGAATGGTCTTCGTCGGCGATTGCGGTCACCAGTTCCACTGTGTTGATGCCGAAACCGGCAAGCCTTATTGGACACAGGACGTTAAAGGCGACGTCTGGGGTTCCGCACTCGTCGCAGATGGGCGGGTTTACCTGGGAACGCGACGCGGCGATTTATGGACTTTCGCAGCATCGAAGGACAAGCAGGTTCTCGCCACGGCCCACTTGGGCGACCCGATTAGCTCAACTCCGGTTGCGGCCAACGGTACGCTCTACATTGCGACGCTCACTCGGCTCTTCGCCCTGCGGGCCGATAAGTAGAATTGGGTTGCAAGCCTGATTTGACGGAGTTGCCGTACTACACTATGCTGGTGTTTTTGCCCGAGAACATCGGATACCCCCGCGATGCCAACGACTCCCACGCTCCAGCAGTTTCGTGCCGACTTCATCCAGGACTTCCAGCGGATCGAAATGAATACCACGCCCAGCGATGCCCAACTCCTCCGCATCCTGATCGAAAGTTCCAGGGCGAAGAACGGCTTGGAGATCGGAGTGGCGACCGGCTACGGGGCCATGGTGATGGGGCTGGGGTTTGAGCGGAACGGCGGCCACCTGACGAGCATCGAGATCGATGCCGAAATGGTCAAGACAGCCCGAGCGAACATCAGGAAGATGCGGTTGCAGGAGGTCGTCACCGTGGTGAAGGGCGATGCTCTGAGGGCGATCTCCAAGGTGGACGGCCCGCTGGATTTCGTCTTCATCGATGCGCTCAAGAAGGACTATCTTGGTTATTTCCGAGCGGTGGAGCCGAAACTTGCGGCCAGGGCGGTCGTCGTGGCGGATAATGTCATCAAGTTCGCCGATGTCATGCAGGATTTTCTCGACGCCGTGCAGAACGATCCGCAGTATCAGACGGTCATCATTCGCGCCTCGGACGAGAAAGGCGATGGGATGGCGGTGATTTACAGGGGGAAAGAGGTGAGGTAAAGGTCTGCTTTGGTCTTCATGAGGCGAGCCATTCATTCAAAGACCGTGTTGTGGGTGCTGGTGCAGCGAACAAAGGTGCAGCACTTGAAAAGATCCTTCAGTCGCTCGGCGCCGACATAGGCGCAAGCCGACCGCAGACTGCCGGTGACTTCCCGCAGCACGTCCCCCACCGGCCCCTTGTAGGCCACTTCCACGCATTTTCCCTCGGCGGCGGCGTAGTCCTTTAACCCCTCATGGTGTTTCTCCTGGGCCTCGCGGCTGGACATGCCGTAGAACTTCAGCGACCTTTTCTCGCCGTTTTCGCTTGCCCACTCCCCGTCGCACTCCTCGCTTCCCGCCAGCATCCCGCCCAGCATCACGAAGTCGGCCCCCGCTCCGAAGGCCTTGGCAATGTCGCCCGGCGTCCGGCAGCCGCCATCAGCACAGATATGTCCCTTGTTGCCATGCGCAGCGTCGGCACATTCGATGATCGCCGACAATTGCGGATATCCCACGCCGGTCATCTTCCTCGTCGTGCAAACGCTGCCAGGGCCAATCCCTACCTTCACGATGTCGGCCCGGCCTTCGATGAGGAGTTCCTGGACCATCTCCGGGGTCGCCACGTTTCCAGCCATGATCGTCGCCCGGGGACACAACTCGCGAACGTGTTTCACCCGATCGACAAAGAACTTCGTGTAGCCGTTGGCGGCATCGATGCAGATCAGGCCGGCGCTGTCCGGCGCCCGTTGGACGAAGGCCTTGAGCTTGTCAAAATCCTCATCCCGTATTCCGAGCGTGTAGAAAGTGGACGTGCGGGCCGGGCTTTCGGCAAAAAATCGGATCAGCTCCTCCAAGGGATAGTATTTGTGCAGGCAGGTGAGCATGTTCAAGTCATGCAAGGCCGTCGCCATGCGCAGCGTTCCGGTGGTGTCGAGGTTGGCGGCGATGATCGGGATGCCTCTCCATCCCGCCTGGGGCACCGCGGCTCGAAAGCGATAACTGCGTTTCAGATCGACGCTCGCACGGCTGGGAGCGACCGATCGCTTGGGTCGGATCAACACGTCGTCGAAATCGAGCCTCAGTTCGGATTCAACTCTCATTTTGCGCCATCGCCTTCCGTTTCTCCTCGATGAACCGCACATGATGCGGGATATGGCCGGCGCTGCGTTGAACGAACGCTTCCAGGGTCAGAGGTCCGGCCTCGGAATGGATGCCCCGACGTTGAAAGTCTTCGGGCTTGAGCGTGCGCAGGATCCGAGCGACTTGCTTGCGGATCAGTTCGATAAGCAGCAGCTCCTCTTCGGCATTCCGTTGCCGGTAGGCCAACCGGGCGGCAAATACGTCGGGATCGCCGCCGAAGAGGGTCGGCTCGTTCTCGGCAACCACCCGCTTGATCCGGTCGGCGCCGACGATCTCGAAGTCGGCCAGATGGCAGATGATCTCCATGGTGGTCCACTTGCCGGGGATGGGGCGGGCAGCGAGTTGCTCCTGGGACATCCCGGCCACGGCCTTCCGCAGCAATTGGGGGCCGTCCAGGTAGTTGTCGATCAGCGTCGTTGGTTCCATTGGTCTATTGCTCCTTCATGGCTAAGGGTGGGCAAATCAATAACTGTCGCCTTTCGCTCCGCGAAAGTGGCGTTCTTTCGCGGAGCGAAAGGCGACTCTGCAATCGCTATTGATTCACCGATGCTAAACGTGGTCGTTACAAGGTCGGGGTCTTGACAGCGAAGCGGTGCGGCCTTACCCTCCGAGAATTATAGAGCAGACCGTTGGATTTTGAAACATGACGATTCATCGAATCCTGACGTGTTGCGTGGCCATGGTTTGGATCGCGAACGGGCTATTCTGCAAAGTGCTGAACCTGGTGCCCCGGCACGAGCAAATCGTGGCCCGGATTTTGGGCGCCGAACACGCGGGAATCCTGACCAAGGCCATCGGTGTGGCTGAAATCTTCATGGCGGCCTGGGTCATTAGCGGCATCCAATCCCGGCTCAATGTGGCAACACAAATACTGGTCGTGGGGACCATGAACATTTTGGAGTTCTTCCTTGCGCCCGACTTGTTGCTTTGGGGAAGGCTCAATTCGGTTTTCGCGATACTGTTCATGATCGGGATTTATTACAACGAGTTTGTGTTGCATCGAAACGCCAAAGCGAGGTAGCATGCTTTCATTCTTGAAAAACCACCCCTTTGCCGTCGAGGCGTTTTTCGAACGGTCGCTCGTATTGACCTTTGCCGCCGCGAAAGAGGACCTCCAGCCGTTCATTCCCGAATGCCTGGCATTGGATATCTTCAACTACAGCACCACCGATATCCGGCAGACGCAGGGGGAGCACCAATTGGAGGTGCGATCGACGCGTTCCGATTTTCGCGTCACGATCAGAACTGACGCGGAGGACGTTGCCCTTTCCCGAACATTCGCCTTTCGCTGATTGGAAAGAAGCCCGCAAGTTTGCCGGGCCGATGCCTTTTACCTTTACGTACAACCCCTCAACCAAGAGGGTTTTGATCATCGAAGGGGTGCGGGAAAATTGGACGCCGAAACCGGTGGAAGTGACCGACTATCACGTTCCCTTCTTGAACGCGCTTCCGCTGAAAGCACCCGTGCTGGCCAACGCGTTTGTCGTCGAGAAGATTCCCTATTCTTGGAAAAAGGGGCGAACTGAGCAGTGGAACGGGTAAGAAGACCTTTCCAGGGTGTCTGGAACATCGTTCGCTTCAACTGGCATTTCTACCTATTGTCGTGGGGACTTGCAGTGATCTCTCTCGTGTTCTACCGCGTGACGGGCAAGCCCTGCCGTTCCTGCGCTGCGGTTGCCTGCCTGTTGCTGATCGGAGCGACGCTTCTTTCCCTGCTCGTCTCGTTTTACGTTTACGACCTGTCCGGCTTGTACCGGCTGGATTGGTCCGGCAAATGCAGGGCGGCCGCCCGCATCGTCAACATCCATGCGGGCTTCGATGAAACGAGCATCTTGTTGAAAGAGAAGTTTCCCGGTTGCGAATTGATCATTTTCGATTTTTACGACCCGGCCAAACACACCGAAGCTTCCATCCGACGCGCACGAAAGGCCTGTCCGCCCTTTCCCGGCACTCGATCGATCAGCAGCACGAACATTCCGCTTGAGGACGATTCCGTGGATAAGATCTTCGTCATCCTCGCGGCGCACGAGATCCGCGACGACGACGAGCGAGTTGCTTTTTTCCGGGCGCTGCGACGATCTTTGAAACCAACGGGCCAAATCGTGGTCACCGAACATTTGCGGGACCTGCCGAATTTCCTCGCCTATACGATCGGCTGCTTCCATTTTCTTCCCGCGAGATCGTGGACCAGGACCTTTCACCGTGCACGCCTGAAGATCGCCAGCGAAAACAAGACCACCCCCTTCATCACGACGTTCATCCTGGAGAAGAATGGATCTGCAACTTAGAGTCACGTCGCGATTCATGCCCTGCGCTTCACGGTGCGCTTGCGACCGCGGGGATCGCAAAGGTCGTTGCACTCCCGCAGTGCGGCGGCCTCGCCCATGAGACGTTCGGGCGACTCGTGGAAGAACGGAACGAACTGCGCGGCGTACTGCGGCCGCCGCAACTTCGCCATCGCACCTTCTTCAATCTGCCGAATCCGCTCCTTGCTCACGTGCAACACGCGGCCGATGTCGCTGAGGCACAGTGGCGGCTGGCCCTGCAGGCCGTAACGCATCTGCAACACCTGCCGCTCGCGAATGTCGAGGTTGCCGAGAACCTCGCCGATCCGCCGTTCCAGGATGCCTTGATCGACCTGGTCGCCGGGGCATTCCTGGCGGGGATCGGCAACCAGTGCGGCCAGCGTCCGCGATTCCGCGTCCACGCCCGCATCGTCGATCGATAGCGGCGGCCGCTGCATGCGGAGCAGGTCTTCCATTTCGCGGCCGCCAATGCCCACGGCGTCGGCCAGGTCTTCGTTGCAGGGCGCGGCCCCGTGGGCTTGCAAATGCCGGTCGTTGGCATGCTGGATCTTGTCGAGCTTGCGGGTCATCACATAGGAGGTATGGAAGCCGTTGCGCTGTTGCACGAGCGCCCGGCGGATCGTTTGCCGGATCCACCAATAGGCATACGTCGAGAAACGGTGTCCCCGCGCGGGATCGAACTTGTCGACCGCGCGGATCAGGCCGACATTCCCCTCCTGAATCAGGTCCAGCAGATCGTCATGCACCGTGGCATATTGTTTGGCGATCGCTACGACCAGCCGCAGGTTCGGCACCATGAAGTCATGGCACGCCGCCTCGTACACGCGGCACAGCCGGCGGATATCGACCAGCCGTCGCGGCAGCGATCTGGGTCCCGCGCCGGTGAGCCGGACCAGGCGGCGCAACTCTTGGCGGGCTTCCTGCCGCCGCGCCGCATTGGCGGGCGTGGGATCCAGGAGCTTGAGCTGCACGACGGCATCCGTCATCCGCATGGCAATCCGCCCCAGTCGGGCCAGCGGCTTCTTCAGCAGCGTGGCCTGGAACTGCAAGCTCTGAATTCGACGAGCGGCCGCACGGCGGCGGCGTAAAAGCAACTGCCGGGCCTCTTGCCGCCTTTCGGCCGGCTGCTGCGGATCGCCGGCGATCCGTAGATCCCGGCGATCCTTCGACAGCGCCCGTTGCAGAACTCTTACGCCCGCATGGAGACGCTCAAACGCCTCTTGCCGTGCGGCCGCAGCGATCCCTTGCACGTCCACGACGTGATCGATGCGGAGCTTGTGTTGGGCGGCCTTGCGGGCCGCCGCCAAGACGAAACGGAGCGAATAATCGTTTGCCAGGAGCCGGGTGAGGAACGTCCGCCGCGTGCGGCAGACTTTTTCCGCGAGGGCCCGTTCGTGGTCGCGGTCCAACAACGGGGTCGCGGCGATCTCTTTGATATACATCCCCATTTCGTCGGTGGTATGTGGCAACATGGCTTTTTCTCCGTGGGTAAGGTAGCAGGCACACCGACCATGCAAGCATGGTGCCCGGTGCCTGCTATTTTGAGAGCTTCTTGATTGCTGCAATGAGGAACTGAAGGGTGCATGAATGTGGTTGAGGTGGATACAAGTCGGCGCCTGTGGAAGGTTGGGCCTGTGGAAAAGGCCCCCCGGGCGTCGCACTCTCGGGTTGCGAATTCACGATGTCATCGTGCGACGCTCCGGAGGGTTCCTTTTCCAACATGGTCCACGGTCCTTTTGTCAAATGGCCTTGCATGATTCTCGTTCCGCCCTTGTCAACCATGAATCACTAGGAAACGGCTGCCTTGCGCGGTACGGACCAGCAGCAAGACTCCTTTGGCCAGGGACTTTTCGTCCAAGGCTTTGCACAAATCGTCAACGTTTTTCACGGCCGCGCGGTTGACTTCCACGATGACTGTGCCGCTCACGAGCCCCGCCCGTTCCGCGGCGCTGCCGGCTTGCACGTCGGTGACCACGACACCTTGCTCTGCATGGACCTGGAGTTTGGCCGCCAGGTCGGGCGTGAGGTTTTGCACCTCCATGCCGAGCTTCTCCAACGTCGAGCCGTGGGCCGCATTGTCGCGGGATGCGACCGCGTCAGCGGCCATCTCCGCGGGGCTGACCTTCAACTCCACACGCTTGCCTTCGCGGAGGACGACCACCGTCTGCTCTTTGCCGATGGGCGACTGCTCAACCAGTCCCTGGAGTTCCTGCGGGTCGGCGACGGCCTTCCCGGCAAACTCCACGATCACGTCGCCGGGCTTGAAGCCGACCTTGGCCGCCGGGCTGTCCGCCGCTGACTCCGGACACCAGCACGCCTTCGTGCGTCTTCACGCCGAACTGCTGGGCCAACTCCTGGGTCAGCGGCTGGATCATCACGCCGAGGCGGGCCCGATGGACCGTATCGCCGTCGGTGAGTTGCTTGGCCACCCATTTCGCCAGGTTGATCGGGATGGCGAATCCGACGCCTTCATTGCCGCCGCTGCTGGACGAAATTGCCGTGTTGATGCCGATGACTTCGCCGTCGAGGTTCACCAAGGGACCGCCGCTGTTGCCGGGATTGATCGCGGCGTCGGTCTGGATGAAGCTTTCGCGTTCGTTCAGTCCGATGCCGCGGCCCTTGGCGCTGACGATCCCCGCGGTCACCGTGCCTTCCAGGCCGAAGGGATTGCCCAGGGCCAGCACCCAATCGCCGACTTCCGCCTCATCGCTGTTGCCCAGTTTCGCGGCCGTGAGGTGATCGGCGCCCTCGATCCGCAGCACGGCCAGGTCGGCCTTGGGGTCGATATGGACCTTGCTGGCCTTATACTCGCGGCCGTCGTGCAGGCGGACCGTGATCTGGCTGCCATCGCGGACGACGTGGGCGTTGGTCAGAACCACTCCCGAGGTATCGATGATCAGCCCCGAGCCCAGCCCGCTTTGGCCGTGCCGCGGGGCACGCGGCATGTTCTTGAAGAACTTCCGCAGTTCCGGCATGTTGCCCAGCGGCCCGAGCGAATCGTCATCGCCCGGCGTTTGGTCTTCCATCTTCACGGGCATGGCCGCCTCGCTCTTGATCATCACCACCGCGGGCTGAACGGCCTTGACCGCCTCGCGGAAACTCTGCGACAGCGCCCGGGCGGGGGCTGCAGCCGGATTTTTGCTCGCATTGGGCATGACGGCGCCAATGCTTGCCAGCGATGCCGCGAACAACAGCCCGCACATCACCGGCACGGCGACGGCCCGAAACGGCCGCCGATTCCACACGTCATTTTTCAGAAAACTCATCGCAATCTCCTTCAGGTCATGGTGCAGCGCGCGCCGTCCAAGACGCCTTGGGCGGTTGCCGGCCGCAGGTTGGAAAAACATAAAAAGGTCGCATTGACCGCTGACGCCAGGACGGCGGCGAGTGCCCGTGAGTCAATGCGACCAGGAAGAGCACGGATCAGGACTAAAGGCGCGAGGGTTCTTGGAATTCGACGCCGTTGTCGTGATTCGCTTGCCTCGCAAATTCGTTACGAGCGGCATAAAGCACAGCGCGTGCCAAATTGCTCGCAACATACGGAAGTGGCTACAATCGCGGCAGATAAGCGAGTACAATGGCATTTGCGGCCTGTCGCGAGGCCGTTGTGGCGCGGGGCAAAATTCCCCGGCGGGGCAAATTGCCCCGGTTCGAAAGGTAGCAGGCACACGGCGTGTGCCTGCTACTTTGGCTCAAAGAGATTCACTATGCGGCTGGCACTCAAACTCGTTCTGGTCTTCATGCTGGCGAATAGCATCCTGGCCGGCATCTACGGATATCTGGCCGTTCGCCGCGAAGTCACGCTCTTCCAGAAGCGCGCCGCCGCCGAGGCCGAAGAGATGGACCACGTCATCGAGGAGCTGCTAGCCGACCTCGGACAGGCCAAGACGGATCGCGACATCCAGGAATCACTCGACCGGATCGTGCCCGCGGAGCAAGAGCCGTTGAGTATCCGCTGGGTATCGTTCGATTCCCAGGCCGAGCCGAAAGCTACGTCCCGCTGTCCCCGCCGAGCGGCTGACCTTGATCGTCATCCGGCAGCACCTCGCCGTCGAGACCGATGAGCCCGACGGCATCCCCAATCTGCACGTCTACTGGCCGGTGACGTTGCCCGCCCGGAGCAACCGCGGGCTGGAATTCACCTTTCCCAAGACCGAACTGGTTGCCGACGAGCATGACATCATTCGCCGCACCGCGCTCCTGATCGCGGGCATGCTCTTGATCAGCGGGCTGTTGGCCGTGCTGCTCGGTGTTCGCCTGGTGGGGCGGCCGTTGGGGCAACTGATTGCCAAAGCCCGGCGGATCGGCGACGGGGACCTGGAAGGTCCCGTACACCTTCGTTCCCACGACGAATTGGCGGAGTTGGCCGAGAACCTCAATACGATGTGCGTCAAGCTGGCCGCATCGCAAGCCGGGCTTCGCCAGGAAACTGCCGCGCGGATCGCCGCCCTGGAACAGCTCCGCCACGCCGATCGCTTGCAGACCGTCGGCCGGCTGGCCTCGGGCATCGCCCATGAATTGGGTACGCCGTTGAACGTCGTCGCCGGCCGGGCGGGATTGATCGGTTCCGGCAAACTCGATTCGGCACAAATCGCCGAGAGCGCCGTGGCGATCAAGCTGGAGGCCGACAAGATGACCATGATCATTCGGCAACTTCTCGATTTCGCCCGGTCCAGCACGCCGCACAAGGCGCCGGTCGATCTGCGCTCGGTCGTCCGGCAGACGATCGACATGCTCGATGCGATTGCCGAGAAACAGAAGGTCCGCTTGATCTTTGCGTCCGATGCGGAAGAGGCCGTCGCCGAGATCGACGCCGGGCAGATCCAACAAGTGTTGACGAACCTTACAATCAACGCCATCCAGGCCATGCCCCAAGGCGGCCAGGTGCAGTTCGTCATCTGCTGCTGCTTCGGCCCCATCGGTGGCATGCCTTACACGCCGGGCACCATGTACTCGTGGTCGGCGGGTAGGCATGGCGGAGGTTCGCCTAAAGATGGTGTCGCCGGTTCTTCGGCCTTCTACTGTATCGAGGTCCACGATCAAGGCGTGGGCATACCCGCGGAACATATTCCGCAGCTCTTCGAACCGTTCTTCACCACCAAGGAGGTCGGCGCCGGCACCGGCCTGGGCCTGTCGATCGCCTACGGCATCGTGCAGGAACATGGCGGCTGGATCGACGTCACCAGTCGCGTCGGCGAGGGGAGTTGTTTTACCGTCATACTGCCGCAGGGAGCTAAGCCGTGAAGCCGCGAATCCTGATTGTCGACGACGAGCGCAGCATGTGCGACCTGCTTGGAAACCGACCTCCGGCTGCGGGATTTCCTGCCGCGTTGCTTCACTTCCGCCGCCGAGGCCTTCGAGGCCTCCTGCCGTGAGGATTTCGACGTCGTGCTGACCGACCTGAAGATGCCGGGCATGGACGGGCTGGAGTTCTGCTCGCGGCTGGTGGCCAACCGGCCGGACATGCCGGTCATCGTCATGACGGCCTTCGGCAACCTGGAGTCCGCCATTGCCGCCATTCGCGCGGGGGCCTATGACTTCGTCACCAAGCCGATCGAAATGGAGTTATTGGCGGTCATCCTCCGCCGCGCGGTCGAACGGCGGCAGCTCCAGCAACAAATCCATTCGCTCCGCGAGACGCTGCAACGAGCGGGCCGTTTCGAAGACTTGCTGGGCCAGAGCCCGCCCATGCTCAAACTGTACGACCAGTTGGCCCAGATCGCCGAATCCGAGGCCTCGGTGCTGATCATGGGCGAAAGCGGCACGGGCAAGGAAGTGGTTGCCCGCGGCCTGCATCAACACAGCAAGCGGCGAGAAAAGCCCTTCGTGGCGGTGAACGTGGCGGCGCTGCCCGATACGTTGCTGGAGAGCGAGCTTTTCGGGCATATCAAGGGGGCGTTCACCGACGCCCGCAACGACCGCAAGGGACTTTTCGCGCTGGCCGAGGGCGGGACCTTGTTTCTCGATGAAATCGGCGAGATGCCGCTGGCTACGCAACCCAAGCTGCTGCGGGCCTTGGAGGAGGGCAAATTCCGGCCGATCGGCAGCGAGAAGGAAATTGCCGTCGAGGTCCGCGTTCTCGCCGCCACGAACCGCGACCTGGAAACGGCCGTCGATGAAGGCCGCTTCCGCAAGGACCTGTACTACCGCATCGACGTCATTCAAATCGACCTGCCGCCGTTGCGGGCGCGGGGGACCGATACGCTGCTCTTGGCACAGCATTTCATCGAGCTGTATGCCGCCCGGGCAAAGAAGCAAGTGCAAGGCCTTTCGGAAGGCGTGGCCGAAAAGTTGCTGGCCTACAACTGGCCGGGCAACGTCCGCGAGTTGCGGAACGTGATCGAACGGGCGGTGGCCCTCACGCGGCTGGACAAGCTGACGCTCGAAGACCTGCCGGAAAAGGTCCGTGACTTCCGCAGTTCGCAGGTCGTGATCGGCGGCAGCGATCCGGGCGAGCTCGTACCCTTGGAAGAGGTCGAGCGGCGATATATCCTTCACGTGCTGGAGTGCGTCCAAGGCAACCGGACCCTGGCGGCCAAGAAGCTGGGGCTCGATCGCAAAACGCTCTATCGCAAGCTGCGGCAGTACGGGGTGCTGCCGGATGCGGAAGAGTCGTAGGGTGGGACGAGTTTCGGGGCACCCGCTTGCGGGTCGGCAAGCGCCGCCCCACCATTGCCGATCTGGACAATTGCGACGGGGTGAAGCCGCATCATCTGAACGAGGCGATCAACTACCGGATGCTGGATGGAATTTGTGGACGTAAAGTCGCACTTCAAGAGTGGCTGCGGTTGCCGGGAAGGGAAAACTGCTGGTGGAAGCAGTTCGGGGCTCTGAAGGCCGTGGGTAGAAACGGGGACGCAGCTTCTATGGGGTCGATACCGGTCGAAAAAACATGTATCCTGAATTCTGTGTCTGCTGCAGGCGTGGAGAAAACGCTAACCATCACGGACTGACCCCTTGACCGACGTGGCGACCCCCTTTTTCCCTCCGGCCCCCTTGGACGACGGACAGATCACGCTGATCGATGCCATCCCCATGGGCCACAAGGCGGCGGACCAACCTCGGCCCGCGGTCAATCCGCAACTGGAGGGGAGCGGGTCGACCGCATCGGCGAGTGCTGCTGGAAGTGTTGTGGCTGAACGATTCCATGCTATCTGGGCCGCTGCTCGGCGCAGTCATACTGACCGGCATGGACGCTCCGGACCGAAGACACCGCTGGTATCGCCCTACGCCGACATGGTTGGTCTACAGCTCGCTGGCGATGACGGGCTTGCTATTCCTGTCGGAAAAGTGGCGATGGTTTTCGTTCAACCAGCACAAAGGTTGGACGGTGCTGATTGCGGTGGGTGCGGTGGGCGTCGTCCTGTAGCTGATGCTGGCGTGGCTTTTGGTGGCCTTGATGTTCCGATGGAGGTCTCAGTTTAGCCTCCAGACGCTGCTGGTGTTCGTCACGCTCTGTGCCGTCCCTTGTAGTTGGCTGGCGGTGAGGCTGCGGCAAGCGGTACGGCAACGAGCGGCGGCAACTGCCATTTTGAAGATGGGCGGCAGTGTAAGATGGGATGATAAAGCATCCGAAGAATCAGAATGGCTGCGGAGAGCGCTGGGTGACGATTTTTTCAATAGCGTTGTGGACGTAGGGTTCAACGGCATGCAAGCCACCGACGCCGAGTTGGAACAACTTAAGGGGTTGAGCCAACTTGAATGGGTGGACCTCAACGGCACGAACGTTACCGACGCTGGGCTGGACAACCTTAGGGGGTTGAGCCAGCTTCAATCGGTGGAACTCAACGCCACGCAAGTCACCGACGAAGGCGTGGAGAGCCTCCATGAGGTGTTGCGGAAGTGCGATATTGCTCACTGAACACCGATCGAGCTTTCGGGGTCATGATGATGGAAAAGGAAAAGAAGGAAAAGGGTCGGGAGTGTTTATGGCTCCGCGGGTAATTTCGCCCGCCGCCCGCAAGCAGGCAACGCGGACTTGCAGGCCGAGTTGCTCAGCCGTTTGGTTCCGCCGCGATTCCACGCCAAATGGCGCGGCCGCGCATAACCGACCGCCCCACGGCCTGGAGTTCGGTTTCGCGTTCTTCCGCAGGCGGCGGGCACGGGCTGCCAACTTTGGTCGCCACCCGCCGCGTCGGGCATTCAAGCGGGAAGCATTTGCCTCACCCACGCCACTCTCTCGGTGGGGAGGGGCGGGACGAGCCGCGCCGGATCGTACCGGACACGGCGCCGGAAGGGCGCGCTATCGTAGCAGCGGGTGAAGACGGCCCCCAGATCCAGCGGCGCCTGGCCGTCGCCTGGCAGCAGTGGAATGGCGAACTCGGGGAAGCATTTCCATCGTGGGCGCAGGGGGGAAGGAGTTCAGTACGCAGTACGCAGTACTCAGTACACAGTTGTTCGTTGGGTATTGATCCACGTCGAGGTGCAGATGACCGAGAGGCCGATTTTCCCTGGTGGATGTACGTCTACAACCGCCGCATCTCCATCATGTATCATAGAGAGGTGGCCAGTTTCGCGGTGCTGGGCGACGACAACCCCACTCGGCGTCCGAACCGATTCGGCTACCGCCGTGGGGCGTACAGGTCGAACTGCAGTATCCGGTCGTGAAGCTCCTCGATTATGCCGTGCAATCTGCGTTTCCCCACGAACGGGGGAAGGTTCTTGACTGCGACCAGTATCTCGGGCACAATTGGTTAGTTAGAATTAGGGCGTTCCGCGGATGAGAACTTTTGAACTAGCCTATATTTGTATTGGAGTGCGCAGGCGTGCCTCTGCTTGAGTGCCGAATTCGCTGCACGTCACGAGGAATCTGGAGGAGACAGCAATGGCGCAAACGACACTTCACGAAATACTCGACCAGCTTCGGACCCTGGAACCCGACGAGTTGCGTCAACTCGATCGAGCGGTTCGCTCGCGTCTTGGGCCGCAAGCGGAATCTCCAAAACGCGAAACTTTCCATCAGGCGCTCTTGGCTTCCGGCTTGGTCAAGCAGATCAGGCCGTTGCGCCACGGCCGAGACGCCCAGCGACGGCTCATCGAAGTGCAAGGCCAGCCCGTCTCGGAAACGATCATTGCGGAACGCCGTTAAATGGGCGACTATTTCGCAGATAGCAGCGCCCTCGTGAAACGCTACGTAAGCGAACTTGGCTCCGCCTGGGTGGCCGGTCTTTTCGACCCTTCTTTGCACAACGAGATTTTTGTTGCGGCAATAACCGGCGTGGAGATCGTCGCGGCCATTGCGCGACGTGCGCGAGGTGGGGCGATCACAACTGCGGACGCGACTTCCATTTGCAGCCAGCTTCGATCGGATTGGGTTTCCGACTATCAGGTCGTTGAGGTCAACGATCTTCTCTTGCAGCAAGCGATGTCGCTCGCGGAAGTACATTGCTTGCGTGGCTATGACGCGGTTCAGTTGGCCGCAGGATGCCAAGTGAATCGACTCTCTGTCGGTAGCGGCTTGTCACCGGTTGTTTTTGTCTCAGCGGATCATGAGCTAAACGAGGCCGCCGCGCGGGAAGGACTCGTCGTAGACAATCCAAATCTTCATCCTTGAGGCGGAGAATCGGAGACCGCGGAGATCGGGGCCTGCTCGTGAAGCAGATCGTCTGCGAATGGGAGCCCTAACTCATATCCAGGATTACGAGCATTCGCGGCTTCTCCCTGCCCGACCCAACCCCTGGTGCCCAGGCGGTTGACTGAGCCCCATATTTTGTAGCGCGGGGGCCACTTGCACAAAACGTGAACTTATGTATACTATATGCAGTCTCTTACTCGGGCAGTTGCCCGCCAGGCCCCGGCTGCACCGGGGGCTCCGTAACTACCGGAGTTTCTTACTATGAAAACAGAACCATCCGAGAAGGGCAACCCCCACCTGGCCGCCCGGCGGGCGCGGAAGGCGGCGTTGCTCCCGCGCGCCGCCCAACTCGCCGGAGAGGGCCGCTCCTACCAGGAAATCGCCGACGCGCTCGGCATCGCCAAGTCGACCGTCTGCCAATGGCTCCGCGGGCGGCCGCCCGACCACCAAAACCACGGTCCGCACGGAGCCGCGGACCGGCAACGCCGCCTGCCTGGGCAAGGCGCTGGCGGCGATGAAGGCCATGGAGGGCCTGCACTACCGCGAACGGTTGCGGCGGGAATGGTTCGAAAACCTCAAAAGGGACGCTGCTCGCGATGAAAATGAAGACGGCCTCACGCGGACGGTGAAGACAACGACGACCCAGTCCGGCCGGAAGCTGCGAACGGTCGTCACGACGCGGTCGGACGCCGGGCGTCTTGCCGCGCTCCGGGACGCGCAGGAAGCACTCGATGAGAAGCGTCGCGCCCTGGAGACGCGGCTGGATGCGGACGAAGACGCAGCGGCGGACGACGAGGAGATCCGCGCGGACGAGGAGACCCGCGTGGCGCTTAAGGCCGAGGCGGCCGAGGCCGAGGAAAAACTCCAGGCAGCCAAGGCGCGGTTGGATGGGACCGAGCGCCCGGTGCCGGCCTGCCCACCGGCGATCGCGGCAGACGAGAAGGGCGCCGAGGCAGCGGGGCAAGCCCACCCGGCGCCCATCTCCCGAAAGGAAAGCGGAGGTGCCGACACTGGCTCCGCGGGGTCGGTGAACGGCGGTGCGGCGGGAACGCCGCGCGATCGCCGCAAGTCGTATCTGCCACACGATTTGCCTCTGCCGGGATACGATTTTTCCAGCGTTTGCCGTTCGGCAACGTTGCCGAACGAAGTGTTCCAAAAGGGTGGGTCTGCGAAGGGGCGCAAGAAGGCGAAATGCGGCCGCCGGAAGCCGGCCGGCCCGCCCGCGCAGGAATCCGCGCCGCGGCGCGGGTCGGCGGCGACCCTGATGCAAGAACTGGATCGGGTTTTCAAGAAGATGTAGGCCGGAACACGCTTGCGCAGTTCCAGCATTCGCGTTTGCCTGTGTATATGTCTGCCGGAACTGCGCAAGCTTGTTCCGGCCTACGCTTGGCGAACAGTGAAGCGATCCCTGGCCGAAGTCGCGTTATATGCGGCAGCCTTTGACGCCTGGGATGCAGGCGGGGTTGCCGCCGACCCGATCGCGACCCCTGATGCCACCGGCTTGCCCGGTGGAGTATCATGCTTGCAGCTACATTCGATCCGCGCATTGAACGAATTCTTAGCTTTTACCTGAAAGTGTCGCATGTCTACCTCGTCCACCAGTTTCGCCTGTGCTGTTTGTGGTCAAAGCCTGCCCGGAGCCGGCCAGGACTGCCCTGCGTGCCATGTGTCGGCCGCGTGGCAAGACCTCTTGCAGGCCGCCCAGTTCGTGCGTGACCGCTTCCTCGATTGGAACAGGAACGGGTTGATCAGCCGGGCCCAGTTCAACGACATCATGGAGGCCGACGCCCGGGTCCACGAAGGGCTAATGCTGGCGGCCCGTGAAGGTAAGCCGCTTCCAACAGGAATCGGACTTCCGCCATGCGACTGTTGCTGGAGGTGCAATGCGGAACTAAGCGGCTCACCCGCGCACTGTCCCGTTTGCGGAGTGCCGGTTGACTCGCCGCAAGTGCGGGAACTGCGCTACTGGACATACACCTGTACGGTGATCAAGTCGCACTGTGAAGCCCGCCGCATGCCGCTGGCGCATACCCACGCCCGCATCCAGGGCGCCAAAGGGCGGATCGCCGTTCTCCGTGCAACTCTGGAGAAGCAAGCCAAGCCTGTCGCGGCTGTCATCCTCGACGACGATGCGGCCAGCGAGGCAAAGGTCCGCGTGGAGGCAGCGCCCGCTCCAAGCAGGGAGTCTGCCTCGAACGCGCCGCCCACCGGCGCCCCCGCGAGCCGAGCCGCGGCGCGTCCCGCAGCCACCCCTCCACCGCCGCGAACGCCACGACGGCCGCTCTGGGAGATTGTGCTCGATCCCCGCAGCATTCAGTGGCTGTTGGCCTTGGGCGGCGCCTTGTTGGTCGTGGGCCTGGTCATCTGGCTGGCGACCCTGGGAATCTTCAAGCACCCCGAGGTGGTCGCTTTGGTTTTGGGGCTGGGCAACGCCGCCCTGCTGGGCGGCGGCTGGTTCGTCACCATGCGCACCCGCTACCAGACCGCCGGACGGGCCCTCACGCTGCTGGCCTGCCTGGTCATGCCCTTTAACCTCTATTTCTACCATGCCCACAACCTGATTACACTCGATGGCCACCTCTGGGCGGCCGCGCTGGTCTGCAGCCTGCTCTATGCCGCCTCCGCCCGCGTGCTCCGCGATCGGCTCTTCGTCTACGTTCTGGCCGGGGGCGTGGCCATGACCGGGCTTTTGATGCTCTTCCATGCGGGAAAGTTCTGGGACATCGCGGCCCCCTCCACACTGCTGCTGGCCCTGGGACTGATCTTCCTGCACAGCGAACGGGCCTTTGCCATAGGTGACGGCCCCTTCTCCCGGCAGCGATTCGGCCTGGCCTTTTTCTGGTCGGGGCAGGCGCTCCTGGCCGCCGGGCTGTTGCTGCTCCTGGGGGCCCAGATTGCCGGCGACTGGTTGTACGAGCCCTTCTTCAAACACTTCTACGATATGTTCAAGGCCGGCCCACCTGCCGTTGTCGCGGACCCCGGTGGGCGATTTCTCGCCCTGATTCTGGTCCTGGCCGCAATCTACGCCTACGCCTATTCCGACTTGATCGTCCGCCGCGTGGGCGTCTACATCTACCTGGCCGTCTTCGCACTGCTGTGGGCCGAAGTCCTGGTCATCCAACTGCTGCCGATACCGATGACCACGGAAGTGGTGATCATCGCCCTGGCCGTGACGGCCCTGGCGGCCAACCTGTTCGCTCCCGCGGCAGGCCGCTGGCAGCAAAGCCACACGGCCGACACCGGCGACGAGTCGCTGGCGCTTACGCTTCAGCCCTTGCAGAGGGCCGGAATGCCCTTGGGCCTCGCCCTGAGCACGCTGCCGGTCCTGTTGGGCATCGTACTGCACCTGCGGGCAACGTACGCCGGCTGGCCGTTGCCGGACGGACGCCCCTACACGGTGGGCTGGCTGTACGTCGCCGCCATGCTGATCACGGCCATCGCGTGCCGCATCGGCGCTCGACCTGTACCGGCACAGCATCCCCTGGCTGTCGGCCACGTACATCTTCGGCACCGCCGCGGCCACGCTGGTCGGCGTTGTCGGGCTGCTCTCGGTCAACGGCATCAACACCTGGGACAAGCTGGGGCCGGTGCTGATGGTCATCCCGATCCTGTATGCCGTCGCTTCCCGGCTGTATCGCGGGCGGGCCCTGGAAAACCCCTTGGCGTGGGCAGCACAGGCCGCCACGGCCGTCATGCTCGTGGCCGTGCTGGCAGCCTCCCAGAAGCAAATCCTCGATCCCACGGTGGGCGAGCGCCTGAACCTCTCGCTGGCGTTGATTGCGGCGGAAGCGGCGCTCTTCTACCTGCTGATGGCCGTTTATCGCAAGCGGGGCGCGAACGTCTATCTTTGTGCGGCGACCACCTGCCTTGCCACCTGGCAATTGTTTCTCTACTGGCAGGTGACCCCCGAATACTACACGCTCACTTTCGCGCTGGCAGGGTTTCTGCTCTTGATCGGCTATCGCGTGGCCCTCTGGGAGCGCGCCAATCTGGCCCAGCCCGCCTTCCAGTCGGCGAATGCTCTGATGTCGCTGAGCTTCGTGGCTGCGGCGCTGCTGACCCTGAGCCGCATGGCGGTCCGGCTGGAAAACCCTCGCGGCGGCCTGCCCGGCCTGGATTGGTCGTTGGTCATCTTGCTCGGCAGCCTGGGAGTGCTGAGCTTGCTGGCGGCGTGGATCGTCCGGCACCCCGGCTGGCGGCGGTGGTACATGGTGACCGCCATCACCGAGGCCGCGTTGATGTTCCTCGCCATCCATATCCTCAACCATTTGAGCCGCTGGGAGGAACTGGAGATCTTCGCCGTGGCGGCGGGCATCGGCCTGCTGGCTGTCGGCCACGTCGGCTGGTATCGCGAGGATGAGAAGCAGGAGGACCTGGTTTCCTTCAACCTGGGGACCGGCGCCCTGCTGGTGGCCGTGCCCTTGGCGATTGCCGTGCTCCAGCATCGCAGCGTACCGGTATTCTCGGCCGCGAACGAAATGGGCATGTTGGCGGCTGGCGTGCTCCTGCTGGCCAGCGGCTTCATGTTCCAGATCCGCTCCACGACGCTCACCGGGGCCGGGTTGCTGGCGATCTACCTCGTGACGCTGGTGCTGTACATCAACATGCTGGATGTGCAGAAAGCGGCCATTTGGATGACCATCGGCGGCGGCGTAATCTTCGGCACGGGAATCCTGCTGAGCGTCTACCGCGACCGCCTCCTGACCTTGCCCGACCAGGTGAAAAGGCATGAAGGGATTTTCAAGGTGCTGGGCTGGCGGTAATATTCCCGATATGCAGTCGTTGTATCGGTATCGGCTTGGCAAATAGCGATTTCAACCCAAGCGACATGGTGGACAACGTCAATTCCTCCGAATCGGCCGGCGCCGCAGCCGCAAGTTCCACGTCCAGCAGCCTGCTGGAGCGAGTGAAGGCCCGCGACCCGGAGGCGTGGCGGCGGTTGATCGCGCTCTACACGCCCCTGATTTATGGGTGGTGCCGGCAGTGCGGCCTCCAGGCGGAGGACGCGGCCGATATTGGCCAGGAAGTCTTTTCCGCCGTAGCAGGAAACCGGCAGGGTTTCTGCCGTGAAGGGCCGGATGCCAGCTTTCGCGGCTGGCTTTGGACGATTACCAGGAACAAGGTCCGCGATTATTTTCGCCGCCAGAAGGGCAAAGCCCTCGCTCAGGGTGGCACCGAAGCCCAAGTTTGGCTCGCCGACGTGCCCGATCATGAGCCGCAGTCGACGGTTGCCGGCCCCGCGCGCGACAACCGCCTCGAATTGCGGGCGGTGGAACTGGCTCGGTCGGGGGTCGAAGAGAAGACCTGGCAGGCATTCTGGCTGGTCGCGGTAGAGGACAAGGAGCCGGCCGTCGTCGCCGAGTTGTTGGGCATCACCATCCAGGCAGTGTATGGTGCTGCTTATCGCGTGCGTCGAAAGATACGCCAGGAAATGGACGGGCTTGTCGAGTGATCCCCTGCAACCCTTTTCAAACAGGCTCTCAAGAAAAGTCGTGGAAGACACCTGCGTTGTTCTTGTAGAGAGTGAAAACCGTATCGGGCAGGACCAAAGGACCCTAAAGGGGAGTGAGAAAAATGCAATGTCCAAACCGTGATGTACTACAGAGTTTTCGCACGGGGAAACTTCCCGAAACGATCGCTGAGGAACTGATCCCCCACATCAGCGAATGTATTGGCTGCCAAGGAACTCTGGCGACGATTGGTGATGCCGACGACACTTTGATCCCCAAGCTGCGGAGTCCCACGGTGGCCGACCCCTATGCTGCCGAGCCCCAGCAAGCGGAGTTGGCGGCGCGGGCTATGGCGATCGTGACCGGCAGCTCGCCGCTTTCAAGTCAACCGCCTGCGGAAGCCCCGCGGCCAGCCAGCCTCGGCCGCCTGGGTGAATACGAACTCCTGGCCAAGCTGGGTGAGGGGGGCATGGGGACGGTCTACAAGGCCCGGCAGACCCGGCTCAAGAAAATCGTAGCCCTGAAGGTGCTACCCAAGCAACGCATGGCCGATCCGCAGGCGGTGACACGCTTCGAGCGGGAGATGGAGGCCGTCGGCCAACTTGCCCATCCCAACATCGTCCAGGCCCACGATGCCCGCGACATCGAGACCACAACCGTCTTGGTCATGGAGTATGTTGATGGAAAGGATCTGGGGGAGCTGCTCAAGCGTGTGAAATCGTTGCGGATCTGCGATGCCTGCGAACTGGTCCGCCAGGCGGCCCTCGGGCTGCAATACGCCCACGAGCAGGGCCTGGTGCATTGCGACATCAAGCCCTCGAACCTGATGCTGACTGGGCAAGGGCAGGTCAAAATCCTCGACTTTGGGCTGGCCCTGCTTGGCGACGATCAGCCCAGGGGCGGCGAGCTGACCTCGTCGGGCCAAGTCATGGGCACGGCCGACTACATCGCCCCGGAACAGGTTTCGGACGCCCACACCGTCGACATCCGCGCCGACATTTACTCGCTAGGCTGCACGCTCTACCGGCTGCTGACCGGCCAGGCGCCGTTCAGTGGGGCGCAGTACAAGACCCACGCTGAAAAGCTGGTGGGCCATTTGAAGGAGAGCCCTTCGCCCGTACAACGGCTCCGTACCGACGTGCCGGCGGAGTTGGCCCTGGTGCTCGAGCGGATGATGGCCAAGAAGCCGGCCGACCGTTTCGCCACTCCGGCGGAGGCGGCAGCCGCGTTGGCGCCGTTTGCCGCCGGGTGCGACTTGGTGCGGATTTCGTCGGCGGCCTCTGCCACGGCCGGGGATACCGCGGCCATGGAATCGGTGCTGGACGCCACCGGGTCGCTGGCCTCCTCCGGGTCGCCGGTTTCCGCCGCCGTTACCGGTGCGGTTCCAGGCGGTTCGGTCATAGAGGTGAAAACACCGGAAAGGGCGCCCGCCCCCATGGCCGGGCTCGGTGATCCCCGCACGCCGCCTCGGTCCGGCAATCGATGGGGGACGTGGATTGCCTTGGGCGGCGTTTTCCTGTTTTTCGCGGTGCTGCTCGGTGTTGCCCTTACGATGCGGACCAGCGAGGGAACGCTCATCGTGGAAGTCGACGACCCCAACGCGAACGTGCAGGTGCTCAATGAGAAGAGCGAGGTTGTCATCGAGCGCAAGGGGGAAAAGGGATCGGTGACGATCGGCGTAGCGCCGGGCAAGGGACGATTGTGCGTGGTGAAGGACGGGGTGGAACTCTTCGCCCAGGATTTCTCCCTCGTCTCCGGTGGGAAGGAGTACATCAAGGCCCGGTTGGAGCCGCAGACGATAACGCGGGGTGAAACCAGTAATGTCAAATCCCAAATCTCAAATCTCAAATCTGATATCCGTCCACCCGCCATCGCCCTCTTCGACGAAAAGAAATCCAAGGAGCGGCAAGAGATCTGTGCCAAGGACCTGGGAGTTCCCCGGGAAATCACCAACTCGATCGGCATGAAGCTCAAGCTCATCCCGCCGGGCCAGTTCGAGATGGGCTCAGCGGAGGAAATGATCGAAAAGGAACAGATGGCGTCCTGGGGTTCGTACCACGACAAGATTCCGAGCGAGGGACCAAGACACCGGGTGCGGATCACCAGGCCGTTCTACTTGGGCGCGTACGACGTAACGCAGGAGGAATTCGAGCGAATCATGGGGTTCAACCCCAGCGGCTTCTCCGCCCAAGGCAACCGCAAAGACGCAGTCGGCGGCCTGGACACGAGGCGTTTTCCCGTGGAGCAAGTGTCGTGGGCCGAGGCGGTGGAGTTCTGCCGGAAACTGTCGGACTTGCCTGGGGAGAAGGCCGCCCATCGGAGCTATCGGCTGCCGACGGAGGCCCAGTGGGAGTATGCCTGCCGTGCGGGGAGTGCGGGCCGGTGGCACTTCAGCGCTGCATCGAATTCTTTCTTGACGGTCGCGGAAGAGAATTTATTGGGCCGGTATGCCTGGTTAGGTTGGAACTCCAGCGGGAGGCCGCATCCTGTAGGTGAGAAGCTTCCGAACGCCTGGGGCCTGTACGACATGTACGGAAACGTGTGGCAGCGCTGCCAGGACTATTACGGCAAGGCCTATTATGCCACGTCGCCGAGTGACGATCCGGCCGGACCTGCGGTGGGCTCGCAACGCGTGTGCCGAGGCGGAAGTTGGTGCCGCGACGCCATCTTCGCCCGTTCTGCGTGCCGCAGCAGCGACCCGCCCGAGATTCGCATCGACCACATGGGCTTCCGCGTCTGCCTCGTTCTGCCGGACACGGCCGCCGTTACGATCATCGAGAAAGCCCCCCTGGAAACGATCCCGCCGCCAGCGAAACCCGAACTGCCGCACTCCTTCCCGCTGCACTCCATCCCCTGGTGGGACGCCCAGCAGGGTTTTCCCGCCAACATTTATCAGACGGGCATCTTGGCCGACGGGAGGCTCTTTTTCGGCGCCGGCGACGCCGGGCCCAGCGGCGCGATTCGGATCTTCGAGGTCGCCAGCGGCAAGCAAATCCAGGAGTTTCTTCCCGGCAAGGACATCTGGTTCAACTGCGCGGCCTTCGTGCCCGGCGGCAAATACCTGGCGGCGGGCTACAACCTAGACAGGGATCTTTATCTCTGGGACATTGCCACGGGCAAGGTCGTACGCAAGTTTGTCGGCCACACTGCGCCTGACAACCAACTCGCCGTCTCGCCGGACGGCAAACGGATCCTCTCCTGGGGAGTTAACGACCAAACCCTGCGGCTCTGGGACGTGGAAACGGGCGCGGAGCTGAGGCGGCTGGAAGGACATACCGATCGGGCCCAAGGCGTCTTCTCTCCCGACGGCAAAACGATCCTCACCTATAGCCTCGACAAGACGCTCCGTCTTTGGGACGTGGACTCGGGCAAGGAACTGAAAAAGTTGGAGGGCCATGACGCCGCGGTTTGCGGCTGTTTTTCGCCGGACGGCAAGCAGGTTCTATCGACCGGCGCCGATCATACGATCCGACTGTGGGATGTCGAGACCGGCAGGGAAATCCGCCGTTTCGAGGGAAGCGTGACATGGAAACCCGGTGAGATCGCGCTACCCGCGTATTTCGTGGCAGGCGGAAGGCAAGTGGTGGCGCGCTGCGACGACAATCTCAAGTTTCGCGTCTGGGAAACCACCAGCGGCAAACTTCTGCGGGAAATCGATCTTACTGCGGTGGGCGGGGACCGCTGGAGCATGACGGCATCACCGGATGGCCGGCTGGGTCTGGTAAACCATCAGGACGGATCGGTGCGGGTCTACGATCTGGCCAGCGGAAAAGAGATCCACCGTTATGACGGATGTCGCAAAGCACGGGCCTTTTCCTTCACTCCCGACGGCAATTTCGCCGTGGCGGGGAGCTTTCGCGCCGGGATGTTTGTCTTCCGGCTGCCCAACGAGAAGGGGGTGAAACCATAAAGGTCATGGCACAGCAAGACGAAAATACGAGTCATCGGCGAATCTGGCTTCTGGTCCGCCTCCTGCGGATCCCCCTGGTTCTGGCGATTGGAATCGGCGTTGGGGTCATGCTCCCCCGCGTCTCGTTGATCTCGACGCCGTCAACGCCGCCGCCCTCTTCGTCTGCTGGAGGAGTCAGGGTTGAGGAACTGAAGGTGGATGAGAAACTGTTCGCCCTCGTGGGCCAACGGGCATTGGTCTTCAAGTATTCGGGGGGCGATGTGGCCTTCTGGATCGAACTGGAGAGGAACGGCGAGACGCAACGGTTCGACCCGGGAATGGAAGGCTGGGGGCGTGGAAAGTCGGACGCTCCCCCTGGGCGCGACGATCAGGTCGAGGGCCACTTCGTGTTCTGCCGGCAGGAACCGGACGAGTCCGGCAGTGAATACTGGGTGGTTGCGGGGCAACGAGAATCGGTCTCCACGAGGTCCTCGGGCCTGAAGGTTTCGGGGCCGCTGGTCGAGGGCGAAGTGGTAGGATCGAACGAGAATCGACATTCGGCGCAAGTTGCATCGTCCGGCAATTTTTCGCTCTGGAAGGAACAGAAGAAATCGGAAGACTCCTCAAAGCAGGGCCTCGCCGAGAATGCCGATCCCAAGCGGCCCCGAACCGAAAAGACCACCATCCAAAGCCAAACAACGGACATTCCTCGCCCCCTGCCGGCAGATCGAAGTGTCTGCATCGCGACCATCACCGAGGAAGGCAAGAAGGACCACCGGAAGGACAAGGGCAAGGAGCTGGTGGCGAAGCACATCATCCGAGTCATGTGCAAGGCCGCTTCCGTCGAGGCCGACGGGAAGAAGTAGCCAGGCTCTTTGCGACGACAGGTGACGGATGCTTCAAAAATCGAGCGATTCCAGCGATCGTGAGCGACAGGTCAAGGAGATTATCATCGCCTACCTGGATGCCGTCGACGCCGGCCAGAAGCCCGACCGCCAGGAATGGTTGCAGCAATACCCGGAGTTCGCCGCCGAACTGGAAGCATTCTTGGCCAACTACGACTGGGCCGACCGCGTGGCGGAGCCGTTGCGCCACTTCGCGGCGCTGGTGGCTCCCGCGCCGCCGGAACGAGTCGCTTCCGGCGAGGCGGCGACGATGGACTTCACTCAGTCGGCCCGTCTTCCCGCGGGCACCACCGTCCGCCACCTGGGCGACTATGAATTACTCGAGGAGATCGCCCGTGGTGCGATGGGAGTCGTCTACAAGGCCCGCCAAATCAGTCTCAACGGCAGTGACTCGCCTTCCTCTAGCGCTAAGAGCATTGTAGGACAAGGACTTACGGCGGGGGAGGAGGGCTTGATAGCAGAAGAAAAAGACCTCATGCTAACAGGTGAGTAATTCATGTTTCCACAAATTCTGCTAGCAGAGGTCCAACTATGATTTCAACAAAAGAACTGGATATTTTCAAGGCCCAAGAGCAATTTGAGCGGATGCACGAGTTTTTGAAGCAAGCGCTGAGCGAAGGGCGACGCCTCGACGAAGTGGAACGCGGGATGTTTCCGCGAGCTATGACCATGTGCCTGGAGTTTTTACGGTCCTTCGTGGAGGCCCATGGGGATGGGGATCGGGGAGAGACCGTAGAACGGGAAGGGGAGACGTTGGCGCGCCTGCCCGAGCCGCATGAGAAGCGGTACTTGTCGATTTTCGGGGAATTGCTGATCGGCCGCCGAGTCTACGGGACTCGGGAAGGCCAAGCGATTGGATGGTCGCCCCTGGACGCGACCTTGGGATTGCCCGCTGGAGAGAATTCCTATGTTCTGGAGGACTGGTTGCAGCGGTTGTGCATCCAGGACGCCTTTGGGGGATCGGTGGAGTCGCTCCGTGCCTGGTTGGGGACCACGGTGAGTGTTCGCACGGCGGAGCACATGAGTCGCGAGATGTCGCAGTACGTGGACGACTTTCGCGGCGAAGCGGTTCCTCCTGCCGAAGAAGAGGAGGAACTGCTGGTGATAACGGCCGATGGCAAGGGTGTGCCCATGCGGCGGACGTTGGCGGCGCGGTTGCGAGCAGAGTCTGAAGCTGGGGTGGGAGAAAAGGGAGGAAATGCCGCAGGCGCGGAAACGGCAGGAATCACGGCTGTCGAGGAAGAGGCGCCTTCTTCGCCTCCGGTCGAGCGTTTGGCGGGGCAAGAGAAAAGCAGCGGGGAGCGCCCCGGGAAAAAACAGATGGCGTATGTGGGATCGGTTTACACCCAAGCCCGCTTCCCTCGTACTGCCGAAGACGTGATCGACGAGGTGCGTCGGCGAAAGCGTGCCCGGGAGCGGCCCGAACCGCAACACAAGCATGTGTGGGCAGAGATGACCCGGTTTAAGGAAGGGGAGGTGTTGGCCGCCGCACCGATGTTGTTCTTCGAGATTCTTATGGAGTGTTGTCGGCGGGACCCGGCAAACAAGAAGCCGTGCATCTGTGTCATGGATGGGGAACGCCAGTTGTGGAAGTTGGCGGCAGAATGGTTTCCCGAGGCCATATGGATTCTGGACCTGTTCCACGCGTTGAAACGGCTCTGGGAGGTGGCCCATTGCCTGTATGCGGAGGAGAGTGCGGAGGCGGGAGAATTCGTGACGCATCATCTGCGCATGCTGCTGCAAGGCAAGGTCGGTTACGTGCTGCGCAACCTCCGTCCCTTGGTGAAGGCCTACAAGCTGAAGGGGGCGAACAAGACCACCGTGGAGTCCGCGATTACGTACTATGAAAACAACCAGGAACACATGCGCTATGACGAATACTTGGCGGCAGGCTACCCGATTGCCAGTGGCGTGGCGGAAGGCGCCTGCAAGCACCTGGTGAAGGACCGCATGGAGCGCGCCGGGATGCGTTGGGAGTTGGAAGGGGCTCAAGCAATCCTCTCGCTGCGAGCCATCTACCTCAACGACCTCTGGGATCAGTTCATCACCTACCGTGTTACGACAGAACAGTCGCGTCTATATGGCAAAGATGCACAGCATGCTACGGCTGCATAAAGCGGCCTGCGAGTTGCTGCCCTCAGGAGCTACTGCCAAAGTGCAAAATCGATCGAAGTCCACCGGCGAAAGGATCATTGAAATAACGATTTAGTGTAATACGGCCATTCCGGCCAACAGGAGACGTTTATGCCAATCATTGGGATGAAGAAGGACGCTGAGCAAAGGTGGAAGAACCGGTGTAATTACGTTTTGGCAGCATGGGCAAGTCTATGCGTTGGGGTTGTGAGTTTCGCCAGCTTGGGGTTGTGGGGACTGTACTATGGACTAAACCACATGGATGGAATAAACAGGGGGGGCATGGGAGATGAACTTGTAGGAGCCGCCGTGTGCCTCGTGTTACTACTGGTGAGCGCGGCGGGAGGTTTCGCGGGGGTAAGAAGTCTCTTCGGCATCCGTTCGTGGTGGAATGCCCTTTTCATCATCCCAGGCGCGTTGTTTGGTATTCTGATCAACGGTTTCATCGTTTACGCGTGTATCGCGAACCTGCTCGGTTTTTCGCCAAGGTGATTGTGCCCATCTTACGAGCAACAATTCGTCGTCAGCAAAATCAGGCAGTCACGACCATGAGGGACCATCACCGTAAGATAATGAGGATGAAATCATGACGAAACGTTGGCCAGGTAGTCTCGCGGGCTGGGTGACCATCGGGGGATTGGCCGCAATCGTCGTCGCCAGCTACATCGCAATTCTTGATGAACCTATTAACGACATCGAATTGCTTTGGAGGAGTATTCTTCTCTTGGGTCTTGTTTGTATTCTCGTTGGAGGATTCCGTTGGATGCTGGCAAAGCACAACGGAAACGTGCGCCAAACGTTAAAAGGTTGTGCCAAGTTGTTCTTGGGCATGGTCTTGATTATTCTGGCTCTGCTGGGAGTGACCGTCATTGGTGGCCTTCTTGTGATCTCTGACGTTTGGGCAGGACGAAAGCCCCTTCCGCCTGGAAGTGGCATGAAAATTTTCGTGGCCCTCATTGTTCTCGCGGGGATGTTTATTTGTGGCGTGTATCAAGTCTTTCGAGCAACGTTCGGACAGCCAGGAGACGCTAAAGTGAGTTTGGATGGCCCCCAAGCCACCGACGCCGCGCTGGAACATCAAGAAAGTGACCCCCGGGATCTATAATGACAATTTAGAAATCATGGCAAATCAAGACGGAAACCAAAGTCGTCGCTTATCCCCCGGGGCATTCATGAAGTCGAACCCAAAAACTTCTGTCCGCGTCAGCATCGCAGGCATCCTGATGGTTGTCGGCGTTCTCATTGCGGTTTTTCATTGCTCGATCTTCGAGGCGTTCCTGGCGTCTGTACCCTTCGAGGCACGCTTGAAGATCATGCCCGCGCTCACCCTTTACATGGCGATCCCGCTGGGGATCGGCTTCGTGCTCTTTCTGATCGGGGTCTTCAAGCTCTTGTTTTCCGGACCAACCTGGGGGTCTCTGCCCCGCCGCCTCTTGTCTTTCTTGCCGTCGAGCAAACTGCTGGGCGTTTTGTTCCTCTTCCTCCTCCCTTGGGTCAACGTCCAGTGCCATTATCGGCAACGGTTCGATGGACGTCCGAACGGCGGTATTGCGGCAGAAGATATGTTCGGCTATCAAACGGGTCTGCAGGCAGCTTCCGGCGGCTTCACCCGCATGAAGTTCGTGAATCCTTTTAACCCGCAGCAAGAGCAGAAAGACTCGGAGGCCTTTGCCAAGCCGCCGCAAGGCGATCCCCTGTTGGCAGCCGCCGGGCTGGCGGTTTTGCTGGGGGTTGCCGGCGGCTTGCTGCTCTGCCGCAGTTTGTTGCGGTGCGCTGTTTTGCCGGCTTGCGCCCTGGTAGCATTCCTGTTGCTGCTTGTGCAAAGTCAGCGGGATTTCCCGATAGCGGCCTCGGTCGCCGCGGAGAATCGCGGGATGCTCAAGGAGCCGGTGTTCGCCGAATGGGATTCTCAAGTTCGCGGGCCGCCGCAGTTCGCGCTGGAGTACACGTGGTGGTACTATGCCGCCCTGGCGCTGCCCTTGGCGGCCGTCTTGGCGGCGGGGGCCGATTGGCTGGTCCATCGCCGAAAGCCGGCCATCCAGTTCCAGGAGGCGGTGGTGATGTTGGCCCTGGCGGCACTCGGCGGGCTCACGCTGACCATTGCCCTGCACGGTTTCAGCAAACGGCCCGCTTCGTCGCAGCCGGCCGCCAAGACGCAGGAAACGGCTACCGGCGAGCAAAAGGCTGCTGCCGGCGGCAAGGCCCAAGCCCTGCCGCGGGAAATCGCCGTGGAGTTGGGCAAGGGCGTCAAGCTGGAGATGATGCTAATCCCGGCGGGCGAGTTCCTGATGGGCTCGCCCGATGCGGACCGGAGCGCCAAAGCTTACGAGAAGCCGCAGCACCGGGTGCGCATCACGAAGCCGTTCTACCTGGGCAAGTATCTGGTGACTCAGGAGCAATGGGAGGCAGTGCTGGGCGGCAATCCGAACAGCTACATCAAGGGCCCGAAGTACCCGGTGATGTCCGTCAGTTGGGACGAGTGCCAACAGTTTCTCGAACACCTGAATGCCAAGTCCGCCGCGGGGCGAGGCAAGTTCCAGTTGCCCAGCCAGGCCCAATGGGAATATGCCTGCCGGGCGGGAAGCACGACACGGTATTGCTTTGGGGACGATGCGTCGCAACTCGGCGAATACGCATGGTACGAAAAGAACTCGAGCAACACCACGCACCGGGTAGGCGAGAAGAAGCCCAACGCCTGGGGGCTGTATGACATGCACGGGACCGTCTGGGAGTGGTGCCAGGATTGGTATGACGGCGGATATTACGCGGAGTCGCCGACGGACGATCCGACGGGACCTGCAACGGGCTCGGCCCACGTCTATCGCGGCGGCTGCATGTACGACTCCGAGTGGGACTGCCGCTCGGCCGCCTGCTATGTCCACGGCGACAGGCCCGGACATAGCTTTCATATGATGAACCTTTTCGTGGGCTTGCGTGTCTGCCTGATTCCGGCGGACAAGCGGGCGCCGGAAACGGGTAGCGGCGGAAAGACGGCTGTCACGACGCCAAAAACGGCCGGCGGCGGCAAGACACGGACTCTGCCGCGAAAACTAGCCGTGGACTTGGGGCACCGCGTCAGTCTGGAGATGGTCGGGATAGCGGCGGGCCAGTTCCTCATGGGTTCGCCCGAAGCGGACAAGTCCGCTCAGGAGGATGAGAAGCCGCAGCATCGCGTGCGGATCACCAAACCCTTCTACTTGGGAAAGTATCCGGTGACCAAGGAGCAGTGGGAGGCGGTCATGGGTTGGAATCCAAGCCTCTCCAACGGTCCGAAACACCCGGCGACAGTCAGTTGGGACGATTGCCAGAAGTTTGTCGAAAACCTGAACGAGAGATTTCATCGCCCTCACCCTAGCCCTCTCCCGGCAGGCGAGGGGAAGTTCCAGTTGCCCAGCGAGGCCCAGTGGGAATACGCTTGCCGCGCCGGGAGCACGACGCGGTATTGCTTTGGAGACGATAGCGCGAAGTTGGCGGACTATGCCTGGTACGAACATAACTCGTCCCGCGCGGTCAACAGACCGTGGGCTGGCTTCTACATCGGGCCGAAGCTCGCTCCACCTCCGTTATCCCTCCTGAGCAACACACGGTTAGCCAGCTTTCCCGTAGGGTTGAAGAAGCCGAACGCCTGGGGGCTGTATGACGTGCACGGGAACGTAAGGCAATGGTGCCAGGATTTTTATACGGATTGGAGTGGCGCCAGGTACTACGCCATTTCGCCGAGCGACGATCCATGCGGGCCATCAAAGGGCTTGCAGCACGTGATTCGCGGCAGTTGCTGCAGCGACTCCGCCGAGCGCTGCTCTGCGGCGAACCGAAACGCCAACGTGCCCGGGTACGCGAGCGGTGGCTTGGGTTTTTACGGTAGCGGTGGCTTGGGTTTTCGTGTCGCCCTGGTTCCGGCGGAAGCAGACGTTGAGTTTCGATCTGTAACCATCCTGCCCATTCCCCCCCAAACCATCGAGGCAGGAAAACCGCTGCATGTTGCGGTGACGGTTGCGGACGCGGAGCGATGGAAGGGCAAGTTGCGGTTCAGCCTGGCGCCCAACGTACCCTCCGCCGCGCGGATCGACCCGCAGTTGGGTGAGTTCTCCTGGACGCCGCCGCCGGAACAGCCCGCGGGCCGGTATGACGTGACGGCATCGGTGCAAGCCACCGACGGCCAGGCGGACGACCAGGCCACCCTGGTCGTCACGGTGACCCGGCCCGCGCCGCCGGCGTTTCAGGAAACCGCCATTGACCTCGGCAAGGGGGTGAAGCTGGAGATGGTCCTGATTCCGGCAGGCGAGTTTGCCATGGGCTCGGCCGGTTTGGAGGATCCAGCCAATGAGAAGCCGCAGCACCGGGTGCGGATCACCAAGCCCTTCTACCTGGGCAAGTATCTGGTGACACAGGAGCAGTGGCAGGCGGTGATGGGGAACAACCCGAGCCATTTTCAGGGTGCGAAGAACCCGGTGGAAATGGTCAATTGGTACGATTGCAGCAGTTTCTCGAAAAGCTGAGCAGGCGGCAGGGTGATGCGGCGGGAAAGTTCCAGTTGCCCACCGAAGCGCAGTGGGAATATGCCTGTCGGGCCGGAAGCACGGGCAAGTTCTCTTTTGGCGACGATGCAACACAACTTGGCGACTACGCCTGGACTACGGAAAACTGGGGCGGCATTGGCCATCCTGTGGGCGAGAAGAAGCCGAACGCCTGGGGGTTGTACGACATGCACGGCAGCGTCTTGGAGTGGTGCCAGGATGCGTGTGAGGCTGGGAGTGAGGATGGGTATTATGCGCATTCGCCCACCGATGATCCGACGGGGCCCGCGACGGCCTGGGGCCACGCGGCTCGCGGCGGTGGCTGGCCCTCGGCGTACCGCGTCGGCACCCAGTCCGTGTGCCGGGACGAAATCCTGGGCTTCCGCGCCGCCCTCGTTGCGGCGGACACGACGACCGCGCCGGCGGCGACCGCAAACGTCGGCGAGGTGGCCCGCAAATTTGTGGCAGCCGGGCAGCGATCGAGTTGGTCGCCCGACGGCAAGAGAATCGTCTTCGGCCGCAGCGGCAACGATAATGGACTATTGATCTACGACGTGGCCACGGAGAAGACGACCCCGTTTACGCCTGCCGGAAAAGATCCGGCCTGGGCGGGAAAGGAGGGACGCTGGGTCGCTTACGTCACCGGATCGGGAGCGGCAGAGGCCGTGTGGGCGGCCGAAGTTCCTGACGGCAAACCGTTCCGGGTGGCGGCCGGCTGCTTGCCGTCGTGGTCGGCCGACGGCAAGACGCTCTTTTTCCAGGCGTTTGATCGGAACCAAATCATGGCTGCCGAAGTCACGGGAGACGGCCGGTTCTCCCCGCCGCGAGCGCGGTCCGCAGTGCCGTATAGATATCCGGCCGTTTCGCCGGACGGGAATCGCGTGGCCTACAAGAGCGGCGGCGACTGGGTCTTTACGGGCCAGCCGCCAGGTAAAGGAATGTCGCCTACCTATCGCAGCGGCGGCGACCTGGTCATTCAGAACCTGGACGACGGGAAAGCCGCGAAGCGGTTCGTCCTGCCTCCGGGCAACGGCGTGCTGGGGGGATGGTCGCCCGACAGCCGGGAGTTCGGCTTTGGCGGGTTCAACCCCGACGACCCCATGCCCTGCATCATCCTCGACGTGGAGACAGGCCTGGCGCACCAGGTGGCGTTCCACTCGCTGACCATGCCCGCCTGGTCACCTGACGGGACCAAGCTCACCTTCGATCTCCGTCTCAAGAGCGGAACCGAAATTTGGATGATGGACGCGGAGGCCATCCAGAAGCTCCCCACGTTCAAGATGGCGGTTCCGGCGGAGAAGTAGGTGGTTACTGCTAATTGTCCGTGTCGCCGCCCACCTTCGCCGCGTCATAGCGCCAGGTCAGGCCCACGCCGACGTAGTACAGCGCCAGAGACGCCGAATTGTTTTTACCGAAGCTGTCGCTTGCCGGGAGCAGCCCGCCGGCAAACAGGTCGAGATCGAGCCCCTGGAACAAGAGATCCTGCCGTCCGATACCGCCGGTGATGCGGTGCTGATTGACGTAGGGCGCGCAGGATGCTTGAAACAACTGGATGTCGCTGGCAATCGGGCCGGGGATGCCGTCGAAGCTGCTGCCCACGCTGTGGTTGATGGGGTTGCTGTTGTAGGAGTATCCGACGCGATACTTCATTTCATCGCGGGTGAGTTGCGCGCCGACGGCGAAAGCCCATTCGTTGACCATGATGTCTTGCCAAAGCGCGGCGTCGTCCCAGAGCTTGTAGTAAACGTCCGCGGCAATCAGCAGCTTGCCCTCCATCAGGCCGCGGTTGGCGATGCCCAGGCCCAAGGTCGTCGGCTGGGCAATGCGACAGTCGTAGTAGGTCGTTCCCACACGAAGGGCATTCGGAAAGTCGAACGACATCTTCGACTGGTAGTAGAAGCCCAACGTGTTGCAATCGTTCAACTCGTAGTCGAAACCGAGGGTCCCCCGCAGGGCGTAACCGTTGACCATGGCGGAACCAACGATCGGACCGACAAGTCCCAGTTGCTCGAACCCGCTGCCCAGCGTCATAGTGGCCCCCACGGAGAGCCGATCGTTCAATTGAAAGCCGGCCCCGACGTTGATGCCCAGCACGAGGTAGTCGTTGCTTTCGTTGTTGATGAAGGCGCCCGGCACGTCGCCGCGGTATTCCGCGCCGCCGCCGCTGATGCCGGCGAGGCCCAGGCCCAGGGTTCCGGCCAGGCCGAGGGCGCGAAGGTCCTGGGCGACACCGATCTCGGTGGCCGCGCCGCCCTCGGTCCGGGACGTGGCGCTGAAGGGAACGCCGCCGTTGCCAACGCCGTTGTTGGTGACCGTGGGATAGCCTTCCGCCCAGCCGCCGCCGAGCGTGAACTGCGTTCCCTGAAATTGGGCCAGCGCGGCCGGATTGCCGAAAATGGCCGAGGGCACGTCCTGCGGCCGGGCAATGCTCACGCCCGCCATGCCGCCCGAGGCCGGCGCCATGACGTTCTGCAAATCGGTGCCGTAGCCCTGGCCGCGGGCAAGACCGGCATGGGCGGAAACGGCGAAGAGAATGGCCAAGCCAAGAGCGTATTTGAAGGGTCGCATAGCATTCTGCCTTCGATGCGAGGATTGCGCGTGAACGTAGAGTTTGGCACAGGGGCCATCGTGCCCACGCGGCGAAAGGATCCAATCCCATCTATGGCATCGGTTCTAACGGAAATGCGCCTTGATCGGAGAATGCCGCCCAATGCGAGTTTGCCGTCCTCAACGGCGCCCGTATCGTTATAATCGGCAAAGTTTAACATCAGGATGGGCCGACGAACAACTTCCCCATCATTACAACCGGCAAGGTCTGACATCAATGCATATAATTGCCACGCACGTGGCCGGAAAAGCCGATCGTGACGGCCGGCAAGATTGGCCTAAATGCGCGAGGTTTATCCAGCCGATATGCGCTGCCGTTACGGGCAGTTCCTACACGCCCGTCGAGCTGGCGGGGCCAGCAAACCTTTCCTCGGCGGAACGGACTTCGGACCATGAATCTACCCATCGCGCCGGCTGTCGGCATCTCGGCGATCGCCACCTACGAACCGCCCTGGGTGCTTTGCAACGATTGGTTCCAGGGCATCCTGCCGCGAAAATTCGTGGAACACTCGGGAATCGTCTCGCGGCACATCTCCCAAGAGGACGAGGTCACGATGGGCGTCCGGGCCGTCGAAAACCTGCGGAAGGAGACGCATTGCAATCTTGGCGATTGTGTCGCGGTGGTCTTCGTGGCATCCTCCTTGGTCTCGCCCGCGGTGGTGGAGAAGACCCCGGACCGGAAACAGGTTCTCCGCAAGTACAGCCGGGCTGCGGCAAGGCAGTTCTGCCGGCGACTCGGTTGCCCGGCGATTCCCGTTTTCGGCATTAACTGGGGCTGTAGCGGCTATTCCCGCGCGCTGACGATCGCCCAGCGATTCATCCTGCCCGCGGTGCCCTTGCGGCCAAACCAGTTCATTCTCGTCGTGACGGTGAATCGCACGAGCGAGATCGTCGATTTCGGTTGCAAGCAAACAGCCCCGGTGTTCGGCGACATGGCCCAAGCGACTTTGCTGGCGAGGGTCGACAGCCCGCACTATCCGGTGCATTTCGCCTTGATTCATGCCACGGCCGAGAACCGGCCGGTGGGCGGGGTCTTCTTCGATTTTCAGTGGCGCGAAAACGTCCTCGTGCCCACGCCCGACGGCGGGCGGAGTTCGCTCCCTCGTCGTTTGGTGTTTTCCCTGAACATGATGGGCATCGCCGACGCGGCCCCGCGTGCCATGGCCGACGCCACGGCCACGGCCCTGCAAGCCGCGGGAATCTCGCCCGATGAGGTCGCTTTCGTCGTGCCGCACCAGGCAGGCGCGGGGATCGTGAGGCTGACGGCGATGACGCTGGATCGCATCGGTGTCCGCGGCGAAGTGGTCAACGGACTGACGCGGGAAGTGGGGAACGTCAGTTCCTCCTCGGTTCCCTATGCCTTGAAACAGAACTGGTTGCGGCTCAGCGGCACGATCGTCTGTCCCACGGCGGGCGTGGGTGGGCCGGGGCTGGCCCAGGTGTCGCAAGGATGCGTCATTCTTCGGGCCACGCGGGCCCATGCAATTGCCGTTCGGGCGGCATGAACGGGAACTATCGGCAAAGTCTGCTCGTTCACTTGCGGCATTGAAGCCCGACTGCGCAAGCGAGAAACTCGGTTGCCACGATCCGTGACACACATTCCTCGCTTGCGCGTTGGGCTTCAATGCCGATCTCAAATCTTCAAGCTGCGGGAATCCCTAAGTCCTTCCCGACTTGATTGCCTTTGAACGGTTCCCAGGTATAATTGCAGCCGGTTATGCGAATAGCCAAGCATTATTCGTCGTAACGTGGCCGGAACACGGAAATCCCGTAGCCCATTCGGGTGTAAATTAACAGAGCGCTAACAAGCCTGCCAGCAGGAGCCAGCTATGAATCGATTGTTGCAACAAGTCCATATCGTCGTCTGGATGGCCATGCTTCTCGGAGCGGCGGCTGTTGCCCGAGCGGCCGATGTACCCGAGAAAGCGGCAGCAGGGGCCAGTGCGGCAGGGCCCCAAGCAACAACAGCCGCAACCAATCCGGCCAAGGAGGCCGACGAAAAGGCGATCCGCGCCACGGCCGACGATTTCGTCAAGGCGTTCAATGCCGCTGACGTCAAGGCGATTGGTGCCCTTTGGGCGCCGGACGCCGAGTACACGGACGAATCGGGCCAATCGTTCCAAGGTCGTGCCGCGATCGAACAGCTCTACGCCGACGTGTTCAAGCAGCACCTGGGTGCAATGATGACGGTCAAGATCGAGTCGATACGGTTGCTGGGCCCCGATGTTGCCCTGGAGAAAGGCGTGGCCAGGGTCAAATCGCCGGCAGGGATTGCCGACACGGCAGCACGTTACACCGTGGTCCACGCCAAGCGCAACGGCAAATGGACCATGGTTTTCGGCCGCGACGCCCCCTACGTTCCGGCCTCGAACGAGGATTACCTCAAGGACCTGGAATGGCTCATCGGCGATTGGATTCCCGAAGCGGAAGGACTTGCCCCTGCGGCTGCACTTCGAGTGGATGGCGCAAAAGAACTTCATCAAGAACACCTACGCGGTTACGAAGGACGGCCAAGCCGCGATGACCGGAGGCCAGATCATCGGCTGGAATCCCAAGCTGGGCAAGATTGTCTCGTGGCACTTCGACGCCCAGGGCGGCTTCGGTGAGGATGTCTGGACGAAAGACGGCAAGAATTGGGTCATCGAGGCGACCGGCATGCTTCGCGACGGCAGCGAAAGCACAGCGGTCAACATCGTCGACTCCCATCGACGCCAACAGCTTCACTTGGCAGTCGATCAAGCGGACTCTGGACGGCGTAAGCCTTCCCGATACGCCGCCCGGCAAGATCGTTCGCGTGCAACCCAGCAAGTGACATTCCCTAACCCGAACACCGATGTTTCTGAAAGGCCTCTCTCATGATCAAGACAACGATCAGTTTGCTGCTTGGAGCGTCCTTGACGCTGCTGGGGCCGCAAGTCGTCCATGCCCGCGGTTGTGGCGGCGCACATGCCAGCGGCGAATCTCACGGCGGCAGCTATTCCGGGTCGCACTCCTATAGCGGCGCGAGCGGCGGCGGCTACGGCAGCGCAAGCGAGTTCGTACAATCGATCCTACGAAGGTTCGCACGGCGGTTCGGTCGATGCCAGCGGCACCCGCGGCGCGGCGTACGGCCCGAACGGCGCCGCGGCTGGCAGCAGCCGCGACGTGTCTGCCACCGGCCCGCAAGGCCGAAGCTACAACAGCCAGGAGGAACGGGGCGCGGCGGCCGGTCCCAATGCGCGCCGTTGCCGGCGGCAGCCGCAGCACGAGCGCCACGGTGCGTCACGGCCAAAGTTATTCCGGCTCAGCACGAAGGCGCGGCGGCAGCCGGCCCCTATGGCGCTGCCGCCAGCGGCACGTATCACGGTGCCGCAAGTTATAGCGCCGCGCACACGGCCTTGCCGACCGACGCCGGTTATGGAGCCGCGGCCGCAAGAACCGGCTCGACCGCCTATGCCGGTTATCACCAGACGGAGGCGGTCAACGGCAATGTCGTGGCCGCCCGCGGGGCCGCCGTCAGGGGCTCGTACAACGACTACGGCGTCTACGGGGCGGGCTGGCATGCTGCCAATCCCGGCGCCTGGTCGGCGTCGGGCTGGACGGCCGGTCAGGCCTGGACCCCGGCCACCTGGCCCGCCGTCGGCACATCGCTGGGCTGGGCCGCCGGCGTGCAGCCGGTGGCTTACAACTACGGCAATACGGTCACCTACCAGGACAACCAGGTCTATTATGGGAACGAGCCGGTAGCCACCGCCGAGCAGTACTATCAGCAGGCATCGACCTTGGCCCAGAGTGCTCCTGCGGCAGACGCGACCGCCGGCGAGTGGATGTCCTTGGGCGTCTTCGCCTTGGTCCAGAAAGAGCAGTCCGACCCGCACTACGTGATGAACCTGGCCGTCAACAAGGCCGGGGCGATCGCCGGAAACTACACGGACTTGATCGATGGCACGAATGTCTTGATCCAGGGGGCCGTCGATAAGAAGACGCAGCGCGCCGCATGGACGGTCGGGAAGAACAAGACCACCGTCTGTGAAACGGGGATCTACAACCTGACGCAAGACGAGGCCCCGGCCCTGATCCATATCGGCAAGGACAAGACCCAGCAGTGGCTGCTCGTCCGGCTCAAAAAGCCGGAATCGGCTGGTAGTGAGAAGTGACGATCAGAAAGAGTAACAATCGACTGGCTTGCCCCCACCGACCCCGCGTCTGTGGAGCGATGACTGGGAAGCTAACACGCGACATCTAAACTCCGGTCGCGTTTTCCGCCCCCGCCCGCCCGGCACTCCGGGCCGGGCGGGCGGGGGCGGAAAACGCGAAGTCCGCTTGGATCGGGCCGTTAGCTTTTCAATCATCGTTCCACCGACGTGGGGTCGGTGGGGATGAGCTTTACCCCGACGTTTACATGAAGGAGACCGTTATGTTGACGAGTTATTTGGCGAATCGCTATGGCCGTGGACTCGCCACGGCCGGATTGGCGTCTGCATTGTTGGTCAGCCTTGTGTCGACGAGTTCTGCGCAAGTGCTTCGCCGGCCGCGGCGGGTCCCGGCGGCAAGTAACGCGGCCCCCACGGCTGAACCTTCCACAGCGGCTCAAATCCAGACCACGGGCGTGCCGGGCTCGCCCGGCGCCACCACGACGATCGACGGGAAACAGCTCCCGCCGCCAGACCCGAAGTTCGGCGGCGTGATCAAGGAGAACGCCGCGCAGTCGCAGGCCTGGTGGGCGCCGCGCGTGGTGCCGCCCAAGGGTGCGCCCAACGTGCTCTTGATCATGACCGACGACGTGGGCTTCGGCGCGCCCGGTACGTTCGGCGGAGTCATCCCCACGCCCGCCCTCGATCGCGTCGCCAAGAACGGCCTGCGCTACACGCAGTTCCATTCCTGCGCCCTCTGCTCGCCCACGCGCGCGGCCCTGATCACCGGCCGCAACCACCACTCGGCGGGCTTCGGCGTGGTCTCCGAGCAAGCCAGCGGATTCCCCGGCTACAACAGCATCATCCCCAAGGACAAGGCCACCATCGGCCGCATCCTCAAGGACAACGGCTTCTCGACCTCATGGTTCGGCAAGGACCATAACACGCCCACCTTTTTCGCCAGCCAGGTTGGCCCGTTCGACCAGTGGCCGATCGGCATGGGCTTCGAGTATTTCTACGGGTTTGTCGGCGGCGACACCAGCCAGTGGCAGCCGAACCTCTTCCGCAACACCACCGCCATTTATCCCTACGTCGGCAAGCCCGGCTGGAACCTCACGACGGCCCAGGCCGACGACGCCATCGCCTGGTTGAACCAGCTCAACCAGATCGACCCCGGCAAGCCGTTCCTCTGCTACTATGTGCCCGGCGGCACGCACGCGCCGCATCACGCGACCAAGGAATGGATAGACAAAATTCATGACATGCACCTCTTCGACAACGGTTGGAACCAGCTCCGCGAGACGATTTTCGCCAACCAGAAGAAACTCGGCGTGATCCCCCAGGATGCCAAGATGACCCCGTGGCCGGACAAGCTCCTCAAGAAGTGGGATGACCTGAACCCGGATGAGAAGAAGATGTTCATCCGTCAGGTCGAGGTCTATGCCGCGTATCTGGCCTACACCGACCACGAAATCGGCCGCGTGATTCAGGCCGTCGATGACATGGGCAAGCTCGACAACACGCTCATCATCTACATCAGCGGCGACAACGGGTCCAGCGCCGAGGGAACGTTGGTCGGCACTCCGAACGAGGTCGCCATGTTCAACGGCGCCGAGGTTCCCGTCGAGGACCAGTTGAAGTTCTTCTACGACGTCTGGGGCACCGACCGGACCTATAACCACATGGCGGTGCCGTGGACCTGGGCCTTCGACACGCCGTTTAGCTGGACCAAGCAGATCGCTTCTCACTTCGGCGGCACGCGGCAGGGCGTGTGCGTATCCTGGCCGGGCCACATCAAGGACGTCGGCGGCATCCGCTGGCAGTTCCATCACGTCATCGACGTCGTGCCGACGATCCTCGAGGCCTGCGGCATCCGGCAACCGGACAGTGTCGACGGCATCAAGCAGGCACCCATGGAAGGCGTGAGCTTCGCCTACACCTTCGATCAGGCCAACGCCAACGTGGCCTCCCGACACAAGACCCAATACTTTCGAGATGATGGGCGACCACGCCCTTTATCACGACGGCTGGATCGCCAGCACGAAAGTGATCCGCCCGCCCTGGGTGGTTGCCGGGCCGGTCAACCAGGACCCCTACAACAACGTCACCTGGGAACTCTACGACCTGAGCAAGGACTGGACCCAGGACAACGACGTGGCCGCAAAATATCCGGCCAAGGTTGAGGAAATGAAGGCGCTGTTCACCCAGGAAGCCCGCAAGTATCAGGTGCTCCCGCTGGACGCATCCGTGGCCACGCGCCTGGTCGTGCCGCGTCCGAACATCACCGCAGGACGCAGCGAGTTTGTTTACACGCAGCCGCTGACCGGCATCCCGCAGGGCGACTCCCCGCTCCTGCTCAATTGCTCCTACACGATTACTGCCGACATCGAGGTTCCCGAAGGCGGCGCGGAGGGCATGATCTTGACGTCCGGCGGACGGTTCGCCGGCTATGGGTTCTACCTGCTCAAGGGCAAGCCGGTGTTCCTCTGGAACCTGGCGGATCTCAAGCGCGTCCGCTGGGAAGGTCCGGAGGCCCTGCGCCCGGCAAGCACACGCTGGGGTTCGACTTCAAGTATGACGGGCTGGGCATGGGCACGCTGGCCTTCAACAACATGAGCGGCATCGGCCGCGGCGGCACGGGCGTGCTCATGGTGGACGGCAAGGAAGTCGCCACGCAGAAGATGGAGCGCACGCTGCCGCTGATCCTGCAATGGGACGAAACCTTCGACATCGGCTCCGATACCGGCACGCCGGTGGATGACAAGGACTACCAGTGTCCGTTCACCTTCACCGGCAAGCTCAACAAGCTGACGCTCAAGATCGACCGTCCGCAGTTGTCGCCCGAGGACATCAAGAAACTCGAAGCGGCACAACGGAACAACAAGGCCAGCGAGTAACTTGAAGGACGTCAATGAACAATGCAACACATTATCCGTTGCTTGTTTTCTGCGCTTTCCTTCCCCGCGATGTGGCTCTTGGCGTGGATCGGATGGTGGTTTCGCAAGAGGCAGGGCTCCCTGGACGAGGAGTTGCGTGAGGACTTCGGCTTTATCCTGGCTGCGACGCTGACCTTGCTCGGGCTAAATTCATATTGCGGTTGGGAACTCGTTTCGCCATAATACGCGCTATGGCAACGACGTCCGGGGCATTGGCGATTGCGATCCAACATCACCAAGCGGGTCGGCTGCAAGCTGCCGAACAGATCTACCGGCAGATTCTCCAGGCTGAACCCAATAACGCCGATGCCCTGCACCTCCTCGGCGTGACTGCCCACCAGGCGGGTAAACACGAGTTGGCCATCGAAACCATCGGACGAGCGATCGGGCTGCAAGGAAATGCGGCTTCCTTTCATGGCAACTTGGGAACGGCCTACCATGCCCTGCGTAAATTTCCCGAAGCGGCCGACTGCTACCGCCGTGCCCTGGAACTGAAGCCGGACTATGCCGATGCCGCGCACAACCTGGGCAATGTGTTGAAGGACCAGGGGAAACTCGACGAGGCGGCCGCCTGCTGGCGGCGGGCACTGGAACTGAAACCGGACTACGCCGCAGCACGGAATAACCTGGACAACGTGTCGAGAGACCAGGTGAACCCGGACGCATTGCATGCCGGACAACTCCTCGATTGGCTGGTCCAAGCTGCACACGACCGTTCCAATCCCAACCTGACGCTGCAGCGGATCCTCAACCGGTTGCTGGGAGTTGCCATGGACTCGATGTCGCAACGCATCGCCCAAGTTACCGGTCTGGTCGTCCAGAGCGGCCCGTTTGCATCGATGCGTTATGTATCGCGGTCGGCCGGCAGCACGCTCGGGCCGAAGTTAGTGGGCTGCTACGAAGCGGAGCTGCACACAATCATTGAGGGGTTCGCCGCACGCGGCTACCGGCGCGTAATCAACATCGGCTGTGGCGAAGGGTATTACGCCGTGGGATTAGCCCGTCTCCTGCCTTCGGTCTCCGTCGTCGCATTCGACATCGACCCTGCGGCCCAGGAACTTTGCCGGCAATTGGCGTTGGCCAACAACGTGGCCGACCGCGTGAGCGTGGCGGGCGAGTGCCGGGCAGCCGATCTGGCGCCCTTGATCACGCCCGATAGCCTGGTGTTTTGCGATATCGAAGGCGGTGAGCGACAGTTGCTCGACCCGGCCCTGGTCCCGGCGCTGGCGACTTGTGACATCTTGGTCGAACTGCACGACTTCATGGACCCGGCGATCTCGTCGCTCGTTTCGCGGCGATTTGCAGGCTCGCACGACGTGACCATGATCCCCCAGAGGGGGCGAAATCCGTTCGCCTACCCGCTCTTGGCGGGGCTCAGCCAGTTCGACCAGTTCTTGGCTGTGGTCGAGGGCCGGCCGGGGCCGACGCCATGGGCCTTTATGACCGTTCGCAAGCCGGTTGTATGGAGTTGCCGGCAAGTTTCCCGCTGAGGAGCGATTCATGATCTACCTGGTAATGCCGATCGGCAGTTCGCACGGTTGGGGCGTGTGCGGGAAATACCTGACGATCGAGCTTCCGCGACTGTCGCCGTTGCGGCTCATCTCGTCGCCCATCACTCCCGATTCGGCGGGTGACGAATTGGACTTCTTCAGTGTCTCGCAGCAACTTGCCTCGCCCCAAGAACAGGCCGCGGTGCAGGCAGCCGCAACGACGGGCCGGCCCGTCGAGGGCTGTGTGCTGCAATGCATCACGAGCAAAATGATGCTGCCGATACTGCCGGGCCTGCGCGGCCGGTACACCGTGGGTTACACCTTCTTCGAGGAGAACTTGCCACCGCAGGCGCTGGAGAACGCCCGGCGGCACTTCGACCACGTGGCGGCCGGCTGTTCGTGGTGCGCCGAGAAGCTCAGGGCCCTCGGCCTGAGCGACGTTTCCACGGTGATCCAAGGGATCGATCCCAACCTGTTCGAGCCGTCGCCGCGCCGGCGGCAGCATTTCTGCGACCGCTTCGTGGTATTTTCCGGCGGCAAATTCGAGCTGCGAAAAGGGCAGGACGTGGTGATTCGCGCCTACAAGGTCCTGCAAGACAAATACCGCGACGTGATGCTGGTCACAGCCTGGCACAACCTGTGGGACTGGAGCGTGGCCACGATGAAGGCCTCGCCCCTGATCCGCTTCGCACCGCGCTCGACGGACCACGTGACGATGGTCAAGCAGGTCTTGGCCGACAACGGGATCGACGTTTCGCGGACCGTGAACTTGGCCACCAGGCCCAACGCCACCATGGCCCGGATCTACAAGAACACGGACGTAGGCCTGTTTCCCAACCGTTGTGAAGGCGGCACGAACCTCGTGCTCATGGAGTATATGGCCTGCGGCAAGCCGGTCATCGCCTCATTTTCCAGCGGTCACCGCGACATCCTCACGCCCCAGAACTCGTTGCGGATCGAGGACCTTGCCGCGCTCGAGGTTTGCCAGAACGACAGGCCCGTGGCCTTGTGGGACGAGCCCAACTTGGATGAGACCGTGGCCCACCTGGAGTATGCTTACCTGCATCGCGATCAGATGGCCGCCTACGGCCGGCAGGCTGGCTGCGACATGGCCACATGCACCTGGCAACACACCGCGGCGGAGTTCTACAAGCTGGTCAATCGTAAACATTCGTCCAACCCGTTAGGCAATTTGGGTAACTTTGCAGCAACTCCTTTTATAAACGTAAGTTACGGCACACAGCCTTTGCAAACTACGGAACTTACGTAGGAACGATCGCACTCACACAAAACGTATTGCGGTTGGCGACTCATCTCGTCATAATGCCGCCCCATGGATACGATTCCCCAAGAATTTGCGATTGCGATCCAACATCATCGCGGCGGTCGGCTACAAGCGGCCGAGCAGGTCTACCGGCGAATTCTGCGGGTCGACCCGAAACATGCCGATGCGCATCATCTTCTCGGCGTGATTGCCCACCAAATGGGCAAGAACGAGGTTGCCGTCGAATATATTGAACGGGCGATCGGATTCCAAGGGAATGCAGCTTTCTTTCATTGCAACTTGGGGACGGTGTATCATGCTCTGCATCGGTTTCCCGAAGCGGTCGCCTGCTTCCGCAGAGCACTGGAATTGAAGCCGGACTATGCCGACGCAGCGTACAACTTGGGCAATGCGTTAAAGGACCAGGGGACGTTGGCGGGCACCCTGTACTCAGGGTCGGCGGTTGCCTGCTTCCGCCGGGCATTGGAACTGAGGCCGGGCCATGCCGAGGCACGCAACAACCTGGGCGTTGTCTTGCAAGAGCAAAGGAAACCGGACGAAGCACTGGCCTGTTTCCGCCGAGCACTGGAACTGAGGCCCGACTATGCCGAAGCCCACAACAACCTGGGCAGTGCGTTGAAGGACCAGGGAAAGCTGGACGAAGCGGTCGAAAGTTTCCGCAGGGCACTGGAACTGAGGCCCGACTATGCCGAAGCCCGCAACAACCTGGGCTGCGCCTTAAAGGAGACAGGCGATTTTCGTGGGGCAGAAGAGTCCTTCCGCGCCGCGTTGCGGTGCGATTCCCGGTTCGTCCTGGCGCATTATGAATTGGCGGGACTCCTCCGCGGCAAACTTCCACAGCAAGACCTGGCCGCGCTCGGGCGGCTGCTGGAGCAGGGTTCTGCCTCCGGCGGGCAGAACGCGTTGACGGAGGCGGAACGGTTGTTGCTGCACTTCGGCCTGGCCCAAGTCCTCGACGCGCGGGGCGAGTATGCCGAGGCCGCACGGCACCTCGAGCGGGGCAACGCCCTGCAACTTTCCGAGGGTCGCATGCGCGGCGGGGAGTATGATCCGAAAGAGTATGAGGTTTTCGTCACGCGCATGATCGCGCTCTCAACGCCGGACTTCTTCCAGGGGCTCAGCAGTTTTGGCTTGGAAAGCGAGCTCCCGGTGTTCGTCGTGGGACTGCCGCGGTCCGGCACCACACTCATCGAGCAGATCTTGGCCGGCCACTCTCAGGTCTTCGGCGCGGGGGAGACCGGACTGGTCTCTGAGACCATGGCCGCACTCGGCGGATCTGGCGTGGACTCCCTCGAGGGCCTTCGCAGGTTGGATCGCCAGACGGCCCAGCGTCTCGCTTCAGGGCACTTGGAGAAACTTCGCGGACTGGGGCCCGCGGCCCTCCGCATCGTGGACAAGATGCCGGAAAACTACTTGTTTCTCGGCCTCTTGGCGGCCCTCTTTCCGCGGGCAAAGTTGATCCATTGCCGCCGCGATTTGCGCGACGTGGCCGTCTCCTGTTGGATGACGCATTTCAAAGACCTGCGCTGGACCAACGACCAAGAGCACATTGTTTCACGATTTCACCAGTATCAACGCCTGATGGAGCATTGGCGGAAGGTCCTGCCCGTGCCCTTGCTGGAAGTGGACTACGAGGAGACCGTGGCCGATCTGGAAACGGTCGCCCGGCGGCTCGTGGCCTGGTGCGGCCTGGAATGGGAGCCCGGCTGCCTGGAGTTCCATCGCGGCAAGCGGGCCGTGCGAACGGCCAGCGCCGTCCAGGTACGGCAACCGCTGTACGCGACGTCCGTGGGAAGGTGGCAACACTACGAGCAAGCGCTGGCAGCGCTCTTCAGGGCGATTTCCGACAGACGGCAGACCGAGGATTTTTCCAGAAAAGTAGCATGACAACAAGTTCCCAAACACTGGCCCTGGCCGTCCAGCACCATCAAGGCGGCCGGCTCGAAGCTGCCGAGCAAATCTATCGACAGGTCCTCCAGGCCGAACCGAATAACGCCGAGACCCTGCACCTCCTCGGCGTGATCGCCCACCAAATGGGCGAGCACCGGACGGCCGTCGAGTATATAGGCCGGGCCATCCAATTGAAAGGGGCCGCAGCCGCCTTCCATAGCAACTTGGGGGAAGCGTACCGTGCCTTGCGGAGAATTCCCGAAGCGGTCGCCTGCTTCCGCCGGGCGCTGCAACTCAAGCCGGACTATGCCGAAGCCCACAACAACCTGGGCATTGCCTTGAAGGAGCAGGGAAAGCTCAAGGATGCGGCGGCCTGCTACCGTCGGGCGGTGCAACTCAAGCCGGACTATGCCGAGGCCCACAACAACCTGGGCAATGCGTTGGAGGACCAGGGAAAGCGGGACGAAGCGATCGCCTGTTACCGTCGCGCGCTGCAACTGAAGCCGAACTACGCCGAGGGGCTCAACAATCTCGGTAATGTGTTGCAGGGCCGGGAGAATCTGAAGGAAGTGGTTGCCTGCTACCATCGGGCATTGGAACTGAAACCCAACTATGCCGAGGCACACTGCAACTTGGGCATCGCATTGCATAACCAGGGAAAGCTGGACGAAGCGATCGCCTGTTACCGCCGGGCACTGGAACTGAGGCCCGATGATGCCAGGCGCACTGCAACCTGGGCTGCGTTTTAGAGGAGAAAGGCGATTTTCATGGCGCGGAAGACGCTTTCCGCGCCGCCTTGCGGCACGATTCCCGCTTCGCCATGGCACATTATAAATTGGCGGAACTCCTCCGCGGCAAACTTCCGCAGCAGGACCTGGCCGCGCTCGGCCGGCTGCTGGAGCAGGGTTCTGCCTCCGCCGAGCAAAGGGACCTAACGGACGCGGAACGGTTGTTGTCGCACTTCGGCCTGGCCCAAGTCCTCGACGCACGGGGCGAGTATGCCGAGGCCGCACGGCACCTCGAGCGGGGCAACGCATTGCAACTGTCCGAATGGCGCACGCATGGCTGCCAGTACGATCCCAAAGAGCATGAGGATTTCGTCACCCGCATGATCGCGCTCTCAACGCCGGACTTCTTCGAGCGGGTCAGCGGTTTTGGGTTGGAAAACGAGATCCCAGTGTTCATCGTGGGACTGCCGCGGTCCGGCACCACGCTCATCGAGCAGATCTTGGCCGGCCACTCCCGGGTCTTCGGCGCGGGGGAGACCGGACTGGTCTCCGAGACCATGGCCGCACTTGGCGGACCAGGTGCGGACGCCCTCGAGGGCCTTTGCCGCCTGGATCGCCAGGGGGCCCAGCGGCTCGCTTCACGGCACTTGGAGAAACTTCGCGGGCTGGCTCCCGCGGCCCTGCGGATCGTGGACAAGATGCCGGAGAACTACCTGTTTCTCGGCCTGCTGGCGGGCCTCTTTCCGCGGGCGAAATTGATCCATTGCCGCCGCGATTTGCGCGACGTGGCCGTCTCCTGCTGGATGACGAATTTCAGCGACCTGCGCTGGACCAACGACCAAGCGGCACATTGCGGCACGATTTCACCAGTACGAACGCCTGATGGAACACTGGCGGAAGGTCCTGCCCGTGCCCCTGCTGGAAGTGGACTACGAGGAGACCGTGGCCGACCTGGAAACGGTTGCGCGGCGGCTCGTGGCCTGGTGCGGCCTGGAGTGGGAGCCCGGCTGCCTCGCGTTCCATCGCGGCCAACGGGCCGTGCTGACGGCCAGCGCCATCCAGGTCCGACAACCGCTGTACTCGACCTCCGTGGCAAGGTGGCGACACTACGAGCAAGCGCTGGCAACGCTGCTCGCTGCGATTCCCGGCGGGAAATGATGAGAGATGAGAGATGAGAGATGAGAGATGAGAGATGAGAAATAAGAGATAAGAGATAAGAGATAAGAGATAAGAGATAAGAGATAAGAGATAAGAGATAAGAGATAAGAGATGAGAGATGAGAGATGAGAGATGAGGGATGAGGGATGAGAGATGAGAGATGAGAGATAAGGGATAACGGTTGTTCCTCTTCCATCCGTCATCCCTCATGCGTGATCCCTCATCCTTCATCCTTCACCCTTCATCCTTCACCCTTCATCCTTCGCCCGCAGGTTATTCTCAAAATCAAAAAACATGGTGACGAGATCCCAAACACTGGCCCTTGCAGTTCAACACCATCAAGGCGACCGGCTGGAAACTGCCGAACAGATCTATCGACAGGTCCTCCAGGCCGAACCGAATAACGCCGAGGCCCTGCACCTGCTGGGCGTGATTGCCCACCAAAGGGGCAAGCACGAAGAGGCCGTCGAAACCATTGGACGGGCGCTCGGGCTCCGCGGGAATGCGGCTTCCTTTCATTGCAACCTGGGGGTGGTCTATCATGCCCTGCGGAGGTTTCCCGAAGCGGTCGCCTGCTATCGCCGGGCACTGGAACTGAAGCCGGACTATGCCGAGGCAGCCTACAACCTGGGCAACGCCTTGAAGGATCAGGGGAAGCTGGACGAAACGGTCGCCTGCTACCGCCGGACCCTGGGACTGAAGCCCGATTATGCCGAGGCACTCAACAACTTGGGCGCTACCTTGTGCCGCCAAGGGAAGCTGGCCCAAGCGGTCGCCTCTTTCCGCCGGGCCGTGGAGTTGAAGCCGGACTATGCCGAGGCGCACAACAATCTGGGCATTGCCTTGAAGGACCAAGGCAAGCCGGCGGAAGCGCCGGCCTGTTACCGCCGCGCCCTGGAGCTGAAGCCGGACTATGCCGAGGCGCACAACAACCTGGGCATGGCCTTGCAGGTCCAAGGGAAGCTCGAGGAAGCGGTTGCCTGTTGCCGTCGCGCCTGGAGCTCGAGCCGGACTATGCCGAGGCCCACAACAGCCTGGGCATTGCCTTGAAGGAACAAGGGAAGCCGGCCCAAGCGGTCGCCTGCTACCGCCGGGCCCTGCAACTGAAGCCCGACTATGCCGAGGCGCACATTAACCTGGGCATTGCCTTGAAGGAACAGGGAAAGTCGAATGAAGCGGTCGCTTGCTTCCAGCGGGCCCTGGAACTGAAGCCGGATTATGTCGAGGCACACTACAACCTGGGTATTGCCTTGAATAACCAGGGAAAGCTGGAGGAAGCGCTCGCCTGCTATCGCCGGGCACTGGAACTGAAGCCCGACGATGCCGGGGCGCACTGCAACCTGGGCTGCGTTTTGGAGGAGAAAGGCGATTTTCATGGCGCGGAAGAGTTCTTCCGCGCCGCCTTGCGGCACGATTCCCGCTTCGCCATGGCACATTATAAATTGGCGGAACTCCTCCGCGGCAAACTTCCGCAGCAGGACCTGGCCGCGCTCGGCCGGCTGCTGCAGCAGGGTTCTGCCTCCGCCGAGCAAAGGGACCTGACGGACGCGGAACGGTTGTTGTTGCACTTCGGCCTGGCCCAAGTTCTCGACGCGCGGGGCGAGTATGCCGAGGCCGCCCGGCACCTCGAGCGGGGCAACGCGTTACAACTGTCCGAGTGGCGCACACATGGCCGCGAGTACGATCCCCAAGCGCATGAGGTTTCCGTGACCCGCATGATCGCCCTCTGCGAGCCGGATTTCTTCCAGCGGGTCGGCGGTTTTGGATTGGAAAACGAGCTCCCGCTGTTCGTCGTGGGACTGCCGCGGTCCGGCACTACGCTAATCGAGCAGATCTTGGCCGGCCACTCCCGGGTCTTCGGCGCGGGGGAGACCGGACTGGCCCCCGAGACCATGGCCGCACTCGGCGGACCAGGAGTGGACTCCCTCGAGGGCCTTCGCGGGCTGGATTGCCAGACGGCCCAGCGGCTCGCTTCACGGCACTTGGAGAAACTTCGCGGACTGGCTCCCGCGGCCCTGCGCATCGTGGACAAGATGCCGGAGAACTACTTGTTTCTCGGCCTGCTGGCGGCGCTCTTTCCGCGGGCGAAGTTGATTCATTGCCGCCGCGATTTGCGCGACGTGGCCGTCTCCTGTTGGATGACGAATTTCCAGGACTTGCGCTGGACCAATGACCAAGCGCACATCGCTTCACGATTTCACCAGTATCGACGGATAATGGAGCACTGGCGGAAGGTCCTGCCCGTGCCCTTGCTGGAAGTGGACTACGAGGAGACCGTGGCCGATCTGGAAACGGTTGCGCGGCGGCTCGTGGCCTGGTGCGGCCTGGAATGGGAGCCCGCCTGCCTGGAGTTCCATCGCGGCAAGCGGGCCGTGCGCACGGCCAGCGCCGTCCAGGTCCGACAACCGCTGTACTCGACCTCCGTGGGAAGGTGGCGACACTACGAGCAAGCGCTGGCAGCGCTGCTCGGCGCGATTCCCGGCGGGAAATGATGAGAGATAAGAGATGAGAGATATGGTAACGACTTCCAAAACACTGGCCCTTGCCGTCCAACACCATCAAGGCGGCCGGCTGGAAACTGCCGAGCAGATCTATCGGCAGGTCCTCCAGGCCGAACCGAATAACGCCGAGGCCCTGCACCTGCTGGGCGTGATTGCTCACCAAATGGGCAGGCACGAGGTCGCCGTCGAGCACATCGAACGTGCGATCGGGCTCCGAGGGAACGCGGCTTCCTTCCATTGCAACTTGGGGTCGGTCTATCATGCCCTGCAGAGGTTTCCGGAAGCGGTCGCCTCTTTCCGCCGGGCCCTGGAACTGAAGCCGGACTATGCCGAGGCAGCCTACAACCTCGGCAATGTCTTGAAGGACCAGGGGAAGCTGGAGGAAGCGCTCGCCTGCTGCCGCCGGAGTCTGGAACTGAAGCCCGATTATGCCGAGGCACTCAACAACCTGGGCGTTGCCTTGTGGGACCAGGGGAATCTGGACGAAGCGGTCGCCTCCTTCCGCCGGGCCCTGGAACTGAAGCCGGACTATGCCGAGGCGCACAACAACCTGGGTATTGCTTCGAAGGACCAGGGGAAGCTGGAGGAAGCGCTCGCCTGCTACCGCCGGGCCCTGGAACTGAAGCCGGACTATGCCGAGGCCCACAACAACCTAGGCATTGCCTTGAAGGACCAAGAGAAGCTGGACGAAGCGGTCGCCTGTTACCACCGGGCCCTGGAACTGAAGCCGGACTATGCCGAGGCACATAACAACCTGGGCATCGCCTTCAAGGACCAAGGGAAGCTGGACGAGGCGGTCGCTTGTTACCACCGGGCCCTGGAGCAGAAGCCGGACTATGCCGAGGCCCATAACAACCTGGGCATCGCCTTGAAGGACCAAGAGAAGCTGGACGAAGCGGTCACCTGCTACCACCGGGCCCTGGAACTGAAGCCGGACTATGCCGAGGCCCATAACAACCTGGGCATCGCCTTCAAGGACCAGGGCAAGCTGGACGAGGCGGTCGCTTGTTGCCACCGCGCCCTGGAACTGAAGCCGGACTATGCCGAGGCGCATTGGAACCGCTCGCTGTCCCGGCTTCTCAGCGGCGATTTCGCGCAGGGGTGGCCGGAATTCGAATGGCGCTGGCGGACGAAAGACGGCAACCCGCGCGGCTTCCGGCAAACGCCCTGGGACGGTGAGCCTGTGCACGAGAAAACGATTCTGCTCCATGCGGAGCAAGGGCTCGGCGACACGATCCAGTTCATCCGCTACGTGCCTTTAGTCCGACAGCGCCAGCCCCGGGCAAGGGTCGTCGTGGAATGCCAGAAACCGCTCGTCCGCCTGCTTGCGGCCAGTTTCTCCGGCAATAATTGGCCCGGGATCGATCGACTGATCGGCCACGGGGAGGCGCTGCCGGAGTTCGACGTTCATGCCCCGCTCATGAGCCTGCCGCTGCTCTGCAAAACCACGTTGGAAAACGTGCCCGCAGACGTCCCTGTACCTTCATGCGGCCCCGGCGCTCGTTGCGCAATGGCGGGACCGGCTGAGTCCGTTTCATGGTTTCAAGATCGGGATCTGCTGGCAAGGAAACACGCACCACCGTGGAGATCGTTTTCGCTCCATCCCCTTGCGACATTTCGCCGTCTTGGCGGCGGTCCCGGGAAGCTGTTGGATCAGCCTGCAAAAAGGCGATGGCAGGGAACAGTTGGCCGGGGTCCGCGATGATCTCCCGGTCGTCGATTTGACGGAGGAACTCGATCGGGAGGCGGGAGCCTTCATGGACACGGCGGCGGTCATGATGAACCTCGATCTGGTGATCACCGCGGACACGGCGATTGCCCACTTGGCGGGGGCCATGGGCGTGCCCGTGTGGGTCGCGCTGCCGCGGGCGCCCGACTGGCGTTGGCTGCTTGAGCGCTGCGACAGCCCCTGGTATCCTACCATGCGGCTCTTCCGGCAGAGAAACAGGGGAGATTGGGCGGGCCTCTTCGCGGAGATGATAATCGCCCTCCGCGCGCAACTCGAACGCCACGCACATACGTTCGCTGCCAAGGATCTGTCCCCGAAGCGGGGTGCGCCCGGGCATGCTGCGGAGTCATGCGAAGCCGGTACTGTGTACTCACGGTGGGCGATAGGTTCCCAGCCAACCACTTCCCAAGCCCTGGCCGCTGCGCTCCAACACCATCGCGACGGCCGGCTGCCAGCCGCCGAGCAGATTTACCGGCGGATTCTGCAGGCCGAACCGAATCACCCCGACGCGCTCCATCTTCTCGGCGTGACCGCCCACCAAATGGGCCGGCACGAGGAGGCCGTCGAGGCTATCGCTCGGGCAATCCAATTGAAAAGGACCGCGGCCGTCTTCCATAGCAACCTGGGCGAAGCCTATCGCGCCTTGCAGAAAATTCCCGAATCGGTCGCTTCTTTCCGCCAGGCATTGGAGCTGAAGCCGGACTATGCCCAGGCGCACAACAACCTGGGCATTGCCTTGAGGGAGCAGGGAAGGCCGGTCGAAGCGATTGTCTGCTGGCGGCGGGCACTGGAATTGAAGCCGGACTATGCCGACGCAGCGTACAACCTGGGCAGCGTATTGAAGGAGCAGGGGAACCTGGACGAAGCCATTGCCTGCTATCGCCGGGCCCTGGAACTGAAGCCGAACTTTGCCGAGGCGCACAACAACCTGGGCCTTGCCTTCAAAGACCAGCGGAAGCCGGACGAAGCGATTGCCTGCTATCGCCGGGCACTGGAATTGAAGCCCGACTTTGCCGAGGCACACAACAGCCTGGGCCTTGCCTTGAAGGACGAAAAGAAGCTGGACGAAGCGATTGCCTGTTATCGCCGGGCACTGGAATTGAAGCCGGACTTTGCCGAGACCCACACCAACCTGGGCAATGCCTTGAAGGACCAGGGAAAGCCGGACGAAGCGGTCGCCTGCTACCGCCGGGCGCTGGAACTGAAGCCCGACTTTGCCGGGGCGCACCACAACCTGGGCTGCACTTTGGAGGAAACGGGCGATTTTCGCCGGGCGGAAGACTCCTTCCGCGCCGCGTTGCGGCACGATCCGCGGTCCGCCTCGGCACATTTCAAACTGGCGGGACTGCTCCGCGGCAAACTTCCGCAGCGGGACCTGGCGGCACAGCGCCGGCTGCTGGAGCAGGGTTCTGCCTCCGGCGGGCAAAACGCGTTGACGGACGCGGAACGGTCGTTGTTGCACTTCGGCCTGGCCAAAGTCCTGGACGCGCGGGGCGAGTATGCCGAGGCCGCCGAGCACCTCGAGCGGGGCAACGCGCTGCAATTCTCCGAATGGCGCACGCGCGGCCAGGAGTACGATCCGAAAGAGCATGAGCTGTTCGTCACCCGCATGATCGCGCTGGCGACGCCGGATTTCTTCGAGCGGGTCAGCAGCTTCGGGTTGGAAAGCCAGCTCCCGGTGTTCGTCGTGGGGCTGCCGCGGTCCGGCACGACCCTCATCGAGCAGATCTTGGCCAGCCACTCCCGGATCTTCGGCGCGGGGGAGACCGAACTGGCCGGCGAGACTTTGGCCGCGCTCGGCGGCGGGCACCCGTCCCATGAGCGGGGTTCCTGTGTACTCACGGGACGGGGAACCCAGCCCATGGTCGGCGTGGACTCCCTCGAGGGCCTTTGCCGGCTGGACCGCCAGACGGCCCAGCAGCTCGCCTCACGGCACCTGGAGCGGCTTCGTGCATTCAGTCCCACGGCTGTTCGCATCGTGGACAAGATGCCGAGCAACTATTTGTTCTTGGGTCTGTTGGCGGGCCTCTTTCCGCGGGCGACGTTGATCCATTGCCGCCGCGATTTGCGCGACGTGGCCGTCTCCTGTTGGATGACGAGTTTCATTGGCCTGCGCTGGACCAACGACCGAGAGCACATCGCTTCACGATTTCAGCAGTACCAACGCATGATGGAGCACTGGCGGAAGGTCCTGCCCGTGCCCCTGCTGGAAGTGGACTACGAGGAGACCGTGGCCGATCTGGAAACGGTCGCCCGGCGGCTCGTGGCCTGGTGTGGCCTGGAATGGGAGCCGGGTTGTCTCGAGTTCCATCGTAGCAAACGGCCCGTATGCACGGCCAGCCTCGTCCAGGTTCGACAACCGCTGTACTCGACCTCCGTGGCAAGGTGGCGACACTACGAGCAATCGCTGGCAACGCTGCTCCGCGCGATCCCCGGCGGGTAAGGATGAGGGATGAGGGATGAGAGATGCGAGATAAGAGATAAGAGAATCAAAAAACATGGCAACAACTTCCCAAACACTGGCCCTGGCAATCCAACACCATCAAGGCGGCCGGCTTGAAGCTGCCGAGCAGATCTACCGGCAGGTCCTCCGGGCCGAACCCAATAACGCCGAGGCCCTGCACCTCCTCGGCGTCGTCGCCCACCAGAGGGGCAAGCACGACGTTGCCGTCGAAACCATTGGACGAGCGATCGAGCTCCAGGGGGATGCGGCTTACTTTCATGGCAACTTGGGGGCGGTCTACCATGCCCTGCAGAGGTTTCCCGAAGCGGTCGCCTGCTACCGCAGGGCGCTGAAATTGAAGCCGCAATATGCCGACGCACACAACAACCTGGGCAATGCCCTGAAGGACCAAGGGAAGCTGGACGACGCGGTCGCCTGTTTCCACGAGGCGCTGAAACTGAGGCCGGACTATGCCGAGGCCCGCAACAACCTGGGCAATGCCTTGAAGGACCAGGAGAAGCTGGAGGAAGCGGTCGCCTCTTACCGCAAGGCCGTGGAACTGAAGCCGGACTATGCCGATGCCTACAACAACCTGGGGAATGTGTTGAAATACCAGGGGAAGCCGGACGAAGCGGTCGCTTCTTACCGCCGGGCGGTGGAACTGAAGCCGGACTACGCCGGGGCCTACAACAACCTGGCCATAGTCTTGATGGCCCAGCGGGCACACGGTACTCCGGGTCGGCCGGACGAAGCGATCGCCGCTTACCGCAAAGCCGTGGAACTGCAGCCGGACTATGTCGAGGCGCACAACAACCTGGCGGTGGCCTTGATGGGCTGCGGGGAGCTGGACGAAGCGGTCGCCGGTTTCCGCCGGGCCCTGGAACTGAAGGCGGATTATGCCGAGGCACACAACAACCTGGGCGTGGCCCTCAAGGACCAGGAGAATCCCGACGAAGCGGCAGCGATCGCTTGTTTCCGCCGGGCCGTGGAACTGAAACCGGACTATGCCGCGGCATACAACAACCTCGGCGTGGCCCTCAAGGATCAAGGGAAACTGGACGAAGCGGTAGCCTCCTTCCGCCGGGCCCTGGAACTGAAACCGGATTACGCGGAGGCACATAACAACCTGGGCATTGCCACCAAGGACCAAGGGAAACCGGAGGAGGCGGTCCCTTGTTTCCGCCGGGCCGTGGAACTGAAACCGGACTATGCCGACGCGAACTTGAATTGCGCGCTTTCCTGGCTTCTCAGCGGCAATTTCGCCGAAGGGTGGCCGGAATACGAATGGCGCTGGCGGAAAAAAAACTGCCCCCCGCGCGGTTTTTCGCAAACGCCATGGGACGGAGGGCCCTTGCAAGAGAAAACGATTCTGCTCTATGCGGAGCAAGGCTTCGGCGATACGTTCCAGTTCATCCGCTACGTGCCTTGGATCCGACAGCGCCATACCCGGGCAAGGGTGCTCGTGGAATGTCAGAAACCGCTCGTCCGCCTGCTTGCCGCCAGTTTTTCCGGCAAACAGGGGCCCGGGATCGATCGACTGATCGGCGAAGGCGAGGCCCTGCCGGAGTTCGACGTTCATGCTCCCCTCATGGGCCTGCCGCTGCTCTGCGGGACACGGCTGGAAAACGTGCCCGCCGACGTCCCGTACCTTCATGCGGCGCCGGAACTCGTCGCGCAATGGCGGGACCGGCTGAGCCAATTTCATGGTTTCAAGATCGGGATCTGCTGGCAGGGAAACGCGCAGTATCATGGAGACCGTTTTCGTTCCATCCCCTTGCGACATTTCGCCGCCTTGGCTGAGATCCCGGGAATCTGTTGGATCGGCCTGCAAAAAGCTGCCGGCAGGAAACAGTTGGCCGAGGTTCGCCATGATTTTCCGGTCGTCGATCTGGCGGACGAACTCGATCGGGAGGCGGGCGCCTTCGCGGACACGGCGGCCGTGATGAAGAACCTCGATTTGGTGATTAGCTCGGACACGGCGATTGTCCACCTGGCGGGGGCCATGGGCGTGCCGGTGTGGGTCGCGCTTGCGCGAGTGCCCGACTGGCGCTGGCTGCTCCACCGCAGCGACAGCCCGTGGTATCCTACCATGCGGATCTTCCGGCAGAAGGGTATGGGAGATTGGACCGGCGTCTTCGCGGAGATGGGAATCGCGTTACGTGAGCAACTTGAACATTAGGATCGTGAATGGAGAATTCATAATGGCATACGGCAAACGGATTGCGATCGATGTCTCCGCAGGCGAATTGATCGACAAGATCACCATCCTGGAAATCAAGGCAGATCACTTTCAGGATCCCGAGAAGTTGAACCACGTGCAACAAGAACTGGAAATGTTGAGGACAGTCCGGGAGCAAACGATCGAGTCCTCTGCGGATCTCAGGGAAGTCGCCGGCCAATTGGAAGCGGTCAATCGAGAACTTTGGCGGATCGAAGACGCCTTGCGATTTTGCGAGCAAAAGAAGGATTTTGGGCCGCAGTTCGTCGAGCTGGCCCGCTCCGTCTACCGCAACAACGACCGGCGCTGCGCGTTGAAGCGGCGGATCGACGAACTAGTGGGTTCGCAGCTCACGGAAGAAAAATCCTATACGCGTTATTAGCCCCGAAGCTGTTCAGGGGAGAAACCACGAAATACACGAAAGAAGACAATGAGATTGAAACAAGGATCTAAATGACGATACGTTCGTACCCTCTCCCTTTTCGTGTGTTTCGTGTATTTCGTGGTTTCTCCTGCCCATGACGGCCGGCAAGTCAGGCTTCGATGGAGAAGCCCTCAGACTGGGACGAGAGGTGCGGGCTGTTGCCGACCATGGGTACATGGTGCCCGGGCGGCAGGACGGCGCGTTCGGCATCGTGGAACGACGCCCGAGAAACATCCATGGCGAGCTTGTCGCACACCTGCCGCCAGGTTTCGCGCTCAATTTCAAGGATGCGAATGGCGTTGCCCAGGCTCTCCTCATCGTGGCGGTGACCGGCCTTCACCAGGGAGCGATAGATGAACTCGTAGACCGCTGACACGGGTTCCGCCAAATCGCCCGCCGCCTTGCGATCCATGCTGGCAAGCATTTCGGCCATCACCGACTGGGCGTTAACGAGCGCCACGACAGCCCGATCGTTGCGGCCCTCTTGCCAGAACTGCCGGGCCCGGTTCGCCAACCTCAAGACCGTCTCGATCAACAATAATTGCAGCTTCTGCGGCGTGGCCGTCTTGACTTCCGTGAACAGGTAACTATCTTGCGCCGTCGATGGCATCGGTCGTTCCTTCCTTGGTGTTCGCCGCTAACCGCTACTACTACTCGAGCTCGATCCGGCAAAATCGGGCGCGACCGAGTACATCGTGCTGAGCACGCTCTGCGTGTTTTTCAGCTTCCCGATCGTGAGGTCCATGTTGTAGAACGCGGTGTACAAAAGGTTCTGTTCGTCGCTGAGCCGCTGATTCATCTGGGTGATCGTCGCCTGATTGTCGCTGATTTCGCTATTCAGAGCCGAGGCCCGCGTGGAGAGCAACGAGTCCGTCGGTCCGGCAAGCTGCGTGATCAGGGTGTCGAACTGGGCGGAAACGCCGGTCTTCGCGGCCGTGAACATCTGCTGGACCGCGGTGGGATCGGCATTCCAGGCCGATTCGAATTGGTTCTGGTTGAAGCTCAGCGTGCCATTGCTTTGAACGGTAATGCCCACGTCGGCCAGCGATTGCACCGGACCGCTGGAAACGAACTGGTTGGTGAGCAGTTGGGAGAGTTGCGTGTCGAGCTGCATGGCCACGGTGTCGTTGGAGAGCACCGCGCCGGTCTCGGTCGTCGTGTTGTAAGCGGTGTCCGTGGTGAGTTGCGAACGGAAACTATTGTAGTTCGTCACGAAGGATTGCAGGTTCGTGGCAATGTTCGTGCCGTCGTTGCCGACGCTGACGGAAACGGGCTGGCCGGTGGCGCTTTCCACTTGCAGCGAAACGCCGGGCAGGACGCCGGTGAATGTATTGGACGACGAGCTTACCACGACGGGGGCGTTGGAGGCGGATGCACTGGCGTTGCCCAGGGCCAGCAGCGCATCCTGGCCCTGCGCCATTTCTTCGAGCGACATGCCGCCGATTTGCGAGGCATCGACAATCATGTTGCCGGCCTGGCCCGACTGGGTGGCGGTCAGCGCGAGGCGATAGGGGGTGCTCGAACTGCCCGTGATGATCTCCGCCGACAGCCCGGCGCCCAGATTGTTGATGTCGTTTTGCAGGTCCGTCAAGGTGTCGGCGGCGCGCAAGGTGATCGTTTGGGTGGTCGAGCCGTTGATGGTTTGCGCGCCGTCGACCGTTGTCTCCGCCCCCAGCAGGTGCAGGTCTTGAGCCGTCGTCGAGCCGCCTTCCGCGACGCTCAGCGTGCCCGAACCCTTCGCGGTGTCGGTCAGCACGATGCCGTCGCCCGTGGAGTTGATGGCGGCGTTGATGCCGTAGGTATTCGTGTTGATGGCGTCGATTACGTCGCCGATCGTTTGCAGATGGCTGGTCACCGAGATCGAGAACGAGTCGCCCGCCGAGTTGTTGATCGTAAAGCTGCCCGGCGCGATGCCGGCGCCGGCGTTGTAGGAACTGAGGAGCGTGTTTTGTGAAACGGTTTGGAGGTGCATGTCGCCGCTGTTGAGGATGCCCGTGCTGCTAGAGCCCGGACCCGACGCGGTGGCCAAGCCGAGTTTCGTGGCCGTGTCGAGGCCGTCGTTGCCGTTGGCGGCCGTGAGCGGTCCCGAGCCCCCGGACGTATCGACGAGTTGGATCCCGTCGCCGGCGGAGTTGACCTTGGCCATGATGCCCACGTTCGCGGCGGCCGACTGGCTGTTGATGTCGTTCATGACGTTCTGCAGCGTGACCGCGCCCGCCAGGTGGACATTCACGGAATTCCCCTTGCCGTCGGTGAGGTCCATGGTTCCCAAGGTCCCCAGCCCCTGACCGCCGTTGAGATCGGAAAGGAGCACGGTGTTCAGCCCCCCGAGAATCTGGCTGCCCGTGACCGTGCCGGCGCTGGCTGCCGTTGACCACCAGTCCCAGATCGCTGGCCGCGGTGGAGCCGGCGGCATTGGACATCGAGAGCGTAGCGGAAGGATCGGTCTTGTCGGTGAGCACCAGGGCCTGGCCGGAAATGGAGACCTGCAGGTTGCCGCCGGTTTGGGTTTCAAGTTGGCTGTTGATTTGCTGGACGACGTTGCCCAGGGTCGAATCGCCGCTTATTCCCGAGAGGTCGATGGTCCCCGTCGTTGGCGTGCCGCCGTGGGACGGGGTAAGGGTATAGGTGATATCGCCCAAAGCGGAGGATGCGTTCGTTTGCACGCCCCTGCCGTCGTTCAGCCACGCGAGTTGGAGGTTGCTGGAGAGCGTGAGGATGTTACTGCCGGCGACGGAGTCGCTGCCGGAGCTTGCGGGCGAATCGATGTTCGCGAGCCCCAGCGAGGCCGCGGTCGTGCCGCCGCCCACCTCCTGGACTTGGAGACTCGCGACGTTATCCCCGGTGTTGTCGGTCAAGACGATATGCCCGTCGTCGGTCGAGGCGGTGACGTTGATCGTGCCCGCACTATTGATCGCCTGGACCACGTCGTTGATGTTTTGGGCATCCGCGAGGTTGATGACGGCGCTGGCGCCGCTGCGATCGGTGACGCGTATTTCACCGGGAGTGAAACCTTGCCCGCCGTTGATTTCCGAGAGGCTGACGCGTGGATCGACCGTGTTGCCGTAACGGAAAGTAAACGATCCTCCGCCCAAGGATTGGGTGGCGCTTTGGAAGCCGGAGCTCAGTAATTGCTGGCTCTGGGCCATTTGCAAGGGGGTATACTGATAGGTGCCCGCGGTCGGCGTGCCGGTCACGGTGGCCCCCAGGCGCGCTCGTGTCGCTGCTGGTGGCGTTCTGGCTGCCCCAGGTCGCCGCCTGTCCCAAGGTCTGCGTGATGTCCTGTACGCTCAGCAGCAATGCCGAAAGCTGGGAGACGGCCGTTTCCTGGTTCGTGAGGCTCGTATCCGTGGTCGTCAGGGTGGTCACGGGTTGCGAGTCGATCGCCATCAATTTGGAGATCGTTCCCGAGATGTCGATACCCGAACTCAACCCGGTATTGGCAGAAATTACTCCCATAGTCGAACACTTGAAGAAGGGGTGCCGAAGTCTATAGCTCCTCTTCAAGTATAGATCGGCAAGCGGGGGCTGCGGGGTTTAATTTGTAGGAATTGCGCAAAACACAACCGGCCCGCCTCGAAGACCGAGGCGGACCGGATTGATTCACGCGATCAGGCGGCTAAGGCCTTTACGGCAAGATCAAATCTGCGCGGCCTTCTGCAAGAGCGTAAGGACGTTCGCGGGATTCGAGTTGGCGACTCCCAAGACCGTCGTGCCCGATTGCACCAGGATTTGCTGTTGCGTAAGCTGCGCGCTCTCGGAAGCGAAGTCGGCGTCCTTGATGTCGCTTTGGGCCGCGGTGAGATTGGTCACCGCATTGGTCAACGTCGAGATGTTGCTATCGAGGGTGGCGGTTTGGAAGGCGCCGAGCTGACCGCGGAGCGAGGTGATGTTGTTCAGCGCGGCCGCCACGATCTGACCGGCCTTCACCGGACCGCCGCTGGCGGAGAGAGCGGCATCCTGCCCCGAACCGAGTTCATACAGATCAGCCGACCGTGCCGCCCAACGAGCTGGTATCGACGCTCTGGATCCCCAAAGTGACCTGCTGGTTGGAATTCACTTGAGCACCGAGTTGGAACAACGCGCCGCCGCCGTTCACCGTGAAATCGACACTGCCGCCGTTGCCGATCTGGTTGGGATTCAACGCAGCCGTGAAGGCCAAGTCCGGCGTGTTCAGCGAGACCGTGTTGCCTTGGCCGGTGGCGGCGACGCCGTTCACCGTGGCCAGAATATTGGCGCCGACACCGCTCGTGCCCAAGAGCAGCGACGAGGCGAACTGGCCGCCCGTGCCTTCGTTGACGACCTGCATCCTGACATTGGCGGCCGAACCGTAGTCGGCCGAGGTTAGCGTGAGCGTGGTGCCGGAGAACGAGGCCGACACGCCGGTGGCGGCCGAGGCCTGGTTTATGGCCGTTACCATTTGGCCGCCGGTCGTTCCCGTGTCGAAGTGGAAGAGTTGGCTTCCGGCATCCCCGCTCACCTCCAGGGACAAGGTCGCTTTGAGACCCCCTATGATCCCGCCGCCCGTGAGGACTTCGTAGTCTTTAGTCCCGGCGTTAAGTGTGGTGTTCGTGTCGGTGTTCGCTACGAAGCCTTTTCCGGCCGCACCGGTCGTCGTGGCCCCAAAGATCGTATCTTTGTTGATGGCCTGGGCAATCACCGACGCATCGGTTTCGTTGGTGGGGGTGCCGTTGACGTTGATCGAGAGCACGTTCGTCGACGCGTTGAAGAGGCGCTGGCGGTGCCTGTGGCTTGGGCGGTGGATGTCACAAAATCGACCGAGACCTTATTGTAGTTTGAACCGCCGTTCAAAGGGCCCGTGATCGTGAGGGTGCTGGTATCGTTGAAGGTAAGCGCCGAAGTTGCGCTGGCTGTGCCATGGCCCACGGTTGCGGTGAGGCTGGCCTGCGTGGCCATCGAGGTCACTTGGATGTCGGCTGTCACTGAGGGGTTCCCGCCAAAGTTGACTTGACTCACCTGCAGGTTCTGAATTGCGGCGGCGTTGGTGGCGTTCGTGCCCAGCGTGGTCTGGAAGGCCTGCGTGCCATCCAGCAGATTCTGGCCCTGGAAGTTCGTGGTCCCGGCAATGTTGTTGATGGCGCTCAACGACGAGTCGATCTGGGCTTGATTGGCAGCGATCTGGCTGCTGGTCTCCGACGAGGTGTTGGCCGACTCGGTGACCAGGCCGTTGATGGTGGTCAACAACGCACTGATCTGGGACAAGGCACTGTCCGCCGTCGAGATCATTTGGGTGGCAAGCTGGCTGTTGGAAATCGCCTGGTTGCTGGCCGAAATGTCGCTGCCCAAATTGGTGGCCGCGATCATGCCCGCCGGGTCGTCCGCGGCCGAGTTGATTCGCAAACCGGTGCTCAAGCGGGTCAACGTGGTTTGCAATTCGTTGTTGGAGTTGCTCAAATTGTTTTGAGCGATCAGAGAGCTAACGTTCGTGTTAATTCGGGTCATGTCAGTACCTTAAACAAAATGGTGGTTGTCCGGAGTGCGGGGAATCACTCGTTGGGAACGATGTGTGGTTCGTACAGTCGGCAAGCCAGGGACCCTGTCGACTGTATATACATACCTAAATTGAACTTACGGTTTCCATCCAAACGGGCTCGTGAGGTCCGTCAGAAGCTCAACCGGCCAGTCTTCCTGACACTGCCCATCCCGCGCCAAACGTTTCTGACCTGCATCGGCTGCGGATTCCAAAATCCGCAGTAGATACGTCCGATCGCTCACGCGGTTGTTGCCCTGTGGCAAATCCTATCCATCTCCATCGACCGGCTAATTTGCGTACTTTAGAGAATCTATAGCGATACCGAAAAATTCTCGGATATTCGCCGAGGATGCCTAACAAAATTGGTGGTCGGTCGAATTTTGGCACGTCCAGGTCCATTTCTGCTGGGCATTCTACGATTCTTGTCGGCACCCCCCTGCTCTGAATTGCAGCAAAAGCAATTTTCATCAGAAAGGAAACAGCCGACCTAGGCCGAATTAGCCGCATATCCGTCATTTGTTGTTGAGGATCCGGGCGGAATATGAAAATGTCAGGCCGACCTTGGTGTCTGGTCGGCCTGACCAAATATACTATTTTTTATGGGGCCTTGCCGTTGCCCCGACTCGCCTGAGCGTCGTGCCCCAAATGGCGTCCGTCGCGCTTGATAGCCTCATAGACCTCTTGACGATGGACCGGGATCTCTTCCGGCGCCTGGATACCCAATCGCACTTTATCTCCCCGAATATCGACGATGGTGATAACCACGTTGTCGCCAATCATAATGCTCTCATCACGTTGCCTCGATAAGACGAGCATCGTTGATTCCTTCCTTATCAAGCTCGCAGGCAAGATGCCTACGCTACTGGTACGATTGCGTGGTTTTCTTTCAGCGACCCGTCTTATTCCTGGATCCTGCGCATGCCGCAGAGCATAACATCACGGCAATTAGGGAAAGCCACGAAAGATGAATCGGCTTAAGAAACGAAAACAAAATACGAAAACTACATAGATTGAGTTATATAAACAATGAGGAAAGGATATAATATCCCATTACGACTGAATTTGCCGTTTGGCATGGCTGGCTTGGGGATCAGGACCGGCGGAATCGATGCGCGCGACTTAACTGGGATCCTTCATGCCAGGACGAGTCCAAAGCGCCGACCGGCGGAATCGGCCGATATCGCGAGGCGGATCGGCAAGCGCTGCATGTGGCCTGGATTGTTGTTCACGCAGGTGCAGGCCTGCTTGTTCAATGATCTCCTTTTGCTTAAGTCGTTGGCACTTCTAGATCTTTGATGGAATCCATCGATCGAGGGCGTACGAAGTCTCGTTTCGGCACGCGGCTTGCTCGACCTGGGCGACGACATCGTGCCCATCACGCGGAGCTTGATGGATACGACGACGAACTCTTCGCTTTTTCTCTTCACGAACCGCTGAAACTTCTCGAGCTGTCCAAAGCACCGATATGCCGTACGGACTCTACATCTCGGCTGAAGGCGCACAGGTCCAAAGCAGGCGGCTGGACGTAATAGCCAACAACATTGCCAACGTCGATACCGTCGGGTTCAAGCGCGACCTGGCCGTCATGCAATCGCGCTATGCCGAGGCCGTGGAACGGGGCCTGGCATCACCGGCGGGCACCATGTACCCATGGTCGGGGACAATTAACGATGTCGGTGGCGGCGTGCAATTTCGCCAGACCGTGACCGATTTCTCCCCGGGACCGCTAAAAAAGACGGGAAATCCAAGCGACGTAGCCCTCCAGGGCGACGGCTTTTTCGTCGTCCAAAAGGGTCAGGACCGGCTGCTCACGCGGGCCGGCAATTTCCGCCTCACGGCCGCCGGGGATCTGGTTACGCAACAGGGATACCCGGTCCTCGGCGAGGGCAACTCGCCGATCAGGCTCAGCCCCACGGCGGGCCCGTGGGAAATTGACTCCGCGGGCAGGGTAGTCCAAGGAACCACGCGGCCGGCATTGCAGATCGTCAAGCCGGCGTCGCTGGGCGACCTGGTCAAGAGCGGCGAGAACCTCTTCCGCTCCTTGACCGAAGTGCGGCCGGTGGCCCCGAACGAACGGGCCGTCACCAGCGGCTGCCTGGAGATGTCGGCGGTGCAACCGACAACCGAGATGACCACGATGATCGAAACCTCGCGGATTCTCGAAGCCAATATCAACATCATGAAAACCCACAACGAGATGCTCCAAGGCCTGATCGAACGCGTTCTCAAGGCCTGATCCTCTCCGCGTAAATATCACTGTCTCCAACCAAGCGACGAAGCCATGAGCATTTTAATTGCCACGCGAAACCGAAGGAGCAAGCGATGAGCATTCAAGCACTTTACACGGCCTGCACCGGCATGAACTCGATGCAAGCGCAGCTCGACGTGATCGCCAATAATCTCGCGAACACGCAAACGACCGGCTTCAAAGCCGCCCGCGCCAACTTCGAGGACCTGTTGTATCAACAGGAGAAATATCCGGGCTCCCAAGACAGCAGCGGGGCGTATACGCCGACGGGCATCGCGACCGGCACGGGCAGCCGCGTGCAGAGCACGGAGAGCAATTTCACGCAAGGCTCGCTGGCGCAGACCGGGAACCAGCTCGACGTGGCAATCCAAGGGCAAGGGTTTTTCCAGATCAAGGATCCGTCGGGTACCATTTATTACAGCCGGGCCGGAAATTTCTCGCAAAATGCCAACGGCCAGATCGTCTTGACGTCGGCCAACATCGGCCGGCTGCTGGAACCGACCATCACAATTCCCCCCGACGCCACGACGATTTCCATCAGCCCGAACGGCGTCGTTTCCTATCAGGTGCAAGGGAATCAAAATCAGCAACAAGCGGGCACCATTCAGTTGGCCAATTTCATCAACCCCCAGGGTCTGCTGCAGATAGGCGAGAATCTGTACCAGGAGACCCAGGCCTCGGGCGCGGCGACGACCGGCAACCCAGGCGCAAGCGGCAGCGGGTTGGGAACCCTTCAACAATTCTCGTTGGAACAGTCCAACGTCGACCCCGTCAGCTCGCTGATCGGTCTGATCACGACCCAGCGGTCGTTCGAGATGAATTCGCAAACCATCCAGGCCAGTAATGAAATCTGGCAAACCGTCAACAATCTCATCAAGTAATCACGCGGTAGCGTAGCCTTCCAGGCTGCGTAATCGGTTTTCGAAAGAAAAGGCACGAATCATGAAAACGGGTCCTTTGTGGACGGCTGCCTGCCTCTTGACGCTGGCTGTACTATCGCAGTTTTCCGCACATCTTGCTGCGGCCGCCGAACTGCGGCTGCGAGCCCAGTGCAATGCGGCCGGGCCGGTGGTCACGCTTGGCGACGTGGCCGAAATCGATTCCACCGACGCTCGGCAGACCGCCACCCTGGCCGCGACCGAGCTTTTTCCCGCCCCCACAGGCGCCGAACAACGAGTCGTCCAGATCCGCGAGATTCAGGACCTGCTGCTGCTCCGCGGAGTGAATCTGACGGAACACCGCTTCTCCGGCTCGAGCGAAATCACGGTCCATGCCATCGTGGCACACTCCCAACTTCCGTCCGGCAAGCCGGTTCCAGCGTCCGAGGCCCAGCGGATCAAACGCCGCGTCTGCGAAGCCCTGGTCAAGTATCTTTCCGAGCACGCGGGCACCATGTACTCATGGTCGTCGCCCCAGACCTGGTCGGTTGAGTTTGAACTGACCGACGCCCAGGCCCGCTTGCTCGTCGACCCCGTGCGTCCGATCAACGTCGCCGGGGGTTGCACGCCTTGGACCGGCCCGCAGAGGTTCGACCTCACCATCGAGGGACAACAGGAGCCGGCCCACGTGACGATGGACGCCAACGTCCGGATTATTGCCCCCGTGGTCGTGGCCGTTCATGCCCTGGCCCGCGGCGCGGTCATCCGCGAAGGCGACGTGGAGCTAAAACAATTGGCGGGCACCACGTACCCGTGGTCGGTAGAAAAGATTTCCGGAGCCCTGCACGCGGTCGAGGAAGCGGTCGGCCATGAGTTGGTCCGTCCCATTTCGGCCGGCGCTGCGGTTCCCTCCGACTGCCTCCGTCCGCCGCTGTCCGTTCATCGCGGCGAGGTCGTTACCGTTTACGCCCAGAGCGGCGCCATTCGCATCCGCACCAATGCCCGCGCACACGACGAAGGCAGCGTAGGCGATTTGGTGGCCGTCGAGTCGCTCTTGAATCGCAGCACGTATTACGCCCGTGTCAGCGGGATTCGCGAAGTCGAGGTTTATGCCCGGCCGACGAAAGTCGATGGTCAGCCGTAACCGTAGGGTGGGCTTTAGCCCGCCATTGCCGTGTATTTTGGAGACCAAGAAGGCGGGCTAAAGCCCACCCTACAAGAACAGGAACACTCTCATGAAACGCCACTTTTCACGGATTGCAAGTTTGTCGGCATTGGCCGTCGGTGTCATGCTCGGTGGCGCCGGCCGCGCAACGGCCCAAAACAACAGCCTGTTCGCTGCCGAGCAGCAACGGGCCGCCACACTGCCGGTCGAAACCTCACGAGGAACCACGCTTCCTGCCCAAACCTCACGCGGACACGCGCCCCTGGCCGATGCTTCGCGAGTTTCCACGACCCCGGCCGACACGTCACCGGCTGGCACGACCCTGGCCGATGCTTCGTGGACCTACTGGACGCCCACGGACTGCAAGAAAGTCGTCCAGCTCAACGACATCGTGAAGGTCACAGTTTCGGTCAAGTCGCAAATGACGAGCCAGGGCACGATCGATCGCAAGAAGCTGGGCCACGGCGATTTGAAATTGACGAGCTGGATCAAGTTCTATGGCGGGAACCTGGGCGAGGTCGGCGGCCAAAGCGGACAGGCCCCCTACGGCGTGCCGGAAGTCCGCGGCGACATCGATAACCAACTCCAGGCGAACGGCAATTTGCAGACTGCCGACAAACTAAGCTTCGTGATCAGTTGCCGCATCGTCGATAAGCGTCCCAACGGCAATTTGGTGCTGGAAGGGACATGGAACGTCACCAACAACGAAGAACACTGGGAATACTCGCTCTCCGGCGAGGTCCGTCCGGAGGACATCAAGCCGGACAACTCCGTCGTGAGCGATACGATCGCCGATTTGAAGATCATCAAGCGGGAAGCGGGCCACGTCCGCGACAGCTACCGCCGCGGCTGGGCCTTGGAATGGATGGACAAGTGGATGCCGTTCTAGGAATAGAAGGATGAAGGCGGAAGGATGAAGGATGAATATGGAGAATAAGCCATGAAAATTGAATTGGAAAGCCCGAATCTTCGTAAGGGTGGCGCCAGAAAGATGAATAAATCAGCAAATCGGGGCGATTCATCCCTCATCCTTGATCCTTCATCCTTCCGCCTTCATCCTTCCGCCTTCATCCTTCTTTTGTCGGTTGCGGCGGGCACCATGTACTCATGGTCGGCCACGCAGGCCCAGGCGGGCACCCTGTACTCAGGGTTGCGGCTGACGCTCAAGAGCATCTGCCGCATCAAGGGGCAGGAAGAGAATACGATCCAGGGCCTGGGCGTGATCGTCGGCCTCAAGGGAACCGGCGACAGTTCCACCTACCTGCCGACGATCCGTAGCGTGGCCAAGATCATGTCGATCATGGGCACCTCGCCCGCAGCGAACGCCCTGGTGGACCTGAAAGATACGAAGAACGTGGCCCTGGTCCTCGTGGCGGCCACCATTCCGGCGGCTGGAGCCCGCCAGGGCGACAAGATCGATTGCGTCGTCAGCTCGATCGGCTCGGCCAAGAGTCTCGCCGGTGGCCGCCTGTTCCTCACGCCGCTGATCGGCCCCGATCCCAGGCATCCCCGCGTCTATGCCTTCGCCGAAGGGCCGATCACGATGGAAAACAAGGATATGCCCAACACCGGACGGATCCACGAAGGTTGCCGGTTGGAAGAGGAATTCTTTCATGCCTTCACCAAGGACAACCGCATCACGCTCGTCCTGGACCAGAACCATGCCGATTTTCAGGTCGCCCAGGACATCGCCGATTTGATCAACAGCCAGATGAGCAAGCAGGTGAGCAACTACGCCCCCCTGGCCCATGCCTTCAACCAGGGCAACATCGTGGTGGAAATCCCGGCCCAATACCGTGAAGATCCGGTCTCGTTCGTTTCCCAGGTGCTCGCGCTGCCGATCATGGAGCCGCGCACGGTCCCGCGGGTAGTCATCAACGAGCGGACGGGCACGATCGTGATCAGCGGCGACGTGGAAATCGGTTCCGTGGCCATCACGCACAAGAACCTGGCAATCGAAGCCGGCGGCCCGGGCACCGCGTACTCGGGCTCGGCCGCACGGCCGTTCGTCGGTGTCGATCCGGTCGATCCGACCTCGCCGAGACTCAAGGCCCTGGTCGAAGCCCTCAATGCCGTGCATGCTCCGACCGAAGACATTATCGAGATCATCAAAGGCCTGGACCGCGACGGCAAGTTGCACGCCCCCCTGGTCATCGAGTAACCAAAATGAACAACATCAACATCCTATCGACCGTCGACCCGGAGTACCGTGTGCCTGCCGCCGACCATGGGTCCGCGGTGCCCGCGAAACCGAAAGCCCCTTCGGCGGGCACCCGCGGGCACCATGTACTCATGGTCGACGGGTCGTCCGCCGAGAACCCGGCCCTGCGCAAGGCGTTCGACCAATTCGTGGGCGAGACGTTTTACGGCCAAATGCTCCAAGCCATGCGCAAGAGCCAGAGCAAGCCCGCCTATTTCAACGGAGGCAGGGCCGAAGAAGTTTTTTCCCAGCAACTCGATCAGGCCCTTACTAAAAAGCTCGCCGAGACCAACGCCAATAAGCTGAGCGGCCCGATGTACCAACTTTTCACGCAACAGCGAAAATAAAACAGATGAGGGATGAGAGATAAGAGATGAGAGATCGGGGGGAAATCCCTTATCCCTTATCCCTTATCCCTTATCCCTCGTCCCTTATCTTTCCGACGACCATGCCGACCACGCCCCACGCCAATTCCACGCAATCCTCGCTCGAAGCCGACGTAGCTTCCCTGTTGAACGACCTTCTGGCCGGCCAGGGTGAACTGATGGACGTCTCTGAATCGCAAACGGAACATGCTGGGCGGGCCCCATGTACTCATGGGAGGGGACCGCGAGGGTCTGGCCGCCATCGCCATCGATGAGCAACGGATGCTGGGCGTGCTGCAAGATTGCCTCGACCGCCGCAAGGCCCTCTTGGCCCGCGCCGCCAGTGAAGGGTTTCCTTCGGACAGCATTAAGGCATTGACTAATGCCTTGCCCCCCCCACACAGGGCACCGCTGGCCCGCCAGATCGCTACAGCGGGCTCCCGGGCGAGGTTGTTGCAAACCCAAAGCCTTACTAATTGGATAATCATTCAGCGAACGCTCATTCATCTCTCACAACTGTTAGAGATTATCGCGACTGGCGGTCGAATTCAGCCGACTTATGGAAAGGCAGGATCCTCGCGCTCCAGCGGAAGGTTGCTCAATCAGGAAGCATAGGGACCGGGGAAAAAGACCTGCAGGGTGCGGTCGAGCGCAGCGACGACCCACCACGAAACGTCAGGAAACGGTGGGTCTCCGCTGCGCTCGACCGCGCCCTACAGGACGAATATGTCCCTCTCCAGTTCCATCCAGATGGCTGCCGGAGCCTTGCAGGCGAACCAGATCGCCTTGCAAGTGGTGGGGCAAAATCTTGCCAACGCCGACACCCCGGGCTACATCCGCGAAGTCACCAACTTTGTCCCTGGCCCCACCTACGCCCAAGGCGGAGTGATCCAAGGCACCGGTGTCGAGGTCCAGTCCATCACCCAGCAGGTCAACGCCCTTCTGCAAAGCCAACTCCAAAGCGCCACCTCCAGTCAGTCCAGCGCCGATACTCTCAAGGGGACTTATACCCAGTTGGAAAATATCGTCGGCGCGCTCAATAGCGGCTCGAATCTGAGCAGTGCGATGAACAGTTTCTTCAGCTCGATCTCGGATGTGCTGAACCAGCCGGGAGACGAGTCGGTTCTTCAATCGGCCGTCATGCAAGGCCAGTCGCTCGCTCAAACGATCAACGGCATGGCCAACCAGACCGTGCAACTTCGCTCGTCGACCGACCGCCAGATCAACAGCATGGCGGCGCAAATCAACGGCCTGACCACTCAAATCGCACAACTCAACACGCAAATCGCCGCGGTCACCGGCGGCGGAACTTCAACCAGCACCGCGAACGGCCTGACCGACCAACGCAATCAAGTGATCTCTCAACTCTCGCAACTGGTCGGAATCCAGGTTACGACGCAACCGGACGGGTCGGTTTCTATCCATAACGGCGGCAACTTCCTGGTCGAGGAGGGCACCGCGCAGCAGGTCAACGTGACCTATGCCACCAATCAAGGAATGCTGGTCTCCACGCTCCAGATCGAAGGCGTCAATGCTCCGCTGCAGGCCACTTCCGGCCAGTTGCAGGGGCTCATCGACTCGCGCGACGACGTGCTCGGCGGGTTCGAGCAGCAGTTGAATTCCTTTACCGCCACGTTGACCAACGAGTTCAATAAGATCTATTCCGGCGGGCAAGGCACATCGGGGTATACGCAGACGACGAGCCTCAACGCGGCGAGCGATGCCAATGCTCCGCTCAACCAGGCCGGCCTGGCCTTCACGCCAACCAATGGTTCGTTCAATCTCATCGTCACGAACACCCAGACGGGGGTCAGTACCACCACCAACATTCCCGTCACCCTGCTGGGCCCAGGCCACAATACGACGCTTAACAACCTGGCGGCGGAAATCAACGGCGTCAGCGGCTTATCGGCCCAGGTCGGGGCACCCGGCACTCCGGGTCACGGCCAATTGACCATTTCGGCTGGCGCCAATACGCAGTTCGCCTTCGGCGCCGATACCAGCGGCACGCTGGCCGCCTTGGGAATCAACACCTTCTTCACCGGCTCCCAGGCGGGCAGCATCGGCATCAACAACACGGTCCTGCAAGACCCCACCAAGTTTGCCGCCAGCAGCAACGGCGTCGGCACGGACACGAGCAACGCCCAGACCCTGGCCGGCTTCCTCACGCTGCCGCTGGCCTCGCAAAACGGCGCGACGATCCAGACGCTTTACAACAACATGACCACGGGCGTGAGCCAATCCTCGGCCAACGCCACGGCGGCGGCCAACGCCGCCGATACCCTGCAAGCGTCGCTTTCCAGCCAGGAAATGGCCGCCAGCGGCGTGAACATCGACGACGAGGTCGTGGACATGATGAACTATCAGGAGGCCTATCAGGCCTCGGCAAAATATATCTCCACTCTGAACGACCTGCTCAACACGCTGGTCCAGTTGTAGGCTCCGACCATGAGCATCACCGGCATCTCCACCACGGGCGTCAGCAGCCTGTCCACGCAGAACCAGTTGCTCAATGAACTCGGTTCCCAGCAGACGCAAATGAACCAACTGGCAACGGAGATCAGCACGGGCTACCAGTTTCAATTGCCGAGCCAGGATCCTGAGGCGGCCATGCAGGTCGAGAACATCCAGAGCCTGCTGGAACGCTATAGCCAAACGCAGACGAACATCAGCTCCAGCCAAAACTTCTTGAGCCAGACCGATTCGACCCTCTCCAGCGTTTCCAATCTCGTGACTTCCGTGCAATCGGCCGCCTTGAGCGCCGTGGGCTCGACGGCCAGCAGTTCGCAGCGTCAGGCCGTCATCGAGCAGATCGATCAGGCCGTCCAGCAGATGGTCTCTCTCGGCAACGCGACGTTCGAGGGCCAGCAACTGTTCGGCGGCACGGACACGGACACGCCGCCGTTTACCATGACTGAGGCCGGAAACGTCGTCTACTCGGGAACGAGCGAGCCGACCGAATCGTATGTCGATTTGGACCAGCTTACCGCCTCCAGTATTACGGGCGCCCAGGCCTTTGGAGCAATTTCCCAGCCGATCCAAGGAGCCGTGCTGACACCGGCGCTTTCGGCGAACACGCCGCTGGCCGACCTCAACGGCGGCCAAGGCGTCGCGGCGGGAAGCATCGCAATTTCCGACGGCCATAGCACGAGCATCGTCAATCTCAGCGGGGCCCAAACCCTGGGCGACGTCGCTACGTTGATCGAACAAAACCCGCCCGCAGGACGCACTGTCGATGTAAGCGTGACTCCTACCGGCTTGACCTTGCAACTTGAGCCCGACGTGGCCTACCCCACCGGTGATAACCTTTCCGTCCAGGAAGTCAACGGCGGGACCACGGCCGGCGATCTGAGAATCTTGAACGCCGGCGTGGGGCCGACGGACCCGCCGCTCGTTGGGCAAACCCTTACCGCAGCCGTCACACCGACCACGGCCGTCAGCGCGCTGTTCGGCACGCAGGCCCAGGCGAATATCCACTTTGGTCTGCCGAATAGCGACGTCGTTCTCCAGGCCAACACGCCCGGGGCCGCGTTCAACGGCGTCACCGTCCACTTTGTCGCCGACGCGCCTGCCGCCGGACAAGAGTGGGCCACCTACGCCGCGGGCACTTTGACGGTCAACATTTCCGGGTCCCCCACCTCGGGCAGCTGCGCCAGTCAGATTGTCGCCGCCATCAATGCGGTTCCCGGTTTGCCGTTCACGGCAAGCCTTGACCCTGCCGATCAAGACGGCGGCAACCAGCCGCCGATCACGATCCCCCCCGCCGACACGGTCACAGCGGGCGGCAGCGGCACCACGCTCGATCCGGCTGGCCTGCAAATCACCGGCGGCGGCCAGACCTACACGGTCAATCTCAGCGGCGACAAGACGGTCCAGGACTTGCTCAACAGCATCGACGACTGCGGCGCCGGTCTGGACGCGGAGATCAACCCGGCAAAAACGGGCATTAACGTCAGTTCGCGGGTCAGCGGCGCCGATTTTTCCATCGGTGAAAACGGCGGAAACACGGCCGCCCAACTCGGACTGCGGACCTTCACCGCCGCTACGCCATTGGCCCAGTTGAACCACGGCGCCGGCGTTGGCATCAACAAGTCCGTGGCCGGCGGAACCGATTTCACAATCAGCGAAACGCTCGCCAACCCCCCGGGGACGACCGTCCAGATCCCCGTGAGCATTGCCGGGGATGTGACCGTCAACGACGTCTTGAACAGCATCGACGCAGCGGCCCAAGCGGCCGGAGCCACCACCCTCACCGCACAACTGGCGACTATCGGAAACGGCATTGAATTGACCGATAGCAACCCCGCCAACGGCCCAATTGTCGTCACCGCCAGTTCGCAGAGCACGGCCGCCGTCGACGTGGGATTGGTTCCCACGGGCCAGGCTTCGGCGACCTCGACGGTTACCGCCGGTGGGGCCGTCTTGACGGGAAGCGATCCCAACCCGCAGCAAACCGACAGCATCTTCACGGCACTGATTCAACTCGGCGAGGCCTTCCAAAACAATGACAATGCGGCCGCTCAGCAATCCATGACCTTGCTGAGCAACAGCGTGCAGAATCTCAGCAATGCCCGGGACCAGTTGGGCATCCAAGAACAAGCGTTGTCCACGCTGAACACGCAGATCAACAACGAGCAAATCAGTCTCAAGTCGGCCATGTCGACCGATTACGACACCGACATGGCCAGCGCCGTTTCGGATTACACGTCCGCGCAGATCGCGTATCAGGCCACGCTGGAAATGACCGCCAACATGCTGAAAATCACGCTGCTGAATTATCTGTAGGTCCTTCCTGCCGGGGAGGACTATTGTGTTCCGCTCCGCTGGAAAATTCTGAGGCTTCCAAAGCTTATCGCACATTAGTCCTTTCCGGCAGAAAGGACCTACCGACGGCAACCAAGCGCCAAAACCTGTTCGGCCACCGCCGCGGGAGCGATCGCGCTCGGGAGATTCACGAACCGGCATTCACTCAGGCTGCGGAACCACGTCGCCTGACGCTTGGCAAGCTGCCGGGTATGGGTCTTTACCAGTTCCACCGTTGCCGCCAAATCCTGTTTTGCGCCGCAATAATCGATAACCTCGGCATAACCGACCGCCTGCCGGGCCGTTTTGCTGAGCCCGCGTGGATCGGCCAAGGAGGCGGCGGACCTCATCGACCAGTCCGGCGGCGAACATGGCTTCCACGCGACGGTCGATGCGAACACTCAATTCCGGCCTCGGACGGTCGATGACGAACACCCGACAGGCCCCGGCTGGCAGTCCCCGTTCGAATTGTTGCTGCAATTCGCTGATCGGCCGGCCGGTTCTTTCAAAGACCTCCAAGGCACGAATGATTCGCCGGATGTCGTTCGCATGCAACCTTGCGGCAGTCGCAGGATCGACGGCTTGCAACTTGCCATGCAGCCAACCAGGCCCGCTGGACTCTGGATTTTTCTTGGAGTAAGTGACGAAATTGCCAGTCCGCGGGCGGCCCTTTGAAAATCCCCCGTAACAGTCCTTTGAGATAGAGCGGGGTCCCGCCGACAAACAATACCCGCCGCCCCCGCGACTCGATTTCTTCGGCAATTGCCGCGGCCATGTCCAGATACCGGGCGAGACTGAAATCCATATATGGGGCCACCCGGTCGATGAGGTGATGGCGAACTCGCTGCCGTTCTTCGGCCGTCGGTTTGGCAGTCCCAATATCCATTCCCCGGAAGATCGCCATGGAATCCATGGAAATGATTTCCGCATCGATCTTCTCGGCCAGGGCCAACCCCACTGCCGTTTTTCCAACGGCCGTGGGACCCGTAAGAAACCAGGCCTGGGAAACGAACGACATGGACTGACCTTGACCCGAGACACGAATCTTGCGACACTCCGCCACCATTTCTATTCGTCTGCAACTCACCGGAGATTGTGTAAGGAGGGATATTATGTTGTCGAAATCGAGTATTCTGGGATGGGCTGTAATAGCTTTGCTAGCATTCGGATGCAACAAGTCTACCGATCATGACGCCGCGCAAACCGCCGCCTCGAGTCCGGATGGCGCCACGCCGGCCACCCCCACGCAAGATGCGAAAGCGGTGGTTACCAGTTTTCTGGAGGCGATTCGCAAGGGAGATAACGAAGCGGCGACAAAGTTGTTAACGAAAGTCGCCCGTCAGAAGGCCGAAGAAAGCGGCCGCAATGTCACTCCAGCCGCGAACGATACTGCGAAGTTTCGAAGTGGAAGATCCCATGTATCCCACACCGGGACACGATATCGCCCACGTACCGACCCGCTGGATCGATCTAGATGAAACGGGCAAACCACGCACGGACAGGGCCACTTGGGTTTGCCGTCTCGAGGCGGAGGGCTGGCGCGTCGCCGGCTTTGCCGCCTACGTGTTCGAGGGAGAAGATCCGTTGCTTCTGAGTTTTGAAGACCCGGATGACATGGCAAAGAAGCAGAATTGGCTGAAAGAAGAGATCACTCGACGGGCAAAGCAGGAGACGGCGACTCCTGCCAGCGGAGAGAATTCCTTCCAAGCGGAACAAAAAAAACCTCAGGACGCTTTTCGTCGTTAACCGACCCACTTACCAGGAAAATAGATGGTGTCTACCCCATCTTGTTATGGGGTCACTGGAAACTTTTTTTCCGTTGGAAAAGATTGCATAACGTGTCTTAAGTATATTAGGACAAATAACTTAAGTTCTGTTATTGATGAGGCGTCCCCTAGGGGTCGCCTCTTTTTTTGCTGGAGGGTACTTGTGGCGGGCAAAAACGTGGTGTAAACTTCCGTAACTATGGTAGAGTGCCCCCAGACAGCCGAGTTGACCCAAGACGGTTATTTTCCGTGGTCTCCCCGGTTGACATGTGTGGCAGCTATGCTAGCCTATCGTTTAATCGTTGTGTCTTCGAAACCAGGAGTTTGACCGGTTTGCCGCTTGAACAGGGCAGCAAGAGCCGGTGGAAATCTTTGGTCACAGCGAGAACGACTTGTTTGTTCCCGGTTGAAGGCCGTCAGGGCCGGGGACAGGAGAACCAGTGACGGCGTTAGTGCGAATACCAAAACGCTACGGTACCTGTTAAGTAGGAGGTTTCTCGAATGAATCGCACCTGTGTTCTTTGCGCCGCCTTGTTTGTTGCGGTGCTTGGCCTCGTCCTGTTGGGCGGTGCCAACCTGGCGGTGGCGGGCGATTGCTGCGCCCCGGCTTGTTGTGCGGCTCCGGCCGCATGTGGTTGTGAATGTGCTCCGGCGAGCTGCCATCCGCGGCTCTTGGAGCGTCTGCGTGAGTGTCGTTGCCACAGGAGTTGCTGCGCGGCGCCCTGCTGCGCTCCGGCTGCTTGTGCTCCGTGTGCGGCCCCGGCCCCCTGCGCAGCCCCGGCGCCCTGCGCTCCGGCTCGCTGCGCCCGTGTGCGGCTCCGGCCGCTTGCGCTCCGTGCGCATGCGAGTCGTGCTGCGCTCCGGCGAGCTGCCATCCGCGGCTCTTGGAGCGTCTGCGTGAGCGTCGCTGCTGCTGCCACAGGAGCTGCTGCGCGGCGCTCGCTGCGCTCCGGCTGCTTGTGCTCCGTGTGCGGCCCCGGCCCCCTGTGCGGCTCCGTGCCCGGCGCCATGCGCTCCGGCCGCGTGTGCAGCTCCGTGCTCTTGCGAGTCCTGCGCTCCGGTGAGCTGCCGTCCGCGTCATTGCCGTTGCCGCCGTCGTTGCTGCTGTGCAGTTGAGAGTTGCAATAGCTGCAGCGCCTGTGCTCCGACTTGCTGCGGTTGCGCTGGTTCGGCTCCGGCCGCCCCGGCCACCGTGACTTCGCCCTCGGCCGCGCCCGCGGCCCCGAAGCCCGCCCCGGTCGCTCCGCCGGCTCCGCCGGCTCCGGCTATCAAGCCCGCTCCGGCCGCTCCAGTCGCCCCGCCGGCTCCTGCTACTAAGTAAAACTGGACCAGGGCCCAGGCACGCCCCGCTGGTTTTCCAGCGGGGAGTGCCCTGGGGAAGACCCAAGCCCGGCCTCGACTTGCCCTGTTAGTCAGGCCGATACGTCCGAAATAAGTTTCGCCGAACCTGGTTTCAGGTTCGGCTCTTTTTTTTTGCGCCATGACCTTTGGAGTCTCAAAAAAATAAAGCCGCGGCTTTGCGGGCCGCGGCTCGATCATCTTCGTGGCGAACGATCAGGACGATCTACTTCGTCGAGTCATCCAGGTTCTTCGCAGCGAAATCCCAATTGACTTTGGTCCAGAAGCCTTCGATGAACTTCGGCCGCAGATTGCGGTAATCGATGTAGTAGGCGTGCTCCCAAACATCGAGCGTGAGGATCGGCGAGCGATCGTGCTTCAGCGGCGTGTCGGCATTGCTCAGGGGCATGATCTCCAGCTTGCCCTGCTTATCCACCGCCAGCCAGGCCCAGCCCGAACCAAACAAGGTTCGCGGCCTTCTCGGAAAAGGCGTGCTTTGAACTTGTCGTAGCCGCCAAAATCGCGATCGATGGCCTTCAGTAGGTCGCCCTGCGGATCGCCGCCACCGGTGGGCGACATGCAGTGCCAGAAGAAATCGTGATTCCAGGCCTGGGCGGAGTTGTTGAACACTCGCGCCCGCCGCAGCGGCAATAATCACTTCCTTCAACGGCGACGTTGGCTTCCGGCTTGCCTTCCAGCAAAGCGTTCAGGTTTGGAAATAGGCGGCCTGGTGCTTGTTGTAATGGTAGTCCATCTGCTCGTCTTGAGGAAAGGCTGCAATGCGTCCAAAGCATACGGCAAATCGGGTTGCTTGAAACTCATCTTGGATTCTCCTTTTCGTCGTCGTAATAGGGGGGGTGATTGATCGTTTGCCTGGCCTTGCGAGAGCGGTACCACCCAGAACCACTCCCACGCCGGCAGCCAGGGATCCGGACAAAAAGTCGCGTCGTTTCATTTTCTGCTTTCCTTTGCGGGCTGAAATTTGCCGCCTGGAGGCCATTGCCGGCCTGGGTGAACCCGCGGCCGGCTTGCGGGGATGCATATCCAGGCCGTGGCCTCGCCAAGGGTGCGAGAATCGCCAATGCCCGCTCGCGCATTGATTGATAATACGGTGACAAGCCTTGCGGGCAAGGGGCGGAACGAAGAAAAGCGTGTGAAATAGCGGAATTAGCTCGAATTTTCCCTGCTGGGAAACTTCAGCCACGTCTTGATTATTTGTGAAATCGCTATTTAATCTTTCTCCGACTCACGGTAAAGTCTCACGCGGAGCGGATTGAAGCCTCAAGTAACCGGGCAACTTTCCGGATAGCCCTGCAGAATTGCCAAGGATGGCATAATGAAAATCCTCGCAGAATCGTTGTCGCGGCCCCGCCTCTCCGTAGCGATGATCGTCCGCGACGAGCAGGAGGTGCTGGCCGACTCGATCGAAGGCATCCGCAAAATCGCGGATGAAATCGTGGTCTTGGATACCGGGTCCGTTGATCGAACACCGGAACTTGCCGCCCACCTTGGCGCGACAGTACACCGCACGCCCTGGGGCAACGACTTCTCCGCGGCACGCAATCACTGCCTGAGACTGGTAACCGGGAACTGGGTGCTTTGGCTCGACGCGGGCGAACGAATTCGAGCGCAAGAGGCGGGCGAACTGCGGCGTTTCCTCGATGAACGCGCCAATCCCTCGGTCGCATACTCGGTTTGGGTGGAAGTACCTCCGCGCGAGGAAGTGGCGTCGGCCGAGCAGTGCTCACAAATCAGGCTGCACCCCACCCATCTAAATCTGCGATTTTCAGGCCGGGTCCGCGAAACGCTGGATGCGTCGCTGCAAACGGCCGGACTGCAAACCGTCGAGGCGCCTTGCCGTATTTTCCGTCACCCACGTCAACACGAACCCCAGCGGTTACGAGCCAAGGCCCAGCGAGACCTGGCCCTGGCCAGTTCGGAAGCGGAAATTTCCGGAAATTGGTCGCCGCGGCTGTTGCTGGCGGCCGGCCAGGCACAATCCGTTCTTGGCGATCAAGATCAGGCCCGTGAAATGTTACGCCGCGCGGCCGAGAGGTCACCACCCCGTTCGGCCCATCGGCTGGAGGCTTTCTACGGTCTCTTGACAACTTTCGACGAAGATCCGGACCTGCACGCCAGCCAATTGACAGCATGCCTGGACTCGCTGGAGGATTTTCCTTTCGACTTGCAACTTCTCCTGGCCCTGGGCAATTATATGCTGGTCCGCGAGCGGTTGGATCTGGCGATTCGGGCGTTCGAGGCCGCAGTCCGCTTCGGCCGGATCACGCCGACGGTCTGGCACCTGTGTGAGGTCCGGGAAATTGCCGCCATTTGCCTGGGCCTTGCCTTGCAGACCCGGCAGCGCGACGACGAGGCACGTGGCGTTCTGGAGACGGCGCTGGCTGCCCGGCCGGACTCGCTACGCCTGCTCCGCCAGCTTTACAGTTTTTACCTCAAACAGGGTAAATCGGCGGAAGCCCTGGCCCTGGCCGAGCGACTGCCTTCTTCACTCTCGGCCCTTGGCCCCGATCAGGCTTCGGCCCGGGAAGACCGGCAAAAACTTAGGTTCGATGTGGGCCGGGTTCCGGGTGATTGGGCTCCTCACGCCGCCGCACTCAAGCCGCAGCACGTCGGTGATTGAAGGACGGTCGGGTGGCACGTCCGCAACGCTACGGTCAACGCGCGGATTTTCTCTCGCCATGGTTGACAACCCCCCGTGGCAGTCACGACAATTTGGCTTTCGGCCCTTCCATTGTCTTTCCAGCGAGAGATCTCATGTCCACCACCCTCCAACTTCCACGACTTCCCCTCGATTCCTCCACCCATTTCTCTGCCGAGAAACGACTGCCGTTTCCCGCGGTCCCGGCAATCTCGACCGGAGGCGAAGACGAAGACCAAGACCTGGATCACTTCGACGATGACGATTTTGACGATGATTTCGACGACGACTTCGAAGAGGATTTCGATGACGAATTTGACGACGACTTCAGCGACGACGAGGACGACGAGGACGACTCAGGACTCGCGCCCGGCGGCGTGGAGGACGAGTAGTCATGCAGGAACTCGCAGCACAAATCGAACAAGCGGTCGCGGTAATCCGCAGCCGTTGGACGGACAAGCCCCGAATTGGCATCATCCTGGGCACGGGGCTGGGCAGTCTGGCGGGCCATATTCAAGCCGCGGCGACGATCGACTATGCCTCGATTCCGCATTTCCCGCGTTCGACCGCCATTAGCCACGCGGGCCAGTTGGTGTGCGGTCATATGGACGGAGCCGCCGTCGTGGCCATGGAGGGCCGTTTTCATGCCTACGAAGGCTACAGCTATGCCCAAATCACGTTTCCCGTCCGCGTGATGCGGGCCCTGGGCGCCGAGTTGCTCATCGTTTCCAACGCCTGCGGCGGCATGAACCCGCAATACGCCCAAGGTGACATCATGGTTATCGAAGACCATATCAATCTGATGAACGGCAATCCGCTCATCGGCGTGAACGACGATCGCCTTGGCCCGCGTTTTCCCGATTTATGCGCCCCTACGATCGCAAGTTGATCGATCGCGCACTGGGCATCGCGCGGAAGGAGAACTTCACGGCCCACAAGGGCGTCTACGTGGCCGTGACCGGCCCGAACTTGGAAACCCGGGCCGAATACCGTTACTTGCGGATGATCGGGGCCGACGTGGTGGGCATGTCGACGGTGCCGGAGGTCCTCGTGGCCGTGCATTCCGGCATGCGCGTGCTGGGCCTTTCCATCGTTACGGACCTCTGTCTGCCGGATGCCCTCAAGCCGGCCAACATCGAGGAGATTCTGGCCACGGCGGCTGCGGCGGAGCCGAAGCTCCGCAAGATCGTTCTGGGAATAGTGGCGGGGGAGGCGACGTAACGATGGCAGCACCGGCAGTCGTACAGGAACTTGTCGAGCGTTTTCAGGCCCAGATCGAGTCATACCGCGCCGGCGCCTACAACGAAACGCAACTTCGCCGTGAATTCCTCGACCCATTCTTTGAGGTCCTGGGCTGGGACGTTTTCAACCGCAAGGGTTACGCCGAGGCCTACAAGGAGGTCATCCACGAAGACGCGATCCGCATCGGCGGGCGGACCAAGGCCCCGGACTACTGCTTCCGTGCCGGGAGCGGCATCCGCAGTCTTTTCGTCGAGGCCAAGAAGCCGTCGGTCGATATTCGCGACGCCGCCAGCCCGGCCTACCAACTCCGCCGCTACGCCTGGTCGGCCAAACTGCCGGTGAGCATCCTCACCGATTTCGAGGAATTCGCCGTCTACGATTGCCGCATTCGGCCGGAAAAGAACGACAAGGCGACCACCGGCCGAATAATCTTCCTCAATTACACGCAATACCTCGACCGCTGGGACTTTCTCTATGACCTCTTCTCGCCCGAAGCGATTCGTCGCGGATCGCTGGAGAAACTCGTCGCCTCGCAGAAGATCAAGAAGGGGACGGCCGAAGTCGATACGGCTTTTCTCGTCGAGATCGAATCGTGGCGCGACGTGCTGGCGCGGAACATCGCGCTGCGGAACCAAGGCATTTCCGGCCGAGACCTAAATTTCGCCGTGCAGCGAACCATTGACCGTATCGTTTTCTTGCGGATTTGCGAAGATCGCGGTATCGAAACCTACGGCAGTCTCCAAGGCTTGACCAACGGGCAGAGCCTTTACGCCCGCTTGGGCGAGTGGTTCCGCCGCGCCGACCAGCGCTACAACTCGGGCCTGTTCTACTTCGATGCCGAGCCGGAGCGTGGCGAGCCGCCCGACGAAATGACGCTCGGGCTGGCGATCGACGACAAGCCGCTGCGGGACATCATTCGCAACCTGTACTTCCCCGACAGTCCCTATGAATTCTCGGTGCTGCCGGCCGAGATTCTGGGCCAGGTCTACGAGCAATTCCTGGGCAAGGTGATCCGCTTGACGCCCGGCGGGCAGGCCAAGGTCGAGGAAAAGCCGGAAGTCCGCAAGGCCGGCGGCGTCTATTACACGCCGGCTTACATCGTCGATTACATCGTCGCGAACACGGTCGGCAAGCTGCTGGGCTCTCCTCTCCTTCCGGGACAGGGCCAAGGTGAGGGCGGCTTGACGCCGAAGGGAGCCACCAAACTACGCATTCTCGATCCGGCCTGTGGATCGGGCTCGTTCCTCATCGGCGCCTACCAATTCCTCTTGGATTGGCACCGCGACCGCTATGTGGCCGACGATGCCGAGCGAAACGCACGCGGCCGCAATCCCACGTTGTATCGCAACGGCCGCGGAATATGGAAGCTGACTAGTGCCGAGCGAAAACGGATCCTGTTGAACAACATTTACGGCGTGGACATCGACCCCCAGGCCGTCGAGGTGACGAAGCTTTCTTTGTTGTTGAAGGTATTGGAGGGCGAGTCGGACGAAACAATCTCGAACCAGTTGCGGCTGGTCCACGAGCGGGCATTGCCGGACTTGGCGGGCAATATCAAGTGCGGCAACTCGTTGATCAGCCCCGATTTCTACAACGGCCATCAATTGAACCTGTTGGACGAGGACGAGCGCTACCGCATCAACGTCTTCGACTGGAAAGCGGAGTTTCCGGCGATTTTCCAGGCCGGCGGGTTCGACGTGGTGATCGGTAACCCGCCGTACGTGCGGCAAGAAACACTCTCCGATTTCAAGGACTATTTCAGCCGGCACTACGAGGCGTTCGACGGGGTCGCCGATCTTTACACCTACTTCATGGAGAACGGCCTGCGATTGTTGCGCGATCGAGGCTTGTTCAGCATCATCGTTTCCAGCAGTTTCTTGCGAACGACCTACGGCAAGTCACTTCGCTCAATACTCAAGAAACACGCGGCCGTGCTGCGGATCGTCGATTTCGGCGGCCTGCCGGTCTTTGCCAACGCCAAAGACACTTACGTATGCATTCCGCTTCTTGAGAAGGGCCCCCAACAGACGCTGGTGGAAGTCTGCAAAGTGCCTTCGCTGGAGGTCCAAGACGTTAGTGAGTACGTTTTAGGCCATCGTTTTACGATTCCTCACCAACGCCTTTCGGAGGAAGCTTGGTCGCTCAAGTCCGACGAGGAAGCCGAAGTGTTCGCGAAGGTTGTGAAGGCCGGCAAGCCGCTTGGCGAGTACGTTGAGGGGCGATTCTTCCGCGGTGTGACGAGTGGCCTGAACGAAGCGTTCATTATCGACGCCGAAACCAGAAAGAGCTTGATTACTCAGGATCGCCGCAGTTCGGAGTTGATCCAACCGTTGCTCGGTGGAGAAGATGTCCGACGTTATATTTCCAGAGAACGCGGTCAGTGGCTCATTTTTACGCGCCGTGGCGTGGACATCGATCAGTATAAGGCGATTCGCAAGCACTTGGAGAGATGGAAGGAAGATCTGACCCCCAAGCGAAACAAGAAGGCAAAACGAGGCCGCAAACCGGGAAGTTATAAGTGGTACGAGATCCAGGACGACGTGGCCTATTATGAGATCTTCGATCGACCGAAATTGATTTTTCCCGATATTTGCAAGGGACCACGTTTCTGCCTGGATAGCAAAGGCCACTATCTCGCGAATACCGCCTACTGCCTCGGCACCGACGACCTTTATCTGCTCGGTATTCTCAACAGTCGCTTGTTCTGGTTTGCGATCAGCAACATCAGCATCCCGTTCGGCATTCGCGCGGGAAAATACCGCTATCGTTTGATTTACCAGTACATGGAAAAGGTGCCGATCCGCCCCATCGATCTCTCCAACCGGACCGATAGATCACGCCACGATCGCATGATGAAATTAGTCGAGACAATCCAATCGCTTCATCAACAATTGTCGAAGGCCAGGACCGCGGGCGACAAGACGCTAATCCAACGCCAAATCGACGCCACCGACCGCCAGATCGACGGTTTGGTCTATGAACTGTACGGCCTGAGCGAGGCGGAAATCGCCATTGTGGAAGGGGCAACATGAAATTGAATCGCCAACGTCAAGAACCAAGCCTATGACAGAAAGATGCTTAGCAGAAACATATCCACTCAGAAAAGGCGATTTTTTTCTGTCAGTATTTTCGTGTCGTTTCTTGCCCAGATTTTCGACCGGCCCTCCCGCCTTGCAAGTCCGAGCCCGGCTTGGTCTATTGTTGGTTTCCTCTCATGCGGTCGGATTCTCTGAAGCCCGCCGCCGTTTTCGCGATTCCTTGGCTCATGTTCGACCCCGTCGCAAGCTCAAACTCGGTTTCCCTGCCTCAGCAGGAAGAGAAAATCATTCGCTTCTGGAAAGAACGGCAAATCTATGAGAAAACGCTGGCCGCCCGTGTCAACGTACCGCCGTTCGTGTTCTACGAAGGTCCACCTACGGCCAACGGCCTGCCGCACCCCGGCCACTGCCTCACGCGGGCGATCAAGGACCTCTTCCCCCGCTACAAGACCATGCGGGGGTTCCGCTGCGATCGCAAGGGTGGCTGGGATACGCACGGGCTGCCGGTCGAAGTCGAGGTCTGCAAGGAATTGGGCATCCACGCCAAGGAGGAAATCGAGGCTTTTGGCGTCGAGCCGTTCATCCACAAGTGCATCGAGAGCGTTTTTCGTTACATGCACGAGTGGGAAGAACTGACCGAGCGGCTCGGCTTCTGGATCCATCTCGACGAGGCCTACGTCACCTTCCACCAGAGTTACGTGGAGAGCGTCTGGTGGGCGTTGAAAACCTTTTTCGAACGCGGCCTGCTCTACCAGGGGCACAAAATCGTCTGGTGGTGGGCGCAGGGCGGCACGGCACTGTCGAGTGGCGAAGTCGGCCAAGGCTACCGCGAAGTCGCCGACCCCAGCGTCTATGTGAAGTTTCCGCTGGTCGACAAGCTCCCCTCGCCCGTACCCGGGAGAGGGGCAGGGGGTGAGGGCGGTTTGAGCGTCTCGGATACCGATCTGCTTGTCTGGACCACCACGCCGTGGACGCTGCCCAGCAATCAGTTTGCCGCGGTCGATCCAGAACTGGAATACGTTGAAGTCGACTTGTTCCGAGATGCGGCTAGGTCAACTTCAGAATCGAAGTCCATTTCCAAGTCCCAGTCAGGTTCGGGTAGTGTGTCCGGTTCATGGTCTGGGACGGCGACTGGTTCAAATCGACGTTCCCTTCGGGGGGACGAAGAACGTACTCGCGTGATTGTTGCAAAGGAATTGCTGTATAAACTTGCGAACAAATTTGACCTCGTCGCATATCAGATCGTGACGACACTCAGGGGAAAAGACCTCGTCGGAAAGCGATATCGTCCACCGTTCGACTATTACCATAAGACGATGGGCGATTTAACCGGTTCTCGCATAGATGGAGGGGAAGAACACGTCTGTTGGCGCAGTCGTGGCAGCCGACTTCGTTACCGTCGATACCGGTACCGGCATCGTCCACCAAGCCCCGGCCTTCGGCGAGGTTGACTTCGAGGTCCTGCTGACCGAGCAAGCCCGTTTTGCGGATGGCCAAGGCCCGCAACTGATCAATGCCGTCGCCCCCGACGGCACCTTCACTGCCGAAGCCCCCGATTACCGCGGCCGCTGGGTCAAGGACTGCGATCGCGATATTATCCGCAACTTGAAGTCCCGTGGCCTGTTGTTCCACCAAGAACAGTACCTGCACGACTATCCGTTCTGCTGGCGGGCCGAGGAAGATCCGCTCATCCAATATCCGCGGAAGAGTTGGTTCATCCGCACGACGAAGTTCCGCGACGAGATGCTGGCCAACAACCGCCTGATCCATTGGCTGCCGGAGCACATCCGCGACGGCCGCTTCGGCAACTTCTTGGAATCGAACGTCGATTGGGCCCTCTCGCGGGAACGCTACTGGGGCACCCCGCTGCCGATCTGGGTTTGCGAAGCCACCGGCTACATGGAGGCCGTCGGCTCGTACGAAGAACTGCGGCAAAAGCCGGGGGCCACCGGTTTTGATGTCTGGGAAAAGGCCAAGGCGGCCAACCTGGCGTTGGCCGATCACCTGCGGATCCATAAGCCGTATATCGACGCCGTGACCTACGATTCGCCCAAGGCTCCAGGCAAGCGGATGTACCGCGTGGCGGACGTGATCGACTGCTGGTTCGACAGCGGCGCAATGCCCTTCGCCCAGTGGGGATATCCGCACCAGGAAGGCTCGCGGCAGCGCTTCCGCGGGCAGTTCCCCGCCGACTTCATCAGCGAAGCCCTCGACCAGACGCGCGGCTGGTTCTATAGCCAGTTGGCAATCAGCACGCTGTTGTTCGGAAAACAACCCTCACCCCCTGCCCCTCTCCCGGAGGGAGAGGGGAGCAATGCGCCTTCGCTCCCGTCCTCATTCCGGGCGGGAGAGGGCAACACGACCCCCACTTATCCTTATCCGCATCCCTTTCGCAACTGCATCGTGCTGGGGCTGATGCTCGGTGAAGACGGCCAGAAGATGTCAAAGAGCAAGCGGAACTACCGCGAGCCGCGGGAAATCTTCGATCGCTACGGGGCCGACGCCCTGCGCTGGTACTTCTTCTCGAATCAACCGCCGTGGACCTCGATCCGCTACAGCGAACAGGCAATCAAGGAAACGATCCCCGAGTTCCTCCTGCGGCTCTGGAACGTCTACAGCTTCTTCGTGATCTACGCCAACATCGACGGTTTTGATCCCGCGGCGGAAATCAGCGGCGATGCAAACCAGTTGACGCCCGGCGTGCTCGCCACGGGCCGCAGCTATCGCCCGCGACGGGAGCGGGGCGAGTTGGACCGTTGGATCCTGAGCGAACTTAACCGGACGGCGGCCGGAGTCGTCGAGCAAATGGACCAGTACGACAATTTCAACGCCTGTGGGCGGTTGATCGAGTTCGTCGACGCTTTGAGCAACTGGTACGTCCGCCGCAGCCGCGATCGTTTCTGGAGCAGCGAACACAATACCGACAAGAGCGACGCCTATTGGACGCTCTACGAGTGCCTTCTGACCACCGCCAAGTTGATCGCTCCCATGGTTCCTTTCCTGGCCGAGGAGCTTTGGCAGAACCTGGCCGTTGCCGCCTTCCGTGGCACAGGCGTCCCGCCGGCATCGTCTGCCCATCGCGATCCTCCCGTCGAAAGCGTCCACCTGTGCGACTATCCAACCGGCGACGCAGCCTTGATCGACGAGGCCCTCTCGGCCCAAATGAGCCTGGTTCGCGAGATCGTCTCGCTGGGCCTTTCAGCCCGTATGGCCGCCAAGCTCAAGGTCCGCCAGCCGCTGGCCGGGGTCGAGGTCATCCTGGCTGACCGTACGCATCTGGCCTGGCTGGAAGAGCATGCCCAACTGATATGTGGCGAATTGAATGTGAAGAAGGTCGATTTCGCCGATCGGGCCGACCACTACATCAACTACACGGTCCTTCCCGACTTGAAACGGCTTGGCCCACGGTTGGGCAAGCGCTTGCCGGCCGTCAAGAAGCTGCTGGCCGAGGCCGACGGCGGCGACTTGCTGGCCGAGTTGAAAAGCCAGGGCAAGGTTACGTTCCAATTGGCCGGCGGCCCCGTGATCCTTGACTCCGACGACATCCAGGTTCGTCTCCAGGCCAAGGAAGGCTGGGCGGCGGCCCAAGGCAAGGCCTGCGTGGTCGTGCTTTCCACGGAACTGAACCAGGACCTGCTTCGCGAAGGACTCGCGAGAGAGATTGCCCGGGCAGTCAACGATCGCCGCAAGGACATGAACTGCCAGTTCACCGACCGCGTTGCGATTGCGATCGTGACGGATAGTGCGGAATTGCGCGCCGCGATCGAGCAGTTCTGCGATTACGTCATGACCGAAACACTGGCCGTGTCGATCAGGTTCGAGCCGATAGCCGGCGTGGAGTCGGTGGATATCGAGATCGGCGATTACCGGGCGCAACTCTACATTCGAGTCGTGCCCAGCAAGTAGGGTGTGGTCAAGCGCAGTGCAGACCCACCATGGTGCCTCAATTCCCAGGAACCAGGAAACACACGAATTACACGAAAGAAATGCAATGACAGAAAAATGATTGACAGAAAAATAGCCTTCCAGCCAGGAACGCTCCGTCCGCTTCAGGACTATATTTCTGTCGATCATGTTTCTGTCATTCTTCTTCTTCCTTTCGTGTCATTCGTGTGTTTCGTGGTTTTTTGATTTTGACATTTTGGATTTGTTTCGGATTTTGTTGTTGCTTGCCATGTCGCTCCTCGATCCTTCCTTTCGCATCGCCGTGCTCATCTCCGGCGGCGGCACGACGTTGAAGAACCTGATCGAAAAGATCCGGGCCGGGCGCTTGCACGTGCAGATCGCCTTGGCCGTTTCCAGTAGCCCCGGTGCCCGGGGACTGCAATTCGCCCACGATGCCGGCATTCCCACGGCCGTCGTCGAGCCCAAGCGTTTTGGCTCGCAAGAGGAATTCAGCCGGGCGGTTCTCGATCATTGCCGCGCAGCCAGCGCCGATTTGGTCGTCATGGCTGGATTCCTCAAGCGAGTGACAATCGCCGAGGATTTTGCCAACCGCGTGACGAACATCCACCCGGGGCTGATCCCGGCCTTTTGCGGCCGCGGCTTCTACGGGCATCACGTGCATCAGGCCGTGATCGACTACGGTGCAAAGCTCAGCGGCTGCACGATCCACTTCGCCGACAATCAGTACGACCACGGCCCCGTGATCCTCCAGCGGGCTGTTCCCGTCCTCGATGACGATACGGCCGACTCGCTCGCCGCCCGGGTCTTTGAGGCCGAATGCGAGGCCTATCCCGAGGCGATCCAGCTTATCGCCCAGGGGCGAGTCCGGGTCGAGGGTCGCAAAGTGCGGATCCTCGATCAGCGATCAGACAATGCCCCAAATCCAAATTGTAGCCCGAAATAACCGGGCGAGCTTTCCCGAAAGCCTCTTGCCACTCCGATGGTGCAATACGCTCGCTCCAAGGAAGGTGCTAAATGGTTTTCGCACAATGAGTTGCGAGCTTTCTTAACAAACTCCTAACAATAGTCTTTCCTGGTGCATGCTAAGGTTTTCTGGGTAATTGTCTTAGTGCCGCTTGCAAAACGATGCGAGCCGCTGACAGACGTGCTTCGTCAGCTCTGGCCCGAGAGTTTTTCGAAGCCGGATTGCCTGCCCGAAGACTTCCATTTCGCGCCACAGATTTACAACAAGGGTATTGGCTACTGCCAGGAAGCCATCATGAACGGGGCGAGTCACGAAACGATTCATGCCAAGTCCACGCTAGCCGACCTGCCGGCCGTTGCCTGGGTCGTGGATGCAGCGACGCCGACGGACCTGGTCAAGGCCGAATTCGATCGTCGGCCGAACCTCCCCGGCGCGATCGTTCTTAGCGAGGGCAAGCTCTTCGGGGTCGTTGCCCGCGATACGTTCTTTCGCCGGCTGAGCGGGCCGTATTGCCGGGAATTGTTCTTGCGAAAGCCGATTAAGAGCTTTCTCACAAACTGGCCGATCGACCTCTTGCAACTGCCCTCGAACTGCTCGATTCACGCCGCCGCCGAGCTGGCCTTGGCCCGGCCGCATGAGCGACTCCTATGAGCCGATCCTCGTCGACCACGGCAATAACGATCTCCGCTTATTGGATACGCACGCCCTGCTGATTGCCCAGTCGCAGTTGCTCGCCCTGTCGAAGGTGATTGCCGAGCAGCGCGACGCGGCGGAAGCGGCGAACCGCTCCAAGAGCGAATTCCTGGCGAACATCTCGCACGAGCTGCGCACGCCGCTGCACGGGATCTTGAGTTACGCGCAGTTCGGCGTCGAAGAAGCCGAAGCGGGCGACCGCGGCGAGTTGCGCGAATTCTTCAACAACGTCGGCCACAGCGCCGAAACCCTCTTGGCGCTCGTCAACGATCTGCTCGATCTGTCGAAACTCGAGGCCGGACGGATGATGTTCGACCTGCAACCGGCCTGCCTGGACACGCTCATCGAGCTCGTGGTCGACGAGTTCCGTTCGATGACCGCCCGCAAGGACATACACATCGAATATCGCAGGCCGGAAGAGTCTACGAGCGTGCTGGCCGATCAAGAGCGCTTCAAACAGGTAATCCGCAACCTGCTGAGCAACGCGGTCAAGTTCTCGCCGCCCAACAGCACCATCCACGTGTGTACCCGCCACGTTGGCCAGACGGTTCTGATCAGTGTCCGCGACGAAGGCCCCGGCATTCCGCCGCACGAATTGGAACTAGTCTTCGCCAAGTTCATGCAGTCCAGCAAGACGAAATCCGGCAGCGGAGGCACGGGGCTGGGGCTGGCGATTTGCCGCGATATCGTGGCCGGCCATCACGGCCGGATTTGGGCCGAGAACAACACCCAACAGGGCTGCACTTTCTACGGCGAACTGCCCTTGGCGCCCGCCGCTGAAAACGAAACGTGCTCGCCACGCTCCGCCGTGGCCGCCTGCGGAGAGGACCGATGACCGCCAAGGGCCGCATCCTGATCGTCGACGACATCCCCACGAACGTCGACATCCTCCGCCGCATCCTGCGGAAAGACTACGACCTGGACACCGCCGCCAACGGCGAAGAATGGTAGCAGTTTAGCTTCCCACCCGTGCCTCGGTGGAGCGATTGCGTAACGGGTTAGCCCAGCCCCCTCGATTGGCTTATCTCTTTGCTTCAGAATGACTATTGCGCTTTCCCCGATAAGAGGATAGATTCTCTGCATCGATTGCGTTTGCCAAGGAACGGCCGCCGATGCATTTCCCTTTCTACCCAAAACACCGGTTCGGTTGCGCACGTGGACCACTGCCCGCACCTTGGAAGTGCGTCACTGGGCTCGGTCGTTAATGCAGCCAATGTCAACCAAGATCAGATCGATCTTTTCTGGCGACAAATCGACGGCTTGCGCGCTGAGAACACTGCCAAGTATCGCAAGATCGAGGAGTTGACCGCGAGAATCGAGCAGTTGGAGCGGGAACTCAAGGCCGAACGCCAGAAACAATTCAAGCGCAAGAAAGAGGAACCGGCTGCCGAAGCCTCACCGGATGCGGCGTCACCCCAAGGCCGGAAGAAACGCGGTGCGCCTGTGGGTCATCCAGGCTGGTATCGCCAGCGGCCCGGCACATTCGATCAGTTGGTTCTCGTCCCGGCGCCATGCCTGTGCGCGCATTGCGGCGCCTCGGTCAAGGCGCGGCCCGACCGCGAGCCCTACGACCACATTCAGGAAGATTGGATTGACGGCCAGCGGGTAGTGACCTGCTTTCGTCACGAACAAGGCCGTTGTCGGAAGTGTCGCCGCTGGGCTCGGCAGGCCGGCGAAGGCGAACTGCTACGGGCGATGATCGGCCCCCATCTGCGGGCCGCCAGCCTCTTCCTGCAATACGATATTGGTTTGACGACTCGCAAAGTTGTGCGCACTCTGGCCGGGTTGGCCCAGTTCGATTTCGTACCCGCCAGCTTGCTGCATTTTGGCCAAGAGGCGGCCCGGATGGCCAAACCGTTGGCCCAGGATGTTGCCGAGAAACTGCGGGCCTGCGATGCCAACCACGCCGATGAAACGTACTACCGCGTCAACGCTCAGCCGGCCTATGTCTGGTTCCACGGCAACGAAGACTTGGCCCACTTCTACGTCAGCGGCACACGCAGCGGCAAGGTTTCGCGGACGATCCTCGGCGAAGACTATCAAGGCGGACTCAACACAGATTGCTACTCCGGTTACGACCGCCACGCCACCAAGATTAAGCAGAAGTGTCTCTCGCATCTGAAGCGAACGGCCGAAGACTGGGAGAAGTTGTTGCCTGCGGAGGCCAAGGAGTCGCGTGCCTTCTTTGCTGCCGTGCGGGCGTGGGTAAAACGGGGCTGCACCTGGCATCGAAAATGGAAGAACCGTGTCGGGGCGGAAAAGGATCGAGAGGCAAATTGGCTACGGCAGGAACTGGAGCGTTTGCAACAAATGCCCACCGACTCCGATCGCGCCGCACGCCTTCAGAAACGCATCCGCCGATATCGCAACGAGTGGTTGACGTTCATGGATCATCCGGGTGTCTCGCCCACGAACAATCTCGCGGAGCAGGCTTTGCGTGCGGTGGTGATTCTGCGAAAACAGACTTTCGGCAGCCGCACGAAGGCGGGAGCCAAGCGGCTGGGCACGATGATGACGGTGATCGAGACGGCAAAACGCCAGGGCAGAAGCGTGCTGAAGTTTCTCGTGGCGCTCTTCACGATGTCATCGAACCAAGCGCGGCGTGCCATGTATGCACGGCCATGAAGAGCGCGCAAGCAGGCTTCGTTCCTCGCCTGTCGACCCGCCGCGGGCGTTCCTGCCGGCCAGTCTGGCTGGCTCCCAAATCGAGCGTTTGCTCATCGCGGTCTTCTCCAATCCAATGTCTTGGAGATGACCGACGGTTCGCTGCTGCGCCGAGGTCGGGAAATGATCCGCGGCACCTGTGATTCGTCACCCGCTCATCATCGATCTCACCACGCGTCGACGAAATCGAGAGCTGCGGCGAGCGATTGCAACGATCTGGCGATTGTCAACGTATGCGACCTTCGCGTCATCGCTTCCTTGAGGCGGGGGGTGGGAAGCTAAACTGCTACGAAGAATGCCTCGCAAAGTTGCCTCTCTTCCAACCGCAACTGGTCTTGTTGGACATCATGATGGCGGGCATCGACGGGTACGAGGTCTGCCGCCGCCTCAAGTCCAGCGCTTCGGCGCCTTTCGTCCAGGTAATCCTGGTCTCCGGCAAAGGCTCAGCCGCCGAACGGGTCCAGGGCTACAAGGCCCAGGCCGATGATTACATCGTGAAGCCCTTCAACCACGATGAGCTGCTTTCCAAAGTGCGCGTACACTTCCGCCTGGGAGACATGCAACGCCAACTGTCGGCCGCCAAAGAGGAATTGCAGATCTACGCCACCGACCTGGAGAAACTGGTCGAGCAGCGCACCCGCCAGTGGGCGGCCACTCAGGATATGACGGTCTTCGCCCTGGCCCGACTGACCGACTCGCGCGACACGGAAACCGGCGAGCACGTGCTCCGCATGCGCTACTGACGCGCAAACCCTGGCCGTGGAACTGGGCCGCTGCGGGCCGTATTCGGCCCGTATCGACGAGCGCTTTCTGCAAGACCTCTATCGCGCCAGTCCCCTGCACGACATCGGCAAAGTTGCCGTCCCCGACGCCATCTTGCAAAAGCCGGGACCGCTCACTAGGGAAGAATTCGAGGTGATGAAACGCCATGTTCTTGCCGGGGCCGAAACCCTGGATCAGGCCCGCGACTATGTGGGCCGCGGCAGCTTCATGGACATGGCCGCCGAAATCGCCCGCTACCATCACGAAAAGTTCGACGGCAGCGGGTACTGCGAGGGACTCCGTGGGCAAGCGATCCCGCTTCCAGCCAGAATTGTTGCCCTGGCGGACGTCTATGACGCATTGACGTTGCGCCGGGTTTATAAGCCGGCAATGTCGCCGAAAGTGGCCTACGATATCATTCTCGGCGAGTCTGGGGCCCACTTCGATCCGGCGATCGTTGAGGCCTTCGCAAGATGCTTCGACGAGTTCCAGCCCGCAGGAGAAGTGGCGCCCTGGATGCAGAGTTTACCGCATCCGTCGGCCGTGAACTGCAATCCGTTTACCGAACTCGCGCAATGCACCTCGTAGGGCGGAATAAGATTTTGTCCACCCTATTCATTTACAGCAGTCTGTGCAAAGATCGTGATTTCTGTGCAATTGGAGGAAGCATTTCATATTCTGTCACTCGCGTGAAACAATTTGCTTGCAATCCAGTGAAACTCATGGAATAATCATTTCAGATGGATTTCGCATCGCACTTCAGTGGTGACCTTATGCTAGGCGAAGAACGACGCAGCCGGTTGTTGGAAATGGTTCGAAACCTCCAATTCGCCTCATTGCCCCAGTTGGTCGATCATCTGGGGGTGTCAGAATCAACGATCAGAAGGGATTTGGAGGTACTCGAAGAGCAAGGTGCCACGCGACGCATCCATGGCGGTGTGCTTTTCGTTGGATCGGCGGCCAAAATCCGGCAGTTCGAAGCTAGTGATCCGGCCCAGTGGAACCTAAAAAAGGCCATCGCCCAGCGCACGGCGACCCTCGTCGAGGACGGCGATACAGTTCTTCTGGATGGCGGCAGTACAACCTATGAGGTGGCAAGATTGCTGGTTGGCCGGCCGTTGCACGTGGTTACCAATTCCCTGCCCGTGGCCAATCTTTTCGCCTCCGACGCCAATAGCGACCTAGTATTGATCGGTGGCAATGTCTGTCCGCGGACCGGCGCGGTTCGCGGCCCGTATGCCGACCAGATGCTGTCGCAGGTTCGTGTGCGGAAAACGATCCTCAGCACGGCTGCCGTCTGTGAAGAAGGTTTCTTCAACAACAACATGCTGTTGATCGAAACGGAACGGGCGATGATGCGGGCCGGCAAAGAGGTGATCGTGGTCGTCGACAGCACCAAGTTCGGCAATCACAGCCTGGGGCACGTCTGTTCGCTGGGCACGGTCGACCACGTGGTCGTCGACTCGCAACTCAGCGACGAGTGGCGGGCCAAACTGACCGCCGCCGGCGTGAATCTGCTGGTGGCCGAGGTCGGCGAGCCGGCCGGCGTGATGTAGGTCCTTCCTGCCGGGAGGGACGATTGTGCCCCGAATCGCTGAAAAACTCTGGGGCTTCACAGGATTATCACAAATTAGTCCTTTCCGGCAGAAAGGACCTACATGAAAACCATGAGCATCGCTGCACCGATTGATCCGACCGCTTGTACCAAGCGGCACCTTATCGAGCAGATCGTTCGCGAGATCGTGCTGGCCCAGGTGGGCGGCCCGCCGGGCAAGCCGAACCTGGTGGTCAGCGTCTCGGCCCGGCATTGTCATCTCACCGACGAAGACACGGAAACGCTTTTTGGCAAGGGGCACAAACTGACCGTGCAGAAGGACCTGTACCAGGACGGCTACTTCGCCGCGGAGGAGACGGTGATGCTCGTCGGCCCCAAGCGGCGGATGCTGCCGACCGTCCGCGTACTGGGCCCCACGCGGCCGGAAACGCAGGTCGAACTGGCCTTCACCGACGGCATCTCGCTGGGCATCGACTTGCCGGTCCGGCTCAGCGGCAACGTCAAGGACACGCCGGGCTGCGTGCTCGTCGGCCCCAAGGGCGTGGTCGAATTGAAACAGGGCGTGATCCGTGCCGAGCGGCATGCCCACATGGGGCCCGACGATGCCGCCTTTTACGGCGTCAAGAATGGCGACCTCATGAGCCTGCGGGTCGCTTCGACCTGCAGTGTCGTGTTCAACGGCCTGCAAGTGCGGGTCGGCAAGAACATCAAGCTGGAAGTCCACCTCGACACGGACGAAGGCAACGCCTGCGACCTGGATCACGCCACGCAGGTGGAATTGTTCAAACCGTAAGCAAGTTTTTTACCCCAAGGGAGAGTATCGTCATGGCAAAATCGTTAGAAGCGTTGGGTATGATTGAAGTCAAGGGCTTTACGGTCCTTGTCGAGGCCACCGACGCCATGCTGAAGGCCGCCAACGTCCAGTTCTATGGCTGGGACAAGGTCGGCAGCGGGCTCGTCAGTGCCTTTGTCGTGGGCGACGTGGCCGCCGTCAAGGCCGCCACCGATGCCGGCGCCGCGGCCGCAGGCCGACTCGGCGAAGTCATCAGCGTGCAGGTCATTCCGCGTCCGCACGAGGATCTCGGCATCATTCTTCCGGCCGCCCAGAAGGCGGGCGGCGCCGACTGAAAACCAACCACGAACCAAATCACCCCCCAACCATCAAGCATCGAAGGGAAATAACTACCATGCAAGACGCCATCGGACTTTTGGAAACCAAAGGACTCGTAGCCCTTGTCGAGGCCACCGACGCCATGGCCAAGGCCGCCAATGTGACCATTATCAAACGCGTGCAGATCGGCGGCGGGTTGGTGACGACCGTCGTCCGGGGCGACGTGGGCAGCGTCCGCGCCGCGGTCGAAGCCGGGGCCGCCGCCGCGCAGCAGGCCGGCGAACTGGTCGCCAGCCACATCATCCCGCGCCCCGCCGATGGGATCGTCGCCGCGTACCTGTCCTAAACAACCGATGAAAATCCTCGTAGCCAACCTCGGTTCGACGAGCTTCAAGTACCGGCTGTTCGACATGGACAGCCAGCGCCAGCTCGCGCGGAGGCATTGAACGGATTGGCTCGCCCGAGAGCCGCGCGACGGTCCAGATCGGCGATTACAAGCAGGAGCTGACGGTCAAGGCGGCCGACCATGGCGAGGCCGTCCATCACTGCCTGGCCCAACTGACCGACGCCGCGCATGGATGTCTCCGCGATGCGGCGGAAGTCTCGGCCATCGCCTTCAAGACGGTCCACGGCGGCCGCTACAGCGGAGTGCAGCGGGTTACGCCCGACGTGCTGCTGGCGATGGAAGAGATGTGCGGCGTGGCCCCGGCGCACAATCCGCCGTACATCGCCGCCATGCGCCTCTTGGCCGCCAAGCTGCCGCAAATTCCGCTCGTGGCCGCTTTCGAAACCGATTTCCATTCCACCATCCCGCTCTGCAACCAGCTCTATGCCATCCCTTACGAGTGGTTCGAATCCCACGGCGTTCGCCGCTGGGGATTCCACGGGGCCAGCCACCGTTACATCGCCGGACGGACGGCCGAGTTGCTCGGCCGCGCAGACCTGCGGATCATTTCCTGCCACCTCGGCGGTTCCAGTTCGTTGTGCGCCATTCGCAATGGCCAGAGCCTGGCCACGACGATGGGGATGAGCGCGCAGAGCGGTCTGCCGCAGAATAACCGCGTGGGCGATTTCGACGCCTTCGCCCTGCCGGTGATCATGGAGCGGACCGGCAAGTCGCTGCCGGAAGTGCTGGCGGTCCTGGCCAACCAGAGCGGCCTGCTGGGCATCAGCGGCGTGAGCACCGACTACCGCGATATTGCCGAGGCGGCCGCCGCCGGCAACGACCGGGCGAAGCTCGCTTTGGACGTTTACACCGCTAGCATTCGCCACTACCTGGGGGCCTACCTGGTCGAACTGGGCGGGGCCGACGCCATCGTCTTTACGGGCGGCATCGGCGAGAACAGCGCCGAACTGCGCACGGCCGTATGCCGTGACCTGTCGGAACTGGGCATCGTGCTCGATCCCCTGGCCAATCAGCAGGCCGGGCACCGTGTCGGGCACCATGTACCCATGGTCGTGGTCGCTGAAGTCTCGATTCACGCTCCGCAAGGCCGCGTGCAGATTTGGGTCATGCCGACCAACGAAGAACTGGTCGTGGCCCGTTTGGCCGCCAAATTGTTAAAGGGCTAATGCCATGATGATCGCCAAAGTCACCGGTTCGCTCGTCGCCACGCAGAAGGTCGCGACGCTGGTCGGTCACAAGCTGATGCTGGTCGAGATTTATCGGCTCGATCCGGCCACGCGCAACAGCCTGGTGAGCAGCGGCCGCGTGCTCGTGGCCGTCGATACGGTCGGCGCCGGAGAGGGCGAAATGGTGCTCATCACCCAGGGCTCCAGTGCCCGATTGACTCCCGAAACGAAAACTCTGCCCGTGGATACTGTGATCATCGGCATCCTCGACACGGTCCACGTGGCGCAAACCTGCGTGTACAACAAGGAACAGAAGTAACTGCCGACCGAACAAAGACTTGGGTGGCATGCCTTCACGCCGGGCACCATGTACTCATGGTCGGCGGGTAGGCATGTTGGTAACGGTCCCAAACATGCCTACCCGCCGACCCGGACCCAGAGTACTGGGTGCCCCACCGGGTGCCCCGGCGTGAAGGCATGCCACCCCCCAGGAGCAAGAAAAATGGTTCAGATCGACGAAACCCTGATCCGCAGCGTGGTTGAGCAAGTCCTCTCGCGGATGGGCGGCACGCTCCCGCCTTCCTCCAATGGCAGCTACCAGGGCCGCTTCGGGCTGTTCAGCGACGTGCCCAGCGCCGTAGCCGCGGCCCGCGAGGCCTTCGAGCGTCTCAGCCGCATGACGATCGACGACCGCCGCCGGATCATCGGGCACATCCGCCGCATCTCGATCGAGCAATCGGTCGAGTTGGGCACGATGGAGATGGAAGAGACGAAGATCGGCCGTTTGCCACACAAGATCGAGAAGCTCAAGACGCTGGGCGAGCGGGCCCTGGGCGTGGAGTTCCTCCGCAGCGAAGTCTTCAGCGGCGATCACGGCCTGGCGGTGATCGAGCACGCCCCCTTCGGCGTCATCTGCGCGGTCACGCCGGTCACCCACTCGCTGCCCACGATCACCGGCAACGCCGTGAGCATGATCGCCGGCGGCAACACGCTCGTCGTCAATCCGCATCCCGGCGGCAAGCGGGTTGCGGCCGAGGGCGTCCGCCGCTTCAACGAGGCCATCTACCGCGACCTGGGCGTGGATAACCTGATTTGCCTGCTCGTCGAGCCCACCCTGGAGACGGCGGAGGCCCTCTTTAAGCATCGCGACATCGCCCTGATCTGCGTTACCGGCGGACCGGCCGTGGCCCGCGCCGCCATGCAGCAGGCGAAACGCGCCGTGGTCGCCGGGCCGGGCAATCCGCCCGTGGTCGTCGACGAAACGGCCGAGCTGGACCGCGCCGCCCGGGCCATCATCACCGGGGCCGCCTACGACAACAATCTGCTCTGCATCGCCGAAAAGGAAGTCTTTGTCGTCGAGTCGGTCTTCGACACCATGCTCTCGGCCATGGAGCGGGCTGGGGCCGTGCGGCTGTGCGCCAAGGAAATCGACGCCCTCACGAAGGTGGCCATCTCCAGCGTGGGCGACCCGCAAGCGGGTACCCCAACCCACAAGCATGACGTGCCGGCCAAGGATTTCATCGGCAAGGACGCCGCCGTCCTGGCCAAGGCCATCGGCAAGACGATTCCCGCCAATACCGAGGTCATCTTCGGCGAGACCGACGAATCCAACCCGTTCGTGCCCGTCGAACAGATGATGCCCTTCCTGCCTTTCGTCCGCTGCCGCAATGTCGACGAGGCGATTGCCAAGGCCCAGGAAGCCGAGCACGGTTTCCGCCACACGGCCATCATCCATTCCACGAACGTGAACAACATGACCAAGATGGGCCGGGCGATGGACACCACGCTCTTCGTCAAGAACGGTCCCTGCATGGCGGGGCTGGGACTGGGAGGAGAGGGCTACGCATCGTATTCCATCGCCACGCCCACCGGCGAAGGCGTGACCACGCCGCTGACGTTTACGCGCGAGCGGCGCTGCACGATGGTCGACAATTTGAGGATTTTGGGAAAATAGCCAATGTACTACGGCCGCGTCGTCGGAAGCGCAACGTCGACAGTCAAGCATGCTTCCATGGAAGGCAGCAAGCTCTTGCTGGTGATGGCCTTGCAGGCCGACGGCCGCACGCCGGAAGGCGATCCGATCCTGGTGGTCGATCGGCTCGGCGCGGGACAGGACGAAACGGTGATGGTCACCAGCGATGGCATCGGCACCCGCGAACTCTTGCAGAGCAAGACCTCGCCGGTCCGCTGGTCGGTGCTGGGGCTGCCGGACAGGAAATAACGGAGTACTCAGTACTTAGTACTCAGTACTTGGTACTTAGAAAATACAACTATGCTGACTGCATCCACGGAAGACATCCAGCGCATCGTGCGCGAGGTAATGGCGCAATTGGGGGTTGCCTCCAAGAGCGTCGCCGCCCCGCCGCCGCCGGCCGATACGCCGCCTGCGGCCCGCGACGGCGACGTCTTCGTCGATGCCCGCGTGGTCACGCTCGAATCGGTCTCCGGCCGCTTGCAGGGAGCAAAACAACTGATCGTACCGCCCGAGGCCCTGCTCACTCCTTCGGTCCGCGACGAGTTGCGGCGCAAAGGCGTGGCGCTCCTTCGCCAAAGCGCGGTCAAAAACGTGCGCAACGGGCTTTCCCGCGTGCTGCTGGTCGTCGGCCGAACGTCGCACGACCCGGCCCTTGCCGTGCAGATGCTCACCCAGGAGGGCATCGACGTTGAAACGGAAACTTCGGAGTGCATGATCGCCGCCACCGACAAGTTGGCCGCCGCGGTGGGCCCAGGACAAGCCCTCGGCCTGCTCTGGACGCCGCACGTGGCCGCCGGCCTTTGTCTGGCCAACCGCCACGCCGGCGTGCGTGCCGTTTTGGCAACCAGTGTCCCGGCCACTGCGGCTGCCGTAACCGCCGTGGGGGCCAACGTGTTGGTCGTCGACCCGGCGGTCGGCGCCGCCTACGAAAAGAAACAGGTCCTCCGCGACTTCTGCCTCGGCGGAATTCGCCCGTGTCCACAAGCGTTAAAGGAAAGACTGGGGTAGGGTGGGACAAGCACAGTGCCGGCCCACCATGTTCGAGGAATGATACCAAAGATGGTGGGCCGGCGCTGCGCTTGTCCCACCCTACAAGAACCACCATGCGTATCGCAGACGTCATCGGCACCGTAACCCTGAACCGCGCACCCCAGCGTCGCCGGCGCGACGTGGAAACTGGTCGTGCCCTTGTCGTGGGACAACCTGCTGGGAAAATCGGCCGAGCCGGTGGAAGAGGTCGTCGTCTTCGACGAACTTGGCGCCGGCCTGGGCTCGCGCATCGCCCTCAGCGAAGGCCGCGAGGCCGCCATGCCCTTCTTCCCCGCAGTCAAACCGTTGGATGCCTACAATGCCGCGATCCTCGACACCTTTCAGGTCGAGATTCCGGAAGATTTGAAACCATAGTAGCAGGCACACTCCGTGTGCCGTCCGCCCAAACGACGAACCACCCTCCGCACACGTTTCGTTCCATTTCGAGAAGGTCCATTCCATGCTCAACATCCACAAGATCAAGCAAGAGATTTGCGAAATCGGCGATCGCCTTTACAAGAAGGGTTTCGCCGCCGCCAATGACGGCAACATTTCCTACCGCATCAGCGAGAAGGAAGTCGTTTGCACGCCCACGATGGTCTCCAAGGGCTTCTTGAAGCCGGACGATCTGTGCGTCGTCGACATGGAAGGCAACCAGCTCGCCGGCCGGCGGAAGCGGACCAGCGAGATCATGCTGCACCTGGCGATCATGAAAGAACGCTCGGACATCAAGTCCATCGTGCACTGCCATCCGCCGCACGCCACGGCCTTCGGCGTCGCCCGCGAGCCCGTCCCGCAATGCGTCCTGCCGGAGGTCGAGATCTTCCTGGGCGACGTGCCGATCACCAAGTACGCCATCCCCGGCGGCCAGGAATTCGCCGACACGATCCTGCCCTTCGTGAAGAAATCGAACGTCATCATCCTCGCCAACCACGGCACCGTGAGCTACGGCGAGACGGTGGAACGGGCCTACTGGTGGACGGAAGTCCTGGACGCCTACTGCCGCATCCTCATGCTCGCCAAGGGCCTGGGCCGCGTGAACTACTTCACCGAGCCGGAGGCCCACGGGCTCTTGGACCTGAAGACCAAGTGGGGCCTGCAGGACCCCCGCACGGAGATCAAGAACTGCGACATCTGCGCCAACGACGTCTTCCGCGAGAGCTGGAAGGACACCGGCGTGGCGCGGACAGCCTTCGTCCCGCCCAGTTTCAAGGACGCCGCATCGAGCAACGGTACGCGCCGCGCCGGCCAAGGGCACGGCCGACCAGGAGGCCCTGATCCAGGCCATCACCGACCGCGTGCTGGCCGAACTGAGCAAGCGGAAGTAAGCGGGCACCCGGAAAGCCGCTAGTGTAGCGTCTCGAAAATGGCGGTATTTGTTATGGGCGGCATGTGCAAGACAGGCACCCATGCTGCGTGAGACACAACGCGTCGGGCTTCAACGTCTATTATCGAAGAGCACGGCAGTTGGCAGTTAAAGTCCGGTCCCGTTGCGATTGTCATCAGTATTGAAGGTGTAGGTCTTGCAAGTAGAGCGCGGATTATTGGGATCGGGCGTGTGGTCGTCGACCATCGTCCAAAGCTGGCAGTCCCGGCAATCGCACGAGGGCCAGTCCGCGATTCTTAGTATTTCTTGCCGTGGCTTGCGGAGCATGCCAACACTCCACCCGCCGGCGGAGACACACGCTAAGAACCACGGATCGACCCCTTTCCTCCCTCAACTCGCACGTCCCCGCAAGAGCTTCGAAGTGGAAGGTGCCGGTCTGAGCCCGTCCGCGTCGGTTTGACCCCGCCCGCGTCACTTTCCTTCTACACCTTTTTACTCGTCGAGTCGTCCTGTCGGTTCGTCCGTGGGGGACTCCCACTCAGCGTCAAAACCATTCTTTGAGCCGCTGCAGGGCGACGTTGTAACTTGTCCCCACCGATTGTTCATACGCACGCGCGAGATGTTTGGCTAGGTCCACAAGCATGATGCCCCAATTGGCCGGATCCTCCCAAAGCCCCGTAGCGAGGGATACGTGCTGCGCTCCTTCGGCTGCCCAGACGCGCACCAACTCACGGGCGCGCATATCGTTACTCGCGGGGCCCGGAATCGGGAGTTCGTTGGGGTGATTGTACATCGGATTTCTCGTCTTCCATCTACCACATTGAGGATCAGTTGGGAGGAGTGTACTCACGGTGCCTGCGTCGGGCTTAAACGCCTGTTTTCGGCCGCGAACTTTCCAAATGGCCGCTCGAACCTCATTGTTCCGGCAGCAACTTCGCCCCGGTGATCTTCAGCGCGTAGGCGTGACGGCAAAGTGCTCCCTCGGGTCCCAACGCGGGCATCGCGATGGTTAGCACAGTTCCCGCGATCTTGTGCTGCAGCGTGCCGGGCACGCCGAGCATCGTGATCGTGGCGTTGGCGGGCGACGCGACGTTGCGAATCACGAACGTCTTGCCGGGCCAGCCGGGGATGATGGCGTAAAGGGCGCCCGGCTTCTTCGTGAAAAACGCCTGTTTTACCGCCATTGCGCCTTTGGGCTGCTGCCCGACCTGCTCCATGAGATTGTACTTGATCATGAACTCCCCGTATTGCTGGCCGGGCTGTTTGCCGGCGCTCCACTGGCAACTGCGGCCGGCGTAGCGCGTGCCGTAGATCGCCTCGCCGTTGACCTTGAGCCAGTCGCCGATCTCCAGCAGCCGTTGCTCCATGATGACGGGGATCGTGCCGTCGGCCGCGGGACCGATGTCCAGCAGCAGGTTGCCGCCGCGACTGACCAGGTCGCAAAGCACGAGGATGAACTCCCGGCCCGTGCGGTAGTCGTCGATCCGTTCGGCGCGATTGTAGCCGTAGGAGTAGGCCATGCCGCGGCTTTCCTCCCAGGGATGGCTGTCGTCTTTCATGCCGGCGGCATATTCCGTGGTCCAGTAACCCCCGTGCTTGTGCCGACATTCCTTCCCCCAGCGATCGTTGACCACGACTTCATCCTTGCAGGACGATTCGTTGAATAACCAGGCCAGCAGTTGCTCGCTCTTCCAGGCCTTGGAGTCCAGGTCCCATTCGCCGTCGGCGAAGATGATCGCGGGGCTGTAGCGGCTGACGGCGTCCTTGAACTGCGGCAGGAAGTGCTCGTCGACGTAGCGATCGTGGTCTTTGAGCCACAGCGGATTGTACCATTCGTAGAGCGAGTAGTAGAAGCCGAACCGCACCCCGCGCTCCCGCACGGCCGCCGCCAACTCCTTCATCAGGTCGCGGCGGGGGCCGATCTCGACCGCGTTCCACGGCCGGCCCCAAGTCTTACTCGCCTCGGCGCTTGGCCAAAGGCAAAAACCTTCGTGGTGCTTCGAGGTGGGCACGATATACTTGGCCCCGGACCGGGCGAAGATGTCGGCCCACTTCTTGGCGTCGAACAACTCGGCCCGAAACAGGGGCGCGAAATCCTTGTACTTGAAATTCTCGCCGTAGGTGGCCTTATGGAATTGCCACCACACGTTGTCCGGCTTCCGGTCGTCGATGTGGTTCCAGTACCACTCGGAATACTCGCCCACCTTGCCCCAGGACGGCACCGCGTACACGCCCCAGTGGATAAAAATGCCGAACTTGGCGTCGAGATACCACTGCGGACAGGGACGCTTATCCAGCGAGTCCCACTTCGCCTCGTAGGGACGCCCGCCGCCACGGAGGCAACGAAGCCTATAAACAGAGCAGTCACGGAAGCACGAATCCGGCGTGTTCGTTTCATGATGATTTCCCACCTGGTTTTTCAGCGATATCTCCCATTGAGACTCCTGTATACCAATACCTTCATAGACGTTCTCCGTCAAGGAGTGGTGGAGTTTATTACCCCGGCACGGAAGATCCGCATACCGCCCGGAAGCTTGAGCGAGGAGTCCTCGCTTAGGCTGAACCGGCGTCTATCTACCACGATGGTCCCTGTTTGGCAGGCCGCTTGCCCGTCCGAATCTCGGGGATCAGGTCGTCCTCGTTCGAAACGGGCGACTCAAAAGACCGTCGCCATCCTAGACCCGCGTCTTCGGCAGATGGACCCGGCCGAGGAAGGTGCAACCGATCAGATAACGGGCCGTCCCGTTTTCTTCGACCCGCGCCACGCGCATCACCCGAGCACTAAAATAGCTCAACGCGGGCGGGCGACCCAAGGCCACCACCAGGGTCTCGAAGTTCGGCAACCGATCCACGAAGAAAGAAACGCCGCCGGCCGAGATGTCCCAGCAATCGACCTCCACGAACTCGCTTGCCGCCGGCAAGGTATTGCCGTTCATGGGCGCCATCCGTTGGCGGTAGCGATAGTCCCGTCGCGCGCTGCGACGCTTCTGGACGGCCGTGGCATCCGTGGCCGTGAGGTGGAAAGGACTTTCGTAGTTCTCGCCCAAGGCAGAGGCGGGCGACGCGGCCGGCCTTGGCTCTCCCGACTCGGCCGTGGCCGCGACCGGGGTGGTCCGCTCGCGGCCGGTCATGAGGATCGTCTGCACTTGCCCGGTGGACAGCACCTTCAACGACCACGACACCTTGCGCCGAGTGCCGTTCTTGGCCAGAAGGAAGCCTTCGAAGTCGCTGGGAATCCGGCTCCCCAGCGAACTCTCAAAGATGACGCGCACCAGGTCCGCTTCCTCGGGAGCGACGAGGGTCTGCCAGAACGGCTGGTTGCGGACGTTGGCCAGATGGAACTTCGTCGTCTCTTCGCACGCGCGATTCATGTCGACCACGCAGCCTTCCGCGTCGAGGGTCAAGACCATCGTGTCCACCATTTCCAACAGGCCGGAGCTGATCGCATGGGCCTCTTGGAGCTTCTGCTCCATCTGAATTCGTGCAATCGAGGCGCTGAGCATATGCGCCATCGTTTCGGCGAAGGTGACGTTGTCGAGCGTGAATTCCCGCGGCGCCGTGGCGTGGATCCCCAACACGCCGAACGGCTTCCCGTTCACGTGCAGCGGAACGACCAACGCGGCGGCCAGTCCCATGCCTTGCAGGAACACATCGCGGAAACGTCGCTCCGCGCGCAGGTCCGGCGAGACGGTAACGCTTCCACTCCGCAAGGCGTAGGCAGCCATCGAGTTGGCCTCGTCCAGCGGGCATTCGTGGTCTCGCAGGGCGGAGGCCTTGCCGTCTCCGTCCCATGCAGTCGCCGTCAATTGGAGGTGCTCGCCGCGCACTTCGCCCACGCTTCCCATGTCGGCGCCGAGGATCTCGCCGACCAGGGCCACGGCGTCCTGCATGAGTATGGCCAGTGGGGGCTGGGCATTCGTACGCCGCCCGAAGGCGAGGAGGGCCTGCTGCGAGCCCCGTGCGTCTTTGGGCTTCGTTTTCAACTCGTTCAGCAGCGCTCCGAAGCCGGCGGCGTCCAAAGTTGGCGAACTGGAAAGTGCTGGGACCGCAATGTCCATGGCAGTTGATCCCTTGAAAGGACTAGAACACGTCTCTCTGTAAGTATACGACGTAATTATGCGACTCGCTTTTTTATTTGACGCCGGCCGCAGATAGGCTCCTCTCGTATAGTCGCCATTAAGAGCTTACTCCCGATGGGCTGAATTCCGTGGGATAACTTCGCTCGACCACGGATGTGAACAATCGGTGAAGCTACTAGAATCCGGAGTGATAATATATCGATTGACTGTAATAAATAATAATACTACGGCGTTTGGGAAATATTATTTGACAGGTGGAGAACCGAAGCTAGAATGGCTTAGCGTTCGAGGAGTCCTAAACTAAAGAGGGGCAACCCAAAGCAGGAACCAGAGGTAATGCCATGGTGGGAACCACAATTTACACGATCGTCGCGGCGGCAGTCGGTGGCGCCAGTATCACGCTGGTCGGCGTATTGGCGGTGGCCTGGGTCAAAGGCCATCGGACCAGGAAGACGACCGCCCAACGCAGAGCGGAAGAGCGCCTTGCCGCGGAAGTCCTGCGAAGCCTGGGCGGCCTGACAAGCCGGGTAGCCGGCGATGTCGAATCGCACAGCAACCAAATCGCGGAGGTCAGCGCTCGGCTGGCAAACGACGAGTTCGGCACTTCAATAGTTAAGGATGCCGTTCGACGGCTCCTCAAAGCCAATCAGCAGGTCCAGGAGAAACTGTCGCACACCGAGGATCAACTCCGCAATCAGGCCGTGAAGCTGGAAGCGCATGCCTCCGCCGCGCGGACCGATTCCTTGACCTTGCTGGGCAATCGCCGGGCCATGGAAGAGCAATTTCATCGTTTCATGAGCGACTTCCGCGAGCACGGCTGCGGCTTCTCGCTGGTCCACATGGATTTGGATGAATTCAAGATGTTGAACGATGCCTACGGACATGCCGCCGGGGACGAAGTGCTGCGCGGCCTGGCGAAGATTCTCAGACGCTGTGCGCCGGAGAACGCTTTTGTGGCCCGCCCTGGCAGCGAGGAATTCACGTTGTTGATTCCGCATGCGCCTTTGTACGAGGCCTGCGCGGCTACAGAAGTTACCCGCGCGGCGGTCAAGGCATGCTCCTTCCCCTACAACGGCAACAATCTCTCCATCACGGCAAGTTTCGGAGTGGCCCAAATACGCGAGGGTGAGGAAGCCGCTTCACTATATCATCGGGCCGACCGGGCCCTGCTATACGGCCAAGCACAACGGCCGCGATTGCGTCTACTGGCATGACGGCGAACGTTTCGGCAAGGGCTTGCCGGCGGCGGTGGAGACCGAGGCTTCCGTGGAACGGTTTCAGCCTCAGCCAGCGGCCGAGGCGCTGTCCGCTGACTCCGCGGCCGCGCCGCCCGCCGCCTCGGGTCCGGCGGCCGAGCCCTCGCGCGATTGCTTCGGCCTCCCCAACCGCACGATGTTCTGCAACAGCGTTCGCACCCGGGTTTGCGAATGGAAACGTGGCGGTTCGGCGTTTTCCATCCTGTTGTTGAAGATCCAGCAGCGTGGAAAGTCGGAACCCGAAGGCGCCCGCAGCGTGCCCTTGCCGGCGCTGCAAGCGGCGGCCACGCTCATCCAAAGTGTCGTGCGCGACATGGATCTGGTCGGGTATTACGCCCAGGCCTGCTTCTCCTTGTTGATGCCGGGGGTCGATCCGCTCGCGTCCAGCGATATTGCCAAACGTCTCGAGGAGCAGTTGTCGCATCTTGCCACGAATGTCAGCGGGATGCCGCCGATGGATCTCCATGTCGGCGCGGCGGTCGTCACCCAGCGCGACGACACGGTCTCCCTGCTCAAGCGAGCCGAGAACGATCTGCGCGTGGGGAGCTCGTCCCGGCAACCAAGGCGAACCGTGGCAACAGCGACTCAATGAGGTTCATCGTGCGCAGGGTGAGGTCGGTAACCGAGGACGGCAACAGGCCGCGATACCGCGCAGGACAGACTGTCGCGCGGGCAAGGCGGCCATGCGGCCGTCGAGTACGCGATTCTCCTGGGGCTATTGGTGCTGACCGCAGTGGGGAGCGTGGCCTGGCTCGGCATTTCCTCGGCGCAATCCCTGTCGCCCCTCGCTGACCAAATGACCGGCCAACGGCCTGTGGCTTCACCCAGCGGCAATCCGTCCGGCAACGTGGTTTCGTCGCGCGCGGAGGAGTCGCGCTTCGAGGCGATGCCGGACAAGGGCGATCGAAGCCTGTGGACATCGCGGGCGTCTCTCGCGCTGGGCGGAGGAATGATCGGCCTCGGCTGCGTCCTGCTGGTTCGCCGATACCGTCGCTATCGCCGCAAGCGGCAGTCGATTCCAGAAAACGACAGCAAAGCGCCCGATCTTGTGGAGCGGTTCTGCGCCAAGCGGCAGCACCTGTTGTGGTTGCTCTCCCAGGATCCCGCTATCCTCTTGAAGAATCAACTTGCAGCACGGCACCTCATGACGACGGATGTTACGACGGTGTCTCCCGGCACTACCCGGGAACGCACCCAAGAATTGATGCGGGAAGCGCATGTTCGACACCTGCCCGTCTGTGGTCCGGGGCAGAAGTTGCTGGGAATTGTCAGCGATGGCGACTTGCGCGGCAGGCCTGGCAAGACGGCCGGCGAATTGATGACGACGCAATTGAAAACCGTGGCGCCCGATATGCTCATTAGCGCAGCGACGACACACCTCATCCACGCAGGTATTTCATCCCTGCCCGTGATCGAGGATGGGCGTCTATGTGGTATCCTGACCACGACCGACCTGGCCCTCGCCTTGCAGTGTTTGCTTCAACTCTGGCTGTACACGACGGCGGCGGTGCCGAGCGAAGTCTGGGGGGAAAAACTCCTGAAGACGGTGCAATCGCAGCGCAATGCCGCTGAGGCGGAACACGCCGCCGCGATTGGCGCCACTTCTTCCACCCGCGGTCGTATGCCGGGTTCAGGAGAAGGCCCGGGTATGGCCCCGACAAGCAACGCCTCCGCGGAAAAGGCGCTGGATCTCCAGGAGAAATTGGCCGAAATGCTGGCGGTCGATCCCTTGCGAGCCGCCCCCACGGGTGCGCGGCAAGGATCGCGCCCCAGGATGGGGGCAGCGAACCGCTGTCTCGGGACCAGGACTTGGGGTGGCGGAGAGCGAGTCTCGCTCCAGGGGCCGCCGTCGCTTCGGGGACGGCGTTGCCTGGTAAATTCCTGCCCTTGGCGCCACGCTCGTTGGAGGAGGCCGGGTTGACCGAGAACCGCCGCGATTGAGCCGCGAGGCGATTGAGACCTCCGCCGGCAACTATTGTTCAATGGCATAGACTCATGCATTCCAGTGGTACGGAAATAACAACCGATCCCCTCGGACTGGTGCCCGTGGCGGTCAGGACGTTGCAGTCGCAAAAGGAAATCTCCTTCGACTTGTACTTTTGGCCGGCCAAGAAACAAGCCGCCGCGGCTGTACCGGGAGAAAAACGTTACCCTGGAGCCGGGCGACCTCCAGCGGCTGCTGGACCAGAGCGTTACTACGCTTTACACGCGATCCTCCGAGGCCCAGCAGTACTGTGACCATGTGCGGAGCCATGTGTTGGCGGACGAAACCATTCCGGCAAAGGATCGCTATTGCATCCTCAAGGACGCCGCGAACACCATCTTGACGGCTTCACTGGAAAGAGGCGACGTCGACGCCGTGGTGAAGGTCACCACCGACTTGGGAGGGGACATGGTGAACCTGATCTGCAACCGGAAGAATATCTTCCAGGATCTGATTGCGGTGATGACACACGACTATTACACGTTTACGCACCTTACCAATGTTTGTGCCTGTTCGATCGTGCTCGCCGAGGCCTACGGCATCCACGACCGCAGGCAACTCCTGGAGATTGCCCGCGGGGCCTTGCTGCACGACGTGGGGAAGTGCTGCATTCCGGCCAAAGTATTGAATAAGACGACGAAGCTCAGCAACGACGAGCAGGAGCTGATCCGCCGGCACCCGCAGCGCGGTTTCGAGGAACTCTGTTTGCGGACGGACTCAGTTGGGGACAGCTTATGATGGTCTACCAGCACCACGAACGCACGGACGGCCGCGGCTATCCGGCCGGCCTGGTGGGCAAAGAGATCCACGAATGGGCACGGCTTTGTGCCGTGGCCGACGTGTACGATGCCCTCCGACGCGACCGCGCGTATCGCAAGGGCGCAAGTAGCAAGGAAGTGCTGGAATACATGGACCGCGAGTCGGGCCACAGCTTTGAGGAGGAATTCTGCCAATGTTGGATCAGCACCCTGACACAGTGCCAACCGTAGCCGAGATCAAGCGGCTTCCGTGTTCCGCAGGACTGCCCGCTGACTGGGAAGACGACTTCGCGCGGGACCGGCCCCCTCTCTTCCCGGCTGCAGACGCGGTTCTCCCCGCGTGCGCTGCCGCGGCAAGAACCATCTTGTCGCCCTGGAGCACCGGCAGACGCTGCCCAGTCTGCCGCGGGCCCGGGCGTGGTTCGCCGTGTACGTCGTCGACCTCGCACGGAGCGGACTCGGACTCCTGCACGGCGAGCCGCTCTATCCCAAGGAGCGGTTGCGAGTCGTGCTCCCGGATGGAAGCCTGAAACAAATCGAAATCGTCCGCTGCCAGCGGCTCGACGAACGCTGTTTTAGCATCGGAGCACGCTTCGTCGACCAGCAAGCACCGGGGGAATGAAGGGAACGTAGAACCCGTGGACCGAAAGGTCCATGCCAGTCCATCCCCAGGCAATTGACTGAATTTACCGCAGACACCCATGACTTGAGCAAAGCCGCGCAAGGCCACCTGCTTGAATATAGAATATATGTGAGGAGGGCAAATAGAGTATTGTGGCTTCGCGGGCAAAGCCAAAACCATCACGACCGCTACAACCCTATCGCGCGATGGCTTGCGCGCGGTCCGATGGCGCCTCCGTTCGGCCACGGGGCATGCCGAAAACCGGAACTACGAATGACGGGCCACTCGCCACGTTCCCGGCCAGGCATTAGAATGTCTTCAACAACCGGAACAAGGCATTCATGAATTCCACAGAACCGCTCATTCGTAAACTGCGCGAGAACATCAGCCGCGTCGTATTGGGCCAGAACGAGGTCGTCCGACTGACAACCGTGGCCCTTTTGGCGGGCGAACATATCCTCCTGGAAGATGTTCCCGGCGTGGGGAAAACGCTGGTGGGCAAGGCCGTCGCCCGCAGCCTGGCGAGCGAATTCCGCCGCATTCAGTTCACGCCCGACCTGTTGCCGGGCGATATCACGGGCAGCAGCATTCATATTCCCGAAGCGCCGCACTTCGCCTTCAGTCCGGGGCCGATTTTCGCCAATATCGTCCTGGCCGACGAAATCAACCGGGCCACTCCCCGGACCCAAAGCGCCCTGCTGGAGGCCATGAGCGAGCGGCAGGTCTCGGTCGATGGGCAAAGCCACCCGCTTCCCCGCCCGTTCATGGTCATCGCCACGCAGAATCCCGTCGAGTTCGAAGGCACCTACCCCCTGCCGGAAAGCCAACTCGACCGCTTCCTTTTACGGATTCCCATGGGTTATCCGTCGCGCGACGTCGAATTGCAGGTCCTGACGAGCCATCGCGATGGCGAACCGGTCGATTCCCTGCAGGCGGCGCTCGATTGCCGGCAGGTGATCGAACTTCAGGAGGCGGTCCGCCGCGTCGAGGTCGATTCGGCGTTGAACGGTTATTTATTGGATATCGTCTTGGCCACGCGAACATGCGAGGAACTGCACGTGGGGGCCAGCACGCGCGGGGCCCTGGCCCTGTACCGCGCGGCCCAATCGGCGGCCTTGATCGCCGCGCGCGATTATGTCGTGCCCGACGACATCAAGAATCTGGCCGTGCCGGTGCTGGCCCATCGCGTGATTCCCAAGGGTTATCTTCACGGCGGCCAACGTCAGGCGGTGGAGTCGCTCGTGGAACGCCTGGTGGAGGAAGTGCCGGTGCCGGCCTAATCGATCATGAAATCTCGCCGCCGAACCACATTCACGCCCGTAGGCTGGCAATACCTTCTGATTTTCGTCTTGGTCTTCGGCGGGGCCTTGGTCAACGACGTGAATCTGCTCTTGATTCTCAGCAGCATGCTTGCCGGCCCACTCTTGCTGAGCCGTCATTTGGGCTTGTTCACGCTCCGCGGCCTGGTTGTGCAGAGGTGCCTGCCGCGCGCGGTCTGTGCGGGCGACTTGCTCGTGGTCCACCTGGCGATCTCGAATACCCGGCGGAGAGTGGGGAGTTGGATCCTGGTTCTCGAAGAACCGATTCGCCGGCTGACGGGTGGACGGGAAGGCAAGCGTAATGGACCGGTGAGCGAAGCCAGCGTGCTTTTTCCTTACGTCCCCGCCCGGCAAACCTGCAAAGGCGATTATCGCGGCCGGCTGGCGCAGCGCGGCCGATACCGTATCGGGCCGATGCGGCTCTCGACGCGTTTCCCTTTCGGCCTCTTCCGCTACTCGATGAATTGCAGCACGTCGGCCACGTTGACGGTGTTGCCGCGGCTGGGGCGTCTGACCCAAAGTTGGAACGCCCTGCGTCATGAGTCGTTCGCCGGCAACGACCGCCGCGAACACCGCCCGGGCATCGAAGGCGATTTCTACGGACTAAGGCCCTGGCAACGGGGCGACAGCCGCCGCTGGATCCATTGGCGGACTTCCGCCCGGGCCGGCGGAGTCATGGTCCGCCAGTTCGAGCAGCCGCACAGTCGCGACGCGGCCATCGTGTTGGATCTCTGGCAGCCGGCGGATCCTGACTCGATCCATGCCGAAAACGTCGAGTTGGCCGTAAGCTTCGCCGCTACGTTGGCCGCCGAGCTTTGCCGCAAGGGGAATAGCGACGTGTTTCTCGTGGCCGCCGACCCCGAGCCGCGGGTCACCGGCGGCCCCGGCTCGGCAGCCCTGCTGCAAGACCTCATGGAGCGACTGGCCCTGATCGATGCCCAGCCGCACGACCGCGTGCCGGATTTGCTGCAACTGGCCGTCAGCCGGATCGAGCCGGGCACGGAAATCGTCCTGGTCAGCACGCGGTCGATCGATTTGTCGCAGGCGGCGGGCACCATGTACCCATGGTCGGCGGGCACGTTGTCGGGCGATGTCGCGCGGCGGATGGCTGGTCGCGGTGTTCGCGTGATCGATACCTCCAGCGCGAGCCTGGCCCGTTATTTTCAGGCAGACTGATACCCATGGAAGTAAAGAACCTGCTATCGGTCGTCATCGCCGCCTTGACGGCATTGGGCGCGATGCTCTTTGCCATGGGCTCGCAAAGCCCCTGGTTGGCGATGGCGTTGTGGATGGCGGCCGTCGTTTCACTGGTGGTCACCGACTTCCTGGGCGTCGTGCGCATACCACGAAAGGCGGCTATTTGGCTGCTGTGGGGCGTCCAGGCGATTTTCTCGCCGTACCTCTTGGTGCAATCCGGTTGGGACGGCCGCATGCAAACGGCGGCCAACATCCTGATCTATTCACAACTGATTCTCTTGTTCCAGGAGAAGGACGCCCGCACCTATGGATGGCTGGCCGTCATGAGCCTGCTGCAGGCCGTGGTAGCTGCCCGCTATAGTCAGGGTGTTGCTTTCGGCGGCCTGATCATCACTTATACGATCGTCGGCATCTTTGCCCTGTCGCTGCTGGTGCTCTATAGCCAATGGGGACGCCATCGCGGCCAGAGTAGGGTGGGCGCGGCGGTTGGAGTCCCGCCCGGGCACCACGTCGGGACTCCAACTACACGCTGGCCGCTGGCCGCCATGCAAGCGAAGTTCACGAGCGCGCCGGCGGGCAGCGGCCGATCGGGCGTCGTCACCGAGTTGTTTGCTCGACTGGCGCTCATCGCTGCCGGCGCACTGTTCCTGGCGGCAATTATTTTCTCTACCGTGCCCCGTCCCCCGGCTGCCTGGCGCGGAGAAACAAGGAAACCGCTCAACACCGTCGGCTTTAGCGATCAGATTACCCTGGGAGGCCTGGGCGACACCATCGAAAACCGACAGGAAGTCATGCAATTGAAACTGATGGACCCAGCCACGAGCGAGGTCTATCCGATGCGCGATGACGTTTACTTGCGGGGTTCGGTAGTCACCTGGTACTCGCAAAACCAGTGGCGACGCGAGCCGCCGCCGAACCAATCACCTGTAGGGAACGCCCTCCGTGGCGTTCCGGGCGTACCCGATGAAAGACCTTTGTCCCCGTCATGGAACGCCACGGAGGGCGTTCCCTACAGGCGTGGTACACGTCGCGGAATGCGCAGAATTCCAACAGTGTGGATGACGATGCGGGCGATCCGGCATTATTCCGCATCGGCCCTCCCGTGGTGCAGAAAATCACCATGGAGCCGTACCTGGCTCACAACGATATATTCTATATCTGGCCGCTGGTGGAACCCGTCGGAGACAAGACCTCGCCGCCGCTTGAACTCGTCGGAAACAATGCATCTACGACCCGTCTACTGGCCGACTTGGGTGGAAGCCCACTTTCAGCGGCGATCCGCGCGGCAGCAATTCCAAGTGCGAAGTGCGGACCAGCGGGCTGGTCGACGGACATCAGGCCCCGCTGATTCCAGCCAGCCGCGTGGTACGAGTTTCACCTTATCTGCAAATGCCCAGCGATCGTTGGCCTTTGCCCCGGCTGACGGCCTTGGCCGCGCGATGGCTGAAAGAAAGTGGCCTGCCATTGCGCAAACATTACGATGTCGCCCGCTGGTTCGAGAAACAGTTCTCCGCTTCCGGCCAGTTCCATTACAGCTTGCAAGGAGAGGATCGCGACACTTCGATGGATTCCATCGAAGACTTCGTTTCCAATCATCCCCGCGGACACTGCGAGTACTTTGCCACGGCCCTGGCCTTGATGCTCCGCAGCCAGGGAATACCAGCGCGGGTCGTATTGGGTTATCACTGCGACGAATGGCACGAGGACCAACAATGCTACCAGGTCCGCCAGTTGCACGCGCACGCCTGGGTCGAGGCGTTTCTCAGCGAGGACCAGATCGCTCAGGTCCCGAAGGAAGTGCGGCGCAGCGATCGGAAGGATTTGCGGCCCGACGAGGAAGTTGACTGGAGGTACGGCGGCTGGCTGCGATTGGATCCGACACCGGCGGCCGAAGTGGGCACGCGGGCGGCGGATCGCACGATGTGGGGGGCCTGGCAGGGGCGCTGGCACGGTCTGCAACGCTATTGGGACAAGTACGTCGTGGACATGGATCGCCTCAAGCAACGCGAGTCGGTTTATGAACCGATCTCCCGGGCGACGCGGAAGGTTACAAGCAAGTTGCTCAATCCCCATTGGTGGAGAGAGCTTGCGGCAAGCCTGTGGGCCTCCTTGGCCGCAAAGCTCCGCAGTGGTATCATGGGAGGGGTGTTCGGCGTGGTCGTGTTGATCGCGATCGTGATCGTGCCGGTAACGGTCGGCTGGTGGATCGTGCGCGGCCTGCGATGGCTTTGGCGAAGGTTCGCCGCGGCCGGCGGCAGGCGGCAGGCCGGGCGCGGAGTTCGATCGAGTTCTACCGCCGCTTCGAGCAAATCGCGGCCCGCCTGGGCCTGCAGCGACGCGCCGGGCAGACGCCCCGCGAGTTCGCCTGCGCCGCCGGTACTCGGTTGGCCGCGGTCAGCGGGCGGCGCGAGCTTTTTGCCTGGGCCGTGCAAGTGGCCGAGGCGTTTTACACTGTCCGCTTCGGCCGGCAGGCGTTGGACGGCGCGGCCGCGCAGAAAGTCGCGAAGGCCTTGGAGGAACTGACGGCGGGCGTCGCAAAGCCTCCGCCAAAGTAGCAGGCATCGGGATTGTGCCTGATAATACGTGACTTAATGCCCCCGGCCGGGGGCATTACAAGTGGATGGTGAAGGAGGTTGAACAGCTATGAAGATCGGTTTGGTTGGATATCAAGGTTCCGGCAAGAGCACGGTCTTCGAGTGGATGACGGGCCAGAAACCCGATCCGGCCCTGGGCCACACCGCGCAAAGCGCGATGGCGGTGGTCCCGGAACCGCGGATCGAGGGGCTTTGCCGGATCTACAAGCCGAAGAAAGTGACGATGGCCGCTTTGGAACTGGTCGACACGCCGGGCCTCAGCCGCAGCCACGAGGGCAGCGCAGCCCGGCTGGCCATGATCCGCGAGGCCGGCTGCCTGGTGCTGGTGATCGGCGCCTTTGGCCGCACCGATCCCAAGGCCGACCTGGAGACCTTCGACACCGACCTGATCCTGGCCGACATGGAGATCGTTTCCAACCGCATCAAGCGGGTCGAGGAGTCGTTGCGCAAGCCGCTGCCGAGGGTGGAGCACGAGACCCTCCAGCACGAGGATGCCACTCTCAAGACCGTGCTGGAAGCCTTGGAGCGCGGCAAGCCGCTACGCGAAAGCGACATGACCGACGATCAACTCAGGGTCACCCGTTCGTTCCGCCTCTTCGGCGAGAAGCCGCGGGTGGTGATCTTCAACACGGCCGACGACGAAGCCAAGCCCGAGCGCTTCACGGCGCTGAGCACGCCGGAGACGCCCGTGCTGGCGGTGCCCGCCGGGCTGGAACTGGAACTGGCCAAGATGAGTCCCGCGGATCGGGCCGAGTTCGAGGCGGAGATGGGCGTCGGCGGCACCGATCGCGACGCCATGATCCGGACGTTGCTGACAACATCCCGCCAGCGGCTGTTTCTTACGGCCGGCGAGAAGGAGGTTCGCTCCTGGCTGCTCCATCAAGGCGGCACCGCCCTGGACGCGGCCGCCGCGATTCACACCGATCTGGCCAAGGGGTTCATCCGCGCCGAGATTTTCGACTATCGCGATCTCATCCGGCTCGGCAGCGAGCGCGAAGTGAAAGCCGCCCATCTCGTGCGGCAAGAGCCGAAGGGATACGTCATCCAGGACGACGATATACTTTTTATTCACTTCAGCAAGTGAGTTTACAAACGGCAAAAAAGCGGTATCATCGAAGGGGAAAAGTACCCCGCGAAGGAGAAAAACCATGGCCGACGCAGCCAAGGCCCCCGAAATCCCTGTCGAACCGCCGAAGCCCGTGGAGCCTCCGAAACGCGTCGTTTCCGAGGCCCTGACAATGGAGCCCGCCGCTCCAAGACCGCCCCGGAGGCTTTTCCGCCGCGCGGCAAGGGGCGCCGTTCGCGGCGTGGTTCGGGTCGCCTTGCTCCCTTTCTTCTTTCTCAAGAAGCGGAAACACGCGGTTGCCGAGGAAGTTTCCTTTTACACGGTGGACCGCGGATTCTTCCTCTGGCTGATCATCGCGGCGGGCTGGCTCCTGGCGGGCCTTGTCGAGTGGTTCCCCGAGACGGCCGCCTTTGCGGGCTGGTGTTATGCCTGGGTGCTCGTTTATCTTTTCCTGACGTACACCTACGACATCAACGCCCGCTATCTCGCGCTCCTGGTCGTCATTTTCCTGGCCGTCTGGTTCGGCTTGAAATACGTCGAGCACGTTCAACATTGGTTCATTATCGGGGCCATCGGCTCGTACTTCGCGAAATTGAAGCCCGTCTTCGACCCGGGCATGGCGACTTTTGTGAGTTGGATCTTGTTGATTCCTTGGCTGCACTCGTGCTACGAGATGTTCGCCAACGGCCGCAAGTTGTTCACGCCGAACGAGATCGGGGAGTTCCATTTCCTCGAGGGCGACGAATTGAGCGACCGGCAGGGGCTGCGGTTCCGCACCCAGTACCGCGACGTTCTGGAGACCCTCTTGACGATCGGCGGCGGCGACTTGATCGCCTTGGACATCAACCACCACGAAATCAAACGCTACTCGAACATCCTTTTCCTGTGGTTTATCTGGCCGAAGTTGGAGAAGGTCATCAATCAGCGGGCTGTCGTGGAAGATGGAGAGACGTCTGGATAGATGCGCATGGGGCAGGAATTCTTGCGAAACAGTCGAAAGAACCGTCGCGAGTTTGCCGATTATTCCGACTGCGCCGTTTAGGAAGACTTTTACGACAGGCAAGGCGAACCTAAACTTATCAAGTATTCTCAATCATACAAGCTTACCAAAGTACCCTAAACCTGCACCCAAAGGTTCCCCGGTCATACTCCCCTTTCGCTGAACAACTATTGGCCCCCAAGCCCATTAGGAACAGGATGGCCCGGCAAATGAAGCATCCACAATGCAGATAGCCGAACTCCTTAACAAACTTGGTTATCAGGATTCGCCGAATTTCCTGCGGAAACGGCAGAGCCTCTTTGAAACGGCGCCCTTCTTTGGCCACATTTTTCGGCGAGCGGAAGAGTATCTGGGATTGGAGGGCGTCTATTCCCTGCGTTCCGACTCTGAGGGGACCGTGGGGACGATCGTGCCGCTTGTTTACATTTGTCGAGCCGGTTCGGAAAAAAAGGCCGATGACATTCACCGCCTTGTCTGGAACCAGGACGTTGCACCGTTTCTCATCGTTTATATGCCGTCCGGTGTCAAGCTGTACTCGGGATTCCGTCATAGCCGGTCGGAAACGGGAGAGGCGTCGGGCGTTCTTCAGGCCTTGACGGACTTCAACGACATCTCCGCCCTGATCGACGAATTCAGCGCCGAATCGATCGACACCGGAAGGCTTTGGCAACGTCGGGGCAAGGACGTGACGCCGGAAGACCGAGTCGACTGGAAACTGCTCGATAATCTTCGCAAGCTTGACCGCTTCCTTCGCAACAAGGGCTTGCAGCGCGAGAAATCCCATGCAATCATTGGCAAGTACGTCTACTTGCACTATCTTCGGGACCGGCGCATTCCTCTCACCAAAGAAATTCGAGAAGTGGGGGGTGGCAGAGTCGTCCGTATTCGGCCCGACGGCAACCGTTGAGGCCGTACGAGATGTCGTCGGGCGGCTGGATGCGTGGTTGAATGGCAGCATCTTCCCCATCGATTTCGACGCCAAAGGCGCGCCTACAGCGGATAACCTGCGTTGTGTCGCGGGCGTTTTCTCCGGTGACGAAATCACTGAGGTCGGGGACAGGCAACTGAGTCTCGACTTCGGTTGTTACAATTTCTCGTATATACCGATCGAAACCCTGTCGAATGTGTACGAGCAGTTCCTGCACGCGCCCGACGACGCCCAGAAACCGGGCCACGGCCGGGAAATCGGCGCCTACTACACGCCGATACCGGTCGTCAACTTGATGCTCTCCGAACTGGAGGAACGGCGGCCCCTTGCCGGGGACACGCGGGTCTTCGACCCGGCGTGCGGGTCGGGGGCCTTTCTCGTCCAGTGTTACCGCCGCTTGATCGAGAAAGAGCTTCCCCCCAAGAGCAAACCGACTCCTTTCCAATTGAGCGATCTCTTGGTGGGAGCAGTCTTTGGCGCTGACAATGAAGAAGATGCCTGTAATGTGGCAGAGTTGAGTCTCGTCCTAACTTTGTTGGATTACGTGGATCCACCCGACCTGGAAGGTGTGGGGCAATCCCGTTTTCAGCTTCCCAAACTTCGTGGCAACAACATCTTCCGTGCGAACTTCTTCGAGAACCCGGAGCGAACCTACAGGCCGCTCGCCAAGAAGTTTCGCTGGATCGTGGGCAACCCACCGTGGAAGCGATTGAAGCCGCAAAAGCTCCTGAAGGCTGAAGAGGTCGTCTGGAGGTGGATGACCGACAACGCCAATGACCGACCCGTCGGAGGCAACCAGATCGCGCGGGCCTTCGCCTGGAAAGTACTCGATTATCTTGCCGACGACGGTGAGGTTGCCTTGTTTCTTCCGGCGATGACTCTTTTTGAAGATCCCGCCCGCGATTTCCGCCGCGCGTTCTTCCGCCAAGTCCACGTCAACACGGTCGCGAATCTCTCGAACCTCGCTGAAGTCCTCGCGCCGGGCGCGGTCCGCAGTCGTTTCCGCGTGCCGGCAGCAGCCTTCTTTTATGAGAAACGGCGCGATAATGCGCGACACCACGATGAGGATGAATCGGTGCGGGTCTACTCGCCACTGGTAGCAAATCAGGAGTTGACGCGGCCGGCAACTGCCGGGAAGCGAAACGAGTCCTGGAGCATCGTCGTCAACGCCAGCGAAATTCAGGACATTCCGACGCTTCGGGTAGTGGACGGTAATGGTCTGCCGTGGAAACTGGCGACTTGGGGGTCCGCGCTGGACGAACGGCTGCTTTCAAGGCTCGAAAGGCAATTCCCTTCCCTGTCCGATCTCGAGAAACAAGGTTCCCTTGTCGTTGCCGAAGGGCCGGCGTTGGAGGCCCAGCTCGTCGCCGATGGCGAAAACAAGACCGTAAAGATCGATGAGGTTGTGAACGCGAAGGTTCTCAAAATGTCGGAACTTGCGAGATGGCGGCACGTTTTCACGTTTCCCGACGCCGTGTTGAAGCCGAACGACAAGTTCTATGCCAGCGTTCGAAGAGGCAGTCGGGGGCTCGCTATCTGCCGTGCGCCACACATAATCGTGAGCGCGGCGCGCAACTTCGCCGTCTACGAGAAGCGGTTTCTCGTCGTGCCGCCCCGGCAGATCGGTATCGCCAGCCCCACGGACGACAGGCAATTCCTTAAAGCGCTGTCTCTGTACCTGAGTTCGGATTTCGCCTTCTACCACCAGTTCTTGACGTCCACTCAGTTTGGCGTTCAGCGGGGGGTAGCGACTCTGAGAGCACTTCGGAACATGCCCGTTTCGATCCGGGACCTTTCAGCAGTTCAGCGTAAAGATTGGGAAAACCTCCATTCGCGACTTACGCTTACCGCCCCGCAATCGGTGCGTGAAAGCCAGGAATCTGTGACCGGGCCGGAGCAGCTCACGCTTCTGCCGGACGACGAGACCGGTAACGGGACTGCTGATTTGCTCCGTGAGTTGAACGATCTCGTAAACGATTCCTTGGAACTTGACGCTGGCGAGAAGGCGCGTCATCCACGATCTGCTCCACGTCCGCCTGGCGCTGAACGATGGAAAGACCGGGAAACCTGCGGTTCGTCCGCCCAAGACAGCCGAACTCCGCGCTTTCGGCCAGCGCCTGAAATCGGAGTTGGACGACTTCATCGACGACGAATTGCCGAAGCGTCATCAGGTGGCGATCGTGCATGACGGTCTTTCGGGGATGGTCCAGGTCGATCTCATCAAGGACATTCCCGCCGCTCGAGACGTTCAAGTCTTCAATGCCGACAAGGCGACCGCCGGCCAGCTCGAAAAGACGCGGCAACGCCTGCGGGCTGAACGTTCCCAATGGGTTTACTTCGACCGCAATCTGCGGGTTTACGAAGGTACGCGGACCTACGTGCTCAAGCCGATGCAACGCGTTCACTGGACCGAAAGCCAGGCCATGATCGACGCTCGAAACATCATCGTCGAAACGCTGGAGTGAGCGGAGGTCGAAAGATGATCGGTCCAAGGTCGCATCAGCCGCGTCGCGAGTCCGAAAACCTTGCCGACTACGACCGCCTGTTCCTTCCGCGCGTTTATCGTCTGCTCAAGCTGGGCTACGATGGCCTCAAACCCGCCGAACATGCCCGCGCTCAGGAAACGGCGATTACGGGATTCCTGGTCGAAGCCATCGACGCGGTGCTCGATACAGCGCCCGATGCGCTGGATGCAGTTCTACTCCGTGCATGACGACCCGCCCGTGAATGAACCGAAAAGTCGACGAGAGCGACGGACAGGGCGGGGACGAAAACGACTCGACATTCGCATCGACTTGACCAGAACGTCGCCGCGCAGCCGCTTCCGCTTCGAGTGCAAGCGCCTGGGAAGAGGCTATTCGGCCGCGAAGTACCTCGGCGTGGATGGCCTGGGCCGTTTCCTCCGAGGGGAGTACGCCCGCGAAGACGTGCGCGCAGGAATGTTGGGCTATCTTCAGTCCGACGACGAAGAGAAATGGGCCGGCAAGATCGAGGCGGCGATGGCATTCGCCGAAGACCACCGTGCGATTCGACCTGACAGCCCATGGCGCCATGAACCGGTTATCAAGGAGCTGATCCACACCTATCGCTCGGGGCACTCGCGTGGGCATGGGCGGCGGCCGATTGAAATCTTTCATACCCTGCTCAGATTGTATTGAACATTTCAGGCGGCCTTGGCCTGGCGTCGCGGAGTCGGAGTCGAACGATGCCTGCCGTCGCTCGCGGCAGAGCAGCGAGCAGCGGGAGGGCCCAGCAGCGGCGGAAGAACATCGGTGGTCACCAGCTAAACTCGGGCCCGAGGCCCTGCTATCGTGGTTTTGGACGCCGTCGCGGTACACTTGGCGGCGTTCCAACCGACGGCACACCGGACGATCCAACGAGAACTGCCACATCCGCAGGCGCCGAAGCAGATTGCTTCGCCCCAGCAGGAAGTCCAGCGGCTGATGGGGAAACGCTCGGTGCGGACGGTTGACGCGGTGTGCGAGGAGCGGTTCGGACGGGAGGGGCCATTGCGGCTTGGCCGGCGGCTTCTGGGCTTCTCCGCGACCCGATTTCGTCCCGTGACGCGATTTCGTCCCGTGACGCGGTGACTGCGGTCCACAGCCGCCTGGCCTTGCTGCCGTAAATGGCTGCGACGGTCAGGGTGACGAGCCATACCACCAGCCCGGCACGGAATGCCGCCAGGAGCTCGTCGGCCGTTAGCCCGATTTGCCAGAGGGTGAAGGACATCGTGATCTTGACGAATGCCGCGCCCAAGTGGCGCAGAGGTAAAGGTCGTTTGCCATCACCGCAGCCTCTTGCCACTGGCAAAGCCTGGTCGCATCGACCCGCGGGAAATTTTCGCTCGTGAGCCTTCCCAACGTCCGGTAACGGACCGCGAAAACAAAGCCGGCGACGATCAGTAGAAGTTCTATCATGGCGATTCCTTCCCTGCAGGAGCATGCTATTTCACCGTCCCGACAAGGGCCGGTTCAGCGGCGTGGATACTGTCGTACACTTCACGCCGGTAGACCAGCACGTGCTTGGGCGCTTCGATGCCAAGACGGACCGTGCCGCCGCGGATTTCCACGACCGTGATCCTGATTTGGCCGATCATGATCGACTCGTTCCTTTTCCTTGCAAGCACCAACATTTCAGACCTCCTTCGTGAATGGGCTCCGCCGCTCCAGGGCCATCCGTGGCCTTGTTCCGTGGGCTTTCTCCTCGCCCCTGCCGCGTGGCAGCCTCACTGCTACGGATACCAAACGACCGAGTCATAGGCCGGCTTGGGCGTGATGACCACCCGCTGGCGATAATCGGGCCCGCCTACCCACCAGCTCTTGGTCCCCTCGAAACCGACGAGCCGCGTAGTCGCCCTGCCCGCCGGCACGATCACGTCCACGGTCCGCAGCGGGGCGACGCCGTAAGGGAATCCGTTGACTTCCATCTGCTGCCAGGTCGTCATGTTGTTCTCGATCTTCACTACGCCCCAGCTTGGCGGATCGGGCTGCGGCGGCGATGGCAGGCTGGGGGGAACCTCCGGCTTCAGGACAGTCTGCCCGTAGGTGGGCCGGTGACCACCTTCTTCGAGATTCCGCAATCGCGACTCGTGGTTATCCACAAGCGCCGCCTCGATTCTTGTCGAGCGCTGAATCTGGTCGTTCACCTCGGCGTCGAGTCTTTCCAACTTCGCGGGAATGTCCCGCTCGACTTTCGTTGCCAACTGGTCGGCGCGGCTGGTCAACTGCTGATGCGCTACGGCGTGTCCGGCTTCAGCGGTCGCCAGTTCTTGCTTCGTCGCCATCTCGTCCGTCACCTTCTTAATGCGATTGGCCACCTCGTCGAGGGCTGCGGAATTGTTCGCCGGCATCTGGCATCCGACGGTCCCTGGAAGCAACAGCAGTGCCAAGGCGAGCCCACGCAGAATCGCACCCCGCGGGCACGTTGCCCGGCGCGGCGCCAAGTCAACAAAGAACCTATTCATCGTCAATCTCCTTCGCTTTCCGGGCGGCCCGTTGCCCCGCTGGCGAGACAGGACCATCCTGTTTCTGATACCGTAGAAAACTGGGCCGCAGTGATTAGCATGTCGAGCACTCGATCTCTTGCGCCGGCGAGCGTTCACCTACCTAAGCCGGATTCCTGGCCGTTTTGGCGGAAGAAAATTCGAATTCTGGCAGGATTGGTTAAAGATTTCGCGATTCCCGTCCGAGCACTTTCTTCCGCCGGGGCGCGGCACGAACTGAGTAACCTTGCGCGTAGCGAAAGCAGGCGGACACCAGAAATGAGTCCTGTGTGCCCGGAATTCGGCCCCCTTCTCCGCCGCGGGACCCCCGAGCCGACGTTGACGCGGGTCGTACCGTCGTCTATCCTATAAGAGGTAGGAAGATGTACCCCCCAGTTATTGCGATACACTCCCGCAAAGCGTCTTTTCCTATCTGATGAAACGAGGTGTTTCGAACATGGTGACGATTACTTTTGCGGACCGCGACACTGAGAAACGGGCTTTGGCTTTCCTCTTGGGCCGTTTTTCAGGTCGTGTCTTGAGGACGGGAGAACACTTGGTTCCCGAAGCGGCGTTGGAAGCGCTGGCCGATCAGAACATTCCCTTTGCAGTCAGAGGCAAAGCAAGCTATGCCGAACAATTGGCGGCGATTCGAGGTGCTGCTCCCGCTCCAGTTTGACATCGAATAAGGCCAAGGGTGCGAGTTGCATGCCCGGTGCTTCGGCTGTTGCTTCCGGATGCTTGCGGTTAGCAGTGAAAGTCAGGCCCTTGGTGGGTGGGCCCTTGGTGGGTGGGGGCCCCAGGTTCTTGACCGCTATAGTTGGCCATGCTAAGATCACTGGCGTTGCGTACAATGGGCGTGACGCGAACCCGTGGAATGCACATGGAATCGGGTCTCATTTCATGCCGGTTAGCCTAGAAAGACTTTATGGCAACCGTTTACATCGAGAACGTCGATTGTTAGCCATGCAACGTCTCGTGCGAGTTCCGATCCCAACATCGCCACGTTGCAAATGCAGGCCCGCGACTGGTGGCAAATCGAGCGTCCCAAATTTGATCTCGTGACGTCCCAACTGGTCATCAACGAGGCATCTGCCGGCGATCCGGAGGCGGCTGCCGATCGACTGAAACTGCTTGCCGGCGTTCCCTCGATTCCAATTACAGACGAAGTCCGGCAAATCGCGGAGGCATTGGTTTCTGCGTCGCTGATGCCTGCAAAGGCTGCGGCAGATGCGTTGCACGTTGCCATTGCTGCCTTCGCTGGTGTAGAATATCTACTGACACAGAACTGCCGGCACATCGCAAATGCGCATACCCTACCCAAGGTGTATGCGATTCTCGCCGACCGAGGCTACGGTGGCTTGCTCATTTGCACGCCTGCGGAGTTTCTTGGAGAGTTGTACGATGACAAAGAATCCGATTCTTGACGAGTTGCGAAAAACGCGAGAGAGATTGCTCGCGGAGGCCGGCGGCACACTGGACGGGTTGGTTGCCCAGTTGCAGCGTGACGAACGTCGATCCGATCGGGAGTTTGTACGCGCGAAAACCCGAACAAACCAATGCGCCGAAGCGACGAAGACGGGTGTTGTGACAATTGGCAGTCAATCGTCGCCAACCGGTGATCGGTGACGTTCGGAAATCGGGGAAATGGAAATCGGCATACGTTGCCTGTTGGTGTGTCCCACTTCCTGAATAGCCGGTAACGTGTCCCCCTTGGATCCTCGCCTGGCGAAGAAATTTCAAATTCTTCAGCGCTGAATTCCCCGCCCCCAGCAGCGAGTCAGAGGAGCCCCCACGTCCGCACGCGTTGCCAGGTTGGACGTACCCCGCGTGTTCGACGGCACGGTTCCGGCGCCGTTGCCTTGCCGCAGCGCCCGCTTGGGTTGGGCGCGCCGTCGTCCAAGAAGGTTGTCCCGCTACCGCGCGCCGCGCTCCCTCCGCTTTGCACAGAGCGAAGCTGACGATAGAAGCCGCCCGCCGAGCGGCACAAGACCTCCCAGCAGCCTGTCTGCAGGCTGCCAACCCACCGCTCAACGTAGATCGAAACCGCACGAATTCTCTCCGCCTTGCCGTCGCTGGACTCTCCCGACGGTTCCGCTTCGTACTCGTCCGCCCAGGTCTCGGCCTTATGCACGGCCTCCTGCCGGCTGGGGGCAAAGGAAAGCAATATGGCACTGCAATCCGGTAATTGCGCCATCACCCGGTAACCGGCGGGCAATGGCCGCCACGCCATGTGAAGGCGGGTGCCGGGAAAAACGCCGGAAGAATTGCCGTTCGGCTGACTGGCTTGGGAATCCACATGATGGACCGTCTGCATGAGCTTGCTCCTTACTTGCCAATTCGCCTGCGCAGGCCCCAACTTCAGGGCGCAGAGATTGCGCAGTTGCGAATCGGCGAGAAGCTAGCTCATGGACTGTTCATGGGTTTCCGTCTCGATGTTACGAGGTTGGGGCAAACGGTCAAGGGACCGCTTGTGCCTATCGACTATTTGGACGCAGCAGCTACGCAAAAGGTTCGCAGGAATTTCAACGGCTCCCTATGCTGATAAGCCGGATTCAGACCAGGATTGGCGGAGAAATCTTCCAGCGGCGGGAAAATTTCTTTTTTTCGCCAAGCCTCCAGCACTTCCGGCTTGCCGGCGAAGCGGCATGGCGAACCCTCTTGAATCCCATCGACTCTACCCGATGCCCTGACGCCCAGCCTGCCCGCCGATCGACGCAGGCGTCCACTTTGGCCTATTTGGCTGCGTAAGGCCTGTTTGTGGGTGAATTGCGTGCGGCGGATGTGGTCCTCCTCACGTGAAACAACGCCTTCTACCGGTATGGGCCCTTCGATTCCTACGCGCTTGAGGACGTGCTTTCTCGGAACATCTACGGCCGAGTCGGAAAGCGCGGGACGTACGTCGTGGTCGCCGGTTCGGGCGGAACAAGCTTCGTTTCTTTTCGTTCGAACGTCGATCGAGGGAATCTCGGAGGAGGCTCCTCGTCCGAATCACCCGCCCCGTCGTCATTCCTTTCGTCCTCGACCGGCCCCACGTGTAGCGGCGCCAAGACCGCTTTTTGCGAACCAAGCGGTACCGCTTCCCAGATTGCAACGTCGTTACCCGCGCCAGCCGACGCCAGTCGCATGCCGTCTGTAGAGAATGCCACCGTACGAAATGCGTTCGGTCCGGTACGAAGTGTCATGATTTCTCGCCCAGTCGGGACGTCCCAAATCGTAATGCCCTTCCCCACTGAGACGAGTCGTGTGCCATCCGGGCTAAATGCTATTCCGGACACTCTCCCCGCACCGCGGAGGCTCATTACCTTTTTGCCGGTACTCACGTCGTAAATCGCAATCAGTTCGTTTACTGGTGATTCGACGCGCGTCATGGCAATGCTGCGACTGTCCGGGGCAAAGGCTATCGCGCCGTATAGATCTCCCATATGACCGAACGTGCGAAGTCTCTTGCCCATTATAGCATCCCACAAAACGACCTGGCTCCGCTCCATTGACGCGATTCGTTTGCCGCCTGGACTAAAGACCACAAGCCTAAGGTCATCCATACCGTTCACCGAGCATAAGAGATCGTTTCCTGTCGCAGCATCCCACACACGCATTGCATCGTCGCTCCCCGAGACAATAAACCTTCCATTCGGGCTGAAAGCCAAACTGCGAACACCACGAGCATGGCCGCGGTACGTAAGGATCTGGACGCCGGTTATCGTGTCCCATACGCCAATTACCTTCTCGTCGCCTCCGTAGGCGATCCGTCTACCGTCGGGACTAATCGCCATGCCTTCCACGCCGTCGGCATACTTGCGCAGCACGAGTAACTGCTGCGCCGTCGCTGCATCCCACACCCTCACAGTTCCGTCATTGTGCCATCCACCTGCGGAGACAATCCGCTTTCCATCTGTGCTGAATTGCACTATAGAAACGGGGTCGCTGTGCCCCCGCAGGACCAGTGATGGGTAATCCAAGACCGTATTACCATAAACAGTTGCCTCCGGTGCTCCCACCGCAACACCTTCTGCAGTGTTTGTCCGTGCTTGCACATCGGCGCGATCAGCCCCGAATGTGCGGAGTTCCCTCGCCGATTCGCCGTCATAAACCTTTACTGTTCTGTCATTCAACAGCACGGCAATTTCCGTCCCATGGGTATTAAAGACAACGGCTCGTCCCTTAGCGGTGAGCATTTCTTTTCCGGTGGCGGCATTCCATATTCTCGCGCGCCCGGCGGCAACCTCCGCGGCGATTTGGCGTCCGTTAGGGCTGAACGTCAACCATCCCCGCGCACAGCAAGGACCATGATCTTACGCCCTGTTTCGATGTCCCAAACTCCACCGTCGTTCTTCTGCGCGATTGCGATGTGCGGTGCGCTCGGACTAAAGGCTGCCGCGATTGACGCGTCACGGACCTGAAGGACGTCGCGGCCTGTGCGGCTTGCTTTCACTGTTACGGTGTCTGCCTCCAGGAAAGCTATCCAACGGAGGTCAGCACTAAGCTGAACGTCCCGAATGCTTCCAAAAGGTTCGAGTGCGACCACCATCGAACCCAAGAGCTTATTGCCGGTTGCGATTTCCCAAAGGTTCACGCCATCATGGTGTATTGCGGCAACGAGATCGTCCCTGTCACTCAAGTACAACTGGCGAGCCAACTGATAACGAGCGGTAGACCGCACGTTACCCTCAGGCCACGGGAGAGTGGTCAGACGCTTGCCGCTGGCGCCGCTCCAGATCGAGATGCTACCGGTGCAATCGGTGGCGATGAATTTGCCTGAACGACTGGCCACTGTATCGCTGATGCCGGCATGTTCGTAGAGGTTGACTAGCCTCCCCGTATCTATGTCCCAAATAGCCAGCGTTCCCGAATAGTCACGTACGGCAACGCACCGGCTCGAAGAGGTGAAAGCAACCGTGCTCCCCGAAGTTTGGATTGTCCGTATTTCTTGGCCCGTACGCAAATTCCAGACTCGTAAGCCACGTCGCGCCGCTCGTATCGGGGCGGGCGGTAGTTGAGGGCGATCTTCCGGCTCCAGGAAGGCGAAGCGTGCGCCATCCGGGCTAAACGCGAGGCACTCGTGCCAATCACTCGGACTACCAAAGGCTCTGAGCCTTGACTCGCAAAGCTGCTTTACGTAGCCCCACTCCCAACCCCGTAAGTGCGGAGGGCATGCGTCCAGAAGGGTCTCCGCATAGTCTTCTGCACCTGCGTGCCATTCCTGGTAGGCCAATTCAACTCGATTGAAGTAGAGGCTAATTTCTGCGCGAGCACGCTCGGCAGCCTCGTTCCTTAGTGCCTTTCCTGCGCGACTTTCCTCCGTGCGCGCCAGACCGAGCGCGTGGGACGTCTGCGCGTAGCCTGCAGCCCCCACGATTGCTATGGTGACGAGTAGCACTACCGATGTCGTCAGAAGCCCCGCCACCACCGGTTGCCGCTTGCACCACCGCCAAAACCGCTCTGGGCTGCTGACCGGCCTCGCATGGATCGGCTCGCCAGCCAGAAAATGGCTCAGATCATCGGCCAGGCTGGCAGCCGTTTCGTACCGCCGCGCCGGCAATTTCTCCAGGCATTTGGCACAGACCGTCTCCAGATCGCGCGAGACCCGGCTATTGAGCTTTCGAGCCGAGGGGGCTTCGTCCTCAGCCACCTGCCGCAGCAGCATCTGCAAGTCGCCGCGGAAGGGACGTTCGCCCGTCAACAGCTCAAAGAGAATGACGCCAAGAGAATAGACATTGCTGCGGGCGTTGGCGCGATACCCTTGACCCTTGGCCTGTTCCGGCGACATGTAGGCCGGCGTGCCGAGGATCTGGCCCTCGACCGTCATCGTGATCTCGCCCGAGTGCCGCTTGGCTAGGCCAAAGTCCATGATGTAGGGCTTGCCGCAGGCGTCAATCATGATGTTGCCGGGTTTCAGGTCCCGATGGATCACGCCGTGCTGGTGGGCCTGGTGTACTGCCTCAGCGATCACGACCGACAGCCTGGCCGCCTCTTGCGGCGTCAAGCGCCGGCCCTGGGCGGCCACCCAACGGTCGAGCGTCTGGCCTTCGATGTACCGGCTGGCAATGTAGACCTGCCCGTCCGCCTCTCCGGCCTCGTAAACGGGCACGATGTTCTCGTGCTCCAAGGTCGCGGCAGAGCGGGCCTCGCGCAAGAAGTCCTCGACATCCTCCGGCAGCAACTGCCCGCGACGGGGGATTTTGAGGGCCACGATCCGACCGAGCTTCGTGTCACGCGCCTTATAGACCGAGCCAAAATGTCCTTGGCCCAATAACTCGATCAGCTCGAAATGCGGAATACGACGAACGCCCTCACCCCCTGCCCCTCTCCCGAGTACGGGCGAGGGGAGATTTTCATAGTCGATCGTTTCATTGTCGGCGAGGGTAAAGTGGCTGCCGCACTGCGGGCAGGTCACATTCGCGGCCGGGGCTTGCTCGACGATCTCCACCCGGTTGTGGCAGTGCGGGCAGCGAATGTGGATCGCCCGCGGTTGGGGCGGCGGCAGGAAATCCTGCGTATCCGCCACTCCGTCGGATGCCGATCGCGAAGTGGTGATTTCCGCCCGCAGTTCGTCTTCGGCGGCCTGTAATTCGGCGACTTGCGCGGTTTGCGATTGCAGTTCCGGCCACTCGGCCAGGTACTCGGCGACCGTCTTGCCTTTGTCGTGCTTCCAACGAAGTTCCTGGTCGACTTTGATCAGAGCCACCAGGGCCGAATTGCGCAGGGGATGATCGGCGGCGGGAACGAACTGGGCCAGGTCGACTTCACCGCCGCTCCGCCAGGCCTCTTCCAGCCGGCGGATCAGATCGTCCAACAGGTCGTGGCTTTCATCGTTCCACTCGGTCATTGCAATCCTCATCCAGAATCGTTGGTGGGTCTTCGGTCGCGTAGGTCACCTGCTGTTCTCGATAAACCGTTATACGGGCGTTTGTCGGTTTGCAACGATCGAAGAAGGATTTGCGCAACCTTGACCCAACCTACTGATCTCGGTCACGTGTGTCCTCTTCCAGCAGCGTCTGGAGCCGTTTGCGGAGCCGGCCGATCTTCGTCGTCACGGCCGAGCGGGTGCAACCGAGTTGCTCGGCTATCGCCCGCTCGGAATGGCCGCCCTCAAGTAACAAGGCGATTTTCGCGTAACTTTGGTCGAGGCCTTGCAGGAGTTGGTCCTTGAGGTCCTCAACGAGTGCTACCTCGTCGGGCGTCGGCTCGCGGTCCAGCAAGACATCGGCGTCCTGGCACTCCTCGGCCTTGGGGGTCCGTTTTTTGGCCTTCTGGTGCTCGGCGTGCTTGATGATCTTGTGGCGCGTTACCTTTTCAAGAAGGCGCCAGAGTTCGCTGGTGTGCTCGAAGTGCAGTTGCCCTTTGGCCGTGCGACGGAAGACGGTCCCCAGGACGGACTGGACGATGTCGTCCGGATCTTCGCGCCGCCGCAGGCGGGCGTCCATGGCACGGTCGGCCAAGGCGTGCAGCTTCTGACGGTACTCACGATCGAGCTTCTCAGCCCCCGAGGCCGTGCCGGCATTGACGCCGCGGAGCAGACTCTTGTCAGACTGGGGTTCGGACATGCTTCGGCCCTCTCGACGGAAATAGCAGTACACTCGTGCTCATTCTAACGAAGGCCATGGCGTTTATTCAAGGGGGTGGGATACCCCTCGCAAGCCCCTCTTTTGCAGCCTTCCTAATGTTCCTCCCCATTTTTCTGCCGACCAAGTTCACAAGGCAAGTCCATCGATCGCGTTTCTGCTGTTCATTTTTCCGAATCATGCCATAGCACTCAAACCGTTTCAGGCAAACGTCTTGCGACTTAATCGTGCGCCGTTTGGGGCTACGACTGTATCGTTTGGCCCGCACTGCTGCGCGGCAAATCGCTCGGAGATTGTTCCCCAAGCGGCGCCGAGCGAAGAGCGGGAGTTGCTCTCGGGTTGACTTTAGTTCAGACAGCATTCCCGACGCGACGTTTCATGACCTCGACGACCTCTCCATAAACTCCGCCCGCCACGTCGTCCGGAGTGTCGTGTTCGATGTCTTCGGCCTTGCCGAGCTTGCTTGACCACTTGCCGTCAGGCATTTGCTTGGAAGCATGCGTATAGAATGCGCTCATTCGCCAAGAAGCCCGCGCTCGATGCCCCAGCGAATCCAGGCAGCCGTCATTGCCGGCACCCGGCCGGAATCTTCGGGAGGAATGGGATTCTCGTCGGGTTGGAAAGGAAAATGGTAGAAAGGAATGTTCCTTTCCACCATTTTCCTTTCTCCAATCTGCCGCGCGAGGGAATTCCCAAGTCCTTGCGAGCGTTGAAGTTGCGGCGTTGTTTCCCTGCCTGCTCCGGGGCTGGTCCCCTAAGGCCGGCGATTCCCGCCAATATTTCCCGCGAATTCCGCATTTTTCTCAATCGCCGGAAGCCCTTGCCGGGCAATCACTTAGGGCGCTGGCGACGACCGTGTGCCCGGAATCTTTCCAGAATTGTCGTTTCCGCCCCCTGACAGACGTTATTAGATATGGATAATTGCAGACTAATACATATATCAATGGCAAGCAATGAGTGCGCGGAGGGGCGACCACGCCAAGCACTGCCGGCAAACAAGTCACGGATGAAGGATGAGGGATGAACGATGAGGGATGAAAGGATCAAACGGCGGTGGATGAAGACCGAAGTGGCCCAGCGCAACCACTTCGTGCAAATTCTGGCCATCCTTCCTTTTGTATGGATGTTTTCACCAGAGGAGCGGAAAGCCTCGTTTTTCCCGAGGATTTTCGATGGCCAGTTACCACTTACGTGTAGTGATAGTACATTTAATGGTGGCACAAAATGGGAAAAACTTCCAGAAAAAAGGCCTTTTTGGGCCACTTTGGCCACAACCACCAACAGGACAGAGCCTGGATGAGTATGAATAGTATAGCCATGAGGGTGGTCTGTGAGTCGGCCGCCGAAGACGAAACTCATTTTTTTCAACCGCCTGCCATGCTGTCTTTCGAATCTGCTGCACGTCAGGCCGACCACGACCATGAGTACATGGTGCCCGACGTGGTCGGCTTGACGTACTTGATATCTGGACCACACCATGGTGGACCGCACGGAAGGCCTCCACTCCATGTAAGCGCTGCATAGAAAAGCACTTACGAATGTTTTGCCGGACTGCGAAAGATCGTCCGGCCACGATCGACTTGCTCTTTGGCAATTTAACTCAGCGACGCGCAAGCCAATGCGCGTCGCGCAGTCCGGGGCAGACTCGCGAGGCTGCCCCGGCTCTGGCGCCAAGGCCCACAGCTTCGGTTGCCTGTTGGCATGAATGCCGGGCCGATTACCGGCTAAAGCCGGAAATGGGCGTAAACGCCCATCAGTCGTATCTTCGTTTCGATTATCGCTGGCGTTTCCGCCGTTCATTGTTCCGAATGATGCCATGTACCCAAACCACTTCAGGCAAACGTCTTGCGACTCAATCGCGCGCCGCCTTGGGGTCACGACTGTATCGTTTGGCCTGCTCCTGCGTACTTATTACGGGAGCAGGAAACAAGCCGCCCTCACCCCGATCACGACCACGACCATGAGAACATGGTGCCCGACATGGTGCCCGCGCCGGTAGCCGCGGATGAAAGAAGGATGAGGGATGAAGGATGAGGCATGAAGGAGGAAGGATTCAGTCATGGCATCTAGAACTCACGCCACGCTGAGCGCACTTCCGACTTTCGAAGACTTTTTGTGGCGGCAAGACATCGGCGACTTCCTCGGGAAAAGCGCGTGCGAACGAGTTGCGCGTAAGTGTTTCAGAAATACGGCATGCGGAACTGTACAAAACCGCCGGCCACAACGTATTATTAGTGTGGATAGTTACGACCAATAACGTCTTGATACGGTAACTCGGTCCTTGGCAATTCGCTTCCAAATACTTTCTTGACAGGAAGATGTACGACAGGAAGATGAACTACAAAATGGATGTCTGGTCTGCTGCTCCATTTTCCTGTCGTACATGTTCCTGTCATTGCCGCCCGATATGTCGTTCGCAGTTACCATACAAGTCACCAGATAGAGAAAACGGAATTTCTTGACTGAGCGTGGCTCGCCTTCGCGGAGGAAGGATAACGAAATTGCCTAGCTTACCAAAACGTGGCCAAGCGTGGTCAAACGTAGCCAAAAGTAGTCAAAAGTAGTCGAACGTGGCCAAAACGTGGCCAAACTGGGCCAAACGGCAACCCATCCTTATGCTAAATTTGTTTACTCTGAGGAGTGTAAATCCGTGGTTTTAGGCCGGTTTTTTTGGTGCGAGCAACGTCTTTCGAATAAGACAATATTCTCCAGTTGTGGTATAAAATGGTGCCAGAATCCGAAAAACGACGTTCTTTTCGCCGATTTTGGCCAAAATCCCCAAAATACACTACCTCCGGGTGGGTCGCTGGTCAGGCTTTTCGATGTCGGAAAACGCCACCGATGCACTTTTCGAAATTTAGTTCTTGCAGCGGCCTTGAAACAGCTTCTACGGAACTTTCCCTGCAAGCGGCGCGTCTATTGCCCGACTCGCCCTCCCAAAAAACCAATCCGGCAAAGGAATCCCCCATGAGAACCCTTTCAGTTGCTTTCTTGCTTCTCGGCACGGTCTTGACGGCCCCTCAAATGGCGCCCGCGGCAGACAAGTGGGATGCCCAGTGGAAAAAAGTCGATGAGGCCCAGCAGAAAGGCCTGCCGAAGACCGCCATCGAGCAGCTTCAGCCGATCCTCGACGGCGCCATGGCCGAAAAAAACTACCCCGTGGCCATAAAAGTCCTCGGCCGCCGGATCGCCCTGGAAGGGAACATCCAAGGCAACAAGCCGGAAGAAAAAATCGTCCGCCTGGACGCCGAAATCGCCAAGGCCCCGGCCGCGATGCAGCCCATGCTGGAGGTCATCCAGGCCGACTGGTATTGGCAATACTTCCTGCATAACCGCTGGCGGTTCATGCAGCGCACCGCCACGACGGTCGGGGCACCCGGCGGGTACCCACTTGTGGGTGCGGGTCGGGGCAAGGATTTTACCACCTGGGACCTGCCGCGGTTGTTCGCCGAGATCGACAAGCATTTCCAAAAGGCCCTGGCCGCGGAAGGGCAACTCAAGAAGATCCCCGTCGAGAGCTTCGGCGAACTGCTGGACAAAGGCACCATGCCCGACAGCTACCGGCCTACGCTCTACGACTTCGTGGCCCATCAGGCCTTGGAGTTCTACAATTCGGGCGAACAGGCGGCGGCCAAGGCGGAAGACGCCTTCGAGATTTCGGCCGACAGCCCGATCTTCCGCCCGACCGATGAGTTCGTCACGTGGAAGATCGAAAGCAGCGACAGCGATTCGATCACGCTCAAGGCCATCCGCCTTTACCAGGAACTGCTCCGCTTCCATCAGAACGACGAGGACAAAGCGGCCCTCCTGGATGCCGACATCGAACGGCTGAGCTTCGGCAACAATAAGGCCGTAGGCGAGGAAAAGGCCACGCTCTACAAAGCCTCGTTGAAGCGTTTCGTGAAGCAATGGGGCGACCACCCCATCTCGGCCATCGCCCGTTACCGCTGGGCCAGCGTCTTGCAGCAGGAAAACGCGCTGGCCGAGGCCCACGAGCTAGCCGAGCAGGGCGCGCGGGCCTTTGCCAACACGCCCGGCGGCGACCTGTGCTACAACCTCGTGAAGCAGATCGAATCGAAGTTCGCCAACATCGTGACCGAACGGGTCTGGAACGAACCGTGGCTGTCGATCCGCGTCACCTATCGCAACGTGACGAAGGTTTACTTCCGCCTGGTCCACGAGGACTGGCTGAGCCGCATCAAGAGCGGTCAATACCGCGGGGAATGGCTGGACGATCCGCACCGCAAGGCGCTTCTGGCCGCGAAGCCCGATCTGGCCTGGTCGGCCGACCTGCCGGCAACCAACGATTTTCAGCAGCGGGTCGAGGACCTGCCCGCCCCGAAGGACCTGAAGGCCGGCTTCTATTACCTGCTGGCGAGCTACGATCCGAATTTCAGCGCGTCGAACAATATAGTTTCGTATACCGACGTCTGGGTGAGCAAGCTGGCCCTGATCGTCCGGCAGACCAACAGCGACGGGCGGATCGGCGGCTTCGTGCTCGATGCGGCCTCGGGTGAGCCGATCGAAGGGGCCGAGGTGCAGGGGTACGCCTGGGACTGGAACGGCGCGGTCACTACGGGCGCGAAAACGCGGACCGACCGCAACGGCCAATTTTCGGTCGAGGGCCTCTTCGGCAAGAATAATTTGCTGCACGTGACCCACGTCGGCCAGGAACTGGCCACGGCCAACAACCTATTCGTATGGAACAACAATATCCGGCCGATTCCGCAGAAGCAGGTGGTCTTCTTCACCGACCGCTCGCTGTATCGACCCGGCCAGGCAATCTATTTCAAAGGGATTGCCATCCTCGTCGATCAGGAAGGCGACAACTACAAGGTCCTGACCCACGAGAAGGTCAACGTTGTCTTCCAGGACGCCAGCGGCAAGGAGATCGGCCGGCAGACGCTGGGGACGAACGACTACGGTTCCTTCAGCGGCAACTTTACGGCCCCCCGCGATCGCCTCATGGGCCGGATGATGATCCGCGCCGACGGCATCCAGGGCAACACCTGGGTCAACGTCGAGGAATACAAGCGGCCCAAGTTCCAGGTCACGTTGGACGCGCCGAAGACCGCCGCCCGGCTGGGCGGCGAGGTCCAGCTTGAAGGCAAGGCCGTGGCCTATACCGGGGCCGCCGTGGGCGGGGCCAAGCTCCGCTATCGCGTGCTTCGCCAGGTCCGCTATCCCGACTGGTGGTACTGGTGTTTCTTCTGGCGTTCCCCCGGCAATTCGGGCTCTCAGGAGATCGCCCACGGCACGGCCGAAACCGCGGCCGACGGCGCGTTCAAGATCCAGTTCATCGCCAAGCCCGATCTCTCCGTGGCGGAGAAAGACGAGCCGATCTTCCAATACGAGGTCTCGGCCGACGTGACCGACACCAACGGCGAGACCCGCTCCGCCGCGCGCACCATCCAGGCCGGCTACACGGCCTTGCGGGCGACGCTTGCCGTAGGCGATTCGCCCACCTCCGACAAACCGGCCGTAACCGTTCCGACCCGAGGTCGTCGCGAACCGGCCTCCACAAGCGATTGGATTACGTCCGGCAAACCGTTCGAGATCACGCTTACTACGACCACGCTGGACGGCGAACCGCAGAAGGCCGAAGGCGCGCTGAAGATCTACCGCCTCAAGCAGCCGGAAAAAGTCGTCCGGCCGGACATCCTTGGTCAGCGGCCGGTCCACCCCGCACCGCGTCGGGCGCGTAGGGAAAACCGCGAGACTTGCGAAGCCGCAAGCGGCTGCGCCTGCGACAGCGCCGGACGCCAGCAATCCCAACACTTGGGAACTGGGTGAAGTGGTTGCCGAGCAGGGCCTCACCACCGATGCCGCGGGTAAAACGAGTTGGACGACGAAACTCGAGGCCGGGGCCTATCGCGCCAAGTTCGAGACGCAGGACCGTTTCGGCAAGAAGATCGTCGCTTTGTTGCCGCTCAACGTGCTCGCTCCCGAGGCCAAGACGTTCCCCATCAAGGTGCCCAACCTGGTCGCCGCGCCGAAGTGGACACTGGAGCCGGGCGAGGAATTCATGGCCCTCTGGGGCAGCGGCTACGATCAGGCCCGGGCGTTCATCGAGATCGAACACCGCGGCAAGCTCTTGCAGGGCTTCTGGACCGAAGCGGGAGCCACCCAGCAGCCGGTCAAGCAGGCCGTGACCGAGGCCATGCGCGGCGGCTTCACCTTGCACGTGACGATGGTCCGCGAGAACCGCGGCTATCTCGAATCCCGCCGCGTGGAAGTGCCCTGGAGCAACAAGAACCTGACGGTGAAATGGGAGCATTTCGTCTCCAAGCTGGAGCCGGGGCAGAAGGAGACCTGGACCGCCGTGATCGCGGGCCACGACGCCAAGAAGGCGGTGGCCGAGATGGTGGCCACGCTCTACGACCAGTCGCTGGATGCCTATCTGCCGCACAACTGGCCGGCCGGTTTCGGCGTCTTCCGCCAGGACTTCAGCCGCATGAACCAGCAGTTCGAGAACATGGCCAAGGGTTTCAGCCCAGTGCAAGGCAGTTGGCCCTACGACCAGAAGAACGTGCAAATCACCTATCGCCGCTTGCCGTCGAGCATCACGGTCGACCTGTGGGGTTACGGGTACTTTGGCATGTCTAAAGGGAGAGGCGGGATGATGTTAGGCGCTGCTCCCGGGGCCCCCATGGCCGCTGCGCCGATGCGACGCGCTGCGACGGAGCAACTCCGTAAGGCCGACGGCATGCTGGCCGATCGCGCCGCAGAGGCCGCCGATGCCGCGGCGGCCGACAAACCTGCAAACCTAAAACGCGCGCTGCAACAGGAAAAGCAGTTAGCGGGCGACGACAAGTCCGGCGGAGGCCAGCCCGCTAGCCAACCTGGAGCAGGGCCCGATTTGAGCCAGGTTGCGGCACGCAAGAACCTCAACGAAACGGCCTTCTTCTTCCCCCACCTGCTCTCCGACTCCGATGGCAAGGTAAAGCTCGAATTCACCATGCCGGAGGCCTTGACCAAGTGGAAGTTCCTCGGCTTCGCCCACGACGCCGAATTGCGCGGCGGCCTGCTCGAGCGATGAAGCGGTCACCGCCAAGGACCTCATGGTCCAGCCCAATCCCCCGCGGTTCCTCCGCGAAGGCGACGAGCTGGAATTCACCGTCAAGGTCACGAACCAGTCGGCGACCCGGCAGAGCGGCACCGTGCGGCTGAGCTTCGGCAACGCCCGCACAGGCAAATCGATCGACGCCTACCTGGGCAATACGACGACGGACCAAAGCTTCGACCTGGCGTCCAAGGAGTCGCACAGCTTCTCCTGGCGGCTGACCATGCCCGACACGTCCTCCGGCGGGGTCATCAGTTACAAGGCCGTGGGCTCGACGGGCCGGGTCTCCGACGGCGAGGAGGGCCTGCTGCCGGTGCTGGTCCGCCGCACGCTGGTCACCGAATCGCTGCCGCTGCCCATCCGCGGCCCACGACCCGGAGTACCGGGTGCCCCGAAAGAATTCAAGTTCCAACGGCTGTTGAAGTCGGGCGAGTCCAAGACCTTGCAGAGCCAGAACCTCACGGTGCAGATGGTTTCCAACCCGTCGTGGTACGCGGTCATGGCCTTGCCCTACCTCATGGATTATCCCTACGAGTGCTACGAGCAGACGTTCAATCGCTTGTATGCCAATGCCCTGGCCCGGCACATCGCCAACAGCGATCCGAAGATCCATCGCGTCTTCGAGCAGTGGCGCGGCACACCGGCGCTCGATAGCCCGCTGGAGAAGAACCAGGATCTCAAGTCGGTCCTGCTGGAGGAGACGCCGTGGGTCCGCCAGGGCCAAGCCGAGAGCCAGGCCCGGCGGAACGTGGGCATCCTCTTCGAAGACAATCGGCTGAACGACGAGACGGCCCGGACGCTGAAGAAACTGGCCGAAGGCCAGTACCAGAACGGGGCCTGGCCGTGGTTTCCCGGCGGGCCGCCCTGCGATTACATCACGCTGTACATCACCACCGGTTTCGGCCGCCTGCGGCACTTGGGCGTGAAGCTCGATATGCAGCCGGCCTTCAAGTCGCTGGCCAGGCTGGACAGTTGGATCGACGAGACCTATCGCGAAATCCTCCGCGCTGGCCACCCGGACGACAATCACCTCAGCCCGACGATCGCCTTCTATCTGTATGGGCGGAGCTTTTTCCTGGAAGACCGCCCCATCGCCCCGCGACCCGGAGTACCGGGTGCCCCGAAGGAAGCGGTCGATTACTTCCTCGGCCAGGCCCGCAAGCATTGGCTGGCGTTGGCCGATCGCCAGTCGCAGGCCCATTTGGCCGTGGCCTTGAAGCGTTTTGGCGACAAGCCGGCCGCCAAGGGCATCATGCGCTCGATCAAGGAGCGGAGCGTGAGCGACGAAGAGTTGGGCATGTTCTGGCGCGACACCGAGCTCTCGTTCTGGTGGTACCGGGCTCCGATCGAGACCCAGGCCATGATGATCGAGGCCTTTGACGAGGTGATGGACGACCAGAAGGCGGTCGAGGAGTGCAAGGTCTGGCTGCTGAAGCAGAAGCAGACGCAGGACTGGAAGACGAGCAAGGCCACGGCCGACGCCGTCTATGCCCTCTTGCTCCGCGGCAGTAACGTGTTGGCCTCCGACGAACTGGTCGAGGTGAGCCTCGGCGGCAAACTGATCCAGCCCGAGAAGGTCGAGGCCGGCACCGGTTTCTACGAGGAGAAGTTCGTCCGCGGCGAGATCAAGCCGGAGATGGGAAACATCACCGTGAAGAAGCTCGACCCGGGCGTGGCCTGGGGCAGCGTGCATTGGCAGTACCTGGAAGACATGAGCAAGGTGACGGCCTACGAAGGCACGCCGCTGAAGCTCACCAAGACGCTGTACACCCGGCAATACACGAAGAAGGGGCCCGTGCTCGAAGCCGTCCAGGGACCGGTCAAGGTGGGCGACGAGCTCGTGGTGCGGATCGTCTTGCGGACCGACCGCGACATGGAGTTCATCCACCTCAAGGACCACCGCGGCGCGGGCACCGAGCCGGTCAACGTGCTCTCGCACTACAAGTACCAGGACGGCCTGGGCTATTACGAGACGACCCGCGACACGGCCAGCCATTTCTTCATCGACTACCTGCCCAAGGGCACGTACGTCTTTGAGTATGCCACGCACGTCGTCCATCGCGGCAAGTATCAGACCGGTTTTGCCGCCATCCAGTGCATGTATGCCCCGGAGTTCAACAGCCACTCGGAGAGCCTGTGGATCGAAGCGAAGTAGAACGCAGGGAGCGGGGAGAAAATGGGTGGTATGCCTAAATCCCGCCGTCAGTCGCCTGCTTCCTGCTCCCCACTCCCCGCTCCCTGCTCCTTTTCCGGCTGTTGGCGATGGACGACAACGCGGTGGAGGTGATAGAGGAGCAACAGCCCAAAAGCCCCGGCCACGGCGGCCAGGAATCCGACAGGACTGATGGGGTTGGATGGTGTGCCGCCTTGGATCCAGGACAGCAGCCCCAGCCCGATCGCGCTGCCGGCGATTCCCAGCGTCAGCGTGGGAAGAGAACCCGCTGGACGTTCCAGTGGCAGGATCAGGCGGGCCAGAAGGCCTGCCAAACTGCCGAAGCCCACCCAGATCAGCACGACTTGTACCCAGCTTTGGGCGACAGGCGAGAGTTCCGGCATGGCAGTCAGGCAGGTCCTTTCTGCCGGAAAGGAGGAATGCGCGCCGACGGGAGGAAAGGCGCAAGGTTTTTGGAGGCGTGGACCGCAATCGTCCTTCCCGGCAGGAAGGACCTGCTGCGAGCCAAGAAAAATCGCCTGCGCTGCTGACGTCCTGACCAGACTTTCAACTGGGATGTCGGGTCAAGGACGCCAGCCGCGCAGGGTGCCGTCCCCCCGCCGTTTCGAACCGGCCGCACGGAGAGCGCATCGTTCTCAAACGCAGCCGCGTGCGGACGTTTCCTTGCGGCGTTCGGCAGTAAATTGTTATTTCCACCTACCGTTGCTGGAGCTGTTCCTGCGAAACGGCCTTTTGGGCAGTCGCCTCTTTGGTCAGCGGGAACTGCGGACCCGGCGGGAAGTATTGCACGTCGTCCTGGAGATAGAACGGACTGGGCAGTGTCTGGCCGCCGACGTCGATCTGGCAGCCGGTCAATCCCAGGACCGAAAACAATCCCAGTCCAAGCAAACAAATTCGCCAGCCGCAACGACCGGTGTTGGAGGCCGTCATGGGCCACCTCCGTGGGTTTTTACAGTCAAAAGCGTTATACTCGATACAATCGGCACCTAGCTTATCGTCTTAACGCGCGTCAAACTTTAACATGGGAGCTGGCAATACTTCTGTAAAAAGGGTATGATCAAACTGGGTTCCCGGAGCAGAGAATTCTATGATGCCTCTCATTTCATGCGATCGCGGGCGTTTTCGTCCGCCGACAGGAGGGTGGGCTGTGGCCCACCTGCGCCTAAATACAGGCAGACGTGGGCCAAGGCCCACCCTGCCGCGTCGTTCATTTTTCTGGTATTTAGCGGGATCTTGGCAGTGCTGGCCAATAGCCCCCCTGCCGCTGGCCAGACCCGCGGTTTGGGCAGCGGCATGAGTAGCGGCATGAGTAGCGGGATTCCCCCAACCGCACGGTGCCAACGCCGGCCTATCACGCCACGTTTCCCGACTTCTACGATGGCGACTACCGCTCGGCCCTGGAGTGCTTCAAGGCCGCGTCCCAAGCGTCGATCAAGACCGCGCAGTTGCGCTGGATCGACTCGATTTGCTACGAAACCATGCAGGGCGAGTGCTATTACCAGATGGGCATGTACCGGGAGGCCCTGGCCAATTACACGAACGCCTTGGAGATATTTCAGGCCTTCCCCATGTGGCTGTCCCAGGTACAGTTTCAGGCGATCCGTGCCGACACCGGCGGGAAGAAGCCGCCCCCCTGGCAAGTCCGCCGGTTGCAAGCCCCGTTGGGCTTCTTGCCGCCCACCATGCTCTTGGGGCAGGGCAATATCGACTCCTCGGCGCAGGTGGCGCAGGGCGGGGCCGTCCAGCCGGCCAATCTCTTTCCCGTCGAGCCCCAAGAGATCGTTCGCTGCACGGCCTTGGCCATCCGCCGGCGCGGCGAGTTGCTCGGGCCGTTGGCCCCCCACGATACCCTGCTGGACAACGTCGTCGCTGCTTTGCGGCGTCGCGCCGGGCAGCCCAACCATTGGTCGGAAGCCTGGCTCAATCTGGAGTTGGGGCTGGCCCTGTCAGCCCAGGGGCGCGGGCCCGCGGCCCTGCCGTTCTTGCAAAAGGCAACGCTTGCCTCGGGCGAGCTCGAGCATCCGTTGACCGCCATGGCCCACCTGGAACTTGGTCGTCTGGCCATGGTCGCCGGCGATTTTCCCACGGCCGCGGCCCATTTCGAAGAGGCCTCCTATGCCTCGTATTACTTCAAAGACATCAATCAGGTTCCCGACTTGGGCGTGATGGAAGAGGCCTTTCGCTACGGGGCCTTGAATCGCCTGCTGGCCAATGGCAAAGTCGGCTTCCCGCCGCTGGCCTTGGCCATGGCCTGGGCCAAGACGAATCTACGCCGGCAACTTTACGCCTCGCTGCTGACCCTGGCCGCCGAGGACCAACTCGTTTTGGGGCAAACCCCGCAAGCCATGGCCCTGCTGGATGACGCCCGCGCGTCCATCGGCAATAGGACCATGAAGGACGGCCGGCTCGGCGCACGAAGTTTGTTTCTGACGGCCACCGCACTCTACCAGGCCCGCAAGACCGCCGAAGGCGATGCGATTCTTCTCTCCAAGGCGTTGAAGAACTTCATGTGGACACGGTCGCTCTGGCTGTTCCAGATGCAAAAGGTCGACGAGTATTACGTGCGCCCCGGAAAAGGCGACATCGACCCGTCTCGGGTGGCTATCGATCTATACCCGATCGTGCTCCGCGATCCGCAACCGGCCGACTGGTTGACCGACCCCATGGAATCGCTGGCGTCGCTCTCGGTGCCGCATGGCCTGATCTTCGAGCATTGGTTCGAAGCGGCTGTCGCCCGCAAGGAGAACGAATTGGCGATCGAAGTGGCCGACCGTGCCCGGCGACACCGATTCCTTTGTACCTTGCCGTTGGGAGGCCGGTTGGAGTCGTTGCGTTGGGTGCTGGAGGGAGCGAAGGAATTGCTGCCGCCGCAGGCCCTTTTGCAGCGACAGGAATTGCTCAGCCGCTACCCCATCTACAAGGATCTGCTCGAGCAGGCTGCCGCCTTGCGACAGGACCTGGCCGCGGTGCCGCTGGTGCAAAACGACGCCGAGAAGACCAAGAAGCAAGGCAAGGCCATGGCCGAACTCATGAAGATCGGCCGTAAGCAGGAAATCGTCATGCGCGAGATGGCCGTCAGGCGCGATCCGGCAGTGATTGCTTTTCCGCCTTTGAAAACGACCGCCGAGATCCAAAAATCGCTGCCGCCGGGCCATGCCATGCTGATCTTCTTCGCCACCAGCCGGAACCTGTACGCCTTTCGGCTGAACCGTGAGAAATATGCCACTTGGCAAGTGGCGTTGACGACGCAGGACATCGCCCGCCAATTGGCCACGTTGCTTCGCGAAATCGGCAATATCTCGCAGAACTACGAGCTCACCTCGAAGGACCTGGCCGATGGCAGGTGGCGGCAAACCGCCCGGGAACTGCTGGAAGGTCTGCTGAAGGTGAAGAACCCGCAGGTGGACCGCAAGTACGACGAGATGGTCATCGTGCCAGACGGGTTCCTCTGGTACGTCCCTTTCGAGGCCTTGCAGGTGAAAATCGACGGACAACAGCGGCCGTTGATCTCCTGCTTCCGCATTCGATACGCGCCGACGGCAGCCCTGGCCACGGCTACGTTGGAATTGGGCCGCCGCCGCGGCAATACGGCAATCGTCCTCGGCAAACTCAGCCCCAAGTTGGAAGAGGACGTGGTCGAGGGCACGGTCAAGGACCTCTCGAAATCGCTGCCCGGCTGCGTGACGCTGAAAATGCCCTTGCCGGCCGCGGCCCCGATTTACGCCAATTTCATCGACCGTCTCCTGGTGCTCGACGACCTGAGTCCGGCCGCCGAGACCGATCCTTACGGCTGGTCGCCGCTTCCCACCGACCGGACCAAGATCAGCGGGCCGCTAGGCGAATGGTTCCTCCTGCCGCGACGTGGGCCGGACGAAGTGATCCTGCCGGGTTATCACTCGGCATGCGAAAGTTCGCTGAAAAATGCCGGACACCGCTCAGGCCGCAGTGCGGCCGCCGATGCGATCGCGCCCGGCAACGAGATCTTCCTCAGCCTCTGTGGTATAATGTCCACGGGAACGAGGACGGTCCTCCTCAGCCGGTGGCGGAGCGGGGGGCAAACGGCCCTCGACTTGGTGCGGGAATTCACCCAAGAGTTGCCGCACACGACGCCCGCCGACGCCTGGCAGCGGGCCGTCCAGGTGGTCAGCAATTCGCCCTTGAATATCGAGGCCGAACCACGGCTCAAGAAGACCAGCGGCGAGCCCGCCGAAAGCGACGCGGAAAAACGGGCCACGCATCCGTTTTTCTGGGCCGGTTACCTGCTGGTCGACTCCGGGTGTCCCGTCCCGCAATCGCAGCCGAAAGCGGGAGCGGTGAAAAACTAGATAACATTGCGTGATTCTGGGACAAAATACAATGTCTAGCCCTGGCACTTGTGCCGGCATTCGTCCGGCACAAGTGCCGGGGCTAAACTCTCGGAATTGCGCAAGGTTGCTTGAATCATTCTGCCCTCGATTTCGACCCCTAACCGGAATATAATACGGCGAATCATCATTTCCCCATGGAGTATCTCGGCATGACACGCCTGAATTGTTTGCGGTCGGGGCGCCCGGTACGGCGGCTGGCCTCGGTCTTGACGCTGGCGTTATTTACTTGGGCGGCAGGCTCTTTCCCCGTTTTGGCCCACGCGGAGAACGAAGGCCAGGCCGATCTCGACAAGGCCACGCAGCAGAAACTCGGCGCTCAGACTTCGGGCGATCTCGCGGACGTGATCCAACTCTGCGAAAGCGCGTTGAAGAAAGGCCTCGACAAGGGCAATACGGCCTTCGCCAACGACCTGATGGCCTCGGCCCTCGTGCAACGCGGCAGCTTGACAGCGATCAAGGCCTACCATGCTGTTCTGGCGGCGGGCGCCCGTCGGCGACCAACGATTGGAAAACTCTCCGCAGCGAGGCCTTGGCCGATTTGGAAAAAGGCGTGAAACTCAGCCCGAAACAGCCGCAGGCCCAATTCGAGATCGCCAAGTTGAATCTCTTGCCCGATGGCGATCCCCAAAAAGCAATGGAAGCCCTCGACAGGACCATCGCCCTGGCCGACGACGACGCCACGTTGCGCGCCGAGGCCCTAGTTCGCCGCGCTACGTTGCGGAGCAATGTCGGGCAGCGTCTGGCCGATCTCAATGCGGCCGTTCGTGCCCTGCCCGGCAACGCCATCGTGCTGCGTACCCGCGGCCTGGTGCATGCGGAAGCCGAGAAATGGGACGACGCCCTGGCCGATTTCGACAAATCGATCGCCGCCGACCCCAAGCAGGTCTTGACCTACCAAATGAAGGTCGCGGTACTGGTCAAACTCAAGAAGCTGTCGGAAGCCCTTGCCGTCCTGGAAAAGGGCCACCTTGCCGTCCCGAAGAATATCGACCTGCTCCTGGCCAAGGGGCAGATTTTCGTCGAACAATCGAATTACAAAGCCGCCGCCGAAGAGCTCACCCGGGCCCTGGCCATCGACGGTTCGAATCGGCCGATCCTGGAGCTTCGGGCGGCCCTCTACGAACAATTGGGTGAGAAAGCCAAGGCCCTCGCCGACGTCGAAAAGATCCTGGAGCTCAAACCCGGCCAGTCGAATCTCATGCGCATGCGGGCCATCCTGCTGGCCGATCTGGGCAAGTATGACGCCGCCGTCGAAGAACTGCAAAAACTGCACAAGGCGAGTCCCAAAGATTCGCTGACTATGCTGCAACTGGGCATGGTTTATTCGGGCATGAAGAAGTACGACAAGGCCATCGAAGTCTTCACGGCGATCTTGACGGACCATCCCGACGACGTGGACGCCATGCGCGGCCGGGCCGACGCCCTCTTGAACCTGGGCCGCCGCGCCAATGCCATCGCGGACTACGAGCGGGGATTGAAGCTCCAGCCCCACGACGTCGCCATCCTCAACAATCTTGCTTGGGTCTTCGCTACCGCCCCCGAGGATAATCTCCGCGACGGCCATCGCGCCTTGGCCCTGGCCACCGACGCTTGCCGGCAGACCGACTACAAGCAGGACTACATCCTCAGCACGCTGGCTGCCGCCTATGCCGAAATGGGTGATTTCGATTCCGCCCGCAAATGGGCCACGCAGGCCGTCGAGGTCAAACCGAGCGGGCACGCCGAGCCGTCGCGCAAGGATGAATTGAAGAAGGAACTCCAGAGTTATCAGGCCAACAAGCCCTGGCGGGAGGCCTTGCCGGAGCCGGAAGAGAAGCCGAAGGGAAGATAGTTCACACCCGGTTCCGTGGCGTCGCGGGGCTCGTCGGGATAGCGGGCGGCGATCTCGCGGATGCGGGGCAGACTTTGAAAGAAGATAGCCAGCACGGCCGGCTCGAAGTCTTTGCCCTCGCCGCGACGCATGATCTCCAGCGCGGCCTCCTCGGACATCGCCGGACGATAAACGCGGACGTGCGTGAGCGAATCGTAGGCGTCGACGATAGCCATGATCCGCGCCGCTCAGGGGAATGGCCTGCCCGGACAGCCCGCAAGGATAGCCGCCGCCGTTCCAGCGCTCGTGATGGCTCAAGGCGATCTGCCGCGCCATCTGCAGCATGGGTACACTCGATTCGTCGAGCATGCTGGCGCCGATCGTCGTATGCGTTTTCATGATCTCGAACTCTTCACGCGTCAGCTTGGATGGTTTGCGGAGGATCGCATCGGGAATGCCGATCTTGCCCACGTCGTGCATGGGGGCCGCCAGGCGGATGTTTTCGCTCTCGGCGGCCGACCACCCCATTGCCCGGGCCAGCACTTCGGCGAGCAATCCGCTGCGGAGGATGTGCATGCCCGTTTCCACGTCGCGGCAGGATGAGGCCGCCACCAGCCGGTGAATCGTCTCTTCATGGGCGCGGCGAATGGCCACGGTCTGCTGCCGGATCTGCTGCTCCAGACGTTCCGTGTATTGGCGGCGCTCGATCAGCATCTGCCGCTGGGCGATCGTGCGGCGGGCTTGCCGAATCAACTGCTCGCGCGAGACGGGTTTGACCAGGTAGCCGGAAGCCCCACGGCGCAAGACGTTCGATCGCCGTCCGGGCCTCCGGCACGGCGGCCACCATCAGCACCACGGCGTCGGGGCAGATGGCGAAAATCTCGTCCAGCAACTCGGCGCCGGACCGGCCCGGCAAGGTGATGTCGAGGGTGATCAGGTGTACGTGGCGGTCGCGGAGATGATTGCAGGCCGTAGCGGCGCTGCCGGCCTGAAGGCATTCGAAGCCCTCGTCGCTGAGCCAACGGGAAATGAGCGATCGCACGCGGAATTCGCCGTCCACGATCAACGCTCTTTTCGCCTCGGCGCCAACCACGCCGTTCTCTACGCAGGAACCGGCCACGTTGAGCTTTCCTCGACACCAAGTATGCTGGGCATGATTTTACATTGCGACCTCAGGGCTTAACGAGTCTCTAACAATATAGGATATTTTTGATAATTGCGGCTTTTAGCTGACATACTTAGCACAAAATTCGCCCTGATCGATGGCCTGGCCTGGACTCCGACGGCTTTTTGACATAAAATTATGCTAAATTGATAGTGACGCCAGGCGGCATGACCGATAGGATTGTTATTTCACGACCATTACAAGACTCAAAGAGGAGAACTAGGTGATGAAAGCGCGAGTGGACCCGGACCTATGCATTGGTTGCGGAATTTGTCCGGACGTGGCCCCCGAGGTTTTTGAGATGGGAAGCGACGACAAGGCCCACACCAAGGTGGACCCAGTCCCGGAAGAGCTCCAGGCGGCCTGCAAGGATGCTGCCGACCAGTGTCCACAAGCCGCGATTGAAGTGGATTAGAAATCTCTTGCCGTGACTTGCTGCCATCGCCCTTTTGAGTGGTTCTTATTTAATCAGACGGGCTTCTATGCTCGCGATCTCGCGGTTGACGAATTCGTCGGTTAAGAACCAGTCTTGATAGAGGCCTTCGACCTGTTTCAAATACACGTCGACCGATGACCTTGTCAACGTGGGCTTCACATCCTTCGGTCGATCCGCGTCGCGGATCGGCGGGCGAGTGCGATCGGCCGGTGGTTGGTAGGATGGATCGAAGACCAGGACCGGCAGGGTGTCGGCAGGCAACAGATGGCGCCAGAGGAATGCCTGCATTTTGTCTTCGGCCGGCACGGCCTCATGGACGACTTCCCGCTCCCCGATTTTCGCAGTGCCCACGATGGTGAGATTGACCGGATTTTCCATCGCCGTAAGGCTGGTCTTCACCGCCAGCCCCACGACCTCTTGTTTGGCCGCCAGCGTGGCGCCAGGCGACTGGAGCCCCTGCGGCAAGTCTTTGAAGCTCAGTTTGATCGGCCCGTCGAATCCGTCCTTACGTATGGCGTAGACGGTCACTGCGGCAGACCCCTTGCTGGGGATACAGATTTGGGGAGGGATCAAACGCAAGGCGAAATCGGGTATCGGGTGGCTGATCCGGAGCCGGTAGGCATACTCCTTTCCTGCCTGTCGCCGCGTGTCGCCGAGGTGAATGAAGTACTTTCCGTCGGCGGGCAGCTTCACCATGAGGTAGGAATCGGCGTGGTCGGTGTTCAACCCCGATGCTGCGTCGTAATGATCGTCGTTCAAGGCGATGATCTTGCCATCTGCGCCGGTGACCTTGAGGAAGGAATCCAACGGGGAGCCGAGGCGGCGGGCATAGACTTCCGCGACGATTGTCTCGCCGGCTTTTCCTTCCACCTCGAAGACATCCCAGTCACCCGGGCGGTCGATGTGCCCGTTGACGATGATGGGAAGCTGCACCTTCTGGGCCTTGGACGGCTCGTCGTTGGGTTCCTTTTCCAGGCACTCCGGCAGCGTGTCCAGGGCGAACGGCACGTAGTTGGAAACGAACTTCCCGTTGGTGGCGGCAATCAGATGGCTTCCCGGTCTTGCGTCCTGGGGGGGTGACGACAGCGTGGCCTTTTCCAGGTTCCAGCCGTTCATTTCGATCTTGACGGGCTCGCCCACCCGGCCACCCAAGGGAAAGACGCTGGTCACGAAAGGCAGCTCACTGGCGGTAATGCGATACACGAAGCTCTCGCGGCCGCGAAAAAGCGCCTCGTTGATCGTGAGCACATACTCGCCGTCCTCGGGGACCTCGAAATAGATCAGCGGGTCGGGATTGAAACGGAAATCGTCGTTGTACGCCAACTCCTTGCCGTTGGCGTCGCAGAGTTTCAGCACGGCTTGGAACCAGCCGGGAACGGCGTCGGCAACATAAGGCACCAACTCCCGAGCCTTGGCGGAGATGACCAGACGCTGCCCCTTGCTCGCCTGAAAGCGATACCGGTCCACTTCGCCCGGGGCGACCTGGCCGTTCATCGTGCATGGCAGCGTGATCCGCAGCTCCTCTTCTTCCGGCGGCCTTTTGCGCTGGGCCAGATACTCTTTGCCGAGCAGCGGGAGCTGACAGGTCTTCATCGGCTTGCGGGCGACTTCGGGCACCTGGCCCACGTAGAAGGGCAGCGGGTTGGAGATACCCCGTTTCGTGATCACTCTGATCTCTCGCCGCCCCGGTTTTGCGTCGGGCGCCACTGTGATCTCGGCAAAGACGAGCTCGGTTTGGGAACGAACGGCCGGATTGCGCTCGTCGTCCGCGAACCTCCTTTGGATCCGCTCGATCAGCTTCTGCTTGGCCACTTCCTTCTCGGACTGAAGAGGTTCCTTCTTCGACTCCTTTTCACCCTGTTTCGGCTCTTCAACCGGGCCAATGGGCGCGGGAAACTCGAACGAGGCCATCTTGGCGGCCATCACGTCGCTTAGCGTCGTTTCCTTCTTCCTCAACTCGTCCAGTTGCCGGCGGAGCAGCCCGAACTCCTCGTTGTTCATCACCCGGTAGTAATCGACCAGCCGAACGGAAACCCCTTCCCCGCTCACAACCAAATCAGAAGCATGCAGGAGCCCCTGTCCACCCAACCTAATCGGGAAGGTGGTACCCTGCTGACCGCCGGCGGGATAGACGTAACCGATGTACTGGTTCTGTGCGCTGACTGAGGATGCAGCGGACACAAGCATGGCCAGCCCGAGAATGGCGAATCGAAGCTTGTTCATTGTGCGCTCCCTTTACATGATCTCTTCCAAAAGCCCGGCCGACTTCATGCCTTCGTTTTCAGTGTCCAACACGTGGGCATCCAGCCCCCAGGGATGGGGCAGCTTGGCCGTGGCGTCGATGCCAGCCAACAAATACATGCTTCCCAACAGGTCTGCCGGATAGACGGGTCTTTCCTTGACTTTTTCACCCTTTTCATCGGACGCGCCGACTACGCGGCCGCCCTTGAATCCACCGCCAGCGACCAGCACGGTAAAGACATCCCCATGGTGGTGGCGACCGCCGTTCCAAGGCGGCTCCCAGGAGACCTTCGGCGTTCTGCCGAACTCGCCCGTACACCAGACCAGGGTGCTATCGAGCAAGCCACGAGTGCTCAGATCCGCAAGCAGGGTTGCCAGTCCTTGGTCCAACAGGGGACACTGTCGCCGCATCGTCGCGAAGTGGTTGGAGTGCGTGTCCCAGCCGCCGGGGAAGCTGATCGTGATATAGGGCACACCCGCCTCGACCATCCGCCGCGCCGCCAGGCATTCCTGCCCGAACGTGTTCCGGCCGTATCGATCCCTGAGCTCCATAGGTTCGTTGTCGAGATTGAATACTTCCTTCCCCCTGCCCAAGATCAAGCCGTAGGCTTTCTGCTTGGCCGTCTCGGCGGCAGCCATCTCCGGGACGTCCGCAAGGCCGTAGCCCAAAAGATTGATCTTGTCGGCCAATCCACGGCGGGCCTTTTGCCGCCCGTCGTCGATTCCCCGGTTGACGATTCCCTGCACCTCGAATCGGGCCGCGTTTGGATCGCCGCCCGTGGCGAAAGGTTTGTACCCGGGGCCCAGGAAGCCCTCCTCGGAAAACCGCCCGGCTGCATCGAGCATCACGATGTAAGGCGGAATCAACCCTTTGTACTGCTCCTTCTTGAAGAAGGTAAATATGGCGCCCACGCTGGGGTAAGCCAGCCGCCCGCCAGGCAGGTGGCCGGTTTGCATCAGGTAGGCCGCTGTCTCGTGGCCGTTATTGCCATGGGTCATGCTGCGGATTAGGGAGTACTTGTCGGCCTGCTTGGCCAGTTGGGGGAACAGGGCGCCGATTTGAATTCCCGCCACGTTGGTGGGGATGAATCTATCGAACTCACCCAAGTAGTCGTAGCCCGTACCCGGCTTCGGGTCCCAGGTATCGTTGTGCGACATGCCGCCCCACAAGAAGATCTGGATGACCGACTTGGTCTGGACTTTCTTGGCCTTGGCCTTGGCTTTGGCCGCCTCGTCTCTGGCGGCCTTCTCTTCGGCGGCTTTCTGTTGGGGCGTCTTCTCGGCCGGGGCTGCGAAGAGGAGGGAACTCAAACCGCCGGCCGCGGTCATACCCGCCGTGCCCCAAACGCCGCGTCGCATGGCCTCGCGCCGGGACATACCGCCTTGGTTGTCTGGATTGTGCTTAGTGCTCATGTTCTCGATGTCCTTTCATGTCTGGTAGGGTGGGACCAGCTCCGGGGTACCCGGTGCTCCGGGTCGGCGAGCTGGTCCCACCCTACAGCCATCAATGCCGCAGAAGAAACTCGGGGCTATTGATTAACGCCCAGGCAAGATCGATCCACACGTCGCGCCCTTTCACCGCTCCGGCCTTGGCATATTCCTCCACGGCCTTGACGTCGGCATCCGTCGGAAACCGCGAAAGGATTGTCAGGTAGAGTCTCTCGGCGATCTCATTCGGTTTGCCGCCTGAGGAGAGCATCGCCGCGAGCTTCGGGCCGCTCTGAAGCTTGCCCTGTATTGTGGCCGAATTCAGCATGTGCAGCCACTGGGTCGAAGCAAGCTCGTTGACGCGCTCGCCTTCCATCCCCGTGGCCCGCGCGGAACGTCCGAACAACGTCAGGAAGGAACTGCTGATGCTGCCGTCGGCCAGCGCCACCGCAGGCATGTCGCCAGGAATATACGTGAAAGGCTCCGGAACAGCGCTGGTGTAAAGGTCCGAACTGCCGGTAATGCCATTCAGGGCATCGATCAACACCTCGGCCTCCACTCGCCGCAACAGGTAGCTGGCGAAGCTGGCCCTCGCTTCCGGCCCTTTGAACCTCGGAATCGAAGAGAACTGGTACGTGGTCGAGGTGAAGATCAGCCGCTTCAGATGCTTCAGATCGTAGCCGCTGGAAACCAGCTCCTTCTGCAAATAGGCCAAGAGTTCGGGGTTGCTAGGCGGGTTGTCCTCCCGGATATTGTCCGGCTCGTGGATAATGCCGCGTCCCATCGCCCACGCCCAGGTACGGTTGACGATGGCTTTCGCAAACCAGGGATTCTCCGGCTGAATCAGCCAATCGGCAAACACCTCCCGCGGATCGCGGTTCGGCGGAATGGTTGTCTTGGCGCCGTCCGGAAAGACGGCCGCCAACGGCCCGTTCTCGCTCAGCGGTTTGGCCAACGCCTGCGGAATCTGGTTGGTGGCAGTCACCGACTTGGCGACGGAATCTATTCCCGGCGCGATGCTGCCGGGCACGGCGATCGATTTGAGGGGATCCCAGAAGACGATTTCCTCCTTCCACTCGCTGGTGGGCTTGTAGCCGACCTGCGAGAAGAATACGGCCATGCCGGCCCGACGGTCTTCCGGCCAGAAGTGGACCCGCGTGCCCATCAACGCCAATCCCACGACCGCGGCGATGCCCTCCGGAGTCTTGTCCTGGATGGCGCGGTAGAAGTTGACCGGGCCAACGCGAAAATTGCTCCCACTCGAGGTGAGCAGTTCCCGGGCGAACTGGTCGTACCGCTTATTCTGGGCGATCGATTCCCACACCCAGCGGTGATAGGCCTGCGCCGCGTTGGGCCAAACCTTGACGGGGAACTCCGCCTTGACTCGGAGGATATCACTCCATTTCATGGCCCAGTAATCGAAATGCGCCGACTGGTCGAGGAGACGGTCGATCAAGGCGACGCGTTTGTTCCTGTCCGAACTTTGAATGAACGCCTTGGCCTCTTCCGCGGACGGCAGCTTGCCGGTCAGGTCCAAATAGGCGCGACGGACAAACACCGCGTCGGAGCAGAGGACCGGTTTGATACCCAACGCGTTCAACTTCGCAAACACGATTTCATCGATCCGGTTCGCCGGCTTCGGCGGATCAGGACTCTCCATAAGCCTTGCCACCTGCCTGGCGGCGACCAACCGGTAGAGGTCGGCCTTGGCCTGCTCGGCCAGGGCGCGCTTGTCGTCGGCGATCTTCATGGCAGCCGTATATGCCGCCCGGGTCTTGTCTGCTTCCACCTTCAACGGAGCGGCCACGGCTTCCGCCGCCTTGGCTGCTTCTTCGTCCGCCACGTGTGTCTGTTTGGCAGCGGCGATCCGCTCTTTGAGGTTCGCCAGGGCCTCTTCGGCCGACTTCTTCCGCGCTTCGGCCAGGGCCAACTTCTGCGCGGCGGTGTTGGCCTGGATGGCCGCTTGCTCCAGCTTCTGCTGCGCTGGGGCCAGAAGTGCCTTGGCCGCGTTGGCCGCTTTGCCCTTGGCGGCGGCATCGGCGGCGGCCTGCTTGCTTGCCGCATCGAGTTGGATGAGTTCCTTGGCTGCTTCCTGAGCCGCCTGGTTCGCGGCCGTGGCCGCGGTCACCTGGTTCTTGGCGTTCGCCAAGGCAGCGTCGGCCAGTTTCTTCTGTGCCGTCGCGTCGGCCGGTTTCTTCTGCGCCGTCGCGCCGGTCAGCGCTTTTGCGGCGGCGTTGGCCTGGGCCTGAGCTCGTTGCTCGCCTTGCTGTGCGTGGGCCAGTGCGGCCGCGGCATCAACAGCCGCTTTGCGTTTGGCGGCCGCTTGGGCTGCCGCCAGCTTCTTTCCTTCCGCGGCCTTCGCGGAATCCTGGGCCGCCTTCTCGGCTGCCGCTGAAGCTGTGGTTGCAGCGGCTACCTGGTTCTTGACGTTCGCCAAGGCAGCGTCGGCCAGTTTCTTCTGCGCCACCGCCCGGGCCAGCTTCTGCGCCGCGGCGTTGGCCAGGTTCTGCGGATCTTGCCGGGCGGCCTGCGCATGGGCCAAGGCCGCCTTGGCCGCGTCGGCCGCTTTGCGTTTGGCGATCGCGTCGACTGCGGCCTGCTGCTTCTGCTCGTTGGAAACCACCTTGGCGTTGGCCTCCGCAGCCAACGCAGCCTGCTCGGCTCCCTGGTAAGTCGTCGTGGCAGCGGCCACCTGGTTCTTGGCGTTGGCCAAAGGCTCGTCGGCGGCCTTCTTCTGCAACTCGGCTTCGGCCAGCTTTTGTGGGACGGTGTTAGCCTGAACCGTCGCTTGCTGCTCGCTTTGCCGTGCTCGGGCCAGGGTGGCCAAGGCAACGTCAGCCGCTCTGCGTTGGGCGGCCGCTTGGGCCGTGGCCCGCTTGGCTTCGTCGTCGAGCTTGTTGGCCGCGCCGGAAGCGACCTTCGCCGCGGCCTCAGCCTCCTTGGCCGCCTTCTCGGCCGCATCGTAAGCTTGCTGCAATGGGAGCGCGACGGCCTTGGCGTCGGCCAATGCCTTGTCCGCGACGGGCTTGGCGTTGGTCGCGTCGGTCAGGGCCTTGACGGCAGCGGGCAAGTTGGCCTCGGCCTGCTTCAACTCTTTTACGCCCGGCTCGCCCGCCAAATTCTTCGCATCCGTGGCCTGCTGTCGCTTCGTGTTGGCCGCTTTGCTCGCGTTGGCGTATGCCGTGTCGGCCTTTTGCATGGCGACCTTGAGCGGGGCGACCGCAGCTTCCGCCTCCTTGGCTGCCTTCTCGGCCGCATCGTAGGCGGCCTTCGCCTTGGCCTCCGCGCCGGTCTCGGCCTCAGCGTTGGCCGGCTTCGGTTTTTCCCCGGCGCGAGCCGAGGGCCAAATGGAAATCGCGAGGGCAACCACATAGGGCAAAATGGTCTTGATTCTCATCGCAAATCCCCTTGAAGATGAACTGTGAAAGGACTTCTACGCATGGAGCCCTTCGTCGTGGAGGAAGCGGTCTCCGTTGTTGCGGATCAAAATATCTCGATATCCAGAACCGAATCGTTAAGGCAGGGCCTTCCGTCAAGACCTTGCCGGGTCGGTCAGTCTAAGCGAGCGCGGACGAGCCAATCTTCGCCGCATTCAGGTTCCGGTACTCGCCTCGATCTCTTTCAGCTTGCAGGCGCATCAAGGGGATGCGGCTCCGACGACTGAGTTTCAATCGAGGCCTGTTTGGTGGGATGGACTGTAGGCTGGATTGAATGCGGGCTATGGGTGTGTAGTGTACTTGGCAGGTCGTCGTCTTGCAACACCCCGGCTCACGCTGCTGGCCAACTTTCGCAATGTGCCACCTATATTTCAACACCCCGCCTGAATCGCAGGAATTGATCTATCTCCTAGCCTGCCTTAGGGTTAGGGTTTGCTCTGCGCAACGCAAACGGGCATGCCGTTGCCATGTCGCATCAATGGCCGGCGGAGACAGCGTTTCGGCGGATGGATCTGTACGTCCGCAATCAGATGTGTAGTTCTGCGAGGCGGATCGTGAGTCAGACCCGCACGCATTTTCATCTGCGTGGTGTTCTACGTTTTCCATGTCCTCAATCGGTCGGTGGCGGGGCTGCCGCTGCCAGCGCAAAGAGGCCGATTGCGAGGCCCTCGCGCGGATCATGATCGAGGCCCACGGCCTGCATCCCCTGCGGACGAGGTTCGAGAATGCCTGGCGCGGAACCGGCCATAAGGGGCGGAGCAGTGGCAAACGGACGTGGCCAAACGGCTCGGTCTGTCGCATACGCTTCGCAACGAAGGTCGACCACAGGCGATAAGGAGCGTTCCAAACGAAAACAGCTAGCTGCGTCCCCGTTTCTACGCCCGTATGCTCCGCCGCCCTATCTCGCCGCCTTCCGCTTCAAGCTCTTGAGGAACCGCCCGTCGGCCTCGCCCAGCTTGCCGAGGGCAACGCTAATCGCCGTGCCGTCGGGCTTCCGCAGCCGCGCGGTCCCCGACGAGTAGCCCTCCAGCACGGCATCGATCTGATGCTGGCCGGTAGTGTCCGTCCAGTGGCGATTGAGCTTGCAGTCGTCGCCTTCTCCATGACGTGGAAGTGTTGCCCGCTCATGCGGTCGGTGCCGCTGATAAAGACGCGGCCGTCGGCCAAGACCCGCACATGCTGCCGGAAGTTGGCGTCATTGCCGATCAGGGGGCCTTCAACGGCGATCGGTTTCATAGCCTCACAGTCCCAGAGAACGGGCTGGCCGGTGGTCCACACCAACAAAGCCCCGGCATGTTCGAGCCCATGAGCACTTTGTCGACGGGGTCCGTGGCCGTCAACTGCGCCGTCTTCTCCCGCTGTAAGGTTTTCAGGTTCCAGCGCTGCATCACGCCCAGGTCGGGAAAGGCGATCATCAGTTTCTCGCGTCCGCCGGCAAAGAGCGGGTGCTCGCTGGGCAGCGGGATTTCCCGCAAAATCTTCCCCGCGGCCAGATCGACGGCCGTCAGGCTGCGCTCCCCTTTGGCATGAAAGAAACCGCAGCGTGGAAAAGCCAGTGGCGTCGAGCCCGGTCACCCAGCCGACGAAGGTCTGGCCATCGGCCAAGACGCGGACATCGAAGCCGAAATGCCCGTTTCGGCGCATCGCCTTTTCGCCGCCGGACAGGGGCCGCAGCGTTTCCACGTCGATCAGCGTGCAGGCCCCGTCGGCGGGCACCAGCATCAACGGCCCGTGCGAGTTGCACCCCATCCGCGCGAACTTGAGGTCGCCTTCCACGGGCAAGGGCACAGTCTTTTCTCGCGCGAGGGTTTTGAGCAAAATCCTTGGCAGGACCATGAAAATCTCCTTAATGGCCGGCACGCGAGAGCGAACCGTGCCGCGCGGGATGCGGGGCAATGGTTTTGGTATAGTATACCTGCCGGGGGACGTTTTCAATCACCGGCCACGACGGCGCGGCCCCTGCTGCTCCGCTCCGACAGCCATCTTTACCAACTGGAAAGCCATTCTATGGAGTGAAAATCCGAAGGCCATGCGATTTCGCCAACTCGACCAGATTACCGAGCTCACACCCGGGGCCGACATCACGGCCCAGCGCACCGTTTCGGACCGCGAGGGCTATTTCCGTGACCATTTTCCGAACTTCCCCGTGATGCCTGGCGTCTTGACGCTAGAGGCCATGTTCCAGGCGTGCAGTTGGCTGGTACGCAAGACTGACGAATTCGCCAATTCCGTGGTCTTGTTGAAAGAGGCTCTCAACGTCAAGTTCGCCGGCTTCGTGCGTCCGGGCCAGACCCTGACGGTGACGGCTGCGATCAAGAAGCACGCTGAGCACTTGACAACGCTTTCCGCCAAGGCCGACGCCGGCGGCACAACGGTCGCCAGCGGGCGGATGGTTCTGGAGCGATTCAACCTGGCGGAGCGTTATCCCTCGCGAGCGGCTTCCGATGCCCTCTTGAAAAAGATGATGCGGGCCGAGTTCGAGCTCTTGCAGGCCCAGTCGCCCGGCAATGTCCCGGTCGCCCCGAGCCACTATCGGTGGATGTGGATCGACCGGTTCACCGAGTTCGTCGGCGGGCGGCGGGCCGTCGCGGTGAAGACAGTGAGCATTACCGACGAGCCGATCGATCTCTACGTGCCGGGGTTCCCTGTGATGCCTTGTTCGCTGATCATGGAAGGATTCGCCCAAACCGGTGGAATCCTGGTCGGCGCAAGCCAGGGATTTGAGCAAAGGATCGTTTTGGCCAAGGTGAGCAAGGCCGTCTTCCATCGACCGGCGGTCCCTGGCGACACCCTGGTCTATTCGACCGAGATCGAGAGTCTTGATCCCCAGGGGGCGGTCGTTCATGGTACGAGTTGCATCGACGGCGCGCCGCACGCCGAAGTCGATCTCTTCTTCGCATATCTCGACGATCGGATGATCGACGTCGAATTGATCGGGCCGGCGGATCTGCTGGCCACGCTGCGGCTGTTCGGACTGTACAACGTCGCCCGCAAAGAGGACGGCAGCCGACTTGAGATTCCCCGGCGGATGCTGGAGGCGGAATGAGCCGCGATCGAATTTTGGATTTGTTTGGGATTTCGATATTCGGATTTCGGATTTATCTCCGTGTCTCCGCGTCACCGCTTCTCCGCGTCTCCGCGTCCTTTCCCTCTCGGCCGGTCGCGCTCCATTTCGTCGATGTATCGCCGCAAGCGGTCCCGTTCGTCCTTCACGTGCCGCAGTTCGAGCAGGATCTCGACCCGCTTGAGCAGTTCCAGCTTGTTGATGGGCTTGCTGAGGAAATCGTCGCATCCGCAGGTCACGGCCCGCTCGATGTCGCGTGGATCACCGAGGGCAGTGACCATGAGGACCATGATGTGACTGGTCTCCGGGTTCTTGCGGAGCAGGCGGCAGACCTCGAACCCGCTGAGCTTGGGCATCATGATGTCCAGCAGGACTAGGTCGGGCTTGAATTCGGTCACCTTCTCCAGCGTCTCGTGCCCGTCGGCCGCCACGGCGATCTCGCAATCGACTTCGGCCAGGTAGGCTTCCAAGAGTTCGACGTTCGGCTGGTTATCGTCGGCGATGAGGATTTTGCTGGTGGGCATGTTTCATGCTCCCCTCGCCCGTTGCGGGAGAGGGGCAGGGGGTGAGGGGAATTAGTTCCTATCTGCCGGCACAGGGAACTGCTTGCACAATTCACGGACGCTGCCGCGGATGCGGTCCAACACGGCCGGCTGGTCGTGTCCGCGGAGGGCTTCGAGGATCCAGCCGCCGATGGTGCGCATCTCGCCGCACCGCATCCCGCGGCTGGTGATGGCCGGGGTGCCGATGCGAACGCCGGAGGGGTCCATCGGTTTCCGTTGATCGAAGGGGATCATGTTCTTGTTCACCGTGATGCCGCCGTGGTCCAGGGCCTTTTCGGCCTGGCCGCCGGAGAGCCCCAACGGCGTGACGTCGGCCAGCATGAGATGGTTATCGGTCCCGCCGCTCACCAGCCGCACGCCGCCGGCAGTGAGCACTTCGGCCAGGGTCTTGGCATTTTCGACCACCTCCTGGATATAGGCCTTGTAGGCCGGCGCGAGGGCCTCGCCGAAACAGACCGCCTTGCCGGCGATGACGTGCATCAGCGGCCCGCCTTGGATGCCGGGGAAGACCGCGCGATCGATGTCCTTGGCGTAGGCCTCTTTGCAGAGGATCATGCCGCCGCGCGGTCCGCGGAGCGTCTTGTGCGTGGTCGTGGTAACGAAATCGGAGACCGGCAGCGGATCGTCGTGCAAGCCCGTGGCCACCAGGCCGGCATAGTGGGCCATGTCGACCATCAGCTTGGCGCCGACGCTATGGGCGATCTCGGCAAACGTGGCATGGGGGAGCTCGCGGGGATAGGCGCTGGCCCCGGCCACGATCAGTTTCGGCTGGTGTTCCTTGGCCAAGGCGGCAAGCTGATCGAAATCGATGCGGTGCGTATCCTGCCGGACGCCGTAGCTATAGAACTTGTAAAGCTTGCCCGAGGAGTTGAGCTTCATGCCGTGGGTCAGGTGTCCGCCGTGGGCCAGATCGAGGCCCAGCACGACATCGCCTGGATTAAGGACGGCGAAGTACACGGCCGCATTGGCCTGGGCCCCGGAGTGCGGCTGGACGTTGGCGTGGTCGGCCCCGAAGATTTTTTTGGCCCGATTGCGGGCCAGGTCTTCGACCACGTCGACGAATTGGCACCCGCCGTAGTAGCGGCGTCCCGGGTAGCCTTCGGCGTATTTATTGGTCAGCACGCTGCCCATGCACTGCATGACGGCGGGGCTGGTGTAGTTCTCGCTGGCGATCATTTCCAGGCCGTCGCGTTGGCGGTGGATTTCGTTGGCGATGGCCGCCCAGACGTCCGGGTCGTGCTTTTCGATCGAGTTCATTGGGTTTCAATCCACGCCCGTTTGCGACGGGCGACTTCGTACATGCCTTGCGGTTCGAATTTCAATGGACCCTTTATTCTGGACTGCCAGGTGGGATTCGTCAATTGCCAGCGAGAAATCCACCGTTAAGAGGGGTGTCTCTCGCTTTCCGCGTAAAATCAAGACGACGACCGAGTCGTGGCGAAATAGTCTCGACAGGAGAGATGAACCACGAAATACACAAAACACACGAAAGAAGACCATGCGATTGAACTACAAGGAACTAAATGACGATGCGTTCGTACTCGACGCCTATCCTTTTTCGTGTGTTTCGTGTATTTCGTGGTTTGGCCGCTTCCCATTTTTCTGCTCTCTATTTTTCTGTCGAATGTTCGGCTCTCCCGCCTGCTGTTTCGCCCTTGTGGTTGCTGTATAATGGTCGGATGAAGGTCTGCTCAGCGATGCATGCGCATTACTAATGTTTTTACTCAGAAGTTCTCCAACGAGTTATCTCATTCGTCCCTCCAGGACTGCAAAGCGTCTTGGTTTCTCCCTCCCAGCAATAAATTGCTGGGCTATTCTCAACTGCCCCTCCGGGGCAAAGGCCGGTTGCTTCCTTGCTCTTCTCCTTCTCCTTGCCCTCACCGGCTGCTGGACCTCGACCGGCCCGGAAGTGGTTGTGTATACGGCCCAGGACGAAGAATTCGCCAAGCCGATCTTCGAAGATTTTACCAAGACCACCGGTATCGCCGTCCGGCCGAAATTCGATGCGGAGTCGGCCAAGACCGTCGGCCTGGCCAACGCGATTGTCGCCGAGGCCGACCGGCCGCGCTGCGATGTCTTCTGGAACAACGAAATCCTCCTTACCCTGCGACTGGCCCGGCTGGGGCTGCTGGATGTCTATCGCCCGAAAATCGCAGAGCGCTATCCGGCCATGTATCGCTCGAAAGACGGCCTCTGGCATGGCCTGGCAGCCCGGGCGAGGATTTTGCTGGTTAATACGAAGCGGACGCCGAAGGATCAGTGGCCGCATTCGATCGCCGATCTGACCGACGCCCGCTGGAAAGGGCGGATCGGCATGGCCAAACCGCTGTTCGGCACCACGGCCACCCATGCGGCCTGCCTGTTCGCGGCCTGGGGCGATGAAAAGGCACGGGAGTTCTTCGAGAAACTCAGGGCCAACCAGGTCAAAATCCTCTCTGGCAACAAGCAGGTGGCCCAGGCGACATCCAGCGGCGAGATCGATTTCGGCATCACCGATACCGACGACGCTTATGAGGAAATCCAGGCTGGCCGGCCGGTCGAGATCGTCTACCCGGACCAGGGGGAAGGACAGATCGGCACGCTCTATATTCCCAACACCTTGGCCGTGATCAAAGGCGCGCCGCATGCGGCCGAAGCCCGCCGGCTGGTCGATTACATCCTTTCGCCGGAGGTCGAGGCCCGCTTGGCCCAGGGCCCCAGCGCCCAGGTGCCGCTGAACCCCGACGTGACCGTCCAGCCGCCGATCAAGACGCCGCGGACGATCCGGGCGATGCAGGTCGATTTCGAAAAAGCGGCCGGAAAGTGGGACGACGTGGCGAAGTTCCTCCACGAGCAATTTGCGCGGTAAAAATCCCCTAAATTGCCATGGCGTCACAAGCCCTATTCTTGTAGGATGCCCGCGCTAAAGTCGAAACTCTTTGGCTCGATGGGTTGGCGCCGGGCGATAGGATGTTGCCCCAGCGGCGCCCTTGGTTCTCAAAAAATTGGACATGATTCGTCAAGGAGGACGGTCATGAATGCGCTCAAGAATGTGCTGTTTTTCGGCCTCTTGCTCGCGGTATTGTGCGGAGTCTATCTCTCGCTGAACCGTTCGCCGGAGCCTACGTTGCCACCGGGACTTGACGGCAATACGACGCCGCCGACGATCGACATCGGAAAGCAGATGGGTCCCCCGGTGACCAATATTCCCAGCCCGGCGTCCAGCAACCCTCCCAGTCTTCCGACGCAGGCGCCGCCGACTAACAACGGTTTTCCGGCCCTTGGCGGAACTGCCCCGCCCTACACGACCGGCCCGGCGAGCATGCCGCCGCCGTGGCCGTCCCAGAGCGATTCCAGCGCCTTGCCTCCCCCGCCACCTACCCCGCCTACCCCACCGCCGGGCGATGGAAATCCATTCAATAGGCAAAATTCCTTGCCGCAACCACCGCTAGCGATTTCACAAAACACGTTGCCGCCGCCGGCCGAGCGTCCGTCGTCACCCAATCTCGACCTCATCATGCAACAGGTCGATCAAAAGGTTAAAGAGAATCGATTTGCCGACGCGTTGCTGATCCTTAGCCAGCTTTACGGCAGTCCGGACCTGTCGCCGTCCCAGACGCGGGAGGTTACCCTGCTTCTGGATCAGTTGGGCGCCAAGGTGATCTACTCGCGCGAGTACTGGTTGGGAAGCCCTTACCTGGTCCAGGCGGGCGACACCCTGAAAAGCATCGGCGACCGTTACCAGATTCCGGGCCTGCTGCTGGCGAAAATCAACGGCATCTGCGGTCCGCGGCGCCTCGAGCCGGGCCAGGAACCCGAGGTGGTCACGCAGGAACTTCCACCGGGCAAGGAGCTCAAGGTGTTCAAAGGCCCCTTCAGTGCCCAAATCAGCACCGATCACTCGGAAATGACGTTGATGCTCGACGGCCGCTATGCGGGCCGATTCAACGTGGTGTTGAGCAACGACTTGAGCCATGCCTGGGGCATGTACACGGTTCGCGATCAACGCCCGCCGGCAGCAGTCCCCGGCAACGGAACGGGCAAGCAGTGGATTGAGTTGGGCAATGCCAGCGGCAACATCAGCATGCAGGGGACCAACGACACTCGGGTCACGGCCGACAGCCGTAGCCGCAGCACGATCTGGCTCAGCGAGCAGGACATGGACGACGTCTTCGGAATTCTCTCGGTAGGATCGCGCGTGATAATCCAGCGGTGACACCTGGCGCGACCCCTGTCGGCGACAGGTTCCCCATTCTTTAATGTTTTTCGTATTGCCTTCCGATAGATACAGCGGTGACGCATCGGACGATCCATATCGGCGCCAGCTTCGCCATCGTGCTGGTGGCTTATTGGTCTTACGCGCTGTGGCCGTGCCCTGGATCGAACCGCCGCCGCTGCCGCCGAAAGACACCACCGGCAGTTCGGTTGCCGGTTCGTCCATACCGCAGCGCAACGAGCTGGAAGTCCTTTTCCCGCCCGGCTCCTGGGAACTCCACGACGCTAAGATCATCAACAACAACGGCCAGGGCATGCTGCTCTGGCGGGCTTATAAGAACCACGGCAACGGCTGGGTCGACCTCACGCCGCTGACGATCATCTTTATGCCCGATGAAACCGTGACCGACATGGTCGAGCGCCTGCGACACGCCGTGGTGCTGGAAGTGCCGGAGGGCGCGAACCTGCGTTTCGACCGGCCGCTGGACCTGAACAAGGGCGGCGGCGGCATCGGCCGGCTGATCGAAGGCCGGCTTCACGGGCCGGTGCGAATCCGCAGCCAAGGCAAGCAGCCGGACCATCGAGACGACTTGCTCGTATTGACCCACGACGTCGATCTCAGCGAACAGCGGATCCACACGGCCAGCGACGTCGATTTCCAGTGGGGTCGCAACTCGGGCCGCGGGCGGGAGATGGAGATCAAGCTCTTGCCCCGCCTGGGGGCTCCCGTGGCGAACCAGGAAGGACCGAACATTGGCGGCATCGAGCAGATCCAGTTCGAGCACGTCGAGCGATTGCACATGGACATGGGTTCGGGCTCGGCCGCCACGGCCCAGCAGGGTGGGGCGCCCGCTAGCGGGCCGCAGCCGGCGGCTTCGCCGGGGCTGGGCACGCTCTCCGCCCACGCCGCTCCGGTCGAGATCACGTGCCGCGGACCGTTCCGTTTCAACCTGATCGAGCAGAAGGCCACCTTCCGCGACCAGGTCGACGTCCAACGGATTCAGCCCAACGGTCCGAGCGACCACATGGGCTGCGATTTGCTTTCGATCTACTTCACGCGTCCGGCCCAGCGGCCCGGCGCGGCGCCGCCTGCCAAACAGACCGCGCCGGGCTTCGATCTCCAGCCGGCCCGCATCGAGGCCCAGGGCACGCCCACCACGCTGAACGCGCCTCTGGATCATCTACAGGCCCGCGCCGAGCGCTTGCAATGCAAGTTGACCAACGGACAGATCGGTGAGATTTATCTGCAAGACACGCAGGAGGCGACGGTGCATAAGGACGCCAACGAGATCCACACGCCGAGTCTTCGCTATACGCCGGGACCGCCGGACCACACGGGGCAATTTCAATTGTTGGCCGCGGGTCCCGGCTGGTTGCGGGGTGAAATGGCCGACCGGCCGGGCCAGCAGCTTGAAGCCCGTTGGGGCGAGAAGCTGGAGGCCCGGCCCCAGGACCAGAACCAGGTGATTTCGCTCATCGGCGGGGCCACGCTGAAGTTCCATGCCATGGGCCAGCTCGATGCTCGGGAGATTCACTTCTGGCTGCACGAATTGCCAGCGGAAGGGCCCCAGTCAAACTCTGGGAGAGGGACCACGCAGGGTGCAGTGCCCGGGGGTGAGGGTGGCTTCCAGCCCGATCGTCTGCTCGCCGAAGGAAATGTCATCGGCACTTCCCCTCAATTCTCCACCAGGGTCGAGCGGTTGGAAACCTGGTTTACCACTGCGCCGCCCGTCACGTCGGCGGCCTCTACCGCGGGAGTTGCGGCAGCCGGCTCGCCCCAGCCCTACGTGCCATCGACGCTTGCTTCCACAACCCCCTCACGTCCAGGCGCTGTTCCTGCCTCGCCGCGACCCGGAGTACCGGGTGCCCCGCCGCTGGGCGCGCAAGATCCGGCGGCGGCTGGCGGCCGGCAAGCCCATATAGAAATCAGAGGCCGCCTGCTGCAGGCCCGCGTGCTCCTCCGCGACCAGCAGCAGGGCGACCTGACCGAGGTCACGGTCACCGACAACGTGAAACTGCAAGAGACCCAGACGGCCCTGCCCGGCGATCTGCCGCTTTTGGTCACCGGCCAATGGCTGCATGCCACGGAGGCCAACTCGCCGCAGGCCAAGGTGACCGTCAAGGGTGAGCCGGCCCACATGGAAGGCCGCGGCATGAGTCTCACCGGGCCGAACATCCACATCGATCGCGGCGCCAACGTACTCGCCATGGAAGGTCCCGGGCGGATGGAAAAAGTCCTCGATCGCGACCTGGAAAACCGGCCCCTGAATCCAGCGAAAACGGTGCGGATCGATTGGCAACAGGGCATGCTCTTTGACGGCCGCAAGGCCCATTTCCAGGACTCGGTCAACGTCATCAGCGATTCGCAACTGTTGCAGACGGCCTGGCTCGACGTCCAATTCCAACAGCCGATCAGCTTTTCGGATGCCCGGCAGCAACAGCCGCCGCCGGCGGTCGAAAAGCTGGTCTGCGGCGATGGCGTCTTCATCGAGAGCCGCACCGTTGAGGCCGGACAGCAGGTTTCCTACGAGCGCATGCGGTTGAAGGACCTCGATCTGAACAACATTACCGGCGATTTCCATGGCAACGGACCGGGCTGGCTGGTCAGCGTTCGCCGGGGAGGCGGCCAAGGCTTTACCATGCCGGGCGGGCCGCTTGCCGGCCCGCCGCGGTCGGCGGCAACGCGCCCGGTGGCCTTCGGGCCGCAACTGCCCGGACGCCCGATCCGAATGAGTTGACGTGCATTCACCTGCGATTCATGAAATCGCTTACGGGCAACAAGATTCGCAAGGAAATCACGTTCCATGGGCAGGTCCGCGCGGCATACGCCCCCGTGCCGTCGTGGAATGCTACACTGGAAAGCGACGAACCGAAACTGCTGCACCCCACCAAGGCCGTAGTGCTGCACTGCGACAACCTGGAAGTGGACGACATGAGTCCCGTGTCGGGCAGCAGTAACGGCAACCTGGAACTGACTGCCCTGGACAACGTGATCACCGAGGGGATTAATTTCACCGCCCGCAGCGCCCGGCTGACCTATACCCAGGCCAAGGACTTGCTGATCCTGGAGGGCGACGGCCGCAGCGACGCCGAGCTTTTCAAGCAGGACGGCGGCGAGGGAACTCAGGCTTCGCGTTTTGCCGCCCAGAAGATTCTTTACTTCCCCAAGACGAATCAGATCAACGCCGACGGCGTGCGCTCGCTGGACATGAATCAGGCCCCGCCGGGAACACCGCCGCCGGGGCGGCCGAGGAGATGACGACCATGAAAACCTTGATCGACCAGGAACAGCTTCGCGCGGGCGTCGACCGTCTTGCCAAGGAACTTCGCCAGCAGTACGAAGGCCGCCCGCTGACGATCATCGGCGTGTTGATCGGCAGTGTCGTGTTCCTCTCGGACTTGATCCGGCGGATCGACCTGCCGTTGCGGCTGGAACTGGTGCAAGCCCGCAGCTACCGCGGCGATAGTACGCGGCCCGGCCCGTTGGTGTTGAATCTCGATCTGCTGTCGTCCGACGTTCGCGGCCGCGACGTGCTGCTGGTCGACGACATCTTCGACACCGGCAACACCCTTTGGGAATTGGTGCCGCAGATCGACGACTTGGGACCCGTGAGCGTGCGCACTGCAGTGCTGCTGCGGAAGGAAGGTCGTTGCGAAGTGCCCATGAAACCGAACTACGTAGCCTTCGACATCCCCAACGTGTTCGTGGTCGGTTACGGGCTGGACTACCAGGACATGTACCGGAACCTGCCTTACGTGGCCGAATTGGAACCGCCGGATTTTGCGGAGCCGGGCCGGTGAAGCCACTCAGGCTGGCGATCATTGCGCAGCGATTCTGGCCGCGCGTTGGCTCGCTGGAAACCCGCGCCGGACAACTGGCCTGCGGCCTGGCGGATCTCGGCGCGGAGGTCACGATCGTCACGGCCCGCTGGCATTCCTACTGGCCGGCGGAAATCTATTATCATGGCCTCCCCGTCGTGCGTCTCGACCCGCCGCCGGCCGGACGTTGGAGCACGTGGAGCTGGACCCGCTCGCTGGCCCGTTGGATACAACGGCATGACGGCCAGTTCGATCTGGTCTTTGTGTGGGGCCTGATGCACGAGGCCCGGGCCGTTGTTCAGGCCGTGGCACGGACCGGGAAATCGCAGCCTGGGGTGGTGCTCGCGCCGGAGCGGACCGGCTGGCATGGAGATTGTTTCCGCCAGGTACGCGTCTCCGGCGGCCGCGCCATCAAGCGTGCATGCCGGCAGGCGCGGGCCTTCGTGGCCAACACTCAGGCCGCGCGACGGGAGTTGGAAGCCGCTGGCTATCCACGGGAGCGAATCTTCGACGTCCACCTGGGAGTTCCGCGATTGCCGCCGCGTACGCAGGAGACTCGGGCGGAGGCCCGCGATCTGTTGGCCGAGTCGAACTCCGTGCTGCAACTGGCGGCAGATGCCCCGCTGGTCGTCTCGACCAGTCGGCTGGAAGCGGACCGCGGCTGGGAGCAGCTCTTGGCAGCCTGGTCGATCGTGGCCCGGCAGAAAGAGGCTGCGCGATTGTGGTTGGCCGGCGAGGCGCCGGCGGAAGTGGCCGTTGTCGAGCAAGTCAAGGCCCTGGGTTTGGGTGGGCGTGTCGGCTTGATCGGCATGTTCGACGACGTCGAGGGGCTGTTGGCTGCCGCCGACGTACACGTTGCCCCGGCGGCTGATGGTTCCCCGCAAGCCATTGTAGAAGCCATGGCTGCCGGTGTGCCCAGCGTGGCGATCGACGTGCCGGTCAATCGCTGGCTCTTAGGCGCAGACGCGGCAGGGCTGCTCGTGCCGCCGGATGACACAACTGCCCTGGCAGCGGCGATGATTCGATTGCTGGACGATCCCGCCTTGGCTGCGCGGCTTGGGGCAGCCGGTCAGCAGCGGGCGGAAACAGAGTTCGATTTGGGAAAAATGATCGAAGGATATTTGGAACTGTTCGAACGGCTCTAATACGCCCCCTTGATCTCCACTCCCTTGGCCTTGTTCTCATAAATCCTCTTCAGGTTCTCCATCTGCTGGCCCTGGAAACTCTTATTCTGTTGTTCCAGGCCTTCGAGCAACTGCTTTTCCTGCGACATCGGCTGCTGCGCCGGGGCGGCCGCATAAGGTGCGGCCGCGGTTCCGGCGACCGGCGCTTTGGGGGCAGGCGCCGCCGCTGGGACCGGCGGGGCCAAATCCGTCTGGCCGCGGAAGAACGCATATCGCGACGGCTCCGCCCGCGCGATCACGGTCGAGCGGCCGTGGATGCCGTCGGCCACAAAAACCCCGCGGAGGTCCGTGTCGCCGGCCACGAAGTCGTCGTTGCCGCTGCCGATCACCTTGACCTGCACGTTATGCACGTAGCGGTCGGCCTTGACGTCCTTGACCGTCGTCCGCACCCTGCCGCTCACGGCGTCTTCCTGGATCTCGACCGTAAGCGGCGTGACCAGCACCAGGCCGCTGGCGTGCAGATCATCGCCGCGGCAGACGACGAGGTAAGCCCCTTCGTCCTTCAGCGGCAAGGCCAGCTTCTGTGTGCGATCGCGATAGTCCTTGCCGTTGCCCAGCTTGACGCTCGTCTCGTGCAGCGGGCGGATGCCGGCCAGGTTGATGGTCGCGATGCCGCCCAGGTTCCGTCGCAAGAGACTGAACTTCATCAGGTCGATGCGATAGACCTTCACGTCGCACGCCGCGATGTTGCGGAACTTCAGTTCCACTTCGGCCGGGCGCCCGGGGTACCCGGTACTCCGGGTCGCGGGTCACCCGGCTTGATCGTGGTCACTTCGGGCAACTCGATCGCCTTGCGAAGGAAGTAGGCAATCGCCTCCTTGGCGTCGGCAAAACGGTCTTCCACGCGGCGATACTCGCGGATGGCGTCGGCCGCCTCGCCCAGTCCATGATGGACCTGGCCAAGGATGTAAATCGCCTGCCACTTGTTCGGGCTTTCCACTTCGCGGCCGGTGGCCTTGTCGAGGCGTTTCGACTCGGCCACCTTCTGGCACATCTCCAGGGCCGCCTTGTGCCGGCCCGTGGCGAATTCGCAGTAGCCGATGATGTACCAGTAACTATCGACCAGGTCGCTGTGGGCATAGCGTTTGGCATAGCGGTCGCAGGCCGCAGCCGCTTCGCGATAGGCCTTCAGGTCCAAGAGCGTACTGGCCGAGGCGAAAGCGGCCTGATCGGCGGCGGGATCATCGGGCCATGCCGTCAAGAAACCTTCCAGCATCGTCCACGCGCGGCGGAGCAGATCGACGCGGTTGACCTTCTGCTGCCGCAGCTTTGCGTCGCTAGCCGCCTCGGGGGCCTTGGCCGAAACCTGCTGGGCCAGGGCGTAGGTGGCCGCCGCCACGTAGCCTTCCGGCGGGTAGTTCCGCAACAGGCCGCTCATCGCCTCGACGCTCCGCAGCAACTCGCCCTGCGCTTGCAGGAAGCCGGCCACTTCGCTCTCGCGGGCGAAATTGCTCTCGACCGTGGCGCGGAAGACCAGGTAGCTCCGTTCGTACTCGCCCATCTCATGATAGGCCGCCCCCACCTTCACGATTTTGGCAAACGGTATCTCCTCGTTGGGCCACTTCTCCTTGATGATCTCAAAATAATGGACGATCTTGGCCGGCGGGCCGATCTCCAGGTGGAGGTCCAGGAGCGTCTCCACTGCCTCTTTGTAGATCTCCGGCCGCAGGTTCCACTTCTCGACCAGCTCGGTCAGGTGCGGCATCGCGGCGGCGTAGTCCTTCTTGGCCGCCAGCCGTTTGCCCAGTTCGTAAAGCTCCTGCGGCGTGAGGCGGTAAGGGTCGGCCGACTTCGCGCCTTGCGGCAATACGGCGAGCGTCTTCGGCACGGTCGCCAGGAGTTGCTCTGGCCGGTGGGCGTTGCGGACGATCGTCGGTCCCGCGCGATACGTGCCCGGCACGTAGCCGTAGAGTTCATAATGGATCGTGCCCAACACGCCGCGGTTGCCGATATAGAAGGTGATCTCGCCGGGACCGATCTCAAAATGCTCGAACGGCCCGCTCACCGATTTCTCGATGACCGTCGTACCGCTGGGAATCGGTTCGGTGACGACCAGGTACTCCAGCCGCTCCGTGGGGGCGTTCCAGTCCGCGTTTCGCCAGAGATCGATGTTGACGATGCCGCGGCGGCCAACGGGAAGCTGGTCGAGCGGATTGCGGAAGGTTTGATAGCTCCCCTCCAAGACGCCGAAACCGCGGGGGATCTCGCGGCCGTCGAGCTCCAGCGGGGCCGGCTCGTAGTGGCGCTCGACCCGCCAGGCGTTGGTGGTGCTCTTGACCTTGTCGGCCGGCACGAAACCGCCGAGGATGCACTGGAAGGTGTAGCGTCCGCGGCCGGCAATCTGGAAGTTGATCCGCTGCTTGCCTTTCTCCCCGGGCTTTACAAGAAACCTTCGCGGCACGTCGATCGACTGACTGCCGGCGGCCGGATCGATATCGAGCGACTTGACCTGCACGTCGTTGACGAAGACGGTCAGCTTGTAGCGCCTCGGCGGTGAAACGGCTGTCGGCGAACCAGCGGCACAAGGCCAGGGCCGCGGGGCCGGTCGCCTTTTCCGGGGCCCAGCGGTTGCCCGTGCGATGGGCCATGAGCCAATCGACCAGCTCCTTGGCCTTGGGCGATTTCGGCGAAGTCTCTTCGATTGCCAAGGCGTAAAGGGCCCGCAGCTCGGCCGGTGAATGACTCCAGGGCAACACGCCTTGCGGGGCGTCGCGGCGGGTGGCCGTGTCGTCCAGATTCCGCTTCTCCAGGAGGCCCAAAATCTCTTCGGCGGTTGCCTTGCGCTCCATGGCCGCGAAGCTCAGGGCCAGGTGGGCCAGCGCGGCCGACGAGAGCGCGTTCCGCTCGCGATACAGCCGGTTGGCCAGGGCGAAATCGCCCTGCCCCGCCACGGCCAGGACGTGCAGCAAGATGGCCTTGCTTTCGTAGTCGGCGTTGTCGGTCGCGGCGACCTGGTTCCGCAGGTAGGTCAGGGCCTTGTTATACGCCTCGTCTATGTGGGGCAGATTGCTAATCTGCCGCATTTCTGGCAGGTTGGCAACCTGCCCCACGACATAGCCGGCCTTCTTTGCCAGCGTCATGGCCCACACGATGCGGCAGCTTGCATAACGATTGCTCGTCGCCCCGGGCGTGCCGGTCCAGCTCCAGCCGCCGTCGTCGTTCTCCGCGGAAAGCAGCAGGCTCACGGAACCGCGGATGCGGCTATCGAGGGCCAGGGCCTCGGGGCCGCCCGCTTCGCGGCTGCCGCCCAGCAGTTTTTGCAGACCCAGCGAGGCCATCACGTCGCTCGTGGCCGATTCCAGCCCGGAGGCCAGGCGGCCGACTTCCAGTTGGCACCACGGCGCGGGGGCGAGCACGATGTCCAGCAGGCTCCGCTCGACCGTCGGGCCGACGAGGATTTGCATGCTGGCCGACTCCGGCGGCATGCCCTCGGGGGCTTCCAGCCAGACGGTGCCATCGGCGGTGCTCGAACCGCTCGCGGCAGCAAACACCGGCACGCCGTAGGGCCGCAGCGGCACCGAGCGCTGCACGACATCTTCGTGACCGGCCGCGCGAACAACAAGCTCAAACTGCACGTCGATCTGCGGTGCGTTGGTCTCCGCGTCTCCGCGTCTCCGCGTCTCCGTGTCCTTCTCTTTCGGTCGCTTCAATTCCGCCTTGAACCTCACTTCGCTCAATCCTTTACTCGTCACCTCGATGGTCTTCGTCTCCTCCACTTTTCGCCCGCCGACCGTCGTCCGCAGCACGACTTCAATCTTTCCCTTCTCGACCGCGTCGTTATGCACGGTGACGGGGATTTCGGCCGTGTCGCCGTCGGTGAAGGCCAGCGGCAGCCGGATCTCGCCGAAGAGGTCCTTCTTCACGGTCAAGTCGTCGGTCGCCTCGCCGGCCAGGGTCTCGGTGGAGAGGCCCTTGGCCAGGAACTTCCAGGCGGTCGAACGCTCGGGCACCGTCAGGCTGATCGTCGCCGTGCCGTTCTCGCCGGTGGTAACCGCTGGGTTCCAGTAGCCGGTCTCCTGTGGCAGGAGGGCCGAGAGCAGGATCGCGCCGGACGAGTTGAACTCGGCGGCCATGGCCGCGGCCTTCTTGTCGTCGAGCTTGCCGTTGTCGCCCAGGCGGACGCAGCGGTACATGCCCGAGTTATCGACGACGAGAACCTGCGTTTGGTTCTGTGCGATCAGGCCATTGAGGTCGCCGGCGGTGACGTTCGTGCCTCCGGCATAACCGTTGCCACCGTTGAGTTGCAGGCCGAAGGATTGCTGTTTGGTAGGCAGGACGAGATCGGCGACAGGATAGACCTTTTGGGTTTCGTTTCCATTACCGTCGTTGAATCCAACGAATAAGGAGAATATCTGGTCCTGTTGTCCTTCAACCTGATTGGCCGCTTGGTTTGCTGCCCCGAATTCTCCACCAAAGCCCTGTAGGGCACGTGACGAGCCCGATGGAGACTGCGGCTGATTGAGTCGCCGCTGCCGAATGGAGCTTCTTTCCATTGCGATTGTGCTGCTGTCCAGAGATAGTACCGTGCCGTCGGCGGTTGTTTTTGAAAGACTCAAATCGTCAGTTTGAGCGGCGACACCCATCATATCCTCGGCCTCCTGGATGATCGTGCCTCGCGTCACGTCGCTCGTTGTCGTCTCACCGTTCATCAGATGCCCGTCGGTGGCAAGAAAGCGATTCCCAATAGCCAGTTTGGCCGCCCTTCGGCTTTCCGCTTCCTCTTTGGCGATCTCCTCCCGATCCTTTTCCGCCAGCAAGCGCGGGTTGATCGGCTGGGTGGCGGGCCGATAGGAAAACGTGATGCTCGACGTGCAGCGGACGGCCGGCGCGCGCGACGCCGCGGAAGAAATCGCCGATCGTCGGCAGCGGCGAGGCGAACCGCTCCAGCAGCGATTGCTCGATCATCGCCAGGCTCAACTCGGCCGGCACCGGCTTGCCCTGCGGATCGGTCGTGGTGACCGTCACTTCCAGTTCGTCGCCGGGACGGACCGGTCCTTTGGACTTCGATTTGGTTGCGATCTTCACGCGCAGATCGCGCTTCGACGGTGAACGGACTCGTCGAGCTATGGAACCGCACGATCGGACGCTGTTTTTCGTCCCTCTTTACCGCTTGCGGTTTCGCCCTCTTCTCGTCCTTCTCCGCGTCCTTGCGCCCGACCTCCGGCCGCGGATCGGTCATCACCGCCACGGCCAGCTCGAAATTCGGCGCCAGACTCGCCGTCATGGGAATCTCCAGCTTGTTGACCCCCGTCTTCAATTCGACGAGCCGATAATCCAGCACCCGGGCGCCCTGGTAAGTCACGAGCGCCAGCGCCGGCTCGTCGCGCCAGTGCAACTGCACGGCGGCCCTGTCGCCGACCTTGTAGGTGTGCTGGTCGGCCAGGATGCGGAGCCGCACGAGGTCGTCTTCGCCGCTGATCTGCACCGCGGCCTGCCCGGTAATCGGATTGTGGAAGCGATCGATCGCCTCGCCCCGCAGAAAATACGTCCCGCCCTTGTCGAGTTTGATCGTCTGCCGGGCCTTGCCGTCAGCCGCCGTGGCCAGTTCATGTTCCTCGACCAGCCGCTCGCCCGGCCGGCCGTTGACCAGGGTCCGCTCCAGCACTTTCAGCTTGAGTTTCTGGGCCAACGGCTTGTTCTTGGCGTCGCGGACATTCACCGTGGCTTCCAGCGACTCGCCCGTCACGTAGACCGGCCGCACCGTGCTCACGCCGATGGAAAAGCCTTGGGCGGCGAGCACGAAATTGACCTGCGCGTTCACATTGCCCTCGGGCAGTTGCACCGAAAGCGGCAGGACCTGCGATTCGCTATACTCGCGGGTCGGCAGACTGATCTTGACCTCGCCCTTGGCGTCGGTGGTGGCCGTTCTGCATGCGGTCGCCGGCCAGTTGGTAGCGGATCTCGCGGCCGACCACCGGGGCCCCGTAGTAGAATTCGGCCCGGATCGTGCCTTCGATCGGCTCGCCGCGGTAATAGACCCGCCGACCAGGAGTACCTGGTGCCCGCGTATCGACCACCAGGCGGATCGGCTCAAGCTGGTATTCGTGGACGAGGAACGTGCCCTGGAAGTTTTGCGTGCCGTTGTCGTGGACCAGCACGCGATACTGCCCCTGGGGACTGTTGGGCGGCAGGACGAAGTGGACGTGGAAACTGCCGAAGGCGTTGAGCTTCACCTTTTCCTGGCGGATGGGCCGATTGCGGGCGTCGAAAACCTCGACCGTGTAGGGCTTGTCCTTGTCGATCACGTAGGCGTTGGCGGCCGCGCGGCGGAGGCAACCGCGGACATTCACCAATTGACCCGCGCGATAGGCCGGCCGATCGGTGTAAATGTAGCCCTTGTCGGTCAGGCCTTGAGCAACGCCGACACCTTGCAGGTTGAGAAGGTTCGAGGCCACGTTGTTCTCGATCGTGGCGAAGACGCGGATGTCGTTGGCGTCCAGCGGCTTGCCGCGGCGTTCGGCTGCCTGCGGCGCGGCAACGCCCAGACTGCAAAGTTGTTCCAAGCGGCCGAGGCTCGTCGCGCCGACCACCCGGCCCGCTTCCTTGCCGTTGACGATCATCACGAAGCAGGGAATGGTCGTAATGCCGAAGCGTTGGGCCAGATCATGATACTGATCGACGTTCGTCCGCCGCACCGGGTATCCTCGGGCAGCCAGTTGCTCGACGGTGGGGTTCATCAAGCGGCAGGGGCCGCACCAATCGGCAGAGAAGTTCAAGAGCACGGTTTCGCTGCCGCCGCCGGTACTCGCCATGGCGACCAGCGCCGCGGGCTGGGAATACGCTTGCGGGATGCGGGGGGCGGCCGGAGGCGGCGCTACGGTTGTACGACCATAGAACACATTGCCTGTCGGCGGCGCGACTTGTGCGACCGGCAGGGAAGGCCGCGGGTAACTAGCGGTGGGTGGCACAGGTCCGTTGGGGGCGCTGCCTGGCGCCGATGGCATGGCCGGTGTCGGTTGCGTTGCAGCCACCATCGGCATGTAGGGCGGTTGAACCGATGGAACTACGGGCGGCGGGAGCAGTGTTGTCGGGCTGCGCCTGGTGCAGAATAGCCCGCCGGCGACATGGTTGCCGGTGCGCGATACGCCGCGTTCGGCACGGACGGCGATGTGCTTGCCGGGGCGCGATACGCGGGGTTCGGCACGGACGCGGGCGGGGGCGAATAGGTTCCCGGAGCGGGCAGCCCGTAAGGCGCTGGCGCCGGGGCCAGCGGCGGGGTCGAATACGCGTTATTAGGCGGGGTCGAATACACGGGGTTCGTCGACGGGGGAGGGTAAGCCGCAGCGGGCTGCGGAGGAGTCGCTGGAACATAAGCCCCAAACGGGTTGGCGGGTGGAGCGGCGGACGCCGGCGCCGGCGCCGGTGTCGCGGGGGCAGGTACCGGCGCCGCGGGGGCGGGCAACGGTTCGACGGCCGGCGCCCGACCACTCGGCGGCGCGTTATCCGGGCGTGCGGGCTCGGTCGAAACCCCGCTGGCACTGGCCGTGAAATCCTTGTAGTCTTTGCGGAACACGCCGTGGGCGTCGGTTGTTCCTTCGCCGATGACTTCGCGGCCGTTGGAAACCAGCAGCCGCACGCCCGGCCATGGCTTGCCCGTAAGCATGTTCTCGGCGAATACGAAAACTTCATCTCGCGAGCTTTTCACGATCACGTCCAGATCGCTCTGGACGACCATCGTCGTGGCCTCCAGGGCCTTGCTGCTCACGGTGACGGCCATCACGCCGCCTTTTGCTGGAGTACCGGCTTTAGCCGGAATGCCAACTTCAATCTGGCTCTCGATCTCCTGGTGCTTGACGTACTTGGGCACCTTGAACTCGAAGGTCGTATCGGGATCGATGAGGCTGATGTCGAGTCCTTCGACGCCGCGGGCAAGGTGCATCTTGCGGAAGTAGGTCTCCAAGTCGACCTTGTACGCGCGGACCGTGACCGACTCGATGTTCCGCGTCACCAGTTTCAGCTTGGGCGTTTCGTCGCTGCGGAAGACCCGCTCGGTGGAGACGGTCATCGTCTTGGCCGTCAGCCGGGCGGCGGCAACCTGGGCATCGCCGGCGGCAGAGCCCCACGTGACCTTGCGGTATTCCTCCAATGCCTCTTCCAGCTTGCCCAGCTTCTGCTCCAGCGTGGCGCCGATCAAGTACTGTGCCCGCGACGCCTGGTTCGTGCCGGGATATTTCGAGACCAGCCTCCGCCAGGCGGAAATGGCGTCGTCCCACTTCTCTTCGGCCACGTTCTGCTGATTCATGAGCAGGAGGATCGCAGGGCTGCGGGCGTCCAAGGGATACCTGGCCAGAAACTCGCCAAAGAGCTTGTTGGCCTCGGCGTACTTCTTGGCCGTGAATTGATCGCAGGCCATCAGGTATTCGGTCTCCACGATCGCTTGCTGCACGCGCGCTCCAGGCCTTATGGACCGGATACTTGGCCAGGAACTCACGCCAGGCGGTGAGGGCCAGCGTGTAGTCCTTCTGCGTTTGATAGGCACGGCCCAACAAGTTCTGGGCCTCCGGCAACTCCTTGCACTCGCGGCAGCGGGGATCGGCCAGAAACTGCTTCAAGGCGGCCGTGGCATCGGCCGGGCGGCCGCGGTTCATATAGCTCTGGGCGATTTCCAAGTGGGCCCGGCCGGCGTTGGCGTGCTTGGGGAAGCGTTCCAGGAATGCCCGCAGCGCGGCGGTGCCGAGGTTCAATTGCTCGTCGTCTTGCGGGTTGGGGATGTTCCAGGTTCGCGACAGGTCGAACTGGGCATCGGCCAGGCGTGGCGACTGCGAATCGACGTACTTGGCCAACAGGTCCTGCCACACCCGCCGCGCCTCGCGGGCGTTGCCTTCCGCCAGGCGGCAGGTGCCCAGTCGCCAACGGGCCTCGATATCCAGCGGGCTCGTGGGGTGGTCCTTGCTGAACTGCTCGAAGAGCGCGGCCGCGGCTGCCCACTGATTGAGGTTCTGCTGGCACTGGCCGATGAGCAGTTCGATCTCGATCTGCCTCTCCGGCTTGGCCCCGGTTTCCAGGGCCTTCTTGTAGAACTCCAGGGCCTTGGCGTAATCGGGTTTCCGATCTTCCTTGGGCGGCTTGAAGTAGGTGTCGGCAAACTCCAGGTAGATGTCGGCAATCTGTTGCTTGCGATCGGTCGAGAGCAGGAATTCGGCCTCGGCCCGATAGATCAACTCGGCGCTGCGGAAGTCGCCTTTGCGGGCCAGCGAGACGGCCTTGGCAAAGCGTGCCCGGCGTGCCCAGGGGCTCTTGGGAAGCTCCTTGCCAAGCTGATCGAAGACGGCGATGGCCTCGTCGTACTTGCCGTCGAGGTGCAAGGCCCGGCCCTTGAGATAGAGCAGGTAGTCGCGCGGGGCGTCTTTCACGTTCCTGACACCGGCAGCGTTGTCGATGGCCTTTACGGCATCGGCATAGCGGCGGTCCTGCATTGCTTCGCGGATGATGTCCGCCACCAACGGGGCATCGGCTGAGGTTTTTTCTTCAGCGCCGCCGGGGCCGCGGCGGCCGCGAGGGCCAGACGGATGAGAACCGAGAGAAAAGCAAGCACAGTCAACGACCAACGATAGGTTTTCATGGTTTGACTTTCGGAAAAGGAACGAGCGAAACGAACGGTCAGAACGTCCCTGCATTATAGTGCGTTGCGAAGTTATGCTTCAGCCGGCCTTTAGACGCACGGTGGCAGCAGGGAGTTCCGTGGCTGGTCTGCGGATTCCCATCGTGTGGCGGTTTGTCCGCCAACGTTGCCGGACGGACAGGCCTGAAAACGCGCCCTCCCGACTAGCGCAAGACGTTTTGTGATAACGCTTTGTGACGATCGATCGAGCGTTTTCGTGGTCCTTTGTCCGCCAACGTTCCCGGACAGCGTCCGGCAACCGGCGCCGCAAGTTCTTTGGCTCTAAGCACTTGCGTTGCCGGACGCGGACCATGAGGTGGGCTGAATTATGCATATTGGGGGGCTCGACCGCTTCGCGGATGGTGTGCCGCAATTACGTACCCTGTGGTGGCAAAGCGGCGGGGACGTTTGCCGCCGGATTTCTTCACGCACCAGGCACTCCCGCGTAAACTACATCACGTGGTATCTATATATAAATACGAATTATTGTGCGATCAGGCGCAATCGCTTTTCGGAAATCGGCTGGGATATATTTTTTCGCCTGCAAGGGCCCGCATGCGTAGTTGTAGGTACAGCGGATTAGCGCGCGGAAACGACTTATTATTAAAGACCAAACCGATCGTGGCCGGACGACCTGTCGCGGTCCGGCAAAACATTCGTAAGTGCTTTTCTATCCAGCGCTTACATGGGGCGCACGCCTTCTTCGTGGTCCAGCACGGTGTGGTCCAAAATCGATGTCATTACAAATCCCTCATCCCTCATCCCTCATCCTTTATCCATCCTCGTGGACCAGCAATTCCTGGAACTGTTCGGCCTCGATGCCCACGAAATCAGGCTTTTTCTGCTCGCAGAACAACAGCGTTTTGCGGACGAGCTGGTCCAGCACGATGTGGTCCAAAATCGCGTGAACCCGCGCTCATGCATGACGGCCACAACGAGCGCGTCGCCGCTGACGAGGGCGTGTTGCTCGCCTGAGGGCGGCCGCCGCAGACACCAAGCCGGCCGTGATCGGCAAGACTTGAATGCCAAAGGCGGGAATGACGAACACCGCTGTGCCCGGCGCGAAGATCCGTAAACGTCACGGGCACTCATGAATTCCCTCGATGCAAATTATTTTTGTTTTCCGACTGGACATTCGTTGCGCCGCCGCCACTCTTCGGCTTTCTTTCGTGCGGCCCCATGTCCACGCCCTTCCGCTCCAGAAACGCGATTACCTTCTTGCAATCGCGTCCGGAAACCGACGCATCGCCACCAGGCGCGTTGAAAAGAGCTGCCGTATAAGCCAGGTCTTCACCGTCGTTGTTACGGATTCGATAGTCCGCGCCGGCTTCCAGCAGGCGGAGCACGACATCAAAGCGCCCCCAAGCCGCGTGCAGGATCGGGGTGTTGCCGAAATTGTCCTGATGGTTGACATCCGCGCCGGCCTTGATAAGGAGGTCGAGATTTTTCATGCGGCGGCTGTCGATCGCGGCAAAAATGGGGGTCGTCCCCTCACTATAATCCGTGGTATTTTCGCCACCAATCTTGGGGCGGACCAAGTTGGGGTTCGCCCCGTGCTTGAGGAGGATTTCCAGCCATTCGGAATCGCTCATGTCACCCGCCGCGCAACCAATCAGCGACCGGGGCACCGGATGGGGGAAGCCATCGAAGTCGGTACCCTCTGCGACATAATCTGGACGGCCGCCGCGCAGCAATAGCCGTCTAAAGCCAGCCTTGTTCTTCGCTTGGATCGCCCAGATCAAGGGCGTCATTCCGGTCTTCGCTTGCGCGTTCGGATTGACGCCCTGAGCGACCAGATCGTCGATTCGTTTCAAATCGCCTCGTGCTGCGGCCACCGCTAGGGCGGCGACCTTCCCATCGGCAAAGCAACTCGTCGCGACTTTCAGATCGAGGTAGTTCTCATTTGTGGCGGTTCCATCCTCGGCATTGGCGATACGGCCGGCGATCGCCAAAAAAAGCCCGATGGTGACGCCAGCGATGAACATCGAATTGGTCCTCAAGACTGCGGTCCGCATGATTACAGCTCCTTTATATGGGATAATTCAGAAAGAACGCTTGGCCAGCTATTTTCTTGCGCCGTCCATATCCCAGAAAATCAGTTCCCCTAGCCAACGAATCCCGATCGTCGCGCCTCCCCCCGAAATCACAACGTCGTCCTTCGGCCCGAAGGCCAGGGACTCGACAAATCCGATCGAGCACGGCAGCTCTTCGAGATATTTGTGCCCGATAATCCTGGTCTCCTTGCCCAATTCATCGAGCGTGGCCTTGAGCTTGCGTTCCTTCAGGTCCCAAAGCCTTACCGTGTAATCGCCACCTGAGGCGAGGGTCTTGCCGTCATGGGAAAACCTGGCAACAAAAGCGTTCGGATGATGGAACGTGCAAAGTAGCTTCCCGGTCGCAACGCTCCAAAGGACTACCTCGCCGGCCGCCTTGGAAGGATCGTCCATCCGCGGATCTTCCGGCGTAATCAGTCGGAAGGGCGGGATTGGCGCACCCGCCGACGCGATCGTCAAGCCATCCGGGCTAAACGCGATAGAAGATACAACATACTTGTGGCTGGGCAAGGAATGCACTTTCGCGCGTTTCCCGGTGTCCCAAACGGTCACGTCGCCATCATGTCGCCCCCATGCCAAGAGCTTCTTCTTTGGCTCGTAGGCAATGCATCGAATCCAATCCGGCTGTGGCAATGTTTGCAGCAACCGTCCGCTGTCCACGTCCCGGCAGTGACTCGCCTTCCTCTAGCGCTAAGAGCATTGTAGGACAAGGACTTACGGCGGGGGAGGAGGGCTTGATAGCAGAAGAAAAAGACCTCATGCTAACAGGTGAGTAATTCATGTTTCCACAAATTCTGCTAGCAGAGGTCCAACTATGATTTCAACAAAAGAACTGGATATTTTCAAGGCCCAAGAGCAATTTGAGCGGATGCACGAGTTTTTGAAGCAAGCGCTGAGCGAAGGGCGACGCCTCGACGAAGTGGAACGCGGGATGTTTCCGCGAGCTATGACCATGTGCCTGGAGTTTTTACGGTCCTTCGTGGAGGCCCATGGGGATGGGGATCGGGGAGAGACCGTAGAACGGGAAGGGGAGACGTTGCGCGCCTGCCCGAGCCGCATGAGAAGCGGTACTTGTCGATTTTCGGGGAATTGCTGATCGGCCGCCGAGTCTACGGGACTCGGGAAGGCCAAGCGATTGGATGGTCGCCCCTGGACGCGACCTTGGGATTGCCCGCTGGAGAGAATTCCTATGTGCTGGAGGACTGGTTGCAGCGGTTGTGCATCCAGGACGCCTTTGGGGGATCGGTGGAGTCGCTCCGTGCCTGGTTGGGGACCACGGTGAGTGTTCGCACGGCGGAGCACATGAGTCGCGAGATGTCGCAGTACGTGGACGACTTTCGCGGCGAAGCGGTTCCTCCTGCCGAAGAAGAGGAGGAACTGCTGGTGATAACGGCCGATGGCAAGGGTGTGCCCATGCGGCGGACGTTGGCGGCGCGGTTGCGAGCAGAGTCTGAAGCTGGGGTGGGAGAAAAGGGAGGAAATGCCGCAGGCGCGGAAACGGCAGGAATCACGGCTGTCGAGGAAGAGGCGCCTTCTTCGCCTCCGGTCGAGCGTTTGGCGGGGCAAGAGAAAAGCAGCGGGAAGCGCCCGGGAAAAAACAGATGGCGTATGTGGGATCGGTTTACACCCAAGCCCGCTTCCCTCGTACTGCCGAAGACGTGATCGACGAGGTGCGTCGGCGAAAGCGTGCCCGGGAGCGGCCCGAACCGCAACACAAGCATGTGTGGGCAGAGATGACCCGGTTTAAGGAAGGGGAGGTGTTGGCCGCCGCACCGATGTTGTTCTTCGAGATTCTTATGGAGTGTTGTCGGCGGGACCCGGCAAACAAGAAGCCGTGCATCTGTGTCATGGATGGGGAACGCCAGTTGTGGAAGTTGGCGGCAGAATGGTTTCCCGAGGCCATATGGATTCTGGACCTGTTCCACGCGTTGAAACGGCTCTGGGAGGTGGCCCATTGCCTGTATGCGGAGGAGAGTGCGGAGGCGGGAGAATTCGTGACGCATCATCTGCGCATGCTGCTGCAAGGCAAGGTCGGTTACGTGCTGCGCAACCTCCGTCCCTTGGTGAAGGCCTACAAGCTGAAGGGGGCGAACAAGACCACCGTGGAGTCCGCGATTACGTACTATGAAAACAACCAGGAACACATGCGCTATGACGAATACTTGGCGGCAGGCTACCCGATTGCCAGTGGCGTGGCGGAAGGCGCCTGCAAGCACCTGGTGAAGGACCGCATGGAGTGCGCCGGGATGCGTTGGGAGTTGGAAGGGGCTCAAGCAATCCTCTCGCTGCGAGCCATCTACCTCAACGACCTCTGGGATCAGTTCATCACCTACCGTGTTACGACAGAACAGTCGCGTCTATATGGCAAAGATGCACAGCATGCTACGGCTGCATAAAGCGGCCTGCGAGTTGCTGCCCACGTCCCAAATTCGGATCGTCTCATCCGCACCACACGACGCGAGACAATCGTCCGCGCCTAGGAACACTACCCCGGTCACGAACCGGTCATGCCCGGTCAACACGCGAACAAGACTTCCATCGGCCACGCGCCACAAGCGAATTGCCTTATCGTGGCCCTGAACAACCGAGGCCAGTATTTTGCCGGAAGGAGAGAATGCGACGCAATCGATGTGAGCATTGCTGCCAGGCGCAGTCCATGACCTCAATTCCTTCCGAGCGGAGAGGTCCCAAATTCCGATCGTCAAATCAGCACCGGCTGCAAGTAATTTGCCGTCGGAAGAGACTGCCAGCGTTCCAATCGGCCCGGGGACCTGATGAGAAACCATAACTTTCGCGCGGGAATTTTCCTGTCCCGAGTTCATCGCGGCCATGCAAAGAATGAAAAATGCGCACATGGGTTCCGACCTTTCGAGAAAAGACTTACCAGTTGCCTTGATGCCTTATGTAAATCGTAACGGCCCATGCCCGGAAGGGCAACGCGCCGGCTTCGGCGAGCGCAACTTCGGACGTCCATGTTCGCGACATCAACGCGGCGATCAAGACCCCATCAGGGTTGTTGCCTAGGGACTATTCTGGGAGGACCTGGAGGGTTCGGCGCGTAGTTCTCTTCGATCTCCTTTCTGGCACCGCCATAAGGACTAGCGTCTGGATTGATTTTGTACCTCTCTCTCAGAATGCCCTTCGCGCGGTTGCGCATCTTCGCTCGCATCTCCAAAATTTTGGGGATTATCCCCAGAAATTCACCGGCCTGTCTTGTCGTGTCCGACCTGCCGGTTGCCTCTCCTCCGGCCTCCTGAACGAGCTCGCCAATGGTCTTCCACTCCTCGTCTGTGCCCGCGCCTTCAAGAAGCAGAGCAAAGAACAGATCCTGTTCGATGTGGATCTTGGCCATTTCAAGAGCGAAGAATTCCTTGTCGGTCAACAAGCGCTGCTTATTGGACTCCTTTGCCGCCTTTTTCTTGGTAATCACGCCACTGCGGGCCGGCTTTCTTGCCGTGAAAAAACTGTAGCCAGTCGCCAGGCGGTACCGTGACATGCGGTTTCCCGCCAACCATCCCGGCAATGGTTTTTTCATTCGCCAGCGCATTATGCAACGAGTCCATGAATACGGTAAGCATTTTGCTGAGCCAGATGCCGGCCTTCGGATCTTCGGCAAAATGCTTGTTTTTCAACAATTTCTCGAGGATTTTCCGCTGAATTTCCAGAACAGAAGACGCGGGTCGTCCTTCTTGGCTTTTCGAATCGTTTCGATATCCTCCAAGTGGCGATTGAGAAGCGCGGCAATTTTCTTTTCGGCCTCAGTCGACGCCCAGGCGGGCTTGGTTGGATGTGCAGGGTTCGACGGGGGAACCGGCTTATCGTCCCTGCCATCCCCCTGAATATCGCTTTGGGGATCTCCCCCCGCAACCCCAACTCCGCCGCCCACCGTCCACCTGCCATAATCGTCGCGCAGTTGGTCGTCGCTGTATTCTTGCAACCCTTGCGGCAGGGGCCGGGGGCTAGAGGCCGGCGACTGGGGATCAGCGCCGGGCGGCTGAGTACTGGGTACCGAGTTCTGGGTGCTCAGTTGACCTGAAGCGTTGCCGGCGCCGCTGTTGCCGGCGCTCTCGATCCCCATCTTGTCGCGTTCGTCGGCGTAGACCAGGCCGTGCCGCGCGGCCATGCTCTCCTTGCTCATCACGCCGGAGAGCAAAAGGATCTGGTCGGCCTGGGCCTCCTGCAGGCGGTTCTCGCTCTTGATGATCGGCGGCTCGGCCTCGACCTTCACCCGCTCCAGGATGTCGGCCTCGCTCGCCCCATGGATCAGTCCGGCCCGGGCCGCGATCGCAAGCTGCCGTTCCATGATCTCGATGTCGGCCGCGATCAGATCGGCCTGCAACTCCTCGAAGGTTTTCACGGCCGGGCCTTCGGCCACCATCGTGCTGGAGAAGTTCGCGTTCGACGCGTCGCCGGAAAGCATGTACTCCGGCATCGCCAGGGCCGCCGCGCCGGCCCGCAACTCGGCCTGAATGGCGGCCACGTTCTTGTCCACCGGGGCCTCTGCCGAAGGGAATTGGAAAAATAGCCCACCGGCGTCTCGATGTCGATCGCCTCGCCAACCTTGGCGAACTGGATGCCGAAGTAGACGCCGTCGGCCGAGGTCTTGTTGGGCGGATTCTGGATCTCCAGCGGCTCGACGAAGCGGACGTTCAACTCGCCGCGCGTCTCGTCGACGAACAGCCGCAGGAATCGCTCGCCGTCGCGGTCCAGCCGGCGGACGGTCTCCTTCTGCCGCTGGCTCCACTTGTTCCGCTGGCGGAAGTCCTCGAGCGCCTTGCGGCAATCGTCGAGCATCGCCTCGCCGGCCGCATGCGGATTGCGCGGCAGGACGTTGTAGGTGTGCCCGCTGCCCACGGCGTAGGCCATGCGGTTGCGGGCGGCGCCGATCGCATACGGGTTCGTCTGGGCGAAGACCCGCGACCGGGCGCGGATCTGCCGCAGCTCGATTTCGTTGATGTAGGCGAAGGCCGTGGCCCCCGGATAGATCAGTGCCCGGCTATAGGCCGTGGCCGGGTCGGTGACGCCGGGGATGCCGGTCATCTCGCCCGGGCCATCGCCGAAACTGGCGATGTCGCTCATATCGACCAGGCGGTCGAACATGTCGCAATAGTCCTCGGCCAGCTTGAGGCGATTCAAGGAATTGCGAAGAGCAAGCGTAAGTTGGGGGTCGGATTCGTGCATGATGGTTCGTTGGTTGGGAAGAAAAGGTCTTAGTTCTTAGTCTTTCTGCTCGGTAGTTACGGAATAATACGAATTAGCCGGCGATTTGCTACAGTCGGGATCGCTCCGGGAGGGCCTGGCGCAGCGCCAGCGGCGTCGTAAGGCGTTGCCTGCCGGGAGGTTAGAGCGATCCGAGAAAAAGAGCGGATTGCAAAAACTGCGATCAGAAAAAAGGCGCGAAAAGTCTCCCTCTGATGGCTGGGTTCATGCGCCGAGTGTCGTTCCAAGTACCGATTGATCCTCCAGCGAAAACCATAGCTGAAACGGTTGCAATGATCATGGGATACTGTGCGGCCGTCCTCACGCCGGCCGGCTTTTGGGCCCCGCGTCTCTGCGCTGCACGGCCTTTTCCACGGTCTTTTTCGTGGCGTTGATGTGCCGGCGGATCATGCCGATCCGCGCGGAATTCGACGATCTTGCCCGTGGCCTTCAACGTCCGCACCGCATCCTGCAAGTGGCCCTGCAAGGCGTACCAGGTGGGCAGGCCGCGGGGCCAGGTGATGTCGATGTTGCTGACCGATGGTGATTCGCGCGATGGGGTGGGGTGGGGAATTACTTTGGTGCGTCATGTGCCGATACGTAACTTGCCTTGACGCCGTTTTTCTCTTCTGGAAAGCCTGTTCTACAGGTCTATCTTCTGCTAAATTGTGGGCAGTCGAAGTCTCCCCGCGCTCCCGCAAGCTCGCATGCGACTATGCACGTCCTGGAAGCCTACCTGAATCGCCTGCACGAAATCCGCGATTCCGGCCGCGGCACGCCCGAGCTCTCCTACCGGGCCGCGCTGGAAAATCTGCTCAACGCCGTCGGCGGCCAACTCGACCCGGCCGTGCAGGCCACGGCGGAACTGGCCGACACCGGCGCGGGCCGGCCCGACTTCGGCATCTTCGAATCGCGGAGCGGATACTTTCGTGCGGCAGTCGAGGTCAAGCCGGTGGAAGAAGACACGCCGCAGACGGCCGACGGACGGCAGGTCGCCCGCTATTGGAAACACTACGGCTGCGTGCTGGTGACCAACTACCGCGACTTCCTCCTGGTGATCAAGGAGCCGGATGCCAAAACGGCGGCGGTGGTCGGCCGTTACCGGCTGACCACCGACGAAGAGGGTTTTTGGCACGCCAAACCGCGGACCGTGGCCAAGGAACATGGCGAAGGGCTCTTGGATTTTCTTGCCGGCGCCATGACCCGCATGGCCCCCATCGCCCGCCCCACGGATCTGGCCACCGACCTGGCCCGGCATGCCCGCGAGGCCAAGCGCCGCCTGGCCGCCCACGATATTTCTGCCTTGGAACCGCTGGAAAAGGCCATGGAGCAGGCCCTCGGCCTGCACTTCCAGGGCAACGAGGGCGAGGCCTTCTTCCGCTCGTCGCTGGTGCAGACGTTGTTTTACGGCCTTTTTTCCGGCTGGATGCTTTGGCGGCAGAACCGCGCTAGCGGCGAGCGGTTTGATTGGAAGGGGGCCGCCGAACACCTGGCCCTGCCGCTGATCGGCGATCTTTACGAGGAGATCGCCCGGCCGCGGCGCCTGGCCGACCTCGATCTCCGCGGTCCGCTGGAATGGGCCACCGCCAGCTTGAACCGCGTGGTGGAAGACGAGTTCTTCCAGCGCTTCGACACCGACCACGCCATCACGCTCTTCTACGAGCCCTTCCTGCAGGCCTTCGACCCTGACCTGCGGAAGGAGTTAGGCGTTTGGTACACGCCGCCGGAGATCGTGCACTACATGGTGGGCCGCGTCGATCAGTTGCTCCGCTCCGAGTTGGGCATTGCCGACGGCCTGGCCGACGATCAGGTCTTCGTGCTCGACCCGGCGGCGGGCACCGGCTCCTACCTGGTCGAGGTCGCGCGGCGGATCCATCAGACGCTCACCGAGCAGGGGCACGGATCATTGGCGGCGGCGCGGGTCAAGCGGGCCTTGCGGACGCGGATTTTCGGCTTCGAGATCCTGCCCGCCCCGTACGTCGTGGCCCATCTGCAACTGGGCGTCTTTCTCCGCTCGCTGGGGGCCAGCTTGAGCAGCCGCGAGCGGTTCGAGGTCTACTTGACCAACGCCCTGACCGGATGGGACCCGCCCAAAGGGCCGAAGACGGCGCCCCTCTTCCCGGAATTGGAAGCTGAGGCCGAGCGGGCAGGCAGCGTCAAGCGGGATCAGCCGATTCTCGTCGTTCTGGGGAACCCGCCGTATAACGGATTCGCGGGCGTGGCCCTGGAGGAACAAAAGGATCTGCTTCAGCCCTATTTCGACGGATTGGAGCAGTACGACGTTCAAGTTCGTGGATTGAATGACTTGTATGTGCGATTTTACCGTCTGGCCGAAGAGCGGATCGCCGATGTCGGCAAGCGAGGTATCGTTTGCTTTATCAGCAACTTTTCCTGGTTGGATGGCCAGTCCCACCCGGTGATGCGCAAACGGTTCCTCGACGCTTTCGACGAGATTTGGATCGACAATTGCAACGGCGACAAATACCGGACCGGGAAGCGCACGCCGGATGGGCGTTCCGATCAGTCGATGTTCACGACCGATACGCAGCCGATCGGCATTCAAGTCGGTACGGCAATTGCGGCGCTGGTGAAAACGGGACGCCAGCACGACGGGGAATTGGCCGTCGTCAGGTATCGCGATTTGTGGGGCCTGAGCAATGACAAACGGGCGGAACTGTTGCGAACGTTGGGAAGCGAAGATGCGGAGTCGCAATACCAAGTCGTGGAATCTTTGCGGGGACTTCGATACATTTTAGCGCCTGGGGCGACTTCTGCGAACTACGCGCGCTGGCCGCGTCTGACCGAGATATTCTTGGACTGTTATCCGGGCGTCAAGACGAGCCGCGATGACTTGGTAGTTGACATTGACCGTGAAGAACTCGTGTCGCGGATGAGGGAATACTTCAATCCGTCGGTTTCCGACGCCGAGATTGCCGACAAGTGGCCAATCGCGATGACCGAGGGCAATCGGTTTCCCGCGCGGCAGACCCTGCGCAGCTTGTGAAGCGCGGTTTGCTGGAAGAGAATTTCGTGCAATTCTCGTATCGCCCCATGGACGATCGATGGTTGTACTGGGAGCCGCAAGGAAAACTTCTCGATGAGCGGCGAGCCGATTATTTTCCACAGGTTTGGGACGGTAACATCGCATTCACGGCCGCTGCCGCAATTCGTAAAGGTGCGGTGGAGGGACCGCTGCCTCTGACGCACCTCGGTTGTCTCCACTTGATCGAGCGCGGCGCCAACATCTTCACGCTCTTGCACCGGCCCCAGGCTTCCCTGAATGGTTCGGCGGTAGAACCGAACATAAGGGCCGAACTCATTAAAGCATTATGCGCGGTTCAGGGCGTTCCGCCGTTCGAAGCAGATGGTCACGCTTATACCCGCGCGGCGATGCAGGCGGCCGAGGATCTGTTTTTTCACCTCATCGCCATTCTCTGGTCACCTGCCTACCGTTCCGAGAACGAAGCGGCCTTGCGTCAGGACTGGCCGCGGGTGCCGATTCCGGCCGAGCGGGAACTGTTGGCCGCATTGGCCGCGCTGGGCCGGACGGTTGCCGATTTGCTCTTGCCGGACAGACCGGTCCGCGGCGTGACCTGTGGCACGATTCGCGCGGAACTCCGGCCACTGGGCCTGCCTTGCAAAGTGAGCGGCGGCAACATCGATCCCGACGCCGATCTCAAGGTCGAGGCCACCTGGGGCTTCTTCGGGGCTAAGAACGCCGTGATGTGCGGCAAGGGCAAGACCGCGCCCACGGCCGCCGACCCCGAGGGCGCGATCGACGTCTTCATTAACGACAAGGTCTACTGGTCCCGCGTGCCGCTGGACGTTCTGGACGATGACCATCGGCGGCTACCCGGTGATCAAGAAGTGGCTCAGCTACCGCGAGCATCGCGTGCTGGGCCGCCCTTTGCGGTTGGAGGAAATGACCTACGTCACCGAAGTCATCCGCCGCCTCAAGGCCCTGCTCATGCTCGGCGACGAATTGGACGCCAACTATCGCGCCGCGGCCGAACGTGCGATGGATTGCGAAACGTGGAAAGGATAGGGCATGGCACGCAAGACGAAACCTGTCGATCGCACGCCGATCTGCGACCCCGCTTACCTGCGGCGGATCGACCCGCTTTGGATGCCCGGTCCTGTGCCCTTTCGCTTCTGGCTGGACGAGACGCATCGCCGCGATTACCTGCTGTGGTCCGGACACCGATCTGGCTTCCGCACCATGGAAGATTTCTATCGACTCGATTTTGAGGTGGTCTTCAAACGGGACTTCGGTGCCGGGCTGAGCGTATATTGGGGCCAATCAGCGTTCGGTGCGGTCCAAGATTGTTTCCCCGAGTACGATTGGAAGCCATGGCTCTTCGCGAAGGCTCCTCAAGGGTTTTGGGATTTGCCGGCTAATCAGCGGAGTTACATGGATTGGCTGGGCCAGCGGCTGGGATACCGGTGCGCGGATGACTGGTATGCGGTTACCCTCGACGACTTCCTGCGAAACAAAGGCAGGGGGATCATGGCGCTCTACCATCGCTCGCCAGTCCTGGCGGTGATCGACTTGATCCCCGCGCAAGACTGGTGCGAGTGGAAGTTCCGCCGCGTGCCCCCGGGGTTCTGGGAAGTGGCGAAGAACCGGCAGCGCTACTTGCGCTGGCTGGGGAAGGAGCTGGGGTTTCGCCAGCCGGAAGACTGGTATCAAATTCGGACCGAGGATTTCGCACGCCGGCGCGGTGGCGCGTTGCTCGAGAGATACTCTTCGTTCTACGACCTCATGCGCGAATTTCTGCCCCAACTCGATTGGAATCAGTTCGAAAAGAACCCGCCGATGCGGGTCGAGGAGGTTCTTGTCTGGGTTGACGCCTACCACGCCAGGCATGGAAAATGGCCAACGTGCCGCTCGGGCGTCATACCCGGGACCCGTCGGACGTGGGGCAGCATCGATGCCTGGCTGCGGTATGGCTCTAGCGGCCTGCCCGGCCGGACCTCTTTGGCGAAGTTACTGGCGAAACACCGTGGCGTCCCTGTTGGCAAAAAGCCGCGGGCTTTGTCGATAAAGCAGATCCTCGCTTGGACCGACGCCTACTTCGCCGTCCATGGAAATTGGCCTACGCGAGGATCCGGACAGATTCCAGGCACAAGGGAAACCTGGAATAGGATCGCCGACGCCCTGCGGGCGGGCTATCGCGGCCTTCGACGCGGTTCCTCGTTGGCCCAATTGTTGGCCCGGCGGCGCGGGCGCGGAACCACACGCGTCTTCCGCCACTGGAGGAGCTGTAGATCCTGGCATGGGCACGGGCATATTTCCAGGCATCAGGCCGATGGCCAAGCGCTTGCAGCGCGCCAATCGCACAATCACCGAGAGACACGTGGGCGGGCATTCACCAGGCCCTGCGGCGCGGATGCCGCGGATTGCCGGGCGGTTCGAGCCTGGCAAGATTGCTGCGAAAGCACGGCTGGAAGTAGGGAGGTCGAAGATTCCAAGTCGCCCAGTTCGTGAGCGGAGCCGGCGTGTTCCCGCTGGAATTGCGGGGCTGGGATCGACTATCATGAAACGAGAGGGGCAACGAATATTCTGAGTTGATGACCATGCAAAGCAGCCTACCTCATCCAAAATCACGGATCCGACGAGCACTCCCGTGGTTGATGACGGGGCTCCTCATTCTCGCGACCCCTTTCTGTATTCTCGCTCTGATTGAATCCGACGCATGGCCGATGATCCCGATCGCAGTTGTGTGGCCTGTCGTGCTGATTCGCCTCCTTCCTGTTCGTTGGCTTGATCTCTCCGTTTTGGAAAAGGCTGCGAAGTTCTGCATTCTCGGGAACGAGGCCATTCGCACACCGAGTCGGTGGCGGGAACGAGTTTGGAATATCCTGTCCCGACCCATCTTGAGAACGGCCTGCCTCGGCACGTGGCTGCTGCTCATCACCTTTCGCCCGCTATCGTCGCAACATTTGTCTATGGCGTACTTCCCGGCGAATCGGTAGCGATCCTTTTCTTTGCCGCAGGACATATCGCCGTCATGCTCGACAGTCGTAAATCAAGGCAAGCCGTAGAAAAAGCCGAGGAAGAGGCCAAAGCGTTTGCGGCGAAAAACGAGCACATGCGCGATTGGCCATGTCCCCACTGCGGCCAAAAATATGGGCCGAACACGGACCTGCGGCCGATGTCGATGGGGTCGAATGTTTCTCTATTCCTCGAAGCAGAGCGTCCCTATGTCATGCTATTCTGCTCGACGTGCAACTATTGCAATCTTTACAACGAAGCGGGCAGCGTGCTGGCGAAGTCTCGGTGGGATGACGCTTGCGATGATCCTGACGAACCGTTGGAAGGCTCGTGAGTTGTCTCTCACCCGGCCTTGGCCCGGCGGGTTTCCTCTTCCTGGTCCTCGACGGCATGGATGCGGATCGTGGCCCCGGGCGGCATCCGCCGCTCGGGGATGATGCCCCGCTTGGTCGACTTCAGGAACGGCAAGAACTCGGCCGCCGCCTCGTCGTGGAATTGCCGCTGAAGCTCCGCCAGGATCTCCTTCCACATCAGGCCGCTGCGGTAGATCAGGCGATAGGCCTCCATCAACCGCACGATCGACCGCGCATCGTAGCCGGCCCGTTTCAGCCCGACCTTGTTCAATCCCACGACGTAGCTGCTCTGGCCGTCGATGGTCACGAAGGGCGGGACGTCGCGGGAGATGTGGGCCAGGCCGCCGACCATCGCCAAGGTCCCCACGCGACAGAACTGGTGCACTCCCGCGCCGCCGGAAAGAAAGGCCCGCGATCCGACCGTCACGTGGCCGGCCAACATCACGTTGTTCGTCAGGATCACGTGATCGCCCAGACGGCAGTCGTGGGCCACGTGGGCGTTGCACATCAACAGGCAATCGTCGCCGATCACCGTCTCGTGCTCCGGCTGCATGGCCTTATGGATCGTGACATTCTCGCGGATCGTGTTGCCCGATCCGATCATCACCCGTCCGAGCCGTTCGGGCACGTTGACATGCTGGGGAATGCCACCGACCACGGCCCCCTCGAAGAGATGGTTTTTTGCGCCCAGCGTGGTCCCCTGCTTGATGACGACGTGGCTTTCCAGAATGCACTGGGAGCCGATCGTGGCGTCATTCTCGACGACGCAAAAAGGTCCAATCTGAACGCCGTCGCCGATTTTTGCCGAGGGAGCGATCGACGCCAAAGGGTGAATACTCATAACGGGTGTCTCGCAGCGGTGGAGGAGATTCTTGGAGCGCGTGACGAGCAAGCCGCGCAAGTCCGGGTCTGATAGTTTTTATCGGTCAGGAAAAGCCTGCGGATTTGGCTGATTATGACGATTAAGACAGATTTCCCATCTTTTCCGCTTGGAACAGTATCGGGGGAAAGGTTGTCAATTGCCAGAAGCCGTACCAGAAATACGTCGCAAAGCCTGAAATGGCTAGTGCCTTGTCACAGCTTACTTTTGGGATAGACCGACTTGAGTTTGCATCGGGCATCGTCAATTTTCATCTGCCAATCGACACCGCGTTGGGTACCGTTGACGTCGTCTGACCACGCACGAATCTGTTCGCGAAGCGATTTCAGATCACCTATTCGGCGATCCCCAATGGACTGACTTGTCATTGAGCTAAGTTCGTTCTCAGCAATGTTCAGCCAACTCCCGTGCTTGGGCGTGTGGCAGAATTCGATGCGGCGAACGTACTGGCGTGCTTTAGCTGGCGCGAATGCTTCGTAGAACGCACCTTTGGTATGCGTGTTCAGGTTGTCACTTACCAAAATCACTTTGTCGCACCTCTTGTAGCGACCGTCCAGCAGTCTCGCCATTTCGAGTGCCCAATCAACTTTCGTTCTCGACTGACGCGCGGTCGCCATTCGCCAACCTGCGAGGGGTTCCGTAAACATGAAAATACTCGCTGTCCCTGCACGCTCGTACTCATAATCGACGCGCCGAGGATGTTTCGCGGTAGCCTCGATTGGCTTTCGGGTCTCCTTGACCAACTGCACTGGCTGTTCATCCATACACAGTACCGGATGCGTCGGATCATACGGTTTTGCGTATATTTCTAACACTTCTTCCATGTTGGCCACAAATTCGGCATCAGCTTCCGGCGGAATGACCCAGTATTCAATCTTTCGATTCGTCATCCCGTTTTTTTTAGCGTACGCCGCACGGTTTCGTAACTGACCGCATCGACGATTTCCAGCTCAACAACCCTGCGAGCAAGCAGTCGGAGTGTCCAGTTGGCATAGCCTTTCGGTGGTGGGCCAAGGCGAGTGGCGATGATTTTCGCCTCTTGCTCTCCATCAAGTAATTTCTCGGTGGGCGGCTTGGCACGTTTCTTCCCTTCCAGAGTCTCTTGAAAACCGGATTCCACAAATCGTTGCCGAATTATCTCGACTGTCTGGCGACGACAACCGAAAGCCTCGGCGATGCGACTGTCGTTCCAAGCAGGACCGTCCGCATCCGCCTTCAACAATACCTGGGCGCGTCGCACCTTCTCGCCGCTGCCCTTAAGCTTCTTGACAACCTCCCGTAACGTGTGGCGTTCTTGTTTCGACAATCGTACGATATACATCTTCTGCACGGGGCACCTCCTTGTTCCCCGCACCTTCGCAGAAAAACCCCCAACGACCAATCCCAATTTTTAGCTGTGACAAGGCACTAGTTCTTGCGATGTGAAAGTGCCTCGCAAGTCGCGAAACCGCAAGCGGTGACAATTTCGTCATTCGTCATTTGTCATTCGAGCTTTGTCACTTGTCATTTCTGTCATTCCCCCTGTTCCCATGCACTTCTGCTCGGTAAACTAAATCCAGCCTTCGATTTCCATCACCCATTCTCACCTGTCACCCCATGTCAACTCCCGACGAGCTTTACGACGAAGCGATTGAACTGCAACAGGCCGGCAAACTGGACGAGGCGGTGCTTCGGCTGGAAGCGCTGGTCCAGAGTCAGCCGGACTTTGCCCTGGCCCATGCGGCGCTGAGTCGCCTTCTACAGCAAGCAAGGCCGTAATGACGAGGCGGTGACGCAGGCCCAGTTGGTATGCGAGCTGGATGCCGACGACCCGTTCAGCTACATGGCCAAGAGCCTCGTCTGCCAGCGGGCCGGCATGATTCACGAGGCGGAAGACGCAATGGCCGAGGCCATGAACCGGCAATGGGCCGCGCGACGCGGCACCTAGGAGCAGGACTCCGCCGTTTGCAGCTCCGCCTTGAACGGATGTTGTGGCCCTGGTTACGAAGGTCTTGCACGCCACGTCTTTCCAGCCAGGATGGCCATCATCAAGGAAAATTAGCCGCATGCGGTATCTTGACCTGACCTTGCCCAGCCTGGCAGAAAACCTGGCGCTTGATGAAGCCCTGCTGGAAGAGGCCGAAACCGCGGCCCGGCCGATGGAAACGCTGCGGATTTGGGAGGCCCGGCAGTACGCCGTGGTCATCGGACGCTCATCGCGGATGGCCGCGGAGGTCCGCGGCGATGTCTGTCGGGAGTTGAATTTGCCCGTTTTGCGGCGGATCAGCGGGGGGGCGGCGGTCGTCGTGGGGCCAGGCTGTTTGATGTACGCCCTGGTGCTCAGTCTGCGGCTTCGCACGACGTTGCGCTCCATCGATCAGGCCCATGCCCAGGTGCTCGGCACGATCGCCGCGGCGCTGCGGCCATCTGTCCCCGCTCTGTCGTGCCGGGGCATTTGTGATCTGGCGCTCGGCGAGCGAAAGGTATCCGGCAACAGCGTGCGGGTTAAACGCGATCATCTGCTTTATCATGGTACGCTCTTGTATGATTTTCCGCTGGACATGATCGGCCGCTGCCTGGCCATGCCGCCCCGCCATCCCGACTATCGCCAGGCGCGGCCGCATGATGCCTTCGTGGCCAACTTGCCGCTGGATGCGGCCAGGCTGCGGTCCGCATTGCAAACCGCCTGGGCGGCTATCGAGCCTTGTTCCAATTGGCCCCAGGCGGCCACCTGCCGACTCGTTGCGGAAAAGTATTCGCGGGTGGAGTGGAACGAGCAACTTTAGTACCGGTTAGTCAACTCCTAGGGAGCCTCACGAGCAAGATGGGCCAATACAGAGGAGTTCTCACGCAAAGGCGCGAGCGCAAAGCCGCGAAGGAAAGGCCGGATCAGAATGGATATTCGTGTTTCGATTCCAATGAAGAATGAGTTGTTTTGGGTTCCCTCCTTTGCGCTGGCGCTTTTGCGTGAAACTCCAGACGGCAACGCTATCCGCCACCTTGACCTCCCGCCCTACGATAACGTGCCATGCCAGCGACTGAGAAAGCTTTACCTTTTGACTCTGCCTGGCTGCGGACCTTTCGCCGCAGGCTGCGGAAATGGTACGACCAACACGCCCGCGACCTCCCCTGGCGCGGCACGCGCAACCCGTACGCGGTCTGGCTGAGCGAAATCATGCTCCAGCAGACGCAAGTGGAAACCGTCAAGCCGTACTTCCAGCGATTTCTGGCCGCCTTGCCCACAATTCGCGCCTTGGCGGAGGCCGATGAGCAGCAGGTCCTGCGCCTGTGGGAAGGATTGGGCTACTATCGCCGCGCACGACAACTGCACCAGGCTGCCCGGCGAATCGTCGCCCACCACGATGGCCGTTTTCCCTCGGATCCCGCGGCGGTCCAGCGACTGCCGGGCATCGGCCGCTACACGGCGGGGGCCATCCTCTCCATCGCCTTCGGCCAGCGGCGGCCGATCCTGGAAGCCAATACCGTGCGGGTCTTCAGCCGTCTGCTCGCCTACGACGGGCAAACCACGTCATCGGCCGGCCAGAAGCTGCTGTGGGCGGCGGCCGAGGCCGTGCTCCCTTCGCGGGATGTCGGCCGCTTCAACCAGGCCCTCATGGAACTGGGCAGCGAAGTCTGCCGCGGGCGCAGCCCGGCTGCGACGTTTGCCCGGCCGCCGGCCTGTGTCATGCCCAGCAACGCGGGCTGCAAAACGAGATTCCTCGTCCCAAACCGCGGCCGCAATTCGAAGAAGTTCTCGAGGTGGCCGTGCTCGTCCGCCGCCGTGGCCGCGTGCTCTTGATCCAGTGGCCCGAAGGCCGCCGCTGGGCCGGGCTGTGGGATTTCCCCCGCTTTGCCGTCCAAGGCAAAAAGGAAGCGGAAGTCCATTGCCAGTTGGTTGAAAACGTGCGGCGGATGACCGGCGTGACTATCTTGCCGGGCACGCATCGCAAGACGCTGCGGCACGGCGTCACCCGCTTTCGCATCACGCTGGATTGCTACGACGCCGAGTATTTGTCGAACAATGGCGGCGGGACGGAGAGTCTGATGCAGAAATGGGTCCGGCCCGCCGAGTTGGAGCACTATCCGCTGAGCAGCACCGGCCGGAAGCTGGCGGGGCTGGTGCAGGCGCGGCGCAGAATCGGTCAGCGTCGTGCGACTGAGTACTCGGTACCCAGTAGTGCGGTAAGTCAGGTCGATCGAAGCCTACTTGCCCGCTGCGATCATTCCTGCAATGGCCTCAGCCTCAATCAGCACCCGCGACACTTTGCATCCTGTGCGTTGAACATCTGCTACGGCGGAGCAGATTGCCTCGTGCATGTTTGCGGCCTCGCGATGAAAACAGATCAAGGGCATGCCATTGCTCACGATGGGCGTGCAATCATCGCATCCGGCTTCGAACAGGGCCTCGGCCAAGTCTTCGCTCAAATCGGTTTCCGGTGCCGGAATAACGGTAAAATCGAATAGCATTTATTGTCCTCCCTACGGCTCAGGCCGCCGCAACCTTGCGGCCACCTCTAAGCGAGAGCACGAGCAGGTAGGCGAAGCAGGCCGTGGGCACGATGAAGGCCACGGGGACCGCGGTCCCGATATCGATCAGCTTGCCCATCACCAGCGGAACGATCGCGCCCCCGAAGATGGCCATGCACATCAGACCGGAGAGTTCGCTTGCGCGCTCCGGCTTTTCTTCGACCGTAATGGAGAACAACAGCGGCCAGATATTGGCAAATCCCAACCCCGCCGCCCCGACGCCGACGATGGAAAGCGCTTGAGAGCCGGTCATCATCGCCCCGGCACCAGAACTCCCAGCAGGGCAGAAAGGCGAAAGAACACTCTGGGACTCAGTATGGTCAGGACCACGCCGCCAACCATTCGGCCGATCGTCAACATGGCCAGGAACATCACCGGACCAAACTTGCCAGCGGTTTGTTCGGCCAGTCCAGCGCCTTCCAAAGTCCGTGACAGGAAGGTTGTCATGCAAACTTCCGCACCAACGTAAAGGAAGATGCCGATCACGGCGAGCAGAAACACGCGCTCCTTCAACAGGGCAAGACTGGAACCGATGCTGGGAGGCTCGTCCGACTTCGTTTCTTTCACCTTGAGCAGGGCAACCAGGATGAAGGCCATGACCATTAATGCAAGAAACAGGGGAAAGCTGCCGCGCCAGCCCATTTCCTTGAAAACCGCGATGCTCGCCACGCGACCGACCAAATAGGTCGACGCCGTCATCCCAATGCCCTTGAAACCCTGCGCGAAACTCAAATTGCGACTGTAGGCCCCCGCGGCACTTACGTCGCGCATGATTGGATTTCCGGCAACCTGCAAAAATGCGGTTCCGATCCCCAGCAAGAAGATGCAGCCCAGGAGGACTTCGAAGCCGGGCTTGTAAATCGACGGAATCAAGACCGCAACGGCATTGAGCCCCAAACCCAAGAGCAAGAGATTCTTCTTTCCGATCCGCGTCGAAAGCAGGCCGCCGGGGACACTGAAAACGGCAAACGCGATGAACACGAAGAACGGCAGCAGCGTGGCGATGACCGTGCTCGTCTGATACTCTTTCTGAACCGCCTTGGACATCGGCCCCATCGCGTCGGCAACGCCCATGACAAAGAAAGTGAGAAGAATAGGAATGGTTCGCAGATTCATGTCGGCTCCTGTCGCAGCTTTGGATCGTCTCTCCAGGCGAAATATCCGTCCTAGGATACCATGAATTCACCGCGATGGCGATAGCTGCCCAGAACCGGGCGGCAAGATAGTAGCAGGCACCGGGCACCGTGCGCAGCATGGTCGGTGTGCCGTCCGCCCCGCGGCTACAGCGGTACGTTCTTTCGGAAACCATCAGCTTCTGGCGGACGGCACACGGAGTGTGCCTGCTACTTTGTCGTTTCATCCTCATCATCGTGCAGCATCCTTACCGCGGGCGTGTCGAGGTCGTCGAACTGCCCGCGGCGGACGGCCCAGATGAACGCGGCGACGCCGCCGGCGGCCAGCAAGGCCGCGACCGGCAAGAGAATATAGATGACGCTCATCGCTTGCCGTCTCCAAAAGTGCGGACCGAGTACGCCAGGGCAAAGACCGTAAAACTGCTGATCGGCATCAAGATGGCCGCCGTCAAGGGGCTGATGATCCCGCTGACGGCCAACGTGCCGGCCAGGGAATTATAGCAAATCGAGACGAGAAAACAGCGGCGGATGGCCCGCAGGGTCGAACGGGCGGCGTGCATCAGCTCGAGGATCGGTGCCAAACCTGGCCGGTCGAGATAGACGTGGGCGGCGGCCAGGCTGGCTTCGGCCCCGCCATGGACGGCGATGCCCACGCTGGCGGCCGCCAGGGCCGCGGCGTCGTTCACGCCGTCGCCGACCATGATCGTCGGGCCGCCGGCCGACGCCTCGCGGACTATCGCCAGCTTGACCTCCGGCGAGGCCCCGCCCATCGCGTCGGCAGAATCAATTCTCAATTGCCGCCCGATGGCCGCGACCACCTGGGGATGGTCGCCGGAAAGGATGCGGATCTTCCAACCGAGTTTGCGCAAACAGTCGAGCGAGCCGGCCACGTCCGGCCGCAGTGGATCGCCCAGACCGGCCACGGCCACTGCACGGCCGTCGACGGCCACCAGCACCGGCGTGGCGGTGGCGGCGATTGCCGCGCGCTCGGCACCGTCGATCTCGTACGGAATTTCGCAGCCCTGTTGCCGCACGAATCTTGGCGAACCGACGACCAAGCGCCGGCCGGCCACCGTGCCCGCAATGCCACCGCTGATCGTCTGTTGGACGTTGCAAACGGGAATGTTCTGATCTGTTGCTTGTTCGTCAGCAGCAACGAGCGCCTGGGCGATCGGATGGGCCGAGTGTCGTTCCAGGGCTGCTACCAACGGCCGCAGGCCTTCGTCGCCGCTCCAGGAGACGAGCGAAATTCGGCCCGCGGTGAGCGTGCCGGTCTTGTCCAGCAGCATCACGCCTTGTCGACCCAGGGTACTGGGTGCCCCGAGGGCTTCGAAGACCTCGCCCCCTTTGACGAGGATGTGCCGCCGGGCGGCACGGCCCAAGGCGATGGTCACGGCCAGCGGCGTGGCCAGTCCCAGGGCACAGGGGCAAGTCACGATGAGCAGGGCCACTGTGTTGTCGATCGCCTTGGCGGGACTGATCCGGATCCAAACCAGAAACGTCAGCGCAGCCACTGCCAGCACGATCCGCACGAAGTGCCCGGCGATGCGATCGGCAAACTGCACGATCGGCGGGCGGTTGCGGCTATACTGCTCGACCAACTGCATCAAGCGGCCGACGCGGGTCGCCTCGCCCACGGCCTCGACCTGCACGACCAGCCGCGCGGAAAGATTGACCGTACCCGCATTCACCGGGCTGCCGGGTCCTACGGCGGTGGGTTGCGATTCGCCGGTGAGCAAGGCCCGATTGACCGACGATTCGCCCTCCCGCACGCTGCCATCGGCCGGGATCGAATCGCCGGCGCGGACCTCGACCAGGTCACCCGGTCGCACGGCCTCGATCGGCACCTCGACGACCGCTCCGCTGGCCAGCCGCCGGGCCGAGGTGGGGGTGATCGAGAAGAGCAGTTCCAGTGAGTCGTTGGCCCAAGCTTGCTGCCGCCTTTGCAGCCAGCGGCCGACGAGCAACAGCAACACGAGCATGCTCAGCGAGTCGAAATAGATTTCGCCGCGTCCCAGGATGGCGTTGACCGTGCCTGCCATGCCGCCGGCGGCCAGCCCGATGGCGATGGGCAGATCGAGATGGGCCGTCTTCGTGCGCAGGGCGGCCCAGGCCCCGCGAAAGAAAATACTGCCCGGCCAGGCCAGCGCGATCATGCCGAAGAGCATGCTCGTCCAGCGGAAGAGGCGTGCGTAGGGGGCCTCGATGCCGGTGAACTCTCCGCCGTACAGGGCGAAGGACAGAGTCATCACGTTGCCCACGCAGGCCGCGGCCACGCCGATGCGGATCAGGAAGCGACGGTTCTCGTCGCGGCGCAGTTGCCGCGTCTTGATGTCCTTGGCCGGATGCGGCGGGTAACCGAGCGAATCGAGCGTCCCAGCGATCTGCGAGAGTTTTACGGTTTTGGGGTCCCAGCGAATCTCGACAATGGCCCGCCGCATGTCCAGCCGCGATTCGATCACGCCCGGCCGGACCTGCGGCAGTTTTTCGACCAGCCAAACGCAGGCCGCGCAGTGCACGCCTTCCAGGTAGAACTCGACCGTCCGGCTACCGTCGGGCAGGTCCTGGTAATAGAGGTTACGAAAGACTTCCTCGTCGAACTCGGAGTAGGCCCGACTGGTTGTTCGCGCCGGCCGGGTTTCGCTCTCCGCGGCATCACGAAGCCGATAGAACCGTTCCAGCCCGCAGCCATGGATCACCTGGTAGACCGTGCGGCAGCCGTGGCAACAGAACTGGAGTTCTTCGTCCGGCTGGATGAGTCCCCGGGGAACTGGCAGACCGCAATGGTCACATGTTTCGCTTACAGGTTTCAACTTACTACTGCCCAGGCACGGGTTTTGATCGGGCTTCTCTCGCCACGACAGGCAGCCCACCGGCCTCCCGAGCTACCCGGTTTGACAGTAGTCATTGAGAAAACGGAAATTAGAGGCAACGATGGTAATGTGCTGAGGACGATCGGGTAAGTGTACGATGGCAGGCCAATTCGGGGCAAGCCGAGCAGGAAGAAAGCAACCTGACCAAATCTTTGCAGGATCGAGCAGCACGACACCGGGACCGAATCCCACCATTCGAGTAAAGTGCGAAACATTGAATGTCAACAAGTTGGCGACAGAATGTACATGACAGACCGCCACGAGGCGGGCATCATGTACTTGCTTACCAACCACATCTAATGCCTGCACAATGGCCTTCCAAGCTGGAAAAATGTCGGGAGTTTCGTCAAGGAGCGGAAATGTCGCCTCGAAGGTCGCTTGCAAGCCGCGTGCCGCCGATGGAGCAAGTCCCAGACCGTTCGCACGGACTGGCCTAGTTGCGAAGTTCAGGAATTCAATCAAGTTTTGCGCAGTCACATGGAGCACTTCGCCACAGCGGTGAAGTTCCGCGATGGCAGATTTGGCAATCGGATAGGAAATGTCGGCCCGATTCGCCAACCGGCCTAATACGCTGGTATCAACGAGTATTGCCATTATTCGTATAACCCCTCGCTGCCTAGCGCCCAATCGGGAACGGACACACCGCAATCGAGGGCTGCGTCGAAGAGTCTTCGCTCCCAATCATCCCGAGCCTCAATGGGAGCGACGTTTCGCAGAAATCGATCGCGCAATGCATCCAACGCCATGTCCTCCGCGGAGACACCATGTCGCCGAGCGTGGTCGCTTAGCACTGCTTCCAATTCTGCGGTAAGATGAATTACCATAGCTTCAATCCTCCAAGTTCTCGCATGTTAGTAAGGGATTACTGCTGCATCCCGTAACGCAGCACGTTCAGACCGATGCGTGCGGCGTCCTCCTTGGTGTAGCCGCGGCAGTCCAGCGAATCGTGCTTCTCCAGGCGCAACTCAGATCGAACTCCGAGAAAATCACCCCGTAACGGTCGCCGAAACGAACGCCCTTCAGTTCGGGCGGAACGGCCCGCAGGGCGGACTTCAACGGCTCGCCCGGCCGGGCCGGCTGCGGGTCGCGGCGCATGACGGTGCGGAGGTCGGAACCGCCGTACTTGCTCGTCCAGATCGGGTCGCGGGGCGGGATGTTCTCCAAGGGATTTTGGGGAAAAATGAGGCCCATTTCGTGCCGGAACGATTCGCCAAAGGCCTCGCTGCCGCAGATCGCGTCGGCAAACAACAAGCCGCCCCGCTCGACGTATTCGCGCAGGGCCTGCCGTTCGCCCTTGGTCAGGCGGAAGGCGTTGCGGCCGTGCATGAAGACGACCGGGTAGTCGAACAAGGCGGGATCCGTCATGCCGATCAGTTTGGGATGCGTCTCGACGCGCAGGTTCAGCTCGTGGGCGGCCTGTTCCATCAGGTTCGCCAAGGCCCGCGGCGCGGCATCGCAACCGCCGGGATGCCGCAGCTTGGCGATGGCGAGCTTGCCGCGGTCAATTCTATCGAGAGGCCCCTTGGGAACTACCGTCTCGGGGATGAGGTCCTTCTCCTTGAACTCGCGATTGGTGGCGTAGGCCAGCACGTTGATGCCGATCGCCAGGCCGCCGCGGATCTTCTCCTTCACGGCCGGACGATAGCTGTCCTTCTGCCCGCCGCGCGACAACTCCCACAGGCAGGCCAGCGATGGCTTGGGATTGTCGGGCGGATTGCAGGGGGCATAGACCACGCTTGTGCGGCAGCCATAGTCGATGCCCAGCAGTAAGCGGCCCTGGTTCGGCGGGATATCCTGGTCGGCCCGCCAGATCGGATGCGAAGCGTCCAAGGGCTTGAAGCGATATTCGGGCTTCTGGAAGACCAGGTCCATGAGATCGCGAAAGGGCTTGTCGAAGTCGCTGGAGCAGCCCTCGCCGTCGGCGAAAATGAAACCGCCGCGGTCGACGTAGTCGCGGAGATTGGCGGCCAGTCTCTTGCGATCTTCGTCTTTCTCCGGCAAGGGATTGCCGCCGCCCGAGAAGAACAACACGGGCACCTGCAAGAGGTCGTCGACCGTGGCCTTCTCGAGATCGAGCACCTGCCAGGTCAGTTCCCGCCGCCACTGCGACTCGACGTACATCGTCAGGTTGTTGACGTCGTTGCGGTGCCGGTTCCAATCGAGGTCTCTGCGCAGCGGCCGGGTCTGCGGGCCGTATTGCACCTTGGCCATGAGCACGGGCCAACGTCCCTTGGAGAGGAACAACAGGGCCAGGCTGGTAACCATGTCCGAGTGCTCTTCTTCGGCGTGGCCGCCGCCTTGCCATGAACTTCTTATGTCGATGGCCTGGACCAGGTAGGCAGCCCCTTCGCGGTACCAATCGTAGGGGCCGATCTTGCGCCGCGCGGTGAGCCGCCCGGCACGCTCCAACCCGTAAAGATAATAGTAGTGCCAAAGGGGATTGCCGGAGCGCGTCATGGGCGGATTGGCCTGGACGGTAAAGTGGTTTCCCAGCCAGTTGATGCCTCGCTGGATCCGGTCCTGGTCTTCCGAAGGGGCCCAATAGCAACCGTCGATCTCGTCGTCTCCATCGGGTCTGGGCACTACTTTGGCGTCGGGCTCGTGGAGGACGTCGCCGGAAATCACCATTCCGGCAATGCCCGCACAGGTCATGCTGCCGGTGCCTTCCATGGGCTTGTAGTAACCCCAGGAGCCGTCTTCCTCGCGCTGGTTGTTGATCCAATAGTTGCGGATGCGTTCCCAAGTCTCGCGGCGGATGCGGATGTTGACGTGGGCCGGGTCGGCTTCGGCCGCCCGCGCGGCCTCGTACAACGCCAACATTGCGAATTGACTGTTCGAACCGTCGCCGGAAACGGACCGCTCGTTGGGCATGGCGCCGTACGACCAGCCGCCTTTGCGGTCAGCCGGGCCGTTTTTGAGCTGGGTTTCTTCCAGCCATGCGACATTGCGGGCGATGATGAGCTGGTCGTCGGCTGGGGTGGCACGGCAAAGGACCACGGTTTGCAGAGAAACGACATAGGTCGTCTTGGGGTCCAGCTTGCGGAGATAATCGAGCGCCTTCCTGACACACGGATCGTCCAACGGATTTTCTTCGGCGTTAAGCAGGGCCAGCGTGCAAAGAGCGGTGATGCCACCCTCCTGTCCGGCATATTCCGACCACTTTCCATTTTCACGCTGCGACGATCGAAGATAGCGGATGCCCACATCCATGGCGTTGCGGACTTCGCCGGGCGCCAAATCGGCCCCGACAACCGTTACAGTTGATACCGCCAGCAGCCCGGCGGCCAGAACGACGAGATTGGGAAGTTTCATTTTTTCCTCGGCAGCAGAAAAGTGGTTACAGGGCCATGTCGGCCAACATGTCGGGCACCATGTACCCATGGTCGTGGTTATGGTCGGCGTGGGAACGAGGTTCGGACGGATGGGCATTCCGGCCCGGATGGGTTACAATTCAAGAATACCACTCAATTACAGTATAAAGGATTTCCGTTGGCAACTTCCACACCAAGCACCCCGGCCGGGCCCCCGTCTGCGGCCAAACCCCGCAGTTTGGGCGACGTTCTTCAGGAATTCAGTCAGCATCGCAGGCTGATGCAGGAAGAATTGCAGAAGGTGATCGTCGGCCAGGACGACGTGATCGAGCAGATTTTCGCTGCCATTTTCACCCGCGGACACTGTTTACTGGTGGGCGTGCCGGGCCTGGCCAAGACCTTGATGGTGAGCACCCTGGCGCGGATCCTGGACATCCCCTTCAAACGGATCCAGTTTACGCCCGACCTCATGCCGTCGGACATCACGGGCACGAACGTGCTGGAAGAAGACGACAAGGGCCGGCGGGAGTTCCGCTTCGTCGAGGGACCGGTCTTTACCAGCATCCTCCTGGCCGACGAAATCAACCGCACGCCGCCCAAGACCCAGGCGGCCCTGCTGCAGGCCATGCAGGAGCGCGAGGTGACCGTCGGCCAGACGACTTACCCCTTGCCCGAACCGTTCTTCACCATCGCCACGCAGAACCCCATCGAGCAGGAAGGCACCTACCCGCTGCCCGAGGCCCAACTGGACCGCTTCATGTTCAACATCAAGGTAGATTATCCCACCGCCGCAGAGGAAGAGCGGATCCTGGCGCAAACGACCCGCGGCGAGAAGGTCGAGGTCCATAAGGTGCTTTCGGGCCGCGCGATCGTGAACCTGCAAGGCCTGGTGGGCAAGGTGGCGGTGAGCGAGTACATCGTGCAATACGTGGCCCGGCTGGTGCGCTCCACGCGGCCCAAGGACGCCTCGGCGCCGCAGTTTGTGCAGGACCTGGTCGACTGGGGCGCCGGCCCGCGTGCCGGGCAATTCCTGATTCAGGGCGGCAAGGCCCTGGCTGCCATGGACGGGCGGTTTTCCGTGGCGCTGGAAGACGTGCAGAAGGTTGCCGTTCCCGTGTTGCGGCATCGCATCTCCACGAACTTTCAGGCCCAGGCCGAAGGCATGAACAACGAGGACCTGATTGCGCGGCTCGTGCGCGAGACGCCGCCGCCGGTGATTCCGAAGTATGAGAAGTGATGAGGGATGAGGGATAAGAGATGAGAGATGAGAGATGAGAGATGAGGGATGAGGGATAAGAGATGAGAGATGAGAGATGAGAGATGAGGGATGAGGGATAAGAGATGAGAGATGAGAGATGAGAGATGAGGGATAAGGGATAACCGATGAGAGATGAGGGATAAGAGATGAGGGATCAAAACCAGACGAACCGGCGCGGTGCGCGGCCGCATGAGAAGCTTGAAGTTTATCGGCTTGCGCATGCTTTGGGACTGCGAATCCACGCGCTCACGCTCAAATTGCCGAAGCACGAAATGTATGAGGAGGGATCGCAGGCGCGGCGGTCGAGCAAGAGCGTGTCGGCGCAAGTCGTTGAGGGACATGCGCTCCGGCAGTACAAAGCCGAGTACCTCCACTACCTCGGCCGCGCCTACGCCAGCGCGGAAGAGACGATCGAACATCTTCAATACCTCTTGGAGACCGGCTCGGCAAGTCGCGTCGAGAACGAGTGTCATGCGTTGCTCGAGGAATATGGGGTGCTCTGCCGTAAATTGTTCAACTACATGTCTTCCGTAGAAAAGGAACATGATCCCACGAGATAATGCGTGCTTTACGTATCTCTCATCCCTCATCCTTCATCCCTCATCCTTCATCCCTTATCCTTCATCCCTCATCCTTCATCCCTCATCCCGATGCCCTCCGCCGAACGCTACCTGAAGCCCGAAGTCATCCGCCAGATCAAGCGGCTGGATCTCCGCGCGCAGTTCATCGTGAAGGGGTTCCTGCAAGGCCTGCACGCCAGCCCGTTCCACGGCTTCTCCGTCGAGTTCAGCGAGCACCGCAAATACACGCCGGGCGATGATCCCAAGGATATCGACTGGCTGATCTACGCCAAGACCGACAAGTATTACGTTAAGAAATTCGAGGCCGAGACAAACATCACCGGTTACGTGATGATGGATCTGAGCCGCTCGATGGGCTATACCTATCAACAAGAGTTGACCAAGTTCGAGTACTCGATCAGCCTGGCGGCCGCGCTCTGCTACCTGATGATCTATCAGCAAGACCCGGTGGGCCTGATCACCTTCGACACGAAGATACGCAGTTGCCTGCGGCCCAAGACCCGCCGCAGCCACCTGGGAGACATGCTTTCGCTGCTGGCCAACCTCAAGCCGGAAGGCGAGACCGACATCGCCCAAAGCATCGTGCAAGTGGCGGCCATGCTTCGCCATGCCAGCCTGATCATGATCTTCTCCGACCTGTTGACCGAGCCGGCGGCGGTGTTCGAGGCCTTGTATCGCCTGCGGCACGGCGGGCACGACATGATCCTTTTCCACGTGCTGGACGAGGCCGAGGTGCAGTTTCCTTTTCGCGGCATGGTCGAGTTGGAAGAGCCCGAGAGCCATCGCCGCTTGGCATTGGACGCCGACGCCTTCCGTCAAGATTATCTGGACGAGGTCGAGTCCTTTCGGGCCTTGTATCGCCGCGAGTGTGCACAGGCCAGGATCGACTACGTGCCGCTGGACACCAGCATGCAGTTCGATCGGGCCTTGATGGAGTACCTGGTGAATCGGGCGTCGCGAGGGTGAGCCGGAACGAGGAACTGTTGATATAATTAGTAAATCGAGAATCCAGGAACAGGATTGGGCAAGGAATAGAATCACGAAATCTCGAAGGAACGAAATTCCGAAAAAAGGCGGCCGGATGGCGGAGACCCGCTCGGAACCATGCCATTTTTTCGCGTTTTCGTCTTTTCGGAGTTTCGTGATTACCGAACAGTCCTGCTGAAGATGGCCACCACAACCGATGATTCCATCCAGGCTACCTCATGCTGCATTGCGGGTTTGGCTGGACCAACGAACCGTTTTTCTTGAACTGACCGATGGGCGGATCATCGGGTTTCCCGCCGATCGATTCAAGATCCTCCAAAAGGCGACGAACGAGCAGTTGCAGAAAGTGACGCTTGAACTTGATGGTTTCGCGTTGCGTTGGGAGGAACTCGACGAAGATATTACCGTGCCCGGCATTGTTGCCGGGCGGTTTCAGTTGCCGCTGCCGGTATAGGGCAAATGGACATGGACACGAGCGCCCGGGAGCGACCGCCTTTGCCTCACAAGCGGCGCTGGTATCAATACAGTTTGCGGTCTTTGTTCTTGCTCGTCACGCTTTGTGCGATTCCCTGTAGTTGGCTAGCCGTCAAGATTGAACGTGGCAAGAGACAAAAGGCCGCGGTCGCTTCGTTGAAGGCAAAAGGCTTTACAATCACCTACGATTATGAAATAGACGCCAACGGCCAACCGGTGTCGAACGCAACGCCGAACGTCCCCCAATGGCTCCGCAGTTGGCTGGGCGATGATTGCTTTGCGACGGTCGTGGGAGTCAAAACATCCTACATTTTTCTTGTGTCCGAGGGTGGCTTTAATTCCTCTTGCGGAGTGACTGATGATGACCTTCGACCACTGATAGATTTGCCTCACGTGAAGTTCTTAGGGCTGGATGGAGCACAGATCGGCGATTCCGCTTTGAAGCGAATTCGGAGCTTATCGGAACTGCAGCGATTCAGCCTGGAAAGTACCAAGATCACAGATTCCGGCCTGGTCGAGTTGAAATCGCTTCCAAATCTCCGAGAGTTGGATTTGTGTGACACCGAGGTTGCCGATGGCGGAATGGCCGATCTGGCGCGATTGAACGGGCTCGAAGACCTTTTTCTATCACAGACTCACGTCACGGATCGGGGCCTCACCATTCTGGAAAATCTCAAGACCTTGAAACATCTTTCGTTTTTGCCCGAACGTATGCACGTAACCCGCGAGGGCGTCGCCAAATTCAAGCAAGCTACGCCGAATTGCCAAGTTATCGCGTTTGATTCATGGTTTCTTGATGATCCACCGTTCTCTGGACGCTGACCCCATGACCTTCGTCAACATCGCACTTTTGTCCGGCGCCGCGTTGGTCGTGATTCCGATCATCCTGCACTTGCTCATGCGCCAGCGGCCGAAGCTGCTGGAATTCCCGGCCTTGCGGTTCATCCAGAAACGGCATGACACCAACCAGCGGCGGCTGCGCTTGCGACACCTGCTGCTGTTGCTGCTCCGTGCGGGAGCGATCGCCCTGCTGGCGCTGGCCCTGGCCCGGCCGAGCATCAAGTTCTCGTCGCGGCTAGGCAGCCAAGAGGCGCCCGTGGCGGCGGCCTTGATCTTCGACTCCGCCCCGCACATGCAATATAAGCAGTACGCGCAGGACGTGCATAAACCGATCACTCGCCTGGAAGCGGCCCAGGAAATCGGCCAATGGCTCCTCGCCCAGTTGCCGCCGGAAAGCCAGATCGCGGTGCTCGATTCGGGCGCCGTGCCGCACAGCTTTGACGCCGACCGCGGCCTGAGCAAGCAGCGGATCGAACGCCTGGAAATCGTCCCCAACCCGCGATCGCTCAGCGAGATCATCAGTGAGGCCGCCGTGGTCCTGAAAAAAAGCGACCTGCCGGCCAAGGAGATCTACCTCTTTACCGACCTCTCGCGGGCCTCGTGGCGGGCCGACGAGTCCGCCCGGCTCCAAGATCGCTTGCACGAACTGCCGGGCGTCTCGCTGTACCTGATCGACGTGGGCGTGCAGGAGCCGAGCAACTTCGGCCTGGGCGACCTGCACCTTTCCCGGCAAGTGGTCGCGGCCGGTGGCTCCGTGGATATCCAGACCGATGTTTCCAGCCTTGGCATGGAAGGCCAACGTGCGATAGAGGTCGATCTGCTGGGGGCCGACGGCAAGCCGCAGAAAATCAGCGAGCAGATCCACCTTCTGAAACCGGGCGAGTCGCAGACCGTTGAGTTCCACCTGACTTCGCTCAAGCCGGGCACGCAACAAGGGTTCGTGCGGATCGTGGGCCAGGACTCGCTGGCCGCCGACGACGTGCGCTATTTCAGCGTCGGGGTCCGCCCGCCCTGGCCCGTGCTGGTCGTGGCCCCGCAGCCGACGGCGGAGACGCGCCATCTATCTGACCGAGGCGATCGCTCCCGCCGAAATGCGGAAGCGCCACAATGCCCGTTTCCAGTGCACGGTCATCGGCTATAGCGAACTTCCCAACCTGACGTTCAAGGAGCTTGCCAAGTTTGCGGCCGTTTGCCTGCTGGATCCGCCGGGCCTGGAGCCCTTCGTCTGGCAGCGCCTGACCGACTACGCCGCCGCGGGGCACGGGGTAGGGATCTTTCTCGGCCGGCACGCGAGTCCGATCGAGGCCTTCAATTCGCCTGCCGCGCAGCAGCTTCTGCCGGGCAAGGTCCTTGAGCAAGTCCCGCGCGAGGAAGGCAATACCTACCTGGCGCCGCAGAACTACCAGCACCCGATCCTCAAACCGTTTGCTCCCTATTCGACGCGGAGCCCGTGGAGTTGGTTCCCCGTCTATCGCTACTGGCGAATCGACCTGGCCCCGGACGCAAGCAAAGTTATCGCCTACAACGACGGCCGGCCGGCGCTGCTGGAGCGAACGATCCGCGCGGGCCGGATGGCGGGACACGTACTCGTGATGTCGACGCCGTTTTCCGATCTCGGTTCCCGCAAAGACGCTTGGAACGTGTTGCCCGTAGCGGCCCAGATGGATGCCTGGCCGTTTGTGATCCTGGCCAACCAGATCGTGTCGTACCTGGTGGGCAGCGGCGAGCAGCAACTGAACTATTTTGCGGGCACGAATTCCGTATCGCTGTCGATCGACGAAGCAAGCCAGCGGCGCTATGTGCTGGCACGTCCGCCGCTGCCGGGGCACGATGAGGGGCTGAAGACGACCCTTCCTCCGCCGGAAAAGGCCGAATTGTCGATCAGTGGCGTGGACCAGGTCGGGAACTACCAGGTGCAGTGCGTAGGCACGCCCGTCGAGCCCGATCGGGGGTTCAGCATCAATCTGCCCGCGCAGGTGACGCAGCTTGCCCGGCTGACCGATCAGGAATTGAGCGACACGTTCGGGCCCTTCAAGCCGCAAGTGGCGCGGAGCAACGACCAGATCGTCCGCAACGTGCACGACAGCCGCGTCGGCCGGGAGATTTATCCGTGGCTGATCCTTGTCTTCGCCGGCCTGCTGGCGATAGAGTATATGGTGAGTAATTGGTTTTACAAAAGAGAATAGAACTTAGAACTTAGAACTTAGAGCTTAGAGTTGAGCACTAAGTTCTAAGAACTAAGTTCTAAGCACTTCCCCATGCAACTCTTCTTCTACCCCATTGCCGATAGCTACTGGTTCGTGGCCCTGGTGGCGGCTGCGCTGCTGGCAATCGTCGCCTTGGTGGGGCCGGGAAGGGAGCGTGTGTCGCTGCGCCGCCGCCTGACGCTGGCCCTGATCCGCTGCGGCATCATCGCCTTGGTCGTGCTGGGGATGCTGCGGCCGACGCTGGTCTACACGGAGACCCACAAGGAAGACGCCACCTTGGTGCTGCTGATCGACCAGTCGCGAAGCATGCTGGTTCGCGACAGCCTCGACAACAAGACTCGGTTTGGAGTCGCTCCGGGCAACGCTGAAAGATTCCCTGCCCGCCCTCCGCGATCTGGGCCGCAAGTTCGAAATCAAGGCCTACACGTTCGATGCCGATGTCCATCCCCTGGAAGTGAAAGACGGGGATCTCGTCCTGCCGGAGAGCCCGACCGGCCAGGAGACGGCCATCGGCGCGGCCCTGGACGACGTGCTCAACCAGGAGAACGGCAAGCGGCTGCTGGGGATCGTCATTCTCACCGACGGCCGGCAGCAGGCGATCGCACCCCGCGATGCATCGGCGCAGGACATCGCCGCCAAACTGCGGCACCAGAACTTCCCCGCCTTCCCCGTGGTGTTCGGGCAGTCGCGCGGACTGGGTGGCGTCCAGGACGTGGCCATCGTCGACTTTCCGCCGCCGGCCTCGGTCTTCGTGAATACCGAAATGGCGATCCATGGCGAGGTCAAGATCAGCGGCTACGTCAACCAGAAGATCCCCGTGCGCTTGCTCATGGAGATGCCCGACGGCAAGATGAAAGTCATCGACAAGAAGGAGGTCACGGCCACGGCTGACGGCCAGTTGTTGCCGGTCGACTTCACCTATATTCCGGAAACGCCGGGCGAGTTCAAGCTGACCCTGGAGGCCGTGCCCCAGCCCGGCGAGCTGGTGACTACGAACAACCAGCTCAGCGCGTTCGTGCAGGTGCTCAAAGGCGGATTGCACGTGCTGTATATCGAAGGCGATCTCCGCGTGGAGCAGAAATTCCTCCGCCGTTCGCTGGATGCCTGCCGCGACATCAAGGTCGATTTCATTCGCCTCGATCCGCGTCACCTCAAAGAGACCAAGCCCGGCAATTTGAAGGAACTCTTCAAGCCGGGCGAGTATGACGTTTATATCCTTGGCGACGTCGATTCCACGGCCTTCGACTCGGCCGAGTTGGAGCAGCTCAACAAGACGGTCAATCAGGGCAAGGGTCTGATCATGCTGGGCGGCTTCCACACCTACGGTCCGGGCGGCTACGTCGACACGCCGTTGGAAGATGTTCTGCCCGTGAAAATGGATCACCTGGAGCGGCAACGGCTGAACGGGCCGATCCGCGAGGACGTGCAGCTTCCCGGTCCGCTGCGGATGCAACCCACGCCGCGAAGCCTGCGGCACTTCGCCCTCGGCCTGGCTGCCGGGGTGCAAGAGAATGCGGCGGCCTGGAAAAAGCTTCCCCTATTAGATGGCGCCAACCGCTTCGCGGGGATCAAGCCCAGCGCCACCGTCTTGGCCGAGGCCGACGACAAGGATCACAGTCCGCTCCTGGTGACCCACGAATGGGGCAGCGGACGCGTGATCGCCTTCGCCGGCGATTCCACCTGGCGGTGGGTCATGCGGGGCTTCGGATCGGCACATAAGCGATTCTGGCGGCAGATCGTGCTCTGGCTCGCCCGCAAGGACCAGATGGCCCAGGGCAACGTCTGGGTGCGGCTGGAGAACACGCGGTTCTTCCCCGGCAATCGCGTCGAGTTCACGGCCGGGGCCCAGTCGCCACAGAACGAACCGATCCCCGACGCCGAGTTCACGGTCGAGATCGTCAAGCCCGACAAGAAGCGGGTCCCCGGGGTAATGATCCACAAAGATGAGCAGGTGGCCGGCTCGTTCCGCGAGACGCAACTGCCCGGCGACTACACGATCGAGGTCACGGCGAAGCGGCAGGGCGAAGTGCTGGGCACGGCGCGGACGCGGTTCATCGTCTTGCAGCAGGACCTCGAATTGGACAACGCCTCCGCCGATCTCGACGCCATGAAGGGCGTCGCCAGGTCCTCCGGCGGCGAAGTCATCGAGCCCGAGCGGCTGCCCAAATGGCTGGCCGAGTTGATGAAGAAGACCGACTACCTGGACGTGAAGCAGGAAACGAAGAAGACTCTGTGGGACCGCTGGTCGTTCTTCTTCTCCGTCGTCCTGCTCTTGACGGGGGAGTGGTATTTGCGGAAGCGCTGGGGATTGGTGTAGATCCTGTAGGGAACGCCCTCCGTGGCGTTCCGTGAAGGACGAATGCCTTCCATACGGAACACCACGGAGGGCGTTCCCTACTCATGTGTCTGTTCCGGGCCGGGAAAAGTTCCTTGCCGCACGTCGTCGCGATAGCGCGTCACGGCATCCAGGACCGTGCGCTGCAATTCGGCATAGGGCTTCACGTGCCGCGGCAGGCGGCCGGGCGTGAGCCCCAGCAAATCGTGATAGACGAGGATCTGGCCGTCGCAACCGGCGCCGGCGCCGATGCCGATGGTGGGAATCTTCAACTCGGCCGTGATCCGCGCGGCGATGGCCGCCGGAATGCACTCCAGTACGATGGCGAAGGCCCCGGCTTGCTGGGCAGCATGCGCGTCGGCCAGCAGCCGCTCTTCGTCACGCTGCACGCGATAGCCGCCCAGTTGATGCACGCTTTGCGGGCACAATCCGCAATGGGCCATCACAGGTATGCCGGCGGAGACCAGGCCGGCGATCACTTCCGCCTGCTCCACGCCGCCTTCCAGCTTCACGGCCTGGCAGCGGGTCACCTTGAGGATCCGTCCGGCATTTTCGATTGCCCGATAAACGCCCAGGTGAAAACTGGGAAACGGCATATCGACGACCAGCAAGGCCCGGTGCACTGCCCGGCCGACCATCTCAGCGTGATAGATCATCTCTTCCAACGTCACCGGCAGCGTATTGATATGGCCTTGCACGACCATCGAGAGACTGTCGCCGACCAGGATGCCCTCGATGCCGGCCGCATCGACCAGTTGGGCCGTGGCATAATCGTAGGCGGTAAGCATGGTGATCTTCCTCCCGGCCGCTTTCATCGCCGTAAATTGGGGAACCGTGATGGCGCGTTGCTCGGAGTTCATGTTGAAGTATTTTGTGAAACCCATCTGCCGGGGCGGGGTATGGTGGGGGGGCACGGTGCGAACCGATCCAACGGCCCCCCCGTCTTGGCCCTATTGTAGATCGGCCGGCCCCCGATGGCTAGGCAGGCAATGTAGGGTGTGGTCGACGAGCCCATGCGCAGCAATGGTCGGCGAAGACCCACCAATAAACTAATCGCAAATTTTCGCTTCCCAGGAAGGAACCGGCTGTTCAAATGCCTTCCGTGGATATATGCTGGAAGTATCCGTCGCTCTTGGGTCCCTCCCTCCCTCCATGCTCGCCTATGCACTTTCCAGCACGAAAGGTCCTAACCATGTCTCTCCGCCTCCTGTCCTCCGGCGTCGTTGCCCTTGGTCTCGCCTTGTTGATTGTTTCGCCGGCTCAATCGCAGTTTCCACCAAACCGCAACCCTGGCCAGCAAAAAATGCAGCCGTTCAACACCAAGGGCACGCTGGTTGCGGCTAGCCAGAACCAGCTCCAACTGTCGACCAATACGAACCAGAAAATCCTCGTTATGATCGGGCCGAACACGGAAGTCAGCGTTACCGGCACGGCGGAGCGAGATTATCTGAAAGCGGGCGTGAATGTGGAATTCGTGGCCGAGCTTGACAAAGTGCACACGGCCAAGGACAAAATCATCAAGCTGGTCATCATCACTCCCACGAGCGATCGGCCCGCCGGCCTGTTTGCGCCGGAGTTTTCCACCCGGGAAACGAAGGCCGAGAAAGGCGATAAGGGCAGGCCCGATCCCGGGGTTGGCCCGGCAGCCAAAGGACGGAAGGGCAACGCCGACGTTCGATCCGTTGAGCGGCGACTCGTCCGCCAGCAAGCCCGCCAAAGGGCGGAGCGGCGCCACGCAGTTTCCCGGCACATTCACCGTGCGGGGAAAGATCAAGATGTGCAAGGAGGGCAAGATCACCGTTCAGGCCGGCCACGGCCCGACGGTCAAGGCCGACTTGGGAGACGACGTTGCGATTGACGTGGACATGGCCGACCTCACGGCCGCCCAGCCTGACGACGCGGTCGAGGTCGACGGTTTTACCGGTCCGAAGGGACCGAGTCTGGTGATGGGCAAATCGATCAAGATCGAATTGGCCAAACCGTTGACGGGCGCGAAGAAACATAGCACGCACACCAAGTCGCCGGCCGCGCATCCGTCCAAGGCGAAGAAAGATGCGGCTGGTGGGGATGATGTGCTCGGGAAGTGAGGTCTCGTTCCCACACGGAGCGTCGTCACGAGGTGATTCCGTTCTACCTAGCGCGACGTGAAAATGGATACGCCCGAAGTGCTTTACCAGGCCAAGCGGTTCCGCCTGGAACGCGTAACGCAGGTCTCGGCCGATGGATCGCGCCACGTCAAAGACGTTATTCGTCATCCCGGTGCGGTCGCCATCTTGCCGTTGCTGGACGATGGCCGGATATGTTTCGTGGAGAACTACCGAGTAGCCGTCCAACAACGTCTCATGGAGCTTCCGGCCGGCACCATCGAGCCGCCGGAAGAGCCCGTCACCACGGCGCTGCGGGAATTGGCCGAGGAAACCGGTTACCGCGCGGCCCACGTCGAGCATCTCGCCACGTTTTGCATGTCGCCGGGAATTCTCGATGAAAAAATGTACGTGTTTGCCGCGTCGGGGCTGACCGCCGGAGAGATGGCGCTGGAGGCCGGTGAAGACATTCGCGTGCTGCGTCTGACGTGGCAAGAGGCCCTGGAGATGGTGCGCGACGGCCGCATTCACGACGCTAAGAGCGTTGCTACGCTGTTGTACTACGATACATTTCGCCGCCGGTAAGGACCGGCGAATCAATAACTGTCGGGGTTTCCAACGCACACAGACAGATAGGATAAACCACGAAATACACGAAACACACGAAAGAAGACAACGAGAACGGAATAAAGAACTATAGACCTCGATGCTCTTCATCCTTAATCCGGTAGCTACCGTCTTTATGAACGGTCTCCATCTCCTTTCCTTTTCGTGTGTTTCGTGTATTTCGTGGTTTCTGTACTTCCGACAGTTATTAACTTACGGTCCTATGTCTACGGTTTCGACGAGTTGATGATTCCGCCTTCGCGCGGCTCGATGGTCTGGGGCTTACCGGCCGAATGGCCTAACCAGTTCTTCAAGAGCGACTGCCAAAAAAAGGCGTTGGGCGACAACGGACCGAAGTTTCTTGTTCAAGGCGAAGGCCGTGTCGCCGACGATGAAGGCCTGGCCTTTGCCAATTCCGTTTCCGGCAATGATGGGCCTTCCGAGGGGATCGTCTTTCGGCCAGGTTTCCCCGTCGGGAGCGGTGGCGACGGGCCAAGCGGCGTAGAACTCGGCCGTTGCCTTTTCGTCATTCTTGGGATACCAAAACCGGCCCAAGGGAGTCGTCTCCCGCTCGTGGACCCCAGGCGGCACGGGCATGGGCTTGATGTCGAGGTTGAACTTTTCCAAAAGCGCTCGGCTGGGCTCGGCATCCGTCGACCCCACCATGCTCAGGAAAAAACCGCCCTCCGCGACGAATTCCTGGACGGCGGCAATCTCGCCGCTGCTGAAGGCCTTGCCGGGCGCAATCGAAATCAGCATGGCCACCCGATGCAATCGTCTCGCGGCGAGATCGGGCGCCATGAGCGGCAAGTAATCGTTGTGGGCCAACACGCGCATCAACCGGCCAATGCCGTTTTCGCTCCAGGGATCCCTGCCCATCGCTTCCAGGTGCGAGCCATCCACGTAGACAACCGGCCGGGCCGCGGACTTGACGCCGGAGGGCAGCAATTCGGCCCGTACATTGCTGAGCAGACTGCAGGCCAGCATGGCTAGTGCCAGGGCGACAGCCGCCGCGGCCGCGCGGAACGGTTCGAACTGGCGAAACAGAAGCACGATCGCCGCGACCGCGGCGGCCACGCCCAGGAGCTGCCGCCACCAGACCAGCGGCGGCGGAAGGTTGCCCGCCAACGAGCAGAGCAACGGGCCGCTGAACGTGTAAGAAAACGGAATCCCGTCGTTGCTCAAGCAGGCGGCAGCGCCCAGGACCACCACCGTTCCCCGGCCCACGTTCTGCTGGGCCGCAAGGACCAGGTCGCCCAAACGCTCGCCCGGCGAGTAAGGCAAGGCTTCGGGCCGGTCCGGATCGGAGCCCAACTCATCCCATGCCCAGCGCCCTACGAGCAGCGGTCCGGCGGGCCACCTTGCCCGGAGGGATGCCGCGCGATCGAGACTGAAGTAGTTTTGCCCCGGGTCACTGCTTGCCGTTGCGGCATGGGGGGCCGACTGGAGATTGTCCTCCCAGTGCTCCGTCAGCGAATTGGCCGTGTCGTCGCGGAAGGACATCGTGGTTGGCGCCAAAAGGGTGTTCAGCACGTTTTCTTCCACTCCCGGATTCGTCTCCGGATTGCCGGCCACTATCATCCGTCCGCCGGCGTTGACGTACCTCCAAATCTGGTTGCGGATATCGTTGGGAATAGACACGTTGTCGGCCGAGCGGGGCGGCAAGACGATCAGCACGTCGGCGCCTTGGAGATCGGCGTCGGCTAGGTTGCGGGAGCGAATGAATTCTCCGCCCAGGCTCTCGACCAGCGCCGGCAAGAGGCCATAGCGGGGCAGCCGGCCCGGCGGGACCGTGCCCGGGTTGGTGGTGGTCCAATCGATCGCCCCATCGTCGTAAGCCACGATGCGCCGGCCCTTCAAGTCGGGTTGGACGGGCGAAAGCGTCATCGCCGCCGCCGCCACGATCAACAGTCCCGCCGGTCCGAATCGCCGCCAGTTCATTGCCGAGTTGCGGCCTTCATACGGAAGCGTCGATCCACCCTGAAGGCTGCGGGTCCGGCGATTACCCTCCGTAGCCGAATCTTCGTCGGTCTCGCTGCAAGAATCATGCGGCGTCGCTGGCCAGGCCGTCAGGCGGAACATGCCGACGGCCACCGCCGAGTGGAAGATGGCGGCAAGCACGGGCAAATTCCACGGCAGCAGCACATGCATGGCGTTGCCCCAGGTCCAGAGGCCCAGGTGGGAGACTGCATCCGGCACGGCGGTCAGGTGCGGCGGCAGTAGGGCGGTCAGGTCGTGGCTGAAGGCCAGAATCACGAGATATGCGGTCTGTGCAAGGAAGATGAAGAGGATGGCCAACCAGGCGCGGCGGACGCGCGCTTGTGGCGTGGCGATGAGCCAGGCGACGGTCAGGGCCGCCATGAGCGCCAGGAAGTCGAGGCCACCAAAACTCGCGCCGAATCAGCAACGGCCGGCCCGCTAGCCAACCGGCCCAGAGCCCCTCGATGCGGCCCGCGGTGTTGGTGATAGTCCAAGCGGCAGCCGAGCCATCGCAAACGAGCCGAAAAACGGCCAGGGATGTAACGGCCAAGGTGGCGGGGCCGGAAACCTGCGCAACCAGTCCCGGCCGGACGCGGGTGACCGCCGCCAACAAGATCGCCACGGCAAGGATATTGACGACCGGCAACGAGGAGGCGGTCATCAACAAGGCGATCGACGTTGCCCCGGCCAGCAGCAGGCCGTTGCTGCCACGACCATGGGTACATGGTGCCCGGCGGCGACGGCCGGGAAGGGCGGCGATGACGATGACCGCCAGCGCCAGCCAGGTCAACGCTTTTTGCAGCGGCGGCGCGAGCCATCCCAGCGAACCGGCTGCCAGCCACGCGGCCAGGAGGCCCAGAACCAGGATGATCAGCGCCCGCAGCGGCATGGGCGCCGCGGGAGATTGCTCAGGTGTTGTATTCATGTTGAACGTCAGTATCCCCTTCCGCGGGAAATACGACAAGCCCCACGCCCAAGAGCAGACTCAGCCACAAGAGCACGCCTGCGGCGCGCATCGCATCGAAGGCCAACAGACCCAGCCCTCCGGCCCACACCACGACGACCGGCACGACCCACTGCCAGCGGTAACGCCCGCGCACGAACAGGATGGCCAGCGCGGGCGCGGCGGCCACGAAGTGATAGCTCCAGGTGACGGGCGAGAACCAGAGCGTGGCCAGAGTCATCATGGCAATCTTGGCAGGTCCTTTTTCGGCCCAGGCCGACCGCGACCACGACCATGGGTACATGGTGCCCGACATGGTGCCCGACATGGTGCCCGACCGGACGGGGCGACAGTAGATTGCCACGCCCAGCGCCAGGACCGCCATCGTCGCGAGAAACACGACATGAAGCTGTTCTGGCCCTAGATCGGCAAGTTGGATTTGTCGCCGTGCTCGGACCTGGATGAGGTGCTGCAGTCCTTCCGTGGTGTTGTACGTCCTGGCTGGCGCCGACTGGGCGTCCTGGTCCTGTCCCGATTCCGCCGCCGACTGGGTGCCCATCGACGTCAGCAGGCGGCGCAGGGTGATCGCCACGGACTGGTTCGTCAAGCGGTCTTCATCGGAAGGCTTGGCCTTGGTCAATTGCCGGTCCGTGGTAGCGACAGCACCGTCTTGCCACCAGAGCACGTGTTCCCGCCAAGCGCCGGAGGGACCGTAGGCCGCGACGCTGAGCGCGACGTCCAGCACGATCACGGTGGCCAAGGCGATCACCGCCCCTTTCCACCTCCGCTGGTAGAGCAGAAACCCGATGCCCAACAGCGGCAAGAGTTTCAACCAGGCAGCGCTTCCCAGCAGAATTCCGCCTGCCGTCTCCTCGCCGCGACAGGCCCGATCGAGCCCCAAGATCATGAGCCAGACCATGAGCACGTGGAAACTGCCCAGACACATGCCGTCGATTACCAAAGGCATCGCTAAAAGTCCGGCGGCCAGGGTGGCGTGACGCTTGGCCACGGGGTCCCGACCGACCAGCATGCGACCGTAGATCGTTCGCAAGAGACCAAACCATGCCGCGCAACCAATGCCGTACCAGAGCACCGCCGCGACCGAAATCGGCAGCAGGGCAAACAGCATCCAAGGCACGTCGGCCGAGGGCCAGTAGCGGGCCAAAGTCGAGTTGGGCTCGCGGGTGCCGTGTTCGAGAATATAGCGTCCCGCCTCGCAGAAACCGGCCAGATCGGGGCCATTGTCGACCGCGCGCTTATGGGCCATGGGAAGGCCGATGATCAGCAAGACGGCCATCAAAAACCACCCCAGGCGTTCCCAAAGCCGTGTCCGCGTACGATAGCGAACGTCGCCCTCGTCAGCCGATGGTGCGCGGCTGGGTTCTCCACAAGGCGTTTGCTGTCCTGCTGCGGAGCGGCCGATTGTGCTTTCGATCATCGTTGGCTTCCATGCCCCCACTATCGATGGGTTCTCGCCAGGATTCCGTGCCCTGGTCGATGCCACCTTTGTCGGGGAACGACGAATCATCTAGGATTTCCGGCAACGGTACAAGCCGAATTTTCTCATCCGCCGGTCAAAACGTCAAGGTTGCGGCAAGAGCTGGATCTACGTTGCCAAGTCCGGCCGCAGGGATCATAATGCAATAGTCGGCTGGCTGTGGAACGAATAGGCTTAGAGAGTCGGCCGAAGTGCGCAGTTACCCGAGGAGAGACGCCCATGGTGTCATTCGATGCATACCACAATTGGCTGGGGATTCCACCCCATGAACAGCCGCCCAATTTCTACCGCCTGTTAGGGGTCGTTCTTTTCGAGTCCAATCCCGAAGTGATCCAGCAGGCGGCCGATCGCCAATCGTTGCGCGTGGGTGCCTACCAGGGGGGGCCCCAGGGCGAGCTCTGCCAGCAATTGCTGAGCGAGATCGCCATGGCACAGTTCTGCCTCCTGGATCCCCAGCAGAAAGCCGCCTACGACGGACAATTGCAAGAAGGCTTGGCCCAGCGCGGCGAGCGTGCCGTGGCGCCGCCACCGCCGGCTTGGTCGTCGGGGGCAGGGCAATTCAGCCCCCCGCCGGCGCAATTCGGCCCTCAGACCCCCCAATCTGCCCCCCAGGCGCCACAATTTGCTCCGCAGGCCGGCATGGGTCCGACCAATCCTGGCCAGGGTGTGCAAGGTCCCATGAGCATGCCGGGGCTTCCGTCACCGCAACCCGCACCCACAAGTGGGTACCCGCCGGGTGCCCCGGCCCCCATGCCGGTAGAACGGAGTGGCACTCTGTCCTACGCTAACGCTTTGATGCCGGCGGGGATGCCGATGCCATCGCCGCAGCCGGTGATGCAGATGGCGCCGACCATGATGTCCGCGCCGCCGGGTTTCGCTCCGGCCGCGCCCGCGCTTCTGCTCCGGCCGCGATGCCGGTGGCCGCGCCCTTTCCAACTGCGAGGGCGGTCGTCGCAACTCCGGCCGCTCGGCCGGCGACGCCGCCGAACATGCCGCCCGCGGCCCCGCAACGGGCGATCGATGAATTGGAAAATCTGGCCTCGCAGCCGCCCCCCCGACGCCGTATCCTGAAAAAGAAACAGACCAAGGATTACACCAGGGAGATCATCATTGGAAGCGTGGTGACCGGGGTGGGAATCCTGCTGTTCATTGTCTGGGCCGCCGTAGCGAGCCATTCGACGGCCGGCTTCAACGCCATCGAGGAATCCGTAGATAAAAAGCCGGTACAGAAGATCGGGGCCAAACTTGCCGAGGAGCGCAGGCAGAAAGAGAGGGAAATAGCGAGGGCGAAAGAAAAGGAGCAGGAGGAAAAGCAGAAGGAGAAGAAGGAAAAAGAGAAGACAGCCGCTGCCCACAATTCCGCCGGCAGTGGAGAGATCAGCCCCTTGCGGCCGTTTGACGAGCGCGACAGGCCGCGGCATACGCAGTCGTCCGATGATGGTGACTCTCCGTTGCCCACTCCCCACAATTTTGGTCCCCCCACTCGATCCATGGATTCGCCGGATTCGGGTGGTCCGGTCCGTCCGGGGCCGCAGCCCAACGGTCAGGATGTAGGTCCGCAGGACTTGGGCAGCGACAAGGATCCGGTGTTTGATCTGCCGCCGCAACAGGATAAGTAATACAAGCGTCGATGAGCGACACTGGTCCCACGCCTGATGCCACCCGCCCTACGGCCGATCTCTCGGGCCGGCAGGTGGGCGACTTCCACTTTCTTCGCCGCCTGGGGCGCGGGGCGATGGCCGAAGTCTACCTTGCCGAGCAGTGCCACCTGAAACGTTGGGTTGCCGTCAAGATCCTCAGGCCGGAACTGGCGGATAACCAGACCTACCTCAGGCGCTTCGAGCGCGAGGCCCAGGCCGCCGCCTCGCTGGTGCATGCCAATATCGTGCAAATCCATGAGGTAGGGCACGTCGACGGCCTGCACTACATCGTCCAGGAATACGTGCAGGGGCAGAATCTTCGCGAGTGGCTCGCCCGCAACGGCCCGCCCTTGTTGCAACCGGCCCTCTCGATCATGCGGCAGATCGCCGCCGCGCTGGGCAAGGCCGCCGAACAAGGCGTGATCCATCGCGACATTAAGCCGGAAAACATCATGATTACCACGAACGGCGAGGTGAAGGTGGCCGATTTCGGTCTCGCCCGCGTCGTTCACCAGTCCGACGCCGCGTCGACCAGCCTGACGCAGATCGGCATGACCATGGGCACGCCGCTTTACATGAGCCCCGAGCAGGTCGAAGGCCGGCCCTTGGATCACCGCAGCGATTTGTACTCGTTGGGCGTGCTGTGTTATCACATGCTGACGGGCAAACCGCCGTTCGTGGGCGATACGGCCCTGGCCGTGGCCGTGCAGCACGTGAAAAAGCAGCCCAAGGGCCTGGAAGAACAACGGCCCGATCTGCCGCCGGCCCTCTGCCGCATCGTGCATCGGATGTTGGCCAAGGACCCCGGCAAGCGCTGGGCCTCCAGCGGCGAATTGCTCCGCGAGCTGTATCGCGTTCAGGTCGAGTATTGCCCGCAGGCCTCGCCCGAAGAGCTTGCCTCCTGGGGCTCGGTGGGCATGGAGCCGCTGACCGACCCGAGGTTGCAGGCGAGCCGTCAATTGGCCGAGGCGATGCGCGACTTGCCGCGCGCGGGACGTCGTTGGGGTCGTTGGGTGCTGGCCGCGGGAGTGGCAGTCTCGTTTATCGTCGGCGGGGGTGTGGCCTGGTGTACGATGCGCCCGCAGCTCTGGACGCCCTCGCAGCACAGCGAGAAATCCAGCATCCCCCACCAAGACACGGAGTGGCGGCAGTGGTTCCTGGCCAGCCGCATCGGCACGGAAGAGGCCTGGAAGTCGGTGATTGACTACCCGGACGTTTCGGAATACGTGGGCTTGCGTGCCAAGCAGCAACTCGCGCGAATCTACCTTTTTCGCACCGAGGATTTCGTTCGCGCCATCGAGGTTTGCAATGCGTTGGCATCCGCCGCCGACAACAACGCCGAATTCAAGGCATTCGGCCTGGCGGGCAAATGCGGCGCCTTGTCGCTGCAGAAGAACTATAAAGAGTCGGCCGAAGTCGTCGATCAGGTCTTGCCCTTGCAGTCGCTCCTCGATCGTCAGATGAAAAAGCTGCTCCGCGATACGATTGACAGGAACCGCGAGAATCTCGGACCGCCGACATTCCCCCCATTGGAAAACTGACTGAAGCGGCAGGCTACTTGCCGCGAATCACGAGAACCGGACTTCGCGGCTGTTCGGATCGGTTCCTGGGCGTGGATTTGCTGCGGGCGGCCAGTTCGAGCAGTTCGCGTTGCAAAAACGTGAGATTGGCCGGCTTCTCGGCCGGCGTTGCCGGTGTTGGCGTTGTATTGCTCATCGGTGGGGTTCCTCATTGCTGGCGTGCAGACGGATAGATCGGCAAGATCGGCGGGCAGATTTTGGCATAGGATTGCGGCCGGCAAGGTTTCGCAGGTTTACCTCTTCTTGGGTATTGGCAGCGAGGCGAGAACTACTTGGAGGGCTGCCCTGGCAAACCTAGTGTAGTGATAGGGAATCGAGGCTAATCGATTGCCGTTTATGGACTTGCAACCCAAGTGTCCTGTAAATACAATACAAATAAAGCATACAATGGCTGGATCTCATGGGTAGCCTAGAGGTATAGGGGCATCTTGCCAGTGAAGGATTGAAAATGCAGCAGATTCACCGTAATCGGAACTCGACTGTTTGGGTGGCCGCAATCGTTGCGCTTGGCTGCATCGGGCTGGCCCAGCGCTCGGCCCGGGCGCAGAATTCGCTCGCAGGGTGGGCGGAGCGCGACCGGGACGGGGAGTTCACGCCGCGGAAATCACAAGAAGTTCCCTTCCAAGTCCTGCGCCAGCGTGGCACGGAATCTTAGGAATGGAAACTTCGAAAGTGCCCAGGAAGAAACGGATTTCACTTCCTACTACATGACGACGGTGTTCCCCAATATAACCGACAAGGCAAACCGCCAGCCCACCAAAGACGGCCAGCCTCCCCGCGACAACGTGATCGCCAAGCTTCGCCTCGATCTCAACGAGTGCGAAAAACGGGGAGAGAAGCAGGTCTTCAACAAGCTGGCGGATCTCATCCTGGAGTACATGACGGAAGTCGCCGGGAACAGCAACATTCACCCGGTCGCCCGCGTGAATGCCATGCTGGCCATCGGCGAGGCAAATTCGCCCAAGGCCGCAAAAGTGCTCTTGGATACGGCCTTCGGTCCGGGGCAAGTCTTCGCCCTGCGGGTGGCGGCCATGACCGGACTGATCCGCATGGCCGGTCCCAGTGGCAGGAATGTGTTGGCCAACCCTGCGATCGAGCCGTTGGTCGTCCCGAAAATGGTCAAGTGTGCCCAAGCGAAGAAGAAAGACGACGGTATCTCCTGGATGCGTGGCCAGGCAGCCGACATGCTTGCCGAACTGGGGAATTCCGACGGTGGCGTTCCCGCTGCTTTGCTGGCCATGCTCAGCGACAAGGAGGACTTGCCGATCCCGCTTCGGAGCAAGGCGGCCAAGGCGTTGGGCAAGTTGAACTATAACGGCAACCCGCCCGCCGCAGGCCCGTACTTGGCGGCACTCCTGGATTTTGCCCGTGATGCGCTGAGCAGCGATCAACTGGCCGATCGATTGCGGGTCCGGCTGGTCGCCCACGACGTTCTGGAGGGTTTGAAGCCGTTTGCCACATCGGCCGCTCCCGGCGACCAGACTTTGATCGATGGTTTGCAAAAGACCTTGAAGCAGCTCAACAAGGAAACGGCGGACAAAATGACCGAGGCCGACCTCAAGACTTCCATCCAAAAAGCGAGAGAATCGCTGGACGGCCTGGGGAAGAAGTAACGGCAATTTTGGCAAAAGGATTTGCCCGAGACGTGTCGTCCAAGACTTCGATATTCCGATTCCCCCTGCGCGCTGCCGGCTGGATGCTATCGGCGTCGCTGTTGTGCGGTTGTTCCTCTCCCGCCACCGTTCCGCTCCAGCCGCTTCCGCCGACGCGGACCGCCCAAGATCCCCCGGAAAAGGGCCCGATTCGTGGCACAAAACCGGCGTTGCCGGCCAAGCTCGAAACGGCGGCGGCCGACAAGGCAAAACCTGCGGACACCCGCGGACTGATGCTCCGCGGCGGCTGGTATCGCATACCGCTGACGGCCGAGGAATCGCCCACCGGTATCTATGAGCAGGCGGGGTACCCGCGCAGCGGGTCGGGGAGCAATGGGAGGGTGGCATGGAATAGCGGCCTCGATGCCGCGCAGCCATGCTATGCCAGCACTGGCGTTCCTAATGAACCGCAAGCGAAGCAGGAAAAAACCGCCCCGCAAGTGATCAACTATCATTACCGCCACGCCGGACTGGAGCAGTTGATGGCCCAGCCTGCCAGCCAACGAGCGGAATTGCCGGGCCTGCTGGCCGATAGCGACCACAACGTGGCCGTGACCGCGGCCGTCGCGCTGGCTCGACAGGGCGACGCCCAAGCCGCTCCCCGGCTTGTCTCCGCCGTCGAAGACGAAAATCTGCCTTTGCCGGCCCGCTGCGCCGCCGCGGAAGCCCTCGGCCAATTAGGCTGCCCGCGGTCAAGCGAGATTGAAGCCCGACGCGCAAGCGAGGTCATGCAAAATCAGATCTTGCTTGCGCTGCGGGCTTTCATTGATCGTTATGGCCAGTTCGCGCCGGGGGCCTCGACCGGATATCAGGCCGACTTGCACGCCGAGCTCCTGCGGGCATTAGCGCGGCACATCGACGCGGCCGATGATCCGCGATTCATCGCCGCCGTCCAGGTGCCGTCGGCGCTGGTTCGCATCGAGACCCTGCGGGCCTGGGCGGCTGGAACGCGCGGATCGATGCCGAGCGAAATCGTCGATCTCCGCAGCGACGACGACCCGCGGGTCCGCGCCGCGGCAATCAAGGCAGTGGCCGCGAGAAAACCGCCGGGGGTGCGCGATTTTCTGATCTCGGCCCTGCACGACGCCGACCTGGCGGTTCGCCTGGCGGCAATTCGAGGCCTGGGTCGGCTCGATGATGCACAAGCGCGGACCACGTTGGCCGAGGTGCTCAAGGACCGCTCCGAGTTGATTCGTGCCGAAGCGGTGGTGGCGATTTCCGGGTACCTGCGCGGGTGGCGGATCGCGGGCAGTGGTGCTCGGCGCCGCCGGCGATGCATCCTGGCGCGTGCGGCTAAAAGTGGCCGAGGCCTTGGCCGATTATGGCGACAGCGACGGCGCGGCCGCCGCCCGGCGCCTGCTGGACGACCCCAGCGCCGAGGTCGAGCGGCAAGTTGTTCGCTCCCTGGCCGCCTGGCCATGGGAATTTGCCGGCCCCGTGCTCCTGGATGCCCTGGGCAAGGAGGCCGTCACCGTGTCGCAAGTTGGCTGCCGAGCAGCTTGTCGCGCGTTGGCCCGCCGGCGGCCGATTCCCCTGCGACGCACCGCCGGCGCGAAGGGTTGCGGCCCTCGCCGAGTTGCGGTTGCGGTATCAACACGGGTTCGGCGAAATGAACCGCTCTCCTTCCGGGAGTGGGGTAGTGGGCGAGGGCGGCACGCAGTCGCAGCCGGCCGTGGGCGACGCGCAGGTCGAAAAACTGCTCGCTGCCGGCGATATCAAGGCCCTCAGCGAAGTCGGGCCAGCGGTCGTTGCCGCGTTGGAGCGGTTGGCCGTCGATCGCAAACGGACCTTGCCCGAAACCGTCTACCACGACGTTCTGCCCCGGCACAGTCCGGTGTTTGGCGTCTTAGATCGGATGCGCGACGAAAACGTCGAGCAACGGCGGCGGGCGGAGGAGGAGTTGGTTGCGTTCGCCGGCAAGCAGCCGTTGGGCCGGCTTGCCGTCGCGCGCTTGTGCTGCGCTGACGGCCGGCGAGACCGATCCTGTCGTTTGGCTCAGCGCCTTGGACGCCGTGCGCCCCAGCGACAGCGAACCGGCGGTGCGCATGGCCCGATTGGCCCTGGGGCAAGCCGCCGCCGAGATCCGCCGCCGGGCCTGCGAGCATCTCGCGGCCCATCCCGATCCGGCCCACGAGGTTTTCCTTGTGCCCTTGCTTGGCGATGCGGATCCGGCGGTGGTCGTTGCCGCGATCCGAGCCTTGGGCGCCGCCGGACAGGTCCGGGACGTTGACGTGCTAAAGAAGCAGCTCGCTTCGGCCAACGAAGAGATCCAGTTGGAAGCGGCCGTCGTGCTCGCGCGTCTGCGCGACCGCAGTGGCGCGGAGGCCATCGAGCGGCTCAGTTACAGCAGCGACATCATGACGCGAGCCCGCCTTGCGCAGGCCTTGGGCGGGTTGGGCGACGTCCGACTGGCGGGCATTTTGATCCGTTTGCTCGACGACCCGATGGCCACGGTCAGTCACGCCTCCTTGGCCAGTTTGCCCAAGGCCGTGGGCCACGACCTGGACCAGCCCGGCGACGGCGCAACCGTTCCCACCGCCGAGCAGATGGCGCGGTGGAAGAAATGGTATGCTGCAACGGCGAGGTAAGGCAGTCTTACGCCACGTGCCGCAATCGCGTAATCCGGCCGATCGGCACCCACTCGACGACATAGATGTTGCCGTCGGCATCGAATGACGCATGATGGGGGTGGACGAACCGGCCCGGTTCCCAGGCCTGCGGCTTGTCGCGGAGTCCCTCCCGCTGGACGCGCTGCGTCCAGGCTTCGTCATAGCCCAAGTGGACGATCGGCTTATTATCGCGATCCAAGAGCGATACCCGCGAGTGCAGATCGGGCACCAACAAGACCTCGCCGCGAATGCTGAAGTAGCAGGGATGCGGCAGGCCGGGGGTGAACGAGAGGTGCTTGCCGTCGGGCGAAAAGTATTGCAGTCGCGAGTTGGCCCGATCGGCGACGACCAGCGCGGGCGTGCGGCCCGGCCGATCGTCCCACCAGAGGCCGTGCGGACAGCGGAGCTTGCCCGGCTCGCTGCCGGCGCCGCCCCAAGTGCGGACCCACCTGGCGTCCTTGTCGTATTGATGGATGTAGCTCGAGCCATAACCATCGCCCACGTAGAAGCCGCCGTCGGGCGCGAAGGCGACGTTCGTGGGCACGTAGGGTGCGCCGTGCTCGTAGACACCGGCATCCTGCGGCGCGCCGAGGCTCCAAACGACATGGCCGTCCAGCGACAACTTGGCCACCTTGCGATTCTTGATGTCGCACAGGTAGAGGAATTCCTCGTTGCCTTCCTTGCGGATCGCCAGACCGTGGCCGCCGCCGTGGAACTCCTTGCCGAACGAGCGGATGAAATTGCCTTCAGAATCGAAGACGGCGACGGCGTCCATCGGATCCTTGGCGGCCGACTGGTGCGTGAAATAAATCCGCCGCTCGTGATCGAAGACGACACCGTGGGTGTCGCCCCAATGGATGTGTTTGGGGAGCGTGCCCCAATTGTGGGTGGCCTCATACATATACGCGCCCGTGCCGAGGATCGGCAGGCGACTGCCCGACTTGTCGGCCGCGTGCACCAGCGACGGGCCGATGGCGGCCGTAGCTCCGGCAACCGAGGCGGCAGCGAGGAACTGGCGGCGGGGAAGTTTGCTCTTGGGAGTTGAATGGCGGTCTGGAGTCATGGGAAGGGATCCAGGGGGAACAAGAATTGTTTCTACAATAGTAGGCATAAAGTCTCGTCGGGCAAGCCTTGGCGCGCGGGAACCTGTCGGCGGCTTGGCATGGTTCAATCCAGGGTAACACTTGGGCGGCCGCGCACTGTAGGGAACGGACTCCGCGCCGTTCCGGGTTTTTCGGGTCGCCCGGAGGCGGAACGGCACGGAGTCCGTCCCCTACAGTGTTACCTCAGAGGCCAGCGGATTGAACCTGACTGCGGCTTTATCTTCGCAGGTTATTCGATTTCGACGATCGACGTCACTTCGCCGTCCTTGCCGAAGCGGGCAATTAGCGATTCCGTAGCGAGGTTGTGGCCCAACACCGTGCGATTGCGGCTGGCCGCCAAGGACCGATAGATGAGCCATTGCTGATCACCAATGGCAACGCGAAAACCGACGGCAACGTCAGATGGTACGGGCGCGAGTGATTCGGCCACGGTAAGCCGGCGCCAGGTCATGCGGCGGCGGAATCGGCTGCGGTCAAGATCGATGAACAAGGGGGCGAAAAGCCGCTGCCCTTCGCTACTGTGCCGAAGTTCGAGACCTTCCGCAGTCATCTCCAGGTCGCCCGGGTGTTGTTCCGCCCGCCATTCCGGCATGCCTAACGGCATCACCTGGGCCAGCGGCCGGCACGGAGCAGATTTTCCGGCCGTAGTCGTCCCCCGTCCGTGCAATAAGAGCCCCTCGCGACTCTCCTCGGCGCCGCGGAATTCGACCTGCGGAAACAGGGGAAAAACGCCGCGATATTCCAAATTGCCCGGGCACCGTGTACCCATGGTCGGCGGACTCATCACGGCGTCCGCTAGCAGCATGAACCGGTCTTCGCGGGCGAGCACGATTTGCCGCTGTAGCGTCACGCCCGCAGTCAGCTTGATCTCGAGTTCCAGGTAATCGATCTCCTCGTCGGTATACCAGCAGTTCGATTCCCAGTCCGACAGCGGCTGGAGTTGCTGACCCTGCTGGGAAAGCTCGAATCGCCATGCCCCGGATGCGGCAACCCGACCGGAAGCGACCAGTTCAATCTCGCACGTCTGCCCGGAAAAGAGCACGGCGACGCGTTCGTCGTTGCGATCCCAGTTGCGACGCATGACTGCGACGGCGCCTTCTTCGCAATAGATCGAAGCGGGCGGCAAATCGGCGGTCTTCTTCGGCGGCTTGGCGACGACGCCCGGCGACAAGTTGGGCAAACTGCTGGCCGCCAGCCGACGGTCGATTTCTTCCACGCCGCCTTTCAGCACGGCTTCAAATAGCTCGCGCCCCACGACGCCCCTCCTCTCTCCCCGCTCTCTCCCGGAGAAGGGCAGTGTGTGAGGGCGAACATTGACCGGCCATCAGGACGCGTACACCGCAGGGCATTCCGCACGAGCCGCTGATACCGTTGTTCCGATCGAGGACTCAAGCCACCACCGCGCAACACCTCAGCCAAACCCCGGCAGCGGGTCCAACAGGCCAAGAGTGGGCGAAGGATGTGAAAGTGTTTTGCCGGCAACATGCCCTGGCGATCCAGGATCTGATTAAGCCCCAGACAGATCGCCGCGCGGCCGGTTCTTTCCAGGCGACCGGAAAACGGGGCCCTCGGCAAGCGCGTAGCCAACGCCCAGGCCAGCTCTCCGGCCAAGAGTTGATGAACCAAGGGCTGGTCCTGCAAGGTTTGCGGATTGACCTCGGCCGACAATCTCGACAAAGATTCCCCCAGCGTTAGCCAAACCTCCGGTTCGAGGATTTCCTCGATTCCTGGCATTTCGTGTGCCCAGGCGATGGCCTCCAAGGCTGGCGTCGCGTGGCGAACCGGTTGCCCGATCTCAATCGCTTTCATCCACTCCACGGCCCGCCGCTTGAGGGCAGCGGGTGAGTTGCTGCGGCCCCAAACCGTGGCGGCAAGCAATTGGGGGCCGTTCGGCAGGTCGCTAAACCGGCCAACGGGTTCTTCCGTCGGAGTCATGAGCATCGAGAGATCCTTCACACTTTCAGTAGAATTATGTCAGTCTTTTCGACAGGGCTGGCGATCGGTTCGACACCCGAACGCCGGATTGACCGGGGCTGTTTCCGCGGAAATCATGGTATAGTATAGACATCATCCATTTTCGTTCCACCGGATCGATTCCGGTATGCGGAATGCATAGATCCTCTCAAACGCCGTCTTCCCTGCCATTTTAGCGAAAGGTCCAGCGCCATGAAATTACCGGATGCCGTACGCCGAATGATCCTCGTCACCGCCGTTTTCGGGCTTACAGCGATGGTTCGGGCCGATGAGCCCGAACCGGCCCCGAAACCGCGCGATCTCGGTCCGCCGCTGGTTGACAATCTGAAGGAGCTCAAGCAGCTCGGCAAATTCGCCGCTTGGCTCGACCCGAAGAACAAACAGGTGGTCCTCGTGGGCGAGGCCTGCAAAGCAGACTATCCCCTGGAGTTCTTTATAACCACAAAAATGAGGGCTTACGAGTCGGTGCTCGTGATCGATGGCGACCGCCGCCAGGAAGGCAAAATGTCGGTCTTCCAGAGGATTGAGTTGGCCCTGATCCTTTGCGGCGCCAAACCCGGCCATCCGTCCTACTATAAGAACGACAAGACCACGGTGGCCACCGGCGATGAAATTGCCATTGAAGTGCGGTGGAAGGACAAAGCGGGCAAGATCGAAAAGGCCGATGCCCGGACGTGGATTCGCGACAAGAAGACGACTAAGCCGCCTGCGAAGAATTGGGTCTTTGCCGGCAGCCGCTTTGCCGACGACGGTGAAGGTGGAAAACACTTCATGGGCGACAGCGGGGACTTCGTTTGCGTGCTGAACAATCCGGTCGCCATGCTGGACCTGCCGCTGGTGAGCGCGGGAGCGATCGAAGACCGCACGTTCGAGGCCAACCGCGAAAAGCTGCCAGAACCCGGTACGCCGGTGACGATCGTCTTGGTTCCGAAGGTTCAAGCCAAAGCCGGCGGCGCCGAAAAGAAGTAGCGCCGGCCCTACTTCAGCAGCCGGGTCACGCTGTCCAAGAGCCGGTCCATGGCGAACGGCTTGCGGATGTAATCATCGACGCCCAATGTTTCGGCGTAGGCCTTGTGCCGATTGCCTTCGTTGGCCGTGATCATGATCACCCGCAACGGCACGGGACGCGTCCGGCGGAGCTTTTCCAACACCAGAAATCCGCTCCGCTTCGGCATCATCATGTCGAGAATCACCAGATCGGGATCCTCGCGCTCGGCCATTGCCAGACCCTGGTTGCCATCCCGGGCAACGACGATCTCAAAGCCCGAAGCGTCGAGGGCAATCCGCATCGATTCGACGATTTCGCGGTCGTCGTCCACAATAAGAATTTTTTTCCGCGCCGCGGCTTGCGAATTCTCCGCGCTCTTGCTGTCGTCACTCATAGGCCAGTACCTTCCTAAACCTTAGTGGTAACTCAATGCCGTGCGAATTGCAAGGTCTTTTCCCGGCGCGACTTTAGACACAGCCGGGTGGTTCAATAAATCCCGTTCTACGAAGGCTCGCCGAAGGTTACGCTAGCGCAGAGGGCCTCTGCCAGTCGCCGCAGATACTCAGCACGCGGGATCTCAATAGCCCCAAATTGTGCGGTGTGCGGTGTTATCTGCTGAATATCCATGATCGCGTAGCCTCGTTGACGAAGTCGCTGGACGAGGTGTACGAGGGCCACCTTCGAGGCATCGCGGGCTCGATAGAACATCGATTCCGCGGCAAACAGCCCGCCGATTGCCAAGCCGTAGGTTCCCCCGGCCAACTGATCCTCGTGCCAAACCTCGACGCTATGGCAATGTCCCAGTTCGAAGAGTCGGGTATAGGCCCGAATCATGGGCGTCGTCAGCCACGTTTGACCGCGGCGCATGCCGGCCGTTGCACAGCCGCGAATGACCCCCGAAAAATCGGTGTCGGACGTCATGCGAAACTTCCCGCTACGGCAAGTCTGGGCCAGTCGCCGGGGAATGTGGAAACGTTCCAGATCGAAGATCGCCCGCGGATCGGGGGAACACCACGGTACGGGCAAGTTTGGGTCCCCCGTTGGCCAGGGAAAAATCCCGTGTTGGTAGGCGTCCAGCAGCCATTCCGAGGTCAGTTTTCCGCCGACCCCCACCACACCGTCCGAGTCGGCATCTTCGGCCGGGGGGAAGAATCGGGATGGCGGGAGGCTGGTCATCTTGCGAAGATACATGCCATGTGGAAATGGGAAGGCACACCGCATTTTGCCATTATATCGCGTCGAACTGCCTGGTACGTAGTTAGCGGCGATCGCGGTCAGGGAATCTGCCGGTGACGGTAAATAGCAGCCAGGCAAACGTGGCACGGAGGAAATGAGCCGCGCTCCAGGCAATGGCACCTACGAAAAAGTCGACGATTTGCTGGGCCACGAGTTCGCGATTGACCCGCTCGTGCAGCCGCCGGCTAAAGTCCGGCGGGGGCTCGCGGACATCCCTCTCGGCCAGTTGCTCCAGAAAATCTTTCATGGTCGTGATTTTACGTCAGTGTCAGGATTCGGCTAGTTTTCAGGATTCGGGAAAGCGTGATTGAAGCTTTTCTCGAGCGCGGCTGATTCGCATCTTGCAGGCCGAAACCGAGATCTCAAAAATCGCCGCCAATTCCTCGTAGTCATGCCCCTCGGCGTATTTCAAAAGCAGCAAGGCCCGGTCTTCTTCGTCGAGCGTTTCCAACATCTGCAGCAGGTCCATGTTCAGGCCCTGTGGGACGGACGGGCGAGCGGGCTGCCGTGCTTCCCACTGGTCTTCCGTGGCCACATTTTCGTGTCGCCGCCGCCGCCCGCGACTCCGTCGCATCGCCAGGCAGGTTTTCACGGCAATCGCATGTACCCAGGTCGCATATTTCGAGCGTCCCGCGAAGCGCGCCCGATGCAAAAACAGCCGAAGGAAGACCTCTTGGGCGGCGTCGGCGGCGTCTTGCTCGTTGTCCAAGAGCCGGAAACAGATTCGCCACACCCGTGTGCGAAACCTTTCCACCAGCGCAACAAAGGCCGGGCCGTCCGAACTTTCTCGGGCGGCTTCTGCGGCAAGTTGTTCGTCGGTGCAATGAACCAGGTCAACGGCCATGAGCGGCAGCCTACTACGGTTGGATGCCGGCAGCGGCAGATTCGTCACAGACGGCCTTTTACCCACAAGATCCCGCCGGGAACAAGCCCGATCGGAAGCGAAAAGTCGTCAAAACCGGCCTGAGAGTCACAGGTGGCCAAGGAATCTGCGGCTTCTGGCTGAAATGGGCTGTCTGGTTAAAAGACGGCGCGTTTCTTCGTCGATAGGAACCCTAGATCGGACCCGAAACCCCTATTTACGCCGGGTACCCGCTTGCGGGCGGCGTTATTTTCCCATTGGGTCTTTATCACAAGGAGTTCTCCCATGAAGCGTCGTATTGTGTTGTCGGCGGTGGCCCTGTTCGCTTTGAGCGTTGTGGCCGCTACCAACAGCGCTCGGGCCAATCCGTGCGGCTGTTGCGAAGCCCCGAAGTGTTGTGAAGCGCCGGCCTGCTGTGCAGCGCCGAAGTGCTGTGAGTCAGCTTGCGGTTGCGAGGCCTGTGCTCCGAAGAGCTGCCGTCCCTGCCTTTTCGAGCGGCTGAAGGCCCGCTGCCATTGCTGCTGCGAGAGAAGCTGCTGCGCTCCGGCCTGCTGCGAGGCCCCGAAGTGCTGCGAGGCCCCGGCCTGCTGTGCAGCACCGAAGTGCTGTGAGGCGGCTTGCGGTTGCGGTTGCGGCTGCGTGCCAAAGAGCTGCCGTCCCTGCCTCATGGAGCGGCTGAAGGCCCGCTGCCATTGCTGCTGCGAAAAGAGCTGCTGCGCCCCGGCCTGCTGTGCAGCCCCGGCCTGCTCGTGCAGCGCCGAAGTGCTGCGAGGCCCCGGCCTGCTGTGCAGCGCCCACGTGTTGCGAGGCGGCTTGCGGTTGCTGCAAGGAGCGTTGCTGCCATCGGCACCTGTTGGCGGAACTGAAGGCTTGCTGCCACACCTGCTGTGAGAAGTGCTGCGCCCCGGCCTGCTGCGAAGCCCCCAAGTGCTGCGAGGCCCCGGCCTGCCGTGCAGCGCCCAAGTGCTGCGAGGCGGCCTGCGGTTGCTGCAAAGAGCGTTGCTGCAAAGAGCGTTGCTGCAGGGAGCGTTGCTGCAAGGAGCGTTGCTGCCATCGCTGCTGCGAGAAGGGCTGCGCCCCGGCCTGCTGCGAAGCCCCCAAGTGCTGCGAGGCTCCGGCTTGTGCTCCGTGCGCTCCGGCGTGCTGCGCCCGGCCGCCTGCAAGTAATGCGGCGACCGAAAGGTCTCAGGACCTTCACGATAAAATCAGAATCATCTCCTTTACGATGAACTCAACGGCCTGTTCGCCGGTCGATCAGGCCGCTGGCGTTTCTTGGCAACAGGCAAGGAGCGGGGAGCGGGGAGCAGGGAGAATAAGACGAATGGGAGCCATGGGCTTATACGTCTCATCGTTCCCATAGGTCCTATCCTCCTGCTCCCCGCTCCCCGCTCCCTCCCCACCGGAGGGGAGACGGCTTGACCCCGTGGCCTTTCCCCGGTTAAACTGTTATGTTTGTTTTCTCAGGAATCCTTTGCCAGATCGAGAGCAGGTCATGCCGGCCACGTGTGTCGTTGGGTTGCAGTGGGGTGATGAAGCCAAGGGGAAGATCGTCGATCTTCTCACCGACCGGAACGATATCGTCGTTCGCTACCAGGGCGGGGCCAATGCCGGGCACACCGTCGTCATGGACGGGCAGACGTTCAAACTCTCGCTGGTCCCCAGCGGCATTTTTCGGCCCGACGTGCAGTGCGTGATTGCCGCCGGAGTAGTCATCAATCCGGCCGCCTTGCTCCAGGAAATCGAGAGCCTCGTCACCCGCGGCATCCAGGTTTCCAAGAATCTCATGGTCAGCACGCGGGCCCACGTGATTTTTCCCTGGCATTTCGAAGAAGACCGCTTGATGAACGAATCGACCAGCGGCGAGGCCCTCGGCACCACGATGCGCGGCATCGGTCCCTGCTATCGCGACAAGGTCGGCCGTTCGCACGCCATCCGCCTGGGCGACATGTATCGCGACAGCTTCGCCGGCCGGATCGAACAGATCGTCACCGCCAAACGGCGGATTCTGACGGGCCTCGGCTGCCCGGAAAATAGCTTCCCGCTCGATGCGAAGAAGATCCACGAACAATATCGCGGCTATGCCGAGCGGCTGCGGCCCTTCGTGGGCGATACGACCGCCTATCTGCTTGGACGCCATCGAGGCCGACAAGAAGGTGCTCTTCGAAGGCGCCCAGGGCGCGTTGCTGGACATCGATCATGGCACGTTCCCCTTCGTCACCAGCAGCAACAGTTCCGGCGTGGGCGTGTCCAGCGGTTCCGGCGTGCCCGGCCGCCACGTGACCAAGGTGCTGGGCATCGTCAAGGCCTATTGCACGCGGGTCGGCGGCGGGCCGTTTCCCACCGAGCAGGACAACGCGATCGGCCAGCATATTCGCGACAAGGGAAACGAGTACGGCACCGTCACGCGGCGTCCGCGGCGTTGCGGCTGGTTCGACGTGGTCGCCGCCCGCTATACGGCCCGGCTGAGCGGCGTCGATAACCTGGCGGTCATGCTCCTGGACGTCTTGAGCGAATTGCCGGAGTTGCAGATTTGCACGGCCTACGAGCTCGATGGCAAGCGGATCATGAACTTCCCGGATCACGTTGAGGATTTGCGGCGGGTCGTTCCCGTCTACGAATCGATGCCCGGCTGGCGGGAAGAAATCAGCCACGTCCGCCGCATTGCCGACCTGCCGCAGGCGGCCCGCGATTATCTCGATCGGCTCAGCGCGCTGGTGGGCCGGCCCGTGGAAGTCGTTTCCGTGGGGCCTGACCGGCAACAAACGATCTTTGCCAACGATGTCCACAATGTCTGATGCGCGGACTGGAAAGCCTCCCTCTCCCGTCGGGAGAGGGGCAGGGGGTGAGGGTGCATTGCCGTCGAAGCAACACGTGCTGGCCGACGTGCCGGCCGAGAAGCGGCCGCGGCACATCGCCATCATCATGGACGGCAACGGCCGTTGGGCCCGCCGCCAGGGGCTGCCGCGGATCGAAGGCCATCGCCGCGGCGCGGACGTCGTCCGCCGCATCACCGAAGAGTGTGCCCGGCTGGGCATGGAACAGCTTACGCTCTACTGTTTTTCCAGCGAGAACTGGAAGCGGCCGGCCGAGGAAATTGCCTTCCTCATGCAATTGCTTGAGCAGTACATGGTGGGCGAGCGATCGCTGATCATGGGGCAGAACATCCGCGTCAGTGTCATCGGCCGTCGCGAGGGCATCGTCGAAAACGCCTTGCGGGAAATGGACCAGACCGTGGCCATGAGCGCCCGGAACACGGGCATGCGGCTCTGTCTGGCCATCAACTACGGCAGCCGGACCGAGTTGGCCGACGCCTGCCGAAGCATCGCTGAGGAGGTCCACCAGGGCAAGCTTAGTCCCGACGCGATTGGCGAAGAGACGATTGCCGCCCATCTCTATACGGCCGGCATGCCCGATCCCGACTTGCTCATCCGCACGGCCCAGGAGATGCGGGTGAGCAACTTCCTGTTGTGGCAAATCAGCTATGCCGAGATTTGGGTGACCGAGCTCTTCTGGCCGGAGTTCGACGAGGCCTTGCTGCACGCCGCGATTCGCGATTTCGCTGCGCGCAACCGCCGCTTCGGCGGACTGGGGAAGTAAGGTCAGCGCTTGGGCACGATATCGATCTGCAGCTTCGGATCGGCGGCCGCGATGTACTTCGACGGCAAACCCAACTCGCCACGGACGATGTTGGCCCCCTGGGCCAAGGCGGAGGCCTTGTAAAAGGCGATCTCGCGGTTGCAGCCCTGCCGGCCGAAACCGCAGTCGCTGGACACGATCAGTCGCTCCGGCGGAATATGCTTCAGTGCCCGGCGGATCTCGGCGGCCACGTCCTCGGGCCGGTCGGCCTGCAAGGTGCGATGGCTCACCGCCCCGACGGCGATCTTCTTGTTCGTGTCCTTGAAGCGTTCGAACAATTCGATGTCCTTGAAGTTTCGGTCCTTCATTTCCACGGTCCAAACGTCGCCTTTGGCCTCGTTCAAGTAGATTTCCATGGAGGCCGCGTAGCTCGTGTCGTCGCGGACCCGCTGCATGTTCGGGTTGCCCCAGCAGGTGTGGATCCACAACTCGACGCCGTCCAGGCCTTGGACCTCGCGATTGTAGGCCTCGAGCATAAAGCGGGTCGATTCGTGGTCCTTGCCGAACGAGTTCGCCATGAAATGGAAGCAGGGCTCTTCGATTTGAATGCACTTGCAGCCGGCATCGCGAAGGGCCAACAACTCCTGGTTCATCGCCACGGCCATGTCCCAGACTACTTCCCGCTTGTCCTTGTACTTGGGCGTGACGATGTCCAGGAACAAAGTCATGACCTGGGAGCAGCAGGTGCCGAACTTGACGGGCCGCACCGATTTGGCCTGGGTCATCCGCCAGAGCTTAGGATAATCCAGCGGCCGGTGCTCGATCTTGTCGACCACCCGCGGCCAACGCCAGCCGGTGTAGATCTCGTTCAAGAGCGTGCCGGGCGGATACTTGAGCCACTCGCTACGGGTTTCCTCGGCTTGCAGGCAGTCGCCCTCCAGCCCGGCCCAGCGCTGGATGGGATAGTGGTGCCATGAACGGCCGGCCAGGTCCTCGTCGCAGTGAAAGTCTCCGCTGGTGAGAATGTCCAGGCCGGCCCTTTCCTGGTCGCTGACCACCACGGCCAGCGCGTCTTGAAACTTCTCTCGAAAGCGGACATCCATCATGCACGTGTCCAGCGGTTTGCCCCACATGCTGACATCGAACCAGCGGGGGCGCGGAAACGAACCGGTGGTCGTGCTGGGCAGGATCAGATCCTTCGTTACGGTGAACATGGCAAACGGTCTCCCAGGGTAAGAAAATGGTTGGCAACGGGAGTAATACTACGCAGGGCCCCAAACCAGGGCAATCACTCTCGTTTTTTTACCAACTTGACGTGGATCAATTCCCGCCGGGCCTTTTTCGCGTACTATTACCAAGGAGGCTGAACTTCCAGGCGGCAAAGATCCATCACAAACGGCCCGGCAGAGGAGTGAAACATGACAGCCCAGGTAAACGAAACGACGACCGTTCGCGAATTGGCTGGCCACTACCCGCAGACACGGCCGGTATTCGAGCAATTCGGCATCGACTATTGCTGCGGTGGCGGCCAGACCCTGGCTGCGGTCGCCAAGGCCCATGGCCTGGAATTGCAATCGTTCACGACGGCTTTGAAGCACGCCATCGAGAATTTGCCGTCTGATCCGGACCAGGCCGAAAAGGATTGGTATGCCGAACCGCTGGCTTCTCTGGTCGAGCACGTCGTCCGCACGCACCATGCCTACTTGAATCAGGCCCTTCCGCGGCTGCGGAAGCTGGTGGCGATGGTCCTGACGCCCATCAAGCACGCCACGGAGCGATGCTCCTGGAGGTGCAGCGGCTGTTCTCTGCCCTCGATGAAGAACTGAGCAGCCATCTCATGAAAGAGGAACGGATGTTGTTCCCGTACATCGTGGCTGCCGACGAGGCGGCGCCAAGGGGATGGCCCCGCCGGTTGCACCCTTTGGCACTGTGGACAACCCGATCCGTCAGATGGAACACGAGCATCAATCGGCCGGCGGAGTGCTGGAGAAATTCCGCCAGGTAACGGGTGATTACGCCTTGCCCGCCGACGCTTGCCCTACATTCGCAGCCCTCTATGAAGAGTTGCAGCGCCTGGAGGCGGACTTGCATCAGCACATTCACCTGGAGAACAACCTTCTCTTTCCGCGGGCGCTGTATGCGGAATCGGCTCCGCCGGTGGGGTCGTTGAAGCTTGCTTCGGTGACGCCCGCATGAGTTCTTTTTCCTGCCCGCATTTCGAAATGGAAAACGATTATGATCCGATTGAAGCGAGTTTACGAAGAGCCTTCCCGCAAAGACGGCTTTAGAATCTTGGTCGATCGGCTGTGGCCGGCGGTTTGACCAAGGAGCGCGCGGCGGTAAGCCTCTGGCTGAAGGACGTGGCGCCGAGCACGGAGCTGCGCAAGTGGTTCGGTCACGATCCGGCCAAATGGAAGCAGTTCCAGGCCCGTTACCGCAAGGAACTCCGCGAGAAGAAGGAGGCCATCAAGCTGCTCAAGCAAGAGAGCGAAGAACGCACCGTCACCCTGTTGTACGGTGCGCGCGATGCGGAGCACAACGAGGCGCTCGTTCTGAAGCGCGTTCTCGAAGGCCGCGAAGCGAAGGATGGAGGATGAGTCCGGCCGTTGTTACTTCAATCTTTGTCCAGTCCCAATCCTGAGGAGGGGTCCCAATGACGGAACGTGCTCCGGTTGTGTTCCTGCTCAACGTCGACAACACCTTGCTTGATAACGATCGGGTCATCGAAGATCTCAAGAACCATCTGATGCAAGCCTTCGGGGTTGAGCGCGAACAGCGCTACTGGGCAATCTTCGAGAAACAGCGCGAGGAATTGGGATATGCAGACTATCTTGCGCACTGCAGCGCTACCGGACCGAAAATCCTCGTGATCCGCATTTCCTCTGCACCTCTTACTACCTCCTGGATTATCCCTTCGCCAACCGCCTGTTCCCGGCTTCGCTGGGCGTGATCAAGCACCTCGGCGCTTGGGGGCCGACCGTCATCGTATCCGACGGCGACGTCGTCTTTCAACCGCGCAAGATCGAGCGTTCCGGATTATATCAAGCAGTCGAAGGCCGAGTGCTGATCTACATCCATAAGGAGCACGAATTGGATGATGTCGAAGGCCGCTATCCGGCCGAGCACTACGTCTTGGTGGACGACAAGCTGCGCATCTTGACGGCGGCGAAGAAGTTCTGGGGGCCACGCCTGACTACCGTGTTTCCACGCCAAGGACACTACGCTTTGGACGCCAAGGTCCTGGCCGCCTACCCGCCCGCGGACGTTGCCATCGAGGGCATCGGCGACCTGCTGCGGTACGAAATGCCCGCCCTGGTCCCGCCCGACCGGGCCGGAAAGAGCAAGACCACTTCGGAGCCTGCTCAGGGAAGATGGGAATGTGACGCTTCATCGGCCTGACGATCCGGCATTTATTGCAGGCTTCCAAGGATCTGCCGGGAATATTTCTGCGGGGAACGGCGATTCTAACTGTGGGCAGGGTGTGAACAACCGACAGTAACGCAAACTGTGGACGGCACCTTCGACCTCGTTTCCGTGGTGTGATGATTGGCAGCTAAAGCTCGGCCGATGAAGTGCTTCTGTAAATGGAAGCTAAAGGGGCGGCTTTAGTCGCCCTGTTGCCGTAGCGGGCGACTCAAGTCACGCTCGCAACGCGAAAACTACTCTTCGGCCGACACGAAGGAGGCGCGTCGCCCGCCCCATTTCACCGCTTGTTTCCGTTGACCGCTGCGCCGCCGTTCGACCTGCGCGGGCTGTGGTGGCGTTTACAGTTCGAACCGTAACCTTCAATCAAAAAGGATGATCGCTCATGGCAGAAACCAACAACAAACCGACGCCGGTCGTAGACGAAGATCAAGTCCAGAAAGAAACGCTCTCGGAACGTTTCATGGATTGGGTGCGGACTGAGCTGGTCTGGTACGCCGGCAGTTTCAGTCTTCACCTCCTCGGGCTTTCGCTCCTCTTGTTGCTGCCGAACTTCGGCGGCGGCGACAATCAGGAGGGCACGCTCACTATCGTGTCGAAGGCCGAGGAAGAAGTGGTGAACAGGGCTCCCGACACATTCGATCCACTCGATATCGACAAATTCGCAGGCATCGAGCCTTCGGAATTGAAAGTCGACCCTACTCCGCGACCGCCGGGCCGGGAAGAAACCCATAAGGAGACATATTACGATGCCAGTCCGGTCTTCGAGGAAAAAGGCGGCGGCACGCGGGCTGGTTCGAGAGAGGCAGTCGGTGACGGCAGCGGAGCCTCGGCGTTCGGCCTCGGTTCGAAGTTGCCCGGCGTCGGAGGCATCGGCATGGGATGGGGCACCGGCACCAATTCCGGCAGCGGCGGTAACGGCACGGGCTTTGGCGGGCCCGGCCGTGGCCACATCAAGCCTGGCGATGGAGGTACGCCACATTCTCAATATGCCGTGAATGCCGCCCTGGCTTGGCTGGCAAAGCACCAACTCTACGAGGGCAATTGGAGCCTGCAACACTATGTGGACCGCTGCACCGACAAAACCTGTACCGGCACAGGCGACGTCCTGGCCGATGCCGGCGCGACGGCGATGGGCCTCCTGCCCTTCCTCGCTGCCGGACAAACGCACAAGTCCCCCGGCCCTTACAAAGAACATATCCGCAAGGGCCTCGCCTGGCTCATCCGACACCAGCAGCCCGATGGCAACCTGGCCAAGGGCGCGGTGCAGATGATGTACTCGCACGGCCTGGCCACCATTGCTCTTGCGGAAGCCTATGGGATGACGGGCGATCGGGAGGTCGGCGTCGCGGCGCAGGGGGCGGTGAACTTCATTCTCAACGCCCAGAACACCGCCGACGGCGGCTGGCGCTACAATCCCAAGGATCCCGGCGACACCTCCGTCTTCGGTTGGCAAGTGATGGCCCTGAAGAGCGCGCACATGGCCGGGCTGAACGTCGGCGGGTCGGTCTTCTCCGGCAGCAGCAAGTGGCTCGATTCGGTCGCCGTTCACGACGGCGTCGAGTATGCCTACCAGCCCGGCCAGGGTCCATCGCCCACGATGACTTCGGTCGGCCTGCTCTGCCGCCAGTACCTCGGCGCCAAGCGCGCGGACCCCATGCTCACCGGTGGCATGGACTATTTGTCGCACCATTTGCCGGACGAGGGCTTTCCCAACGTCTACTATTGGTATTACGCGACCCAGGTCATGCACAACATGAGCGGGTCCGAGTGGGACGCCTGGAATCGCAAGATGCGCGAGTTGCTGGTCCATACCCAGGTCCGCGATACCGATGAGTGCGCCAACGGTAGCTGGGCGCCGCAGAAGGACGCCTGGGGCAGGCAAGGCGGTCGACTCATGCAGACCAGCCTTTCCTGCCTGACCCTGGAAATCTACTACCGCTATCTGCCCTTGTTCAAAGACGAAGCCGGCGGTGGCGCGGTGGCCGCCACCCACGGAACGGCTGAGAAGCCCGGCAAGAAGGCGGCCGCCAAATAAGTACGCACGACTTTGGGAGGCAAGAATGGCGTAGGGTGGGACAAGATCCGGGGTACCCGGTACTCCGGATCTTGTCCCACCCTACGACTGCGTGAAGGCATGCCACCCGACCCGCTAGCATCGGACAAAGTGACGATCAAGTCCCACGTTTTTGCGCAAGGCGAAGCGGCCGATATCTCTGCGTCCGTTCGTTTTTCTTGTCGAATTGCCGAATGGCCCCGCGCATCAGCAGGTACGCGGCGAGCGCGTAGACGGCCGTGCCAATCAGGTAAGCCGCTATGGCCATGATGAAAAATGGGGCCAACGAAAGGGGTGCCGGTGATCCGAGCATAAGGCTGGCCATGCCAGGCCCAGCCAGCAGAAACGCCGGGGAGAAGATCGTGCCGATCCATGGGCAGCAGCACGACGGGACACCGCCGATCAGAACGGCGATTCCCAATGCGGCGCCCATGGCGTGCAGCGTGCTTTTGGAACTTTGCGAACAATAGATGCCCAGCGTGGCCGCAAACGCCGCCAGGATCCCCAGGTCCAGCAGCGTGAAGGCAATGCTGCAGAAATAGGAAGGCTGCAGCAGCACAGCCGGCAGCCAGACCACCGCCAGCAGCGGCACGAGCCCGCGCAGCGAAAAGATGTTGCCCAGGATCTTGGCCTTGATGATTTCTGCGGGCTCCAGCGGCGTGCTGATCAGCGAGGCCCAGCAATCCCGCTCCTTTTCCGCAGTGATCGAAGCGGCCGCGCGGGCGATCAACAGCAATAGGCCGCAGCAACACAGGAGCGTGGACGTGAAGATGGCGTAGTCGCAGTAGAACTCTCCGCTCTGCATGGAGGGCCGCCCCAGGGATTCGGAAACAAAATAAACCGTGGACCCGCAAACCACGATGAAGATGACCGTCAGCAGTCCGTAGCCCAAAAGGCCCAGCCGCGAAGCGCCCGACTCGACACACAACTCTTTCCAGTACATGGGGTTGTCGCCGATCTCGTCGCGGAAGAACCACGTCCGCCGGCGACGCTTGCGGGCCAATTTGCCCGCTTCACGCAAATGGATCCGGCGCATGAAAAGCGTCGCCAGCCCGAGCGCGGTCCCGCCCGCAAGCATCTGGTTCCGCACCAGGGCCAGCAGCAGCGGCCAGGACTCGGTCAGCCGTCCCCAGGGCCCCTCGCCCGTGAGGATCATCGTGAACGTCATGACCGGGTTGGTGATGAAGACTTGCTTCATGAGGGGCTCGCTCCAGGCGGACAGCAGGAAAGAAAGCAGAAAGGGGAGCACCCAGAGGCAGAAGAATACGAGGTACGCCCCGACCACCGCGTCGCGGGCCTTGGCGGTCCAGGCCGAGACGGCGATGGAAACCATCGTCACGAAAAGGACCGTGCTCAGGGTGATGGCCGTCAGCACTGCGACGGCCCACGGTGCGATGCCGCCCAGGAGCATGGCCAGGGCCAGCACGGGGACGCCGGAAAGGACGAAGAACAGGATCTGCAGCACGCGGCCGCCGAGCTTGCCGATGACGATCTCCAGGTTGCTCAGCGGCGTGGTATAGAGGTATTCGATCGTGCGGCGCTGGCGTTCCTGGGCGATTGCCCCGGCAGCCAGGGCGGGGCCGATGAGCAGTACGGCCGCCAGTTGCATGACGCCGAAGGTCCCAAAGAAGGCCGCGGTGAACTGCGCGCTGGCGTTCATATCGCCGGAACGCGATCCGAGAGTTACCAGGTAGGTGAAGCAGAGCGCAATGAACAGGGCGACGGCATAGAGCACGCGGAGGACGAAATACCGCGTCCGCCGCGCGGTCGTGACCAATTCCACGGCCAGGACCGGCCCGGGCCAGATCCGCAGGTTGCCCAAGAATCGAGTGATTGCTGGCATGCCGGCATTTTACCAAGGTGACCCCCCGTGTCTACTGAGCGTGGGTCTTCTCTGCAACATCGAAGGCCAGCCAACTCTCGTAGGGTGGGACTGGGTCTGGGACACCCGCAAGCGGGTGCCCCGAATCTGGTCCCACCCTACGACATTGCACTTTCGTTGGCGTGGACGAAGTAGCGGCGCACGTACAACAGATAGCCCAGCCAGACGGCCCCGCCCACCAGGCCCATCCAAGGCATCCAGCGCGACATTGCTTCAACCATGCCCGACTTCCGGATCATCTCCAACTGGGCCGCGGGCATGTTCATCTTCTCATACATCTTCATCAGGTCGATCCGTGAGAAGGTAAGCATATTCAGGATCCCAACGATCCCCAGCAGCAGCGATCCCCACCAGGCGGCCATCTGCAAGCGATACATTCCCCAGGCAAGGTAGGCCATCACCAACGTCAAGAAGAGAATCACCGCCGCGCCGGCCGCGCCGGCAAGTACCGTGCCAAACACCGGCATAACGCAGCCGTATGCCGCGAGCGAAGGCATGTACAACGCCGACAAGGCGTGGAGGATGCTCAATGCGAGAACGGGCATGGGGCAGCGGTCGGTCCAGGGGACTTGCGGATCGTACTGCCGGCAGGTCTCACGCATCGACTCGCGGTGGTAGAAGACCAGAAACACCGCCGGCAGGAGAACATAGACGCAGCCCAGGCACGAACCGGTCACGATTTGCATCACCACGAGCATCTCGGGCGGCATCTTTGCCTGCTGTTCCATCGATGCCTTCATCATCGGCCCCGCGATAAACACGACGGCCACAAACCCGGCTGCACCCATGATCAACCACATCCACGAGAGAACGACCGTCAGGGTCCAGGCCCAACGGCGGGCACGGATCGAGCCGATCCCCAGCCAGATGAACCCCACGGCCAGTACGAGGTAAAGAACTACGGCCGGCATCATTGCGCGTGCATTCATCGCTTCACCCTGCGGCGCTTTAGCCAGTGGCCCCAGCACGGAGGCGGCGAGCACCATCAGCGCCAGCAGGCCGCAGAGGCAGCCCAGCACAATCTGAAACGTGCCGAAAATCGTCAGCCAAGAGCTTCGATCGGGCAGGGCAGGCGTCGTGACCGGTGGTTGAGCGCTGGACATGCTAAAACTCCCTATTCCGACTTTTCCGATTATGTGGCCGGCGCGGAACCGATTCCGGCTGGCACAGCCATCCATTTTACCAAGGTGGCCCCCCGTGTCTACTGCCCAAAGGTCCGAATTGACGGTGAAGAGCAATTCGACCATAATAGTTACAGGCGGGGCTTTGCTGCTCCGCCCTTTCCGTCCCGTTTACTACCGCGCCTCCGTTCCAAAGATACCAGCCATGAAACGAAGCGTCCTCTTTGTCCTGGTTTTCAGCCTGCTCTTGGCTTGTGGTTTGCGCAAAGAATGCGAAGGAGGCCTTGGATAGGGGCGTTTCGGCATCCCAGACGGGCGATTTCGATGCGGCCATTGCCGAATTCAGCGAGGCCATCCGTCGCGACCCGAAACAGGCCGATGCCTATTGCGGACGAGCCTATGCCTACGAACAGAAGGGCGAATTCGACAAAGCCATCGCCGATTACACGGAAGCCGTCCGGCTCGACCCGAAAGATGCCGATGCGTATATCAACCGCGGCATCGCCTACCGGCACAAGGGCGAACGCGACAAGGCTATGGCCGACTACAACGAGGCCATTCGACGCGACCCGAGACTCGCCAAGGCTTATTACACCCGCGGCAACGCCTACCGGCACCAGGGCGAACTTGAAAAGGCCCTTGCCGACTTCAGCGAGGCCATCCGGCTGGAGCCGAGATACGCCAAGGCGTACAACAATCGGGGCGCCGCCTACCGGCACAAGGGCGAACACGACAAGGCCATCGCCGACCACACCGAGGCCATCCGCCTGGACCCGAAATTGGCCGTGGCCTATTGCGGGCGGGGACGTGCCTACGAGGAGAAGGCCGAGCCCGACAAGGCCCTTGCCGACTACACCGAGGCCATCCGCCTGAACCCGAAGTTGGCGCGGGCGTATTACCACCGCGGCAGTGTCTTCGACGCGAAGGGCGAGAAGACCAAGGCGGAAGAAGATTTCGCTCAGGCCAAGACGCTGGGGTACAAGCCGAAAGCCGGTCCGAGTCCTGGCAAACGACCGTGAAATTGGGTCGCCGCATCACCGGATGTAATACCCGCCCGCCCGCCACTGCTTGTCCTTGTTGCGCCCGGCCGCGCGAAGCATATCACGGTGTCGAAGATCGTTCTTCTATTCACTTCTCTACAACCACTCGGAATGTAGTGATTCCTTCAGCGCCAATACCGTCGCTCGTCCAACCACCATGCATAGAAGGACGATAATCATTGTAATAGTCACCTCCGCGAGATTTTCGAATATGTCCATTTCCATAATCGCGCACCGATGGATCATTTTCTGCTGGCCCAATCGGATCCAACTGCTTTATGCGCACGTTGCTTGCTGCCCAATCGGCATTGGCCTCCCATCCCATGCCAATCATATCATACAAACCCCATGCGTTTGGAGCCATGGTCTTAACACCCTTGATCGTCTCGTACACATGTGCATTCTGCGCATCATAACGACCCGTTAAGCAAGGGGTCGAAGTGCCAACGTGCGCTGCATATTCCCATTCGGCGTCGGTTGGGAGACGAACCTTTTTTTCATTCTTCTCCGATATTCTTCTGCAGAATTCGACCATATCGTCATAGGAAACATTTTCCACCGGTCCCTGCGCAAGCTTGCGTTTCCCGGGATTCTTCCCCATAACAGCCTCGTACATTTCTGGGTCTTCCGCAGAATTTATGGGTAAGAGTCAGTGCGTAGTGCGAGGTTTGTTGGTAGTGCCGGGATTGGATTTTTGAGGGATGGCAGGACAAATAAATGAGGGAGATGAAAAGTTGCCCTGGCGGCATGAAGTCGCCAGGGCCTACGGGTCATTTACCCGTCCTGACCTGGCTATTCCTTGTCGGGTTGCGTCCCCGCAGAGCCCGACTCCGCTTCACCAGGCAAGAAGGATTGTAGCTGCACAGGACCAAGAAAAGAAGATGCATCCTGCGAGGTTTCCAGGTATAGATGGGGTTACCACACCAACCATCTCCCTGGAGCCAGCACAGGATGCAACTGAAAAGTATCCTCAATCGCGTCGAACGTTACAAGCCTTTTGTTTACGGGAAAGTTCAATGGGTGGAAAAGGCGCCCGACCGACGATCGAAGTGCAGATTGTGCCGCGAGCCAAGAGTCGGCCGATCTGTTCCAGTTGTGGCCGCAAGGGACCGGGCTACGACCGACTGCCGCCACGGCGGTTCGAGTTCGTACCCCTCTGGCAGATTGCCGTGTTCTTCGTCTATGCGATGCGGCGGGTGGACTGCCCGCGGTGCGGAGTGACGGTCGAGCAGGTGCCGTGGGGGGAAGGAAAATGCACGCTGACGACTAGTTTTCGCTGGTTCCTGGCCCGCTGGGCGAAACGGCTTTCCTGGCAGGAGGTCGCTGATGCCTTCTGGGTCAGTTGGGAAGATGTGTTTCGCTCGGTAAAACACGCGGTTTCGTGGGGTCTGGCACACCGAGATTTGAGCGGCATCGAGGCCATCGGCGTGGACGAGATCCAGTGGCACCGAGGGCATCATTACCTGACGTTGGTTTACCAAATTGATGAAGGTATGAAGCGGTTGTTGTGGATCGCCCAGGACCGAACCGAACAAAGCCTGCGAGGCTTCTTCCAGATTCTCTCGGAGGAGATTCGCCTGGCGATCCGCTTCGTCTGTAGCGACATGTGCCGGGCCTACATGAACGTGATTGCGGAGCAACTCTCGACGGCTGTCCACGTCCTGGATCGCTTTCACATCATGAAGAAGATGAACGAGGCAATCGACGAAGTTCGTCGGGAGGAGGCCCGTCGTTTGAAGCAGGACGGTTACGAGCCAGTGCTGACGAACTCGCGGTGGTGCCTGTTGAAACGCCCGGAGAATCTGACCGATAAACAAACCGTCAAGCTGGCGGAGTTGCTCCGCTACAATCTCAAAAGCGTGCGAAGCTATTTGTTGCGGGAGGACTTCCAGCGGTTTTGGGAATACACCAGCGCGGGCTGGGCGGGAAAGTTCTTGGACCAATGGTGTACGCGAACCTTGCGGACCAGGATCGAACCGATGAAGAAGGTCGTTGGGACCCTCTGCGAGCACCGAGACCTGATCCTCAACTGGTTCCGTGCCCGCGGCTCCATTTCGGCCGGCGCCGTCGAGGGGTTGAACAACAAAGCGAAACTGACTACCAGAAAAGCCTATGGTTTCCGCACTTACGAAGGCATCGAAACCGCCCTATATCACACACTCGGAGAGCTTCCCGAGCCAAAATTCACCCACGAATTCTGCTGAAGAGGCACATTTCTTGAGTTATCGGATGCTCTGTCATGTAAAATGGCTTGGTGATGGTCACCTCATGCGGAAACTCGTCCTGCCATCGCGTTACAAAGAATAGAGAGCCCTGCAAGAATCGACCCGCCGGAATGGGTACGCATGCGAGAGACAATGCATTGCTGACCTTGAGAAGGAGTGCATTTCCCTTGGGGACCACCAACGGCTGGTCCGGCCGCAACATAATCTTTGGGTATTGAAAGTTTTCCTTGTTAAGTAATTCGATCTTAGTCGGCCATAGGCATTTTCTCCCGTGATCCATGAACACCACTCCAGTAACCGCCAATGCTTGAGACGACATATGAACGGAATGGTGATCTCTTCGACTTACCGGATTTGAAGCAATTTCATACATTGCTTTCGCATCCATTTCCTTCTGCAGACTTGCGGCCGCTTCGACATCCATGGGAGCCCGATAAGCGTTCTTGAGCAGTTCCTCCATTGTCGCTCTTATCGCACTGGTTCCCTCATAGGCATACAGTCTGACAGTGTGCTCTCCATCAGCAGGTTTCGCCGCCGCGCTTCGTGCACAGGATGCCATGCCCTTGAGCGTCGCTTCCGGCCCTTCCGGTCGATTAACATTGGAGGAGACAGCTTCTCCTGGAAGGCCCTTCGTGAATACCGACAACTTTGAAATAGTTAGTGTATTGTATTCGGAAAAGGCTCCTACCCAACTGTCAGATAGGTCACTGACCGGATGGTCATCCACATAGGCAAACGCCGGCTTGTCATCTATTGATAAAGATATGGTGTTGCCATCCCTCTGGCCGGAAAAAGTGTACTCCCGATCCGACTGCAAAGGAATTTGTTTTCTAACGGTGGTGGCGATGTCAACATTGGCGCGCCTCAAGAGCGTCGCCGTATTCCCTTTTGCTCCCGCACATAATAAATATCCATGCGTCCAATCGATAATCTGATCTGTTGCCGGATACCCATCCGAGTTCAGGAATAAACCTAGATGAAGGCGGTTGGGCGTCCTTTTCGTCGATAACGATGCCCGTATTTCTAAATGCACATTTCCGGGGAAACGAAGATTATCCACTACTAACATTACGCGATTACTGGGTGTCCCATGTCGCTTGTCCGGGGTAATGACCAATTTCCCGCCTTGAATGCGCCCCTGACCCCAGACGATGTTGAAGGCATCTTCCAGAGGATGGCCGTCAGTAAAATCTGAAGAGAAAGCCGGCTTCCAGCCAACGGATGCTTCGGCCGAATTTCCGGGAGGCAGCGGCACTACAATCGCGAGAGCAAGGATTACGAACAATAGAATCTGGATCTTCATGCGGATTTTGTCGATCTCGCGTCGTCAGCAGTCATTTGCCCTTGACCCTTGGCCCTTGAATTCTCTCTCAGGAGCGACGCCACTTCCCAAGTGAAGCACGATACGTCATGTTACTTTGATTGTGACGACTTACTTGCCTGCGGCGTATCACCATAAAATCCCATTTCACCTGGCCTGCCGCTTGGCTCTTGTTCTTGGCCATGGCGATTCGCAGGATCCGCACCGTCGAGCCCCGGACTGGAGACCGCATCGTGCACCCAATCGCCCATGCCTTTTGCGGCAGATGGACCCCACCGACCGGCAACAGACCGCAAGTGATAGTCGCCATGAGCAGCATCCGCAAAAATAGGAGACTTTGTAATATTCCCTTTTTCCGAAGCGAATCCGCCCTCTACGACAGAATAACTAATGGTAATATTGGCATTATTAGCAACACCAAATTTACCAGTGTTGAAGTCTTTATAGGGGTGCTTGCCATTATTGTAAATAATGGAATTGGTCACAAATATTTCACACCGCCCACCTGCAGGATTTTGATTATAGAGCAAGGCGCCGCCGCCATTGGTGGCACCAAGGTTATCCACGATCGTGCTGTAGGTCACCGTTGCCTTTGATGGATGACCCAATGTATCGTCACCAACCCACAGGGCCCCGCCACGATCCGTTCCCGGCGCAAATGATTTCCGTAAATCGTAGCCATTCACAGGCTCACAGTCACAGTTATAGTAGCCGTATGACGGGGTGATAAACGGACGACTGTAACGAGCCAGCCCCGGCATTTTGGAGATCCTGGGTTTGCAGGGATTCTCGGGGCACGGCCACCTCTTGATCTTGTTCGGATCGCGTGAGGTTGGTATCGTACCGCCCCATGATCCTGTCAAGAACTAGCCCGGGTTCTGAAAGCAAGTCGCTGGCGCGTCGCCTTGCCGCGATGGAGGAGAAACTGGCTGCGGCGGAAGCAAAGCTGGCTGCGGCATCCGCTCGGCTTGGGCTGCTGGAAGAAGAGAACGTACGTCTGCAGCAGGAAAACGAGCAACTCAAACGCCGGTTGGCGGCGGCCCGCAAGAACTCGTCCACTTCCTCTAAGCCGCCTTCCAGTGATATCGTCAAGCCGCCCAAGCCTCCGCGCAAGGACGGTAAAAAACGCAATCGTGGCGGACAGCCGGGCCATGAACAACACCTGCGGACGCCGTTTCCCGACGAGGCCATCGATAACCTCGTGACCTATACGCTCGATTGTTGCCCCGATTGCGGCGGCTCACTCCGCCCTTCCCCGTATGCGGCCGAGGTGCAACAGGAGGTGGAAATCGTCGCCACCCCGACCATCGTCAGCGAACACCAAGCGTTGGCTTATTGGTGCAATCGCTGTGGGAAACTCCATGCAGCGTCCCTGCCCGAAGCGGTGCGGAAGGCGGGCCTTTTAGGCCCACGAATGACGGCCCTGGTGGCCTTCATGAAGGGTGTCTGCCACGCCTCCTTCTCCACCATCCGGAAGTTCCTTCGCGACGTGGTGCGGGTGAACGTCTCCCGCGGCTACTTGGCCAAGTTGATCGACAAGGTGAGCGAGGCGTTGGCCCCCTCCTATGCGGAGTTGTTCGTGCGGCTGCCCGACGAGGCCGTGCTGAACATCGATGAGACGGGGCATAAGGAAAACGGCGAAAGATTCTGGACTTGGTGCTTCCGCGCGCGCTCTACACGTTGTTCCGTATCGACAAGTCGCGTGGCTCGAAGGTGCTGGTGGAGGTGTTGGGCGAGGAGTTCAACGGCGTGTTGGGCTGCGATTATTTCAGCGCCTACCGCAAGTACATGCGAGAGTTCGGCGTGCTGGTTCAGTTCTGCATGGCCCATCTGATCCGCGATGTGAAATTCCTGCTGACTCTGCCCCGCCGTGAGGACCAGGCTTATGGCCAACGGTTGCGCGATGCGCTGCGCGGCCTGTTTGCCGTAATCCACGGCCGCGGAACAATGACTGCGGCGGGCTTTCAGCAGGCATTGGCTGCCGCTCGTCAACACGTGTTGAGGACAGCCCTGACCGGCGTGCCGGACACGAAACATGCCCGTAACATGGCCAAACGCTTCCGCGAACACGGGGAAGCCTATTTCCGCTTCATTACGACACCCGGCATTGCCCCAACCAACAATCTGGCGGAACAAGCGATGCGTTTTGTGGTGATCGACCGGCACATCACCCAAGGAACACGCAGCGAGAAAGGGCGCCGATGGTGCGAACGGATCTGGACAGCAATTGCCACCTGTGCCCAACAGGGTTGCGCGGTGTTTCAGTTTCTTGCTTGACTCTGTCCAAGCCTATCTCTCCGGTACTTCGCCGCCTTCGCTCCTGCCGTCCGGCCCCTGACGGCGCTCTCACCGCTTAACTTCCTCTATCATGTCAGTGGCCATTTGACCACGCTCTGTCACTACGTGAATCGCTACCGTAAATCAGTACATGGTCTATTGCCACCGGATTCTCGAAGCCTTCATCGATCATGAGTCCAGCCCCTTGCAACGCCACGTTATTTCTGAAGATGCAATGGGTAATGACGTAATGAGTCAGCGTTTTTTCTTTGAATTGCGGCTCCCATAATCCCAATCCGCCACCCGCTGCGCCGTAACTACCGGGAAAATTAACGCCCTGGGTATTCCCGTCGAAGATACAATTGGAAATTATCGTGTTCTTGCCGCTGATCGCCGCTCCTCCCGCATGATCGCTGCGCCCATGATTATTGAGCACGAGATTCTGATCAAAAGTGCAGTTATAAACACTCTGCATGGCAAATCCTGCTCCGCGTGCACCGATATTGTCTCTAAATATGTTATTGACGACCTCGCTGTTCGGATAGTTGGCAAATGCCCCGACTCCGTAGAGCTCTCCCGTTCCATCATTTTTTTCGAATATATTGTTATACAGGCGGACCGTTCCCGTCGCTGCACCCCAGCCCTCGCTATAATACCCATGCTTCCCACCAGTTACGATAAATCCATCGACCGTGCTATCGGCGTCTGGTCTCGTTGCCGACATGAAAATAACCGAGCCATGATTACGGCCACTGGGAGTCGGGCTTGCGATGACTCTCGTACTGTTTTTGACCGGGTCCCGTGAGGAAAAATTTCCCCGCTTTCCACGCGCGTAGTCAGAAGCACTCGCACCTACATACCCGCCAAACAGATGGATATTTTTGCTCCCGAGCACAATGGCTCCCGTGTACTCGCCTGCCGCGACCTTTACCCAAGCTCCATTCTTTGCCGCAGCCACTGCTTCGACAATCGTTGCATACGG
>CAVRDP010000013.1:0-166585 GCA_963719885.1 uncultured Planctomycetia bacterium | reverse complement strand
TCCCGATCGGTACGCCCCGGCCCGGCGACGCCGCGTGGCTGTTAATGACGCCGTCCAAAAGGGCCAGCAGCACGGGGTCCTTAAACCGGCGGCTAAGCAGCCCCTTCAGTACTTCGTGACGGATGCTGTCGAAGTATTTCCGCACGTCCATCTTCAAGTACCAGTCTCCGCGCCGGGAGAAGCAGGCTGCCCGAGCGATGGCTCCGTCCAACCCCTTGCCTCTTCGGCAGGCGTAGCTGTCGTGGATCTGGTACGACTTGAAGTGAGGCTCCACGACGTTGATGATCGCGTGCTGCGCCACGCGGTCGCGGAAGGGGGCGACGCAGATCATTCGCTCCTTCGGGTCGTAGACCTTGAACGTCCGGTAGGGTGCCCAGGCCACGGAGGCGGAGAACAGTTTCTCGCGCAGGATACGCAGCCGCTCATCCAGATCGGCACGAAAGCGAAGGACCTCCGCCTTCGCCCGCTTGCCTCGGGAGGCTTTCCAAAACGCCAGCCGCAGGTTGTCGGCATTGGCGATGCGTTCGATAAGCTCACCCGCCCGTTTCATTCGTGCCCAATCCCTACTCGGACCACCGCGAGGAAAGCCTCCCCGTACTTTTCGGCCTTGGCGTCCCCAAACCCGTTGATCGTCTTCAATTCGGCTATCGTGGCGGCGCGGTTCTTGGCCATCTTGGCCAGGTGTTCGTTGGTGCAGACGGCGTATACCGGGATCGCTTCCTTCGCAGCCAACTCCTTGCGGGCCTCCCGCAAGCGGACGAACACCCCAAAATTGTCCGCCGAGAGGATCTCTTTGTAGTCCACATGCGCGGCCCCCCGCTTTTCCCTCCGGTAATGGGCCGCTCAATAAATACTCCACGCAGAAGCACCAGCAGGGCGTGTCGCCGTTCTCGACCAACTCCTTCTGCACGGAGACGGCGCGATTGGACCGCAGGAACCGGTTCAATTCCTCCTCCGCTCCCGTATCCCCCGTCGCCGGGATCGTAAATAACTTAAACTGCATTTCGCACTTTGCTCAGGTGAACAATACGCCGACCAAACTTCGCCAGGGCTTCGCCCTGGACCGAGGAACACCTTGTTCTGCACGGTTCACTCACTCCGCCTGTGCTTGCCCGGCTACGGCCCGGCTGCGCTTCGGGCCTACGCTCGGACTGCGCACCGGCTTCGCTCGCTCTCCTTACTTGTCCGCCGGAACTTGGGAGGCACGGAAGCCCAGGTAGATGATGCGGTGCCCAGACACGACGTTGAAGCGGGACGCCGAACGGCAGTACCCGGCGTCGATGCTCCAGCTCCCGCCCCGGCCCACGCGGATCGAGCCCGCCGAAGGCCCCGTTGGATCGTCCGTTGGCGACTTCGTATAGTAGTCCGCGCGATACCAATCCGCGCACCACTGCCAAGCGTTTCCGTGCATGTCGTAGAGCCCGAAGGCGTTGGGCTTGAACTTTCCTACGGGCGACGTGAACACGTAGCCGTCGCTGGCCTTGATTGTCCCCTTCCAGTCCGGGAACTTCGCCTTGGCCGTTGCGTTGGCCACGTTCGCCACCTTAGCCAGTGTCTCGGGATCGTCGCCGCTATAGTAGCGGGTTGTCGTCCCGGCCCGGCAGGCGTATTCCCACTCGGCCTCCGTAGGCAGTCGGTAGGTCTTGCCTTCTTTTTTGCTGAGCCATTTGCAGAAGGCCACTGCGTCGTTCCAGCTTACGTTGACCACCGGGTGCTCGTCGGTCTGCTCGAAACCCGCGTTCCGCCACGAATAATCCTTGTTGAAATCGAACGTCTTCTTCTTGGCGTCCCATCCATAGGCCCCCGGATTGTCGCCCTTCTCCGCGTCCGTCTTGTAAGCCGAATCCTTGACGAACTGGCGGAACTGGCCCCGCGTCACATGATATGTGCCCAGGTAGAATGGCTTGGTAATCCGCACCCGGTGCTGCGGATGCTCGTCCTTGAAGAAATCCGCCGTGAGAAAATCCATGCCGTAGTTCTTCTTGAAGAAGGCAGCCGTTTCCTCCGCCGACTCACCGCTGCCCATCTTGAACTCGCCCGCCGGGATGAGAACGAGTTCCATCTTCACCCCACCGCCCAAGTCTACCGCAACCTTCTTTGGCGGCTCTTTCGGCTCGCTGAAAGCGGTCCCCGCCATTGCGAAAAGCACGATGCACCCAATCAGGACGTTTCTCATAACGTGTCCTCCCATGAGAGATTTTACTGGCCTGGCGATGCTCGCGCCGAACCACGATGGCGAATGGACCCTGCCGAATGGTAGGAATCTTGAGCAAACGCAACTCGCCCTGATTTTATCGCGGACGCCGGACACTGGGAAGAGTCCCTGGAAAAGCCGCCTATTGGGCGGCGGCAAGCCGACGTGCGGCCCGCTTCCGGCGACGACGGGCCTGGGCTTCACGGGATTCTTCTTCCCGCTGTTCCAGGCGATGTTCGGGATGAGCGGCCAGCCAGCGATCTGGCAGCAGAGCTTCCAAGGCGGTGGTGTCGCCAGGGGCAATGGCTGCAATCCGACGCAGCACGTCGGTCAGATAGGGCCACACGTCCACACAGTTTCGCCGGGCACTTTGCACCAGGGTGTAGAGCGTTGCCGCCGTCTTGCCGCCGTGCTCGCTTCCGAAAAACAGGTAGTTCTTGCGACCGATGGCGACAGGTCGCAGAAGCCGCTCAATCACATTATTGTCTATTGGAATGTTCCCGTCGCTGGTATACCGCACGAAGGCATCCCAACGGTTCAGCACGTAGTCGATCGCCTCGGCCAGTTTCGCCGTGGGCCGCAACGTGGGCCGCACTTCATCGAAGCGGGCCTTCATCTTCGCCAGGATCGGCAACGCTTCCGCCTGGCGTAATGCGCGGCGATCCTCCGGCGACATCTCCTTCGCACGGTCTTCGATGTCGTAAAGCTGCTGCGTCCAGATCATGGCCTCGTGGACCAGCGGGTGGCTGGTCGCCGGAATCGCTTCCTCGAAGCCCCGCCGACCGTGTCGCCCAACACGCCACGTCCACAAGGCGACCTGCCGCCTCGCGCACGAGCGAAGTGTAGACGATGTAGCCGTCCGTTTGAAGATAACCACGATAATCGGCCAAGACTTCCCTTGGCCCATTGCGACTGCGGCTGGGTCGGAAATCGTAGAATACAAACCGATGGTCAGCATCCCCGGCGTAACCGCTGAGGTATCCCGTGATCGCCTTGCCGTTGCCCGGCTTGAGCATCTTCACCTCCGTTTCGTCGGCGTTGATGACGATGCTGGCAAGCACGCGCTGATGGATCAACCGTTCCAAAGGCCGCAAAGCCTGGGCCGTCCGACTCAACAGCCCGCAGAGCAGTGCCCGCGACAGCCATTGTTTCAGTGGACCCAGCAGCAGTTCCTGCTGCCGATAGACCGGCAAGTGGTGCAGGAACTTCCAGGTCACCAGCGAAGCCAGGATGCTCGGCCCGAAGGGGCTTTTCTCCACGGCCTGCGGCGGCCTCTCTGTGGTCTGCATCTGCGAGCCGTCGTGGCAGTGGGAACAACCGTAGGTGTACCGCACCTCTTCGACCACATATATCTTTGCCTCTTCGATCTCCGCCCGCTTCGTGATGTGGGTGTGAATGATGACCCGCTCGGCCCCACAGCAACCGCAAGGCAATTCCTCCGGTGGCAACGGATACTTGGTCTGCCGGTGTTCCCAGAACTGCGGGAACTCGATCCTCGGTCGTCGTGGCTTTCGCTTGGCCCGAGGCAGCGGCGAGTCCGCATTGGTGTCTGGCTGAGTGGTCTCCTGTTTGGTATCCAGTCCCTCGACGGCTTCGGGCACGAAGAGCAACGTCTGGTCGGGCGAGGGAGCGTACCGCTCGCGGCGTTGGCCGAACATCGCCCGCTTGAAGAATCGCAGTTGCTCAGCGGCCTTCGCCAGTTGCTCCTGGTATGTGGCAGCCATCTCTTGTTGCTGCGCCATGACCGTCGCCTGATGTGCGATGGTCTCCTGCTGCTGGGCGATGACGGCCTGCTGATCCGCAGTTGTCTGCTCCAGATCACGAATCCGTTGCTGGCAGGTCGCCAGTTGATCGGCAAGAGATGGACATCCTTCTTCCATGCACAGTGATACGCTGGACACAGCGATTTGGTTCTGTCGGTATCAAAATTTTTTTCGGGGTGGCGTCATGCACGACGCCATTGCGGACGACGCCGCACACTCGCCAAGTCGATGCCTTCCAAGATCAGCGTCAGATCGCTCACTCGCATCTCGATTCCGGCAGGCGAAGTCGATCCGTCCTCACACACAGTCCTCGCAGCCTTCGGTACTTCAAAGGTTCCGCCTTCCAATCGCTTGTACCAAATGACGAGGCCGTCGCCCGCAAACCACAACACCTTCACGCGGTCGCCACGGCGGTTGAAAAAGAGAAACAGATCGCCCGACTCTACCTGCTGGCCCAATTCTCGCTCCACGACTCCAACCAGTCCCTCGAACGACTTTCGCATATCGGTTGCGCCGGTCTTGGCGAACACCCGCAGGGACGAAGGCAATGTCAGCATGGTCGTGTCCTTCGTGTTGCCGGGGCCGCCGAAAGAGCAGCCACCACCGCACCGATCGTCTGAGCGTCACAGCCTTGAACCCGCAGCACGACGCCGCCGGGCCACTGGACTTCCAGCCTTCCCATGTCGGCCTTGGGGTCACTGACGATCTGCACGGGAACCAGGGCCTGGTTCGCCGATCCCCGTTCGATTCCGCACCGGGATCGCCGCAGCCGCCGTTTCCAGGCATGAAACGAGGCTGGAGCCAGCCCCTCGCTGGAGCAGAACCCCAGAATGCTCTCCCCACTCGCCTGCTGACGCCCAATAACTTCCCGCCAATACCGCCGCCGATCTGCACTCCTGGCCTTCGCCATCGCTTGGTCCTCTGAATGTCGCTGGATGAATCGTACCCACGCATTCAGCCTACCACGGGCCGCAAGGCTGTCGATTTATTGACGTTTACTCTTCGGCGACGCCTCGCCGCAGCACAAGTTCACGGCTTTCCACTGGGTACTGGAGAACAACATCGTCCGCGACAATCGCTGGGGGATCTACATGGAGTTCGCCGACTGGATCGACATGGCGGGCAACATCCTGGAAAACAACCGGGACGGCGACATGATCAAGGGCGGCACGAACACCAACATCTTCATGCACCCCGACGATCCACGGATCACGCGGCCGCCACAGGTCAAGCTAGCCGCGCCGCCGGCCGGGAAGGCGGGCGAGGCGCTCCCCGTGAAACTGGGCAAAGAGGTACTGTTCGACGCCTCGGGCAGCAGCGACCCTGGCGGCAATCCGCTCACGTTCCGCTGGGACTTTACCGACGGAACGACCGCCACCGGGCCTCGCGCGAAGCACGCGTTTGGCAAGATCGGCCTGTACAGCGTTGGCGTGACGGCCAACAACGGCCGCTTCTCGAACCTTGACTATCGGGACCTCCTCGTCTATGAGGACGTTGCGGAGTTCGGCACGGAGGGCCAGGCCGCGCGGTGGAGCTGGAGCGAAGTGCAACCCCGAGACCGTTTGCACGTAGAGCGCGGCCATGAAACCGTCGTGGGACCGGCGGTGCCCGTCCCCAACCCGCAAACCAGGTTGGAGTTTACCGACGACCGCGAGGTCCGCCTGGTGGGCCATTCGTCGCTGGCGCTGCGCGTGGCGCCTTCGGGAAATCCCATCCGCATCCTCTATCCGCGCAGCAAGGACGCCGGCATCTCGCTGGCGGGCATGACGGAACTCGTCTTCTGGGTAAAGATGATCAACACGAACATCCACGCCTGGAAGGGGCTGATGCCCACGGTGACGATCTACGAATCGCCCGACAGGTCTTGCGAAATCCGGCCCTACGACCACGCGAAGAACTGGCAGGGTGGTATCGGGTGGATCTACAAGTCGGTGCCGCTGCACGGCAACCAGGTCTGGAAGGTCAAGGGCGAAGTCCCGGCAACGCTGAACTGGATGACCATCGAGTTCTATCCTTGGGGCGGCGCAGCGTTCCACGCCTGGATCGACGGCATGGCGGTAAAGTAAACGGCAGTGGATAGACTCCTCGGATGCCGCTCTTGCCGAAATTTCCGGCACAGTTCTGATTTCGAGCAAATAAACTTCTTGGCACGCCGAGTGATTTGTCATCAAACGGTCCTTTTTCGCAACTCTGATCATGCCAAGGAGCAACGGTCATTCGCTTTGCGATCCACGGGTCATTTTATGTCCGGAACGAGGATGTAGGGAACCTGCGGCAGGAGCGACGGCGAAATCGCGCTCCTTGATCGCGATCGGCACGCCTTTGCCGCGACCGTCGGGCGTCAGAGGATACAAGGTCGCCAGGGGCACGTCGCTCCAGTCGGCGGGCAGTTTCCAATTGCGGCTCGTCCCGTCCCAACTGAAGAAGTAGATCTTCTTCCGGCCACTCCAGGTGTCGGGCCACATGCGGTCGTAGTCCTTCGCGAACGTCACGTCACCATTCCAGGCCTTGAAGCCTTTGCGTAGATACGGCGTCGTCCACTCCGCCTCAGAGCCGTCGCTCCAGGCGGCGCGAATCGGTCCGGAATCGAAGGCGATGGTGTTTGCCCCTCCCGGAGTTCGATATCCCCGGCGTCCAATTCGTGGCTTCCTTTACCGGCCTCAGGGATCGGGATGTGATCGAAGGAGCGATGGTGCTTGCCATTGACGTAAACGCCAATCTGCGGCGTTGTCGGAGCGCCCGCCCAGGAAACAGGTGACCTTGAGCGCGTACTTGCCCGCCCGGGCAACGGTGACGTGGGTTGTCGTGGGGGATTCGATCATGAGGTGTCCAATTTTCTGGGCCCCCGCGCGTGCCCAATCCGGCTCAGCAAAATCCGGAATCAAAACGGTGGCCTTTCCGCTCGGCCCCGACACCGTATAGCTGCCCAGATGCACGTGACCGATGCTGTCCATTCGCCGCCGCACGCTGCGGTTGCCGATATGGTACAGTTCCTGGATGCCGGTCAGGTAGAAGTTGTTCACCAGATCACACCAGTCGCCGCGAAAGGCGTCGCCCGTGCCGGGAATGTCAAACTCGTCCTTCACGCGGTTGTCGCGCATGGCGATCCGCCACGTTTTCAGATCGGCCACGACCTTGGTTCCAGGTTGGCCGGCCAACAATGCTGCATAATGGGCGCGGACCCGGTCGAGTCCCCCGCGGGTCGAGGCAACGGGCGACACGTTGAAGGCGCCCGGGTTCCCGTAAACATGATGCGATGCCAGCCGCACTCCCGAGCCGCCCGAGATCACGCTGTAGTCATCCTCGGAAAAACCGCCGCCATGAAGCCAGACATAGCCGGCGCGAGGCAATCCCTCCGCGTTTCTTCCGAGGAAAGGGCGGTTGCCCTCGGTACCTAGATCCGTGCCCTTGCTGCGCAGGTAATCGGCGATGGACTGCATGCCCTCGACTTGGGTTTGCTCGCTGCCCCCCAACGGTCCGTCGGGCACCCCGGTGGAAAAGTTGCCCCCCTTGGCGTTGAGCACGTCCAGGTAAAGCACGGGCGGAGGAAAGGGCAGGCGCCCATAGAACTCGTCGATCATCTTCTTCGCCAGGCCGCTGTCCCAGAACCGCTTGTAGTTCACCAGCGCGAAGATCTGCACCGGGTCGGGATGCTCCCTGTTGTCCGCATATTTCTCGACATCGAGGGGAATGAACGGCTCGCCGTCGCGGTTGTTGGTCGCCTGGTTCCAATCGCGGCGATAGATCGACCTGGTCTCGACAAGCTTCCGGAAGAACTCTCGCGACTCGGGGTAATCGCGCAGGCCGATGTTCACGTCGGTCAGGTTGAGGTGGAACCCGGTGTACACGTTCGAATTCTTCTTCGCCCGCACCATGAACTCGGCGAGCTTCTCGAAACTCCCCGTCCGGAACGTCGCGCGATTCCAGCAGGGCCACAGGCCGTCCCAGTTCCACGCCCCCGGGTGATCGTGGCCGATCAGCCCGTTGATGATCGTGATCTGCGGGACGGTACCGTCGAGCAGGTTGGCGACGATCGCGTGGCCCTGTTCGAGACGGGGCAGCACGTCGGCTCCGTCGGGCGTCGAGATGCGGAATACATACGCGCCTTTCGCGGCCCACACGGGCGGCCGAGCCTGGGCCGGAGCGGCCGGAGTCCGGTTCCAAGCTGGAGCATTCGAACTGGCGCCAAACGCGGCGAGCAGCAGAGCAGTGCAGCCGACAAGATTGCGTCTTGTTGTGCCGTTTATCAGGGGAATTCTCCTTCGCAAGTGGACGGGAAAGGGGGTGGCTCTTGGCGTCCGGCCGACTCCGTAGTCCACCATTATAGTCGCGCCGAGTACTGAGTCACAAACGGTTCCTTTGGGGGCAGCAATAGCCACCCCGTCCCGATGCACAGCGGCGTCTTCAACGCACTATGCCGACCTCGGGGGCGCGTCCAATCCGAAGCATTTCGCGAGTCGTTGCCTACGGAGGATAGGCACGCTGCCGCGTGCTGGAAATGACCTTCGCTGCGGAGGAGGGGGTGACCGCCGCAGGCAAGTCGGATTGCCGTGGTTCCGAGAAATCGGTGGCCTTTCAAGACATCCGAGAAAAGGGTTGACTTGATGGGACAGCAGGCACCTGCGCAGGCATCTTACGGCTTGCCGAAGAACAGGTTCTTGCCTTCGCCACGGGGCGCAATTACGTACTGGGCACGCTTGTCAATCTCGACCGTGGCACGGATCACGCCGCCGCGCGACTGAAAAGGAATGCCCTGCACTTCGAACGTCTTGCGGCCGGAGACCACACCGTCCAGCGCCTTGCCATCGATTCCCAGCACCTGGTAGAGGGCGAAATCCCCGGAAGGGTCGAGTCCCAGGCGGTCCAGGCGAAACTCGATCGTGCCGCAGTAAGGGCCCTGGGGCTTTGTGAACAGCGGCTCCGGCGGCGCCACGCGCCACTTGGCTGGGTCCAGACGGTCGCAACCGATCACGATGTTCCCATGGTTGAACAATGCCACCCAGGCCCCACGGCCCTTCCGGTAGGCAACGTATTCAAGTTGATCGTCGGGCTTATCGAAAACCAGCGGGGCAGCCTGCCGCCCCGCATAGGCCAGCACGCTGCGCAGCGCATCGGCCCCCTGCCACACCCAACGGCCCAGGTACACGTAGACCATCCCTTTGCCCAATGGCCTGCGCAGAACCAGCGGCCGGTGGCCGATGGAAGCCAACGTCTCCCAACCGTTGCCGTGGGCGCTGAATACGGCCCCCACAAAGCTCCCCGTCTTGCCGGCGAATACTTCCGCCAACCCCGTGACCTGGCCTTGGACCTTCGTACTGCCCTTGAGAAAGGTCAGGCCGAACGGCTTGCCGGACACGCTCCCTTGCCAAGTGGGGAAGTCCTGCGCGGCGACGATGACCTGCGCCCCGCTACGGGCGGCTTCGCTGAGCTTGTCCTCGGTCTCCAGTCGCACCGCAGCCTCGCCCAACACGGCCAGCACGCCGAACGTGCGGAGGTGTTCCGCCGTGGCGCGGTCCAGTTGTACGAAGTCCACCGGGCCGTAGGGCGTGCCCGTCAGCAGGCGCGTGATATGGGCCGTGTAGGCATCGCCGTAATTCGGGAAGAATACGTCCAACAGGTCGTACCCCCGCAATTCGTCGAGCTTATCGTGGAACAGGTCCAGGTGGCCGAACCGCCGCCAATCCCAGCGCGGGCCTTCCTGCGGCATCCAAGGGAAAACCTTGGTGAATGCCGGCTCACAGGTCAGCTTGCCCGTAGCGTGGTCGTAGCCGATGTAGCGCTGAAACGTGTCCATTTGACCGAAGGGATTGAAAGGGATCCACCACGCATCCTCGCCGCCGTACACGATGCCCACCGGCACGATCGGCCGGCCCCGGGCCGGATGCACCATGGCGAACCGCATCGCCTGCACGAGCGGATAGACCCACTCGGCAACCACGTCGTCGGCAAACGACGGGGCCTCGTCCGCCTCCGCGCTGATCCACGAGCCGCCGGAGAGATAGTAAAGCATGCAGACGTGCAGCTTTTCGTCGAGCGACGGAAACGGGTAATGCGTCTGCTCCCAATAGAAGCCGAACGGTTTGCCGAACGTGCGTCCTTCGCCGCGGCCCATCGACATCAGGATGTTGGCCTGCGGGTCTTCCTCGTTCTTCAAGATCACGAGGTCGCTGCCGCGTTCGAATTCTCGGCAACTGTTGAGCGTGGGCGGGAAGGGCTCGTACATCGCCGTGATGCGGTCGTCGCTACCGGCCTGGTGCTTGGCGGCCCGCACTACTGCCGTTTCGCTGACCGCGGAGCCTCCCTCACCGCGGAACCAGAAGGCACACAGCTTGGGATCAATGGCCAGGATCCGCCGCGCGTCGGCGGGATCCTTGATCGAAGACAGTGCCCCGCGGAGATATGGATTGCCGCGAAACATCTCGGCCGTGGCCCCGACGCCGGCCACGTTGCAGCCGCCGTAGGTGATCATGAAGTCGTGATATTTGCCCTTGGCAGCCATCTCGTCGATGAACGGACACAGGGCCACGTCGTCGGTGGGATAGTCGGGCCGGAAGTTCGGCTTCCAACTCTTCCGGATCTCGCCAAACGGCACGCCCCGATTGCTCCAGAAGTCGTAGCCGCTGGGGTACAGGCCAAAGACAAAATGCCGAAGCTTTTCGGCCGGCGAACCGGATGCCTTCGTCTCGGCGCCCGCCAGATCGACCTTCACGCCCGCGTCGCCCAGGTAGTTGAGGAAGAACATGCGGAAGGCCAGGCCCATGGTATCGGGCGTGTAATCGAGATCCACGACGAGGTCGACGGTCACGTCGGCGGGCTCTTCCACGCTGAAAGGAACCTGGATCGTGCCTGCGCCCACCTTGTGCTTCTTGAAATCCCACACCCGCCGGCCGTTGGCGAGAATATAGCTGGGATGATACTCGGCCAGCAGCACGTCGGTGCGGATGGTGAGCAGGAAACTCCGCAGCGGCTTGGCGCTTGTGCCTTCCTTGTAGCGATGGAACGTGGCGCGCAGGCCGTAGATTTTCCCGCCGTCACTGAGCACATAGTCCAGCACCGTAGTATGCCATTGGAACGGCTTGCTGTAGAAGAACTCCAGGTCCTCGGAGCGGTTGCCCATGACCATGCCGCCCAGGAAACTGATATAGGGCCAGCGTCCGGTGAACCAATTGACCGGCTCCTTGGAAACGAGCCCGGCGGCGGCCAATCGGCCGGACACATCATTGGGATCGATCTCGATCTTCCGTTGCCATTCCTTCCCCAAACGGCCCTGGATGCGGAAGTTGGCCACGTAGACCTTGCCGGGACCCGCCAGTTGCACGGCGATGCGGTTGGGCTGCACGTCCTCGGCGACGCTAAATGTCTGCTTCAGCAGTGTCCAATCGCTACTGCCGCTGAGCGTTTGCGGCCGCAAACCCTCGACGCGCACTATCCGCGGAATGTCGACCGCCAGCGACACGGCCTTGGCGTTCTCAGTCTTTACCAGCGCTGCGACCGTATACCGCTGGCTGGCCAGAAGACGAATATCAGGGTTCTGCCAGGCCGCGGCCGTGACCACATCTGGACTGGCGTTGCCCACCAACTCGATGGTCTTCTTACCGTTGTAAGTGATGCGGTCCGTCAACTCACCGGAGAGGGTGGTTCGCCATGAGCAGACGTTGAGCGTGCCAAGGTCTTTTTCCAGACACGGCTCAGCCTGGTCTTGGGCGTTGCCAGACAAGGCTGTCATGCACGACATCAGAAATGCCACAAAGCAGGATGCATACCGCATGGGAGATTCCTTCTGCAAGGGGTTGACGACCGAGACACTCTTGGGGAAAGCAGGAAAGCACCGACCTACGGTGCGGCCTTCTTGAGCTTTACCTCGAACTCCAGTTTACCAAGCAACTCCCGGACGTGGTGGTAGGCTTCGGGTGTGTAGAAGCCATTGAAGTTCCGGCAGAACTCTACCACGGGCGAGTCCAGAAACAGGTCCTTCTTTACTTCCGCAAAGCCCGCAGCCCGGATCGTTAATGCGGCCGTTGGGGACGTCTGGAAACTGGTCTCGCCGCCGGGGCCAACCGTTACCATGGCGACCACCTGACCCGCGTCAACCACGTGAACGGTTGCCGGCAAGGGCCGGCCTTGTGGATCGGAGACCTTGAGGCGGACCTTGGCGATCGCGGGCTGCGGACGGTGGAACGTCTTTGGCAGGAAGTATACCGGGTTGGCCACGGCCACCTCGTAAATCTCCGTCGGCTGCCGCCAGGCCGCCAGGCACTCAGGGTCCAGGCATGTCAACGTCACACGGACCGCGTACCAGGCGTAGGCCGTATCGCCCAGTTCGAATCCCCCGCTCCACTGCCTCGCGCGCTTGCTGCGCAGGTCCCAGGCCTGGATGATCTCACCGTTGCGAAGCACCTGCGCCGAGACCAGCGTCTCGCCGGGCAATGGACTGGACCAAACAGTGAGCCGGGCTCGATGCGACTGGCCGTCGGCGGGGAACTCCGCACCCGGCCGTTGCCCGTCCACTTCGAACAGGACCATAGGGCCAGAACTGGCCACGCATGCGCCCACGCGGATTCCCTGGGCGATCTTGGCCCAGGAGAAGTCGCCATCGATATGGGTGTAGGTGCGGAACCGGCCCGCGTGGCCACCGATGATCGAGCCATCGCTATTGGCAGTACCGGCCACCTTGTAGCCCATGTTCAACAGGTTCCACCACACGCGTTCGTGCTGGAAGAACACCGGCTCGCCGTCGTTGAAGATGTCCACGCCATCGTACCCTTGGCCGGCCACGTAGTCGAAGGCGATCTCACTGGCCCAATTGGAGACGAAGTTCCCCTGGTTGAACCAGAATCGGGCCGGATGCGCCAGTGTCACCACCGCGCCTTGACGATGGATTTCCTGGAGGATCCGGTAATTGGGACCTGTGAACCAAAATGCCTGGTCGTACGGGCGGTCCTTCATGCCCAGGATGCAGCCGTGACCGTAACAATGCAGGTTGCCGCTGACGCCGCCATCGTCCGCGGTGAAGTAACACTTGGGGCTCTCCATGTTCCAGTGGACGGCCACCTGCGACGTGCTGGCCTCGCGGGCCATTAAATCGAGCTTCTCCAGCGGCGTCCAACCGAAATCAGAGGTCCACCACTGTGCGATCTGGATGTAATCCAGACCGTTGGCCTCCGCCAATCGCGCCGCGTCAGCGAACGACTGGGGCTTGTCGGAGTGGCCATGCTGCCCGTGCAGGTGACTCTCTCCGCAGTACCACCCCAGGCTCTTGACGTCATAACGCTTCTTGAGCGTCACGTGTTTCTGGATCACCTGCTGACGAGGGTTCAGTTCCATGCTTACGGCGTCATGGTCAAAGCCGTGCCGCACCAGAATGGTCTGCTTCCCCGCAGGCAACGCCAGACGGGCACGGCCTCGCTCCCAAGCCTGAGCCACCATCCGGCCCGCTTGGAACGCTTGCACGCGAAACGCCACGGGTTGGCCGGCCTCGTCCGCAACGGTCAGATCCAGTATTGCCGCCGAGGCCGGGCCGCCCAGGGCGAGCGCTCCCACGATGCCCCAGAACCGATAGACCACGGAACCGCACATGTTAGTGCCTCCGGTTATTTCCTATCTGTGTAGTGAACGCGCAGCCGGTTTAGGCTCACGCAGTCTTTCATCGTATCACGCGTCCCTTTCGGAAGCCAGTATCGCGGCTGGAGGTGGTTCTCGCCGACGCGGCAATCGCCATCGAGTACGAGCGTCAGGGAGACGCACTGCCCGTTCTTCGGCAGTGCATCGCTCTCTACGAGAAGACGGCTGCTGAACTGGGTTGATAGTGGCGGAGGGTGCCGCTAAGGGCTCGGTGAGCGGCGACCTCGGGAGCACTCAAGCGCTGCATTCGGCAACGCTGCGGTCGGAACAGGTCGATGATCTTGTCGAGCCTCCGTCGAACTGCCTGGCTATGGTCCGTGCCCAAGGCTTGCCGTCTCGGTCGTTGTCGAGGCCGAGCAGTTGGGACAGGGGGGCCGGTGGTCGGAAACGAACCGGTTGGTGGTCAAAGGCAAGGCCGTAGGCGGTAGCGATTCGCGTACCAATCTGCCGGAGGCTGCCCGTCAGGGAGCCATAGGTCGGCAACCGCTGCTGGGCCGTTTCGATGCGTCGGTGGGGGTGACCGACGCAGGCAGCCAAGACGAGCGTTCAGCGCGTTCAAGACCATCCGCGGATCGAGTTGTCGAAATAAGGCCTACCTACCGCATCTTTCCAGTCGTCAGTCCGTTTGATGTCGCACGATTCGGCCATCGACCATGTAAATCATATCCTCGGCGATGTTCACGGCGCCATCGGCGATCCGTTCCAGGTTGCGGGAAACCGCAAGCAGCCGCAACATGCTGCCGACCTGCTCGGGATTCTGACGGATCTGTCGCTCGATCTGGTTGCCGATCTTCTTTAACCGATCGACCTCGTCGTCGCAGGCGCACACGTCGCGGGCCAATTCCACATCCATTTGCACCAGGGAGTCGAGGCTCTTGCGGAGCATCGCCTTGGTCTGCCTATCCATTTCGGCGAAGTCCGCCGGAATCTCGAATGGCGTTTCGAAGGCCAGTGTGGCGGCCTTACGGGCAATGTTCACCGCCATGTCACCGATTCGTTCCACGTCATTGTTGATCTTCAAGGCGGCAACCAACTGCCTTAGGTCGATTGCCACCGGCTGATACAACGCCAGCATCTTGAGACATTCCTCATCGAGGTTGATATCCCGGCGGTCGACTTCTTCGTCCATCGCCTGTACTTCCTGGGCAAGCGTGGCGTCGCGGTCGAACAAAGCACGGATCGCCTTCTGGACCTGATCCTCGACGATCGAGCAGTTCAACAGGAGGTCTCTCTTGAGTTTTTCGAGTTCTCGCTGGAGATGGATCGACATGTGCGAAGGTCTCGGCCCGTTCTTTGCTGGAATCACTGGAATCGGTGTTTGGTTCGGGAGATATTAGCAATTGACGGGCAGAATGTCAAACGGTGAAGCGAGACTTGCGTACCCCGACAGGGCACCGATTACCGCGACCAACGTCCGACGGCATTGGCAGGCCGCGAAGTCCCGGGTAGAGTATTGCTAACATGAGTCTCCCCAATGAAATCACGATCACATGCCCGGCGTGCCAGCATCAGCAGGCGTTCACTGTCTGTCAGTCGATAAACGTCACTCTTGATCCGACATTGAAGGAAAAGCTCCTCGATCGCAGCCTGTTCACTTTCCGCTGCAAACAGTGCGGCCATACCACCGGGATCAATCAGGGACTTCTCTACCACGATATGGAGCGCCGTGTGATGATCATGCTGGGTTGCCAGATCCCAGATGAGCTGGAATCGCCGGGGCCACTAGTTCAGAGTTTCCAGGCCGAGTATTCGCTGCGGCTGGTCAGTTCCATGAATGAGCTGATCGAAAAGGTCCTGCTGCTGGACGCCGGTCTTGACGATCGAGCCGTCGAGATGTTCAAGTTGGCAGTCATGGCGAACATCGAGGAATCGCAACGCGGTAAGAATCCCAAGTTGTTCTTCAGTGGCATCTACGCGGACGAGAAATCGGAAGAGCAGATCGAATTCGCTTTAGTCAACGAGGCCGGCACCAAAGCCATCTCGGTGCCGCTGGAGCAGGCGTATAATCGGTTTCTGAATGAATTTTGCAAAGGCCTGCCGACCGTAGTTAGCAAATGCGGGCAGTGGCTACGAGTGGACCGTGATTATGCCCTGAACTACTTCGAGGCCCAAGGACGACAACCAATGAATGATCCGCCAGCGTCAGTTTAGGCAAGCTGGGTTGCATGCTGAAATTGTGCGTGCCTTTTGCAAGCGATTAACCGATTTCTAATAATGTTTGTGCTGTTAGAGCCGATATGTCTTAATGAGGATTCCGTACACGGTTTCCTCCTGATTGAGAGACAAGAGGAACTTTCTCTCAATGAAATACCGATGGGGCACGCCTTCGGTACAAACCCTTTGTGGGTTCCATTTCACCTACAAGGGGTTTTTTATTTGCGCAGCAAGCCGCGGAGGTGGAGCTAATAGTTTGCGGGGATCTTAGCAACGGCCAGAAGGCTACGGATAGTCGGATGAACCGAAGACTTAAGGTTTCCAACAACGAGGACACAGATACCTATGGTGGGCCGAGAGTGGCCGCCTGGCCCTGATGCACAGCGGCATCCTCAACGCGCCATGCCGACCTCGGGGCCGCGTCCCATCTGAAGCATTTCCCGACTGCTTGCGCGGGGAGGTGGGGCGCTCCTCCGCGTCCAAAAGCCGTAAGGGCATGCCGACCAAGCCGAGTCAAGAAAAACCGAAAACTTTCGTACTTTTTCCGCGGCTGTGCCGTTTCGACGCGGAGTTGGGGTGACCGACGCAGGATACGATGGGGATCGACGGCACTTTGCTCCGAGAAACGGATGGCATGTTGAGAAAGTCAGTCGCCGGAAGAAAAGACCTGCTGCCGTGGCAGATCCAAGCTCGGGAAAGCCTGCCGCGACAGCCGGTTAAGGTATCCGTACTCGGTACTCAGGCTCACGATCCTTTTCCGCCAGGCGGCGAATCCCACGACCACCCCCACGATCAAGAGTGCCAGCGTGCCCGTTTCCGGCACCGACACCGGATTCATCTGCGCCCCTGCCATCGGGGCTGCGAGAACCTGCTATGTTTTCGCCGATTCAAGGTTCGGCAGGGGTGTGCCGCAGCGCGGACAATTCGCAAAGGCGATCGAGGCCAGATGGCCACATTGCAGGCAGACCTTCTGATTTTTCAAGATGGAAGAGGCGGGCGCTTTGTAGTTGGTTGGCGGAGAAGCTGCTGATTTGGTCTTCATGTCGCCGGGCGGACCGAGCAGACCAAGGACCTCGTCGTCGGAGATTCCCTCCGTTTCAATTGGATGCACCGGCATGGGAACCAAGATGCGGCTGTGGCAATGGGGGCAGAGGCCCGACTTGCCCGCAAATTCATCCTTGACTTTCAGCACATGCCCGTTCGGACACTTGGCAGTGATGGCCATGATACTTTTCCCTCGCTATGCCCCACGGTAGCCCCTTCTTGAAGTGCACCGGAAGTGGTAGTGCGAGTCCAACAATAAGCTCCAGCCGATTGTTAGAAACGCGTTAGAATCCTATTATAGACACCTTTCGCACAAACGGAAACGGGTTGCCTTCGGCAACAATTCACCTGGCCCGACAAGCCGGAAAAGTTTCCGGAATCGCTGGCCTTCCATCTGGCTTAAGGCGAAAGCTTGGCCACACCGTCGTCCGTCTTGCTTGGCACGAGTTTCAGGACAGGATCTCTCTTCGCGGAATCAACTATTGCACGCCGTTCTGAATTAAAGGGCAGGAAATCGCTGCCGGATTTAGTCTGGCCGGAAAAGTCAGGAGGGAATCAAATCGCCTGCCGGTCAAGAAAAAATGAACGTTTCCTGACTTCTTGACGCCGTCCCTGCCGCTTGGCGCGGAGGTGGGGGTGACGAATGTCACTAGCTTAAGCATGGAGTTTTCTGCCAGACCACAACAGCTTGCGATGTCACCCGAAGCTAGCATCAACTGCTTGTGGTCGCCTGCCTTAAGCTAGTGCCGTTCGTGGGGGTGACCGCCTGCGCTAGCTGGGGTGCCGTTGTTCTCAAAAAACGGCTGATTTCCGACACGTCTTATCTCGGCCATACGTTTGCCGGAAACGCGCACCGGTCGATACAACCGAGGACCGTACCGATAAGAAATTCAATCCTTCGCACGGGCCGCAGCAAGCGGTCTTGGCTCGGCCGGATCGCAAGTACCAAGAGATCTATATAAGTTTCGGCGCCACGTAACGCCGGACCGTTTTTTCCGGCGCATGGTCCGCCCGGTAAGGATGCGTCTTTTTTAGTCAATGCCAGCCCCGCGAAAATTCGCCCGCTCTGCTTCCGCAACAGAAACTAAGTAGTTTCTGTTGCGGAAGCGGCGCGAGCTAATTTCGCAAGGTGGCCTTGACGAAAAAAGACGCACCCTTATCCTCATGGTTTATTGTTTCACGAAAGACCAGAGGAGGATAAAGATGCGTCGGAAAAAGGAAGCCGTGCTCAGTTTTGAATCGAAGGATGACGGGTTGCCCAAGGTCGTACGTGATTATCGTGCCCGATATCGGGCCATTAGTCAAGTGCTGGACGCCAAATCCGACATCCTTTCGGCGGTGCATGCGGATCTGCAGAAGCTGTCCCAGGGTGGCAAGGAGGGCCGCGAAGGCGATTACACATCGGAGAACATCCTGCGGGCCCTCGTTGTGCAGCACCTCGAAGGACTGCCCTTCCGCGATGTGATCATCCGCATCGGCAGCGATCCGTTTCTACAGGACTTCCTGCGGATGCGGAAGAAGGCCGTGATGGACTTCACCTTCCTCGACAAGTGCTTTCTGGCCATCCGTCCCCAGACTTGGAAACGGGTCAACGAATTGCTGGGCCAGTACGGCGTTGCCCAGGGAGCGGTGAGCACGCAGGTCATTCGTACCGACACCACTGCCGTGGAATCGAATATCCATTATCCCACGGACTCGTCGCTTCTCTGGGACACCTGGCGGGTGGCATTGCGGCTGTTGAAACGGGCAAGAGAGATTGCCCCGGAGAGTTGCCCGCACCGCTTCCATGACCGTAAGATCAAGCGGCTGCACCTTTACATTACCCGCTACATGCCCAGCAAGTCGAAGTCTCGCCAGCGGAAGGTGAAGAGTTCCTTTGCCACGCTCATCGAGCGGACCGCTTGGATCGTGGCGATTGCCAGGGAATTCTGCACTTTTGTGACCACCCAGGGCACGACGGCTCTGGCCGGCGTAGCCTTGGAACTGAAGGCTTATCTGTCGTCGATGCAGACTATCGTGCATAACGCCCGGCGGCGCAGGTGGCGGGAGAAACTGTGCCGGCCAGCGAGCGGGTGTTCAGTCTCTTCGAGCAACACACGGAGCTGATCAAGCGTGGCAAGCGACAGAAGCCGGTGGAATTTGGCCACAAGGTCTTGTTGTGCGAATCGAAAGAGAAGTTCATCACCGATTATGAGGTCTATGAGAAGCAACTGCCCGACTGCGAGTTGACCGAAGAGGTGATCCAGCGGCACAAGAAACTCTTTGCGCGCGGCCGGAGGTTGTGGCGGCGGACAAGGGCTTCTGTCCGGAAAAGGCGAAGTTCGAGGAATTGGCCAAGCAAGTGGCGACGCTGGCGATCCCCACGCGGATGCAGGACTTCGTCGACAAGATGCTTGCCCACTGGTATGCCTTTCGGGCGGGGATCGAGGGGACGATCTCCGGCTTAAAACGGGCGTTTCGTTTGGTTCGATGTTACTTTCGAGGATTTAGGAGTTTTGCTGCAGCCGTGGGCCTGGGCGTGTTCTGCCACAACTTGATCGTGCTGGCGGATCACGCCGCCGGCTGAGCACGCCGCTGTGAACAATTCGACAGTGGAGAATGGCACGGCAAGGGAACCCATGCGCTAATCGGCCCGACGAGTCGAAACCCAATTCACGCAGAACCCATGGTGTCCCTATTTTGACAACAATAGCTCCGGCCGGCAGCAAATACTCGGCTGCCGTAACTAACCAAAAGAAAAAAACGCCCCTTCAGCAACAGAAACTAAGTAGCACAGCACGGCCACCCAGAGAGAAAGCGACGTTGAGACGTTCCTCATGCCACCCCTTACCTCTCCAGCCTGATGAACGCCGGATAGTCCTTGAGGAAAATCCCCTTGATGATCGTGCCGTCCCCTTGAGGTTCGATGTTCAGTTGCTGTTCCGTGCCGTTCATAATGTCTACAATCCATGCCTTCTTCGCTTTCATCCCAGGGAGCGTGACCTCGGCCTTCGTTTCGACCATGGCGTCGTTCTGGCCGCCGTTGATCCAGGCGGCGACCATCGACTCCTTCTCGCCCCGAGTGAAGGTGAAGGAGAGGATCTCCTTCTGGGAGGTGAAGTGTACCGGGAACTCCTTTGGGTACAAGTCGTCCATCACCGTGCTGATGTTCCTCCACATGTAGTAGGTCATCGAGGGTTGGCAGGGGTTGAGCACCTGGTTCGGCACTGTCCAGCGCGAGAGCGACTGCGGATGCGGGAATCCGGTGAAGTGGGGGTGGCACGGGCCTGCCTCCATGTCCAGCCCTCCGTGGCCGACCAGGCTCTGGCAGAGATACTTGGCCATCTTCTGCTCCGAGGTCATAAACTGGTTGTACGGCGCCACAGGCCCGGGCGGATAGCTCATGCCAGCGTAGATCTCGGTCGCGAAGAACTTCCCCCGAAAGCCCAAGGCCCGGCAGTCATTCTGAAACTTGCGCACAGCGGTGAAGTAAGCGGCGTCCGGGTTGTTGCCGGGATGCCATGCGACGGCGTCAATCTTCGCTCCCCAACCCGGCGGAACCTTCGCGCCCTTGCCGAGACACTCCAGCAGCAACTGCGGCAAGAATGCCCCTGGACTGCCGAGCATGATCTTCGCGCCGGGGGCAATCTTCTTGACCGCGGCGTACGTCGGCTCGAAGAACCGCGACATATAGAAATCAGCCGTCCAGGCGTTCCACTCATTCCCGATCTCGAAGTAGGCAACTCGATCCTTGAAGTGCTCGACCATGCACTCCACGTACTTCAGGTACGCCTCGAACATCTCCGGGCTGTCGGTCACCCAGGGAAGCCTCTTGCTGTCGTTATAGTAATCGTTGAATTCGCGGAACCGACTCTGGACCCAATCCGTCTTCCTTGGCTCCTTCGCGTAGAGCCAGTTGCCCTTGAAATCGATGTTCAAAATGACGTTGACCCCGTGCTTCACACAATCGGTGATCGAGGCGTCGAAGGCCGAGTCGATCTCCAGTTTCCCCTTCTCGTGCTCGGTGAAGTGCCACATGTACGACCCGTTGTCGCCGCCCACGCGCAGCCACTTGTTGCCGAGGTCGTAATTCAGGGGATTCCAGAGCGAGTCCTGGGTGTACCGGTCGTTGTTGCACCCGTACGATGTCGAGGAAACGGTCACGCCCGCCCCTCGCGAAACCAGGGCCAGGTTGTTGCCCGCCGGGTCTCGCACTTCCACCTCGCCGATGGAGAAGCAGTACAGGTCCGAGAAGGTGCCGTTCTTGGCGAAGTTGTTGGCCTTGATCCAGATTTGCTTGGCCGCGTGGGGCGTGAACTCGGCCTTCAGATTCATGAGTCGCTTGGCATCCACTTTCTTGTTCTCGTAGACCGTCTCCCAATGCCAGGCATCCTTGCTCACCTGGATTTCCACCTCTTGGGGAAGAATCCGTCCATAGTCCCTGGTAGCGAACTTGGGCGAACACACCAGCGCAACCGACGACACCTGAGACTCCACGGGAAGGTCGATTCTGATCCACTCCAGGCGCCCGTCCGGCACGGGGCTGCCCCAACTGCACCAGATGGTATCCGGGTCGCCGTCGATCAGATGGATGGGCAGCAGCGGCTGGGTGTCGTTCTTCGGGGTCCGTCGGGTAAGCTCCGACTCCGCCCCATTGTAGCTGTGCTTGATCTCCCAGGACTTCTTGAGCTTGATCTTGGCCACCGGGTGCGTGTTGCCTTCCTGCATCTTCAGCCCGGGGCACAGGTCAGGGCTTTGGCCGTAGACATACATGATGTTGTTGAAGGAGTAGACCGGGACACCACCACTGATGCTCTCAACGGTGGCGAAGTCTTCCATCTTGGGCTGCGACTTCTCGGCGGCACAACAAAGAAGAACCCCGGCAAGAGGCAGCAGGAGCGCGAACACCGAGATGCGTCGGGCAGAACGCACCGAACCATTACAAATTGCCAAGATGAGCATTTCGTTTTCCTCCTCTCACAAATGCAGAATGCACAATGTAATACACGGAACGGAAAGACACGGCTCGGGGAACCAAGATCGAGCGGGGCCTCAGTATATCTCGGGATTCAGGGGGGAGCAACGCACCTCAGCCCCGCCCGTACAGGCCCACCCTGGGGCGACTCTCCCGAAGAGCAAGTCGATCTTGCGGAAAACGATCTACGGATCGCGACTCTTGTCAACGGGTACGAAAGTCAATGCCCTTGCTGCAGGAGGGAGTTCGCCGACGCTTCCTAGGCGCCAACCCTGCTGATCAAGCCTCGTCGGTCTGGCACGCCGACGCAGGCTGGAAAGGACCTTCGATGCGTCGGTGGGGGTGACCGACGCGCTGAAGCGATGGGGAGCGACATTGCTTTACTCCGAGAATACGGTGCAATTCTGGCTCGAAGGCGTTCCGCCCGTGGTGTCTTCGGCGCCGGCCCAACTGCTGATCGCCAGGCAGGATGAATGAACCGCATTGGAGGTCCGGCCCGGCCGGCTACTGTTCGTTCACGACACCCCGCCGATGGCCGCGCTTGTCATCGACGTGGAGCAGCACAAGTAACCGGCCAAGGACAATCGGAGCCTTCACCGCATGCCGGGCTTCATCTTCTCGAAATCCCAGGTGAACGGCGCACAGTTCAGGTGGCCGTAGTTCGTTCTGAGTTGCTCATTGGCCCAAATGCCGGAGTTGGGGAAAAAATTGTCGGCAAATGCCCTGTCCTGCTGTGCTGTCCGGATTGTCTCCTCCGCCCAGCCCTGATAGGCATGGACGGCGTCACGTACCTGCTTCAGATTCTCGCTGATCGGGTTAAGAATGTACGCGCGATAGAAGTGGAATGCCTTGCTGATGAGCGAGTAATGGTTGCAGGATATTTCGGCCAGGCGCACCCAACCGAGGGCTCGGGCGTCGCCGGCTGCCTGCTGCTTCGCCGTATCCAGGAAGGCCCGGAGTTTCAGCAGCGTATCGGCAGAGTAGAGACTTGCGAAGGTCTCGTCCGGGCCGGACCCGACGCCTGCCATGACCCAGTCGTCCATCCAGTGGCGGTGGGTCTCCAACTGGTCGTAGAGCAAGTCATAGTATTGCTTCATCGCGGGCGCGGCCTTGCGAAAGGTGAGGTTGATGTACTCCTCATAGACTTTGGCCGGATCCAGGGTCAGATCGGTGGCCAGGCGTCCAATCGTGTAGTACGTGGGACCTTCACCACCCCAGTTCTCGTTGCCGCCGCACCAGTAGATGCCCTGCACGCCGTGGCTGTGCCAGTTGCGCAGCTTCGCCGCCGCCAGCGAAGGGATGAACCTCGGCGCCAGACCGTTGTCGTAATACAACCCCATGTAATACACGTAGACGGTCGTCCCGCCGGGCACCACCGCCTGCCAGCAGTCCAACGCCTTGTCGTGGCTGCCGAACGGCGTCTGCAGGGTTTCATTCAGGCAGACCTCGACCATGGTATTCGGCGGGTAGCTCTTGAAGTGCGTCGGCGGCATGACGGCTGGCGCAGTAGACCAGGAGATGCACCTTCCGGTCCGGGTACTTCCGGCCGACGAGTTCGATGATCCTGCGTTGGGCGTTGTGGACCTGCTCCGCTGGCGAGAGCTTGGAACACTGGTCGCACTGGCAGGGTTGGAAACCGTCCGAATGGCCCAGCGCGACGATGTCGTAGCCCTCGGCGAATTTCTTGATCGTCCAATCGGCGACCAGTCTGGGCAGGTCCGGGTTGGTCGAACAATACTGCGGATTGTTGGCTTGCACGGGTCTGACGCGTTTGCCGCCTTGCATGGCGAAGTACTCCGGGTGCGCATCGTACAGCTTGGCCGGCACGCCGTAGACCCAGGTATGGCCCCCGGCGCTGAATACCTTCGCGGCGCAGCGGAAACTGTTGGCCATGGACCAGTCCCCCTGGTTCACGAACCGGCCGTGGACGTACATGAAGGGGGGCTCGTAGGTCACGTTCAGGTCGTCGGGCACCGCCACGGTTTTCGACTGCGGCACAAACGTTCCCATCGGCGTCGGCTGAAGCCAGCGGAAACCCAGCCGATCCAGCAGGCCAAAGACCACCCGCAGCGAGCCCTGGGCCCCGGAGTACTTATCGACAAGGTCCGTGTCGCGCCCCAGGAGAAAAAGCCTGCCTCCCTTGACCGCGATCCGGTAGCCGTCGTACTTCAGGCCCTCCTCGGTGATCCCGGCCGCCTTGGCCATTCGGGTCTTGCCCAGGGAAATAAGCGTTCCAGGCAAATCCGCGGCCTCCGGAACCACCGGAAGTTCCGCACCCCCGGCCATCTTCAGGTACTTTGCCAGCGTCTGGGCCCCCTGCTTTTCCAGCGGCGTTGCCTGTTCGGGCACCACGATAGTGCCGACCACGTGGCCATCCCGAATGAGATCGAGGCCGAACAACTTTGCGCTCGGTGCCAACAGGACGAAGATTACGCACGGTACCGTGAGTCGATTCATTATCGCGCCTCCATCATACGGGGGGAAGGAAATCAGCCACTTGCTGCCATTATGGACCTTCCTTGAATCGCTTACAAGTTGCTGCAAGAAAATACTGGCGGGACTGGACACTTGCGACTCGGTGGCGTATCTTAGCCCCCATATTAAGTGCGAAAACGAAAACTTGTGTGGTGACATGATGAAGACAGCCTCGTGTAGTCTTGCCCGTCGGTGGAGAACTCTTGTGGGGCTCGTCCCCGTGATCCTGCTATCCTATTCGGGGGACGATTCGCTCGATGCAGCCGAGGCGGCGGCCGACTCGATCTACTCCTGCACTTTCACTCCGGGCCACTGGGAACGCGCGGACTGGATACGGGTCAAGTTACCGCAGGGGGAACACTTCGGAGACTGGGTCCAGCAGGACAAATGCATTTCCAACCAAGTGCCAGAGGGCGCTGCGCCGGAGGAGCTTGAGGGAAAACGCACGCCGGAGACTAGCTCCAGCATGGTGTACAAGGAGAAGGTCAGAGGCAACGTTACCATCATCTCGACGATGGCGTTCGCCCATAAGATGGCTCCGCTTGTTCTGCTGGCCCCGGACGTTTCGGAAAATGCCAAGGGCCAGAAGGAATGTTCCGAGCGGTTTGAGGTCGTCATTTTCAATGAGGGCGTGAACATCTGGCGTCACTCGCTGAAGGACGGAAAGCTCACCTATCGGAAGGCGGCGTTTGCCAGTTTTCGGCTGGAGAAAGACACGCCGTACAGGCTCGAAGTGAAAAAGGCGGACAAGACCTTGACCGTTTCCGTTGCCGGCCACATCTTTGGCTACACCGACGACGCCTTGCCTGACGCTTGTTATGTGGGCATTACCGGTTGCGAGGGCTTGAACCGCTTCTACAACTTCAGGGTTGCGCCGGTAGTCTCACCAGAGACACTGGATCTACGCAACAGAAAGTAAGGAGGACGAACTATGAGACCGAAACTCGCAAGCACGTTGAGAAGACTGTCGTTGCTGTCGGTATTGCTGCTGGGTGCGGCCCTCCCGGCGCACGGTGAAAGCGACGAGGGCATAACCTGGTTGGTGACCTACAAGGCTGGTGCGCTGCCGGCTGCGCCGCAGTGGACATGGCACGGCGACGACAGGGACATTCACTCCGAAATCATCAACGGCACGTTGCGTATGGCCGACGAGTCGGAGGACGGCATGGGTTACTACCGGACGACTTGGGAACCGAAACCGGACCAGGAAATCGTCGTCGAAGCGAAGGTCCGCGTCGGGTACCTGTCGAGCTACAAGCAGGGCGGAAAGAGAAAGGGAGGGGGTAGGGTAAGCTCGCCCTGGACGATCGGCTCGCCTATCGGCCTCCTCCTGAGCGACGGCCGGCACCAGGACGGCTTGGTTCTTTGCGAGGGCCTGATCGCCGACTTCCTGGACCGCTTCTCTCGCGTGAAAACCACCGACGCATTTCATGTCTATCGGCTCGTCGCCCGCGGGACTGACATGCAGGTGTATGTCGACGGTCAGTTGAAGATCGGCGGAAAGGACGCCTTCTGCAAGCCGGCTGTGGAGCCAACGCCGTTCCTCCAGTTCGGCTCCAACTCAAAGGGTTGCACCGGCGAGGCGTACTGGGACTACGTCAAGGTGGGTGTCCGCGCGCCAAAGCGCCCGCGGAGAAGCGGGATCTGACGATCACGCTCAGCAAGCCGTGGAAGATTCCAAGCGGTGGTCGTTACCAGACCCGGCCGTATCTGTACAACGTCGGTCGGGGCGTTCTGCTGATGAGCGTCGCCCAGGGGCCGGACAAGGAGTATGAGCCGTACGGCATCCTCCGATCGACGGACGAAGGCAAGACGTGGAGCCCCGTCGAGGGCCTGCAGGAGAAGATGTTCGCGCCGCAGCCGATGATTCGGCTGGCCGACGGGAACATCCTCGGTGTGTCGCGGTGGAACGTGAAATTCGAAGACTACACGCACAAGAGATACTTCGTGGGAATGACCTACCTCTTCGATCCCTCGGCAACGTCGTTCAAGATATTCGAGAACCGGATCGTCCTGCCCAAGGAGGCGACCGACCCGGGGGTCTTTGACAGGCACATTTTCGATGTGGGCAACGGCACGATTCTCGCCGTCGTGTATGGCGCGAGCCCCTACGGCTATTTGGTGAAGACGGTCGACCAGGGGAAGACGTGGACGCACTTCTCCACGATCGCCAGGGGCGACGAGCCCGGCGTGGCGCGGATCTCCGAGTTGGAGTGGACGGCGCTTCTGCGGCAGGATTCGTGGGCTCCCCTCCATCAGGTCTGGTCGCACGACGGCGGCAAGACCTGGAGCGAGCCGACGGTGTTAGAAGAAGGAAGCGTGGACTCCGACGTCACGGTCATGCACGACGGCGTGCTTGCGGCGAGCTACGGCCGGCCCGGATGCAATGTCATGTTCAGTACGGACCGCGGGAAGAGCTGGAGCTGTCACCGGTCAATCACCCTGGAAGGCGGATTCAACTACACCACGCTTTGCGAGGTCCGGCCCGGACGGCTACTGTACGTTCACGACGCCCCGCCATTGACCGCGCTCTACATCGACGTCGAGCGGGTGAAGTAGAGTCCGCGGATGCCATCACTCGGTGGACCAGGGCAGTCCTGCAAGTTGCGTTCCAGGCCTTCGACCGCCTGACGGAAATAGTCGAATCGTTCGGGCCTTCGGTTCCACGCCGTCATGACAATCGTAACATCGTGCATTGGCGGTTACTTCTTCAATGTTGTCAGCGCACAGAACCTGCCGACTACCCCCGCCTCACCGCTGGCCGTAGCCGTGCGGATTGACCGTTCTGGAAATGTCGGCAGCCCACGCGGCGGACGCCCGGATCGCCTCGGCCTTGTCGCGGTGCGGATAGAACCGCATTCGCTCTTCGTCCGAGTGGCTCATGCATTGACAGTTGTGCAGATAGCCCCGCGAGCAGCCAGCGGCGTCGCAGCGGCGATAGAAGTTGCTGTCCTCGAAGCCGTAGGTGGGATGGGACTCGTCGTAGCCGCGGATGCGGCGGTACAGGTCGGCTGAGACGGTGCAGGTGCCGTTCAGCCCCAACTCGCCGTGGTCGTAATGGGCGATGCACACCAGGTCGCAGCCGGCCAGGATCTCGCGCGCCATGCGCGTGAGGTAATCGGGCGGGGCGATGAAATCGGCGTCCACGAAGGCCAGGTAATCGCCCACGGCCGCTACCGCGCCGATGTTCCGCGCCCGCGAGCCGTTGAATTGTTCGACGTTGTGGCACGCCCGGAGCACGCGAACGTTCGGATAGGCGGCATTCACCCAGTCGCCACAATGCTCCGGGCACCCGTAGTCCACAACGAGGATCTCGTCGGGCGGGGTTGCCTGCTCGAGCCAATAGGGTAGCACGTGGCGGAGGTTGCGCGAGCCGGCCCTTGCACGGAATCACGACGGAGATGCGGGGGCCCGGCCTCGATGCCGGCGGCATCTCATCGACGATCGGGTCTGTCCAGACGCCGCGGTCGTAGCCATTCCAGGTCTGGTCCGTCTCCGGGCGGGGTTGCAAGAGGCTGCACGCCTCTTCCGGCGCGAGGAAACCGCCCAGCCAGGCCTCCACGCCGTAATAGTCGTGGGGGACGAAGGTGTGGCGGCAGTCGTTGAAGATTCGGTCGTGACGGAACCAGAAGAACGTGCCGGCAAAGTGCCAGTTCCCCCAGGGAATTTGCGAGGGAAAAGCGCGCCGACCAGGATGCACCGACTTGCAGGCGCCCAAGGCCGCGAACCCCCGCAGCCCTTCTTGCAGCTTGGAAGGATCGTCCAGCAGGCTGGCGTACATGGCGTTACGCCAATACTCGATCGCCTTGGGATCCTGCGAGCCGTTGGCGACCCCCTTGGTGTGCGCGTAGAATGTGGCCTCCTGCGGGTTCTTCGACCGCACGGCGGCCAGCAATGCCGGGAACGAAGCGGTGTGGCCGATCTCCGCATCGTTCGGGACGAGGAGGTACTCCACGCCCGGCCAGGCGAAGGCAGCCTGCACGTCGTCAGGTCCAACGAGGCCGAGCCCCGTGGCAATCGCCACCACTTTGCGCCCGTTGAAGGTCCCCAGCCGGCGCCGCAGTTGACGCACGTTGCGGAGCCAAATGTCGTTGGCCGCTTTCGCAAAGACGTGATAGATGAGGTTGAACCTCGATACCGGCGGATGATTGGGCAGAGACGCGGACAGCGGTGCGGCCGGGGAGCACCCTGCCGTCGCGTCGCGTCGCGCTGCCGGATCCGTAGACGTACTGCAATCGAAGCTGCCGGCTACGGACCGTTCAAAATAGGGGGAAACGCAGTCAAAACTCATCGGTGTACCGGGTTGGCCGGGGTCGCCGTGCGGCAGATGGTTGCTGGGCGGTGGCACGTAAGGTGGGACGCAATAATTGCAGCCCGGAAGGTCGACCCACTGATACCCGCTCCATTGCTGCAGGCAAGTGCCGGCAACTGTATCCATGGGACCTGATGCTGGTTTTGATTGGTGTTCTGTCATGGCTTTGTCGTTATGCGAAAGCATAACCTCCGTTAAGGTTTGAATTCTTCGCCAGCCGCATGCATCGTGCGAGCAATCCGAAATCCGACAAACGCGAACTGCGCTGTTCCGGCAAAGCCCACGCGTGTCGCGGACCGCAGTGCGCCGGGAGTCGCATCATCCGAACTGCCGCGAAGCATGTGCGATGGTTCGTCGGAGCGGAGGTCGTACGTCGCCCGGGGCTCGGTGCCATACCGGTTCTGACACCATTCCATGACATTTCCGTACATGTCGAACAGCCCTAGGTCATTAGGCAGCAGCAGGCCGCAGGGATGCAGTGCCCCATCCCGATTGGCCAGGTACCAGGCATACGAAGCAAGGTATTCATCGCTATGACCGTAATACCGGCGAGTCGTGGTTCCGGCTCGGCAGGCACACTCCCATTCCGCCTCCGTGGGCAGACGATATCCCGACCGCTCCAGCCAGTCGGGCCGAACCTGCAACCAGCGGTCCTTCTCGGCCACGTAGCACATTGCCTCCTCGGGAAGCCCCTCCTTGGCTGTTAGCCAACGGCAATAGGCCATCGCGTCCAGCAGCGAGACACGGCCCACCGGCGAGTCCAGGCTGCGCGGATCCTTCAACTCGGGGAGGTGGCCGGAGGCAAAGAGACGGTACTGGCGGAGGCTCACCTCGTGCGTCGCGATGGCGAACGACCAGCCGATCGTCTCTTCATGCAGACGCTCTTCTGCACGACGGTCCGGATCATCCGTGCGCGAGCCCATCTGAAATCGCAGCGGCCCGCGCACAATCGCCATCGTATGGCCCTGCGCGGTCAGGTACCAATCGCGGCCGGTCTGAACAGTCCGTGCGCCGGGGGCGGCATCGGCCGCGGCCATCCGGTCGCTGTAACCCCAGCGGCGGAGCAGCCACTCGGCCGCACCGTGGAGGCCCGGGTCCGGGGCGTCGCGATAGATCGCGGCCAACACGGGCGCGAGGGCGTCGCACCGCGGCCGGGTCAGGACGGAGGCCTCGTACTGCCCGAGCGCCCACAGGATCGCCGTACGGACCGAGGCATCCGCTTCGATCGGCAGGCGCGCGGCCAGCAGTGCCGGATCAACATTCGCGGCGGCAAAGGTGTGGACCAGGCACGTGCGCAGCCGGGGATCCTCGGCCTTCGCCAGGTACGGCCAGACGTGCTCAGCCGCGCCCACGAAGCAGAGCAAGATGCCCGCGTTGGCACGTCTCTTCGCCAAGATTTCCCGCGCGTCGGCATCCGCCTGCGGCGGGAAGTCCCGGGCCAGATCGGAGCGGAGCGATGCGACCGCCCGCGATTGGTCCTTCAAAGGGCCCGCCAGCGCTTCCAGATCGGCTGGCTCGCGATTCGGCCTAGCGCCAGCAGGCGGTCCACGTCGTCGCGCAGGTACTCGGCGAGCACCGCGACAGCGTTGTGGCGCGACTGGCGGCGATTGCTGCGCACGTAAAGATCGGTCATTGGCCCGGCGAGCCGTGCGACTTCCGGTGCAGCGCCTCCGCCCATTGAGCCGAACCCTCCGAAACCAGCCAGGCAGCCACCTCCTCGGCATGTTCACTCCAGCGCAGGTCCGACGGTGCCCAAGCAGCCAGCGCGCACGCCGCGCGGAAGCGTTTCTTTGTGCCTATGGACGAGTCGCCAACGTGCCGCCAGAAACCCTCGATCAGGTCCTGCCCGTATGGTTCGAGCGCCTTGCGCACGACCTGAAATTCGTCCGGGCCAGGCGCTTCCAAGAGCGAATCCTGCAGGTACTCGGCCTGGCTCGGATCGACGGGCAAGAGCCCCAGGCGGGCGTGCAGTCTTCTCGTGTCGTCCGTCTCTTTATTGTCGATGGCCGCAGCCAACAGCGGCCGAGCCCAGAGGTAGTATAGCCGCAGTTGGCGGACCTTGTCCGGGACGCTCGCGGTTCCCGACGACAGAAGCCGGTCCACAATTGCGGCGGCATGGTAGCGCCCATACGTTGCCATCCCGGCGAGCGACATGGCGACGATCAACACGCACCACATTGCCGTGCGCCGCAGGTAGTGCCGGCGCGCGGCGCATCAGAACTTGCTGCGGTTGGCTCCACGCGGCGGACCGAGTCAGCGCGCGGATGCGGAGCCACTCCCACCACGAGGGCAACTGCCTGGTCTCGGGATTGGCCTGCCAGCGGCGCACACGTTCGGCCAGGCAGAGTTCCGCGCGCCCGCGGACCGTTCTGGGAGCGTTTTTCGCGGAGCCACTGCCGCAACGACGGGACCAAGTAGTCGTGAGTCAACTGATACAAGGTCCGCTCCCCGGCCGTACCGCCCGGTCGCCCCGCCTCGCCCGGCTGCCCCTCAGGTTCGGCCGGCGTGATAAGCCGCAGGTCCCGATCGAGGATTCGCAGAAGGGTTTCGAAGTCCGTTGGGCGCGAAGCGTAGCCCGATGCTGACAACATTTCCGAGCAGGATCGTATCCGCTCCTTGATCTCGGATTCACCCTGGGGCAGGAGCGATTCCAACACCGCGCGTGCCGCTTCTTCGTGGAAGCGGCGCTGGGGCGGAGCGGTGGGGCCGCAGAATGTCTCCTCCAGGAAGCGGACGCCAATGCCCGTCACCCCGCCGACCGCTCGGAGTTCGGCCGGCGTCCATGGCCGGTTTCTCATCATCTCGGCGAACAAGGCCAATCGCACACACATGACGCGGTCGCCCTCCGCCAGGCCGTCGACCGCTCGATCGAGAAAAGCCAGTTGCTGCCGGTCCAGTTCGCCCGCCGGGAGCACAGCGAACGCCCGCCCCATCGCACAGAGGACCTTGCGCGCGTGCCGCTTGTCGAACAGATCGACCAGCGCGCTGTTGTGTCCTTCGAGCAAGGGAACTTCCAGTTCGCGCAGGAACCGGCTCACCGCCAGCCAGAAGTCATCGCGCACCAGGATCAGGCAACTCAGCGACTTCCCGTCGCACTGCCGAAGGGCTTGAACCAGTTCGGGCTGCTGTTCGCCGCGATACGCGCTGAACCATTGCTCGAACTGATCGAGCACCAGGAGTATCTTGCGGCCCTGCGCGACCTGGGGATTGCGGCGCACCAGCGTTAGGCTGTCCTTCAGGCCGAGTTCTAAAGGCAGTTCCGGGCAGAGGAACCTCAGGCGGCGGAGCAGGCGCGACTCGGTTGCCTCCGGGTCCGCCTCGCAATATGCCGCGCACACGCCGCCAGCGAGCCGGGGCATAAGCCCGGCGCGGACGATCGACGTTTTACCGCAGCCGCTTGGGCCGTACATCAAGCCGACGGCGAATGCCTCGTCCGGGTCGGTGCTTTCGATCCGCCGTTTCCAGAAGAGCAGGGTTTCGGGCAACCCGTGCCGGTTGCGGGGCCGGGGAGCAATTCCAAGAAGAACTCGGCGTCCTCGGCGTCATAGGCGCGGAGCCCTTTAGGGATGATGGGAACAAGGCAATTCAAGTCCGACTGTGTCGCCGTGAATGCGTGTGTGTTTCAGCGGGTGGAAGTCCCGCCTGGGAAGGGTCGCTTGCCCAGTAGCAATCGAAGCGGCAGTTGCCGAAGCCTTCGATGGAAAGGATCACTTGGTGATCCCGCGAAGATGTAGGCCGTAACGCAAGTAAACGCTCGACGAGGCCCCGAAACGAATAACTTGGAAGCCGACCTGACGGTCAGATGGGGAAGGCCAGTGTTGCAGAGGAAGGCAGTGATAAAGGCACTCTGTAGTTCCAACGGGGTAGAGAGCGACGGCATGCATCGAAGGAATGCACATGAAGCACGGGAAGCCGACGATGACAGCGGCGGCAACCGCAACGGGCAACCCGCGAGGGCCAGGCCCGGTTGCGTTGGTGGCGGAGAGGCTCGTAGTAGCGTTGAAGCCGGGTAATTCCGGTGGAGCCAAGGGGCCTCAGTTCAAGGATCAGTGTACGCAGGAGGAAAGCAGAGCATGATTGGCGAAGAGCCTACCAACATCAATCCCTTGCAGAAACTCCGCGCGGCACTGCATGACAAAGCGAAGAGTGCGCCCAACTTTCGTTTCTATGCCCTGTACGACAAGGTGTATCGCCGTGATGTGTTGCAAGCGGCCTGGAGGCAATGCCGTACCAACGGCGGAGCATCCGGCGTCGATGGCCAGACGTTCGCGGACATCGAGCAGTACGGGGTGGAGCGGTGGTTGGACGAACTGACGGAGGAATTGCGAACGAAAAGCTATCAACCGCAACCGGTGCGGCGGGTCTACCTGCCGAAGCCGGACGGGAAGCAAAGACCCTTGGGGATTCCCACGATCCGCGACCGGGTGGTGCAAACCGCCGCGTTGCTGATCTTGGAACCGATCTTCGAGGCCGACTTGCAACCCGAACAGTACGCCTACCGCGAAAACCGTAGTGCCCTGGAGGCGGTGCAAGAAGTGCATCGACTTCTGGGCCAAGGATATCGCGCAGTCGTCGATGCCGATTTGAGCGGCTACTTCGATTCGATCCCGCATCCGGAGTTGATGCTGAGCGTCGCGCGTCGCGTGAGCGACAAGGCCATGCTGCACCTGATCAAGCAATGGCTGGTGGCGCCGGTGGAAGAAACGGACGAGCGCGGTCGAGTACGGCGTACCACGCGGAACAAGGATACGAAACGCGGCACGCCGCAAGGCGCGCCGATCTCACCCTTGTTGGCGAATCTGTACATGCGCCGTTTCGTGTTGGGTTGGAAGACCCTCGGGCATGAGACCCGTTATCAGGCCCGGATTGTCAACTATGCCGATGATTTCGTGATCTTGTGTCGTCGCCGGGCGGATGACGCCCTGACGGCGATGCGCGACATGATGACGCGGCTGAAATTGACGGTCAACGAAACGAAAACGCACGTCTGCCGCCTGCCTGCCGAATCGTTCGATTTCCTTGGGTATACGTTCGGCCAGATGTATTCCCGGCGAACGGGAGGGGCCTATCTCGGCGCGCGACCGGGCGCAAGAAGGTCCTCGGGGTCTGCCGTCAACTCAACGAGTTGGTAGGCAAACTCCCGCCGTTCATCCGGCCGGAAGCGTTGGTCTACCAAGTCAATCAGGTGTTGCGTGGGTGGGCCAATTACTTCTGTTACGGAACCTACACCTCGGCGTTTTCCATCGTGAACCTTCACGTCAATCGCCGGGTCCGTCAGTGGCTATGCCGCAAGTTCGAGATCAAGGGGCTGGGATACGGCAAATATCCCGACAGCTATCTGGAGCGCAAGCTTGGATTGCTGAACCTCACTCGCTTCCAGCGTCGTCACTCGTGGGCGAAACCATGAACCTTGTCCGAGAGCCGGATGCGGGAAATCCGCCCGTCCGGTTCGATGAGCGGGAGGTGGAAACGGAGCACGGCATGCGGTTATTGAGACACAGACGGGGAAACCCCGAAACAGAATATGCCGACGCCTAAACCACCGCGCCACCTCTCGACTCTACCCAAGGGAGGCAAGGCCCCGCTGTCGTCCGTCGCAGGGACCACTGTCCGCGGCCCGGCGGCGGCCGCCGCGGCCGGCGGTTCGGCCAGGAACGAATGCAGGTCCTCCGCAAGGTCTTTTGCCGTGCTGTAGCGGTCCGTGACGCGTTTGGAAAGCCCCTTGAGGCAGATCCGCTCCAATTCTTTGGGGATCGTATCGTCGAGTTGACGTAGCGGCCTCGGCTCCAACTCGGCCACTTGCTCGAAGAACTCGGCGGACGTCCGGGCCGGGAAAGGTCGGCGGCCGGTCAGCAACTCATACAGCATCACGCACAACGAGAACACGTCCGAGCGGCCATCCACGCGGTGTCCTTCGCCGCGGGCCTGTTCCGGGCTCATGTAGCAGATCGTGCCCACGATGCCCGTGCGATCGCCCACGTCCTCGTCCCCCAGCGCCAGACCGAAATCGGTGAGAAACGCCTTGCCCGTCGAGTCCAAGAGTACATTGCTTGGCTTCACGTCGCGATGGACAACCCCGCGCAAATGCGCATGGTGGAGGGCCTCGGCGAGGCCGGCGGCCAATTCGACGGCCACCTGACGCTCGATCCGCTGCTGGCCCATCCGGGCGGCCAGGCTGGTCCCCTCGATGTAATTGGAGACAAAGAAGCAACGTCCGTCGACGGTCCGGCCGCAATCGAGAACCGAAACGATCCGCGGGTGGTCCAGCCGCGCTGCGAGACGGGCCTCTGCCAAGTGCGCGTCAGCGTTCGACTGCCAGGCAACGCGGTGCAAGTGGGGCACCTTCACCGCAACCGGCCGGGCAAGCTCTTCGTCTTGGGCCAGGTAGACCTGTCCGAACGCCCCCTGCCCGAGCAGTCGGCAGATGCGGTACCGCCCAACATAGCTGCCTTCGGAAAGGTGCTGCCGCGCTTGCTCCGCATCAGGCGGTTGTTCGCTTGGTGACGGGTGCGACTGTGTGGGATCGTCTGCGGTGACCACTGGCGAGTCCTCTGGAAATACGAATTCGCCCTGCCAAACCGATAGGAGTTTTGATCAAGCCAAACGCCCTCGATCCTAGCGTGGACACAGATCGCTGTCAAGAATTCTCCGCAAATTCGCCCAAATCCGGCCATTTCGATGATGGCTGAACTCCGGCAGCTTTCGGCGACTATGGTAATGGTTACGCCGAACCGAGATAATAGTGCGATTTCGTTAACAGGCAGCCAGGGCCATGCGCGTATTGAAGGCGGTCTGTGGTGGCCGAGAGACGACTAGCAAGCCGGCTTCCGGTATTCCATCAATCATTCCTTTTCTGAAGATCTACCGCCAATTCGCCGCCGCTCCATGCTTTTCCAGCCGCATCAGTCCGAGATTGCCATCTCCGACAGGGCTCAGCCTAAACGGGTGCTCGCATAAGATGATGTTACGCGGGGAGTGTGGGGCAGCCATATTGGTCGAGGTTTCGCCAGAACTCTTCCCAGCGGCCTGTGGTGAGTCGCAGCGCACGTATCGACAATACGGCGAGAGCGCCGTCGTCCTTCCAACGCGAACCCGATTTGCATAAGCGGTGCTTGATCAAGGTCTTGCATGCCGCTTCCGTCACGCCGCTGCCGATCGGCCAGTTCCGCTGCACCGAATAAGAGTATTTCATCCGTTCCTTCTGGTTTTGGAGGTAGGTGATCGTCGCCAGGACCGCCTTCGCATCTTCCGCGTTTTTCAGCGGCGTCGTGGAAAGAAATTCATCCAGGACCGAAAGCAAACGACTCACCGCTCCCTGCTTGTGCTTCAATTGATGAAGCTGGTTTTCCAGCCACGCTTCTCTTTCCGCTTTCTTTTTCGCTCCCTTGAACACCACCATCGCCGCCTTGCCCACGTACTCGCTGGCATGGTAAAAGTCCAATGTCTGGTGGTCCGTCAACGGTTTCAGGTAGCTCCAGTTGTCTGCCGCGCCGTCGCCCAGACCGATATACGGCACGTTCGGATAGGCATTCTTCACGCGCTCCACCTCGCGTTGGAATTTCGCGTGGAACTTTTCTTTCCCGTACTCTGGGGTCGCGCCTGCGTAAATCGTATGCAGGCGTTCCCCTTGGGCGTCGTAAAACGCGATCGTTCCCGTCATCGCCACCCGCCACCCGTCCTCTTGCAAAAGCATGCATGTTCCATCAACGCCGATCGCGATGGAGGCACACGGATGCTCGAACTGTGGCAATGCGTAGCTCCAGGTCTCTTCTTTCGCAACGGCATAGGCACCGACGATGTCGCCCAGCGACTTGACGTATCGCTTGGAAATCTTTCGATGCTGGCATTCCAATAAATCGGCGACAACCGCATCGGCTCCGGCTTCCGCGTATTTGTAGGAGACCAACTTGGCAAATCTCGGCGTGGCGTTGAGAACCAATCGGGCACTCTCTTCGAGCGGGCAGAACGTTTTGCCCCCTTCGGACGTTTGATAGACATGCCGAAGCACGGAGACGCTGCCGTAAGGCGTTTCGTAATCTTGAGCGAACTGCCCCTTGCTGGTCATGCGGACCGAACCGAGTTGGATGGGACTTCCATCGGTATCGAACCGCTCGAGATTCTTTTCGGTGGCCAGCAGGCCGACTTCGTTAAGCGCATCCTGGATCGCTTCTTCGGCCCGAAGCATGGAGCCGGTCAGCGGCAAGGTGACCTCGATGGTGATGGAATTATGAGCTTGGCGAGTGATTTGTGCGGTCATGTCATTTCCTCCGTGAAAAGTCCCGCGACGACAACTTTGTCTGGGCGACGGCACCGATACTTGGTAAACTATCCGAGTATCCTTCGGATTCCAGGACGGAAGCATAACCTATTCATCGACGTTTGTCTACATCATTTTATGCGAGCACCCGCCTAAACTGGGAGTAACTGGTGTGTCAAGTGGGCACAGGAGGAGGGGAGGCAAGAAACGATCGACGGGACGGGCCAAGTGTTTCTTCGACCCGTCCCGTGTGCGTTTTCGCTTGGATTTTCAATCATCGGGATGTGCCCTTCAAGGCGCCCATCCTGCCAAGCCGGCTCACTAAAGGTTCGTTGGCGTCAACACCAACGGCGTGGACCAGCTCGTTCCTGACGCATTGGTTGCGCCCACCCTGAACTCGTACGACGGGGCTCCGGGATTGAAATTAGTGAAACCGTAAGTGTAATAGGCGGGGCTGGGACCGAAGCCGCCCGGGACGCCCGGCTCGGCCGGGACATACGTCAATTGGCCGGCGATGGGCGTCCAGGCGCCATTGACCAAGACCTGGACCGAGTAACTGGCCGCGCCGGGCACGACGTTCCACGACACGTAGTTGGGATCGCCGTATCCATATTCGCCGTTGATCACAGGCGCGGCGGGGAACGTCAAGACAGTCACTGTATTCCCGGTCGCCGCTCCTGCCGGGTTGATTGCCTGCACCCAAAACGTGTAGCTGGTGTTCGCGCTCAACGCGTATTCCTGGAAACCGGAACCCGAGAACGCCGGCAGTTGGTTCACCTGGAAGCTGGAGACGCCGGTAACCTGGCCGATTGGCATTGGCACCGGGATGCCGTAGGGTCCGGAGACCATCGCAAAGATCTCGTAAGTGGTCGCGTTCGTCCCGTTCGTCCACGTCAGGTTGATCTGCGATGCGGAAACCGCCGTGCCCGTGAGCGTGGGCGCGGCTGGGGCAACAAAGTTCGTCGTGATGGTGACAGAATTGGACGGGGTTGTCAGTCCGCTGCTGCCTACTGCCAGCACCTGGAACTGGTAGCTCGTGCTGGGATTCAACTTGGAGTCCACGTAGCTGGTGCTGCTGCCGGTGTGGATTGTCGTCCAGGTGGTGCCCATCAACTCTTGCACCTGGTACTTTGTCGCGCCGGCCGTACTGTTCCACGACAGCTTGATCTGCGATGTGGAAAGCGCGGTGCCCGTGAGCGTCGGCGCAGCCGGAGGCAGGATGAGGGGGTGGGGTTTCCCACCCGGCAGGTGGTATGCGACAAGCGCAGGCGCCGCAATCTGGTCGAGGCTATGGATGGCGGCATTGCAAAGCGGGTTGGCGGACATCATCACCCGCGACTCCATATGTTCCAAGGTCAGCCGCCGGTCCACTTTCCGCGACGGCAAGCGGCGATTTCCACGTCGGCCTTTGCGGCCGGCAAACAGTTTTTCAAACGAGTGGGTCAAGAAAGACATGATCGATCTCCTTCATCTAGCGTTGTTGTTGCTGGGCGGTCGCTCGACCGTCTCTTGCAAAGGGCAGGGGCAACACGCCCCGTCTTCCTTTGAATGGGATACCGTTTGAAAATCCCGCCATTGCCGCCAATGGATTTTCAAGAAACGATCGACGGGACGGGCCAAGTGATTCTTAGCCCCGTCCCGTGTGTGTGTCCGCCGATCCCTGGTAGCGTGTCGATCGTGGTGCAGGACTGGAAGTGCCGGTCCCGCGGCCAATCGACCCGCTCCGGCAGGTGGCGGAAAGGGCCGGCATTGGTCAATGCTACCATCGCTCGCTAACTAGGCGTTGTTATAAGTCGCAATGTATTAAGGGCTTAAGTCATCGGGTTCAATCTACCGTCGTTCTCAAGGACCGTGTTGCTAACACTCGCTAACGCTGCAATGTTACCTTGTGGGATCAGGATTTGCCTTCGGTAGCAAAATACCGCACTTTAGGTGGTTTCCCCTCGCGCCGGAGAAAACCGGTGGGGCCGGACCACTCCCTCAAATATCGGGAGACATCGACCCGGGCCGATTTCGAATCGCCCAGCCCCAGCAACTCGCGGCACTCTTGCGGTGTGATCGAGCCGTGGTCGGCGACGAACTCCCGCACCCACTCGCGGTAGCGAATGGGGTCAATGCCCTTCAGCCACTTGTAGCCACCCCGCCGTGATTGACTGCGGCGTCTTCAACGTGCCGTGCCAACCTCGGGGCCGCGGAAGTCGGGCAGGCCGGTGTCGACGGCCACTCCGCAGTCTGAAAGTAGCCGTATCACATCCGAAGCATTTCGCGACTGCTTGCCTGCGGAGGTGGGGCATTCCTCCGCAGGTTAAATCGAGCTGCGCACCCCGCAGTGGTGCGCCCATAAGCTGTGGTCGATTCCCACAAACAGGTGGCCGCCAGCAATCGTTGGCTGTGGCGGAAAACCACCGTTTTCTGAGAGCGACCGCAGCCGAGCCAGCCCGCGTCGGTCACATCGACCGAAGCGAGTTCTCAGCGAAGGCATGGGCGACCGGATCGGCCAAAAGATGGGCATCGGCCCGGCCCATTCCCATCCTCGGCGGGCGCTTTCGAGGGCACCGATCTTGTCGGCCGCAGACGTGATCGAGCCCGTCTGCCGCCGCCCGATGCGGCTGTTGATATCCGCGTAGCATGGCGATTGGCGACGTTCCGCGCACCGTTACCAAATGATCGCCGACCTGTCACTCGAAAGGCCGGCGAATCGCACCATGCACCCCTCCTTTGGTGAATTTATGACTTGACTCGAAAAGACCGGATACCCATCGCATGGGTGGGCTGAGCGTTGCGAGACGTTCCGGGATATGCTATACTTTAGGGCTCGTCACAAAAGCCGGTTTCGTGCGAGCGGAATTCATTCGGTTGCCCGAAAAAGGCAAGGCAAACGGAATGAATTCCGTTTTACTTAGGTCTTGAAGGGCTGAGATGATCAAGGTCGTAATACTATGTGGAGGGCTAGGCACTCGCTTGCGCGAGGAAACCGAGTTCCGGCCCAAGCCGATGGTCGAAGTCGGCGGACGGCCGATCCTCTGGCACGTCATGAAGACGTACGCCCATTATGGATTCCGAGAGTTCGTGCTGTGTCTCGGCTATCGCGGGAACGTGATCCGCGAATACTTCCTCAACTACGAGGCTATGAGTAACGATTTCACGATCTCTCTCGGCGCGAGCGGACGAAAGATCGAGTATCACGGCGCCCATGACGAGCAGGACTTTCGCGTCACACTCGTGAATACCGGGGCCGATACGATGACCGGCGGGCGGGTCAAACGCGCCGAGCCGTTCATCGAAGACGATCTATTCATGGCTACCTACGGCGATGGCCTGGCGAACATCGATATCAACGCCCTGATGGCGTTCCATTGCTCGCACGGCAAAATGGCCACCGTGACCGCCGTGCGGCCTGTCTCGCGGTTCGGCTTGCTGGAACTCGACGAACGAGGCGGCGTGACGTGCTTTGCGGAGAAGCCGCAAGTCGAGGGCTGGATCAACGCCGGCTACTTCATTTTCCACCGTCGCTTCTTCGACTATCTGAAGTCCGGAGACGGCTGCATCCTGGAGCACGAGCCGCTGGCGCGTGCCGCAACCGATGGAGAACTGGTCGCCTATCGCCACGAGGGTTTCTTTTTTGCCATGGACACCTATCGCGAGTACGAGGCATTGAATAGGCTGTGGGGCACCGGTCAAGCCCCGTGGAAGGTTTGGCGATGACGGCGACCCCTTCCCAAGTCGTTTCCGGCCGGGCTTTTGCCGGCCGCTCCGTGTTTGTTACCGGACACACCGGCTTCAAGGGCTCGTGGCTGTCGATCTGGCTAAATGCCTTGGGGGCCAAGGTGACGGGCTATGCCCTGGCGCCACCGACCGCGCCAGTAATTTCGACGCTTCCGGCGTTCGCAATTTGTTGGCCGTCCACCACATGGCCGATCTTCGCGACGGGGCAAGCCTTCAGGCCGCACTCGAAGCAGCTGCGCCGGAGGTCGTTTTTCACCTGGCGGCCCAGGCCCTCGTTCGCAAAAGCTACGCCCATCCCCGCGAGACCTTCAACGTCAACGTGATGGGTACCGCGAATTTGCTGGAGGCCGTCCGCGTGCTGGGGCGGCCTTGCGTGGTGCTCGTGATTACCAGCGACAAATGCTACGAGAACCGCGAACAGGTTTGGGGATATCGAGAATCGGACGCGATGGGGGGCCACGACCCTTACAGTGCCAGCAAGGGCGCGGCGGAAATTGCGACAGCCGCCTACCGCCGTTCGTTCTTCCCGCCCCAGCGGTTGGAGAAACACGGCGTGAAACTGGCGACCGTGCGGGCCGGCAACGTCATTGGCGGCGGCGACTGGGCCAAGGACCGAATCCTTACCGATGTCGTCCGCCACCTCCAGGCCGGCCAGCCGATACTGGTCCGCAACCCGCGGGCCATCCGGCCCTGGCAGTATGTCTTGGAGCCCTTGGGTGGTTACCTGACGTTGGCCGCGCGAATGCTCCAATCCGACGATCCGGCCTGGTGCGAAGCCTGGAACTTCGGCCCAATGCACGGCGAAGAAACTTCCGTAAGTCAACTCGTTGAGTCGTTTATCCAAGCCTGGGGCAACGGCAGTTGGCAGGACGTGAGCGATCCGCAGCAGCCGCACGAGGCGCGCGTGCTGCGATTGTGCATCGATAAAGCGATCGATCAGCTTGGTTGGCGGCCGCGGTGGAGCGTGGCCGAAGCGGTCCGCCGGACGGCCGCGTGGTTCCGCCGCTTTTACGCCAGCCCCTCGCCGGACATGCTGGCTGCCTGTCGGCAGGATATTGAGGAATACGAACGCCATGAGACATACGGTCGTTGAAGAAGATCTGAACGCGATCGCTGCATTCGACCTGCCGTGGGCGGTTTTTCAGGGCAAGACCGTGGTGGTTTCGGGCGCGAGCGGGTTTCTGCCGGCCTATATGGTGGAGACTCTGCTCTACCTAAACGAGCAGCGCACCGAAAAACCAACGCTGGTCATTGGCCTCGTGCGGAACCTGGAACGTGCCCGGCAGCGCTTTGCCGCGTATGGCGGGCGGACCGACTTGCAGCTCATCGGCCACGACATTACCGAGCCATTGCCGCCTCTCGACCGGGCCGATTTCATTATTCACGCCGCCAGCCAAGCCAGTCCAAAATTTTTTGGTTCCGATCCGGTAGGCACGTTATCCGCCAATGTCCTCGGGACACACCGCTTATTGACCCTGGCGCGGTCCTGCCGGTCGGAGGGCTTTCTCTTCTTCAGTTCTGGAGAGGTCTACGGTCAAGCCGCGGGGCCGCGGCCGACCATCGGCGAATGCGATTATGGAGTCGTCGATCCGTTGGAAATCCGCTCCTGTTATGCGGAAAGCAAGCGGCTGGGCGAGACCATGTGCGCCTGCTGGGGATGGCAGTTCGGCGTACCCGCGAAAATCGTGCGGATTGCCCATACCTACGGTCCCGGGATGCGCTTGGACGACGGGCGGGTATTTGCCGATTTTGTGGCCGACGTAGTTCAGCGGCGGCCGATCGTGATGAAGAGCGATGGCCGTGCCAGGCGGCCGTTTTGCTATTTGGCCGACGCGACCACGGCCTTTTTCACCGTCCTGTTGCGAGGCGCTGTGGGCGAGGCGTACAATGTAGGTAATAGCGATGCTGAGTGCAGCGTGGCGGAATTGGCCCAGTTGCTGGCCGGACTGTTTCCGGATCGGCGGTTGCAGGTCGTCTCGCAGGCACGGAGCGCCGAAGACTCCTACCTGCCCGCCAAACCCGCGGAAGGCCGATGGAACGTCTCCAAGCTGCAGGCTTTGGGATGGCGAGCGAAAACCAGCCTGGCCGACGGCTTTCGCCGCACCGTGCTGAGTTTTGAGTAATAATGTAGTGTCAAGAAATTCCCGCGGCGGTTGACCGGGAGCATGGTCAATCCGGCGTCAGGTCTTGCGTAACCGGATCGTCAAGAAAACCACCCTTGTGAGGATGTGATGGCAGAAGTGAAGATCGGCAGCACGCTCGTGGGCGACGGGCAGCCCTGTTTCGTCATTGCCGAGATCGGGATCAACCACAACGGGAGTATCGAGATTGCCAAGCAACTGATCGATGTCGCCGCCGCTGCCAAGTGCAATGCGGTCAAGTTTCAAAAACGGACCCCCGAGGTCTGCGTCCCCGTAGAACAGCGCGACAAGATGCGGGATACTCCTTGGGGATACATATCGTACATGGAATACCGCAAAAAGGTCGAATTCGACCGGGCTGCCTACCAGCAGATCGACCGCTATTGCAAGGAGAAACAGATCCAGTGGTTCGTTTCCTGCTGGGATGAAGAATCGGTTGACTTCATGGAGAAATTCGATACGCCGTGTTACAAGATCGCCTCTGCTTGCCTGACGGACGACGGCCTGTTGCGGCACACGCGCGGCACGGGGCGTCCGATCATCCTGTCAACGGGCATGAGTTCGCTGAATCAGATCGACCATGCCGTCCAGGTGCTCGGCAGGCCCAACCTGGTATTGCTCCACGCGTGCAGCGCTTATCCGGCCTTCTACGAGGAATTGAATCTGCGCGTGATTCCGTCGCTGCGGCAGCAATTCTGCGTGCCGGTCGGTTATTCCGGTCATGAGACCGGCATCCCCTCGACTGTGGCCGCCGTGGTCATCGGCGCGTGCGTGGTCGAGCGGCACATCACGCTCGATCGATCCATGTGGGGGAGCGACCACAGCGCATTGCTCGAACCCAACGGCATTCAGCGCCTGGTGCGCGACATCCGCCTGGTGGAAACGTCGCTGGGTGACGGGTTCAAACGCGTGGGCGAACGCGAGAAGGCCATCATCCAAAGACTGCGCCGGATCGGGGGGACGCCATGAAAGAGGTTCGCGCCGTAGCGCTGGACGTTCGACGGCGTACTTACCGACGGCACAGTCTGGTGGGGTACCAACGGCGAAGAGTTCAAACGATTCTGTTTCGCCGACGTCACGGGAGTCGGCCTGGCAAGAAACGTTGGCGTGGCCTTGGCGCTGATCTCCGCCGACACGAGTCCGGGGGGCATGGCCCTCGTGGAACGCTTTGCGCAGAAGGTGGGAATCCACCACGTCTACAAGGGGCGCCGCGACAAGGACCAGGCGCTGCGCGAGTTCGCGGCCGCGGAGCAACTCGAACTGGCGCAGATCTGCTTCATGGGTGACGACGTGACCGACCTGCCCGCCATGCGACTAGCCGGTCTGTCGGCCGCGCCGGCCAACGCGCAACCCGTCCGTCCTGAAGGAGGTCTCGATGGTCATGAAGCAGAGCGGCGGGCAGGGTGCCGTCCGTGAATTGCTCGACTTGTTGATTGCCGAACGGGCTGACGGCAGTTCGCCCCTCCACGACGGTTGCGAAAAATGAAATTATCCGATTATGTCATGGAGTTCGTTCGCGCCCAGGGCGTGAAGCACGTGTTCTTCCTCACCGGGGGGGGCGCCATGCACTTGAACGATTCCCTCGGCCAGTGTACGGGAATTCAACCTGTCTGCGTGCTTCACGAACAGGCTGCCGCGATCGCGGCCGAGGCCTATGCGAAGGTTACCGGCGGTCTCGGCGCGGTCATGGTCACCACCGGCCCCGGCGGAACCAACGCCATTACCGGGGTCGCCGGTGCATGGCTCGATTCCACGCCGGTGTTGATTATTTCCGGGCAGGTGAAACGGGCGGATATCAAGGGTAATTCCGGCGTGCGCAACAAGGGCGTCCAGGAACTGGACATCGTCACGATCGTGCAGTCGATCACGAAATATGCCGTCCTAGTGATGGAACCGGAGACCATCCGCTACCATCTGGAGAAGGCTGTCTATCTGGCCACGTCGGGGCGGCCCGGACCGGTCTGGATCGATATTCCCCTGGACGTGCAAGCGAGCGAAGTGGCGCCGGAAAAGCTGGCCGGATTTTCGCCGGTGCGAACGGTCGAGGCACTGCCGGAGCGGTCCTTGAGCGAACAGGTGGCGCGGACGATTGCGCCTGCAGAAGGCCGAGCGCCCCTTTCTCCTCCTGGGTAACGGAATCCGCAGTGCCGGTGCGGTGTCGGAGATGCGGCGCTTCTTGGAGTTAGTCGAAGTGCCCTTCGGCCTGACCTGGCTGGCGCTGGATTTCGTCCCCGACAACCATTGCTGGCTGATGGGCCGGCCGGGGCCGATGGCGCCCGCGCGCCCAATTTTGCCCTGCAGAATTCCGACTTCCTGCTGACGATCGGCGCCAGGTTGGACGTGGTATGCACGGGATATGCCCCGGAACGCTTGGCGCGGCGCCGAAAAGATCATGGTCGACATCGACCCGGCGGAGGTCGACAAACTGAAACCCTATTTGAGCATGGGTATCTGTGCCGATGCGCGGGCGTTCCTGCAGGAAATGATCCGACAGCTTCCCGCGTCCGGCCTGCGGTGCGGCGAAGGCTGGGCCGACGCTGCGCGGAATGGAAGGCGAAGTATCCCTTGACCGTGCCGGACTACCCCCAGGCGACGGAAGCGGTCAGCCTCTACCGTTTCACGGAAGAGTTATGCCGCGCACTCCCGGAAGACGCGCTGGTCGTCTCGGCCAGTTCCGGCAATGCCATCGAGACCTTCCTGCTGGCCTATCGGGCCAAGGCCGGGCAACGCGTTTTTCATACGACGGGGTTGGGCTCCATGGGGTTCGGCGTCCCGGCCAGCATCGGCGGATGCCTGGCGTACGGACGAAGGACGACCGTTTGCGTGGAGGGTGACGGCGGCTTCCAGATGAACTCACAGGAGTTGGAAACGATTGCCCGCCTGAAGCTGCCCATCAAACTCTTCGTGGTCAACAACGGCGGGTATGGTTCTATTGTCGCATCCCAGATGGCTTATTTCCATCGTTTGGTGGGCTGCACGCCGCAGTCCGGGCTCACCTTGCCCGACACCCTGAAACTGGGGGCAGTCTATGGGCTGCCGGTGATGCGGATCGGCAAACAGACGGAATTGCAAGAATGCCTCCGCAGCGTCTTGAGTAGGGAAGGCCCCTGCCTCTGTGAAGTCGTGGCCATACCGGACGAACCCCGCCAGCCGCGCCTGTCGTCGTATCAGAAACCTGACGGCAGCATGGCTTCCCGTCCGTTGGAGGACTTGTTTCCCTTCCTGCCGCGCGAAGAATTCCTGGCCAACATGATTGTTCCTCCGGTAGAAGAGTAGCCCATGAAGATTCTGATCATCGGATTGGGCGCGGTGGGCCAACGGCACGGGCGCAATCTGCGGCGATTGTTCGGCCCGGAACTCGAGCTCTGCGCCTTCCGCACGCGGGCTGCCAATTTCTTTTTCGGACCGCCTGGAGGTCGAAGCGGACGCGCGGCCGGAAGAAACCTTGGGGCTGACCGTGTTTCGCGATCTGAAGGAAGCGTTGGTGTCCGGGCCGGATGCGGCCATCGTCGCCAATCCATCCAGCCTGCACTTGGCCGCGGCCCGGCAAGCGGCTGACGCCGGCTGCGCCCTGTTCATCGAGAAACCGCTGAGCCACACCTGGGACGGCATCGCGGAACTGGCGCAGTTGGTCGCCGCCAGCCGATTGACCACGCTGGTAGGATGTCAATGGAGGTTCCATCCGCTCATGCTGCGGGCACGGGCAATCTTGGAGGAAGGCCGGTTGGGACGGTTGGTGGCCGTGAATGCGGGTTATGGCGAATATATGCCTTCGTGGCACCCCTACGAGGACTACCGGCTGTCCTATGCCAGCCGCCGGGAAATGGGCGGCGGCGTACTCTTAACGCAGATCCACGATTTTGACTACCTGGGATGGATGGCGGGATGGCCGGAACAGGCTTACGCCTTGGGGGGCATCTGAGCGGTCTCGAGATCGACGTTGAGGATACGGCCAGCACGCTGCTCAAGTGCCGCGCGGACGGCCGTCCGATTCCGGTCCACGTCCATCAGGATTACCTGCAAAAACCAGCGGTGCGGCGGTGCGATTTCATTGCCGAGAAAGGCCGGCTGCAAATCGACCTGCTGGGAGCCCGCCTGCAGGCCTGGGATGCGGACGGGCAGTGTTGCGCCAATGAAGATTTTTCCGCGTTCGCCCGCAACGAAATGTTCTGGCGGAAATGCGGCACTTCCTGGCCTGCGTCGCGGGCAAGGAAGAATCGCGCATTCCGTTTGCGGAGGGCGCAAGAGCCTGGCGGTGGCGGTGGCTGCCCACAGGTCGTTGTGTTCCGGCAATCCGGAGAAGGTGGTCTATTTGAAACCGTAGGCCGCAGGGAACGCAGCGCTGCGGCGCGCGGCCGTGATGGAGCGGGGAGGAACGAACCAATGTATGACGTCAATTTCTACATGAAGTCCTTCGACCTCCTGAAGGAGGCCGAGGCGGGCAAACTGCACGACCGCGCGGGGTCGGCGAGTTGCTGGAGGGGTTCCGCGACCGGAACCCCGTCGTGTACAACATCGAGACCACCAACGCCTGCAACATGCGTTGCAAAATGTGTCCCCGCACGACCATGATGACGCGGGCCGTGGAGACGATGAAGCCCGAGCTCTTCCGCCGCGTCGTCGAGCAGCTCAAACCGTTTCCCCGGCAAACCTGGACGACGTGGGAGGCCTTTGTCGGGGAGAAGTACGGGGTCCACGACGGGGCGATGAGCGAGAACCATTTCTTTCTCCTGATCATCCCGAAAGTCATCCAGTTGCACGGCTACGGCGATCCCTTGATCGACCGGAACATGCCGGAATACGTCAAACTCCTTTCCGAGCGGGGTTTCTGTTCCTATTTCAGTTGCAACCCGGCCAACATCAACATGGACAAGACCGTGCAGATGTTCGAGAACGGCCTGGACTACATCAAGTACTCGATCGAGAGCGTGGACGACGACATCCACAAATCGATCCGCGGCGAGGCCTCGAATTTCACCGAGAGTTATCAGCGGATCTGCCGCCTCCTCGAACTCAAGCAGGCCCGGAACTACAAGACGGTCGTCGTCATCACGATGTTGGACCTCAACCGGAAGAATCAAACGGAAGAGTATCAAAGGCTCAAGCAGGCCTTTGCCGGGAAGGACGTCTACATCTACATCAAGAGCGAAGACCAGCAGTGGTACCGGCAGGACTACCACGGCACGAAGTCTATTCACTGGAGCGAGTTCTGCAAACACGCCTGGATGTCCATGACCATCAAGTCCAACGGCGAGGCGACGATGTGCATGGAGGACTACGACAACGAGATCATCCTGGGAGACGCGCGGACGGAGAGCCTGTACGACATTTGGAACGGCGCGAAGTATCGGGAATTCAGGCACGACCACGTGGTGCGTGCACCCGGCATCAAGTGTTCTGAGCGGTGCGACATGAAAATGATCGGCGCCCTGGTCGAGTAGACCGGGGCGGCGACTGCCGGCCCGCCGCTTGTTCCGCGGAGCCTGCGCGACGCATCGGCCCGCAAGGCAAGGAGTAACCCCGTGAGCCTGACTTTTTCCAATATCCTCGACACGGACCCGCGTTTGGGCCTGGAACAGCGTTTCCTGCCGTTGAGCCGGGTGCTGGACCCCGGCATTCCGGCCGTCCTCTATCCGGCGGGCCGGATGGCGCGGACCGCGGCGGCGAAACTGCTGCAGCGCGGCGTGGCCGTGACCGCTTGTGGCGACAGGGATTCCGCACGTTGGGGAACCGTCGTCGACGGTCTGCCTCTCCTTTCGCCCCGAGAACTCCTGGAGCGGCATAGGGAGAGTTCGATCTTGGTGGCAACGAGCATGTACGATTCGGAAATCTGCGAAATGTTCCGTAGCGGCGGCTGCCCATGGGTCTACCCGATGCCGTGGCTGAACCACTGCTGGCCGGAAGCCTTCGTTTCCCGCGAGTACAAGGGCGCCTTCGAGACGGTCGTCGATCCGCAGAACCATGACGCCATCAACGCTGCCTTTGCGCTGTTGGGGGATGACGAATCCCGCCGCACCTATGCCGCGAAGATCGAATACCTGGCGACCTTCGACAAACGGCTCTTGGACGGCATCCGCTCCCGCCGGCCGATCTATTTCGACCGGGAGATCGTCCCGCTGTCCGACGAGGAGGTGATCCTGGACGGGGGCGCGTTCACGGGCGATACCCTGGGCCAGTTCCTGGAGACCACCGGCGGTGCGTTCCGCGAATATCACGCCTTCGAGCCGGACGCGGCCAACTTCGCGCGACTTCAGGAGCGCCGCGCCCGATCCAGAGCGGATTCATCCGGTGCGGGCCGGACTTGCCGGAGAGTCGGGCGCGTTGCCGTTCCTGAGCACGGCCTGCGCCAATGCGACGTTCGCCCACGGCACGCTGCAAGGCAGCGACCTGCTGCCGGTGGTGACCATCGACGAGTACATTGCCACGCGGAAGACGCCGACCCTGATCAAGCTCGACATCGAAGGTTTCGAGAGGCCGGCCCTCCGCGGTGCGGCCGGACTGATCGCGCGCCAGCCGCCCGTGCTGGCGGTCTCGGCCTATCATTTTGCCGACGACCTGTGGAAGATTCCCCTGTTGATCCATGAACTGAATCCGACCTATCGCTTTGCGATCCGGCACTATACGCGCGAGATCGATGATACGGTGTGCTATGCCGTTCCCCAGCAACGCGTCTACGGCGGAGGAGCATGACTGTGGCTTACCAACAGCGGGGATGTGCGGTTTGCGGCGCGTTGGCCGGCAAACTGCTCTTTCAACAGCATCTGGCAACCCTTTCCAGCGGCAGTTTCCTGCCGGGCTATGACGTCGTGGTTTGTCCGAACTGCGGCTTCGGTTACGCCGACCGCATTCCCGCGCAAGCCGAGTTCGACGCGCACTACCGCGATATGTCCAAGTACGAGCACCAGGAGTGCGGCGGGAAGGAATGCGAGTTCGACGCCGTCCGCTTCCGCAAGATGGTGGGAATCGTCCAGCAAGTCGCGAAATCGCCGCGTTCGCGGATCCTCGATATCGGCTGTTCCACGGGGCTTCTTCTCAGCCTGCTGCGCGAGACCGGCTATCAAAACGTCCGCGGGCTCGATCCGTCGCCGGCCTGCGCCGAAGCCGCAAGCCGGCTGTACGGAATCAAAGTGCTGACGGGGGCCTTGACCGACTTCACCGCGCCGGACGGATCCTTCGATGTGCTGATTCTTTCCGGCGTGCTCGAGCATATTTGCGACCTGCAGAGCGTGCTCGCGAAACTGCACCGGGCGCTGGCCGACGAAGGTTTGCTCCTGATCTCCGTTCCTGACGCCGGGCGGTTCGCCAGTGAAGAAGATGCCCCGTTCCAGCAATTCAGCACCGAGCACATCAACTTCTTCTCCGCTGCCTCGCTGGCGAACCTGCTGCACGTCCACGGATTCGCTACGGTGCTTTCGCAAGCGAACTCCTATAACGAGGGGCTGGGTTATACCTACGGCGGCGCGGTCGTCGACGCGGTCTTCCGGAAAAGCCGCGGGCCCTTGCCGTGGCAGCCCGACACGCAAACCGAGCCGGCCCTGGCCGATTACATCCGCCGCTCCCAGGCGGTGGACGACGGTATCCGGCAAACGATCGAGCGGATCCTCGCCGCCGGGGAATCCGTCATCGTCTGGGGCGTCGGTACGCACACCTTGCGGCTCCTGGCGACCAGCCGTCTGGCCGAGGCGCGAATCGCCGCATTCGTGGACGCGAACCCGCGCTACCAGGGGAAGAGCCTGCGGGATGTTCCCATTATTTCCCCGGCGGAACTGTCCGGTCGGGCCGAGCCGATCCTGGTCTCCTCGCGGGTGTTTCAGAACGATATCGTCCGCCAGATTCGCGAAACGCTGGCCTTGACCAATCCGTTGTACTTGCTTTATTCGCTCTAATACGGAATCCAGCAAAAACGTTCCTACCGAGAACCAGCGCATGAAACTCATCACGATCCTGACCCCCTGCTACAACGAAGAAGGCAACGTCGAGGAAGTCTACGGGCGCGTGAAAGGCATTTTCGCTGCGCTTGGCCAGTATCGCTACGAGCACCTCTTCATCGACAACGCATCAACCGACAAGACCCAGGACATCCTCCGCCGCCTGGCGTCCGAGGACAAGAACGTCAAGGTCATCATCAACAACCGGAATTTCGGGCCGGTGCGGTCGCCCTATCACTTGCTGATGCAGGCCCGCGGCGACGCGGTGATCGGGCTGGTGGCCGACATGCAAGATCCTCCGGAAATGATCGTCGAGTTTCTCGAGAGGTGGGAGGAAGGCCACAAGATCGTCGTCGGCGTGAAAGAAAGCAGCGCGGAGCCGGCCCTCATGTTCGCCGTCCGCAAGTTCTACTATCGGCTCATCCGGCGGCTGGCGGACACGGAGTTGATTGATCGCTTTCACGGTTTCGGGCTGTACGACAAGAGCGTGGTGGACACGCTCAGGGCTCTCGACGACGCGTATCCCTATTTCCGCGGCCTGATTGCCGACATCGGTATCAAGCCGTATGTCATCGAGTACGCGCAGGTGGGCCGCAAGCACGGCAAGAGCAAGCACAGCTTCTATAACCTTTTTGACATCGCCATGCTCGGCATCACGAGTCACTCGAAGGTGCCTTTGCGCCTGGCGACGATGCTGGGGTTCACGATGGCCGGATTCAGCCTGTTGGTGGGGTTCGGCTATCTCGTGGCCAAGCTGATTCTCTGGAATGACTTCTCGCTGGGGTTGGCCCCGATGGTCGTCGGTTTCTTCCTGTTTTCGGCCGTGCAATTGTTCTTTATCGGAATGCTCGGGGAATACATCGGTTTCATCCATACCCAAGTGCAGCATCGGCCGCTGGTCTTCGAAAAGGAACGGATCAATTTCGATAACGAGGAGGATCAGCCATGAGCATCAAGGAGACCGTCAGGAACTGGATCAACCGGAATCCCCTGACGCGAAAGTGTTTCGTTGCTTTCTGCGCGTTTCACCATCCGTCTCTATGCCCTGCAGAGGTTTCTCAGCATCCAGGATCTCAAGAGCAAGATCCGCATGGCCTCTTGGCGGCGGGTACTCGCGTCCCTCGAAAACACTCCGCTGGAAAAGATCGTCATTGCCGCGGGAAAGGCCGCTTTCTTCTACAAGGATGGCTGTGCTTTCGAGGTGGCCAATTCCAAGACCTCGAACAGCCATACGCTGTTCGTCAATGCGGAATACGAGAAGACGGAAAGCGCCTTGCTTTCCAAGATCGTCCAATCGGGCTGGACGGTGATCGATGCCGGCGCCAATTTCGGCTGGTATGCCATCCATCTTTCACGACTCGTGGGGCCCGATGGAAAAGTCTACGCCTTCGAACCGGTGCCCGACACCTTTCGGGAATTAAACGCCAATTCAGCGCTCAACTCCTGTCAGAATCTCGAGACCTTCAACCAGGCGCTGGGAAACAGCACGGATCCCATCAACATGTATGTTCCGCAAATCGAATTGGGAGCGGGCGCGGCATCTCAATTCCTCGACGTCGGCAAGAAGATCCAAGTTCCCTTGACCAGGCTGGACGACTTCGTGCAATCGAGAGGCCTGGCAAGGGTGGACTTCATCAAGGCGGACATTGAAGGCGGCGAGTTGAACCTGCTCCGCGGCGGCGAAAACCTGCTCAAGACGTTTTACCCGCGCATTTTGATTGAGATCGTCGATATCCATTGCCAGCACTTTGGCCACGCGCCGCAAGATGTCTACCGGTACTTGGTCGAAAGAGGCTATACCGGTCGATATATCAACGATCAAGGAGCGCTCTTGGACCTCGATCCCCGGCATCTTCCCAATGGAAACTTCTTGTTCGAGCAAAAACAAAGCTGAAACTCGCGTTTTTCCCAGAAATCAAACGGTCAATGTCACAACCCGAAGAAATTCGCCGCCAAATCGCTCAACTGGTCGCGGAGTACCACCAGGCGGCATTTGCCCTGCGGCCGTTCGTGCCCGGCGAGAGCCCCGTCCGCTACGCCGGCCGCGTGTTCGATGCCGAGGAACTGCAATTGGCCGTCGAGGCGAGCCTCGACTTCTGGCTCACGGCAGGGCGGTTCTCCGAGCAATTCGAAAGCACGCTGGCCCAGCGCATGGATCGTGATACGGCCCTGCTGGTCAATTCCGGCTCGTCGGCCAACCTTGTGGCCTTCAGCACGCTGACTTCTCCCCAATTGAAGGATCGACGGGTTCGGCCGGGCGACGAAGTCATCACCGTGGCCGCCGGTTTCCCCACTACCGTCAACCCGATCATTCAGAATCGGGCGGTGCCTGTCTTCGTCGATGTGGAACTAGCGACCTACGTGCCCACCGTCGCGGCCATCGAAGCCGCGATTTCTCCCAAGACGCGGGCCGTGATGATCGCCCACACGATGGGCATTCCCTTCGATGCCAAGGCCGTGGCCGAGCTCTGCGGGAAACATGGCATCTGGCTCGTCGAAGATTGTTGCGATGCCCTGGGAAGTACGCTGCATGGCCAATCCGTCGGCACCTTCGGCGATCTGGCCACTGTGTCGTTCTACCCGGCCCACCAGATTACCATGGGTGAGGGCGGGGCCGTAGTCGTGGAAGACGAGTTGCTCGCTCGACTGGCGCGATCGTTCCGCGACTGGGGCCGCGACTGCTATTGCAGCGGCGGCGAGAACAACACCTGCGGCAAACGCTTCAGCCAGCAGTTCGGCACGCTGCCCTACGGTTACGATCACAAGTACGTCTACTCGCACGTCGGTTACAATTTGAAGGTGACCGACATCCAGGCGGCGATCGGCTGTGCCCAATTGAAGAAGCTCGACGGCTTCGTCGCCGCGCGGCGGAAGAATTGGGCCGCTTTGCGCGCGATGCTCGTGCCTTGCGAAGACCGGCTCTTGTTGCCGGAAACCCCACCCGATAGCGAGCCATGCTACTTCGGCTTCGTGATCACGGTCCGGCAAGATGCCGGTTTCTCGCGGAGCGAACTGGTGAACTTCCTGGAAGCTGCGAAAATCGAGACCCGCAATCTGTTCTGCGGCAGCTTGATTCGGCACCCCGCCTACGACGAGATCGAATACCGTGTTGTCGGCGACCTGCGCAACACCGACGTGATCATGAACGACACCTTGTTCATCGGCGTCTACCCGGGGATGACCGATGAGCATCTGGCCTACATGGGCGAAACGTTTCAGCGTTTCATGAAGGGCAAATAACTGTCATGCCGATGCCCGTCAAGTTCGCCGCCGAAGTGAGCAAGATCCTGCGTCACGCCCCGGACGTGGCGACGTACGAGTTTCGCTGCCTCCCAGGAGTACCTGGGGCCCGGCCGCGGCCGCGGTGGAAACCGGGCCAGTTCCTGCACCTGGCACTGGACGCCTACGATCCGTCGGGACACTGGCCGGAATCGCGCTGCTTCACTATGGCCAGCGGTTCCCTGGAAAAGGAGCACGTGCGCCTGACGGTCGCCGCCAAGGGGACGTTTACACGGCGGATCCTTGCCGAACTGCACCCCGGCCGCAGGGTCTGGATGAAGGCCCCCTACGGCGATTTCATCGTCCGCACCAGCCAAGAGCATGACGTGGTGTTGATTGCCGGCGGGACGGGAGTCACGCCCTTCGTGGCCTTCATGGAAGACTCGATGGTCAAGGGGCTGGACGGCACAGTCTGGCTGCACTATGGCGCCCGCAGCCAGGACTTGCTGGTGTTTCGCGACCTTGCCGATCGTTGCGCGCGGCGGTTCCCTTTATTTCACCTGGACTGCTACGCCGAAACCGGCGCCGCGGGCTCGACGATCGCCGGCCGGATCGATCTGAAACGGGCCGTCGGCTGCGCCCGCAACGGCAAGACCGCAACGTATTATCTATGCGGACCGCAAGAAATGATCAACGCCTTCCGTGCCCGATTGACGGGAGAATTCGGTGTTCCCGAGTCGAACGTGAAAATCGACGCCTGGGAGTGAGTCTAAAGAAAGGTTGCCGTAACGATGATTCGCCAGACGGATCCAGTACAAGACGCTTTGCCTGACCGTTCTGCCGGATTATGGCCTCGCGTGCTGCTTTGGTTACGGGGCGTGGCTGCCGTGGTTTTGGGAACTGCGCTGCTGCAGGCGGTTCTTTATGGGCCGTCACTGATCGGTCAAAAGGTCCTGCTGCCGCTGGATCATCTCACTTTGCCGGGCGTGTATGTTCCGCAAACAGCCGAGGTCCGAAAGACGGTCGTGCATAATTTCGTGCTCTCGGACTTGGTCTATGTCGGCGAGCCCGCTCGGCACTTTCTTGCCCACGAAATTCGCTCTGGCCGCTGGCCTTCGTGGAATCCGCATCAGTTTGCCGGCGCGCCCTCGCTGGCATCGCGATTCTCGCCTTTCGTTCTTCTCTCGGTCTGCTTCACATCGCCGGTCATTATCGCCTGGGTCCAATTGCTCGTTGCGGAAGTTGCTGCCATTGGTTTCTACTTATTCTGCCGAAAAGTGCTGGGAACCGGCTTTTGGCCCGCCGTCGTTACCGCTTGGTGCTATCCGCTGACGGGTTTCTTCATCTTCTGGCAGGGTTATGGCCTGTCATTTGGCGTGTGTTGGCTGCCCTGGTTGTTGATGGCAATCGACGTCGTGGTCCGAGGTGGAACCCGCTGGGCCTGGCCGGCGATGGCCCTGTTCTCGGCATTGGTCGTGGTCAGCGGCAACATAGACGTGGCCGGTCAAGTGCTCTTGACCTCGGGGCTCTTTGCCTCTGGAGGCTCGTCGAAGTACACAGGCAACACCCTTTTTCCGGCAGCTGCGCGCGTACGGCGATCGTTTTGGCGGGAGGCTGGGGTCTTGGATTTTTGCTGGCCGCCCCGCACGTATTGCCCATGCTCGAATACACGCGCGACGGGCGCTCGCATGGAACGCCGCAGGAAGGGAGAGGAAGAACGTCCGCCGGTCGGCTTGGCCGCCTTGCCGCAGGTCGTCGTTCCGCACTTCTACGGTTCGACCGAAGCCGGGTTCTTTCCGGCTTTTCCTGCGGCACAGGGCAACCTGCTGGAGAGTTCGGCCACCGCCTATGCGGGTTTGCTGGCGACGCTCCTGTTAGCTCCACTGGCCTTTTGCAGTACGCGGAATCGATCGCTCAACATGTTTTGGGTCCTGCTCGGCTTTGTGGCCTTGAGCTGGCAGCTCAATATCCCCGGCATGGTGCAGTTGCTGCGGTCGCCGCTCTTGAACATGCTGTCGCACAATCGCTTTGTCTTTGCGACGGCCTTCAGCATCCTTGCCTTGGCAGCCGAGGGGCTGGATCTTCTCGCTTGTGGCCAATGGCGCCCGCGCTGGTGGTTCGGTATGCCCGCGATCATGCTGGCCATGCTCTTGTTGGTTGCGGTCTTCCTGGCAATCGTGCCGCCGGAGCCCATTCGCTCGCAACTTGCCAAGGTCGTAAGTCAAGGTCAGTCGATCGGGAGCATTGCCAGCCTCGAGGCGGTCCGAGAGATCCAGGGGAACTTCCTGCAGACCTATCTCCTTACGGCCGGCCTCTGCGCGCTGGGGCTCGCTGGCTGGCTCTTCGTGTGGCGAAATCCGCGCGCTCCGGGTTGGTTCCTGGCGGTGGCAAGCACGCTGATGGTGGCAGAATTGCTCTGGTATGGATATGGACGCTCGGCACAGTGCGACTGGTCGCTCTACTATCCTGAAATTCCTGTTCTCAAGCAGGTGGCTAAGGCGGCCGAGGCCGATCATAGCCGCGTGATCGGCGCCGGACACCTCGTGATCGCACCGGCGGAACAGGCCCGCAGGGCGGGCGTGAGCATTATTCGCGTCTACCGCGGTGAAGGCGATCCTGCACTGGTAATGGACCCCCGCTATCCCGGTTGTTTGCCCGCAGCGCTCGCCCAGACTCAAGGGTTGAGCGACGTCCGCGGCTATGATGCGGTCGACCCGGCCCGCTATGTCAAGTTGCTGCTGAAGGCCGCCGATCCCCGTTCGCCGCAAATTTCCTATGCGCTGACGCAAATGATGAACCCGGCGCTCTTTGATCAGCCGTCGGGAGAATTGCGTTTGCATCCCATCCTGGATATGTTGGGCGTCCGCTACGTGATCTTTCGCGGAGCGCCTGTTGCGGGAATTCAAGCGGACCTCAAGGGAGACGATTATTGGGTGCTGGAAAACCGCTATGCCTTGCCCCGCGTGTTCGTTCCCCAGAGAGTGGAAACCATCGCCAACGAGAAGAAGCTCCTGAACCAGGTGGCCGATGTCTCGTTCAAGCCTCGGCAAGTGGCATACATCGAGTCGGAACCGGCGCTGCCGTTGCCGGCGGAGTGCCGCGGCACGGCGGAAATCACCCGAGAAACGCCTGTCGAGGTTTGCGTCGCTGCCACGATGGAGACGGCGGGCATGTTGGTCCTCGCAGACCGCTGGGACCGAGGGTGGAGGGCCTATGTCGACGGCAAACCCGCGCCGATACGGCTGGTCAACTATGCCATCCGCGGCGTGGAGTTGCCTGCCGGCAAGTCCGCAGTCGTCTTCCGCTACGAACCGGCAGGCGTGGCCTGGGGATTGAGGCTGGGTGGATTGGCTGTTGTGATCGTCCTTGGCGCCGTGGCGTGGAATTTCAGGATTGGACCTCTCGAAGGGCCAGCCATGCCTGAGCCATCGCCTCCCTCGAAAGTTCAAAGGGCGCTGGCCGCGGAATCCGAGGCCACCTTGCCGCCGACCAGCCCCGGTCGAAAACAACGGCGGCATCGTCGCGGGCCTGTTCGGTAGCCATAACCTAATGATCGTAAAAGGCTTAGAGCCGCAGGAACGCGAAGATCCCGCGGCTCTTTCTCGTCGAAATCCACGCTCTAGGTCAAGCGTAGGGTTGCCGTAGGGGTGACTTTAGTCGCCCTATTGACGCAGAGGACGACGAAAGTCACCCCTGCAAAGGAAACCTCGCCTGGAATGTCAGCCTAGCACTTGCAGCCCTTCCTCATGGCGGGCTTTTTTGCCGTCTTCATGTCCGGTCCTGCCACCATCAGGTACTGTGCGACAACGCCATCGCCGGATAGCCGCTGGCAAGAGAACGAGCAATCGAGAATGCCGTCCCTCGCCTCCGATCTGGAAATCTTGCCGGCGACGAGTTCAATGTCCCCCACGCGAATAAAATAATAGACCTCTGCGGCCGGAAATTTCCGGCCGGGCTTGAGCCGCCAGTGAATTTGGAACTTCGCCTGCGGTTCGGTCCCTTCGCGCTGGATGCCCCTATCCGCGACAGGCCAGATCCAGAAATCCTCCCCCCCGTCAAGCCGGCCATTCTCGACCTGGACCTTCCATGCGTCTCCCCCTGTCTTAAGGAATGACTCGACTTGCTCCGGTCGATCCCCGGCCGGGTGAAGCCCAGCCGTCGCGCCGTCCACACCGGAGTTGTCCGACCTCCTGCAAGCACAGGCAAACAGTATGGCCAAAAAAAAGCAGAGACGACGATCCATCTTCAGGCACGCCCTCTTAAGTTGGGGACCTCGGGAATATTGTATATCAGATCAAAATTGTAGCAAAACCCGGCAATCGTCGCAACATTTGCGAATTAGAATTAACTGGAAAAGGGGTGCGCTTTGACTGACACGGCCACAGCATATATTGGTGGTTGATAACCCACACCCGGAGCCGAAAGCCGCGAGACCCCAACATATAAAGCGGTCACGCCAGCCAAGAGGAACCTCTTGTCCAAAAATCAAGTCCCCTGCATGCAAGCCCTGCCAGCGGGGTTGCAAGGCCGAGAGGTCGGCTTCCGTTACGGTTCGGTTAATCGAATCGGTTCCAGCCCAGCACGGGGTGAGGCGTGTTCACGAAATTCGGATCCCAGACCGTCAACTCTGGACTGCCGCAGAGGAGATGCAGGGCTGCCTCATAGCCTTGCATGAAGGAGTGATCCATATTGCTCACTTCGTACCGCCAGGCGCCAAAACGTCCGCGAGAAAGGATCCCGGCCTTGCTCATTTCGGTCAAGACCTCGTTGAGTACGGCATCGCGGTCGGGGGTGGGCGTGGGGTAGCCGTAATCCACGTAGTGCACCCACGTGTGCAGGACCCGTTCGCGGCTATCGATCAAGCCTGTATTGACGAGTCCCTGAATCGTGTCTTCAACCACAAATCGTCGATCCACCGGTTTTTCCGGCGATGTGGAAACTTCGCACATGAGCGACCAATGCCGGCCGATGTCGTCCACGTTGTTGGGGCTGTAGAGGCTGAAGTGGGTTACACGGTAGAATGGGCAGTTGTTTTCCGGGAAATAAATCCAACACTTGGTCGCCAACTCCGCCGGCACTTTCCCTTTCAGGCCGACGCCGATGATGTAAGTCGAGGATCGTACCAGCCGAGATGTCTGTTCAATCCAGTCTTTTTTCCCCGACATCCGCGCCAAAAGGTCGATGGGCATGGTCGAGATTAGCCAGTCGTATCGATCTTTTTCGCCATCCTGGAAGTGAAGGACTCGCTTGTCGACATCAACATGCACCACGTCGCGGCCAAGTTTGAGCCTCTCTTCAGGCAATGTATTGGCCAAGGCATTCCAGATTGCGCCCGTCCCGCCCTGACGCGGAAAGCGGAACTTGCTGTTGGGACCCCAGGAAACATCATCCTGATTGAGCACGACATTGCGTGCGACTCGCAACGCATCGGGAACGGCAACCCGTTCTCCGATCCAACCGGCCCCGAGACGGTGGGCCGGGTAAGCCCACACCTTGAAATTATATGGCAACATGAATAAGTCGGCGATACCTTGGCCGAACATCGCAAGGATGAACTTCTCGAAATTGTCCCGCGGGGGAGGAACACGATCGAGGGCGGCGCGCAATAACCCTTCCAGGCACTTCGCCCGCTGGGCAGGGGGCAGACGATGGATGTTGTTCTGAAAGGGGTAGGGAACCCACGTGTCGAGCATCCGCACCCAACTCTCGCGCTCATGTTCGATCCATCCGTCTTTGCGCAGAAGTTCCTCGAAAAGACGAGCGTAGACGCCGTAGTGCGAGAATGCCACATGCCCCCCGATATCCCAGGTGAAGCCGTGGTCGTCAACAACGCTCTTGGCCAGGCCCCCGACTTCGCGTTCGCGTTCGTACAAGATCCAATCCGGACAGTTCATCCGATGCAATAGGTGCGCTGCGCCAAGGCCTGTTGGGCCAGCGCCGACGATGCTGATGCGGCCGGGGAAGTTCATTCGCAACAATTCGGATACATGCTCATGGGTTCAAAGATACGACACGCGATCGGTCACGATGAACGCGAGATTTCCTCGGATTTATCGTCCGTCTCGGAGGAGCAAGCACGATTCAACCTGGGCCGACAACACAATGTTTGTCGGAAGGCGCGACTTGCGGCTTTCCACAGTTTCCACTTCATGATCGAGACTTGCCCGGTGCGCCGTCCCTCGTGCGGCACGGCTTCGTTCCAAATCCTCAACTTCGCTCGCGCGAACGTCCCCGAGATGATGATATTCGGCGCAAAGGTGTCGGCAGGGATCTGGACAACGATCTGGCGAAGGCAAGAGGACCGCATCAGGCGATAGGGGGTATTCACATCCACGACGCCTCGGCCAAAGAGCAATCGGACGAGCGCCCGGGACACCGCGCTGATTATCCTGCGGTCCGCCGGTTGCTGCCGGCCGGCGCGGATGCCAAAGATCGCGTCGAACTCGTTGCGGCGATGCCACAGTCGCGGGAAGTGCTCCGCCCGCATTTCGTCATCGCTGTCGCACTGAAAGACCCAGGGCGCGAGGTCGACCGCCATCCGATAGCCTTGAAGGATCGTCGGGCCGTGCCCTGCGTTCTGTTTATTGACGATCTGAATTCGCGGATCCCCAACAAACTGCTCCAATTGCTGAGAGGTCGCGTCCCTGGAACCATCGTTCAGCGCTAATATCTGACATCGGATAGCCAAGCCATCCAAGCACTGCAGCCACGACCTCAACACGCCCGCAATGCACTCGGCCTCGTTATAGACAGGTACGACGACTACAAGATCAAAGGGATACTGCATCGGTACCGGACACTGAGCCATTCTCACCTCTAGCAAAGTTTCAACATTGATTGAAGGGGAGGTTCAAATCAAGACGGTGTTTGAAAAAGAATTTCAAGGGGGCCCTTCCGCTCTCCCGCCTGCTCAGCGTAACCTCGCCTCCTTAGTTTTAGTATACACTGCCATACGCGGCTGAGAATGGAACGAGAACTCAATCGCCAACGGTTTGGGGCCTGTTCGGTAGCCATAACCTAATGATCGCAAAAGGCTTAGAGCCGCAGGAACGCGAAGATCCCGCGGCTCTTTCTCGTCGAAATTCACGCTCCAGGTCAAGCGGAGGGTTGCCGTAGGAGTGACTTTAGTCGCCCTATTTGCGCAGAGGACGACGAAAGTCGCCCCTGCCAGGAAACCTCGCCTGGAATGTCAGCCTAGCACTTGCAGCCCTTCTTCATGGCGGGCTTCTTTGCCGTCTTCTTTGCCGTCTTCTTGGCGACTTTCTTAACGGCTTTCTTAGCAACTTTCTTCTTGGCCACGGTAATTTCCTCCGTCCAAAGTTTCACGCCGCACGACGGCTTTCGATCAAACGAGCGATCGCTCCATTCGCAACGGCATAGGGACTGAAACAAATCGTCGAGTCAACTTCGTTCGACGCGATTCCTTCGCCTCGCATCCTTGAAGCACTCGCGGCACACTCCTGTGCGCCTGAGACGCTCGAACGTCACATCCACCTTACCGAAGTCTTCAACTCGGATGAAAGTGAAGGTCCGTCAAAGCATCCTTGAACCTATTTGTAACAGTTTTCAAATAAATTGCAACAGGACATCGGCAAGATTCTTCGCGAACAGGAGGAAGCGCGTGTTACAACTGTAGGGAATGCCCTCCGTGGCGATCCGTGAAGGGGACGATGCCTTGCATAAGGAACGCCACGGAGGGCGTTCCCTACAGGATCGTGCAAGCTCGCTCAGCGCCAGCCGCTGCCGTAGGATTGCAGCGTCATGAAGTTCGAGTAAGTCAGCCAAAGGAAGAGCACGCCCATAAAGAAACTTTGCCACTGTACGATGGCGATCACGCCCATCATCCCGCCGACGATCACCGAAAGGATCAACGACTGGCGTATGGCGTCCTGCGGATGGGTCAAGACGAAGATCTGCTGGGCGATCTGGCCGCCGTCCAACGGATAGATCGGCAAGAGATTCAGCAGACCCCAGTAGACCGTAATCTGAAAAATAAGATTCAGGAAGACGATCAAATAGGCTTGCGGCGCGGTGGTTTGCCTTGGGATGATGACCGCGGGCACGACATCACGCCACGTGGGATCGAACATGCTGACTTCATAGCCGCCCAGATAATGTAATCCCAGGGCCAGAATTGCCGCTAAGAGGAAGCCCGAGGCGGGACCGGCGAAGGCGATCAACATATCGCCCCACGGGCCGGGACGGCGAATGCCATAACGGCCGGAATGCGGAATGGCCAGGCCGCCGAAGGAATACAACACGATCGACGGGTCGAATCCGTAGGCCCGCATGACGAATGAGTGGCCCAACTCGTGCAAGAGGATGCACAACAGCATGGCCCCAACCCACATGGCGACACCGATTGGATTGCCCAAACCGGAGAGCAACAGCGCCGACAGCCAGAACCAGGGATTGATCCGCACCGGAAATCCCAGCAGCGAAAAGTGCAAATCACCTTGGGATGGTGGCGGTTCGGCCAAAATCACGGGCAAAGCTCCTTAAACGGACAAAATCGCGGGTCAAACTGAGGAATTGTAGCATGACGGCGGGGTATTTCGTAGGGTGGCCCCCTACTGCCCCCTCTGGCGTGTGGGTTCGGCGAATTGAACCACACTGCCATCAACAGTATAATAACTGTCCTCTTGCAGGGATCGCTGACCGGGGCACGGAAGTGTCAGATTGGTTTCCCGATAACTTCCCAGGCGGTTAGGTCGTTCTTGTGACACGCTGTTCCGATCCTAGTTATTGCATCTTGGCCGCGCGAAGCCTGCGGAAGCAGGTAAAGCAGTTCATTGAGCACTTGGCCGGCGTGCGTCTGGGCGAGGACATCGAATCGGTTCACCGCGCTCGGGTTGCCTCGCGGCGGCTGCGTGCCGCCTTGGGCATGTTCCGCCCTTGCTGGAAGCGGAAAGAGGTCAAGGCCTGGAAGACGCAGATTGGCCAGTTGGCCCAGAACCTTGGCCAAGCCCGCGATCTCGACGTGCTGATCGAGTTTCTCGCCATCAGCCTGGCGGGAGTTTCCGACCGCGCGGTGGTGCCGGGAATCGCCTGTTTGCTGAACCACGTCGAGCGCCAGCGGCAGTGGCTTCAGCCGGGCTTGCACAAGGCCATCGACCGCTTGGAAAAAAGCGGCGTGCTGAAGGCGATGCAGGCCTGCTTCCGCTCGATCCTGGACGATGCGGGGGACGCGGAGGTCGTTGTCGGCGAGTGTGCCCGCCGCCAGGCCGGTAAGGGCGTTCGCAAGCGGCTCAAGAAACTGCTCGATGAGTCGCCGGGGCTTGCCCACCCGGAGCAACACGAACGACACCACGCTATGCGCATTGCGGCCAAGCGGCTGCGCTACACACTGGAACTTGCCAAGACCGTTTATGCCGGCACTCCAGCCGGCGGCGATCTGGCAAATACGGCAGATGCGGCCAAGAAGCTTCAGACGCTTCTGGGCGAGATCCACGATTGCGATGTCTGGGTCAAGGCATTCGAAGAGTTCGCCCGCAAGGAATCGGCTGAAATCCAAGTCTATTTCGGCGGTCCGCAACGCTTCGAACGTTTGCGGTTCGGGCTCGACTACCTGTGCCAGGAGCGAAAGGACCGCCGGCGCCAGGTTTTCGCCGAGTTGGTGGCCTTCTGGCAGACGCTCAAAGATCAGGGGGTCTGGGATCGATTGGCGGCCGTCAGCCGCGCCAAGATCTGCGACAGGTCGTCGAAGAGCGAGTAGGCGACCGGCGTGGCGATCAGCGTCAGCAGCAGCGAGAGCGTTTGGCCGCCGATCACCACCCCGCTGATAGCCTTGTTCGTCGAAGCCCCTTCGCTGTTGGAGATCAACAAGGGAATCATGCCGGCCACGAAAGCCACTGTGGTCATGAGGATCGGGCGCAGCCGGTTGCGGTTGGCCTCCAGGATGGCTTCGTAACGCGGCAGGCCCGCAGCGCGGAGCTGGTTCGTATGGTCGATCTGCAAGATCGAGTTCTTCTTCACCACGGCAAACAACACGAGGATGCCCAAGAGCGAAAAAAGGTTCAACGACTGCCCGAAGAGAATCAGCGAAACCAGCGCGAAAGGCAGCGTCAGCGGCAGCGAGAGCAGGATCGTGATCGGGTGCAACCACGACTCGAACTGGGCCGCAATCACCAGGTAGGCGAAGATCAAGGCGCTGGCGAAGACCATGAGGAAGCTGCGGAAGGTGCGGGCCATCTCCTTGGACTTGCCCAGCAGGCCGGTCGTGTAGTCGGGGCCGATATCGAGGTCCTGCACGCTGCGGTCGATCGCGTCGAGGATCGCTTGTTGCGAGGTCCCCGGCGTCATGTTGCAGCTTATCGTCACCTGGCGCTTGCGGTTCAAACGGTTGATCTGGGCGGGTCCCGTGCCTTCCACAAACGTGACCACGTCCCCCAGGGCCACAATCTCTTTGTCTTTCTTCGACGAAGGGATGGAGACGGTGGCAAGTTCCGTGAGCCGGTTGCGGACTTCGGCGGTGGCCCGCACGTGGACCTCGTACTGTTCGCCTTTCTCGTTGTAATCGCTGGCCTTGTCGCCGGCCACCAGCAGCCGCAGGGTGTTGGCCACGTTGGCGATCGACACGCCCAGGTCGGCGGCCTTGGCGCGGTCGACCGTCACGCCGTACTGCGGCTTGCCGACCACAAGCGACGAATCGACATCCACGGCGCCGGGCGTCTGGCGGAGGTCCTGCATCACTTTTTGCGAGTACTGGTCCAATAATTTCATGTCCGGGCCGCCGATCATGAATTGCACGTCGGCTTGCGACATTCCGCCGCCGGAGAATACGGCCGCCGGCGATACGCTGATCCGCAGGTCCTGCTTGCGGAAGGGCGGCAGGATTTCTTCGCGGACGTAGTTCATCATCTCGAACTGGTCGAACCGCCGCTGGCCCAGCGGCGCCATTCGCACGTAGACCGTCCCCGCGTTGGCGATCCGCTGGTCGTCGTCGGCCACGGAAGTCAGCGTGTAATCCACGCCGCTCAGATTGCGGACCGCGCGGGCGATGCGGTCGAGGACCACAAACGTAGCCTCCAGCGACGTGCCCTCCGGGGCCCGGACCTTGACCTCGAACTCCGACTGGTCGTCGTCCGGCAGGAAGTTCTTGCGAACGCGGCCCATGAGCGCGGGCACCATGGCCAGCATGCCGACGACGAACAAGACGACCGCCCAGCGATGGTGCAGCGACCAGCGGAGCATTGCCATGTAGCCGCCCTCGATCCGGGCATAGACGCCGCTGCGGGAACCTGACGGCTGCAAGGATGAAGGATGAGGGATGAGAGATGAGGGATAAGAAACTGGAGATGACGGATCGTGGATAAGGGATGATGCAGTCCCCTTTCCCCCCGGGAGATGGTCATGGTGAGGGGAACCTGCCGCGAGCGACGTATTCTCCCCCAGGCCCTTATCTCTCATCCCTAATCCCTTATCCCTCATCCCTAATCGTTCATCCTCCATCCCTCCGCCTTCCTCCTTTCTTCTCAGCCACCTTGCGGCCAGCATGGGCGTGAGCGAGAAGCTGATGATCATGCTCACCAGGATCGTGGCCGACATGGTGATGCCGAACGACTTGAGGAAGCGGCCCACGATCCCGCCCATGAAAGCGATGGGCAGGAACACGGCCACCAGCGAGAGCGTGATGGAGAGCACGGCCAGGCCGATTTCCTTGGTAGCCGCGAAGGCCGCCTCGCGGGGCGTACAGTCCTTCTCCTCGATGTAGCGGTAGATGTTCTCCAAGACGACGATGGCGTCGTCGATCACGATGCCCACCGACAGGGCCAGGGCCAGGAGCGTGATGCTGTTGAGCGTGAAGCCCATGAAGTAGATCACGGAGAATGCGGAAACGATCGACGTGGGGATCGCCAGGGCCGAGATCAGCGTGGTGCGGATGTTGGCCAGGAAGAAGAAGATCACGACCGCGGCCAGGAGGCCGCCCAGGGTCAGGTGTTCCTTGACCGTATCGACCGCCGCCTGGATGAAGGGCGACTGGTCGCGAACGATCGTGATCAGGCGGTCCTTGGGGGCCGTCTTCTGCATCTCCGCCAAACGCTCCTTGAGCAGCCGGGCGACCTCGATCGTGTTCGTGCCCGACTGCTTGCGGATGTTCAACAAGACGGCTGGCGTGTCGTTATAGCGGGCCAGGCTCTTGATCTCCTCGGCGCCGTCTTCGACGTGCCCGAGGTCGCCGATGGTGATCGTGTGGCCGCCGCGATTGTCCACGGTAATCTGCTCGATCTCGGCCATGCTCGTGACGCGGCCCATGGTCCGCAGCGTAAATTCAAGCTGGCCGGCCTTGACGGTGCCGCCGGGCACTTGCAGGTTTTGCGATTGCAGGGCCTTGGCCACGTCGGCCACGGTCAAGCGATGCGAGCGCATCTTCAGCCCGTCGAGATGGACGTTGATTTGCCGCTTTTGCCCGCCCACGATCAGCACCTGGCCCACGCCCGAGAGCGATTCCAGTTGCCGCCGCAGCACCTTGTCGCAATACTCGGTCAGGTCGCGGATCGACGAGGGCGAGGAGACGGCGATGGTCATCACGGGCGTCGAGTCGGGGTCGAACTTCTCCACGAAGGGCTGCTCGATGTCCTTAGGCAGGTCCGCGAGGATGCGGTTCACCTTGTCGCGGACTTCCTGGGCGGCGATGTCGGCGTCCTTCTCCAGGACGAAGGTGATGAAGACCTGGGAAATGCCTTCCGAAGAGACCGAGCGGAGCTCGTCGATACCGCTGGTCGTGTTTACGGCCTCTTCGATCTTGTCGGTAATTTCCGTCTCCACCTCTTCGGACGCCGAGCCCGGCAAGCGCGTGGTCACGGTGATGATGGGGAAATCGATCTTGGGAAAGCGGTCCAGGCCCAGGTTCATGTAGCCCACCGCGCCGAATACGAGGAGGACCAGGGTCAAGACCGTGGCGAAGACGGGCCGGCGGATGCAGATTGAAGCGAGAAAGTTCATAGTGGGGCTTTACTTCAGCGCGGTGATGTACGACGGCCCTGCTGGATCAACCACGAAATACACGAAACACACGAAAGAAGACTACGAGAATGGAACAAAAAACTTAATAAACGACCTGCATCTTCTTTTCCTTTTCGTGTGTTTCGTGTATTTCGTGGTTACCCTACATGGCCGTATCTCCGTCGTGCAGGCCGTCGGGGGCCGTGACTACGACGTCGCCCACTGTCAATCCGCTGAGAATACGGATCCTCGCCCCTTCCCGGTCGCCCGGCGAGACGATCTGCTCGCGGATCGTGCCGCCGCGAATCACGAACACGGCGGCTACGTCGCCGCGGTTGCAAACGGCCGATGCGGGCACGTACAGCTCGGTCTGCTTCTTGTTTAACTGCAATTCGGCGGTGACGAACAGCCCGGGCAACAATTCGGCCTTCGGATTCGGGACCACGGCCTCGACACAGAGTGAGCGGTTGTCGGCCGCAACCGTCGGGCTGATGTAGCGTACGGCGCCCGTGAACCGCCTGCCGGGGAAGGCGTCGGTCTGGAAGGTGACGGTCTGCCCGATCTTGATCTGCGCCATGTCCTGCTGCGGAACGGTCAGCGAGAGCCGTAACGGATTGATCCGCAGCAAAGTCACCAGCTTGGCGCCGGGGAAGAGGGCGATGATCCGTTCGCCGACCGAGATGTCCCGTTCGGCGACCCAGCCGTCCATCGGCGCGCGAATCGTGCAGTCATCAACCGCCTTGCGGAGCGTGACCAGGTGCGTCACCGCCGACCGATAGCTGCGATTCAACTGTTTTGCCATCCGCCGGGCCAGGTAGTAGCGCTGCATGGCGGCATGATAGTCGGCAGCCGACTGGTCGTAGCTTTCCAAGGCAATCGCGTTTTGTTTCTTCAGGTTCTCCGCCGGTGAAAACATCGCTCGGCCAGATCCTTGGCGACCTTGGCCGCCTCGACCTCGGGCACTTCGTCGACGCAGAATTCCTTCCCTTCGTCCAACCCCAGCCGCACGCGCAGTTCCTCGGCGGCGTTGATGCCCTCGTCCAGGGCGTTCTGGGCGTCGCGGGGATCGATTTGCAACAGCACGTCGCCCTTCTTCACGAAGCTGCCGCGCTCGACGCGGGTTTCGGAAACATTGCCCATCGCGTTACTGCCGACCTCCGACTTCTCATCGGCCGTCAGGCTGCCGGTGAGCCGCAAGGTCAGGTTTCGCACGACGGCCTCGACGGGCTGTTTGCGGATGTCACGGGGGCCGGCCTTGATTGCCAGGGTTTCGCGTGGCTCGATGGTCTTGAAGTAGTTTGTCCCGGCGGCCGGCGCCGCCTCGGCGCTGTGGCGGAATTGCCAGAAAATGACCACCGACACCGCAATCGCGGCGCACGAACCGCCCAAAAGCAGAAGACGTTTTCTCGGTAAATGCAGAGTCATCATAATTGATTTTGCTTTCTCTTGTACGTGAGGCCGTAGGGTGGGACCAGATCCGGGGCACCCGGTACTCCGGGTCGGCGAGCGCAGGCCCACAATTTTTTCGGTATTGTTCTCGGTCATGGTGGGCCTGCGCTCGCTGCGCGATCTGGTCCCACCCTACAATCTGTGGCAATCGCCCGAACGCCGCCCAGTGAAAAACGGTAAACGTGTTCGGCCAGTTGCTCGATCGTCGCCGAGTCGTGGACATTCAGGTGATCGAGTCGCTGGATGATGGCTTCGCTATTCTGATAGGACGAACACTGCGAGATGATGCTGGCCCTGCAGTCGCGGACCACGGTCGCTTCGGCCGCCGGTCCCAACAACTCCGTTACGATCGCGTCCAAGATGCCGCTCAACGGCCGTGCCGCCTTCTCCACCGCCACTTCCAAGGCCGGCGTCGGCTGGACCATCTCGTGGGCAATCAGCCGCAGCAGTTGCAGGGGCCGGTCGACGCCCAACAAGCTCTGAAGAAGATGCTGAATGAAGTGCCGCAGCTTCTGCTCGGGCGGGAGGTCCCCGTCGGGCACGATCTGCCTCAATCCTTCGCCGGCGGCCAACACGGCTTGCTCGAGCACCGCCGTGTACAACTGCTCTTTGTCGTGGAAATGGTAATTCACCGCGGCAATGTTGGCGTTGCCTCGGCGACAGATTTCCCGTAGCGTAGCCGCCCGGTAGCCGACGTCGGCGAAAACTTCGGTCGCCGCCGCCAAGAGCCGATCGGTCGTTTCCCCACGGCATGGATCGTTGGACATCGCACACCCTCAATCCCAGGCAAACGGATGATTCAAGCAAATATATCAAACACTCGTTTGAATATCAAGGGCATTTGACGCATCCCTTGAAATCGATGTCCAAGTGGCATTGCTCGGCAGGGCTGCAAACAGTGCTCGTGTGGCATTGCTTGATCGGGAAGACCCGTTAGAATGGGGAAGCGACCGGGAGTCGCAGATCCCACGCGAGCCTAGGGAATGTGCTCATCACTAACGTACTAAACAAAACACACTCGGCCCATAAGGAATGCCATGTCGACTACCCCCCAATCTGAAGGGGCACCGCCACCGTTGCCCGCCGCTGCGCCCAGGCAGTTCCTCCCGGAATAACCTACTGCTATCCACCACCTCCGCCCCCCCGCAGAGGATTTTGGGGAAAGTTCTTCCTCACCTTGTTCATGTTGGTGTTTGGTTGGTCGGTCGTCCTGAATCTTGTTTTGCTCGCCATGAGCGGTAGTCTGCTCTCGGACGGCACGCCGCGCGTGCAGGAAAAGTTTGTCTCGCACGACCAGAAAGCCAAGGATAAGGTCGTCATCCTGCCGATCGAGGGTCTCATCCAGGAAAACGAGGACGGCTTCGTCAAGCGGGCAATCGACACGGCCATGAAAGACGAACACGTCAGGGCCGTGGTCCTCCGCGTCGATAGCCCCGGCGGCAGCGTCAGCGGCAGCGATTATATTTACCATCACCTCTGCAAGCTGAGGGACAACGAGAAGGGGAAGATTCCCATCGTCGTGAGCATGGGAAGCATCGCGGCCAGCGGCGGCTATTACGTGTCGATGGCCGTCGGTCAAGAGCCCAACACGATCTTCGCCGAGCCGACCTGTGCCACCGGATCGATCGGCGTGATCCTCCCCCATTTCAATGTTGCCGGATTCATGGAGGATCACGGGCTGGCGGACGATTCGATTGCCAGCCACAGACTGAAGGAAATGGGCAGCCCGACCAAGACGATGACTCCCGAAGAGAAGAAGATTTTCCAGGAGCTGGTCAACGATGATTTCGAACAGTTCAAGAAAGTCGTCCGCTCGGGCCGCAGCAAGTTCGAGAAGGACCCCAAGGCGCTGGACGCGCTGGCCACCGGTCAGGTCTACACCGCCGAGCAGGCCGTCAGAGAATGGCCTGGTCGACGGGATCGGCTTCGTGGAAGAGGCCGTCGATCGGGCGATCGAACTGGCCGGACTGGACCGCGATAAGGTCCAGGTCGTACGCTACAAGCAGCAGGAATCCGGCCTCATCAGCGTCCTCTTGGGCGGGCAAGCGAGCAAGTCGCCGTCGCTGGATCTCAAGGCCATGCTGGAGATGACGACGCCCAAAGCGTATTACCTTGCTTCCTGGCTGCCGGGATTGGCCGGCGCTGTGAAGTAAATCAAGGAGCTTTCAATGCCGCTGGTGGTTGTGGGTTCGGTTGCCTTGGATAGCGTGGAAACGCCCGCGCACGGCAGGCACGATGATGTGCTGGGCGGCTCGGCCGTGTTTTTTTCCTATACGGCCAGCTTCTTCACGTCGGTCCGCCTGGCAGGCGTGATCGGCGAGGATTGGCCTGCGAAGCATTTGAAGATGTTGCAAGAACGCGGCATTGATACGGCCGGCCTGCAGGTCATCCCCGGCGGCAAGACCTTCCGCTGGAGCGGTCGCTATCTGAAGAACATGAACGACCGCGAGACGCTCAGCCTAAACCTGAACGTGATGGCCGAGTTCGACCCCGTGTTGCCCGACCACTATCGCAAGTGTAAGTTCCTCTTCCTCGCCAACGGGGCCACGGAAATCCAATTGCGGGTCATCGATCAATGCCCCGGCGCGCAACTGATCGTGGCCGATACGATGGATCACTGGATCACGAACGACCGCGAGAACGTCCTGAAGATGCTCAGGCGAGTCAACGGGCTGGTGCTTAACGACAGCGAGGCCAAGCTGTTGACGGGCGACGAGAACCTGGTCCGCGCCGGCCGCAGCGTGTTGAAGCTGGGCCCGCGGTTTGTCGTCGTCAAGAAGGGCGAGCACGGGGCGATGTTTTTCAGCGAGCATGAGACCTACGTCCTGCCCGCCTTTCCGACCTGCCGGGTCGTCGATCCCACCGGGGCTGGAGATTGCTTTGCCGGCGGCATGATGGGCTATTTGGCCGAAAAAGGCAACTTCGAGCCCAAGACGCTCAAGGAGGCCCTGGCCTACGGCACCATCGCGGCGAGCTTCTGTGTCGAAGATTTTAGCCTCGATCGTTTGCAGCAGATCGATCGCGCGTCGATCGAGCGCCGCATGACGGAATACCGGCAGATGTTGGCGTTTTAGGTAGGACAGGTTTCTAACCTGTCGTCCGATTTTGACGGACTGCCGGCAGTTGACATTTTGAGAGCAAGGTACAGTCCATGATACGTATCGAACAGGCGACCACCGATCACATTCCGCAGATGGCGGACCTGCTGGCGGTGCTTTTTTCCGAAGAAGCCGAGTTCCGCCCCGACCGCGAGAAGCAGGTCCGCGGCTTGGGGATGATTATCCGGGCGCCGGAGCGGGGCAACATTTTCGTCGCCACGGAGGAAGACGAGGTCGTGGGCATGGTCAGTCTGTTGTTCACGATCAGCACGGCCAAGGGCGCCCGGCCTGCTGGCTGGAGGACATGGTGATTCGCCCCGATCGCCGCAGCATGGGCATCGGCACGCGGCTGCTGCAACACGCCGTCGCCTACGCCAAGTCGCACGGTTTCACTCGCATCACGCTCTTGACCGATCGCGTCAACGAGAAGACCATCCGCTTCTACGAGCACAACGGTTTCCAGCACTCCGACATGGTGCCCATGCGGCTGCACTTGGGGTAACGGTTCATGGAAACGATCACGTACTCTCAAGTCCAAGACCTAGTGCAGCAACTCCCGTCGCAGTGTTTGCCCGCGGCATATCAATTGTTGCGGGAGTTGACGGACCGTGGGGGGACGTTGCAGTCTCAGGTCGATTTCCTGCGTCTTCCGCTTGCGCAGCGCCATGAGATGCTGGCACGTCAGGCCGAAGAACTGAAAGCCTACTACGCCGAGAGCGCCGACCAGCGCGTGGACTGGCAACCCGGAGACTTCCTGGATGAAGATTCAACGCGCTGAAATCTGGCTTGTGAATCTGGAGCCGACCGTCGGCGCCGAGATCCGCAAGACGAGACCGATTGTCGTGGTCAGTTCCGACGCGGTCGGCACGTTGCCGATTCGATTGGTTCGCGCCGCTGACGGAGTGGAAGGACCATTTCACGGGCAATTCTTGGATATTCTATTTTGCAGTGGAGCAATGGACATGGCCAAGTACGAGCCTCTTCAACGCTATCTCGACGGTTTGGACGATGACGTATGGCGAGCAACGTTCGCCGAAGTGGAACGGGTCTTGGGTTTCCACTTGCCAGCCAGCGCACGCTCGTTTCCGGTGTGGTGGGCAAATGATCAGACGCACATCCATGCCAGGGCGTGGTTGGGTATCGGCTGGCGGTCCAGAGAGGTCGATCTTGGTAGGGAACGATTAGTATTTCGTCGGAACAGACGGCCCCCGCACCGCCGTGCCCGTTGTGTCACCGTTGGCGACACAGTGAACCAACCAGAACAATCGGCTGGCAGTTTGGAGTTGCGGCTTAGAATGGAATGGACGGTGTTGGGCAAGATTGTCCTGGACGACAAAGGAGGGCTGTCGTTCCCTAAGGCGACCAAGGCACCGGCGATATATCGCTTCCAACTCAGGCTCCCCGATACCCAAGCCCAGTATATCGGCGAGACCGAGAATCTGGCTCGTCGGCTCGCTCACTATCGAAAGCCAGGTCCAAGCGAGAAGACGAATTTGCGCCTAAATGCTAGGTTCAAGGCGGAACTTGAGGCAGGGGCACACATTACCGTCACCATCGCTACTTCTGCTGCCTGGAGCAAACGAGGAACGGTGCGCCAGGATGCCGACTTCACTTCAAAGGTCGTAAGGTGCCTATTCGAGAACGCCGCCATCCTCGATACCGGTGCCGCCGAGATCGAAAGTCTGAACCGGGCGGAATAAATGGCCGATTCGCACGGCAGGGCACGACCGCCACGACCGGCATCGACGGCATCGAGTAGAGTCGAGGTGGACGTTGCGCTCGGACTTCAACCGCCAACTGCTGCGTGGAGTTTGGCGGGGGCGCGTGCTGCCTTGGCCCGTTTTCCAGCGGACCTCGGGGCTGCGATCGCGTTGGGATCATGGCAGGCGGTGCCACGCATCGACTTCCCCGAAGCCCGCGATCACGTCAACAGCCGCGGTAGTGGCCACCAACAAATTGGGTTTCCAGAATTAAAACTACCCCGGAAATGTCCTGTCTTGACTCTTCTCGCAGCCGGAAATATCATTGAGCATGCCTTCCGGGTTCCAGGGCCTTTCAGTCGAAAAGACAGGAGCGTCTCCTTGTGCCGATACCTTTGAGGCTCCCGAAAGCGCTTCGTGCCGCAGGATGGAAGGTCAAGATTCAGGAAAAGGAGACGACCGAGTCGCCTCACGTCTCGATTTTTCGCGGGACCGAGAAATGGCGACTCGGCCTTCGAGATCACGAGTTTATGGATCGTTCTCCCGACCCGTCGTTAATACCGGAAGAATTACTCGCGGAGATCGACCGCCATTGGACTTGGCTTTGCAGATGGATGGAACAGAAAATATCCTAAGAATCCCGTGTGAGGACAGGGAAAACCAAAGAAGGTCGATAGCATGGCGGTCAAGACGATTCCAAGTCGCTGGAAGACGATTATTCTCGACAAAGCAAAGCAACGGCCGCAGCGTTTTGCCTCGCTGCAACCGGACGTGATCTCGTCATCGAACCGGATCGCCGCTTTTGTGGAACGCGCCCCTGCAGATTCCCTTTGGATCAGCTACGAAAAGGACCTGACCAGCGCACTGATTCGGTCCTTTTCCGTTGCTCCGCCATGCGAAGCCCATGGGTTATGCCCTTCTGCTATACCGGCCCCTTCAAGAGACGCTTCCCACATTGACCGGCTGCTTCAAGAAGTTCGCCTACAGCGTGGACGGCGGCTTTCTTCCTCCGGAGGAACTGGCGGAAGCGCTTTCCGCGGAGAACCGGTCGGATCTGTTCATAGGCGGAACGGTAGATTCTGAAAATGCGGTTGTCACGCTTTGGAGAGGTGATCTGAGATCGCTGGCAGTTCCGTTCAGTGCGTTCGCACCCTCCGGCGATGGAGTGAAGCCGGACTTCAAGGCATTCTCTGTCACGGACTATGGACACACGGTCCGCCTCGGGGAGTATGAAGCAGCCACGGACGCTATCCTTTATGAGTTCGATGCCGACTACCGTAAAGTGCTGGCCAAGCAGCTTAGAAGAAACAGATCCAAAACCCTAAATGCGAAATTCGAAACAAATCCAAAATACTAAAATCCAATGACCAAAACTGTTTCGGGCATTTCGTCATTCAGTATTTGAATTTGTTTGAGATTTCGGATTTGAGATTTGGAATTTCCAGCATCTCACTGACTTCCCACGCCATGCACCAGCATCTTCAGCCCGTAGATGTGCTTGCTGGCCGTGATGAACAGCGTCTGCCGGTCCTTGCCGCTGAAACAAATGTTGCCGGTCCATGCCTCGTGTATGTCGATATGCTCGATCTTACGGCCCTCGCGATCGAAAACCGTCACGCCCTTCCCGGTCAAATAGACGTTGCCGCGATCGTCGATCGTCATGCCGTCGGAGCCCATCTTGCAGAAGAGCCGCTTGCCGGCGAGCGTGCCGTCGCCCTGGATGTCGTAGGCGTACGTCTTGCCGCCGCCGATGTCGGCCACGTACAGCGTCTTGCCGTCGGGCGTGCCGATGATGCCGTTGGGTTGCACGAGATCGGCCACGACGCGCAAGAGCTTCTTGTGGTCCGGCGTCAAGTAGTAAACCCCCTCGATGGCGATTTCCTTCGGCCCGCGCTTCCAATACGGCCGCCGGTAATACGGGATCGGTAAAGTACATCCCGCCGTCGGGCCGCAACCAGACGTCGTTGGGCCCGTTGAGCAGCTTGCCCTCGTAGTCCTTCACCACGACAGTGACCTTTTTCGCGGGGTCGATAATCCACATCTCGTTCTTTTCGTCCGCGCAGGCCCACAGGTTGCCTTGGGCGTCGAAGCACAGGCCGTTGGACCGCCCGCAGGGCTTCATGAAGGTGGTGAGCTTGCCGTCGGTGCTCCACTTCATGATCCGATCGTTGGGCTGGTCGGTAAAGAACACGTTTCCCTGGTCGTCGGCGGCCGGGCCTTCGGTGAATTCGAACCCGCTGGCCAGTACCGTAAGTTTCGCGCCCGGCGCGATGATCGGACTCTCGGCGGCCCAGCCGGCCGGGTTGGCAAGGAAGATCGTGACGGCGAAAACAGCGAAAATTTTGGACATGAGTGGTACTCCAGTGCTTAGGGGCCAAATCGATCTCGATGATTCTAAACCGCAGAGCCGGCCGTGTCAAAAACGGAATTTTGCTTTACTCAGAGCGACTAATGCCGTATGAATTAAGCAGGACGAAATTTCACAACCTGGATACAAAGGGACCGAACCATGGGTTCTTACAATCGACGTGATTTCCTTAAGGCTTCGATCGCCGGTGCCGGCCTCCTGGCCACGGCCCCGCGGCTACTGCGCGCGGCCGAACCGGTCGTGCATTTCAACGGCACCGACATCGTGGAGCTGGGCAAGACCGGCATCAAGGTCTCCCGCCTGGCCCAGGGCACGGGCTTCAACGGCTACAACCACTCGTCGGAGCATACTCGGCAAGGCAAGGCGGCCTTCGACCGCCTCTTGCGGCATAGCCTCGACAAGGGCATCTCGTTCATCGACATGGCCGATCTCTACGGCTCGCATCCCTTCGTCAAGGACGTGATCAAGGGCCTGCCCCGCAACAAGCTCACGCTCTTGAGCAAAATCTGGCCGCAGAAGGCCGATTGGGTCAAACCGTCGGGCGGGGCCAAGGAGGAGGTCGATCGCTTCCGCAAAGAACTCGGCACCGACCATCTCGACGTCTGTCTCATCCACTGCATGCAGAATGCCCGGTGGCCCACGCAGTTCGAGCGGATCCGCGACGAGCTTTCCGACATGAAGCAGAAGGGGGCCGTCCGGGCCGTCGGCGTGTCGTGCCACGACTTCGGCGCTTTGAAGGTCGCCTCCGAGCATCCTTGGGTCGACGTGATTTTCGCCCGCGTCAATTACAAGTGCGGCAAGGAATATATATGCGACGGCAGCGTCGCGGAGGTTTCCGGCGTGCTGAAGACGGCCCGCAAGAACGGCAAGGCCGTCGTCGGCATGAAGATTTTCGGCGCCGGCAAGCTTGTCAAGCCGGAGGAGAAAGACGCCTCGCTGAAGTTCGTCTTCAGCAACGAGCTGGTCGACGCCATTACGATCGGCATGCTCAAGACCTCCGAGGTCGACGACACGCTCAAACGCATGAGCCAGGTATGATGATCTAGGGTGGGACGAGCGAGCGGGGCACCCGGTACTCCGGGTCGCGAGCACCGGCCCACCATAACGCGATTTCCGGCCGATCATGGTGGGCCGGCGATCGCCCAGACTCGCTGGTCCCACCCTACCAGTTCGACGCCTTGTGCTGTTCGCGCTTCATCCGCTCCTCGATCAGCCTCTTCTTCAAGGCCTTGCGATCGGCCTTGCTGAGAGTACGGCTGTCAGAACCGGAGTCGGAAGATGAACTCTCCGTCCCAGGAAGATCTGCCTTCGGCGCCAGCGATGGCACGGCCGATGTCTCCGCGGGCGTCACGCGTTTCAAGACGGGCTGTGCTCCACCGTGCGGTCGGTCGATCGTCACCCACGTATCGCCGCATTCCTCGCTGCCGGGTTCTTCCTCGCCGTCGTCGGAATCGGCCGCATTATTCCTGCCATTTTCGGCAGAATCTTCCTCGGCCACATCGCCCATCGCGGCCTGGTCGGCCTGATCGGTCTTCTTCACCGCCTGCCTCTTCTCCACCGGCTTCTTTTCCGTCTTCCTCTTCACGACCCGCTTGGGAATGACCCCCTCAGCGTCGAGCACGACATAGCGAGCGTGCAACGCCATCGACATGGCCAGCAGTAAGTGTCCACCGAGTAACGTGCCTTGAACCAGCAACAATTGGGAGATTTCGAACTGCAATACAATGCCATGGAAAAAAGCCACTAAAGCCGTAAGATAGGCAATCGCCGCAAGTATTAAAGCCGCGCTGGAAAGCCGACTCGACCACATGTCGATCAACAAACGAGAACCTATGGATCCTACGAGCAGCAGGGCTGGAACCACCCACCAGATTGATCCGTCACCTATAATTCGGGTGCCCGTAAGCGAAATCATCACTTGCTGAAGACCCTGGTGCAGGCTGGCGGCCGCGTCGGTCGCCATGATGAACCAGCAGGCGGCTGCCCAAAGCCATACGTGATAATGTCCACGATAATCGTCAACTTTATGCCGGCGAACACTATAAATGATGATCGCGAGCAGGCTGGCCGTAAGAAGCAACAATGAGGCAAACCAATTTCCCAGGCTTCCGCAATTGCCTAGATCGGCCATTGCCGGCCGAACTTGTGGGCCGCGAAGCAAGTCCGGAATCCAGACGTAAAGTGATATTAGGCCACCGATTGCGGACAAACCCACCATCAGGAGCAGGAGGTAGGGAATCAGACGCCGGGGAATCAGGTCGGTCATGCGAAGTTGCGTTTGCAGGAACTCGGCGTCGCCATAGTTCTCTGACTTATGATCATGCGGATGACCATTCTGCGGCCATATCCCGGAAATGTCCTGGGCTGGCTGGCCGGAATTGGCCGTCAGCTCTTCGGCGAGCAGTCGACGACGCCGATCGTCGCGATGCCCGCCACGACCCATTTGGGACGAATGCAACGTCATGGCTAACCTCGCGAAAGCCCCTAGCCAACCCAGCTTGGCCCACTCAAAGGTTCTGGAATCGTTGGCCGCGGCAGAATTCAAGGGACCTATCATCATAAAATTCGGCATAAGTTGCTGAAGAAATGCAGCGTCGAAAGCTAGAATAGTGATGCCCATGTCGATTTCCCTTGAATTGCTGATTATCGCCGGACTGATCTTGGCCAACGGTTTCTTTGCCGCGGCCGAGATCGCGGTGTTGACCGCCCGGCGGAGCCGGCTGGAACAAGTGCGGTCCCAGAACCGGTCGGCACAGAAGGCACTGGATTTGGCGTCCAATCCGGGAACATTCCTGCCGGCGGTTCAGGTGGGAATTACGTTGATCGCAACGTTGGCCTCGGCCTTCGGCGGGGCGACGCTGGCACGCCCGCTGAGCAACTGGCTGGCGGCATCCCACATTCCACTGCTTGCGGAGAACCACACGGCCATTGCCCTGGCGATCGTCGTCTTGGGCCTGACCTTCGTGACGATCGTCTTCGGCGAACTCGTTCCCAAGCAGTTGGCGCTGAGCAATGCCGAGACGGTGGCCCGCTGGGTCGCCTTGCCCATGGCGGGCTTGCTGCGCATCGCCCGGCCGGCCATCTGGATCATGGAAATCGTCTCCACGGTCGTGCTCTGGCTGCTGGGCTGCCGCAAGGTTCAAGAGAAGACCGTTTCCATCGAAGACATCGAGCACCTGATCCACACGGGCACGCACCAGGGTGTGCTCGATCCGGCCGAGCAGATGCTGGCAGGCCGGGCCTTGCGGTTGGGCGACCGCACGGTGCGCGACATTATGCGGCCGCGGATTGAAATCGACGCCCTGGACGTTGACACGCCGGCCGAGGAAGTGATCGGCGCCGTGGCCATGGCCGGCTTCTCGCGACTGCCGATCCACGAAGGCGATCTCGACCATATCATCGGCTTCGTCTACACCAAGGACCTTCTCTTGCGGCAACACATGGGCTGGTCGATCGAATTGCGGAAGTTGGTCCGTCCGGCGTTGCTCGTGCCCGAATCATTGCGGATCGACAAGTTGCTGGAACGCTTCCGGCAGAAGCGGACGCAGATGGCGATCGTGTTGGACGAGTTCGGCGGCACGGAGGGCCTGGTGACGATGGAAGACGTGCTGGAAGAGCTGGTGGGCGAGATCCACGACGAACATCGCGCCGAGCGCCAGCAGCAGATCGTCGCCCGCGACGATTCGAGCTGGTTCGTCGACGCGGGCCTACCCTTGCACGAACTGCTGGAGCGGATGGACATGGCCGATCGCCGCGGCGCGCTGCCGGCCGACGTGAGCACGGTCGGCGGACTGGTGCTTTCCCTGCTGGGGCGAATCCCGGCAACGGGCGAGTCCGCCGTATGGGAGGGATTGACGCTGGAAGTCGTGGCCGTGGATGGGCGGCGGCTGGAGAGGGTTTTGATTCGCCGGAGCTAGGGGAACTTCACTTCCCGGTTCTCGGCGTCCCAGCACTCGAAAACCAGGTGCTCGGGACCGGCGTGCTCGTCGCCGACGATCTGCACGGTCATGCTGAGGAAGACGTGATACGTGGAGCTTGACGCCCACCGCCCACTGGGCCATAATCACCATAGGCGTGTAACCAACGTGTTCTCCCCACATTAGCCGGCCATGAGTACTGTCTTGCCCGATCTCCCGCCGACCGCATGGACGATTGCCGACGTCCGGGCGCGGTTGCCTGGTTTTCCGCTCAATCGGATCCGCGTATGTCCCACGCCGGGCACGGCCACGGAACAGGACGTGCTGCAAGCCGAGGCACGGACCGGCCGGATTTGCGAACTCATTGATGGGACCCTGGTGGAGAAGGTCATGGCGACTTACGAATCGATGTTGGCATTTGCGTTGGCGTATTTTATCCAGCGATACCTCGACGCGAATAATCTCGGCGCGTTGGCCGTCGGGGATGGGCTACTCAAGATTCTGCCGGGCCAAATTCGCGCCCCGGACGTTTCTTTCATTCGCTGGGAACGCCTGCCGGGCGATGAGTCGTCCAGGCCGGCAATCTATCCCATTGCCCCTGACCTGGCCGTGGAGATCCTCTCTCAGGGTAACACGGCCCGAGAGATGAAGCGCAAATTGCGAGATTACTTTCAGGCCGGCGTGCGGTTGGTGTGGTACATCGAGCCAAAGGCCCGCACGGCACGGGCCTATACGGCTGCGCGTGAATGGACGGAAATTGGTCCCCACGGTTCTCTCTCCGGCGGTGAGGTTCTGCCCGGTTTCGAATTGCCGCTGGCGCGACTCTTCGCCCGGGTCAAACGGCCGAGGGGCAAGTGAGAGCCATCGGGAAATCTGAGAAACGAAAGGTTGCAGGCGACTGACGTACCGCGGCGACGAAGTCAGGCGACACCGCTCTCGCAGAAAAAAACCGGGTTAGGCATTCTCGAAATCATGCCAGTCGATTCCCAAATCGCGGACGACCGATCGTACAGTCCCCAATTTGAGATCCTTGCCGCCCCAGTCTGGAAGACTCGCGACGCTCGACGTATCAGGATTGAACCACTTTCGGTGGGAACCGCCGCCGCGTCTGGGCAGTTCCCGGCATCCCAACGTTCGCAGCTTTCGTGCCGCATCACGATAATTCATGGTGTAGCGACCAATGTCTCGAACTGGACCGGGCCTCCGTTCTCCGGAACCTGCAAACTTGCCGGAAGAGGGCGGCCAAGGTCTTCGTAGGCTTCCACCAGTGCGGCCATGGCATTGCCCACGTTTGCCAGGGCTTCTTCCATCGTGTCGCCTTCCGTGACCAGTCCTGGTAAGAGGGGAGAAGTAACTGTGAAACCGCCTTCGGGTTGGCTTTCAAAAACAAGCGGAACCTTGTAGATCATGCAATCCTCCCTTTTTCGTTCGTACACGATGATAGGAATACGGACCGTCTTTTTTCCCACAGCACTGCTTGACAAACACAATTCTATTCCACCACGGAGCTAGGGGAACTTCACTTCCCGGTTCTCGGCGCCCCAGCACTCGAAAACGAGGTGCTCGGGACCGGCGTGTTCGTCGCCCACGACCTGCACCGTCATGCTGCCTTTGTCTTCCAATTCGGCCGGGTCGTGCCGCTTGCGGCTGTTCAAGTAATCGGCCACCTCGGGCGCCACGCTGACCCGCACCTGGACGATCGCCGGCTTCTGGGCGATCACGATCAAGAGCCGCACCACGTCGACGGCCATGCTCTCGGGAGTCTTCACCGCCGCGCTGCCGTGGCAGCAGGGGCAATCCTTGTAGGCGCTCCGCTTCAAGCTCGGCCGGATCCGCTGGCGCGTCATTTCGATCAGGCCGAAGGGGCTCGTGCGTAGGATCTTGGTCCGCGCCCGGTCACGGCGCATGGCGTCGCGCAAGCAAGCTACTTTCCTGGGCATGACTATGTTTCCCCCACGTCCCTTGAACACGGGTAATCGGCTACTAATCCCACGTGTATTGAAATGGAGTCTGAGTGCCGGGCTTGCGGTATTCGTCAGGTACGCGCTTTCCCACATACAGATTCTTGATATTGTCGGGGGCCTCTTCCCCCTCGAACCCGAAACGACCGGGCATGGGGTGATGCCCCGGGAAGTTCTCTGCTGTTGCTTCTAACCAGCGGCGAGCAATGAAGGCACCGACGATTTCACCCTGCCGGGTGGCAAGAACGACTTCAGCTTGCTCCGCTCTGGACTTCTTGAGCCTCCAGGCGTAACGGGTTGCTTCGTATAGCGGCATCTTGGCGGCGGTCCTGTTGACGCTGATCAACAACGCCTTGTGTTGAAAGAATTCTGGCTCGGCACTGATTTTGGAACGAGAGTCATCAAGGCCAGCTTTGGTTTCGTTTGGAGGAAGCGGCTGGGAAGAACTAGGCGGTTTCCGAGCGAAGTGCGCCACAATACCTTCCAGCTTAAGCTCCCTTAGTCCTTCGCACCGCGCGAGGACGACGTGCATGGCTTTGACCAGCGCACTTTCCGGTTTGGAGAGTTGAACATTAAATTCCTCAGCGAGGGCTTGTGCTTCCTGGCGCTGCCGCTTAGCTTCAAGTGCGGTCTTGGCGTAAACCTCTAACTTGCCCGTACAGACCGACTGCTTGCCGATGGCCTGTAGGAATTTTTCAGCCTCGTCAATATCCTTAAGCTGGACTTTCGCGACGCGTTTCTCTTCTGGAAGTCCGCGACGATCATTGTCGTAGAGCCGCCATTCCTGGCCATTTGTTAGCACCACCCAACGTTTGCCGTTGCCATTAGCATAGTTTAAGGATTGGCGAGCATGTTCATCCTCAAGCATTACCAGCCAGGCTTTCGCCTCCAGGTAGAATTTGTGTTGCTCGTCCTTTGGAAGAATGGTGTAATCCGGGAAGCCGCGTCCACCATCACTGACGTGAGATAAAATATCCCGCCTGTCGTAACCAGCGGCATGGAGCAACGGAAGAATCACCCATTCGCACGTGCTGGCTTCATTCGGCGGCGGGTCATCAAAGTATTTTAAGGCGTCCTGAATGGCTTCACGAATGTTCATCCCGTATCCTTTCCTAAATCACCAATCGTCAGCCCATCAACTCCCGCACTTTTTCCGGGATATTGGGCGCTCGCATGAACGGTTGATAGGAAGTTGGTAGGAGTTGATAGGAAATTTGATTTTTTGATTTCCGATACGCCCCAGTCTAAACCACGAGGAAGTGGTGAGTCAAGTGATTGCAGGAGGGGGGAATGCAGCCATGGCCGCCTTCCCCCCTCCCGCAACCTGGCCCTCTGCGGGAAGCTTGTTGGACGTTGCGCGCCGGAAATGCCACTTGCTGGCGGGGAAAAGCTGGCTCGACGGCGGGTGTCTCCCGCGGCAAGCACGTACCCGCCCGCGCCCTCGACATGCGCCAGTGATCTGGAAAATCGTCGTCAACGCGCCAGCCAATTCTCCTGGGGGAGCCCAGGAACCGCTTGAAAATCCAGGTCGGTGGTTAGCAGGATCAAACTGTACGCGCAAGGCAACGGTAGCGATTAGGGAATCAACGGTCTCCAATTGCCGGTCACGCCGACGCAGCGCCAATTGCAGTTCCGCGGCAGACTCGGCATCCCATTCGTCGGGCACGTAGCAGGGCATGGCCAGCCTGAGCCGTTGCCACTCGCCCCGGTTCAGCGCGGCGCACGGCAGAATGGCGATGCCGAACAGCGTCTCCGTGAGGACAGGCACGCAGACGGCGAAGGTATGGCCTTCATCCAGTCTGCGGAGAATCCGTTCGCGCAGCGGGTGTCCGAGCGTGACCAGCGGCGAAGCATGATTCGTGTCCAAGAGGTAGTCGGCCATCGGAAGCTATGCACGTCCTTCGGCGATATCGTTGGCGCGGGTCGTCGCCCGGATCTGCGATTCGACTACCGCCCACTCATGCTCCCAGAGGCCAAGATTGAAGTCCGGAATGTGTGGCGCGTCCCTCAATGCCGCAGCGAGGGAACCAGTTGCCGCGCGAACGCTTTTTGGATTCGGCGAAGTGGCTCGGATCCTTGCCACCACTTCCTCCGGCGTGGGCTCTGCCGGCCCCGCTCCCGCCGCGCTGGCCAGAATATCCAGGGCCAGTTCTTCTAGCGAGCGACGTTGCGACTCCGCCGCGCGCTGTAGTTGGGCTTGGACATCATCGGGCAGTGTAATCGTGATTGACATATTGCGAACCGCCTGTTTTCCCGCAGTACTGCTTGACAAACACAATTCTATTCTACCACGGATCCCGCGATAGGGGCCAGGGGAGCAAGACGCCCTCACCCCGACCATGGGTACATGGTGCCCGCCCTCTCCCATCCTGCTGAGTACAGCAGGCGGGAGAGGGGAGGAATCGCAGCATCACGGGAACTTCACCTCCCGGTTCTCGGCGTCCCAGCACTCGAAAACGAGGTGCTCGGGACCGGCGTGCTCGTCGCCAACGATCTGCACGGTCATGTTGCCGTCGTCTTCCAGTTGGGCCAGGTCGTGCCGTTTGCGGTTGTTCAAGTAATCGGCCACTTCGGGCGCCACGCGGACCCGGACCTGCACGATCGCCGGCTTCTGGGCGATGACGATCAAGAGCCGCACCACGTCGATGGCCATGCTCTCGGGAGTCTTCACCACCGCGCTGCCGTGGCAGCAGGGGCAATCCTTGTACGCGCTCCGCTTCAGGCTCGGCCGGATCCGCTGCCGCGTCATTTCAATCAGGCCGAAGGGACTCGTGCGGAGGATCTTGGTCCGCGCCCGGTCGCGGCGGACCGCGTCACGCAAGGCCCGCTCCACGCTGCGGCGGTGCCGCTCCTTGCGCATGTCGATGAAGTCGTTGACGATCACCCCGCCCAGGTTGCGCAGCGCAACTGCCGGGCGATCTCCTTGGCCGCGTGCATGTTCATCTGGTAAGCGGTCTCTTCGGCGTCGCCTTCGGCGCGGAAACTCCCGCTGTTGACGTTGATCGCCACCAGGGCCTCGGTCTGGTCGATGACGATCGACCCGCCGGACTTCAACGGCACCGTGCGGGCGTGGATCCTGGCAATCTCCTGGTCCAGGCGGTGCTTGAAGAACAGCGGCTCCTTGCCTTCATAATGTTGCAGGCGACTGACGTACCGTGGCATCACCAGTTGCAGGAACTCGCGGGCCTGCTCGTAGGCCGCCTGCTCGTCGATGAAGATCGTATCGACCTCCGCCGTGAAAATGTCGCGGATCGTGCGGATGATCATGTCGCTTTCCTGGTAGATGTCCACGGGAGCGGGCATTTTCCGGATTCGCCGCACGATGACTTTCCACAGCCGCAGCAGGTAGGCCAGGTTGCGCGAGAGCTCGCGCTTTGAGCGGTCGGCCCCGGCCGTGCGGACGATGAAGCCGATGCCCTTGGGCGGATTGAGCTCAAGCATGATGTCGCGCAAGCGGCGGCGGACGTCCTCGTCTTCGATCTTTCGCGAGACGCCGATGCGACCCAAGGCCGGCATCAGCACCAGGTAGCGGCCGGGGATGCTGATGTAGGTCGAGAGCGTCGGACCCTTGGTGCCGATCCCTTCCTTGATCACCTGCACGAGGATTTCGTCGCCGCGGCGGAGGATCTCCTGGATGGGCGGCTTGAAGCGGGGGCGGCCGCCGGTGCGGAAGCTCCGCTTCTTCGGCTGGTCGTCGAAATCGGTCTCGTCCGTGTCGCCCGCGTCGTCGTGCTCGTCGCGGCGGCCGTTGCGGCGGTCGGCGCGATCGTTCCGGTCGGGGCGATCGTTCCGGTCGGGGCGATCGTTCCTGTCGCCCGGGGGACCGAGCGGTTTGTCGGGATCGTAGCCGCCCTGGGCGAAGTATTGGGGCTCGACGTCGCTGATGTGCAGGAAGCCGTTGCGGCCCACGCCGAAATCGACGAAGGCCGCCTGGATGCTCGGTTCCAGGTTGACGACGATGCCCTTGTAGATGTTGCCGACGTAGCTATCCTGCCCCGTGCGCTCGATGTACAGTTCCTCCAGGGCCCCGTCTTCCACGATCGCGATCCGGCATTCCTCCGGCTGGGCGACATTGATCAGCATTTCCTGTTTCATGGTCTCGCTTTCTCTGGCAAGACCGACGAGCGGGCATTCGAGCGACAAACGGTCGGCTGGAAAAGGATGGCACCATCACGAATCGATCTCCACGTCGGTACGGGTGAGAGCGGTCCCTTCGTGCTCGAGGTCCTCCAGGCCCAGTGCGGCCAATACGTCGCGCGGTCCGGCGCTGCCGCCGGGGTCGGTCTTCAATCGCATTTCCAAACCGCCTTCCCCCAGTGCCAGCCCAAGCAGCGAGGCACGGAGGTCGATCGGCGCGGAACGATTGGGACGCCGAACGAGCAATGTGGATGCGGAGAGCAACCGCTGGATGCGTTCTTCCAGACCGGGCAAACGCGACAGGGGAACGGCAATCTGGCAGGAGGCGCTCACGGCCCGGGCCTTGCGACTGCCCGGCGGCAGGACCTCCAGCGTCTCGATGCGCAACCCCGGGGGAGCCTGGGGCTGGAGTCGAGCGAGCAATTCATCGGCCGGGGGCGCTGTGTTCAGTTCAAGTTCCATGACTTCACGACGTCCTACAATGCCGACCGCCAAGGCCAAGGGGAAATTCATGCGCGGCTTGGGTCGATACCCCTCGCTCATGCCCAGCGACAGCCCGGCGCGGCGAAATAACCGCTCCAGGCTGCGCATCAAATCCCGGTGGCCAATCAGGCGCAGTGCCGACTGTTTTGAAAATCGAATGCGTACTCGCGGTCGAACCATGGGTTCGAATCAATCTGCTCCGCCAAGACAAGAGTGGCGGAAAACTCTTTGTATCACTCATTCCCGAAACCGGGAATGCGTCGTTTCAATTCCTCACGGAGGTAGTTCGTGATGTCTCGTGCGTTTTCCATCGTGGCCACGCGGCCGGCGACCTCCTTGCAATCGACCGTGGTCACGTGGCGGCAAACGTTCTTGATCTCCGGCAGCGAGCCCGGCGCGACGCTGAAATGCCGAAGCCCCAGGCCCAAAAGCAACATCGTGTAGTTCGCATTGCCGCTCATCTGCCCGCACATCGTGATCGGCACCGATTTCTTGTCGGCGGCCTCGATCGCCATGGAAATCAACCGCAGCACGGCCGGATCGGCCGGGTTGTACAGCCCGACCACGTCCTTGTTGCCGCGGTCCACGGCCAGCGTATATTGGGTCAGGTCGTTGGTGCCGATGCTGAGGAAGTCGACCTCCTCCACGAAGCGGTCGATCATCATCACCGCCGCCGGCGTTTCGACCATCATGCCGACGGGCATGCTGCGATTGAAATCGACGCCGTGTTCGTCGAGGTCTTCCACCACGTCGGCCAAGACCATCTTGGCCTGGCGGAGTTCCAGCAGCGTGGAGATCAAGGGGAACATGACCCGCAAATTGCCCAGGGCGCTGGCCCGCAAGATCGCCCGAAGCTGCGTGCGGAACATCGTCAAATGCCGCAGGGCGAGGCGGATGCTGCGCAGGCCGAGGCAGGGGTTGCGTTCGTCCTCGGGGGGAGGCAAGTGGGGAACCTTGTCGGCGCCGAGGTCGAAGGTGCGGATCGTGACCGGTTTGTCGCCCATGGCCTGCACGACCTGGGAGTAGGCCCGATAGTGGACTTCCTCGGTCGGTTCGACCTCGCTGCCCAGATACAGGAATTCCGTGCGGTACAAGCCGATGCCTTCCGCCCCGCGCGCGACGCAGTGCGTCACCTCATAGGGAAACTCGATGTTGCCGTAAAGATTGACCAGCACGCCGTCGGCGGTCGTCGCCGGCAAATCGCGGAGGGCCTCGAGGCGGACGGCCGCCGACCGGTTCTCTTCGTCCTCGTGGCGATAGCGGGCCAGCGTTTCTTCGTCGGGCTGGAGGATCACGAGGCCTTGGTCGCCGTCGATAATCACCGTCTCCCCGCCGGAGACATCGGCCAGGAAGGGGCCGGTGCCGACGATGGCCGGAATCTCCAAGGCCTCGGCCACGATCGCCGTATGGCTGCCCGGGCCGCCGATCTCGGTGACGAAACCGAGGATGAAGTTGCGGTCGAGATTGGCCGTTTCGCTGGGAGTAAGGTTGTGGGCCAAGACGATCACGGGCGACGTGAGATGGGCAATGCCCTCGCGGCGGTGCCCCAACAGGTGCCGCAAGAGCCGCTTCTCGATGTCGAAGATATCGGCGGCTCGCTCCGCCAGGTGGCGCTTTCCAACCGCTGGAAGACCTGGGCGTAACGCCGCAACGTGCGGCTCACGGCGTACTCGGGCGAGTAGTGCCGATGCCGGATCATGTCTTCAAGTTCGTTGCGGAGCCGCGGGTCCTGAAGCATTTGCAGGTGGGCGGCGAAGATGGCGGCGTACTTCTCGCCCAATTCCAGGTCGATCGCATCGCGGTAGCCGGAAATCTCCACGGCTGCCGCCGCGATGGCCTTTTCCAACCGTTCCAATTCCTCGTCCACGGCGTCGCGCGCCACGAACCGCCGCGGAATGCGAAATCCCTCGTTGTCCATGACCAGCGCTTCACCGATGGCAATCCCCGGGGAAACGGCTATTCCTTGCAATTTCTGCATGCGTCTCGTTTGTTTATTCCTCGTCGAACTTCCGCAGGAAGAGTTGTTCGATGGCCTCCACGGCCGCTTGGGCCTCGTCGCCGAAACCTTCCAGCGACAATTTCTCCCCCTGGGCCGCGCCCAGCGTCATCAGTTGCAACATCTCCGTCGCTTCCACCTCCTGCCCTCCCATGGCAATCACCACCCGCGCCTTGAACTTGCGGGCTTCGCTGACGATCATCGCCACGGCCCGCATGTGCAACCCCGCAAGGTTGGCGACGGTCACGGTTCGCTTCGGGGCAGGCATGTGCAAAGGATGAAGGAGGAAGGAGGAAGGAGGAAGGATGAATCATTTTTCATCCTTCCTCCTTCCTCCTTCATCCTTCCCTCCTCAGGATCCAAATTGATGGTTATCGGCTTCATCCAGGAGCAGGGCGATGTCTGCGGGCGATTTGGCCTGCTTGAGAAAGCGGCAAAACGTATCATCGCGGAGTTGCCGCGAAATGTTTTCCAAGGCGCGAAGGTGGTCGCCGGGACGGTCGGGCGGGGAAATCAGAAGGAAGAACAAGTTGACCGTCTCGCCGTCGAGGCTGGCGAAGTCGACCCCGGTCGGGCTGACCGAAACCGTGCCGATCAGGCGATCGACGCTGGGGTGCTTGGTGTGGGGCACAGCCACCCCCCGGCCGATGCCGGTGCTGCCCAATTCTTCACGCTTCAAAATCGCTTTGACAATGCTCTCGAATTCGCTCGCATTCACGCGCTTGGCCTCGACCAACGACTGGACCATCTCGCGGATGGCCCCTTCCTTGTCGAGCGCCGTCATATTTCCACGAATCGCCTCGCGGCAGATAAAGTCGGAAAACTTCATGCACCAATCTCCTTCTTAGCCGTCATATTTACACGGATCGCATCACGGCGGACAAAATCACAAAACTTCATGCACTCATTCCAATATTAAAGGTCCTCAGGACTTCGTGCATCATTCCAATATCAAAAGTCCTCAGGTCCGTCTTCGACAGCGAGATCCGCCTCCCCGGGGACTTCCGGCGTTTCCACTTGCCGGTGTCCGGGGCCGCGATGCCGGTCTTGGACCTTTTGCTTGTATTTACGCAGTTGCTGTTCCATCTTCTCGAGCACGTCGTCGATCGCAGCCATCAACTCCATCGAACGGCAGACGGCCACGAAGTCGTGCTTGTGTTCCGCCGATACCCGCAGGTCGACGTCGGGCGAGTCCCGGTGTTCGAGGTCGACGGTAACGTCGATGGCCGTCAAGCGTTCGAAGAAACGTGATAATTTTTCCAGTTTTTCCTTGATTTTGGCCTGCGTCTCGTCGCTGAGATGCCCATGCCGAGCGGAAATCTTGATCTGCACCGAGAAAACTCCTTTGCTTAACACCAGCGCGAAAAACCCTGAATCCAGCACCCGAAACCTTGTCTTGCACGATCCCGGGCGTTTAGCCCTGGAATCACACAACACTACTTAACACTTACTCCCCAACTAGGTGCAGATTCTTGGTCACTACTGACATCCGAGCCATAGATTTTAGCAATCCACCTGGGGTGAGACAAACGCAATCGGAAGGCCAAGCATTATTGCCCGATACACGTTACCTCCCTATACCAGTGTAGCTTCTTGCCGGCGGACGATAAGGGGGACTGCAACACGAGGGATTTTGCAACGATTTTGCAGGCTTTCGGGCAGCAGGAAGCTGCATGCAAGAACTAAATTCTACGAAGTACATCAGGCCGGGTTTTCCGATCTCCAGCAGCCCACCACTCGACCACCCGATGGTGTTGATTCGCGAAGTTTCTTGCCCGTATTTGCCCACTGGAACGACTTTCTCATGATTCTTGGGACTATTGTACCACTATTAGCGTACTTTGCTATCGCCACAGGGCGTTGCTCACACCGAAAAAACCAGGGGAAAACCAGGGCTTGATTGTGCCAAGAAGCTTGGAAAAGGAGGATAGCCCACATGAAGTGAGTTGAAACCTTTATTGGAACCCTACGGGTGAAAGCCCGTCCAGGAGAGCCTGACCAGGGGAATACAAACGGGACAGGTCTAATTAGTAGAGGGGTTGCTGATGCAGAGGACGCAAATACAAGGATGTGCGCAAAGCAAACGGCCGCAGAATTGCGCTTGGAGTCGACTTTCCGTTCTCGTGGCCGTCCGAAACGCGACAAAACGGCAACATAACCAGAAGATAATTAGACCTGTCCCGTTTGCGTCCCCCGATGTTGCTGTTTTGAAAAGTAAGCTTTGGGGCAACGCTTACCCCCACCGACGCCGGGTCAGTGGGGGCAAGGCAACGATCGATTCTGGAGACGTCGTTGATAACGGTTGGCTAGCGAATCAGTCGAAAATCCCCGCGCCGAACTTCTCCTCTTCTTCGGCGGGCTCTCCCACCGTCTCCAGCACGTGATCGGTGCTGGTGGGATCGACGGCGCGGCAACTTGCCGTGAGCTGCTCGACGACCTCGTCCAGGTCGTAACGCCAGACGGCCGGGTCGAGATCGGGCGGATCCAACGGGCGGAACTCGCGCAAGAGGAGGATCAGCCGCAGCAGATGGCGAAAGACTATACCCTCCTGCTTCAAGAGGTCCTTGCTGCCGACGAACTTGTTGAAATTGCCGTTGAATTCCATCAGCAACTCGCCCGCCGCCCATACGGCCCGGGTGCGGATGTCGAAGACGCCTGGGTACTCGTAGTCGAATAACCGCCGCAGCTTCTCGGCCAGCGTGAGCACCCACTTGGGTTCTTCATCCTGCTCGGCATCGTAACTGCGGCGCGGCTTCCAGGGCTCTTCGTCCTCTTTGGACTTCTGCACCAGTTCCTCGACCGTTGCCAGCCCGAGTTGCAATAACTGCTGATCGAGCCGCAGCGTGGCCAAGGGGCCGGGCGGCAGGAACTCCTGTTTCGGCACGCGGACATAGCGCGTGACCGGCCCTGGAAAATCCAACGCGCTCTCGAAGGCCTGGATCCGCTCCTTGCGGTCGGCAATTCCCAACTGGTGTACCAGGAACATGCCAAAGAGCGGATTCACACTGCGGAACAGCGCCAGCTTCGGCAGTTCCGGCGTGGGATGAGCCAGCACGGGGCGGTACGGTGGCGGGGGCGGGGGAGAGCTTGGAGCGGGGAGCGGGGAGCTTGCGGGGTACCCGCGCAGCGGGTCGGGAAGCGGCGCAGAGCCGAAGAGCGGCCGAAGGCCAGCAGCCTCCGCGGAACTGCCCTCGATTGTCTTCTCTCCCTGCTCCCTGCTCGCCGCTCCCTGCTCCGGCGGTTCCGGTTCCAGACGCACGTATCCGGCCTTGTGCAGCACCAACAGCATCCGCTCCAAATCGCGCTGGGCCGCCTCGAGATGCGCGGAGTCCATCAGCCGCTTGCCGACCAGGCGGCGGATGATGTCGATCTCCGGCGAGGCGTCGAGCATGTAGCCCAGCAATCGCCAAGGCAGCGGCCCGCGACTGTAGAGCTTGCCCGGCGGCGCGGCGATCAGCTTCTGGAATTGGGCCTCGTTCCAATACTGCTCGTTGTCGCGGCGATGGGGCATCTTCCGCTTCAGCGCCTTCTTGGCCTTCATCAACCCCGGGTCCTTCGTGTCCTCGGGGATCCGGTCGTACTGCTCGTGCCAGCGGGCGATCTTCACGTCGTCCTCGTGGGCCAGCACGTAAACGTGGCCGTGTGTATCGAACTGCGGCCGGCCGGCCCGCCCGAAAATTTGATGGGCGGCGCTGGGCTCGATCACCCGTTTCTTGTCCGGCGGACCTTTGAGAAGGTTCGGCAGCACGACCGAGCGGGCCGGCAGATTGATGCCCGCCGCCAGGGTTTCCGTGCAGATGGCCACGCTCAGCAGTTTGCGTTGGAAGAGCATTTCCACGATGCGGCGATACTTGGGCAGCAGTCCCGCGTGATGCACGCCGACGCCGCGCAAGAGCAGTTGCCGCAGCTTGGTGCCGGCCCCTTGCGACCAATCGTGCTGGTTCAGCTCCTCGACCAGCCGGGCCTGCTGGCCGTCGCTGAGGACTTTCTTGCCCTTGATCTGCTCGGCCACGGTCCAGCATTCGTCGCGATTGAAGCAGAAGACCAGGGCCGGCGTCATCCGCGTGTCGGCATCGCCCTGGGCCATGGCTTCAAGCTGCTCGGTCAGCAGCTCGTCGCCGATCCAGTGGTAGCTCAGCGGCACGCGGCGTTCTTCGCCGCGGACCAATTCGAGGGTCCGCTGGTGGCCCAGCCGCAGCCAGTGGATGAAGTCCATGGCGTTGCCCACCGTGGCCGAGAGCAGGAGCAAGCGTACGTGCGGCGGCAGCAAGCCGAGGGTCAGTTCCCAGACGATGCCGCGTTCCGGATCGTTGAAGCTGTGGAACTCGTCCATCACCACGGCTGAGGTGCGCTCGAAATCGAACTCGCCGTGCAAGAGGCGGTTGAGGAGGATTTCGGCCACGACCACGAGCACGGGGGCGGCAGGGTTCTCGCGGCGATTGCCCGTCACCAGGCCGACGTCGGTGGCCTGGAATCCCCACTCGACGGCGCGATCTTGCATCTCGTGGAATTTCTGTTCGGTCAGGGCGATCAGCGGAGTGGTGTAATAGGCCTGCTGACCGGTGTGCAGTGCTTCGTAGAGGGCCGCCTCGGCGATCAGCGTCTTGCCCATGCCGGTGGGCGCGCAGACCAGCACGCCCTGGTCGGTGGTGAACCAGGCCAGGAGGGCGTCTTCCTGGACTTTGTAGGGCGTGAAAGGGAGCTGGTCGAGATAGCGAGTCGCCAGTTCGTCGCGGGAAGGGGTGGGCATATTATCAGGCGACGACCTCCACCTCGCGGGTTTCAATCGTTAGCGGCATGCCGCGTTCGGCTCGCACAATCAGGCATTCTCGGATGGCGTCTTGAACATTCTCAATAGCCGCCTCGCGCATGCGCCCCTGACTCACACATCCCGGGATAAAAGGGCACTCGACGACCCACACGCCGTCCTCATCGCGATCCACAGCAACTAAGAATTTCATGATTTGACCTTATATGCCGTTCGCCACGTGCCCTCGATAGACCATGATCGTTGCCTCTGTTGGGACAAGCTCATTTGTTGTCCGAACGCTATCTGGGACCGAGCGCCCGACCCGCCCGAGTAGATCTTGACTTTCTCGGAGACCTATCGCACAGGCAGTTAATTCCCGATCGTTCCAGACTCCCACGATTGGCGTCTGACGCAGCTCTTGTGTGATTCCGGGCAAGTACTTACGAACCTCGTCAATTGATTGACATTCAAGCACGCTGAAAACATCAATCCTCAATCCATTTGCCCAGGATGGCGACCGAAAATCGAGATCGTCGAGCAGGGCCAATTCGAGCGGCGAATAAGTTGCAATACCGATTACAACGTACAGACCCGCGGGGACCGGCTCGGACGGCTCTCTGCAATGCAGTCCGCTTCGCGAGACTTGCTGGCCGAACCTCCGCTCCGCATTTTTCTGGACGATAGCTGGAGAATCCGCCCCAGGGTTCGCTAACAGGCTTGCGAAGGCACTCGTGGTGGTACTCATGGTTTTGTATAGACTACGACGCCATTATCAATCCAACAGGAACCGGATTTCAATATGCGTCTTATCTCACTCGACGATATGCCCGGTCCCAGGAATGTCTTGCGATCAATCGGGACGCCGTTCGTAAGGACCTCGTCAACGGAATCATCAGGGAACGGCATCGCGTGGTTTTCGCAAAAGAGGAACGGAGTCCCCTCTTGAAGCAAAGACTGGAATGTAAGTCCAGTACGCGACGCGGGAATTCCGAGATGGCTCCATTCGGGTTGTTGGTTGATCACGTCTGAAGCTTCCGCTTCACCGCCGAGATTGAGTCGAAGCTGTTGCGGCCCCACGGCAGCGTGGCTTCCTAAAGCAATAGCCACCGGTCGCTCGCTTAAATTATAGGCTTTCAGGCATGAAATGAATTGTCGTAATTCTAACCCGAGGCGCCCTATCGCACAAGCGAGAGCCTGCTTGTTCGTAACCCGTTTTATAGCAATGGGTTGGTGCGAGAAGTATAATCATGCGTTTCAGCCACAAGGAAAGTAAGGTCACTCTATCATGACCCCCGACGAATTCCGCCGCCACGGCCACGAAGTCATCGACTGGATCGCCGACTACATGGAACAGGTCGAGCAATTGCCCGTGCTCTCGCAGGTCAAGCCGGGAGAAATTTTCAGCCGCCTGCCGGATCGGCCGCCGCAACAGGGCGAGCCGTTCGCGACGATTCTCCGCGATGTCAACGAACTCATCCTGCCGGGAATCACGCATTGGCAGTCGCCCAATTTCTTCGCCTACTTCCCCAGCAACAACTCGGGGCCTTCGATCCTCGGCGATCTGCTGGCCTCGGGCTTGGGCGTGCAGGGGATGCTTTGGTCGACCAGTCCGGCCTGCACGGAGTTGGAAACGCGCGTTCTCGATTGGCTTGTGGAAGCACTCGGTCTGCCGGAACGGTTCCTCTCGACGACCGCAGGCGGCGGCGCGATCCAGGATTCGGCCTCGTCGGCCGCGCTGTGCGCGATCCTGGCCGCGCGGGAGCGGGCGACTATGACCGGTCAGGCTCGGGCACCATGTACTCATGGTCGGCCTGACGTACCTGGCGGCGAGTTGGTCGCGTACGCCTCGACGCAGACCCATTCCTCGATCGAAAAGGGACTCCGCATCACCGGACTGGGGAGCAACCATCTTCGCCGGATCGAGGCTGACGACCAGTGGGCCATGCGGCCCGATCGCCTGGCCGAGGCCATTGCCGCCGACGTTGCGGCAGGCCGCCGTCCCTTTTTCGTCTGTGCAACGGCGGGCACGACGTCATCGCTGGGCTTCGATCCGTTGCGGCGGATTGGCGAGATCTGCCGCCGGCACAACGTTTGGCTGCACGTCGATGCGGCCCTGGCCGGCACGGCGGCTATCTGCCCGGAGTTTCGCGCCATGCACGATGGCCTGGAATTGGCCGATAGCTACTGCTTCAATCCGCACAAGTGGATGTTCACGAACTTCGATTGCAGTTGCTTTTTCGTGGCCGACCGCGGGCCGCTCGTCCGCGCGCTGACAATCATGCCCGAATATCTGAAGAATCAGGCGACGCAGTCGGGCGGGGTGATCGACTATCGAGATTGGCAGGTTCCGCTCGGCCGGCGATTCCGCGCATTGAAACTGTGGTTCGTCTTGCGGTGGTTCGGCATCGAAGGGATCCGGCAGCGCGTGCGGCAACACGTGGCGCTGGCCCAGGAGTTGGCCGGTTGGATTCAATCCGATCCGCGTTTCGAACTTGCCGCCCCGGCCGTCTTGAACCTCGTCTGCTTCCGCCACTGCGGCGGGGACGAAGTCAACCAGAAGATTCTCGACCGCGTGAACGCCTCCGGCAAGTTGTTCATCAGCCATACGCGGTTGCACGATCGCTTGACCTTGCGGTTCTGTGTCGGGCAAACGAACACCGAGCGGCGGCACGTGGAGCAGGCCTGGAAGCGGATTGGCGAAGCGGCAAAGTAGCAGGCACGCTCCGCGTGCCGTCCGCCCGATGTGCTCGGCATGTGTGACGCGCCCACGGCATCACTCCGCGCAAGAGTGTATGCGTTCCAGCAATTCTTCACACATAGGGCGGACGGCACACCGACCATGCAAGCATGGTGCCCGGTGCCTGCTACTATGCCCGCAAATCATCGAGGATCGGCCGCCAGAACGGCAGGGGGGAAAGAGCACGCGGGCGGCGTCGCCGGCCAGCCCGGTGGAAGGCACAATGCGGCCTTCTTTCAAGGCCCGATCCCAATCGAGCTGGCCGAGCACCAGACGAGTGAAGTCGGCCACGTTCAGGCTCAAATAACTGCGGCCCAAAGTGCCGGCCGTCACCCGGCCGCGGCCGGCCGTTTCGATCCGATACCTCTGTCCGTCGACGAGCAAACCGAGTTCCGATGGTCGGGCGAGTTGGGCCTCGACAGCCCGCCGAACGAACAGGCTGCAAAGCATCTGCAACAGCGCCAGCGGATCGAGGAGCCGCGCCATGCAGAACTCGGCGCGATCGGAACTGATTTCAGAATCTCTGTGAGATGCTGGAAAACAGGCGGATTTTGCCTGTTTTTCCTGCAAGTTCCCAGGAGTTGAAGGCAACGATTCTGCTTCGTCGCGAAAATATCCAAGAAAAGGGCTGCCGGCAGGAACATGCAGCGAGAGCTGGCGGTGGTCCTGCTCGATGGCATCGCCGCAGGCCCGGGCGAGAAGTTCTATGGCCGCTTTCCGTCGCTCGGGGGCGGTCACCAGTTCGACGATTTTCTCGCCCTTGATGGCTGCGTAGCCGACCAACCGCGTGCTGCTTTCCTTGAAGTCCCACAGGTCGGGGCCGTCCAGGGCCACGTAGAACTGATCGTAGGTCCTGCGCTCCAGCAGCCAATGCCAATAAGAGCGGCTCCGCTCCAGCATGCCGAAATTGCCGGAGAGGCTTTGCCGATAGACCCGGGCAATGGAGTCTTCTTCCCATCGCCGCCAGGGACGGACCTGAATGCGCGCGGTGCGGCGCAGACCGAGGCCCTGCTCCAAGAGTCGGCCGATCACGGCATGCGGACTGGCCGCGAAGCCCGAACTGCCGCCGCACAACGCCCAGCCGGTACGGCGAAAGAAATGCGGAATGCGAGTCCGCAGCAGCCCGACGAGCGCGCCGGACTGCGCCATTTGCCTTTCCGCGGCCAACAGCAGGTGAGTCCCCAGCCCTTGCTGGCGACAATTCGCCGCCGTGGCCAATCCCTGCAACCCGGCCACGGGAATCGCCAACGGGCCGAATTGCATAATCCGACGCGTCACGTGGACGTGGGCAATCACACGGCCCATGCGGCGGAGCAAGAGGCGATCGCGCGGGACATAAAGCGGATTGCCGAGGGCGGCCTGAAATTCGGCCGGATAGCCGCTGCCAAAAATCTCCGCCAGGAAATTTCCCAAGGCCACGTGATCGCGGAGGGCACAGGGAATAATGGAACATCGCACACGGCGCTTGCCGGTGGCGCCAGACGGCGTTTCGTTGCCACGATATATGTCGGCGATCGGCGGCTTAATCCATACGCCCATAAGCGCGAGTCCTTTTCGCGACAAACACTCTGCCCTCTTCTCAGACCCACACTATCTAAACATCTTTTCGCGATCTTGGGAAGTGGTGCGCTCGAGAAAATCTTTCAAATCGGATTCAGGATACAGGCAGAAACCATATTCGCGCGAACCGAGCACTTTTTCATGCCGCAGCGCCCGTTGCGTTTCCGCTTGCTGTTCCAACAGTTGCTGCCGTCGTTGGGCAACCCACGGCTGCAGTTCCTGGTTGATGCGGCAGAAGGAGGTCCAGCGAGTGTAAGCGTTTTCGTGCGTGACGGGCGTGCGGATCCAGTGCTGTTTTTCGTCGGCCAAGGCGCCGGCCCGCAGGGTTGCGTCGCCGTCGAGGAGACAGTTGGCATGCAAATATTTTTCCGGATGATAGCTCAACTCGCGCAGCTCGCGGCGAATCTCGCGAAAATGTTCGTTGGTCACCCGCGGCCGCGGGACCGGCAGGTATAGGGTGGCAGAAAGGACCATGATGCCCGGCGGCGTGAGGCCGAAGAACGCCTCGATCAATCGATCGGTCACTTGGTCATATTTCGCCCCACCGATTCCGTGCATGAACAGGTCGCTGAGGGCCAGGCGAGCCCAAAGTGTGGTGATGAGGGCCCGAGAGCGAATTTTCACACCATGCCGGCCCCAGGCCATCAACCGCCCAACAGAGTCGCTGGCATCGCCCTCTATGGTCAGGGACAAGCGGAGTTCCTGTCCGGCCCGGTCGGAGACCAGGATCTCGCGGCCGCGGCGACAGACAAAGACCCGCCGACGTTGCGGTTGCTCCGCGGTCCAGATCCAAAGTGGGGCTTCAACCCACGAACCCTCGGTAACGAGGTCGGGCACGGGATGGGCCGCGTTGCGAATGCGATGGGCTCGGCGGTACTCCTGCACCGCCTGATTATAGCAGTCGCGAAAGCGCTCGATGTTGGCAATCAAGTGGGCGAGAAGCCAATGAAAGGGCTCGCTGCCGCAGATCACGCTCTGGGGAAGCTCCAGCGTTTGCAATCCCCATTGGCCTTCCAACTGATGCCGCGCCTGGGCCAGGCAATAGCCCAACCGGTCGACGTGCCGCGAGCGCTCCAGGACCATCGGCCAGAACCGCCGAATGAGCGGATCGGGAACGAGCGGTGCGATCCGCTGGGCCACACGGCGGCCGAAGCCGGCGAACAGATTCGCATCGAGAATCTGCCGCTCTTCAAAAGGCACGCCGGGGCACCCGGTACTCCGGGTTGCGGGCCGGTCGAACAGCACCGATTCACGACGCGGATCGGCCGGCGAGCCGCCGGGCGTAGGCAGCGCGGAGCTTTTCATCGTATCGCTGTCGATCACCAAGTTCACGGCCGCCGCGCCGTGCCGTCGGGCCAACGCGCCCAAGGCAAAGTTCTTGAACCACACCCCGGGATGAAACAACTCGGGCTGATGACCGGCGAGAAAGATCAAGCCCTCCGGATGGAGGTTCGGCAGGTCGGTCTCACGATACGCAACGGTCCAAGTGCGGGCCGCGTCAAGAAGTTCCGCCCGGGCCTGCCCTGAGAGTTCAGCCAACGAGCGGCCTTGCAAGGAATAGTCGGCCGTGCTGCGAAGCCGGACGTTTTCGGCCGCCACGGTCCCGGCCTCTTCCATGGGTGGCACGGCCAGCACCGCGCGGTTTTCGCGGGGCGTTGCCAATCGCTGCCGTTGGAGTTGTTCCGGGGCAAAGGTCATAAGCATTGTTCTGTTCCGGCCTCGGCCATGGCGCGATCCAATACTCCTTCATAGACCTTCAGTCGCGTTTGTCCGTGGTCCAACGCCCCGCCGAACGATCGGGCCTCGTCGAGATAGACCAACGGCACCGGCATCTCGACGATCTTCAAACCCAAGGCCGCCGCCTGGACCCATAGCTCCAGCGGCATGGCGTAGCCCGTTTCGGTCAACGAGAACTTTCCTAGGATCGGCACGCGGTAGGCCTTGAATCCGCAGAAGGCGTCGGTAAGACCAAGGCCCAACCGGCGGTTCAGACGCTCGGTAATGAGTTGATTGATGCGATGCCGCTCTTCCGGCGGTCGGCTATCGCCGGGAAACTTCTTCAAATACCGGCTGCCCGAGACGATATCGGCCTCCTCGGTCCGGGCAATCAATTGCGGAATCAAACAAGGCTCGTGCTGACCATCGCAGTCGATCGTTACCAGCACGTCGTAGTCGTCGCGCAAGGCGAAATCGAAGGCCGATTGCAGCGCCGCGCCGTAACCGCGATTCTGCGCATGGGTCACCACGTACACGTCGCGACGGGCGGCCAAGACTTCGGCTGTGCCATCGCGCGAACCATCGTCGACGACGAGCACCTCGCAGCAATAGCGAAGGACTTCATCCAGGACCGATGAAACATGGTTGACTTCGTTGTAAACCGGCAGTGCCGTGAGGGCTCTTATCATCATGTGATTATTCTACGGGCGACTACCGGCCTTGGAAAGTCGCAGGCCAACCGGGAAATCTCAAACTCCAAATCCGAAATCTCAAACAAATTTCAAAATTCAAACAAGGAATGACCAAGACGGCGGCCGAACGGGTTTTTGAACATTTCCCCTTCGTATTTTGAATCGGGCACCATGTGCCCATGGTTGCGGACTCCGACATTCGGATTTCTCTCAGCGATCAGGGTCTTTGCACTTTGCCGATCCACCCCAGCGGATCGCGCTCTTGCCGGCTGGCCCACACTTGAATTTCCGGGAATTGACTGCCCAACAAGCCGGCCAATTCCTCGACGGCAAATCGCTCGCTGGCGAAGTGCCCAGGCAGCAATAGGCCGACCCCCCATGCCTCGGCCTCCAGGCAGGTGTGGAAGCGGGCCTCGCCCAGCACCATGGCATCGCTGCCCACCTTGCGAGCGGCTTCGAGAAACTCGCCCGCCGCGCCGCAGGCCACGGCCACGGTCCGTATTTCCTGTTCCACATTGCCCACTATTTGCAAGCTGGCTATGCCGAGAAACGCCATCAAGCGTTGGGCCAATTCGCCCAACGCCGGCGATCCGTCAAGCTTGCCCCAGCGGCCCGCGCCTTGGCCTTCTTGGTGCGGCACCAGCGCGGCGATGTCCGTGAGGCCCAATCCCGCGGCCAATCGCTGATTGATTCCTTCGGCCGCCGAGTCGAAGGCCGTATGCGGACTGTAAACGGCCACGCCCGCGGCGATCAACTTCAGCAGCATTCGGCCCACGATCGTGTCGCTTGTCAGCCGCTTGATAGCCGCAAAAGGCAGGGGATGGTGCGTAACGATCAAATCCGCGCGGTCACGGATCGCCTCATCCGCCGTTGTGGGCGTGACCGTCAAGCAGGTCATCAGCCGCCGCACTTCTGCCTGCCCGTCACCAACCAGCAAACCGACGTTATCCCACGACTCGGCCAGCCGTGGCGGGGCAAATTTCTCCAGGAACGCATGCAGGGCTTCAATCGTGGGCATTGATTACTCTTTGTGTAGTCAATGAAACTTGATCTATACCATCTCAATCATCTTTTGTATAATAGTCACGGAGTTTGCGGATTTCCAGTCGCTCCCCTGCGTAGAACGGAATTTATTCCGTTTGGCCGTAAGAGGCGAAGCAACGGAATAAATCCCGTTCTACGACGGTCTTCCAGGTTCGCTTGATTTGAAAGGCAACGGTATGTCTCACGGCAAGATTTATGGCGACATCGTCACCACGACGTACAACACTCCCCTGGTGAAACTCAATCGCATCGTGCCGGCGGGGGCTGCGACGGTGCTGGTGAAACTGGAGTTCTTCAATCCTTGCAGCAGCGTGAAAGACCGAATCGGCCGCGCCATGATCGAAGCCGCCGAGAAGTCCGGCCGGCTGACCCCGGAAACGCACATCATCGAGCCCACCAGCGGCAACACGGGCATTGCCCTGGCCTTCGTCGCCGCGGCAAAAGGCTACTCGTTGACGCTCACCATGCCCGAGTCGATGAGCATCGAACGCCGGGCGCTGCTCCGCGCCCTGGGGGCCGACCTGGTACTCACGCCGGCCAAGGACGGCATGAAGGGCTCGATTGCCAAGGCCGAGGAATTAGCCAAAACGATGCCCCATGCCTGGATTCCGCAGCAGTTCGACAACCCGGCCAATCCCGACATCCATGAGCGGACCACCGGCCCGGAGATTTGGGAGGACGCCGGAGGCAAGGTCGATGTTTTTGTCGCCGGCGTCGGCACGGGCGGCACGATTACCGGCGTGACCCGCTATATTCGCAAGAAGAAGCCCGATTTCCGTGCCATCGCCGTCGAACCGGTCGACTCGCCGGTCATCTCCGGCGGCAAACCCGGACCGCACAAGATCCAAGGCATTGGCGCCGGTTTCATTCCCAAGAATCTCGATACGGGCTTGCTCAGCGGCGTCGAGACAGTGACCAACGACGAAGCCTTCACCTGGGCCCGTCGCCTAGCCAAGGAGGAAGGCATTCTGGCCGGCATCAGTTCCGGCGGCAACGTGGCTGCGGCCATCCGTATTGCCGCGCGGCCCGAGAACCGCGGCAAAGTGATTGTGACCATCATACCCAGCTTCGGCGAACGGTATCTCTCCACGCCGTTGTTCGAGGGTCTGACGGGGTAGGTCGTCAGAGCGGCTTCCGCACGATCAAGTATTTCTCCAGCACTCGGCCGCCGATCAGGTGCTCCTGGATGATCTCTTCCAGGACGGGCGGATCACAACGGCAGTACCAGGCGCCCTCGGGATAAACTACGGCGATCGGCCCGCCCGTACAGATCCGCAGACAATTGGCCTTTGTACGATAAATGCCGCCGACCATGGGTACATGGTGCCCGCCAGTCAGGCCGAGCTCGTTCAAGCGGGATTTCAAGTATTCCCAAGCCGCGAGCGATTGTTCCCGCGTGGAACAGTTCGGCTTGGTCTGATCGCAACAGAGAAAAATATGGCGGCGGATGTTCGGCACGCCCACTTTTTCGGCCACGCGTCGCTGATGCTCCAGCAGATCGACCAGTGGAATCAAGTCATCGTTCATGAAATCCAGTCCTGTTCTGATGATGTGCGCGAGGCAATAATTTCACGACAAAACCATGGTGCCGCTCAACATTGTTGCGCCGAGGATGGCTTCCGTCAATCCATGACACGTCCCCCGGGGCCGCAGACCGGCGTAGAACGGAATTGATTCCGGTTACCTGAAAAATGCAGCGCAACGGAGTGAATTGCTCTGGCACGAAGAGCCGGAACTGCTCGAATCCTCCTGCTGTTTGTGGTATAATTCAATCGTTTCAGCCGAACATGCAAGTACTGGGCGATGAACTCCGTTCTACAAAACCGCAAGCTGGGCCGCTTTCGCGGATGGCGAGGATGGATTCTACGGCTATCGTTCCTGGTCCTCTCCCCCATCCTGTTCTTTGGACTCCTGGAAGCCGGCTTGCGACTGGGGGGCTATGGTTATCCGACAGGCTTCTTCCTTGGACCGGATGCCGACGGCACGTGTACGACGAACGACCGCTTCGGATGGCGGTTTTTCCCCCGATCGCTTGCCCGGACTCCGCAACCGTGTATTCTCTCCCCTAAGCCCGCTGGAACAGTCCGTATCTTCGTCTTCGGCGGTTCGGCCGCCATGGGCACGCCCGACCCGTCGTTCAACTTTGGTCAGATCCTCGGCGTCATGCTCCGTGAGCAATATCCGAGCGTGCAGTTCGAGGTCGTGAACGGGGCGATGACTGCGATCAACTCGCACGTGGTCCTGGAGATCGCCCGCGACTGCGCGGCCCGCCAGCCGGACCTGTTCGTCGTCTACATGGGAAACAACGAGGTCATCGGACCCTACGGTCCGGGAACCGTCTTCCAGCGATGGTCGCCGAGCCTGTCGATGATTCGGGCCAGTCTCTGGGTGAAATCGACGCGGGTCGGGGAGTTGCTCGGCGACGTCGGCGGTTTCTTCCGCGGCGATCAGGTCGTTCCGGGCCATTGGCGCGGCATGGCGATGTTCATGAAGAACCCGGTAACGGCCGATGACCCTCGACTGACCGCCGTTTATGGCAACTTTTGTCGGAATCTTACCGATATCTTCCGCACGGCCCGCCGCGCGCATGCCGCAGTCGTCCTTTCGACCGTGGCCGTGAACCTGCGCGACTTTCCGCCGCTGGCCTCGCTGCACCGCTCTGACCTGGCTGCCGGGGACCTGGCGAAATGGGAGTCGGTTTACAAGGCGGCCGGCGAGTTGGAAGCGAGCAATCGCTGGCCCGAGGCGCTTGGCCAATACGAGGCCGCGGCGAAGATCGACGACCGCTTCGCGGAACTTCAATTTCATATTGGCGAGTGCCTGCTGAAGGCCGGCCGCTTTGCCGAGGCAGGGGACCGATTCGAACTGGCCCGCGATCTGGATGTCCTGCGGTTCCGCGCTGACTCCCGCATTAACGCCGTCATCCGCGAGGTGGCCGGCGAGCAGGAGGCTGCCGGCGTCCGTCTTGCCGATGGGGAGCGGGCGCTGGCCCAAAGCCATCCGGACGCCGATCATTTGGAGTGTGGTGGCCGACCATGGGTACATGGTGCCCGACCGCTTTTCAAAACGCGAGGGGAGCCGTTCGGCGCGGAGCCGGCCGTTTTGAAAAGCGGCGACGACCATGCAAGCATGGTGCCCGCGCCGCACTCCATAGGTCCCGGGCGGGACCTTTTCTACGAGCACGTCCACTTGACCTTCGATGGAAACTACTTGCTCGCGCGGGCCGTTTTCGACCAGGTCTGCGCGGCCTTGCCGCAATTGGCCGCCCTGGGCAGGCAGCACGCAATCCCATCGCGGCAGCGATGTGCGGAATTGCTGGCACTCACTCCGTGGGACGAGGCCCAGTTAGCCGCCGACATGGTGGATCTGACGTCTGGAAAACCATTCGCCAACCAGTTCGACCACCGCCAGCGCCTGGCCGCAGCACGTCAGCGAAGGGATTGCCTTCGCAGACTGGCATCGACGCCGGAAGCGAAACAGGCGGCTTGGGGGACCTACGAGGCGGCGCTTGCCAAAGCGCCTGACGACTGGAGCTTGCATCGCCACTTCGGCGCGCTGGCGATGGAGTTGGGCCGACTGGACGTGGCAGTCGAGCACTTTCGCATCGCGCTGCAGAGGGTCCCGCGGAATGTTCCGATTCACAATGACCTTGGCATTGCCCTCGCCGGCCAAGGGAGGATCGACGAGGCCATCAGCCATTACCAATCGGTCCTGGAAATCAACCCCGACGACATGGTGGCCCACTTCAACCTCGGTGCCGTGCTGCTTGACCGCGGAGAGGTCGATGAGGCCGTGGCCCGTTTCCGCAAGGCCTTGGAAATCGGTCCCGACTTCGTGGCCCCCCACTTCAAGCTGGCTGTCGCGCTGGCCGGCCGCGGACAGGCCGAGGAGGCCATGGCCCATTACCAGCGGGCGCTGGAAATCAACCCCGACCTGGCAGTAGCCCATAACAACCTCGGCGCCATGCTCGCCGGCCGCGGACAAGTTGACGAGGCCATCGACCATTACCGGAAGGCGGTGGAAATAAAGCCCGACTACGAGGAAGCCCACAACAACCTCGGTTACCTTCTTTTTCGGAAGGGAGCGGCGGTTGAGGCGATGGCGAGTTTCCGGAAGGCCCTGGAAATCCAGCCCGACTTCGCCGAAGCGCATTACAATCTCGGCATCGTGCTTGCCGGCCGTGGAGAGGTCGATGAGGCCATCGCCCATTTTCAGAAGGCGCTGGAAATCCAGCCCGGCTTCGCAGCGGCCCTCGATAAAATGGCGCGGATCCGCGCCACGCATCCGGACCGCGAGGTTCGCCCGGGAACGCAAGGCCCGGTGGCCAAGGAGAGCGGGGGCAAGCCATGACGCGGCCTCCCGCCAAAGTGACGCAGACTGCGGCCGAGGACTCGGGCACCGCGACACCGAACGTGGCGGAACTGGCGGGACTGAAATCTGCATGGAGACCGCGCGGACTTCTTGCCGCGCTGTTTCCTCTGCGCGTGATCCTATTCCTGGCGCTGTTTGCCTGGATCTTGCACACCTGGGTGGATTTGCGCTTGGTCTTCCAGTGGCGGGAAAGCCTGTTTCTCTTGAACTTCCACTACCTGAGCAAGTTCCTGACTCGGCCCGGGGCTTTGATGGAATGGATGGACCGGTTGTTGGTGCAGTCGTGCTACTGGGGCTGGCCCGGGGTGATCGCCGTGACTGCCGCCGCGTGGCTTCTGCTGGTGGCGACGATCGGTCTCATGAATGCCAGGGGGCGGCCGCTGGTCCGCGGCACGTGGGTCGTGCCGGCAATCCTTCTCGTGGCCGTCTGCGCAATACCAGTTCCGGGCGTCCACCGTCGTCGCTCTGGCGCTGGCCGTGACCGCCGCCAACGGCTGGACCAGGGTTCCGGTCCGCCGCCCGTCACTGCGACTGATCTTGTTCCTCATGATATCCGTTCCGCTGTACTACGTTGCCGGCCCGGCGTACTACAGCTTCGCGGCGTGCTGCGCGATCAATGAAGCGCTGGCCGCAAGGCGCCGGGTGTTGGCGGGCTGCTGCCTGCTGGCGGGCATCGTGGTGAAACTCGGCTTGGACGCTGTTTTCTCCCGCATCAGCCTTGTCACGTACTACTGCGCGGCGCCACCTGCGACAGGGTACGACGGGCGACTCTTGAATTGTGCCGTCCTGCTCCTTTACGCCTACTTTCCCGCGTGCGCGGCGATCGTCGCTTTCCGGCCGGTGGGCAAGTCCTGGGCAGATAAGCTGTTCTCGCGAGTTTCAACCGGGAATGCCGTTTGGCGGTCGGTGCGCTGGGTTGTGGGCACGGTTCTGCTGTTGACCGCCGCGGCAGTGGCAGGATCGTGCGCCGTGGACCGGGACCTCAAGGCATGCCTCGAGATCGATTACTGCGCCGAGCATCGATTATGGACGGACGTACTCGCGAAGGCCGCGAAGCTGCCGCTGCGGCTGTACTCGCCCTGTGTGAATCACGACGTCAACCTGGCGCTGTACCATACCGACCGCTTGCCGTACGATATGTTCGCCTATCCGCAAAGATACTGGCCCTTGTTCACGTACCAGTCGGTTCCCCGCGCCGCGCTGATGCGCAAACCCTTTGATTTTCTCTTGGAACTGGGCTGCGTCAACGAGGCCGAGCACGTGGCACTGGAGATGCTGGAGGCAGCGCCTTGCGGCGGAACGCTCAAGCGCCTGGCGCTGGTCAAGCTGGTGAAAGGCCAAACGGCGGCCGCGCGCGGTCCTGCAAGTATTGCGGGATGATGTCGTATGGGGTCGCTGGGCCGAAGAATACTTGCATCGCGTGGCAGCCGATCCGACTCTCGCGGACGACGATGAGATCCAGCAGACGCGCCGACGGATGATCCTGGAAGACGACCCGCCGATGACGGGCAAACCTGGTCCGAGCGGCGCCTACGGTGCGCTTCCCGTCCTCCTGGAAAAGTTGCTGGAGCGGAACAGCGGGAACCGGATGGCCGTGGAGTACCGCCTGTATCTCCATGTCTTCAGGGGACGATCATGAGCCGGCAGAGCCGAAACCTGGTCCTGGGCACGGCGGCTGCGGTCCTGCTGGCGCTGCTGATCGGCGCGGCGTGGCGCCTGGCCGGCCGGACCGTCGAGGCGCCGGCGGAGTGGACGGCCGAGAAACGCCTACCGCGGATCCGGCCCGATTATAGCGGGACCGTGGTTCCGCCCAACATCGCCCCGTTGAATTTCCTGGTGGAGGAACCGGGCCTGGAGTACCGCGTGTTGATCCATGCCGCCGAAGGCGAGGGCATCCTTCTGGCCTCGTACGGTCCGAGCATCGTCATCCCCCCGTTGCCCTGGCGGGAATTGCTGGAGAAGAACCGCGGGGGCCGGATCGAACTGGTGATCTACGCCAAGGGCGCGGACAACGCCTGGCGCCGCTTCGACCCGATCGAGAACACCGTCGCGGCCGAGAACATCGACTCGCATCTCGTCTACCGGCTGCTGGGACCGCTGGCCAACCTGTACCGAAACATGGGGATTTATCAGCGCAACCTGGAGAACTACGACGAGTCGCCGGTCTTGACTAACGACACTCTCGGCGGCGGTTGCGTGAACTGCCATAGCTTTGCCAACAACAGCCCCGATTGCTTTTCCTTCCACGTTCGGCCGGCGCCGGGTAACAAACCTGCGGCGGGAATGATCGTCGTGCGCAACGGCCATGCGCTGCGAGTCCCCGCGCGGACGAAAACCACGTCGACCGCCACCGGTGAGCGGATACACGGCGAGCGGGCGCTCCGGTGCCCGCCACCGGGCTTTCCCTCCTGGCATCCCAGCGGCTCTGCCGTCGCTTTCTCGAGAAACGAGCCGGGATTGTTTTTCCGAGAAGCCGGGTGCGAGGTCCGCGATGTCTTCGATCTGCAGTCCGATTTGGCGCTGCTACACGTGCCGACGGCCGCCGTTTCGACGCCGCCGCACGTCGCCGCTCCCTGTAGGCTGGAGTCCTTTCCCGCCTGGTCGGCTGACGGCAAGACGCTCTATTTCTGCGCAGCCGATCAAACGTGGGGTCGAGATCCACTGCGTGCCATCGCGGATTCGAAGAAGGTCAAATACGATCTGATGCGCGTGCGGTACGACATCGAAAAGGACGCATGGGGCGCGCCGGAACCCGTGCTCACGGCCGCGGAAACGGGGATGAGCATTACCGAGCCGAGGGCTTCGCCCGACGGCCGCTACCTTCTTTTCTGCATGTCGGCCTACGGCGGCTTTCCCGTTTACCAGCCCGGCAGCGACCTGTACCTGATGGACCTCCCCAGCGGCAAGCACCGGCGGCTGCAGTGCAACAGCGAGCAGAGCGAGTCGTGGCACTGCTGGTCGAGCAATTCGCGCTGGATCGTCTTCAGCAGCAAGCGCGACAACGGTTGGCTCGCGCGGCCGTACTTCAGCTATATTGACGCCCGCGGGCGGGAGCATAAGCCGTTCCTGCTGCCGCAAAAGGACCCCGCCTTCTACGATACGTGGCTCAAGACATATAACCTGCCGGAGTTGATAACCGGCCCCATCACCACGCCGCAGGCGGAGTTGCTGCGGGCCATCAATTCCCGTGATGCCGCGGCGGATGAAGCGACCAGCGCCGCCCGAGGCGCTGAGCGCCCGTACGAGCAATGACGTAGCGCTGTACGTCAGGCCGACCATGTCGGGCACCGTGTACCCATGGTCGTGGTCGGCCTGACGTACTATTTACAAGCTCCCTGCCGGCGCCACCTGCTGATCGACGAACGGCTTCCAGTACGTATCGTAGATCACCGGTATCGAGGGGTTGATCGCGGCAGGGGTCGTACCTTCGACGTGTCCGTCGTCATAGAGAACGTTCATCGTGCTGCCGTGCCGCGCACGGCTGGCTCCCCAGCCTCCCCAAAAATACGGCGGATTCGAGTTCTGCATAGCAGGCGTCACGTTCGTCAGGTCCGTGTTGGGATACGGATTGCCGACAGTGGCTACCGGCAGATAATACTCGACCATCAACAACTTGGTGGAGTCTTTTATGAATCCCGTCGAGCGATTGTTGATGCCATAACTGACTTTCATGCTGCCTGCAGCGACCCACTGCACAGGCGGTTCGAAAGGCGAGAACATCACCGAGTTGTTGGGCGGCTCAAGCAACTCATGGGTATAGCCATGCCCCCACGCGTTCCCCCCGCACATGCACTTCAGAGACCCATCAGGTTGGGGAATAACCAGGACGGAGTTATCCCACGGCGTGTTCAAGGCGAGGTCTTCGAGTATCAGAAGGTAGGAATCCGGCGTGGGTGGGCCGCTTATCGTGGGCTGGAATCTGGTATTCGCATAATCGGACGGAGCTCCCAGCCAGCAGAAGGTCGACGGGTCCCCCGGCACCAACGGAACGTAGAGGTTGGTGTTTTGGATGGGGTGAAAGACATACTCGGAAAGGGGTGCCCCAGGCGTCGTCTCGACATCCTCGGGACAGACGTACGTGGTGTTCGAGCCATCAAAATAGGTGGAAAGGACCGAGGTCCAACCCGACCCACCGACGAGACTCTTCGACGTGGCCTCGCGGTAGACGCCGTAGGCCACCCCAATCTGGTGCAAGTTGTTTTTGCATTGCACGTTCCGCGCGCTTCCTCGCGCCGCGTTGACCGCGGGCAGTAACAGCGACACCAACATGCCGATGATGGTGATCACCACGAGCAATTCAACCAATGTAAAACCGCTACGTCTCTTGTCGTGCATGGCCTTACCTCCTTTAGTGGGCTTGTTGTTGCGCTTGCTTTTGTTTTCCCGCATACTCCCGGATCTCGATTTCGGCTCGCTTCTTATTGTCTTCCATCTGCTGGCGGAGCTTTTTGATGGCCGCGACGCGGACCTCGTGGGGGGCTTCCGGCTTGAAAATCCGATCGAAGAACAGAAGACGCCGCATCGCGGCCAGGGCCTGCACCCGTACCACGTAGGCATCGTCGTCCAAGGCATTGAAAACATCCTCAACGCTGTCCATATCGCGAGTCTGGGCGATCCCCATGATCATGATCGCCTGAACTTCGGACGATTTGCTCTGGTGGAGCACGCGGCGAATATTCGGCAAGGCCGGCTTGCCCAAGCCGATCAGGGCCACGGCCGCCTTCTGTTGGCCCTCGGAACTGCCGTCCTCCAGCGCGGTCGTTTCGAGCTCGTCGGCCGATAGCGGTTTTGCATGGAAGAGCCATCCAGCCCCGTAGACCCAGATGACCACGGGGAGCAGCACGACCGTCAAACCAACGAGTAATCCGGTTCGTTTCATGCCATTGCTTTCAAGAGGGTCTGCATGCGATCCAAATCGCGGCACGACGCCGGCAACAGAATCTGAAATTCCGCAAAACCCTTCGTCAGAATACCCGATACTACCAAATTTCGAAAAGTTTAGCAAGTATCCTGCTGAAAAATCCATCCTGCCATACTGTTGGGGAATATCACTACCCACCGTGAGACTGTATCCGGGCGAATGCATTGTTGCGGCAAGGGGGAGAATTCCATGCCGGACGGCGTTGTGGACGGCGAAATAACCCAGGCTACCTGCTAAAATGGTGACGACGTTTTCCCCTTGCTCCGCCCCGTCTACATGAAATTGAGAGGAGACTAGCATGTCCGACCCAAGCAGCGATAAGCCTGTGCCCCCGCCAGCCCCCAAGAACACGAGCGATGAAACACCCCTGCGAGTTTTCCTGGTGCCTTATCCCAAGATCGTGTTCCTGTATCCGACCTTTCTGATGGCCATCATCGCCGCCATCTGGACCCATTTTCTGACCGATCCTTTTTCCCATGAAAACCATATAGCGGCCGGCATCGGTGCGTTGTTCCTGGGGCTGTTCACCATGAACCTGGTGATCCTGGCCTTCGATTTTCCCCGCACGACCTCCCTGACGCTCTTCTTCTTTGCGGCCGCCGTGGTCATGGGCCTGATCTTGCTGTTTACTTTCCAACCTGATTTCTGGCCTGCGATCAAGGATTTTGTCAAGCATTTCCACCCCGTGGCCAACGCGACCTTCTATTGGACGATCGCCGTGGTTCTCGGCGCGATGTTCGCGGTGGTTGCAGCCGTCGTGCGGCTCGACTATTGGGAGGTCCGCGGCAACGAGTTGCTGCACCATCATGGCTTCCTCAGTAACCTGGAACGCCTTTCCGCCCCAAACTTGCGGATGGAAAAGGAGATCAACGACATTTTCGAGTTTCTCCTGCTACGATCCGGCCGCCTGATCATCTACACCAGCAACGACCGCCAGCCGATCGTGTTGGACAATGTGCCCTTTATCGACAGGAAGGAAGAGGCCGTCACGCGGTTGCTGGGGGCCTTGCAGGTGCAGGTGCGGCGGGAGGACGGGAAGTAGTGCTTAGAGCTTAGAACTTAGTGCTTAGAACTTAGACCGAAACACTAAGATCTAAGTAGCGATTCACGTAGTGACAGAGCGTGGTCAAATGGCCACTGACATGATAGAGGAAGTTAAGCGGTGAGAGCGCCGTCAGGGGCCGGACGGCAGGAGCGAAGGCGGCGAAGTACCGGAGAGATAGGCTTGGACAGAGTCAAGCAAGAACTGAAACACCGCGCGACCCTGTTGGGCACAGGTGGCAATTGCTGTCCAGATCCGTTCGCACCATCGGCGCCCTTTCTCGCTGCGTGTTCCTTGGGTGATGTGCCGGTCGATCACCACAAAACGCATCGCTTGTTCCGCCAGATTGTTGGTTGGGGCGATGCCGGGTGTCGTAATGAAGCGGAAATAGGCTTCCCCGTGTTCGCGGAAGCGTTTGGCCATGTTACGGGCATGTTTCGTGTCCGGCACGCCGGTCAGGGCTGTCCTCAACACGTGTTGACGAGCGGCAGCCAATGCCTGCTGAAAGCCCGCCGCAGTCATTGTTCCGCGGCCGTGGATTACGGCAAACAGGCCGCGCAGCGCGTTGCGCAACCGTTGGCCATAAGCCTGGTCCTCACGGCGGGGCAGAGTCAGCAGGAATTTCACATCGCGGATCAGATGGGCCATGCAGAACTGAACCAGCACGCCGAACTCTCGCATGTACTTGCGGTAGGCGCTGAAATAATCGCAGCCCAACACGCCGTTGAACTCCTCGCCCAACACCTCCACCAGCACCTTCGAGCCACGCGACTTGTCGATACGGAACAACGTGTAGAGCGCGGCGCGGAAGCACCAAGTCCAGAATCTTTCGCCGTTTTCCTTATGCCCCGTCTCATCGATGTTCAGCACGGCCTCGTCGGGCAGCCGCACGAACAACTCCGCATAGGAGGGGGCCAACGCCTCGCTCACCTTGTCGATCAACTTGGCCAAGTAGCCGCGGGAGACGTTCACCCGCACCACGTCGCGAAGGAACTTCCGGATGGTGGAGAAGGAGGCGTGGCAGACACCCTTCATGAAGGCCACCAGGGCCGTCATTCGTGGGCCTAAAAGGCCCGCCTTCCGCACCGCTTCGGGCAGGGACGCTGCATGGAGTTTCCCACAGCGATTGCACCAATAAGCCAACGCTTGGTGTTCGCTGACGATGGTCGGGGTGGCGACGATTTCCACCTCCTGTTGCACCTCGGCCGCATACGGGGAAGGGCGGAGTGAGCCGCCGCAATCGGGGCAACAATCGAGCGTATAGGTCACGAGGTTATCGATGGCCTCGTCGGGAAACGGCGTCCGCAGGTGTTGTTCATGGCCCGGCTGTCCGCCACGATTGCGTTTTTTACCGTCCTTGCGCGGAGGCTTGGGCGGCTTGACGATATCACTGGAAGGCGGCTTAGAGGAAGTGGACGAGTTCTTGCGGGCCGCCGCCAACCGGCGTTTGAGTTGCTCGTTTTCCTGCTGCAGACGTACGTTCTCTTCTTCCAGCAGCCCAAGCCGAGCGGATGCCGCAGCCAGCTTTGCTTCCGCCGCAGCCAGTTTCTCCTCCATCGCGGCAAGGCGACGCGCCAGCGACTTGCTTTCAGAACCCGGGCTAGTTCTTGACAGGATCATGGGGCGGTACGATACCAACCTCACGCGATCCGAACAAGATCAAGAGGTGGCCGTGCCCCGAGAATCCCTGCAAACCCAGGATCTCCAAAATGCCGGGGCTGGCTCGTTACAGTCGTCCGTTTATCACCCCGTCATACGGCTACTATAACTGTGACTGTGAGCCTGTGAATGGCTACAGATCTAAGTTCTAAGATCTAAGTTCTGGCAAATTTCCCTCGCCATCAAACTCCATCTCCCGCGGTTCACCGATGATCTCCAAGTCGCTCCGCTCGCGGGCCGCTTCAAGATACGCGGCGGAACATTCCACCTCGGCCAGGTCGAGCGTGTCGGCAATCCAGAGCAGCCGGGCGTGCCGCGGATCGACCAGCCCGACCGTTCCTAGGGCCGCGTGCAGCATCTCGCGATCGGTTTCGTAGTCCAGCGGGATCATGCCGGCCGCGACGTGGCCGCTGGTGAGCGAGTTAACCCGCGTCGTCCGCGCGTCCATGTCGCGCAGCAACTGCGTGCGGCAGAATTCGGCGATGCCCAGGCCGATGGCGTTGCCGTGGGACTCCGGCGTCAGGCTGCGGAGGCAGATCCGTTTCACCTTGGGCGTTTCGCCGGCGACGGCCTGGTGGTCGTTGAATTTGCGGCCCACGACGTTCGGGTCGAAGCCCGCGCCGCTGATGTTCTTGCCCATGCGGTCGATCAGGAGCACGTCGACCGCTTCGAACGGCAGCCGGGCCATCCACTGGCGGGCCAAGGCGAGCAACTGCGGCTCGCGGGTTTCGAACTGCGACGGCTCGACGGCCTCGATCTGTGCCGTTTCGTCGTAGGCGTTTTCCACGATCGCCAGGCCCGCCACGACGCGGCACTTCTCCACGACCTCGCGGGCCACGCTGCGGACGATCTGGTCGAAGCCGAAGTCTTCGATCGCGCGGTGATAGATATTAGCCCCGGCCTGCTTGCCCAGCCCGATCAGGAGCATCTTCAAGAGGCCGCTTTGGAAGTCGCCGGCCAGCGCGGTATGGGGTTTGACGCGGCCACAGAGCAGCACGTGGTCGGCCTCGCAGGCCGCGCGATCGACGTGCAGGGGAAACCCTTCGGCCGCGCGGCCCACAATGACGGTTTCCATGCTCGAACGGATCGGGCAGCCGGCCGCTGCCTCGGTAATGCCGTATGACTCCAGCACTTGCCGCTGGCCTTCGCTCGTGGCGCCGCCGTGGCTGCCCATGGCGGCGACGAGGAACGGTTCGGCTGCAAGCGAGCGGAAATGTTCTACAGCGGCTCGCAGGATCACTGCGATGTTGGCGATCCCGCGACTTCCGGCCGTAATGGCGACGCTCTGACCCGGTTGCACACGGCGATGCAGTTCCAACGCAGCCAGTTGGGCATGGACCTCGTGGGCGATGTCTGCCACTTGCGGCCGGACGAACTCTTGACGGACGCGAAAAACTTGGGGAAAGTTGGACATACGTAACGACCATCGTGAGTGCCGAGCTATAAGCCCATAACTCGAATTCTGTCGCGCGAACTGTACAAGACAAACCGGCATTCTCAAGCGCAACCATAACCGACTCGCGCCACTCCGCACTCTCAGACTCGACTAACCGCCCGCGAACATTCTTGCGAGTAAGATCAACCTCCACCCACTCCACTTCACGAAAAGGAACAGGGCCAAGCGTGCCGGTTTCGAGGTATGAAACTGACGAAATGATAACCCAAGGCTCCCAAGCAGTCGGTTCGGCATCGCCAGACCATTTGACTCGCACCGCCGGACTAAACGGTTTAATCGCACTAACGAATCTGTGCCAAGTGGAGGCGTTTGACATTATGCCTATCCAATGCCTCATACCAGTTCACAGGCTGCGCTTTGTTTGGCGCCTTCATACACCCGCAAACGAACATCGCCGAGGGAATAGGGCTTGGCGTGCTTGGCCGCGAGTTGATCGACGCAGACGCTGAGATTCCCAACCGCCGTATCCTTGCCGAGCGCGAACATTTCCCACGCTTCGCTCGGTGCCGGAGAGAGAAGATTGCTCGGATTGTCATGCTTGAAACTCTCTTCGAGTTGCAAGTCGATGGATGCCGTCAACGACTCCAATGCCTTTTCCTTGCTGCGGCCATCACCCAGCAAATCGAACTCAAGACAATGTGCGATCCAGCGGCTGCCATCCTTATAGAAGACGACTCGCAAGGAAATGTCGAATAACTCAATCGGCCGCTTCATGGACGCTTTTTCCGGCGTTTGCAGTAATTTGTCTGCTAGTTAGACGCCAGCAGGCCCTGTCGCTTGTAGCGTTCAGCGTCGATCGCTTTGTCCAATTCGGGCGGCAATATTGCTTCACCGCACGTATTGCAGGCAAGCCAGATTGCGCCGGGAATGATCATTGTGCCGCCCGGAAAATCCTTGGGGGGCTCAAAGTGATATTCTCCGTGCTTCTCCTCGAGCGTAGGGTTTCCGCAAAAAGGACATTTCTTCATAATCGTGTTTCCACCCTCATTCCGCAAAATTGCTGTGCGGTTTCTAATGGTCCGGGTTCGCCGAGATCAACAGCATGTATTCGCCCGGCGTTCCCAACTCAACGAGAGCCACCTTGATGTAGAACCGCATGCCAATAATGCGGGGCTTCATTTCGTAGGCGGTACTGCCTCGCAAGCCCGGGAGGCTGTGGAGCGTCGTTGTTTTCACCCGCTCGCCAGCATCGATCCAGGCCACGATTTCGTCGCACACGTCTGCCGTGGTCAGATTCCACGCGAGCATATCTGACTTGGCCTGCGAACTGACATAGACCCGGCTCGGATCGGACGCAAGCCGCCGGGTCTCCTGTACTGTCTGCGAATCAGCCGATTTGCTGGCCATTTAGAAACGATCTACGATACCAGGAGCAGCGGCCTGCGTGCGATACCGGCACCATATAATACCGTATCACCCACGGAAGTCAAGCGGCCGGAGATTTCTTGGTGGCTCACCCCCGCATTTCCTTCACCGTCTCGTACAAGGCCCGCAGGTTTTCCGTGGGCGTGGCGGCCTGAACGTTGTGCACCGTGTTGAAGACGAAACCGCCGTCGCGGTTGAAGATCTCGATCCGCTGCCGGACCTCGCGGCGCACGTCGTCCGGCGTGCCGAAGGGCAGCGTCTTCTGTGTATCGACCCCGCCGCCCCAGAACGTGATCTGCGTGCCGAACTTCTCCTTGAGCGTTTGCGGATCCATGCCCACCGCCGAACACTGCACCGGATTGAGGATGTCGAAGCCGGCGTCGATGAAGTCGTCGACCAGCGCCACGACCGAGCCGCAGGAGTGGATGAACGTCTTCCAGTTGGTATGCTCGTGGACCCATTCGTTGACGCGGCTGTGGAACGGCTGGTACAGGCTGCGATAGGTCTTGGGATTGATGAACGGTCCGGCCTGCGTGCCGAAATCGGTCCCCGTGACGAAGACCACCGAGACCCGATCGCCCACCGCCGCGTGGATCTTGGCCAGGTTCGCCAGGCCGATCTCGCACTGCCGATCGAAAATGTTGTAGACGAAATCGACCCGCGCGGCCGTGCTCATGTACCACTCGGCCACGTCGCGGATACCCTTGGGATGCTTCAGCCAGGGCGCCGGCACCAGGGCGATGTCGCCGAAGGCCGTGCCGCCGAAATTGGCCACGATCGCCCGCTCGCTCTCGCTCCGCAAACGCTGGGCCTCGCGGGCAAAATACTGCACGTCCGCATCGCTCACCGGGCCGAACTCCTCCAGGTTGTCTTCCACGCGAAGATTGTCGTCGTCGATCGGCTCCTGGCGGGTGATGCTGTCGAAATAGAACCCGCCCTCGGGCATCCGCCCGCTGGGCGGAACACTCGTGTCGCCTTCGGGATAGAGCAGGATATCGCCGTTGGCCTCGGGCACGGTGTTGAACCGCTCGGGCACGAGCACGGGCGTGCCGTCGAAGGTGGTCCAAGGCTTCCAACCGGCGTTCTCGAAGCCGAACATGTTCCTCCGTCCGCCCAGGGGAACGACGTCCACCCCCAGGGCCGCTTGCAGGTCGGAGCCAATCTCACCCAGCATCTGATATGGCTCGACGACCTTGACCGGCGTGCCCGGCGGGTCGAGTCGCAACGCCTGACGCAGTTTGTACACGCTGCTGACGTGCATGCCCGTGACAGGGCTGGCGCCCAGATCCAACGGCACATAGTCGGGCTGTTCGTGGTTCAAGGCGGTTTCGACACGTTCACGAGAATTCATGATACGGCTCCTTTAGCGCAACACGATCCATACGGCGATCGAGGCCACAATCATCAGGCCCCACCAAAACCATAAGTTCCCCAATGCTCCGCCGGCGTCCCTTTCATGGGGCGGCAAAGTCGCAAGGTCCAGGCTCCAAACGGCATCGGGATCGTAAAGTTCGCCGGAGCTCTGGGGAATAGCAAACGTGAAAAGCCCCAGCAAGACAAGGCTGGCCAGGCCCGTCACGCCCGCTCGGGTCAGGGCCGGCTTGAGCCATTCAGGCACGACCTCCGCATTGGCGACGATGAACCACAGGGCCGCGGCCACGAGGCAGCCGCTGATCAGCGTCGCGACGGCGGAACGGCCGTGTGCGCCAGGCCAGAAAAACGCCACGAGAAACACCACTACGGCCGGCGGGCCGATGATCGCGGCCACTTCGAGCACGTAATCCAAGACGCCTTGACCCCAGGCCAGGAGCAGCGGCGCGAGCAAGGTCGCGACGATGATCGTCGTCACGCTCGACCGTCGTCCCCGCGCGACCAACTCCGATTCCGAGTCGTTGCGCTGCAGGAGGCCCTGGCAGATGTCCAGGGTCCAGAGGGTCGAGACCGCATGCACCGCGGCGGCGACCGTGTTCATCACGGCCGCAAGGATCGCCGCGACGACCAGTCCCTGTCCGGCCGCGCCGAGCGGGCTCTGCCGCCCAAAAAGGTTTTCGATCAACCGCAGGCCGCTCTCTTCCGACAAAAGGCCGGTGTTGCCCGGCGGGCCGAGTTTCACCGTCGCCGCCAGGCCCGGCAGGACGAATACCGCCGGCAAGACCAACAGCAGCAGGCCGCCCACGATCGCGCCCAGACGCGCATCCCATTCGCTTCGTGCCCCTAGACAGCGTTGAAGCACCAACGGACTGACGGCCGAGTTCCAGAACCCGATCGTCAGCGCGAACGCAAACATACCGATCCAGGGGAGCACGCCATTGTGCGACGACAGAAGCAGACAGGTATGCGCCGGAGAGTTTGTCTCCCAGACGTTTGCCATCCCGCCGGCGTCCTGGATGGCCACGACGGCAAACACGCCGCCGCCGATGGCCATGACCAGGAATTGCAGCGCTCCGCCCCAGGCGCCGGCCATCGAACCGCCGATCACGCCGGAGAGCGACGAAACCACCGCGATCCCCGCCACGCAGGCGAAGAAGACCCAGGGGATACTGTTGGCGGTGCTCGGCGGCACGTTGAAACCTGCCTCCGACAACACCCATCCACCCATATACAGGGCTGGAACCAACACGCCCAGGACAAGAAAGAGGATCGAGAGTAAGGCGAACAGACCGCGCGTCGCCGGACTGTAGCGACGTTCGAGAAACTCGGCCGGGCTGGCAAGCTTCTTGCGGACGAAATAAGGCAAGAAAACGCCGCATAGCGCGGTCAGGCCGACGAAACTACCCCACGCCAGCCCTCCGGCCGCGACGCCGACCAAATAGGTCAGGCCCAATAGGCCCAACCACATTTCCAGCCGCAGGGAAAGCCCGGCCACGGAGAGTGCCACGACGTACCAGGGGAGCGATCGCCCGGCGACGAAATAGTCTTCGGAGATGTACTGTCTTCCCAGGGCAGCCGCCAGGCTGACGACCACGGTGAGGCCCAGGAGAACGACAGCGACCGCCACGATGATGAAAGTACACATAAGGGAACATCATAGTTTGTCGAATGTGCTTGTGCAACAGGGCGGGGCAGCCCATAGTAGCAGGCACACTCCGTGTGCCGTCCGCCAGAAGCTGAAAGCTTCTGAAAAAAGGCCTGCGGTAGGAGCCGTACCCGTGGACGGCACACGGAGTGTGCCTGCTACCTTTCTTGCCGTCCGTGAAAGTCTACGAACGCGTGACCCCCACCCACTTCCGCTCCCGGGCCGATTGCCTCACGTGCTCCATCAACTGTTGCACGCGGATGCCCTGCTGGAGGCCCGGTTCCGCGGCACGCCCCTGGGCAATGGCCTCAAGAAAATTGGCCAGGCAGGCCACGTGCCCGCGGGTCCAGCCGATGGTCGATTTGTGGCTGGGAAAGGCGGTGGCGGGAGGCAAATAGCGCTGCCCGGTGTCGATCCGATTCCATCCGCGCACGCCGCCCAGCGGCCGATCGGGGACGCAAGCGTCGTAGAACTCCAGGTGGTGCGGATCCATGAGATTGAATCGCAACGCCCCCTGCGAGCCGTGGATCTCGATCCGCAGTTCGTCTTCCGCCCCGGAGGCGATCTTCGTGGCCTCGATCGTGCCCGGCGCCCCCGATTGCAACCGGGCCAGGATCAGTACGCAATCTTCCGCATCGACCGGCACCTTGCGGGCAGGATCTTGCGGCGACGGCCGTTGGGCGTAAGCGGTGTGCGTCTCGGCCATCACGGCGTCGATCGGACCGGCCAGATGCTCCACAAGGTCCAACACGTGCGAGGCCAGGTCGGCGATCACGCCTCCGCCAGCCGCCCCGGTGAGCTTCCATCGCGCCGGGGCGTTGGGGTCGGCGCTGCCGGCGTGCAAGTAGGCGGCCCGGAACTGGAGCAGACGTCCCAGGCGGCCTTCGGCGATCAATTGTTCGGCGCGCAACGTGGCGGGAAAGAAGCGGTACTGGAACGTCATCTGCGCCGTGCCGCGATAGCCCGGCAGTGCGGCGGCGACCTGCCGGGCTTCGTCCCACGTGGCCGTCAAGGGCTTATCGCAGTAGATATGTTTTTGGTGGGCGATCGCCGAAAGCAAGGCCTCGCAGTGGCGGTTGTTGGGCGTGCAGACGTGGACGATATCGACGTCGGGGTTTTCGGTCACGGCGCGGAAATCGGTCGCCGCCACGTCAGCCCCGACCAGCCGCCTGGCTTTTTCGGCCGTTTCCGCCCGGCTGGTGACGACGTGCGTAATCCGGGCCGAAAGCGGCGGCGGATCGTAGTAAAACGGCAAGGTCGCATAGCCATAGGCATGCACCTTGCCGATCATGCCGAAACCGAGGATGCCGACACGGTAGGTTTTCATGCGAAGACCTACGGTTCGATCAAGTAGGCCTGGCCGTCGAGGTTGAGCATCACGGCCTCATCCATGGCAAGGTACTGCGACATGGAACGGCCATAGCGGTTGGCCAAGTCGAAATACTCCTTGCTGAACTGCTTGACCTTGCGGGCATTCTGCTGCTGCGTTGACGTGACCTGGGAATCGATCCACTGGTTCTGGCGGCGATAGAAGGTACGATTGCCGATGTTGCGGACCGAGGCCTGGGCCTTGCCGGCCTCGTCCTGGATCTCGCCGCCGTAAGACAATTCGCCGCTCGCCTTGGCCGCTTCGACTGCCGGAGCACTTGTCGCCGGTGCGGAACCGGCCGCGCTTAGCCCGCCGCTCGCCATCCCGCCGGCCCGTATATGCGATGCGGGCTTCGCCGGCGCTGCCAGGGCAAAGCGGTTAAAGCCGTTGGAGGTTGCCTTGTCTTTCTCAGCGCAGCGCGTTGCCGGAGTAGTCCGTGGCGGCCTGGTAGTTATAGGCATTCTGGAAGTCGCCCTTCATTGCCCGCTGCGCGGTGCCTGCCGCGCCGCCGATCTGTTCCAGCGATTCCAGGCGACGGTTGGCGCGGTCGAAGTTCGAGGTCAGGTCGTGGATGTTGGTCGTCTCATCGGCCATGAACGACGTGTACGGCGTAAGGATGCCGTGCCGCGTGGCCAGCTCGACCAGTTCCTTCACCAACTCGTTGTTCTTGCCTTTGAGGTCCATCTCGTCGAGGATCTCGCCCACGCGGCGGACCGCCCACAGCTTCTCGATGAAGGCCAACGATTCGTCGCTGCTCTGCTCGACGAACGTGGCGGGGAAGTCGAACCGCTCCTCCTTGTCAGTAATCTTGCCGGTCACGACCACTTTGGCCGTGCCCGCCTTCTTGTACCGCCCCACGACGACCAACTGATCGCCGGCAAACAGATCGGTCGCCTCGCGCGGATAAACGCGGCTGATGGGCGAACCCTCTTCGGTCTTGGCCGTGTCGAAGTCGTAACGCATCTTCATGCCGGTCAACACGGGCGACTCGATGCGGTTGTAGAGCCGGGCGACGTGCTCCTCGATGTTCTCGTCGGGCCGCACGTACTCGCTCTGGCCGAAATTCTCGCGGACGAGTTTATCGAGGAAGCGGGCGTTCAGATCGTAGCCCACGCCGAAGCAGAAGATGCGGGCGTGGACCTTGTTGAACTCCTTCGAGTTGGCGACGACCCGCATTTCGTTGGTCTCGCCCACGGTCGGCAGGCCGTCGGTGAGGAAGACCACGTAGCTCGGCCGGCCGGGGTCATTGAGTTGCCCGAGCGAGACCCGCAGGGCCTCGTTGATGTTCGTGCTTCCGCCCGCATATAGTCCTTCGGCAAAGCCCAGGGCCTCGCGGCGGGTCTTGTCGTTATAGCGTTGCAGCTCCGGCCGGAACGATTCGATCTCGCTGTCGAAGGCGATGATGTTGAACAAGTCGCCCTCGCGGAGGTTGTTCAGCACATGCTTCAGGGCCGCGCGGACCTGCTCGATCTTTTGCCCGCTCATACTGCCCGACCGGTCCATTACCAAGAGCACCGTCTTCTTCGGCCGCTCGCTGCCGGCCTTGATCTCCGGGCTGGCCAGCAGGAGGAAGTAGCCGTCCTGATTCTTGTCGGGCCGGTAGGTCAACACCCGCATGCTCACCTTGCCGCGGCCGATGTCGTACAGCAGGCGGAAGTCGGAGGCGGGAATCTGGTCTTTCGCCGTGTAGCTGACCAGGGCATGCCGGTCGTCGGGCCGCTTGATCTCGACGGCGTGCGTCGGGCTGTAGATGTTCTTGATGTCGTCCTGGCTTTCCACGGAGACGCGGAAGTTGATCTTCTCGACCGGTTGCGAAGTGTATTTGGCCGTGCTCAAGGGGAAGAGGAAATCGGTCATTCCCGCCTGTTGGCGGCAAAGCTGCACGTAGCGCAGAGAAACGGTCCGCTTGGCCCCCGGCGGCACCGGGAAGACGCTCGTCTTGAACATGCCCGTGCCGATCCATTCCAACAAGGCTGGGTCGCGGTTCTTCCGCACGATTTCTTCGTAGGTCCGGCGGGCGTCCTCGGCGCTGAGGAGTTTGGCCGGCATTTCCCGGCCGTCGACCAGCAGGGTCATGCGGTCGATGGCCCCGTCGTAAGGAAGCGGAAAAATGAAGGTCACTTCCATTTGCCGGCTGCCCGTGTTCACGAACGACTGGGAAACCTGCACCTTGGCCACCTGGTCGGTCACCCGGGCGTCGACCTCCAGGGCGTCGATTTTGTAAGAGACGGGAGGCGGCTCCGGCTGGGGAATGGGGCGAGGATAGGGAGGATAAGGACGTGGCGGCCAGATGATGATCGGCCGGGGAAGGCGGACGTGTTCCCCCGGATTGACCACCACCAGCAACCCTTGGGCTCTGGCAAGCATCGGAATCAAGAACACAACGACGGCAATCCACCGGCTCAACCTGGCAACCATGATAGGTCTCCTTTTAATGGCACAAAACGGGATTTACTCCCCACCGCGGGGCACCCAGTACTCTGGGTCGGCGTCGGTGGAAAAGTGACTGACCGGCTAAAGACGCGTACGCGCCCATCCTTCGCGTTTTCCCCTGCCGCCGCCCGGCCCGCCGGGCGGCGGCAGGGGAAAAAGCGAAGTGGGTTTTTGTAAGGCCGGACTAGCTGACCAGTCATCGTTCCACCGACGCGGGGTTGGTGGGGGCGTTCACAGACAACGTGATTTTATACCCTTTTGACGCGGCTGTCCGTCGGGAAGTTCCCTAATAATCAACCGCCCGCCGGAATCTCAAGTAGGTCCCTCTTGCCGAGAGGGACTAAAGGTTTCTCCGGCAACGTTGGCGGACGGACCGCCTGGATTCGGGCATGGTTCAAACCAGGGTAACACTTCGGTGGCCGGGTTCTGTAGGGAACGGACTCCGTGCCGTTCCGCGTATTCCAGAACGGCACGGAGTCCGTTCCCTACAGAACTTCGCGACGCGTTACCCTGCCGGCCCACAACTTGAACCATGCCTGGATTCGCCGCACGGCCGTTTTCTATCCACTATCCCCAGCCGCGGCGCCAACGCCCTTCCGCAGTTGCCCGGCGTGGCGCCGACGCCGGCCTGCGCGGGTCGTCGCGCCGGCACGTGCCGCGGCGATCAAAACGCATCATTTCGGGTCCTTTGCGCAATGGCGGGCGTGGCGGTCATTCCAAATCCTGTCTTCCTCCCTCATCCTTCCGCCTTCATCCCTCATCCCCCCTTCCTCCTTCCTTCCTGCATTCAACAAAAAAATATTGGTCTATCACGGTGTGGTCCAAATTCGCCTCCTCCACCGGTCATTTTTCCTGCATTCTTCCTGGAAAACCGCGGTGAAAACCGAATTCAGCGGCTTTTTCGGCCGGGCAAAGTCATGGACCGTCCTTGCCTCGCCGCGCACCATGCGCAGCAATGGTCGCGGGAGAGGGCGGGCACCATGTCGGGGACCATGTACTCATAGTCGTGGTCGGGGTGAGGGCAGTTTCCAGCTTTGACGACTGCTCCCTTCGCCCGTACTCGGGAGAGGGCGGGCACCATGTCGGGCACCATGTACCCATGGTCGGGGTGAGGGCGGTTTCCCTGCTCTTCCGCCTCCCCTCCCTCTGCTTTCCTTTTCGTGTGTTTCGTGGTTTCCGTACTTCGCGGACATTTTTCTGAGCGACGCGGATCGCAATATCTCCTTTGGACAGAGAAAAGACGACCACCGAACAAAAGTATGCGATTTTCCTGGTCCACAACGTGTCGGTCCGATTTGGCCCTGCCGCGAAAAATATTTTTCAGGAATCGACGTTTTCGGCCGAGAAACGCGGCATGCCATACCCCCTTATGATTGAGCGGTCCAACGATAAACATTGCAGTAAAAACACCCCTACGATGCAAACGGATGTCGTAAGTATCCATATTTATTACCGACACTGGACTACAATAGTTGTCGCTGTCTCTTCCGGTCCGGCAGGATTGTCGCAAGTGCTTTTCCCGGCGTGGTTTAGACCGGGTGGAAGCCTCCCGCGTGGTCCAGCACGATGTGGTCCAAAATCGACGCTCTCCCTTTCTCCATCGCTCCCTTCTCCCTGACCTGCTGCGCGGGCGTAGGTATGCTCCGTACACTCTGCACTCCGTACTGTGTACTCTTCTCCCCTTCTCCCCTCGCCTGTACTCGGGAGAGGGCGGGCACCATGTCGGGCACCATGTACTCGTGGTCGTGGTCGGGGTGAGGCCAATTTCCGGCTTTTGGCGAGCGCTCCCTTCATCCCTCATCCCTCATCCTTCATCCTTCATCCTTCCGCCCCGCTCTCCGCGCACGGCTTTTCTCTACGAATAAGTACGCAGGAGCAGGCGATTGGGTACATTTATACGCGCAGTGGCGGCTTACAATCGTGCCGCAAGACGTTCTTCCCAAACGACTTGTGAAACAGCGGAATTTTGTGACCAGCGCACAGTGAAAGCGAGTAAACTCAGCCGCCTGTGGGGGGACAAACGGCGGGAGTTTAGCCCCGGCGGGCACCGCTCGTTGTTGCACGCATCTTTTGGACCCCATCCGGCTCGCCGGATGGTGAACCAGGTTGAATCGCTAAAGTGCAGAACAAGAACCGTCACGACCCCATCCACCTCGCGTTTTTTCGGCCACTTCGCGGCGAAGTCAAACGTGTCGGAAAGGAAAAGTCGGAGTGGCCCGGTCCTCTTTGCCGGCGGGACGCGACGAAAACGGGACAGCCGACGGGCGTAAGACGTTTGGTGACAATCCCTTGCGACGATCGAGCGAGCGCTTTCCCGGTCCTCTGTCCCCCAACGTTCCGGGACAGCGTCCCGTAACCTGGTAAAGCTTCGTCCAACCCGTCCATGGGGGTGTGTTAAAGAAATTGATCTGGTGTGGTTTGATCGGTTTGGGTAAAGCGTGGCCTCATGAGTGCCGCGTTGTTAGAACAGCCGACCGAGACGCTAGGGACGGTGGTCTCCTGTGAGAATTGTCCCGCTGTTCAGCGTCTCGAGCGGGCGTTGGAGAAGCTGACGTTAGAGTTCCGTTGCGAAGTGGGCTATTGGAAAAGCCGGCATGCTGATGCCGTGAAGCGCATCGAGCAGTTGAAGGAGGAACTTGACCAATCCCGGGGCGAGACGCGAGCCCTTCAAGACAAGCTTTTTGGTCGCAAGTCGGAGAAGTCTGCCCGCAGCGACCGTTCCAACGATTTATTCGATCCCGAAGAAGTCTCGGCTGCCGGGAAGAATCGCGGTGCGCAGCCTGGCCATGCTGGACACGGGCGGCACGATTATTCCCATCTGCCGGTCCAGGAAGAATTCGTCTCATTGCCGGAAGAAGCGCTGGCCTGCCCGCATTGCGGAAAGCTAGCCGCGATGATATCTGACACCGAGGATTCGGAAGTGACGGAGATCGATGTGCGGCCACATCGGCGGCGGATTCGACGGCGACGGTATCGGACGACATGCAATTGCGATTTCACACGGCGGACGCTGACGGCTCCGCCGCCACCCAAGCTGATCCCCAAAGGCAACTACGGCATCTCGATTTGGGTGCATGTCTTGTTAGACAAGTACTCATCGTATCGGCCCACGGAGCGGTTATTGGGGCAACTCGAACAGTACGATCTGGACTTGCCGGCGGGCACGGTGAACGACGGGCTCAAGCGGATCGAGCCCATATTGACGCCAATCTACAATGCCCTCTGCGAACGGAATCGGCAGGGCAGCTTCCATCAGGCCGACGAGACCCGTTGGCGGGTTTTCGTGATTTTTGACGGGAAAAAAGGCTACGGTTGGTGGTTGTGGATGGTTCTCGGCGAGGACACCGTGATCTATCTGCTCGATCGCAGCCGGGGGCACGAGGTGCCGGAAGCACATTTTGGTCCGGCAGCTTCGGGGACATTGGAAGTCGATCGGTACTCGGGCTACAAAGCCATGGCGCTGGTGAAGTCGGGGTTGATCGTGTTGGCGTTCTGTTGGGCGCATGTACGGCGGGACTTCGTGGGAGTAGGCAAAGGCTGGCCGGAGTTGACGCCTTGGGCGATTGCCTGGCTGCGCCGTATTCGGCATCTCTACCAAGTCAATCGAGAACGTCTCCAGCACCCTCATGACTCAGCTAAGTTTCAAGAGCAACAGGCGTTGTTAGGTGGGGCGATGGAGGCGATGCACTCCGAGGCGGTGAAAGAACTCGCCGATCCCAAACTCCGCCAACCGTGCCGTAAAGTTCTGGATAGCCTCGAAGATCACTGGATGGGGCTGACTCGGTTCGTCGAAGATCCAAGAATTCCGATGGACAACAACGCGTCGGAACGAGAAGTACGCGGCCCGGCCGTGGCACGGAAGAACTTCTACGGTTCCGGCTCCTTGTGGAGCGGCCGTCTGGCAGCGATGATGTTTTCGCTTTTCGCAACGCTGGTCCGCTGGAAAATCAATCCGCGACGGTGGCTGACGTGGTACTTTGAAAATTGTGCAGCCGCCGGTGGAAAGGCACCCGAAGACATTCAATCGTTCCTGCCCTGGAATCTCTCCGACGAGCGTCGGTCGGCTTTGGGCGTTCCAGCAACCACTCCTTCGCCCGACGACACCTCCTGATGCGCCTTGTCGGTCCTGCGGACTTGTCGCAGATTCCAGACTCCTTCTCCTTTGCCTCCCCCTTATCGGAGCGGATTCGTCCCTGGGCGAATCCCTGCGCCGACGGGTTGGACGAAGCTTTACGTAACCTGTGCCGCAAGTTATTTCGCCAAAGGCACTTGCGTCGCCGGATCTGGACCAGGGGGTAGACCGAAAACACCGCGTGGGGGTTCGACCGTATCGCGGTTGCTCGCCTCCCAATCTCCTGCCGTGCGACGCGTCTACGGGCGGTGACCGACGCTGGCCGCCGCACGCCTTGACGGACCATCCATTGTAAACTAAACAGCAGTATATCTATCTATATATGCGTTTCTCGTGGCAAGGAGGCGCAAGGCGTCGAAAAAGCTCGTTTTTTGCAAGTCACCCTCTGCGTGCGGGGGATACTCACGTTCCAAGCTACACACGCGATCCCATGATTACCTCTCTTTTCCGCTTTGCCGATTCGAAACTTACTCGCCATTGCTAGTTGCGTCTCCACTTTAGCGGGGGTAAAATCAGGTTCTTCCCGAACTTCTGTGCTGCTGGCGCCCTGACGGAGCCGCCTGCCCGCGAATCGGGTGAAGCCGCCAGGAATTCGGGCCACGTTGCGTCCGCTGAAAAGAACAGAAATAATAACGAGTTGGCGACTAAGGATTGCAGGCTTCTGTAACCCACGGGACCAACGGCTAGAGTGAGGCCGGGGAAGGGAGGGTCGCACGAGCGAAACGCCGAAGAAGAAAAGGCCGTTGAGCCTAACCGGGCCGTCCTCGTCGCCAGCCGCTGGACAGCCCGATTTCGACGTTGTGCTCGGGCTCATCTAGGCCGCGCGGACGCGGGCCGTAACGGCCGTCAACACCACGTTGATCGATCTCTATTGGAATATCGGCGAGTACATCAACCGGAAAATCGCCGCCGAGGAGTGGGGAAGGGGGACCGTCGCGGCCCTGGCTGAGACCATCCAGCGCCGCTATCCCGGCGTGGCGGGCTACTCCCCGCAGAATCTCTGGCGAATGCGTCAGTTCTTCGAGACGTACAGGCATCAGGCAAAACTCTCAGCACTGCTGAGAGAATTGTCCTGGACCCACGACGAGAGACCAGGAAGTCGTGGAATACGCGCTCAGCCGGGGCCGCGCACCATGTACCCATGGTCGGCCCGCGCTGGTGGCCGAGTACCAGACGCGTTTGCCCGACAAAAAGCTCTTGCAAGCCAAACTCCACGAGTTCTACCTTCTACGTTCTACCAACTGGCCGAGTTGGACGCCGCGGCATGGAAGGACGCCGCGGCAATTTTGCCACCGCCGGTGAAACAATTGTCCGCCGCAAAGAAGCGAAAGCCGTCCACGAAGAGCCAACCGAAGAAGGATCGCAAGAAATGACCGGCCAACACGCGCGCATTGCAGGGCCACTTTGGCGGGGGTAGATTCAGGTTTTTCCCGAGCATTTGCGCTGCCGCCCCCCTGACGGAGCCGCGCCCTGCGAACCGGGGCCACGTTGCGTGCCCTACTGCCATCGATTCTGGACAAGGCGTTCAAGGGAGAGTTGTAAGCTGACTTATTCCCAATACGCTCGCACCGAATCCGCAGACTTTGCCCAGAATGCCTGACCGGAATTAAATCCGTAGAGGAGAAGAACTAATTGCTGCGCAGTTATTGCATGACCACTCTCGCCGGCATAGAATCGAGGTTTGCCTGAACCTGCAGGCTTGTCACAATCAAGCTGTCAAGCAAATCGAAATGAACAACATGGGCAAGGGTCGTCCAAGATTCGCCAGTTTTTTCTCCGGTTGCGGAGGATTCGACCTTGGTTTTGTCCAAGCCGGTTTCCGATGCGTTGGTGCCTTCGATATCGACCACGACGCGGTCGCAACCCATAACCTGAATCTTCGCTCAAAGGCAAGAGTTACGGATCTGGCAGAATCGTGTCCGGACTCCGAGGCCCTCCGAAGTCTCGATGTGCTAATTGCCGGCCCCCCCTGCCAGGGATTCTCGACCGTGGGAAAGCGAGATCCAGAAGATCCCAGGAACGGTCTGTTGATTCGCGCAGCGCAAATCGCTGTCCGCCTTAGGCCGAAGGTAGTGCTTATCGAGAATGTCGCGGGCGTTGTCTCCGGACACCAACGCCGTTTCTGGGACAGGGTGTTCCGTATCCTTCGCGCCGTCGGCTACCGCGTGATGCAGGTATGGTGCGATGCGTCGAAGATGGGGGTTCCGCAACAACGTAAACGAGTGGTTGCCCTTGCGTGGAACACAGCACAAGAACTGACCGTGGCCTTGGCCGACGAATCCGGCGGAACACTTCGCTCCGCGCTCGCGGGTTTGGACGGCGCAGCGAATCATACGCCAAAACTCCTCGACCCTTCGAGCAGGGCAGGGATCATCGCCCGACACATTCGTCCCAATCAGAAGCTCTCCAACGTGCGCTCGGGCGAGCGCTCGGTGCACACTTGGGACATCCCCGAGGTATTTGGCAAGACCAATCGGGACGAGCGATTGATTCTCAACGGGCTGTTGTCCCGTCGCCGACAGGAACGGGTTCGCGACTTCGGCGATGCCGATCCTGTCACGGCGCGGCGCTTCAAGAATTCATCGGTAGGCCGGTTGCCGCCATACTTCATGCACTCGTCCTTAAAGGCTATGTGCCGCCGGTCAGGGCGACACTACGACCTAGTCCACACGTTCAACGGGAAGTTCCGCCGCCTTGTGTGGGACGACGCCGCACCTACTGTCGATAGTCGGTACGGTGATCCATACTACTTCCTTCACCCCAGCGAGCATCGTGCGTTTACCATCCGCGAGGCGGCCCGCGTTCAAGGGTTTTCTGACACCTTTGTCTTCTCTGGCAGCGAGCGCAGCCAGTACCAGATGATCGGCAATGCCGTGCCTCCTCCCCTAGCAAAGTGCCTGGCAGAATACGTCCTCATGACCATCATCCGTAGATAGGAGTACACCGATGCACGAAACACTAGCTGAGGTTGTTGCACGGTGGGATCTGGAAGGGCACACGCCTAGCGTAGATCCGCACTACAACGACATGCATAAGCGCCTGTTGTTCTCCGATCAGATGCACTATTCGCAATACGTGCCCACGCTAGGCCAGCATCACCACGACTATGAGCAACGGCTGCATAAATGGATCGGGAACTTGGCTGATGAAACCGACCAGAAGACGCTCTTTGAGCTCGCCCCTCGCATCCTTTTCTTCAGCCGAGATGATTTCACCAAACTGCATGAAGTGGCCATGCGCGGTCCCATAACGAGGTAGATCATCGACGAGCTCGGATTGAGGTTCGGCGAGCCCGACTTCGACGCCACGCTGGCGGAGGAAGTCCATTTCCATACGTGGTACTGCCCGATTTCGGACAGTATGCAGATCAGTGATTTCCACCACACCAATAATATTGGCGGCATTGACTTCAGGCCGGATTGGCGCTCTTTGGAAAAGTTCGGTGACGCCTCGCTCATCGTGAACTTCATGTCGGGCAGGACAGCAACCGACGCGCCAGCGCCACTTAAGAGAATTGTTCTCCTTGAGGATTTCGTCGGTTCAGGAACCCAAATGGAGAGGGCCGCCCGGTATGCTTCATCTCTACCTTCGCGTGTACCGGTGTTGCTCGTCCCTTTGATAATCTGCCCCGCCGGGGCCGCACTCGGACGCGACCTTGCCACGGCCTATCCGCATCTTCGCTTCGAGCCTGTCATCGAACTAACACCGGAGGACATGATAACCGACGCCACCCCGGCGGACGGGTCTATGGAAGCCGCAATTGCCGATCTCGTGCGTAGATCGTACGTGGATGTGGTCGGTGACGGCGCGGCCAATCCGCGGCCATACAGCCCCTTCGGCTTTCCGGGGCCAATCAACAACGGCACCGGCGCGATTGTTGTCCTTTATTCCAATACTCCCGCAAATACTCTGCCAATCATCCAGCATAAGTCGAACACCTGGAACGCGCTTTTTCCACGTTCGGCGCGAATCCGATGAACCTCTCCGAACTGAACCCATTTCAAGTTCTGTACGTCACCGATGACCCCGATCCCAGGGTGTATGTTGACCTATTCAGCGACATTCTGGTCGTACACTCGTCGGCGTTATTTCAGCCGGGCAACGTGGTCCTGAAGGGAACGCAGGGATCCGGCAAGAGCATGCTTCTGAATCTTCTTAAGCCGGAGATTCGACTTCAGTACAAGCGCAGCAATGCTGCCTTCCCTGTACCGCAACGGATGCAGCAATTCGTCGGTGCAGGGATCAACCTTTCTCTGAGCGGAATCTTGAATTTAGGCCAACGTCCGATTGTTACCGGGCAGGAAGATGAGGGCCAGATATTCCCACTTTTCTTCGCTGACTTTCTGAACTACTTCGTCGTTCGCGATCTTCTTGCCTCCATTGAACTAATGGGACGGGAGTCCGATGCTTTTGATGCTCTAGTTCGTGGCTCCGCCTTTCCGGAATTTGCGCAGCGACTGGCCGAGAAGGACTGTTGGCTTGGCTACCTCCGCGGCTGTACTACCTTTCAAGAGGTTTGTAGGCGAGTCGACGACCGACTGGCGTCATACCGTGCATTCCACCAGTACAATCCCGGCCTTTCCGATGGGTGCTCGCATAAGATGATGTTACGCGGGGAGTGTGGGGCAGCCATATTGGTCGAGGTTTCGCCAGAACTCTTCCCAGCGGCCTGTGGTGAGTCGCAGCGCACGTATCGACAATACGGCGAGAGCGCCGTCGTCCTTCCAACGCGAACCCGATTTGCATAAGCGGTGCTTGATCAAGGTCTTGCATGCCGCTTCCGTCACGCCGCTGCCGATCGGCCAGTTCCGCTGCACCGAATAAGAGTATTTCATCCGTTCCTTCTGGTTTTGGAGGTAGGTGATCGTCGCCAGGACCGCCTTCGCATCTTCCGCGTTTTTCAGCGGCGTCGTGGAAAGAAATTCATCCAGGACCGAAAGCAAACGACTCACCGCTCCCTGCTTGTGCTTCAATTGATGAAGCTGGTTTTCCAGCCACGCTTCTCTTTCTGCTTTCTTTTTCGCTCCCTTGAACACCACCATCGCCGCCTTGCCCACGTACTCGCTGGCATGGTAAAAGTCCAATGTCTGGTGGTCCGTCAACGGTTTCAGGTAGCTCCAGTTGTCTGCCGCGCCGTCGCCCAGACCGATATACGGCACGTTCGGATAGGCATTCTTCACGCGCTCCACCTCGCGTTGGAATTTCGCGTGGAACTTTTCTTTCCCGTACTCTGGGGTCGCGCCTGCGTAAATCGTATGCAGGCGTTCCCCTTGGGCGTCGTAAAACGCGATCGTTCCCGTCATCGCCACCCGCCACCCGTCCTCTTGCAAAAGCATGCATGTTCCATCAACGCCGATCGCGATGGAGGCACACGGATGCTCGAACTGTGGCAATGCGTAGCTCCAGGTCTCTTCTTTCGCAACGGCATAGGCACCGACGATGTCGCCCAGCGACTTGACGTATCGCTTGGAAATCTTTCGATGCTGGCATTCCAATAAATCGGCGACAACCGCATCGGCTCCGGCTTCCGCGTATTTGTAGGAGACCAACTTGGCAAATCTTGGCGTGGCGTTGAGAACCAATCGGGCACTCTCTTCGAGCGGGCAGAACGTTTTGCCCCCTTCGGACGTTTGATAGACATGCCGAAGCACGGAGACGCTGCCGTAAGGCGTTTCGTAATCTTGAGCGAACTGCCCCTTGCTGGTCATGCGGACCGAACCGAGTTGGATGGGACTTCCATCGGTATCGAACCGCTCGAGATTCTTTTCGGTGGCCAGCAGGCCGACTTCGTTAAGCGCATCCTGGATCGCTTCTTCGGCCCGAAGCATGGAGCCGGTCAGCGGCAAGGTGACCTCGATGGTGATGGAATTATGAGCTTGGCGAGTGATTTGTGCGGTCATGTCATTTCCTCCGTGAAAAGTCCCGCGACGACAACTTTGTCTGGGCGACGGCACCGATACTTGGTAAACTATCCGAGTATCCTTCGGATTCCAGGACGGAAGCATAACCTATTCATCGACGTTTGTCTACATCATTTTATGCGAGCACCCTTTCCGATGACATTCGGTCAACGAAGACCGCCATCGGCGAGCCAATCGCCGTCACGGCCGATTGCTTGAAGGCTACCGGCGTAATCGCCCAAGACACGCCGGTGTTTGTTCGGATCGATCAAATTGAACGCCTTTACCGAAGCGATGTCCTCAGACCGGAGCTTGGGAAGCAGTACCGGCGGATGATAAACAAAGTAATCGGCAGTCGTGACAGCCGCATTTCATATCGCGTCGGGACGCGCCCCTACGCCTGGGATGACGATCCGCTGCGCCAATTCGGCAAACAGCATGTAGGTGTTGATGTCGCCCCGCCCGGTCAGCGGGAATTGGCCCGACGTGCCGCGCGTAGGCGAGCGTGCGCTCGGCCGCGTCCTGCGCCGCGCAATAGGCGGCATGCAACTCCGGGTTGGCCGCTGCGAGGCCGGCGATCTTCTGCCGCCGCGTGGCCGCGCTCACGGCGCCGGCAATTTCGGGCGCGGTGAAGGCAAAGAACTCTCGTTCCTGCACCTTCAAACGCTCCCAGGGCGGGTTGCCGATCACGCAATCGAAACCCGGCTGTCCCTCGCGCGCAAAGACGTTCGGGAACGCGGCGGCCCAATCCACGGCCTTCGGATGCACGTTCGGATCGCTCACGAGGCTATTGCCTTGAATGATGTTTGCCGACAAGGTTGCCAGCGTCTTGTTGCGCCGCGCGGAACGGATCCAGAGGGCCAACTGCGTAATTTCCACCGCCTGCGCGGAGAGGTCCACCCCGTGCAGGTTATCGCTGAGAATGATGTCGGGCACCGCGGTCCGCAGCGGTTCCGCGCAGGCCGGATCGTGAAGCATGAGCCGGCCGACGATCTTCTCGTAAAGCTCTTCCAGGGCATCGTAGGCCTGGATCAGGAAGGCCCCGCTCCCGCAAGCCGGGTCGCAGATCTTCAAGCCGCGCAGCGACGCGAAACAATCGCGCCAATAAGCGGCCAACGCGGGCGAGGCACGGTCTGATTCGACCGAACTCTCGTCGAGCCGATGCGCAGCGCGGACCTCGCACATCCGCTCTGCGGCGAGTTGCGCGACCGTTCTGGGCGACGATCCGCTCGGTAAAATCGCGCGGTGTGTAATAAATACCGAACCGCTTCCGCTCGGCCGATTTGGGCATCGCGGAACGCGACTTTTCCCCACTGTTGCCGGTCAGACTGAAAATGCCCAACTGCCGCATTTTCTCCAGTTCGGCGACCGACTTCTCGAAAATGTGCCCCAAGACCTCGACGTTGACTTCATCACGGAAGTCGAAGGTGCTGATGGTGTGGAAAAAGTGTGTCCAATCGTCTTCGAGCTGCAGGTCGTCAACTTCCGGGTCGCGGGCAAAAAGACCGCCGTTATATCCGTTGTCGAGCCCCTGCAAACGGCCGTGTCCCTTGTCGACGGCTTCGAACAGGTCGACGAAGTTCCGCCACCGTGGGTTGGTCACCTTGGTGAAGGGCGGCAGCGTGTTGTAGGCCAGGTCGATGCAACGGGCGGGCAGCAACTCGCGATCTTCGCAAAAGGCGATGAAGATGATGCGGTCGAGAATTCGCTGCGCGACGTAGATCGCCGTATCGAGCGGTTTGTCGTGCTTATGGTGCAAATGCTCGATGAGCCGAACGCGGTTGTCGTTGTACATTTTGTACAGTTCATCCCCCACCGTCTGCTGCCGATGTTCGGTCCTCCGCAGGAGGTCCAGCGCCCGAAGTTCAAAACCGTTTCGCGGGCGAACGAGTCCCCCTCGCTCCAGCAAACAGTAGAACTGCCGGAATTTGGCAACGTCGCGCAAGTCCTGGAGGCGAAATTCCTCGTAGGCCAAGGGGGTCTTGGCGCGATGGTAGAGCCGGGTCGTGACGAAATTGCTGACGATCCCCCATGGGCATTCGGGCAGGGCGTTGAGGTAATCCCAACATTGCTGCACCGGAGTCCGCCCATTGAACTTGTCGCGGTCGAGGTCGACTCCCGCTCCCTTGAGTTCGATGACGGCCAAGGGAGGGACGTGCGAGTTGGCCTTGAACTTACCCAAAGCGCCGTCGGCAGTGCCGATTCCGGGGATGGAGAAATTCCGCTCCTGCTGGTAGTCCTCGGGGTTCTCAGTGGCCGATTGATAGCGCAGCGCCTGGCCGAAGACCTCGTGCATGAAATTGGCGTCCAGGGCGGTTTCCTTCTTCGCCAGGTGGCCCTGGCGCTCCAGCTCGGCCCAATGGATGAGAATCTTGTGCGCAGCATCCTGCTCGGGGCCGCGGAGGTGCATGCTCTCCGCATCACCTGCAAGGAACCGCGCCAGCACAAGGCCCGAGCGCCGCCGTCCCGCCGGCTTTGAGAAAAGCGCCGGAGGCAAAGTACTCTTTTCAATCCTGGTTTTGCGTTTCGCCATGGCGTCGATTGCGGCGATTATACCGCCGGTCGTCTCAAGCTTCGCCTCCGTCTGCGGCTGGGGATTGCGCATTTGCGCCGTCGAACCAGTGACAAACCGCCGGACGGCGGAGATAGGACCATCCGACGGCATAGTAAATCAGCTTGACGAGGCTGAAACCCAGGGCAAAGACCAGACCTATAACCATGCTCGCTTTCGCGATTGCCGCTCCCATGGCAGCCGGTAGTTGCGCGTTGGGGCCGTTGCTTGGTGCGGAACGTTCCATCATCCGCGGCAGCAGGTCGGACATTACGGTAGCCATCTCCCACTGCATGAACGCCAGGACAATGCTCCGCGATATCTCAAACAGTATCGCCACGGAGAACACGGCCATCAGCAGCGTCCGGGCTCTGGCGGTACGGTTCAGGGCCATGATCCCGCCGGCCAGCATGCCGCCCGACAGGCACACGTTCGCCAGCGCGAACGCGGCGTTGGGCCAGCAATAACGGTCGCTCACGGCCTGGATACGCTTTTGCATGGTTCGCTGGACTTCGATCGAGCGGTCGCGTCCGTGACCTTGAGGCGACATCTCCAGCGCCTGTTGAAGGCGGGAACCGACCGCCAAACTGGCAAACGTCATCAGCGAACCGAGCAAGCCCAGGCCGCCGAGAATAATGGCGATCACGCTAACGGCCGTGAGGCCGCCGGGACGGCGGCCATGCGGAATCCCAGACGAATACGGCGACTCGGGCGAGAAGGAAGGGACGCTCATCGAAGGGTTCCCCTATATTGATAGGAATTTGAATTCTGCCAGCACCCTTGATTTTGACGTGCAAGCCGCCCGATATCAACCCTGGGCTTTATCGACCAAGGTGATGACCAGTTCTTTGCCGACGGCATCCGCGTAGCGGGTCAGGGTTTCGATCGTCGGATTGGGGTTCGGCGCGTTTTCCAAACGCGACAGGTTTCCTTTCTCGATGCCCGTTCGCGCCTTGATATCCGCGAGAGTCAGACCGAGGGCCTCGCGCGTGGCCTTCAGAGGCGCCGACGGCTTCCCGCAATCGGTTGTGCCGCTCCTTGGCACGCCGTCCCCGAGCAATCAGTTCCGGCTTCTCTTGTTCGATCTGCTCACGAATACGGGCGTGTCGGGCACGCTCCTCTTCGGTAAGCGCCTTGTTGACATTGCGAACCTGTCGCTTGATCATCGCCTTAATCCTCCACCTCAAATGCGGTAACAGGGTACAGCGTGTACTCGTCGATTTCCTCGTACACCACGCAGATGTAGCGGCCATCCGGCGTGTAACCGAATGCGATAGGACGTTTCGACGAGCGGCTCGTGCCCGTTTCGACCGGATCCATGAGCACGGCATTCACGTCTTCCGGCGTCAGGTCGTTCTCGGCGATGTGGGCCACATTGCCGTCCTCGTCCTCGTAGTTCCAGAAGATCTCGTACCAGGGCATCGTCTAACTATTTTATCATTTGTGATAACCTGGAACAAGAGTAATCCGCGCAGAACGGCCGCTGGAGTCCGGCCTCTTGGCGGAAATTCACGGTAAGGCAGCGCCCGGCTATTGTGTGCGGTTTGCCGTCTTCCATGGCTTTTGCCTCGTGATACTGCGGTTCACCCCAGAATTCCTGTACGGTCGGGCCGTTACGGACGCGGTTCTCGCGAAAGAGAAAATTCCAGATTTCGGCCGGCCAGACACGCCATCCCAATCCGGTGTACCAACGCATGGCCGAACGCAGACGCCGGTCCCGGTGTGCCAGGGTCCGCCACTGCGCCCGCAGCCGCAATTGCACCACGGCTTCGATGAACTTGACCCACAACAGCACTCGCCAGGGCGGCAGATGGCGGGTTTCCAGCACCTGGTGCTTGTAATCCCACCAGCAGCGGTCCAGTTGGATGACCCGGCGATGGGTTGACTGCTCGTAAAAGGGAGTCCAGCGGTGCGGTGTCGCATAGACAATGCTGATCTGATCCGGATCCAATACCAGCAGTTGCCGCAAAGCGCGCCAATAATCCCCGTCGGTTTCCTCTTCGAACCCCACCACGAAAGTGGCCAGAGACAAAATGCCGTGCCGACGCAACAAGCGAATCGCTTCGCGGTCCGTGGCCGTGGAACTTCCCTTGGCAATCTTGACCAGAGTTGCCTCGTCGGTGTTTTCGGTTCCCAGCAATAATCGCTCAAAACCGGCTTGCTTGTAGAGGTGCAGAATATCGGCATCGCGCACGATGTCGTCGGCACGGGTTGATCCCACCAGTGTCAGCCGTACGTTTTCGGCAATCAAGGCCTCCAGAAAAGCCCGCCACGCCCGCGGCGAGGCGGTAGGGTTCTCGTCGGCGAAATTGATGACACGCACGCCCTGCTCGCGGTACAGGCGGGCCAGTTCGGCGGCAAAGCGTCGCGGGTCACGGTGTCGCCAACGTGTCCAGAAACCGTGCTGCCCGCAAAAGGTGCAATGATGCGGACAACCCCGCGAAAATTGTACGACCACCGCACGCTGGCCACCCCAATACGTGTAGCGTTGATGGTCAATCAGTTCCCACGCCACCCGGTAGGAATCGAGATCTCGAATCAGCGGCGCGGACGAAGTGCGGCAAACCTTCCCGCGCTGGCGAAAGGCAATGCCGGGCACCTCGGCCAAGGCGCGGTCCGTCGCGAAACAGGCCACCACCCGCCGGCAAGTTTCCTCCCCCTCTCCCCGCACGATCACGTCAATCTGCGGTTCTTCAGCCAGGATCTCGCGCCAGTGATAGGTCGGAAACACGCCGCCGTAGATCATGGCGACTTGCGGCAGGCGGGCCCGCAACCGGCGACTAAGACCGGCGATCACCGGATGCGCGGAGGTCGACCCCGAATGCCCGAACAGTATTATTTCGGCGCAAAGGCCACCGCCTGCTCCACAATTTCGGCGTCAGGCAGCGGGCCAAGTTCGCCGTCAATGAGGCGAACCTCATGACCGTCATCAATCAGTGGCCCGCCGATCGAAAGCAGCCCCAAGGGCGGCAAGTGATCCGCAATACTACTGCCGATGGAGGGGTGATGAACGTTGATTAACAGGACTCGCATGCAAATCGGACGATGCAGTTGCCATGCCAAAGGACTATGTTGCCCAAGATTGTGCCAAATCATCACAGCATACAGGCTGATAGCAAACGGCAAGATAGGCAGAATTGCCAAGATGTGTATCATTCCGCTGTATCGATGTACGGAACGTTCGACTGTTTGATGATTGCGACGGCGACGTCGCACATATTCTTCACGACGATGAACGACAAGATCATTCCTGCCAGCGTGGCCAGCGCGCCGAAATAGGGAATTATTCCGCAACAATTCAAGATGCAGGCAGTCAGGGCAAGCTGCTCGTTCGCCTGCGGCGCGGAAAAGCCGTACTCTCGGGAAATCCGGTTGAGTTCCTTCGACAAGCCCCAGAAGGCTACGAACTGCCAATAAATGTTGAAGCAGGGGATGAACAAGAGACCGACCGCGGCGCCCGGCGTGGTTTGGGCCCGCCCGTCCTGGACCACAGACCACAACTTGTACAACAAGATCAGGTAGTCAAGGAGAGCGAGACAGCCGGACAGGACTTTAACTCTTAACTGGCTGGCTTACCCCCCTGTGATGGCCCATCCGGGTTATTGCGTTCGCTACCCGCACCTAACTATGCTAGAAGGTAACGATCGATTCATCAGGAAGCGAGGGAACCCATGGTCTTTCTCGACTGGCAAAACCTGATTTTCCTGCTGCCCATGCTGGCAGCCCTGGCCTATACCCTGCTCATGGCCGCGGGCCTGGGCTTCGGCGAACATAGCATCGAGGTGGACCACGACGTGGACCTGGACGTGGGACATGACTTTGACGCCGGGGTGGAACACGACCTGGACACGGACCACGACGCCGGCCACATCGCCCACGCCGGCCATGCGGGCGCCTCGGCGAGACTACTTGGCCTGTTCGGCGTGGGCAGGGTTCCCCTCTCGATCCTCATCCTCAGCGCCTGTTTTCTGTGGGGGGCCGTCGGGCTGGCATTGAATGTCGGGCTGGGCACCGCCAACATGCTCCGCGTGTTGGGACTGGCGGCGCTGGCGGCCGTTCTGGGCACCCGCTTGCTGGCCGAGGGACTGGCCGCGCTCATGCCCGGCGAAGAATCCTACCACACGACCAGGGAGGAGTTGGTGGGGCTGGCGGGCGAGGTCCTGTATGAAGTCACGCCGACCTCCGGCACCGTGCGGCTGCGGGATCCCACGGGCAACCTTCGCGACCTGGATTGCCGCATCCACTCGGGCGACGGCATCAAGGCCGCCGAGCGCGTCGTGCTCGACGAGTACGACCCCTCGGCGGATGTCTTTTTCGTGCGAATCTGCAACCAATGACTCCTGGAGAACAAAGGAAACGTAGCATGAACCAAAGCGAATCAATGACGGCTTTTCTTGTCGTGGGCCTCCTCGTGGGAATGGCGATGATCGTGGGCCCGTTCTTCATTCCGGCGATTAACCCCAGCTCGCAGGTGACGCTGGCCGGCTTCGGCGCGGCGGTGGCCCTGCTCTTCGGCATCCTCGTGGTCGTCACGCGGCTCTACCACAAGACCGCGGCCGACGAGGCCTTCGTCCGCACGGGCGTGGGCGGGCGGCGGTGCATCATCGACGGCGGCGCGATCGTGATCCCCGTCGTCCACGAGATCATCCCCGTCTCGCTGCGGACCTTCAAGCTGCAGATCGACCGCACCGGCCCGGACGCCCTGATCACGGCCGATTTTCTCCGCGCCGACGTGAAGGCCGTGTTTTACATCCGCGTGCAGAAAGAGGAAAAGACGATCGAGCAGGCGGCGACCTCGCTGGGGGCCATCCTGGGCGACGCCCGCAGCGTGCAGAACCTGATCCAGGAGAAACTGGTCTCGGCGCTGCGGACGGTGGCCGCCACGCAGACGCTGCACGCCCTGAACGCCAAGCGGGCCGAATTCGCCGAGGCCGTGCAGAAGATCGTGGCCGAAGACCTCAAGCCCAACGGCCTGACGCTGGAATCGGTCACCATCTCCAGCCTGGACCAAGCCCCGCTGGAGTCGATGCGGCCCGAGGAGAACGTTTTCGACGCCGAGGGCGCCCGCACGATCGCCGAAAAGGTGCAGTCGCAGCGCGTGGCGCGGAACACCATCCAGCGCGAGGCCGACCAGAAGGTCAAGGAACAAGACGTTCCGCACGACCCAGTACCTGGCCCAGCAGGACATCGTCGAGGCCAAGGCCCGCGCCGACGCCGAATCGGAAATCGCCATGAACCGCGCCCAGGCCGAACAGCGAGCCAAGACGCTGGCCGCCGAGCAATCGCGGTTGGCGGGCATCGCCCAGGTGGAGTCCGAGCGGCAGATCGAGCTGTCCAAGGTCGAGCGGAGCAAGCTCCTGGAAGTGGCCGACCAGCAGCGCGAGCAGGCCAAGGAGGTGGCCGGCGTGGAGAAACAGCGGATGATCGAGTTGGCCCGCCGCGCCCAGCAGATCGCGATTGCCGAGGCGGAGAAGAACCGGGCCACCTCCGAGGCCCTGCAGCTTGCCGCCCAGCGCGAGCGGGAGACGGCCGCCCAGCAGGTCAAGACGGTCGAGGTCAAGCTCACCGCGGAGCGCGAAAAGGAGAAGGCGATCATTGCCAAGCAGGCCCAGGTGGAGCAGCAGAAGATCGAGCGGCAGATGGAGGCCGACGTGGCCGCCTACGCCCAGGTGAAGAAGGCCGATGCCGAGCAGACCGCCGCCGACAAGCAGGCCCGCGCCCAGGTGGCCCTGGCCGAGTCCGAGAAGCAGGCCAAGCTCTTGGAGGCGGAAGGCGACCAGGCCTTGCAGATGGTGCCCGTCAGCGTAGCCCGCGAACAAGTCAACGTCGAGGACGCGCGGGTGACGGTCAAGATCCGCGACCTGGAGGGGCAGTCGCGTTTCGAGAGCATCGCCCGCGAACTGCAGGTGCAGCTTGCCACGATCCAGGCCGAGAAAGAGGCGAAGATCGCGGCGGCCAAGGCAATGGGCGAGGCCATGGCCAAGGCCAACCTCACGGTCTGGGGCGATCCGGCAGCGTTGGAACGGGTGACATCCGCCTTCTTCCAGGGTCAAGCGATCGGGGCCTTCGGCAACGGAGTCAGCCGTTCGCTCTCGCCCGAGCTGGCGGAGTTGCTGAAGCGGTTGACGGGCGTCGAGCTTGGCGCGCCCGCGGGGGCGAAATCGGCCGCCGAGCATGACGGCAGCGCGTGAGCGGAGGCGTGAGGATGAAAAGGAGCAGAGGAGTCGGGAGTCGTATGTGGCCCCCGTGTGCTACCCTTTTGCCACTGTGCCTCTGGGTGTCTCTTGACCGAGCGTTTTCGGCGAACTAAGATCGGGCCGAGCAGACCAACCCCTCGACCACGAAGGAGCAAACTGTGGAAAGTTGTGCGAAGTGCAGCTCGACCAAACGCGCGGGCTTATTGATTGCGCTGCTGGCATTGTATCTTGCTGGCGGCTGTTACGAGCGCGTAGCTGACGGGAACCAGGTGACCTACCGATTCACGTGGTGGATCGTTGCGCTTGTTGCCGGCGGTGGCTTTCTCGCTATCCCAATCGGCTGGAAATCTCTTGATCGAAGCGAGCGATTGGGATGGACCCTGATCATCGTGGGGACCGTATTGCTCATTGTCTTCGCGCCAAGGATGTATTTCGATCGCCTCGTGATTGACGACGCTCATTTTGAGCAACGGTCCGGTATCACGGGCCGCAAGATTCACGACATCCAGTTTCGGAGCCTCCGCGAAATCAACGTCGTTGCGTCGCACGACGCTCACGGAATCAAGAAAGTCGAACTGCACTGCGTTCCATCAAACGGCCAGGTGGAAGATGTGCTAACCGGCGACCTGGTGTTCAACGCGGTCCCTGAAATTCTGGCGCGTGCGAGCGCGTGCGGTGTAAAGATCGTGGGCGATGACTTCGACTAAAGAGCTTACCTAACCGACGAGAAGGGCTGGATCGCCTTTCGTTGGCAGTTTACGGGCTTGCAGGGAATTCTCCCTAGGCGGGGCATTGCACGATGTGATATAATTGTTGCCATGGAAACAACTGGCTTTCTTGCATGGCGAGCGGAAGAAACAATTTAACAGGCGGGGATTTTGATGAAAACAATCGAACTTGACGAACGCTTGTTTGCCGAAGTCGAAGAAGTAGCTGCGCAAACGGGGCAAACGTTGACCGCGGTGATCGAACATGCGGTTCGCGAGTCGTTTGCGAGGCGCGGGAAAACACCGGAACCGCGCCGGGTCCAATTCACAACGGACACTGGACGAGGCGTACGGCCCGGCGCAAATCTCGATAGCAATGCCGAACTTCTCGACTTCATGGAACAAGGCGATGTTGCTCGTTGACGTCAATGTGCTGGTCCACGCCTTCCGTGAGGACGCCGAGGACCACGATCGGTACGCGGCATGGCTCGACGGCCTAATGAATGGCGACCAGGCGTTCGGAATCGCGGACTGGGTACTGAGCGGCTTTCTCAGGGTCGTCACGCATCCCAAGATTTTTGACCCGCCGTCCGACATTTCTGTGGCGTTGGAGTTTGCCGAGGACGTGCGTGCCTGCCCGCGCTCGGTGAGAGTTGCGCCCGGTCCGCGGCACTGGGAACTTTTCTCGCAACTATGCCAATTGCCGGGGATTCGGGGAAATCTTGTGCCCGACGCCTATCTGGCCGCATTGGCGATCGAGTCAGGCCATGAATGGGCCACCACTGATCGGGACTTTAGCCGATTCCCGGGTTTGAAGTGCCGGCATCCGTTACGACCGTAGGGACCGACTGGCCGCGATTTGACCTTGGGCAGGGCGGGCGTAAGATGAATAGGAGGCTTTTGCTTTCCCTATCTTCTCATTTGCATGGTCCCTCGATTTTAGAAAGGGTGTCTGTGATGCAAACTGCCAAGCAGCTTTCCGTTTCTTTGGTGAACAAGCCCGGGCGTCTGGCCGCGATGATGACCGCTCTCGGCAAGGAAAAAGTCAATTTTCTGGCCCTCTCGGTCATGGATTCCGGCGAGCGTGGAACCGTCCGCTTCGTGCCGGACAACCTGGATGCGACTATGGAACTGCTCCAGGGCATGAACGTTCATTATGACGTGGCTGATGTTTTGTTGGTCGAGGTACCGAGCCAAAACGGGGCATTTCGCAAGATTTGCGAGAAGCTGGCTGCTGAGCATTTGAATATCGACTACGCCTACTGCTCGTTTGCGCCGAGCAAGGGATCCAAAATGGGGGTCTTGGCCGTGGTCAAGGTGAACGATCTGGTGAAGGCCCAGCGTGTGCTCGGCGAGACCGGGAGCACCGTATCCCGCACCCCCCGCCGGCCCGGACGCCGGCCGGCTTATGCCCGGTAGGCACTCCGCAACAGCGGAACTGTCATATACTCGGACATTTTCGGCATCCAGTTCGTCATCCGCGACAAGCATGGGGACGTCTCGGCTTGCTGGTGATCCACGCGCGGGCGAAGTTGCATCGTGCGCCTCGGTTTCCAATCCATTGGTGAGCCGGATGAAAGGAACATGCTCAGAATGCTCAAACGCATCAGCTAAACGCTTCTCTCAGAACCACCATACACCGATGAGGAACGAGGCCAGATTGGCAACAACGATGGTTGCGAAGTCCTGGAACATGCTCCGCCGGAAACGCTCCTTGGGGCTGCCGAACGCAAGCCAGAAAAGGGTGCATTCGGCTAGCGGCGCAAACGTCTCGGCGACCGCCAAGTAAGCGCCACGTCCAAACGGAGCCCAAACCACGTAAGGAAAGACCAAGACAACGATTGGATAACTGCAGGCGTTCAGCCAAATCCCCGCAAGGAGCCGGTCGCGCAGCCGATGGTACTTGGAGAGTCCGGCGAGTAAAATGGGGGTCTCGATGGCCACCGTAAGCAGGTAGCCGATCCAAAGGAAACGCCACGCATCGTTCGGCTCGGGATGCATTTCTTACTCCGCCGTGCTTATGTGGGAACCCTAAGATAGCACGTTGGCCAATCGATGACCAGCGGTGTGTGGATACGCACGACGTTGCCAGAGCCGCTGGGACGTGGTAAAATGACTGCCGTTGGCTCCTAACGACGTCTTTGTTCCACTCAGGAGGCAAGTACATGGCTTTCCAACGATTCTTTCGGCCTTGGACTGGGCTAATCGTATTCGGGATGTTCGCCGTATTCGAGGGGAACGCACTGGCCAACATGGCGCCCCCTCCTCGACCGCCGAATTTCCAATCGTTGGTCGAGCAAGATGGTCCGCCCGCAGCCTTCGTCCTGCGTCGTGACGACGACGAAAAGCATAGCCGGATCATCATTCCACGGAAATTCCTGCCTACGGGCAATATTGTTCCGCGGATATACCTGCCTTCGCACAATTACACAACGCCCGACGATTCCATGGATCGCCCTCAACACAAAGCGGTCAACGCGGGGCTGTTGTTGTCAACGGTGATCTCGGGTGGGGGCTTGACGGTCGTCTTCGCCCGCCGTCGCAAGGTGAGGGCGGCCGTAGGCGTATCGGTCATTACGTTGCTCTTGACCGTTGCCCTCGGTACGGTAATGGCCGCAGAGCCGCCGAGCTCGATTTTTCTTCCAAACCCAGCCCCGATCGCCGTCGAGGCCTTTGGCGCGGGTTCGCAAGTGTCGGTGGATCTTGTCGCGACGGGCAACGAAATTGTCTTGATTTTGGGTAAGGACGCCCCGCAACCCGGTCCTTGAACGCGCCAGGTCGATTCGTGAATTCGGACGCGACTGCAAACTCGCATCGTCCCCTCTTCATCGCTTGGGCCTGCGGTTTGATGCATGCCGTAGTCGATGCCGCGTCGATTGGGGTGCTCACTTGGGGCGTCAGGGCGCCCGGTTCGGCAACTGGTGGGATCGCCGCATATTTGCCCGACGACGTGATCTGGAACCGTTTCCTCCTGTATAACGTATTGGCCTTCGGAACGCAGTTCGCGATAGGGGCCATTGCCGATCGTTGGAACGCCTATCGGGGTGCATTGCTGGCCGGATTGGCAACGATTGCCGTGGCCGTGGCGGTCGGACTGGTTTCGCCGTTGATAGCCACCGAGTTGGCGGCGTTGGGGAACGCGGCATTTCACGTTGGTGCGGGAGCGATAGTGCTCACTTGCTCGCGCAAGAAGACGGCCGCCACAGGCGTTTTTGTCGGGCCCGGGGCTGTCGGTTTGGCGATCGGCGTTTGGTGCATGCGATCGATGAACCTGGGGCCATGGATTTTCCTTGCCCCGTTGGCCGCGTGTCTTGGTGTCGCCCTGGCATTGAGGATCGTGGGGAAACGTAGTCCTGACCAAACCCTCCGACCGCTCTCGTCCTCAAGGGTTGTGGCAGTGGTGTGCGCGGCGGCGATCTTCCTAACGATCGCGATTCGCTCGGCCAACGCTTACGGGGTCGAAGCGGTCCACGAAGGCAACGCGGCCGTTCTCTGGGGACTGGCGATTGCGGCTTGTGTGGGCAATATCCTCGGCGGTTTCGTTGCGGATCGTTTGGGCTGGGTCGCGACGTGCGTTTTCGTGCTCTTGCTGTCCTTGCCCATATTGAGCTTCTCCGTTGATTATGGATCGCTCGCCATCCTTGGCATGCTGCTCTTTCAGATGACGATGCCCGTCACGCTGATGGCTGTGTGGCGAATGTTTCCACACGAAGCCGGTCTGTCATTCGGTCTTGCATCGCTTGCCGTACTGGTGGGCGTAATACCCGCTTACGTCTGCCCGTCCGCATGGATCGCCCCCCGTCCCTTGCTGCTTGCTTTGACCCTCATCTCTATCGCTGCTATTCTGATTGGCCTGCCGCCGGTCGTGCGCCGAGACAGAATGGCCAAATGATGGCGATACCGAGACCACAAATGATGATCGGTGATAGCGAGCTCGGACGCAGAACATTCTTCGCGCCGTTCATAACGGGCACGAAGGTATTCCCGAGCCGACGCTTCTCGTACCGGCTGGCGCGGGCACAGATGAAGGCGTCGGACCTCATCAGTCATAATTTCCGACTTGCATCCCGTCGTTCCGCGCGGCCAGGTTTTCCAGCGTTGTCCCATCGATTCCGGTTTGGAGGAAGTGAACGGAGCCATCGGCGAAACAGAAGCACGCGCCCCCCAGGTGATTGCTGCCGAAGGCCTGCAGGCCAATGCCGTTGATACACCAGTTCGGATCGGAATTGATCCACCACATGGCGTCGCTGACCAGGATAGTTTCCTGGCCGGTTGCAAGGGAAATATCGACGGAACCGTGCATTCCCGCCCAAATGGCCCCGTTATGGCCGGGGTTGAGTCCGCTGAGCGTGCATTCGCCGACGATCAATGTTTGCGAGCAGCCGTCGGTAATCTTGCCGGTCGAGATGTTGCTATTCATGTAGATCACGCCGTTCTCGGTCGTGGCCGTCGGGTAGTCCATGGCCAGCATCGTGATATTCCCCATCACGCCACGGTAGTTCGACTTTCCGTGGAGGCCTTTCTGGTCGTTGAGCACGTTGCCGAGATCCGAAGGACAGACGAAAAGCGACATCGGCCGCTGGGTGTCGGCGGTCGCGGAGACCAGAGTCGCGCCGTTGCCGAACTGCTGCGATTCGACCCCCAAAGCCTGGTACACGCCTCCTTCCTCAACATAAGGCAAGAGGTAGCTGGACCAAGACCAATGCGGATAAAAATAGTTCTGGGCAGTCGCCGAATAGCCGGAGGGAAAGCACTCATGCGTGGAATGAAAGTTATTAAGGGCCAGTCCGAGTTGATGCAGATGATTCTGGCAAATCGCGCACCGCGCCGTCTCCCGCGCGGACTGAATTGCCGGCAAGAGCAATGCTACCAGGATCCCGATGATGGCAACCACGACCAGGATCTCCACGAGGGTAAAACCGTGCGGCGGACGTCTCATGTGGATATCTCTTTTTGCCGAGAGCGACTGATGCGCCTCGGGCCAAGTCAACACCCCAAGTTCTCCGGCGAAACTTCGCACAATAGTCCCTCCCGGCAAAAGGGACCTACCGATAATCGGTCGCCCCGCGGCCGGAAATGTATTGCCGCCAGGCGTCCATGTGCTCCTTACTGAGGCCGTTCTCGCGGACAATCTCGGTTTCCAACCGCCGATTGGTTTGCGGCACCTTGACGCGGACCTTCAAGCGGCCGTCGGCCTGATAGGCGAAACTGACGTCGACGGGCGACTTGGCCGGCAGTCCGGGCGGAAGATCGGCCACCGTGCAGCGGCCGATGGGCGTGCAGTCGTCGGCCGAAGGACTCTCGCCTTCCACGATCTGCACGAGGATCGAGCGCTGGTCGTGCTTGGCCGTCTTGAACTGCCGCTTGGCGCTGACCGGCAGCGGCGTGTTGCGGGGAATGACGATGCCGTTGCGGCGGCGCTTGGTCTGCGGGTCGATGCCCACCACGCCGAGACTGTGCGAGTTGACGTTGCGGATGCTGAAAGTCGCCGCCCGGCCGTCGCGCTTGGCCAGCACCAATCCGGCCTGCAAGGCCGCGCCGTGGGCCACCGCCTCGTCGGCCGCCACGGAGGCGTCGGGCGCCTTGCCGCTGATCTTTTGCAACATTGCGCGGACCATCGGCATGCGGGTGGAACCGCCGACCAAGAGCACGCAATCGAGATCGGGCCAATCGAGCCCTGTTGCCCGCAGGGCCTGCACGCAGGTGAAGCGGGTGCGGTCCAAGAGGTCTTGCGTCGCGTCCTCGAACTGCTCGCGGGAGATTTCCAGGCGGTGGACCTTGCCCTGATATTCGGCGACGACGGGGGCCTTGGGCCGGGCGGAAAGCGTCCGCTTGGCGTCTTCACATTCCCGCCAGAGCTTTCCCACCGCGGCGGGGTTCTCGCGGAGATCGAGCGCATGTTCGCGTTGGAAGGCGTCGGCGGCCAGGTTCAAGAGCCGCTGGTCCCAGTCGTAGCCGCCGAGGGCGACGTCGCCGTCGGTGGCCAGGGCCAGGAACTCGCTGCCGCGGATTTCCATCACGGTGACGTCGAATGTGCCGCCGCCCAGGTCGTAGACCAGCACTGGCCGCGGCCGGTCGGTGCTGCCGGAGGCGTTGAGAAAACCCTGCTGGAAGCCGAAGGCCACGGCCGCCGCGGTCGGCTCGTTGATGATGTCCAGCACTTCGCAGCCGGCCATGTACCCGGCGTCCTGCGTGGCCTTGCGGCGGACCTCGTCGAAATAGGCCGGCACCGTGATCACCACCTTGTCGAACGGCCCAATCTGCTGCATGGCGTCGCCGCGAAGCTTGTTGAGGATCCAGGCCTGGATCACCTCGGGCGGAAACTGCTTGCCGTCGATGACGCGATGATAGGCGCGATGGCCCATGTCGCGCTTGGCGCATTCGGCCACGTGATCCGCCTCGGTGCTCATGGCCTTCATGGCCTCTTTGCCCACCACGACGTCGTTGCCTTCCAGCAGCACGACGCTCGGCGTGAGACGATCGCCCTCGGCGTTGACCAAGGTCACGGGCTGTCCGCGCTCGTCGAGCCTAGCGACCACGGAGTACGTGGTGCCCAGATCGATGCCCACGGCTGGAATGTTTGCTGCGGTCATGGGGTGGCACGTCCCTGAGCTTGCGAAGGGCGTGTGGAGCCATAAGACCACGCCCTTCGCAAGCTCAGGGACGTGCCACCTTTGGTAAAAGTGTGCAACCTACTTTTGGACATCATCTGGCTTCTGCTCGCTGGTATGACTACCGCCGAAGAACCGGGGGAAGAGGTCGGGCCGAACGTGCGAAATCAGCAGGTAGCCGACGAAAGCGAAGAGCACCAGCACGATGGTATGCCCGATCAATCGTTCTACCCACTTGGGAATGCGACGTTTCTTTTTCGGCTTGGTCGGTTTGATCAACGGCAACACAGGTTCCTCGGCCGTGGCCGATTGGAGTGCAGCGGCGGCTGAGGCCGCGGCGGCGAGAGGCTGGGGAGCGGCTGCCCTCACCCCGACCATGGGTACATGGTGCCCGCCCTCTCCCGGAGGGAGAGGGGAGAAACCGGTCAGCGGCTGCGGACCGGAGACCCAGCGTTGTGCGGCGGCGGGGGCAGCAGGCGAAACCACAAGCGGCGGCAGCGGCGGAATCGCGGCTGTCGTGCCGGCGGTTTCGGTCTTTCCAGGGGAAGTCCAGCCGATCGCGGACCCGATTCCACTGGGTGAGGCCTCGCGCGACGGCGGCGCGGCTTGCAGCACGTCCTGGGCCGCCGATTCGAACGTGTTGAATCCGCCCGCCGCGCTCACCGGCTGCTTCCAGCGCGTCAGGCCTTCGTTGGAAAGCCCCGTCTCGCGGACCAACTCCAGCCGGGCCTGGTGCTGCGTACCCGGCACCAGGGCCTCGACCGCCAGCCGGCCGTTGGCGCCGTATTCGAAGGTGACCTCCACGGGCCAGCCCTTAGGCAGTCCGGTGGGGAGATCGCGAACCACGGTGCGGCCGATGGCAATGCAGTCGCTCGGCTGCAAGCTTTCACCTTCGAGGATCTTGATCGCGATCGAGCGTTGGCCTTCCGACTTCGTGGCGAAGCGCTCGGTGTACCGCGCCGGCAGCGGCGTGTTGCGCGGAATGAGCACGACGTTCTTCTTGCGGAGCGTATCCGTATCAATGCCTTCGACGCCCAGGCTGTGGGCGTTGACGTTGGTGACCTGGAACGTGCTTTGCGTCTTTCCGACGCGCGTGGCCAGCAGATGGCCGGCATACAGCGCGGCCCCGCGGGCGACCGCTTCGTCGGGATTTACGGTCCGATCGGGCTGAATGCCGGAGAGGCCTTGCAACATGCGGGGGACCATCGGCATGCGGGTCGAACCGCCGACCAACAGGACGCGCTGCACGTCCTTCCATTCCAGGCCGGCCACGCCCAGCAGTTGCCGCGAGGTATAGGAAGTGCGTTCCAGCAGATTGGCCGTCATCTCCTCGAACTGTTCGCGGGTGACGGCGATTTCAGCGAAGCGGCCCTGGTAGTTGATTTGGATGACCGCCCTGCTTCGCGCGGAAAGCGTGTGTTTGGCCTCCATGGCGTCGAGGAACAGGCGGTTCAATGTGGCCGGATCCTGGCGGGGATCGAGCTGGTGCGACTTCAGGAAGCACTCGGCCGCATGATCGACCAAGCACTGGTCCCAGTCGTGGCCGCCAAGCTGCACGTCGCCATCGGTGGCCAGGGTCTGCACCTTGCCCGCGGCGAGACGCAACAGGGTGGCGTCGAAGGTTCCGCCGCCCAGGTCGTAGACCAGGACGTTGAGTTCCTCTCGGGGCTGACCCGTGGGCGAGAGGTAGCCCAGGGCCTCGCCGAAGGCCAGGGCCGCGGCCGTGGGCTCGTTGACGATGTCCAAGACCCGCAGGCCGGCCATCTCGCCGGCGTCGGCGGTCGCCTTGCGGCGCATCTCGTCGAAATAGGCGGGCACCGTGATCACGGCCTGCATCTCCGGCCCCAAGGAACGGGCCAGGTCGGTCTTGAGCTTCCGCAGGATGCAGGCCTGGATCACTTCCGGCGGAAGGTAATGCCCCCGAATGGGGTGCGAATAGTACGGTGCACCCATGTCGCGCTTCACCCACTGGGCCACCATTTCCGGGTGCGACGTGATGGCCGTACGGGCGTTCTTGCCGACGACGACCTCCGCCTCGCTGAAAAAGACCACGCTGGGCGTGATGAATTCCCCCTCGGCGTTGGAAATCATCGCGCTGCGGCCTGCTTCATCGACCGAGGCCATGGCCGAATTGGTCGTTCCGAGGTCGATTCCGATCGGTTTGTCGTGAGGCATGAGAGGGAGAGTTGGTGGACCGGTCGCGACGCTAGAGACGCTAAGGCAGCATCTTTCAACTTAGCAGGAATTCGCGTCGTTCTCAAGCCAGGGTTGACGAATCGCTTGCCATGCGTCATATCTAAAATCATGGACCCCACCCAGTTTCTCGGCATTCCTTCCCCCGGTCTCGACGCGGCCAACGCCTTGATCTTGCCTTGGCCACTGGAGAAGACCGTCTCCTACGGCACGGGCACGCACAGCGGTCCGGCGGCAATCGTTGCGGCCAGTCGGCAACTCGAGTTGTTCGAGGAAGAAACGCTCGTCGACTTCGAAGTGCGGCCGCGGCTGCACACCCTCGAGCCGATCGAGGTCGATGCCGCCGACGCAGCAAACTGGGTGCCCGCCGCCGACCGCCTGCCGGAACACCTGGCCGCGGCGGCCCGTACCATCGCCCGCTTTCGCCACCTGCAAACGGGTACCCGGTTCCTGGTGACCCTCGGCGGCGAACACTTGCTGACCTATGGCGTCGTGTCGGGCCTGGCCGGCGATCCGGCCGACGTGACGGTCGTGCAGATCGACGCCCACGCCGACTTGGCCGACGAGTTGGGCGGCCGCCGCTGGTCGCACGGCACGGTCATGCGGCGGCTCTGGGAGCGCGGCTGCCGCCTCGTGCAGATCGGCATCCGCAGTCTTTCCCGGGCCGAGTATGAGCTGATCGAAAGCGGCCCGCGGATCGAGACCTTCTTCGCCCACGACCTGACGCGGCGTTGGGCCGAGCTTCTGCACGTGCTGGCCTGCCTGGAGGGCCGGGTCTACTTGTCTCTTGACGTGGACGGACTCGATCCGTCGATCGTTCCCAGCACGGGCACTCCGCAGCCCAACGGTCTTACGTGGCAGCAGGTGATGGAGTTGATTCGCGCCATCGCGGCCGCACCGTGCGACTGGATCGGGGCGGACGTCGTTGAGTTCATCGCCTCGCCATATCCGCCCGGCTGCGATCTCACCGTCGCCCGGTTGGTGATGAAGATCCTTGCGTATTGGGCGGCAAGAGCGTAAAATAAAACGCGTTGCGTACGAACATGGCTCCTCGATGAGGGTGTTTCGATGGACTCGCTTGCTCCTGTCATTATTCGCGGCACGTTTTCCAACAAGACTTTCGTGCCCGCCGACCCTTTGCCCGAGGCCGAAGGCCCCGCGGAACTCATCGTCCACGTGCAGCCGCCGAAGGATACTCGGCCTTCGATCTATGATACTTTCGGCAAGGCGAAACAACCGCGAACGGCCGAAGACCTCGACGCACAACTTGAGGAAGAACGAGCCGCCTGGGGCGTCCCATGATCTATGCGGATTCCGGCATCATCATGCGTTGGGTCGAGGGGGCCAGTCAGGTCCGCGAACCTATCGAATTGTGTTGGCGGCAACTTCCACCGGCGGATCGCGTTTTTGTCACGTCTCGGATCGCGCGATTGGAGTGCCGTTGCAAGCCTCTGCGGGATCATCGGGACGATTTGCTTCAACTGTACGAGACTTTCTTTGCGAGCAAGGAAGTGGAAATTCGGGAAGTAGATGCCCCGGTCGTGGAGAAAGCAACCGATTTGCGGGCAACGATTGGGTTGAAAACGCCCGATGCGATTCACGCTGCCACTGCGATGCTGGCCGGCGCGGCGGAATTCTGGACCACCGACATCCGTCTTGCGAAATGTCCTGGATTGACCGTCGTAGTGTTCAAGGCCGTGTGAGCAGTCGCAGGGCGCGACTGGACACGAACGTTTCCATTTTGCGTTTCTTGGATACCAAGGACAACCATGTTTGATACTGCGTGGACGACCGAACCCTACGAGAAAGTTTGCCATGATCGTGTTGCCGTTTTCTCGGAACCGGATCGACACGTGATTGTCGTGGCCGACGGCGCGGGAAACACAGGATCGGGCGGCCATGCCGCCAAAGCAGTGTTGGGTGCGGTTCGTGGCTCATTTGTCGGCGCAAAGTCACCGGAAGGATGGTGCAGCGTGCTGCACCAGATCGATGGGCAGATTGGTCCTGGTGAATCCACGGCCGTGGTGGTTGATTTGCAGGTCGACCGTGTGTGCGGGGCAAGCGTTGGCGACAGCCAGGCGTGGGTAGTTAAGGGCGTGGAGATAACGGAGTTGACCGCCTGCCAGCACCGCAAGCCACTGCTTGGCTCTGGGGAGGCGGATCCCGTCGGTTTCTCGCACGGAAGGCTGGATGGCCTGCTCATTGTTGCCACAGACGGCTTCTGCAACTACGTGAAACGCGCGGAAATGGTGAAGATGCTTCCGCATGAGGATTTTACAGCATTGCCGAAAAGCCTCGTTAACCTAGTTCGTCTGCGCTCTGGCAAATTGAACGATGATGTGGGCATCGTCGTCTGCCGCTACAGGCATACGGCGAGGAATCGCTCAACCGTGTACACTGTAGGTGCTGGGGACTTCGTTTAGCCCAAGAACTGGCCAATCAATTCACCGGAACCGGCGTTCCTTCGGGGGTGAAGCGGTCGAGGATCTGACCGAGAATCCGCTGCTCGGCCAGCGTATCGCGGCCTTGGGGAATCCAGCTCCGGTCGCCGCCGGTGGGCTGCTTCGTACTCAGCCCGGCGTTCGGATCGGGATTGACGACGGGCTGATTGGGAATGCGGACGGGCTGGGTGGAATCGGCGTTGCCGTTGCCGGGAAGCGGAGTGTTGCGATGAGGGACCGAGACGTTGTTGCGGTAGGTGGCCGAGCCCGCCGTAGCGTGTTCCGGTCGGCGCATGTTTTCCAGCTCCTTGTACACCGCCACGTCGATCCAAAATCCGCCGTTCTGGGCCGGAATGACCTTCACGACGGCATAGCGGCGGATCGATTGTAGCGTGCTCTCCAGACGCTCATAGGAATCGGCCGAGTCGTGATACCACGGCTCCAGGAGCGTTGCGCCGGGCTGGGGAAAGGTGTCGATCCGTCCTTCAGTCAACGTGTTGAATAGCAGGCGGACCGGCTCCTCATGCTCAATGCGGAAGTACTGGGAAATCACGTTGGCGACCCCGTCAAAAACCAACTCGTAATTCGGAACGCGAAGCAGCACGGGGTTGTCATAGCTGACCGGCACGGGCTGGTACGGCAGATGCACTTCGCCGGCGCAGCCGAGAAGGACAACCAACGAAAGGATGGCTGCAAGCCTGCTGCGCATGACCGATATTGCCAACGCGTTCGAGAAGAGAGGGAACCGACCGAGCCTGCCACCCCTTCGGTCGGGGTAGCCTGCGGGCGTAGTTTCGCAGGAATGGCCCATTGGGGCAAGGGCAGTTGGATGCCGATACTTAATAAAATCATGCCTTTCCTTACCTCGATTACCGACCTTGTTCGCGATGGCGACACGCTTCGCCAGCGGCGGAATGGCGTGATTGAAGTCATCGACGGCCGATTCCGCCGCGTATTCCTGCGGCCGTGGCCCAAAATCCTGGTGGGGCCGGAAGTGCTCTGGCTCGGTAAATGGCTGCACCAAGGGCGCCGCGGCGACCGGATCCTGGTTTATTACAACCAACCGTGGCGATTTCCGAACTTCCTGGCCCTGGCCTATGCCCTTTCCGGCCGGGACACGAGTATGCGGTCAATCCGCATCGGCCTGGAGGCACTGGATGAAATTGCGCGGCTGAAGAAGAGCGATGCCTTGCTCTGCGACGTGGGAAATTGGCGGATTTCCGAGCGATTCATGCGGCGTTGGGGCTGGGAACCGCACTGCCCCTCGGCCTGGTGGCATCGCCACTTCATCAAGCGATTCTACGGCATCTATCCGCCCCGGCCGGCATGGCTCTCTTAGAACCCATCCCAGAACCTAGCTCAGGAATTGGCACCGAACTACTCCCACAGGGGGGGGCTGGGATAGGTTCTCAGCGAAACCATAGGCCCCCATTGATTTTGCGAACAACTCAAGTATCATCAATTGTTGGAAATGACCTCATGGGGAGACCTATATGCCTGAAAAAGCAGTGCTTTGTTTTGGTGACCAGCAAATCGAACTTCCCGTCCTTGTGGGGGCGGAAGGCGAGAAGGCGGTGGACATTTCACGCCTGCGCGATGCCACCGGATTGACCACCTATGACCCTTCGTTGTCGAATACGGCTGTTTGCAAGAGTGCCGTCACCTTCATCGACGGGGATAAGGGAATCCTCCGCTATCGGGGTATTCCCATCGAGCAGTTCACCGATCACCCCAATTTTGTGGAGGCTGCCTGGTTGCTGATTTTCGGCCGGCTTCCCAAGAAGGACGAATTGGATCGGTTCAGCCAGCGGCTGACGCTCAACGAACTGCTGCACGAGGGCATGAAGCACCAGTACCAGCACATTCCGGCCGACGCCCCGCCGATGGCTTTGCTATCGGCGACGCTAAGCAACATGGCGTGTTTTTACCCGCAGTTCCTTGCGCTCGGTGACGACGAGTCGTTCGAAGAGATTGCTGCGCGACTGATCAGCAAAGTGCGGACGATCGCCGCCTTCTCCTATCGGCGTTCGCTGGGATTGCCGTTCAATTATCCGGATCCCAAAATGCGCTACTGTGCAAACTTCTTGCACATGATGTTCTCGATCCCGTATCAGCAGTACCATATCACGCCGGAAATCGAGGACGCATTGAATCTGATCTTCATTCTGCACGCCGACCACGAGCAGAATTGCAGCACGTCGACGGCCCGGGTCGTCGGCTCGTCGCGGGCGAACCTTTTCGCCTCGTGCGCCGCCGCGGTTTGCGCCTTGTGGGGGCCTTTGCACGGCGGGGCCAACGTGGAAGTCGTGGAAATGCTCGAACGCATCCGCCATGGCGGAATGTCGCCCGAGGACTGCCTGACAGCCGCCAAAGACAAGGCCAATCCCTTCAAGCTCTTCGGCTTCGGCCACCGCGTCTACAAGAACTACGACCCCCGGGCCAAGATCTTGAAAGCCGCCTGCGACAAGGTTCTGGGGCAGTCGAAGGTCAAGGATCCGTTGCTGGACATTGCGCGGAAGCTGGAAGAACTGGCCTTGGCCGATCCCTATTTTGTCGATCGCAAGCTGTATCCGAACGTCGATTTCTATAGCGGCATCATTCTCCGTTCGCTGGGAATTCCCACGGACATGTTCACCGTCTGCTTTGCCATCGGTCGCTTGCCCGGCTGGATCGCCCAATGGAAAGAGCAGCACGACGATCCGACGAGCAAGATTCTTCGCCCGCGGCAGGTTTATATCGGCAACACGATCCAGGACTACGTGCCGATCGAGAAGCGATAGGCATGCAACTTGCTTTCAGTTCCAACGCCTACCTGAACTATTCGCTCGAAGAGACAGTCGCCCGCATTGCGGCGCTGGGCTATGGCGGCATGGAATTGCTGGCCGACGTGCCGCATGCCTGGCCCGCCGGACTGCTGCCCGAGCGGCGACACGAGATCCGCGCCTGCCTCGACCGGCACGGCATGATGATTTCGAACATCAACGGCTTCATGATGAACGCCGTGGCCGATCCCCGGCAGCCGTATTGGCACCCTTCCTGGATCGAGCCCGATCGGCACTATCGGGCCATCCGCCGCGAGCATACCAAGCGGGCCTTGCAATTGGCCAAGGACCTGGGCGGCCCTTCAATCCAGACCGAGCCCGGCGGGCCGCTGGAAGAGGGCCAGTCGTGGCAGGCCGCCGCAACGATTTTCTACGACGAAATCATGCCCTGCGTCGAAGTGGCTGAAAAGCTGGAGGTTTTGTTGCTCATCGAGCCCGAACCGGGGCTGCTGATCGAACGTTTCGAGCAGTACCTGGAGTTTGCCGGCCGCATCGATTCGCCTTGGCTAGGGCTGAATTTTGATATCGGCCATGCCTATTGCGTGGGCGAGGATCCGCAGGACTGGATTGCACGGATGGCTCCCCATACCAAGCATTACCACCTGGAGGACATTCCCCCGTCGCGCGAGCATCGCCATACGATTCCCGGTCGGGGGGCGATTGACTTCCCGGCCGTTTTGCGGGAAATTGCCGGAAGTGGCTACGCGGGTTGGGCTACCGTGGAACTCTATCCGTATATCGATAATCCCGACCAGGCTGGCCGCGAGGCAAAGCAGTTTATCGAACAAATGCGAACAGCGAGTGTATAATTGGAGCGAGACAATTGAATAGTGCGTAACGATTCAGGAGGCTCAATTATGGCGATTCGTCAACCCCGATACCCCAAAGAAGAGTTCGCCAGACGCGGAGACGAAATCTACGAGCAGGACGTGCGGCCGAAGGTCGGACCGCAGGACCACGGAAAGTATGTTGCGATCGACATCGAAACGCGACAATGGGAAATGGACGCCGACGAAATGGCAGCGGGCGACCGCTTGCTTAGCCGCGTTCCCGATGCACAGATGTGGATGACCCGCGTCGGCTACGGCTATACGCGCCGCTTCGGCGCCGCATTTGTGCGGAGGCAGACGTGATTGCGGGAACGGTTGTTGGGCATACTTATGGACGAATCCGAAACCACTTCGCCGTTGCAAAACTACCTGGAGCTGCTCCGCCTCCCCAACGTCTTTACGGCTGTTGCCGACGTGGCGATGGGCTTCTTCTTCGTCCAGGCCGCCTGGGCCTTCAGCGATGACCCGCAGCAGACGCTCCTGCCGATCGGCCTATGGACGGTCGGCCTGCTCGCCACGGCATCGGCCTTGCTGTACTCGGCGGGCATGGTGCTCAACGACGTCTTCGACATCGAACTCGATCACGAGGAGCAACCTTATCGGCCGCTGCCTTCAGGCCGCATCCCGCTGAGTTCGGCCCGCTGGCTCGGCTGGCAACTGCTGACCCTGGGGATCATGCTGGCCAGCGGTGCTGCCGTGATGCTGGGAAGATATCCGCCGGCCCACACGGACAACTTCGTCCTCGCCTGGCTGCCGGCGATCGTCGCCGCGGCACTGGCCGTGCTCATCGTTCTCTACAACGCCGGACTGAAGCGGACGCCGCTTGGTCCCGTGGCCATGGGCGGTTGCCGCATGCTCAACGTACTGTTGGGCATGAGCGTGCTGCGCGAATGGTGGCGGATCGAGCATTGGGCGGTCGCCGGGGGCATTGGCGTCTATATTGCCGGCGTGACCTGGTTTGCCCGCAATGATGCCCGTCGCAGCGACCGCTGGCAGCTCATCGCCGCTACGCTGGTGATGCTCTCCGGCGTGGGGCTGGTCGGTTCGCTGCCGTGGCTGAGCGACGAACTATGGATGCTTCGTCAATTGCAGCCGTGGGGTTGGCTCGTTGTTCTGTTGGCCGCATTCGTCTTGGTTCGTTGTGCGCCGGCGATTGCCCAGCCGTCGCCGGGGCCGGTGCGGGCCGCGGTACGCCGATTGATCACAGCCCTGATCTTCCTCGACGCCACCGCCTGTTACGCCGGGACCTGTGGCGCCGGGGCGGGACCCTTGTATGCGATCCTCGTTGCATTTCTCGTGGTCCCGACGACGCTTGTCGGGCGGTGGGTGGACGCGGGATAGGAAATGCACCTCGGCTACAACACCAACGGCATGGCACACCACGACCTGTTCGATGCGGTCGAGTTGCTGGCCGACATCGGCTATGAGAGCGTCGCTATCACCATCGATCACACGGCCCTCTCGCCGCACGCGCGGTACAGTCGCCGGCCGACCCAGCGGTTGCGGCGGCTGCTGGAAAAACGGAAGATGCGGACCGTGATCGAGACGGGGGCCCGGTTTCTCTTGAATCCCCGCGAAAAGCACGAGCCGACGCTCATCAGCCGCGACCCGGCCGGAAGAAGCGCGAGGATCGACTTCTATAAGTACGCCATCGACTCCGCCGCCGAGTTGGGCAGCGATTGCGTTTCGCTCTGGTCGGGACGGCTTCCCGTTGGGCGTCGAACGTGCGGAGGCGATGGTCTGGCTCGTCGACGGCCTTCAGCAGGTCGGCGAATATGCCGCCCGGCAGCATGTCTCCATCGCGTTCGAGCCCGAGCCGGGCATGCTCATCGATTCCATGACCGCTTGGGAAGAGCTTCTGGCCCAATCGCGCATGCACGATCTCTGCCTGACCCTGGACGTCGGCCACCTGCATTGCCAGGGCGAGGGTCCGATCGACGAAGTGATCGGCCGCTGGGCCTCGCGACTGGTCAACGTACATATTGAAGACATGAAGGCGGGCGTCCACGAGCACCTGATGTTCGGTGAAGGCCAAGTCGATTTTCCCGCCGTTTTTCGCGGCCTCTCGCGGATCGGTTTTGCCGGCGGCGTGCACGTCGAACTCAGCCGCCATAGCCACGAGGCCCCAGCGCCGCGCGAAAAGCTTACGAATTCCTGCAAGGCGTGCTCAGATCGCTGTAGGGAGCAAGAACCGGAAGGACGCGGAGACGCGGAGACGCGGGTTGTAATTACGGGCGGAAGACGCGAGAATAGTTTGAAATCCCAAATCTCAAATTCATCCCTCATCCTTCATCCCTCATCCCTCATCCTTTCCCCCATGTCCGCACTCGACATCCTCTTCCGCGACCTTCGTACCGCCAAGCGCAAGGCCCTGATGCCGTTCGTCACGGCCGGCGATCCCGACCTGCAATTCACCGCCGAGTTGCTCCGTTGCCTGATCGCGCGCGGCAGCAGCCTCTGCGAATTGGGCATCCCCTACAGCGATCCGATCGCCGACGGACCGGTGATTCAAAGTTCCTACACTCGGGCCTTGCAGCACAAGATCAAACTTGCCGAGATCCTTGACATGCTCGGCCGGGTCACGCCCGAGTTGAAGGCCCCGGTCGTGTCGATGGTCAGCTACTCGATCATTTACCGGCAGGGCTTGGAGGCCTACGTGACTGCCGCCCGTAAGGCGGGGGTGGCCGGGGCGATCGTGCCCGACTTGCCGGCCGAAGAATCGGCCGCGCTGGCCGAGGTCTGCCGCCGCCAGGACTTTTCGCTCATCCAGTTGATTGCGCCGACGACGCCCGCGCGAGCGGGCGTTGCGGATTGCCGAGCGGACCAGCGGCTTCATTTACTATGTTTCAGTAACCGGCATTACGGGCGAGCGGAGCGAATTGCCGCCGGAGATCCTGGACAACGTCGCTTGGCTCCGTGGTCAGACGTCGCTGCCCATCTGTATCGGTTTTGGCATCAGCCGGCCCGAACACGTGCGGATGCTCGCGCCCGTGGCCGATGGTCTGATCGTCGGTTCAGCGATCGTGCGTCGCGTGGCCGAGGCCTCGACCGGGGCGGGGCACCCGGGCACTAAAGGCTCAAAACTCCGGGTGCCCGGGTCGGCGTGCGGGTCGCGGGAGGCCGTGCTGCAAGAGATCGGCGACTACGTCGCCGAGTTGCTCGCCGCGCTGGAGTAGCGCGGGCAAGACCCCGCGCGAGGATGGCCATTGCCAGCATTTGGCAAGGTTGCGATCAAGACTGTTCGCTCCTCAGACGGGCACTCGCCCGAACAAGTTTTCCACGAATTGCCGTTGGAGAACTGCCCGTCGGGCCCTAAAATACCTGGCCAAGCGAAATATCTTGTCCGGGAAGAGTCCCGGGCCGAGCCGATGCAGGGATGGAACGATGCTCGAAAAATCACTATGGCAACGTCTTCGTACCGCGGGTGGAAGTTTTTTGCGGAAGCTCCACGTCCGTGAGTCGACCATTCGGGCGATCAGCGCCGCCGTGACGGTCCCCCCGCCACCGCTTTATCCCTTGGATATCCCCGCCATTACGATCCAGCCCGGCCTGGATTTCCTCTTGCTGGAGCTGCCGCCGCGCTATCAGCCGATGATGCCCAACGGCATCGGGTACGTACACAACGTCCTGCTGAAGACGGGCGTCCGTTTGCAGACGGTCGACGTCAACGTGCTGATGTACCATCGCTACCACCAGGCGCGGGTCCTGGGAAAGACGCCGCTGGTCGCCCCGGGCGGATACGTGATAAAGCTCGACCCGTGGGACAACACCAACACGGCCGAGTGGGAGCGAGAAGACGTTTTGGACTTTTTCTGGCCGGAGATCGCCGACCTCTTGCAGCAGATCGCCCGCAACCGTGTCAAGGCCGTGGGGATCGCGGTCCACGCCAGCAACCGCGTGCTGGCGAAGCGGTTCGTGCGCGAGTTGCGTACCCTGGCCCCCGAGGTCGTCGTGGTCGTGGGCGGCTATGACTGCGTGTATCCGCACGTCGGGCCGGTCCTCTTCCCCGACTTCGATTACATGGTGATCTTCGAGGGCGAACAGACAATCGGTCCACTGGTCAGCGCCTTGGCCCGGGGGCAGCGGCCGAAGGACCTGCCGGGCGTCATCTCCCGTTTTGACACGCCTGGGCGCGTCTGGGAGCCGGCCCCGCTGCTGGCCGACCTGGACTCGGTCGACTACCCGCGTTACCAATGGGCCGACATGGTCCTTTACCAGACGTTCGACCGCAAGCACCTGGTGCCGATCACGGCCAGCCGGGGGTGCAAGTGGGGGCGATGCCGTTTCTGCGGGGAGCGATTCCCCTTCCGCAACCGCGCGCCGGCCAAGGTGGCCGACGAGATCGAGAACATGACCCGTCGCGGGCTGCATAGCTTTCACTTCAATGAGAGCGATGTCAACGGAGATCCCCAGGCGCTGTACGACCTGTGCACGGAAATCCTTCGTCGCGGGTTGAAGGTCCAACTCGTCGGCCAGCTCCGCATCCACAAGGGAAATACGGCGGAATACTTCCGGCATCTCTGCAAGGCCGGGTTCACCTACCTGCGGTTTGGTGTCGACGCCTGGTCCGAGAACACGATTCGGTTGCAAAGGAAAGGATACACCATTCCCATGGTCATCCAGAACCTCCGCGACTGCCGCGCATCGGGCATTTTCACGGCGGCCAACCTCGTGCTGGGCGTGCCGGGCGAGACCGAGGAAGACGTTGACGAGATGATTCGCAACATCGTGGCTTGCAAGCGGTATATCCAGTCGGTGGAAAGCCTCAATACACTGATTCTGACCGGTGGTGGCGACTACCTGCGGAACCCCGACGCATACAAGATCCGTTTCCGCGGCGACAAGGCGACGATCCTCCGCGAGCATCCGTACTACGTTCCTCCGGAACTTTGGTACAGCGAAGACCCGTACATCGACCAGGAGGTCCGCTTGCAGCGTCTCGATCGGATCTGTGCAGCATTGCACTCCGGCGGCGTGAACATCGGGGCCTTTGCCTCGCGGGTGGTCGAGCAATTGAAAGCGACGCCTGCTCCTGCCAAGGCGGCGTAACGTAGGGGACCGATCATGGCAGCCACACCATCCGATCAGAAAATCGCCGTTCCCGGCGGCGATACCTTGTTCCAGGGCCGGGCACCCGGCACCTGGGAATTCGAGGGATCTTGCCGGGTGCCGGGTTGCGGCCGGCTGAAGGTCCTGTATATCGCCACGCCCAGCCGCAACGGGGCCTGGCTGGCCGAGGCCTTCGCCGCCGATAGCGCGGCCGAGATCCTCCTGGAAGAAGCCGCCGGGCAGGCGGAAGGCATGGAACGGCTGCGCGACGAAGTCTTCGATGCCATCCTCGTGAGCCACGAGCCGGGGGAACTCGATGCCCTGGATCTCGTCGAAGGCTATCGCACCGGCGGGGCGGAAGAGCCGATCGTCGTGTTGGGCATGCCCAGCGAGTCGGAGATGGCCGTGCTCGGCTACGAAGTCGGCGCCGACGGCTACGTTTGCGTTCCCACCAGCACCACGCGGAACCTGATCTGGGTCGTCGCGCGGGCCGTCCAACGGCATCATCTGGTCCAGGAAAACCGCCGTTTCCACCAGGCCGAGCAGACCCGTCTCGGGCGCGAACAAGACGAAGCCCGGCGGCTCTTACAAGAACAGCGGGCCGCGGTCGCAGAGTTTCGCCCCGGGCCGTTGCCCAGGCACGGCGGCGCGGCGCTGGCGTCGGCCGGGCCGGATGTGGCCCTGCCATCGGAGTTGATGGCCCATTATCGCGAATTGCTGCGGATTTACGTGATCATGGGTTCCGGCAACCTGGCCGACGAGCTGCGGCGTCTGGCGGGCCTGCTGGTGGCGGCCGACATTACGGCCGGGCAGACGGCGCGGATGCATCTGGAGGTGGTCGCCGAGTTGATCCAGGGCCTCGGCGCACGCAGCAGCCGGCACGTCATGACCCGGGCCGATTTGCTCATCTTGGAGGTGATGATGCATCTCGGCGAAGGCTATCGTCGCGGCTATGAAGACCTCCGCCATCCGCCCACGCAGCAATTCTTGCCGGGATTCGAGCGGTAGCGGACACTCCGCTACGACTGTTTCGTATTCGCCTCTCGTTGTTCTCCGCTCCCTGCCCTGGATCACAAGTGGGGGTCTCGCCTCCACTTCCCTAATCCGTTAGCCATTAAGGAGTTCCGAGGAAAACAGCGGACCGGAGTCCACCATCACTAACGGCGTCTAACGGATCGCGTCGAATTAGCTGATAGTACTACTATTTTTTAACTATTTATTACTCATAGTATGTACATCTGTTAATGTTCTTCGATTCCACCGTGAGCGGCCTGGCGATTCCGAAAACTTAGCGCATATCTAACGTGGCGTTCGCTTGACAAGGATTCGAAGAAGCGGAGAATGAAACTTATGGCCTGCTTCTTGAGCTTTCTTCTGTCGTCGATGGGCCTCACGATCCTGATCGTGTGGCCCCAGGACGGACCGGGGGCTTGGGTCCGCGAACAGGTCTTGCGGCACGTCCTGCCGGAAAAGGCACAGGGCGTTTTGGACTGCTACGTTTGCATGAGCTTTTGGAGCGGCCTGGCGCTATCGCCGCTGTGGTGGTGGATGTGCCGCGAGTATTGGGCTTGGGCCGGCTGCCTGATGACGCCGGCCTTGTTCTGGATCATATTGCGGAACCCGGGCGGCGAATCGTAGGGTGGCGTCGAGCGCAGCGAAGTCCCACCAATCAAAAAGCCCTTTTACAGAAAAATGTTCGACAGAAAAATGTCTGTGCATACACCAGAGGGAAAAGAAGAAAGGAAGATGGGGAAAGGAAAATGAATTCATTTTCCTTTCTCCAATTTTCCTTTCCGCAAATCGAGGAAGCGAGAACCACCCTTCTGTCCTCCATTTTTCTGCAAGGGCCTTTGTCGTTATCGTTCACGACGATCGGAACCAGATCGAAGCTAGATCGAAACCAGACTGAAGGTTGACGAATCGGCATGGGACCACAAAAATGTTCGTGACCCACAACCTTGAATCGATCGTGCCCGAGGCGCAACCAAGTCAACAACGAACAAAACATATCGCGCGGCGGCCGGTGGGCCGCGGGCGGCGCGAGGAATTGATTCGAGAGCGTTTGCAAGTGGAGCAAGAGATTGCCCGGCAGCGGCAACCTGATTGTGGCGGTTGCCGCGGGCGACGCATTACGCGTTGATTGCGATCGATAAGAAACCGATTCCAAGAAGGAGTTTCCCATGGCGAGTCCCTACTGTCCGGAAATTCTCTGTCCCCCGGCGCCCTGCTGCCGCTGTGTCAAAGGCGTTTGGCGGGTCACCGACTCCTGTTGTGTGGGCACCTTTTCGGGCGGGCCTTGCGGGGGCGGCGGCTGCGGCCATGGCTCCGTGCTCTTGAGTGCGGGCCGGTTCGCCTTCCAGCGAAGTTTTCTCTCGCTGGACGCGATCGGCGAGATTTCCTGGAACTTCAGCCTCGACTATTTGGCCGGTAACCATGTCGATTCGATCCTGGGCAAGGGGTTCAATTATCCGCAGAACCTGCACCTCGTGTCGCTCTCCAACGGCGACGTGCAGTGGACCAGCGGCGAGAACACCCTGGAGTTCTTCCTACAAACCAGTCCCGGCGTCTATGTGGCGGCCCCCACGAACAACACCCGCGCGGAACTGTACCGCAGCGGCAGCGGCGCGAGCGACCAGTTCACCCTTCGTGCCTCCAACGGCACGGTAACCCATTTCTTCGGCTTCGATCCGTCGATCGCCACGCCCGGCCGCCTGCAAGACATAACCGATCGCTACGGCAACGCCATGAGCTTCGTTTGGCAGGCGGCCGGAACGCTCGACCAGCTTCTCAGTGTGACCGACAGTTATGGCCGGACCGTAAATTATAGCTACTTCGGCCGCGAATTCGGCAACCGCTTGCAGCAGATCGCCGATTTCCTCGGCCGCCAGCTCAATTTCCAGTACGATACATTTGGCCACATCACGGCAGTCGTCACGCCGTCGACCCTAAACGCCGCCGCGGGCAACACGTTCCCCGGCGGCACGGCCTGCGTCTTCCAGTACGACGTGAATAACCCCCGGCACGAGCGACGCGACGACCTCATAAAAATCTGGTTCCCCAACGAGGCGGCGCCCTTTCTGGACGCGGCCACGCGGACGGTCAACGTGGCGCAGGTCTATCAATCGGCCACGCCGCGGTACGTGGTCGAGTACGGCCAGGACCCGACCGACGAGGACCTGTACGGCCGCGTCGTGCGGGAGACAGTGGGCGATCCCCTCAACGGCGTGGGCGGAACCTACGAATATCTCTACAGCACGCAGAATCTGCCCTACAATTTCGTCGATCCGTCCGATCCGATTGTGTTCCGTTGCATTCTCACCGATAGGAACGATAACCAAACCATCTACGACTTCAACTTGGCCCAGATGCCCGTGCGGACCGAGGTCATCCGCAGCCGCGCGAAGATCGACATCCCCTCGCTCGCCACCTTCCCCAGTTACGTGACATGGACGCAGTACAACCAGCACAACCAGCCGCTCTTGCGCATCCTGCCCGAGGGGAACAGCGTTGCGTACACCTATGAGAGCGGTATGATCGATCTCGGCAGTGGACCGGTCCTGTACAACCGCCGCGCGGGGCTCTTGCTCAGCCGCACGGCCTATCCCGGCAATCCGTTCTCCGCCGGCACTCCGCCGAACAACATTCCGGCCTACCTTTCCGCCAGCAACGGGCAAAGCCAACTCACCGAGCTCTTCTTCTACGAGCCGATCTTCAACCAGCCCTGCGCGACGATCGAGCGCCGCGGCAACCCGATCGACGGATCGGGCGACTATTTCACGCCGCAGAATCCCCCCTACAGCCCGACCCCTCCGCAAACCGCCCAAGAGTTCTTTGCGCAACGTGTGGGGCGCGCCGAAATTTTCAACGGGGAAATGAAATAAAGGCGTGGAGTAATTGCCTCTCCGACAGCGGTTAGACCGCAAAGGAGTTAGGCATGTTTTGGAAGAGATCAGAGCCGGAGCAGACGCTGGCCGCGGAGCGAGGGCGTAGCCCGAGCGACGCGGCCAGCGTCTGCGGCGGCGCGGGGGAGGCCACCCCCGCGGCCGCCGTGGACTGTGCCCAGGTTTTTGCACCTGCGGAAATCACTCCACCCCTTACCGCCGCCGCAGTCGTGGACCAGGCCTCGGCCGGTGCGCCGCCAGCGCCCCAGGCTGACGCCTTCGCGGGCGGAGAGCCGCCGCCCGAAGAGCCTTTCGAGGAGATCCGCAAGCGCCTTCTGGCCGGCCCGCGCAAGAGCAAGGGCCGCCGCCTGGTCAAGCCCGAGGAGTCGCCGCAACCGGCAATGACGCCCGAGCAGCGTCTTCTGATCCTCGACACGTGGCAGCGGAGCGGCCTGCCGGCGGGCGATTTCGCCCCGCTGGTCGGCCTCTCCAAGCACACGCTCTACAGTTGGAAAAAGCGCTTTGAGGAGTCGGGCCCGGCCGGGCTGATGGATCAGCAGCGCGGCGGGCCCAAGGGCAGCCGCGTGCACGAGCTGACCAAGCGGACGATCCTCATGCTCAAGCAGGCCAACCCGGAGTGGGGTTGCCAGCGGATCAGCGACATGCTGCTCCGCGGTCCGGCCCTGCCGGCCTCGCCGGGAGCCGTCTCCCGCGTGCTGCACGAGGCGGGCTACCAGGTGGAAGAGGTCGCCACCCACCCCCACCCCGACAAGCAGCGGGAGTTCGAGCGGGCGACGCCCAATCAGCTCTGGCAGACGGACCTCTTCACCTTCGTGCTCAAGCGGCAGAACCGGCGGGTGTACATGGTGGCCTTCATGGACGACCACAGCCGCTTCATCAGCGGCTACGGGATCCATGCCAGCCAGTCGGCGGCTTTGGTGCTGGAGGTGGTGCGGGCGGCGATCGTGGCCTACGGCACGCCGCAGGAGATCCTCACGGACAACGGCAGCCAGTACGTCACCTGGCGAGGCACCAGCGCCTTCCACCGCGAGATGGACAAGCGCGGCATCAAGCACCTCGTGGCCAGGCCGCAGCGGCCGCAGACCCTGGGCAAGATCGAGCGCTTCTGGGGCACGCTCTGGCGGGAGTGCATCGAGACCTCGGTGTTCTTCGACCTGGACGACGCACGGCGGCGGATTGGTCACTTCATCGACTATTACAACTTCCAAAGGGTGCACCGGGGAATCGACGGCCTGGTGCCTGCGGACCGCTTCTTCGGCGCCGCCTCCGAAGTCTTG
>CAVRDP010000012.1:0-506095 GCA_963719885.1 uncultured Planctomycetia bacterium | reverse complement strand
AACGCTCCCGCATCTCTTCCTTCGACGGATTCAGAGGGATGTCGCATGCCGGGCGATCTCCATTTCGTTTCCCGTTCTGCTCAACGGGGACGAGCGATGCAAGGGTGTCTTGGTTGGAAGGCAAAGGGGTCAGAACGATTTTACAAATCGTTCTGACCCGTTTTGCGGTTCGGTTGTGCTGCCGCTGACCGACAACGTCGGCACGGTCCGTGATATGGCGATATGCAACCTGACGAGCGGAACGACGGCGGTAGTCAACCACCTAACTTACAATGCCTTCGGGCAGGTGCTGAGCCAGATAAATCCCGTTACCGGCAACACTGCGGCTGGATTGCCTGTTCGGCTTCACGGGGCGACCACTGGACACGGCAAGCGGTTTGCAGAACAATACCAGTCGGTGGTATGATGCAAGTGTCGGGCGATGGATCAGCCCGGACCCGATCGGGTTCACGGCGGGCGACACGAACTTGTATCGGTACGTTGGGAACAGCCCGACGAATGCGACGGACCCGAGTGGGCTTGAATGGACAAACCAGGCGGCTGAGAAACGGATCAAAGCACTTGCTCAGGAGAACGAAAAGCTTATCCAAGAGTTGCAGAAGATTGACAAAGATGACCCTCGCCTGATTTTCCTGGAAACTCAGCAAAAGATCCTCGATAAGTTATTGGCAAGCGATCATTTTGCCAAGGATGCGAAAGCAGCCGACTGGCTCGCCGACATACTTACGGTCTTCATGAAGTCTCTTGAGAACGCAGTCCAAGCAAACATCGCTGGCATGGTGCGAGGGCGACAACTTGTCCGGGTACCGCCTGGAGATATGCTCCAGTTCATGGACGGGAAGAAAGCTGGCCCCTGGTGGGCGGCCTACGACGAGAAAGCAAAAGGTGAGTACGACGGTCAGACTATCAAAACCAGAACCGAGAAGGAGATCTACGGAATGGTGATGGCCGAGAAGCACATTCTTGGTGATCTGAAGGCCGCTCTTCTTTACCACGGGGCAGGGACAGATGCAGATTGGAAGACTATTGGGAATTACGTTCAGGAGGCTATAAAGGAGATAATCGAGAGTTCGGGCCTGATCCGGTACCTCGGCGGAAAGACGGGGGTTAGAGGAGGAAAAGGTGCCAGCGACCAAATTTGACAAGGCTGGGCAATTCGGGTAAATAATATGCATGCCACGTGTGTTGGTCCAACGACCTTTTACAACCGATCGGATGGATAAGAGAATACCCCGGAAGGGGCAAGATGGGCATGCGGGTCAAGTAGATGGCTGAGCCCTTTCGTCGCCTCGGCGAGGCAAGGGCAAATCGTTCATTGACAATTTACCATAGATAAGGATATCGCCGCGACACCGGCACGCGGAAGGAGCGCGGCTGACGCGAAAAGCGTCGGCCGCGCTGCTTCACGCCGAGACCCGCGTCAGTGTGACGAGCGGCAGGTGTGTTCGGCCTTTGTAAAACGCAACCTTGAGTTCCAAACGAACCCCGGGCCGGCCCTTGATGAGGGTTTGTGGCCGCGAACAGGGCGAACCCCGCGGCCAGCGCGGTCGCGGCTCGAAACGCGGGCTTCGGTTCGCGGGCCGGTCTATGTTCACGATTCGGATCGTTGCTGCCACGATCGGAAGATCGCCGTATTGCACCGCGTGGCCGTGAATTATGACGCCTGGGCGACGGGCATTCGCCGCAACCAGGGGCCCACCCGGGCCGACACTCCGATCGTGAAGTGGGACAAGAAATTCGGCCTCGTGAAGGTCAGCCCCCTGGCCGGCTGGACGAAAAAGGACGTTTGGAAGCGAATCCTTGACGAGCAGGTCCCGTACAATCCTCTCCACGATCAGAACTATCCCAGCATCGGCTGCCAGCCTTGCACCCGTGCCGTACAACCCGGCGAGGACGAACGCGTCGGGCGGTGGAGCGGCTCGATGAAAACCGAGTGCGGGCTACATACGGGGAAAGGGCAGCAACTCGCAGGCCGCTTTATGCAGCCGTAGCATGCTGTGCATCTTTGCCATATAGACGCGACTGTTCTGTCGTAACACGGTAGGTGATGAACTGATCCCAGAGGTCGTTGAGGTAGATGGCTCGCAGCGAGAGGATTGCTTGAGCCCCTTCCAACTCCCAACGCATCCCGGCGCTCCATGCGGTCCTTCACCAGGTGCTTGCAGGCGCCTTCCGCCACGCCACTGGCAATCGGGTAGCCTGCCGCCAAGTATTCGTCATCGCGCATGTGTTCCTGGTTGTTTTCATAGTACGTAATCGCGGACTCCACGGTGGTCTTGTTCGCCCCCTTCAGCTTGTAGGCCTTCACCAAGGGACGGAGGTTGCGCAGCACGTAACCGACCTTGCCTTGCAGCAGCATGCGCAGATGATGCGTCACGAATTCTCCCGCCTCCGCACTCTCCTCCGCATACAGGCAATGGGCCACCTCCCAGAGCCGTTTCAACGCGTGGAACAGGTCCAGAATCCATATGGCCTCGGGAAACCATTCTGCCGCCAACTTCCACAACTGGCGTTCCCCATCCATGACACAGATGCACGGCTTCTTGTTTGCCGGGTCCCGCCGACAACACTCCATAAGAATCTCGAAGAACAACATCGGTGCGGCGGCCAACACCTCCCCTTCCTTAAACCGGGTCATCTCTGCCCACACATGCTTGTGTTGCGGTTCGGGCCGCTCCCGGGCACGCTTTCGCCGACGCACCTCGTCGATCACGTCTTCGGCAGTACGAGGGAAGCGGGCTTGGGTGTAAACCGATCCCACATACGCCATCTGTTTTTTCCCGGGGCGCTCCCCGCTGCTTTTCTCTTGCCCCGCCAAACGCTCGACCGGAGGCGAAGAAGGCGCCTCTTCCTCGACAGCCGTGATTCCTGCCGTTTCCGCGCCTGCGGCATTTCCTCCCTTTTCTCCCACCCCAGCTTCAGACTCTGCTCGCAACCGCGCCGCCAACGTCCGCCGCATGGGCACACCCTTGCCATCGGCCGTTATCACCAGCAGTTCCTCCTCTTCTTCGGCAGGAGGAACCGCTTCGCCGCGAAAGTCGTCCACGTACTGCGACATCTCGCGACTCATGTGCTCCGCCGTGCGAACACTCACCGTGGTCCCCAACCAGGCACGGAGCGACTCCACCGATCCCCCAAAGGCGTCCTGGATGCACAACCGCTGCAACCAGTCCTCCAGAACATAGGAATTCTCTCCAGCGGGCAATCCCAAGGTCGCGTCCAGGGGCGACCATCCAATCGCTTGGCCTTCCCGAGTCCCGTAGACTCGGCGGCCGATCAGCAATTCCCCGAAAATCGACAAGTACCGCTTCTCATGCGGCTCGGGCAGGCGCGCCAACGTCTCCCCTTCCCGTTCTACGGTCTCTCCCCGATCCCCATCCCCATGGGCCTCCACGAAGGACCGTAAAAACTCCAGGCACATGGTCATAGCTCGCGGAAACATCCCGCGTTCCACTTCGTCGAGGCGTCGCCCTTCGCTCAGCGCTTGCTTCAAAAACTCGTGCATCCGCTCAAATTGTTCTTGGGCCTTGAAAATATCCAGTTCTTTTGTTGAAATCATAGTTGGACCTCTGCTAGCAGAATTTGTGGAAACATGAATTACTCACCTGTTAGCATGAGGTCTTTTTCTTCTGCTATCAAGCCCTCCTCCCCCGCCGTAAGTCCTTGTCCTACAATGCTCTTAGCGCTAGAGGAAGGCGAGTCACTGCCGGGGAAAGACTAAGAGGACTCCAAAATCCCAAATGTCAAGTTCCAAACAAATTCCAACGTTAAAAACTCAAATGACCAAAACGAGCGTTATACCGAAGTTTTGGAATTTTGAGTTTTCATATTTAAGATTTGTTTGAGATTTGAGATTTGGGATTTGAGATTTCTGTTTTCTTCTGCGCGATCCAGTCCGCCAGTCTCCCAGTGCCTTCTCGTTTCAACGCCGCGACTTGAAAGACCGGGGCGTCCGGCACCAGTCGCTTCATGTCGGCCGTGATCCGCGGGATGCTGAAATTCGTGTAGGGCAGCATGTCGGTCTTGCTGATCACCAAGGCGTCGGAGCCCTGGAAAATGGCCGGATATTTCACGGCCTTGTCGTCCCCTTCGGAAGTGCTCAACACGACGATCCGCAGATGCTCGCCCAGGTCGAATCCGGCCGTGCAGACCAGGTTGCCCACGTTCTCGACCATCAACAGATCGACATTGGTCAAATTGAGTTGCGTGACGGCCGACGCAGTCATGTTGGCATCGAGATGGCAGGCCCCTTCGGTGTTGATCTGCACGACGGGCACGCCAAGGGCCTCCATCCGCTCGGCATCGATCGAGCCCGCGATGTCGCCCTCGATGACCGCCGGGCGGAGGCAACCGCGCAGATGATGGAAGAGGGCTTCCAGCAGTGTGGTCTTACCGCAGCCGGGCGAGCCGACAACATTGACGCAGAAAACGCCCGCGGCATCGAATCGCCGGCGGTTTTCCGCCGCGAGTTGATCGTTGGCTTTGAGAATGCTCTTGGCAGCGACGAGTTTCATGGCAACTAATCTTCGATCTCAATGCTTTCCAGCAGCAGTTCCCGGCCTTCTTCAATCACAATCTCCGGACTACCGCATTGGGGACAGTCGATCACCATTTCCGCGATCTCCGTCGAGGCCCCACAGTGGCGGCAGCGAGAAATCGCGGCCGGCTCGCGTATGGTCAGTTCGGCCCCTTCGGCGGGCGTGCCGCGCGAGAGCAATTCAAAGGCGAATCGCAACGAATCGCAATGCACCCCGGAAAGCCGTCCCACGGCCAGTTCCAGCCGCTTCACGACCCCGACCCGCAAGCGGGTGCCCCGCCCGGCGCGGTCGAGTTCCGCGCCGACCTGTTCGATCAGTGCTTCCGTAATGGCCAGTTCATGCATAAGTTATTATATACTATTTCCGTCGACCGTGACGGTCCGCACACAATTTGCCCCTAGTCCCACCAGCTTTCCCAACATGAGCCTCCTGCCTGAAGAACTTGTCCGCCAAATCCACGATGCCCCAGGGCAAGTCGTCCTCGTGCTCAACGGCGGGAGCCGGGCCGTGGCCGAACTGCTGGAATTGCCGGGCGGTTCCAGGACTCTGCTGGAAGCCACCGTGCCCTATTCCGAGGGAGCGCTCACCGCATGGCTCGGCAGCCGGCCGGAACAGTTCTGCTCGGCCCGGACCGCCCGAGCCATGGCGGTCGTTGCCTTCGGCCTGCGCGATGCGCTATGGGGCCGTGGAACAACAGGCTGCCGGTGTGTCCTGTACGGCCGGACTGGCGACCGATCGGCCGAAACGAGGGCCACACCGTGCCCACCTCGCCGTGCAGACCGCTGATCAGACGCGGCAGTGGTCGTTGGGGTTGGAGAAAGACGCCCGCAGTCGCCAGGAAGAGGAACACATCGTCAGCCGTATGGTTCTCAACGCCGTAGCCGAGGCCTGCGGCGTTGACCAACGACTAGACCTGCCGCTCTTGGAGCAGGAACGGGTCGAAGTTCAACAGGTTGTCGCGCCGCCGCCGTGGCGGGATCTATTCCTGGGCCGCGTCGAGGCTATTAAACCCTTACCCCCCGCCCCTCTCTCCGGGCACCATGTCGGGCACCATGTACCCGTGGTCGTGGTTGCGGGCGAGGGGAACAATCCGCTCGCGCCGGGGGTGATTCTCTCCGGGGCCTTTAATCCATTGCACGCCGGGCATCGACGTATGGCGGAAATTGCCCATGAGATGCTCGGCCTGCCGGCGGTCATGGAGATTTCGGTCCTGAACGTCGAGAAGCCGGCCTTGGACTATTTGGAGATCGATCACCGCTTGATGCAGTTCCCACCGGAACAGGCCGTCTGGCTGACCCGTGCGGCCACGTTCGACGCCAAGTCGCGGCTGTTTCCCGGGGCGACGTTCATCGTGGGCGTCGATACTTTGCGCCGCATTGCCGATCCGCGTTTCTATGGCAACGATCGCGATGGCATGCTGCAGTCGATCGAGCGAATTGTCGCCCGGGGTTGCCGTTTCCTGGTCTTCTGCCGAGCCTTGGGGTCGAGCTTCATCCGGCTTTCCGATCTCGATCTTCCCGACGTGCTGCGCCGCGCGTGCCGCGAGATTCCGTCGGAGAAGTTCCGGGAAGATGTGTCGTCAACAGCCCTGCGAAAAGAAGAAGAATGGTAGTATGGTAGGGTGGGCCGAGTGAAACGAGTCCCACCATGGAATCACGTCAAATCTTGGTGGGACTCGCCGACCATGCTGCGCACGGTGCCCGTCGGCCCACCCTACGTTTCTCAGATATCCACGATCACTTCGGCCAACCAGCCGTCGCTCGTTCGCTCGACTTTCAGGCCGTGCCAGGTGACGGCCTTGATCTCTACGTCGAGTTCGTGCCGGGCCGCGTCCATCGGTTCGCCGCGGGCGGTGCCTTGCAGCCCGCGTTCGGATACGGAAACGGTGAAATCCGAGAACACCAGCTTGCGGACGTGAAACGTGTAGAGCAGTTCGCCGAGCCAGTTGCGCAAAAGTACGTCGAGATCATCCGCTTCGAGCGAGATGCGAACTTCTTCCATCGGCCGCACGGCATCCAGTTCGCCGGCCATGACCGAGAACATGGCCCGCGCCGCATCGGCAAAAAGCGTGTCGAGGTCCGCGGCACGAATCCGCAGTCCAACGTCGGCCGTGTGGTCGAAGGTTTCGAACATGGTTGTCTGGCGGGCAACGAAGCAAGGAGCGGGGAGCAGGGAGCCATTCCAAAATTCATGGCTTGAAAGCATTTCCTACTCCCTTCTCCCCGCTCCCTGCTCCCCGCTTCCTAGCCCCATCTCGGCCATAAGGATTTGAATATCGTCCCACACCTGCCGCTTGGCCGGGGGATTGCGCAGCACGTAGGCGGGGTGATAGGTGCAAAGGACCTTCATGGCGTTGAAGTCGATCATGCGGCCGCCGAGTTGGTCCGCAACGGCCGCCTAGGCAAGGTCGTCGGTTCGATCCCGATATCCTCCACTTCGCAACCCCTTGCAAAACAAGGGGTTGTGTCGTTTCTTGGTGGTGCCCCATTGGTGGGCTATGAGGCTCGCACCGCTTCTGCACCACATTTGCACCACTTTTCGCCCGCAATTCCATGTGTCATATATGTTCGATAGGTGGGATATAACGAACCAGAGTTGGTGCAGTCCGGAATCTCTCATGGTTGCTTCGTGGGCAACACCGCCCTGCGACAGAGCCTCAGAATCACTGCACCACACCCTGCACCACACTTCACGCCGGTCGGTCGCTGCCCGGCCTAGCCTGCGTCTGCGACCGTCCGACCCATAGAATCGGGCATCTTGCTGGGCGGCACCGAGGCAAGCAATAATAGGACAATGGAAATCAAACTGGGCGATAACCTGCTCCTGAGTCTCGGTGGCGTCATTGCCGTCCCGGTCGTGGCGGCCACCGACGAGAAGAAGGGAACCGCCAAAATCCAGATCGGCTCGACCTGGGACGTGGTGAACACCCGCAACGTCGAACGCGCCAACTGACCCGCCCGATGCCGTTTACCTCGCCCATTCGACCCTTCGATCCACTGCATCTGGACGCCTGCCGGCACGGTGCCGTGGTTGCTTGACGCCCCGTTTTCTGGCATAATTGCGGGGTTGAAGCAAGTGCAGCATCACCCACAAAAAGAGCAAATAAGATGTTTCCAGCGATTGATTTTGGTGCCCTAGCGGAATCCTCTGGCCGTGCAGCCTTGGTGTTTCTGAGGCCAGAGTTAGTTCAGAAGGTAACGCCGTTTTACAAGACAACTTCCAAGGGAACGAAAGAAAAGCCTGTCCCGATTCCTTCATGGACAAATTGGGCCACCCCCGGGGCTGAGGTCGTGGTTTGCCGGGTACTTTACTCAGACGGCAAAGAATACAATGTTGATCCTAAGATTGTCGAGAAATTGTTTGAACTCGATTTCAGCCAAGTATCTAAGTATGGCGAGGAATGGGGTACGCTTGGATTCGATCCCCAGCAGAAGTAGGTTCGCATATCCTGGGCCGAGAAACAAAAAACCCCGTTAGGATCATCCTAACCATTGAAAGGTCACAAGAATGAAGAAGATTATTGCCTTATTGACAATTCTTTTCTCGGTTTCCATCACAGGATGTGGAGGGGGTCTTAATGGAAATTGGACTTGTCATACGCAAGGACAGAACGGGGCCGTCACGCTCAATCTTGAATGTAGATCCGATGGCACGGTCGTTTTCAACGGTAGCAATTTCGGAGCCACATGGAGCGGAAACCATACCATTCTTGTCCCGTTTGATGAAGAAAAAACTGGCATGAACGAATTGGCTGGACTTCTGAGAGTGATGGCTGACGCTGTTGTCGATGCGAACGGTCGTGTCGTTGACCAGAAGGAACTGGGGGACATCCACAAAGCGGCTTACTATCATCCGCCTGCGGTTCGGCCTGGACAAAAGGCCCCGACGGATGCGCCGTCAATGTCGCCGGATGATGCCAAAAACAGGTTGAAGAAATTCGCTTATAGGATTCCCGTCAAATGGGTTGACTCGGATCATATCGACCTGGGCGGCGTTTCCAAATCTCCAACGGGACAATTCTCACTTCCTGCTTTTGGATTCACGAGGGCGAAATAGTGACCCCTGAAATTCAAGAAATGATTGATGAGTTAAAGAAAGAAGGTGCTACTTATTATCAAGTGCGCGTGGTTGTCAGTAGCATCGCCGAGTTGTCGGCAGAAGAAAAGTTGGAGATTCTGAAAAAGTTTCTTCCGCCAAATGAATCAGTCGCTCCACCTTCGCCACCGCCATGTATCGAATCCGCTCCCCTTTTAGAACGAATCGAAGCGTGGGCGGCAGACGGCGTTAAACAAGGACGGAGTAATTATCCGTTTCTGAGAATTACTATCCTTAATTGTGTGAAATGGGGATTGATTATCTTTTTCTCGTATTATGCTTTATGGGCGCTTTCCCGGTTCCTTAACGAGTTGGTGTTGAAGATTTAGTCTATCTTTTCTAAAAGACTCAGGCATCGGTAATCATAGTTATAAATAACTACGGATGCCACGGCAGCACGCGGACTTCGACCCCGAAAACCCGAGATTTAGGGGATTGTTGCATTGCGGAGTCTTTCTGCCCATAATAGGGGCGTTTTGAACCATTATGGCACTTGCTTTTGAGGGTGGGAAAATGAAACGGTTTTGTCTAGCCTGCGTCGGTTTTTCGCTTTTTTGTGTCGCCTTCTCGTGCGGTCAGCAGGCTTTCAAGCAGCCTGCTAATGCTGCTGGGGTTCAGCCGGGTTCTCAGTGGGTTCATGCGACCACAAATTACATTCCCGAACAGAAAACGAAGGTTCTATTGAATTTGAATTACGTGGAGTTTATCACGTCTGACGGAGTGGCTATTACTCCAGCTATGGCTGGGGATGCTAAATTTCAGATTGATGCCGCCGATATTCCAAAGTAAGACGATGGGCGCAGCGGCCAGCACACATTGAAAGAGCTTGAATATGGTGCCCTATGACGAGCAGTTCCGGCGGACTCCACCGCCTCCGCCATCGGCCCCGCAATCGCCCCCAGCGGTACGACTACCACCGCCTCCGCCGCCGGCCCGACAGCCTCGGCAATGCGAGTTGTGCGGTGGCGCTCTGCAACCTGCTAGAGTCGTTTGGGAACAAGGAACGACCGCTAATCGGTCTGGTACTATCGGAGCAGGTCTAGCGGGTGGTCATATCATTCCGTTTATTGCCGGATCGGGAGGTTCTAATCAAACCCTCTTTGCTCAACGCTGCGCCCCTCCCGAACGTCCGGGTAGTCTGACGTTATGGTCGATAATCGGGACGGTTCTGATAATTGTCGTCTTAGCAGCATTGTTCGTCGCCCGTATCGTCGTTTCAGACCCTCCCACAACACAATCTGATTGGGGACTTTTCGCAAACGCTATTGGAGTGGCTTGCTTGTCTTGTCTTGCGAGCGTATTCTGTTGGCGTTTTCACGTTAAAGAAAGAGCCAAAGACCACGACGTATGGCTTGTCTTATACTATAATTGGAGTCGTACTTGGATTTGCTTGAATTGTGGTAAGAAGTTTACGGAGGTCTAGGTAACGGACCCGCAAGATTCCGGCAACAGTAATCAGTTTCCGTAAGTATCCACAACAATGGATTACTGATTCCCCGGCAGCACGTCGGCCCCCGGCAGCACGCGGCCCGTAACGGGCGGGGACTTCGACCCCGAAAACCCGAGATTTAGGGGATTGTTGCATTGCGGAGTCTTTCTGCCCATAATAGGGGCGTTTTGAACCATTATGGCACTTGCTTTTGAGTGTGGGAAAATGAAACGGTTTTGTCTAGCCTGCGTCGGTTTTTCGCTTCTTTGTGTCGCCTTCTCGTGCGGTCAGCAGGCTTTCAAGCAGCCTGCTAATGCTGCTGGGGTTCAGCCGGGTTCTCAGTGGGTTCATGCGACCATGTTAAGTCAAGATCGAGAGCCCGTTCAACAAAATGCGAAAGTCCTGTTGAATCTGAACTATGTTGAGTTGGTGACTGCGGATGGAGTTGCGGTTCTTCCGGCCATTTTGAGCGGTGGAAATGATAGCCGGTGTTCCCAATTTCAGATTGATGCCGCCGATATTCCAAAGTAAGACGATGGGCGCAGCGGCCAGCACACATTGAAAGAGCTTGAATATGATATGCGAGTTGCAGGGACAGGGACAGGGACAGCGGGGACAGCGGGGTCAGGCCGGCACTATGCACTTTGCACAGCAGAGTGCATAGTGCCGGCCTGACCCCGGCCTGACGCGCTTCGGCCAATGAAGTCGGCCACGCCGACCATCGACGCGCAACCCGCCGTTTGGCACGCCTGCCAATCTCGATCTGACGGGGACTAGCCGCCCCGTGTGGGTGAATGGCACCAGCAGGGTTCTTGCAACCAGCGGGGTGGGGAACTATGCTATAGGGCTGTGGCTTGCTGTTTTTTCTAGCTTTAGGAGAACGATCATGTTCGACAAGACTGTGGCACGCGGTTTGCTGGGAATCGCTCTGGCGGCTACGGCCATGTCGGCGCGGGCCGACGTATTCAACATGGGCGGCACGCAAGACCCAACGACGGGAACATGGACCGGCTCGGCGAGTCTGCAATTCGTAACCGTAGGCAGTCCGGGCAACGCACCCGATCCCGCGACAGGGAGTGTCTACGGCGAGGTGGACTACACTTACAGCATGGGCAAGTACGACGTGACGTTCGGCCAGTATTGCCAGTTCTTGAATGACGTGGCGACGACAAGCGACCCATACGGCTTGTACAACAGCGGAATGGCGGGAGGCGCGGCCATTCAACTTGTCCAGAGCGGCAATCCGGGCAACTACAGCTACTCGGTCACGGGCAGCAATAGCCAAGGAGTGAACTGTCCGATCCTTGATGTTTCGTGGGGCGATGCGGCCCGCTTCTGCAATTGGCTGCAAAACGGCCAGCCCACCAGCGGCACCGAGAGTACCGGCACGACCGAGACGGGTTCCTATACGTTGAACGGTGGAACTTCCACTGCGGCACTGATGGCTGTCACGCGAAGCTCCACGGCCACCTACGTGATTCCCACAGAGAATGAATGGTATAAGGCTGCATATTACGACCCGACGTTGAACGGTGGCGCGGGCGGCTATTGGAAATATCCGACCAAGAGCAACACCACGCCGGGCAATACGCTGCCCGACACCGGCAACAACGCCAACTATTACTGGAACGGCTATTCCCTGACGCCTGTTGGGGATTTCATCTTGTCCCCAAGCCCCTATGGCACGTTCGATCAGGGCGGTGACGCTTGGCAGTGGAACCAAACGGCTGTCGTTCCCGGTTCGTCGCGTGGTGTGCGTGGCGGGTCATACGATGCCTCCGCCGCCGACATGGCCTCCTCCTACCGCGACAGCGGCGATCCGTCGGTCGTCGGCGCTCACACTGGTTTTCGTGTTGCAAGTACCGAAGCGGTTCCAGAACCCTCTACGCTCGCACTGCTGGGTGCGGCATTGGCGGGAGTCGGCGCAGCGTATCTGCGGCGACGCAAGGCCGTTACTCGCCATTGCGCAACACTCCGAAGAGGATTGTAGCGGGGGCGTTGTACCGTTCCCGGCGCTCACTCTCGATCCACGTCGATTGGGATCGGGGTCAGAGCGGAACTATGCACTTTGCATCGCAAAGTGCATAGTTCCGCTCTGACCCCAACGCATCACATGGCAGGAATAAACTTGCAATTTGGCGACTTTTCAGATTGCAGGGGCGGGGAAGCGCGGCTCTTTGGAAGCGCGGCCCAGTTTTCGGTGCTGTTTATACGGCCGTATTCTACTGCGTTGCCTTTTGATTGCGTGCGTGCTAAAATCGCGGGGAAAACAAGGAGTCGATACCCGTGGCCGAGGAACTGACCGCCGAAGAACTGAAAGCGAGAATCGTAGCCGCAATGCCTAAACCGCTCGGCGAATTGTACTACGCGCTACACAATGAGATCGTTTGGGTCCATCTGAAGTGGAATGACTTCCGAGGACTGTACGCTGCGTCACAAGAAGTCATTGATTTGCTCAATGAGGCCGCGCCAGCTTTTTTTCACCGCCTTCAGTGGCTGATGTGGGGAGATGTACTACTTCATCTCTGCCGCCTCACCGACAAACCAAACTACGGCCCCAAACATACATTGACCATTCGCCGAATCGCCAGTGATATTACTGATCTTCAACTCAAACGTGCTTTGGCAGCGCAGGCGGAAATCGCAAACGAGAAGACGGAATTTGCTCGGGAATGGCGAAATCGCCGTTTGGCACACCAGGAATTACCACCATTGGATGGGGGACCGTTTAAGCCACTTCCGGACGCAAGTCGGCAACACGTCGAAGATGCTTTGGCTTCGATACGCGACACAATAAGCATTCTTGCGAATCACTACCTCCACTGGCTCCCGTTTGGTATGCCAAACCAAAGAGCAGCCGGCGGAATTGACTCTTTGCTCTCCCGATTGCGAATGGGCGTTGCTGCGGATCGCGCTGAACTTGACCACCTCCGCGGAAAATGAGTGTGCGGAAAAACCAAAGGGCAGGAGCCACAAAAGGGATCATCACGCAAACCGACGGATACGGTCCTACTCCAGAAGCTCATGATGTGCTTTTTTCATTCCCGAGAAGTACTCAAGAACGGAGATGTTTCTGTGCAAGATCAAAACAAACGCAACCTTCACTACTTTGAAAGCTCCTCCATGCGGGGGCTGTATGACAGCTTGGAGAACTGGCAGAACGCCAATGAAAAGCGATTTCTCTCAATGAGCGTGCAGCAAGACAACGGCAAGTTCTGCTGCATCGCCCTCACAAATCCAACTGAGGTGGTTATCACTAGCCAAAATGGCGGGCGTCACGTCGAGGTGGTTGATGGGCGTCTATGGGTAGACCAGGCATGATGCCCCCGCCCCGAAAAACCCGCCAAAGAATTGCTTGCATTGCCCATGTCACCTGTTAATTCCTATTTGGTTCCCAACCGTGTTTTCGCCTCTATCTGTTCTGACACGTCTTTTTGCCTACTTGAGCAAGGTTAAGGACACGATCCCGTAGTAGATGCTCCGGTAATGAGGAGTCGTCCGCGTTTGTGGGTTGTATTTGTCCGGCTTACCGCCGTGCTTGAAGTAGACCGCGACGCCTCCCTTTGCCTTGCCCGCACCAGGCTCAAGTACGATGGTCGCATTCGGCTTGTCGGGCAGCGCCAGCGCCTCCTGGTCAGACAAGTCCAGTGGGCGGATCGGGGTCAGACCGGAACTATGCACTTTCGGCCTTGCGAAGGAACGTCAGTCATGTTAATCTTAAGGTATGCCTCGCCCTCCACGCATTGATTTTCCCGACGCCGTCTATCATGTCACCAGCCGCGGCAACGGCCGAGCGGACATCTTCCACAGCGACGATGATCGCCAGCGATTCCTCTCGCAATTGGCGCACCACTTGCACCTCTGTGCTATCGATTTATATGCTTTGGTCCTCATGGACAACCACATCCACCTCCTTTGCCGCACGCCGCGAGCGAACCTCTCGCGTTTCATGCAGCGATTGCTGTCGTCGTACGCCCTCTACTGGCGTTACAAGCACCGCCGCCCCGGCCACCTGTTTCAAGGCCGCTTCAAGGCGAAGCTGGTTGAGGACGAAGTCTATCTGCTGGCGGTGACGCGCTACATCCATCTGAACCCAGTGAAGATCGCCGCCTGCCGGGGTCTGAGCGCAGCGGAGACGCTTAAGCGTCTGGAGGCCTATCCCTGGAGCAGCTATGGGGGCTATGTGGCGGCGGGCAAGGCCCTGGAGTTCGTGAACTATGACGTGCTCAAGGAGTATGGCCGCGACCTGACTGCGGCGCGGCGGCACTATCGGGCCTATGTCCAGGCCTGTCTCATGCAGGACGACGGGCCGTTGCTGGAGGCGATGGCCGCCAGCCGGTACGCGATCGGTGGGACGGCGTTCATCGAGCGGACCGAGGAGCAAGTTGAGCAACGTCGGAGCGGTCGCCTGCAAGACGAAGATCTCGATTTGCCGCGGCGGAGCGTGTCGCTGGAGGAGATAGACGAGGCGGTTGCCCGCCATTACCGGATCGATCCTGGGTTGTTCTCGGCGCATGGCCGGAGCGTCGGCTGCGCCAAGTCGGTCGCCGTGGAGTTGGCGGGGCAACTGGCCGATCTGAGCGGCCGTGCGATTGGCGAGCATTATGGAGTGTGTGCCAACGCAATCGGAGCGAATCGGCGGCGATTGGCGGCGCGGCCTGAGGTCTTGCGAGTCATCGAGACGTTAGGCCGGAAGCTGCGGAAGCGGAAACTAAAGTAGTAAGTTCCGGTCTGACCCCGACGTCGACCGGGTCTTGAGCCGTTGCACGGCGTGCCGCACGAACTGCGGGAACTTGTTCAGCGGCTCGCCGGGCAGTTGCACCCGTCGACCGGGTCTTGAGCCGTTGCACGGCGTGCCGCACGAACTGCGGGAACTTGTTCAGCGGCTCGCCGGGCAGTTGCACCAGCGCCTCGGGTCCCTGTTCGTCAAGGCGTTTCATCCACGAAGCGATTGTCGCGGGCGTGACGAGGAAAGTCTTGGCGGTCTGTTCCAGCGACCAGCCGCGTGCCGCCTTGATCTCGAGGATGGCCAGGCGTTCGGCGGGCAGGTACTGCGGACGGCGGTGCGGATCGATGCGGGCCATGCGGGCGTCCTTGATGCGCGTTACTTCGCCCCGCAGAACGATTTCCTGCTCCGCGCGCTCCTTTCCCGCCTTCTCTCGCATTCGGCCGTTGGGGCAATCGGCGGCCCAGCTTCGCGTGTACGCAAAGGCATATTGTGCGAGGCTGATTACCTGCAACATGGCAGACTTGACGGTGGCCGGCCAATTCGTCGGAAGCGGAACACGCGGCGTATCGGTCGTGTCGGACATGGCAGCGGTTTCGTGGATTTCGGGTCCCGAGAAAGCCGTATCTGTACCGCGCACCGTCGAACCCGGCTGGTGCGGTCCGGTCACGCTCTCCGGCGGCGGACTCCAGTTCACCGCCACGGCCGGCTTCTCCGCCGCCTACTATAACGTCGTCAATAACGGCTACGTGGCCGACTTCTCGGGCCTCACGCCCGTGGCCACCCGCGTCGACGCCACCATCGACTTCCCCGACGACGCGAGCGGCTTCGAACCGGGCGTCGCCGGACTGAACACCACCAACTGCGGCGCGGTGTGGACCGGGCAGTTGAACGTTACCAGCGGCGGAACCTACACCTTCCAGAACAGCAGCGACGACGGCAGCCTGCTCTTCGTCGACGGCCAGCAAGTCGTCGACGACGACGGCCCGCATGGCATGCAGACCGTCGCGGGCACGATCTACCTTGCACCCGGCGCTCACCAGGTCACCGTCGAGTATGCCCAAAGCGGCGGCGGGGCGGGGATCATCGCCCAATACTCCGGTCCCGACACGCAAGGCGCGATGGTCGACATCGGCGCTAATCTCCCCTCCCCCTCCGGGGGAGGGGCAGGGGGTGAGGGCGGCGCCGTGACCAGCGGCGGCACGCTCAACCTGGCGAACCCCTTGACCGTCACCGCCGACTCCTCCCTCCAGCTTCCCGCTGCCGGCGGCACGGCCACGATCGCTTCCCTAGCCATCGGCGGGCAAACGCTCGACATCCTGGTGCAAGCGCCGCGACGACGCTGGCGGTTGCCGGACCCGTTGCCCTGAGCGGCACGGCCACCTTCAACGTGGGGGCCGGCGCCACGCTCGGTCTTGAGGGCGCGGTCACCGGCGACGGGGGCCTGACCAAGGCCGGCCCCGGCGGCATGGACATGACCGCCGCCAACGCCTATACCGGCGCGACGAGCATCTTGGGCGGCACGACCCAGGCCCTGGCCGGCGTGGGCAGCGGCGGCGCGGACTCCCTGCCCGGCGACGTGAGCCTCGACAACGCCACGCTGCGGCTCTCGCCCTCCTTCGGCACGGGCAACGCCGCCGGCTTCTTCGCCGCCTACTACAACGTGACCAACGACGGCACGGTGCCCGACTTCTCGGGCCTCACGCCCGTGGCCACCCGCAGCGACGCCACCATCGACTTCCCCGACGACAGTAGCGGTTTCGAGCCGGGCGTTGCCGGACTGGACGCCGCCAACTCTGGGGCGGTATGGACGGGGCTCTTGGACGTCACCGCCGGCGGCACCTACACCTTCCAGACCAGCAGCGACGACGGCAGCCTGCTCTACGTGGACGGAACGCAGGTCGTCGACGACGACGGCTCGCATGCCATGCAGACGGCCACGGGCAGCGTCAACCTTACGCCCGGCGAGCACGTGGTCACGGTCGAGTACGTCCAGGCCGGCGGCGGGGCGGGCGTCGTCGCGCAATACTCCGGGCCCGACACGGGCGGCACGCTGATCGACATCGGCAGCCTGGGCGGCACGGTGACCAACCTCGGCGGCGGCGCGGCCACGGTGGCCATGGGCCTGGCCAACAACTTTGCCGTCAGCGGCGCGAGCGCGATCGACCTCGACTACAGCGCCATCTCCAGCGGTGCGCTCACGGTGGCCGACGGCGCAACTGACGCTCACGACCGACCCGGCTGGAGTTCCGCCTTCAGGCGGCGCCGCTATTCACCCAGACCGGCCCCGTCACGGTCTCCGGCTCCTTCACCGTCGACACGGCCTCGGCCGACGCCGCGATCTCCGGCGCGATCAGCGAAGCGGCGCCGGGCGTCGGTTCCCTCATCAAGACCGGCCCCGACACGCTCTCCCTCAGCGCCGCCAACACTTACAGCCTGGGCACAGCACTGAACGGCGGCACGCTGAACTTCACCGCCTTGTCGAACCTGGGCAGCGGGCCGATCAGCTTCGACGGCGGCACGCTGCAATACGCCGCGGGCAACACGGCCGACATCTCCACGCGGAGCGTGACCATCGGCGCGGGCGGGGCCGGAATCGACGTGGGCCAAAACAACGTGACCTTCGCCAACCCGGTGGGCAACGGCGGTCCCGGCGGGCTGACCAAGCTCGGCGCTGGCGGCCTGACGCTGGCGGCGCCCAGCAGTTTCGGGGGTGACGTCCAGATGACCGCCGGCACGCTCACGCTGGCCGACCCCGACGCCCTGGCCGCCAACACGCTGGACTACACCGGCGGCACGCTGGCCTTTGCCGGCCTGACGGCCGCCACGCTGGGCGCCCTGAGCGGCAGCCAAGCCCTTGCCCTGACGAACAATTCCGGCCAGGGCGTGGCCGTCACCGTGGGTGGCAACAACGTCGCCACCACCTTCTCCGGCGCTTTGAGCGGCGAGGGAAGCCTGATCAAGACCGGCGACCAGACGCTGACCCTCACCGGTCCCGGCAGTGCTGCCGTAACGGTCGTCGACCCGAGCAACCTCGTCGTCCCCGGCGGGGTGGTCTCGCTGACGGCCCCGGTGGTGATGGTAGGCATGCCCCTGACGTTAAGCGCCGCGGTGGCTGACCCGTTCGGGCAGTGCCAGAGCGTGGCTTTCTATCTCGACCCCAGCGGCGCCGCCGACACCCTGCTGGGCACGGCCACGCAGCAGGCTGGCGGGGTCTGGTCAATCACCGTCTCCACCACCGGCTGGTCGCCGAGCACGGCCACCGGCTTCACGCCCAGCACGGAGGACGTGACCGCCATCGCCACGTTCAGTCCCGGGACGACGCGACGCGCCGGCGTCGACGACCGCCGCCGCCAACCTGAACGTCACCGGCGACGCCGAGTGGGCGATCATCGGCCCCAACGACACGAATGCAGGTTACCAATATAACAGCGCGAACCAAACGGCCACCTACACTTTCAGCAACCTAACCCCCGGCAGCTACGAGGTGTGGGACGACTATGAGAACCTGCACCGCTCAGGCCAACATTGGGGTGCAGGTGTTTGACGGGACCTCGGTGGTGCAGAACTTCAACATCAACGAGGCGGGCGCTACGAACTGGCCCGACTGGACGTTGACGTTGGAGAGCGGGACGGGCGACAGCGGCACCGATTTCGGTTGGTCGCAAGGGACCGTGTCTTGCACTTCCAGCAGCCGGACGATCACGGTTGTGGTAAATTGCTTGCCCTCCCAGGCGCCGATGATTGCGCTGATCGGGGACCCGGAGATACGCACGTCGGCAGCACCCGGTACGCAAGGTGGACCGGAGGTCTCTTCCGACCACGTGGAGTACGCCGACGGTGGCATCCAGCCCTGCACGTGCGTGGCCTCGCCAGCACCGGCCTCCGTCTACAGCAACGTGAACCAGACGCTGGTCAAGGGCATGTTCGGCTATGGCGGACGCAACGATCCGTCGATCCCGCAGCTCATCGGCGACGGCATGATCGTGCAGGCGATCAACGTGCCCGACCCGTGCAACTGCGACGACTGCTGTCCTAAACCGACCACGGCCACCTTCATAGAGCCCGACCGCCACTACATGGCGATGGCCGGGACGCTCTATACGCTGGTGGACACGGCCACCGATCCGGACGACAGCAACGGCAATCTCATCCTCTCCGCGCCGGACGGGACCGTTTGGCAGTTCGCCGATCCCGAGACGGAGGGGCCCTACGCCACTGCGCCTTGGGAGAAAACGATCCTGGCCGACGGCGATACCACGGAGGTGACGCAATGGATCAATGCCAGCGGCCATCTTTCCAGTATGTACGCGCGCGGCGACCAGATGTACACGGTCGAGGAATTCGTCTCGCCCGCCGCCCCGCAGCCCTACGCGATCACCGAGTACCGCTATATCACGAATTCCAGCGACCCGAACTTCGGGCTTTGCAACTCGATCACCTACCTGGATTGGAATTCCACGCTCGGGGAAATGGTCTACACGAAGCAGGTGACGTACACCTACTACGGCGCCGGCGATTCCAACGGCCTGCCGGGCGACATGGAGGGGATCGTCACGCAGTACGCGGTCGGCACGCTCCCGCAGGGCACCGCGCTTTCTTCCTCTGACTGGTCGGGCAGCGACACCTACTATTTCCGCTACTATACCGCCCCCACGTACAACAACAACGGCATTCAGATCGGCTTCGCGCACGGCCTGCGGGATGAGCTACTGCCGAACACCTTCAGCGCCATCGCCGCGCAGGTCGACTCGGGCGACACCAATCCTTGGGACCAATTGGCCGACGTAGACGAGCACGAGCCTTCCTCGTACCTCGACGCGCAACGCCTGCTTCTCCTACCAATACAACCAGGATGACCGTGTTAGCGTGGAGACTGTCTTCGGCGGCCTGCGGACGAACAAGTTCTCCTATTACGAGGGAAGCGACTCGCAGACCGACCCGAACGTCTGGACGTGCGAGACGGTGGAAAACACCTACGCGGGCGCTACCGCCAGCGGCGCGCGCCAGCAGCACGTACACGGTCTTCAGCAACTACCTGGGGCAGACGATCCTCGACGATCTTTACGACCCCGTCTCCCAGCAGCACACCTATACCTACTACGAATACGACGCCGAGGGCGACGTGACGCTCGAGGCCCCGTTCTGCCTCCATGACCGGCTATACGTTCGACGACGGCCAATTCTATTATACGAACGACGGCCAGGGGAACTACTACGGCACGGCGTCCCAGGGGGCCGCCTACGTTTCGGCTCCCGGCGTTTCCGCCTTCCACGTGGAACCGACGCTACCGACGACGGGGCACAGTCCGGTGCAGGAGTACACTTACAGCTACTTCCCGATCGGGGAGTTCAACACACCGGCCGGGCTCTTGCAGACGAGCTGGCTGGCCGACGGGCTCAGCCAGCCCGCGACCGGTTCCGCGAGCTACTTCACCTCCCTCGCCGTGCCGCAGGAGACTTACACCTACAGCACCGAGACGGCGATTATCGGCGGCGCGGTGGTCACGGTCTATCCCATGTTGACCGACACCACTTATACGCAGTCCGACCCAATTTCGACGTGGACGCCGTTGTCGACCCAATCGAATCCGACGCCGCTAGCCGACACCGACTCGGCCACGACACCCACGACCCAGTATTTCTATACGTGGTACAAGGACACCTTGGCGAACGCGATGACCCCGCTCCAGCAGGAGACGGTAACCACCGTTTCGCCGGCCGTGCCGCTCTACGAAAACGGCGCTGGCACAGCCGCCCAAACGATCGACTGGTACGACCAGGAGGGGCAACTTGTCCTCTCGGAAGTTGCGGCGGGCTATTTCACCTGCAACCTGTACCATCCCGTGACCGGCCTGCAGACCGAGTCGATCCAGGACGCAAACACGGCCGACGCGGCCGACAGGTGGGAGTTCCATCAGTCGGACCTGCCGGTGGACGCGACCACCCACCTGCCGGTCGATCCGAACACCGGCAATCCGATTACGTTCGGCCCCGGCGGCGGCCAGAACCTGGCCACCGACTATTCCTACGACAACCAACGGCGGCTGGTGCAGACCCTCGGTCCAGCCCACGAGATCGTGACCGCCGATAGCGGCACGGCGTCCGCGTGTAGCGCCTCCTGGACGGTCTATGAAGACGCGATCCACCAAACGATCACCGCCCAGGGCTACGAAAACGAGGAGACCGGCGAGTTTGTTCTCGTTAACCCGGTTTCCGTCGAGATCGACAATCTTGACGGACAGATCACCGATTACATTCAGGCCACGGTCGGCGTGCTCGAAAGCGGCGGCGTGCAGTGGTCGGCGGCGGGATCGGCGGCAAGCGAAGTCACCTTCAGCCTCTCTGGCGGGACATCCCCGGCCGACGTGCTGGCCACGATCGGCAGTTTCCACCCCTCTTCGGGCTACATGAACCAATCCTCCTACACGGCCTGGACCACCTACCAGTACTCGCACAAGCAACTGGTTTCCGAGTGCGATTATTTCCTCATCCCCTCCACAGGCACGGGGAGCGCGGGCGTTAACTACGACGAGATGCAGTACGGCTACAATGCCAACGGCCGTCAGGACATGACGGAGACGCCGAACGGCACGTACACCTGGAACGTGCTGGACGCCAACGGCGACGTCTTGAGCACCTGGGTGGGCACGAACGACACGGGTGCAACGGACATGGATCCGACTGGCGGCGCTGCCGGGCTGGCCGCGGGCAACAACATGGTCGAGGTGTCCTCCAGCGCCTACGACCCCGATGGCGACGTGACCTCGACGACCGCGTACGTCGATAGCAACCCGGCCGACGACCGCACCACGAGCTACGGCTATAACTGGCGCGACGAGCAAGTCTACGTCGTCAACCCGGCCGTTTCGGCCGGCGTGACCTACACGATGACCACTTACGACAACCTGGGCGATGCGACAGAGACGCAGCAGTATTCGTACAATGGCGGCGACTTGGGCGGCGCTTTGGCAGCAGCCACGGCGGACCCGCCCGCGCCGCTCGATCCGGCCGCCGACGTCCTCCTCTCCCAAAGCAGTTCCGCTTATGACAGCCTCGGCCAGGTTTACGAATCGACCAGCTACGTCGTGACCGACGGAGAGCCGGGCGCCATACAAACCACCGCGCAGACCACCAATATGTGGTATGATGCCGACGGAAATCAGGTTGCGCTCGAGGATCCGGAGCAGAACGTGACGACCTGGGCCTACGACGGCCTCGATCAAGCGACCAGCAGCGCCCAGGGCCAGGCGATCGGCGCGGGAACCCTGACCTTCAACGGCCTGGCCCTAGCGGACGGCCAGCCGCGGACATTGCAGGTGTATGTCCACCTTTCCACGGCCGCGCTGGGCGACTGGCCGGACTATTCCGCTTCCGACGCCGGTGGCGGCGCCAGTTTTTCGGCAAACGACGTTGCGCCGTCGACCGGCGGCTGGTACGACGTGGGGACCCTGACGTTGGCGGCCGGCGATGATTCCACCTCGGTTACGCTGAACCAGCAGAGCGGAACGGTGCCGGACGAAGTTTGCCTGGGCTACGCCGACAGCAACGTCTACGACGACGCGGGCGAGCTTACGGAAACCATCGATCGCGACGGCCGCGCGACCACGTTCCAGTACAACGGCATCGGCGAGGAGACCAGCGAGAACTGGTATTCCACCGATACGTTCGGCAGCTCGACGGAGACAATCAGCTACGTCTACAACGCGGCCGGACTGCTCCAGTCGGCAACGGACCAGGTGGGCTCGAACTCGGCGAACGCGGCCACCGACAGCTACAGCTATGACGCCGCCGGTGACGTTCTCAGCGAGACCCAGACGATCCCCGGCCTGGCGCCCACGGTCACTTTGAACGAAACCTATAGCGACGGCAACCGCACGCAGCTTGCGGCCACGATCGGCGCGGAGGGCAGCGCGAACTACGATTTCGTCGACAATTACCAGTACGACAGCCTCTTCGGCCAGATGAGCCAGGTGACGCAGCAATCGTTCACCGGCACGGTTCCCACCGGCGATACGGCCGACGTCGTCGCGCCGAAGTCGGTCACGTTCGGCTACGACAACGCGGGCGAGTTTTTTACCATCTCGCGTTACGCCGACCTGGGCCAGACGGAACTGGTCGCCCAGTCCACCTACGGCTACGACAACCTCGGAGAGATCACGTCGTTGAACTACTCCGACGGCCAAGGCAACCCGTTGGACGACTTCGCCTGGACCTACGACGCGTTGGGCGACGTGGCGACCTCGTCCAGTTCGCTCGACGCCAATCCGGTCGCCTACACGACCGATTCCACCGGGCAGGTCACCGGCGCCAGCGGCGGCGCGGCGCCGACCGAGTCGTATTCCTACGATTCCAACGGGAATCGCGAGACGACGGACAACGCTAACACGGGCGGCAGCCAGGTGAGCTGCATTACCGGGCCGAACAACGAGTTGCTCTTCGACGGCACCTACACGTATTCTTACGATGCCAATGGCAACACGACGGCGCGTTGGATTGCGAGCACGACCGGTTCCCTGGAGACGCAGCCGGGCACGGGCGACACGGACATCACAACCTACACCTGGGACAACCGCAACCGGCTGACGTTCGGTCACCATGTACGCGACCTTCGCGGACTTCCTTGCCGGCAGTCCGAGCCAGACGGTTACGTACACCTACGACGCCTTCAATCGCTGGATCGGCGAGACGATCGCCACGACCACCGATGGCGTGACGACGACCACGCAGACGCGGTTCGTCTACGACGGCAACCAGATCGTCATGCAATTCGACGGCACGGGCAGCGGCGATTTGACCGCCGGCGATCTGAGCCATCGCTACCTCTGGGGTCCGGCGGTCGATCAACTGCTGGCCGACGAGCATGTGACCAACGGTCTGAGTCAGCAGGGCCAAGTGGTCTGGACATTGACCGACAACCAGAACACGGTTCGCGATCTGGCGACCTACGATCCAACCGCCAACGGGGGCGCGGGTGCCACCATGATCGTGAACCACCGAGTGTTTTCTGCTTATGGGCAGCTTCTCAGCCAAACTAACCCATCCGGGGGCACGTTGGCGGTGGATTGCCTCTTCGCCTACACCGGCCGCGCGTTGGATCAGGCAACGGGCTTGCAAAACAACGACAACCGCTGGTATGATTCAATTACCGGGCGCTGGTTGAGTCAAGACCCAATCGGGTTTGACGGCGGAGATGCGAACTTGTATCGGTACTGTGGGAACTCGCCGCTAAGAGGCGTGGATCCAACCGGCCAGGCTTGGTATAACCCGTTCACGTGGGGCGGCGACCGGATATGGTACAACCCATTTAGCTGGGGGAATCCGGCGCCGGTAGCACCACCGGTAGCACCGCCGGTAGCACCGCCGCCTCCCCAAGCGGTGGATGCAGCCCACGCTGCCGATGATGCACTTTATAAGGGGCGGCAGGCGGGGACAAAGAATTATCCCTATTCGCGCAGGGCACCACCCCCTGGCCCAACCAGGTGCGCAACCCCCTTTACCCCTGGCTCGTTTCTCTTCGAGTATCTCGAAATGTGGGGGCGCTCTTGAAGGGACGGGACGTCAATTAAGTACCAGTATGACAAGAGTTTATATGAGAGTCTCTGGGGCGTGCCCCCGCCGCTGTCGCTGGGCCCCATCGATCCAAGAGTACCGCCTCCCACCTGAAAATGGTCTGGTACGTGCAATTACGCGGTCGTGCAGTTTTGTCAGCCAAGCCCAAAGCGTCAGAGGGAATAAGCGCTCTGGCCTTCCGGAATTCGTTTTGCTCTCAGTGACGTACTGGCGGGTGATCGTCGCGACGGAATATCGCCACGATTTCGAGGAAACCCGCAGGCACTCAACCGAGACAAGTTGGAGAAATAATGCCAATCGATATGCCGAGGGATGAGGACCAAGAAGGGACCCCTTCTGCGGATTTTGACAAGAGAATCGCCGAGTGGACCGAAGCAATCCGGCTCGACCCACAGAATGCCGCGGGCTACTATGTGCGCGGTTACTGGCATGAGCAAAATCACCAATTCAACGACGCAATCGCTGACCTCAACGAGGCAATTCGCCTTGACCCGAAGCTAGCGGAAGCGTTTTGGTGTCGGGGCATCGTTAATGCGCAAAGAGGCGATTCTGAGATGGCCATCGCCGACTGGACGGAGGCAATTGGTCTTGATCCTAACGACCCGATCCCATATAACAATCGTGGACTGGAGTATTGGAAAAAAGGCGAGTTCGAGAAGGCAGTCGCCGACCTAAGCGAGGCGATCCGGCTTGACCCCCAGAACCCAAAATGCTACCACGCGCGGGGTCATGTGTACGATCACGAACACAAGTACGGTGAGGCCATCGACGATTATACCAGGGCCGTTTCTCTCGATCCGGGTTTCGTGGATGCCATCATTGATCGCGGCTTCCTGTTCGCTGACTCAGGGGACCGCGCCGAGCAATCCGCGATTTCACTGAGGCCGTTCGACTGCGTCCGACTGACGCGGCCCTACGCCGCGTTCGCGGCTCGCTATATGCCGACACGGGCGAAATCGAGAAAGCCATCACGGATTTTACCGAGGCCATTCGGCTCAAGCCCGATTGCGCCGAGGCCCGTTTCGGGCGCGGCGTGGTCTTCAGCCGAGCCAACAAACTCGAAGACGCGATCACTGATTTGTCCGAGGCCATTCGGCTCAGGCCGGACGACGGGAAGGCGATATACACCCGCGGCGTCGCCTATCACAATATGGGCGAGGCGGGAAAGGCGGAGGCGGATTTCGCGCAGTGCGCAGCCTTGGGTATATGAGGTGAGGGGTAAGGCTTGCGCTCTTATTGCACTATCGGCTTGTAGCAACGGTCAGAACCACGTATCCCGGCAAGAGGAACGCCAGCCAACTTGTTCCCTTTCCCGCGCTTACGAATAACTAGACCTTAAACAAGCGATCGCATTGAGGTAATTCCAAGAAAAACTCGAAACCAACCGCGTTTTCCGGGGTCTAATGGTTGTCAACAAAACCCACGACCTGGAGACACGGAGGATTTCGAGTGAAGAACAGTATACAGAATCGCCTGCGGAAAGCCAAGCAGAGGATCGAGCGACGGTTGGCAGGAGCACGAGAAGATCAAGGTCGGCCCATGTTTGCAGCTACGAACATCCGCATGGAACTCGCCGACAAGGTACGTGCTATTGGTGTCGGAGGTATTGGGTTGGTCCATCAATTGGCCCGCGAGGTCGGCCTCGTCGATGCGATTGACCGCCACTTGCATCTGTTGAAGATTCATCGTCCGTACCATGAGTCGGATCACGTTCTGAACTTGGCTTACAACGCGTTGTGCGATGGCACGCGATTGGAGGACATCGAGTTGCGGCGAAACGATGAGGTCTTCCTCGATGCCCTGGGCACGGAGCGGATTCCCGATCCGACCACCGCGGGTGACTTCTGCCGCCGCTTTGACGAGGCGAGCATCCGCAGCCTGATGCAGGCCGCCGACGAGGCACGGTTGAACGTCTGGGCCCGCAGCCCAGGAAGTTCTTCGACCGGGCGACAATCGATATGGACGGCACGCTGGTAGTAACCACGGGGAGACAACGGGGAGACAACGTGGTCAAACCTTAAGAATTAACTATCCGGGTCGCTAAGCGGAATTCAAAGGTCCCGTCCGCCAAATAGAAGTAATTTAAGCATGATCGCCAGAGAAACGATTGAGAATTCTGCGCTTCGCGGTGACGCGCGAGACGATGTCACGCGCGACTCCGGGGTCGATCCGGCCGGCTCGCCCGCTGCGCCGTCGGGCGCGGGCTCGCAGGCGCCCATTCCGCGGAGTCTCGTCGGCGCGGCGGCGGCGTTTGCCGCCTCGATGGCCCGGTTCGCCGCCTCCGGGTTCAAGACCGTCGACGAGCCGTTGCATTGGCTCCGCACGTGCCATTGCCAGCCGTGCGAATATCGCGTCGATGCGCAGTGCTCGCTCTGCCGCTGCTTCGTCGACAAGAAGGCCTGGCTGCCCCACGAGGATTGCCCGATCGGCAGATGGCCTACGTGATGAAGGATGAAGGATGAAAGCGCCCTCACCCTAGCCCTCTCCCGGAGTGGGAGGGGACTTCTGCGCAGCCATTCCCAGCTCGGTCCGCACCGCCGTACCCACTTGCCTCGAGAGCGCGATGAGGCGCTCGGCAAAGGGATCAGTCAGGTAGGCAAGTTGCGGCTGCGCCTGCCGGGCCATGTACTCCTCCATCTCCTTGAGCATCGGGCGGAAGGCCTCCGCCACCCGCAGCGACTCGCCAAGGCCCATCTCTTCGAGCTGCACCAACAGCGACTTGAGCGCGTTGACCACGTGCATCAGCGAAAAGCGTCCCGCGGAGAGGTTCTCCATCAAGTTGGGGAAGGCAGCCAGGCTCGTTGTCTGCATCACGGAGACGGTGGAAACGCCGCGCAGGAACTCCAGGTTCGAGCCCAGCTTGACATACTGATAGGGCGTCGGCTGCGTCATAGCTGCTCAGTCATGGCTTCCACCGACGCGGGGTCGGTCGGGGCGTTATGGGTAGGGCAAATCGCCGCCCGCCTCCCGGGCCGGCATGGAAATGCCGCAACGCCAATTATAGCCCGAACGCCGAACGGTGCCAGGAGCACCTTTCGAGCACGCCGCAGGCGACGCAGGCCGCCGCTGGCGAGCCCGGCACGCTGGGCACGGGCCCCGTCACCGACAACGCCGGGCTGGCCTTCAACCGCGCCGATGCGATTGCCGTGCCCAACGCCATCAGCGGCACGGGCGGCGTGGCCGTGCTGGGCGGCGGCCTCGTCACCCTCTCGGGCGCCAATTCCTACGCCGCCGGCACGCAGGTCGCGGGTAGCGACGTGGCCCTGGCCAGCGCCACGCCGGTGGGCAGCGGCCCCGTCACGCTCTCCGGCGGCGGATTCCAGTTCACCGCCACGGCCGGCTTCTCCGCCGCCTACTATAACGTCGTCAATAACGGTTACGTGCCCGACTTCTCGGGCCTCACGCCCGTGGCCACCCGCGTCGACGCCACGATCGACTTCCCCGACGACGCGAGCGGCTTCGAGCCGGGCGTCGCCGGACTGAACACCACCAACTGCGGCGCGGTGGATTATCCGTGGAGCAGTTTCGCCTCCCATGGCGAAGGACGCACCGATCCGTTGCTGGACATGCTGGCGGGCTACGATGCCCTGGGCGCGTATCCGGCGGTGCGGCAGCGGCGTTGGTCGGCATACGTACACCAGGAACCGGAGGAGACGGAGTTGGCGGCCATTCGCCGCAGTAACGAGAGCGGTCTACCCTTCGGCGAGCCCCACTGGGTGGATCGCCTGTGCAGGAAATTGAAGCTTGATTTGACAATCCGTCCCCGTGGCAGGCCTCCGGCCGCCGGCTTCGAAGGTGTTTCACAGATGGCCACCGACGCTCCGGCCGCCGGCTTCGAAAGTGTTTCAAATCCGCGCTCGTAGTCCAGGCACCCTGCCCGCACGCGCGGCTTTGAAACAGCCCCGTGCGTAACCCACCATCCAGCCGGTGATTTGGCAAAAACCTTCTTCGGGCGGAAAAAAACCGGCTGTGAGTGACGCGGCGGTTTAACAGTCAGCTAATATATGCCATAATTCATAACTCCTTACTGAAAAATAATTTACGGAGCACGAACACAGCAATTTTGCCAGACTTTAATGACATTATTATGAGGGGTACTACTTAGAATCTAACTACTGGTACCATCGGATGTTGACATTTCTAGTTTTTACGGATAATCTGATGGCTATGTGGTAATTGACGTGCCTCACCTGCTTTAATGGAGGGCCGGCAGTGAAGAAATATAGCTTTCATGCCCGACGCGCCCCGTCGCCCCTGCTCGGCGGCGGAATACTGGCCGTGTTGTTCGTCACCTGTGCCAGCCCACCCGCGCGGGGTGGCGTGATCACCGTTTTCTCGGACAATTTCCAAGCAGACACGCCGGGGGCCAACCCTGGCGCGCCCATTATCGGCTTGCCGTGGCAAGTCACGGAACCGGTGTCCAACGGCGCGATCGTGCTGGCCGATCCGTGGACCGCGGGCAATCAAATGTTGCAATTTGGCCCGGATTACGACACGGCCACTGCGCCGTTAACAACGGCAGCCCAGGTAGCCGTCGGGAGCAACGGCAACGCGACCTTGAATTTTGCCTTTCACGGCTCCTCGCTCTCCAACGCGTGGGTGTCGTCGTTCGATGCGGGACTTTATGCCCCCGACGGCAGCATTGCGACACTGATCCGCATCGAGCCGCAGACTACCGGCGGTACGGCGAACATCCACTCCATCTACTATCTTTCGCCCAGCAGCGGGCTCGTCAATTCCGGGTTGACGATTGCAGGCGACAGTTGGCAAAACGTATCGCTGACGGCCAATCTTGCCGGAAATAGCGCGAGCTCACGGTCGGGAGCAACACAGAAAGCTTGCCCCTTTATACTTGCCCGAGCATGCTTGCCTCCGCGGAATTCACCAGCTATGCGATGGGCAGCGCGGCCATCCTGGGCAGCGGCGCCATTGAAAACGTGACCATCACCAGCCAAGGCAACGCGTCCTTCGCTGCTGACCCGACGCCCGAGCCGGGGACGATCGTGCTGTTGATCGCAGGCGTTTGTTTGGGCGGGCTGGCGTGGATGTGGAAGCGCCGTCAAGCCCGTCCGGGCGGTTGAGCTGTAGGGTGGGCTTGAGCCCGCACGTGAAGGTGGGCTTGAGCCCATCCTACTGGAGAGAAAGGCTGACATGTTCACGTTCAAGAAGAAGGCGACCGGTATGGGCAAGAAGAACTACACTTCTCGAAATCCGCGCCGTCGCGGGCAAAGCGCACAGGGCGGCGCCCGCTATGGGGTCAATTTCCGCGCCTTAAAGGTTGAACTGCTCGAGCCGCGAACCCTGCTCAGTTCGGGCGGGACCGATGATTCGGGCCTGATGGTGTTCGACCACGTGATCTTCGACCCGGCGACGGGCGCCGCCGTGCCGGCCGCAACCGCGCAGAACGCCTACGGGCAGGGCGCCTTGTCGCCTGCGGGTTCCTTGTTGCCTGCCAATTCCCCGTCCTCCGCCAGTTCGACACCGTGGGCATCTTCTGCGCCCGTCGGCTTGGTTCCCGTACAGATTCGAACCGCCTACGGAATTAACCTGGCCACCTTCAACTCGATCGTGGGGACCGGCGCCGGCCAGACGATCGCAATCATCGACGTCTACGACGATCCGAACATTGTCAGCGACGTGGCGGCGTTCAACACCCAATTTGGCCTACAGCAATTCAACGTCGCGGGCGGCCCGACGTTTGTCAAGCTCAATGAATCCGGGGCGGCTTCGCCGTTGCCCGCGGCATCCGGTTCGTCGGGCTGGTCGATGGAGGAGAGTCTCGACGTGGAGTGGGCGCACGCCATCGCCCCGCAGGCCAACATCATCCTCTTCGAGGCCAACGGCGCCGATAACGCCGACCTGATATCAACGGCGGTGAGCACGGCGCGGAGTTACCCCGGTGTTTCCGTGGTTTCCATGAGTTTCGGCGAGAGTGAAAGCAGCTCCGACACAGGGCTGAACTCGCTGTTCACCACCCCCGCCAGCCATGGCGGCGTGACGTTCCTGGCTTCCACGGGCGACAGCGGCTCGCCGGGCGGATTCCCCGCCTACTCTCCTAACGTCGTAGCGGTGGGCGGGACCACCTTGACCCTCAGCGGCAACAACTACGTGAGTGAAACGGGTTGGAGCGACAGCGGCGGCGGTCAGAGCACCTACGAGAGCGAGCCCAGCTACCAGCTCGGCGTGCAAACCTCCGGTTGGCGGCAGATTCCCGACGTGTCCTTCGACGCCGACCCGAATTCGGGGGTGACCGTCTACGATTCTTACGACGAGGGCAGTTCCACCCCCTGGGTGCAGGTCGGCGGCACGAGCGTTGCTTCCCCATGCTGGGCCGGCCTGGTGGCCATCGGCGACCAATTCCGGACCTCGGTCGGTTTGGGAACGATGGACGGCCCCACCCAGACCCTGCCGCTTCTGTACGGCATGAAAGCCGCAGACTTCCATGACATCACCAGCGGCAGCAACGGCGGTTTCTCCGCCGCACGCCGGTTACGATGAAGTCACCGGCATCGGCACTCCGGTGGCCAATAACCTGCTGCCCGCCTTCGTCCCGGTTTCGTCCAAGGGCACGGTCGCGTTCTCCGCGTCGCAATACGTAATCGGCACTTCCGCGACCATCACCGTCGGCGATCTCGACCTCAACGGCAATCCTTCCTGCCCCGTGACGCTGACCTCCAGCGCCGGCGATAGCGAGACCCTCAGCCTGGCGGCCCAACGGGGAGGCATCTTCACGGGGAGTATTGTCACTTCGGCGGGCACGGTTGCACCAGGCGACGGCATCCTGGAGACCGTCCCCGGCGGAACGATCACCGTCACTTACCACGACGCCAACGACGGCACCGGCAATCCCGCCACGGTCACCGCCACGGCGACGACGTTCAATCCCCTTCAGATCACCACACCGAGTCCTCTGCCGACCGCTCTGTTGAACCAGCCGTACAGCGTCACGTTGACGGCGACCGGCGGCATCGGCGCCTATACTTGGTCGACCGCCAGCACTGTGGGCAATTATACGGAAAGCAATCCAGGCACCGGTTGGATGGGCGGCGGGACGGCCCAGGGGTGGCATGCCGATGACGAGAGTTGGAGCTTGACGCTGCCCTTCGCGTTCCCCTTCTACGGAAACCATTACAACTCCGTTTGGGTCGACAGCAACGGATTTCTCGATTTCACGACCAGCGCAGCACCCTACATCCACAGCGACGCCGCTTTGGAGGCCGCCGTGCGCATCGCACCTATCTGGGAGGATCTAGTCACTACCGGCACGGGCAACGACATTTTCGTAACCAGCACGGCCAGTTACGTTGCCGTGCGCTGGGATGCAAATACCTATTCTGGCGGCGCGGCCGTGAATGTTGAGGCGGTCCTTTACCCCAATGGCAACATCGAATTCAACTACGGCCCCACCGTTGCCGCGCTTTCGCCGACCATCGGCGTTTCGGCTGGGGATGGCGTCCACTACACCTTATCGAGCCTGGATAACGCCGCCAGCATTTCCCCAAACGTTTCCTTGCTCGAGACCGCCCCCCAAAGCCTTCCGCCTGGCCTGTCGCTAAGTTCATCGGGGGTGCTCAGTGGAACGCCGACCGGTACGGCCGCCAACTACAATTTTCCCGTGACCGTCGTTGATACGGGATCGCCGCGGAATTCCGCCACGGAATCTGTCGCCTTGGCTGTCAGCGTTTTGCCGCCTTTGACCGTGACGGTTCCCGCCAATGCCACGGAAGGGGTCGGCACGGTGGACGGGACCGTCACCATCCCGACGGCTTTGGCAAGTCCTCTGGTCGTGAGTCTTGCCTCCAGCGATACGAACCGGCTGACCGTGCCGGCCAGCGTGACCATTCTTGCCGGCCAGACTTCGGCGGTGCTGCCGATCACGATCATCAACACCGGACTTTTGGACGGGCCCGAGGCCGTGGTCGTCACCGCTACGGCGTCAGGCTATTTGAACGCCACCGGTACGATCGAGGTCCATGACGACCTGACGGCCACGCTGAGCATGAGCCTGCCCGCCAGCACCCGGAGAACGGCGGCACGGTGACCGGCACGATCACGTCCAGCGCCGCGCCGTCGCAGAATATCAGCGTGGCATTGACCTCCAGCGGCACGACCCACCTGACGGTGCCGGCCACGGTCACGCTGCCCGCCGGACAGACGAGCGTGAACTTCACGGCGACACTCCTGGACGATCACATCATCGAGTCGGGCCCGATGCCGGTGACGGTAACCGCGGCGGTGGAGAACTGGACCAGCGGCACGGCCACGATCAACATCCTGGACGAGGACGCGACGATGGCCATCAGCCTGCCGGCATCCGGTTGGAAGGGCCAGACGCTTTCCGGAACGGTGCAGATCGGCGGCACGCTGGCCGCACCGTTGGTGGTTTCCTTGGCTTCCAGCAACACCACGCAACTGACGCTGCCGGCGACGGTGACCATTCCCGCGGGATCCGTATCGGCGACCTTTACGGCGACGCTGGTGGATAACGGCCTGCACACCGGACCTGAGACCGCTCAGGTCACCGCCACCGCCAGCGGCCTGCCCACCGCCACGGCCAATGTCGTCATCGACGATTCCGACGTTGACCACTACACGTGGAGCACGATCGCGGGTCCGGAAACGGACGGCGTGGCCTTCTCGGTGACGGCCACGGCCCGCGACTTCCTCAACAACCCGATCCTGGTCTACGACGGCAGCGCCACGCTGAGCGCGACGGGACAAGCGGGCTCGCTTTCGATCACGCCCACGACAGTGACATTTGTCAATGGGACCTGGACCGGCAACGTCACGGTCAATGCGGCCGACCCGACCGTGACGTTGCACTTGGCCAACGCCGCGGGGGCCATGGGTACGAGCAACGTGTTTGCCATTCAAGCCGGTGCCGTGGCAAGCTTCCAGTGGGGCGCAATCGTTTCGCCGCAGTCGGAGAACATCGCCTTCCCCGTGACCCTGACGGCCAAGGATGCGAATGGCTATACGGCCACGGGGTTTAATGGCAGCACTGCGTTGACCGGTTGGATGAACGGCGCCTCGAGTGTCGTTCCCGTGCCGGGTGCGCCGATCGCCTCGGGGAATATCAAGCTCTTGGGGACCGACCTGCAATTGGGCGTGAATGCCGACGGTTCGTTAGTCGATGAGGACGTGAGCCTGGGGGCCAATTATCTTGGGGACGATTTTCTCCTGCCGGGGAGCCCCTTCGCGGCGATTTCGCTGGCTGTGAACGGGAACGTTTATCACAACGCCGCCGCATCCGACGATTTGTCGAACCCCATGACCATGACGGTGCAGAATGTTTCCGCCGGAGGCGTGCTGCACGCCCAGGCGACGGGCGGCGCGGGGGGCATTCAAGTCACCCGCGACATTTGGTTCCAGCCGACCAGTGACGCAGTAAGTTTCCACGTCCAACTGCAGAACACGACGGCTGCGGCCTTGAGCAACGTAGCCTGGATGGAGGCCTATGACCCGGATCAAGGGTATTCACTCGCCGGCAGCTACAACACGGATAACAATGTCTTGTTCGGCGGCCAATACGTGGAAGCCGTATACTACTACTCGCCGACGTATCCCAACGGCCTGACGATCGCCATGGGCTCGAACGATCCACGGGCGGTGGCGGGGGCGCAGGGTTTCAACATCACCAGTCCCTTCACGGTGATCAATGGGCCGGTGAACCCTGGCGGCGCGTCAGCCGACGTCAACTCAAACCTGGCATTCAACATTGGGACGCTCGCCGCCGGGGCCTCGACGACCTTGACTTACTACATGGTGTTCGCTACGAACCGGGCAGCAGCCGCGAGTCTGTACCAAGCGCAATTAAGAACGCCGGTGCCCATCACTCCCACGGCCGTGACGTTCACCAATGGGGTCGCAACGACCAATATAACCGTACAGCAGACGGCAACCGCCATGTATTTGCAGGCCGACGACGGCGCAGGTCAGGTCGGCACGAGCAATACCTTCAACGTCTTGGCCCTGCCCCCATTAACGCTGACCGTCCCCGCCAATACGACGGAAGGCAACCCTGTTACGAATGGGACCATCAGTATTCCGGCGGCCTTGGGCTCGGACCTGGTCGTGAATCTTGCCTCCAGCGATACCAACCGGCTTACCGTACCGGCCAGCGTGACGATCCCCGGCGGCCAGACTTCGGTGTCGGTGCCGATCACGACCATCAACACCGGGCTCTTGGACGGACCCGAGGCTGTGACCGTCACCGCTACGGCGTCAGGCTATTTGAACGCCACCGGCACGATCGAGGTCCATGACGACCTGGCGGCCACGCTGAGCATGAGCCTGCCCGCCAGCGCCCCGGAGAACGGCGGCACGGTGACCGGCACGATCACGTCCAGCGCCGCGCCGTCGCAGAATATCAGCGTGGCATTGACCTCCAGCGGCACGACCCACCTGACGGTGCCGGCCACGGTTACGCTGCCCGCCGGACAGACGAGCGTGAACTTCACGGCGACACTCCTGGACGATCACATCATCGAGTCGAGCCCGATGCCGGTGACGGTGACCGCGGCGGTGGAGAACTGGACCAGCGGCACGGCCACGATCAACATCCTGGACGAGGACGCGACGATGGCCATTAGCCTGCCGGCATCCGGCTGGAAAGGCCAGACGCTTTCCGGCACGGTGCAGATCGGCGGCACGCTGACCACGCCGTTGGTGGTTTCTCTGGCATCCAGTAATACCACGCAATTGACCGTGCCGGCGACGGTGACCATTCCCGCCGGATCGGTATCGACGACCTTTACGGCGACGTTGGTGGATAACGGCCTGCACACCGGCCCCGAGACCGCTCAGGTCACCGCCACCGCCAGCGGCCTGCCCACGGCCACGGCCAATGTCGTCATCGACGATGCCGACGTTGACCACTACACGTTCAGCGGCTTGCCCACGGCGATCCCGGCGGGAACGTCCTTCCCCGTGACGGTGCGGGCCTACGACGTGGACAACAACCTGATTACCGTTTGCAACGCCACCGTTCCGCTCAGCGCAACGGGCGTCGGTGGTACGCTGGTGGTCTCGCCCACCTCGCTCACTTTCGTGTCGGGCGTATGCACCGCCAGCGTCACTGTCAGCACAGCCGATCCGGCTGCAACCTTGAAATTGAACAACGGTATCGGCGCAACGGGCACGAGCAGCCCGATCGACGTCTACGCGCCGCTGGCGGTCCTCTCGACCAGCCCGCCGGTGGGCGGCGCGTTGACCCTCCCGGTGCCCGCCGCGGCAGTCACGCTAAACGTCACTTTCAATCAGCCGATCACGCCGGCATCGATCACTACCGGCAGTCTCGTCCTGTCTGGAATCACGGGGGCCACGGTCGGCGCCGTGAGCATCTTGCCGGGCAACACCACGGCCAGCTTTACCATCAGTGGGATCACGAGCGACGGCACGCTCACGGCTAGCATTGCTGCGGGCAAAGTCCTCGACCAAAATGGCTATCCCAACGTAGCCTTCTCGGGCAGCTACATTACCGACATCGTAACCCAGGCATTTCCCGTGCCGCTCGTCTCCGTGGCACCCGCCGGATCGCTGATTTACGACGGGACCGTCTCGGACATCCTTGCTGCGGCCGGCCTCACGCACACCTATACGTTGGCCGTCGATCCGCTCCAGACCATCAGCGTGCTGGTGACCCCCACCAGTTCCGCCTTGCAACCGAGCGTGCAGTTGCTCAGTCCCACGGGTACTACGATTGGCACGGCCACGGCGGCGGCCGCCAACCAGGATGCGCTGATCCAGGCGACGACGACCACGGGAACGACGACCGGCACGTACCAGATCGTCGTGGGCGGGGCCGGCTCGACGCTGGGCAACTACACGGTGCAGGTCACACTCAACGCAGCCCTGGACGCGGCGGCCTACTTGGCCGGCACGAGCAACGGCACCCTCGCCACGGCCCAGCCCCTGGACGGATCGTTCCAAAGCCTGACCTCGTCGGGCATCGCCACGCGCGGGGCGGTGCTAGGCTCCAACGTGGCCACGGTGACGCCCTGGAACAATTACTACTCCGTCAACCTCAGCGCCGGCGACGTTATCACCGCCGGCCTCGATAATCTCTCCGGCTCGGGCACGGCGATCTCCCTATTGAGTCCGGCGGGGGTTGTCTTGGCTAGTGGTGTGACCGGGCCGACCAACCTCGCGCAGGCGATCAGCAGCTTCACCATCCCCGCGGGGGGCACGTACTATTTCCTCGTGACCGGCCAAGCGGCCGCAAGCTATGACGTGCTCATCACCCGCAATGCGGCCTTCAGTCTTCTTCCGAACGGCACATTCGCCACGGCCCAGAACGTTGGCGGCACGCACGTCGTCCTAGGCGCCTGGGCGGACCAGGCGGATCCGGAATCCAAATGGGCCTCATTCAGGACGTTCTCCCCTGGGGCCTTAACACCGACACGACCGTCGCCACAGGGTTGGGCTACACCGTCACGCTCATTCCTTCCTCCGCGCTGGCCACCACCAACCTCTCCGCCTATTCCATGATCGTACTGGCGGGTGATCAATCTTCGACCACCTATTCCACGGTGCAAGCCGACTTGCCGCTCATCCAGTCCTATGTTTCCAGCGGAGGGGTTTGGGTTGTCAATAATGCGAACGGCAACTTGTCGTTGCCGTACGGTTATAGCCTCCTTCCTGGCGCATCGGGGGTGAGCTTCGTCGCCTTGGGTGGGACCGACATCAACGTGCTGGCGCCCACGAGCGGACTGATCAACGGCCCCGGCGGTACCATCACCAACACGACCCTCGACGGCGGCACGTATTCCGATCACGGCTATACCAGCAGCACGATGCCAGCCGGCGGCACGGCCATCCTCTCCACCGCTACGGCTTCACAGGTGGTCTGCTTCAATTACCCGGACGGCCTTGGCCAAGTGATCGCGCACACAATTCCAGTCGAGTACTACGGGGGGACCGGCAATTTCGGCATCTTCCACGAGAACTTGTTCAACTTTGCCGCCAGTTTTGCCACGACGAGCACCAACGCTTATTACATCGACCAACTCACCGCCGGGCAGTCGGTGCATTTTGCCACGAGCACCCCGGCGGACGGCTCTGGCGAGTTCGAAAACAGCCTTTCGCCGCACATCCAACTCTACGACCCATCGGGGAACCTCGTCGCCAGCGGCACGGTGGGGGCCGACGGCCGCAACGAAACCATCGACTATACGCCGCTGCTTACCGGCGCCTACGGCATCTGCGTCACCGCCAAGAGCAGCACGCAGGGCGAATACGTTCTCAGCCTGGGAACGCCCTTGACCCTCGCACTGCCGGCCAATGAGACCGAGGGCGTTGGCACCGTGAACGGGACGCTGAGTGTCCCGGTCGCCCCCGCCAGCAACCTGACCGTGAGCCTGGTTTCCAGCGATCCCAGCCGGCTCACGGTCCCGACCACCGTGACCATTCCCGCCGGACAGACCTCAGTGTCGGTGCCGATCACGATCGTCAACACCGGGCTCTTGGACGGGCCGAGGCGGTGACCATCTCGGCGGCCGCGCCAGGATGCGACAGCGCAACCGGCACGATTGAGGTCCACAGCGGCCTGACGGCCACACTCAACGTAAGCCTGCCCGCCAGCGCCCGGAAAACGGCGGCACGGTGACCGGCACGATAACCTCCAGCGCCGCGCCGTCGCAGAACATCAGCGTGGCATTGAGCTCCAGCGGCACGACCCACCTCACCGTTCCCGCGACGGTCACGCTGCCCGCCGGACAGACCAGCGTGAACTTCACAGCCACGCTCTTGGACGATCACGTGATTGAGACCAGCCCGATGCCGGTCACGGTGACCGCGGCGATGGACAACTGGACCAGCGGCGTGGCCACAATCGACGTTCTGGACGAAGACGCGACCATGGCGATCAGTCTGCCGGTTTCCGGCTGGAAAGGCCAAACCCTTTCCGGCACGGTCGAGATCGGCGGCACGCTCGCCACACCGTTGGTGGTTTCCTTGGCTTCCAGCAACATCACGCAACTGACGCTGCCGGCGACGGTGACCATTCCCGCGGGATCCGTATCGGCGACCTTTACGGCGACGCTGGTGGATAACGGCCTGCACACCGGCCCCGAGACCGCTCAGGTCACCGCCACCGCCAGCGGCCTGCCCACGGCCACGGCCAATGTCGTCATCGACGATGCCGACGTTGACCACTATACGTTCAGCGGATTGCCCACGGCAATCCCGGCGGGAACGGCATTCCCGGTGACGGTGCGAGCCTACGACGTGGACAACAACCCGATTACGGTTTGCAACGCCACCGTTCCGCTCAGCGCAACGGGCGTCGCCGGTACGCTGGTGGTCTCGCCCACCTCGCTCACTTTCGTGTCGGGCGTATGCACCGCCAGCGTCACTGTCAGCACAGCCGATCCGGCTGCAACCTTGAAAGTGAATAACGGCGTCGGTGCCACGGGCACGAGCAGCCCAATCGACGTTTACTGCGCCGCTGGCGGTTCTCTCGACCGGCCCGGCGGTTGGCGGCGTATTGACCCTCCCGGTACCCGCCGCGGCGGTCACGCTGAATGTCAATTTCAATCAGCCGATCACGGCTTCATCGGTGACGACGAGCACGCTGGTCCTGTCCGGCATTTCGGGGGCCACGGTCAGCGCGGTGAACGTCTTGCCGGGCAACACCACGGCCAGCTTTACCTTGAGCGGGATCACGAGCGACGGCACATTGACGGCCAGCATTGCCGCCGGGGCGGTCCTCGACCAATATGGCTATCCCAATGTGGCCTTCTCGGGCTCCTACATTACCGACATCGTAACCCAGGCATTTCCCGTACCCCTCACGTCCGTCGCGCCCGCCGGATCGCTCATTTACAACGGGACCGACTCGGATATCCTTGCTGCGCCCGGCCTCACGCACACCTATACGCTGGCCGTCGATCCGCTCCAGACCATCAGCGTGCTGGTGACCCCCACCAGTTCCACGTTGCAGCCGAGCGTGCAGTTGCTCAGTCCGACAGGTACGGTGATCGGCACCGCCACGGCGGCCGCCGCCGGCCAGGATGCGCGCATCCAGGCGACAGCCACCACGGGGACGGCGACCGGCACCTACCAGATCATCGTTGGCGGGGCGGGCTCGACCGTGGGCAACTACACCGTGCAGGTCACGCTCAACGCGGCCCTGGACGCGGCGGCCTACCTCGTCAGCGCGAGCAACGGCACCCTCGCCACGGCCCAGCCCTTGGACGGATCGTTCCAAAGCTTGAGTTCGTCCGGGAACGCAACGCGCGGGGCGGTACTGGGCTCCAACGCCGCCAGTGCGACACCGTGGAACAACTACTACTCTGTGAACCTGAGCGCCGGCGATGTCATCACAGCGGGCCTCGACAATCTATCCGGCTCGGGCACGGCGATTTCCCTATTAAGTCCTGCTGGGGTTGCCCTGGCCAGTGGCGCGACGGGGCCGACCAATCTATCGCAGGTGATCAGCGGCTTCAGTATCCCCGCGGGGGGAACCTACTATCTCCTCGTGACCGGCCAAGCGGCGGCGACCTATGACGTGGTCGTTACCCGCAATGCGGCATTCGATACGCACCCGAACAGCAGCTTTGCTACAGCCCAAAGCACTACTGGGACGAATGAGGTCTTCGGCGCGATCGCGGGTGGCGGGGTGACCACCTTAACCTTCGGCGAACTGCCGTACCAGCCGGTCAACGGGCTTACGTTCGACGGGGTCACTTTCGGCTACACGATCGGTGCCGTGGGCTCGACTGATGCCGACTACGATTCGGGCGGGCCAGGCACCACCGCCTACACCCAGGATCCGAGCCTGGAGGGCCTTACCACAGGCCTTCTTACCCTGAACTTCTCACAGCCCAGCCCCATACTTTCTTTCGGCATGGCGATTTCGGCGGCTGGAGCAACTGTGTCCAATGCGGCGACCGTGTCCCTTTTCACGCCGAGTTCGTCTCTCATCGGCACGTTCACCGTCTCAGTCAGCCCACTTGGCTATACCTTCCCGTCGGGCGAGTTCGTCTATGCCGGACCAGCGCTAGTGGGCGAAGCCGTCATCAACTTTAACAGCGCCGCGGCGGGCGCCTTTGTCGTCGACAATCTATCCTTCGGTTCCGTTAATAACGACTGGTACTCGGTCAACATTCCCACGGCAGGCGTCCCACTGACGGTAACGACCGGCACCCCGGCGGACGGTTCAGGCGAGTTCGAAAACAGCCTCTCGCCACACATCCAACTCTACGACCCGTCGGGGAACCTGCTCGCCGGCGGCACGGTGGGGGCCGACGGCCGCAATGAAACCATCTACTACACGCCGGCCGTTGCGGGCACCTACTACATCCAGGTCACCGCCAAGAACAGCACCCAGGGCGAATACGTCCTGACGACCCAGCAGGGCGTGCCCGACACGAATGGCCCGACGACGACCAATCTCACGGTGACCCCGGCGCTTGCCAACCACCCGCCCACGATCAGCGCTACGGTCAGCGACCCTCTTGCCGGCAACGCCGTCGTAGCCGCCGAGTATTTTGTCGACACCGTGGGCGCCAACGGGAGCGGCATTGCCTTGAGCGGAACTTCCCCCAGTCCCACGGTAAACGTCAGCGGCACGCTTACGCGCCGCGGCCTTTAGCGGCCTGGCACAGGGGACGCACACCATCTACGTCCACGGCGAGAACGGCGCCGGCTACTGGGGACCGATGGTCTCCGTGACGTTCGTCAAGGACACCATAGCCCCGGTCGTCTCTGTCAATCCGCTTTCCACCCTCAGCCCGACGCCCACGCTCAGCGGCGGCGTGAACGATCCTACGGCGACCGTCCAGGTCACCGTCGCTGGCCAGACCTATCCGGCCACGAACAACGGCGACGGCACCTGGACGTTGCCCGGCAGCGCACTGGCCGCACCGCTGGTGGCGGGCGTCTACAACGTGCAGGTGGCCGGCACCGATCCGGCCGGAAACGTCGGCACTGACAGTGCCCGCGACCTCACTGTCAATCCGCTGGCCACCGCTCAATCTCCGGCCGGCAGCCTCGTCTACTCCGCTCCGATCGACGGCAATCTAAGCTCGCCCGGACTGACCGATGTTTACACGGTGACGCTCGACGCCGGAGAGACGGTCAGCCTGGGCGTCGATCCGTCGTCGACGTTGCAGCCGACGGCCACAATTTGCGGTCCAAGCGGCGCGACGTTGGGCTCGGCCGCCGCTACCATGCTCGGTTCGTCGATCCTGGTGGAAACGGTCACTGCCGCCACCACCGGCAACTACACCCTCTGCATCGGCGCGGTGGGGTCGACCACCGGGACTTACACAGCAACTTTTGTCCTCAATGCGGCCATCGAGGGTGAATCGTACGGCGGCGCCACCAACAATACGTTGGCAACCGCGCAAGACCTCACGTCGAGCTTCGTTTCCCTGGGCCCCGGCACGGCGGACCGCGGGGCGGTGCTGGGCAATCTTGACGGCAGCCAGCAATTGCTGGTCAACGGCGGCTTCGAAACCGGCAACTTCACCGGTTGGACCGCCACCTCCAGCGGCGGCTCCCAGTTGACGCCCTGGACCGTATCGCCGGCCTACGGCGGCTACTTCTTCAACTCACAGCCGTTGAGCGGCAGCTACGACGCCCTGAACGGCTTCGACGGCGCCGCCGGTCTCCAGTATCAACTCTATCAGAACGTTACGATCCCGGCCGGCGCAACCAGCGCCATCCTGACCACATGGGACCGCATCGTCTATTCGGGCAACGGCACGGGCACGCAAAGCCGCACCTTTCAGATAACGCTTCGCGACACGTCCAATGACGTTCTGCAAACGCTCTACACGCAACAGGTTCCCCCGGGGTTTGCGCCGGTCACTGACCTCGGCTGGCAGATGCAGACCTTCAATCTTTCGGCTTACGCCGGCCAGACGGTGCGGGTCTTCTTTTCCGAGACGATTCCGCAAACCTATACCGGCCCGGCCATGTTGGAACTCGATAATCTCAGTCTGGCGGTCGTCGTGCCAGCGGAGGATTGGTACAGCTTCCCGCTGACGGCAGGCGAGTTGGCGACCATCGGCCTGGAGTCTGCGGCCGGTTCCGGCATCAACCTGCAAGTCTACAACGCAGCCCAGAATCTGTTGGCCCAGGGTATTTCCGCGGCCAATCTCTCGCAGGTGATCAATAATTTTGTCGCGCCTGCGACCGGCACCTACTATCTTCGCGTATCGGGAACCGGTTCGACCTATAATCTCTTTGTGACCCGCAACGCCGACTTCGATACCGAGCCCAACGCTCCGGTCACCTGGCCGGGCGGCGTCGGCGCCCAGACGCTCAGCGCCGGCAGCGTGCTCGGTGCCGTGACCACCGGCCCCAATTGGTACAAGCTGACTTTGGCTGCCTCCGGCGATCTTTCGCTGAGTACCAGCACGCCGGGCAGCGGCACGGGCCAGTTCGCCAACACGTTTGACCCGTACCTGGCACTTTACGACGCCAGCGGGACGCTTCTGGCGTCCGCCAATAACAATCTTGGCGGCACGAATGCGGAGATCGACCAGCCGCTCGCCGCGGGGACTTATTTTGTCGAGATCGCCGCGCCGCCACTGACCCCGACGAGCCAGGGCGAGTACGTACTGTCGCAGACGTTCACCGTCGACAGCAGTCCGCCGGTGGTTTCCGTCGGCAATACGGGGACAGTGATGTTCATCCGCGGCGGCTCGGCGGTTGCCGTGGCCCCGAACCTGACGGTGGCCGACTCGTTTACTGGCCATCTGCTCTCTGCCACGGTAAGCCTCAGCGGCGGCACGCTGGATGCCGGGGCCGAGACCCTGGCGGCCAACACGACGGGCACCAACATCGTGGCCAGCTACAACGGCGTCAGCGGGGTGCTCACGCTCAGCGGAAACGACACTTTGGCCGACTACCGGCAGGTGCTGCGGAGCGTGACCTACGTCGATACCCAGAAGGCGACCACGAACACGGCCAACCGCACGCTGAGCTTTTGCGTTAGCGACATGGGCAACGTCAGCACGCCTGTCAGCAGCGCCGTGGCCTTTGACGTGGCGCCAGAGATCGTGGGCGTGTATGTCTCGGGCAGCGCCTGGAAGGCGGGCTGTTTCAGTGCCCTGGCCGCGGCGGGCGTGGGCAGCGCCACGCTGGGCTACGAACTGGCCAGCGGCGCAGGGCAATTGAGCAACGCCAATGCCGTCGGTTGGGTCAATGTCGACACGATCTCCATCGTCTTCAGCAAGCCGGTCAGCGGCGTGGCGCTCGCGAGTCTTTTGCTGGGCGACTCGGGCAACAACGGCGGCACGCCGTCGGGGATCACCGTCAGCGGCGAGACCAACCAGAGCACGACGGTCGCCACCTTTACCCTCAGCGGCCCGCTGGCTGCCAACAAGTACTACCTGGACTTGGCCGCCGCGGGTATTACCGACGCCGCGGGAGCGGACTTGGACGGCGAATGGATCACCGGCACGAGCACCTTTGCCGCCGGCTCCGGCGACGGGGCCCCCGGCGGCGACTTCGTTTTCCGCTTCAACGTGCTCCCCGGGGACGTCAACCGCGACGGCAAGGTCTCGGGGGTCGATGTCAACCTGATGCGTACTCAGCCGCCCTCGACGGACAACGCCACGAACTGGATTTATGACCTCAACGGCGATGGCAAAGTCAACGGCGTTGACGTAAATGTCATGCGTTCCCTGTCTCCAACGGCCATCAGCAGCTTTCCCGAGCCGGTCCTGCCGGCATCGATCCCGTCAATTACTTCGTGGACGAGCACGACCTTCGACTCCACAACGGGAACCGGGGATGGGGTTGTCCTCGATTCGGTAGCCGGGGGCACGGTGAACCTGGACGGCGTGAGCCCCAGTCTTGCCGATTTAACGTTCGATAGCATGGGTGGTTACACGATTGCCCAGGGTTCCGGGGGGACGCTACAACTGGATAACGGCGATAGTCCGGCGACGCTGATCGTCGCCGCGGGCTCGGATACCATTAACGCCCCGGTCCTACTGGACAGCAGCGTTCTCGTGCTTCCGGCCGCCGGCAGTCAATTGACCATCTCCGGCGGGATCAGCGGCGCGGGGCAGTCGCTGACTGTCGACGATCAGGGGACGGTGGTTCTCACGGGCACGAATAGCTATAGCGGTGGCACCATGGTCTCCGCGGGTACGCTTATCACGACCAACCCGTCTGCGATCGCCGCAAACACGAGCCTGACGATTGGTGCGGGCGGGACCTTTATCTTCGATCCGTCGTGCATCACTGCGTCCAACGACACGACCACTGCCTCCGCCGCAACGTCCGCTGCTGCGTCCAGTGGCACGGGCGAGACGACTGCCCAGCCGAGTTCCGCAAGTCCGGCTTCGCCGAACCTGGTATTCGCGGCGCCGGCAGCGGCCGACATGTCGGTTCCCGGCAATGCCACGACGCCAAATTTGGCATCCGTTTCCGCTCAGAGGAGCGCGACTGCGACGATCGCCACGAGCTGGCCTTGCGCCGTCAACGGTGACGGCAAGGCGAGCGCGGCGGCCGCGAATATCCTGCGCTTGCTGCCGCGGGTGACGATCGGCAACTTCCCCGAGCCGATCCTGCCGACATCGAGCAGCATGTCGAGTCCGTTCGGCACGCCGGTGGACGAAAGGGCGATTCTTCCCACGGCTTCGGCTCTACCAGCACTGGCCGTGGATCTTGTCCTGGGCAGCAGAGTGAACCCGGCAACGGCGGTGACGGCCGAAAGTCCGGCGGCGACCGGCGTTGCAACGCATAACGCTGCCGTAAGCGCTTGTCTTGCCAAGCTAGGCAGGCTGAATCCCATGGCAAGTATCGGCGGCAGCGTGCAAACAACTGTACAGACGGACATTTAACCTTGCCAGCAATCAGACGAGGCGCGTCATGACTTACCAGCACGAACCAACCCGGATTGCGGTAGATCCGCAGACAGTCGGCAGCCAACGCGAGTTCCAGGCGGCGCTGGAACAATTGGCCCGCGCCGCCGCCTACGCGACCGACGTCGATCGTAGCCCGTGGGATTTCGCCGTCGAGATCGAGAGCCTGACCCATGCCGGCTTGACAACCAGTGACCTTCGTTGGCTGGCCACCAAGGGCTACGTGGAGCACGCTCGTGAGATTACTTGCGACGGTGATACGCGACGGCAGTTTCAACCGAGCCGGAATCTGGCTTTTTCCAAGCGGACGTGTTTTCTCTTGACCGAGCTGGGAGAACGGCTGGCGTCCTCACGTGGACTCGACGTGGCGAGGGCTTGTCCGGACCGATCGGCGACGACGATCCGCATGTCGCCCTCTCCTGTGGAAAGTGCGGCGTGCTTGCCCTCGTGGGACAACCAACGTCGTATTCTCCGTGTTGGCGGGCAAGTCGTGAAGCAATATCGGGTACCGTCTTTCTGCCAGGAGGCCATTCTGGCGGCCTTCGAGGAAGAGGGCTGGCCGCCGGCAATCGACGATCCTCTGCCTCCGCATCCCGAGCAGGACCAGAAGCGTCGTCTGCGCAATACTGTCAAGAGCCTCAACACCAACCAGAAGAACGCACTCTTGCGCTTCCGGGGCGATGGCAGCGGTTGCCGGGTCCTGTGGGATCTGAAAGAGTCTGCCGAAGCGCTTCCTGCCAGCCCTCTGCGGGCAGGGCGCCGCGCTGCTTAGGGGCTATCCGGGAAGTTTGCTCAGTTATTTATCGGGCATTGAAGCCCGAAGCGGGCGCCATGTACTCATGGCCGGCCAGGAATAGGCTTTTCCGTCTGGTTGGCGGACAATCCTCGCTTGCGCATCGGGCTTCAATGCTCCCATGTCAGCGGCGAACCCTTCCGTGCTTGCCGCGGGTCATCTTGCTGATTGATTTAGTGCCCCGCATCGAGCGGCGTCTCCCCGCAGAGCCTCCGCGAACTTCCCGCAGACTTCCCGCAGAGGTTGTGTAGGCGGTTTCTTCGATATCGAGGACAATGAGACTGTCGCCTTCCCCCGCCGGGTTGCCAAAACGGTCAACCATTGTGTGCGGGCAATCACAGAAATGGTTTCAGCAAGGAATTGCATCATGTTTCGAACCGGCACGTTCGTAGTTCTGGGATTGATGGCGGCGGGATGTGCGGGTTTCGTCAATGTGACCCAAGCTGACACGGTCAATTTGGTCGGCGGCTGGAACGTGAACTGGAACATCACCGCCAATCCGACGCAATCGCCGAGCGTGCCAATTCAGATTCAGAATGCGGTGGCCTCGCCGGACTTGATTTTCAACGGCTACGATTTGGGGCTGAAGTTCCAACTTCTTTCGGGCGGCGGCTCGATCGCATTAGACGCCGCGGCGAATCCGTCAAGTAATTCGATCGTTCCCCTCTGGGACGAACCATCCCCGAGAATCGGACTGAATTCCGGCACGATGGTTTTGGACAATGACGCCTACGACGACTCGCTTGACGATGCGGTCCCCGATGTGCCGACCAATCTGGTGACTGTGAATTTCATGCCCGGCGCGATCGCCCCTACCCCCGGTTCGGTCTTCGAGGTCTTGTCCGACTGCAATTGGTCCGACTATTATGACCATACTGGCACTATTGTCAATAATTACGCCAATAACCAAACCAAGGACTTCGAGTTGGGCACGATCACGGTCGTCCCCGAGCCGGGTTCGTTGGCATTGCTGGGCGTTGCCGCAGTGGGAATCGCGATCTGCTTCGCCCGGCAGAAGATTCGTCTTCGGCATGCCCGTGTGATCTGCGTAACTTCAGCGGCGTGACCCCGCCCTTGCAAGAAGCCGCCTGTTCAGGCAAAATACACCTCCGCGGGTCCCCGGCCCCACTCGTTCGCAGAACAGCCGGCGGACCATTTGGCTGCCCCCGTTTTGCCAAGGAGATTTTCGTGTCGACCGCCGATACTACCCCGCCGACAGGCCCTACCCCCCAGGAACTCAAATCGGCCCTCAAAGCATTCCGCAAACGGCTAAAGCTGACTCAGCTTGATGATCAATCGCGGCTCGGCTACGGCCCGATGACCGGCGGGCAACAGTCGAGCATCGTGGCCATCACGCCGCCCGACCAGTTCCCGGCGGCCGTGTGGGAAGAGCTGGCTCGGCAAGGCAAGCTCAAACGGGCAGGCAGCGGGATGTACGCCCTCGGACAGCCGTAGTCCTACTTCTTCGTAAACCCGATGTCGACGGGATAAGTCTGACCGGAAACGAAAATGAATGCTGCAAGAAGTGCCTGTCCGCGGCAACTACCTTGCCAGACGTACCGATTGGCCCCCGTAGCGCAGGCATCTTGCCTGTGTCATGATGCTGCGCAGGCTGGAAAGCCTCCGCTATAAGGACCCTGTCCGTGCCGCTGACCCCCGCCCATGCCGCTGCCGTGGTTCCGCTGAGACTCTGGCAGCGGCGTTTTTGGCTTTCACCGCTGGTCATAGGCAGCATGGCGCCGGATTTTATCTATTACTTCTTCCCGCCGCCGTCGTGGCGGCACTTTGGCCACACGTTTTGGGGCTTGGTACTCTTCTGCATTCCCGTGGGGCTTGCCGTACTGTATGCCTTTCACCGGTTCTTCAAGCGGCCGCTGGTGATTCTTCTGCCGCAACGGCTCCGCGCAAAACTTTGGCCATTCTGCGGACCATTTCCGCTATGGCCCTTGCGACGCCTAGCTTGGATCGCGGCACTCATTTACCTGGGGGCGGTAACACACGTTGTCTGGGACGGCTTTACGCACGAGAACGATTGGGCCCTGCGCGAGTATCCGCAACTCGGTGCGGTCATGACTACCGTTGATGGCCAGCAGTTGCACTGGATGGGCCTGCTCCAATACGGGAGCAGCTTGCTCGGCCTTGGGCTGCTGGCATGGTGGTCGTGGCAATGGTATCGCCAGGCCCCGGCGGATTGCGTGCCACCTGATTCAGAGTTTCTCTGGCGGGCCCGCCCGGCAATTGTCACGGCCATGGTTGTTTTCGCGGCCGCAGTGGGGGTCCTTTGTGGCCTGTCCTATGCCCGCCGGCTGCCAGGCCTCTTTAACGTCACAGAATTCTTGGCGGCCACTTTCATCACCGGCGTCGACGCCTTCGGACTGGCGGTACTGGTCTTCGTCGTGGCGGTGAATGTGCAAGTTTGGAGGGCCGCGGAGATTCCTGCCAGTTACCGCCTCTTGCGCGATCTAAGCGCTGGGCCGCAAAGGCAGAGAGAGCTGTAGGCTGGGCCGGCGCTCGCTGAGGCTCGCTTGTCCCACTCTACTCCCAGCTCCCCGCCTCTTTCCCTCTTCCCCCCAGCCTGATAGGATACTATAGAATTCCCCACCCTCCGGAAAGCACCCGCCGTGAGCCAGCAAGGAAGCCACGACCCCACGCAATCGCAGGTTTCAGCGACCGGTCGCATCGACCAGATGTGCGACCAGTTCGAGAAGGCGTGCCAGGCAGGCCAGCCCCCGCTGATCGAAGAGGTCTTGCTCCAGGTCCCGCCCGGCGAGCGCGACCGCCTGCTCGGGGAATTGCTGGAGATCGAACTCGACTTCCGCCAACGCCGCGGGGCCTTTCTGCAACTAGAAGAGTATCGCGGCCGTTTTCCCGAAAGCGCCGACCGGGTCGAGAGCGTTTTCCGACGGACCGTCAAGACGCGCCGCCTGGGCGACTACGAACTGCTGGAAGAATTAGGCCATGGCGGAATGGGCGTCGTCTACAAGGCCCGGCAGATCTATCTCAATCAGACGGTCGCCCTCAAAATCCTTCCCCATCGCTATCTGGATGACCCCCAGGCAATCAGCCGTTTCCGTCGCGAGATGCAATCGATCGGGGGACTGAATCATCCGAACATTGTTCAGGCCTATAACGCGGGCGAGGCCGGCGGCGTCCATTTCCTGGTGATGGAGTTCGTCGACGGCGTCAACTTGCAGCAGTTCGTCGGTATCGGCGTGCCGCCCGGCGGTCCGCTCGGCGTGGGAGCGGCGTGCGAGATCATCCGCCAGGCGGCACTCGGCCTGCAGCACGCCCACGAACATCAACTCGTTCATCGCGACGTCAAACCGGCCAACTTGATGCTCTGCCGCAACGGCCAGGTGAAGCTCTTGGACCTGGGGCTGGCCAAGTTTCATGCCGAGCGCCGCGGCGACGCTCAATCGCAGCGCGGCCTGACCCAACCCGGTGTCGCCATGGGCACGATCGACTACATGGCGCCCGAACAATCGGAGAACTCCGCCACGGCCGACATCCGCGCGGACATCTACAGCCTCGGCTGCACACTCTTCTTCCTGCTCACGGGCAGGCCTCCTTACGGTGATCCGGCCTACGACACCGCCCGTAAGAAGCTCATGGCCCAGGTCGTGGCCCCGATCCCTTTGCTCTTGGACAATTGCCCCGATTGTCCGCAAGACCTGGAAGAGGTTTACGAGTCGATGATGGCCAAGGATCCGCGCGAGCGATTTGCGGTTCCGGCGGAGGTGGCTGAGGCCATGGCCGAATTCGCCGTTGCCGAAGAACTGGCCGCGGTGATTGCCGCCGTTCCGACCGACGGCGCCTGGCTTGCCGCAAGCAACCCTAATCTTCGCAGCCCCGACGTCGATACGGCCAGGCCACAGGGGGCCGATCGGTTTGCTCGGACGCCTACCATCGCGCGAACAGCCGGCGGATTGCCAAACGGAGATTCCGCCGGAATCTGATAATCCTTGCCGGCGGCGGCCTGCTGGCCGTAGTCGCCGGGCTCGTCGTCTGGGTTGCAACGCGACCCAACAACGGGTTGCGGCCGACCACGACGAACTCGGCCACAGCCACACCACCCATGGCCCTCAATCGGCTTGCCGCGGACTTGGCCCTGCTGCCGGGGCTCAACGGCCCGTGGTGGTTCGAGGAAACGCCCTGGATGATGCCGTTCCTGCGGGAGGCGATTGCCGAAAAAGTACGTCAGGCCGATCTGACCGCAGTGCTTGGCAATCACCCCCAGGAGTATCTCGATCCAAATACGGCCGAGGTACAGAAGTGGCTTTGGGAAGTGGCCGGCCGTTGCCGCGGGGGCCTGTCGCCCTCCCAATCTCAATTGTTGGACCAACTCAAGGCGTACTCGGACGGCGATCACGACGATGACAGGCAAGCGGCCCGTACGCTGGATAAGGCGTTGCAGCAGTTCCTTGACGGCCATCGTAACAGCCCCTTGCCGCCAGCCGATCTGCATACTGTCGCCCTGCTGCAACACCGTATCGCGCAGTTGGATCACGATAAGCTGCGGGCCCAGGAGGCGAAGAAGAGTTATGACAAGGCATTGGATGCCTACGCCGCCACGAGGAAAACGGCGGCTTCAGCGCGGCTGCTAGGTCTGGTCGACTCAGCGGTCTTGTGTGCAGGAATGCTGGGCGATTTCAAAGAGGCCAAGCAACGACTGGACGAGGCCCTGGCTGCGGGTGATCTGCCGCTTCTCTTCCACGTCAGCACGCTGGTCGCCCGCGGGGACGCCGCGGCCGCTTCGGCCACCAACGCCGGCGAGTACGAAGACCATCGTTTCACTTATGCCAAGAAGCTTCTGACGGGCCCCGATGGGGTGAAGCCCGGCCATCCGCTGGCGGCGCAGATTGCCGAGCGTTATGCCTGGAGTCTGGCGGATCAATGGAAGATTGAGGAGACCAACAAGCAGTTTCAGACTGCATACCATATTCGCCTGGCCAACAAGGAGGAAAAGAACCCGTTTGCCGCGATCTATGTCTTCCAGGATCGTCACGGCATGGCAATGGCTGCTCGCTACCGCGGCAATCTCGACTCCGCACGAAGGACCTACAAGATCGTCGTCGACGAAATCAAGGCGGCACTGACAGACGCCGAGCGCCAACATGGCGTGCGGCAGGTTGACAATCTGCGCCACACGGGCGCCATCCGTGCCCTCCGGGAACGCTTGAGCAACTCCCTGGAACGCTGGGCCGATTGCGAACTCTACAGTGGCGCCGCCTCCCATGGAAAGGTCAACCTGCTCCAAGCCGCCGAATCCTACGACCAGGCCCGCAACATCGCGCCCGAATGGAGCGATGCTCTGGTCATGGGCTATAAGCTGGCGATCATTCGCGCCTTGAGCGGCAAGAATCAAGCCGCCCGGGAAATCCTCGTTGCGCTGGATGCCGACAAACGGCAGGTGCTGGAGCCAAGCAAGGAAAGGGCCATGCTCGTCAAGCAAGTGGCGGAAGCCGTGCTCGCCGTGACCGGTCCGGTGCCCACAGACGGCCGCAAGCTCCTCCGCAGCTTTCTCGATCAGTTCAAACTCAATCCCGACTACCGCGATACGAGCCGCCGGGAAACCATGGAATTGCAACTCTTCGCCGCCGAGCTGCTGCTCAATTTGGACTTGGAGAGCGAGCCCAAGCTGGCCGTTCGAAATGTAAAATACCTCGATGCACTGCTGGCCGTCTTCAAAGGCCGTCGCGACATCCGTCCTTTCCTGCGCCGTTACTACGAGTTGGCAATCCGTGCCTGCAACAAGAACGACCTGGTTCAGATTGCACACTACCTGATCGACTCGCGGATGGACGAGCGAACGGGCATGCTCGATTCAAAGCCGACCCTCGTGTTGTTCAGCTTCACGCCCAAGGACAACTTCGCCCTCTTTCTGCCCCAAGACGGGCGGGCAGGAAAACGGATCCCACTGGATATCACCCGGGACCAGATCAAGGAGGCCGACGCCAAAGGCAAACCGCTGCACCTCAACGACGACTTGGTCGCATCGATCAAAGCGGAAAGGGAAGCCGGCCGCCGAGTCGAAGTTTTCTGGGATGACACGGCAAGCCATCCGAGTGAAGACCTCGACGCCCTCTCCGACCGTGACTGGCCCTTCGATCCGCAGCTAGAATTGGCCAAACTGCGACCAGCGCGCCCCTAACTATATAGCCAAGTCCGCATGCGGGGGCTGAAGCAGGAGGCAACGAACAGGACCCCAATCGTGGCGGCCGTGACGGGAATCAGGGCCCTGGTCAACAGGGCCGCCGCGGGGAGCAGGAGCACCATGAGCAGCACCAGAATGGTAAACCCCAGGTAGCTAAAACCTTCGTGGATTATATGTGCAACGCCGTTCATGGAATTCTTCTCCCGATTCTTGGTTTTCTTTGCGGCCAGGGGGCGCGACAACGAGTAATTGAGGTAATCACCCTTAATAGGAGATCCGTTGTCGCGCCCCGATGCTGGCCTGCATTGGCAAAAGGGAAGGCAGCAAATGCTGTTCCGACACGGCCGGTTGGAACCCCTGAGCCGCACAAAGTGTCGTAAGCCGTTGTGCCAAATTACTTTATAGCCAATGGCCTCTGCGCGATGCTTTGCCCGGCCAGCCGCAAGATCGTTGACTATTTCAACGCGCGTTGACTTATTCAACGCTCAATGGTAAGCTCACGTAATGGTCATGCGGATCTTTCAGTCGCTCGGTTTTCGCCTGCTCGTGCCCCTCTTCGTGGCCGTTGGCAGCGTCTTGGCCTGTTACGCCGCCATCAGTTTCCGCTCCACTGAGGACCACTTCCTTCATCTGGTGCGGGGCGATGTTGAGCGCACCAGCGGAATGATCAAGCGGGCAACGCACGACGCCATGCTCACCAATCGCAAGGACGACGTACAGGCCATGATTTCGCGCTTGGCCGAGGCGCCCGACATCGCTGCCATTCGTATCTACGACAAGACGGGCCGGATCGTCATGTCGGCCCATGCCGGCGAGATCGGGCAACGGATCATGCCCGATACGGAGACCTGCCGTGCGTGCCACCAGGACGACCGTACGACGAAGGCAGCCATCTTGCAACCCGGCCAACGCGCGCATGAGGACTTGCGGCCCAACGTCTTGCGGCATTTGTCGGTTATCGAGACCGAACCGGGTTGCGTGGCTTCCGGCTGCCATGCCCACACCGCCGACCATCCGGTTTTGGGAGTGCTCGATCTGGAGATGTCTACCGCGCCGATGGCTGCCGCCCTGGGCGCTGCCAAAGTCCATTTTCTGTGGGCAACCGGAATCTTGACGGTCATCCTTCTTGGCGTGGTTGCGGTCTTCATCCGCCGCGGCATTCAATCGCCCATTTCGCGGCTCTGTGTCGGCACGCGGCGAATCGCCGCCGGCGATCTCGACAGCCGGGTCAAGGTTGGCGGCCACGACGAGCTGACCGAATTGGCGGAGGCCTTCAATCGCATGGCGGAGGACCTCGCCACGGCCCGCCGCGAGGTGACCCAGTGGTCGCAAAACCTGGAAAACAAAGTGGCCGAGAAAACCGCTGGAGCTGCAGCAGGCCCAGCGGCAGGTGCTGCACATGGAGAAAATGGCATCGCTGGGAAAACTCTCGGCAACGGTCGCCCACGAGATCAACAACCCGCTGACGGGCATGCTGGTTTATGCCGGTTTGAGCCGCCGCGATTTGCAAGAGCAACCGTTGGACCCTGCCGTACGGGAAGAGGTGATGGGCTACCTCTCGGTGATCGAGCGTGAATGCCGCCGTTGCGGCGGAATCGTGCAGAACCTGCTCCTCTTCGCCAAGCGGAGCGGGTCCAACATGGCCTCGGTCGACGTGAACGAGGTCGTCCGCCGGAGCCTGATGCTCGTCGAGCACCATCTGCACATGAGCGGCCTGAAGCTGAATGCCGAGTTCCTGGAAGCGGACAGCCGGATCACGGCGGACGGCGGGCAATTGCAACAAGCGCTCGTCGCGCTGCTGGTCAATGCCGTCGAGGCCATGAGCGGCCTGCCGGACGGCCGGGGCGAGTTGACGATCCGCGTCCGCGGCACGCCCCGGACCATCGAAATGGACATAGGCGACAACGGAGTCGGCATCCCCGCGGAAGTTGTGCCGAAAATCTTCGAACCGTTCTTTTCCACGAAGGAGGCCGAGAACGGCGTCGGCTTGGGATTATCGGTGGTTTATGGGATCGTCCAGCGGCATGGCGGCCGGATCGACGTCGACTCGAAAGTCGGCTGCGGAACGACATTCCATCTGACCCTGCCCCGGCAACCGAAGCAGGGTGCGTCAAGTGAAACGAGTCCCACCAGCTTGTGAAGCACGAGATTTTTTGAGCGAAGCTGGTGGGACTCGTTTCACTCGGCCCACCCTACTGTTGGCACCATGACAAACAAGGAAGACCCATCCGTGTCCCCAGCACGTATCCTGATCGTCGACGACGAGTTCTCCGTCCGCGACTCGCTCGATCATTGGTTCCGCAAGGACGGCTATGACGTTCAGACGGCGGCCGATGCCGTAGAAGCGACGGCAGCCATGCAGTCGAGCGTGTTTGACGTGGTGCTTCTCGACGTCCGCTTGCCCGGCATGGACGGCATGCGCTTGCTCGAACAGATCCGTCGTACCGCCCCCACGACGATCGTGATCATGATCACGGCTTATGCCTCCGTCGATACGGCCGTGCGGGCCCTGAAACTGGGCGCGACGGATTATGTCACCAAGCCGATCAATCCCGAGGAGCTGAGCCACGTGGTGTCGCAGGCATTGGCCCAGCGACAATTGCACGAGGAGAACCGGCAACTGCGGGGAACGATCGACGAAATGACGGGCGATCAGGAAATTGTCGGCCAAAGTCCGCCTATGCAAAAGGTCCTGGAGTTGATCGAGCACGTCGCCAAGACCGAAGCCACGGTGCTGATCCTGGGCGAAAGCGGGACCGGCAAGGAGTTGGTCGCGCGGGCCGTCCATTTCGCCGGCCGCCGCCGCTACGCGCCGTTGGTGGCCGTCAACTGCGGCGGTCTGCCCGATAGCCTGCTGGAAAGCGAGCTCTTCGGACACGAGAAGGGCGCCTTTACGGGGGCCGACGAGTCGCGCAAGGGCAAGATCGAAATGGCCGACGGCGGCACCTTGTTTCTCGACGAAGTGGGCGCCATCAACCTCAAGATGCAGGTCGATCTGCTCCGCGTGCTGGAAACCCGCGAAGTCTTCCGCGTCGGCGCCGACCGGCCGAGGAAGGTCGACTTTCGCGTGATTTGCGCCACCAACGATAACCTGCTGCAGGCCATCCGCGAAGGCCGTTTCCGCGAGGACTTCTATTACCGCATCAATGTCTTCACGATCGAGTTGCCGCCCTTGTGGGCGCGTCGCGGCGATATTCCCGCCCTGGCGCAGCACTTCCTCGATCGTTTCTCCCGGCAGATGGACAGCCGCATTACGCAGATTTCTCCCGAGGCCATGGAACTGCTGGTCAGCTATGATTGGCCCGGCAACGTCCGCGAGCTTTCCAACGCCATCGAACGGGCGATGGTGGTCGGCCGGCCGCCGGCGATCCAGCCCGGCGATCTGCCGGTCAGGCGCGGGCAGCGCTATGCGCCCCCCGTCCAATCGTTGGAAGAAGTCGAGAAGCAACATATTGCCGCCGTGCTGGCGAGCACGGGCGGGAATGTGACCCACGCCGCCGAGATTCTGCAGGTGGACCGGGTCACGGTGTACAACAAGATCAAGAAGTACGGCTTGAGGAATTGAAACCGCGCAATGCATGCCGCCCGCGGCCGCTGGCCGGCATTACGGCAACGCAGAAAGTGCACATCTGAACCCGACGATTCAAGGCGAGCCCCAACTCAAGGCAGTGGGGAGCGACAGCCCTTACAGCCGATCATACTTCCGCGCCGTTCCCCGCGATTTCTCCACGGGATAGCGCCCGGCGTTGATCGCCATCTTCTCCTGCACCGCTTGGGCCATATCGATTCCCGCGACGTTGGCGAACTCGGCCAGCAGCAACAGGACATCGGCCACCTCGTGACGGACTTCCCGCAGCGACTGCGCGTCGCCAAGGACGGCTACATCCTGGTCCTGTTCGTTCCAACGGAAATGGGCCATCAGTTCCGCCGCTTCGGAAACCAGAGCCATGGCCACGTTCTGGCGCTGTGAAACTGCTGCCAGTCGCGCTCCGCCGTGAACCGGGCGATCGTGTTCTTGACATCTTGCAGCGTCGTCTCGCCGTCGTTCACTTCATCCGACCTCCGGATGGACCCACGGTCTGCGGTAAGGCCGGCGCAAGAGACGGTTGGCTTCTTCGTCGCCCCGCACGCAGCCTTGTTCCGCGTCCCAGGCGAGCGTGCGGCCAAGTTGCATGGAGAGATTGGCCAGGATGCAACTCGCCGTCGAGATGTGTCCCTGCTCGATGTCGGCCACCGGCCGCCGGCGGGAGGCGATGGCCGCAAGAAAGTCCTGCATGTGCCGCCGCACGGCGGGGGCGACGTGGATCTCGATGTCCTTCTCGGTCACGTCCTCGGGATATTGCTCGCGCTCGTAAGTCACGTCGCGATGGATCGACCCGCCCGGCCCGTTGGGCGTGAAGTCGTAGCTCATCACGCTAGCCTTGAGCGTCCCCTTGTCGCCATAAAAGGTCATGCCCCAGGAATACTTGGGATCGGGCGGCGGTCCCCAGGTGCGATGCTGCCAGACGATGTTCAAGTCGCCATAGTCGAACGTGGCGGTCTGTGTGTCGGAGATATTGGCCTTGCTCCCCTGGGAAACGAAGATCCCGCCCGAGGAGCTGATCCGCTTCGGCCAACCGAGGCCAAGCATCCAGCGGACCGCATCGAACATGTGGACGCACATGTCGCCGACGATGCCGTTGCTATACTCCATGAAGGCCCGCCAGCCCCGCGGGTGGACGATCGAATTGTAGGGCCGCAGGGGCGCGGGCCCGGTCCACATTTCGTAGTCGAGATCGGCGGGCGGTCGCGTATCGGGCGGATTGCTGGGGTCCCGCATGTGATAGTAGCAGTAGATCTCGACCAGACCCACGCGGCCGAGCTTGCCTTCGCGGACGATGCGGTCGCGGGCCTCGATGAGGTGCGGCGTGCTGCGTCGCTGGGTGCCGACCTGGACGACACGGCGATGCTTGCGCGCGGCGGCGAGCATCGCCTGGCCTTCTACGACGTTGACGCCGATCGGCTTCTGCAGGTAGACATCGGCCCCCGCTTCCACGGCGGCGATCATCGGCAGGGCGTGCCAATGGTCGGGCGTATCGATGAGCACGATGTCGAGGTCTTTTTCCGCGAGCATCTTCCGGTAGTCGCCGAACGTCCGCGGCCGCTGCTTCGAGACCTGCCGCGCGGCGACGTTGTCGGCTGCGTCGGAAAGCATCCGCCGATCGACGTCGCACAGGGAAACGACGTTGACCGGCGCCACTTGGATCAGGCGTCGCAAGTCGAGTTTGCCGTACCAGCCGCTGCCGATCAGGCCGACGCGCGGCGGTTTTACGGAGGCATACGCCCCGGCCGTGCGGCCAAGGGCAGAAAGAGCCAAGCCGGCGGCGCCGGCGCGAAGGAAGTTGCGGCGATGCATAAGGGAACCTCGGGAAAAAAGTTCTTAGTTCTTAGTGCTTAGTTCTTAGCACTAAGTTCTAAGCACTCCCATTAGCATAATCCACCGCAGGGTACGACGTCAACTGCCACGGTCATCCAGTGGCTTCCTCCACCCAGGAAGACTCCCTTGATCGGACAGACATCGCCGTAGTCGCGACCCCAGGCCACGGTGACGTGCCGCATGGCGGGGACGACGTTGTTCGTCGGGTCCAGATCGACCCAACCGTAGCCCGGACAGAAAACGCTCAGCCAGGCATGCGAGGCATTGGCCCCCACGAGCTTGGGTTGTCCGGGGCGAGGATCGGTGAGCAAATAGCCGCTGACATAGCGGGCTGCCAGGCCGAGCGACCGCAGGCAACCGATCTCGAGATGGGCGAAATCCTGGCACACCCCGCGACGTTTTTCAAAAACCTCCATCGTTGGCGTGCTCACGCTCGTCGCCGTGGGATCGTACTTGAACTCGTGGAAAATCCGGCTGGTAAGCTCCAGCGCGGCGTCCAACAGCGGGCGGCCAGGCGCGAACGACATGGCCGCATAGCTCGCCAGGCGATCGTCGCGGCGGATACAGGGCGAGTCGAACGCATAGGGGGCCGCGGGCACCATGTACTCATGGTCGACGTCGACCGCGTCGCGGGCTTCTTCCCAAGCCGGGAACGATGCGAGCGGCGGGGGCTGAAGGGTTTCCATTGCCACTTCGCTGATGGCGGTCACGGCCAATTCGCGGTGCTCTTCCTCCACCGTGAAGTAGGTCACCTCGTTGCCGAAGTAGTCGGTCCAACTTCGCAGGCACGACGGCACGGGCAGGATCACCAGCCGATTGGCCAGGCAGCGCTGCCGGGCAAGCGTCCGCGGCGTGAGGTGCGTGGAGTTGTGCCCCAGCGTGACCGGCTCGCTATAGTGATAGGTCGTGCGATGGGTGACTTCGTATTTCATACCAGGTCGTCCGGCGAGATCGCGCCCAACTGCCGCGAGGGGCCGGTGTGCGTGAAGTAGGTCTGCGTGAGGCTGTCGGAGAGTTGCCACAATTGCAAGGTCATGTCGGCCAGGAAGTTGTCCAACGTCCAGCGGATACCCTCCTCGCGCGGCCGGGCCAGGGACTCGACGTCGACCAGTCGCAACTCGGCCTGCGTGGCGATCATGATCCGCGTTTCCCGGTTCCGCAACGGGTTGGTCTCCTTGCCGGGCAGTTGGCGGACGTGATCGGACAGCGCGGCCAACTGGAATCCGACGCTGCGCGGGTTCGTTTCATCGGTCAGCAGCAGGTCCAGGAGCGGCGCCAATTGCAGCGAGGTCATATAGCGATAGCGATAGGTCATGGCGCTGTCGGCGATTTCCAGCACCGATTCCAGCAGCGAAACGGAATCGGACTGGTTGCGGACGAGCGTTTTCCGCAGCAGCCGCAGGACCGTCAATCCGCGTTCCAGGCGGCGTCCCATGTCGACGAACCGCCAGCCTGGGCCGCGGGTCATGCTTTCGGTCATCAGGCCGCTGAGGGCCGAGAGCAGGTTGAAAACCTGGTTGAGCACGCTCAAGGTATCGCCCAGGCGGACCGTGTTGGGCGGCCGTGACCCAAAAGCCGACCCGCGACCCGCAAGCGGGTGCCCCGAGTACCCCGCCCCGAGCAGGTCGAGGTCGAGTTGATTGATGATCCGCCAAGTGTCGGCCGAGATGCGGTCGCGAACCAGCGAGGCGGTGCGATAGAGCGCGCGGAGCGTCTCGTCGAGCGTGCCGCTCCGCGTCTCGTGGACGAAGGCCGCCAGGACCTCGTCTTCCAGCGCGGCAAGCAATTCCTCGGGATCATTGGGCATGGCTTCCGCCGGCCGGGCGTCGTCGGCCAGCATCTGCACCAGGACCTTCAGTTCCGGCACGTTGGACGGTTCCAGTTCAGCTGGTCATGCGTATGACGACCGTGCGGAGGTGCCGTACCAGACCGTCGGCCCGCTCGATGTGCCGGCCGAGCCAGTACAGGTTGTCGGCCACGCGGCTGGGCAAGTCATTGCTGCTGCGGCGGAGTTCGACGGCCGCGGCCTGCGGACGCAAAAGCGTAAAGGTGGAGACCGGCCGGTCGGAAAGGACCCATACGTCTTTACCCCGCGATCCGGTCGAGGCGGGCACCATGTACTCATGGTCGTCGGGCAAAACGGCCCCGCCCGGCCGCGCAACCGATGTTCGGGCACCGCCGGGCACCATGCCTGCATGGTCGGCGTGGTCCTGGGAGGGCGGCATGGCACGCGCCAGCCCGCCAGGCATGACTTGGAACGCTCCGTCCCGCCCGGCAGCGGCGAAGACCCGCATACCGATCGGCCAGGCCTCGATTCCGCCGTCGACGAACACGGGGGCCGTGGAACGGCGAACGCGGGCCTGTGCCGCAAACGCCGGCCGGTGCTGGCGAACCGTTTCCAGCATGTGTTCGCGCTGCCGCCGATCGAGCAAAGCCGTGTCGACCGGTCCCTGGCTCCGCGACGGAACGGCCGGGCGGATCACCAAGTCATCGAAGTGGGCCTCGACGTACGACCAGTCGTCGTCGCGCCCGCACCACCACGTCGGCACGGAACGCAACTTCAACTCTTCACCCAGTTGATGGCGGCAGATGGCCGGCAGGAAGGACATCAACGCGGGCGATTCCAAGACTCCGCTGCCCAGGGCGTTGGCCACGACAACCTGCCCGCAACGCACGGCTTGGACGAGTCCGGCCACGCCGAACATCGAGTCATAACGCAACTCCAGCGGATCGGCTTCCTCATCGTGCATGCGGCGAAGGATGGCATCGACGGGCAAGAGACCGCCCAGGGTCTTCAAATAGACGTTCGTTCCGCGGACCGTCAGGTCGCCTCCTTCGACGAGCGTATAACCGAGGTATCGGGCGAGGTAGGCATCCTCGAAGTAGCTTGGACTTCGCGGGCCGGGCGAGAGGAGCACGACGCGAGGATTGTCCGACCGTTGCACGGAAAGCGATTGCAAGGTGTCGCGGAGGGTGATGAAGAATCCGGCGAGACGCTCGACGTGCAGGCTTTGAAAGTCGCTCGGCAGGACGCGGGACGTGACGATGCGATTCTCCAGGGCCAGGCCAGCTCCCGGCGGACCTTGGGTGTAGTCGGCGTAAACATTCCAGCAACCGTCGCCCCCGCGCACGAGGTGCCCGGCGTACAGGTGCAAGAAGATATTTCGCGGCGCCGCCACGCCGTGACAGGGCAACAAGAAGCCGCGCTGACCGAAGACCAGTTCGGGCGGGATCAAGGCCTCGCGGACCAGATTCTGGGGACCGTAAAGGTCGGCCAGGATCAGGTTCAGCAGATGGACCCGCTGGGCCAATGCGGAGGCCAGCAAGTCCCACTCGCTCTTGGCCAACAACAGCGGCAGGGGATCGAGTTCCCAATGGCGGTCGCTGCCGTTGAGAAAACCGGCGCCGCTTTGCACGATGCCGTTTTCGCGAAGCAAATGCCGGGCTTGCTCGTAACGCTGGCCGAGCCCCTGCGGGCCCAGGGCTTCCAGGCCCGTCGTAAATTGCCGCCAGCACTCCCGTATCTGGCCGCGCTCGTCAAGAAGTTCATCATAGCTCCCCGGCGATGGGGAGTAGGTCGAGAACAAGTTTTCCGGAGGCGATGATTTCTCTGCCTCGACTGATGAACTCATGCTGAGCTATCCCAGTTCCGTGACCTGCACCGGCCGCCGTAAGTCGAGCGTCATCGGATAATCGCTATTGTACTCTCTTGGCGGCAGCGGTACCGGTCCGTCTGCCTGCCCCATGGCCTGGAATCGCGAGGCGCGGCGACTCTCGGCATCCAAGGCATTGACCGGAAACGTATCGAAGTTCACGCCGCCCGGATGGGAGACGTGCCACGTGCAACCGCCGATCGAGCGGTTCGACCAGCGATCGTAAAGATCGAACACCAGCGGCGTATGGACGCCGATCGTGGGGTGCAGGCAATTCGGCGGCTGCCAGGCCCGGAAGCGCACGCCGGCCACATACTCACCCGGCGTGCCCGTCGGGTGCAACGGCACACGGCGGCCGTTGCAAACGGCGACATGCCGCGACCCGGACATACCGGGTGCCCCGGTCATGCCGCGGACCTTGATCTCCAGCCGTTCCACGGAGGAATCGACGTAGCGGGCCGTGGTCGCGGCGACGGACTCCTCGCCCAACACGTGCCAGGGCTCGATGGCCTGACGAAGTTCGAGCTTGACGCCGTCGTAAGTCGCCTCGCCCAGCAAGGGGAAGCGGAATTCGAAATGCGGCACGAACCACTCCGGCTGGAGAGGCAGGCCCCAGGCCCGCAGCTCGCCGAGCACTTCCAGGAAATCCTGCACGATGAAGTGCGGCAGCATGAAACGGTCGTGCAGGGACGTGCCCCAGCGGATCAGCGGTTGCCGATAGGGTACTTCCCAAAAACGGGCGACCAGCGCCCGCACGAGCAACTGTTGCGTCAGGCTCATTCGCGCGTGCGGCGGCATTTCGAAGCTGCGGAACTCGACCAGCCCCAGGCGGCCGGTCGCCGAGTCGGGCGAATACAGCTTGTCGATGCAGAACTCGGCGCGGTGCGTGTTGCCGGTCAGGTCCACCAGCAGATTGCGGAAGAGCCGATCGACGATCCACGGCCGACTCGGAGTACCCGGTGCCCCGGCGCCTTCCGGCAATTGCGTGAAAGCCGTTTCCAATTCGTACAGACTCTCGTGGCGGGCCTCATCGACCCGCGGCGCCTGGCTCGTGGGACCGACGAACAGGCCGGAGAACAAATAAGACAGCGACGGCCGGTTGTTCCAATAGGCCACCAGGCTGGCCAACAGGTCGGGGCGGCGCAGGAAGGGACTGTCGATCGGCTTGGCCCCGCCCAAGACGATATGGTTGCCGCCGCCGGTGCCTGTGTGCCGGCCGTCGATCATGAATTTCTCGGTCCCCAGGCGGCAGCGCCGGGCTTCGTCGTACAGCGTCGTCGTGTTGCCCACCAGTTCCGTCCAGTTCGCCGACGGCTGCACGTTGACCTCGATCACGCCAGGGTCGGGCGTGATCTTGAAGTGTTGCAGACGGTAGTCCCAAGGCGGCGTGTAACCCTCGATCATCACCGGCATGGCAAGCTCTTCGGCCGTGTCTTCGACGGCCTCGATGAGGTTCAGGTAATCTTCCAGCCGGGCCACCGGCGGCATGAAGACGTGTATGCGGCCCTCGCGGGCTTCCACGCACAGCGCCGTGCGGATCGTCTGCGACGTCGCGGGCACCATGTACTCATGGTCGGCGACGAGCGTCTCGGCTCGGGGGGCTGCCTCTTCGCACAACGCTGTACCCGCAACCTCGCCGGCCGGCCGCCCCTGCGTCGCCGGAGCGATGCCCGGCACTTGCTTGAGCGTGGTCGCCAGCAGCGTCGAGGGTCCCAGCGGTATGCCGGCGTAGGGCAGATTGCCAATCTGCCGCCCACCCGCTGCTCGAGTACCCGGTGGCCCGCTCGGCAACCTCCCCACGTTGCGGGCAAGTCCATTCCCGTTCCCCGCGTCCCAAGCCCGCGAAGGCAGCGGGCCGCGCGGCTCGAGCGGATCGCGCTCCTGCCAAGGGTTGCTCTCGTCGCTGGCATACCAGGGCAGGCTATCCAGCGGCAGGCGCAACCCCATCGGCGAATCGCCCGGCAAGAGGAACATGTTTTCCTGCCGCAGCAACCAACGGCCGCTTTCCCAGCGCGTGGTTGTTCCGTCACTAAAGATCGGGCGGATCGGCAGCGCGTAGCCGACCACCTGGCTCAGACCACGCTCGAAGATCTGCGCCAGGCGTTTGCGGTCCTCTTCATTCTCCAAGTTTGACTTCAAGGCGTCGACGTTGGCCGGCAAGCGTCGCTCTTTCCAGAGGTAATACCAAGTGTCTTCGTAGCCGGGAATGGTGTGATCCCCGGGTAGATGGAGCCTTTCGGCCAGGTTCTGCATAAAAGCCAGGGCCGTGGCGGCGGTGGCGCGGTGGTCCTGGTCGTCGTCGGCGATCAGTTCCGGCTTGCGCAGATCGGCTCGCCGTCCTTTCGCCAATAGCAACCCAAGGCCCAACGGGGAAGCGACTCGCCCGGATACCATTTGCCTTGTCCGAAGTGCAAGAGCGGACCCTGGCCATAACAGTGCGAGAGGCGGCGCAGCAACTCGCCGGCAAGGTGGCGCTTTTGCGGACTGTCGGCGGTCATGTTCCATTCCGGGCCTTCCATGTCGTCGATCGACACGAAGGTCGGTTCGCCGCCCATGGTCAGACGCACGTCCAGCGCGTCCAGCCGGGCATCTACCTTATGGCCGAGTTGTTCGACGGCGGCCCATTGCTCTTCCGTATAGGGTTTGGTAACTCGCGGGGCATCGGCCACGCGGGTGATCGACATCTGGAACGAGAAGTCCACATCACACGGCTCCAACCCGCCGGTAATCGGCGCGGCCGAATCCGGATTGGGTGTCGCCGCCAGCGGCAGGTGGCCTTCGCCGGCCAACAGGCCGGAGGTCGGATCGAGCCCCACCCAACCGGCGCCGGGCAGATAGACTTCGGCCCAGGCATGCAGGTCGGTGAAGTCGGATTGTGGGCCGGGCGGGCCGTCCAGCGGCTTCATGTCCGGCTTCAATTGGATCAAGTAACCGGAAACGAAGCGCGCGGCCAAGCCCAGGTTGCGGAGCACTTGCACCATTAGCCAGGCCGAATCACGACATGAACCGCTCCGCAAGGTGAGCGTCTCCTCGCACGTCTGCACGCCCGGTTCCATGCGGATCAGGTATTTTACCGCGTCGTGGACATAGCGATTCAGATCGACGAGGAAGTCGACCGTCTTCTTGCTCTTGCGGGGAACGCCGGCCAGGAACTCCTGTAGCAGCACGCCGCAGGGCACGGTCTCCAAGTACGGCAGCAGGTCCATGCGGACCGTCTCTTCGTAGCGGAACGGGTACTCGATCGCCTCGCCCTGGAGGAAGAAGGCGAAGGGGTTGATGACCGTCATCTCGGCCACCAGGTCGACGACCACGCTAAGCTCGCGGGCTTTTTCGAGGAAGACCAGCCGCGCGAGAAAGTTCCCGTGCGGATCCTGCTGCCAGTTGATGAACTGCGGCTCGGGGGTGACCTTCAGCGAGTAACTGAGCACCGGAGTGCGGCAGTGCGGCGCCGGGCGCAGGCGCACGACCTGCGGCGCCAGTTGAACCGGTTTGCTGTAGGCATAGCTGGTACGGTGGTGAAGGGCAACGCGTATGGGCATGGGCTTGCTTCCGTAGTTGCAGGGCTCGTGGCGTGGACAAAGGAAATCCGAAATATAAATATCGAAATCCGAAACAAGTTCAAATTACCAAACTTGTAAATGACCAAAATGCCGTGCTGCAGGCCACTCCTTCGTTTAGAACCTTTGGATTTTCCCGCATTTGAATTTGTTTCGGATTTCGGTATTCGAATTTCGTGCTTGATTAATCTCAGGGGCGTGCGACCCGTTCACGCGATCACCTCGGTCGCCAGGTCCTGGGATTGTTTCTGCGATTGCGAGTTCGTCGGCGCGAAGTCATGGGCCGGCGGAAGGGCGAAAAAGGCCTCGTAGATCGCCTCGCCCACGAGGTTCAAGCGCGTCTGGAAGGCATCGATGAATTCGTGGATGCCGCCGGCGATGATCTCCTCGATGTTGCCGTAGTCGAGTTCCGCTCGCAACCGCCCCAGCCGTTGCTCGGCCACCGTGCGGAAGGTGCCCGGCTTGCTGCCCGTGATCGCCAGCAGTGAGTCCTCGGCGCGGAGCAGGCAGAAGTGCATTGCGCGGGGGAAGTCGCGGTCGAGAATCAGGAACTCGGCCACCTGGGTCGGCGTGGTGCGGCCGTGCCGCTTGCGATACATCTCCAGCGCACTGACGCTCTTCAACAGCGCCACCCATTGGTTGGTGTCGATCGGCGTGCCCACGTCGGTCGTGCGGGGCAACAGCAAGTAGTACTTGACGTTGAGGATCCGCGAGGTCTTGTCGGCCCGCTCGATCGACATCGCCAGGCGGCGGAAGTGCCAGGCCTCGCCCCGCGACATCGTCGATTCGGCCACGCCTTCCAGCAACGACCCGCCCAGCTTGACCTTGCCGAAGAACTCGAACGGCGAGGCCAGGATACTCTCGTCCTTGCAGGCGTCGCGGACCATGAGGTAAAACTTGTTCAGTTCCTCCCACATCTGCGAGCTGATCATGTCGCGCACCGTGCGGGCGTTCTCGCGGGCGGAACTGAGGCAGGAAAGGATCGAGTTGGGGTTCTCTTCGTCGAACGTCAACCACCAGATCACGTTCCGCTCCGTCGCCGTTTCGTGACGCTTGTAAAACGCCTCGTGGTCGCCGGTCGTCGAGATCAAGGGGCTCCAATGGTTGCCCATCTCCGGCCCCAAGTCCAGGGCCAGGTTGTAGTTCACGTCGATCGCGCGGGCGATGTTCTCCGCCCGTTCGACATAGCGGCTCATCCAGTAAATCGAATCGGCAACGCGACTGAGCATCAATAAACCTTTTGCCTGCTCTTGAGTACCCAAGTGTCCTTGCTCCCGCCGCCTTGCGACGAGTTCACCACCAACGATCCCTTGACCAGGGCCACGCGGGTCAGCCCGCCGGGAAGGATGTAGATGTCTTCGCCGTACAGGATATAGGGCCGCAGATCGACGTGACGGCCTTCCAGATGATCGCCCACGATCGTCGGCACCCGCGAGAGGGACAACATCGGCTGGGCCACGTAATTCCGCGGGTTGGACTCGATCAGGCCGCGATATCGCTCGCGCTCCGCCTGGCTGGCCCGCGGGCCGAGCATGATGCCGTATCCGCCCGACTCGTTGGTCGGCTTGATCACGAGTTTGTCGAGGTTGGCCAGCACGTGGGCCCGCTGTTTTTCCTCGGCACAGATGAAGGTCGGCACGTTGGGCAGCTTGATTTCTTCATCCAGATAGTACTTGATGATCGCCGGCACGTAGGCATAGACGGCCTTGTCGTTGGCGATGCCCGTTCCCGGGGCGTTCGCCAGGGCCACGTGCCCGGCACGGTACACGTCCATCAGCCCCGGCACGCCCAGCGCGGAATCGGCGCGGAAGGTAAGCGGATCGAGGAAGTCGTCGTCGATGCGGCGATAGATCACGTCGACCCGCTTCAGGCCTTGGGTCGTGCGCATGCAGACGTATCCGTCGGAGACGATCAGGTCGCGGCCTTGCACCAGCTCGACGCCCATCTGCTGGGCGAGGAAGCAGTGCTCGAAATACGCGGAGTTGTAGATGCCCGGTGTCAGCACCACGACCGTCGGCTCGCGCGTGGCGACCGGGGCGATGTACTGGAGCATCTTGAGGAGTTGCTCGGGATAGTCTTCCACCGGCAGGATCGACAGGCCGTCAAACATCTGCGGGAAGGTCCGCTTCATGACTTCGCGGTTCTCCAGGACGTAGGAGACGCCGGAGGGGCAGCGGAGGTTGTCTTCCAGCACGAAGATCGTGCCATCGGCATCGCGCACGAGGTCGGTGCCGGTAATGTGACACCACACGCCTTTGGGAGGCTTCAGACCGCTGCAACGATTAAGAAAACACTTGCTCGATTGGGCCATATATTCCGGAAAGACGCCGTCGCGAACGATCCGCCGCTCATGGTACATGTCGTCGATGAACATGTTCAGCGCACGGATCCGCTGTTTCAGCCCGTCTTCGATGGCGCGCCATTCCCGGCACTCCATGATCCTGGGAATCAGGTCGAACGGCCAGATCTTCTCTGTGCCAGCCTCATGTCCGTAGACGTTGAAGGTGATGCCCATATTCAACAGCGCCGTGTCGGCCGCCTTCTGGCGGCGAATCAACTCGCCGGCCGCGAGCAGCTTCAAGCGGCTGGCCAGCAACGACGCGGGAGGCCTGGGCACCCCCCGATCATCGAACATCTCGTCGAAAAATCCGTCCGTGTCGTAATCCGAAAAGACGATCTCTTCGGACTGGGGGCGGGGAGCAGTCATCGCGTTCATCATGAAATGGCCTGTTACTCTTGACAGAAGTGCTGTATTTCTAATACCGCTGGCGCGACTTTCCTGTAACATAGCGATAAACCGTTCTGCTGTCTTGCCCTAGCATGCCTAGTTTTTGAGCGGCACTTGCAAGCTTCCTGAGCGCAAAACGCAACTTCGCTCGCGAAATTCGCGCACTTCTGTTGTCATGCAGAAAATATGCCGAACTGCTCGACCTTAGGCCTTGTCAGGTGGATATATGACTTAATTTTGGACATCGACCGTCAGACGCGGCAGACTGTCATCGACTCAAAACTGATTCGGTCCTATCGTTTGAAATGCCTTTGCGCGGCAATCTGGTTTGTCCACGCGAATAATTATTACAGATCGTTCAATGGCTTTATGGCTATACTATGACCACTATATCTGGTGGTACTCTTCCGGTCGCAATCTCCAAATGTGCAGCCAATGGTGGATTCTTGCCGATACTTGCCGGAAATCCGTTTTCTTGCAGGTTTTTCGGTGATTTTCTACCAAGAGTGGCCAATCCTATCTCTCCAACGGACGTGTGTCACCATCGACTGCCATCGTGATAACGCCTGGAAAACACACTGTTAAGCTCCTTTGGGTGCTATGTATATCATAAACAGACGGGCGGCAAGGATTAGGCTCCTTTTCGGTTCCAGGGGTAAATCGTTTGACCCGGCGGCCATCGGCGATGGCGGCTGTGGTGGGAAAACACCGAACGCCGGCAGCAAATCGGCGGCGGCGGGAATCGCCTCGATTGGGACCACGCACCGGTGGCGTCGGGGGGCGTCGGGGTCGGGGGGCATCGGGGGGCATCGGGGGCCAGGTGGCCTTGGGCGGTTGCCCGCCCAAGGCTCCCACGGATCCGGACATGCACACATTAGAGCATCCGGCTCGTCAAGTAGCCCCTTCGCTTCGCCATGACTCCTCGCCGTGGCGAACCCGTAAGTCGCTATCCGCTGGCGTTACGTGGACGCGGGACCGGAGTTCGATGTCTCCCCCGCGTTGCTTTCCAACGGTGTGGTTACTCGATGCCTCGCTTCCCATCCACCGGGTCCTTGCGGGTCAAGTTCCCCAGATTCACCGGTACTACCAAGGCACTGCGACTTCCTGCCGTCCCTCCCGCCGCGTTTCGTTTCCTTCACTTGGCGGTACCACGGGAGCACGCATATTTCGCTCCCGCCGCCGCTGCGTGGGGCAACGTCGGGCCTGGGGTTGTTCACCCGGTATCCCCGGCCCGGCGACCGTGTGATGAGAACAAACCTGGATCGATACGGTAATGGCTGGCAACTGCTGCATCAATTTCCTCAAGCGATACCGTCCGCCGCGGCAAATCAAGGTCCTGATCCTGTACGTGGCCACTGCGCCGCTCCTCGACCCGCTCTTCGGTTCGCTCGACGAATGCCGTGCCGCCGATGGCGTGACGACTGGCGGCCATTGCCTCCAAGAGCAGCGCATCGTTTTCAATAAGGCACGCCTGGACGTAGGCGCGATAGTGCCGCCGAGCGGCGGCCAAGTCGCGTCCATACTCTTTGAGTACGTTGTAGTTCACAAACTCTTGGGCCTTGGCTGCCGCGGCGTAGCCGCCATAGCTGCTCCAGGAGTAGGCTTCCAGTCGCTCAAGCCGCTGCGCAGCGCTCAGCCGCCAGCAGGCGGCAGGCGGCGATCTTCACCGGATTGAGATGGATGTAGCGCGTGACGGCCAGCAGGTAGACATCGTCCTCGACCAGTTTGGCCTTGAAGCGGCCTTGAAACAGGTGGCCCGGACGGCGGTGCTTGTAGCGCGAATAAAGCGCGTACGACGACAGCACTCGCTGCATGAAACGCGAGAGGTTCGCCCGGGGCGTGCGACAAAGGAGGTGGACGTGATTGTCCATGCGCTCCGTCCCGCTCCGCACGCGGAAATCGGGAGACCCTGGAAACTCCCACGCTGAATGGCGCGGGACGGTCCGAGAAGGCTTTGCCGCACGTCGGACATGTACGTTTCCAGAGAGTCGGACGGTCCCATAGTACCCGAGAAACGGTCGAACAACGTCGGCCTGAAGGCGGCTGCGGAGTCCGTGGAGGGAAGGGGACCGACCAAGAGAAACGCCACCCGATCCTTACTCGCGCCGGACTTAGAGCCGGGAACGCGTGGCATGGGATTATTTGACGTACGAGCAGGGCAAAGCGGAGATCCCGCGGGGCCATGATCGTCATTACTCGAGGTAGGAGCCGTATGCCGGCCTTGCAGGTCCGAAAACGCGGCTCGATTCACTTTATGAAACTTTGTTCTTGCAGGGCGGCAGGGGGCCCAAAGATCAAACAAAGGCCTTCAATGCCTGCTGCTCGTTGTCACAGATCTCGAAGAAGCGAGCGGGACAGGTCCGGTATTGGATGGAGGTCTGGACGCGGTTTTTGCCGGTTTCTCTTCCACCTTTTTTCTGGTAGACTTGCGCAATGGCATTTCCGAAGGCTTTGGGCGTGTCGGCTGTACAAGCGGGTGTACTTGCTTAACTAACCAACTCTACCAAAACCTTCATAAATGTCGACAAATAGCCTATAATGGCGTTTTTTCGCCCCGGTAGCTCAGGGGATAGAGCAACGGTTTCCTAATGGGATTTAGCCGTTCTTGTACACTACCGGGAAAACGCGAGAAATGCCGTAAATTCCAGGGTCAAACCGCTGTCAACCGCTTTTCTTTGTTCAGTACACTTTGGGCCGTTTTTGGTCGCTATCCGGGTGTCAGACACCCGCTTTGACACCTACTGAACACCCTTCGCGGCTCGGGCGCTGCACGCCACACAATCGCCGTTGTCCAGCCGGGCATAGCAACCACAGGCAGGGCAACGCTTGCCGGTGGTGACGGCGGCGGCGGGATCATCGGCGGCCTGGTCCGGTGGGGCCGGCGCTCGCGGCTTCGGCTTCTTCCGGTGCAACAAACAGGGCATCGACGCGCCGCACGCGCTGCAGCGTGTGCTTTTCCTCAATGAACCCAACAGGCTCGCGGCCTGCGGTGTCCTGCTGATACGCTTTCCAGCCGCTTTGATTCCCATGTTCGATACCCGAATGTTCCGAATGTCCAATATGGGAATTCCCATATTGGCGAGGTTCCCGCTGCCCTTCCTCTCAGCCCTTGCTATCTGGAGGGGTCAGTCAGGAATCTGACCCACCCTCTTGAGGTTCCTGCTGGCCGATCATCCAGCCCTTGCTATTAGGGGTGGGGCAAATTACCCCAAGGCTCGAAATCGTTGGCGTGGGAAATTGCAGATTTTTCAGATTTCGGAAGCGTTTCCATTTTCTGAATTTTCTGCAAAAACGTCGATACGGTTTCGCCCGTCACTCCCACCTCATCCCCGATGTCCTCCTGGTTCCAGCACGACAGCCACCGCGAAGAAAACCCCGCTGCCGGCCGGACCCTTGGGAATGGGACAAGGGTAGGACGCGCCCGGGCCGGGCAACGGGTGACGTAGGGCTACACGCTCCACAACTGGTTTCGCGGGTCCAGCCGGCTTTGCTCGGCCTCCCCGTGCTTCCGGTGGAGATCCACAAGCGTTTCCTGCAAGGCGGCAACAGCCTTGACCGCTTCCGGCACTTGCGGGCGCAACGCGGATAGCTCGGCCAGCTTGCCACGGGCATCCCGGTACTTCGGCTTGTCCTTGTCATTCCGGCTTTCGGCCAGGGCATCGCACAGTTTGGATTGCTTGGCAATCGCGGAATCGAGATCGGCAAGTTGCTGGTAGCGATTGACTTGCCCCTTAATCTCTTGAATCTGGTTGTGGAGGTCTGCCAGCCGGCGGGAGGTTTCCACACTCGATGTTCGGCGTAGGGTGTCAATCGAGCGCCGGCGCTCCTCTGACAAATCGCCTTGAACGTCCCTGACACGATTCCGGGGCGGGGTGACGTATGCCGGGTTCCGTTCCTGAATGGCCCGCTCGATCGCTTCCAAGAGCGCGCCGACGGTGGGGAAGTCTGCCACGGGCCGGGCAGCAATGGATTCCTCCACGGCGGCGGCGGCCTTGGCATCCCTCAATTCCGCTTCCAACTGCGGCACGCGAACGGCAAGCGTATCGCCGGCCTCTTCCCGTTGCTCCCATACTTGGCGGTCGGTGTTGAAATCGCCTTGCGTTCGCCAAGCATCCCGCAAAACGTCCTGGTCGACGTCCGCATGGCTTTGAACCAACTCGCGGTAAGCGGTGACAGCGGCGGCGCTCGGGCCGGTGTCGGCCGCCGGTGTGCCAGGTCGAACGTACTCAGTCAATGCAACATACATCTGAAATTCTCCTTTGGTTTGGGGTATAGGTAACTGGTCCCCACCACCCGGCACAACGAGCGCCGGGCGGTGGGGCTTCCAGCAGCAGTTATCGGGAACGGCAACGGCGGCGGAATTCGTGAATCGCGGCGGCTCTCTCGGCTGCGGGGCGCAACCGGAAGGTGTCGCGGCCTTCGGTGGAATCGGCCGGCGGCGGCGCGGCCGGTGGTTCCGTGCTTGCCGGCGGCGGTGTGGCGCTCTCTTGTAGCGCCGTGCCGTCGCGGTGGCGATTGACCCACGCCACGCGGTCGCCCTCGGTGGCAATCCGGCGGCCGGCGCTGCCCCGGTTCGCGCCGTCAAGACTCTCTTGGAGGTCGAATAGCCAACCTTCATCCTCAAAGAGACTTTCGACGGTGGCCCCCGCTCCCACAAGATCGACGCTTTGAATCCGGTCGATCCGTAGAACCGTTTCCGATCCGTCCGGCTCGCGGCGGGTCGGGCCGTTCGCATTGTGGGATAGCCCGTACTGGGTCGGGTCATTCTCCGCTGCCCACGCGAGGCTTTCGGCCATCGGGTGAGAGGGAATGTAATGGAGGTCGCCAACCAGCCCGTTGCCGTCCATCGACTCGCGCACGTTCCGAATTTTGCCGATCTTGTCTTCCGCCTTGCGGCGGGAGCCAGGATCGACGTGGTTGACGTAGCAGTCCGTTCCCTCGTAAAGCCGAATCGCGTTGCGTAGAACGTGCTGCGGATAACGCCGGTTTCTGCGGGAAATGTTTCCCACCAGCTTGACGCCTTTGATAACAGCCCGGGCGCGATCGACGCGCCCCGTTGTCGGCCTACTCAGCATCATTGTGCTCATGTTCTCAAACTCCTTGAAAAGTGAAACGAAAAATACGGTTAAGGTTCAACTCCTAATAGCATCCCGCGAATTGCTCGCCGGCGCCCGGCTCGCGGTGATAACGCGGCATGACGTACTCGACGGCGGCCGGCGCTCCAAGGTATTCGAGCATGGCGGGCAAGCATTGCAGCAAGGCGCTCAGCCGGTCCCCGTGCCCGTACTCATCCTCATCGAATTCGATCTTGTGTCCATACGACTTCTCTACGATCCGGGCGCGGTACAAGTCCCTTACCAACAGGTCGCCCCCTTCATCGCCCTTGTAGAGCTGCAAAACGTCATCCTGGAAACATTGGAGCAACGCCCCCGCTTGCTTCGTCAGTATCGCCCCGTTTTGATGCTCGGCAACCACAGTGAAGCCAAGCGAAGACAACTCTTCGCTGATCCTGATTCCCTGCCACGCATCCATGAAAACCGCGTAGCTGTTGTACTGCCGGGCCATGCGAATGATTGCATCTTTCACGAATTGGAGCATGACGGGCGGCTTGAAATCGACAACGCGGGCAACCCTCAATTTCCGGGTCCGCTGCGAACCCTCCAACGCGACGATTGAACTATGGTGCCCAGCCAAGCCAAGGTCAACGCCAATCGCCCCGATGGTTGCCCAGCCGTCATTCCTCCACAGTGGCGAATCGTGGATGACAGCCCGCTCAATCTGGTCGGTCGAAAGCAAATCACCACCAGGTGAAACCCACTCCCCACGGTACAAGCGGCGGAATCGGGCCGGAGGGTTCCGGCGCTCTCGCTTCCCGAATGTCGGCCGCGGTCTGCCACGCCGGGGTGTCGGTCACTTTCCGAAAATGCCACCGAGGGGCCTCTCGGTAAATCTCCCGCCAACGCCATGCCCATGTACCCGTGTAGCCCGCATTGGTACACAACAGGCAAAACGCATCGGGCATCTTGGCAAAGTTATCGAGTAGGGTACTGGCGTACTCCTCACTTTGAACGTGAGAGACTTCATTCAGCACCAAAACATTCGGCCGTGCCCCGTGACTGCCGGAAGCATCGGCCGTCAGAATCTCGCACTCGGCCCCCGTGCCCTCGTTGATGATCTTCCACCGTTGAACGTCCACCCGCTGCCGTAGCCACGGATTCGCCCTCAGCCAATCCTCAATGGCCCGCTTCACTTCGCCGGCTTGCCCCTGGTCATCGGCCCCCACCTGACACAAGACATTCCAGGGGACAAAGACCACAAGCCACAAGAGAGATAAGCCCGTAAGCGAATCCTTCCCGTAGCCCTTGACCGCTTCCAACCATACGCCCCGTGTCGGCGGCCGTTGCCGACGTGCCACGGCGAGAAGACAAGGCGCAATGATCGACAGAATTTCCCGCTGCGATTCCTCCATTTCATCCCCAAACCGTGCCCCCTCTGGAATTCTGCGAACGTCTTGGAAAAATTCCATCGGATCGGCGGCATACCGTCGAATGTCGGCGGCGGTGACGGCGGCGGCGGTTGTGGTGCCCATGCTCATTGTGGTTTCGCCCCTCAAAGTTTGATCGACAGGGAGTTCTTGAACCCGCCCAGCAACGTGTAGTGCATGACGAGCGTTGCCGGGTTCGGTGGGGAGGTCACAACCCAAAACCCGTCAAGCGTTGCCCCCAGAATCTTGGCGACTTCCGTAAGGGCCATAGCCTGTAGCTGGTCAACGGTGTACCGATTCTCTTTCATTTCCTGATTCTCCGTTCTTGCCTCAGAATTTCCCCGCCGATCCAAGAGGCATCGGGCCGGCGGGTTGTGGTTGTCACTCTCCCCCACGGCCAAACGAAATTTCAACGGCCGTAGAATTCTGAACGGCCGTAGAATTTCCGTCAGAATTTCTATAGGGGGGTTTCTCCGTAGAATTTCTAGCGGGGGGTACGTTCGCTACGTCGCTGTCTGCGGCGTTCTCTGCCGGGCCGTCCAATGTATCGCCCATGCCGCCGTTCGCCCCGCTCGCGTTATCCTGGTGGGCCGATTCGAGCAATACGGACCACGGATCATCGGCGGCGGTATCGGACCCCTTGCCCAGCAATTTCGTGAGCAAGGAATTCCGTTGCCGGGTGCAATTTGAAATGGAATTCAGGTAAGACAACGTGAGTTCCGGGGAAAGCGTTTCTGTTGCCAGGGTCTTTTGCATGACTCTGGCCGACATTTCCCAGCGGCATATCTCGTTTACCGTCGCTACGGCTTTCAGACGCTCCGCCCCTTGCCGATGCTGGACATAGGGGTCTAGGGTTCGCTTCAATCGCCGTAGATCGACGCTGATAGCGCCATGGCGCTTTGCCAGGGCAGCAAGGGCGATTCCATTGCGGCGGGTCCGGGAACCGTTGCGAAGTCCGGCGGTGTTTTCTGCCTGAAATTGGGTCATAATGGTTTGCTGAACCGTTGTTCTTCTTGTGGAATTCTCTGGTTTTTACGGTGTCTGCCGGGTGTCAGTCTGAACCATTGACACCCGTTGCCGGGTGTCTGTTGCCGATCCGACTACACTTTTCCAGCCGTTCCGGGCGTTCGGATCGCTCGCGGCGGGCCGGGGGGCCGGCGGCCGGGCGGGCGTGGGTTTATGACCTACGGCAATCGTGGCCGGTGACAGTAGCCAGTAGGTGACAGTAATTCCAGCCCTTGCTACTTTTCTTTTCATATTCATATTTCTCCTATCACGCACACACTAAAAAAGTGTGTCCTCTTTCCGCGAAGGGTTGTAATTACTGTCACTACTCTTTCCACTGTCACCCTCGGAACCATCCCCTTCGGTTTGGATGAACCACAAAGTGCCCAATTTGCCACCATCTTTTTTTGCGATCCACTTGTTTTCGCAAATTCGGTTCTCGGCATGGTGAAGCCTGCTGCCTAGCGATCTAGGGGGAACTGGTTTTCCGTCTTTTTGAAATTCTGCGAGGACGTTTCGCAGAATTTCAAATTCGCCGGTGGCCTCGGAATTTTTGACGAGAGAAATAATTTTGGCGGCGGTGAGTGGTTTTCCGCCGTTCGCTTTTTCGATCAGTTCCTCAATTCCAGCGATCAGCATGGGCAGGGTGTTGGAATCGGAATCGGCCGACTTACGGAATGTGGCGCGATTGCCGCATGGGTCCGGCCAGCCTGCGAAGACGATGGCATTTCGGACAAGGTTTGACCACCCCTCAAAGCTGCCCCACGGATGCAGCCCCATATCCGGCCGGCCAGCGAAGATGTAGGCGGCCAGCAACATGCAGGCGTCCATAGCGAGTTGTGGCCGGTTCTCCTCGATCCATTCCAGGAGGTTGGGGTGAGTGAATCCGCGGCGCTCTTCCGGGTTCTGCTCGGGTGATCGAAGCTTGATCGGCAACACGCGGCGGGCCGTGTCGCCCCGGATGCTGATGTTGTTCGCGGTCACGAAAAGCGTTGTGTTCCACGGGTAGGTGACGATTTCCGATCTGCCGAGAATCCGATCTGTCCAGGTGGTAGACGTGGCGGCGGCGTCCAGGGAGGCGCAACCGAACGCGCCGACGGCGTTGTCGAGAAGCTTGATGGTGGCGGCTTCAATCGCCGTGGAGGTGATAAGCTTCCTCGTTTCCGTATCGTCGGAAGGTACGGCCTGCCTGGGGGCCTGCCTGCCCGTGGCAAGCACGGCGGCGCAATCGACGGCAAGACCGGCGCCGGTGCCTGGGGCGTTCTTCGTGATGATGATGATCGGCGTGCAGCCGGTGTAGGCGGATCGGGCGAACAACGTCACCATCGCGGCCAGCATGGCGGATCGGTTGAAAGGTTCTTCACCCTTCGGATCGTCGAAAGGGAAGTCGAGAAGGATTTCGTTCAACTTCGCGGCGGCATGTTTGGCGTAGCCCGTGGCCAGTTCCAGCGACGATGGAACGTCATTGAGTTGCCAGTAGGGCATAGGGAAAATGTCTCGGCTGAAGAGGTAGGTTTGTGTGGCCGCATCGTACCCAGCCCGGAAGCAGATTGTTCCATCGGGCCGGACGAACGGCGATTGAGCGACACGAACCAATTCATGCAATCCGTAGTGGCCCCGGGCCATGACGGCGGGGACAAGCCAGGGCGGCGGGTTCTTCGGTCGCCGTGGTTTGGCCGCTTCGGATTCGCTGGCATCTTCCGGGATGGCGGGGAGGAGATCCACGACCTTGGTAATCCGCTCTCGCACGGTGGCGGCGGCCAGGGGGTGAATCGTTCCGGCCTGGGTGATCCTTACAAGCTGGCCGCTGCGCTGGTAAAGGTTGGTGCTTGTGGAGAACGCGCGGCACACTTCGTCAACCACCCTGAATTCTTCGTGGTCAACGGTGACTTCGATTCGGTCTGACTTCCCTGGAAGGTCTGGCAATTTTACCTTGCATTCCGGGCAAATGACTTTGTGCGCGACGAGTTTACGACAGCCAGGGCAAACACACTGGCCGGGAAGCGGAACATACATCTTCCTCTTTCCGATGGTCTTGACCCTGTTGAGGTCAAAATTTCCGCTGTTGGGCGCTCCCTCAATTTCGGCCACGTCGGCATATTCCCGCGTGTACCACGGAAAATCCTGTTTTGGCGGCGTAGCCAGGATGTGGTTAGCTGGCCAGCGAAGCCAAACAACCCTACCGCCAGCCTTCTTGATTCTTTCCGCCATTGCAAGAGCGTAGCGGCGTTTTTTGGGGTGCCAGTCGTCTATGAGCCACACCGTATCTCGCCCAGCAACGTGGTGCTCGATGCAGCAAATCTTGTCGAACGGCGTTGTCAATAAGCGGTCGGGTGTAGCCCGGATGTCATCCTCGGATTCGATGCCGTCGAACGAAACCAACAATGAGGTATCCGGCTGGTCAACAAGTTGAAAGCTGAATTCCTCAAAGTCGATTACTTCGTCACCATCGACGGGGAGGTCGTCGGGTTCCTCTTGCGATTTCGTTTCGCGGAAGCAGTCGATTAGATCGTCGACGTCTGCCTGGGAGAAAACAGATTCGGCCGGCGGCGGGATCGTCGCGGCCTCGGTCTGGACTTCGGGAAACTCTGCTGCTAAGATTTCCATTGTTCCGCTGCTGCTGCCCCTTCCGGCTTCCCTGCAAAGTTGGCCGGTTGGCGGCAGCATTTTTGTTGGAGTTCAAAAATACTGGAATTGCCAACCGCTCTTGGATCGGCGGCGGCTCGGTTTTGGGGTCGGCGGGCCGGGTGTCCGGCTCGCCTCAAATACTGCCAGGTCTTCGGGGAGGATTCGCCAACGGGCCTTCTTGCCCTCCCCTTCGCTGACGTTCAACGCTCGCAACTTCCCCGACTTGATCCAAGCAAGAACGCGGTGTCCGTCTACACCGTACCGGGCGGCCACGTCCTTGACTCGCAATGCCGGGGATAGGGCGGGGGCGCTGCATCCTGCCACCCCCACGGCCTTGACGCCCAGCCGATCCGCAACAGCATCAAGCATCTCGGCGGGAACAAGGCGGTACTGGCCGGCTCGCGGGATGGTGTCTCCGAACGAATCGACAACGCGCCGAATTTTCCATTCGGGCACGTCGAATAGCTCGGATAGCTGGCCGACGGTGTAGAACGATTTCTGTGTCATGCTCGGCTCGCAAAATGAAAGTTAGGTAACAGCCAACGCCAGCAATGATACACCACGGCGGCTTGATTCCGGGGGCAAATCGGGCGGGATAATTCCAGCCGGTAGTAACGAGCAAACCGGGCGGCGCAAAAGAAAAGGGCGGCCGGAAACGGTCGCCCTGGTCGCCCTGGTCGTAGCGCGGGTGGCTACCAGACTACCCGGCACTCGATACGCCGGATGGTGAACAGCTTCCGCTTGTGGTCACGGCGGGGAGCGGTGGCCGAATTCAGCACGTCAACGGCTTCTCTGGCCTTGCGGCGGCTCGGGAAGAATTGAACGTCAGAACCGGGCCGGAAAATCTCGCGGTCGTCTTGGTCGTAATCGGTGACGGCGAACAAGACGCCTTTTGCTGAAATGATCTTGGACATGGGGGAGGTTCCTTTCGTCTACTTGCCGTACAACCACTTGTGAACGTGATCGACAACGGCCTGTAGGCGGTCGTCGTCGATCCGCTCGCGGTAGGTCGCTGCCATCGACTCGTCAACGTGCCCCATGATTGCATCGGTGGCGGGCTGATCTTTGCTGGCCCCTGCCACAGTCTCGAATCCGTGCCGTAGAGCGTAGAAGGATCGGCCCGGGCGCTTCAATTCCAGCCGGGTCAAGAGCTTGTTGAATTCCTGCGTAACCGGCACGTTGTTGGTAATCTTGATCTTGCCGGTTTCCTTGTCCGGCTCGCTGATTCCCGTCTTTTCCCAGCGGTGCCCCTGGATGGTGATGAAGACAAGCCCAGCATCGGCGGCGCTCTTCGCTTTCGGTCGATCCTGGATTGCCTCTTTCAACGCTGCCACGGTTTCGGGCCACAACGGGATACGGCGGTCAATGCCGGTCTTGTGCCGTGCGAACGTGAGCCAGCCGGCTTGCAGGTCCAGGGCGGCGGCGGGGAGTTTCGCCACGTCGCTTGGCCCGAACCCGCAATTCGCGCCCAACAGGATCATAGCTTTCATCGGCTGCGAAGCGACGGCAATGATCGCTGTCAGTTCCGCGGCCTCGAACATGCGAACGCCGTTCTTGGCCCGGTTCTGCCTCATAACCTTCCTGGTGGGCTTCTTGAAGTCTGGCCCGAACCGTACCGGCTGCGCGATAAGTCCAGCATCATAGCCGTACTTGAAAACGCTCCGAACCCGCTGCACTTCATTGCCCAGGCGGGTCGGCCCCCATGCCTTGCTGACTGACTTCCGCAACCGTTGGAAGTCCTCGCAAGCCACGTCGGTAACAAGGCGGTTCAATCCGAACGCCTCCCCGATGCGGCGGCACGTCGCGTAGAGTTCCGCGAAGTGTTTGGGGGAAATCTCTTGGGTGTCAAGAAGGTGTCTCTTGCTGACGACGAAGCGGTCAAGTAGCTCGCGGAGGGTCAAACCCTCTGCCTTGACTCGCGGTGTCAGCCCGGCCAATAGATCGGCCTTTTGCTCGTTCCACAGTTCCAGGGCCTTGACGCCTTGCGGGTCGTCGCGCTGATAGCCGAGATAGACGAGCTTGCCCCGAACCTTCTTGCACCAGCGGCCGGTTTGATGGAGAAACGGCTTGGCGTCCGGGCGGGGTTTGGCGGGTGTCCGCTTTGTGGTAGAATTGCTCATTGGTGCCACTTTCAGGTAAAAGGGTTAGTGGTGTCATTGACACCCGCTCGCGTCATCGGGCGGGTGTCGTTTTCATTCCCCCATAATCTTAGCGGGTGTCAAACAAGGTGTCAATCAGAAAACAAGGCGGAAAACAAGATTGTTACAAGTGCTTACCGTGTAACAGTTTCGCCCCGGTAGCTCAGGGGATAGAGCAACGGTTTCCTAAACCGTAGGTCGATGGTTCGAATCCATTCCGGGGTACTTGCACCAGGAGGGCAGCCACAGATGGGCGTCGAGGCGGTCGTGTTCGTGATTTCGGGCGACTCGAAAGTCCGTCGCAGCCTCGCGTTGCGACTCAAGCAACTCGGCTGCGATGGGCGATTGTCGCACTCGCTGCAAGACTTCCAACGGAACTCGTCGCCCCACGATGCCGGTTGCATTCTGCTCCACGTGGCCCATGCCGACACCGATCTGGCCTGGCTGTCCACGCTGGGAGAGCAGGAATGCCATTGGCCCGTGATCGGTATCGCCGCGAAAGCGGACGTGGAAACGGCCGTGCTGGCCATGAAACGTGGGGCCTTCGATTTTCTCCTGGAAACGTGCAGCGACCGGCGACTGCGGGCCGCGGTCGATGAGGCATTCGCCTGGGACGCAGTGTGGCGGCAGCATATCGCCCACGTGCAATCGATTCGCCGCCGCCTGAAACAGCTTGCGACTCCGCTGCGCGACGTGCTCGACCTTCTCCTCAAAGGCTGGTCGAACCGCGAGATTGCCGACGTCTTGGGCCTGGCCGTCCGCACGATCGAAGTCCGCCGGGCCAAAGTCATGCACACCATGAAGGCCCGCACGCTGGTGGCCTTGGCGCGCCAGGCACTCGTGGCCCAGGGCGTCGGGCCGTGGCGATCCTCGCTCGTGCCCGCTGGAGATCCATGGCCTCCGCAGGCGGCCCCGGCCGGCGAACTCGATCCGCTCGCCCCGCGCTCAACCCGTAACCGGTCGCGACGGGCAAAGTGACTTGCCGATCACGACGGAGCCTGAAGAATACGCCTTCGCCAAGGAAGGAATTGCCGCAACAACACGGCCAGCACGATGAGCAGCCCCGCCGCGCTCGGTGAGAGCCACAGCCACCATGCCAGCCCGAAGCCGACGCCGAAGAGATAGGGCCAGCGGACAAACCAACTCCACAAGAGGCCCCGGCGGATCAACCAAGCGGCCAGTCCTGCGGCGGCCAGGAAAGTGGCGATGCCCGCCAGCCGCGGGAACCAAGATCGGGCTTCGATCGGTCGATAGTCCACGGTGATGGCCTCGGCCGTGCCGCCGTCGGGAGAGGAAACGATCGCCAGGCCGCTGTCGATGAAACGCTGCCATTGTGCGGCAATGTCGCCGGTCTTGGCAGGGCCGGCCGAAGTCGGCGGCGCCGGGTCCTGGCCGTCGGCATTCGCCGGTTGCCACGTGCGGGGCGAGGCGATGGTCCATACCGTGCGCTCGACCGGCAGATCGCCGAGCTTCGGCGCGCGGAACGAGCACCGCCGCGTCCAGCCGATGGGAACTTGCGGCAGCGCCGATTCGGCGAAGAAGAGCATTTCCACACGCGAAACGGAAGCCTGGGAAGCCAAGGGTACGGTCCAGGTCCCCGCCGGGGCGACCGTTGGGGCGCCACGTCGGGTAGCAGGCGCCGATGGTCGTGGCCGGCGGGCGGCGTCGACCGGCAGGCCATTGATGGTCAACTGCAAGAGATCGAAACCCGCGGGGAGTTCCAGCGGACAATCGATCGCGCTGGCTGTTTCCACGTCGAGGAAGGCCGCGCCCAGACAACGGCCGTCGGCCTGCCAGGCGTAGCGCACATCGGCCTGAACGACCCGCGTCGCCACGGTCGTCTTTTGCGGAGGCAACAGCACCGCTTGGCAGGGTTCGCCCACGACCTCATACTTTACCTCGTCGTCGGGCGTTGCCGCCTTGGAATCGCAGCGTCGCAAATTCCGCAGGGCCCAGGCGACGGGCCGATGATAGGCCGATTTGGGCAAAATGACGTACCGCTTGATGCCCTGCACGTGCTTCAACGTGACGTTGGGAACGGCGAACCGCGCGGCGGCAAGCGGCGGGCCTGTCAGTGTCCACGCGAAGTTGCCGGAAATCGCCGCCGACGGCGAAAGGACGAGGCTCGCGCTTTCCTCGGAACTGGCGGTAAACGTCGCCGCCATGGCCGGGCTGATCTTCACGTTCTCCTTCCACGAGGCGGGAACTTCCAGCTCGATGGCGTCCAACAGCCCCGCGGAAACTTGCAAACCGTATTCGCACGTCGTGTGCCACTGGTTGTCCGCGCACGTGATCCGCGTCACCTGCTCGGCCTGAACGTGGGGACGATTCGGTTTGATCGTTACCAGCGCGGGCGACGTGGCGGCAGCGTCGGCGTAGAACGAACGCACGGGCTGCCCCCGGTCGGTGCGGCTGGTATCCTCCTCGATGGTCTTCACGTCTTCGCTCCCGGCAACTCCCGAAACCTCGACCAGGACATCCGGCCGGCGGTAGAGACCGATCAGCGAGTTCTGGATTCGCACTTCCTCCAGCCGGACTTGAGGCAACGCGAATCGGCCTTGCTTGGGCAGCGGCATCCGGCCGTGAAGTTGCAGCTCGTGGTGCCCGGAGACCGGGCTGGCGAAAAAGACGGCGACGCGGCCGTCCTGGTCTTGCGACCAGCGGGCAACACGGTTGTAGCCCTCGGCCAGGACCGCGACCGAATCGACGTGCAGCGCCGGCGGCGCATCCAAGCGATATTGAAACAGGTTGCCGGCCGCCGTGGTCAATTGCGCAGCGAGTTGCAGTTCTGCGGTTTGCGCATCGAAGCTCCAGATTGCGTTCTGGTCGCCGGAAGTCTCCGTCCGCCGGGGCCGCGTGATCAGGTTCCACTCCGCGGCGTTGCCATTGAGGCGGAAGGCCAAGTCGGGCGGCGAATGGCTCTCGCCCCAATTGGCGATGAACTCGGGCACGGCCGCGGTTTCCTGCAATCGCGCCCCGGACACCTGATACTCCAAGACCGGATCGATGGAAACGGCCAGCGACCGTCGCACGGGCCTGCGCGTCGACGACGTCGATCTGCGGTACGCGGCACGTGCCCACGCTCGCTGCGCCGATGCAGAGGAAATGCAGGTCGAAGGTTGCCGCCAGCGGCGAGCTGGCGCCCGGTGAGCCGGCGTCTGCGGCCGGGGATCCGCTAGCCGGCGCCGGCCATTGGATTTCGTAAATCCGCGACGATTCGCCGCCGCCGCGCGTTTTCACAATGGGTACAGGCACAGTGGGCAAGGTAGCAGGCACACTCCGTGTGCCGTCCGCCAGAATCTGAAAGCTCGGGGAAAAACCTGCGGCAGAATCCGCAGGGCGGACGGCAAAGGGACTTTGCCTGCTACTTTGAAGCAATTCCAAGGCGGAGTCGGCCCGGACGAGTAAGCGGCGCAGTTGCCCGGCAACGGCTTTCGCCTTCATGCGCACGTCCAGTAGAACGCAGCCCGGCTCGATCTTCAGCCACAGCAATTGCTCGACGTCGACGGCTGCCGGCGCCCGCAAGCGGGTACCCGGCGAGCGGGCGCCGCCGGCCGGGGTGGAATCCTGCCAGGCAGCAACAAGACGATTGGCGGGCCCCAGTTCGGCGGTCCAGCGCGACTGAACTTCTTCCCAGTGGACAGCGCCCAAGGCCGAGGGGAACTCGACCTGCGGGCCGCCTGTCGGTACGGTCAGCTCGAGCCGCGCGGCGGCTACGCGGGGGATCGCCAGATCGAGATCGGAGGGGCGACTGCCGGGTCGCACGGTCGGCCGCAGCGTCAGTTCCAGGCGATATTCGCCTGGCTCGGTAATTTCCAGGAGCAAGGCGCTGCCGTCGGCTTCCCATTCGGGCTGCACGGCCCGATCGTCGAGTTGGGCCTGGCCGGGCTCCAGGCTGACTTCATCGCGACGCAGGGGGATCCGCACGCGGGCCGCCGCGTTGAAAACGCGGATCTCGAACTCCGCCGTCAAGCGATCGACGACGTACGCCTCCTGTGCGACATCCTCGCTCAACGTCGCGCGATAGACGGCCGATGCGATCATCCAGCCCTGCGGCTTTTCGGCATGCAAGGCGGCGCGGCGGTAAAGCTCGGCGAAGAACGGTTCGGGCAAGAAGTACTTGCCGTGGGTCGGCTGTTGCTTTTCATTGACGGGGATGAATACCGAGTGCGTTACCGGCAGCGATTTGCCCGGGGCACCCGGTTGCTGGGCACCCGCTTGCGGGTAACCGGCCTCGGCCGGATTCCAACCGCAGAGCATCACGGCGGCGAACAGCGGCACACTGAAGGGAGTGATGCCGGTCAGGGTGCTGGGCACCTCCGTGGGGCGACTGGGGACCGCGGGGCCAACCACGGTCCTGCACCGCCGTGCCAGTTCGAGCATCAGGCAGAACATGACGCCCAGCAAGCCGTGGGAAAAAATGACAGCGATTGCCGCAGGCAACAGGAAGGCGGGAAGTGCCAGCATGACCGCCAGTATCAGCAAGGCGAAAGGACGGCCGGAAAGGCCCCAGGCCCCGATGCCGACGATGGCCAAGAAGAGCAGCCAACTCGCGGCGTCGATCGCGGCACGGCGGACCACCAAAGTTCCAGGTACACTCCGTGTGCCGTCCGCCATCACAGTCGATGTGCCGTCGGCCAGGTCGATCGGGAATTGCGTCCAACCGACCGTTTCCGCTTCCGCGCCAGGGTCGGCGGGACGATCGTCCGTCCTCCGCCAACACAGCAAGGATTGCCAGTCCTCGCGGCGCAAAGGGTTGAAGACCGATTGGTCTGCTCTTCGCCCCAGGCATCCCAGCAGACAGCCGCGGAGGCTGAAGGACGTGGCCGAGGCGGTCCCCGGATCTTGGCCGTAGCTGCACGTGGCATAGCCCGGCGGCAGTTCCAACCGCCAGTGCCAAGCGAATATCGGCAGCCCGATCTCCGGCAGCGGCGGTCGCAGACGATGGAATGTCCCCAAAGGTTCCCCGCGGGTCGAAATTCGCAAGTCGAGCTTGACGATCTTCAAGTCCGCCGGCAGATCGACGGCTAACTGGCTCGCGGTCGGCAGCATCGGCGTCTCGCCCGTGTCTGCATCGGGCCCGCTGGACGCAGGCGGGACGCCTACGCTACGGGACCGAGGCGGGTCGCCTGGGCTGCTGAGGGCCGCGGCCGGTTTGCCGTTCACCCAAATCCCGTGCACGTCGCCCCGCACGAGTCCAGCGGGCAAGGTCAGGCGAACCTGCCGGCTGCCGGCGTTTTGGATGCGATAACTCACGACATGATTGGCGGCGCCATTGGCCGCGAACTGCGAACGGACCTCGCAATCCCAAACCCAGGCCGTGGCCGACTCGTTTCCCACGGTCGTCGGGACGATGGCCGGTCCGGACGGGGGTGTGGATTCAGTCTTAGGCCTGCGGTTCTCCAGGGAAAGCCGCAGTCCGGCCGTGCCGGCATCATCGCGAAACAGCAAGTCGACCGGCGGTTCCGCGAAGAGATCGAGTTCCGCGGCCGTCAGGTCCTTCAGGTCTGCGCGCCGCAAGTGATCTCCCGACGTAAAATGCAATTCGTTGGACCCCGAGGCGTGCAGGTCGACCCATCGCTTGCTCTCCGACAGGCCGCCGAACCGTAGCGGCACGAGGTCGTCGATGCCCAGATTGCGGCCGGCCGGCCCACTGTACTCAGGGGGGGCGTAGAGTCGTCGGGCAGAGACGATCAACCGCAGCGGCCGCGCGGAAGTCAGCGGCCGGGCCAGCCGAATCGATAACGCTCGCCTGCCGTTGCGTCGGTCCAGCGTCCAGTCGTCCAGCCCATCGGTCGGCTGGGATTCGACCGAGTCGATCGTCCAGTTCGGCAGCACCTCGGCATCGAGCGAAAAGACGGGGCCGTCGGCGATGCGGAAATCGGTTGCCACGCGGCTGCTCATCTTGCCTTGGCCCAAGAGGGTGGCCGTGGCGCTACGGCCTGCACCTCCGTGGGGCGTTGCGCAAGGGAAACGTCGACTTCGGCGTCGCTTGCGAAGGCTTCGAAGTCCAGTTGCTCGCCTGTAGATGCACGGGGTGCGTCTTGTGTGGGGGGCATAGAAGCCCGCGGCGCAAGCAAGGTCTGGTTTTGCGTGACCTCGCTTGCGCTGCGGGCTTCCGTCGCGCTTGACCGCGGACGGTATGAGGCAGCCACGCCGGTCTGCCGGCAGCCGTGGGTTTCCAGGCGCTGAATGCACAGAGGCGACGCGACCGTGAGGCGAATCGTGTTCGACCGGCAAACGATGCCCGCGAAACTGCCGCGCGGCAGTTTCCAGGTGCCGTCCGTCGAGAGCGGGGCAATCGCGCAGTCGCAGCGTCAAGGGGCCTGTCTGCAGCGTCGGTGGGAGTTCGATCGTTACTTGGCGGGGCTTGTCGCCACGATCCGCCGCGACGTTCCAAGCAAGCGGCACGTCGCCCGTCGAAACCTCGACCAGTTCCAAGGAAGGATCGAGGGCCAACTCCACCTTTCGCAACGGCTCGCGGTGGCCTTCGACGCCCAGCTTGACCGACAGTTCCAGGCCGCGGAGCGAAAAGTCGTAGGTTGTCGATTGGCTGGCCAGAATGGCCTGTTGCCGGGCTTCGTCGCTGCCCTCCTTGGCCAATCGCAGCCGGCAACCGGGCCGGCCTCCCAGTTCCAGTCTCCAGCGGCGGAAGCCAGGATCCGTCGGGCCTTCATCGCTGACGATGCCATGATCGACGCTCGGCGTCAATTCGGCCGGCAACTCGATCCGCAGGCGATTCACGGGACTCGGCGGCAGGGCGATGGTAAAGTTCACGCCGGGGCACCCGGTACTCCGGGTCGCGGCGCTCGGCTGCGCGGCGAGCGACCAGTCGAATTTCATCTGCCCGGAGCGTTCGGCCAGGACTTGCAGTTTGCCGTTGCCGGTCATTCCCAGGACGGCGGGGGCGCCGTCGGAAGTGACCCATTGCGCCCGGGCGATCGCCAAATTACAGGGGTCCAAGGTCATGAGCATGGCGCTGGCAACGGACTGCGAGACATCCAGCGTGGCGCTGCCCTGCAGCACGGACTGGCCCTTGAGCCGCGCGTCGTATTGGGCCTGGACAAGGCCCGCGGAGGTCTGTGCCGGCGGGCCGGGAGCGGTGCGTTGGATCGACTCCAGCAGGCGTTCGAACTCGTCGGCCTCCATCGGCAGATATTTCACGTTGCCCTTGGGCCACGCCGTCATCCCCTCGGGAAAGTAGACCCGGCGGAAACGCAGGTTGCCGGGGTACCCGGTACTCCGGGTCGCGGCCGACTCTTCCGCGGCCGGCGGCGTCGCCGCCAGGCAGCATCGGCCCATGGCCAGAAGCACGATCAGAAGTGGCGTCAAAACTCTCATGTCGCGGCGTCCGGGGGCATCGGGATTGCGGCTGTCGTCTTCGACGAGCCGGGTGCGGCGACGACCGGAACCGATGGTTCGCCAGGCAGCGGCGTCGACAGGACCGGCGTGACGGCGCTGGAGACTTCAGGAAGCGGTGGCTGCCGGCCACCAGCCGTCAGTTGCCGCAAGAATATGGCCAACAGCGCCAGGGCCAGTCCAACCACCGCGGCCTGCGCGGCCATCAAGGCCAATTCCGGATAAATCGCGACCAGCCCGGCCAAGATCGCGGTTGCCGCCAGCAATACGACCGGATGCCGGGCCGCGCGGACGTAAATCAGAAGCAGCCCGGCCAGCAAGGCCAGGCCGGACGCGACGAAGACGATCGTCGAGCGCCCCGCGGTGACGATCTCGCAGGGTCCGATCCGGCCCAGGGAGCTGAAAAGATAGTTGTTCATGCCGGCCGGCGCCGGCGCGTAGCTTGGATGCCGCAGACCGACCCAGGCCTCCAGGTCCGTTTGACTGAGCACGGGTTGCCGGCCGAAGTAGAAATGGTTCCAGCCCCACGCGAATTCCCCAGTCCATTCGCGTGGCGGCACGACTAGGTGTTCCTCGGGTGGAAGCAGGAGTTGCCAATAGACACGGCGGACCCAGGTGTCGTCGCCCAGGCTGGGAAACGCGAATTGCATCGTTCCTTGCCCCGCACGCGGTCCGGGAAAATGATATTGCAGGCTGAGCACGTAGCGCGGAGTCTCGCCTTCCGCGGACACCCTGTCCGCCGACATCCTATCTGCAGACAAGGGGATGACCAGCAGCGAGTCGGCGCGAGTCCGCGGAATGACAGGTACTCCGTTCAACTGTACCGAGGCCTGTTCGCGGGCGGCCCCTTCAGGCAGCGTGATTTCCAGTTCGTGCCGTCGCGTGGCGAGTTGAAACACGGCGTGGTCTTGACGTGCGGCGGTGGCCGACTTGGTCACGCAGGTCTGGATCCACGCCCGCTCGACCACGATGGCCGCATCGCCGCCGCTTTCACCCTGCAGCTTGAGTACGATTTCCGCGGTGCGTCGCGTGGCGGCGAAGTCCCGCGTCCGTGGTGAAGCCGCCTGGCCCAGTCCGCCCTCGACCGCCGACCAGACGCCGGGAGCAACGTCGACTTGCTGCTCGGCCCCCGCCGTGACGGAGACGTTGTTGCCCGTAAGTTCCGCGTCCAGCGGCATGACCAAGGGCACGCGGACGGTCCTGTTCCCAGCATCGGCCAGCGGAGGCAATGCGTAACGGGCGGTAATCTCACAAGGACCGATGCAGGCCTTGGGCAAGGCGACGCGCATGCGCAGCGGCTTTAGGCCGCCGTCGGCTTCGTCGCCCAACACGACTGGCGCGAGGACCTGGTCTTCGTGGCTCAGCAGCGAGCCGGCCCTTGGCCGTCAGTTCGCGCGGGACCTCCAGCAGGAAGTAGTCCGTCGGCTCATAGGCCATCGAGTAGGCGAACTTCTGTTCGACGCGGCCCCCGGCCGGGCTCCAGGGTCACGCGGCTGGCAACGCTGGCGGTAATCTTTTGCCGCTGGCGGCGCAATTCGGCCGCGAACACGGCCTTGGGGGCATCGCTGCGGTAGAACAGCGGTTCCTGCTGCCGTGCGGGCAGGTCCAGCGGCACGGCCGCCTGCTGCCGCAGCAGTCCGGTGGTGGCCTGGCTATCGGGCATGATCTCGACATTGTCGGCCGGGAGCACGGCAACCACGGCTGCGGCCGGTGCGCTGGCCTGCGGTTGCGGAACGGTCACGGAGAACGACTTTGCCTCCGCAGGCAACGGCCGGTGGGCCTTCAATCGGACTTCGAACTGGCCGATCGTCGGCGACACCAAGGGCAGCGTAAGCAGCGGCCCCGCCGCGCCGGTCGGCACTCCGTCGACCGCCACGACGCTCTCCGGGCCGACTTCATCGATCTGCCAGTCCGGCATGGCGATGTCGACGGCCAAGACCTTGGCGCCGCGGACCGTGTAGCGCAGCCGGGCCTCCAGGCGGACCTGATCGCTATCGACCAGGACGACATATTCCGGCTCGACGCCGATCCGCGTTTTTCGCGGCACCAGGCGGGCCATCAACGACGCAGGCTGGGCGAAGTACTCGAATGCCGCGGTCACGTCCTTCCGGCTCGAGGCCTCCGGCAATGGATCGATCTGGCGGACTCCCCGGGTCGTGCCCCACAAGACCTGCCAGTCGCCGACCACGCTGACCGCAATGGTTCCCCATTGGCGGGCCGCTTCCGGGAACTCGAAGCCGGCAAGTTCCAGCCAATTGTCGTGACCCCGAGTACCGGGTGCCCCGCCGCTGGGCGCCATGCTAGTTGCCTGGTCGGCGGCACGCTTGGTTGAGAGGTGCACTTCCACCGGCCCAACCGTTCGTTTGGCCAAGTGGACTTCAATCATTCGCTGTCGCCCGGGCACCATGTACCCATGGTCGGCGGAAGGCCCGGCAGCGTTCGGCCCGAAAGCGGCGTCCACCACGGTCAAGGTATAGCCGTTGGGGTTGCCGGGCACCAGCTCGGCATCGGGCGGCAGGCGGATGCGGAAACGATCGAAGGCCTCGCCATAACTGTGGACCGAAAAGGTGGCCTCGGTCTCGACGCCGCGGCCGTCAAGTTGGGCCGCGATATTGCCAAAGGCCTCCAGGGCCGTCGCCTTGCCGGGCGCGGCGTCCGGCGGATGCCAGCTCAATTCGAAATCGCCGTTCAGGCCGACGACCCTCAGTTCCGTTTCCTTGTTTCCACCGCCGGGCGTTTGCAGCGTCGCGCCTTCGGAAACCCTGGCCACGGCCTTGGGATAGGGCACCTTGAACTTCAGTTCGGAGGCCGTCGCCCTTGGGGCCAGCAGCCGCAGCCGCGTTTCCTGGCCGATCGCGGTCAAGGGCAAGAGCATTTTCAGTGTGAGCTGGTGCTGTTGGCCGGCCGCACCGCGGACCCAGGCGACATAGCCCTCGCCATCGCCCTCGAAACTCAAGAAGTGTTCGCCTGCGCCCTGGTACTGGGCCGTTTCGCGAAGCACAGCCTGGTCTAGGCGCAGTGGAATCCGCGTCCATTGGTCCTCGCGGACCAGGATCCGGAACTGGATGGTTAGTTCGGCCTGTCCGGCCGCCGACCCCGAGTACGTGGTGCCCGCGGATCCCGTGGCCAGCATCTGTTGCAGGCTGTAACGCGGCCGCTGGTCGCCTTGCACGAGTTGATGCTTGAGCTTGTACAGTTCCTCGAAATCTTCCAGGGTGAAATTGGGCACCGCCTGAAGGTTGCCCTGCTTGTCTTTCAGATAATAGATGGAAGGGTTGGTCTCCTCGATCCGTCGCGGCGATATGTCCGTAGTCTCGGCGGAAGCAGGTTTTTCCTTGTCCGGGCTGCGCGGCGGGCCGGCGTCCTGGGCCGGGCACCATGTACTCATGGTCGACGGCAGGCACCAAGTGACCAAAAGGCAAAATAGCGTCGGTCGTAGCCGCGAGCCGTATAGCAAGACAGTTTCTCCGTTCTTCCTGGTCGACCGTTTCGGCCGGAGTTCTTCTCTTTGGCCTAGTAGGTGCTACGGGGAGCAAGAATAGAAAAGGCAAAAGCGACGAGCCCGTTCGGCACCTCATCCCAGTTTAACTCAGCCGGGAAAAGAAATAAAGCAGTGGCATTGGGGAAAAGAGGCTGTCTACAATACTTTTCACAGGCCGACCGAGGGCAATTTCTTCTGCTTTCTTGCTCCTCGAGGGCATGGCCCCGATGGGCGCTCAAACCGCTTCGTGCACCAATTCCAGCAATTGCCGGTGCAAATCCTGGTTCCCCGAGGCCAGAAAACGCCCGGACCCAAGATCGACCTCCCCGCCTTCGGAAGAAGTCACGACCCCGCCCGCCTCTTGAATCAAGAGCACGCCGGCGGCGATGTCCCAAATCTTGGTCGAAAAGCCCCATAATACGCCGAAGCGTCCCGCGGCGACATCACACATATTGAGCGATGCCGAACCGGTCCGCCGCACCCCCTGGCAACGAAAGAGGGCCTTGTTGAATACCAGCAAATCGGGGGAATCGGGCTGAAGATCCGCCGGAAAACCTGTTCCGGCAATAACGTCGGAGAGCCGGGTCGCGCTGCTGGTGCGGATCGGCCGTCCGTTGAGAAATGCGCCCTGACCGATCGCGGCCGTAAAGCACTCGTTCAACGATGGGTCAAGAATAGCCCCGACCAACACTTTACCATGATGCTGCAAGGCCAACGACACAGCATAATGGGGGATTCCATGCACGAAATTGGTCGTGCCGTCCAGCGGATCGACGACCCAGCGGTATTCAGTCTTGCTGGGGGTGTTGCCGGCAAGCTGATCTTCCTCGCCGAGCACGGAATGATGGGGAAATGCCTGAAAAACGGTCGTTTTGACGACTTCCTGGGCGGCAAAATCGGCCTCGGTGACAAAGTCTGCCGGCCCTTTCTGGTGGACGCTGGTCTTGCCAATCCAGTCCCGGATCGTCGCCCCGGCTGCCCGAACGGCCTTTTCACAAGTTTCAAGATACGTTTGCAATTCGTTCATGATTGTCCGATTATATCGCATAAAAAAGTTTGAAAATGCGGCCAGCGGAAGAAATTTTTCCCCGGCTGCAAAAAATTGGCGTTTAAGTCTGGACAAGGCCAAGAAACCTGTTATCATCGAAATAGATGGTTTGGCCTCTTCTCTGTTCCGGCCCCGCCGTTTCGCTTCACCGCGAGCGGCGGGGTTTTTATTTTTCTTGCCGGACTTCTGCTACAATCACGGAATATGAACTCCAAGTGTTGGCTTTTGCAAGGCCATGTTGCCCGGTTGAACCTGCCTGCGGTATCGCTTGCCTTCGATGCCAATCGTCCCGCCGACGGGCTCACAACGATTTCCGTCCTCGATCGGCGTTGGCCTGGCGGCCGCCTGCTGGGCGTCGGCGGTTCGATCCAATCCGCCGGCATCGCGACGCTCACGGATTGGTATGTTCGTGACGATGATTTGATCGCGGTCTACGAAACGGGCCAGCCCGATGCGGCCCGTGTCGATCTGCTTTGGCATGCAGCCGCAACCGCCGCAGGCGAACCGTGGCTTGCCCGCATCGATCTGCTGGTGTCCGTGAACAGCGACCAGCTCGACTGGCGATACGATGTTCGTCTGGAAAGTGTTCTTCCCGAGGTAACCGTGGCGGAGAAGTTTGATTCCATCGAAAGCATCTTTGCCGTCCGGGGTTGGTCGCTGGCGGTGATGGTCCATCCGGCCGATCTAAGCCACCATCAATTGTTGACTGCGAAGTCCGCCACGTCCGCCCTCCACCATTTACGCCAGCAGTTGTTTCAGACAGAATCTTTGGAGAAGGGTGTGATCCTTCGCGGTCGGGCGAGGGCCTGGTTCTTGCCCTCCGGCATCGATCAGGGCTGCGATGGCTGCCGGTTTTGCCGAGTTCGCCGCAGCCGATCCGCCGCTAGGGATTGGAACATGAAGGACATCTTCATCACCGAAAACTTTCTTTTGCAGAACGATCGTGCGGTCGAACTCTATCACCGCTTCGCCCGCGATCTGGCGATCATCGATTACCACTGCCACCTGCCGCCGCGGCAGATCGCCGAGGACCACCGCTTCGCCAACCTGGCGCAGATTTGGCTCTACGGCGATCATTACAAATGGCGGGCGATGCGCTCGGCCGGCGTGGCGGAACGCTATTGCAGCGGTGATGCCACGGACTGGGAGAAGTTCGAGAAATGGGCCGAGGTGGTGCCCAAAACGCTCCGCAATCCGCTCTATCACTGGACCCACCTGGAACTCAAGCGGCCGCTGGGGATCAGCGATCGCTTGCTCAATCCCCAGACCGCGCGGGGAATCTGGGATCAATGCAATGCGATGCTTGCCCGGGACGACATGTCGTGTCGCGGCATCATGCGGCAGATGAAGGTCGTGTTGGTCTGCACGACTGACGATCCGGTCGATTCGCTGGAAGACCACGCGTGGATTGCCGCCGACCCCACGTTCCCGATCCGCGTGCTGCCGACATTCCGGCCCGACCGGGCCTTGGCCGTCGACGCGGCGGAGACCTTCAATCACTACGTCGACCGTTTGGCCGAGGTGAGCCAAGTCGATATCGGCGACGCCTTTCCCTGTTTTCTCGACGCCTTGCGGAAGCGACACGATTTCTTCCACAAGGCCGGCTGCCGGCTCTCCGACCATGGGTTGGAGACCGTCGACGACGTCGAGGGCACGGCCCTGGAAGCGACCGGCATTTTCGCCCGGCTCCGTCGCGGCAACCGGCCTTCAGCGGAGGAGAGTGCCCGTTTCCGTTTGGCCCTGCTCCATGAAATGGCCCTCTGGGACCACGAGCGCGGCTGGACGCAGCAGTTCCATATCGGCGCGTTGCGAAACAACAGCGGGCGGCTGTTCGAGCAGGTTGGGGCCGACGCGGGCTGCGATTCGGTTGCCGACGTCCCTTGCGCCCGCGGGCTGTCGCGGTTCCTCGACCGGCTCGACCGCACGAACCAGTTGGCCAAGACGATCCTCTACAATCTCAATCCGGCGGAGAACGAAGTCTTTTGTACGATGGCCGGCAATTTCCAGGACGGCAGCGTGCCCGGCAAGGTTCAGTTCGGCAGCGGCTGGTGGTTCCTCGATCAGAAGGACGGCATGGAGAAGCAGATCAACTGCCTTTCGAACCTCGGGCTGTTGAGTTGTTTCGTGGGCATGTTGACCGACAGCCGTTCATTTCTTTCCTATACGCGGCACGAGTATTTCCGCCGCACTCTCTGCAACCTCCTTGGCGCAGAGATGCAGCAGGGCCTGTTGCCGGACGACGTGGAGTTGGTCGGCGCGCTGGTCCGCGACATAAGCTACCACAACGCGGAGCGGTATTTCGGGTTTGATCTCGTCGAGAAACGCGGCCGTCAGCCCAACGCAGCGCTGTTCAATACGCCGATGTAGAACATTGCCAGGCGGAAGATCGGGAAAATGATGATCGCTGCGACCACCACCCATACGGCAAAACCGCCTACGGTGGCCAGGACATTCAAAGCCGCACGGGCCTGGTCCTGATAGTCGCTGGCGACGCGGGCCATCGACTCCACGAGGTTGCCGCTCTGCTCGCCGACGTGCAGCGATTCGAGGAAGTCGGCCGGGAAGCCGCCGGCCCTGCAAAAGGCCTCGTAAATTGAATTGCCGCCGGCTATCTGGGCATCGATCCGCTCGATGCGATCGATATACCAGGCGTTGCGGGTGCTTTGCAGGCCCAGTTTCAGCGCGCGCCGCACGTCCATGCTCGTATTCATCGTCTGTGAGAGCACCCAGGCCAGGCGGGCCAAGGCAATCGTCTGCAAGGCCGGTCCGATCTTGGGAATTCGCAGGATGAATCGCTGCAAGGGTCGCGTCCACAGCATGCCGCGACTCACCGCCCGAATCAGCAGCCCCAGCGCGATGCCAACGGTGACGACGAAGGCCGCATACTTGGCCAGCCCGCCGTTGCCGATGAGCCCGAACCCCAAGGGGTCGATAGGCGTCGGGTTCTGGCCGTTGATGACCCCCATGATCCAGATCAAGAAACCGATGACGGCAATTGCCAGGAACAATTGGATGGCCGGCCAAGTGATGGACGCCAGGAAGTTTCGCCGCAGCGCGAGCTGGTTCTGGTAGTGATCGGCCAGTTGTTTGAGAACTTCGCCGAGGTGGCCCGATTGTTCGCCCACGTGGATCATCTCGTGAAAGAGGGGCGGAAAGAAATCGCCCGTGGCGGCCAGTCCCTCGCTGAGGGTTCCACCCTGGTCAACCGTCTGGCTGACGGTCGTCAGGTGCCGGCGGGCCGCGGCGCCATGGAAGTTCTTTACCTCGCGCGGCAGATCGTCCGCTCATCGATGCCGGCCAACAGGCACATCGAGGCCCGCTGGCTGAAGGCGGCAAGTTGCTTGAGCGACATTCGCGGGCTGAAAAGCATGATCTATTTCCTTTTCCGGCGAACAGGCAGGCGGCGTTAGACCGCAACCATAGTGCCGTTCGATCAGCTCGGCAAGGCCTTTGGGCGCCGAAGCCTGCGGCCGGGCGCGGCGGACAAGGGCGATCGCTTGTTCCGCTGAAGCAGCATGGCCGGAGGCAAGAAGGTAGCCGGCGGCGATGCTCGGAGCCCGGCAATAGCCCAGCGCACAGTGGATATAGACCGTCCCGTTCTCGGCGTGGCGTCGAACGAAATCGACCGCTTCCGTGATTTGCAGGTCGGTCGGCAGCGTGAGGTCGAGGATTTGCACGTTCAAATAACTCAATTCGTGCTGCGAAATCAGCTCGTGAAACCGCCTGCACTCCGCATACTCGGCAGTAAGATCGAGGACCGCGGTCAGGCCCTGCTCGATGAACTCTTCGGCCTCGGAATCATCCAGGAGTCGCCCGACGTAGACCCCTTCAGCCACCGGGACTCGGCTCGGCGACCGTCTACGGCAAAGTTGATAGGCGACCCAATTTCCAATCATGTACGGCGCGAACAGGAAGCGAGTGCCCAGAGGGAGTTGGCCCGCTCGTTTACGAAACACGGCGGGACCGGCCCCCAGGTAGGCCCGTGTCAGCAGGCAAAGCCCGACAGCCGGCCAGGCGAGAATGAGCCCCCACGGATGCAAGACGAGGCCAACGAGCAAACATGCAGCCGCCCCCAATCCATAAGACCAGGCCGGCCTGCGATTGGGCGTCACGCGCGAGTCGGAAGCGGCCCGAGATTGACGAGTCGCCACGACCTCACGGAATGGCAAGCCGGTCTGTTGCAGCCTTTCGCTCCAAGCGGTTTCAGGCATTTCATTCTCCGTGGACCATTCGGCATCAAAGACCGCTGGATCTTCCCAGGCACACCCGCCGGGCGACGGACTTGGATATTTGTTCGATCTTTGAGTCCCCTCTATTATCAGCAAATCCGCTGACTTGTCCAGGAAGTTTTGTCAAAACCACGTTAAAATGGGCAGTGTATCGCGAAAATGCAGGCCCTTCGCATGGATCTTGTGGCCTCGATCCTAACTTTGCCAACCGCTCGCAACCGATGGCGCCGGGTCGCATGTCACCCCTATCCGCTGCCGGTGACAGCAGTTGGCAAGCTTACGATCAAGGTGTTTCTCTTCGGCTATAAGTGCCGTCATATAAACCACTTGCAGAGTTTGCTGAGTTAAGGTAAAATGGCTTTATCTTAGTTTGGTAAAGTGGCTTTATCTTAGTGGCACGCCATGGCGGACTGGAAATTCTACGGTCGTAGAGAACAACTTGCAAACTTGGAGCGGATGCTCGGCCGCCAACGCTGGTTTTTTGCCAAAGTCAGCGGTCGCCGTCGAATCGGCAAGACGGCCCTGATCCAGCAAGCAATTCAGGAAATCGGCAGCAAGCAACCGGTCTTCTACGTGCAAGTGCCTGATTCCGAGCCCGCAGGCGTCCTCTCGGCGGTGAACGACGCCCTGGAAAGCTTCGAAGTGCCGCTGGACTGCTATCCTCGACCCAATAACCTTCTCCAACTCGCGAAATTGTTGGAGACGATGGCGGAAGGCGGCTACATCCTGATCCTGGATGAGTTCCAGTACTTCAACCGCAAGGGCTACGAGGAGTTTTGTTCCTACTTGCAGGCCGGCGTAGATCGGCTGGCCGCCAAGCCCGAGCAAGTGCGCGGAGGACTGATCGTCCTCGGGTCGATCCACACCGAGATGATGGCCTTGCTCGAAGACCGCACCGCCCCGCTCTTCAACCGGGTCACCGACGCCGTCGATCTCACGCATCTCGACATCGGCTCAATCCTTCTTATTCTTCAAGATCACGCCGTTCCGGCACCGGAACGACTGCTCTTCCTGTGGAGCCTTTTTGAAGGAGTGCCAAAGTTCTACCGGGACTGCTACGAGCAGCAAGTGCTTGCCGCGGAGCGCAAGGTCCTGCTCCGCCGCATTTTCTTCGAGAGCTCATCGCCCCTTCGGTCCGAGGCCGACAATTGGTTCCTCCGCGAGCTTCGCGGGCGATACGACGTAGTCTTGAAGTTCGTGGCCCGCAATCCGGGAAAGATGCACAACGAACTCGTGCGGCGAGTCCGAGAGGCAAGCGGGAGTCGCCGATACCCAGATCGGCGGTTACCTGAAGGTGCTGATCGAGCGATTCCAACTGATCGAGCGAAAGTTACCGGTGTTCGCCAAGCCCGAGGCAAAGCGCAGCCGCTATTACGTGACCGACAATTTTCTCCGTTCGTGGCTGGCGGCCTTGGCGAATCCGGTATCGGCAATTGCCTTTCGACCTCTCGGCGACCTGATCGAAGAAGCCGATCAGCGCCTAGCGGACGTTGAGGGAGGGGCTTTGGAGAAACTCGCCGGCCAACTCTACGAGGAGCGCAGTCGAAAAGGGATTGGGGATTTTCCGATTACCCATCGAGTTCAAGGATTCTGGGACAAGTCCGGCACGGAGATCGACCTGGTGGCCGTCAACGAAGCGGAACGGGCCGTCCGCTTCGGCTCCTGCAAGCGCACCGCCAAGAAATTGTTGTCCGATATGAACAACTTCAAGCAGCACGTCGGTCGTTTTCTGCAAACGATGCGGCAATATCAAGGGTGGACGCAACAATATGTGGGCATTGCACCCGTGCTGGACGCTGAACAAAGGGCAATCCTGACGGCCCACGACATCATCCCGCAAGACTTGAACGACTTGACGCGCGACCTCAATACTCCAAATTACCCGGCCCCCACGCCGCGATCCAAGGCGTCCTGGTCGCGCTGATAAAGGGCGAGCACCGACTCGAATTCGCCCGGATCGATCCGCCAGACGGGATTGTCGTCGCTGTGGGCGTTGCAGTGCGTCATGAAAAGACGATACATGAACTTGAACATGTGCCGCGGCACCCGCAGCGTTCCCAGACCGTCCTTCAATCGGCGGGCGTCGATCGCCGGATCGAGCAGGTCGGTGATCGCCGGCGCTTGGCCTTCGGCCGCACAGGCCTTCAAGCGGGCGTTGGCCAGGTCGTACAGCGATTGGCCTGTCCATGCCAGCGAACGGATGAGGTTCTGCTTGTCCAGCCGCGCTCGCTCGTGGAAATCGCGTTCCTGCCGATCGACCCTCTGTTCGAGTTCCACGGGCAGCAGGAGTTTCAAGCCGAGGCCCGGGTGCTTGAGGAACTTGTTGTCCAGCATCGGCCAGACGAGCGCCTGCATCAGGTCGCTGGAACCGTTGATCAAGTACGGCTCGTCGACGCGGTCGACAATCACTACGATGCCGTCGAACCGCAGCGAACGCAGCGCCGACTGCAGCTTCTCCAGGAGTTGGTAACGGTAGTCGGTCTGCTGGGCGACGGGCAACGGCTGGCCGACCAGTTGGGCGGCGGGGAAGTTCGAAAGAATTTTCCGCAGCGGGCGGATGGAGTGGTTCAGGACCCGCGTGTTGTGGCTGATCTGCCAGGCTTTCCAGGTGTATTTCAGGAAACGGCCCAGCCACGGCAGCCAGCCGGCAAGGATCACGACGAGCATCCAAGGCCACAAGGAGCGGATGTGCGACCAGCCGAAGTAGAGGAAGAGCACCAGCGCCGCCACGGTGACGATGCTGCCGATGGCCAGGTCCGATTTCGACTTCCAAGTGGAGTAGCGGAGCTTCTTCCGCAGCCGCTGCCAGCGAACGGCCGGGTTCTCGGCCGTCGATTGATCGTAAATCGCCGCCAGCAGGGCCACGTCGCGATCCTGGTTGGCGTCGAGCTTGTCGATCGGCAGCGGTTCGTCGCGGGCGGCGGGATGGCGGGCCTGCTGAACTTCCAGGATGCGATCCACCAGTTGCGTCACGGCCAGCGAGAGGATGGCATCGATATGGTCCCATAGCCGCCATTGGCCCAGGGCCCGATCGATCCGCCGCCAGCGGCCACGGAAGCCTTCGCGGAAGCGGTCGATGAACGGGTTGAAGTCGTCGTACTGCACGACGAAAACCTGGTGGTCGGGATGATCGGCGTTGTAGTCGGCCAGCCGCCGGACGACCTGCAACCGCATGGCCGTTTTGCCGGAGCCCTTCTCGCCGAAGACGACCGATGTGGCCGGCTCGGTCGGATCGCCGTAGATTTTATCCCAGGCCGGATGGAACACGCTGCGGATACAGGCCCCCTTGAACACCAGATCGGTCTGCGCGTCTTCGTCGGCGAAAGGATTGGAGACCAGGCCGTGATGTTCCAGGAACTGTTGTATCTTCATGGGCGAAAAAGTACGAAGAGAAAAACCACAATAAGGACCATGACCAGCAGGCTCAGCCCGACCAACAGCGCGATCTGGTTGCGATCGGAAGATCGTTTCGGTTTGGGCCGATGGACGTGTGCGGCCGCGGGCACCATGTACCCATGGTCGGCGGCGACGGTGACGATAGGGGCCGTTTCCAGGAAATCGATGAGTTGATTGCCGCGGAGCTTCGGAAACACCTTGCCGGCCTCCTGCCAGTCGTGCCAGCCTTCGCGCCAGACGAGCGAATCGGCGCTCACCCGGCCTTCGCTCAGCCATGTCCTCATCAGCTCGCCAGAAGCCGGGCCGAATTGCCCACCCGACGGCGGCCGAACGTACCAGATCATTTCCGGCGCTTCAGCGATCGGGTCGGCCGGTTCGGGTACCATGTACCATGGTCGGCGGCGGGCGGTGAGGGAATGGGCGGAGCGGCGGGTGCACTTGGAGCTGCCGAAGCTGTCGGACCGGGAGATGCCGATGGCGTCGGGAACACGACCGGTGCAGGCGCGGTTCTGGCCGGAATTGGTTGCCTGGAACTGGGCGATGGTGCGGGCGACGGTTGTTGGGCGGGGACTGGTCGGAGATTGACCCCCACGGCTACAGCAGCAGGCGTGGGGGTTGCCGTGTGTGTGGCCGCAGCACCGCGGCCGGCCGCGGGACCTTGGCCGCCATCCGAAAGCGTCGGAGGAGCGACTACCGGACCGCCGCCCGATGGAGTTCCCACCGGCGTGCTCGGGCCGAGCATCTTGCCGCCGCTGGGATCGCCCGGAAGGCTGGGCGGTTCGCCCGGAAGAATATCGGGCGAGGAATCGGAGGCCTGGGCCGATTCTGCATCATCCTGATCTACGGTTTGGGTAGCTACGTGTCCGGCAGCGTGACGGCCGGCCGACTTCGAGGCGGGCCGGGTGCTTTGCATGGGGATCTGGATCCTTGCCGCGCAAAATGGGCAGATCCCCCGCCTTCCGGCCTGAAATTCCTTGACGTTCAGCTTGTGTCCGTTGGGACAAAAGAAGCGTATGCCCATCGATGCTCTATCCTCCCGCAGATTTCTATTATAGCCCCACGGGGTTGTCTGGGAAGCACGCTCACAGCACCAGGCTCGATCCCGGCCGCGACGGCTGACGACGCTCGGGCCTTTCCAGGGGAGAAGTTACGGGACCGGCCGCCGCAGGAGTTTCCATGCGGTAGTTCAGTACCCGAGGTCCGTCGATCTCTTCGGCCCGAAGCCAGATCGCTTTGCCCAGCAGTTGTGCGCCATTGGGCAGGCGGTACGTCAGTTCGCTCTTGGCGGAAGGTTGGATGAGGACTTCGATTGATTGTTGCCGCCGATCGGGAACCAGGAGATGGCAACGGAAACCGGCTGGCTTTTGGCCCAGATTGATCAGTGTCTGGTACACTTCCATCTCGCCGCGGTTGTTCAGCACGGCTTGGCCATCGAACGTCACGTCGCCTAAAGTGACATCCAGCGGGCGGAACATCGTGAAGCGATAGAGGCGGTCAGCTTGAATTTCGAAGTCCATCCGCACCGTTTGCCGGCCACGAACGAAATCGTTGGGCAGGGCTACTTCCAGAGGCTGCTGCCCGACGGCGCCAGGGTCCAGGTGGAATTCGGCGGTCCGCGGTTGGATAAGCCAATTCTGTGGTCCCTGAATGTTGACGCGAGCGGTAATCGACTGGGAAAACGTGTTCTTCAGTTTCAACATGACGGGTAAGGTGACGGCCGGAGTGCTCGGCAACCGATTGGGCGAAAGACTGACGGCGAGCTGCCACTGGATGATCGGGCCATTGAGCCCGGTGAGGAATATCGGCAGTTGCTGCACGGGAATTAGCGACTGCGGGGTGGGCAAGAGGCCCGCCGGCTCGTCGGCACTGGAAATCGTTGGCGGGCAAGGCCGGCTGTTACCCCAGAGGTCATGTATTCGCAATTCCGCGCCGAGATAGACCGTTTCCTGGGCGGGTTTTCGGCCTGTGAGCACGCCGACGTATTTCCCTTTGTCGCCGAAGCAATGAATCAAATTGCCTTGCGGCAGATCGATGTCGCCAATGTATGGAACGCCGCCGAGCATGAGGGCCGTAGTACGCCAGGGCAAGAACAACTCGCTTGGCGAGCCGTTGCGATCGACGAGTCCGCGGTCAGAATCGAACGGATCGGAAACGAAGATGGCTTCCGCTCCGTGAATTTTGGCGATCAGCATTCGGTCGACTAGATGGGTGACCCGATCGCGTGTGGCATGGCCTTCTCGAGGCAGAGTATCCAACACGATCCAGCGCGTGACACCCGTCGATTTCGCGTTGTCCAGATACTGTGCGATGGCGTCATTGCCGATCCCATCATCACAGGGCAATGACAGGAAATGCCACGGGGCTGTCTGCCGATTGGCGGGCACCATGTCGGGCACCATGTACCCATGGTCGTGGTCGGCGGCCCGTGAGGACATGGATTTTGCGCTGCTGGAACGATCGGCCTTGGGGTTTGGACCTGGCATCGGCAAAGGCGCGGCGAGGTCCCAGGCGATGCCGATTTCCACGTTCTGGCCAATCCGGTCCAACTCGGCCTTCGTGCGCGAAACAATCCTCGGCAGATCGCCACAGCCGATCCAGCCCGGATCGCGATCGCCGCCGATCTGCCAGCAGCGGACCTGCGTTGCCAGGCGGGCCAGAGTCGGCTTGATCAATGGGTACCAGGTCTTGGGATCCCGGGAGAAGGCCTCTGCGGCGAGCAGATCGGCGGATGTCTTGGCGGCATCTTCGGCCAGCGCGGCGGCTGGAGCACGCCGGCCAGACTGACGCCGGCCATGTCAAGCCGGTCGCTGAAGTTGATCAAGGACTCGAGGGAATTGGACGCAATCGCTTGCGACTTGGACGCCATTTTGGGGACCGGGGACGCAGCCTGGACGGCTACACTACGAGAGGCAGCCTCGACGGCCATGCCCGCTCCCGGATTTTCGGTCTTTTCCTTCAAACCACCGTCAACCGGTTCAACCGCGGCTGTGCCAGTGGCGAAGGGAAACTTCACCCACTGAATGCCGCACTGGCTAAGCAGATCCCCCAGCGGCACCAGGCCCACTTTGGCGTCGTTCGGGCCAAGGCTCCAGCCAAATTCGCTGCCGGGCGGCAACGACTGAGGTTCGATGATCGCGAGACTTAGCTCGGCTCGAGGGGCGGTCTCGGCGACCGAGTCAGCGGCGGGAGAAGACGATGGGAGCGATGGGGCGACGGGGACGATGGTAGCGCGAACCCGATAGAATCCCAGGACGTCGCACGGCAACCGCCAGGTCATTTGCCCGAAAGGCGATCCAACGTACTCATCGCCGGGCACCATGTCGGGCACCATGTACGCCTGGTCGTGGTCGGCGTGATGGGGTTCATCACGCGGAGCGTGATGGGTACGTTGGTTGAGACTTTTTTGGTGCTCAGCTATCTTGCGGCCACCAACATCGAGCAATTCCAGACGAATCTTATATTTCGGCAGGGCGAAGCCGGAGACCATGCACGCAATTTCGATCGGTCGGCCCCGGGAAAAAAGCAGGAACGTGGCATCGTTGGCACTTCGACTTGGCGGCTGCTTGCCCTCGGTCCAATTTCGAGCGGATTTTTCTTGTTCGTGTAGCGTCTCGCGAGCCGGCTGAGCGGTCAACACGATGCGTGGTAGTTGCCATAACCACAACGCGCCGAACGAGGCCGTCCCACGGAGATCTTGTGTCTCGCCCTGGGGTTCCACGTGTAGTCCGACGAGAACGGAAGCTGTGCCGGCCGGGGGCAAGACGGGACCGAGGCGAACCTTTTGCCACGCGCTCGTGCCGCTGATCTTCTCGGCCGTGACACTGCTGAGCTTGGTCCGCGCCGAGTCGAGAAAGATCAGAGAAAAATAGGCCCCGTCGTGTTGCAGTCCGGATGTCTTGACATAACCTTCAAGCAGGTACTGCACATCCGGGTTCGCGGAAATGGGGGGACTGTACGCCGCGGCCGCCCCGCCGTTCAGTTCGATCTGGAGGCAACGACCACCCGGAGGTGGGCAGTCATCGTTTTCTCGAATGCGGACGTATCTCGGAAATCCAGGGCCATGGCGGCGCGTCCAGCCCGCTGGCCAACCGTAGATTTCCTCATCTTGCGGCGCAAACATGCATTGGAAGACTGCCATCGACCCCAGACAATGGGCTTCGGCTTTGGTCTCCGCACCTAGCGCGAGCAGCAATAAAGCAGTTAGCGGGGCCATCGGTCGTAGATTGGGTATACCGCTCGCGGTCGCGACTGATACTAAGCGCGAACTGTCAACGAGGTCGTTAAGTCGTTACCTCACTGACGCTTCGCGCTTAGTATGGTTTGTGGCAATCCGAACCGAGAGTGGATCAGTTAACGTGTCATGGCGTCCCACGTTTGGCGTTGCCGATTCGTCAGCACCTGCAACGCCTCTTGATGAGCGGCCTTCAAAAGCACGTTCCGTCTCTCCGCAAGTTCCAATCGACCGTCACTTTCCCAATACTTTTCCAAATCCTCCAGCGCTTCCTGAGTCGTCTGGTTCAATCGCCCGAATATACCCATCTGCGAGGGGGTTAATTCCAGCTTCTTGGCCACTTCGACATTCAAGAACGGTTCGATGCCTGGCAGCCGCAAGATCTCAGGCGTTGGCCCAGGTGCGGCTGGTTTGGTAGCTATGGCCGGTTGCAGACCAACCGCAGGGGTGGATAATGGCGATTCTGGGTTTGCCGCGATCACGCTCGGCGGATCAGCGGAGTTGGCCGTGGCGGAGTGGTGTCGCCAGGCCACAATCGCAAGAACCAACGGCGTCGCAATCAGGAAGAATGCAATCAGGCCACCCACCGATACGCGCATTCGGTCCAGCGGAAAAAGCCAGAGGAGTTTGGGGCGAACACTTCCGGCTGAGGCTGGCGCCGACTGCCGCCCCAATTTTACCACCGGCTGACTTAGCCGCTCCAACTCGATGCGGAAAACCGGCGGGCTGGAAACATCATCGTTTTCATTGCCTCCCAGGCGAACAATCGTGGAAACGCGAACCATAAGTTCGGCTTCGGATGTTTGCAACGAGCCTGTATCTTCGACCCAGAACGAGGGGCTTGCCTGGATCAGCACGTGCAGGCCGGCATCCCATTCCTCGGCCAGAATAGCGGCAACGCGCTGCGAACCGATCGTTAAGATGCAATCGGGTTGTGTGGGAGAAACGGGCCGTTGCAAGGATATGGGCGAACCAGCCAGTTCGTCTTCGCGTGATTTCATAATTGGCAACTCCTAGTGAAATCTAGCATGCAAACTGCTACAATTCAGGGAATCTGCCTATTGCCCGCCTGTGAGACTGCCGTGGTCCAATCCCTGGTTTGCCTTCGTCGTCGCCGCCTGCTGGAACGGATAATCCTGTTTCTGATGGGATTGATGGTTATTCATACATGGTTTGTCGAGGGGTTCCCGGTTTTCTGTCTGGTGCAGGGGGGGTCGATGGCAGCGACTTTGCTCGGCGGCCACGTCGATTCGACGTGTCCGAACTGCAAATTCACGTTTTCCTATGACGCCCAGGATCGTGACGACGCTTCACTTGCGGTCTGCCCAAATTGCGGGACCAAGTTCGCTCCTGAGTCGACACCCAAGACACTCGCGGGCGATCGTGTCCTGATCGACCTTACGGCATTTCAGGTGCGGCGGCCACGGCGTTGGGAAGTCGTGGCCTTTCATCGCTGGCGGGGCGGACAGGATCTCGCCGTCAAACGGGTTGTCGGTTTGCCCGGTGAAAAGATCGAAATCCGCGATGGCGACATTTATGTTGACGGCCAGATCCAGCGAAAGACCCTGCGGCAGCAACGGGCCATGAGAATCCTCGTACACGATGATGATTACGCCGGTGCTACTCCACGCTGGCGGCCGCTGGATGCGGGAAGCAATTGGACCCGTCAGCACGGGCGTCTCGTCCATGCCGAGAATATGGGCGACGATATTGGTTGGCTGGTCTATAACCACTCAGGGCCCGGCAGCGACAATGCCCCGACACCCGCACGGATCACCGATTATGCCTTTTATAATCGCGGCCGTTTGCAGCGGAACGAGGCTATCCATCCCATGGCCGACGTGGCAATGTCGTTCCGCATTGCGGAAATTCACGGCCGCGGCCGGCTCTCGCTGCAGGCAACCGACGGCCGCGACGAATTCATGGTCCAGATCGATCCCGGGACCGAGAAGTATATCGTGCTGAAGAACCGGGAAAAGGACCGTAAGTCGCCGGGTGACCTGTCCGGTTCGTTGCGCGATCAAACGATCGAGGTCTCGCTTTTCGACCGGCAATTCCTCTTGTCGATCGGCGGACGGACCTTGGTTACGCTGGAAATGGACACTTCCGCACCACCGCGCGGCGCCGACCAGCCGCTAGCGATCGGCGCTGAAGGACTGGGGGTGGTTTTGGATCGTCTGCGGGTTTATCGGGACGTATACTATACTGAGCCACCCTTCGCCGGGTCGCGTGGTGCATCTTCGTACGCCCCGGGTGCGGATGAATACTTCGTCCTGGGCGACAATTGCCCCGTATCGGACGATAGCCGGACCTGGTCGAATAATCGCTTTATCAGCCTTAACTCCTTGCTGGGCAAGCCTTTCGTCGTGATTTTCCCGTCCTGTGAAATTTCCTTGGGGGGGTGGCGGATTCAAGTTCCCGATCTCAACCGAATTCGTTATATTCGTTGAACCATGACAAAACGCAAGCCTGCCGAGTTGAAAAGTCGTCGCCGACCTTCCGAAGCCGCCCGGGCCGAATCGAATGCGCAGAAGGCCGACGCCTCCTGGTTCTCGTCCGCCGCCATGCGCGAGACGATCGAGTCCGTCATTATCGCTTTCGTGCTGGCGTTTCTCTTCCGTACCTTCGAGGCCGAGGCCTTCGTGATCCCTACGGGATCGATGGCCCCGACCCTCATGGGAAAGCACAAGGACCTGGAATGCCCGATGTGCCATTATCGCTATCAGGTCAGCGCCAGCGATCACCAAAACCGCGATCACTCGGGAAGCGAGGTCGCGTCCAAGGTTTACCATGCCACCTGTCCGATGTGTCGCTTCACGGCGGACCTGAAGGCCAATAATCCGCAGAAGAAGTCGTATCCGACCTACGATGGCGACCGCATCCTGGTTGCCAAGTTTCCTTACGAGTTCGCCGATCCGAAACGCTGGGACGTGATCGTTTTCAAATACCCCAACGACGCAACGATGAACTACATCAAGCGGCTGGTGGGATTGCCCGGCGAAACCATCAGAATTCACGACGGCAATTTGTGGATCCACGAGCCAGACCAACCGGAGGGGCATTTCGAGATTGCCCGCAAGCCGCCCGAAAAAGTGCTGGCCATGCTCCAACCCGTCTACGACAACGATCTGGCGCCTACGATCACGGGGACGTTGCACTGGCCCCCGCGCTGGACACCCGACAAGCTGCGTCCCGGCGACAATTCCTGGACCCCCAGCAAGGATCTTTCCTCGTTCGAGATCGATGGTGGCGTCAAAGGCCCAGCCTGGATTCGCTACCGGCACCGGGTGCCGACGCCCGAGCAGTGGGAGCGGAATTCAGCCCTCGCCAACAAGGCAGGGAGTTCGGAAGAGGTGCTTCCGCAGTTGATCTCGGATTTTACTGCTTACAACACGGCTTTCGGCGACCAGTCGGACAGGAGTTCCGAGCCATTGATCGAGCGCGGTTTCAGTCAGCACTGGGTAGGCGACCTGGCCGTGCAGTTCGATCTGGAGTCCACGTCGGCGTCCGGCAAGGTGGTCGCCGAATTGATCAAGGGCGGCCGCCAGTTCCAGTGCCATTTCGACCTCGCGACCGGAAAGGCCGAGTTGAAGATCCTTGGCGGCGGACCGGAAGCCGACGGCTATCATCGCACGGCCACGACGGCAATTGTCGGCCCCGGCCGGCACTCGATCATTTTCGCCAACATCGACGACGAACTGAACCTTTGGGTCGGTCCTCCCCACGATGCCTGGTTTGGCCATCCGCAGGTGGTGGCGTTCAAGGATCCGAAGGACCACGATGCACTGCCCCCACAGTCGGAAAGACATCCAAACCAGTACGACTCGGACGCGCTTCACGACCGTATTCCCACCGAGGCGGATCTTTCGCCCGTCGGCATCTCCGCCGAAGGGGCATCGGTCAAAGTCAGCCATGTCAAGGTCCTGCGCGACGTTTACTACATTGCCGCCTTTCTTAAAGGGGGGAATCAAGATTCCCGCAATCCCAATCCCAATCGACTTCTGGATTTCATCTATTCCCAACCGGATTTGACGAACCCTCGCAATTGGCAAGAGGATTTCAAACGCGGCAATATGAGAGAGGTCGAGATCGAACTCAAGCCGGCCGACCGTGGTCACCCGGAAAGGGATTGCTTCTTCGTGCTCGGCGACAACAGTGCGCAAAGCAGTGACGGCCGGCTGTGGATCGGCGAGTGGTCGGTCGAACGGGAACTGCTCATCGGCAAGGCCCTCTTCATCTACTGGCCGCACGGCTGGGAGATCCCGTACCTGCCGCTTCCCTTCAACCCTGTCCCCTATTTTCAGAGAATGCATCTCGTCCGATGACATTTTAACCGATGGAGCGGTTTCTATGCTGGAAGTCCAAGGATTGGTAAAGTATTACGGCGCGCGGTGCGTCGTCGACGGTGTCGATTTTCGCGTCGACCAGGGCGAGATCGTCGGCCTGCTGGGCCCCAACGGCGCCGGCAAGACCACCAGCTTCCGCATGACCTGCGGCATGATCGAGCCCAACCAGGGCAAGGTCCTCCTCAACAACCTCGACGTCACCCGCTGGCCCATGTATCGCCGTGCCCGCGAAGGCGGCATGGGCTACCTGGCCCAGGAATCGAGCGTCTTCCGCAAGCTCACGGTAGAAAAGAACCTCTTGGGCGTGATGGAACTCTTGGGCATGGATCGCAAGACGCGTTACGCCCGTTGCGACGAGCTGCTCGACCAGTTCGACATCAAGCGGCTGCGGAAATCGGTCGCCCTTTCGCTTTCCGGCGGTGAACGGCGGCGACTGGAAATTGCCCGGGCGCTGGTCTCCAATCCCAAGATCATCCTCTTGGACGAACCCTTTACGGGCATCGACCCCGTGACGATCGCCAGCATCCAGGAGATCATTCGCGGCCTGAAGAAGGGCGGCATCGCCATCCTGATCACCGACCACCAGGTCCGCGAGACCTTGCAGATCACGGACCGCAGCTACGTGATTCGTGCGGGCACGGTGATTGTCGGCGGCCCGCCGGACGTAGTATTGCGGCATCCCGAGGCACGGAAGTATTATTTCGGCGAAAACATGGACCTGGGGCACCGCCCGCCATCCTCGCCCCCTTACGTTCCTGGCCAGCCGCGACGGATTGACGACCATCGCGAGGATGCCAACGGTTCGGAGGGCCCGTAACCATCCGATTCGGGTGGCATGCCTTCACGCGGCCGTCACAAAGTCGCGACAACAGGGCAATCGCACCCGGCCGCGGGTAGGCATGTTGGCCCTGGTGTGTGACATGAGGAATGCCGACGCCGCAGCAAACATGCCCGGGCACCATGTACTCATGGTCGGCCGCCGGTTGGGCCTTTCCCGACTGCGCCAAGTCTGTGACGGCCGCATGCCACCCTCGCAAAGGCACGGAAACTATTATTCGATCGGTCTTCCTACCCAGCCGAGCACGTCCGTCGGCATCTTCGCCAGCGCGGCCGCGCCCGTGGCTAGCAGTTCTTCTGCCGTCCGAAATCCCCACAGCGCGCCGACGGGGAACATCCCCGCCGCGACCGCCGTCTGCATGTCGGTGTTCGTGTCGCCGAGATACAGGACTTCGCCTGGCGCAACGCCCATCCGAGCAGCGATCGCTAATGCGCCGCGAGGATCGGGCTTGCGAGGCAGTTCGGGGGTCGCCCCTTGGACGGCCTGGAAGTGCCAGCCGGGCAGCAGCCGCGCGACGCACAACTGCGTGAACTCGTCCGGCTTGTTCGAGAACACGGCCATGGGGATTGCACGGCGGCTGAGCCCCGTCAGCAGGTCCGGGATGCCCGGGTACGGCCGGGTCTTTACCGCCCAGCGGGCGGCATATTCCTGCCGTGCCCGTTCGACGCCGCGAGCGAGCAGCGTCTTGTCGAGCGACTCTTGCCGTATTGCGCGGCGGACCAGGTTCTCCAATCCGTCGCCCACGAAGTACTTGTAGGCTTCCAGCGGATGTCCCGGGAGCCCCAATTCCGCAAGTGCCGCATTCGTTGCATCGGCCAGGTCCTCGAGCGTATCCAACAAGGTGCCATCGAGATCGAAGAGTACGGCTTGGTAAGGCATGTTCATGAAGCGAGAAGTTTATAAATCGCGGTGTTTCGCCGCCAGGGCTGCACCTGTTGTTATTCTAATTTTTGAAGGCGTGATTAACAAGACTTATCGTGTAGCGACAAATTTGATATATTGATCTTGCGCAGTTGACCCGAGAACGACAGCCGGCTCTTTCCTTCCGGGAAGAACGCGCATAGACCAGCGAGCAATGCGACCCTTGCGCTGAAAGGACCCTCGCCGTGACCGCCAGCGAACTATCGCTCAAATTCACTTCCCGCACGCAGGTCGAAGTCTCGTTCGGCGGTGCGGATTCCGGGCCGCTCGAATTCAGGAACCCGGTTACCGGTAAGGACCGCGGCGACCTCCGCTGGTACGTCGAAACGTACGGGGCGGCCTGAGGCGCCGATCCCGACGATCAGGAAGCCAAACGCATCGAAGCGCGGCTGCCGGAAATCGGCAAAGCGCTTTTCAAAGCCGTGTTTTCGTCGATGGAAGCGGTCCAGCCGTACCTGGCTTTCCGCGAGAGTCCCGCCAAGCAACGCGTGCTCACCATCAACTCGCTGGATTCTTCGATCCTCGCCTTGCCTTGGGAGTTGCTGCACGATCCGACGGGCACGTTCCTGTTTCGCGAAAAGCCGCACATTAGCATCCGCCGCCGGATCACGGGCGCTACCGGCGGACGCCCGCCGTTTGCCGTCGAGGCGAAGAAAAACCTGCATCTGTTGTTTGTGGTCAGCCGTCCGGGTGATGCCGGGTTCATTGATCCGCGGGCCGATCCGCGGGCGGTGCTCGATGCGCTGGAAGAGCATGCCTCCGGTTGCGTCACGTGGGAGTTCCTTCGGCCCGCCACACTGGAGGCCCTGGTCGAGCGCCTTGACGACGACGCCAAGCCCGCCGTCGACATCCTGCATTTCGACGGCCACGGCGTGTTCGGGAGAGTGTCCGAAGACGACGCCAAGCGGGAACCGGCACTCTACGGCAGATCGATCCTCAGCGAGATTCAGCGCGAACGTCAGGCCCGGCGCGAGGGCGATTCCGGCCAGTCCGTGGGGATCGGGTTCCTGTTGTTTGAAAAAACGGACGGCACAAAGCATTTCGTGCCCGCCGCGGATCTGGAAGAGAACCTCTTCCGGTCGCGAGTGGGGCTAGTCGTGCTTTCGGCCTGTCAGACGGCGGCGTTGGACGAGGAAAGCGGCGATCCGATGGCCAGCGTGGCCGGCAAACTGACGGCGACGGGCATTCCCGCGATCCTGGCCATGACGCATTCCGTGTTGGTGGCCACGACTCGCACGCTGTTCGGCAAGTTCTACGAGAGTCTAGCGAAGGGCCGAGGCATTGCCACCGCCCTGGACGACGCCCGCACGTTCCTGGACCTGCCCGACAACCGCCAGAAGTACGAAGTCCGCCGTGGCGACGCCCGCAAGATGCTGGAGCTGCACGATCGGTTCGTCCCCGCGCTGTTCCACGGCGGGGAAGACTCTCCGCTATTGACCAAACTGGCCGACGACACGGCCTCCACGCTTGGGCGTCGGGATGATACGCACCACAACCTCCGCCGCGTTCACGAGGCCGGCTTCTTCGGACGGCGGCGGGAATTGTGGGACGTTCGAACGCTGGTTCGCCGCGGGAACGCGGCGAATTTCCATTACCGGCTTCGGCGGACAGGGCAAGACCGAACTGGCCTTGGAGGCCGGCCGTTGGCTGCTGCGGACGGGCATGTTCCGCCGGGCCGTGTTCATCGATTATGCCGCCGTGCAAGCCCAGGATGCGTTGGCCGTGGCCGTCAGCACAATTGCCGCCGTGCTGGAGGAAACGCTCGTGGACGCCGCCGCCGTGACCGACGCGCTGGCCCGGCAACCGACGTTGCTGATCCTGGACAACCTGGAAACGGTGGCGGCCGATGCGCTCGCGGAACTGCTGACCGCGGCGGCCGAGTGGTCGCTCGCTGGCGATTCGCGGGTGCTGCTGACCACCCGCCTGCCCGACGTGGGCCACACGGCCTACGCGGTCGTCGGCACCCGCGAGCACCGCCGCATCGTGTTGGAGGGGCTGGGCTCGGCCGCCTATCCCGACGACGCCCTGGAATGGTTCCGCCAGCTTAGCCTGCTGCCATCGGCCGAACCGCCGCAGGTTCGGCCACCCGAGCGCGACGAATTGATCGCCTTGTTCGACCGCGTGCGGTTTCATCCGCTGTCAATCTGCGTGCTGGTGCAGCAGTTGAAGACCCGCACAGCGAAAGAACTCGAAAAGCGGCTGGAGCAACTGCTAGCCGCGGACGCCGTATCGCCGGTGGCCGTGGAAGGCACGCCGCCCAGTCTGATCGCCTCGCTCGAATTGTCGCTGGAACGGCTCAGCGAACAAGAGCGGCACGCCGCCCGGCGGTTGGGCGTGTTTCAGGGTGGGGCGTTCGAAGACGATCTGCTGGCGATTACGGGATTGGGCGAAAGCGACAACCTCTGGCCCAGTTTGCGGCGGAGTCTGGAAGCCGCGGCGCTGATCGAGGCCAAGAGCGTTCCCGGCGTCCGCCCGCCGTTCCTGCGGTTTCATCCCACCCTGGCGCCGATGCTGTGGGCCAGTCTCGACGCGGCCGAGCGCAACGCACTGACCCTGGCCCATCGCCGGCGGTACTATGCCCTGGCCGGATACCTCTGCCGCGAAGACCGCAAGAACCCGCATCAATCGCGGGCCGTCGTGCGCCGCGAATTGCCCAATCTGCTGCACGCCGCCGGCCAGGCCCTGGACGCCGGCGATCCCGATGCGGTCGATTTTGTGGATTCCGTCAACTGGTTCCTCGACTTCTTCGGCATGACCCGCGAGGCCGCCTCGCTTACCCACCGCGCCGCGCAAGCCAGCGGCGAGAAAGGCTCGCGCGACTGGTTTCTAGCGCAACTCAACCGAGGCAAGCAACTGCTGGCTGCCCGCCGCGCCCAAGGGGCCGCTGAGATCTTTTCCGAGATTCTTCAAACCGTCGGTGACCAGCCAAGCCACGATCTCGCGTTGACGCTCGCTCACCTCGGCCGCTGCCACGCAGCCGGCGGTCGTCCCGATCTGGCCGAGGCAACCTGTCGGCAAGGCATCGCGGTGACTGAGAAACTCCTGGGGACCAATGGGGTCAAACGGCTTCGCGGGGGGCTACAGACCGACCTCGCCGACGTGCTAACGCAGCAAGGCAAGTTCGCCGCGGTGCGCGAGCAATATGAGTTTGGCCTGAAGATCATCGAAAAGTTGAACGACCTGCGCAGCCAAGGCGTCATATTGGTGCAACTCGGCACGCTGGCCCTACTGGAAGGCGATCTGGCCGACGCCGTGAAGCGTTACCTCCAAGCCCTCGAATTATTTCAGCGTCTGGGCGAACCCGCCTCGGAAGCCGTCGTTCAGCATCAGCTTGGCGTGGCGTTCCAGAAGGCGGAGCAGTGGGAGCAAGCCGAGCACCATCATCGCGACGCGGCGCGTTTGGACGAACAACGAGGTGACCTCGCTGGAGCCGCACGAACCTGGAACGAACTCGGCCGTGTGAGCAAGGCGGCGGGAAAGCCGGAGGCGGCGGAGACTTGGTATCGCAAGGCCATCGAAGGCGGTAGAAAGACCGGGGACACGGCCAACGTTTCCATAATGCTCTACAACCTCGCTGATCTCCTGCGAACCGAGCCGAGTCGCCTCGACGAAGCCCGCCAACTGGCCGGAGAAGCCCTGGCCATCATGGAAACCCTGGACCCCGGCGCCACGAAGGTTTGGAGTTCCTACGAGCTCCTGGCCAAAATCGCCGACCGGCAGTCGGATCCGCAGCAGGCCGCCGAATACCGCCGCCTGGCACGCGACGCTAAAGGCAACTTCGCCGGCACGGCCCACGAAATGAAGCGATTCGCCCGCCTGATACAGGGTGTCTGCCAGGCCGCATGCGATCCCGCCGCGGCCGAAGCGATCCAAGACGTGCTGGCGAATCTGCGACAACGCGGAGGGACTAACCTGGTCGCCGCCATCCGCAACATCCTTTCGGGCGAGCGAAACGCCGATTTGCTCTGCAAGGATTTGGACCTGCAAGATTCCATGATCGTCGAGACCATCCTGGAGAACCTGTAGACTGACCGCAAATGAAACCCTACCACCTCCAAATCCAGTTCGCTCCGGAATCCGGAAACCTGAACTTCCAATGGTTTGGCGCCTCGGCGATCCATCCGGACGGATCGCGGGACCTGCCTTCGTGCGCGGACGCCCCAGCATTGCCGCTGTCCGGCGCCTTGCTCCTCGACCTCAATCCGCTCTTGGCCGAGATTGCTGCCGGCACCATTGCGGACGCCGAAGCTTTTCGGGCCGCCGACGAGTTTCTGCCGCTCAAGGATCTGATCGCGGACGACGATTTCCAACAACTATGCGAAACCCTGTACAACTTCCTTTGGCGGGAATCCCAACGGCCCGACGCATTGGAAGCGGTCCGCGCCATCCCCTCCCGCGGGCAGCGCGTGCGGAGCGATCCCGATCGCCGCATCGTGCGGGTCTGGTTCGGCACGAACCGCAAACCGATCGACGAGGAAGACATCGGCCAGGGGTTCTCCGACCTGAATTCCGCCGACGCGATCGCGTACGGCGTGTGTCAGGTCTTCATCCCGAAAAGCCACAAGCCCGGTTCCACCGGCTCGCCCTGGTGGCGACGATGGTTCGTACTGCAAGCGGACGATCGGTTGCAAGTCTGCGGCATGGGGGGGCTGGGCGCGAGCAGTTCTGGACCGCCATGGCCAACAAGCTGCACGATTGGTGGCAGCCCGGCGAGCGGAACGTGTTCGTGTTCCTTCACGGCTTCAACGTCAGCTTCGAAGAGGCCGCCACGCGGGCTGCGCAAATCGGCTACGACTTGAAGCTGCCCGGCGAAATCGCGTTTTTCAGTTGGCCGTCGCGCGGCGCCCTGGCCGACTACATGGCCGACGAAGCCACGATCTCGGCCAGCACGCCCTACATCGCCCAATTCCTGCACGAGCTTTGCGAACGCTCCGGCGCCGCGCGGATTCACGTCTTCGTTCACAGTATGGGCAACCGCGGCTTGTTGGCCGCCTTGGAGCGGATCGCGGCCCTCCAACTACCGAACCTCCGCTTGGGCCAGGTTTTCTTTTGCGCTCCTGACGAGGACGTTCGCACGTTCGCGGACAAGGCGAGGGAGTTTCCCCACGAGTCCGAAAACCGCACGCTTCTGGTGTCGCCGCAAGATCAGGCTGTGGCGGCTTCGCGCTGGCGGCACGACTCCGACCGGGTCGGGATCGTTCCGCCCGTGCTCAACTATCCCGGTATCGAAACCATCGAGGTCGGCGGTTTCGGTCTGCTTGACCTGGGCCACGGTTACTTTGCATTGGCGGCAGCGGTCGTTGAGGATATTCGCGAAACGATCCAGACGAAACGACGGGCCAAAGATCGAAAGATCCCGCGAGCCTTCGAAGACCACTTTGTGATCGACGTCCGGCAGCACGGCTGCTGAGCCGGGGCTGACATCGGAAATGACTTGAAACGACATGCAACAACGGTCCCGTGCCCACAGTGGCGTGCGCAAAATGCCCTCGAAGCGTGGGCGTGTTGGTCAGTCGACACTACGAAATTGCCAGAATTTGTTCGCCTTTACAATAGAAATGAGACCCGGCTGCGTTTCGGATCACAGAAATGGCACCTCGCCCCATGTACGTCTGCTTCCGTTCCACCATACCGATCCCCCTGATAGCGGAGGGGATTGCGTCATGCAGAAAATCCTGTTGTAATTACCATCTTATCCGCTCTCGGCAGGATACAGGGCGACAATCGTCCAAACTACCCAAGTTCATTGAAGTCACGCCCATGTTCAAGTAAAATGAGACGGATGATTAGGATCGCCAAAATGGGGCGACATCTTTTAGCGAGGTAACTTCCGACGAATCGAGTTTATGGCCCAATAGGACAAACTAGCGCCCGCTTCTATGTCGAGCTTTCTTGGCACGCGCGACTGGAATTTGGTTCATCCCCGCGACGATTTATTGCAGACCATTCAACGGATCTACGGATACCGGATGACTACCACGTCGGGTGGTAATCTTTCGATCCGGGAGTCGAGCGGCGACATTTGGATCACGCCTTCCCGGGTCGATAAGGGAAGTCTTCGCCGCGAAGACATGGTCTGTGTGCGAAGGGACGGGACGATCGAGGGAATGCATCCTCCCTCTTCCGAATTTCCTTTTCACAAGGCGATTTACCGTGTCCGGGCCGATATTCGCGGCATCGTGCATGCCCATTCCGTGGCCTTGGTGGCTTTCAGTATCTGTGGCAAGGTGCCCAACACGCGGCTATTTCACCGTGCCGACCAGGTCTGCGGCGCAACGGGTTTCGCCCCCTACGCGCTGCCCGGCAGTTCGGCCCTGGCCGAAAGCATCATCGCGGCCTACAAACAGGGCTTCTTCGGCGTGATCCTGGAGAACCACGGCGTCGTGGTCGGCGGAAGCGATCTGCAAAATGCCTTTCAGCGATTTGAAACGTTGGAGTTCACCGCCAAGACGATCATCAAGGCCAGCACGCTGGGGCCGGTCCGCTATTTGACCGACGCCCAGTTGGAGACTTCGCGCCGGCCAGTGCTGCCCTGGCCGCAGGCGGACATGCAGCCGCCCGGCAGCCAGGAGAAGGAATTGCGCCGAGAGTTGTGCGATTTCCTGCACCGCGGTTATCGCAACCGCTTGCTGATCAGTACGGAAGGAAGTTTTTCCGCGCGGGTCGATGCCGATTCATTCTTGATCACGCCGCACGTCCTGGACCGGCACACCGCCGAGCTAACGGACCTGGTGTTGATCCGCGGCGGTGCGGCCGAGACCGGCAAGACTCCCAGCCGGGCTGCCGCGTTGCACGCCGCAATTTATGCCCGTCACCCCGAGGTCGCCGCCGTGATCAACGCCTACACGGTCAATGCCACGTCCTTCAGCGTGGTGGATGCGGAGCTCAGTGCCCGCACGATTCCGGAGAGTTTCATCCTGCTTCGCGACGTGCAGCGCATTCCCTTCGGGCTGCAATTCGGCGACGGCGCGGAAGTTGCCGCGCGGGTATCGATGGAACAACCGGTGGCCCTGCTGGAGAACGACGGCGTGTTGGTCTGCGGCACGAGTGTGCTCGATGCTTTCGACCGGCTGGAAGTGCTGGAATCGACGGCCGAAACGGTGATCAACGGCCGGCTGATCGGCAACCCCGTGCCGATGCCGGACGACGTAATTCGCGAATTAACCGGGGCGTTTTTGAAAAAGCACTAACCCAATGAGGAGAACCATCATGACAAAGAATTCCACTCGCACCCGCCGTCAGTTTTTGCAACTCGGCGGCGCCGCCGCTCTGGCCTGCGCTGCCTCGACGGCATCATCCGCCGAAGAACCGCAAACCGCGGCCAAGTGCCCGGCCAAGAAGTCGCTCGGCAAGACGCTCAACCTGGGCCTCGCCTCCTATACTTTCCGCGCCTTTGACCTCGACAAGACCCTGGCCTTCGCCAAGCGGGCCGGGCTCAAGAACATCTGCCTGAAGTCGATGCACCTGCCGCTGACTTCCACGCCGGAGGAACTGGCCGCCATCGCCGCCAAGGTGGCCCGTGCTGGCTTGACGCTGTATGGCGGCGGCGTGATCGATATGTCGAAGGAAGCCCAGGTCGCTCAGGCCTTCGAGTACGGCAAGGCGGCCGGCCTGCGGGTCTTGGTAATCAGCGCCGGACGCGGCCATGCTGCCTGTAATCGAGCAGCACGTGAAGAAGTACGACATTTGCGTGGCCATCCACAACCACGGCCCCGGCGATCGCCGCTTCCCCACACCGCAGAGCGCGTACGAGAAGATCACGTCGCTCGATCGCCGCGTCGGCCTGTGCATCGACATCGGTCACACGGTCCGGGCGGGCGTGGACCTCGTCGATGCGGTGAACAAGTGCCACGACCGCCTCTTGGACATGCACGTCAAGGACGTTACCGAGGCGACGGCCAAGGGACAATGCATTCAACTCGGTCGCGGCGTGATCGACATTCCCGGGCTGCTTCGCGCCCTGGTAAATAACGGCTACCAGGGCAATGCGTCCTACGAGTATGAAGCGGACGAGAAAGACCCGCTGCCGGGGCTGTGCGAGTGCGTCGGCTATACCAAGGGAGTGCTGGCGACCCTATAATTGTTACATGGAAACCATTACGGGCCCCGCCGAAGACCAGTTCCTCCGCCGCGACGTGCGCCTGCTCTGCTGGGAACTGGCCCGCATGGTCCGCCAGCACGGCACCGGCACATTGCTCGATCTGGCCGAATGTCTCTTGCAATTGGCCCGACAGCGGCGGGCGGGCGACCCGCAGGCCGCGGCGGCGATCGCAGAGCGACTGGCCGGGCTGGACGTCTGCCAATTGCAGCAACTGGTCCGCATGGAAGGCTGCTACCTGGAATTGACGAACCTGGCCGAGGATCGCCATCGCGCGCGGGTCTTGCGGCAGCGCGACGATGCGGCCTTTCCGGCCCCGCGCGGCGAATCGATCGGCGCCGCGGTCGATGCCCTGTGCGCCGCCGGCATGTCGCCGCAGGAGATGCAGGAGTTATTGGATAGGCTCGATATCTGCCCCGTCTTCACCGCCCACCCCACCGAAGCCAAGCGGGTGACCCTGCGTCGCTTGCTGGGCCGGATGCGGGCGACTCTGGAAGATTTCGATCGCCGCGTCTTGCTCCACCGCCAGCGCGAAGACCTCCTGCAGCGGCTGCAAGGCGAGCTGATGTGCTTCTGGGAAACCGAGACCGTGCGGCCGCTCAAGCCGAGCGTTCTGGACGAGGTCGCCCGCACCCTGTATGTCGCCGGAACGTTGTGGCAAGTCGTGCCGCAACTCTTCCGCGATCTCCGCCGGGGCTTGCGGCGGAACTATGGCAATTTTCCTTTCCGGGTCGGCCGCTTTCTGCACTTCGGCACCTGGATCGGCGGCGACCGCGACGGCAATCCGTTCGTCACGGCCGAAGTCACCCGGCAAACCCTGGAACTGCTCCGCGGCGATGCCCTGCGGCGGCACCTGGAAACCTGCCGTGACCTGGAAAGCCGTTTGAGCCTGTCCGACCGCTACCACACAGCCGAAACGGCCGTCGCCGCCGCCGTGCGGAAGCTCCGGCAAGACTGTCCCCACATCGATCGCGCCGTGGCCCGCTGCCATCCGCGCGAGTCCTATCGCCAGTGGCTCCTGGCCATCGGCCTGCGACTGCAAGCCACGATCGGCGATAATGCCGCGGCGGACGTGCCGCCCTATCGCGGTCCCGAAGAACTTAGTGCCGACGTACAATTGATCGCCGATACGCTGCGGGAAAGCGGGCATGAGACCCTGGCCGAGGGCTTGGTCCAGGAGTGGCTCGACCGCATCGCCGTACTCGGTTTTCATACGGCCGAGCTCGATATCCGCGAGGACTCCGGCCGGCTCAGCGGCGCGGTGCAGGAACTTGCCGCGGAATTGGGCCTGTGCGTCGACTTCAGCGGTCTGCGCGAGGACCGCAAACAGGCGTTGCTCCTGGCCGAACCGCCCCGCGACGCCGTGCGCCGGCTGATGCCGGAACGGCTCAGTCCGGCCGCCCGCGAAACGCTCGATTTATTCCGCTTGCTGGCCCGCACGTCGGCCCGTCATGGGACCCGGCCGTTGGGGGCCTTGATCGTGAGCATGACGCATCATGCCAGCGACGTGCTGGCGATGATTTGGCTCAGCCGCCTGGGCGCGGCTTGCGAGGACGTGGCCCACGTGCCGCTGCCAATCATGCCGTTGTTGGAAACGATCGACGATCTCCGCCGGGCCGATCGCATTCTCCGCGACATGTTCGCACAAGGGACGTATCAGGCCTATCTCGAATTGTTGGGCCGAAAGCAGGTGTGCATGATCGGTTACTCCGACAGCGTGAAGGACGGCGGCTACATTGCGGCCAATTGGCAGCTTTACGACGCCCAGCAGCAATTGGCCCGCTTGGCCGGCGAGTTCAACTTGAGCATCACGTTCTTCCACGGCCGCGGCGGCGCCTTGGGGCGCGGCGGCGGTCCGGCTGCCCAGGCCGTGATGTCGCTGCCGGCGGATGCCGTCGCCGGCCGCTTGCGGGTGACCGAGCAGGGCGAAGTCGTGGCCGAGCGCTACGGCGACCCGCTGATTGCCCATCGTCACCTGGAGCAACTTACCTGGGCCACGATGCTCGTCAGCTCGCATACCGAGCCACCGCCCGATCCGCAATGGATCGCCCGCTTGAGCGCCGCGGCCGAGGAAGGTTATCGGGCCTATCGGCGGCTGGTCGAAGATCCGGAGTTTCCCTCCTACTTCAACCGCGCCACGCCGGTGGAGGTGATCGAGTCGCTGCCCATCGGCTCGCGTCCCAGCCGCCGCAACCAGCGGGCGACGCTCGATCAGCTTCGCGCCATCCCCTACACGTTCGCTTGGACGCAGAGCCGGCACCTCATTACCGGTTTCTATGGCCTGGGGACCGGCCTTGCCCAATCCGGCCCTGCCGACTGGCAGGCGTGGAGCGAAATGTATCGCGGGTGGTCGTTCTTCCGCGCCCTGATCGACAATGCCGAGTTGGCCCTCTCGAAGGCCGATCCGGGCATCGTGCGGCACTATGCATCGATGGTCACCGATCCGGCCACGATCGACCGCATCCTGGGCCAGATCGAGAGCGAGCAGCAGCTTGCGCGGCAAGCGATCTTGCGGATCAAGCAGCGCGGCGACCTGCTGGAGACCACGCCTTGGCTGAAGCGATCGGTGGCCTTGCGCAATCCGCGGGTTGATCTTTTGAACTTCGTGCAGGTCGAGCTCTTGCGGCGTCGCCTGCGGCTGGCCGACGACCCGGCGGAAGACGGCGAGGCCCTGGCGGAAACGCTGCGTTCCAGCGTACACGCCCTCTCTACCGGCCTGCGAACGACGGGCTAGAGGCGGGAAATAACTTCCGTGCTTGTGCGCCGGGTGGCATGCCTTCACGCGGCCGTCAAAGACTTGGCGCAGCCGGGAAAAGCCGAACCGGCCGCGGGTAGGCATGTTTGCTGCGGCACTGGCATTCCTCGCGCCACGCACCTGGGCCAACATGCCCGGGCACCATGTACTCATGGTCGGCGGCCGGCTGCGATTGCCCTGTCGCCGCGACTCTGTGACGGCCGCGTGAAGGCATGCCACCCTACGGTAAACAAGCTTGACCCGCCCCCGCACTCCCCTTAGATTGAAGCATGGAGGTCTTGCGGATGACGGCGATCCTGGGCATTTCGGCGTTCTATCACGACGCGGCGGCGGCCCTGGTGGTCGATGGCCGGATTGTTGCCGCTGCCCAGGAAGAACGCTTCACGCGCAAGAAGCATGATGCCAGCTTCCCGCAAAACGCCGTGGATTACTGCCTCCGCGAGGCGGGCATCACGGCCGCGGACCTCGATTACGTGGGCTTCTATGACAAGCCGATCACCAAGTTCGAACGCCTGCTGGAAACCTATCTGGCCATGGCGCCCGGCGGATATCGCTCCTTCCGCCAGGCCATTCCCGTGTGGCTCAAGGAAAAGCTGCACATTCCCCGCCTGATCCGCAAGGCACTCCACGGCAAGTATCGCGGCCGTTGCGTCTTCACCGATCACCACGAGTCGCACGCTGCCAGCGCCTTCCTGCCGTCGCCTTTCGACGAGGCGGCGATCCTCACCATCGACGGCGTCGGCGAGTGGTCGACCACCTGCTTCGGCGTCGGTCGCGGCAACCACATCGAGCTCACGCACGAGATCCGTTTCCCGCACTCGCTCGGCCTGCTGTATGCGGCCTTCACCTACTATACCGGCTTTCGCGTCAACAGCGGCGAGTACAAGGTGATGGGCCTGGCACCCTACGGCCAGGCGGTCTACAAGGACCTGATCCTCAAGCACCTCATCGACCTCAAGGAAGACGGCTCCTACCGCATGGATATGAGCTATTTCAACTACTGCCAGGGGTTGACGATGACCTCGCGAAAGTTCGACCGGCTCTTCGGCGGGCCGCCGCGGAAAGCCGAAAGCCGGCTCTCGCAGCGCGAGATGGACCTGGCAGCCTCGATCCAAGCGGTGACCGAAGAGGTCATGCTCCGCACGGCCCGGCACGTACACCGGCAGACCGGCATGAAGCGCCTCGTGCTGGCCGGCGGCGTGGCCCTGAACTGCGTGGCCAACGGCCGGATCCTGCGCGAGGGACCGTTCGAGGACCTTTGGATCCAGCCGGCCGCCGGCGATGCGGGCGGCGCCTTGGGGACGGCGCTGTTCATCTGGCACCAGCTTTTGCAGAATTCGCGGCAGCCGGGCGGTTTCGATGCGCAGCAAGGTTTGTTCCTCGGCCCGACGTTCTCCGACGAGCAGATTGAACTGGTGCTGCACAAGGCGAACGCCGTTTTCGAAACGGCGGCCGATGAAGGCCGCCTCGTCGACGAGGTCGCGTCGCTCTTGGCCCAGGAAAAAGTCGTCGGCTGGTTTCAGGGCCGCATGGAGTTCGGTCCCCGGGCATTGGGGGCGAGGAGCATCCTGGGCGACGCGCGGAGTCGTTCGATGCAGTCGGTGATGAACCTCAAGATCAAGTTCCGCGAGTCGTTTCGGCCCTTTGCGCCGATCGTGCTTCGCGAGTATGTCGATCGCTATTTCGAGATGCGGCCCTACGAGGACAGCCCCTACATGCTGCTGGTCGCACCGGTCCGGGAGGAGCAACGATTGCCGATTGATGCGAGCAAGACCCAGGCCTTCGGCATCGAGCGGCTGAACCAGTGCCGTTCGACGATCCCCGCGGTGACGCACGTCGACTATTCGGCCCGTGTACAGACGGTTGACCGGCAGCGCAACCCGCTCTTGCACCGGCTGATGACGCGGTTTCACGAGAAGACGGGCTGCCCGGTATTGATCAACACGAGTTTTAACGTCCGCAGCGAGCCGATCGTCTGTACGCCCGAGGACGCCTATCGTTGTTTCATGGCGACTGACATGGACGTGCTCGTCTTGGGACGGCATATTTTGCACAAGACGGAACAGACGACCGTCATGGACACGGCGCAGCGGACTCGACATTTGGCACAGTTCCAGTTGGACTAATATGATCAATTTACATCCCGACAATCGGCAGGTCCGCAATTTCGGACTGGTATCGCTGCTGGCGTTGCCCTTGGCCGCCGCACTCTGGACGCGCGGTTCGTTGCCGGCGATCGTCTCTGCCGCAGCGATCGGCGGGCTGCTTTCCGCGCTGGGAATCGCCTGGCCGCGGGGACTGCGGCCGCTGCTGGTGGCGATCAACGTTGCGACGGCGCCGCTGGCCTTGGTGATCCACGACCTGGTTCTGTCGCTGGCATTCTTCATGGTCTTCGTGCCGGTGGGCCTGGTATTTCGACTATTCGGTCGCGACCCGTTACAATTAAGGATGGATCGCAATGCCAGTACCTATTGGCAGCCGAAGAAACCGTCCCGCAACGTGCGTAGTTACTTCCGCCGCTGGTAAGTAGGGTGGGCCGAGTGAAACGAGTCCCACCATTCTCTAGCGTTATTCATGGTGGGACTCGTTGCACTCGGCCCACCCTACACCAAGCGTACAGCGTATAGAGGCCCATCATGCCACCCGAAAACGACTTTGAGAAGGCCAGCCAAGAGAAGCCCGTGGGCATTGTCCGTGAGTTCTTGCAGTTTCTTGGCCGAGAACAAGAAGTGGTGGCTGCTGCCGATCGTCGTGGTCCTGGTTCTGTGCAGCCTGCTGGCAATCTTCTCAACCACCTTTGCCCCCTATATCTACAGTATCTTCTAACTTCTCCAGTTTACTTAACCGCTACAACTGGATCGGTACAAGCGGAAAATTTTTCCCAACGCGAATAAACGTTCCAATTGCCGGCGGGTCTGGGGCCGATTCAAACCAGTAAAGCCCCAGGAGCCTTACGATGATTCGCATCCTGCAACCGCTGTTGGCGTTGATCGGCCTCTTGCTGCTGGCATTGATGGCGGCCAGGGCGGACAGCGCCGAATGGCAAGAGCCGGATTCGGCCTGGCAGCCCGCTGCCGCCGCACCGCTTGCACCTTCTGCGCCAGGCCCATTGCCGGCTCATCGCTGTTTGCTTCCCAGGCCGCAGCCGCCGGAGACGCATCTCCAGGGTCAGCCGTTTGCCTATGGGTACTTCGGCGCCCGGGCCGAGTCGACAGCCTCTTTCCATCGCAACTATCGTGCGGATTGGTTCCAATGGAGCGTTCGCCGCGGGGATTAGGATCGGCTGAGGAATTACTTCCCTGTTTTTCATCCGCTCCTCACTTTGCTGCCCCGCTCTGTTGCCAAATATATACGCCTACGGCCCCCGTAGGCGCACGGCCAAACCCGGCCAGAGCCGGGCGTCCATCGCCCTTGAAATCGCCCACGCCGAACCGCGAATCGTAGTGCGGAATGTAGTCGAGCTTCACCTGGAGCACGCGCTGCGGGCTCAGTCCGTCGGCCGCTGAGCCGGCGAGCACGCACACTCCCGGTTGATTGCCGCGCTTGCAAAGGAGCAAATCCGGGATGCCGTCGCCGTTGAAGTCCGCAACCGTGGGGCCATCGCGGTTGACCTCGGCGCCGGGAACCACGAAGCGGGCGCTGGGCTCCGTGGAAAACGGCGCCTGCGGGTTTCGCGTGTTCCGGTAAAGCCAGACGATCGTTCCCTCCTTTCCGTTGGCCAGCAGGGCAATGTCGGTCCAGCCGTCGTGATCGAAATCGGCGGCCGCCAGGAAGACCCAGCCTCTGGGTTCTCCCGCGGGTGTGCCCAAATGGAAGGACGGCATCGCGGGCAGCGAGCCGTCGGCCTGCCGCAGGAAGATGTCGCCCGACGAGGTGATCAGGTCCTCGCGCTTGTCCCCATTGACGTTGGCCAGCGCGATATCCATGTAGCTCTGTGTGGTTGGCGTCGTGTGGAGCCGGAAAACACCGTCTGCGCCTTGGCCGGCGATGCTAAACCCCGCGTTGAACCGCGAGCCGATCAGCAAGTCACGCCTCCCTTGGCCGAGGAAATCCCCGACCGCGACTTGCGACCCACGGATCACGGGGAGCAGCACGGTCTTGAAATGGAAGTCCCGTTGCTGACGGAGTGCCAGCGTTTGACCGACCTTACCTTCAAAGAGCGGCACGGTCTTGAAATCCCCTTGCTGGGCGAGGAGCAAGACGGCCTGGCTTTCGGCGGCGACGAAGAAATCAGTGAGCCGGCCATCGCCCAGCCGCAGCATGCGGAGTTTCGCTGCGTGGGGCAGATCCGGCAGGTCGATGATCGCGTTGGGGGCAGCCGCAAACTTGCCGCCGCGGTTGAGGTAGATCTTCACCGCCGAGCCTTTGCCCTTGGGGACCAGCACGGCCACGTCGGGCCGGCCATCGCCGTCCACGTCGCCGAAAGCGGCGGCCTGAATGGGCTCGAGCCAGGCCGCCACAAGGTAGTTGGTCTGGGCAAAGCCATACAAGGGATTGGGCTTCAGCGGCGGCATCTTCGACCAGCCGGTGGCCTCGCCGATGGCGATGCCCTTGGCGATGAACTCGTCGGGACCACCCCCGCCATGCCCGCCCAGCACCACGTCCGGCCGCAAGAGAGCAAGCTTCTTGAGACTGTTCAACACGTCTTCGGCCGAGAAGTCCAGGCTGCCGGCGTAACCCAACACGCCTCCGGGCATGATCAGATCGCCCGTGGATACGTAAGTCCGGTCGCCCTTGCGGAAGACCCAGCCCATCGAGCCATAGGTATGGCCGGGCAGGCGGATGGCGCGGACCTTCAGGCCGGCCAGGTCCAGTTCCTTGTCCCCAGTGATAACGATGTCCGTGGGCACGGGCGGATGAAATCCGTAGCCCGTCCCGCCGGGAATGTGATGCTGGAGGACGTAGGCCATTTCGGCGCTGGCGACCACTTGGGCACCGCTGATGACCCGCCACAGCGCGGCGCCCGGGGCATGATCGCCGTGCTCGTGTGTGGGCAGGATATACTTCACCCGTCGCGGGTCTTGGCCCGCTCCCTCGATCATGGCCCAGTTCTCCGCCAGCGAAGCGGCCGAATTGGGGTCGATGAGGATCAGGCCGTCGGGCGCTTCGATGAGGATCTGGGTGCCCATGTCGCTGTGGTAACGGCCGACGCCGGTCCGCCAGATCCCCGGCCCCAACTTGCCGGGCGTCATTTTCTTGGTGACCGGCGGCGGAATCTTGGCCAGATCGGTCTGCCAGAGTCCCTTGCCGTCCCCATCGAGCATGCGGACGGTGCCGGCAGTCGTGGCCACGGTAACCCGCCGGCCGTCGCGGGAGACGTGGACCAGGCTCGCCGCGCCCACGTCCAGCCCTTGAGGCAGGGTTGGGATCGGCCGAAAACCTTCGTCGAGCAGATACACCTTGTGGTCCCAGCAGCCCACGGCAGTCCGGGCCGCTCCGCCCGTATCGACAGAGGCAATGGCATCGGGGAAGCAGACGGCCTTTAGGCCGCCGTCGGCAAGGTCCAGGACATGCAGTGTCCGAGCATGCTCGTCGGCGGGAAGCAGCGGTTGGCCGGCCAGGCCGCGGCTGGTCCAATTGTGTGGCCAAACAAGCAGTTTGCGGCCATCGGCCGAAAAGGCCAGGTCGCACCAGAGCGCCTCGGCAAACGCCTCGGGGCCGATCCGCCGCACCGTTTTCCCCTGGGCGTCGTAAACGTGAATCGTGGGCCGCGACGGCATGAACCGCGTGCCGAACGGAATATCGTCGCTCCCGTCGCGTGGATGGAACACCCGCTGCCACCCCTCGAAGTCGGCCACGGCAATGTGCTCGCCCGCGGCATCGACCGCCACGGCTAACGGGGCCTGAAACTTGACGTCCTCGTAGGGCGGGACCGACGGACCATAGATCCCCTTTTCCGGTTTCGCCGAGGGGGCATCGTCCGTGCTGGCCGGCCACGACCAGACGACAGGGTTCGGCTTGCGGGGTTTCAACACGAGCAGATTCTGGAACTTGCCCGCAAGCCCAACGGCCGACCGACCGCCGGCACCGGAAGCCGCCTCTCCGGGCGTGTAGAAGGAACCGAAGGCGTAGCGGCCAACCACTGCCAACCCGCTGGCAGAGGCGGCAAAGGCGGTCGTCACGCCCTGCCCCAGCGGGGCCTCCGCCGTCGTCGAACCGTCCGGCGACAGCCAGTGGACCAGGTCATCTCCGGCGACCACCCAGCGGCCGGCGACCCAGCGCGCAACGTGCGGCAGGTGGTTGGAATGGTCGCCATAGTGGAACATGCAGCCGCAGGGATGGAAGTCCTGCAAGCGGAATCGCTCGGAAAGCTGCGCCAATTCCTTCCCATCCCGAAAGGCATAGAACCGCGGTTGGTCGCCGGCGGTACCCTCGGGAGTCGTCGCCAGCGCCGCGACGAAGCGGCCGTCGCCGGAAACGGTCACCTCATTCAGCCAGCGGAGGCCGGCGCGGTGTTGGCCGACGATCCGGCCGTTTTCATCGAGGAGGAACAGGTTCGGTACGCCGGGAGGAGCGATCGTGCCGACGGCCACGAAGCGTCCGTCGTCGCTCGCATCGAGGCAGGCGATCCCTTGCTGGGGAAGCGGGCCCAGGCCCCGCGCGTCCCAGTGGGGCACGCGGCTCTCCGCAGCGCGACCTATTTCGACTACGCCCTCCGCCGCAGGCAGTGGCGACGCGATTGCCATCAGCAGCAGGCCGGCCGCGCCGACCCAAGACACTCGGTACAACGCACGCTTGTCCATGTTCAACGCCTTCAATTGCCGGTTCATAGTTGGGGGTTCCTTGACAATTTTTCACTATTCCGCGCGTAGCGTAGTGTCTCACGCAGTTGGTGATTTATGGGTGGCATGCCTTAACGCGGCGTTGCCGCGTAGGCATGTTGCACAGATAGGGACACGCTTGCCGCGAAACATGCCTACGCGGCAACGCCGCGTTAAGGCATGCCACCCTGTCTTGCACATAATACCCATAATAAATACCGCCATTTTCGAGACACTACACTAGCGGGTGTCACTTGCCGTAACGCAGTCGCCCCGCGGCGACCGTGACGGGCGCCGGCTGGCCGTTGAGGCTCAACGTCGCCGACGGCCCCATGCCGCCTTGTGCGATGACGAGCCCGACCGGGCTCCCGCGCCCCACGATGCCCTTGCCCCGGCAACGCAAATAGGCGAAGCTGCGGAAGACGAAGCTCTCGCCGCTGGATGGGTCCGTCAGCGCGACCTCCTGCTGTTCGTCCACCGGGTTGCTGAAACTCACCATCGCGTAATCGACATAGTCGGGCCCGATGATCTTCACGGCAATCGCATCCGCCGTCTGCGCCACAAGTTCGAAGCCGCGGATGCGGGGCTGATTGACCGGCTTGCCCTTGTCGCGCAACAGGACCGGCTCGTGCAGCGCGGCGTAGAGGGCGCTCTTGGCCTGACGCCGCGCGACGACCATCGGCAGGCGGCCCTCCGGGTCCTGCGGCCGCTGCGACATGCCCTTCTCCATGTCGCTGACCAACAAAGGGCTCTCGCCCACGTATGCCGAGGTGCCCGCCGCCCCCAGCATCCACATTTTCACGCCGGCTTGCGTGCTGAACCAGGCCTCGGTGTGCCGCGACGTCGGCATCCCTTGCACCACTCCGGCGCCCTGCTGCACCCACTCGACCGACCAGGGCCCCGCCGTCGTCTGCTTGGAAACATCCTTGACCCACTTGTACGGCGTCAGGTCCTGGCTCGCCTGGAACTTCTGCCGGTCGTACTGCAAACGGCCGAAGCCGTGCAGGGCCCAGTCGTAGACGTGTTCGGTCGGCGAGGTGGCCCAGAAGAAGTCGGCCAGGTACTCCTTGGTGAGGAACAAGGCGCGGCTGAGGACCACCTTTTTCGGCCACACTTGCGGCCCCACGGGAGCGGCGGCGATGCCGTCGTGCTTCTCGAAGGGCGCGCCCCTGGGCGGCGATGAACTTCACCTCGGGGCTGAAATCGTGGCGCTCGCTGTAGGGGGCCGCCACGTTGCTCGCCCCGTCGACGGCCAGCGTATTGTGGGCGATCGAGCGGTGGGTCCAGCCGATCTCCTTGTCGTTCTCGTAGTTCCAGGGGTTGATGTCCGGATACAACAGCCGCCCGCGGCCGTGCAGGACGATCTGGTAGTCGTCGCAATGGCGGTGGCTGCGGAACTCGGGCTCGCCCATGATGAAGAAGCAGGCCAGGCCCTTGCCGTGCCAGTAGCCGGGCGATTCATCGGCGCGGAGCATGGCCAGCCCGGCCTTGGGCAAGAGCGAGCTGGGCGCCGGCGGGGCGGGCACCATGTACCCATGGTCGGCGGGGGCGTCGTCCAAGGGCCGCCCGAAGCCCAAGGCGGGCCGGCTGAGTGCCAAATACCCTCCGCCCGTGTTGCAGAAAAAGCCATCGCGCCGTGCCGGCTGCGCGAGGAACCAGGCATAGTCCGGCCGCGGATCGAGATCGTGCGCGATCTCCAGCATGCCTTGGGCCGACCACACTTCGTCCGGCTGGATGGGCCCCGCCGAAGACGTCCAGGGGGCCATCTGCCAGGGCGAGTTGATCAGGAACAGGTCGCGCCAGGCCGTGGTGCCGCCGTCACCGTAGTTGGCGACGCGAAACGTGCCGCCCGGCACGCCGCTCTCCTCGGCCGGAAACGTCAGGTCGATCCACCGCGGAAACAGTTCCGAAAGCGAGTTGCCGTTGGCGGCCCGCCAATGGTACAGGTCTGTCCCGTCATAATGTTTGGCCGCCAGCGCTACGGTGAAACAAGGGAAAGCGATCGCGTTGAAGAGGTATTCCGGCGGCTCGTGCCAGGTGCCGTCCTTGATATTGCGCTCAATGATTTGATGGAAGCCTCCATACTTCTTGGGATCGTAGCGAGCGTAGCCCTTTCCGGAGGTCAGGCCGCCGCCGGGATCGTTCAAGCCGTAGTCGATCAGATGCCGATCGCCGGTCACGTAACCCATCATCGCCACGTTCCAGTGCTCGACCCACTTCATGTTCCAGGTTTGATAGCCCGACTCGGCCAGGTCGATCTCCAACCGGCCGATGTTGCGGAAGGCATCTTCGATTTCCCGCCGCTGGTTTTCGCTGAAGGTGTCGTAGACCAGGTCGTACATGATGGCTTCCGTCACCCCGCGGTTCCACTGCCAACCGACGTTCTTGTCCTGCAAGTCCTTCAAGCGTTCCACGACGTGCTCCCGCGCCGCCTTGGCATACTTCGCGTCGCCCGTCAGCGCGTACATCATGGCGGGGGCCACGCGCGTGGGGATCCGCCACTGATTGCCACCGTCGGCATCGAGCACGGCATCAGCCTTGATCCGCTCGAAGGTCTGGCGGGCCCAAGGATACTTCTCGATCTTGGCCTTCATGGCAACAAGCTCCTGCCGATTGAACAACAGGTTGGGATGGCGGACCTGCGGGCCGGCGGTGGCCGGCGCACTCGCCCACGTAATCGAGAACAGCAAGGCCCACGCGATGGCACACAGCGTTCGGAATGTCCCGCGGCTTCTCATCATTCATCTCCTTGGTAGCAGGCAGAACGGCGTGTGCCGAGTACAGTTTACTGAAGTTATTCCTTCCGCGCTCAGTCTATGTTCGGCCATGACCGCGGTAAAGACCCGCGCGAGCACAACTCCCCAGATTCCTTAAAGCCTTTCCGAGCCTATCCGGACCTGGACTGTTTCGCGCTCCGGCAAAACACTCGTAAGTGCTCTTCCATGCAGCACTTACATCGGGTGGATGCCCTCTTCGTGGTCCAGCACGGTGTGGTCCAAAATCGAGTTCATTTCACATCCCTAATCTCCTGGAACTGTTCGGCCTCGATGCCCACGAAATCAGGCTTTTTCTGCTCGCAGAAGAGCAGCGTTTTGCGGACGACCTGGTCCAGCACGATGTGGTCCAAAATCGCGTCGACGTACAGCAGTTTGTCCTTGAACAGGTTGAGCGTGCGGCGGGCCTCCACCCGCGCCGCCGTGCGGACCCAGCGGTCGTTGAGCCGGCAATCGGGGAACAGGTTCCGGTAGGCGTTGTCGCATATTATCCGCTGCACGTCGCGGTTCATGCTGATCGCCAGGTCGTTGGTGTGCGAGCTGCCGATCAGCCGCAGCTCCGGGTTCCGCCCCAGGACGAACGCCGGGAAACGGCGGCTCACCAGCTCGCTCTTGCCGTGTTGCGGGGGCAGGAAGATCATCAGCCGCGGGCAAAGGCCCGCCGCCACCCGGTCCAGCCTCTCCGCCAGCAACTTGTGGTGCCAGCTCGCCCGGTAGTCCGGCTTGGTGTACATCGTGAACTCCAGCAGGCTCGTCTGCACCCGTTCTCTCGTCGCCAAGCACGTCCGTAACATGGGCCTCAAGAGCTCGTAGTTCTTCAGTTGACATCTGAGCAAGATCATCTTCGGTCAATTCCTCCACTTGGATCGGACCACCGCCTGTTCCCTCATTTTCCGCCTCGGGCGGCATTCCCATCTCCTTCAGCAGTTTGGCGGTCGCATCCAGGGCGGCCTGGGCGCGGGTCAGCCAGGCGGGGTTGCCGGCCCGGGTCTTGGTGCGGAGGGACCGCTTGTTTTTCGAATCGTCGCCGGGGCAATCGGTGACCGTGCGAATTTCCTCGTCGGCCTGCGAGCGGTCCAGGCCCTCCAGCGCCTTGCGGTAGATCGTGTCGTAGCGCTCGTTCAGTTTGTCGATCATTTCCATCGTCTCCTTTACGGATCGCGAGGCGCATTCCCGCCGCAGCGAATTCCGCCAGCGGAGGACGGTCGTCTTGGGTATGCCGACCTTTTCGGCGACCTCCCGGCTGGTATGGCCCTGCAGGGAGAGCCGGGCGATCTCCGGCAGAAAGGCTTCCTTCCGCTCGCGGGCCTGGGCCAAACGTGAATTGGGTTCTCTCATGATTGCGTGTTGGTTGAGGGATGAAGGATGAGGGATGAAGTGAAGGCGGAAGGGAAAACCTTCTACTTGCTTGATTCATCCTTCATCCTTCCGGCTTCATCCTTCGGTTTGCTGCGGATGGTCGGTGGTCTGCATTTGGTTGTCCTTTTGTTGTCTGTAGTTACGGAATAATACGAATTAGACGGCGATTTGATACAGTCCAGCGCACTCGGTGACGGCCTCCACGGGGCGCCAGCGGCGTCGCAAGGCGTTGCCTGCCACGACCTTAGAGCAATCCGGCGAAAAGAGCGGATTTCCAGAGATTTGAACGGCAAAAAGACGCGAAAAGTCTCCCTCTGATGGCCGGTTTCGTGCACGCCGAGTGTCGTTCCAAGTACCGATTGATCCTCCAGCGAAAACCACAAGCCAAGACGAATTAAGTCAGATGTCCCCTCCACGGCGGACCTCAAGCGGAAAGGCAGCGGCTCGACGGCCATTGCAACGTAATGGAACTGCCGGTCCCACGACGGTTTGCGGCTAATTGGGCCAGGAGATGTCAAGGAAAATCGTGGCACGTCGCGACGAATTTGCATCGCAAGAGTTAGTCGACACTTGCTATCAGAGGGGGAATTGGCGTATTGCCTTGCCTGCTGCGGAGTGCCTCACCGCCGCAGGTAAACGCAAACTGCCAACTTGCGTCGGTGTGCGCCGCCGACGCAGGTTGCACTGGAGCAAGGCCCGCATAGCCAAAACGGTCATGCCGCGCCATCATAACGATGACACTCCGAATTTGTCATGTCTGCTCTTTGCGCGGAGGATCGATGTGACCGACTCGCGAAAGCGGGCTGGCGTCGTTCGCAGAAAAGGGTCCTTTTTCGGGATTCCAAGAAAACGGTTGAGTAAATGGGACAGCCGCATGACGGCTGGCAACGGCGGGGTCGATGCCGGGTTGGCAACGGCCAGCGGCGCAGCACTCGTCCGGGCAAACGGTTGGGTGGAAGTCTTCAGGCCAACGCTCGGGCTGCGCGCCGGCTCCGCTCGCTCACCCTACTTGTCCGCCGGAATTAACGAGACACGGAAGCCAAGGGAGTCGCTGCGGCTCCCCGGCGAATCCCCGGAGCGGTACGCCGACCGACAGCGCTCGGCGAAGCAGAACCAACCGCCGCCACGGTTCACGCGGTTCGAGCCAGCTTTCGGCCCAAGAGGATTTTCGGCGCCATCCGTTTCCCGGTAATAATCCTCAGTATACCAATCCTGACACGAATCCTGACACCACTGCAACACGTTCCCGTGCATATCATACAGCCCCCAGGGATTCGTGCGTTTCCCGCCCACGACATGTGTCATCCGGCCGGAGTTTCCGGTGAACCAACCGTAGTCAGTAAGCGCATTCTCGTCGGACTCCTTGGGAATGGCCTTGCTGCCCGGACTGAAACTGTATCGGCCCGTACTTCCGGCACGGCACGCATATTCCCATTGCGCTCCGAAGGCAGGCGATACGTTCGCCCCGCCGCCTTCTCCGCCGGCGACACCGAGAGTTTCCGGCAGAACTCTACCGCGTCGTCCCACGACACCGACTCCACCGGGAACCGCTTTGTGTCCTGTCCGGCGACCTGGTCCTTGTGCTTGCCTGTGGCCGAAAACTCGCTGGGATTTGTGCCCATCACGCGCTCGTATTCCCCCTGGGTTACGTCGTACACGCCAAGGTAGAATGGCTTCGTGATCCGCACGCGATGCCTCGGCCCCTCGCGCGACAGGTGCACCTTGTACCACCCCTCAATATTCGGCGTCTTCAACTCCTCCTCGATCAGTTCCTTGGGCGACCCCATCATGAACTTGCCTGGCGGGATGAGAACGAACTTCATGCCGATGGAGTTGCTCACTTCCACTGGCACGCCGAGATGCCTGGCCCACTGTTGCTGAAGCTGCCGAGCCGCGGCCGCATCGAAGGGCGCGATCGCCGGCGGCGGGGTCGCCACGAAATTCCCCGGCGGGACCGAAATCGCCGACTGTTCGACATCCATCTCCGATTCGACGACCCCGGTGTCTCCTCGAAATTTCGGTTGAATGATTGCCTTCACCGCCAAAACCCCGGCGAAGACGCCGAGGATGGCCATTGCCGCCACCAGAATCGGCCGGCGCTTTGCAGCCGGCGGGCGGTCGCCGTCGCAGCGGCGCTGAACATCCACGGCCTGCAAGCGGGCCTTGAGCAAGTCGCGCTGACTGCGGAGCCGGGCCAAGGTGGCTGTGGCCTTGCTTAGCTCCAATTCCAATTGCTCGACCCGCCCTTGCTGCTCGGCGTACTGGGCTCGGGACGCCTCCAAGTTCTCCTCGCAGGCATGTTTCTTGGCCAGCAGGTCGTCGGGATCGGCAGCGGCGGCGACCGCAGCGGCCAACTGCCGCGCGGCCTCTTCCTCGCTCGTGATTTGCAATGAAAGGTCGGCCGCGATCTGGCGGGCTTCTTCCAGCAGCCCGGCCAACCGCTTCGAGCGACGCTCGTACTCCGCCACCCCGCCGTCCACCTGCTGCGTGGTGTTCTGGAGTTCCTTGAGGTACTCCGGGGCGTCGCCGGCGGAACATCGTGGCCGCCCAGTCCTTGGCGCGTTGCAAGGGGGTGTCGGCGGGCAGCGAGAGAAGGGCAGGGGACAAGTCCGCGCCGGAATCCGGCGAAAATGCCCTCACCCCGGCCCTCTCCCGGAGGGAGAGGGGGACGTGATGGCTCCCCTCTCCCTCCGGGAGAGGGGCAGGGGGTGAGGGCTGCACCGCCCCGCGCTCGCGAAATGTCCGCAACTCCGCCAGCACCGCCGCACAGTCCGGATACCGCTGGGCGGGATCCTTGGCCATCATGCGGGCGACGATTTCGATCACCGCCGACGGGACCTCCGCCGCGGCCTGTTCCAGCGGAAACGGTTCCTCGTAGGCGTGTTGAAAGATCATCGCCGTGGGCGATTCGGCATTGAACGGTAGCCGGCCGGCCAGCAACTGGTAGAACATCACGCCCAGGGAATAGATGTCGGCGCGGCCGTCGACCGGCTGCCCCCGGGCCTGTTCCGGGGCGATGTAATCGACCGTGCCCATGACCACGCCGGTGGCCGTCATCTGCGCTGGCGCCCAGGCGGCGGACCAGGCCGAAATCGACCAGCACCGCCCGCTTGCTGGCTTGGTCCAAGAGCACGTTGCCGGGCTTGATGTCGCGATGGATCAACTCCCGGGCGTGGGCCGCTTCCAGGCCGGCCAGGCACTGCTCGACGATCGGCAATGCCTGCTCCAAGGGCAACCGCGGCTGGCGGGCAAGGAGCTGGGCCAGCGACTCGCCCTCGATGAACTGCATGGCAAAGAAGTGGTGCCCGGCGTCCTGGCCGATGAAGTGGATGGGAACCACGTTGGGATGGGCCAGCTTGGCCACCGCCGTGGCCTCGGCGTGGAAACGGCGGACGAAATCCTCGTCGCGGGCCAGGACCGCGGGCAAGACCTTGATGGCCACATAGCGGTCGAGCGTGGCGTCGTAGCCCTTGTAGACATCGCCCATTCCACCACTGCCGATCCGCTGGACGACCTGAAAATGCCCCAGTCGTTGGAACGGAAGTTCCTCAAAGGCCGGGCGTCGGCGGGAGCAGCAACCGCAGAGCCCTGCGGGGGCGTCTCGGCAAGGAAGTCCACGCTGCTGCCGCGGGCGGGCGTTTCCCGGACTGAGGGCGGCGATTCGTCCGCGCATTGCGGGAGCAACTCCTCCAGGGCGTCGATCAGGCCTTCGCAGTCTGAGAGCGGCGGCGCGGGGCCTTCGCCCAGGCAACGATCCAACACCGCCCGTGCCAGGGGCGGGACCTTCGCCTTGACGCTCGTGCTGTAGCGGTAGCTCAACAGCGACTCGCCGGTCAACAACTGGCAGAGGAGCACGCCGAACTGGTAAACGTTGACCCGTCGCGGATCGACGGCCAGACCTTGCTCGCGCAAGATCGCCGTGGCGGCCTCGATCTCGGCGGGCAGCTCCACGGCTGTGTCCAAGGCCAACTCGGGCGGGCAGAACTCGGGATTGGATTGCTCCGCGCCGAAGCGGCGTGGCCCGGCGGGCGGACCGAGTTGCGGCCGGAGCCGCTCATCGACCGTTACCGTGGCCGCATCGAGAGCCCGGTGAGTCCGTCCCTGTACGTGCAGGGCCTGGACTGCCAGGGCCAGGCGGTCTGCCAGAACGAGCCGTTCCTTCAACGTCCAGGACGGGCCCGCGGCGAGCAACTCCGCCAAGGACTGCGAGACGATGAAATTGGCAGTAGGCTCTGTCATAAAATCTTGTTCTACCAAAAAAGCCAATCGGCTGTATGGGGGCCTTCGGCCTCGATCAAGTAGGTCAGGCTTTCCAGCCTGACTTACACTATTTGTTCATCTTCCGCTTCAGGTCGGCCAACTGGGAGGCGACGTCGAGATCTTCGACCGACACCTCGGCTACGTCTTCGGCCTTGCCGCCGGCCTGCATAGCCCGCAGCTCGGCCATGGCCTCGGCTTCGGCCTCGGCCTGCTCCACCTTGGCCTTCAGCCGATCGAACTTTGCGAACGCCGTGTCGTCGACGCTCGATGCCAGCCCGGCGGCCTGGGCGTCCATCTTCTTGCGGAGATCGGCCGATCGCTTGCGGATCGAGAGCGTGGACAGGTTCCGTTTGGCCTCGGCAAGCTTTGCCTGCATCCCGGCCAACTGGTGCTGGAGCGTGCTGCAGCAATCCCGCGCCGCCCCGAGCTGGTCTTCCAAGGCGGCGACGAGGTTTTCATGCTCATTCTTACGGGTCAGGGCCTTGCGGGCCAGGGCGTCGTCGCCGGCCTCCACGGCCTTGACCGCCCGCTGCTGCCACTCCTGGCTTCCGGTGCGGTTCCGCTCCAGTTCGCGGGAGAGCGTCTTTTCATGGGCCATGGTCTTGGCCGTCTGTTGGGTGACCTCGGCAATCGAGTCTTCCATCTCGCGGATCGCCTGCTTGAGCATCTTCTCCGGGTCCTCGAACTGCTCGGTCAATTCGTTCATGTTCGCCGAAAGGATGTCAGAAATACGCTGAAAAATTCCCATGAGTCTCTCCAATTGAAAGTAAAGTTGGTTCTCGGACAGGTTCGAAGTGCAATGGTTGCCGCGGCGTTACACCTGCCGCGGCAACCAACATAGGATGATGCCGCCGAGCAGCGAACTGCGTCGCATGGTGATTCGGTCGGGCAGCAACAGCACTGCCCCCATGCCGCAAAGCATGCCTAGCAAGTGGGCCAGGGAATTCGGCCTCCAATGGTCCCACCAGAACAGGAACAACTGCATCAGCGGGATCAGCGTCAAGGCCCAGAGGGCGGGGATGTCGTACACGGCGCTGCGGAGCAGCCACTGCCACGATTGCGCCGGTTTGCTCAGCAGGCCGATGATGAGCGTCAAGGGGAAACAGGCCACGCAGGCAATATCGACGCTCGCTCGCGGCATGAGGATCAGGGCGACCGCGATGACGGCGAAGATCGCCCCCGACGCCCCCAGCAGCCAGGTCGAAATAATCAGCCGGGCGAAGAGCCCAGCAGTACCGCAGTGCCCAGGTAGACCAGGGCATAATAGACATTGCCCAGCCGGCGGTTTACCGGGTTGCCGAAGACCCAGAGGGCCCATAGGTTCAGCACCAGGTGCCACAGGCCGCAATGGCTGAAGGTATAGAGCCAAAGGGAAGAAAGGCTGCTGCCCGGTCCCACGGGCCAGGACCAGCCCAAAAGGTAGAACAAGACGTTGGCCGCAATGATCGCAATGTTCACCGCGGGCACGCCGCGGGATTCGATTGCCTGACGCAGTTTCCAGGGGATGACGAAGAACATGGCCGGACTCCTGTCTGTTGTGAGGGCCGGAACTCCCGTCCGCTCACTCTATCAATGTAATGGGAAGACAGGTTGACTAACGCGGGAAACGGATTTTCCATAACCCGTTCACTCGAAACGGCTTATGGCCAGGGCAATGCGCTGCGTGGCTGCCTGGAGGCCGGCCTGTTGGTTCTTTTGGACCGTGACTGGGTCGATAAGTTCGTAGGCGCGGCGGATCGCCTCTTCCAGACCGCCGTGTTCCGTCAAATAGCTGCCCAACCTCTGCCATTCGTCCTGGAACTCCTGCTCCGACGCTTCCGGAGTGCTATACCGTTGGACCTGCCGCCGGACCAGGGTTTCGAGGGTCTCGGCCAAACGTTGTCGAGCGTGTCGGAAGTAGTTCTTGACCGACAAAGAAGTCGTGTCCAACTCTTGGGCCATGACTGCAATGCTTACCCCCTGGCAGAGGCGGCTATAGAGGACCCGCACATAGTCGCCCTTAGCCTCCCGATGGTACGCGGCCGCAACCGATTCCAAAGTCTGGCTCAACAGGTCCTCGACCCAGGCTGCGTAGAAGATCTCGGATTGCTCGTCCTCGACCGCCTCCGGCTGTGCCCATTGGTCGGCCGCGTCGCGGGCCAATCGTTCCCGGCCCGCTCGCACACGCTGGCGGTTGGCAAGGGTCTTCCGGGTGACGCTGCACAGCAAGCTCCCGCAGTTTGGCCGTGCGATTGGCAATCCAGCGGACCAGCAGCCGGCTTTCCCAGAGCACCTCGAAGGTCTGGGAAGCAACGTCCTCGGCGTCGCTGAGCTGTCCGGCCCCGGAGCGGAGGGCGAACCGGCATACTGGCCCCCAATAATCCCGCAAACCCATGCCAGTCCTCCGCGGTGCCGCCGGAGGCCAGCCGTTGAATGAGCGTAAGCCGGGTTTCCGGAAAACTCATGGTCGCAATCCTCCCAGCCGCTAAACACCACCTTATTTCAAACCCGTTTCAAAACCCAGCTATGGCAGGGGAAAACCGCGTCGCAGATCCGGTTCTAACACAAGTTCTTTAGGATGATCAGTATCCCTGATTCCGCACGCGGACGGCTGCGCACGACGATTCGCCAGCCGGCCGTCGCTGTGACTAATCATATCACGGGAGGGAAGGCTTTGGTATTTTCGCCCCTTTGCGATCAATTCGCTGACGCTCAGGCTGCCCGTTGATTTCGGCGGGTGAGTCGTCACTTGGCGATGCCGGTCTCAACCTTCAGCCCGCGCTGGCAACATCTGGGCCGTAGCTGGCAGCAAATGCAGGCCACTTGGGGGACGGTTCGGAGCGCCGCCTTGGGCGTGACGCTGAAAGTGGGCTTTCCTGCGGCGGTCACTCCCAACTCCGCAGGCAAGCGGCACGGCGGGCGTGGAAAAGTCGGAAAACCTCGGGTTTTTCTTGACGCTCGGGCAGCAACTCGAGGCTCCCGCGTGACTTTACAGCCGAGACAGCCAATTTTATTTTCAGACCGTATAAGCTGCTCGACGGCGAAGGCCCACTCGCTTCCGATCGGGCCGCGGGGCCTGGGCCGCGGGGCCTGGCTTGGAATATGTACTTTAGCTCGTTGCGTGCCGCAAGCGGGGCCCGACCTGGAATAGGTACTTTCGCAAGCGCGGGTCCTGGCTTACGCTCTGCACCTCGTTTTCCCCTCGCCGAGCGCCGGTCAGGCCGGGGCGTACCGCGTCAGCCTGGGCACCCCCCTCGAAATCGGCATCGTGGCTGGCCAGGTGCGTGAACCCGCGCTCATGCATGACGGCCACAACGAGCGCGTCGCCGCTGAGCACGCGCGTGTTGCTCGCCTGAGGGCGGCCGCCGCAGACACCGAGCCCGGCCGTGATCGGTAAGACTTCAGTGCCAAAGGCGGGAATGACGAAGACCGCTGTGCCCGACTGGAATATCCGTAAACGTCACGGGCACTCCCCGCTGCTGAATTCCGCATCCAATGCCACGCGCTGGACCGTTTCCGCATCCCCTTTCCATCCGAGCACTTGTTGGTTCGCGTTTCGGCCTTGAGGTTGAGATAATGGTTCCCTTCGATCGTCAAGTCCTTGGGATCGTCACCACCGAGGATGCCGATCTCCACGGGTCCGCCGGGCTGCATATTGCCCAGCGTGTTCTCGCGAAAGACCAAGCCGTGGTGGATGCCGAGGACCGTGACGCACCCGTGCGGCTTGTCGCTTTTCTCCGCCAGGCCGTTGTCGAGGATCGTGTTTCGCTCCAGAACGTTGCGATGCGCCCCTTTCGTCGGCGCCGTCATCGCGGAAGAGAACGCCGGTTCGCCCGTTCCCTACGATCGTATTCTCCCGGAAGAGGTTATCGGTGTCGCCGGACCCGATGGAAACCCCGGGGCCGAGGTTGTCGCGGAGCTCGTTTTTCTCGAAAAGCACGTGTTTCACGTTCACGCAAACGAATGTTCCCGGACCAGAATTGCGCATCGAGCGGTTTCGCCGGACGATGCAGTCATGGGAATCGCTGCCGGGATGCAGACCGAAGCCAAGGCAGTTCTGCACGCTGGCAGTCTTCGATCGTCACGTCGTGAGCAGCCCCATTGAAAGCTGATGCCGTCGCCGCGGTAATTGCGCACGGTGCAATTGCGGATGGTAACGTGGTCGCAGGCGTAAAGGTAAATGGCCGCCCCCACGCCGCCGCTGCTGGCAAAGGCCTCGGTCCTAGGACGGTTTCCCTCGAGCACGAGCCCCTCCACGGTCGCGTCGCCGACGTTATAGCCGCCGATCAACTGGAACGCCAGGACGGCGGCGGCGTTGCGGGCCACCGCGTAATTCTGGGCCAGCGGCATGTTGAGGCGGAAGACCTTCTCGCCGATCTTTTCGGTCAAGGTCACCGGCTTGTCGGTGAAGTAGTACTGGGTATGACTGTCCCTGATTTGCAGGCCATCGCCGACGCGAAAGACGGCTGCGTCGGCCAACACGATCTGACGATCGCCGGAAGCCGCATCCCGGGCCAGGCGAGTCTGCGCGCCGTCGCAACTTGCCAGGATAGTTTTTCCAGGAGTGCCGATCAGGCGAACATGATTGCGCAGCGCCAGGGCGTTGCGGAGCACATAGCGTCCCGGGCCGACTGCGCACGCTGCCTCCGCCCTGCTCCGCGATGCGGTCGATGCCCGCCTGGATCGGCGCTGATCTGCGCCGCGGATTTTCCCCTCAACGATCCCCACGCGAATTTCGCGGCGGGGAAATGCGGTCGGCCTGCTTGCCGCAGGATCGCGGCTTGCCGCGTGCGTTGCGGGAACAAGGACTTCGGCCAATTCCGACCGGTAGTCGTCCACGTTGAGTGCATGGCCTTCACGCAGTTGGGTCATGCCGCTGGCGGCGAGTGTTTCCAGGAACGGCTGGAAACGCCTGGCGGCGAGCGCGGCAAGGCCGGAAGCCGGCGCCCGCTCCGCCCGAGCGCGCTCCAGAATAGCGTAGTCCACGGACATCCGCGAAAGCGCACCCGCTGCAAAACGGCCGGGTCGTCGGCCACCAGCCTTTCGGCTTCGGCCCAAAGAGCGTCCGCTCGGGGGAGAAAATCGCCGCCGAAGTACGGGTTGAGCGGCGTGCAATGCAGGTGCACGTGGGCGTTGTCCCGCTCTGCGCGATCGTGCAAGAGAGCGAGATACGCGCGGACTCTCCCGGCCGCCTTGCCGTAGTATGCTTCCAGGAACTCGCCGACCGCAGTCTCTTCATCGTAGTCGGGGTTCCAGAGGAGCTTGGCCGTCAGGTAGCCCCCCAATGCCGCCAGTTCACTGTGCGGCGTCTTGTGGGCGCCCTGCTCGAAAATCCCCTTCACGTGGTTGGCCACGAACAAGCGGATGTTCGGCTTGTAAACCCGCTGATTGGGAAACGGCAAAAGGTAGTGGTCGAAATCGACCGCGTAGTCCCACACCCACAGCCGCGGTGCGACTTTCGACCAGGCCCGCAGGTCCTCGCAAAAGGCCCGGTTGGCCGGGCAGTCGCAGATTGCCAGCGGATGCGAGAAGCAGCACTCGATCGAGCACAGGCGGATAATGACGTTCGGCCGCGGCCGCATCTGTCTTGGCGGGCGGCGGCTCCAATGATAAGCCAGCGTCTCGATGGCCTTGCCGGGAAACTCCTTTTCGACGGCCTCAGCGACGCGATTCACCAGATTCAAGACCGGCGCCGCCTGAGTTCCTTCTTCTCGCGCGAAGGCCTGGCAGCGCGGGCACTCGCAGTGCATGTCGGTGTCGTTCTGCGAGACGGAGAACACGGCGGCGTCGGGCTGGGCTCGCATTGCTGCGCGGATCGCTTCCGTACAGAGCCGAATCGCCTCCTCGTTCGTGCAACAGAGCTGCGCGTAGCCCGACTGCCGCTTGCCGCCGACGAGCGCGAAGTATTCCGGATGCGCGGCGAAATACTTTTCCGGGGGCACGAGGCGGGAAAACGTGTGGACGAAGAGGCCCTTGGCAAAGCACACCTTCCCGCCGTGCCGGGCTTCCAGCGGCGCGCTGCCGGAGTTCATGCGGTTGCGGGCACACCAATCACCGTCGAGACACTCGTAGACGTACGGTTCGCGATATTCCAACACGGGGACCTTGGTTTCGTCCAACGGGCCGAGGGCCACCTGGTTCTGCTTCGGGATACGGCTCACTCCCGGGGCAAACCAGCGGCAGCCGAAATGGTCCTCCAGCAGCCCGTATACGCCGTACAGGTTGCCGCGCAAGCCGCCGCCCGCGATCAGCAGGTGTGGTCCGGCCGTGCGGATCACGTACCCTTCATCGCCCAACGCTTTGAAATCGATTCCCGGGGCGAGCTTTTCCAAGTGGCTGCTTTGGCCCAGAATGATCTCATGGGCTGCCGTCGCTTCGTGATCGCTCGTGATCGGCAGTTTCGCGCCGGAAATCTGTGCAAGAAACATCTGTAGTTCCGCGGCGGCATACCGGGTCGATTCCGAGGCGCCGTTGGCGATCACAATGCGGTAGTCCGACTGACCGTCGTGCGCGAGTACGATCTCGGCAGCCCGCAAGGAACTCGCCGGGCAAAAGCAGAGGGCAAACAGGCAGAAAAATGCGTTGCGTCGAGACATCGGTTGAATGCTTATCCGCTATTTGCCAGCCTGCGGATGTCCTCCGGCGCAAGCCCGAGCTTTTGGGCGATGTTTACCATGTTTGTTTTCTCCTCGCCTACTCTATGCTCAGCGATGACCGCAGTAAAGACCCGCGCAACCACAACTCCACAGATTCCTTAAAGCCCTCTCGCCATGCAAGAACTAAATTCTGCAAAGTCTTGCAAGCCGCGTTTTCCAGTCCCGGATAGGCCAACCACCTGACCACCATTTATGGTGGAATTGCACGGTTTTCGGAACATTTGACGGACAAACGGCGTTTTTTTCAGATTTTTTCGCCGTTTTACCCCCAGCATGATGCATATCATATTATCCATAGGACGTTGCTCGCACCGAGAAAATCAGGCGAAAACCGCGCCTTGACACTCCTCAGAGGAAACAAATTTCCAACAAGGATGGGTGCCATTTTGGCCACGTTTGACCACGTTTCGACCACGTTTGGCCACGTTTGACTACTTTTGACTACTTTTAACCACGTTTTGCTCCCACTTGGTAATCTAGGCAATCTATCGCGTCTTCTTCCTAAGAGGCCGAGGACGCGCAGTCAGAAAATTCCGTTTTTTTCTAGTCAATCCCCTAGTAGTATGGAATTGAGCGTGCGGGCCTTTGGGGAGAGAATTCCTGGAACACTAATCTCCGCTAATTAACACTAAGCTTTATTCTATTAGTGATTATTAGTGTTTATTAGTGTTCCCTCATCCCGTCGTTGATCCCTTTTCTGTCTCTTGGCTGAACATTGCCCGCCATATATTCAAGCCGATGCCCTGGCCGGAGCAGGCGGCGAGCCTGCCCGGACTGCGCGACGCGGTTGACTGGCCGCGTCGCAGAAGCGAATTTTCAAAGAGCAAAACGACCGTATAAAGACGTTATTAGTCGTATATATCGGTAATAATAAGTACGTTTTTGCCGCTGCTTTTGTACAGTTCCCAATTCCATATTTCTGGACAGGACCATCGCCCGCAAGCCGGCGGGGCCGGCTTTTCCCGAGGAATCCGCCGCCGTCTTGCCGCCGAAAAGGACTGGCCAAAGTTGGAAATGCGGTCGGCGTGGGGGAGTAAAGCGCCCTGCGTTTGCAGACCGGCGCCGGCGCAGCCATTGCCAGCGCGAGGAAAGCCGTGGCCGGGGCGGTGATTGTCACGGCAGGATGCGGCTCAGGATGAAGTTGTTGCTGAATCCGCTTTCGGTTTTCCGCCTGGCTTCGCTTTCTCCGCCACCGGCGACGGCGTGGCGGCGATCCCCAACAGCTTGCCCGCTTCGATCCGGTACTGGCGGAGCTTGTCGGCCTCCGTCTGGTGCTCGTCCATCCACGTCGCGGCCTTGTCGAACCAGCGGCGGGCAAGCTGCTTATGCTTTAATCGGGGTCTTCCGCAGAATTTATGGGTAAGAGTCAGTGCGTAGTGCGAGGTTTGTTGGTAGTGCCGGGATTGGATTTTTGAGGGATGGCAGGACAAATAAATGAGGGAGATGAAAAGTTGCCCTGGCGGCATGAAGTCGCCAGGGCCTACGGGTCATTTACCCGTCCTGACCTGGCTATTCCTTGTCGGGTTGCGTCCCCGCAGAGCCCGACTCCGCTTCACCAGGCAAGAAGGATTGTAGCTGCACAGGACCAAGAAAAGAAGATGCATCCTGCGAGGTTTCCAGGTATAGATGGGGTTACCACACCAACCATCTCCCTGGAGCCAGCACAGGATGCAACTGAAAAGTATCCTCAATCGCGTCGAACGTTACAAGCCTTTTGTTTACGGGAAAGTTCAATGGGTGGAAAAGGCGCCCGACCGACGATCGAAGTGCAGATTGTGCCGCGAGCCAAGAGTCGGCCGATCTGTTCCAGTTGTGGCCGCAAGGGACCGGGCTACGACCGACTGCCGCCACGGCGGTTCGAGTTCGTACCCCTCTGGCAGATTGCCGTGTTCTTCGTCTATGCAATGCGGCGGGTGGACTGCCCGCGGTGCGGAGTGACGGTCGAGCAGGTGCCGTGGGGGGAAGGAAAATGCACGCTGACGACTAGTTTTCGCTGGTTCCTGGCCCGCTGGGCGAAACGGCTTTCCTGGCAGGAGGTCGCTGATGCCTTCTGGGTCAGTTGGGAAGATGTGTTTCGCTCGGTAAAACACGCGGTTTCGTGGGGTCTGGCACACCGAGATTTGAGCGGCATCGAGGCCATCGGCGTGGACGAGATCCAGTGGCACCGAGGGCATCATTACCTGACGTTGGTTTACCAAATTGATGAAGGTATGAAGCGGTTGTTGTGGATCGCCCAGGACCGAACCGAACAAAGCCTGCGAGGCTTCTTCCAGATTCTCTCGGAGGAGATTCGCCTGGCGATCCGCTTCGTCTGTAGCGACATGTGCCGGGCCTACATGAACGTGATTGCGGAGCAACTCTCGACGGCTGTCCACGTCCTGGATCGCTTTCACATCATGAAGAAGATGAACGAGGCAATCGACGAAGTTCGTCGGGAGGAGGCCCGTCGTTTGAAGCAGGACGGTTACGAGCCAGTGCTGACGAACTCGCGGTGGTGCCTGTTGAAACGCCCGGAGAATCTGACCGATAAACAAACCGTCAAGCTGGCGGAGTTGCTCCGCTACAATCTCAAAAGCGTGCGAAGCTATTTGTTGCGGGAGGACTTCCAGCGGTTTTGGGAATACACCAGCGCGGGCTGGGCGGGAAAGTTCTTGGACCAATGGTGTACGCGAACCTTGCGGACCAGGATCGAACCGATGAAGAAGGTCGTTGGGACCCTCTGCGAGCACCGAGACCTGATCCTCAACTGGTTCCGTGCCCGCGGCTCCATTTCGGCCGGCGCCGTCGAGGGGTTGAACAACAAAGCGAAACTGACTACCAGAAAAGCCTATGGTTTCCGCACTTACGAAGGCATCGAAACCGCCCTATATCACACACTCGGAGAGCTTCCCGAGCCAAAATTCACCCACGAATTCTGCTGAAGAGGCTTTAATCGCCAATGGACCTCGGCCAGGAAGAGCGCGGCGTTGGCGTCGGTGGCGGAGCGGATCTCCGTTGGCGGCTCTTCCAGCGGATCTTTCGCGCCGGCCTCAATGAACCGCGCAAAGCCCCAGGCCACCGAATCGTAGTCACTCCCGTTGCCGCCGTCGTTGAGCACCCGGAGCACAATCTCCTTGGCGTTGGCCACATCCAGACAAATCGGATCAAGTGTGCCATAACGCATTACCCGGGTCTGGTGCTTAAGCTCGCCGTCGATGAGGACCTGAAACTGCACGGCGCCATGATCCAAGAGCGTAGCCGACGCCTTGAAGGTGGCGAACTTCCGGCCTGAAATATCGAGCACGACGTTGGCCGGGGTCGCATCCGCAAAGGCATGATTCATGACCCCTTTGACGTTCGGAAAGCCAGCGATGCCAAGCCCGACACCCCCCAGATGGCCATCTCTCGTGGCCTCCGGGCATCGAAACCCGCAAGTTGATCGGACCCAGGGCATGTCCGACACCCAGATCATTCCAGGAAGTTTTCCGGCACCGCGGGACACAAACGGCAGCCAGCAGGACATCCAGTGCAGCCACGTGGGATCGATTTCCGCTCTCAGTCGAGGGACTGGCCGAAAGTCGGCAATCATTTGGTCCAACGCCTTATCGGCCGGAGTCAGCATGTGCCGGAGGTATCCCTCCGTGTATCGTGGTTCCGGGTCAAGCCAGACTGCTTCGCGGTATTCAGCCAGGGCCCGCTCTGGATGATTCGCCTTCGCCAAGGCTTCGCCGCGCTTGAAGAATGCCCGGGCGGACAAAGGATCAGCCCGGAGGGCCTCCTCGAAATCGGCCTCGGCCTTGTCTCGCTGACCTTGATCGAAATACTTTGACCCGCGGTTTACGAACGCTTCCGTATTGGTCGGGTCGATGGGAGCGGCGTTTGGAGTGGAGGTGTCTGTTGGTTTAGAGTCGGGTTTGGGCCTGGCGGCAATCTTTTCGAGCAACTTCTTATACTCTGGCCGGCCACGCAATCCATCCAGGTCACTGTCCCGCTTCATGTGTTCAAGATACCCCGTATCGTCGAAGACGCCCAGGTCACAGGCCTGTTGGAGGTAGTCAAAGGCCTTTACGCTCGACGCGTTTACAGAGGCCGCCGATTGAGCGGCGTCACTGTCTGCACTGCCATTTTTCGCAGCAAGAGATCTTGCGAGATAGCAAGCAAGGTTGTAATAGGCATTTGCCAGTCCCTTCCGATACTCGCTGACGCTTGGGTGGCCTTCTGTCAGCGACCGGCAAACGGAGAGGGCCGATTGGAGGGCTGCCGCCGCTTCTTTCGGCTCGGCCCTTGTCCAAATAGAAACATCCCAGTCTTTCGTGACACGCGGCAAGATTTTGCTGGTACCTAAGGACCTCGGGATATCGTTCCATGAGGATTTTCCAAATCGCGAGAGATTCCTTATAGGCTGTTTCCGCTTCCGTGGCCTTTCCTCTTTCGCCGCAGCGAACGCCCAGGTAGAAGTAGTCCACGGCGAGTAGATTCTGATACTCGGGCACCTCGGGATGCTTCTTAATCAGGATTTTATGAATATCAATAGCTTCCTTGTAGGCCGCTTCGGCTTCCGCAGTCCTGCCTTTGTCGCTACAGAGGAGGTCGCCAAGGCGGCTGTAGATGGTTGCAAGCATAAGCTGATAATCAGGCAACTCGGGGTCCTTTTTCACTCGGATTTTTTGAATAGCGAGAGCTTGCTTGTAGGCTGCTTCCGCTTCCGTGACCCTGCCTGTGTTTTTGTAGAGGGGCCGAGGTTGCAATAGTTTCTGGCAAGTTGATCCGCGTATTCGGGGACGGCGGGATGCTTCTCCGCTAGGATTCTGCAAATGGCGAGGGCTTCCTCGTAGGCCCCTTCTGCTTCCTTGGCCCGACCGGTTTCGCCATAAAGGATGCCCAAATTACGGTAGCTGGTCGCTAGCCTATCCTGATATCGGGGCACGTCGGGATGCTTTTCCGCTAGGGTTTTTCGAATGGCGAGGGCTTCCTTGTAGGGTGCTTCCGCTTCGTTGGCCCGGCTTAGCCTATTGAGGATGAGGAAGCCCAAGTCGTCATGACTGGCCGCTAGATCATCCTGATATTCGGGCACGTCCGGATGCTTTTTTGCCAAGTTTTTCCGAATAGCGATGGCTTCCTTGTAGGCTGCCTCTGCTTCCTTGGCTCGACCTGCGCCCTGATAGTAGGCGACCAGATTGCCGTGGCTGGCTGCCAAATCCTTCTGATATTCGGGCACGTCCGGATGCTTTTCCACCAAGTTTCTCCGAATCGCGAGGGCTTCCTTGTAGGGTGCTTCCGCTTCCTTGGTTCGGCTTGATCCCATATAGAAGAGGCCCAGGTCGCTGTGGCTGACCGCCAAATCCTTCTGGTATTCGGGCACCTCGGGATGCTTTTGCCCCAGTTTTTTCCGAATAGCGATGGCTTCGTTGTAGGCTGCTTCCGCTTCCTTGGCCCGGCCTGTATTCTTATAGAGTGTGCCCAGGTTGTTGTCGAGAGCCGCAAGTTCACTCTGATATTCGGCTCCGTTGCCATAGATCTGCGCAAGTGGTGTAGCAGCGGCAAGTGCTTTTTTGTAGGCAGTTTCAGCCTCAGACGAATTGCCGATCGCAGCTTCGATATCCCCGCGCGCGATAAGAGCACTTATCCGCTCGTGCTGCAAATCGGGGTCGTCTGCTTCTTGGCTGATCATTTTCTCATAATACTCGTTGGCCGACTCCAATAAGTTGCGCCGTAGTGTTTCCAGATTATGCGGTTTTAGCCGGGGGTCATTGGCGACCTGCGTGTAGTACTTTTTCACCGCATTGCGGGCCATCTTGAAATTGTTCTTCGCCTTCTCTGCCTCAGCGTTGGCCTGGCGGAGGGCGATCTCGGCTTGACCGCGGGCAATTTCCGTGTCGGAGCGCAACTTCGCTTCACGATAATATCCGCGCACGGCCAGAACGGTGATCGCGACCAAGAATGCCACAAATCCCGCGGCGATCGCCAGCGGCGCCCGGAAGCGGCGGACGAATTTCCGCGCCCGATACCAGTTTCCCGGCGGACCGGCGTGTACCGGCTCGTGGGCCAGGTAATGCTCGATGTCTTCGGCCAAGGCGCTCGCGGCATACCGCCGCGCACGGTCCTTTTCCAGGGCCTTCATCACGATCCAGTCGAGTTCCTGCCGCAACTGCCTGCGCAGGCTGTTCGGATCCACCTGACGGTTCTTGGCCAGGTCCTGCGAATCTCCGCCCAGCATGGAAATCCGTATGCTCGGCCGGGGCGGTTCCACTTCGCGGATGATGCGGCAGATTTCCTCGAAACCGGCCTGCCGCAACACGCGGCGGTCGAAGGGCAACGTCCCCGTCAACAACTCGTATAACAGAACTCCTAGAGAATAAACGTCGCTGCGGATATCGATGTCCGCAATGGTCATTCCCGCCTGTTCCGGACTCATGTACTCCGGCGTGCCCAGAAGCTGCCCTTGCTCGGTAAAGATCGACTCTTCCGTGAGCGGCCGGGCCAGGGCCTTGGCCAGGCCGAAGTCGATGATTTTCGGCACCGGTTGGTTGTCGATCACCGCGACCAGGATGTTCGTGGGCTTGATGTCGCGGTGAATGATGCCTTTTTGATGGGCGTGCTGCACCGCCTGGCAGACGGTCAGAAAAAGTCCCAGCCGCTCTTTCAAGCTGAGCTTGTGCGCGTCGCAGTAGGCGGTGATGGGCTCGCCGTGGACCCATTCCATGACAAAGTAAGAGCGGCCGCTGTCGGTCGTGCCGGCATCGAAAACCCGGGCGATGTTGGCATGGTCCATCAGCGCCAGGGTGTGGCGCTCGGCTTCAAACCGGGCCAGGACTTGTTTCGTGTCCATGCCCGCCTTGAGGATTTTCACCGCCACCCGCCGACGAATGGGTTGTTCCTGTTCGGCCAGATAGACGATGCCGAAACCGCCTTCGCCCAAGATGCTGAGCAGCGTATAGCGGCCGATGCGCGAACCGAGCATTTCATTGCGCAGCGGGACCGTGGCCTCCAATCGCTGCCAACGCCGAAAAACCGTCTCGATCGCGTCCCCATCCTGCGGGAACCGCAGGCGGTATTCCTCAGCCACCGGCTGCTCCCCGCCGCGCTGCCGGTAATCCAGGTCCAAGAGCAGCAATTCTACCAGCAGGGCGGACCGTTCGGCGCCGCTCGTGTCGCCCAGAAAGGCCTCGGCCTGCGGCCTGCCGCCGCCCCGCCAGACCTCCTCGAATGTCCAGCAAATCCGATCGATCCGCTCTTTGGCCTCTAGAGAGAGGGCCTCCAATGACAGTGAATACTCGATCGTGGGGGAATTATCGTTCATAGCGGACGCACACTATCGGAGGGACGCCAGTCTACCAGCTCTTCCGGGGTCAAATGTTCCCAGGGGCTCACGCCCTCGTTGTTACGCACAAGTCGCCCAACGACCCCATCCAGCTCGCCTGGATGGTGAAGAAGGTTGGTCCGCTAGCAACGAAACCAAGCCCACCAAGACCCCATCCAGCTCGCCTGGATGGTGAATCAGGTTGTCAACCTAGCGCACGTCCGCGATCTAGCCGACCAACCTTCTTCACCATCCACACAAGGTGGATGGGGTCGTGTCGGTTTTCGCTCTCTGCTTTAGCCGAGCAACCTTCTTCACCATCCACGCAAGGTGGATGGGGTCGTGTCGGTTTTCGCTCTCTGCTTTAGCCGACCAACCTTCTTCACCATCCACGCAAGGTGGATGGGGTCGTATCGGTTTTCGTTCTCTGCTTTAGCCGTTCAGCCTCGTTCACCGGCCAGGCAAGCTGGCCGGGGTCGCAAGCATCCCGCGGCAGTTATTGATTGGCCGGTCCTTGCTCCTGCTTTTCCTGCGCATGCAAATGTTTCCACTTGTCGCGAATCAATCTCAGGCGGTGCTCGACGGTCCGCTGCGAGCAGTTCAGTTGCGCGGCAATTTCGGCGTTGCCGGCCCCGTCCATTTTCGCCGCGACAATCGCCTGCAATTCCCCGTCATGGAGTTCTTCCAAGAGCCGTTGACACTGGTCTGCCATCATTGCCGCGAGCTCGGGAGTAGGGGTATCGTCCGCCGCTTGGGAAACCGGCGACTGATCGATCGCTGAGCCGGCGGGATTACGGGTGGCATTCAAGCCGCCCTGGCCGCCGCCGCGCCGCTGACGGTTTTCACGACGCCTCAAATCAATCACGCGGTGCGTGGTGATCTGTAATAGTAAACGCCAAAGGCCGTCGCGGTCCGCCAAATCGGGATAGCGGCCCTCTTCAGCCGCCTGGTAAAAGCGGTTCAGGGCACTCAGCGCGACGTCTTCCTCGTCGGCGATCTGCCCGGGCAGACCCTGAAGTTTCTTTCGTGCCAACTGCACGAGTTTGGGGAAATAGCGCTTCCAAAGGCCCTCGGCGGCCGCCGAATCGCCCTGGCGGACCTCCCGAATCCAATGCGTAATCGAACCAGCGGACGGCATACGGTTCCCTACCATAATGGACGACACTCTCGTGGGCAGACTCCAAAATCTTATGGAAATCGTCAAACCAGACCGAGACGTCCCCTCGGCATCCGCCGGCAGGCGGATCGCAGCGAAATTTTTTCCCGACGAAGGAAGTTCGTTGCTATCCGCAGGTTACGTCGAGATCGGCTATCCCGAATATTGACAATCTTTCCCGGCAAAAATATATTTGGCGGATGGGACTCTTATTCATCGTTTTCATCTCTAGGGCCGGAAGCAAGCGGCCGGTGAGCCCCGGCCACCAGCCGAAGTCACAGTTGCTTGACCATCAAGCAACGTCCGACTCCATTCACCCTAATTTCCTAAGAGAAGTAGTTCATGATCACATTTTTCGGACGCTTCGGTAGTTCTACGATGAAATCACGGCGCCGGACCGGACCGGCCAGACGCCGACTCGCCTTTGAGACGCTTGAACTGCGGGCGATGCTGATGCCGCCACGGTGCCGGCCGCGCCGTCGTTCACGGCCGCGGCGCTGTCAAGTTCGGAGATCGATCTCTCTGGGGCACTGTGTCCGGCGCCAGCCATTACCTGGTCCGTGAAATGATCAACGGCGCCTGGTCGCAGGTCGGCAAGTTCGGCAGCGGCAGCACCAGCGACACGGTCAACAACCTGAGCCCGGGCGCGACTTACTATTTTGAAGTGGGCGCCTCCAACTCGGCAGGCACTTCCTGGGCCAATGGCCAGAGCGCCGTCACTTTTCCGGCCGCGCCGTCGTTCAATGCCACGGCCGTGTCAAGCACGGAGATCGACCTCTGTGGAGCGCCGTGCCCGGCGCTAGCGGCTACCTGGTCCAGGAAAAGATCAACGGCGCCTGGTCGCAGATCGCCAGCCTCGACAGCGACGTCACCAGCGACGCAGTCACGGGACTCAGTCCCAATAGTACTTACCATTTGAAGGTGGGCGCTTCGAACTCGGCGGGCACTTCCTGGGCGAATCACCAGCACGCTACCACTTTTCCGGCCACGCCGTCGTTCACGTCCACGGTGGCGTCCGACACGGAGGTCGACGTCGTCTGGGGCAGCGTCTCCGGCGCCAGCGGTTACGTGGTCGATGAAATGATCAACGGCGACTGGCAGAAGATCGGCAAGTTCGGCAGCCACACGACCAGCGACGCGGTCACCGGGCTGGCACCAGGCACGGCTTACGATTTCAGAGTTGGCGCTTCCTACCCGGCAGGCACTTCTTGGGCCGATGCGCAGAGCATCACCACTCCGCCGAATGCCCCATCGTTCGCGGCCACCGTGGCGTCAAACACGGAGATTGACCTCTCGTGGAGCGCCGTGTTCGGCGCCACTGGATACCTGGTCGAGGAAATGGTCGACGGCGCCTGGTCGCAGATCGCCAGCCTCGGCAGCAGTGCCACCGGCGACCCGGTCACCGCGCTGACCGCGGGGGTCGCTTACGAATTCAGAGTGGCAGCTTACAACGCGGGAGGCGCGACCTGGGCCGATGCCCAGAGGGCCATCACCACGGGCACCAGTTACAACCTTTCGGGCAGTACGTTCCAGGCGTCGACCGGGACCTATGTCAACCCTACGGGCGGGACGCTGTATGCGACGACCGGGGGCGTTACCTCCGCGCTAACTGCAGATGTCACAGCCTTCGCTACTCGAAATGGTGATGGTGACCTCTACATCCTCAATCAGAACAACGACCTATCGTTAGATACGCCCACCGGGCAATCGGTCTATGACTTCGGTATCGTCAAGGTATTTGCGATGCGTCAGGATGGCTATGCCTACATTGAACAGGCAGCAAACGACAATCTTTTCCTAAACACCCCCGGCTCGGGCGGCGGCACCGACTACTCGCTGGGAACGGTTCAAGGCTTTGGGCTCCGCAGCGACGGCAACGGCTATGTCTGGAGCACGAACGGACACCTTTACCTCAACACTCCCCAAGCAAACTATGACTTCGGCACCGTCCTCGCATTCGCCATGCGCAGCGATAACAATGCCTACTATGAAACGGTTGCGACGTTCATCTTTGGTAATCTGGGATATGATTATCTTTATGTAAATGCTCCCGGGGGCCAAGCGCCGGGACGGACGTGGGCGACGGCACGGACTACCTCCTCGGAGACGTTCTCGAAACCAATGGTTTTAGAGTAACGGCGGCGGGTAACGCCTACGTCTGGACCACAGATGAAGACCTCTTTCTCAATACGCCGCAACAGAACTATGACTTCGGTAGAACCGTTCAACCCCTGGTCCTGAACAACGGCAACTATTATGTTCTCTCGGTTTATGGGAACCTGTACGAGAATACAACTCTAGTGCAGGCGAACGTCTACTCGTTCTCTGTTAGTTCTAGTGGCCAATTGTCGTGGCAGAACTCGGGGCCGGTAATACCGTACCCCGGGAGCGCCAACTGGTCAGGCTACGTGGCCGAAGCCGCGGGGAGCCCGATCACGGGTACAAATGGCACAGTAACTGCCGTCAGCGGTACGTGGATCGTTCCGACGGTGTCCGGCCCGTCAAACAGCGCTTCGTGTGTTTGGGTGGGAATCGACGGCTACGGCGGCAGCACGGTGGAGCAAGTTGGCACGGAAGAGGACGAAGTTAACGGCCAAAGCCAATATTACGCATGGTGGGAGATGGCCCCCGCGGCGCAGGTCGAAATTGGGAGCCCCGTCAAGCCGGGTGACGAGATTAACGCCCAGGTGATTTACCTGCCCAGCGGCAACCCCAAGCAAAACCAGTTCGAGCTATTCATCCAAGACGTGCAGCAGAACTGGAGTTTCGAGACGTTCCAAGGAGGATCTGCCGATCGGAGTACTGCCGAATGGATAGTTGAAGCAACCCAGGAGAACGGCAGCGAAGCTACTTTGGCAAATTTCGGCTCGACCAGCTTCTTCAACACATGGGCAGTAATCAACGGGGTCGGAGGCCCGATCAACGACCCCAGTTTCAAAGCGTATCAGGTCGGCATGGCGGATCCCAACGGCGGACAAGACTGGGCCGGGCCGTTAGCCGATGTTCCCGCGGACATGAATATTACCACTCCTCCAACGCCAACGATTTATATAACGACCACGACCCAGTTTACTGTCACTTATGGGGCACAACCGCAGGCGGCCTCGATTTCGTCCGTAGCGAGCGCAAGCGCCGGCGCAACGGTTGACGGCTCGTTGACCGGCTCGCAACTAGCCATGGACGCGACGTCGTCCCTCGGACCGGCGGCGGCCGCCGCAATCCCGCCCACGCCCGGCCTCGGTGCATCAGCCGTCGACACCGTTCTGGAAACGCTGGGCGAGTCCGATACCGACGCCGGCGCGGGGGTTTTGGGCCGCCTTGTCAAAGGCAAGGGACCGGGGAAGAATCTTGCTCCGTCGACATCCGTGGATGTTTCGCCCGCTGACGCTTTGGCCGGCCCCTTGGCATATAGTGCGTGACATCACGCAGCATCCTCCCTATCTCCTCGATATTTGATGGCTGCCACCTTGGTTCTTTCCGCCTGGCTTCGCTTTCTCCACCACCGGCGACGGCGTGGCGGCGCTCCCCAACAGCTTGCCCGCCTCGACCCGGTACTGGCGGAGCTTGTCCGCCTCCGTCTGGTGCTCGTCCATCCATGCGGCGGCCTTGTCGAACCAGCGGCGGGCAAGCTCCTTATGGTGCAGACGCCAGTGGACCTCGGCCAGGAAGAGCGCGGCGTTGGCGTCGGTGGCCGACTGAACCTTCGCCGGAGGTTCTTCCAGCGGGTCTTCCGCGCCGGCCTGAATGAATCGCGCGTAGCCCCATGCCGCATGATCGCCGCCATTCCCTTGGCCGCCGTCGTTCAGCACGCGGAGCACAACTTCCTTGGCGCCGGTCACGTCCAAGGAAATCGGCTCCACGGCGCCATAGCGCATCACCTGGGTCTGGTGCTTCACCCTTCCGTCGATGAGTATCTGAAACCGCACGCCGCCTCGTTCCATCGCGGCAGCCGACGCTTTCAGGCACGCGAACTTCCGTCCTGAAATATCGAGCACGACGTCGGCCGGGGTCGCACCCGCAAAGGCGTGAGTCCAGATCCCTTTGACGTTCCGGAAACCGGCGATGCCAAGCGTTGCACCCGAACAGTCGATGTTTCTGTAGGCGGTTGGAGACGGCCAGCCGCACGTCGATCGGACCCAGGGCATGTCCGAGACCCAAACGATTCCAGGAAGGTTCTCGGCGCCGCGGGTCACCGGTGCAAGCCAGCAGGACATCGAGTGCAGCCAGGCGGGATCGATGTCGGCCCTCAGTCGAAAAAGCTGGCGGAATTCGGCCAGGATCTGCTCCAACGCGCCTTTGTCGGCCGGGTTCATCCGGATTGCCTCGGTATAGTCGGCAATCGCCTTGTCGTTCTCGCCCTTGCTTGCGTAGGCCAAAGCGCGCTGGTAATACGCCTCGAGGCAATTCGGGTTCAGGCCGATGGCCTCGGTGCAGTCGGCAATCGCCTTGTCGTTCTCGCCCTTGCTCCTGTAGACCAAAGCACGCTCGTAATACGACCAACAGTGCTTCGGGTTCAGCCGGATGGCTTCGGAGTCGTCGGCAATCGCCTTGTCCTTCTCGCCCATGCCAGTGTGCCGCACAAAGCACGGTTGTGATACGCCTCGAAGTAATTCGGCTTCAGCCGGATGGCCTCGGTGTAGTCGGCAATCGCCTTGTCGTTCTGGCCCTTGTTTCGATAGGCTTGAGCACGCTCGTAATATGCCACGGCATTATCTCGTTTGAGTCGGATGGCCTCGGCCCAATCGGCAAGCGCCCTGTCATGTTCGCCTTTGACAGCGCAGGCCCATCCCCGGTTGCCGTACGCTTTATCGTTTTTCGGATCAAGCCGGATGGCCTCGCTGAACTGGGCGATCGCCTTATCGAATTCCCCGCGGCGCGAAAACAGGAGTCCAGCCGCTTGACAGAGAGCGGCCAGCTTGACCTTGTAGGCCGCCGTGTCGGGCGACTCGTCCACGAGTTTCTTGAGGACGCCGGCTGCCTCATCATTGTGGCCTTGGGTCGTCAGGCGGCAAAACTGGTCGTACCCATAGTCGGGCCCGGCCGCCATCCGATACCCGATCGAGGCGTCCCAGATGCGGACCTCGTCCTTGTTCACCGCTGCCAGCCGCGTGCCGTCCGGGCTCCAGGCCAGGGAGGCGGCGGCCCAGGCCGTATGGGGGGACAGCGTCACTATCTCCTGCCTGGTGTCAAGGTCCCAGATCTTGATCGTGTGTTCTTCCGCTGCCGAGGCAAGGCGATTTCCATGGGGATGCCAGGCCAGCGCGTTGACGGTCCCGTTGTGACCGTAGAGTCGAAAGGCCAGTTGCCCGTCAGCCACGTTCCAGACCTCGATCACGCGCCCCGCGGAGGCAATCCAGCGCCCGTCCGGGCTCCACGCCACCGGGCCGCGAACGTGGCCCACGTCGTCCGCGTGTTGGAGGGCAAGAACGCTTTGGCCGGAAGCTGCCTCCCAAATCTTGATAGGCTCGTGCCCCGCCCAATCTGCCCCGGAGGCAATCCGCCGGCCATCCGCGCCCCAAACCAGCCCGTGAACCGGATGCGCGTACCCGCGCAAGGTGCGGATCTCCTTCCCGGCGGCCACGTCCCAGATCCTGACCGTCGTATCATCGCCCCCGGAGGCCAACCACTTCCCATCGGGACTCCAAACCAGGGCGCGCAGCAGCCCCTGGTGGCCTTCCAGCGTGCGAAACTCTTGTGCCGTGCCCGCGTTCCAGACCTTGATTCTCCCTTCCTCGCTGGCCGAGGCGATGCGCTTCCCGTCGGGACTCCAAGCCACCGTGGAACAGGGTCGGCTGTGGGCGGACCAGGCGCGGACTGACTGTCCCCTGCCGACATCCCAGACCTCGACGTGCCCCTCGCCCCCTCCGCCGACCAACTGACGCCCGTCGGGACTCCACGCCACGGCCGAAACTGAGCGGACTTGACCGCGCAAGGCACGCGCTTCCGGTTCTGCGGTGGCGTCCCAAATCCGCACCGTTCCGTCGCTGCTTCCCGACGCCACGCGCTGTCCGTTCGGACTCCAGGCCACCCGGTTAGCCGCCGCCGTGTGGCCCCGCAAGGTTCCCACCAACTCGCCGGTCGCGGCATCGGAAATCTTCACCGTGCCGGAGTAGCCCCCCGACGCCAAGAGGCGTCCGTCCGGACTCCAGGCTAGCCCGTGAACACTGCTGTCCAGCCCCTTCAGGGAGACACGCTCTTGACCCGTGGCCACGTCCCAGACCTTGATCTCGAATAGGCCCCAGCTTCCGGCGGCCAGCCGCCGTCCATCGGGGCTCCAGACCACCGTCGAAATGCCGTCCTTGTGGCCGCGGAGCGTGCGGAGTTCCTCGCCTGTGGAAACGTCTCAGATCTTCACCGCGCGGTCGGAAGCGGAGGCGAGTTGCCGTCCGTCCGGACTCCACGACAACGATCGCTCGAACTGCTTGTTCCCGTTCATGAGGAGCGTCGTCTGCCCTGTGGCTGCGTCCAATATCCGGACCGTCCCATCGTCGGCGCCCGCGGCAAAGGATCTTTGGTCCGGACTCCATGCCGCGGAGGTTATTGCACCGCTGTGGCCGGCCAGCGTGCGCAATTCCTTGCCTGTGCTCACGTTCCAGACCTTGATGGAATCCTCGCCCGCTGAGGCCAGTTGGCGGCCATCCGTGCTCCAGGCTAACCAACGAACCTTGCCGCTGTGACCACGCAGCGTTCGAATTTCCTTTCCGCTGTCCGGGTCCCAAATCTTTAACACGCAATCTTCGCCACTGGAGGCGACCTGCCGACCGTCCGGACTCCAGGCCAACGCAAGCAGACATCCATTGTCCCCTCGGTAGGTTAGTCGTTCCCCGTGACACTGCGACAACAGGTAGTACCACTCCCAGCCGCGCAAATCGGGCTGGCCCGGCCGCGGCAGGTAGCTGTCCAACATCGCATGGAGGCGCGGCACCTGGCCGGCGCCCAAGTCCTGCTGCGCAAGCCGCATTTGCGCGAGATAGAGATTACGCGTAGCGGCGTCGCGTTGACTCTGGGCCTCGATCTTCTCTTCCTTCGCCAGCCGTTCTTTTTCCTTCGCTAGCGCCGCCTGTTGCTTCGCTCGCCCCTCCTGTTCCTTCGCCAGGTGCTCGTTTTCCTTGGCCAGGCGCTCATTTTCCTTCGCTTGCCGTTCCTGTTCGTTTGCGCGCCCTTCTTGCTCCTTCGCTCGCCGTTCCTGCTGCTCGGCAAACCCCTTCTCATCCTCGGCTTGACCACGGGCGATTTCCGTGTCGGAGCGCAACTTCGCTTCACGGTAATATCCGCGCACGGCCAGAACGGTGATCGCGACCAAGAGCGCGGCGAATCCCCCAGCAACGGCCAGCGGCGCCCGGAAGCGGCGGACGAATTTCCGCGCCCGATACCAGTTTCCCGGCGGACCGGCGTGTACCGGCTCGTGGGCCAGGTAATGCTCGATGTCTTCGGCCAAGGCGCTCGCGGCGGCATACCGCCGGGCACGGTCCTTTTCCAGGGCCTTCATCACGATCCAGTCGAGTTCCTGCCGCAACTGCCTGCGCAGGCTCTTCGGATCGACTTGGCGGTTCTTGGCCAGGTCTTGCGAATCGCCGCCATGCATGGAAATTCGGATGCTCGGCCGAGGCGGTTCCACTTCGCGGATGATGCGGCAGATCTCCTCGAAACCGGCCTGCCGCAGAATGCGGCTGGTCGAAGGGCAGCGTGCCCGTCAACAACTCGTACAACAGCACGCCCAAGGAATAAATGTCGCTGCGGATGTCGATGTCCGCAATGGTCATTCCCGCCTGTTCCGGACTCATGTACTCCGGCGTGCCCAGAAGCTGTCCTTGCTCGGTAAAGATCGATTGTTCCGTGAGCGGCCGGGCCAGGGCCTTGGCCAGGCCGAAGTCGATGATTTTCGGCACCGGCTGGTTGTCGATTACCGTGACGAGGATGTTCGTGGGTTTGATGTCGCGGTGAATAATGCCTTTTTGATGGGCGTGCTGGACAGCCTGGCAAACGGTCAGAAAAAGTCCCAGCCGCTCTTTCAAGCTGAGCTTGTGCGCGTCGCAGTAGGCGGTGATGGGCTCGCCACGGACCAATTCCATGACGAAGTACGAGCGGCCATTGTCGGTCGTGCCGGCATCGAAAACCCGGGCGATGTTGGCGTGGTCCATCAGCGCCAGGGTGTGGCGCTCGGCCTCGAAGCGGGCCAGGACCTGCTTCGTGTCCATGCCCGCCTTGAGGATTTTCACCGCCACCCGTCGGCGAATGGGTTCTTGCTGTTCGGCCAGGTAGACGATGCCGAAACCGCCTTCGCCCAAGACACTGAGCAACGTATAGGGGCCGATGCGTGAGCCCAGCATTTCATCGCGCAGCGGGACCGCGGCCTCCAATCGCTGCCAACGCCGAAAAACCGTATCGATCGCGTCCTCATTCTGCGGGAACCGCAGGCGGTATTCCTCGGCGACCGGCTGGTCCCCGCCGCGCTGCCGGTAGTCGAGGTCCAAGAGCAACAATTCCACGAGCAGGGCAGACCGTTCGGCGCCGCTCGTGTCGCCCAGAAAGGCCTCGGCCTGCGGTCTGCCGCCGCCCCGCCAGACCTCCTCGAACGCCCAGCAAATCCGATCGATCCGCTCCTTGGCCCCTAGAGAGGGTGCTCGCATAAAATGATGTAGACAAACGTCGATGAATAGGTTATGCTTCCGTCCTGGAATCCGAAGGATACTCGGATAGTTTACCAAGTATCGGTGCCGTCGCCCAGACAAAGTTGTCGTCGCGGGACTTTTCACGGAGGAAATGACATGACCGCACAAATCACTCGCCAAGCTCATAATTCCATCACCATCGAGGTCACCTTGCCGCTGACCGGCTCCATGCTTCGGGCCGAAGAAGCGATCCAGGATGCGCTTAACGAAGTCGGCCTGCTGGCCACCGAAAAGAATCTCGAGCGGTTCGATACCGATGGAAGTCCCATCCAACTCGGTTCGGTCCGCATGACCAGCAAGGGGCAGTTCGCTCAAGATTACGAAACGCCTTACGGCAGCGTCTCCGTGCTTCGGCATGTCTATCAAACGTCCGAAGGGGGCAAAACGTTCTGCCCGCTCGAAGAGAGGGGTGCTCGCATAAGATGATGTTACGCGGGGAGTGTGGGGCAGCCATATTGGTCGAGGTTTCGCCAGAACTCTTCCCAGCGGCCTGTGGTGAGTCGCAGCGCACGTATCGACAATACGGCGAGAGCGCCGTCGTCCTTCCAACGCGAACCCGATTTGCATAAGCGGTGCTTGATCAAGGTCTTGCATGCCGCTTCCGTCACGCCGCTGCCGATCGGCCAGTTCCGCTGCACCGAATAAGAGTATTTCATCCGTTCCTTCTGGTTTTGGAGGTAGGTGGCGATGACGGGAACGATCGCGTTTTACGACGCCCAAGGGGAACGCCTGCATACGATTTACGCAGGCGCGACCCCAGAGTACGGGAAAGAAAAGTTCCACGCGAAATTCCAACGCGAGGTGGAGCGCGTGAAGAATGCCTATCCGAACGTGCCGTATATCGGTCTGGGCGACGGCGCGGCAGACAACTGGAGCTACCTGAAACCGTTGACGGACCACCAGACATTGGACTTTTACCATGCCAGCGAGTACGTGGGCAAGGCGGCGATGGTGGTGTTCAAGGGAGCGAAAAAGAAAGCAGAAAGAGAAGCGTGGCTGGAAAACCAGCTTCATCAATTGAAGCACAAGCAGGGAGCGGTGAGTCGTTTGCTTTCGGTCCTGGATGAATTTCTTTCCACGACGCCGCTGAAAAACGCGGAAGATGCGAAGGCGGTCCTGGCGACGATCACCTACCTCCAAAACCAGAAGGAACGGATGAAATACTCTTATTCGGTGCAGCGGAACTGGCCGATCGGCAGCGGCGTGACGGAAGCGGCATGCAAGACCTTGATCAAGCACCGCTTATGCAAATCGGGTTCGCGTTGGAAGGACGACGGCGCTCTCGCCGTATTGTCGATACGTGCGCTGCGACTCACCACAGGCCGCTGGGAAGAGTTCTGGCGAAACCTCGACCAATATGGCTGCCCCACACTCCCCGCGTAACATCATCTTATGCGAGCACCCTCTCGATAAGCCCTTTCAACTCCTCTAGTTTGGCGACAATCTCGACCTGCGACTGATCGATAAGAATCCGATAGTACGGGTCGCTGGGGGATTTGCCCGTGCCCAGCATATTCGGATCGTACTCCGTCAAGTCCTGGTACTCCAAGTGCGGCAATTCCCACTCGCGCTTTGTGAAGGTATAGTACCGCTCGGTGTACTTCTTCAGCAAAGCCATTGCGATTTCTTCCCAAACCGCTACTTTGTCGTAGTTGTCGAACGTTAACTCGTCGGCCGGAATGAGGAGCTGATACCAGCTTTGATCCGCGAGCAAGTTGCCGATTCCAGTGCGTGTCACGTTGAGGTTGTACCAACCGCGTTCGGCCTTGAAACGTTCCAACTCGAAATACACTCGATCCAGATTCAAGAATGCGATGTGGCGCGGTGTCAGATGAGCTTGATTTGGCGTTGCCTCAGCATTGCCGCCCACTAAGCCACCGGATTTCATGGCCTCGATCTTCGGATACCAGTTCAGGACGACTTGATTTTTCTGAAGGTAATCGGGAGGCTGCTGAACTGTCGGTATGGGGCCTAGCTTTCGGAACGCATCACCGAACTCGGTGCTCACGCCGTTGATCGATTTCTTCAGCCGGATCATCCGCAGTTGTTGAGTGCCGAGGGATTTGATGATCGGTAAGAGAAATTCGATTCGGTCGTCGTTTTCAGGCATTCCCTCTTTTTGAGAAATTCGCGGAATTGCGCCATGTAGTCGGCGTGGATGCCGAAAATGCCCAGGGTCTCCAGGAGACCGATGTGTTTCGGCCGTTCGACCCCTTCTGGCAATTGGGCCTTTCCGCTCCGCTTCAGGCTAATGCCGTATCCTTTGAGACGTACCCCACGCCCGAACAACTGAATAATCTGTGCTCCTTCACCCTTTCCAATGTTCATTAGACCCATCGTACTCACACGCCAACTGCTCCAGCCCTCTGTGAATTTCTTGGAACCGATGAGAAGGTTGACGGTAGAATGTGGCTTGTTGATCTCATGAAAGAGCGACCCCGAAAAGTCGCGATCGCCAGTGGATAGGCCAGCCTCTTCGCAGAGCTTGACAAGTTTGGCGTCGTCGCCGACATTGATGACGCCGAATGCCTCATTCTCGGCACCGAGCCTTAACGCTATCTCGCCGGTTGCGCCTTTGAGATTCTCGACATAAAGTTGCCCACCGCCTGGCGCGTTGAACAGCGTTGCCAGCGTCTCGTTGAAAATCTGTTCCGCCGTCAGGCCTAAGGTGTTCAGATAAGTGAACCGGCCCGCGAATAGATTCTTCCTAGCTGCTGTCTCCAGCCCCTGATTCAATACACGGTGAATTTGTTGGATGCTCCCGGCTCGATCCGAAACGTAACGCCCCAGGAACTTCACAATCTCCACAATGTCCGACGCATCTCTACTGGCCAGGGTTTTCGTAACGCTGCCGCCCACGAAGATCCACAACGGCCTTTCGATATTAAATGGGCGAAACGCGGTTTCCTGCTCGCGGTAGAGTCGTTGCTGCTGGAAGAAGGTCAAAAGACACGCGGCTAAGTAGGTTTCAAGGTGATCCTTCTGCGTACTTTCGTCCAGGTTCAGAATCTGATAATCCTTGCCAAAACCGTCCCCGTAAAAGTAGCGATAAGAGTAGTTAAATAGAATGTTTCTAGCATATAGGTCGATCAGTTTCGGCTTCCCGGCAACAGCTTGTTGGAAGGTTGCTGAGTACTCGAACGAGAATCCCCTCTCGCACAGAGCGTTGCGGGCCTTCATCCAAACGCCGTCCTCGCCGCCGCTCGTGCCTCGGTGCCCTTCGTCCACAAGAACCAGGTTATTCCCCTCGAACGCCTCAACGGCGACGGTCTTGTCGCCGGCCTCGTCTCGCAACCGAGTGACTTCGAGAATCTCGACAGGCTGCTTCCGAAACATATCGGCGATGACATCCTTTTCGAAAAGCTCGGCTTCGAGGTTTGCGGCTTCAAACTCACGTAGGTGTTGCTGGCTCAAACCTTCATTCGGCGTCAGCAGGATAATCCGGTTTAACTCACTACGCCGACCATGCTTGCCCAAATAGTGCTGATATTGCAAGATGTTCGCGTGCATCAGTAACGTCTTGCCGCTGCCCGTCGCCATCCAGAACGCCAGCTTGTTTAATTGCGTCCACGATTCGACCGTCTCATCCAGCGGGACGATCTGGTCCGGTTCTGGTTTGTCCTCATTGTACTTAGCGACTCGTTCGTTCAATGCCCTGCGAAGTTCATTCGGTTTCGAGAAGTACCAGTCGAGATAGACTTCTGTGAATAGCAGTGCGAGGTATTGGAAGTACTTCCAGACGAACGGTTCCTCGCCATGCGCGATCCGTCGTTCGTTCAGCCGCTGAGTGTGCCGCACGATGTTCTGGTCATACTCCAGCAGCAACTCGGTCGGTAGATTCGTTAGATTGAATAACTGGGCCGTCAGCGCGTGGTGGAATCGGTGGACGTTGTTCTCGTCCAACCCCTCCAAGCCTTCCTGACGCAGGTATTCCGCTAGTTGCTCCAACCGATCGACACCGAACAGCCCCAGAAGCCATTGGTTCAGCACCAGCTTGAAAGGGAAAGGTACCTGCGGCTTGTTGTTCGCTCGGTTGCGCACGGCTGTTGGGACGATCGTGGTGGTGCCGCTCTCGGCTGCCGCTGTCTTGCGTGGTCGTCCGCGTGCCATTATTGGCCCTCCGTAGCGAACATCAGCCGTTGGAAATCGTCCTCGATCAGCCGAACCTTCCAAGTATCGTCGGGCGTCTTAAGGTTCTCAAGGTTGTTGCCGCCGTTGACGTAAATCAGGCCGAACTCGCTGTCCTTGCTCGAATAGCCCTGTTTGGTGAACCATTCGTCAAGAACAAGATTGTCTTCCTCGGGGTTGCCGGTGAGCTTCCGCCAGATTATCAATGCCTTGCGGCCATCAGGCATCGTGCCGTTGATTGTGCGGAACCAGTAGTGTCCAGTGTTTTCCGTCTTGATCCGTCCTTTCAGCTTCAGCCGTTTCTCCGAATCGCGTTCAAACTGTGCGGAGAAGACGTGCGGAACGGCGACATGTTGGACGGTCAGGCCGAGTAGCCAGTTGAAGGTTTCGATGAGATCGACACTCAGATCGTGGCTTTCGTCCGAGCCGGGACGCTTGACCACGAGGCGATACAACGTCGGGTCAGTAAACGCCGCTACGTTCAACAGCGATGGGCTTTCACGGGTTTCCACCTTCAGCATGTACCGCAGGAGGTATTGCTCACGGAACTTGTCGGCCCCTTGCGCCTCGGCGGTGTCGAGAAGACTTTGCTGGGTTGCGGATCGCCTCACTTCCAGGTTATTGAGTGTATCCTCATACGATTCCAGGCGAACGATTTTGAATAGGCGCGGACCTCGCTCGGTCTCCTCCGGTGTACAGAGCCGCTTCGGTTTGCCTTCCTTCCATTCCGGTGCGAAGCTGACCTTCTTGAGTCGCGGCATCAACACCGTGTCAAAATAGTCAGCCATCTCGATGAGTATAAACGTCCGCCGCCCGCCATCATCGCGGTTTAGGTTGATAAGCGCGTGGCCTGTTGTGCCGGAACCAGCAAAGAAGTCGGAAATAGACTCACTGGCAAAAACGGTTTGCCGGGCGAGACGACCGATCAGTGCTGGCGGTTTAGGATTGTCTATTAACCCCTTCATGCCAAACAGGGCTTCAAGTTGAGGCTCACCGTCCGCGTATTGACGAATTACGGAAGTGGAAACCACAGATTCCACTTCGTGGAGGAAGTACTTCAACTGCGGAATGGCCGACTCAGATTTTTTGAAAACGAGTCGGTTGTCATTGCGATAACCTTCGAAAGAAGGCCTATCGCCAATCGACTTTTCTGGGAATGCCCATCCCCGTTTGGGGGCTTTACATCGTTTGGAAGTCAATGGATTCAGCGGACGATAGAACCGGTAATTCTCGGATTCGGGGTCGTTTATGGAAGATGCTTGCTTTCCAGACGGCATTGAAGGTTCGACTTCTCGAAAAACCCAAATGTGTGCATTACGCTCGCGAGCTTTACTTGGGTCTAGAAACACTCCATTTTCGTCGCGATACTCGGCCCACTTGTAGGGATAGAGGCCTTTCCAAGGATCGCTCTTTTCAGCTTCCTCTCTGGATACTCCTTTGTCGATTTCTTCGCCGATATGTCGTCTCTTATGCTCCGCATACAAAGCGCAAATGGCGTCGTGAATCTGTTCGACGGAGGGGAAGCGTCCTGCTAGTTCTTCCACAACCGACATCACTTCTTCAAAACCGGAGCGAGTTTCACGGAACATTCTCCTGTCCGCTTCGACGTTAGCCTTATTTGCGCGAATGCCTCAATGTACTCGTGATTGGTTGAGTAGGCGGGAGCATTGTTGCTGACAGTATCTCTAACCCAGATCAGTTCCTCAACTCGATTAGTGTCGCCAAACACACGACGAAGCTGCCAGTCTAGAGTCGCTCGCTCAATCTCGTTGATACTACTAAACAATACTCCAAGCGGTGACAAAACGTGACTGGCCAGCGCCAATCGGTCGCCGATCATGCAAGCCCAACTTGAGGATTTCAAGTTGTTCTTGTAAGCAAAGCCGTCCTGGCCTGTGTTGTACGGCGGGTCGATGTACACGCACTTCACCTTCTCCCGGTATCGCGCCTGCATCAGGCTCAGGGCCTGGAAATTCTCGCTGTGGATGAGGATACCGTCGGTCTTGGCTTCGAGATCGCCGAGGGCTTCGAGCAGCCGGGCGGTGAAATCGGCGGGGTAGTGGCGAGTGTCTATCATCAGCGACGGCGGCACCTGGAATCGCTGCGACAGGGCGATCAAGCCCGTATCTTCTACAAAAAGCCCGGTGTTGCTTTTCGCCTTGCCGCTGGCCGGCTCCAGCCCGTACAGATCCTTCCATTCCGCAAGTTGCCCCTTGTTCGCGGCGATCTCCTCGTGAAACTCTTTCGGGATTTCCTTGATCGCGACGCAGTACTGCGTTTCGACCACAAATTTCTTTTTCAGCCAGAGTGCCTTCTCGAAGTCTTCCAGTTGGGCAAGGAAAGCGATGATCTTGCCGGCGATCCGGCGGATGACCTTGATCTTCGACAGGTATTGTTCGACACGCGGGACCGTTTCGTTTTCAACGTCGTCCAGGTGCATGACTTCGTTTTTGATGTAGAAGTCGAGTTCCCGGCACAGGAAGCCGCCCAAATCTTTGTGGATAAAGTAATCGAAGGTGTTGCGGGCTACGTACCGGTTCAAGTGGGCACGTAGCCGAGTATAGTCTGCCTTCTCGCCATCCACTGTCACATGCGGCTTTGCCAGTTCTGCGATCCACTGAGAAAGTGCTGCATCGACGGCTGCGAGTAATGCGCCGTTCAGCGATGTCAATCAGATCCCTTTGTGTCGGAGGCTTGGTTTTGCCCTGGCGGACCTCCTCGGGCCAATCGGTAAGTGTGGTCGGGCGGAACTCAAAACGGACGATGAGTTCATCTTGGTCCACGGCGCTGAAGTTGTTGATCGCCAGGACGAAGACTCGATCCTTGCCGTTCGGAGGTTTGATGTTTCCGTGCTCCCCCTCAGCGGCATCGGCCAGGCAGAAATGGACCCGCATGGGTTTCGCATCATTGTCTGGCTTCAGTCGAAATGCGTAGTCGCGAAGGTACTCACTGGTCTTGATGTAATACTGATCGTGGTTTGCCCAGTAGAGCTTCACTTCCTCCCCGTCGTAAGGGATGGCGTAGCGGCCGTCGCGGGAGTAGCGGCGTTTGGAGAGGAAGTCGCCTTCCGAGTAGTAGCGGCTGAAGAAGTTGATAAGGTGGTCGTAGACTTCGCCTTCGAGCGCGGCGATATCGACTGCGCCGGTCTTCAACTTCTCGCGTAAATCTTTGACTTTGGGCAGCGTCTCCGGGTCTGCTCCGAGTGATTGTGCCTGCTCAATGGCTTTTGCGAGTTGCTGCTCAAGCTCGGCTTTGTCGGCCGTCTTGTACTGGCCAAACTCCTGCTTGACCTGGGGCAAGAGATTGCGTTCAAGGAATTGCGTGACCTCGGCAGACTTGGCGTGCATGATCCGGTAGAGACCGAAGTCAAGGTCCGGCTGATCGAGTTGGAACAACTCCTTCAAAAGAGATTTCAGTTTTTCGTATTTTTGGCTCATTGCTGCATCCGTTCCTTCGGGGTTTCTCTCTGCGAGCTATTAGACGACAGACCAACGGATGGTGAAAAGTGTTTCGTTGTGTGTCCGTTGCGAAAGTCGCCTTTCGAGGGATTCGATCAGCGAGTCTCTTTTTTCGATGATCTCGTCCTCGGCCTTGAAAATGTCCTGGCGTTGCCGTCTCTTGACCTTCTCCAGTTTCTGAATGTCTTCCTGGATTCGATGTTGATCGGCCATTGTGGCGGCCTGTCGTGCCTCGCGCTGAAGCACCTTGACCTTCTCTTTAGTGTCCCGCAATGCCTTCTCGACAGCGAGGACCATGTCGTCGGCCCACCGTTCCAGCTTTTCCCGTGCCTGCTGGAAGTGACGATTGTTTGTTTCGAGCGATCGGCTAATGGTTGCCTCAGCATGGCGGGCGGACTCTTGGGCCAAGCGCCCTGCTGAGGCATCAGGAATCTGTGAACCAGCATCGACACGCCCGGAGCATTGAAACAGCTTGTCCATCGTTTCGTGATCCAGCGAATTTCCTTCCTCATCAAAGCCCGAGAAGAGCAGATATTCCTCCGTCTCGAATGAGTCAATTACTTGACGGCAGAGCGTCAAATAGCCGCTCTTTCCTCGTAGGGCTTCGATCACGTGCAAACGAGTCGGGTGATTACTTACGTCAAACGTAATGCTCGTGGAAGGGGTCTTGGCCGCCTTGGCGCGATCAAGGACCAATTCGCCTAGCGGGTGAGAGAGGCGGTAAAGAAACCGGCCGGAATCGTCGCTGTCTTCGGAGTTCGCATGAGAATGCGTCTTGGAAATCAGGTGATAGCGGCCGGCTGGGATGTCGTTTCGCGGCGGCTCTACGAGCTGAAAGGCCAGGGCCAACTCATCGAAACGGGCATTGCCTTCGAGAATGAATCGTGTGACGGACCAGAAGCGCTTGCCCACGCGGTCGAGTTGCGCCTTTGTGTCTGCCAGTTTCAATCGCAGCCGCTCATGGACGTCTTCGTCAAAGTGTTCGAGGAGTGAACGTCGCGTATCATCGAGCCGAGTGCGGATTTGTTCGTCCATCTCCTCCTGCAACTTGCAGAAGGCAGCGTCGATCTCCTCGGTGCTACGGCACTGCTGGTAGATGGCGAGAATACGTTTCTCGAAATCGACCCCGGACTCAATCGATCCGAGAACCTGGTCCGACGCGCCGAAGACGCCATCGAAGAGGCGGAATTTCTCGGAAAGCAATTCGAGAACACGCTGGTCAGCCGCATTGCGTTCATTCAGGAAATTCACAACCACGACATCATGCATTTGTCCATATCGGTGGCAACGACCGATACGTTGCTCGATACGCTGCGGATTCCAGGGGAGGTCGTAATTAACCACCAGCGAGCAGAATTGCAGGTTGACGCCCTCGGAGGCCGCCTCGGTCGCGAGCAGGATCGGCGCATTGTCTCGGAAGTGCTCGATGAGAGCCGTGCGAACGTCAACCGCCCGTGAACCGGATGCCCGGCCCGACTCGCGATTGGCCTCTGCCCACTTCTCGTAAATAGCTGTCGCTTCCGGCCCACCGTTCGTACCGTTGAACAGCACGACCTGTCCACCATAGCCGTGGGATTCAAGGAAGGTCTTCAGATGCTCCTGGGTTCGTCGCGATTCGGTGAAAATGAGGGCTTTCTTGGCCGCACCGAATGCGGTCATTTTCTCGAACCCGAGTTCCAGCGCTGTGAGCAAGCTACGCGTCTTGGTGTCGATGCCAATACTGTGTGCCCATTTGGCAAGCCGATCGAGAACATCAATCTCTTCCTTGAGTTTCTGGCGGTCGATCGTTGCCGGCGTCGTTTCGCCTTCCGCAGAGTCTGAATCCTCGTTGAGGATCTCATCGAGAAGGTCGTCCTCGATGTCCTCTCCTTCGATTAACTGCTCAGTGAATTCAGGATCGCTCACGGATTGCTGATCGCGGAGTGTTTCCAGTCGTGCGCGTAAGGTGTCCAAAGTCGCTGCGATGGCTTGGGAGGACGACGCGAGTAACTTTCGCAGAATCAGGGCAGTCAGATGCCTCTGTCGGTACGGAAGTGCATAGCTGTTTTCTCGTTGCAGGAAGGCTGAAACAGCCTCATACAAGGCATGCTCGTCATCGCTGGGTTTGAACGGGCGAGTGATCGCTCGCCTCTCGGTATAGCGGATGTACTCGGCGACCTGATTCCGAAGGGTGCGTTTGCAGAAGGTTGAAAGCCGTTGCCTTAGAGCCTCAAGATTGCTTCCCGCGCCGGTGTATCGAGCGCGGAATGAGTTGATGTCCCCGAAGAGGTGCTCGTCGATGAGCGTTGACAGCCCATAGAGCTCCACCAATGAATTCTGAAGCGGCGTTGCCGTCAGCAGGAGTTTTCGGGAATCTTCAGTGGCCCAACGAATACCCTGGCCGACCTTGTTGTTTGGGCGGTAGGCATTGCGGAGTTTGTGGGCTTCGTCGATGACGACCAAGTCCCATGCAATCGCTTTGAGTTCGTCGCGAATCTTGTTTGCGTAGTTGAAAGACATGACGATGACCGCCTTTTCGGAGAGCGGTGCTCGTCCCTGCCGCAGTGCGTCGCGATACGCCTTTGCATCGAGTACGACGGCGGGCAGGTTGAATTTTTCTGCAAGCTCCAGTGCCCACTGCTTGCGGATGGAAGCCGGGGAAATGACGAGCAGCCGCCGCTTCCCTTCAGCCCAGGACTGGCACAGAACGATGCCCGCCTCGATCGTTTTGCCGAGACCAACCTCATCGGCGAAAATGACGCCCTTGGAAAGCGGTGACTGCAATGCAAAGAGAGCGGCTTCGATTTGGTGCGGGTTAAGATCGACCGCAGCGTCGAAGAGCGACATAGACAAGCGGTCCAACCCAGCCGAACCCCGCCGGGTAAGGTCGTGAGCAAAATACTTTGGTAGCCATTCACAGGCTCACAGTCACAGTTATAGTAGCCGTATGACGGGGTGATAAACGGACGACTGTAACGAGCCAGCCCCGGCATTTTGGAGATCCTGGGTTTGCAGGGATTCTCGGGGCACGGCCACCTCTTGATCTTGTTCGGATCGCGTGAGGTTGGTATCGTACCGCCCCATGATCCTGTCAAGAACTAGCCCGGGTTCTGAAAGCAAGTCGCTGGCGCGTCGCCTTGCCGCGATGGAGGAGAAACTGGCTGCGGCGGAAGCAAAGCTGGCTGCGGCATCCGCTCGGCTTGGGCTGCTGGAAGAAGAGAACGTACGTCTGCAGCAGGAAAACGAGCAACTCAAACGCCGGTTGGCGGCGGCCCGCAAGAACTCGTCCACTTCCTCTAAGCCGCCTTCCAGTGATATCGTCAAGCCGCCCAAGCCTCCGCGCAAGGACGGTAAAAAACGCAATCGTGGCGGACAGCCGGGCCATGAACAACACCTGCGGACGCCGTTTCCCGACGAGGCCATCGATAACCTCGTGACCTATACGCTCGATTGTTGCCCCGATTGCGGCGGCTCACTCCGCCCTTCCCCGTATGCGGCCGAGGTGCAACAGGAGGTGGAAATCGTCGCCACCCCGACCATCGTCAGCGAACACCAAGCGTTGGCTTATTGGTGCAATCGCTGTGGGAAACTCCATGCAGCGTCCCTGCCCGAAGCGGTGCGGAAGGCGGGCCTTTTAGGCCCACGAATGACGGCCCTGGTGGCCTTCATGAAGGGTGTCTGCCACGCCTCCTTCTCCACCATCCGGAAGTTCCTTCGCGACGTGGTGCGGGTGAACGTCTCCCGCGGCTACTTGGCCAAGTTGATCGACAAGGTGAGCGAGGCGTTGGCCCCCTCCTATGCGGAGTTGTTCGTGCGGCTGCCCGACGAGGCCGTGCTGAACATCGATGAGACGGGGCATAAGGAAAACGGCGAAAGATTCTGGACTTGGTGCTTCCGCGCTGCGCTCTACACGTTGTTCCGTATCGACAAGTCGCGTGGCTCGAAGGTGCTGGTGGAGGTGTTGGGCGAGGAGTTCAACGGCGTGTTGGGCTGCGATTATTTCAGCGCCTACCGCAAGTACATGCGAGAGTTCGGCGTGCTGGTTCAGTTCTGCATGGCCCATCTGATCCGCGATGTGAAATTCCTGCTGACTCTGCCCCGCCGTGAGGACCAGGCTTATGGCCAACGGTTGCGCGATGCGCTGCGCGGCCTGTTTGCCGTAATCCACGGCCGCGGAACAATGACTGCGGCGGGCTTTCAGCAGGCATTGGCTGCCGCTCGTCAACACGTGTTGAGGACAGCCCTGACCGGCGTGCCGGACACGAAACATGCCCGTAACATGGCCAAACGCTTCCGCGAACACGGGGAAGCCTATTTCCGCTTCATTACGACACCCGGCATCGCCCCAACCAACAATCTGGCGGAACAAGCGATGCGTTTTGTGGTGATCGACCGGCACATCACCCAAGGAACACGCAGCGAGAAAGGGCGCCGATGGTGCGAACGGATCTGGACAGCAATTGCCACCTGTGCCCAACAGGGTTGCGCGGTGTTTCAGTTCTTGCTTGACTCTGTCCAAGCCTATCTCTCCGGTACTTCGCCGCCTTCGCTCCTGCCGTCCGGCCCCTGACGGTGCTCTCACCGCTTAACTTCCTCTATCATGTCAGTGGCCATTTGACCACGCTCTGTCACTACGTGAATCGCTACATACTTTGCATGGTAGTCAGTTATCATGGCTACCCGTTCCAGTTCCCACGCTAGCAGTGCTTTTGGGGAGTCTAGTTTGGCTCTGTGGAACTTGTGCCACCCTTCAAGGCGTATCTCCACCCCTTGTTTGTCTGCTCTGCTTGGATGTCATGTCCCCTCTCGCGGAGAGCAGCCACCGTTCGCGAAATAGTTGGGATGGAGACGCCTAGTTTCTCGGCAAGCATTGGCGTCGAGTAGCTGCCAGCACGAATAAGGCGAAGCACGGCATTGAGGCGGTTCTCGATCTCAAGTGAACGCTGATAGGGCAGAATACGCTCCTCTGAAGAGGTATTTGTCTATCAATATTTGATAGAGCTGTCAAGCAAGAGGGGTAACAGTAGCCTTTTTGTCTCCATAGCCTACCCCGCCCTCGGCGCGCACTCCGTTCCCGTGGGTTGCGCCCCTACCTATGGGGTAAGCACCGCCGAAGGGATTTTAGAGCAATGTCAAAATTGTAATTCTACCTCTGGCGGATGGGATACAACAAGCCCCTGAACGGTCTGGTCAGGCCAATGTGCAGAGGAACGCCGCTAAGCCGGCCGCAGATTTTGGCCCCCTGGTTTTCGTGCTCGTGCGGGGAGGATAGCTTGCGTATCCCTTTAGCCGAGCGTGCCGAAAACCGGGGCCAAAATCGCGTAGCCGGCAGGTGGGGTTCCGATGTGTCGTGGCCGGCGGTCGTCTGCTCTTGGCCGGGGGGCCGGGAAACGCATAGCCGGCTGGCGGCAGGGCATCGTGCTGTGAATCTGGATATTCGGGCATTTCATTCTTTTTGTGGAAAAAAACGGAACACAGAGAAAGGCTAGCAGGGTCCAGGGGGCGGCAATGAGCCCCCGGTCGCCGGCACGGATGCGGCGAAATCTTGCATGGATGCAGGGGAAGCGGGGTGGGGGTTTGGGGGCGGGAACTGGGGTCCTGCTGGTCCCGCCCCCAATTCAAGAAAACTCTTCTGCGCCGAAGGCGACCGCTTCAGGCCGTACCCGGCCGTTGCGCCATGCGGGGGAAAGGGGGCCCAGCGTCCGGCACGGACCGCAGCGAAGCGGAGCCCGAAAGCACGCGGTCGCCGGAGGCGAGGCGTCCGAAGCAGCTTGAAGGATAGAAAGTGAACCATTACGCTGATGAAATGTCTTTCTAAAAGGATAGGAAGGAAAAACGCTATGCCAGCCATCGAAGACACGGTCGTCAATGTCGAAATCTTGAAGAACATCCTGGTTACACGTGCAACCGGCGGGCAACCCGAGGAAGCCGATTACTTCCGGGTACGGCAAGCGCTTCTGAAAGACCCGATGGCACGGGGTAGATTGCCGAGGTTCGTCCGGTCCTGCCGAACGATTCCGGAGTTCTGGTCTTTCATCCAGCCGAAATTCCCGAGTTACGCGGAGCGAAGGCAGTTCATTGCCGACGAGTTTGATGCACTTCTGACGAAGCTGGAGGAGGCAACGGGAAACCCTGCGGTCGATGCCAGTTCCGAAATTCTTACGGCCGTGGATTCGCTGCATGTCCAGGAAGCCTGGCATAAGGCAATGGATCGCCGCGTGAGCGATCCGGACGGGGCAATCACGACAGCCCGGAGCCTGGTTGAAACGGTCTGCAAGTACATCCTGGACGAAAGAGGCGTCGGCTACGACGACACGCTGGAACTTCCGAAACTCTACCGGCTGGTGTCGGAAGAATTGAAGCTCGCGCCAAGTCAGCACTCGGAATCAATCGTAAAGCAGATATTGGGTGGCTGCTGTGCTGTGGTGGAAGGGTTGGGTGCATTTCGTAACCGCGACGGGGATGCCCACGGCAAGGGGAGACTTCATGTGAAGCCGCTGCCGAGACATGCGGCGCTGGCGGTGAATCTCGCCGGTAGCCTGGCGTCGTTCCTGATCGAGACATGGGAAACGCGGGCAAGCCTGGAAGAGGCACCCTGCCGCCCGTAGAATAGGCGCTGGCACAATCGAGCCCCAGGACGGGAGAAGCGATTAAATGGCGTTTCCGGATTCTAAGTTGCCCTATTACGCTGACCTGCGTGAGCGGATCAGCCTTGCGCTGAGTCGATGCCAGGAAGAAACGTGGCTTGATTTCAAGGAATCTCAGCCCTGGGAGGCGCTTCGTTGGCGTCTGCTGAAAACCATCATGGGAATGGCGAACCTGCGGGATGGTGGCTTAATCATCGTTGGCGTTTCCGAGCGGGACACCATCTGGGAACGTACCGGCATCGAGCCGGCTCACTTAGAGCTATTCGACTACGACAATATCATGGACCAGCTCGACAAGTTCGCCTCGCCCCAGATCCGGGTTGATATTGTGATTCACGACCATGACGATGGAAAACGCTATCTGGCATTCGGCGTTCGTCAATTCGACGATTCGCCGGTTGTCTGCCGGAATAACTCCCCCGACAGCGTGAAAGGCAAGGACCGACTTAGCGCCGGGGAGTTTTACGTGCGTGCCGCCAGGGGAAAGCCGCAGACGGTCAAGGTGACCGATGCCGCTCAGATGAACGATTTGCTGGAACTGGCCGCGGAATTCCGTGCCAGACGAATGCTTGAGGTCGGTAAGCGGATCGGGCTGGTGCCGGGGGAGACCGCAGCGGCAAAGTTCGACGCAGAACTTCCGCCAAGTCTGAGGGGAGGACAGGTCTGATGAGCGACCAAGCAAAGGAGTCGGATCGACTGCCTGTTCCGGTCAAGGACTATCCCTATTGGCGAGTCGTCTTCCGTCCCAAGACCTATGATCCCGAACTGATTGCAAGCGTCAGCGACTGCGTAAAGCTCGTCGAAAAGACCCGCGTTCGGCTTCGCGGGTGGGACTTTCCCTTCTGGTCGCCGCATGCAGACGAGCACTCGCTTCGCTCCACGTCAATTGCCTCCTGGGCCGACTTCATGGGAAGCGTTGAGTATTGGGAATTGTTCCAGAGCGGCCAGTTCGTTCACCTTGCGGCGGTGCGGGAGGCCACAAGGGCAAACTGGCGGGAAAACTTCAGGAGCAGGCGATGTACCACCTGGGTCACTGGGGTCATTTGAAGAACTTCGATTGGAATGCCGTTCCGGGCTACATCGATATTCTTAATTCCGTATATACCGTCACTGAGATTTTCGAGTTTGCCGCGCGCGTCTGTCAGGCTGGCGTCTATCATGGCCCGCTTGCCATCACCATTGAACTGAACGGCGTCAAGGGATATGTGCTCACCACGGATTTTGGCCGGTCCTGGTCGGAGTTTCGTGCCGCCAGCGAGAATCACCTGGGGAAAACGTGGGAGATTGCCAGCGACGATCTGATTTCTGCGTCGGCAGACCACTCCATGAATGCCGTGACTTGGTTGTTCGAGCGTTTTGGCTGGCTGTCGCCCAATCTTATGCCATTGAAAAACGATCAGCAGAAATTCCTGTCGGGAAGCCGTTAGGGAACGAAGGCGACCGGTTTGGGGGCGGAAACTGGGGGTCCTGCTGGTGCCGCCCCCAAATTAAGGCCAGTGCTGGAGCTTTGCTCACGAATTGAGGACTTCACGCACAAATTGAGGACTTAGCGAGATCGCGGACGACGTTAATGCAGAAAATGCTAGAAAACCAAATCCACTCACGCTACTTTCAGTTCAAGGGATGGCACATTATTACGGGTATGTTCTTGGAAACTCATCAGTTCAAAGAGTCGGCATGCAATCTTTGCAAGGGAACCTCCTACAGGTTCAAGTTCAGGAAGAACGGCTATTCCCTGGTGCAATGCCAAACGTGTAGCTTGGTCTATGTCATCAATCAACCGTCACTGGCAGAGCTTGAAACATTGTATTCCGTCGGCGCGGGCTATCATGCGGGCTATTCAGAAAACAAAATAAGTGATGGGGATTTGAAGGCAGCAAAAGACCATTACCGTTTCGTAGAGGAGTACGGATCAAAAGATCGCCTGCTAGACATAGGATGTTCGAGAGGCTCATTCCTGAAGATTGCAAAAGACGGCGGTTGGGAAGTACGCGGGATTGATCTTTCCAAGGGGTGCTCGCATAAGATGATGTTACGCGGGGAGTGTGGGGCAGCCATATTGGTCGAGGTTTCGCCAGAACTCTTCCCAGCGGCCTGTGGTGAGTCGCAGCGCACGTATCGACAATACGGCGAGAGCGCCGTCGTCCTTCCAACGCGAACCCGATTTGCATAAGCGGTGCTTGATCAAGGTCTTGCATGCCGCTTCCGTCACGCCGCTGCCGATCGGCCAGTTCCGCTGCACCGAATAAGAGTATTTCATCCGTTCCTTCTGGTTTTGGAGGTAGGTGATCGTCGCCAGGACCGCCTTCGCATCTTCCGCGTTTTTCAGCGGCGTCGTGGAAAGAAATTCATCCAGGACCGAAAGCAAACGACTCACCGCTCCCTGCTTGTGCTTCAATTGATGAAGCTGGTTTTCCAGCCACGCTTCTCTTTCCGCTTTCTTTTTCGCTCCCTTGAACACCACCATTGCCGCCTTGCCCACGTACTCGCTGGCATGGTAAAAGTCCAATGTCTGGTGGTCCGTCAACGGTTTCAGGTAGCTCCAGTTGTCTGCCGCGCCGTCGCCCAGACCGATATACGGCACGTTCGGATAGGCATTCTTCACGCGCTCCACCTCGCGTTGGAATTTCGCGTGGAACTTTTCTTTCCCGTACTCTGGGGTTGCGCCTGCGTAAATCGTATGCAGGCGTTCCCCTTGGGCGTCGTAAAACGCGATCGTTCCCGTCATCGCCACCCGCCACCCGTCCTCTTGCAAAAGCATGCATGTTCCATCAACGCCGATCGCGATGGAGGCACACGGATGCTCGAACTGTGGCAATGCGTAGCTCCAGGTCTCTTCTTTCGCAACGGCATAGGCACCGACGATGTCGCCCAGCGACTTGACGTATCGCTTGGAAATCTTTCGATGCTGGCATTCCAATAAATCGGCGACAACCGCATCGGCTCCGGCTTCCGCGTATTTGTAGGAGACCAACTTGGCAAATCTCGGCGTGGCGTTGAGAACCAATCGGGCACTCTCTTCGAGCGGGCAGAACGTTTTGCCCCCTTCGGACGTTTGATAGACATGCCGAAGCACGGAGACGCTGCCGTAAGGCGTTTCGTAATCTTGAGCGAACTGCCCCTTGCTGGTCATGCGGACCGAACCGAGTTGGATGGGACTTCCATCGGTATCGAACCGCTCGAGATTCTTTTCGGTGGCCAGCAGGCCGACTTCGTTAAGCGCATCCTGGATCGCTTCTTCGGCCCGAAGCATGGAGCCGGTCAGCGGCAAGGTGACCTCGATGGTGATGGAATTATGAGCTTGGCGAGTGATTTGTGCGGTCATGTCATTTCCTCCGTGAAAAGTCCCGCGACGACAACTTTGTCTGGGCGACGGCACCGATACTTGGTAAACTATCCGAGTATCCTTCGGATTCCAGGACGGAAGCATAACCTATTCATCGACGTTTGTCTACATCATTTTATGCGAGCACCCTTTCCAAGGATGCAGCAGTTATCGCGGAGAAAGAGTATGACTTGGATGTAAAAGTCGGGCGAGTAAGTGAAGACAGCTTCAACGGCGAATCTTTCGAGGTAGTGACGCTATGGGATGTAATTGAGCATGATACCGATCCGATGCGTCTGATGCAGATTGTGCGTGGGCTATTGAATAGGAATGGCATTCTTTTTCTATCGACGTGCAATATCGACGGGTTATATCCGAGGTTGTCATATATACCAGCCAAGATCATAAACATGTGGCGGCATCCCGAACCGCCCTGGCATCTTTTTCAGTTCTCGGAAAAGACTCTTACGCATCTACTTAATTGCGTAGGGTTCCAAGTCGTCAAGGTACATCACAGGCGATCGACGATGCCGTACACATTCGGTACATGGCAAGCGATATTGAAATCACCGATGAAGCTTGTGCATTTCCTCGCCTTTGGCATATTCGCTTGGGTAGGCCCGTACCTTAATGCTGGTGATGAGATTGTCGTTGTGGCAAAAAGGGTATGATGATCGGAATGCAAATCGAGGCGTTTGCCTTCGCTGTTTCCGTGAAGGCGTGATTGAGAGTTGCTCACGAATTGAGGAGTCAAGGCAGGCTTGGCTCGGGGTCCGTGTGTCGCCGTTCCATTGCAAGGCGTTGTTGAAACGTCATGTGAGGCTTGGTGGCTGCATGTCGGAGAATTCCGGCATGTTCGTGGGCAACTTCGGGGAGCGCCCGATCTTCCGGATTGGCATGGTCCGTAGATTCGGCCAGCGGGGATGTCCCTGCCTCCGGCTCGGGCGCTTCGGGCTGAATCGCCGGATCGGAAACGGGCAATGCCTTCTCCCGGCGTCGAATTCGGCGGGTTATGGGCTCCTCGGCGGAGGACTGCTTCTGCCGGACCCGTTCTGGCGTGGCCTCGATATTGTGGGCGGCCTTCAGTGTCTTGATCCGTTGGGCCAGTTCGGAAACGCTGGGTGGTTCGGTGCCTGGTTCCGGTGCCTTGCCGGAAAGCCCAGCCTTGAGCTGGTCGCGAAGGACCGTCAATTCGGAAAGATAATCATCGTGCAGGAAAGGCGAACCCAATCGGGCCTGATAGTCGCGTAGCTGGGACTCGGCAATGGCGAGGTCTTGCCGGATGCGGTCGCTTTCGGGGCCGTAGCCAGCGGTAAGGCGTTCCAGGGCATTCAGGACGGCACGCGGTCCCTGGTGCTCTTTTGAAAGGGAGGACTGGCGGGTGATTGCACCTTCCAGGTACACGTCGGGCGGGATTTGCTCATGAAGGACAATGCCGAAACTGAGGCCCTTGAAGGTGCCGAGAGGTATGCGGGTCGTCTCGCGGACGAGCAGCGGCAGGGAATCGAGCTTACCGGCCAGTATGGCGGTTACCTCATCTCGCAAGCAGGCATGTCCGCCAATGACGATCAGTTCGGCGGCATGGGCGGTGGTCGTGGCCTGGTCCGCCGTGACACTGGACAATCGCTTGGACAGGCTGGCAATGGTGCCCGGCAGGTCGCGGACGCTGCGGCGGGCGACGTATTGTTCATCCATGTGGTTCTTTTTGAGTAGGGCGAGTCGTTGCAATTCGGCATCGGCTTCGGCAAGGGTGAGGACGGCCGGATTGCCGGATGCAATGGCCTTAACCTCGGCATAGGAAAGCTCCTGCCCGCCAATGTCCTCGGCCCGGCGGGCGGCATTGTCGCCGGTGATGACCTGGCCGATGAACCTGGCCTTGGTTTCGAGTGCTTGCCACATATAGGCGTCGAACGATCCTTCCGTGACGTAGCGATAAACCGCCACTTCCTCGTTCTCGTTGCCCTGGCGGAGGATTCGGCCCTCGCGTTGTTCAACCTCGGCCGGCTTCCACGGGGCGTCAAGGTGATGAAGGGCGACCAAGCGTTTCTGGACATTGGTGCCGGTGCCCATCTTCTGCGTGCTGCCGATCAGCACACGAACGGAGCCTTGCCTGACCTTCTCGAAGAGTGCCTGTTTCTTGGCGTCGGATTCAGCATCGCCGATGGCGGCGATCTGCTCGGCCGGAATGCCGGCAGCGATTAGTTTCCTGGTGATGTCCTTATAGGGAGAGTAACCCCAGTCCGTGGGATTGACGCCCATGTCGGCGAATATCATCTGTGTGCCGCGCATCGCGGCGCTCCGTTCCCAGATGGAAACGACGTTTTCCACGAGCCGGTTTACCTTGGATTCCGGGAAATCCGGTGCCGTGGCCGAAAGCATCCTGGCATCGGTGGCCAGTTTGCGGCCGTCGGTGGTGATGTTGAGCGCGTTGTCGATCCGCGGGTCTACCTTCTGAGACCGCAGCCGGTCATAGCGTTCGACCAACTCCTGTTGCAGGGCGTACTGTTCATCGGACATCGGGCAGGCAACGGCGATCGGCTTGCCGCCTTGCAGGCGGGGCCGTGGCAGGTTGAGCATCTCGGCCGTCTGCACGTCGGAGAAAGCCCGGAACATCTGCTGGAGTTCCGGCAGGTTGGTAAAGCGGGCGAAGCGGCTACGTGGCCGCAAGCCGTTTCCGTCCGGGGAGATTTCCATAGTGTCGATGACTTCGCCGAAGGTAGCCGCCCATGCGTCGAAATGCTCCAGCCCGCGGCTTCTGAGCCCCTCGGGGTCGAGGAATCTCTGCATCGTGTACATTTCCATCATCGTGTTGGAAATCGGTGTGCCGGTGGCGAAGGTTACGCCGTGGCCGGGATGCTGTTCGCTGAGGTATCGCGCCTTCATGTACACGTCAAATGCCCGTTCGGACCCGCCGGTCTGGATGCCGGCAACGCGATCCATCTTGGTCGGGGTTTCCAGGTTCTTGAAGTAATGGGCTTCGTCGATGAAGACATGATCCACGCCGAGTTCGTCGAATACGAGCCCGTCATCCTTCTTATGCTCAGCCAGCAGGTCCTTTAGCCGTTCTTCCCTCGCGGCCTTCTGCTTCTCAATGGTCTTGATCAGGTTGCGGTTTTTTGCCTTATCGCTGGCGTGTTCGCGAAGCAGTTCGTCGTATTCGTCGATCTGCTCACGAAGGAATTTTTCCTGGTAGTCGCGGGACATGCCGATCCGCTCGAAGCTGCTGTGGGTGACGATGATGCCATCCCATTCGCCGCTGGCGATCTTAGCGGTCAAGAATTTGCGGCGGTCCCGTGTCAGGTCTTCCTTGGCGGCGACGAGTAGCTTGGCATTGGGGTAAAGCTGCATGAACTCGCGGGAGAATTGCTCCAGCAGGTGGTTGGGGACTACATACATGGGCTTCTTGATAAGGCCGGCCTGTTTCATCTTCATGCCGGTTGCGGCCATCGTGAAGGTTTTGCCGGCTCCGACGACGTGGGCAAGCAGCGTGTTGCCGGAACTCATGCCACGCCATACGGCGTCGTCCTGGTGCGGCCGGAGCCTGATATTCTGGTTCATGCCGGGGAAATCGAGGTGCGAACCGTCAAACAGGCGGGGCCGCAGGTTGTTGTAGGTGTCGTTGTACAGCCGGACGAGCCGTTCAGTGCGGTGCGGGTCACTGAAGATCCACGAGCGGAAACGCTCCTTGATAAGCTTTTGCTTTTCGCGGGCGGCGAGGGTTGCCTCCTGGTTGACTACCCGCTCCTCGCGGTCGCCGTCGCGGATCGTATCATAGATCACCGGGGTTTTCATATTGAGGGCCAGGTCGAGAAGCCATGTGCCGTTGGCGCGGGCAGTGCCAAACTCGGAGGTTGCACCGACCGACCGCTCAGCGGCGTAGTCGGCTTCAAGGTGCCAGACGGCATCCTTTTGCAGGTGGCCGACCGGCACGGAGGATGGATCGACCTTGAATAACTCGGCGGCGAATGCCTGGATGTCCTTCACCGGTATCCACGGTGCGCCTAGCCCGGCGTCGATGTCGCCCGGCAGCACGTCTTCCGGTTGCACGGCCCGGAGTGCCTCGGCGTTACGGACATAAGCCGAACCGGCACGCTCGGCGGCGGCGAGTTTGGCCCGGACGTTGCCGGAGAGATACGCGTTGGCCGTCTGCCAGGTCTTCGATTCCGGGTCGCGGAAGATCAGGTCCCCCAGTTCGCGGATGACTTGCGGCTCGGGCTTGCCGTAGAGGCTGGCGATATACGGTAAGTCCACCGTGCCGCGTTGGTTAAGGGATACGAGCAATCCTTCCTCGGCGCTCCCCACCTGGGTGATGGGCGGAGCCTTGCCTACCACGTCCTTGGTCATGATGGCAGCCTTGGCTGCCTTTCCGGTCACCTCGTCGTAATCTTCCAGCGACATGACGAGCATGGCGTCGGGGTCTTCGCGGAACTTGACCAGATTGGGCATACGGCGAATGACGTTGCCGTCGGCGGTCTCGCCGAAAGTGGTCTTGTTGATCGGGCCGTAGGACATGACGAAGTAGTCATAGGCGAGATTCAATGCCCGGCGGGCGTCGTTGCGGTTTTTCTCCGGCCAGCCATCATTCTGCGATTGCAGCACGCGGCGGGCGAGGTTGCGCAGTCCAATCAGAGCGGCCAGGCGTTTCCCGGTCATGGTGCCATTGGAGAGTAACTTGGTGCCACCGTAGACGACGGGAACGCCTTGACCGCCTACAGACTGGCATATCGTGCGGTCGTCGGCAACGAAAAAGCTGCCTTCGGTGATGTGGCGTTCCGGTGGCGGCGGGGTGAAGGCCGGAGCGGATGATTCGGGCGAAGACGTTTGCAACGGGGCAAATTCCGGTAAGCGGTGGATCGCGGCCGTAAGCTGGCCGGCCAGGTCACCGTTGGAAAGAACGCTGTAGCCTTCGCCTCCGTAGAGCGTGTCCTTGCGGGACCAGATGCCGAGGACCATTTCCGGATGGTTCAGGAAGTAGCGGTTGACAGTAACCTCTGCGCCATCGATCGCAAGCGGGGCGAGACTCAGCCAGTCCGGATCGACATGATTGGCCGGTTCGCTCCGGTCACGCTTGCGAAGAAACACGATGTCGGTCACCACGGCGGTTCCTTCCCGCTTGAAGGCATCGGAGGGCAGACGGATTGCCCCGACGAAATCGGCCTTGGATGCTAGGTATTCCCTGACGGCGGCATTTTGTTTATCGAGGGTGTAATGGGATGTGACGAGGGCCAGCACGCCGCCGGGCTTAACCGCGTCAATTGACTTGGCGAAGAAATAATCATGCAGGGACAGCTTCTGGCCGTGATAGTCAAGCTTGAGGTCGGCGAAGGGCACGTTGCCGATCACCGCGTCGATACGGTCCTCGGGCAGCCTGGTGTCGCGGAAGTTTTCGATACGGATGTCGTGTTCGGGGTGGATCGCCCTGGCGATGCGGCCGGATATGGAATCGAGTTCAACGCCGATGAAGTGGGTCCCTTCCTTGCCTTGGCTCATGAAATTGCCGATGCCACAGCCGGGCTCCAGGATGGTGGCACCCGCGGGTATCCCTAAGCGGGCAATCGCCTCATGGATTCCGGCAATCACGGTCGGCGACGTATAGAAGGCGTTGAAGGTGGTGCGTTTGGCGCTGTCGTATTCGACGGGACTTAGCAGGGTCTTCAGTTCATCGCCCAGGGCTTGCCAGCCGGCATCCTTGTAGCGGCCGGTGACCGGATCGGGAAAGATTGAAAGGGCGACCGGCCCGAAGCCGGCGAAGCGGGCGAGCGATTGCTTCTCCTTGGCGGTGGCGGGCCGTTTTTCTTCCTCGATTTGTTTCAGGGTCCGTATGGCGGTGAGGATGTCGCGGGCTTTGGACTTTTCACCGCTGGCGATTGCTGCCGGTTGTGCTGGCCGCATAACTGGCGGCGGATTGGCCGGGATACGGGGCGGGGGTTGCTGGATACGGGGCTGGGGTATATCGAGTTGCAAACTGAATTGCGTTGCTTGCACGGCGGAGTCTCCTTCTCTGGCTTCCTGCCCCGTCATTGGGGCCTGATGGCGAGCCAAAGACTCAGCCTCACGCCGGGGCTCGTCTCGCGCAGCGACCGGGCCAGCGGAAAGTTGGGGGAGACCTTCAGGGGGAACCGGGTTTCCGCTTGCCCGGCCCGGCGGGCTGAGTGAAGTGCCGCCATTCAAGGCCCCAGTCGGGGTTGATGTGGCTGGAGAGAGACTGTCCGAGAGAGAATCGAAAAGTGGGTGCCGGTTGCGTGACGCCTTTAGACGCGCGACATGGGACGGCGGAGGAACAGCATCGCCGCGTCGAGGACCTGCGATTGGCTGCCTTCCTTCGGAGACTCGGAGGGCAAACGATCCTCCATTTCCTTCACGGCCATTTCCATTGCTTCGCTCGCGATCTGCGTCGGGTCGCTGCCCGGCCGGAGTTGCAAGAGCATTTCCTTCCACGCTTCGTGGCTGGTCTTCAGCTCCCTGGCGTACTGTTCCAGTGTCGGCAGGAGTTTGCGGCTCTTGCGAAGCTGATCGTGCATCTGCGGCCGTTGTTGCAGCAGGTCGTGTATGATCGACTTGTAGTGCATGGTGGTCTCCTTGAGAATGAATGATACTGTTGTCGTGAGGCTCAGGCAAGTTGTCTGGGCCGGATGAGAATAGCGAGCGCTGCCGCCAGTCTTTGGGTTTCCGGGCCATTGTCAGGAACCGTTGCGCGATGCCTGGTTCGCGGCGATTGGACCGGCTCGGATGATGCGAGAATGTGTTGGAACACTTCATCTTGACCTGCCATTTCTGCGGCGGTGACTGGGTGGACCGAATGCGTCCTTCAGAATCTGGCTTGCAGCCGCTCCGGCCATTATGATCATGGACCCGATGGCGACGTATTGTAGAATCATCGCCATACGCTCGTTGTTGCAATTCTTGGCCATCATCTGGGCCTGGGGGCCAAGTTCATTAAGGTGATAGGTCGGCGGGACGGACATGGGACAGCTCCACGGAAACAGGTTCGCGGTTAGCGGGCTGTTTCCGGTCCGTTCTCGATGCCTTTCTCCAGCCGGATCATCTTGCAGACATCCTCATAGAGCCGTTCGGCTTCAATGCGGGTGCCCATAGCCGATTCCGGCCGTACCGGGTGCGCCCATATCCGGTCTGACGGGTTCCAGCGGTAGCCCGCCTGTTTCATCGTGTCGATGACGGCCTGGCTCGGCTTGTCCTCGGGACCGCCATTGCCGAACTTGATCGCCATCTGGCGATCCTGCTTGCTTTCCAAGAGGCGTACACCGGCGAGATAGTCTGTGGCTATTCCGAATGGATCGGGGGCGGATACCCGTTTCTTTTGTCCAACCCTGGCGGCGAAGCCGGGGCCGTCCTTGTTGGCTTCGGCCGGCGGTTCTGCGACTGCGGTTGAAGTTCCTGTTGATTCATTCTCGGGAGTTGTTTCATTTCGTGACATATGAACCTCCGTGTGCTATTGCGGTTGATCGTTAACCATTGTTAAGGATTGTATCACAGTTAGAATGAATCGTCAAACCTGAGTTTACATGTTCGCTTGGCGAACCGGCAATGGTTTCCACTAAATCACTGAAAGATAAGCGCACTCTGGGTGCTTTGCGTTCGACTTGGGTGGCGCATGCGAGAGGTTAATTATGGGTAAGGAAGCAAAATACGTGGTCAGGCTGGAACCTGGCGAACGGGAATACCTGGAAGCGATAGTCCGTGAAGACTGCCTGTCATCCACGGCACTGACGCGAGCGAAGGTGTTGCTCAATGCGGATGCGTCCGCGCAAGGGCTGGCACGGAGCGACGAGGAGATTGCCCGCGTTCTGAAAGTATGCGTATCGACTGTCCATAATGTGCGGCAACGGTTCACGGAACAGGGATTGGCGGTGGCGGTCACGCGCAAACCAGCGGAAGGCCGGCAGTACCGCAAGTTGACCAGGAAGCAGGAAGACCGGCTGGTGGCGCTGGCTCAGGGCCCCGCCCCGAAAGGTCACGGCCACTGGACATTGCGGCTGCTGGCGGATCGCCTCGTCGCCCTCGGGTTCGTCGATTCCATCAGCCGCGAATGCGTGCGCCACGCTTAAAAAGAGGAACGTAACCCTTACGTGACGATCTCGCCGTCACTTGCATTTGCGTGCCTCTTGCCAGAGGCTTTCGGCGCGCAAACCGGCCTAAACTGCCCGCTGGAACGGTGCAAGTGGGCCTATGCAGAGCATAGGGAAGACGCCTGTCCAAATTATGCTTGGCAAGCTTTCTGAGTTTCTGACTTTCGCATGGCTGCCCTGGGAGTTTTCCGGCTATGGTTTTCCGTGTGCATGGGTTTCAAGCGAAGGGGCTTTGCCGAGGTCGTTCGGCAAAGCCGCTGCCCGCCGTCGTGACGACGTTCCTGGTGGCAGACGCGGGCGGTAGGTGGCAAGCAAAGGAAGCTATGAGCAGGCTGGCCGTTGCCCAAGGAAGCCGTCGGCTTTTGCCTTGGTGAGGTTCTGATATTGACTCGCTTAGGCAGTCCGTGAATGTCCCATTCAATGTCGGCCAGGATGATGCCACTATCAAGGCGGCGCAAGGCTTTCACCTTGCCGCGGGCGGACGGCAGGTCGCTCGGGCATAGGTGCTGTCGATCAACAAAACTACCGCTGTAGGCGACGGTATCGCCGACTTGAATTTCGTGGGACATTTCAGACTCAGGTTGAGGTCCAGACCATACGATGAATCCGTACTGAAGGCAAGCCGCGTAAGATCGCGACTATTCGTCTGGATTAGTCGGGATGGAAACGATGATGTCAGCGTCCTCGGGAAACGGGATGGTACTGATGAGATAGCCGATTCGGTTGACAAAGTGGTAACCGCTCAAGACGTACTGGTTGCCATCGTCTCCGTCCACGAAGGTCCAGATAGTTTGGGGGTCCTGGCTGCGGACGAAGGCAAGCTCCTCGCCATAGGTTTCAAACAGGCAACCAGGACCGTCGCCGAAACCCCAGCTTGCATTGGGATTCAGGTGATTGATGACGAGCGGATACCGCGTGTCAAATTCATCTTCGGTCAGTTCAATAAGAGTGAGTGTCATGGCGTGTTTCCTTTCGCTAGTCAGATTTGGAGTGCGGCAGGGGAAGAAACCTGGTCGCGGCAGGTTATGGCGCTGACGATGGCGGGATCTGCTCCGCCCTGCTGGAGCCCGTGCTGAAAGTCAACGGCACGTTGGGCATGGGCGGCTGCCTGGAAGACCGCTCGCTTGTCTTCCTTGAGAACCTTGAGCCAGTGGTCCAGATAGGCGGCGTGGTCGTCGCGGGGTTCCGGGGTGATGCCGAGATCGCAGCAGAGGAAGGCGGCCCCTATCTCGGCAACGAGTTCTTCGCGGGCGTAGCCCTCGTCGCCAAACTTCTTCCGTCCGAAGTCGCGGTCGAGGCGGGCCGGGTGCCTGGTCCAGTGGGTCATCTCGTGGGCCATCGTCGCGTAATAGCTCTCGGCATCCTTGAAGGACACGAAAGGCGGCATCTGCACGTAATCGGGTGTGGCGGCGTAATATGCCTGGTTTCCGCCATGACGGATGTCGGCCCCGGTGTTGGCGAAGAAGCGGTCGGCCGCGTCGATACGCTGCACCGGGTCGAGTTGAGGTGCGGCCACGGCGTAGAAGTGCGGCGGCAAGCCCTCGATCTGCTCGACGTTAAATACGGTGTAGCCCTTCATGAAGTAGATGTCGCGTTCATTCTCCTGGCCGTCCTTGACCTCGGTTTTGGTCAGGCGGTCGGCGTAGACGACGAGCGTACCCTTGGAGCCTTTCCTGACGTTGGCATTCAGTTCCTTCGCCTGTTTGAAGGTCATCCAGATAGGTGCGGCGAAGTTCTGTGTCACGGCCGATGCCCACAGCATCATCACGTTGATTCCCTTGTAGGGCTGTCCGCCGACGCGTAAGGGTCGGGTGATGCGTCCAGCCGCGTGCTCGGCGTTCCACGGCGTGAGCCACGGGCGGATGCCCCGTTCAAGGTCAGCGATGATGCTGTTGGTGACGCGGGTATATAGGTCGGTGCGGGTCGTCATAAAGCGGATTCCTTTCTCTGTTGGTGGTTCATTTGTTGAAAAGCGGTTCGCTGGCGTGGTGGCCCTGGGTCACCAGCAGCGGGACGAAATCGTCGGGCTGCATCTCCACGCCATCCAGACTGGCGGCGGCTTGCCGTTGGGCCAGTTCGATCGCTCCGTCGGGGTCTGCGGCCTCGACGAGGGCGTAATAGGTCTCCGTGCCGCTGTCGTTGACGTAGTCGGGGTAGAGCAGCAGGACGGAGTAGGGTTTCTTTCCGGAGTGGCTTGCGGTGGTCGGAACGGGGCCCCACTGCGATTTCGGCAGTTTCAGGAATGTGCCGTCGGGTTGTTCCTCCCGAACGTTGCACGGCCCTTCCGATTCCAGGGCTTCGTCATCACGGTCGTGGAACTCGCCTTCCGGCCAGTTTTCGGCGGCGGCTCTGGCGTCCTCCGCCTTAACCTCGTAATAGGCGATGGCACGTTCGATTACGCCGACTAGGTACGTCTTGATTGCGATGTTGGTCATAGTTGAGGTTCCTTCTGGTTTAGAGATTGATGCCTTCAGCGAGGCGGGTAACGCGTTCGGCGTAGTCCCACGCTTCCTCGTAGGTCCCGAACGTGGCGAGGGAACTGCCGGGGGCGTCCATACCCTCGCCGTCCCCGGTTTCCTCGTTGAACCGCTCGATTTCGAGCCACACCTTGAAGGTGATTTTTTCTTGCTTCGTCATTGTGCAATTCCTTTCAGTTGATGCTTAATTCATACTTGTGCGGCCGCACTGCCGTCGGTCTGATGTGTCTGCTCGTGAAGCCATTGCCAGGTGGAAATGGAGCGGACAGCGTCACGGGTGATGATGTGGGCGAATCCGCCGAATTCATCCGGCTGCATTTTGCTGCAGGAAGCAGCCCCGTGGATGATGATGTGCGGATAGGCGACCGAGTCGAGCTGCCGAAGTTTCTCCTGCATCAGGATCAGGCAATCGACGCGTTGGTCGTCCTCGTCCTCGCCCTCTTCGCCGAAAGATTCCTCGGCAAAGAAATACAGGTTGTCTCCATCCCGGTCGCAGGCCAGGCCGCAGGCGATCTCTAGAGAGCGGAGTTCCTCCTCGTGGAACAGGGTAGCGGGGAGTTCGGGCGATACGGTCGCCTGATAGTAGTTATTGGCCATTGTGTTTCTCCTTTCATGTTGTGGGCGGGCAGGAATGCCCGCCCGATTGGTTAATAATCCTCGGGCATCAGCACGGTCGTTACCGAGCGGTCCCACTCGGTGATGATCCAAAACTTCTTGCCGCCCTGGCCGTAGACCGACATCAGCCGGTCTTCGTGCTTGAGAGCGTCCTCGTTGGTGCTGACGTTTCGGGACAGATTTCGCCCCAATCGCCGCTGGCATGGCGGCTCAGGCCCTGCTGCACGTTGGCGGGGTCGAGCCGGGCCTGGGCGTTGGCGGTGATGACTATTTGCCCGAGGGGGAATCGTGGTTTCGATAACGCGATAACGAGTGTTGGCATTGCAAATACTCCATAATGGTTGAATTAAGGGATTGGGCGGGCATCGCTGCCCGCCCGATGGTTTCACTCGCCGCCGCTGTTGGCTTCGGCTCTCGCCTTGCGGGCCTTTGAGTCGGCCTGTTGCTGGCGGGCGATCCAGACAAACGCCTGGCGGTGCAGTTCCGCCATCGTCAGGAGGTCGTCGAAGCCCAGGCTGTCCGTTTCCTTCCAGGTCTCGTCGCCCTGCTTGTAGCTGCGGCTGGGCGTGACGCTGTACCAGGTGCCTTTTTCGCTGGTGTTCCGCCAGATGGTGACCGAGAGGTTGCTGATGCGGATTTTATGCGCTGGTGATGCCATGGTGATTTTCCTTTCCTTGAGTTTCAGGCCCGACCATCGGGCCTTATGTGAGCGACCAAGCAGCCGCTGAGCCGGGCTTTAGCCCACCGGTCGCATCGTGCGTCCGGTGCCCACCGCAACGGGAAAAACGGAAGGTTCACACCTTTGGAAAAACATATTGAGTGAAAGCCGTTTATCCCGTTGCGGCGGGCGGCTGCGGCTGTAGGTTCGCGGGAGTAAGGCTTATGGACGGGCAGGTTCAAACGCAGAAGGAGAATCCTGGCAATTCACCAGCACAACACGGTCGGTGCTGGAGGAATGGCATCAGGCGGAGAGCTTCAGCGACGGTCAAGCGAAAGGCCGAAGGCTTCCCCTGGAAAGCGGCCTTGGCAGCTTGACCGAACAGGCGGCGGGGTCACAAGTGCCGTGAATGAAGGCCACGGGCGGGGTTGGTGTACAGGAGAAGGAATTCATGGAACGAACCGGAAGCACGATCCGCGCTGTGACAAGAGTTGGCAGACGTGGGGAGGAAAGGGGTTTTTCAGGAACAAGCGTCTGGCGGAAAGGCCAATAGTGTAGATAACCGGGAGAGAAAACGGAGAACGGCTTGGCTGTCTGACGATGTGAGGCAAGAGGCTGGTTTCGGCAGATTGAATAGGCCAGCGGCGGATGATCACCTGAGCGGACGGGGGCATGCAGTTGCCTATGACAGGCTCTGGACCGCTCCAATTCGCAGAGCCACATGGCCTGACCACGGACCGTTGAGTCTTTCTACAAGACAGAGCATTTTTACCATTCCTTAATGCAGCGGGGTTTACACTATAATATGTCGTGTTATCGCCCTAATTCTGGCTTCACCCTCGTTGAACTCTCGATAGTGCTCGTCATTATCGGGCTGATTATTGGTGGGATATTGGTTGGGCGGGATATGATACAGGCGGCAACTATTCGCGCAACAAATCTCGCAGATTGATAAATACAACGCCGCTGTCAATGCCTTTAAGCTTAAATACAATGCCCTTCCCGGCGATATGCGTCCCGATCAGGCTGCTGCCCTCGGCTTTTTCACGCGCACCGGCGGTACGGGTGATGGCGACGGTGACGGCTTTGTCACTAATCTGGGAACCAACCCTGGGCTAAAGCTATCCGATTTTGGAGGTGAGAATGTGCTTTTCTGGACCGATTTATCCGCCGCCGGACTAGTTGATGGCAGTTTTAATGATAACGGCGATGCCTTGTTGTATATTTATACGGATAGTCAATTTGCCGCCGAAATGCCGCTAGCTAGAATTGGCAACGGCAATTATGTACACGTTAATGCGTATTACGACAATAGTGCTACATCAGCTACCCAGATATTAATAAACGGATTTCAGATAATCAGACCCAGCAATATAGCTGGCGGCGGGTGGGGCGTAAACCTCCATGCAGGTTTAACACCATTGGAAAGTTCTACTATCGATCAGAAAATCGATGACGGGTATCCCTTGTCAGGCCATGTTATCGCAATGTGTCCCGATAGCACATGGAACGCTACGACCGGTGACAGGGCTGGACTGGCAGCCACCGCTACTACATGCGCGGGTTCTTTGTGTGTTCTGCCCGGTCCGCCCGTTATTTACAACGTCGGCACTCCGGGGGTATCCACCGTTGCCAACTGCTCATTGCGCTTTAATGCGCCGTGGTGAGAATTCGGTTTCATAGCGTTGGCCGTAACCGGCATTCGGAGAGCGGCGGACGGCGGCCAGTACCGCAAGTTGTGGGAAAATATGGCAAACACTTCAACCAGGTGTCCATCAAGAGCGGGCAAGGGTCAGTCGAAAAAGACTTTGCCAGCGGGAACAATTTATCAACGCCGGTGGTGACATTTCCGTGGCGCACGGGTGACATTGGGAAAAGTCCAATCTCAGCAAACCCAGAGTGGCTGCGGTGGAGCACGTTGTAGTTAATATTTCGTTAACGAATTCGCGTTAGTCTAAAATAAGGCATGATCCGCATCTCGCAACAGGATAACCGGTACTTGCCATGCCGTTTATCGAATGAACCAATTGTGGTATGATATATTGTACGTTATAAGTATAAGAAGATGCCATCAAAGCACACGCCTCGCCATAGGATAGAAGGGTTTACGCTGGTCGAGCTCTCGATAGTGCTTGTCATTATCGGGCTGATTGTCGGGGCTATTTTTGTAGGGCAGGATCTGATTACAGCCGCAAGAATATGCGCCCAGATCTCGCAGATTGATAAATACAACTCCGCCGTAAATGCATTTAAGCTCAAATACAACGCCCTTCCCGGCGACATGCTCCCCAGCACTGCCGCCGCCCTTGGCCTTTTCGCCCGCACCGGCGCAGTCGGCAATGGCAACGGCGATGGGTATGTCACCGGGATACCTGCTCCTGGCGCCGCTTGGACGATTATATTTATGTTAGGTGGTGAGAATGTCCTTTTCTGGACGGATTTATCGGTAGCTGGAATGATTGACGGTGGGTTCAACGATAATAGCGACGCATACGTGATTGCCACTACGGATACCCAATATGCCGCCGAAATGCCGCGGGCAAAAATCGGCAATGGCAATTATGTATTTGTCAATGGGGTCTATTATGACCCTAATGGTAACTTAGTTTCGGCAAACGGATTCCAGATAATTAATATTGCCCACATAACCGCTGCTCCTCTGGGTTTAACAGCAGGAGGAGTCGTCTATATTAATGTGGGTCTGACACCCTTGGAAAGTTTTACTATAGATCAGAAAATAGACGACGGGTTGCCCCTTTCGGGCAATGTCATAGACATGGGTCCTTATAATGCAACAGCTCCCGGCGGTGCCGGATATGAGATGGACCTTGTGACTCCTTCTTCGTGTGCGCTGACCGGCACACCCAGGGTTTATAATGTCGGCACCGCCGGAATATCCAATGTCGCCGGCTGCTCGTTGCGTTTCAATGCGCCGTGGTGAGTTCCTGTGACCGTCAACGAAGTGTCCGGCAAGAGCGGTCAAGGGCCAGCCGAAAAACCTTCCGCGGCGGGAGACATTCGTTAACGCCTGTGGGTGGCATTTCAGTGGCGCGAGAGTGACATTGAGAAAAGTCTAATCTCTGTAAACCCAGCGTGGCTGCGGCTGAGCGGCCTGTAGTTAACATTTCCTTAACGAATTTGCGATACGATAAAATAAGGCATGATCCGCATCTCGCAACAGGATAGTGCCGGTTCCGCAAAGCGATATTACGCTACAGCGGACTATTACAGCGAAGGCCAGGAACTGGTCGGCTCGTGGGGCGGCAAGGGTGCGTCCATGCTCGGGCTGGAAGGGACGGTGGATAAATTCTCCTTCGAGCGGTTGTGCGACAACCTCAATCCAACAACCGGAGAGCCGCTGACTGTGCGAACGCGCTGCGAACGGACGGTAGGGTACGATTTCACGTTCTCGGTGCCGAAGTCGGTCTCGCTGCTCTACACCATGAGCGGCGACCACGACATTCTGGCTGCGTTCCGGTCAGCGGAGGATGAGACGATGCGCGAGATGGAAGCGGAGATGAAGACCCGCATCCGTAGAGACCATCAGGACACGGACCGCACCACGGGAAACATGGTCTGGGCGGAATTCATTCACACAACGTCTCGGCCAATTGGGGGTATTCCAGACCCCCAACTGCACGCGCACGTTTTCGTTTTCAATAATACTTGGGACGACGAGGAACACCGCTGGAAAGCCGGCCAGTTCCGCGAACTGAAACGGGATGCCCCGTATTTCCAGGCGGCATTCCGGGTTCGCCTTGCCGGCAAGCTCCAGGATCTCGGCTTCGCTGTCGAGCGTAAACGCGACGATTTCGAGATTGCCGGGATGCCGGCGGATGTGCTCAAGCGTTTTTCGCGGCGTACCGCCCTTATCGAGAAGGTGGCGGAAGAACGTGGCATCACCGATCCCGATCGGAAGGCGGAACTTGGAGCCGAGACACGGGAAAAGAAAGGTGCCGCCCCCTCGGATGGGAACGCTTACGCAAGGAATGGAACGGCCGTCTGTCCGACAAAGAACGCGATGTAATGGCGGAGGTTCACCGTCGTGAGCGTGCCGTTGCCAAGCCTGAACACGGCGAAAAAGGGGCGGTCAACCACGCCATCGAGCATAGTTTCGTGCGTGAGGCGGTGGTACCGGAACGCAAAGTGGTCGCCGAAGCCCTGAAACGCGGGTTAGGTTCCGTCACGGTCGAAGACGTGAAACGCGAGGTACAAGAGCGTCCCCTGATCCGCAGTGATGTGGCCGGCCGTCCTATGGCGACGACGAAAGAGATGTTGGCGTTGGAGTCGCGGTTGATCGACTTCGCCCGCTGGGGCCGTGGCCGCTGCCGGCCACTCGGCAATCCGGAGCGGCCATGCTCGCGGGAATGGTTCAATGATGGACAAAAGGCGGCCGTCCGCCATGTGCTCGGCTCGCGTGACCGGGTGATGATTATCCGCGGTGTGGCTGGAACGGGGAAAACGACGCTTGAGCAGGAAATCGGCGAGGCCCTGGCCGAGGCCGGGAAACCGGTCGTCGCCCTGGCGCAGTCCGTCAAGGCGAGCCGGGAGGTACTGCGGGAAGAGGCAGGCTTCCGTATGGCCGACACGGTGGCCCGCTTCCTGAAGGACTCGGGAATGAAGGAAGCGGCCCGCAACGGCGTTATCCTCGTCGATGAGGCGAGCCAGCTTGGCACGCGGGACATGATTGCCGTGTTTGACGTGGCGGAAGCGGTGGGCGCTCGTGTGATCCTGGTAGGCGATCGCCGGCAGCACCGCAGCGTCACGGCCGGTGAACCGCTCAAGCTCCTGGAGGAAACGGCGGGGCTGAAGGTGGCCGAGGTTACGGAAATCTTACGGCAGCAGGGAGATTACAAGAAGGCGGCGCAGGCCCTCAGCGAAGGGAAGATCGACGAGGGGTTCGAGGAGTTGGACAAGCTCGGCTGGATCAAGCAGGTGGCGGATAACGAGCGCTACCAGCAGTTAGCCGCTGCCTACCTCGCGGCCGTTTCTGAAAAGAAAAAGGACGGAAAGCCGAAGACGGCGCTCGTCGTGTCGCCGACGCACGCCGAAGGGGACCGGATTACGGAAGCGATTCGGGCCGGGCACAAGGCGAAAGGCAAACTCGGCAAGGAACGCATCGTCAACGCATGGGTTTCCACTCACCTGACAGATGCCCAGAAGGCGGACCCGACCGAATATGAGCCAGGGGACCTGCTCCAGTTCCACCAGAATGCGCCCGGTTACACGAAGGGCTCGCGGCTGATCGTGGGGGAGGAAGTAAAGCCTCCGACCGAGTTGGCCAAGCGGTTCGAGGCTTACCGGCCGGTGCCGTTGGCTTTGGCCGTGGGTGACCGCGTGCGTATCACGGCCGGCGGCAAGACGAAGGACGGCAACCATCGTCTCAGCAACGGGTCGCTTCTGTCGGTCGAGGGTTTCACGAAGCGTGGAGACATCATCGTCGATCATGGCTGGGTCATAGACCGGGATTTTGGGCACTTGACGCATGGCTACGTCGTTACCAGCCACGCCAGCCAGGGCGTAACCGTGGACAAGGTGTTCGTCGGCATCTCCAGCCAGTCCCTCCCGGCGACGGACCAGCGGACGGCCTATGTTGCCCTGACACGTGGGAAAGAACAGGCCCAGATATTCACGGACGACCGGAAAGAGCTACTGAAGGCGATCGGGCGGCCGGACAATCCTTTGTCGGCGACGGACATCTCCAGGGACACGCAGCCCCCACCGCGTTTGCGGGGTTGGCTGATGAAGCAGGTGGCGGTTGCCGGCGGCCCTGCCGTGGCCACGCAGCAGCGTGAATTCATGCAGCAGGGCGTCGAACGAGACGGGATATAGGAATGGGGAACGGATCATGCCCGATGACACCAAACATCAGGAGCGGTTGCAACGGAAGTCCCATCCGTCCGGGTACGCCGCGTCTTCGCCGAATAAGGAGGCGGAAGCCGAGGGCGTCGAGGCTTCGTGCGGAGCGTTTGGTTATCTGCGGGGACTCCGGGATCAGTCCGCCGCCGTGGAGTTACGGTTCCGCAATGGCAAAAGCATGTGGTTCCCCTACGCCTGGCTGGGAAACTGGCAATACAACCCTTCCGATGGCTTGCTGCTGAAATTCTCCGGAGACCTCGTGTACCTGGTCTTGATCCGGGGCAGCAACCTCGACCGGCCGCTTAATGAGGGTGCCATCAATCTCACCCATGCCGGTCTGCAACGGCATCGCGTGCTTTGGGTCCGTGAAATGAGCGACGAGGAAAATCGGCAGGTGGGTGAGAAAGGGCCGACCATCGACAGCATCGAGGTGGCGGAATTCGAGAAGCACTCCGAACTCAAGGAATGGCTCGGCAAGAATGCTCCGGCGTTCGTACGCGGTCAGCCATAGCGTTAACCATCTGTTAACTATAAGTAGTTTAGTATACGAACGATTATTGCCTGTGAACCGTAAAATATGTAACACTAATAACACCGTAAGGACTTATGAAGAATAAGAGCACGTCTAAGTCCACAGCCATGCAAGGCTTTACCCTGATCGAACTTTCGATAGTGCTGGTCATCATAGGTCTTATCGTGGGCGGTATCCTGGTGGGGCAGGATCTGATAAGTGCGGCGGAAATACGGGCAACGGTCGCCCAGGTTGAAAAATACAATGCTGCCGTCAACACTTTCCGTACCAAGTATAACGGTATCCCCGGCGATCTTCCATCCGCACAAGCCACCGCATTCGGATTGTTCACGGATGAAACCGCCACTGCCGGACACGCAGATGGCAACGGTTTGATCGAAGGCGGCGCTTCGGGCTCGGTGTCGGCTTATGGCGAAGTCCTTGTGTTCTGGCGGCAACTGTCCGATGCTAATCTGCTTGACGCCAGCCTGGGTACGACTGGAAACAGTTTGATCACGTCCGCTGGTGCGCCTACCGGCGCGGTGACGCTCATAAACCAGTCTCTGCCGGGATCGAAAACCAACCCAACGAACTATTTTACCGTATATGCTGTAAACGGCCTCAATTATTACCAGCTGGGCCCCTGGAGTGGATTTTCCGCCGCCGGAACCTGGACTTTCGGCACGAGTGGCCTGACGCCTATCCAGGCTTATAACATGGATATCAAGCTGGATGACGGCATGCCCCTGACCGGTGCCGTTCAGGCCAAGGGTATCGGCGCCATGAACGCTGCTCCTACTAACGGTGGCGGTGCTGGACACTGCGACGTCGGAACCGGCGTAGCCAGCGATACGTATAACCGCGTAGCTGGTGCCGGTCAGACGGACCCATCCTGCTCGCTTCAGTTCCGGTTTAATTGACAGCGTTACGTGAAATGAGCGCCGACGAAATCCGGCAAGTGGCCGAGAAAGGGCCGACCATCGACAACATCGAGGTGGCGGAATTCGAAAACCACGCCGCCCTCAAGGAATGGCTCGGCAAGCGCACCCGGAGTTCATGCGGTAGGACTTGCTCAGCCTAGCTTTTCTGAAGGCGGCATCAGGAAGTCCGCCAGGTATTCGGGTTCATCCCACGCCTTTATCCAGGGCGTGGCGGCTCTGTCCAGGGCTTGCTGGAATGCTTCGTCTTCCGTTGCGGAGAACAGTGTCCGGGCAAGGAATGTGTGGATGCGATTCACCACGCCCGTAATGAGCGCTTTCATCTCGTCCTGATCAATCCGTGATACCTGATTCCAGGGTATTTCACGGCCTTCGGCATCAATGACTTTCACGTCGGAATAATCGCCCGTGCGAGTAACTGGCGTAAAACCCGCATGGAGCTTTTCAAGGTAGCCTCGCCGAACGCAAGCTGCGGTCATGAGTTTGGCAAATTCGCTTTGTGATTTCTTTGGGCTAAATGACATGGCTTCCTCGTTGCTTCGATAGCACCATAGCAGGAAGGAATGCGACCATAAACCTATTTGTCAACTTCTGGTGCAGGCGTGTCGTTCTCTTTTCGGCTCCCGCGCGGGACATCCGCTGTAGTCGATGCAGGCCAGAAACGTAAAGTAGGGTGCCCCTGCTGCTGTTGAGCCTGAATTGTGGGGGGGCCTTAGCCGATGTTGCGTGCTGCGGTGTTTGTCTGCTGCCGCTCTTGTTCACGTGCTGCGGCACTTCTACGTTTGTTCGCAATAAAAGCCCCGACGGCAACGGTTGCCGCGATGATGCCACCTACGATCCATGCGGTTTTGCCACCTGCCTTCGCCAGGGCTTTTTCCTCTGATTTTGCGGCATCCTGCAAGGCGTCCACCACCTTTCTTTCGGCGACGCCAGGTTTCGCCGCCGTTTTTTCCGACCACGTAGTGCTTTTTAACGCATCCGCTGCCTTGCTTTCGGAAACTCCGGCTTTCGCCGCTGTTTCCGGTAATCGTTTTGTTTCGGTCGTACCGGGCACAGGCTCAGCATTGCTTTCTAAGTCGCCGGTACTTGCCGGCTGCTTCTCCGCTTGATATACTGCTGATGCGGTAGGCGTCACTCCGGTTGCAAACCGGGCCTGGAGCTTTTGCACTACCTCCGCGCTGGCGGAGCTGCCCTTGAAGGCACCGGACACGCTAACTACATTGCTGCCAATGTCAGCCGCAAAATGCTCTTCGACGCGATAGCCTTCCAACCGCAAAGCATTGGCTAATGCCTCCTTTTGCTCCGTAGCCAGATGATCGATGGGAAAAGAAGCACTTGGCTGGCCGCTGCCGGACGGACCATCCGCCCAGCCATTGCTCGCCCTATGAGATGCGAAATGCGTTTGTAGCTTGGCTTCCTGCGCCGCCGCCTCGCGTTCGACGTGTTCGTATAGTGCTGCTGTGTTCTCATACGCAGTTTGCACTCGCTTGAAGCTCTCGCCAGCCTCGGCATTTCCCGGATTGATATCGGGATGATGTTTTTTCGCCAAGTCGCGATAACTTGATTTCAATTCCTCCTTCGTCGGCATCTTCTCGGACGATATTCCCAAATCCTCCAAATATTGTTTTGGATTCTTTTTCGGGCCATTTTCCCATAGCAATCCAGTTCGTTCTCCGAACAGCTTCTGCATATGGGGTGACGTTTGTATCAGTTTCCGAAAGTGTTTCTCATAATCATCACCGAATTCAAACCACTCATCAAGGCTAGGCGGGCGATCTGACAGGTATTGACTAATATGGTCTATCATTGCTTTAGACCACGCGCTCTGTCGCAACGCTTCTTTATCTATGCGAGTAAGTGCCTCGAAATCCAACATCCACAACTCTCCTTAGCCTACACTATAGCGAAATATAGCCGCGTGAAGTGTGAAGAATTTATGAAAACCGCAAATATCCAGACAATACATAGGACTGTTGATGTCAATCCAGTTGACATGTTCGGCCTGGGCTAGTTTCATCGAGCCTGGTATTCGCCTTCCGGCCAATTCCCGTTTTTGTCAACTAATTCGTGTCTGGCTTCTTCCTTAGTGAAATGTCGTTGCTCCTGTAACTTAAGGACTTGTTAGGAGTTTCGGCGGCGTTGCCAACAATAGATGGATGATCTGGAACTACCCAACGGCATGTGGAATCGAGTGAGGTTCATGAACACTCATACTAATTCTTAACGGACGAGACTTAGAACTTGCCAAATAAGCACTAAAGTAATACTTTCTTAACGAATATCATGTAGGAATTAATCATTTAGGATGTCTTGCCAGGGGGAGATTATGACAAAAAGGAAATCGCATACCAATGACGGTGGAAAAGAAGAAATGGCCGCCGGGGATATACTGAAGCTAAAAGACTCCGGTTATACGTTGGCGCAGGCACAGGAGAGCGTCAAGGCCGACATTGATCGCCGCGTGGAATCCTTCATGCGACTCTCTATCGAACTGGCCTATCAGAACACGGATGATGTGGTGCATGCGCGTGGAGACACGTACATGGCATCAATCGTGTGTGAGTGATGCACGCAAGCGTGAGTGATCGCTGAATAAGCGCCCTGATAGCCGCCAGGATACGGCCAACAGTCATGTTAATGATCTGGCCACGAGGGGATTGTGGCGAAGGATGCCGCCGGGAGCCGGAGTGCCAGCTATTCGCTCTCCACACCGCCGGAGAAGCCATGAACGACCGCTCCTTCAGTCTGTTGGTACTTTTCAGCCGCCTCGTCAACATAATCGGCCCACCATTGCATCATTTGTCGGCGTTCGGGTAGGTACTGCGCGTGATTATAAGCAGCCCGGACAGCATTTCGCTCATTATGTGCGAGCTGGCGTTCGATTACATCGGCGCAAAAGCCATGTTCATTCAAGACCGTGCTTGCTGTACTCCGAAAACCGTGACCAGTCATTCGTGAGTGATAGCCCATGCGATACAGTGCATAGAGCATGGTGTTCTCGCTCATGAACGCATACGGATTCTGCTGGTTTGGGAATACATATTGCCGATTGCCGGAGTGCTTCTCTACTTCCCGTAGTACGGCGATTGCTTGCCTTGACAATGGCACGATATGCTCCTCTTTCATCTTCATCCGCTCGGCAGGAATTCGCCATTCGGCTTTTCCCCAGTCGATTTCCTCCCATTGGGCGGCTCGCAATTCGATTGTGCGGACGAAGGTGAGAAGCAGGAAGCGAAGGGCCAGCTTGGTCTGCGGATGGCCGTCATAGGCGTCGAGTTTCTTCAGGTAGGTTGGCAACTCCTTCTCTTTAAGGTATGACCGGTGTTTGACGACAGGCGTTTTTAGAGCCCCACGCAGATCGGTGACGGGATTCCGTGCTGCCCGCCCGGTAGCAATCGCGTACATGAACACCTGCCCGGTCATCTGCATCAAGCGGCGGGCGAGTTCCAGAGCCCCCTTGCCTTCCACGGCACGAAGCATCGTGAGAACCTCGGGCGCGGCGACTTCGGAAATTGGCCTTTGCCCCAACTTCGGAAGGATAAGCCTTTCAAGACGGTCTAGCACAGTATCAGCGAAAATAGGTGCCCATTCGTGCTTGCGCTTTTCAAACCATTCACGGGCGATTGCCTCGAACGTGTTCGCGGCCTTCAGGGTTGCCATCCGCTTGGCTTCTTTCTTAGCCTCTCCCGGATCGATCCCTTTGGCGAGCAGTTGGCGTGCCTGGGAACGCTGCTCGCGGGCATCCGCCAGACTGATGTGAGGATATACACCCAGGGCGAGCCCTTTTTCCTTGCCTGCAAAGAAGTATCTCAATCGCCAGTATTTGGCACCCGTTGGCAGCACCTCGAGAAACAGGCCATCGCCGTCAAACATCTTGTATTTCTTAGCTCTCGGTTTGGCATTTCTGACCGTTGTGTCCTTGAGGGGCATCATTGAGAGTCCCTTTTATGTTCATTGCTAGCAGCGAGGAATACTGCCAATGCCTGCGTCTGCTGCAAAGTCAGCGTTAGGACATTTGTGCCATCCTCGATGGTCAACTCGCCGCTTTTGGATAAGCCTAAACGGAATAAAGTGCGTGTTGCAGCTTGGACAGCCGTAGCGGTTGCCTTTGCTTGACGTCTCGCAACTGACGGGTTAAGCCCTTGGCGCACAAGCGCTCTTGCTGAGTCTCGTGCTGCGTGCGCCGTTTCAATGGACACTTCTGGAAATACGCCCAAGGCATAATTGCCTTCCTTTCCATTCAGGTGGTACTTGAACCGCCAGCATTTTGCCCCGTCCGGTCTTACAAGTATGTACGCCCCCTTTCCAATGGCTACCTTGTACGACTTGGATCTCGGCTTGAGGGCAAGGACTTCTGCGTCTGTGATCGGCATACTGGGGGATAAGATGATATGATAAACACTTACCACCCATATTTATCCCCCAGTTTGAACCGGATGTCAACGAATATGTGCGAATGGGGACGGCGACAAAAAGGCCGGGAGAATGGCTGTTATTCTAGGTTTGTCGGATGCTGACGGACATTAACGATTTATTAACTGGCTCCGCGAGTAGGATTCATAAATCACGTATAAGCGTTTGATTCACATAGATATGTTAAGCCATCTGACTTGCTTATACCCCAGTTTTGTACCCCTTGCACTCTGCACGCCGTGATACCATAGACGCAAACGGACGCCAAGAACAATGTTTCCATACCTAATTCCGGCTTGTGGTGTCGGCTAACACCTTGATCAAACTACGAATATCCTCGGCCCGCCATGCCGTGCATCGCGCCGATAGCTTTACCGGCTTCGGAAAACGGCCCGATTTCACTCCCTCCCACCAGCAGGTTTTTCCGAGAGGAATGATAGTCAAGACCTGCCTCAACCGTAAGAAGCCTGTCTCTGGTATATCGTACATAGCGTTAACGTCCTATCCATTTGTCATTTATTTCTATGATATTACCATCAGTATACCAGATTACCTTGGCTATGTCGCGCTGAAAATGGCTGTGAGAGCCAGTCCTAAGGGATTCGCCAGTGGAGTCCACAAAGAGCCTTGGCAAAGCAATATTGGTCACAACACGGACGTTCGGAGTGCGTTTAAGTTCACTGTGCTATTCAGCTAACTTATTGAAATAGAATGCCTAATCAGCACACAACATTTATATGTGTCAGACAATGAGCCTCTTTGCATTGTCGTAGTTGCTAACTGCCCGTTCGACCGCAACAGGTTTCCGGGACAATTACGGACTGTTGTCATCAGGGCCTGAATCTAATGATCGAGGGTCTTGCCCTTCTTGACGACGTGCTTGGGGCCACGGACACACGTCTGCCAGTCGCCTCCGTGTATTGTTGAGCAAATGCCTCACGGTGGTTCCGGACGCGTCCAAAAGGTCACTGAAGAAATGTGCGAAGTCGGGGTAGGACTGGCAAGCATCCACTACTTGTTCTACCCGCCCGCGGACTTCCTCTTTGTTAAGACCTTTCTGTTTTCTTGCCATACCGCCATCACTGTTTGATTGACGGCAGAATAGCGCATCTCGATGGGTGGTCAAGTAGCGACCCGCAAGAGTATTGGCATCTTCACCCATTGATAGACCGCGCGGTGTCGGTGTGAGGTGAGAAAGACGGTCTTTGGCAGGTCTACCTGCCCAGCGACGGCTTTAAGCATGCCCGTGGATAGGACGCATATGGCCATTAGAGGGGGAAAGAGAAGGAAGGATAGCTATTCTGAGGGGGTGATTTCTGCAAGACATTCCTGGAGTTCCCGATTCTGGATCATCAGTGGCACGGCAAACATGAGTTCCAAAAGCACGTTCATGGCAGGTCTGGGAAAATGTTTTAGGAGAAATCCTGAAATTTCTTCTCTTTACGCCATAAGGACTTACGGCCTGACTTTTGGAAGTATTGGGATTTTCTTGCGTGTATACGTCACGCATAAACCCAAAACCGAAAGGAGAGCCAATCATGCTCAAGAAACAGTTGTCTTGGTTCAAACCAGATCCCAATCAGCCCCGGAAATCATTCGATGATGAAGCCGAATTGAGGGCGCTGGGCGAGTCCATGAAATCCATCGGCCAGCTTCAGCCCGTGGTGGCCAAGCCGGACGGGACTCTGCTGTGCGGAGGACGGCGAGGCGTGCCGCCCAGCTCGTCGGAATGACCGAACTGTTGGTCATCATCGCCGAGAAACCACTGTCCGATTCGCAGGTCAGAGTCATCCAATTGACTGAAAACATGCACCGGGCCGACCTGTCGGGTTATGAGAAGTGGCTGGCGTGTACGGAGATGATGGGGATGAACACTGACTGGCAGTTGAAGGATCTGGCCGAGCACCTTCATCTTGATCCCAGCATGGTCACTAGGCTTCTTAGCCCAAGCAAGACCTCGGCGGATTGGCAGCAGGCTCTAAAAGACGGCAAGGTGGGGGTTTCAGACTGCTATGCCGCGTCACGCCTAAGTGATGAATCGGAACAGGCTGGACTGCTGGCGCTCAAGCTTTCCGGTGCCACCCGTGACCAGTTGGAAACGAAGGTCCGGAAGCAACGGAACGGAACCCCGGCGGTGAGGGTCAATCGGATCACGTGTCCCTTGGCCTCCGGCTCTGTGGTGCAGGTCAGCGGCGAAGCCATCTCATTGGATGACTTCATCGAGGCGATTGTGGATCTCTTAAAAGAGGCGAAGCGTGCCTCGGAACAAGGACTCGACGCAAAAACCTTTGAACGGGTCTGCAAAGATCGGGCAAAGGTGAAGGCATGAAACTCATTGATAGTCTTTCCGACAAGATGGCGACCAGGCTGCTTGTGATGGTCGAAAACTTCGTGCCAGAGAGAAAATGGCGGGATTGTTACCGGGAATTCTTGCGTGTGTGCAAAGCCGGGTTGATTGCGGCGAAGGATGAAACGGCGAGGCGGCTAACAAGGCCGGGAAAGAATTGAAAGGCAAATGTCATGTTATCGAGACTTATGCTTATCGCGTCCGTCGTGCTGGCGGCGTTCGTACTGTTCCTGCACTTCGGATGGTGGACGCTGCTCCTTGCTATCCCGTTATTCAAGCGACGTTCTCGCGAGTTAACCGCTATGGGGACGGCTCAATGGGCCACCGAATATGATCTTGATCTGAAAGCAAAAGGGCTGCTGATCGGCAGGCTGTCGGTAAAGGCCAAGTCCTTTCTGGCGATCTTCAATCCACGGATAAGGTCATGGGATGCGTGCCGGGCGTTCTGGGGAAAGCGGGAAGGTCCGCTGGCGAGGATTCCGACCATTCATGCGGCCATTTTCGCGCCTACGGGGGTTGGAAAAGGTGTTTCATTCGTGATTCCTCACGGGCTTACGTGCCAAGAAAACACGGTGTTTATTGACTTCAAGGGCGAGATAGCGCATCTGACTGCCAAAGCAAGGCAGAAGATGGGTCATAGGGTTGTACGATTGGACCCGTTTCGTCTGGTTACCAATCAGCCGGATACCTTCAATGTCTTGCAGCACATAGACCGTAACTCTCCAACCGCATTGGATGATTGCCGCGCTCTTGCGGAAGCTCTCGTAGTGAGGACCGGTCAGGAGAAAGAACCGCACTGGTGCGATTCAGCGGAGATGAACATTGCCGGGATAACGGCGTTCGTGGTCCAACACGCCCCGGAGCATGACCGTTCATTGCAGACGGTGCGGGGCATCCTGTCGAATCCTGAAGAACTACAGGCAGCGATCACGGTGATGCGGCAATCCCCGGCATGGGACGGGATGCTTGCCCGGATGGGCGACCAGTTAACACACTTCAAAGGATAAGGAACTGGCTTCTACTCTCACGACGACAGGCCGTTACCTGCGGTTTCTCGATACTCTCGCCATAGCAGAGAACACGCGGTCAAGCAGCTTCGATCCGTCGGAGCTATTAACTGGCAAGATGGATGTGTACTTAATTCTCCCGCCAGAGCATATGCGTACACAATCTGCCCTTCTCCGGTTGTGGATCGGGTCGCTGTTTCGGACCGTCGTGCGGGGTGGATTAAGCAATCGGCCCATTCATTTCGTCTTGGACGAAGCGGCCAGTTTAGGCCACATGGACCAACTTTCCGACGCTTTGGCGCTCGGTCGCGGCTACGGGCTGAGAATGCAATGGTTCTATCAAGACTGCGGTCAGCTCAGGAAAATGCTGGCCTGATGGGGCCGATCAAACGCTGATGGCGAATTGCACGCAAGTCTTTTTCGGCGTTCAGGATTTGCCGACCGCAACTTACGTCAGTGACCGGCTTGGCGAGCAGACCATCGTCGTTGAATCTGGGGGGACAAGTAGGGGAAGGTCGCGACAGTCTGCTGACCAGGGGAATCACGGGAGCAGTTCTTACTCCGTGAATTCAAACGACAACTGGCAGCAGAGCGCGAGAAAACTCCTGAAGCCGGAGGAGGTGCTTGCGCTGGACGAAAGGACCGCGATTGTCTTTACGCCCGGTATGCCACCGATCTGGACCACGTTGGTCCGGTACTATGAGCGAAAGTCTTGGAAATGGCTGGCGGATGTGAAGATCTTCTTCATGTGCGTCATCGTGTTCGTGTTTTCCGTTGTAGCGGTAATGGCATCTTTGGGAATGAATATCCATCAACAGTTAGGGAGGTGATTTTATGCGAGAGTGGTTGGGAGAACAGTTGGCACGTGCCGTGAGTGAGATTGGGGCTGAACTCAAGCAAATGGGAGCGCACGGTTCCCATGAGTTGGCTGCGGCTCTGTTTAATGATTCGGCGTTCGTATTATACCCGCGTGGGCATCATGAGAATCCGAATCATGGTTTACCCGAACAGGCTCAAATCGAGCAGGGACGGGAAATGTAGATCTTTAACGAAAGGTGAGTCATGTGTGTTTTCTTTACAGTTATGGTCGGTTGCCTTGCGGCTATCATCCTGAAAAAAATCTGGTTCGTCATCCGGTGGAGGATGGGCTGGAGGCCGCGGATTCTGAACAAAGAATGCGTGGAGAAGGTAGCCATACCTGGTGCTGCCAACTTCATGGAGCAATGCAAGCTCCTGAATCCCGAAGCATACGAGGATGTTTCGGACGAGCAAGTGGCAGGGATGCAGAAGGATATGGAGGAGTATACCCGCTGGGCAATTGAGGATTACGTCCGGTGGTTCTGTATCTGTGAGAAGTAACCCAGGAAATGCAGGTTGTTTTCCAGAAGTTTTTTAGAAAGGGTTGATCATGTCCGATTTGGTTACGTTTTGCGTGTGGTGCTTGGTGATTGGTGCGGTGATCAGGGGCGTTATGGCCGTGGGCTACCCCGAGCAGTACGAACGGTTGCGGAAGTACGAGAAGCAGCGTTCCGAAGATCGGCGGGAGATGGCTGCGAAGATTCTCACGCCATTGGCCCCTGCCGGTAAGCAGATTGGGGCGAGCCTCTTGAAGCGGTTCTTTAAGTAAGGGGCGCATCGTGACTCTCGAAGAACGCCTAGAGAAGATTGAAGCCCTGCTGGTCGTGCTGGTGGAACGCCAGCAGGTCCGGGACTTCTACGAGATTGAGGAATTCGCCCGGCTCGTAGGGCGGGACCGGTTCACGGTCAGGGAATGGGCGAGGCATGGCCGCATCCGGGCAGAGAAGAAGCTGTCCGGACGCGGTGCCCATGCCCAATGGGCTGTCAGTCACGATGAACTGCTGAGGTATCGGCGTGAAGGGCTGTTGCCTCGGCCGAAATTGGGGTAATGGAACGGAGAAAACGATGGCGACCGACATATCTTCTGAAACGCCTGCGCTGATTACGGCGGTAGATTTCGCTACGATGCTTAAAGTGTCCGTCCGGACGCTCTGGCGATTGCGGAGCGCCGGACAAATTCCAGAACCAGTCCGGCTTGGGGGGGCCGTCCGCTGGCGGCTCGACGAAGTAAGAAAATGGATTGCCGGTGGTTGTCGTATGTCCACTAACTCGTAATAATGGATGTGGAGGAAAAATCATGGCTTCAATTTTCAAGCGTAACAAGAGAAAGAAGAATGAGCCCTGGTGGATTCAGTACACGGATCACCTCGGCAAACGGAAGACGGCCAAGGGCTTCACCGACAAGGGGCTGACCGAGCAGCTTGCCGGCAAGCTGGAATCGGAGGCCCGGCTCCGCAAGACCGGCTTGATCGATCCCGAACAGGAGCGATACGCCGAAGTGAAACAGGCTGCCCTCGAAACCCACCTGACGGCTTTTGCTGAGAGTCTCACCGACAACTCGCCGAAACACTGCACGGTCACGATGTCGCGAGTCAATTGCATCGTCGATGGTTGCGGCTTTGCGACGCTGGCCGATATTCAGTCCGAACCGGTCCAGGCGTTCCTGCGGTCGCTGCGGAAGACGGAGGACATTTCGCCGCGGACGTATAACCACTATATCCAGGCAATGGACTCGTTCTGCAACTGGTGCGTCATGACAAAGCGGGTTCTGGCCAACCCCTTGCTTGGGCTGGAGCGGCTGAACACGGAAGTCGATATTCGCCGCCAGCGGCGTGCCCTGACTGCCGGTGAGGTCGGTCAATTGATTGCATTGGCCCGCAGCAGCAAAAAGAAGATCAGTCGCGTTCCTGGGGAACAACGGGCGAGAATCTACTTCCTGGCCTATATGACCGGCCTTCGGAAAAGCGAATTGGCTAGCCTGTCGCCGAAGAGTTTTGATCTGGACGCTGACCGCCCGACCGTCACGGTGGAGGCGCGGCATTCCAAGCACCGGAGAAAGGATGTCCTGCCGCTGCACCCGGAACTTGTTGCCGAACTGCGAAAGTGGTTCGCCGGCATCGCCCCAAGCGACAAACTTTTCCCGGACCTCGCCGGTAAGAACACGGCGGACATGGTGAAGCACGACCTGGAGAAGATTGGCATTCCGTATCGAAACGACGCCGGCGTTGCGGACTTCCATGCTGCCGGCCGGCACACGCATATCACGGAATTGGTTCGCAGCGGCGCTTCGCTGCCGGAAGTCAAGGAACTGGCCCGGCACTCCGATATTAAGATGACGATGAAGTACACCCATATCGGCATGGAGGATCAGGCTCGGGCGATCGGCAATCTGCCGATGCCCAAGGCAAACCCTAAAGACCGCAGCGCTGCGGCGCTGCAAATGCGCTGCACTCCCGCCGTCTCTGGGAGTCCTCGCGTGGCATCGAATGACATTGATCCGTCTGACGCGAATAAACAGAACCCTCGTAGCCGAAACGGTTTAGGCACTGGTTGTCACCGTCTGTCATCGAGTGGCAAAAAAACGCCGGTGGGAGTCGAACCCACAGCATCCCTGGTTCTAAGCCAAGGTGGTCGGCCAGTTGCCTACCGAGCCGTTGTGCCCAGAGCGGGAGTCGAACCCGCAAACTCTCGGGTTTAAGCCGAGCCGCTCTGCCTTGCTTGGCGTACCTGGGCCAAAGTAGTCCTGGGCGGACTCGAACCGCCGATTGTCACCTTGTAAGAGTGCTGCCTTTGCCGCTGGGCTACAGGACCGTGTTCATTTCAGTGGAGTCACCGGGAGTCGCACCCGGATTTCCAGCGTGCGATGCTGGCGTCATCCTGTTGGACCATGACCCCATGTCTTTCTGAGCGGAAGCCGTGGGGCTCGAACCCACAAGCGGCATGATTGCCGCCGCCTGCCTTCCAAGCAGGTTCCTCACCAATTCGGATGGCTTCCGTTGTGTTCATCAAGGCGGAAGCCGTGAGACTCGAACTCACAAGCGGCTGTTCGCCGCCACCTGCTTTCAAGGCAGGGTCCTCATCCGGCCGGATGGCTTCCGTGATCAAGCTGCGGCGGCAGGAATCGAACCTGCGTCAGGGCGATTAACAGTCGCCTACCCGTACCAACACGGGTCCCACCGCAATCAAAGTCAGGACGGCCGGATTTGAACCGGCGATCTCGTGCTCCCGCGACCATGCTGCGCACGGTGCCCGGCGGAATACCAGGCTTTCCTACGTCCTGTTCATCAAGATCGCCCAGCGGGAGTCGAACCCGCACTTCCGCCATGGCAAGGCGACAGGCTGCCGCCGACCATGCTGCGCACGGTGCCCGCATGGGCGCGTTATGGTGTGCCGAATTGTCAATGAACAAGAGCACCGGGAGAGACTCGAACTCTCGTCGCCGCATTACGGGTGCGGTATCCTCGCCGCCGACCATGCTGCGCACGGTGCCCGGACCAGTGCAATCAATTCAGTGGGACCAGAGGGACTTGAACCCTCACCTGGCGGATTAAGAGTCCGCTGTGCTGCCGCTAGCACCTTGGTCCCGGCTTCTGCTTTCCTCGATCTTCCGCACAGAATTGGCGCGGAGGGACTCCAACCCGCGCTCTCGTGCTCCCACGACCCTGCTGCGCACGGTGCCCGGCAGGCTGCCGCTGCCCTACATCCCGTCAACCAGTCAGAACGGGCGGATTTGAACCGCCGATCTCCTGGTCCCCCACCCTGCTGCGCGGGTACCCGGGCGCGATGCCAGGCTTCGCTACGTTCTGCCGCAAGTAGCCCGTACGGGAGTCGAACCCGTCTTCCCGGCTTGAAGGGCCGGCGTCCTTGACCGATAGACGAACGAGCCGTCTTGGCGCGGCACCTTCCACGTAGTGAACACACCGGGTCAGCGCGCACCTTTCACGCAGTGGGTCGGGCGGTGCTCGAATCCGCGTCTGCGGCTTTTCAGGCCGCCGCCGACCAACCTCCGGTCGGTGCCCGCGTCTCAGCTACCGACCCAAACGAAAAAAGCCTGGTGTCGTCGTGACACCAGGCTTTTGGTATTTTTCGGGAAAAGGTACGGCCTGATGTCACGTGTGCAATGGATAGAACGGGAGCATATTCGCCGATTGATCGGCGGATGTACCCGTCCCACATCGCAGTTCGCAACTCAGCCGTATTGAAGTCATGGCTCTTTCTCGCAATGGCAGCTCGACGAGAACTGCCTACATGTATTCTATCGTATAGACGCCGCCGAAGCTGAAATGGTTCACGGAAAAATTCTGCAAACCTGCGGCCCTATCTATAAGACGCTGAAAACGGCCATTTTATTCCCCGTGCAGAACAACTTTCTGAAATTCGCTCTCTTGGCGGCCTACGACTAACGTCCGCTGCCACGGCAGTCGGTGGCCGACATGGGACGCCCGGCCGGATACGCTTTCAGCCGTCGCCGAGACGCCTCGGCCCGCTCGTGGATCGGGATGCGCCCGGTCCTGGCCATGGTACCGCTCCCAATCAGAGCCCCCGAGTCTGCTCCCGACTTTGCTACCAAACTGCTGGCCGCGAGATTACACTACGGACTGAAATCACATCGGCCCCACAGCAGAAGGACAGCAGCATGATCCGCAGAAATTCCCTTCATCTTCGGCATGTACGAGATGCAGATCCTCAACTCCTACGACAATCCGGTCGAGCCCAAGGAGACGCTGGGGGCTCTGTACGGCATTTCGCCGCCGCTGGTCAACGTCGCCCGGAAGCCCGGCGAGTGGCAGGTCTATGACATTGTTTACACCGCCCCCCGCCGCGACGACACGGGCAAGGTGGCCCGGCCAGGTGAAATCACGGCGCTGCTCAACGGCGTACTGGTGCAGCACAAGGCCCATTTCACCGAGAGCATTTCTCGGTGGAACCCGTTGGTCTACCAGAACACAGCTTACACGGACAAGATTCGGGCGAGTATCCTCAAGACGGGCTGCGGCCCGATCTTTCTGCAAGACCACCACGGCAGCCCGGTGCGGTTTCGCAACATCTGGATCAGGCCGCTGGACGACAAGGCCAAGTTATTTCACGAGTGAGGCAACATGAAGTCTCTGCTCCGAACCGTGTTCCTGACGCTTGTCCTGGTCCCGCAGCCATTCCATGCCGTGGCCGGAGATGGTCACGCACCAGGCCCACCGACTACACCGACCATCCGGTTCTCAGAGGACCAGCAACATGTGACCATCGAAAGCCAGCAGGGACGATGGACCCTCGTGCGCCCGGTGATCAGTCCCTGGGCTTTCCGGGCTAACGGCACGACGTTATGGGTTGCCAACTCGGGCGATGACTCCGCCGATGGCACGGCCAGCCGACCACTGCGAACCATCGCCAAGGCCCTTGACCGGGCCGGGCCGGGAGACGTGATCTATCTTCGCGCGGGGACTTACGTCGAGGCCCCGCAAATCCACAAGTCGGGGCGGGAAGATGCGCCGATCATCGTAAGCTGCGCGCCCGACGCCTTGGGCAAGGTGAAGGTCACTCCCAGCAAGGAGTACGTGGAGAGGAATCCCAGCGGCGCGGTCATCACTCTGCACGGCGCTCGACACGTCTGGATCAACGGTCTGGTGATCGAAGGCCCCAAAGGCCGTCCCGAGGCACCGAGGGCGGAGACCTACGGGGCCAACGGGATCACCTGGGCCGGAAAGGCGGGCATCGGATGCCGTGCCACCAACAACGTGGTCTATGGCAACGTCCACTGCGGTCTGAAGGAGATGGGGCACGGCGGCACGGGCATCTTGATGGAAGCCAACATCATCTTCGACAACGGCACCTGTGCGACCGACCACGGCATCTACTGCCCCGCCGACGAACTCACCATCCGGGGCAACATCATCTTCAATAATGCGGGCTTCGGCATCCACAGCTACAGCAGCCCCAAGCGGCAGCGGATCGTCCAGAACATCTGTTTCGGCAACCGGGTGTGCGGGATCATCCTGGCAGGCGGTGAAAACCAGGTGTACCACAACGTCTGCGTGGGCAACGGCATCGGCATCTTCTACTTCCGGGACGGCTGCATGGACAACGTGGTCCAGAACAACATCTTCGCCTTCAACGGCACGGATTGCGGCTACGACAACGGCGGCGGGAAGTTGGGCGACCCGGCACGAAACACCGACGACTACAACTGCTGCTTTCCCGGCAAACCGCATGCACGAATCTTTGCTGGCGCACGCAAATCCTGGCTGATCCAAGGTTCATCGACGCCAAGGCGGGCGATTATCGCCTCCGGGAAGACAGCCCCTGTGTGGGAAAGGCCGTAAAGCCAAAGAGCCTGGGCCTTACTGCAATAGGGAACGTGGGCGCATTTACGCGCGATTAGGGCAATGAGAATACCGAACACCAGCACGCTTAGCGGTCCGAGCCACGTAAGTTCGCCGAGACGATCCAGTGCCGCGATGCCCAGCACGTCGATGGCGATGGGGCGGGCCTGAACCAATCGCTTGTATTCCCAGGTATAAGTCGTGCTGTCGCTGGACTGCTCCAGGCTGTTGGGTTGCAGGGAAAGTTCCAGCATGCGAATGTTGCTGCGGTTGGCGATCAGTTTGGTGCGGAAGAGGTCGAGGATCTTGCCCGAGGGCTTTTCCAGCGTGTAGACGCCTTTGCAATCATTGGCCTACCTGCAAGCATGCCCGCAGTTGGTTGACACGACCGGCAGCGGCCTTCGCGTTTCCAAGACTTGCTTGATTCCATCGAACCGGTTTGATACGATACCTCAGGATCTGGGACAAATTGCACGGTTCTCGCCATATTCCTCACGCGATCCCATATACCAGGAGGGTTGTCGATGTCCGCATACCAGTGTTTCGACGTAACGGAGATTGGTGACGTGACCGTCGTGCATGTCCGTAGCCACCGGATTACTGAAGACATCGACATCGAACAGTTCGGCAAAGAGATGTTTGGTCTAGTGGAAAACGACAAACGCGGAAAAATTCTCTTGAATCTTTCGCCGGTCGAATATGTCAACACCCCGGCAGTCGGCAAAATGCTTGCCCTGCGGCGGAAGGTGAAGGCCCAGGGTGGCGTTCTGAAACTCTCCAATCTTCAGCCGAAGATCGGCGAGATATTCATGATCTTCAAACTCAACCGTATATTCGACATCAGAGAAGACGAGTCCGATGCTCTGGCTGCCTTTTGATCGCTTTGTTCTTTGTTCGACGGTTGCATTCTTACTTCGGCACGACCCAGATATTGCGGAAGCGGACCGGGTTGCCGTGGTCCTGGAAATGCAGCCGGCCCTTGGGTGATTCGCCGGGGCTGGGGCTGCGGATCTCGCAATTCTCGTGGATCTTGATGCCGTTGTGGTAGACGGTAACGCGCGGCTTGCCGAGGGGTTTGCCGTCCTTCGTCTGGACGCGGTACTCGATGTCGTACGTCTGCCATTGCAGGGGCGGCGCCGAGGCCAGCGTGAATTTGCACTCCCCTTTGCCCTTGAGACTCTCGATGGTCTCCATCACGTCGGGATCCTCGTAGGCGTAGACGCCGCCGCAACCGCCGCCCAGGTAGGTCGGCTCGCCGAAGGAGTCCAACACCTGGATCTCGTCGCCGTTGGGCAGAAAGACGCCGCTGTTGCCGCGTCCCTGGCCGTGTGCCGAGGGCATGAAAGGAATCAGGAACTCGACGTGCAGATCGAGACTGCCGGGGAACGAGCGCCGCGAATTCATTCCGCCCGGGGGGATCTGGATGGAGCCGTCCTTGCCGATGTCCTTCTTCTCGGGACGGATGTCGGCACCATTGGCCCGTACCAGCTTGGAGAAGTCCTTTCCGTCCAGGAGCACGAAGGCCCCCTGGGGCGGCGCCTTGCCGAGCGTGGGCGATTTCCGCTCGACGCGGCGGACCTCGAACGTGCCGCCGGCTCCACAGTCGCCGCGAAGCACACCGGCGGCATAGACGCCCTTCCAGGCCCCGCTGGCGGTCTTGCCCACAACCGTCACGGCGTCAGCGGCGGTCTTGCCCGTCAACTCTGCCCGAGTAATCTTGCCTCCGTCGCGGATCTGGCGGACGAAGACATTGTAGTTGCCGTTCCCCTGTGCCACGACGCGGGCCTCCATGCGGAACTCGCCGGCAGCGTCCTTGCCCGTCCCCTCGTAAAGGCCCTGCACGTCGGCCTCTGCCAAGGCGGCGGCAGAAGCCGCGCCCGGGCCGACGCCGGCAACGGCCACGAGTGTTGTGATCGCCAGGATGATTGAGAACTTGTTGCACAGATTACACATCGAATTGTCCCTTCGTTGCTAAGCAGTACCATAACCGTTCATGGGGTTCCACGCTTGCCGCGTATGCTCGAACCCCAGAGGGTCTTCCGCGAACCGGCAAGCCAACCATTGCGATCTTGATTGGTGGAATTTGGCCTGTCAAGCCCTTTTTTGCGAAGACCTGAAGCATGCCGGATCGGCTTATCCCGAGTCACCAGCAGCCAAAGTCCGAAGCCCCCGTTGTTGATCTAAATTACGAACTAACAAGGATTTACGGCCATTGACGGGAGCCGGGAGGGTTGCTATACTTGACCCGTTGCTAAATCCCGCCCCGATTCTCACTCTCTTACGGAGACCCTGCCATGAGAACAATGCGCATCGGTTTTATCGTGATCGGCCTCGGACTGCTGGGTGTGGCATATTTTGCGACACGACCGTGGACCGTATAAAGACCTTGACCGACGGAGTAGCCCGCTATGCGACGACACCTCATCACCTTGTTGCTCCTTCTGGCTTTGACGCCGACCGCCCGAGCGACTGAAACCGAGAACCTGGGGATCTCCGTGTTGCCGGCCCCCGGCCGCGTGACCGTGGACGGCAAGTGGAACGACTGGGACCTCTCGGGCGGCATTTTCTGCTGCGGCGACGTGGAGCGTCAGCGCGACAAGCTGGCCGTGTGGGTCCATGCCATGTACGATGCCCAGTTTTTCTACGTGTTGGCCCGCTGGATCGACGAGACGCCGATGAACAATCCAGGCCAGGTGGCCGGGTCCTACGGATTCCAGGGCGACTGCCTGCAGTTCCGCACGATCACTGCGGCAGGAACGCCGCAGGAACGAGGGAACCATTTCACCTGCTGGCGCGACCGCGACGGCCGCGACGTGATTTTTGTCGAGCGGGGCACCGACTTCAAGGCGGGCACGATCAAAGACGCCAAGACCGTGGGGGCCCGGCAGGCCTTCCTGAAAAATGCCGACGGCAAGGGCTACGTGCAGGAGATCGCCATCCCTTGGAACCTCCTGACGATGGACGGGCGGCCGTTGACGCCGGGCGGCAAGATGGTTATGACGGTCGAGCCCAACTTCACCGTCGGCGGTGAAGGCCGATCGACCATCAAGGACCTGTTCAAAGCGGGGGTCGTGCCCGACCGCGTCTTCACCTTCATGGCGTCGTCTTGCTGGGGCATCGCCACGTTGGAGCCCAAGGGAAACGTGGCGCCCCGCCCGTTGCGGCTGGCCGACGCCCGCGAACTGCCCATCCGCATGGTCCAGGGCGTGCCGTCGATCGACTGGACCGGCCTGGCCAAGACCACGCAGCGCAAGGGCCTGAAGAATTTCGCCTTCACGATGCCGGAAGACGGTTACGTCTCGCTTCAGGTACGCAGCGCCGGCGGCGAGGTGGTCAGCCAGCTTCTGAGCGGCGCGTTTCGCAAGAAGGGGCAACAGGAAATCCCCTGGGACGGCCTGACCACAACGAACTGGCGCACGCCGGGCCAGCCCGTGCCGGCCGGCACCTACACCACGCGCGGCCTCTGGCACCGGGGAATCGGCCTGCGCTTGAAGGGTTGGGCGGCCAACGCCGGCAGTGCGCCGTGGGACAGCAGCCCGACGTCCAACTGGGGCGGCGACCACGGCGTTCCCGTGACTGCCGCTGCGGCCGGTTCGATGGTCTTCCTCGGCTGGAGCGGGGCCGAGGCGGGCAAGGCCCTGGTGGCCTGCGACCTCGACGGAAACGTCCTCTGGAAGAACAGCCGGCAAGGGATGGCCGGCGCCGAGTTCGTGGCGGTCGATGGCGACAAGGTATATGCCGCCAATTGGGGAACCGAACACGGGAACTACCTCTATCGCCTCGACACGGCCACCGGGGCCTACGCGCAGTGGGAAAACGGCACGCCCGACCTGACGATCGGCGAACTCTTGGCCGACGCGCCCAACCGGCCCAACCGCATCGACGGTCTGGCCGCCGGCCACGGGGAATTGTATCTGAGCCTGCGCAAGCCCCAGTCCGGCGCGGTGGCTGTTGTCGACGCCGCCCACCGCAAGCTCTTGCACTGTTGGCCCGTCCCGCAGCCGGGTCAACTTTGCGTCGCCGCCCGGCCCTTGGTTTACGTTGTTTCGGGCGGTACGTCGGTCCTGGCCCTCGACACGACCACGGGCCAGAGCCGCACGATCGTCGCCGGGCTGCGCAATGCGACGGGGATAGCCGCCGACGGCGAGGGAAAAATCTATGTGGCGGTCCGCGACCCCGATAACCAGATCAAGGTCTTTTCCCGCGGCGGGCAACTGGTCCGAACCATCGGACGTCCAGGCGGCGCCGCCTACTGGGGCCCTGGCAAGCCGATGGGATGGCCTTCGCCCAGGGAATCGCCGTGGACTCCGCCGGGAAAGTGTGGGTCACGGAAGCCGACATGTTTCCCAAGCGGATCAGCGTATGGGCTGCCGGCACGGGAAAGTTTGCCGGCGAGTTCTTCGGCCCCACGACCTACGGCGCCGTGGGCGGCGCGATCGATCCGTTGGACCCGAACATCATGGCCGGCATGGGGTGCGAATGGCACCTCGACCCGCACACGGGCCGCGCTGCGTGCACGAGCGTCATAACTCGCGACGGCATGCAGAACTCGCGATTCGCGCTGGGCTCCAACGGGCGCCTGTACTTGGCCGTCGCGCCCGGCTGGGCCTACGATGGTTCCGACGTGCGAATCTTCGAGCGATGCTCAGACGGTCAGTATAAACTGCGGGCCATGTTCCAGTTCCAGGGCCGAGACCAGGCATGCCGCACCAGGTATTGGGCTGATGAGAACGGCGACGGCCGCCAGCAGTCGGGCGAGATTACCGAGGTCAACGCCGATCTCCACTTCAGCGGCTGGTACATGCAGTTTGCGCCCGACCTGACAATCTACGCCGGGAACCGGCAACTGCGGGTCGTCGGCTTTACGGCCTGCGGCGCGCCGAAGTACGATTTGGTCCACCCCGTGCGGATGCCCGAAGCGGGACTCGGCTCGGCCGATGGCCGGCGCATGCTCACCACCGGCGCTTACGGCGAAGACGCAACTTGGATGACCTGCTACGACATCGGCAGCGGACGCAAGCTGTGGAGCTATCCCGACAATTTCGTGGGCGTACACGGCTCGCACAAGGCCTGCCCGCCGACGGAGGGAATGATCCGCGGGTCGTTCGGGCCGTGCGGCACGGTGAAGCTGCCGCCGCCGATCGGCAATGTTTGGGTCCTCGCCACCAACGTGGGAGAATGGCATATCATTACGGAAGACGGCTGCTACCTGACCCGTCTCTTCCAAGGCGACCCGATGCAAGTCCGCTGGCCGGCGAAGGCCGTTCCCGGCGCCGTCATGGACGACACTCCGCCGGGGATGGGCGGCGAAGATTTCGGCGGCTCGATCTGCGGCGCCAGCGATGGCCGCCTGTATCTCCAGGCCGGCAAGACCGGGTTCTGGAACCTCGAAGTCGTTGGTTTGGATACGGTGCAACCGTTGGCCGGTTCGTCTGTCGCGCTCTCTGCGCAGGACGTCCGCGAAGCGGAGCGACTCCGCGGGCAGACTATGCAGCAAGCGGTCGGCGTCAAGCGGCTTGCGGTCCGCAAAAGGACGGCCCAGCTCAACGGCAATTTCGACGCCGACATCCCCGATGCCGAAGTCATCACCTTCCAGAAGCAGCCCGGCGCCGAAGTCCGTGCAAAGGCCAGTTGGGACGACCGTTGCCTCTACCTGTCGTGGGACGTTCGCGATGCGACCCCCTGGCTCAACGCGGCCGCGCTGCCTGAGCAAATGTATCTCTACGGAGACACGGTCGATTTCCAGTTAGCCACCGATCCCGGGGCCGACAAGCATCGCGACGAGGCAGCCCGCGGCGACCTGCGGCTCTCGATCGGCAGCTTCCACGGCCAGCCCACGGCCGTTCTCTATCGCCGTGTGTCGGACGCCAAGAAGCCCAAACGCTTCAGTTCCGGCATCGTCAAGGATTACGCCATGGACTACGTCGCCATCGTAGCCGACGCCCGGATCAAGATCGCCCTGCGGCCTGGTTCCGGTTACTGTGTGACCGCGGCAATTCCGCTCCCGGTCCTCGGGTTGACACCCAGGGAAGGGCTGATCCTCAAGGCCGATTTTGGCGTCACCCACGGCGGCCCGGACAACCAGCGAACCCGCCTGCGAACCTACTGGAACAACCAGGAGACCGGCATCGTCGACGACGCCGTCTTCGAGCTGAAAATGACGCCCAGGAATTGGGGCGAGATCGAGTTCAAACCCTAGCCAGCGGGGAATACTCTTGCTCGTCTACACCCACTCCCAATCCCGCAACCACTGGTAGGTATGCGGCAGATTGGCCCACATCTGCCGGACCATCTGCTCCAGCCTTTGCGTCTCGGCCAGGTCGAACTGACGCCGCTCTTTCACCGCTGCGACCGCGTTGTTCACCTGGTCGACCGTGATCAGTCCCGGGATGGTGCAGTGCAGCACGTCGCAGGAGAGCACGTAGCGAATGGCCAGCCGCGCCCGGTCGTCGTCCTCCTGTTTCGTCGCCGAATCGGGCGTGCCGCCGGACTTGAAGATCGTGCCGCTGGCGAAGGGCTTGATGCCGATCAGTCCCACGTCGTACTTGCGCAGGGCGTCGAACATGCTGCCCACCGGCTTCTCCTTGCTGCCGGCGCTGTAGGGCGTCACGATCACCTCGAACTGCGGATACTTCGCCACGGCCTCGGCGATCCATGGCCGATGGTGAGTGGAAAGCCCCGTGAAGCGGGCCTTGCCGGTCTTCTTGGCCCATTCCAGGGTCCGGGCCACGGTCTCGATTTCTTTCTCGCTGTTGCGACTGGTCTGCTCGCGCATGGTCACGCGCCACAGGTCGACGTACTCCAGCTTCGCCTGGCGGAGGCCCGTGTCGAGCTGCTCCTTCATCTTGTTGAGGTTGCCGGCCAGGTTTGGGTCGCGGGCGCCCTGCCAGTCGAAACCGAGGTACATCTTCTCGCGGTTCTTGCCCAGGGCCTCGGCCACGAACAGCACCTCGCCGGCGCCGCAAGGGTCGGCGTAGTTGATACCGTGGTCGATGCAGGCCGCCAGCACCTCGCGGCGGTTCTTCTTGAACTCAGGGCTTCCCCAGCCGAAGGGGATCTTCTTGACATGCCCGCCGATGCCCACCGCCGAAACCATCAGGCCCGTCCGGCCCAGGCGGCGGTATTCCATGTTCTCATGGTAGCTGCGGGTTTTCCTGACATCGGTTGTCTGGGCCGGGGCCGCCACCGCCGGTTGGCCCATGATGCCGCCGGCCACGGCTGCGCCGGCCGCCGCGGCCGCCGTGTGCCGCACGAATTCACGTCGAGTCACAGTGTCTTGATCCATAGCTTATCTCCTGAGAAACTCAATCTAGGCATGCAACTGGTTGGCTTTCGGGGTTACCCGGTTGATGTTCGGCGTCACGTCGTGGTTGGCGTTGCCCAAGACCCAGGCAAAACCGCCCATGACGATCGCCTGGAAGAACGGATTGGTCCAGATATCCTCGCGGTGTCCCAGCGAGGTGTAGAATACGCGGCCCTTCCCCTGCCTTCGCGCCCAGGTGCAGGGGTAGTCGGGGCGGCGGTAGCAATCGCCCTGCATGTACTTCGTCTCCTGCACCAGGATCACGTGCAGATCCGGGGAGAACTTCTTCTGCGCGTACCACTCTTCGTTGAAGGAAATTCCCTCGGCCATGCACAAGTCTTTCGTGCCGGGAAATTGCGAGGTGATGATCAGCGACGCCTCCTGCTGCGGGCCGTGCATGAGGAACTCCGCGCCGACCATGGCCGTGTAGGGATCGACCTGCTCGCCCTGGGAGCGGAACGAATCGGTGCAGGCGTGGAATCCCACGAAACCCTTGCCCGCCGCGACCGCATCGAGCAGTTTCTGCTTGCCCCGACGGCGTCATCGGCTTGCCCGTTCCGCCGGGGCTGCAGAGATCGCCGCTGGTGAAAAAGGCGATGGCGTCGTACTGGTCGAGATTGCCGTCGAAGACCGTTCCGTCCTGGCTGCACTCGACTTCGATGCCGGCCCGCTTCCCCATCGCGGTCAGTTCTTTTTCCGAGTGGCTCAACGGGCCGCCTTTGCGGTTCAACGACGGAGTGAACGTAGCCTGCGCTGCGGGTGAAGTAAAGGACTCTCTGCTTTTTCGGTTGAGCGGCGGCCACCCAGCTCCAGGGAAAGGTCGATAGCCCCACGACCGCGGCCGAAGCCGCCTTCAACATCTGGCGACGTTTCATTGCGAGTCTCCAAAAGGGGGAACACGGATGCTACTAGCATACCGTTCTCCGCAGACGATGGCAAAGTGCGTTGCGCCCCCTTGCCTTTCACCCCCGCTCGGTTCAAAATAGGGGTTTTCCCGGTTACTCCCAGTAGTAACGGAATAAATTCCGTGCTACGAATAACGAAGAGATTCTCATGCCTACCTGTGTTCTGGCCTATTCGGGCGGATTGGATACCTCGGTCATTCTCGGCTGGCTCATGGAAGAGGGCTACGATGTTCACGCCGTCTACGTCGATCTGGGGCAGCCCTGCGAAGATCGCGAGGCCATTTTGCAAAAGGCCCGAAATATCGGGGCCCGCTCGGCCCGAATCGTCGACGCCCAGGAGGAGCTTTGCCGCGACTTCGCCTTTCCGGTCTTGCAATGGCAGGCAAAATATGAAGGCGTCTATCTCCTGGGCACGTCGATCGCCCGGCCGCTGATCTCGAAGGTCTGCTTGCAGGTCGCCCGCGAGGTGGGGGCCGACGCCTATGCCCACGGCGCCACCGGCAAGGGCAACGACCAGTGCCGCTTCCAGTTGGCCGCCGAGGCCCTCAGTCCGGCCATCCGCGTCATCGCCCCCTGGCGGATCGAGAAATTCCGCCAGCTCTTCCCCGGCCGCAGCCAGATGATCGCCTATTGCAATCAGCGGAACATCCCCGTCAAGGCGACTTCGACCAAGCCCTACAGCTCGGACGAGAACTGCCTGCACATCAGCTACGAGGCCGGCAAGCTGGAAGACCTGAACGTCAACGGCGTCGAGCTGGTCGACTTCGGCATGACCGTCTCGCCGCAGAAGGCCCCCGACAAGAGCGAGCAGGTCACCATCGGCTTCGAGTCGGGCGTGCCCGTGAGCGTCAACGGTCAGCGGCTCAGCGCCTTCCAGATCGTCTCGCAGTTGAACGAGATCGGCGGCCGCAACGGCATTGGCCGGATCGACATGGTCGAGAACCGTTTCGTGGGCATGAAGAGCCGCGGCGTCTACGAGGCCCCCGGCATGACGATCCTCTACACGGCCCATCGGCTGGTCGAGCAGTTGACGATGGACCGCGACCTGATGCACCTCCGCGACCGGCTGGCCCCGGAAGTGGCCGAGATGGTTTACTACGGGTTCTGGTATCACGCCAAGCTCGACGCCTTGATGGCCTTCATCCGCCAGGCCCAGGGGCCGGTGACCGGCGAGGTGGTGCTCAATCTCTACAAGGGCAACATCGACGTCGCCGGCCGCAGCAGCCCCAACAACCTGTACGACGAAGGCATTGCCACCATGGAAGGCGGCGGTTCGTACAACCAGACCGACGCCGAAGGGTTCCTGCGGATACAAGGGCTGCCGGGGCGAGTGCAAGGACGGATGCGGGCGAGGAAGTATTAGAGACTATCGTAGGCTTCCAGCCTTAGCCTCCCACTTGGTACGTATTAGGCGAGGTTCATTATGGACAACCCATCGCTGCTTCGAAGCTGGGAAGCGTTCCACACTATCCCAACCGTTTTCCAGTTTTCGTACCTCTTACATAACCTATCCAGTAGCTCGCTTCCAAGACGGCGAATAACGGGACGGATACTAAGAGCATCGTGTACGGGTCGCCTGAGGGTGTAAAGAACACGGCTAACACTGAGGAAACGACATAGCCAATCAATAACACGATTAGGACGCGTGACATGTCAACCCTTTCATTCTTCGGGTGGAATCGGGATGAATGCAATCGACCATATTGTAACAGATTCTGACCGCCTATGGGAAAAATGACCTTGTTCGCACAAACGAAACAGACTTGATTCATACTAGTCAACTGGCTAGCATTCCAGAATGGAGAAGAGAAAACTGCAGCGAGTGATTCGGAATCGTCCGTTGAGCCCTGAACAAGTCGCCAAGGATCAGGAAATTCGCCGCAAAGTGGCGGAGGAGTTCCCGCCCGTTCCAGACGCTATGAAACCCGTAGCACAGTCGATTGCCGACTCCTTGAAACAGGCGATCCGCGCAGCGACCGGTCCGTCTATCAGATTGCCAAAGAATCCGGCATTTCTCAGATCGTGATCACGCGATTCCTTTCTGGAGAACGAGATATCCGAATGGCCACGGCCGACAAGCTTGCGCGGGTATTGCATTTGCAACTGGCCTTTGGGCATTGACCGGGTGAATTCGGAAAGAGTTCGTTTGCGGAGGTGACCATAGGAGATTCTAACAAAGGGCAAGGTAGCAGCTAAGGTCGGGACTGCGTTATCAAAGTCTGCGAACTTCGCCACGTTTGCCCGCCGTTAATTGGGCAGGTTCCATTGGAAATGCTTGGGTTCGTCGTCGATGCCAAGGGCCAAGAGTTCACTGGTTATCCCGATAATGTGCTTTCGACGTTCGATGATACGCGTTCCTCGCTTGCGCTTCGGGCTTTGATGCGAGCTTCAATCCGCCTTGGGAAGCACCTTCGACGGGTCGTTCTTCCAGCCGTACTTCTTCTCGAACTCCTCGGGCGTGAGCATGTCCTGGCCCGTGTCGGTCAGCACGAGGTAGCGCAGCTCCGGCTCCACGCCGGGTGAGCCGCGCCAGTGGCCCTCGGGACTGACGCTCAAGAGCCGCTTGTTGCGGAGGAAGGCCAGCGTGCGGAGCATCTCGCCGTCGGCCAGGCTCCGCAGGCGGATCGCCCCCGGGCCGGCCACGGCAAATAGGCCCTTGCGGGGGGCGAAGGAGATCGACCACTCACCGTCGGTGCCGAACGTCCGTAAGCGCTTGCCGTTTGCCACGTCCCAAACGACGACACCGTCGTCTGGCGGGGCCCTCCAGGCATAGGTAACAAGCGTCTTCCCTTCGTCGAGCCAGCGAAGCAGGTTGCGGTCCCAGACCGGTGCTCCGGCAAGCATCCGCACCTTGCCGGATGCGAGGTCCCACACTTTCAATTGCCCGGGATAGGCGATGGCTGCCAATGTCTTGCCGTCGGGCGACCATCGCATATCGCAGTTCCCTTCCTTGTGTCCTTGCGGGTCTTCCAGCGACCGGACCGGCGCCTTCTCGTCCATGGGGATGAGCTTCACTTTCAACTCCGGCCCGCAGGAAACCGCCAGCGTCTTGTCGTCGGGCGACCAGGCCAAACCGATCGAGGGCACATCGGAGATCTTGCGCACGACCTTCTGCGTGCTGCGCTGGATGAGCCAGACCGCTTTGTCACCCGCGCCAGGCGGCCAGCATTCTTCCGTCGTGCGACCAGGCAGCCTTTTGGTACTCGATATCGGGCGTGCGCATGATGCGCTTGGGCGACCGCATGGTCACGGTGTTGTTAAAGCTATAACTGAAGCATGCCCCGTCGCCGGCCCAATCGGCCAGCGGCGGTGCAAAGTAAGCGACCTTGTTCCAACCCTCCTCCTCCCATTCGTCGAGGCACTGATCGGAGTCGGTGTTGTAGAGCCTGCCGATCAGCTTGCCGGCCGGCTTGGACGCAACGACCAGGCGGGTCCCGTCGGGCGAGAATCCGGCCGGTTCAGCCCGCGGAGTATGTCCGGGAATCAACCGAGCATTGGAGAGCACACCCTTTTCCAGCGCGTCGCATTGCCACACCGCGATCGAGCCGTCGCCTTTGCCCACGGCCACCTGGCGCATGTCGGCCGAGCAGGCCACTGCCGACATGTCCAGCCCCCCGGCAAGCTCGGTCAATTGCCTGCTGGAAGTATCCCACGCGAAGAGCGCACCCCCGCCCGACAAAAGGATTTTCTTGCCATCGGGTGACCAGAATGGGACGTTGAGACCAATAGGGCAAGCGAAGCCCCCCAGGTACTCGCCGCTGGCTGCGTCGCGCACGACGCAGTACCGCAACTTGATCATACCCTCCCGCAACGGCAGCGAAGGCGCGTCCGTCGGGAGACCAGGCAAGATCATCGACCCGACCGGAAGCAAACCGGCGCGTAGCCTTTCCGGATGGGACGCTGAAGGTCGACAAACCACGAGGACTGGTGGCCAACAGTCGCCCGTCGGCCGACCAGGCCAAGGCCGTGCTCGATAGAGAACTCAGGCGTTTCGGTTCCGACGCGGCCATGCGATTCATTGTCGCGAAATCATACGCATAGACGCCTTGATCGCCTGCGCAGGCCAAGGTGCGGCCATCGGGCGACCAGGCCAGCGAGCCCGCCGGACCCTGGCCGCAATCGATCCTCCGCAGCAGGAGCGCCGTGCGCGGATCGAAGATCCGCACGCCTCCGCCGCTGGTTCCCCCGTGCTCGTCGGCCACGGCCAGGTATCTTCCGTCGGGCGACCAGGTCACCGTAGCGATGCCGGCCCCCAGTCCTGAGAACATGCGGACCAGCTTGCAGCGCCCGGCATCCCAGATCCGCACTATGCCGTCTTGTCCGCCGGAGGCCAACTGCCGGCCGTCGGGACTGAAGGCCAGGGCGGCGACCGCGCCGCGGTGAGCCGCCGTTTCGATCGACCAGGCGTAGGCCCCGTCAATTGCCGCGGGCTTGACGACCAGTGCCGTTGGGCTGAGCGGAATGCCCTGGCGTACCTCGAAGCCTTGGGCCCGGATCTCCAGCGGTTCCACCTTGGGCGGCGGCAACGGCTGCGCGGCCTGGTAGGTCGCGCGGTTGCGCGATGAACCGGCGGCGCATCCGCGTCTTTGGGCAAGATCCGCCGCAGACGAATGTTCTTGATCGCAATCGGTCCCCATTCGTCGGAAATCCGCAAGTTGCGGCTGCGCCGGCTCACCAGGCAAAAGGTCGGTGGCATGGCGACCGTCTACCCAGATTCGCCCTCGTCCCTTGGTCACCCGCATCTCGACGTGGTGGTATCGGCCGTGATTCGCAAACCAAGGCCCGCGAGCGTCGCCGCTATAAACTAACAGCCCATCGAAATAGTTTGCGTAAGATTGACTGAGCGATCCTTCCGTGGCGGGCAGCCATGGTCGAAACACCGAACGCTCGTTCGCCAATTTGTCAACGTCGAATGCCAATTCATAATCTACGCTGCGGTAGTGGCCCATTCCAGGCCAGGCCGCTCGGGGCGCCGCTGAAGACAACTCGGCCTTCCTCGACGCGGACCTTGGGGGCGGACGGATCATCCTTCCTCTCGACGCGTTCCCAGCCGGCGAGCGTCTTGCCGTCGAACAACGAAACCCACTGGCCCGGCTTGAGCAACTCCAGCAGCTTCTGCGGCTGCTTGGTGCCGTCGGGCAACTTCGCCTGGTCCTCCTCTCCCTCCGGCAGAGGGCCGGGGTGAGGGGTTGTACGGCTGGCCTTCAACTGCCGGATGCGGATCGCGCGGATCGCCGCCTTGCCGTTCCAGGCATACAGTCCGAAATCGCACAAGTTTGGATGTAACGTTCCGAATTCGTGGTCGGCGACTCCAACATTGATGACTCTTGCAGCGTCGATCCATGCGCAAATCTGCTCGGCTGTGACCCGCAAACGGACCTTGTACCAGCGGTTGGCCTGGAATTCAATCGTCGAGGTTGTCTCATTGTTTTCGAAGCCGAGACCGTCGAGGTCACCGAGTCCGACGGTGTCGACCGTCTCACCTCCACCAAGATAAAAGGTACAAGCGCAGTCGCCGATAGGGAACGTCATCGTACCGAAGTCCCCGCCCGTGATCCGCATGGCCTCGAGCGCCACCTCGTAGTCCGTGGTTGGCATGGGCCTTGTCGCGACGATGGCGGCGCCCTTTTCGCCCTTTTCAGTATTCTCAAGGACAATTTGGCCGTCGTGAACCTCGGCCGTCGCGTTGCCGAATTCCCCTTCGATGACGTGCCGCCAGCCGTCCAAAGTTTGTCCGTCGAAGAGGTCTTGCCAGGGCGTCCATTGGCTGTCGTCGGCGAGGCGCTTTTCCGCCTCGCGTTTCTTGTCTTCCGCCTTGCGTTTTTCTTCGTCAGCCGCGAGGTCAGCCGCGAGTCCCTGGGCAAAACCGGCCTTCTCGGCCCAGCCGAGCGATTGCGCAAGCTGGCGGAACTCGGCCGGGGTGTAGTCTTTCAACTCCCCACCGGACTGCTCGACCACATACCTCAATTCATCTTCCGCCCTGGGATCGGAAAGCTCCAACTTCCCGCCTTGGTCGATGCGGGCTGCGCGGCCGCGCGGCAAGGTTGCGAGCGTCCAGAGCGGCTCACCGCTCGGCACGTCCCAGCGGCGGAGCGTGCCGTCGGTCGAACAGGAAACCAGCCCCCGGCCATCGGCTTCCCAGCTAATGCCAGTGACCGCCCCGCCGTGCCCGCGGAGCGCCGCGCCGGCCTTCACCTGCACCAGGTCCCAGAGCTGGATCGACTCGTCGGGCATGATCACCGCCAGCCAATGGCTGTCGGGGCTCCAAAAGCGGCAGCCGTGATCCCTCACGGCCGCCTTCAGGATCGTTTTCGGCAGCTCGTCCGCGCACCACAGACGGACCGAGCCGTCTTCGCTGTCGGAGGAGAGCCATTTGCCGTCAAGGCTCCAGTCGGCACGGACGACTTTTTCTCCCTCGACTTCCCAGTCCGCCGTTGGTTCGTCCTCGCCGCCATGCCAGGCACGGATGTTCTTGTCCAGGTTGCAGATTAAAAGCGACTTGCCATCCGGACCCCATTGGATGTCGGTGGCCTGGATCTTCGGGGAGGGGACCGAGTTTCCCTCGCCGTCCCAAACGAGCACGAAGCGGGTCTTGTCCTTGTCGTCGTAGCTTCGCGTGGCAAACAGCTTGCCATCGGGCCGCCAGATGATCTGCTCGACAGGTCCGAAATGGCTCCCCTCGCCCGTACTCGGGAGAGGGGCCGGGGGTGAGGGCATGGCTAGCAGCTTGCTCTTGCGCGGGTCGGCCAGGCGCCAGAGTTCCGCGCTGCCTTCGCCGCCGCATACGAGCCGCGCGGCGTCGGGGCTCCAGGCGAGACTGGTGTTCTTTTGGGTTTGGGTCTTGAGGACCAGCACCGGTCCGCCCTCGGGCTGCCAGATCCGCACGGTGCCATCGTCGGCGGTCGAGGCCAAGCGGTTGCCTTTGCGGCTCCAGGCGATGGCCGTCACCTTGCCCGCGTGGCCTTTGAGCGTCGGTCCGAAGCGGCCATCGGCCGTCCACAACTGGACGTCGGCCGACTCCTGGGCCACGGAAGCCAGCCACTTGCCGTCCGCGCCTCCGCTGGACTTGGGAAAGAGCGACGGATGGGGTGATTTCTCGAACCAGCGCCCCGCTGGCCGCGTTCCAAAGCGCCACGTATTCGGGACGAGTCAAGACGATCGTTGTCCCATCGGGACTCCACTGGTTGTGCGACCACATCCAGTCGCGGTGCAGGTAGCGCCGCGGCTGCGCCTTGGGCCTGAAATTCGCGTCAAAATCCCAAAGGTTAATTCCACCCGGTCCCTGGACTAGAAGCTGCCGGCCATCGGGTCTCCAGAGGAAACCGTAGCCATCCGGCAAGACGATGGAAGGATCGACTTTCCAAGTCTTTGTGTCAATCAGCCCTAGAACCGTTCCTCCGGCGGGCCAACGGTGGATGGCGAGCCATTGGCCGCCGGGGCTGAAGGCCGACTGATAGGTGCTACCATCCGGGTCGATCTTCGGTCCCGGTTTGCCGTCGGCAGACCAGAGTGCCCCGCCGCCAGCGGCGATCCATTTGCTGTCGGGACTCCATGAAAGCGAGAGCTTGTACGTTGGAACGGGCGATCCGGAACAGACTGCGCCGGGCGTGCCATCGGCGTTCCACAGGCGAACGGGCGGGTCGTAATTGACGCTCGTGGCCGCGAGCAGGCGGCCATCGGGGCTCCAGGCCAACAGATTCGCAGGCCGCGGGCCTCCATCGATAACCTTAATAGTCGCGCCGCGCTGGAAATCCCATAGGCGGACGGTCTTGTCGGCGGCGGCCGAGGCAAGCAGCTTGCCGTCGGGGCTGAAACCGACGCAGGTGACGGGGCCGGTATGCCCAGTGAGGATCTGCACTACGCGCCGGCCGGAGCCGTCGAGTACGCGGATCCTATTGCCGTCGCCCAACGCCAGCAGCTTGCCGTCCGGGCTCCACCGCGCCCCGCATACAAACGGCCCGCTCGGCGCGACCGTTTCCAGTTGCCAGCGGCCGATGCCCGGCAGCTTGGCCGGACGCGCAACCAAACCCGGCAGAACGTTCTCGGCCGGGCCGGGTTGCCAGAAGGCGTCGGCGGGGGAGGGAAGCGGGGACTTGAGATCTCGGATTTGAGATTTGGGATTCGATATTTCCGAGTCGTTTCCATGCTGACCCGCAAGCGGGTGCCCCTTCGCGCTTCCTGAGTCTCCACCGTCGCCCACGATTTCGGCCTTGCCGCCTTCAGGCACCTTAACCTCGGCCACGATGTTGCCGTCTTTGTCGCGGACGCGGATCATCGTCGTCAGAAACCAGATGCCGCCGCCCACCAGCACCAACGCGACACCGGCTGCAATCCAAGGCAGATACCAGCGGCCCTCACTCCCTGCCCCTCTCCCGAGTACGGGCGAGGGGAGCAACGCACGCCCTCTGCTTCCTTTCTCGCCCTCTCCCCTCCTCCCCTTCTCCCCTTCTCCCTTCTCCCTGTCCGGATCGGTGCCGACGACGCCGGAAGATGCGTGCGGCTCGGTGGCCGGGGCGCACGGTCGCCTTTGGCGGCGGCATAACCGGCTTCTTCGGCCTCCTTCAGGAGTCGCGGCAAGTCCGCACCCTTGGCAAAGGGGGCGATCGCCGCAGCCACCTCGGCCGGCGTGGCAAACCGCTCATCCGGCTTCTTCGCCAACATGCGGTCGAGCACCTTCAAGAGGGTTTTGGGCACGTCGGACCGCATTTGTCCCAGAGGCGGGACCGGCTGCTGCGTGTTCGCGATCATCTTCTTCATCGCGTTGTCGTAGTCCGGCCCGCTGAACGGCGCATGGCCGGCCAGGAGCTTGTAGAGCGTACAGCCCAGCGAGTAGATGTCGGCGCGGATGTCGACCGTGTGGCTATCGGTCACCTGCTCGGGGGCCATGTAGTCGGCCGTGCCCATCGCCTGCCCTTCGCTGGTCAACTCGCCTGAACCGGGCAGTTCGGTGCCCAATCGGGCAAGGCCCAGGTCGAGGATCTTGATGGTTGCGGAGCCGTAACCCGGAACGCCCTCACCCCCGGCCCCTCTCCCGAGTACGGGCGAGGGGAGAGTCGTTAGCATCAGGTTCGAGGGCTTGATGTCGCGGTGGACGAGGCCGTTCTCATGGACGGCCTCCAGGCCCAGCGCCGCCTGGTGGACGATCGAGCAGGCGTCGGCCACCCCAAGCCGGGCGCAACGATGAACCACTTCGCCCAGGTCGAGTCCCTTTGCATATTCCATCACCAGGACCGTGGTCCCTTCGATGTCGCGGGCGTCCAGCGCCTGTATGATGTTCGGGTGGCTGACGCGGCCGACGGCCCGCATTTCCCGCTCGAAACGGGCACGGGCTTGGGGATCGGCCATGCGATGCTTGGGCAAGACCTTGATGGCGACGATCTTGTCCAGCCGTGTCTGCCGGGCCTTGTAGACGGCCCCCATGCCGCCTTCACCCAGCTTGGCCAGGAGTTCATATTCGCCCAGGCGGCCCAGACCGCCGTCCGGTTCACCTCCGCCTCCACCGGGAGCAACCGCAACCGTGATTCCCGAGGGCTCGGGAGCAACGGCAGCCCCAGCCATGGCCTTCACCCGTTGCAGGGCCTCCCGGCATTGAGGTTCCTCGATGTACTTGCTTTGCGCCGCCGGCACGCATAACTGCGAGACCAGCGTATCGTTCATTCGGTCCATGCCCGAGATGGTGCTTTCGCAGGCCGGGCAGTGGTCCAGATGGGCAGCGATGGCATCGCTGGCCTCTTCTGGCAATTTGCCGAGGACGAACGCACGCAACTGTTCAGGTTCGGGGCATGGAGAACTCATGGCTGGCTCCTGATTGCGGTTTCAACGGCGGTCGGACTCTCTACTAAGTACAACGGAAAAGCGCATCAGGAGTTTTGGCCGCCTTGCACAACTCTTTGCATACACGGAACTTAGGAGCGGCGAATCATGTACGCGGGAATGCGAGGGGGGAACCACGAATTACATAAACTACACGAAAAAACACAAAGAGAACGAAACAAGAGGCTTTGTACACGCTCTCAATCTCCTCTTTTTTCGTGTGATTCGTGTATTTCGTGGTTCCCCTTCGTTGAAGCTTCATTCGATCAAATCGCCGAGCACCGCCCGCAACCGGCGCAGCACACAAGATTTGGCAATACGAACGGCAGCGGGCGAAAGATCCAAGCTGGCGGCCACCTCGCCGGTCTCTTGCCGCAGGACCGTCACCCGCCAAAATGCTTCCCAGGTCTTGTCTTCGAACTCCGCGCGGACCGATTCCAGTGCCCGCTGGAAGAGACTGCCCAGCGCACCGCGATCCCCCGCGTCGGCCGGCTCCTCGATCAATTGTTCGGGAATCTCGGCGATTCGTTGCTGGGCCTCGGTCCCGCCGGCCGCTGCTTCCCGGCCCGCATTCGCGCGGAAGTGGTCCTGGATCTTGTTCCGAGTGATCGTCCACAACCAGCCCCGGAAGCGGCCGCGGTCGCGCCGGAAACCGCCTATGCCAGCCAGAACGGCCGAGAAGACCTCCTGGACCACGTCGGCGGCATCCTGCGGGCCCAACTCGTACCGCCGGCACCAGTAATAAATGAGCGGTTCGTAGATCTCGGCAAGCTGCCTCCAGGCCTCGGGATCGCGGGCCTTCAGCCGCTCCAGCAGGCTGGATGACATGGAACCGGACGATGGGGGGCCTGCCGTGTCGCTGGTATACATGTCATGCACCTTATGGAGAGTATCCCGTGCGGTTCACGAGCGAGCGAACGAATATGTCCCCAGAGTGTCCCACGAATTAGTAAAAATGTCAATCTTTTCGACACGGCTGGCGGTCCCTTCAACACCCGAACGCCCGCTGGGAATGATCTGTCTCGCCGGAAATCATGGTATAGTATAGCGATAATCCATTTCTACTCCCCCCAGTCCTGCTTCGGCATGTAGAATGCACGTATTATCTGTTTTCTGTCAGGTAGTTCCCTCCCGCCGTGCCGTGATGGCCGACGGGGTCGACGGAGGTTGATCATGCCCCATACTGCGACTGCGGCCCAGATCCTGGACCGGGAGTTTCTCACGATTCGCGGCAAGCTGCTGGAAGTGGCTGCCGCTTTGGACCGCGTCCAGCGCGGCCAGAGCTCGGCCGAAGGCGATCCGCGGCTGGAAAAAATCCGCGAAACCCTTTCGATTCTTGGCAAGGAGGGGGCCAATCGGGCCGAACAACTGCAATTGATCTTCTCCTTGCCCTACGACCCCGGATGGCGTAAGAAATAACCATGCAATACTTCGACCCCCATATCCACATGGCCTCGCGGACGACCGACGACCTCCAGGCGATGGCCCTCGCCGGCTGCGTCGTCGTGGGCGAACCGGCCTTCTGGGCCGGCTTCGACCGTAGCGGGCTGGACAGTTTTCGCGATTATTTCCGCCAACTTACCGAGTGGGAGCCCAAGCGGGCCGCCAACTATGGCATCCACCACTATTGCTGGCTGGGCATGAACGCCAAGGAGGCCGAGAACCGGGCGATCTCCTGCCAGGTCCTGGCCTTGCTGCCCGAGTTCCTCGATCGGCCCAACGTGCTGGGCGTGGGCGAGATCGGTCTGAACAAGTGTACGCCCAACGAAGTGGCGACGCTGGCGGAACTGATCAAGATCGCCCTGGACCGCGACGAGCAGATGCTCTTCCACACGCCGCACCTGGAAGAAAAGTATCGCGGCACGCGGATGATCCTCGATTTGTTGCACGCCGACTCCCGCACCGATCGCAGCCGGGTCTGCATCGACCATTGCGAAGAGCAGACGATCCGCGTCGTATTGGACGAAGGCTATTGGGCCGGCATCACGCTCTATCCCACCACCAAGGCCACGCCCGAACGGGCCGTGGACCTCGTCGAGCGTTTCGGACCCGAGCGGATCCTGGTCAACTCGTCGGCCGACTGGGGACCATCGGATCCCTTGGCCGTGCCGAAGTTCATGTTCCAGATGCGTCGTCGCGGACACGCTGAGGAAACGGTCCGTCGCCTGGTTTACGAGAACCCGCTCGAGTTCTTCAACCAGAGCCGGAATTTCCAGTTCAAAGCGGCCGGTTGAGAGGCGCTTCCAGGGCACATGGATGGGCTTGTTTCGGAATTAGCATTGACTCCGTCCGGCCGGATCACGGTTTGCCGGACGACGGACCAGCAGAACGGCCCGCCGGCGAGTTCGCAGGGTGTGGAGGCCGGCGCAATTGGGCCGGGTGGCAAAGGCCTTCGAGAGCAGTCAAGCCCAGGGGCTCTTCCTGCTGGCGACCGAACGCTTCGATGGCCCGCTAGCGCCTTCATTTACCTATTGGCGGGAGTATGCCGCCAGGTACCTGACGGTCCTCTGTCATACGCCCGAGATTGCCGGCCTGGAATTGGAGGCGATTGCGCCGCCCACGTCGGCCGAATTGGCGACGCTGATCCTGTGCGTCCCACCGATGCCAGGCGCCGAGTATCTCAGCGAGGGAATCCTGATCGACGTTTGGAACGACTTCGACGCCTGGACGCGGGGCGAGATTGCCGCCGGCGGTGAGGGGTTGTCAGGCTTCTTGAAGCAGCGTGCCCCTCTCTGGCACCAGGTGGGACGGGTCTGCTTTCACCTGGCCGAAAACCGTCGCAGTGAGGATTGCCCCTTTGCCTTCCTGGCGACCTACGCGCCAAGCGTGGTCTCCGGCGGGGCACCCGGTACTCCGGGTTGCGTCCAGTACCAGCCGTTGAGCAGGGCCCTCCGCGAGTTGGCCGGAGCCAAGAACAAGGCTGCCCTCGTGCGGCTGCTGTCGCCAGTCCAGGCGGCGTCGCAGCAAAGTACCCTGGTGAAGGAACTGGTCGAATCGGGCGATCTCTACCAACCGCTGGTCTGGACGCCCTCTGAGGCCTATCGCTTCCTCAAGGAACGCGCCCGTCCTCGAAGAGAGCGGCATCCTGGTGCGTTTGCCCGACTGGTGGAAGAAACGTCCTCGTCCCCGCGTGGGCGTGCGGATCGGCGACGCCAAGCAGAATAGCTTCGACGCCGGCAGCATGCTCGATTTCAAGGTGCAACTGGCGCTGGGCGACCAGCAACTCAGCGAGGCCGAATGGCGGGAGTTGATGGCCGCTGACGACGGCCTGGTCATGCTCCGCGGGCAATGGGTCGAGGTCGATCGCCAAAAATTGCAGGAAGCGCTCGATCATTGGAAGCAGGTCGAAGAGCAGGCCCAAGAGGGGATTTCGTTCCTGGAGGGGATGCGGCTCTTGGCGGGCGTTCCCGCCGATCTGAGCGCGGAGGCCGGCGAGCAGGAAGACGGGGCACCCGCTTGCGGGTCATGGTCGTTCGTCCATGCCGGCCGATGGCTGGGCGACGTTTTGGCAAAGATGCGCAGCCCGGAAAACTTGCAACCGCTTGTGTCCGGCGAGACCCTGCAAGCGACGTTGCGCCCTATCAGGCGACGGGCGTCAACTGGCTGCGGTTCCTGTCGGGCCTGGGTCTGGGGGCCTGCCTGGCGGACGACATGGGGCTCGGCAAGACGATCCAGGTCCTGGCGTTGTTCTTGGCCCTCAAGGGCCGCGACTTGCCACCTGTAGGGAACGGACTCCGTGCCGTTCCGGACCTTGCGGAACGGCACGGAGGCCGTTCCCTAGAGCGTCGAAAGCCCTCGCTCTTGGTGCTTCCGGCCTCGCTGCTGGGCAACTGGAAGGCGGAGATGGCCCGCTTCGCGCCGACGCTCCGCGCCACATTCCTGCATCCGGCGGAAACGCCCAAGGAAGAACTCGACCGCATCGTGGCGAATCCGCGCCGCGCCTTTCGCGACGTGGACGTCGTCGTCACCAGCTACGGCATGCTCTTGCGCCAAGACTGGCTGACGGAGATTCGCTGGCAGTTGGCCGTGTTGGACGAGGCCCAGGCCATCAAGAATCCGGCCGCCCGGCAGACGAAGGCCGTCAAGCGGCTCCAGGCCGAGGCCCGCATCGTCCTCACCGGCACGCCCGTCGAGAACCGCTTGTCCGATCTCTGGTCGTTGTTCGATTTTCTCTGTCCCGGTTTGCTGGGCGGGCCGGCCGAATTCAAGAAGTTCGTCAAGACGTTGGGCGATCGCCGACCAGGGGTACCTGGTGCCCGGGGCCGCTACGCGCCGCTGCGGAGCCTGGTGCAACCCTACATCCTGCGGCGGCTGAAGACCGACCGCCGCATCATCGACGACCTGCCCGAAAAGGTCGAAGTGCGGGCGTTCTGCGGACTTTCCAAGCGGCAGGCCGCGATGTACGCCAAACTGGTTGAAGAGTTGACCGATTTGCTGGAGAGCGTCGAAGGGATGAAGCGGCGGGGGCTCGTGCTGGCCTATCTGATGCGCTTCAAACAACTTTGCAACCACCCCAGCCAGTTGTTGGGCGACGGCCGGTATGTTGCCGAGGAGAGCGGCAAGTTCGCCCGCCTGGCCGAGATTTGCGAGGAGATTGCATCGCGTCAGCAGCGGGCGCTGATTTTCACGCAGTTCCGCGAAATGACCGAACCGCTGGCGGGGTTCTTGGCGGGGGTCTTCGGCCGTCCGGGGCTGGTGCTCCACGGCGGCACGCCCGTCCAGCGCCGCAAGGCCATCGTCGATCAGTTCCAACGCGACGACGGCCCCCCGTTTTTCGTCCTCTCGCTGAAGGCAGGCGGGACCGGCCTGAACCTGACTGCGGCCGCGCACGTCATCCATTTCGATCGCTGGTGGAACCCGGCGGTCGAGAACCAGGCGACCGATCGGGCGTTCCGCATCGGCCAGCAGCGCAACGTGCTGGTCCACAAGTTCGTCTGCCGCGGGACCATTGAAGAACGCATCGACGCCCTGATCGACGAGAAGCGTCAACTGGCGGCGGACCTGCTGGAAGGCGGGGCGGAAAAAATGCTCACCGAAATGAGCGATGCGGAGTTGATCCGTTTCGTGTCGCTCGACGTGGCGCGGGCCAGCGTGTAGACGGCAAGTACACCTTCTGGCGGCCAGTCATCCAGGGCTCCGTGGCGGCCTTTCGTAAGTGCGGCGCGTATCAGGGCCTCGCCCGCGCTGCGCTGCTCGGACTGCACGCGCGAAACCGAACGCAAGCGATGAACTAGGAAGAGATTATTTCTGTTGTTTCGCCCTGGCACTTGTCATCTAGCCCCATTTTCCGCAACCTGGTGTGCGTTGCAATAGGGGGGTGAAGTCGGTGACGATCAGGGTGCGCGTGGGAGTTGGCTGCTGAGGACTTGGGCGGGAGTGTCGAATCCCAAGCGTTGAAGTATTTCGCGTTGTCGGTTGCTGAGTCGCGTAGGCTGGACTTCGCGGCCCAGGCGGGTGTGATGGATGATCAGCATGTAACGAGAAAATGCTCCCAACAGCGTCTGGGTGGTGGTGCGTCGCTCTCGTGTGGAAGCGTTGGCCGGGACACTCTGGCGATATATCCGCTGGAGCAGAAAGTAAGCAGTGAGCGCGATGAGCATCAGGAACACCAAAGCCTCGACACGCTCCGGCGATTTGAGGAACACCGGATGCACCGCTAAGGGCGTCTTGAACTCGTGATTGGCCAATTCGGAATAGCCCTGCTGCTTGTATTTCGTGAACACTAGGTCGGCGCTCTGTTCACGTGGCGCGGTGGTGACCAGTACGGAGTAGCCGTCGTATGCGGCGTCACGCTCTGCTGCTTTGGCGTCATAGGTAAACTCGAAACGATACTCGGGACGGCGGCCACCACGCCCCGGCCGTGGCAGTTGCTCGCGTTCCTTCTTGCTCAAGGGGATCATTTCATAACGGAAGTACTCGGCCGCCTGCCGATCTCCGAGGAGTTTGGCGACCCGTCGCGCGATCGAAGTCGGGTCCGTATTGCGTCGGCCCTGCTCCACACTGTGTTCGATCTGTTCCAATCCCGCACGCAGTTTTGCCACCGACTTCTCGCGGTTCTTGCGGGCCACCTTCTGGTCCGCCGTACTGAACACGAAGATTACGCGGCAAGGGAGGTTTTGGCCCGACTTGTCGTCGTTCAACTTGTGGCGAACCACCGCCAACTCATAGTGTTCCTGCGGCAGGTTGCCCTGGCGACGACGCCGTTGTTGCTCGATCGACAAATAGCTCGCCTGTTTCCACTTCAGCCGGGCGCCCTCCTGGTCGAACAGCGGGCGAAACTCGTCCCAGGGCGCGGCGACGATGGCGTGATAGCCGTCGTCCTCCAGTCGCAGCAGGTGCCCGATCGAGAACGTGCCCCGGTCGGAGATCATCGTCAATTCGGGAGGGCAAAGGTGTTTGCGCAACAGAGCCAATTGTTCGGCCACGGCGGTGTGTCTGTTCTCGTTGCCGCCGACCGTGTGGCCGAAGATCGGCAACGGTCCCCACTCATCGACGACAGTACACAATCCAGCGTGGAGCAACTGCGAACCTTGCGGCACGTCGGCCATCGGACGCCCCTGGGTGATGTGCGCCGCAGGCAGGCGTGCGTCGCTCCGTACCTCTTCGCCAACCTGTAAGGTGCCGCGCGGTTCCGATCCCTCATAGGCACCATGCAGCAACAGATGTGTAGGATCATAGTGTAGTTCCGACAGCGGGACCTTAAATTCGTGCGACACGTGCAGGGCCACCGACGCCAGAATCGAATGACGCTGCGAGAAGAAGGCGGCCACCGAGCGTCCCAGGCGATCGTCGTTGAGCTTCTCGACGGGAATATCCCAGAGAATATCTGCGCCGCTATCGGCCGCCCAGCAGCCAACGTTCTTCAATGCCACCGGGCTGTACAGTCGTGCCGCAATGAGCAAGCTCAGCACGCGGCCATGATCGAACTCGGCCTGTGGATCGGCCGGGAGGTGCCGATTGATAATCTTCGCAATCTGCATCCGCTCCAACAGCGGCCACAGCATCGCCAGAGCGCCGAAGTTGCAGCCCTCGGCCGAAGACTGGTTTCCGTACCACGTGATGGCCATGCCCGTACCATCAGACCTTTCAACCCGGTCTCACTGTTACGAGGGTTGTTCTCCATGACAGCGGCAAAAGCTCAGTGCCCTCTGGAAGTTCCTACGTATGCAAGTGAATAACTGTTCAGACTACGTCCTCGGCGCCCGGCACTGTACGGAATACCACCAGTGGGGCAACGGTTGGGCTGCGGAAAATAGGTCTAGCTTGCGATTACGTGCCCTGCTATAATGTTGAGTATGAGCACATCCCTCGATGTTATGGATCGCGTACTCGACCCCTTCATGGACTGTTTCACGCCCGAGGTAGCAAGGAATGTGGCCAATCTTCGTGCCGATGCTGAAACCCAGGCGCGCCTTGAGATCCTGGCGCAAAAGGCCAATGAAGGGCAGTTGTCGCCGGAAGAACGTGCGATTTACGATCGCTTTCTCGAAGCCTATCACTTTGTGACGATCGTGCAGGCGAAAGCCCGTGAATTCTTGCGAAGGCAGACCTCTTCCTGATGGATGCCACTACACGCGAGTTCGTCCGGCAACGTGCGCCACCAGTGCGAATATTGTCGGCTTCCAGAAGTCGCAGCGCCTTTCTTTGCCTTTCATGTCGAGCACGTGCGAGCTAAGCAACATCATGGCGGCAATGAAACTGAAAATCTCGCACTGGCCTGCCCTTTCTGCAATCGCTTCAAGGGACCGAACCTTTCGGCCATCGACCCGGAGACCGGTACAGTCGTGCCGGTTTTCAATCCGAGGACACAATCCTGGCAGGAGCATTTCGTTTTTGTGCGTGGCGAAATTGTCGGCCGCACGCCGGTTGGTCGTGCGACTGCCGCCCTGCTCAACATGAATGAAGAACCGCGACTCGAAATGCGATTGGAGTTGCTGCGAAATGGTGAACTGTGGAATACTCACCCCACCACCAGCACCACCAGCCGTTTTGGGCTGTGAACGCCAAGTACGAGAATCTTCTCCAGGAATAGCAGGGTTTGACCCTGCTCTCTGCGCGCTGATGCCCTGGCGCCATCGCTGACAAAACTCATTCACCGGCCGGACAAGCCGGCTGCGGTCCAGAAGATCCTTTAATTCGTCGCCTCTTCGCTCACAAGACTCTCTCACCTGCCAAGCGAGCTAGCAGGAGTCGGCTGCTTCCTTCCGCTCAACAGTTACGGAATTCTCAAGTCATTGCCGGCCATGGAGTTGCGCCGCTTTGTCTGTCGCCGTTCCGGCCTCGCCCGGCAGCTCGGAAAGATTCCGGGGGAAATTTCCGGCGAATTCCGCGTTTTTCTCCCGCGCCGCAAGCTCTTGGCGGCCAGCCACTTAGGACGACGGAGACGATGTTGCGGCGGGAATCTTTCCAGAATATTGGTTTCCGCCTCTTGACAGGAATTTATTTATATGGATAATTACGGTCTATATCAGGCGCGCGCCGCCCGGTCCCGGAGGGCCGGGCCCTGACGCCGCCGCCCCAAATCCATCGGGAACCGAACCATGAAGCAAGCCAACCCCGACCTGGCCGCCCGGCGGGCGCGGAAGGCGGACCTGCTCCCCCGCGCCGCCGCGCTCGCCGCAGAGGGCCGTACCTACCGGGAAATCGCCGCGGCCCTCGGCGTCGCCAAGTCGACCGTCTGCCAGTGGCTCCGCGACCGGCCGCTGGGCCGGGCCGCCGCCAAGGCCCTGGGCACCCCGCGGATGACCGCCAAACTGGCCGCCCGCTACGAGTCGCTGTACCATCGCGCGGTGCGGGAATGGGACCGCTCCCGGAGCGATCGCCGCACGGAAACCGTGCTCACCATCCAGCCGGCCGACGGCAGCCCGACCACCAAAACCACCGTCCGCACCGAGCCGCGGACCGGCAACACCGCCTGCCTGGGCAAGGCCCTGGCGGCGATGAAGGCCATGGAGGGGCTGCACTGCCGCGAACGGTTGCGGCAGGAATGGTTCGAAAACCTCGAACGCGACGCGGCGGGAGGGCCGGCCGCGCGTCACGCTGCAAGCAATGAAGACGGCCTCACGCGGACGGTGAAGACTACGATGCCCCGGTCCGGCCGGAAGGTGCGAACGGTCGTCACGACGCGGTCGGACGCCGGGCGTCTCGCCGCGCTCCGGGACGCGCAGAAAAACGCCGATGAGAAGCGCCGCGCCTGGAGACGCGGCTGGATGCGGATGAGCGCGCGGCGGACGAGCACGCGGCTGACGAGGAGGCCGTCGCGGCGATTCGTGCCGAGGCCGACGCAGCCGAGGAAGAGCTCCAGGCAATCGAGGCCCGCATCGACCTGGCCCAGGAGGCAAGACGTTGGAGTCACACCTCAAAATATAACTTTGCCCGCTCCTGCCCGCTCCTGACGAAAGTTAAGTTCTAAGGTGTGACCCCGTTCCCGACGCAAATCGTCCCATTGGCGTTCCGGTATTGCGCTATCAAAATTCTGTCACTCAGGAATACTCTCCGCCGTCGCAAAGAGCGCGCCCACATCAACGCCGAACCCTGCCAAAAGCGAGGAAATGGCGACTTGCCCGCGGCCGTATTCGCCATGCACGGTGTATCGATCGCCTGCAAGCTGATGGACGACCACCGCCTGTCGCTCGGGGTCGATAATCCAGTATTCTGAGACCTTGGCTTCTGCGTAATCGATCAGTTTTTGCTCGTAATCGCGCTGCCGATCCGCAGGCGAGTCGCTCACGACCTCCATGACGAGATCAGCCCCGTCCCACGCTCGGTTGTGACGGGCGTGGAAGTGGTCTCGGTGCAGGAAAATAACATCCGGCAAGCGAAGCTTACGCGGACGAACCCGGAGGCGGATGCCATTGAAATAGACTTCACCCAGTTTCCGTTGGTCAACGAATTGGTATAAAGCGAGAAACAAGAATCGGGTGATCGCTTCATGAGCTTCTGTCGGCATGGGCAAGAACTCCAACCGCCCCTCGGTGAATTCGATGCGCCGTTTTGCATGGTCCGTCAATTCCAGGTAGTCTTCCTCGGACCATTCGCCCTGCTCTGGGTAAAGCGTGGCCAATTCCCAGGCGTATTCTGGATCCTGTGACAGCGTGGTGGGAATGGAAGACATGGATGGCGGCCGCAAATTATCTGGCAGAAACCGAGAACGATGCGATGGACGCTGATTCAGACACCTCTATGACTGATCGCAAATTTGATTTCCGTATCCAAGGATGAGTGTAACCGAGATTGCGGGGAAATCAAGGGGGAATCCTGGGGCAGGGTAGGAGAAAGGCGCGAGTGGAATTCTCAAGTTATTGCCAGCTATGGAGTTGCGCCGCTTTGTCTGCCGCCGTTCCGGCCCCGCCTGGCAGCTCGGAAAGATTCCGGCGGATATTTCCGGCAAATTCCGCATTTTTCTCCTTCGCCGCAAGCTCTTGGCGGCCAGCCACTTAGGACGACGGAGACGACGTTGCGACGGGAATCTTTCCAGAATTATCCTTTCCGCCTCTTGACAGGAATTTTTAGATATGGATAATTACGGTCTATATCGGACGCGCCCGCCCGGCCCCGGAGGACCGGGCCCGGACGCCGCCGCCCTTAATCCATCGGGAACCGAACCATGAAGCAAGCCAACCCCGACCTGGCCGCCCGGCGGGCGCGGAAGGCGGACCTGCTCCCCCGCGCCGCCGCGCTCGCCGCAGAGGGCCGCTCCTACAAGGAAATCGCCGCCGCCCTCGGCGTCGCCAAGTCGACCGTCTGCCAGTGGCTCCGCGACCGGCCGCTGGGCCGGGCCGCCGCCAAGGCTCTGGGCACCCCGCGGATGACCGCCAAACTGGCCGCCCGCTACGAGTCGCTGTACCATCGCGCGGTGCGGGAATGGAATCGCTCCCGCAGCGATCGCCGCACGGAAACTGTGCTGACCATCCAGCCGGCCGGCGGCAGCCCGACCACCAAAACCACCGTCCGCACCGAGCCCCGGACCGGCAACGCCGCCTGCCTGGGCAAGGCCCTGGCGGCGATGAAGGCCATGGAAGGGCTGCACTGCCGCGAACGGTCGCGGCAGGAGTGCGCGGCGGGCCTCAACGCCGCCGCGGCGGGGGACGGCAACAGCGACGGCGCCGTCACGCGGACCGTGACGACGACCATGACCCGCTCCGGCCCGCAGAGGCGAACGGTGATCACACGACGGTTGGACGACGCGATGCCCGCTACGCCCGGCACGCAAGCCCGCAGCGGCAGCAAGGAAAGCAGCTCGATCGGCGGGGAAAGCGCCCCACTCGCTGACGCGGCGCGCTCCGATGTTCAGCCCCGTGCGGGTGCGTCTGCGCGGCGATGTTCGGCCGCTCGCTGGCGCGTCGGGCTCCGATGTTGGGCCGCTCGCTCGCGCGTCAGGCTCCGATGTGGCGAGCAGCGGAGCGGCGTTGGTGAACAGCGCTACGGCGAAAAGGCCGAGCGATTGGCGCAAGGCATTTGTCCCAAATGACTTGCGTCTGCGGACGGACGAGTTTGCCAGCGTTTCTCGTTCGGCGACGTTGCCGAACGATCTGTTCCAAAAGGGTGGGTCTGCGGAGGGGCAAAAAAGAGCGAAACGCGACCGTCGCAAGGCCAAGCGGCGGGCGGCGCGGGAATCCGGGCCGCCGGCCGGGTCGGCTGACAACCTGGCGCGAGAGCTGGATCTGGCCTTCGGCGATACAGGCCTTTCGCCAGGGTAAGTTTTCGAACTGTAGACGTTTTGCTGTTTGACAATTTATTTCTTTTTGCGCGCCTCGGCAAGCCAAAGCCGAGGCGCACAGGCCGGCCACAACCATCGCGAAGTTGTGCCGTGCCGGGCGTTCCGCATCGGCCGGCAGCGCAGCGTGCTGGTCCACAAGTGAACCAATTGGTGTTGACGCGGATGCGAGAGTCCATTTCAATGACGGGAATGTAGCGTAGGCTTCCAGCCTGCGAACCCGATTTTTCACAATTACGGCATTGAAGGAAATGGCCATGGGATGGCATGGATATGGTTATGGCGGTGGATATGGCGGCTGGGCGCCGTACGTTTCCGTGGCCGAGCGGCGGCGGAAAGCAGCAAAGAAAATGGACGCTTTGCGAAAAAAGGGCGTCGACGTGCAACCGGTCACGATCGAGGGCCGCAAGATCGCCGGGAGCTTCTGGGGCGAGGCCTGGTGCGAACATCTGGAGTCGTTCAGCGACTTCGAGAACCGCTTGCCGCGCGGCCGCACCTACGTCCGCAACGGCTCGGTCTGCCACATGGCCGTCGCCAAAGGCGAGGTCGAGGCCATGGTTTCCGGCTCGGAACTCTACAAAGTCAAGGTCAGCATCAAGACCTTGCCGGGCAAGAAATGGACCGCGATCAAGGGGCGCTGCAGCGGGCAGATCGGCTCGCTCTTGGAACTGCTCCAGGGCAAGCTTTCCGACCATGTAATGGAGGTCGTGACCGACCGCAAGGAAGGGCTCTTTCCCTTGCCCGGCGAGATGTCGTTCCACTGTAGTTGTCCGGACTCGGCCCGGATGTGCAAGCACATCGCCGCGGTACTGTATGGTGTCGGGGCCCGATTGGATACGCGGCCCGAGTTGCTGTTCGCGCTGCGCGGCGTGGACCACGAGGAACTGATCGCGGCCGACGCTGAGAAGGCTGTGGCGGCGGCCACTTCGCGTGGCAAGTCCAAGCGGCTGGCCGCGGAGGAAATCGGCGATGTCTTCGGCATCGAGATCGACGCCGGCAACGGGGACGTTGGTAAGGGGGAGACCTCGCCCGGCGATACTCCCGTGAAGGCTAAGAAAGACAAGGCAGTTCCCAAGAAGTCGCGCGCGAAGAAGGCGAGCGGCAACGCTAAAGGGAAGAAGAGCGCCAAGGCCAAGTAACCTTTGGACCTACCGCACGATGCAGCGGAAGCGGAAGACGCCGCCCTTGCCGGGCGGCAGCGGATCGCTGAGCAGGCAACGCACGACCAGCGACTCGCCTTCGTTGGGCTGTGTGGAGAAGCGGGCCTTCAGGCTGCACTGGGCACTTTTCGGCACGTACTCCAGCCGCGTCGTCAAGCTGTCGACAATCTGCACGCTGCCGATGGGCTGGTTGCCCACGTTGTCGAAGCGGATCGTGAACGAGACCTCGTCGCCCGGTTCGGCAACCGGCGTGGATGCGACCTTGATCACCCGCAACCGCGGATTGGGCGCCGAGCCGATTCCATAGGTGACCTGCGGCTTCTGGCTGACCACCGTGGCGCCGGCGGCAAAGCTGTCCAGATAAATCTGCACGGCCTGGTTGTGGTTCCAGGCAATCGCCGCCTGCGAGCCGCGGGCCAGGATTGCTTCTTCGTGGCCGACATACACGCCGGTGCGGATGACCGTAAGGTTCTCGTAGACGCGGTAGAAGTTGTCGAAGCCCGTGGGCCGCAATTCGGCGACGAGCGTGGCGTACGACTGGCGGCTGCGGAACTGGACGGCCGGATTCGTGCCGATGTCGCGGACGGCCTGGAGATTCTGCGTGTTCAACCGCGCCGGTTCGCTCGTCCGCGGGGCCAACGGTTTCACCGGCTCGGCCACGCCCGTAGCGCGGTTCCGCTGCTGGTCGATCTCTACGTCGACCACCTGCCGCACGGCATTGAACCGCGGGCTGTAGAGGCATACCTTGTTGCTCGGCTCGACCAGAGTGCGGCCGTCGAGCGTGCTGTAGCGGGCGACCGTGTCCTCCATTTCCAGGCCCAATAACTCGCCGTGGGAGCCGACACGGACCGGCGGACCGGCATTGCCGCCATCGCAGAGGCGTTCGTCAGCCGGCCAGGGCGGAACGATTCCAGGCGGCGTCCAAGGACCGCCGGACGTACAGGGCAGGGGAACGCCGCCTTCCATGCCCGGAGGACCGACCATACACGGTTCTCCCGGCGGCATGCCGGTATAGGCTTGCGGCGGCAAGGCGGCATGACCGTCCGGAGCGGCTGCGGCGCCCGGCGGCGTGGCCTGGTTGGGTCCGTAGGACGCGGGGGCGTGGCAGGAGCAGAGAATCAGCGCGCCTAGCACGATGATCGCCAGCCGCCAGGCCCGATTCGATCCCCCGATGTTCATGACTTGCTTCATGTCTGCGGCTTCTTTTCCACGGGCGCGGCCGGTCGGGCCGGCGGCGGTCTCGCGAATGGGCTTGGCTTGTGCAGCCGTCAGCGGCGGATAGGCCACCCAGGCCGGCGAGCCAAAGCAAAAGTTGGGGTCTGGTCCCTGGTCGGGCACGCGGGCCCCCAGCCGCAGAATCGCCACCGGCCGGCCCAACTCGTCAGCTACCGCCAACGGGTCGCGGCCCGGCCCGACTTCGAACCACGACTGGCCGTTGTTGCTCCGCATGGGCAAGGCGTTGTGCGGATCTTCCAGGTAAATCACCCGCGTCACGAACTTGCCTTGCAGGGCCAGTTCGATGTCTTGCAGGGCGATTTCCACGGGAACCGCGAAGCGGACTTGTTGATCGATCGGGGCATAGGTCCGGTCGATGATCTCGATCGTGGGGAAGATTTCCATCCCTTCGGCCTGCGGAAGAGGAATATTCGTGACGCGAAGCCGATAGACCGAGCCGATCAGCAGCCCGACGCGGCGCGGGGCCTTTTGCGGCGGGCCGAATTGATTTGCCGCAGCCAGCGAGATCGAGACCCCGGCAGGGGCCTTGATCTCGACTGGCTGGAAAAAACCCGCCAATGGTCCGCCCCGCTGGAGCTGCCGGCTTCCAATCGCTCCCGGTGGCGCGGCGCCGCTGTCCCAGTAGTGTACCGCCGGCTCCTGCGCCCCGCCGCGGACGGCCAGGCACAAGACGACAAGCAACACTATGGTCAGTTCGCCGGCAACTCGGCATCCTGGATATTGCGTCCAAGTTGTCAGGCAACGGAGCTTGTGGACCATTGTCGCGAGTTTGAAAAGGGGTCAAGGTTACGGGCTACGTAGCAACGGAATTCAGTCCGTTCGCACGGATCAAAATCCGTTCTGCAAACAATCAGTTCATAGGCGCCGACTGTGTCGGAACAGGCGATACGCCTGTCAACGGCACGCCGCCGGTTGGGTACGGGGCACCGTTGTTCGGGCATGGTCCGCCGTCGGTTGGGCACGGTGCGCCGTTGTTCGGGCATGGGGCCGGGCCAGGACATGGGGCGGTTGCCGAAGTACGTTCCACGATGCGGGCATGGTTGGCCGGCTCGGGATAACTGATTCCCGGCTCCTGCTTCACGTCGATCCGCTCGCGCGTGACAGGCTGCGGCAGACACACGTGCGTATGGTTCACGATGACGTGCTTCTGCAAGCCGGCGGGCACTCCCAAGGGAACGTGCGGAGGTCCGGCCAGCCCGATCGGCGTACCCGTGATGGGCATGCCATACTGCGGAGCGGTCATGCCGGCCACATAACCCGGCGGCGGGCAGGGACCTTGCATTCCCATCGGGCCACCGGGCATCTCTTCGCCCGCAGCCGAGGCAATGGCCAGATCCTTGTTGCCCAGGCGGACGATGGCCATGATGGCGCCGCGGCGGTCGGCTTCGACGATCGGGTCGACGCCCGGATCGAGTCGCGTGCTGACCAGCGTGCCGACGCCGGCCAGGGCCATTTCCTGGAACTCAGGATCGGGCAGGTAGATCACCTTGGTCACGAAGTTGCCCGTCATCACCTGGTCGAAGTCTTCGTCGGTGAATTCGACGGGGATGGCGTTGTGGGCCAAGAAGGCCTCGCTGCGCGGCATGGCCGGACCAACTTCCAACGTCGGGAAGAGTTCCACCCCCGGACGACCGGGGATGTTGGCCAGTTTCAGCCGATACATGGCGCCCTGCGGGAAATTGTAGCGCGCGGGCGCCACAAGCTGTTCGGAGTCGAAGCGCCCCGGAGCCGTCACGTCCCACTGCACGGTGAGCCCTTCCGGACCCACGAAGTAAATTTGCGACGAGGCCGCCACCGGTGGAATCGCCGGCTGATACGACAGTACGCCTGGACCCGGGCCGTCGACGCCTGGCCCGGGATGCGCCAACATCTCTGATGGCGGCAAGTTGTGCGCGACTGGTGTATGGCAGCCAACTGCCGCCATAACCATGACGAGTAAACACACGCCCGTAATCCTCATGGTTTCCCCCCTCAATTGACATAGACCCTGATGCAGGGCCGTCTTACAATACGGACCCCAATCCCTGCGTCTGCTGCCCAGTCCGGCGAAAGGATCGAACTCTCGTGGAAAGGTTGCGGCGCATGGCTCGAACGGGTCGAGTAGCTATCTGAGGTTTATTGGTCGTCCTGTTACAACGCGAATCTTTGGCAAATCCGGCATATCCTGCAAATTGGCGCCATGAGGGATAAACTACCAATTTTGTTCGCCTTGATTCTCATGTTCGCGGCGGCAATGCCTTGGCTGCGTTCACTGGAGTCGCAGCGTTGGGGATGGACCACCAGTCCGACAACAGTGCCCCCCCCCGAACAGACAGTCTTGCAGGCGATTCCCGCCGGCACCACGCGACCATTACCTCCCTCCGGGAGTTGGACAACGAGTGAGGGTAGTTTGCAGTCAAGGGTGGCAATGACTGGCCAGATCGGCCCTAGCGCCCCTCATCCCAGCCCTTTGCCGGCAGCGACCGAAGGCTGGTCGGGAGAGGGGAACCATTCCCGGACGGCCTCCCAGATATCGATGACAGGCAACAGGGCATCTCGTGTTGCCGATTCTTCCCACTCTACCCCGCCTAAGCCTCAGTCGCTATTGAATAGTGCAGTACAGGCCGTGGAAAACCACCGTTTCATTTCCTTCCGCATTAGGCAGCAAGGCGAGTTGTTCGGCCGACAAATTACCGGAGAGGGCCGCTACTTCGAGCTCCGTCAGGGACCGATTCCACGGATCCATCTCGAATTGACGATGGAAGTCGGTCCGGTTTCAACTAGTCTCGTGCAGGTTTGCAATGGGACGACCCTTTGGACCTATCGGAAGCTGCCCAACAGCGAATCGTTGTCCAAGGTTGACGCGGTGCGGGCGATCACCGCGCTGGAACAGGCCGCTGGAAAGCTGCCGCGCGATGCGATTGCCTCCTCGCCGGGGCTGGGTGGTCTGGCACGCTTGATTCGCGGGTTGAACGCCCGGTTCGAGTTTACTTCGGTCACCGCCGATCAATTGGGCGGTCTGCCGGTCTGGAAGCTGAGCGGCGGTTGGAAGTCGGCGGAACTGGCCAGACTTCTGCCCAAACAGAAAGATGCGATTGAAAAGGGCCGTTTACCGGATTTGGCCGGCCTACCTGGCCAATTGCCCGATAACGTGACGCTATTCTTGGGCCAGGAAGACTGCTTCCCCTTCCGCATCGATTACCTCCGCAGCGTGCCGCGATCGTCGCCGCGCTGTTTGATGGGCCTGGAATTTTTCGAGTTGAACTTCAACGGGCCGATCGACGCCAGCCAATTTCTTTTCACGCCCTGCAACTTGGACATCATCGACTGCACGGAGGAGTTTGTTCGCTCGCTCGGCGTGGGGGGATAACGTATTTTTCAGTAGGTCCTTTCTGCCGGAAAGGCTAACGTGCGACGACCTAGCGGAAGGCCCAGAGTTTTCGAGCGGCCGGGTGCACAATAGTCCTTCCCGGCAGGAAGGACCTACCCTCGCCTCCTCAAAGTCCTGCCCGCCCCGCAAACTTTGCCTGGTTTGCCATGCTCGGAATAAACCTCGATTTCGGTCCTTTACTGGGCCGATGACTACGCATGGTACGAACCGGTGCGTCCTATGCTTATAATACTTAGCGACTTACACCTGAACGACGGTACGACCGGAGAGACGCTTTCGCCGGAGGCTTTCGCCCTCTTCGCCGACCGGCTCAAGGAACTGGCGATCACCGCTTCTTGGCGGAGCGACGGCGCTTACCGGCCGATCGAACGGATCGACCTGGTGTTACTGGGCGACGTCTTCGATCTGCTGCACTCCAGTCGCTGGCATGCCCAACGCAGCGTTCGTCCCTGGGACGATCCGCTTTCGCCGGGCATGATCGATCAAATCACCAGGATCACGGGCGATATCCTCACCCAGAATCAGGAATCGCTCTCCACGCTCCGCGCCCTGGCCACGGAAGGCGAGATTGCCATTCCGCCGATGCTTCGCGCGGCCCGCCCTGCCACGGATGCCGACGATCAGCCGGTGACCGTTCGCACCCATTACATGGTCGGCAACCACGACTGGTTCTACCATCTGCCCGGCGAGGCCTATGACGCCTTGCGGCAGAAGCTGGTCGAGCAGATGGGCTTGGCCAACCGCTCGGACCGCCCTTTCCCGCACGACATTACGGAAGGCGACGAGTTATTGCAGGCGATGCGCCGCCACAAGGTGACGGCTCGGCATGGCGACGCCTTCGACCCCTTGAGCTTCGAAGGCGACCGTGATCTATCCGGCCTGAGCGACGCGATCACGTTGGATCTCGTGGACCGTTTCGTGATCGAACTGGAGCAGAACTTGGGTCACGAACTGCCCGATGCGGCGATCCTGGGCTTGCGCGAGATCGACAACTTCCGCCCCCTGCTTTTGATTCCCGCTTGGATCGAAGGCCTGTTGGAACGGACTTGTCCGCAGCCGGCAGTGCGAAAGCGCGTGAAGCAGCTTTGGGACCGGCTGGCCGACGAGTTGCTTTCCAACCGCCTGGTTCGCGAGCGCGATGCGTTGAGTTCGGCGAACCTCGTCGACGGGCTCTCGCGCGCCCTGCGCTTCAGCAAACGGCGTTCGTCCGGTTGGACGGCGGCCACGGCCGAATGGTTGCGGGCGATTCGCGGGGCCGACAGCGATTCCTGGGTTGCGCATGCTTTGACCGAACCCGACTTTCGCAATCGTCGCGCCAAGCACGTGGTCTACGGCCACACGCACGCGGCGGAGATCGTGCCGCTGGACGCCAGCCACGCGGAAGGCTACGTGTTGGACCAGGTCTACTTCAACGCCGGCACGTGGCGGCGGATTTATCGGCCGGCCAGCTTTCCGCCTTCTGGCCACGAGTTCATCGCCACCGACGTCTTCGGCTATCTGGCCTTCTTCCAAGGCGACGAGCGCAAGGGCCGCACCTTCGAGACCTGGACCGGCACGCTCGGGCACACGCCCGCCGAGCGGGTCATTCATCGCATCGACGCCGGCCACGGGATACTTTCTCCGCAATTTGCCCCGCAGGCCCCGCACTTCGCTACCTTGCTGGGCAATGCGGCCGGGGCAACAGTGCGGCGATCGTAGGGGCGACGCTGATTCCGCTCGCTGGCTTTGTCTGCTATAATGGAGTCAGGCGGATGATCGCATCGCGGTGACTGCCGCCAGCAACGAGATCGACCGGTTGCTTGGCACTTCGCCATACACTCAGGGCGAGTCGCGCCATGGAAATGTGCGTGTGATGTTCGAAGGTCCGCTAGGCGTAGACTATGCGGTCTTCGCGAACGACCGCATCGTTCAGGTGTTGACGGCCTGGCGTGTGAAGGGGAGCCGCTGACCGACCGCTCGTGCGGGAGTAAATGGTTCTATGTCAGCATACATTCAAGTCCTCACGACCACCGCCCTTCGCGAGGAAGCGGAACGGATCGCCCGCGAACTGGTCGAAGCCCGCCTGGCGGCCTGCGTGCAAATCGTGGGACCAATCACCAGCACCTATCGCTGGCAGGGCAAGATCGAGACGGACGAAGAATGGCAATGCTGGGCCAAGACCCGCGGCGAATTGTTCGCCCGCGTTGAAGAGGCCATTCGCCGTATCCATCCCTACGAAGTGCCGGAGATACTCGCCATGCCGGTTGTCGCCGGCAGCGCCGCGCTATTTGGCTTGGCTCGACGCCGAAACGGCAAGTTGATGATTACTCCTCGATGGCCTCCTTCACAAGCTGGACGAAATGGGGCGTCTTCTGCGACTCGGACAATTCGGCCGCCTTCTTTTCGGCCTCGGCCCGCTGGCTATACTCGAACTTCGTGATCCGCTTCAGCGTCTGATTAAAGACGCCCCAAAAGGCCTTCAGGCGGATTTCCTTGGCGACCTTGGCACGGCTCTTGCGCTTGACCGGGGCTTTCTTCTCTTTGGTCTTGGCGGGGGCGCCTCTTCTTCTTTGACTTCGGCACGTTCTGCCGAATCGGACTCCTCACGTAACTCTTTGCGGTTGAGAATCTTGCGAGCCATTTTCTACCTCTAAACAGGCCAAAAACCAAATCGCCGATGCTGAATGCACGCGATTGACCCACATTCTAGCGAAAAAGCCGACAGCGGACCAGAGGGGCAGGCGGAAGGATGAAGGATGAAAGATAAGGGATAAGCGATTCCATGTGCGGAGGGGTAAAGAAAAAATTAAGGACGAAACCCTAGACCTCTTCCAATTCAGGACCATAATCCGCAGCATCCTTCATCCCTCATCCCTCATCCTTCAGCTCACCCCGTCGCCAGTTTCCGGGCAATTTCACACGCCCGGCGGAACTCCCCACAATCAAGCCGTTCGGCCGGCGTATGGGGGTTCTCTTGCCCACAACCGAGGGTTACCGTGGGAATTCCACGGGCACTGATCCAGTTGGCATCCAGACCGCCGTTGGAGATCGCCCGCACCGGATTGCCGCCCAGCGAACGGATCGCCTCTTCAGCCACAAGGACCGAGGGGCTGTCGTCGGGCAGGCGGAACGACTCGTAATCCAGGCGGCCGTCGATTTCCACGGCGCCGCTTATGCCATCGATGTTCTTGACGCTCCGCGCGGCCGTTCCGAATGCCCCTTCAATGGCTTTAATGATCTTCCGGCGGAAAGCCGGGTCGTGGCTCCGGGCTTCGGCGCGAACGCAAACCTCTGGAGTGATGACGTTCGTGGCCTCGCCGCCCTGGATGATGCCGACGTTCGCCGTGCCGCTGCCCGAGGGCTTTTCGACTCTTCCCAGCCAGCCCTCGCGATGCAGGTCGGCGATTGCCACCGAAGCAATGGTGATTGCGCTGACACCCCGTTCGGGCGCCACACCAGCGTGGCTGGCCATACCAGAGATGCGAATGGCGATACGATAGCCGCCAGTGGCCCCGATCGTGACCTTGTCGGTCGCTCCGCCATCGAAGTTGAAGGCGAGCTTTGGCCGGCCGAGCATGCCGATCGCGCCATAGCGGGCACCGTAAAGCCCGACCTCCTCTTGCACGGTCCAGAGGAACGTCAGCGGGCCGTGCTCCGGTTTTTCAGCCAATATGTACAATGCAGCCGCTAAAATTGCTACCGTGCCAGCACGGTCATCGGCGCCGAGGGCCGTGTTCTTGTCGGCCGGAACGATGTACTTGCCCTTCTTTACGGGTTTTGCGCCACGGCAAATCGGCACCGTATCAACATGGGCCATCAATAATCTTCGCGGCCCTGGCCGGCTGCCAGGCAGTTTGAGGACGAGATTGCCGACTTGGCCGCCGTGCGGGATCTTGCGATGGGCCTGATCGAAACGCAGCACCTCGTCGGTCGCCTCCGCTTGGCGGAGTTGATCGACGAGGAATGTCATGATTGCTCCCTCCTCGCCACTGAGACCGGGAATGGAGAGCGCCTGAAGCAGTAACTCGTCGGCATGTTGCAAGTAGGTTTTGGGCATAGCAACGGGAGTGGGGGGTGTATTGCGGGTTATAGAAGTAACGAAATCCGAAATCCGAATGTCGAAATCCGCGACCACGAGTACATGGTGCCCGATTCAAGTATCGGATTTCAAAAGCTCAAAACGGGTCTTGGTCATTCGGATTTTGTCTTTTGGATTTGTTTAGGATTTCGGATTTCGAACGTCGGATTTTAGGTCTTTCGGCTTGCATTTCCCTAGTGGCAGTGCGTATGCTGATTATCGACCATCGCTATCGGTTTTTCAATATTCCCCGACATCTCGATTCCCTATGCGTTTTTTTATCGCCGGCATCATGCAAGGTTCGCATACGGCGAACCACATGCACGACCAAGACTATCGTCAGCGAATCGCGCAACTGCTGGAGGAACATTTTCCCGGCGCTGAAATCTACGATCCCTTGGCCAAGCACAAGACATCGCTGGATTATGACAAGTTGACCGGCCGGGACGTGTTCTTTCGCCACAACCTCATGTGCCGCGAGGTGGACGTGCTTTTGGCCTTTATTCCCGAGGCATCCATGGGTACGGCAATCGAAATGTGGGAAGCCCACCGGCACGGGGCAGCGGTCCTTACGATTAGCCCCATGATACACAATTGGGCTGTCAAGTTCCTCAGCCACGGCCTGTATGCCGATGAAGCCGAGTTCATCACCGCACTTGGCAATGGCGATGTTGGCGCAAGATCGAAGCTGTGCGGCGGAAGGGGTAGAGTGGAAGAAGATTCGGGGCACCCGAGTGCAGGTCGGTCAGCGCCGCCCTACCAGCCACTTTGACAATCTGAGCGGTAGTGCCGAAGAAGCCAGTGGCATGCCATCCCTGCTTTTCTTGCCCCCTGCCCCCCGCTCCCTGCTTCCCGCCCTAGCAATCTTTGCCTATCTTGCCTGGCCCAGCGTATTTCGTCCCCAGTGTGAATTTTTTCTGCGCTGGCGACGATGGAGACTACGGGCTGTTATCGAAAACAAGGTCTTACGGCATGGCGAACGGCCTTTCCATTACCTTTGACTTGCTGACTCGCACCGAAAACGAGGCTGCGGTGCAGGTACTGATCCCGGCGCTGGATTGTCCGAATCCGGTCGTTCAGGAAGGTGCGCTCATCGCGTTGCTGAAACGGCGGACGGCGGCCGGAGGACGGGAGATCCTCGATCGCATGTCGCGGATGAAGCCGGAGTGGAAAACGATCATTCGCCAGCATCGCGGCCGGCTGACTGGAGCGCTCCGCGACGCCATTTTGGGCACCGAGCCGGGACTGTGTGAAAACGGTTGCCGGGCGGCGGTGATGTTCCGCGATTATGATCTGATTCCCACGCTCCTTACCACGCTGGACGGTTCCACTCAGCCCAATGCCGAACTAGCGGCCAAGACCGTGCTGGAATTGGTGGAATCGCTGTGCGAAGAGATTAGCGGTGGCCGAAACCCCAGCGATCGCCGCGACCCGCAGATGGTCCGCCGCTATGTGCACGGAAGTCTGGAGTCGGCGGTCCATCGCTACCACCAACACAAACGTCGCGAGGTCATCGAGAGCTTCCTGCTGCTGGTCGGTCGCGAAAATGCCGCGTTGCAGCAGATCCTCAGCAATCCCCATCATCCGGCCTTTGTCACCGTAATCGACGTGCTGTCGAAGAGCACGCAACGGGGAGTCCTGCGACTGCTGTTGAACCTTCTCGATGATCCGCACGTTCCCGCGGCCATCTTGACTGTGATCGCCGGTCGCAGCGACTCGCGCTTCGTCCACTGCCTGATGCGCAAGATCGGCCACGAACCGGCACACGCCATGGCTGCGAATTTGAAGAAGGTAACCTCGATCTCCTGGCTGGGTGATTGCCGCCGGATCATGGACCAGATCGACGACGCGGGCCAACATTCGGCCGTGCGTTTCGTGGTGGCCTCGGGCATTCCGCGGCCGCAGGCCCAAGGACTGATCGAGATGATCCTGCTGTACGGCAAGCCCGGTGGCCGGCGCGAGGCGGCCCGCGCTTTAAGCGAATTCCAGGGCGTCGAGGCCAACAACCTGGCGATGAACGCCTTGAACGATCCCGATCCCCAGGTGCAGGCCAACATTATTCCGCAGCTTCGCGGCCGCGGGATTCCCGGCGTGTTGCCCAGCCTGCTGGAGTTGCTCGAGAGTCCGTACGCGGTGATTCGCAACGCAGCCCGGGAAAGTCTGGCCGAGTTCAGCTTCAAGCGTTTCGTGGCGGCCTTCGACATGTTGGACGAAGATGTCCGCCGCAGCACGGGACTGTTGGTCAAGAGGATCGAACGTCCAGTATGTATCGCTGCTGAACGACGAGTTGAAATCGCCGATGCGTTCGCGCCGCCTCCGTGGCCTGGCGGTCGCCCGCACGATCGACGCCGTGGAAGGCGTGGAGAGCGCGATCATCGAGATGCTCCAGGACGAAGACCACCTGGTGCGCATGGAAGCGGCGGTCACACTTGGCGGGTCGGTCAGCTCGGCTAGCGTGGCGGCCCTGACCGCGGCCCTGAACGACAAGAGCGAAGTCGTTCGTCAGGCCGCCCAGCGCAGCCTGCAAGAGGCGATTGAAGCCCGCCCCGGCACAAGAATAACTTCCTAGGGAAGCCTATGCACGTCACCTCGTACATCCTGCTAGCCCAAACCAGCCGCGGCGAGAGCTTCCGCGAGGGCTTTCGCAACCGGGGAGCGCAGGGCCACGACGACATGCTGCTGGGACTGCTGATCGTGGCCACGATCGTGGCAGGCATGTGGGCCATTTCGCGGCTCGTGGGCCTGCGGCGGCAGAGACGCGGATACCACAGCCCGTGGCGGCTCTTCTGGGCGCTTTGCAAAGCGCACCGCCTGAATTGGTCCGATAGTTGGCTTCTCCGCCGAGTCGCGCGAAACCAAGGCCTGCACGATCCGGCGCGGCTCTTCCTGGAGGCGGAACGCTGGGAAGAAAACTCGCTTGGGCCGCGGTTTGCCCTGGAGTATTCCCGCCTGAGGGCCCTGAAAGACCGGATCTTTGGCGAGACGACTCGCGGCCCAATCATCGAGCCAGTCTTGCGGCCGGCGCGGCAGTCTACGCGGCCGGCGCCGCCGCTGTTTCCGAGCCTACCCAGCCCGACACTCGATGTACCACCTTGGACGGTGGAAAAGTAGGTCCCTCCTGCCGGGAGGGACTATTGCGCTCCCGTCCGCCGGAAAAACCTCGGGCCGTTCAGTAAATCGCCGCGCATTAGTCCTTTCCGGCAGAAAGGACCTACATACCGCTACTTTTCGCTCTCTTCCGTCGTGGCGGCAGCCTTCGGCGCCGGCTTGCTGGTCCGCGCGGCGCTGGCGGCCCGGCTGACGTCGCCGGGCGACGTTCCGCTGCTTCCAAAATGCTCCACCGAACTGGACTTCTGATAACCCATCTGCTGCTTGAAATCGGCGAGCTTCAGAACTTGGAGATGGTAGCGCTCGGCGTCGCGGAGGATCTCGCCGTTGTTCTTCATGAACTCGGGCGAGCTCTTGTCGGGAGCATCGCCCACCACGATGAATCGCGTGTCGGCCGTGATCTGGCCTTGCTTGTGGCCCTGTTCGTCCAACTCGCAATCGACCGCGCCACCATTCTGGTTGATTAGCCCGCGAACGACACTGAGCTGGTTGCGGCTGTCGCCGTCGAGGTTCATAATCCCGGCCAGGGCGAAGTGGTTCTGCTGGCCCGGCGACCAGAGCGGAGTGAAGACCTTGTCGCCGGCCATGATGGGATCGGCGAGCTTGTCGTCGAGGATGCGGGCTTGGGCCATGTGCTCGCCTTCGATCTTGACGACCTCGACGGTACCCTTCTTGACGGCCGTGGCGCCGTTGCTCGATCCGGCCGAGTAGACGGTGAATTTCGTTTGCCGTTGCAACTCGTCGGCCCGGCCACGGTTGATCCAGACCAACTTGTTCGGCAGGCTGACCCAGGTGATTTCACCCGAGGGAACGTCCATCTCCTGCCTTTTCTCCCTGTTAACGATAGTGGCCAATTCCTTGACTTCATTTTCCTTCGCCTTTACCGCTTCACTCGCCTTCTTTTCGGCGTTCGGCAGCCGCGGATTGCGCCTGAGCGGCGTCGCTCTTGATCTTCGCCACCCGGTTGGTAAGTTCTTGGCCTTCGGCAACGGTTGCCTGTTGTTTGCTGCTGAAATCGTCGGCGATACTCTTGATCTGACCGTTCAGAGTATCGTAGTTCGTGGTGAGGGCTTTGATGGTGTCGTCCTTGGCCGCCTCGCGGTTCTCGAATTTCTTATGCAGTTCGGCATATAAGCCCCTCGACTTGATGAGCTCATCGGTACGGTCCTGCATGACCTTGTTCATGCCCGCCAGCAAACGGGCGTAGTGGAGGCTCGTGGGGTCGAAGAGCGGCTTGTCGGCGCCCGCCTTGTCGGCTTCATTCTTCTCGTTGCCGTAGGTCGCCATGTCCGCGTCATGCTGTTTCTTGATTTCGTCGGTGCTGCGTTCGGGGAAGCCGACCAGCGTCTTGAGAACGTCGCACTCTTTCTGTTTGTCTGCCGTCGCCTGTTCGGCCTGTTGCCTGGCGCTCTTCGCATCGTGTTCGGCCTTGGTCAACCTGTCGGCCTCCTTCACATAGAGGTAGGTGGTGACACCCAACACCACGGTGAGCATGACGAAGACGATCAACAGGACTTGCAGACCTTGATTTGCGCGGACCACGAATTCGTCCTCCTGAGACCAGCCGCCACCGCGTAAACCGTGCCGCGACTGCTGCGGCGGTTTAGCGGTTCGTCCTGGCCGTTCTGAAAAGTCTGGGCACGGGGGAACCTTCCCCGGCCATGTTCAAAATACAGGCTGCCTCTTCTCGTCTTTCACCACTCGGCGGTTCCGGAAGACCGAAGGGTGAAACACGGTTTCACGCGGGAAGCATACAACTCCATTGTAATCCTAGGGGAAAGGCTGTCAATCAAAAGTCGTTCTTAATGACCCATTTGTTGTTTCAAATCGCCGAGCGTCATCTTGTGGAGCTGGGACCGCTCGGCGTCGCGAAGGATATCGCCGTGGTTCTTCAGGGACTCGGGCGATCCCCTTTCTGGAGTATCGCCAACCACGATATAGCGGGTGTCGGCCGTGATCTGGCCTTGCTTGTGGCCCTTTTCGTCAAGCCAGCAATCGACCGTGCCTCCATTATGATTGATTAGTTCGCGAATGATATTGAGTTGGTTGCGGCCATCGCCATCGACGTTCATGATCCCGGTCAGGGCGAAGTGGATCTGCTGGCCGGGTGACCAAAACCGGGTGAAGAGCTTGTCGCCGACCATGATGGGATCGGCGATCTTGTCGTCGAGGATGCGGGCCTCGGCCGAGTGCTCGCCATCGATGCGCGTGACCTCGACCGTGCCCTTCTTGACGGCCTTGGCCAGGTCGGCCGAGCCGGCCGAATAGACCGTGAATTTGGTCTGTAGCGGCAAGGCGTCCGCTCGACCACGGTTGATCGAGACCAGCTTGTTCGCCGTGCTGACTGCGGTGATTTCACCCGCGGGGACGTCCACTATTTCCGGCCCCTCCAACTTCCTGACTTTTTCCATCAATTCCGTGATTCGCTTGTCCTTTTCTTGCAGCTCCTTCTTCAGGGCCTTCTCGTTCTCATCAGCCTTGGCTAGAGCGTCCATGGCGTTTTTCTTGACGGCATCCATCGCCTTCAAGAATTCCGCGATTTCTTCCTTTGTAGCCTGTTGTGCAGTCTTGTAATCGCCTGTAATATGATGGGCCAGATTGTCCAGTTTTCCGTAGTCCGCAACCAGCGCCCTGATCTGGGCATCCTTGGCCGCCTCGCGGTCCTTGAATTTCTCTTGCAGATCGGCCACGAGGGCCTTCGTGCGGACAAGTTCCTCGGTACGATCCTGGATGACCTTGGACATGCCCGCGAGCAAGCGGATATAGGAAAGGGTGCCGGCGCTCGCGGTGTCGGTTGCAGCGTCCGGCTTCTTCTGGTTGCCGTAGGTCTGCATGTCCTCGTCGAACTGCTTCTTGATTTCCGCGATGCCCTTATCGGGCAAGCCGATCATCGACTTCAGAACTTTGATCTCTTCCTCCGTCGCTTTCTTTTCGCTTTCGGCCTGTTGCCGATCGCGTTTCTCGGTCGAAACAGCCTTGGCGGCGGTGTCAGCCTCCTTGACGTAGATATAGAGGCTCACGCCCAACACGACGCTGAGCATGACGAAAACGATCAACACGACTTGCAGACCTTGACTTTCACGGGCCATGAACTTGTCCTTTGGAAAAGTTGACAATTTGCCCTCTTCCTGAGGATTCGCTTTGCAGGGCTGATTTTATTCCGCTATAATCTTCGGCATTGCCACTTTGGAAAATGGCACGCACCAAGGAATCCACTATGAAGTCACTCATGACGACGATCATCCGGTCGGCGTTGGCCATCACCGTTGGGTTTCTGCTCGTAGTTCACGATTCTTTCGCAGTGGCGGCCACCAAGCCATCAGCGATTCCCTCTCAATCATCAAAAAGCAAGCCATCCAAAGGCCGGAAGAAGCATTCCGCGGATGCCAATCGTCACAAGCGGCCGGACGCGGATCTCGACAGCAGCGAGGCCCGCGACACGCTGGAGTTGGCCCTGGACAACTACGAGACCATGCTGGCCGTGATCGCCAACAATATCGCCAACGCGGATACTCCCGGTTTCAAGCGATCGCGGGCGATCGTCGAAGACCTCGGCTATCGCCAGGAGGGCCTGCCCGGAGTCCAGGATTCGTCCGGCGCGTATTCGCCCAATGGGTTTTCCATCGGATCGGGCAGCCAGATCGTGGGCACGGAGATCGACTTCCGGCAAGGAAAATTGAAGCGTACGGGTCGTGAACTGGACCTTGCCATTGAGGGCCGTGGCTTCTTCCAGGTCAAAGATCCTTCGGGAAAGATCGTTTATTGCCGTGCCGGACACCTCGCGCGGAATTCCAACGGTCAAATTGTCAGCGAGTCGGCCAAGACCGGCCGGTTGCTGGAACCGGCGATCACGATTCCCGCCGACGTCACAGGTATCTCGATCAGCCCGGAGGGAGTCGTATCCTATCGTCTTCCGGACCAACAAACGCTCCAGCAGGCGGGCACGATTCAGTTGGCCAACTTTATCAATCCGCAAGGCCTTTTGAAGATTGGCGAAAATCTCTATGAGGAAACCGAGGGTTCCGGTTGTGCTACGACCGGCAGCCCCGGCAGCAGTGGAACCGGTATCGGCAAGGTCCGGCAAGGCTGGATCGAGAAATCCAACGTCGATCTTCGTCGGGAGATGGCCGAGTGGAAACGCCTTCGGCGGACCTGCCGCATACTTCGGTCCCTTTTAGAGGGGCAATGAGGTTCGTAAAACGGAATTCATTCGGTTCTACGTGATTGTGCTCTGTCCGAACTTTGCAGTTCACCTGCGATTGCTCCCGCTTCGCGGATTAAATACAATTCAGCAGTAGCTCTCTTAGGAAGGATCGACCGGATGCTTCAGTACAAAGCGGGATACAAGTTCGTCGGCGGGGGGGTACACGCCCAGGTGTTGGATTTTCCCGCCGCGATCACGTGCGCCGATAGCTTGCCTGACGCGCGGCGCCTTTTGGCCTTAGCGCTCGTCGATGTGGCCGAGGCCGCATTGGAGACGGGCCAGCCGTTGCCCGTTCCGAACCCGCAGGCGAATGACGCCGAGATGGACATTGAAGAGCCGATCTATCTGCACCTGCAGGTCAGTTCGGAGGTGCAAGAAGTACCGACCGGGCTGATCGTGTCATGAAAAGGCAAAATCTCGTCCGGCACCTGCTCGCCAACGGCTGCCGACTTCTTCGTGAGGGTCGATCCCATTCAGTCTGGGTCAACCCGGCAAACAATCAACAGAGTGCCGTGCCGCGTCATCGTGAGATCAACGATTACACGGCGCGGACAATTTGTCGTCAGTTGGGTATTCCGGAAGTATAGTCACCCCCATTGGTGTTGCCTTCCACCGCTCGTCTCTCGACGCCTCCGGCCCTCCCGGTTAAAATGCGTGGATTATTACGCCGGTCCCCCCGGCAGCATTGGGCCGCATGACACGGAGCAGACATGAGTTCGAAGCAGCGACGGGTTGTCATCACGGGCATCGGCCTGGTCAGCCCCTTGGGTAGCACCAAGGAAGCCTTGTGGGAAGCCCTGCAGCAGGCCCGCAGCGGCGTCGGCCCGCTCAGCGTTGTGCCTCCCGGCGCATTGCCCGTGCATGTTGCCGGCGAGGCCCGGCAATTTACGGGCGAAATTGAAGACTTCGGCCCCCTGGAGAAAGAGCAGAAGAAGCAGATCAAGAAGGCCTTGCGGGTGTTGTGCCGCGAGTGCCAGATGGGCGTGGCCGTGGCCCAATTGGCGCTGAGCGACGCCGCTATTCAAGTGGGCGCCATCGACCCCGATCGGATCGGCATCAGTTTCGGCATCGACTATATGCTGAGCCTGCCGGAGGAATTCAACGAGGGAATTTGCCAGTGCTTGAATAGCGAGGGGAAATTCGAGTTTTCCCGTTGGGGCCTCGAAGGCCTGCCCAAAATGTCGCCGCTGTGGTTGCTAAAGTATCTGCCCAACATGCCCGCCAGCCACGTGGCGATTTTCAACGATCTTCGCGGACCGAGCAATTCGCTGACTTTGCGCGAGGCCGGCGCCAACATGGCCATCGGCGAGGCTTATCAGATCATCCGCCGTGGAAATGCCGACACGATGGTCTGCGGGGCGACCGGCACGCGGCTGCACGCGATGAAGATCGTGCATGCCGTTTCGCAGGAGGAGGTTGCCTGTGGAAACGGTGATCCGACAAAGGTCAGTCGTCCGTTCGATCAGCATCGCAGCGGCATGGTGCTGGGCGAAGGGGCCGGGGCCATCGTTCTCGAAGAGCTTGCCCACGCCCAGGCCCGCGGCGCGACGATCTACGGTGAAGTCCTGGCCGCATCCTCGCGTGCCGCCGCTGCCCCACGGCTAGTTGCCCGGCGAAAAGTGGCGATGGCCCACGTGCTGCGGGCGTTGCTGCAAGACTCCGGCCTGCAACCGGACAAAATCGATCACTTCCACGCCCATGGATTGAGTACGCTGAGTTGCGACGTGGAAGAGGCCCAGGCGATCTCGGAGGCCCTCGGCCAGCGGGCCCGCAGTTTGCCCGTAGTGGCCGCCAAGAGTTACTTTGGCAACCTGGGGGCGGGCAGTGGAATGGTGGAACTGATTGCCAGTCTGCTGGCACTGCGAGCCGGGGTGCTTTTCCCGACGCTCAACTACGAGACGCCGGACGCCGAGTGCCCCCTGCATGTCGTGCACAACAATTCCACGCCGGCCGGCAAGCGGTTCATCAACTTGAACGTTACGCCGCAAGGACAGGCCAGCGGCGTGGTGGTGCAAGAGTGGGCGTAGGGAAATATACCGTTGCGCGGTCGAAATTCAACCAGTAACAGTCAAGGGTTTGGGTGGCTCCGAGCGACAAGATCCTTGGGCACCAACGGCGGGCCGGGCTGATGGGTGATGCGGGTGAAGAACTCGCGGTAAATCGGCGCTAACCGGTCTGGAAGCCATTGCTGGGCACGTTCCCGCGCCGCACGGCTCCAACGCTCATACTCGGCCGCGTCGTCCCAAAGACGAATGATCGTCTCTACCCAACGCTCGACCTCCTCGGCAGTCGGCACTTCGCGAGTCTCCGGCGTGTATTTGGCCGGGATGTCGAACAAAAAGCCGGCGTCGCCGATCGTCTCCGGCAGGCCGCCACGATTGCTGGCCAAGACAGGAATGCCGTTGAGCATCGCCTCGGCCGCCACAAGTCCGAACGATTCGTTGCAGAGCGAGGGCATCAAGAGCAGCTTGGTCACGGCGTAGAACTGCCGCGGGTCCGGTGCATAGGGCATCGTGGCGATGTTCCGGCCATCGCACTTGGTTTCGATCGGAAACTGCCCGGCAAGGTGTGGGGCCAACCCCAGTTCCGGCTCGCTGAGCGCATCGGCGCGGCTGCGGCCTTGCGTGACCAGGATCGGAATATCTGGCCGCCTCCGCGCCAACTCCCGCGCGATCCGCGCAAAGACGTACACTCCCTTGATGTCCTTGGGATTGATGAACGTCAGAAAGCGGGGATCCCGGCTCGTCGCCTCTGCCGCTTTCCAATCGACGATGTTGGGCAACACCTGGCAAGCAAGCCCAAGCGTCTCCCAATGGTAACGCCGCGAGAACGCGCTGGGCACGACGGCATAATCGACCGCCTGGAACGTTTCGCGATGGGGATAAGCGAAGTTGTGCAAGGCAAACAGGATGGGAATGTCCAGCCGCTTGACGAGTTTCTGCACGGCGAGCGCCACCGGATCGCCCCCGTAGGTCCAAACCGCGTCCGGGCGGTCCTTCGTCAGGAAAATCTCGCAGGCCGCAAGGAAGGCCGCGGTCTCCTCGGCGCTTGGTGCAGCCGGCACGGGTCGAGGCCGTGTTGAAGAGCGTTACCGGCACCTGGCCATGGGCCGTGAAAATCATCCGCGCCCGAGTAGCCGCCGATCTTGGCGTTGCGGACGGCGTAGGGGACCTTTCGCTGGGCGAGGATTTCTTCGACGAGGACCTCTTCCCAGGCGTCCATCCGCGAGCTGCAAAACGCCTGGCACTCGAAGCGCGACTGGGCCAGCAGCGTCAGCCCGTCGAGCGTGGTCCGCGCCGCCCCGTTGGTGAAGTCGACAACGCAGTGCGGCGAGACAAAGGCGATCTTCCGCACGTACTCATCACGCGGAGCGTGATGAGTACGTTTCGTCCCCTCTCCCTCCGGGAGAGGGTTAGGGTGAGGGCTGTCGGCGATCTTCGTCTCTTCTCCAATTTGCAATTTGCAATCCGCCTTTTCATACAACGGCCGCCCTGCCTGCAAGTTAGCAGCAACAGTCATGCGTTGCCGCGCCGTAAGATGCGGCACGCGGCTGAGGCTATCCCGGCGAACATGGTAGCGCCCGCTCTTCAGCGGCAGGAAAGCGAATTCCGCGCCGACGCGCGCCAGGCGTTTCCAGTAATCCCAGTCCTCTTCGCGCCACAACACCTCGTTGAAGCAGCCGACCTTTTCCACCAGATTTCGACGATGGGCAATCCCCAGGGGAACAACCGGGTTAGTCGCGAAAAGATCCTTTCCTGCCGGCCAGGGATCCCAACTCTCCACCCGTCCCGTGCTCAAGCTCGCGTCGCCCTTCGGGAGAGGGTCAGGGTGAGGGCCTTCCGAATCTTCATGGACGATATCATAGCCAAACACCAAGACGTTGCCCTTGTCACGATGCCGCATGACCAACTCCAAGTAGTCGGCAAAATATTCGTCATCGTGGTCCAGGTACGCGATCATTTGACCGCCGGCCGTGCGCAGGGCCGCGTTGCGCGCTGCGCTCAGTCCGCTGTTTTCCGCCAGGCGAATCACGCGGATCCGCGGGTCCCGCTCCGCCCAGCCCCGCAGCACGTCGTGGCTCAGGTCGCTGGAACCGTCGTCGACCGCGATCAGTTCCCACTCGGGGAACGTCTGCGCGGCGACAGAGCGGATCGAGCGATCGACGAGCGCCGCGCCGTTGAAAACCGGCATAATGATCGAAACGTGGGGCGGATTGCCAATCCGCCGTCCCTCTTGCAGATTGCCAATCTGCCGAGCGTTCTGGCAGGTTGGCAGCCTGCCCCACGGTGCCGATTCGCTGCGACGGTCCGTACCGTCCAGCCGAGTAGAAACGCATTCTAATTAAGGCGTCAAACGTCTGGCCGGCGATCGGAGAGGCGTCCTTAAGGTAATTCTCCGCTTGCGCCGCGAAAAGGCCGTTGCTCGGCGACACGACCCGGTCCAATCCATCGCAGAAATAATCCACCCTGGCGTTGTCGCCGACTACGGCAGTGAGCCGGTTGGGTGCTCGCATAAAATGATGTAGACAAACGTCGATGAATAGGTTATGCTTCCGTCCTGGAATCCGAAGGATACTCGGATAGTTTACCAAGTATCGGTGCCGTCGCCCAGACAAAGTTGTCGTCGCGGGACTTTTCACGGAGGAAATGACATGACCGCACAAATCACTCGCCAAGCTCATAATTCCATCACCATCGAGGTCACCTTGCCGCTGACCGGCTCCATGCTTCGGGCCGAAGAAGCGATCCAGGATGCGCTTAACGAAGTCGGCCTGCTGGCCACCGAAAAGAATCTCGAGCGGTTCGATACCGATGGAAGTCCCATCCAACTCGGTTCGGTCCGCATGACCAGCAAGGGGCAGTTCGCTCAAGATTACGAAACGCCTTACGGCAGCGTCTCCGTGCTTCGGCATGTCTATCAAACGTCCGAAGGGGGCAAAACGTTCTGCCCGCTCGAAGAGAGTGCCCGATTGGTTCTCAACGCCACGCCGAGATTTGCCAAGTTGGTCTCCTACAAATACGCGGAAGCCGGAGCCGATGCGGTTGTCGCCGATTTATTGGAATGCCAGCATCGAAAGATTTCCAAGCGATACGTCAAGTCGCTGGGCGACATCGTCGGTGCCTATGCCGTTGCGAAAGAAGAGACCTGGAGCTACGCATTGCCACAGTTCGAGCATCCGTGTGCCTCCATCGCGATCGGCGTTGATGGAACATGCATGCTTTTGCAAGAGGACGGGTGGCGGGTGGCGATGACGGGAACGATCGCGTTTTACGACGCCCAAGGGGAACGCCTGCATACGATTTACGCAGGCGCGACCCCAGAGTACGGGAAAGAAAAGTTCCACGCGAAATTCCAACGCGAGGTGGAGCGCGTGAAGAATGCCTATCCGAACGTGCCGTATATCGGTCTGGGCGACGGCGCGGCAGACAACTGGAGCTACCTGAAACCGTTGACGGACCACCAGACATTGGACTTTTACCATGCCAGCGAGTACGTGGGCAAGGCGGCGATGGTGGTGTTCAAGGGAGCGAAAAAGAAAGCAGAAAGAGAAGCGTGGCTGGAAAACCAGCTTCATCAATTGAAGCACAAGCAGGGAGCGGTGAGTCGTTTGCTTTCGGTCCTGGATGAATTTCTTTCCACGACGCCGCTGAAAAACGCGGAAGATGCGAAGGCGGTCCTGGCGACGATCACCTACCTCCAAAACCAGAAGGAACGGATGAAATACTCTTATTCGGTGCAGCGGAACTGGCCGATCGGCAGCGGCGTGACGGAAGCGGCATGCAAGACCTTGATCAAGCACCGCTTATGCAAATCGGGTTCGCGTTGGAAGGACGACGGCGCTCTCGCCGTATTGTCGATACGTGCGCTGCGACTCACCACAGGCCGCTGGGAAGAGTTCTGGCGAAACCTCGACCAATATGGCTGCCCCACACTCCCCGCGTAACATCATCTTATGCGAGCACCCAGCCGGTTGTCCTTGTTCCACTGGTATGTCGTGACGTTGATCGGGTTGCCGTGGGCGTCCTTCCGGTAACGCGACGTGCGGTTGCCTTCCGCGTCGTGCGTGTAGTAGTGCATGCCGTCGAAGAGGAGACAGTCTGCCGCGGCCGTCGCGCAAGGGCCGTCCCAGCGCCGCGCCAGGACGGTCAGCGCGGCGAACTGTGCCCGCAATTCCGCGGAAGGGCGCTGGGCAAGGGCCTGCTCGTAGAGGGGGATCACCTCCTCGCCCTGGCCGAGCTTCTGCAAGAGTGCGGTCAGTCGTTTCAACGTTTCCGGGTTGCCCGGTTGCAACTCCAGCGCCTTGCGGTGACTGGCGAGCGCCTGGGCATCATTTCCCAACGCAGAGTAGGCCATGCCCAGGTTGAGGTGCGCGGCCACGCAGTCCGGGGCAAGCCTAGTCGCCTTTTGCAATGCGCCAACCGCCAAGTCGGCGCGGTTGGTGGCGATTCGAAGGGCCCCCAGGTTGACGTAGAACTCCAGGCAGCGCGTATGGCGGATTCCGTCCTCATAGAGACCGATCGACTCCTCAGCGCGGCCAAGCTTTTCCAGCAGGACCGCGAGCTTGATCACGGCGTCGGGGTGGTACGGCTCAAGTCTCAGGGCGTCATGGTAGCTCGTCAGCGCCGCATCGTGATCTCCGAGCGACTGCTGGACCATGCCCAGGTTGGCCAGCGCCTGGGCGTACGACGGGCGGATTTCCAGCGCGCGGCGGAAAGAGTCTAATGCCTCGGCGAATCGGCCCATTCCGTGCAGCGGGAGGCCGTAGTTATTCCGATAGACAGCGTTCCGCGGGTTCACGCTAATCGCGCGGCCAATGAGTTCGATTGCCGCCTCGTGATCGCCTTGCAGGTGGCGAATCACGCCCAGCAGGTGAAGCGCGCCCGGGTGGTTGAACTCGCCTTGAAGTATCCCGCGGTAAATCTGCTCCGCGTCTTGCAGCCGTCCCCGCTGGTGGAGGAGAACGGCATCATCAAACAACCCATTGTCCGTCATGCCCATTGGCCTGCCCTATTTCTTCCGTTCTGGCCGCTCCGCCTCGACTGGAACCTTGAGGGGCTCAGAAACCCAGGCAGGAATAAGAACTATTCGCACGGCGCTATAGGGCAATTTCATTCATATCCCCCGACTTCATCAATTTCTGCTGGCTCCGCTCGCCGGGGCCCGGATTCCCGTTCGTCTATAATCAGATCCGGTAAATACGTTTCAAGCTCCCGCCTTTGCTGTTCACTAACAGTTCCGGGTACACTCAGTCTGCGAAGTTGCGACAAATTGCGAAGGCATAAGAGGGCTGGCCCCGTAACTCTGGTATTCGCCAGGTCAAGATCTACGAGTTGCCTCAGGTCTTTGATGAACATGATCGCCGCGTCCGTAACCTGCGTATCTCCCAAATACAGCCTACGCAAGTGAATCAGATCCTTGAGATTTGAAAGTCCCGATCCACTCACCGGTGTGCAAGTCAAGTCCAACGTTTCCAGTTGGGTAAGGCATTTCAAATGCCGCAATCCATCGTCTCCAACGCTTGTCCCTGACATGTCCAAGCGACCAAGTTGTGTTAGCGTCTGTATCGATGCCAGGCCATCGCTGGTTACTAGGGTATTGCTTAGATCAAGGTCCCTTAGGTTAACCAGCTTCCCAATGTACACTAAACCATAACTGTCGATTCTAGTACCTCTAAGAGACAGCCAGCGAAGATTGCACGCGAATTCCAAACTGGGCAGCATGTCATTATCGATTCCGCTCTCATCTAAAATCAACGTCTCCAGGCCACGCATTTTGCGAAGACTTGAAATACTGTCCCGCACTTCCTGAATGCCGCTCGCGTCCAGGGCACGTAGTGCCGGAAACGCGTCAATACGGGCCAATGACTTCGCACCCACCTTCGCACGCGCGACATTAGCAAAATCGTCGAAGCCGAGTATCGCGCGAAGCCGTGACGGCTGCGGCCGTTGTGGCCATGTTTTGCGTCTCACCGAGGGATCCAGTTCGTCATCGTAAAGGACGAATCCGCCGTCGCTCTGAATTGCTCGGATTGCATCCTGCCGGCGCCATAACGCCCGCATTCTTGGCGTGAGCCAAATGAAAGCAACTGCGCATAGAACGAAGAAAAAAAGAAGCGCGTGAAGTGTAAATTGGCACCACCTCCGTTGGCATTTCTGTTCTGCGCAAGTTCCGGGACAGCAGACTTTGCCATATGTTGACAAGCGGATCGCCAGATTGATCGTTAGATTTGTCCGTAGCCATCTTAGCTCCAAGGATCAATCGACTTGATCACCGTCGGCCATATTGGAAATTTCGACGTACCTGCAAAAGACCGGAAGGCCGGCGGAGGGGTTACCTTGAGCGCCGTTATCACCAATCCGGTTGTCGTCAGGCGTACGGCAAATTGCCAATGAACCACACCTAGGGGGACCCAGATGGAATTCGACGACTGCGGCTGAACCATCAGCCATGTCGTGGCGCCAAACTGCCAATACGTAGTCCCGGGAAAATTAACAACATGCGCGTTGGGCGCATGGCCAAGCATTGTGACCGGGCTATCGCTCCTTTGCGACGGGAGCAACCATGACTTGGCAGACATCGAGAAAACACTATCCAAGCCCGGACCCGTTGTGAAAGCTTTTTTAAGAACGCCCGAGAGATCATACCAGTCGTCCGAATATTGGGTGAGGACTTGGGTGAAGCTATAGTTCCAGCCTGGGCTTGTCGCGTGCGAAAAAAGCATTCCGTCTTTCTTCGGAGTTCCCCTTACGCCGAGTCCAACTGACAAGACCGCGCGGTTGCGAGCACGGAATATAACAAACCCCGAAATTTTGTTTTGGTAAGCTTGCGCTGTGGCGTTTAACGGAGGCTGCTGCACGTTAAAAAGGCCCGTAACAGTAACTTTGCCCTGGGGGTTCTGGGGGTCAACGACGATGGTCTGGACTTTGCTACCGCCGGGATCTACCCAATAAAAGCCATTAGAGCCGAAAGTAGCCTGTTTGTAATCTGCGCTTGTAAAGTTCGCAACCTGTTGGCAATTCAATTTGGACGGGTCGTAGCCTTTGGTATAGTCCCCGACGCTCGATTCGGTGCCCGCCTCCCCTACCAACACAGCGGTCGAATCCGGCAGTGACCAAGTAAAATCCCCAGTCGTCACTCGTGTTTCCGTACCGTTCGCGGCCTTCCTAAATATGGCAAGGCTAATTTGCTGGCCGACCTGAACCTTCGCCGGTGTGACATCCATGTCGTTCGCAACGGTCACTCCGGTCATGCCCATGTGCAAGACACCGAAATCCGTGCCGACGCTACAAGCCGTGTCGCCGCCGGAACCCCCGGAACCGCCGATGCTGCATGGCGTAACGGTAACATCGCCAGACACGGGCTCGGCGCCGCCCGAGTCGCCGCTCCCATTGGCGGACGCGTAGACGATAGTATACGAATTGGTCAACGTAATCGAACTGCCCGAGCCGATGTCCGCGCCACCCCGGGTCCAGGAGACGGTGATCGTGGTGGGGTAGGTGAGGGTGTACGTTGCGTTGGCCGGGTTGCCCGCCGAGACTTCAATGCCGATCGGAATGAAGTCGCCTAGAATCGCACTGCCGCTGGAACCCTCCACGCTGCCGTCGGGATTAAAGCACGTCATCTGCACGGTGACGGGGCCGGACGGCGGGCCGCCGGAACCGGGATCGTTGTCGCTGATCGCAACCTGCGCGCCCGAAAAGACGTTCGCGACCGAGTAGCCCGAACCGGACGCCAGCGTAACGTTGACGGTCGGGCTGCCGCTGGTCAGCCCCTGGTCATTCGAGACAACGAGAATCATCGCCGAACTCTGACCCGCGGGAATCGTCACGCCGCCCGAAAGGACCGCACCGGTGCCGTCTTTGATCGTGTAGTCGGTTCCGTTTGCCGTCCCGCTCACGCTGTAGCTGACCGTCAGAGAGTCCGTCGTCGGGCCGACGCGGGTCACCTGGAATTCGCCGTTCTTGCCGCCGGACTCCCACGCCACCGGAACCAACGAGCCGATCATAACCTCGTCCGGGACGGGGCTCACCGTCACCGAGGTCGTGGCGGTCGTGCTGCCGTCAAGCCCGGTGACGGTCACGGAAATCGTATAGGGTGTAGTGCTGGCCGTGGAATAGGTCTGCGGATCGGCCTGGAACGTGGTCTCGCCCGGGCTGAGCGGCAAGATCGTGATGTCGGGCAAACCGCTCACGAGATCGCCCCAGTTGATGGTCACCGTGTGGCTCGCCTGCGTTTGCAGGTCGCTGAAGCTGCCGCTCAAGTTCACCTGGTCGCCGAGAGTGATCGTCGATTGATCGAGACTCAAGGCAAGGTCCGACGGGGCCGCATTCGAGTAATTGACGGTCAAAGGATTCAAGGAATTCGATGTGGAAAGCCCGTCGGCGTCGGTCACCGTCACGACGATCGCATACTGGCCCGAACGCACGTACTGCTGCGCCGGGTACTGGAAACTCGTGGCCCGTGGGTCAAGGCTGAAGGTCGTCGGCTGACTGCCATCGCCCCAATCGATCGAGACGTTGAGCAACTCTTGCGGGGAATTGTTCGTAAAAGTCCCGCTAATCGTCATGGCATCGGCCCCGCTGTAATCCAAAGCGCTGGCCGTCACGCCGAGCCCGCTGGGGCCGACGTTCCGAAATGCTTACCGGCAACGTCCCTTGGAAGTTGCCGGCGGAACTGGCGGCAATGACCGTGATCACATAATTCTGCTCGCCGTTGCCATACTGGTGCGTCTGCGGGGACGCGCTGCCGCTGACGTTCGTCACAACCCCGTCTCCCCAATCGATCGTCCAGTCGGTGATCAGATTATTGTACGGGTCAAACTGAGGCAGGTTGAGCGTGTAGCCTTCGGTGGCCGCTGGCGTTCCGGTGAGGGTCAACGGAGTTCCACTAACGGTGGGGTAGGCCACCGAAACGCTGACCGCCGCCGAGGTGCTCTGGTCGAACGTGTCGTCGCCGCTATAGACTGCGGTGAAGGTATGGCTGCCGGCCGTCAGGAGTGGGGTAGTCAAGGTTGCCACGAGCGTACTTGGATTCCAGGTTCCAGATCCTAAATCTATTGTACCATCATAGAACTCGACTGTCCCGGTCGGCGTGCCCGTTGCCGATACCGCGGCGGCGACGTTCGCCGTCAGCACAACGGTTCCCCCAAAAGATGCAGAGGCCGCGCTCGCTTGAAGCACGGTCGTGGTGGCGTCGGTCATATCGACGGTGACCGACTGGCTGCCCGCCGTTCCGTAACCAACGCCATTTACGACTGGATCAACCGTGATTTGATAGGTAATTGTCGTACCTGTGGCGGGGGCGGCGCCGGCGAAAACGTGCGTCACCTGGTCGCCTTGGGGAGCGAGCTGGTCGGCCGTGTAGCTATCGCTCGCCCCATCGCCCCAGTTGATAACGTACTGGATATTACTGCCCGATCCCAAGTTGGCCATGCCGTCCCCTAGGGTGAGGGTATAGGTGTCGTTGGCGGCCACCGTGCTGTCGCCGCTGACGGTCAGTGCGGGCGTGGCGTTATCGACGCGGACCACGGCGCCGTCCGCCTGGCCGCCGGAACCATCTGCCTGGCCCGCGAAATAGCGATCGACGGCCGCGCCCGTGGGAAGACCGCCCGTCACGCCGGCGGCCAGGATTGCGCCATTCGGCTGCAGGGCCAGGGCCGTAACCGCGCTGTCGGAGGCGCCTCCCAAATCCTGCGCCGAAATGCCGTAAGAACCGAAGTAATCGTCAATCGCCCCGTTCACGTTGAAGCGGGCCAAACCAAAGTCCATGCGGCCCTCTTCCGCGAATGCCCCGCCGACAACGATCATGTTGTTCGCCTGGACCGCCACGCTGTACGCAACGCCGGCGGGCTGGCCGCTTTCGACCTGGCCGCCGGCGCCGAAGTTCGGATCGGGGGACCCGTCGGGCAGGAAACGCACGAGATCGACGTAGCCGCTATCGTCGTAGCCGGCCACGACGATGGCGCCATCCGATTGGATCGCCACGCTCGTGGCATGATTGAAATGATCGCCCCAGTCGTCGGTCGCCTCGCCGCTGCCGTTGAAAGTGGTATCCAGCGTCCCGTCGTCGGCAAAGCGGACCACGGCGAACGCATACTGGTTGCCACCGACCGTCTCCGGCGTGACGATGGTGCCCGCGACGACGATGCTGCCATTGCTGCCCAAGGCCAAGCCGCAGGGATTTTGCGTGCTGACGCTCAGGCCCGCGGTGGAGCCGCCGCCGGCGCCGAAGCTCGCGTCGAGCGTGCCGTCCGGATTGTACCGCGCCACGCCCAAATCGGTCCCGCTCGCGGAAACAACGTAGCCCGCCACCACGATCTGCCCGTTGGGCTGGACGGCAACTTGCTCGGGCGTAAAACTATCGCCGGTAAAAGGCGAAACCGACGCGCTGAAGTTGGTGTCGAAGTTCGAATCGAGGACGCCGGTGCTCGAATAACGGACCATCGCGAACCCGCTCGCCGGCTCGGACGTTTGCTGTCCGGCAACGACGATGTCGCTCTGGTTGCCGACCGGCTCGATGGCGACGGTCTGGGCCACGTCCAGCCCGCTGGCGGCGAAAACCGTGCCGTCCGGGGTGCCGTCCGCATTGTAGCGCGCGACGAGTGCGGAACCGCCCGTGCCCTGGCCGCAGACGACAATTGAGCCGTCAGGCTGAATGGCGACCGACTGGTAGCCGGTAGAACCGGTATCCGGCGTGCTGAAATCGATGCCTCCCGCGTTGGTGCTGCTCGTCAACAGATCGTGGGTACCGCTGGAATCGATGACCTCCGCCGAAATCGTGTAGGTGCCCGTTTCCGAGGGCGCCGTGTAAACATGGGTTAGACTGGTGGCACCGCTCGGAATCCGGGTTGATAGGCCGTCTCCCCAATAGACGGTTCCATCGGTAATTGCGCCGTTGGGGTCCGAGAGGTTGAGCGTGTAGGGCATGTCCACATTCACCGTCGGTCTTCCGGTGACGTCAAGCGGGATGGGCACGATGTTCACGGTCTCCGACCCGGTTAATCCATCCGCCGCGGCCGTTATCAGGCTTGAGCCGGGCGTGCTCGGCGCGGTGTAGTTGCCCGCGGTATCGATCGCGCCGCCTCCGGCCGAAGCGCTCCACGTAAACGTTGGCGGCGGCGTCACTGCGTTGCCGAACTGGTCATCTTCGACGGCCGTCATGGTCTGGGTCCCGTTCGGAGCAACGCTGACGGGCGACGGGCTGAGGACAATGCTGGTCGGCACGGCAGCGACGGTGACCGTCACCTGGCTGGTGGCGACCAACCCTTCGGAGTTGGCGATCGTGGCCGTGAAGACGTAGGTCACGGCTTGGCTGAAGGTGGCCACGGTCTCGCTGGCGGCGTCCGAGTCGTTGACGCTGAACGCCGGGTCCTCGGCCCCCGTCGGTTCCGTGCTGGCGGCCCAGGAATAGATGAGATTCGACTCGCCGGCGTCTGTGCCGGAGACCTGGAGTTCGACGGTCGTCTCGGTCAACGAGCCGCTCACGACGGCCGCGGCCGTTTGCACCGTGGGGGCGTTGGATGCGGTGATTTGCCGCGAGGCGCTGCTGGAATCGAGGCCCATGTTGCTGGCATACGTTACCGTGATCGTATGTGTTCCCGCGGAAAATCCGCCTGGCAGGAGGAGGCTGGCTTGGCCCGCTACGAGGCTGGCGGTCCCCAAACCTCCGGCTTCGTCCGAGAATGCCACGCTCCCGCCCGGCGTCGGCTTGGACGGATCGACCGCGCTCACCGTTGCATAGAGGGCGAGTCCGGAGCCGACGGACACGGAAGCCGGCGAAACGATGCTCACCGTCGTCGCCGTGGCGGCGAGCAAATCGACCTCGAAGGTTTGCGAGGCCGTCGACGCATTGGTCGTGGTGTCCGCCGCGGTGATCGTCACCGTTTGAGGTCCGGGCAACGTTCCCGTGGGGGGCGTCCAGGTCCAACTCCAAGTGGTCCCGTCGGCGTTCGGCGTCACGCTGCCGAGGGTCGCGCCGAGGGCCACGTTATCCGTGCCCACGCCGCTCCACTGGCCGCTATTGCTCACGGTCTGGTCGACCGCTCCGCTGACGCTCGGGCTATCGACGCTCACGGTTACGATCGTCGGGGCGCCGGTTCCGACGAGTTGGCCGCCGGTGGTGGTCACCGTTCCGATAATGCTCCCTTCCACGTCGAGCGTGCCCGCGGCGACGAGCGTTCCATTGCTGAACGTGTTGGCAGCGGAAAGGGTAACGTCCCCTGAGACGACAAGGCTGCGAGCGGCGACGTCGTCGGTCAAAGCAGTGCTTACCGTCAGATTACCCGGCCCCCCGCCGAGGCGGAAGACGTTGTTCGCTGGCGTAATGCTGCCGCTGAAGGCGACGCTGCCCGATGCGCCCAGAGAGAGCTGTGTGTAATTGCCGAGGCTGATTGCCGGTTCATCCGCCGCCAAGGCCAGGGCGCCGGCGGAGGTCTGGTCGATTCGGTTGCTGGCAAGCCAAGCCGCAGCCGTCGAATAGGGGCCCGTCGCCTCCAACGCCCCGCCAGCTAGGATATCGATGCTGCCGCTGCCGGGCAATGCGCCATAGGAAAAACACAGCAAGCCGGCACTTACGCTCGTGCCGGCACTATAGGTGTTCGCGCCACTGAGGGTCAGGCTGCCCGCGCCGATCTTGGCCACGGCCACGTGGGCTGCGGCCGCCGAGTTCTTGATCGCGCCTGTAAACGTGCTTGTGGCATCGCCGCTGCCGATGGTCAGCGTGCTCGTGGTCGCGGGGTCGGCGTCGTCGATGGTCCCGCTGCCTTGAAGATTGCTCAAGGCGACATTCCTTCCGTTCAGGTCGAGCGTGCCGTTGACGACCGCTGCAAAAGCGGCAGGCACGTCCGCCGGATTGTAACCGAGCCGAAGCGTTGCGCCGCTATCGACAATCACGGTCGACCCGCCGGGCAGAGCCCCCGCACTGTCTGTTTCCAGAATTCCGCCCGAGCCTGAAACGGTCGTGTTGCCGAGATAGGTGTTGTTGCCGTACAGCATCCACGAGCCGCCGCCCCCCTTGATCAGGCTGCCGTTGCCGCTGATGCCCCCGGAAAAACCGCCTGAATAACCGCTGAAGTCGACCGTCAGCGACGAAGAGTTGTTGAGCACGACATCTCCTCCTCCAGAACAGCCCCCAAAAAGGCCGCCAATCGTCTGGGAGGCGTTGAGGACCAACGAACCTCCACTGCCCCCGAGCGTCACGATGGTCCCGTTGGGCAGCGCGTTTGCGGCGCCGACGCTCAAGGTCCCGCCGTTGATCGTCGTGTTGCCGCCATAGTTGATCGTGCCGTTCAGCGCGAGCGTGCCGCCCCCGGACTTGATCAGGCCGCCGCTGGTGCCGCTGATGGCGAACGAAGCGTTGATGGCGACTACCCCGGCGCTGTTGTTCACGCAAACCTGAGCGCCGCCGGAAGCATTCACGCCGCCCCCGCTGAACGTCAAGCTCGACCCGGCATAGGTGAAACTGCCCTCCCATTGCTGGGCGTTGTTGAGGGTCAGCGTGGAGCCGCTCGTGTTGTCGAGCGTAGTGCCGCCGTCGATGGTCAGCAGGCCCGAGCCAAGGGCCGAGTTGATGTCGAGCGTCCCGCTGTCGAGCGTGGTATTACCCGTGTAGCCGCTGCTGCCAAAGAGCGTCACGGTCCCGCCGCTCCCGCCGCTGACGCCGTTGATCGTCAGGGCGCCGCTGCCAGTGATGCCGTTCACGGAAATAGACTGCGAAGGGCCGGGACACAAATCCAACGCCGAGTTGGCGGCGATATTGACGTTACTGATCCACAGCGAGCCGCCCGAGCCCCCGGAGTATCCGCTGCCCAATTGCAGCGTTCCGCCACCGGAGACCGTCAAGCCGCCGCCACTGATGACGCCCGAAAAATAATCCCCAGAGCTGGGGGTGACGGTCAGCGACGAATTGTCGATAAAGACGGTGCCGCCGCCGGAAGAACTGCCATAAAGCCCGCCGATCGTCTGGGGCGCGTTGACCATCAGTTGCGCACCGCTGCCCAGCGTCACCGTGGTCCCATTGGGAAGCGCCGCTTGGTAGTTTGCCTCTAGGGTCCCGCTGTTGATCGTCGTGCCACCGGAATAGTGGTTCGCGGCGCCGAGAACCAGCGTGCCGTTCCCGGACATGTTCAAACCACCGCCGCTGATCGGACCATCGATGCTGAGCGTGCTATTGTTCACGCAAACCTGGGCGCTGCCGGAAATAGTCACGCCCCCGGTGAACGCCAAGGGATACCCGGTATAGGTGAAGCTGCCGTACCATTGCTGGGGGTTGGGGAGCGTAACCGGACCGCCAAACTGGTCGATCGTGCCCCCGTCGATGGTTAGCACGCTGGTGGGGCGCCGAGGGCCGAGTCGCCGTCGATGACGAGCGTCCCGCTTTCGAGTGTCGTACCGCCCGTGTAGCTGCTGTTGCCGCCGAGCGTGACGGTGCCGCAGCTCCCACCGCTGTAGCCGTTGCTGTAGCCATCGACCCATACGGCGCCGGCGCCGCTGATGTTGCTGGCGGAAACGTAGCCCGAAGAGCCTGGGCACAAGGCCAAACTCGAGCCTAGGGCGATATCGATATTGCTGCCGTACACGTAGTCGCCGGAACCGCCGGAACCTCCGCTGCCCAATTGCAGCGTTCCGCCGTTGATCGTCGTATTACAAGTGCAACCGCTATCACCAGTGAGGACCAGCGTGCCGCCGGACACCGTCAAGCTGCCGCTGCCGCTGATGTTGCCGGCGAAAGTACCCGAATTGACGATCAGGGACGAACCGGTGCCGTTGAGGTCGATGCCGCCATTGGAACTGCCGCCGGACAGGCCGCCGACCGTTTGGGAGGCGTCGAGGATCAGCGATCCCCCGTTGCTGCCCAATGTCACCATGGTCCCAGTGGGCAGTGCGGTTTGAGCGACCAACGTCCCGCTGTTGATCGTCGTGGGGCCCAAATAGCTATTATTCGCGCCGGAGAGCGTGACGCTGCCGTTGCCGCCGCCGCTGGCGCCGACGGTCAACCCTCCGCCGCCGCTGATGGAGTTGCGGAACGTGAACTGCGCGCTGCCCGGAAGGAAGGCCAACGTGCCATAGTCGACAATTGCGCCGCTGCCCAACGTCACGCCGCTGGAGGAGCCGTTGCCGAATTGCAGCGTGGTGCCGCTGTCGATCGTCGTCGTGCCCAAAAAGGTGCTCGCTCCGGTGAGGACCAGCGTGCTGCCCTCGGAGGGGCCTCGGGAAACGGTCATGTTGCCGTCGCCGCTGACGACGTTGGCGAAACTGAGCGGCCACGAACTGCTCACGCAAAAGGCCAACGTGCCGTTGTCCGCGATCGCGCCGTTGCCGAACGTCACGCCACTGGCGTAGCCATCGCCGAATTGCAGCGTCGCGCCGCTGTCGATCGTCGTCCCGCCCGAGAATGTGTTCGCTCCCGTGAGGACCAGCGTGCCGCCAGACACGCCCAGGCTGCCGCTGCCGCTGATGTTCCCCGAAAAATAATCCCAATAGCCGCCGGGGATGTCGATGGCCAGCGACGAATCGATCAAGACGGTGCCGCCGCCCGACCCGCTGCCGTAAAGGCCGCCGATCGTTTGGGGCGCGTTGACGGTCAACTGCGAGCCCCCGCCGCTGCCCAGCGTCACCATGGTCCCATTGGGCAGCGCGCTTTGGGCGTTGGCCTGCAGCGTCCCGGCGCTGATCGTCGTGCCACCCGTGTAGCTATTGTCGCCGCCGAGCGACAAGGTGCCGCCATCGACAGTCAAGCCGCCGGTGCCGACGACGCTTCCCGGGAGCGTGAAGTTGCCGGCGAAGGTCGCGCCGCCGTCATTGAGGGAAATGCCCTGGCTCAATACGGCACTTCCGCTGTTGAGTTTAAGGGTTGCGCCTGATAGACCAAACCCAGCGGCGTTGTCCAAGACGTAGGGGTTGGCCATCGTTACCGTTGCGCCATAAACATCGAGCCAGCCGGAAAAGGTGCTGTCACCGGCGGTGAACGCGACGGTTGCGCCGAAGCCATTGATCACCAGGAAGCCTGGGCCGCCGATCCCCCCGTTGAAGGCGACCGAGGCGCCATCGCAAGCCGTGACGTAGCTGCCGCCGTTGCAGACCAGCGGTCCCGCGAATTGCAAGGAGCCGGAGCCGGTAATCGATAGCCATGAATCGCCGCCGTCGAACGTCAGGCCGCCGTCACCCAAGTTTGCCGCGCTATTCACCGACAGCGTCGTACAGTTGCTCTCAACAACCGTCCCGCGTTGGTAATCGTTGTTCCCGCCGAGCGTCAGTTGGCCGCCATAGCCAATCGCCGTCAAGGGGCCTGCCCCGGTGACATCGGAATCGATGGTTGCCTGCTGCGAGTTGGGCATGTTGATGGTCGTTCCGCCGTCTGGCAGCGTGATGGTCCCGCCTGTAATCTCGATGCCAGAGGCGTCGAATTCAATCCCGGCAGGGCTGACCGTGCCGGAAATGGTGATCGTGGTCGGGGCCATCGTGTCGGGAAACACGGCGATGCTGCCGTCAGCCCACGATTGCAGTCCATTCGCGCCGTCCCAAAATGCGCTACTCGTGTCGCTACTCCAGACGCCGTTGTTCCCCCGGGCGGACGGGTCCCAGGTAAGAACTTCCGCGTCGCTGGTCATATCCTCAGCGTTGAGGTTGCGGTTGCCCATGGACTGCCGTTCGCCGCTGCCGCCGGAAAGCTGGCCGCTGTCCGCGGCCGGGGGCGTCACGGTCACGGAAAAACTCGTCTCCGCGTACTGCCCCGCAGCGTCCGTGGCACGCACGGTGAGAACGGACGAACCGAGCACGCCGGGGGCGAACGTCAGCCCCAGGGCCATCGCACTGTCCAGGACTTGCACGCCCGCAAAGAGGGCCGGGTTCGTGTCGCCGCTAAGTTGATAGGCAAGTCCATGCGGCCCGCAGTCGGGGTCCGTGAAGGCCGATGAGAGATCGACCACCTGACTGTTGGAGTACTCCGGCACGGTAAGATCGGCGATGCCTACGACGACCGGCGGCTGCATGTCTTGCCCCAAGGCGTGCGCCAGACCGACGGGCAATACCTGCCCGCCCACGCTCAGCAACTGGCGTTTTTCCAGGGGTTCGAATTGCAGGAAACGCGCAGCCTTCTTAGATGCCGCGCTCCGCTTGTTCCACCGTCTCTTCACGGTTCCTAAGCGCGCACCAAACCGACCCAAAAGACCATCTCGCTCGCCCACGGTATACCACTCCTATCCGGAAAGACCGGCGGGGCCGCATACGGCAACCGGGCACAGTCCAGGCGGTGCTGAAGGTTAGTAGGTATCAAACGGCGCGAAACTCAGAAGCTGCAGGTCAAAGTCTTAGGAAGCGTTTTGTACGCAAAGCCGATTATCGCTTTTTTTCCCGTCTTGCCAAGCAAGCCGGCGAAAATTAGCAAAACTCTAACACTCGGAGACCGCCCGAACGGAAGCCAGCGTCTTCCACAACAATGAAAACCCCCCCAGCTTGCCAGCCAGCAACGAAACCAAACATGTTCCGGCCCGGCAAATGGGCTTATTTTGACAGATTTACCAGCCATAAAAATTGGAAGATATGGTCACATGTGCATGTATCACGATACGCCAGACCCATTCGGCGCGGGCGGGGTGGGGTAATGTGGCCGGTCAGGCGACTGCCTTCATGGCGAGTTGAGGAGGCTGAGCATCTCGGCCACCGCGCGTGGCACTCCTCCTGGGGAGAATGTTGGGCATGGCGCGCAGCAAAGCGCTGCGCTTCCTGCGCGTAGGCCTCGGATTGCAGCAATCCGGACAAGGCCATGGCCATCCCTTCCGGCCGCCAGGCAGACGTGCGCCGCGCCGCCCCCAAGCGAACGGTAGCGCGCGTATTGAGTTCCTGCTCCACAACGAGCGGCAGTTGCAGGACCGGCTTGCCGGCCAAGAGCGTCAAGACGGTACTGCCGTGCGTCCCGTTGAAGATCGCCAGATCGCACTCCGCGGCCGCGCGACGCAGGTCCAGCCGATTATTCTGAAAGTGAAGCGTGCGGGCTGCATGCTGCCGCTCGAACCCCGCCGTTATGCCTTCGATGTGGACAACGCACGCGCAAGCCGCTTGTGCGAGGAGCCCGAGCAACTGCGGCAACACGGGAAAAACCTTCAGGTAGGCAAAGACCTTCTTGCCGCTTCCGCCGGGCCACGCCGGCAGCTCTCCGCCCTCCGGCATCCAGGGTCCCCGATAGTGGGGATGGACCCGGTTGGGATAATGATCGAATTCCGCCAGGGTGGTCAGGACGACCTCGTCCACCTGCCCATAAAGTTGCCCCAGCCTCTCCAACGTCCCCTGCCCCCGACGACGCAGGACTCGATTGACGTTTTCCAGGACGACCTCTTCCGTCCGATAGAGGGTCCTGGGATCGCTCGGCAGCCACGGCTGGAGGTCGGGAAAGGGGGAACAGTCCGGCGGGGAGGAAAAACTGTTGCCCAGCACCACGCGGCATGCCTTGCTGCCCCGCGCGGCAAGCAGGGCCGTGGGGCTGTGGTCAAAGACGATCAGGTCCGGAGCGACGAAATCGATCAGGGTTCCCCAGGCATCGACCAGGACCGCGAGCTCCGCCGGATCGCCAAAACCGACGTTGTAGAGGATGTCCGCGAAGGTCCGGGCCACTTGAATCACATTCGGCGAAACGTCGGATTTGTAGGGCGATTGCAGATAAGAAATCGCCGCGCCTGCGAGCATATTCGGCGCCTTGCCGAGATCGCGGAGGGCTACGAAGACCTTGTGGCCCTCCCTCTCCAGTCCGCTCACGAAGGGGCGGAGATTCACCAAATGGCCGCTGCCTCCGCCCAATTCCCAAGTCAAGAGGACCCTCGCCATGTGAGCGTTCTCGCGAGTACGTGGCAGTCGATGCAGTTCCCCGAAAGGTGGAGTATAACGCTCGCGCCGCGGCTTGTACAGCCACGGCTTTCCACCGGGCGATTGCCAACTCGAAGCGTCCGTGCGATATTATTGATTGACCGCCCAAGGCCCTGATGTCCACCGATCGCGAGTATGGGAAAGAAGCGCCATGAGATCCATCGAGATCCTGGAAATTCACGTGGCTCACCGCTGCAACTTGTCTTGCGAGAGTTGCAGCCATTTCGCCGGCAACGGGCTTCAGGGACTCGTCGGCCTGGACGAGGCCGAGGCCTGGATGAGCGCCTGGAACCGGCGGCTGCAGCCCAAGTTCTTTGGGCTCCTGGGCGGCGAGCCGGCGCTGCATCCGCACCTCGCGCAGTACGTCTGGCTGGCGCGGAAGAATTGGCCCGCCGCGCACCTCTATCTGGGCACGAACGGGCTGCTCCTGCACAAACACCCGCATCTGCCGGCCGCGCTGGCCGCCACGGACACCACGCTGCGATTGACCAGGCATCACGATGCGCCTGATTATCGCAGCCGCTTCGAAAGCGTGGTCGAGCTGCTTCGCCAATGGCGAGCGAAGTTTCGCTTTGGGATCGAGTTGGTCGATGCCCCGCAGCGGTGGACGCGGCGCTGATCTCGGCGTTGGCGCGGGCGTCCTGCCGTTTGAAGACGGTAGCCCAGCACAGAGCTGGCTGAATTGCGCCTGCAAGCACTTTCGGCAGCTATTCCGGGGCAAACTCTGGAAGTGCTCAACGATCGCCTACCTTCCCTTGCAGAAGGATGCCTACCCTGCGATCTCCTCGAAATGGGACCCTTACTTGGCCTACCCGCCGCTTGCTCCCGGTTGCACCGACGCCGAACTCGACCGGTTCCTGGCTGCCGAGGAGGAAGGCATCTGCAGCATGTGCGCCGCCGCGCCGGCGGCTTTCGACAAACCCTCGCCACTCGTCGCTCGGTAGTTTGAAGTGACGTTAGTGGTTGCGAAGTGACACAAGGTGGCAAGGAGGGAACACTAATGAGCACTGTCAAGCACTGTGAGAACCTTACAAGAATATACTTGCAAAATGGGCATACGGACAAGTTGCCTATGGCTCCACAGCGATTTCACTTCGCCTCGCTTTTCCGTTCGTAATGGCTTTTAAGGGGGGTTTTGCGCCATGAGCAGGCTTCGTTGCCGTAGCCGCACGGCAAAGTCAATGAACGCGCGTACATTTTCTTTTCTCGGCCGTCCAAGGCTACGGCACCAGCGGCGGACCGGGCTGAACGAAGATGTTCTCGAAGAATGCGCGGTAGATCGGCCGCAAACGGTCGGGATGCCAACACTCTCCGCGAGCGCGGGCCGCCCGGCTCCAATCCGCAAAAAATACCCCGTCGTCCCATAGTTGAATGATCGTCTCCACCCAGGGCTCGATCTCCGCAGCCGTGGGGATCTCGCGCGTCTCCGCCGTGTATTTGGCCGGGATGTCGAAGAGAAAGCCGGCATCGCCGACGATTTCCGGCAGCCCGCCGCGGTTGCCTGCCAGGACGGGAATGCCGTTGAGCATGCCCTCCATCGCCACCATCCCCGCCGGCTCCATGAGCGATGGCATCAGCAGGATCTTCGTGACCGCGTAGAAGTCGCGGGGGTTGGGCGTCGTGGGCACGACGCGCAGGCTCGCAATCCGGCTGAAATCGAGGCCCAACCCCGGCAAAAGGCCCTTCTTGGCCACCCCCTCCACCATCAGCAGCGGGATGTCGGGCCGGCGATGGAAGAGGACTTCGGCAATGCGGGCAAAAACGAAAACGCCCTTCCTCGGCTCGGGATTGACGAACGTGACGTGTAGGCCGGAACAAGCATGCGCAGTTCCGGCATGGATCGGCATTGCGGCGACCAATTGTGGATCGTCCGCTGTGTCGCGTGCTTTCCGAAGGCGCAGCCGCCAGTGCCGGAACTGCGCAAGCTTGTTCCGGCCTACATACTTCTTCCGGCCTACGCACTAGAACCCGCGCCGGATCGACCACCAGCGGCAACCTCTGGCAGGCCAGCTTCAACGAGTCCCAGTAGTACTGCCGCGAGAACTCGGAGAAGACGACCACGTAATCGGTGGCCACGAAGGCGGCCGGATCGAAGTAGGCGAAATTGTGGAGGGCGAAAAGCACGGGGATGTCCAGCCGCTTGGCCAGCCGCTGGATGACGTAGGCGCTGGGGTCGCCGCCGTAGGTCCAGACCAGATCCGGCCGGTTCTCCTTCAAGAAGTGGTCGCAGGCGGCGAGGAAGGCGTCGAACTCCTCCGTGTTCGCCCACGGCCGGCTGTGGGCCGCGCGGAAGAGCGTCACGGGAACGTCCCGGTGCGACGTGAAGAGCAACTGGCCCTGGTAGGAACCGATCCGTGCGTCACGGAACTGGTAACGCGCCCCATACTGGTCCAGGACGTCCTCGATGGAGACCTCTTCCATGGCGTCCGTATGCGAGCAACAGAAGACGCGACAGTCGAAGCCCGTCTCGGCCAGCAGTTGCAGGGCGTCGAGGGTAGAGGTCGCCGCGCCGTTGGTGGGGTCGATGGCGCAGTGGGCCGAGACGAAGGCGATCTTGCGGGTCTTGGGCCGGTTGGCAAGCAACGACCGGTCGCCATACATGGGCTTGCCCTGCTGCCAGTTGTCGAGGAACGCCTTGCGCTGCCGGGGGGTGACGTGCGGACGGCGGTTGGCGCCGGTCAGGCGCACGTGGTAGCGGCCGCTCTTCAGCGGCGGAAAGTCGAGTCGGGCCCCCGCGCGGACGAGCCGCTTCCAGTAGTCCCAATCGGGCTGCCAGCAGCCCTCGTGGAACCCGCCCGCCTTCTGCCACCACTGCCGCCAATGGGCCACGCCCAGGGGCATGACGATGTTCTGCAGGAACAACTCCTGGGCGACGCTGGCGGGGACCCAGGCGGGCAGCCGTCCCTCGCCCGGCCCGTCTTCGTAGACGTAATCGTACCCGAAAACCAGAACGTCGGTCTGCTCGCACAACCGCCGCACATGCCCGAGGTAATCGGGATAGTACTCGTCGTCGCGATCCAGGAATGCCAGCAGGTCGCCGCGGGCGATCTCGATCGCCGCATTGCGCGCGGCGGCCACGCCGCGGTTCTCCTCCAAGCGGGTAGTCCGGATCCGGTCGTCGGCGGCAGCCCACCGCTGGAGGATCTTCCAGGTGTCGTCCGTCGAACCGTCGTCGGCAGCCACGACCTCCCACTCGGCGAATTCCTGGGCGAGGACGGAGCGCACCGCGCGGTCCAGCGTAAAGGCGCCGTTGTACACGGGCATGATGACGGAGATAAAGGGCTGCATGTTTACGCCTCAGACCAGCTTGCGATAAGGTAGACGATGCGTTGGGCCATTGGGAAGCACGCCTTTTGCTGCAAGGAAGCTCGGACTACAGGGCATTATAATCATAAACTATGTGCAGCAGTGAAGCGCGCAGGCGGCGACGGGCGAGAAGGGGAGATGGGGAGAAGGGGAGACGCGCAGATTGGGAGATGGGGAGATGGGGGGACGCGGAGATGGGGAGATGGGGGGACGCGGAGATGGGGAGCAGCAAGCGGAATTCCCTGACCGCATTTCCGACTTTCGCGAAATTTCTTGGGCGGCGAGAGATCGGTGAATTCCTCGGGAAAAGCGGCCCCGCCGGGTTGCGGAAGATGGGATTTGCCGGAAATCTGCAATGCGAATCGTACAAAATCGCCGGCTCAAACGTACTTATAGGGCGAAGGATGAGGGATGGATGAGGGATGAAGGATGAAGGCGGAAGGCAGAAAGAGCGGGAAACTGCCCTCACCCCGACCACGACCACGACCATGAGTACACGGTGCCCGACATGGTGCCCGCCCTCGCCCGCGACCACGACCATGAGTACATGGTGCCCGACATGGTGCCCGGCGAGGGGAGGAGGGGAGAGGGAGAAAGGGAACGACCTCGATTTTGGACCACACCGTGCTGGACCACACGACAGAGATCGACCCTGCTGAAGCGCATGATATTACCTTGGTTTGAACCATGCCGTGTCGTACGCCAAACGCACAATTTCAAGGGATTCCCTGCGCAGAGGCTATGCGGAAAGTTTGCCAAATTATTTGCTTGGCGCATGACCCCGCGTGTAGGGGATCGAATCGCGTTTTCGGCCAAAACCTGCACCCCCAATTTGGCAGACACAGTCCATGACTTTGCCCGGCCGAAAAAGCCGCCGAATACGGTTTTCACAGCGGTTTTCCAGGGAGAATGCAGAAAACATGAGCGGTGGAGGAGGCGAATTTGGACCACACCGTGATAGACCAAGAGTTTTTTGTTGAATGCGGGAATGAAGGAGGAGGGAGATGGGGAGATGGGGAGATGGGGAAACGGGGAATTCTGCGCGGGAGCAAAACGCCCTCACCCCGACCACGACCATGAGTACATGGTGCCCGACATGGTGCCCGCCCTCTCCCGGCGAGAGAGGGGAGTTTTCGGCCAATTGGACGCGAAAACAGTGTACACGATTTCGATTTTTGGCAACTTTCTTCGATGGCAGGAAATCGGCGAATTCCCCGGGAAAAGCGGGCTCGATCGAGCCGCGGGCGAGGGGAATCGCCGGAAATCCGCGACGCTGAACTGTACAAAAGGGCCGGCTAAAACGTACTTATTAGTGTGGATAGTTACGACGAATAACGCCTGCATACGGTTTTTGTTCTTAGATTCGCTTCTGCGACGCTGCCGGCAAGCCGCGTCGCGCGGTCCGGGGCAGGAAACGCCGCCTGCCCCGGCCAAGGCACCGGCTTGGACACGCGGAAGGCAACGTTCAGGCACCGCCGGAAAAAGAAAACCAGGGGAAGGACAGAACACTAATTGACGCTAATCAACACTAATACAATGAAGATCATTATCGCCAATTAGCGAAGATTAGTGTTCCAAGAATTCCTCCCCCAAGGGCCCGCACGTTCAATTCCATACTACTTGGGGATGGAGTAGAAAAAACGGAATTTCTTGACTGGGCGTCCCAAGGCTTCGCAGAGGAACGATAACGAAGTTGCCTAGCTTGCCAAAACGTGGCCAAGCGTGGTCAAAAGTAGCCAAAAGTAGCCAAAAGTAGTCAAACGTGGTCGAAACGCGGTCAAAATGGGCCAAACGGCCACCCATCCTTATTCCATATCAGTTTCCTCCAAGGAGTGTCAAGCCATCGTTTTCGCCTAGTTTGCGCAGCGCTGGCAACTTCCTTTGGTGATAACGAACCAAACTAATAGTGGTACACAAGTGCCAAGAAACGCGAGAAATTTATTCAAATGGGCAAATACGGGCAAGAAACTCCGAGAATCAACACCAACGGGTGGTCGAGTGGCTAGGCCGTGCAGCCCGGAAAGGCTCGCGTGACGCACTTTATGGAATTTAGTTCTTACATGGAGTTCCTTGCCCTAAGCATCCAGACTTTCGAAGGGCCGCGATTTTGGACCACACCGTGGTGGACCAAGAAGTCCGATAAAATGGGCATTTCTTGGATGGAAGGCGTTCGTAGATAAACAGTTGGGTCGTTGTGCATCTGGTCTACGAAAACGGCGTGATTTTTCGCCATGAGGAGCCTTCAAAAGCCAGGTTTTCCTGCCCTCAAGCCCTGCTTCGCACCACTTGACACTAAACATTTTCACCGATATGCTTACTAGATTACCAAGCTCACTAAGTCATGTACTGACAAGATTTTGGAGCATCTCGGCCGTATTGCACGGGCCGAGAGGAGTGAAAACTATTGCCTGAGAATGCCTGATACGGCCTAGTTCGTGGCGACCTGGATCGACGGGAAACCCGTACAGGAACCCGGTACTTGGGGCCAGGACTTCTCAAGCCGGGGAAGCGATAATCGATGGATCCCAGCGAACTGCTCCGGATAGTGGACACGATCCACCGCGACAAGAATATCGACAAGGAAATCGTCTTCGACGGCATCGAAGCCGCGTTGATTTCCGCCGCCAAGAAACATTATGGCGAAGAAGCAGATATCCAAGTCAAGATCGATCATCACAGCGGAGTGATTACTGGCCTGTATAACGGAACGCCCATGGCGCCGGAAGAGATGGCCGAGCGGATCGGGGCGCAGACGGCCAAGCAGGTGATGATCCAAAAGATCCGCGAGGCCGAGCGCGACCACCTCTTCAACGAATACGACGAACTGAAAGGCCAACTCGTCACCGGTACGATCCAACGCTATGAAGGCGGCGCCGCCACCGTTTCCTTGCAAAACGTGGAAGCGATTCTCCCCCGCGGCGAACAGATCCCCGGCGAATCGCATCACGCCAACGAACGCGTGCGGGCCACGGTCTATGAAGTCCGCAAGGCCGGCAGCCGTGTGAAGGTCATCCTCAGCCGCACCAAACCGCAACTCGTGCAACGGCTGTTCGAGCAGGAAATTCCGGAGATCGCCGAAGGCGTCATCGAAATCCGCTCCATCGCCCGCGAGCCCGGCTACCGCACGAAGGTCGCGGTCAGCAGCATGGACCAGCGGGTCGATTGCGTGGGCGCCTGCGTGGGCGTCCGCGGCAACCGCATCAAGAACATCGTCGACGAGCTCTCCGGCGAACGGATCGACATCGTTCGTTGGAGCGACGATCGCCAGGCCTTGATTCCCAACGCGCTGCAGCCGGCCGAGGTTGAAGAAGTGATTCTTTGCCAGATGCTCGGCCGCGCGATCGTGCTGGTTCGCGAGGACCAGCTTTCGCTGGCCATTGGCAAGCGTGGACAGAATGTTCGCCTGGCCAGCAAGCTCTGTGGCTGGGACATCGAAATTATGACCCGCGATGAGCTGGACGAACAGATCGAGCGGGCCGTAATGGGCTTTTCGGCGTTGCAAGGCGTGGAGTCCGAACTGGCCGAAAAACTGGTCGGCGAAGGCTTCCTGTCCTATGACGACCTTTCGGTCATCGAGCCTGACGCCTTGATGGAAATGGGCGGGCTCGGCGAAGAGCAGGCGGAATTAATCGTGAAGCAGGCCGAAGACAAGGCCGAAGAAGCCGAAAAGGTCGCAGCGGAACAGCGCCGTGAGCGGCGCGAAAAGGACCGCGCCGGGACGGCCGAGGAAGACGGCGAAGGCAAAGACCTCGAAGCCAAGGACGGCGAAGACCATGACATCGAGACCACCGCGGGCCCGGAATCTGAAGGTGGCTTGAAGAGCGTTGGTCCGGTCGAAGAAGACCGCGAGAATGAGGACGGCGCGGCCGACGCGACTGAAGCGGTCCTGGAGACTGAAGCGGTCCTGGAGACTGACGTGGCCTTGCAAATTGAAAACGAACCAACCGACGCTGCTGCCGAATTGGCCGAATTGATTGTCGAGCAGATCGAGGACAGTAGCGTCCCATCCTCCGCCGCCGAAGATGTTTCTCCCACCGATCACTCTGGCGACGGCAATCATCGTGAAAGCACTTGAGTACTGCATCCCCAAGCAAGAGGCCCGTTTTGCCCATCCGTATATACGCTCTCGCCAAAGAGCTCCAGATCGACAATAAGAAGTTGGTCGATGTCTGCACCCGTGCGGGCATCACGGGGAAGGGCTCTGCGCTGGCCAGTTTGACGGACGAGGAAGTCGTTCGCCTCAAAGCCTTCATGGCCGGCGGCGGGCACCGCGGAGCAGTCGGCGGAAAAGCCGACGGCGCCGCAAGAATGGCCGATGCGGGTGCGGCCGGAGTTGGCCACAGTATTCGCCGCAGTGATTACATCGGTCCCGCGGGCGCGGGCACGAAAGTTCCCGTATTGCCGCCGATCAAACAGGACAGGCCGCCCCGGGCGCCAGCAGAAGGGTTGCGGCGGGCACCGGGTACCCCTGGTCGGCCCGAAGAAATTGCTCCGCCGGTAGCTTTGACGGCCGACGTTCCGCCCGTTGTCGGCGAGCCGACAGTTCCAGTCGCTGCGGCCATCCCGGCAGCGCCTGTCGTACCGCCGCCCGTTGCGGTATCGACCGTGCCGGAAAGTCTGAAGTCCACCGTCGCCGCACAGGAGGCGAAGTTACCCGCGAAGCCGTTATCCGTGCAGCCCCCGCCAGCCGTTGGGTCATCGGCGGCAGTGGGGGCGGTCTCGCCCGCTTCCCCATCCCCACGACCTGCCGTGGGCCCGGTCCCGATGCCGCAACGGCCGCCGATGTCTTCGATGCCGGGGCCGCTGGGAAGGATGTTGAGCAAGCGCGACAACAAGCCGGGCGACGGCAAGCCGGGTGAAAGGCAAGCCGGCGAGAGAAAGCCAGGTGAAAAGAAATCCGGCGACAAGGCCGCGCCGGCAATGCATCTGGCCCCGATGCCGGCGTCCAAGACGACCGCCAAGCACAAACCCAAGGAACCGGTGCCGCAGAAGCCCGACATCAAGCTTCCCCCGGACGCCATTCGTGCCAGCAAGGCCGGCAGCAAGCCGCTTTCCGAGCACTTGCGCAAGCACGAAGAAAAGAAGAAACGCGACGATCTGGCCGCGAAAAAAGGCCAGTCCCGCCCGGGCGCCCCAGAGGGTGCCGCGGGCGTCGGCCTGCCTTTGGAACTTGGCGGAAAAGAACGTCCGCGACGCGCTGCCGTCAAGCCCGTGGTGGCTGATGACGAACGCGAAGGCGCCGGACTGGCGACTTTGGGCGGCCGCGAGCAACGACAGGCGAAGCGCAAACGCTCGACCACGGCCAAGCGGCGCGGCAGCGGCGAGGACGAAGAGGGCGGGACCAGCACCGCGCGCCGCAGCCGCAATCTCCGTCGGACGGGCACCAACACGGCGGCGCCCCGGAAGGGCAAGATCGTTGTGGAGTTCCCCTGCACCGTCCGCTCCTTCGCGGAAGCGACTGGAATTTCCGCCGGCAAGATCCTCGGCAAGCTGATCGAAATGAAGATCGTGAGCAACATTGCGGCCAGCCTCGATGCCGAGACGGCCGAGCTTATCGCTCCCGAGTTCGGAGTCGAGGTCGAGATCCGCCGCGAGATTTCGCTGGAACAAAAAGTGCTGGAGACGGCCGACCAGACCGATCCCCCCGAGTCGCTCCAGCCTCGCCCGCCGATCGTCACCTTCCTGGGCCACGTCGACCACGGCAAGACATCGTTGCTGGACCGGATTATCGGGCTGGACGTAGCCGCCCACGAGAAAGGCGGCATCACGCAACACATCCGCGCTTATAAGGTCGATAAAGACGGCCGCGCCGTGACGTTTGTCGATACGCCCGGCCACGAGGCCTTCACCGAAATGCGGGCCCGCGGGGCCAACGTCACCGACATCGCCGTGCTGGTCGTCGCCGCCGATGACGGTGTCATGCCGCAAACCGAGGAGGCCATCAGCCACGCCCGGGCAGCGGGAGTGCCGATCGTCGTGGCCCTGAACAAAATCGACCTGCCCGGCATCAACGTCGAGCGCATTTTTAGTCAACTTGCGGAAAATCAATTGCTGCCCAGCGAATGGGGCGGTGAAACGGAAGTCGTCAAGACCAGCGCCACGAAGGGCACGGGCCTGGATGAACTGATCGTGACCCTGCTCACCGTGGCCGAACTGCACGAGTACAAGGCCAACCCCGGCCGCCCGGCCCGCGGCACCTGCCTGGAGGCCGAGATGCACGAAGATCGCGGCGTCATCGCCAAGCTGCTGGTGCAAAACGGCACGCTCCGGCCCGGTGACGTCGTCGTTTGCGGGGGGGCCTACGGCCGCGTCAAGGCGATGTACGACACGCTCGATCCGCACAAGAAATACGAAGAAGCCGGCCCATCGACGCCCGTGAACGTCACCGGTCTGCACGTGGCCCCCGGGGCCGGCGACCGTTTCTACGTGCTGCCCGATATTTCCGAGGCCCGGAACCTGGCCGACCAGCGCTTGCAGACCGCGCGGCAGCGCGATCTCAGCGGCAACAGTCGCGAGCACGTGACGTTGGAGACCCTCTTCGAGCGGCTCGGCCAAATGGACGATTTGCAGACGTTGAACATCATCCTGCGGGCCGATGTCCGCGGTTCGATCGAGGCCATCCGCAAAGAACTCGAAAAGCTCGCGCATCCCGAGGTGCAAATTCGCATTTTGCAGGCAACCGTGGGTGGCATCACCGAGGCTGACGTCCATCTGGCCGACGCCTCCGACGCGGTGATTATCGGCTTCAACGTCGTGCCCGACGAAAAGGCCCGCAATCTTGCCGAGAGCCGGGGCGTGCAGATCCGCCGCTACGACATCATCTACCAGGTCAAGGACGACTTGAAGGCCGCCTTGGAAGGCATGCTCCGCCCGGAGAAACAAGAAAAGGAACTCGGCCGGGCCCTGGTGCAGCAGTTGTTCCACATCAGCCGCATCGGTACGGCGGCCGGCTGCCGCGTCTTGGCTGGCACGATTACGCGTGACGCGCGCGTGCGGGTGATACGCGAGAACCGGGTGATCGGCGATTATGCCCTCGATTCGCTGCGGCGCGAAAAGGACGACGCCCGCGAGGTCCGCGAGGGCCTGGAATGCGGCATCAAGCTGGCCGGCTACAACGACATCAAGGAAGGCGATGTCCTGGAAGCCTACAAGATCGAGGAGATCAAGCGAACCTTTGCCGAGTCGGCAGCCACCTAGGAAGGAAGCACCAAATCCGAAATCCGAAATCCCAAACAAATTCAAAATACAAACCATCAAAACGGCGAGCAGCAGGCGTTTTGAGCACTTTTGCTTTGAATTCCGAATTTGTTTGGGATTTCGGATTTGAGATTTTGGATTTTGATTTGTTATGTCATCAAGGCGCGTTCAGAAAGTTGCCGAAGCCATCCGGGAGGTGGTCAGCATGTCGATCCTGACCGAGTTGCAGGATCCGCGCGTTCGCGACGTCACCGTCACCGGCGTGGAGGCCTCCGGCGATCTTCGTTACGCCAAGGTGATGGTTTCGGTCATGGGCGACGAAAGCCGCCAGAACCTCTCGCTCCGCGGTCTGCAAAGCGCCGCCGGATTTCTCCAGTCCAAGATCGCCGACCGGATCGATCTCCGCTACACGCCGCGGCTCACCTTCGTACTGGACCAGGGCGTGAAACATTCCATCTCCGTGGCCCAGATCCTTCGCGAGGTCTTGCCCGGCGAAAGGGCCGCGGCGGAGGCTGAAGACGCCGCGGAGGAGGCCGTTGACGGAAACATCCCCCCCATCGCGCCGGTCGATCCGACGCGACCCGGAGTACCGGGTGCCCCGCCCGACCCCAGTCCGCATACCCACCCCTGACTCTCGCAACCACCAACGGTCACTCGCATGGCTTCCGTCAGTCGTTCGGCTTTATTTGGCAAGGTCCACAAGGTCCTGAAGAAGTACTACAAACCCGCAGTGCCGCCCGAAGAGCGTACGGTGTTGGAGCATCTGCTCTTCGCCTGTGTGCTGGAAGATGCCCGCTACGAGATGGCCGAAGAGGCCTTTGCCGCGCTGCGGCACACGTTTTACGACTGGAACGAAGTCCGCGTGACTTCGATTTCCGAATTGGCGGAGGTAATGGCCGTCCTTCCCGATCCCCGCGCGGCGGCCAACCGCGTCAAACGTGTATTGCACAGTATCTTCGAGGAGCTCTACTGCTTCGATCTGGAAGAGAAGCGGAAGAAGAACCTGGGCCCCACGGTCAAGTGGCTGGAGAAGATGGACGGCACGACCCGCTTCGTCGTGGGCTACGTGGTCCAGACCGCCCTGGCCGGTCACAGCATTCCGATCGATACGGGCACGATGGCCGTGCTCCGCGTTTTGGATCTGGTGGCCGACAAGGAAGCGGCTGCCGGCGAAGTACCGGGTATGGAACGGGCCGTCGCCAAGAGCAAGGGCGTGGAGTTCGGTTCCCTGTTGCATCAGTTCGGCGTCGATTATTTGGCCAATCCGTTCTCGCCCCAAGTTCGCGAGATCCTCCTGGCCATTGACCCCGAGGCTTCGAAGCGCTTTCCCCAACGTCGTCAGCCGCGCCCTGCCGAGCCGCTGGCCGCGGAGACGCCGACGGACGTCGAAGCCGCTGCGCCGCCTCCCGCCGCCACGGCGCGGAGGAAGAAGAAGGAAGCCGCCGTTTCCGGCAAGCCCACGGCAGAAGCTACGGCGGCGGATGGCCCAGCCAGCGAAAGCAAGCCTGCCGAAGCCACGGCCAGCGAAAGCAAGCCTGCGGAAACGAAACCGGCTGAACGTAAGAAGGCGGCTGGCGCAGCGAACAAGAAGGTGGCTGAAGCCTCACACGAATCGCCGGCCCCGGAGAGGCCGGGGGACAAACCCTCCAAGCCTGAAAAGGCCGAGCGCATAGAAAAACCCGCAAAGGCCGAGAAACATGAAAAACAAACCGCGGACGCGCCGAGAACGTCGCCGTCCTCGGATGACCTCGGCAAACGTAAACCCCGTTAGTTATGTACATCGGTCGATCGCAAGTTCATTACCGCCTGTTGCTGTCCGCGGTCGTTCTTACTCTGACCCCGGGTCTGCTCCTTGCGACCCCTGCGACATCCGAGTTCGACGACTTGCCCGCTCCATTCGTTGCGGGTAAAGCACGCAACGAGGCCGAAATCGACCGCATCCAAGCCTTGGCCCATTTTGCGGCCGGGCGCACCTTTCAGCAGCGCGGCGATTTTGCGCAGGCCGTGCGGGAATACGCCCGCGCCGATCGTTTGGACCCCACAGCCACGGCAGCCCGCAGCAACCTGGTCGTCGCCGCGGTCCAGGAGAGGCAATTCCCCCTGGCAGCGCGTTATGTCCTGAAAGGCATCGATCCGCACGAGGTCGGGGACTTGGTCTTGGGCCGGTTGGCCATCTATCTGACGGAACAAGGCGATTTGGCGCACGCCATCGAGTTTTACGAAAAGGCCCTGGCCACGGCACATTCGAAAGGCGATTCTGCGGTGGCGGCCGATGCGTCGCCCAGCGACGAAGATGCCTCCGACGTTTTCACGCGACTGGAGTTGGGCCGTCTGTGCCATCTCACGCAGAAGTATGCGCAGGCAGCCGAGCAATTCGCCCGCGTCAACGAAGCCCTCGATCATCCCGACCGATTCGGCATCAACGAGCGGACGAAGAAACTCCTGTTGGGCAACGAAGCAGGCGAATGCTACGAACTGTTCGGCGAGGCCTTCTTGATGGCCGATCGCTTCGCCGAGGCCGAGGCGGCCTTCCGCAAGTTACAGTCGGTCGCGCCCAATGAGGCCCTGCTGAAATTCAACCTGGCCCGCATTGCGGCCCGCCGCGGCCAGGCGCAAGAGGCCCTCGCCGGATTGCAACTCTATTTCGATCGCGGCCTGACCAGCGAGGGCTCCACGCCCTATCAACTCCTGGCCGACGTGTTGAAGAAGCTCGGCAAGGAAAGCGAGTTGCTCGACCGCCTGCAGAAGTTGCACGCAGCCGCTCCGTCCAATATTCTGTTGAGCTACTTTCTGGCCGATCAGTACCTCAAGGCGGGCCGAACCGAGATGGCGGAACCGCTGTACCTCGAATTGTCGGTAAAGAGCCCGACGATGCTCGCCTATCGCAATCTGGCGGAAATCTATCGCAAAGGGGGCCAGTACGAGAAGCTTCTGGCGCTGCTCGGCAGGGTCCTGACTGCGACCGGAACGCTGGAAGTGCTCGGGCCGGAGGCCAAACCGCTGGCGGCCGATGCCGCGTTGTTCGGCAAGCTCGTGGAAGCCGGCCGCAAGAAGGCCCTGGCCGCCACGACCAAAGTCGAATCGAGCGAGTTCGACGCTTTGGGCAGTTTGGCCCAGGAGCATAAACGGTACGAGACGGCCGCCGAATTCTTCGAGTTGGCCATGAAGGCCGATCCAACAAAGACGGCCGAGGTGTTGCTGGCCTGGGGCATTGGAGCCTTGATCGACGACCGTGCGGCCGAGGCGGTCAAGATCTTTCAGCGCGGATTGGATATAAAGACCGCGGCGAAGCTCCCCTCTCCCTCTGGGAGAGGGGCAGGGGGTGCGGGGCTCAAGCCCGCACCAGATATGAAAACCTTGCCGGGGAGCAATCCCATCTTTCAATTCTATCTGGCCGGAGCCCTGGCGGCAGTCGATCAGTTCGAGCCGGCCTTGGCCGCCGCCCGTTCGGCCGAGGAGAAGAAGCCCGACTCGGCCCGCTTTGCCAGCCGTTTACCGTGGATCCTTTTTCGTGCCAAGCGTTACAACGAGGCCCATCAAGCCTACGAAAAGCTCTTCGCGCGGTTCGGCAACGAGAAAGACTCGGTGGAAACGCTTGCCGTTCTCCGCGAGGCCAGGTCATCGATGTCGGCGCTCTGCGTGGCCCTGGGCCGGCTCGACGAGGCCGAAGAGTTGCTCGAGCAGGTGCTGGACGAGTATCCCGACGACGTGGGGGCCAATAACGATCTTGGCTTTCTCTGGGCCGACGAAAACAAGCACCTCGACCGGGCCCTGAAGATGATCGTGGCCGCCATCGCCGCCGAGCCGGAAAACCGCGCCTATCGCGATAGCTTGGGCTGGGTCTACTATCGTCTCGGGCGTTTGCCCGAGGCCGTTGCCGAGTTGGAAAAAGCGGTCGCCGAAAAGCAGCCCGATGCCACGATCCTGGACCATTTGGGCGATGCCTACGAGAAACTGGGCCGCCACGACAAGGCCCTCGCGGCCTGGCAGCGGGCCAAAACGGCTTATGAAAAAGACAAAGAGACGGAAAAGGCGCGGACAGTGGCGGAGAAAATACATCCCAAATCTCCAATCCCAAATCCGTCCGATCGTTCCGATCGGCAACAAATTCAAAATACAAAATCTCAATGACCAAAACACGGTCTTGAACTTTTCTTATTTGGATTTTGAGTTTCTTTGAGATTTGGGATTTGGATTTTTTCTCTTGCCCGCTCCCTCTCGGCAAGAAGCAAAAAACGCCGTATAATTCACGCATATTCAGTTTCAGGAGCCAGCACTATGTCAGGTCACTCGCATTGGGCAACGATCAAACACAAGAAGGCCGCTGTTGATGCCAAGCGCGGCAAGGTCTGGAGCAAGCTGGCCAAGGCCATCATCGTGGCTGCCAAGCATGGCGGCGGCGACCCTGATCAGAACCTCCGCCTCCGCTATGCCATCGACGACGCCAAAGCCAACGGCGTGCCCAAGGACAATATCCAGCGGGCCGTCAAGACCGGCACCGGCGAGTTGGCGGGCGAAAGCCTCGAGGAAATCATCTACGAAGGTTACGGCGCGGGCGGCGTGGCCATGCTCTGCGAGATCCTCACCAACAATCGCAACCGCACTGCTCCCGAGATCCGCAAGATATTCGAACTCTCCGGCGGCAAGCTCGGCGGCACGGGTTGCGTGGCCTGGATGTTCGACAACAAGGGGCTCTTCCTTGTGCCCGGCGACTCGGTCAGCGAGGACCAGCTTCTGGAGATTGCCATCGAGGCCGGCGCCGACGACGTGCAACTTACCGGCGACAAGTTCGAGGTCACCTGCGATCCGACCAAGTACCGCGAGGTTTCGGAGGGGCTGGCCAAGGCCGGCGTGAAGATCGAAGCCAGTCAGATTACGCGGATCGCCAAGAACATGGTCGACGTCACTGATACCGACGATGCCCGCAGAGTGCTGAGGCTCATGGAGCGGCTCGACGATCACGACGACGTGCAGAGCGTGTCGTCGAATTTCAATATCCCCGACGCGGTCATGGCGCAGGTGGGCGAGGAGTAGCCCGGAACGAACTCGAACTGTGCTGGGCGTTGGCACCATCGCCACTCTTGCGAAAGACGCCATGGAGGATCAAATGCGTGGGCAGGAATACGCAGATCGGCAAGCCAACCATCAGTAGCCCCAAGTATTCCAACGGCGGCATCCACTGCTGCGGCTTTTCATCGCTCAGCCCGGTAATTGTCCTGGTTACACGGTTTCGTCCAGCAACGTCTGGACCCGTTGTTCGAGCAGTCGGGTCAAACAGGCTGTCGCCTCCCGCTTGTCCCCCGCACGATCGACAACGATTGGATTGCCGAAAGTCACGATCGCCTTGCGCGAGCCGCGGACCGTGGCGGTCGATGCGCCTAGCACGTCCTCCTCGAATTTGTCGAGGGTTTCGGCGATGCGCTCGATGCTAGGCCGCTCGGACACATAGTTGCCCGGGTAGCTGAAGCCCTGCACCACCAGGAGCACGTCGTCCAGGTCCTCCAAGAACTGGTCGCGGGCCGGATCGTCCGGCGGCAAATCCGCCAGGCGATCGATCGCGGTCCGCCGCACGGCCTTTACCCGCTCGGGGATTGCCGCGTCGCGAGGGTCCAGCCCGTAGCGGCCTTCAATGCGGCAGAGCACGAATTCGATCAGGCCGCGAATTCGCTCCGGCAGCCGCCCCGCTTGCGTTGCTCCCAGGATTTCGATCTCCTTCAAGGCCAACATGCCTTCCGCCAGGTGGTAAATTCGCTGCGGCATGGTCAGGTCGGGTCGCGGCCGCCAAAACAGGGCTTGCTCAAGTCGGGCCATGAGTCGCAACAGGTCGGGCGTCGGGTCTTGGAGGTAGCGATACTTGATGGCACAAGGGACGCAGACGACCGGCCGGGCGGCCTTCTTCGCGGCCATCAGGGCAATACCGGCCGGGCCCTCTCGAAACAACATCACCCGATCGTTGACGTGATAAACCTCGCCTTCGGGAAAGATCACCAGCGGACAGGTCCCCGATATCAACACGTCGCGTGCCTGCCGTATGGCGTTCACATCGGTTCCCTCTCGATCCACGCTGAAACAGCCGTGATGTTGGATCGCAAGTTGCCGGAAGCGGTTGCTCCGGGCAAAGACCTGCCAGGCGACCATCACGTAGAAGGGCATTCCCAGGGCGTCGGCGGCCCCGTAGAGAGCAAAGGCATCGGCGTGGCTGCAATGGTTGGGCGTGATAAGAACGCCATGTCCTTGGCCAACGGCCTTCTGCACGTGTTCCAGACCGCGGGCCTCGACTTCCACAAGGCGATGCTTGACAAGCTGCTCGCGGAGCCGAACCCGACGCCAGATTCGGATCCACCAGCGGCTTAGTTTGGGCGGCCACCAGCGTGGCGGCTTGCTGTAGGGTTGGCGATTCATGGAGCGAGACTCCCACGTAGGCGTTCGGACGGTTATCTGCCCGAGAAGATTCTGGCCGGCTCCCCGGCAGCCAAAGGACCGAGTTGAAGCGACAAATAATGGAATACCACCGGGGGGACAAGTATCAAGCTGTCGAAGCGGTCCAACAGGCCGCCATGTCCGGGAAGGATGGCGCCGATGTCCTTGATGCCCACGTCGCGCTTGATCGACGAAATCACCAGATCACCCAGTTGTCCCAAGACGCTGATGCCGATCCCCAACGTTACCAGGACCGACAACCGGTCAGCCGGTGTGCCGCGGAGGACAAAATGGAAGAGCACCGCGATAACCGAGCTCGCGACGACGAGCGCGCCGAGGCTCCCGGCAATGGTCTTTCCCGGACTGGTGTTGGGGAGCAGTTTGGCCGTACCGAAGGCTTTGCCAACGCAGTAGGCGAGGATGTCGTTCAGTGCCACGGCCAAGATGATCGTCAGCAATAACGGCCGATAATCGGCCCCGTTCCCCAGATCCGCGACGTTGGCGAAATTGCCCATGTAGCCCAGGCAAAACCCGAATAACAGAAAGCCGAATGTTGCCAGTGCCACACGGCGAACGTATCCCTGCGGGCGATCGGCTGGGATCGTGATTACTGTCAGCAGAACGACCGTAAACGCCACGCAGGCGAAGAACAGGCGATCGTAATGGTCCGCCACGGCGAAGGTGACCAGGCAGATTCCCCCGACGACAACGGCGTTGAGGGTTCGCTCGCCAAGCATTCCGGTGGCGCGGGCAAACTCGTAGTAGCACGCCAGGCTCAGAAGAGCCACGGCGACCATCGTCCAGGCGGCCCCCAGCAACGTCGGGACTATGGTGAAAACGCTGACGACGATCCAACTTCGCCACCGCAGATAAACGTCGCGATATCCTTCGGGACCGATCTTGCCGGACCAGCGAAGCCATTGGATCACGACGCCCGCCACTGCGAGCAGAACCACCACCGCAACCGTCACGCCGGCGACAACCGGATGATCGAAGGCATGCTTCCAAGAAAACCATTGCTGCCAGACGCGTTCCCAGTCGGATGGGCTCATGGTAAGGTCTCCTTCAAGGCCCGAACGATCCTGAGGAGGCGGCGGGCGGCCGTCCACAACTCCCCGGCAATAATGATGCCCAGCCCGATCCCCATGAGACCCAACTGCGGCGGCCAGGCAAGCGTCGGTTGCCAACCGTGTGGAGCCAGGCCGCAATAGATGGCGATTAGGGTGAGCGCGAAAACACGCTGTGGCTTGGCCATCGGGCCGCAGAATTCCTGATGGGCGCCGGCCACTTTTCCCTCCGCCCGAAGGTACGCGATGAACAACGCCAACAGTGCGGCCACGAACCCGAGCACCGCATGGCTACCGAGGGCGTAGCCCGCTCCCACGAAAGCCGCCGTATCCGACACGCGGTCGGGCACCTCGTTGTACAGTTCGCCGACGGGCGAGGCCTTTTGGCATTCGACCGCGACCATGCCGTCGAGCATGTTGGCCAAGAGCCGGATCTGCATCAATACCGCCGCGGCAACGAAGGCGAGCTGCTGCCAACCGGGCAGGGTCGTGGCGGCCAGGGCCAGCCCCGCCGCCACTCCGCAGATCATGCCCGCCGTGGAAATCGTATTCGGCGACACGCCGCGAACCGCCATCGCGTGTGCCAGGACTTTCGAGATTCTGCGTTCTCGCGATGCGATCGGACGCCGGTCGGGCGTATATTGCACGGCAGCCATGATTACTTCCCCACTCCCATCAGGAACATTCCAGCGATCAGTGCGAGCATGCCCAGGATGTTGAGCGGCCGGATCGGCTCGGCAAACGCGATCCAGGCAATGACGGCTCCCCAAATGAACGTCGAGGCGTAGATCGGATAGAGGACGCTCATCGCGCCGCCGCGCTTGAAGGCGGCTACGAAAAGTACCATCACGCCGATGTAGCAGACCACGCCGCAGAGGAGGAGCGGATTCAGCAAGTAGCTGTTAACCGCTCCCGTGGTGCGGTCCGCTCCTGCCTTGTAAAGGAACTGTCCCAGCGCCCCCAGCAACGCGGCCAAGACAAACATCAGGATCGAGATCATTGGAGTCTGCATGATGCGTACCCGACTATAAATTTGGACACAATAAAGCCCCGGCCTGCGCGAGGTCGTCGCCAGCGGCAAAGGCGTCGATAATCTTGACCACGTTGTCGCCGATTTCTCGCTGCGCGTCGACGGTCTGTGCTCCGACGTGCGGCGTCGCAACAAAATTGTCCAGCTCGAGCAACGGATGGCGCCCGGGGGGTTCGGTGGCGAAGACGTTGGACGCCGCACCGGCGATCTGCCCGTTGTGAAGTGCATTATAGAGCGCGTGCTCGTCCACGGTCTGCCCGCGTCCGACGTTCACCAGCACCGCATCCCGCTTCATCCGACCGATCAGTTCGGCTCCCACAAGGCCCCGGGTATCATCGCCCAAAGGGAGTTGGATCGTGAGCACGTCGGCCCGCGCGAAGAGATCGCGGAGTTCGACGAACTGGACGCCCAACGCACCGGCCGCCATCTGCTTGCGTGGCTTCCAGGGGCTGCGGTCACAAGCCAGCAAAGCCATGCGGAAGCCCTTGGCGATCTCCGCCGTGCAGATGCCGATCCGGCCGAAACCGAGCAGCCCCAAGGTTCTGCCGGACAGCGTCCGACCCAAGCTGAGATGCTTCTCCCATCGCCCCTCCTGAAGTGAACGATGCAGCCGGGAGATCTTTCGGCAGAGGGCGAGCGTGAGACCGAATACGTGTTCAGCGACCGACTGAGCGGAAACGGGAACGCAGACCGTTTGGATACCTCTTTCACGGGCCGCAAACTGATCCACGTTGTCCCATCCGATTCCCGCGCGAACCACCAATCGCAAGTAACGCGCCTTCTCGATCGTCGCTCGATCCAAGACGACGGGGCTCCGCAAGATCACGACCTCGGCGTTCTCCACAAGCCGGAACTTGGCGGCCTCGCCCGGTTGGACCGCTGCGACGCAGTCATGGCGGATCTGCAATTGGCAAAGGGCGTCGGGCCAGAGCGAACAGAGAACGGCCACCTTCATGACGATGGTCTCCTTCCGTAGCAAGCGAGATCCTTCTCGATTCCCAGCGCGCGATCGGTCTTTCCGACAGAAACCCAGTTGTCCCGCTCCAGTCCCAGCGCGGCCCGGATGCAGTCTACCGTCTCGGGAATGGTGATCGATTCCATGTGGACGCTGATCGTTGCGTACACGGTGCGCTGCTCTACGGTGATACTCTCTTCCCAGACGTAGATTTCGGGCCGGTCGCGACGGCTGCGGCCCAGGTCTTGGAAATGCTCGGCGAGATCGGCCGTCGATCGCAGACCCCGGCCCACCAGGACCCGCGGCATGGAAGCGAGCGCTGCGACGACTTCGACCTTCGTGGGTACGCGGCGAACGTCCGCCTGGAAGTTGATCACGTGACCAAACGTCGTGGGCACGTCGATCGACATGGAGAAAACGTCGATGCCCGGCAGCACGGTTCGCACGTCCGCAGCGTGGTGCGACGGTCCCATGGTCGGCTTCAAGGCATTGTAGGGCGTCTTACCGGATTTCGCCGGATCGGCGGCGCGGCGAGCAAGAGCGACGAACGCCTGCTCTACGCCGAATTCCTGGTGGAGCGGGAAGAGGAAGCGTGTTGTCCCGGTGGAACTGCAACTGATCACTCGCACCCGTTTCTTGCCCCGCGCTTCGGCATAGTTGGCGAACGCATTGAAAGAGACACCGCCAAAAGATTGCTTTTCCCCGCCCTGTACGATCACCGTCAACTCCGGGTAGCGATCGTAGAGGTCCAAATAGCCGGCCGGCACGCCGTTGGGCGTGCAATCCAGCAACAGGTCACATTGCCGTAACAGATCGTCCAACGATCCCCGAACTTCGCACCACCTACTGGCGGCGTCTTCGGGCTGGGGCGGGGCCGTTACGAACGCCGGGTATCCTTGGAGTTGTGCATTGCGCAGGCTCAAGCTTGTTGGCCGTCCGGCAACGCCCACAACCTCCAGGTCGTCTTGGACTCGCACGGCGTTGGCGACCCTGCGACCGATGACACCGTATCCCAATATCCCCACGCGGGCCTTCGCCAAAAGTACCGCCCGGCTGTTACGCATGTTGTGTCCCTTGATCATTCGCGCCAGTCAGTGCCCACCTGCCGGCCAAGGAAGGTGTCGCCGCCCTCGCTTCCTTGTCAGCGATGAAGGCAGTTTGCCAGGGCCGTCCGATTCCCAGGGCTGCGTCCGTACGGCGAATGGATTCGGCCGCGTCAACACAGTGGCTTTGGCTCAGCCGGATTGCATCGATCGTTTCCGGAATCGATGCGGCCTCTTGACAGACATCGGCCAGGAAGTAGAGCCGCCGCTCGCCGGCCATCACCGATTCTTCCCAAACGAGCAATTCGGGACGATCGCCACGCCGCCGCGACGAATCGCGAAAGAACTCCTGAACGTCCGCCGTCGTAGAAAATCCGTCAGCGGCGGCAGCGACCAACACGCGTGGCGTGTCTCTCAGCGCGTCCAACACAGCCTGCCGCTCAACCGCCACGTCCAGATCAAGCTTCACCGTGTGGAGATGGGAATGGGTGTACGGACTTCGGACCCGGCTTACGTAAAAGCTCCCGACAACGTGCCGCAAGACCTGGGCCAACTGGCTTGTCGCGGGACCGTCGGCAGACAAAGGTTCCAGCGCGTCGACGCTGCCGCCGGCCGGCTGCGTGGCGTGACCGCAGCGTGTGATCACGTTCGCATACAACCGCTCGACCGTTGCCAAAGGAGTCAGAGCCTTCACGAGCCGAGCCAGGGCAATCACGTCCGGCAAGGCGATCCGGACGCACGGCTGGTGGAAGACGTGCTCAGAACGGGTTAACGGGGAAAAGAGCATGCCCTCCTCCGAGGAAAGATGAGCGGCGTAGATGGCGGGCACGTCGCTGGCGGGATAGTCCGCCCGGCAGACGACCACAACATGTGCATTCCCGAATAACGAGTTCCCAACAGGTTCGACGAGGGGAAGCCCTTGGGCAGCAATCAGACACCGCTGCTGCGGGTCGTCGTCCAAGACACCGACCAACTCCATGTCCTCCTGGCAGAGGACGGCGTCGACGATTCGTTTGCCAACCAGATCGTAGCCGAGGACAGAGACGCGAATGGCCATGCAAGTGTGTTCCCCCTTTCAAGTTGTTTCCAGGCGCAAAGGCATTTTCCGCGCTCGCTTGCCGTTCAATCGTTTCTGGAAGTCGGCCTGGATCTCGAAGACTTCGGCCAGCGTGGCGAGGCGTCCTTCGAGGTGGTGCGTCGTGCCGTCGTCGAGGATGCCCGCCAACATCGTCTTCGTGGCCCGAATGGCCGCGCATCCCCTGATTTGCATAGATAACCATCCGCACTTTGCCCGTTGCGAGCAACTCCTTCACGGTGACGCTGTGGTAGGTTGTCGGGATCAGGATCAGCGGCGTGGGGTCACCCCAGGCATCGACGAACGTGAGCACTTCATCGGGGGTGACGCTCTTGGAATGGATGAGAATTGCGTCGGCCCCGGCGGCGACGTACTCCCGTCCGCGCGACAGCGCTTCGGCCACGCCCGCTCCGGCGACCAGGGCTTCAAGGCGGGCAATCACCACGAACTCAGCGGAGCGGCAGGCGCGTTTGGCGGCCTTGATCTTGCGGGCAAACTGCCGTGTCGGCATCAGGTCGTGCTCGCCGGGCAGGAGGCTGTTGGACTTGGGCCAGCGGGCGTCTTCCAAGCAGATGGCCGCGATATCGGCTTGTTCGAGTGACCGAACCAGGCCGCCGATCTCGCCGGATAACTCCCCGCCGGTGCCGCAGTCGGCCACAATCGGCAACCGGCAACAAGACGCCATCCGCTGCGAAATCGGCAAGACATCCGAGAGGATGTGAGTATCGTCGTCCACGTGACCACACGCCGTGGAAATCTCCAAGCTGCTGGCCCACACGCCGTCGAATCTGCCTCTTTCAATCAGTCTCGCCCCGAGGGCGTTGTGAGCACCCATGACGCGCAGCAAACTGCCCGGCACGTTCAGCCGTCGCTTCAAACCGTCGGCGGAAAGGGACGATTGGTCGTTCATTGCAGTGCCTCGCTGTAATGGAGAATTTGAGAAAAGAGCTGCGGAAGGTCCTCGGGCCTAATCGGAACGGGATTCGCCGTCAGATCACCGGCGACTCGTCGGGCCAGATCGGGAACTTCTTCGTCGGTAATGCCGAAATCGGCCAAGGACTGGCTCAACCCCAGGCGGTCGAGAAACTCGCCCACGATCGCCGAAAGGCCCGCCGCGCAAGATTCGGTCGACATGGAAGCAGTATCAGGAGCCATGATGCGGGCAATATCAGCAAACCGCGACATGTTTCCTCGATAACTGAACGAGATCCACGGGCAGTAGAAGAATGCCACGCTTTGGCCGTGAGAAATCTCGGGATGCAAAGCGCAAAGGGCCTTGTCCGCGCGATGGGGAAAGCACGTTCCCACGCACGTCAGGTTGATCCCCATCGTCGTGCTGGCCAGGGCCAGCTTCTCGCGGACGTCCAAGTCGCCCGGATCGCTCAGGGCTACAGGAAGATACTGGCAAACCAGGCGGATTGCCTCGAGCGCCAGCCGGTCCGTGTCCGGTCGTGCCTTGGGCGAGACGTACGACTCGACGGCATGTGAGAAACAGTCGAAGCCGGTTTGGGCCGTCTGAACGCGGTCGAGGTTGCCAGTCAGTGTTGCGTCAACGATCGCCAGGCGGGGAAAAAGGTGGTCGCTGCGAATGCCGTCCTTGAGCGGTATCTTTGGATCGGTGATGATCGCCGAGCGGTTGAGCTCGCTTCCCGTGCCGGAGGTCGTGGGAATCGCCACGACCGGGAGCGTGTCTTCGCCCGGGAATGCCCGGCGGTAAAGGTAGTCGGCCGCAGGTCTCCTGCCAGGGGAGACCGCGGCAATCGCCTTGGCGCAGTCGATCACGCTTCCCCCGCCTAGGGCAATGACGAAATCAGTCTGGAAATTTCGGCAAAGTTCCGCCCCACGATCGACGTCGTCGGTCGCAGGGCTCGTCCGGACACCGGCAAATCGCTCCAACGCGATACCCACGCCGTTCAGGTCGGCGCCGAGTTCCTGAACGTATCCCAGCCGCTGCATGGCACTCCTGCCGGTCACCAGCAGCGCACGACGCCCCAGCCCTTGGCAGATCTCGGCCGCGCTAGTAAATGTTCCGCGGCCGAAGTGCAGCTGCGTAGGAATCTCCTGTCGGAATCGAACTAGTTCGCTTACTGGATCATTCAAGCTCACGACGTTCCTCCTGGCCGCTAAGGCCCTATTCACAAAGAGCCCATTTCTGCGCAAACTTTGCGCGACCTCGGAAAAATACGTGCCGATAGGTCTTTCTAGGCCTCTTCCGACAATTTGCCAAGGTGACGCGCCAAGGCGATCAAGCTTATGCCCCATCCAAGTCCGAACAGAAGCGGCGCCAGCGACGGATTCAGGGGCAAGATCAGGGCCAATAGCAGGAACCCGGCGCCGATGCCATAGCAGTACCCCCAGTAGCTGCTCCCCATCATGATGAAGCCCAGGCTACTCAGGATAGCCAGGCGGTGATACATCATCCAATACTCGAACACCCGATCCGGCGGGGCTATCGAGTATTCAACCAGAAACAAGGTAAGCGAGCCGGCAACATAACCGAGCCAGAGTGCCCAGAGTTGTCGGGCCGGCTTGCCCCGAGGAGGATACCAGTCCGCTCGATAGAGCCACAGGACCGTCGCCATTCCGGTAAATTCCCCTCCGCGGAAAGTGCCCAGCCAAACCAATGGTCTCGAGAGATGGAGCAGGCCCACCAGGAAACTGAGGAAGTTGGCAGCGAACACGATCCACGCGAAGTGGAAAAGCATGTTCGCCCACGTGCGGAATTCCACGTCGTGGTGGCCGCGTCCCAGGGTGCAAAGCAGCCTGTCCAAAAGGCTTGGCCCGCTGATGCTGATGGAGTCCCCATCCAAGAATCGCTCCAAGTCGTCGGCCAGTTCCTGGGCGCTTCGGTAGCGCTGGTGCGGATCCTTCTCCAGACACTTCAGGCAAATCATTTCCAGTTCCCGGGGCACTTGGGGGTTGAGTTGCCGCGGCGGCTTGGGTTCGTGCTCTCGTATCTCCACCAGCGTATCCATGACGGTTCGGCCACGGAACGGCGTCCGTCCCGTCAAGAGTTCATAGAATAAGGCCCCGATGGAATAGATGTCGCTTACGGGGCCGACGCGATCACGCGATCCGGCTACCTGTTCGGGCGCCATGTACGGAACCGTGCCCACAATTTGATCGGACGCGGTCAGGCGCTGGTCGCACTCGACCCGTTTGGCCAGTCCGAAGTCCGTAACCCGGACTTGATCCTTATCATCGATCAGTACGTTCGACGGCTTGATGTCGCGATGGGTCACGCCGCGCCGGTGCGCATAGTGGATCGCTGCGGCAATCTGCCGGACGTAGCGCGCGGCCTGTTTGGGAGGCAAGGTTCCCCGGCGAATGATCTGGGAGAGGTTCTCGCCCGCGACGCACTCCATGGAAAAGTATTGCTGCCCGTCCTCTGGGCCGATCTCGTAGATCGCAACAATGCTGGGGTGTTGCAGGCTGGCGGCCGCCTCGGCCTCAAGCCGAAACCGCCGAATATCACTCTCATCGGCTAACTGGCCGGAAAGGATCATCTTGACCGCTACGATCCGGTTGAGACTGATTTGGCGGGCCCTGTAGACAACTCCCATCGCACCGCGTGCGATTTCCTCCAATATCTCGTAGTCGCCGAACCTCCGCGACCGCAGTCCGTGATCCGGTCGATCGCCGCGCTGCGCCGCTTCCGCACCGGCTGGCGATTCCCACGCAGCCGTAGGATCGTCTGTATCCGTTGCCCGTTTCTTGCCGGCCACTGCCATGATTTGCAAATCACCACCATCCGAGATTCGCCAGTTGCCTGCCAGGCGGGCAGCGTGGTCGTGGGCCTCAAAAAAACCGGTCAGCTCCTCGGTCAGTTGCGGATGGTTTGCCACGAAGGTATGTCGGTCAACGGCTTCGCCACGAGCGATGGCCTCCAGGTAAGAAGCCAACACGTCGTTGAGGACTTCCTGCTGCGGACCGTCCAACCGCGAATCATCGTTCATCGGTCACTCCAATCCCGAAAATTGCTCGCGGAGCCGCGTTACACCTCTGTGAAGCAACCCGGCGACCGCCGACGCGCTGCGGCCCAAGTTCACGCTGATCTCGGCCAGTGAGCAACCCTGCCAATAAAAAAGCATTACTGCATCGCGCTGGCCTTGGGGCAAGTCCTCGACAGCACTGGCAATCTGCAGGAGTTGCTCGGCTCGCTCTGCACAATGGCTCGGCGTCGACTGTCTGGCGTTCAGCCAACCTTCCAGCCGAGCTGAAGACGCATCCACGACTCCCTCCAAGGACATTTCCCGGCAAATGTCCCGCTTGGCTCGCCGGAAATCTCGCAGGGCATGCAAGACGTTTCGCGCCACGATCATCTTGAGCCAAGCAAGTCGCTCTCCGTCGCTGGCTCCCCGCAACTGGCCCCACGCGTCGCAGGCCTGGATCATCGATTGCTGAACGATGTCCGACGGATCAAGTTTGCCGCGCAATCTCGGATCGAGTTGGAGTCCTGCGAACATCCGCAGATAACCGCGGTAGCGTTTCAACACAACGTCGATCTCGGCCATCTCGTCGACCATCAGACACGCCTATTGAACGAAGCGGGGGCAACTCTTCGCCAACAATCCACCAACGGAGTGGGCTAAAAAACCACAGGCAAGGAACGGTGGGATTATAGACAACCAGATCTGTCATAGTCAACCAATTCAGAGCGAAAAGTCTCTTTGGGTCAAATATACCCCATCAGGGCGTACCGCGAGACGCACCTGTCCAACCTGGACAGGTAAGAGCCGGTGAATCAATAACCGTACGCATCACGCCAACCAGGCTGACCGTGCTGCAAACGGCGCCCGTCGGTGCCCGCGTGATGAAAAGCCATCACGGCGGAGCGTGATGAGTACGTTATTTAGTCTTTGCAGGGTGGATCCCGCCCCTTCACCCCTCCATCGTCACGCCAAACTGCCGCATCACGATCCCGAACACGTCCGTGTCCGACACCGTCGGGCCGTCGGGCAGGATCGGCTTCGAGGCCACGAGCACGGTGTGTTGCGCGGGATCGACGGCAGGGGCCCCGTGCGAGCCGCGGACCAGCCCGGCCTCTAACGGGATGCTCCGCGTGGCCATGTCGACGTGCAACTCGACCGGATCGTAGCCCGGCTTGCGATGGATATCCACGGTCCGGGCGAAGCCGGGCGCCCTTTCGTCAGCCAACCAATAGTAATAGGCCTGCCAACTGTTGGGGGCGGAAACGAGAATCAACTCGCCGCTGCGGGCATGGTCCAGCCCGTAGCGGCCGCGCTGATCGCCCACCAGCACCTCGGCAATGCCCGGTTGGCGGCGAAAGATTCCGGCGACCGCCTCAATCGTCGGCGGACCGCCGCCGGCCACGAAGACGTGGGAGAACTGATGATCGACGAGGGCCCAGGCACGACTGGCAGCCAAATCGAGATGCTCGCCGTCGGTCTGCTCTCGGACGCTGAGCAGCCCCGCCTCGCGGAGCACGCGGTTGGGATAAGCGACGTGATCGACCGGCGTGATGGCGTACTCGCCCGCCACGAGCCAGAGCAGATCGTCGCCGTAGGTCTCTTGCATGACCGCGTGGAGCCGGCCTAATTCGGCGTCCAACTCGCCGACTGCGGCCGCGGCGGCGGGACTGTCGGGACCGAACTTTTGGGCGGCATAGTCGAGGTGCGGCAGGTAGATCCAGAAGAAATCGGGCGTCCACCGCCGCGCGGCAATTGCCGCCGATCGGGCGATCCACGCTGTCGAGCGGATATTGGCCAGCGGCCCCCAAAAATGCTGCAAAGGGAAATGGCCCAACTCGTCGCGCAACTCGCCGTAAAGCTCCGTGGGCCGCGTATAGCACCACAGCGACTCCGTGCCGTCGGGATTATGAATCGGCTTGGGCGTGCAGACGTAATCGGCGTCCGCGCCGACACTGTGCATGGCAAACCACACGGCCGACGTCAAGGCCCCTTCCACGTGCGAAAGCAGGTCCCAAATCTGCGGCCGCTCGATGCAATCGTTCGGCGCAGTCCACATTTCGACCTGCTGCTTCTCGCGCCAATATAGCCCGTTGGCCACCACACCATGGGCCGACGGCAGCCGGCCCGTGGTCATGTTGGCCTGTACCGGACAGGTCACGCAGGGAAAGCTCGGCACGAGATTGACGATCTGCCCCGCCGCAGTCATTTCGCGGAGCTGCGGCATGACGGCGACGTCTTTTTCGCGCAGGCCGGGGATGGTGAGGAGAATGAGAGGCATGGAATGGTTTCCAGGTGAGGCAGCATGGGCGGAGGGTTATCGGACGGCGTCGCCGGTGGCCGGCGGCACGTCGTAATGTGCCGGAGTTTCCGCTGGGGGCGGCGAAGAGTGACCTCCAGCGGGCCGACTTCCAGATTCTTCTTTCGCTGCCGCCGATGCCGTACGCGAGGGCGGGAGTTGTTGGGCGCCGTTGGACGGCAACTTGACGGCCGACGGCTTCGGGGACGGCTTCGCGGTCGCATCGCTCTTGGCCGGCGGCAAGGCCCAAATCTCGTCGACTCCTGTCAGAGGCACGCGCACGACATCACGCTTCTCCTGCGTGGGCGGTCGCCCGCGCGAAGCCGTGCCATATTCAATACAGCTCTCCTCCAGCACGTCGGTCAAAACAACTTCGTCTTGGCCGATTTCCTTGACGGTCCCCTTGAAACAGTGGAACGAACCTTGCGGCGACAAAGGCGGCACGACCATCTCGATTTCGCAATAACAGCCCGGCCGGAGTTCCGAGACCTTGACCGATTCGAGCAACGGCCCCGTTTCCGTCCGGTGCCAAGGGGCCTTTGCACCACAACCCCATCCAGCCGCCAGGAACAGACAGGCTGCCAGACGGAAGACGGCTTGCAGAGATCGACGACCCGGGGGAAACATGGTCTGCGGAAAATACCATGAAATCCCGGCGGGAAGCAAGGTCAGTTCTGTGCCGGGGAAAACTAGTCAAGATAGACAAGAAAACAGGGCACGCGGCCCGGTGGACAGTGGGACGGATTTGTCCACACGGGCCGCGTGACAGCTTGGAACGGATCGCGGACCGATCGGCTCGGTCCTTCTCACGCCGCGCGGCGCGGTGCGGCGCACCGTGCGGGAGCGGGCACCAGTTTCAAGTCTGGGACGGAGCGCTTGCCCTTGCTGGACTTCCGCTCGCCCGTGGCCGGACCGTTGGTCGTGGCCTTCGCGAGGCTCGGCAATTCCTTCCGGCGTTGGATTTCGCAGAGGATTATCGCTTGCAGCTTACGCAGATCGTCAACGGAAAGATCGTTTAGGCGTTTGAGGATTTTCATACTGTTTCCAAGTTGATTTTCAAAGAGGTAGCGCAGGCATCTTGCCTGTGAGGTCGTATGGGCTGAGCAAACAATCAATCATGCGGCGCGACGCCTGACGGGCCTTTCTTGCTTCCCGGCGCCGTCCGGTTTCGCGGCAGGTACCCGCGTTAGGGCGAGAAGGACCGCACTGTTGGCCTTCGAAGCCTGAATACGGGCCCACCAAACATATCCGCCGACGGCCAGCGAAACGAGGAGTCCGAGACCGGCCCAGATCACAATCCACACCTGTTCCGAGAGGTATGGCTTCGCGGAAAGCCAATTCGAGTCGCTCCCCCCCTCGGCCAGATCTCTCGCCTTCTTGGCGGCAACCATCGCTTTGTGCATGGCCTCTGCTTTTTCCATGTCACGTTTGTACTTCTCGCCTTGGGGATCCAAGGAGCTCAGATAGGACTGTGCGGCATGGTTGGCCGTTGTTTCCTGGGCGTTGCCCGCGTTCTCGCTGGCGTCGGGCACGGTGTAAAGACCATCGGGCGAGCCCTTGATTTCCTGGCCGAAACCGTAGCCGGCGATGGCCATGGCCGAAATCGCCAACACGACAGCAAGGCATTTCCTGGGACTGGTTGCCAATCCAGGTTTTGGCACTCGTTCGTGTCTCTGTTGGGGCGTTGCGAAACCAGTTCTCGGATTGCGTATCACGTTGGCCTCGATTCTTCAAGGAACTTGGTTCATGTCGTTATCGGCGGATCAGGCAGCCCAGCGGGCGGATCGCCGCATGGCGAGGTTCCGACCGGCCCAGAAGGCCTCGTCGGTCTCCGGAACATTGCTATCGGCCGGTTCGGGCGGATTGTCATCGGGCCGCACGTCGCTCTGGCGAGCGGCTTCCAAAGAGAGAATCACGGGTTCGTCGTCGGGCGGGGAATCTTTGTGGTTTATCATGAGTTTCACACGCATTTTTCTTGGGTGTTGTTCAAGGTCGAAGCATTTGCCAAGGATGATACGGTTAAGCAGCACGTCGACGCGGCGTTGGCTTGCCAATGCCGACGATGCGGACCGGCGGCGCCGCGGCGCCGTTGCGGCGGCGATAGCTCTCCTCCCGCTCGATAGCACGGCGACGCGCCGAATCGGAAATATCGCCGACAACGTCGTCGCGGCGATTGAGTTCCAAGTCGACCGCTTCGCTCAAGGCGTAGAGGTCGGCATCGGCCAGTTCCTGGAGTTCTCTGAGGATCGATTCCATGTTTTGCTTTCTCCTGCTTCTCGCCGGTGCAAACCGGCAAACGTTGGGTCAAAAGTCGTTTTGAAAAGTGGTTCGGGCGGTCGTTATTGCGGCCGTGCGATTCGGTCCTTGCAACAAGTTCTCGGTGATGGATGTCTTAGGCGGCCCTGCGCCAGGGAATTTGCTGGGGACTTTGGCGGCGCCTGTTCCTGGCCTGCTGGCGGAAGCATGGAGGAAAAAAATTCCTCCCATTGCCAGTTATTCAGCGGGCCCAACAACAGCCAGGCCCCTTGTGTCCGCACGAACAGTTCCAATCCCTCGTGCATTCTTTCCGTATACACCGCAACGTGCCGGGAACCGAGCCCCACGATCGACTGGGAAAACAGTTGGATCGCCTGGGCGTGGTTGCGGCTGGCGTCAACCAGCACTCGATCGACGCCGCTTAACGACCGGCGAATCTCCAGGACCGACCGGTCGAAAACCGGCTCGATCTCACAGTCCTCGTGCGTCCGCGCCCAGAGGGCCACCTGACGAGACAAAGACGCGGTTGGATAACATATCGCGATGCGATGCACGACAGCCTCGATAATGGTCATGCCTTAGGTACTCCTCCATGCCGAAGCGCAGTTTCCTTGTCCCTCAGGCAGTGGCCTGACGGACGGCACTCTCTTATGCAAGCACCGTGCCAGTATTCCCTGCCGCGGCAAGTCGATACCTAAACGCAATGCCGATCAATCGTTAGCGTCTTGCCACTGAAATACGCCCAAGCGCGAAGGGAAGAATAGGGTCGCAAAGCGCGCCTCCACTCCGGTCGCAAGGCGCGACCACGGGGATAAGGGATGACAGATGAAGGGAAACAAGCGACCGTGCAGCGAAGCAGTCAAATGAGAGACACCGGACGAGACTGAGAGATGAGGAGAGGCCAGTGGCGGACTAGCGCCGGCGCAGCCGAATGAATGACGAAAGGAGGGGATCGCGGGTCAGGGATGAGGGATCTCCTTCATCCCGCATCCTTCCTTCGATCTAGCCCAGTTTATGCGACCTGAGCTTGCGGGCCAAAGTGGCCCGATGAACCTGAAGCATGCGGGCCGCCTTTCGCTGGTTGAAATTGGCATGCTCCATGGCCTGAGCGATCACCTGGCGTTCGGCCTGTTTCAGCGTCATTTGGCCTCCCAGGTCGCACATGCCCGTGGGGCTCGTCTCGCCCATCAACATGTCCAAGAGGATCTCCGACGAAAGACCGGTGACGTACAGGCGCTCGACCCAGGCCGAGAGTTCGCGGATATTGCCTGGCCATGGATAGCCCGTCAAAATCGCGCGAACTTGCTGGGGCAGAACGACCGGCGGGCGATGGTATCGATCGGCGGCCACCAGGAGGAAATGATCCAGCAAGGGAGCGATATCCTCTGGCCGCTCGCGCAATGCGGGCAGTTGGATGCGGACGATGTTCAAACGATGATAGAGGTCCCGGCGGAATGTTCCCAGCCGGACCATCTCCGCCAGGTTCTGGTTCGAGCCGGCCAGGAATCGCGTATCGACCTTCACCGGCAGGGGCTTGCCCACGGGCATGACTTCGTGTTCTTGAAGCACGCGGAGGAGTTTGGGCTGCAAGGAGAGGGGGAACTCGCAGATTTCATCGAGAAAGACCGTTCCGCCTTCAGCCGTCCGGAACACGCCCAGCATCGTTTGCTCGGCGCCCGTGAAGGCGCCGCGCACGTGGCCGAAAAATTGGCTCTCGAAAAGACTCTCGCTGATACCCGCGCAATTGACCGGGATAAAGGGCCGGTCGGCCCGCTGACTCTTGGCAAAAAGCCGTCGCGCGATCAACTCCTTCCCTGTACCGCTCTCACCTTCGATCAGAACGCAGCAATCAGTGGCTGCCACTTGGTCAACAAGCTGCAATACATCCCGAATTGCTTTAGAATTGCCCACGATTATGGGCAGACCGGTAGCCGTGACCTTGAGTGCACACATAGTTTGCTTGGAGGGACCTTTTGTGAACTGGAAATCCCGATCACCAGGTTCGGTACATCATGCACACCCCCCGTGTCGGCTACACTCCCAGGAAGGAACCCTAACGCTGCCTCCGTAGTGTTTCCAAAACTTGGTATGTCAAGTCACCATTGGCGACGAATAATCGGTAGCCTTAGCATAATCACTTCTTCCGTTTTGTCAACGACTTGGAAGGAAAAAAGCTTGCGAATCTTGCCGGTTGTAGCACTGCAGTATGTGAAAATCAGTCAAAAATGGGGAATTTTGCGAGCGAATCCGTAAATCTCCACAATCCTTCTCTGCAAAATAGACATTCTTGGCAGGAGAGGCTGCCGATCGCGGCCAAAACCTGTACGAATGAACTGTTCCAACATTCTGTCGCATAACGCGTAGCGACTCAAGGTCAAAAACGCATGCCGGGGCAGCATCTCATGATTTGTGTGTCCCGCGCTTTTGCATTGACCGGGGGGTGCCCTAGTGGTAAAGTTGACTGCATGCACGTGCTGGTCCGGCGGATAACGGCCCACGCCAAACCCTCCCTTTCAGGCGATTTCGGTTTCAACGAGAACAGAACGGTCTCATGATTTCCCCCAGTCATATCGCCGTACGAATCCTGGTATGGGTGGTCGCCCTGCTGATCCCGGCAGAGGGGATACCTGTGTCGGGCTGTGATTGCTGGGCCCGAACTGCCGGTGCTTTAGCCCCGCTACGAAAGGCACCGTGCTGCTGGAAGGGCGCGGCCAACTGTTGTTGCTGCTGCCATGGGAAGTCGCGATCGTCGGCCCATAGGTGCTGCTGTTGCCGTCGAGGGAAGTGCGGCCCGAATTCGGGCTGTCAATGTGCGAAGAACCACCCGGCTCCCATCCAGGCGCCGGGGCCGGGCAATTCCCGGACCGACACGGCCAAGACCCTGGCTTCTGCCAATGCTTCGCCGGCAATCGATGCGGTTGCGATCAGCGTTGTCGGTTCGCGGGATATTCATTTCCACTCTTTGCCGGGCCAGACTTCCCCGGAACGTCTGAGCTTGCTCTGTCGCCTCATCGTCTGATTCTGCGCTTGGGCGGGATACTGCGCGCGCACAATTGACTTTGCCTGCGCTTTTCTCGCTCGTTCTGCAACTTACACCCGTTTACGGGCGTTTCCACCGAAGGTGGTGTCGGACCGAATTTCTCATAAGGAGCCTGATCATGGCTGACGAAAATATACCTGCCGATTTTGCAGAACCTGTTGAAATCATCACCCCGCTACCGGTCGCAGACGAGATGCCTACGCTGCCGGAACTCACCGGCCGTCAAAAGCTCTGGCTGGTGGGCCTGGTGATCATGAAGCGCGTCCGCTTCATTGCCATCCTGGTTGGAGTGGGATTGTTTATATGTAAATGGGACGTGGTGAAGAGCCATTGGGACCGCTGGACGCATCCTCGCGCGTCTGCCAGCCGCGAACTGCCCCCCGGCCAGGAGTTCTTCTGCCCCATGGACCCGCAAGTGGTGCAAACGACCTACGCGTCCAACGGCGACGTGCCGGCCTGCCCGATCTGCGGCATGCGGTTGTCGATCCACGCGAAGGGCCAAAAGGAGAAACTGCCCGCCGACATCACCGCCCGCGTGCAACTTTCTCCGGAGCGAGTACAAATGGCGGGCATCAAGACCGTGGCGGTCGCCTATCGTCCGGTAGTCCGGCAAACCAAGACCGTAGGCTACGTTACCTACGACGAAAGCGGGCTGTCGCGAGTCGTCAGTCGCGTGGGGGGCTACGTCGAGAAGCTCTTTGTCGACAAGACCTTCACGATGGTCCACAAGGGCGACCGCCTGGCCGAGATCGATAGCCCCGAATTGTACAGCGCGGCCAAGGAACTGATCCAAGCCAGGCGATTCGGAGTCGAACGCAACGTGGCCGATCGCGAGAAGCTCCTGCTGCTGGGCTTCAGCGAGGAGGAAGTCCGCGAGATTGCCGACGCGAAAGAGCCGCCGACGCGACTGGTGATCCGCGCGCCGCAATCAGGGCACGTGGTGGAAAAGAAGATCGTGGTTGGCGCCAGCGTGGAAGCGAAGATGACCCTTTTCGAGTTGGCCGATCTCTCAACCGTCTGGATCGAGGCCGAGGTATTTGAAAACGATATTCCCTTTCTTCAAGCCGGCCAAGAGGTCGAGGCCACGGTAGAAGCCCTTCCCAATCGCACGTTTACCGGAAAAATCGCGCTGGTTCACCCCCATCTGGAAGCAGCGACGCGCACCAACCGCGTTCGGTTCAAGCTCGACAACCCCGAGCATGAACTGCGACCCGGCATGTTTGCCGCCGTGACCATCGATACGCCCCTGGAAACGATCGAACCCTACAAGACGCTGGCTGCCAAGACCGTGCAGACGATCCTTGTCAGCCAGAAGGACGGCCAGGCCAAACCGCAACAGGAGTTCCTCGTCGTGCCGGAACAGGCCGTGGTCGATACGGGTGCGAAAAAGGTCGTTTATGTCGAGCGCAAGCCGGGGCTGTTCGAGGGCGTCGAAGTCGAACTGGGACCGCGGCAGGATGATTTCTACCCAGTGCTCACGGGGCTGGTTGCCGGCGACCGGGTCGCGGCGGCGGGCGGGTTCCTCGTCGATGCCGAAACGCGGCTCAATCCGGCCGCCGCTTCGACCTACTTCGGCGCCAGCGGCGGTCCGCAGGCCGGCAACGGTTCGTCGCCACCGGCCACTCGCGAGAAGGTCACTTCCAAAAAGAACATCACGGCGGAGCGTGATGAGTACTTGAAAAACATCAACCAACTGCCGGAAGAAGATCGGCAACCGGCCAAGGCTCAGGCGATATGTCCCGTGACGGGGACCGCGCTGGGGTCGATGGGCGTGCCCGTGAAGATCACGCTCCGCGGCAAGCCCGTCTACCTTTGCTGCAAGGGTTGCATCGGCAAGGCCAAACGCGATCCCGAAGGGATATTGAAGAAGTTGGAAAGAACGCAGCCGTGATTGAGAGCAACCACCCTGCCAAAACGGCAAGACAGCGGCTGATAGGTCCTTCCTGCCGGGAAGGACCTACAGGAAAAGCATCGTGATCGAAAAAATCATTGAGTTCTCGATACGCAACCGGTTTATCGTCATCCTCGTGACGCTGGGCGTCATGCTCTGGGGCGTGCATGCCGTCGTCAATACGCCCGTCGATGCCATCCCCGACCTCTCGGAGAACCAGGTCATCGTCTTCGCCGACTGGATGGGCCGCAGTCCCCAGGAGATTGAAGACCAGATCACCTATCCGCTCTCGGTCAACCTGCAAGGACTGGCGGGCGTGAAGGCGGTGCGGTCCTCCAGCCAGTTCAATTTTTCGATGATCAATATCATCTTCGACGACAACGTCGATTTCTACTTCGCCCGAGAGCGCGTGCTGGAACGGCTCACGCTCTCGAGCACCTTCCTGCCGCCGGGCGTGGTGCCCTACCTGGCTCCCGACGCCACGGCCCTGGGCCAGATCTTCTGGTATACGGTCGAAGGGGAGGGCCAGGACCTGGGCCGGCTCCGCGCGATCCAGGATTGGTACGTCCGCTACCAGCTCAACTCGGTTCCGGGTGTGGCCCAGGTGGCCTCGGCCGGCGGAATGCCGATCGAGTACCAGATCGACGTCGATCCCCATAAACTCCGCGCCTACAACGTGACCCTCGGCGAGCTTTATTCCGCCGTCTCCAGGGCCAATGCGTCGGTCGGCGGCAAGGTGATCGAGAAAGGCAACGCCGAGTTCATCGTCCGCGGCGTGGGCTGGATCGAAAGCATCCGCGATATTGAAAAAATCGTCGTCAAGACCGAGAGCGAGAAAGGCACGCCGATTTGCGTGGCGCAGCTCGGCACAGTCGGCCGCGGCGGCGAGTTCCGCCGCAGCGTGCTGGAAAAGAACGGCAGCGAAGCCGTCGGCGCCGTCGTCATGATGCGCCACGGCGAGAACCCCTTGCAAGTCACCAAGCGGATCAAGGACAAGATCCAGGAACTTCAACCGGGTCTGCCCGCGGGCATCCGCATCGTCCCTTTCTACGACCGCACGCGGCTGATCAACGGGGCCATCGAAACCGTCACTGAGACGCTCCGGGACGAGATGATCATCGCCTCGCTGGCCATCCTGCTGATCCTCATGCACTTCCGCAGCGCCGTGCTGATCTGCATGACGCTGCCGCTGGCCGTGCTCGTGTCGTTCATCCTCATGAGGCAGTTCAACGTGTCGTCGAACATCATGTCGCTCTCGGGCATCGCCATTTCCATCGGCATCCTCGTCGACCAGGCGATCGTGATGGTGGAAAACGCCACGCACCATCTCACGGCCCATTTCGGCCCGGGCAAGCGGATCGAGGGCGACACCCGCGAGATCGTCATCCGGGCCTGCCGCACCGTGGGGCGGCCGATCTTCTTCTCGGTGATGATCATCCTGCTCTCGTTCGCCCCCGTCTTCGCCCTGTCGGGCCGCGAAGGCAAGACGTTCCACCCGCTGGCCTTCACGAAGAGTTTCGCCATGCTCGGCGTGGCGGTGATCTCCATTACACTGGTGCCCGCCCTGATCCCCAGCTTCATCAAAGGCCGACTGCGGAGCGAGCAAGAGAGCTGGCTGGTGCGGAACCTGATCGGCATCTATAAGCCGTGGCTCACCTGGCTGATGCCGCGGCGGAACTTTGCGATGTGGTCGTTCTCCGCGCTGCTGATCGTGGGGGCGGGCCTCTTTCCGCTGGACGCCGTGATCGGCGTGGCCTGGCGGACCTGTTTCCTATGGATCGTCGCCGTGACGATGTTGATCACGATCTTGCTCGTCGCCGGCTGGCGCTGGCAGTTGCTCTCCTTCGTCACCCTCGGGGCCTTGGCTCTGGCGGCCTCCAACTTCCCCAGGATCGGCACCGACTACATGCCGAAGCTGGATGAGGGCAGCATCCTCGACATGCCCGTCACGGTGCCGCGGGTGTCGGTAGCCCAGGCTGCCAGGGACCTCAAAGCCCGCGACGAGATCATCCGGCGTTTTCCGGAGGTCGAATTGATCGTCGGCAAGGCCGGCCGGGCCGATACGCCGACCGACCCCTCGCCGATCGAAATGGTGGAAAGCGTGATCACGCTGCGTCCCAAGGAGCATTGGCCCAAGCGAAAGCTCGATTACAAGGACGCCCAACGGCAAATGGCCGTCGTGCTCGACGCCTTGCAGAAGCAGGACCTCATCGAGGCCATTCCCGTGGATTCCGAGCGGCACGCGCTTATGGACCCGGCTACGATGAACGCCGTAGAGCGGTTCGACGAGACCATGCGGGGGATGGTGGCCATGCGGTTCAGGGAATTCGACGCCCAACTCGGCCCCTCGCTGCTGCGGGAGTTCATTGCGGAACTCGTCGGGCGATTGCAGAAGGCGGGCCGCCTCTCGGCAGTGGTGACCGATGACGACATCGACCGGCTGGCCAAGGATCATCAGAAGGAGTTTGCCGCGATTCTTGCCGCCGGTCCGAACCAGGAAGACATCACCCGGCTGATGCAAAAGATCGTTGAGGGGCTGGCCTCCGCGGAAGGCGGGAAGAAGGTCCAGCTTAACCCCGACCTGCTGGCCCCGAATTATAGCGGGCTCTACGCAGGCTGGCTGAATGTGGCCGAAGTCCTCGGCGCCGAACGGCCGACGTTGTTCACCGATATGTGGCAATTCATCGTCAGCCGGCGCGACCGCCAGTGGCGAAAACGAGTCGAGCAGATCAATGATGAAATCCTCGACTGCGCGGCGGCCAGCTACGACCACTACGCCATCGACGAGCTGAAAAAAGCGGCCCAAGATCAGGGCAAGTGGGCCGAAAAGACCGACGATGCGGCCGAGAAACAAAAACTCATCAAGCTTCGCCAGGACCTCGATAAGGCCTGGACGCCAAAGCTGTTCCTCTCGCAGACGTTGAAAGACGACCTCGCGAACAAGGAGATGGAGAGCGTCGTCCGCGTGCCCGGTTGGATCAATATCTGGACGCAGCCCATCATCAATCGCATTCAAATGCTGGCTACCGGCGTGCGGACGGACATCGGCGTGAAGGTCTTCGGCAACAACCTCGACCAGATCCAGAAGGTCTCGGACGAAGTAGCCGAGGTCCTGCGGAGCGTACCGGGGGCGGTGGGCGTCTTTCCCGATCAGATCAAGGGCAAGGGCTACCTGGAGATCAGGCCCGATCGCGACCGCGCGAAGCGCTACGGGGTGAACGTCGGCGATGTCTGGGACGTGGTCGAGGTGGCCCTCGGCGGCCGCGCGATTACGACGACGGTCGAAGGCCGCCAGCGGTTCCCCGTGCGGGCCCGCTACGCCCGCGCCTTTCGCCAGGACGAGGAAGATGTCAAGAACCTTTTGATCAACGCTGGATCCGCTCCGATGCGCGAAACCACAGGTGGCGGGATGAACGATGAGAAATCAACCGCAAGCAAATCGGCTTCCGCGGTTTCTCGCCAGATCCCGCTCTCCATGGTTGCCGACGTGCGGATCGTCGAAGGTCCTGCGGAAATCAAGAGCGAAAACGGCATGTTGCGCTCCTATGTGCAACTGAACGTTCGCGACCGCGACATCGTCGGCTTCGTCGAGGAGGCCCAGCGGGTCGTGGCCCAAAAGGTCAAGCTGCCGCAAGGCATGTACCTGGCCTGGAGCGGGGAGTTCGAGAACCAGGTCCGGGCACGCAAGACGATGCTGATCGTCTTCCCCGCCGTGGCCCTGGTGATCTTCGTGATTCTTATTCTGACGTACTGGGACTTGATCGACGCCGTGCTCATGATGATGTGTGTGCCCGAGGCCTTGGTCGGCGGGATCCTCTTTATATGGGTCTCCAATTATCTCGGGCTCTCCGACTACCGCTTCAGCGTCGCCGTGCAGGTTGGTTTCATCGCCTGTTTCGGCATGGCGACGGAGACGGGCATCATCATGCTCGTATACCTTCGCGAGGCGATCGAAAAGCGCGGCGGCCTGGAGAAGATCGGCTCGCTGGCCGAACTGCGCGACGCGGTGATCGAAGGGGCCGTACATCGGCTGCGACCGAAGCTCTTGACCGAGGGCGTGGCGATTATCGCTTTAGCGCCGATGCTCTATGCCTCCGGCGTAGGTCACGAGATCGTTTCGGCCATGGCCGCCCCGGTGTTGGGCGGACTGCTGATTGCCGACGAGGTGGTCGACATTTTCATTCCCGTGCGGTTCTACTGGGCCCGCCGCAGCCGTTGGTTGAAGATGCGGGGGATCGATCCGGCTACAGCCGGCTATGTGGAGTGAAGTGATCTTCATCGTAACCTACCAGGTCAATTCCAAACCGGCCGTGGCCCCGTGGTAGAACAGTCCGCTGCTTGTATCAACACTTGCGCTGGAAGTGGTAAGATTCGTGACCGCAAGCTGATTCACGGGCTGGGCCACGTTACCGACGAACATGACTTGATATCCGCCGCTGGCCGAAAGGTGCTTGGTAATCTGGTAGTAGGCGACGAGGCCCGCTTCTCCGAAATACGCCGCACGGGTATTGGTGCCGCTGGCAATGTTGGAACCGGGCGGATCGGGATCAGAGAGCGCAGTCGTTTGCCTGGCAAAATTGAGGAGTGTTCCGACCTTGACAAATCCGCGGATTCGCCAGCAATCGGCTATCTGGGGCAACGTTCCGTCGACGCCAATCTGGGAACCGAACATGTGGTTATGCGTCACGATCGTTTCGGACACGGTGTTCGCCGAAGTGTCGGTTCCCGTGGCCATGTACTGGTCGGTCATATCCAACCAGCGAAAACCGGCCAGAAGGGAAAGATCGCCAAAAAGCGGTCTGCGGAAATTGAATTCCGAACTGTAGAAGCGGGCAATCGAGTCGAAGTGGGCATCGGTCAACGATACTTGATTGGCCGTAACATTGTCGACTATCAGCGTGCCCCCGGTGGGCACGTCGCCCGACGCCGACCAGCCGTCGATGCCGAAGTAGTTCAACTCGCACCCCCAACCCTCACAGTCCAACACGGTGAGAGAAACCCGCGGCCCCACCTCAAAGGGAAATTGCAAGTAAGTGGCGTCAAACGCGTCCCCACCCGCCGCATTCAGCAGGACCTCCCGACTTCCCGGCGCCGAACGGTGCATATAAAGGGCGCTCGCCTCCGCCTTCACACTGCATCCCGCGCCGATCTCACACAATTCTTGGAAGGACGGTAGGCAATCCTTCAACATCGGCTCATCTCCCAATCTCCCGGAATTCGTGCCGTTGGTCGCACAGGACGCGTCACAGCCGGCATTGCAACCGCTCGTACTGGTGGAATTGCCGAGGGTATCCGAACCAGTTTTGCCGCTTGCGCCAAAGCCCGCATTGCTGATAGAGTTGTTACTGTCAATCGATGATGCCTCGAGCGTCGATTTGCCCGCTGCCCATGCACACAGCATCAGCCCGAGAGCCCAAATGGTATTCCTGTTGGCCGTCATGTTCGTCTCCTGTTTGGGATTGCCCAGAAAAGGCCCGCAAAATCGTCGCCATCCTTACAAACGGATCGGCCGCAATTACCGATAGGCCAAGTAAAATCGATCCAGGCAGCAATAATATCCCAGACTCCCTAGATTAACGCCTCGCGAGCCGCTCACTTCCATTTGGCGAAAATGGGCGATAAACTTCGGCAGTAGGGTGGGCCGAGCGTAGGCGAGTCCCACCAATGAGCCACAACTCGACACTGTGAATAATCCCGGCCAGAAGGAGCACCCGTGAAAGAAACCCGCCTGAAAATCCATGTCGGCCATAGCCCCGACGCCGACGATGCATTCATGTTCTACGCACTGGCCCGCGGCAAGATCAACACCGGGCCGTACCTCTTCCGGCACGAACTGGTGGATATCGAAACGCTCAATCGCCGTGCGTTCCGCGGCGAGTTGGAACTGACGGCCCTGAGTCTGCACGCCTACGCGCATCTGACCGACCGTTACGTGCTGTGTACTTGCGGTGCGAGCATGGGCGATCGCTATGGCCCCATGCTGGTGGCGCGAACCAAGAAGCCCCTGGAGGCCTATCGACAGGCGACGATCGCCGTGCCCGGCATGCTCACGACCGCCTATCTGGCCTTGCGAATGTGCCTGGGCATGGAGTTCCGCGAGGTGGTCGTGCCCTTCGAGCGGATCTTGGATGTCGTGGTTGCCGGCGAGTACGAAGGCCAGCCAATCGACGCCGGGCTGATCATCCACGAAGGCCAGCTCACCTACGCCCAGCAGGGCCTCGCATTGATCGTCGACACGGGCCAATGGTGGTTCGATCAGACCGGTCTGCCCTTGCCGTTGGGGGCCAATGGGCTTCGTAAGGATCTCGGACAGCAAGTAATCGCCGACGTGCCAGCGATTGCTGCGCGCGAGCATCGAGTATGGCTTGCAGCATCGTCACGATGCCCTGGAATATGCGGCTCGGTTTCGGCCGCGGACTGGATCCGGCCAAGGCTGACGAATTCGTTGCCATGTACGTCAACGATTGGACGCTGGATTTTGGTCCGCGCGGCCGCCAGGCCGTCGCCGAGTTGCTTGCCCGCGGACATGCGGCCGGCGTGATTCCGAAGTTGGTGACGCCGGAGTTCGCGGATCAAGAAATTTGACGTGGGACATTCCTTTTGGTATGCTCCTAGCTGTGGCAACGAGTCCCGAAGAGTATCGTTCCCAGTCATAGTCCGACTGCAATGTTTACGCCAACGGCCCCTACCTGGTCCTGCATGCCAGCCAGGATGGGCCTCTGGAAATCGACACCGGCCGAGCCGGCCCCATCCATGACGTGCTCACTGGGCAGCCGATCCACGATGGGCCGAAGTTGCTTCTTACGCTCAAGAAAGGTGATACGCGAATCTTGGCGACCGGTCCGCTGGAATGATTCGCCTACGCAACCAAGTGGTGGCGTTTCCTGTTTGACTGATTACAATAGAGTTAGATTTGTCCTGATCATCGCGATTATTAGCCGATGTGGGCTGGGTATTTGGAACGTTGTTCAGGACCGGCGAATCAATAACTGTACTCATCACGCCGACCAATGCCGACCATGCAAGCATGGTCGGCGTTGGTCGGCGTGATGAGTACATTGGAGTGGAATTGTGTCTTCTGAAGTGAGGCAACGCGACTGCGCGATCCTGCGGCACGTCGAGCGCTATCGGATCACGACGCGCGAGGCGCTCCATCGCACGCTCTTCCAGAAAGTGGCCATCAATGCGGTGACCAAGGTTACCTCACGACTTCAAGCCGAGGGCTGGTTGAACCAGTACCCCGTGTTTTACAAATCGTTCTATTTCACTTTGGCGCCTCGTGCCGCGGAACTGTTGGGGTCGGCGGAAGCGGCATGGTCGGAAGCCCCTGCCACGGAGGCGTTGAGAGCGGCATACGGCATGCTGGCCTACTGCTGTCTGTCGAAGACGCCCCGCTGCCGGTTGTTGACCCGCGAAGTTCGGGAAGAGCATCCGCAACTCTATTTCCCGGACATCGATTCAGACCGTTACTATCTGGACGCCACGCAACGGCCGATGGCCTGGGGAATCATGTTCATCGACGACGGCTGCCCGGCCGAGCAGATGGTTGCCGGTTATCACGACGACTTGCGGGCCCGCTGCAGCCGCCCCGACTTTTCCGAGTTCCTTGCCGCGGGCCACTTCCGCCTGGCGGTGATCACGGCCACCGCGGAAAGGGCGGCGGTGATCGGCAAGTGTCTCCGGCAAGCGGAGTGGCCGCGGCGACTGCGTACGACCGTGGAACTGGCGCCCAAGTTGACGTATTTGCTCCCCTAGCCCGGATTATTCAAGAATCTAGGGAATTCTTGCCCCTCTGGAGCATCTAAGTTGTTGTATGAAAAGCAACTTGTCCACTCCAGAAAGGGGCGAAGATGATTATACAGCCTGATTGGCAGATGTCACTCCATTTCCTCGGCTCGACGCCGGTCGTGATTGAACCTTCGACCGACCAGGTCTCCAGTGACGCCGGTTTGGTGCCCATTCGCCAACTCGATGAGCAGTTGGGACTGACCCGGCAGTTCGCTGAAGCCTTGACCGATTCTCGGCACACGAGCTACGTAGGCCACACCTTTGAGGAGATGACGCGGGCCCGGATCTTCGGCATCTTGGCCGACTACGTCGACCAGAACGACCACGACGTGTTGCGTAGCGATCCGATCTTCAAGTTGATCTGCGGGCGCTCGATCGATGGCGACGATCTGGCCAGCCAGCCCACCCTTTCCCGCTTCGAGAACGCCATCGAGCCGAAGAGCTTCTTTGCTCTTCAGGACATGTTTCTCGACCAGTTCATCGCCTCCTTCGCCGAGCCGCCGAGGTTCCTCACGTTGGACATTGATCCCTTTGACGACCCGACCCACGGCCAGCAACACTTGAGTTTCTATCACGGTTATTACGAACAGCATCAGTACCTGCCGCGAGTCATCACCTGCGCCGAGAACGACTTGGTGTTGACTGTCTGCCTGCTGCATGGCACCGCACATGCCACGCTGGGCGCCCAGGATGATCTGGCCTATGTGGTCGGGCGTTTGCGGCAGGCCTGGCCCGACGTGCGGATTCACCTCCGCGGCGACAGCGGCTTCGGCACGCCCACGATGTATGAAGCCTGCGAGAAGCTGAATATCGACTATACCTTGGGCATCGGCATGAATGCGCGGCTGAAGAAAGACAGCGATTCTCTGCTGGAAAACGCCGTGGCGGAATGGGAAAAGACGGGCCAACCGCAACGCCTTTTCATGGCCTTCTGGTATCAGGCACAGTCCTGGTCAAGCGAGCGTTGGGTGGTCATAAAATGCGAAGCCCATGCGCAGGGCACGAATCGACGCGCCGTGGTCACCAACCGTCCCGGAGCGTTCGTTCTGCCCGGTGCCGCGTACGATGCCTACGCCGATCGGGGCGAGAGTGAGAACCGCAACAAAGAACTCAAACGCGGCTTGCAAGCAGATCGACTCAGCGATCATCGCTACTTTGCCAATCTCTTCCGGCTGTACCTGCACGCGGCAGCTCTCAATCTGTTGATCTACTTCCGGCATGTTGCCGCTGATCCGCCGCCGGCCTTGGTGCCACACGAAGAGTTGCCCACCGAAGCTCTCGGCGGCCGCCAGCGCCACCAATGGCACAACCGCCGCCGTGAACACGATCCCTTGGGAGAAGGTCAACCCTGTACATGGCGGACGCGCTTCATCAAGGTCGCCGCTCGTGTGCGTCAGAGCGCTCGCCGGGTGATCGTGGAACTCTCCTCAAGTTGGCCCTATCTGGAACAGTTCCGGAAAGTCGTCCAGCATCTTCTGGAACGACGGCAGCCCACCGCGGACAGCGGTTGATGGCGGAAGCAATCCCATCGATTCCATGCCTCGTCCGCTCCAACGCGGTTGGGGGAAAGGGGGCATTATCTCTTCAGTGCCTCAACAAATGGCCAGCCTCACTCCGAAACCCCACCAGTTGGGAGGCCACGTCCGATGTCCGAAAACTTATGAATAATCCGGGCTAGCGCTTCAACGTCTTGATCTGCACGTTGCGGAAGGCCACCGGGTCGTCGTGGCCGCAGAAGCCGAAATGACCGTGGGTCGATAGCTTGCCGGGATGGGCCGAATTGGCCATGTACTCGGTCACCTGGCTGAGATCGGTCTCGGTGACCCGCGTGCCGTTGAGCTCCATCGTCAATTTGGGACCGATGGCCGTGACCTGGATGAAGTTCCACTGGCCCACGGGGCGGAGATAGCCGCGGTTGACGGCCGTCATTCCGTAGGCCGAGGCGCAGTACTGCCGCGGGTCGAGCTTCGCGTAGACCGGGTCGTCGTCGTCCAGGATCTGGCATTCGCACGTGCCGACGTAGGCCCCATTGCCGTAGCCCGGATAGCGGATCGCCAGGCCGTTGTTGCCGGCCGGGGGAAGCCGGAACTCGACGCGGGCGACGAAGTCCGAGTACTCGTCCTTGGTATAGATCGTGCCGCCCATCTTCGGCCGGCAGACGATCGCCCCCTCCTTGACTTGATACTGGTCCACGGGGCCGGCCCAACCGGTCAAGTCGCGGCCGTTGAAGACGTTGACAAACCCTGCGGAGTTGTGTTGGCGAAGGATGGCGTTGGCCTCGCCGGCCGGAATCTCGCGGATGCGGAAGTTCCTCCACCGGATCTCGCCGCCGTGGGTTTGCAGTTGGATCGGCGCCTTCTTCATGAGCGGCGTGGCGCCGTTGAATTTGGGCGGCTTCACGCTGCCGTGCCAGAAGTTCTGCAACTGGGCATGATCGACAACCAGTTTGTCGTTCAGATGCACGGTCACGCGCTCGCCCACCTGGGTAATGCGGAACTTGTTCCATTGGCCGAACGGCTTGTCGGCCAGGACCAGCGGATCCCTGCCGGGCGAGCCGGGGCTGTTGTTCCACAGGCCGCCGCTGCCCTTGTCGGCGCCGAGGTTCCACTTGCCGCCCTCTTTGGTGTAGTCCCAAATCTGCACCTGCGGCGTGGCGCGGAGATAGATGCCGCTGTCGGCCAAGGGGACCGTCTTGTATTCCACGAGCAATTCGATATCGCCGTAGTCCTTGTCGGTCGTCAGATACGCGCCGTTGCCGTCGTTGATCAGTTCGCCGTTCTCGACGCGCCAGTGTTGTTTCGCGTCGGCGGTCCAGTTGGCAATGGTCTCCTTTCGCTTGGCCTCGGGCATGGCGGCCAGGAGATACGGATCGAAGTGCGGCATGCCGTGCCAGCCGGTGAGGTCCTTGCCATTGAAGAGTTCTGAAAAACGCTCCGGCGGTTCAGCAGCAGTGGCGGCCGCGGTGAGAAGGCATGAGAAGGCCATGGTGTACCAGGCACGGAAGATCGACGTGTTCCGCATGGGAGGGCTCCTTCGATGGCAGGGGCGACGGCCGGCACTGCTGCCGGATAGGTCGCCGGAAAGTGGGGGGAATGCGACTCAGCGCATCATAGTTCAACGGCCGGACAGTTTCCAGTCACGGAAAGCAAATAAGTGCTTTTCTATTAAGCGCTTACGTACAGCGGAAACCTTCCCTGCGGTCCACCACGGTGTGGTCCAAAATCGAGGGCATTCGCTCCCTTTCTCCGCGTCTCTCCTTCTTCCCGTCTCCGTGTCTCGCCGCTCCCTGCTGCCGATAGGGGGACTCTTGCCAACTTTGCCCAAAACAAAATTGTTTTCTGGTTTTTCGGCCAGTTTTTACCACTACCAACTACTCTCGCCATCACCATTGGACAGGTATCGCTCCGCGATCATTCGGGAATCACCCTTGAAAACTGCGGAAAAACGGGAGGCTCCGCTCCTCAGGCCGGGGCGCAGGTATCCGCCGGACGTATGGCAAGAATCCGCACGAAATCGCGCCTTGTGGGCAAAGCCGGCCGACGTTGACGTACTCGCCACGCCGGCCATGCCGACCATGCCGACCATGCTGCGCACGGTGCCCGACGGTGCCCGTGTGGTGACAACTGTCGACCGACAGGCGCCGACAGCTTCCCTAACCGGGGCAGCCTCGCGAAGGCCGCCCCGGGCCGCGCGACGCGCATTGCCTTGCGCGTCGCAGAACCGAATTGCCAAAGAGCAAAAGAACAAGTTGACGGCAGCCGGACGATTTCTTTGCGGTCCGGCAAAACATTCGTAAGTGCTTCTCTATTCAGCGCTTAAATAGGGCGGATGCCTTCCCTGCGGTCCACCACGGTGTGGTGCAAAATCGAAGTCATTTGCCTCGGCAGTGCAAGGCATGGTCCATCCTCCTTCGCGCGTTGCTTGCAATCGATATGTGTACGAGTCTGTAATTATCCATAGTTATACAAGTCTGTCAAGAGGCGGAAACGAATATTCTGGAAAGATTCTGGCGCGAGGTGGTCTCAACCGCCTTAAGTGGCGTCACGGCACGGGTTTGCGGCGATGGAGAAAAACGCGGAATTCGCGAGAAATATCCGCAAGAGTCGTCCGCCTTGTGAGACCATGGCAAGAGCATGAACGGCAAAACACGCCGTAACTTCATGGCCCGCAAGCACTTGAGAATTCCCGCGCCCTCGCGAGTTCAGGAAGAGCGGGCGCGCGGTAGGTCCTTCCTGCCGGGAAGGACTGTTGTGCTCCTGTGGTCGGTTGCGCGGCTCAAACCGTGCTGGTATGGACCAAACCCAAGAACCACGGGAATTAAGTAATGTGTCGTCGGAATCCGCAAGTGCGCAGTCTACTCTTTGACCGCTGCCAAAACCCTCGCAATACAAGACGGAAGATCGCGCTCGATCGTGTGTTCCCAGATCCGGATAACCTTCCAGCGCAGCCGACGGAGCTTCCGGAAGTTCCGCTGATCTCTTGCGCGGTTACCTGCGATCTTGTCCTGCCACTTGGGCGCGAGCTTATTCTGCCAGAGCGGGAATCTCCAACCGTGCCAGAAGTCGCCTTCGATAAAGACGGCAACTTTCATGCGCCGGAAAGCAATGCCGGGACGCCCTGGCAAGTCGGAAGGGTGGCTCTCAAATCGCATTCCTCGCTGTGTCAGTGCCTTTCCGGTGAGTTGCTCAGGACCCGTATTCTTGCCCTTAGCCGAACCGAGCTTCACTTGCCGTCCAAAGGAAGCGGGGAGTCGCCGCCAAGATCGTCACCTCAGGCGTCTGCTCCCGCGTAGGTCGAGTGGACGCTGTGGCCGACAAAACACGGCAAGGTTTCTAGCCTCTTTCCCGCCCTGAAAAACAGTGCAGGGCAGCGATCGTTTGCTCGACCCCCGTCGGTTTTTCCCAAGACCGCGAAGTTCGAGAGCCGCGACGTCGCACGTCGGAACGAAGTCTTCCGTTGCACGGAAGGCCGCCGGAGGCGGCCGTGCCGGTGAGGAAAGACAAGGGGTGTCCGGCGACGCCTTTAGCCTGCCAGCCTGATTCACCGACCTGGACGAGCCGGGTAGGGTCTTCGGACACGACTTCGAATGAAAAAACAGCAAGAAAAAAACGCAGTCGGGAACGGCCTTATCTACGGCCGCCAATGGGGCGGCAAGCGGCTGAGAAAAATCGCCAACGACCGCTGGGCTTTGGCGAAGGGAATCGCTTGCATCTTGCGAACATCTCTCTCATGGATTCTTCGCCAGATCACTCACGGCCGAACCGAATTGCTCTTTACCCCACGGCAAGACCTGCACGTCGCCAGGTCGATCGACCTGCAAGACCCAGCCATCTTCCGTGCGTAAAATGATTACCGAGTCGAGCGAAGGCAGCACGTAGAGATCCACGAGTCCCAAACCCCCGGGAACGAATCTTGCCACCGGATCGAGCATGAATCCGGCCCGGCCCGTGTGGAAGCGAAGCTGCTCCACCTCATAAGGCCTCAGCAGTCGCTCCCGCAGCATCTTGTCCTGCCGTTTGTGGGGCCAGTCCTGTTCCTCACACCACAATTCGACCTGGCTCAAGAGCATGTCCAGGTTTGCGATCCACGGCGGCAACACGGCCTCGCGGACCAGCGAGACGATTCTGAGGAAGTGGGACAGCGCGGCCTCAATTTGTTCGTCCGTCGCCGGCGCGTTCGGCCGGTACTTGCTGCGCCACGCTGCGAAAAGCCTCGACCTCGACGTTTAATTCGTTTCGCTGCGGCGCCGGCAAGTCAGTAAAATCCTGAGGATCAAACCCCTCGACGTATTTTGGAGTAAGCCACATGACTGCGTTTCGGAACTGCCGTCGGATTTCTTCGGAATCCAACGACCCGCTATCGGCTTGCACCTCCGGGTCCAATAACCCCACGGCCGTCCGAACACTCGAAATGAAGTCGTTTTTCGCCATGGCATCCTCCGCATCGTACACCTGGAACAGCGGTTCGTAATCTATCGTCTGTCCTCATTGTAGCCGCCATTGAAGAGTCCGAATAGGACAACGGCATGACAAACTAATCCCTCTCCTCATGCGGCGCAAAGAACGCCGCGCGGACCGGCGGCGGCATGGGATGGCCGGCACCGCGAACCGAGCGCCAGATGATTTCGTTCAACCGCTGCTCGTCGGCCGCATCTGCCTCGCGGAAATCCATCTTGGCCGAATCCGCCGCGCCCCAGGCCCGCGTCACCGTTGCGTTCGTCCAGGCTGACGCCGGGCCGGCAAGTGCGTGAAAGGCGTCAGGTCGGCCGCGGCCTGGAAGGCGTCGTACATCGGCTGCGCGGCCGCGTCGAACTGCGTCATCGGCTTCAGACCGAGAATCAACTCCATCGTCCGCAACATGCTCGAGGTCGAATACATGCTCGAATCGACGTGCCGCCGCTTCGTGTAAGGGCTTACCACCAGGGCCGGGCTGCGATGGGCGTCGACGTGGTCCGAGCCGTTCTGGGCGTCGTCTTCCAGCACGAAAATCGCCGTCTCCTTCCAGAACTTGCCGTGACTGACCGCCTCGACCACCCGGCCCAAGGCCAGATCGTTGTCGGCCAAGTAAGCCGTCGGCGTCGGCACGCCCCACCTCGTGCCCGAAGTGTGATCGTTGGGCAGGCGGAGAATGATCAAGCTGGGCATCTCCCCTTCACTCTCGAACCGCTTTAATTCAGCGATGAAACGGTCGGCCCGATGCTGGTCACTGTACTCCAGGTCGAAACTCCGAAACAAGGGATCGAAGTGTCCTTCCAGGCCCTTGACCCGGGCATGCCCCGGACTGCCCGGCTGCGGGCCATTTTCGATGAACTCGCCGTAACTGCGATAAGCTTACGCCTGCCTCGCGGCAACGGTCCCACAGGTATCCGCTGGCGGGAATGGCGATGGGCGTGGCGCCTTCGGCCGGATATTGGAAGCCCGGGAGTGCTCTCTTGCCATGCACGTCCCCGTGCCGATAGACCAGCGGCCAAACCTTCTCGACATAATCGGTCGCATAGGCGGCCGTGCTCCATTCGTGGCCGTTGGCGCTCACTTCGCCGTCGACGTAGAAATTGTCCAGGAGCACGAACTGCCGGGCCAGGGCGTGATGATTGGGCGTGACGCGCTCCGGAAAGATGCATAGGGCCGCATCGCCGTTGCCCTCGCGCATATCGCCGAATACCTGGTCGTAGGTCCGGTTCTCCTTGATGATATAGATGCAATGTTTGATCGGGCTGGCCTCGCCGACTTTGGCCGGTATCGGATTGTTGGGCTCGCGGGCGCCGCCCGCGGGAGCCGACCATGGGTACATGGTGCCCGCGGCCCTGAGCGGGCTACAGGCGTAGGCCGCCTTGCTCAACGAGGGCATCTCGCCAGGCGCAGGCGTCGCAATAATGCTCAATGCACCCGGAAAAAGCCCGCCGATATACTCTTCCTTGGCATTCCCCTTCTCCATCCTCAGCGGTGAATTCGGACCGTGGGGATTGGCCTTCGATTTCAGGCCTTTGCCGTTGGCCACAAGGATCCGATCGGCCTTGGCCGACATTCGCACGCTTGTTGGATACCAGCCGACGGGAATGAAACCGAGCGAGCGGCTTTTTCCGCGCTGCGAGACGTCAATCACGGCCAGGTTGTTGGCATCGGCGTTGGCCACCCACAATGTTTTGCCGTTGGGCGCTAACGCGAGGCTGTTGGGCGTGCTGCCATGCGGGGCCTGTGGGTAAAGCGACGTGGTGATGACCTCGATCTGCCGGCCCGATTGGGTCTCGATCACGCTGACCGTGTTGCTGTCGGCACAGGCTACGTAAAGCAGGTCTTCGTCAGGCGAAAGGGCCATCTCCGTCGGATGCGAGGCCGTGGGCCAGGTGGCCTCGATCTTTTCCGTGGTGCGATCGACCACCGCCACCGACGATTTCCCCCACAGGCTGACGTACAGTCGTTCGGTCTTCTTCGCAGGCAACCCAGTATAGGGGTGACTGCCGGCCGGCATGGCGATCGCCTGTTGTTTCTCCGCATGCGGCAGCGGCAGGATCATCAGCCGATCGCCCAAGCAGCAGGCCGCAAAGAGCCACTTGCCGTCGTGGCTGCACGCCAGGCCGGCGGTTACCAGGGCCGTCTTGTCATGGGAAAAGGCGATGACCTGTTGGTTCGAGAGACGCCCGTCGGCAAAGTCGAATTGGTAAACGACGTCGTCTGCACCGCCGCTCACGAGCAACCGTTTTCCATCGGGAGTAAAGCAGAGACCGTAAAACGTCTTGGGCAGGGTGACACGCGACAGGATGCCGGCCGTCTTGAGATCGACGACGACGACTTCATGCGGCCCATAGCCCGAATGCAGGACTACGGCCCAATCACCTTGCGGGTGCAGTATGACTTGGACGGGAAAATTCCCGACTTCGACCTGCTTGCCGGTCGGTCGCAGCGACCACTGGTTCGGCAGGAGCACGGCGCCATCGGCTTGCGGACCGGGAAGGGGACGGAACAGCAGGCGGGGGTCGGCCGGGGGTTCTTTGGCGGAAACAGAGACTACCGGCAATAACAGGGACAAAGCGGCTGAAAGGAAAAAGGCGAAATAGCGCATCATTTTGCTTTACAAAGGAGGGAAACGGGTCAGTCCGGCGGTCATTCTAGCACGAAGAAGCGAGAAACGGGTATGATTTTTCGTTAGTTTTCGGTGAGCATGCTACCTCGCACAGGGTTCGGGCACAGACGGACCACGCCGGTTCCCGTGCCACACAAGAACCGGTAAAATCGTCGAGATCGCGAAACCCTGTCTAACAAAGTCAGGGCGGTTCCCTCGCTGTGCGAAAACTGCTAAGATGGCCACTTTCCCGAATCACGAAGAATACTGCGATCCAAGTAGGAAACCATGACAACTGCCAGAAAGCTTGCAGGTGGAGAATCCAAGCCGAAAGCCATCACCATCGGTGTCGTCGGCACCGGCGATCCACGCATCGACGAGGCCTCGCGGCAACGAGCGGGCCATATCGTCAAGACCATCGCCGACCTGGTCGCCGCACAGGTCCGCACTCCCGACGCGGGCACCATGTACTCATGGTCGGCCGTGGACGTCGTCTGGACGCCGGTACTGGTCGATGGCGAGCCCCAGGCCGATATCGTTGGACGGCAGTTCCGCGAAGCGGGCGTCGACGCCGTGATCTGCGCCCCGGATACCTGGGCCTTCCCCCAACTCACGCTCATCAGCCTGTTGGCCCACCTGCCGCCGGACGTGCCGGTGAACATCACCTGCGGCAATAGCGGACCGAAGCCCGGCGTGGTCTACGCCCATGCCGTCAATGGCGCGTTGGCGCAGAGCTGCCGGCTGGCGCACCTGAACGTCGGCACCTGGCCCGACACCGGCGCCGATCCGCAGCCGACCGATTCGACCGTCGCGGCCCTCATCGATTGGGCCTACGCGGCGGTGACCTACGCCGGACTGAAAGGCCGCCGTGTCGTGGTCTTCGGCCACGATTCGATGGGCATGGAGACCGCGCTGGCGCACGTGATTCCCACGCGGCAGACGTTCGGACTGGAAATCACCCGGCTGGACATGAAACTCCTGGCCGACATGCTCAACAAGGGCGGCTACGACAAAAAAGAACTTACGAGCCTGCGGGCGTGGGTCGACCAGCACGTCGGCAAGCGGTTGGATCTCAGCCAGCCCGGCGGCGAAGAGAAGTTCAACCAGTCGCTGGCACTGTACCTGATCGTCCGCGATCTGATGGCCGAGTTGAACGCCGTCGGCGGCGGGTTCATGAATCAGCTCGAATGGGGCAGCGATCGCCGCGGCATTCCCTTGCCGATCGCCGACGTCATGGAAAGCCTCTTCAATTCGACCTTCGACCACAACGGCAAGAAGACCGTACTGCCGTTCGCCACCGAGGCCGACACGCAGGGCCTGCTGACGATGCTCTTCACCTCCTGGCTTTCCGGCGGCAATCCGCCGCTGTTCATGGACTTCCGCAAGGTTTGGGAGCCGTGGGAAATCCAGGGCCTGGCGGAGAGGCTCGGCATTCCCTTCGGCAACGGCGATCTCTGGGCCCAGAAGGGTATCGTCGACGGCGACAACAGCGGTTCGGCCAGTTTCGATTGGGCCGGCAAACCGGGCGACTCGGTGGAGAAGATCATGGCGGGCATTTCGCTGCCTGGGGCCGAACTGTATTACTTCCCCGGCGGCGGCAACAGCGTGACCTTCATCACCCCCGGCGGCATCGACTGCATCGCCAGCCGCTTGGCCTACAGTGCGCTGCAGCGGCATGTTCAGCATGTTCTGGGACGAGGCCACCACAGTCGAACTGCCTGGAAAGCTGGCCGACGCCGTAGCGCACACGTCGAATTGGTCGTGGCCGCACACCTTCATCATGCCCAAGTATGCCACGATGGCCGAATACAAGCAGTACGCCCCGGCCAACCACTTCCACGCCACGTGGGGTTTGAAGCCGAGCCGTTTGCAATACTGGATGGACCTGACCAACGTGCTTTCGGCCACCCCTTGGTCCCAGCGGCCGCAGTGGCTGGAAGGCGCCGACCGTCCGCAGCCGCTGCTCTTCCTGCTGAACGGCGGCGAGAACAACGCCAAGATGCTGCGGGTGCGCACGCTAAAACGTGCAGCATTGCAGAAGACGAATCGCGAAACCGCAAGCGTGTTATTACGTACGGCATATCGCTTGCGGTTTCGCGAAAATGCGGAGTCATCATGGTTGTTGGTTACCATTTGCTCTGGACGGTTTACGGCTATTGGCTTCCGAACGATCCGCGTGGAAGCACGTCTCGGGAGATTCGCAGCGCGGCGATCGCGAACCTCGGCGAACTGCATTATGGACGCAAGGAAATCCAGCCGGCAGGGCGCGTGCTCCGCGAGTTTCACGAAGCCGCTCAAGCGGTGTTAAAGCATGCACTTCTCACTTTCTCCCCGGCGGACGTGGAAGCGACCGCGTTTTCTTTCGGCAATGTGATTCGGCAGTACAACTACACCTGTTACGCATGCGCGGTGATGCCGGACCACGTCCACATCCTGATCCGCAAGCACCGGGACCAGGCCGATACCATGATCGAGCATTTTCAGAAAGAAAGTTGCAAAGCGGTCCTTGCACTCCGGCAACGAGAGCCGGATCATCCCGTCTGGGGAGGCCCCGGCTGGAAGGTGTTTTTGGAAACTGGCGACGACATTGTCCGGACCGTGGCGTACATCGAGAATAATCCGCTGAAAGCCGGACTTCCGGCGAGAGTTGGCCGTTTGTGAGAAAATACGATGGGTGGCTGCCGGGACAGGTGAAGATCGTTCGCAAGGCGAAGCCGAGATCGGGAGATCGTTAGTCTCGCTTGCTGTTTTGCATCCAGTCGCGAAACCGCAAGCGTGCCACTGCGCATATTGACAGGTGAAACCGCTTGACTTTGCCGCGCGGCATGTTCTCTTGATAGTCGAGTCACACCCAACCGTTTCCACCGTGGAGAAAAACACTATGCTTCGCATTGCTCGACCCGTCCTCATCGCCGCTCTGGCAGCCATGCTGTTCACGACTTCCAACCTCCCCGCCGGCGAATCGCCGGCTGCCGATTCGCCGGCCAAGGAGACCAAGGCCGAGCGCGACGCCCGCATGAAGTGGTGGCGCGAGGCCCGTTTCGGCATGTTCATCCACTGGGGCCTGTACAGCGTTCCCGCCGGCACCTACCACGGCAAGCAGATCGGCGGCATCGGCGAGTGGATCATGAACTGCGGCGAAATCCCCGTGGCCGAATACGCCGGCTACGCCAAGCAATTCAACCCCGTGAAGTTCAACGCCGACGAGTGGGTTTCCATCGCCAAGAACGCCGGCATGAAATACATCGTCATCACCTCGAAGCATCACGACGGCTTCGCCATGTTCCACTCGAAAGCAAGTTCGTACAACATCGTCGATGCCACGCCGTTCGGCGCGATCCGCTCAAGGAGCTTGCCGCCGCCTGCAAGAAGCAGGGCATCAAGCTCGGGTTCTACTATTCGCAGGCCCAGGATTGGCATCACACCGGCGGTTTCGCCTACGCCACCAATGGTCGCAAGCAGGGCCATTGGGACAAGGCCCAGGACGGCAATTTCCACGAATACATCCGCAAAATCGCCATTCCACAGGTCCGCGAAATCCTCACGAACTACGGCGACGTGGCCGTGCTCTGGTGGGACACGCCCGCCGGCATGAACCGCGAGGAAGTCCACGAACTGGCGGGCCTCCTCAAACTTCAGCCGCAGATCATCGCCAACAACCGGCTGGGCAACGGAGTCGAGGGCGACACGGAAACCCCGGAGCAGTTCATTCCCGCCACCGGCTACCCCGGCGACTGGGAAACGTGCATGACGATGAACGACACCTGGGGCTACAAGTCGTACGATACCAACTGGAAGTCGACCGAAACCCTGCTCCGCAACCTGATCGATATCGCCAGCAAGGGCGGCAATTACCTGTTGAACGTCGGCCCGACCAACGAAGGCATCATTCTGCCGGCCAGCGTCGAGCGGTTGCAGCAGGTCGGAGAGTGGCTCAAGGTCAACGGCGAGGCGATCTATGGCACGTCGAGGGGACCGTTCAAGCGCGGCCTTTCCTTGGGCCGGGCGACGCAGAAGGGCGAAACGCTTTATCTGCACGTCTTCGACTGGCCCAAGGATGGTAAACTCGTCGTGCCGTTGTCCAACAAGCCGGGCAAGGCGTATCTGCTGGCGGCCAAAGACAAAGGCCTGGAAGTGTCGGCCGGCGAAAATGGCCTGACGATCCAGGTGCCGGCCGACGCCCCCGACAAGATCGCCAGCGTGATCGCGTTGGAGTTGGAAGGCAAACCTCAGCCGATTGCGAATCATCTGCGTCCGGCCGCCGACGGCACGCTAGTGCTGACTGCCGCCGATGCCGAAATCGAAGGCTCTGCAAAATTAGAAGAGAAAGGCGGCGGCCAGAACATCGGCTTTTGGCTCGATCCGAAAACGACGGTTTTTTGGAACGTCGAAGTGCCCGCGGGCGAGTATGACGTTGCGTTGCACTTTGCCGCCGAAGCGGGCTCCGATGGAAACCAGTTCCAGGTCATAGCCGGCGATCAGTCTCTTTCCGGAACGATCCATGCGACCGGCGCTTGGGACAAGTTCACGATCGTCCAACTCGGCAAGCTCAAAGTGCCCGAGGGCGCCAAGACGATCACGGTGAAGCCCACGAAGACCTTTGGGCCGGTGATGAACCTTCGCTGGATCAAGCTGACGAAGGCAGGATAAGGCTAACACGAAAGCAAATCTCACGCAAAGGCGCCAAGTCGCAAAGGCGCGTGAAGGAATATTACTTATCACCTTCGGCCTTTGCGCCTTGGCGTGAGAATTTCTTGTTTTATCCCTCGTACGCGCACAGTTCCAGCAAATTGCCTTCCGGATCGCGGAAATAGACCAGCCGCTTCTGGGTTTGCGCATAGGCCACCTGCGCGGTTGGCACGCTATGGATCTCGCTCACCAGCGGCACGCCGGCCGCACGGATCGCCGTGGCAAGCTGTTTGATGTCCGTAACGCGGAAGGCCAGGTGCCGCAGCCCGAACGTATTGGGAATGGCCTGTCCTTCGATCCGCAAACCTTGCGGCCGATGGTAGTACAGCAACTCGATCGTCGGCCCGCTGGGCGCTTCGAGGAAGGCCACGTCGGCCGTCACGTCTTTCAGGCCCGTCACGTCGTCGATCCACGGCCCGCTGATCGTAGCCTGCCGGGCGAGCCGCATGCCCAGTACGTTGCAATAGAAATCGATCATCGTCCGCATGTCCGCGACAACCAGGTTGACGTGATCGATCCGCTGGAGCATGTCAAGAAAACACGGAACCCCGGCCTATCCGGCCGGGGTCCAAAAGAAGTTTAGGGGATGAAGGTTGTCAGTACACCACAAGTTCGTGAGGGGCAGCCCTTGCCGCGCCTCACTACAAACAGACCGGGGGATCTTGCATGATTGCCCTCCGTTGTAAAAGGTGCCGAATATCGGCTGTCAACCGTCTGCATTTATGTTATCACAAATTGAAATAAAGGCAATAGGCAGGTTCAGGAAATCTGCTTGCGGCATATTTAATACATACCATTGCTGGGTGATACAACCCTGACAAAGCATGATGATTCGAGCCAAAGTAACTCCAATGAGCGTTGTCACCCCGTTCATCCTTCATCCTTCATTCTTCCCTCTCCGCATCCTCCCGCACGCTGAACTCCAGTTTCCACCGGCCGTTGTTCTTCGTGCCCACGCACCATAACTCCAGCACGCCGAGTTCGGTAATCCGCGAACGGAACCGCACGGGCACATAATCGTCCTCGATGCCATCGACCGCCGGAAGGGTGGTTTCCAGCGAATCGGTCTCCTCCAACTCATCGGGCGACCAGGAGGAGAGCAACTCGCCGGGCCGATCGCTCTTGCGGGTTGAAGAACTGAAAAAGCGGAATTGGGCCGGCTCGCCGACGATCAGGCCGATCTCGTCCGAGGGCACGTCCGTCTCGGTGCCTTCCTCCATGCCGTTGGGCACGACACACAACGCCCTCAGCGGCCGCGGGGCACCGGGCACGGCCAGTCCCGCCGTCTCGATGCCCACGTAATAGGCCCGGGCCGTGCCGCCGCGGATCCGCAGGCCGCCGCGATGCTTGGCCCAACCGTAATAGGCGGCGCCGCGGGCCACGGCATGATCCAGGTCGTGGCGGCCTTCAAGCATCTGCGGGGCCTGATTTCCTGCATTGTTGGAAAACCACTCGCCCAGCACTTCCAGCAGGCGATGCCGCAGAACATCGGCCTTGAACACGCCGCCGTTGAATAGCACGTGCGTCGGCCGGACCGGCTGCCCCGGCGCCGGACCGTGGGCCTGCAAGAAGGCGGCCAGGTGGCGGGTGATGGCCGTGTCGGTCTCGTACGGCAGGCCCAGCTCGCGGAAGCCGGAAGCCGTCCGCCGGGCCGGACGATCGCCAACCTTGCAGTGCGGGAAGAAGCCGTCGACCAGAAGCTGCCCGACACTCTGCCGATCGACTTCTGTAGTAACCGTGCCGCCGATCAGCCGGCTGCCGCGGCCGAGCACCGAAATCGGATACTTTTCGCTGGCGGCGCCTTCGGCAGCCAGAAGCGCTTCCTTGGCGTTGCGGCAAGAATGCCACAAGGCGACCGACTGCCAGGGGTCGAGCTTGGTTCCCTTTTCGGCAAAGCGGCCGGCGACGAAGTGGGCCAGGGCCAGGTCCATGTTGTCGCCGCCGACGAGGAGGTGATTTCCCACGGCCATGCGGCGGAGGACCAGTTCGCCGCCTTCCTCGGCCACGGTCACCAGCGTGAGGTCGGTCGTTCCGCCGCCTACGTCGCAGACCAGAAGCGTATCGCCCAGCTTCAACGCCCTGCCGCCAGCGGTCGCCGCGATCGGCCAGCCAGGCATAGACGGCCGCCTGCGGCTCTTCCAGCAAGACGAGGTCGTGGGGCAGCCCGGCCGCCAGGGCCGCCTCGCGGGTCAGTTCGCGGGCGCTGGCATCAAAGGAGGCCGGCACGGTCAAGACCACGAGCTGCTCGGCCGCAGGGGCTTCCAGATGCACCTCCTGCCAGGCCGCGACGATATGTTCGAGGTAGCGTTGCGAGGCCGTGACCGGCGAAATCTTGGCCACGCTCTCCGGCGCGCCCCAGGGCAGGATTGGCTGATGGCGATCGACCCGGCTATAGGCCAGCCACGACTTGGCCGCGCCGACGGTCCGGTCGGGCACTTCGGCCCCTTGCCGCCGGGCATATTCGCCGACGGCAAAATCGCGCTGCTTGGCCCAAGGCAAATCGAGTGCCCCGCCGCTGGCTTCACTCTTGTTGGCCAGGTAGGTAAACGACGGCAACATGCTCCGCGACTCGACCGTGCCGCTGTTCACGAGTTGCGGCAGGGCCAGCAGTTCGACCTGCGGATTCTCGGCATCCAGCGAGGCGTAGGCCAGCACGCTGTTGGTCGTGCCCAGATCGAAGCCCAGGATGAATTTCGGCATGGTTCAGTTCCTTAGTGTAGTCGGCACACGCCGTGTGCCGTTCTTAGTTTGCGGCACACGGCGTGTGCCTACTACTCTAGTTCATGCCAACTCCACTTCCACGGGCGCCATGACGCGGGCGGCAAGCTGCGTGCCCGACCAGGCCGGCAACTGGACTTCGGCCGCTTCCCAGCCATGATGCACGAGGCGGCCATGAAACGGCGGATCGCCCGCCACGTTGCCGGTCAGCCGGTAGCGGCCGGCGTCAAAGCCTTTAGGAACCTCGACCGCGCTGCCTTCCTCTTGATCGACCATCGAGCGGATGGCAAACAGGCGGTCGAGGACTTTGGCACAATCGCGATGCACGTCGCGGACGGCGGCGCCGATCTGGGCGTCGCTATAGCTATCCAGCGGTTCCTTGATGAAATCGACGAAGCGGGCCTCGCGCTGCAGCGTGGCCAGCAGCGTGATCGCCTCGCTCCGCACCGGCTTCGGCGACTGTTTAACAGTCGCCGGCTTGGGGACCGGCTTTTCTGGCGCCTGTGCCGGGGGCCTGTTCACGCCGCCGTCGCCTTTTTTCACTTTTCCTTTTCCCAGAATTTTGACCGCCTGCCAGACGACCAATTCCAGAAACAAGACGGCGGCAATGGTTGCCAGTACGAGCCACACTTGGTCCATGGGTATCAAGCCTTTTCTTGAGATTGTTCCTGTCCGCGATTCTTTGAGCGGTATTCAGTATATCTTACCGGAAATATCCCGCAAACAGCCGCACCTGCCGCCACCACGAGGCCGGCGACGTGCCGAAGAGCCGCGAAACGATATAACCGGGCCGAACGTAATACGACCAGAAGGCCTCGCGGATCAGGCGATCAACCCGCCGGCGATCTTCCTCGCTGCCGGCGTACGCGGGAAACAGCTCCGTGCTGCCGGCCGCAAACTGGTCGAAAAGCGGCGTGCCCGGATAGGGCGAAATGCGGTGAAACGAAGCATAGGTTGGACCGAGTTGCCGGGCCAGGCGAATCGTGCTCCGCATCTCCTCCTCCGTCTCGCCCGGGTAGCCCAGCAGGAAGAAACAGAGCACTTTCAGCCCGACCCGCTGAGCCAGTTTCACGCCTTCGATCTGCCGGGCAATCGACACCCGCTTCTTCGTGATCTCGACGATCCGTTGGCTGCCCGATTCGACGCCGAAGTGAATCAAGCGGCAGCCGGCCCGCTTCATCAGCCGCAAGAGAGGCTCGTCGATCTTGTCGGTCCGGGTCTGGCAGCACCAGCGGACGCGGATCTTCCGGGTAAGAAAGTATTCGCACAGCCCGCGGACCAGATCGGGCAGGGCGGTAAACTCCAGGTCGATGAAGTAGATGCTCCGCGCGCCGAATTTCTGCACGGCCGTTTCCACTTCGCGGCCCAACTGCTCGACGGTCTTCTGCCGCAGCGGCTTGCCTTGAATGACCCGCGAACAAAACGTGCAGGGATAGGGACATCCGCGGCTGCCTTCCAAGACGAGAAACCGCGAACCGAGGATCTCGTAACTGTAGTTCCGCAGATCCAGCAGATGCAAGGCCGGCAAGGGTAGGGAGGTCATGTCCAACGGCGGCGGTTCGGCGTTGGAAACCACCTGGCCATCGCGGCGAAAGGTGAGCCCCGCTATCTCGCGCCAATCGCATCCGGCGGCCAGTTCGCCAACGGTCGATTCGGGCTCGCCGCGAATCACGCCATCGACACCCGTCAGTTCGAGCATTTCTTTCGGCCGCACGGTGCCATGAAAGCCGGTGAGCAGCAGTTTGCCGGCAATCGGCCGGATCTCCGCGATCGTGGCCACCAGCGGCGCAAGCTCCAACGTCGGGCACTGCCAGCGGTCCAGGGCGGAACTGGTGACGATGGTCATATCGGCCCGGCCCAGCGCGCGGCCACGTCTTGCGGCGGAAGGTCTTCGGCCTGACCGTCGATCAGCCGCACTTCGTGCCCGCGGGCCTCGAGAATCGCCGCGCAGTTCAGCAACTCCAACGGCGCCCAACGGCGATTGTAGGTGTGGTCCGCACCCGCAATCGGGTAGCGCCACGACGGTTTGACCAGGGCGATGTTCATTTCAGTTCCAGCATCCGTTGCAATTCTACCGCCCCGGCATGCTGCGGGTCCAACGCAAGGCACTTTTTCAATAATCGCACGGCCTTTTGCGGCTGACGGCGCTGAACGGCAATCTGGGCCAGCCCATAATAGGCGTCGGCCCGCGGCCCGCCGATGTTCAGCACGTAAATGAAGCCGCCCTCGGCTTCCTGCAACTCATCCCGCTGGAATGCCTCGCGGCCGCGGGCGAGGAAATCGTCGGCGAAATCCTGCACTGTCGCCCGCGGTTCGTAGGGGCCTTGGTTCGTCATGGCGTAGGCGGTAGCTAACCCCAGGCCGACGATGACGACCGCGATTCCAAGGTAGCAGGCACACTCCGTGTGCCGTCCGCTTGGTTGCGGCACACGGAGTGTGCCTACTACCTTGTCCATCCATCCGCCTGTACAAACCACCGCCGGAATGAGGCTGATCGAAGCCCACCAGAACGGTTCATACAAACCGCCGCCGGGCAGCACGAGGAAGAAAACGAAGACCACCACGAAGACAACGAGCAGGCAGCGCCGGGCCGGTTGGTTCGCGCAAGGCCACCGTTGCCGCCATCGCTGTCAAGTAAATCGCGCCGGCCAGCGCATGGCAGAACGTAAATGTTCCCTTCCACATAGTCGCTGCCCAAGGCGTTGCGATCGACCACGACACGAAAGACCTCGCCCACATACAGGCTCAGCGGCTTGAGCGATATGCGCAACGTCTGGCCGGCCAGCGACAGATCGCGATACAGATAGCTGTCGGACCATTGCGAGGCGTTCCACAAGAGGTCGGGCAGGATGACGGCGGCGAACACGGCATGGGCCAGATACCAGAGCGGGTTCCGCAGCACCGGCCGATACACCGGGGTGATCAGCAAGAAGATCCAAAAGGCCGGGCCGAGCAGAATCGCCGGCTCCTTCGCCAAATACGCCAGCCCCATGAGCAGACCCAAGAGCGTGAATCGGCCCGAACTCGGTTTTTCCAGCGCTCGCAGGAATTGCAGAATGGCCAGGGCGCTCAACAGGAGCATGATCGCCTCCGGCATGAAGACCCTCGACCAGCCCGCATGAAACAGATCGACGGCCAGCAAGGCCGCGGCCAGCAGCCCGGCCCGCGGCGAGAAGGCCCGCCGCGCGAGATGATAGACGGGCACGATCGTCGCGGTCCCGGCCAGAATGTATGGCAGCCGCAGGGCAAAGTTGCTCGTCCCGAAAAGCAGGCTGGCCAGGCGAAGGATATAGATGCTCAGAAGGGGGTGATCGAGCGTGCGCGAAACCAGGTGCAGATGTCCGGGCCGCAGATCGATGGTCTCGGCCAAGGCCCAATGGGCACGTTCGTCGAAAATCAGGTTCGCGTGCCAGGCCCCCCAGAGGCGAATCGCAAAAGCAACCAGCAAGATCGGCAATAACCAGCGCCAAGCACGGAAAGGCAAATCCGCAGTACCGGCAACATCCTGGCGACTATCCAAGAACAAGTTGGTTGCTCTCAGCGAATACAGCAATGCGTGATTTCAGACAGAGATATCCGAAATCCGAATATCGAAATCCTAAACAAATTCGAAGCAGAAAATTCAAAGGCTCAAAACGCTTTTGGTCATTCTGATTTAGGCTTTCGTGTTTGTTTCGGATTTCGGCTTTGGACGCTTCATTTCTTTCCAGATCCATCGTCCGGCTTGGCTCCTTCTCCGACGATCTTCTCGATCCGGGTCCGCAGTTCTGCGCGGGCCTTGGCCTGGCTATCGGGCTCGGCCTTGGGATCGACGGCGATCGGTGCGTTCAGCAGGACGGCCAACTGCTGGACCGCGGCCTGGCGTGTCGATCCTTCCGGACGCGAAAGCAGGGCCAGCCAGACCAGCGGGTCTTCGATCAGCATCGAAGCCACGTGTTCCGGCGTATCTTCGCCGGCTTGCGTGGAGAGGAAGCGGATGATGCGGTGCAGCCTCGACTTCTGCTCGGCGTCGAGTTGGCCCATGTTCAGCCGAGTCAAATACCCGAGTATCGCCGGCCCAACGTCGCGCAAGTTCTGGTCGGCCCGCTCCCGATTCATAAAAAGCGGATCGCCCAGTTGATTGATCCAAACCTCCCACTGTTTGCGATCCGGCCTGCGCGACACAGCGGCCATTTTCACCAATTCGTCCTCCACGGCTTGGACGGTAAGGCCCACGCGCCAGCCCGGCCGGATGGACTCCAGCATCGGCAGGAATTGTTGGCGGCAGTCTTCTGCGTGAATGATCAGCAAGTGCCAAACCGTCGGAGCCCGCAGCACACGCGGTTTGTCGGACGGCGGCAACGATAAGGCGACCGGCTGACCAGGTATCTGCGTCAAATTGAAGAACCGCGTCGGATGGTCCTTGTCCGAGTAGCGCAATACAAAGCGGCCATCTGAACCAATTTCAACGCCGAACTCCACTTTCGGATCGTTCTTCTCGTCGGCCGGGATGCTGTTGCGCCGATAGGTGTAGGCGAGGGACCCAGAAACTCCGTTGCCGTTGAGATTGACCTGTTCGTGGACCGGGCCGTCCGTCGCGACCTGCTTCTGCGTGCCGAACATCCACGCGCCGTTATTGTTGTTGCAGACGATGCGTCCGCCGACAAGGGAGAAGCCGGCCCGTCGCACGACCCAGTTTTGGAACATGGGCGAGTTGGTCGGTCCTTCGGCGGCGGCGATTTCGCCCGTCACGAAGGCCATCGCCAGGACCCACAAGGCAAATTGTTTCCAAGGCATAGGTTGCTCCTTTAGGGTAGCAGGCACACTCCGTGTGCCGTCCGCCAGAAGCCCCTGGCTTCTGAAAAAACCTCTGGCCGGTGCCGCAGGGCAGACGGCACACCGACCATGGGTACATGGTGCCCGATGCCTGCCACTTTAGGCACACTCCATTCTACCCTGGCGGCACGGCCGCAAGCAACTCGGCCGATTCCTCGGCCAGGCCGCGGTGATGCAGTTCCCAGCGACCCGGCGTACCGGGTGCCCCGCCCGTCGCCGAAGCAAAGACCATGGCGGCGATCGACGGGTGCTTCTCGCAATAGCTCACGGCGGCCTCGGGCCCCATGACGTAAAAGGCGGTCGAAAGCGCGTCGGCCTCGGTGGCCGTGGGCGCCAGGACCGTGACCGAAAGCACGCCATCGGCCGGCCAGCCGCTGCGCGGGTCGAGGATGTGGCCATAACGCCGCCCCCGATGGCGAAACGACTGAAATTGCGCCCCCGACGTGCCCAGGGCCCGGTCGTGCAACTCGATTTGCCCAAGCCGCCGCTCGTCGCGCAGCGGATCCTTGACACCGATCTTCCATGGCCTGGAAAGTGCCGCCGCCGACCCGCGGGCGGCGACGCTGCTATACCCGCCATGGACAAGAAAATCGGAAACGCCGGCGGCCAACAGATGCTCGACCGCCCGATCGACCGCGTAGCCCTTGCCAATGCTGCCGAGGTTCAAACGCACTCCCCGGCGAAGGAAACGGACCGTCTTTCGTGCTTCATCGAGCTCGACCCATTGTCCGCCCACCAGGGACCGGGCCTCGGCCAATTGCTCGGGCGAAGGAATGGCTCCGGCGCGGCGGGCAAAGCCCCAGGCTTCCCAGAGAGGCGTTGCCGTGAGGTCGTAGGCCCCACCGCTATCGCGCCCGAGTTGCATCGCCCCTTGCAGCAGCTTGAACAGCCGCGGCTCGACTTCCACAGCCGCGTTGGCCGCATGGCGATTTATTTCGGAAATGTCGCTATCCGGCTTGAAGAACGATAACTGCCTTTCCAGCGATTGGATGAGGTCCAGGGCCTCCAAGGCTGCCGCAGTGGCCTCGCCGGCAATCGCTACGGGCAGGCAGATCTCGAACTCGCCGGCCATCGCCTTGTGCGGAGATGGACGAGATAGGGTTCATTGCCTTGGCAAGAATAGGGCGTGCCCGGGGTCATGACTTGCGACGCCGTTTCGGCAGGGCCAGGGGCTTCAGCTCGACCAATTCGGCCAATCCCGCCTCGGCCAACTCCGGGCCGCTGACGTATCGGCCGGCACGAGTCCACTCGACGATTTTCTCAGGCGCGATGCCGAACAACTGGGCCAGAAGCAGGTCCATGTCCTTTTCCAACTGGCCGAAATGACGGGCCCACTCGGCAGCCTCCAGCAGGCCCACGTTCTCTTCGCTCTGCCACTTCATGCTGTGAAACAAGAGCACGCTCAGCGGCGTGACCAGCCGCCGCTGGCAGGCGGCAAACGGCCATAGCGCGGCCGAAGAGCATTCCCCGGCCACGATGCCCGTCGCCCGCAGGCCGCGGAGCGTGATCAGCGAGACCATGGCGATGCCGCAGTAAGGGCTTCCGCCCAGGGAATCGAAGTACAGGATGCACTCGCCGCCGGGCTCGACGGAAAGCAATTTTTCGCACAAATCGGCCTGGTTCTCGGTCAAATCGCCCGCCACGGCGATTTCCAGCGGACCTTCATGGCCGCGTTCGGAGTCTGCGCATCATCACCCTCACAATGAAAAAGCGGACCGCGCCGAGACCGGCACGATCCGCTGATATTCTAACATTGTCCGTGGAAACATTCGAGCGACGCACGTCTACAAACGACGGAATGAATTCCGTTCTATGCAGCTCGACCGAGATATCTATTCCATCTCGATGGCGTGGGTCGGACAGGAATCGACGCAGGCGCCGCAATCGGCACATGCCTCACCGTCGATTACCGCCTTGTTTTCCTTCACTTCGATCGCACCGCAGGGGCACGTCTCGACGCAGTCGCCACACCCTTCGCACGTCTCTGACTTCACAATCGCAGCCATTCAATAAGTCTCCTGACTCTTATGGTTCTAAACCGGACCCGCAAGGCCCGACAATCTCTCCTTCTATTCTGACGCCTCAACCGCCCGCTCGTCAACTGAGGTACCGGCCGGTTCCACGGATTTCCCTCGGGCGCGAAAATTTCTCTGTTTTATCACAAGGTTTTCACATGCTTGCGACTCAAATGATCCGCCCAATAGAGGGGCAATGGCAGCCGTCGTCCGCTGAGGACTGCCCGTACAATCGCTTCCGCGGACGACAAATCTATTCCGCTGCCCGGCGAAATGAAGAGCGGCCGGCGGCTGCCGGAAGTCGGCCGGATCGCCGCGCCGATGAGTTGATCCTCAAGCACGATGGGGCGTGATTCCAAGGGCTGCAATCCGTCGATGTCGACCTGTCCGCAGAGAAGTTTCTTGGTCACGCCAATCGTCGGCAAGCCGGTGACGACGCCCAAGTGAGAGGCAATCCCCGCTCGTCGTGGATGGAGCATGCCGGTGCCATCGACCAGGATCACAGGCGCGAGACGATCGCAGGAGCGAACCTTGTCGATCAGTTCCATGAGGAGCGGCAGTTCGCGAAATGTCAAGTACGACGAAATGTACGGAAAGTGAACCCCGCGGCGAATGGCCGTCGACCACAGCAATTTGCCCGTGGCCACTTCCACGAGGGTGTATGCCGCCACGCCTTCTTGTGGGCTGATGTAGGAAATATCGACGCCGCCAAGCAGTCGCGGGATCTTGCGCCGCGGTCCCTGGGAAACTTTCGCCGCGACCCGATTCTGGTAGTCCGCCAATTTTTCCAGGGGGCGATCGCCCGTAAACTCGCGGTAGCCGAAGCGGTCGAGATCCACGCTTCCGGCAGTCAATTCGACCCCCTCTCCTTGCAGCCGTCGGATTTTTTCAGTGCTGCCCTCCGGATAGGGTCCCAGCGCTCCGCCGGCCCGCAAGACACGATGGCACGCGCAGGTCGCACGGTGATCATGATGCAGCAAGTAGTGGCCGATCCACCTCGCGGCAACCGGGTTGCCCAGCGCCGAGGCCAGGACGCCAGGAGTGGTTACGCGGCCACGAGGCACCTGATCGAGCAACTGGCGTAGGGCGAGGACCAGGTCGGGGATGGGAGGAAGCATGCGGGGCATGATTTCGTATTGTATCACTGCGCTTGACAATCCCGCCCCTTTCAGCCAGCATAGGCAAGGATACGGGAGTTTTTTCGATGGAGGTCAGACCATTATGCACACACGGATTCGTTGCCGCAATCTTGTCCTGATGTTGGCCGGCATTGCCATGCCTTGGATCGCCGCGATGGATGCTCGCGGCGAAAAACCGGCCGACCTCCGCGCCCAGTTCCTCGCTGGGCCGATGCGCGACATGGAAGAAATCGTCTTTGCCGCGCGGAGCATCTTGTACGAACACTGGTACGCCAACATCGGCTACTGGGCCACTGACCGCTGCCGGCCGATGTACGGCAAATTCGGCAAGCTCTGCAAGTTGAACCTGCGGACGGGCAAGCTCACCTTGCTCGTCGACGACCCGGAGGGTGGCGTCCGCGATCCGGCCGTGCATTACGACGGCAAACAGGTCCTCTTCTCCTACCGCAAAGGCGGCACGGAGAACTACCTGCTCTATATCATCAATGCCGACGGCACCGGCCTGCACCGCATCACGGACGGCAAGTTCGACGACTACGAGCCCTGCTGGCTGCCCGATGGCGGCATCGCCTTCGTCACCACCAGGGCCAAGCGGTGGGTGGGCTGCTGGTCGACCCAGGTCGGCAACATCTGGCGCTGCGAGGCCGATGGCGGCCGGATCCGCCCGTTGTCGGCCAACATCGAGCACGACAATACCCCCTGGGTCTTGCCGGACGGCCGCCTCCTCTACATGCGCTGGGAATACATCGATCGCTCGCAGGTCAACTATCACCATCTCTGGACGATGTACCCGGACGGCACCGAGCAGAGCGTGTTCTTCGGCAATCTGCATCCGGGCGGGGTCTTCATCGATGCCCGGCCGATCCCCGGCAGCCGCGACGTGGTCCTGATCAATTCGCCCGGCCACGGGGCGACCGAACATGCCGGGTATGTCGCCCGAGTCAGCCCGCAGCAGGAGCCCGACGTGCCCGGCAACCTGGTCAACATCAGCAAGCAGCGCAATTACCGCGATCCGTGGGCCTTCAGCAGCGACGCCTTCCTGGCGGCCGAAAACGGGAACCTGGTGCTGATGAACGGCCGCGGCGAGACGGCCTTGCTCTTTGCCGCGCCGAAGGAGTTCGGGCCCGTCTGGCTGCACGAACCGCGGCCGATCGTCGCCCACCCGCTCGAGTTCGCCATCCCGCCACGGGTCGATCTGGCGCGGCCGACGGGCTACTACCTGCTGGAAGACGCGTATCGCGGCCGCAATATGTCCGGCATCCGACCCGGCGAGATCAAGAAGCTGATGGTCATCGAGAGCCTGCCCAAGCCGATCAATTTCACCGGCGGCATGGATCCTTTGAGCTATGCGGGCACGTTCACGCTGGAGCGCGTGCTGGGCACGGTGCCGGTGGAGGCCGACGGCTCGGCCTTTTTCGAGGCCCCGGCCTGGCGCAGCCTGTTGTTCGTGGCCATGGACGGCCAGGGCCTGGCGGTCAAACGGATGCAGAGTTTCTCGACCGTCCAGCCCGGCGAGACCGCGGGCTGCGTCGGCTGCCACGAGCATCGCACTACCGCGCCGCCGACCATGAGTACATGGTGCCCGCTGCAGCGCCTGTTGCCGCTTGCCGCGCGGCGGAGGGCCAGTGCCATCGAACCCTTGCGCGACCTGCCCGACCTGGCCGATTTTCCCCGCGACGTGCAGCCGATCCTCAACCGCAACTGTGTGCGCTGCCACGACTACGACCGGCGCGAGGGCGGCGTGATTCTTTGCGGCGATCGCGGCCCCCTGTTCTCGCACAGCTATTACACGCTGACCGTCTGGCGGCAACTGGCCGACGGCCGCAACCTGCCACAAAGCAACTACGCACCGCGAACCTTGGGCAGCGGCGGGTCGCCGTTGATGATATTGCTGGCCGGCGGCCACTACGACGTGAAGGCGACCGAGCGTGAACGCCGCATCGTGCAGCTTTGGCTGGACATCGGCGCCCCCTACCCCGGCACCTACGCAGCCCTCGGCACCGGCAGCATCGGCGGGTACGTGAATAACGTGGTAGCGCTCAACAACGACGCCGACTGGCCCGAGACCCGGGCCGCGCAGCCGGTCTTTGTTCGTCGTTGCGCGACGTGTCACGATCCGAAGACCAACCCCATTGCGCGGACGCTTTCCGACGAGAACGGCGTGAGTTTCTGGGAGCCGTCGCTGGGCGATCGGCGTTTGGAGTTCTCGCGGCACATTATTTTCAACCTTTCGCGGCCGGACAAGTCGCTCGTGCTCCTGGCCCCCTTGGCCCGCAGCGCCGGCGGTTATGGGCTATGCAAGGCGAAAAACTCCCCTCTCCCGCTTGCGGGAGAGGGGGACGGCGTCTTTCCCTCCACCGCCGACCCCGATTACCGGCTCCTCTTGGCGATGTGCCAGGCCGGCAAGCGGCGACTGGAAGAAATCAAGCGGTTCGACATGCCCGGCTTCAAGCCGCGGGAGGAATACATCCGCGAGATGAAGCGTTACGGGCTGTTGCCCGAAACGTTCGACATCAAAAAGGATCCCTTGGATGTTTACCAGTTGGACCGGCGGTATTGGGATTCGTTCGTTTACCGGCCGAGGAAGATGTAGAATTCCCGCCACTTGACATCCCCCTCGCTCTCCCCCAACATAACGCATATCGGTCAAACCCCTAACCCTTGGAGGTGTCCTATGAACGCGACACGCGCAAAACGCGGTTTTACACTGGTCGACTTGCTCGCAGTGATCGTCATTATCGCGGTCTTCGTCGGGTGTATTCCATCGGCCCTGAATTTCTCCCGCGAGGCCGAGCGAAGAGCCACTTGCATCAACAATCAGCATATGATCGGGATTGCATTTCAGAACCACGCCAGCACGTTTTTTAATGCGTATCCACGGTCGGCATCCCTTACCATCGCCCCCGACGGTAATAAGGCGACCGTCTACGGCTGGAGCTTTCTGGTGAAGCTGATGCCGTTTATGCAACACGACGCTCTTTACAAGTCCTTGCCGGTCGATGGTGACCCTGAGGATACGACGAAGCCGGCAATTGCAACGGCGATGAAAACCCAACTCGCAGAATTGCTCTGTCCAAGTGCGCCCCACAGCTCCGCCCCGCAAACGGCAGGCATTACGAGCTACAAGGCCATGGGCGCTAGCACTCGTGACAGCCTTGTGATAGCGGCGAACCCGAAGGCGAAGCCGCCCTATGGGTACATGCAGATGCATCCCGACGGCGCCATGTATCCGAGCACTGCAAACCTATCTGCCGGCCTCTTCATGGACGGCCTTTCACACACCATTTTCACGATCGAGACGATCGACGAGGCTGCCAGCCGCTGGACCGTTGGCAAAGAGGCGACGCTGGTCGGCCTGCCGCAGAAGAGCTCACCGACCGGCACCTCGCCGCAAGCTCCGTATAACTTCTTTGCTCCGCCCGGTTTTGACAACACGTTCGGCGAAAACTCGGGCGTTGCCAAGGCCGGTCTGCGAACGTTTCTCTCCTATGACTTCAGCCCGACTGGCGCCGACGCCGGCAAGTACGAAGATCCCGGATTCTCGCAAACTCCACCGACCTACGGCCCGTCATCGGGACATCCTGCAGTAGTGATCTGCGGCATGGGCGACGCCTCGGTCCAGGCGCTCTCCAAACAAATCGACGCGGCGGCGCTCTTCTTCTTGATTACGAAGAATGGCGACGACCCGTTTCCTTTTTCTGCGAGCTATAGTCGGCGTTAACCCAACTTGACGTCGCACCTCGCGCTCCCCAACATAACGTATATCGGTCAAACTCCTAACCCTTGGAGGTGTCCTATGGATACGACAGGTTCGAATCGCGGCTTCAGGCTCATTGACTTGTTGGTCTTGGTCGTCATCTTTGCGGCCTTTACTGGGTGCCTTTTTCCAGCCATAAGCGCATCGCGTGAGGCTGGACGAAGAGCCAGTTGCCAAAACCGTGTCCACCAGATCGGGCTGGCGATGCAGAACTTCGCCTCGACCTTCAACAATTGCTATCCGCCGCCGGCGTCCGTTACCAAGGCCGCCGATGGCACGCAGACCGTCGGCGGCTGGAGCCTCACGGTCCGGCTCCTGTCGTTCATGGACGAGGACGTTCTTTATAGGACCTTGCCCCGAAACGGCGACCCGGAGGACACCTCGAACCAGGCGACCGTTACGGCGATGAACACCCAACTCAAGGAATTGCTCTGCCCAAGCGGTCCCCGCGGGTCCACTCAGCAAAACTCGGCTGCCGGGTCGCAAACCGCGGGCATCACCAACTACAAGGCCGTGGGCGCGTCTAGCCGCGACAGCCTCGCCATGGTGGCGAACCCGCGGGCAAAGCCTCCTTACGGCACCATGGAAGAGCATCCTGAGCATCCTGGCGCCGCGCCGCTTCATCCCGACGGTGCGATCTATCCGAGCACCGGCAACCTGCCCGCTGCCGACATCCGGGACGGCCTATCGCATACCATTTTCATCATCGAAACGATTGACGAGGCTGCCAGTCGCTGGACCGTCGGCAAAGAGGCCACGCTGGTCGGTCTGCCGCAGAAGAGTTCGCCCAAGGGCACTACGCCGCAAGCTCCCTATAACTACTTTGCGCCGCGGTTATAAGGATGACGGTGTATGGGGCGAAAACTCGGGTGTGACCAAGGCCGGTCTGCGGACATTCCTTTCCTACGACTTCAGCCCGAAGGGCGCCGACGCCGGCACCTACGAAGATCCCGGATTTTCCCAGATGTCACCCACCTACGGACCCTCGTCGATGCATCCCGCCGTAGTGATCGTCGGATTTGGCGACGCCTCGACCCAGGCGCTCTCCAAGCAAGTCGACGCGGCAAACTTCTTTTTCCTGATTACAAAGGACAACTCCGACCCGTTTTATCTCCCGTAGAGGTATGCATCAATACATCAAACGGGTGGTATTCGTCACACTCTAATGGATAATTAACGTACCAAAAAAAGAACTATTTTCGGTACGGCCCGTCGTTGACCGATCTTCTCCACCGGCCGTTCTAATCTGCGTAACCTGTCCTGCTGATAGAGGGATGTCGCAGGTTCACATTCATTTCGGTGGCGTCGTTTTTGTTATTCAGCCGAGTTGTAGTAATATGGAGAGATACCATCTAGGGCAAACTACACATCTTTGCACCCCCCCCCCCCCCCATGATCCGGAAATTCTTTTCCAAACTGTTCGGCGGCAACTGGGCCGGCCGCCGAAGTTCTGCCTCCAGGAAGATGATTCGTCGCATTGCGATCGAGCCCCTCGAATTGCGCCGTTTGCTGACGGTCACTAGCAACCTGTCGGGATTGGCCTATCTCGCCTCCCCCGATTTCAGCGTCAATTCTGCGCTCGTTGCCGCCCCATCGACCCCAACCCCGCTGGCGAACACGGTGAACATGGTCACGCCCGTTGCCGCCGCCCCCAGCAGCTTTACGATCGCGGCCAACCAGTCGGACCTGGGTCCGAACAACGATACCGCGGCCAGCTTCACGATTACCGGCGGTGACGTCAACGACACGTATACCTACAGCATCAACACCACGGCCGCCACCCCGATCACCGGCAGCGCCACGATGAGCGCAACCCCGTTGAGCGTGCCGGGCATCGATGTTTCCGCGCTGCCCGCCGGCACGTTGACCTACACGGTCACGCTGAGCAACGCATCCGGCAGTACCGGCCCGATGACCGCCACGGCCACGCTCAAGACGCCTCCCAGCGGTTATACGATCGCGGCCGATAGTGCCGCCCTGAACGGCACGAGCGGCGCGTCGACCGGCTTCACCTTCACCGGGGCCACGACCGGAACCACGTACACCTACACCATTACCAGCACGGGCGGGTCGGCCTCGGTCAGCGGCAGCGGCGCGGTCACCGCTGCCGCCCAAAATGTTACCCCCATCAACGTGACTTCGCTTCCGGCCGGGACCTTGACCTATAGCGTCACGTTGACCGACGACGCCGGCAATGCCGGCACGGCAGCCACCGCCACGACCACGCTGGAAACCGCCACGGTTTCCGGATTCGTCTATCTTTCCAATGGGACAGGGTTCGGCGGGATCAGCCTGGAACTGACTGCCTCGGGGAGCACGACCGGGGGTCTATATACGCAAACCCTTGCCGATGGGTCGTACAGCTTCACCGGCGTTGCCGCCGGCGACTATACGATTCAGCTCATGCCGCCGTCGTACCTTACCGCCGGCACCGCCACCGAGAGCGTCACGCTGGACGCCGGCGGAAGCTCGACCGACGACAATTTTAACGACCTGGCGATACCGACCGCCGATTACTCGATACGGATGTTCTCGGCCGCGGCCGGATCGCTCACGCATTACGTGGGCGAGATGTACGTCCCGCCCACCGGGACGACAACCAGCTCCAGCGGCAGCGGCACTGTGACCAACGGCGTCGTGACCGCCACGGCCACCTGCACCACCGGAACGTTCTGGGGTGGCAGTCGCCCCCAACGCCACGATCAACGCGCCCGACAGCCAAACGCTGACGTCCCTGACGGCCACCATCCAGGACCCGCAGAGCGGCGACCTGTTGACGGCCGACACCTCGAACACGCCTACGGGCATGCCTGCGCCTCACGTCCACCTACAACAATGGAGTATTGACCGTCGTGCCCGTCTCCGGCACGGCTGCCCCTCCGGCCGACTACCAGGCGGTGTTGTCTACGATCATGTTCAGCGCCACCTCCGCCGTAAACGCCACGATCACGATCGCGGTCGGCGACAACGGCACGAGCACCACGGTCGCCACCACGAGCGTCACCGTCGTACAAGGCGCTCCGACCGCCCCTGTCGTGGCGAGCATCAGTCCGAGTTCCGGGCCGGCCAGCGGCGGCACCGGCGTCACGATCACGGGATCGGACTTCACCGCCGCCTCGACCGTCGAGTTCGGGACGAATGCGGCAACGGCCGTGACCTACGTCTCGGCGACCGAGATCCAGGCCACCGCGCCTGCCGGAGTGGGCATGGTGGATATCACCGTGACCACGTCCGGCCAGACCTCCGCCACATCGACCGCCGATCAGTTCAGCTACGTGCCGAGCGTGACGAGCATCAATCCCAGTTCCGGCCCGGCCGCCGGCAGCACCGTCGTCACGATCGATGGAACGGGCTTCACCACCGCGTCGACCGTCGACTTTGGAACGACTGCCGCGGCGGCCATGACATACATCTCCTCGGGCGAAATCCAGGCGATCTCGCCCGCCGGTGCGGGTACCGTGGATGTCACCGTGACCACGTCCGGCCAGACCTCGGCCACCTCGACCGCCGATCAGTTCAGCTACACGACGGCGCCGACGGTGACCAGCGTCAGTCCCCTGGCAGGACCTTTGGCGGGTGGCGGGACGGTGACGATCACGGGCACCGATTTCACCGGCGCCACGGCCGTGGATTTCGGCACGATCGCGGTAAGCAACGTGACAGTCAACGCGACGGGAACACAAATCACGGCCACCAGCCCGCAGGAATCGGCTGCCACGGTACACCTGACGGTGGTCGGCCCTGACGGCACGTCGGCGACCTCGTCGGCCGACCAGTTCACCTTCGAGGCGGCGCCGGCGGTAACCGGCGTCAGTCCCCTGGCAGGGCCTTTGGCAGGCGGCAAGACGGTGACGATCACGGGCACGGGCTTCATCGGCGCCACGGCCGTGGATTTCGGCACGGTCGCGGCAAGCAACGTGACAGTCAACGCGGCGGGAACGCAGATCACGGCCACCAGCCCGCCGGAATCGGCCGCCACCGTGAACGTGACGGTGGTTGCCCCTGGCGGCGTCCAGACAACGTCGACGGCCGATCAGTTCACCTACGAGCCGGCACCGACGGTAACCAGCGTCAGTCCCACCGCAGGGCCTTTGGCAGGCGGTACGACGGTGACGATTTCGGGCACGGACTTTACCGGCGTCACGGCTGTGGATTTCGGCACGGTCGCGGCAACCAACGTGGTAATCAACGCAACGGGAACGCTGATCACGGCCACCAGCCCGCAGGAATCGGCCGCCACGGTAAACGTGACGGTGGTCGGCCCTGGCGGAACCTCGGCGACCTTGACCGCCGATCAGTTCACCTACACGCCGGGGCCGGCGGTGACCAGCGTCAGCCCCCTGGCGGGACCTTTGGCGGGCGGCGAGACGGTGACGATCACAGGTACCGGTTTCACCAACGCCACGGCCGTGGATTTCGGCACGGTCGCGGTAAGCAACCTGCTAGTCGCCCCGTCGGGAACACAGATCACGGTCACCAGCCCACAGGAATCGGCCGCCACGGTAAACGTGACGGTGGTCGGCCCTAACGGCACCTCGGCGACCTCGTCGGCCGACCAATTCACCTTCGAGGCGGCGCCGGCGGTAACCAGCGTCAGTCCCCTGGCAGGGCCTTTGGCGGGCGGCAAGACGGTGACGATCACGGGCACGGGCTTCATCGGCGCCACGGCCGTGGATTTCGGCACGGCTGCGGCAAGCAACGTGACAGTCAACTCGGCGGGAACGCAGATCACGGCCACCAGCCCGCCGGAATCGGCCGCCACCGTGAACGTGACGGTGATTGCCCCTGGCGGCGTCCAGACAACATCGACGGCCGATCAGTTCACCTACATGGCGGCGCCGACGGTAACCATCGTCAGTCCTACGGCAGGACCTTTGGCGGGCGGCACGACAGTGACGATTTCGGGCACGGGCTTTACCGGCGCCACAGCCGTGGATTTCGGCACGGTCGCGGCAAGCAACGTGGTAATCAACCCGGCGGGAACGCAGATCACGGCCACCAGCCCGCAGGAATCGGCCGCCACGGTAAACGTGACGGTGGTCGGCCCTGGCGGAACCTCGGCGACCACGACCGCCGACCAGTTCACCTACACGCCGGCGCCGACGGTGACCGGCGTCAGTCCTGTCGCGGGGCCTTTGGCGGGCGGCGAGACGGTGACGATCACAGGCACCGGTTTCACCGGCGCCACGGCCGTGGATTTCGGCACCGTCGCGGCCAGCAACGTGACAGTCAACTTGACGGGAACGCAGATCACCGCCACCAGCCCGCAGGAATCGGCCGCCACCGTGGACCTCACGGTGATCGGCCCTGGCGGCACTTCGACGACCTCCGCGGCCGACCACTTCACCTTTGAGGCGGCGCCGGCGGTAACCAGCGTCAGTCCCACAGCGGGGCCTCTGGCAGGCGGCAAGACGGTGACGATCGCGGGCACGGGCTTCATCGGCGCCACGGCCGTGGATTTCGGCACGGTCGCGGCAACCAACGTGGTCGTCAACTCGGCGGAACGCAGATCACGGCCACCAGCCCGCAGGAATCGGCCGCCACCGTGGACGTGACGGTGGTCGCCCCTGGCGGCGTCCAAACGACCTCGCCCGCCGACCAGTTCATCTATGTGGCGGCGCCGGCGGTGGCCAACGTCAGTCCCGCAACGGGAACGACGGGTGGCGGCACGACGGTGACGATTACGGGCACGAGCTTCACCGGCGCGACGGCGGTGGACTTCGGCACGACCGCGGCAAGCAACGTCGTAATCAACCCGGCGGGAACACAGATCACGGCCACCAGCCCGCAGGAACCGGTCGCCACGGTGGACGTGACGGTGATCGGTCCTGGCGGAACCTCGGCGACCTTGACCGCCGACCAGTTTACCTACGTGCCGCTCCTTTCCACTTGGATTTCCGCCTCCGATGACACCTGGAACCTGGCGGCCAACTGGAGCGATAATCTGGGCACGGGCGCGCCGGGCGAAGGCGCCTCCAGCGGCGCCACGGCTATCTTCAACGGCGGCAGCGGAACGGAACTCACGGCCGACATCGGCAGTACGAGCCCCAATATTGCCGCACTCGACTTCGGCACCAGCGCCCTGAACTATACGATCGAGAGCAGCACCGGCTTCGGCCAGTTGCAAATGAACAACGGCAGCGGCACGGCCACGATGACCGTCTCCACCGGCACGCAGACGATCTCCGCCCCCCTGCTCCTGGGCAGCAAGACCCTGCTCGACGCGGCGGCCTCGACTACGCTGGACGTCTCGGGCACGGTTACCGGCAATGCCGCGCTCACCGTGGGCGATGCCACGCACAACGGTACGGTCGTGCTCAGCGGCGCCAATAGCTACACGGGCGGCACGACCCTCAACGCCGGCGCCTTGCTGGCCGAAAACACCACCGGCTCCGCGACCGGCGCCGGCAGCGTGACGCTTAACGGCGGTACCCTGGGCAGTTCCACCACGGGCATCATTACCGGCACGGTCGTCGGCGGCTCCGCCGCCCATACAATCGAGCCCGGCGGCGCCACCGTGGGCAGCCTGACCGTGGGCGGACTGACCGCCAATGCCAACACGACGCTGGAGTTCAATCTCGGCAGCGGCGGGACCAGCAGCCTCTTGACTCTCGGCAGCGGCGGCATGACCGAAACCGCCGCCGTTCCCATCACCGTCGGAACGCTGCCGGCCAGCCCGGCCGGCTTTTACAAGATCATCACGGGCGACATCACGGGGCTGACGGCCGCCAGTTTCGTCGCGCCGCCCGTTGCCAATGGCGACGTTCTTTAGCATCGTCACCGGCCACGATGCCGGCTATATCGACCTGGACGTGTCGCTGGGCACCGCCCCGCAGGTGACGTTGCCCCAACCGGCCAATCAGTCGGTGCTGGCGGGCGGCACGGCGACCTTCACGGCGACGGCCAGCGGCAATCCGGCCCCCAGCGTGCAGTGGTACGCGAATACGGGCAGCGGGACGACGTTCAACCCCATCAACGGGGCAACCTCGACCACCTACACCTTCACGGCCGCCGCCGCAAACAACGGCGACCAGTACGAAGCCGTTTTCACGAACGGCGTCGGCACGCCGGCAACGACGACGCCCGCCAACCTCAGCGTGCAGGCCTGGTCGGCCGCGCCCGTGGCAACGATTCTCGGTCCGAGCAACGATACCGCGGCCAACTTCACGATTACCGGCGCGGACAGCGGCGACACGTTCGTCTACAGCATCGCCGACAGCGCCGGCGGGACCGCGGTCACCGGCAGCGGCACGATGAGCGCCGCCTCGCAGACCGTGACCGGCGCCAATGGCATCAACGTCTCCTCGCTGCCCAACGGCGTCTTGACCTACACCGTCACGCTCACCAAGACCAACGGCAACACGGGCACGCTTACGGCCACGGCCGCGCTCTATTCAGCGGCCCCCAGCGGCTACTCCGCCAGCTTCGACCTGCCGCTCTACAACGCAACCACCGAACAGGATGCCGGTTTCATCTTCAGCGGCAATGCCCCGGTGGGCGACACGTACTATTACTCCATCGGAGACACCGAGGCGGTTTCAGGTTCCGGTACGATCACTTTGCCGAACGAGCACGTCACCAATATCGACCTCTCGACAGTTCCCAACGGAACCATTGCTCTCGCCGTCTTCCTGGAGGATCCGGCAGGGAACATTGGTGCGGAAGTGCTGGCGCACGCAACGCTCGACACGCTTGCCCCCAAGGGGTACACGATCGAGGCCGACCTCACGAACATCGGCCCGACGCCTGCGCTCAGCACGAGCTTCCACTTCGCCGGCGCCACGACGGCCTCGGGAACGATCTACACATGCACGGTGACCAGCAACGGCAACAACGGTGCCACTTCGGTCACCCAAAGCGGCTCGGTCACCTCGCCCACGCAGGACATCACCGGGATCGATGTCGCGACCCTGCCGGCCGGCACGCTCACCTATAGCGTCAAGTTGACCAATGCGGACGGCAACGTGGGCCTGGCGGCCACGGCCACGGCCAACCTCTACCTGGCCCCTCCCAGCGGATTCACGGTCACTCCCGACCAGCCGACGATCACCGCCGCCCAGGCCGCTTCCACCAGCTTCACGCTGGCCGGCGGACGGGTCGGCGATACCTATAACTACACGATCTCCGACAGCGCCACTCCGGCCGACAAGGCGACCGGCAGCGGCGCAGTGACCTCCTCGACCACCCAGGACATCAGCGGGATCAACCTCTCGACCTTGGTCGACGGCACGATCAGCTACAGCGTCACGCTGACCGACCCCGTGAACCAGACCAGCACTCCCTTTACGGCCACGGCCACGATCGACCGCGGGCTGCCGACGGCCATCGAACTCTCGACGAGCGTGGCGCTGGCCGGCCAGAGCGTGGCCAATCCTGTTGCCGTGCTGCAGACCGTGAGTGCCACGCCGGGCGACGCCTATACCTACACGCTCCTCACCGTCGACGGCGTCGCCGCCAGCCCTTCGTCGCCGCTCTATATCCCCAGCGGCAGCGACGAGTTGTGGGCCGCCCCGGACCTCAGCTCGTCCAGCTACAGCATCAGCGTCGAGAGCACCGATGCGCAAGGCAATTCGATCACGCAGTCCTTTACGATTACGGTCGGCACCGACCCCATCACGCCGGTCGTGGGCATCAGCAGTTCGACCGTCGCCGCCACGGCCAATACCGTGGTCGGTACCTTGAGCACCGACGCCCAAGCCGGCTCCGTGGCGCCAAGCACGAACGGCTACACCCTGGTTTCCCAAACCGACACCACCACCGGCACGACCAGCACCGCCTTCACGATCGTCGGCAATCAACTGGAAGACTTCGGGCACGGCGCCGGCCGCCGGCACGTATACGGTCGAGGTGGAAAGTTCCGGCTCGTTCCTCCTCAGCGACATCGTCGACATCACCGGGGTGAGCGGGTCTTATGCCTACCAGATCTCCTACGACCCATCGCAAGTGCCCAGTGGCTACCTGGCCGCGGCCGTCAACGCCGGCCTGGTTTCTCTCTGGCGCAGTCTGCAAACGGCAGTTGGAGTCCGGCGGTGAGCAGCGACAAGGAAATCCCCGGCAGCCTGTCGCAGCGCAACTTCCTCGGCCCTTACAACGGCACTTCCAATAGTTTCTGGACCTCGGTCACGACGGCCAACCCGTCGGCCACACTGACCAACGTGGTCGGATCGTCGGGCATCAACCAGGCCGCGAACACCGCCTGGGCCGTCATCGACCAGCCCGGCACGTACGCGGTCGGCGTGCAGGTCTTCACCGTGCAGACATTGACGATCACGGTAACGTAAGGGAGCGAGAAGCTGTGTGCCCCGAAGGGGCGTCGATTCACCCAGCGAAGGCGGGCACCCGGCGTTGCCGGGTCGGCCCTGGTCGTAAATCGTTACCCCTTCAATTCTTCTTTCGGCCCAACGGGCCAACCATTCCCTTTCAATCCCACACGTACCGTTCGTCGATCTCGACCCCATGCTTTGCGCACAGGAAACGATACTCATCCTGGAACGTCATGCCACGATGGTGCGCCTCTTGCCGGTCGATGTAATCGATGACTTCATCGACCAGCGATTGGCTCACCGAGAAAGCGCCGTAACCGGCCTGCCAATGGAACATGCCTAGATCGGGCGCCCGACGCTTGGCCCATTTCGATGTCTCTGTTTTCAGCGTCTCCACCAATTTGGCAACGGTAAGCGTGCGGGAAAGGCCGCAGAGGATATGTACGTGGTCAATCCAGCCGCCGACACGTGCCGGCGGACAACCCGCCTCTTTGGCGTGGTAACCCAACATCCCAAACATCTCGTCGCGGACCTCCTTGTTCTGAAGGTACGCTCGACGGCCATTGGTGCTGAAGACCACGTGTAACCAAATTCGGGCCAAGGATTGCGGCATGATGATCTCCCGGAAAATGGATCGAATGAATTCGCGTATTATAACGTGCGTCGCCCGAAAGGCGAACGGTTGGCCCGTTGGGCCGAGGACATTTTCCGGGGGTGCAGCCGGTACCAGGGCCGACCCGGCGTTGCCGGGTCGGCCCTGGTTACAAAACGTCGCCCCCTTCCATCCCTCTTTCGGCCCAACGGGCCAACCATTCCCCGTGCGCTTTTGGGGAACCGTTGGCCCGTTGGGCCGAAGACATTTTCCGGGGGCCTGGAATCCCAGGGCTGCGCCCTTCGCTGGGTGAACGGCTGGGCCTTCGGCCCGAAATGCCTGTGTGCCCCGAAGGGGCGTCGGTTCCCCCAGCGAAGGCGGGCACCCGGCGTTGCCGGGTCGGCCCTGGTTACAAATCGTCGCCCCCTTCCATTCCTCTTCGGCCCAACGGGCCAACCATTCCCGTGCGCTTTTCGGGGAACCGTTGGCCCGTTGGGCCGAAGACATTTTCCGGGGGCCTGGAATCCCAGGGCTGCGCCCTTCGCTGGGTGAACGGCTGGGCCTTCGGCCCGAAATTCCTGCGTGCCCCGAAGGGGCGTCGGTTCCCCCAGCGAAGGGCGCAGCCCTGGTTACAAATCGTCGCCCCCTTCCATTCCTCTTCGGCCCAACGGGCCAACCATTCCCGTGCGCTTTTCGGGGAACCGTTGGCCCGTTGGGCCGAAGACATTTTGCGCGGGCCTGGTATCCCAGGGCTACGCCCTTCGCTGGGTGAACGGCTGGGCCTTCGGCCCGAAATGCCTGTGTGCCCCATCGGCGCGCCTGTGTGCCCCGAAGGGGCGTCGGTTCACCCAGCGAAGGGCGCAGCCCTGGTTACAAAACGTCGCCCCCTTCCATCCCTCTTTCGGCCCAACGGGCCAAACATTCCCCGTGCGCTTTCGGTGAACGGTTGGCCCGTTGGGCCGAAGACATTTTGTGGGGGCGCACATCAATTCCAGGGCCGACCCGGCAACGCCGGGTGCCCGCCTTCGCTGGGTGAACGTCTGGGCCTTCGGCCCGAAATGCCTGTATGCCCCGAAGGGGCGTCGGTTGTCCCCGGTCCTAAATCGTTGCCCCTTCCATTCCTCTTCGGCCCAACGGGCCAACCATTCATCCCAGGAAAAGAGAAAACCCCGCCGATCTAGAAAGGTCGACGGGGCTTTCCCGAGCTTGGATTTTCAGCGGATCTAGACTTTCGCAGCCTTGCGGCGGCGATAGGCCAGACCGAGGGCGGCAAGGCCGGCGGCCAAGAGGGCCAGCGTGCCAGGTTCCGGAACGACCGCGAACTCCGCGTCGTGGTCGATGACAGCCCATGCCACATTGTCTACGGTATCGACACCCCAGCTACCCAACAGATTGGCCAAGCTGTAGTTGCTGCCGAGCAAGTTGCTCTCGTAGGCGGTAAACGCGGCCCAACTGCCGGGCGTGCCACCATTCGGCGCTGTCAGGAATGGGGCCGTGCCGGCGGCCGCGCCGCCTGGATAGGCGTCGACACCGGTGCCGCTGTTGCCATCGGTAATGTTGTGACCGTAAACTTGCGGGCCGCCGGCGGCCGTGTTGACGGCCGTGGCGTTGATCCACTGGCCAGTGGCGTCTCGATAGCCAAGGTATATGAAACCGTTCGAGGCGGCCGCGGCGACAGCGGCGGGGCTGCCGCCGTTAATCTGCGATGGGTCGAATGACATCTGCAAGGCGAAGGACTGCGAGGCGTTGCCCGTACCCGTGTTGCCGGGGCCGAGGGCACCGGTCAAATTGACCACGTCGCTGTACAACGGTGCGCCGACCACGGCGAACTGGTGGCCCGGGCCGGGCAGCTCTTGCGATGAACGGTTTCGCCACTCCATGGTGATGGTGGTGGCCACCGAGCTGGAGCCCGCGAGGATCGTGGCAGTTGTAGCCCCGATGCCGGAACTGGCCGAGCCGCTGAGGCTGGTCTCGATGCCGGCAAAACTGGTGCCGGCGGGCAGCAACGCGGTACTGAGCATCGGGCCATAAGGCCCGCCCGCCGTTCCGCTTCCGTCGCCGCCGGCTGGCTTGGTGGCGACGCCGATAACATTGACCAAGGTTTGCTGTGCACCCGTGGTGAGAGCGGCCCCGGTGCCGTTGACGCCGGTGCCGGATGGCGTAAGGACAATCGTATCAGGCCCGAAGAAACTGTTCGGGGCAGTGTACGTGAACGAGAATGTCTGACCGGCGCCACCTACGGCCAAACTAGAGCCGGTCAAGTTAAGACCATTACTAATCGCGCCGCTAGCCGATACCCCGATCGTCCAGTTCTCAAGATCCTGAGTGCCGGTGCCGGTCGTGGTGCTATTGGTCAAAACGCCGGAAAGGCTAGCGGTGCCGCCTCCCATCAACGTGCCCGGACTGGTTGGCACAGTCGTGATGTCCGTGCGACCGGCATACCAACTCGGGCTACTGCGCGACGTACTGAACGTAACGCTGTCCAAAAGACCACCCAGGACGCCGACACCGAGGCTGCCGCTTGGGGCCGTTATGTCGCCGTTACCATTCTGTTGAACTATATTGGTGCCTTCCGACCACTGGTCGACGCCGACAGTCGGGCCGCCGGAAGCCGACCCCTGAATTAGCCCCAGCGTGGCTGTCTTTCCACCAGCTAGGGTTCCGGTAAACGATACGACGAATTTTGCAAGCGGGATAGCTGTGTAGTTTGGATAGCCTGTGAGGGTAGCATAAGTTGCGCCGTCCGTAGTCCATGTGGCGCTATTTGCTCCAAGTGACGATATAGAAACGTCGCCGAGGTTCACCTGCGCGGGCGACCAAAAGGCGGAGTCCGACGCGTAAATCTGATTCGTACTTGCACCAGCGGTAGATGTGCTGCTAGAGCCTATGCCAACCAAGCCGCCTGAACTCCACAACTGAACTGCCGAGGCCTTGGCTGAGTTAGATGGCTGGAAGTTCACTGTGGCATTGGCCCCACTTTGCGCGAAAACCGCGTCGTTACCACTAGCAACCAAGCCCCCCGAAATGTCGACCCCGGCCATGAACTCGTTGACGCCATCGTTACCGTTCGGGTCGGGTAGCCCGGTCGATTGGTCTTGGATCATGCCATACAGAATCAACGTGTAAGAAGTCCCAGCCGTGACGTTCGTAAAGTTGGTCGTGCCGTTGGTGCCGGTGATCGCGAACGACATGCTCGCCTGCGCCACCTGCGAAGAGAGCAACGCCGCAAGTGCAGCGACGCAAGGCAGCAGCCAACTACGGGAGTGCTGTTTGGTCATTTGAAGGATTCCACGGGAAAGGTGTTTGGTCATTTGAAGTATTTCTTGGCGGAAACGAAAAACTAGCGCACAAAGGACGGCTGCGATCAAGAGACTCCAGGTTGCCGGCTCAGGGACAGGACTTACAGAGGACGTTGGGGCCAATGCACTCGCTTGCGTGACAGTACCGAATCCCGGAAACACTACGTTTGGAAATGCACTATTGACTGCATCCCAAGCAATGTAACTATCCGTTGAAGTAGTCGGTTCGTAGAGAAAGTTCCCAGACTGCCAACTGCTAAGGCCCGCACTATTCCCGGCGTCCCAAGCAATATAGTCGTCCAGATTTACGTAACCTCGCAAGGTCGCATTGCCGAGCCACGTCGGAGCGACGAGCGTGACATCTTTTCCACCGGTTGGCCCGGAAGCCGTCAGGTCGATGCCCTGCCAATTGGAATAGTACGGTATCCCGGCACCTTGAAAAGCGTTATCGAGCCAACCGATAGTGCCATCTGACTGGCCTGCGGCAAAGCTGCTGCTTATACCTTGGTCGGTAGTTGCCGTGTAGCCGGTTTGGAAGGTGTTGCCGCCGGCGATGATCGCGTCGGTAAGGGCCTGCGTGTTGTGCCCACTAACCGAATTGACCCCGCCATAGTACTCCACGGGGTTCGTGCCATTCGTGTAGCCGAACCCGGTAGCGGTGCTCCCGCTGCCGCTGGCCATATCGGGGAATACGAGCGCGCCGTTTGGTCCCCCGGACGCGTTCTGCTGGAGGTCGATACCCGCCGTCCCACCGCTGGTGGGGTTGATAAAGACTTGGCTGTAATACCCAGGTGCCTGAAGCACCACCACAGCCTTCTCTGCCGAAGCAGAAGAAGCGAAACCGATGACCCCGGCGATAGCACATCCCATCACGAGAACTGCCCGATGTCGTATGCGTAGCATTTCCAAGCTCCATTTCGAGACGCGGCGAAGAACTTTGCTCGTGCCGATGCCTGATTCGGCGAAATTCTCCACTGCCCGTCTCTCTCTTTGTTGTGTTTCCCAGTCCAAGCTTATGCACCTAAGAGTTCAGGCTACCAGAAATTTCCGTTTTGTCAATGGATTTGTCGCGATTGTTACAAAATACCAACCATCGGGTGGGCCAAAGGCCACCGCGCTGAGAACCAGCATCCCAATCGCTACGAACGCCAGTATCGCATGGATGGAAAAAAAGGTCAAGCAAAAGGCAAGCTTTTCTTGAAATTTGGTCTGCAACGGCACAGCAAACCCCCCATGAGTATTGTGATTCCACCTCGTAATGCCCCAAAAGAACCAAAGAAGTAACTGTCAAAAATGATCTTGGCCATTCCAGGCCCGTGACCGGCTCTCATGAGGAATCCACGGAATATGATCTCATGTACACCACACCTGTAAGTCAGGCCGACCATGGGTACATGGTGCCCGAGCCTGACTTCGGTGCAAACGCGCGTTTTTTTAAGTTTTTTGCTTGTCAGTCTCCGCCGCCATGCGCTCGCGGGTCGGCCTGACGCACCTTGTCAGAAAATTCCCTGCTTGCACTGCCAGCAACGACCAGCCGAGAGATGCATGAAAGGAAAAAGTTCACGGATTTTCTGCGGCGGGCGGCATGCAGGCCGGCGGCAAGGGGAATTTCGGCAAAAATATTGGCCTTTGGCGCCGGCGAGGCAGATTGTAGACTTGTCCGGGGTATTGGCGAGCAGCGGAAAGAAACCACGAAATACACGAAACACACGAAAAAAGACAGATAAGAAGACAGAAAAATGATTGGCAGAAATATCGGAGAGAATTCGTGATTTCCTTCCCTTTTCGTGTCTTTCGTGTATTTCGTGGTTGACCAGCAGAACTTTCACAAGGAGGTGAAATATGAGGACGGATCCTTGCGCGGACGAAGTGCGCAGCATCGTGGAACGTGTTTTTTCAGGCTATCAGGCGGAAGAGGGAAGGCGGAAGAGGGAAGGCGGAACTGTAAACGCCGGAAGGCCGTGGGGCAAGAATCGCCTGGCTGGCCGTTTTCCACGTCTGTACGAACCGCGGCTGGCCCAGCCGGCGGAAGAGGATTGCGGCCTGGATCCGCCGCCGATCGCCGAAACGATCCTCATCGATCAGGGCCGCTACGTGGCACGCAGCTACCGCATCGACGGCTATCTGGCGATGTGGCTGGTGGCCGTGGGAATCGTGCAGTTCTACGATGATCGCGGGCGGATGCTGACGACGATCAACCTCTTCGAATCGCTCCGGCCGGAAAAAATGGCAGCGTAACAACAGGAATACAAAAGCAGAGAAGAGAATTGACAGGAAGATGTACGACAGGAAAATAAGAAGAAACAGGAAGAGAATTTTTGATTTCATCCTCCCATCGTATCCTATCAATTTTATCTTCCTGTCGTACATCTTCCTGTCAATTCTGCCCCTTTATCTTTCTGTCGTACATTTTCCTGTCAATAAGAGGACTTGGCTATGCCAATTCGAGTCGGTGCGGAGATCCGGCGATTGGACGATCGCGTGTTCGGCGAAGTGGTCTATGAAACGTTGCGACAGATCTTTGCCGTCCACGATGAATTCGGCCGGTTCTTCGCGGAGAAGATCTACCAGCGCGAACTCGCCTTTCGCATCGCTGGTGCCCGAACCGAAGTATCCATCGACGTGACAATCGGCGGATTTTGCAAGACGTACTTTATCGACTTGCTGGTCAGCGGTGGAGCGATCTTCGAACTCAAGTCCGTGGGAACGTTGGCCGGTCGCCACCGCAGCCAATTGATGAACTATCTCTACGGTTTAGCCGACACCTCAACGGCATTGAAGGTTACGACATTGGATGTGGATTTTCTGCCGGATTTCGAGCTGCCATGCGCGGCGTTTTCTCGCACATACTTCCCTTCATGCAATCCAATGGATCAACATCACGCGCCCCGTCGTTCAATTCAAGACTATTAAGAGAAATTGACAGGAAAATGTACGACAGGAAAATAAGAAGAAACAGGAAGAGAATTTTTGATTTCGTCCTCCCGTCGTATCCTGTCGTACATCTTCCTGTCAATTCTGCCCCTTTATCTTCCTGTCAGTACTCCTGAATTCCATTTTCCTGTCAATTAAATCTGATAAATCTGAGTCCCATTTTCCTGGTACAATGGAATTTTGCCGCAAGAGTCGAGAGTTGATGGCAGCATGGGGCGACGATCGGAAAAGAAACGGGCGAAGGTGGGCGTCAAGGCCGTCGCGGCGAGCGAAACTGCGGATGTGAACGGGGCCGAAAGGCCGGAAATAGGATCTACGCAGAACGCTTTGGCCTGCCGCCGCTATAACGTGGCTGCGGAAGCACGGGGCCGTACTGGGGATATGCCTGTTTCTGCTGCTGGCCACGCTGGCCGTATTCGGACGCACGATCGGCTACGAGTTCGTGGCCTATGACGACAATAATTACGTCTACGACAATCGTCACGTCAGGGCCGGACTGACGCTGGAAGGGATCCGCTGGGCCTTGACCCACGTGCATGCCTCGAATTGGCACCCCCTGACCACAATCTCCCATGAGTTGGACTGCCAACTCTATGGGCAGTGGCCCGGCGGGCACCATCTGACCAATCTGCTTCTGCACGCGGCCGCCTCGGTGGTGCTGTTCCTGGCCCTGCGGCGGCTGACCTCGGCCGTGTGGCGGAGCGCTATCGTGGCCGCTTTCTTCTGCCTGCACCCGCTGCACGTCGAATCGGTGGCCTGGGTCTCGGAGCGGAAGGACGTGCTCAGCGGGTTGTTTTTCGGGCTGACGTTGTGGGCCTACGCGGGCTACGCAAGGAGCAAGGAGCGGGGAGCGGGGGTGGCATGCCTAAGCACACCGGGGCACCCGGTACTCCGGGTCGGTGTGCAGGCATGTTGTGGGAGTGAGGAGCAGGGAGCGGGGAGAGAGGGAGGAAGGCAGCGGGGGACCTGGTGGCAATACGCCCTGGTCATGGGCTTCTTCGCCCTGGGGCTGCTGTGCAAACCGATGCTGGTGACGCTGCCTTTCGTGTTGTTGTTGTTGGACTACTGGCCGCTGGGGAGGCTGGGAGCGGGCGGAAAGGACGCGGAGAGGGGGAGACGCGGGGACGCGGAGAGTCTGGCATCTCCGCGTCTCCCCGTCTCCCCATCTCCCCATCTCCCTGTCTCCGCGTCTCCCCATCTCCGTGTCCCCCCTCCCTCGCCACTCCCCGACCATGGGTACATGGTGCCCGCCTGCTCCCCGCTCCCCGCTCTCCTCGAGAAACTACCCCTGCTGGCCCTCTCGGCCGTGTCGTGCGCGATAACGTATTGGGTGCAGTCGAGCTACGGCGCCGTAACGGACACGGAGCCGTGGGGAATGCGGCTGCAGACGGCGCTGACGGCCTATGCGGGCTACTTGATCAAAATGGTCTGGCCGTTCGACCTGGCCACGCCATATCCGAGGGTGCGGACGCCAGCCGTGGCGACTGCCGCGGCCTGCGGGCTGGCGTTGGCGGCCGTCACGGTGGCCGTCGTCGTCTTGGCAAGGCGCGGGCATCGGTATCTGGCGGTCGGCTGGTTCTGGTACTTGGGGATGCTGGTCCCGGTGATTGGATTGATCACGATCGGCGACCAGGCCATGGCCGATCGCTACACGTATTTACCCTTGGTCGGTATTTTTATCGCCCTGGTCTGGGGCGGGGCGGAGGCCGTAGGGTGGGACCAGCGAGCCGTACGTCAGGCCGACCACAAGCCCATGGTCGGCACGCCGTACGGCGAGCGCCGGCCCACCATGATCGAGAATGATACGGAATTAATGGTGGGCCGGCGCTCGCCGACCCGCTGCGCGGGTGCCCCGTCGCTTGTCCCACCCTACGGCCTCCTGGCGACCGCCGCCGTGCTTCTGGCCTTATGCGCGGTTCGTACGATCGATCAACTCCATTACTGGAGCGACAGCGAGACCTTGCTGCGGCACGCCATCGCCGTCACGCCGGAAAATGCCCTGGCGCATACGAACCTGGGGGCCGTGCTTCGCGAAAAGGGGCGGAAAGGCGGAGAAGAGGCGGCCGAATATCGCGAGGCCCTGCGGATCCGACCCGACTTCTACCTGGCGAACAACAATTTGGGCCTCGCCTTGGCCGAAAGCGGCAGCCTGGCCGAGGCCATCGAGCACTACCAGGCTGGGCTGCGAAGCAAGCCCGACGATCCCTTGGCGCTGAACAACCTGGGAATCGCCCTGGCGACGCTGGGGCGGATGCCGGAGGCGGAACAACTCTTCCGCGAGTCGTTGCGGGCCGATCCGGATTATGCCGAGACGGAATATGATTTGAGCAAGGCCTTGGCAGAGCGGGGGGCCTGGGAGGAGGCCCTCGAGCACCTCCGCCGGGCCGTGGCCTGGGAACCGGGACACTCCGACTGGCATTCCACGTTGGGCAGCGTGCTGGCAGCACGGGGAAACACCGAGGAAGGGGCCGGGGAATTCGGCACGGCGATCCAACTCAACGCCGACGACGTAGAGGCCCGGAATGGCTTGGCCGGGATTCTCTTCGCGCGGAGACGTGCTCGCGGCCGTCGAGCAATGGAAGGAGGTGCTGCGGCGCTCGCCCCGGCACGCCGGGGCGAATAAAGGGATCGGCCTGGTATTGTTGCAAAAGGGACGAGCGGCCAACGCCGTGGGATTGCTCCAGCGCGTTGGTTGCCCAGCCGGGGGATTCTGGAGACGCGGAAGTCGTTGGCGTTTGCCTGGCTGAAAACGGGTCGCACGCAGGATGCGATCGGCCAGTTCCGGGAGATGCTCCGCCAGGATCCGAACGAGAAGGTGGCTTTGAACAGTTTGGCCTGGCTCCTGGCGACGCACGCGGACGGGACCGTTCGCAACGGGCGGGAGGCCGTGAAGCTGGCCCAGAAGGCCGTCGGGCAGCAAAAAGACGAGCAGCCGGTGCTGTTGGACACGCTGGCCGCGGCCTACGCGGAGACAGGGCAAATGAAGGAAGCCGTGCAAACAGCCGAAAAGGCCCAAGCTGTCGCCGTCCGCTGGGGCAACCAGAAGCTTGCCGGCAGCATCGCCGAGCGGCTGAAGCTTTACCGGGCGGGCCAGCCCTATCGGGAAGCAAAGTGAGGGTGCGCAATGGGGCGAAGGTCGGAGAGAAAACGCACGGCAGCGGGAGCCAAGGCACCCCCGCCCGCAGCGGTCGAAAGGCCGGAAGTAACTCCACGTCCGCTCCGACCTTCCGCCGCCAGGCAATGGCTGCGGGAGCATGCGGCGGACGTGGGGATCTGCCTGTTCCTGGTCGTGGCCACGCTGGCCGTGTTCGCACGAACGGTGGGGACATGAATTCGTCAACTACGACGACAACGAGTACGTCTACGAGAACCGCCACGTCCGCAACGGCCTGACGTGGGAAGGGGCCGTTTGGGCCTTGACCCACGTGCATTCCGCCAACTGGCATCCCTTGACCACGCTTTCGCATGAGCTCGACTGCTCGCTGTACGGCCTTTGGGCGGGCGGGCACCATCTGACCAACGTGCTCCTGCACGCCGCCGCCTCGGTGACGCTCTTTCTGGCCCTGCGACGCTTGACCGGGGCCGTCTGGCGGAGCGGAATCGTGGCCGCTTTCTTTTGTTTGCACCCGCTGCACGTAGAGTCGGTGGCCTGGGTCTCGGAGCGGAAGGACGTGCTCAGCGGGTTATTTTTCGGGCTGACGCTGTGGGCCTACGCGGGGTACGCGAGGAGCAGGGAGCGGGGAGCAGGGGTGGCATGCCTAAGCACACCGGGGTACCCGGTACTCCGGGTCGGTGCGCAGGCATGTTGTGGGAGTGAGGTGCGGGGAGCGGAGAAGGAGGGGGGACACGGAGACGCGGAGACGCGGGGAGGGGGGGGTGGCATGCCTAAGCACACCGGGGCACCCGGTACTCCGGGTCGGTGCGCAGGCATGTGGTGGGAGCGGGGGACCTGGTGGCAATACGCCATGGTCGTGGGCTTTTTCGCCTTGGGGCTGCTGTGCAAACCGATGCTGGTGACGATGCCCTTCGTCTTGTTGTTGTTGGACTACTGGCCGCTGGGGAGGCTGGGAGCGGGGGGAAAGGACGCAGAGCGGGGGAGGCGCGGGGACGCGGAGAATCTGGCATCTCCGCGTCTCCCCGTTTCCCCATCTCCCCATCTCCGTTTCCCCCCTCCCTCGCCACTCCCTGCTCCCGTCTCCCTGCTCCCCGACCACGACCATGAGTACATGGTGCCCGACATGGTGCCCGCCCGCCCCCCGACCATGAGTACATGGTGCCCGCCCGCTCTCCTGGAGAAACTGCCCCTGCTGGCCCTGTCGGCCGCGTCGTGCGCGATCACGTATTGGGTACAGTCGAGCTCTCGCGCGGTATCGGACCTGGAGCCATGGGGAATGCGGCTGCAAACGGCGTTGACGGCCTACGCGGGCTATTTGATCAAGATGGTCTGGCCGTTCGGCCTGGCCGTGGCGTATCCGAGGGTGCGCGAACCGGAGTCGCCGGCCGCCGTGGCCTGTGGATTGGCCCTGACTGCCGTCGCGGCGGCGGTGATCTTGCTGGCAAGGCGCGGGCATCGATACTTGGCAGTGGGCTGGTTCTGGTACCTGGGGATGCTGGCGCCGGTGATCGGGCTGATCGCGATCGGCGAGCAGGCGATGGCCGATCGCTACACCTATTTGCCCTTGGTCGGTATTTTTCTGGCAGTGGTTTGGGGCGGGGCGGAACTGATGTGCTGCCCGTGGTCAAGCACGATTGAAGCGCAAAGCGCGAGCGAGGCCGCGCAAGACCAAACCTCGCTTGCGCTTCGGGCTTCAATGGTTCCCCCCCTGCCCCACGTGTTCGGTCTGGCGACCGCCGCCGTGCTTCTCGTCTTGTGCGCGGTTCGTACGTTCGATCAACTCCGCTATTGGAGCGACAGCGAATCCTTGTTTCGGCACGCTATCGCCGTGACGCACGGCAATTCCCTGGCGCATACGAACCTGGGTGTCGCGCTCCGCGGCAAGGGGCGGCATGACGAGGAAATTGCCGAGTATCGCGCGGCCCTGCGAATCCAGCCCCACGATTACCTGTCAAACGCCAACTTGGGCTTCGCATTGAGCGAAAGGGGCAAGGTGACGGAGGCCATGGAACACTATCGGGCCGCGCTCCGAAGCAAACCCAACGATCCCCTGACGTTGCACAATTTGGGACTCGCCATGGCAACGCTGGGGCGAACGCGGGAGGCGGAAGGCCTCTTCCGGGAGTCGTTGCGGCTCGATCCGGCCAGCCCGCTGGCGGAGGAGAATCGAAAGACCTTGGCATTCGCCTGGCTGAAGGAGGGTCGCCTGCCGGAGGCGATCGGCGAGTTCCGGGAAATGCTCCGTGAGGACCCGAACGAGAGTGTGGCTTTGAACAGTTTGGCCTGGCTGCTGGCCACGCACCCGGACAAGGCAGTACGCAACGGGCCGGAGGCGGTGGCCCTGGCCCAAAGGGCCGTTGCGCAGCAAAAGGAAGACCAGCCGGTGTTGCTGGACACGCTGGCCGCGGCATACGCGGAAGCCGGGCGGTACCAGGAGGCCGTAGAGACGGCGGAAAAGGCCCAAGCTGTCGCCGTCCGCTGGGGCAACAAGAAGCTCAGCAGCGAGATTCAAGAGCGGCTGAAGCTGTACCGAGCGGGGAAACCGTATCGGGAGGAGGCGGCGAAGCCGTAGGGCAGGCAATGGGGCAAAGAGCGGAGAAACAACAGGGAAAGTCGGGCGTCGAGTCGCCCCGGCCAGCGCCGGCGGCGCTGGGCGAACCTCCCGCGGCCCGTCCAGCGCATACACGACGCGGGCCGTCTGCCTCCTGCTCGTCCTGGCGGTAGCGCTGGTGTTTGGCCAGACGGTGCGGTACGACTTCGTCAATTACGACGACGACCTCCTGGTGTACGAGAACCCGGTCGTTATGCGCGGATTCACCGCGCAGGGCGTTTATTGGGCCTTCACTACGAGTGTGGCCCACATGTGGTATCCGCTGACCTGGATCTCCTACATGGCGGATAGCCAGATATTCGGCACGAAACCCTGGGGATATCATTTGACGAATGTCCTCCTGCACGCGGCGACGAGCGTGATCCTCTTCGTGGCCCTGCGGCGGATGACCGGCAACTTGTGGGCCAGCGCCCTGGTCGCGGCGCTGTTTGCCATCCATCCCTTGCGGGCGGAAGCGGTGGCCTGGGTGGGCGAGCGGAAGAGCCCCTTGAGCGGACTCTTTTTTGCCTCGACCCTTGCCGCCTATTTCGAGTTCACCCGCCGTCCGTTATCGCTCGCCCGGTATCTGGCGGTGGTCGGGCTATTCAGCTTGGGGCTGCTGGCGAAGCCCACGCTGGTAACCCTTCCTTTTCTGCTTTTGCTCCTGGACTACTGGCCGCTGGGGCGGTGGCGGCTGGAATCCGCCTTGCTCCTGGTGCTGGAAAAGGTGCCTCTCTTGGTCCTGAGCGTGGCTTGCTGCGTGGCGGCCGTTGTGAGCCAAACTGGCAACATCGCGCCCTTGAACGCCGTGCCGATCCCTGCGCGAATCGCCAACGCCCTGGTTTCCTGCACCGTCTATCTTGGCCAGTTTTTTTGGCCGGTCGGGCTGGCTGCCTTTTATCCCCGTCCAGAAACCTATCCGGCGTGGCAGGTCGCAGGCAGCGTTCTGGTCTTGGCCGCCGTTTCCCTGGCAGCACTCGCGGCCTGGCGCAAGCAGCCCGCAATGCTGGTCGGCTGGCTGTGGTATCTCGGCATGCTGCTGCCCACGAGCGGGCTGGTACAGATCGAAGCGCATGCGCGGGCCGATCGCTACACCTACCTGCCGCAAATCGGTCAGTACATCCTCATGGTCTGGGGGGCACATTGGTTCGTGGAGCAGCTTTGGGGAGATTGGCAATGGCGAGCTCGTCTGTATGGCGGGGGAGGCGCCTGCTGGTGGCCGGTTTAATGGTCTGCACCTGGCAACAGACCTTGAATTGGCAGAACAGCGAGCGACTATGGACCCATGCCTTGGCTTGCACTTCGAACAACAGTATTGCGCCACTGCAACCTCGGCCTTGTGCTGGCCGAACGGGGACGGGTCGAGGAGGCCATCGCGCAATACCGAATGGTCCTGCAAGTCGAACCCGACGACATTGAGACTCACAACAACCTCGGGTTGGCATTGGCGGGCCGGGGGGAGTTCGAGGAGGCGATCGCGCACTACCTAAAAGCCCTGCAACTCAAGCCCGACTTCGCTTTGGCCCATAACAACCTGGGCATCGCGTTGGCCGGCCGCGGTCAGGTCGAGGGAGCCATGGCGGAGTTTCGCAAGGCCATGGAAATCAAACCCGACCTTGCCTCGGCACACTACAACCTGGGTCTGGCGTTGGCGGACCGCGGTCAGGTCGAGGAGGCCATCGCCCAATTCCGCAAGGCCCTGGCCTGCGGCGACGACTTCGTGGGGACCCATTTCCACCTGGGAAAGGCCCTTGCCAGCCGCGGACAGGTCGAGGAGGCCATCGCGCATTACCGCCGGGTCCTGGAAATCCAGCCCGACTTCGTTGCCGCCCACATCAACCTCGGTGTAGTCCTTTCCGGCCGTGGGCAGGTCGAGGAGGCCATCGCGCATTACCGCAAGGTGCTGGAAATCGAGCCCGACTACGCGGAGGCCCATAACAACCTGGGCCTGATCTTGTCGAAGCGGGGAGAGTTCGATGCGGCCATCGCCCATTTCCGCCAGGCCCTGAAAACCAAGCCCGACTTCCTGGAAGCGCACTATAACCTGGGAATTGCCTTGGCGGGCGAAGGAAGGCTCGATGAGGCCTTGGAGCATTACCGGCAGGCCCTCGCCTTGGCCACCGCCCGGAACAACAAGCCGCTGGCCGACATGATTCGGACTCGCATCAGGCGCAGCCAGCAAAGATAGACCACGAATGATCCATTTACAGCAGCCCGTCGAACTTGAAGTCCTCTTGCCGGTTCACAACGAGGCGGCAACGATCCGCGCCACGATTCGCGAGATCTACGAGGAGTTTTCTGCCAAAGTGCGGATGCGTTTCATCGTTTGCGAAGACGGCAGCCAGGACGGCACCCAAGCGATTCTTACCCGTTTGAGCAGCGAGATTCCCATGGTTCTCAGCCTCAGCGACGCCCGCAAAGGTTATTCCCGCGCGGTCCGCGACGGCATGCGGGCCCTTCAGGCCCCCTACCTGCTGTGCCTCGATTCCGACGGGCAGTGCGATCCCGGCGACTTCTGGAAGTTCTGGGACGCGCGCGACGACGCCGACGTGGTGATCGGCTGGCGGGTCGATCGCGCCGACACGCCCTTGCGGCGCTCGCTTTCGCGATTTTTCTACCTGCTTTACCAGGCCATGTTCCGCGTTCCCGTCCACGACCCGAGCTGTCCCTATGTCCTTGCCCGAAAAGAGTTGATCGAGCGACTCGTGCCGGAACTGGGGGCCATGCAAGAGGGGTTCTGGTGGGAGTTCGTCGCGCGCACGCACCGCCGCGGCTATACGATCAAGGAACTGCCGGTGCATCACCGCCAGCGGGCGGGCGGAGCGACCCAGGTTTACAAATACCGCAAGATGCCGGGTATTTTCTTCCGCCACTTCCTCGCGCTGTTCAAGATTTGGCGGCAAACGAGAGGCTAGTGTCGTGTCTTGGAAATAACGTTCTGTAGGGAACGGACCCCGTGCCGTTCCGTTTGGCGCGGAACGCCACGGAGGGCGTTCCCTACAGGTAACGATCTGTGGGAGACACTACACTAGCGCGTGGAGCGGCCTATTGGTCCGCATCGCGTTTTACCAACTGCTGCTCGAGCTGGTCGAAGAACGGGCGTTCAGGGGGGTCGATCAGGGCCCGTTGGAGACCCTTGTTGCGGGCCTCGGCCAGGGCGGCAACGGCCCCTTCGCCTTGACCCTCGAGCCATAACGCCCGGGCCTTGTGCAAGAGCCAGACGGGGTCGGGCTTGTCGGCGGCGATCGACGCGAGGTCTTCCAGGGCGTTTCGCGGCTCGTTGCGGGCGATGCGGACCACGGCCCGAGAATCGAGCAACAAGGGCAGCGGGCCGGCCAATTCGATGGCCCGATCGACCATGGCCAGGGCCTCGTCGAGCTTGTTTCCGGAGAGGGCCAGCAACACGCCCAGGTTGTTGCAGGCGAGATAGTTCTGGGGATCCTTGGCAAGCATCTGGCGGCAGAGGTCCTCGGCGGCAGCGAATTTCCCCTGGCTGGTCTTCAGCTCGGCCAGGGCCGTGAGCAGGGGGACCGACTCTTTCTGCGACGCCACGGCGGCGGCAAGCACCTTCTCCACTTGCTGTAACTGCCGGGCGGTGATGTTTTCACAATGGATGACGGCAACGGCGGCGGTGGCAAGATCCAGGGGCGAGGCCTTGGCGCCGAACTGCTCGAGGAAATCGAGCGCGGCAGCGATCTTGCCGCGGCGGGCATGAAAGGCAGCCAGCAGCATCTCGCTGCCGGGGCGTTTCTGGACATAGGATTCGTACCATGCCCGGGCCTTGTCGAAGTAGCCCTGGGCCAGTTCCTTCTGCCCGGCGCGGTCAACTCGCCGCCCAAACGTTCCACGCACTGGGCAGCGACGAGCATGCGGTCGAGCCGGTCCTGGTCGGTCTTCGCCTGGCTGACGTAGGCGGCAAGGAAGCCGGGCACTTTGCCCCATTCCTTCCTGCGCTGCAGCAACTCGGCATGCAGGTCGACCGTCAGCCCCGGATTGGAAGCGGCAGCCTTTTCCAGCCGCTCGAGCCACATGTCGGCGTCGCTTAGCTGGTTCTGGTCCAAGAGCATGCGGACGTAGGCCGCCAGGTAATGCGGATTGGACTGGGTGCCATTGACGAGCTTTTCCATCTGCTCCCGGCAGTGCTCCCAATCGCCGCGGGCCAGATAGAGCCGGGCCAATTGCAGGCGATCGTCGGGCTCGGGCTCCGCCGCGCCCTTATTCACCAGGCTTTCCGCCAATTCGAGCACGTCGGGTCCGCGGGCCTGCCGGGGATCGGCCAGGAGGATGAGGATCTTGAGGCGTTTGTCCTCGGGTTGGGCCAGCGTGGATTCCAGGTTGCGATCGACAAGCCTGGCTGCCTCCTTCATTTTGGAATAACCCTTGGAATAACCCTGATTGACCAAAATGGCGGCCATCATGCGGCGGGCACTGACGAGATCGCTTTCGCTCGATGGCAGTTTACCGCTCAAGACCCGCTCGATCAGCGGGGTAGCGCGGCGGATGTCCCCGCTGCGCAAATAGAAATCGGCCAGGTTTCGGACCGCCTGGGGCTGGTCCGGCTGGGCGTTGACGGCCTTTTGATAGGCCTCGCCCGCCTGTTTGTTCTCGCCCAGGGCCTCGTAAATATATCCCATCGCCAGCGGTTTGGCCCGGAGAGAAATCATCTCCTCGGCGTCATTGGCGGCGATGCGGGCCTTGTCCCGTTGGTCCGTCGCCACCAGCAATTGGACCAACCCCACGCGGCACTCCGCCGCGTTGGGGGCGATCTGGCAGGCGCGGCGGAACGATTTCTCGGCCTGTCGGGCGATCTCCGCCAACTTGTCTTGGTGGCCTTCGCGTTGGGCCCGGCGGGCGAGGAGTTTCAGGACCTGGCCGTGCCAGACGTGCTCGCGGTAGTCGTCCGAGGCGGGGTTATAGGCGCTGCCGGCACATTCCAGGGCGCGGTCGAAAACGCCCCAAATGGACCTCGATTTGGGCCTTTTCCTTGTCGATCTCGGGGGTCAGGGGCGTTTGCACGCTGTCCAGCCGGTGAATCACCTGCTCGGCTTCCTGGTAGCGCTGCCGCTCGAAGAGCATTTGCAGCAAGAGGCGGATGAACTCCAGATCTCGGTCGCCGTTGATCGAGGCCTGCAAGTATTGATCGAGGGCCTGTTCGTCGTTGCCTCGTTGCCGCCAGATTTCCCCTTGCAAGACATGCGGCCGCGACCAGGCGAGCCGCATTTGCTGGGCCTTCCTGGCGCAGTCCAGCGCCGCGTCCAAGAGTTCCGGCTTTCCTGTCCGACTCGAGCTTCAACCGCACCGCCTTGCCGTACATCCACAGCGGACCTCGCCCGGCGATGACGTCGATTTCATCCAGCAGGCGGTCGAGTTCCGCGAGCGAGGCGGCCGGCTCGCGGACGTTGTGCGTCAGCAGGGCCAGCTCGAAGAGGCGGTAGCGAATCACGGCATCGTGCGGTTGCTCGCGGGCAAGCAACCGGCAGATCTGCTTGGCCCGATCGTACTCCCTGATTTCCATCAGATTCTTCAAGAGGCCGTTCCAGAGGCGAATTTTGTCGTCGCGGGAGAAGGCATCGGCGTCGCCGGCCAGCTTCTCGATCTCGGCCCCAGGCTCAACGTCCCTTTCCCCCGTTACAATCACGGCCCGGGCGAGGCGGATCAGGATGTGGTCGCCGAGCTTTGCTTGGGCTTCGTCGAGGGTCTTGCGGGCCGCGTCCCATTTTCCCCGCCGGACAGCCAGATTGGCCTTCGCCACCCAGAAGTCGACGCCTTTGGGCGAACCCGCGACAAGATTTTTGATCAGATCCTCGGCTGACCCCGCCGGCTCGCGCGAGCAGCACCCGCCAGCGCCTCGCGCACGTCGTCGGGGCGGCCATTCCTCAACTGCTCGTCCTTCAACTGCTCGTCGTGCGCGAGGAAGACTTCGGCTTTCAGCAATGCGATCTGGCCGTTGCGGGGATCGAGCTTTTGAAGCATTTCCAGGACTGCGTTCCAGTCTTGCTCGGCGGGGCTGCGGTGCAGATTCCAGACCACTAGAGTCTTTGCGAAAGCCAGCGCCGCTTGGGCATCGTGGGGGTTGCCGATCAGTACCTGCCGGTATTCCTCGGCCGCGTCCTTGACCTGGTTGTTAGCGAGGAAGATCTGGGCGATGCCATCGTGGGCCTTGAAGTAGAACTTGTCGAAGCTCAGCGAGCGGCGAAAGGCGGCCATGGCCTGGTCGGGGTTGCCCTGTTGCAGGTAGCAATAGCCGATCCAATAGTCGAGGCATTTCATCAACCGCGGGAAATCGGTCAAGCGCGGCCGGACTTTTTCGAATCCCTCGCGGGCCGATTTCCATTCGTCGTTGGCGTAAAGCACGCGGGCGTCGAGAAAAGCCATTTGCACGGGCGAAAAGCGGCTTTCGCGCATTTTCCGCATGCAATCGACGGCGTCGGCGATGTCCCTGGCGTCCTGGCCGCCCTGGCCGTCGAGATACAAGTTCGCCAGGTGCCACTGGATCTGCGCCTTGGCGTCCTTGGAGCGAGTGGTTTCAATGCCCTTCTTCAAGACCTCGATGGCCTTGTCCCGCTGGTTATTGCGGACCATGACGTCGGCCATGAGCGTATACATGGCAAATTCCTGGGGGGCCGCCTGTATTCCCCGCCGCGCATATTCCTCGGCCTTGGGAAAATGGCCTTGCGCCAACTCCGACTGCCCGGCCAGATAGAGCGCCCGGATGGTCCGGCCTCAAGGCCAGCGTGATTTTGGCCTGCTTCGCGGCCTCATCGTTTTTTCCCAGTTCCGAGAGCCACATGCCATAGACGTGGTGCGCGCCGGCCGCGAGGGCCTTGTCCTTTGCCGGCGGTTTGGGATCATCCCAGTAGGCAATCATCTCCGCCATGCACTTTTCGGCTTGCGGCAATTTTGCGCGGGAGAAAAACGCAAGGTCATCGCCTTGTTGTGGTAGATGTCGACGCGTTCGGGTCTCAGTTGGATGGCTTCGGAGAAGTTCTTGACGGCATCGTCTTCTCGCCTCAGCGTAACCTTGCACTTCCCCAGCAAGTTCAGGACATCCGCGTCGTCCGGCAGCTCCTTCTTGAGTATCTCCAAGTGATAAACGGCATCCTGGCATCGTCCCTGGGCCATGGCGGCGTCGATCGCCTTCCGCCGCACCCTTTGAATCACCGGCACGTCCGGCGGATCTTGCTTTTCCAGCGTTCTTACCAATTCTTCCAGCGTTGCCGACGCGGAAGAGAACGCGCCGGCGCTGAGATACCAGAAGCCCAACTCCTCGCGGGCTTCATAATCGCGCGGTTCGAGGAGCAAGTAGACCTTCATCATCTGAACGGAGTCCGAGGGCCGCCGGGGGGTATCGTTCCAGGCGGCTTCCGCCTGGGCCTTGAAGGTCGATGAGTTGCGCCAGACCTGGTAACTGTGCAAGAGATGAGCGCTGCCAACTATGACGATCACGACGACAAGGAAAATGACCGTCCGCTTGACGTTCAACGTCCACATAATAGTGCCCTAGGGGGGAAGGGAGCCTTAGAATGACTCCGAAACTCGATTATACTTTATTCAAGTTCCCAAAACCAGAAAGCGGCCGCGGAAGGATGAAAATAATAGAAATTCGCCTTGACACAGCCGCCCAAATTGCGACAATCCGGCCCGCAAAATCATCGTGCCGGCCGCCAGACCTGACGTACTGACCAAGCGGCCGAAAAATCGAACATCCGTTGTCTTGCCCTGCGGCATGGAGGCCTTGGGCTGTGCGCACCTTATCTGTCGCCGAATCTGTCGCCGATCGACTGCTGAGCCTGCGAGGGTTGTTGCCGGAAGCCGAATTCATCGGCGGCGACGACATTCGCCCCTTGCGCTGCACGTCCGACTCGCGCCGCGTGCGGCCGGGCGATCTGTTTGCCGCCCTGCCCGGCGATCGCTACGACGGCCACCAATTCATTGCCGAGGCCGTCCAGCGCGGGGCAACCGCGGTCCTCTGCGAGCGTCCGCCGACCACGACCACGACCACGAATACATGGTGCCCGACATGGTGCCCGGGGCTGGGTGTGCCGTGCGCGGTCGTGCCCCACGTGCACCATGCCTACGGCCGCGTTTGCCAGGCCCTGGCCGGAAATCCCAGCTTCAAGCTCAAACTGATCGGCATCACGGGGACCAACGGCAAGACGACCACGAGCTGCCTCATCGCCAGCGTGCTCCTGACGGCCGGCTATCGCGTCGGCATCGCGGGGACCTTGGGCTATTTCGACGGCCAGGAGATTGAGCCGGCCACGCATACCACGCCGCCCGCCGAAACCTTGGCGCCGCTCCTGGCGCGGATGGCAAGCAACCAGTGCACGCACGCCGCGATGGAAGTTTCCAGCCACGCCCTGGCGCAAAGTCGCATTGCCGGCGTCCGCCTCGACGTGGCCTGCGTCACCAACGTCAGCCGCGACCACCTCGATTATCACCCTTCGCTGCAAGACTACCGCCTGGCGAAATCCAAGCTCTTCGATTACCTGGCCCCGGAAGGATTTGCCGTCGTGAATGCCGACGATGCGATCGCTGCGGGCTATTTGCGGCAGTTCCATGGCCCGGCGCTGACGATCGGCATCCGCCAGCCGGCCGAAATCACGGCCGTGCCGGTCGAACAGTTCCCCAGCGAACAGACCTTCCTGCTCACCGCAGGCAGCGAAACCGTGCCCGTGCGGACCCGCATGATCGGCAGGCACCATATCTATAACTGTCTGACCGCGGCCGCCGTCGGCCTGACTTATGGGCTGGAATTGACCACGGTCGTCCGCGGACTGGAGGCGGTGGACTACGTGCCCGGCCGTTTGCAGCGGATCGAGTGCGGCCAGCCGTTCAGCGTGTTCATCGATTTTGCCCACACGCCCGACGCCCTGGGCGGGACCTTGCAGGCACTGCGGGACGTGACTTCCGGCCGGCTGATCTGCGTGTTCGGCGCCGGCGGCGATCGCGATCGCCTGAAGCGGCCGTTGATGGGCCGGGAGGCCGAGAAGCGGGCCGATTGCAATGTGCTTACCAGCGACAACCCGCGGCACGAAGACCCTCGCGAGATCGTCGCCGAGATTCTCGAAGGCTTCGAGCAACCGGCGGCCGCCCGGGTGATCATCGATCGCACGGAAGCGATCCATTGGGCCTTGGCCCAGGCCCAGCCGGGCGATTGCCTATTGATCGCCGGCAAGGGGCATGAAGATTATCAGATCGTCGGCGACGAGCGCATCGAATTAGACGATCGGCAAATTGCGGAAGACTGGCTGTACGCAAGAAGGGAGAACTTAGAGCTTAGAGCTTAGGAATAGGACTAAGAACTAAGTACTAAGTACGAAGAACTTTTTACGATGGAAACCCTGCACGACCTGGTACAAACGACCGCCGGCCGGATCCTGCCTGCACACAGGATTCAGGATGCCGCTGCCGTTGCGCTGGGTCGCATGGTTGCCGATAGCCGCAAGGTCGAGTCAGGCGATGTCTTTTGGGCGCTTTCGGGACCGAACTACGACGGGGCCTATTTCATCCATGAGGCCCTCCGCCGCGGTGCGCAAGGAGTCGTTGCTTCCCAAAACGAAACCGTCCCCGCAGACGGCTGGATCCTGAATGTCGACGATACGCAGCGGGCCCTGGAGCAATGGGCCCGCTGGAAGCGGCGGCGCTTCACCGGCATCGTCATCGGCGTGACGGGCAGCGTGGGCAAGACCACCGCGCGGCAGATGATTCATACCGTCTTGCAGGGCCGCTTGAAGGGCACCGCCAGCCCGCGAAATTACCATCATCCCTGGGCTGTGCCCTTGAGCATGTTGACCATCGAGCCGCAACACGACTATGCCGTGCTGGAATTGGGCGCCAGCCGCGCCGGCGAGATCGCCATGCTGGCCGAGTTGTGCGCGCCCAAGGTGGGCGTGATCACGCAGCTTGCCGACGCCCATCTCGGCGGATTCGGCAATCGCCAGGGCGTGGCCGAGGCCAAGGCCGAGTTGCTGGCCGCATTGCCCGCCAGCGGACATGCCGTGCTGGCCGACGATTCATGGCTGCGGACAATGTCGTTGCGCTGTGCCGCGCCGATCACCTGGATCGGCAGCGGGCCGCAATGCGACCTTCGCGCGGTGAATGTCGAGTGCCGGCAGGGCCGTTTGGAATTCCATGTTGCTTGCGGCGAAGGAGCGGCGCCGGCCACCGGCGGGCACCATGTACCCATGGTCGTGGTCGGCGGCAGCAAGCAACCGGGCGGCGGCAAGCAGCCGGTGCGGTTCTCGATTCCCGTCTGGGGCCGCCACCATATCAACGCCGCACTGGCCGCCGTGGCGGTGGGCCGCATGCTGGGCTTCGACCTGGAAGAAATCGCCGCGGCCCTGGCCAACTATCAGGCCGTCCCCATGCGCTGCGAAGTAAGCGAAATCTGCGGCGTGACGATTATCAACGACACCTACCAATCGGACCCTGCCGCCATGCGGGCGGCACTGGAACTCCTGCACGATTTCGATGCGCGCCGGCCGACGGATCGTCATCTGCGGCGACATGGCCGAGCTGGGCGCCCGATCGATCGCCCTGCATTGGCGGATGGGAAAAGACATCGTCCACGTTCGGCGGGGCGGAATTGGTCATCGCCTGCGGCCAGTTCGCCCGGCACGTCACGGCCGGGGCCCGTTCCACCGGCTTGAACCGTGCCCGGACCGTGCCTTGCGAGACGATCGAAGAGGCCATGCCTTACGTGGGCCAGATCGTCTTGCCGGGCGACATCGTGCTAGTCCACGGCTCGCGGCGGATGGAACGCCTGATCGACGCTTTGAAACCATATCCGAAACGCAGAACTTCCATCCAGGAAGAAACCAACGGTGGGCCGGCGCTAGCTGGTCCCACCCTACCCATGTATCCGCAACGCAAATCTGCATAGATGAAGGAGGCCCTGGACCCGGAATACCAAACTATTGAGGGAGTTCCACCGTTGGCAGCCGGTTTGCGGGAATTGGCTGTCGCCCTCCCCTCCTTGGGCTGAAGCAAACAGCTTGCTGGGTTCCGCGACCACTGGGTCGGTCGCTCCGGCAAGAGCTTCACGGTGGGACTTCATTCTGAGCGCCGGGGCGGCGCATCCGCGCCGCCCCGGTTGCTCAGGGAACAAGCGGAAGGATGAGAGATGAGGGATGAGAGATAAGACTTAACGATCCCTCATCCTTCATCCCTTATCCCTTATCCCTCATCCTTTATTCTTATGCTTCTCTGGTTCCTCCAACACGTTGCTGCCGCTTCATCCCTGGCCAGCCTGGGAAAGATCACTGCGCGCGCATCGCTGGCGGCCTTGGTCAGCTTCTTGCTGGCCGTGATCCTGGGGCCGCGCTGCATCGGCTGGCTGGCCCGCCGCTTCCGCGAACCTATCAAAAGCCACTCGCCCGAGGTCCGCCGCCTGCATCAAGGCAAGAAGGCCACGCCGACCATGGGCGGACTGTTCATTGTCGCGGGACTGGCGGGCAGCTTGCTGCTGGCCGGCGACCTGACCAATCGCTATCTGCTCCTGGCCCTGGGCGTGACCGGCGGGCTGACGCTGCTGGGCGCGATTGACGACCTGGTGAAACTTCGTTCGGAAAAACTGGGTATTTCGGCCAAAAGCAAGCTGATCGGCCAGACGTTGATCGCCACGGTCGCGGCCTTGTATCTGTATTTCGACCACGCCTCCTTGCCCGGCGGCCTGGTCCTGCCGCCGCCCCTGAACGTGGTCCCGCATTCGCTGGGAGTTTGGTTCGTGCCGTTGGCGATCGTGGTCGTCGTCGGCTCGTCGAACGCCGTGAACCTGACGGACGGGCTCGACGGGCTGGCCGGCGGATGCTTGTTGTTCGCCGCCGCCGCCATGACCCTGGTGGTCTATGCGGCGGGGCATTCCCAATGGGCCGCCTATCTCAACATTCCTCATGTTGCCGGCTGCGGCGAATTGGCCGTCGTCGCCGCCGCAATGATCGGCGCCGTGGTCGGCTTCCTCTGGTTCAACTGCCATCCGGCCCAGGTCTTCATGGGCGATACCGGTTCGTTGCCGCTGGGCGGGTTGTTGGGGCTGATGGCCGTCGTGGCGCGGCAGGAGTTGCTGCTGGCGCTCGTAGGCGGGGTCTTCGTGATCGAGGCCGCAAGCGTCATCCTGCAACTCGGCTGGTACAAGTTGCGGAAGCGGCGACTCTTCCGCTGCGCGCCGCTGCACCATCATTTTCAATTTCGCGGTTGGCCGGAAAGCAAGATCGTCGTCCGTTTCTGGATCGCCGCCGGCCTCTGCGCTTTGCTGGGCACGGCATGCCTGCGAATCAACGCCGTGGAAAAGCCCGCGGGCCGCGGTGTGGAACTCGTGGCCGACGAGGGACGTGCGGTGCGGTGAGATGTCGAGCATTTTGGTGGGACTCGTTTCACTCGGCCCACCCTACGGCCCAAGCAAGGAAATTACCATGAAAAACACTTTCCATATCGTTTTCGCCGGAGGCGGCACGGGCGGACATCTGTTCCCTGGACTGGCCGTCGCGGAAAAACTGTCTGCCAATCGTCCTGGTGTGCGGATCACCTTTGCCGGCACCGGCAAGCCGCTGGAACGCCGGCACGTTGCGGCCGCGGGGTTCGACTACGTCTCGGTCCCCTGCCGGCCGCTGCCGCGGCGGGCGAGCGAGGCGTTTTCCTTCGTCGTAGAAAACGTGGCCGGTTATTTTGCCGCCGGCCGTTTGCTGGATGAAGAGAACGTCGCCGGCGTCGTCGGTCTTGGCGGATACGCCAGCGTGCCCATGGGCCGGGCGGCCGCACGTCGCCGCTTGCCGTTGGTCTTGCTGGAACAGAACGTCGTGCTGGGAAAGGCCAATCGTTGGTTATCGCGCTTCGCCAGCCTGATTTGCACGAGTTTCCCGCAGACGCAGCAGCAGATCGGCACGCGCTGCCCCGTCCGCTGGACCGGCAACCCGATCCGCAGTTTCGACGTGGAAAGTAGGGTGGGCTTTAACCCGCCCACAGGCGACGACGGGCTAAAGCCCACCCTACCTTACCGCCTGGTCGTGCTCGGCGGCAGTGGCGGGGCCCGATCCCTGAACGAAAACGTCCCACGGGCGTTGTACAAAATTCGCCATCTGTTGGCCGGTTGGGAGATCCTGCATCAGTCGGGCGAGGGCGGCGTGGAATCGACGCGCGACCTCTATCGCAAGTTCGCCCTGGAGGCCCGGGTCGAAGCCTTTTGGCCCGACCTGCCGCTGTTGCTCGCCGGCAGCAGCCTGGCCATCTGCCGGGCGGGCGGGACGACGCTTGCCGAACTCTCGGCCGCTGCGACGCCCGCCGTGCTGCTGCCCTATCCCCACGCTACCGACGATCATCAGCGAAAGAATGCCGACGTCTTCGTCGCTGCGGGGGCTACCCAACTGCTTGACGAGCGTGAAGTCAGCGGCCGCTTGGACGATCAACTGGCCGAGTTGCTCAACCGTGTCCTCAGCGACGCCGACGGCCGCGCGATCATGGCCCGCACCATGCATCGCCTTGCGCGGCCGCATGCCGCGGCCCACGCGGCCACGCTCATCTGGTCGCTGGTCAGCAGCCAGGCGCGGACCGCACGACGGCGAGCGGCGGCGTAGCGCCCATTACTTCTTCGTCAACTGATGCAGCGGTGGGTCTGAGCAACCGCAACCGCACGAATGTTGGGGCTCGGAAGCCGGGTGCGGCTCTTCCGCGGGCCTTTCTTTCTTGCCGGCGGCGGGCAACTTCGATCCCAGAAGCACGGCCAAGAGGACCACGGCCCAGAGATTCGACCAGAATCCGGCCGGCTCAGTCGTATGCCCGACACAAGCGGCCGCCGTGCATGCGGCGACCTGCGGCAGCCGGTCGACAAGCCAGTTTTGGAAGGCGTCAAGCGCCAGGCCGCAAAGGAAGGCACTCAGTCCGACGGTGACGAGATAGACGACCAACGTGCGGCGGCCAAGGACCTTCCAGACCGTGGTCAGCGCAGCCGGATTCGTCGCAGCGCCGACGATCAAGAAGGCCAGGGCCGCGCCGGACGAAGCGCCCAAATGGATCAGCCCCGCGGCGATCGGCACGGAGGCCGTGGCACAGACATAAAGTGGGATGCCCGCTGCCATCAGGACCAGAATCGAAAGCAGTCCGCCGCCAAGATGCCTTTGCAGACTATCGGGCGGAAATGCGGCCGAGATCGCCCCGGCGATCGCCACGCCGGCCAAGAGCGGCCAGGCGAGATCGCGGGGCAGCGTCACAAATGCATACTTGGCGGCCCGCAACCAGGCCGGCACGGTGCGATCGCCCGCGCAGCACGAATCGGTACAGGCCGGGGGCACGTCGGCCTCCACGGAGTTCGCGCGTCCGCAGACGAGCACGAGCGCTCCGCCGAGAACTCCGGTTACCAAGGCGGCGATGGGCCGAAAAATGGCAAAGATCGGCCCCAAGAGCGCGTACGTCACCGCAATGCTGTCGACCCCGGTCTGCGGCGTGGAAAGCAGGAAGGAAGTCGCCGCCGCCCGGCTCGCGCCGTGCCGCCGCATGGAAGCCACCACGGGGATCACGCTGCACGAACAAAGCGGCAGCGGGATTCCCAGCAAGGTGGCCTTCACGACCGGACCAAGGCCCTTGCCGCCGAGGTGCCGCTCGGTCCAGTCGGGCGAGATCCAGATGGACATCAGGCCGGCCAGCGCAAACCCGAATAACAAGTACGGGGCCATCTCCAGCATGACCAGCCAGCACTGCCAGAGGAAGGTAGAGAGGAGAACGAGCATATATTCATGCTACCCTGCCACGGCGAGTACGGCAAATCGCCAAATCCGAAATCCGAATTTCGAATTTCTTTTGCTCTTACGTTGCGTGCTTGGCCAGGTACTCGGCCACGCCCTTGGCGCTGGGCTTCATCGCCTCTTCGCCGGCGTGCCAGTTGGCCGGGCAGACGTCGCCGTGCTTTTCATGGAACTGCAAGGCGTCGACCAGCCGCAGGGCCTCGTCCACGCTGCGGCCCAGGGGCAGGTCGTTCACCAAGGCGTGGCGGATCACGCCCTTCGCGTCGATCAGGAACAGCCCGCGGAGGGCAATGCCCGCATCGAGCAGTACGCCGAACTTCTCGGAGATCTTCTTGTCCAGATCGGCGACCAGCGGATACTGGATCGCGCCGATGCCGCCCTGGTTCCGCGGCGTGTTCTTCCATGCCAGGTGCGTGAAGTGCGAGTCGACCGAAACGCCGATGACCTCGGTATTCTTTGCCTTGAACTTCGCCACGGCCTTATCGAAGGCAATGATCTCCGACGGGCAGACGAAGGTGAAGTCCAGCGGATAGAAGAACAATACGACGTATTTGCCTTGGTAAGACGACAGCGTCAGGTCGGCAAACGAATTGTCGGGCATTACGGCCTGGGCCGTGAAATCGGGGGCTGGCTTGGTGACCAGGCTACTCATTGGGAAAACTCCTTTTGATAATGGTACGAGAAAGTGAAGGATTTGGATTGTGGTTCTTAGAACTTAGTTCTTAGAGCTTAGTACTTAGAGCTTAGTTCTTAGAGCTTAGTTCTAAGCACTAAGCTCTAAGTTCTAAGCACTAAGTTCTACCCGGCAGCCCGCTTGCCGAGCTCGCCGTCAAGGATGAAGAGGCCGATATTGCCGTCGCCCATGAGCTTGAGCTTCTCGACAATGGACGTGGTTTGCGCCTCTTCTTCGACTTGCTCGCTGACGAACCACTGCAGGAAGGCCAGCGTGGCATAATCGCACTCGCTGGTGGCCAGTTTGACGAGGGCGTGAATTTTCTCGGTGACCTTGAGTTCGTGCGACAGGGTGTGTTCGAAGACGTCCAGGACCGACTTCCAGTCACTCTGCGGAGCGTCGATCTGCTTCAGCGTGACCCGTCCGCCGCGCTCATTGACGTGCCCGAAGATTTTCATGGCATGGCCCCATTCTTCGCGGGCCTGGACCTCCATCCATTTGGCCAGGCCATGGAAGTTCTTCGACTCGAAGTAGGCCGTCATCGACAAATACAGGTACGTCGAGGCAACCTCGCCGTTGATCTGGTTGTTGAGGGCCTCTTGGACGTTCGCCTTAAGCATGTTTCGATTCTCCTGAAAATGTTTGATTCGCTGGTCCTTGGTTGTGGACGACTGCCGGCAGCGGGGGCAGATTCCGATGGAGAATTATCGTCGCTGTTGCCCGTTTGTCAAGTAGCGCTTCGGGCCTAATCCGGACGTTTGACCCAGGAGAACTGCGGAATCCTTCGTAGAAGCTGGTGTTGGACAATGGGTCGATGTGTTATATTTGCCGGTGCAGTCCCGCCCTTGAAATGGACGGCCCGTCGGCCGAGCCGTCCGCTCTTTTGACCAGCAAAACAACCGAGGGCCCTCAGCATGTACGGCTTCGAGTTTCCGATCTTCATCGTTGTCGTCTTCCTCTTGGTGACGATCGTTGCCACGCCATGGATCGTGCTGGCTTCGTCCAGCCGGCAAAAGCGCGAAGCGGAGCGGCTCTCGGCCGTCCTTCGCGACATCCGTGAAGAGTTGAACCGCAGCCGACGGCTGATCGATAAACTGCGTGTAGAAGTCGCCAAGGCCGCCCCGTCTCCGCCGTCCGCGGTCGAGGCTGAACACATGCCGCCCGCGAAGCCGGTCGTCGAAAAGCGCATCGCGGAGCCACCGCCCGAACTACCGCCGCGGGAAAGGCCAATGCCGGTGGTCGAGATCTTCGAGGAGCCCGAACGTCCAGGGGCCGCCCCGGTCATGGCCGTCGCCGCGGAGGCGGAAACGCCCCGTCAGCCGGGCCGCTTCGAAACGGCCGCCAAGGAAACGCTGGCCAAGGTATGGAACTGGATCATCGTCGGCGAGGAGCATCGGCCGACTGGCGTCTCGATGGAGTTCGCGATTGCCAGCAACTGGCTGCTGCGGCTGGGTGTGCTGATCCTCGTGACCGGCATCGGCTTCTTCCTGAAATACTCGATCGACAACAACCTGATCGGTCCCACGGCCCGCGTCGCGCTGGCGATCATCACCGGCCTGGTGATGCTCGTGGCGGGCACGCAGTTGTTGGGCAAGGCCTATCACCTGCTCGGCCAGGGGCTGATCGGCGCCGGCATCGCCACGCTCTATTTCAGCGTCTTCGCCGCGGTGAACTTCTACAAGCTGATCGAACGTCTACCCGGCCTTCGCGCTGATGATCCTCATCACCTGCACGGCCGGGGCGATGGCCGTACGCTTCAACTCGCCGCTGGTCGCCGTGTTGGCAATTCTCGGCGGCTACGGCACCCCAGTCATGCTCTCGACCGGCGTGGTCGACTTCGTGGGACTGTACGCCTATATGCTGCTCTTGGGCGCGGGCGTGCTGGGCATCAGCTACAAGAAACACTGGCCCGTCCTCCATTACCTCAGCTTCCTGGGGAACTACGGGCTTTTCTTCGCGGCCATGCAGAAGTACACGGTCGCCGATTTCTGGCGGGTGATGCCCTTCCTGACTGCCTTCTTCGTCCTCTACTCCACGATGATCTTCCTCTACAACCTGGCCCACCGCGCCAAGTCGTCGCTGCTAGAACTGCTCGAATTGCTGGTGAACGCGGGCATTTTCTTCACCGTCAGCTACGCCCTGGTCCGCGAGGCCTACGGCAGCCGGTGGGTTGCGGCCGTCACGCTGGGTCTGGCGCTGTTTTATCTGGCCCATATTTATTATTTCCTCGTTCGCCGCTTGCGGGACCGCGAGTTGCTCTTGAGCTTCACGGCCCTGGCCGCGTTCTTTCTGGCCGTCACACTGCCGCTGGTGCTCTCTCCGCAATGGATCACCGCCAGTTGGGCCATCCAGGCGCTGGTGATGCTGTGGGTGGCAGGCAAGTTCCAAAGCGAGTTCCTCCGGCACGTGGCCTATTTGCTGTATGCGATCGTGGCCGTGCGCTTCTGCTTCTTCGACCTGCCGGGGCAATACATCGACCTCCGCCCGGGCGGCGCCGAGGCGCCGCTGGGCATGTACCTTATCGCGATGGGCCAACGGCTGCTGGCCTTCGGCGTGCCCATTGCGTCGATGGGCGGGGCCTACCGCCTGTTGCAACGGCCGGGTGAAACCCTCTCCTTGGCCGTCGAGCGAGCCAATGATATCAACCAGTGGGTCCGCGAGCGCTGGGCGGTGACCGCCGCGGTGACCGCCGTGCTGGGCATGGTTTTCCTCTTCCTCCACCTGGAACTCAACCGCACGCTCGGCGTGCTGTTCCCACCGTTGCGGATGCCCGTCCTCTCGCTGCTCTGGCTGGCGATGTGCCTGCTGCTGTTGCACCAATACCTCCGCCAGCCGAGCCGCGTGCTGCTGGGACTGATGTTCGTGTTCCTGGCCGGGCTGATGGTGAAGCTGTTCCTCTTCGACCTGGCCAGTTGGTCGGCCGGTTGGGATGCCAGGCAGGTGCTGCTCTACGCCGGGGATTATTCCTTCCTGGCGGCCGGAATGCGGCTCTTGGACTTCGGCGCGATCATCCTCTTCCTGTTCATGGCGTACCGGCTGCTTGCCGGCGACGTCCAGGCGCCCGAGGCCCGGCTGGTGCTCGGCTGGGCGGCCTTGGCCCTGCTCTTCGTTTTCACCACGCTCGAGTTGAACACGTTCCTCGCAGGGTACATCCCTGGCTTGCGGCCCGGCGGCATCTCCATCCTCTGGTCGCTATTCGCCCTGGGGCTGATCGTCGGCGGCATTGTCAAGGACTCGCCCGCGATGCGTTACCTCGGGCTGGGCATGTTCGCCCTGATCGCCTGGAAGGTGTTTTTCTCCGACCTGGCCAATCTCGATCCGTTGTACCGCATTGTGGCCTTCATCGTGCTCGGCATTTTAGTGCTGGCCGGGTCGTTCGCCTATTTGAAGTGCCGGCAGGTGTTCGTTACCCGCCCGGCCGACAAGGAGGAGTCGTGATGAGATGGATGAAGCTGCTATTGGCTTTTACGTTGCTGCTCGCTGCCGCCGACCATGGGTACATGGTGCCCGCCGCGGCTGGGGCTGAATTGGCGGAATTCCGCTTCCTCAAGGACCTGGATCGCGGCGCGGCCGGCGAAGAGCAAATTGTCGCCTTCACGCTCGACGCGGAGATCTACGCTGCTACCCGCGACGGCCTGCCCGACCTGCGAGTGTTCAACTCCCAGGACGCCGAATCGCCCTACCTGCTGGAGCCGGTGACTGAGACCCGCCGCGAGCGGGTCCAGCGGATTTGCGGCAGCCGCGCCGCTTCGCTCGAAGAGAAGGATGGGCGGATCGAAATCCTTCTGCGGCTCGACAAGGACGCCCCGCCGGCGGAAGGCCTGACGATCTTCACGCCGCTGCAAGATTATCAGCGCCGCGTGCAGGTCTTCGGCAGCAACGACGAGGGCGCGAGCTGGAAGCCGCTGGTCGCCGACGCGCTGATCTTCGACTATGCCCGTTTCATGGACCTCCGCAACAGCGAAATCGCGCTGCCGGGGAACCGCGACCGGCTGTTCAAGGTAGTGGTCGACAATGTGACCGACCAGCAGCAGTCGTCGCTCAGCGAGCTGACGCGGAAGTACCGCGAGGGCCGGGAGAAGGAGCGGACCGAAAAAACCGTGGTCGAGCGCCGCCCGCTGCGGATCGACCACATCGAGTTCTGGGGGCACGCCTGGGAGGACCGCGGGCAACAGGCGAAGAAGACCGACTACCCGGTGGACCGTTTCGAGGTCGAGCAACGGCCGAAAGAGAAGATGACAGTCGTCGAGGTTCGTATCCGTCGCGAACCGCTGACCAGCCTGACGCTGGAAACCTCCAGCCGCAATTTCAGCCGTCGGGCCGAGGTCCAGGTGTCGCGGACGCAGGGCGAAACGAGCGCGTGGGTCACAGTGGGCGGGGGCACGGTGCAGTTGTTGGATTTCCGCGGCTACCATCGCAGCCAGTTGACCGTCGGTTTCCCGCAGCAGCGGCAGGAACGGTATCGACTGGTGCTGCATGACGAGGACAACCCGCCACTGGAGATCACCGGCGTGAAGGCCGCGGGCGACGTGTATCGCGCATTGTTCCTGGCGCAGGAGGGCAAGACTTACCGCGCGGCCTACGGCTCGCCCGGCGTCGAGACCCCGCACTACGACACGCTGGCCGTGCTTGGACCGTTGCGAGCAGGCAACCAGGCGGTCGAGGCCAAGCTCGGGCCGCAGCTCGACAACCAGGCGTTTCGCGCGGATCACGCGCCGCGGCGAAACTGGCTCAATCACCCGGCGGTCCTGGTCGGCGCGATCGTCTTGATGGTGGGCGTGTTGGGCTGGGCGTTGTACCGCGCCGGCCGCCGCATCGAACAGATACCCGACGAGTGAGGGCGTAATCCGCTGCGCGCTGGACAAGCCGGGGCGAGTGAGTAAGATAGAATGGTTGTGGGCTTGGACCGGCTTTTGGCCCGGTCCAATCCGGTCATGTCGAGCAACCTATATGATGGAAGGAGTGTTTCGTGAAATTCTTGTTAACCGCCGCTTTGATCCTGTTACCGGCAACTGTTTCCTTGGCCGCCGACGTGCCGCAGCCGGAGGAGGGCTTCGTGAGTCTCTTCGACGGAAAGACGCTCGATGGCTGGAAGGTGGGCGAGAACGCCAACGTCTTCCAGGTCCGCGACGGCATGATCGTGATGGAGTGCCCGGCGACGACCCACAGTCCCGCGCACCTCTTCTATGCCGGCGACGTCAACCATCACGACTTCAAGAACTTCGACCTCAAGGTCGACGTGATGACCTACCCCAAGGCGAACTCGGGCATTTATTTCCACACGAAGTATCAGGAGGCCGGCTGGCCCAAGTTCGGGATCGAGTGCCAGGTCGACAACAGTCACATCGATTGGCGGCGGACGGGCAGCCTGTATGGCATCCGGAACCTCACCTGGGGCCCGGAAAAGCCGGACGCGAACAACAAGGAAAACGTCACCGTTTTTTCCAAGCCGCCGGTCAACGACAACGTCTGGTATACGCAAGAGGTCGTCTACCAGGACGGATTGGTGGTGGTCAAGTTCGATGGCAAGACCGTGCTGCAGTACAAGCTTCCCGACGCGGACGTCCAGCACAAGCTTCCGACCGGCATGACCTGGCTGCCGCGCGGCACGTTCTGCCTTCAAGGGCACCCGCCGATGCCGGACAGCATCAGCAAGGCCTGCTTCAAGAACATCCGCATCAAGGGCTTGCCCGACTGAGCCGAGAAACGTTCATGGAGTCCCGGCGGGCACGGGTTGGTAGACCCACAGCGTGCCGCTGGACATGCCGGATAGATTGACGGTGTCCTCGGTCACGTAGCCATGGCCGTTGGCGCCTTGGTGCAACAAGACAAAGCTGCCTCCGCCAAGGTTTTGTTCCACGATTGCCGTGTGTTCGTTGTAGGAAACTGACTTCCACGCCCCGTCGGGTTGGGTAATCGTGCTGAGCACGTCCCGGAACTGGATGATCTGGCCAGGTTGGATCTGGTCCAATTGCGATATCGGATCCCCGGCGTTGTACTCGAGTGTTAGATTGCCCCAGATGAAATCGAGGCCGGTGGAAGAGCCGGAGACGCCGAAGCCGGCCGGCGGATTTGCGAGGCCGCTCTTGCCGCCTTCGGAAGTCAGTGCGTAGTCAACAAAATCGGCACAGGTGTAAGGATTCTTCGTCGGATCGGGTTTTTGGCCGGGCTTGAGGCTCATGAGGTACAGCTTATACGCCTTCACGAGCGCGGCGCTGCCGTAGGTTTGCCTTTGTTTTGCAACCCGAAGTTGATGAGTTTCTGGGCCAGATTTGCCGCCGCTGTCGAGCCGACGCTAATGACGCCGCTGCTGCCGCTGATTAGGCCGGTGGACGTGCTGGCAGTGGCAATCAGGGTGACCTGGCCCGCGGTCCCGAAGGAGACTGGTGTTGGCTGTGCCGTGGGCAACGTGATCGTGATCGGCCCGGAGACCAACGAGCCACCGTTGCAAGTGAGCGTGACGGGGCCTTTGAACGTGGCGACGTTTCCGAATTGATCCAAGGCCGTGACGGCGACTTGGATGGGCATCGGCGACTTGGACGTGCTAACGGTAGCTGTGAACGGGGCACCGACGAAAAGCGATGCAGGCGATCCCGCCTGGACGGTGATGAGGTTGCTGGAACCGGTTGCGTTCCCCGACGTAGCGGTCAGCTTGAACGTGCCGGCTTTGGTCAGGGTGACCTCGGTAGTGCCGGTTCCGCCGGTAATCTGGATTGGGGCTGGCGCGACATTTTCGCCGTCGCTGCTGGTCAGCGTCACCGAACCGGTGTAGGGCGCGCCGGAACTGGTCTTGGCGGTGATCGTGACCGGGAAAGCGACCCCCGCCGCCTGCGGACTGGGGGCGCTTACCTGGATCGAAGCCGCCAAACTCAAGGCAGGGTTGACCGTCAATGAATAGGGACGAGTCGTGCTCAACCCTGGATTGACCTGGTCCGTAACCGTCACGCTGAAGAAATAGGTTGTGAAAACGCCTGGCGTGCCATAGATCATTCCTCCACTGCTGAATGTTAGCCCGGGTACGGAAGGCATTTGCCGGTTGATGTGTCCGTGTAGGTGAAATAATAGTCGCCGGACCCACCGGTGGCTTGCAGCGATGCACTGTAGGGCTGGCCGGAGGTGGCTGCCGGCAACGTACTCGGACTGAGCGTGAGGCCTTGCGCTGGAGCAACGTTGAGAGTGTACGACCGACTGCCGATTTCTCCGTTGCTGTCGTGGACCTGCACGGTAATGGTGAAGGTCCCGGATTGTATCGGCGTGCCGCTCAAAGTGATCGTGCCGCCTGACACCGCAGCGCTGAGTTCCGGCTGGCCCGTGATTACCGGCTGGCCGATAATCGAGGCGTTGCTGTAAGAGCCACTGCCGCCGGTGACCGGGATCATCCCCGTGTACTTTTGGTTGACGATGGCCTGGGCTGGGCTGAGCGCCGCCAGAGTCACCGCTGCGTTGATTTTCAGAGTGAAAGTGGGGACCGTCGCTCCCGTGCTATTTCGCACAGTCGCTCCAAAAGGCCGTGCCGTTGTTGCCTGGATGACTCCGTAGTCCGTTGCTCCCGTGCTATCTTGCAGTGTTACTCCAAGGGTGAAAGTGCCGCTTTCTGTTGGCGTGCCGCTGATAAAGATCGTTCCTGTCAGCTTCCGCGTACCGTTGACGACGACGGAACTGCTCACGATCGAGGCCTTCAGCCCGGTTGGAAGACCAGTGACGTTGAGATCCTTATAGCTGCCCTTGCCGCCGCTGACGGAGATCGTGCCGTCATAACCGGGTTCGTTCACGTCCCATTGCGTGGGGTTCAGGCTGCCGAGGGTTATCGGGGCCGCGGCGGCGATCGTCAACGTGTCGCTGCCCGTGCCCTGGACGCCGTTGCTGTCCTGCAGCGACACTCCCAGGTTGAACGTGCCGCTCTGCGTGGGCGTGCCCGTAATCGTGATGGTGCTGCCCGACAGCGATGCGCTTAGCCCTGTGGGCAGGCCGGTGACTTGCAGATTGTCGTAAGTCCCGCTGCCGCCGCTGACGGAGATCGTGCCGTCGTAACCGGACTGGTTCACGTTCCATTGCGTGGGACTGAGAGCGCAGAGGGTTATCGCCGCATTGGCCGCGTTGATCGTCAACGTGTCGCCGCCCGTGCCCTGGACGCCGTTGCTGTCCTGCAGCGACACTCCCAGGTTGAACGTGCCGCTCTGCGTGGGCGTGCCCATAATCGTGATGGTGCTGCCCGACAGCAATGCGCTTAGCCCTGTGGGCAGGCCGGTGACTTGCAGATTGTCGTAAGTCCCGCTGCCGCCGCTGACGGAGATCGTGCCGTCGTAACCGGACTGGTTCACGTTCCATTGCGTGGGACTGAGAGCGCCGAGGGTTATCGCCGCATTGGCCGCGTTGATCGTCAACGTGTCGCTGCCCGTGCCCTGGACGCCGTTGCTGTCCTGCAGCGATATCTGGAGATTGAACGTGCCGCTCTGCGTCGGGGTGCCGGCGATCGTGATCAAGCCGTTCAACTGAGGGACGCCGTTAACCGTTACCGTACTGCTCGTCACCGAGGCCATCAGCCCCGCGGGCAGATTGGCGATTTGGAGGTTAGTGTAGCTCCCTACCCCTCCGCTGACCGAGATTGTGCCGTCATAATCGGGTTCATTCACGTTCCATTGCGTGGGGCTCAGGGCGCCCAGCGTGATCGTGGAATTGGCCGCGTTGATCGTCAACGTGTCGCTGCCAGTGCCCTGGGCGCCATTGCTGTCCTGGAGCGACACTCCCAGGTCGAACGTGCCGCTCTGCGTGGGCGTGCCCGTAATCGTGATGGTGCTGCCCGACAGCGATGCGCTCAGCCCCGTAGGCAGGCCGGTGACTTGCAGGTTGCTGTACGTCCCGCTGCCGCCGCTGACGGAGATCGTGCCGTCATAGCCGGACTGGTTCACGTACCATTGCGCGGGGCTCAGGCTGCCTAGAGTGATGGGCGCGGCGGTGATCGTCAACGTGTCCGTTCCACTGCCGGGATTGCCATTGCTGTCCTGCAGCGATATCTGGAGATTGAAGGTGCCGCTCTGGGTCGGGGTGCCGGCGATCGTGATCAAGCCGTTCAAGCGAGGCACGCCGTTGACCATTACCGTACTGCTCGTCACCGAGGCCGTCAGCCCCGCGGGCAAGTTGGCGATTTGGAGGTTGTTGTAGCTCCCTACCCCTCCGGTGACCGAGATCGTGCCGTCATAATCGGGTTCATTCACGTTCCATTGCGTGGGGCTCAGGCTGCCAAGGGTGATGGTGGGGGTGGTTACGACGGCGTAGGTGGTTTGGCGCTGGTGCTGGTGCCGTCCGGGCCCGTGGCGTAGACCACGATGGGAATGTCGCTGCTGGCTTTCGCGTAGACGTGCGAGCCCTTGATGATGTAATCGGCATAACCGCCGTTGGTGCCCGAGTAAACTAGATCGCCGGCAGTCCAGGAAGCACTGTCACCCCAGTTGATCTGGGCCTGGAAATCGCTGAGCGTGGTATCGGCTTGGCCGTTGACACTCGCTGCCAAAGTGGCCACTTCATTTTCGTTGAATCCGATTCCGGTATTGGAGTTGATGGGAGTGGCGCTGCCCAATTGTACGACGACGTTGGCCGGCGCCATGCCGTTTCCCCCCGCTGGCGGTTGTGTGCCGGGAATGCCGCTGGACATATTGGCCACGACGCCGTAGGTGGTTTGCGCCGTGGTGCTCGTGCCGTCCGGGCCGGTGGCGTAGACCACGATGGGAATATTGCTGGTGGCTTGCGCGTAGACGTGCGAGCCCTTGATGATGTAATCGCCATAACCGCCGTTGGTGCCCGTGTAAACCAAATCGCCGGCGGTCCAGGAAGCACTGTCGCCCCAGTTGATCTGGGCCTGGAAATCGCTGAGGGTGGAATCGGCCTCGCCGTTGACACTGGCCGCCAAAGTCGCCACTTCGTTCTCCTGGAAGCCCACGCCGGCATAGGAGTTGATGGGAGTGGCGCTGCCCAACTGCAGCACGACGTTGGCCAGCGCCGCGCCATTCGTCCCCGATGACGGCGGCGTGCCGGGAATGCCGCTGGGCATATTGGCCACGACGCCGTAGGTGGTTTGCATGCTTATGCTGTTACCACCTGAGACCACGGTGACCGTGATGGGGATATTGCTGTTGGCCTGCGCATAAATGTGCGAGCCTTTGATAATGAAATCGGCATAGGCTCCGTTGCTGCCCGTGTACACCAAGCCGCCGGCCGACGACTGCCCGTCCCCCCATTGGATGGTGGCTTGAAAGTTGCTTATCGTCGAATCGGGCTCGCCGTTGTCACTGGCCGCCAAAGTCGCGACTTCATTCTCCTGGAAGCCCACGCCGGCATAGGAGTTGATGGGAGTGGCGCTGCCCAACTGGAGCACGACCGCTAGAAGCCGACGGGGTTCGAGTTGCTCCAGGCAAGGCCGGAAAGTGGGCGACCGGCGCTGCTTGCTCCTACGCGCCCCGCGATTGGTCGAAACGATCGATTTCCTGGCCCACCCGTAAATCGAGGAAAGAAGCATGGCAAACAACCCTTGTTTTCAAGGCATTCGCCACGGTCAGGTCGAACGTGCCGTTTGTGCCGTGGTCGCTTTGAATCCTAGGCATGCAAACCATCCTCGGCAAGGTTTCAGATCGAGTTTACAAGGGGAAGGAGCGGCGAGAATAGGTGTCATGTTTCCACAGAAAGAAACGCGACACGCAGAGTATGCGGAAAACCGCACGCCGAGCAGGCAAGCATGGTACCCGATCTTCCAATACGCGAAATACGCGCAGAGCGTTCAACTACCGATGGTGATCTTCTCGATCACCACGCGGGTGTGAAGCTGCCGGTGGCCGGTGCGGCGGCGATAGTTCTTCCGGCGGCGGAACTTCTGAACGACCAGCTTGGGACCCTGTACGACGGATACCACCTTGGCGGTAACGACGGCCTCGGGCAACGCCGGACGACCGATCTTCAGGCCGGAATCGTCGCGAAAGGCCAGCACCCGCTCGAACTTGATCTCTTCGCCGGCCGGGAGATCGCGAAAATCGATGTCCAGTTCCTGGCCCTCTTCCACTTTCAGTTGGCGGCTGCCGTCTTCGATGATTGCGTACATGATAGTCCTGTGTCGATTTCGAGTTTCAAGCCTTGTAGTTTATCGAAGTTGGAGGCGCCATTCAAGGGGGCCGGAATGAAAAATCAACGTGGGCAGCCGGTGGCCGGGCAATTCGTAGGGTGGGACTGGCCTTCGCAAAAGCGGCGGCTCCAGAGAATACGATGCTGCTTTCGTTCCGGGGCGCGACGCACGGGCGTTTACGCCCGTTGATCGCCGGAGGCGGTAATAGGCCCGGCATTCATGCCGGGTTTATTGAAGGCTACAATCGTTTATTTCGCGTTTCGTTTCCCCGTGTCAGGCCCGTTTACGGGCCTCCTTTCTACGGGAACATGCCAAGAGTCGGAACGGTTACCCTGGGCAGGAACCCCGTAAACGGGGTTGACATTGCAAACTAATTGGAGAATGGTTCCTCGTGGTTCGGATTACCCGGCATGAATGCCGGGCCTACTACCGGCTGAAGCCGAAAACAGGCGTAAACGCGCGTCCGTCGCATCGTTAGCGCGGAACAAGAATGACGCATCCGGAACACACGATTTCCGCCTCGTCATCCGACTTTTGCGCAGGCCAGTCCCACCCTACGACCACGAGCGCTGCCCGACCGAGAAATCAACGTGGGCAGCCGGTAGCCGATCCATTATAATCCCCTACGCGGAACGGAATTCATTTCGTTTGCCTGAAAAAGACAAGAAACTGGAATAAATTCCTATTCTACAGGCACAGGCAAGCAAAGCGGAATAAATTCCGCTCTACAAAGGAGTATGTCATGGATCGGCGAGGTTTTCTCCGTTGCTCAAAGGCAGCCGGCCTGGGTGTCGCTGCCGGACTGACGATTCTGCCCAATGCGGCGTCGGTTTGGGGGGTTCCGGCCAATGAACGGCTTTCGCTGGCGATCGTGGGGTTGCGGAATCGCGGGCTGGTGTTGGCCACCGCCTTTGCCCAGCGGGCCGATTGCCGCGTCGCCTACCTGTGCGATGCCGATAGCAGCTTGAAAGCCTCGCGGATCGATAGCGTGGCCAAGGCACAGGGAGATATTGCCCCGAAATTCGTGCATGATTTCCGTCAATCGCTGGACGACAGGTCGGTCGACGCCGTGGTTATCGCCACGCCCGATCACTGGCATTGCCTGGCGACGATCTGGGCCTGTGAGGCCAAAAAAGATGTCTTCGTGGCCGCGCCGCTGAGCCACGATCCGTGGGAAGGGAGGCAGGCGGTCGATGCCGCGAGAAAGCACGAGCGGATCGTCGCCGTCGACTTGGCCTGTCGAAGCTCCTCGTACGGTCAGGGGGCCAAGAAATACATCGACACCGGCAAGCTTGGCAAGATCCATTTCTGCCGTGTCTATGAACAGACCGGCCAGAGCAATTTTCCCGTCTTGCCCAACGCGGCCGTGCCTGAAGGACTCGATTGGAACGCCTGGAACGGTCCGGCGCCCGAGACCGCGTATAACGCCAATTGCCAGAACAACTGGCACGGCTATTGGCAGTATTCCGGCGGGAACGCAGCCGTCGAGGGCATTCATCAGCTTGATCTGGCCCGCTGGCTATGCGGTCTGGACTATCCCAAGTCGGTCACCACGCAGGGAGCGCGGTTCGACGTGCCGGGGGCGAACGAAACGCCCGACACCATGGTCAGCGTGCTGGAGTTCGACGGCCTGCTGATGACTTTCGAGTTGACGTTGGGCACACCTTACATGACGCGGATTTCCCAGGCCGTTCGCAACGGTGACGTGTTTCCCTATTGGCCCCAGTGCGGATCGCGGGTGGAGATCTACGGCAGTGAAGGAGTGATGATTGTCGGACCGCACGGCGCCGGTTGGCAGGTCTTCGCCCGACCGCGGCACGAGCAGCCGACGCTCGTGGAACGTGGCTGGGGCAAGCCGGTCGATCCGGAGCACCAGCAAGATTTCATCGATGGCATCCGCAATCGCAGGCGGACCAGTGCTGACGTCGAGGAGGCGCACCGCAGCACGCTCCTGGTCCATTACGCCAATATGAGCTACCGCACCGGAGGGCGGAAGCTTCAAGTTGATCCGAAGACCGAAGCGGTTGACAGCCCCGAGGCCATGAAATTCTTCCGCCGCTCCTATCGGAAGCCGTGGGTGGTGGGGTGAGGCCGGATGGCGGTTGTTGCATTGGCCGGCTAATGGAGCGTAGAATAGCTATTATTGCGATGGTGGCCCTGTTCCCAGGAAGTATGGAGGTAGAACCTTGGACTCTGTCTTTGACCTTACGCCGTCCGATAAACTCCAATTGGTGGAAGATCTGTGGGATGATTTGGCTAGCACTCCCAATGCCATTCCAGTACATCCCTGGCAAATTGAAGAGTTGGCCCGACGAAAAGCAAACCTCTTGAAGAATCCCGCGACCGGCTTGTCGTGGGAGGAAGTCAAGAAAAGGGTGCGCAGCTCCTATGGCCGTTAATGCCTGACAGTACCGAGATTCGTTCGGTACTGCAAAAGGAACGAGACCCGACGCCATTTCCATTTCTAGTTCGGGATATACAAATTGCACCCCAAGTGCAGAACGATGATGATCGTACCCGACGAGTGTCGCGCTGGCCGTCATGAACGCTCCTTTGATTGCGTGTGGCTGGGTTTCAGCCTTTTGACACTCCGCGCGTTTCGCATCGCAGCTCTCCCTCAGTTTCTGGAGCTTGCCATACATGTCGGGGTCGAGAAAGAACTCCAGGCAAAACCCGTAATTAGAGCGTCCGCTCGAATAACGATTCACCAACTGGTCGCAACCTTGACAATGGTGCGCCGGGCCGTCATAAATCTTGCACTCGCCGAGAAGCGAATTGAACCGACTTGTTGGGTGCTCTATCGTGACGTCAACGTGCCCGTTGTGGTAGCCCTCGGAGACCGCTGGCACACCGCCACTCTCCAGGATCTGCGTGAGCAGAAGAGACAGGCCGGGCTCAGGAAGCGCCCGGTAATGGCGGGCACCCGCTTCCAGCTTCCTGATGGCATGCACAATGGCCTCCAGAGCGGCCGACCAGAACCCCGTCTCGTCGGTTGCCGCCCAAAGGCGCATTACCGGCGGGTTCATTGCGGTCAGATACTTGAAATACGCGGCAAAGTCGTCTGTGTTGGGTGGGGAAAGGGTTGTCATAAGGTCATCCGATGTTACTGAAGGCGCCAAACCACGCGCGTACGCTTCGCCCAATCCGGCCAGTCTTGCACGTCGCTCCCCTGAGCGAGAAGCGGCCGCAGGCAGTTAATAATCTCTTCCATCGGCACTTCCTCGTCTTGCGGACCGGCGAGGAAGACTCGACGCCAAGTATGCGACTCGTGCCGGCACATCCTCTCCGCCACAACGTGCACGTCTTCCCACTTGTGGCCGTGGCCGGCGGCAAGACTCACGAAGTCCGGGAACGTGAGACTTCGCGTCTGACGCGTTGCCGCTTCATCCAGCAACTGCCGACAGATCGTGGCCCACCGCCCCTCTCCCATTTGGCCCGCAATGTACAGCTCCATCGCTTTCACACATGCCTCGGAAACAGCCGGCGATTCGCTCTTTGGACGACCGCAACCGTTGTCCCGCGCTGCTCCATCGTCAGCAACAACTTGCAGAAATCTCTTCCGTAAGGCAGGTGGCAATGCCTTGAACCGCTCCAAGAGCCATTCAAACTCCAGGAGTTCCAGGCGACTTTGAATTTTCCTTACGGCAGTCGCAAGGCGTATCGCATGCGGAGGGATAAGCACCGGAGGGGGGCTGTTCGCACGATTCAGAAGTTGGTTTGCGTCAGTCACGGGCATGGCGGCCACTTCCGCCACTTCCGCTTCAAGTGCGTCGATCCAGACCTTGCTCGCCTCCTTCCGCCGCTTGCGGGCGCTTTCGGCGAAGTCGCCGAGCACTTCGTCCGGGGGCCACGGAACCTCCTTCTCGGCAATGACGCTCTTGGCCTCCGCGCAGTTTCTCAACAAGGTCCTCGAATGCCGGCCAGGTCAGCCGCTCGTCCCGGAGTTGCTTGTAGTCCTCGTAATATGTTCGCAGTGCCCGTCGCATTGTGTGCAGGTCCCGAAGGTCATTCGGACAGTTCTCAAAGGCGCTTACCAGCGATTCGGCTTCCGCCAGGCATGAATCCAAGTCATCCTCGGAGCGAAGTTTGCATTTCCAGAGGCGGGATGCGCGTTTGACGATTTTCTCTATGTCTTCCTTGATCTTTCCCAGAAATTCCGCAAGCTGGGTTCTGACCTCTCCGAGTTCGGACATCTCGATCCGTTGAGCCATGCCCTGCAACTTCGTGGCATATTCCTTTCCGACTTCGAGCAATGCGCGGCTATCGGCAACGTGCACAACGCGATGCGCATTGGCGTGGGTCGTTAGCCACGATCGGACATCGCGAATAAGCTGGCGGGCGTCCGCGGCAGCTTCCGCGTTACGAATGAGGTGCCCGACCCTTTTCTGCAACCCTTCGAATTCCGTTTCCAGGCTCAACTTCTTCAGATTACCGCCGACCTGATGGAGCATCCAGTGTTTGAAATCTCCAATCACATTGGGTGTGTCGCCCTTAGGCGACTGGCGAGCCAACCATTCCGGAAATGATTGAATTATTTCCTGACGAATGCGATCGACGTGAGGCTGAATTTCAGCAACTTGCTGCTCATCCCACAAAGGCGTTTCGGTTTTCATACGTTGACACAAGTCGCGCAGCATAGCCGCCCCCCATGTCAGATTGCTGACATCGTTGTGCTGCAAACCGGATTCGATCCGCCTGAAAGCATCGTTCTGCTTTTGCTCCATGTCCTCAAGTTGTGCTTGTGCTGTTTGGCTCTTCTCGTGCAAATGAACTTCGCGGTAGGCCAGTGCCGGAGGGACCGGAATTCGTGCCTTCAGTTCTGAAGCGCGATTCAAGCACGCAACCTGTGCGGAATAGCTCTCCGCCTGTTCCCATTCGTCCAGCAGACTTTCCCATGCCGACGACTCTTCGCCGATGAGTACTAGCTCAACGTCATGCAATGCGGCAATGTCGACGAAGTTCCCCCGAAATAGGCCGTCTTGCACCCACTGTGAGACCGCATAGGACTGGCCGTCGCGGACGACGGTCAGGCGTTCATGCCGTGGCGCAACAAAGACTCCCAAGAGCAGCCCGGCCGACGCAAGATTGGCCCCGTAGGGTGACCATACGGAACAAGGCCCGCACGACATGCACGGTGGCGGGTTCGACGGCCAGCCCTTTGGCAATGCGTTGGACGACGGCGGCTCGGCCGCCTACGAGCCGGCACCCGGCGACGGAGAAGAACTCCGGTCGACGGATCAGCACTTCAAAATCGGTGATCGCCGGCTCGGGCAGAAAGGTGCCATCCCGGTAGAGCGTGACCTCAGTCGAATAGACGGCCAGCAGCGCACAGAGAAGCACCGGCTGTAGGCCATCGGGGATGCCGTAGGGTGGATCTCCCATGGCCCGATAGAGCGATTCCAAGGGAATCGGGTCGGGGCCACTTTGAAAGACAAGGTCATGCATTTTCTGCCAGACGGGCAGCAGGCGGCAGGGATCGGTCGGCGTGGGCTGCGCAAATCGCCAGCCGCCTTGCGCCTGCTTGCGGTGCAGCCCGGTCGCCTTCAACACCGATTCATACATGCTGCGCTCGGGCGGAAACCCTCCAGCCCAAGGTTTTCCTGGTCGCCGGCCGTGAGCATGCGTTCCAGCAGGTTGCGCCGGGCCGCCGCCGCCGCCGAGGAAAGCGCCTTGCGGGCAATCAGTTCGTTCTGGATCCGCGGGCATTCGGCGTAGAGTCGATCGCAGACATCGGAGAGAAGATGGGATACCTGAACCGGGGTCCGCACCTTCTGTCTTTCGCCCAGGTAATACCAGCCGCATTGACTGCCCCAGGGCTCCTCACGAGGGTCAAGCAACCGACTGAGGCTCTTCGTGAGCAAGTGCTGCGTATCGGCAAGGCGACTGGCAAGCTCGCGCCGAGCGACCCGGTCGTCGCGCAATTCGGGGGTGTTCTCCCATGCCCAGCGGAGCGCGGCCAACTCCACGACCATGGCGCGGAGCTCTCCAATCTCTTGGGGTATGGCGATTACGGTGGAAGGGTCGGCGGTCGATCCTCCTGTTGCGCAACGCTTGAATTCTTCAAGTTGTGCCCCGGAGAACGACAAGCATACGGTGATCAGACCGCTTGCGCCGCCCTGGATGGCAGATACTTGTACTATTTCGGCCGGGTCATCGACGTAGCGCATTTGAAAGTAGCGAAGGGCGCCGGTCTCAAAGCTGTGCCGCCTGGCAACGACCGGCCGCGCAGGGAGATATTGCTGAATGGCGTTGGCCAAGCGCAGGTCGGCGCGAATCCGCCGCTCGCCTTCGCGTATCCGCTCCTCGACATCGACGTCACTGCCTTCCCAAATCCGATAGGTGTCGTTGAAGCGGCGAAAGCTGAGGATGGAACGGTCCCGCAGAGACTTCAGCGTCTTCGCTACTTCCGAAGACGAGGGGGCATCTCCCACCGCAAAGGTTACGGTGGCCTCGGTGGAGTTCAAGTGGCAGAACGCGCCCAGGGTGCTGAGGATCCCCACAGCCTTCACGATGTCCGCCTGCCGGCCGGCAAGGTCGTTCCTCCGTTCCAGCAGCTCGGCGGCTTCGAGCCACCGCCGCGCCTGAGGCTGCCGGAACAGGCCTGAGCCGAAATTGGCGATGAAGTAGTCGAAAAGGTGGTGCAGCCGGATGAACTCAGGTGTGCCCGATTCCCGGGGGTGAGCGCGGAGGAAGTTCTGAAAAGCCTTTGGTTCGTGGCTGCCGAGATAGGAGAACAGGCTCCGCTCGTTTTGCGCGAAGCGATGAAAGAGGAAGGGAAGGGCGACCAGCGCCACAGGGTGCAGGGGATATGACCGCAGGCAGACATCAACGAAATCATCGGCTTTCATGCCGTGCGGACAAACGTCGGCCGCCACGGCGCGGTCCGCCACGGCGCGGACGTGCCGCGCCAGGGCCGGCGGCATGCCGCCGGACTTCCAACGAATGGCCGCGGCCACCATCCTTAGGACCTGCTCCGGCGGTTCCAGAAAAGCAACGTCCTGAAATCGGCCCTGAATCTTGGACCACTCGGTCCGCGAGACCAAGTCCAGGTGCCGTCCGTACTCCTCGAACGACTGGTGAAGAACGCCCAACATCAGCACCGGGCACTCGGCGCTTCGGCTAGCATGCTCGGCAAGCTCCTGCAGCACGAACATGTCGCCCTTCTGCGGCCGGTGCGCCGCGTACTCGAAGAGCTTCCCGAGTTCGTCGATCAGTATCAAGACTCCGGCGCGGCCTTTCTTGACCGCCGCCGCCGCGAACTCAGCGAGGCAATTCACCACTTCGCGAGAATCAATGGCCACGTCTTTTTTCGCTGTCTTCAGCAGCCTCTCGGCCTTCTCCGCAAGCTGCGAGAATGCCTGGCCCCTGAATTCGGAGCAGGCCGCCGCGATCGCTTCCAACAGGCAAACGCTTGCCGGCGCCCGCCTGGCGGTCAACAGCACGGGGAACATCGGTTTCTGATCGTGCCACCGCTGCCGGATCCGCTCGAACTTGTGGCCCAGCGGCGGGTCGACCTTCTTCAGCTTGCGCAGGGCAGCCGTACCCGACGGTCCTTCGGAGCATAGCAGCTTCGTCAGGAAGACGCTGAAGGCGGATTTGCCGACGCCGAATGGTCCCGTGACCGTCCAGGCGCGGCCCGTGGCATGGCTTTCCAGCCCGTCGGCAAGCTGGCCCAGGATCTGCCGCGCCGTGGGAGTCACTACGTACTCGCCGTTGGGCATATCGGCGGCGAAATCCTTTTCCAGATTGACCGATCGCAGGAACCGCCCGCCGATCTCGATGCAGTCCGCGAGGGTGGTTCGTTCGGCAGTCACGTACGCGCCTCCTTTCCGTAGCGCCTTGCCAGGATTCGGCAGGGGTCAAAAGGCCGGCTGCGATAGATCTGTTTCAGGCCAGCCGTTTCGTCGAGCTGCACGTCTTCGCGCGTGAGCGCGGCAATCTCTTCCACGTATTGCAAAAGGCTGTTCTCGTCGAGCTTGAAGATCTGCCCCGGACTGTTCGGCCCGTAGAGGCACTCCTGGACGCTCAGCGTATTGCTGCCCTTCCGGGCACGATCGAAATACTGGCTCAGGGCGAACGCCACAACATCGGCCGGAAGCGAGGGCTTCGGCCCGATGGCAAAACGGAAAATCTCCCCGTCCGGATAGAGTTGGATGAGATCCAGCGCCAGCAAGGGGCAATCGAAAGTCTCCTCGGCCAGCGCCTGCTTCGCCGAACCGCTCGAGGAGCAATAGGTCCTGACGAAGCAGTCAACGTCCCGGCTGATGGAACTCCCCTGGACCTTCAGCTCGTTCTTGGCCGCAAAACCGATGACGTACTCGATGATTTCTTTCTTGGTGAAGTCGGGCCGAAAAAACTCCCCGAACATGAGCTGCCACGTCGTGCCGACGCGAGGGTTCGTGGCCAGGAGCCAATGCAGAAGCCAGAGCGAGGCGTCGTCTTCCAGGAATGGGTCCCATTCCAGGAGCAGTTTTTGGCCGATGTCGGTGACGCGGAATGCTTGCGCGGTTCCGTCACGGTACTCCTCGATCAACTGGGTGACTTGGCACCAGTGCTTGATGCTCTCGACCATGTTCTTGCCCACGCCTAGTCGGACCAGGGCATCCTCTCGGGAGAACATGGTGGGGTAGTCGTTAACAGCCCGGACTCCCTTTTCCAGCCACCCGTGCCGGAAAACGAAGGTTTGATGTCCGGAGAACTTGTATTTCCTTCCGTTGTTCACGAGACTGACTCGCAAAAATGATTTTTCAAACGGTGCAGGCCGGGGGTAGTGGGCACGGGCGCGATGGGCTGCGTGCCGGTCTTTCCGGCGGCCGATCACCTCGCTGCCCCGCAAAAACGTGCGCGGCGAGGCAAGCCGCCTTCGCGCCACTGGCGGGGGTTAGCAATTTGTGATTCGGGGGAAAACAGGATTCTAACCGTCCCGCTACCCATTTGCAACTACCTGCAAGGACCGGAGGACCCGATTTGGAACAATTTCAGCGTCCGAGGCCCGGACGCGCAAGGCTGGCAAGGAGCACCGGCCGCTCACCTCGCTTACCACGGCCTCGAACCGCACGACGCAAGCCTGGCCTCGCTGCTGGGTCCGTTCCGCAGCGAACGCCGCGTTGCGGGCCGCGTCATGGACTTCGTGCGAAACAACTTGCGGATTGCCGGCTTCGATCACGTCGCGGCGTTCCAGGCTTGTCCCGGGTTTCTGCACGCCAAGGGGGTTGTCACGCCCCTGGGAATCATCACTGGTTCGACGAACATCACGCACAGCGGCTTGTATGCCCAGTCGCAGAACGCCAACTACTTCGCCTACGGCAACGCCGACTACGCAGGCAACCGCACCCAGCTCTTGGGCCGCTACGAAGGCTTGGCACCGGTGCAACGCATTCCCTGATCACGATGAGGTGCCGGAGCAGGGGAGCAGGGGAGAAAGGGAGAAAGGGAGAAAGGGAGAAAGGGAGAAAGGGAGCCGGGGAGAAAGGGAGATGGGAGAAAGGGAGAAGGGCGAAGGGAATATTCCTTTCGCCCATCTTCCTTTCTTAATTCTGCATAGCCAACCGGCCGGGTGTTGCCCGGCGCTGGCTTGTCTGCTATCTTTGTCAGAGAGGAGTGAACTCCCCAGGATCACCCAGAAGCGCTATTATGAAGTTTCGTATTCACTTGGAGCAAGACGAAGACGGCCAGTTCGTGGCGACCTGCCCCGCACTTCCCGGCTGTATTTCCCAGGGCCAGACCCGCGAGGAAGCCCGAGCCAACATTGCTGACGCGATCGGCGGTTACCTGGCCAGTTTGCGCAAGCACGACGAGCCGATCCCGCCCGCGATCACCGAGGAATTGGTCGAGGTCGACCTGTGAGCAAGTTGCCGCGTGTGTCCGGTCGTGAAGCGGCTGCCGCTTTTCAGAAAGTCGGTTATGAATCGGACCACCAAACCGGGAGCCACATGATCTTGCGAAGTCGGGAACCTCCTTTCCGACGCTTGACCGTTCCAAATCACAAGGAACTTGCGAAGGGAACGCTCCGCTCGCTGATACGCGAGGCCGGGCTGACGGTTGACGAATTCATAGCCTTGCTGTAGCGCGGTTGCGGTCATTACCCCGTGGTTCTCCAACGTCGAGCTATTCCTGCGGCCATGTCCGTGGCATCAGCAACTGACACTTGGCGAAGTAGAGCGCAACATGGGCTTTCGCGACGCCTTGGCGGAGTTCTCGCGGCGCGGGTGGCAGGTCAACGTCGCCGTACTGAACTACGGCCGAAATCCGAGCGGGCTTGAGAAACCGCTGCAGCAGTTCCAGACCGAGCGACTGTTTCTGCAGCGGCTGCTCGATACGACATCCGTCCGCGTGTTTCTCGTGCCCGATCTGCACGCCAAGGGGGTTGTCACGCCCCTGGGAATCATCACTGGTTCGACGAACATCACGCACAGCGGCCTGTACGCCCAGTCGCAGAACGCCAACTATTTCGCTCACGACAACGCCAACTACACAGGCAACCGCACTCAACTCTTGGGCCGCTACGAAGGCTTGACAGCGGTGCAACGCATGAGGGATGAAGGATGAGGGATGAGGGATGAAGGATGAGGGATGAAGGATGAGGGATGAAGGATGAAGGATGAGGGATGAGGGATGAAGGATGAGGGATGAGGGATGAGGGATGAGGGATGAGGGATGAAGGATGAGGGATGAGGGCTGAGGGATGAGGGCTGAGGGATGAGGGATGAAGGCGGCGAGGAGAAGGGCGGGGAGCGGGGAGCAGGAGAGAAGGGGAGATGGGGAGACGCGGAGATGGGGAGATGGGAAGGACGTGCTCGTGCGGATGCGCGCATTTCCACCGGATAGAGGGGGAGTTTCCGGCGCTTTTGCCGTTCACTTACCACTACATTCCAGAAAAATGCAAATCGTTGCAGACCAGCGGCTTGCGATCCAAGCGCGTCCCGCCCGGGCGGTTGCCACCGTATCATTTGCCGTTCTCCTGCGTACTTATTCGTAAAGGGATTCCCTGCGCAGAGGCTATGCGGAAAGTTTGCCAAATTATTTGCTTGGCGCATGGCCCCGCGTGTAGGGGACCGAATCGCGATTTTCGGCCAAAACCTGCACCCCCAATTTGGCAAAGACGGTCCATGACGTTGCCCGGCCAAAAATGCCGCTGAATACGGTTTTCACCGCAGTTTTCCAGGAAGAATGCTGGAAAAATGACGATCGAGGAGGCGAATTTGGACCACACCGTGATAGACCAAGATTTTTTTGTTGAATGCGGGAATGAAAGAGGAAGGCAGGAGGGGAGAGGGGGAGAGGCCAAGATGGGGAGATGCGGAGATGGGGAGACGCGGAGAGGGGAGAACGGGGAATTCCGGGCGGGAGCAAAACGCCCTCACCCCGTGCCCATCACTCGGCGGGGAGAGGAGAGTTGTCGGCCATCGGGACGCGAAAACACTGTACACGATTTCGATTTTTGGCAACTTTCTTCAATGACAGGAAATCGGCGACTTCCTCGGGAAAAAGCAGGCCCGGCTGGCTGCGGGCGAGCGGATCTTCCGGGAATCCGGAATGCGGAACTGTTGAAAATCGCCGGCTGAAACGTACTTATTTGGAGAATAGTTATGACGACTAACGTATTGATACGGTATTTTCGCTGTTTGACAATTTGTTTCTGCGACGCGGCAGGTCAACCGCGTCGCGCCGTCCGGCAGCAAGAGCAAGGCTGCCCCGGTGAGGAGATCCCGGGCGAACGCCACAAGCAATGTTTGGTCCACGGCTAAACAATTGCAGATTTGGGTCAAATTCTACGTCTCAACCCGCAAAACATGGTGTTTTCTCAAAGCGGCGTCGCTACGTCCCTCACGAAATGGACCAGCACGTTGTGGACCAGGAAATCAAATCGTCGCTTGGGAGTTAATGTATCGCGATGGTTTTGACAGGAAGATAGACGGCAGGAAAATAAAATGCAGGATGGGAAGGGAACACTAATCAACGCTAATTATCACTAATAGGTAGAAAGATGGCAGAACGCCCTGCCTGCCATTTTGGCATATTCAAACAATTTGACGACATCTGCCGCGCCGTCGCGACACGCTTTGTAAGCGAAAGAAGTCCTTTGAAAACGCCGCCCACGTATCCAACGCTGCTTTTTGAATATTCGCCGCAATCGTCAGAATCGCGCAAAGACGAAGGTGGCAAGGACTTCCGACAATAAACGTCTGTTCAGGCGAAAATTGCGCCGCGCCGGGTCAAATTCGGGCATGACGTTTGCTCCCTACTTCGCACGTCTTAGGCACTCGGTCGGAAGCTCGTGCGAAGCGGCTGGCGGGAACCGGCGGCACAATTTCGCAAAACCGGGTACAATACCGGTAAAATTTGGGTTTCGACCGCTGACAGCCCGACCCGAGGACGAATTTTTGCCTTCGGCTTGAACACTCTCGCAGATGGAAGCGTATCAAAAATGAACGGCATAATTGAACAGGATGCGCCGTTGTTGAAGGAGACTGTGGTTTCGAGGGCCGTGAGCGACGAAGAGTTGCTCTTGGGGTATCGGGAGCACGGAGACCGGCCGGCGTTCGAAGAGTTGGTCCACCGCTACGAGAAGGAGCTGTACGGGTATCTGCGGAATTACCTCGGTGATGCGGAGATGGCCGAAGATGTTTTTCAACAGACCTTCTTGCAAGTTTATTTGAAGTGTGACCAGTTCGACCGCAAGCGGGAATTCCGTCCCTGGCTTTATGCGGTCGCCACGAATCAAGCCATCGATCATCAGCGGCACTACGGCCGCCATCGGATGGCGAGCCTCGACCGGCGGATGGGCAAGGACGATGAGTCCGAGACTGGGTCTTTTATTGAGCTTTTTGACAGCCCTTATCGGGGTCCGGTCGAAGAGAATGTGAACCTCGAGCAGGCCGGCGAAATTCGCCGTGCCGTCGAGGACTTGCCGGAGCAGATGAGGCACGTGGTGCTCTTGGTATACTTTCAGGGTCTGAAGTATCGCGAGGCGGCGCATGCCCTGGGCATTCCCGTGGGAACGGTCAAGAGCCGGCTTCACGGGGCGGTCCAGAAACTGGGCGAAATTCTGACTCTTGACCGCGAATCGCAATGATTCATGTTCATGCTTGATCGGGCAATTATGACGGATCGGGTTCGGCAACAGGTGTTGGGCTTCTTGTTGGGCGCCTTGGAGGACTCGGAAATGGAGGCGGTCAAGGCCCGCTTGGAGTCGGATCCCGGCTATCGGCAGGCCGTGCATCAGGCCCGCCGCGACCTGGCCCGGCTCGGCTGCATGGGCCGGCTGCGGGGCATGATGCGAGAGGTCGTCCCGCCACCGCGGCTGGCCGAACGGACTTGCGATTTCGTCTTCGATCCGGGCCGACGGCTGCCGGCCGCGATTCACGACCCGGAGTACCGGGTGCCCCGGGAGTACCGGGTGCCCCGGCCGCGATCGATGACTGCCCGGCCGGCCACGTCGTATTCCCGCCGTCGTTGGAACTGGGCCGACGTGGGCGTGACTGCCGTGATCTTGGTAATCGCAGCGTTGCTGGTTATTCCGGCCATCAACGGTACACGATTTCAGGCCCGGGTGACTGCCTGCCAGGAGAACCTGCGGCAGGTAGGCCAGGCGCTGACGGAGTACAGTCACAAGAATCACGATTTGTTTCCCACCGTTCCCGCCGAGGGCAACCTGGCGGCGGCGGGTATCTACGCGCCGATCTTGAGGGAAGACGGTTTTCTTACCGAACCCGAACGGGTGCTCTGTCCCGGCTTGCCGCAGGCCAGGCAAGGGGACTTTCGTATCCCGGCACTCGACGAGTTGCGCTCCGCTGCCGGACAGGAACTCTCCCGCATCCAGCAGAAGATGGGCGGCAGCTACGGCTACTGCCTGGGCTATTTCGATCACGGCGTCTACCAGCCCACGCGGAACTTCAACCGCGACTACTTTGCCATCATGGCCGACGCTCCCTCGGTCGATCGTCCGGACCATTGCAGCGTCAATCACGATGGGCTGGGGCAGAACGTGTTGTTCGAGGACTTGCACATTGAATTCTGTTCCACGTCTCGGCCAGGCAACGGCAGCGACGACATCTATGCGAACGACAATAACGAAGTCGCGCCGGGGCTGCATCGCGACGACGCCGTGCTCGCCTCCAGCGGCACGGCCCCGGTGGTTTATATCAGCCTGCCATAAGTGCTTTGCTTCGCGACCCGTGGGGACTGGCCCTGCAGTTGGCGAAGCGGAAGCGGGCGATGATCGAGTAGGTCCGGATGCCTCCGCGAAGGACTTCAAGTTTTCCAGCAACGCTGTGCACAGTAGTCCGTTCCGGCAGAACGGACCTACTTGCTCGCCAATCGTACGGCCGGCATCGCAACCGGAGCGGGACCGTTGCTGGAAAGCAACCTTCCGATCGGATGCCCGTCGGCAAACACGCCCAGGAGATACGTGTTTCGGCCCGGCTCGATGCGGACCGTCGTGTCGGCGCCGAGCAGGCCGCCAAAACCGCCGTCAGGTTGCAAGTGAACCTGATGGTCGCCGGCCGGCATCTCGACGCGCAGCACCTGGATACGGTCCGGCAGGAGGCCCCAGCAGCGGCAATCTGCCGATTCGGTCGCCTCCCAGGCGATCCCGCCAAGGTCCATGGCCAGGTTGGCCCAGGAGTTATTCTGCGTCTTCAGGGCTTCTTTCGCCCCGTACACGATGCCTTCCTTGGCCGCGCGCCGGAGCACCGCCCGCACGACGACGCGGGGATAAATGGCCTGGTACTGCTCGACGGCCAAGCGGCCGACGTCGGTGATCGTCGCCGTGGGGCCGATGGGCCGGCTGTCGGCCGACACGAACACGCTGTTCATGGAATTGTGATACACGATCACTTTCGGCACCTTGATCGGTGCGACCGACGGCGGTATGGTGTGGTTGGCCGTGCAGTTGACGACGGCGCTGGCGGCAAACATCGCAACCGTGGCGCCCGTTTCCACGGTTTCCACTTTATACGGCCCGCGTCCCACCAGGGCGAAGACATAGAGCACACCGTTGCCCTGCTGGCTGTGGTGGCCGTGCAAAGCCCGCTGGACGTCGTACTGGCCGTAGGGGAACGACGGCTCCCAACTGCAAACCTTGGTATAGCTTCGCGCGGCCTCGTTGTAGTCGATGCGGCTGGCCTCATCGATTGCGCCGTGGATATACTCGCCCAAGGCGACGCGCTTGTAGGACAACTTAGGAGTTTGCTGAGCCCCCTCGGCGCCGGAGGCGATGATCCGCTCCTGCATGTCGGAGACCTGGAGGGCATAGGCCGTGGCATCCGCCCCGCCGGTCATCAGGTTCGAGATGGCCAGCATGGCGCGGACGAGGATCTTTTCGTAGTCTTCACCGGCATAAGCCGTGTGGGTATCGTCGGTGAGCATCGAGCCGGCCTTTTCGGCCAAGCTCCCTTGCGAATTGTAGTCCAGCGCGTCGCGGGCATCGTGCAGGAGCTTTTCCGCCTCTTTCGGCCGCCCGGCCGCCAATTCCACGATGGCCCGATCGAGCTTGAAGGCCTCGGCCTCGCGGGGGTAGTTGCTGATATACTTGTCCAGAGTGATCGATGCGGTTTCCACGCTCCCCTGGTAGAACTGGGTACGGACCTCGCGCAGGCGGTCGGCGTGGCTGGCACAACCGGCGGCAGGCAGTAGGATCGCGAGGATCAGAGAAAAATGGCGCATGTTAGAACATGCTCTTCATCTTCGCCCAGGCCGAGACGTTGTACTTCTTGACGATCGTGGCCGATTCCTTGGCGTATTGGCCGTTGTGGACATTGACCATTTCCAACGTGAGCAGATACTCGCGCTCGTAGTTGGCATTGCTCTGCGTCGTGCCCGAGGTCACTTTGGCGTAGAGCACGAAGTCGAACGGCTGCTGCATCTGTTCCATGCGTTCGGTGAGGATCCGCATGTTCTGCGGTATGAGGACTTCGTCGGGCCGCAGGTTGGCAGCTTGCAGGGCGGCGTCGACATAGCGTTTGCTGACGGACTGGAAGGTTCCCGAGTTGAGAATCCGCTGGTCGATCTTCTCGAAAAGTGTTTCGCGGAAATCGCCTAGATCCTCGATGCTCTTGTTTTCCACGCCGAGGAAGCAGATCCGCATCGGACCGTTCGCCGAAGTGCCCTGCATGTACGACGCCGGTTGGACGCCGCCGCAGTGCCGAGCCAGCAGGCTGGACACCGCCCCGTCGACCAGCGGACCCCAGGTCTCGCCGCCCGCCGTGGCGCTGCCGACCATCGTTTTATCGCCCGGCTTGACGACCTCGGCCGTCTGATTGCTGCGGCAGCCAAGCTCCGCGCAGGTTCCTAAGCCCAAAAGCCCCAATGTGCTAGTACGGATGAAATGCCGTCTGTCCATCGTGCGGATTCCTTTCCGATTCGATCGAACTGACTTCAAGATGTGGTAAAGGTGGGTGCGCAGCCGAGCTGCGGCATGTCGAGGCCATGAACCGCCCCTGGTCCATGTCGACGCCCGACATTCTTATATTTTCGGTTGTGAGGGGCGTCGGGGTTAGGCCGGTGGACGGAAATAGAACGATTTTTCGGAATGTAGCGGCAAAAAGATGCTGGCGGCGCGTCAATCTAGAGAATCTACGTGATATACGGCGACGAACTTCAGAAGCTCTTCACCTAGCCACTCCGTGTCGAACGGCTTGACCAGGTAAACCGTTCAGACGGTAAACTGTGCCACAAGCGACTGCAATTGTTCCGCCACCTGGGACAATTCGCGACCGGCGGTCTGGGTCTGGGCGGCTCCCGTGGCCGCCTGCTTGGCCGCCTGGTCCACGCGGCACGATGTTCCGGGTGATCTCCTCGGTCGCCGTGGCGGACTCGGCTACGCCGCGGGCCACCGTTTGGGCCGCCGTCGACGACTGCAACATGTTCTTGCCGATCTCCTTGGTCGTGATGCTTTGTTCCTCCACCGCCGAAGCGATCGTGCGGGAAAGCTCGTTGACCTGCTTGACCACTTCGCTGATGTCGCCGATCGACTTGACGGCACGTCCCGTGGAACCTTGAATGCCTTCGATCCGTTTGCGGATATCGTCGGTGGCGGAGGCCGTTTGCCGGGCCAGTTCTTTGACTTCGGTAGCCACGACCGCGAAGCCCTTTCCCGCGTCGCCGGCCCGCGCCGCTTCGATCGTGGCGTTCAACGCCAAGAGATTGGTTTGCTCGGCGATATCCTGGATCACCCCGATCACTTTGCCGATCTCGTCCGCCGCGCCGCCCAGTTCGCCGATCTGCGCGTTGCTGGCGGAAACCAATTGTGCCGCGTCGCCAGCCACGCCGGCCGTGCGTTCTGCGCTCTTCGCCACCTCGCCGATGCTGGAAGTCAACTCGTCGACCGCGGAGGCCACGAGCTTGATATTCGACGACATCTGCTCGGTGGTAGCGGCCATGCTGCCCATGTTGGTCGACATCTGCTCGGCGGCCGCCGCGACCTGGGCCGATTGACTCGTGGTCTCCTCGGCGCCGCCGGCCAGTTGCGTGGCCGTTTGCACCAAACCGGTGGACGAGTTGGCCAGACCACCAACCGTCCCGGAAATCTTCCCGAACACGTCGCGAAGTTGCCGGACCATCTGGCCAAGCGCAACCGCCAACTGGCCGATTTCGTCGCGGCGATCGATGTTCAGCGTTTGCGTCAAGTCGCCCGCGGCGACACTCTTGGCGAATTCGACACCTTGACGCAGCGGCCGTACGATGCCGCGCACGATTTGCGAACCGGCGCCTGCGCTGAGGCTGATGGTGATGAAAGCCGTGAGCAGGGCAATTCCCACTGCCCAGTGCGATGCCTTGGCATAGCCGTCGCTGGCATCTTTAACCATGGCATTGATCTTGGCCTTGGAGAATTGCAGATAGAGCACGCCGTACACGTCGCCGATCCGGCTGGCGGGATCCATGCGCCGCATATCGGCATCAACCCGAAGCGGTTGGTAGCAATTGAACAACTCGTCCGTCTCCAGGACGACACATTCCTGGCTTTGTCGCAGTTTTTCCCACAACTCCGGGTCGGTGACACGGTTTACGGCCTGCGCGTTGGACGACAATTCCACTTTGCCGGTCTTGTCGAGGAACGAGAACTCCTGGATTTCCTCGATCGATTTTTGCTGCCGGGCAAATTCCATGAAAGCTTCCTTCTCGCCGCTTGCAACCAGTTTTTTCGTGGCAAACAGCACTTCGCGCAGGATCGCTTGCGCGTCGGACTGCTTTTGCTGGATCGCTCCCTGCCGCACGGTTTGAAAGATCGTTTCGAAACTATGGGAGTACTGGAAATGCTGGACGAGGAACTGTGCCACCGTAGTGACCAGGCACATGGCGACGAGTGTCCAGGTGATCTGCTTGAAAAGGCTCAGGTTCGAGAATCGCATGGCTATTTACCTCCCCGGCGTTCGGCTTCCGTATTTCGTGCTACCCCACAAAGCTCCGACTTTCGATAGAAGGGAAAGTCGCGGCGCTTGGCAAAATGTTCGCTGGTGCATCCCAGGCACGGAGCACTTGCCCGTACGCACCAATTCACGCCGCCGTTCCACTGGTGCCGCGGGCAGGTCGTATGGCTCAACGGCCCCAGGCAACCCAGTTTGAACAGACACCCCTCGTCGCCGAACTTTTCAGCGAAAAGGTCCTTCTCCCAGAAATGGAACCGCGGGCACTCGTCATGCACGGAATGATCGTAGAAGAGTTTCGGGGTCAGCAGGTCGGGAACGACGGCCGGATATCCGCGGGCTGCCACGTAGGCCAGGGTGCCCACGAGGCAAGAGGGATGGACCGGGCAACCGGGGCAATTGATGAGTCGCTTCTCCACGGGAATCTTGCGCCGGGTCATGAAGTCCCGGAGACTTATGGCCCCCGTAGGATTGCCTTCGGCACTCGGCACACCGCCGAATGCGGCACACGTGCCGGCGGCAACCACCGCCGCCGCGTTCCTTGCCAGAGGCTCCAGAAGCTCCTCCAGAGGCTTTCCGCCGACCACGCAGGCCTCAGGCATATCGGCCGGAATCGCTCCCTCCATGACGAGCACGAAATCGCGGCGTTGCCCGACTCGGTCGATGACCTTATCCACATCACCGCCTTGGGCCGCGGAAACCGTCGAATGGTGGGTGAGCGAGATCATCTCCGTCAGGACTTGGAGGACCGACGGCGACTTCCGAGTTCAGCAGCGAAACAGAACAGCCCGTGCAGGAGAGACCTTGGATCCAGATTACCGGCAGGCGTTTGCTGAAGATCTGTTCCAGTCCTTCAGCCAGCACGGCAGCCGGGCCGGATGGCAATCCCAGCGCGGCGGCCAGCGCGGCCCCCATCCGCAGAAAATCACGACGACGATAACGATTCATGTGAACCAACCTTTGGAATCTTGACACGTTTCTTGGTAGTTGCAACGCGAATGTTCGATCGCATCAATGTACGGAGCATCCCAGGCAGGGATCGAAGGAGCGGATGATCCGTCCGATTTCGATCGGTTGCGAGGAATCTTCGACAACGGTTCCTTCGATGGCTTGTTCCATCGGTCCGGCATGTCCCGCGGCATCGCGGGGAGAGCAGTTCCAGGTTGTCGGCACCACGCATTGATAGTTCTTAATGCGATAGTCGTCGATGGAGAGCCAGTGACCCAAGGCGCCGCGCGGCGCTTCGACCAGGCCATAGCCCGACCCTTGACGGCAGATGTCGAAATCGCGGGTCGGCGGACCGTCGATCTCCAGTTCGTCCAGCCAACGGAAGGCCTGCCGCGCCATCGCCAGGGCCTCCAGGCCGCGGGCCGCATGCCGCCCGAGCACGGAGGGCATCTTGCTCAAGGGGACCTTGGCCAGGGCCAGGAAAGCGTCGACCTCGGCCTTCATCCAGCCGCCGTTGGGGTCGTGGTAGTTCGTGAGCACGCGGGCCAAGGCGCCGACTTCAACCACTTCGCCGCGATAGCGCGGGGCCATGAGCCAGGTGTAGGCCCCTTTCTTGTGCGGGTCGGGGCGGGTCTCGCCGCGCGACGGATGCAGCGGCACGGCCTGACTGTAACGCGCATTTGTGGCGTCTTCCAGAATAGCCGCCGGATCGAGCGCCTCCCACTTGCCCCGGACGAGCACTCCCGGTTTGAAGAACTGGCCGCCCGCGTCGTCAAGGGGAAATCCTCCGAAACAGAGGAAGTTGCCGCAGCCGCGGCCGATCTCCAGATACTGGGGAAAGGCCTTGGCAACGCGAAGCAGATCGCCAAGGTAGACGTTCTTGATGAAGCGGGCCGCTTGCTCCAGCCGCGAACGATATTCCATCACGCGCTCGATGGTGGGCGTTTGAGTCACCCCACCCGGCACCATCGCCGTGGCGTGCGGCATCCGCCCGGCGAACACGGCCGCCATCTCGTGGCACATCTTGCGGACATTGAGGGCCTCGACATAGTGCGCCAATAACGCCATGTTATCGTCGTGATTCTTCACGTAGTCGCGCTCGAAGCGCGGCAAGAACGGCGCGGCGGGCACGGCATCCTTGCGTTCCAAGGTCTCTTCGATCCACTGCCGCAGCCCCGCCAAGGTGGCATTGGGGCCGCTGTACGAGAGCACGGCCTTCACGTCGACGAAGTCCAACGCCGCCAGATGGTAGAAATGGAGTACGTGCGACTGGATGTAGTTGGCTGCCAGAATCAGGTTCTGCAACACGCGGCCGTTGTGGACCGGCGTGATGCCATAGGCCATCTCCTGGGCGCAGATCGAAGCCAAGGCGTGCGAAATCGGACAAACGCCGCAGATCCGCTGCGTGATTTGCTGCGCGTCCAACGGGTCGCGACCGACGAGGATGTTCTCGATGCCGCGGAACATCTCGCCATCGCAGAAGGCCTTGCTGACTTTGAAACCCTGCTTGCCGTTGGCTTCCACCGGTTCGGTCTCCGCGCGGAGTGCAAGGTGGCCTTCGATACGGGACACGGGCTGCAGTGTGATCGTTTGAGACATGTGCCAAATTCTTTCGTTGCTAGAATTGGTCTGGACTGTCGAACTGTACCATCAGCTTCGGCGGCCTCGATAAGTTCGGGCGCGTCGCGTTCAATACTTTGCCAGTGTGTAACTACGTTGACTTATCATTGTCCCGGTTGCTACTTCAACTTAGGAAATGTAGATTATGATTCGTGGCATGCGCGAAAACGTCCTGAAATTTCCTGCCGCACGGAGTTACATTTCTGCCGTACGAAGCAGCAGCCGGCAGGACGCGGTCCGAACACCGCTACAATCGCTATAACCGCGCCATGTCCTCCCGCGCCGCCGGGCTTTAGCAGAAACTTGCTTCGAAGTCCACTGTTTCGAGACTGGTGCTCAACTGTCGATGATATAAACGGCGTTCCACTTCCAGTTGCTCGCGGCTGACGCATCCCATTTCGATGAGGATCTCGTTCAACGGCTGCTCCAGCTTGCTTTGGACAAGCAGCAGACAGCTCAATTCCTCCTCGGACAGAAAGTTCATATCGATGGCAATCTGGCCAAACGATTTCGGATTGTCGGCCTGCTCCTTGAGCACGCCGAAGACCTGCGACATCGACATCTTGCCATTTTCGATGGCCAGGCGGCCAAGCTGCGGGCGGCCCGCTTGCTGCCGTTTGACGGCGATCAGCATTTGATCGACCGTTACCAACCCGCGCTTGATCAGGTTCAATTCAAACAACATGATACATACCTCGCTTCTGCCTCACGGCACGTTGCTTTTTCAATCAAGATCGAACTCCGAAAGAAAGCATAGGGCGCAGATCCCCGCCCGGCATGCGTTTCGCCGGAAAATAGCCGCGCGCGGCACGACGCGTACCTTTGGCCCAATCGGACCGGCGGATGGATTTCGCCCGCCGAAACCGCGAATTGTGTTTCGCGTTCTTGCCTGGCGCCGTTCGCAACCTATGTTTGTCGGTGCATAGAAATCCTTCCCGCCGCGTACACCCATGTATGCGACGGGGAGACGGTTACCGACAAGACCGAAAGGGAACCCAGCCATGTTTGAAGACCGCGAACTGGTCGTGGAGTTTGTCAACGAATCGCGCGAACACCTGGCTGGCATTGAAAGCCAGCTTCTCGACATCGAGGAAGGCGGCGCGAATGCCGATCTGGAGTTGGTGAACGAAGTCTTTCGTTCCATCCACTCGATCAAAGGGGCCGCCGGTTTCATGGGCTTTGCGACACTCGGCAAGCTGGCCCACGAGTTGGAAAACGTGCTCAATCTCGTCCGCAACCGCCAACTCGTGCCGACTTCCCCGATCGTCGACATCCTGCTCAAGGCAGCCGACAAGCTGCGTTCGATGATCGACGACATCGAACACTCGAACGAGGCCGACATCAGTATTCATCTCGACGCCCTGGAGCGGATCATCGCCGGTCTGATCGACGAGGAAACTCCAGTGAACGCCGTGCAGACGCAGGCAGAAACAACTACCACCGACGAAGTCGAGCCGAAACCGCCTGCGGCAAGGATAGCGGCAGAGGTGGCGGAGGCGAAACCTGAAGCCGTTGAAATCCAGGACACGCCGAAGAACAAACCGGCCGTACCGACTAGCGCCCCACTCGAACCATTGCGCAACACGGCCACGACTGCCGATTCGAGCATCCGCGTCGGCGTGGGCGTGCTTGATCGGCTGATGACCCTGGCCGGAGAACTGGTCCTCTCCCGCAATCAATTGCTGCAAACGCTCGGCGCGAAGGACCTTGCCAAGTTCGACGCCGTATCGGCCCGCGTCGATCAGGTGACCACCGATCTGCACGAAACCGTGATGCAGGCCCGCATGCAAGTGGTCGGCACGGTGTTCAACCGTTTTCCGCGCGTCGTCCGCGATCTGAGTTCCCAGTTGGGCAAGCAGTGCGACTTGAAGATCGAAGGGGCGGAAGTGGAACTCGACAAGTCGATCATCGAGGCCATCGGCGACCCGCTCACGCATCTCGTGCGGAATGCGGTCGATCATGGCGTTGAATCGCCGCAGCAGCGCCAGGCCGCCGGCAAAGCCGCCAAGGCCACGGTCGTGCTGCGGGCCTACCACCAGGCGGGCAAAGTCAATATCTCCATCAGCGACGACGGCGCCGGCATCGACGCGGCCAAGCTCAAGGAAAAAGCCGTCGCCCGCGGGCTGCTCTCGCCCGAACAGGCCCGCACCATGAACGACCGCGAGGCGCTGGGCCTGATTTTCCGCCCCGGCTTCTCCCTGGCCGAGAAAGTGACCGACGTCAGCGGCCGCGGGGTGGGCATGGACGTGGTCAAGACGAACATCGAGCGGGTTGGCGGCAACGTGACGGTGGAAACCACAATCGGCGCGGGAACGACGGTATGCGTCAACCTGCCGCTGACGCTGGCGATCATTCCCTGCCTGATCGTACACAGCGGCGGCAACCGATATGCGATTCCGCAATCGAGTATATGCGAGTTGGTGCGCGTGAAACGCAAGGAAGCGGCAAGCAGGATCCAGCGCATGAAAAACGTGGAAGTCTTGCGGCTCCGCGGAACGCTGCTCCCGCTGGTACGCTTGGAGGCCGCCCTGGGGCATGCCCCAGCCAACGGTGCGAATCCGCCAGTGGTGGCGCAGAACATCGTGGTTGCCGAAGCCGGCCATACGCGGTTCGGCCTGGTCGTCGACGGCCTGCACGATTCGGAGGAAATCGTCGTCAAGCCGTTGGGCCGCCACATGCGAAAGTGTTCCTGCCTTGCCGGCGCGACGATCCTCGGCGACGGCCAGGCGGCCCTGATTCTCGATCCGGCGGGGATCGCGGCCTTCAGCAAATTGCGCGCGCCGGAGGAAGACAGCCGCGACACGGCGAACGGCAGGGCTACGGCCGCCAAGGGCGACGTGCAGAATCTGCTCTTGTTCCGCAACGATCCGAGCGAACAGTTCGCCATTCCCATGCACCTCGTGGCGCGGTTGGAGCGGGTCCGCAGCGCGCAGATCGACAGCGTGGGGGGCAGCAAAGTATTGCAGTACCGTGGCGGTTCGTTGCCCCTGCTGTCGCTCGAAGAACTCATTTCTGCCCGGCCCATGCCCGAGAGCGACTGGCTGCAGGTCGTTGTTTTTGCGACCCGGGGTACCGGGTGCCCCGGCGGCCGCGAAGTCGGCTTGCTGATCCGCGAAATCATCGACATCCATACGACCGCCGCCGCGATCGACGGTACGCTCTTCCGTCAGCCGGGGGTCATCGGTTCGATGGTCATCGAAGGCAAGACGACGCGGCTGCTGGATCTCTTCGAGCTGACGTCGGCGGCCCATCCCGACTGGGCCGTTCAAAAGGAAGCGTCAGGGACCCGGAGTACCGGGTGCCCCGGAGATACCGGGTGCCCCGGCGGTTCCCGTGTGGAAACGATCCTCCTCGCCGAGGATTCGGACTTTTTCCGCCAGCGGATGACCGAAATCCTAGAAGCGGCCGGTTATCGTGTCGTCGCTTGCCCCGACGGCGCCGCCGCGTGGCAGACGATTCAGGATCCAAACCAGGTGTTCGACATGGTCGTGACCGACCTGGAAATGCCGCACGTCGACGGATTCGAACTGATTCGCCGCATCCGCCAGCATCCGTCCGTCGCCCAACTGCCGGTCTTCGCGGTAAGCTCGCTGGCCAGCGAGGAGGACCAGCAACGGGCACGTCAGGCGGGGGTGGACGAATACCACATCAAGCTCGATCGCGAAACCCTCGTGGCCGCCGTTGCAGCGCAGATGCAGAAAAGGAAAGGAGATTGCCCGTGACCAGCACCACTCAGAACCAGCCTATCTTCGGGACCGCCGCAGAGGTGGAACTGGCGACATTTTACGTAGCCGACCTCCTCTTGGGAATCCCCATCCGGGAGGTGGAGGAGATCAGCCGCTACTGCTCCGTCACGCCCGTACCCGGCGCACCGGACTCGGTCTGCGGCGTGATGAGCCTGCGCGGCGAAGTCGTGACCGTGTTGGATCTCCGCGCCGTCCTCGGGCTCGGCAAGACCGAGTGTACCAGGCGGACGCGGAATGTGATCGTCCACGCGGCCGGCGAGCGGATCGGCCTGCTTGTCGATCGCGTGGCCGACGTGGTCCGCGCCGCCACGGCCGACTTGCTGCCGCCGCCGGCCAATATGAGCGGCGTCGAGAGGGCGATGTTCCAAGCCGTCTACCGTATGGAGAGCGAATTGCTCGTGCTCCTCGATGTTACCGCGGCCACCGCCGCACCCGCCGCCGCATGATGTACTGTATCCACAACCCTTTCCGCCCTAACGAAAGTCCCAAACCATGTTCAAGAAAATGACCCTTTGCCAGAAGATCGTCGCCCTCGGCGCCGTGCAACTTGTCTTCGTGACGGCCGTGCTCTCTTATCTTAGCGGGCGTCAGACTCGCAGCACCATCGAAAACGAGTATGTTGCCCACGCGCGCAGCACCGCCTTGACCGCGGAGTCCGTCCGCGAAGAAATGGGCCGCAAGTGGAAGCTCGGCCTTTTCGACAAGAAGATGCTCTCGCAATGGGCCAAAGAGGGGCACATGGACCGCGTCTTGGCGGCTGTGCCCGTGGTCACGGCCTGGCAAACGGCCCAGGCCAAGGCCAAGGAAGGCGGCTACGAGTTCCGCGTGCCGAAACTCCAGGCTCGCAATCCCAAGAACGAACCCGATGCCTTGGAAAGCCGGGCACTGAAGGCCCTCGCGGCAAACAACCTCGACGAATACCACGAAATCGACCATGAGCGCAACGCCATCCGTTACTTTCGCCCCATCCGCCTCACGCAGGACTGCCTGCTGTGCCATGGTTCACCGTCGCAATCGCAGGAACTGTGGGGTAATGCGGAGGGCAAGGACCCCACCGGCACCAAAATGGAGGACTGGCACGAAGGCGAGGTCCACGGGGCGTTCGAGATCGTGCAATCGCTCGCCTGCGCCGACGCCCAGGTCGCCAGCAACTTCTACGTCAGCGTCGCCGTCATCACGGGGTTTTTCGGCGTCAACGGACTGATCTACCTCTTCTTCGTCACTCGCGCGATCACCAACCCGCTGCACACGACCGTGGCCGCCATTCGCAAGATCGCTCAAGGCGACCTGACCCAGCGTCTGACGGTGACCTCGGGGGACGAAATCGGCCAGCTCCGGGAGTCGGCCAATGCCATGACGGTCCGACTGTCCGAAATGCTCAGCGGCGTCGCGGCCTGCTCGAGGGACCTCGACCAGGCCGCCGATGGCCTGTCCCAGACCGCCGGCAAGCTGACCCACGGGGCCGAGCAGACGACCCAGCAATCGACCACCGTCGCGGCCGCGGCGGAAGAAATGTCGGCGAGCATGACGACGATGGCCGCAACGTCGACGCAGATGTCGCAGAACGTGAACCTGGTCGCCACCAGCGTCGAGGAAATGACGTCTGCCATCAGCGAAGTTGCCCGCAGCGCCGAGCAGGCGGCCCGCGTCGCCGACGAGGCCGCCCAACTCGTGAAGGAATCGAACCAGGAGATCAGCCAATTGGGCCAGACGGCAGACGGCATCGGACAGGTCATCGAGGTCATCCAGGACATTGCCGAGCAGACGAAGCTCCTGGCGCTGAACGCCACGATCGAAGCGGCCCGCGCCGGCGACGCCGGCAAAGGCTTCGCCGTCGTGGCCACCGAGGTCAAGGAACTCGCCCGGCAGACGGCCGAGGCCACCAACGATATCCGCCAGCGGGTCGAAGGCATCCAGAGCTCGTCCGGGCATGCCATCAACGCGGTCAACCGGATTGCCGACGTGGTGACCCGCGTGAACGAGGCCTCGCGGACGATCGCCTCGGCGGTCGAGGAGCAGAGCATCACGACCAGGGAGATTTCCAAGAATCTCGTCCAGGCGGCCACCGGCGCGCAAACGGTGTGTTCCAGCGTATCGGAAACGGCGACCGCCACGCGCGAGGTCAGCGAAAGCATTGCCCGGGTCGATCAGAACGCCCGGCACACGGCCGAGGACGCCACGCGCACGCAAAATGCCGGCGTGCTGCTGACGCAGCTCTCCGGGCGGCTGGGGTCGATGGTGGATCAATTTACCGTTGCAGCTCAGTAATTCACCAAAGGGAGAACAGGATGATTCGCATTACCAATGTCCGTCTGAAGACGAAACTGATCGTAGGGTTTTCCGCGGTAGCAAGTATCGCATGCGTGGTAGGCGCCGCCGGCTGGTGGAGTCTTTCGCTGCTGCATGCCGATCTCAGGAACGTCGTTACGAACTGTGTCCCCAGCGTGCAGTATCTTGCCGAGATCGAGACATGCACCGAACAGGTCAAAACGGCACGTCGTGCGATGCTCAATCCGAATATCGATTTGGCCGACTATCGGCAGACCATTGACCACCTGGGCAAAGCCCAGGCGGCCTACGACGCCGCCTGCAAGAAGTACGCATCGCTGGACCTGGCTTCCGACGAACAGACGACCTGGAATGAATTTCTGGCTACCTCCGAGCACTGGCGAAAGTCCAACGACAAGTACTTCGAGATGGCCGGCGAGTACCGGAAAATTCTCGCGGAATGCGTCTCGTCCCTGGAGCCGAACCCGGGAGACTACTTCGAGAATTGCCTGGAAATGAGAAGCCAGGCTCGCGACGCTTTGCGCGATCTTGCCAGGCAAGCGCAGGCCTGGAACAATCTCGCGCTTCGCGGCGACAATCCGGACGACTACGCCAAATACTCGGCCGCACTCGCAGCTTGCGACGACCGCATCAGTTTGAACCTGGCGACGCTCAAGAATTATGCCCAGTTGGCGGGATTCAAGGGCAAAGCGATCGTGGAAACCGAGAAAAGTTACGGGGCCTTGATGGGGAAGTACGGCGCCGCGCTGAAAGGGCTGAAGGTGCGGAAGGCGGCAGACCTTGCCGCGCTTGCCAAACAATTGCACGGCGCCGATCTTGCCGCGGTTGCGGCCTTCGAGTCGCTCTCGCTGGAGTTGGACAAGCGGACCGATCGAGTTCGCGCGATTCCCGGGATGCTCATGCGTCACGCGATGAATGCCTGTATTCCCTTCGAGCGTAACGCGCGGGACCAGCTCCAGCACCTGATCCAATATAACCTGGCGAAGTCCGAAGCAGCCGCCGCACGTTCGGAAAAGAACGCCGCCCGCGGAAACATGGTAATCGTCGCCGGCACGACGACAGGCTTCATCCTGGCGCTCGCGATGGGCATTGCTTTGTCGTTGTCGATCAACAAGCGGCTCCGCTCCGCGGTCGCGATGCTGCAAGACATTGCTCAAGGCGAAGGCGACCTCAGCAAGCGGCTGGCGGTATCCGGGAGCGACGAAATCGGGGAACTGGGAAGGTGGTTCAATACCTTTGTAGGAAAGCTGCAGGACATCGTCCGCAAGATCGGCGAGGGCGCCTCGATGCTGGTAAACTCCTCGACCGAGCTTTCCGCTACGGCCACGCAACTGGCCAGCGGGGCGGAAAAGACCACCAAGCAGTCGAATAGCGTGGCGGCGGCCGTTGAAGAGATGTCGACCAACATGAATAGCGTGGCCGCTTCCACCGAGCAAATGTCGGCCAACGTCCGCGTGGTGGCCTCCGCCGTGGAAGAGCTTACGGCCAGCATCAGCGAAGTCGCCCGCAGCACCGAACAGGCCGCCGGAGTGGCGGGCACTGCCGCCGGATTGGCCAGCGACGGCAACGCCAAGATCTCCGAACTGGGCACGGCTGCCAGCGAAATCGGCAAGGTCGTCGAGGTTATTCAGGACATCGCCGAACAGACCAGCCTTTTGGCCTTGAACGCCACGATCGAAGCGGCCCGGGCGGGCGACGCCGGCAAAGGGTTCGCCGTCGTGGCCGCGGAGGTCAAGGAGTTGGCCAAGCAGACCGCCGCCGCCACGGAAGACATCCGCCGCCGCATTGAGGGCATTCAGTCGTCGACCGGCCAGGCCGTCCGCTCCATCGGTGAAATCACCGAGGTGATCAAGAAGGTCAACGAGGTCTCGCGGACGATCGCCTCGGCCGTCGAGGAGCAGAGCATCACGACGCGGGAAATCGCCAAGAACGTGGCCGAGACGTCCACCGCCGCGGCGACGGTTGCCCGGGGCGTGGCCGAATCGGCCTCCGTCACGCGGGAGATCGCCAAGAACATCGTCGAAGTCGACACGGCCGCCAAGCAGACGGCCCAGGGTGCTACCATCGCGCAGACGGCCAGCGGCAAGGTCAACGACGTCACCGAGCAGTTGCACGCCCTTGTGGGGCAGTTCAAAACCAGCGCGTAAGATACGAAGTCACGTCAGAATAACTTCGACGTAGTCGACAGTGGGTGGCACGTCCCTGAGCTTGCGAAGGGCGTGGTGGTCGTTGGAACCACGCCCTTCGCAAGCTCAGGGACGTGCCACCCAAATATGGACCATCCGTTACGCGTATTGATCGTCGACGACACGGTGACGTATCGCAAGATCGTCAGCGACGTGCTCGCCGGCTGTCCCGACGTGGAAGTGGTCGGCACGGCGGCCAACGGCCGGATTGCCCTGCAGCGGCTCGACCAGCAGGCCACCGACCTGTTGGTGCTCGACCTGGAGATGCCGGAGATGAACGGCCAGGCCGTGCTCGAGGAGCTCAAGCGGCGAAACTCGCCCATCGGCGCGATCATGCTCAGCGCCTTCACGGCCCAGGGGGCCAAGGCCACCCTTGCCGCGCTGGAGTCCGGGGCCTTCGACTTCGTCTTGAAGCCCAGCAGCGCGAGCATGGAGGCCAACGTCGAGCACTTGCGCCGCGAACTGCGAGCCAAGCTCGCGGCATACACCCGCTGCCGGAACGTCAAGCAGATCCTGAACGGCACATCGGTGGGGCAGGTTGCCAAGGGGCCGGAAACGCGACAGATCGGCAATCTGCCCCACGCTCAAGGCCCGGCGCCGGCGCCGCGGACCTCGGCACCACCGCCCCGTCCACCGCAAGTGATTGCTTTGGGCATCTCCACCGGAGGTCCCAAGGCATTGACCGAGATGGTGCCGCAGTTGCCGGCCAATCTGCCGGTACCGCTGCTCATCGTGCAGCACATGCCGCCGGTCTTTACCAAATCGCTGGCCGACGATCTGAATAGCCGCACGACGCTGAACGTCCGCGAGGGCCTCGACGGCCAGCCGATACGCGCCGGCGAGGTCTGGATCGCCCCCGGCGGCCGGCAGATGAAGGTCCAGCACGAGAACGGCCAGGTCGTGCTGCGGATCACCGACGACCCGCCCGAGAATAGTTGCCGGCCTTCGGTCGATTACCTTTTCCGCTCCGTGGCCGAGGTCTTTGGCGACCGCGCCGTCGGCGTGATCATGACCGGCATGGGCAACGACGGCTCGTTGGGCTGTCGCCGTCTGAAGCACTGCGGGGCCTCGATCATCGCCCAGGATGCGGCCACGTGCGTTGTCTTCGGCATGCCCCGTGAGCCGATCGAAAAGGGAATCGCCGACGTCGTCGTTCCCTTGGGCCGTATCGCAGCCGAGATCGCACGGTTGACGGGGCAGGGAGCGGCACCGTGCAAATAACGCGCGAAGACGTGCAGTTCGTGGCCGAACTAGTCGGTCAGCTCTGCGGCGTGATGCTCGACGAGACGAAGGGCTATCTGGTGGAAAGCCGCTTGGGGCAACTCGCCCGCGACCACGGCTGCGCGACGTATCGCGAACTTTGTCTGCGGGCCAGGTCGACGAGCGACCGCGCGTTGCAGCAGAAGATCATCGACGCCATCACCACGCAAGAAACGCTCTTCTTTCGCGACAGCAGCCCCTTCGACGCCCTGCAGAACAAGGTCCTGCCGGACCTGATCGACGCCGTGGCGCGCAACGGTGGGGTGCGGAAGCTGCGATTCTGGTCGGCCGCGTGCAGCACGGGCCAGGAACCGTACAGTCTGGCGATGATCCTCCGCGAGACGATCCCCAACTTCGCCACTTGGAACGTATCGATCCTGGCGACCGATATTTCCGACGCGGCCATTACGCAGGCCAGCCGCGGCTGGTATGCCGCGCACGAGATCGATCGCGGCATGCAGGCTTCGCTCTTGCCGAAGTACTTCCAGTCGCATCAAAATGGCTGGCAGGTCAAGGACGAAATCCGCGGGATGGTTTCCTTCCAACGCCGCAACCTCTTGTTGCCGTTCACCGAACTCGGCACGTTCGACGTGATTTTCTGCCGCAACGTGGCGATCTACTTCGATGCCCCGCGACGGCGAGACCTCTTTTTGCGTCTGGCCGATCGGCTCGCAACGGACGGCACGATGTTTGTCGGCAGTTCCGAGTCGCTCTTGGATCTCGGGCCGCGTTTTACGCCGCGGAGTCACTGCCGCGCAACCTACTATCAGCCGAATCAGCTATCGACTGCTCTTGCCGGTAGCACCAATTCTGCGGTAAACTCCCCTAGGCTTGCCGCGGAATCCCCCCGCATGGGTTTCCGGCGTTAGGAGGCAGGGCCAGCGGACGACGGAAGGAATCAACGCATGCAGGCGACGCTTGGGGAACTGGCCGTCTTGGTAGGCGGCCAGGTGCTGGGGCCGGAAGATTTGACAGTGCAAGGAGTTGCGCCCCTCCGCGACGCCTTGCCGGGACAGATTACGATGGTCGATTCCGCAGACCGCACCCGCAATCTGGCCGGCAGCAAGGCCGCGGCTGTGGTCTGTCCACGGTCGTTCGTTCCCAACGGGAGTCCGGCCATCCAGGTCGACGACGTCCACCAGGCGTTTGCCCGGATCGTGCTCCATTTTCGCCCGCCGCGGATGCGGAAACGGATCGGCGTCGGCCGGCTGGCGGCGGTAAGCGCGACAGCGGTGCTGGGGGTCGATGTCGACGTTCATCCCTACGCCACGATCGGCGACTACGTGAAGATCGGCGACGGCTCGACGATCCACTCCGGCGCGCACGTCATGGCCGGATCGGAAATCGGCGAGAACGTGACGATCTTCCCCGGCGCGGTGCTTTATGAGAATACGGTCGTCGGCGCGCGTTCGATCATCCACGCCGCCGCGGTGCTGGGCGCCTATGGATTCGGCTACGACCAGGTGGAAGGCCGCCACCGCCTCACCGCCCAGTTGGGCAATGTGATTATCGGCGCCGACGTCGAGATCGGCGCCGGCACGACGGTCGACCGCGGCACCTACGGCCCGACGGTCATCGGCGACGGCACGAAGATCGACGACCAGGTGATGATCGCCCACAACTGCCGCCTCGGCCGGCACAACATGCTCTGCTCGCAGGTCGGCATCGCCGGCAGCTCGACGACGGGCGATTACGTCGTCCTGGCCGGGCAGGTCGGCGTCCGCGATCACGTCCACATCGGCAGCGGCTCCATCGTCGGGGCCAAGGGCGGCATCGTCAACGACGTGCCCGACGGCAGCCGCTACATCGGCATTCCCGCCACGCCGGAGCGCGAGCAGAAGCTGCGACTGGCCACGATCAACAAGCTGCCGGAGATGCGGCACCAGCTCAAAGTCCTGCAACGCACGGTCGATCGGCTCGTCGAGCAAATCGCCGCCCTGGAGGGAAACGGTGCGGCGCAGCAGCCGGACGCGTAACGAGGAAATTCCAAATTCCAAATCCCCAATCCCAAATCACAAACAAGATCCAAAACCCAAATTTCAAAATCCGAAACGTACCGGATTGGATCTGTTTGGAACTTTGAATTTGTCCGGAATTTGAGATTTGTTTGGAACTTGAGATTTGGGACTTGGTGCTTAATCGGCGATGCAAGATTCCACCTTACCCGCTTCTCCCCCAGCCCGCATCGGCCTGATGGCCGGTTGGGGACGCTACCCGCTCTTGGTCGTCGAGGCCCTGCGGCGGCAAGGGTCGCAAGTCTACTGCCTGGGCGTTGTCGGTCAGGCCGATCCCAAGCTGGCCGAGATTTGCCAGGACTTTCAGTGGAGCGGCCTAGGCCGCTTCGGCGCCGCCATCCGTTATTTCAAGCGGCATGCCGTGACCGACGTGATCATGGCGGGCAAGATCCACAAGGTAGTGCTCTTCAAGCCGTGGATGGTGGTGCGGAACACGCCCGACCTGCGGACCATCCGCATGTTCCTTCCGCACTTTCTCACGCACAAGAAGGACAACAAAGACGACACGCTGCTGGGGGTGATCGTCGATGAGTTCGCCCGCGAGGGCATGCGCTTCGGCCGGCCGACCGACTATGCGGCCGAGCTTTTGGTGGGCAAGGGCCAGTTGACCCGCCGCGGACCGTCGGCCCGGCAATGGAACGACATCCGCTTCGGTTGGAAGTTGGCCAAGGAGATGGGCCGCTTGGACGTTGGCCAGAGCGTGGCGGTGAAAGACCAGGCGGCGCTGGCGATCGAGGCCGTGGAAGGCACCGACGAATGCATACGCCGGGCGGGCGGTTTGTGCGGCGCCGGCGGCTTCAGCGTGGTCAAAGTGGCCAAGCCGCAGCAGGACATGCGCTACGACGTGCCGACCGTGGGCATGAAGACCATGGAGAACATCGCCTCGTCCGGCGGCCGCGTGCTGGCCATCGAGGCCGGCCGCACCATCTTGCTGGACGGGGCCGAAGTGATTGAATTCGCCGATCGCCACGGCCTGGTGATCGTGGCCATCGACGAGGAGACCCAAATTTTTTTTCAGAAAAATGAATGACAGAAAAATGGGAGAAAGGAAAATGAAATTCATTTTCCTTCCCTATCTTGCTGTCCCGTATTTTTCTGACTGAGAATTTGATCTTTATCCGTTTTGGGACTTCGTTCCACGGCCCGCATCGAACACGGCGGTGACATCGACGGCAAAAGGCTGGGAGCAGCAGCGACGTGGCTGTCGTGCCAAGCGGGAACTCACCGTGCAGACGATAGGCGGCGCCGTCGAGGGTCAGCACGACGACCGTTTCGGTTTTCGGGTCGACGATCCAGTACTCGGCAACGCCTGCCTGGGCGTACTCTTGGCGTTTCGTTTCCAAGTATTCGCTTTCCGTCCATTGACCTTGCGGCGGGAAGAGCAGCGCGACGGGCCAAGACGGGCGCCGCGCTCGGAGGGCGGCGGGTGAGAAAACGTTGGTGCCAAGGCCGGGGTGTCCATACAATTCTTTCCAGGAACGTGGAGAACAGGATTTATCGTATTATAGCAGATACCACTCGAGGTGAGGGGCCGGGGGTGAGGGCAGTTGGCTCCGCGCAGCAACCCATGAATGTTCAACGCGGCGATATCATTCTCTTGATATGGAATATCGGCCGGTGGAGCCCGGGACCGCGGAGTGCCGGAAACTGACGCCGGAGATCACGGCCGACTACGGTCCCGACGGCAAGCTGGCGGGCCTGGAAATTCTCGATGCTTCCGAGATCTTGGGGACCTGCCAGGCAAGGTGGCGTTGGAACTCTCGCCGTTGGCCACCCCGGCGGCTCTATAGCGCCGGCAGAAACCAAACCAATGGTTCCGAATCCGGCTTAGTCTCCATGGCGCACTTTCCGATGGATGGCGCATGCGGCGGACGAACTGATCGGCCCGTAATGTCCGCCCATGGCCCGTCGTGTCAGGCCCGTCAAGCGGCGCGCACCATTCCACGGCAACAACCTTGTCCAGAAGGACTTTTGTGGTATGCTATGGGTATGGCAATCAATTTTGGCAGCGGTGTTACCCTGAAAGATGCTTGTCCCTGGCTACGCGACGATGCCCGCCGGCACGAAGAGATTCTCGACGTGACCGAGCGAAATAGCATCATCGAAAGCCTTCCGCCGTTTGTGGAAGAGACGCGGCGGCAGTTGCGCGAGAAGCTTTCGGCTATGTCCGCGCAGCAGCCAACGCCTCGCGGATGATCTCGATCATCAAGCGGTAGTCTCTGGCGAAGGACCGGCCGGCGGCGATGATGTAACGCTCGCGGCCCGCATCCGTTTGATCGTACTTGAGAAACGGCCGACCGGTTTGCGCAGCCATGAGATCGGTAGCCAACTTGATATTCAATACACCGCTCAAGAGCACGAAGCTCACTCCATAACAGCCGCTGGCGGGCCTACTCGCTTTCCTCGTTCCAGGCCAACTTCACCCGCGTTTGCGCGTTGTGGTTGAAGTCGAAGCCCGCCTCCCGCAAGGCATCTTCGACCTGCTGTTTGCTGGGCGGATTCTCGCCCCAGTAAACGATGCCCCAGAAGACCGTGCCGCCGCCCTCGACGTGAACGCCCGTGGCGACTTGTTTGACCATCAAGTCGGGATTCAGCCGCGCCATCAGGTGCTGCATGGGATAGAACTCGTGCTCGTCGCGCACGGAAAACGCTTTCGGCAATTTGACTATGGTCAGCATGTTATCTCCCTTCAAATACACTCCCCATGGCGGCCAGTTGCTCCGCCGAGGGCAGTTCTCGCACACGGTAACGGGGCGGATACATATCCACTGGCTGCCAGCAGGTGGCCCACTTCCTCTATCGCCTTGGACCAGGGAACCATCGTCGGCGCGCCTTTCCGGCCCGCCGAAAACGATCATGTCGGTCTGCGGCAACAACGATTCTGCGGCCGCCGTCCAGACGGCGTAGCTCAAGAGTCTGCCGGCCGGATCCTGCACGACGCTGAACGTGGCGACAAAGACGTCCTTGTCCGTCTTGGCGTGCAACCGGTCGAGCAACTCTTTCTGCTCGGCATAATCGCGTCCCATGGCTTCGAAGTACAGCCGGCGGAACGGCTTGTGCAAGGGGTGCGAGACCTCGGGCAGCCAGGGCACCCACTCCTCGCCGTCGAAGCGCACGGCAATCGAGGAGATGGGCCGAAGCTCTTCGAGGGCCTTCGTCGCCAGCTTGAGCATGGCATCCAGCCCTTCCGAATCATCGGCGCCGGCGACGATCAAGTTATCGCGATTGGCGATCATGGCCACCGGATCGCCTTTGAGTTGGAACTGCCCGATCAACTCCCGCGCAAGATCCGCGAGGCGTCGTAGTTATCGCCCGTGGCCGAAAGATACACACCGTCGCCGGACTGCGGCCCGATGAACTTTGCCGGCAAAGTGGCCAGGTTCTCGCAGGCGACCTCCAGGGCCTCGTAGAGCGTCAGCCCCCAGGCATCGAAATTGGCTTGGGGAATGGACCGCATGGCGTCCGGCAGATCGTAGACCAGGGCCACGCCGAAGTGTTCGCCCAGCGGCACGTACGGCCAACTGATCGGCGTGCCGCTTTCCACCAGGCTGCGAAGCTGGTTCAATTCGAAATGCGAGCGCGAACGGACGATGGGCAACAGGTCGGGCTTGACGTCTTCAAAATCCTCGGGCATGTCGCGGAGCAGGCTGAACCAGTTCCGCACCCAGAGCCGGATGACCCGGTCGCGGATTTCCTCATCGGCCGCACAATATTCTCTATAGGCGTTGCCCAGCATGAGGGCGGCGGAACGCTGGCCTTCGCCACGGAGGCGGAATTCCTCGGGCTGGTAGGCGATAGCCCCCTTCTCGCCCGCCTGGTGGATGCGGTCGATCATGAGCTGGGCGAAATCGTCTTTGCTGAGTTCGGTCACGGAAATGGGATGTTTCATGGTCTTGGGGAATGCCATCAGAATACGGGATGGAGGCCGTTTCTGCAAGCCGCGGGATCGCGCGGCGATCGTGCTTCCCGAATAGGCCACCTCTCCACCATGCTCCACACGGAAAAGGCCGTTTATTGCGACGCCACCGGCCGAATTTCGCGGCGGCTCGGGGATTTCCGGGGAATTGACCCCTCGCAACGACACCGATAAACTTAGAAACGGTGCCTAACAATCTCTCAACCTGTGGTCGGATCGGGCGGCCATGGACATCATGTACTTCAAGCGCTATCGGATGGAAATCACCCTGGCGGGCCGTGATCTGGCCCCCCGCTGGGCGCCCGAGGGCTACCGCTTCGAACCGTGGACTCCGGCCTTGCTGGATGCCTTTGCCGAGGCCAAGTATTTGAGCTTTCGCAGCGAAATCGACGCCAATGTCTTCCCCTGCCTGGGAGAACTGGACGGCTGCCGTCGCTTGATGCAGGAAATCGTCCGCAAACAGGGCTTTCTTGCGGGAACGACCTGGCTTCTGACCTACAGCCGCGGTCGGGCACCCGGTGGGGCACGCAGTACTCTGGGGCTGGGTCGACAGCCGGAATTCTGCGGCACCGTGCAGGGAATCCGCGATGCCAATGGGCTGGGCGCGATTCAGAACCTGGGCATTGCCCCCGAACATCGCAACGGCGGTCTGGGCACGATTCTGCTCTTCCACGCATTACAGGGCTTTCGCCGCGCCGGCATCGGCCGCGTCTATCTGGAGGTGACCGCTCAGAACAACGGCGCCATACGGCTTTATCGGCGACTTGGGTTTGTGACAGTCAAGACTGTGTACAAGGCCGTCGAGCATGTATACTCATGAACAAATCCGAAATCCGCGACCACGAGTACGCGGTGCCCGGAAATCCGAAACAAATACCAAAGACGAAAATTCGAATGTTCAAAACTGGTTTCGAGCCTTTGATATTTTGTATTTGAATTTGTTTCGGATTTCGCCATTCGGATTTCGGATTTTGTGATTTCCCCCCGAGGTTTCCCCCGTGACAGCTCCGATCCTCTCGCATGTTTTTCCCAACGGTCTGGTGCTTCTGGCCCAACCGATGCATTGGCTGCAATCGGCCGCGTTTTCCTTCCTCGTGCCGGCCGGTTGCGTCAACGAGCCGGCGGCGCGGTTGGGACTGGCCTCGTTCACCTGCGAAATGACGCTTCGCGGGGCAGGACCGCGCGACAATCGGCAGTTCGTTCTCGACCTGGACAACCTCGGGGTCGAGCATCATGCCTCGGTCTCCAGTGCGCGAGCTTCCTATGGCGGGGCCACGTTGGCCGAGAACTTGCCCGCGGCCCTGGCCATTTTTGCCGACGTTTTGCGCTGCCCCCGTTTGCCGGCCGAAGAGTTGGATGCCTGCCGGCAGAACCTGCTGCAAAGCCTGCGCTCGATCGAGGACGAGCCGTCGGAAAAGGTGATGATCGAGCTTCGCCGCCGTCATTTTCCCGACCCCTGGGGCCGCTCGTCGTTGGGCGAGCAGGAGGCCCTGGAGACGATCGGCCTGGAGGAGATACGCAGTTTCTTTCAGCGGCAATTCCAGCCCCAGGGCACGATTCTCGGCGTCGCCGGCCGCGTCGAGTGGGAGCCGCTCGTGGATCTCGTCGGCAAGTTGCTCGGCGACTGGCAGCCGGCCGATAGTGCGGCGACCGGCGAGCTTCCGGCCCAAGGCGGGTACCTGCACGTGCCCTACGATTCGGCCCAGACGCACATCGGCATCGCCTATGCGAGTGTGCCGTATCGCCACAGCGACTATTTTCAGGCCTGGGGCGCGGTCGGGGCCTTGGGCGGCGGCATGAGCTCGCGCTTGTTTACCGAGGTCCGCGAACGCCGCGGACTGTGCTACAGCGTTTATGCCAGCTACCACACCCTCCGCGATCGGGCCGGCGTGTTCTGCTATGCCGGCAGCAGTGCCCAGCGGGCCCAGGAAACGCTCGACGTGACCCTGGGCGAATTGCGGCGGCTCGCGCAAGGCATCGAATCGAGCGAGTTGAGGCGGCTCAAGGCCCGCATCAAGACCGAACTGATCATGCAGCAGGAGTCGAGCTTTTCCCGCAGCTCGTCGATCGCCCGCGAATGGTATCATATCAACCACGTCCGCACGCTCGATGAGTTGGAGCGGATCATCGATGGCCTGACCTGTGCGAGCATCAACGACTATCTGGCGAAGAACCCGCCGGGGCAATTCACGATCGTGACCGTCGGCTCGGACCCGCTGCAAGTCAATGGGTAGGCCACTAACAATTTTCCCCACCGACCCCGCGTCGATGGAAGGATGACTGACGAGCTATGCAATTTCTGACCCACGTTCTGCCCAACGGCTTGGAGATCGTCGCCGAGTGCAATCCCGAGGCCTATTCGACGGCCCTGGGGTTCATCGTCAAGACCGGCGCCCGCGACGAGAGCGACGAGATCGCCGGCGTCAGCCATTTTCTCGAGCACATGGCCTTCAAGGGCACGCCCACGCGTTCGGCCGACGAGGTGAACCGCGAACTCGACGAGATCGGCTCGCATTGCAACGCCGGGACGTCGGAGGAAACGACCGTCTTCTACGCCCCCGTGCTGCCGGAATATCAAACCCGCGCGACGGAGATCCTGGCCGACATCCTCCGCCCTTCGCTCCGCGAGGCCGACTTTCAGACCGAGAAGAAGGTGATCCTGGAAGAGATCCAGATGTTCGAGGACCAGCCGCCCTTCGGGGCCGACGAGAAGTGCCGCGCGGCATTCTTCGGCGATCACCCCTTGGGCCGCAGCGTGCTGGGCACGATGGCCAGCATCGAGGCCCTGCCCGTCGCCGCCATGCGCGATTACTTCCGCCGCCGCTATGCACCGGGCAACATCGTCCTGGCGGCGGCCGGCCGTGTCGATTTCGAGCGCCTGGTCGCCGATTGCCAACGCGCCTGCGGCGGCTGGGAACCGGCAGATTGTCCCCGCGCCGTCGAAGCGGCGCACCCGCAATGCGGATTCCATCGGCTCACGCGGGCCACAGCCACGCAGCAATATCTCTTGCAGATGTCGCTCGGGCCCGCGGCCCACGACGACGACCGCTATGCGGCCAAGGTCCTGGCCATCGTCCTGGGCGACGATTCCGGCAGCCGGCTGTACTGGGAACTGGTCGATCCGGGCATCGCCGAAGTGGCCGAGTTGAGCCATGGCGAGTATCAAGGGGCGGGCGTCTTCTGCACCCAGATCAGTTGCGCCCCGGAAGATGCCGAGGAGGTGTACGAACGGGTGACGCACGTTTACGAGACGGCCCATGCCGAGGGCATTACGGAGGCCGAGCTGCAGCAGGCGAAGAACAAGGTCCGTTCGCAACTCGTGCTTTCCAGCGAGCGGCCCAGCCGACGGATGTTCAACGTCGGTGGCGACTGGGTCTATCGCCGCGAGTATCGATCGCTGGAAGACGATCTCGATCTCGTGGCGTCGATCCGGCTCGACCAGATCGCCAACGTGCTCAAGCGCTATTCGCTGGTCGAGGGAACCGTGTTGACGATCGGGCCGGAGTAAGAGGCCGTCCGGAAAGTCGGAGGGTGTGGTCGACGATACCTCCTACACCCCGGCTTGCCTGTCCCGCAAGCCGGCAACGCATCTACTTAAATTTAGGATGCCCTGCCAATTTTGTATTTGTTTAGGATTTCCGGGCACCGCGTACTCGTGGTTGCGGATTTCGGATTTTCTTTACTTGGCCCGCGTTTTTCTGATGCATAGAATTAATTGTTCTGGCTCTTGGGAGGTCCCAGGGGCAAGCCGGCAATCGTTGCCTGTTCCCCTTCTTGGGAACCCTCGCCAGTCGAGCCATTTCGTGAAAGGAGAAAGTTATGAAAATCGCCATTACAACGCCCACGGGTCATGTGGGCAGCGCTGTGGCCGATTTCCTTTTGGACTTTGGCGGCGAAGTCAGTGTGAAGTTGTTGTGCCGGCGTCCCGACAAGCTCGGGCAGTTTGCGCAACGGGGGGCCCAGCTTTCGGTCGGCTCTCAGGACGATGCGGACTTCCTTATCGAGGCCACAGAAGACGTAGACGCCCTTTTCTGGGCGACCCCGCCGGGCTACGGTTCCGACAACGTCCGTGCGTTCCAGAATCGGCTTGGCAAGGCCGCGGCAACCGCCGTCCGCACCAACCATATCGCGCGGGTCGTCAATCTGTCGTCGATCGGCGCCCAATACTCTTCGGGAGTCGGCCCCATCAACGGCTTGCACGACGTTGAGGAATTGCTCGACGAGGCGGCGGAAAACATCACGCACTTGCGGTCCGGTTTCTTCTTCGAGAACCTGCTGTGGCAACTGGATTCGATCAAGAAATGGGGCCGGCTCTCGCTGCCAGTTTCCGGCCAGCAGCGCTATCCGATGATCGCCACCCGCGATATCGGCCACGTTGCCGCTCAGTGCCTGACGGACCTGAGTTGGACCGGGCAATCCTTCCGGGAATTGCACGGGCCGGCCGATTTGTCGTTCGACGAGGTGGCTGAAATCCTCGCGAACGTCTTGGGCCGCAAGATCGTGTATGTCCAGTGCGACCGGCAGGAGATGCGCGAAGTCTTGCTTGAGAACGCCGTCAGCGAGAATGCTGCCGATTTGATGCTGGAGATGTACGACGCGGTCGAGTCAGGGAAGCTGAGCACGATCCAGCCGCGTTCGGCCGAAACGACGACACCGACCACGCTGGCCGAGTTCGTCCACGAGGCCCTGCTGCCGATGATTGCCGTGCCGGTGACGCATTAGCGGTGCGCCGCAGAATAACTTCTGGCTTTGGGTGGCATGCCACCCAAAGCCTATTCTCCTATCTGTTCGAGGATCTGCACGCCGTTAGGCGACGATCATCTCCACCTTCGATCCTTCCGCGTTGAGCGTGTTGGTGTGGATGCGAGCCTCGTCACTCCGCAAGACGACCCAGTGGTCGGAAGCGCCGGCCTTGGCAACTCGGAAAGACAGGGGGACTCCGTTAGCCGTCGGCGTCAAAATTGGATCCCCGATCAGGGGATTTGACGGAAGAGGCGGCACGGGTCGGGGTCGTGCTTTCGGCTTGCCATTGCGCTTTGGTTGTGTCCTGGGACGTTTTCCCCAGGGCCTTGTCCATCTTGAACTGAAAGGATGCTTTGAAACAATCGCTTGTGGAAGAACACGGGCACATCGGGGCGATTCCTGATTGGGGGGTGATTTTCAACTATAGCTTCTGTCAATAATCGACCGTCCGAGTTCGCAACCATTTGCCGATACTTTGCAGATTTGTCTGTTCTGGTTGCAGGGATTATGACAGATCGCGTTGTCTTTATGCCCCTTGGTTGACTATAATTCAGGACTCGTAGTCCACACTCGGGAATACGTACAACTTACAAATCCAAAAGGAGCCGGACGATGTCCAAGGCTTTATTCTTCGGTGCGGCCGCGATTGGCGGCATGGCATTTTTCACACTGGTCTCGCGCTATGCCATCTGGCACTCCGCGGCGGAAACCGACATGGCCGGCAGCGGCAACAACGAATCGCTGCCCGACGCCGAGGGAACGTGCAATGAAAACATGTGCGGGCCCAAGGAGGGCGAGATTCTCAAGGGCGAGAGCGAATTGACGCTGAGCGACGAGCAATTGCGGAAGAAACTTACGCCCGAGCAGTTCAACGTCACTCGCCGCAAGGGAACCGAGCGTGCCTTCAGCGGCGCGTATTGGAATTGCCACAGCGACGGCGTCTATCGTTGCGTTTGTTGCGGCGCGCCGCTTTTCAGTTCCGAGACCAAGTTCGACTCCGGCACCGGTTGGCCGAGCTTCTGGAAGCCGATCGATAGCAAGGCAGTGGACGAGGTGGTCGACACGAGCCACGGCATGCGGCGGGTCGGAGGTCGTGTGCAGCAAGTGCCAGGCCCACCTGGGCCATGTTTTCGACGACGGGCCCAAGCCGACCCACCTGCGGTACTGCATCAATTCGGCTTCCTTGAAACTCGACGAGAAGAAGGAGAAAGCCGTGAAGACCGAAACCGCAACCTTCGCCGCCGGCTGTTTTTGGGGCGTCGAGGCGACCTTCCGCCAGATCAAGGGCGTGAAGGCGACGACCGTCGGTTATAGCGGCGGAGACCTGGAGCATCCGACCTACGCAGGACGTCTGCACCGATCGGACCGGCCACGCCGAGGCCGTGCAGGTAGAGTTCGACCCGAAGGAAGTCTCGTATGGGCAGCTCTTGAAGGTCTTTTGGGAGAACCACGACCCCACGACCGTCGATCGCCAGGGGCCCGACGTGGGAACGCAGTATCGTTCCGCCGTTTTCTACCACACGCCGGAACAAAAGGCGGCGGCCGAGGCCGCGAAGCAGGCGTTGGCCGCCAGCGGCAAGTACCACCGCGAGATCGTCACCCAGATCGTGCCGGCCACGACGTTCTGGAAGGCGGAAGACTACCACCAGCAGTATCTTGAGAAGCGCGGCATGTCGAGTTGCCACCTGCGCGAGGAAGGATGAGATTGAGTCTGGTACGCTATAGTTCGGCGAAACATGGGGTGCGAGCGATTCAGGTCTGCCCCTGCCGAGCCTCCGGTGTGGTTTAGGGTGATGTAGATTGCGTTGGCACCGCACGGAACGTCAACGCAGCGGACGCGTCCTGCTTGAGCGATTCGGCGTGATTGGGAGCAACGTCCTGACACATGATCTGAATTGATTGGTTATTCTGAACCGTCAAATACACGATGCCATGCATCGTACGACCTGACAGACCGCTGCGCGCGGCGCTCGTCGCAACGCCACTCCAAGAACTACGTACGAAGGTAAGCCCGTTGATTGTCCCATGTTCGGGTGGTGTTTCCGACCAACTTTGTCGGCGCTGTTGGATCGCAGCCATCACATTCTTCAGCAAGTTCGTGAGCGAATCGTTCGCATTGCCGGCTGGCAAGTCGGTGATGATAACCATGAGCTGAGGGTACGTTTCGTCTTTGCGAACAGGGCCGACCCAATAATACGTTTTTGCTTCGGCCAGGTATTTGATAAAACGGAAGTTTGCTGGCGGCCGAATTTCGAATTTCGACATTTTGAACGGCGGACCAAAGGATGTCGAATCCGATTTGCTGAGTGACCATTCAGGCAGTTGGTCGCTGGAAACATCGCGAACGTGTTCACTTGTAGTTGCTGGAGGCGCGGCGGGCTTCCGGTCGATAGGGGCTGGAGGCACCGCAGACTGCTGGTTACAGGCGAACATAAACAAGCCGCCAACGAGTAGTAGTGCAACAAGAACGATTCGGTTTGTCTGACAAGTGTCTGACTGGTACATTTACGTATCCCCCCTAACAATACTTGGGAAGCCCCGCCTAAGAGTCCTGGTTTTCGGTCCGCCGCAAAGCCCATCAACCGGACCACTGTTAGGAATTTTGATCGAACACGACGCCTGTGAATATACGGTGGACGCTGATCGTTGTCAAGAACCCGTTGCGAAGTCGACAAAACGCCGCAATTTGGATCGGTTCGAAGACTGATAGGAAGGCGGTTCAATAAGGCGCCACTGCGGCAGCCCACTCGTGCTCCTGAACTACCCCTTTGTAACGAGGAGATCGATTAGGGCCTGAAGCCCTGGGGTTGCCGACGCCAAAGGAACGTCCTCTTTCTCCTTATTCTGATCAATCCACTCGTGCACGTCTGCAAATTGCTCGGCGACCTGTTTCAAGACTTCGCCGGCGCGGCGATATCGGCGGGCTCGCGAATAACAAAATCCCGCGCTGCGGAGGCTCACTTGAGCGTTTCTCTCGTCCCCCTGTGCGCGAAACAATCCGGCGAGTTCCAGTTCCAATTCCGCGGCTTTGACAAACAACGCCATTCCAGCCGACTCCAACCCGCGTACCAGCGAAGAATCGGCTTCCACGATCTAGGCCGACTTGGCCGTTTTGAGGCGTTGGATCTTCAAGTCGTTCAATTTGTCGTCCGGCATCGTATTACCCGTGGTGGCTAAGTGTTGATTTCTTCTGCCCAAAATCGGCAACGAAAACATATCCGGGAAACCATGCTTGAAACAACGAACCGTTTTTGAGTTGTTTCTCTTTTTTGATATCGTATTTGACCATCGACCGTAGTTCGACCGGTACCGCGCACGGTTACTAATCGTGATCGCACCTTACGCCACCAATCTTGACTTGGACTCGCATCGCTGTCAATGGCCCGGGGTGTAGCGCGATGATTCATCGATCGGTGCAGCGCCCCGATTTCAAGTCTTGCGCGCTTCGTCAGCCAGCCAGTCGAGCCGACCGGCCGCGATGTCGGTTTCTAGTTGCCGGTCCCATTCTGCGGCATCGATCTCGGCCAGCCAATCCCGCACTGCGGCTCGATCTGCAGGCGAAAGCTGTAGAATCGCTTCTTCGATTTCCTGTATCGTGCTCATAACTTAATTCTATGCCAGAGACGGATATTCCTCAACGGGGTGCAGAATGTCCATCCGGCGTGTTCCCACGCCGACAGTGCCTGGCACGGCACCCGCGTGAGGATAGGAAATCCAGACCCCTTTGGAGTGCGGTGGCTTGCCAACGCTTTTCAAGACGGCCAGTTTCAAACCAACCGGCTCCCCGTCCGTTTTGAAAATCGACGGCAAGCCGTCGCACTCCAAAGGTTCTACCTGCCGCCTCAAACTCCCTCTATAATGCCAGCATGAGCGATTCCGGCGATAATCTCGATGCCCTGCTACCGCGGTTCGGCCTTTCGGCGTTCCGCCCCGGCCAGCGGGAAGTCATCGCCACCGTCCTGGCGGGCAAAGACTGCCTGTGCGTCATGCCCACCGGCGGCGGCAAGAGCCTTTGCTACCAATTACCGGCCCTGGCACTTGACGGGCTGACGCTCGTCGTCTCGCCCTTGATCGCGCTGATGAAGGACCAGGTCGATCAACTCCAGGCCCGCGGGATCCCCGTCACGTTCATCAATAGCACGCTGCCCGTCCAGGAGCAGTACGACCGGCTCGATCGGGTTGCGGCGGGCGAGTTCCGCCTGGCCTACGTCGTGCCGGAGCGGTTCCGCAGCTCGCGGTTCCTGGAAGCGGTGCGGGCGGTGGGCCTGAAACTGCTGGCGGTCGATGAGGCCCACTGCATCAGCCAATGGGGCCACGATTTCCGCCCGGATTACGCCCGGCTGGGCTATTTTCGCCGCATGCTGGGCAATCCGACGACCATCGCCCTGACCGCCACGGCTACCGACAACGTGCGCCGCGACATCGTCGAACACCTCGGACTGAGCGAGCCGCGGACCTTCATCACCGGCTTCGCCCGCGAAAACCTCTTCTACGAGGTGCTCTGCCCGCGGAGCGATCGGGAAAAGGCCGAGATGCTCGTCAAGTTCCTCCGCGAGACGCCCGGCTGCGGCATCATCTATGCCTCCACGCGGAAGCGAACGGAAGAAGTGGCCGAGATCATCGGACAGCAGACGCCGCGGCGGGCGGCGATCTATCATGCCGGCCTGCCGCCGGACGAACGCCGGGCGACGCAGGAGGCCTTCATGAACGGCCGTTACGAGGTCATCGTCGCCACCAACGCCTTCGGCATGGGCATCGACAAGGCCGACGTCCGCTTCGTCATGCACTATAACCTGCCGGGCAGCCTGGAGGCCTACTACCAGGAAGCCGGCCGTGCGGGCCGCGATGGAAAACCATCGCGCTGCGCGATGCTGTATCACGGCGGCGACCGCTATATCCAGGAGTTTTTCATCGAGAACTCGTACCCCGGCCCGGACGTCATTCAGCAGGTCTACGAATTCCTCGTATCGCTCGCCGACGACCCGATCCAACTGACCCAGCAGGACGTCAAGGAGCAGCTTGGCCTGTCGATCGGCAACGACGGCGTGGGCAATTGCGAGCAAATCCTGGAAAGTGCGGGCGTGCTGGAACGGCTCGTGTCGTCGCAGAACATGGCCACGGTGCGGATCGACAGCGACCTGCCCACGTGTGTCGACCTGCTGCCCCGGCAGGCCAAGGTGCGGCGGCGGGTGTTGCAGGCGGTGGAAAAGATCGTGGGCGACCGGCGGAACGAGTTGATCCAGTTCCGGCCGCAGGCACTGACCGCGGCGCTGGAGATGGATCAACCGGCGGTAGCCCATGCGCTCTACGAATTGAGCGAATCGGACTGGTTCACGTACGTGCCACCCTTTCGCGGCCGAGCGATTCGCATGCTGAAGCGCGACATGCCTTTCGAAGACCTGGAAATCGACTTCGCGGCCCTGGAGAAACGCAAGGCAGCGGAGTACGACAAGCTCAACCGCATGGTCCGCTTCGCCCTCAGCGGAGCGTGCCGCCAGCAGGAGATATTGCACTATTTCGGCGAAGGCGAGGCCGGGCCGTGCAATCACTGCGATAATTGCAGCAAGCACGACCACCGCGACCGCCGGGGCAGTTCCCAACCGGCAAATGCGAAGGCGAAGCCATCGTCGCTCGGCGTGCTCACGGCGGACAAGCTTGTGGTCGAAGAAGCGGTCGATGAAGGCGTGCTTGAGGCCGTTCGCATGGTGCTCAGCGGGGTCGCCCGCGCCGAGTCGCGATTCGCCTGCGGCAAGAACCTCATCGCCCAGATGCTCTGCGGTTCCAATTCGGCCAAGATCAAGAAGCTGCGGTTGAACCAGTTGAGCACCTTTGGTCTTCTCTGGCAGTTGAAGCAGGCCGAAGTCGTGACGTTGATCGATATTCTGATTGCCATCGGCTGCCTGGAGCAGGAAGACGTCGATCGTTTCCGGCCGGTGCTGAAGCTCACGCCGCTGGGCGGCGACGTGATGCGGGGCAAGACCGAGTTGCCCACCGGTTTGAAACTGCCGGGCGAGTTGCGGCTCAAACTGCGGCGGCCGGTTGCCAAGGAGAAGGCGGAAGGCGGAAGGCGGAAGGCGGAAGGCGGAAGAGGATGATCAGAGGGCGGAAGGGTGGCATGGCGAGAGCGGCTCGGGCACCATGTACTCATGGTCGGCCGCAAAGCCATGCAGGGCAGACATCGGCGATCAGAGGTCGGGGGTCAAAGATCAGGGGTCAAGTCCGCAAGCGCCAAGTCCAGCGAAGACGCGCAACCTTCCGGCCAAGTGCCAGACGTAGCGGATAATGAAGGTCCGCCCGACGATTCTTGGATTATCGGGTCGATGGATGAGGATGTTGTTATAGGCAGTCCGGGCGATTCCTTCGAGACCGCGAAGGCGATTCCCGCAGAAGTTATAACACAGGTGCCCAAGCCGGCGGTGGTTCGGCTCCCGGCCATCGGATCAAGTGCCGGCGCCGGTCAACCGGCCGTCGTATTATTGGACTTGGCGGCTCTTGTCCCAAGGCTTTTCTGCGGAAGAGTGCCTGGCGATCCGTGGAATCACACGCGAAACCCTGTTGGATCACGTCTGCCAGGCGGCGGAGAACGCGCTGGAAGTCCGTGCGGCCTGGTGCCTGTCGGCCGAAACGATCGCCGCGATGGACGCCGTGATTGGCGATAATCGGCCGAAACAAATTCGTCCGCTGTTGACGCAACTTCCGCCCGGCACCCGCTATGAAGAGGTACAGATTTACCTAAAATGCCGATCTTCTTGATTGTACCGGTGGCCCCTCGAAAAATGGCCTGCAATAACGTACAATTTCGGTAATATCTTCCCTCGCTTATGTGAATCGACTACATGTCCAATCCACCGGAAACACCTTCGCCCCCCGATCCGAACACTCCTCCCGCGAAGGCCCCGCCGCCGGCCCGCCGCAATATCCCGCCCGGATTCATTGTCGCCATCGTCGTGTTCGTGATCCTCTTCATGGTCCTCGGGCCGGTCTTCGATCATGCCCCGGAGATCAGTTACGGGTTCTTCCGCCAGCAACTGGATAAGGGAAATATCGCCAACGCTGACCTCCAGGGATGGAAACTTACCGGTGAATTCAAACCGGATTCAAACGGAGAATTTCCCCTGGATCCCACGGGCAAGACCGACCGCAAAGGAGAACCCCTCAGGCTGGACAAGAAGTTCGCGACCACGGTTCCGGTCCTAGACGACCCGGACCTTGTCAAGCTGCTCCTCGCGAAGTTGGGCGACAAATTCAAGGTCACGACGCCGCCCGATACCATGTCCTTCCTTTACCTGCTTTCGATGATCGGCCTGCCGCTGCTGATGTTGGGAGCAGTTTTCTTCATGCTGCGGCGATCGCAGAACTCGATCTTCGGCGGCGGCGGCATTCTCGGCTTCAGCAAGAGCCCCGCGCGGAAGTACGAGCAGGGCGAAGGCCGCGTGACGTTCAAGGACGTGGCCGGGCTGGAAGGCGTCAAGGCCGAACTCCAGGAGATCGTCGAATTCCTGAAGAATCCGAAGAAATTCCAGCGGCTGGGCGGCCGCGTACCCAAGGGAATCCTGCTCATGGGTCCGCCGGGCACCGGCAAGACCCTGCTGGGCCGTGCGGTGGCCGGCGAGGCGGGCGTGCCGTTCTACAGCATCAACGGCTCGGAGTTCATCCAGATGTTCGTCGGCGTGGGCGCCGGCCGCGTCCGCGATCTGTTTGCCACGGCCAAGGAAAGCTCGCCTTGCATCCTCTTCATCGATGAGATCGACGCCGTCGGCCGGCATCGCGGCACCGGCGTGGGCGGTGGAAACGACGAACGCGAGCAAACGCTCAACCAGATCCTCAGCGAGATGGACGGCTTCACGCAGACCGAGGCCGTGATCGTCATGGCCGCCACGAACCGGCCCGACGTGCTCGATCCGGCCTTGCTGCGGCCGGGCCGTTTCGACCGCCACATCACGGTCGATCGCCCCACCTACAAGGGCCGCCTGGCAATCTTCGGCGTCCACACCCGCGGCATTCCGCTGGCCGACGACGTCGACCTGGAGCGGCTCGCCGCCGGCTCCGTCGGGCTGACCGGGGCCGACATCCGCAACCTTGTCAACGAGGCCACCCTGTGGGCCAGTTGCCACGACAAGGAAGAAGTCGAAATGTCCGACTTCGACTACGCCCGCGACAAGGTCCTCATGGGCGCCAAGCGGGAAGAAGATCCTCACGGGCAAGGAGAAGACGATCACCGCCTATCACGAGGCGGGCCATACGCTGTTGGCCTGGCTGTTGCCCGGGGCCGACCACGTGCACAAGGTCTCGATCATTCCTCGCGGCCGCGCGTTGGGCGTGACGCACTTCCTGCCCGAGGAGGACCGCGTCAACATCAGCGAGAGCAGCCTGCAGACCTTCCTGCTGATCGACATGGGCGGCCGCGCGGCCGAAAAGCTGATCTTCGACGAATACAGCGCCGGGGCCGAGAACGATTTGAACCAATGCCACGCACATCGCCCGCCGCATGGTCACCCACTGGGGCATGAGCGAGCGGCTGGGCCCGGTGACGTTCCGCGACAGCGAGGAGCATCCGTTCCTGGGCCGCGAGATTGCCGAGCCGCGGCGTTTCAGCGAGCACACCGCGCAGCTCATCGACGAGGAGGTATCGCGAATTCTCCGCGCCGCCTCCGATCGCGCCGTGGAGATGCTCACGCAGCATCGCGAGCAGCTCGAATGCCTGGCCAAGGCCTTGGAAGCGGAAGAAACGCTCGACGACGTGGCGATCGAAAAGCTCCTCGGCCCGCCGGCCTGGAAGAACGCGGAAGCCACTCCTTCGACAGAAATATAGAGAGCAGAAAGATGGGAACACTAATTCTCACTAACTGACGCTAATCCAGACAAATCCAGACATAATTAGCGGAAATTAGCGCCAATTAGCGTTCCCATTCTCTTCCCGTTTTTGATCTCGCAGGTTCTTGTCCCCCCGCCTTCCATATTTCTGCTCTCCATCTTTCTGTCCGCTGTCTGTGCGTCGGGATTCTCTTCTATCTACTCGTACCGCAGCGATTCGATCGGGTCGAGCCGGCTGGCCTTCAGCGCGGGAAATAAGCCGAATACCATGCCGACCGAGGCGGAAAAGGCCAGGGCCACGGCGATGGCCTGGAGCGAAATCGACAGCGGCCAGTGGGTGCTGCTGACGAACGTATTGACCACCCAGGTGATTGCCACGACGGCGCCGATGCCCAAGGCAATGCCCAGCGCCCCGCCCACGAGCGAAAGCACCACGGCCTCCAGGAGAAACTGCCGCAGGATGTCGCGCGAACGGGCGCCGACGGCCAGGCGAATGCCGATCTCGCGGGTCCGCTCGGTGACCGAGACGAGCATGATGTTCATGATGCCCACCCCGCCCACGATCAACGATACGCCGGCAATCGAGCCCAACAAGAGCGACATAACCATGGTGATGATCTTGAGCATGTCGGCGATTTCCGCCGTGTTGTGAACGACGAAGTCGTCGATCGCGCCCTTGCGGATGCGATGCCGCTGCCGCAACAACCGGGTCACTTCATCCTTGGCGTCGGCCATGCGATTGACCGAACAGGCGGAGAAGAAAAGCACGTCGACGTTGTTGAACGTCGAGCCGGAAATCCGCTTCTTGATCGTCGTATACGGGGCCAGCACGACGTTGTCCTGGTCCATGCCGAACATGTTCACGCCCTTCGGCTCCAGCACGCCGACGATCTCGAAGGGAATGTTCTTGATGCGGACGGTGCGGCCCACGCAGTTGCGGGTTTGGAACAGGTTGTCGGCCACCGTGACCCCCACCACACAGACCTTTGCCGCCGCGTGGATATCGTTCTCGCTGAAGAAATCGCCCCGTGCGACATCCCAGTTGCGAATCGTCGGGTACGAAGCGTTGACGCCCACGATCTGGTTGGGCGACCAGTTCTGATTGCCGGCCACGACCTGCCCCAGCGCCATGATGATGGGGGTAGACGCCAGCACGGACGGGCACTCGGCGGCCACGGCGTCGGAATCGGCGGCGCAAAGCGTGGGAATGCTGCCCACGGTCATCCGCACACCGTTGCCGTTCTGACTCCCAGGATGGACGACGAGCACGTTGGTGCCCAGTCCCTGGAACTGGTCCTGCACCAGTTGGCCGGCCGATTGGACGATCGAAACCAGCAGGATGACCGCCGCCACGCCGATGACGATGCCGAGCACAGTGAGGCCTGCCCGCATTTTGTTCTTCGCCAACGCCCGCAAGGCGACACGCAGGATCATCAGGGTTTTCATTTCACGACCCCATTCTGCGTGCCGGTGATCAGTTCCTGGCCTTCGGCCAGGTCGCCGGAGAGGATCTCCGTGCCGCGTTTGTCGGCCAGCCCGGCGACGATCTCGATCGCGGCAAGTTGATTGCCGTCGATCACCCAGACGTAGGCGGGCTTCCGCCCGCGGACCGCCGTAGAGTCGTTCTTCTCGCTCGAACCGGTGGAACTATTGCTGTTGGCATCGTCATCCGACTGCCCTTCCACGATCGCCAGATCGGCCTTGCGGACCTGCTCCGGCTTGGGGCGGAAGCGCAAGGCGGCGTTGGGCACGGTGAGCACGCCGTTTCGTTTTTCGATCTGGAAGACCATGTTCGCCGTCATGCCGGGCAGGAGCTTGAGGTCGCCGTTGGGCGCTTCGACGATCACCGTGTAGGTGACCACGTTCGAGACCGTCGTGGGATTGAGCCGCACCTGGGCAATACGGCCGGTAAAGCTGTCCTTGGGATAGGCATCGACGGAGAAAATGACCGGCTGTTGGCGTTTCTGGGCCTCGCGAATCAGGCCGATGTCGGCCTCGTCGACGGAAGCCCAGACGTAGACCTTCTTCTCCAGATCGGGGGCCACGACGAACATCACGGGCGTCTGGAACGCCGCCGCCACGGTCTGGCCCGGATCGACCTTGCGATCGATCACGATGCCGTCGACCGGCGACTTGATGGCGGTGAAGTCGAGATTCGTGCGGGCGGTCGCCAGATCGGCGTCGCACTGCAGGATGGTTGCTTTGCAGAGATCGACCTGGGCCTCCAGGCTCTTGCGATCGGTAACGCTTTGCTCGTAGTCGTTTTCTGCAATCGCCTTCTTCTCCTTCAAGTTCATGTTTCGCTGTTCGAAATGGACGGCATGTTCCAGCAAGGCCTGAACCCGCGCCAGATCGGCTTTGGCATGGGCCAGGGCCGCGCGCTCGTGTGCCTCGGCCGACACGTAGGTCCGCGGATCGATCTGGGCGAGGATCTGGTTCTTCTTCACCTTGTCGTTGAAATCGACGCACACCTTCTCGATGGGACCGGAAACGAAGGCCCCCACCTGCACGCTCAACACCGGCTGGACTGTGCCGGTGGAATTGACCACCAGCGTCACGTCGCCGCGGCGGACCGCCTTCGTGCGAAATTGCCCGCTCAGGCCCCGCGAGGCGGTGTAATATTGGTATCCCGCGGCCCCGATGGCTGCCAGCAGTCCGCCCACGACGATGGACCAGAACAAAAGCTGTTTCACCGGCTGGCCTCTTGGTAAGCGTGCAGTGCGTTCGACCAAAATGAAAACTGCTTCACGTTCTTGCCCTTTCGTGACTGTGCCGTACGATTGACCAAGACAAAGATTGTTTCACGGGCTGGCCCCTTCGTAGCTGTGCAGTGCGCTGGCGGCAAGGTCGACATCCGGCGTATCGCCGAGGATTTTGCCATCGCGAAGGGTGACAACGCGGCGGGCGTGACGGGCGATTTCCGGATCGTGCGTGACGACGACGATCGTGATCCCGTCTTCGCGGTTGAGTTGCCCAAACAGTTCCATGACCTCGCGGCTGGTGTGCGAGTCGAGGTTGCCCGTCGGCTCGTCGGCCAGGAGGATCGGCGGTTCATTGGCCAGCGCCCGGGCGATGGCCACTCGTTGCTGCTGGCCGCCGGAGAGCTGCGATGGCTGGTGGTCGGCCCGCGACTGGAGCCCTACCTTTTCCAGCAAGAACTTCACGCGTTGGCGTCGCTGGGCCCGCGCAGGCCGGCGGAGTAGAGCATCGGCAGTTCCACGTTTTCCGAAGCCGTGGTGCGGGCCAGCAGGTTGAAGCTCTGAAAAACGAAGCCGATCTTGCGATTTCGCAGGCGGGCCCGTTGGTCGCCCGACATCTCCATGACCTCCTGGCCGTCGAGCAGGTAGCTGCCGCTGGTGGGGTGATCGAGGCAGCCGAGGGTATTCATGAGGGTGGTCTTTCCCGAGCCCGAGGGGCCCATCAGGGCAACGAACTCGCCGTGGTCGATATCCAACGAAACACCTTGCAGGGCGAGGACTTCGACCTCACCCAGCGTGTACGTTTTGCAGATGTCGCGAAGGGAAATCAGTTGCATAGTGCGTTTCGTGCCGGTTCGGTCGGCAGGTGCTTCTATAGTATTCGCAACGGCCCGGGCGTCCAAACCGATGCCGCGTGCCGAACATCGTCACATTTTACCACGAGCGGCAGTCAGCACGCACGTCAGACTGGAGCATGACCTATAGCGAGCGGCGCTGAGAAAAGAAAGGGGAACGCGAATTTTCGCTAATCGACACTAATATCATCAATTCAGTAACAATCAATGCCGATCCGTGTTTCCTTGATTTCCTGCCTTTTATTTTTCTGTCGATCCACCCCGGCGATCCGGCTGCTTTTTGTAGTCCAGCAAGATATTCTTTTAATTACCGGGGCGTGCTTGCGCTCTCGTTTCAAAAAATGGTGAGGTAGGGGTGACAGGTTTTCGATGTCCCGATTCTTTTTTTGCAACAGGTGGGAAGCGGGCGGGGAACTCGATGCCTTCTTTACGCTGGTTTTTGGGGGGTCCCGGAACTGCGGCCGGAATAACTCTGCCCGGCCTGTATGCAAACTTTGCACCAACCTGTTGCATCCGCACTTTACCACCCATAGGGATAAGTTCAAAAATAATTCCGAGCGATGAGCCGAACCTTGATCATAAGTTTGCGCACCGATGGCATTGCTAGCAGTTGGCAAGGTTATGATCAAGGCCGGCGGAATGTTTTGGATATGTGCGGTGAATATCGCGTTGTCGGCGGCATCGAGGTCGGCGCTTGCTACAGTGATTCCGGCTTTTGTTCGCCGGCGCTCGGCGGCCGGTATTCATCGGGAAGATGCCGCGCAAGGTCCATTCGATCATGGAGCACGCGTTTGACTTCGACGCTGCCATCCGCACCCGTTCGATACAACAGGAAAATCAGCCATGGATCAACCGCCGGCCGTGCGACGTTCGACCTCTGCGGCGGCCCGGCGGCCGGCCTAGCCAATGAATTCGGCAAGTTCGTCTTCGCTCTCGATCGCGATTCCCTGCCCCTGGTCCAACGCCTGGAATGCCTCCGACGCCATGGAACGGAGCAAGGATAGTTTCTCGTCCGCCTCGCGGGCCTGCTGTTCAAGCAGGCGGAGTCCGGCCCGCATGACCTCGCTAGCACTGGAGAACCGCCCCGAGGTCACCCATTCATTCACGAACTGGTCGTGGTAGTCGGTCAAATTAACATTCCTCGTTGGCATGTTGGCGATCCTCCGATACTCGCTCTTCTTGAAATTTACCATCACTGGAAAAAATGCCAATACTATAAATCAGGTAAAGCGTCACTATATTTTAGGGGGGGGTGATTGTTTCCATTTCCCCCAACCGGCGGTGGTCAGGACCACGAGGTGCGGCGTGGCCCGAGCGTATTCCCCCGCAGCCGCCAGCAAGCCGCACACTTCCCGATCTTTCTTGCTCAGGAAACAATGATAAGATATCTTGCCGCCATTGCGGATGTCGTGCCGGCAATGCCGAATTGAAAGCTATTACGGTCAATCGAATGGACGCGAATTTGAAAACCTATCGCATCGCACTTTACCCGGGCGATGGCATCGGGCCGGAAGTCGTGGACGCCGCGCTCCGGGTGATCGAGGCTGCCGAGCGCGCTATGGGTGGGTTTCATCTCGACTGCCAGCGCTTCGACTGGGGCATGGCCCATTACGACCGCCACGGACGGGTAGCGCCGGAGGATTTCCTGACCACGCTTCGCGGCTTTGACGCGATCCTGCTGGGGGCACTCGGCTGGCCGGCGCAATTGCCCGATAGTGTTACGCTTGCGCCGCTGATTCAGTTGCGCCAGGCGTTTGGTCTGTTTGCGAACGTGCGGCCGGCCTGGACCTTTCGCGGCGTACACGGGCCGTTGCGCAACGACCAGCCAATCGACCTGGTGGTGGTGCGGGAGAACTCCGAAGGTGAATACGTGGACAACGGCGGAACGCTGGCGACCGGCACGCCCGATGAAGTGGCGATCCAGTCGGCCGTCCACACCCGCCGCGGTATCGAACGAATCCTGCGTTTCGCCTTCCATTTGGCAGGTACGCGCAGGCGGCGGCTGGCCATGATCACCAAGTCCAACGCGCAACGCCACGCCTACGGCCTGTGGGACCGGGTGCTCGCCGAGTTAACGCCGGAATTCGCCGACGTTGCCGTCGAGAAACTGCACATCGACGCCGCGACTTTGCACCTGGTCAGGCGCCCGCAGACGTTCGACGTGATTGTCGCCTCGAATCTGTTTGGGGACATTCTGAGTGATCTGACGGGCGGAATCACCGGCAGCCTGGGGTTGAATCCGTCCGCCAATCTCGATCCCCAGCGGAATTATCCATCGCTCTTCGAGCCCGTTCACGGTTCCGCGCCGGACATCGCCGGCCAAGGGATCGCCAATCCCGCGGGCGCCATCCTCAGCGCCGCCATGATGCTCGACTGGTTGGGGCAGAACCAAGCCGCAGACGCCATTCGCGGGGCAGTGGAACAGGCCTTTGCCGATGGAAATCTGACGCGGGATTTGGGCGGGCAGTTGACTACGGCGGAACTGACGGCAGCAATTGCCGAGCGGGTGGGTCCCTGATCGCAAACCCGCCCGGACTTATTCTTTCCGCGGATGTTCGACGCGAGCGAACAACTGGGCCAGCGACAATTCGAAGCCGGGCAAAACTTCGCCACCCAGGAGCGAATCGTCCGGACCGATCTCCGTCCACTCGCGCTGGGCCGTGTAGGCCCGCGCGGTGCGGGTCTTGGGCTCGATGTACCACACCAACCGCACGCCCGCCTGGAAGTACTCGCGCAGCTTGCGAGCCATCTCGCGTTTCGTGTTGCCCTTGGAAATGATCTCGACGGCCAGGTCGGGGGCGATAGCATAGATTTCGGGCTTGGGCGAATCAGGGGCGGGAAGCCGTTCCCAGCGGATGAAACAAACGTCCGGGGCGCGAATCTGCCCGGAGAGAATCTTGAGAAACCCGGCCTCGCCCATTATGGAACCTACATTATTCCTATCGAGGTAGAGATAGATAAAATGGCTCAATGCCAAGGCCAACATCGATTCAAGGCTCGCCATGACTTTCTCCACCAGGGTCCCATCGATCAGTTCGCAGATCCGGCCGCTGCGAGCCTCGGCTCTCAGGAGGTCTTTCTCGGTCGCCGTGCCCGGCGCCGGGTAGGTATGGATCCGCCAGGCCGGAAAGCCGGGCAGTCGGGCGCGGACGTCGGCTATCGTCCATTCGGTCGGCGGCGCATCGGGCAAGACTGTGCTCATGGCGGACTCCTGCTGGAAAAATAGGGGGGCTGCACGCCTGTCTGGATTATGGCCCGGTGGCCGGGGGGAGTCAAGCGAAAGAGAAACAACAAAGACAGGTTGAAAACCTGTCCCACGCGATTCGGCGGGAATACTGGGGTTCGTTCCCCGGCCGCCACTTGATGTTGCATCCTAAATAAACGACCGTTCACTATCCGGTTGTTGTCCCCTTGTGGCCTTTCACGCGGGAAAACAAGCGTCCGGATAGTGGGCGGTCGTTTGCCGGTTGTGGTTCCGATGAAGGACAAAGTAACATTCCCGGTAATATCGAGCAAGATCGTTGACGCAAGCCCTGCCCGTGAATCATCGACCCGGGCAGGTTTGTCAATGCTGCTTGGGCCGATCTCGCCCATCGAACGGCCATCGATCGGCCGATAACCCATACGACCGCCAGCACGACGGGACCGGGCTTCACGGCCACGACGACGAAAACCTGCTCGACGATGCCTGCTCGACGACCAGGCCGATAACCACCTGGGCCAGACGGACCAGCACGGCGACGACCCGCACGACCGGCACGGCCCTGCCTCTGGCTTGCCCGAGAACGCAGTCCACATGCGGCTAGCCTGCCTCAAATCGACATTCCACCAAAGGCACCATCCCGGCGAGACAGTAGCGTCAGCACGTCGCTGGGCGTCGTGTGGCGGGCTTCATGGCCGGATCGACGGCAAGCAGGTACGGCCGTGGCGACGGCAGGCAGTAGAATCAAGGCTCGTGGGACCCTCACCCGGCCGGAAATCGAGCCGACCCCCGCCGTCATTTTCGGCCAGGCGAACCGCGTCTATATCTCTCCTGGGGAAAACCGATAATTCGTTGTTCAACTTGGTATGCTGGGCGGTTTGGCTTTTGCCGATCGGCGGCATTGGTGGGCCAACTCGTGACTTGCTTACGCTCTTGTTCCCTGCCCGGAAAGCCCCGTGGAACAACCCGCGGTTTGCGCGTAACCGGTTCGCCAAAGTCGGGGTACAATAGGGTTTGGCACGAAAACACCGGAGACCACCGGGGAGCATACACTTCCTCCCCAACAGGAAAGGACGGCGATGAACGTTTTCCACCTCGCCAGACCGAACGACCGCGGCGTCGCCACGCTCAATGTTCCGCCGACTTATGAGGCCGATCTCGCTGAAGAGATACGGCGGAGCGATTTCCGCGGCGTCGATATGTACGCGGCGATCCTGATACTCCAAGAGCGGATAGCTGCCCTGGAGGCGATTCCCCGCGTCACCGAGGTTGCCAGTGCGAGCGGCAAGCCCACCGCCGGCCAAGCTTCAAAGCCGATCGAACGCTTGGGGAGGCTGGACCGTTGCCGGTTTGGCTACCGGCCGGACCCACGCGACAACAAGAGGCTCGTGCCCGACAAGTAAGAGCAGGACACCAATCACCGCGCCCAACTCCTTCGATCATTCGGCTTGCCTCTCAGAGGAGTTTGCCGCCGGCTGGACGGAGAGGGCTGCGGGCGGCGGGGCAAGAAGTGGCAAAACGCCCATAGCGTTCTGGCGCGGTTCTGCTACGCAACAAGGGACCGAAAGGCTTTACCGCGGACTTGGACGACCGAGCCTGCGCAAGACCGCCTCGCATGCCTCGATTTGTTCGTCACAGTCCTTGATAAAATTATCGGGGCAATCGTCAGTTGCCTTTGCCTTGCAATGCAGGAAGGCTTTGATTGCTTCTTCATACTTCCCTGAGAACTTGTACGCGATGCCAATGTTGTAACGGGGCAACCAACTTTGTCGATCTGGGACCAGGCGAATTTGTCGCTGATAAGCCTCAATCGCCTCAGCGTATTTTGCCAGTGCTACGCACTCATCGGCCATGTTCATTTGGACGATCCAATTCGCTGGGTCCATGTCGGCCGCACTCTTCAAGTCTTTCAACGCGGCCTCGTGTTGCCCAAACTGCTTGAAACAAGCGGCACGCTCTTCATAGACTCTCACACAGTGGGGCACGAGCGCCACGAGTCGATCAACGTCACGGCGTACGGCCGGCCAATCCTCCATACTGACGTGAACACTGACCATCCCGTTGTAGACCGGGGCAAAATTTGGTTTCAATTCCGCCGCTTTACGGTACGCCGAGAGCGCCGCGAAGTAGTGAAGGTTGCGTCGCGCGAGTTGGGCAGTCTCGGCCGGGGTTTCTTCCTTATCCCTGGCAGACGAACCCTCCTTGGATTGGAATTCGCCCGAATAGAAATAGGCCAGGTATTGGAACTCGGGGGGAACAGATCGAATCGCCTCGATCGTTGCCTGCCTGGCTTCTTCGAGACTCTTGATTGGCATTTTGGCACCGTATGCTCCATGTAATAAAGCTGCCATTTTGGAATCCAACAACGCCTTCGCGGCGGTGGCCCCGCCCGTCTTGGAATTCAAGGCAGCGTACGTTCGATCAAATTCGTAGCTCTCTTCCTTGGTAAAGCTCCTGCCGCGCCAGACCTCGCGCGGTGTCTCTGGCTTGTCAAGCAGTCGCAAAACCTCGGCGGCCGGAACGGCGAAATTCAGGTTCTGCCCGCCCGAATGACTCGCGGTTGCGATGCCGACGACTCTGCCGTTGGCTGCGAGGATTGGCCCCCCGCTGGACCCGTGGCTGATGGCTGCGCTTGTCTGCAAAATGGAGTGGCCGAGATCCAACTCGCGGATGCCGCTTATCAGCCCCTCGCTGAGCGAGTTTTCGAGTCCCAGCGGGCTGCCGATCACAAAGACCTTGGCTCCGATGTTTGGCGGGACGGCGGACAGCGCGATTGCCGCCGGTCGTTTGTCGGAGGGGAGCCAAGCGTTCAAGATTGCCACATCGGCGGAATCGTCTTCCTTGATAACCTGGCTGACGAAGCCCGTCGAGCCGTCATGCATCTTGACGTCGATACTTACCGCAGAGTCGATGACGTGATAATTCGTTACGATGAAGACCTGTTGCAGATGTGGCCAATCTCGATCGAACGCTCGCTGGCGAGCTTTCCGGAACTCATCGCCTTCCTCAACAGCCGTCTTATTCGAGTTAGGCAACAGAAGATTGGACGTCAAGTTTGCTTCCCGGCGCCGGTAGAATTCTCCAAGATGTTTGCTCTGCGGCGCCGCAAAGATTGTCGCCTCGGCGTCAACCTGGAGAGGCTTGGTAAAGCGATCAGCCAGAATGAAACCCGACCCAGAGAACGTCACTTCATGCGAGTCGTTGTAGGTCTTCAGTGTGACAACCGCGGGCGACGCACGCGCGTAAATCTCCTCCGCCGACATTGGGGCCGCGGGGCGTGGGGAAGAATCATGTCGCCGGCGGAGATTCCTCGGGCTTCTTTTCCGGAACTGTCGTAGCGATCGGCGGTCCAGCAGTCCAGCAGGCCGACTGGGCGCCGCAAATCGCGGAGGATGACCAAATCACCAGAACAAGAGCCGAGACGCCGCGGCAACATCGCCGAGTGTGCCCGTCCGGCCGATGGAAATGGGAGGTTTGAAACCATCGGGTTGCAAGTTGGCATCGCATGACTGTCTTCCTTTCGGACTTCAGGGACGATCAAAATGCAGAATCACGCGGTCCGCTTCTGGGCCACTTCCTTCAAAGCATAGCAACCGGAAACCCCCGTCGCTAGCACCCGCAAGGAACGGGCACGCGAACTCATCCGCCCGCGCGTGAGCTACCTACGTTCTGAAGAGCGCGGTAAAATTGACCTTTGCCGAGTGCCCGCGTGTTGCAACGCGACGGGCTTGACCGACCAGGGCGACCGTTTCTGTTTTCTCGGTCCCCCGGCCGGGCTCCGGCTAGAAAACAGGTTCTATTATGTCGGATGCGCTGTCACGACAGCTAATTGTACTTCTCGGGCGATTGAACAACCTCCTTCGCTTCTTGCCTCACGGTCTTGAGATTTTGCCGAACACGGCCTATAGGCGATACCGACCGTTCAGACGCGAGGATCGCAACGAGGCGGCCGCGATCGTCGCGGACGTGAAGGCTTTTCTGCCTGGGCAAGCGGTTCTGATCGAAAGGGCCATGGAACGCTTCTACGGGACCATCGATCGGGGGTCTATGCCGCCAGATCTGAATGATTCCGTACACCGGCGGATACACTTTGACCGAACGGTCTTGAATCCGTTGAAGCGTTGCTCTAAGGAGTTGGAGACGATGCTTACCGAGGTGAGGGACTGGCTCAAGAAATCGATACTCGGATCCAGTGAAAGTAAAAAACACCCTTGGGGCAATGACGATCCGGATACGCCATGCACGCTTGCCAAGTTGGCCGATCGTCTCGGCATTCCCAAGATTGACAAAGGGAATCGGGAACGTCTTCGTGGTCGTCTCCGGGCATGGCAAAAAGACCACCCTACCGAAGTCGTGGAAGTTGAGAACCGCAAGCCCAGGCAGGGGGGATACCTTTATCCCCTCGGCAAAGTCTGGGCGGCAATTTGCGACTTTGAAGAAATCCGGCTAAATCCGGCCGGTTTCCAGCGAGAAGGTTTTCTGGTCATGTAAGGCCGTGTTTTTCGACTGCTGAACTTGTTTTCCTCTTCCAGCGAACTTCCGTTGATTCGACAGGTGGCGATGCTCGTCTATCCTAACGAGCATGAAGATCAGCAACTTATCGACTGCGGAATTACTGCGGTTGCTCCAGATTTCTGAGCAGTTCAGCGACCCGGACGTCTTCACTATCCGCCTATTGAAGGCGGAGCTTTCTCGCCGCCAGGATGCTTCTCCCGCAGCCGGAAAACGGGAGGCCGCGCGATGAAACGCCCCACCACTCGCAGCCAGCCGTTGGGCAGCGTCCACGGTGACGAGCTACTGCCCCTCCGGGTATTTTGCCGCCGTCTCGGCATTGGCAGGAAGGCATGGGCGGTTCTGGTCCGACGCGGCTTCCCGGTCATCCGCTGCCGCAAACAGGGCTTTGTCGATGGCGCGGCGGCCCTGGCTTACTTCCGCGCGCAGGCGCGCAGCAATCAGGGAGTCGAAATGAGGACGCAGCAAGTCGCGACAACGTGGTTTTCGTGCAGCTAAACCCGACGAACATCTTCCTCGGAGACATCAAAGTGAGATTCCGTCAGACAAACAGCAACGCGAGGGACGTGAATAACGCGGTTGCGGAAAAAGGCACCGCCATCCAGACGACCGGCGCTGGCAACAAGGCACAGACTCAAAAGCCAAAGGGAAGCCGTTGGGGCGCATTCTGGGAGATGGTCAAGGCGGTCTGGAACTGGGGCGTTCGAATCGCACAGCGCCGCTGACGGCCACCGCAATTTAACTGGCGGCGATCAAGTCGGCCCGTGTTCGCGGCGGCTTTGTGAATCAGGCGCAACAACCGCAAGAAAAGCACAAGGCCCCGATTGACCGAGGCCGTGAAAGAAGGCGGCAGGCGGCTTGCAATCGCCGCCCCCTCGCCTGCTGCGGCTGTTCGCCGCAGCCTTACAAGCCCCCGAAGGGGAGACACCAGAATTATCGACCGGCATCAGTCAAGAGTCGAACGGGAGCACCCAAGGATGTGAAGAATGGGGGTTTGCCAGAACAGGTCACCTGAGCTGCTCCCGTGCATTCACTGCCGCACGCAACCTGACTCGCTCGGTCGCATTCATACTCAAGACTTGAACGGTCGCACGGCCGCACGTTGTTCGTCCAAAGATTCTCCCTCCCTGAAAGTGAAAGTGATCATCCCAGGCGTTCCTGCGCGGGTGAAAGAGGGGGACGGTGACGCCGGTCTCTGCGTCAATACCGCTTAGGTTTGGGCCCTTGTGCAAGTTACACCGATCGCACGCGAGAGCAAGATTGGCGGCGTCATCCGAACCGCCGTGTTGTCTGGCGACGACGTGCGCCACGTGGAACGGCGCATGCGGCAGGGCAGACTGCGGTAAGCGGCAATATTCACAATGGTTGCCGGCTCGGCGACGTACCAACTCTCGCAGGGCTGCTTCCATCAAGAATCAGAATGTTTAGCAAGGGCGGCACGGGCTCGGAATTGCAAGATCGCGATTAGATCGGCAGCCTCGATGTACTCTTCATACTCGGCTCGCTCGACGTCCGAGAGCTGGCCTTCGTTGGCCTTTTCCGCCAACTCTGCGATTCTCGCCTGAACCGTCGGGTCGGGCGGCAAAGAGATCAACCGCTCGGCCACTTCCGCCGTAAAGCACTGCGTCACCGGCTCCAACAGGCGATCGAGATAGGACGTTTCCACGGATGCCATAAAACCAAGTATACCGTACAAGGGCCTTGTTGGGAAGATCGCCAACACCCCTCTCTTAGGGCGCACATGGCTCATCTTGATCAACTTGGGACGCAACTCTGCGCGATCCAACCGAGCTTCAAGAAGCAAGAAAGACAGGTTGAAAACCTATCCTACAGGAGTCAGCCGAAGTAATCAGGCGAATTGCCCGGCCGCCACTTGATGTTGCAGCCGATGCTGGGCCGCTGGTCCTTCGCTACGGGCCGGCCGGCCAAGACGGCGTCGATCGCCTCGCGGAGGTCCTTGCCGGTGACGGGCAGGTTGTTGCCCGGACGAGCGGCGTCCATTTGGCCGCGATAAACCAGCTTGCGATCAGCATCGAAGAGATAGAAGTCGGGCGTGCAGGCGGCGCGATAGGCCTTGGCAACCTGCTGCAATTGGTCGACAAGATAGGGGAACGTATAACCCCGCGCCGCGATTTCTTCCTTCATTTTCGCCGGTGAATCGTCGAGGTAATGCTCGAAATCGTTCGCATTGATGGCAACGATCCCCACGCCCTTCTCCTGATACTCTTTGGCAAGCTTCGCGAACGCCGGCGCGATGTGCTTGACGTAGGGACAATGGTTGCAAATAAAGGCGACCAACAGGGCGGGCCGGCCCGCGAAATCATCGAGGCTGTGGACTTTGCCGTCGGGGTCCGGCAGGGAAAAAGCGGGCGCTGCGGCGCTAATCGACAACTGCATCGTGCTAGGGGTCAGGACCATGGGATTCTCCTTGTTCGCAAAACAGAAACAGGAACCACGAAAAACACGAACGACACGAAACAAATGCAGGAGCTTTAAGGCAGTTTATTCTACACCTGGAGGCAAGTGGGGAGTGCCTGTAGGCGGTCTCCGCGACTGCCACCTCAGTCTTCCCCTCTCCTTATTCGTCTTCCAATTTTCGTGTCATTCGTGTGTTTCGTGGTTTACTCCAGTTGGAACAGACGCCGGGCATTGGCCGTGGTCTGGCGGACGAATTGGTCCAACGGCACGCCGCGCAACGTGGCCAGGGCGGCGGCCGTGTGGGCCACGAGGGCCGGCTCATTCCGCTTCTGCCGGGCACCGTGCTTGCATGGTCGGCGGAGCGGTTCGGGCGTGAGATAAGGGCTGTCGGTCTCGATCAAAATACGATCGGCCGGGACCGCGCCGGCAGCCTCGCGCAGCGATTGGAACTTTTTGTTCGTGTAGGTCACGTTGCCGGCAAAACTCACGTACAGCCCGAGGTCCAGGCATTCGGCCGCCATCGCGGCGTCGCCCGCGAAGGCATGCAGCACGCCGCGCAAGGGGCGGCGGGAAACGGCCTCGCGCAACATGGGCAGCATGTCGGCGTGGGCGTCGCGGCAATGGATGACAATGGCCCGATCGCGCTCTTGCGACATGCGCAGATGGCGGTCGAAGTAATCCCGCTGCAACTCGATTGGGGCGTAGTCCCAATAGCGGTCGAGTCCGATTTCGCCCAAGGCGACCACGCGGGGATGATCCAACAGGCCGACGATCGCGTCCCAGTCGCCGCCGGCGGCCTCGGCACAGGAGTTCGGGTGAATGCCGACCGCCGCGTAGAGGGCCGGATACGTTTCCGCCAGGCGGACGGTCGCCCGGCTGGATGCGACGGTCGTGCCCAGGGAGATCATGCACTCCACGCCCGCCGCGGCCGCACGGGCGACAACCGCCGCGCGGTCGGCCTCGAATTGCTGGTCGTCGAGATGGCAGTGAGTGTCGATCACTTCGCCGCGACGCTTTCCAGCAGTTCGATGTGTCCCTGGAGATTGCCGTAGATTTCTTCGGCCAGCGAGCGAACTGCGGGGGCATGGGCCAATTCGGCGGCGCACTCGCCAACCACTTTTTGATCACGCTTGGTTTGGACAATGATCTCGCGGAGAAAGAACTCCAGGCCGACGTCGTTCAGCGCGGCGAATTCCAACGGATAAGGCCCGGGGATCGGTTGGCCGCCACTGGCGATGATGGCCTCGGCGACGCGCTGGGAATACATGCGGCTGTCGGCGGCCAGACGTCCGATGGCAGTCCAGACGGGCCCGTGGGCGGCAAGGCTCCAAGGCTTGACCTCTTCGGCGTACAAGGCCAGCGAACGGCAGAGCGTCTGCAACAGCCGGTTCAACACGCTCACAACGATCGGGGATTCCACAGTATTATTCATCCGGTGCTCCACTGCACCAAGGCCCGGCTGGCCACTTGGCCGATCGTCCACAAGATGTCCCAACGCATGAAGATCAAGAACATCATGCCGGCCATAACAACGGCACAAACGCCGGGAAACGAGAACAAGGGGATGTCCGGGGCCGGCTGCCCCTCGGGCTCCGCTTCCAACATCATCACCTTGACCACGCGGAGGTAATAGAACAGGCTCACGACCGTGTTCAGACCGCCGATTATCAACAATAAATACATCTTGGCGTCCAACAAGGCGGCAAAGGCGGCGAACTTGGCCGAAAACCCGGCCAGCGGCGGCAGGCCGACAAGGCTGAAAAGGATGACCGCCATGGCCACGGCCACCGCCGGCGAGCGGCGGACCATGCCGGCATAGTCGGCAATCGACTCGCTCTGCCGCGCGTTGCGGACAAAGGCCACGATGGCGAACGCGCCGAAATTCATGAACAAGTAGACGCCGAGGTAAACGATCAGGGCCCCCACGGCATTCGTCGAACACTCCGGATGCATCGTGTCGCCGGCCAAGGTCACGGCCGCGGCCACCGGCATCATCAGGTAGCCGGCATGAGCGATCGTCGAGTAGGCCAGCAGGCGCTTGATGTTCGTCTGGCCGTAAGCCGCCAGGTTGCCGAAGGTGCAGGTCACCGCGGCCAGCAAGGCGATGAGCGAGGCCAGATAAAATCGGACAGGGGCCAGGGCCGCGACGACCGCCGCGGCCTTGGGGAGCGGTTCCAGGCATCCGGAAAAGATCAGCACCAGCCGGGTCAAGAGGGCCAGCGCGGCGGCCTTCGAGGCGATCGAAAGGAACGTGCCCACTTCGGCTGGGGCACCCTCGAAAACGTCCGGGGCCCAAAAGTGGAATGGCACGGCCGAGAGTTTGAAGGCCAGGCCGACCATCGTCATCAGCCCGCCCAACACCAAGACGACGGCGGTCGCCTGGTGGTGGGCCGACCACGACCATGGGTACATGGTGCCCGCCGGCTGGGCGAGCCAAACGGCCAACCGCTCGGCCATGGTGGGCAGGTGGGCCGAGCCCAGTACGCCGCAGAGCAGGCTCAGGCCGTACAGCATGACTCCCGCGGTGGCCCCGCCGAAGACGACATATTTCAGGGCGGCCTCGCTGCTGGCACGGCGCTGGCGGAGGATGCCCGCCAGCACGTAGCAGGGCACGCTGGCCATTTCAATGCCCAGAAAGACCATCAAGACGTGGTTGGCCGAGACCATGATGCAGAGGCCGATCGTTGCGCCCAGGATCATCACGTAGAACTCCGTGGCGTCATCGTCGTTGGGCACGCCCGAGATCCGCGTAAAGGTGACGAACAGCAACAGGAAGAGCATCAACAGGCTGCGCATGACCACGCCGAAACTGTCCCACACCAGCAGGCCGGTGAAGATGGACTGCGGAACCGGCGGTAGTATGCATTGTCCCCCGGCACTGAGATGTTTCCAGGAATTCATGTCGAGCCACAGGAACCAGAGTGCGGCCAGGGCGCCCAGGAACGTGATGTAATAGGGCAGGCCGGGCGCCTTCCGCGTGGGGAAGATCATGCGGGTCAGCAGCAACAACACGATCGCGGCGCAAAGCGACAACTCCGGCAACACCGCGCTGAGCGACGGGCCGAGGTTACTCAAAACATAAGCAATCAGTTCATGCAAATTCACGGCGACGCCTTGGCAACGGGGAGCCTGCTAAGCGAAGGTGTTTTGGTTGAAGACTCCAACGTGGCGGAACCGAGCACCGCGCCCGCTTGCGGCTGCGGAAGCGCGGTATCGCGGCTGTAGGGAACGCCCTCCGTGGCGTTCCATGAAGCGGACAAACGCCTTTCAAACGGAACGCCACGGAGGGCGTTCCCTACAGCGTCCTCTGCCCTCACCCCGACCATGGGTACATGGTGCCCGCCCTCTCCCGGAGGGAGAGGGGAGATCGACACCGCCTGCCTGGCCGGATTGAGGTGATCGACGAAACCTTTCATCGTGGCGTCGGTATACTTCAGGAGCGTGTTGGGAAAGACCCCCAGCACCACGGCCATCACGACCAGCGGAACCGCAATGGCGATTTCACGCAGGGTCATCGGCCGCAGGGCCTCGGCGTCCGGGCCCTTGTACTCCGGTCCCAGGTAAACGCGCTGGATCGTCCAGAGGATATAGCCGGCGGTGAGGATCACGACCGCTGCCGAGATTACGGCCAACGCCATGCTAAAGCGCCAGACCGAAAGAACAACGAAAGCTTCACCCCAGAACCCGCAGAGACCCGGCAGGCCCAGGGCGGCGAAGAAGATCACCATGGAAATGCCCGCGTAGGTGGGCATGTGCTGGAACAGTCCGCCGAAGCGGTCGAGGTCGCGGTGGTGGACGCGGTCGTAGACGACGCCGACGAGAAAGAACATGCCAGCCGAGCTGATGCCGTGCGCGATCATCTGGAACATGGCGCCGCTGACGCCCATTCGCCAGGCGTCGGTATTGTACAGGTTGCCGGCCGTGGCGCTGCACACCCCGATGCCCAGCAGCACATAGCCCATGTGACTCACGGAACTATAGGCGACCAGCCGCTTGAAGTCTTTTTGGGCCATGGCGGCGAAGGCCCCGTAGACCATGCTCACGACGCCGACGATGGCAACCATCCAGGTCAGGTGGCGGCTGTCGAGCGCGGAGGGCAGGATCGGATAGCAGATACGAAGCACGCCATAGCCACCCATCTTCAGCAGCACGCCGGCCAGGATCATGGAAATCGGCGTGGGGGCCTCGACGTGGGCATCGGGTAGCCAGGTATGCACTGGCACGGCGGGCAATTTGATCACGAAACCGACGAACAACAAGAGGAAGGCCCACCAGCCGACCGACCGGCCGAGGAACAGCGTCTGCGCAAAGGGCGAGTTCGGCAACTGCGCCAACCTGGCCCACTCGATAATATTGAAGGTGTGTGGCTCGACCGCACCGGTTTTGAGCATGCTGGGATCGCTGGTGAAGTACAGCATCAGCAGGGCGATCAGCATGAGCACGCTGCCGACGAGCGTAAAGAGGAAGAACTTGATCGCCGCGTATTCCCGCCGCGGCCCGCCCCAGACGCCGATGAGAAAGTACATCGGCAGGAGCATCACTTCCCAGAAGACGTAAAAGAGGAAGAAGTCCAGCGACATGAAGACTCCCAACATGCCCGTTTCCAAGAGGAGGAAAAGAATGCAATAGGCGCGGACGTGTTTTTGGATCGGCCAGCTTGCCCACATTGCCAACATGCTGAGGAACGAGGTAAGCACGACCAGCGGCAGGCTGATGCCGTCAAGGCCGAGATGGTAATAGATGTGAAAGGCGGGAATCCAGAGGTGCGGGCTTCCTTCGAATTGCATCTCTCCCGTACCGAGTGAAAAATAATGATTGGGATCGGCCCCGGGCACGGCGATACGGACCGTCAGTGCAAAAACGATGATCGTCGTGATGAAGGCGAATTGCTTCATCGTTTCGTCCTGCGCCTTCGGGAAGAAGAGGAGCACGAAACCTGCCACCGTCGGCAGGAAGATGATCAGGCTCATCAACACGATGGGGTCGGATAAAGCTTCGATTAGTGTATTCATCATGTCACGTTCAAGTTAGTTCTCATGTTCCAGCCCAGTTCCAGCAAAAGCTGATCAAGAGGAAGAGGGCGACGGTGCCCACGGCGATCCAGAGGACATATTGCCGCAGGTTGCCGCTTTGCACGGCGCGGAGCCGAAGGCCGGCCGAGTAGGTCACGCGGGCCAGGCCGTCCACGAGGCCGTCGATAAAAGTGCGATCGATCCATTCGTCCAGCCGGGCCACGAGGCCCACGAGCCACGCCAGGCCGTCGACCGCGCCGTCGATGCCCCGCTTGTCCAAGGCGGCGACCCAGTTGGAAATCCGTAGCGCGGGGCGGACGAAGAGCAGGGCATAAAGTTCGTCGAACCACCACTTATGTATGAGGAAGCGATAGACGGGGGCGAACTGCCGGCTGACGTCGGCCGGATTGAGCTTCTTCAGCCCGTAAAACACGGTCGCCAGCAGGAAACCGGCCAACGCCGAGCCGAAGGCCCAGAGCGTGGTGGGAACGTGGATCTCGGGAGCGTGCGACTCGTGCTCCGACGGATGCGTGACGACTGGCGACGACCAACCGGCCGAGGCGCCGTGTTCCGTGCCCAGCGGCCGGGCCTGCTCCAGGAGCGGCGTAAGGCCGAAGTTGCCCAGCGTCCAGCCGGCAACGACGGCAAAGAAGGCAAGAACCACCAGCGGGCCGACCATAACCCACGGCGACTCGTGGGCGTGGTGATAGACGTGCTCGTCGCGGGGCGTGCCGGCGAAGGTCATGTACCACAGGCGGAACATGTAAAACGCCGTAATCGCGGCCCCCGCCGTAGCGATCCAGAAGAAATGGCCGCACAGCGGATGCAGCGGATTGGATTGCGCGAACGACATGGCTTGGGCCAGGATGCCGTCCTTCGAGTAGTAACCGCTCAGTCCGACAACTAGCGGGATGCCCGCTCCGGCGATCGCCAGGCAGCCGACGAGCATCGTGCCGGCGGTCCAGGGCATCTTCTTTCGCAGGCCGCCCATGGCCGGCATTTCGTTGGTGCCTGTGGCGTGGATCACCGACCCGGAGCAAAGGAACAGCAGCGACTTGAAGAAGGCGTGGGTGAAGAGGTGGAACATGCCGGCCAGCCACCCACCCAGGCCCAGGGCCATCATCATGTAGCCCAACTGGCTGACGGTCGAGTAGGCCAGCACGCGCTTGATGTCGGTGGCGGTGATGGCGATCGTGGCGGCCATGAAAAGCGTGATCGTGCCCACGACGGCAATAACCAGGAGGACCTCGGGCGTGAAGATCGGAAAACAGCGGCCGACGAGGTAGACGCCCGCAGCGACCATCGTGGCGGCGTGGATCAAGGCGCTGACGGGCGTGGGGCCTTCCATGGCGTCGGGCAGCCAGACGTGCAAGGGGAACTGGGCGCTTTTTCCCACGCAACCGCAGAAGATGCCCAGGCCGGCCACGACGAGTAGCCAGTAGCCGTAGCCTCGCTGGCGCCAGATTTCCACGTTCGCCTGCACGGCTTTCTCGATGTGGTCGGCGACAACCCGGTCGACGTATTCCGCCATGTGCTGGCCTCCCGGCCCGGTGTAGCCGAATGCAACGGGGCCGCTTTCCGCCACGACCTGAGGCACTTCCACCCGCGCGGCCAGTCGGACCATGCCGTCGGGCACGCGGGGAAGATGTTCGACCTGCGTGGCTTGCTCAGAGTCGCCGGCCTCGCCGAGCTTGCCCGCGGTGAGCTTTGTCACTTCCTCGGCTGGGCGGACTTGGCTGAAGATGCCTGCCTGTCCGTTCACATCGCCGAAGTTGAATGTTCCCATTCCGGCGAAGATCGCCATCAGGCCGATGATCATGCCGAAGTCGCCGGCGCGGTTGACGATGAAGGCCTTGTTCGCCGCGTTCGAGGCGCTCTTCCGCTCGATGTAGAAACCGATCAAGAGGTAGGAACAGATCCCCACGAGTTCCCAGAAGGCAAAAACCATCGCCAGGTTGCCGGCGATCACCAGGCCCAACATGCTGAAGCAAAAGAGCGACAAGTACTGGAAGAAGCGATAGAAACGGCCACGGCGGCGGAGCGGTTCGCCATTTTCCAATCGGGCCAGCGGATCGGTGACTTCGTGCAGTTCTTCGTGCATGTAGCCCAGCGAGTAGACATGGATGCACGAGGCCACCAGCGTGACCATGCAGAACATGGCGATGGTCAGCGAGTCGATGTAGTAGCCGATGGTCAATGATAGCGCGCCGAACTGGCCGAGCACGTACCAGTCGCCGGAGATGGGAACGGGGGGCTCGGCTTGCGAAGCCGCAAGCGGATGGACGCTGAGCCAGCAGATCAAGGCAGAGAGGGAAAGCACGAATCCGCTGGCAATGGCTGCCGTGGCCAGGAAACCGGCGGCCTTCCCGCCGTGCCCCATGCGCTTGCCGAAGAAGACGATGAGCACGAACGAGGCCAGCGGCAGGAGCCAGGCCGTTCCCAAGAGCGTCGGAAGTAGGGTGGTCAGATCCATTTATCCGTTCAACTCATTTCCGCGATCGACGTCGATCGTGGCGTGGTTATGGTAGAAACACAGGGCGATGGCCAGGGCCACGGCGGCCTCGGCGGCGGCCAACACCACGACAAAGATGGCGATGAACTGGCCGTCGAGCCCCAAACCATAGCTGCTGCCTTCCAATTGCGGACTGCTGAAGGCGACAAAATTCAGGTTGGCGCCGTTAAGCACGAGTTCCACGCCCATCAACACCCCGACCGCGTTCCGCTTGATCGTCATGCAGACCACGCCACAGACGAACAGCACCGCGCCTACGATCAGGTAGTGCGACAGACCAACAGGTTGTGTGAGCAAATCCATACGTTTCTATCGTTTCATTGCGAAGCCGCAAGCGGCCAGTATCTCATGCTTCATCCCTCATCCCTTCCCAAACTTTCGTCGTTCAACTCCAGTCCCTGTTCCCTGGCCCCGACGCGGCGCTTGGCCCGTGCCAGGAATGCGGCGCCCACGAGGACGACCAGGAGATGGACGGAAATGATTTCGAACGGCAGGAGGTAGCCGACGAAAGCGTCCGGTTTCTTCGGGTCGCTCGGCGATCGACCAATATTGTCGGTACGGATACCCACTAGGCCGGCGCCCAACTGGGTCGTCGTGGGATTGGTCGCGGCGGTCTCTACGGTGGCCGGAGTTGGTTCCGCGATCGGCCGAACCTGGCCCACCGTCTGCAGGAGCACGACCAGCAGCGATCCGCCCGCCAACAGGGCCAGGATCCATTGCCCTCCGCTCGTCTGCATCGATATGAACGGCCCCTTTGCCGTGAGCATGACGCCGAAGACCAGCAGTACGACGGTGCCGCCGACATAAAGCATGAGCTGCATGGCCCCCAGGAACTGGGCGCCGGAGAGGAAGAACAGTCCGGCTACTCCGCACAGCGAAGCGACAAGGTATGTGGCCATGCGCACGATGTTGTTCGATACGACCACGGCGACGGCGAAGACGCACGTCACCAAGGCGAAGAAGAGGAAGAAAAAGCTGTCCCAGTGGATGGCCGACATGGTTAGCATGCTCCTCCGTTGGGAAGGCTTTCGGACGGGGGGAAAGAAATTGTAAATTGCAAATTGCAAATTGCAAATTGTAAATTGGCAGACAGCAGATGTTGAGGCAACCGCGGCCCGGGACGCCCTTCCTCAATTTTCAATTTGCAATTTTCAATTTTCAATTTGCAATCATTCTTCTCTGTCCGCTGGTTCTGCTTCACTGGCGGCTCTTCCGGCTTGCTGTGCCGCGAAATCCCGCCGCGGAAGACGAACATCGAGACCATCGTGCCGACGAGCATGATCGAGGCCAGCGGCACGCAGTACTTCAGACAGGTCGTCATGACCTGATCGATGCGGAGCCGGGGCAGCGTCCAGCGGAGCCACATCATGAAGATCACGCCCAGGACGCCTTTGATAACAAGGTTGATACAGCCGAGGCAATTGCCCAAAAAGCCCGCAAAGGTCCAGTGGTTTGGATCCGAACTCAGCCCCAGCAAGGTGGCGACGGGAATCGGCCCATTCCAGCCGCCGCAAAAGAGGATCGCGCCCAAGAGGGCCAACAGGAACATGGCACAATACTCACCCATGAAGAACATCGCCCAGCGGAACCCGGAATATTCGGTCATGAACCCGGCTACCAGTTCACTCTCGGCCTCGGGCAGGTCGAACGGGGCGCGATTGGTGCCGGCCGTGGCGCAGACCATATAGATGAAGAAGGTGGCCAGGGCGAAGGGGTTGATGAGGTTCCAATGCGTCAACCAGCCGGCCTGCTGCTGGGCGATCTCCGTCAGGTTCATAGTGCCCGCCATGAGTACGGGCACGACGATGCACATCCCCAGCGGGATCTCGAAACTCACGACCTGGGCCGCCTCACGCATGGCCCCGTAGAGCGACCACTTCGAGCCCGAGGCATAACCGGCCAGGATCACGCCAAAAACCTCCAGGCCGCCGATGGCCAGGATGAAGAATGCGGCCGTATCCAGCGGCTGGACGACCCAGCCCGGTGCAAATGGCAGGGCCAGGTAGGGTATGAAGGCGGCACAAAAGTTCAAATAGGGGGCTGCGCGGAAGAGCAGTCCGTCGGCCCCGGCCGGCATGAGGTCTTCTTTGCAGAGCAATTTCAGGCCGTCGGCCACCGGTTGAAGCCAGCCAAAACGGCCGCCCACGCGAGTTGGACCCAAACGGTCCTGGATGCGGCCGGAAATCTTCCGTTCCATCCAGGTGTAGACCGCCACACAGGTCATGACCAGGGCCAGGATCAGCGAAACCTGGACCAGGCCCCACGCCAGGTAAATAACCCAGCCATTCTGGGCCACCCAGTGGAAGCCGTAGCGATCTTTCAAGTTATCGATTAACGCTTGAGCCACGTGAACTTTTTCCGTAGAGCAAACAATTAAGTACTCAGTACTCAGTACTCAGTACTCCTTTCCTCACCGATCGACCTCTCCCAACACGATATCCAACGAGCCGATGACCGCCGGCACGTCGGCGATCAGGCATCCCCGGCACAATTCCGGGGCGACGGAAAGATTGCAGAAACTGGAACTGCGGATCCGTACCCGCCAGGGCACGGGCGTACCATCGCTGATCAGCATGAAGCCCATCTGGCCCTTGGGGGCCTCAGTCTCCAGGTAGGCCGTGCCGACGGGCAACTTCTGCCGCAGCTTGATCGGCTCGGCCAGCACTTCCCTGGTTTGGCTATATTTTTCCATTGCCTGGCGAATGAGCGTCATCGACTGCACGACTTCCAGCATGCGGACATAGAAGCGATGCCAGCAATCGCCCAAGACGGCCTCTAGCGGAACAGCCGGGTAGGGGTAGTCCTGAGGATACTTTCCGTCGACCTGGGCGATGACCTCGAACTTGTAACCCTCGTACATCCGCGTGTAGTTCAGTTCGCCATCGCGTCGCAGGTCCCAGCTCACGCCGCTTCCCCGCAGGACCGGGCCGGTGCAACCGTAGTCGACGGCCATCTCCGGGCTGAGCACGCCGACGTTCGCGGTGCGGCGGATGAAAATCGAATTGCTCGTCAACGTCGCGTGCAACTCGTCGATGACCGGCTCGAACTCCGTAAGAAACGTCTCGCAATTCTTCAGCCAGCCTTGGGGCAGGTCGGAGGTCACGCCGCCGGGCGCGATGTAGGCATAGGTCAGCCGCGCGCCGCAAAGGGCCTCGAACAGGCAGAGGATTTTCTCGCGCTCGCGAAAACACCACACGAAGGGCGTGAAACTGCCCAAGTCGAGGCCGTAGGTTCCGGCAGCCACAAGGTGACTGGCGATACGGTCCAACTCGCAGACCAGCACCCGCAGGTGACGGAGCCGTTCCGAGGGCACGAACCCCAGCAGCTTTTCCACGGTCAGCGCCCAGCCGAGGTTCATGTTCATGCTGGCCAGATAGTCGAGCCGGTCCGTGTAGGGCACGAACATCCGCGGCGTTTGGTTCTCGCCGATCTTCTCCGCACAGCGGTGCAGATAACCGATATTGGGCGTCAATTCGCCGACCACTTCGCCGTCGGTCCGCAGCACCAGCCGCAGCACGCCATGCGTACTGGGGTGCTGGGGACCCATGTTGACCAGCATTTCGTCGCTGCGAAGGTCGAATTCGACCAGATCGGGATCGACGCGCTCAAGTGGCATTTCCGATCCTCCGGGCAATGCCATGATACTCGTGCGGGGGACGATAATCCTTGCGCAGCGGATAACCGATCCAGTCCTCGGGCAGCAGGATGCGCACCAAGTCGGGATGGCCCACGAAGTTGACTCCGATCAGGTCGAAGACCTCGCGCTCGTGCCAATTGGCCGTCTTCCAGACCGAGCTCAGCGTTGGCAAGTCGGGCAGGCGGCCGGGGACGTCGTCCTGCCAGCGCGGCAGCGTAACCATGAGCACCAGACGATGCTTGTAAACGAGGCTCGAGAGGTGATAGAGCACTTCCAGGTGCGGCTGCCACTTGACGGCAGCCGCCTTCTTCGCATCGGGTTCGAAGTAATCGACGCCCGAAATGCAGTGCAGCATGTTGAATCGCAGGTCCGCCTCGTCGCGGAGGAAAAGCCCGATCTCCGGCAACGAGCCGCCGGCCACTTCGATCCAGGGATTGATCGCGGTAGACTCCGCGCGGAGGATAGCCGAACCGAAACGGTCGCACAGTCGTTGGTGGATTTCGGGGAATTGCATTTACGGTCCGAACTTCGTTTTCACGGAGGCGGGCTAAAGCCTACCCTGCATGCATTTCGGGCACTGACTGGAGTTTCGCGCGGGCCGCGATGGGGAGGTGTCGAACGCCCGCACCCAATCGAGATCGCCCCGGCGCCAAACGTAAGCGAATCCAAACAAAATCAAAGCGAAAAACGCGGCCAGGTCGGTACCCGCGGCAAGGGCCAACGTGCGGGCGTCTCTGATCCGCACGACCTTCTCATCGTCGTTCTCCTCAGCCAGCGGCGTCGATTTCTGCTGTACCGCCGCACCAAGGTCGGCCTGCAGGCTGCCGGAAGACTGTGGAGGAGCTTGCTCTTTCATCCAGCGGGTTGCCGTGCCAAAAATCGTTGCCGGGGGAAAGAACAGGGCGACTTCGACCTCGAAGACGATGAACACCAAGGCCACCACGTAGAACCGCAGATCGAACTGCACAAAACTCGTGCCGACTGCCGGCTCACCGCACTCATAGGCATCGAACTTGCTAGGCGTCGGCACACTAGGACGCACCAGCCGCCCCAGGAGCAACGAGACCAGCAAGAACAACAACCCGACTGAGCCGAAAAGCACTACGTAGGCAGCAATTGAGGTCGGAGACATTCCGAGTTCCCACGAACGGTCGCGATTGAAAAGCGATCATTCTAAGAAGAATCGAGCGATTGTGCAACCCGGCGACCCAATTTAGTTCCGGCTGGCGTCACCGGCTCTGTCGAGGGTCTCGTCGTCCTCTTCGGACTGGAACTCGCAGTCCGGCCGCAGGGGTTGTCGGCCAATATAGCCGGCCTCCAGGTCATGCCAGAAAAGAACCCGCGATTCGCCCAATTTCCAGCAGAGATAAACCTTGCGGCCGTTGAGCAGGGCGGGAAAATCGACCAGACCTTCCGTGCCGCTCTTCGGTTCCACTCCCAATGCCCGCAACTCCTCGACATAATCGCGGAGTCGCAAGGAGTCCTTTTCCATATCCTTTTGGACCTGGACCAGTTCCTCATGGTAGGGGTCGCGAGGATTACTTGCCTTTACACCCTGAAGCAGAGAAAGTCGTTGCCTCCGCTCCGTCAATTCTCGCGACAGGCCGACAAGGTCGGAGACAATGGCACGCACCAATGGCAACGTCGCGTTGGCCTCCGCGGGCGTAAAAATCTTGCGTTGGATGGTTCGCTTGGGAAGGGTCTTGCTGGAACTCACTGGTTAGGTCCTCCATGGACAGGGCGCGGCACCGACTTGGATTGAGCGACTGCGAGCGGTTCGAGCGTTGCTTTGCCCCAGGCAATTTCCAGGGGTAGTCGTGAAAAATCGACCCTGCATCCATCACGGGAGTAACAACTCAAATCGTGCGACGATCCCATGAAGATACAATCGACCGGACAGGGTTCGACACACAACGCGCAAAACAGACATTTTCCATAGTCAATGACGAATTCCGTAACTTGGAAGCCTTTCTTTTCCGGCGCCTTCTGCTTGCTGATTTCAATGCAATTGGCCGGACAAGCCCTGGCGCAGGCTTCGCAGGCGATGCACGTTGTCAAATCAAAACGATGGTAGCCGCGATAGCGGGGGGTCACGACGGCCGGAAGTTCCGGGAATTCATACTTTTCCGTGAAGGTCCGCCGCTGGGGATCGTACGTCCGCAACCAATAGCGAAGGCCTACCCAAAGTGCGTGCAAGACCGTCACTACGGCGATATAGATATTGCGAAACCAGTTGAACATGGGGCGGGTTTTCGGGAAAAAGAAACTGAGCGTCGTGCCGGTCTATTATAAGGCAGTTGGACCAGAGACTACAATGGGCGAAACCAGGAGAATTGTAAAGTCTTTGGTATCAAGAACTTACGTGCCAATTCCCGGCTCCGGACGGTCCCTCACGGAAATCAAAGAAACTCGGGGTCAGAGAGGCCCTAGGAAATATCCGCACAGAAAAGATAAAAAACCGCTAAAAACAAAAGATTTATATCCAGAATCACTTGACTTCACATAATTGCAGCGTATCGTAAAATGATGGTGGTACGTATCGACATGCGTGCCAGGCTGCTTCTGCGAGGGCGAGAACCAGGAAGCTCTAGCCAGAGGGCGAAGGAACGTACGATGTTAGTGTTGTCTCGGAAAAAAAACGAAAGTATCGTCATCAACGACGACATTACGATCGTGGTCGTGGAAATTCGTGGGGACAAGGTCCGGTTGGGTGTTGAAGCTCCCAAGGAAGTTCCCGTTCATCGCCGCGAGGTTTTTGATGCGATTCATCGCAACGATCCGGTCGCGGACGAAAAGACGGCTACCCAGAGCGATAACCCCGGAACCGCTGACCCAGTTTGAACCTACGTTTGCCCGTGCCGCGAGAACCCGCTGCACACACAGGCTTGCCGCCCGCGTTTGACCTCTTGCCTGCTCGTATTTTCGCAACGTCTTTAGCCCAGGCCGGTTCGTAAAACGGAATTTATTCTGTTGTCTGTTCGTTTCCAGCAAACGGAATAATTCCGTTGTACGAAGGGTTGCTCCGGCCGAAACTTGGCAGCTCTCCTGACCCCCTTGACGCAGTGTCCCCCCATACGGTATACAATCTATTCTGCGCTGGATCATGTCGTCTTTCCGGCTGCCTCTGGTTGAGCGTTGCCTGGCCCCGTCGTCTAACCAGGTTAGGACACGGCCCTTTCAAGGCCGGAACACGGGTTCAAATCCCGTCGGGGTCACTTCGGAAGGATGAAGGCGGAAGGATGAAGGATGAATCCCTATGGCTAGCTCCTCTTTCATCCTTCATCCTTCATCCTTCATCCTTCCCTACGACGCCCTCCTCATCGTCTCTTTTGGTGGCCCGGAAGGCCCCGATGACGTTCTTCCGTTCTTGGAAAACGTGACCCGTGGGCGGAACATTCCCCGCGAACGATTGCTGGCGGTTTCCGAACACTACCAGCAGTTCGGCGGAGTCAGTCCGCTGAATCGAGAAATCCGGACCCTGCTGGCCAAGCTGGTGCAAGAGTTGAATGCATACGGCCCGCACTTGCCCGTCTATTGGGGAAACCGCAACTGGCACCCCATGTTGACCGACGTCGTCCAGCAGATGGCCGACGATGGCATCCAGCACGGCCTGGCCTTTGTGACCTCGGCCTTTGGTTCCTATTCGGGCTGCCGGCAGTATCGCGAGGACATCGCACGTGCCCGGCAGGAAGTCGGCGCCGAGGCCCCGCAAATCGACGTGATTCGCCGCTTCTACAACCATCCAGGCTTCATCGAATCGGTGGTCGATCGGGTGCGTGCCGCGCTGGATGAGCTGACCGAAGACCGCCGAGAGAAGGCGGCTTTGATCTTCACGGCCCACAGCATTCCGGTGGCCATGGCAAAAGCGGGACCTTATGAAGCACAGCTTCGCGAGGCCTGCAGGCTGGTGGCCGAGGCGGTGCCGCATTTGAATTGGCAATGGGCGTTCCAGAGCCGTAGCGGCCCTCCATCGCAGCCGTGGCTAGAGCCCGATGTCGAATCGGCGGTGCGGGCGATCGCTGCGAAGGGTGACGTTCGCGACCTGGTAATCGTGCCTATCGGATTCCTCCACGAGCATATCGAGGTTGTTTTTGACCTCGACGTTGAGGTTCACGCGCTTTGCGAAGAGCTGAATCTCACGATGGTCCGCGCGCAGACACCGGGATTGCACCCGCGGTTTGTGCAGATGATTCGCGAGTTGATTCTCGAGCGGACGAATCCGGGCAGCCCGCAGTTGGCGTTGGGGCCGGACGGCCTGCCGCCGGATGGGCCATCGCCACTGGAATGTCGGGAAGGGTGCTGCAAGATGACTCGATAGCGCAGGTGATCGAACTGGCCACCAAAGGAAACATGAAAGAAATCGAACCAACCGATCCCGACCACGAGGTACAAAAGGGGCGCATTGCGGTCTGGCTGGACCCAAAGGACATCGAGTGGCTATCGAGGCACTGCTGCTGTCCACTCGATGCTCCTGTGGAGGCAACTGAGCGGTGCGCTCTCGAATTCGTTTTCGAGCGGGGTCCGCCCTCCACAAGGCCCAGAAGGCGAAGCCCAATGAAGGAGGTGGCACTGTCTGACGTCGAAGACGATAAGGTCGGCGCCCAGATGCGAGTCACTGGCAAAGCTATGGTCGGCGCGGCCGGTTGATTTCCAGCACGCTCGCCACGGAGTCTCGACCGAAGGCGTCGATTACGTCACGCGATTCTCGGATTGCGTTCTCGACTTCGTCTGTCGAACAGTTTCCCAGTCGCAACCAGACGACTTTCGGTGGGAATCCTCGCACGAATCCCAAGTCGGCGAGGTCGGAATCTTTCGTCACGACGACGTAGTGGTGAATTCGCGCGTAATTCCAAACAACTTCGTCCGGGTCGTGATCGATTCCAATGATTCCGACGTGACTGGACAATGGGTACACGTCCGCGAGGCGGTCAACCAACCATCGCGAAAGATGCTGATCGAAGAGCAGTTTCATACCGACGTCACTTGCGTTTGGCGCTCCCGATCGGCCGCGTAACTGAGACTGGCCAGAATGTCGTCTTCCGTCAATTCGGGGAAGTCAGCACGAATCTGCTCGTGGCTCATTCCCGCAGCGAGGTAGGACAAGACATCATAGACGGTAATCCGCATGCCTCGAATACAGGGCTTGCCCCCGCGTTTGCCCGGCTCTGCGGTAACGATTTCACGATATGGCACGTTCATGGCAACACCTCTATCGCAAGCGATTGACTCACGTCCATTCTTCAGCGTGCTGTAGTTATTCTACCACCCTTTAGTTCGCGGGTCGATGCCGGCCACAAGAGCTTTGTGCGCCCGCTGACACAAGCGGACTTCATTTTTCGGCATAATCGGGCTAGAATCCAGCGAGTGTCAAAGAAGCACCACTGCTCACACCCATCCACGCTCCCGATGCTCTACCGCCCCCTATCCAATACCGGTCTGCAGGTCTCCGAAGTGGCCCTGGGTTGCTGGCCGATTGCGGGCATGACCAGTCCGGGTGTGACCGACGCCGACAGCATTGCCACGATTCAGGGCTGTTTCGACCTGGGAATCAACCACCTCGATACCGGCTATTGCTACGGCGCCAACGGGGAAAGCGAACGGCTGATCGCCCGGCGCTGGGCAGCCGCCGCAAGGAAATGGTGATCGCCACCAAAGGCGGAATTCACTGGTCGCCCGAAGGCCAGCAGGTGCTCGACGGCCGGCCGGCTACGTTGCGCCGGCAGTGCGAAGAGAGCCTGCGACGATTGGGCACCGACCGCGTGGAACTCTATTATCTGCACGCCCCGGACAAGAACATTCCCATTGCCGAATCGGCCGGCGAATTGAAGCGTTTGCTCGACGAGGGCAAGGTGCTGGCGGTTGGGGCGTCGAACGTCACGCTGGCCCAACTTGAGGAATTTGCCGCCGTTTGTCCGTTGGCCGCATTCCAGCCGCCGTACAACATGCTCCTGCGGCAAATCGAGGCCGACACGCTGCCCTGGTGCCGCCGGCAAGGAGTGGCCGTGATGGTCTACTGGCCGCTAATGAAGGGAATATTAGCCGGCCGGATCCCCCGCGATCAGGTCTTCGGCCCTGACGATAGCCGTCGCAAGTATCCCATGTTTCAAGGCGCGGAGCGGCAGAAAAATCACGATCTGGTCGATCGCTTGCAGGAAATCGCCCGGCGGTGCGGCCATACGGTGGCCGATCTCGTGATTCGCTGGACCGTCCAGCAGCCCGGCATTACCAGTGCCCTCTGCGGGGCCAAGCGTCCCGATCAAATCCACGAGAACGCCGGTGGCTCGGGCTGGCGGCTCGACGAGCAACAGTTGGCCGAGATCGACCAGGCCCTGTCCGAGCGCGGGGCATTGGCGATGCGATCGCCGGTGTGAATCCTTCTGGTAGGGTGACACTATGGGACAAGAAAAGTGGCAGGTACACGGAGTGTACCTGCCACTTTGTCGGCCGTGAACGGTTAATCGCAGAGTTTGCGCAGCCGATCTCATCCATCGCAAGATCGGACGATACCCCAGCTTGATGGCAATTCCAGGCTTGCCTAAGCTCTGCCGTGGTGTATGGTTTCCTCGCGACGTTGATATTTTATCCCCTTCACCCTCAAGGTGCAGATCGTGCCCAAGTTTGCGGCTACCCTGGCATTGCTTCTACTCATTGGAAGCTCGATCGGGGTTAATATCGCTCGTTATCCCCAGGTTGGGCGAACCGTCGAAACACGGCAACAGAAGGATGCGGTCCAGCCCGCAAACTCCGCGCCGGCGGCGCAGCAGGCAAGTGCCGTGGAAACGGACAATCCGGATCGGTTGCCGATGCGCACAACGGAAATCGAGCCGGCAAGCTCTCCTCAGGCTGCCGCAGGCGTTCCTGCGGAGAACACGCCAGTCGAAAGCCCGCCCGATCCAAAGCTGGCGACCGGCACGGCCAACCCACAGCCAGAACCAGCCGTTACGATTCTGGACGTGCGGCCGATGGTGCCCATTGCCAGCCTGCCGGTGGCCGCAGGGGCGGCGGATCCACGAGCCGGTCCTGACGAGGTGCGACGGCTTCCGCCCGTGGAGCCGGGGCATTCCGCGGCTACCGAGATTCAGGCTGCGGGAGCAAACGAAAGCCAAACGTACACGGCCACTTCCACGCCGTGACGCAGAATCACGCCGGGGGTGCGATGGCGGCCGCTTGCTGCTGGCATACTTGCCGCCCGCGGACCAACGCATTACGGGCCTTCAGGCAGACATGGCGGAAGGCTTCGGGCCGGGAAACGCCGCTGAGGCGAAAAACTTCTGTGCCCTCGCGTCGAAGAACCAGGTCGCCCGCGTGTAGAAAGTCCTGGCCGGGCAGAACGGCAACCTCGATGGAGTCGAATTCATCCAGGCCGATCGACGGACCGTCTTGGGCCGTCAGGCCGTGCTGGATGATCAACCGCCGGCTTGTGAGCGTGTAGCGACGGCAAGCCCCGGGCATGAGCCGCCATAGGTAAACGGTCAGGCTGACCGGGATCGTCGCCAGCGCCAGCAGCTTGCCCAGAGTGAAAAAACCGTAGCCCATACGATTTCCGGCCAGGCGCCCTACCCAACGGCCGAGTGTCATAGAGCCGATTCCCGGCCAGACGGTCATGATTTTCTGGCCAGCAGGGTTGGAAGTCAGCGACGTCAGGTTTGCGGTGGACATGGTACGATGTCGATTCCAGAAATGAATGGCCGGAATGGGCAAACACTAATTGTATCCGACTATCCTACTTTTCGCCATGCAGGACCCGTGCGGCGGGCGTGGGAAGAATGACCGGGCCGTTGGCCTGATTGTTGAACGCGGCCGGGTCGTAGGGATCGATGGCGTCGATGGCCGGCGCGGCAATCTCGGCCGGAGTCTTCCGCGCTGCCAAACCGCTGCCCGAACGATGTCCAGCGGCAGTCGGCTTGGCCGGCCCGCCGCTTGGTGGCTTGCTGCCGCCTTGCCGAGTACTTTCGCTGGCGGATTCCGCGGGCGATTTGCCGCTGCCCGGTTTTGAGGAAAGAAGATCGGCAGGCCGCGGCGCGGGTCGATACAGGATGGGTCCACTAGAAGTTGCCGCCCCGCCAGCCTTTTCGGAGAACGAGGCGTTTTCAACTCCGTCGGGGGCCATTTCAGCGGCCGGCATCGGTCTTTGAGCGACTTGATAAACCCATTGGGCCAGCTTCTGGTACTGCATTGAATATCTGCCGGGAAAGCTGCCGACCGTCGCCGCGGCACTTGAGCCAACCGAGGCCTTCAACAAGGGGCTTTCGCCTGGATCGTCCCAGTCAATGCACTCCAGGACCGCGTACAGGTTCCGTTGCGTGACCCGCCGGCTGGGACTCTCGCCTAGGGGCGGCCGCATCAGTTGCAGGCGCCTTTGCCCCGGAAGCGCATAACCGATGGCCCCCGGACAATGATTCAAGAGGATCGGCTGCACGACCTGCACGAATTCCTCGACCGTCTTGGGCGGCATGCCGCGCGTCATGCGGTCGAGTTGCTCGTCGCTGGGCGGCGGCGGTCCATTTTCGGACGGGCGGCCGGATTCCGTCTTCTGCTGCACTTCGACTTTCAGGCGGCGTCGCAGCACCGAGATCATCGGATGTCCGCGGTCGAGTGCCTCGGCAGCGGTGAGCTCGTCACCAGCGCAGTCCAGCAGGCCGTGCCGCTCACACCAGAGAGAGAGCTGCAAGTGCTGCTCGATGTCGTTGGGCTGGATGGCGGCCTTTTTTTGCCGATAGCCCTCACGCAGGTCATGGCAGGAAAACTCAACGGTCGCTACACGGATTTGCAGTTCCTGGTCGGGCAAGGTCACGGTGTAATAGTTGCCGTTGCGCTCGATTTGGCCTTCGATGACCTGTCCATTGCGGAGCAGCAAGACCCCCGGTTTCTCTAACGGAGGGGAGAGCGAAGGTTCCGCTCCGTTGGCCGCGAAGGCGGCGCCCAAAAAATGCCCAGCAGTAAAGAGATTTTTCCAGACATTGTGGTGCAAAGAGTACGAAATCGACGTTGGCAGGTCAAGAGCGGCTTCCAAAGTGGCAGGCACACGCCGTGTGCCGTCCGCTCCGATCACAACGGTCTCGGCGATTGGCCCGGAATAGGTTGTAGGGTCCGCCGTGGGGCAAACGGCACACGGCGTGTGCCTGCTACTTTGGAGGCCGCTGGCCGCGCTGGCGGGGCGGCATTATACTGGTAGCTATGGAGAGACCGCAGATGGAACCGCGCGAGGAGGCCCAGCGGCGGGAAGTACACTACTCGGGACGCGTACAGGGCGTCGGATTCCGCTACACGGTGCGCTGGATCGCCCGGCAGTTCGCCGTGACGGGATACGTCAAGAACCTCCCCGACGGCCGCGTGGAACTGGTCCTCGAAGGCCGTCCAGGTGAGATCCAGGCGATGCTTGAGGCCGTCCGCGCCGATATGGGCCGTTACATTCGCAACGTTTGCGAGACCCCCTCCCCGGCAACGGGAGGTTTTTCCAGTTTTGACGTCCGCTTTTGATTCAACTACCAGCCAAAATATCGAGTAGGTCCCTCTTGCCGAGAGGGACTTATGGGATCCGAGTCAAGTAAGAAATCCAAGTTTTGCGGCGAAACATTGCACAATCGTCCCTCCCGACAGGAGGGACCTACTCGCCGCGGTTTTGACGGAGAAGAGAACATGCCAGGCCTATCGCTGCCCCTTGCTTTTTTGGACTTCGTGAACGCCCCCGCGTGGGTCAAGCCGTTTTGGAATATCGGCTTGGGTGGAATCGCCGCGGCGGCGGCGGTGGCCGTGTGCTTTGCCTTGTTGCAGTGGGCGTTTCCCAAGGTCGCCGCCATCGCCTGGACAACGGGCAAAGAAGGCGTATTGCAGCCGCTGTTCTACATCCTTCTGGGAGTCGGAATTTTTTTCCTGACTCTTTCCTTGTTCCTGCCCTACTTCACCTTCGGCGAGGATGTCAAGGTGGTGGAAGAGAACGGCCTGACCCTGGTGATGCTGCTGTCGATCGTCCTGGCCCTTTGGACGGCCAGCGTTTCCTTGGCCGAGGAAATCGAAGGCCGCACGGCCCTCACCGTGCTTTGCAAACCGATCAGCCGCCGCGATTTTGTCCTGGGCAAGTTCATCGGCATCCTCGGACCGGTGGCGATCTTGTTCATCGTCCTAGGGGTTTTCTTCCTGGCCAGCGTGTCGTACAAGGTGTTTTACGATGCCCGGGAAACGTCCCAGCCCGAGCCGAATTCGCTACAGTGCCTTCAGGAGGTTGTGCGCATCGCCCCGGGCTTGGTGCTGGCCTTCTTGGAAACGACCGTGATGGTTTCGATCAGCGTGGCCATCTCCACACGGCTGGGGATGTTGCCGAACCTGGTGATCTGCTTTTCGATTTACGTGTTGGGGCATCTCGTGCCGATGCTGGCCAAGTCGGCCATGGGACAGATGGCGATCGTCCCGTTCATCGCCGATCTCCTGGCAGCCATCCTGCCCGTGCTGGACCACTTCAATATCTATGGACCGATCGCCACCGGGGAAAGCGTTCCCCTGGCCTATCTCGGCCTGGCCGCAGTGTATTGCCTGGCCTACAGTTCGCTGGCGATGTTGGCAGCCCTGTTGATGTTCGAAGACCGGGATCTGGCGTAAGCAAGTGCTTAGTTCTTAGTGCCTAGCCTAAAGTCTAAGTTCTAAGCTCTAAGTTCTACCCCGCCTTTCGTTCGGCTTGCGTCCGCGCCATGGCGGCAACGTCGAAATGCGGCGCAGGTACAATTCGCGGATAGGCAGGGTCCCAGGAATGATTGGCGATGCTGAGCAGAATCTGCTCGGCCACGGCTAGGGCGTCGCGGCCGGCCTCGCCACTCACCCGCGGTTGCCGGGCGGAAAGAATGCTGTCGACAAAGTCCTGGAGTTCGAGGGCCAGGGCGTCGACGGCGTCATGCGTCTGCTGCTCTCTCGGCAGGTGCTCTTCGGCCAAATGCGTTTTGTAATGTTCCACCTCCTCGGGTGCGAGCCGATCGGCGTGGAAGTCCCCGCGCAGCAGCGCTTCGCTGGGCGCACGAGCGTCGTCATCCGTGTGCCGAAATCGATGTTCGCATAGGCCCGGGGGGCCCATATCTGCATCTTCCGGGCCGGTTCGTAGGAGACCCGCGATGCCGATAAATTCGCCACGCAGCCGGACTGGAATTCCAGCCGGGCGTGGGCCACGTCCTCGTGCCCGCCCAGGATCGCAACGCCCAAGGCGTCGACCGACCGCAGCGGCGAGCGGGCCAGCGAGAGCACCAAGTCGATGTCATGGATCATCAAATCCAACACCACGCCCACGTCCATGGAACGGAACGTGAAGCCGGAGGCACGCGCGGCTTCGATGAATCTTGGATTTCGCACGTGAGGCACTGCTGCCGCGAAGGCCGGATTGAATCGCTCGACGTGCCCAACCTGGAGCACGACCTGCCGTTGCCGGGCCAACTCGACGAGCTCATCGGCCTCGGCCACGGTTGCGCAGATGGGCTTCTCGATGAGCAGGTGGGTGCGAGCTTCGAGGAGATCGACGGCCAACCGATGGTGCAGCACGGTAGGCGAGGCGATGACCGCCGCATCGATGCGGCCCAGCAGGGCGAGGTGGGAGGAATACGAGCCGGTACGCAGTTGGGCGGCGAGCCGATCGCGGTTGGCAGGCAGCGGATCAACCACGCCCACGAGTTCCACGTTGGCCATTCCGGCCAGCTTTTGCGCATGGAAGCCGCCCAAGCGGCCGGCACCGATGACTGCAACGCGGAGAGCGGGGAGCGGGGAGCAGGGAGCGGGGAGCGGGGAGCAGGGAGCGGGGAGCGGGGAGCAGGGAGCGGGGAGCGGGGAGCGGGGAGCGGGGAGCATGGAATAAGGAGTCAGGAGCGATGGATATGGACGAAAGTGAGGACCATTGTCGTGAAGTCACTCCAAGACCGATTTTACGTGCTTCTTGAACTGTTTCTCTGTCACGTATTGCTCCCCCGCTCCCCGCTCCTTGCTTCTCAGGAGCGAAGGGTTCGCATGAAGGCGAGGAGCATGCGGCTCTCTTCTTCAAGCTGGGTAAGTGATTCGTTGAGTCCTTCCGGCGGAAAGTAGCCTTTCCGGGAGAGCATCATCAATATGTTTGCAGTCTCGAAGACCGAACGTCGCGAGAAGTTCAGGAAGCTGGCAAAATCGGCATTGGACTGACTGCCCGATCCTTCAGCGATGTTATTTGTAATACTCAGCGTGGCGGCACGGAGTTGCTCGGCAAATCGAAAGTACTTGCGTTGCTCCAAGCCTTCGGCGCGGTCAAACAAATCCATGCTGAATGTTGCCGCCTTTTGCCAAATCTCCAATCCTTCGAACCGAAACAGCTTCGCCGCCATGTCTTGCTCCTTATTCCCGACTCCCTGCTCCTCGCTCCCTGCTCCCTGCTTCTTACGCGGCTCGCCGGCGTTCCCGCCCGCGACCGTGTATCCCTTCGTGCTGGCCTTGCACGAAGCTCAACAAGTGATTGACCTGGGGAACGAGTTGGCCGTTGTTGCGGAGGATCTCCCAGGCATTGTCCAAGCCGACTTTCGCCCGATAAAGCAGGCGATGGGCCTCGGACAACGACTGGATGACGTGCGGGGGGAAGTTGTTTCGCTTCAGGCCCACCAGGTTGATGCAGCGGGGCTTGGCCGGATAGCCTTCCACGAGCATGTAGGGGGGCACATCGTGCCGCACGGCGCTCATGCCGGCCACGAAGGCGTAGCTGCCGACCGTGGCGAAATGGTGGATGCCGACAATGCCGGAAAGCCAGGCGTGGTCGTGAATGTGGACGTGTCCACCCAGGAGCGTGCCGTTGGCAATCACGATGTGGTCGCCCACCTGGCAGTCGTGGGCCACGTGGCAGCAGCCCATGAGGAAGTTGTGGCTCCCCAAGCGGGTCACCCCTTCTTCCTTCTCGCTGGCGCGATTGATCGTCACGCATTCGCGGATGATGTTGTCGTCGCCGACGATCACGCGGGTGTTCGATCCGCGGTAGCTGATGTCCTGCGGCTCGCCGCCGATCACCACGCCGGGATAGAGGTGATTGCGCTGGCCGATGGTGACGTCGCCCATCAGGGTGACGTTGCCCTCCAGCTTCGACTCCCGCCCGATACGGACATGCGGTCCGATAATGCAGAACGGGCCGATTTCGACGTCGTCGTCGATTTCAGCGCGGGGGTCGATCGAAACATTCTCGGCAATGCGGGTCGCCATCGCCGCTCCTCCTTGTTTTTTATGCTAGGCGCATCGTTTCCATGCGCGGAACTTTCCAAGATCGCCTGCACCAACGCGGCGTTGAGGCGATGTCCGCTGCGGTAGGCGACGAAACGTCCGGCCAGATCGCAGCCGGCCAGGGCGAAGTCGCCGATCATGTCGAGTATTTTATGACGGACGCACTCGTCTGGGAATCGCAACGCGTTGCCTATCGGGCCGTCCGCGTCGAACACCAAGAGGTCGTTGAACGTGGTCCGTTGCCCCAAACCCTGGGCTTGCAGCGCGGCGGCTTCGCGCTGCAGCATGAACGTGCGGCTGGAGGCCAGGCTCACGTGGAAATAGCGGGGAGAAAGCGTCACTTCCAGTGATTGCCGGCCGATCGGGCTGCCGCTGCCGTAGTCCAATTCGTAGTGGATAACCGTCTTACCACCGGCCGCCGGGCGGGCCTCAATCCAACATTCTTCGTTGCCCAGCCGCATGGCCTCCCGCACCACGAAAAGCTCGCGCGGGGCCTCTTGCTCGACGATGCCCGCTTGCTGGATCGCCGCGACGAAGGCCTGCGCCGAACCATCGCAGCCGGGCATTTCCGCCTGATCGACCCAGACCTCGCAGTTATCGACGCGCATGCCGGCCAGGGCCGCCATGATGTGTTCGACCATCTCGACCGATGCCCCGCCGGAGCGAAGTACGGTCCGCCGCGGCATCTCGATGCGATTGGCGACCGCGGCCGGAATGCGGGGACGCCCCGGCAGATCGGAGCGCACGAACACGATCCCCTGCCGCGACCCGGCCGGACGGAACTCGACGCGGACATCGCGTCCACTCCAATAGCCGATCCCTTCGATCGCCGCGATGGCCGATAACGTGCGTTGCTTGCGTATTGCTTCCATCCCCTGCCAGTCATCCATGACAAAAAGGTGCGAATTTCGTAGAACGGAATTTATTCCGTTGTCTTCAAACAAGGCTATGGCCTGGCTTCCTTGCCAGGCCCGGACCGTGAAATTCGGAACGGTCGTGCTATGGCCGCGTTGCTGGGGCATAGACGCCCATGGGCGCGACGTTGTTACGCCCGTCAGCGGTCGGGCCTCCCCCCTGCGTGCCGTCAAAGCGCCGCACGATGACCCCCGTAATATCCAGGCTCCGATTGACGTAGACCATCTTGTTGCTGATGCCGCGGGCGACCTCGTCCGGATTGTCGTCGCGGATATTGTCGCCGTTGAAGTTCATCACCAGGGGAATGCCGCGCTGCTCGGCGAAGTACTTCACCTCGTCGGTGATCTCGCGATAGGCGTTGAAATACAGATGGGCCTCCTTCTGCACGAACTCCTTGCGCTTCAGCGCGATTTGTCCCTGGATATTGGCTTTCATGGTGACCATCGTTTCCTCCAAGTGCTGATATTGTTCCGAGCCGGGCTTGAGCGTGCCCAACGTCTTACCCTGATCTTGCAGGTTCTTGAGTTGCTGCTCGAAGTCCTGCTGGACTTTCGCTGCTTCGGCCTGAAGATCCGCCAACTGGGCCTTCAAGCGGACGTGCCTCTTGAAGATGTAGTTGACATCGACCAGGGCAATGCCGACTGGCGCCTGCACGGCGGAGGCCATGGGCGGCTGGGCCGAGGCCTGGCCGCTGGTGAAGCAGGTCCAGGCAAGACAGGTGGCGAACATTACGGCCGCGATGGCCGACGATAGAAGAGTTTTTTTCACGTTCAGCGCTCCTTGCTGTGGCAGTGGGTCTTCCTTGACCGGCGCCTTCCTCCCCTCCGTGCGCCGGGCCCGTGCGACCCTCTCGGTAGACCAGAATCGGCTTTCAGGGAGGGGCGTATTCTGCCCACTTGTTCGCTTTCCGTAAAGAGCAGTTGGCGGATTTCGCGAATTTTCCTCCGGCCGGGCTGGTCGAGCCCTACCTCTGTACGGCTACTTCCCACGGGGAAATCGAGATGGAAAGCGGCGAAACACGGCGGCTTGTGAGTGTCGCTAAGTCATTACACGATATGAGGTAAGAACGCTCGTCTTGGTCGCGTAGCAACCGCTGACAGGCTCTTTGGAGACGAGGACTTGCCTTCGCTTTTCAAAACGCGATGAGTAACCGTGCAGCGCGGAACTGGCCGTGTTGAAAAGCGGCGGCAAGCTGCCGCACGCCAAATCGGCCTGGATTTCCCCCGATTGTGAATGTAGAATCACAATAGAGGTTCCCCATGGCCGACGCTAAACTGCAAACTCGAATTCGCCGCGAACAGATCGCCGAGGCCGCGCTGCACCTGGTGGCCAGCGAGGGCGTCAAACGGCTGAGCATCGCCGCCGTGGCCCGCCGCGTGGGCCTGGTGCCCTCGGGCATTTACCGGCATTTCAAGAGCAAGGACGCCATGCTCGACGCGGTCCTCGATCTGCTGAACGCGAAATTGCAGGCGAACGTCGAGGCGGCCCAACAAGAAACCACCGACCCGCTCGGCCGCCTGCACGGCCTGTTCCTCCGCCACATTCGCATTATCCGCGAAGGACAGGCCTTTCCCCGCATCATTTTCTCCGACGAAGCACTGGCCGCCCGGCCCGAACGCCGAACCCGCGTGCGACGGATCGTGGGCGATTACCTCGCCGAAATCGAACGCATGGTCCGCGATGGACAACAGCAGGGCCTTATCGACCGGCAACTCCTGCCCCGCACCGCGGCCATGCTCTTCCTGGGAATGATTATTCCGGCGGGCGTGGTCTGGCATCTGAGCGATGGCGGCTTCAACCTCACCCAGCATGCCGGCCGGGTGTGGAAGATGTTTCAACAGGCCTTGATTGGTTCACGGTGATTGAGGATTCACAATGAGTGCTTCCAAGAAGCTGATCTTTCCTGTAACGGCTGCGATCGTGGCGATCGGCGGCGGTAGTTGGTACGCGCTGCATTTCGCCGGCAACGGCGACGATTCGCTCCACGTCTCCGGCAATATCGAGGTCGTGGAGGTCGCCATCAGTTTCAAAATCCCCGGCCGCGTCGACAAACGCTACGTTGACGAGGGCGATCCGGTGACAATAGGCCAGCCGATGGCCCAATTGGAAACGGCCGACCTGCAAGCCGACGCGGCCCTGGCCCGCGCCGAGTTGCAAGCCGCCCAGGCCGCGCTGGCCGAGATGCTGGCAGGCTCCCGGCCCGACGAAATTGCGGCCGCCGAGGCCACCATGCACAAGGCCGAAGCCAATTATGCCGAGTTGAAGAACGGCAGCCGTCTCCAGGAGATTGCCGCCTCCGCGGCCGAATTCCATGCCGCCGAAGCCGATCGCGAACACCTCAAACGCGACCTCGATCGCGACGAGCATCTCCAGCAAACCAATGCGGGGGCCATTACGCAGGAACAAATGGACAAGGCCTACGCCGCCTATCGAATGGCCAACGAGCGCGATCTCTTCAGACGATGAAACGCTACGAGTTGGTCAAAGAAGGCCCGCGGCAGGAGGATATTGCACAGGGCAAAGCCGCCATGGAACAGGCCCAGGCCCAATATCGCCTTGTCAAGGAAGGTCCGCGAAAAGAGGACATCGACCAGGCCCGCGCCAAGGTCGAACAGGCCAAGGCCACGTTGCTGTCCGCCGAGACCAAGCTCGGCTACGCCACCGTGACCTCGCCGTTGACGGGCGTCGTGTTGTCGAAGAACACCGAGCCGGGCGAGTACGTCGCCCCCGGCACGCCCGTCGTCACCGTGGCCGACATCGAGAATCCATGGCTGCGGGCCTACGTGGACGAACGCGACCTGGGCAAACGCAACCTCGTCCTGGGCACCGAGGCCGAGATCACCACCGATGCTTATCCGGGCAAGGTCTACAAGGGTCGAGTCTCTTTCATCTCGTCGGAACAGGAGTTCACGCCCAAGTCGGTGCAGACCAATCGCGAACGGGTGAAGTTCGTCTATCGGATCAAGATCGACGCGAAGAATCCGGATAAGGAGCTGAAGCCGGGAATGCCGGCAGATGCTCGGCTGGTTAGATCCGGTACGTGAAACAGACAATTTCAGGAAACCACGAAATACACGAATTACACGAAACAGACAGACCTGACAAACGTAGTGCCCACATTGCCGCGTCCCACGCCTTCTCTCGCATTTTTCGTGTAGTTCGTGTTTTTCGTGGTTTTCCTACGATGCTATTGCGATTATGTGCTTCTTATGATTCGAGCCGAGCACCTCACCAAGCGATTCGACGACCTTGCCGCTATCGACAACCTCACGCTGGCTGTCGAGGAAGGCGAGATCTTCGGCCTCGTCGGCCCCGACGGCGCCGGCAAGACGACCACCATGCGGCTGCTCACGTCGATCATGGACCCCGACGGGGGCGAGGCCTGGGTGGCCGGGCATCAGGTCGTCCGCGAGGCCGAGGCGGTCAAGGCGGAAATCGGCTATATGAGCCAGCGCTTCGGGCTCTATGCCGACCTGACCGTGATGGAAAACCTCGACTTCTACGCCGACATCTATAACGTGCCCCGCAAGGGCCGCGACGAGCGGATCCAGCGGCTGCTGGCCTTCAGCAATCTCGCGCCCTTCAAACGTCGCCTGGCGGGCAATCTTTCCGGCGGGATGAAGCAGAAGCTCGGCTTGGCCTGCACGTTGGTCCACACGCCGCGGGTGCTGTTTCTGGACGAACCGACCAACGGCGTCGATCCCGTTTCGCGCCGCGACTTCTGGCGGATCCTTTATCAACTTCTGCGGGAAAAGGTGACGATCTTCGTCTCCACGGCCTATCTTGACGAGGCCGAGCGCTGCAATCGCCTGGCCCTGATCCATCAAGGCCGGATGCTGGCCTGCGGCACGCCGGACGAGGTCAAGCAATTGATGCGGGGCACGATCCTGGAAATTCGCAGCGCCGAGCCCCGCCGGGCCGCCGCCCTCTTGCGGCAAGAGTTTCCCGCCGCATCGGTCGGGCTGTTCGGCGATCGCGTGCATTTTGTCCACACGGATGGACAAGGGGAAGCAGACCAAGTCGGCAAGATCTTGCGCGACGCCGGCCTGCCGCCGCAAGCCATGCGCGCCATTCCGCCAACGTTGGAGGACGTCTTCGTTTCGGTGGTCGGCGGCAGCAGAGACGCGGAGACGCGGAGACACGGAGACACGGAGATCCCCGCGTCTCCGCGTCTCCCCCTCCCCGCGTCCCCTCCCCTCCCCGCCGTCGCCGTCGATAAACTCCAGCGCCGCTTCGGCAGCTTCATGGCGGTCAACCGGGTCAGTTTCCAGGTCAACCGTGGCGAGATCTTCGGTTTCTTGGGCCCCAATGGGGCCGGCAAATCGACCACGATCCGCATGCTCTGCGGAATTCTCGCGCCCACCGGCGGACACGGCAGCGTGGCCGGCCTCGATATCCGCACGCAGGCCGAGGAAATCAAGGCCAATGTCGGCTATATGAGCCAAAAGTTCTCGCTCTATCAGGACCTGACGGTCGAGGAGAACATCGACTTCTACGCCGGCATCTACCGCATTGGAGCAAAGGAAAAGGCCGAGCGGAAACAATGGGTGATCGAGATGTCGGGCCTGGAAGCCCATCGCCACCGGCCGACAGCGATCCTCTCCGGCGGCTGGAAGCAGCGGCTGGCCCTGGGCTGTGCGATCCTGCACAGGCCGCCGATCCTCTTTCTCGACGAGCCGACCTCCGGGGTCGATCCGATCAGCCGCCGCCAGTTCTGGGACCTGATCTACCAGTTGTCCGGCGAGGGCGTGACCGTCTTCGTCACCACGCACTACATGGACGAAGCCGAGTACTGCGACCGCCTGGCCTTGATCTATCGCGGCGAACTGATCGCCCAAGGCACGCCGGAGAAGCTCAAGCACGAGGCCATGCACGAGGACGTGCTGGAAGTACTCTGCCAGCGGCCCGAAGCGGCCATGGAGGCCTTGGCCGGGCTGGCCTCAGTGAAGGAAGTCGCCCTCTTCGGCAGCAGTTTGCACCTGGTGGCCGACGACGGCGATCGCGCGGCCGCAGAAACTCGCTCACGGCTGGCCGAGCAGGGGTTTCACGTGCAACAGGTCGAGCGGATCGTGCCGTCACTGGAGGACGTCTTCGTTTCGCTGATCGAAGCCCGCGACCGCGCCGAGCAGCCGCAGGAGGAGGTGCGACGATGAACGCCCGACGCGTGACGGCCGTGGCCCGCAAAGAGCTCCTGCACATTTTCCGCGACCCGCGGAGCCTGGGCATGGCGATCGCCATTCCGATGATGATGCTCTTGCTGTTCGGCTTCGCTTTGACCTTGGACGTCGATCACGTGCCTTTCGTGGTTTGGGACCAGAGCCGCACGCCTGACAGCCGGGAACTGGTAAGCCGGTTTGATGGATCGCCCTATTTCTCGCTCGTGCGCTATGTGGATAACGAGCGCGACATGAACCAGGCCATCGACTCCGGCGAGGCCCTGATGGGCCTGGTCATCCCCTACAACTTCGCCCGCAAGCTGGCCTCCGAAACCGAGGCCCCGCTGGAAGTGGACATCTCGGGCGTCGACTCGAACACGGGCACGATCGCCCTGGGTTATGCCGACGCGATCGTGGAAATCTACTCGCAGGAGTGGATGATCCGCCGCTTCGGCCGCCTCGGTCCGACGAAGCTCCAAGTTCCCCTCGATGTCCGCGCCCGCGTTTGGTTCAACGCCGACCTGGAGTCGAGGAACTACATCGTGCCCGGGCTGATCGCCGTCATCATGATGGTCATCGCCGCCATGCTCACCTCGCTCTGCTTTGCCCGCGAGTGGGAGCGCGGCACCATGGAACAGCTCATTTCAACGCCGGTGCAGGGCTCGGAGTTGGTCTTCGGCAAGCTGATCCCCTATTTCGCCATCGGCCTGCTGGACATGGTGCTGGCGGTGGTCCTCGGGCAGTTCATGTTCCAAATTCCGCTCCGTGGCAACGTGGCCTTGCTCTTCGGCGTGGCCTCGATCTTCCTCGTCGGCGTATTGACGATGGGCATGCTCTTCAGCATCACCACCAAGAGCCAACTCCTGGCGAGCCAGTTGGCCATGACGACCACTTTTTTGCCGGCATTCATTTTGTCGGGCTTCATTTTCGCCATCGTCAACATGCCCCGGCCGATCCAGTGGATCACCTATCTCGTGCCGGCGCGTTATTTCATCGGCATCCTCAAGGGGATTTATCTCAAGGGCGTGGGCCTGGAAATCCTGGCCACGGATACGATCCTGCTGATCGTGTTCGCCGTGGCGATGGTAGTCCTGGCCCAATGGAAGTTCAAAAAGAAACTAACGTAAGGAAGGTCTTAGAGCTTAGAACTTAGAGCTTAGCAGTCATGGTACTGAGTACTGAGTACTAAGATCTAAGCACTAAGACCCGACCACCATGTTCGAGCGTATCCGCCAGATGCTGATCAAGGAGTTCATCCAGGTCTTTCGCGACCCGCGGATGCGTGCCGTGGTCCTCATCGTGCCCTGCATGGAGGTGCTGGTGATCGGCTACGCGGTGAACATGGACATCCGCGACATCCGCACGGCAGTTTACGATCTGGACAACACGCCCGTCAGCCGCGAGCTTCTGGCCCGCTTTTCGCAAAGCGGCTATTTCAACGTCGTGGCCCGTGTGGACGGCGATCGGCGGATGCAAGACCTCATCGACCGCAGCGCGGTGCAGATCGTCCTGCGGATCGACCACGGCTTTGCCGGCGACCTGGAGGCCGGGCGGACGGCCGCCATTCAGGTGATCTGCGACGGCACCGATTCGAATACGGCGGGCATCGCCATGAGCTACGTCAACCGCATCACCAGCGACTACACGCGGCAGATGCTCGCCAAGCGCATCGCGCGAACCCAGGGAGTGCTCGATCCGCCCGTGCGCATCGATTTCCGCAGCCGGGCGTGGTTCAACGAGAACCTGGACAGCCGCAACTACTTCGTGCCGGGGGTGATCGTGATCGTGGTCAGCCTGGTGAGCCTGCTCTTGACGAGCATGGCGGTGGTCCGCGAGAAGGAGATCGGCACAATCGAGCAGATCATGGTCACGCCGATCACGCCGGCCGAGTTCATTCTGGGCAAGACGCTGCCTTTCGTGTTGATCTCCTTCGTCGACGTGACGTTGATCCTCCTGATCGGCTTTTTCTGGTTCGAGGTGCCGCTCCGCGGCAGCATCGTGCTCTTGTACGTCTCGACGGGCCTTTACCTGTTGACGATGCTGGGCGTCGGCCTGTTCATCTCCACGCTCAGCCAGACGCAGCAGCAGGCGATGATGAGCACGTTCCTGTTCTTCTTTCCCGCGATGTTGCTCTCGGGCTTTTCCTTCCCGATCGCCAACATGCCGGTGGTCATCCAGTGGCTGACCTATCTCAATCCGGTGGCCTATTTTCTCGTGATCGTGCGGACCATTTTCTTGAAGGGGGTCGGCCTCTCGTATCTCTGGCCGCACCTGCTCGCGCTGGCCGCGATGGGCCTTGCCACGCTCGTGCTCTCCGTGCGGCGGTTCCACAAGACGCTGTGACCAAGGCTCCACTTCCCACGCTGTGCATGCCAGTCGGGGCTCGTTTTCCTCTCGAAAGCCCATCGTCTGCGGTATTTTGTCCGCCAACGTTCCCGGACGGACAGCCTGGAAACGCGTCTCCGCTGCCAGCGCAAGGCATCGCAAGTTGTGTTCTGCAAATGACTTGCGACGCCGGTCCCGACGCTTTTCCGGGTCCTTTGTCCGGGAACGTTCCCGGACACTGTCCGGAAACAACTCGCGCAAGTGCTTTGCTCGGAAGCGCTTGCGTTGGCGGACAAGGCCCGAGTATTGTACACTGCGCGGCCCATTGCTCGGGCAGTGCGCAAAGTCGCGCGGCAGCACGCCATCGTTCATGGCCTCGCTCAAATGCGTAATCCAAGCAGTATTGAAGGCGTGAAACGTCGCGGCGTCGACCCGCGTCCAATCGTGTAATGGCATCGTGCTTCTCCAATTGGTCTCGTCCTGCACTTCATTTTCCTGTCGTGCATTTTCTTATCGTTTGATGAAGAACCAGAATACCCCACTTCCGAACCAAAGAATGCGATTTTCGCGGTCCACCACGTGCCGGTCCAATTTCAGCCGCTGCACGATTCGTCTTTCAGAAATCACTCTCTTTTGCGGGGCTGGACGCAAAACTCGGCCCCTCTTGTGATTGTGCGGTCCGGAGAAGAACATTGCGATTCGGCGATCGCGCAATGCTCCCAACCGGCGAGGCTGACGAGTCCCCGCCGGGTTGCGCGACGCGCCCCCGGGGCACGTCGCAGAACCGAATTGTCAATGAGCAAATGATCGTATCCAGACGTTGTTCGTCGTAACGATCCAAACTTATTCCATAAAACCGATTATTACGACAACCAAGTCTCGTTCCTTGTCGTGGTCCGGCAGACTATTCGCAACTGCTTTTCTATCAAGCACTTCGACCGGCTGGAGGTCTTCCGCGCGGTCCAGCACGGTGTGGTCCAAAATCGAAGGCATTCCCTTTCTCCCTATCTCCCTTTCTCCCCTCCCCCTTCTTCTTCATCCTTCATCCTTCCGCCTTCCTCCCTCATGCTTCATCCTTCATTCCTGAATTCAACAAAAAAATCTTGGTCTATCACGGTGTGGTCCAAATTCGCCTCCTCCACCGGCCATTTTTCCCGCATTCTTCCTGGAAAACCCCGCTGAAAACCGTATTCAGCGGCTTTTTCGGCCGGGCAAAGTCATGTACCGTCTTTGCTAAATTGGGGGTGCAGGTCTTGGCCGAAAAACGAGACCCAATCCCCCGCACAGGGGACAATGCGCCAAGCAAATAATCGGGAGAATTTTCGCCATAGTCCCTCATCCCTCATCCTTCATCCCTCATCCTTCCGCCTTTCTCCGCCATCCGCGGCGCAATTCTCCACCCAATTAGTACGTTTTGGCCGGCGTTTTGATAAGGTTCAGCATTCCGGATTTCCGGAAGACACGCTCGCCCGCAACCCGGCCGGGCCCCCATTTTCCGAGGAATTCGCTGAGTTCTTGCCGCCGAAAAGACTTTTCGAAAGTCGGAAGGGCGCTCAGCGTTTTCGCGTCCAAATGGCCAACAACCGCCCCTCGCCCGTACTCGGGAAAGGGCGGGCACCATGTACCCATGGTCGGGGTGAGGGCGTTTTGCTCCCGCCCGAAATTCCCCGTTCTCCCATCTCCGCGTCTCCGCTTGCGCCTTCCCCGCTCCGTGCTCCCCGCTCCCCTGCTCGCCTACGAACCTGTCGCCGAGTGCTCCAGGACATTTCGATGAAATGCCGGCAAGCCGCGTAAGGCGGAAATCTATGTCGTTTCCAGCGGAACATTGACGTACCGATCGGCGGAAAGGAACAGGGGCATCGGCTTCAGCGGCCAACCGACCGCCAAGTCTTCGATATTCTGAGATCGACGGTGCGCACGGGCAAAACGAACCCTTCGCAGAGTTGGCGGCTAGCTCCTCCTTCTCCCCTCTCCCTTCGGGAGAGGGGCAGGGGGTGAGGGCAGCCGCTCCCTCCATTCCCCCCTTCCGCCTTTGGGAACCCCGGGCGTGCCGCCAACTCCCCTCGCCAAACATGGATCGGTAAATGGTGCCCGGCGAGATGGGCCTGGGGTGAGGAAAGTTTCCGAGCAGTGCCACCTGCTGCGCACTTCTTCGGCTTTTCTCCTCTGTGATCGGTCGGCGTGGTCAAGACCCGCGCCGAGGCCATCGAGCAGAAACTGCCGCAGTGGGGCCAGGAACCTGTTCGACGCCGCCGTGGACGCGTCGCCCGCCGCCATGAATAGAACAGGCAAGGTCGGTGGCAGGTTTGCGCGGCCGCCAGGACTTCCGGCTGCGCAGTCTCAAAATACGGTGGTATTCTGAAACAGCAAGGATCGCCGGCGACGCCCACGTGTTTGTGGGGTCGACCGTAGCTTATCGGCGCGCCGTGCCGGAGTGCGCAACTCGCCCTAACCTGCGGCGGTGCCCCTCCTCCGCGCAAGCGGTCGCGATATGCTTCGGATGGGATACCACTCCCGATGGTCGCTGCACCAAACCGTGGGACCACGGCCTAATAGCATAATTTCGCCAACTTCTTACATTTCAGGGGGCCTGTTGCAGACACCATTCGCTAGATGATAGAATGGTGATCTATATGCTGTCACGAACTTCCATCGGTGGGTATTTCCTAATCGTGGGGGCCCAACCCAGGGAACGGAGTATGCGCCGACCCGGGCGGGTCGTAAACAACATAGGCCATGAGCGTTTCGGTGTGAGCGGAATTGCACTTCCGCTTTTCTTGTAACACTTTCCGCAGGAAGCCGTCCTTTGAAGTGAGCGAGGTCATGGGCGACGACCACGAATTAGGACCGTTGCTGTGTCGCGTTCTTGCCGGTGAGGCGAAGGCGCGTGGAAGCCCTCTTGGCGAGGGTGCGTCCCTACTTGCACCTGCTGGTACGCCGGCAGATCGAGCCGGGCCGGCGTCAAAAGCTCGGCGACTCAGATATCGTCCAGGAAACGCTCATGCGGATTCACGGCGCTCTTGATCCAGGCACGTGGGGAGCAGACAGGCATTTTCAGGGCCACGAGCCGCCCGAGTTCCTTGCCTGGGTCGGCCAAATCGTTCGCCACGTCATCGTTGACATGCAACGGCGCGGCTTGGCCAAGAAACGCGACGAAAGGCGAGAAATGCCCGCTGCAAAAGTCTTCGCAACGCTGACCAAGGGAAGCACGCCCGAGCAGGAGGTGGAGCGTGCAGAAAAGGCGGTCCTGCTTGCGGCGGCCATTGAACGGCTACCCCAGCATCAGCGGGAAGTGCTCGAATTGCGGACCTTCGAGCAGCTTTCCTACGCGGAAATCAGCGGGCGAACGGGCAAGAGCGAAGGGGCCCTCCGGGTTGTTGTGACACGGGCACTGGAAACGCTCAGGGCCGACGGCGCGTTGCGGCGGTTGATGGAGGCCAGCTCGTGAGCACGAATGCCGATCTTGCCTCCTGGGGTGAGCCGCCAGCCACACCGGCCGAGGAAGCTTTGGCCACCCTGCTCGACAAGGTGATGGCGAGGCTCGAACAAGGAAAGGTAGTCAAACCGCAGTCCTTGAAGCGGGGTCCCGCTGAACTTAAAAAACGAGGTCAGCAGCTTATTAGGGCCGTGTCGTTGCTGTACCAGTGTGCCGCCAGCGTTTGGGAGAACTCCAGCATGGAAAATCAGGCCCGTGCTTCCGGTCGCTATTCCACGCTTGACGTGCCGCGCGACACTCCGCCCATTCCCGGTGAGAAGAAGGAGGACCTGAAAGCGGCGCCGACTCCGAAAACTCCTCGACTTCCCGACCCGTTTCCGGGCGAGTTTCGTCTCCGCCGGTTGCTTGGTGAAGGTGCTTTCGGCAAAGTCTGGCTGGCCGACGATCTGAACTTGGGTTGGCAGGTGGCCTTGAAAACATTGCAGCTAGCGAGCACGTCCGCTCAAGGCCCGCGCTTTGGCGGCGTTGCGGAAAGAAGCCCAGTACCTGGCGAAGCTGCATCACCCCAACATTGTCCAGGTTCATGCCTGGCGGCAGGCTGCGGGCGAACATTACCTGGTCCTGGAATACGTGGCCGGCGGATCGCTGGCTGACCGGCTGGAAGACGCCGGCCCCCTCGACTGGCAACATGCTGCACGTTACGTCGCGGACGTGGGTGAAGGGCTCTTGCAGGTTCACGAGCAGGGAATCATCCACCGGGACATCAAGCCGGCCAACATCCTCTGGAACTCGGAAAAAGACGAGGCGATGTTGACCGATTTCGGGATTTCGGCGCGGCTGGTTGAACCGGGAACGACGGCCGGAACCCCGATCTACATGGCCCCCGAAGCATTCGAGGGCCGCGTCACACCGGCACTGGACGTCTACAGCCTGGCGGCAACCTTGTTCCACCTGATAACGGGAGAACTGCCGTTCGAGGCGGGACCCATTCCCGGCCTTGTTTACCAGATCCGTCAGGGGTTGCCGGATCCCGACTCCCGCTGCAAAGGAATGCCGGAGCCTTTGGAACGCCTGATTCGCGACGGCTTGGCGGCGGACCCGCAGCGCAGACCGGAGTTGAAGGATTTTATCTCGACGCTGCGGAGTTCGCTCAACCAACTCTTGGCTGATTCGCTCGTGCCGCAAGGGGCTCAAGGGCAACGTCCGGCTCCTGTCAATATCAAGCTGGTTGTCAGCCGCAAGATGGCGGACGGGGGCTACCAGCAAATAGCGGCGACCAGGCCGAAACCGCGTGGCCTCTCGCGCGACATGAAAAAGGTTCCCAGCGCGCTGCGCGGGTCGGCCTGCGGACCGGTGATCGCGTCCGCATCGAGGTCGTTGCCGACCGCAAGGGCTACGTGACCGTGTTCAATGTCGGACCCGCTGGCAACCTGAATCTGCTGTACCCGGACGAGGATGTAGCAGCCCCACATCCCACTTTGGAGGCAAATACCCCCATCCATGTGCTTGACGTAGAAATGACCCCCCCAATCGGGCACGAGCGGCTATTTGGCGTGTGGTGTCGCACACCGCTGGCGCTCCCCCTGGCGACGCTCCATGGGCTCGTCGAACATGGAGATCTTGCGCGTTCGCAGCCCTACCGCGCAACGCGCGACATGAAGCGGCTTAGAGAGTCGATCCAGCAGTTGCGGCCTGAAGACTGGCATGCGATAATCATTGAACTCGATCACCGTCCGGGCTCTTAGGAGTAACGTTTCCGTGCGGCATACGTCTCTTGTTACGAGGACGGCGATGCACGGAGTGACAGTGGGATCGGCCCACTGTCCTGGGGCTTGATCACGTTCCTTGGACGAGGGTATGGACATGGACAATAAGGTCATTGAGGTAACAGCGGACGATTGGGCGGATGGCGCTTATTACTCTATGATGAAGTGGCTCAATCCGACGAACGATCACGAAGACTGATGGATGCGGCGCATCACACCGTAACAAGATGGCTCAGAATTTCTGTTGGCGGTCCTGTAGGGGCCGCCAGTTACTCGAAAACTCGAAATCGTGTGGAGGACACTGCAATGGGTTTCTGGAATTGGCTTGTCTCGAATTTCTCTGGCGGCGGCGAGCAACAGACGAGCGAGCCCGCAGCCGCTCCGCCGGGGCCGCGGGGAGAGTACGTCAAGGAGAATCCTTGGGGAATCCGCGAAGGCATGTCATTGAAGGAGGTCGATCGGATATTGGCCAAAAACGGCTTTCAGCAAGTGGACGTGGACGACGGACTTGGGGCCGACCCACCGGGTTACAGCTACCCATGTTGGAGGAACTCGCAAAAGCGAATTAACGTGACTTCTAACTTCAAGGACGGCAGACTCTTGGAGTTTACGTGGCTCGGCTGACCCCGAAAAGCCCCAAGTGCTACACAACCCTCTCACCGCCGCTTTCAGGAACAAATCACGTCATTCATCCGAAAGGGAACGCCATGAACCGTGACGCAGCCGTGAACCGCGCACCGTGAAAGCATTGAAGACTCTGCTCAAAGACTCGGACGAATCGGTCCGCAACGCAGCAACACTAGCTCTGGAAAAAACGGCAGCCGTCATTGGAAAGACTTGGTTGGCTCTAAACGAATGAAATGAAACCCTCATGTCACTTGCAAAGGGAATTTCGACCATTATCGAGCTGTGCTCGCGAAACGACCTCTTCCGGTCCCAACAGATTGAATTGGAAAGGAAAGCAGTTGACGAACTCCGGGAGGCCAGGCCGGAAGGGGAACGCGCACTCGGCAGGCTGATTCGGGAACTACTTGCGTCGCGGAGTGCAGCGATTATCGAGGCGCTCATAGTCGCCGCTGAGCTTCAACCGCACCCCGAATTGGTGGAGGCAGTTCGTGAAGTAGGTTCGGCTTCACCACTGGCACCAGGCTCAGGAGCGAATCGCTTTCCACCGGAGATTGTTGGCGGTGGCCGCGTTGGTTGGACCGATGGAACCGCAGGCAGGGTCCGCAAAGTCGCAGCGCGAACCTTGGAGGCTCTCACCAAACCCAGCGCGCCTGTCCCGCTGCGCGAAAGCGATCAGCCGAGCAAGATCAGGTTTCGATGCCCTCACTGCTCGAAGGAAGTGAGTGCTCCTGGCAAAGCCGCCGGGAAAACAGGGAAGTGCCCAGGGTGCAGCAAGACCATGAAGATTCCGTCAGCGTCTGGCGACTCGACTGGAGAAAAGAGCCAGGCAACTCGGAAATGCCTTACAAGAGAGCAAATGGACTTGCTTTGGATGGATCGCACAGGTTTGGCAGTGCTGAAGGCCTCGCTGGGCAATCCATCCGTCGCTGTTTTTGGCCCCAATCATCTGGGTGGCATTCAGGATCAGAAGAAGGTTACGACCCAGGACATTGAGTGGGCCGAGCACGTCATGCGGATCGCAGAGCTTGCGGCGGCCGCCTCCCAGCGAGGCGACTTCGCAAGCGCCATTCAGCTTTACAAAGAGGCTCTGGAACAGGCGCCGGATTGCGATCTGTACTTAATGAGCATCGGATGCTGCAATGCCAATCTGGGGCATCCACAAGAGGGGTTGCACTACCTGAAGCGCGCCGCGGCGATTAGCCCGAATAACGCTCGCATTCGGAATAACCTTGCGGGTATCAGGCAGATGGTTGATTGACTGCCAAAATAGGAGACAACCTGACTGAGGAGTGTTATATGAGTTTCTGGTCTGGCTTTTTTTCGATGTTCCCAAAACCTGGAGGAGATAATGACGAGTTGGCAACACTTGTCTTGGTTACCTTCATCCAATGGGTCAAAGTGCTAAAGGAAGGCGATGTCCCAGGCTCCAAGCAAAGGGCTGCCGATGAACTGAGACACTTTCTCACGTTAAAGGGCGAGAATGACAGCCAGCGGTACTTTGAGAAGATCTCAAAAATTAGGGCTCTGAAAAGGGCCTGTCGTAACGGTGACGCGGACGTTAGGGCGCTGGGCCGGGGCGTTGTTACGACGGCATTACCTGGGCTTGTAGGTTGTGCGGCAGTGACTCGCCTTCCTCTAGCGCTAAGAGCATTGTAGGACAAGGACTTACGGCGGGGGAGGAGGGCTTGATAGCAGAAGAAAAAGACCTCATGCTAACAGGTGAGTAATTCATGTTTCCACAAATTCTGCTAGCAGAGGTCCAACTATGATTTCAACAAAAGAACTGGATATTTTCAAGGCCCAAGAGCAATTTGAGCGGATGCACGAGTTTTTGAAGCAAGCGCTGAGCGAAGGGCGACGCCTCGACGAAGTGGAACGCGGGATGTTTCCGCGAGCTATGACCATGTGCCTGGAGTTTTTACGGTCCTTCGTGGAGGCCCATGGGGATGGGGATCGGGGAGAGACCGTAGAACGGGAAGGGGAGACGTTGGCGCGCCTGCCCGAGCCGCATGAGAAGCGGTACTTGTCGATTTTCGGGGAATTGCTGATCGGCCGCCGAGTCTACGGGACTCGGGAAGGCCAAGCGATTGGATGGTCGCCCCTGGACGCGACCTTGGGATTGCCCGCTGGAGAGAATTCCTATGTTCTGGAGGACTGGTTGCAGCGGTTGTGCATCCAGGACGCCTTTGGGGGATCGGTGGAGTCGCTCCGTGCCTGGTTGGGGACCACGGTGAGTGTTCGCACGGCGGAGCACATGAGTCGCGAGATGTCGCAGTACGTGGACGACTTTCGCGGCGAAGCGGTTCCTCCTGCCGAAGAAGAGGAGGAACTGCTGGTGATAACGGCCGATGGCAAGGGTGTGCCCATGCGGCGGACGTTGGCGGCGCGGTTGCGAGCAGAGTCTGAAGCTGGGGTGGGAGAAAAGGGAGGAAATGCCGCAGGCGCGGAAACGGCAGGAATCACGGCTGTCGAGGAAGAGGCGCCTTCTTCGCCTCCGGTCGAGCGTTTGGCGGGGCAAGAGAAAAGCAGCGGGGAGCGCCCCGGGAAAAAACAGATGGCGTATGTGGGATCGGTTTACACCCAAGCCCGCTTCCCTCGTACTGCCGAAGACGTGATCGACGAGGTGCGTCGGCGAAAGCGTGCCCGGGAGCGGCCCGAACCGCAACCTGCCCGCGGAGGCCGAAGATGGGCTGCTGACCGCCGAAGACGTGACCGGCATGGACCTGCTCGACACCGAGTTGGTGGTCCTCTCCGCGTGCAATACCGGTCTCGGCGAAATCCGCACGGGCGAGGGAGTTTTCGGCCTGCGGCGGGCCTTCGTGCTGGCGGGCGCGAAGACGCTCATCATGAGCCTCTGGAAAGTGCCGGACGAGGAGACGCGCGACCTGATGGAGGACTTCTACCGCCGCATCCTGGCCGGCGAGCCACGAGCCGAAGCCTTGAGAAATGCCCAGCTAACCGTGAAAGCCAGGTGCCCGCATCCCTATTTCTGGGGTGCCTTCATCTGTCAGGGAAACCCAGGACCACTCCCACCCAGGCGACGCTGGTTCTACAGTCTCGATGGAAAGGAAGGCAAAGGCCCTGTCAGCGACGCGGAATTGAAAGAGCTGGTTCGGGCCGGAAAGCTCGCGCCCACCAGCAAAGTCTCGCTCGATCAGAAAACCTGGCACACTGCTTCTCGCCTCAAGGGACTGGCGTGGCCTTCCTCGTGATTCGCAGCGAGTGACGTCCACGGTTTTCCGCAAGCAAAGAACCGCTTATCCATTATAATCTACTCACATCGTTATCTTGCCACACGGGTCGGCATTGGCTTCATGGGCATGATCCATTACCTGGCCTACCACCGGCAATTTGAATCGGTTGTACCCCGACGAGGACGCTGGAACTTCACTGTCACACCCCCTTTTGGAGAAAAACACGTCACTCGATGTACTGGATGTGGAGATGACTCCCCCGATTGGACGCGAGCGGCTGTTCGCCGTGTGGTGCCGTACGGCGCTGGCGACCCCCCCGGAGATGCTCCGTGGCCCGGTCGAAAATGGGGATCTTGCCGCTTCGCAGTCCTACCGCGCAACGCGCGACATGAAGCGGCTAAAGGAGTCGATCCGCCAGTTGCGGCCGGAAGACTGGCATGCGATAATCATGAAACTCGATCACCGTGCGGGCCCTTAGCCGTAACGTTTCCGTGCGGCATACGTCTCTTGCTAGGAGGACGGCGATGCACGGACCGACAGTGGGGTTGGCTCACTTTCCTGGAGTTTGATCACGTTCCTTGAACGAGGGTCTGGACATGGACAACAAGGTCATCGAGATAACAGCGGATTCTCTGGATGAAGCGCGAAAGCAGGCTGAGGAACTTTCAACATCTATACCAAGAGGAGGTTACGAATCATGTGGGAAGCGGAAATGCCCGGCGCAAAGAAATGGTGGGAGTTCTGGAAATGAGAACTACTCCTAACACGGCCGGCGACGTGGGCTCGAGCAAATTTCCGTGCCCTCATTGCGCAACACACTTGAAATTGAATCCGCAGCTAGTGGGGAAGAAAGTGAAGTGCCCCAAGTGCGGACAGGCGATCGCCGTCCCTTCTCCCGGCGGAGTGCTGCCGGCCTATTCCAAGAAACCCCCACAACAACAACAGGAAGCGTCGGGAAGGACTCCTCAGGATGTGGCAAAGGCTACCGGCGCAACTCCCAATCCGCGGCCGCCACAACAAGTCCCGAAAGCCAGGGGAGATCGCGCGTTGGCGGGCTTGGGCGAATTGCGGACGCCCCGGGCTGTTTCCAAGCCCGCCCCGGTGTGGCGGAAATTGCTATGGGGCTTGCGAGTGAGTGATCCCAAGAAACAACTCAGCAAATTGCTGCAAGAGTGTATCGAGTGGGACGAGCAGGGCAAAGCGGAGAAGGCGCTCGCAATCGGCACCCGCATGCGCGAGGTTGCGGAGCAATCGCTGGGCCTGAACCATACGGAGTGCGCTACTGCGCTGCGAAACCTGGCGGGACTCCACGCTCGCAAGGGAGACTACGCTAAAGCCGAAGTGCTGATCGACGATGTGATCCAGTTGCGACGGGCAGTCGTTGGCGACCAGCATCCGGAACTGGCCAGGTACGTAGCGGAACTGGCCGCGATCCGCTGTGCGCGGGAAAACTTCCCCGCTGCCGAAACGCTGTACGGGCTGGCGCTACGCCTCGTGCAACCGTTGGTCAACCGGAGTTGTTCGGAGGCCGCATGGGTCCTGGGCCAGGCCGCCGGATTCCATCTCGCAACCGGAAGGGCTGGCGAAGCTGAGACCTTACTCAGAACGGGCCGAAACCATGCTTCGCGGAGAAATCAACATCACCTTCGTGCAACTAGCGCCCAGGGTGTGTTTCCGTCAAGCTTTCGCCTTCGCCCGCGCCGGCGATTTGCAGCAGCTCAATCCCCTGGTGAAGCAATTGACCGCGTTGGCCAAATTGCAGTGCAATCTGGCGGCGACAACGGTAGTCTCTCATGGACTCGTAGTTTCCCTGATCCCCGGAGCCGCATTCTGGTTGAATGTGGCGACATTGGGCTTCCTGGCAAATGACCTGGAAGTGGCGAAGGCCTTGTTCGAAACAGGAAAGAAGCTCGTGTCGGTGCGGGGGTACGATGTCGTATATCCTGATGAGTTCTTTGTGGACGTTCAGACGACATTCAAGGCGATGGCCGCCGTAGGGAAAACGCTTCCCTCTCAGGGCGCGTCGCAGACTACCGCCCCGAAATCGGAAGGCGGCGCGGCAAGATTCAAGCGAACCGCGAGTTCGGAAGACTGGTCGAGCCGGGTGGCGGGCCTGCTGGCCAAAGACGCCACAGAACCGCAGCTTTGGCTCCACTGTCGAAAGGCCTCCATGGCCGTTGCCATTCTGTCCCGCAGGCCCCCCTCGACCGATGCACATCTCAGCAGGCTCCCGGAACTTGTTGATGACGGCGACGGAAGTGCCGGGGCAGTGTTCTTCGTCAAGAACGGCCGCAATATCCGCCCTTTGCTGAAGGACTTGTTCGCGGGCAGTTATGGCGACGACACGCCCGTCGTCACCAACGGCGTCACCGTTTGCCTCCCACGGGAGGATCAACAGACGGTGCTGGGCATCTTTGGTCGGAGCGAAGCCCTGGCCATGGGTAATGTTGTCTCTTGGTAAGCGGCAATCGCGAGGCGGGGAAGCAGAAGTTGCTTTCCGCAATCAAGGAGGATTCCACCTGGGGCGTTCCGTGGAACAATCTGGGACTTGACAAACCAAATTCCGTTGTTCAAATTATAGTCATCACCCTCCCGCTGAGGGGTTCGGGCAGGCGGATAGGGCAAGAACCCCCGTGAACGGTTACGAGCTTTTCCCCCAATGTCGCGCGATTGCCCGAAGATATGTTCAGGGGGGGAAGTGGCGATCAAACCGGAGAAAAGCAATGAGTAGAGTG
>CAVRDP010000011.1:0-227920 GCA_963719885.1 uncultured Planctomycetia bacterium | reverse complement strand
TCAGGGAAGGCGTTTGTTCCAGTGGGACTTTCTTCGGCGGATGAGCTGCCCCTCGGCATCGTGGAGGGGCGTGGTCCACGACTGCCCGGCGGTGCAAATGTCGATGGACTTCCAACGGCAATGCCGCCGCGTTCCTGGAACCATGTCCAGACCTGGACGGCGTTGGCGGCGAGGACACGGTGCTTGATGGCTGTGGTGGGCATAATTCACTCCTGTCCTTTCAAGTGTTCGACAAGGGTCTTGACCACATCGGCACCGAGGTGGTGGATGAGGGACCTGCCCGCCACGACAACGCGCGGCATCCCGCAGCACTCGCCGTTGCTGGCGTGCCACCGAGTCGTAGGCAATGTGCCAGTCCTGCCCTTCGTGGGTGCCGCTCAGACAGAGGCTCGCGTAAGAGGACTGGATGCCTTGCCGAGCCAGATCTCGTTGCAGCCCCTTGAGTAGGCGGTACTCGATCTGGTGTTTCCGTTCCGTGCTGATTCCTGCTGCCATGTCATGTCCTCCCTTATGCCGCTCACCTATACACCTTACCGAGGTCGCCTAGCCGGGAAATATCCCCCAGTTCTCACCCTCGACGTGCCGGCGGACGAACCGCTCAGCCGCCTCGTCGGAGCTGAACCTCGCCCTTTTCTCCCATACGTCCCACGTGCCTTGCCTCGTGAGGTACAGTTCCTCAGTCAGCGACCCCTTGCGGACGCAGACCTTCCCGAATTTACGACGATGCTTTACCATGTCATGTCCTCCACTCGTTGCCGTCCTGGTCGAACGTCTCGTCGAAGGTGTAGTGGATGATGTGCCGGGGGTCGCCGACCAGCACCGTGAACGCCGTCCTCAGTTTCCTGTCGGGGTTCTTTCCCGGCAGCCGGTCGATGACCTCCTGGGGAATGTAGGCGAACTGACCGACCTTGGAGTAGTCACCGCCCCAGTAGTCGAGGTCGTACTCCACCCGGACGCACTTGATGCGGGACCTGCCCGCCTGCTCGGGGGCGGATCGCTCGACGCTTGCCCGCCCCGTCTCGTCCCCCACCAACCGCTCCACTTGGTCTCGGACGCTCTGGTAATCCGCTTGGCGGTTGCCAGTGTCGGGAATACGGACTTTCACGCGGATGCTCGCCACGAGCCCCTTGTCCTTCAGCTCGGGGTGGAACTCGGTCAGTCCATCGACCGCCTCTCGGAACAGTTCCTCGTTCTGCACCGCGTCCCCGTGTCCTTCCAGTTCGTGGATCGCCGCCATCATCCGCTCCCAGTTCTCGTCCGTCTGGTTGTGGATGTAGGTGGACACGATGCCGAAACGCTGCAATGTCTTGTTCATGGTCGTTGTCATTTCAGGGGCGATGCGGCTCGAAGCCAAAGTAGAAACGGGGGTTGTGTTGGAACATCAGACTGCCCTTCTGTTCGTCCGCCCTGCGGCGCACGACCACAAACGGTGCCAAGAAGCCTTCTACGATGAAGTCCTGCCTCAACTGCTGTGTATCCCAGACCTGCCCGTGTTCCGCTTCAAGGGCTTCACGGCTGCCCGGCTGGGCGTTGATCTCCGCCAGTTGCAGGCGGCGGATGGTTTCGGTGGGGTCGTCGTTCGTGGTCGTGTCCTCCTACCACGCTCCATATACAGCCTAACGGAGGTCGAAGAACGCGGTGGGGCGGAGGTCGTTCTGGAGGGCATCGAGATGGAATCGGGAAGGCATCCGAGTCGGCCGCCGAAGGCGGCTGGCTCACATCGAGGTCGATGCAGGCTTCGGTTCGGCTGTATGGGGTGTGGTTCCAGGGGATTTTCACCCCTCGGCGGTCAGTTGCCCTGCCCCAAAACTCTGTAGATCGTCGGTCGGCTCAGCCCCGTGACCCTGGCGATGTGGGCGATCTTCTTCCCCGCCGTTTTCATCTCGTGGATCGCGGTCACCTGGTCGTCGCTGACCTTCCACCGCCAGCCCTTCTGGGAGCCACCCCACTTCTTCCCCTTGCGACGCGCCACTGCCTGACCTGCGGCGACCCGCTCGGCACGGACTTCGGTCTCGTACTCGGCGACGGAGGCGAGGATACGGGCATGAAGGCGACCCGCAGGGCTTGCCAACGAGAACCCGTCCTTCATGGAGACCAGATCGACTTTCCTTTCCCCCAACTCGTCGAACAACTGGCACAATCCCCTGGTCGTCCGCCCCAGCCGATCCAGCCGCCACACGACGATCCTCTCGACCTTGCCCGCCCGAAGGTCGGTCAGGAGCTTCTCCATGCCAGGGCGATCCATGGTTTTTCCCGTGAATTTGTCCCGATACCATACAGCCTGACCGTCGTAGGCAGCCGCCCACCGCTCCAGGTCCGGCATCTGGCTGGCGTGGTCTTGCTGCTTGCTGGAGACGCGGATGTAGATGGCAGTATGTTTTCCCATGTTGGATGACCCTGAAATGTAAAATCTCGGTTTTGCTCGACTAGGTTCAGTTTTCGGTTTTTTGAAGTCTCGTGTTTTTGGGGGTTTGAAGGGCTGTTTTTGGCGGATATTGACTTGTTACATTTTCTCTGCCCGTCCACGGTGCCGAGGCAACAGGCTGCCTCCTGCCCGTAGCCGTCGAACCTCGTGACCGGGAATTCGCCACTTTCCCGTGTTCGGGTCTTTCTCGCACTCGATGCGACCGTCGTTGCACCAGCGTTCCTGGATGGTGTAGTGGCTCTTGCCCAAGATGTCCGCCAGTTCCCTTGTCGTATACCACTCCTTCTCCTGACGCTGACCTATCAGGAGCTGATGGATGTCGGTCGCCACCCTCTCCAAGCCCGTAAGCCTGTCGGCGACGACCTGGAGGGACTGCACGACCAGATGGGACTCGCCCATCCCGTCAGCCATGTCTCCACCCGCTTGGCGGTCACGCAGGCTCAGCAGGAGGCTTTCGAGCCTCGCAGCAAGGGCATGAACCTCCGAAGGGAAGTCCTCGCGTTCAGGATGGCGGCTTCGTGGTGTCATTGCCCTCAGTCCTTCTTCTCCGTCGCCGGCTTGCAGTAGAGGACATCCACCTCGGGTCCGTACTGCTGCCGCACCAGTGCTTTCGCCTGCGCCTGGTGGTTGGCATCGACCTCGACCCAGGATACATGCCCCTGGAACCGAATCTTGACTTGGAAACGCATGATGGACTCCGTATGGGTGTGAAAAGTTGTCTCAATACTCGGAAGGCAAAAGTGCGGTCGTGGCAACGCGCATGCCTTCGTCGTCCGCAGCCTCGGTGATGATCCAGATGCAGGTGTTTCTGAGCGTCCTGTACGCCGACAACAACCTGCCGCCGTCGACTAAAGCCTGGTCGTTGAGATGCTCGTCCTCAGCGTCCACCTCGCCCCAGTCGCCGGCGAGGTGCTTCTCAAGGAAGAACGACGGGCTTTGCCCTGCCGCCTCCAGGGCATGGAGCGCACCAGGGGTGGCGACGACCTGACCAAGCTGGAATTTGGGTTTCATGGAATACCTCACTCCCTGACTGCCGCAACCTGGAGCCCCGTGCGGTTCAGGAACAGGAAATATCCTGGCTGCGCACCCAGGTCCAGGTGCAGGCTGTTGACGTGCTTGCCGTAGTCGATGGCAGCGACCAGCCGGGCGACCGCCTCGGCGACGACTTCCCGGCGAGCCGTGACCACGAAGCGGTAGTCTCCCTCGATCCGTTCCTCGATCTCGTGCCGCTGACCGCCAGCCACCTGGTCCAGCATGGCGACGACCGCCTCCAGCTCTTCCCGCAACTGGGTGTGGACGAGGAGCTTGGAGTGGTCGAAAGCGTCCTGCCCGATGGCGAAATGACCTTGTTTGTTGAAAATCCACATAGAAATCTCCCTTGTTTGGTTCTACAGTTACAAGCCGTATCCGGTGTCTTCGTACCAGTCGGGGGCAGCCATGCCCTTAGCGTCCAGTTGCTTCACAAGGTTGCGGTAGCTGGTCGCCATGAGCCAGTAGGTCTCTCTTGCCCCGTGGTAGCCGAACACCCACTTCGTTTTCATGCGTTTTTCCCTATGCCTTGATGACTAACTCCAACACCGCCTCAAGGCATTGCGGCACACGCGAGCCCTCGTAATCCCCTTGATACCTTTGACCTGCTCGTACTCCGCCGCCGTGACCTCGGCGAAGCAGCCGCCGTCTTCCCATGTATAGAAATACTGGGGGTGCCGACCGAGGATGCGGTCCAGCCGCTCCCTGGCGCGATGGCTCTTCGTGCGGAGTATGATGGATTGCCCCATGTTCGCCTCACTGCCAGACCTCTTGCTGGGTGTGGAACCCGCCATCGGAGCGCGGCGGGTTCAACATTTCATAGGGATTGCCGTTGAAAAGCATGGCGAAGGGAGCGAACTCGACTTCACCATCGGGCTGGCGGGTCGCTGCGCAGACGACCGCGACTTCCTCGCCCGTCGTGGCGAGCTGGCACTCCATCAGAGCTGCATCACCGTTCTGGAACGCCTGCCCAAGGGTCTCGAAGTTCGCCTTGTAACCACGGGCAAGTGCCATGCTTCCATCCCTCTTATATTGGTGCGGAAATGCTGAGGTGGATCAGCGAGCCTTCCAACAACAACGCGGTTGCCAAGGTTCCGTCGTCACCACGGGCATTGAACACCTCGCCCATACCGACGACCGACTCGACTCGTCGCCACCTCATGTTCCTCGTCCTATACAGCCTAACCGCGATGTCCGAAGTGCTTGCCTGGCATCCCGTGTCGCGGGCTTCCAGTGCATCGAGGGTCAGCCCGAGTACGACCAGCCTGTCCCAAAGCTTCTCCAGCGTCTGCGGCGAGTCGAACAGGTCGATGCCGCCCGTCTTGCCGCTCCTGGTCACGGCAATCCCCGACGTGCCCTCGGGGTACTTCAGTGTGTGCCTGAGTTCCTTGACCATCTCGGGATGGCTGCGGAGCACGTCGGACATGCTCTCGTGCTCGGAGATCGTCGCCGTCGCACGATGTTTTGCTGCAATAAGCCGCCATACGGCTGCCTGCCTATCGAAGCCTCGGGAGATGCCCATGCCGGAACTGCCTCCCTTCAGTAGGTGGCGGAGGCTCGGAGGGGAGTGCGAGCCCGTGGTGAGGTGCGGCGACGAGCCTCCCCAACGCTTGCGCTCAACGCAATAAACCGGCACGGTGGTCTGAGTCGCCGCGCCGACCAGGACGGACGCACGAAGGACTCGGCTCTGATGTCCTTGTTCCAACTCCTCACCCTCAAGGAAGAGGACGGGTTTGTCGCCAGAATTGTTGACGACGACCTTGCTTACCATGCCGGTCTCCACGACCGTGCAAGTCCCCGCCGCCATCGCCTGGTCGGACAGCAGGTAGTCCAGGGTGCTGTCAGCGAACAGCGTCCGCCGCTCTGCGAACAGTGGGTAGACCGCCAGTTCGCCGCACAGGACGGGTTCTCCGACTCGGATCTCGGGGATAAACAGGTCGTTCATTTTGTTTCTCCTTGGGTCTCTGCCTGGTCGTCCCCATACAGCTCAACGGGCGACGACGATCTGGTTATGTGGCTCCACGCTCAGCTCGAAGGACGGTCATCCTCTTCCAGCTCGTCCCACTGGATCTCGACCTTGACCGCCCTGGACTCCTGGTTCTTCATCAGGAGGAACCGCCCCCATTGCTTCAGGTACTGGATTAACTCCTTCAACTTCCATGCGTCCCTCGTCACGCTGACGGTGATGCTCGTCGTGAAGGTCTCCGTCGCTCCGTCTATTTCATGGACCCCAAGTCCCGCCCGCATTGCCTCGGATTCCCGAAGGTAGAGCATTGCCTCGGCAGGGTCGTCGCTCCACGCCTGCCCGGTCCAGTAATGACCGCCGCCATCCTTGACGACGAACCGCTGCCATCGCGGGTCGCATACGCGACGGACCGAGGCAGGAGGCACGAAGTTCATGTTCATCACGGCTTGACCTTCTTCAAGGTGTCAGGAAGTATCTCAAGGAGGATGCCTTCTCTCCCGGCTGGACCGCCGATGAAGAACTTCCGATGTCGTTTCAAGTGGCGGGTGAGTTGCTTCTTCGACCATCGACGGGCATGGACCGTGACCACCGCCGTCACGCTGAAGGTGTCCGCCTCGTCTCCGAGGCAGTGGCGGTTCCTCTCCTCGGTTGCCGCGATCTCCGTGTGAAACAGCACCGCCTCGGAGGGCTTTTCGCGCCAACGCCGTCCCTCTCCAGCCCACCACTGCCCCAACACATTGCGGATTACCCAGCGCGGGAACCGCTCGTCGCCGATTCGCTGGATATATCCTGGCGGCATGTAATCCACTTTCATTACTCCTCGATTTCCAACGGCGGCAACTCCGGCGGCAGGAGGCTGTTCAGGTGTCTTACGACCTTCGTCACCGCCGCCAGCAACTTCTCTCTCGTCAGCGTCGTGGTCACGAGCCGCGCCACCTCTGTGGCGAGCGGGCGGATATTGCCCGCGTCCAGGAGCGCATCGCTGCCCTTGTCGTGCGGCATCGGGCGTTTCGTGCCGGGGCGGAAGGAAATGTTTCCAGTTGCGGCGTGCCTGTCGAATGGCATGCCGTACTTCACGCAGAAGTCCTCCAACTCGTCGAGCTGCCTATCCTGGTCAGCCACGAGGAGCAGATGCCCGTTGTCGTCGAGGACTCGGCGCAGTTGGTCGACGGTCTGGAATGTGGCATCTGCACCACCGCGTCTGCCGACCTTCACGCCAGTGGAGTTCAATCTGTCCATGAACTCCCCAAGCAGCGCGGCGGGCACCTTGCCCCCGATGATGATGTCAGTCATGCTGCTTGCCTTTCCGCTTGGGCGCGGGCGAGGATGTATCCCGACGCTTGAGGTGCAGGAAGACAGCCTTCAACAAGCTGCCCTGGTCCTTGTTGTCCAAGCCATGCTGCTCCTCCAAAGCCGCCTCAACCTCGGCGGCGGTCACGCTCGCCAGCCCCAACGATTTCAACCCAGCCACCAAGCCCTTGTAGCGGCTGTCGTCGGGCATGGCTTTTCTCTTGGACGCCTTCGGGCTTGGGGACATGGCATCCTTGGCTCGCCTGTGGAAAAGCACAGGCTTGCCGTCGATGCCCTGGTTCCGTCGCCGAACATCCAGGCAGATTTCCTGGAGTTCAACAGGGTAGAACGGTCGTCGGGTCGTCAGGTCGTATTGCGGGTGAGGGAAGGTGTTGCCGATGAGTTGGTAAAATCGCGCTCGGCTCAGCCCGACCATCCTCGCCATCTCCGCAACCGACACGGCTTGTTTTTCGACGCACATGAGACGCTACTCCGACACTTGTTTGGCACTTTCTGGACACGGTTTAGACAGATGTTCCCGCCCGTTGGAGGTGAGTTCTCGCCTGCCTCCGTCGTCCTTCACGACCAATCCTGCGCGGAGGAGGAAGGGTTCGACTACCGCACTCACCGTCCGCGCCGGCAGCCCCAGCAGGCTGGCGACGACGTTCAAGCGGCTCGCCCCGTCCGCCAGGGCTTTGAGGTACGCCTGGTCCGTCGGACCCAGCCCGAGGTCGTCCAGGCGTTCAAGCTCGCATGCCTGTCGTAGATCGTCCAACGTTATCTTCTCCCGTCCTTCGGAACGGCAAACCCGATGGCAGGCTTGGAGCAGACGGAGTGCCAGGCGGGGAGTTCCTCGCCCACGCTGGGCAATCATGGGCGGCAATGTCTCGTCCAGATCCCACTTCAACGCCTTGGCGCGGTGGCTGACGATTTTGCACAGATCCTCTGGGGAGTAGAAATCGAACCGCAACACCAGCCTCATCCGATCCCGCAATGGCTGGAGGAGGGCGTATTCGTCGGTCGAGCCCAACAAAAGCGTGAAATTGGCAAGCGGGATGCTCTGAAACGAGCTGCCGCCTCGGACGAAGATGCACCTCTTGTCGAGGGCGAGGTAAAGGGCGGTCTGATAGACCTTCCCAAGTTCATGGACCTCATCCAGGAAGACGATTTCCTTGTCCCCAGCCCCCAACAGGAGCGCGTTGAGGTCGCTCGCCGACTTGATGCTTTGCCCAAGGGCTTCATGGACAGTCGTGGCGAGTTCATGCCCGAGGACGGCGGCAACTTGGCTTTTACCCAGTCCAGGTCCGCCGACCAGGAGGCAATCATCAAGCCGCCGATGATCTTCCCAACAGGCAGACAAGGCGACGACAAGTTGGTCTACCACGCCTCGTTGCCCGATGATGTGGCTGAGGCTGGTCGGGCTTGCGTCGTTTAGGTCGTGGGGCATCATGGTTTCCTTTCGTTGATGCCCCGTTCTTATACAGCCTAACCGATCATTTCGATCAACCTGGCGGAGACCAGGCGGCAGTCTCAAGTCTCAACGAGGAGACCTGCGAGAAGCACCTTGGCAGCCGCATCCAGCCCCGCGAAGTGGACACAACTTGGGCGCAAACTTTGGCGCGAACAGGACACCGCTCCCGCCTTTGTTCGACCACAAGATGCCCTGCTCTTGCCGCAGATTAGGGCATCTACGATGACGATAGCCCTGGTTTGAGCCCTTGATCGGCATCCTGCCGGGTGCAGGCTACCTCCCAGAGCCAGGTCTGCGTCTCACCCAAGGGCATCTGAACGGACGCTGTTGGGAGTTCCCGCAGGTCTCAGCGCGCGCGACCTGGGGAAACCCTCCGAGTGGCGGCGAAAAGCCCTCGGCGGCAGTCTCAAGTCTCATTCACGAGACAAAACACGCCCGCCGAGACCTGGGCGGCTGGGCATTCCGCAGGTCTCATGCGTGAGACCTGCGGGAAGGCTTCGGAGTGGCGGTGGGTGGCGGCACGAAGCGACCGTCCTGCCCCGACCAACGGCGGGGTCGCGGTTGCTTGTTGTCACGATCCAACGGAGATAGAATGGGGGTTTTCCTTGATTGGTCCCCCAGGTAGGACGGAAATGAGTGAACGACACGCAACAATCACGACAGCCGAACTGCCCGAATCCGCCAGCGAGCAGTTGATGGCTGATCTCCGGGAGTTTTTCCCGGATGCAACTGGGGGTGCAGCTTGGCAGTTAAGCCAGAGCCCACCCGCCTGGGTCGAAATCATCGCTAGTTTGGCGACTTGGAAAACCGTTCTCGGGATCGGTGCCACCGCGTATGTCGCGCAACTCGCAAAGCGACTCGCCGACGACCACTGGGACAATCGGGCTCGTTACCGCAAGGAGGTCATTGGCGGGCTCGGCAAGGTGCTTGACGGGCTCCGGAAATTCGTCGGTTGTTTTGCAAGAGCAGGCAATAGCATTCATCGCCGCCTTGGTGTTCGCCTCGGCGTTCAGGAGCTGGGACATACGGCTACCAAGGTCTCGGCTGCCCTGGAATCTGAGGAAGAACTCCTCGAAATCATCGCGCTTCTTTGTTCACTTTCTGCCAGGTATCGACAAGGCGGTTCAGACAATCTATGACGAGCATGGTGCCCCGATGGACTGGGAGATATGGTGCCGTTTATTGCACGACGGGTTTCAACTCAGTTGGTTCGACCAAGACTCGCAGAAGTTTCAGCAGGTATTCGAGGCGGACGGCAGCACGCGACCTGGGAAAGTCCTCCCAAGTCCGGACGAACAACCCTGAAAATCCTCAACAGCAGGCTGGTCGGCACGGCAATGCCGCACCCTCAGCGGCGCAAACCATACATCTTGCCCCTGCCAACGGCGGGAAAGCAAACGGCGGGAAAGCACAGCTTGTTGCCATTATCGAAGGGAGCTACAATGGGGGTTTGCCCTAACCGTCCAGGTTCACAGCAAGAACCCCAGCCATGCCCGAGACCGAAGCCGATACCTGCCGCCGACTCGTCCTGCCGAAGCTCTACATGGCAGGCTGGAACGACGACCAGATCAGCGAGCAGTACCCGTTCACGGACGGTCGAATCATCCCCAACCCACGGCGGATTCGGCGTGGGAAGCGGAAACGAGCGGACTACCGACTCCGCTACACCCGCGACTTCCCCATCGCCATCGTGGAGGCGAAGGCGAGTTATCGCACGGCTGGCGATGGGCTCCAGCAGGCGAAGGACTACGCCCAGACTCTCGACCTCAAGTTCGCCTATGCCACCAATGGCACAGAGATCATCGAGTTCGACTTCCTCACCGGGGTGGAGCGGTACATAGATGCCTTCCCCACCCCTGAAGAACTCTGGTCTCGCCTCCGTGCCGGGCTGTGCCTCACGGATGACCGGGCAGCCATGCAGTTCCTCACGCCATGGCACCATCAGCCAACGGTCCAGCTCCGCTACTACCAACAGATCGCCATTCACCGCGTCGTCGAGGCTATCCTCCGAGGGCAGACCCGTGTGCTGCTGACGATGGCGACCGGCACTGGCAAGACCCTCGTGGCGTTCCAGATTTGCTGGATGCTATGGAACGCTCTTTGGAACCGAAAGGGGGAGCCGCAGCGCAAGCCGAGAATCCTCTACCTCGCTGACCGCAACATCCTCGTGGACGATCCGAAGGACAAGGACTTCATCCCCTTCGGGGATGCCCGATGGAAGATCACCGGCGGCAAGATCAGCCAAGGGCGGGAGATGTACTTTGCAATCTACCAGGCACTTGCCGAGGACGATAACCGTCCAGGTCTCTACCGCGAGTATCCTCCCGACTTCTTCGACCTCATAATCGTGGATGAATGCCATCGAGGTAGTGCTCGTGACGAGAGCAGTTGGCGGGAAATACTGGAGTATTTCAAGCCCGCCTTCCAGTTGGGGATGACCGCCACGCCAAAGTGCGACGTGAACGTCAACACTTACGCCTACTTCGGCAACCCCATCTACACCTACAGCCTGCGCCAAGGTATCGAGGACGGCTTCCTCGCCCCCTACCGCGTACACCGCATCATCACCACCTACGATGCGCTCGGCTGGCGACCGAGCCAGGGAGAGCTGGACCGCTACGGACGGGAGATCCCCGACGAGGAGTACCAGACAAAGGACTTTGAGCGGGTAGTGTCGCTCCGCGCCCGCACGAAAGCCATCGCCCGCAGCATCACCGACTTCCTCAAGCGAACAGACCGCTTTGCCAAGACCATCGTGTTCTGCGTGGACCAGGAACACGCCGACGAGATGCGGCGGGAGCTGAACAACCTCAACGCCGACTTGGTCCAGCAGTACCCTGACTACGTTTGCCGGGTGACTGCCGACGAGGGCGACCTCGGCATCGGTCACCTGAGCAGGTTCCAGGACGTGGAGACAGCCTCGCCGGTCATCCTCACCTCGTCCCAACTGCTCACGACTGGCGTGAACGCCCCGACCTGCAAGAACATCGTCCTTGCCCGTGTCGTCAATTCAATCGTCGAGTTCAAGCAGATCATCGGTCGTGGCACCCGGCTGCGGGACGACTACAACAAGTTCTTCTTCAACATCCTTGACTTCACCCAGTCCACCCGCCTATTCGCAGATCCCGAGTTCGACGGCGACCCTGCCATTGTCACTGAGATGCCCGTGGACGACGAGGGCACGCCCGTTGCCGACGAGCAGGTTGTCACGCCCGAAGAGACAGACGAGGAGGAAGGCGAGACCACCGGGGTGGTTTGGCAAGGCGATGACCAACCGGAACGGGAGCGGCGCAAGTTCTATGTCGATGGCGGGCAGGTGGAAATCGCCGCTCAACTTGTCTACGAGCTCGACCCGGAAGGTCACCAGCTCCGGGTGGTCAAGTACACGGACTATACCGCCGACAAGGTGCGGACACTGTTCACCAACGCTGCCGACCTGCGCCGCCGCTGGGCGGATGCTGGCACCAGGAAGGAAATCATTGATGCCCTGGAGGAACGGGGCATCGACTTCGGCGAACTGGCGGTGGCAGCCAACCAGCCCGAGGCGGACCCCTTCGACCTGCTCTGCCACATCGCCTTCAACGCGCCCCTGCGGACACGACGGGAGCGAGCCGACCGCCTCCGTACCGAGTGCAAGGACTTCTTCGACAAGTACAGCCCCGACGCAAGATGTATCCTGGAGGAGTTGCTGGAGAAGTACGCCGACCACGGCATCACGCAGTTCTCGGTCCCCCAGATCCTGGAAGTGCCGCCCATCTCCGAGCATGGGAATGTCATGGAGATCGTCGGCAAGTTCGGCGGCGTGGACAGCCTCCGTGCGGCGGTGGCGGAACTTCAAAGCCTACTTTACGCGGCGGCATGAACAACATCATAGGAAAGGACTTCCACGACACCGATGGCGAAGCAACACACCACAAAGACGGAAACACCCAAGACCACGGTCCAGCAACTCGCCTCCCTCGTCAAATCTGCCCGCGACATCATGCGGAAGGACAAGGGGCTCAACGGCGACCTCGACCGCCTGCCGATGCTTACCTGGATAATGTTCCTCAAGTTCCTGGACGACCTGGAACAGATCGAGGAAACCCGCTCGGCTCTGGGCGGGAAGAAGTACCGCACCGCCATCGAGCCGCCGTACCGCTGGCGCGACTGGGCGGCGAGGAAGGACGGCATCACGGGCGACGAGCTCATCAAGTTCATCAACAACGACGAGGCGGTTCGCGCCGATGGGACGAAGGGACCGGGACTCTTCACCTGCCTGCGGTCGCTCCAGGGTCGGAACGGCGACGGGCGGCGAGATGTCATCGCCAACGTCTTCCGTGGCGTAACGAACCGCATGATCTCGGGCTACCTGCTGCGGGATGTCGTCAACCTCGTGGACGGCATCCACTTCAGCTCGGCAGAGGAGATCCATACCCTCAGTCACCTCTACGAGTCCATGCTGCGAGAGATGCGGGATGCGGCAGGCGACTCGGGCGAGTTTTACACTCCCCGTCCCGTCGTCCGCTTCATGGTCGAGGCGACGGACCCGCGCCTTGGCGAGACCGTCCTCGACCCTGCCTGCGGCACGGGTGGCTTCCTTGTGGAGTCCTACAGCCACCTGGAGAAGCAGTGCAAGACAGTGGAGCACATGAAGCAGTTGCAGGAGGAAACCGTCTTCGGCGGCGAGGCGAAGCCGCTACCCTACATGCTCGCCCAAATGAACCTGCTCCTGCACGGGCTGAAGTCTCCTCGGGTCGCCTATGGCAATAGCCTGTCGGTCAGGCTGACCGAGATCGGCGACAAGGACCGCGTCGATGTCATCCTCACCAATCCGCCCTTCGGCGGCGAGGAGGAAGCAGGCATCCGAGGCAATTTCCCCGCCGACAAGCAGACTTCGGAGACGGCACTCCTCTTCCTCCAGCTCATCATGCGGAAGCTGAAACGCCTTGGCGCAGGCTCGGAGAAGGGCGGTCGGGCGGCGGTGGTCGTCCCCAACGGCACGCTGTATGAAGATGGCGTACCGCAGCATATTCGTGAAGACCTGTTATCCGAATTCAATTTGCATACGGTGGTTCGATTTCCAAAGGGTGTGTTTGAACCGTACACTGATATTGCCACGAACATCCTCTTCTTCAACCGAAAAGGTCCGACCCGGCATGTGTGGTTCTATGAACACCCATTGCCGCCGCATCGCGCCCACCTTAAAGGCAAGTGCTATTCGGCAACAGACGGGATTCAATACGAGGAGTTTGCCCCGTTGCTGGCTTGGTGGAATCGGCGAACCGAGAACGAGCAGGCATGGCGAGTGGCGGTGAGTGACCTCCGGGCAGATAATTGTGACCTGGCACAAAACCATCCCAAACATGCAAAGATTCTGCTAGCCTCTCCGCACGAAATCATCGGTACGGTTCGCGGGATGAAAGACGAAGTCGAACGGATTCTCGCCGAGCTGGAGCAAACACTTCTTCGGTTGAAAAGCGTAGCTGCACCGCTAGTGCCTCTGCGTGACCTCCTTCCGCAGCGAGAGGAGGCGTTCGCTCTTGCTGACGACATCGAGTACACTCGTCCCAGAGTCCAACTTCATTTCAAGGGAGCCAAGGTACGTGACCGGGCACTTGGGGGTGACATAGGAACCAAGAGACAAACTAAGATGAGGACGAATGACCTAATCCTGTCTCGTATAGATGCACGAAACGGCGCGATGGCGATCGTTCCCAGTGAACTCGACGGAGCCGTGGCTACAAATGATTTTCCTGTCTTTGAAATCGTGACCGACCGGATTCTGCCGCCCTATCTACGGTACTGCCTGTTTCAGCCGTCAATGCTCAACGTCTACGAGCACCTGAGCCGTGGCTCGACAAATCGCCGTCGCCTGATGGTGGATAAATTCCTGTCCTTGGAAATTCCGGTGCCGGAGGACCTCGACGTTCAGTTGAGTGTAGCTGATACCTTGAGCGCGGCGGAGGAGCGAATTAGAGCACTGCGAGAGCGGTTTGGCGGAATTGAGGAAGAACTGGAGGACCTGGTAGGCTCCGCGATTCATTTTGTGTTCAAACATCCCTGATGGTGGGAGGGCAGTTCGGGGAATGGCAATGGCAAAGCTCGATTTAGATTCCCTCGTGGAGGAGTGCCCGTGGGAGGACTGGAAGGCAGCCGTCCGATACGGGATGACCCAAGAGACATGGTTTAGGAAGTTCTGGCTCCCCGACCGCGACATCCAGGACGAGGAGTTCGACTGGTTCAAGCACAGAGGTTTGCTCCTGGGCTACGAACAGAGTCTCAAGCCAGGTACGCTGGTCTTGATGCTAATGCCGATCGAGTATGTCGATCCTCCCCCACGCTGTTACCATGCCACACCACTGGTGCTTTGGCGGACGAAGATTCACGGCGATGCCCTTCGCAGGGGACGCGACTGCAAAGAAGCCACCTCAAAGCGGAGGAGTTCCGGGCATAACATCTACGTGAGCTTCAGCCCCGAGGATGCGGCACATTGGACGACATCCTCCCTGCTCGGCAGTCATAGCAATACGGACACTTGGGCGATCCTGGAGGTTGATGTGGTGGGTACAGGCTGCAAGGTATTCCGCGATCCCAGGTCTGGCGGTGGCACAGGATATGTCCTTGACACAAGATGTGTTCCTCGCCGATTCCTCCGCCACGCCGGGAATGCGCTCGGCGGCGAGTTTACTACAGCCGAACACCAGTGAGTCTGCTACGAGGTTGGTCGTCGTCGCAGGTCCGAACCTCCGTGCTCTCGCTCGTGTCCTTTCCTCCAAGCCAGGGTCTATAGAGAGAACCGACATTCTGCACCGACTTTCAAGGCGAACCATCGCCATGACACGCACAAGGAATACTGCCAAGATGGAAAAGAACATCCGCATCGAGCCCCGAATGGACGCTTACCAGAAGTTCTTCGACCACGAGTGGTTCGGGAATCAGACTGACGAGACCAAGGGAACTGTCCTCTACCAGCCGGTCTTCGACCTTGGAGCGGCATGGCGTTACACGGGCAACGTGCATATCCTGCCGTGGCTTCTGGCAACGGAAGTGCAGCATGCCACTGAAATGAACGTGTACACGACGGAGACATTCACCGAGAAGTACGTCTCCGGCGTTCACGACAGGCTGGTGAAACGGATGGGCGGTGCCCTCCTCAGGACGCAGCAGGAGCGGATGCAGATGGAACTGGGCAAGATCTACCGGGAGGTCAAAGCCATCAAGGCAGCCCCACAGAAACTCGCACCCGACGTGGTGTGGCAGAGTTTCTTCCAAAACTCGGAATTTCAGTTTGCCCTGGTTGGGTCGCAGCGGCAGTGCTACGTCGCAGTCTACTATGCCTACGAGGACTTCCTGACCCGATGCGTGGGCTTGGCGAGGAGAGAGACTGACTACCGTTGGTTCAGGCGGGCGGACTTCCAAAGGGACATCATTGCGGCGTTCGGTACTGCCGTCTGTGACCAATGCTGGGATGATGCGGATGTAAACCTGGCTCGCACTGCCCGCAATGCTCTCGTCCACAACGGTGGTAGGATCAACAAAGAATTCAACGAGGCGTTGAAGGCTGCGACTTGTCCCCTAGTGGTCGATGACGGCGAAATCCAGATCATGGCTCCCGACACCAGCAGCCTGTTCCATCTGCTCAAGGATCGGGCTACCCAACTGATCGCAGCCGCCCTCCAGCATCCCAACATCAAGGGAGCCGCCACGGTGTAGGTAAGGGTGCGGGCGACTTGCAAGAGGGGGTTCCAACTGGCAAAATAAGATTGTGAACCTGCCTTGCCCTGATTGCCATATTTGGGCTTCTGGCTGTAATGAAGAAGCTCAAGGCGAACCAGTAATTTCAACACTCTACGGCACCATGAACCTTCCTCTGGCTACGAATGAGCGACCTTGACCGGGCTTATGACTTGGACAACCTCCGACGTGCTTGGCGATGGATTAAGAGCAACCCGGAAGCAACCTACAAGACCTACTGCCGTAGCCTCTACACGGCTTATGCGGTTGCCGATGAACCCGCCCTCAGTGATCTGCGAGACTGTCTTCGCCGCAGACTCTACGTTCCCTCGCATTCCACGAAAATCTATTTTCCCAAGCCGTCTGGAATCGTTCGCCCGTATTCGATTTTGACCGTGCAGGACCAGATCGTATATCAGGCGATGGTCAACATCGTTGCCGAGAAGCTGGTCCCACGAGTTCGACGCCGATACCTGACCGAAGTGTTCGGGCATCTTTACGCCGGAAAGACCGGTCCCTTCTTCTACCGCAAGTGGGACTACTGCTACAGGCAATACAACGAGGCTTGTCGCAAAGCCTTCGCCGATGGTTTCGTCTATGGAGCGAGTTTCGACCTGACTGCCTGCTACGACAGCCTGGATCATGGGGTGCTCCGCCACTTTTTGCGAAAAATTGGTTGTGACGGTGACTTTGTCGATCTGCTGATCGAGTGCTTGAGCCGATGGACAGCCACTAATCATTGCATCTACCATAATCACGGTATTCCCCAGGGACCGTTATCCTCGGGTTTGCTGGCGGAAGTGGTCCTTCAGCATTTTGACGACCATTGCGGCTCGCCTCGGCAAGTGCGGTACATGCGATATGTCGATGACTTTCGGTTCTTCGCCAAGTCGTCGGACATCCTACGGCGAAGGCTCATCGGACTGGACACACTCAGCAAAGACATCGGGCTGTTCCCTCAGAGTAGCAAGGTCCACATCCATCGGATCAGGGACATTGAGGAGGAACTGAAATCCATCAGCAATCCCCCAGAGCCAGTCGTAAAACCCAAGGTGGTTGACCAGACGCGCCTTCGGCGGCGTCTTGTGGAGTTGACCCCGCGACACCGAGTATCCAACGCCACTCGATTCAAGTACCTGCTCGCTTGTGCAGAGCCATCTGCCAAACTGAACGAGCGGCTGTGGCGAATCTACGAGAACCATCCCGACCTGTATCGCAACATCTTTCGCTATTTCCAAGGATACAAGACACTTCCACGACGAGTTGCCGAGCGACTTGTCAGCGAGATCGAACGACTGCCGCTTTACCACGCGGTCCATCGGGAGATGGTTATAACGGCTGAAGGGCGGTTGAACGACCATTTCCAACTGCGAATGGATCGTGCCGTCAAGCGTCTCTGGAAGCCAAGTGGCGTGTCCCCCGATCTGCTTGTTGCTCTTGGTCGCATCGCCATCCGACGCGGGCTGTTGACTTATTCCCAGGTCCGTTATGCAGTCCGCAATGTGAAGGACTGGTGGGCGCGGAGTCAGCTTCTGGAGGTATTGAATGCCGAGATTATCGGTGTGCCGTCGCTTGATGCACTGCTGAACGAAGTCATCCGGCATGACGAAGAGGGCGACGTGTGCATGATGGGAGCCTCGGCAATCGCCGAAAAGACTGCACATGTCAGGTCGCCAATCCGCGAGATAAAGCGGCGAGCCGCCATCGTCTTGAGGGCGTATGGTCTGATCCGGCGAGCACCTCGCGGAATGTGCGGTATAGAACATGCAATGACGAACCTGTTGGGAAAGGGGGTTGCGGGGATAAACTGGCAAAGGTTCTTCGGCGAACGATATCGCCATGCGGAACGACAAGCGGTGAGTTGCCGCGCACTCGCGGAGACGAACATCACCGCCTGGGTTCCGGCGATGGACGTATTCGACGATTTGCTGTTGAATGCCTTGTACCAACGGGATACAAGCTTGGGGGGCTATAAATTGGGCAGCATGGGCTCGGTTTTCACGAGTACGCGACTCAAGGCGAATTACCCACGCATCTTCGCCCTCGCCAAGGATATTCACGAAAAGCGGCTTGAAAGCGAACTAGCACATCCAGTTGTATACAAGACAGGTAAGCCAACAGGACGGATCAAGTACGGCTACATTAGGAAGGCAAAAAGATTGATGCGGGCGGCTCTGATTGAACTCAAGGCAAAATTGTGAATCGCTGCGGAGCTAGCCCAGCACCCCGAGACACGGCATCTTTAGGCAGCAAGACCAGCCCGCCGCTGCCACGTCGCGTAGAACGGGGCGACCCAGCCAAGAACACCGTGGCTGGGGTGTAAATACGGTATGGGGTTCCGCGAGTTCCTGACCTATGATGAAGCCGTCAATAGGGATGTCCGCAAGGGCGTGGCGTTCAAGCAGAGACCGCTCGACGACCTGGAACATACCGTCTTTGCCCAGCGGCTTGCCCGCAGGCTACCACGGACAAAATCCGCAGACTACGGCGACTACCTGCGTCACAGTGTCCTCAGCCAGGGCGAGGTTCTGGGCGACATGCAGTGGGAGGCATGGGAAGCGACCAAAGCGGCGATGGAGATGGGCGGCATCGACCCCGACGATCTCGCCGACCCCAGTACACCCCCAGCCCAACGGCTCGCCCTCGTCACCAAGATCGACTGGTCGAGGATCTCGCTGGCACGGCTCAAGGCGAAGCTGGGACCGACCTTCAAGATCCCCGAGGACTGGAAACGAGTGTTCGGCATCGAGCGGCTGAAAAGGATCAAGGTTGCTGTAGAAAAGGGGCAGCCGATCGCCGACCCCCGCGACAGGAGACTGTTGGGCATCTGGCGGACGCTGGACGTGCAGCTCGGGCGTGACATCCTCCCTGCTGGTCCCAACGATGATCTCGGCACGACCAGGCTGCCGATGAGCCCGAAAGACCGCAGGAGGCTTTACCAAGCCCTGACCGGCACAAACGAGGGCGTGGAAGCACCCTTGCGGTTGTCCGCCCAGTCCGCCTACGACTACTTGACCCGGTATGGCATGGAGGTCATCAACGACGACGAGGCGTTGAACCTCTACCTTGCCCGCATCCTGGACGACCTTCGTGCAGGCAACGCCTTCATCCCGTCCTCGGCAAGAGGCTCCGAGGCGGACAGGAAACGATGGCGGGATTCCGCCGCACGGGAGCTGGGGAGGGTTCCTGCCTGCGGCGAGGTTCTACGACCCCGGCAACACGCCAGGGTTTGCGCAGTGGCTCACTGGGATGACCACGAGGGGGTTCAAGACCAGGACCAACCCCAGCGGTCGGATAGTACCCTACGGCTACCCTGAGCCCGAGGAGATCGGCAGGGCGGGCGACATGCCGGGGATCAAGTTCTCCATCGACGTGCCATCGCAGGAAGTGCCGGACGTGAAGATCAACGCCTTCTACCGCAGTGGCACGCCGGGGGCGGTCGAAGCCGTGCGGCAGGAGCTGGAGAAGCCGGCGAGGGACGCGGTGGGGTGGCTGAAACGCCAGGGGTGGATAGAAGACTCCGCGAAGGTTGATGATTATGTCCAGCAGGTCGTCATGGGCATGATGAACCGCACGGGCACGGTCGGCGACTGGCGGAGCAACATTGGCTTCAGGCGGGCGACGGCAAGCATGTTGGCGCGGCGGTATGCCTCGCAGGGATGGTCGTCGGAGACCAAGGAGCGGGCAGGGCAAGCGGTCATAGGAATGGCAACGGGGAGCAATCGTGGCGGAGGCGAGGACAAGTTCAGCAGGATGCGGCGCGGCGCGGCGACGGCAAGGGAGGTCATCCAGAGGGCGGTCGCCTCCATGCTGGACATGGACACGTCGGACATGGGCAGCGACGAGGGGAAGTTCGTGGACGCTCTGGGCTCGCTCCAAGACCCGCGAAGGGCGACAGCCGCCCTGGACATCCTCGACCGGCTCTCGACACGCTACGAGCGGGGGCTGCCGCAGGTCAGGAGGGCGGTGGAGCGGATCAGGCGGTACTTGGAACCTTTGATGAACAAGGTGCGTGCGTAGTCCCTCGTTGTCCCAAGCTGGGAAAACCCCTCCAAGTCATGGCGACCAGCCCTGAAAAACTCTCGGCGGCAGGGTGGGCGGCGGGGCGATGCCCGGCGGCAGCAAGAACCGCCCTTCTTGCCCCAACAATGGCAAGGGGGCATCCTTGCTTGTTGCCCAACCCCAATGGAGCTAGAATGGGGGGGTCGCCTGCCTGGACGACCTTCAGGCGAAGATGGATGCCCTGACGGTGCAGCAAGCCCGGTCCATTGGTGAACTGGATGCCCTGCTGCCGTCCGTTCTCGACAAGGCGTTCAAGGGGGAGTTGTAGTGGGAGGACACCCAGCAACCCATCCCGCTGTGCGATTTCAAAGAGCAGCAGAAGCGGAAGAACAAGGCAGGAGACTAAGAACATGGCGATTTTTGATCTGTTCTCTAAGCGGGACAAGCCGCTGCCAGATGTGCTTCAGACGCAGACGCTGCCCGCCAAGTTGCGAGTACAGATTGAGTATATATGGCAGGAGACCCTGTACAAGCACAACAGCTCTCTCGGCTTTCTTGAAGAACTTCACCGAATTATCTGCGAGGGGCGAGGGCAATACCACCTTTCTGGCGGCAACACTGCAATGGAGGATCTCAGGCACACGCTGTTGTGTGACGAAGACACGGACAAAGTGCTAGATGTCATTGAAGGCTCGGCACAGTTCATCTGCAAGCTGGAAGAGATCCGTGAGGTGCCGATCACCCTCTACGATCCACGACCAGTTTACACACATGAAGACATCGAAGGTTTCATCGAAAAAATGAACCATCGTTTCTTGGAACATGGGGTCGGCTACCAATTCGACATCAATGCCAATCGCCTTCTCCCCATCGGCTCCACATTTGCCCACAAGCAGGTAGTGCAACCAGCACTGGCAGTCCTGTCTCGCAAGGAATTTACCACCGCCAACAAGGAGTTCATGGAGGCGTGGGACGACTTCAAGAAGAGCGACTTCGATGATTGCCTTACGAAGTGCTGCTCCTGCTTCGAGAGCGTAATGAAGATCATCTGCACGAAGAAGGGCTGGGCGTTCGACCCGAAGGATACCGCAGGACCATTGATCAAGACCATCATCACAAAAACGGGCTTGGAGTCGTTCTTCGAGCAGCCCTTGCTGCTGATAGCGACCATGAGGAACCGCCTGAGCAGTTCCCACGGTGCGGGGACCACGCCGAAGAACCCGCCCGAGCACATTGCAAGGTACGCCCTGAACGCTACGGCATTGGCGATCCTGCTGCTGGTGGAGGCAACGGGAGTTTAGTCCAGCCCGCTGCCAAGCGAGCTGCGACTGTCCATCTTGCTGCGCCGGGGGGCGGAGTGCCCATCCCCGACCTTCATGCGACTGGCTAACCTACAAGGGGTTGCATTTGGTGTCACAGATCTTTGCGTCAATGAGCAGCTCAAAGGGGTCGCAGTGAAACTGGAGCCCGTATTTGTCGGTTGCCTTCTTCGTCGCCTCTACGACGGCGGCGTTCGTCAAAGCACCTTCCTGGAAGGTGGAACATACGCCGAGCCATGCGATGTCATCGGGAGTCTTCAGGTAGTCTGGCGGGAGACGAGAAAGCACGTAGTTGGCGAACTTGTTGGTCATAGCGGGGGTGGAGGACATGGGATTCTCCAGATGGCGATTGGGGAACAACGGAGGAACGCAATGCTGAGTGGACCGAACTACAGCGTTCTTGTCAAGTCCCGCCGGTCGTCGAGACTGCTTGCCCTTCCCGCCCAGATCTCCTCGGCACGGCGGTACATACTTCCATGCCCCTCCCATCGTTCACCCAATGGCTCGAAAATCGCCCCCCTGAAGTCCCCGATGCCGGGCGGCTCGCCCTCACCATTGCCGGGCTGGTGGGAGCCGTGACGACCTTCTCAGGGTCATCGGCAGCTCACCAGAGACCATCGAATCCATGTTGAGGGCGCTGGTGGTGTCGAGGCAGGTGGTGATGATGCGGGTCGGTCGGCAGTTGGTTTACCGGGCGGCGATGTAACAAAAATGTTACATCCGCTCATGGCGGTTGCGTGCCAGCAGTTTTTCATGGTAAGATAGTGCCATGAAAAATTCGCCCCCCCCCCCCCAAGAAATTCCGGTGGTCACAATTCGTGTCGGGTTGTATTCCGATAGCGTTCTGCTTTGGGTGGGTCGTATTCAACAGTTTGATTGCTGGGGAGAACAATTCTTTCCGTTTGCCAGTGGATATTCTAACCCCGGCGGAAGTGGAGCAGGTTCGCCGCAAGTTATGCCAGTTGCCGCAAGTCAACGAGGGGCAGGTAGGCAAGTATCAATGGAAAGCATCCAATAAACCATTGCCGAACCTGAAAAAATGACCGAATCCAAGCAACCTGAGATCCCCTCTAGTTTCAGGTCCTTCAAGAGGGTCGGGGAAACATTAGAAATCACGATGGAGGAGAACGGGCAACTGGTCACCTATCGTGTCCATAGTTCTTGCGCCGAACAGTTCTTTCAACGGAAAGGGCTCCTGCCCAGCCTCCTCCAAACTGAAACCCGCTCAGGCGTAACCGAGCCCGCCGAATGATGCCGTAGGCGTGTCCCGTGACGCTCTTCTCAGAGTCATCGGCAACTCCCCGGAGACCCTCGAAGCCTGCTGAGGACTCTCCTGGTGGTGAGGCAGGTCGTGGTCTTGAAGGTCGGTGGGAAGTTGGTCTATCGGGCGGCGATGTAGCCCTTGAGGATCAGCAGTCCTACCGCCAGCACCAGAGGGCAGCGACGGATTGTCTCAAGCGTCTACTGCATCCCGTCAGTTGGCAAATCAGGAGGGTTGATCAAAGGTGCTGGGGGTGCCACCGGTGCCACCCGTTGCGGCAGCCCCCTTGCAGGACGACGCACTCCGGGCATCGGACCGACGACAGGAAAGAACTGGGCAGGTTCGGGCTGGCTGTCGTCGATCATGGTCAACTTGGCATCCTTCGGAATCTGAAAATCCCGAATGTCATGCACAAGACCGAGTTCTTTGGCTTCGCCAGCCGAAAGGCTCTGGTGTCCGAACATCAGCTCCTTTATCTCTTCCGCCGTCCTCCCTGTGGCACAACCAATGATTGACGAAATCAGGTCGTGTTCCTTCTTCATTATGTTGACCTTCTCTTCGATCTGGAACACGCCCAACTTTTCATTTGCAAACGTCCAGGTATTTGGGTGAAACAACAGGCGGGCATGGGGCAGGGATATTCGCTCTTCTGCGGCGGAAAAGATAACGGTGCCCATTGACGCAACGACACCCATGTTGACGGCGACAACCTTTATTCCGCTCGCTTTTATAAAGTTGTGGATGAGTAGTCCGGCGTTGGTCGATCCCCCGTCCGTATGAAGCAGCAAGTGGAGCGTCTCACCCCCGTTTTCCCGAAGGGAGTTCATGGCTTTGATGAGAGACCTGGCGGTGCGGTCATCTACATGAGCGAAGAACGAGATTATGTCCATGACTCAGGCTCGGTTGGATCAAGGTTGGCGCTTGTCGGCTGCTGCTCCTTGCGGTAGTGAAGACGACCCATCAATATGGCGAAGAACTGTCGGTTAGTCAATCGGATTCATTCGTTCCCCAGCCCGCCGTCAACCCCACGGTCCGACCACCACATCTCCCCGGCACTCGCCCCTTGCCCGTTGAGCCATGCTGAAAAGGTTTCAGCCTTCGAGAAAGACCTCCAGCCCCTCAACGCACCCCGAACCCCGTCGAGGAAAGACATCCAAGTCCCGGCGGACAATGTTCCAAGCCTCTTTCCGGCACTTTCCACCCGGCACCCGCAGCAAAAGAACGGCTATCGCCCAGCCCGACCAAACCCCTACCGGAGCCCCAACGGAGAACCCGCCGGTGCCGACCAGTATTGGGTTTAGGGGTATGCACCAGAGAATCGCCCTGGTCGCCGTCGAGGTCCGACCGGGAGGCGCTGATAGCGGCAGGGAGGCGTGGGCGTGCGGGGCGATAATAACGTCGCTTCGCGGGGCGGGGGTGGACGTGGTGTGTGGCGGTCGTGAGGGGGGCAGGGACAGGGAGTCCTTGCCGCGCTCGGTCGGGAAGAAACGAGTCTGCCTGGCAGAAGCGACTAGCGGTGACCGCCGCACCCGCCACCATGCCAGCCGCCCCCGCCGCCCCAGCCCCCGCCGATCCATAGCCCGCCGACACTAACGGACGGGTAGCCGTATCCGTAAGGGTACGGGTAGTAGTAGGGTCCTGGAGCCACAACATAGTTCGGGTAGGCGTACACGGGGGCGGCTTGAGGGGGCGGGCTGACCCACTGTCCGTTCACGGCATACAGCCAACGACCGTCCGGCATCCGATACCACCAGTTGCCGTTGTAGAACTGTGGGTTCGGTGCCGGAGCCGCCGTGCCTGTGGCACCCGGCACAGGGGTGGCGACCGCCTGGGGAGGATCTGCCTTGACTGTGCCGACCGACAAAGCCATCGTGGTCACTGCCACGAGCACAACGATGAACCGTCTCATTTTTCCTTCTCCTTTTGACTTCCGCGCCCGCCTTGCCCCCGACTGGACTTTCGCAGGGTAACAAACCGATCCCAGCAGTTCCAGAGCAGTTCGGTCGGCGGCGATGTGAGCCACGGTGGGCGACAGGGTTCGCTCTCGAAGAGAGGGGCGATGCCCAGCTCGCCCCGGAGCGGAACGCGGGTGGAACGGGGGGTGCCATAATGGTTTAGGGGTATGCACCGGGAATGCCGACCTGGGGCTTAATAATGGTGAGGGGACCGGCTCCAGGCGTTTATAGGAGGGGGCGAACCGCATCGGGGTCGCCGCAGCTGAGGTCGGCGATGCCAGGCAGCAGGGCGCGGCGGCAGCCTGGTGTTGGTTGCGCTCCGAGACCTGGAGGAAAGCGGGGGTGGAAAGCCCACGGACGACGGAAAGCCCTGCTGTCCGCAGGGTCGGTCGGCTCACAACGACCGCCACGAGCACGGGTGAGGCTCGTTTGCCCACTGGCTCGAATGGCGTCTACTCGTAGTTCAAGCGAATTGGTGTAATAGACTCACCAGGCTGCCGTGGTGCGGCACCAACAACAGGTCGCAATGCAGCGGACGCTCGGCCAACACGTCGTCCAAGCCGGGCGACTGAAGATCGGCCGGCAGGAACACTCGCCGCCCGCCATATTCAACCGACAGCACGATGCTGTTGGCGTTGGAAGTCGACGGCAGGCCCTGCGGCGGCGGATGGAGAACTTCAAGCCAACACCCCGGGCCGCCGGACAAGCGATCGCCGCAGGCAATCACGCGAATCGGCGACTTTCGCCCGCTCGATGGCGTCGCGCAGGAATCGGATCGAGGCGTTGGGCTGGTCGAACATCACCGGCGAGACGTAAACCGTTCCCACGGAAAACCGCTCCAGCAGTTCCGGCAAGGCGTTGTAGTGATCGCTGTCGGCATGCGAGAGCACGACCGCATCGATGTGCGTGAGGCCCCGCGACCAGAGATAGCCCGAAATGATGCGGCAGCATGAGGTCGGCGCCCCCATGCGGCCGGCGTCGTACAGGACCGTGTGGCCGTCGGGCAGTTCCAAGACGATCGACTCGCCGTGGCCGACACTGAGGAACGTACACCGCAGTCCGTGGCGGTCGGTAGTCCACCAAGGAATGATCGACTCCGGCCGCGGTCCAGGCACCTAACAACGCCAGCCGCCAGCGGAGCGGCGGACGAACGCGCGGAAAGGCGGCGAAAACCGCCAGCCCGGCATACAGGCCGACCAGCCACCACTCGGCCGGCCCCGGCACCCAACTATGTCCATAGGGCACGTGCTGGCCAAACCGCACCAGCCACTCGACGACGCTAAGCAGCCAATTGCAGATCGCCGCACACATTCCCGCCAGCGGACCGGGAAGCATGCTGCAGAGCAAGAGGGCCAGCCCGCTGACCAAGGCCCCGGCCATGGGCAGCCAGACGAGCGTGTTGATGAGCACGGCGATGGGATTGAAAATGTGAAACCGGGCCATCACCAGCGGCACAGGTCAAGAGCCAGATTGCCCCGCTGACCAGCGTCAGGCGACGCACGCCTCGCCCCACGAGCCAGAGCACGCGAACAAACCAGGGACGCTCTTGTTCCAGCAGCTTCTCGATCGCGGCTGGTTGCCGTTCGGGCAAGATCCACCGCGGCAGCCAGCGAGAGAGGCGGACTAAAGTCCGCCCTACGAAATGCGATTCACCCGCCGGCTGCACGTCGTCGAGCATGTCCGGGCCGGGCGTCGCCGCCATCCACGACGGCGCCATCGCCATCAGTCCGGCGACGCACAAGAAGGAAAGCTGCGGCCCGACATTGAACAGATCGACCGGATTGAGGACCAGCACGATCAGGCCGGCCAGGGCCAGTATATTGAAACTGACGCGGCGGCGGCCGACGTACACCGCCACGCAAGTCGCCACGATCAGCACGGTTGCCCGAACGACCGGCGGCTGGGCGTCGACCAGCAGCATATAGAAGATCGTAAAAGCGGCCACGGCGGGCAGGCCCCATCGCCACGGCAGCAACCGGCGGAGGACCAGGCCGGCAAAACCGGCGAGAATGCCCAAGTGCAAGCCCGGCGATTACGAGCAGGTGGATCGTGCCCGTGAGTTGGAAGGCCTCAGTTTCTTCCGGATCGAGTTGCTCGCGGAGGCCCAGCAACACGGCCGCGGCCAGATTTGCCTGTTGCGGACGGAGATAATGGGCAAAGACCTGCCGGCCGCGCAGCCGCAGCGATTCCAAGAGCCGACGGGGGCCGCAGACAGAACCCGTCGACACCACGGAAATCGCTTCCGGATAATTCACCCGCAGGTGACTGGTGATGCGGCGGCCGCGATCGAGGGCCGCGCGATCGGTTTCGCCCGGGTTCAGGGCATGTTCGGGCGGCAAGAGATGGGCAAAGGCCTGAAAACGATCGCCCGCGGCCAGATCCGGGACCAGGCCTTCGACGACCATGGCCGCGCGACCGGAAGCGGTCCGCCACTGATCGCCGTCGCGAATGGCCCGCAATTCCACCTCGAAGCGGATCTCGTCGCCCGATCGCGGCGACCGCAGCGGATTGAACTCCGGTTGGGGAATGACCCGCGGCGTCTGCAAGGCCACGGCTTCAATGCAAACCGGCTGTTGTTGCGTGCGGGCGAAGAGGCCCAGATCGTCGCCGCCGAAGAGGTTCCAGCGGCAATGATGCCAGGAAGCGGCCAAGACGGCTGCGGCCAGGAGAAGTACGACCGACGCCGCCACGTTCCACCGTTTGTGCATGAACACAAACCAACCGGCTATGCATGCCACGGCGATCATCCACCAAACCGCAATCGGCAACGGCCGATAGCGATCGACGACCATGCCCGCAGCCACCGCCGTCAGTGCGATGACCAGCGGATGGTAGCCGGGCATCGGCTCGCGTTTCGCTTCGCGCTGGGAATCGGCGGCAGCCATGATCGGCGACATTCAGGGGAGTTTGGTATGACCTACATAATATACGAAATTCGTAAGTGCTTTTCCATGCAGCGCTTACTTGGGGTGGACGCCCTCCGCGTGGTCCAGCAAGGTGTGGTCCAAAATCGAGGTCATTTCTCGTCTCCCTTCCTCCCCTCGCCTATACTCGGGAGAGGGGCCGGGGGTGGACTGCTAAAAAGTCAAACTGCGGTGTCTTGGTTTTGTATCCCGTTTTCGTTCGGGAGAGATGTGACTGATGGGCGTTTACGCCCATTTCCGGCTTTAGCCGCTAATAGGCCCGGCATTCATGCCGGGTGATCGTGCGGACGCAGCGCCTCTTGCCGCTGAAAGTCCGCGAAAACCCCTCCTGTGCATGGGTTTGTCCGGCAACGCTGGCGGACGGACAGCCTGGAAACGCGTCTGCGCTGCGATCGCAAGTCATGTTGTGTAAACAACTTACGACAACGGTCCCGGCGTTTTTGCGGTCCTTTGTCCGGGAACGTTCCCGGACAGTGTCCGGCAACAAGTCGCGCAAGTGCTTTTCTCGTAAGCACTTGCGTTTCCGGACACGGCCCGGCTCTCGTACCCGCGGCATCCGCAACCGTTTCTGGTACGGGACACGTAATCGTGCCCTCTCCATGCACCCTACTTCTCGTTTTTTTTTCCTCATGGAGAAGTTCTTGGTGGCGGCAATATCTCTCCCACTATCTATATCTACGAAAGTGAGCACGGTTAGGCGCAGAGGATTTTTCGAAGTCGCTTTTCTTGTTCGCGCGCCGCGCCGTGGAAATTGCACACGGCACAAAAACCGCACAATGAATTCCATTAAATTCCATCCAAATCCTGGAAGTTTTTAGCAGGCCACAGGCAGAGTTCTCGGGCCGCGCAGGTAGCAGGGAACCTAACGATCCATCGGGCAAGCCGATGGGATTAATGATCGATGATCTTGTCGAGCGTGATGGGTAATTTGCGCCTCGCAGGCGAGAAAAGAAGAAAATCGGGCGGAAATCACGAGCATGTGATTCTGAGTGTAAGTCCGGAAGCAGTGGCAGAGAACCTGGCCGCACACGTGCGGCCGCAGGTCTTGGATTTGCTTCAGCGGACGATTACAATGGACTGGAAACCGCCAAGGGGAGCAAGAACTATGGCCACCGATTTGGAAATTTTGCCGACGGCGCCTGCCGCAGAAGATGATTCGGTCTTGGTTGCGGAGTGCGGTGATTCCGTGGTCCTTCACGGCATTTCCTGGACGTTGTATCGCAGGCTCCGCAGGACGCCGGAGAACTACAATATTCGCATGACCTACGACAGGGGGGAATTGGAGATCATGTCGCCGTCCGCGGAACACGAGGGGATTGCTACGCTCCTGGGAAATCTGATCACCGTCTGGGCCCTGGAACTCAGGATTCCCTTTCGTAGTTGCCGGGCGATGACCATTCGCCGCTCCCTGTTGGAACGCGGCTTCGAGCCCGACAACTGCTACTATGTGCAGCACGAGCCGCAGATGTGGAACAAGAAGAAGATCCGCTTCAGGACGGACCCGCCCCCCGATCTGGCGATTGAGGTCGAGGTCACGCGCAAGCTCTTGAACAAGATGGCTATCTATGCGGCGTTCCGCGTGCCGGAATTGTGGTCGTGGCGCGGCGACGAACTCAAGGTCTACGAAATCACTCAGGAAGGCGAGTACGTCGCGCGGGAGTCGAGCCTATGTTTTCCGGCGTTTCCCATCGCGAAAACCCAGGAAATCGTGCGGCAATTGTTCGCCGCTCACGAGGCGGACCTCATCCTCTCCTTCCGCGACTGGGTGTGCGAGAACGTGAAATCGCGCGGCTGACGCGGTCGCTGGCAATCCGGCCGCCAGGAGCACGACCGACGCGGCCGCGTTCCATCGCTTGCGCCAGAGCAGGAACTAACCGGCTATGTAAGCCGCGGCGATCGTCCACCAGGCAAATTTGGTCGCTGGCATCCCTCTCGGGAATGGGGTGTTGTAGGAGAACATTTACCCGGATGCGCAATGGTGGGGGTCCAGTCATCCGTCCCGCTAAATGGTTATCCAACAGGGAGTTCGGAGAAAAAATGCGAAATGGCGTCAGCCGTCACTAACGGCGGCTAACGGTGGGAGTTCAAACGATCGGTAGTACCATTATAGAGTATATTGTTATTATCCATTAGTTTCGCATCAAGGGCGAATCTCCGGTCGTCAGCGATTGTTTTACCATCCGTGGCTTGAATGCCCCGCCACCCCGGTGTGGCAGCCGGGGATGGAAGCAACGGTCGCAGTGGCGGAGCCCACCATGGTCGAGTTGGAGTATCCGGCCATCGAACCGACGAGGCAACGGCGTCTGCGCTTGATCCATCGCCCAACCGGCCGGGGCGTGACCGTGATGGAACTGTTATCGCCGATCAACAAGGCAGCGGGCGAAGACGGGCTGGAGGCGTACCTGGAGAAGCGAGCGGAGTTCCTTGCCAGCGGCTGTCTTATGATCGAGTTCGACTTGCTGCGCGGCGGCGAGCGTCTGCCGATGGCCGGGCCGCTGCCGAAAGGCGACTACTTCGTCTACGTGGGCCGCGTCGGCCGGCGGCCGCGCGGCCAGCTCCTGGCCTGGCCGCTCCGCTCGCCCTTGCCGACGGTGGCGGGTCGTTGGCGGGCGAGGTGATCGGCCCGTAGGCCGCGGCCCAGGCGGCGTTCTGCGCAGGGAAATCGGCCGTGAGCATGGCGGTCGTCCCGGTTCCGTTCTACTGACCGGCGGGGATTCGGTGTAGAATGTAGAATGGAAACAGGTGGCCGCAAGGCCGACTTTTCACAACGTACCCCAGGCGAAGCGGGAGATATTGGCATGCCGTTGCACGACTGGACTCGCGTCCCATCGGGACTGTTTCATCATTTTCACCAGAGTTGGTCCGTTGAAATCACAAAAACGCTGAATGCGGGGCGTCTGCCGGCAGGGACGATGGCGCTGGTAGAGCAACGCTCCGGCCCGCGCGAGCTTGATGTCTTGGCCATCGAGTCTCGTGCAAATCGGCCCCAATCCGAGGTCGATTCCGGCGGCGTGGCCATCAAAGAGCCGCCCGTCGTGCAAATGGTGCAACATTCGGACAAGGAAATCTTCGCCCGCCGCGCCAATCGCATCGTCATCCGTCACCGTCTCGGCCGCATTGTTGCGGTAATCGAGATCGTCTCTCCCGGAAACAAGGACACCCGCATAGCCCTCCGCGAGTTCGTTGACAAGACGGTCGCCTTCTTGCGCGAAGGGATCCACGTCCTGATCGTGGATCTCTTCCCGCCCACGCCGCGCGACCCGCGGGGCATTCACGGCGCAATTTGGGACGAAATCGGGAACCAGCCTTTTGTCTTTCCTTCCGGCAAGGACCGTACACTGGTTTCCTACGAATCGGGCGACGACCGGATCGCCTATATCGTACCCATTGCCGTAGGCGACACGCTCTGCGAGATGCCGGTGTTTCTCAGCGCCGGTCTGCATGTGCCGGTGCCGCTGGAGCCGACGTATCAAGCGACCTGGGACGCCAGTCCCGACGGGTATCGCTTGGCCGTGGAAACGGGTGTCCTGCCCGAAGAGGAGGAGGATTAAGAGGCTCAAACATCATTTCTCGCAAATGAATCCGTCTTCTTTTCCCCCATTTTCTCTTTCACTAACTCCTGACTTCTTTTCTGGGGTGGAGTGCCACGCGCGATCGTGTTGGCACTGGTCACGCCCGGGTTGTTGGCGATGGTCTGGGCGTAGGTGCGGATTGGGGCGGTGACGGTGACGCGGGCCGTGTTCTTGTTCTGCACGGCCGGCATCGAGGTCCCGGCATCGGGGTCAGCCCGGCGTCGGGGTCAGCCCGGCGTCCGGCGGCGGGGCCCATCCGGCGTCGGGGCCAGACCCCAACGCCGCGCCGCGCCGACGCGCCGACGAAAGTTAAGTTTTAAGGTGTGACCCTGCTCCCTCCCCGCCCTTTCAAGTGCGTCTGTCATGGCACCGCCGATATCTTGGTATAGCTTGGCCTCACCAAGATACACATCGAGGTGGTTGTCGCTAACGTCCCACTTTACGTGAATACCATCCGTTCCCTTCACCTCATCTGCCGAATTAGTTTTCAATTCCATTTTGCAGACAACTTGAGGGGCCCCCATTGCCGCTTCTAGCAGGAAAAACAATAGCAATTCCCCTACTTCGCCTGAATCTGCAAGCTTGCGAAAGTAATCTCTGGCGATCATGAACAGTTCGCCCTCGTCCTCGTCGTAGCCTGCTCTCTGTCGGACATCTGCTCGGGTCTTAGCCGAAAGACAATATTGCACGATGTGCTTTGCAAGTGCCTTGGCCAACAAGCCGAACTTGGGTTCCTTGGTAGTGGGATCAAACTTGACGAAATGGAATGAGACTTCAGCCTGAACCCCATCCACTACCAACGGCTGTTTTAGATCTGATATGCAGGAACCAAACCGTCGCTGACACACTTCGAGGTATTGCTGAAGCGGTGGCATCAATGTCGGGTTGTTTGCAGGGACGTCGGCAGTCGTCTCAGTACTCAAGGTGACCTCCGTTGCCGGTCTCGCCGGCCTTCAAATTGCCCTACTGTCCGATAGTCTCCACCCAGCCCAACAATCTTGCCGAGAACGAAGAGTCGTCAGTCAGAATGCCCGCATGGGCCAAGTCGCGGCGGATCATCTCGGGGACGACATTCCGAACCAACTCGACACGACGAGCGGGGGCGAGTAGCAGATCGTCTGTCGGCTCCAGGTGGAGCAAGGCGTCGTCCAGACGCTCCAGGGCTCGAACACGTTCGCCGGCGGCATTCACTCCTATCGTGACAATTCGCTGCTGCACCTGGCCCTTATCGCCGTGGATTTCGACTCGCCAGACTGTTAAGACACCTTGGATGCCGTTTGACGACAACCGGCCAATAAGTCCACGATCCGTCGGCAGCAATTCACGGTGGTCGATCATCAGCCGCCGGACAAGCGGATGCTCCAGGCCAAGCAGCGAAAGGTTCTCATCCTCTTTTGCCAGGTCGCGGTTCGTCGAGACTTGGTAAGGGGCATCCCCATTGAGTATGATCTCGTAGACTTGTTCCGAGCGTGGCCGTATCGTCCCGCCAGCCTGCTGTACGCCGGATTTGACGTACCGCAGCAACCGTTCCATGCCCTTGCCGCTGTCGTCGAACTTTTTGTAATCGTCCAGGCGGAAGCCATCGAGTTCCTGGAACAACTCGAACACGACCTTGCGGGCAGTCTTGGCGTTCTCCAAGGCGACCTCCAGTTCTTGCTTTGTCCGGCGTAGCGTGGGGTCTCTCAAGCCTTCCTGATAAAGCTTGTCGTAGGAAAGCCGTTCCGAAAGTTGCCCAAGGATCTGTCCGCGTAGGTCCTCGGTCACCTGGCCGTACTCATCGACTTTGCCCAGGGCCCTGCCGATCTCTAGCAGTTTCCCTTCCAGCATGAGGAATATGCGGCCCTCGATCGTGTCGGCCGAAACCAGGTTATAGACCTGAGCCGTGTGCTGCTGACCGTAACGATGGATACGCCCAATCCGCTGTTCCAGATCCATCGGATTCCACGGCAGGTCGTGGTTGAACAGCACGCGGGCGAATTGGAGGTTGATGCCTTCGCGGCCCGCAGCGGTACAGATCAACACGCGAGGGCCATCCGGCCGCTTGAACCGGCGTTCGGCAGCCACTTTGGCACCGTGATCGCCACCCTTGAGCACCTCGACGCCAGCACTGGGGAACTGCCGATCGATGGCTGCCTTCAGAGCATCAACGCTGCCAAGGTACGTGGTAAATACCACGATCTTCTCGTCCGGGTGGACAGCCCACAGGTCGCTTAGAGCCCGGAGCAGTTCTAACGTCTTGCTCTCTTCGGCTCCGGGGATCAGTTGCAGTAAATCCATGATGCGACGGCGTTCGGCGGGCAGAGCGACCGATACGAGCGTCGCCGCTGACTCCTCGTCGCCCGCCGCTTCGATTTCCGAATCGCCACGTTCGGCAGCCGCCACCTTCTCGCCGAGCTTGCGAAGTAGTTTGACCTTGGCGTCTGCCAAGATCCGATCGGCCTCGGCACGCCCAATCGGGTCGTTCGACAAGCCGAACATCTCCTGGATCAACTGCCGGGCCTCGGCCAAAGCTCGATCGCGGCCATCTGGGTCAAGTCGCCGGTCACAGTCGATCGCCTCGTGGATCGTGAGGCTGAGCAACCGTCGCCGAAGCGTAGACTCAACCGCGGCGAAGCTCGACGCGGCGATCTTCTGGAAGATCGTCATCACGAACCCCAGGGCTCGCCCCTTCTGACCGGAAATCTCCGCAAGGTTGTACCCGTCCTGGAGATATTCCATCAGGGCATCGTAGAACCGCTTTTCGGCCTCGGCCAGATGAAACGCCTGGGTGTGAACCTGCCGCCGTGAGAAGAGGGGGTCGCCATGGGCATCGCAAGCATCGGCCTGGGTCCGGCGGAAGACCACGGCGTTGAGTCGATGCCGATTGTCGATCATGTCCTGCACTTCGCCAAAAAGCTCGGGATGTAGTAAGCGGATCAACATCCAGAATCGGAAATGGTCGCCCTGGTGCGGCGTCGCCGACAGCAGTAATAGGTCCCGGCTGTGCTGGCGGAGGGCCTTGCCTAATTTGAAGTTCTGCGTCTTCTCGACCTTATTCCCGGTCTGCGTGGCAGTCAGGTGATGGGCCTCATCGAACACAATCAGGTCCCAACGATCGGCTTCTAGTAATCTCTTCACCCGCGTTGGCCGTTTCAGCGTGTCGATGCTAGCAATCATGCGGTTGTGCTTAGCGAAGGCGTTGCTCTTGCGGTCGGTCACATTGCCCTCGCTGCCGAAGACCTCGAAGTCGAGGTGGAACGTCTCGTTCAGTTCTCGCTGCCAATTGTTGACTAGGCCAGCCGGCACAACTATCAAAACACGGGCCAGTTCGCCGCGGGAATCCAGTTCGCGGAGAATCAACGCCGTCTCGATCGTCTTGCCCAAACCCACGCTATCGGCAACCAGGAACCGCCGTGGCGAGGCATTGGCGATGCGGTACGTCAGCACGATCTGGTGCGGCAGAAGATCGACCTTGGCCGCGGTGAGTGTGGCCGCACTTTCCATGAGCGGCAGTTGCTCGGCTTCCAAGGCCAGCCAGAGCCCGAGGGCTGCTTCGCGGGTTGCCGGACGCATGCGGCCGACGATCTGTTCATCCCAGGATAGGGCGTGGGTGAGGGCGGTCAGCGGAACTCGGCGTTCTCCATGCTGCTGGAAGAACACGCGTGCGTAACCGGCGGAATCCGAGGCAAGGAACACACCTTCGCCCATCTCGGGATGTGCGACCCGCTGCCCCGAAGCCCATTCAGGAGACTTCATTGACAATCTAGCTCCTGCTCTCGTTCACGAAACTTTAATGACATGGTAGCCCCCAACCTCTTTCGTTCCCGGCACGACGATCTGGTACGTGCCTTCGCCGGTTGCCGCCCCGGCCCACATTGCGAGCGTAATGGCGACCTTCTCAGTTCGATCTGACCCACGGCCAAAGTAGACCAAGTCATCCGCCTCGTTGTGCGTAAACAGCTTCCCTGGCCCATCCATTGCAAACACCAAACCCACGGCGGCCCAATGGTTGCCTATATCTTTGGCCAGGGGCTGAATGTTCTGCCGAAGCCATTGGAAGCGAGCCTCGGGGTTCGGCAGGACAGTAAGTACCGTTTGCAGACCGCCCACGAGGATCGGGTTACGATCGCCAGGGGGCTTCTCAGGCAACTCAGTCGTCTGCCAGCCCAGCAGAACCTGCAAAGGCACAGCCTCGCCCCCAGTGATCAACGGTCCCAGCAGGTCCGACGACCAGACGATGCTGCAGCCCTTACGCTTCCACCTGTTACCGTCCATCTCTTGCATGGTTCAGTCCTCTTCGTACAAATCGTCGAACAGCACGCCTTGTTCTTCCTTGATTTTCTCGCGGTTCTGCTCTCGGGTCCGGCGGAGAATGTCACCGGCCAGCTTCGCGGCTTTCTGGATCTCGGGTTCGACGGCCGTCTTGGCATACCAGTCGAGCACGGCCTCCACGCTGCGACGGACCATCCAGGTGTCGCGGGTAAGTTCTTCTTCCACGTTGACGCCGCTGCCTGGCATGGCGGCCCCGATGAGGAAGTGGGCCTGATCTAACTCGTTCTTCATCTCCTTGCGAGGTCGCTTTCGGGCCATCTCGAAACGGTCGCGGATCGGAACGCGACGCACGAACTTGTCTTGCTCCTCGACCCAACCCCGTTGTTCCAACTCCCGCTGGACGATCGTAGTACCGCGGAGACTCTTGCTTACCTCGTTTCGCGTAAGCGAATTGTGGCTGCCGAAGAGCCGCAGAAATTGATAGGCCAGTGGTTGAACCAGGCTGGGCGGACGATCACCCGGTTGGCCCGCATCCTCGTCGAGAAGCTGATTGATTCCAAGTAGGGCGTCACGGATCGACATGGCCTCGTTTTCGGCGGTGAAGACCTGTCCGTAGTGGCGGCTGTAGAACTCCAGGGCTTTGCCGCGAAGGATCACACGGATGTCGGCGTCCGACAACTCGCGGGCACGGTACGAGTCCAAAAGCAGACGGAGACGTTTCAATTCGGCCTTCACCCATTGCCGCATCTTTGGCCAGCTTACCGGCTTCGGGTCCTCAACACGTTTTCGGCAGACATGGATGATGTCGTACTCGGTTCCCTTGGCCCCATACTGACCGCCTACTCCCTTCATCTCATCACTAGCGATCGGGAACGTCTGTTCGAGGATAAAGCCGCTCTCGAAAAGACTGGACAACACTACGGCCCATTGGGCATCCTCGCTGTGGTGAAATGTGAAGGCCAGAAGGCCGCCATCCTTCATCACCCGATGGGCTTCGGACCAGCAGGCGGCAAGCCGGACCCTGTAATACTCAGTTGCCTCCGATTCTGGCAAGAGCCGGGGAGCCAAAGCCTCTTGGGAACTTGGCGTCCTCGCGGAGCTAAAGTAGTCTGGCAGCGTGTCACGGAATGGAATGCGGAGCCACACATAGAAGAAATTTGCCAGATCCGAGTAGAATACATTGTCACCAAACGGCGGATCGGTGATTACGAGATCGAACGTCGCATCTTTATGATATGGAAGGTCTGAAGACGAACCGCACCGAAGATCGGCTCCCGGAAGAACGGGATCACCCAAAGGGAGCTTTATGCTGCGACCGTCCTGGTCGAGATACGTGTCCTCCGGTGATCTTGCCCAGGCCAGTCCTTCAATGATTCCAGTAGAAGAGGAAGTCCAGTTACCGCGGCCAACCGGTGCGGCGAAGTTATTTTCCAGGTGCGACAAGCGAATGCGATAATTGGCGTTGGCAAAAGTGACGGCCAACTTATCCCACCCCACCTCGTAATGACAAAAGGTCGATTGATTTTGGAGGTACTGCTGAGCCGCTGCGATAGCTGCATCAAAAATGCCGGGGGTTACATCCTGTCGCCGTTGGCAGATTGTTCTTAGGATTTGGGAATGCACTAATAGTTGACGCACACTGAACATCTTCCACCAATGCGTATAGCCGGGTCTTCCGCAGAATTTATGGGTAAGAGTCAGTGCGTAGTGCGAGGTTTGTTGGTAGTGCCGGGATTGGATTTTTGAGGGATGGCAGGACAAATAAATGAGGGAGATGAAAAGTTGCCCTGGCGGCATGAAGTCGCCAGGGCCTACGGGTCATTTACCCGTCCTGACCTGGCTATTCCTTGTCGGGTTGCGTCCCCGCAGAGCCCGACTCCGCTTCACCAGGCAAGAAGGATTGTAGCTGCACAGGACCAAGAAAAGAAGATGCATCCTGCGAGGTTTCCAGGTATAGATGGGGTTACCACACCAACCATCTCCCTGGAGCCAGCACAGGATGCAACTGAAAAGTATCCTCAATCGCGTCGAACGTTACAAGCCTTTTGTTTACGGGAAAGTTCAATGGGTGGAAAAGGCGCCCTGACCGACGATCGAAGTGCAGATTGTGCCGCGAGCCAAGAGTCGGCCGATCTGTTCCAGTTGTGGCCGCAAGGGACCGGGCTACGACCGACTGCCGCCACGGCGGTTCGAGTTCGTACCCCTCTGGCAGATTGCCGTGTTCTTCGTCTATGCGATGCGGCGGGTGGACTGCCCGCGGTGCGGAGTGACGGTCGAGCAGGTGCCGTGGGGGGAAGGAAAATGCACGCTGACGACTAGTTTTCGCTGGTTCCTGGCCCGCTGGGCGAAACGGCTTTCCTGGCAGGAGGTCGCTGATGCCTTCTGGGTCAGTTGGGAAGATGTGTTTCGCTCGGTAAAACACGCGGTTTCGTGGGGTCTGGCACACCGAGATTTGAGCGGCATCGAGGCCATCGGCGTGGACGAGATCCAGTGGCACCGAGGGCATCATTACCTGACGTTGGTTTACCAAATTGATGAAGGTATGAAGCGGTTGTTGTGGATCGCCCAGGACCGAACCGAACAAAGCCTGCGAGGCTTCTTCCAGATTCTCTCGGAGGAGATTCGCCTGGCGATCCGCTTCGTCTGTAGCGACATGTGCCGGGCCTACATGAACGTGATTGCGGAGCAACTCTCGACGGCTGTCCACGTCCTGGATCGCTTTCACATCATGAAGAAGATGAACGAGGCAATCGACGAAGTTCGTCGGGAGGAGGCCCGTCGTTTGAAGCAGGACGGTTACGAGCCAGTGCTGACGAACTCGCGGTGGTGCCTGTTGAAACGCCCGGAGAATCTGACCGATAAACAAACCGTCAAGCTGGCGGAGTTGCTCCGCTACAATCTCAAAAGCGTGCGAAGCTATTTGTTGCGGGAGGACTTCCAGCGGTTTTGGGAATACACCAGCGCGGGCTGGGCGGGAAAGTTCTTGGACCAATGGTGTACGCGAACCTTGCGGACCAGGATCGAACCGATGAAGAAGGTCGTTGGGACCCTCTGCGAGCACCGAGACCTGATCCTCAACTGGTTCCGTGCCCGCGGCTCCATTTCGGCCGGCGCCGTCGAGGGGTTGAACAACAAAGCGAAACTGACTACCAGAAAAGCCTATGGTTTCCGCACTTACGAAGGCATCGAAACCGCCCTATATCACACACTCGGAGAGCTTCCCGAGCCAAAATTCACCCACGAATTCTGCTGAAGAGGCGTATAGCCCATGCTGGGCAATGGAAAGTTTGCATGGTGAGTCATATAAGTGTCCGGGATTTCGTCACTCGGCCAGAAATCTTTAAGGTTGCGGTTCCGCCGTGCCTGCCACTCGCGTTCCGTGCGAACGAGCCTAATGCAATCGTCTTGATTCACCACCGAGAAGAACCGACCACCGTAGATTCGTGCGTCTAAGTCGCAGTAAGGGCAGTAACCTTGGACAGCATGGGAAGCCACCGATAGACCATTCCCAGTCGCACTTACAGACTCGCGTAAATCCTGTGACATACCGCAAGCCCCGCATGCGAAGTGGGACTGTTTGGGAATTGTCCCGCGGCGGGTGTCCATGCACCGACCATCGGCCAATTTAATAAAACTTGGGAGACCGTGCTCTTTCCGGTCCTGCCCTTCGTCCACGGCTTCTTCAGCACCTTCGGCATCGCTGGCCAGCTTGAAATCCGCCTCCGCAGGCGGATTAGGGTCGCTTACGTCAAGAGCTGACGTGTCTTCCGAAAGTTTGATACGGCCCCGAACCTCGACCAATCGAAGTCCCTTCAGCCGCTCTTGATACCAAGTGGCGGTAACGTCTACGGGAGCATCGGGGTATCCGCCCAACGGATGACCGTCAATTATCCCTGGCGATCCCTTGAGCCAATCAGGGTGGATGAGCAGGTAGCTATAGACTGATTTCGTGCTGTTGCGGGGTGGTTCGATCTTGAGATGCTTTTTGTCAATGTCCGAGACTCGAACCGCCTGACGGTGGGATGCGAGAACGTCTCGCACAAATTGCCCGGCGAAAGCCCCGCACTTGGGACAATGCAGCCCAGGTTCCTTCTCGACCATCTCCGACAACTCGGCCACCCGGAGTTGCTTGTCGCCTTTGTTACCCTGACTGTATTCCAAGAGCCGTTGGGCAAATGGCTGCGAAAGAGCCGTGAACGGCGACTCGTTGGGCAGAACGACGTGCTCGGCCGCCGGTGCCATACAGGCATCGCCTAGCTCGGCATGGAACACCATCTTACACTGCTTGCAGGTCAACTCAATGTACTTGACTCCGAGTTCCTTCTCGGCGATCACGGGGGAGCGGAAGATGGGGGTCCGATGACCACAGCCGGGCTTCGTGCATGGACCGTGCTTGGCCCAGAAGGTGTAAATGATCTCCGGGCCTTCGTACCGATACTTTTTCCGCTCTTCCGGCGGCAGGGCCAGCGGATCGAAGTCAGGGGGCATCAGCCGGTCGTCAACCGGATTCTTCGTACCCGCCACCTCGAACCACTTTCCCTTGTGCCCTCGTGGGCAGTCGGTCACATAGAATGGCTGGATGACGGGTTTGACTTCCGCTTCGATCTCGTCGAAGAACTTCCGCACTTCGGCCGGATCGGTGCAGGCCAACTCGTTCTTGACGACGAACCACGCCACTGGGTTGAGGTCCACGCCCGACACCTGGAAGCCCAGCCGCGAGCCTTCCACGAGCGTCGTGCCCCCGCCCATGAAGCAGTCGAGCACTTTGAGGTGCTTGAAGTTCCCAGCCGCCTGGTGGTTCGCGTAGTAGAGATCCCAAACGGTCTTGGCGGTCTCGGTGTCATCAGGGATTGGCTGCCCATCGGCATCGAGCACGGGCGATCCATCGGGATTCGTGCGAAGTGGGGCCTCGGTGGCGGCGGCGATGAGCATTGCCCGGAACACGCAGCTACGCCGCCGAGCCCACCACTTGCTCATCTGGTAGATCGGCTTACCAGCGTTCCCCTCTAAGGCCGACAGAGCGTTGATGGGGATCAACGGAAAATCGACCTCCAAGCATGTCTTGGGTCGCTTCGGGTTGGAGAAGTCTGGCACGCGGACCTTGATCGGTTTGGCCAAGTTCGGCGGCAAGTGCTCGTTGCCAATGGTCTTGCCATTCGTCTTCGTAGACCTTGATGCCTTCCCGCCCGGCGTCGCAAAATCGAGCTTGCCCTGTGGGTCGGTCTCGACGCCGGGGAGAGCCATCTGATCGGGATCGGCTTGCTTCTTTGCCATTTCCGCAGTTGCCTATCGCCTGGGGTGCTGCCTTACTTTGCTTGGTACTCGATCACCGGGACCACCGCTTCCAGGAGCGATAGACCACGATGGCACAAGTGCGGAGAACCGCCTTGGACAACCCATTTTCGTTGCCCCGTCACGACCAGCCAGCCATTGTGCCGGATGACCAGCGGCGGCAGGTGCTGCGAGGGCCAGGGCGACTGGGGATTCTCTTGGGCACAACGCTTCGCCCCGAACACGGTTCGCAGTAGTTTGACCGAATCTTCGTCCTTGACCTCGCTGGAAAAATCGTTGCTCGTGGCGTAGCCGTGATCGCCGGTGATGATCAACCGCCGGTTCTGACGCATGCGATCGACCAAAGCCCAGAAACCGTCGGATGTCAGTTCAGCTTTGGTCTTGGCGGCCACGATTTGCGGGCCGTCCTTCTTGTCTTCATGCAGATGGATCAGCGGCTCGTCGGGCCACTTGTGCCAGATGAACAGTCGCGGAGAAGTGGGAATGGAACCCTGACAATCCGCGAAGGGAGCGTCCAGCAGGTCGGTATACACGTCCGGGCCGGTGAAGACGAAGGTACCCGGGGCCTTGTTGTTATAGAGCTTGGAGCGGCCGGGCAAGCCCAAGGCTTCGGCAAAGCGGTCAGTTTCCGTGGGAACCTCGGAACCGCGGGCCTCGACGCGTACGGGTGCAAGACCGCGGATCTTCCCGGCCTGGACGATCAGCGGGAGTTCGCGGAGCGAGAGGCCATCCAGGATCAGGACCGCCGTACCAACGCCCGGCTTGGCCACCCAGAACTTCTTGAGTTCGTCAACGACCGTGGGGGCACAACGGGGAAAATCTTGCCACAGATTCCAGGCACTCTCGGCCAGGAGCCGGTCGGGAGCAATCGTCTCTCGATGCAGGGTCGCGGGGCTGATATTCGACAGGGCCAGATCCCGCAGCTTGGTGAAGATCGCCGTCCAGGTGTCTGCGGGGTGGGCCGGGCCAAGAATGAGATCGACCCACTCGTCGGCCGGGATTGCCTTGATCGGGTTGCTCGATGCGGTACTCATCACTTCGGGCCCTCCTCGGCCGACAGAGTGATCGGCGGAAGGGTGATTTGTAATTCTGCCTTGATCTTGGGCGGAAGTTTAGTGCATAGTTCGCGAAGTTCCTTGATTGACAGATCGTTGATGGTCAACGAAGCCTGCGTGACCTGTTGGCTATCGGGATACCCCCATTTTTCCAGGTCGCTCAGCAAGTTGACGCCTGTCTTGGCTCCCAACGACTTGCGAATGACTGGATTGGGAAGGGGCAACGGGGGCAGAGGCGGGACAATTGGCGGGACTACAGGCGGCACAAGCGGAGGAGGGACGGGAGGCACGACCGGCGGAACCACGGGAGGCGTCACAACTTGCGGAGGCACGACGGCGATTCCGTCTCCTCCAACGTCGCTCCGCGGCACGAGTTTAATCATGTGCAGGTCGTGGCCGGTCTTCCATGTCTTCTGGCGAAGCCGCTGAAGAGCGGCCGGTTCGGATTCGCCTCCATTGCGGCAATACAACGTACCACCGACATTCAAGGCAATCTTGTCCTTTGCCGCCACGTCCAGAATATCCTCATAGGTCTCCGGCTCGCCTTGATACGGGAGGGCCTCTTTGCCTGGAAGCGGCTCGCCGCGGAGCAAGTCCAAGACTTGTTTGACCGTATCACCTCGCTTGGCGGCCTCTTCGATGAAGGGCGTAAAGTCCTCGGGGGCGAAGAAGTTCTTACGGATGTGCTTCTCGACCGCCGTGGGAATTGCACCACCCGTTGCTCCGTGGTTTTCGACGTGGAAGGTACAGGCCGTTGGATTCTGAAAGTCCCATACGTTAAGGATCGCGTACCGGTTGAACCGCTCCTCCAGTTTCTTCTTCAACTCGGGATAGAACTTCTTCCTATAGAGGGTCTCGTACTGCGGCTCCTTTTCGCCAAACTCCTGGGCGACCATGGCACAGCGGGCCGAGATGATAAGGTCTCGGTCGTCGTAGAGCTTCGGAAGATCCTCTTTGGGCAGCAGGAACCGCACCATGTTGCGATTGACCGGGACATGATTGACCAGCCACGGTCCCAGGACTGCCGGAGGATCGACCGGAGACTCAGGAAGGACGATCAGAACGGGATCGCCCTTTTCTTCCCACTTGCTGGGGTGTTCTGTCTGAGAATGGACGTTCGCCCAAGGGGCTTTGTCCCAATTCGGATCGAGCACGATAGGGTGTGAGGGTTGCTCGTTGACACCGTCCGGCGATTTGAGGATGTAATTGAGAACCGTTCGCAGGTAATCCTGATCGCGGCCAACCGGCAACAAGCCCGGTGGTGCCGCGGTCTGGGAATCGAACGCCCGGTCGTTGCGTGCCCACGCCTTGACCTTCGATACTGGGTTCTCCGGGAGCTTGAAGCAGTACCGCTTCTCCGTCGTGCCGACCTCGTGGATGTTGAAACTGTTGTCGAGGATCTCCGACAACTCCGCTGTGAAGCTGTTGTCGTCCACCGCGGTCGCACCGGTCACGTCGAGTTGCACTTCTTGTCGGGTTCCGCCGGCGTCGTGTGCCGTGGACAAGGAACGCATCCAAAGAGAACTGATGACAGCCAGAGCGTGTGGTGCCGGGACGTTAGTATCTTTCAGGGCCTTCAGATTGCGGATGGCCTTTTCTCGCAATCTCTCCTGGTCGGCACTGGCCGTGAAGCCGTCCAAAAGCGAGGTCACGCCACAGTCGTCGTTGTCGATCGTGAAGTCAGCCGGGGTGATCACCGGTGCCGGGTTCTTTCGCTCGCGGTAGACCTCGGCCAGGATGCGGATCAGATCGCGGTTGTCCTGGGCGGCGTCGGCCATGAGGATGTTGTCTTCCAGCAGGTTCAGCAACTCCGGGGCGAAGGGCCAGGTGTGAACCACTTCCTGGCGAAGTCTTGCCTTGTCGGCTGCCGTATGATCTGGATACAACAACCGACATCGCTCGGTTGCAAACGTGGCGACCATGCCGTCAATCTCGGCATCGGTGAAGTTGTCCCGATTCTGGAAGAGCCGATGCAGCAGGAGTCGCTTGCGGTCTTCCCGGGCTGTCTCCCCCTTGAAGTCGATGAGGATCGGCGTGACGCGATTCATCTGGCGGAAGGCTTCAGTCGTGCTATCGCGGACGGAAATGATGAGACTGAAGAGATCGGGCCGGTCTTTCGCTAACTCCGACAGGATTTGGATGAAATTGAAGGCCCATTGCCGCCGCTTTGGGCCGTGATCGCTGGGATCGTCTTGAAGGCCATCGAACCAAGTCTGAAGTTCGTCCAGGATGAGGGTCGTCCGCTGCTCGTTGAACATGTCCTGGAGCAACGATTTCGCCGGAACCATCGTGCCCGATGTCTTAAAGCAACCCTTATAATAGCCCCCCTTGGGATGCCGATCGAAGAGCACGTCCCAAAGCGAGGCGTACTCCTGGTTCGACATCGTCTCAGTGATTGAGAAGAAACCACGTTGGAGGCCCAGGCCCTGGAGCTTAACCGAAGGGAGCTTATTGCCCCAGGTCTTCGCCCAGTCTTCGACCGCGACCGGGTTGGCAAAAGCATGGTGCAACACGGCCATGATGTGCGACTTACCGCGGCCACGTTGCCCAATGAAGACGACGGGGCGTCCGCCGGCAGCGGTCGATACGGCTTCGAGGGCTCGCTGCACGTCGGCGGTCGGGTATGTAATCTCCAGCAACTCGGTGGGATCGGGCCGCTGTGCCCAGCCCGAATTGTGCCGGTTGGACAACTCGATCGCAGTCGCCCGCATGTGCTTCGAGAGGAACTCGGGCCTCAGATTCAGCGAGTTCACTAATGTCATGGAATTCTTGTCCTTGAGGTCTTAATTCGGTGGCTGGGCAACGTATTTGGTTCCAAGGGCCGCGGTCGGTCTGTGGTGTAGGCCGGGGAGTTTCACGCCGGCCCCAACCCCAAACCGGACGTGCAAGTTTTCCAAGCATCCGGCTTTCCAGACAATTCTACGCTCTTGCGAGCCTCCGCTGGGGTTCTCCGGTGTTCCTCTGGAAGCCTCCAGATTTCGCGAGCACCTCGGTTCTCCAGCACAAATTATCCTGCACCCCTTCGCCATGTGAACCTCGCTAACGTCTCCGACTACTACGGGTGCTCCGCCACTCGGCTGCCTCATCGGTAGGTGCTTCGGTCGTTCCGAAGACCGGCCTAGCGGCGTGACTACCATACTCAGCCGAGCTTCTTTGGTTCCCATGTTGACACTCATACGTATCCGTTTGGACTCCAACTTTTGCAAACCCAACAGACCGAACAGTCACGGTCTCTCGAAATTGCCAACAAGGTTTTCTGGGCTTGCCTCTCTTGTGAGGCTTGCCCAGATTTATCAAACGCGCACACTCCGTTCCCGTCGGTTGCACACCATAATGGGTGGCCGATCACACTTGATCCAGGGGTGGCGCGCTCCCAGGCAGAGGACAGGATTGGAGGGAAACATCGTGGCATTCAAATCAAGCTGCCATTATAGCAAGATCCTCCTGTGGATGGGAGCAAGAGAGGGCGTCGCCGGTGGGGGTAGCCGGGGTGACGGGCAGATAGGCCGGGTGCGAGGGCGGTGGCATGGCCACGGCGATCCAGGCCGGGCGCGGGCACTACGATCCGGCAGATGGGACACGGATTTGTCGCGCTGGGGCGGCGGTCCATGCGATCTGGACGATTGACGCGGGAAAAGATCGCCGGGGCGGAGCGCTGTGCCGGGATTGGAGCGGGGACGGTGGCGGTTGACGGATGCAGTAGAAATGCAATTAACACCAGCAGGTAAGTTGAAAGGCCCCGGTTTCTTCCGAATCAAGTTGCTCGCGGAGGCCCAGCAAGACGGCCGCGGCCAGATTTGCCTGTTGCGGACGGAGATAATGGGTAAAGACCTGCCGGCCGCGCAGCCGCAGCAATTCCAAGAGCCGCCCGGACCCGCAGACAGGACCCGTCGATACCACGGAAATCGCTTGCGGATAATTCACGCGCAGGTGACTGGTGATGCGGCGGCCGCGATCGAGGGCCGCGCGATCGGCCTCGCCCGGGTTCAGGGCATGCTCGGGCGGCAAGAGATGGGCAAAGGCCTGAAGCTCCAGGGGATAAGTCCGAATTCAGGCATTGACAACCTCAAAGGTACGTTACAGAGCATAGGCGGACGTATCCCTTTTTCGTTCGTCCAACGTTCTTCATTCCCCAGTGACCCCGATCGCGATCGGGGTCAAACCGGCATTATCCACTCTCAAGGCGGGAGGTACCGGTCTGGCCCCGACCCGGTCGAGGGTGCAGCCGTGCTGGTCACGGGCGATCCAAACCGAGCTTGGCGCGGACTTCTGAAAGCGATAGCCTCTGTGAGGAGCGGGATGGTTGTTGGAGAAATTCCATCAACTCCGGCTGCTCGCGCACGAGCGCTACCTCACGCGAGAAATCATCCATCTCTGCGACAATAAACTCCTTGCCGTCAGCGGCCCGCAAAACCACATTGTCTTCGCTCGCCAGCCGCAATAATTCGGGAAGTGTGATCGCCACGTGTTCCACTTCGATGGTCTTCATAACCGAAATTCCTTCCCACCAATATAGTATTTGTTGTGCTCTTTCCGCCCGATCGCAACGACTGTCACTGTCGCCGATTCCACGTCTACATTATAGAACGCTCGCAGATGCCCGACTCGCAACTCCCACTGCGATAGCTCGTTCGGCCGAAGCGATTTTCGATTGCGGGTTTCCGCAACGGGCTCCGATTCCAGTTGCGACTCGATTGCATCGAGCACGGCCACTTGCTCATGCTTACGCAGGTACGTGAGGCTTTCCAGCGCCTCTTCCGTGAATTCGATCGCGAACCGTGGCATGACCTGCTCTCAAAGCGAACTTTACCGAGGCATTTTATTATATCACAAATCACTATGCCACCGGGGCCAACAAGACGCCCGGCGAAAAGGGCCGGGAACTGTACCTGGAAAAACAACGCGAAGTTCTGGGCAGCCCGGTACACCTGGTGGAAATCGATCTCCTCCCTGGAGGCCAGCACACGACGCCGATGTCGCTGGAAAGGCTCCGCTGGAAGGCCGGTCCCTTCGATGTTCAGTTCTTGCTGAATCCGACGACCTTGGCGGCGAAGTTTTCGCGGCCAAGCGGGTTCTTCACGAACTTGCGGCGGCACTCGGGGCAGAGATCGAAGCGGAGCTGCTGGCAGACTGCTTCGCCGACCTGATCGTCTTCGGCATCATCCAGACGCTCGAGGATGTCTTGGATTTCTTGGAGGTGGTCGTTGTCGTCGTCTTCGTCGTCGGCAGTGTCCATGGCGGCGAAAACTTCCATTTTGACCACGTAACGAAGATCGTGTTGCGGATCGAGATCTCGCTTGCACAGATCGCACGAATACCGAATCATAGACCCGCTCCTTCAACAGCGCCGGCGGGTGGCCGGCTGGTGTGAGATAGTAAGTCCTCGTCCTCAACTTCATCCTAACGAACCGTAGGGATAGGTTGCAATACGTCTCGAAAAAAATTCCGGCCCCAGAGGGCCAGTTCTTGCCAACCGAATAAATTCCGTTTTACGAAACGCCTGATGATCTGGCGTGCCGGGAGAAGATGCGATAAAATGAAAGGGTTAGCGGTCCCAGAGGACTTTGCCCGGACGGTAGCAAGGTACGGGCGCAACTGGAGGAATTCGCCAGTGCGAGGAATACATTCGGCCAATCAGCGTGCGGCCAAACCGCCCGGGACGCGAAGTTCGTCCGGGCCGCCTGATCCCCTTTCCACGTCGCCACCCCCCTCCAGTTCGCTACACGCCAGTGTTTTGGTGCTCAATCGGCTTTATATGGCGGTTCACGTGATAGGTGTCCGCCGGGCTTTTGCCCTGTTATGCAGGGAATTGGCGGAAGTCATTCATCAGGGCGAAGAAGGATCTTTTTCCAACTACACCTTCGATTTGTGGTTAGAGGCCAGCCAGGAACGTCTCCATTTCAAGCAACCCCACGAAGATTGGATCCGCTCGGTGAATTTCGAGATCCAGGTTCCCCGCGTAATCCGCCTGTTGCGTTACGATCGCTTGCCGAAGCAGGGAGTCCATCTGAATCGCCGCAATGTCTTGGCTCGCGACGGCCATCAATGCCAGTACTGCGGCCGGCATTTTCCCATCCATCAATTGAGCCTCGATCATGTGATGCCGCGGAGCCGCGGCGGGCCAACCAGTTGGGAAAACATTGTTTGTGCCTGTTTGGCATGCAACGTGCGAAAGGGCGGGCGGACCCCACACGAGGCCAAGATGAAACTCGTCCGCCGGCCGGCAAAACCGAAGCGCAACCCTATGCTGACGCTCAAATTAGAGAACCCCAAGTATGAAATCTGGCGGACTTGGCTGGACGGAGTCTGCTGGGAAATCGGGGCGCGTGACTAATCGCCTCCTCTTATGCCACCCCCCCCAATGCTGCGGCCGCCCGCTCGCGACCAGGAATGCGCCTTGTATCTTGGCGTAATCGTGTCTAAAATCGAATACGGGTGCCATCAAGGGCAGTTGTTCGTTACCAGGGGACCGATAGCGTGGGACTCTCTGAAATCGACCGGAATTTGCTGGAGCGCTGCCTTCAAAAGAAGCCCAGGGCCTGGGAAGATTTTGTCGACCGTTTCATGGGTTTGGTTCTGCACGTGATCCGGCATACGGCCCAATCGCGCAGCATTCGCCTCTCGCCGGAGGACCGCGATGATCTCTGCGCCGAGGTCTTCTTGGCGGCGATTCGCAATGATTTTGCGGTGTTGCGGAATTTTCGCGGGCAAAGCAGCTTGGCGACGTATTTGACCGTTGTCGCACGGCGGATCGTCGTCCGCGAGCTCCTGGCCCGCGGCCCCGGCGCGCGGCTTGCCGCGGCGCGCAGCATTCGCCGCAAATGATTCCCGATCCGCACGTGGGCGTCGAGAAACGGATGAGCGACCGCGAGGAGGTCGAGCAGTTGCTGGGCGGCCTGCAGGGCACCGAGGCCTTGGTGGTTCGCATGTTCCACCTGGAAGGCAAGTCGTATCAAGAGATCAGTACCATCGTCGGCATGCCCGAGAACAGCATCGGTCCCATTCTCAGCCGGGCCCGCGACAAGCTTCGCCGCGCGGGGGTGAACTCGACGGTAAGTTGAGCGGGCGCGGCAAGGAGTCTGCCATGAGTACCGTCTTGCGCGATGTCCCGCCGACAGAATGGACGATCGCCGACGTTCTGGCCCGGTTACCCGGTTTTCCGGCCGACCGGATTCGCGTTTACCCGCCGCCGGGTACTGCAACCAAACAAGACGTTCTTGGATGCCGAGGCTAGAACGAACCACACCTGCGAACTGATCGACGGCATTCTGGTGGAGAAAACCACAGGGCTGTTCGAATCGGCGCTCGCGTGCGTCGTGGCTTATCTTCTTCATTGCTACCTGGACAGCCGCGACTTGGGGATCATACTGGGCACCGATGGAGTGCTGGAGATTCTTCCCGGGCAGATCCGCGCCGCCGACGTTTCTTTCATCCGCTGGGAGCGATTTCCAGGGCGTAAATTGCCCAGCGAGGACATTTTTGCCGTAGCCCCCGACTTGACCATCGAGATCATTTCCGAAGGCAACACAACCGAAGAAATGGATCGCAAGTTGCGCGACTTTTTTGAGGCCGGTGTGCGGCTGGTGTGGTACATCGAATTTAGCACCCGCGCCGCGCGGGCTTACACGGCCGTCGGCGAATGGACTGAGATCAGCCCGAACGGCTCGCTTCTGGGAGGCGAGGTTCTGCCCGGCTTCGAATTGCCGCTTGCCGAGGCATTCGCGCGCCTCGAAGGGCCAAGGGAAGGCTGACTCACGCAATCTGCCCGCTGAAAGCGTCTCATCCGAATCCCATTATGAAGATATTCATCGTTCTTCATCATGAGATCATGGGTACAGCCGACGATTACCGGGCGGACGAGATGGTGTTCTATACGGCATCGAGCCTGAAGAAGGCCGTGGACCTTATCAAGAAGTCCAGGGTCGATAGGTGGTCATGGTGGGAGGTTCAGGTGCAAGACTTGGATAGCCATGATTGGCCGGAACGTGTCGGTTACTATGGTTTACGGGGCGGTAAACTTGCCAAGCCGCCCTATGACAAGTGCGTTGCAATATTCAAGAAGAAACTTGCTCGCGCTAAATAACCTTGCGTGATTCTGGGCGCTGTCACAACTGTATGGAACGCCACGGAGGGCGTTCCCTACAGGAATCTCCCAGAATCGTGCAAGGTTATTTAGATCTAAGGCCCCACCATAGCTCTTCGCACGATCGCCGGATAGGGCGTCTCCGCTCCTTTGGCCACTGCCCATAAAATGCGGTTGAGTTGATCCTCGTCGACCCGGTCGTAATCGGAAAAATCCATCTGGGCCGAGACGTCCCAGCCAAAATCCCGCGGCCCGTTCACGGCGCTCAGGTCGACCTTCGGGCGCTGCGGCTGGTAGGCCACGACTTGCGGCTGCTTCTGAAAACAAGCGAACATGGGCGTCGCCGCCGCGTCGTATTGGGTCATTGGCGGCAGGCCGAGAATCAACTCGATGGTCCGCACCATGCCGACCTGCGTGTAGGGCGTGCTGTCGACCGCGCCGCGGCGGGCCCAAGGACTGATCACCAGCGCCACCGTGCGGTGGCAATCGACGTGGTCCGGGCCGTTCTGCGCGTCGTCCTCCACGACGAAGATCGCCATCTCCTTCCAGAACCGGCTGCGGCTGGCCGCCTCGACGATCTTGCCTAGGGCCACGTCATTGCTGCCCACGGCGGCCTCGGGCGTGGGCCGGCCGGGGCGGGTGCCGACGGTGTGATCCTCGCCCAGCGACATGACGGCCAACTGCGGCAATTCGCCTTCCTTTTCCGCGGCGTGCAGGTCGGCGATCCAGCCGTCGACCCGCTCCATGTCGCGCATGTCGCGGCCCTGCTTCCAGGTACCGCGGTTATCCTTGGGCACGCGTCCCGCACCCTCGCCATAACACTTGAAACTCACGCCGTTCCGCCGGCAATGGTCCCAGAGATAGCCGGCCGCCGGCGTGCCCATTTCCTCGTTGCCGGGCAAAGTCCCGTGGCCCGAATAGCTCATGATCCAGGACCGCTGCTTGAAATCGGTCACGATTGCGCCATCGCACCAGTCGTGACCGTCGACGCTCACCTCGCCGTTGCAATAGAAATTGTCCAAGAGCACGTAATCGCGGGCCAACTGGTGGTGGTTGGGCGTGATGTTCTCGCCATACATCACCAGCGCCGGATCGCCCTTGCCCGCCGGGCGGCCTTGGGCGTCTTTGAAGTCGCCCAGCACCTGGTCGTAGGTGCGGTTCTCCTTGATGATGTAGAGCACGTATTTGATCGGGCAATCGCCGCCGGTCTTGTCGGGAATGCAGCAGTCGCTCTTGGCCACGGCGCGGTGGATCGTCTGCGGCGTGTAGGGCGAGTTCTCTTTGACTTGCCGCGTGTAACGCGCCAGGGCAGCGGCGTCGGGCCGCGGGACCACGGCGATCGAACCTTCAAAGAGTTTGCCCGGATGATCGAACGGCACGCCGACCATGGGTACATGGTGCCCGGCGGCCTTTCGTGGCACCTGCGGCGGATAGCTCGGGCGCGAACGGACTCCCTTGCCGTTGGCCGCCAACAACGTGCCGCTGTCGGGCGAGACTGCCAACGCAGTCGGATACCAACCGACAGGGATAAAACCGGCGATCCGCGACTCGCCCGGCTGGGAGATATCGACCACCATCACGTCGTTGTTGTCGGCGTTGGCCACGTACAGCGTCTTGCCGTCAGGGGCGACAGCCACGGCGTCGGGCGTGCTGCCTTCCGGCGAGGACGGGTAGAGCGAGGTCGCCAGGATCTCCCTCGCGCCCTCCGGCGGACGCCGCCTGGGGCTGGCTCCCGCTTCCACGTTTTCCAAGGTTTGCGTGCGGATCACGTGGACCGTGTTGTCGCCCGAGCAGGCCACGAAGAGCCGGCCGTCAACCGACAGGGCCATGTCGTTGGGCCGGATGCCAACGGCCTGGTCGCGGAGGCGCCGCCCGGTTGCCGTGTCGATGGTGCTCACGCTGCGGCTACCCCAGTTCGAGACGTAAAGATGTTCGCGGTCGCCGCCGAAAATGCAGGAATGAGGATGCTGCCCGACGGGGATCGAGGTCTCCAGGCTCAAGTCCTGGGCGCCGAGGACCCAGACCTCGTGGTTGGCCTCGTTGGCAACGTAGAGCTTCCCCGACTTGGCATGGACGGCGATGCCGGCCAGGAATACGTTTCGCGACTCGGTCGCCGGTTTAACCGCCTTATCCGACGTCAGCTTGCCGTCTTTATAAGCAAAGACGTGAATCGTGCCCGAGCCACCGCCGGCCAGAAAAACGTGCTTGCCGTCGCGGCTGAAGGCCAGGCCGTTCCAAACCTGCGGCAAGGGGAAGAACTGCACGACTTTCTTCGAGGCCAGATCGATCACGGCCAACCCCGTGTTGTTATAGCCCCCGCAGGCCGCCAGCAGCACCTTGCCGTCCGGCGAAATGACCATTTTCAGCGGCATGTCGCTGGTCATTCCTCCAGCCGGCTTGTACGATCCGTCCTGTACGACCGATTCCAGATGATCCAACGGAATCACGGTTCCGGCCGGCGTGATGCGCCAACCGTTGAACAACTCCGTGCCGGTCTCTGCCGATGCGACGTTTGAACCGGCAAACGTGGCGACAACCAACGTCACAGTAACCCAACTGGTAATGTTTCGCGAAATTCGGGATGGCATTCGTCACCTCTCTTGTTTGAGTCAGCCGCTGAGCCTACCATAAAATGGCGTGCCTGACAATGTTTTTCGCCAAGAATTCCGGCCGCTCAAGGAGGAGCGTTCACGGAACTCGTTCCATGCACGTGCCGCAAGTAGGCGCTGGCGATCTCCTGGCGGCGGATCATCCCCATCACCTTCCGCTGCCGCAAATCGGCGACAATCGGCAGGGCCATGACGTTGTTTTCCACGAAGAGTTCCAAGCCGCGGTCCAAGGTGTCGTCGGGCGTGAGGGGCTGAATGTCGCTGCGCATCAGGTCCACGGCCACCAACAACGGCCCCAAATCCTCGGCCTGGGCGGCCTGGTGCGCTTCCTCTAAGTCGACCACCCCCAGCAAACAGTTCTCCGCGTCGACGACGGGAAGCACCGTGTAATGCGATTCGTCGAGCCGATCCAGAATCATCTCCAGCGAATCGCTGGGATGAATGACCTGGAAGACTTGCTCGCGAACCAGGAATTGGCGGACATGCACCGCTTCCAAGACCTCGCGCACGAAACTCCCTTGATGGGCCGGAGAGCGGGAGCGGCTTTCCACTTGCTTGGAGTAGATCGATTTCTCGTCCGAGAGCAGGAACGCCAGCACACAAACCCAGAGCGCCGGCAGGAGCAGGTGATAGCCGCCCGTCATCTCGGTGACGATGATCAAGGTCGAGAAGGGCGTCTTGGCCGCGGCGGCAAAGAATCCGGCCATGCCCACGATCACGAAGCTCGCCGGATTCGGCACCAGGGTGGGCCATAGCCCATGGAATAGCAGTCCCAGGGCGCCGCCTGCGCATCCGCCGATGACCATCGAAGGACCGAAAACGCCCCCCGAGCCACCGCTGCCGATCGTCAGGCTCGTGGTCAGGATCTTGCCTAGCGCGATGGCCAGGAGAATGGCAATACTGATGCCCGCCGGCCCGTCCGTAATGGCCTGCTGGACGGAACCATAACCGAACGCCAGCACGGCCAGCACCGAGTCCTGACGGCCGAACGAATAGTACAGGACGAGTCCCACCAGGCCCGTCAAGAAGGCCCCGATCGCCGGCCGGAAATGGGGACGCACGGGCAGCCGGTGGAAGACGTGGACCATGCCGTAGAATGTCCGCGTATACAGCGCGGCCAGCGGGATCATGAAGAGCACCAAGAGCAGGTAGGGCCCCAGCCGCCACGGATTGTCGAAGGCGAGATTGGAACACCCGCCGAAAAGCGGTTCCCAGCCCGCGTACAGGCCGTACGTGCAGTAGGAGACGACGCTGGCGATGGCCGCGGGCATGGTGACTTCGGGCTCGAACTCCGGCGAGCCATAAAGGACTTCGGCGGCGAACAGTCCGCCAGCCAAGGGGGCGCGGAAGATGGCGGCGATGCCCGCGCCCATGCCGGCCGCCATGAGGATTCGCCGGTCGGCGACACTCAATTTCAAGAGATTGGCCAGGAACGAGCCGAAGCCGGCCCCGATCTGGGCGATCGGCCCCTCGCGACCGCCGGAGCCGCCCGTGCCGATGGTGAGCGCGCTGGCGACGATCTTGATCAGCGGCACCTGCGGCCGGATCTGCCCTTGCTTGCGATGATAGGCATCGATCACGGCATCGGTTCCGTGCCCTTCCGCCTCCGGGGCGAAGGTAAACACCAGGAAGCCGCTGAGCAGACCGCCCACGGTGGGAACGATCAGCAGCAGCCAAGGGCGGAACGTCGTGACCCAGACGGGCAGCCAGGGGAGTTCGGTCTCGCCTCCTGGACGCATCGGCTGATGGTAGCCCACGATCGTTCCCAAGGCGTAGTGTTCGACGACCCGCGTGGCAAGATAGAAGAAGATGGCCCCCATACCGGCCACGATGCCAACCAGGATGGCCAAACCCAGCAATCGGGCCTGTGCGCGAATGCGCCGCTGGACAAGGAGAAAGAATTCGGGCGGCCAGCGAAGCCCGTAAGGCGGTTTTTGCATAGAACTATTATAAGAAGCGACCATCCCCGCGCCAAGACCGCCGTTCGGGCCGGCATTACGGTCTTCCAGGACGGCCAAGGCTATGTCACAATGGCGGAGAGGAAACAAAGGAACGCAACTTGATTGGGGCCTTGAAACACCGCAACTTCCGCCTGTTCTTTTTTGGGCAGAGCATTTCCCTGATCGGCACCTGGATGCAGCAGGTGGCCATGATCTGGCTCGTCTACCGGCTTAGCAACTCGGAATTCCTCTTGGGTTTGATCGCCTTTTGCAGCCAGATCCCCAGCTTCTTTCTGGCTCCCGTGGCCGGCGTGTTCACCGACCGCTGGAACCTGCGGCGGACAATTCTCGTGACGCAGAGCCTGGCCATGTGCCAGGCCATGATCCTAGCCGTGCTCACCCTGACCGGAACGGTCGCGGTCTGGCATGTCCTGGCCTTGAGCGTTTGCTTGGGGCTCGTCACTGCTTTCGATGTTCCCGCTCGGCAAGCCTTTCTGATCGAGATGGTGGAAGGACGGGAGAATCTGGCCAACGCCATCGGCCTGAACTCGTCGATGTTCAATGGGGCAAGACTCGTCGGGCCAGCAGTCGCCGGTTTCGTGATTGCGGCGGTGGGGGAAGGAATCTGCTTCCTTCTGAACGCGCTGAGTTACTTGGCCGTGTTGGCAGCCCTGCTGGCCATGCGACTGCCGCCGCAATTGCCGGCCAAACCCCCGCAGCATGTTCTGCACGAATTGCGCGAAGGTTTCCGTTACGCCTTCGGTTTTCTTCCGATCCGTGAAATCCTCATGCTTCTGGCCCTGGTAAACCTGGCGGCGATGCCGTTGACGGTCCTCTTGCCGGTCTTTGCCAAGGCCGTGCTCCATGGCGGGTCGGAGACTCTCGGTCTGTTGACGGCGGCCATGGGGTTGGGCGCCTTGCTGGGGGCCCTGAGCCTGGCCTACCGCAAAAGCGTGCTCGGCCTGGGGCGGCAGATTGCTTGGGCCAGCGGCGTATTCGGGCTGAGCCTGATCGCGTTTTCGTTCTCCCGTGTTTTGTGGCTTTCGATGTTGCTGCTCTCGGCCAGCGGCTTTGCCGTGATGATGGAAACGGCGGCCAGCAACACCATCCTGCAAACCATCGTGGACGACGACAAACGCGGCCGGGTGATGAGCTTCTACGCGATGGCTTTCTTCGGCGTGGCGCCATTGGGAAGCCTATTGGCCGGCAGTCTGGCCAGTCATTTGGGGGCGGCCCGCGTGGTGCAACTCGCCGGAACCCTCTGCATCGTGGGTTCGTTGATCTTTGCCTGGCGTTTGCCTGCCCTGCGAAAGATTATCCGGCCGATCTATCGGCGGATTGGGATTCTGCCGGATGTGACGGCCGGGATTCCGTGTGAGGCGGAAGTGACGGTCTCCGAAAACGGGGGAACCTGGAAAAGCGCGTTCCTATTGCCCGGGACCACCCTGCGAGAATCGCGATCGCCGGCCGCCAGAACCGCCGCCTTGGAAGGGCGAAAAATTGCCGCCGAACGGCCTGCCTGCGCCCATCGACGGTTGCCCGCCGGGCGTGCCGCCGGCCCCTCGGTTGGCCCACCAGGGCTGCGATGCAGCGTTCGTGTTGTTATTGGCGTTGGCGGCGGAAGCGTTCGTCATGGAAGTGCTTGTTTGCACGGCGTCGCCGGCAAAAGCCGCCAAGGCCTTCCCCACCGCCGCCGCGCTGTTGCGATGCAAGGTGACCACCCGCACCGTTTCGTTTTGCGCGGCCGCCGCAAGATCGAGTTCCTGTACCAACTGCTTGACTTCTTCGAATACGGAATCGGTTGCGGCGACAACGAGGGTGTTCGTGCGGGTGTCGACGCCGACCGAGATGCGGTTGGCGTTGTCGCGTTGGCTTTGCCCGCGTCCACCGCCAAAACCACCGCCGCCGGGGGCACCGCCAAAGCCACCGCCAGGACCGCCGGCCATTCCCCGCATGGCCAAGGCCAGGAACGCGCCGCGCCCTTGCTGCTGCTGGTTCTGGGCAACGATCAATCGATCGGCATAGACCTGATTAAGCACGTCGGCAATGTCTTTGGCCCGTGCATGGGCAACGGGGATCATCCGCGGTTTGGGCGATACCGCGACATCTTCCGGGCTTTCTTTCAGATCGAACACCTTATTGAGCAATTGCTCAATCGCGTCTTGATCGGCGCGGCTTGCCACGACCATCAGGGCATTGAGCCGGACCTCGGGCGTAATCTTGACCGGACCAGTGACCAAGGCCTTACGGCCCGCAGAACCATCCGATCCGGACGCCCCGCCGGCGAGAAACTTGTCGAGCTCTTCCGCCACGTCTTGGGCCTTGGCGTACTTGAGGAAAAAAACCCTCATCGGACCATTGCTCGATCCGCCGGAGGCCGTTGCCAGCAGGCGCTCGAATTCGTCGAGGGCCTCAAGGTCCTCGGAAGTAATCGTCAAACCATTGGGACCGGGGATCACGATAATCGGCGCCGGCGATTTGCCTTCCCCCGCCGCCTTTCCGGACGGTTGTACGTCCGGCCGACCATGGGTATCTGCTGCCTGAGCCTGATCGGTCTCGGCGGGCAATTTGCTTTCCACGGCGGCCTCCACAAGGACAGGATTGGAAACCCATAGTATGCGGGCGCCGAACAACTTTCCCGGGTACCCTTGCGCGGCCATCGTCACTTTGGCAGCGGGCTCTGCTTTGGGGCCTTCCTGAGGCTTCTGCCGCGGCGTTGGCCCCGGCGACCGTGGCGAATCCGCCGGCCGCCGGTCACGCAAAGGCAGGGCCCTCTTCGTTTCGGTCGAGGATCCCGCATCGTGCGGCGGCTGATCGGACAATTCACGCGGCGATTCCGTGGAGTCGCCGGTTGCCGGGGTCGATCCGCTACCGGCCGGAGGGCCGATGATGCGAATCTTGTTTGGCCGCATGCCGGGCCAGACCCGCTCGATTCGTTGCAATGCCGCTCGGGCAGACTCTTCGCTCATCGGCAGCGTGCGGACGTGGCCGCGCTGGCCGCCTGCCGCGCCGGGGGGCGGCATGTCGAGTTTCTCGATGATTTCGCTGGCGCGGGCCACTTTGTCGGGCCGCCCGCTCACGTCCAATTGATCGCTGTCGGCCTTTTGGGCAACGCGGATCGAACCGTCGGCCGCCGCGAACTTGTCCTCGGGAATCTCCAGCAACTGGCGGAGAATCGGCAGCGCTTCCTCGGGCCGGGCATATTTCAGGTGGAAGGTCTTCAGTCCGGAAGACAGCGTTCCCTCCGGTCCTTCGATGCCTTTCAGATAGTCGCGGACCGTCCGCAGTCGCCACACCGTATCGGTCACGGACAACTCCTGCGACTTGGCCAAGGCCTTGACCGATCCATACGATCCAAGCAGCTTGGGAACTTCGGCCTCGATGTCTTCGGGCCGGATCTTGGTCAGCTTGAAGCGGCACGTTCACCAGTTCGGACTCGCCTCGGCTATCCAACGATTCCACTGGGACCGTCGACACCAGGTTTGGCGGAATTGGGTCTTCAGTGTTGATAAGCATCAACATCCGCTCGTGGCGGACGAGCATATAGCCTTGGGTCTGCAGAACCGTATTCAGCAGATCGATGGCCTCGGCCGGCGTATAATCGCGGGTATCATCGCTATAGTTGAACGTGCCCTGGGGAGTGGTTGCAGGAATGACCAAGGAAAGATCGGCCTGCTTGGCAAACCAATCGAGCACGTCTTTCCAAGGCTCGGAACGGAACTGGAAACGGAGTTTTTCCGCCTTCTTCTTCGGCAACGCGGGAGTGCCCGCTACCGATGGCTTCTCGGCTTTGGACGTTAGCGACTGGGGCGTGGGTTCGGCCGTTGCACTCTTGGCAGGCGAAGAATCGTGTCCGCGGAAAGGCGGTGGAGCGTCTTCGGGCGCCGAACTGGAACCGCCCGACCTCGATGATCTGCCATGCCGCCGCCGAGGCGATTCGGGAGCCGATCCCGCGGCTTCCTTGGCAGCCGGTTTGGCCTCCGGCAGAGAGGCGTCTTTCTCGGCAGCCGAGGGCGACAGCGGAACGAGGGCCGGCGCCGCAAGGGGCCCGGCCGCACTTGATGCGGCCGCCGGAACCTTGACCGATTTAGCCCCCGCTTCAGGCTTGGGTTCGGCCGACTGTGCCAAATACATGGAACCGAAAACCACTATCGCAAGCATTGCGATAGATCTCGTATGCCAGAAATGAATTTTTCGCATAACCAACCCAATGGCAGCGCAGACAGAGGGGCCACGATTCAGCCGTGGAAATCTTACAGCATTCTATTATACCTCCGTACCTTCGACCGTGCTAGCTCGGGATATTCGTTCCCAACTTGGTGTAGGTCAGTTGGCCTGGGCGGAATAAAATGCGTGCTTATCCTGCGCGAACCACCCCAACGGAATGGCCGGTTCGGGCTCGACCCGGAACGAAGCGACATGTTTCAACACATCCTATGCGTTTTTCCCTACCGGCGGACGGGCAGTTCCAGAACGTCCTTCCCACCGTTGGGGTTAGAGTACGTGGCCGCCGCGCTCCGCCCGTATGCCGGGCGGATTGAGCTGGTCAACTTCCGCCATGAACGCCGGCCCAGTACGCAGCCGTTCCTCAGGCCGGAGACCGACCTGGTCTGTTATTCCATCAACTGGCCGGAGGACACACGCCAGATCCAGGACGACATCAACGCCTTGCCGCCGGGGTTAATGACGATTCTGGGCGGACGGACGGCGACCGAGAATCCGCGTCACTGGCTGGAAGTGTGTCCGCACGCGGACGCCGTGATCTGCGGCGATGGCGAGCAGGCGATTGCCGAGATCGCCGAGGGCCGCCCGTGGTCAGCGATCGCCGGCCTGGCCTACCGCGGCCACGACGGCCAATTGGTCTTCAATCCGCCGCGGGACAACGCCCCCTTGGACGACGATCTGATGCCCGCTCGGGACTTGCGTCGCCATGCGTACTATATGACGAGCAAGGGAGTGAGCCTGGGGATCACGATCGACCAGGTCGCCGCTTCGCGGGGTTGTCCGTTCAATTGCAAGTTTTGCAACTTCGCGATCAACCCCTGGGGCGTGAAGCGCTGCTGGACGCCGCGGTCGCCCGAGTCGATCGTCCGCGAGATCGAGCGGATCGACTCCGACCTGGTGATGTTCGTCGACGACGTGTTCACCTACCAGCCGGACCGCGTGGTCGCGATCTGCGACCTGCTGATCGCCAAAGGAATACGGAAACACTACATCGTCAACGCCCGGCTGGAGATCGCCGAACGCCCCGACGTGCTCGACAAGATGCGGCAGGCCGGGTTCATCGCCTTATTGGTGGGCGTCGAGTCGACGCAAGACGCGACCCTCAAGTCGATGGGCAAGGGATTTACCATCGCCCAGGTCCGCGCGCGGTTCGAAGTGCTGCGCAAGTCGCAGATGGTGATCAACGCCTATTTCATCGTGGGCAACATCGGCGAGAGCGAAGAACAGATGCTCTCCACGGCATCGTTCGCCCGGTCGATCGGTGTCGATTTGGTCCACGTCTCCCGGCTACGGGTCGAGCCGTACTCCGGCCTGCGCGAACTGGTCGAAGAGACGCCCAGCTACCACGTCGGCAGCGACGGCTACGTCTATAGCGACGCCTACTCGGCCGAGCACATTGCGAATCTGCGCAAGCAGATCGATCGGCGGTTCCACACCCCGTGGCAGGTGGCATGCGTGGTGATCAAACTGGTGCGGCTCTTGAATTGGCGCGTGAGGACCAGAGCCCTGATGACGGTCCCCGTCTTCCTCACGCTGCTCATCGCCACGCAGTTTGCCCACAAGCTGCGCAAGTGGCTCGGTAAAATTGTGGGCAGCCATCCGGAATGCTACAATGCGAAGGAGTCGTTTCTTCCCAGTAAGATAAAATAGGTGCTTTGGTCGGAGGCCTACTCGTTCGATGGCAATAAGGGCGTCGGAGTGTGGCGCCGCTATGGCTCCGCGCTGATGATGAACTTGAAGGCGATGGCCCTGGTGGCCATCGTCCTCGCGATCGCAGCTTGCTACGAAGCCACGGAAGTAATTTTGATGAGCCGTTATATGCGATGAACCGCGAATTACGCGGATGAACGCGGATCTGGAACTGGACGTTCCGGGACCAGTAGGCCAGCCCGAGAATTCCGCAGATCCAAGCTGAATCCTACGTCACGATCGCAAGGATCTCTTCTTCGCTGAGGATCAACAGTTCCTGCCCGTTGATCACCACTTCGGCGCCGGCCCAGCGTTGAAAGAGGACTCGATCTCCCTCGCTCACCTGATGCGGGGCGCGGCTGCCTGAAGAGAGCAACCGCCCGTCGCCTACCGATAAGACACGTCCCTGCTGCGGTTTCTCCCGCGCTGCATCAGGCAGCAGGATTCCACCCGCCGTCATTTCTTCGGAATCGAGCCGCTTAATGACCACTTTGTCGTCCAGGGGCACAACCTTCATGTTTTATCGACTCCGGGGCCCTGCGGCAGACCCGTTGGAGTCTGGCGCTGATCGTTGTAAACTGATATTGTCGTATTCCCGCCCTCGTCCGACAAGATGCCATAATGCTCCTGGAAGCCGATCATATAGGCCGCCGTCACCCGGATGGCCGCGCATGGCTCTTGGACGACATTACCCTGGCGATCGAACCGGGGGCCCGGCTCGTCCTGACCGGCCCCTCGGGAGCGGGGAAAACGCTCCTTTTGCGGGCGTTGGCCCGGCTGGATCCATTGGATCGGGGCGACGTTCGCTACCGCGGCCAGACCGTTCATCACGATGCGATACCCCACTATAGAGCGTCGGTTATATACCTTCATCAGCGAGCGGCCTTGATCGAGGATACGGTGGAGGCCGCCTTGCGCAGACCTTATGCCCTGAAGGTTCATCGGGCACCATGTACTCATGGTCGACGGAAGTTTGATCGCCAGCGGGTAGTCGAACTGCTTTCCGGCCTGGAACGCGACGCGGCCTTCCTGGAAAAGAAGGTCGCCGAGCTCTCCGGCGGCGAGATCCAGATTACGGCCCTGGTGCGGGCGTTGCAACTCGATCCCACGATCTTGCTCCTCGACGAGCCGACGGCCGCCTTGGACGGCCCGGCCGCAACCGCCGTCGAGCAACTGATCGACTGCTGGCTGGCCCACAGCGCCGGTCGGGCCATGATTTGGGTCAGCCACAACGAGTCCCAAGCCCAGCGCGTCGGCCGGACGGCGATCCATATCGAGGCCGGGCGACTCAAGTGACCATGCAACAACCGATCGAACTTACCGCCTGGCAATTATCGGTGGCCGTGTCGCTGATCCTGATCAGCGCCTCGATCTCGGCCGCGCTCCGCCTGGGCCTGGGCCGGCGACTCTTGCTGGCAGCCGTCCGCACCACGACCCAACTGCTCTTGATCGGCTACGTACTGAGATGGCTCTTCGAGCCGGGGCGGGCCTGGTACTTCGTGCTGGCCATGATGTCGGCCATGACGCTCATTGCCGGCATCTCGGCCGTGCGGCGGAACGACCACCGCTACGACGGAATATGGGTCGACAGCATCATCTCGATGTGGGCCACGAGCTGGCTGATGACGGCCATCGCGCTGTTCGGCATCGTGCAGGTCGGGCACCATGTACTCATGGTCGAGGCGGGCGAACTCCCCTCATGGTACAATCCGCGCTACGCCATACCGCTATTGGGCATGATCCTGGGCAACACGATCAGCGCCGTTTCGCTGAGCCTCGACCGCCTGACCCACGAGTTGGCCTCCAAGCGCGACCAGGTCGAAACCCTCCTGGCCCTGGGAGCGACCCGCTGGGAGTCGGGCCGCTGGGCCGTCCAACAGGCCGTTCGCGTCGGCATGGTCCCTACCATCAATACGATGATGGTCGCCGGACTGGTCAGCCTGCCCGGCATGATGACCGGACAGATGATCGCCGGACAGGATCCCGGCCAGGCCGCCCGCTACCAGATCATGATCATGTTCCTCATGGCGGCAGGCACGTCGCTGGGCACTTTCAGCGTCGTTCTCCTGGGCTATCGCCGCCTCTTCACCGCCGATCACCAGTTCCAACCGGGCCGATTGCGGAAGGTATAATAAAGTAGCAGGCACCGGGCACCATGTACTCGTGGTCGGAGTGCCGTCCGGCAAAGTAGCAGGCACTCTCCGAGTGCCGTCCGCCAACTGACAAGCGACCCATGAAGAAATTTCCCATCGTCCTTCTCGTTCTGGCCGTACTGAATTCCTGGCCCGGGCACCATGTACTCATGGTCGTCGACGCGGCCGGTCTGGGAACGGGCGCGATCGAGGCCGACGTCAAGAGCGAGTACTCGCACATTATCGTTCGCCGTCAGCACGGCATGCGGTCGATGAACTTCGTCCGCGACAACGGCCTGGAAGTGGTCCAAACGGTCTGCAACCTGAAGCAGCCTTACGAGTTGGTGACGCACTACAGCCGGTTGATGTTCGCCAGCTACTTCTTCATGCCCGAACAGAAACAGGTGCTGATCGTCGGTCTCGGCGGCGGGGCCATGGTCCATTTCTACGAACACTACGACGCGGAAGTCCAGGTCGACGCCGTCGAGATCGACGAGAAGGTCGTGCAACTGGCCGACAAGTACTTCGACGTCCGCACGCGGAAGAACACGCGCATCATCACGGAAGATGCCTTCAAGTACTTCAAGGCCAACGCGACCCGCTACGACGTGATCTACATGGACGCCTTCCTCAAGCCGTCGGAGAAGACCGACGCCACGGGCCAGCCGCTGCGGCTGAAAACGATCGAGTTCTACAAGGGCCTCCGCGAGCATCTTACGCCGGACGGCGTCGTGGTCATCAATCTGAACATCCACCAGGGCACCAACGATGACCTTGCCATGATCCGCAGCGTTTACCCCCAGACCTATACCTTCCGGGCCTCGACACCCAACATGATCGTGGTCTGCACGTGGGACAAGACGCGGGCCACCGCGGCCGCCTTGCACGAGAAGGCCAAGGAACTCGACCGCCGCTTCAAGGCGACGTTCACGTTCCAGAGCGTGCTGCAAACGCTGGGACGGTAGGGCCGCCTTTGGAGTGCGGTGGCTTGCCACCGCTTTTCAGGGGGGCTAGCCACCGGTTGTTTCCCGAAATCGCACAACGTCATTTGCGCCGCTGTCGCTCGGCGGCGGCGAGGATTTTGCGCGTGACGAAACCCATGCCAATCACGAGCAGGACCATCGTCAACTCGACCAGCAAGAGGAACTCCGCCCGCGGCAGTTCCCGCTGAGGGCCGTCGAATAAGGCGGCGATCATGATCGCTACAGCCGGTATGGCAAGTGAAAAGGTGTAGCCGAAGGGAATTATGACCGTAAGCGTCGTGATGCGGCCGATCGTGCCGTGGACTCCGGCCCGGGAAAGCGTCCGCACGCCCGTCCACCACACCAGGAGCACAAGGGCCACGGCCACAATCGCGATAGTTATTCCCACGACCTGCGCCTTTTCTTCCGTCGCGCGCAACAGAATGGCGGGGCCAGCGAGCGCGAGTTGGACTTGCACGAAGAGACAAAGAACGTCGGACAAAGAGAACTGAATGGGATAGTTCCGGTTCTTCGCCGCGCGGTCCAGCGGCCCCAGCACCCACTTCGCCGACAGCCACGTGGACAGCCACGCGAAGCCGAACGCCAACAGCACGAGGAGAAGTTCCATGGCGACTTCTAAAGAGAATTCCAGCCACTTCAGTCAGGTGGGCCGGCACTGGCAATCATGCACACCGCCACCGACCATGATCATACGAATATGGCGCCGCGTATGGTGCGCGAACGGTATCCGATGGCACCCAATGGCAGGCCCCAACCCAGATGCTAATCTCTGGCCGCTGCCGCGTCAAACGCCATGTGCAGGTCCCGTTAGGGAGATCAGCCGGGCGCAACACAAGTCCAACCAAAGACGCGCTAGCGGAGCAGCAGGCACCCATCGAACAACAGCCGCCGCGGCCAATCGAGCGCGGCGACGCCCAGGCGGTGCAAGTCCCAAACCCTCCGCCATCGGCCGGGCTGCTCCACGATCCGGCAGAAGGCCTCGAGCAACTCGCCCTCGCGGCCGGCGTCGATGTTCCGCTCTCGCAAGCGGTCGCGCAGCGCCTTGGCCTGTTCGAGCGATCGCAAGAAGCTCTTCCAACCGATCTGCCACCGCCGCCGCCAGCCCTCCCGGTTGCCGTGGAATACGTTCCAAAAGGCCGCCCGGCTGACGCTGGCCGCGTGACGGCGATACTCCAGCAACGCGGCATCGAGGCACGTAATCTGGCCCATACTGGCCGCACAGAGGGCCAGCCACCAATCGTGCGAAGCCGCGGCCTCGGGCAGCGGCAAGGCAAATTCCAGGAGCGGTCGATTCACGGCACAAGTACATCCCAAGGCGAAGCTGCGGCCCAACAACGTCTTCAACGGCCGGCCGGAACCGTGGGGTAGCCGGTTCTGACGCAGGAACGAAGCATGCGCCGGTCGTCGTGCGGCGTCGACCACCGCGGCATCGCAATAGACCAAGCGCGGAACCTCGCGCGCACCGTCCGTTTCGGCTTCCCGTAGGGCATGTACTTGCCGGGCGACTTTGTTAATCTGCCAGATGTCGTCTTGATCGGCCAACAGGACATAGTCGGCCCCGGCGTGCCAGGCCTGTTGGAGGAGCCAGGCAAAATTGTCCACCGCGCCGCGTCGCAGGCCATCGTACTTGGCAACGATGATCCGCCGATCTTGCAGGGTTGCTTGATGCAGGATTTGCCGCGTGGCGTCGCTGCTGCCGTCATCGCGGACGAGCAAGGTCCAGTCGGTATGCCACTGGGTCCGGATGCTCTGCAGCAATTCCGGAAGGTAGGTTTCGCCCTGGTAGGTGGCCAGTACGATATACACGCGGGCTGAGGACATAACTGGCACTATAACGGTTTTGTGCGAAATCACCAACGCCCATAGTAGCAGGCACACTCCGTGTGGGCCACTAAAAAGGGTGCTCGCATAAGATGATGTTACGCGGGGAGTGTGGGGCAGCCATATTGGTCGAGGTTTCGCCAGAACTCTTCCCAGCGGCCTGTGGTGAGTCGCAGCGCACGTATCGACAATACGGCGAGAGCGCCGTCGTCCTTCCAACGCGAACCCGATTTGCATAAGCGGTGCTTGATCAAGGTCTTGCATGCCGCTTCCGTCACGCCGCTGCCGATCGGCCAGTTCCGCTGCACCGAATAAGAGTATTTCATCCGTTCCTTCTGGTTTTGGAGGTAGGTGATCGTCGCCAGGACCGCCTTCGCATCTTCCGCGTTTTTCAGCGGCGTCGTGGAAAGAAATTCATCCAGGACCGAAAGCAAACGACTCACCGCTCCCTGCTTGTGCTTCAATTGATGAAGCTGGTTTTCCAGCCACGCTTCTCTTTCCGCTTTCTTTTTCGCTCCCTTGAACACCACCATTGCCGCCTTGCCCACGTACTCGCTGGCATGGTAAAAGTCCAATGTCTGGTGGTCCGTCAACGGTTTCAGGTAGCTCCAGTTGTCTGCCGCGCCGTCGCCCAGACCGATATACGGCACGTTCGGATAGGCATTCTTCACGCGCTCCACCTCGCGTTGGAATTTCGCGTGGAACTTTTCTTTCCCGTACTCTGGGGTTGCGCCTGCGTAAATCGTATGCAGGCGTTCCCCTTGGGCGTCGTAAAACGCGATCGTTCCCGTCATCGCCACCCGCCACCCGTCCTCTTGCAAAAGCATGCATGTTCCATCAACGCCGATCGCGATGGAGGCACACGGATGCTCGAACTGTGGCAATGCGTAGCTCCAGGTCTCTTCTTTCGCAACGGCATAGGCACCGACGATGTCGCCCAGCGACTTGACGTATCGCTTGGAAATCTTTCGATGCTGGCATTCCAATAAATCGGCGACAACCGCATCGGCTCCGGCTTCCGCGTATTTGTAGGAGACCAACTTGGCAAATCTTGGCGTGGCGTTGAGAACCAATCGGGCACTCTCTTCGAGCGGGCAGAACGTTTTGCCCCCTTCGGACGTTTGATAGACATGCCGAAGCACGGAGACGCTGCCGTAAGGCGTTTCGTAATCTTGAGCGAACTGCCCCTTGCTGGTCATGCGGACCGAACCGAGTTGGATGGGACTTCCATCGGTATCGAACCGCTCGAGATTCTTTTCGGTGGCCAGCAGGCCGACTTCGTTAAGCGCATCCTGGATCGCTTCTTCGGCCCGAAGCATGGAGCCGGTCAGCGGCAAGGTGACCTCGATGGTGATGGAATTATGAGCTTGGCGAGTGATTTGTGCGGTCATGTCATTTCCTCCGTGAAAAGTCCCGCGACGACAACTTTGTCTGGGCGACGGCACCGATACTTGGTAAACTATCCGAGTATCCTTCGGATTCCAGGACGGAAGCATAACCTATTCATCGACGTTTGTCTACATCATTTTATGCGAGCACCCACTAAAAACAGGGCAAAAATTACAAAAAACTGGTCTTGGTTGTTAGGGCGATTTTTGTTCTTCTACGGTTTTTGTGAGTTGTGAGCACAAAGGAGTTGTTCATGGAAGCCGTCAGGGAAGACAATGCATATTCGAGTCCAGCCTACAAGTTGCGTGAGTTCTTCGAGAAGAGCCGTGATCGGTGGAAGACCAAGGCCCTGGAGCGCAAGCAGCACATCCGGCGACTGGAGAAGCGTGTTGCTGAATTGGAGGCCAGTCGCCGGAATTGGAAAGAGAAAGCGCAAGCCCAGGCCCAGCGTGGCAGCGCAGTCGTGAATGATGACCGCAAACAAAAAGAAACCTGAGCCTTCCCCTGCACCCGCGAGCACCGCGCCGGCGGCCATGAACGTGACGCCGGTGGCCGGGCATCAGTTCGGTGCTTCCCTGATATCGCTGTTCGCGGACTTGGTGTTGAAGGCCGCCACAAGTCAGCGTGCCGCAGCGGGCGTGCTGCAACTGGTGGCGCCGTACATTCCTTGCTTGCCGCGGGTGCCTTGCGCCAATTCGGGCCGCATGTGGCTGATGCGGCTGGGACTTTACGAACTGCTGCGGAAAAAAGAGGCGGCCAAGGACTGGGTGTGGATCATGGATCACACGGTACAGTTGGGACCGCACAAGTGCCTGGTGATCGTTGGCGTTCGGCTTTCGACGTGGCGTCAGAAAGAAGCGCCGTTGGAACACGAAGATTTGTCGCTGCTGAGACTGGTTCCCATGGAGCAGTCCACCGCGGCCGCGGTGGCGGAGCAACTGCAAGCGACGCGTCAGGAGATGGGCGTCGTGCCCGTGGCGGTTCTCAGCGATGAAGGTGCGGAGTTGAAAAGCGGCATGGCGTTGTTCCGCGAACAATCGGCCGCGGCGCGCCGTGTGCCGCACGCCTTCGACATCAAGCACAAAGTGGCGATATTTCTCAAGAGGGAACTCCACGACGACGCTACGTGGCAATCCTTCGTCACCCGCACCAACCGCACGAAGTTGCAGACCACGCTGACGGATCTGGCGTTTCTGGTTCCGCCCAGCTTGCGGACCAAGGCACGTTATATGAACTTGGACACGCTGGTCGATTGGGGATGTCGCGCGTTGGCCTATCTGGACGACCCGCACGACATTCTCGCGCGGACGATAGACCGCAAAAAACTGCAACAGAAACTGGGGTGGCTCTGCGAGTACCGCTCGGCTTTGGCCGCTTGGGCGGAACTGCTGGCCATCGCCGAGCAAGCGATAGGCTATGTCCGCAGGAAAGGGTATCATCGTCACGCCGCGAAGGAATTGAAAACGCGATTGCTCCCCCTGACGCGAACGCCGGGCGGTCGCCGCCTGCGAGCAGCGATTGTGGAGTTTCTCGAGGAACAAGCCAAGGGCCTCAAAAAAGGACAGCATTTGTTGGGTAGCAGCGAGGTTTTGGAGTCGCTCTTGGGCAAGTACAAGCGTATTCAAGGAACACACAGCAAGGGAGGCATGACGGGATCGCTGCTGAACATCGGAGCTGCGGTTCTGCGGAAAACTTCGGCCACAATACAAAATGCACTGGCATCGGTTCCTGTTGCCGCCGTGGGAAAGTGGATCCGCGAAAACCTCGGCTTAACGATCCCCGCCCAACAGGCGCTCGCCTTCCAATGGAACAAAAACAGTCCGAAAACCCAAACATTCACTACACCAAGTTTTTAGCGGCCCACACGGAGTGTGCCGTCCGCCAGCATGCCAAACCGCAGGCACGAATTCCGGAGCGGTAGCAATTTTCGATCGGACCGGCTAGCCTGTTTTTCTATGCACAATGGGCGGACGGCACAGGGACTGTGCCTGCTACTATGAGCCAACCACTTCAATTTCTTCCCCAAAACCGCTAGAATTGCCTGCAACTGCCATTTCCCCACGAAACCGACCATGGACTCGCATCACGTCGCACAACTGTTCGGCATCCTGGCCATTGTGCTGGCTGCCGCGCGGCTTCTGGGGTCTGCGGCCCGCTGGATCGGCCAACCGGCGGTGCTGGGCGAGCTTCTGGCAGGCGTTCTCTTGGGAGCTTCCGTCCTGGGGCTTATCCCTAGCGATCACGACGCCCCTCAGTACGCCGTCTTTCATTTCCTGCAGGAAGTCGGCGTGGTCATTCTCTTGTTCGAGATCGGCCTGGAAACCGACCTGGTCCAATTGCTCAAGGCCGGCGCGTCGTCAACTGCCGTGGCCGTTGCCGGCGTCGTGTTGCCCTTTGCCGGCGGATATCTCGTCTGCCATTTCTTCCACATGGAAAGCACAACTTGCATCGTGGCCGGCGCTGCCCTGACCGCCACGAGCGTCGGTATTACCGCCCGCGTGCTCAACGATCTTGGCCGGCTGCATGAACCGGAAAGCCAAATCGTGTTGGGGGCCGCGGTGATCGACGACATCCTGGGCCTGATCATCCTGACCGTGGTCAGCGAACTGGCCGAAGGACAAGCGCCAACGGTCAGCGGGATTGCCTACATCACCGTCCTAGCGTTCGGCTTCCTGATCATCACGCTCGTGGTGGGCAATTTCCTCGTGCCGCCGTTGGCTGGCTGGCTTAGTCGTCGCAACATGCCGGGCACGCTGACGACCTTTGCGCTCTTGCTGGCCTTTGGCCTGGCCTGGGGCGCCGAAATGGCCGGATCGGCCTCGATCCTCGGGGCCTTTGCCGCGGGGTTGCTGCTCCGCCGCACGCCGCAGGCCCACGATATCGAGAAGGCGATTGTTCCGCTGGGGCACTTTTTCGTGCCCATCTTCTTTGTTATCGTGGGGGCGTCGGTCGATGTCCGCACCTTCGCGCCGCAAGATGCCCACGGTTGGACGATGCTGGAAGTTGGGGGGCTCTTGATCGTTGTGGCCGTGTTGGCGAAGTTCGCCGCCGGGTATGTGCCCTTCTGGTTCCATGGCAAGAAGGCGGTGATCGGCGTGGGCATGATACCGCGGGGCGAAGTCGGCCTGATCTTCGCCCAGATGGGGCTGACAATTCAGGTCTTCGACAAGGCCCTCTTCAGCGCCGTCACGCTGATGGTCATGGTCACCACGTTCCTGGCCCCGCCGTTGCTGAGAATCCTCTTCCCGCCGCTGAAAGCGGAAAGTGAAGAACTGGTCGCCGAACCGTAGTGTTTTAGGCCGGCAAAAGGCTTTCCGGCGCCTCATTCTGCCCAATTTCGTCGCATATCAAGGGAAATCGGAACCGGGGGGTGTGTTCCCTCTTCCCCCAATCGCCTTTTTTCGCAACAATACGCGCCAATCTGCCTGCTTGCACGGAAGGAGCATGCCATGTCGCCAAGAAAAATCCTCGACTACCTCGCCTACGTCGTCGTCCGCATCCTGATCTGCATCGGCCAGGCCATGCCGCTGGAAACCGGCCGCAAACTGGCCCGGGTGTGTGCCTGGCTGATGAACGACGTGCTGCGCATGCGCGCCAAGGTGGTCGATGAGAACCTGACCCACGCCTTTCCGGAACTCTCGCCGGAGGAGCGGACGATGATGGCCCGGCGGATGTGGGAACACCTCTTCCTGCTGGTGTTGGAAGTGGCCCACGTACCGCGGAAGATCCACGAGACCAACTGGCGGAAATACATCAAGCTTCGCGACGTGGCCCCGCTCATGCGGCACTTGATCAGCGACCGCCCGGTGATCGTCGTCACGGGCCATTTCGGCAATTTCGAACTCGGCGGCTACGCCCTGGGAATCCTCGGTTTTCCCACGTTCACCGTGGCGCGAAATCTCGACAACGCCTATCTCGATCATTACCTGGCCAGCTTCCGCGCAGCGACCGGCCAGCACCTGATCCCGAAAAACGGCGGTTACGATCAGATCGAACGCGTGCTGACCAGCGGCGGCACCATGGCCTTCCTTGCCGATCAGTATGCGGGCGAAAAAGGCTGCTGGGTCGAGTTCTTCGGCCGGCCGGCCTCGGCCTACAAGGCGATCGCGCTTCTGGCCCTGGAGCACGACGCCCCGGTCGCGGTCTGCTATGCGCCGCGGCTGGGCGAACCAATGCAATTCGAAATGGTCACCGAAGCCATGACCGATCCCCGCGACGCTGGCAACGACGTCGGCACGGTCCGCGACATGACCCAATGGTATACGAGTCGCTTGGAGCAAGCCATTCGCACGGCTCCGGAACAATACTGGTGGGTCCACCGCCGCTGGAAGGATACGCGGAAGAAGCGCCCGACGAAAAAGGCAGCCTGAGAAAGAGCAGAATCGGAACCAAAGAGATGCAAGAACTTAGCCACGGATTGAACACAGATCAAACACGGATTGCCAATCCGTGTTTCATCCGTGTTTCATCCGTGGCCTCAATGTACTGGGATTTCGGATTTCCTGCTCCTCGTTCCCTTCCCTTCGCTTCCATGTTAAGCTGGGTTGATGAAACCCTTTCATCAATGCCTGGCCTTGGGGCCGGTCGCCATATACATGGTGCTGCTGGGCGTGATCAATCTTGCGCGGCGGCCGCTGGTCGTCTCCGGTGGACGCGACGCGGCCGCGCTGGGATTGGCTGTCTCCGGGCTGGTCTTCGTCGGGCCGATCTCCCTTTTGTTTCCCGAAAGCATCGCGGCCCATTTCGGGCCAGCGGGCACCAAGTATATTTGGCTGATGTTCGTCGGGCTGATGGCAATCTGCCTGATCATGGTGCTTCTCGTAATGCGGCCGCGGCTGATCATTTACAACATCTCGGCTGATCAGTTTCGCCCCATTCTGGCCGAAGTGGTCGAGCGGATGGACGCCGAACGCCCGCTGGGCCGGCGACTGCCTGTACTTGCCGGGGCTCGGCGTGCAACTGCACCTGGAGACCTTCGGCTGGATGCGGAACGTGTCGCTCGTCTCTTCCGGCCCGAAGCAGGATTACCAGGGCTGGTCGCGGCTGGAGGTTGAACTGTCCGCGGCCTTGCGGGGCGTCGAAGTGCCGTGGAATCCCAGCGGCCTGATGTTGCTCAGCGTCGGCAACGTATTGGTCCTCGGGCTTGCCTGGGCTATCATTCGTGATCCGCAGGCGATCGCGCGGACGGTGTTCGAGCTGCTGGATATGAAATAAGGCGATCGGGCGGCACCATCATGCATGACGAACGGTTGTTCAGCGACAAAAAAACGCGGCCCAACAATTTCGGCTGGCTGCTGGGTGTGTTGACGTTAGTAGCCGCAGCGATTGTTTATTGCTTTACTCGCCACCCGTTGCTCGCAGCGCTGTTACCTTGGCTCCACGGCGGCTGGCGAACATTTCACGCCGGGTTGTGGATTATCCGCGCAGACCCCGTGCGATCGCGCGCATGGACTTGTTTCGCTTTCTATCTGGCTGCGGCATGCTGGAAGGCTGGAAGGCTGCGGCGGCTGCGCTGGCCACGGTCTTTATTTTCGCTTTCGTTGCCAAGAACTTCGGCATTCAGCCGGATGATAAAGAACTTATGGCTACGTTCCTTGCGTTTCTTGCAGGCCTGGTACTGAATTCTTTGATCGGCATTGCCGCAGTATTTGCTGCCCTCGTGTGTAAGGTCCGCGTCTACATCCGAACGGACCTGCGTACTGCCGTGCATGGCGATCTTTCCCTGGCATCACAAATTGGCCCATCACGGCGTGAAACAATAAATCTCGGCACCATTGTCGTGGCCACCGCCATAATATTTGCACTCCTAGTCGCCGAGGGAATTGTCCTGACCGTAACAACGTTGGAACGAAATGCCAATGCGCCGGCAACCACGGTTGAGGTCGCACTTATTCTTAGCGTGTTGTTTGGTGGTCTGTTTGCGGCCATTCCATTATCCGCATGGTTATCGTCGCGTATTATTGCTCGCAGTCCACAAGAATGCTGGCCACCGGGAACATGTTCGCCGCGATTGGATGAATCACAGTTCGGGCGATAATGCCCTCTTGGTAACGAGTACTCCTAGAGCGTATAGCCCTTGCGATATTCCCGTTGCACCAGCCGCTCCAGCCCCGCGTGGTTCTTCGCGCGCTGGTTCACCGCGTCCCACTCGATCTTCGGTCCCCTGCCGGGCGAATTCGCCACCCACACGGCCAGATTGCCGACGAGCACGGTTTCGGTGAGCGGCCCGGCATATTCAGGGAAATTCGACCAGGCCGGATCGCCGCCGCGAACGGCGCGGACGAATTCCTCGAAATGGCCGGGCGATACGGGGAAGGTGACCTCGGGCCGGACAAGATCTTTGGAAAGCTGAAAACCCTCGGAACCGTCGCCCGCGGAGAGCATTTTCCCCTTGTCACCGATGACCAGGCAGCCGTTCCCACGGCCTTGGAGACCTGCGAACAGTTCTGCTTTGGGCCGCTTGCCGCCATCGTACCAGAAGAGCTTCAGGGCCGGCCGCGCGGCCGTGGCCGCGAACTCGTAGGTGATGATCGACCAGGAGGGGAAACTGTCCCGGTTATGGCCCGAGGTCTCGGCCTGGACGGTCACGGGGTTCCGCAAATCGAGGGCGCGGAAGGTCATGTTCACGGCATGGCAGGCGATGTCGCCCAGGGCCCCGGTGCCGAAATCCCACCAACCCCGCCAGGCAAACGGATGATAGATCGGGCCCCCGGAACTCAGCCGGCTGAAAGGCCTCTCCGGCGCGGGACCGAGCCAGAGGTCCCAACTCAATTGGGCGGGCGGCGGCACGGGGGCGGGCCGCTCCAGACCCTGCGGCCAGATCGGGCGGTCAGTCCAGATATGGACCTCGCTGACCCGGCCCAGCATGCCCGCGCGGATCAGGGCTGCCTCGCGGCGGAGATTGCTGGCGGCGGTCCCCTGGTTGCCCATCTGCGTGGCGACCTTGTTCTCGCGGGCGAGTTGGGCCAGCACGCGGGCCTCGTGCAGCGAATGCGTGAGTGGCTTCTGCACGAAGCAGTGCTTGCTGTGCCGCATGGCCATGGCCGCCGCAAGGGCGTGGATGTGGTCCGGCGTGCTCACCGTCACGGCGTCGATGCTCTTGTGCATCGCGTCGAACAACTTGCGGAAATCGGTGAACTGCCGGGCCTTGGGGAAACGTTTCGTGGCCGCGGCCAGATGATTCGCATCGACATCGCAAACGGCCACGACGTCGCCCAAGCGGCCGGCGTCGTCGGAGTCGGAGTGGCCCTTGCCTTCCAGGCCGATGCAGGCGAAGGACACCCGCTCATTGGGCGAATTGCTTTCCGCGGCGGCACGATCGGCGATCCAATAGCCGATCCCCAGGGCAGCGGTGGTTTCGACGAACTGACGGCGCGTGACGTTGCGCGGCATGGCGGGACTCCTTGGCAGGTGTGGTAGGCGGGAAATGGCGGGAAATGGCGGGAAGGAAACGAGGTCGAGGCGACTTTAGAATAGTTCGCCGACGGCTCGTTTGCAAGAGGGCAGAATTTAACTCATTCCTTGGCGGCGGATTTGGCAACAGGTTCTTGCCAGCCCTCCGGGCGGCGCGGCGGACGGGAGACCAGCTTGCGATCACCGCGCACGTCGCTCTCCTGGGCGTCTTTCACCATGGCATCAATGTTATAATTGAAACGCGCGGCGATTTGCTCGCGTATAGCGCGGATCTCGTCAACAATCGGATCAGAACTCATCGCTACCTCACGAGTCAGCCTCTAGCGGACCGAGGACAACCCGGAACGGTTTGCCCAGTCCCGGTTGGCTCTCGGCAAGTGCTCGACGCCTTGCCACCTCGGCCTGATGCCACTCGGGAACATCTTGCGGCGCGATTTGTTCCGGCAGACTATTCCAGATTTGCTCGATCAACTCCAGGCGATCACCAACGCTGAGTCGGTCGATTCCCAAGGTCTCAATGCTGACAGGCATAACCGTCCCTCCACAATGAATAATCCGATACTATCAGTTTAGCGAGATTCAAGAGAATTGGCAACCAACTGACGCAGGATGACGCAGGAGAGTTGCAAATCCGCCCGTAGCACCGGATTCCGCCGATTCCGGACAGCAATTTCCGCCGACCATAAGAGTATATGGTACCCGGGCAGGACTACGAACGGCTCACCTCGCTTGCCGTAGCCCGCAGGATGGATAAACTTTAGGCAGACGCGAACCCGACGGCTAGCAAAAGCGTCCTACGGGAAATGACGAAATCCGAATGACGAATGACGAAGAATCTGCCCTCGACCCTTCGTCATTCGGATTTCGCCATTCGTCATTTCCAAGGAGCCTCCCATGTCCAAATCCGGTTATCACGGCCCGTTGGAACAAATCGCCGAATTCGTCTGGCGGATCCCGCAGTCGTACAAGATCGGCATGCGCACCGAAGGCCGCATCTTCGCCGACGATAAGCTCATCGAGCAGATCCGCAACGACCAGGCCCCGGAGCAAGTGGCCAACGTGGCCTGCCTGCCGGGCATCCAGATGGCCAGCCTGGCCATGCCCGACATCCACTGGGGCTACGGTTTCTGCATCGGCGGCGTGTGCGCCACCGATCCGCTGGAAGGCGGCGTCGTCTCGCCGGGCGGAGTGGGCTACGATATCAATTGCGGCGTGCGGCTGATGACGACCAACCTCTCGCTGGGCGACGTCCAGCCGCGGCTCACGGCCCTGATGGACGCCCTGTTCCATGAAATCCCCGCGGGCGTCGGCAAGGGCGGGCCGTATCGCTTCGCTGCCAAGGAACTGCGGCGGCTGATGGGCGAAGGCGTGGCATATCTCCAAGGCCGCGGACTGGCCACCGCCGGCGACATCCAGCATACCGAGGCCCAGGGCTGCCTCCGCGGGGCCGAGGCTGACGATGTCAGCCCCCGCGCCTGGAGCGCGGCGCCGACCAGTGCGGCACGCTCGGCGCCGGCAACCATTTCCTGGAAGTCCAGGTCGTCGAAGAAATCTGCGACGAAGCGGCCGCCCGGGCCATGGGCCTGGCCAAGGACCAGGTCTGCGTGATGATCCATTCCGGCTCCCGCGGGCTGGGCTACCAGGTCTGCGACGACGCCCTGGCCGCCTTCCGCAAAGTGCCCGCCAAGTACGGCATCGAACTGCCCGACCGCCAGTTGGCCTGCGCCCCCGTGCATAGCGACGAAGGTCAAAAATACCTCGGCACCATGCGGGCCGCGGCGAACTTCGCCTGGGGCAACCGGCAGTTGCTGGCCTGGCAGGCCCGCGAAACCTTCGCCGCGGTCTTCCAACAGCCCTGGGAATCGTTGCGGATGAACCTCGTCTACGACGTGGCCCATAATATCGCCAAGTTGGAAGAGCACACCGTCGACGGGCAGGTGAAGAAGCTTTGCGTGCATCGCAAGGGGGCCACGCGGGCCTTCCCCGCCGGGCATCCGGAATTGCCCGATCCGTACCGCCAGATCGGCCAGCCGGTGATCATCCCCGGCGACATGGGCCGGGCGAGTTGGGTGCTGGTCGGCCGGCCGGGCAGCATGGAGCAGTCGTTCGGCACGACTTGTCACGGGGCCGGCCGGGTCATGAGCCGCACGGCCGCGATTAAGCACGCCCAGGGCCGGCGGATCGATCGCGAATTGGCCGACCAAGGCGTGATCGCCCGTTGCCGGAGTTGGAAGGGACTGGCGGAAGAGCAGCCGGCGGCGTATAAAGACGTGAGCCTGGTGGTCGATGTCGTGCATCGCGCCGGGCTGGCCAGCAAGGTGGCGCGGATGCGTCCGATTGGAGTGGTGAAAGGGTAGGAACCATGCGATTGATTTTTCTTTCCGGTTTGATAGGATGTCTTGCGGCCGCCGGTTGCCGCGGGGCGGATGACAAAGTTGAACCCAAGGGAGGCAAAGCAATGACAATCTCGATTACAAGCACGGCATTCGAAGCGGGCAAGCCGATTCCGAAGAAATATAGCGGCGAGGGCGAGGACGTCTCGCCGCCGCTAGCCTGGTCGAAGGTTCCGCAGGGCACGAAGGAGTTGGCCTTGATCTGCGACGACCCCGACGCTCCCATGGGAACGTGGGTCCACTGGGTGATCTACAAGATCCCCGCCGACGCGACGGGCCTGCCCGAAGGTCTGCCGCGGGGGAAGACCTTGAAGACGCCGGCCGGCGCCGTGCAGGGCGTCAACTCTTGGGGTGAGGACAACCTGGGCTATCGCGGCCCGATGCCGCCCAAGGGCCACGGCACGCATCATTACCACTTCAAGCTTTATGCCCTCGACAAGCCCGTATCCGCGCCGCCGGGCGTCGACAAGAAGGCGCTCCTGGCCGAGATTCGCGACTACCGGCTGGCCGAAGGAGAACTGGTTGGGACGTATCAGAGGTGAGAGAGAATTAGGGCAGTAGCACGTTCACACACCCGATTCTTGACGTTGCCCTTCTACTTGCCTCCTCAACCACTCTTTGAAGGCCAGTGTTGTTTTGTCAGGGAGCGGCCAGCAAACCATGCCGGGCGCGTCCGGCATGGGCAGCCTTCTTACCCATTCGCGAAGTTGGGCCGTTACTTCCGGCGGCAGAAGACCAATCACTTCTTCGACGTTATCCGGGGTCACTATCTCCGCGATTTCGTCGATCAGTGACAGGCTGGTTATAATCCGAGATTGGTATAGCTCCACGAATTGCCGTGTCCTGACGAGTGCTCCAGCCAGGTCGTTGTCTATGCTCGTGCTCGCGCTCATGACTTGTCCCTCAACCGTTTAATCACCGAATCGGCGTGGTCCCAGGCTTCCCAGTGAAGGTTCTTCAGGGTGGGCGACGGTTCGATAAGTTCATACACTTCGACAGCCGATAGTCCGGCTTTCCTAGGTTCCAGGCAGTCCTTCAATTGGGATATCTCATACACTTCGTTCGCCAGTACGTGGAGGAACTCCTCGTTTCGATCAAGCACGCTAGCGTCGATGTTCACGATCACGGCGTTAAACTTGTGGTTGAACACGCTTGCGATCGGATCATCTGCCTTGTTCCAATATATTCTATCCTCTCGTGATCGCGGGCGGAACGTGAAATACTTGGCCGGAACGCGTTTTCCTCTATGGATCAACGGCTGGTCTCGCGGATAGGGGATTATTCGCACATATCCTGGCACTACGACTCCTTTTGAGGCGGCCCATTTGAGCAGATTCTCCAGGCTGCGATCTTCAACTTCACCGGTGTTGTCACGATATTCAGTTATCGCGGGCTTGAAGGCCCCGCCAGCGACGTCCAGAAGCTGCCCGACAAACGGCCTCCAGGTGGCACGGTCGGATCGACGAGAAAAATCTTGCTGCGAGGATTGGGTCATTGCGCCTGATTCCTTTTCTTTCGACAAACCCTCAAACCCTGTCACTTGGCGCGGCCTTAGAACCCTTGGCCCCGCCTTCGATGATCTTCAACAGTGGCTTTACGATTTTCTCCCGCAGTGCTTCGGGATCGGTGATTTTGACAAGCGGGTAGGCAAGAGTTGTCACTTTTGACAACCCCGCCGGAATCTGGTCCAACTGTTCTTTCGGCCATTCGTTCCCAGGTGGTTCATCTACGCATGGAGTGCCGTCGTCCTTCCTTCGACGAAGAATGTAAAGATGCCACCGAGACCACCAATGTTCCCCTTTGTTTGGATTCATAGTGTCCTGAAAATCAAGAACACCAGCCGAACAAAGGGCGCAGTCGATGGGGCATCCCTCAGGATCGCCGACATTCACCGCAACATAGGATAACAAACTAGGATACTTGGCATTCTTAAAGAAGCGACAAAACTCGTATGGAAGCCACCGTTTGGGATCGTCAATCGAACGAGATGTGTCGAAAACTTCGGCGGGGTTTGCTCTCTTCCAATCCTTGTCTTTCATCATCTCCCTCGCTTCTTTCAGCAGCAAGGCCACTTGTTTGCAGAACTTCCGCAATTCACCGAAACCATCAACGATATTCTCGCTCATTGCTTAAATCTCCAATCACAGGTAATTGGGGCCACGTCAAATCGCCACGTCGAGCCTCGGAAAGTCCAGTCAGCTCGGATCGGGGCCACCTCGGATATGCCCTCGAAAAAAGTCAGTTCCATTTCGTCGGCCAGGGCTGCCAAGTCGAAAAGGTGCGGATCACTATTGTCACGAAACAGTCCTGGCAATTCCCGCCAACTGAGCCAGCAGATTATTGGCGGCGACAACGCCGTATTGCAGTCGTTGATGGAATCGACCATTTCGGCCCTTGGGCAACGTAGATGGCCCGTGAGAAAGACAAGGACGGGCTTCGCATGGCGCTTGGACGCCTCGAAAACAAGATCAGTCCATTCTATTGCAAGCTGGTCGGCAGGACAGTGATCGTTCTCGACCTCGTTCAGCTCGTCCTCGGTCTCCCCACTCAGATCGTCCTGAGCATCCCTGTCGAAATCGTCCAGCGTGTCGTCTTCGACTTCTTCCTTAATCGCCAGTGACGACTTCCCGGACGAATACTTCGCCTCAATCCCAACTAGGAATCTCGACGAACCGCTGATGTCCAACACGACATCGGGTTGGCAGTTTTTCCACCAGGGCCAGAGATTGTATTGGACTGCGCCCGATTCAGGATCGTCCTCACGAAGAAGGTCGGTTAGCGGATAACGGCCGTCAAGCGTCATCGCCTTAGCCAAGAACCGGAAGAGGCCAGACTTCGGCTGGGCATGGTACCTGAAGAGGTCGAAAACATTGGAAGTCAAAATGTCTTCCATGTTCTTCTGCTTGAACGACAGCTTGTGGCGGAGTAGAGCGGAGATCATCGTGGTTGCCCTAAATAACGTCCAAAAGGCCATCCCGCAACTCAGAAATGTAGCCTAGCACATAGCGGGGGAACTTGGCAAGGGGGGTGGCAGCCTTTCCGCCAATATCAACGCTCGCTACGCGACCGAGACAGTTCCCGCTGCCGGCGTGCCAGCGCCCGCAGGATGCCATCGAGCACCAGATCGAGATTCTTGCCCACGTCTTCCGCAAGGAAGCGCAAGATGAAATAGCCGTTCTCCTGCAAGAGCTGGTCCTTCCGCCGATCGCGACGATAGGCGTCGGCATCGGCCAGGTGCTGGCCGCCGTCGAGCTCGATCGCCAGCCGCGATTCTCCATCGAGAAGATCGACTTCCATTTGCCCCCAGCCGTCAAAAGGAATAGGAAGCGGAGCGTTGAGCCGGAATCGGCCGCGGGTTGCTTTAAGGGTCCCGAGCCGCCGATAGAGAAACGCCTCCGTGGCGCTTCGCGCACGCCCAATACCTTCGGCGTCCGCAGCCGGTTCCCGCGCGACGTGTACGAAGAGGTTCGCCAGCGGGGCATCGACTCCGTCGCGAACGAGTCGCCGCACGCTGGCCGCATAATCGTTCTTCCATTGCGGATCCACCGGCAGCGGAACCTCCGCGGGCCAACCGGGCACGGCGCTGGCCGGCAGCAGGATCGTGTAGCCCACCGCCTCGTAGCCGCGGCAGCGACGGTCGAACATCCGCGCCAGCATCGGCACGTTCAGGTCGGCGTAGTCGTAGACGCGGACCTCGCGCTTGCGATCGTGGAGGCGGTGCAAGCGGCCCGCATACTGCGCAATCGTTCCGCACCACGAGACAGGCAAGGTCAGGAACAATGTGTCGAGCCGTGCATCGTCGAACCCTTCGCCGATATATCGGCCCGTGGCAAGCAGAACGCGTTCCTCGTCTTCGGGGATGGCGCCAAGCCGGGCTGCAATGCCGCGGGTCTCCTTGAGGCCCGTGCCGCCGCGGAGCACGACGAGGTTGCGGACCACAGGAGATAACCGGTCGGCTAGGTCGTCAAGGTGTTCGTTGCGCTCGGTCAACACCAGGGGCGAACGGCCTTCCCGGACCGCCTGGACGATCTCGTCGCATATCAGCCGATTGCGCTCCTCGTCGGCGATCAGTTCTCCGTAAAGGGCCTGAAACTGCATCCGCGCGTCCGGATCGGCCTGGCGCAGCGGGCGAAACGAGGTGGGCCGAACCAGGACGACGTGCCGGAACGGGCGGGCGGCGGCCTGGGCCTTCGCATCGACCGCATGCCGTATCGGCCCGCACTGCATGAATATGATCGGATGGTGGCCGTCCTTTCGTGTGACCGTTGCAGAGAGCCCCAGGACAAACCTGGCCTTGGCCCGACGCACTACCTCCTCGAAGCTCCGGGCCGACAGATGGTGACACTCGTCGACGATGACCTGGCCGTACTCCGCCACGCAATCCTTGACGACGCCCTTGCGAACCAGGCTTTGAATGACGGCCACGTCCAGCGAACCGGTTGCTTTCTTGTGGCCGCCGCCCATGCGTCCAATCGCCTTGGGCGGCAGATCGAGGAACGCCGAAAGCCGCTGGACCCATTGCTCCAGCAATTGGCGGCGATGCACAAGGACCAGCGTATTGACGCCGCGCTGGGCAATCAGCCAGGCGGCCACAACCGTCTTGCCGAAGGCGGTCGTGGCCGACAAAACGCCCGTATCGTGCCGCAGCAGTGCCTCAGCGGCGATCATTTGCTCGGGCCGCAGTTCACCTTGAAACTTCACGTCCAAAGCCACGCCCGCGTATCGCTCGTCGCGCACGACGGCCTCGATATGGAGGTCCGCAAGGAGCCCTTGCACTTCTTCCAGGCAGCCGCGGGGCAAACCGAGATAACGGATATGGTCCTCCGCACAGCCGATGATACGCGGTTTGTCGTAGGTGGGAAGCCGCATCGCCTGCGCCTTGTAGAACTCGGGATTCTGGAAGGCGGCAAGCCGCAGCAACCGATTGCGGAGGCCCGGCGGCAGGCCATCCTTGGCGATGTAAATCTGGTCGCCCAAAGTCAGTTCAAGGCTCTTCGGCAGCGGCCCGATGATTGGACATTCTTGCCTGCGGCGCGAGGGCGAGAGGGTCCAAGGGTCGGCATCTTCCTCATCCGGCGAGGCCCGGCGCAACACCGACGATGCGTCCGCGTCGTTCCGCGTCGCGAACGATCTCCTCGACGGCGGCCCGGCCAATTTTGGAAACCTGTGACAGAAATTCCCACGGATCCGCATGAGGCTGCCCCTCGTCGTCCAGAAAAACGCTGTTGCCCAATTCCCGCGGTCCCTTTTGCAGCGGCAGAGCGATCAGGTTGCCGAACCCGCCTTGGGGCAGCGTGTCTTGGTTGGGAAAGAACCGGTCATAGGAATCGAGGCCGATGTCCGGCCGGCGTTCCATGGTTTCGGTGAGAATGTGCGAGCCAAGCCGGCGGGCCAGTGCGGCGGGGATGGCCTCGGCAAAGAACCACCAGACGTGCCCGCCGTTGCCCGATCGCGATCGTTCCAGGGCAGCCGGCAAATTTAGACCGCGGCATGTCTCAAGGACGGCTGCGGCGTCTTCGCGCCAATGGGTCTTGTCGAAGTCGGCGGCCAGGAAGAAGCAAGCTTCGTCCGGAAGCATTGGGTAGGCGCCCATGACGAAATCGCGGCCGTCGTCGTCATGGCCCGAGAGGTGCCAGCGAATCACCTCATCCGTAACCGGCAAGAAACGACGCTGCGGGCAGTCGGCACACTTGATCTTGGGCTTCTCGCACACGCCGCGGGCCCACTCGTTGGCGCAGGCCGGTGAATAGCCGGCCTTGCCCGTCTTGCGGCTTTCGAAGTGGCGGGCATAAACGTCCTCGCGCCCGCGAAAGAGCGAGCGGAACAACGCGATCTTGGCTTCGGGAGCGGAGCGATGATGGACGAGGTCAACATTTGGGCCCATGAGGATTCTCCCTTCTAGCTTCTGCGTCTCGAATTGATTATTCTGACTGTTCCCCGTCAAGCTGTATACCCTACATCGCTACCCAAGGACTAATCCCATGACCGACTATGACAGTCCCTGGAAAGAGGCCCTGGATTTCTACTTCGAGCCATTCCTGAAGTTCTTCTTTCCCCAGGCCCACGCGGAAATCGACTGGAGCCGCGGCCACGAGTCGCTCGACAAAGAACTCCAACAAATTGTGCGGGAGGCAGAATTCGGGCGGCGTTTTGTTGACAAACTGGTGAAAGTTTGGCTGAAGAGCGGACGGGAACAATGGGTACTGATCCACGTCGAGGTCCAAAGCAGCGAAGATTCGAATTTTGCTCTGCGAATGTACGTCTACAACTACCGCGTGTTCGATAGGTATAATAGAGAGGTGGCCAGCTTTGCCATATTGGGCGACGACAATCCTCGCTGGCGGCCGGAGAGCTACGGCTACCGCCGCTGGGGCACGGAGGTCGGGATTAGGTTCCCGGTGGTCAAACTTCTGGACTATGCGGCCAAACGGCAGGAGTTGGAACAAAGTTCCAATCCCTTCGCGACCATTGTGCCAGCGCATTTGGAAACCTTGGAGACGCGTCACGACCAGAACGAACGGAAGAAGCGAAAATTCCGCTTGATCAAAGGGCTTTATGACCGGGGCTGGGATGCGAATCGAGTACGACAACTCTTCCGGTTGATCGACTGGATGATGGAACTCCCAGAGCCCTTGGGAATTGAGTTTTGGGAAGAAATAACGCAGTACACGAAGGAGAAAGAAATGCCTTTCATGACGACACCCGAGCGGATCGAATTTCGGCTAGGGCTCAGCCAAGGCATCGAGGGGATGCTCAAGATGAAGTTTGGCGAGCCGGGGCTGCGGCTGATGCCGGAAATTCGTAAGATCCTCGAAATCGAAAAACTACAGGCAGTCATTCAGGCCATCGAAACAGCCGCAAGTCCCGATGACCTGCGGCGGATTTGGCGCGATTGACGCTTCGCTACCGATCTTGCCGCAACAAATCTGGGGCGTCGGGCGGCCTTTGCCCTCGCATAACCGAATTCCATTCGTCCCGAGACGATCGGGCTATTCTCAATCATCCCTCCGGGATGGGCAAGAGTACGGGCCGGTTTATCGCGCGATCTTCAAGCTCTCGACCGCCAGCACGACGTTCATGCTGCCGCTGCGAAAACCTTCCAGATCGACCGAGACGAACTTGAAGCCGAGCGCCTTGAGCTTCTCGACGACCTCGGCGCGGAAACCCGGCTCGAAGAGCCGCGGCAAGGCCTCCAGCGAGACCTCGATCCGCGCCATGTCGCCCTTGTGATAGCGGACCCGCAAGGGCTGAAAACCGTGCCCACGCAAGAATTCCTCGGCGGCGGCGATCATCGCCAGCCGCTCCGGCGTCACCGTTTCGCCATAGGCAATGCGGCTGCTCAGGCAGGGCGTCGCCGGCTTGTCCCAGATGGGCAACTCCCAGGCCGCGGCCAACTGCCGGATCTCGGCCTTCGTCAACTCGCACTCGGCCAACGGACTGCGGACCTGCCGCTCGCGGCCGGCCTGCATGCCGGGGCGATGCTCGCCGCGGTCATCGTGGTTCGTGCCGTCGCACACCACGGCCACGCCCAATCGAGCGGCAAGCTGCTGGACTTTCACGAACAATTCGGTCTTGCAGAAGTAACAGCGATTGCCGCTGTTGGCCTGATAGCCGGGAATGGACAGTTCGTCCGTTCGGATCACTTCGTGGCGAATGCCGATCTGCCGGGCGAGCGTGACGCACTCATCCAACTCGCCGCCCGCCAGGCTTGCGCTTACGCCCGTTACGGCCACCGCCCGATCGCCCAAGGCCAGTTGCGCCGCCTTGGCCACGACCGTGCTGTCCAGCCCGCCGGAAAAGGCTACGGCGCAACTGCCGTAGCCTTGCAGCAGTTCGAGCAAGCGGTCGCGCTTGGCGGCAAGATCGGAGGGAAGGGAAGACATAGGATAGTTAAACAAAAAAGTCCTCCGCCCTAATGCCGTGGTGATGGTTTTTTGAGAGCCCGTCTTGCTTAAGGGGGCGCCTGGAACCCGGGTTGTGTGATCCGTTGCCGGCACGAGGCCGGTCAAAGGCTATACACGCGGCCAAGTTCTTTAATTCAGGCACCCTACGGGCATCTTATCGGCTCACCAAAAATATGCATCTACAGCACGAACATGGAAGAGGACAAAGGTATCCTAGCACGATCGGTCTCCGCTGACAAGCTGCCGCTGCTGAAATACGCCAAAGTTTATCCCCTCAATTCTTTGCCTCACAATTAGGGGGAAATACGAACCCAACTTTGTTGCTAACGCGTCTCGAAACCCCCTAAGTGGACTATTGATTACTGCGCGTCTTGGTAATTCAATTAACCAAGCTCGTCCCCTTGTCGGCAAAGGAAATCAATTCCCATGGCTAGCAAATGCTCAATCCTTTGTGTTTCCGGTTTGTTTCTGGTCGCCGTCGGCGTGTCGGGGTTCCTCCGGGCTGACACGCCGCAGTCGCCGGCGGGGAATGAACAAGTTTCCAACGCCCCGGAATCGATCAAGCAAGAGCAGCCCCACTTCTACGTGCGGGCCGGCGTGAACCATATTTCCCGCGCCTACCGTGAAGGCGACTCACTGGCAGTTGCCGTCCTCTCCGAAGCCGACGGCTTCGCCTACGTCCTCTACAAGCAGGCCGACGGCAAGGTCTTTCAGATCTTCCCCAACTCGGGCCAATCCGACAACCGCGTCAAGGCGGGCGTCACCGTGGCGATCCCTTCGGCCAAGAACAAGGCCCTCTTCCGCTGGCGGATCGGTCCGCCGTTCGGGACCGAGCTGATCAAGGTGATCGTGTCGAAGGAACCTCTGGCCGGCCTCTCCGATCCCGCCTTGCGGCAGAAATGGTTCAATCCGGTCGCCGGGAACGACCTTCACGCTGCCAAGCAAAAGCTGAGCCAGGAAAAACCATCCGCCTGGGCTGAGCACCACGTCGAGATCACCACTATCGCGCGCAACGCCGGGACCGAGCCCGCGGGCACGCATCGTTACGGGGCGTTCTTCGGCGTTTCGCATTTTGAGTTCAATTCCGAAGCCAAAGAGGCGGCCCAAGGCAAATGGGAACCCAACCGGCCGGCCAACGCCAGCGGCGCCACCACGATGGCCAAGGTCCTGCGGGAATTGGGCGACCTGTCCGACGTCAGGACGTACACCGACGAGCAGGCCACCCGCGCAAATGGAGGAAACCATCACCCATTGGCTGCCTTCGGTGGCCCGGCCGGGCGACACCGTTTTTATCTATTTCTGCACGCATGGCGAGCGCATCACCGGCCTGAAGGACGACCCGCATCAGTACACCTATTTATTGCTGCCGCACGAATATGCGGACATTGCGATTCTCTCCGTTCTCGCCAAGCAGTATAAGGCGGGCACGCTGGCTGCCGATCGCAAGGCCCGCTTCGATGCGTGGATTCCCGCCGTTCGCGCGCCGGCGTACGAACCGACGCGGACGCCAATCGCATCCTCTTGCCAATGACATGTGTTACCGACGATCTCATGGGCCGCTGGCTGCAGGCGCTCGATGGCCGGCAGGTCGTGATGATCTTCGAGACCTGCCACGCGGGCGGATTCGGCAGGCAAGGCACGGAGAAGGAGCTTGCGGCCGCCGACGCCCGCGAGGAACCGTTCCAGTTCGAGTTCATGCAGCATCAAGTCTCGCGGCTGAAGGACCTCGGCCAGTCGGACGCGACCGTGCTGACGGCGTGCGCCGGCGACCAGTCCAGCTACTCCGTTCGAGTTACCGATGCCGACCTTGACGAGTGGAGCCGAGCCCAGAAATCGATCGATGTTTCCCAACTCAAGGTCCACATGCCCGTGATGACGTACCAACTCGTCGATGCCCTGTTGCGGTCTTCCGGACCACTGAGTCTAAAGGAAGCACACCAGCGGTGCCGTGAAGGGATGAAGCAGTACTTCGAAGAAAATCAATGACACACACGCGAAAAAGGGGCTGGAACTGCTCAAGCCGCACGAAGCGCACCTTTTCGAACGTCACGGGCAAAGCGGTCTATTTGAAACCCTGAACTGCGGGAAAAAGTGGCAGGCACAGTCCCTGTGCCGTCCGCCCCGCGGCCCTGGCCGCGGGTTTACGCGTAAGGATGAGGAGCTTCTGGCGGACGGCACTCGGAGAGTGCCTGCTACTTTGGGACCATGACATACCTCTTACCGGCCACTTTTTGGGGAGAAACAAGCATGAAACGCGCAAATCTTGACCGTTCGTTCCAACGCCCGCGGCTGGCACGCTGCCTGCGGGCGGTCCTGGGGCTACTGGTTTTGTGGGGGGCATGGCGGTCGTGCGGCGCCCGGGCTGACGAGCCTGCCGCCGCGCAGCAGGATCCCGCCGTCAAGGGCCCCGCCGTCAAGGGCCGCCCAGGGCCGAGTCAGCAGGAAAGCGGCGCCTGGGTCGAGCCCACGCGGCGGAGCGCCGCCGTCAAGGGCCGCCAATGGGCCATCTTGATCGGCATTGAAAAGTATCAGCGAGCCAACCCGCTCCGCTTTACCGACAACGATGTCGCACGGCTCTCGGAGACGCTCTGCATCCGCGGCGGCTATCCCCAGGAATGCGTCTTGGAGATGACCGACCGGGCTGTCGATACCAGCCGCCAACCGCTGAAGGCCAGTCTCCTCGCCGCCTTGCCGCAGTGGCTGCAAAAGCCGGAGGCCGACGATACGGTCTTCGTCTATTTCAGCGGCCACGGCTTCCGCGATGCGACGGGCAAGATGTACCTGGCGCCCATGGACTGCGATCCGGCCCATCCGGCGGAAACGGGCATTCCCGTGGCCTGGTTCCGCGAGCAAGTCGCCGCCTGCCGGGCGAACGTCAAGCTGCTCGTCCTCGACGCCTGCCATGCCGGCAGCGAAAAAGGCGAAAGTGACCACGGCGTGACCGGCAAGGAACTCGGCCAGCCCTTCGCGGACCTGGAAAAGGTCGTCACCTTGGCCAGTTCCACGGCCGACCAGAAGAGCCAGATCTGGGAGGAGAAACAACAGTCGTTGTTCAGCTTCTGGCTCAATCAAGGGCTCAAGGGCCACGCCGACAAGGACGGTGACGGCAACGTCGACATCGACGAGCTTTACGAATATGTCAACCGCTGCGTGCGGCATACGGCCGATGCTGTGTTCCATCGCCCGCAGACGCCCGTGCGGATCGTGCGATCGGGCGTGTCGGGCGTGCCGGTGGTCGTGCGGCTACGTCCGCAAACGCTGCGACAACTGCTTTCCGACGTGGCCGAGCAGCTTGCTTGCGACATGCAGGAGCGGCAAATCGGCCGAGTGGGGGTCCTGGAATTCACCAACGATACGAAAATGGGCGAACTGCTGGGCGCCGATTTCGGCCTGCTGGGGCGATACTGCTCCGAGGAACTCGAACACCATCTGGTCGATCAGGCGGCCAGCAAATACCGCGTCATCGACCGGCGGCATCTGCAAAAGGCGCTCAGGGACCAATCCTTCAAGCTCGACGATCTCGCCTCTTCCACGGCGCTCGCCCGCTTGTCCAAGAACGTCGACGGCATGCCGGCCATCGCCCTGGGCACCTTGCGGAACCGGGCCGGCCGCGTCGTGAACATCCAGTGCAAGCTGGTGCGGACCGAAGGCGAAGACGTGCTTGCCTCGGCGGGCGGGGCCGCGCTGCTGAACGAATCGGAATGGGCCATGCTCGGCCGTAGCGTGGTCGTCAAGCCGGAAGACCGCCGCCTCGTTCTCCCCAGCGGCAATGACCCCCAGCCCGTCGCCGCGCCGGTCGTCGAGCGGATTGACGAGCGCTCGCGGGGTCCGCACCCCATGCAAGACCCGAAATTCCCCTATCGCCTGAAGATCATGATCGGCGGCCAGGAGCGGCCGGGCGTGTTCCGCGGCAACGACCTGTTCGTCCCCGTCCACAAGGGCGAGGTGATGGAGATCTGGATCGAGAATCACAGCGGCAACCTGACGCTCATGCGGCTGCTGGTCGACGGGCTCAACACGCTTCCCGAGCTGGAAAAGGCCAAGGGCGTGGCAACCTACCTTGTCGGCAAGCGCGTGAACCTGGACGAGGCCCGCGAGTGGGTCCTCGACCCCAAAGCCGGCGAAGTCAACGCGGTGCGGGGGTTCGTCACGGAAACCGGGGTGCAAGGCAAACTCAACGAGTTCGTGGTCGTCGACGCCGACGACTCGCTCGCCGCGCGGCAGAAGTTCACCGACCAGATCGGACTGATCACGGCCGCCTTCTATGCGCCCGCGAGCGGCCCGCGCCGGGTTGGCATGGGCCTGGGAAAAGAGCGGCAAGAAAACCTCGACGAACGGGCAGGCCCGGAAGCCGGCAACCTGCTGGCGGTAGTCAACATCCGCTACGTCGAGGCCGAAGCACTCGCGAAATAGGGACGGGTGTCGGGAACGAGCTATTTGCCGTTGTGGAGAATTCCTTCCCGCGGGAAGAATCATCGGAACACTAATCATTGAAATTCCTGGTCCACAACGTGATACTCACGTTGTAGTACATGAACACATTTAACTCATGGGAAGTCGAACATGATCCATATACTGAAGAAATAACGATCGTAGCGGCTGTGATGCCCCTTGCGAGTACGCCGCTGGACCAGATCAACTCCGCGACGAAACGGCGACGCGATAGAATCCATCTCGTCATCAGGTGCATGAAGATTGGAAATCTCGGCTGAATGTCGTGGAAACAACCTATATTTCCCTTGGGAACATGGCCTCATGTTTCCCACGTAAAGCGCTGGCGATGCCCGGAAAGACTTATCGGGTCCGGCGAACGTACCTATCGGACGAGGGAGCGATGGTCAACTGGATCGCTATCAAGAAAGAGGAAAGTGAAGTCTTCGTCGAGTCGACCGACGTAGAGGAACTGCGTGCTCGGCGTGTCTGGAAGTTCTTGCTGGTGACCTGGTTGACGTGGCTCGTCAACGGCATCTTCTTATGGTATCGTGGCTATCACGTGGCCGCGGCAGTCTGTTTGATGGACTTTCTAGTTCATCTCGCCATCGTGGTGTCGTTTTGGAACCACACGAAGCACCGCCGCATCATGAATCTGAACCTGCTTGCCAGCGCCATCGGATTGTTCTGTGTTTCGATTAGCGACCCGGCCGTGGCGGTAACCATGCTGTACTTCCCGGTATCCATCGTGGTTGCCTCGCAGGTCGTCGGCGTCCGCGTCGCCTTCTATTGGCTGGTGATCAATCTAGTCGCCTTCGTGTTGTACTACACGACGGCGTGTGGGATATACAACACGTTCTGCACATGGCGGTTCGACCAATTCGTGCTCGTCATCGGCATTGCCGTTTGTACGTTCTTCTGTTGCCAGCAGGGCGAACAGTACTGCCAACTGCGCATCAGAAACCTGATCAAACTCAGCCAGGATCTTGAGAAGAAGAGCGAGAGGCTTCACCATCTTGCCACGACCGATGCGCTGACCGGATTGATCAATCGCTTCCAGTTTCAAGAGAAACTGAGAGAAAGAGTCGCGCACGCCCATGCGAAATCGGAACAGATGGCGCTGTTCTTGCTCGATATGGATGGATTCAAGGAGATCAACGACACCTTAGGCCACCCGCTCGGTGACAAAACGCTCGTAGAAGTCGCTTCCCGTTTGAATGCAGCGTTTGGAGACCGCTCCAACATCGCGCGCCTCGGCGGGGATGAATTCTGCGTCATTTACCCGCAACTTCGCGGCCGGGACCAGGCCGAATCGATAGCCGCGGATATCTGCGAAGTACTGACGCGACGATACGCAGTGGACGAAGCGGAGTTCGCCTTGGGTGTCAGCGTGGGCTACGCGCTCTGTCCGGACCATGCCGAAACGGACAACGAGTTGCTGGCATTCGCCGACACGGCGATGTTCCACGCCAAGGAACATCGACTGGGGCACGCGTGCTACGAAGCTGAGATGACGAATCGCCTGGTCGAGTACCGGAAGACGCAGGAGCACCTGTCGCATGCCCTGGAACGAAACGAGTTCTTCCTGCTGTATCAGCCGCAAGTCGACGTGCAGACCGAAGAGGTCACCGGCGTCGAGGCGCTCCTGCGATGGCGACACGACGGAGAAGTGATAACGCCGCAGCGCTTCGTTCAGCTTCTCGAAGAAAGCCAGGAGATCATTCCGGTGGGCAAGTGGATCGTCCATGAAGCCTGCAGGCAGCTCGCAGAGTGGACCGACGCAGGCTATGACGTCAAGATCTCCGTCAACGTCAGCGCCGTCCAATTCAAGGATGAAGACTTCTGCCGGAGCATCGCGGATTCAATCGGGGAGTGGGGCGTCGACCCATGCAAGCTGGATCTCGAAGTCACCGAAGGTCTGCTGATCGACAACGTCGAGCAGGCGGTGGCGCGGCTCAACATACTCAAGAAAATGGGCGTAAGTGTCAGCATCGATGATTTCGGCACCGGGTATTCGTCGTTCGCCTATCTGCGGCAGCTTCCCCTCGATCGCCTCAAGATCGATCGCGCGTTTATCAAAGACTATCCGGAGGCGGACGACGGTCAAATCGCCTCGACGGTGATCCTTCTCGCAAAGGTGCTAGGGCTCAAGGTCCTTGCGGAAGGAGTGGAGACCGCGGCCCAGCTTGCGTTCCTCAAGGAGCGCGACTGCGACGAGTACCAAGGTTTCTATCTGAGTCGTCCCGTCTCGGCCGCGCGAGTCGTCGAGTACTTCAGCCGGCGCACATCCTGCCTAACCGTCTAGGCTTCGCGCGACCGGACCGTAGAACCCCTGCGACCGTCGCAGAACCGCCGCACCGTGGAACCCCTACGACCGTCGCAGGTCTACCGCGCAAAGGGAATTCCCGCATTTTTCTCGAAAAAGCCGTTGCGGTGACGGCGGCGCCAGGTAGAATCAGGGTTGCTTTTTGACCGCGATTCTAGTCCCACAGGGAGCCGCGCATGCGTGACGACACTTTCAAACGAGTTGTGGATTGTATAGCAGCTACCACTCGTTATCCGACGGAACTTCTGACTGCCGACGCGGAATTGGAGAACGGGCTCGGCATCGACTCCGTGAAGCGCGTCGAGATTATCGTAGCGCTCAGCGAGGAGTTTGGACTTGATTTAACGGCTCGAGCCGCCGCCTCGCCGGCCCGCACGATCGCTGATATCGCAGACTTTATCGATGGTCTGCTGGAGAAAGGCGGCAAGTCGCCACAACCTGTGCAGGACGCTGGCGAAGAGGAATCGCCGCGCGTCCGGACCGGCGTCAGAGCCGGTGCAGTCCGAGCATCGATGCCGCAATCGGTTCCAGCGCCGCATTATCCCGACACCGCCGGCGAAGGGGAGCCGGCGGCAGCCGACAGGCCGCTGAGCGGCCGCGTGGCCTTCGTGACCGGCTCGGGGCGAGGCATTGGCCGAACCATTGCCCGCCTGCTGGCCCGCCGCGGTGCGACGGTCATCGTGAATTCCTTTCACTCTCGTGAACAAGGGGAGCAAACGGCAGCCGACATCAACGGCGAAGGCGGAAGGGCGGTTCATATCTGGGGCTCGGTCGCCAACCCGGACCATGTCGATGAGATCTTCAGGCAGCTCGAAAAGCAGTTTGGGCTCGACATACTCGTGTGCAACGCGTCGGATGGTCGTATCGGATCCTTCCTGGAACTCACTGCGGAAGATTGGCAACGTGCATTTCAAACCAACGTGGCCGGGCATCACCAATGTGCAGTCCGAGCGGCCGAGCTGATGCGTCCCCGCGGCGGCGGCTCGATCGTGACCCTGTCCGCGGTGGGCGCCCATCAGTTCATCGACGGCTTGGGCTGTCAAGGGGTGGTCAAGGCGGCCGTTGAATCGCTGACCCGCTATCTTGCCTGCGTACTGGGATCCAGCGGCATCCGCGTCAACTGTGTCGCGGGCGGCCCCGTCTATGGCGAGTTGTTGGCGAAGTTTCCCGACTGCGCGAGCCGCTCAGAACCACTGGGAATCGATGACGCCCGACGGGGAACTGTGTACCCCCATGGATTTGGCTCAGACGATTGCGTTTCTCGTCAGCGACGAGGCACGGGGAATCAACGGGGCCGTTTGGATGGTGGACCACGGATTTTCGGCAACGGCGGAGGGACAACTGCAGCATCGCATTTCGCGGATTTCAGCCTAGCCGGGTTGCTCGCCCGGCCAATTGATGGAGGCCATGAATTTTATGTACTATTTTGCCGCCGCCTACACGATTCACTTCGACGATACGATGGCTTATGGAAGTCATCACTTCCTTACCTCCTTCAAGTTTCAGTGCTTTTCCCGAGAGTCATTCCTTTTCGGCGAGCAGATCTTCGACGCAGCAGGCGTGCGGGAAGCCCTGGATGGCATTCATCTGCTGACGGCGGACGCCTATGCCCGCAATCTCAATCCTGCAGCGCTCGGCGACCGCGTCGCCATCCTGCTGACCATCGAGCAGTGGCAGCGGGCAAGCGCTCGATTCTGCTTTCGGGTGATCGGCGCCCGCGGGACCCCTTTTGCGCCGGATTTCAGTCCTTGATCTGTGCCGATGCCCGCACAGGCAGGCCGCTTCCCTTGCCCGCGCCTCTGTGGGATGCCATGGAGAAGGTGCGAGGCATCGAGGAGCCCCCAGCGTCCGAATCGTTTCGCGAAAAAGTATTGGCCGGCGGGACTAAGGTTGAATCCCTGTTCGGCGCGGTGGAGCGGAACACGGCCATCCATTATCTTGCGGAGCGCTACCCCAGCCCCAAGGTGATACCGGCTGCTGAAGCGGTGACCGTTGCCGCCAACGGCCCCGCAGAGGGCATCGGTTTGCCGGAGCCCGCGCCGCTGGAGGCATGGGTGTTTGCCGGCCAAGGGGCATTCGATCCGAAGTTGCTGAGCGAGCGGGTGGCGGCCTACGAGCGGTCGCAGCCGTCCGCCCGGCGGGAACTCGAACAATGCGCGGCCATTGCCCAGGAACTCGTCGGCGGGGACGCCCAGGCGATTGTCGGCGGCAGGAGCGCGGCGTGCTCGGCCGCCGTGGAGTCGACGCCCGGATTGTCCCAATTTGCGATCCACTTGCAGAATGTGCTGGGCGCCTGTTTGAGGCAGTCCCGCGGCAATACCCCCGGCATCTTGATGGGGCACAGTTTTGGAGAGATCGCCGCGTTCGGCGTCGCCGGTTGCTTCGACTTGCCGACCGGGGTCCGCATCGTTTGCGAGCGCGTGCGGGCGATCGCCGAGCATGCGCCGCCCGACGGCGCGCTGCTGGCGGTTATGGCCGATCGAGCAACGGTCGTGACCGAAGCGGCATTGAATGGTCTTGCGCAAGTCCTGGTCGCCGGACGAAATCATGAACGGCAAACCGTGGTTTCAGGGCCGCGCGACAATCTGGAGCGACTGCGCGACTGCCTGCGAAGGATCGATATCAAATCCATTGCCATCCCCACGCCGACGTCCTTTCATCATCCTCGCTTGCGTTCGGCCGCGCTGGCATGGCTCGAACGCCTCAAGGCGTTGCCGCTCAAGGGGCCTTCCTGCACGCTCTACTCGTCCATCGGTCGACGATTCATTTCGCCGCATGAAGACGTTGCGGCCCTATTGGCAAGCCAGCTTCTTCGACCGTTCGATTTTCAGGGTGGGATTTCCGACGTGACGGAGGCGGGTGCGACGAAGTTCGTGGACTGCGGATCGTCCGGGTCGCTGGCGAGGATTATCGTGGAGGCGGGCGGCGAGGGCGTTGATGTCGCCTGCATCGGCATGACCGGCGACGGCGCGCCCGAGGCGACCCGTTCTCCCGGCCGGCCGGACGCCGGCGGCCCCGGAAGTCCGCAGGACCGCGGCCGAGGGCCAAAGCGCAGTTCCGACGCCGCATTGGCGGAACAGCCGAGCGGCGAGAGACCCGCCGCCGACCCGGCACCCGGCAGTCGTTCCTCCTGCCTCGGCCGGGTGCCCGGCGTAGCGATCGTCGCACAGGGATGTATTCTGCCGGCGGGCGCCTCTTCTCCCGAACAACTGTTTGCGGCCATTACGGAGCAGCGCAACGGCCTCGTCGACCAACGGCGTTTCGATCCGCACTGGGATGAGGATTTCTATTCCGCAAAGCTCGTCCCCGATCGTTCGACCTCTCGTCTCGGGGGCAGCATCGAAGACCGTGAGATAGCAGCCCCTGCCGGGATCGACCAGGAGGTCTTCCGTCGATTCTCGCGTGCGCAACGCCTGCTTTGCATGGCGCTGACGCCGTGCGTCAAGTCGTTGAAGGACGCCCGTCGCGTGATGTGTCTCATCGGCGCGACGGCGGACGGATTCGAAGATCAAGACGCCGTCTCCGGGCTGCGCCTGGCGGGAATTGATCCCGCCGGTCACGACGTTGATGAGCGGATGAATACAGCCCGTTCGGCATTTCAGGAACCGTACGACGCGGTCCGGGAAGTGTTTGACCGGATGGTTCGCCCCGGGCTGGAGATCATCTTGGTGGATGCGGCGTGTGCATCTTCCCTGTATTCCGTCGCGCTGGGCGTGCACGCACTGGAGGCGAACGGAGCGGACGCAGTGATTGCCGGCGGGGTCTTCTGCCCGGGACCGGGCACCGGCTGTCTGTTTTCCCAGTTTCGGGGCACGACTTCGACCGGTTGCCGGCCCTTTGACGCAACTGCCGACGGCGTTGTTTTCTCGGAGGGGGCCGCGGTAGTTGTCCTCCGGCGGGTTGCTGATGCGGAGCGGTTGGGACTACCCGTCGCAGCGGTGGTGCGCGGCGTTGGGCTTTCCAGCGACGGCCGGAGTCCGGCGGCCAACGTGCCGCAAACCCGCGGACAGTTGTTGGCGCTGGAGCGCTGCTACCGGAACTACGGCATCGATCCCGCTTCCATACACGCCGTCGAGGGACACGGCACCTCGACTCCGGTCGGCGACAGCACGGAAGTTGAGACCCTGCGGCAGTTCTTCTCCGGTCGCGTGCGGCAACCGATGATGTTGCACAGCCTGAAAGGCCTGCTTGGCCACGCCGGCTGGGCGGCCGGAACCGCATCGATTATCGCGGCTTCCGAATACCTGCGCAACGGCGTCTTTCCGGCGCAGGCGAACCTTCACAAACCGTCGGAAGCACTGGTTCGTTCCGCCGCCACGCTGACCGTACTGAAGCAAGGCCGCTCGTTGCCGTCCGGGCGGCGCCGCATCGCGATCGACGGTTTCGGCTTTGGCGGCGCGAATGCCCACGTCGTGCTGGAGGGCTACCCTGGACCGACGCAAGGCCCGGCGCAGGACGGGGAAGCGGTTGCGGCCACACAAGCTGATGAATTGGTAATCGTCGCCGCGCACGAGGTGGCTCCAACCCTTTCGACAGAAAACGGCTTGCGGTTCGATCGACAAGGCGTGAGTCTGCCGAAACGGCACGTGTTGCTGCCGGACCTCGTGGACGACATGGATATCAGCCAGAAGCTGGCCGTGTTGCTGGTCGATGGCATCGTTGCGAAGCTGCCCCGCTGCGATGCGGCGCTGCGGCGCGAAACGAGCGTATTGCTGGCGCAGAGCGGCAAAACCGAGCGCGGCGTGGGAGCAACCCTGCGAATTCTCAATGCGCGGTTGGGTCGAGAGCTTGCCGGACTGGACCATGTCCTCGATGCGCTGACAGTCGCCGGCGATTCCGTGAAACCTTCGGGGCCGTACACGCTGCAGTGCATGATGCCCAACGTGGCCGCGGGTCGAGCCGCACTGCAACTGGATCTGAATGGTCCGAATTTCGTCGTCGACGCGGGCTCGAACTCTCTGGAAGCCGCCGTGACCGCCGCTTCGTTGTTGCTGCATGCCGGAGACCACGGCCCCGCGAGACTTGTAATCGTCGCCGCGATCAACGCAAACCCGCGGCGCGTCCGCGCGGGGGCTCTCCGTTGCCGGAGGAAGAATATGCTGCGGCCTTCGCGGTAATCTCGCGCCGTTACGCCGAGGAATTGGGGCTGGCTGTCCTAGCGCCCATGAAGGAGCTTCTCGAGACGAGTTGCAAGTTCGCCGATGACGAAGGACCTTCAACCACAACCTCGCAGAAGGTTGCGCAAGTTGCTCGACCAGCTCCGCTCGCCTGCAAACGCCGATCCGAAGGTGCTCGCCGAATCGAATGCCGCTTCGCCGGCGGCACCGAAATTTCCAATCCATGTTCCCGTATGGGTCGAAGCTCCTGCCGAAGACCGCCGGACCGATTCGCCGAATGGCCATGAGACAGCGATCGTGGCGATCGTTCCAGCGCATCAGGATCGTATTGCGGAGATTGCCAAGACGTTGCCGAATTACGCACGACGCTGTCGAATCGTCGTCGTTGGTGATGCCGCATCGGACGTGGTCTCACACCTCAGCGACCCGCACGTGACCGCCGCCGACCTGGCCGACGAGAACTCCATCAGCACCGTACTTGCCGAGATCGATCGTTTTGGTGCGGACGTGATTCTCGCGCTCGAGTCCATTACTACGTGGGACCGGGTCGAGAGTCTCGCCAGGCTGGCAACCGACAACAGTGTCTGCGAGCTGCTTTTTCTGATCGCGCAACGCAACACGGCCCGATTGGCGCGAGGGGAACTCGAGTTGCGGGGGCTGTTTCTCGACGGGTGGAACGGTGCCGTGCATCCGGCCACGGGCCCCGTCGCGGGATTGCTCAAGGCGATTGCCCGCGAAATCGCCGGCGCTCGCGTCGGTGTCGTTTGCACTCGAGGCCGAGCGCTGGGGGAGGCTGTCCAGTGCGTGCTGGCCGAGCGATCTCAAGACCGTTCTGAACTGGAAGTCGCCTACGACGGCACGACGCGACTCGCGCGGCGGCTTCGGGAAGCGCGCCGCGCGGCCAAGGCGGCTGCGCAGGCCGAACTGGATTCCCAATCCGTCGTTGTTGCGACCGGCGGCGCCCGAGGAGTAACCGCCGTCCTCCTGGACGCACTGCTCCGGGACTATCACTGCACCGTTGTGGCTCTAGGGAGGAGTTTGCCGGAGGCCGGTCCCGAAAACGTGGACGACCCGCAAGTCGAACGAGACTACTACGCCCGGTTCAGGCGTCAACATCCGCGCGCCTCGGCGGCGGAAATGAAGCGTGAATTCGAGAAGACGCGGGCATGCTGGGAAGCGCATCGCACGATCCGGCGGCTTTCCGCCGTTGGCGGTCGAGTGGAATACATGGTCGTCGACGTGACGGATCGCGACCAGGTTGCGAGCGTCATTCGGCAAATCGTGTCGAAGCACGGCCGGATTGATCTTCTGGTGCATGGCGCGGGTGTCCAAACATCGACGCGCTGGAGAATCGCCGGCTGGCCGAATTCCGACGAACGTTTGCCGTCAAGGTAGGGGGGCTGCGACATCTCACCGATCACTGCCGCATACAACTCGGGAAGACGGTGGCCACGCACATACTGACGTTGGCCTATAGCATTTTTGGGAACGATGGCCAACACGATTACGGAGCAGCGAACGAGACACTGGATCGACTTTGCGGAATGTCGCACGTACCCGGCGATTCGAAGTGGTCGAGTATTGCCTGGCTGGCGTGGGACGGCATCGGGATGACGCGCGGCAGCGAGTACCACGCGCTTTCGAAACGGCGGGGGCTCGCCGGATTAACGGCAGAACACGGCCAGGAGTTGTTCCGCAGCGTCATTGCCGGACGGACCGACGCGGATATCAACGTGCCGTTGTCGGTTGCGGAACACGCCCGTTATGAAGTGGCGACCATTCCGCCGCCCTATGGAGACGCCAGCGGTCGCATACTCGAACGACGCGTTGATTTGTCCAAGATCGATTTCCTTTCCTGTCACAAGGTTCGCGGCGTTCCCACCCTTCCCGGTGCTTGGATTCTGGACCTCATGGTGACCGCCGGACTGGAACTCCGGCAGGACGCTGCCCCGATTGCTTCGGTGACCGTTCGGGACGCCAGCTTCCATCGGTTCGTAAGGTGCGCGGAAAACGAGCGCAATCTCCGTGCTGTTGCGCAAATGGCCGGCGACCGGATCGCCGTTTGGATGATCGGCGACATCTGTCGTCCCGGCGGACCGGTGCTGTCGAAAGACGTCGTGTTCGCTGAGGCGATTCTGTCTTTCGAGCACGTGGCCGGGGAAATGCACCGGTCGCAGCAGCAGGGCGGCGACGGCCAGGGATTGCAGGGCAGCGACCAGCGCCTCCGAGATCCCTACTGCGGCGGACGGCGCGAAGACGTTCTGTTGTCCGGTCCGTTCGATTGCGTGCGCGACATAGCAATCGGGGCGTCGGGCCGTCGTGCCCGCTTTGACCCCGGCCAGTCCCCGATCACTTCAAACAGCATACCGGCACTGGTGCTCGACGCGGCGCTGCGCGTCGGAGCGATGTACGCGGTGTCTGGTAAGAGCGATCTTTACGTGCCGGTGCGAATTGGGCGATTGGTGGTTCCCATCGGACCGCACGCGAGATCGTTCTCGGCGTCACCGCGGGAGATTCGCACAACCGTCCCGAGAGTCGAGAATGGTCACGCGCGTTGGGATCAATCCGTCGTGCTCGATGAAGACGGGGCTGCCAGGCTCGTGGTTGAGAACGCATTCGCAGCGCGACTTGGAAACGGCGATCCGGAAGTGTAGAGAGGCTTGCCTTAACCGTGTTCGACGCTTGCCCGATTCCCGTGTGTTAGTCCACCGGCTCTTTACAACCGACGACGTGGGGAGTTAAACACCCCGGAAGTGGCGTGATTTGGAACGCGGATCGGAGAGATGGCTGCGTCGTTGCGTCGCCTTGGCAACGAAACGACGAAATGTTTCTGACACGGGACCCTATCGGCGGCGCGTGCGGTACGACCCGTCCCGCCTCGTCCCGCCGCTCTCTGTCGAGCGAGAGACGTGGGTGAGGCAAATCGTGGACGGTTGAATCCGCAAAGGCGGGAAACCACGGAAACGCGAGATTATGACGCGGATGCCTTTCCCTGGGGGTCGGCAGAACGTCGTCCCCTCGTCAACATCGGTTCCTGGCACCTCCGCGCGATACGTTTCCGGCAATAATGAACACCGGTTCCTGCCACCTCCGGTCCCACCTTTTCCGGTTTTTCCTATTCTTTTGCGTCCGGCCTTTCCGGCCGGTACTCGCGGATCCGTCCACGTTCGACGATCCACAGCTTTCCGATGACGTTGCTTTGGGAAAGGGCGACAATCAAGGTACGGCAAGCGATCCAAAGGTCCGTATCCTTCGGCCTCGGCGGCAACCGTAGCACGGCGATGCCCGCATAGTCCCACGGCTGGAATACAAGCGGGTTGCTGAAGTCCATGTCCAAGGTGACGATGCATCGTCCCTCTGCGGCGCAAGCGGCAATCACTTGGCGGTCGCCTGCGGAAGTCAACTGCTGTTGGACGACCGTGGCCACATCGTGGCCCGCCTCGCGAAACAACGCCGCGCCGCGTTCGCCCAGGTTCTCATCCAATTTGAGCTTCATGCATGGACCTCCGTCGGGATGTCGACGTAGCGCTCGCGCGACATTTCCGCACCGTAGGCGATACAAGCGCGGACGTCGGCATCCTCCAGGCCGGGATAGTTTTCCAACACCTCCTGAAGGCCCCACCCGCTTGCCAGCAAGTCCAGGACCAGCGACACCCAAATGCGGTGTCCCCGGATGCACGGCTTGCCAAAACAGACGTTCGGGTCAATCGAAATTCGGCTCAAAAGATCTTCGCGATTCATTGCGCATTATTCCTTTTCGAGTTTTGCGGGGAAGGCGCTCGACCCTTCCCGGGCTTTCCGTCGTCGTGCGTGGACGGCATCGTAATTGTACACTGTCATTTCTGTGCGTTCCCCGTCTCCACTGGTATGCCTCCTCTTCATTTGCCCGAGCGTCCTGCCGGCGACCGATCTCCAGGTCGGCCGCGCGATCGGCCATCTTCGAGCGCGGGGTCAGCGCGGCGCCGCGCTGACCCCCTGACCCAAAGTGCCCGTCACACGACAACAGGTCATAGTTCCCGGGTTTCGTTACGCACCGAGTTGAGGCGACGCCAAGACTCCTCATCCCATTCATCGTGATCTGCGACGAACGTCTCAAAATCATGCGTTCGGTTTAGCGTATTGAAGACCCCAGCCGATTCAAGGCGAATAAGCACTCGGCAGGCCATGCGCATGAAATGATCCTGGGTAGGCGTCATAAACGTTTCTTCGTCCTCTTCCTCATCCACGCAGCATTTATGCACCGCACCCTCAAACGAGCGCCATCCGGAGTCAAATGCATCGGAATTGAATCCTTGATATTTCCAATCGCCTAGACTCCAGCGGAGTTCTATCTCGCGTTTTTCCGGTGCCATTTCCGATTCATCTTCATAGACCTTCATCCCGAGTGCTTCCTCAATGCTACGCTTCGCCTTTTCGTAGCCATCTTTGACCTCAGGCGGAAGATGTGAACCACTGATCGCTGCTCGCAGGAACTTCGGCGTATTGAGACAGAGCAGGACGTTGCCGTAAGCACTGTTGCAGTCTAGCGCGAATCCGTAGAATTCCTCCGTGGGGTGCGCCGCGGCAAAACGCTCGATATCAGCGGCACCGAGGTCGTAGAGCCGATCTTCGAGTTCGGTCCAGTGGATGTTCATGGGACGGGGACAAAGTACTAAATTATCAAGAATTACGCCAAGTGTGCCCTCCCTGGAACTCCGCATTGCCCACGGCTGAACGGACGCCCGCCGGCGACACATTCCCTGACTATTTTCAGCCCACGCTGATAGGCACGTTCTCTATGACAAGCGACGGCAAAGCGCCGCTGCCCAGGACCTCCTTGGCGTCCAAGATCTCAATGCCGACCAGGGTTTCCTTGGGTCCCATGTTCAAAGCGATCTCGTCGTTCAGGCGAATCGTACGACACTCGAACTGGCCCTCCACGAGGCGAATATACACGCCATCGACTTCGGAATCATAGCTGATTCTCATGCCTGCCTCCGTTCAGAAGTAAAACGTATAAACGGTTATCACGACGATCTCTTGCGATTTCTCCACGATGACGGGCGCTACTTGTTTGATCGCGTAGAAGTTGCCTTGCCAGGTGCGGCCGAAGTTGAAATTGAAGTGACACATCTCCCGCCCATGCTTCGCCGCTTCCCTGCGCCCCTTCCCGACAGCCTCATGGACTTCCTGTTCTGTCGCGCGCGCTCCACAGCTTGCTCGCGGGCATGTTACGTCATGCGAATCGGCTTCAAGTTTTCCCTCGACGGGTGCTCGACGACTGGAAATTCCTTAAGAAACTGTCCGATTATTATACTGAGGCCCTCCAAAAAGGTCAATTCCCGCGCTGTCGGAACAAACAAAACGTCCCGTCCACCAAATATGGGTAATCCAGGAAAGATAAAGGCGAGAGGTTCGTGACGGTGATCGAGGTCCTCGGCCTGGCCAACAAATTGAATCCGTTATTCTCCAGTCCATACTCAATTCGGCCCGATCAAGACCAGCGTGCCCCAGTAATAGGGACTGCTCCACTTCTCCTGCCCGCGGATGCCGAGCTTGGCCCGCCGCAGCGCGTCGGCGTAGTCGGGCGGCTGGCCTGCCTTCTCGGCCTGGGCAAGATACGAGCAGAAGAAGCTGATAAGGTTGGCGCCTGCCTCGTCATCGATCAGCCAGTTGCTGGCCACCACCCGCCGGGCGCCGGCCACGAGGAAACCGCGGGAAAGGGCCCACACGCCTTCGCCCCGCTGTTGCGGGCCGTAGTTCGTCTCGCAGGCGCTGAGGATCGTCAGCTCGGTGCTGTGCAGGTTGAGATCATAGATTTCCGAGAGCGTCAGAAAACCGTCATCGGCCGCGCCGGCCGGTTGCGAGTCGGGCGACAAGGCCAGGGCGCCAAAGATGTTGCCGTACGACTGGTCGGCCAGGCCGTGGCAGGCGAGGTGAATGATCCTTCGGCCTTCCATCTCGGCGCGGACCTTGGCCTTCGTGGCGGCGGCCCCCTGGAGCTGCAAGGTCTTGATTCCGGCCTTCTGGAAGGCATCGGCGACCCAAGCCGATTCCCAGCCCGAGTAGGGCAGCGCGGCGAGCTTGCCGCCAAGGGCCCCATAGCGCGAGCGGGTTGCAAGCTGATGCAAGACGTCGCCAGCGTTGGCTGCCGCCACCTCGCCCTGGCCGGAGTAGTCGGGATTTCCGACCGTAAGCACCGGTTCCCGTCCCGCGGCTGCGGCGGCCGGCACGCGGGCGTCCAGGTTGTAAAGCACGGTGGCCGAAGGACCGTACTGGATTGCCGGACCGACATCCAGCAAGTACTTCGCCGGGCCGCTGGCATCGATTACCAGAGTCTCGAACGGCAAGAGAGCCAACTTGCCGTCGGGTATGACGATCAGCCGTTTGAGTTTGCCGCCGGTGAGGGCCTGCCGCTGCGCCGCCGGAATGAGCACCTGCCACAGAGCGAACAGTTTCTCCCGGGCCCTGGAATCATTCTTCGGGTCTCGCAGTTGCTGGACGACCCCCGTTCCCTGTTCGTTCTCCAGCGCTCCGGCCAGGCGATTCGCCGTGAGCGGGCCGGCCTTGATTTCCAAAATCTTGGCAGCCGAATCATCGATCGTCAACACAGTCAGTTCGGCCTGCTCGGGCCCGATCGCCAACACATATCCGCCTTCACTGCCCAGCAGATAGGCCAAGAGAAGCCCGGCCTTGCCGGCCAAGCGGCGCTGAATCTGGCTGAGCCGTGGCGGACCCGAACCGACCGTGAGCAACTGCCGGTAGACCGGGCTGGTCGCCCGCACGTCGCGATAGTGCTCGTAGAACGCCTTGCGGGCCTTGGCGAGGGCCACCTCAAGTTTTTGTCGTTTGGCAGGTTTCTCTGCGGCGGGCGTCTGGGGATCGGCTTGCAGGGCGTCGAGTTGTTTTTCCAGCACGTCGACCTGCTGTTTGAGTTGCAATTCCTGCTTACATTGCGCCTCTCGCTGGAATGTTGACCGGCCGGCTTGGAGGTCCACGCCGGATTGGGTCATGTCTTCCAGGAGCGAACGCGCCCGGCCGCGTTCCATGGCCGCGAGGGTCTCGCTCGTGTCCTTGATCTCGACTTGCCAGGCGACCATCTGCTCGAAGGCGTCGTTATATTTTGTGAATGTCTCGGCCCGCTCGCGGGCCGAACCGGAGCTTTCGGCGCGCTGCTGCTCGGCCAGTTGCATCGCCTGCTGCAGATCGGCCAAGGCTTCGTTGCGGAGTTGCCGCTTCCAGGCAACCCGAGCGCGGAGGAGGTAGGACTCGAATCGACGGCCGGGCGAACAGCCGGCCCGATCCAATATGGCTATGCTCTGATCGGCAAGCGGCTCGGCTTCGGCATATCGCCCCTGCCGGAAGAGTATTTGGGAAAGCCTGCCCAGCCCGATGCCCAGTTGGGGATTGTCCGGTCCCAGGGTATTTTTCCAAATGGCCAGGGCCTTGCGGATCATGGGCTCTGCCTTTTGGAAGTTCCCCTGCTCGTCGTAGAGCATGGAGAGGTTGAGAAGACCTCGAGCGTACTCCGCATGGTTGGCGCCCTTGGTCTTTTCGACGATTTCGAGTGCCCGCTGGAAAAGCGGTTCGGCCTCGGCGAAGCGCCTTTGATGGTAGTACGACAGGGCCAGCGAATTGAGCCAATCAGCCACCCAGGGGTGCTCGGTGCCGAGGGCTTTTTCATCAATCGCGATCGCGCGCCTGAGTAACGGCTCGGCCTCCGCGTAACGGCCTTGATTCATATACAGTGTTGCCAGACTTCCCAGGTTCCCGGCAATCAAGGGATGACTTGCCGGCAAGCTCTTTTCACAGATTGCCACAGCCCGTTTCAGCAACGGCTCGGCCTCCGCGTAGTGCCCCTGATTCGCGTAGAGCGTGGCGAGGACCTTCAGATCGCCGGCCACGCCGGGATGGTCCCGGCCCTTGGCCTTTTCGCGAATTGCCAGGGACCGTTTGCAAATCGATTCGGCCTCGGCATAGCGTCCTTGTACGGAGTACAGCCGAGCCAGGTTGTTGAGCCAGTCGGCAACCCAAGGATGCTCGGGGCCGACGGCCCTTTCGTTGATCGCAATGGCCCGCTTCAAGAGCGGCTCGGCCTCCGCATAGCGTCCCTGCTCGCGGTAAAGTGTTCCCAAGGTGCCAACGTTTCCCGCTACCCAAACGTCGTCCGGTCCGCGGGCCGCCTCGCATAAGGCGATCGCCCGTTTCAAGAGCGGCTCGGCCTCGGCGTAACGGGCCTGTTGGAGATAGATCCCTCCGAGAATCTTCAGATCGGCGGCAATCATAATCTGCTGGCCGCCGCCGGCTTTTTCCAAGATGGCCAGGGCTTGCCTGGCTGGCGGCTCGGCCGCGGAGTAACGCCCCTGCTCGAGGTACAAATTTGCCAGGGCACCCAGGCTTGTGCTGACTTCGAGGTGCTGGGAGCCCAACGACTTTTCAGATAAGGCCAGGGCTTGCTGCAAGAGCGGTTCGGCCTCGGAATATCGCGCCTGTCCTTGGCTGCTTGTGGCTTGCGCTCGCAAGGCGTGAATTAGGAAAGCCGGGTTGGCCTTCAACGGACCTTCGGCCAGACGGCGCATGGCCAAAGCCGTTTGCTGCCCCTTGGCATACTGGCCGGCAGCGCACTGCTGGGAAGACTGATCCTGGAGCCGGTTGAACTGTTGGGCGTCGTCGGCTGCCGCCAAGGTCGCCAAGAGCATCAGGCTGCCGCCCGCCAATCGAGTGACTTGACTCAAGAAATAGCGGATCATGTCCGCGGCCTTTCCGGAAAACGAGATCGGTATTTCTATTGAATATCGATGGCAAACTTCTGGGTCGCCGTACCGACTCGCTCGGTGCTCGTGGCCACCACCTTTTCGCTTCCCCATACGAGCGCCTTTTCGTCGAGTTTCCGCACCGTCCGATCGATGGCGGCAGTCACCGTAACTTCCGCCTTGCCCGTCGCGTCGGGCATGCCGGAGAGCACACCCGTGGCCTCGTCGATCTTCAGCCAGGACGGCCCCTGGTCGAGCGTGAATTTAGGCTTCTCGATATCAAAATAGCCGCTGACCTGGTCGCCGCCTTTCATACGGGCGCTGAGGTCTCCCAGGGAACGATTGGCACATACCTGGTAGCGATACTCGGCGCCGACCTTGGCAGCCAGCACGGGCTTGCTGTAGATGATGGGCCGGCGGCCGGTCGGGTAATCGGACGGCCCGCTGCGATGGCCTCGATCGTCCACTGCGACCACGCGGTAGTAGGTCTTGTTGGCCGCGGGCAGGTCGACGCCACGGCCCAGCACCGCCAGTTCCGTGGCCGTGGTCTCGGCGACGAAGTTCGCCGGGAACCGCGGGTTCCACGCCGCCATTTCCTTGCTGCTGACGCCGACTGTGCTCTGGAACGGCTCATTGGCGATCGTAAAGCCCTTTTCATCGCTGCCGTAGACCCGGTACTTGACCGGCGGACTGCCTACCGGGTTGGCCTTCCAGCGGAGGATTCCCGCGCCTTCGACCGGGTCGTAGTCGAGAGCGACGCTTTGGGGACAGGCCGGGCCGTGGGCGGTGAAGCTCCAGGTCTTGCTCCAAGGTCCCCATACCCCCTTGCTGCCCATGGCGCGGACGTGCCAGTAGTACTTTCGCTCAGGCGTGAGCATGCCCGGCTGAGACAACGTGTACTGGGCCTTGACCGTGATCTGCTCCTGGCCCGTCTGTTTGTCCTTTTCCTTGATCGCGTCGGCGGTCCGGGAGATGAGCTTGTAGAAACACATCGACAACGGCCAGCGCATGTCGGCGCGGCTGGACAACTCGAAGTGGTAGTCGCCGATTGCGGCGCCGTCGGGGTCGTCGGCAGTCGCCCAGCGGAAGACGATGTCGGTGCCCTCGGCCACGCCGCCGTCGGGCGGATAGATTGGGACCCGCGGGGCCTGCGGCGGGCTGAAAAGCGACCGCTCCACCCAGCGGTGCGTGATGCGGACTTTGCCGGGGCACCCGGTACTCCGGGTTGCGGCCGATTGGTCGGTGTAGGTGAAGGCGTTCTCGCCCACGCCCATCTCCGGCAGCGCCATGGGGGCCATTTGCAGATCGTTGACGATTGCCAATCGCCGCAGCCTTGCCGGCCCTTCCAGTTGGCATTTGAGCTTGTATTCGTAGCGGGGCGGCCCGACGACGGAGAAAAACTTGTCGAGGTTGTCTTTGACCCCCTGCCACGCCCCTTTGGCCGATGATTTCCGCTCATCCGCAGAGATGGAGAACTTGGCGCCCGCGCCCTCCGCTTGCAACCGGCCGCCTACGAATGGGTACGGGCTGCGCATGGTCCAAATGATCGTACCCTTCTTGCCGTCCTCAGCGGCCAGGCCGTCGTTGCCGGCAGTGATATTGTCTACGGTAGTCGCCCCATTGCGCCACGTCTCCTTCGAGAAGTCCGGTCGGTACTCCCACAGACCGTCGTAGATCGGAGACATGTAGGTGGGCATGGTCATCAACGCCCCGTGATACTTGACCCGATCGAGTTGCCCCCACCGCCAGACGATCGCCTCGCCAGGCCGCAAGCGCATGTTCATGGTGGTGTCGGCCTTGCCGCCGACGATCTCCCGCCACCGCACCCTCGTAGAAATACATCGAGCAGAACCCCGGCCCGTCCCACCACGTGTCCGGGAAGAGGATTCCCTTGGTGTGGGTCCGCTTCACCAGATCATGGTCATGCACGATGTCCTGTTCGCCGGCCACGGTTTCGTTGTCGCGAAGGAGATAGACGCAGTGCAGGTCGCCGTCATAGAAATGCCAGCCGTTGTCATAGAATGCCTGGGAAATGCAATGTCCGAGGGCACGGGCCGGCGCCACTTTCAATCCGGCCTGGCGCCACAGCGTCGCCATGCAGATGGAATCGTTGCCGCAGGTGTTGTACCCGTAGACGTTGAAGACCTTCACGGGGTCGCCCAGTTCGTTGTTGTCGCCCGGGGAATGGTGGCGATAGCGAATTTCCTGGAACCACAGGGCAAAGGCCTTCTCCGCATCGGTCATGCCCAGCGTCACGGCTGAGGAAACGATCTCCTGCGACGTTGCGGAAGTTATTGTGACCGTTGGAGAGCCACGGGTTGACGACGTCGATCTGGCCCACGTTTTCCATCCGCACCGATCGGTTGGACTCCCAGCTTTGCAGGAAGGCGCCCTCCCTGGCCATGCCGCAGCCCATGGGCAAGCGGCAGTTGCGGCCGTCCATGGTGCCGCCTTGAATCACGGTGTACTTGTGTTGTCCCGCCGTGATCTCCTCGACGTGCGACCGAGCCACGTCGGTCGGTTGAGTATTGGCCGACCAAGGTTTCAAAGCATCGTCGGGCCCCGCGGCCAGGGCAACGGCCGTCGTCGCGAGAAATAGGATGTTGTGCATTGCATTCGCTCCAATAACGGGTATTGCTGGGTTCGGTTGAATGTTTCCTGCTGTCGATTGTAGCATGCGGCGGCCTGGTAGGCGACCATGTTATGCAGAGGCTATCCGAAAAAGTAGGCGATCACCCTGTAGGGTGCGGTCGAGCGCAGCGAAGAACCTAAGTAAAGAGGTTAAGGCTATCAATATGGATATTGCAACCATCATAGAGCTATGCACGGAGATAAAGCTGCTGGTCAGTGTAGGAAAGCGTAGCTGGTGGCACCGGTGGAAGCAAACGGGTACCGCTGACGGCGAAAGCTGACTTGTGAAATAGGGGCATGCTGAGCTGGACCCCAAAATTTGAACCAGTACATTTATGTTGGAAGTTGGTTCTTATTTTAACCGATGAGGAGGTTCAGGACAATGGCCAGGAAGGTGAAGGTCGCAAGGACAGCGGCGGTGGCGAGTGGGCGCGGCGCGGCATTCAAGGCACGCGTCGCATTAGCGGCTTGCAAAGGTGACAAGACGCTTGGCGAGTTAGCGGGTCAGTTTGGCGTGCATGCCACGCAGATCTCGACCTGGAAGCAGCGGCTCTTAGAGGGCGCCGCGGACTTGTTCGAGGATCGGCGTCGCAAGCAGCGTGCCGAGGAGAACAATCAAGAGGAGCTTTTTGAGCAGATCGGTCGCCTGAAGATGGAGGTCGAGTGGTTGAAAAAAAAATCTGCCCAGTTCAGTTGACAGTCGTCGGACATGCGTTGAGCCGGGGCATGGCGAGTTGAGTCTGCGACGGCAGTGCGAACGGCAGCAACTCGCAGGCCGCTTTATGCAGCCGTAGCATGCTGTGCATCTTTGCCATATAGACGCGACTGTTCTGTCGTAACACGGTAGGTGATGAACTGATCCCAGAGGTCGTTGAGGTAGATGGCTCGCAGCGAGAGGATTGCTTGAGCCCCTTCCAACTCCCAACGCATCCCGGCGCGCTCCATGCGGTCCTTCACCAGGTGCTTGCAGGCGCCTTCCGCCACGCCACTGGCAATCGGGTAGCCTGCCGCCAAGTATTCGTCATAGCGCATGTGTTCCTGGTTGTTTTCATAGTACGTAATCGCGGACTCCACGGTGGTCTTGTTCGCCCCCTTCAGCTTGTAGGCCTTCACCAAGGGACGGAGGTTGCGCAGCACGTAACCGACCTTGCCTTGCAGCAGCATGCGCAGATGATGCGTCACGAATTCTCCCGCCTCCGCACTCTCCTCCGCATACAGGCAATGGGCCACCTCCCAGAGCCGTTTCAACGCGTGGAACAGGTCCAGAATCCATATGGCCTCGGGAAACCATTCTGCCGCCAACTTCCACAACTGGCGTTCCCCATCCATGACACAGATGCACGGCTTCTTGTTTGCCGGGTCCCGCCGACAACACTCCATAAGAATCTCGAAGAACAACATCGGTGCGGCGGCCAACACCTCCCCTTCCTTAAACCGGGTCATCTCTGCCCACACATGCTTGTGTTGCGGTTCGGGCCGCTCCCGGGCACGCTTTCGCCGACGCACCTCGTCGATCACGTCTTCGGCAGTACGAGGGAAGCGGGCTTGGGTGTAAACCGATCCCACATACGCCATCTGTTTTTTCCCGGGGCGCTCCCCGCTGCTTTTCTCTTGCCCCGCCAAACGCTCGACCGGAGGCGAAGAAGGCGCCTCTTCCTCGACAGCCGTGATTCCTGCCGTTTCCGCGCCTGCGGCATTTCCTCCCTTTTCTCCCACCCCAGCTTCAGACTCTGCTCGCAACCGCGCCGCCAACGTCCGCCGCATGGGCACACCCTTGCCATCGGCCGTTATCACCAGCAGTTCCTCCTCTTCTTCGGCAGGAGGAACCGCTTCGCCGCGAAAGTCGTCCACGTACTGCGACATCTCGCGACTCATGTGCTCCGCCGTGCGAACACTCACCGTGGTCCCCAACCAGGCACGGAGCGACTCCACCGATCCCCCAAAGGCGTCCTGGATGCACAACCGCTGCAACCAGTCCTCCAGCACATAGGAATTCTCTCCAGCGGGCAATCCCAAGGTTGCGTCCAGGGGCGACCATCCAATCGCTTGGCCTTCCCGAGTCCCGTAGACTCGGCGGCCGATCAGCAATTCCCCGAAAATCGACAAGTACCGCTTCTCATGCGGCTCGGGCAGGTGCGCCAACGTCTCCCCTTCCCGTTCTACGGTCTCTCCCCGATCCCCATCCCCATGGGCCTCCACGAAGGACCGTAAAAACTCCAGGCACATGGTCATAGCTCGCGGAAACATCCCGCGTTCCACTTCGTCGAGGCGTCGCCCTTCGCTCAGCGCTTGCTTCAAAAACTCGTGCATCCGCTCAAATTGCTCTTGGGCCTTGAAAATATCCAGTTCTTTTGTTGAAATCATAGTTGGACCTCTGCTAGCAGAATTTGTGGAAACATGAATTACTCACCTGTTAGCATGAGGTCTTTTTCTTCTGCTATCAAGCCCTCCTCCCCGTAAAGCTTCGTCCAACCCGTCCATGGGGGTGTGTTAAAGAAATTGATCTGGTGTGGTTTGATCGGTTTGGGTAAAGCGTGGCCTCATGAGTGCCGCGTTGTTAGAACAGCCGACCGAGACGCTAGGGACGGTGGTCTCCTGTGAGAATTGTCCCGCTGTTCAGCGTCTCGAGCGGGCGTTGGAGAAGCTGACGTTAGAGTTCCGTTGCGAAGTGGGCTATTGGAAAAGCCGGCATGCTGATGCCGTGAAGCGCATCGAGCAGTTGAAGGAGGAACTTGACCAATCCCGGGGCGAGACGCGAGCCCTTCAAGACAAGCTTTTTGGTCGCAAGTCGGAGAAGTCTGCCCGCAGCGACCGTTCCAACGATTTATTCGATCCCGAAGAAGTCTCGGCTGCCGGGAAGAATCGCGGTGCGCAGCCTGGCCATGCTGGACACGGGCGGCACGATTATTCCCATCTGCCGGTCCAGGAAGAATTCGTCTCATTGCCGGAAGAAGCGCTGGCCTGCCCGCATTGCGGAAAGCTAGCCGCGATGATATCTGACACCGAGGATTCGGAAGTGACGGAGATCGATGTGCGGCCACATCGGCGGCGGATTCGACGGCGACGGTATCGGACGACATGCAATTGCGATTTCACACGGCGGACGCTGACGGCTCCGCCGCCACCCAAGCTGATCCCCAAAGGCAACTACGGCATCTCGATTTGGGTGCATGTCTTGTTAGACAAGTACTCATCGTATCGGCCCACGGAGCGGTTATTGGGGCAACTCGAACAGTACGATCTGGACTTGCCGGCGGGCACGGTGAACGACGGGCTCAAGCGGATCGAGCCCATATTGACGCCAATCTACAATGCCCTCTGCGAACGGAATCGGCAGGGCAGCTTCCATCAGGCCGACGAGACCCGTTGGCGGGTTTTCGTGATTTTTGACGGGAAAAAAGGCTACGGTTGGTGGTTGTGGATGGTTCTCGGCGAGGACACCGTGATCTATCTGCTCGATCGCAGCCGGGGGCACGAGGTGCCGGAAGCACATTTTGGTCCGGCAGCTTCGGGGACATTGGAAGTCGATCGGTACTCGGGCTACAAAGCCATGGCGCTGGTGAAGTCGGGGTTGATCGTGTTGGCGTTCTGTTGGGCGCATGTACGGCGGGACTTCGTGGGAGTAGGCAAAGGCTGGCCGGAGTTGACGCCTTGGGCGATTGCCTGGCTGCGCCGTATTCGGCATCTCTACCAAGTCAATCGAGAACGTCTCCAGCACCCTCATGACTCAGCTAAGTTTCAAGAGCAACAGGCGTTGTTAGGTGGGGCGATGGAGGCGATGCACTCCGAGGCGGTGAAAGAACTCGCCGATCCCAAACTCCGCCAACCGTGCCGTAAAGTTCTGGATAGCCTCGAAGATCACTGGATGGGGCTGACTCGGTTCGTCGAAGATCCAAGAATTCCGATGGACAACAACGCGTCGGAACGAGAAGTACGCGGCCCGGCCGTGGCACGGAAGAACTTCTACGGTTCCGGCTCCTTGTGGAGCGGCCGTCTGGCAGCGATGATGTTTTCGCTTTTCGCAACGCTGGTCCGCTGGAAAATCAATCCGCGACGGTGGCTGACGTGGTACTTTGAAAATTGTGCAGCCGCCGGTGGAAAGGCACCCGAAGACATTCAATCGTTCCTGCCCTGGAATCTCTCCGACGAGCGTCGGTCGGCTTTGGGCGTTCCAGCAACCACTCCTTCGCCCGACGACACCTCCTGATGCGCCTTGTCGGTCCTGCGGACTTGTCGCAGATTCCAGACTCCTTCTCCTTTGCCTCCCCCTTATCGGAGCGGATTCGTCCCTGGGCGAATCCCTGCGCCGACGGGTTGGACGAAGCTTTACTCCTCCCCCGCCGTAAGTCCTTGTCCTACAATGCTCTTAGCGCTAGAGGAAGGCGAGTCACTGCCGTGCGAACTGCTCGGCCTGGCCCGCGGGAGTTGGTACTACGAGCCGGCCGGCGAGACGGCGGTGAACCTGAAGCTGATGCGACGGATCGATGAGCTGTACTTGAAGCGGCCGTATTTCGGCAGCCGTCGCATTGCCGATGAGTTCGACGTGAATCGCAAGCGAGTGCAACGGCTGATGCGGGTCATGGGTCTGGAGGCGATTTACCCGAAGCCCAGGACGACGTTGCGGTGTGCAGAACACAAGATTTACCCGTATTTGCTGCGGAATGTGGAGATCGAGCGGCCGAATCACGTCTGGAGCACCGATATCACGTATATCCCGTTGCAGGGAGGTTATGTATATCTGACTGCAATTATCGATTGGTATAGCCGGTATGTGTTGTCGTGGCGGTTGTCGAATACCTTGGATGGAGCGTTTTGCATCGCGGCCCTGGAGGAAGCCTTGGTGACAAGCGAGCCGGAGATTTTCAATACGGATCAAGGAGTGCAGTTCACCAGCCTGGCGTTCACGGGCTGTCTGGAGTCACGCGGTGTGGCGATCAGCATGGATGGCCGCGGTCGGGCTTTGGACAACGTGTTCGTGGAACGCTTGTGGCGAACGGTGAAGTACGAGGAGGTGTACTTGAAAGACTACGCGAACGTCTGGGAGGCAGAGACGAGCCTACGTGAATACTTCGAGTTCTATTGCCACGATCGCAGACATCAGAGCTTGGACAATCGCACGCCGGCAGAGGTTTACGGGGTGCAGCGAACGAAGCGGAGCACTAGGCGTGGGACGAACGCTCCGCGCTGAACATTAGTGTCCGCAACGTACGATTGCGGCGATGACGCGACGGAGGTGGCTCCCCCGAAAGTGCAAAAAATTTCGCCGCCCCCCCGGGGGGGCGGCGAAGGCAAAGAAAAGACGGCCCAAACAGCCTCTTTAACCCTTTACAGATACAGCCCGTTCTCTGGTACAAAGAACGGGGTCCACCTCATGCGACAAAGATGTTCCCCAGTTGCGTTGCAGAGAATTTTCGCATATACTGCAAGTGACAAGCGGGCAAGGTGGATTTTTGCCGGAGGGATAAAAAATGTCTCGACACAGTTTTCTGGCTGTCCTGGCGGTTCTGCTTGCAGTTGGCCGGAGCAATGGCGAACCAACGTATACATTTGCGACGCTAGACGACCCGCTGGGCATCGGCAGTGGCACTGACGCTCTTAGCATCTCTGGCAACAATATCGTGGGATGCTATTATGATTCATCAAATAACCTCCACGGCTTTCTTTTCAATGGTGCGAGCTTCACGACGTTAGACGACCCGCTGGGCAATAATATGAATGTTCCCGAAGGAATATCGGGCAAAAAGGTTGTGGGATACTATCAGGACTCGTCAAACAACATCCACGGCTATCTCTACAATGGTACGAGCTTCACAACGCTGGACGACCCTTTGGGCGTCAACGGCACTTTTGCCTCTGGCATCGATGGCAACAATATCGTGGGAAGCTATTATGATTCATCAAATAACCTCCACGGCTATCTCTACAATGGTACAAGCTTCACAACGCTGGACGACCCACTCAGTATTTATGGCACCGATGCCTACGCCATCTCTGGCAATAACATCGTGGGAACCTATTCAGGCGCGGACGGCGTCCAGGGCTTTCTTTACAGCGGTACGAGCTACACGACGTTAGATGACCCGCTGGGTGATAGTACGTGGCCGTCTGGTATCTCGGGCAACAACGTGGTAGGTTACTATCGGGACTCGTCGGGTAGATACCACGGTTTTCTTTACAACGGTACGAGCTATACGACATTGGACGACCCACTGGCCCTCTACGACACTTGGGCGTGTGGCATCTCGGGCAACAATGTCGTGGGATTCTACGACGACTCATCAGGTTACCACGGGTTTGAAGTTACCGTTCCCGAACCTTCCACGTTCGCTTTATTAGGCGTCGGGGCCATTGCTCTACTTGGCTACCGTTGGCGGAAGAGTAAATGCTAATGACAACCAAAGAGTTTATTGAGGTACTAAAGGCCTACGCATTAAGGCGTTAAGACCACCTAAGCAGTAACCCGGTAGACTCGCCTAAGCGTAGCGGCATAAGCAAAAGGTTGCATAGGCTGCGCTCGACCACACCCTACAGCGACGCGGCGTTGTCCCAAACGATCACCATTGGAAATAGCGGTACGGGTCGTCAAATTCCGACGGCTGGTCGAGGTAGAACCCCGTGAGCCAGCGATTCTCCGCGGCAGCCGCCGCAACCGGACGGGAAAACCGCTCCAACATTGGCGTTGGCTCATCCACGCCCATGTTGCCCAGGATGCGGGCCAGCAGGCAGCTCACCCGCCGGAACGTCCGCTTCTGGTTGTAGTATTTCTGGTAGTTGAACTCCCAGGGCGCCAGTTGGCAGAAAACCACATTGGCATCGGCGGCGACCGCAAGCACTCCATTGCCGACGGGCGTGGCCCCACTCGAAATCAGCTCGATTTCCCGGGGGTCGCGATTCATCGTGTCCGCCGGTCCCACGCCAGCCAGCAGCGAGCCGGCGGCCGGGGGCGGGAAGAGCGCGGAGATATACTCATGTTTGCCTGTCTTGACGGAGAACGGCAGGAAGCGATTGGCCTCCTCCTGGCCCAGGCCGACGGCCAGGACGTTTCCGCCCGCCTTGATCCACTGGCGCACGGCGGCGGCGTTGGCAGACAGGGTTTCACCTCCGCCCGGTCCCACGACGAGGACCTGGCCGGCGGCAGGCCCGTCGTCCGTGGCGGCCGCCACCGCCAGGCCCATTTGCTCCAAGTGCCTGCGGCCGGCATCCTGGCCGGCATAGACCACCTTGCGGATGGGCGGCGGCACATAGGAGGAGACGTAATCAAGCATATTGGCAACCAGCCGCGCGGCGGCCGGGTCGTCCTCCGTGCGGCCCGTCACGTCTGCTTGGCAGAAGAGCACGATGCCCTTGCCTTCACGATACAGCATCAACGGGCTGAACTGGAGACTGAAGCCGCCGTCAAACAGTGGCAGGAAGTTGCCCCGCGCGGGTTTCTCGATCAGCACGGAGGCCACGTTGCCCCAATTGCCGGCCCGATAGGCGCGGGGGACCTCGATGCCGCACCACTTGATGGTTGGGCCCTGGCGCGGCCGCAGCGTGTAGCCGGACAGCCGCGCCGGCAGGATAGTTGCCGCACCGCACCAGTCGCGAAGATTCTCGGCCGCCAGCCCCGAAAGCAACGGGTGGTCGGGCACTCTCGCGAAGACCTGCCTCAGCCCGTACTCCTCGACGCGAAACCCCAAACGCTTCTCCAAGACGTCTGCCGATTGCTCGAAGAGGACGACCTTGAGCCCGTCGCGGACCCTGGAGATGTCGGGCGCCGGGCCATCGACCGTGAGCGCGGCCTTGCCGACGATCAGGACGTCGTAGCTGCCAAGGTCGGCCTGTGCGGCGACCGGCTCGAATGGAACGTCCATTCGAGCGAGAAGTTTGGCAGTTTCACCCTTGGGATCGAACAAGGCCGTCTTGGTTGGCGACTTGGGCGGCTCCCTGGGGGCCAGGACGTGGATCGCAAAGGCGTCCGTCTGGATTTCTCCCGTGCCGAACTTGACGGTGAGACTGATCTCGTAGACGCCCGGCTTGAGGTCGACCGGCAGCGCGAGGCCCAGCAGGATGCGCTCCTGCTGGCCCGGTGCGACGCTCAGCGTCTCGGCTGCCGCCCAACGGTTGCGGCAAGGCCAGCGACCAGGAGCAATCGCAAGCGGCGGTGCTCCGCGAGTCGTTGATCACGATGATTTGCTTCTGGACGGTTTGCCCGCCCAGGAAGTCATGCCCCTTTTCGGTGACGTGTGCCGGCTTGCCGGCGATGTAGGCCAACAGCGGCATGTTGTTGCGCAAGAGGGCTGCCGCGGCCTTGGTGGGGATCCAGTCGCTGCGCTCCAGGCCCGTGTCGAAGGCCGCGTTATAGCTGGCGGGGACGCAATCGGGGCTCAGCCCGGGTCTCTGCAAGTGGTCCCAGTCGACCGTGAGGTCGCGCCTCTGCGGCGGTTTGGCGCCGTCGCGCAGTTCCCAAAAAACCGAGTAACCCCAGGCGTTCCGCGCCGAGACTCCCAAGGCGCGAAAGGCCCGCCAGTTGTCGGTGATGTACATCGCCCAGACCTCGTCTTGCTCCTTGTGGCCCCAGGAGTAGGGGCTTGACGGGTTTTGGGGATAATGCCACTTGTTCCATATCTGCCCAGCCCGCCATTGCTTCGTTTCCCAGCGGAGATTGACTTTTTCGGCGTTGTTGAGCTGGAAGGCCCTGTCGCCGAGGAACTGCGAATTCCATTCTCCCATGCAAAACTCCCAGGGCAGGCGGCGCTTCCCCAGGAGCGAACGCCCTTGTACCAGCCGCGATACATGGTCCAGTTGACGTCCCACGGCACGCCGTACTCGCAGAGCAGCAACGGTTTGGTCCCTTCGCTTGCCCAGTGCTCGAACCAATCGGAGCGCTCCTGGATGGGGACGAAGTCCAGGTACAGGTTGTTGGTGTGCATGTTGCCCAGGTTGCCGGAGGAGTGGTGGTACACGACGCGCGTGGGGTCGAGACGCTCGACGATGGCCTGGGCCTTCAAACCCTTGAGGGCGTTGGGATCGGAGCGCGGGCCGATCCGCCCCTCGGCGTTGTGCCGCCCGTCGATCAGCGCGGGGTTGAAATCGCCTTGGTAGCTCAGGGCGTTGTGGTTCATGGAGTACATCACTACGGCGGGATGATTTCCGGCCACGCGGACGTAGAATGCGGCGTGCCGCGCGTAGCCGTTGTTCTGTTCCGCAGCAGGGCTGTCCCATTTGTAATGCAGGCAGTGGGGCTGGGAAAGCGCCACCAACATGCCCACGTCGTCGGCCGCCCGCAGGAACTCGTTGAAGCTCAGGTGCGATCCGGGCTCGCAGCCGTAGTTGTGCGTATAGACCGTGTTGACGCCGATCGACTGCTTGCGGAGCAAGGTCTCGCGGGCGGCATCGTAGGTAGCCGTCGCTTCCCCCTGCGCGGACTCGCAGGGGACGATGAAGGAGTGGAAGCGACGCGCCGTTCAGGTAGAAGTCGCGGCCCTCGATCCAGAACTCGCGGAACCCGAACCGTTGCGGGTAGAAGGCATCCAGCACCTGCCCGTCGCGATCGACCAGCGATACCTTCACATCGTACATGTTCTGCGGAGTACTCGTGTCCCAAAGCTTTTCGGGATGCCAGGCGGCGGTATGCGAGAACCGGTCGGCGCGGAGGTCCGCCATGGTGAACGGCTCGCTGGTGAAGTCCTTGATCGGGCGGCCCTTTTCGTAGACTTGCGCCCGCAAGCGGCAGGATGTAGCGGACGAAAGACCCTGCACGGCGACGTCGAAGGTGATCGCCCACTTGCGCACCGAGGTGTTGACTTTCACGTCTTCGATGCGGGCCGTCTTGGGCGTAGCGAGCAGGTAAACGTCCCCGCACAGTCCCTTGAGATCCACCCGTCCTTTGACGGTCTTGGGGGCGCTGGTGTCGGTGAAGGCCTGCACCACCGCGGCCAGTGGAACCGCCTTGACGCACAACGACAACACCTGTTTCTCGCCGGGGCGGCACGCGGAGGTGATGTCCACCTCGCCCGATGGGAAGTACATGTCGCCCAGCTTGCGGCCGTCGAGAAACAGGGCCGCATAGGAATTGACACACTCGGCATAGACGGCGACCCGCCGCCCCTGCCAGGCGCGGGGGACCACGACCTCGCGCTGGTACCAGGCGACATCAACGTCCCGCATGTTCGCGTTCTCGGCCCTCCAGGCCGGATGCGGATAGCGAGTCTGGCTGCTCGCCGCCCAAGGCGCCGGGACCTTGCAGTATCCCCAGTCGTCGACGGGGACCGTCGTGCTCAATTCGACTGCCGGCTGAAAGCGCCACAGCCCGTTGATCGAGATCCGTTGGCGGGAGAGCGTGGTTTCGCAGTAGGCCTTGTCCAGGTCCCAGACGGCCTTGACGCCCGCCGGGAGCAAGGCCTCGCAACCCGCAGCGGCGCCCTGTGCGGCCACGACCAGAATGGCGACCGCAGCCGCCATACAAAAACTGCTTCTTCCGAACATGTCTTGTTTTCCTTTTCTTCTATATTATCATGCCGGCCGGGCTAGGCCGGCGCACGTACTTGCGCACCAGCGCCACGCTCTCGCCCAGTTCATCGCGGTACACGGGGGAACATGCCCACAATCACCGCATCCGTGCGCTTGATGTTGGCGAAGGCGTACTGGAACGCCTTCTCCACCGCCGGCTTGACCGTCCGCAGACTCCGCGAGAGCCGGCCGGCAGCGAGGATTTTGTACGCCAAACAAGGCTTCTCCACCTGGCGAATGACCTTGGTCATCGCCGGCGGATCGGTATCGAAGAAGGGCTCGCCGGTGGCAACCGTGCCGAAGAGCTTTCGTTGCTCCTCTGCCGGCCGAGCGACGTTGTAGAAGGCGGTCATGAAAAACTCGTTCTCCCACCCTTCATCGGCAATTCTCTTGAGGTTGTCGGGAGACTGGATGGAGACGCCGGCCATCATCCCCAGATCGTGGACCTTCTTGACGTAATCGCGGACCACCTTACTCTTGCCGGCACGGAAAAGCGTGTCGGCCACCCTGCCGTGATGCACGAAGGCGATGGCCCCCAAGTCCGCGGCCGCGGTCTTCAAGGGGGCGTTTCCCGCGGCCTCCGAGTGCAGACATAAGAACTGCATCTTCGAGCCGTGCTCGCGCAGCTTTCGGATCACGGCGATCGCTTTCTCGTCATGATCCACTTGCCACGTGTTGATGCCGGCCGACTCGCACTTGACGAGGAACTCGAAAGTCCGTTCTTTGGTAAAGTACTCCAGCATGTGCAGCGAGGCGTTCAGCGTCTGGTGCGAATTGCCGCCCATCGGGTTCCAACCGGTAATCAGCCGGGTCAGCCGGTGCTTGCCCACCGAAATCGTGGGTAGCGGGTCGGCAGCCGCAGGCCGAGGAGTGTCGCGCGCTTCCGCAACCGCCGGCAGCACCATTCCTGACGCCGCAAGCGTGCCGGAAACACACCGCAAAAACTCTCGCCGATCGGTCACGGGCGACTCGTTCGTGTCTTTTTTCATGGAATGTGGCTCCTAACTAATAAATAAGGTGGCAACCGCACGAAGAAGTTGAAAGAACCTTCGATTGATGATCCAGGTGAAGAACTAATTACGGACGGCGACACGGGCCGCGAACTGCTACTTGGCAACCAGCGGGTGCGGATAAGTGTAGGGGGTGTAACCGGGCTTGGCAATGCCGTTGAAAAAGTCGACGCCTTCCCTGATGCGCGGGGAACTGGCGTGCATGACGGCGGGCTTGCCGTTGAGTGTGTTGTTCCAGACGTAGGTGGGCTCCGCCTCCTGGTTCGGCCATGCCGCCGGTTGCGGAGTATCGCCCGAGATCAGGTGCCCTTTTCCCCTGCCCATCTGATCCAGGGCGACCAGGCATCGCTCGATCTTGAAACCATCTCCGCTGTTCCACAAAAGGTTTGGTGCGCCGTACGAGGCGTCGAAGCGGGTGCTGATCGTGTCGCTGCTGTTGGCGACGATGATGCAACTCTTGTGCGTCCTGGCATTGTGTACGGAGTACCCTCGCCACTGGTCCACCTGCCACTTCTTTCCGGAACAGACCAGTTGCCGCACGTCCTTGCCGGCGCCCGTGTGCGTGCCGGAATCGTACACGATCGGCTTGCCCTCTTGATCTACGTCGTTCTTGTCGAAGGGGCTCTCGCCGCCGGCGATGCCCCACGGCCGGAAGGAGACAAAATCACGGTAGTTGTCGATATCCATCCCACCCTTGAACGGGCCGCTCAAGGTATTGTTGAAGATCACTCCCGTGCCGGAACGGAAACCCATGGCGGCCGCGCCAAGCGGTTCCACGGTGAGCGTCATGGTGTTTTCGTAGATCTCGAAGCTGCGGGCGCCGCGAAGGCGGCCGCTCGATTCGGTCCCATGGTTCCCCAAATAGGCGTTTCTGAACGTGTTGTGGCGGATGACGACCCGTTGGCCCAGCCAGCCGTCCAGCGCGAAACTGTATCCGCGGGAGTTGGAGCCCGGGCCGACGGCGGTGAAAACGTTGTCTTCGATGAAGAAGGCCTTGTCCCCGTTCCCCAGGCGGGCCGCATCGGCCCAGGCGGCGTCGCCGTAGGGAAGACCGCCGTTGAATCCGTAGATGCCGTAATTCCAACCCACGAGATCGAACGTGTTGTGATCGATGACGCCGCCGCAGGCGTAGACGTGCATGCCGCAGGTCCGCGTGGCACGGATGCGGAGATGATCGATGCGCCAGGTGGTGGAGTCGCCTCGCACCGTCAGCATTCCCTTGTTATCGCGGTCGCCGGGGCCGCTTCCGCCATCGATCGTGAGATTGCAGAGCCGGGTCAAGCCGCCCTTCTTCGCATTGATCTCGAGCACGTGAAGCGTCGATTTGGCGGGGAAAGCCCCGACGACGATCGTCGTCTTGTCGGTCCCTGCACTTCCACGGTAATGCACTTGCCGTCGATCTTGACGCAAGCCGTCCAGGTGGCGGTCTCGGCGGGAAGCTTCACGGTATCGCCGTCGTCGGCCGCATCGACCGCGGCCTGGACATCCGCCGGCGAGAGGCTGGCCGCGGTGCGCGTTGCCCCTTGCAGGACTGGAGCCAGCGCCAACCAGCAACCGCTAAAGCACCATAGAAAGACGGAAATACTCTGCACGGACCGCATCGCAACTTCTCCGGTAAAAGTGTATTCTCCAGGTCGAATCTTCCCTGAAATGATGCAGGCGAAGAAAACGGATCGCATAAGGTTTCTCCTGTATTACTGAACATGAGCTGTCTTGGTGGTATTGGCTGTGGCGGCTGCGGGGCTGGAAGTGGCCGCTTGCAGCGACTCCAGCGGCGCGGCCGCGGGGGCCGCGGGTTGGCGCGCGGCTGCGCCAACGTCAGCGGAAAGAAGCGGCGGTAAACATAGCGCAGCACGTGGAAGGAACAGCCAATGGTGATGGCCCCCACGGCGTTGATCATCAGCACCGCAGCGGCCGTCCCCACGAAGGCGGCAGCATCCACGCCACGCATCTTGCCGAGACGCCGCCAGGTGCTCCAATCCAGCAGGCGGGCGCCCATCCAGGCCGTGACTCCCGCCAGCGCGGCGAGTGGAATCTGGGACAGCAACTGCGTACCCAAGGTGATGAAGCCCACGAGAAACACGGCGTGGATGAGGTTGGACACGGCCGTACTGGCGCCGCACTGCACGTTGGCCAGGCTGCGCGGGGATCCCCACGCTGGTGGGCGCTCCAAAGGTCCCGCCGATGAGGTTCCCGATCCCGTAGGCCCCCAGTTCCATGTCGGCGTCGTGCTTCTTCATGAGCTTATGACGGCCGCGAAAGTGTTCCACCACCCGCGCGGTCATGAGCGAATCGACGGAAGAGACAAAGGCCAGGCCGAAAGCCGCCGGGAGTACATTCCACACATCCGACGACTCCCATTGAAATCCCACCGGCGCGGGCAGGCCGAAGAACAAAGTGCCGACTTCCTTCCCGTGCCATCCAAACAGCTTGCCCACGAGAAGCGCTACCACGACTCCGAACAAGGGAGCCGGGCTGCGGGGCCGCCAATACATGGCCAGCGTGGCGATCACCACGACGGTCAAAGCCACAAGGAACGGCTCCACGCGTATATGGCCGAGCTTCTGCACGACCTGCAGCAATTGCAGGAGCATCGACTCCTTCCATCCACCCGCGGGCGGATCGAGAGCGAAGATGGTGCGCAACTGCGAGATGATCATCATGCCGCCAATTCCGCAGGAGAACCCGGCCACGACGGAGTGCGGCACTTTGGCGACGTGGCGGCCCAGACGCAGAACACAAAAGGCCATCATGATGATCGCGGCGGAAATACAGACTTTCGCCGCGCCGGAGATCCCTTCGGCACGCACGGCTGCGGCGATGAAGGGAACGGTCACACTGGAAGTGCCGCCGATCAGTACGGGATTACGGCCCAACAGGCGCAGAAAGGAGCGGAGATGATCGAGGTATACACTCCCATAATGGGCGGGAGTCCCATCAACGATGCCAGCGCCAAGCCGTAGGGCAGCGCAATCAGCGAGGCGATCGCCCCACCTGACAGGTCACCCAGGAATCGCCTCCCGGTGTAATTACGAAAGTCGCTTCGCGCGAGCAAAACCTCCTCCTTCGGCCCACCCTGCCATTGCTGGAAACCTTGGATCTTCCAGCAGATTGTGGCACATGCGTCCTTTCCGGCAGAAAGGACCTACTTGACCAGTGCCGTGTACACCTTGCTGATGGCGGCGACGATGTCGTCCAGATCGCGGTCGTCATACTTCGGACCCACGGTCAGCGTCGCCGTCCGGTTGAAGATTTCCATCGTGCGGGGAACACTCTCCGCGCCGTAACGGATTTCCTTGCCGCGCGGCGAATTAAAGGTCGGCCACGCCGGATGCGGGACGGCTTTGTTGGCGATGGGCGGTTGGGCCGGCAGGACCACGGCGGCGCTGGGCCGCTCCATAGGGACGTTCTCAGCCTTCATGGCTTTCAAGAATTGGTCGCGCAACTCCTGGCTGGACAACAACAAATCAATCGTGAGGTGCAGTTCGCCATTCCAATCGTTGCTCCGCCGCATCTTGATTCCCGGAATGCGGCTCACGCGCTCAATGACGTACCCGCCTCGGCGACGCTGCTCCGCCAGGATCCTGTCGAGCTTCCGTACTTGGGCCAGCATCACGGCGCCCGTCATTTCGTTCATGCGATAGTTGAGCCCCATGAAATAAGGCATGGCGCCTTGGCCCACCTGGGCCTGGGTGGGGGGCCGGAGCAGACCGAGATCGTGAAAGCGGACGGCCCGTTCGTACAACAGCGGGTCGTTAGTAACCACCGCTCCGCCCTCGCCCGCGGTGATCATCTTGTGGAGTTGGAAACTGAAGATTCCCATGTCGCCGATGGTCGCGGTGCGCTTGCCCTTGTACCGGCCTCCCGCACATTGCGCGGAATCTTCCAAGACCTTGATGTTGTGCCGCCGCGCAACCTCCATGACGGCGTCCATGTTGCAGGGCGATCCGAAGAGGTGCACGACCATGACCGCCTTGGTTAGCGGAGTGATCTTCCTTTCCAAATCCTGCGGATCGATGGTGAAAGAGTCGTCATTCTCGGCAAAAACCGGCAGGGCGCCGGTCATGAGGATGGCGTAGTAGCAGGAATACCAGGTCCAAGCCGGCAGAATCACCTCATCGCCCGGGCCGACACCCAGGGCCGTGAGGGCGATGTGCAACGCCGCAGTCCCCGAGGTGACGCCCAGCACGTATTTGACACCCAGGAGTTTGGCAAACTCCTTTTCGAAGGTCGCCACTTTCGTCGGCTGCGGTCTTCCTTCAGGGCCGTACCAGCGGAACAGTCCATGCGTGGAAATGGCCTCGTCCGCAAGGTCCTGTTCGTGATGATCGTAGAATTGGGACCCGGGGCACGAGGTGTTGAGAATCGTGCTGCGGACCGGCGCTCCGCCGTTCAAGGCCAGCCGCGTATCCGCCGCCTTCGCCTCCGCGGTCCCGCTGAGCAGCGGCACCGAGGCGGCGACGGGAACCGAAGCGAGAAAAGTGCGACGGCTCATTTTTCCGAGGTCAATTCGTTTCATCATGTTCCTCCCTTGCATCGCGTTCGCAAAACATTATCGTAAGTCCGGCCGCGCCGACAGTCTACACCGGTTTGCCTTTTCCTTGACAGAACCGGAACCTCACTGAACGTCGATCACGAACCGCTGGCTGGCGCTGCCGACCCGCTCCGTGGAGGTGGAAAGGACTTTCTCATTGCCCCAACCCAGCACGCCTTCATCTAGCTTCCGCACCTGCCGGTCGATGGTGGCAGTGATTTCCACCTCGAACTTTCCCGCTGTATCGGGCGTGCCCGAGAGCGCGCCCGTGTCTGCGTCCAGCTTGAGCCAGCTTGGTCCCTTCAGGGCATATTTGGGGTGCTCGATATCCCAAAAGTTGGCGACCTCCGGGTTGCGCTTCCGCAGGTCGCCCAGGGAGCGATTGGCGGAGACCTGGCCGCGGTACTCCGCGCCCGCCTTGGCTTGCAACGCCGGCTTGCTGTAGATCACCGGGCGGGGCGCGACGGCATAGTCCGACGGTCCGCTCCGCTTGCCCTCGGCCTCCACCGCCACCACGCGGTAATAGGTCTTGTTGGCTGCGGGCAGAGCGACCTCGCTACCCAGGACCGCCAGTTCCGTAGCCGTCGTCTCCGCGATGAAGTTCGCCGGGAACTTCGGCGAAAGCTCCTTCGAGATGCCGACGGTGACGGTGTACGGCACGTCGCTCACGGAAAAGCCCTTCTCGTCGCTGCCGTAGACGCGGTAGTTCTCAGGCCGCCGGCCGAGCGGATTGGCCTTCCAGGTGAGGGTCCCCATGCCCTTGTCCCGGTCATAGTCCACGGTCACGTCCAGGGGATAGGCCGGCCCACGAGGCGTGAAGCTCCACGTCTTGCTCCACGGCCCCCACACGCCCTTTTCGTTCTTCGCCCGCACATGCCAGTAATACTGCTTGTCCGGCGTCAGCAGGCCGGCGGAGGGCAGCGTGTATTGCGGCTTGCCCTTGTCCGCGGTGCGGGAGATGAGCTTGTAGAAGTTGGTCGAGAGCGGCCATTTCATATCCGCCCGGTCGGCGAGCACGAAGAGGTAGTCCACGATCTTGTCCCCTTCCGCTTCCTTGGGAACATTCCAGCGGAAAACGAGGTCAGTGCCCTCGGCCTGGCCGGCGTCGGGCGGGTAGACTGCGGCGGGCGGCGGCGGAACGTTCGTCGAGCGCTCCACCCACTCATGGGTGATCCGCACTTTCCGCTCCCCCGGAGACTGGTCGGTATAGGTGAACGCGTTCTTGCCGACGATCATCTCGGGCAGCGCCAGCAGGGCCATTTGCAGGTCATTGATCATCGCCAATCGCTTGAGCCGGGCGGCGCCGGAGAGTCGGCAGCGGAGTTGGTAGTGAAAGCGTTGCGGCCCCCAGTTCGTGAAGAACCAGTACTCCACCTTTTTCTCCGCGTCCACCCACTTCTTGCCGTCCTCGGAGACCTCCAACACGGCTCCCTTGCCTTCCACCTCGAATCGCCCGCCGACGAAGATGTAGGGGCTCCGCATCGTCCAGATGATCGTGCCCGTCTTGCCGTCCTCGGCTCTAAGCCCGTCCGGGCCGCTGGCGATGTTCTCGATCCGGGTTGCGCCTTTCTTCCAGAGGTCGTTGCTGAAGTCCGGGCGGTATTCCCAGAGGCCATCGCAGACGGTGTCCGGGTAGTCGGGCTGCTCCGCCGACCGCCAACTGTACTTGGCCGGGGTGAGGTGCCCCCAGCGCCAGACCAAGGCCTCGCCCGGTCGCAGCGTCATGTTCATAGTCGTCTTCGGCTGGTTGGCGCGATCGCCCCTGACCGGGTCTTCGCAGACGAACATGGCCGCATACCCCTCATCGAGGCGGCGGACGTTGGCCAGCGTGATGCCGTAGGTGTGGGCCCGCTTGATCAGGTCGTGGTCGCGGGCCAATTCCCGGTCGCTGGCCAAAGTCTCGTTGTCGCGGAGGAGGAAGAAGCTGTCCAGATCGCCGTCCATCACGTGCCAGCCGCCGTCGTAAGCCACCTGGGCGATGGCGTGCGACACCAGGCGGTCCGGGTGCTCTTGAGGCCTACCTTGTGCCAGTAAGCGCCCATGATCAGGGCGTCGCAGCCGCAGGGGTTGTGTCCGTAGATGTTGAGGACCTGCACCGGGTCGCCGAGGTTCGCGCCGTAGCCGCTACGGTGGAAACGATGGGAGACCTGTTGGAACCAGAGGGCCATGGCCTTCTCCTTGTCGCTCATCCCCGGAGTGACGGCCGAGGCCACGATCTCGTCCAGGGTGCGAAAGTTGTTCCGCCCGTTGGAGAGCCAGGGATTGATCAGGTCGGTCTGGCCCACGTTTTCCATCCGCACCGCGCGGTTGGACTGCCAGCTTTGGTCGATGACGCCTTCCCGGTTGATGCCGCAGCCCATCGGCGTCCGGCAGCACTCGCCGTCCACGGTGCCGCCGTGGACGACGGTGTAGGTGTGCTCCGCCTGGGCGATCTCTTCGACGTGGCGCTTGGCGACATCGCCGGGCTGGGCCTTTGAGGCCCACGGCTGCAGCGCCGTGTCTGCGCCCGGTGCAAGCAAGAAGGCCGCCGACAGGATGGTGAAAGTCGTTAACATGGCAATTCCTCCTAAAGGTTGTTGATCACTTGGCGCCGAGGAGCTTGAGGATGGCGGCTTTGAGCAGGGGTTCGGAGCCGGGGCCGACGCTGGTGTCGGTGGGCTCGTAGCCGCCTTCCTCGAAGGCCTTGTCGGTGCAAACATAGCCCGGCCCCAGGTCGGTGTAAGCGGCCACGGCCACGAAGTCGCCCGGTGCCGCGCGCTGGGCAAACAATTGATAATCCACCAGGCATTCGCCGGGGAGATCCAGGATGTGTACGCGGCCGATCTGCAAGCTGGTCAGCGGCAGCGGCCGGTCGATGCGGTCGGCGAAGGCCAGGAACATCGCCCCGAATTCCAGCCGCTCGCCGGCGTCCAGTTTCGGGTCGGCCATCCGGGAGCGGTTCTCGGCTGGCGTACGTTTCGGGCCGGCATAGAGCGGCAATTTGACTCCGCTAGTGCGCCACAAGATCGACTCGGCGGGGGCCCAACGCGTAGCGGCAATTGCCGCCTCCATGCCCGCCAGCAGACGCCCGGCGAACTTCGCCCGCGTGGCCGGCGTGCCATCGTTGTACTTGCCCACCGTGATGTCGCCCGCGCAGCCGGTGAAATAGACCTGGAACACGTTTTCCTTCTTTTCCAGCTCCTCGCGAGCCATGCCCGGAAAATCGTAGGTCACGCGCGGGTCGTGGAAATAGCTTTGCGGATGGGAGGCGTAGTAGTGCAAGCGGACCAGCGGCTTGTCGCCCTGGGCCAGGGTAATGGTCTTCAGCAGCGGATCGATCAGCCCCTCCGGCTCGTCGCGCAAGGGAAGCTCCTTGCCGACGTTGAGGCTCCAGCGGGGATGGTGGACCTTTCCGTCCTTGTCGATCAGCCGCCGGGTGGAAGCCACGCGGTCTACCTTGCCCTGGCCGCTGCCGATGCGATCGAACGGTTGCAAGCGGCCGAGCGACTGCTTCACGGCGGCCCCCAGCCGGTCGGCCGCCTTTTCGAAGAACTTCAGGTCGGGGCAGGCCGGCGGGTCCTTAGTCTGCAAGAGCAGCCGGTAGGCGTCGTTGTCGGCCAACGGGGCGGTGTGCTGGTGGACCGTATGCACCGCCACTCGTGCCGGATCGGTCCCGGCGCCCTCGGCCACCTTGCGGCAGAACAGGTCGTAGGTCGAGTTGCAGAGCGTACACCAGTCGATGGTGCACAAGACGTACCGCTGCCCGCCATCGTCGAGCACGATGCCCTTGGCCAACAGCGGGTGCTCGATCTTCTCCAGCGGTTTGAAAGTCGGCGGGTAGGTCAAGAAACCCAGCGGCGGCGTCACGTCGCAGCGGAACGTGGCCACGCGGAGCTCGGCCGCTTCCGTGGAGCCTGGTGGCGAGCAGATCCAGACTGCGGCAGCTACGGCCGCCCAAACCAACCGGGCAAAAATGTAACGCATGACACCCTCTCATCTTGGAATCGCGGTGGGGAAAATTATGGTTGAGCGCTCGACTTGAGAAATCCCTGATGCCGCAGCCAGGCGGCACAAGACTTCGTCCAGGTGGAACAAGGATGGTCGCTGGCACGGACGCCGAAATCGTGGGCGGCCATGGCATAGATATGCAACTCCGCCGGGACGCCGGCCCGCTTCAAAGCCAGGTACGTGACCACGCTCTGCGTGGGGCTGCTGATGATGTCGTCGCCGCCATGCACCAGGAAGATCGGGGGCGTCCCCGCCGGGATGTGCAGCCACGGCGCGAGCTCATCCTTGTCCTTGGCCTTCAGATAGCCCGCGTAGCAGAGGACGGCGAAATCGGGCCGGCAACTTGCTTCGTCGATGGCGTCCATCGCCGGATACGTTCGCTTCTCGAAACGGGTGGCCGTCGCCAGCGCGAGATGTCCGCCCGCCGAGAAACCGATGACGCCGATCCGCTGCGGGTCGATTCCCCACTGCGCGGCTTTGCTCCGTACCAGGCTGATGGCCCGTTGGGCGTCCAAGAGCGGGCGCCGGGCCGGCTCAGTCTTAACCTCATCGGACTGGCGCGGCACCCGGTACTTGAGGATGATGCCGGTCACGCCCAGCGAATTCAGCCAGGCGGCGACCTCCTCGCCTTCCAGTTGCCAGAAGAGGTTCCAGTAGCCGCCCCCGGGACAGATCAGTATCGCGGTCCCGGTTTCCTTGTCCTTCGCCGGCCGGTAGATGGTGATGGTCGGTTTGCTCACGTTGGTCACCATCTTGGTCGGCTCTGTGACCTCGACCTGCTTGCGGTCGAGTTTCGGCGACATGAGGAACTTCTCCGCGCCGATGTTGCCGATGTCATCCGGAACCTTGCCCGGCCAAAGCTCGACGACCAGCGGCTTATCGGCTGCAATTACCGGTCCGGCCAGGCATGCGGCAGAGATAAACAAGAGCCGACGATGTCCATCGCATTGCAATTTCTCCCTCGGTTGCTGCCATTCAAGGCAGTGCCCACGGCCAGCCTGGGATCGGCTCCAGGCCCTGTGGGCAATTATACTTGCCGACGGCGCGGTGTGCGAGTGCCGGGACTGATTAGAACCGGCGAATCGATAACGGTCGCAAGTCCGACGCAGGGTGGCATGGAAGAGCGGCTTCGATTTCACCGTCAAGACCTCTGTCTACTCCACTAACACCAGGGCATAGTAATTCTGCGGACACTCTTCGCCATTTGCTTTGCAATGCCCCCTATTGTAACCTGAAAAGGGAGACAAGACGATTCCGTGTTGAGGAGGCCCGCATGTCCGTATTGCCCATTGTGCTCGCGTCCCTCGTGGGGGCTGCACCGGTCACGTTCCAGCGTCACCTGATTGACAACTTCCCCGCGGGCTACCAGGTCGCCGTCGCCGACATCAACGGCGACGGCCGGCCAGACGTGATCGCTCTGTCGACCGATGCCGATCGCGTGGATTGGTACGAGAATCCGGGCTGGCAGCGGCATCCGGTGGCCCGCACCGCCAAGAACATCGACCTGGCCGTGCGGGACCTCGACCACAACGGCCGGCCCGTGATCGCCCTGGCCAGCGGATTCTACTTTAACGAGTCGTCCCGTGGCGGTGAGATCCAGATCCTTCGGCAACCGGCGAAGCCCAACGACCTTTGGGAGCGGACGCCGATCGCTGTGGATCCGGTGGTTCATCGCCTGCGGTGGGGTGATGTGGAAGGCAACGGGCGTCCGGTACTCATCCACGCCCCGATCTTCGGCCCCGGCTCCCAGGGCGCGCAGGCCCCGAAGCCGGCCCACCTCTGGGCGTTTCGCCCGCCCCGCTGCCCAGAGCAGCCGTGGGATGTCTGGAAGATCGACGAGTCGCTCACCGTGCTGCACGGCATCCAAGTGGCGGACCTTGACGGCGACGGACGGGACGAGATCCTCACGGCGAGCTTCGAGGGCATTCACCGCTTCGACTTCAAGGGGCAGGCCCACGCAGCACACTGGCGAAAGGTCCAGCTTGCCAGGGGCGCACCGCCGGTCAACGACAAGCCGGGTGCGACACGGGGCAGCAGCGAAGTGGCGACCTTACGGCTGGCCAAGGACAGGATGATGTTGGCTGCCATCGAGCCCTGGCACGGCAACCAGGTCGTGGTTTACTCGCCGCCGGACGGCGAGGGTTTTTGGCATCGCCACGTGCTCGACGATACGCTCCAGGAAGGGCACGCCCTGGTGACGGGCGACTTCGATGGCGATGGGATGGACGAAATCGTGGCCGGTTGGCGGGCCGGCGGGGGTGGGCTACGGCTCTACAAGGCCACGGACGCCACGGGCCGGGCGTTCAATACCTACGACCTCGACCCCGGCATGCCTGCCGAAGGTGCCGTGGCCGCCGACATCAACGGCGACGGCAAGCTGGACCTGGTAGTCATTGGGGGCCGCAAGAACCAGTTGGTCTGGTACGAGAACCGTACACCGGCACGGAGCAAGAAGGCAAAATGATCAACGCTGCCAATCGGTTCACATCAGCTCGGAGACGGCTCGGACACCAACGGGGACGGAACAGAGGACAACCCACCCGTGTCCGCCGTGCTTGGACATTTCTTCGACCGCGCGCTGCCGGTCATCAAACACGCGGAATAACTCGCCGGGAGCCAATGCGATGGGGAGATGGGGGTTGCCGAGCTTCTCGGCCTCGCTCCGCGCCGCCTTGATGATCCGGAGCATGACTCCACGGAAACTCGTGGAGATGTTCCCGGCAGTCGAGAAATCGAGTATGAATTCGCAGTGATGCTCGTCGATCAAACGCTTCAGTTGCTTCTCGACCGACTGGCACTGCCCCGTGGTACCGATGTTGCCGCGCAGGTTGACGACGATAATCTCCCCAATTTGCTCGTAGTCGAGGGGGATCTGCCTGGCCAAGAATTTCGGCATGCCGAGTTGCGAGAGAAAGTCGACGACCCAACCGATAAGGAAAAGTTCCCCAATGTAGAGTACAACGCCTGCCACGGCGATGGCGATCACCGTCGCCAGAATCAGGCTTTCGAGGGGAAATCTTCGGAAAATGCTGAAAATGCTGAGTAGCCCGGCACAGATCGTCGTCAGCACGAGCAGGAACGTGATCGAGAACTGCCACGGTCGCCTGCCCGATGGCAAACGACGGCCGCGACGAACAGCTTGTGGCCGTTTTTCAGTCATTACCGTTCCTGTTGCCCCAATGAATAGCGGATTCCCACATTGCGTTTGCCAAACGCCGGCATGGTTCAAACCAGGGTAACACTTCCGTGGCCGGGTTCTGTAGGGAACGGACTCCGTGCCGTTCTGAAACACGCGGAACGGCACGGAGTCCGTTCCCTACAGAACCTCGCGACGTGTTACGCTGCCAACCCACAAGTTGAACCAAGCCCAAACGCCAAGCAGAAATTGTACTTGAAGCGGACTCGTTTCACATGGCCGTCCCGGGGCCTTGATCATAACCTTGCCAACTGCTAGAAATGCCATCGGTGCGAAAACTTATGATCAAGGTTCGGCTCATCGCTCGGAATTATTTTTGAACTTATCCCTATGGGTGGTAAAGTTCGGATGCAACAGGTTGTTGCAAAGTTTGCATACAGGCCGGGCAGAGTTATTCCGGCCGCGGTTCCGGGACCCCCAAAAAACCAGCGTAAAGAAGGCATGAAGTTCCCCGCCGGCTTCCCACCTGTTGCAAAAAATGAACCGGGACATCGAAAACCTGTCACCCCTACTTCACCATTTTTTGAAACGGAGCACAAGCGCCCCCGGTAATTAAAAGAAAATCCGTTAATCACAAGGGCAAGGGAAGTTACAGACCCGGCGGAGTAAAGCTTCGTCCAACCCGTCCATGGGGGTGTGTTAAAGAAATTGATCTGGTGTGGTTTGATCGGTTTGGGTAAAGCGTGGCCTCATGAGTGCCGCGTTGTTAGAACAGCCGACCGAGACGCTAGGGACGGTGGTCTCCTGTGAGAATTGTCCCGCTGTTCAGCGTCTCGAGCGGGCGTTGGAGAAGCTGACGTTAGAGTTCCGTTGCGAAGTGGGCTATTGGAAAAGCCGGCATGCTGATGCCGTGAAGCGCATCGAGCAGTTGAAGGAGGAACTTGACCAATCCCGGGGCGAGACGCGAGCCCTTCAAGACAAGCTTTTTGGTCGCAAGTCGGAGAAGTCTGCCCGCAGCGACCGTTCCAACGATTTATTCGATCCCGAAGAAGTCTCGGCTGCCGGGAAGAAGCGCGGTGCGCAGCCTGGCCATGCTGGACACGGGCGGCACGATTATTCCCATCTGCCGGTCCAGGAAGAATTCGTCTCATTGCCGGAAGAAGCGCTGGCCTGCCCGCATTGCGGAAAGCTAGCCGCGATGATATCTGACACCGAGGATTCGGAAGTGACGGAGATCGATGTGCGGCCACATCGGCGGCGGATTCGACGGCGACGGTATCGGACGACATGCAATTGCGATTTCACACGGCGGACGCTGACGGCTCCGCCGCCACCCAAGCTGATCCCCAAAGGCAACTACGGCATCTCGATTTGGGTGCATGTCTTGTTAGACAAGTACTCATCGTATCGGCCCACGGAGCGGTTATTGGGGCAACTCGAACAGTACGATCTGGACTTGCCGGCGGGCACGGTGAACGACGGGCTCAAGCGGATCGAGCCCATATTGACGCCAATCTACAATGCCCTCTGCGAACGGAATCGGCAGGGCAGCTTCCATCAGGCCGACGAGACCCGTTGGCGGGTTTTCGTGATTTTTGACGGGAAAAAAGGCTACGGTTGGTGGTTGTGGATGGTTCTCGGCGAGGACACCGTGATCTATCTGCTCGATCGCAGCCGGGGGCACGAGGTGCCGGAAGCACATTTTGGTCCGGCAGCTTCGGGGACATTGGAAGTCGATCGGTACTCGGGCTACAAAGCCATGGCGCTGGTGAAGTCGGGGTTGATCGTGTTGGCGTTCTGTTGGGCGCATGTACGGCGGGACTTCGTGGGAGTAGGCAAAGGCTGGCCGGAGTTGACGCCTTGGGCGATTGCCTGGCTGCGCCGTATTCGGCATCTCTACCAAGTCAATCGAGAACGTCTCCAGCACCCTCATGACTCAGCTAAGTTTCAAGAGCAACAGGCGTTGTTAGGTGGGGCGATGGAGGCGATGCACTCCGAGGCGGTGAAAGAACTCGCCGATCCCAAACTCCGCCAACCGTGCCGTAAAGTTCTGGATAGCCTCGAAGATCACTGGATGGGGCTGACTCGGTTCGTCGAAGATCCAAGAATTCCGATGGACAACAACGCGTCGGAACGAGAAGTACGCGGCCCGGCCGTGGCACGGAAGAACTTCTACGGTTCCGGCTCCTTGTGGAGCGGCCGTCTGGCAGCGATGATGTTTTCGCTTTTCGCAACGCTGGTCCGCTGGAAAATCAATCCGCGACGGTGGCTGACGTGGTACTTTGAAAATTGTGCAGCCGCCGGTGGAAAGGCACCCGAAGACATTCAATCGTTCCTGCCCTGGAATCTCTCCGACGAGCGTCGGTCGGCTTTGGGCGTTCCAGCAACCACTCCTTCGCCCGACGACACCTCCTGATGCGCCTTGTCGGTCCTGCGGACTTGTCGCAGATTCCAGACTCCTTCTCCTTTGCCTCCCCCTTATCGGAGCGGATTCGTCCCTGGGCGAATCCCTGCGCCGACGGGTTGGACGAAGCTTTACCCGGCGGAAGGCCGCTGGCCTTGCCAGGGCCTCTGAACTTTTTTCATTTTTCTTTTCCCGGTCCTTGCCCGGGGTCCTTGTCGGAGAATACTCTACATGGTATGTCTACATTTCCTGTGACTCTTGGCCGATGTTTGAAGAGCGTTGCCTTGCGGTATCGACAGCCGGGTTGCTGGCTGGAGCGAGGCCGGCGGGCTGCGCATTCAGACTTGGGCAGGGTTCAGGCAGCACCCCAGCCTGACGAGGGGGAAGGTGATTCTCGGTTAGTTCGTATCGCGCGACTCGAAGCAATTTTGTTTTTGAGCCGTGAGCCGCTAGGGAGCCGAAAATTGGCCCACTTGGCCGGCTTGGCGGATGGCACGAAAGCGCGTACACTAGTCCGAGCCTTGAACCGGCGTTATGATGCGGAAGCAAGTGCGTTTCGAGTGGAGGAAATAGCGGGCGGATTTCAACTATTAACGCGACCCAAGTATGCTCCATGGCTCCGCCGGCTAAATTCCATCCCCTTGGAAGTGCGGCTTTCGGCCCCGGCCATGGAAACCTTGGCGGTCGTCGCCTATCGACAGCCCGTCTTGCGGGCTGAAATTGAAGCGATCCGCGGCGTGCAATGTGGAGAAGTCCTGCGCCAACTTATCGAACGCGACCTGGTACGAATCGTAGGCCGGTCTGAGGAATTGGGGCGTCCGTTACTATATGGGACGACCCGGCAGTTTTTGCAGGTTTTCGGGCTACGGCACTTGGAGGATTTACCTCGCCCCGAGTTTTTGCCGATTACGAAGCTTGTCACCGAGGAATCGGGCGAAGCGGTCGCCCAACCTCCCCTACAGGATTTCCAACAACTTCATCAATCTCGCGAGAGGCAAGAGGAGACGGACATGAGTATCACAATCGACAGGAAAACCACGGCAGAAGGTTTCGGTACGGCCTCGGTGGCCATACCCGAGCGGCCCTTGACCAAGGCTTCGACGGTCTATGCCGCCAAGTCGCCGGAAGAAGAGGAAGAGGACGACGACGATGCGGACGACGACGACGAGGACGACGACGAGCCCTGGGAAGAGGTCGATGACGACGAAGACGACGACTGGGAAGACGAGGACGACGACTGGGAGGAAGAAGACGATCTCGACGAGGACGATGACGACGACTGGGACGACGATGACGACGATTGGGAAGACGACGATGAAGAAGAGGAAGAAGAGGAAGCCGAGTAGTCCCTGTTTCTTCGTTGATTCAGTCCCGCAGTTGAAACAAGCGCGCCAAGGCGTCCAGCAATCCATGCGGGACGCCTTCGCGTGACTCGTCGCGCAACGATTCCAGCGGCGGGTGCAGCAACTTATTGACCAGCCGGTCGAACGACTGGCGGATTTCCTCTTGTGGCGCGCTGGTCCAAATTCGGCAGCCGATTCATGAGCCGCCGCAATTCTTCTTCCTTGGGCTTATGCCATCCGTCGCGCAGGCGCTGGATCACCGGGCCGGTCGCCCGATGGTACATCGCGGCCATGAAGTGGCGGGCCTCTTGATCGACGATCCGCTGGGCAGCGGGCAGTTCCTTGTCGCGCAGCAGGCGGTTGTTCTGGCAGGCCGTTTGCAGGTCGTCGACCGAATACAGGTAGACTTCGGGCCGGTCGCCGATGAGCGGGTCGAAATCGCGCGGCACGGCCAGATCGAGAAGGAACAACGGTCGCTGTCCCCGCGCGGCGTGAATGGGGCGAAAGTCGTCGATGGTGACGATGGGCTTTCCCGCGCCGGTCGTGCTGATGACGAGGTCGGCCGCCACGAGCGGCGCTATGAAGTTCCTCCCAAGGTCGCGCTTGGCCTTGCCACTCCTGGGCGCGCTGGCAGGCGCGATCGAAACTCCGATTGATGACGGTGATCCGCCGGGCCCCTTCGTCACGGAGGTAGCGGAGGGTTTCTTCGGCCATTTCACCAGCCCCGATGACGAGCGTTTCCTTGTCGTCGAAGCGCTCGAAGATTTGCCGGGCGAAGTCGGCCACGGCCACGCTGGGAATGCTCACGCGACGCTGGTGGATGGCCGTTTCCGTGCTTACGCGGCGGGCAACGCGGATGGCGGCCTGAAAGGCCGTATGCAAGAGCGGGCCGGTGGCCTCGCGCTCGGTGGCCGCCTGGTAGGCCTGCTTCACCTGGGCCAAGATCTGGGGTTCGCCCAAGACCATGCTTTCCAAGCTGGCGGCCACGCTGAACAAGTGCCGCACGGCGGACTCATCGGTGTTGACGAACAGGTGCGGCACGATCTCGCTCGCATCGAGTTGATGAAAGCGGGCCAAGAAGTTGCCGATTTCCTCCACGCCGGGAATCGGCGCCGATTGGCTGGCCGCGTAGATCTCCACGCGATTGCACGTGGAAAGCAACACGCCCTCCACGTCGCGGAAGGATACGCCGCCACTGTTGCAATGCCTCGTCCGTTTGCTGCCGGCCGAAAGCCAGGCGTTCGCGAATGCCGATCGAAGTGCCCTGATGGCTGCAACCGACGACCTGGACGTTCATGAGGGTCCTCCTGCCGGCCGAGAGCAGAAGGGGGAATTGCAAATTGAAAATTGCAAATTGAAAATTGCAAATTGACGGCACAAAACCTCAGGCGAGTCGTGATTCGAGCGCCTGGAAGACGTCGTTGCGGGCCTTCCGCCATGTCTGTCGAGCGTGCCTCCGCAATTTGCAATTTGCAATTTGCAATTTGCAATTTGCAATTCTTCTTTCTTCTCCGCCGCGCCGCCGTGCTTCGTGTTGACGAACATTCCCACCAGGGCGACGACCAGAAAAATGAAACTGACGAGCGTCAAGTAGGCCACCTTGCGGCCCCGGCGAATGGGCCGGTAGAACGCGCCGATGATGACGTGCAAAAGAAGCCAGCCGAACATCGCCCATGTGACCCAAACTACCGGATCTTTCCAGAGAACGCCCGGGGTTTTCTCGAGCCGATTGAGCACGATGCCCGAGACAACGGCCACGCCCACCAGCAACATCGACGCCAGCATGGTCCGGCTGTTGACCGTTTGCAGCCACTCGAGGCTGGGAAGCCTAAGCTTCAGGTAGGGCGGGCACCGTGTACCCATGGTCGGCTTGCGCTTCAGACGGTCGGCCTGCTCCAGGTACATCAGTCCCGCGGCAAAGCCGAAAAGAACTGTCACCGCAGCCAGCAGGATAGAGGCGCCGTGAATGACGGCCCAGACCTTGAAAGCCAGTTCACGATGGGGGAACGTGTTCGGATCGGCGAAGCGTGCCGCGGAAATCATCCCTAGCACCAGCGGCAGGAGGAAGACGCCGAAATGCGTGGTGGGATGGTAGCAGGCCAAATAAAAGTAGACCATCACCAGCACCCAGGCCGCCAACAGCAGCCAATCACGATTGCTCGACAGCGGCGAACCGGCCGCTTCGATCGCCCCGACCGCCCGATAGTAAAGGAACGCCGTATGGGCAATCCAGCCCGCAACCACGAATCCCAGCATGACCATGCCGCGGACGCCGCTACGGAACCAGAGCCGCGACACCTCCAGGGCCAGGGCGACGCTGTAGGATGCCAGAAAACAGAAGATTTGAACGTGGGACATGAGAACTCAATTTTCCTCTCGCACGATCGATCCCATTTCCGCCGCCAGAAAAAAAGACCCCGTAATGCAAACAAGATCGTCGTCCGTTGCTGATCGCCGGGCGGCTTTCCATGCTGCTGCCGGTTCATCGAAGGCAGGCCAGCGACGACCGGTCAACTCCTCGGCAGCCTGCTGCAACTGTTCGGGCGGCACGGCCCGGGAATTGTTCGAATAACGCGTGAAATACACCTCGTCAAACTCGTCGAGCAGGCAGTGGAGCATACCGCGAACGTCTTTGTCGTGAGTCGTGGCAAAGATCAGCAGTCGCCGGGCCGCGGAGAAACTCTCCTCAAGTGTTTCGACCAAAGCCCGGATCGACGCGACGTTGTGCGCGGCGTCCAGCACGACCGCAGGCCGCCGGGATACGACCTGCACCCTGGCCGGCCACGACAAATCGGCCAGGGCCTGTCGGGAGGCCGCCGGGGGAATGTTCCAGTCTGCCTGCCGCAAGACCTCGAGCGTGGCCAATGCCGTGGCTGCGTTGGCCGCCTGGTGCCGGCCAGGCAAGGCAAGGTCGTACGTTTCCTGGACCCCACCGAACATAGGTCCTATGGATCCTATAAGACTTATGACGTCGGCTGCTGCGCTGTGCCGGTAAACCACCTGTCCGCTCGCGGCTTCGCGTTCCAAATGCCGCGGCGGCTGGTAGTCGAAAATAAAATCCGTGTCGCGTTCGACCAAGCGACAGCGACGATTCCGGCAAACCTGTCGAATCACGTCGCGCGCTTCCGGTTGCACGACTCCGCTGACCACCGGCACACCCGGCTTGATGATGCCCGCCTTTTCCCCGGCGATCGCCGCCAGGGTGTTTCCCAATTGCTGCGTATGGTCGAAGCTGATGCTGGTGATGACCGAAACCGCCGGTTGGCAAACATTGGTTGCATCGAGCCGTCCGCCCAAGCCGACTTCAAGCACGGCCGCATGAACCTCCTGCCGCTGAAAGTGCAGGAAGGCCATGGCCGTCGTGATTTCGAAGAACGTGGGGCCCGATTGGCCCTGCGCGGCGCGGCGATCGAGGGCCGCAACTGCCGGCCGGAGCAAATCGACCAGCATTGCAAATTCGTCTGCTTCACACGGCTGACCATCGATGGCCATGCGCTGTTCGATCCGTTCGAGGTGCGGCGACGTGAACAGGCCCGTTCGATACCCGGCGGCCGATAAGGCTGCGGCAATCATGGCCGACGTTGAGCCCTTGCCTTTCGTGCCCGCAACGTGGATGACCGGCAGGGTTAGTTGCGGCGAACCGACCAGTTCCAGCAGTTGGCGCATGCGGTCAAGCCCCATCCGCGCGGGGTCATAGGGTATCTTCCGCCAGCGCTCATAATTCTCCCGACCGAGGAGGAACTGGATGCCAGTTTTCCAAGTTGATTCCGGCATTAATCCAGGAACCCGACTAACTCCTGGCTGCGGCACGGTTGCTGCAGCTTGCGGACGGCCTTGGCCTCGATTTGACGGATGCGTTCACGGGTCACCTTGAAGATGTGCCCCACTTCTTCCAGGGTGTAGCTGTAACCGTCGCCCAGGCCGTAGCGGAGCTTGATGATCTCGCGCTCGCGGTAGCTGAGCGTCTTGAGGACCTTGTTGATCCGCGTCCGCAGCATGCCCTGCGTGGCCCCGATGGCCGGATTCTTCGTGGTCGAATCGGGCAGCAGGTCGCCGAAATGACTGTCTTCGCTGTTGCCCACGGGACGGTCGAGACTGATCGGATAACGACTCATGGCCAGCACGCGGCGGGCTTCGTCGACGCACGTCTCGGAGGCGTTGGCGATTTCCTCGATCGTCGGCTCGCGGCCGCCGGCCTGCTGCAGCCTGCGCGAGACGCTCCGCACCTTGGACATCGTTTCCACCATGTGCACCGGGATGCGGATCGTGCGGCTCTGATCGGCCACCGCGCGGGTGATCGCCTGGCGGATCCACCATGTGGCATAGGTGCAGAACTTGAAACCGCGGCGGTACTCGAACTTGTCGACCGCGCGCATCAGGCCGGCGTTGCCTTCCTGGATCAGGTCCAGGAAGCTCAGGCCGCGATTTCGGTACTTCTTGGCGATCGAGACCACCAACCGCAGGTTGCCTTCCGACAGTCCGCGCTTGGCTTCCTGGTAGCGGGCGTAAACGTCCTTGAGGCAAGAGACCCGATTTCGCAGGCTGGTGGGCGATTCCTGCGTGACCCGCAAAATATTGCGGAACTCTTTGAGCCACGGCTCGCGCTGTTGCGGACGGCCTCGGTTCTTGCGATGGTCGTCGATGCGGGCCTTGAGTTCGTCGACGCGGCGGCTGAACTCCTCGAGCGTCTTGATCATCGGCTCGATCCGCTGCGTCCGCAAACCCAGCTCCTCGATCAAGCGAACGGCCCGGCGGCGGCGGCGGCCCAACCGCCGCCACGCGGCGCGGCGCTGGGCAGCGACGCGCGACTTGCTCGTGGCCACGCTGTAGTCGTGCTGGTTGCGCTTCAAGAGCGTTTCCAAAGTACGGATATTCGAGGGCAAGCGGCCCAAAATCTGGTTCTTCTCCAATTGGTCGGTCACCGAGACCTGGACCGTGCGATCGAAAGGCAACTCGCCCTCGTGGACCCGCCGCAGGACCTTCACGGCCAACTGCATCACGTAGTCGCAGGCGATTACACTGACGACGGAACTTGGCGCGGGTCTCTTCGATTTGCCGCGCCAGGGTCACCTCTTCACGTCGCGAGAGCAGCGGAATCTCTCCCATCTGCGTCAGGTACATGCGCACCGGGTCGTCCGACCAGGTCTCGTCTTCATCCACGCCTTCCAACAGGCCGTCGACATTGACTTCCAGGTCGAGTTCGTCCAGCTCGACTACGAGGTCGGGCACGTCCCGAATCAGATCGTCGTCCACATCTTCGAAGCCCGCGACGGCGTCATCGGCCAAATCGTCGATCACTTCATCCGGGCGCGAAGTCGCGTCGTCATCCAACTCGTCTAGCAATGCGTCGTACAATTGCATTCTCCTCCATACAAATAGTCCAGGACCAAGCTCTCCCCCAACATGACATTATGCCACAAGTCGTCGCCGAAAGCCACGAAATTCTACCACTGTTTTCCCGTGACGATTCCCCAGCGGGATATTTGGCAAGGGATTCCATTTACGAAGAAAATAGGTGTGCCCAGAAAAGTTTCCAATAGCGCCGCACTTCTCCAGTCGGCACGGCTTCAAGCCGGCACGTCGTACGGACCCCTTTCGGAATCAAGCCGCTTTCGTCCGTATGTCTGGGGCATGAAGAATCCCCAAGGCTCCCTTTGGCTGCCTTCGGACACTTCGGGGTGTTCTATTGTAATTGGTCGCGTCTGTTAGTCCAGTCTTTGCTGCGGCAATTGGAAAGTTCTTGACACCGGCGGCCAAAAACCCCAGAAAACGGCCAAAACGGCGTGTTTAGTGCATTTTTTGCTGTGTTTTCAGTCTCACTCTTATCCCGCTATCGAAGGAGAAAGCTTGCCTATTTTGACATGGATTGTCAAATTTGCGCGAGTGTCCACTTCGCCGGGAGGTAGACCGTCGGGTACAATCAAGTACGTCAGGCTTTCCAGCCTGACTCTGTCAGTCAGGCTCGGGCACCATGCACCCTTGGTCATGGCCGGCCTGACATATCAGCAAGGCCGTGCAGCAAACCGTGAGTGAAAGCAAAACAACTTTTTATCTGCTTCCCTGCGCCTGTGGGCAAGACATTCGGATCGAACCGCGACAGGCCGGTGAAACCGTGCGCTGCGAGTGCGGCCGGACCTGTGCCGTACCCACCATGCGGGCGGTTCAAAGTTTGCGTCCCGCCCCGGCGTCGAGCGCGACGCCCGCAGCCACGAAACCCGCCTGGGGAAATCCCCAGAGATTTCTCGTAGCGGGCCTGGTCGTGATCCTGCTGGCAGCGATAGCAGCGGCCATTCTATATTCCCAATTTCCCGCCCATTTCGGCGGAGTGCCATCTCCCGAGGCCGTGAGGCAGAAGATCGAGCGCATGTCGACCCAGGAAACGATCCTGTACTTTCGTCGTTGGATTCTGCCGGGGATTGAAATCCGCGAGCCGCCCGGGCTCCAGACCCGACGGAACATGGTCTATCTTGGCATGGCAACTCTCGCCGGCCTGGCGGCTGTCGGATTGATTCTGATGGGCGTTGGGGTTGCCGGAGTCGTGCGCCGGCGGCGAACGGAAGGGTGAGGGATAAGAGATTAGAGATGAGAGATGAGAGACCATCCTTCATCCTTCCTCCTACTCCCGCAGCACGTAGGCAAACTGTGCCGGCTCGACCTCGGTCCAGCGCTGCGAAAATCGGCCGCCCGTGGCCATGTGGCGAAGTTCCAAGGTTTCCTTGTCGGCGACGACCAACAGCCGCTTCAACCAGCCGGTGGCGACCAACACATAGACTCGCGTGGTCTCGCTCATCCGCCAGCGCCGCCAGCGGTCCAGCGCGGGATGTTCGTGCAGCAGTCGGGCCATGCGCGGATCGGCCTTCGTAACCGCTTTCAACCGCCGGCAGGCCTGACACTGGTTCCGTTCCACCATTTGCGGGCTGACTCGCTGCCGACAAGAGCCGCACTGGACCAACTCGCTCCGCAGCAACCGCCGGCCACTGATTGGGCAAACCTCGACCAGTTCCGGGCCCACGCGCCGGCCGGTCACCGCGCAACGGACCAACTCCGTGCTCAGCAACCGGCGGCCGGTCTCCGCGCAGACCTCGATCCATTCGGCCGCGGCAATCCGCCCATCGTCAGTGGCAGCAAGACGAAAGGTCGCCGCCCCCGTGTGAGGGCAAACAAACGGCGGCGGAGAGAGCGTTCGCGTCCAACCGGAAAAGGGCAACTCCATCGACCCGGCGGCGATCGTGAACCGCAACTTGCCCTCGACGTACTTGCACCAGACGCTCGGCAGGCAACCAGATCGGCGCTGGCCCCGGCGGGCAATCGGTCTTGGGCCAGGCGGCTTCCGGCAATCAGAAGCCGCTCCAAATCCGCGGGCAGCACCTCGGGCGGATCGGGCAGCGGAATCAATTTCACCTCCCGGTCCCGGACGATCGGATGACCGTCCGCCTCTTTGCCCTCCGCATTCAGGTAGACTTCCAGCGTCGACCCGGCACCCGGCGTGATGCTGGATTCTTCCGAGTGCCGGGTGCCCGCGTTGTGTTCGTAAATCAACTGCAACACCAACCGGTCTTCCAAGGCGCAACCCGCGAGACTGACGCGACCATCATGCACCATATATGCGGGAAAGAGGATTTCCGCAATTTCAGGCACGCTTGTCGGCTGTTCGGCGGGGGCGAGGTGAATGAGGGGACAGGGTTGGGGCACGGAAAGCCTATTCCCGTTCGTAGTGCTTCACGAACGGCCAGTACAGATCGAAATTGAACTCGGGGCTGTTGTCCAGATCGTGGCACGACCAGCAGTTCTGCTTCGGCGAATTCGGATTGGCCGCTTCTTCCTTCGTGATCACAACCGTCTTGCGGGCGGCAATCTGCTGGGCGGCTGTGCCGTGGTTCTCCATCCGCACGTGCAACTGACCGGGACCGTGGCAGTCCTCGCAGCCGACGTTGGTCAGCTTGGGAGTCTCCTTCTCGCTGAGGTATCCGCTTAGATAGGGAAAGAACTTCGTGGGATGCCAGCCCACGACGTGGCAACTGATGCATTCCGGATCGAAGTTCCGCGGCGGATTGAGCGTTTTGCAACGTGGCAAAGGCGCGGGAGTGGGGAGACTTCTTCCAGACGCGGTACGATTCTTCGTGACAGTTCTTGCAGGCATCGGTGCCGACAAAATCACCGTTCCACGGCTTGAGCGGATGCGGCAGCGGACGAATGCCCAGCCCGCTGAGCCCCATGTCCTTGAGTTGGACCTGGTAGGCGGACATCAAGGCGGTCATTTCCGCCGCGGCAGGGAAGCGCGAATCGAGCGTCACCCGCTGGTAGCGCAGCGGCGACTTGGGGTCGTCGAACATGCCCAGCACCACGGCGTACATGCCTTTTTCGCCCACCACGACCAGTTTCGTACCGCCCTTGACGATCTCCTCGGCCTTGTCCGGCGGCTCGGTGCCGGCGTTGAAATGATCGGAGCAGATCACGAGATCGAAATCGGGATACTTCTTGGCCAGATCCTTCGCCTCCTTGTAAGTCGTTTGGGCCAGCAGCACCAGATAGTTGGCCCGCGACTTCAGCAGGGGCACGGCCGCTTTCAACAGCATCTCGGGGCTGTCCATCTTCAAACTGGGGTTGCCGGCCAGTTGCGCCGTGCCGGTCTTTCCCAGCACGGAAGTGATGCCGATCGTCTTGTAGCCGGCGGCCACCAATTGTGTCCGCGGCAACAGCGCTTCGTTGAAGGCGAACAGTCCCACGTTGCCGCAGACGAACATCGTCGTGTTCTTCGGGCCGGCCGGCATCGTCAGGGCCATGACCTCCTCGGCGGGCAGGTGCAGGTCGGTCAACCCGAGCGTGGCCGTGCTGTAATGCATCTCGCTCATGGCGTTGATGGAGATCTGGAACTTCAACTCGGCCTGTTTGCCAAAACCCTTGGCGATGTTGCCGACGTCGATGCCGACGACCGGCCAGCCCTTCTGGCGAAGCTGGCGGAAGAGCGTATACCGGCGGCTCATGCCGCCCTTCATTCGATCCAGGCCCGCGCATCCGCACGGCTCCAGATAGCCCTCCTGATTGCCCGTAATCACCAGCGCCAGCTTGGGCTTGGGCCAATCGACGAAGATCTTGCCGTTGACCGCAATCGGATCGAACGGCACGCCGCTGTTCTTGTTCGTTCGCGGGCCGGGTTTGGCCGACTCCAAACTGTGCTCCGGCGGCTCCGGTTTTTTCACGATGGCGGGTGCGACGGGTGTCGCCGGCAGGGCCGGTGGTGCGGTAGCGGGCTCATCCGGTTTGGTCTGGATAACCAGTTCCGATTTCTGCGCCGGCTGTCCCGAAAGGGCAATCGGCGCCGACGGCTTCTCGGGTACCGCCCTAACGGGCTCGGCGGCCGTGACGGGTTGCGGCGGGCCGCTTTCCGTGGTGGCTGGCGGCCGGCCGGTTGCCTGGTTTCCGCCGGGGTCGCGCAGCGGATTGCGCACGGGCCGAGCGTCGCTCGCCGTCGCTTCAGCCCTGGCCGGTTCACTGGTCGAGGGCACGATACCGGGCAGATCGGGAAGGACGAGGGCCGAGGGCTTGGCCGTCTTCAGCGGACCAGGCTGCTCCGGCTTGTGCCCGGAAGAATGCGGATTGTCGCCCGGCGTCCGGCTCGCCTCCACGTAATTGCCAACGGCCGGCTCAGGAGGCAACTCCGCATAGCGGTCGTCTTCGCCACCCGAATGAGCGACGGCGGCCATTGCGGTTACCGAGGATTTTCCCGGAGGTGTCGACCTGGGCGAGATCGTATCGGCAGACGGTGGATCGCCGCCAGCGTACGCCGGGGACGTTGCTGAAGACGTTGACTTGGGTTGCAACGTATGTTTGAAACCAAGCTCCTCGTCCGGACCGGACATTCCAGCGGGCACCCGACGAGGCTCGGCGGCCGCTTTCTCTGCCGAACTCGATTCCGTGGTCTTCACTGACGGCTGATCGTTTGTCACCGTGGCGCCGCTCTGCCAGGCCGCTGGTCGATCGTCGGTATCCTGCTGCTTGGGGTGAGAATCCCAACAACCCGCCAGCAGGCATGAGAAGAAAAGCAGACAGGTCCATCCGGCCATCGATGCGCGCATCCGTGATCTGGTTTTCATAGCCACCAATCATCGTCCCACCGACGCAGGGTCCGTGGTGACGTTTGTAGTTTCAGTGATTAGTTCCGCCCTCTACCCTGAAGCGAACGCGAATCCGCAACGAGTACACCTGGGGATGGATTGTTTCCAAGAGAATCTCGCCAAGCTTTCCGTTTTCCCCGCCCATGTAGTTGGCCGGCACTTTCTTCCCGAAGGTTTTGCTTTCGGGGAGTTCGATCAACAATTCAGTCTCGCTAATGCCCGTGTCCAAAAGAGTCGTCTTACCCAGTTTCACTTGCAAAAAGTCGGGCTCAACGCTGGCGACGTTAAACTTCATGTTCTTGGCATTCGGTCCCCGCGCCAACACAATAAGTTTTCGTTGCGTGATGCTACGGCCATCGACCGTGCCGATATCCAACACGCCCGTTTCACTGCTCCAGCCAGGCCCGACGAGAGAGACTTCTCCGACTGACCCAAACAGGGGGAGATCGATCTCCGCTGCCGCAGTCAGGTTGGTGCTAAAAACGATTCTCTGTTGAAATCGTCCTAGAGGCAACCCCGGTTTTGCCGTAACTCGGACCAAGATCCCACTCGTCGCACCCTTCTGCTTACGAAGCTCGTCGGCCGAGAGGGGCACGTTATCGATCTGAAAAAACCTTTCCAGGCTGGGATCCGACATCTGGTAGCTTTTAACCTCGATCTGCTGATTGGGCAAATTGCAGAAGATGCGGGCTTCCTGTGTAACGGGTTCCGTACCGGCAATTTGGCCATAAGTCAGTTCGTCGGGATCGGCATACACCGACCGCGTGTATTCACCTTTGATCGTCAACGTGACCTCGCGTCGGAGTGGGTCACTGGTGATGATCGACACGCTCTGCTGAAAGGGGCCAAAATGTCCCTTGGAGTGCCACGAGACCACCACCTTGGTCGACTGGCCGGGGGCCAGCTCGCTCTCCTTGATTTCGGTCACAGTGCATGCACACGACGTGGAACCGAGGTTGAGCGTGAGGGTCTTATCCCCTCGATTGGTGAAGACAAACTCGTGCGTACCCTTCTCACTTAAGTCCATTTTGCCGAAATTGAACACATCGTGGTCCACGGACACCCGACCGCTGCCCGTAGAAGGTGGGGTTCCGAAACCACCTATCCACGGGTGCTGACGGATTTTCGCTACGGCCGTACACGACCCGATAAAAAGGCCACATACCACCGCTAAGAGGATTGCCGAGAAGATTCTGAGGCCCGCCGAATGTCTATGTAGCGACGCCCGGTTTTTTTCGGCTGCCACGAAGAGTGCCATGAGAATTCTCCTACCCAAAGTTTATCGAAATTCGGCGCGGGATGCCACTGAGACGCTACGACGTTACCCCACATCGCCCAAATCCAGCGCCTTGCCGTACCGCGCCAGCATCCGTTGTCTCAGGACCGAATTTTGCGGAAGGGCCAGCCCCGGGTCGGCCGCAACCAGGGTCAAGGCATCGCGCCGGGCCTCGTTCAATAGATCGGTGTCGCGCACCAAGTCGGCCACCCGCAAGGGTGGCAAGCCGTGCTGTCGCGTGCCGAACAATTCGCCGGGGCCACGCAGGCGGAAGTCGATCTCGGCCAACTGGAAACCATCGGTCGAGGCCTCGAAGGCCTTGAGCCGCTCCTGCGATTCCTCAGACTGCGGTGCGGCGAAGACACAGCAAAAGCCCGGATACTTGCCGCGGCTGATGCGTCCGCGGAGTTGGTGCAGTTGGGCCAGGCCGAAGCGCTCGCCGTTCTCGATCGTCATCAGGGTCGCGTTGGGCACGTCGACGCCCACTTCGACCACCGACGTGGAAACCAGTACCTGGATGTCGCCCTGGCGGAAGCGGTCCATGACGGCGTCTTTCTCCTCGGTCGTCATACGGCCATGGATCAGCCCCAGGCGAAAGGCCTCCAACTCGCCGTTGGCCAGCGACTCGTAGGTCTCTTGCAGGCTTACGGCGGCCAACTGCTCCGACTCCTCGACCAGCGGCACGACGACGTATCCCTGCCGCCCTTCGACGAGCTTCTTGCGGACGAACTCCCACCACCGCTCGCGGCGCTCATCGCCGGCCAGATACGTATTGACCTTTTGCCGGCCCGGCGGGCTGTCGCTCAAGATCGAGACGTCCAGATCGCCGAAGAGTGTCATGGTGATCGTCCGCGGGATGGGTGTGGCCGTCATCACCAGGTAATGTGGATCGGGGCCGGAATGTTTCAGAGTGGCCCGCTGCCGCACGCCGAACTTGTGCTGTTCGTCGATCACCACCAGGCCAAGCTTGGCGAAGCGGACGTCTTCCTGCAAGATGGCCTGCGTGCCGACGATCAAGTCGATCCGTCCGGCAGCGATTTCTTCCAGCAAGACAGCTCGCAGCTTGGCCGGCAGGCCGCCGGTCAAGTCCGCGCGGCGGACCTGGCGACCCGCGGGCACCCGGCAACCGGAAGATTCAGTGTTTACGCCGGGTGCCGGGTCGCCGGGTGCCCCGGTCAGGAACCGCCGGATGGTGAGGGCATGTTGGCGGGCGAGGATTTCTGTGGGGGCCATCAGCACGGCCTGATGTCCGTGGGCCACGGACAGCAGCATCGCGTACAGGGCCACAACCGTCTTGCCGCTGCCCACGTCGCCCTGCAAGAGGCGGTTCATCGGCCGCGACTGGCCCATATCGGCCCCGATGTCGGCGATCGCCTGCCGTTGGCCCTGGGTCAACTCGAAAGGGAAGAGGCGGCGGATCCGGGCATCGATCTGGGCCGTGGCCTCCAGCGGCGGGGCCTGCCGTAATTCGTGCTGTTGCTGCCGCCTGACGGCCAGGGCCAGCCCCAGCAGGAAAAGCTCCTGGTAGGCCAACCGCCGCCGCGCGGCGGCCAATTGTTCGGCGTTGTCTGGGGCGTGGATCTGCTGGATCGCGCGGTGCAGCGGCCAGAGGTCGTGGGCCTGGAGATACTCGTCGGGAAAGATCTCTTCGAGCATAAGGCCGAAGGCGGCAACTGTCTCGCCGACGATCTTCCGCATCTGCCACTGTTGCAGGCCCTCGGTGAGCGGATAGACGGGCAAGATCCGGCCCTGCGGTTCTTCATTCTCGTCGCCGAGCCAATCGACCTTGGGATGCGACATCTGCCAGACCAGGCCTTGCAGCTTCGGCTTGCCGGCAAACACGACGCGCTCTCCGATCTTGAACTTCTCCTCCATGAAGGGCTGATTGAACCACAGCCCGCGAAGGTGCCCGGTGCCCGAGCGGATGAGCACGCCCAGCACGCATTTGCCCGGCTGGCGGCCGCGGAGCTCCATGTCTTCGACGATGCCGCAGACGCTTTGCAGCTTGTCTTCCTCCAATTGGTTGACCTCGCGGAGGTCGGTCATATCCTGATAGGTCCGCGGGAAGAAGAAGAGCACGTCGCGGGCCGTTTGCAGATCGAGCCGCTGGAGCAGTTCGGCCCGTTGCGGACCTACGCCTTTCAAGAATTGCACCGGCGTGGCGAGCAGTTCGGCAGGAGATTTGTCGGGAGGGGGCATGAACGAATTGTAACCGCTGCCGGCCGGGGATGGGAGGCGAGGACATTTCTTGCCACAAAAGCACACAAAGGGCACAAAGAGACGCAAGCGTCAGCTTTTCGCGACTTCACGGCTCGCTCCAGATCTGCTCTAATTCCACAACTGTATCCCTGTCTTCGCTTTGCGATCTTTGCGTTCTTTTGTGGCGATAGTTTGGAAATGGAGGGTTTGAACCATGCGGACGATCAACGAGCTCTGTGATCTTGTACGGCAAGTTGCTTACGACATTCATGTCTATCACGGCCATGGGCACCTGGAGAAGGTCTATTGCCACAAGAGTCCGCAAGGATCGCAGAGGAATTCACGATTGGGAAACCTGAGGCGAAAATCAGTTCCTAAGAAACTCTCTTCTCCTCCCTCTTTGCGATCTTTGTGTTCCTTTGCGGCAAAATTTCCGCCGCCAACCCCTCGCGGTACGTCGGATAGGCCAGCTTCAACTGCAACTCCGCAAGCATTCGCGCGTTGCTCACGCGCTTGTTGCCGCCGCGGCGGCCAACGGCTTCGCCGGGCAAGGGATCGCGGAACGAAGGCGGGGGCAGGCCGAACTGCCGGGCCAACTCCGCAAAATAGTCGCGACGCTTGACGGGATGGCCGTCGGAGATGATATAGGTCCGCGGCGGCTGCGCGTAGGCCTCGGCGGCCAGGACTGCGGCGGCGGCGTCTTCGACGTGAATCAGATTCAAGTACTCGCCCGCGGCGATTGGCAAGGACTCGCCGGAGACCAACTCCGCGCGGCGCGGCACCCGGCCGGGACCGTAAATGCCGGCCAGACGCAAAACAATGCCACGATCGCCCAGGCGATGGCCGGCCAGCGCCGTTCGGCGGCCAGCAACGCCTGGCCCGACTCGCTCAAGGGCTGACAGGGAGATGATTCATCGACCCACCCGCCTCCCAACTCCGCATAAACGCCCGTCGAGCTGATGAGGATCACGCGGCGGACCTGCGGCGATACCGCATCGAGTACGGCCCGCAGTCCGTCGACATAGACGGCCGATCGCGATGTTTCGCCGGCCGGATCGTAACCTGCGGCGTAAAGTACCGTCTCGGCCGCTGGGAGGTCGCGCAAGGTAGACGGCTGCGTGACGTTGGCCACGATCGGGCGAACGCCCTCGCTATTAAGCCATTCCGCACTCACTGCCGAATGCACCACCCCGGTAACCGCATGACCGGCTGCCATCCAGCGCCGCGCCACGCGAAGACCGAGATACCCACAACCGACGATCAGCTTCAACACGTCCCCCTTACTGGATTCAAGCATCCTCAAGTCGAACATCAAACGAAAAATGCCTGCGCGTACGCCAGAGGAGAAGAACCACGAAATACACGAACTACACGAAAGAATCCGGAAGACCTTTCGTGTGTTTCGAGTATTTCGTGGTTTCCAGTTTTCCCCCTGGGTTTGGATCTTTCCTGTCATCATTTTTCTGTCAATGAAATCAGTCATCCAGCGCCCCCGGTTCCTGCTGGCCCTTAGTCTGTGATTCGAGATACCCGCTAAGCATGATCTGGGCAGCCAACTTATCGAGCCGCCGCTTGCGTTTCTTGCTGGTCAATTCGGCGGCCAGCAGCAATTCCTCGGCCTGCGCGGTGGAAAACCGCTCGTCGAAAAACTCGACGGGAAGCGCGGTGGTTTCCGTCAGCCATTGCCCAAAACGACGGGCTTCCTGCGATTTGCGGCTTTCTCGACCGTCGAGATGGACCGGCAGGCCGACGACCCAGAGCGCGATCCGCTCTTGTTGGGCAAGGTGCTGAAAGTATTTCGCGTCAAGCGGCGGGTTGCGGCGCGTGTAAATCTCCAGCGGACTGGCCATCGTCTGATCGGGATCGGTCACGGCCAACCCAATCCTAACCGTTCCGTAATCAACTCCGCCGATTCGGCCTGGCGAAGATCGCGAAGATTCAGTGGTCATCAAACGCTAACGTCAAATAGGGGCCAAGCGGGCAGCAGGGCTACGCAGGAGGAAAGCCACCCGCACCGTGTCGGTCTTCATAAACAATTGTGTAGCAATGATTTGCTTGCCTAGCACGCTAAACGTGAAGCGCCATGAAGTAAGCCGAAACCAGAGCCGATTACCTCGATCCCACCCGCAAGTCGCGAACAGGCGTGTCTTCGGGGGGACGATCGGCTACAATTATACATAAAATAGTCTGCACGCAACCTTGTTGTGCTTGCCTCTGTCCCCCGCAGCAGAACAAGTTTGTCCGTGCTTGCTTTTCCAAAAAAAATCGAGACCCCTCCATGAATCAATATCGTACCCTTCCTGCCTGCGCCCCCGGTCATCGTCGTCCTGATATCCCTCTTCGCTCCGCAGGTCTCCGTGGCCGCGGTGGAAGCGCCGTGGAACCTGCCGGCACTTTCGGCCAAGCCGGAAGACATCCTGCATGCGGCGGCCGCCTCGCCGGCGCCGAAAGACGGCGACGTGGAGATGCTCTTCGAAGAGCACGTCTATCGGCTCGACGAACAAGGCCGGCAGCATCGCACCTCGCGGCGGGTCTACCGCTACCTTACCGATAAAGGCGTCGATGACTGGTCGTGTACCGAGGCCGACTGGTCGCCGTGGTGCGAAGAAAAGCCGATCTTCCGCGTCCGCGTGATCACGCCCGACGGCCAGGCCCACGCCCTCGATCAAGAGAGCATCGGCGAGGCCCCGGCCGAACAGGATGCGCCGAACCTATTCAGCGACGAGAAGCTGCTCCGCGGGCCGCTGCCGGCGATTGTCGTGGGCGCGGTCGTCGAAGAGGAAATCGAAACCAACGAGGTCCGCTCGCTGTTCGACCACGGCATCGTGGAACGCTTTCTGCTGGGCCAGGCATATCCGGTGCGCAAACTCCGCCTGGTAATCGACGCTCCCAGCTCGCTGCCGCTGAAATACGAACTGATCGGCAGCGATGCCAAACCGGTCCGCACGGAAGACAAGGGACGCACCTCGCTGGTCTTCGAACTCGGTCCGCTGCCCGCGATGGAAACGCCCGAAAACTATCTGCCGGCCGAGGAGACGAAGATGCCGCAGGTCGTGTTTTCCACCGGCAAATCGTGGAACGACGTGGCTGCGGCATACTCCGAGCTGGTCGAATCGCACCTGGACATGGATACGGTCCGCCCGCTGGCCCAAAAGGCGATCGGGCAGGAAACCGGGGCACCCGGTGGGGCACCCAGTACCCTGGGTCCGGGTCGCGACAAGATCATCGAGCGGCTGCTGGCCTCGTTGCGGAGCCAGATCCGCTACACGGGCGTGGAGTTCGGCAAGGGAGCGATCGTGCCGCGGTCCGTCGCGGGAGACGCTGGCCCGGCGCTACGGCGACTGCAAGGACCAGGCGACGCTCCTGGTGGCGATGCTCCGCGCTGCCGGCATTCGCGCCGACGTGGCCCTGCTGCGGACCGGGCAGTATGGCGACGTGGCGCCCGCGCTGCCCGGACTGGGCGACTTCGACCATGCCATCGTCTACATCCCCGGCGAGCGACCGCTGTGGATCGACCCCTCGGCACGCTGCGCCCCGGCCGGATATCTGCCGCTGTTGGATCAGAATCGTTGGGCCATGCTCGCCAGCCCCGAGACCCGCGAGCTGGTCCATACCGCGCAGATGGACTACAAACTCAACACGGGCGAACAGATCATCGATTTATATCCCACGGAGTACGGCCGGGGCCGCATCCACGTTACGGTGACATGCGGCGGGTCGTGCGAAGAAGATCTCCGCGAAGACTATGCCTCGTTGGGCATCAAGGCCTTGCGGAAGAAGTGGAAAGACTACTTGAAGGACCAGTTCCACGCGCAGACCTCGCCGCGCTTGGAATTCAGCCCGCCGCTGGACCTCACCAAACCCTTCCGCGTCACCGCCGAGGTGCCCGATGCGCGGATCGGCCAGTTCGACGAGGCCGCGGCCACGATCTCGCTCCGGCCGGAGGGCCTGTTCCAACGGCTGCCGGGCCTGTTTCGCGGCGAGCAAGCGGAAGAGGACGATGGTTCGGCCGGCCGCGCCGGCGGATCGCAGTCCGACGAGCGGAAAGGACCGTTGCTGCTGCCCGAACCGCACATCCGCCAGTTGCAGTACCGCATCCATTTGCCGGCCGGCTTCACGCCCAAGGCGTTGCCCGCATCTTCCCTGAAGCAGTACGGTCCGGCTACGATCAGCCAGAAATATGAAATGTCCGGCGACGACCTGATCGTGGCCACCTTCCGGCTCGATACGGGCCCGGGCCGATTCACGGCCGAAGAGGTCGAAGACCTGCGGCAGGCGATCGCCGAATTGGCCAAGGACGAGAATTCGCCGTGGGAAGTGAAGATCGGGCTGGAGAACGTCGCTGCCCGCGACATGGCGGCCGGCCGCGTGGCCGAGGCCCTGGCCCATGCCCGCGCGGAGCTGGCCCGACCAGGTACTGCCCGCGACCGTGCCGATCAGCACGCGCATTACTCGCGGCTGCTCCTGAAGGCCGGCCTGGGCGAAGCTGCCCGGGCCGAGGCCCGCCGGGCGGTCGAGCTTGCCCCGCACTCGGCTGCGGCCTATGCCAACCTGGCCCGCACGCTCACGCTACGACCTGTTGGGCCGCCATTTCCGCCGCGGCATGGATTGGGCCGGCGCCGCGGAGGCCTACGGCAAGGCCTTGGAGCTTGACCCGTCGGACGTTGCCACGCGGATGGACTATGCCATTTTGCTGGAACACGATGAAGACGGACTCCGCTATGCCCCCGGCACGCGGCTGGAGGACGCGATCGAAGAGTATCGCAAGGCCCAGCGGCAGCTTGCGCCGCGCAATCGGCTCGATCAACTGGAGGTGAATTTGGCCCTGGCCTTGCTCTTCAGCGAAAAGTACGCCGAGTTGGAGAAGCTGGCTGCCCGGGCGGAGAAATCGACGGCCTGGCGCGGGATTCCTCGTGGCCGCCATCGCCGCCCGGCAAGGGGTCTCGGACGCCGATCGCAAGGCGAGCGAGATTTCCGCCGACGCCGACGCGCGGCGCGAGATCCTGCAAAACGCGGCCGAGTATCTGCAGCAAGCGCGGCTCTATGCCCAGGCCGGCACGTTGTATGAAGCGGCCGCCGACCATGAGTACACGGTGCCCGCCGGCGGGTTACCCAGTACTTTGGGTGCGGGTCGGGGTTCAGCGAAAGCCGACGAACTGCGGAAGAAGGCCAAAGCCTTCGCCGCAATGCGCCGCATGGGCGAGTCGGAGCTTGCCCAGGATCCGGCGAGGCGCGTGGTGCAGCAATTGTTTGCCGCGGCACTCTCCGGCAGCAAGGCCCGCGAGAAGATTCCCGCCCTCTTCGTCAGCACGGCCTCCGCGGCCGACGTCGCGAGTGCGCTGGAAGCGCTCTATCGGGCCGTTGGTCCGGCATTGGAGAGTGCCCGCGAGAACCAGATCCCGCCGCTGCGGATCGTCGACGGCGTGCTGCTGCAGTCGGAGATCGCGGTCGAAGGCGATGCGACCGCGGGATTCCGGCTGCGCGTGAGCGGCGAGCAGCTCAACGAATCGACGTGGCACGTGGTCATCGAGCAGGGCCAGGCGCGGCTGGTGCCGCCCGGCACGCGGGCGAGCACGGTGCGGACCACGGACCTGAACAACCTGGCCTGGGCCGCCGTGGCTGCGGGCAACGTAAATCAGCAGGCGCTGGACGATGCCTTGTTGGCGGTCAAGCGGACGAAGCAGGGAAACGCCGCCTGCCTGCACACGCTGGCAACCGTTTACGCCGAGATGGGCAAGACGTCCGAGGCCCTCGATACTCTTCGCCGCGCCGTGGAGGTTCGCGGCGAGCGGATCGAAGCGGCTGACTGGTACGTATTGGGCCGCATCGCCGAGCAGTACGGGCTGAACGAGGTCGCCGCCGGGCTGTACCGCAAGGTGCCGGCCAGGCAGGCCCTCGCGGCCGACGATGTTTATCTGCTGGCGCAGCGACGGTTGCGGAAGGTGGGAAAGTAGCAGATACACCTTCTGCCGAGGGAGATGTCCTTCTGGAGTTGACTCCTACCGACCGTCCAGGTTATCTTACCCAAATTGCTATTTAGGCATTCAAGGAGGAAAAAATCCGCCTCGGATAGCCGCTTCCCCTCGTTCCCGCCCTAAGTTTTTTGCCGCAGGCAAAATCCTCCAGTGGACTGCCGACCTGACGCTCTCGCTCAGCCTGGCCCAATGTCTTCCAGGCCCATCTCTGCAATTCCTGCCTGCTTCCATTGGCCTCAAGGCCCCAGGCCCTGTCAACCGCATCGCCCAGCTTTTCCCTGCGGGTCTCAACGGCCACGCGAAGGGATTCCGGGTTGTGACCGAGGACGACGAGGAGGTCGAGCCGGCCATGCCCCCTGGGTAAGCCCGCCAAGAACCATCTGCTCTCGCCTTCATCGGTATCGATACTATCGCCCAGGGCGTCTGCTTGCGGTTAGGCCGTCCCAGTTCCGCCCATGCTCCTCAACTCGTGAACGTGCCTCCCAGAACTCGATGCCGGAGGCCGCCTACTTCCCGGGCCTTCGGGAGGATACTGGGCAAGAGGCATCGGCTTGGGTCTGCGGCTCCTGCATCCACTGTAACCCGGCCCACCCCTGCTGTACGGAACCCAGCCTGCCAGCGCCGCCACTACTGGCACGAACGCCGTCCTCCGGTTACGATGGATAATAACTGCTCGGAAGGAACCTGCCATGTTCTGCCGCACATTCTGGCCGCTGCTGCTCTTGTTGGGCCTCGTTGCATCAGTCCAGGCTGCCGAAGAAACGAAGCCGTGGCATATCTTGAAGGTCGCCAAGGCGGGCAACCTGTTCGTCCAGGATCCCGATAACGATGGGACCGGACCGCAGAAGTATCTTTTCGTTACGTTGCGCTCAAGTCGCCCGATGATTTGAAGCACGAGAACTTCCGCATTGTGAACGAAAAGGGCGACGAGGTGGGAGAAGCATGGGGTTACAACTACGATAAACGGACGCTCATCTTCGAGGGCAAGTGGGACAGCCTCGCCGGCTTGTCGCTGGAAGGCAACGGGCATCGCGAGGCGTTGCCTCTCGCATCGCCTCCGTCGCCTAAGCCGAAGGTCGGGAAGCGAGATGACATGTGGATTAAGGACCTTCTCGACATGGCAGAACACCCCCGAGGAGGCGTCGTCGTCGAGGCAGTTGCCGGGCCCGTCAAGCCGGAATTGGGCAAGCCCGTCTCGCTCGTTCTCTCGATCAGAAACTTGAACGAGCGGCCTATTTCCATCGAGCGGTTGGTGTTCGGAATGTCCGTACCGTTCGGGGTGACGCTCTTGGATTCTGCAGGCCAATCGATTCCGTTGTCTTACGAAGGCCGCAAGGTATGGCCGCGTGAGTCGTTCGGGAGTGCGCGGACGACCGAGCCGATTGATCTGGCTCCAGCGTGTGCATTTTCCGTGACGATCCCGCTGGATCGGTACTTTCAACTTCGGGGCCCGGGAAAGTATACGGCTATTGGAAGCTTCAGTATCGGCAATGATTTGGAGGCGATTGCTAAGCCTATTTGCATTGGCCTGCGGAAACCGTCAGACCAGAAAAGTGCCGAACAAAACGATCATCGGCGTGAAACAGCTACGGGTGGCCATGTTCCAGATCGCAGCGATACGGAAAGCAAGCAATGGGCCGATGCGGCTGCAATGGCTGGCAGGCTGAACGACGGCATGTTCCTCGACGCTGGCGTTTCCCCCGTAGATCGGAACGCCGTCAATCTCGTCGTCTCGCTGCACCGGGCCGTCGGAAATGGCGCTTCGGACGAGTGCCGACTCTTTTCCGATGGCGAATGTGTTATCCCCGACGATCCAACTCCCAAGCGTGGCACATTCGCAGGCGACTATCGCCTGCTTGTCCGTGATACATCCGGAAGATTCCTTCAGCTCGGCGAAGCCGGGCGGCAATGGCTCGCGACGCATCATATCACACGGCGCCGGAATCTGCAGGTGGGCGAAGCGGTCGGTTTCGTGTTTCCTCTGCAAGAGATGTTCGATCTGAAGCCGGATGTGGAGTACACCGTGATGGCGATTCTCCAGGGAGACGCCAATGCCAAAGCGGCTTGGGTCGCCAAGCCCGTGACGATCCGAGTTCCGCAGCCGATCGTCGCCGGAGTGAACCGTCCGCCGTACGGTTCGGGCACGTTCTGGCAGAAACTACTGCCGACAGCGGGACTTGCCAAAGAGGACATGGCACTGAGCGTTTCCGGCGAGTGCTCGGATGGTTCCGTGATCGCTCACTTGCGGCTGGCCAATCAAGCCGAACACTCAATTATCGGCACCCCGTATCCGTTCAACGCGATCATGCTCGTTCGCGATAACCAGGGAAATGTCGTTCCGGCGAATGAAAATCGGAGGGGCTATCGTATCAAGGGCTGGAGCCGGGATCCGAAGGTTGCCGTTCTTCCAGGCGAAATCTTCAGCGATAACTCCTGCGAGTTCGGGCTTGTGTACCACCTCCAGCCTGGTAAGCGGTATTCCGTCATCGCTGCAATGAATGCAACTTCCGATAGGGAAGCATATCGCGGTCAAGGCAATGCGGACAAGGTGCTGTTCTTCGCTTCGAAGCCGACCGTAATTTCGATACCGGACGCTGACGACCATGCTTGCCGCAGGAATCAGGACGACGTGGGAGTTGAATCTCCGCCGTCGGCGATTGAGAATCCGCCGCTGCCGTTCGATCGACAATGGCAGGACTTGGGCCGGTTCGCTGGCAAGCCCTTCGAAGGATTGCAACTGAATGCTTCGATCGATGATTCGTTGAGACTCACCCTTTCGCTTAAGAATGTGGCCGCTGAGGCAATCGCCATAACAAAATGGAAGGGCGATTCCGATTATGAAATAAGGATCCGCGGTCCCAACGGCAAGTCGGTCGGCCTGACCGAGCATGGCAAGGAGTTCTTCGCACGCTGTCGCATTTTGGACGTTCGGCATCTCGATTCGGGCGAGTCGATCACTGCCGCTCTTCCCATTGGCGAGTTGTTCGTAATGCGAGATCCAGGCGAATACACGTTGCTCGCTAGCCTGCCGGTCATCGGCGACATCGATGCCGTGGTGACAGCCAAGCCGGTCAAGGTTCGGGTGCAGTAACGCCCCTCAATCCCACCGCCCAGCGGTCCAAAGTGGCCGTAGTTGCCGGTTGCTCGCATGCCTTGCAAGGCGTAGACTGGCTTTTGGAAGGATCGAACCATGGACAGCTCTGCCACATCCGAACCACACGCCGCCGAGGCGAAGCCCAAACGCCGTTGGTTCCAATTGAGCCTGCGAACCCTGCTGGTGGTGGTCGCGCTCTGTGCCGTTGCGTCTAGTTGGGTTGTCGTGAAGATACAGCAGGCAAAGCGACTACGGGAACGGCTACGGGAAGAGGAGAAGCAGCAAACCGAAAACACTAAGAACAATTTCTCAGTTGATTGGGTACGAACTCGGGGTTCTGCACCCTGAGAGACAGGTATTGTCCGATGTGGCTTGGGATACTGATTCAACAGATTCATTTACGCCGTATTGGCTTGGGCGTCTGCTGAACATGGACAACGACGATTGCCGCGGTCATGTCTGTTGCTTAAACCTGGCGTACAGCCGAATCACCGACGCAGGGCTAGAAAATCTAAGGGGATTGCCAAAACTTAGAAGTTTGGAACTCGGCGACACCAAAATCACGGACGCTGGGCTGGAGAATCTCAAAGGGCTAGACCGACTCGTATACTTGGGCCTTTCCGATACCTCCGTGACGGACGCCGGACTGGAAAATCTCAAGGGATTGAGCCATCTTCGAGAGCTGGCACTTTACCGCACCCAAGTCACCGACGAAGGTGTAAGGAAACTCCAGCAGGCTTTGCCGAATTGCAGGATTGAAACTCTGAAACGAAAGGCGAACTGACCGGCTGGACGCCGTCAAACTGAAAAGCGAAATCATGGGCGTAGTATTCAAGAAAACCGCTACCAAGCCACTGCCGGCTGGTGCGAAGATTATCGTCCGCAAGGCGCAACGGCTCGCACAATGGCAACGGAAGGACAACAGGGTCAGAAGGACAACAGGACAACAGGGTCAGAACTATTTGCTAAATAGTTTCTGTTGCGGAAGCGGCGCGAGCTAATTTCGCAAGGTGGCCTTGACGAAAAAAGACGCACCCTTATCCTCATGGTTTATTGTTTCACGAAAGACCAGAGGAGGATAAAGATGCGTCGGAAAAAGGAAGCCGTGCTCAGTTTTGAATCGAAGGATGACGGGTTGCCCAAGGTCGTACGTGATTATCGTGCCCGATATCGGGCCATTAGTCAAGTGCTGGACGCCAAATCCGACATCCTTTCGGCGGTGCATGCGGATCTGCAGAAGCTGTCCCAGGGTGGCAAGGAGGGCCGCGAAGGCGATTACACATCGGAGAACATCCTGCGGGCCCTCGTTGTGCAGCACCTCGAAGGACTGCCCTTCCGCAATGTGATCATCCGCATCGGCAGCGATCCGTTTCTACAGGACTTCCTGCGGATGCGGAAGAAGGCCGTGATGGACTTCACCTTCCTCGACAAGTGCTTTCTGGCCATCCGTCCCCAGACTTGGAAACGGGTCAACGAATTGCTGGGCCAGTACGGCGTTGCCCAGGGAGCGGTGAGCACGCAGGTCATTCGTACCGACACCACTGCCGTGGAATCGAATATCCATTATCCCACGGACTCGTCGCTTCTCTGGGACACCTGGCGGGTGGCATCGCGGCTGTTGAAACGGGCAAGAGAGATTGCCCCGGAGAGTTGCCCGCACCGCTTCCATGACCGTAAGATCAAGCGGCTGCACCTTTACATTACCCGCTACATGCCCAGCAAGTCGAAGTCTCGCCAGCGGAAGGTGAAGAGTTCCTTTGCCACGCTCATCGAGCGGACCGCTTGGATCGTGGCGATTGCCAGGGAATTCTGCACTTTTGTGACCACCCAGGGCACGACGGCTCTGGCCGGCGTAGCCTTGGAACTGAAGGCTTATCTGTCGTCGATGCAGACTATCGTGCATAACGCCCGGCGGGCGCAGGTGGCGGGAGAAACTGTGCCGGCCAGCGAGCGGGTGTTCAGTCTCTTCGAGCAACACACGGAGCTGATCAAGCGTGGCAAGCGACAGAAGCCGGTGGAATTTGGCCACAAGGTCTTGTTGTGCGAATCGAAAGAGAAGTTCATCACCGATTATGAGGTCTATGAGAAGCAACTGCCCGACTGCGAGTTGACCGAAGAGGTGATCCAGCGGCACAAGAAACTCTTTGGCGCACGGCCGGAGGTTGTGGCGGCGGACAAGGGCTTCTGTCCGGAAAAGGCGAAGTTCGAGGAATTGGCCAAGCAAGTGGCGACGCTGGCGATCCCCACGCGGATGCAGGACTTCGTCGACAAGATGCTTGCCCACTGGTATGCCTTTCGGGCGGGGATCGAGGGGACGATCTCCGGCTTAAAACGGGCGTTTCGTTTGGTTCGATGTTACTTTCGAGGATTTAGGAGTTTTGCTGCAGCCGTGGGCCTGGGCGTGTTCTGCCACAACTTGATCGTGCTGGCGGATCACGCCGCCGGCTGAGCACGCCGCTGTGAACAATTCGACAGTGGAGAATGGCACGGCAAGGGAACCCATGCGCTAATCGGCCCGACGAGTCGAAACCCAATTCACGCAGAACCCATGGTGTCCCTATTTTGACAACAATAGCTCCGGCCGGCAGCAAATACTCGGCTGCCGTAACTAACCAAAAGAAAAAAACGCCCCTTCAGCAACAGAAACTAAATAGTTCTTTTTCGCCAACCTTTTCAGGCTTCGGATAGGAGCAGGCCCCGTCGTAGCGTCTCCAGGTTGAGTTCTTTATCAACCACCCGCCAAAACATCGAGCTTTCCAGAAGCTAATTGCACATTAGTCCTTTCCGGTAGAAAGGACCTACTTGAAATGGCGGCGGGCGGTTGTGCTTTATCGCCTCCACTGCCGCCTTTTGCCCCCTCGCCTTCTTCGTCTCCACCGCGAGCCGCCAATCGCTACTTGCAACGACGCTCGGTGCACGAAACCCGCCATCAGAGGGAGATTTTTCGCGTCTTTTTTCTGTTCACGGTTTTTGCAATCCGCTTTTTTTCTCGGATCGCTTTAACCTCTTGGCAAGCAACGCCTTACGGCGCCGTTGGCGCTCTGTCGAGGCCATTGCAGAGCCATCTCCACTGTAGCAAATCGCCGGATAATTCGTATTATTCCGTAACTACCCAACGGAAAAGGACAGGCGAATGCAGAAACCCTTAACCAAAAGGCAATCATGAGAGAACCCAATTCACGTTTGGCGGCGGCCCGGGAGCGGAAGGAAGCCTTTCTACCGCAGATCGCCCGGCTCTCCCTGGAGGGCCATACCAGCCGGGAGGTCGCCGAAAAGGTCGGCGTCCCCAAGACGACCATGCTCCGCTGGCGGAATTCGCTGCGGCGGGAATGTGCCTCGCGATCCGTAAAGGAGACCCTGGAAATGATCGAGAAACTGAACGAGCGCTACGACACGATCTACCGCAAGGCCCTGGAGGGCCTGGACCGCTCGCAGGCCGACGAGGAAATTCGCACGGTCACCGACTGCCCCGGCGACGATTCGAAAAACAAACGCTCCCTCCGCACCAAGACCCGGGCCGGCAACCCCGCCTGGCTGACCCGCGCCCAGGCCGCCCTGGATGCGACCGCCAAGCTGCTGAAGGAGATGGGAATGCCGGCCGAGGCGGAAAGCGGGGAAGTAGAAGGTCCGATTCAAGGGGAGGAGTTGACCGAAGATGATCTGGCCGACAAGAGCTACGAAGAACTGCGAGCGATCGATGCTGCGTGCGAGGCAGCGCTCCGCGCGGGTGAAAATGGCGCATGACGAGCCTGCTGGCGTTCACGATGTACACGAAGCCGGACTACCGGACGAACTGGCACCACGAGCTGCTGGCGGAGAGGCTGGACCGGGTGGCGGCGGGCCTTTGCCCGCGGCTGATGATCTTCCTCCCCCCGCAACACGGCAAAAGCGAGCTGGTGAGCCGCCGCTTCCCGGCCTTCGTCCTGGGGCGGAACCCGGAGCTGCGGCTGATCGGCAGCTCGCACACCAACGACCTGGCGACCAGCATGAACCGCGACGTGCAGCGGATAATATGCGACAACGCCTACCGGAAGCTGTTCCCCGATTGCCGGCTAAGCGACCGGTGGGTCCGCACGGCGTCCCGCGTGGAGGCCCGCCGCACGCTCAACCTGTTCAAGGACAAACTGCTGTACGTGGACGCGATTTTGGACCACATCGTGCTGGACCAGCTCGTCCGCAAGACGCTGCTCTTCTGCGAGCAGAAAAAGCCTGATTTCGTGGGCATCGAGGCCGAACAGTTCCAGGAATTGCTGGTCCACGAGTTTGTCCGGCAGTGCGGCGAGGAATACGCGGTGCGGTGGTCGATTTGGACCATGATGTCGCGGGGCTTCAGCAAGATCGCCCGCATCCGCCGGCTGAGCCAGTACGTGCTCAATCGCGAGTTGCGGTTCAAGGCCGACTCGCCCGGCTGTCGGCTGCTGGTCGATCAGCTCATGGATTTTCCCCTGGGCGATCACGACGACGGGCCGGACGCCTTGGAGATGTGTATTCGGCTACCCTTGGAGATGGAGGGAGGATGAGGGATGAAGGATGAAGGATGAGGGAAGAGCGACGAGAACCTCGATTTTGGACCACACCGTGCTGGACCGCGAAGAAGGCGTCCACCCGATGTAAGTGCTGCATGGAAAAGCACTAACGAATATTTTTCCGGACCACGAAAATCGTCCGGTTTACGGTCGACTTGTTCTTCGCAGACTCACTCGCGCGGCCTCCCGACAGAGGAACCTCGGGTGGTCCTCCGTAATGGTAGAATAACTTAGGCGGGAAAACAGCGGCCGGAATCACGGCCCTCGAACTTTACCGCATACATTCCCTTGGGAGCAAAGCAATGCCATCTCCGTTTCCTGGCATGGACCCCTATCTGGAGGCACCAGACACCTGGCCTGATTTTCACGACGCCTTGGCAGCGGAAATTCGGGGCGAACTCAACCGCGTACTGCCGCGGTCGTACTACGCTCGGCTGGAAATGCGGCCCGAAATCGGCATCGTGGGGGATGAGACGCCTCGACGGATCGTGCCGGACGTGGCTATTGTCAGGCCGCGAAGCCCGGCGGTCGCGCCGGCCCGCGAAGGCGGTCTGGCCCTGCTGGAAGAGCCCCGCGTCGCCTCCTCGCCCTCGGTCTGGATGCGAATTCCCAACGAGCCCTCGCGCCACCATTTCGTGGAAATCCGCGATGTTGCCCGCGGCCATGCCCTGGTGACACTGATCGAAATTGCCAGTCCGGCGAACAAGCGGTCCGGACCGGACCGCCGGGCCTACGAGGCCAAACAGCAGGAAATCCTCGAAAGCGATACGTCGCTGATCGAGTTGGACCTTCTCCGCGGCGGCCAACCGTTGATCGGCGGCCTCTTGGTCATCGAAGCGGCCGCCTGCCTGGAACCGCTGCCGGATTACCTGGTGGCGGTCAATCGCGCATGGCAGCGCGGGCGGAATTGCAATACCAACTGTTTCCCGTCGGGCTTGAGGAGCGGCTGCCGTGCATTACCATCCCATTGCGGGAGGACCAGGCGGAAACCGCCGCTGGACTTGCAGTACGTTTTTCAACAGGCCTATGATGGCGGACCATACTCCCGCGGCGCAGTCGATTACGATCGCCCGCCCGATCCGCTGGTTCGACCGGACTTGGCCGACTGGATGAAGGCCCGCCTGGAAAGATGAAATACATCGACGAATATCGCAACGCCAACGCAGCCAAGCAATTGGCGGCGGCCATCGCCCGGACGACAACCCGGCCGTGGAACATCATGGAAGTCTGCGGGGGACAAACCCATGCCATCCTTCGCTTCGGCCTGGATGAAATGCTGCCGCCCGAGATTACCTTGATCCACGGCCCCGGCTGCCCGGTCTGCGTCACGCCCATGGAGATGATCGACCGGGCGTTGGCCATCGCCGCGCGGCCGGAGGTGATCTTCTGCTCCTTCGGCGATATGCTGCGGGTGCCGGGCTCGACCAAGGACCTCTTCACGGTGAAGTCGGAAGGGGGCGACGTGCGGATCGTCTATTCGCCCATGGACGCCGTCAGCCTGGCCCGGAACAATCCGGAAAAGCAGGTCGTCTTCTTTGCCGTCGGTTTCGAGACGACCGCGCCGGCCAACGCCATGGCCGTGGTACAGGCCAAGCGGTTGGGATTGACGAACTTCTCCGTGCTGGTCTCGCACGTGTTGGTGCCGCCGGCCTTATGTGCGGTGCTCAGTTCGCCCTCCAACCGCGTGCAAGGCTTCCTGGCCGCCGGTCACGTCTGTACGATTATGGGTACGGCGGAATACGAGACGATCGCCCGGCAGTACCATGTGCCGATCGTGGTCACGGGTTTCGAACCGCTGGACATCCTCCAAGGCGTCTTGATGTGCGTGAAACAGCTCGAAGAAGGCCGGGCCGAGGTCGAGAACCAATACGCCCGGGCCGTGCGCCCGGAAGGCAATCGGGCCGCGCTCGAGATATTGAAGGACGTCTTCGAGGTCGTGCCGCGGAAGTGGCGGGGGATCGGCGAGATACCTGCCAGCGGCTGGGCGCTGCGCGCGGCGTACGCCCAATTCGACGCCGATCACCGTTTTCACGTCGCCCACATCACGGCCGAGGAACCGGCGGAGTGCATTGCCGGGCTGGTCTTGCAGGGTCAGAAGAAGCCGCACGAGTGTACGGTCTTCGGCACCCGCTGTACGCCGGACCATCCCCTTGGCGCACCGATGGTATCGGCGGAAGGGGCGTGCTCGGCATACTACCGTTATCGCCGACAATGAGAGTCAATAAGGAGTCAACCACGAAATACACGAAAAAAAGAAAACGCGAATGCATTAAAGAAAAGACAGCAAGATGAAATCGAAGTTCATTTTCTTCCTTAATGCACTGACCCACGTGTTCTGATGGGCCATTTTCCTGTCTTCTCCTTTTCGTGTGTTTCGTGTCTTTCGTGGTTGACCTTGCAGTTCCGCCAACATGTCCCAACCCAATACTCCAAACTTCAAAGTCTCCTGCCCCGTGCCGATCGTCGAGCACGCCACGGTCCAGCTTGCCCACGGCGGCGGGGGACGTTTCATGCGGAACCTGATCGAAGGACTGTTCCGCCCGGCATTCGCAGGCGATGGTCCGCCGTCTCCGGCCCATGATAGCGCAGTGGTCGAAATCGCGGGCGGACGCCTGGCGATGACCACCGATACCTTCGTGGTCCGGCCGCTGTTCTTTCCGGGCGGCGACATCGGCACGCTGGCCGTTTACGGCACGGTGAACGACCTGGCCATGTCCGGCGCCAGGCCACTGTATCTCAGCGCGGGCTTTATCCTCGAAGAAGGTTTGCCGATGGACACGCTCCGCCGCGTGGTCGATTCAATGTCCACGGCCAGCCGCGAGGTGGGCGTTCGGATCATCACCGGCGACACCAAGGTCGTGGACCGCGGCAAGGGCGACGGAATCTTCATCAACACGGCCGGCGTGGGACTTGTGCCGCCGGGCATCAGCATCGCGCCGCAGAACGTCGTGCCGGGCGACGTGGTAATGGTCAGCGGCGACCTGGGCCGGCATGGCATGGCCGTGATGTCGGTCCGCGAGGGACTCGGTTTCGAGAGCGAACTGCAAAGCGATTGCGCATCGCTGGCCGGGCTGGTCGAGGCGCTGTCGGTGGTTGGCGAAGATCTGCATTGTCTCCGCGATCTGACCCGCGGGGGACTCGCCGCGGCACTCAACGAGATCGCCCTGGACGTACGGGTAGGCATCGAACTTGAAGAAGCGGCGATCCCGGTTTCGGAGCCGGTAAAGGCGGCCTGTGAAATCCTCGGTCTCGACCCGCTTTACGTGGCCAACGAAGGACGTTTGGTGGCCTTCATCGCTCCGCAGGCGGCCGAGCGGGCGCTGGACATCTTGCGTCGGCATCCGGCCGCACGCGGCCCAGCAATCATCGGCCGGGTAACCGACTCGCATCCGCGGAGCGTAGTGGTGCGAAGCCCCATCGGCGGCGGGCGAATCCTCGATTTGCTTTCCGGCGAGCAGATGCCGCGGATATGCTAGACCATGTAGGTCTTTTCCGGCAGAAAGGACCTCCTTGATCTTCCGGCGGGCGGTGGTTATTTTGACATAAGGAGTTGGTATGCTGAACCCGTCACACCTTTCACACCCCTTGGAGAATTCCCTCATGTTCCGAACGCTTCCCCTGCTTCTAGCCTCCGCCATCGTCCTGGCGATGGCTGTACCGGCTTCTGCCAAAGACAAGTCCAAGGCGGCTGAGATCGTGGCGACGGAGATCGCCGCGGCTGGTCCCGATTTCGCCATCCAGGGCGAGTACGTGGGCGAAATCAAGGGCGACGACAAGCCGGAAAAGTGCGGCGTGCAAATCATCGCCCTAGGCAATGGAAAGTTTCACGCCGTCGGCTATCCGGGCGGCCTGCCCGGCGACGGTTGGGATGAGAAGACCCGGGTAGAAGTCGATGGCCAGACCAAAGACGGCGCCGTGGTGTTCAGCCATGAAAAAGGCACTACGGGCACAATCCGCCTCGATGCCAAGGATGCCGGCGGCACACCGCTTTTGACCATCAAAGATGCCGACGGCGCCACGCTCGCTACGTTGCGGCACGTCGTCCGCACCAGCCCCACACTGGGTGACAAACCGCCAGCCGGGGCAATCGTACTCTTTGACGGCACTTCAGCCGGCGCCTTTGTCGATGGTCGCATCAAGGGCGGCCTGCTGTTAGAGGGTGCGACGACCAAGCAGAAGTTCCAAAGCTACAAGATCCACCTGGAATTCATGCTCCCCTTCATGCCCAACGCTCGCGGACAGGGCCGGGGCAACAGCGGCTACTACGCCCAGGGCCGCTACGAGACGCAGATCCTCGATTCGTTCGGCCTGGCACCGCAGAAGGACGATTGTGGGGCAATCTACGGCATCGCGGCGCCGCGGATCAATATGTGCTACCCCCCGCTTTCGTGGCAGACCTACGACGTCGACTTTACGGCCGCCGAATTCAAAGATGGAAAGAAGGTGAAGAACGCCCGGCTGACTGTCCGGCACAATGGCGTCGAGATCCAGAAGGATACCGAGGCAACTCATGCCACCACGGCATCCCCCTTCCAGGAGGGTCCGGAGCCTAGCCCGCTCTATTTGCAGAACCACGGCAATCCGGTCCGCTTCCGGAATATTTGGGTGGTGGAGAAGAAATAGCTGTCGAAAATCGATCGCACCGAGTAGCTACGAGCAAAATCTGCCTGCCAAACACTACTTTAGGGTGGTGTATGTCGATTCTTTTGGGCGGTTTTATTGGATTTTCAATCGTTGGCAGGGCGAAATTGAAAGAACGCACTTTTTTGGCCCTTGCGCACCTTGCATTGCCCCGGAGTGTCGTTATAATCATGGATTCGCATGTTGGCGCGAAGAGGCTAGCGTAGCTCAACCGGCAGAGCAGCGGTTTTGTAAACCGCAGGTTGTGGGTTCAAGTCCCTCCGCTAGCTCGTAAGGGATTAGCGGTTGGTTCGCTGATTGCGTGTCCAGCATTCCCGGCGTGAAAGGCAAAGTTGCAATGCTTTCGGCGGGGGCGGTTTACGGGTGGTGAAGAGGTTCGTCGATCCCAAGAAGTTTTCGTGGCGGAGGCAGTTCCCAGCAGGGAGCAAGAAATCGAAGCCGGAGGGTTTCCCGAGTGGCCAAAGGGGTCAGACTGTAAATCTGATGGCAACGCCTTCGAAGGTTCGAATCCTTCACCCTCCATTAAATGAATTGGGCCGTTCAAGAGAATCGGGCCAAAATAACTAAATCGAGTCGAGTTGGCTCTGCTAAAGAAGGAATCCGCCGAATCGTAGGAAGTTAAGAAATCCGCGGGTGTAGCTCAATGGTAGAGCCGTAGCCTTCCAAGCTACTTACGTGGGTTCGATTCCCATCACCCGCTTGGTTGGCCAGGAAGAAGAGGAGAGAGGAAGCACGAAATTCAAAATCCGAAATCCGAAACAAATACAAAGGACCAAATTCGAATGACCAAACCGGTTTTGGGCCTTTGATATTTGGTATTTGAATTTGTTTGGAATTTGGTGTTTCGGATTTCGGATTTTTTCCGTTGGCTGCTGTAGCTCAGTCGGTAGAGCGCGTCCTTGGTAAGGACGAGGTCAAGGGTTCAAATCCCCTCAGCAGCTCTCCGTCGGCGGGACGCGTAGTGGCCGTTTGCATTGAACGTTCGACGGGTCGGAACTGAGCCCGAACCGAGTGCCGCGTCAAATAGACAAAACGTCCTTTGGCAACCCGTCAGGGCGGTTTGACACGGTACGGAAAGATAAAGTACTGTCTAACAAATTTATCGTTACTCGCTTGTGATTGCAGGGAGATAGAATGGCGAAGGAAATTTTCCAACGTAAGAAACCTCACGTCAACGTGGGCACCATTGGCCACATTGACCACGGCAAGACCACGCTAACCGGCGCGATCCTGGCGACCCAGGCCGCCAAAGGGTTGGCCAAGTTCAAGTCGTACGCAGATATCGCCAAGGGCGGTACCGTCCGCGACGCGACCAAGACGGTGACCATCGCCGTGTCGCACGTCGAGTACGAGACCGAGAAGCGTCACTACGCCCACATCGACTGCCCGGGCCACGCCGACTTCATCAAGAACATGATCACGGGCGCCGCCCAGATGGACGGGGCAATCCTCGTCGTCTCGGCCGCTGACGGCCCCATGCCGCAGACCCGCGAGCACGTGCTTCTGGCCCGCCAGGTGAACGTCCCCGCCCTGGTCGTGTTCCTCAACAAGGTCGACTTGGTGGACGACGCCGAGTTGTTGGAGTTGGTCGAGTTGGAAGTCCGCGAGTTGCTCACGAAGTACGGCTTCCCGGGCGACGACATCCCGATCACCCGTGGCAATTCCTTGGCGGCCTACAACAACCCCACGGATCCGGCTGCCACGAAGTGCATCGGCGACCTGTTGGCCACGGTGGACGCCTATATTCCCGAGCCCACGCGTGAAGTCGACAAGCCCTTCCTGATGGCGGTGGAAGACGTGTTCTCGATCGAAGGCCGCGGAACCGTGGCCACCGGACGTATCGAGCGCGGCAGGATCAAGGTGGGCGAAGAAGTCGCGATCATCGGCTTCGCTCCGGAGGCCCGCAAGACGACCTGCACGGGCGTGGAAATGTTCAACAAGCAACTCGAAGAGGGGATGGCCGGCGACAACGTCGGTTGCCTGCTCCGTGGCATCAAGCGCGAAGAAATCGAGCGCGGCCAGGTGTTGGCCAAGCCCGGTTCAATCACGCCGCACACGCAGTTCGAGGCGGAAGTCTACGTCCTCTCGAAGGAAGAAGGCGGCCGGCATACCCCGTTCTTCAGCGGGTATCGTCCGCAGTTCTACTTCCGCACGACCGACGTGACCGGTTCGGCGAACCTGATGGGCGACGCGGAAATGTGCATGCCCGGCGATAATGTCAAGCTGTCGGTCGAGTTGATCTCGCCGATCGCCATGGACGTCAACGTGCGTTTCGCAATCCGCGAGGGTGGCCGCACGGTCGGTTCCGGCGTGGTGACGAAAGTGATCAAGTAATCACAAACAGGGACGTAGCTCAATTGGCAGAGCATTCGCCTCCAAAGCGAAGGGTTGCGAGTTCGACTCCCGCCGTCCCTGCCATTTAATTGGCCCGAGTCGCGGTGAGCGCCCGGTAAGCATAAGAAATCCAAAGGTCGATAGCGGTGAGCACATTTTTTGATGAATTTTGGCGAGTCGGCGTCTACAAGCGGAGCCAGGGACGAATTGTCCGGCAGGTGACGTTTGCCGCGTTGGCGGTGACTTTGCTGATTGGCCTGTGGAGGCTGGGGACGTGGTTCAACGGCTCCGTAGTTAGCTGCCCGGCGTGGCTCTGCTATGGAATCCCCGGCGTGCTGGCTCTGGTTGGTTTATGGGCCGCCTATCGGAGCGTCAATTTGCCGGCGTTCGCCGACTTTTTGATTGCCGTGGAAGCCGAGATCAATAAGGTTTCGTGGCCCTCCTGGAGCGAAATGTGGCGCTGGACCGTGGTCGTCATCGTGGTGATTTTCGCGATCGGCCTCATATTGGCGACGTTTGACATGTTTTGGGTCTGGTTCTTCAAGGCAATTGGCGTGTACTCCGCTTAATTGGTGGCTTGGGCTTAATTGGTGGCTTGGGATTAATTGGTGGCTTGGGCTTAATTGGTGGTTTGGGTTTGATTGTCAGTATTTGGATTGGATCGGTTTCTTGGCAGAGGTTCAACCGTCGTGACAGAACAGAGCGGACAGAATTCGGAAGTCCTGCCAGGTCTCCCCGCAGTACATGCGGAGGTGGATTCGCAGTCGAACGTTCATCCGCAGTCGGACGTTGCGCCCGCCGTGCCGCAGCATGATCCGGATGAACCCGTGATTGCGGAAGAGGTGCGTCCGGCCGACCACGACCACGACCATGGGTACATGGTGCCCGACATGGTACCCGACATGGTACCCAATATTGTGCCTGACATGGTGCCCGAGCCTGACTCTTCGGCGCCAGTTGTGGAAGAGGTTTCAGTGGAACCAGTCGCGGAGACGACCGGTCAGGCTCGTTCACCAGATTCCGCTGGACAGTCCGATGTACCAGGTGTTGCGGAAGAGGCGCCCGTCCAACCCGTCAAAGCCGTCAAAGCCGCCCGGCCGGCACGTCCGCGTGCGGAGTCGGGCAAGTCGCGGAAACCCCCGGCGGCCCCGCCCACCGTCGTCTCCGACGTTCCGAAGTCGGAAAACATGAATTGGTATATCCTCAAGGTCCAGAGCAACCGCGAGGAATCGATCCGCGAAGGTCTGTTGCGTCGGGTTTCGATTCAGGGGCTCGATCGATATTTCGGCGAAGTGATTGTTCCCACGGAGAAGGTTACGGAATTCAAAGGCGGCAAGAAGCGGGTGATCAAGCGGAAGCTTTATCCCGGCTACCTCGTCGTCCACATGGAAATCAACGAAGACACGTGGTTCCTGGTGCGTGAGACGCCGGGGATCGGCGATTTCACCGGCGCCTCCGGCGTGCCCACGCCAATGCTGCCGCACGAGGTCGAACGGATTATCGCCAAACAGGAAGAAAAGAGCGAAAAGGCCCCCGATTTGAAGATCCCCTTCGCCAAAGGCGATCGCGTGAAGGTCATCGAAGGGAACTTCGAGAATTTCGAGGGCGAAGTGGATGCGATCGACAAGACCAACGGCCGGGTGACGGTGATGATCACGATTTTCAATCGAACGACGCCTGTCGAGTTCGAGTACTGGCAGGTCGAGTCGGTTTAGTAGCTGGATAAACTTACCAAAACGGATTACTTTCCCCAACGACCCCGAGTCGGTGGAATAACGAACATCCCCGCCGACCCCGAGTCGGTGGAATAATGACTGAGTGAGCTATGGCGAAGAACCTTGTAAGCGAAGTAAAGTTCCAGGTCCCTGGCGGACAGGCCACCCCAGCGCCTCCCGTCGGCACCGCCCTGGGTAAATATGGCATCAACCTGGGGCAGTTCGTGTCGCAATTCAACGACCGCACCCGTGAGGCCGGCGGAATGCCGATCCCCGTGGTGGTGAAGGTCTACAGCGACCGCACCTTTGAGTTTGTGACCAAAAGTCCCCCGGCGGCCGCGTTGTTGAAGAAGGCCGCGGGCATTGCCAAAGGTTCCGGTGTTCCCAACAAGGACAAGGTCGGCAAGGTTACATGGGCCCAAGTCGATGAGATCATCAAGCTGAAGCAGAACGATCTCAGTTCCGCCAGTCCCGAGGCTGCCCGCCGACTGATCGCCGGTACCGCGCAGCATGGGGCTGGAAGTGATTGATTAGCAGGAGTGCTGTAGGTCAACATTGAAGCCCGACGCGCAAGCGAGGAATGTGCGCCGACGAGCAAAGAGAATCGATTCCTCGCTTGCGCAGTCGGGCTCCAATCCGTCACGCAACCGTACAAACTTTCAGGAAAACCTCTAAAGTAGGAGGCGACTGGTTCGCCGCAGGACTACGGGAGAAAGAAGTAAATGCCAAGAGTTGCGAAACGTATGAAGGCCATGCGGGCCAAACTGCCCGCGGAATCGACGCTGTTGCCGCTTCCCGAGGCCGTCACTCTGCTGAAGACTTTCAACACCACGAAGTTCGACCAGACGGCCGAGATCGTCATGCGATTGGGAATCGATCCCAAGCAGGCCGACCAGTTGGTCCGCGGCTCGATCGTGCTGCCCCACGGCATCGGCAAGACGCAGCGGGTGATCGTCTTTGCCAAGGGCGATAAGATCGACGACGCCAAGGCCGCCGGCGCCGATGAAGTCGGCGGGCCGGAGTTGGCTGAAAAGATCAAGGGCGGCTGGACCGATTTTGACGTCTGCATTGCCGCCCCGGACATGATGGGGGTTGTCGGTCCCTTGGGCAAAGTTTTGGGACCCCGCGGCCTGATGCCTTCGCCGCGTGCCGGCACGGTGACACCCGACGTGGCCAAGGTGATCAAGGAGTACAAGGCCGGAAAGGTCGAGTTCCGCTGCGATGCGGGCGGCAACGTCCATGCGGTGGTCGGCAAGCTGAGTTTCGAGGTCTCGAAACTCGTGGAAAACATCTCGGCGTTCATCAATTACATCCTGCACCTCAAGCCGGCGGCGGTCAAAGGCCAGTACGTCAAGGGAATTGCCATCAAGGCGACCATGAGCCCTGCCTTGCGGATCCCAGGGGCATAAGCGCAACCAATCAACGAAGGCGCAATAAATCTTTCGAGGCACAAGGCATGAGCAAGTACGTCAAGAATCTGGTATCGGATGACATCAAGAAACGCCTGCAAAACGTCAACGACGCCCTGCTGGTGAACATGATCGGCATGAACTCCTCCTCCACGTATACGTTGCGGAAGGAACTGCGTGCCAGAAAAATCAACATCCTCGTAGTGAAGAACAGCATGGCCGCCCGGGCCACGGCTGGCACTCCTCTGGCGAGGTTGTTTGACGGAATCGGTGGATCGGCGGCGGTTTGTTGGGGCAACGAGGACATCGTGGCCCTGGCGAAATCGATCACGGAGATCCTCAAGAGCGAAAAATTTCCCGCGTTCCAGCCGCGCGGGGGCGTCATGGATGGCGAGCAGATCTCGGCCGATCAGATCGCCGAGGTGGCGAAGTGGCCCACTCGAACGGAACAGTTGGGCCTCTTGCTCGGGCAGATCCTATCAGTCGGCTCGCGATTGAGCAGCCAGTTGATCGCGGTTGGCGGGGCCCTGGCCAGCCAGATTTCCGAGAAGGCCAAAGGTGGCGAGGAGGATGGGGCATCGGATGGCGCGGGCGAACCACCAGCGGAGGGGGCTCCCGCCCTTGATCAGGCCCGGGCACCAGGTACTCCTGGTCCGTCTGATGTACCACCCCCAGTTGCACCCCCAACGGATGGGGCTCCTGCCACGTGAGAGCATAACGAGGGTGGCACGTCCCTGAGCTTGCGAAGGGCGTGGTTTTGCGAGCCACCACGCCCTTCGCAAGCTCAGGGACGTGCCACCCCGAGATTGATGATTGGCAATTTTGACCCTTTCGGGGACTAACCCGTTTCAAACAACAAGTATAGAATCGTGTCAGCGGCCGGTTGCAGTCAGATCCGCGTCGCGACGCATGTATGAGAAAGGAACGAACTGCAATGTCGACTGCTGAAGCTACCCGCGAATACTCCCAGGTGACCAAGGACCTGGGCGACAAGATTGTCGCCCTGACCCTCAAGGAGGCCAAAGAGCTGAGCGATTACCTGGAAAACGTCCACGGCATCAAGCCGGCAGCCGGTGGCGCCGTGATGATGGCCGGACCTGCCGCCGATGCCGGCCCTGCCAAGGTCGCCGAGGTCCAGACCGAGTTCGACGTGGTGATCGAGAGCTACGAAGCCACCAAGAAGATCGGAATCATCAAGGTCGTTCGGGCTGCCACCAGTCTGGGCCTGAAGGAAGCCAAGGATCTTGTTGAAGCCATCCCCGCCAAGGTCAAGGAGGGCCTCTCGAAAGACGATGCCGAGAAACTCCGCAAGGAACTGGAAGAGGCCGGCGCGAAGGTTGTTGTCAAATAGAGCGTATTTTATCTCGTTGCTTTCCCATACCCCCCGGGGCCAAGCCCGCGGCGCGGCTGTCTCATGCTGCGCCGTGTGGCTATTTCCCGCCGGCCTGCGGGGATTCTCTTGCTTTTCTCAGAGGTGAGTGCCCATGGCAACTTCCGCCCAACGACGTATTCAACCCAAGGAAATTCGTCGCTTCGGCAGTCAGCGAGCCCCTCATGGGATCCCTGATCTGACCCAAATCCAGACCCGCGGTTATGATGGCTTCCTGCAGCAGGAAGTTCCCTGGCAGAAGCGCAAAGACCAGGGAATCGAGGGCGTGCTCCGCGAAATCTTTCCCGTCGAGAGCTACGACAAAACGCTCCGTTTGGAGTATCTTCGCTACGAGTTGGGCAAGCCCCGCTACGAGCCGGACGAGTGCCGTCAACTCCGCCTGACCTACGGTCGCCCGTTCAAGGTATGGCTCAAGCTCACCAAGGAGCAACCGGTGGAGGAGGAGGTCTATTTGGGCGACATTCCTATCATGCTAGGCGGCGGCGAGTTCATTATCAACGGCGCCGAACGCGTCGTGGTGAACCAGCTCCATCGCAGCCCCGGCGTCGATTTCGTGATGGAAGTGGAAGGCACCGGCGAGCGCCGCTTGCACAGTTGCCGGATCATTCCTGAACGCGGTAGCTGGATCGAACTGAATGTCACGCGCAAGGAAAGCCTGGCGGTCCGTATCGATCAGAGCGGCAAGTTCTCGATCATGACCTTGCTTCGGGCCATGGATCCGAAGTACGGCGAAAACGACGCCTTGCTGCGGGTCTTCTACGAGACCGAGACGGTAAAGGTCGACGGCGGCAGGCACGCCGCCAAGATCGAAGGCAAGCTGGCCGTGAGCGACGTGATCTACCCGGTCTCCAGCCCCCATGCCGGTGAAGTGCTCGTTCAGAGCGGAGAGAAGATCACCAAGAACGCCGCGGAAACGATCTGCACGTCGGGCCTGACCGAGATTGACGTCATGGCCGATCCGAAGAACCCGCTGCTGCTGAATTCGCTCGCTGAAGATGCCACCAGCAGCCACGAGGAGGCCTTGCTGCGAATTTATCAGCGTCTGCGGCCGGGCAATCCGCCGAACCTGGAGAAGGCCAAGGCGTTGTTCTTCGAGAAGTTCTACGACACCAACCGTTATCGCCTTGGTCGGGTCGGCCGCTTCCGCATCAACCGCAAGCTGGCCTTGAACATTCCCGAGACGGAGATGACCTTGCGGCCGGACGACCTGATCGCCGCGATCAAGTATCTCAACAAGCTGCGGGCCAACGATCCGAGCGTGGAAATCGACGACATCGACCACCTCGGCAATCGCCGCCTGCGCACGATCGACGAACTGGCCAGCGACGAGCTCCGCAAGGGTTTCCTCAAGCTTCGCCGTACTGTACAGGAGCGGATGAGCCTGAAGGACATCGAGGACATGACGCCGCGGAGCCTGGTGAATCCCAAGAGCATCTCGGCGGCGATCGAATACTTTTTCGGCCGCGGCGAATTGTCGCAGGTGGTCGACCAGACGAACCCGCTATCGATGCTCACGCACGAGCGGCGGCTCTCGGCCTTGGGGCCGGGCGGCTTGAACCGCAAACGGGCCGGCTTCGAGGTCCGCGACGTGCACATTTCGCACTACGGGCGAATCTGCCCGATCGAGACGCCTGAAGGCACGAACATCGGTTTGATTTCCAGCCTGGCGATCTACGCGGGCGTGGACGATTACGGCTTCCTGGTCACGCCGTACCACAAAGTAAAAAACGGGAAGCTGGAGTTCGACAAGGAAGGCAGGGCCGTCACCGAGTGGCTCCGCGCCGATCAGGAACATGAGGCCCGGCTGGCCCCGGCCGACGTGCCGATCGAGAACGGCAAGGTCGTTGGCGACTCGGTCATCGCCCGCTACCACGGCGACTTTCAGATCATCCCCTGCGACCAGGTGCAGTACATCGACGTGGCCCCGAGCCAGATGGTGGGCGTTTCGGCCGGGTTGATCCCCTTCCTCGAACACGACGACGCCAACCGCGCCCTGATGGGTTCCAACATGCAGCGGCAGGCCGTGCCGCTGTTGATCACCGATCCGCCGTTGGTGGCCACGGGCATGGAAGTCGAGACCGCACCGAAACTCGAGCATGATCGTCCGCGCCCGTAGCAAGGGCACGGTGACTTACGCCGACGCGCGGCGGATCGAGATCGGCGGCGACGTTTATACTCTCCGCAAGTTCGTCGGCCTGAACGAGCGGACCTGCCAGAACCAGAAGCCGATCATCAACGTCGGCGACAAGATCGAAAAGGGGCAGGTCATCGCCGACGGCGCCGCCACCTACAAGGGCGAGTTGGCCCTGGGCCGCAACGTCCTGGTGGCTTTCATGGCCTGGGACGGGTTCAACTTCGAAGACGCCATCATCATCAGCCAAGAACTGGTGGAGAACGACGTCTACACCTCGATCCACATCGAGGAGTTCGACATCGAAATCCGCGAGACGAAGCTGGGCCGCGAGGAATTCACCCGCGACATCCCCAACGTCAGCGAGAAGATGCTCCGCAATCTCGACGAGACGGGCATCGTCCGCGTAGGCACGTACGTTCGTCCGGGCGACGTCCTCGTCGGCAAGGTTTCGCCCAAATCGAAGACCGAGCTCACGCCGGAAGAGAAATTGCTGCACGCCATCTTCGGCCGTGCCGGCGAAGACGTAAAGAACGATTCGCTGGAAGTGCCCTCCGGCGTGGAAGGCATCGTCATCGACACGCAGAAGTTCTCCCGCCGCATGAGCCTCACCGAAGACGAGCGGAAGGCGTTCGAGACGGCGCTCAAGGAGGCCGAAACGGAGGGCAACCAGCGGATTGCCGCCGCTTTCGGCGACCTGGTGCTGAAGATCGAGGACGTGTTGAAGAAGAAACTGGCCGACGAGGACGGCAGCCCGCTGGTCGAAGGCCGCGATTACCGCAGCGTGGCCGAGCAGGCCCAGAACTTCAGTCTCGAATCGCTTGACGTCCGCAGTCCGGAGCGAAAGGCGGCATTGGAGAAGCTGCACAAGCAGGAATGGCCGGCGGTCGAGGCGGCCATCGACACCCGCGATCGCAAGCTCAACTCCATGAAGCGCGGCGACGAGCTCCGCAGCGGCGTGCTGCAAATGGTCAAGGTCTACATTGCCGCCAAGCGGGTGATATCCGTGGGCGACAAGATGGCCGGCCGGCACGGGAACAAGGGCGTGATCTCCAAGATCCTGCCCCGCGAGGACATGCCCTTCCTGGCCGACGGCACGCCGATCCAGATCATGCTCAATCCGCTGGGCGTGCCCAGCCGTATGAACGTGGGCCAGATCTTGGAGACGCACCTTGGCTGGGCCGGCGCAAGACTTCGGCTTCCAGTCGATCACGCCGGTCTTCGACGGCGCGACCGAGACCGACATCCGCCAGCTTCTGATCGACGGAGGGCTTTGCGAATCGGGGAGCCCGGGCAAGAGCCAACTTTTCGACGGCCGCACGGGCGAACCGTTCGAGCAGTTCTCGACGGTGGGCTACATTTATATGCTCAAGCTGCACCACCTTGTCGACGACAAGGTGCATGCCCGCTCGACCGGTCCGTATTCGCTCATCACCCAGCAACCCCTGGGCGGCAAGGCCCGCTTCGGCGGCCAGCGTTTCGGGGAAATGGAAGTATGGGCGTTGGAGGCCTACGGCGCGGCCTACATCCTCCAGGAGTTGCTCACGGTCAAGAGCGACGACGTGGAAGGCCGCACGAAGATTTACGAATCGATGGTCAAGGGCGAGAACACGTTGGAGGCCGGCACCCCGGCGAGCTTCGACGTGTTGACCAATGAAATCCGCGGCCTTGGCCTGAACATGCAACTCGAAAAGGCGCGAGTCTAAGCGAACAGTTAAGACGTAGGGTGGGACCAGCGAGCCTAAGCGAGCCACGGCCCGCCGTTATTTGGCGTCGGTGGGCCGGCATTCGCCAGAAGCGAGCTTGTCCCACCCTACCAAGAGCCTAGGAGGCATTTCCATGAGTATCGGCGAAGCGACATACGATCGGATCAACGATTATACGGCGGTCAAGATCAGCCTGGCCCGCCCCCACGACATCCGCAGTTGGTCGTTCGGCGAAGTAAAAAAGCCGGAAACGATCAACTACCGCACCTATCGTCCCGAGAAGGACGGCCTGTTCTGCGAACGGATCTTCGGACCCGAGAAGGACTGGGAGTGCTCCTGCGGCAAGTACCGTGGCATGAAGTACAAGGGCATGATCTGCGACCGTTGCGGCGTGAAGATCACCCATAGCCGCGTGCGCCGCAAGCGGATGGGTCACATCGAGCTGGCCGCGCCGGTCGTGCACATCTGGTTCTTCAAGGCCATGCCCAGCCGCCTGGGCGCCTTGCTGGCCATGAAGACCACCAGCCTGGAAAAGATCATCTACTTCCAGGACTACGTCGTCACCCGCACGGGCGACACGCCGTTGAAGCCGCAGCAGCTCCTCACCGAAGACGAGTACCGCGAAGCCCGCAAGCAGTACGGCGAGGGGACCTTCGACGCCGACATGGGCGCCGAGGCCGTCCGCAAGCTGCTCATGGAACTGGACCTCGTCAAGCTCTCGGTGGAGTTGCGGGTCGATCTGGCCGAGACGTCCTCGAAACAGAAGAAGAAGGACCTGATCAACCGCCTGAAGATCGTCGAGTCCATCCGCGACAGCGACAACCGCCCCGAGTGGATGGTGCTGGACGTGATCCCGGTGATTCCGCCCGACCTGCGTCCGCTGGTCCTCTTGGACTCCGGCAATTTCGCCACGAGCGACCTGAACGACCTGTACCGCCGCATCATCAACCGCAACAACCGCTTGAAGAAGCTCGTCGACCTCAACGCCCCCGAAGTCATTATCCGCAACGAGAAACGGATGCTGCAGCAGTCGGTCGACGCCTTGTTCGACAACAACCGTTGCAAGCGGCCGGTGCTGGGCTCGAGCAACCGCCCCCTGAAGTCGCTTACGGACATGATCAAGGGCAAGCAGGGCCGCTTCCGCGAGAACCTTTTGGGCAAGCGCGTCGACTATTCGGCCCGCAGCGTGATCGTCGTCGGCCCGGCGCTGCGGCTGCACCAGTGCGGCCTGCCGAAGAAGATTGCCTTGGAGCTGTACCAGCCGTTCATCATCCGCCGGCTCAAGGAACTGGAGCACGCCGATACGATCAAGTCGGCCAAGAAGATGCTGGAGCGGAAGGACGAAGAAGTCTGGGACATTCTCGAAGAAGTGATCCAGAACCACCCCGTGCTCCTGAACCGCGCCCCCACGCTGCACCGCATGGGCATCCAGGCCTTCGAGCCGATGCTGGTGGAAGGCAACGCCATCAAGCTGCACCCGCTGGTCTGCAAGGGCTTCAACGCAGACTTCGACGGCGACCAGATGGCCGTACACCTGCCGCTGTCGATCGAGGCCCAGGTCGAGGCCCACACGCTGATGATGTCGACGAACAACATCTTCAGTCCGGCCAGCGGCGCGCCGATCATCAGCCCTTCGCAGGACGTGGTGATGGGTTGCTACTATATGACCGCCGCGCTGCCGCAAAGCGAAGAGCAGTGCATGAAGTTCTCGTCGTTCGAGGAAGTGCAACTCGCCTACTCGCTGGGCAAGGTGACCACCCACACCGCCGTCGAAGTCCGCCTGGCCAAAGGCCGCTTCATCAAGAGCGACCCATCCGCCAAGCCCGGCACGCTCATCAAGACGACCGTCGGCCGCGTGATGTTCAACTTCTCGCTGCCCACCGGCATGCCGTTCTACAACATGCCGCTGCGGTCGAAGGACCTGGCGGAAGTGATTTCCGACTGCTACGAGATCCTTGGCCGGCGGAAGACGATCGACCTTTTGGATACGCTGAACCGCATCGGCTTCCGCTCGAGCACCCACAGCGGCCTGAGCTTCGCCACCGACGACCTGATCACGCCGCCCAACAAGCAGAAGATCATCCAGAACGCCGAACGGAGCGTGGGCAAAATCCACAAGCTTTACCAGCGCGGCATCATCACCGAGGGCGAACGTTACAACCAGGTGTTGGACGCCTGGACCCACGCCCGCGAAGAGATCACCTCGCAAATGATGGTCGAATTGGAGAACGACCACCGCACCGAGACGCACATCAACTACGTCAATCCGATTTTCCTCATGGCCCACTCCGGCGCCCGCGGCGGCGTCGAACAGATCCGCCAGTTGGCCGGCATGCGCGGTTTGATGGCCAAGCCTTCGGGCAAGATCATCGAGACGCCGATCAAGGCCAACTTCCGCGAGGGGCTGAGCGTGCTGGAATACTTCAGCTCGACGCACGGCGCCCGCAAGGGCCTGGCCGATACGGCCTTGAAGACGGCCGACTCGGGTTACCTTACCCGCAAGCTGGCCGACGTGGCCCAGAACGTCGTCGTCACCCTGCATGACTGCGGCACGACGCAAGGCATCACCAAGGGCGTGATCTACCGCGGCGAGAAGGTCGAGGTGAGCCTCAAGGACTCGATCCGCGGCCGCGTCAGCCGCGCCAACATCGTGAATCCCATCACCGACGAAGTGGTTGTCAAGGAAAACGAGTTGATCACGGTCGAGAAAGCCCGCCGCATCGAGGAGATGGGCCTGGAGAAGATCCAGGTCCGCAGCCCGATGACCTGCGACGCCCCGTTGGGCATCTGCGCCTTGTGCTACGGCATGGATCTGTCCACCGGCGCCCTGGTGGAAGAAGGCATGGCCGTGGGCATCATCGCCGCCCAGAGCATCGGCGAGCCGGGCACGCAGTTGACGATGCGCACCTTCCACATCGGCGGCACGGCCGCCCGCCACGTCGAAGAGAGCGAGAACAAGGCCAAGAAGCAGGGCGTGGTCAAGTTCACGCGTATGAAGGTCGTCCGCAACGACGCCGGACAGCAGGTCGTGCTCACCCGCAACGGCGAGATCCTGATTCTCGATCCCAAGGGCCGCGAACTGGAGAAATACGACGTGCCCATCGGCGCCAACCTGGCCGTCAACGAAAACCAGGAAGTCATGCCCGGCGCGATCCTCTGCCAGTGGGACCCGCACGCCATCCCCATTCTCGCCGAAGTTAGCGGCAAGGTCCGCTTCGAAGACATCATCGAAGGCGAGACGATGCGCCTGGAGAAAGATCCCAGCGGACACGAGCGCAAGCTCATCATGGAGCACAAGGGCGACCTGCACCCGCAGATCATCCTCGAGGCCGACGGCAAGATCCTCGACTTCCAGTACTTGCCGGAAAAGGCCCACATCGAAGTCGCCGAAGGCAGCCAGGTCTCGGCCGGCACGCTGCTGGCCAAGACGCCCCGCGAGGTGGCCGGCACGCAGGACATCACCGGCGGCCTGCCCCGCGTGACGGAAATCTTCGAGGCCCGCAAACCCAAGGATCCGGCGGTCATTGCCGAGATCGACGGCACCGTGGAGCTGCTGGGCGAGAAGCGCCGCGGCAAGCGGACGATCGTCGTCCGCAGCGAAAGCGGCATCGAGCGCGAGCACCTCGTCTCGCACGGCAAGCACTTGCGCGTGCATGCCAGCAGCTTCGTCCGCGCCGGCGAGGCCCTGGTCGATGGACCGCTGGTTCCGCACGACATCCTCCGCATCTCGGGCGAAGAGGCCGTGCAGCACTACCTCACCCGTGAGATCCAGAACGTCTACCGCAGCCAGCGCGTGGAAATCAACGACAAGCACATCGAGATCATCGTCTCGCAAATGTTGCGGAAGGTCCGTGTGGAGAGCTTCGGCGACACGTCTCTCTTGCCCGGCTCGATCATGGACCGCTTCGAGTTCCGCGCCGTGAACCAGGACTTGTCCAAGTGCCTGAAGATCGTGCACAAGGGCGATAGCGACTACGCCGAGGGAGCGATCGTGCCGATCGATGCCTTGAATCAGACAAACGCCCAGATCGAGGCCCTGGGTGGGGACCCCGCCAAGGGCGTCAAGCCCAAGCCGGCTACGGCCAGCACCCAGCTCCTGGGCATCACCAAGGCTGCCGTGCAAAGTTCCAGCTTCATTTCGGCCGCCAGCTTCCAGGAAACTACGAAGGTGCTCACGGAGGCCGCCTTGGCGGGCAAGATCGACCGCCTTGTCGGCCTGAAAGAGAACGTGATCCTCGGACACCTTATCCCGGCCGGTACCGGTTTCCGCACGTACCAGGAATCGGAGGTTCGCATCCGCCCGCAGGCCCTGGAGGGCCTGGGGCCGGAGAAAGAAGACGTCCTCGCTCGTCATTTCCCGCTGTTGGAGGGTGCCGGCAAGGCCGAGCTCGCCAGCGATGGCGGCGGCCGTGCCTCGATCGGTCCGAGCCCCTTGGACAAGCTTTTCGAGCATGCCGTGCCTTCCGAGGATGACGAGGACGAGGAAAAAGAGGAATTGATCGCCGAAGTGGGCGATGAAGACGACGAGGGGGAGTAGATCGACCGGAAGCTCCCCTCACCCGCTTGCGGGAGCGGGGCGGACTTGAGTGACCCACCCCCCGTTGACAGGCCACAAGAAACCAGCAAAATAAAGGATTCTCGCCACCTGCGGGAATTTGGGAGCACGAACTTCAAAATCCACACCGACCCGGGCACGATGTCCCCATGGTCGCCGTAGAAGGATGATTGACAAAGAGTCGCCACCGACCCCACGTTGGTGGTAGAATGATTGACACAGAGTCCCCGCCGACCCCGCGTTGGCGGTAGAATGATTGAGAAGCTATGCCGACCATCAACCAACTCGTTCGTAAGAAGCGCATTTACCAGCGCCGGTACAGCAAAGCGCCGGTCTTGGAACAGTGTCCGCAGAAGCGCGGTGTCTGTCTCCAGGTCAAGACGATGACTCCTAAGAAGCCGAACTCAGCCTTGCGGAAGATCACCCGCGTACGGCTCTCCAACGGCAAGGAAGTCACCGTATACATCCCGGGCGAGGGTCACAGCCTCCAGGAACACTCGATCGTGTTGATCCGTGGTGGCCGTATCCGCGACCTGCCCGGCGTGCGTTATCAGGTCGTCCGCGGCGCGTTGGATACCTTGGGTGTCGAAGGCCGCAAGCAATCCCGCAGCCGGTACGGCGCCAAGAAAGCAAGCAAGTAGAGGTTATTATGGGTCGAATCACTGCCAGTCGCAAATCGCTAACGGGAGATCCGAAGTACGGATCGCTCCTGGCCAGCAAGTTCATCAATTGCATGATGTGGAACGGCAAGAAGAGCAACGCCCGGCGGGTGTTCTACGGCGCCTTGGACATCATTCACGAGAAGCTCAAGGACTCCGAGCCGATCGAGGTTTTTACCCAGGCCGTCGAGAACGTCAAGCCGAACATCGAGGTCCGCTCGAAGCGCGTCGGTGGGGCCTCCTACCAGGTGCCGATGCAGGTCAATCGCACCCGTCAGCAGTCGTTGGCCATCCGCTGGATATTGGGCTCTTGCCGCGAGAAGAAGGGGCGGCCCATGCACGAGAAGTTGGCCGCTGAGCTCCTCCAGGCCTATAACCGCGAAGGCGCCGCCTACACCAAGCGTGAAAACGTCCACCGCATGGCCGACGCCAACAAGGCCTTCGCCCACTTCGCCTGGTAAGTCAACATGAGCAGCAACGACATTCTTCGCGTCGCCGTGGTGGGTGGCGACGGGACCGGCCCCGAAGTCACCGCCGAAGCCGTCAAAGTCTTCAAGGCCGTCGCGGCCCTGGAAGGCATCCGCTACGAGCTCAAGGATTTTGATCTGGGCGGCGAGCGCTATCTCCGCACCGGCCAGATCCTGCCCGAGGATGTCGTCAACGAACTGGCCACCTTCAAGGCCATCCTCCTGGGCGCCGTGGGCCATCCCGATGTCGCCCCCGGCGTGCTGGAAAAGGGCCTGCTCCTGGCCCTGCGTTTCCGCTTCGACCAGTACATTAATCTCCGGCCCGTCAAACTCTTCCCCGGCGTCGAAACCCCGCTGGCCAACAAGGGACCGGCCGACATCGATTTCGTCGTCGTCCGCGAGAACACCGAAGACATGTATGCCGGCGTTCGGCGGCTGGCTGAAGAAGGGCACGCCCGACGAGGTCGCCACGCAGACGGCCATCTATACCCGCAAGGGCTGCGAGCGCTGCATCCGCTGGGCCTTCGAGTTCACCCGCAAGCGGAACAAGAAGAAGCTGCTTACGCTCGTGGCCAAGACCAACGTGCTGACCTACGGGCACGACCTCTGGTGGCGGACGTTCCAGGACGTGGCCAAGGAGTATCCCGACATCAAGCCCGACTACAACCACGTCGATGCCTGCTGCATGTGGATGGTGAAGAACCCGGAGTACTTCGACGTGATCGTGACCACGAACATGTTCGGCGACATCATCACCGACCTGGCCGGCATTCTGCAGGGCGGCATGGGCGTGGCCGCGGGCGGCAACATCAATCCCGATCCGGGCGGACTGAGCATGTTCGAGCCGATGGGCGGCAGCGCGCCGAAGTACACCGGCAAGAACGTCATCAACCCCATTGCCGCCATCGCCGCTTGCGGCATGCTCCTCGAGCAGAGCGGCTATCCCAAGGCCGGCCAGCGGGTCATGACGGCCGTGCAATCGGTCACCGGCAGCAAGATGAAGAGTCAGGCCGCGGGCAAGATGGGCTATGGCACCCGGGAAATCGGCGATCTGGTTTGCGAGGCCCTCTGAGCGCGATGGCCGGGTCGTTCGACGAGCTTGTCAAACGGTCATTCCAGCACGTCCTTGTGTGCCGCCCCCGGCGTGTCGCGAACATAGCGTGGCACGGCATAGCCGGGCAGCCGGGCGCGAAGCTGGCGAATCAACTCGCGACCAAGTTGCTCCGGCACCTCGAAATGCGCGGCCCCGGCCACGCGGTCGAGTTGGTGCAAGTAATACGGTATCACGCGCAGATCGATCAGCCGGCCGAAAAGCTCGCTGCCAAGACCTCGACATCATCGTTGATCCCTCGCAGCAGCACGGTCTGATTCAGGACCGGCACGCCGGCGTCGACCAATCGGCCAAGGGCGGCCGCCACGCCGGCATCGATCTCCGCCGGATGATTGCAGTGCACGACCAGGATGGTCGCCAGCCGACTGCCTCGCAGCCAGGCCAGAAGTTCATCGTTTACCCGTTGAGGAATCACAATCGGCAGTCGCGTATGAATCCGGAGCCGGCGGAGGTGGGGGATTGCGGCAAGCTGCCGGACGATTTCGGCAAGCCGGCAATCAGGGGTCGTCAGCGGGTCGCCGCCACTGAGAATGACCTCCTCAATCGACGTTTCGGCGCTAATTTTCCGGAGAACCCCCGACCAAGCGTGTCCGGAGAGTGCCTGAACGTAGGGGAAATGCCGCCGAAAACAGAAACGGCAGTGGACGGCGCAAGCCCCACTTGCTACGATCAAGAATCTGCCCTGATACTTTCCCAGTAGCCCAGGCGTGCCAGCGGCCGCAGCTTCGTGCAGTGGATCGGCCACGAACTGCGGCGTGTCGGCCATTTCCGCCTTCCGGGGTAGGACTTGGGCCAGCAGAGGATCGTCAGGGTCGCCAGGATGAATCCGGGCCAGATAGGGCTGCGGCACGAGCAGCGCCAGCCCGGCCTGCCGGAGGAACTGGCGGCCGTGGATCGGGCGGCCTCGGCCGCCAGTTCCTCCGGCAGGCCGAGCCGACGACAGAGTTCGACCGGATCGCGGATTGCCTGGGCGAGAATGGTTTGCCAGTCTTCGCTCGGCAACATGGTGTCTGCGATGCGCGACCCGCAACGCGGGAGCCCCGCCCCGGTGCCGCGGCCCGATTCGAGAGTGACAGGGGAAGTTCCCATAGACATCCATCGTAACATACCAATCGCATCCCAGAAAGTGAAACGGAAAATCTGACGTGGGCACCATCAACACGAGCGAATTCAAGAAGGGCTTGAAGATCAAACTCGACGGCGACCCCTATTTGATGATCGAGTGCAATTTCGTGAAACCGGGCAAGGGACAGGCCTTGTACAAGTGCCGCCTGAAGCACCTTATCCGCGGCACGACCATCGATCGCACCTGGAAGAGCGGCGACTCGATCGAGTCGGCCGACGTCGAAGAAATCAACGCGCAGTACCTCTACCGCCAGGGCGAAAAATTCGTCTTCATGGACAACGAGAGCTACGAACAGTACGAGTTGACTGCCGAGCAGGTGGGCGACACGTGGAAGTTCATCAAGGAATCGATGGTCTGCAGCATGGTGCTGTACAACGGCAGCCCGATCACGGTCACCCCGCCGAACCACGTGGTCTTGAAAATCGAGTATTGCGAGCCGGGTGCCCGCGGCAACACGGCCACGAACGTGAGCAAGCCTTGCAAGGTGGAGACCGGCGCCGAGTTCCAGTGCCCGGTGTTCGTCAACATCGGCGACCTGATCAAGATCGACACCCGCACCGGCGAGTACCTGGAACGGGCGAAGGAGTAGGCGTACGCCACACGACTTCCTTCCCACCGCCTCCTGGCAAAACCTGCGTCTGCGGGCCAGTCTGCTGCGGCAGCTTCGCGAGTTCTTCCACGACCGTGGCTTCCTGGAAGTGGAAACGCCGATCCTCTCGGCCGATACGGTCGTCGATCGGCACCTCGATCCGTTTTCGCTCGACGTCGGCGCGACGGGCGGAAAACCGCAGACCTTTTGGTTGCAAACCTCGCCGGAGTTCGCCATGAAGCGGCTCCTGGCCGCGGGGGCCGAGGCCATCTACCAGGTCAGCCGCGTCTTCCGCCAGGAGGAGCAAGGTCCGCTGCACAACCCGGAGTTCACGCTCGTCGAGTGGTATCGTACGGGCGATGATTTCCGCTGCCGGCATGCAGTTGACGAGCGATCTGTGCGAGACACTCTTAGGTCGCGGACCGGCCGAGTTGTTGAGCTATGCCGAGGCGTTTCAACGGTACGTCGGCTTGAATCCGCACACGGCGGACATGGAAACGTTGATCGCCGCCGCAGGACGGTGTGATTTGCCACCCCCGGAAAGCATGCCCAAGGAAGATCGCGACGGTTGGCTCGATTGGCTCTTGACCGAGCGGGTGCAGGCCCATCTGGGCGTCGAGCGGCCGGTGCTGCTTTACGATTTTCCTGCCAGCTCAGGCGGCGTTGGCTCAGATATGTCCCGGCGAACCGCCGCTGGCCGAGCGGTTTGAGCTTTACGTCTCCGGTTGGGAGTTGGCCAACGGTTATCACGAACTGCTCGATGCCGGTGAATTGCGTCGCCGCAACGCCCGGGCAAATGAACTCCGCCGCAGCGACGGCAAGACGGCCCTTCCCGAGGAAAGCCGGCTATTGGCCGCCATGGAGCGAGGCCTGCCGCCGACGGTGGGCTGCGCCCTGGGGTTCGACCGGTTGGTGATGCTCGCCGCGGGGGCCAAATCGATCGACGAGGTGATTGCCTTCCCCTGGGACCGGGCCTGATTGCGAACGAGACGGGCCAGTGTATAATCCAAGGTAGCAGGCACACTCCGTGTGCCGTCCGCCCCGTGGTGAAAACCATAGCTTGTCGCCGACCGATTACCGAAGCCGTTGGCCTCGGGCGGACGGCACACGGAGTGTGCCTGCTACTTTAAGCAAGCGTCCCCGCACGGAAATCATCATTATGGCAGCCAATCCCTGGAATCCTTACCGCGAGTCGCTGGTCCTGGAATCGGAGACCATTTGGCCGGAAGACTTGAACTTCGTGAACCCGGCCGATCGGCAGCGGATCGAGACCCAATTGCACGCCGACCCGGCCAAGGCCGAAAAGCTCGAATACGTCCGTCTGTACACGGGTTTCAGCCGCCGCATCACGGTGACGGCCGCCGATATCGCGCGGTTGACGGGAACGTGATGCGTACGAAAGACGAGGACTCGCCATGATGTATGAGTTCCATCGCGTTCGCGTCGATCTGGCCGAGCGGAGCTACGATATCGACATCGGCGCCGGCATCCTCTGGCCCATGCCGGCAGCTTCCTCAAGGACCGCGGAAAGGTCTCTCACGCCATTATCTTCACCGACGAGAACGTGCAGGAACCGCATGCGGTCAAAGTGGCCGAAAGTCTCGTCGAGCGAGTCGATCGAGGTGTCTATCGTGGCCGTCACCCCCGGCGAAAAAAGCAAGTCCGTTGAATGGCCGCTAAACTCTGGGATGGCATGCTGGAACTCGGCGCCGATCGCAAAACGGTCGTCGTGGCCGTCGGTGGCGGCGTGATCGGCGACCTGGCCGGCTTCATCGCCGCGACCTTCGCCCGCGGACTGCGTTTCCTGCAAATTCCCACGACCCTGCTGGCCCAAGTCGATAGCTCCGTGGGCGGCAAGGTCGGCATCAACCTCTCGCAGGCCAAAAACATGGTCGGGGCATTCTTGCAGCCGCTGGGCGTGCTCATCGATACGGCCACGCTCGACACGCTGCCCAAACGAGAGTATGTTTCCGGGCTCGGCGAGGTGGTCAAGTACGGCGTGATTCTCGACGCCGAGTTTTTTGCCGACCTGGAAGCCAACGCGGCCAAACTGGTCGCCCGCGATCCCGAAACGCTCATCCGCGTAATTGCCCGCTGTTGCCGGCTGAAGGCCGACGTGGTCGAAAAGGACGAGCGCGAGGAGAGCGGTCTGCGGGCCGTCTTGAACTATGGCCACACCTTTGCCCATGCCTTCGAGGCCCTGATCGGCTACGGCGAACTGCTGCATGGCGAGGCGGTGAGCATCGGCATGATGTGTGCCGCCCGGCTTGCCCAGCGGCTAGGCCGGGTGGATGCGGCCTTTGTCGCCCGGCAGAAGGCCCTCAGCGAAATCCTCGGTCTGCCGACCAGGGCCCCGCACCTCGATCGCAGGAAGATCCTTTCCACGATGATGCATGACAAGAAAGTCGAGCACGGCAAGCTGCGGTTCATTCTGCCCTCCCGCATGGGCCACGTCGAATTGGTAGAAGACATCGATCCAGGCGACGTGAAAGCGGCGCTGGCGGATTGAGACCTTTTCAAACGAGAAAAGTCTTCTCGCCCAGCGATGCGAAAATCTGATCGCGGATACTTTCCGCAACCTTGGAAGTGACCGCGGACGATTCGTGTACTTGCGACGGCAGGCTGGTTTCCACGTAATTGGACCAGCCGCGACCTCCGTCATCCTGCCCTGAAGGCGGAGTCGAATTGCTGGTGGCCGACGTATCGTACTTGACCGAAAAGGCCGAAGTTGCGGGCGTTCCCGAATCCGTCAATGCCAAGGTCGTATCCTCCGTTCTCGAACGGTTGGCCATGTTCACTGAATAGACATGGACCTGCGAAGACGAGAAACCGTCAATCGGTTCCGTGACCGCTGATTTGCTTTTCACGATCGTGGCGTATGCTCCGGTGAAATTCACCGTTCCGAAGTTTGCCAGCGGCAAAATTTTAATTTTGTGGGAGGAGAAGGATGAGGGCGCTTCCACGACCCACTCCGCCGAAGACCGCTGCGCCCCGGAGATAGACTGCGTGGCCGAGAATTGCCATTGTAGCGTGGGTGTGCTGGCGCCGGGGGAGATCGTCGAGTCGGTAATCGCCAACAGGAACCGGTTCGATCCTTCATACGTAACGCTGGCGCTAATCATGTCTCCAGGATTAACCGTCGGCGCTGATACACCGTTGCCGTAGGTTACTCCGGGCGTGTTGGGAGTAATAGTGTACGAATCTCTTGGAAACATCTCGTACCAGGCATAATAACTGCCCGTGCCACCGTAGTTGTCCGATTCGGTCCCGATCTGTTCCACTGTGGGGGATTTGTAGCCGTCGATTCCCACCCAATCCGCGGAATAACCAGTGCTGTTGCCAGTGATGGCAGGGACGGTCCATGACCCATAGACGGCCTTTACCGCATATCCGGATTTCGTCGTGATGGCATAACCTGACCAATTCGCGCTTTCTGTGACGGTGACCGCTTGAACGGCCGCCGCATGCAGGCTGGGGACTACCGACAGCAGCCGACGCCCTTCCAGTTGCTCGAAACGCAACCGCTTCTTGGTCAATCGCGTGGCTTTCATTGCTTGGTCCTCAAGTGCTTATCTGACAAGGTTGCAAGGGTATCCCCCCGCGTGCTTCCAACACGAAACCTCCGGCAGCGGAGGTCGGAAATCCGATCGGGACAAGACATTCGTAAAGCTCTTGTTGGCAAAGGGTTTCGGCAACAAAGGCACTTGCTCGCCCTTTTCCATGCTTCCCATAGTTTACCGCATTTTCCAGCGATTATCAAGGATTTTCTGCGCCCAAGGGCAAGCGGCCATTACCGTTGTGCCGTAGTGGCCAAGGCGACAGGCCCGGCGGGGTTGATAGAACCTGGCAGAGCGCCCGCCGCGGCTGGGCCCGCCGCCGCCTAGGCCAGCCCCGGCGCTGCGACGCCCGAGGCCTTGACGGCTGCCTGAACGATACTGAGGAAACTGACGCTGAAATGTTGATCACGGAGTGTGAACTCGGTGACGGGCGACCCGAGCAACGGCGGGGGAACAATCTGCACCCCGAGAGTCGTCACCAGCGTCTGGGTGGAGCCATGGCCAGAAATATTCCCCGTGAGGGCGGCCGACCCCGACGGGGAAGGAAGCTGCGCGCTGCCGCTGTCGAACTCGTGTGCCACTATGAGACCGTTGTAGGGAAAAGGCATCTTCGGGGAAAGCATTTGCACATTTTGCAGGCCGCTAAAATCGCTTTCGCCGGCGTAGCGCCATTGCCCGGGCCCGGGAGGAAGGCCGCTTCCGGAGCCGTAGCCGGCGGCGCCTTGGAAATTCGCAGTGAACGTGTAGGTGCCCAACAGGTTGACGGGCAGCCCATGCATATTGAAGCTGCCCGATAGGAGGACCTTGTGCGAGTAGGAAAACCCGATTCCGCCGTCCATCATCCGATCGACCTCCATGTCGATGATGTCGTGTTCGAAGGTCGTTTCGTGCGAAATGGACTTCGCCTCCCGTTCGGGCACCACGGCCCGGTTGTCGCGGCCGTGGGCCAAGTTCCATAGGTGCTCGCCACTGCTGCCGAAGCGGGTCTGAAGAATGTCCAAGGGGCATTGGCGAAGGTGACCGATGGTACGGATGCCCAACCGCTCGAACACCTTGCTGCTTTGCTTGCCCACGCCCCAGAGCCGTTCGACCCGCAGCGGGTCAAGAAACTCCTGCACCTTGTCCGGCTGCACGACGATTTGCCAGCTTACTTACCGTTTCCATGCTAACTAACGTTAAATATTTAACGTCATTGCGAGCCACAACCGAGACCACCGCTCCAGAACTGCTGCCGCATCGTTCACCGTGGCTCGCACGGAGCGCATTCCGATTTCCAAGCGAACTGAGGCCGCCATGATCGCCTGGACGCGGCACCAGACGACCACCTACGAGCAAATGGCCATCCCGCGGATCAAGGGAAGCCGCCGCGAGACCCGCCGCCTGCTGACCGAGGCGTCCCGGCCGTTGCTGGAAGCCCGAAATTGACCACAGAACGAAATTTCTTGGAACGGCCGGGAATAATTTCTAGGATTTCAGCGTCTTATGGATAGGGCCGCTGTTTTGCAGAATTTTTCCGTGAACCATTTCAGCTTCAGCGGCGTCTATACGATAGAATACATGTAGACAGCTCTCGTCGAGCTGCCCATTGCGAGAAAGAGCCATGACTTCAAAACGGCTGAGTTGCGAACAGCGAGGATGGACGGGTACATTCGCCGATCAATCGGCGAATATGCTCCCGTTCTATCCACTGCGAACGTGACATCAGGCCGTACCTTTTCCCGAAAAATACCCAAAAGCCTGGTGTCACGACGACACCAGGCTTTTTTCGTTGGAAATGGTAGTCGAGGGCCGGTTGCCCGAACCCGGCTGATAACCGAGTGGCGCTGAGTTCGACTCCGGGCACCGTGCGCAGCATGGTCGGCTACCACTGGAAACAAGGAGCGAGAGCATGAATCAGGCACGATTGAAACGGATACGCCCGACCAACATTCTGGGGTCGTGGTGTAATGGCAGCACACCGAACTTTTAATTCGGCAAGCAAGGGTTCGAGTCCCTTCGGCCCCACTGACGGCGCGTAGCTCAGTGGTAAGAGCAGGTCTCTTATAAGGACCGGGCCGAGGGTTCGATTCCCTCCGCGCCCATTGCGGACGAAGATCGTGGAAAGCAGAAGCCGGGATCAAGGCGGGCACCGTGCGCAGCATGGTCGGCGGCAGCACAGCGGACTCTTAATCCGCCACGACCACGCTGCGCGGTGCCCGGGGTTCAAGTCCCTCTGGTCCCACTGAAGTGATTGATGGCACCGATAGTCCAGTGGCGAAGATACCGCTTTCGTAATGCGGTGACGAGGGTTCGACTCCCTCTCGGTGCTCTTGTTCATTGACAATTCGGCACACCACACGCGCCCATGATGTAGCGGTAACCTACCTGCTTGCCATGCAGGAATTGCGGGTTCAACTCCCGCTGGGCGCTCTTGACGAACAGGACGTAAGAAAGCCTGGTTTTCCGCCGGGCACCGTGCGCAGCATGGTCGCGGGAGCACGAGACCGCCGGTTCAAATCCGGCCGTTCTGACTTGGATTGCGGTGGGACCCGTGTTGGTACGGGTAGGCGACTGTTAATCGCCCTGACGCAGGTTCGATTCCTGCCGCCGCAGCTCGTGATACGGAAGGTCAAGCCAACTGGCGATGGCAGCCGCCCCGAAAGCGGTCGAGCGATGAGTTGACCACGCTGGCGCGGTGCCCAGGGTTCGACTCCCTCACCTTCCGCCTCGTGCGCCCTTGGCCGATTGGCACAAGGCATCAGCCTTCCAAGCTGAACAGGCGGGTTCGATTCCCGCAGGGCGCTTTCGGAACAATGATCGGGGATCGGTCAGCGGCAGGCCGCCTGGCTTTGAACCAGGAGACGAAGGTTCGAACCCTTCTCCCCGAGCTTACATTGCGACCGCCGTGTCTCAATGGACAAACACCGATGCGGAGTCATCTAACGGCAAGATGAGACGCTCTGAACGTCTTCATGTTGGTTCGATTCCAGCCTCCGCAGCTTGACGATGGAAGCCATCCGGCCGGATGAGGAGCCTGTCTTGAAAACAGGTGACGGCGAACAGCCGTTTGTGAGTTCGAGTCAGGGCACCGACGCGCAGCGGTGGTCTGCTTCCGCCTTGATGACACAACGGAAGTCATCCGAATTGGTGAGGAACCTGCTTGGAAAGCAGGCGGCGGCAGACATGCCGCTTGTGGGTTCGAGCCCGGGCACCGACGCGCAGCGGTGGTCGTCTTCCGCTGAAAAAGCATGGGGTCATGGTCCAACAGGACGACGTCAGCTCCGCACGCTGAAGATCCGGGTGCGATTCCCGGTGACTCCACTTGAGAAACACGGTCCCGTGGTCCAACGGCAACGACTCTTGGCCTACACCCAGGAAACGATGGTTCAACTCCGTCCGGGACTACTAAGAAAAGGATGAGGGATGAAGGACGAAGTGGGGCGGAGCACGAGTGCAGCGTATTCATCCTTCCGCCTTCATCCTTGAATACATGGCCTCGTGGAACAGCCTGGAGTGTTCGCCTGCCTGTCACGCAGGAGATCACGGGTTCAAATCCCGTCGAGGTCGCTTGAAAAATGGCGTGGTACGCAAATCGGCAAAGCGGCGCAACCACGCTGCGCGCGGTGCCCGAACCTTCGTGACTGCGGGTTCGACTCCCGCCTGCGCCACTCGAACAACATGCGACGATTGGGCATTGGCAAGCCTAACTGGCCGTAACCCAGCCATCCCGCAAGGATTTGCAGGTTCAACTCCTGCTCGTCGCACTGACAACATGGCTCGTTCGTCTATCGGTATAGGACGCTGGCCCCTCAAGCCGGAAAGGCGGGTTCGATTCCCGCACGGGCTGCTGAACGTGACCATGTGGTGGAACTGGCAGACACGCGACGCTCAGAACGTCGTGCCCCGGGCACCGTGCGCAGCATGGTCGGCGTGGGAGTTCAACTCTCCCCATGGTCACTGACAGATTGCAGGCGCGGCAGATGCCCAACTGGCTCCCATAAGGCCGGTTCGCCCGGCTCGATACCGGGGCCTGCAACTACGACATGACGCGGGTAGGCGCAGGCTCAACCGGGCCTCATAAGCCTGGATGACCACCGCTGCGGCGGTGCCCGGTGCAACTCCCCGACCCGCAACTTACGACCGGGTACGCAAACTGGCAAAGCGACGAGGTCGAGAGCCTCGTGGGGTGTGGGTTCAAGTCCCACCCCGGTCACTGGCAAGATCACGATCCCGTGGTCCAACGGCGAAGACGCCTGGGTGACAACCAGGAAAGTGCTGGTTCGATTCCAGCCGGGATCACTGACGCGAAATGGTCTGTAGGTGTTTTGGCAGCACACCTCCGTGGTAAGGAGGAAGACCCGGTTCAACTCCGCACGCGGACCTCTGACTCGACGGGCTGGCATGTTCCCGGGAGGCGACTGACCCCTGCAAGGTCGGTGAGGTGGGTTCGACTCCCTCCGGTGCCTCTGTGCCATTCGGTGACAAGCGGTGACTCCCAGTACCTAAAGCCATACGGCTGCATGGGTTTGGGTTATTCTTACTGGACTGGCCGTTGTCATTCAATGCCACGCGAGGACTGCCAGAGACGCCTGGAATGCAGCGCATTTGCAGCGAAGGGAGGCTGGGGTGGTTAGGATTCCTATCAGTCAATCCGACACGCTCAGCCCGAGTAACTTCGCCTGGGCGCGGATCTTCGGCTGGAAGTCCGGCGACGCGCGGCATCGGTCCAGATCGTCAATCGTGCGTCGAGCCTTTGCAACCTCGGATTGTGCCTTGATCGTGTCGGCAAACCGTGTATCGTCCAGGTCGTAGTCGGCAATCTTCCGTTGATTTCTCAAGTGTTCGAGCTGCTGTCCGGCCTTCAGGGCAAACGCGTCGCCGCAGTCTCGGAGGCAGAATACAACCTTCACGTGGACCTGCTCCGTCCTCGGCAGGATGACACCACTTTCGCGCAGGAGTGTCCTCGCATCATGGAATGCACCATAGTACGCCCGGCTAACGGCGCGTGCGCAAGTCCGCTTCAGCGGAATTTCTCGCCAAACGCTCGGCACAGGCGAGGAAATCTCGGCCCGTCATCGTTTGAATTCCACCGAGGTCAGGTAGACTTGCGGCGAGCGAGGGATGATCTTCGCAATGCGTCGGTCCCATTCCTCGTCCAGGTCGAGGGCTTCTTCGATCGTGCAATCCGCCGGGACGCGGAACTCAATGTGTTCATCGCCGACCTCAGGGTCGAACGAGACCGAGACCTCGGAAAAGCCGCCATAGACCTCGGCCGTGATCTCGATCACCTGCGGCAGATACTGCAAGACGCCCAGCCGCCTCGCTGTTTCATAAACCTCCTGCGGAATCACATCGGCGGGAGAAACGGGAACGACGACAGAGGACGTGACGGAATCGGCCGAACGCGTGGTCATGACAGGTGCTCCTCGTGAAAAAGCTGGTGGCCGCTTGGCTTTACGGCCGCCGACATATTCTATCTCGGAATGGCGGCGATGTCGATGGACGAATCCGCTGAAGAAAAGGAACAAAAGCCGTCAGAGGAAGGCAAAAACCGGTCTGACCCTGGTCCGAAGGTGGGTTGAAACGCTTTGCGCGTTGGTTTCCCGGTTCGATCTCCATTGGCCCAGAGAATCCCAAAGGTGGGCCAAATCCGAGCCAGAGAAAGCCGGGGCGGGAACGAGGAAATCCCTGACAATCAAGGACTTGAGACCGGGGGCGATTGGCCCAGAGAATCGAGACAAAAGATGAAATCCGCGCCAGTGACAGCACCCGAATCAAATTCGGTCACGAGCCTCTACAGGCAGCAGCGAATTGCGCAAAAGAATGCGGCCATAACGCAATTCTGCCGCAATTCCTAGCACCCCCAGACGCCACAACCCACGATTCTACAATGAGTTAGGCGTCTTTGAATGTAAAGCTTCGTCCAACCCGTCCATGGGGGTGTGTTAAAGAAATTGATCTGGTGTGGTTTGATCGGTTTGGGTAAAGCGTGGCCTCATGAGTGCCGCGTTGTTAGAACAGCCGACCGAGACGCTAGGGACGGTGGTCTCCTGTGAGAATTGTCCCGCTGTTCAGCGTCTCGAGCGGGCGTTGGAGAAGCTGACGTTAGAGTTCCGTTGCGAAGTGGGCTATTGGAAAAGCCGGCATGCTGATGCCGTGAAGCGCATCGAGCAGTTGAAGGAGGAACTTGACCAATCCCGGGGCGAGACGCGAGCCCTTCAAGACAAGCTTTTTGGTCGCAAGTCGGAGAAGTCTGCCCGCAGCGACCGTTCCAACGATTTATTCGATCCCGAAGAAGTCTCGGCTGCCGGGAAGAAGCGCGGTGCGCAGGCCTGGCCATGCTGGACACGGGCGGCACGATTATTCCCATCTGCCGGTCCAGGAAGAATTCGTCTCATTGCCGGAAGAAGCGCTGGCCTGCCCGCATTGCGGAAAGCTAGCCGCAATGATATCTGACACCGAGGATTCGGAAGTGACGGAGATCGATGTGCGGCCACATCGGCGGCGGATTCGACGGCGACGGTATCGGACGACATGCAATTGCGATTTCACACGGCGGACGCTGACGGCTCCGCCGCCACCCAAGCTGATCCCCAAAGGCAACTACGGCATCTCGATTTGGGTGCATGTCTTGTTAGACAAGTACTCATCGTATCGGCCCACGGAGCGGTTATTGGGGCAACTCGAACAGTACGATCTGGACTTGCCGGCGGGCACGGTGAACGACGGGCTCAAGCGGATCGAGCCCATATTGACGCCAATCTACAATGCCCTCTGCGAACGGAATCGGCAGGGCAGCTTCCATCAGGCCGACGAGACCCGTTGGCGGGTTTTCGTGATTTTTGACGGGAAAAAAGGCTACGGTTGGTGGTTGTGGATGGTTCTCGGCGAGGACACCGTGATCTATCTGCTCGATCGCAGCCGGGGGCACGAGGTGCCGGAAGCACATTTTGGTCCGGCAGCTTCGGGGACATTGGAAGTCGATCGGTACTCGGGCTACAAAGCCATGGCGCTGGTGAAGTCGGGGTTGATCGTGTTGGCGTTCTGTTCGGCGCATGTACGGCGGGACTTCGTGGGAGTAGGCAAAGGCTGGCCGGAGTTGACGCCTTGGGCGATTGCCTGGCTGCGCCGTATTCGGCATCTCTACCAAGTCAATCGAGAACGTCTCCAGCACCCTCATGACTCAGCTAAGTTTCAAGAGCAACAGGCGTTGTTAGGTGGGGCGATGGAGGCGATGCACTCCGAGGCGGTGAAAGAACTCGCCGATCCCGAACTCCGCCAACCGTGCCGTAAAGTTCTGGATAGCCTCGAAGATCACTGGATGGGGCTGACTCGGTTCGTCGAAGATCCAAGAATTCCGATGGACAACAACGCGTCGGAACGAGAAGTACGCGGCCCGGCCGTGGCACGGAAGAACTTCTACGGTTCCGGCTCCTTGTGGAGCGGCCGTCTGGCAGCAATGATGTTTTCGCTTTTCGCAACGCTGGTCCGCTGGAAAATCAATCCGCGACGGTGGCTGACGTGGTACTTTGAAAATTGTGCAGCCGCCGGTGGAAAGGCACCCGAAGACATTCAATCGTTCCTGCCCTGGAATCTCTCCGACGAGCGTCGGTCGGCTTTGGGCGTTCCAGCAACCACTCCTTCGCCCGACGACACCTCCTGATGCGCTTGTCGGTCCTGCGGACTTGTCGCAGATTCCAGACTCCTTCTCCTTTGCCTCCCCCTTATCGGAGCGGATTCGTCCCTGGGCGAATCCCTGCGCCGACGGGTTGGACGAAGCTTTACCTTTGAATTGCGGCGGGGAATTCGTCACAGACCGAAATTAGAGCAGGAACGCGAATCTGACGAATGAGGCGATTGCGCGAGTTGGGGGGAAAATCCCCCGAGCCGTCAAGGGCAAGCCTGTGGCGGATGATCGCGGCCTCCTCCCAATCTTCCGCGCTACGCTTGTGCAGAGTCGGTGCCCTCGCGCCGCCCGCCCTTGACTGCTTTCCCCCCTTTCAAATGTGAGCCTTCGTCCCCCCTATGCCGAAAAAAGTTCGCAAGCTCATTTTTCAGCACAAGGGGGCTTCGCCAATTTCACGGATGCCAGGCTCCCGTTGGTCGCGGAGGAAGGCAGGGAGAAGGCATGAGGAGAACGCCACGCGCTGCCCAGGAAAGCCAGAAACTGCCATCAGGTGGTTCTGATTATCACTGAGTAGCTTATGTAACTATAGATCAAGCTGGCAACTGCCAACTTGATCGTAATCTTGGGGCCACTTGTGGGTTGGGGTTGACGATTATACAATGAGACTTCGGGCGTTTTCCACACCCTGCCAAGAGCAGTAAATATGTCATGCAAGCCATTATCGAGTCTCCTTCCGATGCCCTGGCCGAACTCGACCTGATCCGCGCTGCCCTGACGGAAACGACCGATGTCCGACAAATCAAGAACCTCCGCGAACAGGCAGAAGCGGTTCGGGTTTATGCCAAGTCCGCTGCCCTCGGCTTGGAAATGCAGAACCACGCCGCGGAAGTGAGGCTCGTAGCGGAACGGCGAGCGGGCGAAGTCTTGCGGGCCATGCAACTCCACGGTGGCGACCGCAAGTCCGGCGGGCGGGCCGATACGCGACTGAAAAAGCTGGGAATCTCCCAAGATGAGTCCTCCCGCTGGCAGCGGGAGAAGTCACTACCGGAAGAGGAGTTTCAGGAGTACGTGCGAGTGACGAGGGAAGCCGGGAAAGAGTTGACCTCCCGTGATCTCCTTCGTCTGGCCCGCGTCCATGCCCGGCAGATGGGTGTTCGTGAGAATCTTTTTCAGAAGCTGGTCAACGGTCTTCGGAAGTTGGCCCGGCAGGGAATTCGGTTTCGCTGCATCCATGTCATTCCACCCTGGCCCGAAGATCGGATGTCGAAGGCGAACATCTGCTGCCTCGTCCAGGAACTGCTCGATCTGCCAGTGAAACCAGTGGCAGCCGAGCGGGCCCACTTGCACCTTTGGACCCCGCCGGAACTGCTGGAAGACGGGCTGCGGCTAGTGCGGGCGTGGGGCTTCCATTACCAATCGTCCCTGGTGCGAGCGAAGCCCCCCGCGAATCGTGGCCGCTATTGGTGGCCGGCCCACGATGTCATGTTGCTCGGCGTCCGTGGGGAACTGGAGTTCCCGGACCGATCCTTGTTGAGTTGGGTAGACCCACGCGCTGGTTCGGCGACCGACTTGCTCCGCGACATCCGTTCCCTGATCCAGCGGGCCAGCCCGGAACCCTATCTGGAACTGTTCGGCAACCAAGCAACGAGAGGGTGGACGGTGCTGTCGCCGTGAGGCTCGGAACTACGGAGTCGCGCCGAGGGCGAGGTTATTTGGGACAAACCGACTTCCGTCGCTCCTCTTTCTTGACAGCCCTATTAAGGCTTGATAGACAAATGGCTCTTCGTAATTTCCCCGGAAAAATTGGGACTTTCGATGACCGAACCGACAGGCTAGGACTGGCGAAGCCAATGAATCGAAACACAAAGGCCCAGGTAGAGAGTAGGTTCCCATGAAAACTGTCCGCGACGCCTGTCAGCTACAAGCCAACGCGCTATCGATCAAGCTCGGCGATCAGGTCGAGCAACTCGACGAACTGATCACGGCGGAAGGTAACGGTGCGGCATTCTTCGAGAAGACTCACATCACGCAGGGCATGCAGGATCTGATTAGCGAGGGCATTGCTCGTCTGGCCGGAACCTCGACGCAGTCGATTTTTCACCTCAAACAATCGATGGGCGGCGGCAAGACGCACTTGCTCGTTGGTTTCGGCTTGCTTGCGAAGCACCCGGATTTGCGCAAGAAGTACTGTGCAGGAATGCCGAACGCCTCGGCCTTCAAGAGTGTCAGAATCGCAGCCTTCAACGGCCGTAACAATCCAGAGCAATTCTTCTGGGGCGAGATCGCGAATCAGCTCGGTAAGGGCGATCAATTTAAGGCGTTCTGGACAGGCGGTCCCAAGGCCCCGGATGAGAAGGACTGGCTCAAGCTCTTCGATGGCGATGAGCCGGTTCTCATCCTGCTCGATGAAATGCCACCGTATTTCAATTATTATGACACGCAAAAGGTGGGCAATGGCACCGTCGCCGACATCGCCACGCGAGCCTTTGCCAATTTGCTGACGGCGGCGGGCAAGAAAAAGAACGTTTGCGTTGTCGTCTCCGACCTCGCGGCAGCTTACGAGACAGGGGCGAAGCTTATCAATCGAGCGCTGGAAGATGCCCGCGCCGAACTTGGCCGCCAGGAGCGTAGCATCACGCCGGTCGATCTTGCCGCAAACGAGATTTACGACATCCTGCGCAAGCGACTCTTCAAATCACTGCCGGACAAGGCTGAGATTGAAGATATTGCTGAATCGTTCGGGCGTAAGTTAGAAGAAGCCGCAAAGTCCAAGACCGCCAACCGCGGTGCCGAGGCAATTGCCGATGAGATTACCGCAACCTATCCCTTCCACCCACGGCTCAAGAACGTCATTGCGCTCTTCAAGGAGAATGAGCAGTTTGCCTGGTATGTGCATCACACGCCGGAAGGCCGTTATTATTTCGACCGGCAAGAGAACCTCACTAAGCTTTTGCAGAGTCTCGCCCACGATGCGCCGCAGAACCAGATCGATGATTTGATTCGGCACCGGCTGCGTGAAATGTTCAAGGCGTCCCGCAAGACTGGCTACGAAGACGTTCTACCCTTGCCGAAGTTGGAAGATGTGGCCGATCGCGTGCGTAAAGGCCGCGTTCTCCTAATCGTCAGCCCCGACGGCAGCAACTCGCAGGCCGCTTTATGCAGCCGTAGCATGCTGTGCATCTTTGCCATATAGACGCGACTGTTCTGTCGTAACACGGTAGGTGATGAACTGATCCCAGAGGTCGTTGAGGTAGATGGCTCGCAGCGAGAGGATTGCTTGAGCCCCTTCCAACTCCCAACGCATCCCGGCGCACTCCATGCGGTCCTTCACCAGGTGCTTGCAGGCGCCTTCCGCCACGCCACTGGCAATCGGGTAGCCTGCCGCCAAGTATTCGTCATAGCGCATGTGTTCCTGGTTGTTTTCATAGTACGTAATCGCGGACTCCACGGTGGTCTTGTTCGCCCCCTTCAGCTTGTAGGCCTTCACCAAGGGACGGAGGTTGCGCAGCACGTAACCGACCTTGCCTTGCAGCAGCATGCGCAGATGATGCGTCACGAATTCTCCCGCCTCCGCACTCTCCTCCGCATACAGGCAATGGGCCACCTCCCAGAGCCGTTTCAACGCGTGGAACAGGTCCAGAATCCATATGGCCTCGGGAAACCATTCTGCCGCCAACTTCCACAACTGGCGTTCCCCATCCATGACACAGATGCACGGCTTCTTGTTTGCCGGGTCCCGCCGACAACACTCCATAAGAATCTCGAAGAACAACATCGGTGCGGCGGCCAACACCTCCCCTTCCTTAAACCGGGTCATCTCTGCCCACACATGCTTGTGTTGCGGTTCGGGCCGCTCCCGGGCACGCTTTCGCCGACGCACCTCGTCGATCACGTCTTCGGCAGTACGAGGGAAGCGGGCTTGGGTGTAAACCGATCCCACATACGCCATCTGTTTTTTCCCGGGGCGCTCCCCGCTGCTTTTCTCTTGCCCCGCCAAACGCTCGACCGGAGGCGAAGAAGGCGCCTCTTCCTCGACAGCCGTGATTCCTGCCGTTTCCGCGCCTGCGGCATTTCCTCCCTTTTCTCCCACCCCAGCTTCAGACTCTGCTCGCAACCGCGCCGCCAACGTCCGCCGCATGGGCACACCCTTGGAGTTGACCGACAAGCTCGGCATTCCGAGTGCCGTCTGGTCATCGACGAAGAAAGTGTGGATTGACCCGAAAGGCCATGTCATCAAGACCCACGGCGCGGAAGATATCGCTCGCTGCCCATTTTCACATCGCCATCGTTTCGACCGGGCTGATTGTTCATGGCTCCAATGAATGCCAGTTCCTCTTGGAGCGGAAGTACGGAACGGTAATACTCGACGAGGCACACAAAGCACGCCGACGTGGCGGGCTGGGACAGAGTAAGGAAGAGCCGAATAACCTTCTCGATTTCATGGTTCGGATTGGCCCCCGCACCCGCAACCTGGTGCTTGGCACGGCAACTCCTATTCAGACGGAAGTCCGTGAAGTGTGGGATTTGCTCCGCATTCTCAATGCCGGTGCCGATTTCGTCCTCGGCCGAGAAATCTTCGGACGCTGGGTAGACTGGGAGATGTCGCTCCCGATTGTGAAGGGCGATGAGGTACCGGCCAACGATCAGGACGCCTGGGAGTGGTTGCGTAATCCGCTTCCGCCAGCCGAAGAGGATACGCTCTTTGCAACATTGCGTCTTCAGATGGGTCTTCCCGATCACGTATTCTTCACAGACCGTGGCTTTGGCTCGCTGGGATATTTCGAGCAGCAGGCGGTCGGGCAAGGTTTGGTGCCCGGATTTCTACGGGAGACACAATCCCATCGTGCGTCACACCGTGCTACGGCGACGGCAGACGCTGGAACCTTAGCAATCTATTTGAGTATAACGACGATCTTATCAAGAAAGAGGACCCATACATCGCCTTTTTTTGCGACGTGCTTGAGCCAGTTTGTACCGCGTTCGAAAACAAGCGTTTTGGAGAAATGTTTCTTGCTCTCGGCGGGCGTACACCCGCGATCCATACGCATGCCGAGAAACTCAAGTGGGCGACCGATATGAAGAATGTGCTCGCAATACGCAAGGTAGGAACCATCGGCAATGTTCTCGATCATCTAAGCACGACGGCACGGCCCCGCCTTCCCGACCTCATCCAACATGAATTGCAGTTGAGTCGGAGCAATACACGAGGACCGAAGACGGACGATCCCAAAACGCTCTTGCGCTTCCTGAACTCAAGAACGTCCAGTACCAGGAAGTCATTTCTCTGGCCCGCTTCAACGATGAACAAACGCCATTTTCCACGAAGCATGGCGTGAAAGGCGCTGAGTTTGAGAACGTGGTCGTCGTCTTCGGACGTGGATGGAACCAATACAACTTCAACGACTTTCTCGAATTTGCTCGCAACCCGGGCAACATTCCTTCCAAGAAAATAGAGTTCTTCGAGAGAAATCGCAATTTGTTTTACGTGACGTGTTCTCGTCCCAAGAAACGACTTGCTTTGCTCTTCACACAAAGCCTCTCGCGAAATGCCCTGGCTACGTTAGCGACGTTTTTTGGGCAGAACGTAATTCAATCGCTCAACCCCTCCGCACCGTGAAATCACCGAAAGCTGTGCTTACGTCGGATCGCGGTAAATGGCCGGTCATGGCAATTGGCAGTATTGCAGCTAATCTGTGTGGTTGCATGTCTCGGTGGATTGAACTAAGAACGGTAATTCGTTCTAATGGAGTATTTCCCCCCTACCATTCAACGGGACTTCGCCTGGAAGCCGGATCGGCAAGACTATGATCGAGATTTGTCCCAACTTATTCGGGTCTTCCGCAGAATTTATGGGTAAGAGTCAGTGCGTAGTGCGAGGTTTGTTGGTAGTGCCGGGATTGGATTTTTGAGGGATGGCAGGACAAATAAATGAGGGAGATGAAAAGTTGCCCTGGCGGCATGAAGTCGCCAGGGCCTACGGGTCATTTACCCGTCCTGACCTGGCTATTCCTTGTCGGGTTGCGTCCCCGCAGAGCCCGACTCCGCTTCACCAGGCAAGAAGGATTGTAGCTGCACAGGACCAAGAAAAGAAGATGCATCCTGCGAGGTTTCCAGGTATAGATGGGGTTACCACACCAACCATCTCCCTGGAGCCAGCACAGGATGCAACTGAAAAGTATCCTCAATCGCGTCGAACGTTACAAGCCTTTTGTTTACGGGAAAGTTCAATGGGTGGAAAAGGCGCCCCGACCGACGATCGAAGTGCAGATTGTGCCGCGAGCCAAGAGTCGGCCGATCTGTTCCAGTTGTGGCCGCAAGGGACCGGGCTACGACCGACTGCCGCCACGGCGGTTCGAGTTCGTACCCCTCTGGCAGATTGCCGTGTTCTTCGTCTATGCGATGCGGCGGGTGGACTGCCCGCGGTGCGGAGTGACGGTCGAGCAGGTGCCGTGGGGGGAAGGAAAATGCACGCTGACGACTAGTTTTCGCTGGTTCCTGGCCCGCTGGGCGAAACGGCTTTCCTGGCAGGAGGTCGCTGATGCCTTCTGGGTCAGTTGGGAAGATGTGTTTCGCTCGGTAAAACACGCGGTTTCGTGGGGTCTGGCACACCGAGATTTGAGCGGCATCGAGGCCATCGGCGTGGACGAGATCCAGTGGCACCGAGGGCATCATTACCTGACGTTGGTTTACCAAATTGATGAAGGTATGAAGCGGTTGTTGTGGATCGCCCAGGACCGAACCGAACAAAGCCTGCGAGGCTTCTTCCAGATTCTCTCGGAGGAGATTCGCCTGGCGATCCGCTTCGTCTGTAGCGACATGTGCCGGGCCTACATGAACGTGATTGCGGAGCAACTCTCGACGGCTGTCCACGTCCTGGATCGCTTTCACATCATGAAGAAGATGAACGAGGCAATCGACGAAGTTCGTCGGGAGGAGGCCCGTCGTTTGAAGCAGGACGGTTACGAGCCAGTGCTGACGAACTCGCGGTGGTGCCTGTTGAAACGCCCGGAGAATCTGACCGATAAACAAACCGTCAAGCTGGCGGAGTTGCTCCGCTACAATCTCAAAAGCGTGCGAAGCTATTTGTTGCGGGAGGACTTCCAGCGGTTTTGGGAATACACCAGCGCGGGCTGGGCGGGAAAGTTCTTGGACCAATGGTGTACGCGAACCTTGCGGACCAGGATCGAACCGATGAAGAAGGTCGTTGGGACCCTCTGCGAGCACCGAGACCTGATCCTCAACTGGTTCCGTGCCCGCGGCTCCATTTCGGCCGGCGCCGTCGAGGGGTTGAACAACAAAGCGAAACTGACTACCAGAAAAGCCTATGGTTTCCGCACTTACGAAGGCATCGAAACCGCCCTATATCACACACTCGGAGAGCTTCCCGAGCCAAAATTCACCCACGAATTCTGCTGAAGAGGCACTTATTCATTGGCTCGGAAGACGATTACGAACGGAATGTTTGCCATGCGAAGGGCTGGTGCGTCGTTCACGCATGCAAGGAGCCTTACCATCGACGGGCCTTGGGCTATCATGGTCGAGGGGCTCCCCAAAATCACCCAGAGTACCTCATTGCCCGAAGAGACAACAGGCTTATTCTCAACCTTGTTGATGTCGCCGATCCCTCCTATATTCGGAAGGAAATAATAGATGCTGCCCTTCTGTTTATCTACGAAGCTCTACAGCAACAATTGAAAGTCCTGGTCCACTGCAACAAAGGCGAATCGCGGGGACCGTCCATCGGGCTTCTCTACTTGCTTTCTTGGACCGACCGGCTTCCAAATGGTAACTTTTCGGCAGCAGAGGATGCGTTTAGAAGCCTTTATCCTCCGTATAACCCGGCGGCGGGTATGCGAGGATTTATGCAAGCCACCCACAACCCCATGGCCCCACCCGCGGATTTCCTGGAGAAGGCGTATCTGCCGCTGGTGAATCGGCTGGGACCACGGGTCGAGCTACAGCTTCTCCGCCCGGGTTTCTATCCGGCGGGCGGCGGGAAGTTCACGGTTCGCGTCCAACCGACCGGGCAACTCGGACGGCTTGAACTGGTCGATCGTGGCCGGATCGTTGCCCGCCGAGTCCACGCCGTCGTGGCCCACCTGCCGCGACATATCGCCGAGCGGGAATGCCGGACTATCGCCCAGCAGCCCGGTTGGGACGAGGCCTCGTTTACAATCGCCGACGTGAAAGATTCCCCGGGAGCGGGCAATGCCGTGATGATCGAGTTGGAAGGGCAGCACGTCACCGAAGTCTTCATAGCTTTCGGCCAGTTGGGCGTGCGGGCCGAGGACGTGGCCAAAGAGGTCTTGCGGCAGGCCGAGGAGTACCTGGCGGCCGGCGTGCCGGTCGGCAAGCATCTCGCCGACCAGCTTATGCTGCCGCTGGGGATTGCTGCCTATCGAGGTTCCGGCGGCGGCGTGTTCCGCACCATGGACCTTACGCCTCACGCGACGACGCACCTGGAAATCCTCCGCCAGTTCCTGGAGTTGGACATCCATGTCGAGCAAGACGGCCCGGACGACTGGTTGGTGCGGATCGGATAACTGGGATGCTCCCCACCCCGGCGGAAAATGGTAAAATGTGGCCATCGGGACGGCCGCCGGCGAAAGCTACGCTGCGGCCAAGCGACTCGGGCCGGCTTCGGCGGGTTATTCGCCTTTCACGCGGGCCGGCATGAGCACAATGGATCGATGCAAGAAAGGAACCAAAGCCATGACGATCACAGGTGCAAAAAGACGACTCTTGCAGGCCGCTGCGCATTGCCCGACGGTCATCCTTGCACTGGCGATCCTGGCCGGCGCAAGCGATGCTTCGGCGGCAAGGACGGAGAACGCCGGCGCCGAACATTCGCAGGACAAGGTCGTCCTTTACCCCGCGCCGCCCGAGGAAAAGCTCTCTGCCGACTTCGAGTTGACCGTCAACGGCCGCCGGGTGCCGGTCTATGCCTGCCGCGTGTCAGCCGTGCCGTTGAACCAGGTCTGGCCCGGCTACCAGCGGCCGATCAATCAGTCGGAGCTTGGTTCTTTTGCCTCTTGGGACATGATGAGGCCGGTGAGCGTCGTGATCGTTGCGCGGGAGCTGGTTCGCACGGTCGCAGTGCGCCCCAGTTCGTATGCTGTTCGGCCGGCGGTCGAGGGGCAGGCGATCCGGTTCGACCTGGACCGGCCGCGGCAGCTCGTCGTCGAGGTCAACGGCGCGCATCACGCCTTGCACTTGTTTGCCAACGTCGTCTTCGACAACTGCGACATCGTACGGACCACGCACATCGCCTTAGACATCCAGCACGGCGACCGCGCGATGGTGAAGGACATTCGTTTTCAGGACATCCGCGTGGAAGTCGATGACTGGAACCCGAAACCGCTTGGCCAGCGAGACCGCGGCGAGAAATATGTGGCCGATCCCAAGAACGGCTATTGTCCGCTGCTGCTGGTGATCGACATTCACACAACCTTCTACTCCAAGGATGAAGATCGCGGCAACGTTCGGAACATCCTGTTCAAGGATATTGCGGTGACCGGGAAGCCGTTTCCGAGTTCTTATTTTCGGGGCTCGGACAAAGAGCACACAGTCGAAGGAGTGGTGATCGAGAATCTCCGCATTAACGGGCGCCGGGCGGCCGATCCGCGTGGGGCCCATCTTTTCTTAGACCAGCACGTTCGGGACGTTCGGTTCGCGCCGTAGTTAGACTTTCACGTCTCCTTGGAGGGTCAGCAACAGCCGCCGCCGACCACCATGTTGACGGTGCTCGCACAGGCAGATGCCTTGCCAGATACCCAGGCAAAGCTGGCCGTTGCGGATCGGTATCGTCAGGGAGCAGCCCATGAGCGATGCCTTCACGTGCGCCGGCATGTCGTCGGCCCCCTCCTCCATATGACGATAGGGCGCACCCTCGGGGGCCAACGAGGCCAGCGATTGGTTCAAGTCGTAAAGCACGTCCGGATCGGCATTCTCGTTGATTGTCAAACTGGCCGAGGTGTGCTGTACGAAAACATTCAGCAGGCCAACCCTCACACGGTCCAACTCGGGCAGGGCGGCGACCACTCGATCGGTAATCTTATGAATTCCTTGCGGAAAGGCAGGCAATTGAATCTCATGCTGGAACCAGCCCACACGAACGTCCTCCATACACTTGGATCGGTAATGGCGTCAGTCTACACTGAGGCGGTTGGAAACGCTACTTATGCCGTGGACGAGCCCAAAGACTTCCGCGAGATCTACCGGGCCGACGTGCCCGCCGAAACCTCGCATTGGCACTGCAACGCGCATCGGGGATCCGGCTGGAAAAACCGGCGGCGGCAGCGTATATTGGTTATACGGGCAATCCCGCGTTGAACAATTTCCGCATCTATGCCCCCTGTCTGGACGACGGCCGCACCTTGGCCCAGCCGGTAAAGATCACGCACACCTGGCGCGAGCCGAGCGGTCGTGCTTTCGCAGCCGGACCGGTTCGAGATTAACCACTGAGGGCGAGCCGGTATGCGAGTCGATCGAGATGGCCGTCCCCAGTGATCGTGGCAAGCAAGGAAAGGAGCGCAACTGAGATGAAAGTGGTGATTTTCTGGACGAACTTGGCACTCACGCTCATGGTCCTGCCGATCGAGAACCTCTCCGCAGCAGAGGCGTCCGCCGCGGTTGCCCGCGGCGAAGCGGTGGCGGTCTGTGTGGAGAAAGGTCCGACAATGGACGGCACGCCGTCAGATGGAGTGATCGTGTATCACAACATGCACTTCGACGAGGGTCTAGAAGACTGGGAAGGCAGCGGTGGTGGCCGGGTCAGTCTCAGCAGCGACGCGATCAGCGGCAAGGCCCTTCGCGTGGTGTGCGAGAAGAGCTGGGCGGCCGCGCGACTGCCCTTGGCCATCAACGGCTCGAAGGACCTCAAAATGGCCCTGCTCATGAAGGGCCGCAGCCTGCCGTTCGTGGGCGTGAACATCCACGACGCCGCCAGCGGCGACAATACCACGCCCTACGCCTATCGGTATCTCCGCAACGGCGGCTGGACACCGATCCTCTACCGCCTGGATCGCTGCCGCTACAATTCCGCCACGGAAGGTTACGTGGGCCCGGCTACGCGGTACGACGAGATGCGGTTCTACGGCCCGTCGAACGCCAAGCCCGGCATGGAATTCACCATCGACGACTTCGTGATCTATCGCGGCACGGACCGGCAGCCGCCCGAAAAGGTGACCGGACTGGCTGCGCAAGCAACGCCCGAGGGAGTGAAACTTTCCTGGCAGCCCGCCACGGACAACGTGGGCGTGCAGGTCTACGTCGTCGCGAGGGCCGACGGCGGCGGCGCATTCAAGAAGATCGCCGAGAGCCACGCGGTGGGCTGCCTGGACACGGCTGCCGGCGAAGGCACGTGCCGCTATCGCGTCTTTGCCATCGACTTTGAGGAGAATTACGGCCCCTGGTCCGATCCGGTGGCGGTCCGTTCGACCGCCGCGCCGCACAAGACATCGCCTGCGCGGGAGGAGCAGGACCGGCTCGGCTATGCCGATCGCATTCGCGCCGTGCATGCCTGCGGGGCCGGCAAGGTCCGCAAGGGTCATGCGACGCTTTTCGGCGATTCGCTCACCGGCGCGACCGTCTATCCGCAGTGTGCCGAGGCCGCCTTCGGCACGCTTTCCGTCGACGCCTTCGGCTACCCTTCGATGCGAACCGACTTCGGCCGCGGCAAGGTCAAGGAGATCCTCGATAAGGAGAACCCGGAATTCATGTTCATTCTCTATGGCACGAACAACAGCAAGGCGCAGAAGGACCTGCCGTCGGCCATGGAGGACCTTGCGGCGATCATCCGCGCATGCGACGAGCACGGCACCGTGGCGGTGTTGGGCACTATTCCGCCCCGCGGCTGGGCGCCCGACTCGAAGCCCGAGGCCGACTACAATGCCGAACTTATCAGGCTGTGCAAGAGGCTGAAGGTCCCGACGGGCTACATCTTCGAGGGTTTTCAGGCCGTGGGGCCGGCCGACCGCCGCAAGTATCTGGGCGACGACGGCGTCCACTGGCGCGGCGAGGGCATGGAGATCGCCGGGCGGGCCTGGGGCCAGACGCTCGACCAGATCCGCTTCGTTTTGCGGGACCAGAGGTGACAAGACCCTAGACTCGGTTCTCTATATTCGTCTTCCGAATACGGGCAGTTGTCGTCGCAGTTTAGATTCTTATGATCCGGGGAGTGTAGCCACCACTGGCCTCAGTTGTCCTTCGTCCAATAGTTGACGATCTCGTCGCTACGGAACGGCGATGCCGGGAGCCCCTGGCGATTGCATAGATTACACTCCGGGTTCCGCTCCCAAGCATAGCGCACGGCGACGGGCTTGGCAACAGCCGGGCTCTGCACGACCAGCTTGTCGCCTTTGATCGCAGCTTCGGCGCGCACGAACCGCTTGTCCGCGCCGCAAAGCAGAAAACCCTTGAGTTTGCCTCCCTGCGCCACCAGCCCGCCGCCCACGTGCGTGAACGACACCAGGGCCTTGCCGTCCTTGAACTCAGCCGACTGGAACAGCGGCCCCGAATACTCGATCTTCTCGCCATAAGCCAATGCCCGGGCCGCCAAAGCCGCCCGATCGCCGACGGGTTTCTTGTTCGGGTAATGCACGTCCTTGGCCAGACCAAGGTCGATGGCCACGATCAAGGCGCAATGGGAGACGGCCTGGGCCGTCTTGAACTGCACCTCGCGGATGGCACAGTCTTTGCCTTCCCAAGGCTCCGCCTTCCGCTCCCCGTAGTTGGCCAACTGCACGATCAGGAAAGGGAAATCGCCGCAACCCCAAAGCTGCCGCCATTCGGCGATCAAGGCCGTCAAGAGCTTCCGGTAGGTGATCGGGTAGTCGCGGTTTCCTTCGCCCTGACACCAGAGGGCGCCGCGGATTCCGTAGGGAGCTAGCGGCGCGACACTCTGCTGGAAAACGTCGCTCAGCGGCTCGCCGTGCTGGCTCAGCGCGTGGGCCACACCAGGATCCTTCTGAAGCGCGCGGATCACCTGCGGGCTGATAAACTGTTGCGCCACGGCGCCGCTGACCGACGAATCAATGATCCCCACCGGCCGCTGCAGCCGCCGATGCAAGCTCACTGCAAAGTAGTAAGCCGCGGCCGAAAAGCCGCCCGCCGTCTTGGGCGTGGCGGCGACCCACGGACCGCCGGGAGTGACGAAATAGCGAACGTCGGCAAAATCTGCCGTGGCAATTTCCTTCTGCGCGTCGGATGACCTGGCCAAGGGGAACTTCATGTTCGACTGTCCCGACGCCAGCCACACCTCGCCCACGAGAATGTTCTTGATCGTGATCGAGTTATTGCCCATGATCTTCAGTTCGCCAGGGCTGCCGGGCCTGAGTGGATCGAGTACGATCTTCCACTTGCCATCTTTCGCCACGGCGATCTTCCTCTGCCCGGCGAACTCGATGGTCACCTTCTCGCCGTTGGCGGCCGTGCCGAAAACGGGTACTGCCAGTTCGGCCTGGAGCACCATGCCCTCGGAGAAAACCGGCGGCAGGGCAACGTTCGCGCGGATCACCCCGGTACACACCAGCATAAGGGCTGTCGGAATCGAGAACTTCAAATGTCCAATCATGATTTCTCCTTGCAAGGATATCGCCGCTCAAAGGCGATGAGTTTGGAACTAAGGGTTACCAACTCCAACTCGGACTCGGCAAATAGGGGCGGCGGCTTTGGCCATGGTTCTTTTCCTCCATGAGGTGACAGGCAAAAAAAGTTGTCCTTTCATGGGGATCGGGATGATTAGAGCCGGTTCGGGCAAGAAATGCAAGCCCTTGACCTAGTGTGACTTCGTCAAGATCTTGCCTGACTGAGCCGGGCTAACTCCCGTTGGTAGTCCTCGGGATAGTCCATGTCGGAAAGGACCGCGGAAGTCGACACCCGAAGCTCGAACACATCGTCCGCGTGTGCGGCGACGAGACCACGCAGGCCGACCTGATCGCAGCGGGTCCGTATTTCGCTTCGATACCGCCCGTCGAGCAAGAGGGGATGTCCGCGCCGGCCCTCGTAAACCGGCACGACGATTCCGCGGTCTCCGCTTGACAAGCAGTCGATCATGGCGTCGACCAGTTCGGCGGTGATTGCCGGCTGATCGCCCAGGGCGACGAGTATTCCGCGGCAGGCTGTCGGAATCGCCGCCAGGCCACAACGAATTGAGGCCAGCATGTCGCTCCGCTCGTAGTCGGGGTTGACGACGATGCGAACATTCCGCGCTCCGAGTGCCTGGCGCAAGTGATCGGCTTGAAAACCTGCGACGACACAGACCTCGTCAATGCGGCTCTTCTGCAACTCATCGACAATGTGTCCGATGACGGTTGTCCCGGCCAAGGGGAGAACTTGCTTCTGGACGCCCATGCGGCGAGATTGACCGGCGGCCGGCACAATGGCGATGATCATGCGAGAGGCGCCTCCCGCCGCACGGCGATAAGTTGGGCCACGATGCTCACGGCGATCTCGGGCACTGTAACTGCGCCGATCTCCAAACCTATGGGAGCCCGCACCCGATCAAACTCTTCTTCCAGAGCCAAGCCGGTTTCGAGCAAATTCTTGCGGATGAGGGCCACCTTGCGCCGGCTGCCAATCATTCCCAGATAGGCCAAACGCCGATGGATGCAAGTGGCCAGCGCCTCAGCATCGTGCCGATGGCCGCGGGTCACAAGAACGACGTAGCTCTCTTCGTCCAAAGGGCATGTGGCAATTTGTTTCGGAACGGGACCACAGAGGACACGGACGCCAGACGGGAAAAGTGCGGCGGCGGTGAACTCGGGCCGATCGTCGATCACCGTGACGTCGAAGCCGACCCGAAATGCCTCGGCCGCAACAGCCTGACCGATGTGCCCGCCGCCGGCAATCACGAGCACCGGATGCGGCACAACCGGCTCAACGAACACCTCCACGACCCGCTCGGATGCATGCGATTCGATGATGAACCGCTGGGGACGGCCGCTGTCCAGGCAGGCTCGAACCGCATCGCCGCCAGGAATCGTTCCCGCGGCGGCCAAGCAGGCTTCCGGCAGCCATTGGACTTCGACTTCCACTTCGGGCACCATGCATATTTTGGTGACCAGACAGCCTCGGCGGCGGTTCGCCAACGCATCGGCTGCCTGCTCAAAACACGAGCGATGGCGGGCAAGGGTGGGATCGACGAGCAGTCGCATGCGTCCGCCGCAGATTGATCCTTCGTCCGCCGCATCGAGGCCATTCATCTCGAAGTCCAAGAGGCGGGGACGTTCCGTTTGATAGGCCTCCGCGGCGATTCGCTGGGCCTCGGCTTCGATCGCACCGCCACCCACCGTGCCCCAGAGACGCCCAGACCGCTCGAAGATGGCTCTAGCCCCAACTCGTTGCGGCGTCGAACCTTGGGTGGACAGGACCAGCGCCGCTACCAGACCGGCGCCACCGTCGATCAGCTCGACAATCTTTCGATACATGCCTAAACCTTCAATGCCTTGCCGCGGATCGGCATGGATCGGACCCGTACGCCAGTGGCGTGGAACACCGCGTTGGCCACTGCGGGGGCGATGCCGACGATTGGTGTTTCTCCGGCCCCCAGCGGCGCAAGATCCGTACGGTTCACGAGATGGACATCAATCTGCGGGACATCCTTAAAGCGCGGCACGGCATACGTTGCAAAACGCGGATTAAGGATCCTTCCATCATGGAAGCGGATTTCTTCCATCAGGGCCCCGCCGAGACCCATCATTACGCTCCCTTGATTCTGCGAGATGAGATTGGCCGGGTTCAGGACCGTGCCACACTCAAATGCCTGGCACACGCGGCGAACGTGGATCTCGCCGTTGCCCCGGTCGACCTCGACCTCGGCGCAGGTTGCCACATAGGAACCCTTCTCGGTTCCGCACGCCAACCCCACGCCAGTGTTCACGGCGGGTTGCCGGCGGCGGTCGGCCCACGCGAACTCCTTGGCGGCCTTTTCCAAAACGGCCCGCAAACGATCGTTCTTCAGATGTGCCAGGCGGAAGGCCAGCGGATCGGCCTGGACCGCGTGCGCCAGTTCGTCCATGAACGACTCGCGAGCAAAATGGTTGGCCGTGGCGGCCAGGGCCCGATACGAGCCCTGTCGCAACGGCGCGTCGCAGCGCAGCGAGCGCGACTTGTTCTTTGCAATCGCATAGGGCGACTCGATGCCCGAGCCACCCGCGTTGATGTTGATGAAGTCCCAGGCCACCAACGTGCCGGCCGCATCGAGCCCGGCGCGGATCTCGATGAGGGCCGCCGGACGGAAATAGGCCCAGGTGAACTCCTCTTCACGCGACCACCGCAACGAGACGGGGTGCCCGGCCGCTCGCGCCAATCGGGCCGCTTCCACCGCCACTTCGCCGCTGTGTTTTCCGCCGAATCCGCCGCCGGTGTCGGGGATGATCACTCGCACCTTCTCGCCGGGCACGCTGAACGCCGCGGCCAACTCGCCGCGGACGCCGAAGGGATTCTGGGTGCCCGTCCACACCGTAAGCTTATCGCCGTCCCATTCCGCAACGGCCGCCCGGGGCTCCATCGGCGCATGCTGAATGTAGGCGATCTCGTAGCTTTCGTGGAGAACGTGTTTTGCCTGGGCAAGATCCGCCTCCAGCGCGCCAGCGAGCGATCCATCGGCGGTCTGGCGTAAATGGGAGAAAAGGTCCTTGTTCGACAGCGGTTGCAGCTTCGTATCCCACTTGGCCGTCTTCGCCAGCGCCGCGACGGCCCGTTGTGCTTCCAGGCTGGTGGCGCGGCGCAGCCGACCAGCGAACCGTCGCGCATGACGGCGACACCCGCCAGCGACTGGGCCGCCGCAAGATTGATCGACACGAGCGTGGCACCAAAGGAGGGTGGCCGAAGGATCTTTCCGTAGAGCATGCCCGGTCGAAGAATATCGGACGGATAGCGGTGCGCCCCGCTTACGATCTCTCGGCGGTTGGGCCGCGGAACCGAAGTGCCCAGCACTTTCCACTCCTTGACCGGCGTCACTGCGACGTTCCCGGGGATCGGTCGGGCGAGCGCCTTGGCAAAGTCTTCCGCTTGGGCCAGTTCGGCATAGGTGATCGTGCGATTCGTCGCCGCATGCGCGATCGCCCCCTCGCGCACCCGAAGCGTCGCTCGGTCCACCTTCCAGCGTTGGGAGGCCAGGTCCAGCAGAAGTTCGCGGGCGGCGGCCGCCCCGCTACGGATTGAGGGGACCGTCCTGGGCGTACTGCCGCTGCCAGCGGTTACGCCATCGTCGGGCGCCAAGGCGGTGTCGGCCATGATCAGCCGGATGCGGGCTGGCGGCAACCGCAATTCTTCCGCGGCGGCCTGCGTGAGTTCCGCTCGGGAGCCTTGCCCCGCTTCGACCTTGCCCGTCATAACGGTGATGGCCCCGTCGCGATCGATGTGCAACCTGGCGGCGACGTTCGCGGGGCCGCGTCCACCGAACCCTCGACCGCCTCTCCGACCGCCGCCACGTTGGGCCAGGGCGATCTCGCCGGTGACCGTGATCAGCAGCCCGGCACCAAGCACTTGGACAAAGTCGCGCCGCGAGATGCCCGGCGTCGAGTCTTGCGGGTCCGCCGGCTCATAGATTTCCGGATCAACCCGATGGTCGGAGGAAAGATTGCGTGTCATGATTGGCTAGCCTCCGTGGAACTTCTGTGTGAATCGGCAGCAAGTTCGCAGTGGGTCTCGATGCCCACCGAGTTTTCGCACAACTTTTCAAGCTGGCCTGCGGCACGATGAATCGCACGGAGGATCTTGGGATAGCCATTGCACCGGCATAGACTGCCATTCATGAAACTATGCACTTGTTCTTCCGTGGGCTGGGGATGCTTCTTCAGCAGCGCCACGGTCGTCAGGATCATGCCGGGCGTGCAGTAACCGCACTGTATGGCTCCTTCGTCGAGGAAGGCTTCCTGAACCGGGTGCAAGGCATCGCCGGGGGCCAACCCTTCGATCGTTGTGATCGACTTCCCATCGAAATCTACGGCCTTCTCCTGGCAGGAGCGGACGTTCTTCCCGTCCACCAGCACGGTGCAGGAGCCGCAAAGCCCCTCGCCGCAACCGTACTTCGTGCCGGTCAATTGCAGGTCCTCGCGCAGAACGTCCAGCAGCAGTCGCTCGGTGTCGATCGTCAGCGTCCTTGCGCCGCCGTTGACGATTAAAGTAATGGTGTGATTCATGACGTTCTCCCCTTGGGAGTCTGGGCGGTGGTCGTTTCCTCGTTCATGTTAGCCAAGACCTCGCATTGCTAGTTTCGGGGCGATGGGTCGGATTTTGATTTATCTTCAGCAATCTTGGGCTTCGCTTTGGCAATGACCTGGATTTGCACGGCGCGTTTCCGCTCATCGTAGGACCAAGCCACCTTGACCTTATCGCCAACGTTCAGCCCGGCGATGATCCTGGCCAACCTCTGGTCCACAGTCTTTGCGGCCATGTCCCAGCGGGCTACATAGCGCTCGGTATGGCCGCGACCGCTGGGCTTCAGGTCAAAAGTAGGCCATTTCGGGTCCGCGTCAACGGCAGCAACCGTTCCCGTGGCCGTGCCGACTCGGGTCTTGGAATGGATCGCTTGGATGCCGGTGAGCACTGGGTTCTGCTCGCCCTGAAACTGGAACACGACAAGATTTGTCGGGAAGACCATCTTCAGCGCGGCTTGGAGGTCTGCCTTCGGCGCCGCCCTGGGGGGCAAGAAGGTAGTGCTTCGCATCGTCCTCGCCCTCGGCCTTGATCGTGATCTCCTTATCGGTCTTGGCGGTGACGATGCCAAAAACTTTGTCGCCTGCTGCCGCTCGCACGGGCTTCTTCTCGGCTGCCCGCAATGACTGCGCACCGCAGAAACCGACAGCCAGGATCGCCCCGACTACGACGCTCACAAAACAGATTTCAGTTCTCATCGTCTGCTCCTTTCGATTTGGAATGAACTGGTTGGCTTCGCTTCACTACTCGTTGCCCGGCACAAGATCCCAATACAAGGTCACGATCAAGTTCTTTCCCTTGCCGCTGAAGAACGCCGCTTGTTCGCTAACATCATCATAGCAAAACCCGTAGGCTTTGTGATCGAGGCTGTGCTCATGGAAAAACTTGGCATACCAGTTGCATGGCGCGGCCTGGTAGAACTTGGCGGGGGTTCTCCAGTCGGCGGGGTCGGCCAGGACGTGACGGTTGATCGCAGCGCAAAACTGCGGATTGTTGCCGAGCACGCCGGTTCCCAGGAAAATGTCCTGGGTACTGGGCTTCCCGGCACAACGTAACGGCTTGCCGCCATCTACGGGTGTAAAGATCAACGCGCCATCGACCACTTTTCCGAACCATCGGCCAGTGGGGGTCCTCTTTTCTCTGCCGTACATGCTCCACACCGCCTCGACGTATTGGTCGAAGTATTTGCCGTTGGGGCCGTCCTTGCCGAAACCGGCCCTGCAAGGGGAGAGTATGAAGAAATCACTCTTGGCACAGGGTTGGAATTCCTTGGGGGCCTTCTTGCGGAAGATCTCGAACAGCTTGCTCCGGGATTCGGCAATCCCCAGCCTCTTTGGGCCTTGTTCGATGGTCATGGGGATGCAGAAGGCGTCCACTTGCGTCGTGTTGCCGTTCCATGTGCCGCTGCCGTACGCATACTCGATGAAATCCCAATAGGACCGGCGATCATCGAGGTTCTTGGGAGCTACCCCAAGACGGAAGTACACCCGCCCGTTGCCAACGGGGCAGGAAACGGTCGGCTCCTTGGCGAAGGAGTGCCAATTCCGACCGCCATCGAGGCTCCAAAAGCACTGGTCGTCGGCAAACGCGCCGCTCGTGTGGTTCACAAACGTATAGATCAAACGATGGGTTCGTCTGGGCTCCTGCGCCTGACACGGGCTGGCCTGCATCAGGAAGAGGCTGCTTCCCGCAGCGGCCATGCCCTTCAATAACGAACGACGTGAAACTTGCTTCGTCATGGTAAAGAGAATCGGCGAAACCAACTCCGACGTGAATTTGCTCATTCCTCGCCTCCCAGTAGCCCTTGCGGGGCCTTCTCAATTATATCTGGCCGAAAGCGGATTGAAACCTTTTCAGAAGTAAATCGGGATTGCAGCCGCTTGCGAAGACTGGGCCTCGGAATTAAGATCCCTATCAGTAAAGGGCAGCAGCAGCCGTCGCCTGTGGCGTATAAGACCCGAGCTATTGGGCGGAGTAACATTTTGACCGGGTTTTTGTTGGAGCGACTCATGAGACTGCTTGAGACGGTGTTGGTTTTCCTGGTTACCTGCGCAAACGGCTGGACCGCCGAATTGGCGCCCTTCGCGCCGCCTTGGGACGACGGCACAGCGGGGCCGACCAATATCAGCGGCACCCTGGATAAGCCTGCCGGGAAGTTCGGTTTCGTGCATGTTAAGGACGGCCACCTGTACACCGGCGACCGGCGATTGCGGCTCTTCGGCTCGAATTGCACCGCTGCCGCCGGCTTCCCGGACCACGAAACGGCCGACAAGGTGGCCGCGCGGATGGCTAAGTTTGGCCTGAACGCGGTGCGGTTCCATTTTCTCGATGCCACATGGGGCACGCCCAGGCTGATCAATTACGAGTCCGGCGATTGCCGGAACTGGAACGCCGATACGCTCGATCGCCTGGATTACTTCATCGCCCGGCTTAAGGAGCATGGGATCTACGCCGACCTGAACCTGCTCGTCGGCCGCCGCTTCGGCGTCGGCGACGGCGTGGATGCCACGGTGAACCAACTCGACTGGAAGACCACGCACGCCGTTGGCTTCTTCCACGCCCCGCACATGGAGGCGCAGAAGCAGTATGCGCGACAGTTGCTCGCACATCTGAATCCCTATACGAAACTCACCTACGCCGAAGACCCTGCGGTGGCGTTGGTCGAGATCAACAACGAGAACGGCCTGATCCACACCTGGCTGGGTGGCAGCTTTGATGAGCTGCCCAACGTGTTTGCGCTGGACCTCCAGAGACAATGGAACGAATGGCTCGGTAAGCGATATGCCGACACAGCAGCGCTTTCCAGTGCCTGGGGAACCCGCGACAAACCACTGGCCGCGGAGATGCTCGTCAACGCCAGCCTGGCCCAAAACCTGGAAGGCTGGAACGTTGAGCAGCACCAAGGCGCAGCGGTCGATGCGTCCGTCGCAGACGGCACCGCTATCGTGCGCGTCCGTAAAGCCGGTACCGCCGGTTGGCACGTACAGTTCAACCAGTCGAAGCTGGCCATCAAGAAGGGTGCCGTCTACACGGCCAGCTTCCGTGCCGCGGCCGATCGCAAGCGCAAAGTGAACCTCAGTCTCATGCAGGCCCACGATCCTTGGGGGAACCTGGGTCTTGAGACCAGTCTCGCGCTGACCAAGAAACCGCAGCCATTCACGTTTACCTTCATCGCCGCCGCTGACGACGAGAACGCGCGGTTGAACTTCGGCGATATGAACCAGGAAGGCGCCGAGTTCCGCCTTGGCGAACTCTCCCTCAAACCCGGCGGACACGTCGGGCTGAACGAAGGCGAATCCGTGGAGAATCGCAACATCCGCGCACCGAAGGTTGCTGAATCCCGGACACTGCCAGCCGGCGGACGACAAGATTGGATCCGCTTTCTGTGGGAAACCGAACGGAAACACTGGATTGGGATGCAACGCTTCCTGAAGGAAGAGCTGGGCGTCAAAGTGCCCATCGTCGGAACCATCGTGGCGACTTCGACGCCGAACCTGATGGCCGACCTGGACGTCGTGGACTCGCATGCCTACTGGCAGCATCCACAGTTCCCCGGCAAGGACTGGGACATGAACAACTGGTTCGTCAAGAACATCTCTATGGTGGACTACCCGGACGATGCCACGGTGACGCGATTGGCCTTCCAGCGCGTCGCCGGCAAGCCGCACATGGTCAGCGAGTACAACCACCCTGCGCCGAACACCCACGCCGGCGAAGGTCCGCTCTTCATTGCTGCCTTCGGCGCGCTGCAGGACTGGGACGCGATTTTCCTGTATACCTATTCGCACGAGGACAAGGAAACCAAAGCCGGCTGTATCCCGGGTTTTTTCAGTATCGGGCCGCATCCCACGATCATGGCCAACATTCCCGTCGCATCGCTGCTCTTCCGCCGTGGCGACCTGAGCCCCGCGAAGCAGTTGCTGCACGTGCCGCTTCCGCCCGAAAAGGAGGTCGAACTGATTGCGCAGAAGGGGCGCGCTTGGGGCGTACTCCCCGTCGACCAACTCGGTTTGGACCCCAAGAACGCCGCCGTTCACCGCATTGCGTTGGACGTATCCGGCAAGTCCCCCATGCCGATCATAGAATCGGTGGCAAAGGACCGGCAGACCTCGGATACGGGTGAGTTGAATTGGCGGTTGCCTGGGAAAGATCAGGGCGTGCTCGAACTGCGCGGGTCAAAGACCAAGGCCGTTATCGGACACATTGACAATCAGCGCATTGACTTGGGCCACGGCGTCCAGGTAATCGTTGGCCATACGCGCACCAACTGGTGTACGGTCTCGCTCACGATGTTGGAAGGCGATGCTTTCGACCACAATCCGCGCCCGCGCTGCTGGTGGCCACCGGCATCACCGAGAACACCAACATGGGTTGGCAGAATGCGACGCGAAGCACGGTCGGTCGGAATTGGGGCAAGCCGCCCAGCCTAGTCGAGTCGATCACCGCCACAGTTCGGATTCCGCGTGGTGCCACGATGCCAGTGATTTATCCGCTCGATGATCGCGGCCAGCGCGGTCAGGGCATTCCCGCCACGGCGGCTGGCGACAGCACGACGCGCTTCGAAGATCGGCCCGGCACACGGGACGGTCTGGTACGAAATCGACTACGTGGGTGGGAAGTAACATTTGTCAGCCTAATGCCGAACTTGTCAGGCTGTGCAAGAGGCTGAAGGTCCCGACGGGCTACATCTTCGAGGGTTTTCAGGCCGCGGGGCCGGCCGACCGCCGCAAGTATCTGGGCGACGACGGCGTCCACTGGCGCGGCGCGGGCATGGAGATCGCCGGGCGGGCCTGGGGCAAGACGCTCGACCAGATCGGCTTTGTTTTGCGGGACCAGAGGTAACAAGACCCTAGACTCGGTTCTCTATATTCGTCTTCCGAATACGGGGAGTTGTCGTCGCAGTTTAGATACAAGCTCTTGACCTGGTGGTTAGTGGCGGTCGGGACGGGGCTATCCATCCTTCCTACCAGGCCATGCCCCCGATGACCTGCCCGCAAACCAGCGTCAAGCTGGTCGGCGGCTACGGCACGTCAGGGAACTTGACCAAGCACCGCCATCTGGTCATACTGAGCCAATGTTTGTGGTAGCATCATGGTTGAATCTACGGGAGGGCTTTCCATGCACCGGCAAGTGTTGTGTTGTCTGCTGACTGTCATGCTGGCTTTCATGGTTTCCACGGCCAAGGCCGCCAAGCCGTTGGTGATTCGCGTCGAGGACCCTATCCCGCTGGCCGACAACTCGGGCGATACGTGGGTGGCTGCGTGGGCGGCCGATGGCGCAGTCTACTCGCCTTCGGACGATACCTTGGGGTTCCATACGGCCGCGAATTCCAACATCGCGTTCAACAAGATCACCGGCGACGATGTCCGGAAGCTTAGCGGCATCACGGTCGATCCGATGAGACGACTACGGCAAGGGAGGGCAAAAAGGCCCCGACGGCTGCACGTGGAAGTCGAGCGGCTGTTGCTGCCTGGACGGGACGATCTACTGGGTCGTCGCACGGCATAAGTATGGCGAGGATTCCGGCGATCCCAAGCGGCGTCAACCGGCTGCCAACGCCAGCATCATCAAGTCGAGCGACTTCGGCAAGACGTGGACCCGCTCGGCCAAGGAGAATTACGACCAGCCGATGTTCCCCGGCAGCCGTTTTGCCACGCCCTACTTCGTCGAGTATGGGCAGGACGGGCGGGCGTCGGTGGACAACGCCGACCGCTACGTTTATGCCCTTTCCAACGACGGCTTTTGGGATAACGGCAACAATCTGATTCTGGGCCGCGTGGCACGGTCGAAGATCGGCAATCTCAGCGCGACCGACTGGCAGTATTACCAGGGCGGCGACGGCATGGAGGACTCGGCGTGGATGTCCGACATGGCGCGGGCGAAGCTGGTGCTCGATGCGCCGGGCAAGCTGGGCATGAACGGTGCCGTTTACGTGCCGGGACTGCGGCGTTATATCATGATCGGCTGGTACTATCCGGCAGGCGGCGGCAAGATAAAGGACGCCTGTCACGCGACGAACTGGGATTTCTATGAAGCCCCGAAGCCCTGGGGACCGTGGACGAAAAGTTTCGACGTACGTATCCAGCCCGCAAGGCTACTACTCGCCGCAGCTCTGTCCGAAGTTCACGAGCGACGACGGCCGCCGCTTGTTCGTGATGACCGCGGGCGACTGGAACCAGCCGAAGTATTATCGGTTGACCATCGTTCCCCTGCGCGTGGAAGGCAAATAATCAGTCGCTTATGTACGATCTTGCCAACGCGCCCGCCTGCCCCGGTCCGCTTGGTTGCGCCGATTGCAAGACGGCAGGGGCCGGCCCGAAGCTTCATCGTCTATAGGTGACCGCCATAACCCTGGAGCCCCTGGCCACCGTGGGGTCAGGGCCGCCTGCATTATACGGTCCGAAAACACCCCGCATAATGCGGCCAACGTGGACGGAGGACCGGCGGGCTGCCCGCTACTGCCCCAGGATGTCGCTGTGGCCTTTGCGGGGAGTTCGGGGAACGGCAGCCCTGGCGACGGAGAGCCCAAAGCGTGATCGTTTCTGAAATCTTCTGAAGAGCGGGTCGGCTCGGCAAAGTGCGATTTCAGAAACGGTAAAGCTTCGTCCAACCCGTCGGCGCAGGGATTCGCCCAGGGACGAATCCGCTCCGATAAGGGGGAGGCAAAGGAGAAGGAGTCTGGAATCTGCGACAAGTCCGCAGGACCGACAAGGCGCATCAGGAGGTGTCGTCGGGCGAAGGAGTGGTTGCTGGAACGCCCAAAGCCGACCGACGCTCGTCGGAGAGATTCCAGGGCAGGAACGATTGAATGTCTTCGGGTGCCTTTCCACCGGCGGCTGCACAATTTTCAAAGTACCACGTCAGCCACCGTCGCGGATTGATTTTCCAGCGGACCAGCGTTGCGAAAAGCGAAAACATCATCGCTGCCAGACGGCCGCTCCACAAGGAGCCGGAACCGTAGAAGTTCTTCCGTGCCACGGCCGGGCCGCGTACTTCTCGTTCCGACGCGTTGTTGTCCATCGGAATTCTTGGATCTTCGACGAACCGAGTCAGCCCCATCCAGTGATCTTCGAGGCTATCCAGAACTTTACGGCACGGTTGGCGGAGTTTGGGATCGGCGAGTTCTTTCACCGCCTCGGAGTGCATCGCCTCCATCGCCCCACCTAACAACGCCTGTTGCTCTTGAAACTTAGCTGAGTCATGAGGGTGTGGAGACGTTCTCGATTGACTTGGTAGAGATGCCGAATACGGCGCAGCCAGGCAATCGCCCAAGGCGTCAACTCCGGCCAGCCTTTGCCTACTCCCACGAAGTCCCGCCGTACATGCGCCCAACAGAACGCCAACACGATCAACCCCGACTTCACCAGCGCCATGGCTTTGTAGCCCGAGTACCGATCGACTTCCAATGTCCCCGAAGCTGCCGGACCAAAATGTGCTTCCGGCACCTCGTGCCCCCGGCTGCGATCGAGCAGATAGATCACGGTGTCCTCGCCGAGAACCATCCACAACCACCAACCGTAGCCTTTTTTCCCGTCAAAAATCACGAAAACCCGCCAACGGGTCTCGTCGGCCTGATGGAAGCTGCCCTGCCGATTCCGTTCGCAGAGGGCATTGTAGATTGGCGTCAATATGGGCTCGATCCGCTTGAGCCCGTCGTTCACCGTGCCCGCCGGCAAGTCCAGATCGTACTGTTCGAGTTGCCCCAATAACCGCTCCGTGGGCCGATACGATGAGTACTTGTCTAACAAGACATGCACCCAAATCGAGATGCCGTAGTTGCCTTTGGGGATCAGCTTGGGTGGCGGCGGAGCCGTCAGCGTCCGCCGTGTGAAATCGCAATTGCATGTCGTCCGATACCGTCGCCGTCGAATCCGCCGCCGATGTGGCCGCACATCGATCTCCGTCACTTCCGAATCCTCGGTGTCAGATATCATTGCGGCTAGCTTTCCGCAATGCGGGCAGGCCAGCGCTTCTTCCGGCAATGAGACGAATTCTTCCTGGACCGGCAGATGGGAATAATCGTGCCGCCCGTGTCCAGCATGGCCAGGCTGCGCACCGCGCTTCTTCCCGGCAGCCGAGACTTCTTCGGGATCGAATAAATCGTTGGAACGGTCGCTGCGGGCAGACTTCTCCGACTTGCGACCAAAAAGCTTGTCTTGAAGGGCTCGCGTCTCGCCCCGGGATTGGTCAAGTTCCTCCTTCAACTGCTCGATGCGCTTCACGGCATCAGCATGCCGGCTTTTCCAATAGCCCACTTCGCAACGGAACTCTAACGTCAGCTTCTCCAACGCCCGCTCGAGACGCTGAACAGCGGGACAATTCTCACAGGAGACCACCGTCCCTAGCGTCTCGGTCGGCTGTTCTAACAACGCGGCACTCATGAGGCCACGCTTTACCCAAACCGATCAAACCACACCAGATCAATTTCTTTAACACACCCCCATGGACGGGTTGGACGAAGCTTTACCAGAAACGTCCCGCAAGTCCAATAATATCAACAACTTACAAGTATCCCCGTCGTGATTCGAACACGAAACCTTCGGCTCCGGAGGGCACGGAATCGCTCGCGATCCCCGCAAATTAGCCCGCACAAGGTATCAAGGTTATCAAGTTTTCATTCATTTTTCAAGGATACCGTGCAGAATTCCATGCACGAAAACGCCTGTGCCGCGCAGGGAGCCGAAGGTCATCAAGTTCAGGCCTTGCGCTCTCGGAAATTCTCTCCGGCGGCCAGCGTCATCAAGACGGGATCGAAGCCCTGCGGCCGCCGCATGCCGCCAACGAAGCTCTTGACGAGGCGGTTTGGAAGACTAATACTATTGTGACGGTCGCATGTGTGACCGCGTAGCTGCTGCCAAGGCTGAAACCTTGCGAACCTTGTACTGCCCGCCGAAAGCTCGGGCAAGCAGAGCTATTGAAGGAGCGTTCCCTACAGCCGGCCCTCGCTACGCTTGGGCTAATCCGGCGACTTGAATGCCCTTTGCACAGGTGCTTTTGCGCTTTGCATAGGATTTTCAATGTCCCCGAGAAAATCTCTGGCTGTAATCTTCCGGCCACTGGTCGCCGTTGTTCTTGGTTCTCGTCCCTACCAGACCTGTTGCCTGAATTGCGACCATCGGCGCGAGCCTTGCCCGTTGTTTAAGTGTCGCCGCCGTCGTCGCCCAACCAGCCAATCTCCCGCCGGCCAAAGCGACGTTCGCAGCGCCGAGTCCCCGGCCCTGCGGCCCGGCCTCGCCGGAACTTCTGTTGAAGATGCCGACCTACAGGCCCCCAAGGTGTCAACGGCCAACCCGCTTCACGCCGCCTGACCCGCCGCATGGCACCGGCGCCCACGCGCCTCCATTGCCCCACTGGGATTCAGTCCGTCGAGAGCTTGTCGTAGACGGCGTTGCCGTAGCCCGATTCACAAAGCACCCCGCGGTCAATCAGACTGCTGTCCTCGCCGCGTTTGAAGCTGCCGGATGGCCTGAGGGCATCGAAAATGTCGGTCGGAAAGGTGAGCTCAACCAAACGCTCAAGGATCTCAATCGCAAAATCCGTCCGCAGTGGATCAAATTCCGCGGCAACGGCACGGGCGAGGGCGTTCTTTGGGAGCGCGTCGGTTGCGGTGCCCGTCGCGATCTCTAGGCAGCCGCTAATCTCTATGTCTCACGTATGTCTCACCCAAGTTACACGTTTCCCATTCTTTCTAAATGTCGACAATTACCAGTAGCGACCGAGGAGACCCGACAAAGCCCGCAACCCATTGGAGACGACGCCTTGCCCGGAAGAACCGCCACCACAGCAACCATCGTTTGGCACGGCACCGAGCACACCACGTACAAGGCCGCCGGTCAGGCCGCTGGCCATGCCGCCGGCCAGGTTGGGGCCGCTGCCGAGCACGATCAGCAGCACGCCGGCCAGCGCGTCGCCGCCAGCGATGCCGGCCAAGGTAACGGCTTCGCCACCCAAAACGATGCTGGGTTCGTACAGGAGCAGCTTCAAAATCCCGGAGACGTGATCACCGCTGGCCACCAACCCAACAGCCCAATTCATCGCCTGACGCAAAGTGTGACGCTACCGATTAGGCGAGCGTCACGGGTAGCGTCACCCCTAAGTTGTTTTGAGGCAAGAACTTATGATCAGGTTACGGTAAAGCTTCGTCCAACCCGTCCATGGGGGTGTGTTAAAGAAATTGATCTGGTGTGGTTTGATCGGTTTGGGTAAAGCGTGGCCTCATGAGTGCCGCGTTGTTAGAACAGCCGACCGAGACGCTAGGGACGGTGGTCGCAGTCAAGTGTCCGCATTGCCAAGCCGGCATTCGGGGTAACGACCGTCATGCAGGCCACGTTGTCGCGTGCCCGTCATGCAAGAAACAAGTCCGGTTGCCTGCCATGGCCCAACCGCTTCCAGCCAAGGCTGCCGTGGCTCAATCCCCACCTCCACGGCCGGTCGTGACGACGCAGCCGGAAGTTTTGCCTGCCGGCCAGGACGAACTGTCGTGGTTGTCTGCGGGTTCGGGGAGCAGCGTTTCGAGTTCCGTAGGGCATCGGCCGAAACCTCGTCGCCGCAAAACCAATCCAGCGCTATACGTCATCTCTGGCGTTGGAGTCGCGGCCTTGCTTGTCATTGGTGGCATCGCCGTATGGGCGCTTTCGTCCGATTCATCGAGCCGCACGGTCGCCCAAGCCGTGCCGCAGAAAAAGGAGACGAAACAGGAAGCATCCCCCGTGAAGCCGGCGGCGAGCACGCCCAGCGACACGAAGCAGAAGGAAGACGAGGCCAAGGCCCGTGAACTCAAGGCCAAGGAAGAGGAGTTGGAACAAAAGCGGCAAGAGGAACAACGGCTTCAGGAAGAGGAACGCCGAAAACAAAGGGAACGGGACCTGCACGATCCGCAGGCGGTACATGAAGTCTTGCGCGTGCAATACAGCGGGGAATTCTGCCACGACTCGTACGCCGCGTCCAGTGCTGATGATTGGCCGGCTATGCCCCGGCTGACGACGGAATGCTGGGCGGGCAGGTAGGCCAGCATGGCTTGGGGACAGGTGATCTTCGCGTCCAGTTCCCGCATGGCGGCGGCGAACTCCTCGCTCGTCCCGTAGTCGGGATCCATGAAATCGATCATCCTGTTGACGGCCTCAATCAACTCCGGATGCTTGGCGGCGTACTTCTTGTAGGCACGCAACTCGGCGGCGTTAATGTTGTTGTAGTCGTCGGGCACCGCCGCCCAGAGAAAATGGGCCGCGTTTGGAAGGAGCCAAAGGACCAGTCTCGCCCAATTGCGGTCAATCAGTTCGCTAGCGATTCGCTTGAGTTCCCGCACGGAAGAACCGTCAAGCGAGTACTCGAAGAACAAGCCGATCGCGCAGCCGACGAAGACGGAAACCCTCTGCAGGACGCGCGGACCCAGGCGGACGCGGTTCGCCAGTTCCTGCAGGATGCTCATGCCCAAGGCACGCTGGACGCGTGCGAGTCGGAAGACGGCCACCATCCCCAGCGAGCCGACATTCGTGTCGCGTGCGGCGCAGGCGCCCAGCACGACTTTGCCGGTGGCGTTGGCCATCTGCGACAGGTGACAGGTCTGCACGGCCACTTCCAACGCGACGTGAGCGGCCTGGACATTAGCCTTGGCGACGGACTTGTTCCGCCCCGGCACGGGATGCTCGACCAGTTCGGCGGCGATGCGGCCTACCTCCGCCCCGTGGCTTCCAACCTCGGCGATCAAACAGCCGATGACCATCCTGGCAGTGGCCGCTCCCTCGCACCGGCTCAGAACCAACAAGAGAGGGCGCAGTTCGTCCCAGGGGCGTTTATTTAGCCGATCTTGGAGCAGGCGCCAGGCAGTGAGCATTCCCGACGCACATTCGATCAATCCAGCGATCGGCTGTGCGTCCGCAACACTGAGGGGATCCTCGTCGTAGAGCCGTTCCACGGTCGGACCGGACTTCTCTTTATCGCCCGCGGCGAAAGTAAGAACGTTTCGTTCAACGCGAACAGCCTGCTTCTTATAGCGATTGCAAACGCGTTCGGCAAACTCCTCATGGTACAAGGAGTATTTGCGTCGGTGTCGAGCCCACGGGATTCTACGAGAAAGTCAAAGCAAGCAACGATCGCAGCCTTGGCGTCGGCCGGCGATAGGCCACTAATGCCGCTAATCTGGTCTTGGGACAAAGGCTCCTGCGCGTCGCCAACGTAAGGAGCACCTCCCGTCTGGCGTCCTCATTCCTCTCGAACAGGCGATCCAATTCTAGGTCGAGAAGTTCCTCCATGCTCGGCAGGTGTTGCGTATCGTTTGGTAGGAGGATCCGGCGGGGCCCCTTCAACAACGACGCCAGCCGCGCCACATAGTGCCGCATTATCCTTCCGGGTAACAGCCGTCACATAGGCGTCATCCAAAGTACCGCTCCCCGCCGCCTTTTCGAGGATCAGCCGCACGTCGTCTTCCTGCAATCCATTCACCGTTGCCTCGCACTCTGTGGCGTTCCTCTTCAATCTGAATCGCAATTTGGTGATTTCCGTTCGTGGCCGGCTGGAAAGCACCATGAAAAAAGCGGGCGGAAGTTCTGCCGGGATATACGGATATACCGACTGTGTCACGGACGCGTTGTTCTCGTCGTTGATGGACTCGTCCAAGCCATCGATGACCAGCAATAGCTTTTTGCCCTTTTCTTGCAGTTGCAGGCTGACCCGCTTTAACTGCTCTTCCAGTTCACCCGACATTTCTATCTTGCTGCCACTCGCCGTGCAACGCAGTTCATCATAGCGTTTGTCCAATTCTATAAGCAGGCTCTTAAGGGCATAAGCCGCCGTATCATCTGCCCCGCTTCGCCTCTTGATGAAGTGCGAAATCACGTCGAGTTGTGGCCACTTGTCCCGACGCAATAGTTCGGCGAGCGCCGGATTGTCCATTGTACGATTTCGCGCGTTGAAGCCGATCCGACTGAATGCGGCCATCAGCGAACTCTTGCCAACGCCGGGTCTGCCCACCAGCAGCCTGAATCCGTTTCGTTGTTCTCGATCCACTCTCTGAGAGCGGAGACCTCGGCGGCGGGACCTACGAAGTCTTTGCCGGTGAGCGAGTCGATTGTAGTATCGTGAGGGGTGACATCGGATGGCGAAGGGTGAACGCCATAAAGCACTGCCAATGTGCTTGACTCAACGATCTCAACGCGTGCAGTGGGTTTCTTCTTGGACACCCAGAGTTCTGCGTCCGCTTTGTGCTTCTGATGGGTGACGACTATCAGCGAGGATTTGCCAGTGTCGGAAATTGCTTCGACTTTGGCTCTGATTCCGCCGACACTTTCGAGCTGGCTCGTGGGCGTCCCATCCTTTTGTACTTGTGCGA
>CAVRDP010000010.1:0-293500 GCA_963719885.1 uncultured Planctomycetia bacterium | reverse complement strand
ATTGACCGCAACAAGGAGCATGTCTTTTCCATGCCGCTTGATTACGCTTCCCTCAATGCCTGAAAGGGGCCGGATCGAATGCGAACTTTCATGCCCTTCGACAGGCGTGCTTCGGGAGTGAGGGGTGCATCCGATGCAATGAGTTGATATATCTGCCGCAAGTCAAATATCAACTCGGCCTTGTCGGGTGCTTCGATGATGCGAACCGCACATTTTGTCTTGAATGCCTCTGCCCGCTGCTCCTCGTTGCCGCACAGGAAGACATAGCCGGGAAAGAGGGGCACGAAGCCTGGGCGGGGACGACCCGAAGGCGTCCGCGTTGTTCTCTTGATTAGAGGGCCGTAAAAGGGAACCTTGAACTTCTGAAGACGCTGCATGAAGACCTTTTCACGGCAGGCGAACGTGTAGGCAGCCCACCACCTAGCATCTGGCGGCGGGGAGTCCAGCAATGTATCTGGGTAAATGTCCGACTCGGCATCTATTGTCCACCCTTCACTCCAAACCTCCGGTATTGGGGTCGCAAAAGCCTGCAATCCTTACTTGCCCGCTCGTCAATAATTCTGCTGGTTTCACCGGACGCCCTTGGCCCCACGGTTCCTGACGGGTTTGCTCCGGTTTCACGGAGGGGCTGCAACCGGCAGGGGGCCGTTTCAGGGGGCCAGTATCTCGCATTTCGGGAAAAACCTATTTTATATCTCCGTAAGACCGCATTGCAACAATCCAAGGCCATTCAAGTGCATTTTCTGCCATTGGGTTATGTTCCGGTCGGGCAAGGCTGGCAAAGGCTACCGCCCGGCCAGCAGGGAAATTGCCCAAATCGCCATAATAACCAGGGGGCTGGTCAGATCATGACATCCCCACGGATGGATTTTTGCAGCGGAGTGGCTTTTGGTCGGGGGGATTGCCTGCATCGTCGTGGAAATGGCGACGAACTTGGGCCTGCCGTGCATCAGAAGCCGGGCGGAAATGGCCGCCATACGACCGCCACCGCTCTGATCCACGGCCAGGTCTGGCCTTCCTCTGCCGTGGCCGAGGCGGTGGGCCGCCCGCGACAGCCTACCCGGAGGGAACGGACATCCAAAAGAAAATCGGAAACCTCTCCGCCAGAGGAGATTCCGATGCCCAGCCAAACCGAGCTTCGCAAGCAGATCACGGCCAAGATAATTGCATCCCTGGAGAGCGACATTCTCCCCTGGCGCAAGTCTTGGGTTTCCGTAGGAAACACGGGGCGACCATCCAACGTGGCGACCAAGCGCCCCTATTCTGGTATCAACCCCCTTCTGCTTGAACTCCATGCGGGCGAGCAAGGTTTTCGGAGCCGGTGGTGGGGCACGTATTTGCAGTGGCAGCAGGCAGGTTGCCAAGTGATGAGGCGGCCCGCTGGCGTGGCCCAGGGCAACTGGGGATGCCGAATCGTCTTCTTCGCGCGGGTCAAGAAGAACGTCCCTGACCCCAAGGCCGAGGACGAGCAAGAAGAAATTCCCATTCTCCGAAGCTTCACCGTCTTCAACGGTGATCAGGTCGTCGGGCTGAACGCCGCCGAATATCAGGTCTGCGAGGACTGGGATGCAGAAACAGCCCGCCCCGTTTTTCTGCCAGCAGAAAAACTGGTTCACGCCACCGGCGCTGAGATCCGGCATGGTGGTGATCGTGCCTGCTACCATCGTCCCGTTCCCACCGGATCTTGGCCGCGCCACAGCAGCGGCGACTTCATCATGGTTCCCTGCGATTCGGCGTTCACGACGAAGGGGGCGTACTACGAAACGCTTCTCCATGAACTCGCCCATTGGAGCGAGGTCCGCCTCGGTTGGACTGCCAAGTACGAAATGAACGAGCTTGTGGCCGAGATCGCCGCCTCGTTTGTTTCTTCTGAACTGGGCATTCCGCAGGGAGAATCCCTGGAAAATCATGCGGCCTACGTGAAATCCTGGCTAGAGGGGATGCGAGGCGATTCGACTTTCATCTTCCGTGCCTCCACCCAGGCGAGCAAAGTGGCGGACTTCCTGCTTTCGTTCGTTCGCAAGCGGGAGCAAGTGCTGGAGCCAGTCGGAGCCGATGACATTCCCTTCTGACGGTTCCGGGCGGAAACCAACTGGAAAGCTTTACCAGTTCCAGGTCCAATTCAATCGGTGGCGGACGCCCCGTTTTTTCCCCACTGGTTTCCATCTGTGGAGCGCCCCTTTTCCCTATCGGGAAACCCAGCCTGGATCAGGAAGGCGGTTCCAGGGCCTTGGCAGTCAGGATCGTCGGGGAAGATTTTGCCATTCAAGGAATTGCCGAATCATTATGAAGAATCCTGCGGGCCGGTTCCATCTGGCCGCATGTCCGTAGCCATAGCACGCCCCGTTTTTTCCCACTGGTTTCCATCTGTGGATCGCCCCGTTTCCCTATCGGGAAACCTTCTGCCAAACGAGTCAAAGCCCTTCCCTATGGGGAAACCGCCCAGCATTCATTCTACGGCGATGTCTATTCCAATGGGGCCAGGACACCCTTTTTATCAACCAGGGGCAGGCAGGCGATTCCAGGGGCATTGGATTTGACGGCTTGACCACTGGCACACCGGATCGCCGGAAAAGACTTCGCCTTTTTCAGAAATCGGAAATCATTTTGAAGTTCCCTGCGGGCTGGTTCCATCTGGCCGGATGTCCGTGGCTATAGCACGCCCCTTTTCCCTATCGGGAAACCTTCTTGGATTCAACGACCTGTTCAAGATCATGTCCATCCCCAGAACACCCCGTTAAACGCTCTGGCTTCGCTTCTGGCGGCAGGAAATAAATCAGGCGGGTCAATCGCCCATTTGATTTAATCCCCGCCACACAAGCGATTGCAGAGTTCATCTATCGTCTGCTTCGAGAACCTTCCCTCCCGCCATTCCTTTGCTTCTCGTCGTTCCTTGGGCATCAGGGCAGCCTGCCTTTCCATGTAGTCGGCCCATGCCTGCGGAAACTGCGTATGCGTCTTGATTTGTTCGACCAGCTTGTCCTGCCCCTTGATCTGATCCACGAACCAGGCCAGGTAATTCGGCTGTTCCTCCATGACGAAGTTGATGGTCTTGCCTTTGAACTTCCCGAAAGGCATGGGAATCTCCAGATGCCGGTTCTCTGCTGCCCTTCGCGCCAAGCAGCCCGAGCATTCCTCTTTCAACAGTCGATTTAGTTCGCCCTTGCCCTTGAGCGTGACTGTCTTCTCGCAATTGCAACGCGGGCACGTGACGGCCACGGTAATCTCCGTGTGCTTCCCCCTGCCGGTGCTGAGCCAATAATTCGCCTGCTCGGGGTATTGTGCCATAATCGCTTCTCGAAATAAATCGCCAATCTCCGTTGATGATTCTTTTTCATTCATAAGACGCCTCGTTTTTGTATTCTGCCTGCTTCAAGTACAAGTAAAGGTGCAAGTTCTGGCACATAGCGCCTCATTACCCTATTTTCTTGCCAAATACTCATGTTCTTTTCGCACTTTCATTATTATCCTTGCCCTGCGTCGCCTCTTATGCCGCTTCTCTGTTGAAGATTCGCTCCAACTCGTGCTCATAATCGCCCCAATTGAATGGTTGTTCATACTGGTAGACCGGTCTGACACCAAAAAAGGGGGCGTCTGGCTTGATTCCAATATTTTGCTTCCCGCAAAGGCTACCGCAGATGTTGCTGGTATTAGAAGAGACTGTTGTTTCCTCTGTCAACTCACTGAGGATATCCATCAATTCTTCCGTGAATGCCCACTTACAAGCCCTGCCGAGTGAATAGCTTGCATCGATCCATTCAATGAATCCACAGTTTGTGAGAAGGTTCCTAATGAAGGCGAATCTTTTGTTATCCCAAGCCCTATCGATGTCCCCAGCCTGATACAGGCTATCCCACAATGCCTTCCATCTTGCTGTCGGGCTTGAACCATCGGGATTGGGATGTTTCTTGAAGAATGCACCAATTGCCAAAGTGATTGCAATATCTTTGGCTGTTATTGCGGTTTGGTTGGAAACAATAATTGGGGCGCATGTATGTTGGTATTGTCCTATGTCTGCATATTTGTTCTTAATACGGGATAGGGTAATGATGCAATACTCTGAAACCATAGGTTTGTGAAGATTAGGTCGCCCGTCGGGGATATTCTTATCAATCCCCGTTCCCGTAGGTCCTTTCTCATTTCGCTTGTTCCAAACAGGTGAACATGCTGTTGTTGTATCGTATCTCCCATCATTTTGAATTGTGCTACTAGTTTCGCCTTTGAATGTCCCTTGTTCTTTTTCATTGATAAATCCTTGTAAAAGCTTGTCTGCAAATGGAAGGTATTTTGCAATCGGTTCAGGGTCAATACATTGTCCGCCCTTGCTGCCGCTAACCTTTTGTGCCTGTGGCTGGGGGATGTAATCAGAAACCGGAGTCACCACTAAATCAATTAGTTCCCTGGCAGTGAGGGTTGTTGTTCCCTGTTGATGGAAAGCAACGATGTCCCTGGGCAGCCTGGCCAGAGTTCCGGCCTTGTAATGGGGAACGTGATCCTTCCAAGTGATGATGGGGCAGCTTCCCTTGATCTCTATGTCACTGATGTCAAAGCCTTCTTTCGCCGCAACTTCCTTGAGGCGTTTTTCGAGTTCTTTCGTGAGCTTGTTATAGGACTGATTGGAAAGGGCTTGTTTGTCGATGATCACGTAGCCATTGATGCCCACGCCGCCTCGTGAGGTCTCAAAATACATTCCTGGAAAATAGTGTTTGGTGAGAAACGAGGCGCACTCCAAGGCCCCTTCATGGGTTCCCCGGTTGTGGCAATCGATGTCCACCATCTGCAAGGTGACTTGTTTGTGATTGCCCGCAAAGAAGATGGTTCGATACTTCTGCGAGTGATAGAAGATCGTCTTTTGCGAAAGCCGTTTCAGGTAACGCTTGGATTGTTTGGAGAGGACCGCCTCAATCACATCGCTGGTATTTGCCCTCGGGACGCCATAATACTCTTCTTCTTCGCCCCAATCCAAGGGGTTGATCAAGCTCTGTAGATGCTTGGCGGCTTGCCGTTCTTCCCGAGTGGGCTTGATTCTGAAGGTATCTGGATAAACTGTCTCTTGGGCCATACAAAAACTCAAAGCCCACTGGTAAACTTGCTTTGCCGAGCACCCGCCAGTGAGCCTTGAAGTGATTTGTATCATATTCAGGTACTCGGCAACGTAATTATATAGTCATCTGGTGCTAAAAACCAAGAAACTAATTCCTGATTATCTGAAAGTATTTGTGTAAGGCTGAAGTAATAGAGTAAGTGGTTGGAAAAAAAGCAAGAAAACGTTTTTTGGGGCGTCCCAGGTGAACCGCCCCGCCGCGACTCTTCCGCCCCTAACTCTCAGCGCCCCATTACCTTCGCCCCGGAAGTTGTGGAAGCACAATGTAGCCGAAAATCAGGGGGCATCCTCTCCATCCGATTTCTTTTTCTCCAAGTGCTGGAGAACCAGTCGTTGAAGCACGCGGGCCATTCGCAGGTCATGCTGCTTGCAGTAGTCTCTCAAGGCCAAATACGTGGCCTTGGGAATGCCGACACCGGGCAGTGGTCTTTCTTCTTGTCTCATGTTTCGCCTTTCAAGTGGAAAGTGGGTCTTACCGTATATAGGGAGCAATACGGAATAAATACGGAAAAACACTGGAACCGGCATGGAGCTTGCGGGGCCAAGTGAGTTCAATAGCCTGGACGAGTGGAAAAAACGGGGCGTGAAGGCGGGTCAAGCAATAAACCGGGGCGCTGGCTTGGAAATAATCTGTGAGCCACCCAGCATTGCTTCTGAGCGGTTCTTTTCTTCCGTTGGTGGTTCTGGTCGTCCTCTTCGTTTTGATCCAGGGCGAGTGGCTGGCGAGGCGCAGCCATTCCCTCCTGATTCTTCCGTCGCTAAACCCCAGCGCCCAGTTATTTTGCTCGCGGAAGTTGCGGTCTTGAGACGAATCGAAATCCACTTTCAGCGTTCTCCGACTGATGTCTTATTTCCAGAACCAATCAACCACCAAACAACGGAGAACGAACGATGAACGCCAAAGCCCTGCTTGCCAAAGCCTGGAAGAACGAAGACGCCGATCTTTTGCCCGGTCGCCAGTACGTTGACGAGGAATTCGTGGTGCGGGTCACCGGCAGCGTCGAGAAACTCGACGACGAAATGGTCGCTCCCACCGTCAGTATCCCTTTGATTCCCGCCTTGGCGCTGTTTTGGGAGAAGTGCGGCGTCGTCCGCGACAGGGCGCTCGTCATGTTGCGGGAAGCCTTGGAAGAGGCCATGACCGCCAAGGTCAAAGAGGACGCCTCGATCAAAGACCGCATTAAGGACATTGACGAGGCCGTAAAAGCGATCCGCAAGGATCTCATCGCCGGATTGCCCAAGATGCACCGCGAGGGCAAGGTGCTGCTCGACAATCTTCAGGTCGAGGTCATGCCCGTGGCCGTGCCGGAGTTCCTTGGGGAACTGGTGGCGGCATAGTTCGGTGCTAGAGTCTCATCTTCCCGGCTGTGCCGGGAAGATGGGGCAGCACCGACTGATGTCCTTATCTCGTCATCAATCCTCCCAAGGAGATCCATCATGGGCTGGCTTTTCACTGAGGGCAGCACCCGCCGAGAATTGATCGGAGAGCGGACGAAAGACTGGGAACGCACCACCGAAGACGGAGTGCTCGTCAAGTCCGCCTGTCTTGCCCACTGCTATCGTGGCGGCTTCGGTTCGGGCGTGTTGTGGAGCGTCTGGGAACGAACTTTCACCAGAGGCGGGCAGAATGTCCAGCCAACCGAACGCTGGATTGCCTGCGATTTGCTGCGTCACCAGCGAAGTTATGGCTGGGGATACAAGGACATGGAGGAATCCATGCACCCGTACTACTATTCCTGCCCCTCGTCCTACTTGGCGATGGTCCCCATCGACCAGTATGGCGGCAATGCCGAGTGGCGGGAGGGCGTGAAGGCCCACCATGAACGGCGTCGGGCGAAGCGACTGATGTCTTGATTGCGGAGCGAAAGGAACGAATCATGTTTTGCGTTTGTCAGATTCGAGACAATCTTCTGGGCCAGATGAACGAAGTGCCCGACCTTGAGGCAGCCAAGGCCCTGGTCTTGCGTATTGTCCGTGAGAACGGGGTCGAGATCACCGACGAAATGCGGGCCGAAGTCGAAAGCGACTGGTCGTACTTGGATGATGGAAAAGAGTGGTCTGTGTGCATTGGCACGGGGGAATAAATCCGCGTGAAGGCCCACCACGAGCGGCGGCAGACGAAACGACTGATGTCTTCGTCTTGTCATTACTCCCTGAAGGAAAACGAATATGTCCTTCATCTATGCCGCCGATCTCTGGTGCGATTCATGCGGTCGTGCGATCCGCAAGCAACTTCGCCGCGAAGGGAGGGGTTCCAGCAATCCCAGCTACGACTCGAATGACTATCCCGAGTGCGTGGGTAATCCTGGCGAATCCGATTGTCCGCAACACTGCGGGGCTGGGGAGGACTGCCTCGAAGCAATCGAGCTTCCATCGGGCCGCAAGATCGGGGCCTTGCTTTCGACCGAGTTGACCGGCGACGGGGTTCGCTATACCCAGGAAGCCATCGCAGCAGGCGGCGAAGTGGCCGAGTTGTGGGCCGAAGAATTTTCCCACTATCTGAAATAAGACCGCCCTCGCTCACGCTTCGGGCGGTTTCTTTTCTTTCAAAGGACTAAACCTATGAGAACATGGAAAGTGAAGTATCAATGCGTGGAGACTCGACAGACCCATCGACCGTTCTTCATGCAACACGCTTTCGTAGCGGCGGAATCCCGCAAGGAAGCAATCGCCAAAGTCAAGGCGGTCTTCTCCCCGCCGCGTTACGACAGGTTCACGGCTTCCCCTGCCGATGGACAACAGCCAAGCCACTTCTTTAGTTAGGGGCCAGAGGCGACCTACGGCCAACCGACTGATGTCTTGATTGTCGGAGACGATGACCACCACATCCCCGAGCAATATCCATGACCTTTGACCCCTCCCAATTCACACCGACCAAGTGGCAAACCGTCGAGGACAAAGCGGCCTTCGCCAATCGGTTCGTGCGGTTCGTCCAGAGCGATTTTGCCCTCAAGCATTTCACCGAGAAATTCTATCGGCGGCTGTCGAATACATTCGGGCATATCGCTCATTACAACCGGGGCGGATTCTCTGAAACCTTCTTCACCACGACCGCCGACAAGGTGCGGTTCTTGGAAATGACTCTGCGATGGTCCTGGGGCGGTGATCCGGCTTGGACCTACGGCGACGTGGAGCGGACGTTGCAGGAGTGGCTTCAGGCTTCCGGCCTATTGGAACAATATCGGCAACGGCTGGCCGACGAAACCGAGGCTTCGGAGCGTGGGCAGTTGGCCCGGCTTCAGGCGAAATACGGGTAGGCACAAACCATGAAACCGAAGTTCCAAGTGCAAGTCCTGGAGGTCAACGCCCCGTGGGGTTGGTGCCACCATCTCAAGGTGCAACGCACTGACGGGAAAGACGGCATCACCTGGGACCAGTTGCAACAGATCAAGGACGAACATCTGGGGCCGGAGGTCGCAGCGGTTGAATTCTATCCCCCCATTGCAAACGTCGTGGATGAATTGAACCTGCGGCACCTTTGGGAAGTCCCCGAAGAGTGGCTCCCGATGCGCCGAAACTCCGACTGATGTCTTTCAGGCAGGAACACCAAGGAACAAGGCAATGATCGAAACCGCCGAAAACGCCGTTGACGTGACCGACCAGCTTGATTGCCTGAAAGCCGAACAACGCGGCAAGGACGTGCTGATTCTCCGAAGGCTGGATCATCCCGTCCAACGTTTCGACGGTAAGACCGCACGATATGAACTTGAATACCGTTGGCTGAGTGACCCACGGCATTTGGTCTGCGTCCTGGGCAACGAGTTCTCCTACTGGCAGGCCGGGGAAATCAAAGGATGGAAGGACATAAGCCTCTTCAAGATGTTTCGGCTATTTCCGTGACGCAAAGAAGGACAATTCCCATGAACGAGACAATCGGCTGGAAGGCAGCCAGCAATGGCGTAGGCAAGCGGCATTGGTTTGTGATGCACCAGGAAACGAGGCGCTACTACATGAACACGAAAGGCCGACTGGTCTGGTTCGCCTCGCTCCAATCAGCGCAGCGCAAGGCCGATGCTCTGAACCGCTATCCCCTTTCACCGGAGCCTACCAATGCGACTTGATGCCAGCACCGCCGAGATCGTGCGTTTCCTTCAGAAACAGGGCTACCGGGTTCATTTCCCACTGGACGTGCAAATCACTGATGAGCAAGCCCGCATTGCCCTCCAAGGCACTCAGCACGTTATCGTCACACGCAATGACAGCGGGTTGCACGCCGAACATGAGAACCGCCGCCTATCCTCTTGAGTCCCGGTGCATAGGCACTGGCAGAAAGGAACCAATCATGCCGCTAAGAGATAAACAATCCGAGTTGGCCCAGTTCACGGGCACTGAATCTTATCACCGCTGGTCGCCCCTTTTTCCTCGAATGGTTCTGACCGATGGGGCAAAGTTCGTGGCCGACAACGGTGGCATCCACGGTGCCTACTGGCTGGCCGATGCGATTGCCAGCCACCAACCCAAAGTGTTGAAGGACGAGCGGCTGCGGGACATTCAGTTCTGGAAGCTGAAAGTCACCGAGAAGGATGGCCGGAAAAGTGCCGTCTTGACTTGCCGGGCCGATAGCGGCGAGGAACCCGCGATCACGCAACGGATCGAATACACCGACTTCGATCTTCCGGAAATTGACTTGTGGGTGGGACCGGTGGACGAGAGACGTTTCGTTTTGATGCTGCCCAACGAGTATTGAAAGGAACCGACAAATGCGAAGCGAAACCATCCTTGGAGTTGATCGTGCTATGAACCGCCAAAACACCCTACTGATTCGGGCGGTCGTCTCTTCGGACGGCACCAAGCGACTGGTGAAGAAAGTGTCTGTGGGAAAGATCGGGGTTGACGCGCGAATAGTTTGGTTCGTGCAAGAGACGAGTGGCGGGGCATGGACCGAAATCTCTGCCGAAGAGGCCCTGAATGGTCTGTCCGACTGATGTCTTAACGGCATGAGCATGATCCTTCAGCAAATCGAGAAGCAAGCAGCAACTCTTGCCGAATGGCAAGAGTTGCTACGAACCGAGGCAATGGTGTACCAGGCCCATGCCAAGCAACGAGCATCAATCCGTACCGGCATTCCTTATGCCACGCTGCGGAATATGCCTTATGCAGAATGGGACAAGATTCGGACTATCGAAGATGTTTGTGGGGGCTGATCTCTTAGCGGCGACAAACGAAACCACGGTAGAAGAAAACCTGACCAACGCAACAACATGCCAAAAGAGGGAATTACCCATGCCACAATACGACGTTCACCTGTACGCCGTCGTCCGTGTCAAGGTGCCCGGTGTCGAGGCGAACTCCCCGGAGGAAGCCGCCAAGATAGCTGACGATCAAACCGATCTCCACCATGCCTTCAAGGACGGCGAATATGCCGAGGAAGTCGAGGCGATCCTGGTCGATACGCTGGACGCCACCGCCAAGGTCGTCAAGGAAACCACCTTGGACGGCAATTGCCAACCGAAGGGCTAACAGGCGAGAACGAGAAGGTCCGCGAAAGGAACCTGGTGATGAAAACCAATTTGGGCGTAAAACCCCTCTATGTCGTCAACTTGGGCGATGGTCAGGGCTACTACGCTGCCGACGTGGGCTGGAAAGGCGTGTCCAAGGCCCAGGCCGACAAGATGACCCATAAAAAGGCCAGACGAGTTCGTGACCATATCCGTCAACCGAAAATCGGACTGGTGCATTCTGCGGTCGAACCCGCATAATGGGACAAGCCGCTCCTGGCAGAAATTGGGCAAACCGACTGATGTCTTTTGTTGCGTGCGGGACTTTTACCGGAGTGAACCATGCCAAGATACGAAATTGAGCAGTATGAACTTCACGCGATGAAGTACCGGGTCGAGGCGAAAAACCAAGCCGAGGCCATCGTCAAACTACTGGAAGGCGAAGCCGAACCAGTGGAGCAAAGCCAGGACATGATCGAGGTGGCCGACAACTACGGCCTCCCTGTCGAAGAGCATCGGGAACTTGTTCGGGCCTTGCGGAAATTGGGAATCAAGGGAATTCGGAAGGTCATTCCTTCCATCCGCAGCATCGAAAAGGTCTGACGCTGGGCGAACCGACTGATGTCTTAGTGCCGACAATCTCCCGCAAACTACAATCTACGCCGACACAAGATACAGCTACGGAGGGTGGCGATCAATGACACGCGACCCGTCGATTTACGCCCGTGCAGCACGACTCCTGGAGCGATTGTACCGGCACGCCCGCAAGTGGCGCATGACGAACGAAGAGTTCCAAAAGCGTGAGAATCGCCTGATTCTTGCACACTATCGCGCCCAACACTCAGCGGGCGCAACCGACTACCCGAAACCCCTGTGAGGAAGCCATGACCCCCGAATCCATCGCCCTGGCCCATAGTCTCGGCCTACACGCCCTGACACGCAACACAATGGCAACCCGCCTGCGGGATATGCTGGCGGCGTGCCCGACAGTCGAGTTCTCGGGATTAGAAAGCGGCGGCGTCTATGCCTACAAGACTTACCACGGCTACCAACAGATTGCCGTTGGCCGAATTACCCCCTCCGGCACACAGGCGGAGGTGTCAATCAATGGTAGCATGGCGACCAGAATTCGAGCAAGTGGCTTCCGCGACAAGTTCATTAAGCTATCGCCGGAACTGATCACGTTGTCCGATGCCAGCCATGCGGAGATCGTTGGCAGCGCCCATAAGATTGGCTTGCCGATACCGCCACTGGTACGCCGCGAGCATCCTGACCTGTTCGTGACGGTTCCTGAACGGTTTGCAATCCCCGACCATACAGACAGCCTGAAGAAAGCGACGGCAGTTGACCGCTTGAAAGACTCCCTGAGTGAGTCCTACTTTCGCCGCCCCTGCGCGGTGGGGGTGCAACAGGTGGACGAGTGGATCGAGGAGGCTCATCACCGGATTGCCAGAGGCCAGAACCATGCGAACATGCTCGTTAGTACGAATCCCGGTCTGCTGGCTGACATAGACCGGGCGCTGGCCGAGCAGTGGAATAACATCGAGTTTTACCGCTGGCTTCGGCCTCTGGTCGATGTTGGCGGGGCGTTCTACATCCCGCCAGAGACGGAGGAAACTACCGAAGCGGCGTAAGGGCATTCGGAAGGTCATCCCTTCCATTCCCAGCATCGAAAAGGTTTGACACGGGGCGAACCGACTGATGTCCTGCCAGTGCAAATGATTTGTGGGCAGGAAACAAGAGGATCAATCCATGCAAACCGTAATTTACGCTGCCACAAAATATGGCTACGCCGTGCAGGTCGTTGATGGCAACGGCATCGACTACGAATACACGGCGGGCAATCACCAGTGGGAATCCCAGGCAGTCACGGCCCCTCGTTCTCGCAATTCCGTCAAGCTGTCGCAACTGCGGCGGTGGGCCAAGCAGACGGCGGACGAGATTGCACAAGAACGGGGCGTTCCGGCGAATCGGGTTGAGTACGATGCCGACCTGGAAGCCAGTCTGAAAGAGTGAAACAGGGAGACGTGCCATGCAACGAGTCATTGTCTTGGCGAACGGCAAGCAAATTCCGCTCGGCAAATATGTCCAGGGAATCAAGCAAGCCAAAGCCAGCCCCTCTGCAACCTTCAAGCACGGCCTGACGGGATGGTGGCCGGTTTCCGGCCAAGAGGTCGTCCATGAGTTCTTCGGGATGGTGCAAGACCTTATCAACCGCCATCTGAAAATCGGACAGGACCGCAAGGGATCGGCAACCCGTCTGCTGCGGCGGTTGAGGGCCAAAGGTCGCCAGTGCCAATGGTGCGGGCAGAAGTTCATTCCGCGAGCCTTGTCAGAACGCTGCTGCTCTGTCGGTTGCCATCGCAGCTACTCTAGCTGAACCGACTGATGTCTTTTCGGTGGAAAGGAACAAGCCAATGGAAACCACCGAAACCACCATCGTCATCTTCCGAATGGACCGCGAGGGCGTCGTCTTTGCCCTATTTCCTGAGCTTCCTGCCGACGATTTCGGTTATTTCTGCACTTGCTACCAACATATCGGCCAGCACTGCGCCGCCGATTATCGGGGCTGCATTGCCGAAAGCCGACAGGCGACCCCAGCGGAATACGCGGATTTGGAAACCGAACTCCGGCAGCGGGGATATGACCTAGCAATCCGGCAGCGTGCTTCATATTCCATGCGGCAGCGGCGGCAGCAGTTGGCGGTTGTTGCCTGAAATCAAGATGGAGACGAAAGCAATGGCCCGTGAAATGACACTTGCCGAACATGCCGAAGCCTGGTGGCGGGAACAGGGCAGGGAAGTTCCTGCCCCCGATACCAAGGAATGGCAGGCGATGTACGAGACCTGGATCGAATGGGCGTTTGCGGACTTCCCCGACTGATGTCCTATCAGTGAACCCGAAACAACCAACAGAACCACAGGTGCAAAGATGGGATTGACGATTCATTACGGCCTGACCAGCAAAACAAGTTCCGCCCAGAAGGCCACGGCGCTGGTGGAAAAGATGCGGCAACTTGCCCTCGACCTGCCTTTTGAGAAGGTCGATGACAAGGTTCAGTATCTCGGTCCCGAAGTCTGCCAGCGGCCCCTCGACGATCTACGCCCCGATGAAAATCTGTTTTCCACGGTGCTGGACGGCTGCAAGGGGGTGAACATCCCCTGGCACCACAAGCAGTCAGGCAGAATCGCCGTCCAGCCGTTGGAAATCTTTTCGTTCTCGACGATTCCTGGCCCCGGCAGCGAATGGGCCAGCTTCGGCCTTGCCCGATACCCGGCAGAAATCGAAGTCACGTACTGCCCCAAGGCCGACGACCGTTTCATCAAGACGATCAAGACCAAGTGTTCGACGCGCTGGGAGTTTGATTGGAAGCGGTGGGAGCGGTGGCTGGAACGCAACGGTCACAAAAGCTGGGAGTTCCCCGAAGACGAGAAATTCCAAGAGAAGCGGAAGATCAAGACCCGGCTTTCCGGCTGGCGGTATGGCACGTTCTGCAAAACTCAGTATGGGAGCCAATATGGCATTCCCAATTTCATACGCTGTCACCTGTGCGTCATTCACCTGCTTGACCGAATCGCCGCATTGCCGACGATGAAGGTCGAGATTGATGACGAAGGCAAGTACGGGCGGAGCTACTACACGGACGATCCGTGGGCCGAAGAGCGGGTCTACACCTGGCATGATGGAAAATACGACGTGAAAGCCCTGGTGGAAGAAGTGGGCGAATGGAACACGATGATCGCCGCCACGTTCGGGGCAATCAACGATACGCTCAAGGCGAATGGGTCTTCAGCGGAGTTGGTTTCACCGATCACGGCCTATCCTGACTTTGAACATCTTGAATTCAAGGGCCAGCAGAATCACCAGTATCTCGCCCCGTTTTTGCAAGCCATGAAACAACTGGCAGACCAGCAGCGGGCGGAGAGTGCCGCATAGAAGCGCCCCGTTTTTTGTCGTGGTGGTTCCCCGAAGCCCCTCTCACCGCCGAAGGGTGGTGAGAGAGGCGAGAGGAACGACCATTACCGACTGATGTCTTTGAAATAGCTCCAACCGAATTGGTCGGGGTGGTTTGACCTTTTTTAGTGAAGGAATAAGCATGACAACGACATTTGAGGTTCGGGTCACTTTGGAAGGCCCAGACAGCATGACCCAGCACGAGTTGCAGCAGCACTTCCTAAATTGGCTGCCTGCAACACCTGGAAAAGTCATTTTGCATGATGCCCGGATTGTGAAGGGTTTTATGGACGAAGACGACGTACCGAGAAAGACACCGGAAGAACAATAACGTGAAATGATCGGAACATGAGAAAATTAAATGTGAGGCAGTTGTCGGCTATTCGGCGGTTACAGCGAGGGGTTACGGATTGCATTTTGCCAACCCTAGCAAAACAACTTGAGGCTCGGGGGTTGTTGGTTATTCAGGGGTCTTATCACCGGGTGGAGTGGAATAGACGGGTGCCGAATAGTACGTTGGCAAAAGTGGTTCTTACGGATGCGGGAAGAGTTATTTAAGAGCTTAGTCGAAGAAGGAAAATAACGATGGGAATGGGATCAGCACCTTGCCACGCATGGACAATCAGCTTGGACGGATTGAAGGCAATCTGTCCTCAAGAAGTCGAGGCGTGCGAAGCCGCCTTTAAGACCTTGGGCTGCGATTGGGATTCGTTTGCGCTGGGCATGGAGCAAGAGCAGTTTGACGATCTCCCCGAAAACGCCGACGCCGAAGAAATGGTCAGGGCATGGGAGAGGTTGCAGGCTGCTTTCAAGAAGAAAACCACGGTCGGCAAGTCCCAACTGGAACTGGGCATCGGCCACTATTCCAGCGACGATGGCGACCGATACGACGAAATCGAACAAGGCTGCTACTTCACGGTGGACGACGTGACACAATTTACCCCAGCGGGTGAGAAGTTCAGAGACCACCTTGAGCAGAAAAGCTGGACGGTGTTCGGGTAGCCCGGTTGCCCGACTGATGTCCTTGAAATTGAACCCCCAACCGCAAAGGAATTGAAAAATGCTCGCAACCGGCCACAAGGCGAACTTCGAGACGCTCCAAGCGGCATTCAACAATGGCGACGTGGCACTGATGGAGTGCCAACTGGCCTCCACCGGCGAACCCGTGGCAGTCCTCTGCGCCGCCAACCGCCAGCCCGATGGTGAAGTCGAGTTCGCCCCGTTTGCCATGATGTTCAATGGCAATCCCTATGAAGAAATCAATCCGCCGAAGTCGGAGGGCGGATTTTTCACCCAGGATGAGATTTGGGGCGACTGATGTCCTAATGACGGAGAAAACGAAATGTTTGGAAGACCAGTTCCCAGAGAGATCGTAGAAAAACGGGGCGAACCCGCCCGCTATTGGGGCGCACGGGCAATCTTCCATCCCGGCACCAAACACCCCATCGACCTTCTACCTGACCGCCAAAGCTGCCAATGCGCCGAGGGTCTGGCCTCAAAGCCGCTCTTGGATTGGCTGAACACGGTGGGCATGAAGGAATTGCAGAACATGCGGGACTTCAAGCGACTGACCAGCGACAGCACCGAGGTCGTCGAGTTCAAGGATGGGCAATTCACGGTGCAGTGCTCTCCAAACGCCAGCTACGGCTATCTCTACATCGGGGCGTGGCAATACTGGCCAGAGAACTGCCGCTATGAGCAGAAAACCCCTGACTCTACGGCGAAGTGGAGCAGCGACACGTTCCCAGTCCCCGCCATCGGCGCAAGGATCAAGGCCAGCATCAACGGCCAGTGGGAGGGCGTCGTCACCGGGTATTTCGTCGAGCACGGCTATCAGGGCATCGAGGCCGATTGCTCCCAAGGTAAGCGCCCCGATTTCTACCAGAAGCAAGGCGGCAACCCCAAGCGGGTGCTGTTCTTCGGTGTCGATCTGACGGCGGTGGAAAACAACTGATGTCTTCCAATCCAAACTGAGGGCCGAAGGCCGAGACGCCCCTTTTCATCCCGAGATTTCTCCGTCCTCCATTTCAACCGGGAGGTTGGTTTCATTTTGAAAGCAAGGCCGATCATGGCAACGAACGAGACAATCGAATACCTGAAACGCTGCTTGGAGCACGCCCCCAGGAAGCCCATCAGTCCCATTGCGAAGAACCTCGCTGGATTCCTTGTTGCCGAGGGAGTCTTCGTATGTTCTGAATGTTCCGGCAGGATCATGGACCGAGGCTGCGCTCTGCCGAATCCGGCTGAGCCGGTGTGGAAGGATCAGCCCCACGGAGCTTGTTCCTGCTGCGAGAAAACCCCACAGGAGTAGACCGATGCCACGCCGCAAGTATCTGTTCGGCTCCCGGCAAGAGGCCGAAGACAAGGTAAAAGAGATCGACCACAAGGCTCACCAGCAATTGAGGCTGGCCCGAGCGTTGTACACTGGCGGCGTGCAGTGGGTCAAGAACCCGCATCGCGGCCCGTACCGGATGGGAGCCTTCGACTTGAAAACTCCCGGTGGCCCGCGAATCGTCCTCGTCTTCGCCCCGTCTGGGCAAGAGCCTGATCTGAAAGTCTTTGACTTCGACGGCGACGACTACACCAACTGGAAGAACTGGTTTTTCACGCAATACTACCGTAGCGATGACAAGGAGGCTGCATCGTTGGCCTATGCGATCCAGGCCATCGAGAAGATCATCAGCCAAGCCATGAAGGAAGGCCAATGATCCGTATCAGGACGTCGAAGTCGATTACTCCCAGGGCAATCGCCCCGATTTCCAGGCGGCAATCCCAAGCGAGTGCTGCTTTTCGGCTGCGATCTGACGGCGGTGGAGAACGACTGATGTCGAGAAGAACATGAAGAACGTGCGACAGATCGAATACTACCGGCTCTGGCCGGGCAACGGCGGGGACAGCGGCACTTGGGATACCGACTTTGTCGAAATCCCGGCAGGCACGCCCGAGGATGAAGTGGACGAGGCGGCAAAGCGGGCAATCGCTCGTATTCCGTGGACCGATGAAGTCCCCATAGCCACCGGCATCTACCATGTTCCTGCGTTGGAAGAAGCCGACTGATGTCTGAAGAAGAGAAAGAAAATCGGAAGATGGCATTTCGGATCTTGAGTGACGAACAATTCCTGGCGATGGTTGCGAACAAGGGCAATCCCGCCGAGTTGAACCAGGCCATGCTCGCCCTGCGGCGGGAGGGCCGGATTCAGTTGTTTGACGATGGCAGCGACGACCCGTTGATCGTGGCGACGGAACGAACGAACTGACTGCACGCGGCGTGCCGACTGATGTCTTGATGACGAAAACCCAGCGCAGAGCCGCGCTACCTTATTGAACTACGACGACAATTATGAGCCACTCCACCGACGTTGCCGATTTCAAGCCCACCTCCCTTGCCCACTTGATTGGGCAGCGCAAGGTGCTCGACCAGGTGATGACCGCCTTGGACGCCGCCCAGCAGGACGGCAAGCGATTCGATCATTCCTTGATGGTGGGACCACCGGGCCTGGGCAAGAGCGCACTGGCGGCGGTGATCGCCCGAGAGATGGCGACCGAGTTCCGCGAGGTTCTGGGGCAATCCTTGAACAACGTGGCCGAACTCAATGGTCTGCTGCTGTCCGCTGGCCACAAAGACGTGGTTTTCATCGATGAATGCCACGAAATGAAGCGCGAGCATCAGACCGCCTTGTACCTCGCCCTCGACAAGCAGTGCGTTTTCGTCAAGGGCGGCAACGCTACGCCCCAAGGCATTCCGATCAACAACTTCTCCCTGCTGCTGGCGACCACGGACGAGTTCTGCATCTTGCAGCCGTTGCGCAACCGCATGAAATTACTGCTCCGCTACGAGTTCTATTCCGAAGCCGAACTGGTGCAGATTCTCCAGCATCGCAGCCGGGTCTTGGGCTGGACCATCGGGGAGACTCTGCTGCCCGAGATTGCCCAGCGGTCACGAGGCACGCCCCGTTTGGCACTGCGCCTCCTGCAAGCCTGCCACCGTGTCTGCCGCTCGTTGGGGGAGACGCAAATCACGCCCGAGCATCTTCAAAGGGCGTGCCAGCTTGAACAGATCGACGAAGTGGGCCTCGGCCCCAATGAGCAGCAATACCTCGGCATGTTGGTCGAAGGTCCGCAGCGGCTCAACGTCCTGGCGTCAAGATTGGCACTGCCGACGCGGACGGTGAGCCAGGTCATCGAGGCGTTCTTGATTCGGGCTGGACTGGTCGCCAAAGACCATCATGGCATTCGGCAATTGACTGCCAAGGGGCGGGAACACTTGCTGGGAAACCGTCCAAAGTCCGTCTGATTGTCGGCAAATTTGTGACCGACTGATGTCTTATTGCCGTCACAGTTGCGTCCAATTGCAGTCCAATGTCCGCAAAAAGGCCAAGGCATCGCCGCGAACGGAACATCTGTCGTGAAGCCGTCGCCAAGCCGTCCGACTGATGTCCTATTTCCGTCAGAGGTTCGTCTAATGTCGGACCACTTTCCGCAAATGGCCAAGGCTGCGGTCAGCATTTACAAAATCGGAACACCTGTCGCCAAACCGTCCAATCGGCGTCAAATTTGTGTCGGGAGTATGTCCAATGACTGACCACTTCAGCGAAAAAACCAAGGTCGCGGTCACCGTGGCCGAAATGGCGCGGATGCTCAACCTGTCCCGGCAGCGGCTCCATCAACTGATCGGCACGGCCTTTCCCTACCCGGTCTACGACATAAAAACGAGGCGACCTTTCTTCACCGAGGAACTCCAACGGGTCTGCCTCGAAGTGCGGCGTCGGAACTGCGGCGTCGATGGGAAGGCAATACTCTTCTATGCCCGGCGTGGCGGCGCTCCGTCACCGACCAAGCGAACCAAGAAGGTCAAAGCAAACGGGGCGCACGTCGCCATCCTGGATGCCGTGAAGGCCCTCGGCCTGGTGAGTGCAACCGCCAATCAGGTGGAAGCGGCCATCAAAGTCTTGTTCCCCCGAGGAGTAGAAGCGGTGGATCAAGCAGAGGTCATTCGAGGAGTATTCGTTCATCTTCAGCGTCAGAATCGTTCCGATAATGTCGGGCGATAAGTACGATTATCAGCCCAGTAAAGGGGAATCAGAGTCAAAATGGCGTCAAATTTCCGTCCAGAAGGCAGCCAGAATTGGGGCGATAATGTTTTCAAGGATCTCTCGGTCGGGCCGGACGAGAATCGTCTCGTCGGCCAGTATCTCGCCGCCCATGACCTGGCCCCCAACACTCGCCGTGCGATCCGAAACGACATGCGGAAATTCGCGGTCTGGTTCAGTCATGCCAATCGGGAACCATTCGCCGTCAAGCGGATCACGGTCAGGGACGTGACCGACTTCAAGGATCACCTGCGCCGAAAGCAGGGCCAGGCCGTTTCCACGGTCAATCGGGCCTTGGTCACGATCCGACGTTTTCTCGCTTGGCTCGTTGAGAACGGCCACCTGAAGGCAAATCCCGCCAAACCGGTCAAAGAGCTTCGTCGCCAGCAACTTGCACCGAAGGGATTGGAACGGAATGAAGTCCGGCAATTGCTTCGGGAAGTGGAGTTGCGGGAGGATCTTCGGGCCGGGGCCATCTTTTCCCTATTCCTCTATACTGGGTGCCGAGTGAGCGACCTTGTGGCCCTGGAATTGCACGACCTGATGTTATCCGACCGGAGTGGCACGGCGGTTTTCCGTTTCGCCAAGGGCAACAAGCAACGGTCAGTTCCATTGCCGCTTCCGGCGCGGCAGGCGCTTCAAGCCTACCTGGAATCTCGCCCTCCGGTCGAGACAAGCCGAGTCTTCATCGGGGAACGAGGCCCACTCACAGAACGGGGCGTTCGGGCTTTGTGCGACAAGTACGCGGCGATCACCGGCATCGGCCTGCATCCCCACCTGTTGCGGCACACGATGGCGCATCAGTATCTTGCCGATACGGGCAATGATCTTGTGGGATTGGCCCAAATCCTCGGCCATGAGAATTTGAACACGACCGCCCGATATTCCAAGCGGACTCAGGAGCAGTTGGGGGAGGCGGCAGAAAAGTTGTCGTATTGAACCACAACTTGCTTTACTCCGACTGATGTCTTTCCTGTGTTGAACCCTCAAACACAGGAACGACCAAATGCCCACCTACCTGAAAATCGAAAATCCTGGCGTCTGTCCCGTCGAAGGATTCATTTTACTTGGGGCGACCAGCAAGCGATTGGCCGACAACGACTCGCCCTACACGATTGGACAATTCGGCAGCGGCGGAAAGTTGGCCGTCAACGTACTGCTCAGGGCAAAGTTGTACCCCGTCATTTTCTGCGGCAATCATCGCCTCGAATACGGCACGAAACCCGGCAAAATGAAGGCCCTGGAAGGGCAGACCGATTACAACCGGGTCATCGTCAAGCACGGCGGCACCGACGAAGCCGGGGCCAGCGTCACGTTCACCGAGGAATTGAGCCAGACCGACGAATACGGCGTTCTGGACTGGAACTGCATGGGCATGGCCTTCCGCGAGTTTGTCTCGAACGCCATCGACGCCGCCATCGCGGTCAATCGTCAGGCCAATGGCAAGACGAAATGGCCGTGGGATGGGGTCAAGGTCGAACTGGTCCCCGAGGAAAAGGTCCGGGCGAAGAAGGGGTTCACCCGCGTCTTCGTGCCCGCCGACAACGAAGAGGTTGTCCGCTTTTTCGCCAACCTGGGAAAATGGTTCCTCCACTTCTCGGAGCCGGAAGCAATCACGCAGGCCATCGTCACGAAGAAGGCCCGCAACCTCGATGCCGACTGCCATACCGCCGTCATTTATCGTCGTGGCGTTCGCGTTCGTGAAATCGACCAGTATTCTTCCGAGTCCCTCTTCGACTACAACCTGAACGATCTTCGCGTGGACGAGTCCCGCAACGTGGACGACTACCAATGCCGAAATGCGGCGACAAAGGCGATGGCAAAGGCCAGCCCGGAAGTCCTTGCCCACTGGATGAAATCGTTCCGAGAGAACACGCTCTACTGGGAGCATCAATTCGGCGGCTACGAACTCAAGCCGCAATGGGGCGAGACTGCCGAAGAAATCGCCGCTCGCAAGGCCAATTGGAACAAGGCCCTGGAATTGGTCGGGGATTCTGTCGTCCTGGCCGCGAAGGATGGGCCGGTTCAGAGCCTCGCACGCAAGGGCTACGATGCCCTGGAAGTTCCCGAAACCGTGGTGCGGGCCGCTGAGGAGTACGGTTGCCCTACGCCGTCGAAGATTCTTTCCGCTGACGAATTGGACGGGCGAGAATCGTTTGATCCTACGCCGGATGCCGTGGCTGCCCTCGATTGGGTTTGGGAGCGGATCAATCAGGCCGGAATGGACGACGGCAAAGCCAAGCCTGAAATCCGTTGTTTCCGCAAGGTTATGAATGGTGGCACCGTGGTCCTTGGTTTCCTTCGGGATGGCATTGTCTACGTCAATGAAGACTTGGCAACGGGGGCCAGTGTCGAATTGCGGCAGACCGTCTTGGAAGAGGTTGCCCATTACCTGACCGAATCGAAGGATTGCACCCGCGACCTGCAAGACTGGGCCTTCAAGTTGGCCGTGCGGGTGGCGATGGCGGTGCAACCGGTTGCGGGATGAATTCACTTCGGCAGGCAGGGGCCTCTTCTACTGATTCTCCATAGGAGCATTTCGTGCGAAGCACGAAATGCTCTGCCTTCCGTCGATTCCACCGGTCTATCTCTACATGGATACCAAGAACAAACCGCGACGGATGAAAATCAGAAAGAACAGCCTGACCGAGGGCCTTTATCTCGACCGTCAGGGCCGCTGGGTGTCGTGGAAAGACGCCGCTTGGTTCCATAGCCAAGAGGCGGCGGAACGATTTGCCCAAACGCAGGGCATCGACACCTTCGGCCTTTTTCCATGCAAATGTTGCGCTGACCGATAGAGGAATCAATCATGTGCAACATCCAAACAGGCAACAGCACCGTGACCTACAAGGCCGTGCAGAAAGCGATGAACGGCGAACCGTTCACGATGAGCCTGACCGAACCGGACGAGATTCGTGCCGTCATCAATGCCGTGAACCAGGGAATCGACGGCCATCTCGAAGCCTGCTATTGCCCGGATCGTGGCGACCAATACGACGGCGGCACGCGAAAGGCCGGGAAGCTCATCCTTTGCCACACCTTGGAATGCTCGGTCAGCATCGAATCTCTGCCCGTGCTGCTTCGTCGTCTCTCGAATTCGGACGACGAGGCTGGCCCCCGGCTCGCCAGCGACATTCTCACCGTCCTGGGCATCAACGAATACGGAAAGTCCGTGGGCCGCGAGGCGATGGGGCTGGCATAAGGGTGCCTCGTTTTCCATCCTTGACGGCGATTCTCCTTCGTATTGCCGCCTCAGTCCGATTTTCGGACTGAGGCAACTTCGCAGACCAAACGACAGTTCCGACTGATGTCATAAAAGGGAACCCATGACACAAGGAACCGAACAATGAAGACCAACGAACTCTACCAGCAAGTCACGAATCAGATCATCGCCCAACTGGAAAAGGGAGTCGCCCCGTGGAAGCGACCTTGGGCAACCATCGGCGGCAGTTTCCCGAAGAATGCGGCCAGCGGTCGTTCCTATCGTGGAATGAACGTGCTGCTCCTATGGGCCACCGCCGAAACGAAGGGCTTTGACTCGAACCTCTGGGGTACGTTCCGTCAGTGGAAGTCTCTCGGCGGTCACGTCAACAAGGGCGAACACGGAACCAAGATCATCTTTTGGAACGTCGTCTTGAAGGACCGCCTCGACCAGAATACCGGCGAAGAGGTTGAGGAAAAGGTTTTCTTCGCACGGGAGTACACCGTCTTCAATTTGGCGCAATGCAGCGGAATAGCCCTTGATCGGTTTCGGACTGTCCGGCCTGTTGGCAACTTCATTGATTTCCGCCCAGCGGAAGAGGCAATCGCCGCTACCGGGGCTGATATTCGGCATGGCGGAAACGCCGCGTTCTTCCGCACACAGGAGGATTACATCCAGTTGCCGGTTAAAGAAGCCTTCGCTTCCCCGGCAAGTTATTACTCGACCGCCCTCCATGAACTTTCCCATTGGACCGGCCACGAAAGCCGCTTGAACCGTCTGGATAAACTCGCCCGCTTTGGCGACAAGTCCTATGCCGCTGAAGAATTGGTTGCCGAACTTGGCGAAGCCTTCCTCACGGCGAGCTTGGGCATCCCGAACGAGCGAACCCTCGACAATGCAGCGGCATATCTCGGTCACTGGATTTCGCTCTTGAAGACTGATTCCAAGGCAATCTTCACGGCGGCTTCAGCGGCCAGCGCAGCGGCGGATCTTGTCCTGTCCTTCAGCCAGGCGGTCGAAGTGGAAGAGGAACCGGAGGCGATTGCAGCGTGAAGTGGGTTCGCCAGCCACGCTCCCCGGCAATGCCAGAGAGCGTGGCCTCTGCCCAACGACTGATGTCCTTGTACTGGGAGGAAAAGAAATATGTCGGAAGAAAACAAGCAGGGGAAAGTGGTTGATCAAATAATCACGATCAACGGAGTCATGGCCTTGCCAGAATTGGGCAAGAGAATCATCAAGCGACGGGAAAAAGATGCTGTCGATCCGTTCCTGTCCAGTGATTATCTGGAAGGGTTTCGGAAGGGAGTGGCGGAATTCATTGCTGCCCTTGTGGGGGCGGCGGTTGCCGATATTCTCAAACAACTCAACGACTGATGTCTTGAAACCATGATTACAGCAGAACAAGCCGATAAGAACGCTTTTCAGCTAATGACCGCTGCCAATGTACTTGGCCATGCTATCAACCTTGTTGATAGCATGGGCCGGGAGGGGTGGCAGGCTATCGAGCAAGAGGGCGAGAACGCCGACAGGATCGTCATCGAGGGGACCGAGGTCATGCGGGCGATGCGGAGCCTTGCTCTACGCCTTGACCGTTGCGTCCTTATCAAGATGCCCGATGAAGGGGCCAATGGGATTTTGCCGGAAACCTGATGTCCTACCTCTCGAAGGGAGAAACAAAATGAACTGGATTGAAAAGGCTCAAGACTGGCTTCGGGACAATGCGGCTCGCCTTTTTGCCGATTGGCTGAAGACGAAAAACGGTCGCCATTGGCAGACTAAGGGCCAATATGCTGATTACCGAAGAAAAGTTCGGCAAAGAGTCCATCCTAATTCCCCCTACTACCACGGTTTTTCCTTGCCCGACTACCACCACGATCTAATCAAGGCGGCGGGGAACGGGGATGAGGAAACTGCCAAGGCAATCATGCTCTACCACGGCATCGGGGTTTACACAGTAGGCGACTGATGTCTTTATCCCATAACGAACCAACAACCCCAGGACAAGAATCATGCCCCGTCGCCCCCATCCCAAGCGTTTGGCAAAAGCCCAGGAGCAATTCAAGGCTGCGGTCACGACCTACCTTGATGGCATCGGCGCTCGGCCCAGCCACTTCTATGACCTCGAATTGGACACGCCTGCCGGTCTGCTGCAATTGACCGTTTACGACGATTGGGTCGCCACTCGGTTCGATGACGTGAAACTGGCGACGGTTCTCACAAAGAAAATCGGACGCCCTTGCAATCCGTGTTCGGGCAAGTGGAACTTCCATTACTTCGACGGCACCATCGAGTCCTTGAATCCCGATGCCGTGATTCTCGACCTGAGCTTCTATATCGACTGGTTGCTCAACTGGGAATCGGTCGCCGCCTGATGGCGACTGATGTCCTTCCGATGTAACCCACCACCAGACACCGGAGATTAAATCATGCCTTCCTGCGGACACGAAGACTGGCCCTGCTGCGGCTGCGGCGATGACCTCGAACACGTCGATGACGGCGACCGTTGCCAGGGCTGCGGGGAACCCGAAGCGTTCTGCCGTTGCGACCAAATGGACGAATACGACGATGATTGCGATGATGAAGAAGCCAGCGATGACGACGACAATTGCGATGACGACGATCGCATGGACGGCGATCACGAAAGCGGCCTTGCTTCGGCTGGCTGGGGCACAGACGAAGATTACGGCTATTACGGCGACTTGGATTGCGAGGGGTGAGTTGGGTTCGGAGTGCCTCGCCCATCGGTGGAAACCGATGGGCGGGGCGCTCCTCCGACTGATGTCCTCATAATCAAGGAACCCATCATGCTTGCCATTGAAAATGAAGCCGTGCGCCCGATTCTGGAGCAGATTGCCGAGGGCAAGGCTCGTTACCTCTGTCGGTTTCACGTCCAAATCGCCTGGCCGCAGATGGTCATCCACGGCGAAAGCCACTACTTCAAGACTGGCAAGGAAGGCGTCCGACGTAGCGATGGCTGTCCCACGGCTGAATACCAAGCCAAGAAGGAGCGGCGTTTATGGCTGGGATTGGACGGCAAGATCGACGAAGACTGACCGCCGACTGATGTCTACAATGAGGAACAACCGACCAAAGGACCAAACCATGAATCTCCTGACGCTCAACGACAACAAACTGGCTATCCTGCATCACCAGGCTACCAACGAGATCGCACGTCGAGCGAAGGCCGCGACCAACGGCCACGATGCCGCCACGATCATTTGCGGCAACGAGTGTGCAAAGCGGGCCTTGCTCGTCGCTGCTGCCGGAGGCCACTCAATCCTTTTCATCGGCCCGCCAAATTGCGGCAAGACCATGTTGCGGGCCGTGGCTTTGGAACTTGGCCTGGGCGATACCTTTGAAGCCCGCCCCTGTCCCTGTGGTTATCACGGTAGCCCGCTTCGGGCCTGCAACTGCTCTTGCAGCAAGATAGAACGGTGTCGGGCATCGTGGCCGGTGGTCGACATAACCATCGAGGTAGTCCAGCCGCCGCAACGGGAACTCATTGGGCGACCGGGAACGACCGTGGCCGAGATGAAGGCCCAGATCGCCCGCATGTCCAGCCACACCGACCTGACTCTGGACCAGGATTCGGCCAACCTGCTCAAGTGTGCCTGCGCTGAATATGCAATCGACCCTGATGCCCGCAACCGCATCATCGCCATTGCCCGAACGATTGCCAACCTGGATTGGAGTGAGCAAATTGGCCCCGCCCACACCTGCGAAGCAATCAATTACCGGGCGTTCCGGTGGTGAAGGTGACGGCGAAATTGGTCCCCTTTTCGCCGCCACCGGCATTTTTCATGGCGGCGAGCATAACTATAAGATAGGGGGAAAACGATGATTTACAAGTTTGAGCATTTCTTATTGGAGCATGGCTTTGCCCGAGTTATGCGGATTCTTTGGGGCGACGTGCCGAACGTGCGGCAGATCGGCATTCTCACGGCCAACAACCCCAACTACCAGCAACTTCCGCAGAAGGAAAACGACGAGCGAAATCGTCGCTTGATGGCCCAGCTACGGGCAAGCAACTACGGCCCCATCAAAATCAAGGGCAAGTTCACCGGGGCGACCACCGGAAAGGAAGAGGACAGTTTCCTGGTGCCCCATATCAACCGTGAGGCAACCCTGTCCTTTGGACGGCACTTCGGCCAGGGTGACGTAATCTGGGGCCAGAAGAAGGCGGACGAGGAAGACAACCCTTACTTCGCCTTCGAGTGGATCAACTGCGAAACGGGGCTGACCACCCAGCATCGTTACGTGGCAATGAGCGGAGGCGGAATACCGGGGCGGTCAGATGCCTATTCCAAAGCCAAGGCACGGAAGTTCGTCATTCCCTTCTGGGACGATCCATACAAGGATTATCTTCCCGGCAGCAAGCGGGGAGCCGTGGAAAGACCAGTCCATATTGCCGCCCTGCGCCCCAGTGCCCGTGACCGAGACGTGGACCAGTGGAAATCCAGCCTGCGAACCCTGCTCCAAGCCGCAAGGGCCGAGGCGGTCGAGCCGGATGTCGTGTTGGATGTCGTCCGGGTTGAGCCAGGCGGGGGCGACGTGCTGTTGTCGGGGGAATTGCCCTCCACGACTGATGTCAAGACCCTTGTCGAAGACATTCGCGCAGAGGAGAAGTTCCTCTACAATCCGAACGTCACCGGCAAGCGACATTGGATCGCCCGAGGCACCATCGGAATGGCGATTGAGAACATTCAGGCGGTTCTGCGTCACGGGGCGCGTTGAATCCAGCCTGTTTCCGTGCTGCTTCTGCCCTGCCACATTACCTGCCCCAGTAGAAACGGGGCGATTGTCGGAAAAATGTTTCCGAATTGGGAATTGGGGAATTATTTTGGATTCCCTTCCAGTTTGGTTCCATCCACCCGGATGCCCGCTGCCACAGCACGCCCCGTTTTCTATGGGACATCCGGTTCTCGGCAGCGGGGTGCAACTCCACTTACGCTGCCCGTCGTGCTAATTTTGCCCATCGGGCCGGTAGGAAAAGGGTAAACGGGGCGTCCTCTTCCGAAGCTGATTCTTCCTGTTTGGAAAGGTCTGGTTTCCTGTTGAGCTTTTGCCTTCGCCGCCAGGAACCGTAGCCCAGCAATACAATGGCACCAGCGGCGAGGAGGGCGAGCGCGGAGGGTTCGGGCGTCGTGATGATATCAAAGGAATACACGTTCTGCCCATTTTGCGGATCATCTATCTCAATTGCCGGATCGCCGTTGTACTGGGTAAGGTAAGGGGTGTTTCTATTGAGTTGAAGGGTATCTGCAAGTGTTACCCAACTGCCATCGACGTATTCTGGATACGCATTGAACTCGCCCCCGTACAGCGAACTCAATACCAATCCCTGAAACTCTGTAATGTTCATTGGGTAGACGCTGCTGACATCCACGGCTCTCGGATCTGAGTTTCCCCATTGCGGTTGCCACGGCGACCCATCGATGTACGTGGGGCCAGCTATCTGGTAATCGGTTCCGTAGTTCCCCGGTTTCGCAGTCCCGGCCAAAAGGTTGACCCAGAAAAGGCCAGTCGGATCGATTACCAGTTCACTTGAACCATCAATGACTGCTTCAATGTGGGTGTCATCGGCATGAGCCGATGTACCCAAAGCGGCTACGGTTGCGATGGCAGCCCCAGAAGAGACCCCTGCACCGAACGGTGGCAAGCATTCGCTTCGTTCGTTGCCACCAACCGCAGGCAAACAGACTGACGGCACCGACACCAAGAAGGGCGAACGTGGAAGGTTCGGGAACGGTGATGGCCACGCTCACGTTTCCACCTGCCGCCACATAGCAATACTGACCGGCTGGTACGTTAGTTTGCCCGTAGGTGTCATCTCCCCAGGCTACCAAGGTGCCATCGGATCGAATCGCTACGATGTGGCTTAGCCCAGCGGCAATGCCGATATACGTACCAGATGGACCACTGGCTTCGCCAGAGGCATTCCATAAGACCAGAGTACCATCGTCCCTCATTGCCAAGTCTTCGTATGGCTCGGGTGCAATAGCAGAAAACTCACCCGATGGCGGAACAAATGTAGGGCCAATGCTGGAAAGGTTGACGAGTGTGCCACTCGTGGTAAGGCCAACCGAGGCCCAATCCGTGGCAGCAATCGCGGTAAATGGGCCAGTATAAGTAACGCCGTTCACCCCATATCCCACGCCTATAGCCTCACCATCGGTTGTGAGGAAATATTCAAAGTTGCTTGAAGCACAAGACACGGCCTTGTAAGTATAGTTTGAGGGGGGCATATATACAGGCCCGCCATATCCATTCACGCCCCATCCAACCACGGTCCCATCCGTTCGCACCCCGTAGGCGCAAGTAACTCCAGCGGCGACATCTATAAAGGTGCCAGAGGGCACATTAGTTTGTCCAGAGGAGTCGTTGCCCCAACCGACCAGAGTGCCATCGTCCCGAATGGCGATGCCGAACTCTTGGTGTACATTGCCCGAACCGCAATCGGAGATTGCGACTTGCTTGAATGATCCAGCAGGAACCGCTGCCATCCCAGTGCTGTCGTCGCCCCAGAAGACGAGAGACCCGGCTTCGGTGGGCGCAGCGAAGACAACGATCAGCAAGGAAAGAACGACTTGAACAAGACGATGGCACATGCGCACGCTCCATTGTTGGATGACTGACTCTTGCAATATTGCGAGGTCGATATCTTGAAGACCGTTCAAGAACAGTCAACACCGCCTCGTTTGTGCAAATCTACCCCGACTTTTTGCGGTGACTGAGGCCGATTACCGACTTCTCCGGTTATACCCTCCCGCAGCCATACCCGTCAATTCGCCTGTTTAGGGTCACCTAAATAGGTGAGGGGTGTTTGGGGGGTTAGAAATCCAGATAGGCAGCGCGTGGAAATCGCGCAAGAATTTGGCGAAGGAAGATAATGCAATCCACCCAATCATGCCGCTTTTCGAGTGCAAGGCGGCAGCATGATCCTTGGCAATTCGGCCTGATCCTGCTGGGCATCGGCAAGGTATTCGCGGACGACTCGCAAGACCAACCCAACGCGGCTCTTGACGCCGAGCTTGCAGAAAAGATGCTTCAGATGGGTGTGGACCGTATTCAGAGAGATTCCAAGGCAGGTGGCGATTTCTCGTTCGTGTTCGTCATCGAAAACCAGCCTCACAATCTGGAATTCACGCTCCGAGAAGGCCAAACGGTGCGCGATTCTCGACCATTGTTCCTCAGTCAGAAGCGGGTCCAAACGGGGGCATTGCAGGATTCTGAGCGACATGGCGATCACTTTTCCTCGGTTCAAGGCAGCCCGAAACTACGGACAGAAAGTGTAGGCTACCCCCTAATAAACCATGCCGCGGGGCAATTTGCAAGCACCTTGCCGGATTTTTGTAAATTCTGGTCCTACGTGGCGACTGATCGTGGCTTGGCCTTCCGGCAAATTGAAAATCGGAAACCGTTCCTCTGCAAGGCCAAGCTCTACGAACCTCTGATTGCCAGAGGACGGATCGCAGTCCATCCCAACGGCAGCGCACCCGTTTCCCTAATATATTATTCGGCTCCCAACGAACCGAGCATGGCCGAGGAAAACGGGGCGGCTAAATTGAAAATCGGAACGGGGCGGGCCAAGTAATATAAGGCTGCGAAGGTTGCCCCGACATGAGAAAGCGACTCGCGGTTAAGGAGCAAGAGATGGACGAGAACGAACGATTGGTCAAGGCAGAACAAACTGCGGGCCTCCTGGCTAGCGACTTGCGTGACATTCTCACGCACACCGACAACCTGCCTTTAGAGGAAATCATGGTGGAGGCACTTGAACAAGTCGAGAAGATTCGCCGCCGCTTGAAGCGATTCGCGGGCAGCAAATGAGACAAGGACTTGGGGGAACTCCAAATGACCGACCCAACCGAATCAATCCGCCGTGGGCGACTGGCCGAAATCAATGCCCAGCCCGGTAGCAGAGAAGCACTTGAAGCCCAGTATGGGCAGGTCTGGACGACCGACGAACTCTCGAAGGACTTTGAAGTTCTGGAGTTTGCCGCCCCACTCGTCGTGGTGCGGCGCAAAGCGGATGCCAAGAAAGGCACCCTGGAGTTTCAGCAGTCGCCCCGTTTCTACTTCAACTGGAAGCCTGCTTCGCCCCGTTTTTTCTTCTCCCCTCAATGATGCGAGCGAACATGAAGATCCAAGGACTGCCTGCCCATTTTTGGGTCGTGACGACGCCAACCCCGCTTTCCGGCTTGGGCGACATCTGCTTCCGTTGCGATTTTGCCCAGTTTGCCCTACAGGTTCGCGGTGGGCTGAATGAGAACGAGATCGTTGGCATCTATGCCGACCAGCAGGCAGCCACCCAGGACGCCGAGCATTTGCTCAAAGCCATGCAGGTCGCCAAGGGAGAATCGGACGAGGATGGCGTGATCCACCCATCTCCCTGGCCTGAATGGTTCGCCACGCAGGATTCGGTCACCGGCGTATTCCTCTGCAACAAGACCACAGACGAAAAGATCAAGGTCGAACCGCCGAAGGACTGGGGCCGCAACTGGGCATGGAACATTACAGAGGACGGCATCGGCATCTTTATGAAGCGGATGACGGGCTGAATGATAGGCCGCAAATGTCTGTAGATTTACCAACCGGCAACTTGAAGACCACGCTCATCAACGGTGCAGCCGTTCTTGGCGGCATCGCCATTCTGGCCTTCGTGTGGAACTGGTCTGCCGTGGTGAGCATGGGCATGGAAGCGGACCTTGAAGAATACCACCGACTCGTCCGAAACTCGGAGATACCTTTGGACGAGAAGATCAAGCTCCTTGACCACATCGACTTCTATCGTGACAACCTCCAGGCCATCCCGGTCGGTTATTTCCGTTGGGCCAAGTTCGACCGCACGATCCGAGAGATGCTGAAGGGTGGCCTCACCAGAGACAAGGCGATTTTCATTGAACGAGAGTTCTCTCGGCTGCGGAGGGAGTTGGGGGAAAACAAGAATTCTAGGGAGACCACACAGCCATGACCAACCCTATGAGGATTCAACCGTATTGGAGCGACGACCTTGCTACCTGGGTCTTTGATGATCCTGCCGTGGGCCTGGAGCGAGAGCCTTTCGTCAATGGTGCCGAGAAGGTTCTTGATCTACTGACTCAGGACTTTCCCGATGCCCGCGATGGTTTCCGCCTCATTTTCTCCGACTCGCCTTTCGCTGGCTTTCAGCGATCTTTCACCCTGATGGGAGAAGAGAACGGTGGTCGCTGGTACAGCTTGGACAATTCCACGATGGAAGGTTGGCTTTGCCCGATGCTTTTCAAGTATTTCACGGAGGCCCCGGCACGGCTTTATGCAAAAGCGGAACCGGGGCGGAAGTAGCCCTACGGGATCGACGGGAAAAATGTTTCCGAAGTAAGAATTGAGAAACTATTTTGGATTCCCCTACATTTTGGTTCCATCCAGGCTGGCCTCACAGCCATAGCACACCCGTTTTCTATACAGGACTCCCATGAGCAGCTTTTCATGGTGGCGAATAAGAAATCGGAAAGACCGACAGCGGGGAAACGAACCTTTCCCCCCTTCTTCCTGTCCTTATATCTAACGCATTCCCTTTTGCAGGAGTCCGATCATGTTTGTTGCCGTTTCCAATGTGCGAGTGGGCGAACCGGTGCGCTTTCAATCGCTGTCCGTGTTTCCGCTTTTTGACGGGGAGCATACGCCGGTAGAGTATCTGCTTTCGGATGAAGGCATTGGCTCAGGCTCAGTGACCGTTGAAGAAGTGTCCGAAGCCGGTTCGGTGCCTGACCTCCTGGTGGAGAACAAGGGTGACGTGCGGGTGCTGTTCCTTGAGGGCGAGCAGTTGATTGGGGCGAAGCAGAACCGAATCCTCAATATGTCGGTGCTGATTGCCGCCCATAGCAAAATCAAGATCCCGGTCAGTTGCGTGGAACAGGGCCGGTGGCGGTATCGTTCCAAGCACTTCGGCTCCAGCGGTACGCACTCGTCATCCAAGCTGCGGCATTTCCTGAAGATGTCGGTCAGCAAATCTGTTTCCGAGAAGCGAGGCCATCGTTCCGACCAAGGCAAAATCTGGGAGGAAGTGGCCCGCCAGCAAAAGTCGCTTGGGACTTCTTCCGCCACGGGTGCGATGTCCGATACGTTTGAGGCCCACAAGGAACGACTGGCGGAATGCCAGAAGACCATGCGTTACGTTGATGGAGCCAGCGGCATGGCGGTGGCAATCGGCAAGAAGATCATCGCTGTGGACATCTTTGACAAGCCCTCCACTTGCGGCAAAGTCTGGGATCGTCTGATGTCGGGCTACGTCCTTGACGCCTTGGAGGAGCAAACCGACCAGGGGCAGGCTGGAACTGCCGATGTTGAGCACCTTCTCGGCGTAGCCAACGCTCTGCCTTGGGAAAAGGCCGATCCAGTTGGTGAAGGCGAAGAATACCGGGCGCAGCAAGGTGACGAAGTTCACGCTTCGGCTCTGACTTTGTGCGATGCTCCGGTTCACGTTAGCGTGATGGTGGCGGGGTAGAGTTCGCATAGGCTTGGGAAGGGACTCCCTTGCCTTTCCATCCTGGCAAATGGGAATTGAAGGGAAAAATGTATTTTTTCTAAGAATTGCCGAATTATTGTGGATTTTCTTCGGGGCTTGGTTCCATACGGGGCGTCCCCGTAGCCAGGGCACGCCTTGTTTTCTTTGTGGGACTCCAATTGCCGGTTCTTGGCGGCAGGGGTTTAAGTTCAGTCGTCTTTTTCACCCAGGTTCGATGCAGGACGATTGCCAGAGACAAACTTCTGAGCGTCAAACGCATTGCCCTTTCTCTCCCGCACAAAAAGGGCTGCCGACCGTTTCGCTAATGCCCATAAATCCATATATGCCCAAAAAACAATGCCTGCCAACCAGAGACGCCAATTGTAATATACCGACACTGCGTTGGCGGAACGTTAATGCGCCAATTGATTTCATTTGGACTTAGTGGTTTCTCGGATTCCCACACCTGTACGCCAGAACGCGGCATTGCGTAGTTTGAAAGCCACATCGCCAATTTGGGACCACCCTCGCCGGGACGAACTCCACCATCCCCACGGTCCCTGCTTTCAATAACGATCCGCTTGACATAGTACCGTTTCTGAAGGTCGATCACGATAAATGGATTATCATTTGGGTTTGTGAGAAAAGCATAGCGATTATTCCACAGTTTATTCTCTCCGGATAGAAGACTCGCAAGGGGTGGCTTATCCGCAGATTCATTTGAACTGACCGTATACAAAGCTTTTCTGGAAATCCAACTTTTCCGGCCCAAAGGTCGTTTCGCATTCTTGTCGTCGTCCGACAGATCATGAAACGCCTTCTCATACTCATCCACATCTTTGGTTTTCTGTTGTATATCCTGAATCAAATCCTTATCTTTCGCCTTTCTAGACACTTGGCTTATTAGCTTGCCGATTCGTTTTGCAGTGCTAAAGTCGTCGTTTCTAAGTGCTTCGTCCATTACTTCAAAAGCAGCCTCGGCAATTGCTGATTGGTCAGATACGAGGCGATCCCTTTTGGCAAGCTCCCCAAGAATTCCAGCTTTCATTTCTGGTCCATTAACATTGAACTCGCTGGCCATCAGATCTATCACATCAAACGCGAGAGTGCCTTGCCCTGTTTCAATAGCTACCCTTTGGGCTTCCTGCAACAACACAAATCGCGTAGGCAGATCATTCTTGTTTTCGTCGGCCTTTTTAAGCAGCTTCTTCGCAAGAGTGGTCTTATCCCGATATTCATTTTTGTATGCAGCCCGAATGGACGCCAACGCTTGTTTCTGAGTGGCTTCATCGGGAACCGCCAGCTTTTTCTTCTGCGCAGGCGTTGGGTCTGGGGTGGGTTCGACTTTCGGCTCTGGTTTTGATTCAACTTTCGGTTCTAGCTTCGGTTGAACTGCTGGCTGTGGCTTTGGTTCAACCTTCGGTTCTGGCTTAGGCTGGACCGCTGGTTGTAGTATCGGCTCTGGCTTCGGCTGAACCGGATCTGGCATCGGTTGAACCGCTGGCTCTGGCGGCGATTCAACAAGTTCCAATTTTGGACGAACCGGCTCTGGTTTTGGCGCAATCGGCGTGGGCGTCGGCTCGGCTGGCTTTTGCGGATGTGTATTCGTGGGTTTCTCGGATTCCGCCAAGGGTTTTGGCCTCACGGCTTCTTTCGGCGCAGCGTCTAGCGGCTCTGCCGGTTGTTCAACGTGCTTGGCAGTCTTCTCGGAATGATCCTGCGGCTTAGGACTGACGGGCTTCTTTTCGGTCGGAGGGGCCGTAGTTGGCGATGGATTCGATTCTGTAGAGGCGATCTCTTTTCCACCTTGGCCCAACTTGTACGCCAAAACCACGGCCAAGAGAACAGCCGCCGCCCCTCCTAACAGGCCCAGTCCAATCAGAAGTTGTTTTTTGCCCGATGACTGTTTTGGCTTTGCCAGTGGTATGCCTCTGGGAGTGATTGCCGGGGCCTTGAGGAAGGCCAGATCATCCGTTTGCACGGTGGGCACCGGCGATGGAGCTACGGGAGTTGCAGGCACTTTCCCAAGCACCAAAGGCTCGGGCCAGTAGGGAGCGTGGCCTGATGGTGGAACTGCCGGCGCAGGCGGCGATGGGGCCACTGGAGGTGCGGGTGGCGGCGCAAGCGACTGCTGGCGCAACTGCCGGTCGTAAGCATCCTTCTTCGCGGGATTCAGCAGGCAAATCTTAGCTGCCGCAATCTCGTTCAAGAGTCTCTGGGAAAAAGCGGAGTATTTGCCGGTCTGGAATGAGCGAATGTGGGACATGCGCTGATCAGCGGCATTGGCGATCACGTCCGTATTGGACTCAAAGAGTTCAACCGCTAGGAGCCGGTAGTGGTTTGGGGGCTGATCTTTCGGCGGAATGGCCAGCCATTGGTAATAGGGATCGAAGTCTGCCATAGGACGCTCCACGGTTTTGCCGGGGAAGATGTTTCCCAAGCGAATTCAACGACTATTATGACTTTTCCTGGAGGTTGGTTCCATAGGGCTGAGGTTCGCCACTACGCCACGCCCCGTTTTTCTGCACGACTACTTCACTTGCCCCGACTTTATGCGAGACCACTTCATCGACTTCTCCGGCATCTCAACGAAGGTGTCGGCGTCAAGGATATTGCAGGTCTTCGTGCCCCAGCCGGTGAACTGAAGGACGAAATGTTCCTTTTCCACCGTCCAACGACATGCCGACCTGACGCCTGCGATGACCAATGTGCCGGTGCCGTCATCTGCCAACTCTAGCGTCGTCTGCCAGTCCTTCCGCCAGACGCCTGCGGGAGCGAAACGAATCCGGTGCATCTTATCGTCCAAGACGCTAACCTGCGGACGCTTTTGGGGCGTTTTGGGCTTCTCCGTGCCGATGAGAATCTGGTTCACATCCACGGCTGCTCTACCGTCCGCTGGCCAGGCAGGCGGCGGCCATCGTCTTGCCCGGCAAGGGCCTGCCGATCCCGGTCCGCGCCGACGGGCAGGTCAAACTGGTCCTCGGCGAATCGCTGCGGCAACCGTTGGAGGCGTCGGAACAGGTTTTGACCACGACCTTCGAGGCCCTGCTGGAAATCGACCTCAGTGGAGTGGTCGATGCCTGCGACCATGGCGAATTCGGCAAGGCGCAACAACTATTCGCCCAGATTGCGGGGAAGTACCCGAGCGGACCGAACCTTGAGGCGACCCGCGGATGGCTGGAAGCGTCGGTCAGCGCGTGCAGCTTGAAGCGTCGCCCGAGGCCGTGGCCTTTCGTCAGGCGCAGGCCAAGGTGCTGGCGGCGGTCAAACAAGGCGACGCGGCGGCGGCCCGGCAGTCGCTCCCGGCGGCGCGAAAGGCGTTTGCGGCCATTCCCGCCCGCTTTGCCGGCTATGTGGCTTATCGAACCTGCAAGGCCCAGGCCGATGCCCTGAAGCGCTCTGCGCAGGGCGCCTGCCGGGCCTGAGGGCGACGTATTGGGATTCGTCCTTCAGGCAGCCATGCGGGGCCGAGAGGGTCGAACAGATCGACTGGGACGGGGCCCGCGCCGGCAAGACGCAATTCTTCGGCTGCCGCTACGACGGCTTCCTGGTGGTCCCCGACAGCGGCGAGTACGAGATTGCCTTGGCCAGTGAACAAGCGGCCAAACTCTCGCTCGACGCGCGGCTGGTCATCGATCATGGCAGGGCGAACAACATGACCGAGCGATCGGTCAAATTGACGCTCACCGCCGGTCCGCACCCTTTGGAGATCGAGATGTGGAACAGCCTGGGCCGCGGAGGGCTTCATCTCCGCTGGACGCCGCCCGGCGGACGCAAAGCGCTCGTTCCCCCTTGGGCCTTGGAATGCCGCGCCGCCGGCCCGTGAACGGTTAGTTTCCCGCCAACGCGCGAGGCTGGATTCCAGGTGCTGGTCAGCCTATAATGAGAGCAATTGGCCTCCTTGTCGACACGGAATGCCGGGATCTTTGTCACTCTGGCCGCCTTGACGATCGTCCGCGGATCGTAGTTTAGGGCCTTGGCCAACGCAACCTGATACGGTTTGCAATGACCGTCTGCCGGCCAACGAAAATTAACGGTTTTTGACATACCACGCAGACCCGCTAAAGTGACGGGACCTCAAGATTCCTGCGAGAATGAAGGAATCTAAGTCATGGAGCCTAATCATGTTAGACTTCGGGCACTCGGGCTATAAACAATTGTATGGCACCGCATCGATACGAAAATGATCTCTCCATTGCTGAAGAACTGGCCGTCGAGCTCACGGCAATCCAGCCACGACTCTACGGCTTTATTCTCAAGCGTTTGGCGGATCGTGAGCAAACTCAGGAAGTACTGCAGCGTACGAACCTCGTCATTTGTCGGAAAGCGAAAGAATTCCAGAGAGGCTCCAGCTTCGTCGCATGGGCTTTCACAATCGCGAAGTTTCAGGTCATGGCATGGCGGAAGTCGGAAGGCGCCAGTCGGCTGATCTTTACCGACAAGGTCTATGAACTTCTCGACCGCGTCGCAGAGGAGGAAGCGACTTCCGTCGATGAGCGTATTCCCCGGCTGCGGAGGTGTTTGGAGCGTTTGCGAGATTCGGACCGGGAGCTCATTCAGCGACGTTATCGTGACGGCGAGCAGATTGCGCAGATCGCGAGCAGTTTCGCGAGATCAGTCGACGCGATGGGGATGCGATTACTTCGCATTCGTAAAGCACTGGCGCAGTGTATCCGGACTCAACTGAATCAGGAACCGCGGTATGAGCAGTGATTCACTAGAAGAACTCGATCGCCTGGTCTTCAGTCTGATAGATCGACAGCTATCTGAAGCTGAAGTGGCTCGCCTTGACACGTTACTTTCGGAGTCGCCGGAAACCGTAATACGTTACCACGAGTTGCTCGATAATCACGAAGCTCTCTGCGCGATCTACTCGGGCAATGTCTACCGTTCCTCGCTCGATCCCAAGGAGCTCCCGCTTGACGCCGACGTGACGCCGATCGCAAACTCGACTTCCCGGGTTTGGCGGCGCTGGGTGCTGGCGGCGGCCGCGGCGGCGATCGTTGCCGCGCTCCTCTTGCGCCGAATCATGACTCCCAGATCGCGACCCTCACGGACTTGAAAGGCGCGTTGCGATGGACCGGCAACGGCGGGGAAGTGATTGACGATCTTGGAGCCGGAAGGCTGTTGGATGGCGGGACATTGGAGTGTTTGTATGCGGATTCCTGGTGCAAGATCGGCTTTCGTGACGGAACAAACATCACTCTTTTCGGGCGCACGGTTTTGACGATTTCACTTGGCAAGCAGAAGGAACTCTCCTTGCTCGAAGGCAGTCTTTCCGCCAATGTCGCTCCCCAGCCAAAGGGTCGCCCGCTGTTGATTCATACGTCCACCGCGAAGCTGGATGTGCTGGGTACGCAGTTTGATCTCGTTGCGGAGCCTTCATCGACCCAGTTGTCCGTGGCCGAGGGGCATGTTCTCGTCACGCGGTTGATGGACGGCAGCGTAGCCGAAGTGCCTGCGGAGCATCAAATTCGGGCCTCGGCAGACGTGCATGAAGGGTTCAGCGTTCAGCAGCGGCCTGCATCCGTCACGAGGTGGAAGAGCAGCCTGCCGGAAGGCGCCATTCACGGACAGTGGTTGCCGGAAATGGCCGGGCGCTTTATGGGGCTGCGCCACTCCCCTCTTGCGCGGGACGACGGAGCAAAGCCCAGCGTTGTTTACCTTGCCGCCGCTTCAGTGTCGCGCCAGCCTCCGGTCGTGCTTCCTCCGGGCACTACGCTTCGCATCCACGGAAGGATGGACACTCCGCCGAACCTCACGATTGGAATCACCGTCCAACACCCTGAGGGCGGATTCGTGGGGAAGTACGTCGTAACGCGAGGCCCCGATAACTTTCCCCCCAAGGGCGGCTTCTTCGATTTGAATCTGCCCGTGGGTGAGTTTGCGCCGGACGACGCACACTTTCCGAAGTCACCGATTGACTTGGAAGTATGCGACTGGTGGTGTTCCACGGTCAACGCAGATGCCGGATTGAGCATTCTGCGAGTTGAGCTGGTCCCGCCGGCAGAGAGGTAGGTAATTCTTGTTAGATTCGGAACCGGGGGGCTATTCATCAATGTATAGGACCCCACGAATACCGACCGTTGACTGCACGTTGCGTCTGGATGCTCGAAGTGAGACCGCGAGCCTGCGGTTCCAGTCTCAACCCAGTTCAGACCTTTTTGCATCAGGAAAGAATTGCCGTGAAACGCGTTTTCAGCCTCTCGGTCATCGTCACTCTGCTGGCTTGTCTCCCCGTGCGCGGGGCGAAGGTCGAGGCCGCCGACAAGGGCTGGAAGCTAGTCTGGCACGACGAGTTCGACGGCCCCACTCTCAATCCAGAATACTGGTCCTTCGATACAGGGCCTTGGAAGCAAAGCGGTGAACTGGAATGCTATACGAACCGTCCTGAAAATGTCCGAATCGAAGATGGTAAGCTGGTGATTGAAGCGCGAAGAGAGGCGCGAGGGCCGCCAGTATACGTCGGCTCGGATACACACGAAGGGCAAGGTCGAAAAGAAGTACGGCCGAATCGAAGCGCGGATCAAGATGCCGGCGGGCCAGGGTATTTGGCCTGCCTTCTGGACGCTCGGCGCCAGCTTCAAAGGAGATAACCAGCCTGTCTCCGGCTGGCCGCAATGTGGAGAAATCGATGTCGTCGAACTTATCGGCGGCGGTCGCGGGCGGGACGACCGGATTAACCACCATATCCATTGGGACAAGAGACCCTTCGGCCACGCGGATTGGGGCGGCTATTTCGACCCGCCCAGCCGCGACTTGCAAAACGAGTTCCACGTCTATGCCATCGAGTGGGACCAGTACCAGATCCGCGCCTATTTCGACGACATCTACTGGTTCTCCAGCGATATCACCATCAACGACACCGGCGCGTTCCACCAACCGCACTTCCTCCTGCTGAACCTGGCCGTCGGTGGGCAGTGGCCCGGGAATCCGGATAAGACGACCCTCTTCCCGCAGCGAATGGAAGTCGATTGGGTCCGCTGGTATCAGTGGGAGGGCGGCCCGCTGGCGCCGAAGCCGGCGCCGCCGCCTCCCGCGCCCGTCAAGAGAGATTGGGAACTCGTCTGGCAAGACAAGTTCGACGGCAAGGCCATTGATCGGACGAAATGGGCCTTCGACATCGGCACGGGCGAGGAGCACGGCCTGAAGAATTGGGGCAACGGCGAGATCGCCTGCTACACCGACCGTCCGGAGAACGCGCGGATCGAGGACGGCAAGCTCGTGATCGAGGCGAGGCAGGAGAAATACAAGGGCAGTCGTTATACGTCCGCGCGTCTGAAAACGCAGGGGCTGCAAGATTGGACCTACGGCAAGTTCGAGGCGCGTGTCAAGTTTCCTGTTGGCACGGATGTGCAATCGACCTGGAGGCTGTTGGGCAATTCTTATGACTGGCACAACTGGCCAAAATGCGGGCAAATCGATGCGGCCGTGGTTCCGGGCGCCGCGAAGGGCGATGTGCTCACCGGCGGGATGTACTGGTTCAAGGCATCCGCCGATCCCAATTGGCAGAATGCCAGTTGGGGCGGAGGTACGCGACTGGAAACCGGCAGCTTCGCGGATGCCTACCACATCATCACCTTGGAGTGGGAGGATTACGAGCTGCGTTGGTACCTAGATAATGTGCGTTTCCATGCGGCCTTGATCAACCGTAACGACACCGAGGCGTTCTCCCAGCCGTTCTTCATGCTGCTTAATCTGTCCATCCGCGGCGATACCTTTCAGGAAACCGACGTCCCCGCGGACGATGCAATGCATTTCCGTATCGAAACCTTCAACAGTGCCGAATGGGTCGATCTCCGTGTCAAGAGGAACGGCGGGCCAGTCACCGGGTACCGCATGAAGCGCGTCGGTAATGGCATCCATGAATATACCATGGACCAGTTGAAGGCTGGTGATACGCTTGAGTGGGAATATTGCTACCAGGACGCAAGAGCGGGCTCGAAACTCACCGGGTTCAATTGGACGAAGGTGTTCAAAGGTCCAGGAGCTGCTTCGACCGATGCCGCGCAGAACGTGATGTCGAAAAAGATGTGCATCGATTGGGTACGCGTCTACCGGGACAGGGGGCGTACTCAGGCCAACAAGTGACGATTGCCGCTCTGCGCTCAGCGAGAGAAACGGAAAACCGCAATTCCGGGGACAGCATACCCATTTCCCCATGGCCTCGGCGACCTAGCCGCCGGCAGGCTGTCGAACCATGCCGACACGTTTCCGCGAGCCTTCTCTTTCGGCAACACGGCCACGCTCTTTCTCCGTGCCGGCGCCGTCAAGACTGCCAAGGTCGGAAAGTGTCCGATCTTTTTGTACGACGAGAACCTCGACGGTTCGTACAGCAAGGGGACCGACGGCCTGTGTGTGGGCGATCCGGGAAGGGGCGGCATCTTCGCGCCGGTCGCCGACCGCTTGCCCACGCCTGAGGCCGTCTACCGCATCGAGCGGATCGACCCGGACGGCTCGACCCTGACGCTGGCGCCGTACGCGGGCCCGACCGGCCGGCTGAAAGTCGAGTCGGCGGTGGACGACGTGGAATGCCGCCTGGCGTTGGCTTCCGACGACGGCAAGTGTTCCTTCGGCATGCTCGCCGACGAGCAGGGCCCGGTGCTTCCCGCCGGCACGTACCGGGTGCTGTATGGTTTTCCGCCATAGGCCGTAAACGAGAGCAGCGGGTCAACGCTGTAGATAATAAAACCGTGCTTGACTGGCACTCCGCCAGGGGCGAAACCATGCTCCGGCCAATACGTGACCAACTTGTGCCCAGGAAACACTTTCTTGATCGCTGCTACGGCCTGCTCCACCGAAAAACACTGCTCGAAATTGGTCAACGTGATGGCCTTCCCAAGGATGAGGCGGACCATCTCCGGCGTGTCTTGACCACAACGACCATTGACTGCCTCGAAGTCCTTCAGTCGCCTTGCGGATTTCTTGCTGGGTGAACGTCTTGGACTTGGAATCAGGTTTCGCGGAAACAGCAGGTGTCTTGGTGGCTGGACGTGCCGCCTGAATCTGAGAATCGGTCTTGGCCTTGGGAACCGAGGATGTCAACTGCCGCACTTGTTCCTGGTCGGCTTTGCTCAGATTCTCCAAGGCGAGGCGAACGGTCTTGCCATCGCTGCGCTTCAGCGTCACTTGGCCATCGCTCAGACCGACGAATTCGGCGTCAATCGAATACTTGCCACTTTTGTCGGTCCACTTCCGGGCCTGCACGTTGGACGCACAGAAGCCTAGCAAGAACATCAGGCAAAGAGCAGCTAGGGCTTTTTCTCGCATCTTTATGACTCCTTGGTAGCGGGACACCTCCATGATACTCCAAACGGAGGGGCTATGAAATGGGGGCGGAAATGCCCCGCGACTTTTTCACTTCAACCCCAGAATCCGCGCAATGATCCAAGCGACCACGGGGATGACCACAAGATTGACGAACACGCCAACCGCAATTCCGGCCAGGATAGGGCAGGCGGCGATGAAAAAGGGCAGGGCAAGGATGATTCCGACCACGACCGCGCAGCCGGTTCCAGCAGAGTCGTCCATAGGTCAATCCGGTTTTGAACATGGCCCGATGGGGATGGAGATTCGGGCCTACCGGATGGAGTTCCGATTTTGGAATTCAGAGATGGACTCGGGCTTCTGATGTGGCGATGGGGCGGAGCAGAGCAAATGCCCATCGGTGGCTGCCAACCTGCCTGGGCACCGCGATCGTTGCCAGCTATAATAGCGTCAGGGGTTGCACTCCGGTTGAGGGCAACCCGGCAGGAAGACCAAGAGGCAGCGGGGCGACTTTCGGGGCACCTTTCGATTTTTTGTGTCTTCGCAAGTCATTACAGCAAAATAACTTACGACTTGAAACAGCGACTCCTTCAGGGGGCAATGGAGAGTTCCGGCAGGACGCGGCAGGGATATAGAAAGACTCTGGTGCGGTTCGGGCTTGACATTTTCGCATTTTGTGAAATCATCTAAGATGCGCCACGAGGAATACGACCGAGGCACGTGGAAAGGGGGATGCTGATGGCAACTTCGAACCGCCCGGGAAAGACCCGGGACCGTTACTTTGATTTGGTCGTCCAGTTCCCGCTCCGTCCCATTCGTTCGGATGAGGAATTGGCGGGAGCGGTGAAAATGGTCGATTCGCTCTTGGACCGCCGGGACCTTGCCCCGGAAGAAGAAGATTACCTCGATGTTCTTGGCGACTTGATCGAGCGATACGAGGGTGAGGCTCACCCGATGGCCCCGATTTCCGATGCGGAAATGCTCCGCCATCTCATCGAAGCCAAGGGGGTCTCTCAAACGGAGATATCCAGCGCCACGGGAATTGCAGACTCCACGATTTCCGAGATCCTCAAAGGCAGGCGTTCCTTGAACCGGGGCCACATCGGCAAACTGGCAAGATACTTCAACGTCTCGCCTGATGTGTTCGCCTTCTAGCTCCACCCCATGCCACCACCAATCACCAATCCGCCGTTGCCGCGTCCCACGCGCCGCCGCTTTCTGACTACGGCCGCCGCGGGGCTGGCGTTCTGGCCATGGAGCCGACGGGCCGATGGACAGCCCACCGGGCCGGTCATGCCGAAGTTGGCCGCCTACGACGAGTTGATGACCGCCTTTATGCGCGAACACAAGCCGCCCGGCGCCACCTTGGCCGTCACGTATCACGGCCGTCTGGTCTATGCCCGCGGCTTCGGCCATGCCGACCTGGAAAAGCACGAAGTAGTGCGGCCCGCTTCGCTGTTTCGCATCGCCAGCGTGAGCAAGCCCTTCGCTGCCACCGCCGTGATGCAATTGGTCGAACAAGGCAAACTCAAACTGGACGAGCGGGTGTTTCCGATTCTCAAGCTCGAACCGCACCTGGAACGGGGCGCCCGCCTCGATCCGCGCTGGCATGAGATCACCGTGCAGCACTGCTTGCAGCACACGGGCGGATGGAACCGCGACCAATCGTTCGATCCGATGAGCGCCGGGGCCGCCGAACAGATCGCCAAGGCCCTGCACGTCCCGCTGCCCGTCCACCCTAAGCAGATCATCCACTACATGATGGGCAAGCGGTTGGATTTCGATCCGGGCACGGCCTACACCTATTCCAACTTCGGCTACTGCGTGTTGGGCCGTGTGATCGAGGCCGTTTCAGGAAAGCCCTACCACGAAGTGGTGCGGGAGAAGATCCTCGCCCCCCTGGGCATTCACGGTATGCAACTGGGCAAGAACCTGCTCAAGGACCGCGCGGCCGGCGAAGTGAGATACTACGACAGCGGCCATCGCACCGGCCGGGCCATCTGCGGAGCGAAGATCGGCGCCGAGGTTCCCCTGCCCTACGGCGTGGAAGGCATCGAGAGCATGGACGCCAACGGGGGCTGGATCGCCTCGGCGGTGGACCTGGTCCGCTTCGCCGCCGCCTTGGACGACCCCAAACATTGTCGTCTTCTGAGCGAGGAGGGCCTTCGGACCATGCTCGCGCCCCGCCGGGAACAGTCGGCCACGGCCCAAAAGGGCGGCCGAAGGAGGTTTATTACGGATGCGGCTGGGAGGTCCGGCCAAGAGGGAAACCGGACAAGTATACCAAGTGGCACACCGGTCTGCTTTCCGGCAGTTCCACGCTACTGGTCTGTCGCGACGACCGTATCGATTGGGCGGTGCTCTTCAACAGCGACGCCAGCAAGGACGGCAAACAGTTTGCGGGTCTGATCGATCCGCTACTGCACAAGCCGGCCAACGAGATCAACGACTGGCCGGAGATCGACTTGTTTTCGCGGTTCTGATTTGCATGAACTACTTTTCGCACGCTCTGCCGTTCCTCGCCGATCCCTACTTCGTGGCGGGGACGGCCGTGCCCGACTGGCTCGCCGTCGCCGACCGAAACGTGCGGTTGAGGGCGAAAAACGTGGAACCGCTGATCACCCACCCCAATCCGGAAACGGCCGCGGTCGCCCGGGGGCTGTTGCAACATTTCCGCGACGATTCGCAGTTTCACAACAGCCGGGCCTTTGCCGAAACCAATCTGGAGATTTCCGCCGCGGTCCGTAGCGTGCTGGCCGCCGATAGCGGTTTTCGGCCCAGTTTTCTCGGCCACGTGCTGGTCGAGGTATTTCTGGACTGGGCCCTGGCCGAGGACAACCCTGGCGGGCTGGATGCCTACTATCGGGCCTTGGAATCGGTCGATCCCCCGTCCGTACAGGAGGCGGTCAACCGCATGTCGGCCCGCGGCACCGACCGCCTGGCCCCCATGATTTTTCTTTTCTGCCGGGAGCGCATCTTGCGGGATTACGGCCAAGATGACAAACTATTAGTGAGAATGAATCAGGTCATGCACCGCGTCGGCTTCCTCCCATTGCCGGCGGACGTGCAGGAGTTGTTTCCTGCCGCCCGGCAGTTAGTCTGCCGCCGCCGGCATGAATTGTTGGAAGGAATACCGGTAAGGTAGCAGGCAGACTCCGTCTGCCGTCCGCCAATCGATGTGAGCCGTATCGCGTCGCCGACGAATAATCGACGCCGCTGGATTCGGACGGACGGCACACGGAGTGTGCCTGCTACTATGGGAAAGGCAAAACTATGTCAACCGACGATAAATTTGGCATCGGCGCCGGCCTCCTGGCCCTGGGCCTCGCCGCGGGCGTGATCCTTCTCGGGCAGCTTACCTACGACAAGAATTTGCGGGATGAGACGGAGAAAGCTTCATGGGCTACATCCGGTTCCGACAAACCTCCGCAAGCGGAAGCCGCCCCGGTCGCGAAGCCCAGTTTGCTTTATCGGCTGTTTCCGCATCGCGAACTGGTCGTGCCGGAAGCAATCTTTGACGGGATCGTGTTCGCCCTGGCCTTGCCTGCAGGCATTTACTTCTTTGTCCTGGGGACCTCGTCGGGCTCCAAGGATCGAGAATCGGATCAATAAGACTTTTTCTACAAACCGGATGCGCAACCTGGAAGGTTACGTTACATTGGGAGACTTGCCGTGCGATTTGGACTCAATTTGATGCTGTGGTGTGATACGCTAGAAGACTCGATCCTGCCCATGCTGGAGGACATCAAGAAGATCGGCTACGACGCCGTGGAAGTTCCGATCTTCGAATACGACGTGAAGAAATATGCCCTGTGGGGCAAGCGACTGAACGACCTGGGCCTGGCACGGACGGGCACGGCCATCCGCTTGCCGGGCGACAATCCGATCAGCCCCAACGCGGCCGAGCGCTGCAAGGGCGTCGATGGCAATAAGGCCGCGCTGGATTGTGCGGCGGCTGCCGGGTGCGAGGTGCTGGCCGGGCCGTACCATTCGGCCCTGGGCTATTTCTCCGGCGCCGGGCCGACCGCCGACGAATGGCGGTGGGGCGTCGACAGCATGCGGCAAGTGGCCGAGCACGCCGAGAAGGTCAATGTCAACCTGGGCGTTGAGTATCTCAACCGCTTCGAGTGCTACTTCTTGAACACAGCGGCCGACGGGGCTCGGTTCTGCCGCGATGTGGGCCATCCCCGCTGCAAGATGATGTACGACACGTTCCACTCGCACATCGAAGAAAAGAACACCTCCGCGGCCATCCGGGCCCTGAAGGGCTGCCTCTCGCACGTCCACATTTCCGAGAACGACCGCAGCACGCCCGGCGCCGGCAACATCCGCTGGGCCGAAAACTTCGACGCGCTGCACGAGATCGGCTACAACAACCTGATGGTCATCGAGGCCTTTGGCTTGGCCCTGGACAAGATCAGCGCCGCCACCAAGATCTGGCGGCGGATGTATCAGAGCGAGCATCAATTGGCCAGCGACGGGCTGAAGTTCATGAAGCAGGAAGTGGCGAAGAGGTGGAAGTAACGAGTACACCCGACCAGGATCCCATTTCGCTGAACGAGCTTGCCCGGGCGTTCGCCCAGGTGATGGGGGCGCCGCCCGACGGCCGCGCTCTGGAATCGCCACAGCCGCCGGTGGCCGATGCCGCCACGGGGCCCGGCGATTTGCAGCCGGAGCCGCCGCCGGGGCACCCGGTACTCCGGGTCGCGCCCATGGCGGTTGACGAGGCGATGGGCGGCGACCGTTTCGCCAACGACTATACGGGCCCGGTCACGCCGCGGGGGATCCTGGAGGCCATGCTCTTCGTCGGCGATCGCGATAACAGGCCGTTGACCGCCGCCCGGGCCGCCGAATTGATGCGTGGCGTCGAGCCGGGCGATATCGGCGTGCTGATCGCAGAACTCAATCAGCGTTACACCCAAAGGGGCTGCCCTTACTTCATCGCCGAGGATTCCGACGGCTACCGCATCACTCTGCGGAAGCCGTATCGTCCGCTGCGCGAGCAATTTTACGGCCGAATCCGCCAGGCCCGGCTTTCGCAGGCGGCGATCGACGTGCTGGCCATCGTGGCCTATCAGCAGCCGCTCTCCGCCGAGCAGATCGGCACAGTCCGTGGGAAGCCCAGCGGCCCCGTGCTCGCGCAACTCGTCCACCGCGGTTTACTGCGGATCGAGCGACTGGCCGGAAAGAAGCGGACAGTGCAGTATTTCACCACCGACCGCTTTTTACAGCTCTTCGGTTTGCAGACCTTGGCCGATCTGCCGCAAAGCGAGGAACTCGATCGGCAATAAGAGCACCGCCGATGTTGTTCAGCTCACCAGGCAGGGGGTGTTCAGGCATGGAACTTGTCCATGCACGACCCCCCTGAACGAACAGGTTATTCTTTCTCGATTGGCGGAAATCTCGCTGGGCGGAAAATCAAACGTCCCTTTCACGAGTTCGCCATTCGGCACTGCCGATGCCAAGCGGGAAGCAATCTCGTTGATCTGGGCCTGGGCAATCGGTAACTGGTCCTTCGTGCTGAGATCGATAGTGTATTGCCAAGAACCTCGAATCAGGAACTCAGTTTCAGTCGCTTGGACGGCTTGCACGTTTGGCCCGATTTCCACCCACGGCGTACTCGCCAGAAAGCGGCAACGGCTCCGATAATGGGCGGTGTGAGTCTCCTCGCACTTTCCTAGAGCTTGCGTGACAGCACGCCGAAATGTGTCACGCAACAAGGCAACCGACGGAATCCCAATGGGCATTGTGGTCTCTTTCTCCTACGGCGAGCGGCAGGAGATGAACTACCCGCCGCCAGATCGGTAGGACGGATTTACAATCTGTCCTACGGGTATCTTAGCACTTGCCACTCGCCTAACTAATTGGCCATTCTTCTTATCGGCGGGATCGTGTGCTCTTCCACTCGTATTCTGGAAAGCCCATACGGTTCCTTTTTGCACGACCACGATAATTCAGGAAAGATAAGAAGGAGAGTCGGGCGTCGAGCAAGTTGGAATCGATCGAGCGGCATTCCCAAGTCGTGTGAAAAAGCAGAGGATTCGTGGCCAGGCCCCCCTCGACCGGATAAAAATAGCGGAAATGGCTGCTTACGGTTCTCACACGCTATCCGGAAAGCTTGCTCGGTTATTGGGGCATTGAAGCCAGACGCCGCTATGCAATCGCATCCGATCGGGGGTAAAATAACGGGTGAAAACCGTGCAACTCGTTCTTTTCGCGGGCCCTCAATGGAGGTCATTCGATGTTCATGCTTCGCACTGCGGCGCGGACAATGCTTCTGGCAACCATGCTCTTGACTTTGGGCCTTGCGGCCCGCGGCGACGAGAAACCGCTCTCCATGCGCGACATCGCCCGCCTGCGGCATGAACGCGTGCCGGCGGATAAGATCGTGGAAAAGGCGTCGGAACAGGGAGTCGGCTTTGCTGTCACGCCGGGCATCGAGAAACAACTCAGCCGGCTAGGATTCACGGCAGAGCAGATCGACGACATCAAACAGGCGGCGGTTCCCCGTGCGAAGACCGAAGGCGGCCAGGCCGACAGAGACGGCAAGGGCGACAAGGACGGCAAGGGCAACAAGGACGGCAAGGGCAACAAGGACGAAAAGGCCCCGCCGATCATCCCCGGCCAAGGACTAAAGAGCAGCGATGCGGAGCGCGACCGCATATTCGAGCAGGTTGCGAAGATCACCAAGCTCAGCGGCGCCAACGTGCAACCGATCGCATCGCAACACATCACGTTGTGGGCGGCCAAGGACGATCAGGCCGCTTTCATGCCCGATATCAAGAAGATCGAAAAGTTCCTGGAAGGCAAGTGCCGGGAACCGCTGCGATCCGGCTTGGACGAGCGGGCGGCCCATCTCCTGCTGCTGAAGACCCGCTACGATTACCAGAAATGGATTAGGGCCATGTTCGAAGTCATGCCGGAGGCGTTCAAACTTCCCAACGTCCCCGGCGGCAACGCCGAATTGAAGGCCTCGATCTTGAAGTGGTCCGGCTATTTTTCGCACAACTTCGTTGTGATCTGCATGGAAGCGCAGCAGGACGAATGGTTGCATCACGTGGCGGCGGCCGGCGTGGGATTCATGAATTTCGTGCAGCAAGTCGAGCCCCAGCGGCAGGATCCGCTGTCGACCGGGTTTGCCAACGGCGCCGAGTCGCTGGTCACCGGTTCAGCGCAGGTCATGCTCTTCAGCAACAGCTATCACAACGCAGACCGGGACCTGGGCAAGGACCCGCGGGCGTGGCTGCACCTGGTGCAGGAGCGGATACGGATGAAGAAGGAGTCCGGCGTGCGCGGGCTGTTGAACATGGATACGACGAACATGTTCCTGCCGCAATATGCCGAGGCTTGGACCCTGGTCGGCCTGCTGGCCAAACAGCCGGAGAAGTTCGCCAAGTTACTCTTGGCCCTGCGCGATGAAAAAGACCCGTTGAAGGCGATCGAGCAGGTTTACGGCTGGGACGAAAAGAAGCTCGAGGCCGAGTGGCACAAGGAGGTGCTGGGGCAGCGGTAAGGTTAGCGCGAGGAGTTCTCCTCCAGCGGCGAGGTCACCGATTCGAGGAAGCGGCCGCCGCTTTCGTACCAGCCCTGTCGGGTAAAGCGGCACCAGCTCAGGTCAATGAGGAATCCGAACCAGCCGCCGCGCGGCCCTTCCAACGAGACGATCATGCGGCGATGGGGGAGTGGTTTGGGATGATAGAAGCCAAATCCGCGCTCGGAAATGTGCTTGCCCACCACGACCACGTCCTCGCCGCAAGGGGTTGCGCCGTCCTTGCCCACGGGCGTCAGATGGACGAGGTAGGGGAAGGGGTAGCGGACCTCGCGACGGCGCTCCATGACCGCAACTTTGGGATACAGCGTGGCGAGCAGGCCCCAGACCTGCGTGCGAATTTCGTCGGTGGCGGCGCCTTGCTCGGGCAGGAGATCGATCTGCGGATGATTGAACGTGGCAAACGAAGCCATGCTGTGAGGTCCTTCGGCCGTGTGGCCGGTTGAGAATAACCCTTGAACGGAGTTGGCCGCCCATAAGGACGAATCAAATCGGACGAAGATGAGGACAGTGGGCCGGCAAACCGCGCTGAGAACCGCGCGTGCCTGGAAAACGGCCCAAAGAAAACTTAGGTCAAGTTCGGGGGATTGTCAAAAGAAAAAGTAGCAGGCACACTCCGTGTGCCGTCCGCCCTGGGGCTTCTCGCACAGGTTCTTTTCAGGAGCTTTCTGCTTCCGGCGGACGGCACACGGAGTGTGCCTGCTACCTTCCCGCCCAGCGCCGCAGCACCTCGATGGCCGCCTCGCGGAAGAACTTCTCGCCCGGCTGGTCCTTGCTCGCCTGGGTCAGCAGACGGACAGCGTCGTCGTAACGGCCGCTGCCGCAGAGGTCTTCGCTCCACTGGCGAAAGAGCTGCACGTAGTTGGCGCGAACGGCATCGTAGCTGGGATCGATGGCCAGGCCCAAGCGAAGCAACTCGGCCGCTTGTTCATACTCGCCGGATGTGCCCAAGTCGATGGCCCAGTTGTTGATTGTGGCGAGAAAATTGCCTTTGGCGGTGGCGTTCTGCGGATCCAACCGCAAGGCCTTGGCATTGGCGGCCGCCGCGTTGGCAAAGCGTTTCTCGGCCAGCAGATCGACGCCGCGGTTGTAATAGATCGTTGCCACCAGTTCGACCTCCGAAACCTGCCGCCGGCCGCCGACCATTCCGCGGTGGCCGGGTGCCGCACGGCGGTGGTCAGGCTCGGGCACCATCTCGGGCACCATGTCGGGCACCATGTACCCATGGTCGTGGTCGTGGTCGTGGTCGGCCTGACGTACCGCCGGCGATTTTTCGGCCAGTTCGATCGGGGTGGCCGTATCTTTTCGCGATTCAGCCAACGCCACGGCCTGCGGTAAATCTGCCCTACTCCGCCGGTCGAGCAGCGCGAACCACCGCGAACAGGTCGTCTCAATGTCGAGCGTTTCCGCGGGCAATTCCAAGCGGCTCATCGCATGGCCTGGAATCTCCAGACCCACGGCCTTGAGTTCGAATCGTTCGGCCAGGCAGTTGAACAGAATTGATGCAGTGACGCAATTGAAACGGCCGTGGTCGAAGGTCTGGCGGAGGTCGCTGGCTTGCAAATTGTAGCCGCCGCGGAGGATCGACTGATGCAGGAACGCGAACACGGCCTGGGCCCGTTCGCGAGGCGTGCCACGGACTTTGCCGGAGCGGCGCAAGGATTCGACAAATGTGTCGAACCGACGGCAGTAACGGCGCAGCTCGTCGTCGCCATCGACACCGCCGGCGATCAGTCCGGCCTGCAGTAACGAGAACCGGCCAAAGTGGCCGTCGTGGATCTTATCGAACAGCCGGCGGCTCCAGGTCGGAAAGACGCGGCGAGAGGACCTCATGGCAACCGGGAGTGACGGCCAACGTAGCCGCGTCGCTTGCGGGGCCCTGCGAAGAGGCTGCCTGTTCCGTCGCGCCAACCTGGCTCGCCAGTAGCACGACGACCGCCAGCCATTCGAATTCGCGGGTTTGCAGCTTCTTTTTCGGTTGCATCGCAATGTCTAGAGCGAAGTTGCCGGAAATTTCCTTTGCGGCGGCTTGTCGGCCAGGGGAACGTCGAACAATTACGACAACTCTACGTTGCGAAATGACAACACACCGTGGGGAAACTCAACCAGAAATCGCGATTTTGCCGATTACGGGTCGTTTTATAGCAGCGAAGAGTCTTGCGCATAGCTGGGATGGCATGCCGTCACGCGGTACGCGGGTAGGCATGTCTTCCCCGGCGCAAGAACATGCCTACCCGCCGACCACGACCATGGGTACATGGTGCCCGACATGGTGCCCGGCGTGAAGGCATGCCACCCGTCGCGTCGTCGCTTCCTCGCAAAATTGCTCTTGATCGCTCTGACATCAACTGTAACAATGCGGCACCTACCCCGCCTCTGCACCCTGGGAAAGTTCGACCGAACGAAAAGGAATTCATGGTCCGCCGCGAAGCGTGCTTCTCTCGTTCCCAAGATCAAGGATGATCGAACCGGGGAACCCCATGCGGCGGTCTCATAGAACGGAATTGATTCCGTCAAGTAAGGAAGGACCCTATGCTCTCTCTACCTGCGGCGTTGGTCGCCATGGCGATCACCGGCGGCGGTGCCGGCGAAACCGTGCTCTTGGACTTCTATGGCGATTATTGCGGCCCCTGCCGTTCCATGATCCCCACAGTGGAGCGGCTTGCCGCCGAAGGATATCCGGTTCGGCGGGTGAACGTCGAACAATATCGCGACCTGGCGCAACGCTTCGGAATCACAACCATTCCTTGTTTTGTGATGATCGTCAATGGCCGGGAGGCGGGCCGCGTGGTCGGAATGACGAGCATCGGTCGCTTGAAACAACTTTGCAGCCTGGGGCGTGCCGCGGCCCCCAATCCCAACACCATGCTGGCAATGCCTGCGCGAGCAGCGCCGGCCGCGCCGTTTAACCCGGACGCGGCACCCGGCGCACCCGCTTGCGGGTTGCGGGTCGCGGCCGTGGCGCCGAGCGCCGCCAACGTGCCGATAATCCCCGTCGTTTATACAACGGCGCCGAAACAAGCGCCGGTCACCGATGCGGCCATGCTGGCCGCCAGTGTCCGGCTGCGGGTGGAAGATCCGCAATGCCACTCTTGTGGCAGCGGCACGATCATCGACGCCCGCGCGGGCGGCGAGGCCCTCGTGCTTACCTGCGGACACCTCTTCCGCGACTCCAAGGGCACGGGCAAGATCGACGTTGACGTTTTCGGTCCCGGGCCGACCGTCCGCCTGCCGGGCCGGCTGGTGGCCTATGACCTGGAACGCGACATCGGATTGATAGCCTTCCGGCCCCAGGGTCCCGTGATGGTTGCCCGCGTCGCGCCGCCAGGCTATCCCCTCCGTGCCGGCGACGCCGTGACGAGCGTCGGCTGCAACAACGGCGAGGATCCCACCGTCCAGCACAGCCGGGTCAACTTGCTCGATCGTTTTCGTGATCCGGTCGAACTTCGCGGCGGCACGGTTGCCGCTGGGCCTCACGCGCCCTGGAACCTTCAAGTGGCCGGGCAACCGGTTGTCGGCCGAAGCGGCGGCGGACTGTTCTCGACCGACGGCATGGTGATCGGCGTTTGCAACGCGGCGGAGCCGGTCGATCACGAAGGTCTGTTTGCGGCCCTGGGTTCGATCCACGCCGCGTTGGATCAGCAAGGACTTGCTTCGCTCTACAAACAAGCGGTCGCGCCGCCGGGGATGGTGCCTCTCGTCGACAACGCGCATTCACTCCTCGCCGCAGTCGATCCGTTCTCTGCCCGCGCAGCCGGTCTCACGGCCGCCCCGCGGGTGCGGATCCCCAGCCAGGACGCCCCGGCCGCACCACCCGCGGCCGTCGCCGCCGAAACGGCCGACGGCGAGCAGGCGGTCATGGAAAAGATCCGCCGCCGCGTTCGCGAGGGGGCCGAGGTGGTTTGCATCATTCGCGACCGCAACAACCCGCAAGCCAAGGAGGAAGTCATCACGTTGGATCGCGACAGGACAGCCGCCGGGATTCCGACTTCCCTGGAAGTGCCCAAGCGGCCGACGCCGATCCTCGAATGGGACGCCGAGACCGGCTGGCGACACCAGGGACCGTTGCCATAGGGGGAAATCCGAAATCTCAAATCCGAAATCCCAAACAAATCAAAAATCCAAAGGAGGAAAATCCAAAACGGCAGAGGTTTTGGTCATTTGAATTTTTTGTCTTTTGAATTTGTTTGGGATTTCCGGGGCACCCGGTACTCCGGGTCGCGGATTTCGCATTTATTTCCTGTTCCCTTAGCCGTCCAGCGTCCAGCCTTGGCGGTACTTCCGCCGCAGCAGTTCGTTGGCCTCTGGGCAATCCGTCACGCGGCCCACGACGCCGTCGTACTGGATCTTCTTGCCGACGCGGTAGGCGACCAGACCCAGCAGCAACTGCTCGATCATGTTACCGCTGTATTCGAAATCGCAGGCCGTCTTGCCGCCGTTCTTGCAGGCATTGATCCATTGCTTCTGGAAATGGCCCAGCGGCGGCAGCACGCCGTCTTGCGTGCGCGGCTTGTAGTAGGTCAGGTCCGCGTTGTCGCCAAAGGGCAGCAGGAGGCGTGAATCGAAGTCGGCGATCAGGAACCCCTTCGAGCCCTTGAACATCGCCCCGTGGTCGATTTGGCGGAGATCGACATAATGCCTGGGCGAGCCGGGCATGGCGCCGCCCTGATACCAGCTCACGCGGATCGGGCCGCGCCAATCGTTTGCCGGGTGCTCGAAGTGCGACTGCGCACTCGACCGGCGTAACGTCAGGATTGAACTTCTCGCCCTTGGCCTCCGCCGAGGTCGGCAAAGTTGCGTCCACGCAGTTCCAAAGCAGGTCCATCGTGTGGCTGCCCATGTCGCCGATCTGGCCGACGCCGAAGTCCCAGAACATGTTCCACGACAGGCAGTTCGCCCCCGCCCCGCCGGAAAAATAGCCGGGGTTGTACGGATGGTCCGGCGAAGGGCCAAGCCAGAGATCGAAGTGAAATCCCGCGGGCGGCTGCCCTTGGGCGGGCAAGTACCCGGCGCGGCGAATCTGCCGGTTGCCCCAGGCATACGCGGCCGACAGGCTGCCAATCGCGCCGTCGCGGATCAATTCGCGAATGCGGTTGAAATTCGGATTCGCGTGCCGTTGCATGCCGACCTGCGTGGCCAGCTTGTCTTTCTTCTTCAGCCAGTTCGCGCGGACGACGCGGGCTTCTTCCACGCTGATCGCCAACGGCTTCTCGCAGTAAACGTGCAGATCGCGATTCAAGGCCCAATTGGCGATGAAGGCGTGCGTGTGGTCGGCAGTGCAGATGACCACGGCGTCCAGGTCTTTCTGCTCCAGGCACTTCCGCCAGTCGACGTAGGTCTGGGCCTTGGGGAAATGCTTCAATGCATCGGCGAACCGCTTCTCATTCACGTCGCAAAGAGCGACTACGTTCTCGTCGGCCAGCGAATCGTAATGGGCCAGGCCGCGGCCCCAGACGCCGATCAGCGCGACGTTGAGTTTGTTGCCGGGGGCGTTCTTGCCCGCCCGCGCACCGCCCGGCGATAGCAGCAGGCCGGTTGCGGCCGCGGCCGCAGTGGTCTTCAAAAATTGACGTCGTTTCATAGTTGGTTCTCCAGGGTATTTGCATGTTCCAGGTTCAGGCGACGACAGACTATTATGGTAACACTAGAAGCGGCTACAATAAAGCTCTCAGTCTGAAGAACGCCATCACGGGGCTTGCCCCCCGTGGAGCAATGATTGGCAGCTAAAACGCAGGTTCCCGGCTCTCCCTCGCATTTTCTGCCGTCGCCGCCCGGCCCGGAGGGCCGGGCGGCGACGGCAGAAAATGCGAATTCGTCGGGGCGAATGCCGTTTTAGCTGCCAATCATCGCTCCACCGACGCAGGGTCAGTGGTGGCGTTTTACTGTTTGACCAAAGCATCATGAAAATCATCCGCGCCAGCGACAAGTCGTTCATTCCCGCCAGCCACGAGAATCCGCGTGCCCCAGGGGTGTGGAAGAAGGTCCTCTTCGAGCGCGCGGAACTGCAGCCCGGCACCGTACAGATGGTCAATTGGGCGCGGCTGCCGGTGGGCAACAGCTTCGCGGCCCATTACCACGAGGACATGCAGGAGATATTCATCATCGTGGCCGGCGAGGCGGAAATGGTCGTGGCCGGCGAGACGGTCGTGCTCGGCCGCGGCGATACGATCGCAATCGACGCGCGGCAGATTCACCGCATGACGAACTGCGGCAGCGAAGACGTGGAATATCTTGTCCTGGGAATTACCGGGAATCGGGGCGGAAAGACGGTGGTGGTTGAAGACACTGTTTAGCAAAAGTCGCGTGATTGCGATTGCATGCCGTCGAGATGGACGGAAAAATCTTCCAGCTTGGCGACGAGGACGTGAATATTCTCTCCCTGCCGCTGCAATGGGCCGGCGGCGATGAGAATCGTGGCGCCGAGGGCGGCGGTACGGTAACGCTTCCAAACGTCGGGACGGATGATCAGGTTGGCCGTCGCGGTCTCGTCTTCGAGAGTGACGAATGTGATGCCCTTTGCCGTCGAGGGCCGTTGCCGCACGAGCACCAGGCCCGCCACGCGGACCCATTTGCCGTTGGGCCAGGTCTTCAGTCCGCTGGCCGGGATGACGCGGAGCTTCTCCAGTTCGCCGCGGAGGAACTGTAGCGGATGGGCCAAGAGTGAAAGTCCCGTCGTGCGGTAGTCGGCCAAGACTTCTTCGGCCGGTGACATGGCGGGAAGATAGTCGTTTAGCCCCGCCGCCTGCGGCGGGATCGTTTCGGTCGTGTTTTCGGTCGTACTTTCGGCGGCATCGAACAGCGGCATCGGCGTTTGGTCCTGGGCCAGCGCGTCCCACAGCGCATGGCGGCGATCGGTTCCCAGCGAACCGAAAACGCCGGCCTTGGCCAGCCGCATGATCGCCGCGCGGCCCAGGCCGGTGCGCTGGGCGAAATCGTCGATCGATCGATACGCCCGCGCGCCGCGGCGCTGGACGATCCGGTCCGCGTGCGCCCGCGGCAGTCCCCAGAGCATGCGAAAGCCGAGGCGAAGGGCAACTGAGTACTGAGTACTAAGTACAGAGTAGTCAGTACCGAGTACCGAACACGTCGGATCCGAGCCTTGAGTGCCGCCTTCACATTTCTCCTTGCTCCCCGACCCGTTGCGCAGGTGCCCCGCCTGCTCCCCGCTCCCGCCTTCCAGCGTACAGTCCCATTGGCTCGAGTTCACATCGACCGGCAGCACCTCCACGCCGAACCCGGCACCCGGCAAGATGTCGATTCGTTCCGGCTGCCGGTGCCCGGCGGGCGTTGCGGACGAGCTGGGCGGGGGCGTAAAACCCTAGCGGCTGGCTGTTGAGCAAGGCGGCGGTGAAAGCGGCCAGGTAATGATGCTTCAGCCAGCACGAGACGTAAACCAGAAGGGCGAAACTGGCGGCGTGCGACTCGGGAAAGCCATACTCGCCGAAGCCGCGGATCTGATGAAAGACCGCCTCGGCCCACTCCGGCGTGAACCCGCGGGCGAGCATGCCTTCGGTGAGCTTGCGGTGGAATTGATCGATCACGCCCGGACGCCGCCACGCCCCCATGGCGCGGCGGAGCTGATCGGCCTCGCCGGGCGTGAAGCCGGCCGCCTCGACCGCCAGCCGCATCGCCTGCTCCTGGAACAGCGGCACGCCGAGCGTCTTTTCCAGCACGCGGCGAACGGCCTCGTTGGGAAACTCGACCGCCTCCTCGCCATTGCGGCGACGGAGATAGGGATGGACCATGTTCCCCTGGATCGGCCCGGGGCGGACGATGGCCACTTCGATCACCAGGTCGTAAAAACACCTGGGCTGCAAGCGGGGGAGCATGCTCATCTGGGCCCGGCTCTCGATCTGGAAAACGCCCATCGTGTCGGCCCGGCGGATCATCTCGTAGACGCCCTCGTCGCCTTCGGGGATGTTGGCCAGCGTCAGCTCAGGGCCATAATGCTGCTTCACCAAGGCAAAACATTTGCGGATCGCCGTCAACATGCCCAAGGCCAGGCAATCGACCTTGAGAATGCCCAGTTCGTCGAGGTCGTCCTTGTTCCACTGGATGACCGTCCGCTCAGGCATGGCCGCGTTTTCGATCGGCACCAGTTCGCACAACGGCCCGCGGGTCATGACCATGCCGCCGGTGTGCTGCGAGAGGTGACGCGGGAATCCGACCAACTGCCCGACGAGCTCGATCAACTGCCGGGCCGTAGTCGCCTCAACGTCGATGCCCTCAAAGTAGCAGGCACACTCCGTGTGCCGTCCGCCTTGCGGCTCCAGCCGCAGGTTTTCAGAAGTCGGAGGCTTCTGGCGAACGGCACACCGACCATGGGTACATGGTGCCCGGTGCCTGCTACTTTTATCCTCGTCACGGAAATGCTCGATCCGCTTGGCCAGCCGGTCGATCTGTTCGGCGGGCATGCCCAACGCGCGGCCCACGTCGCGGACGGCGGAGCGGGGGCGGTAGGTGATCACTTCGGCCGTCATGCCGGCCCGCTCGCGGCCGTATTTCTGGTAGAGATATTGCAGGACTTCCTCGCGGCGCTCGTGCTCGAAGTCGACGTCGATGTCGGGGGCCTCGTTCCGCTCGCGGCTGATGAAACGCTCGAACAAGAGGTCCATCCGCTCCGGATCGACGGAGGTCACGCCCAGGCAGAAGCAGACGGCCGAATTGGCCGCCGAGCCGCGGCCTTGGCAGAGGATGCCGCGACTGCGGGCGAAGACGACGAGGTCCCAGACGGTGAGAAAGTAGGCCTCGTAGTGCAGTTCTTCGATCAGTTGCAACTCGTGCTCGACGAGGCCCCGCACCTTGTCGGGCACGCCGGCCGGGTAGCGGTTCCGCGCGCCTTCCCAAGCCAGCCGGGTCAGGTATTCCATCGGCGTCTGGCCCGCCGGAGCGAGTTCCTCGGGGTACTCGTAACGCAACTCGTCGAGCGAGAAGGTCGTCTGCCGGGCGATTTCCAGCGTGCGTTCTACGGCCTCGGGATAGCGGGCGAAGAGCAGGGCCATTTCCTCCGGCGATCGCAGGTATCGCTGGGCATTGGGAAACAGCAATTCGCCGGCCGCGGCCACCGTGCAGCCGTGCCGCACGGCGGTCAACACGTCGCTGAGCGGCTGCCGCTGGGGTACGTGGAAATGGACGTCGCCCGCCGCGACCAGCGGCATGCCCGCACGATGCGACAGCGCCGCGAGCCGGTCGAGCCGTTCTTGATCGTTGCCGCGATAGTGCAGTTCGGCGAGGAGATAGCAGCGGCCGGGGAAGATGTCGCGGTAGGCGGAGATGGCTGGTGGCGAGTCGTGGACGATACGCGAGTACTGAGTACTGAGTACTGAGTACTTGCCGCTTGGCAGACTTCCTCTCCCCCGCCCCGCACACCCCGGCAATCAAACCCTCGCTATGCGCGGCGATATCATCGAGCGTCAGGCGGCATGCTCCCTTTTCGGCCCGGCGGCGGCCGCGGGTGATCAGCCGGGCCAGGCGGCCGTAGGCGGCGCGATCGGTCGGCCAGAGGACCACGGCGGGGCGTCTTCCGGAGTGATCTCGGCGCCGATGACGAGCTTCAGGCCGTGCTCCTTGGCCGCCACGTGGGCGCGGACGACGCCGGCCAGGCTGTTGCGGTCGGTCACCGCCAGGGCCGCGTAGCGAAGTTCCGCGGCGCGCTCGACCAGTTCTTCCGGATGCGAGGCCCCTTCCAGAAAGGAGAAATTCGATTTGGCATGGAGTTCGGCGTAGGACATGGTGGGGGAGTACTCAGTACACAGTAGTAGGGTAGGCCGAGTTCTACGAGTCCCACCATTTTCGACATTTTTCATGGTGGGACTCGTAGAACTCGGCCCACCCTACTCCTCAAAGTTCAATCAAACATCCCGTGCAAAAACCAGGGACCGGCGGGCAGGCGACGGAAGACCCAGTAGCAGCGGCCGGTGGCGGTCTCGATGCGGTAATAGTCGCGGGCTCACAGTGCGGCCGCGCCACCAGCCGGTTTCGATCCGCTCGGGACCCCAACGCCGCACGATCCGCTGCTGCCGGCCGGCGAAAGAGAACTGTCCGCCGACTATGGGTACATGGTGCCCGCCGCCCGGCAGCCGCACGGGCTGCGTCAGCAACCGCAACGGCCGGGGCTGGAATAAAGGGAACGTTCGCGACCCTTGGCCGACTCCTTTATTCCCGACAGATCCGGCCCAGGACCAGCGGCGTATAGTGGCAGGCCAACTCGGGTTGGGCGTCGGGAACCAGCCGTACCCGCATGACGCAGGCGTGCCCCAGGCGATTGCTGAGCCGATCGATCAGGCCCGATAGGTGGTGCGGCTGAACGCGGGTTTGACCCTCGGAAAACATCTCCTGCTGCCGCAGTTCCAGCGGTGCGGTGGAGGCGGCGGTCAGGCGGATCGAATCGACCGGGCCGGGCAGTTGCAACGCCTCGAACCGCACTTGCAGCAACTGTACGAGGTGGTTCGCCCAGGCCGAGGGGCGAAACAGCCCGACGGCCACTTGCAGCCGACCCGCTTCGCCGACCCGCTTCGCAGGTACCCCGCCCCGGCCCGCGGTGCATTGCAAGAGGCATTCCAGACGCATGGCGCCGCAGCCTGCCCGGGTAAGCATGGCTGCCAGGCGGCGGACGAGGTGTTCCAACGCAGATTCGATCACTTCCCGCCGGGCCGTAGGCCAGTCTTCATTTGTTTCGGCGGCCGACCAGTGGACCTCGAATTGCGGCGGCGGATCCCAGGCCGGCAGCGGTTCGGGGAGCCTGCCCGTCACGCGGTCCAGGCAGTCCAGCAACTCCGGTCCGAAGCGCGAGGAAAGCTCGCGCCGCGGCAAGGCTTCCAACTCTTCGATCCGCCAAACGCCCAGGCTATGCAGCAGCGCCACGATCGGCTCGGGCAGGCGGAGGGCCTCCAATGGCAGAAGGATGAAGGATGAAGGATGAAGGATGAAGGCACACTCATCCTTCATCCTTCCGCCTTCATCCTTCCCTCCGTATCCCGCCAGCGCCCACGCTGCGCCGGGCGTGCTGAGCCACGGCGGCACGAAGTTGCCAGCCCTCGGCCTGCAACTCGCCGAGGATCCGCTGGACCAACATCGCTTCGCCACCGAACAAATGGACGACGTTCGTAATATCCAGCAGCACGCTTTGGGGAAAAACGTCCGGATCGATTCCCACCAGGGGCGTGAACTGCTTGCAGCGCGCCGCCACGGTTTGGAGAGCGTCTTGATTTTCAATCCTGACGCAGAGGATGCGTTTCATGATCGATCTCCACTTCTACGGTTTGCTGCTCGCCGACCACGACCATGGGTACATGGTGCCCGCCGCCGCGGCAACGCAAGAGCACGACGCGCATCCGCCGCGACCCCGACCCAGGGTACTGGGTGCCCCGCCGGGTGCCCCGACCATAAGGCGAACGGCTTGGCAGCGGTTCGACCAGCAGTCGCACGTCGGCCCAGGAGGGCTGGGAACGCGCGCTTTCCGGCCGGATCAACAGGCCCAGGCCGCCTCCTTGTTCCACGGCCAGTTGCAGCCGGCGGAAAGTGTGGCCATCGAGTTTTCCGTCCAGCGCTTCCGGCCAGGCGACCACCGCCGCCACGGCCGGACAGCGCAACGCCTGGTCCAAGGCCCAAGCATGGTCGGCCTTGTTGCCCGGATGAACGACGATCAGCCGGCCAGGCTCGATCCCTTGGGCAACCGCCGCCAAGGGATAGAACTCGCCGCTCCGATCGAGCACGACCACCGCCCCGCCGCCGAGGCGAAGCCCCGGCAGCGGCACGCAAGGCCAGTGTGGCCGTTCCGTCGCCCTCGCCGCGGCCCAGCCACTCGACGAGCGTGCCGGGCCGGAATCCTTTTTCGGGCAATGCCCGATCGAGTGCCGGGCAGCCGCTCGACAAGGCGGGCAGCCGCTCCAAGGACGCGGGATCCTTCAGCGCCAGATCTTTTAGCGACTGCCGCCAGGATGCGGCGCCTTCCCATTGGGCCAATTGTTGCCGCAGGGCCTCGATGCGCAGGTGTTGGCAAGGGGCGTCGGTCATGCATGGTGTACCTCCGTGATTAAGTATACATCTGTATACTTTACGTGTCAAGAGGAATCATCGGCAGGCGGAAGGGGAGAACATGAGGAAGGTAGCAGGCACTCTCCGAGTGCCGTCCGCCAGAAGCCTCTGGATTGCCGGAAAAGCTTGCGGCTGGGATCGCAGAGCGGACGGCACACCGACCACGACCATGAGTACATGGTGCCCGACATGGTGCCCGGTGCCTGCTACCTTCTCGAAAGGCGACTGCTTGACCGCATACATATACGTATATATACTATCCGGCGTGGCTTCGTGGAACCGTTCCCTTGGCGTCCAAGGGCCGCCATGGCAAAGCCCAAACCCCACACCGGAAGGAGATTTCCCCATGCAATGCGACAAAATGAGACAAAATGAGACACTGGACAGCATTTCGCCGGCCCAAGCGGCCACCGTGGAAGCGATGCTGGCCGGGAAAACGGTTTCCGATGCCGCTGCGGCGGCCGGCGTCAGTCGGGCCACCGTTCACCGCTGGCTGAAAGACGACTTTGCTTTCCAGGCGGAGTTGAACCGTGGCCGTCGCGAGATCCGCCGCACCGCTTTCGGCAATCTGGAGCGGCTTGCGGCCAAGGCCGCCGAGTGCCTGGAAAAGGCGATCGACCAAGGCAACGTGAAAGCCGCCTTGGAAGTCTTGAAACGTTTGCAGCTCTTCGCTCCCAGTCGGATCGGCTCCGACGACCCTGCGGAACTCGCGGTGGAAGCCGAGATAAAAGCGACGGCACGGGAAGGCAACCACAAAATGCGCGTCATGAGGGCGGGTGCTCGCATAAAATGATGTAGACAAACGTCGATGAATAGGTTATGCTTCCGTCCTGGAATCCGAAGGATACTCGGATAGTTTACCAAGTATCGGTGCCGTCGCCCAGACAAAGTTGTCGTCGCGGGACTTTTCACGGAGGAAATGACATGACCGCACAAATCACTCGCCAAGCTCATAATTCCATCACCATCGAGGTCACCTTGCCGCTGACCGGCTCCATGCTTCGGGCCGAAGAAGCGATCCAGGATGCGCTTAACGAAGTCGGCCTGCTGGCCACCGAAAAGAATCTCGAGCGGTTCGATACCGATGGAAGTCCCATCCAACTCGGTTCGGTCCGCATGACCAGCAAGGGGCAGTTCGCTCAAGATTACGAAACGCCTTACGGCAGCGTCTCCGTGCTTCGGCATGTCTATCAAACGTCCGAAGGGGGCAAAACGTTCTGCCCGCTCGAAGAGAGTGCCCGATTGGTTCTCAACGCCACGCCGAGATTTGCCAAGTTGGTCTCCTACAAATACGCGGAAGCCGGAGCCGATGCGGTTGTCGCCGATTTATTGGAATGCCAGCATCGAAAGATTTCCAAGCGATACGTCAAGTCGCTGGGCGACATCGTCGGTGCCTATGCCGTTGCGAAAGAAGAGACCTGGAGCTACGCATTGCCACAGTTCGAGCATCCGTGTGCCTCCATCGCGATCGGCGTTGATGGAACATGCATGCTTTTGCAAGAGGACGGGTGGCGGGTGGCGATGACGGGAACGATCGCGTTTTACGACGCCCAAGGGGAACGCCTGCATACGATTTACGCAGGCGCAACCCCAGAGTACGGGAAAGAAAAGTTCCACGCGAAATTCCAACGCGAGGTGGAGCGCGTGAAGAATGCCTATCCGAACGTGCCGTATATCGGTCTGGGCGACGGCGCGGCAGACAACTGGAGCTACCTGAAACCGTTGACGGACCACCAGACATTGGACTTTTACCATGCCAGCGAGTACGTGGGCAAGGCGGCGATGGTGGTGTTCAAGGGAGCGAAAAAGAAAGCAGAAAGAGAAGCGTGGCTGGAAAACCAGCTTCATCAATTGAAGCACAAGCAGGGAGCGGTGAGTCGTTTGCTTTCGGTCCTGGATGAATTTCTTTCCACGACGCCGCTGAAAAACGCGGAAGATGCGAAGGCGGTCCTGGCGACGATCACCTACCTCCAAAACCAGAAGGAACGGATGAAATACTCTTATTCGGTGCAGCGGAACTGGCCGATCGGCAGCGGCGTGACGGAAGCGGCATGCAAGACCTTGATCAAGCACCGCTTATGCAAATCGGGTTCGCGTTGGAAGGACGACGGCGCTCTCGCCGTATTGTCGATACGTGCGCTGCGACTCACCACAGGCCGCTGGGAAGAGTTCTGGCGAAACCTCGACCAATATGGCTGCCCCACACTCCCCGCGTAACATCATCTTATGCGAGCACCCATGAGGGCAGTCTTGGACGGTTGAGGTTCTTGCCCTTTGGCTCATCGCTGCCTGACTGCTATAATGTTCTCCAGGAGTTCTTCGATGAACGAGATGCAGCTCAATTAACGAGTGCCTTAACTGTCATTCGTGCGACCGGTCCGCTGCCAGCGCTGGTTAGCCGCCGAGGCTACTCCTGGTCGCGCAAGCTGAGGCACTGCTTTAGCACAGCTTTGCTGCGGCGCACCCGTCGAAGAAGAACGGGACAGCGAGAACCCAAGGAAACAGTACGAAGATCCAACCCAAGGGTTCCGAATTGCCGCGGATGACGATTTGACGAACAAGAAAGACCGACCAAGCGATCAGGAGAGCCCAGATGATGGGATGCAACGTCATAACGACTCTAACGCGGGTGACGTTGGCGGAACGCGCAAAGCGGCCATAGAGCATTGGGTTGAATGAGTCTCGGCCACGAACGACACGAGCGACATGAAATCCGGTTTCAGAGACCTTGCCAACGAACGGGGTTTTGGGAGTACGAAACCAGCGACCACGGGAGACAATGGCGGCCAGGGCGTCGACGGCTTCGCGGGTGCTCAGGTCAGACTCAGCTTCGTACAAAAGGAACATCGCTCTTCTCTTGGCGGCTATCGTGGTTTCCACCAATCGCCTTGCTCCGGCCGCTCGAACTCCCCTTCCCATTTTCCCGCCGTGGACAGGACGATCGCCTCCCACTCCTCCTGCGACATCCGACTGACCCGCGGTTGGATTCGCACCGTTACGTGCTCGTGCTCGTCCAGCGGCAACGGTTTGTCAAGCTTCAATACGCCGTTCTCATAAACGGCTTCTGCTTCGAGCAACATTCTGATTCCCCTTCAATGCGTAGACTTCACGCCTTCAATTCTACCACAGTAGCACGGGCAAGTACACTAAAAGCGGCCGAGAACGGCTTTGCGGGCGTGCTACTTCTTGCGGATCACCAACCGAATATCATTCATCCAGTTGAAGTCCCACACTTGCATGACTGCCCGCAGGACCGCCAGCTTCAGCGGAAACAACGGGCCTGCGCGGCCTTCACGGCGGCGGGCGGCGGCGTAGTGCGCAACGTCGGCATAGCCGCGATACCGCGATAGAACCTCCAACGGCCCCAGACGGCGAAGGATCCGCATCAGAGCGAAGTAAGAAAGATAGAAGTGCAGCCCCACCACTTGAAAGCCGAAGCCCGGCTCGCGCGTGGGCACGTCGCGACGCAGCCAACGGGCCAGGCGGGTCTTCAGCGCCCGCGGCAGCCAGTGGGCAAAATACAGGCCCGTGTCGTGTTGATCGCAGAGGGCAAGCTGATTCGGCGTGTCCAGCCAGAGCAGGCCGCCCGGACGGCATAAACGCCACATCTCGGCCAAGAGCGCCGGCTGTCTGCCGGGCGGAAGATGCTCCAACACCTGCGAACAACTCACCAGATCGAAATGACCGGCGGGCAACGTCGTCGCACTGGCGTCCATCGCCGCCGTGCGGATCGACGTGCCATAGCGGGCGGCCAACTCGGCCGAAAGATGCAGGGCCTCTTCGTCGAGATCGATGGCCGTGACCTCGGCGCCGCAGAGCGCGTAGGCGATGGCCTCGGCGCCCAGCCAACTGCCCATTACCAGCACGCGACGGCCCGGGCACCATGTCGGGCACCATGTACCCATGGTCGTGGTCGTGGTCATGGTCGAGGGCATCCAATGCCCAAGACGTTCGACCAGCATCAACTCCCGGGCCACGGCCCGGCGATGCTTGGCCCACTGCCGCTCGAAGTCGAAGGCCCAATATCCGGCGGCCGCGGAAAATTGCGCACCGTGGGAAAAATAGTCCCGGATCCGCCGTTTCCAGTCGGCGGTGTAGATGGAGTCGGGATGGGGAAAGGATGAGGGATGAGGGATGAAGGATAAAGGATCAGAGATAAGGGATGAGGGATCAGCGAGTCTGGCAGATAGCTTGACGGTTGTTCTCTTCTTCGGATCTATCATCTTTCGATCTCTCATCCCTCATCCCTCATCGTCCCTAATGCTGATAGATGAAACCTATCCCCGTCATCTCCGGCGTGCAGAGCGGCGTAATCAACAGCGGGCCTTTTGCTTTTTCCGTCTTGTCGACGGCATCGCAGGCCAGGTAGGCCATCCACCAGCCGAGCCAGACCTGGGAGAGATAATGGAGATTGTCGTTGATCCGCGAAAACCCGGTCCAGGGCGAACAGGCATAGAAGAAACACTTGGCCAGCGGGTCGTCGGTCATGCCGGCCAGAGTGAGAAAAGGCACCGCGCCCATGAAGGCATGGCCGCTGGCCCCGTAGGAGGCATGAAACGGCCTCCAATACGAATTGTCCTCGATGCTCGACGGCCGTCCGCCGCCGGTCAAGTATTGCACGGCCAGCAGCGGTGGAGCGCCCACCGCGAGTGCCCGCACGGCGCGATCGCCCCATTCGCCCAAGAGCGGCATGCCGGGCCAGTCGTCAAAATATTCGCCCAGGAGCTTGGCGGAAACATAAAAGGGTATCGTGTAATAGCCGTTTCCCAGCGGCCGGAAGAAGGCGGCGGTGCGGTTGGTGGAATTCGAGCGAATATGTTCCTGATACCAGTTGCCGACGTCGGCATCCCAGTCGGTATTGGCGAACACCGCGGCCGGGGCGAGAATCACGGTGAATTCTATCAGCGTGTCGCGGCTGTAATAGTTCGCATAGTCGCGAAAGACGTTGTCTCGCGTCGCTGCAAAGATCGCGCCGCACTGCGCCTGGAAACCGCGGTCTTCCGCCGACCCGCGACCCGCAAGCGGGTGCCCCCTTCCCGTGAGTACACAGGAGCCCAGCCCCGCGGATGAAGGCGGCTGGCCGGCCGATAGGTCGATGGGCTCGTTGGCAAACTCCGCAAAACCCTTCGTGGCATCGCCAAAGTTCGGCGGCAATCGCTCACCATCACCGCACGAGAAAGGTGCCGCCGCGCCGCTCCCTTTGCCGTGATTACAACTGGGTGGAACAATCTCATCGGTAGCGATCTCCGCGGCAATCTCGCCGGTGGGGCCGGGGGGATTGCCTTCGCCCGCTTCCTCCGTGGGAACTCGGCAGACCTCGATGATCCGGGCCGACGATGTTGCCGGGGCCACGCCCGGCAGACTTTGCGGTCGATCTAGAGACATGGAACTGCTGCCCGGCCCGCACGAATCGACTTGCCGGCAACCAAAGGCGCAAACCCCCAGCACGGTCGCCGCGGCGATCCACGCCCGCACGAAAATCACCGTACTATCGGTTGCCTGCACACGATTCCCCGAGATTGGTCGACGACACTATCCCGCGGGGAATACTACGAAGATTGGGCAAACGACACAAGATCAACCCGACGTGCTTGCTACTTTTCAAAGACGTCTTTCTCGTCGTCCTTGAGCGGGGGCTTTTTCTCGGAGTTTTTCGGCTCCGGCTTTTCGTCGGGCTTTTTCGCTTCCGGCTTGGTTTCCGCGGTCGCTGGCGTCACTTCGGTCTTTGCGGGGGCTTCCCCTTCCGCCGGTTTCTTGGCCTGGGACTTTTCCTTGTCTTTACTCAGGGAGAAGTAGCGGGCGTGGCCGGTGTCGTCGGTAAGCACGGAAAGCGGACCCCAAACGTACATCTTCCAAGGAGCCGCCTGCTCTGCGGGGTTTTCCGACTTCATCGGGATCTTGTACATCTCGTCGGGATCGCCGCCCCGCTTGCGGAGGTTCTCCACGGTCTCCCACTTGCTGCGAGTCATCTGCATGGGTTTACCATCACTGTCGGCGTAGTCGATCTTGTCGCTGGGTTTCTCGTTGTCGAGCTTGAGCAACTTGACCATTTGCTCGGTACCGCCTTTGTCGGCCTCCGCGGTTTCGGGAATCTTGGTCTTGTCCTCGCCGGCCTCTTCCGTCTTGCCCGGCTCGGGGTGCTTCCCCGTGCGCCGCCCGGGCTGCCCGACCTGGGCCATGATCAGCTTGCCGTTGGCATTGTCGATGCGGAAGGTGAAATGTTTCAAGAAAGATTGGCCCAGCAACGCGCCGGCCTCCAGGCAATCGGCCGGCATGACCCCGCACTCGACATGTTCCACGGTGAACTTGCCCACCCGTACGGTCTTGGCATAGACCATCTTGCACTTGACGGTGTGACCGTCGGCCAGGATGCAAGTGACCGTGGGGTCGTTCTGGGAAGGCGTGAGGCCCACCTCCGTGGCCATCTTGTAGGGCAGCACGACGCTTGAGGCGCCGGTATCGATCGTCATGTCGCGGGAGTGCTGCCCGTTGAAGGTCACCGACACGGTCCACATGTCGCCGTCGTCGCGGCGCATGGCGATCGTCTCGGAGACGACGTTTCCTTCCAGTTTCTTCAGATTCTGGTCGAGTGCGGCGAATTCGCTGCTGGGGCCCAGCTTGCCGCTGGGGGATTCTGTTTTGTTCACCTCCTGGATCGCTGCCTTGACCCGGTCGTCTGCGGCCAGCGCGTCGTACTTGGCCTTGAGCTCCTTGCATTGCTTGTGCAGTTGCAAGATCGCCTCGACGTACTGTTCGGTGATTTCCGTGGCGGCAGCCCGTAGCGTCTTGGCCGCGTTATCTTCCTTCAACGACTTTTCCAAGATCTCGATGCGGTCGCCCAACTCGTTGATCGCATTCACCATGCGGTTGTGCGTTGTGACGTCTGTCACCGCGTTCAACTTGACCTCCAAGTCGTGCCGTTGCTGAAGGCATTGACTGATGAGTTGCTTCTTCTGCTCGACGACTTTCTCCACCTCGGCGGCTTTCTTCTGGGCGATCGTGACCTTTCTGCGGATCAGATCGAGCTCGCGGAATTTCTTCTTCAGGGCCGCCTCGTCGCTGAGAATGAAAAAGGGGCCGACCTTGCGGAGCCCTTTGCTCCCCAGCAATTCCGCTCCCGTCTTCTCCGCCACTTTCTTCTCTTCCCCCAGCGCGAAGGCGCCCGCCGAAAGGGCCAGCGCCACGGGAACTGCCACGAACAATGCGAGTTGCCGAGATCTCATGGAATTCTCCTTGTTGTGGGTTGTGGGCAAACCTTTGCTGCGCGCCCGCTCCGCGTGGATCACAGCCGGCGCCACGACAGAAACGGCCCTACCCAACAGAAAGGAACCGGTTTTGTCAAGTAGAGCCACCTGTGGGGGGCAAGGACGAAAGCCAGCGTCAGCTCAGCTTGAAGCGGAAGGCCATGATCATTCTCCCGGCTCTGACTCCGGCTCTTGCGCTTGTCCCGGGGCTTGTCCTTGTCCCTGTCCTTGTGCTTGAGTGCGTATTTCCTGGATGTTCTCGATATACACGACCGAAGGCGCGATCTTCTCGGCAAGGTCGCTGAGTTTCATGTTCGCCCCTTTGGCCCCTTCCGCGGGCGGCATGTGGGCGTCGTGGGGCAACTTCTCGGTCAGAAACTTGCGCAAGCGGCCGACCGGAATCGCCATTCCGTAGCTGCTTTGGTGGGAAGTGATTTGACTCTTGCGCGTGACCATGCCGGCAACGCCGCCCGCGAAGCTGCACAGCGGACCGCCGCTATTGCCCGGATTGACCGTGCAGTCGGTAACGATGAAAGCCTCGCTGTCATCGACGGCGGGCAGGGTGCTCACGACACCTTTGGTCAAGGTAAGCGTGAGATTCTGGCTCATCACCCCGGGCCAGCCCAGGGCACAGACGTCTTCACCGATCTTCAGCTCTCTGGCCATCAAAGGGATGGGCGCGAGTTTCTTGTCGCCCGGCAACTCGACCTTCAAAATGGCCATGTCTTCGGTTTCGTTGTCGGCGATCAATTTGGCCGCATTCATCTCGGTCTCGGCGTTCAGCCGCACCTTGATCTCCTTTGCATTGCGAATCACGTGGTGGTTGGTCAGCAGGTAATTCCCCTCGGCGATGCAGTAGCCCGTCCCGGAGCCTACGGGCAGCAAGACCGGTTTTCCGGGTTCCACGGAGAGGTAGCGGCTGAACTGTTGGAGATAGGCCCGCACCATGGGGTCGTGCGGCTGGAGGGCCAGGCCTTCCTTGCACTTTTCGGCGGCCTGTTTGCGGAAGTCGGGTCCGAGCCGGGCCAGGATGAAAGCCGTGGCCAGGTGAAGTTTCGCTCCCATCTCCTTGTCTTTGAAGGTCCTCGTCTTTTTCCATTTGTCGAATTCCTCGACGACCTTTTTCGCCTCATCCGGATTCCGTGCGGCCAGCTCGAGGCGCCGCATCCACATGTCGGCCAGTTCCTTCGTTACCGGACGGCCTTCGCCCTTGGGCATGCAGGCGGTGGCCTTCTTCATCGTGGGGGTGTAGAACCGCTCCAGCTTGCTCATTTCCAGGAAATCGAGGACCTCGCCGGCGACGTCGCGATTCGGACTCTCCTTGGCCAGGCCATCGAACTTGGCGAGCAAGGCGAACAGTTGCTTGCGATCGGCCGCCCACTTGTCCATGAGCTTCAAGAATGCCGTGACCCCGTTGATCTTATAACCTTCCAGAACGCCGAAGGGCCGGCCTTTCGGATCGGTCACGACCACCGTGGGAAAGACCGTGATGCCGAACTTCTCCGTGAGTTTCCCGTTGCGGCCGGCGTCTTTCACCTCTTCCTTTGCCTCGGCGTTCTTGGGATTATCGATATAGATGCAGACAAACTCCTTTTCGGACCGGTCCTGGAACTCCTTACGTTTGGCGACCGCGTCCCGGAACCGGCCGGAAGCGTAACTGCTCTCCTTGACATCCGAGGCATCGAACAAGATCAAGACGTTCTTGTGCTGGCCGGCCGCCGTTTGCTTCGCGGCGTCGAAGTCCTGCTCCCAGGCCAGGCCCCTGGGCTCCACCGGTTCCCAAGCGGAAATGGATTGCTTGTCGTCTTCCTGGAAGACGCGGGCAAATTCTTGGGACTTGAAGCCTGGCCGTTGGAGACGGAAATGATACTGGTCTTTCGACGGCGGAAGCGGAATCTCGATTGCCCCCGTCGGGGGAAATTCCTTCTTCTCGCCGTTGACGAAGAGCGACGCGCCGGCACGCTGGCTTTCGGGCCAATCGAGGGTCAGTACGGGAACCTTCGGCCCCGGCGCCGCCTTGGCCGAATTCTTGCCGCCGACCACCGTGGACAAGGCTGTGATCGAGCCGCTCTTGGTCTTCGACGGATTCGAGGTCAGGTAGATTATCGAGACGATGACGACGACGGCCGCCACGCCCACGCCGGCGATGGTTGGTATCAACCACGAAGGAAAGCCCTTCTTTTTCTTCTTCAAATGAACAGGAACGCCGCCCTTGGGCGACCGCGCGGCAAGACCGACGATGGAAGCCAGATCGCCCGCCGACCCGCTGCGCGAGTACCCCGCATCCTCGGCAGGCGATTGCTCCTCGGCAGGCGATTGTTCCTCGGCAGCCGGCGCTGGGCCAGGCTTCGCCCCTGCCCCGCCCTTCGCCCCTGTCCCGCCCTTCGCTCCGGCCCGGCGCTGCGGCACTGCCGCTTCCTCGGCAAGGAAACCGAGGCCATCGTCGGCCGGCGGCGCACGGTCGGCGTCTCGATCGTCCGCGGCGTTATCCGCCGGCTGTAGCGGCAGCGTACTGGAGGCTGTCCAATGGAATCGAATTTCTCGGTCCTCTGTAGCGCTATCCGCCGGCTCCAGGGCAACGGCCTTGACGATTTTCACCGCGGAGGAGGCAACGGGTGCGGGCCTGGCCGGCGGATCTTCGACGCGGCCCACCGCCCGCGCTTTGGGCAGTTCGACCTTGGACGAACCCGAAGAAGCCGTCTTGGTTGCGCCCCCGGGCGACGAGGGCTTGGCTGCCGCGCCCCCGCTGGCATCCGCGGCCGGATGCGCAGACCGGGCGCCAGCGCGCTTGCCCGGTGTTGGTCGGCCGGCCGCTGGGGCTCACCAACCGGCGTTGCGGGCTGTGCACCACTTGGCACGACAACCGCCGCGGAACATTTTGGGCATTTGATCGTACGCCCGGCGTATTGGTCGCCGACTTGATACTTCGCCTTGCATGACGCGCACTGGCAGATTACTGACATCGGCCGTACCTCCAAAAATTCGGGAACGACAAACCCCCTCTATTATTGCAATTGCCAACTGCCGCTGCAAGTCCTTGGAGTAGGTCCCTCTTGCCGAGAGGGACTAATGTGCCTCGCGCCAAGTAAAAAACTCCAAATACGCCCACCCCACCATTATCTGCGTTCCGCGGGCAAAATCTCCGGCCGATCACTGCCGTCGAGCTTGCATCGGTAGGGTTTTCCCTGTTGGTAGAACTGCAAACGACTGGAAATGGCCCTCGCCAGCGGTTGGTTGCCTGAGGAATTCGCCAAACGAACTGCGGCCTGGGCGACTTGGACGGCTTGGCCATATTGGCCGCTGGCGGCGAGGGCCGCGGCCAGCGTGTCCAACGACAGCGGATCCTGCTGATTGGTCACCTTTACGACGTACTGGGCAAGCTTCATCGCCTCTTCCGGATCGAGAATTTGGGGTTCGGGGCTCGTGGCGAAGGCCCAGGCCAGGAAGTTCCAGGCCCGGAGTGCTTCCTTGCGTTTGCCGGCCTCTTCGAACTGCCGGCCGAATGTCTCCGCCACGTTCCGCCGCTGTGCCCTCGACAACACGGCCAACAAGGGCCACAGGCACTTCTCGCCCTCACGAAACTCACCCCGCTCGGACCGCAGCTTGGCCAGCATTTGCAGCGAAGGCATGTTCTGGGGATTCAGCTCCAGCCCATGCTGCAGATAGCCGACGGCCTCGTCCGACTTGTTTCGCGCAATGGCGATTCTCGCCAACCCAAAACAGGCCTGGCTGAAGTTGTTGAGCGTCTCCCGGTCCTTGACGCTTGCCGATACCAGTTTCAGGATTTGCAGGTAATGGAACTCGGCCTTGTCGAGGTTGTTTAGCGACAGATAGACCTCGCCGAGGTTCAAACGGGCTTCCAACAGGGAAGGATCGAGCCGGACGGCCTCTTCGAACTGTTCGATGGCGGCGTTGAGTTTTGCTTTCGCCAGGTCCTTGAGTTGTTTTGCTTTGAGCGCTTCGGCCGGATCGGTCTTGCCTTTGGCCTCCGCCGCACGGGCGTCGGCTTCGAGCTGTTGGCTTCTCCGCAAGAGCACGCGGCCCAGGTTATTGCGGGGCCGCGGGGAGATCCCTTTCAGTCGTACCGCCTCGTTCAAATGCCACTCGGCCTTGTCGAGCTCGTTGGACTCGGAATATTTGTAGCCCAGATTGCTGTGAATGTCGGTCGCCGTGGGACGCGCGGTGATGCCGTGGATCCACTGCGCCGTGGCGTCTTCTTTATAGGCGACGGCCTTCTCGTGGAAGGTCTTCGCCGCCACCAGGTCGCCCTCGGCCTCCGCCTTCGCCGCTTTCATGTCCTGCTCCTGGCCCTGCTTCCAAAGATAGACGCCCAGGTTGTTGAGCATGTTCCAATTGTCGGGCGTGATCGTCAAGGCATGCCGCAGATGGACCTCCACGCCGGTCCAGAACTGCAACTGGTATTTCGTCCAACCGACGCACGTGACGAGCACGAGCATCATGGCAAAACCGGTCGCGAACTGGAAACTCTTGCGGATCTGCGGCAGCAGTCCGATCAAGTCGGCGATGCCCCAGGCCAGCATGATGAATAGGCCGATATACGGAATATACGTATAGCGATCGGCATGGGTCTGCTCTCCGACTTGCACGATGCCGATTACCGGCACCAACGTTCCCACGTACCAGAACCAGCCCACGGCCAGGTAACGCCGGCCGCAAAACGCCCCCCACAGCACCAGAAGCGTGATCGCCAAGAGTCCCACGACCGCGAAGGCCGTGTAACGGTGGTTGACGTGGTCCACGTCCAAGAGGTAGAGCACGGACATCTTGCCCGGCCAGAACATCCTGGTGATGTACGTCATGTACGACTGCAAGGCGTTTTCGATGCGGAAAGCCATCGACAGTTCAGATTCCGAGGCCATCGAACCGCCGTGGTTCTGGGCGTAGGGCGTGATGATGGCGGAAGCGGCGGAAAGGGCCAGCAGCGGAACTTTCTCCAACAGGAGTAGCAAAACCTGCTTCCCCATCGATCCCTCCCCGCCCTGCTCGACGCGGACCGCTGCTTTCCTGACCGGCAGGCGCTGGTTTCGCTTGGCCCTCCGCCGCGGCACGGCCATCCGCTCGACCGCAACGCGTTGCGGCGGCGCCGCGGCACGGACAACGTCAAAACGCCCCAACGGCCAGAAGTCCAACAGCAGGCAAAGGCAAGGCAGCGTCACCAACATCGGCTTGGCCAACAGGCCGACGGCAAAGAGGACGAAGACCAGGCAATACAGCAACAGGTTGTAACGGCCGGTCACCACCGCGTAGACGGCAACGGCGGCGAAAATGGGGACATAAATCCACAGGAGCGAGGCGTTAAAAGTTTCCGGATGGCCGCTATGAAAGCTGCTCAGGCAAAGCAACGTCAAGAGCCAGGTTAGGGCGGCGAGAACGCCGAGCACGATCAGGGAGTCGTTGGCCAGATCGGCCTTGCGCGAGTAACGCACGTAGACCAGCAACGTGACCAGCCCCAGAAACGTGCTCAGCACGTCCTTGCGCTCGGCAACCCAGACGACCGACTCGACGTGCATAGGGTGTACGGCGAACAAGGCGGCCACGACGGCGCTGCACCAGCTTTGGCCGGTCATGGTTCTCAACAGCCAGAACAACAGCAGCGTGTTCGATAGGTGGAAGATGATGTTGGTGACGTGATGCCCACCCGCTTCCAGCCCGTAGAGTTGCACGTCGAGCATGTGCGAGAGCCAACTCAGCGGATGCCAATTGCTTTGCTCGAAGGCGGTGAAAGCCCAATAGACGCTCTCGCGGAAAACCTTGAAATCCGTGAACAGCGGCAGGCCGCGGACCACGTTGAGGTTGTCGGTCACGTAGCCCGGATCGTCGAAATATACGAAATCGAAGTGCCAAACGCCCCAATAAGCCACGAAGATGATGGCGACCAGCGCCAGGCAGATGGGCAACTCGCGCAACCATCGGGCCGGCGAGAGGATCACGGCTTCCAGGGCCGGTTGCGGACGGGGCGCTTGCCCGCCCGCGATTGGCGCACGAAACGGATTGAGGGTCTGGTCCTCCATATTTACTCGCAATCAACGCTCGACTAGGGGAAAATGTGCATCCGGAAGTCTTATTTGGACCTGTTCGCGGGCGATATCGCGGTCTCGCCAACGTCCTCGATCTCGCGTACTCGACCAGGCCGTGGAAAAGGCGTCCGCCAATAACGCCAGTCTTCCACTATAAGCCGGCCGGTCCAGAGTGTAAACTTAACCACCCCAGTAGCTAGATTCCGCAATCCCAGGCCGTGGTAGAATAGGGCGATTGGGATAGATATGCGGCATCATGGCCGTGAACGCCCGGCCTCGCGCAGCTTGCGAAGCTCTTGTCGCGTCTCGGCGACGATCTCCGGCTTTTCGGTGGCGAGGTTCGTTGTCTCGCCGAGGTCGGTCCTCATACCATAAAGTTGCGGCTCCAGCCTTCCAATGGTTACGGGACTTGACTAACAGCACCCACCGATCGAATACTTGCCAATCAACTCCATTTTCCCCACAACCTGTCGAGGTAACCGCATGAAAGCGACTCAGAACCTCCACAATCTGGGCCAGAGTCTCTGGCTCGACAACATCACCCGCAACCTGCTCACCAGCGGGACGCTCCGGCACTACATTGACGAACTCTCGGTGACGGGGCTGACCTCGAATCCGACGATCTTCGACCAGGCCATCAAGAACAGCACGGCCTACGACGCCGCGATCCGCCAGAAACTCAAGGAAGGCAAGTCGGGAGAGCAACTATTCTTCGAGCTGGCGCTGGACGACATCACCCAGGCCGCCGAGTTGTTTCGACCAATTTGGGATTCGACGGATGGCGTGGATGGATGGGTGTCCCTTGAAGTGTCACCGCTACTGGCCCACGACACGGTCAGTACCCTGTCGGCGGCCAAGGATTTGCATGCCCGCGCAGGGCGCCCAACGTTCTTATCAAGATCCCCGGCACGAAGGAAGGCCTTCCGGCCATCGAAGAGGCGATCTTCGCCGGGATACCGGTGAACGTGACGCTTCTGTTCTCGAGGGAGCACTATGTGGCGGCTGCCGAGGCGTTCCTGCGCGGTATCGAACGGCGAATCGACGCAGGTCTCAAGCCCGTCGTCGGTTCGGTGGCCTCGCTATTCGTCAGCCGGTGGGACGGCGCGGTCATGGGCAAAGTCCCCGAAGCGCTGCGCAACCAGTTGGGCATTGCCGTCGCCAAGCGCTGCTACCAGGCATACTTGCACTTGTTGGCCGCGCCGCGCTGGCAGCGGGCATACAACGCCGGCGCCCGTCCGCAACGTCTCCTCTGGGCCAGCACGGGAACCAAGGACCCGAAGGCCTCAGATGTTCTGTACATCAAGGCCCTCGCTGCTCCTTTTACGGTAAACACCATGCCGGAAGGCACTTTGAAAGCCCTGGCCGATCACGGCGAAATCGGCCAAACACTCCCGTCAGACGGCGGCGACTGTGAGGCCATTCTGACGGAGTTCGCCCAGGCCGGCGTCGATGTCGAGGCCCTGGCCGTCCAACTGCAGGACGAAGGAGCCAGGTCGTTTGTCAAGTCCTGGAACGAGCTCATGACCGTGATCGCCGCCAAGACCGCCACCCTCAGGATGGCCGGCTAGATGTAGGGTGGGACAAGCAAACCGGTGTTGGTGGGCCGTCGGTCGCGGGCCAGCCCGGTTTGCGACGGCCCACCAACCCTCCGCGACCTCGGCCCACCCTACGGCAAATTCGCCACGCAAGACACGAACGAAAACGAAAGGAATCCGCCTATGTCGACCAGTATCCAATCGCTCACTGCCCGCCCGGCCTGGAATAGGCTCGCAGCCCATTATCGGGAAATCCGGGACATCCACCTGCGGAAGCTCTTCGCGGACGATCCCGGCCGCGGCGAGCGGATGACGGCTGAGGCCGTGGGGCTCTATCTCGATTATTCGAAGAATCGCCTGACCCATGAAACGATCGAGCTTCTCCTTCAACTGGCGGAGGAGGCCGGCTTGCGAGCGCGGATCGACGCCATGTTCCGTGGCGAGAGAATCAATCCCACCGAAAACCGCGCCGTACTGCACGTGGCTTTGCGGGCGCCGCGGGATGCGAGGATCGTCGTGGACGGCGAAAACGTGGTGACCCAGGTCCATGTCGTGTTGGACAAAATGGCGGATTTCGCCCGCCAGATCCGCAGCGGCGACTGGAAGGGCCATACGGGCAAGCGCATCCGCAACGTGATCAACATCGGTATCGGCGGCTCCGACCTGGGACCGGTGATGGCCTATGAAGCCCTCAAATTCTACAGTGACCGTTCGATCACCTTCCGCTTCGTCTCCAATGTCGACGGCACGGATCTGGCGGAAGCGACTCGCGACCTGGACGCGGCGGAAACGCTTTTTATCGTTTCCTCAAAAACCTTTACGACGTTGGAAACGATGACCAACGCCCGCAGCGCGCGCGACTGGTCGCTCCACGCTCTTGGTGGCGATAGCAGGGCCGTAGCCAGGCATTTCGTCGCCGTTTCCACCAATGCCGCGAAGGTCTCGGAGTTTGGCATCGATACCCGCAACATGTTCGGGTTCTGGGACTGGGTCGGGGGGCGGTATTCGATGGATTCGGCGATTGGCCTGTCGACGATGCTGGCCATCGGACCGGAGCAATTCCGCGCATTGCTCGATGGGTTCCATCAGATGGACGAGCACTTCCGCACGGCCCCCTTCGAGCGCAACTTGCCGGTGCTCCTCGGCCTGTTGACAGTCTGGTACAGCAATTTCTTCGAGGCGCAGACCGTAGCCGTCCTGCCCTACGAACAGTACCTGAAACGGTTCCCGGCCTACCTGCAGCAATTGACGATGGAGAGCAACGGCAAGCATGTCACGCTGCCTGGGACGAATGTGACCTACGACACTAGTCCCGTCTACTGGGGCGAACCGGGGACGAACGGCCAGCATTCCTTTTATCAGTTGATCCACCAGGGCACGCGGCTCATCCCTTGCGACTTTATTGCCTGCGGTCAACCGCTCAACCCGCTCGGCGACCATCACGACATGCTCCTGGCAAACGTCTTTGCCCAGACCGAGGCACTGGCTTTCGGCAAGACGCTCGAGGAAGTCAAAGCGGAGGGCACGCCGGACTGGCTCGCGCCTCACCGGGTCTTCGAGGGTAACCGCCCGTCGAACACGATTCTCGTTGAGCGGCTTTCGCCGGAAACGCTCGGCAAGCTCGTCGCCCTCTACGAGCATGCGGTCTTTACCCAAGGCACCATCTGGGACATCGACTCGTTCGACCAGTGGGGTGTCGAGCTGGGAAAAGTGCTGGCCCAGCGTATTATTCCGGAGCTCGAAAGCCAGGCGGAGATTGAACTCAACCACGATACGTCGACGAATAACCTCATTCGTCGCTGCCGAAAGTTCAAGGAAACGTAACAGCTATGCAATTCGGCATGACTCAATGAAAGGAGAAGCTATGCGTGTGGGCATTGCTACGGACCACGGCGGGTTTGGCTTGAAGGAGGAGTTGGTCGCGCAACTTCGCGCAGCAGGACATGAGGTGGTCGATTTTGGCGCTTGCAGCATGAGCCCAGGCGACGACTATCCGGATTTCGTCGTTCCCTTGGCTAAGGCGACCGCAGCAGGGACCGTGGAACGTGGCGTGGCAATCTGCGGTAGCGGAGTCGGAGCATCGGTCTGCGCAAACAAGATTCCTGGAATCCGCGCCGCAGTGATTCACGACCATTTTTCGGCTCGGCAGGGGGTCGAGGACGATCACATGAACATCCTCTGCATGGGCGGCCGGACGGTGGGACCGGCAGTAGCCTGGGACCTTGTCCAGACGTTCCTGGCGGCCAAATACAGCCAGGCTGAGCGGCACCTGCGACGGCTAGATAAAGTAGCTTCCTTGGAAGCAGTACGAAACGCGCAATGATCTCGGGGGAGAAGGCTATGACCAACGAGCAGATGGATCAGTTGTCGATCAATACCATCCGTACCCTGTCGATGGACGCGGTCCAGCAGGCCAATTCCGGACACCCCGGCACGCCCATGGCACTTGCGCCCTGGTCTTTACGATCTGGAATCGTGTGATGCGTTTTGATCCGCGAGACCCGATTTGGCCCAACCGCGATCGTTTCGTGCTCTCCAACGGTCATGCGTCCATGCTGCTGTGGTCGGTGCTTCATCTCACGGGAACTCGGGCGGTGAATGCGGACTACGAACGGCTCGGGCAACCGGCGGTTTCCCTCGACGACATTCGCCGTTTCCGGCAACTCGACAGCAAGGCCCCGGGGCACCCGGAATACCATTGGGTTTCGGGCGTCGAGACGACCACCGGTCCGCTCGGGCAGGGAGTCGCGACAAGCGTGGGCATGGCCATCGCGCAAAAGTGGCTCGCCCACCGCTATAACCGGCCGGGCTTTGACATCTTCGACTACCATCTTTATGCCGTTTGCGGTGATGGTTGTCTGATGGAAGGCGTCGCGTCCGAGGCGGCATCGCTGGCAGGTCACTTGGGCCTGGACAACCTCTGCTGGGTCTACGACAACAACCACATCACCATCGAGGGGAACACCCGGATTACCTTTACGGAGGACGTTGCGGCCCGCTTTCTCGGTTATGACTGGAACGTCTTGCGGGTGGGCGACGCCAACGACATCGATCGCATCGAGCATGCCTTGAAGGTCTTCCAGCAGACGAAGGGTCGCCCGACCTTCATCATTCTCGATAGCCACATCGGTTACGGTTCTCCGCACAGGCAGGATACGGCCGCGGCACACGGCGAACCGCTCGGCGAGGAGGAAGTCCGCCTCTCGAAACGCTATTACGGCTGGCCGGAGGACGCCAAATTCCTCGTACCGGATGGCGTGCGCGAGCATTTTGCGGCTGGCGTCGGCAAGCGCGGAGCGGAGGCGCGGAGGCAGTGGACGGAGCTTTTCGAGGCCTATCGGGCGAAATACCCTGAACTCGCCACTGAGATCGATCAAATGCAGCAACGCGAACTTCCGGCTGGATGGGATCGCAACCTTCCCGTCTTCCCGGCCGATGGGAAGGGCCTTGCCGGACGAGAAGCCTCGGGCCAAGTTCTCAACGTGCTGGCGCAGAATATTCCCTGGCTCCTCGGAGGATCGGCAGACCTGGGCCCGTCGACCAAGACTACCCTGAAATTCGCGGGCGCGGGAGACTTTCAAGCAGACAACCCCGGCGGAAGGAACTTCCACTTCGGTATTCGCGAGCACGCGATGGCGGCGATCGTGAACGGCCTTTCGTTGTCCAAGCTCCGGCCCTTCGGCGCAACCTTCTTTATCTTCAGCGACTATGCGAGACCCGCGATCCGTCTCTCGGCCCTGATGGAATTGCCGACCCTCCTGATTTTCTCGCACGACGCCATGGGCGACGGCGAGGACGGCCCGACCCATCAGCCCGTAGAGCAACTCGTGTCGCTGCGCCTGTTCCCGGGCTTGTCGTCCTGCGGCCCGGCGACGCCAACGAAGTCGTGGAGGCCTACCGCTATATCCTGCAACTCCGCCATCAGCCGGCAGTGCTGGTCGTCTCGCGGCAGGCATTGCCGACGCTGGACCGAAGCAAGTACGCGCCGGCCGCCGGGGTGGCGCACGGCGCCTACGTGCTTGCTGACCCGCCTGGCGGAAACCCCGAGGTGATCCTGATTGCCTCTGGGGGCGAAGTCAGTCTTGCCGTCGACGCGCATGAGAAGCTCATCTCCGAGGGCATTCGCTCACGTGTAGTTTCGATGCCCTCCTGGGACATCTTCGATCGTCAGTCGCGTGAGTACCGGGAGAGCGTTCTGCCGGTCAAAGTCAAAGCCCGCGTCGCCGTAGAGCAGGCCTCGACGCTGGGATGGGAACGCTACGTCGGCGAGTCGGGCCGCATCATTGGCATGCACACGTTTGGGGCCTCCGCCCCGCTCAAGGAGCTTCAGCGAAAGTTCGGTTTCGAGCCTGACCAGGTTGTGGCGGCTGCGAAGGAGCAATTGCATCAGCAACGGCAGAAAGGAACTACTTGAGGTTTTGGCGGGCGGCTGTAATTTTTCCGGCTGGCAGCGCTCCTGCCAACGCCGATTTCGCCCTCCTTGCACGCCCCCGACAAAACGGTGTATATTTAAGGATGCGGGGCGGTTCGGCCGCTCCCCCAATTCGTGCGGGAGTAGCTCAGTTGGTAGAGCGCTAGCTTCCCAAGCTGGATGTCGCGGATTCGAGTTCCGTCTCCCGCTTTACATAAGCCTTGACGTGGCAGCAAGTTGCGTCAAGGCTTGTATTGTTTTTATCGGATACCTTTTTAGGATAAGTCGTGAGCGGATACCTTTTCGATGGTTTTCGGGAGGGTAACCGCCACTTGCATTTCCGTTCCTGCTGCGATAGCATCACCGGCGTAGGATGACGCAGGGGAGGTTTGAAGAAGCGTCTGTTTTATACAGGAGTTCCAGTCATGTCTATAACTTTCACTTGTCCACTGTGCAAAGAACAGAGCAGCGTCGGACCTGAGTTTGCGGGTCGTCGCGGCACGTGTGCCTCTTGCGGAGTAACCGTGATCGTTCCGCAGACTTCCGGCGTCGCGCGACTGCCACCGCAGCTCGCGCAAGATACTGCGCGGAAGTCCGGTCTTCCTTGGGTCTTGATCCTTGCGGCCGGTTGTGCCGTACTACTGGTTTGTGGCAGTATGCTGGCTTTCTTGCTGTTTCCAGCCGTTATGGCTGGGCGACGTGCAGCCGAAATCAAAGAGACGGCCATCACGCAGGCCGTTGAGGACGTGCGCGAGGCTGGGCGACGGGCATCGTGTTCGAACCAACTCAAGCAGATCTGTCTTGCATTATTTACCTACGAGAGCAAACACGGGCGATTTCCTCCAGCAGCGACCATCGATGACAACGGCAGGCCGCTGATGAGTTGGCGCATCGCCATTTTGCCGTATATGGAGCGGGACTCGCTTTACGGTCGGTACGATCCGAAGCAACCGTGGAATAGCCCCAAGAATCTCGACATCGTCAAACCAATGCCGCGTGTATTTCGCTGTCCCAGTGATAGCAGTGCTGCCGACGGGGAGACAAGTTATGTGATGATTACGGGGCAAAATACGGTCGGCGGCGTGCCGGGGTCGCCGGGAACTCGGACCGCTGACGTCACCGATGGACTCTCGAAAACCATTCTGGTGATCGAGGTGTATGGCCTAAAAATCCCTTGGACAGAGCCGCGCGACATTACGCTCGACGAGCTTGTCTCGCGACTCCAATCCGGAGGGCAGATCGGGCACGTGGCCAGTTTCAATGTCGCCCTGGCGGACGGCACCGTACGAGGCCTCCCCACGAAAATCGACGCCGAAACTTTACGCCGCCTGGCAACGATCAACGACGGACTGCCGGTGGAAATCGATCAGTTTTGAACATTTTCGATTTCCTCCAACCACGGGCGGGCTCAATCTAGCTGTTGACCGGGCAGGCGGCCGCCTTCACCCACCAACAGCCTCCAGCGCCGTGCAAAGCCCGCACCTGCAATCCTCCTCGTGCTCCAGCGTCTCCACGCTCACGGCCATCAGCAGATCGTCCAGCGCAACAGCCCGCCTCGTCTTGGCGTCCAGGTCGTAGAACGCGTTTTGCAGGGCCTGGGCTTCGGCCAGGAGTTCGCCACTGGGGGCGTCCTCTGCCCCGGCTAGTAGCCGGGCATGGCAGGACGAGCGTTTCTCGTTTCAACTTGCGCCCAGATCGGCCACCAGACGACTCTCCAGCGTTACTTTCTCGATGTTCACGCCCAGCGCATCGGACAGAATCTGCCGAAGCTGCTGCCAGACGGCAATGCAGCGGTCGTCAACTGGGATGTAGTCTCCGCCCGCGCCCTGTTTGGCCACGACGATCGCCTCAGAGTTGTTCCTCAAAACGTCCCGCACCAGGTCTTTGACGGTCTTCATCCCAAGCGGGAAGCGAAGCCGCCATCCCGCCAAGATCCACATCATCTTGCCATACGTCTCAGCAAACATCCAGATCCCAAACAACCCCAAGATAGGCCACAGCCAGATGGCGCCGGAATTTGCCAAATGCGAAACTGCTCGACCAGGGCCATCGCGGCCGCCAGTAAAAGGCCGATCGGGCGGACGGCCCAGGGGTAGTCCAGCGTGGCGATGCGGTACGGGCCCGCTGCCCGCAAAGCTTCCCAAGCCATGCGGCGCGTTTCCAGCGGAAAGAGCGTCTCCAGCGGCGTCTTCAATTGCACATCGTCGACCGCGACGCCGGCCGCGTAGCCAATCTTTTGCCGCAATTCCTCCCAGACGGCGAAGTTCAGGCGAACGTCGGTCCGCACGGTATCGTGGGCGCGGATCTTGCGAAGAATCAGTTCGTACAGATCGCCTACGACGACATCGCGCTCGCGGGCCAGTTGCTCAAAGTCGCTTGCGGCCAGGGAGATGCCAAACGTCTTCTCCACGCGAAAAGCGACATCCAACAAGTCCAAGCCCATGGGAGCAATTATAACATTCGATGCCGATTCGACGCGGCCGGGTCGTGCGTCGGATAGGCGTCAGTGTATCACGAATCTTCGCGACTGTCTCCGTTATGTCTTCGTCAATACGGCGTGGGTTTCCCGCTGACCTCCCATCCGCCCCCAGCCCGCTCTGAGCCCGCCCAGAGATAATGTCACGATCGCCGCCGGCCTTTAGCGCAGCGGAGCCCCAGAACCCCTCGCGGCCGATGATCGACGGCACGGCCGAAGGGCAGGGCAGGCGGCCACGACGTAAAGGATGCCCGGCCGCGACGTGGCGGGTGTAGTCGGAGGGCCGTCACGGTGCCTATACAACCTATTCCACCGGCAATGCACAAGATTACAGTTGCGACATGTCCACGGGTATGCCTTCGGCGCGTGTGCCGAGCCGGCGGAAGGTTTCCGCATTGACACTATAGTTGACGGTCATTACCGAGCCGTCACAGAGTACGAAGTTGGCGGCGTTGGAGTTGCGCTGCCGAAGGCAAAGCCATCATCTACGCCCCACCGATCCTGCATTGGCGCCTGTAGGTCGTGCGGCCGATGTCGTTGTCCATGCCGACATACTCGTTTTCGTTATCGGCCCCTACGTTGCCCGTACCGTAGGAGCTTTCGGCAAGGTACTTTTCGCCGACCAAGATCGTTTGGGAGAGGCCGTCCGTGATGTCGTCCTTTCGAATCGTGCTTTGCTCGAAGACGATGCCGTGGAACGTCGTCATGTTGGTTGAGAGACGCGTGCCAAAATAGTTGAGTTGGGTCTGGTTTTGGATCGCTGGCAAGGAGTCCGCCCCAGTTGACGGGCCTGGTCCGAGTTCGTCTTGTTGCACGTCGCCAACATTGACCGCGTAATCAGTCCTTGCCACCAAAAAACCGCTGGGCGCAGTAACTCCGCCCGAGTTACTTCCGACATAGTTCGTCCCCCAGTCCATGGGCCAGAGAGCAGCCCGGCGCCGCGTGGGGCAATGGGTGAATGGCAAGGCAGTGCTAACCAATTGCAGAACCGCTGCCTGCTTCACACTGGCACTACCGTATCGCCCCAAGTCGTGCAAGGCATTCATTTCCGTATGGGGGAGAATATTGTAGATCCATCCGCCCGGTTGCTGGACGCCATAGCCGCGGTCCGGGTCGCCAACCCAGTACCAACCCCACCCGCCCGTGGGATAAATTCCCTGGGCTTCTTCGTGGGCCAGGCAGGCCGTTCCCATTTGCTTCAGGTTGTTCTTGCACTGGGCACTGCGGCCGGACTCCCGCGGCAGAATTCACGGCCGGCAACAGCATGCCGATGAGAATCCCGATGATCGTTATGACCACCAGCAACTCTACCAGGGTGAAACCGCTGCTTCGCCCCGGGACGTCATGGCTCACTTGATAACGCAACATGGAACCTCTCCTGATGCTCTCGATTCCAGGCATTGGGGACTTGGTCGCTGGAGATTCCCATCGACACTGGCCAACCGATTGTCTCGTGCCTCGGGACCGGCTGCGTCGCGCACTTCGCGGCCGACTTTTATTATAGCACGGCGAGGGTAGGGCTGGCCAGACGGCCTGGGGTGTTGCGGGCTCCGTGGCCCCATGACTAGCAGCCGGGCGAGAGCTAATGCCCCAAACGGGTGCAGCACCGAAAAAGCTGGGGAGGGTGTAGGGACGTGGCCGGTGGCGGCGGCTCGGGTTGGGAATGGTTGAGATGGCGGCAAGAGAATGTATCGCTGGACGTAGTATACCTTCCGACAAAAAGTAGGACTACTGAGCGACAGCAAGCCTTACCGTTGGCAGGCCTGCTCGCGAACTCTTCTGCGGGACTGGACGGCCATTGTAGCAGGCCGGGGTTACACGGCGATGAGCAATCGATTTTGGCTGAAGCGGCCCCTCGGTCTCCCTGCAACTCGATCCCCCGCCTTGCACGGACCGCGACGGAGGGCGAAACTGGGTATTTTCCGCACTAGGTCGAAAGGACATCTGATGAAATCCAAACGCGTGTTGAGAGCTTCCTTGATCGCCCCGCTCCTGGTGTGGGGCGTGGCAGTTTCGGTCCAGGCCCAGAGTGAAGTCACATTAGAGGGCGTGGGGCTTCGCCTGGCCGCAGCGCCCGGCCAAACTGGCGTAGCGGTGTATTCCACGTCCGGGGTGGGCGGCAAACGCATGGAGCTTGCCGTCCTGGCACGGGGCGCGGCGCAGGCGGCGCCCATTCGTGGGGTTATCGTTACGGAGACCAATTCCGACAGGAAGTCATTGCGAGTCAGCACGGGGAGTGCCGAGGCCGAGTTCTGCCTCGGGGTCGGCGGCATCGTTACGATTAGCCCGGGCAAGACCGCGGCAAGCGTGGAGGTCAGGACCGGGGCACGCTTCGCCGTCTTGCCCGATCTGTTTGCCGATGACGTGGTCTTCGACCCCGTGCATCTCGCCATGCCCACACTTACCGTGCCCGCGGAGAACTTCCTTCTCCAGTTCCTTGAAGGCGGGAACACGATGGTGATGTGCATCTGGCCGGGCAGACTCAAGCAGATCAAGGCGGGCATCACCGGGAAGGCGCCCAAGGATGAAAAGGGAGGGGCGGAGCCGCAGGTTGACCTGGTCTTTGTCGGCGAAGGCAAGGCACGCCGAATCTCCGCGGCGCGGATCGAGTTTCAGAACAAGCCCGTCTACATCGGAGTCATCGAGCAGAAAGGCGTCTGGCATGATGAAGACGCTTCCGCCTTGCCGGCGTACAAACCCACGGCGATCGCGTGGAAGCGGCCCTTCGAGGCGAAGTGGCGAGGAGACTTTATCGTCGCCGAGGGCAAGCGACTCCTCGACTGGCCCGCCCGCAATCAGTCCTTCGATTTCAGGAGCACCGACGCCGCTCACAAGGAGAGCGACGACGTCCTTGACACGCGATTCCTTGCCGCCACCAGCAGCGCGAGAAATGCGGACTGGTGGAAGCAGGGCATGCGGTGGTGGGAGAAGGGTAACGAAGACGCCCCACAGATCTGGCAGGAGTCGCTCGCGAGCTTTTTCATCTACCCGGCAGTTTTCAAAGGCGATGAGGTCCGGCTGTGCCTTTACGTCGACAAGAGGAAGCGCAAGCAGCCCCACGTGTACGAGCGCGTGATCATCTACCCGTTGGGCCGCAATGCGGCCACGCCGCTCGATGTCTTCACGCCCGTCGACCTGATGCGCGAGACGCTGGGGCAGGGCCCCTGCGAATACATCCTCGACCTTGCGGGCGTGAAGCCGAGACAGGCAGGCGGCGACCGTCAGACGCTGGCCTATGCCACCTGCGGGCTGTGGGATGCCCATATTTCTCCTATTGTCCGCCAAATCAAGAGGAAGGACGACGGCACGTTCGTGCCGTTCGACGAGAAAACGAAGACCCACCTGATCCAAGCCATCGAGGACATGTGGTACTTCGTGCATGCCATCCATGATCGCTTGCGGGAGTATAGGAAGTGGGGCACCGACGCGGACGCGTTCTGCAAACGGGAATCGGCCAAAAACCGCAAGGTCAAGCCGATCGCCGACCTGGCCCTGGCGCACCTCGGGCGACTCAACTCCGATCTTGGCCGACACAAGTTCGAGGGTCCGAATTCCGAGGCCTACTGGAAGGACCGCATTCCCGAGCTTATCCGGAAAGTCAAGGCGGACCAGTATGCGGATGTCGCGTCGATCGGCAAGATCCGGGACCTGGGAAACGAGCAGGACGAGCGTGTCTCGCGCTGCCGCCAGTACGTCAAGGCCGTCTTGCAGGAGATCGTTTTCCAGGATACCCGCGACCCGGACGTTCGCGCGTTCGCCGCGGATCTCCGCGACCGCTGCCATCGCATGCTGCGCAACCAACATCCTAAGGAGGGGTTCTAACGCCAGTTTGCAAGTTACCGAGTGCTGGGCGGCACGTGAGGGGCACAAGTCGATAACCGACTGCTAACGGGATTGCTTGCCGGGCCTCCACCAAGCATCCAGCATGTGGAACAGGGCAAGAATAGGATGGCGAACCAGCATTCGCCGACCGGCATAACGCATGATGACCTTGATCTGAGCTCTCATGGCGGACTTGTAGCAGTGGGTCGGGCAACGGGCGCAGGTCGTCTTCGCGGCCCCGTAAGGGCAGCGATCCAGACGGCCCAGGGCATAGTCGTGAAGGGATTGGCATTCATCGCAGAGGAAGCCGCTGCCAGCGTGGTGAGCCCGACAGTATATCCGCACCATCGCCAGAATGGTCCGTCTCTCGCGGGCCAACCGCGCCGCTGCCTTGTTGCGCGAATCAGCCATGATGACAACCGCAGGCCCGGCTGCAAATGCCGACCGTCCGCGTCACGCCGAAGCGGTTTGCCAATTCGTCCGCCAGAAGCAAGTATTTCTTGTGCATGCCCAGGCCCATGTGCATTTCAGTGGGTTTCATCGTATGCTCCTTGAGAAATGTTTGTCAGTTCGTTTTACTGAATCCTACGTGACGAGCAGCCAAAGGGCCTTGATCTGGATCAAGCCCGCATCAAATTCCTGGGACTGCTCGCCCCGTAGGTGCGGATCGTTGATCCATGGATCGTCTGATGGACCTGGAACTTGCTTGCCGGTGGGCGCGTTGCAGGCGATCCATGCGTTGGATAGGACATCGAGTATCTGAACTTCGCTGACTGGAAGGAGGCCGATCAGGCCCCTCGGCATCGGCTGAACCTCCACGATCAGTATTATTGTGCCCCACAGGTTTTCTACTTCCGGCCACAGACGCTGTGATATATTCCACATGGAGTGCGATGTCCGGCCCCGCCGCTGCACCGTGGTGGTGACGGTCATGGGGGAGAAGAGGCCACTGTAATTGCCGCGTCGTTTTAGGGAGCGCCGGGCGCCGGGTCGGGGCCGACTTGGCCCGGACCTCATCGGCGAATTTCTCCATCTTCCAGGTCACGTACATGAACCTCTGAAGCGCGGCCGGATCATCCTTGAGTTCATCGCGCCCCTTCTGCCACAGCGCCGTCATCTTGGCAACCACATCGCTCGGCCAGGTTTCGCGGTAGATCGAGGGCTCCAGGTAGCCCATGTCGTCCATGCCTCCCCGCTTCTCGATGCTCCAGGGAGCGTTCTCCCAGCGGTCGGCGGCCAGCTTCAGCAGCTCGCGGCGGTGCCGGCGGCCTTTCCGAACTGCCGCTCGCACATCTCATCCCACGCCGCATCCACGTCCAGATCCGGGTTCCACAGGACCTTCATCAGCAGGTAATGCGTGGGGGCGCCCACGGTCCAGTCGGTGATCCCACCGCCGTTGAGGAACGAGCCGATCAGCACTTCGCGATTCTTCTGGTAGTAGTCCTTGACCAGGTGCGGGTACTGGATGTAGACGCCCGGGTACTCGATCGTGCGGTGGTGGTACTCCCATGTCTGGATCTTGCCCTTGACCTGCTCGCTCCAGTCCCTCATGCACCGCTCTATCTCTCCGCGCAGGTCGGCTGGCGCATCATCGCGAAGGACATGGTGCACATCTGGATCTCGATGTTGTCGGGCAGATCAAGGCCCTTGGGGAACACGGTGTAGTTCCAGTACGGCAGGTACAGGACCTTCTTGCCGGGCCAGCGGCGCTTGACCTCGTCGGCGAACTTCTTGAGGAATACGCCCATGATCTTTGATCCCGTACCGCGGTTGCCGCCGTTGGGGTCATAGAGCTTCCTGCAGTTCTGGCAGCAGCAGTCGACCGGCTCGTCGCAGGGAGAGAGGGTGACGCAGGTCGTGGTGACCCAACTGGCGCCGTGACCGCACCAAGGCGCCATGGCGTTGGCCTTCTTGTCCCAGACAGCCGCACAACCGGCCAAGAGGAAGTCAAGGGTCGACTGCGAACCGTAGCAGAGCTGGCTGTAGTTCCTCTTGCCGTCCTTCGTCAGTTTGAACATTTCCGGGTGCGTGTCGACCAGCTTCTGGTCTTGCCAGATATTTTGGGGCATGTGGACCTTGATCATGTAGCGGCAACTGTTGCCGCTGCGCAGGCCCGCCAGCATCACGGACGTGTCGAGCTTGGCGACGCCCGCCGGAATGGCGCTCTTGAGGAGTGGTGCGCCGTCGCGGGGCACATCGTAGCCGTACGCGGGGAAGCATTCGCGCTTCTGGAACACCGGCCGGTCGCTGTAGTGCGCCGGTCGGACCTCCAGCGCCCGGCCCGCACGACGCTGCGGCCGCCGGCATTTACCGGCCAGTACCAGCGTACGGCGAGGAACCGCTCGAGGAAGTCGGCCAGCGCCCACGCCGTCCCCTCGTTGCCGTAAGGGCCGTTAAAATCGACGACCTCCTGCAGCTTGATCGTGCTGCCGACGAGGAACACGCGGTTAGGCGCCGTTTTGATGACGAAACCCTCGACGGGGATGGCGCCAGCTTCGATGCCGGCCGCCCGCGAGGCGGCGCAGTCGCCAATCACGATTGCCGCCACGCTGCCCGCGGGCATCTTCTTGACGATCTCCAACTCGGCGCCGGTGGACAACTTGACCGCCGCCACCAGTTCCTTCACCAGGATGTCCAAGGTTGCGCTGGGCTTCTCCACCGCGACGTAGACCTTGGCCTTGGGCTGTCCGTCGCTCACCAATACCACCGGGGCGTGCTGCGGCGTGGCCAGGATCTTTACCGGCGACAGGTCCTTGACCTTCAGGTAGTCCGGACCTGCGGTATCCGAAGCCCACGACGACGCGGCGATTCCCGCCAAGATGGCATTTGTCCAGAACAGTCTCTTGATTGGCATGTCTTGTCCGTTTGCGTTGAACGTTTCATTGAGTCGTAACCCACACCGTCGCTTGCTTCCTTTTTCCGACCGGTCTGCCGTGGATCAGGGAATTTCTGCAACCACGAACTGGCCGCCGCGATCCAAGACAACCCAGGCGGTATGGGTCGCCGGGTCGACACCGCATGTTCCCAGCCGGTATCCGGCGTCGGCCCGGTAAGGCCCAAAGACGAACTTCCGTTCCCTGCGGCGACTGCCCGCCGCGGCGTCGATCCAGTTGCCGTTGAGGTGTCGCGTCAAGATGCCCAGCGAACCTGACTGGAGTTTGTCGGCTGGGACGCCGGTCGCGTCGAAAGTCATGGAAAGCAGATACGTATCGCCTTTCGCGTTCGCACAGGTCTCCATGCCCCAGATCGTCAGCACGTCGCTCTTGAGGTTGCCGCCGACCAGGCGGTGACTGGTCCATCCGGTCGTGACGACCTTCGTCAACGGCCGGCCGGCGTAGTCCGATGCCCGGCTTAGGTTCTTGCCGTCGAGGATCCTCGCGCGGGTGCCAAGGTAGCTGCGGGTCGTGGGGCTGCGATCTTGGACGCAAGTGTAGGATTTGTCTTTGGCGACGACGAACTCCTGGCCATTGAGGCTGTAACCAAAAGTCTCTCGCTTCTGCCAGTTGCCGGTCAGCCGCGGCGCCGTGGCGATGTCTCCGTCGGACTGGCCCGACGGCACCGCGTAGTACTCCACCGTGACCCTGGGACCATCGATGGTGCAGATATAGTAGCCGATGGCGAAAAGATCTTGCGAAATCGGCATCTCGCGGTTCAGCCCGAACGCCGGCAAGTTGTAGCACGTGTCATTGTCGGGTGTGGCGGGCGTGTAGAATTTGTAACTTTCGGAGGCGGCAATCAGTTCCTGGATCCGCGCCGATTCGCCGTCCGTCGTCGTCACCAGGGCCCGGTTGTGCATGTGATCGTGGCCGCCGATGAGATACCGGACCCCGCTGTTCTGCAGGCTGGCGATGAACGCATCCTGGGCGGGGGCGTCCGCAGACGGATTCTTGCCGAAGAGGGTATCGGCGTGGTTTTCCGTGATAATGCCCTTGTGGGTCAAGACGAAGGCATGTCTGCCTGCCCGTTTGTGCGCCAGCACGTCGTTGATCCACGGTTGCTGCGATTTTATGCTGTTGGTCCCGTCGTCCAGAGGCGCGAATTGATCGAGCAGCACGAACCGCGCATTGCGGTAATCGAAAGAATAGCTTAGTCCGTCGAGGCTCTTGCGGGGACTGCGGAAATCGCTGCCGACGACAAATGTCGAGCCTTTCTTCTTCAGGGGACGGGTCTGCGCATCGTCGGGAGTGGTCACGCAAGCATCGCGTGGCGTGGCGTTGTTCACCCCGTCGCGAGTCTGGGGGAAGATCCGGCGGAACTCCGCGGCGGCGGCGCTCGTCGCCTCGTGATTGCCGCGCAGCGGATAGAAACCGATGCCCGCGTTATAGAGCGCCTGGACATACGTAGCCCGCGTGTCCAGGGCGATCTTGCTGCCATTGTCGGTGATGTCGCCTACGGCAATGACGAACTGCACGCCGTGAGCGATCATTTCCTGGTTGACCTGGTTGATGATATCGACGGCCACAGAGTTGGGGTTCTTGCCATCGTCCCTCTGCCATTGCGTGTCGCCCATGATGCCGAAACTCCAGGCTGCCCAGGCAGTCGGCGCCGAAGCGACGATGACGAGGACGATCGTAAGTAGACTTCCAAGACGCAGACGCATTACTCTCTCCTGTCGAAAAATAACCGGGACTACGGCAACAACGGTGTCCCCTGGGTATAGCGTGCCAGCGCCTGGGGATCGATTTCCACGCCTAGACCGGGCGCGTCGGGGATCGCCAGCATGCCGTCGGCGTCCAGGCGCCAGCCGCGAACCACAATCTCGTCCACGTACGGCGAGCCGGTGAGGTACTCGACCAGGTCGGTATCGGGGAACGCCGAGGCCAACTGGAGATCGGCCGCCACGCCGACGGCGGTGTTCCAACCGTGGGGAATGAAACGCACCCCATGCTCCTGGGCCATCCAGGCGATGCGCCGTTCTTCGCTGATGCCGCCCACTTTGGTCACATCGGGTTGGACTACGTCGAAGGCGCCGGCCTCCAGCCAGGGTTGGAACGATTGACGCCGCGTGAGGACTTCTCCGCCGGCAATCGGCAGCGGCGAGTTTCGCCGCAGATGCACATAGTCTTGCAGGGCGTCGGGCTTCAAAGGTTCTTCGAACCAGGCCACCTGGTAGCCGGCCAACATCTGCGCAGTGCGGAGTGCCCACTTATAGCCCTGCTTCCAGAACGCGTCGCTCCCACCCGCGTCGACCATCAACAGCGAGTCCGGCCCGACCGCTTCCCGCGCCGCGCGCACGACCGCCTCGTCCATGGCGTTGCTGAAACGTCCGAACGGGCCCCAGCCGATCTTGAACGCGCGGAAGCCTTGCTCTCTGAGTCCGGTCAAATGCTCGGCCAGCGGTGCGGGCTCCTGCATCAACAACGAGGCGTAAGGCCGGACGCGGTCCCGGTAGCGGCCGCCCAGCAGGCGTCCCACAGGCTGCCCGGCAGCTTTCCCCAGCAGGTCCCAGAGGGCAATGTCGATGCCGCTGATGGTGTGCGTGATGGAACCGCCGCGGCCCATCCAGAACGTGTTCTGGTGCAGTTTCTCGCTCACCCGCTCCGGCTCCAAAGCGTTCTCGCCGCGGTAGAGCGGTTCCAGAAGCGCCAGTGCCGCGCGCACCAATGCCTCGCTGGTGAACGCGCTGCCCAGGCCGATCAGGCCGCCGTCGGTCACCACGGCGATGAGCGTATGCACACAGTCGTCGGGCCGCAGTTCTTCGTCCCAACCGCCCTCGGGCGTAGCGCCTCGCAAGCCAGCGGCACGGATTTCTCGGATTTTCATCGTCATCACCAGGAAATGTCGGATTGGACGGGCCCCTGGTGTCGATCGCAACGCGGGACAATCGGCCAGGCGCGGAATTCATCGAGCAACTCGACCAGGTTTTTCAGTACGGCATCCCAAATGACCTTCCCCTTGGCAGCGGTGGCAACCGTCGGATCGCCGTGCACGCCGACCTTGGTCCAGCGCGACCAATAGTCGCTGAAACGCACGTAAGGCGTGGTACTGTCGGACGTCATGTAGCGCCCCGCCAAGTCGTTGTCGGCCACGGCCCGGTCCATGCGCACGCGTTCCGGGGCCAGGTGCAGATAGAGCGAGGTCTCGAACTCGTCCGCATGGGCCATTACCGGCGTTTCACGAACCTGCTGGAACGCCTCCACGCCGAGAGTGTAGTAGTTCGCCGCGATACACAGCGAATGGGTTTCCAGCACGGTCTTCCGCGCCACCAGGTCTACCAAAGGCGTATTGGACCCGTGGCCGTTGATGATCAAGATTTTCTCAAACCCGTGGTAGGCCACGCTCTTGGTGACATTCAAGCAGAAGGCGATAAAGACCTCTGGCTCGATGTGGATCGTGCCGGGGAAATCGATGTGGTGCCGATTCAGACCGAAAGGAACCGGCGGCAGGACTAACACGCGGTCCGCCGCCCGGCGCCCTGCTTCCAGGCATACCGATTCCGCCAGGAACACGTCCACGTCCAAGGGAAGGTGTGGGCCGTGTTGCTCGATGGAACCGGTGGGCAGGATGACCACCTTCTTGGCCGCGATGGCCGCGTTCATCTCCTCCCAGGTAAGATGCTGATACCGATACTGGGTCGTGGTTGCCATACCTGTGCTCCTAACGATGCGCAATAGGGACCGGCCAAGAATGGACTTTCGCCTTTCCAATCTAGGATAATTGAGGACTAACCCCCGAACAAGAGGCGGCAAACCATTCACTTCTGCCAGGTCCAGAGCGTTTCACCGCCCTTTCGGCAAACCCTATCTCGAGATGTACGGGAGCAAGGAGATTGCTGTACCGTAAGTCGACGCAACTCCCCGGCATAGGCTCGGCCGAAGAATAACTTCCGGTTCTTATGGTCTCAACGCGGCACTCGTCGCGTAGCGACGTTGTGATGGTAGCCGTGGGTTTCAACCCACGGTTTGCAGTGCGCCCCTATTGTTCTCCGTCGCGTAGCGACGGCTGATTTTCAATCGTCGCTACGCGACTAAGGGAAGGGTATGGGGGATCGTCGTCCGTGGGTTGAAACCCACGGCTACCGTCATATCGTCGCTACGCGACGGAGGTTGTCAAAACTGGAAGTTATTTTTCGGCCGGTCCTGAGTTGCCCACCGCCGGTCCTCGACGCCCTTTCGATCTGCAGGAACGTGCGATTCGCGGCCGTGCGTTGCCAAGGGCTAAGAGAAGGGCTCGGGCAGATGCCGCCAAAGGCGGCATGTACGCCGGACTTGGCAGGTGATTGACGACCGCCAAGAGCCGCCGATAAACTGGAGGCAGCGGCCCGTGGCGTCGTGCGTGGCGACCCGCCGCAGAGCTTGAAGGAGGTTTGGCCCATGATCCGACAAGTATCGACAGTCGCGATGGTGGTCTTGATGGCGGTTGCCAGTCTTACGGCGACAACCGCCGCAGAGCCCACCCCCGCCACCGCCAAGCAGATCACCACCTCGATCGGCATGAAGCTCACGCTCGTCCCTTCGGGCGAGTTCATGATGGGCAGCAACGAGTCGGCGGAGGAGACGGCCAAGTTTTTCAACAAGACATTCGACGGAGTTGATCTGAAAGCAAATCATTTCAAGGGAGAGCATCCTCAGCACGGCGTTCGAATTACTAATCCGTTCTACTTGGGTACCTGCCACGTCACGCGGGGCCAATTTCGGCAGTTCATCAAATACAGCGGCTACAGGACGGACGCGGAGAAAGAACAGGAGCCGGGGGCTTGGGGCTGGAATCCTGATAAGGAGGATTTCGGCTTCAACGAGAACTACTCCTGGCAGAAGGTAGGTTTCGAGCAGACCGACGAGCACCCGGTCGTCAACGTGAGTTGGAACGACGCAGTGGCATTCTGCAATTGGTTGAGCCGCAAGGAAGCTACGACCTATCGGCTACCGACGGAGGCCGAGTGGGAATACGCCTGTCGAGCTGGAACGACAACGCAGTATTATAATGGCGACGATCCAGAGACGCTCGCTAAGGTCGGCAATGTGGCCGACGCGGCATACAAGGCGAAATTCCCGTATGAGAAATACACGATCAAAGCCAGTGACGGTTACGTATTTACGTCGCCTGTGGGTTCATACCAGCCCAATGCCTTTGGGCTCTTCGACATGCACGGAAATGCCTGGCAGTGGTGCGAGGACTGGTACGGAGCAAAATACTATGCCACATCTCCCGTAGACAGGGCAGTGACTCGCCTTCCTCTACGCGCTAAGAGCATTGTAGGACAAGGACTTACGGCGGGGGAGGAGGGCTTGATAGCAGAAGAAAAAGACCTCATGCTAACAGGTGAGTAATTCATGTTTCCACAAATTCTGCTAGCAGAGGTCCAACTATGATTTCAACAAAAGAACTGGATATTTTCAAGGCCCAAGAGCAATTTGAGCGGATGCACGAGTTTTTGAAGCAAGCGCTGAGCGAAGGGCGACGCCTCGACGAAGTGGAACGCGGGATGTTTCCGCGAGCTATGACCATGTGCCTGGAGTTTTTACGGTCCTTCGTGGAGGCCCATGGGGATGGGGATCGGGGAGAGACCGTAGAACGGGAAGGGGAGACGTTGGCGCGCCTGCCCGAGCCGCATGAGAAGCGGTACTTGTCGATTTTCGGGGAATTGCTGATCGGCCGCCGAGTCTACGGGACTCGGGAAGGCCAAGCGATTGGATGGTCGCCCCTGGACGCGACCTTGGGATTGCCCGCTGGAGAGAATTCCTATGTTCTGGAGGACTGGTTGCAGCGGTTGTGCATCCAGGACGCCTTTGGGGGATCGGTGGAGTCGCTCCGTGCCTGGTTGGGGACCACGGTGAGTGTTCGCACGGCGGAGCACATGAGTCGCGAGATGTCGCAGTACGTGGACGACTTTCGCGGCGAAGCGGTTCCTCCTGCCGAAGAAGAGGAGGAACTGCTGGTGATAACGGCCGATGGCAAGGGTGTGCCCATGCGGCGGACGTTGGCGGCGCGGTTGCGAGCAGAGTCTGAAGCTGGGGTGGGAGAAAAGGGAGGAAATGCCGCAGGCGCGGAAACGGCAGGAATCACGGCTGTCGAGGAAGAGGCGCCTTCTTCGCCTCCGGTCGAGCGTTTGGCGGGGCAAGAGAAAAGCAGCGGGAAGCGCCCCGGGAAAAAACAGATGGCGTATGTGGGATCGGTTTACACCCAAGCCCGCTTCCCTCGTACTGCCGAAGACGTGATCGACGAGGTGCGTCGGCGAAAGCGTGCCCGGGAGCGGCCCGAACCGCAACACAAGCATGTGTGGGCAGAGATGACCCGGTTTAAGGAAGGGGAGGTGTTGGCCGCCGCACCGATGTTGTTCTTCGAGATTCTTATGGAGTGTTGTCGGCGGGACCCGGCAAACAAGAAGCCGTGCATCTGTGTCATGGATGGGGAACGCCAGTTGTGGAAGTTGGCGGCAGAATGGTTTCCCGAGGCCATATGGATTCTGGACCTGTTCCACGCGTTGAAACGGCTCTGGGAGGTGGCCCATTGCCTGTATGCGGAGGAGAGTGCGGAGGCGGGAGAATTCGTGACGCATCATCTGCGCATGCTGCTGCAAGGCAAGGTCGGTTACGTGCTGCGCAACCTCCGTCCCTTGGTGAAGGCCTACAAGCTGAAGGGGGCGAACAAGACCACCGTGGAGTCCGCGATTACGTACTATGAAAACAACCAGGAACACATGCGCTATGACGAATACTTGGCGGCAGGCTACCCGATTGCCAGTGGCGTGGCGGAAGGCGCCTGCAAGCACCTGGTGAAGGACCGCATGGAGTGCGCCGGGATGCGTTGGGAGTTGGAAGGGGCTCAAGCAATCCTCTCGCTGCGAGCCATCTACCTCAACGACCTCTGGGATCAGTTCATCACCTACCGTGTTACGACAGAACAGTCGCGTCTATATGGCAAAGATGCACAGCATGCTACGGCTGCATAAAGCGGCCTGCGAGTTGCTGCCGTAGACAGTCCCACCGGCCCAAACGCCGGAAATGTCCGTGTCCTTCGTGGCGGTTCCTGGAACTACCGCTGGCCGTACTTCTCCCGTTCTGCCGATCGCCGCGGGAGTACGCCGAGCTTCCGGTTCGACGACGTGGGTTTCCGCGTAGCCAGGAATCAGTAATGCTATGGCGCCTGGCTGTGCTGCCGTTCGACCTTCTTCCGTCTTGCCCGCCGCCACCACCCTACCTTCGGTCCACCAGCCACCGCGTCTCCAGCCTCGGCTCTTGCTCGGCGGAGAGCTAGTTACGCGGGCCGGATGGCCCCTGTGATCGCCGCCTATAATTTTATTGTCTCGGCAACAGAGGGGTTCGAGCAAGCAAGGCCGGTTCGCGGTTGATTTGCCGGCGGCGGGCGGCGGGAGTACGATGCAAGGAATCGGGTGTGCTATCGAGAGCGGCAAGAACACGCCCAGTCTGACTCGCAACCCGCGGAGCCATGATATGCGACTTCCATTTTGGACTACGCGAAACATACGGACTCTGTCCACACGTCAGCAAGCGACTATCCGGCTGGTTCTCTCACTGTTTGTGCCGGTCCTCTTCCTGTGGCAGGCAACGGTAGACCCGCTGCATGGTCAGTCGCCCGCAGTCGCTGCCCGCTACATGGGCCGGGAAATTGCCACGACGATGCACTACACGGGAGCAGACTGGCTCATGCGGGAATCCCGTCAGCGAGAAGAAGACTGCAAGCGGCTTCTGAAAGAACTCCACGTCAAACCCGGCCAGATCATCTGCGACATGGGCTGCGGCAACGGATTTTACACGCTCAAGCTGGCCCAACTCACCGGCAAGACGGGCAGGGTCTACGCGATCGACATCCAGCAAGAGATGCTCGACATGCTCCAGCGACGGGCCCGCGCCGCCAAGCTGGAGAACATCGTCGCCGTTATTGGGCACCGAGACCGACCCTCGCTTGCCGGAGAATTCGATCGACCTCGTGCTGATGGTCGACGTGTACCACGAGTTCTCGCAGCCCGAGGCGATGTTGAAGGCGATCCGCAAGTCGCTGAAACCGGGCGGCCGGATCGCCTTGGTCGAGTTTCGTGCGGAAGATCCCAAGGTGCCGATCAAGCCGGAGCACAAAATGAGCAAACAGCAGATTCTGAAGGAGTTTCCCGCCAACGGACTGAAGCTCACCGACCAGTTCGACGAACTTCCTTGGCAACACCTGATGTTTTTCTCTCGGGATAATGCCCGCAAGGCGTTTCGACCGGGAGAAGTCTGGCTGGACAACAACGGGGTCTCTATCAACTGCCACGGCGGAGGGATGCTCATCCATGGCGGCACGATCTTCTGGTTCGGACAGCACATGATCGAGGGCGATGCGGGCAACTATGCCCAGGTCGGCGTGCATGTTTATTCGTCGAAGGATCTCTACGGTTGGAAGGACGAGGGGATCGCTCTGCGGGTCTCCGCTGACCCCAAGAGCGACATCACCAAGGGCTGCATCCTCGAGCGCCCCAAGGTGATCTACAACCGCCAGTCGGGCAAGTTCGTCATGTGGTTTCACCTGGAAACAAAGGGCAAAGGCTATGGGGCCGCCCGCAGCGGCGTGGCGATCGCCGATCAACCGACCGGGCCCTATCGGTTCATCGAGAGTTTCCGCCCCAACGCCGGGGCCTGGCCGATCAATGTCCCGAGCGACCTCAAGAAGCCGTTGTCGGCCGAGGAAGAGGCGTACGTCCGCACGCTGCACTTGGGCGGAGGACCCGTGCCCAACTTCCCGGTGAACCTCATCTTCCGCCGAGACCAAGCAGGCGGTCAGATGGCCCGCGACATGACACTTTTTGTGGACGACGACGGCACGGCGTTCCACATTTATGCCTCGGAAGACAACGGCACGCTGCAAGTCTCGCAGCTCACCGAGGATTATCTGCGGCCCGCCGGTAAATATGCACGCGTATTTCCTGGCGGCTTCAATGAGGCCCCGGCCATTTTCAAGCACGCGGGTAAATATTACCTGATCACTTCCGGTTGCACAAGCTGGGCCCCCAACACCGCTCGCTTGGCCGCTGCCGATTCGATTTGGGGACCGTGGAAGGCCCTGGGCAATCCTTGTGTTGGCAAGGATGCGGGCTCAACGTTCCATGGGCAGGGCACGTACGTTTTGCCGGTGCCCGGCAAGTCGGGGGCGTTCATCTTCATGGCCGATCGGTGGCAGCCCAACAACGCGATCGATGGCAGGCATCTGTGGCTGCCAATCCAATTCAACGATGGCAAGCCGTTCGTCGAGTGGTTGAACCAGTGGGACTTGAGTTTCTTCGAGCGGTAATCCGTTGTCGGTCTACATCCGCACAACCGGCGGGCAGAGTTCAAGAGGATCGAAATCATGGTCAAAACCTACATCAGCAACATCCCGGATTTCCTGGACAACACCGGACATCCAAAGCAACTTTTACCCGAGGAACACTCCCATGCAACCCCTGATCGAATACGAACAGAGTGGCGGGCTGGTCCGCGAAGTCTACGATGACATCCGAGCCACTCGCAAAACCGACGAGATCAACAACTTCTGGAAGGGCCTTGCCCATCATCCGCCGACCCTGCAACGGACTTGGGCCATGCTCAAGGAAGTAATGGGCGGGCCGGGAGAACTCGACCCCCTCGTCCGCGAGTTGATCTACATTGCCGTCAGCGTGACCAACGGCTGCGATTACTGCATTGCTTCGCATCGGGCGGCGGCAGTGTCGAAGGGCATGACCGACGCGATGTTCGGCGAGTTGATGAGCATCGTTGGCACTGCCAACCTGACCAACCGCCTGGCCACCGGCTTCCGGGTTTCGCTGGACGAGAAGTTCAAGTAGCCCGCGACAAAAAGGAGTTCCGCCAGCAGAATCCACTGGCCTTCGGTACACGACAATGCCCATCCCGCTTTACCAAGTTGATGCCTTCACTGATCGCCCCCTTCGCCGGCAATCCCGCCGCCGTTTGCCTGTAGCCCGAGGCGAAGAAAGACTCCTGCCGGAGTACGATACTGATTCGCGAGGTGTGGACAATGCCCAAACGTGGCTCCAGAGAGAGTAGCCTTACGACGGGGCAAACCGCTGAATGTCACCTTTGCTCGGCGTTCGGCTCGTTCACCACTTCGAGCTGGATCAGATCGTCAGGCGGTGCGAGCGGGAGTGACAATACGGCATGGAAACGTGCTCGATAGAGTCCGACTCGCTGCACCAAGAGCATGTACGGCAAGTTGAACACGTAGAGCATGCCCGCAACGAACACGCTTCCAATCAAAGCGGGCAAAATCAGAACCAATGCAAGCAGGGATTCCTGGGCCAACGCCATTGTCGTCACAGCAGCCACCAGCAGTACCGGGCATGCAACGACCATCCCAACGAGCAGCCAGAGCATGAACCGCCCCAGCGAATACTGCTTCCGGCACGCCCAGCGAGCCAGAGCCATGGACGCCACCAGGCCGCCGGCCGGGATGTTCAGCATGATGGCCCAGCCAAGCACCTCCGTGTCGGCCACTAGGCCGAAGTTCCCCAGCCAGGCCACGGCCACCACTCCCTCGATCGCCAGCATTGCTCCGAGGACCTTGATGGCCGCGTGTCGGCCGATCAACCATGGCCCCACAAGCCAAACCATTGCCCAGGCCGTGGCCAGCGTGGCCACGAATAGGTTCACAGTCTCGGCCCCGCTAGGCTCCAAGCCCAGAAAGCCCGTCCCCCACCGCACGACCAGGAGAATCGCTCCCAGTGCGAGCACCATCGTCCACGCCGATGGCCGGCGGTTCTCACGGATCAACACCAACGGAATGAGCACCAACGTCCAGATGGCCAGGCTCGCAAGCTGGTAGTACCAACGCCACGGGACGACGACCGGCGGACTGGTCACCAGCCCTTGTCCCGGGATCGTTTGGGACGCCGTGATCGTGAGGTCGCCGTTGCTGCGGGTCAGGGGTACTCGCCACGAGTACGAACAGACGCCGCCTCAGCCATAGGAGAAGGTGCCGGAGCCAATCGGACGCCCGTCCCGGCAGATCGTGAACTGTGGCGGGGTCTTGGTATCCCGATGCTCCTGCGAAGGTTTGCCTTGGGCATCCAGCAGGGCGTAGTCCAGCACTAAAATCCGACCCGTGCGTTTCACGTCTACCTTCGCCGCGAACGGCCCAAGCGACGTTTTCTGGACCCCGTTGGGCAATTCCTCCACGACTTCGGCAGCCTGGACCTTTGGAGGCGTCGTTTTCTCCTGCGTTGCGGCTCTGGCCGGCCCCGCGAGCCGGAGCATCAGAAAGATCAAGCCCGACGCCAGCACAAGATTCTTAGATGGCATTTTCAGTCTCCCTTGCCTGCCTGCTATGAGACGATTCTACACCGGCGTGGATTCCTTCTCGCCACACGCCCAACGTGTATGATAGCCGAAACTGCACGCCGGTGCGATGGAGATGCACGTCGGGGCTTCATATACGCCGAAAACTTGGAATCGTGGGCAGCGTTCGTTCGGGTGGGCAAGGACGATCGTGGTCATGGCAGGCATCTTCTCCGTGAATGACAGACAGTATTATGTGTACTGCTTTGCCGGGCTCGTGGTTCGCTGCCGCTCGGTTCTTAAATGATCGCGGTCACCTGATCGTCGGTCTTCGCTGGGAATCGCCTGAATTGACGTCGCCGACAGGCCAGTTGCCAAAATTCTCTCAGTGGGGGTCCCAGCATCTGACCAACCACCTGATTATGATGACGGTTAGGTCGTTTGCCGCATGGCTGGCCCGCAGTTTCTGCCGGAATTGCCCGACCGGAACCAAAAGCATGGCGGCAAACAACTTATTGACTGTGGGTTGCTTGCCAGGTGGATATTCGCGGGATTAGAATCACGTTTTTACCCCCGTACTTGCAAGCTGTTGGCCCCCAAAATAGCCCTTTGACGAAAGCCGCCCTCCTTGAATCGGAGCAAAATCGCCAGGGCTGGGGGCCAAGGTGCATGGTGGAACGAACCGAAATAATGACGAGTTGGCGACTAAGGATTGCAGGGCTGCAACCCAGGGGGCCAGAGGCTAGACCGAGCTAGGCATATCCCTCTGCCACCGGCCCGACTGTAAGTCAGCGGCGAAGACTACCAAAATGCCAGACGGTTTGAAATCGAGGATGAGACGGAGGTCAAACGATGAACCCGGCTAGTTGGTCTGCTCTTGCGGCATTTTTCTCTGCCCTTTGTTCTTTCCTGATTTGGCGAACCCAACGAAGGAATTATCTTGAATCGATGCGGCCTGATTTTGTATTGAATGGTTGGGATAGAAAGGTAAGGGTGGTTAATAATGTTACACAAGACGTAATAATGTTTAGCCACATTCAAAATATTGGACGTGGTTTGGCGAACTACGTGACGGTCACCGATGCCATACGATGGTGGTGTAGAGGAGATTTAGAGAAGAAACTTTGGGAAGTACAAGTCTTATCATTCGCGACGCCTGGTACTGGTGGGATACGACTTCAACCTGCTACGATGAACACGGCCGCCAGTGGCGAAAACCGAATTCAGACCTCTTAATCAGGAGCAACTATGCCACATATCGTAACTCAGCCTTGCGAAGGTTGTATTTCTACGAAATGTGTTGACGCGTGTCCAGTAACTTGTTTTCATCGTGGAAATGGCATTCTGCTTATTGATCCCCAGGAATGTATAGATTGTGGGATATGTGTTCAAGAGTGTCCTGTTGGTGCAATCTTTCCAGAGTCCGAAGTCCCTAATAAATGGGCTTCCTACATTGATCTTAATGCTGAGGCTGCTAAGTTTCCAAAGATTAGTACGCAAGAGACTCCGAAGGGTAAATGTCTTAAAGAGTAACCGATGTCACAAGACGTTGCCGTCCGAGTGGACTCGCCCGCCTGCAAGATCGGCGTCGTGCTCGATCCAATCGAGGCGGTGCGACTGATGGGGATTCTGGCGTTGGCGGAGTGCGTGCGGGGGGTGTCGCGGGCGACGGGCAAGAGCGAGTGATTTCTGGAATAGGAGGACCCAACCATGCGGATCATGACCATCCTGGGCAGCCCCAGACGCCAGGGCAATACGGCCAAGGTGCTGGGCTGGATAGAGGAACAGTTCCAGGCCGGCGGCCACGAAGTGGACTCGGCCAATATCTTGGATTACCGGGTGCAGGGCTGCGGCAAGAGGGACCGAATGATGCGAGCCGTTACGTTTGTAATTGCAATGTCTGCCTTCCTCGTCAGCCCCGCTACGGGCCGAGCCATGTCTTGGTTTGCCGCCAGCGACGGCAGAGCCGATGCCAAGGGCACGAGAGAATTGCCCTGGGATCTGCAATCGACACTAGACGGGAGGCACAAGGTCGAGCCCGGAGATACGATCTGGATTCTCAAGGGCACATACCGTCATCCCGATCGTCGTTCCGGTTCCCCCGGATATGTCGTTCGGCTCCAAGGCAGGGAAGGCATGCCCATTTCAATCCGTGCCGAGCTGAACCAGCGAGTCACGCTCGACGGCGGGCTGACCGTCGAAGCCCCGGCCACTTGGCTCTCGATTCGCGATTTGGAAATACTCGTCTCGGAGAATTTCTCCATGTCGCGGACGCTGCAAGAACCGGGATCGAGCCCGAAGACCTACAACCGGCTCTGGGGCGGCCTGAACATCCATAGCGGCAGAGGATGTCAGTACCTGAATCTCGTGGTCCACGACAACGCCCAAGGGATCAGTTTCTGGAGCGGAGCCACCGACAGCGAGGTCCACGGCTGCATCATCTATGACAACGGATGGAAGGCCCCTGACCGCGGCCACGGTCATGCGATCTATACGCAGAACAAGGACGGCGTGAAAACCATCGAAAACTGCATCATGACCGGCGGCTACGGTTTCACGCTCCATGCCTACGGTTCGAAACGGGCTTATGTGGACAACTATCTGGTCCGAAACAATGTCTGCTACAACGCGGGACAGTTTCTCATCGGTGGCGGGCGTCCCAGCCACAACATCCGCGTGATCGGCAACTTGCTCTACAACGTGGGCATGCAGATCGGCTACAACGCTCCATTCAACGAGGACTGCGAAGTCTCGGGCAACATGATCTTCCAGGGCGGTCTCGACGTTATCCATTACAAGAAGGTTGTCAATCGCAACAATACTGTGATTGCCCGCGGCGGCCCCCGTCCGGCGAAGCCCAGCCTCGTTATGGTCCTGCCGTACCGTTTGGACCCGGACCGGGCCAACGTGGTGATTTTCAATTGGGGCGGACAATCGAAGGCGGCGGCAAATCTTGCGTCGGTGCTGCGGCTGGGAACACGTTTTCGCTTGCTGGAACCTCGTAACTTTTACGGCAAGCCCGTGCTGGTCGGCGAGTACATGGGGAAGGAGATCGAGGTCCCCGTGGAAGGGGAGTTTGCTGCCTACGTGCTGACAAAAGAACGGAGTGCCGGCGATTCCCTCCATCGCTGATCCCCAGAGGCTTGATTTCCCGGCTAAAGCTGGCTCTAATCGGCCTATCCATTACAGATAGCCGGAAGTGATCCACGCCTCGCACAATAGGCCCACGCTGGTTCAGGCCAGCGTGGGCTTTTCTCGGAGCAACCAATGGCCGCGTTGGGAGATTCTTAATGGACAGTCTGCCGCAGCGAAAATGGCAAGACCTCCTCGGAGCCTGGGCGGTGGCCCCGACTTTGGCGGACGCGATGTTCGATGATGTTTGCAAGCACTATGCCCGTGCGGGCCGCTTCTACCATACTCTCGATCACATCCGAGCCGTTCTGGAAGCAGCGGAAAGCCTCGGTTCGTTTGCTCGAAATCTGAACGCCGTCAAACTGGCGGCTTGGCTGCATGACGTAATCTACGACAGCAGGGTTTCGGACAACGAAGAACGGAGTGCCGACTACGCCGAGCGATGGTGCAAGAAGCTATCCATACCGGAGGGCCGTCTGATTGCTCTGCTGATCCTGAAAACGAAAACGCATGATGCAGAAGGCGATGCGGATGCCCAAGTATTGCTCGACGCCGATCTCGCCATTCTGGGAGCAAGCGAACCGGCATATCGGGCTTACGCGGAGAACATACGCCAAGAGTATGCCTGGGTGCCGGAGGCAGATTACCGGATGGGTAGGCGACAAGTCCTTGAACGCTTCCTGACCAAGCCGCGTATTTTTCACCTCTTGGGCCACCTTGAAGAACCTGCCCGCCGAAACATGGCTGCCGAGGTTGCACGATTGGCAGGTGGTTGAATCCCTATGCTGGACGGGGTTGGCTTAACGCACATGAGATTTTCATCTCATGATCAAAATCCCGCGGCTGCACATCTTCGTCCGCTCATCGCCTTGATTCTGGGCAGCCCGCTTCAAAGCTGCTGGAACCGCCGCGAAGAGGCCGGCTATCAGTCCACGTGAATTTCGTTGACCACCTGAGTCACGCCGTTTACCTTGGCTGCAATTTCCTGAGCGACTTGCTTTTCATGGAAGCTGAACAGCCGACCTCGAAGAAAAAGAACGCCGTGTTCGCATTTGCAGGAAACCCGTCGCATGGCCTTGTAGGGACTCTCTCGTAGACGTTCCATCGCCACTTCAGCAATGGCCGGGGCATCGACAGCTTCGATCTGGTGCATAGCGTTACCTCCGTGCATAGAAAACCTTTGGGAAAAAAAGATTGCCTCACGGGTCAAGGCCCAACCCCGTGAATGAGAGTTTCCGTCGTTTGGGAAGTCTTGCACCGCAGAAATCAAAAAAGCCGACGCGGAGGAATACCTTTTGGCCAGGCCGTTATGGAAACCCCGTGCTTGCATACGCAGCCAAACCGTCAGCCAGTTCTCGATGAATCTCGGCCCGAACGATCGGCACGTACCGCGGGGCAGTGAAGCCCAACTTCACCCGATTTCCCGCGACTTCCAGTACAACGACCTCGACGTCCTCGCCGATGAGAATTTGCTCGCCCGATTTTCGGCTCAGAACCAGCATGTGCCCTCCTTGCAAAACCGATCAAGCCAAAGGGAAATAAACCCAGTCTGATGCTAGCAGAGAAAAGTTAAGGGAGTGTCGGCATGTCGTTAGAAATGCGTGAAAATTGCGGATTGCATTGCTTGAAAGACCCTCAAGCAGGTGCCACAAAGAATTACGGCATAGAGCAGTATCGAGTTGCGGGTGCAAGGTGGAGATGTCAGATCCAGCCCACCGGCCCGCTTTTCCGGCATATCCGGCACTCTTGTCACTGAATGGGGCCTTTAGGCTTGCCTTGTGGATTGTTTCGCCGATTCTGCGGGTAATAATTGCTCATCAAGTCCCAAGGAGCCCCAATAATGAACCTGACTGTCGGGCAATTCATCGTTTGGCTGGTCGTCGGCGGTTTGGCCGGAACGCTCGCAGGAATGCTGGTGACGTTCAAGAAGGAAGGGTTGGGCCGCTGGACCAATCTTGGCGTGGGTATGGTTGGGGCTTTGATCGGCGGCCTACTCTTCCGAATCTTCCGCATCAACCTGGGGCTGGGCGAACTCAAGGTCACCTTCAACGACTTGATTTCGGCCTTTTTCGGCTCGCTGTTGTTTGTCGTCGTCTGGTGGCTGGTCGCCAAGTTCAGAGGCAAGAAGAAGTCCACGTAGGCCAAGTTGAGGAATAAGACCTTTCTTATGCTCATCGAACCCAGAATCCGCCTTCTCGTTGCCGATGACCACGAAATGGTCCGCGTCGGCGTAAAGGCCCTGCTGGCCGGCACAGAGATCAAGGTCGTGGCGGAAGCATCGACCGGCCAGACTGCCGTCAAGCTCGCACTGGAAATGGATGTCGATCTGGTGCTGCTGGACGTCCGCATGCCCAAAGGCGACGGCCTGACTGCCCTAAGTCACATCAAGCTCGACAAGCCGGACCTGCCGGTATTGCTGTTTTCTGCATTTGACAACCCTGCCAGCTTTGCCCGAGCAATCGCATTAGGTGCCAGTAGTTTCCTGTTAAAGGGTTGCAGTCGGGATGAGTTTCTGAACGTGATCCGGATCGTAGCCGCCGGCGAGACTACATGGAACCAAGAAACGCTCCGCCGTGCGGGTCGTTCTCTGAGAACACCGCAGCTTGCCGGTAGCCTCGAAGTCTACTTGAGCGACAGTGAGGTGGAGGTGCTACGGCAGGTGGCTCACGGGCTGAGCAACGAGCAGATCGCCGAGGAGACGGGAATCACCTACGTGATGGTCATTGAGCACGTAAAGCATGTCTTGCATAAGCTTGGCTTGAGCGATCGCACGCAAGCGGCCGTGTGGGCGGTCAGGAATGGCTTGGTTTGACGTTCTGGGCTCGATCATTCGTAAGGCCCACCACCGCCCGTCTTCTCGCGAATGACCTTCGCCAACTCGTCCGCGTCGTCGGTTCCCACGCGGATGATCTTCCGGCCCAGCGTCAGCTTCACGCAGCCGAAGCCCCAGACGTTGTAAGTCCAGCCGCGGCCTGGGAAGTAATGAATGCCCCAGCCGTCGAGGATGGAGGTGCGGCCGACTTCGACGCCGGTGATGTCGGCGTATCGGCACGATGAAAAGGGTGCTTATTTTTACCGCTCTGGCCGAAGCCGCGACTGGCGCGGCGTTGCAGATGGTTCCGTCGCTCGTAGGGCGGTTGTTGTTCGGTGAGGAGCTTACCGGCGTCGCCATACCGGTAGCGCGCGTGACCGGCATCGCTTTGATCGCGTTAGGGGTCGCCTGCTGGCCGGGCCCGCCGCTAGTCGGCATGTTGACCTACAGCGCGGTCGTAACGCTGTATCTCGCCTACGTCGGTTTCGTGGGTGGTTTGGCCGGCATACTACTGTGGCCAGTGGTCGTCCTGCACGTGATCCTGACGGCACTTTTGACTCGGGCATCAACAAGCGACAGGGACTGTTAACAAGGCCGGGCTTGTGTGGATAGAATGGATAAAAGCGTTTGCCCTCCCGGGAGCCGCACCCCCGCCGACGCTTCCCGCCGGAAGATTCCCGTATTGAGCTTCCGAAAACCTCCCCCACGCACTTGGAGTTCCGATGAACCCGCTACTGCTCAGCGTTATCGTCTCCCTGGCCTCACTGGATGCCCCCCAGCCGCTGCCCGACGTGCCGGGATTGCCGTATGCGCCGCCCGACTATGCTCAGGCGGCGGGGGCTCCGCTGATCTATTCGTATTCTACGGATGCGGGGGCCGACGAGAGCTTCGTGCTCGTTGGCGAAGGGTTTACCGCTGAGTTGATGGCGTGGGGCATTCATCCCGAGGCTGCCACCGGCCGGGAAATCAAGCTGAAAGTGCAAATCGGTACGCCGGGGCTCTTGCTGGCGACGGTACCCGAAACGGCCTTCGAGGGGCCCATCGTCGTCTGGGCCAAGAACAAGGCCGGTTACTCGGAACCCGTGGTGATCAACGCCCCGGAACTGTGGTGGTGCGAGAGGGAATCTGTCGAGACGGGGTCGGTGGTCTCCCTTTTCGGCCGCAACCTTTCCCAGCGCCCCGACTTCAGCCGCTCGTTCGTCTATCTTGCCCAGGCCGGCAAGCCGGGAACCTGGCTGAAGGTGATCGAGGGAGGCAAGTACCGCGTGCGGGTCCTGTTGCCCCGGCAGATCGAGCCGGGCCGGTACCAGCTTTGGATCCACGCCGGCAACGGCGGGAAGTATGGCTGGGGCGGCCCGCTGCCTCTGGCGGTTCGGTCGCCATCGCCGTCCAGCCCTGTCCGTGTGGCGCCTTTCGACGGCGGGAATCTCCAGGAAGCGGTCAATCGACTCGCCGCCGACGGAGGCGGAACCCTGGAGCTTCCCGCGGGAAGTTTCAACCTCGCCAGCACCCCCCTGGTGATCCCGGCCAAGGTGCAGGTCACGGGAGCGGGGATCGACCGCACTGTGCTCGTTTCGCCGTCCGATCCGGCCGCCCCCCGGACCAGGGTATATGAGGCGTTCCCGGTCGTTTGGCTCGCCGGCGACGGCGCGTCGATCGCTTCGCTGACCGTGCGCGCCAACCCGCGAACCAGCATCGGCGTCTTGGTCCACAACCGGCAGGAGCTTCTGCGGATCCGCGATTGCCGGGTGACGGGCGTGAAGGTCTGCGGCGGCGGATGGAGAGGCATTCAACTCAGTAACGCCGTGGGGGCCGACGTGAGAAACAACGAGTTCTGGGGATGGACGCCCGTCACGTTGTCGGGTGTCGAGGGCTGCCGCTTGGTGGGCAATCGCCTGGTAGCGCAGACCCTCAATGGCGGGAATTCAGAGGCCTACGTCACCAGCAGCGGGTGTCGGGTCCGCAGGTGCATCATCGAGGACAATGTGTGCGCTTGTCCGCCCGGCGCCGAGGCCGGCGGCCCGACTGGCCAGCGCTTCATTCACTTCTGCACGGGGCGCGGCTCGGTTGATCAGAACTGGATCGCCGGCAACCGCGTGGATAAGGCGCGGTTCGGCGACGTGTCCTGGGCCGCGGACGGGAGCGGCGACATGCAGAACACGGGCGAAGTGATCCTCTTCGAGGCGGTCGAGCGGATCGCCTACTACGGCCCGCTGGCCGCCGCCGGCAGGCAGAGCGCGACCTTGCCCGCCGTGCTTCCGCGGACGCCCGACAAGCGCCTGGGCAATGCTTCGCCGCGAGCAGCTTGCCCACGACGCGGCAGGCAACGAAACGCCCTTCTGGCCGCCGGACGTGGACCCGGTCTCCCTGGCGCCGAACGTGGAGCCGCCGCTGGGCGAGTACTTCGCCACGGTCCTTTGCGGCCGCGGCATGGGCCAAACACGGCGGGTCGTGGGCCGAAAAGGCGAAACCTATCTTATGGACCGTCCCTGGCGGGTCGCCCCGCAAGCAGGCAGCCTCGTCCTCGTCCACACCGCATACTGGCGCAACCATCTGATCCGCAACCGCTCCGTCGATGGCATGACTGGCGTCCAGCTTTGGGTCACGTGCATCGAGAACATACTCAGCGGCAACCAGGTCGAGCGGATGCGGAAAGAGGGGATCTATCTGTATGCCTGTTGCACGACGCTGGCCTCTTCGGTGCCGAACTGCGGAAGCGGGGCGGAGATCGGCCCGCTGTATTTCAACCACGTCGAGGGCAATTGGTGTGATGAAACCACCTGCGGCGCCACGGTGATCAGCGAGGAGAACCCCGGCCTGCCGGTCGAGTTTCCGCGATGCCTGGGGAACGTGTTGCGACACAACTCCTTCATTCGCAGCCGCACGGACGGCCTGCTGGTGAGCGGCGAACTCGGGGCGAACGGGCGGCAGCCGGCCGCAGTCGTCCAGGGGACGATTGCGGAGTTCAACGTCGCCCGCGACGCGCCCGTTTGCTATCATGTGGCCCGCTCGGTCGATGCAACCCTGCTGCGCCGCAATTATGCGTACTCCTGGTATCCCGTCCCCCAACAACTCTGGCCGCGGGTTGCCTTCCAGATGGACGACGCCAAGGCGACCGCGGTGACCGAGTTGAACGCCAGCGAGGGGCTGGACGGAACTTGGAATCAGACCCAGCTCATTCCCGAGTTGCGCGGAGGCAAGCGGCCCGCCGCAAGACAATAGTCTTGATTTGGGTCTTCACGTTTCCTGCCCAAACTCACTTCACTTTTCGCTTCGCCAGTATCGGCCGTGCCGAGTTTTCCGGCGGCACGGTATCGGGGTCCGGCGTCAGCCGCAGCCCAAAGTATTCGGCCAGTTTGTCGGCATTGTCGAGCCTCAGAAACCGTTTGTTGCTCACAAATCGGCACAGCGCCGCTTGCTCAAGCCCGGTATCCCTGGCAATTCGGTAGCGGGATATGCCGCTTTGCTCGATGGCAGCCCGCAGCGCGTTGCTCAGCGTCAGGCTAGATTTCCAGGGTGGTGAAGGGGGCATTGTCACTAGGTACAGCCCCAGGAAATGGGCCAGTGCGTTTGCCTTGTCAAGCCGAAGGGTGTGCCCCTTCGTGAATTTGTAAAGGGACACTGGATGGATTCCGGCCCTTTTGGCAATTTGGTAATGACTTGTCTCGCTTCGCTCGATTGCGGCCCGCAGCGCCTCGGTCAGTGTCTGCTTAGTTTTACTTTCTCGCATGCTACAAATATATCAAGTATCGGCAACCCGGTCAAGCGGTTTTCCGTGCCGAGGGAGTTTTTTCTGTTTGGGCTCCCCGTGCGCACCACATCCGGACGTTGACCCGTAAAGTTGAGGCTTCAGTTATCGCCATCCGAAAGAAATCATGGACGGGCGAGAATGCTTTTCCCCCGCCGCTTGGCCACCGTCTCGTACACGGCCAGCACGTTTTCCAGAGGTGTGTCGGGCTGGAGGTTGTGGCTGGGGCCGAGAATGTATCCCCCACCGCTGCCGACTTCGTCCATCAGGCGATTGACTTCCGCACGGATCGCTGCGGGCGTTGCTCGTTGCAGCCACCCCTGGACATCCACGGCGCCGTGCAGCGTGATCTGCCCGGCGAACTGGGCCTTCAGTTCATAAGGATTCATTCCAGCGGCTTGTGGTTGCACGGTCTGCAAGGCATCCATGCCGCAGGCAATGAATCTCGGCAATAGCCCGCGACTTGAACCGCAGCAGTGGTGCGATACCTTTGCCTGGAAGGCATGCACCAGCTCGAACAGTTCCTTTTCTTTGCGGCAAACAGGCGGTCGAAGCTCTTGGGTGAAATCAACAGTCCGCGTTGGCTGCCGAAGTCATCGCCGCAGAGAACCAGGTCGATGCGCCCTTGGCCAGCCGCCAGGATGCGTTCGATGTAGCTCAGGTAGAACCGATGCCGTTGCTCGACGATGAAAAGATAGACCGGATCTTCCGTGACGATGTCAACCAAGACCTGTTCCACGCCCCGTCCGAAGGCTACGCCGTTGATGAAATCCTGGACAGAGGTCGCGCCTGCGGCAATTGCCGCGTCAGGGTACTGCCCGCATAAGGCAGGGATCGCGCCGTAGTCGAACCAATCCGGGTCGGGCCAGGGGAAGCGAGCCGCTTCTTCCACGGTTTTCCAGGTTGCGTAGGGCGTTTCCACCGGTTCGGCGTAGTCGCCGTACTGATTCGGCATGGGGCGACGACGAATGCCCCACAAATTCATGCTCGATCCGTCGTCGAAACTGGGAAGTGTCGGACCGACATAGGGAGGCGCGATGTAACGGATGTCCGTGTCCAGCACCTCCGCCAGGCGATTGTCGCCCGAAGGCGTGCTTACGCCCATGGCAATACCGCTTGTTTCTTGCGGTTGCAATCCATAGTAACCCTGCAGCGCCGCTTGGATTTCCGGTGTGGCATAGTAATCGCAGGGAGTAAAATCTGGCTGGCAATGGGCCAGTGCGGCCCGAACTCGATCGCGCGGCGTCACTGAAGCACCTCCGAGGAAGACTGGCTGGCCAAAAGCGAGATGCAAGGCACAGGATGCGACATTGGAACACTCCTTGGGAAGCAAGATTCTCCATACCCTTGATCAAAGTTCGGACTTACGCCAGCCGCCGGATGAATTCGAGGCCCATTTTGGCCGTGCGGTCGAGGTTCTCTTCGCTGCCGCCGCCGCGGAGAGGCGAACACATCTCGTAGGCCACGTGGCCGGAGAACCCGCCTTCCCGCAGTCCGGCGAAAAAGCCCTCCAGGTCCACGAACCCCTTTCCCAGCGGCACGGCGCGGACGGCGTCGTCCCAGCGTGCGTAGTTGACCAATCCCGGCTGGTAGGCGAAGCGCGGCAGGCGGATGTAATCGGCCAAGGTGGTCTGTACGATTCGCGGCGCCAGCCGCCGCGCCGCACTCCGCAAGTCGTCGCCGTGCAGCGCGGGGGCCCAAGGGTCGAACATTGCGCGGCAATTTGGATGATCGACCTCGTCGAGGAACTCGACGAAACTGTCCACAGCAACGCCGACGTTGTGATGGTTCTGAACGCCGAGCACGACACCGCAATCGGCGGCGACGGCGGCGCACTCGCGCACGGCCCGCCGGCAAACGTCCCAGTCGCCTTGATAGGAGTCGCGTTGCGTGGCGTAGCCGGTAAAGACGCGGACGAACCTGGCGTTCAATTGTCGCGCCAACTCGGCCAGGCGACGAACATAGGCGATCTGCTGCTCGACGGCGGGGACCTCCGTGCCCGCGGCGAGGGTGAAATTCGTATAGGCGGCGATGGTGGCGATCTCCACGCCGGCCAACGCGGCCGCCTCGCGCAGTCCTTCGACGACCTGCTGGTCGGCATCGAGGACCGAAAGGTGCGGCCGCTTGCCCATCAGTTCCACGGCCGAGTATCCCAAGGCCCCGGCCTTGGCGAGGAAGGCCTTCAGGTCGAGCCGGCACTGGCCCCACAGGCCGGCGTAGCTAACGGAAAACAGGGTAGGAATCATTGGCTACTGGTCCTGTTGTGAAAATACCTGCTACGTAGAATACCACCATTCACGACCGAGATCAAACGCCGCCGGACAGCAATCTCTCGGACGCGTTCGGCCCCTGGGCTGCCAAGGCCCCGATTTCACGCCTTCTCAGACGCCGCTTGCCCGCCGTACGACTGCGCCTACCATTCCGGCAGTGGATCTTCTGGTATTTCCCCAACGAAGGGCCAACGATGCGAAACGCCTTGCCGCCTGACAACACGCACCCTTTGCGCGACGAACAAGTCGCGCAATTCGAACGTGACGGCTACTTGATGATCGAAGACCTGTTCGATGCGGAAGAGATCGAACTGATGATCCGCGTAGCGCGCGAGGACCATGCCTTGCACGACCACGCCTTTGGCCGCAAAGACGCTGAGGGCCGCGAAAGTCGGCTCTCGCTGTGGAACCATCCCGGCGACGACCTCTTCGGGATCGTCTCGCGCTCCCGGCGAATCGTCGATGCCATGGAGCAACTTCTCGGCGGCGAGGTCTATCACTACCACTCGAAACTGATGCTTAAGGAGCCTTTCGTGGGCGGGGCCTGGGAGTGGCACCAGGATTACGGCTACTGGTATCAAAACGGCTGTCTCTTTCCTTGCATGGCCAGTTGCCTCATCGCCCTCGATGCGGCCAGCCGGGCGAACGGCTGCCTCCAGGTGCTCAAGGGTTCGCACCACATGGGCCGGGTGGAACATGGCCGCTTCGGCGACCAGACAGGCGCCGATCCCGAGCACGTCCAGGCCGCCAGGCAGCGCCTGGAGCACGTCTACTGCGAGGCGGCCCCGGGCAGCGGCCTGTTTTTCCACAGTAACCTCCTGCACGCCTCCGACGCCAACACCAGCCCCATGTCCCGTTGGTCGCTCATCTGCTGCTATAATGCCGCGCGCAACGATCCCTACAAGGAATCGCACCACCCGCGTTATACGCCGCTGCAGAAAGTGCCCGATGCGGCGATCAAAGAGGTTGTGCGCAAGGTCAGCGGCAGTGGAAAGGCCTTTCTTGATCCGGCCACGGATAAATCGTGACGCCATCGACCGTCCGACGGGCTCGCTGGGCAAACGATGGCCATGGGACGGAGCAGGTAGTGGTACAGTTTGGCGCTAGTGTCAAATAATTATGCGGCATTACTGATTTTGTATGCGAGTGACTGCGATCGGCGGTAGCTTACGAATGCGGGGCATCGGGCTGGAAATAGAGGAAACTTTCCTCAGCTTTCTCAGTAACTCACCGTGGGGTCGGAAATCCATTTGCTTTCCCTTGCGGGCGAATTGCAAATAGCCAGTATTGGAGAGAGAAGTCAAGTCCGAATGGGCTGTTCCGTAACTGACGTTGTATGTCCGTTTGTACTGCTGAATTGTGTAGACAAAATCTGGGTGCTTCAATGCATGGTAGATCAAGGCTTGTTGCCGGTGATTTAAGTCTGCGCTTTCCAATAATCGCGCCGCCTCGGCGATCTTCTGTTGTTGTCCAGCTAGGTATTCATGCAACTCCTTAATTGCCCGAATGATCACGCGGAGATTGTAATGTACAAAGTATGTTGCGTCTCCGTTATCGTGTTCGGTGTACAGATAGGCACGCGCATAACTCGCGGGGCGCGAAAGAATAGGCGGGAAATCGGTAAGAACTCAAAGAGCCAATAGCCTTCTCTGAGCATGTACCAATAGAACATGGCGCGTGCCGCTCGGCCGTTGCCATCGACGAAAGGATGCACATAGCCAATCGCAAAGTGTAGCACGATAGCCTTTATAACAGGGTGAACAAATGGCTTTGATTTCTGATTGGCAAACTGACATAGTTCTTGAATACGCTCTTCAACAGACTCCGCAGGCGGTGGATAATGAAGGGTGTCGTCGCTGTATGAATCTTCTACAACTACATTGTCCTCCGCTTGCCGGAATTTTCCTATATCCGCCAAGTTTAGCGTGTCCGTCGTCAGGATCGAGTGCAATTCCTTTATCAGTTCAGGAGTTAAGCGATCTTGCCTGCATTCTCGAATCTTTTGGATGGCTCTGTAATTGTTGAAAATCATTCGTTCTGCTTTGCTTCTGGGCTGTCGGCCTTCCCTCAGCATTTGTTTGGCAAGTTTTCTGGTTGTAACTGCACCTTCAAGTTGACTAGAAGCAATCGCCTCTTCCATTAGGGCATTGATGAGGTATTTGTCCTTATCGCTATCATTTGCACCAACATGAATTGAGCTACTTCCCAGGCTTCCTCCAGCCTGTTGGTCTATTTCATGCAGCCATTGGAGCTGTTGAGGAGGAATCCAGTAAACTACCCGTGAGTCCTTATTAGCAAACTGAACAGGGAGCTGCTGGTATTGCGAGAAGCGACTCATCGTAATTGCTGCCCAGGCTGCGGCGGCGTCGAAGTTCTCTGGCAAGCTCTTATAGAATCGCAGCTTGTCCCAGTGAATATAGCCATCATTTGAACGACGAACGAAATCAACGACATCGGCATCACGAAGTCTCCGAAGCCATTGGGCGTCAGGGGTAATCGATGACCATACATTCGGAGGGGTTTGCGGAATGTGCATGTTTTCTACCTATCAACGTGCTATCAATACATTACATATTGATAGCAGCTTTGCGGAGAATTGTCAAGTTGAGTTTGTCTGATAGTCAATTGATAATTACGTAAGTCGTTGTAAAATAACGACTTACGAATCATGAGATCGTGCCTAGGATTTCTTGCGATAACTTTTCTTGTTCTAGTGTGTCTCATATAGCAATGAGCATTATTCTAGGCCATTATCGTCGTCGAGTCGCTTGATTTCTCCTATTCGGAGAGCGGCCCGCGTCTTGGCGGCGCAGCGGTCTTATAACCCGCCGTAGGGAACGGTCTACCGATTGGGTTCGATTCCCCTTCTCTCCGCTATGCCAGTTGCTTGGCAGCGGCCTTCAATAGGACTTCCCGGGCCCAGGCGGCCATGTCCTTGCCTGCGATTTCGGCCGCGCGGTTGATAGTTGTCCGCTGGTCGGCCGTTACGGGAATCCGAAGGTCTTTGTCCATTCGCAATTCGGGCTTTTTCGGTGGTCTTGCCATAACGTAAATGTAGCATTTCTATTGCTACTGTCAACAGGCAAGAAAAAGTCGGGTTGCAACTCATTACTATTACTACACTTACGGCAAACGAAAACCACTCGACTTGTAGGAATACTATTGCTACAATTATCTTAGACGTTGGGAGCAATGAACCCGACAAAAAACCCCTGACCAGAACGCCAATTCCAGCCAGGGGGCAATCACAACCAGGCTTTCGCCCGATGCGACTAGGCAACTGCATTGTAGCGAAGGCCCGAACGAAAAGGAACCTCCGCTATGGCAAACCACCTTCCCCGAGCAAAGCAGATTGAAGTCCTCCACCATCTTGTGGAGGGGAATACGCTTCGGTCGACGACCCGGTTGTCCGGCGTTCACTGCACTACGATTATGAAGCTGATGGTCGAATTCGGCCAGAAGTGCAAGGAATACATGGACGCCAAGCTGCGCGGCCTGACCCTCCGACACGTCGAAGTTGATGAAATCTGGACGTTCGTCCAAAAGAAACAGGGTCGCTTGGAAGTCGAAGAGAAGGCCGAGCGGTTCGATATTGGCGACGTTTACCTGTGGACCGCCCTAGACCAGGATACCAAGCTGATCGCCAGTTTCGTTGTCGGGAAGCGATCGGCCGACAACGCCCGTAAGCTGATGAAAGACCTGAGTCGTAGGATGGTCATGCCGGGGCCACGCGAGACCGACAAGACCGGCTACGTCCGAATCACTCAAATCAGCACAGACGGCTTTGCGGCCTATCCAGAGGCCGTAGACCTGGCTTTTGGACCCTACGCCAAGTACGGCCAGATCATCAAGGACTACCGCAACGCCGATCAGCCCGGCCGGTACGCGGCGCCCGAAATGGTCGGGACCGAGCGGAAGGGGATATTCGGCATAAACGAAAGCGAAGAGCGGTCAATTTGCACAAGCCACGTCGAGCGCCACAACCTGACGATCCGCACCCTGATGAAGCGGTTCACCAGGCTTTCCCTTGGATTCTCCAAGAAGCTGGCAAACCTGGAAGCGGCCGTGGCGATCTTCCTGGCATACTACAATTTCTGCTGGCGGACCCATGATGTGGTCAACGACAAGACCCGGCTCCCGGCCGCTATGGCGGCCGGAGTAGCGGAAACCTTGATGACCTTTGAGCAGCTTTTCGATGCCGTTATGGGCAACGCGGCCTAGCTGGCTATACAACTCGTAGAACCGGGAAAGCCATCCGAGAGGGTGGCTTTTTTGTTTGGTCGCTCCACCCGCATACCTCTCACCAAGCAGGGGGCATTGACTTTGGGAGCTTTTCAAATCTAAATGATGCTTAGGGTACAATCTGCTGGCGGTTTCCATCGAGAGGAGCAGTCCGATGTTCGAGAAGACGATAGTGCGAGGTTTGCTGGCGTTGGTAGGTATCATCCTGGCATCCGATGCGCGGGCGGGGATTTTCACGTACAACATTGCAGATTATCCAGCCTACGAAAGCGATCCGTCCACCGGCGGCACAGACACTATCTCGGGGACCATCATCACGGATAGTAACAGCGGATTGCTGGCCACTGCCAATATTATGGGAGGGAATTTCACAATCCAAAACCCTACCTACGGCGATGTCACGGTCCCGATTTCAGGAAACGTGACAATAACAGGCAGTGTAACCGCAACCCCCGATTCCTTGACGTTGGCTATCCCGTCTGCCGGATCGGTTAATGAAATCGAAATCAGCGCGCAGATTTCGTCGGCCGGTGTTTTTTCGGACGGGTTTCTTGTAATGGAATACCGCCGTACAAATTACCCATCGGGCACATTAACTCCATACGATATATATCAACTGACTTGTTCCCCTGTTGCAGGCACTCAGTCGATTGACTTCGGTGCCCTAACTATCGATCCCAACCGCCTCAGCCTCGGCGGAGTCGATCAATGGCTCATCGCCACAGAAGTCCCCGAACCCTCCACCCTCACCCTTCTTATCGCTGGTGCTGTCGGGCTATTTGGCTATGCTTGGCGAAGGGCGGATTTTCCTTGACTCAAAAATCTTTTCGGGCAAACTGTACCACTACCACGGAGCAGCAACCCGTGACAGGCCGGGTGATTGGGAGTATAATCGCCAGGGAAGGAAGCGTTTCGCCATCGCCCTGCCCTATATATGCCGGAGCTGCCTGTGCAAATCATTGTCCTGGACGGATATACGCTCAACCCTGGCGACAACCCCTGGGACCCCGTCGAGGGCTTGGGCGAACTGACCGTCTACGACCGGACACCCCTGGACCAGATCGTCGATCGCGCGGGACGGGCGGAAATTGTCCTGACCAACAAGACCCCACTCGACGGGCCGACCTTGGCCGCACTGCCGTCGCTGCGGTTTATTTCCGTCCTGGCCACGGGCTACGACGTGGTCGACGCGGCGTGTGCCCGCCGGCAAGACGTTCCGGTCTCGAACGTACCGGAGTATGGCACCGACAGCGTGGCGCAGCACGTGATTGCCCTGCTCCTGGCGCTGGTCTCATCGTCCGGAGCGGCACGACCGCCTGGTGCGACAGGGCGAATGGCAGCGCCGCGGCGATTTCTGCTTCTGGGATGCCCCGCTGGTGGAACTCGCCGGCAAACGAATGGGGATTGTGGGCTTTGGGCGGATTGGCCGGCGAGTTGGCGAATTGGCCCACGCCCTGGGCATGGAGGTGCTGGCCTGCAGCGTCCATCCCGACAGCCCGCCCGACTATCGGCCCTTTGCCTGGCAGTCGCTCGAGGCGATCTTCGCGGAGGCGGATGTAATCTCGCTCCACTGCCCGCTGGACGAGCAGAGTCAGGGCATGGTCAACCGGGCACGGATCGGCACGATGAAACGCAGCGCGCTATTGATCAACACGGCCCGCGGCGGGCTGGTTCACGAGCGGGACCTGGCCGATGCGCTCAACGCGGGGCGGATCGCCGCTGCGGCGGTGGATGTCTTGTCGCGAGAGCCGCCCGCGGAGGACAATCCATTGCTCGCTGCGAAGAACTGCCTGATCACGCCGCACCTGGCCTGGGCGACGCAAGAGGCGCGGCGGCGGCTGATGGCGATCACGGCGGCGAACATTGCCGCGTTTCAACGGGGCAAACCGATCAACGTGGTGAATTAACTCTCAGAGGATAGCCATGAACCGGAAAGGAACAACCATGCATTTGACGATTTCACGACGGCATTTTCTCGGCACATGGGAGCGACCGCTGTCGCCGCAAGCGGGCTCTCCAAATTGCACGCGGGCGAACCAGCCAAAGACACCATCCGCCTGGGCATGATGCTTCAAGGCGATTCCGCTGCCGATCTCCAGGAGAAAGCCAAGCGTATTGCCGCTGTCGGCTTCCAGCGGGTGCAAGTGACCTTTCTTCTTCCACCCAACCATGGTTGATCTCAAGACGCTTTCCCAGACTTTGAGCGAACTGAAGCTCAAGACCGTGGCGTTCGGGACCTACTTCAACCTCTTCCGTCCCGACGACGCGAGTTTCATGCGATCCAGCCGGGCAACCATGCAACTCGTTGCCGCGCACGCAGAACTGTTCGGCTGCAAGCAGTTCGTCACCTGGAGCGGAAGCTACTCGGCGAATTTCGCCGGCGACGATCCGCGGAACCACACGCCCGAAGCCGTTGCGCACCTCCACCGCGCCATCCGCGAAGTTCTCCTGCCGATCATCGAGCCGATCGGCGGGCGGGTGGCATTGGAGCCGTATTACCCGCATGTCGTGGGCACCTTGGAAATGGCGAAAAAAGTCTTCGCCCCCTTTCCAGCCGACCGGATCGGCTTGCTGCTGGACCCGCCCAACTTCATTTCGCCCGAGCTCTATCCCCAACGCGATGATGAGCTGCGCCGCGCGTTCCGCGAGCTTGGCGACCGCATTCAGATGGTACATCTCAAGGACATGAAACTCAACCCGACAGGTCGCAGCGTGGACCTTCCCGGCCCGGGCGGCGGCGAGATGAATTACCCGCTGCTGATTTCCGAGATCCGCAAGCTGAATCGCCCGCTCAATTGCATTATCGAGCACATCCCGTCCGAAGTTGCCGAGATGTCCAAGACCAAGGCCTGGGTCGAAACGAAACTTCGCCAATAGCAGGAGCGTGCGTCATGATGTCACCGCTTTTTGCAGATCTTTTTCAGCGGCTCTTCGAGTCCGGATCCATAACCCGGGCGGCAGATGGCTCCATGTATATTCAGAGCGCCCCCGAGCGATACGTCGTGTGGTTCCTGGGTTCCATCGTCGCCGTGGTGCTATCGGGCTGGTGTTGGCGTCACCGTATTGGTGGCAGGTTCGCGCCGGGCGTCTTCTTCGCCTCGTTCCTGGTTCCCCTCATCGTCGTACCCGGCATTGCGATGGAGGCGGTTCGCGTTTCGCCAGATTCTCTGGCTATCCGAACGGGCTTGTGGTTTTCACCCAAGATCGACGAGATACCGCTTTCCGACGTGGAGAGCATTACCGAACGCAGCGAGGCGGTTGAACAACGGGCAGTTCAGCGGCATGATACGTTCTGGTATGTTCGGTATCGTTCCGGCGAGGAGCGGCGAATACACCTGACCGACCTCCTTGAGGGCAATCGCGAGGCAGTCTTCGAGTACTTTCGGCAGCATGGCATCGAAACGTGCAACGAATAAAAAACAACGACGCGCTTAATTACTGGAATTCTTGAGCCCGGCGCCCACCGACAACCACGAAATATGGCTCTTTCTTGCTAACAAGGCTATAACTCACGGCGGGCTGATGAGGAAAGGAAATGAACGACCAACCGCGCAAGACAGGCCAGCAGCTCGAAGAAGACCCGCGGATCCGTTTCGCGGCGGAGCGGACGCTCCTCGCCTGGATGCGGACGGGATTGGCCCTGATGGGCTTCGGCTTCGTGGTCGCCCGCTTCGGTCTGTTCCTGCGGGAGATTGCCGCCGCCGGGCAGGTCACGGCCCACCAGCACTCGACGGGCTGGTCCCTTTGGATCGGAACGGCGCTGATCGGGCTGGGGGTCGCCGTCAGCCTGTTGGCGTCCTTGGAGTATTATCGCTTCGTCCGTTTGTCCAAGCAAGGCAGGACCTACACGCCCCGCACGGCAATGCTCGCGGTCGTCGTCGCCGTCATCCTCGCCTTGCTGGGGATCGTCATGGCACTGTACCTGGTCCTGGTAAGCCTTTGAGGGCCAACCGCATGCGAGACCAGGACGAATTGTTTGCGGCTTTGGCAGGGAGCAAGTTCCGCAGTCGCTTTCGGCTGGGGGTCAAGGAAACGTCGTATCTGGAGGAGAAGACCCTTGCCGTCGTTCTGGAGCACGGCAGGCGATTCGTTGTAGAGCGGCTGGCCGACGCCCAACCGCAGAACGACGGCCGGCAAACACCGATGCGGGGGCATCCTGTCTTCATAGCCCAGCATGCCACGGCCACTTGTTGCCGTGGCTGCCTCGCCAAGTGGCACCGCATTCCCCAAGGTCAGCCCCTGACGCCGGAACAGATAGACTACATAATTGCCGTGCTGACGCGGCGGCTGGAAAAGTAGTGGACACGCGCCCTACCTTTCACACCACCGCCAGGGTCGGATACCGCTTCCGGTAGAAGTGTCCCTTGCGGCTCCGCAGCAGGTAATCCAGCCAGTAGCCCGGCAGGTCGCCCTTCAGCAGGAACACCGCCCTGACCGACTCTTCGCCGTATTCCCCCAACACCCGCCGGACGAACCTCGGGCTGACCGCCGGTGAATCGAAGAATCCGCGAATGGTCATCTCCTCGTCCTCCGTCAAGCGCTTCGCCCTTCTTCTTCAGCCCGGCGATGAGGGACGTGAAATGCGTCATGATCTCCTTGCCCTCGTCGGGATTGAGGAACACGCCGAGGCCGTCCTTGTGCCCAAGCAGGTCTTCCGGAATTTGCACTTCCGGGCGACCCTTCTTCAGTCCGTGCTTCTCGATGACCTCCGGCAGCATGTGTTGTGGTCTCGAATCCCATTGCCGCGGAATTCCTTCTGCCAGTCCGCCGCCATCGTCAAGCCGTCCGGATACGTGACCAAGTCCTTGCCGTGGTAACCCAGCATCCACTCGTGCAGCTTGGACGCTTTCTGCCTCACCTGCGCCTCATAATCCCTGGAATATCGGCAGACGATACGAGGGCTGTGGCGTTTCATCGTCTTCTTCACAAAATCGGCATCGACCCTGGCGTCATCACCCCAGAGCTTCTGTTCGCCCGACCAGTACCACTCCCCGAGCCACGGGACCAGGCTTCCGAAGACGACCTGTCCCGGCTTGAAGGGGTGCCTCTCCATGTCGATCCTGATCCGGTACGGCTGGTCATTGACGATGTTCACCGCTTGCAGTATTTCGCTGCTGACCGACATGAGACGGTAGTACGAGGCATGCCGCTCGTACCAGCTTCGCAAGTCCTTGCGGTCGTCCTCCGAAACGTCAAGGACTCCCGCCACGACGTCGAGAGCCCCCAGCCCGGACCACCGCGTACACTCCTGGCACACGAAGTCATCGGTGCGTGCGATTTCCGACTCCTTGGGAGTCGTATCTTCCATGTAGCGGGCAAAGTGCGTCCGGAGCATGAAGGAATGGGTGCCAAGCCAGATCAGTTTTCGCTTCACGTCCCAGCCGTAGGTGTTGGGAGTGCCGAGAAACGCCTTCACGCCAGAATCTTTGGGAACAGCGGAGAACGCCTCGGGCAGAAAGGCGCTGACGGTATCGGCGACATGCCGGAGATCGTGATGCGTCGGCGAGAGGGTCAGTCCGTCGATGAAAGCCGGGTACAAGACCCAAAGGAAGTGAAGGAAGCGGTCGGGATGGAAGCCCGTTCCAAGGTCGGAGCCGTTTTGCCCGGAGATTAGCGGAAGGGCGATTTCGAAGAGTTCGACGTTGTAGCGCTCGTAGGCTGCCCAAATCCCGGTGGCGTTGTGTAGATCCTCCGCGAAATCGACCAGGATGCCCGCGAATTCGCCCAGCACCTTGGGAGGCAGGCGAAGAGTGTCGCAGGCGAAGCCGTGCTGCACCTCTAAGAGTATCCACCGAAGCTGCCGAACGATGCTTGCTAGACGCGAGTCGCCTTGCCCTTGGTGCCCTTGAGGGCGATGCGCGGGGTAAGCCATGACTTTTCCTTTTTGTGGGCTTTCCAGGACGTATATGAACCACTACTTTCCGAGGATATTGGCGAACGCGCTCTCGATGTTCGGGAACTGGAACTGGAATCTTGCCGCGACCAGACGGCTGGGCACGACACGGCGACTCTTGATTACCAGTTCGGTCTCGGTGCGCAGGAAGACTGCCCCCACTTCGAGCATCCATCGTGTCGCTGGCAGTCCGACGTGAACGCCGCAGAGCCGCCGCAATACCCGCATCATGTCGCGGTTTGGAATTGGATTGGGCGCAGCCAGATTGACCGCGCCGCTCACTTCGTCGTGGGCGATCAGCCATTCAACAGCCCGGCAGAAGTCCTCGCCATGAATCCAGGAGACGAATTGGCGACCGCTGCCCATGGCTCCCCCCAGCCGCAATCGCACCAAGCGGTGAAGGACATCGAAGACGCCGCCCTTTCCTGGGGCAAGGACCATTGCGGTTCGCATGGCGACCTTGCGCGTGCTGGGAGCCGGAGCCTCATCCAGAGATCGTTCCCAGGCTGTTGCCACCTCAATCGAGAACGCATCTTTGGCTTCGGGACTCGCGGCGATTTCCCCCGCCTCGTCCATCGGACGGTCCAGTGAATGTTTGTAGATGGTCGCCGTGCTGGAATTGAGCCAGACAGGGGGCGGGAATGCGCATCTCGCGATTGCTTCACCAAGGATGCGAGTGGACGCCACGCGAGAGCGGAGAATCTCCTCCCGGTTCCGCCGGTGGTAGCGGCAGTTGACCGAACGCCCGGCAAGATTCACGACGGCGGCAGCCTGTTCCAATTCCCCAGCCCAGTCGCCAAGGGACTGACCATCCCACTTCACGGAGCGAACGCCGCCAACTGGAACCGAGTTTCCGCGCGACAGCACGACCACCGTCCAGCCGCGCTTCGCGAACCACGGCGCGAGGATTCTCCCGAGAAACCCAGATCCGCCTGGGATAACCACCTTTTTGCCATCGCCCATGCTGCACCTCGAACTGAGCGTAATTTTGAATTGCCGTAAGTCTGGTCGCCTTGCAGTCATGTTACGTCGATCCTGCCCGCGTGCAAGAGGGCAACTCCATGTCCGGGGTGAACGAACTGCCCAGCGCTGAGGGAGCGCGGCTGGGGTGAACAGGTCATGGACTTTCTCCGGGGCGGCGGAATAATTGGTTGTGGAAAGCAGTTCTCCCATTGAAACCCAGGCGTGACGATGAATATCCCAGCCATCCGAGGAATCATTGAACGGCGGATTCTGGTGAATTTCCGGGTGGACCCGGATGCCCTCAAACGGGTTCTGCCCGAGCCGTTCCGTCCGAAATTGATTGGCGGTGTCGGCATTGCGGGTATCTGCCTGATCCGCCTCAAGCACATTCGTCCCCGCTTGCTCCCAGCCTTCGTGGGGATCTCTTCCGAAAACGCCGCCCATCGCATCGCGGTTCAGTGGGAGTCCGGTAGAAGGGCACAGGAAGGCGTTTATGTCCTGCGGCGCGACACGTCGTCGCGACTGAACTCGGCTGCCGGGGGAAGGCTGTTCCCCGGTATTCATCATCATGCGCGGTTTGACGTTCAGGAAGAAGACGACCGCTACTCCATCATCATGGACAGCGACGACGGTGAAACGCACGTAGTTGTCGAGGGACAGTCAGCGACCGAGTTGCCGGACACCTCGATCTTCCCTTCGCCGGACGCGGCTTCGGAGTTCTTCGAGCGCGGTTCGCTTGGCTACTCGCCAGCATCGAAGCCGGGCACTTTCGACGGGATTGAACTCCGCAGCATGACCTGGCATGTCAAGCCGCTGAGAATCGCCAGAGTGGAATCGAGCTTCTTTGAGAACCATGACATTTTTCCGCCAGGATCGGTGGAGTTCGACTGTGCCCTGTTGATGAGGGACATTGCACATGATTGGCTCGCACGAGAGTCGGTTTGTTCGGAATTCGACGAGGTACATCCGGCTCTTGCATGAACCCAATCCCGCTCTCGCCGTCTGCGGGTCTTGCCCAGAAGCATGATGTCGCTGCCTCAGACGCGCCCGCTGCCACTTGCTTGCCCACCAAGTATAATGGCAGAATGTGAATGCTTCAGTCCCGTGTGCCCATAAGGAGGAATTCCATGCGCTGTCTTCTTCACATTTCGGTTGTCGTGCTGCTGGCCTGCACGGCAATGTCCGCCGCTTGCGGAGCCCAGGAAAAGGGGCTTTCCGGCGACCAGATCGCCACCGACAAGGGCGTCCTCGTGATTCATCCGATGAACCTTCCTTACACGATGAGCGTGGCAAAGGCGGCAGACGCAATCCGCGAGTTCAAGCCCAAGATCGTCTACCCCTATCACTACCGCAGCGGCGACGGCACGAAGGCAAACCTGGACGAACTCAAGCGGCTCGTCGGCGAGCAGAGTGGCGTGGAAATCCGCAGTCGCGACTGGTACCCCAAACCGAACTGAAACCGAACCCAAACTACAGGAGACCGACCGATGAAACAATTCCTCATTTGCTGCCTGGCTTTGGCGACGGCCCTTGCATGGGCTTCGGCAAGCCCCGCTGCCGGAAACGAGGTCACCATCAAGGGCATGGTGCTCAACAACGTGCACACGGGAGAAAATCAAACGAGTGTTTTCGTTTATGCCCTGGGCGGAACGCCCGAGATCAGTGCGGAAGTGGACCGCATCATGGCCCAGAATTACCCGGACAAGGGCCTGGACGGTGACGCCGCCCGGAAGCTTCAGGACCAGTTCACCGCGAAGCTGAAATATTTCATCGACGGTGCGCATGCCCAGGAGTTGCATAACAAGGCGACCTACGGCGCACGACAAATTATGGCTCTAACGGGCATAATCACGGAAAAAAGCGGCAAGCGGTGGATCACCGTCAGCAAATACGCGGATAGCACGCTGCAATACCCGGCCAAGATGCTCGCCGCCGACAAGCCCTTGGCGATGCCCGATAAGCCGCCCTTGCTCCTCAAAATCAACGAGAAGCTGGTGCTGAAGTGCATCTGGGTTCCGCCCGGCAAGTTCTTCATGGGCGAGCCCTATTACCAGTGCCCGCATTGGCAGGAGGCCCCGCCGCATACGGTAACGCTCACCAAGGGCTTTTACATGGCTGAGCACCCCATCACGCGGGAGATGTTCGAGGCGGCGGTGGGCAGCAATCCCGCCAGGCACGAAGGGGCCAAGGCGCCGGTCAACACGTCCTGCGCGGACATGTACGCGTTCTGCCGGATCTTGTCGCAGAAGAACGGGCGGAAGGTCCGCGTGCCGACCGCCGCCGAGTGGGAATATGCGGCCCGCGTGGGCACGTCCAATCCGGTCTTCCGGGAGAAATACAAGGACCAGGACAGCAGCAGCGTGCGGCCCCTGGTGGTCAAGTCCAAGCCGCCCAACGCCTGGGGCTTCTACGACATGGTGAGCAGCGGGTGGGAGCGGGTAAGCGACGGAGCGGGGCAACTCGACCGCCAGGACATGGTCGATCCGCAGCACATTCCGCCCGAAGACCAAGGCCCGGCCGACCAAACGCGGAAGCACGGACACTTCGGCAGACGCAATACCGCATACGCAGTCAGCGAACTCGAGTATATCGGCAGCGACCTCGGCCCCGAAAAGACCTACCCCGGCATCATCCGATTCCGTGTCGTGGCAGAGGCCGAAGCGAACGGTCCGAACGACAAGCCGTGAGGATACTTGACAATCTCTGCGCAGCCGTGCTAGACTATCCCATTGAATCGGTCGGTTCCTGCCTTCGGTTGGGATGGGCCGAAGAATAACATCCGTGGATTCGCTAGGGTGGCATGCCTTCACGCGGCCGTTAGAGACTCGGCGCTGTCGGGAAAAGCCCAACTGGCCGCGGGTAGGCATGTTGGCACAAACGCGTGACGTGAGGCATGCCACCCAAATCGGGAAGTTATTCTTCAGTCCATCCTCGGCCGACTGGCAATGCATGCGGTATTCGCAGCAGGCGGCCGGGCCCGATCGGCGTCGCTTCGTTGCACCCTCAACCTCGCAAAGGACAATCCTATGGCCGATGTCAACAACGTAACTCGTCGCGATTTCATCCGCGGCGGCACCGTCGCCGCGGTGGGGGCAGCCCTGGGACTCACGCCCACGCATACCGTGCGGGCCGGCAATCCGGACAAGAGCGACACCAGGCCCATCCTCAATTACAATCCGCAAATGGAATACCGCCGTTGCGGCAAGACCGGATTGATGATTTCGGCCGTCTGCATGGGCGGACATTGGAAGCGGATCGACAAGGTTGTCGCCCGCCTGGAGATCGGCGGCGGTTGGATCGCCCAGGGGGCAGGCAGCGCGGGATTCGAGAAGAATCGCCACGATGTCGTCAGCCGCTGCATCGATCGCGGCATCAACTACATCGACGCCTGCGTGGGCGCGGAGGTGCTGGCCTACAGCAAGGCCCTCAAGGGTCGCCGCGACAAGATGTACCTGGGCTTTTCCTGGTCCGAGGCCGAGATGCGGGGCTTGGCAAGCCGACGGGCCGCGGCCGCCAAGGCCGGCAAGCCGCAACCGGCAGGCTGGATCACGCAGAAACTCAAGGATGCGTTCGATCGCGGCTTGAAACTCGCCGGGCTGGAGCACGTCGACCTCTGGCGGATCACCTGTTACGAGGAAAGCAGCGCCCATAGCGACCAGGAGATCGAAGAGATGCTTGCCGCCTTGGAATGGGCCAAGAAGAGCGGCCGGGCCCGCTTCACCGGCATTTCGTCGCACGACCGCCCGCACATCAAGCGGTTGATCGAGAAGTTCCCCCGGCAGCTCGAGGTCATCTGCACGCCGTATACGGCGAAGACCAAGGTGGTCAGCGACGAATCGGGACTGTGGGCGACGATGAAGAAACTCGACGTGGGCTGGTTCGGCATCAAGCCTTTCGCCAGCAACTCGCTCTTCAAGGGCGACAGCGCTCCCGACAGCCCGCACGCCGACGAGGACAACCGCCTTGCCCGCCTGGCGCTGCGGGCGATCCTTTGCAATCCGGCAATCACCGCGCCCATTCCGGGCTTGATCAGCCAACAGCAGGTCGACAATGCGGCCCTGGCCGTGGCGGAGCGGCGTGAGTTGGACCACAGCGAGCGGGCCGAGTTGGAGCACGCCATGGACCGCGCCTGGGCCAATTTGCCCAGCCATTACCAGTGGCTGAAGGACTGGGAATACGTCTAGTGTAGTGTCTCATGCAGTTGGTGATTTATGGGTGGCATGCCTTAACGCGGCGTTGCCGCGTAGGCATGTTGCACAGTTAGGGACACGCTTGCCGCGGAACATGCCTACGCCGACCATGGGTACATGCTGCCCGCGCCGCGTTAAGGCATGCCACCCTGTCTTGCACATAATTCCCGGAGTTTTCGGGCCAGCCTGACAGCGCGAAATGATCCAGGGCCAGTTGCAGCGACACCTCCGCTTGTTCGACGCGACGGCCATCGTGGTCGGCTCGATGATCGGCTCCGGCATCTTTATCGGCCTGTCGATCATGGCCCAGTGGGTCCAGACGCCGGGGCTGCTGATCGGCCTGTGGGTTTTCGGCGGATTGTTCACCATGTTGGGAGCGATCTCCTGCGCCGAGCTGGCCGCCATGTATCCCCATGCCGGTGGACAATACGTCTTCCTCCGTGAAGCCTACGGCAACTTCTGCGCGTTCCTCTTCGGCTGGACGCAGTTCCTGGTCATCCAGACGGGCTTCAATGCCGCCGTAGCGATTGCCTTCGCCAAGTACCTCGGGGCGCTCGTGCCATGCTTGGGGGAGGATAACGTGTTGCTGCGATTGCCCCTCGGCGAACTCCTGACCCTGGCCGTGCAGTCCCGCTTGCCCCACTGTTTGCTGCACTTCGAGTTGAACTCGGCGCAGGTGGTGGCCTGTGGCGTGATCGCCCTGCTCACCGGCGTCAACATGCGTGGCGTCCGCGAAGGGGCCTTCGTGCAGAACCTGTTTACCGTCTTGAAAGTGATTGCCCTGGTGGCCCTGATCGCTGCGGGCTTGAGCCGCTCGGGCGGCGGCTCGCATTTCTTCCCCCTGGTCGAACCCATTCCCGGCACGTTGGCGCTCAAGACGGGCTTTCTCGCCGGGCTGGCCGTCGCCCTGTCCAAGGCCCTCTTCGCCTACGACGCCTGGTACACCGTCACCTTCGTGGCCGAGGAGGTCCATGATTCCCATCGCACGCTGCCCAGGGCCCTATTTCTGGGGTGTCTGCTGGTAACAATCCTGTACGTGCTGACGAATGTCGCCTACTTGGTCGTCCTGCCCGTGGACGAGATTGCCGGGGCCGCCGAGAACCGGGTGGCGGAGCGCGTTGCCGTGGCGCTCTTCGGCAACATCGGTTCCACGCTGGTCATCGCCGCCATTCTGGTTTCGACGTTCGGCTGCCTCAACGGGCTGATTCTCGGCGGCGCACGGGTCTGTTACGCCATGGCCCGCGAGGGGCTCTTCTTCCGTAGTTGCGCCAACCTGCACGCCCGCAAGACGCCCATGGTGGCCTTGGTTTACCAGGGCATCTGGTCGATGATCCTGGCGCTGACTGGCTCCTACTCGGAATTGCTGACCTACAGCACGTTCGCCTCGGTGCTCTTCGGCGGATTGACGGTGGCTGCCGTTTACCGGCTGCGAATCAAGCAACCGGACCTGCCGCGGCCCTACCGCTGCTGGGGTTACCCGGTCACTCCGGCCCTGTACCTGGTGATTTGCCTGGCTTTCCTGGTGTATGTCATCCAAGGTGATCGCGAGGCCACGATAATCGGGGTTTTGCTTGTCCTGAGCGGGGTTCCGTTCTACCTGGCGTGGAGGGCGCGGCGGACCCTGTCGTAAAGACCGGCCGGAGAATGACGCCCCGACTTGGGTCGCATGCCTCTGGTCGGACCAAAACGGCTGGCCGAAGGGACACCCCCCGATTCATCGCGCGTCGCAAGGCCAACAGCTCCGCCGCGGTTTGCGGTAGATTGAGCGCTTCTCCGAGAACCGGCCAGGCCGCTCACGATTCCTCAAACCCGTGCGGATCGAATCGCAGTGTTCGGCAGTTCTCGGTAATCGTGCGGACGATTTCCGGCGAAACGCCGTCGGGAATGTCGGCATGAACCTCCAAGGTCACTTTGACCTCGGCCCAGCCATGCCGGATAGGTGCTGGACAACCTCCTGGGCGATTCTGTCGGCGTCACGGGCAAGCCGAACCGGGTCCAGTATGACGGAACCGAAGAATCGCCGCGGCCTAGGCGGCTCAACGATCGGCGGCACAACCGGCCCGATCGGCGGTGTGAGGGTGCCCGGGGGCGGCTCCACGGGCGGCGGCTTTTCCCCGTTGCCGTTCCCGCCGGTCCGGGTACCCTCTGGGTGCGGCCCGGGCTGCTGAGCCTGGTCGGCGGCCAACTGGGCGGCAGCCACGTCGGGCTTGACTACCAAGCTTTCGCCGTCCAAGAGCACGCGAATCTTGCGCCCGACCGAGAGCCCCACGTATCGCTTCTTCTGTTCGTCCCAACGTTCCGCGTAGGCGAACGTCTCCGCAGGAATGAGTCGGGGTGCAACGCCCTCCCGAATCGCGGCCAAGAGTACGTCGTCGTCGCGAAGCCGGGGTAAGTACAAGTACTTGGCCATGTCTTCGGCCAATTGCTTCACTCCGACGTGGTTGCCCCGCCACAGCGGCACGCGGTCCAGTTCGTGCCGGAGCCGAACGTCGCCCAAGGCCGGCATGAGCAATTCTTCGCTCTTGAGCTTCTTCGCGGCCCGGGTCGCCAACGAATCCTGCCCCTGGAGCCGGATCTCCGTCCATTCGATCTCGCCCTTCGGATCGGACTGCCCGGGCACGAGCAACCATTGGAACGTCTCGGGAATGCGGGCGTCCACCGTTTCATCGGCTGTCCGCAATTTCGTCTCGGCCTGCTTTTTCTGGAAAGGGTCGAGGTTCAGCGTTTCGTGGTCGTCCCAAATCGAATCCCATGCCAGGAACTGCCGAACGGCGTTCTGCAATTCTCTTAGCCGGGTCGAATCGGCCGCGAGCATGACGAGCGAATTGCGATAGTTCCGCGGGCTGTTGCCCCGCGATTCCAGGATGGCAAGTGCCTCCTTCCGTGCCGCGCTGCCGGCGCTCTTCCCGGTGTGCGGGAACTCCGGCCCCAGAACCACCAGCCGCGCCGTCCGCTCGTCCGGAATATCGGAGCCCGGACAACATGCATGGACCTTGCTGAAGGCGTCGCGCTTGCCAGCCTCGCTCCGTAGCCGCCGGGCGATTTCCTCGTTGATGTCGTCGTCGTTCTTCTGGCTAGCCCGGTCATCGGCCAGACGAGATACGGTGGGCTGGGTCGAGTACCAGTACCGTTTCCCATCGACATAGAGGTATGTTGCGCGATCGGTCAAACGCCGTAAGGCATCGCCGAAAGTGGCCACGGATTCGCCGGGCTGAACGCAGCCGAGTTTGACCTGGCGGTCGTCGATGCCACGGTTCGCCGCCTTCTGGGTCGGCGCAGAGCCCATGTAAATCGTCCGCGATACGCGGCGGCACGCCGAATAACGGCCCAACGTCGGCGTCTCACGGTCCAAGCCCAGCGGCAAGGAGTTCGGGCCGTCAACGTCCTTTTCGATAATCGGCAGCCATTGGTCTTCCAAGTAGCGGGTCAGTTCGTCTTGGACCTTCGGGTCGTCGATGGGGATCGTGGCCGGCATGATGAGCAGGTTGTTGTCGTTGCGGTCCCAAAGCGAGTGAATGACGGCTGCCATCAGGCGCAAGACACCGCGGGTCCGCTGGAACTTGTCCAAGGCCGACCAGTCGTTGTGCAACCGATCGAAAAGCTCGGGGTGGATGGGATAGGCCATTTTGATCCGGCGCTCATAGGTCGCTTCACGGCAATCCGGCGGGAACTCCTGGTGCTGGCCGCCGTACATCTCCGAAAATGCCTTGGCAACGGCATCGCGGGCGACGAACTGGTCGCCAGTCATGGGCTCAAACAGCCGGCGGCGGACGATCTCAAAACTTTCGTCCGGCCGGGCCGGGTGCCAGGGCGATTCGACGCGGCCAATGGCGTTCTTCAACTGCTCCAAGGCGGCCTGCCCAAACGAACCGCCGATCTCGTTCTTCGATTCGGGAATGCTCACCACCAAAACGGTCTGCTTGGCGACCTTGGCGGCCTCGCTCAGGGCCTGGGCAAAGGTGAACTGCGTGTCGAACGTCCCGGCCGGCAACGACACTTCGTCGCGCAACTGCCGCGCGTATGCCACCCATTCGTCGATGAGGATCAGGCAGGGGGCAAAGCGGTTGAACAGTTTCTTCAGCGTGTCGCCGGGGTTCGTGCCTTTCTCGTCGTCGTCCTTCACCATCTCGTAACCGGGCTTGCCGCCAAGCTGCCATGCCAATTCGCCCCAGAGCGTACGGACCACTGTACCATCAGGTTTTTTGTGGGTTTGGCCCGGAGAAATCTTGGTGCCGACCAGAACGGCCCGGTGGACGCCGGCCGCCACAGGCACGCCGGCTTCTTTAACTAGCTCGTCCACGCCGAGCAGTTCGCTGGGCGACACGCCGGAGAACAGGTGCCATAGCGACATCATCGAGTGCGTCTTGCCGCCGCCAAAGTTCGTCTGCAATTCGACAACCGGATTTCCGCCCTTGCCGGCAAGCCGGACCAATGCGCCGGTCAATAGCCCCTTCAGCCCCTCGGTGATAAACGTGCGGGGATAGAATTCCGTAGGGTTCTGATACTCTTCCGTGCCTTCGTTCTGATAAACCTGCCACAAATCGGCGGCAAACTCGGCCTGCTGGTAGGTTCCCTTCACCACATCGCTATGCGGAGTGACCACTTCACGCCACGATTTCAGTCCGCCTTGTGGCTTGCCCTCGGTCGGGACGAACGAAGACTTCCGCATTTCGCTACGCCGTTGCTCGTCGAATTGCAGTCGCAGCAGATCCATCCGCATCTGGCCAATCTGTTCGGCTTCGGATGCCGAGACTGCGGCCAGCAGCCGTTCCATGCTGTCAAGCGCTCGGTAGGCATCGCTGCTCGCAAAGGCTTCCTGGTGTGCCCATTTGTTGCGAATGTCGCGCAACTCGCTGACCAGGCTCCGTTCCGCCGGACCCAACGTCTTGGCGAATACGACATTCCATTGGTTCCAAAGAACGGCCAAAAGGCCCTGGGTATCAAAGTGGAATTTCTCGGCCTTGCGTCCCTTGCCGCGCTCTGGCGGTTGCCCCTCCTTTGCAACATCCTCCCACTTACTGCCGTGGACGCCCTTGAGTTCCCGCTCGACAAAGGGCCGCAAGCCCTCGTTCAGCAGTTCGAGGGCCTTGCCAACTCGTTCTCGGTTCGTGATTGCCATAGGTTAAGACTTTCTGTCAGAACATCTCGGATTGTTTTGCAGGGGCCTTGCTGCGTTCCGCCAGGGCGAGTTTGGTTAACTCAGGCCAGGCGATGACCAGGCCGTTGTAGGCCAGGGCCTCGTCAGTCCACTTTTTGCGTTCGCAAAGGTTGTAGAGGCGGTAAGCCAGATCACGGGCGGATTCGGCCTTGCCACCCAATTTATGGACAAGTGCCGCGGCGGCCGATTCGCCCTCCTGCTCCAGCTTGCGTATTAGGTGCTGCGTGATTTCCCAGACCGTCAGCCGTTCATCGGTGGCTGGATCGCAGTCCTCGGGCAGTTCATCGCGAGCGACAAGCCGAACTTTCCCAGCCTTTGCCAGAATAACGCCCGCCTCGACCAGTCCGTTCACGGCGGTGTTCTTGGCCTTGCTGAGAGTCTCGGCCACGCCAAACGGGCCTTCGTCAACACCGTATTGGTCGAACCAAGCGAGTGCCCAGCGGGTGTCGCCATCAAACTCGCCTTCCTGCTCCGCCAGAACTTCGTCGAGGGTCTGATTGATCAGGCTCAGCGCGGAGCGGACGGCCATGGCCGATCCATCGGTTTCCATGATCTTCGCATAGCGCGTGAAGACTGCCATGCCGGGTCCGATGGCGGCTTGGGCGAGGTCAACTGGCGCGACGCTACCATGCTGGAGATCCCTCAACGAGTTTGGCAGCTCCCGGCGAAGAACCGCAATGAAATCCTTCCGCGTTGTAACCGGCGCATCTGCCCGTCTCGCGCGACATGCGAGCACAATTGACGAGGCCAGCGCGTTCATCTGTCCTTTGAGGTTGCCGACCAACTCGGTGCGAAGCGGCCAAGTGCCGGAAATCGTCAGGCCCACGTCCACTGCACCCTGGAGAAACGACTCCCAGCCCGTTGATGCCCTCCCGTCTTCTTCCTCTTCAGCTTGCTTGAATGCGTAAATTATCGTTGCCGGTACAGCAGGCGTGTTCCGCTCGCAGATACCTTGCAAGACCCGGATCAAGCCAGCCCTAAAGTGCTGGTCCGCCGCATTGCGATCGCCGTTGAACCGGTACGGCGTCGCCACCAGTTCGGCGGTCTTCGGGACGAGAACTGTGCCGAATAACGACGGGTATTCGGAAGCTAACGTTCGCCGAAGCCAAACGTAGAAGAAATCCGAAAGGTCTGCGTAGTCAATATTGTCGTAGTACGGCGGATCGGTGCTAATCACTCCGCTGAAACCCGACTTGCCCAAGTCAGCGGCGTCACTTTGACAGGCATTTCCGGGAATAACCGGGTCCGGCAGGGAGGCGACCACATTGGCAAGGTAATCGACCTGATTGAGAAAACTACCACTGGCATCGCCCAGGGGGTTCGCCTCGACGAAGTCCCACGCCATTGCGATCGCCTGCCGCGCAAAAACCTGTTGAATTTTCTCGCCGGCAGGATCCCAGAAGCAAGCGTTCGAGCACCTGTTTGCGAGTCGACTGACATTCAAACCTGTGTAGACTCGGATCGCAGAGACATAGGCAGAGTCGGCAGACTTCACCAGTTCCTTGCCAAGTTCGGCAACCAAATTCGAGTATTCATTGAGGGCGGCTAGTTGGCGCAGCGTAAACAGGTCTGCGAATTGGCTCAGGCCATAGAGTGGCGGCCGCAGGGAAAACGGATTGTTCGGTATGTCGATCTCCGGCCGCCAAGCCGGGCATGCTCGGCGTGCGGCTGCCTCTTGCTCGGGCAGAGCGGGCAAATAAACACGCCCGTGGGGTCCGTCGCAGATTACGGCCAAGAGCTGGTCGGCCAATCTGCCTGCACGGCCTTCCTCACGAATATACGAAAACGGTACGCTTGTGTTACACGCGATGCATTTCGCGCCTGACCGAGAGACAGTCCCTTCCCGGCCCAAAGCCTTGCCGTCCTCAATGGCGAAACTGACTCTGGTTTCCGCTGAATTGACATGAACCTGAAGACGCTTGGGCCTGCCCGTCTTTGTGCATAAAGCGTAGGACTTTATTAGCGGAAGCGTAAGCCGACAAGCTGGATTTGGGCAGGTTACCGTCCTCGCCCACAGCCACGCCATCACCGTCAGTTCTTGCCCCACATAATCAGTCAAGTCCGACCGGTCCTTCGCTATTTTCTTGGTGATCTTGACCTTGGGGTAAAGATGGCCGATTCGTTTTTCGGCCTCGTCGCGCATCCACTTGCCGTAGTAGCGAATATCTTCGGCCAAGCCCTGAGTGCCCCGCCAGACCGTTGCGGCTTTCTCCTCCAGCGACTTGTTCTGCCATTCGGGATTGACCGGCGGCAGGCCGGCGAACTTGGGCGGAATCTCGATCAGCGCCTTGTTAATGAGCACAGCCACGGGATTCAAGTCGCTGGCATAGGCCCGCAGTCCAAGGCGCTGGGCCTCAAGCGGGATCGAGCCGCCGCCGCAAAACGGGTCGAGCACTGGCGGGGCGTGTTCGGCGAGGAATGCGTTGACCTGCTCCGGCTTGGCGAGCAGTTGGCGAATTTCGAAGATGGGTACTTTTATTGACTTGGCCTTACCTTTGGCACTGCTGCCCTCTCCTGGCAAAACAGGGGACTTGATCGCGAGCATGTCGTCCTTCTTGAAGATGCCTTCTTCAATCTTCTGGGTGGCGACGCAACGGGCGATTTCTGCGCGGGCACGATTGATCACGCGAGAATTGTTCGAGTTCTCCCACAGGACCATTTCTTCGATAAGGTTGAATAGTTCGGCCCGCTTACTGGCCGCGATGTCTTCATTTCCGGCAAACATCGGATCGCAATCCGGATCATCGACCAGCGAAGCGAACAACACGGCCCGACAGGCCGCCAACGGCCGCCGTGCCCACCACAGATGAAATGTGCTCGGAATGCCCGTGCCGAATACTCTTCTCCCTCGCAGAAGCCTTATTGATGGCCTCCAGCGGCAGGGCCACTTCGATCAGTTTCTTGCGGTATGTCATGGCAGTTTTGTTGGCCGGTGTGTATCTCAGGAGCGTTGTTGAAACACGTCACTCCAGTATGTCGCGGCGAGGGCGGCCTGAGCGGCCGATTTGATGCCGCGTCGGTCGGATGTAGTTAATTCGTCGGAAATGATGTTGTTGCTATTGGCGGGGTCAACGAGTCGAACGGATTCGATGTTGTCGCGGACGTGCCGGAGCGCAGCGGTCAATTGTGGCTCCAGGTCCGACTTCGAGCATCCGGAACACCCGGCAATCGTTATCAATTCGAGGGCAAGGGACTTTTTCCAGGGAACGCGATTGCGCGATCTCCATAGCTTCATCAAGCGGATTGCGTCCCGGCGTCCGCTGTCCCGCACGGTGTCGATGTGGACTTTGATGCTTGTCTGAAGCCACGTGCCCGTGTCACGCCGGTACAGGTTCGCATAGCGAAACGTGCCATCGATCGCTCGGCCGGGTACAACATCGAGATGAAATCCATCGTTGAAAGGCAACTCCCACGCGACCGTTTTCTGGTTGACATACTGCCATTCCTTGCGCAGTTCGGCCCCAACAGCATCGGAAATCTCGTTCAGATCGAAGCCACAGTCGCTAGGCCAGTAGGCAACGACATCCAAGTCGAAACGGTCTTGAATCATCGTCTTCTTGCCGTATGAGCCCGCGTAGTAGAAGCGAGGATTGCCATTCAGTTGGGACAGGCGATTCTGGATTCGGTCACGCAAGCCGCGCAGCGTACTGACTTGAATGCTGGTCAACTCCTGCTGATTCAGCAGTTGCTGCAAGTATCCCTGGTTGCTCATGTATCGGACCTCCCGAGCATGATGCTGGCCTCGTACCTGGGCTGACGACAACGATTGAATTCGTAAAGCTGGATAGGCGGCGTCATGGTTGGGTTGAACTGCTGGCCGACTTTCACTGCCCCAGGGGCTGGACCGGCGTAGAAGATGTGCCACTGGCTGGCCCGTGGATAAAGCCGGATGATAGCTTCAAAGACCTGACGTGTGACCGTCCCAAGCTGATCCAATTGGGCGGGCGTTTGAAGCCAACTGGTGCTTGGCGATGGAATGGAAAGACGAACGGTTGCCAAGAAGCCTTGCGGCAACGTCGGAAGGTCGCTCTCCTGAACCTGGGCGCTCAGGTCGAAGCAGACGGCCAGCTTGCCGACCGCCCCGACAGTGGTGGTGGCGAGCCCGCTGACGGCGATATCGGCGTTGCCGGCAGGCTTATCGGGCCACCGCCACGTGTGGTCGTCGCGGTGGTATTGAAACAGGCGGACCCTCGGCCGACTGGTGAACAAGTAGCCAAGGGAAATGCACGCGGATACCGGAGCCAGGGGGAAGACCGCAAAACGGCGATCAAACGGGTCAGCGGTTGCGAACAGGCTGTCAACGGCTTTCTCCATGTCGCCGAAGGTGTCGGTCCACGGTTGCCGGCTCGGTACTGCCGTGAAGACCAGCGGTTGCCCGGCCTGGAAGTCGGGAGCCAAGGCTGCTTCCGTTTGGCCAGGGTCGATTGGATGCTCACCCTGAAGAATAAACACGTTCCATCCGGTTGAGCTTCGTCCGCGTTCGGGCAACGATGCCCGCACCCACGCCTCGTGGTCGGCCTTTAACTGCCTGACGTGCTCGACGGGATTAGCGTTCTTTTGCCCATCCAATCGGGTGTGGCAGTTCTTGCATAGCAGAATCAGGTTATCGTACTGGTCCCTTTCCGCTGAAGTCGCCTTGGTGTTCGCCCGCGGACGGCAGCAACTCGCAGGCCGCTTTATGCAGCCGTAGCATGCTGTGCATCTTTGCCATATAGACGCGACTGTTCTGTCGTAACACGGTAGGTGATGAACTGATCCCAGAGGTCGTTGAGGTAGATGGCTCGCAGCGAGAGGATTGCTTGAGCCCCTTCCAACTCCCAACGCATCCCGGCGCGCTCCATGCGGTCCTTCACCAGGTGCTTGCAGGCGCCTTCCGCCACGCCACTGGCAATCGGGTAGCCTGCCGCCAAGTATTCGTCATAGCGCATGTGTTCCTGGTTGTTTTCATAGTACGTAATCGCGGACTCCACGGTGGTCTTGTTCGCCCCCTTCAGCTTGTAGGCCTTCACCAAGGGACGGAGGTTGCGCAGCACGTAACCGACCTTGCCTTGCAGCAGCATGCGCAGATGATGCGTCACGAATTCTCCCGCCTCCGCACTCTCCTCCGCATACAGGCAATGGGCCACCTCCCAGAGCCGTTTCAACGCGTGGAACAGGTCCAGAATCCATATGGCCTCGGGAAACCATTCTGCCGCCAACTTCCACAACTGGCGTTCCCCATCCATGACACAGATGCACGGCTTCTTGTTTGCCGGGTCCCGCCGACAACACTCCATAAGAATCTCGAAGAACAACATCGGTGCGGCGGCCAACACCTCCCCTTCCTTAAACCGGGTCATCTCTGCCCACACATGCTTGTGTTGCGGTTCGGGCCGCTCCCGGGCACGCTTTCGCCGACGCACCTCGTCGATCACGTCTTCGGCAGTACGAGGGAAGCGGGCTTGGGTGTAAACCGATCCCACATACGCCATCTGTTTTTTCCCGGGGCTCTCCCGCTGCTTTTCTCTTGCCCCGCCAAACGCTCGACCGGAGGCGAAGAAGGCGCCTCTTCCTCGACAGCCGTGATTCCTGCCGTTTCCGCGCCTGCGGCATTTCCTCCCTTTTCTCCCACCCCAGCTTCAGACTCTGCTCGCAACCGCGCCGCCAACGTCCGCCGCATGGGCACACCCTTGCCATCGGCCGTTATCACCAGCAGTTCCTCCTCTTCTTCGGCAGGAGGAACCGCTTCGCCGCGAAAGTCGTCCACGTACTGCGACATCTCGCGACTCATGTGCTCCGCCGTGCGAACACTCACCGTGGTCCCCAACCAGGCACGGAGCGACTCCACCGATCCCCCAAAGGCGTCCTGGATGCACAACCGCTGCAACCAGTCCTCCAGAACATAGGAATTCTCTCCAGCGGGCAATCCCAAGGTCGCGTCCAGGGGCGACCATCCAATCGCTTGGCCTTCCCGAGTCCCGTAGACTCGGCGGCCGATCAGCAATTCCCCGAAAATCGACAAGTACCGCTTCTCATGCGGCTCGGGCAGGCGCGCCAACGTCTCCCCTTCCCGTTCTACGGTCTCTCCCCGATCCCCATCCCCATGGGCCTCCACGAAGGACCGTAAAAACTCCAGGCACATGGTCATAGCTCGCGGAAACATCCCGCGTTCCACTTCGTCGAGGCGTCGCCCTTCGCTCAGCGCTTGCTTCAAAAACTCGTGCATCCGCTCAAATTGCTCTTGGGCCTTGAAAATATCCAGTTCTTTTGTTGAAATCATAGTTGGACCTCTGCTAGCAGAATTTGTGGAAACATGAATTACTCACCTGTTAGCATGAGGTCTTTTTCTTCTGCTATCAAGCCCTCCTCCCCCGCCGTAAGTCCTTGTCCTACAATGCTCTTAGCGCTAGAGGAAGGCGAGTCACTGCCCCGCGGACCGCAATCGCTGGATGCTTCAATGTGAGCGATATCACCTATTACCACGATCGGATCGTGGTCGGTGGCATCGGCAAAAACCTCAGTCCGGCACTCAGGCACTGCGCAGCGTCCCGCGGCTCGCCCCCAAAGTATCTTCAGGGTACGGTCGGAGTAGCTTCGGCTTGAGGATGTTGTCTTTGCCACTCTTTTAGCCCACGGAAGGAGGTTGGGCCGTCCGTTTTGACGGCTGAGCCACAAGCTTGATGATGTTTTCCAGAACCCAAACACAACGGGCGACACGCGCCGCGGCCAGGATGCACGCGAAGGCGGCCACGTACATGACCCCGTGGATGATCTGCTTGTCGCGGTCCAAGACCAACGTAACGATGCACACGATTGTGGAAAATGCCAAGGCCCGGATCGCCGCAATGAATACCCGCCAGAGCGTAGGGTAATGTTTGCTCTCGCGGACGATCGCCAGCTTTTCGGAAGCGGAGAACCCGAGAACGATGGATGCGGCGGTGATGACAAATCCCAGTAGGGAGCCGGATATCGTCGCCAAGGCCGCGTAAACCGCTGACCGGTTTCCGTCAAGCGTTGCGTCAATAATGGCTTTTCCGTTCCACCGCTCGCTCCATACGCCAAACGCGGTCGCCAAAAGGAGCGACCAGCCGAACTCCACCCAAAGGAAGTGAACGCGATGCCATTGCAGGATGCGATTCATACGGAAGCCCCCGCTGCCTTGAGAAGGTCGCCCTTCATCTCCGCGTAGCTCGCTTCGATGGCAGAGTACGCCGATTCCGAGTCAACGGAGCGGAACCGCGTGTTCTGTAGCACGACGTTCTTCTTGACGATCAGGTCGTCGCTCAACAGGTCGAGTTGTTCAACCGCATCGGTATCGCGGTCCTGTCCTCGGACGACAAATCGGCTGGCCTCAAGCTGTAGATTATCAGCCTTCAGGATGCGCTTGACGCTGGCCAGCAAACCGGCTTTGAGCAATTTCTTAGAGTGAGCTGCCGGCCGGAGTATGACCTGGACTTCCTCGGCGTTTCCCGCTTTCGCTGCCGCCTTGAAACAACTGCCAAGATCCTGGTCGGCTTCTTCGATGGTGTCGATGAACGAAGATCGGACTTTCAGATCAAACAGGCGAATATCCTCAAGGCGCTTCAGTCTTTCAGCCACGTCTTGCCGAAGGAGAACGTCGAAATGGATGTCGGGGCAAAAAGCCTCCGCCTTGGCCATCAAGTAGGCCGCTACGCGGCTCATGCGGGGACCATAGAAGTTGAACTCGGCTCCCACAAAGTTGTCTGGGAAGAATACAACGTGCGTTTGTTCGGCAATCCCGGAATCCGCCGGAATCTTGAGGGGGCTGAGCTTGCCAGCCTGCTCGACCGCTGGCAGGCCACTTCGGCGGACGTTTGCAATTCGCAGCCGGCAAGGCATGGTCGATCTATCGACCCACACGGTCGCAAACTGGCCGCCACTTAACGTGAGGTATCGTCCTTCGTCGAAAGGAAGGGCGTGAACGTGCTTCAGCACCGGGGCCGGATCGAATGACAACGGCTTGCCGGCGTCATCGTCGCCGCAAGCAGTGCGGAAAAATACGATCTTCCGTTCGATAGTTGGCACTTCAGACTTGGCTGCTGCTTTCTTTGCCATGATTTGTCCTGTTCTTCGGAAAGTACCGTCGCTATTCCGGCGGTGACGTTTCAAGAATCGATTCCACGATTACCGCAATTTCCTCCAAGGTCTTTTCTTCGCGAGAAATTGCTTCGTCGGACATTTTCTCTCCGCCAACCAACAGATTCTCGGCAGCCAATGAGGCGTGCCGGCCGACGGCGGCCGTCATTTCGCTGAACTCGTGGGCAAGCCAGTCGTTCAGACTGCGAAGCCCGGCCAGCAGCGATTCGCGGGCGTCGTCAAACATCACCTGCGACACCTGCCGCGCGTGGTCCGACAGGATAGCTACCATCCGTTTCTTCATTCCGGTCCCGCTCTCCGTCGCGGCGTCGTCAAAGGCTTCCTGCATGTTTGCCTTAACTCGGCCGGGGACCGATTCGTACAGGGTCCGCTGGTCCGTCTGAATGCGGGCCTCCATCGTCGAATTGATCTGCCCAAGTAGTTCCTTGAGCACCTTTTCGGTCGTTTTCAGAATACCGTCGAGATTGGCGAACAACGACGGCGGCAGGTCAGCCCGCCTTCCGACCGTATCCATCAATCGGCGGCGGTAGTCGTCGGCATGGCGGAGAAGCATGTCGGTCCATTTTCCCAGAAGGATCTGGAGCTTTTCCCCGAAAAAGTCGGACCAGGCGAAGGCGACACTGTCGAGAATTGGCTTCGATAGATCGGCGGGCAGATCGTTCTTGCCCGTAGTTCCGGTGTAGGCGCCGCCGCGGCGGCAGACGGCCCGGAGCGTTGCCCAGTGCATCCGGTCCCAACGGGCGAAGGTGTTGTCGAGTTCGCATCCGGCACGATCTACTGCCCGGCGGACCCGCTCCGCCAGAAGCTCGTGGCTCGCCGCCAGGTCTTGGTTTAACCGCTCCTGGGTTTCTTGGAGTTCATGGTCGAGAAACGTCACGGCGGCTTGCGCCGCCGTTTTCACCTCCTGCCGTTGACGCAGACCGATGTCGACGCGGTTGCGAAGCGCAGCCCGCTGTGACTGTTCCTCCCGCTTAATTTCCGAAAGCAGAATATCGAGTTGGCGGTTGACGGCCTGGCTATGGGCTGTGATGCCGTAGTCGGCACATATCCGCTGCATGTGGGAACGTAAACCCGGGATTTCCGTTTCGTTCGGGTCGGTGATTCGCGCTTCACCTTTCAACCGCAGAAACTCCCGGGCGGAGACAGTGTATATCTTTGACGCGCGGAGCCGGCCAGCCAGTTTTTCGCCAACCTGGCGCTGCTCGCGTGCCAAATTGGCCAAGCGGATGGCCAAATCGTCAAGCTGGCTAAGGACCACTTTGCGAACGGCCTTATTCCGAGCGGCGATTACATCGCCAAGGGTCGCCTCTTCATCGAGACTGAATTCTTCGATGCCTGTCTCCAGGTCCACGTCATCGGATGCCGTCCCAACGAAGGTGAGCGAGTCGGCGCAACCGTCCATCACCGCCTGGCGCAGGAAATCATCGGACTGCATCAGGTTGATGGTAGCCTTGGTGAGCCCGCTTGATATTGAAGATCAGCCAAACAAACTTACAGGTCTTGAGGTGTGTTCGGGTGACTGCCTCCCGGGCGTCGTTGGGGTCGTTGATACCAGGAAGGTCGATGATCTTAGCCCCGTCGCGCAGAGACGCGAACGGGCCGCGGATCGTTACTGACTTGACGATTGGCCAGAAACGATGCTTGGAGTCAAGATACTTGGCGACCAACTTGCGGAATTCGTCCAGATCGGTTGATTTGAAATCGGCCACGCCCTTGTCAAGGGCATGAGCAACGTCGGGAGGCTCAATCAGATTCGAGGGTCTAAAGTCGCTTGGATCGGCGTCTTCGGTTGGCTTGTAGACCGCCCAAAGCCGGTCGCGAACCGCGCGAGACATTTCCAGGCAGTTGTCTCCGCCTTCGCCGTCCATGTTTCCGGTTGTCGTATCCCGCCAGTCGGCCAGCAGCAGCTCAATTTCTTTCTTCCACGATTCCCGGGAGACGAATTCAACATGCACGTGATACGCGCCCTCGGCGTAGGCAACCTCAGTGATCGCCGCGGTGCAAGCCCGCATGTTGCTGACCGGCAACACTCGTGCCCCTACGAGGGCGTTCAACAGCGTGCTCTTGCCCGCCCCGGTGTCGCCGACAAGCGAAATGGCAACTTGCGGGTGCTGCTGACTGCTGTTGCAGAGCCGCTCGAATCGGGAATTCCATTCCGGCCAAAGCTCCTTAAGCCGAGCAGTTCCTTTGGATTGGATAGACGCCTGAACCGCGCCGTAGGCGCTCTTGATTCGTTGGCGGACGGCGTCCGGGGTGGTTGCCGGCTTCGTCGGTTTTTCGGTGGTGGCCATGATCGAAATTCGGCGTAGTTGCCGAACCGTGTGTGTGCCGAAGGATGGGTTCTCAGTCTTGTATGATGTGTTGCTCGGGTGCGACGACTTCCTGCCACGGGTATGGTTGTGCATCGGGGTATTCGTCGATGTATGCTTTGAGCTCCTGCTCGTTCAATGGGTACCATTCGTCGTAGGGGTATCGTCGAAAGAACTCACCGATACGTTCGCGGAAGTGCTCGTCGGCAAGAGAGTTGAGCCGGCCTTTCCGCAAATCGCGGACTTGCTCCAGTTCAGAACGCGGTACGCGAATGGTAACCCTGAAATCCACGGCCATTTTGTCGGCAAAGCCGATTTGCGCGTCGGGCGGAAGGTAAAACCACTTCTGGTTGATACGGGCGTGCTGGGTCAGTATATCTTTCCATTTCTTGGGTGCGGACGTTTGAGCAGCCTTCAACTCAACCTTTCGGAAAGGGCGAATTTCGCAGAGCGTGATATCCTGGCCATGGGTGGCATCGCAGTCCTGCGTTGCGACGATGGCAGTGACTGCGATTATTGGAAAGACCGCAGTGACTTGCTTCTCCTGTGCCGCAATTTCGCGCCAGTCGCGTTCTGCCATCGAACCGTCTCCTTCCAGAACCGGAATTCGCCCCAGGGAGACTTCGACTCGGGGAAGACCCGTGAAAACGTCGCCTTGGCGAATGGGCGCGTCCAAGGGCGGGTATTCGTAAATCACGCCATCTCCTCCCAGTTGATGCCTTGTCTGGCTTCGGCTTCGGCGGCTGCGGCCCTGCCGGCCTCAGCACGATGGAGAATCTCCAGGGCCAATCTTCGAGCTTCGAGCGGGGTGATTCGCCGCCGCCGGCGCGTCTGGAAGGGAGCGGTCATCGTGAGTTGTGATCGCTGCCGCGGAGTTTCAGACCAGGGGTCCGGGCCGGAACTCATTGAAGAAACGGCCAACAGGACGGCCGCCAATCCTGCCCATTGGGATAGGGCGCGGCTTACCGCTCCGATTCTGGCGGCGAAGATCGTGTTAGCGCCGTTATCGAAGGCCCAGTTCGCCGACCCCGACAACATCTCTCGGCCTGTTGGCTGCTCGTAACGAAAATGTGCAGTGCTACTCACCGTCGAACCTCCTTTCAAGTTCACCCTCGATTAGTTTGAAGAACCAGTCGTCAGTGATTTCATGGGCCGCGTCGATCCAGCCGGGGAAATCATCCGGCATGTTTGGCAGGCTGTCCCCAGCGGACTGGACGGTCGTTTCCCAGAGGATTGCCGGCTTGCCCTCTTTCTCGCCCGTCGCAAAGTTGATGTGAACATTGCCCGGAGGTTTGGAACACGGAAACATGCCCTGCCAGGAAAAACTCCGCGGTCGGCTTTCAACGCTCGTATCATGAAAGAGGGAGCGGGGCAAACTAATGTCGAGCTTCATCTTATCCCTCAGAAAGGCGAAAGTGTCCTCATCCTTATAATTGTACTCCACGGCGTCGATGTAACGGAGCACGAGGCTCTGAATGCGAAAATCGGCGACGTTGGGGTGGGCGTCGTACAATTGCCTTACAGCATCCTTAGCGCGCGTTTGAAAGTCGGTCCAGGTGTAGCGGTGGGTATCGTTGACCGTGAACACGCCCGGGCCGACTTGCACCAAAGGCCAATCGTCGTTTGCCGCTCGGAAGCGATGCTGCACGATTTGGGGTAGCATGTCGTCAGGCAGAGTGGCCGTCGGCAACTGCTCGTGGACGGGGTAATCCTTTTGCAGGCGGTCAAAGAGACGCGCGAGCAAGAGGCGGTAATGCGGATCCCCGGCCGGTAAGATCATCTGGGCCGGACCTTGGACGCTGGTGAGCTGAACCAAGTGCCACCTGATCTCCAAAATGGCCTCGACCAGTGGCTTATTCTTCAAGTCCTTGCGGGACACAACGAACTCCTTTCTTCGTTTCGGTTGCCCTTTGGCGTAATCTCGGTTGCAATTATCCCAGGTCCGGGGCCGTGACGCCAGCGGCCTGCCTCGGTTCTGCCCACCGGTTGCCTTACGGCTGCTCAGCACGGTTCTGTCGCTTGCTGGAGCAGTTCCTCAATGGCGTAATTGCAGCTTGTAACTCCGAAATCAGGTTCCCGCTGGAATGGGTTGCGAACGTAATGCACAGTGCTGGCGGGTCCATCCAATTCGACGATGGCCAGGATGAATTCATCGGGCTTATTCAGGCCGGTAAGGATCTCGTTCTTAGTGACAGTGATGGTCTTCGCTCCGGCTGCACGGCCCTTGACCTCAATGAATCGCAGCCGGCCAGTGCCGGGGATGGAGGATTCCAGGTCATAGCCGCGTTTCTCCTCGCTCACGTCCTTGGGCAGGAAACCCAGCCGGCGTTCGGCGTCCATGACGGCTGCAACGGCCCGCAGTTCCGACTCCTTCGTATCGGCGGCAAACGTGGGCGGTATCGCACCCTCGCTGGCGCTTCGGGTTAGTTTGGCTAGCAGGCCAGCAGGTACGATCAGCGCGGCCCCGGTAACCACCGGCGGCAGGGGCGACAGTTTTCGCTCCTGCTCCAGTTCGCCCATGCGTTTCTGGAGCCTGGCGGCCAAGTCGTCGGCGCTGCCGCGCCAAGCCGGAGTTCAGCCGGGCGTTCACCCTGCCGGCCAATTCCTGTTCCTTGAGTTCTATCGCACGGTGGTCCCAATAGCGAATCTCCTGGGTCAGCCGGTCCTTGACCGCGGCGGTGATCTTGTCGACCAGTTCTTCTTTCCGCCGGCGCAGCTCGTCGAAATGCGATGGAACCAAATGCTGGATGGCGTATTCGAGAACCTTGTTCTCCAGTTCGCTGCGGAGCCATGCCGGCTCGGGAATTTGGGGCAGCAGCGGGAGTTCGTCTTCCGTCAGGGGGCGATAGTCGAGATAGGGAGCATAGCCGGCCGCCCGGACGGTTCCGGCCGTGCCCGTTGGAGTCCCGCCTTTAGGCGGAATTTCCGCGGGATTCCGGCTAAAGCCGGGACTCCAACAGGCGATTTCGACGAATTGCATCTGCTTTGATACGATTCTTCGTTGGCCGTCAGCAGCCTTGCGGGCATCCTGAATCGAGTGCTCAAGGAAGACCAACACGCGGGGCTCATCGCCCGGGTCAGTTTCATCGACTAGGACTGCCCCGCGGCGCAAGAGGTCGCGGTTGCGTTCCAGCGTGAGGTCAATCGTCGCATCAAGCAGCGGATGCCCCGGGCAAACGAAGTCGGCAAGAGCCTTGCCGGGCATGGCGATGAGATCCTTCTCGAAGGTGATCCGTTCGTAACGAATCATCACCGGCGCCCCGTGGCCGATGGCGCGGTTGCGGCTGCGAATGATGGCCGGAACGTTGGTGATCTCAAAGCGTTTGGGCTCGCGGTCGTGAGTCTTGCCGCCGAGTCGCTTGAAAGCCTCGCTGAAAAACGTGGCGATGAAATGCGGTTGGAGCCGGCGGGCCTCGGCGCGCTCCATGTCCTCGCGAATTGCCCGGACCTTGCTGGCGTCCATCGTATCAGCCGTTAATGCCCGTTCTTCGATGAGCTTGCGAATATGATCGTGATCAAAGGCTTGCTCGACAATCTGGTACAACCTCGCCCGAACGTCGGGGCGATCACCATACCGCACGGCCTCCAGCAACAGTTCTCGCAACGGCCGATTGTCGAAGGTAAGCTGGCCGAGGATATCGAACACCTGGCCGCCCAATGCCTGGCGTTCCTGGTCGAGCTTCTCCAGGAGCCGTAGAAAGACATCGCCTTCCCGCGTGTCCTTGGCAACCAGGTTCCACAGGTGGCAGACTTCCGTCTGTCCGATGCGGTGGATACGGCCAAAACGCTGCTCCAAGCGGTTGGGATTCCACGGGAGGTCGTAATTGACCATCAGGTGGGCGCGCTGCAGGTTGATGCCTTCGCTCGCGGCGTCGGTGGCGATGAGGATTTCGATTTCCTTGTCCTGTGTGAACGCGTTCTGGGCCTTGCGGCGTTCCTCGCGACCCATGCCGCCGTGGATCGTGACGATCGCCTCCGGACGCCCCAACAGACTTGATGTCCGCTCGTGGAGATAATTGAGGGTATCGCGATGCTCGCTGAATACGACCAGCTTGCGGCGATGGCCCTCGGCGTTAAACATCTCCGAATTCTCCTGGAGCAACCGCGAGAGTTCATCCCATTTGCGGTCGGCGCCGATTGGCGTACTCGGTAGGCCAGTTCCTCCAAGTCCTTGAGCATGCCGATTTCGATCTGCAATTCCTTGATGGTGCGGGCCGCCGAGGCTTGGTCCACGACTTGCTCTTCCGCCTCTTCGACCTCGGCGTCAGGGGCGTCGTCGAGGTCTTCCAAGTCATCCAGCGTATAGACAGGAAGACCGGCATCCGGGGCAAGGCGTACTTCCGCACCGCGCTTGAGAGTCTGTTCTTCGCGAAGGCGCTTTTCCAGGCGCTCCTTGCGGCGGCGAAGCGATTGATAGATGGCTTCCGGCGACGAGGCAAGACGCCGCTGAAGCACGGTCAGGGCGAAGCCCACGGTGCCCTTGCGACCTTCGCTCTCCAGGGCCTCGGCACGGTTGAATTCCTCGCGAACGTACTCGGTGACTCGCTCGTAGAGTTGAGCCTCGGCGTCGGATAGGTCGTAATTGACGGTGTAGGCCCGCCGTTCCGGGAACAGGGGTCGACCGTCGAACTTGAGCAACTGCTCCTTGACCAGCCGGCGCATGAGGTCGGACGTGTCTACCGTGTGCGTGCCGTCGCGGAACTTGCCTTCAAAACGGTCGCCGTCGAGCAATGCCAGAAAAAGTTGGAAATCCTCCTCTTTGCCGTTGTGGGGTGTGGCGGTCAGCAGCAAAAAATTACGCGTCCTGGTGGAGAGGAGTTGTCCTAGTTTGTATCGCTTGGTCGGCTTCACTTCGCCCGAGAAGAAGGATGCCGACATTTTGTGGGCTTCATCGCAGACTATCAGATCCCAGTCGGACTGCTCCAGCTTGGCGTGGAGCGTCTCGTCACGGCTGAGCTTGTCAAGGCGACAGATCACCAGGGAGTTCTCTTGGAACCAGTTGCCCGTGCGGGCGGATTCCAACTTGTCGTTTGTCATGATCTCGAACGGCAAGTGGAAGCGGCGGTCCAATTCGTCTTGCCATTGCTCTGCCAGATTCCCAGGGCAAACAATCATGCAGCGTTGCAAGTCGCCACGGACAATCTCTTCTTTGACAAGCAGCCCCGTCATGATGGTCTTGCCGGAGCCGGGGTCGTCGGCCAGCAAGTAGCGAAGGGGCTGGCGGGGCAACATCTCGCCATAGACGGCCGTAATCTGGTGCGGAAGCGGATCGACTATGGAAGTGTGGACCGCCAGCACGGGATCGAAGAGGTAGGCCAGCCGGATTCGCTGGGCCTCGGATACGAGTCGGAAAAGCGCACCATCGCCGTCGAAACTCCAAGGGCTGCCCTCGGCAACGATTTCGATGCTGGATTCTCGGTCGCGGTAGAGAAGCTCGTTGGCCGGCCGGCCCGCGGCGTCTTTGTACGTGAGATCGACGGCGACGTTCCCGATCCATTTGACGTCGATGACGGTAACCAACTGCCCAGGCAGGATGCCCCGCACGGAGGCACCGCGTGACAACTCTTCCAACTTCGCCATTTTACCCACCTTCCACTTGCATCTCAGTGCGACGGCATTGCATGCCGGCCACGAGTGTTCAATGGGGCAAGTTCCTCTGTAACGCTTTTTGCAGCGGGGACTTAGGCCAAAGTGCGACTGACCACTCGCGGCGGGGGACTATTAAAGGAATATCCTACCAACTGGACTACCAGACTGCAACAAGCCTCCCTGCGAGAAAATTCGTAACAACAATTTTGTGTGGTACGACCAACGAGCCGGGTCGGCTTCGACAACGATTGCATACGCTGCGCGCTCCGGTCCGCGGGATTGCGCGCCACCTTTGGAACGACCCCACCCGTTGGACAGTCAGGGCAGCGGGTAAATCGTCATTCTAACCCCTAGCGACTCAGTGGCAATTCCGAATCTCTGGTAGCCGGAAATTGCCATTGTGACCCCCGAAACGCTGAGCGCGCTTCCAACTTCCGGCAAGATTGTTTCGCCGGCAAGAAATCGTGGAATTCGTCGGGGAAAAGCGGGCCCGGCCGGGTTGCGAGCGATTGTGTTTGCCGGAAATCTGCAATGCGAACTGTTCAAAATCGCCGGCTGAAACGTACTTATTAGTGTGGATAGTTACGACGAGTAACGTCTTGATACGCTTTTTGCTCTTTGACAATTCGCTTCGGCGACGCGGGAAAGTCAACCGCGTCGCGCGGTCCGGGGCAGGCTCGCCGCCTGCTCCGGCCAAGGTATCGGCCTGGACGCGCGGCAGGCAATGTCCGGGCAGAGAGAAAAAGGAAAGGCAAGGGAGATGGGAACACTAATAATCACTAATTACCACTAATCCTAGACTGAAGATTAGTGTTGATTAGCGCAGATTAGTGTTCCAGAAATTCCTGCCATAAAGGCCCGCACGCTCAATTCCATACTAGTTGGGGGTCGAACAGAAAAAAACGGAATTTCTTGACTGGGCGTCCTCGGCCTCTTAGGAAGCAGGCGAGCGAACTTGCCTAACTTACCACGAAGGAGCCGAACGCGGACAAAAGTAGTCAAAAGTAGTCAAAGCGGGCCGAAAGTGAACCAAAAGGAGCCAAACTGGCAACACCCTGGTGTCCATAGCGGCAACACTCCGAAGAGTGTCAAGCCATGTTATTCCCGCAGTTTTCCTGGTGTCGACAACGTCCTGTGGTGAAGTGACATTCCTCTAGTTGTGGTATAAAATGGCCTATAAACCAGAAAAAAAGGTTGTTTTGGGCCACTTTGGCCAAAATCCCCAAAATGCACTACGTCCGGGTGGGTCGCTGCTCAGGCCCGTCGAGACCCGAAAACGCTCACCGCTGCACTTTGCAAAAATTAGTTCTTGCAGTGTCTGACTACGCTCGATTAGCCAACCGTGTCCCGGCAGGTTACACTACGATTGCTGGCCGCAGGTCAGCTTGGCGCTTGAAAAGACCCCCCGCATCCCAGGAGACAACCCATGTTCCAAAACCTCCACCGCGCTTCCCTGATCTTGGGGCTTCTATTGGTCGCGTCGGGCGGCCCAGCGGTCTGTCGTGCCGACACATTGGCAATCGGCAGCCCGGCGCCCGATTTCCGCTTGCCCGGAGTGGACGGCAAAACCTACAGCTTGGAGTCGTTCCGCGATGCCGAGGTTCTGGTCGTCGTCTTCACCTGCAACCACTGCCCCACGGCCCAGGCCTACGAGGGCCGCATCCAGCAGCTTGCGACGGAGTACAAGGACAAGAAAGTCGCCCTGGTGGCCATTTCGCCCAACGACCCCCAGGCCGTGCGATTGGACGAACTGGGCTACAGCGACCTGGGCGACAGCTTCGCGGACCTGAAGACCCGGGCCAAGGAACGGGGTTTCCGTTTCCCCTACCTTTACGATGGCGCTGACCAAAAGGTCTCCCGGGCTTATGGCCCCGTGGCCACCCCGCACGTCTTCGTCTTCGACCACGAGCGGAAGCTGCGCTTCACGGGCCGGATCGACAACTCCGAGAAGCCCGAGCGAGCCACTTCCCATGATACCCGCAACGCCATCGAGGCCCTCTTGGCGGGCAAGCCGGTGCCGGTGGAAACGACGAAGGTCTTCGGCTGTTCGACCAAGTGGTCCGACAAGCGCGAGTCGGTCAAGAGATCATTGGAGACCTGGGCCAAGGAGGAGGTCGCCTTGCGGCTCATCGACGAAAAAGGCATCCGGGCCCTGGTGAAGAACGACAGCAAGAGACTGCGCCTGATCAACGTCTGGGCCACCTGGTGCGGCCCCTGCGTGGCGGAACTGCCCGAGTTCGTCACCATCAACCGCATGTACCGGAACCGGGACTTCGAGTTGATTACGATCTCCGCCGACTCGCCCGAGGAGAAGGACAAGGCCCTGGAGGTGCTGAAGAAGAAGCAGGTCTCGGCCGGCAACTACCTGTTCGAGGGCAACGACAAGTATAAGCTCATGGACGCCGTGGACGAAAAGGCGTCCGGTCCCGTGCCGCACACGATCCTGATCGCGCCCGGCGGCAAGGTGCTGTACCGCAAGTCGGGTCCCTGCGAACCGCTGGCGATAAAGCGGGCTGTCGTGGACTATCTGGGCCGCACGTACAAGTGACGATGAAAGACTATGGCTGGAAGTCGATGCAACCCTAGCGGCGACGGCAGGCAACGGTGACTTCGACACCCCCGAAACACGGCATTATCTACGCGATCGCCGCCTACGGCTGTTGGGGCCTCATTCCTTTGTATTTCAAGGCCGTGGCCGGCGTGGCCCCGCTGGAAGTCCTGGCCCATCGGGCGCTGTGGTCTTTCGCCATGCTGGCCGTCATGGTTGCCTTCCTGGGGCGGTGGTCGGAACTGGGGCGGGAACTGCGGAGCGGCAAGCTGTTGGCCATGCTGGGGCTGAGCACGCTTTTCATCGCCGCCAACTGGCTGGTGTTCATCTACGCGGTCATCAGCGGCCAGGTGCTCCAGGCCAGCCTGGGCTACTTCATCAACCCGCTGGTCAACGTGATCCTGGGCGTGGTATTCCTCCGCGAGCGATTGCGGCCCTACCAGACCCTGAGCATCCTGCTGGCCTTGGCCGGCGTTCTGGTGCTGGCCGGTTTCGTAGGCGAAGTGCCCTGGATCGCCCTGGCCCTCGCCCTGACGTTCGGCTTGTACGGCTTGATGCGGAAGATCATGCCCGTGGACGGGCTGGTGAGCCTGACTGTGGAGACGCTCGCCATGACGCCCGTCGCCCTGGCCTACATCAGCTACTTGGGGGCGACGAGGGAGGGGGCGGGGAGCAGCCTCGGAACCTTGGGCCTGTTGGCGCTCAGCGGCCCGGTGACCACGGTGCCGCTGCTGTTCTTCGGGGCTGCGGCCCGGCAGTTGCGGCTCTCGACGATGGGCATCCTCCAATACCTCTCGCCCACGCTCCAGTTCCTGCTGGCAGTCGTGGCTTTCCATGAGCCGTTCTCGACAGCCCAGATCGTGAGCTTCGCGTGCATCTGGACGGCAATCGCGGTCTACACGGCCGATTCCTACCGGGCGGCACGGCAGACCCGGCTGGCCTTGGTCGAGCCATTCGGGGCGGACCCGTAAGAAGGCGGTATTGGTCCCATTTTTCCGACTACTCAACGACTGACCGCTCAGATCACGATGGCGAAACTGTGAATCGTCGCGACAACCACCGGGTTGGCGGCAATCGGCGAACCCAGGTTCACCACGATCTTAATCGAGTAGACCCCGACCGTCTTGTACGTGTGAGTGCCGGTGACTTTGAACTTTATTTCGTCGATTCCCTGCACTCCGATCGAGGTCAGGGTTCCCTGGGAACTCGATCCGTCCCCCCAGTTGATGGTGGCTGAGAGGTTGGTGCCCGGGGCAATGGTCAGGAAGGTGCCGAGATCGGCGGTGAATTTCTTGCCGACGGATTCGATGATGGGTACGCCGGTTGAGCAAACCACAATCGCCTTATCGGCGATGTATTCGACAAGCCGCGTCGGCAGCCCCATCAAGGGATTGATCGGGCCCTCGACGAGGGTCGTCTTGACCGAATAAATGCCGGCCTTCGCGAAGGTGTGCGTCGCCGAAATCAGGTAGCCGTACTGGCCATGGTATTGGCCGTAGGAAAGCGTGGCGTCGGACGTGCCGCCATCACCCCAATTCACGGTTGCCGAATACTTTAAGGGCGGATCGAGAACGGGCGACGCATAGAAGCCGACAACCCCACTGAACGGAACCCCCGCCTTGGCGTAGAGCGTCGGCCCGTTGACGGTCGGAACCGCCGGCACGACCGCTGCTGCGGTCGGAAAAGGTGCGATCCACACGGCGTGCCCCACGACACCGCTCAACAGCCTGCGGGACTCAAGCCTTTCAATACCAAGAATCCGCTCGCGCTTCATCGCTTGCATCCGGAAAGACTCAGTTTCAATACGAACCAAAGCAGTGACAAGACCTGTTGGTATTGTATTCGATCTTGCCCGGTTGTCAAGGAAATGGCAGAGGAGGTTGGCTAATTATTCATCATCCTTCAAACTGCCGTAGGTCACGCCTTTGGCGCGATACTGCAAGTAGGCGTCGAGGAAGCCTTGGATGTTTCCGTCGAGCACGGCGTTGAAATTGCCCATGTAGTAGCCCGTCCGCGAGTCCTTCACCCGTTGATCGGGATGGAGGAAATAGCTGCGGATCTGCGAACCGAAACCGACCTTGGGCATCGAGGTATACTTGGCCGCTTGTTCGGCCTCGCGTTTTTCTTCTTCGATCCGCGCCAACCGGGCGCGGAGCATCTTCAAGGCCATCGACCGATTCTTATGCTGGCTGCGTTCGGCCTGGCAGCAGATGAGGATTCCGGTGGGGAGGTGCCGCAACTGGATGGCGCTGGACGTCTTGTTGACGTGCTGTCCGCCGGGACCGCTGGAGCGAATGGCCTTTTCTTCCAGGTCCTCGTCGCGAATTTCGATTTTGACCTCGTCGGAGATTTCCGGCGAGACGTCGACGGCCGCGAAGCTCGTCTGCCGCTTGCCCTCGGCGTTGAAGGGGCTGATCCGCACGAGGCGGTGGATGCCGGCCTCGCCTTTCAGGTAGCCGTAGGCCATGGCCCCGCGGACGGCAATCGTGGCGCTGTTGATGCCGGCCTCCTCGTTTTCCTGGCGATCGAGGATCTCGGTGTCGTAGTCGTGGTCTCTGGCCCAGGCCAGATACATTCGCAGCAACATCTCGGCCCAATCGTGGGCATCGGTGCCGCCGTCGCGGGCGTTGATCGTCAAGAGGGCCGAGCTGGGGTCCAAGGGGCTGCTCAGGAGCGACTTGGTCTCCAGGTCATCGACGGCCTTTTCCAGCCGCTCGACTTGGCCGGGGACTTCGGCGGCCAAGTCTTCGTCTTCCTCGGCCATTTCAATCATGGCGGCCAAGTCGCCCATGGCGCGAATCGCATCTTCCAACGGCTTGACGACGGATTTCAGCCCCTTGAGGCGGCCGACGACCTCCTGGGCCTTTTCGCGGTAATTCCAGAAATCGCCTTGGCCCATTTCATTTTCGATCGCGGCGATTTGAGATTTCTTCCCTTGGAAGTCAAAGAGAGTCCCTGAGTTGGAGGATCCGCTTCTGGATATTGTCGGCCCGATCGATCAGTTCGCGTTCCATCGTTGATTCCTGGGAGAAATGCTATCGGAAACGGGGAATTATACCCGTCTGCGGCGATTTAGGAAAGGCGAGTTAATTGACCTGACTCGCACGAAAAGGCTAGAATTCAAAACGTATGTCACGCATAGTTCTAGCCATGTCCGGCGGGGTCGATAGCAGCGTGGCCGCCTGGCTGCTCCGCCAGGCAGGTCACGAAGTGGTCGGGCTGTTCATGCGCCATGGCCATGAGGAAAAGACGATCTGCTCGACCGCCCCTTCCCCGCGGAAACAGGGTTGCTGCAGCGCAAGCGACGCGGCCGATGCCCGACGCGTCGCCGAGCGACTGGAAATCCCTTTCTATGCGATCAATTTCGAGGAGGAATTCGGCCGCATTATCCATTACTTCATCTCCGAGTATACTTCCGGGCGGACGCCCAACCCGTGCGTGGTCTGCAATACGTGGTTGAAATTCGGCAAGCTGGTCGAATATGCCGATAGCGTCGGTGCTCGGCAAATCGCTACGGGGCACTACGCCCGACTGCTCCCCTCTCCCGCCTGCTGTACTCAGCCGGAAGGGAGAGGGGCAGGGGGTGAGGGTGGCCGCCTTGCCTTGTGCCGGGGGCTCGATCCCAGCAAGGACCAGTCGTATGTGCTGTGGGGGATCCGCCCCGAGGTTCTCGCCCGGCTGCAATTTCCGGTGGGGGATTACCGGAAGGAGGAAATTCGCCGGATTGCCGACCGTCTCGGCTTGCACCACGTAGCCGAAAAGCCCGATAGCCAGGAGATTTGCTTCGTTCCCGACCAGGACCATGCCCGCTTCATTCGTGCGAATCGTTCGGCGACCATGGGTACATGGTGCCTGGACACGTCCGGCGCGATTGTCACCACGGACGGCCGGGTGGTCGGGCGGCACGAGGGTGTTGAACAGTTCACGATCGGGCAGCGGAAAGGCCTGGGGGTCGCGTTCGGCGAACCCCGCTACGTCGTGCGCATCGACGCGCAGAGGCGCGAAGTGGTCCTCGGCACCAAGGACGAGCTTGCCCGCCGCGAGCTTTCCGCCGGTGGGGCGAACTGGTTCTTCCCGCCCGAGCCGCGTTTCGAGTGCCAGGTGAAGATTCGCTACCGCAGTCCGGCAGTTCCCGCTGTTGTCGAGACCATGCCGGACGATCGGTTCCGCGTGGAATTTCTGGAGCCCTGCTATGGGGTCGCCCCCGGGCAGGCGGCGGTCTGCTATCGGGGCGACGAGGTGTTGGGCGGGGGCTGGATCGATTGATCGCTTGGCCCCAGCAAAGTCTTTCTTATGAACGTGAGCCAACGCCGCCACCAACTCCGAGGCGCAGCCTGCTGCTCCAAATCGGCAACCAGTGCCCTCATCGACGGGTAGCGGTCTTCGGGCTTCTTGGCGACCATCTTGAGAAAGACCCGTTCGAGCCACGCAGGGGCAGTTAGACATGCCGTCTTCAACGATGGCACAGGATGTTCCCGATGGACGGTCAGCCGTTCCGCGACCGTATCGCCGCCGTTGAGTGGCTGGCCCGTAAGCAGGAACCAAAGGGTGCAGCCCAGGCTGTAGATGTCTGTGCGGTGGTCGGCAGTCTTCGCCAGGTCTTGGCCGTCTCGTTCCGTCGGCGGCTGAATTCCGGCAATGCCCAGGTCGAGAATCTTCATCGTCCCATCGTGGTCGAGAATGAGGTTCGAAGGATTGATGTCACGGTGGACGACGCCCTGGGCATGGGCATATTCCAGCCCGCGGGCCGTTTGCAGGATGCAGTCGAGGGCTTGTTCCACGGGCATCGGACCGTACTGCCTGACGAGCCGTGCCAGATCATCGCCATCGACGTAATCCATGGCATAGAAATGCCTGCCATCGGCCATGCCCACGTCGTGAACGGCGACGATGTTCGGATGGGACAAGCGGGCCAGGGCCTGCGCTTCCCTCAGAAACTGCTCGACGGACTCGGGCGACTGATCGAGCGACTCAGGAAGCAGTTTCACGGCAACCGTGCGGTTCAATTTGCAGTGGACCGCCTTGTAGACCTGCCCCATGCCACCGCTGCCGAGCTCCTCCAAAAGCGCATACTCCCCGATAGTCTGACCCGTGAATTCCGGCATAGGCGTCAATGGGAAGATGGTGAGAGGAAATTTCGTCTATCATCATCCTAATTATTCTTCCCGCTGGTAGCAACTCACGGTTGTGCCTGATACCGCACATTCCTCCGCCAGGGCGTATACCCCGCGCGGCGGATCTGCGATTCGATGAAATCACTATTCATGCGGAAGGTCGTGCCGGCCGCGGACACGACGTTTTCTTCGAACATCACGGCCCCGAAATCGTCGGCGCCGAAGCTCAGGGCGATCTGCCCGATCGACGGGCCTTGCGTAACCCAGGAACTTTGCAGGTGGGGGATATTGTCGAGGAACAGCCGGGCGAGGGCCTGCACGCGGAGGTACTCGACCGCCGACGTGTTGCCCCGGCCCAGTTTCATTTCGCCTTGCTGATAGGGCCAGGTGATAAACGCGGTAAAACCGCCTGTCTCGTCCTGAAGCCGGCGGAGCATTTCCAGGTGCAAGAGGCGATCGTGCCAGGTTTCCTGCACGCCGAACATCATCGTGCAGGTGGAAGGGATGCCCAGACGATGGGCCGTGCGGTGCACGGCAAGCCATTTGTCGGCGCCCGATTTCAGCCGGGCGATCCGCTTGCGGACATGATCGACCAGGATTTCCGCCCCCGCGCCCGGCAACGAACCCATGCCGGCCGCGATCAGTCGCGTCAGGCTTTCCTCGATCGACAGATTGGAAACCTTGCAGACGTGCAGGATTTCGTCTGCCGAAAGGGCGTGCAGATTGACAGCCGGATAGTGTCGCTTGAGCCAGCGGAAGAGGTCCTCGTAGTATTCGATGCCGAGTTCCGGGTTGAGCCCACCCTGGAGCAGGATTTGGATGCCGCCGGCCGCCACGGTCTCGTCGATCTTGGCCGCGAGTTCTTCCTTGCTCAGCGTATAGCCGCCGGGACGGCCGGGAGCGCGGTAGAAGGCGCAGAAGCGACAGTACGTGTTGCAGACGTTCGTGTAGTTGATGTTCCGTTCCACGATGTACGAAACCCGCCGCCCGGGATGCAACTGGCTGCGGCGGATGTCGGCCGCCAGCCCCAAATCGGCCAACGAGGCGTCGCCGACAAGCTGCAAGGCATCATCCACGGAGAGCCGTCGGCCGTCGGCAGCCTTGCTCAAGAGACGATCGATGGTGGGGAATTGGGTGGCGATCAAGAGCGTGGTGCCATTATCATCACACTATTCACCATTGCGCCCGAGCCGGCGAGGCTTGGGGCGAAAGAGCGGCCTGCCTTCCGGCAGGCGAGCGGCGGCGTCGCTCTTCGTTCGTTCGTTCCTGACAACGCGACTGACAACTTTGCCGCTTTTGACCGTCAGCGTGATTGCCATTGCCGGCAGCCCGCGAGCATTCGGTTTCTTTGGCTTATCCGCCATGCTAATCCTCCGCTTGATAAATGGTTAAGCGACGCTCCAGCATGAACTCACCACTGGCAAATAATTGCAGCCGATAATTGCCGGGCGCAGGAAACTCAACGTCTTCCATTTGCACTTCCCACTCCATAATAGCCCTTCGGTCCGAAAAATCAAGCTCATCCTCTATCCGCAACAGCGGTTGGTGCTCTTCGTCGGTGTCAACCAGACGCAGTTCAACGGGCACTTTCCCATGTGCGCCGGTCATGCAGACATAGACTGCCATAGACGGATAAACCGCAGGGAATGTCTCTATAGCAATTTCCGAGAACAGGCCCAACAACGAGGGCTTGCCGGTCCAGGGCTCAACCCAGATTGCGTCGCAAACAACCATCGCAAGAGTAATGGGCGGGGGGAGCTTTTCCGGCATAATGGTTATCCTTATTCGCGAACGTAGTGCCCCACGGCTTCGTACACCGTTGTCCGCTCGACCGGTTCCCGACCCATGGCGCGAATCATCCGGCCGAGCTCGTCGATGGTCAACTCGTGCGGGGTTTCGGCCCCGGCCATGTGGTAAATTTTCTCTTCGATCACCGTGCCGTCCATGTCGTTGGCCCCGAACCGCTGCGCAACCTGCGCCATCTTCAGACCGAGCATGACCCAATAGGCCTTGATGTGCGGGATGTTGTCCAAAATCAGCCGGCTGACGGCAATCACCCGCAGGTCATCGTCGGCCGTCGGGGCGCCGAGCTTCCGCAGCCGGTTGCCCTCCGGATGATACGCCAGCGGCACGAAGGCCTGAAAACCGCCCGTCTCGTCCTGCAAATCCCGCAGCCGCAGGAGGTGGTCGATCCGTTCCTCGCGGGTTTCGATCGTGCCGTACAGCATCGTGCAGTTCGACTTCAGCCCCAACTGGTGGGCCGTGCGATGGATGTCGAGCCAACCGCCGGCATCGACCTTGTCGCGGCAGATTCGCTTTCGCACCCGCTCGGCAAAAATCTCGGCCCCGCCGCCGGGCAGCGAGCCGAGGCCGGCGTCGATCAATTGCTCCAACACTTCACGATACGAGAAACCGAACTTCGTGGCGAAGTAATGGATCTCAACCGCCGTGAAGGCCTTCAGGTGCAAGGCCGGGAACCGGGCACGGATCGCCCGCAGCAGGTCCGTATAATAGCTGAACGGCAAATGCGGGTTCAGGCCGTTGACGACGTGAACTTCGGTCATGCCCGGCTGATAACGCCTCTCGATCCACTCCAGGGCCTGTTCCAAGTTCATCGTGTAAGCGCTGGGCATGCCTTCCTTCAGCCGCGCGAACGAACAAAACGCGCAACTCGCTTCGCAGACGTTCGTCGAATTGAGGTGCAGGTTGCGGTTGTAGTAGGTGACATTGCCATGCAGCCGCTCGCGGGCGACGTTGGCAATCTGGCCGATGGTGAGCAGGTCGGGGTGGGTGGAAAGCAGCATGCCGTCGTCGAGGCCGAGCCGCAGGCCGGATTCCACTTTTTCGGCAATTTCGCGAAGCTTTGGGTCGATGTTCATGAGGGTATTACTGAGCGGACGGCACAGGGACTGTGCCTGCTACTTTGAGTCTTCTTCCTTAAGGCGTGTCGGCAGGCAACTGCCCAAAAGTTCGTCGAGCATGCTCGGATCGGCGATGAGCGGGTCGTTGGGCGTCTGGCCATCCGCAGCCACGTAGCCCAGATGCGCAGCGCCGAAATCCAAGGCCACCTGGGCCACTTTGGGGCCGAGCGGGGCCAGCGGGGCCCGGACTTCGATCGCCGCCGGCAGAACCAAGCGGGCCAGGGCGATCGCCCGCAAGACTTCCGCGCCCGTGATATTACCATCCCATCCGAGGTCCCGATCCAAGGGCTGCTCAACGATCGGATACCAGAAATATTCAGTCCCGTTGCGTGGAACTTCGCCGCTCGGCGATGCTTCGCCGCGGATGGCGATAAGTGTCCGGCAGAACGATTCCCAGTCGGCCAGGCCCTGCCCGATGCATGGCCGCAGGTCCGGCAGGGAGGTCGCGCGCGCGATCGGCAAAGTGCCTGCTGCCGTGTCCGCTGGAGCGCCCGCCGCGGGCCGCAACTGGACCATTTTCCCCAAAAGCGGCAGGCTGGCGCGGCTGAGCGCAAGCGCCTCGTCCAACTCCAGATCATGGCCGGCGGCAACCTTCTCGGCAACGGCCACCAGCCCCGCGGCGTTGAACTGCCGCCAAAAAAAGCCGTCGCGCGACGCCGAGGATTGAGACGCAGCACTACCCTCGCCGGAACTCTCCGGGCACGGCGGAATCATATCGGGTATGTGTTCTGGGGCTGACGTCATGCCTTTCAATCGTAAATGGTAGCGATTACTGCCCCGGCGGAGTAACTGTCATCCGGTAATAGACCTTCCCGTCGAGAGGATTGTTCGCGCCGAAAATATGGCACCGTAGGACCATCGCATCGTAATCTCGATCCGCCCGCCACTGAAAGGCCCGAGCCGCCGTGCCGGGCGGCAGTACAAAGACATGCAACGGGGCCTGGCGCGTAGCGATTGCCACGCGATAAACATTCTGGGATGCGTCGTCAGGGTTGATCGATTCATGCGTGACCGGATTTTCCCACGCGCCTTCGTCGTATTGCAGCGTAATCAGCGTGCCCTGCGTCACTGGCCCGATCAAAGCACCGAGTTTCTGCGTGCCAAACAGCCCGACTCTCTTCGTAACTGGGACTGTCGGCCCCCGTCGACCGGGGGTTGCGGGCGTTTCGCCCAATGGCCCGCCGCCGGAAGCTTGTCGCGCCGACGACGTGTCCCGCAACGGCCGCGAAGGGGCAGCCGAATCTTGGTCTTGCTTATCCTTCTCCGCGAGGATCTCTTTGACCAACTCGGGCTTGGTCAGGGCCCGCGTGGCTTTGACAATCAGCTTCGAGTCGCCCGACTTCCGTGCGGCGATCAGGGCCTTGAGGATCAACTGTTTGGCCGCGTCTTGTTGGTGATCGTCGATCGCCTTGCCTGCCGCTCGAAACGCCTCGCCGGCCACCGCCTGATAATCCTCGGCTGTCTTGGCATCGGACAACTGCTTGTCCAACTCCGCCAGCGTCTTGCCCTTCTCGACCTCGGCCGGCTTGGCAGACGTTTCCGGCTCCGGTGCGGGGGCCGACTTGCTGGCGGAGGGATCGTCGCCAATTCCCGGCTTGATTTCCGGCCGAATCTTGTCCGATGACTTATGGTTCGCTTCATTTTCGGACGTACCGTGGACCTTGCCGGCATCCGGCGGCTTTGCAGGCGATGCCGTGTCGCTGCCATCGCCGGACCGGGATGGCTGAAGCGAACTCGTGGACGGCGCCGGCTTTGTCGTGTTCGCCGGCACTAGCGGTTTGTTGACCTGAGCGGCTTGCTTGGCGTGTGCGGACTCGGCATTCCTGGGCGGGTTGCCAACGCGATCTTCGGCCACTTGCGACACGTCGCTCTCCGGTGTCCGTGACATGACCACGGCAATGGCAACCACGCAGACGACCAGCATCGCACCCAAAGCCACCAGGGGCATGAGCGTGGCTTTGTTCGATTTCTTCTTGTGGAATGGAGATCGTTTGCTCGCGCCTGGTTCCATCGGAAACGAAACAGGAGTTTCCGAATCGGCCAATTCGGCCACGACGCCTGTCTCTTCGTCCGCAGGGGCTCCGGCAACTACGGGAATCGCCTCGGCCTTCTTCAACCTAGACGCCGCCACTGCCATGCGAGCACGGAGTGCATGGTCGTATTCGGCCTTCTTCGCCACGTTAAGCAGGCAAACCCGGGCTGTCGCAATCTCGTTGAGGATCTTCTGCGAAAGCGTCGCGTTCTTGCCCGTCTGGAACGAACGAATAAACGCCATCTGCTTATCGGCCGCGGCGGAGATCACGTCCGGGTCGGACTCGAACAAGTCGATGGCCAGCAAGCGATAATAATGCGGCGGCTGGTCCTTGGGCGAGATTCCCAACCATTTGTGATAGGGATCGAAGTTTTCGTGGGCAAGAGGCTCAGCCATCGTCGCGCCGGAGGGAGGTTGAATAATAATTCTACCAATTGGGGTCCGAACGTGCAAGAACGGGGAAGGAACCCCCAATCGTGCGGATTGTTAGCGATTCCCCGATGTAGTAGGATGGAATCACCGTATTCCGTGATGACCGGATTCGAATCTCCAGTTGGGACGGGGTCGCCTCGTTCCGGTCGATTCAGTTTGGAGGTATCGCTCTGATGAAAACCAATGCTTGCCCCCTGCTGGTGATGCTTCTGGCGTTCCTGAGTGTCCCGGCCGTCGGCCAACCGCTGATTGAACAGCCAGTTCGCGCCGCAGGCGATGACGCGGGCGACACGAGTGATACGCAAATCGTGGGGTTTCGGCAACGGATGTTCCGCGAGGTGGGCCCTCGGCGAAGCGTACTTGTCGGTATCGAAGTCTATTACGGCAAGTTCGGCAATAACGACGTGGTCCACGGCGTGCGGCCGATCTTCCTTGATGCCCAGGGCCGCGAACAACTTGGCAGCTTGCATGGCAAGGACACCGGTCGCCCCCTCGTTCGCGTCAAGGCGAAGAGGGGTTATGCCGTCGGTGCGATCTCCGTCAGAAACGCTTTGACCATCGATGGCCTGTCCGTAACCTTCATGAAACTGGAAAAGGGCCGGCTCAATCCCGATCAGTCCTACGAATCGGATTGGCTCGGCGGGCAAGGCGGCGGCGGACCGACGCGTCTGGAGAGTTCAGGCGAACCGGTTATCGGCGTGTTCGGTTCGCAAAACAACAATTCGGAAATCAACGGCTTGGGGTTGATTCTATCCAATAAGCCGATCGTTGTCGCCGCCGCCGCGCAGAAGAAATTGCCCTTGCCGAGTGAAGCCGCCCAGGCCCAGGCCCTCAAACTGGCCAAAGAGGTTTACGGCGAAGCGTGGGCGGCCGCGAAGAGTCCCAGCCAGAAGCGCGAACCTGGCGCAAAAGCTCCTCCGCGGCGCCGACGAAAGTGAGAACGACCCCACCGGCCGCTACATCCTGTTGAAACTCGCCCGCGACACCGCAACGCAGGCCACCGACGGCCTGCTGGCCTTCGAAGCCATCGACAAGATGGCCGAGCAGTTCCCGGTTGACGACGTGCAGATGAAGATGGTCGTGTTGACCGCCTTCAGCAAGCGGGCCAAATTGCCGGACGATCACAAGGCGATCGGCGAGCAGGCCGCCGGGCTGATCGACGGCGCAATTGCCCATGACAATATCGATTTGGCCGTCAAGCTGGGCGAGTTGGCCCTGCCCGAAGCCCGCGCCTCGCGCGACCAGGATTTGCTTCACGAAGTCAACGCGCGCATCGAGCAATGCAAAGTCCTGGGCAAAGCCTACCGTGAAATGAAGGAGGCCGAGGCCGTTCTCGAAAAGAAGCCCGATGATCCTCAGGCCAATTTCACGGTCGGCAAGTATTGTTGCATCCAGAAAGGCGATTGGGAAAAAGGTCTGCCCATGCTGGCCCTCGGCAAGGACGAAACGCTCAAGGCCCTGGCTGCCCAGGAAATCGCCGGCGTCAGCAAGGCCGACGACCAGGTGAAAGTCGGCGATGCCTGGTGGGATCTCGCCGAAAAGGAGCACGGCAAGGTCCAGATCGCCTTCCGCGGCCGGGCCAATTACTGGTATCAGCAGGCCTTGCCCGAACTGTCCGGTCTGGCCAAGGCCAAGCTGGAAAAGCGGATCAAGGAGTATGAAGCCGTCATCGAGGGAATCGAAGGGGCGGCCGCCGCAAGACGCGCGCCGAAATATCTTCCCGGCCTGGTCGCCCAATACTACAACGACACCGCTTTCATGCGGCGGGCCATGGCCCGGGTGGACGCCAATCTCGATTTCAATTGGGGCAACAATTCGCCCGACCCAAACGTCAATGCGCAAAACTTCAGTGCCCGCTGGCTGGGTTACATCAAGGTGCCCAAGGCGGGCCGCTACGTCATTCACGCCCGCGGCCACTTCGATTACCAAATAATGATTGACAAAACCCTCGTCATCGCCAATCAAGTCGTGAACCGCCGTGCATCCGATCAGCAGGCCGAAATCAATCTGGCGGCCGGCTATCACCTCGTGGCCGCGCAGTTCATACATGGCTTTGGGCTGGCCAACTTCCAAGTCGGCTGGCAGCCCCCCGGAGACACGAACTGGACCGCCATCCCGGAACAGAACCTGTTCCACGACCAGCGGCAGGCGCAAGCCGTGGGAATCGGCGGGCGGTAAGGCCACAGCATGCGTCATCCAAGCAAGGTCCTCGTGTCCGATTTTGACGGCACGATGACCCGCCGCGATTTCTTCAAACTGGCCATTCAGCAACTGCTTCCGCCCGACGCTCCAGACTTCTGGAGCGAGTACCGTGCCGGCCGAATCACGCACTTCGAGGCCCTGCGAAGGTACTTCGCCGAAATCCGGACGAGCGAAGCCGAAGTGCTGGCAGTCGTCGATCAGATGGAACTCGATCCTGGCCTGCCGCAGGCCGTGACCGAGTTGCGGCAGGCCGGCTGGAAGGTCATCGTGACTTCGGCCGGCTGCGATTGGTATATCCGTCGCCTGCTGGCCCAGGCGGGCGTGGAGTTGGAAGTTCATTCCAATCCCGGGAGGTTCGTGCCCGGCTTTGGGCTGGAAATGGAAATGCCGGTCGGCTCGCCGTTTCTCTCGCCGGCACTTGGCGTCGACAAGGCCCGCATCGTGCGGCGCCTTATGGAAGAAGGCTGCAGGGTGGCCTTTGCCGGCGACGGGTTCCCCGATGAGGAATCCGCCCTGCTCGTGCCGGGCAGCCTGCGGTTCGCCCGCAGCGATCTGGCCGAAGTGCTCGAGCGGAAGGGCGAGGCGTTTCAGTTGTTTGAGAGCTGGTCGGAGATCGCACGACACTTGCTGTTCGTCGCGTGACCGCTTTGGAGTGCGAGGGCTTGCTCTCGCTTTTCAAAACGGCCGACGTTACAGAAGGTTCTTGCCGTTTTGAAAAAGCGACGGCAAGCCGTCGCACTCCAAAGTGACCACCTATAGGCTATAATTGCTAGAAGCACCCCAAACTCGTTATTTTGCGCCTTTTCCGCCTGAACCGGAGTTAACTCTGTGTCTGAGCCTACGCCAAAACGGCCCGATCTGAATCGGCCTGCGGTTCAGCAGCCGGCGAAAGAGCAAATTCCGGTCGCCAAGCGTTTGGAAGCGGCACAGCCGAAATCGTCGCCGGTGATCTCCAAATCGTACCGCGTGCGGGAATTGCCGCCGCCACCGGTCGTCGCACCGCCCAGAGCGAACCGCGTGGAGACGGACGATGTGCAACGTCACGACACATTGCCCGACGGCCTCGCGGCATCGCCGGAAAAGCCGGTGGAAAGGCCGCCGGAACCGTCGATCGAACTCGATGCGCTGCAGATCCGTACGCCCGGGCGGTGGAATTTTGTCCGCCGCCACGCTGGCATCCCGCTGCGCTGGGAACAGTGGCTGGCCGATCCCAAGCGGCGAAACAGCGTCGGCGTGGGATTGAGCATTGCGATCCACGTCGCACTGGTCGTGTCGTTGGCCCTCGTTTTCCGGGCACCCGCGCGAACGCCGAGTGCGGAACCAATTCACGCCCGGATCGTGCAGCCGGCCGGCGGGGAAACGGGTACTGAAATGCAGGAGCGCGTCGCACAAGTGCGGGAACCTGTGGTGCGACAGGTCATCCCGGGGCGCTGGAGACCGTGGCGATCGAGCCGCCCGCCGATTTGGCGTCGGAGATTTCTGATCCAAAATCGAAGAATACGGAGCAGGGGCCCGACGAGCAGGAAGCAAAGATCGATCCGCCCGTGAAAATGGCCAATGAACCGGCTAAACCGCGGACAGACTCGGCGGCCCATCCTGCAGTTCCCGAGGCGGGCTCCGATGCCCATCCTCTAGATCCTGTGCCGGGAATGGCCAACGGGCCGCAAGTGCCGCCCGACCTGCTCCAGGCGATCGATGCGCTCGATGCAGGGGAAATTCAAACGCCGCACGCCGGGCGGACGCGGCGAGGGTGTGCGCTACAAGGGCGGCACCATGCAAAGTGAAGAAGCGGTCGAACGTGGACTTGGCTGGCTCGCGATCCACCAGCGCCAGGACGGCAGTTGGAACTTCAACCACCTGAGCGATGCTTGCCAGCACTATTGCACCAATCCCGGCAGTGAAGGCAGCACGACCGCAGCCACCGGGCTGGCACTGCTGCCCTTCCTCGGGGCGGGCTACACGCATCAGGAAGGCGAGTTCCAGGACGCGGTCGAACGCGGGCTGAATTACTTGAAGAGCCGCGGCATCAGGATCTCTTACGGCAACGACCTCCGCGACAGTTCGATGTACGGGCAAGCCCTGGCCACGATCGCCCTGTGCGAGGCCTACGGGATGACCCACGATGCGGGGTTGCAGGAGGCGGCCCAGGGCGGGTTGGACTATATTGCCTACGCCCAGGACGCCGGCACGGGCGGCTGGCGTTACAACCCGGGCGAGCCGGGCGATACGACGGTCACCGGCTGGATGCTGATGGCCCTGAAGAGCGGCCAGATGGCCCGGCTGAACGTCAAGTCGCCGGCGATTTTCGGCGCCCAGCGGTTCCTCAACAGCGTGCAGAACCAGGACGGCTCGCAATACGGCTATCAGTCGCGAAAACCGCGGCCCACGACGACGGCCGTGGCCCTCTTGTGCCGCATGTATACCGGCTGGCGGCGCGACAATCCGGGCCTGGTCCAAGGCGTCGCCCACCTGAACGCCTGGGGGCCTTCCAAAGACAATCTGTATTACGACTATTACGCCACGCAGGTCCTCTTCCACTGGGCCGGCCCGGAGTGGGACACTTGGAACGCCAAGATGCGCGAACACCTGATTTCCACCCAGGCGCGCGTGGGGCACCAGACGGGAAGCTGGTATTTCGAAAGCCAGCAGAGCGCTGCCGGCGGAAGGCTGTATAATACGGCAATGGCCACGATGATTCTCGAAGTCTATTATCGCTTCATGCCGCTGTATGGAGAGGAAGCCGTGGAGGCGCGGTGACGAAGTTCAAATGACGAATGACCATGGGAAATGACGAAATCCGAATGACGAATGACGAAGGGGTTGCTCGCGGCCCAGTACTTCGTCATTCGTCATTCGTCATTCGTCATTCCCGCGTTTCGGTCACACGTGCTGCCTGGGCCGCGTTTTTCCTGCTCTTGGGCGGCATAGTGGGTAGCCAGTTCTTCGGCCGGCCGGGTTACCATAAGCAAGAAGCGCTCGTCTGGATCGATGGGGACTCGTACGTCGTCGCCACGCGAACCTTGCAAGCGATCGAAGATAAAGTCCGTGCCGAGTTGAGGCGGTCCTTGCCCAAGGAGAAGAAAGCGGTCGAAGTCCCGCGGGCACCGGTCGCCGTCGGCATGGTCGCCGCGCCGGCCGCGGCCGACGTGCGGCAGAAACTGGCCGTTGGGCAGAAGTTGGAAGCGGGTGACCAATGCCGCGCGGCCGTGTTGGACGACGGCACGCCGGTCTATCTGAACCGCAAGACCTCAGTGACCTACGAATGCCGGGGCGAATTGACGCTGAATCGCGGCGAGATCTACCTCGAGCGGCGTTTCTCGCTGCCCCGTGAGGCGGTGAGCAAGAGTGCGGAGGAAAAGCCGCCGCCGGGCTTTGTCGTCAATCTGCCGAATGGCGAGGTGGTGACGTGGACCGCCAAGGTCGATCTTCGCATCGAAGGCGACGGCGTGCACATCGTTGTCCTTCGCGGCAAGGTTTTTGTCGGCGAATCGCCGATCATCGCCGGACAGGGCTTTGTGTATCGCGGCGACAAGCAGGTCGCCGACACGAAGCCTGCGGCGGTGGATCGGCCGCTGGCGGCGATTGCGTGGACCTGTCGCGCGGACCCATTCGCCCCGCCGCTTGCGGCGGGATTATCGCCGACGAAGGAAAGATCATCTTCAAGTCCCTTGTTGCCGCCTCCCCGTGACTGGATCTTCCTCGTGGAATGCTCTGGCGATCGGACGCCGCAGTTGGTGCGGGCCCAAATCGAGATCGTTCGCAATCTCTTGAATTTTGCCGAGGACGGCGACACGGCAACCTTGATCGTGGCCGGCGCTCGGCCGCGGAGCCTGGCCCGCTATCGGCTCGATGCTACGCCGGAGACGACCAAGCGGATGGTCGAGACGCTGGAACAGACGCATCTGGTCGGCGGGCTGAATCTGCAGCGCGCGATCGACGCGGCGCAGCCTTTCTTCGTAGCGGCCGGGAATCCCATGCTGGTCCACGTCGGCGCCGGCCGCGCTTCGCTGGGCCAGTGCGACCCCAAGGCGTTGCTCGCACAAATCCCCGCCTCAGTCCGCTCGATCGGCATTGCCGTGACGGCGGGGGAGTTGCCGGAGTTGATCGCCGCAGAGGCCGGGCGGCCGAACGGTCGGGCCGTAAAGATCGATCCCGCCGATGACATTCGTGGGCAAGTCATCGGCCTTCTGGATGCCATGGATCAACCTTCGTTGCCAAACAACAAGGTCGTCACGTCTGAGAAATCTGTGGCGCTGCCTCGGCCTGTGTCTTTCGCCCGGGCATGCCGGAGCCTGTTGCCTGGCACTGTCCGGCTCGGCTTCGTCGCACACGATTCGAAGGCGTGGCAGGATCTCATCCTTGCCGGATGGCAGTGGCATTCGGGCCGACTGGTCGAGGCCGATCAGCGGTTCCAGCGTTTGCTTGCCGATCCCGAGGCCGCACGGTGTCCGCTCGTTTGGCGACTGGCCGCCAAGCTGGCCGACGAACGAGGTCAATTTGGCCGCGCGATCGCCTGCTGGGAAAAGGGTTTGGAACTTGAGCAGGCGAAGGCAGGTCGGGCAGGAAAAGTTGACCTACTAGGGGTACGGCGGGACTACGGCTGGCTCTTGGACGAGTACCGCAAGCTGGCCCGGGCGACGACCGGGCTGCAAGCCACCCCGCCCAAGGATCTCGTCGATCAGGTCGTTGTCGCCGCCGACCGTTGGCGGTTGCTCGATCCCGATCCCACACCCGCCTGCTGCGCAGCCGCCCGCGCGCTGGCCGATCTCGGTGCTGTCGAGGAGGCGTGGCAGTACGTTACGACGCCGCCCGAGTGGAAGAAATTGGCCGAGAGACTGGAGAAAGAGGGATATCGGGGAATGACGAAGGACGAATGAGTTACATCTTCTCTTCGACCCCGATCCCCAGCAGTTCCAGCCCCTGGCGAATGGTCCGCGCCGTGAGATCGGAGAGCAGCAGACGACTATCGCGCAGCCCGGGTGTTTCCGCCTTGAGTACCGGGCACTTTTCGTAGAATTTGGAAAAGCTGTTGGCCAGATCGAACAGATAGGCCGTGAGCTGGTTGGGGCGGTAGTCGGCCAGGACCAGCGACAGGGCGTCGCCGAAGCGAAGCAGCTCCAGGGCCAAGGCCCGTTCGGCCGGCGTGCCCAGCAGGATGGCCGCTCCCGAGGCGCGAAGCTGCTCGATGTCGATGTCGCCCTTGGCAAAAATGTTTCGTACCCGGGCGTAGGCGTACTGCATATAGGTCGCCGTGTTGCCGTTCATGGCCAGCATCTTCTCGTAGTCGAATTCGTAGTCGCTGGTGCGATTCTGCGACAAATCGGCATACTTCAAGGCCCCGATGCCGACCGTCTCGGCCACGCAGGCCCGCTGGTCGGGCGAAAGCTCGGCGCCGTCGGGCTTGGCGTCGTCGTTCTCGGCAACGATTCGAGCGGCGCGGTCGATGGCCTCATCCAGAAGGCCCTCCAGCCCCACAGTGTCGCCGGCACGGGTCTTGAACGGCCGGCCGTCTTTGCCCAATACAGTGCCGAAACTGACGTGCTGCAACTCGACCTGGTCGTAGCCTAGCAGGCGCGCGGTGGCGAAAAGCTGCTGGAAATGCATGCTCTGGCGGTGATCGACGACGTAAAGGATGGCGTCGGGCCGCCACTGCTCCATGCGATAGCGGATCGTGGCCAGGTCGGTCGTGGCATAAAGGTACGCCCCGTCCTGCTTCTGCACGATCATCGGCGCCGGATGGCCTTCGAGGAACACGCAAACCGCCCCCTGGCTCTCTTGGGCAATGCCCCGGCGGCGCAGCTCCTCGACCACGCCCGGCAGCATGTCGTGATAATAGCTCTCGCCCAGCGCGTGGTCGAAGTGCACGTCCAAACGGCGGTAGATCCGCTGGATATCCTCCAGGCAATAGGGCATGAATTCCTGCCACAGCCGGTGGTTCTCGGCATCGCCGGCATGGAGTTTGGCCGTTTCGGCCTGGGTAGCGCGGCCGATTTGAGGATCTTCATCCACCAACTGCCGCACCAGGCGATAGAGCCGGGCCAGTTCCTGCACGGGCCGACTCCGATAGGCCTCCGGCTCAAGAAAATGCTTGTAGCCGTAGATGATCATGCCGAACTGCGTGCCCCAGTCGCCGATGTGGTTGTCGCTGATCGCCCGATGGCCGAGGAAACGGAGCGTGCGGCACAAGGCGTCGCCGATCACGGTCGAGCGGATATGGCCGACGTGCATCGGCTTCGCCACGTTGGGAGCGGAGTAGTCGATCACGTAGGTCCGCGGTGCCGCGGCCGGCTCGACGCCCAAGCGGGGATCGTTGACCGCGGCCGTAAGCTGCTCGACGAGCCACTCGTCTTTCAGCCGCAGGTTGATGAAACCCGGCCCGGCGACTTCCGGCGGCTGACAGAGATCGGCCACGTCGAGCCGGGCGACGACCTCGGCGGCCAGTTCTCGCGGCTTCTTGTTCAAGTGCTTGCCCAAACCCATGGCGAAGTTGGCCTGGTAATCGCCGAAGCGGGCGTCCTGGGCGCAGCGGATCATTTCCAGCCAGGGCTCCGGCCGATCGGTGAGAGTGGCCAACGCCTGGCGAAATCGGGCTTGAAGATTGGGAAGCAGAGTCATAAGCAAAAAATCAACTCTTCAGACAGAAAAATAAGGGGACAGAAAAATGAAGAAGAGGAACACTAATTAACACTAATTAACACTAATTAGTGGAGATTAGTGAGAATTAGTGTTCCACTCTATTTCCGATGCTTTGATTTTTCTGTCCCCTTATTTTTCTGTCGAATCTTTGGGGCTGGGGTTGGATTCCAGCGGCACGCGCTTGGCCTGTCCCCAGAGTTCCTCGATCGCATAATACGCGCGGGTTTCAGGCTCGAACATGTGGATCACGACATCGCCGTAGTCCAGGAGAATCCAGCGGCTTTCTTCATAGCCTTCGATGCCCATCCGCCGGTCGCCCAGTTCTTCCTGCAAGACCCGATCGATCTCTTCACTGATGGCGTGCAACTGCCGCCGGCTGGCCCCGCTGACGAGGACGAAGAAGTCGAACATGCAGGTCAACTCCCGCAGGTCGAGGATCACGATATCGCGGCCGCGATTCTCGGCCGCCACGCGGGCAGCGATCCGGGCGCGGCGAAGTCCGGGGTGATTGTCTTGGGTTACGGTCGGCAGCGAAATGGAGTTGGCCTCTGGCACGATAGTGATTTATCTCGCGGGGGATTGCAGGGCGGTCAATGGGTAGTATTATATACTGCCGGGAAATCTGCGGGGAGGGCCGTTGTTCAGGCGTCTTGCGAGAACCGACGACTCGCTCATTCTCAAAATTTAACAGAGATTTGACGTGGCGTTCGCTTGACAACCATTTGCAGTAGCGGAGAATGAACTTCATGGCCTGCCTGCTGAGCTTTCTGCTGTCGTCGATGGGCCTGACGATCTTGATCGTCTGGCCCCAGGACGGACCGGGGGCTTGGCTGCGGGAGAAGTTGTTGCGGCGCGTGCTGCGCGGAAAGGCCAAGGAGGCGCTGGATTGCTATGTCTGCACCGGCTTTTGGAGCGGACTGGCGTTTTCGCCCCTGTGGTGGTGGATGTGCCGCGAGCCGTGGACGTGGGCAGGCTGCCTGATGACGCCGGCCTTGTTCTGGATCGTATTGCGGAACCCGCCGGCGGAGGACGAGGGCGGCAATTGATCGAAGCCTATCTGTTAGCGTTTCATTAAACTCGACGATGTCCGAACCACAACCGAACCAGCGGCGTATACACACTGCCGCCGCTCGTGGAACAGCCGGCGGGCGGCGCGAGGAATTGATTCGAGAGCGTTTGCAAGTGGAGCAAGAGATTGCCCGGCAGCGGCAACCTGATTGTGGCGGTTGCCGCGGGCGACGCATTACGCGTTGATTGCGATCGATAAGAAACCGATTCCAAGAAGGAGTTTCCCATGGCGAGTCCCTACTGTCCGGAAATTCTCTGTCCCCCGGCGCCCTGCTGCCGCTGTGTCAAAGGCGTTTGGCGGGTCACCGACTCCTGTTGTGTGGGCACCTTTTCGGGCGGGCCTTGCGGGGGCGGCGGCTGCGGCCATGGCTCCGTGCTCTTGAGTGCGGGCCGGTTCGCCTTCCAGCGAAGTTTTCTCTCGCTGGACGCGATCGGCGAGATTTCCTGGAACTTCAGCCTCGACTATTTGGCCGGTAACCATGTCGATTCGATCCTGGGCAAGGGGTTCAATTATCCGCAGAACCTGCACCTCGTGTCGCTCTCCAACGGCGACGTGCAGTGGACCAGCGGCGAGAACACCCTGGAGTTCTTCCTACAAACCAGTCCCGGCGTCTATGTGGCGGCCCCCACGAACAACACCCGCGCGGAACTGTACCGCAGCGGCAGCGGCGCGAGCGACCAGTTCACCCTTCGTGCCTCCAACGGCACGGTAACCCATTTCTTCGGCTTCGATCCGTCGATCGCCACGCCCGGCCGCCTGCAAGACATAACCGATCGCTACGGCAACGCCATGAGCTTCGTCTGGCAGGCGGCCGGAACGCTCGACCAGCTTCTCAGTGTGACCGACAGTTATGGCCGGACCGTCAACTACAGTTACTACGGCCCCGAATTCGGCAACCGCTTGCAGCAAATCGAAGATTTTCTTGGAAGAAAATTGAATTTTCAGTTTGATGGTCTTGGTCATTTAGCGGCAATCGTCACGCCGTCGACCCTAAACGCCGCCGCGGGCAACACGTTCCCCGGCGGCACGGCCTGCGTCTTCCAGTACGACGTGAATAACCCCCGGCACGAGCGACGCGACGACCTCATAAAAATCTGGTTCCCCAACGAGGCGGCGCCCTTTCTGGACGCGGCCACGCGGACGGTCAACGTGGCGCAGGTCTATCAATCGGCCACGCCGCGGTACGTGGTCGAGTACGGCCAGGACCCGACCGACGAGGACCTGTACGGCCGCGTCGTGCGGGAGACAGTGGGCGATCCCCTCAACGGCGTGGGCGGAACCTACGAATATCTCTACAGCACGCAGAATCTGCCCTACAATTTCGTCGACCCGTCCGATCCGATTCTGTTCCGTTGCACTCTCACCGATAGGAACGATAACCAGACGATCTACGACTTTAACGTCGGCGCAAATGCCCGTGCGGGTCGAGGTCGTCCGCAACCGGACGAAGATCGACATCCCCTCCCTCGCCACCTTCCCCAGCTACGTGACGTGGACCCAGTACAACCCGCACAACCAGCCGCTGCTGAGGATCCTGCCCGAGGGAAACAGCGTTGAGTACGTATACGAGGACGGCAACGTACCAGGAATTGGGTTCGTACAACCGCCGCGCGGGGCTTTTGCTCCGCCGCACGGCCCATCCGGGCAATCCGTTCTCGGCCGGCGCTCCGCCGAACAACATTCCCGCCTACCTTTCCGCCAGCAATGGGCAAAGCCAGCTCACCGAGCTCTTCTTCTACGAGCCGATTTTCAACCAGCCCTGCGCGACGATCGAGCGCCGCGGCAACCCGATCGACGCATCTGGCCGACTATTTCACGCCGCAAAATCCCCCCTACGGCCCGACTGCTCCGCAAACGCCCGCAAGAGTTCTTTGCGCAACGCTATTCGACGCTGACGCTCTACGACTACCAGAAGGACGATGACACGGCGATCGAGGGCGACACGACCTGCAAGGGATGCTGTTTCCCGGAGACGCAAGCGCAGCGGTCAAGATTGGCGTACTGCTGAATTACGTGAACACGCAAATGGTCGGCACAGGTTTGACCGGTTTCGCCACGGCCCAGGGCGACATCAACGGCGACGGCACGGGCAACGGCACTGGTCCGGCCTCCTGCGCCCGCACCTGGGCAGCGTGGTGAAGATCCAGCATCCCGCGGTGAATCTCATCAATCCCGATCCGAACACCGGTTTGACGACCCAGCCCCGCGTCGAGGTCTTCACCTCCAACTTCCGCGGCCAAAGCACGACCCATACCGGTCCCGAGGGCAATCTGACCGTTTACGTCCGCTATCCCTACAACGACCCGGAGGGCAACGGCGGAATCATCGAGCCCGGCCTGGGCGGCCAAGCAGTACGGCCGGGTGAAGGAGATCCACGTCGATGCCGATCCCAACGACGTGCTCTCGCTTGGTGGGCAGCGACGGCGACCTGGTGGATTTCATCCCCGCCGACACCGGCATCGCCCGCACGAACACCCCGGGCGTCTATCAGGACCTCGTCACCCGCTATGAAGGCGGCAGCGGGGCCGCCGGCAGCGGCTGCGCGTCGCTGCGCCTACGATCCGATGGGCAATCCCCTGGCCATGACCGACCCCCGCGGATTCACCACCCGCTACGACCGCAACGAGTTGGGCGAGGCCTATCGCACGATCAGCCCGCAGCCCTACAATTTCCGCGTGGAGAGCTATTTCGACGCCAATCGCAACGTCGACCCGCGTCGATACCGAAGACCTGCAGCCGGCCTTCGATTCCTCCGATCCCGCGAGCGCCGCCTACGCCGCAGTTCACCCCCAGCGGCAGCGGCAACACGGCCCACGTGCCCATGCAGCCCGGCCCGGGCGGCAGCGTCCGGCCGGGCTGGTTCACCAACCTCTATAGCTTCGATCTCCTGGACGACCGATCGAAGAGGACATCGACGCCACCGGCTCCACACCCGCCAGCCTGATGACGGCGTTCCTCTTCGATCCCAATCAGAACGTCATCCGGATTACCAAACCCCAGGGAAACATCGTCGAATTCGACTACGACGAACGGGACCTGCGGATCGCCACCCGCGTGGGCCGCGACGTGGGCCTCCCCTCGCCCGTACTCGGGAGAGGGGCAGGGGGTGAGGGCTTTTCTGCGGGTGAGGGTTCATCATTCGAGCCCGGCGCGGTGACCGTCACACCCTTCGATGCCAACGGAAATCCTCTCCAAGTCATCGGCGCGGCGATGCGGGGCGGCTCAGGCAACTGGCAAACCGTGAGCCTCTCCGACGCCTTCCGCAGCGGCCACACGCTTGCGCACACCGGCGACTTCGTGCTGGAAAATATCCTGGACGGTTTTGATCGCGTGGTCCTCGCCACGGACACCGCCGGCAACACGGTCGATACGGGCAACGGCTACAGTCTCTCGACCGGCCCCTTCCTGGACCCTGACGGCCGGGTGATCCAGTCGATCGATCGCGGCCCGGTCGGGGGCCTCACCCCACCGACCGCGGCGGCAGCGGGAACGTCGTGCTGGCCAGTTCGCAGACCCGCTTCGACGAGGCCGGCCGGCAATACGAGGTCCAGCGGAACGTCTTTCTGGCCACGGCCACGGGAACGGCGCTCCCCTCCGGCCGACCGGTCACGCACACCGGCGGCGGCCTGGCGGCCAACTCTACGGCCAACAACCATACGGGCCTGGTGAACCTGACCACCGGCGGCAGTTCCTACGTGCTCGCCCGCACGGTTTTCGACGCCGCCGGCCGGACCATCGCCACCCTGGCCGACAACACGGCGCAAACGATGATCGCTTATGACGGGGCCGACCGTAAAATCCAGGTCACCGACGCCCTGCTGAACGTCGTCAATAACCAGTTCGATGCCTCTGGCAATCTGATCCTCTCCACCCGCACGGAAAAGTGTACGATCACGGGCGTTTCGACGACCGAGGCGTTCTCCTCGGCCATGTTCTACGATTGCCTGAACCACGCGGTGCTCCAGGCCGAGCAAGGCGCCGACGGAACGTTGAACGCGAATCCGGTCGTTGTTTCCAACGCGCCCTTCTGGCAACTGCTCGCCCCAACGCTCGTGACCTGCCTGGGCTACGACAGCCGCGGCAACCGCGTCCTCACCGTCGATCCCAAGGGCAATTCCTCGATCGCGGTTTTTGACGGGGCCAGCCGCACGATCCAGACCCAGCAGCACCTGCGGCAGGCCGGCCAGGGTCAGAATCCGCCCGCCAATAGTCAAACCCTCCTGCCGGGCGGCGGGGCCTCGGTCGTGACGACCCTGATTCTCGACGGCAACGGCCGGAAGACCCAGCTTATCGACGACCGCAACGACATCACTCTGTTCGCTTATGATACAATGGATCGGGAGGTCACCATGACCTTCCACGACGGTTCCACGCGAACCAACGTGTACGATGAGGCCGATGACGTGGTCACCTTTACCGACGAGAACGGCAGCCAGTTCACCAACACGTTTGATTCCCTGGGGCGGAAGACGGCCGTGGACATTGCCGTTGCCACCGGTCCGGGGCAGAACGTCGCGACCACCACGCAATCGGAGTCCTTCCAGTACGATGGCCTCTCGCGCATGACCGATGTGCAGAACGATGGCTCCGCCGGCCTAAGCGACGTGACGCTGGTCTACGATTCGCTCGGCCGCACCCTGGAAGAAGCGCAGGCCTACGAGGGCAATACCCGCTACGTCACGAACACTTCTTTTGAGTCCTATCCGGCGACCCAATTCCAGTTCCCCAACAATCGCTTGATCGACAGCGCCTATGACCTGCTCTATCGTCGCACCTCGGTCGTGGAGGACAGCGGCGCGACGAGCATCGCCGCTTGGAACTTCTTCGGTCCCGCGCGGGTGGCCGAGGTCCAATTGGGCAACGGCCTGATCTGCACCTGGATGAACAACGCCCGTACCAATAGCGCCGTCCAGTCTCCCACGCCGGCGAATCCGCCTTGGGTCGTGCCGCCTGACGGCCAATCGAGCGATCGGCTGGGCTACGACGGCGCAGGCCGCGCGATCACCAAGCGCGACTTGGCCGGGGGCACAGGCAGCGGCGGCTACAACAACCCCATGGCCGTGGTGGGTTTCACCACCGAGTACGACCGCGCGAGCAACAAGTTCTTCGAGCGGGCCCTGCACGCTGAGAACCGCAGTAATCTTTATGAGCCCTTCGACGCGATCACGAATCTGCCCCAGGGCGGCTACGATTCCCTCGACCGTCTGCGTCAGTACCAGCGGGGCACGCTGGCTCCAACCGGCGGCTTCAACAATGCCGGCGGTGGCTCCATCGGCACGCCTATCAGCCTGGCCAATACCGATGCCGCACGGAGCTACGTCCTCGACGGCCTGGGCAATTGGCGGCAGACGGTTTTCACGCCCGAGGGAAGTTCCATGCCGCAAACGGAAGTCCGCCAGCACAACGGCCTGAACGAGATCACCCGTCGCCAAAACGGCACCGTGCAAACGAACCTCTTTTACGACGGGATGCTGGGCCATTCCAACGGCAACCTCGCAAACGACGGCACGCTGATTTACACCTGGGACGCCTTGAACCGCCTCGTGCGGGTCAACTTGGCCATCGGCGGCGCGCTCGCTGGCGCAGTATGTTTATGATGCCCTCAATCGCCGCATCCGCAAGGTCGTGAGCAACGGCGGCCTCAGCGGCCAGATCCCCAACGGCACAACCGATTGCATTTATAGCGGCTGGCGGTGCGTGGAGGAGCGGAATCCATTCGGTGGCGGCGGATCGACGATACGGCCACGGCGCAGTACGTCTGGGGCATGTATCTCGACGAGATCATTCAGCAGAACCTTATCGTTGGCGTCAACAACTTCGCTGGCGGCACGATACTTTATCCGCTGCAAGACCTTCTGTATCGGACCGCGGCCCTGGCCGACACGACCCGCATCCTCCGCGAGGCCTACGACACCGACGCCTACGGCAACACGCTGATCTTCCGAAACGGCGGCACGCCGCCGGCGCCGATCAACTTCAGCAGCGACGCGCAGGTGAGCGTGCCCACCTGTCCCTTCATCTTCACCGGCCAGCGGTTCGACGCGGAAACCGGCCTCTACTACTACAAGCGGCGGTTTTACTCGCCGGCGCTGGGGAGGTTCTTAAGCAGGGACTCACTCCTCCCTGCTGACTTGAATCCCTACCAATCTGCCGGGGGATCGCCATTAATATTCGTCGACCCGAATGGCGAACACGCGCTTACGCCACAAGATATCGATAGGCTTTTGAAATCGGTACGTCAGAGGCCCGATCGGCTTGGTTGCTGGACGCTGCGCCTGAGCGTCTTTTATAGATTCTTACCCGCCGACGTCGACACCCCCCAAAAGATGCAAGAAGCATTCTCATGGGGATGCATTGGCTTTTGCAGTTGGGCTCAAAATCATGATAACCCGGGCGTCGTGCAGAGCACTTGGGATGGATCGTCGTTGAACCCGCCGTGGGGCGGCATGCCTGAGAACTGCGGGCACGCGCGTAACGAGGTCTACGGCAGCCGGACCCGTTGTTACCTGACCAAGGCCAAAGCGTTGGAAGTCAAATGCGCGGATGGTTCAAAACCATTTGTATTCGCAAAACAAGGCTGCTGGAAAAATGGCAAGCCCCCGCAGCCGTTCCGTACGTCAGGAACGGAGAACGACCAGATCCCCAACGACTCCGTTGTGGGATGCGGCAACGGTGGAGGCGATGAAAACTACGCTACCGTCTTTGGGCAATACAGTAGCGATTCACGTAGTGACAGAGCGTGGTCAAATGGCCACTGACATGATAGAGGAAGTTAAGCGGTGAGAGCGCCGTCAGGGGCCGGACGGCAGGAGCGAAGGCGGCGAAGTACCGGAGAGATAGGCTTGGACAGAGTCAAGCAAGAACTGAAACACCGCGCGACCCTGTTGGGCACAGGTGGCAATTGCTGTCCAGATCCGTTCGCACCATCGGCGCCCTTTCTCGCTGCGTGTTCCTTGGGTGATGTGCCGGTCGATCACCACAAAACGCATCGCTTGTTCCGCCAGATTGTTGGTTGGGGCGATGCCGGGTGTCGTAATGAAGCGGAAATAGGCTTCCCCGTGTTCGCGGAAGCGTTTGGCCATGTTACGGGCATGTTTCGTGTCCGGCACGCCGGTCAGGGCTGTCCTCAACACGTGTTGACGAGCGGCAGCCAATGCCTGCTGAAAGCCCGCCGCAGTCATTGTTCCGCGGCCGTGGATTACGGCAAACAGGCCGCGCAGCGCGTTGCGCAACCGTTGGCCATAAGCCTGGTCCTCACGGCGGGGCAGAGTCAGCAGGAATTTCACATCGCGGATCAGATGGGCCATGCAGAACTGAACCAGCACGCCGAACTCTCGCATGTACTTGCGGTAGCGCTGAAATAATCGCAGCCCAACACGCCGTTGAACTCCTCGCCCAACACCTCCACCAGCACCTTCGAGCCACGCGACTTGTCGATACGGAACAACGTGTAGAGCGCGGCGCGGAAGCACCAAGTCCAGAATCTTTCGCCGTTTTCCTTATGCCCCGTCTCATCGATGTTCAGCACGGCCTCGTCGGGCAGCCGCACGAACAACTCCGCATAGGAGGGGGCCAACGCCTCGCTCACCTTGTCGATCAACTTGGCCAAGTAGCCGCGGGAGACGTTCACCCGCACCACGTCGCGAAGGAACTTCCGGATGGTGGAGAAGGAGGCGTGGCAGACACCCTTCATGAAGGCCACCAGGGCCGTCATTCGTGGGCCTAAAAGGCCCGCCTTCCGCACCGCTTCGGGCAGGGACGCTGCATGGAGTTTCCCACAGCGATTGCACCAATAAGCCAACGCTTGGTGTTCGCTGACGATGGTCGGGGTGGCGACGATTTCCACCTCCTGTTGCACCTCGGCCGCATACGGGGAAGGGCGGAGTGAGCCGCCGCAATCGGGGCAACAATCGAGCGTATAGGTCACGAGGTTATCGATGGCCTCGTCGGGAAACGGCGTCCGCAGGTGTTGTTCATGGCCCGGCTGTCCGCCACGATTGCGTTTTTTACCGTCCTTGCGCGGAGGCTTGGGCGGCTTGACGATATCACTGGAAGGCGGCTTAGAGGAAGTGGACGAGTTCTTGCGGGCCGCCGCCAACCGGCGTTTGAGTTGCTCGTTTTCCTGCTGCAGACGTACGTTCTCTTCTTCCAGCAGCCCAAGCCGAGCGGATGCCGCAGCCAGCTTTGCTTCCGCCGCAGCCAGTTTCTCCTCCATTGCGGCAAGGCGACGCGCCAGCGACTTGCTTTCAGAACCCGGGCTAGTTCTTGACAGGATCATGGGGCGGTACGATACCAACCTCACGCGATCCGAACAAGATCAAGAGGTGGCCGTGCCCCGAGAATCCCTGCAAACCCAGGATCTCCAAAATGCCGGGGCTGGCTCGTTACAGTCGTCCGTTTATCACCCCGTCATACGGCTACTATAACTGTGACTGTGAGCCTGTGAATGGCTACTCATTGGAAACTTACGAAGACACGGACTTTCGAGCCGAATCCGAAGGCTGCGGAAGGTGGGGATCCGCAAGAGATAATTATTTGCAAGGGAGACAAGTTTGCTCTACCCCCTCATTTTACGGCTGTGATGTGGTGCGCGTCTTGCTGTCGATCGCCGAGCGGAAAATAGGGTGTGACAATGACCCGTAGTTTATCGCCCTGCAAATCGCCGCCCCGCACCTTTCGTCGATTTCAGTACAGCATACGGCAACTCCTCTCGTTTACCCTTCTTTGTGCCCTTGCGTGCGGCTTCGTTGCCTACAAAATACGCAAGGCGAACAGGCAAAGGAATGCTGCCGCGCGCCTTCGCGAATCCAGCGCCGACTTATATTATGATTATCAGGTGATTTCTTTGGGCGAACCGGATTGCGGAGAGGGCGGCGATATAGACGAAGGCGCGGTTCCGACGGAACCAGTGTTGCTCCGAGAGCTACTGGGGGACGATTTCTTTCATGAAGTTGTACGGGTGGATTTGAAAACCGATGCCGAAATGGAACAGCTTGAGTCACTTCCCGGCCTGAGGAGGCTGAGTGTTGATCAGTTGGGGTTGCCAGTTGCAACCTTGTCCGATACTGGATTGCGCCATATTGAAGGATTGACGCGACTCGAAGTGCTTGATCTCTTGGGTTCGGACATCACCGGCGCGGGGTTGCAATATCTTGAAAAGCTGACTCGCCTAAGGATGCTTCGCCTTCGCGGCACGGCCGTCTCCAACGCGGGGATATCTCACCTAGCTCGATTGGGACAACTCGAGTTTTTGGATTTATCGGAAACCGCGATCACGGACGCGGGGTTGGGGCACCTTAGCGGCTTGCGTCGACTGAAAACCTTGTACGTTAACAACACCTCGATTCAGGGCGCGGCACTGAACTCCTTGCAAGGCATGACCGATCTCCAGGACTTGAATTTGTCTGACACGCCGCTGTCAAGGGGGCTGGCGAATTTGAATGGATTGTCCCAATTGAAGGAGCTGTGGATCGGGGCCACGAAAATAGGCGACGCCGAACTCTTGCGACTGGGACCATTGCCACAACTCGAAACGTTGCGCCTTGATGAGGACCCGATCACGGATGCGGCGATTGCCTCAGTCTGCAAGCAGCCACGGCTTAAGAATCTAAATCTTCGGCGTACAAAGATTACAGGTAGCGATTCACGTAGTGACAGAGCGTGGTCAAATGGCCACTGACATGATAGAGGAAGTTAAGCGGTGAGAGCGCCGTCAGGGGCCGGACGGCAGGAGCGAAGGCGGCGAAGTACCGGAGAGATAGGCTTGGACAGAGTCAAGCAAGAAACTGAAACACCGCGCGACCCTGTTGGGCACAGGTGGCAATTGCTGTCCAGATCCGTTCGCACCATCGGCGCCCTTTCTCGCTGCGTGTTCCTTGGGTGATGTGCCGGTCGATCACCACAAAACGCATCGCTTGTTCCGCCAGATTGTTGGTTGGGGCGATGCCGGGTGTCGTAATGAAGCGGAAATAGGCTTCCCCGTGTTCGCGGAAGCGTTTGGCCATGTTACGGGCATGTTTCGTGTCCGGCACGCCGGTCAGGGCTGTCCTCAACACGTGTTGACGAGCGGCAGCCAATGCCTGCTGAAAGCCCGCCGCAGTCATTGTTCCGCGGCCGTGGATTACGGCAAACAGGCCGCGCAGCGCGTTGCGCAACCGTTGGCCATAAGCCTGGTCCTCACGGCGGGGCAGAGTCAGCAGGAATTTCACATCGCGGATCAGATGGGCCATGCAGAACTGAACCAGCACGCCGAACTCTCGCATGTACTTGCGGTAGGCGCTGAAATAATCGCAGCCCAACACGCCGTTGAACTCCTCGCCCAACACCTCCACCAGCACCTTCGAGCCACGCGACTTGTCGATACGGAACAACGTGTAGAGCGCGGCGCGGAAGCACCAAGTCCAGAATCTTTCGCCGTTTTCCTTATGCCCCGTCTCATCGATGTTCAGCACGGCCTCGTCGGGCAGCCGCACGAACAACTCCGCATAGGAGGGGGCCAACGCCTCGCTCACCTTGTCGATCAACTTGGCCAAGTAGCCGCGGGAGACGTTCACCCGCACCACGTCGCGAAGGAACTTCCGGATGGTGGAGAAGGAGGCGTGGCAGACACCCTTCATGAAGGCCACCAGGGCCGTCATTCGTGGGCCTAAAAGGCCCGCCTTCCGCACCGCTTCGGGCAGGGACGCTGCATGGAGTTTCCCACAGCGATTGCACCAATAAGCCAACGCTTGGTGTTCGCTGACGATGGTCGGGGTGGCGACGATTTCCACCTCCTGTTGCACCTCGGCCGCATACGGGGAAGGGCGGAGTGAGCCGCCGCAATCGGGGCAACAATCGAGCGTATAGGTCACGAGGTTATCGATGGCCTCGTCGGGAAACGGCGTCCGCAGGTGTTGTTCATGGCCCGGCTGTCCGCCACGATTGCGTTTTTTACCGTCCTTGCGCGGAGGCTTGGGCGGCTTGACGATATCACTGGAAGGCGGCTTAGAGGAAGTGGACGAGTTCTTGCGGGCCGCCGCCAACCGGCGTTTGAGTTGCTCGTTTTCCTGCTGCAGACGTACGTTCTCTTCTTCCAGCAGCCCAAGCCGAGCGGATGCCGCAGCCAGCTTTGCTTCCGCCGCAGCCAGTTTCTCCTCCATCGCGGCAAGGCGACGCGCCAGCGACTTGCTTTCAGAACCCGGGCTAGTTCTTGACAGGATCATGGGGCGGTACGATACCAACCTCACGCGATCCGAACAAGATCAAGAGGTGGCCGTGCCCCGAGAATCCCTGCAAACCCAGGATCTCCAAAATGCCGGGGCTGGCTCGTTACAGTCGTCCGTTTATCACCCCGTCATACGGCTACTATAACTGTGACTGTGAGCCTGTGAATGGCTACGATTACAGATACTGGGCTTGGACCGCTTGGGGACATGTGTCAGCTTGAGACGCTGGACCTTTGTGGACTACGAATAACGGACGCAGGGCTACGGCATCTAAATCGGCTGTTGCAATTAAAGTGTTTGTTGCTTGATGATACAAAGATTACTGACGCCGCGTTGTCGGAGATAAAGGATCTGACTTTTCTCGAAGAGTTATGGCTCAGTCACACGCGCGTGAGCGACGCCGGTTTGGAATTCCTGAAGGGATTTGTCAAATTGAAGAAATTGTACGTAAGCGGCACGGCGGTCACGAAGAGCGGCGCCGCGCGACTGCAACTCGCCTTGCCGAACTGCGAGATAAGCCGGTGAACGCGGGCATTGGAGCGGACATCACTGATATCCACGGCGTGGCGAATCCGCGAGAAGACGTGGCTCCTCGCTGCGCGCAAGCGAACGGCCGTCGGGTTGAGGTTACTGCCCGGTCCAACGTTGATTGCGCAACCCACGGGGACGGAGTGCGCGCCCACCGGCGTCCGGGCGGTGGGGCCTCGGTCGTCACGACGGTCATTCTCGACGGCAACGGCCGGCGGACCCAGCTTATCGACGACCGCAACGACATCACTCTGTTCGCTTATGATACAATGGATCGGGAGGTCATCATGACCTTCCACGACGGTTCCACGCGAACCAACGTGTATGACGAGGCCGATGACGTGGTCACTTTTACCGATGAGAACGGCAGCGTTTTCCAGAACACGTTCGACCCCCTGGGGCGGAAGACGCTGCTGACGATCTCGCTGGCCGCGGGCGTGAGCGGCACGACGGCGCAATCGATGCAGTACGACGGCCTCTCTCGCAACACGTTCGCCCGCGACACCGTCGGCAGCACGAATGCCGACGTGGCGCTGGTCTACGATTCGCTCAGCCGCTCGCTGGAAGAGGCGCAACTCTACCAGGGCAATACCCGCTACGTGACGAACACGGCCTTCACGTCATATCCGGCGACCCAATTCCAGTTCCCCAACAACCGCCTGATCGACGACGCCTTTGACCTGCTCTATCGTCGCACTTCGGTTGGCGACGATGGCGTTTCCCCGAGTATCGCTACTTGGAACTTCTTCGGTCCGTCGCGAGTGGCCGAGGTCCAACTGGGCAACGGGCTGATCTGCACCTGGATGAACAGCGCGCGCACGAACAGCGCCGTGCAGTCCCGGGTCCCCAATCCGGCGTGGGGCAACCAATCGAGCGACCGCCTTGGCTACGACGGCGCGGGCCGTGCCATCGCCAAGCGTTACTTGGCCGGGGGCACGGGCAGCGACGGCTACAACAACCCCACAGCGGTGGTGGGTTTCACCACCGAGTACGACCGCGCGAGCAACAAGTTTTTTGAGCGGGCCCTGCATGCCGAGAACCGAAGTAATCTGTACGAGCCCTTCGATCCGACGACGAACCTGCCCCAGGGCGGCTACGATTCGCTCGATCGCCTCTGTCAATACCAGCGGGGCACGTTGGCCGCCACCGGCGGCTTTAACAATGCCGGCGGTGGCGCCGTCGCCACACCGATCAGCCTGGCCAATACTTTTGCCGCGCGGAGCTACGTCCTCGACGGCCTTGGGAATTGGCGGCAGACAGTTTTCACGCCCGAGGGAACTTCCACCGCGCAAAGCGAAGTCCGCCAGCACAACGGCCTCAATGAGATCACGCGTCGCCAAAACGGCGCGACGCAAACGAACCTGTCCTACGACGGGGTTACCGGCCATTCCAACGGCAACCTCGCAAACGACGGCACGCTGAGCTATACCTGGGACGCCTTGAACCGCCTCGTGCAGGTCAACCTAGTGTAGTGATTCATAAATAACGGAACTTATGCGCGTCTTCGGAGTTTCATTCTTTGTAAGGAGGATGAAGCCATGAAGATTGCGCCGAAAATCGTGCTGACAGACGAAGAACGGATGACCCTTGAGCGTTGGTCGCGTGGCCGCAGCACGGAAGCCCGACTCGTATTGCGGTCGAAAATCGTTTTGCTGGCTGCGGAAGGGAAAATGAATCAGAAGATTGCGCCACGGTTGAAGACGGCGTTGAAGACGGTTTCGCTGTGGCGCAGGCGGTTTGCTAAGCAGCGTATTGCGGGCATTGAAAAAGATGCGCCTCGTGGTGGCCGCCCCAAGACCGGGAAGAAGATGGCACACTTGATCGTCGAGAAAACAACGCGGGAACGTCCGGCCAACGCGACGCACTGGAGCACGCGGACACTGGCCAAGGAATTGGGAACGTCGGCCACCATGGTGCAGCGGGTGTGGAAGGCCAACAGGCTGAAGCCACACTTGACGCGAACATTCAAACTCAGCAACGATCCACACTTTGTGGAGAAACTGATAGACGTGGTTGGACTGTATCTCAATCCGCCGGAACATGCTCTGGTGGTCTCCGCGGATGAGAAGACTCAGATCCAGGCATTGGACCGCACGCAACGTGGCCTGCCGATCCATCGCGGACGCTGCGGTACCATGACGCACGATTACAAGCGTAACGGTACAACCACCCTTTTCGCTGCGATTGAGTTGGCGAACGGAAAGCTGATCGGAACCTGCATGTCCAAGCATCGGCACCAGGAGTGGATCAAGTTCCTCAATCTGATCGACGCCGAAACGCCAGCGGAATTGGACCTGCATTTGATCGTGGACAATTATGCGACGCACAAGCACCCTAAGGTCATGGCGTGGCGCAAACGGCATCCTCGGTTCCATTTCCATTTCATCCCGACGAGTAGTTCCTGGTTGAATCTGATCGAACGATGGTTCCGAGAGATTACCGAAAAGCGCATCCGTCGAGGGACGTTTCGGAGCGTCGAGCAACTGATCGAAGCAATCATGGCATTTATCAAAGAACACAACGACGCCCCGCAAACATTCACCTGGACGGCCAAGGCCGAGGATATCCTCGCCAAAGTCCGCCGAGCCCGAGAAGTACTCGATAAAACCCCATCAGCGTGAATCACTACACTAGTTAGCGGCGGTGCGCTCGATCGCGCAGTATTTCTACGATGCCCTCAATCGCCGCATCCGCAAGGTCGTGAGCAACGGCGGCCTCAGCGGCCAGGTTCCCAACGGCACAACCGACTTCATTTATTCTGGCTGGCGGTGCGTGGAGGAGCGCAACGGTTCCAATAACCCGACTGTCCAGTACGTCTGGGGCATCTATCTCGACGAGATCATTCAGCAGAACCTTATCGTCGGCGTGAACAATTTCGCCAGCGGCACGACACTCTACCCGCTGCAAGACCTCCTGTATCGGACCGCGGCCCTGGCCGACACCGCCCGCGTCCTTCGCGAGGCCTACGACACCGATGCCTACGGCAACACGCTCATCTTCCGAAACGGCGGTACGCCGCCGACCGCGATCAACTTCATCAGCGACGCGCAGGTGAGCGTGCCCACCTGTCCCTTTATCTTTACCGGCCAACGGTTCGACGCCGAAACCGGCCTCTACGCCTATAAGAGGCGATATTTCTCGCCAGTGCTGGGGCGGTTCATCGGAAAAGATCCACTTTTCTTCGGACCCGGCGACGCGAACCTGACTGAGTACTCATCGAGTGCGCCATGCCGATATCTTGAACCTTACGGCTTGCAGATCTGTCTCGAACTGTTTTTTGAAGCCGATCCGCTCTTGGTGCCGCGATACGGTGGCGTTGACATTGACCCGATGCCTGGAGCGGGTTGGGTTAGGCCCGGCTTCGCACGGCCCATGTTTGACACTCCTCCATCATGTGGGCCTACTCCACCAGCACCAATCGTTCCGCCGAGGCCGTTCATTCCGGTTGACCCGATCCCGCCCCTTTTTTTCCCCACATGTCCTGCTCCGGGTACGGGCTCTACGCCTTCTCCTGCGCCACAACCATCTCCGGCTCCAGAACCGCCCCTGAAGTACGAGCCCTGTAGGCCCAAATGGTGTCCTGACGTGCGACCACCCGATTGCAGGCCGTCTGGGCCGGTGCCGCGACCATACATTGAGTACCGTCCGGAATATGTGCCACTTCCTCGGCCCCACATAGAATACCGCGCCGAAACGCGGAACGACAGTTGCTATTGTATGTGCCTCAAGCCCGAAACAAAGCATGGAAGTCGAGGCCCAAACCCGATTGGCCGGATGACTCGCAGCGCGTGCAAATCGTATCCTTACACTCATCCACAATACGAGTACTGTTATTGCAAGGGAGACCCCTGAGCTTTTGGCTAAATGGACGCGGTTGCACAGCCGCTGTGAATGGCGGCTGGATCTGCTAGCATCGAAGCATTCAGGAACAAACGGATTGCAAAATGCACAAACACCTTCAGGAGTTTGCGGCCATACTTGGATGGCCGGAACTAATAGGCTACCAACATCGCGTGGATTCGCCGTCAAGCAATTACCATGGACGGCTGGTAAAATGGTATGAAAGTGGGAGTTTGGAACGCTTGTTATTTCAGATAAATGAGCAGCCATGTTTATGTGCAGCGGTTTTCGCCTTGCGGTATCGCATTTGCAGCGGTTGGCATGCTTTCGATTACTCAACGCGCAGTTCTCGGATTCGTGCCGAGGCGGCGCGTCTAGCGCCATGGTTGGCGCGTTGTAATTTTGATGGAGTAAACGCTCGGCGCGCGTTTCGTATACAGCATCCAGAATGCAGTAATTACTCGCTCAAACGGGTACGGGATTGTGGCCTTCCTTTCGACGGCCTTAAGAGAGCGCACTAACGGACGAAAAGACGGGACCTGAAAAGGTGATTGTGCCAAGAGGCTTGGAAAAGGAGGATAACCCACATGAAGTGAGTTGAAAACCTTTGGCTTGAGGTGGCGGCCACCAAATCCAGGGGCGATAGAGAAGACAGGTAAACTGCACGAGTGTGGCTATAGTGGACAATCGCTCCGAACTGGTCAGAACGACATAACGGAGCGGAGAGAGTGAAGGAGAGACTGCGGAACGTAAATTGCAACGTCCAGCAAATTGAGGGACACTAGAGCGACATTACCGGACGAGTGCCGCGCAATCGAAGGTCGTTTCGCCCGATGGCGAAACGTTGGCGGACTCGCCGGCCCCTTGCGGGTATGACCGGCTGCAAGCGACTCGTGCTCGTCGGATAAGAACGTGAAATCATTGCTCCAAATCTTCGAAGACAAAGACACGGACAAGCTCGTGGACCATTCCTACGTCCCCGTGTATGAAACGCTTTTTGCGCCGCTCAGGGAAAAACCTGTCACCCTGCTCGAAATCGGTGTGCTGCGCGGCGGTTTGCTCTTGGCATGGCTGGAATTCTTCCCCGCTGCCCGCATCCTCGGGTTGGATGTTGCGCCTCCCTCAAACCTGCGGCACGAGCGTTTGACCCTGATCGCGGGCAATCAAACGGATGAAGCGTTATTGCGGAGCCTGGGCCAGCTCGACATCGTGATCGACGACGGATCGCATGTCCCCGAGGAGCAGGCGCTGAGCTATCGTATCCTGCGCGATCGCGTCAGCTACTGTTATTGTGTCGAGGACATCCAGCCCGTGGCCAGCGCGCTGGCATACTGGCGGGGGATTCCGCACGCGACGGTTCACGAGTTCTACAAGAACCAACGGCAAGACGACGTGCTGGTGGTGGTCATGCAGCAGGGAGAGGGCAGCCGGTGAGACCGATCACGCTCGTACAACTCGCCATTGGACCGGTTTACCGCGAGATCGTGGCGCCGGCGCTGGCGGTGAATCGACGGTATTGCGTCACGCGCGGGTATCAGTACGACCTGGTCGAAGAAATTCCCGGCCAAACGCGCCATCCCAGTTGGGAAAAATTGCCGGCCATACTCGCGCGGCTGGACGGGTGGGTCGTCTGCCTCGACGCGGACGCCGTAATCATGCGCGACGACATCGGCCTGGAGCGATTGTTTCTCGCGGACCTGACGACGGCCATCGACGATGCCGACTGGTACTCGAATTGCGGAATGTTGGCCGTCAAGCATTCCGATTGGGCGCGGGCTTTCCTGCGGCGGGTGTGGGACGATCCGGATTGGCGGGCTTTCAAGACCATGGAGCAAGAGTCCTTCAATAAACAGGCGCAGTTGGTCACTCGGCGGGAATACGGGGAGAGGATCGCGAAAGTTTCGCGGCGATTGGTTGCCGGTCATAACTACTACTGCGAGGGTGATTTCATCGTTCATTTCTGCGGCAACGGCGCCGAGGACTTGAGCCGCTGCATTCGGCAATACGCGCCGCTTTCGAGGCAGCTCCATGTGCCGAGTCCGTTCCCCGCCGATGACGTTCATACGCCCTCATAATGCCATGACCGTAAATAATCAAACTATTCGACCTTCGACGCCAAGATGACTACGCGAGGAAAAGCTGACATGCGCGGCATCGTAACCACCGCCGGCGGTCCGCTGTACTTCCTCAACGCCTACCTGAACTTCAGGCTGCTGCGGGAGAAGGGCTGCACCTTGCCTTTCGAGTGGTTCTACCTGGGCGCCGAGATGACGCCGGCCTGGATCCGGGAAGCCGAGCAGATTCCCGACCTCCGCCTGGTGGACCTGGGCGGCAATTGCCCGGACCGCGCAAAAGGCAACGGCGGCTGGCAATCGAAGATCGAAGCCATCGTCGAGAGCCGCTTCGACGAGGTGCTGTTCCTCGACGCCGACTGTTTTCCGGTCAGGGATCCCGCCTATCTGTTCGACGGGGCGATTTTCCAAGAGCACGGTGCCGTGCTCTGGCCCGACGTGTGGAGCTGGTCGGACGAGGCCAATCTGCACGTCGGCGAAGCCAGAGGCAGGGCCTTCTTGAACGCCAAGTACGGGATCCATCTGCCGGCCCGGCAGGTCGAGAGCGGGCAGATGTTGTTCGCCAAGCGAAAATGCGGCAAGGCCCTGGAAGCCGTCAGGGCCCTGAATCGCAACAGCGCGGAGACCTACCAGGTGGTCTTCGGCGACAAGGACACGTTCCTGATCGGGTTCCTCCAGGCCCAGGTGGATTTCGTGGTCAATCCGCACTCCTGCCAGCGCTTCCGCGGCGGGCTGTTTCAGAAGGATTTCCGGGGCGAGGTGCTCTTCGCGCATCTCACGGACGACAAATTCCAATGGCACGGCCGCCCTTCGATCGCCGACGGCGACCTGCCGGGCGCGAGCCGCGGGGCCGCGATCACTAAAGAGTTGTTCGATCGAGGGGTGCTTGGGGAACAGGCCGGCGGACTGCGGACGATGCCGGGGGTGCAACGCATTCAACGAAGGGCAGAAAATGTCGTGCGGCGGCCGCTTGCCGGCCGCCAACGTGAGGAGCTGGTTCGAGCGCGTTTGCAAGCGGAAGGCGAGACGGCGCGGCGCTTTGGAGTAAGACGGAACTGAAGTTGCCTGGCTTGTCATGACAAGCCGAAGTGGATTAAGTTGGGCGAGATAGGTAGAACAGCGAGAGCCAAAACTCGGAAAAAATGGCCAACGCAGCGGAACAATGGCCAAGAAGTGCGGTTCGTGGGCCACTTTGGCCAAACTCTCAAGAATGCACCACGTCTGGGTGGTTGACATTTTGCCTTTCCCACCGTCAAGAACAGCCGCGATGCATTTTCTTAGAATTTAGTTCTTGCATGCAAGTCTCCTTTACGGGTTGGCAATCAACGACTTGCCCACGTCGGTGCGGTAGGCGGCCACGGCCGGCAGGTAGCCGACGATCGAGGCCAGCGCGATCAGCCCGGGAATCAAGATCAATTCGACGGCGCGGAACTGCAACATGCTCAAGGGCAGGTTGGCCTTCTCGGCGATCCAGGGACCGGCGACCGCCAACAGCCCGTGGCCCAGGCTGAGGCCCATCAAGCCGCCGCCCAGCGAGAGGAGGATCGATTCCAGGAGGATCACCATCATCACCGTGCTCCGCCGGGCGCCCAAGGCCCGCATGATGGCGATCTCGTGCCGCCGGTCGTTCATCGAGTTGTAGATGCTCACCATGATACCGATGCCGGCCACCAACACGATCATCACGGCAAACACCAAAAGCACCACTTCGATGTTGCCGATGATTTTTTCGAAGAGGTTGGAGATTTCTGTTGAAGGGATGGCGGCCTGGGCATCCTTGCCTTTGTTGATTTCCGCCGCCAAGAGCCGAGTTTGCGACTCCTCGTAGGTACACACCAGCACGGCACTGACCTGCTTCCGGTTTTCGGGAATTTCTGCGTGCTTATCGTGGTCCTCGTGATCTTCGTCCGACTTCTCATCGGTCTTACCCTCGGACTTCGCCTCGGCTTTGGCTCCCAGCTTCTTCTCAGTCTTGCCATCAGGCTTGGCCTCGGGCTGTTTTTCCAAGAGCGCCGCCCCGACATTGCCGGCGTGCCCGCCAACGCGGTAAAAGCCCTCGATATTGACGAACAGGGCGTTGTCGTTGGGCGTGCCGGTGGGCGCCAGGATGCCGACGACCGTGAAGGCCCCGTGCTTGTGCTCGCTCTTGCCGACGACCCCATGCGTGGGTCGGAACTTGTCGCCCACTTTCAGTCCGGTCTGCTTGGCCGCGGCAGCCCCCGCCACGGCGTCGAAGAAGTCGTTCATGCCGAAGTTCCGGCCCTCGGCGAAGCGGTAATGCTGATCGCCATAGTACGTCAACTCGTTGAACATGTCCGGCGTGGTGCCGACGACGCGCTTATCCTGGTAAGTGTCGCCCAGGCAGATGGGCACTGCCATCCGCACCGCTTTGGATTCGGTCCGGTTTTCATACAGATTGCGGTAGACGCTATAGGGCAGCGTGGAGAGCGGCTGGCCGACGTAAAAAACGCTGGAGAGGACCAGTTCCAGGTTGCTTCCCTTGACCGGACCGACGATCAGATCGTAGCCCTCGCCGCCGCGGTGGAATGCCTGGTGGACGACGCTATAGATCACCAGCACGGCGACCACGAGCATCACGCCCAGGGCCATGGAGATGGCCGTCAGCAGCGAGGCCAGCGACCGTTGTTGAATGCTACGCCAGGCGATTTTCCAAAGAGACATTATCGGAGGTCAGAGGTCAGAGGGTGGCATGGGATAGCGGCTTCGATGCCGCGCAACCATGCTGGTCAGGGGTTGGCGGCAGGTCCTATTTTCTTTCCCACTCTATTAAACTCTTCTAATCTTTCGACGCGATCGAACTGCTCGGCCACTTGCGGGGCGTGGGTGACCAATACGAGGGAGACCTTCTCCTCACGACAAATTTCGTTCAAGAGATCGAGAATCTGTTGTTGATGGCCCGAATCGACGTTGGCCGTCGGTTCGTCGGCCAGCAGCAGCTTGGGTCGATTGGCCAGGGCCCGGGCGACGGCCACGCGCTGCTGCTCGCCCACCGAAAGCTGTGCCGGCTTGTGCGTCAGGCGATGTCCCATGCCGACACGCTCGAGCAACCGTACGGCCCGGCCGCGGTCCACGTGCGGCAAACTGGCAAAGCGCATGGCCAGCATGACGTTTTCCAAGGCCGAGAAGCCGCGGAGGAGGTTGAAGGTCTGAAAGACGTAACCGATGTGCTCCGCCCGGAAACGATCGCACTCGGCCTCGGGCATGAGGGTGATGTCCCAGTCGTTGATCCGCACCTTGCCGCAGTCGGGCCGGGTGATACCGGCGATAACGTGCAGCAGCGTCGTCTTGCCGCAACCGCTCTTGCCGACCAGCACCATCTGTTCGCCGGGGGCCACGTGGAATTCTTCGATATCAAGGATCGGCAGGGGTGAGCCGTCCGGCTCGGCAAACGATTTTCTTACGTCTCGCAACAGCAGCATAACCGGGGAGATCAGTTTAGCCTCGCCGCTTGCGACGAGTATCGCATGGAAAAATAGGGGGAGACCGAATGGCAAACGGGGATTATCCCGTATTCTTACGCTCGCTGCCAGGGTTTGGTTCGGATTAACGCCGTCTTAACATTTGCCGGGCGATTTCCCGCTTGGCCTCGGCCGACTTCATGGCCTGGCGCTTGTCGTGCTTGGCTTTGCCCTTGCAGAGCCCCAGGAGCAGCTTGGCTTTGCCTTCCTTGAAATAGAGCCGCAACGGTACCAGCGTCAGGCCTTTTTCCGCTGCCCGATCGGCAAAACGCTTGATCTCGCGACGGTGCATGAGCACCTTTCGCGGCCGCTTGGGTTTATGGTTGAATTGATTGGCATCGATGTATTCGGGGATGTCGCAGCCGATCAGCCAGACTTCGTCGTCCTTGACTCGCGCGTAAGACTCGTCCAGCGAGATCCGGCCCTCACGGAGGCTCTTCACCTCGCTGCCCTGCAGGATCACGCCGCACTCCAGGGCGTCCAACACCTGGTAGTTGAACAAGGCTTTGCGGTTTTCGCTGATCACCCGTTCGTTGGGGTCGTTGGCGGTTTTTTTCTTCGCGGATTTTGACATGCTCGCCGCAAGACGATTGCTATTGGGATCGAAGCTAGATTCGCGGATAATTCGGCCCCATTGTATTCCTTATTCCCCCGTTCGCCCATGCCGCACGGCTCGTTATCCGCCGCATCGCAATCGCCCGCAGTGGAAACCTTCCTGCTGGGCCAGATTCCGTACCTCCGCTGCCTGGAACTCCAAGAGCGCCTGCTCGGGCAGGTGGCCCAGCGCGACGATGGCCAAATCGTCGTGCTGATGTGCGAACACCCGGAGGTTATTACGATCGGCCGCGGGGGGCGGCCGTCACAAGTGGCGGGCAGCAGCCGCTTGCTCCGCTCCCGGCAGATCGAGACACACTGGATCAATCGGGGGGGTGGATGCATGGTACACTGCCCCGGACAACTGGCTATTTACCCCATTCTACCACTTCGCTGGCACGATTTCTCCCTGGGCGAATATCTCCAGCGGTTCCAGGCGGCCTTGGCGGAAACGCTGACCGATTTAGGCGTGCAGGTCCAGCCGCAGCCTGGCCGGTATGGCGTTTGGGGGCGAACGGGCCAAATCGCCGTTTTGGGGGTTGCCGTTCGCGATTGGGTTACCTGGCATGGGGCCTATCTCAACGTATCTCCCGCCCTGGGCCTATTTCGCCTCGTCGAGCGCGATCCGCTGGGTTTCAGCCCGATGGGCAGCATCGCCGCCGAGCGCTGCGGGGCGGTGCGAATGGCTACGGTGCGGGCCGTGCTCATGCACCATCTCACCGAGGCATTTGGCTGCGATCGATATCATCTTTACACGGGGCATCCGTGGTTGAAGTCATAAGGCCAAGTCGCAGGGATCTGTAGTGGCGTTGGTCAACGTCCGAGCCAAGACATGTAGAGGCCCACGCATGGAAAAAGCAACGGAATCAATGCGATGGCAAGGCACGAAAATGTTCATAGGCGGACCTCCGCGCCGTGACGGTGCGCTTCAAACCATTGGACCGTGCGGAGCAGACCCGCGCCAACGGCGTGGGGCAGCGTAGTCCCAGGCCGTGCAGACGCGTCGCGTCGTAGATTTTGACCATCTGCCCGTCGGGATGGGCCGCGTCCCAACGTATCTCGCCACGGTAGCCGGTTAGTTCGCGGAGGACGTCGGCGAGGTCCCGGATCGAGACCCCCGCCTGTGTCGAGATGTTGACCGGAGCACTGGAATCGTACTGAGTAAGGAAATACGGGACAAGGGCGGCAACATCGCCGGCGTAGACGAAATCACGTATCGGACGTCCGCTGCCGAAGAACGTCACGCACGGTTGGTCCGCATCACGGGCCTCGACGAACTTGCGGAGCATGGCGGGGACCACGTGGGCGGATTGGAGATTGAAATTGTCGTGCTCGCCGTAGAGGTTCCCGGGAACGAGCACGACGGAGTCGAACCCGTGCTGCTGCCGGTAGGAGGTGGAGAGCAGCAACAACATCAACTTCGTGGCCGAATAGGGGGCGCTCTCCGGCTGCGGATAGCCCTGCCAGAACTGGCCTTCGTCGATGGGCGAATGGGCGGCAGCCGGGTAACTGCATCCGCCCATGAAACCGATGAGCTTGCGGACTCCGGCGCGGCGGGCATATTCGAACACCAGCACCGTGCTGACGAGGTTCTCGTAGCAGAAATCGGCGGGATAGGTGCGGTTGGCCAGGATGCCGCCAATCTTGGCCGCGAGATGGACCAGAATGCTCGGCCGCTGTTGGCGGAACATCCGCTCAACCTCAGTTTCGTGCAACAGATCGTAGTCCTTGCGGCGGACCGTCAGCAAGGTGGCCTGGGGAAACGCGTCGCGCAATGCGGGCACGATGTGCGAGCCGAGAAAACCGCTGGCCCCCGTTACGAGAATGCGGTCGTCCTGGGTGATTTCGGTTGCCATAAGGGTACTAACTTGGGGTCCGGATTTACGTGTCGACCGCACCCTATTCCTTCTCCAACATGGTCTGACCGGAACTACGGAAAATGATCATCCACTTGACGTTCAACGTCCACACGATAGTATCCTGGGGGGGAAGGAGCCTTGGAATGACTCCGAGAGTTGGTTATACTCTATTTGAGTTCCCAGAACCAGGAAGTTGCCGCGGAAGGATGAAATGGGCCCAGAAACGCACGAATCGATTGATATTCGCGAAAAAGGCCGTGGTGCGGATGGCACGCCCATCATGTTGGATCGGCGGCTGTTCATGCAGTTCCTGGCTTTTGGCGACAGCGCGGATTCGGCGCCCTTGATCCAGGCATTGGACAAAGCCCAGGTTACCGGGGCGCTCTACGAAGACGCCGGCGATCCCCGCGGCGTCGCCTTGGTCGTCCTCAGCGAAGATCCCGAGTATTTTGTCACCACCATTCGCCAAATCCTCAATCGGCCGCCGTTTTCAGTTCTTGCGCCCAAGCCGGAATACACGATGCTGGGACGGACCTACGCCCAAGGCTACGAGCCCGACCTGGAAGACGCGCTCGATCGCGCGGCCGCGAAGCCGCATCCTCGATCCGGAGTTGCGGTGGGTGGTTTGGTATCCGTTGCGGCGGGCCGGTTCCTTCGAGCGGCTCTCGGCCGACGAGCAACGCGTCATCTTCCTCGAGCATAGCGGCATCGGTCGTGCCTTCGGCAAGGCGGGGCTGGGACATGACATCCGCCTGGCCTGCCATGGACTGGACAAGAATGACAACGATTTCGTGATCGGCCTGCTGGGGCCAAAACTCTATCCCCTCTCGGCCATCGTGCAGCGGATGCGCAAGACCAAACAGACCTCGCTGCACATCGAACGCATGGGACCGTTCTTCGTAGGAAAAGTGGCCTGGCAAGGCAAATAACTAAAACCGTAAACCTCCCCGCCGACCCCGCGGGGCACCCGGTACTCCGGGTCGATGGAACAATGACTGACAAGCTATGGCCAACCTCCACCTGGGCGTCAATCTCGAATTCGTGCGGCACGACGACAAACCGTTCGAGTGGGGAATCGAGAAGGCCGCTTCGCTAGGCTACGATTACGTCGAACCGATGGTCCACTGGGGCCGCGAACTGCTGAGCGAGGCCGGTTACTTCCACAGCGTCTCGATGCTCGACGATCCCTACCGCATCCGCCGCGCCTGCGAGCGATTTGGGGTCAAGCTTTCCGCCCTTTCGGCCCACACGCCGCTTTGCAAGCCGGAGATCAGCGTCGAATATCTCAAGCAGGCGATCCGTTTCGCGGCCGAATGCGGCGCCCCGGTGGTCAACACGGACGAAGGTCCCAAGCCGCCGTGGACCACCGTGGAAGAAGACCATACCTTGATGCGCTACACCCTCCGCGAGGCCGCCAACCTGGCCGAACGCCGTGCCGTAAAGATCGGCTTGGAGCCTCACCAGCAATACAGTCAAGACGGTCGCGGGACTGGACCGCATTTACAACCTGGTCGAGTCGCCGGCCATCGGCATCAACTTCGACACGGGCAATAGCTACCTCGGCGGCGAAGATCCCGTCGGCTGGCTGCGGCACGTCAAGGACCGGCTCGTACACGTGCATGCCAAGGATATTTCCGTGCAGCAGTCCGATTCGGAACGGGGCAAGGTGACGGGCACGCCCGTCGGTTGCGCCTGCGGCGATGGCGTTATCGATTGGGCCGGCGTGATCGAGGTCTGCCGCTGCGCCCCTTACGACCTGGTGCTGAGCGTCGAGTGCGGCACCGTCGAACAGGCCAAACGCAGTGCGGAGTTCTTGCGAAAACTTTTGTAATCATGGGCTATCGCAATCTCCTGGAATGTATTGGCGATCTGGAAGCCAAGAAGGAACTCGTGCGGATCGACGAGCCGATCGATCCACATCTGGAGATGGCTGAAATCCAACGGCGGGTTTTCCGCGCCGGCGGCCCGGCCCTGCTCTTCGCGTGCCCCAAGAACTGCCGCTTCCCCATGTTGGCGAATCTTTTCGGCACGATGGAGCGCATGCGCTATCTGTTCCGCGATACACTCGACGGCGTCAAACAGCTCGTGAAACTTCAGGTCGACCCGGTCGATCTGCTGAGGCGGCCGATGACCTACCTCAAGGCCCCGTGGATGGGCTGGCACACCTTGCCCAAACGTGTGAAGCACGGTCCCGTGCTGGAGTGCCAGACGACCATCGATCAGCTTCCGCAACTCAAGTCCTGGCCCGACGACGGCGGCGCCTACGTCACTTTGCCGCAGGTCTATACGGAAGATCCCCGCAATCCAGGCCTGCTGCGTTCGAACCTGGGCATGTATCGCGTGCAGCTCGGCGGCAACCAATACGCGCCGAATCGCGAGGTCGGACTCCATTACCAGATCCATCGGGGCATCGGCGTGCATCATTCCGCTGCCTTGGAATTGAAGAAGTTGCTGCGCGTGAACGTGTTCGTCGGCGGGCCGCCGGCCATGGCGGTGGCCGCCGTGATGCCGCTGCCCGAAGGTCTGAGCGAATTGGCCTTCGCCGGCGCGCTGGGCGGCCACCGCGTGCCCATGGTCACGGTGGGCGAGAAACTTCCCATCCACGCCGAGGCCGACTTCTGCATCAGCGGTTACATCGACCCCGGCCGTCAACTGCCCGAGGGGCCGTTCGGCGATCACCTTGGTTACTACAGCCTGGCCCACGATTTTCCCGTGATGATCGTGGAGCGGGTCTACCACCGCAAGGACGCCGTCTGGCCGTTCACGGTCGTCGGCCGGCCGCCGCAAGAGGACTCGATGTTCGGCGCGTTGATCCACGAGCTGGTCGAACCGGTGGTGCCGGGCACGATCGCCGGTGTGCGGGCGGTGCATGCCGTCGAGGCGGCGGGCGTGCATCCGCTGCTGCTGGCCGTCGGCAGCGAGCGCTACGTGCCTTACGCAGGCCGGCAGCGGCCGCGGGAGTTGCTCACCCAGAGCAACGCCTTGCTGGGCCAGGGGCAGTTGTCGCTGGCCAAGTACCTGCTGATCGTGGCCGGCGAAGACAATCCCGGTTTGGATGTCCGCAATGTTCCCGACTTCTTCCGCCATGTACTGGAACGGGTCGATTGGCGGCGGGATCTGCACTTCCAGACCTGCACCACGATCGACACGCTGGACTACAGCGGCGACGGACTGAACCAGGGGTCGAAGGTCGTGGTCGCCGCGGCCGGCCCGCCGCTACGGACGTTGCCGGTGGCCATCGACAGCCGCGTCACGCTGCCCGAAGAACTCGGTTTCCGCCGGCCGATGGTCTTTTTGCCCGGAATTCTCGTCATCCAGGGGCCGGCATGGACCGGTGAAGAAGGCGGGCCGGACCGGGCCGTCGACCGCTTTTGCCAGGTGCTCGACCGCCGCGACGCGATCAACAATTTTCCGTTGGTGGTAGTGGTCGATCAATCGGAGTTCGCCGCCCGCAGCCTGGACAATTTTCTCTGGACCACTTTCACGCGAAGTAATCCCGCCATGGACATTTACGGCATTGAGGCCTTCCTTCGCGACAAGCATTGGGGATGTTTCGGCTCGCTGGTGATCGACGCCCGGGCGAAGCCGCACCATGCCCCGCCGCTCATTGAAGACCCCGAGGTGACGCGGCGGGTGGATGCCCTGGCCGCTCCCGGGGGGCCGTTGCACGGGATTTTTTGAGCGGCGCAGGGCTGGACGCCAAATTTTCGCCCTTGCACGTCCGCGGGCCTTCCACTACAATCCGCCCCCAATTGTATGGGTATTTTCGACGTGGTGGGTGGGTAGGATGAGCGATCGCCGCTTCGAGCACTGGGCTGGAATTCGCGGAACCAGGGCCACTATGGCTCTTGGCTTGGCGTTGCTGGCCGGCTGCGCAACCCCATCCTGGCCGTGGGGGAGTAGCCCTCACGAGAGTTCGGCGCCCAGCGACGCGAAAGCAACCTCGCCTGCGCCGCCCAAGTCTTCCGGCAGCCAGGCCGATGCCCAATCCCTCCAGCAGGTGATGAGCGAACTTCAGCAGGTCGGGGCCATCGACCCGGCAGCCCAAGACAAGCTCATGGCCGATTTGAAACAAGTCGATCCCAGCCTCTGGCCGATGGTCCTGCAAACGTTCCGGGCCGAGGCCGCATATAAACGTCGCGAAGAACAGCGCGAGGCCGAGCAACGAAAACAGGAAGCCGCGGCCAACGATGCCCCGCGAGAAAATCGAGGTGCAAAAGCGACGCTTGCGGGCGAACAAGAGACCCGTTTTGAGCTGAAATCGCCCGCTGGGCAACCTTCGGCCTCATCCCCTGCCCGTCTCCCCGGGCATGATGTACCCATGGTCGGCAAGGGGAGTGAACCCGCGGCCGCAGCGCCGCAGCCGAGTTCGCTCTCGATCGCCAGCGTAAGCGACCGGCTGGCCTTGTCGCCGGAACCACCGGTGACGGGTGGGATCGATAGCAACGCGACGGTCACCCCAACCGTAGTGGGAAAACCGACTGCGGCCAGCGCTATACCCGCGGAGCCGCTATCATCCGCGGAGCCCTCGTCGACCGCTGCGCGATTGGCGGCAACTCGTCGCGGAGCATCGACCGCCGGTATCGTGCCCGGCGCCGTCGTACCGGCTGGCTATACTGCTGCCGGCGGCGCCGCGCCGCTGGCCGACGCCGACTGGCAAGCCCATTTGACTGCGGCCATCCACTCGATCGAAATGGAATCGAAGGCCGGGTCGAAGAACGAAAGCGACATCGCCTTGCAGGCCCGACTGCGCATGCTCTACCTCTTGGCCGGTCGCCGCGACGATGCCATGCGCCCTTGCCGGCGGGGCCGCAAGCGGCCCAGGACTATTGGTCCTCGCAAATCTATGGGCTCTCGACCTGGATGGACACCGAGAAAACACCTGATACCAGCCGCCGGGCGGCCGAGACCAAGCGGATCCTGGGCGAGGCCTTGACGCAATTGGGCGAGACCGCGCCGCTGGCCGTCCGCAACCTGACCTTCTGCACCGAAGTATCGCATTTCGGTTCCTTCTCGGCCATGAAGAACACGGCATTCACTCCGGGCCAAAAAGTGTTGCTTTACGCCGAAGTCGACAATCTGCATATCGAATCGTCGCCAAAAGGGTATCACTGGGCCGTGAAGATCAACGGCCAGATCTTCGACAACCGCGGCAATCGCATGGCCGACTATGGCGCGACCTCGGCCGAAGAGTACTACCAGACGCCGCGGCACGACTTCTTCGTCAGCAAACTCTATTACCTGCCGCAAAATCTCGTCCCCGGACGTTACACCTTGCAATTCACCATCGAAGACACCTTGGGCCACAAGGTCGGCCAGTCGTCGATCGATTTCACTGTCAAGCCGCAGTGATTACGGCCTCTCCAGCCCATATTCTTCCAGTTTTTTTCGTAGCGTGTTGCGATTGATCCCCAACCGGTCGGCGGCCTTGGTTTGCACGTTGTCGCAGTCGGCCAGGACGTGCAGGATCAACTCCTTCTCGACGCGATTGACGATCGACGCGGAAAGATTGTCGGCCTGGGGACCGGCGGCGGCAATTCCCTGCTCGACCAACTCGGCCACCAGGGCGTCGAGATTCGCCGGCCGGATGCGGCCGATGCGCCGTGCCTTCAGCCCCAAGACAGCCTCGGGCAACAGATCGCAGGTCAACTCGTCGCCGGGAGCGAGCACTACGGCACGCTCGACATAGTTCTGCAACTCGCGGACGTTGCCCGGCCACTCGTAAGCGCAAAGCATCTCCATGGCCTTGGGTTGCACGTGCGGCACGTGGCGGAGGTTCTGCTCGTTGTAGATCCGCAGGAAGTGCCCGACCAAAAGCGGGATGTCTTCGCGGCGCTCGCGCAAAGGGGGCAGATAGATGGTCACCACGTTAAGGCGATAATACAGGTCTTCGCGGAAACGGCCGCCATCGACCTCTTCCAACAGATCGCGATTGCTGGCGGCGATCACGCGGGTGTCGACGCGAATCGTCTGTGTATCGCCCACGCGTTCAAACTCGTGTTCCTGGAGCACGCGGAGCAGCTTGACCTGGAGCTTGGCCGTGGTGGAGTTGATTTCGTCCAAAAAAACGGTGCCGGTGTGGGCGGCTTCGAAGCGGCCCGTGCGGTTGTCCACGGCCCCCGTAAAAGCCCCGCGGACGTGGCCGAACAACTCGCTTTCCAGCAGGTTTTCGTGCAGGGCGCCGCAATTGACGCGAATGAAGGGCCCGCTGCCCCGCGGACTGAGACGGTGGATGGCTTTGGCAATCAGCTCCTTGCCGGTGCCCGTCTCGCCCAGCAGCAGTACGGACGCATTCGATTGGGCCACCTGCCGCACGAGCCGATAGCAATACTGCATGGCCGGACCGGAGCCAATCAGGCCGGGAATCGGCGGCCCGTGATCGCCGTGAGCGGTGGAAGAGGGAATTCGCGTCATGGGAGGAATTGCAAACGGCAATCCTTATTTCTTTTCTTCAATGGGATCCTTGGGCTTTACTACTTTGTCCAGCCGTTTGGGTTGGGCGGGCTTCTCCGGCGCGGCAGCTTTCTTGGCGGCGTCCAAGATCGACGGCGCGGCCCGCGATTCAATCGTGGTGCGGATCGACGCCAACACTTTTTGCGTGGCCCGGTCCTGCGAGGCGCTCTGATTAAAGCGCAAGTACTGGCGCCGAATCGACTCTTGATCCAACAGCAGGCCGAAGCGTTGCACATTGAGACCCAGTGCGCTGGCGGCAGCCTGGCGAATCGCAAGCGGGTTGAAAGAACGGCTGGCCAATTCGACCAAAGCCTGCTGGCTGGCCTGCGTGCCGAGGTTGGCGAGTACGGCAATGGCGTGACCGCTTAATCGCGGTACCAGCAATCCGGCCAGCACGGCATTTTCCGCGCGGCGCATGTCAAACAACGTGCCGGCGGGCACCATGTACTCATGGTCGTTGCCCAGCTTCGCCAGGCAATCCAACGCCCGCACGGCCAGCTCCAGCCGCTCGGAAAAACCGACGAATTCCCGTGGCGTCAGGGCCGCAATCTGACCAAACTGCCAACGGGCCGCTGCCGCATCGATGGGCCGCGAAAAAGCGATCGTCAGAGGATCTTCCTCGGCGATTCGCTCGGCGCGCTTGAGAAAACCAGTCCGGGCGACCAGGGCAATCCGCAGACTAGCCGTACGGTAATCCTGGTGGAGTTGCTGCACGATTTCTTCCGCGGGCGGGCCTAACGTCGCCATGTCGATCACGACCAGTTCATAATCGGGACAGCGCACGGCCATGCGCACCGCCTCGCGACCCGTGGCAGCCGAATCCGCGGCAATATTGCGGAACCTGAGCACGCCCACCCACTCCTGCAACGTCTCCGTGCCGGGGCTGACCAACAGTGCCCGGCGACCGCCGGTCGAGGCGGCCAAATAGGCCAGCGACTCCAATACGTGGCTGGAACCGGGGAAGGGGGTCTGCGGCTGCAAGGCCACGATCGATTCCAGCGCGGTCATCCGCAACCGCCGGTCCGGGCTCCGTACCGCACGGGCCAGCGGCGATGCTTCGCTTCCGCCCTGCAACAGATCCTGCGGCCTGCCGCCGACCATGGGTACATGGTGCCCGCCCAGGATTTCGGCAGCCGCCCGCGCTGCGGCCGTGTGGTGCTCGGCCAGGCAGAAGGCCAGCACGCTTTCAATCGTCCGCGGCTCGAGCGCGGCGATCGCGCGGCACGGCGGGATCCTTGAAGTTCAGCCGCTTATCGAGTCCGCGATCGTAGACCATCTGCTCCAGCGCGGCCGCCAGGTCCAATATCTGCGCCTGTTGGTTGTCCGGCGCCAGCGACCGGGCCGCCCGGGCCAGGCGGGCCGCAATCGCCCGCGACGCATCGTCCGCTGCGCAATCTCGGGGCGTGCATTGCCTGGTCGCCGGATCCCACGTCCACAGCGTCACGCGACCGTCGACGTCGACCCGCATCGCCTGTTTGCCGGCGAAGTAGCTTCGCGCCAGATCATACAATTGCAAGGCCGCCTGGGCCTTGCTCGGCAATTGCCCCATGAGTTGCGCGATCGCCACTCGCGCCGCAGCGCACCTGCACGTCGCTCTTCTCGGAGAGCGCCGGAACGAACAGATAGACAGTCGCCTGGGTGGCCCGCATCTGGGCCAAGGCCTTGATGGCCTCGATCATGAGCTCCGGTTCGGCGTGTTCGATGATGTCGGCCAAGGGATCGATGGCATCGCCGCGCATCGCCACCAAGGCCGCGCGGACACTGGCGTGTTCCGCCTCGCGTTGCGGATCGGCCAGCACGGCAATCATGGCACTCACGCCGGCGCCGTGCGCGCCTTGCAAGCTCGCCAGGGCCCGCGCGCGGACCTCCGCCGACGGGTCCTGCAATTGCTTGATCTCCTCGGCAAGCCGGGCCGGGTCGCGCAAGTGGCGATTGGCCGCGCTCAGGGCGGTGTGGATCAGCGCTTCGCTCTCGGGCCGCAATTCGATCCGGCCGGCCAGATCGGTGAAAGCCGGCGTGTGGAATTCATCGACCAAGGCCGTCCACTGGCTGTCATCCAGCTTCGCATCCAGGAGCTTCTTCAGGAGTCCTTTGGCCAATTCCGGCCGGCCGGCCTCAAGCAGCAATTGCGCCGTGCGGAAGAGCTCCGACGGCGTGGTCGGCTTCGACGCCAGCAAGGCCGTAATCACGGGATCTTCCGGCGGCGCGAGGTTGACCGGCTTCCCGGCCGGCTTGGCTTTATCGCCCACCGGCTTTGCCGCGGCCGGCTTGGCTTTCTTGTCCTTGACCGGCGCTTCGTCAGCGTCTTGTGCCGATACTGTGAACGAAAAGCACATCGCGGCGACCCATGCCATTCCGGCGAAAAACAATTTTTGGCGAATGTGGTTCATGGTAAAAAGGTCTTAGTTCTTAGTGCTTAGATCTTAGTTCTAAGCACTCAGTTCTAAGTTCTAAGTTCTAAGTTCTTCTTCCAGTTCTCAACTTGTTTCTTCACCTGTTCCGGCCCCGTCGAGCCATAGCTTTGCATGGCGGCAATCGCGCGCTCGACGCCCAAAATGTCGTACACCGATTCGTCCAATTCCGGCAGCGCTTCGCGAAAATCTTCCAGCGGCAGATCGGATAGCCGCACGTCGCGGTCCATGGCCTTGCGCACCAAGCGGCCGACAAGACCATGGGCTGTCCGCTGGGGAACGCTGCGACGGATCAGGTATTCCATGAAGGTGGTGGCGTCGAGATGCCCGCGGTCGAGTCGCTCGCCAATCGCCGCACGATTCAATTCCGCCGCGGCCATCAATGGCGCGGCCAATTCCAGCGATGCCCGAACCGTGTCGAAGGCGTCGAACAGCGGCGGCTTGTCCTCCTGGAGATCGCGGTTATAGGCCAGCGGCAGCCCCTTGACCAGCACCAACAACGTCTGCAAGCTGCCGATCACTCGGGCCGTCTTGCCGCGAATCAACTCCAGCACGTCCGGGTTGACCTTTTGCGGCATGATCGACGAACCGGTGCAGAATGCCTGTGGCAACTTGAGGAAGTTGAATTCCACGGTCGACCAGAGGATCCATTCTTCCGCCCAGGTACTTAGGTGCTCGGCGATCATCGTCAGGCAGAAAACAAACTCCAGCACGAAGTCGCGATCGCTCGAAGCATCAAGGCTGTTGGCCGCCACCTCCTCGAAGCCTAGCCGCTGGGCGACATCGTGGCGATCGATCGGCAGGCTGGTTCCCGCCAAGGCCGCGGCCCCGAGGGTCAGGCGATTGGTCCGCCGCCGGCAGTCGGCCAGACGCTGCCGATCGCGCTCGAACTTCTCGCAGTAGGCCAGCCAGTAATGCGGGGCCAGGACCGGCTGGGCACGCTGCATGTGGGTGTAGCCGGGCAGGATCACGTCGGCATCGGCGTCGCAGCGGCCGACCAGTGCCCCTTGCACGGCGGAGAGCCGATGATCAATTTCGTCAGTCGCCTGGCGGACCCACAGCCGAAGGTCGGTCGAGACCTGATCATTGCGACTCCGGGCCGTATGGAGCTTGCGGCCGACGTCGCCAAGGCGATCCGTCAGGGCCTTCTCGATGTGCGTATGGATGTCTTCCAGTTCCGTACAGAACGGGAAGCTGCCCTGCTCAATTTCCCGGCGGATCTCGCCCAAGGTTTGCTCAATCATCCGGCATTCATCGGCCGTCAGGAGGCCAACTTTGGCCAGCATCTGGGCGTGGGCCGTGGAACCCGCGATGTCTTGCACAAACAAACGGCGATCGAAGCTCACGCTTTCCGTGAACTGCTCAACACGGCGATCGGTCGCCACGTCAAAAACACCGCCCCAGGCCTTTTGCGACAAATCAAACCTCGAACATCGAACTCTGGACCCCAACATAATCGACAACTTACTAAGTCTAAATGACTTACGGCGCATTGTCAACGAATCGGGGACCGCTCTTGACGAGAACTATAAACTCGATCGTTGTCCAGGGTTGAGCCGGTTCCGATGCCGAAATTTCCACCTAACAGTGGGACCAAGAGCAATTTACACACCACCAAAAGCATGATATGCCAGAAAAATGGCCTAAAATTATTGCGAACTCGTGCCCCTCTTTCGGGATTCCGCGAAAAGCAAGTTTGGCCCTGACATTTGTGCCGGATGGTCCGCGGCACAGGTGCCAGGGCTAAACTCCTCGACGCATCTGATTTTTGGGACCAGCAAACCGGAACCGAGTGTTCTTGACATTCGTATACTATTTCATACAATGAGAGATGTTGTGAACAGACGTATACAATTCCCGAACCACCCCTATCAAGGAAGATCCATCATGCTCGTGCTTTCCCGCAAGTCCAACGAATCAATCATCATCGACGGCTGCATCAAAATCACCGTCGTGGAAATCTGCGGCAACCGCATCCGGTTGGGTATCGAAGCCCCCAGAGAAGTCGGGGTCATGCGCGAAGAGTTGATTGTGCCGACGACCAACGAGATAGTGGCGGCAGCCGTGTAGTCAGCACTCTATCACACCCCCACCGCGGCCGCCTTCCGCGCGGCACGCCTGCGGTCGTGCTCGTTGAGCAAAATCTTTCGCAAGCGGATCTGCGTGGGCGTGACTTCGACCAACTCGTCGTCCTCGATGAACTCCAGGGCCTCCTCCAACGACAAACGCCGTGCGGGCCGGAGAAGAACGTTGCGGTCGTGACCGACGGCCCGCATGTTGGAGAGCTTCTTCTCCTTCGTGGGGTTGACGTTCATGTCGTCGCTGCGGCTGTTCTCGCCGACGATCATCCCTTCGTAGACGACATCGTTGTGGCCGACGTGCAACTCCGACCGGTCCTGAAGTGTATCCAGCGCGTAGGCCACGGCCCGGCCGCCGACAAGCGAAACCAGCACGCCGGTAGAGCGGGTTTCGATCTCGCCCTCCAGCGGTTTATAGCACTCGAAACGGTGGTGAATCACGGCCGTCCCCTGCGTGGCGTTCAAAAGCCGCGTCCGCAGCCCGATCAGCCCGCGGGCAGGAATCGAAAAGACCATGTAACAATAGTCGTTGTGCGACTGCATGTCGACCAACTGCCCGCGGCGCTGGCCGGTCATTTCCATCACGGGGCCGGTCTGGCTCTCGGGAACTTCGACGACGAGCGACTCGAAGGGCTCTTCGGTCACGCCGTGGTTGTCGTGCAGGATCACGTGCGGCTTGCCGATGGAAAGCTCGAACCCCTCGCGGCGCATGGTCTCGATGAGCACGGAAAGGTGCAAGATGCCGCGGCCGGAGACCGAGAACTGCTCGGTGCCGGGGATCGGCTCGGCGCGGAGGGCGACGTTCTTTTGCAACTCCTTCATGAGCCGCTCGCGAAGGTGGCGGCTGGTCAGATAGCGACCCTCCTTGCCGGCCAAGGGCGAGGTGTTTACGCCGAAGGTCATCTTCAGCGTCGGCTCGTCGACCACCAGGCGGGGCATTGCCCGCGGTGAATTCCGATCGCTCACCGTATCGCCGATTTCGATATTCTCCAGCCCCACCAGGGCGACGATGTCGCCCGCCTCGGCCGACTGGACCTCGGTGCGTCCCAGGTCCTCGAAGACGTGGACCGAAACGATCCGTGCGGGCGAGACCTTGTCGTTCCTTTGCATCAAGGCGACGTCCATGCCCGGCTTGACCGAGCCGGAGTAGAGCCGCCCGATGGCGATGCGGCCGACGTAGTCGGAATAGTCCAGCGTGGTGACGAGCATCTGCAGCGGGGCCTCGGCGTCGATCTCCGGACCGGGGATCTTTTCCAGGATCATATCCATCAGGGCGCGACCGAATCGCCGTGCCGGTCGAGTTCATGGGTGGCAAAGCCGAGCTTGCTGCTGGCATAGATGTGCGGGAAGTCGGCCAGGCGGTCGTCCGCGCCTAATTGCAGAAACAGATCGAAGACCTCGTCGAGCACTTCGTTCGGTCGGGCGTCGGGGCGATCGATCTTGTTGATCACTACGATCGGCTGCAGGCCGCACTCCAGGGCCTTGGAGAGCACGAAACGGGTCTGCGGCATGGGGCCTTCGGCCGAATCGACCAGCACCAGCGCCCCGTCGGCCATGCGCAGCACGCGCTCGACCTCGCCGCCGAAGTCGGCGTGGCCGGGCGTGTCGATGATGTTGATCTTTACGCCCCGATAGGGGATGGCGATATTCTTCGCCAGGATCGTGATCCCCCGTTCGCGCTCCAGGTCGTTGGAGTCGAGGATTTGCTCGCCGACCAATTGCGTGTCGCGGTAACGGCCGCTCTGCCGCAGCATGCAATCGACAAGCGTCGTCTTGCCGTGATCAACGTGGGCGATAATGGCCACGTTGCGGACGTCTTGACGTCGCATCAGTTCTAGCTCCTTGGAACGATTAAGGGATCAGAAATCAGAACCCCTAGCACAACACCATGCTTTGCCCGCGGCCGATGCCCCGAGATTCATGCGGTTATGTTAGGGGTTTCCCCAAATTGTAAATCAGCGGCGGCCTCGGGTCAAGCGGTAAAAGGCTCGCAAGAGGGGGGGCGGACAGATACGTTAGTGGTCCGTTTTACCCGATCCAGATGCATCTCCTCGTCTCAATCATGCCACTGCAGGTCCGGGTTTCGACTTCTCGGGATCGGAGAGCGGGTTCTTCGAATCGTCGCGAGAAGTACAGTGAAGACGGCGAAGTCGACATGATCCGAGCAAGGGGCAGGAAATTTTGAATTCCATGCCACAAATTGAACGTGTCACGGCCGCGAAATTCCTGCGGATCGAGCTACCGTGGGCATTCAGAAATCGCTCGGCGGTTCGCCGCCGGCCCGCGTTGCCAGGGCGCGATAGGTCGCCAGGTCGATTCCCGCGCTGATAAAGTGCGTCGACCCGTCGCAGAGGGCGAAATTCAGTCCCGCCCGATGGCCGCGTTCAGCCTTTCCCCTTGCTGCGCGAAGAGGACGTGCTTGGGCGAGTGAACCGACCCCAACCAGTCCGGCTTCGGAATCGCACGTGCTTTTCATGCCACCCTGGCCGACGATCGTCAGGAGCGATGCGACTTCAGCCAGGCATCCAAGTCGCCACGGCAGGTGAAACCCAGCAGCGCTTCGCCAAGTTCCTCGATCTGATCTTTCGGCAGTGCCTCGATTTGCTTTATTGCCGCCGATGGAAGGCGGCCGACTTGCTTGCGCAATAGGCGCAGGACGAGATTCCGCTCGCCCTGTGCCAAGCCTTCCTCCAAACCCTCTTTCTTCCAACTTGTGACGATCTCCATGACACCCTCCTTCTCTTGCGGAACCAGTTTCTCAATTTCTGCTTTAAAGTCCTGCTTTTCCTTTATTGTAATCGGGACAGAACACCTGCAGGAACTCCGGAAGGAACGTCGTCAACAGTTCCTTGAAAAGTCGATCGTGGTCCATGCTTCAATGCCTCCTAGAATCGGCCGATTGTAAATCAAGAACTGGAAAAGGTACAGCGCCCCCAGGCAAACAACGAAGTCTCAGGACTGGACCACGTCTGGCCAGATTCCCGCCTTTGGCACTGAAGTCTTACCGATCACGGCCGGGCTCGGTGTCTGCGGCGGCCGCCCTCAGGCGAGCAACACGCGCGTGCTCAGCGGCGACGCGCTCGTTGCGGCCGTCATGCCTGAGCGCGGCTTCACGCACCTGGCCAGCGACGCGTGCCGATTTCGAGGGGGGTGCCCGGGCTGACGCGGTACGCCCCGGCCTGACCGGCGCTCGGCGAGGGGAAAACGAGGTGCAGAGCGCAAGCCAGGACCCGCGCTTGCGAAAGTACATATTCCAGGTCGGGCCCCGCTTGCGGCAGGCAACGAGCTAAAGTAAATATTCCAAGTCAGGCCCCGCGGCCGGAGCAGACAGCGGGATGGGAGGCAATTCACTGGTCGAGCGCCGGGATCGTCTCGGCATGCCTTTCTTATGTTGCGTTTGTTGGGTTCGATCGGCGCCTTATTCTTTCCACATCTGATCTCAGGTCTTGGTAGTTCTTCTCGACAACTTCCAGCCATTTGCCAATTAGCAGACCACGTAGCCAGCCCGTAGGATTGAAGCCGAACTGGATCGCGTGCAAACCAGCAACCGGATGCCAGACCGTATCGGACGTTGAGGATCGGAGCAACCAAATCCCGCCGCCACTAATGCCCGCGGGATGGGGTGCCGACGAGTCGATTCTGAGTGGAATATCGCCGGACGATTTTGCGTTCGTTAAGTACATCGAGTCTTCAGGATCAAAGTCAATGAAAATGTCGATTCCGGGAATAGGAGGCCTTGTTGTGCCAGAAGTTGGCCATTCGGACTGGGGAAGTGCCACACTGTGAAACGTAAAGACATTGCATCGGCGGACATCTACGGTTTCGTTTGGTGACAATGCGAGGCGATCAACCTGATCGATGAGTTTGCTAGGATAGCCGACAACGGTGACGTTGTATTCGGTTTGCTGATCGGCCTGGGCGGTTATGGAGTTGGCGGGAACAAACGTGTCGCGAAATCGCGAAACGTCCTTGGGAAGAAGTTCAAGTAGCCCGACATCAAGTTCTGGGTGAACGTGCCGTGCGGCAAAATCGTAGACGCCACCAATTGAGTCGCGAACGACGATCTCGAAACCGTGCGACGAAGGAATTACGTGCCTCGCCGTCGCGAGAAAGTAGCGAGAGCCGATGTTCACAGCGACAACTGTCCCGTTGGCGCCGTTTGTAAGATCGATGATGCAGTAGGTCGATGCGTTCGCCCGACCTGCGAGGGCGTTTGCCTCAATTTGCGATGCCGCCGTATTTTGGGGGTCGGGTTGGTTCAGAAACATAACTTGTTGTTAGGCCGATCAGTGTATTGACTTTTGAGGGCGGCGAAACCGGGACGCAGTTGTTAAGGCCACAGAAACTAGCCGGTGCCTATTTCGAGTCGTCCAGATCAGGCCAAGGGCCTCATTCCTCGCTATCTCGCAGGGCATAGATCGCTCCAAATGCCTGAGTCGCAGCCATCACCATAATGTCGTCGAATCCGCTCTCTTCGTCCGCCTCGCTGTCAGTAGACCTGGGAGGCATCAGAGGCAGGATGACTTCGCCAAAACCACCACAATGTCCCACAGCGGACAGAAATTCCAGGAACCTGGGATTGGCGGCAGTGCAGTTGTCGGGCAGGCAGTTGAGATGCTCGGCCACTTTCAGCCCGAGGACAAAACCGGTGTAGACTAATTGCTCTGGGTTTTCAAGGTTGCGCATAATTTCACCTCTCTTCCTGGGGTTGGTTGGCAAGGTTTAATCTATCTTGTCCGGCGATCTCCGCAAGCAGGTCCTGTCCGCGCGAGGCTACGTCGGCTTGTAGCCGAGCCTCTCGGCCTCGGCGAAGTCCAGGTTGGCCTTGCCGTAGTCGCCCTTCTTCGAGTAGGCATTGCCGCGGTTCTTGTAGAACACAGCACCATCCGGCTTCAGCCGGATCGCCTCGGTGTAATCGGCGATGGCGCGGTCGTATTGGCCCTGGTTGTAGTAGGCGGTGCCCCGGTTGTTGTACGAAAGAGTGCGCTTTGGGCCGAGACGGATGGCCTCGGAATGATCCACTATTGCCTTGGTGTACTCACCGTTCCTGGCATAGGCACACCCGCGGCCGTCAAACGAAAGGAGATACTTTCGGTCCAATCGGATAGCCTCGGTGTAGTCGGCAACCGCCTTATCATAGTCCCCTTTTCCGCTGTAGGCCATGCCACGGTTGTGATATGGGGGCGCCCAGTTGGGTTTTAGTCGGGTGGCCTCCGTGCAGTCGGCAATTGCCTTGTCGAAGTCGCCAGCATTCCCGTAGGCCATACCGCGATCGTCGTAGCAAATCGCCCGGTTGTCGTACGCGTAGGCAAATCCCGGGTCGAGCCGGATGGCCTCGGTGTAGTCGGCGATAGCTTTGCTGGAGTTGCCTTTTTCTTGGTAAACAGTGCCACGGTCGTTGTACGCCTCGGCATCCTTCGGGTTCAGCCGGATCGCGTCGCTCAGGTCGGCGATGGCCACATCGAGGTTACCCGTTTTTCGGTGAGCATTACCCCGATTGTAATATTGGCCGGCAGACTTCGGGTTAAGCTGGATGGCCTCGGTGTAGTCGGCGATGGCCTTGTCGTAGTCGCCCACGCCTTCATGCGCAGCTCCCCGGTTGTTGTACGCTAGGCCCCCCTCAGGGTTGAGCCGAATCGCCTCGGTGTAGTCGGCTATGGCTTGGTCGTAGTCCCCCTTGGCCGCGTAGGCGAGGCCACGGTTGTTGTACATAAGGGCATTGTTCGGATCGAGCCGGATGGCCTCAGTGTAGTCATCAATGGCTTTGTCCTCATTGCCCTTCAGTCGCTGTACCTCGCCCCGGTTTGAATAGGCGGCAGCCTTCTCAGGGTCGAGTCGGATCGCCTCGGTATAGTCGGCAATGGCATCGTCGAAGTTGCATTTGTCCGAGTAGGCATTGGCCCGGCCGACGTAGGCGTCGGCGTACTTCGGGTCCAGGCGAATGGCCTCGCTATAGTCTGCGATGGCCCTGCCGTAGTCGCCCCTCCGTTTGTAAGCAATGCCACGGTTCTGGAATGCGAAGGCATACTTCGGGTCGAGACCGATGGCTTCGGAATAATCCGCGATGGCCTTGTCGAGTTCACCAATTCCTTGGTACGCTTTCCCCCGGTCGTCGTACGCCGTAACGAATCTCGGGTCCAGACGAATTGCTTGCGTTAGGTCCGCAATGGCCTTGTCGTACTCGCCCTGCTCCTGGTATACGTAGCCTCGGTCTCGCCACGCGCTCGCGTCGGAGGGGTTGAGACGGATCAAATAAGTAGAATCGGCGATGACCCCCCCAAAGTCGCCCTTGTTGTCGTAGGCCCAGGCGCGGTTCTGGTATGCGTTCGCGTCGTTCGGGTTGAGGCGGATGGCCTCAGTTAGGTCGGCAATTGCCTTGTCGAAATCGCCCATGTTCCCATAGCACCATCCACGATTTTGGAATGCCAGCGCGTATTTCGGGTCAAGCTGGATGGCCTCTGAGTAGTCCGCGATTGCTCTATCATAGTCGTCCTTGTCTCCGTAGGCGAGGCCGCGAACGAAATACGCTGGCGCCATAGTCGGATCGAGTCGAATGCCCCCAGAGCTGTCAGCAATGCTCCTGTCGTGCTCGCCTTTCCTTCCGTACGCCCAGCCTCGGTTGCAGTGCGCGACGGCACAATTCGGCCACAATCGAATCACTTGCGCGTAGGCAGCGATCGCTTCGTCGTAGTGCCCCTTGTTTGCGAGGGCACACGCGACTCTTAGCAATTCCTCCTCGCGCGCCCTGTCGAGTTGCGCAATATCCTGCAAGCCGCGCGCTACCAGCGAATTGCTCCGCCCGAGGGCTAAGGACTGACCGCGGCGAACCGAGAGGCTGTGAGAGGTTGATTCCGAATCGGCGCTCATCGACGTGCCCCCGCCTTGGAAACCTCTTTGAGCCGTGTCCGGGCCTGTTCAATGCGGGCGTCGAGTTGCGCGGCGATCTCGGCAAGCAGGTCTTGCCCGCGTGCGGCGGCTTCTTCCACCTGCTTTTTTAGGCAAGAGAGTTCCGCCTCGGAAAGCTCTTCGATCTCGGTCTTGATTGCATCGAGGCGTTTGCGGACCTGAGCGATTTCCCGAATCACGCGGACCAACTGCGCCGCCGTATCGTCCCCGTGGACCTGCTCCGGGGATGACCGCCACTGGGCGAGAATCTCTCGGATTCGCTCCTCGTCGCCCTCCTCGAATGCCTTGTTGACCTCCGCCATTGCCTTCTGGCGCCGTGCCCTCTCCTCCTGGTCGGTCGTCAAGTCCGGGTGCAGTTCCTTGGCCGCCTGGCGATACAGTGCCCTGAGTTCCTCGGTCGGCGCGAAGGCGGGGCCGGAAGGTTCTCGGCCAATGTCGCCCATTGCTTCTGCTGATTCATCGGCGCGTTCGCGGGCTGATTCGGCTTTCTGCGCGCGGCCGGGTCGGCCGGACGGCTGCGGGCAATGGATTCTGCAATCCGCGCTTCCAGCTTGTCAAGTTCGGCGTAGCGGCTGCCGACGACCTCCAGGTATCGCCGCTCAAAGGCGATGAGTTCGGAACGAACGGTCGCCAACTCCAATTCGGACTCGGCAAGCTGGGACCGAAGGTTTTCGAGGTCTCCTCGCTTGCGCTGCAGTTCTTCCTCCTCCGGAGAGCGAAAGTTGCGCGGCGCGGTCGCAGTCTGCGGGCATGGAAGTTTGGGCTTAGTAGGCATGGCTGTTGTTCCTGAACCCTCGTCAACACGTTCAAGATAACAGCGGCGGGCCCCGGTTGCCACAAGCGAGCGGAAAACCTCTGGTCTTCGCCGCGTGGGGGAACTCTGAAAATAATTCGGCGATCCAACTTGCGCCACGCCGAGGAAACACGTTGGGCACTCTCGGGCTGGTCGCAACCGCCTGCCAATTAAGGGGTTACGTGTCAGTCGCGCAGCCGACCCCAGACTACCCCCGCCTGGGCCGGACACGGCTCCTGCGCCTCCAACTTCGGTTTCCTTACCGCCTAAAACTTCGCCCGGTGCACGGTAAACCAAATACAGAAGCACGCATCACCACGCGTGCAAAGTGAACGCAAAACAAGGAGTTGTCGCATGGCATCAACACGAAAAGACGATAACAAAACGCCGCGCTACCTCATCTACGCTGGTGGAGGAGAGTACGGCCGGCGCGTACTGCTCGATGCGAGGGAGATCGACGAGTTCCCGAATCGCTGCCCCTACTGCGGCAATCCCCGGTTCCCGCTGCGCTCCGCCGGACGGCGTTGGCCTTACTTCGCCTGCGAGGCCTGTGGGCATAGGCTTGAGATCGATTGATGGCGCGCCGAGCAGGCGGCCATCTTGGGCATCGGCACGGCATGGACATCGGTGCGCATCGGTGTCAGGCTTGAAACATCAATTTTAGGACGGCACGGGGGCCTTGTGCCAGGGCGTCTGAAATTGTATGCGCGAATCGTCGCTGGTGGTAGAGACAGTTGCGGGGAGTTCGGGGCGCACGTACCTTAATTCCGGAGACGCGCAGACCTCCCTGCCAGCCATTCTCGGCGCGCGATCGCGCCCGACCCTGGCGCCTACGGTCAACCCCGCGTCGTCGCGCGGCGGAAGTCGGACAGGTCGGGGCAGGTGCCGGGCGATCGAACGAGACTCTCAAGTTGTTTTTCGTCGACGATCGACCCGATTTCCTCGACCAGATCGCGCGGAACGTCGCCAAAGCGGGCTTCGCGGAGCACCATAAGGTGCCGGTTCGCGGTTGCGCGAGCGGCCTCGCGGCTCTTCTCCATCACGATTTCGTCAAGATAGGGTATTTCGAGCATAACTTTTCTGCCTCCCAAGACATCGAGCAATGGAGACGCTTTGTACTATAAAAGTACAAAGCGTAAGCCCTGCTCCCTCTCCCAGTCTGACCCCCAGGTCCAGGTCGACAATGTACAGAAGAATTTCATGGCGCTATCGCGGATCGTCCTGGAAGGTAATGACCATCCGCTTGCCTACGGCCTCAGCATAGCGGACGAGCGTGGCAATGGTGGGATTTCCACCGGCTGTTTCCAATCGATGCACGTTGGCGCGATCGGTACCCATCCGTTCGGCAACGTCCTGGAGGCTTAGCCCGCGCGACTGACGCGCCTGCCTTAATGGGCCGATGGTTTCCGCCACTGTCCGCTCGTGCTCGGCGAAGGCCTCGCGGGCGCGGCGCAGAATACCATCCCTCTCAGCCTCCACCTGCCGGCGAACCTCACGCATCCGGGACTTCTCTTCGGCAGACAGGCCTCTCCGGCTCCTTCGTATTTCCCTCTTTGCCATGTTGTTCTACTCCACCTCGTACGCGGTTACTGGGTAAAGGGTGCTGTCATCCAGTTGCTCGTAAACGACGGCGATCCTCCGGCCGTCTTCGGTATAGCCGAAGACGACAGGCCGACCCGACGAACGGCTTTTTTCCTCGCGAATAGGATTCTCCAACACATGTTCTACATCCTCGGGCGTCAAGTCGTGCTCCGCGATGTGAGCCACGTTGCCATCCGGTTCGTCCCATTCCCAGATCAGTTCAAACCAAGGCATTGCGGCTCCATTTGACCCGTGTGTAGTCATATTATACAACACATGCATTGCCGGGTCAATCGCACGTGCATCGAATTCCGCTTGAGTGGCTGTGCTTTTCACTCTGCCGTGGGGATCGTTACGTTGCTCGCTATGCCGCGCAGCGAGATAGTAGATTGAGAGCGAGCAAGGGCTGGATGGGCTCACGCCGGTCTAATCGAACGCCTCAAAGGGATCGCCCAAGCCCTGCGCTGTTTGCCGATAGCTCGGTGCGATATCTCGACTGGCAACGCCTGCGTCCTCACCTTGTCCTGGACGAGGCGCTACTTCGAGCAGGAAGATGTCGTCGTCGGCCTCGCCCTCCAGGCGGACCTCCAGCAGCCCGTCCGGCAGAAAAGAACTGCGTTCCTTTCTTCGTCCCGCCCCGCCTTTTCCAGCAAGAATCGTGGACTATAATTGAGTGTCATGGTTGCACAATCCGGTATCCTCGAAAGAATCATCGAACCGCAGCGCGGCGGGTTTTCGCCGGAGCACGCGCGGTACGTGCTCTCGCTGGATTTCTCCCCCGAAGAGCACGCCGTGTACGCCGCTCTCTCCGAAAAGGCCCAGGCCGTGCGCTCAGCGATCAGGAACGCGCGGAGTTGGACGACTTCCTGACCGTGAACGCTTTGCTCACGATCCTGCAGGCCAAGGCGCGGATCTCGCTCAAAAAGCATGGCCCAGCCGCCTGAGTTGCGATGGATCACAAGCTGGAAGAGGAAGTTCGTAACCGCGCCCAAGGCCGCTGTGAATACTGCCTGCTCCCGCAGCGATATTCGAGGCTCAAATTTCCGATCGATCATCGACGAGGGTGTGTTCCCGTAGATTTTCGCGGCGCAAGGATTCGGAAAAACTCGTTCTTTTGAGCCACTTTGGCCACAGCGACCCACAAACGCCGCAGGACGCACATGCGCTTGCTTCCAGTCGCCGCTGGAAACGACCGTCGGCGCGCACGAAACCCGCCGTCAGAGGGAGACTTTTCGCGCGTTTTTTCCGTTCAAATCTCCGGCAATCCGCTGTTTTTCTCGGATTGCCCTAACCTCGCGGCAAGCAACGCCTTACGACGCCGCCGGCGCTGCGCCAGGCCCTCCCGCGGCGATCTTCGCTGTATCAAATCGCCGGCTAATTCGTATTATTCCGTAGCTACCAAACGTAAAACCTCAACCCTCAACCAACAGGCGATCGTGAGAGAACCCAATTACGTGCTCAATCGCGAGCTGCGGTTCAAGGCCCACTCGCCCGGCTGCCGGCTGCTGGTCGATCAGCTCATGGATTTTCCCTTGGGCGATCACGACGACCGGCCGGACGCCTTGGAGATGTGTACGCGGCTGCCCTTGGAGATGGAGGAAGCGCGAGGGATGAAGGATGAGGGGTGGGGGATTAGAGATGAGGGATGTAAAATGACCTCGATTTTGGACCACACCGTGCTGGACCACGCGAGAGAGATCGACCCTGCTGAAGCCCATGATAGAAAAGCGCTTACGACGATTTTGCCGGACCAGGATGAGGGCGAAAAGCGGAAGGCGGAAGAACAGGGAAACCGCCCTCACCCCCGGCCTGGCCTGCTAAAAACTTCCAGGATTTGGATGGAATTTAATGGAATTCACTGTGCGGTTTTTGTGCCGTGTGCAATTTCCACGGCGCGGGCGCAAACAAGAAAAGCGACTTCAAAAAATCCTCTGCGCCTAACCGTGCTCGCTTTCGTAGATATAGATAGTGGGAGAGATATTGCCGCCACCAAGAACTTCTCCATGAGGAAAAAAAAACGAGAAGTAGAGTGCATGGAGAGGGCACGATTACGTGTCCCGTACCAGAAACGGTTGCGGATGCCACGGGTACGAGAGCCGGGCCGTGTCCGGAAACGCAAGTGCTTACGAGCAAAGCACTTGCGCGACTTGTTGCCGGACACTGTCCGGGAACGTTCCCGGACAAAGGACCGCAAGAACGCCGGGACCGTTGTCGTAAGTTGTTTACACAACATGACTTGCGATCGCAGCGCAGACGCGTTTCCAGGCTGTCCGTCCGCCAGCGTTGCCGGACAAACCCATGCACAGGAGGGGTTTTCGCGGACTTTCAGCGGCAAGGGGCGCTGCGTCCGCACGATCACCCGGCATCAATGCCGGGCCTATTAGCGGCTAAAGCCGGGAATGGGCGTAAACGCCCATCAGTCACATCTCTCCCGAACGAAAACGGGATACAAAACCAAGACACCGCAGTTCGACTTTTTAGCAGTCCACCCCCGGCCCCTCTCCCGAGTACGGGCGAGGGGAGACGGGGAAAAACGAGGTCCGAGGAATGCGACGAACGCGCAAGTTCCGGGGAGTTCCTGCGCAGATGCCGTCCATAAGTTTTTCTCGATTATTTGCTTGGCGCATTGCCCCCTGCCTGGGGGTCAAGTCTCGATTTTCGGCCAAAACGTTTGTCGGCGACTCAGCAGCGGCGGTCCATTGACCGCGCGGCCCAGAAAGTCGTTGAATGGGGTTTTCCCCGGTATTATGGCGTTTTTTCAAGAACAATGCCCGCCGTCGGAGGCGAATTTGGACCACACCGTGATAGACCAAGATTTTTTTCTTGAATGCGCGACGAACAACCGTTCATCGATTTTGGACCACGTCGTGCTGTACCACGAGCGACTTCCCGCGGAATTCCGCGAGATCACGCGACGAAATTCCGTGGTCCCGGCCGTGTGGCCTGACAAAACCTGCTAGGGTGACAAAATTGCAAGTCCATAATACCCAATTCATTACGACAAATATTTTGGATCTGCCATCCCCTTGGAACGCTGATTGCTGAGAAGGGGCTTGCGACTGTTTTACGTAGAACGGGAATAAATTCAACCACGCCGTATGTTTAAGAGCAGGTCCTTCCTGCCGTGGAGCACGCCGATGACCACACATACCGTCCGAAAAAAGGATTCCTTTCTCGCGCAGGTGATTGAAGCCACCCCCGGTGGGGAGCGGTTGTTGCATTGCCTGCAATGCGGCAGTTGCGGCGGCTCGTGCCCAGCGGCGCGGACATGGAATATACGCCGCGAACGATCTTCGCCCTGATCAACGCCGGTGAGCGCGAACGCGTGCTTTCGGCCAACACGATGTGGGCCTGTGTTTCCTGTTACTTCTGCACGACCCGCTGCCCGCAAGAAGTCCCCATCACCGACATCATGTACTCGCTCAAGCGGATGTCGATTGCCCAGCGGCTGTATCACGACACGGACGCCCCGGCCTTGGCCAAGGCTTTTACGGACTTCGTCGACCGGTACGGTCGGAGCTTCGAGTTGGGGCTGGCGACCAGCTATCACCTGCTGAACCGGCCGTTGCAGGCCATGAAGATGGGCCCCATGGGTTTCGCCATGTTCAAACGCGGCCGCATGGCCCTGACGCCGACCAAGATCAAGAATGTTGGACAGTTGCAAGCGATTATTCGAAAAGCGAAAGAGCTAGGAGCAGGGAGCTAGGAGCAGGGAGCAAGAGGTCTTCTGACTCCCCGCTCCCGGCTCCCCGCTCCCGGCTCCCCGCTCCCAGCCCCTAACCCCCGGCCCCCATGCGATACGCCTACTACCCCGGATGTTCGTTGGAAATCAACGCTGCCGCCTATGACCATTCGGTCCGTGAAGTGGCCGACCTGCTGGATATCAAACTCCAGGAGATCGACGATTGGAATTGCTGCGGGGCAACCGAATACTTCAGCCAGGACGAACTGGCGGCCTGTGCCGTCGTGGCCCGCAACCTGGCCCTGGTCGATCCGCAGATCAAGCAACTTGTGGCCCCTTGTGCGGCCTGCTACTTGAACCTGAAGAAGACCGACCGGCTCATGGCCGACTTCCCGGAGATGGGCGCGAAGATCAACCAGTGCCTGGCCGCGGGCGGCCTGCACTACGATCCCGGCCGGGTCGTCGTTCGCCACATGCTCGACGTGATCCACGACGACATCGGCGAGCGGGCCGTACGGGACAAAGTCGTGCGGCCGCTGGCCGGGCTGCGGGTCGCCCCGTATTACGGTTGCCAGGTCGTGCGGCCGATCAAGGACGGCGACAGCACCGAATACCCGATGAAGATGGACAACCTCTTGAAGTGGCTGGGGGCCGAGGTCGTCGACTACCCGGTCAAGGCCCACTGTTGCGGCGGGCACATGACGCAGATCAGTGAACCGCAGGCGTTCGAGTTGATCCGCCGCTTGTTGCAAAGCGCCCAGGACTACCATGCCGACATGATCCTCTGCATGTGCCCCATGTGCCAGTTGAATATGGACGGCTACCAGGCCCGCGTGAACGGCCACTTCAACACGCAATTCAGCCTGCCGATCCTGTACTTCACGCAGATCCTCGGCATCGCCTTCGGTCTGGACCCGAAGAAGCTTGGTTTCGGCAAAGAACTGGTCGCCGCCATGCCCGTGCTGACGGCCAAATTAAACGGAAAACTGGCGGCAGCAGTGTAGGAAGACAAGTTCGGAGTACGCAGCACAAAGTGCGGAGTACTCAGTACCTAGTACACCGTGGAATTGCGGGCTTAGTTTTATGACGGAGTACTGATTACTGTGTACTCGGTACTCAATGAGGAACACTACGATGTCTGAGAAAATCGGCATTTACGTCTGTCATTGCGGCAGCAACATCGCCGGCACGGTCAACGTGGAAGAGGTCGCGCGCTGGGCGGGCAAGAACCTGCCAGACGTGGTCATCTCCCGCGACTACAAGTTCATGTGCTCTTCGCTCGGCCAGGGCCTGATCGAAGACGATATCAAGAAGGAAGGCCTGACGCGGGTCGTCGTGGCCGCCTGCTCGCCGCACCTGCACGAAAAAACCTTTCGCCGGGCCTGCGAGAACGCCGGTCTCAACCCGTACCTGCTGCAGATGACCAATGTCCGTGAGCACTGCTCGTGGGTCCACATCGACAAGAAAGCGGCCACCGAGAAGACCAAGGCCCTCGTGGCCGCGGCGGCCGGACGGGTGCGATATCAGCAACCGCTGGAACGGATGTACGTGAAGGTCAATCCGGCCACGCTCGTGATCGGCGGCGGCATCGCCGGCCTGCAGGCCACACTGGAACTGGCCGACGCCGGTTACCCCGTCTACCTGGTCGAACGCGAGCCGTCGATCGGCGGGCACATGGCCCAGTTCGACAAGACCTTCCCCACGCTGGACTGTTCGGCCTGCATCCTCACGCCCAAGATGTCCGAAGTCGGCCAGCACGACAAGGTGACGATGTACACCTACTCCGAACTGGAAGAGGTGAGCGGATCGGTGGGCAATTTCAAGGTCAAGATCCGCAAGAGGGCCCGCATGGTCAATGCCCCCGATTGCACGGGCTGCGGGATTTGCGTCGAGAAATGTCCGCGGAAAGTGGTCGACGACGTGTTCGAGGTGGGCATGACCACGCGGAAGGCGATTTACACGCCCTTCCCGCAGGCCGTGCCGAGGATTCCCGTGATCGATACGGCCAACTGCACGTACTTCACCCGCGGAAAGTGCCAGGTCTGCTCGAAGGTTTGCCCCACCAACGCCATCGACTACACGCAACAAGACGAGATCGTCGAGGTCGAAGTCGGCAACATCGTCATGGCCACCGGCTGGAAGCCCTTCGATTGCAAGCGAATTCCGCAGTACGGCTACGGGCGGCTGGCCAACGTCTACACGAACATGGAATTCGAGCGGCTCTGTAACGCAGCCGGGCCCACCAACGGCAAGATCGTGCTCCGCGACGGCAAAACCGAGCCGAAACGCGTGGCCATCATCCACTGTGTCGGCAGCCGCGACACGACGACGAACACCTACTGTTCGAACGTCTGCTGCATGGCGTCGATGAAGTTCGGGCACCTCGTGCTGGAGAAGACCCAGGCCGAGGTCTATTCGTTTTACATCGACATGCGGGCACCGCAGAAGGATTACGAGGAGTTCTATCAGCGGCTGCTGGAAGAAGGCATGCACTTCGTCCGCGGCAAGGTGGCCGAGGTGACCGACGCGGCTCGCCAGCCCGACGAGGCCGGCCGGCTGATCGTGCAGGTGGAAGACACGCTCATGGGCAAGCAGCGGCGAATCCCGGTCGACATGGTGATCCTGATGGGCGGTCTGGAACCGCAGGCCGACGCCAAGGAGATGGGCCTGAAGTGCGGCATTTCCTGCAGCATGGCCGGCTGGTATACCGAGCGGCATCCCAAGCTCGACCCGGTGGCGACGATGACCGACGGCATCTTCGTGGCCGGCGTCTGCCAGGGACCGAAGGACATTCCGGCGTCGGTAGCCCAGGGCGCGGCGGCGGCGGCTCGCATCTCCGGCATGATCACCAAGGGCCAGGTGATGATCGAGCCGGTGGTGGCCTCGATCAACGAAGAGGAGTGTTCGGGCTGCCGGATTTGCAACACGATGTGCCCGTACAACGCCATTGAGTACCTCGATTTGAAGCATGTGAGCAACGTGATTACCGCCTTGTGCAAGGGCTGCGGCACGTGTGTGGCGGCCTGCCCTGCCGGCGCGATTACCGGGGCCCACTTCAACAACGAACAGATTTTCGCCGAGATTGAAGGCGCCCTCTGGGACGCCAATGGAAACGGGGCCGCAACAGAGAATGAACTGGCAACGGTTGCGGCCGGATGAATGAGTACGCAGTACCGAGTACTCAGTAAACAGTAAGTAATACAACGAGCCAAACAACCGGCAACCGAGTACTGTGTACTGAGTACTTGGTACGGCGTACTGAAACCTGACCTCTCAAACCTGAAACCTGACATGGCCAACGAAAACTTCGAACCCAAAATCGTGGGCTTTTGCTGCAACTGGTGCTCGTACCGCGCGGCCGACCTGGCCGGCACGGCCCGCATCAAGTACGCGCCCAACGTCCGCGTCATCCGCGTGATGTGCAGTGGCCGGGTCGATCCCAGCTTCGTGCTGAAAGCCCTGGCCTCCGGGGCCGACGGCGTGCTCATTGCCGGCTGCCACCCCGGCGAATGCCACTACATTGAACAGAACTACAAGGCCATGCGGCGCTACTCGATCCTCAAACATACGCTGCGGGCGATGGGCATCGAGTCCGATCGCGTCCGCCTGGTCTGGGCCTCCGCGGCCGAAGGGCAGCAACTGGCCGACGCCGTCGATCAACTCGTGGCCGACGTTCGCAAGCTCGGTCCCCTGAAGTGGCCGGGCAACTGGTCCGAAAACGGCCATCGCGAAGAAGCGCTGGAATCAATCCTTAAAGAGCACGAAGAGGCCGTGGAGGTGGTTTAGCCTGTAGGGTGGGCCGAGTGAAACGAGTCCCACCACGAGAAGCACAAAAAGCACAAAAGATGGTGGGACTCGTTTCACTCGGCCCACCCTACAGGCTACGGATCTTGGAGATTTATATGAGTCAAGTCACCGCTGAAAGGAAGGCCGCCAAGGGCAAGCTGGCCATTTATTGGGCCGCGTCGTGCGGCGGTTGCGAGATTTCCATCTTGCAGATCGACGCCAAGATCCTCGACGTCGACGCCGCCTACGACCTGGTCTTCTGCCCCTGCCTTGCCGACGGCAAGGTCCGCGACATCGAGAAAATGGCCGACGGCGAGATCGACGTTTGCTTGTTCAACGGCGGCATCCGCAACAGCGAGCAGGAGTACATGGCCCGCCTCCTCCGCCGGAAGTCGAAAGTGCTCGTGGCCTTCGGCTCGTGCGCCTCGGAAGGCTGTATCCCCGGGCTGGGCAACGTCGACGACCGGAAGTCGATCTTCGAGACGGTTTATGATCAGGGTTCGGTCACCGGGCCGGACAACCCCCAGGATATTTATCCGCAGCACGAAACGCAGGTGCCGGAGGGGACGCTCTATCTGCCGGTGTTCTACGACACCTTGAAGACGCTCCGCCAGACCGTCGACGTCGATTACTTCCTGCCCGGCTGCCCGCCGGAGGCCGACAACATTTGGAAGGCGATCGAGGCCATCGTCACGGGCAAGCTGCCGCCGAAGGGCTCGACAATCGGCGTCGATACGACGGTTTGCGAGGAGTGCAAAAGGAAGAAGAGCGAAAAGAAGATCAAGAAGTTCCAGCGCACCTGGGAGATCATTCCCGACGACGAAACCTGCCTGCTGGAGCAAGGCCTGATGTGCTGCGGCATCGCCACCCGGGCCGGTTGCGGGGCCTTGTGCCCCGCGGTAAACTCGCCTTGTATCGGCTGCCACGGACCGAACGAGGGCGTGGACGACTACGGCTCGCGGCTGATGAGCGCCGTGGCCTCGGTAATCGATTCGAACGACGAAGAGGAAATCGACCGCATCATCACCGAAGGCATCCCCGATCCCGTGGGCACGTTCTATCGCTTCAGCCTCGCCGGCAGCCTGCTGCGGAGGACGAAGAAGGCCAACGGGACCCCGGCGGGCAACAATTGAAAACTTAGAAGTGCAAGAGACAAATTGAATCACGAAAGGACGAAAGGACGAAAACACGAAAAAGCCATGAATTAGTCAGAGCATCTATTCTTGTCCGGCTGCCTTTCTTTCGTGATTTCGTACTTTCGTAGTTTCGTGATTCCTTTCCCTTTACTCCCATGAAACGCATATCCATTGACCCCGTCACGCGGCTGGAAGGCCACGGCAAGATCGATATTTTCCTTGACGAGCAGGGCGACGTGGCCAACGCCTACGTGCAGATCCCGGAACTCCGCGGCTTTGAGAAGTTCTGCGTCGGCCGGCAGGCGGAAGACATGCCGAACCTCACGGCCCGCATCTGCGGCGTCTGCCCCGAGGCCCACCACCTGGCGGCCACGAAGGCCCTGGACCGCGTGTTCCACGTCGATCCGCCGCCCACGGCCAAGAAGCTCCGCGAGTTGTTCTACAACATCTTCTACGCCACCGACCACACGACGCACTTCTACGCCCTGAGCGGGCCCGACTTCGTCCTCGGTCCCGATGCCCCTGCCGCCGAACGCAACATCCTCGGCGTGGTCAAAAAGGTCGGCATGGACGTGGCGGGCAAGGTGCTCAAGATGCGGCACGACGGACATTCGCTCATCAAGATGATCGGCGGCCGGGCCGTCCATCCCAACTGGGGCTTACCCGGCGGTGTGAGCCATGGCATCGATGAGTCGCAACGCAAGGAAATCGAGGCCCGCGGGCTGGAGGCCGTCGAGTTCGCCAAGTTCTCGCTCAAGATCCTCGACGACATCGTGTTGGCAAACAAGACCTATGTCGAATTGATCACCGGCAACGTCTACCTGCACAAGACCTACAACATGGGCATGGTGGACGCCAACAACTGCACGAATTTTTACGACGGCAAGGTCCGCATCACCAGCCCCAGCGGCAAGGAAGTCGCCAAGTACGACTGCGCCGAGTATCGCGACTACATCGCCGAACGGGTCGAGCCGTGGTCTTATTTGAAGTTCCCTTACCTGAAGAAGATCGGCTGGAAGGGGTTTGTTGACGGCGAGGAGTCGGGCGTTTACAAGGCGACGCCGCTTTCGCGCTGTAACGTGGCCGAAAGGATGGCCACGCCGCTGGCCAACGCCGAGTACAAGCGAATGTACGAAACCTTGGGCGGCAAGCCGGTGCATCACACGCTGGCTACGCACTGGGCCCGGCTGGTCGAGTTGCTGTATGCGGCCGAGCACTGGGTCGAACTGGCGCGGGATCCCGAGATCACCGGCAAAGAATATCGCGTGCTGCCCACCGCCACGCCGACCGAAGGTGTGGGCTGCGTCGAGGCCCCGCGGGGCACGCTCACGCACCACTACACGACCGACGATCGCGGCATCCTCACCAAGGTGAACCTGATTGTCGGTACGACGAACAACAACGCCCCGATTTGCATGTCGGTGAAGAAGGCCGCCCAGAAGTTGATTTGCAAGGGCAAGGTGAACCAGGGCCTGCTCAACATGGTCGAGATGGCCTTCCGGGCCTACGACCCGTGTTTCGGCTGTGCCACACACAGCCTGCCCGGCGAAATGCCGCTCGAAGTAACCCTTCGCGGGCCGGATGGAGCGGTGATTGAGAAGCTATCACAGTACGTGGACTGAAACTTGTTGCAAGTGCCGTTTGTGCCGTATAATTGCGTAGTGTCGTCCATAAGGCAATAGCAGGTGCGATAGGGTAAAGGCAAATGACCGTCAATGTCAGAGCGTGGCAAGACCTGTTCGAGAAAATCGATTCTTGGCTGGGACTCGCCCCTGGTTGGGACGGCTACTCGGCTTCGCCGCCCTCCTCGCTTGCAGTTGAAGGGGCGAAGGAGTTTTTGACTTTGTTGCGCGGGTCCGAGCTTGAGCCCGCGAGGGTGAGGCCGTCGGTCGCAAACGGAATCGGGCTGACGGTTCGCAAAGGCCGGCGCAAGGTCTATGTTGAGTTCTACAACGACGGGACGGTATATGCTCTCTTCTCGGATGGCGAGTCCGAGCCGGAGACGCGGCAGATTCAAGCGAGGCAAGACGATTATTTGGCTCTGATCGGCCAAACTCGGGAGTACCTGAATGCCTGATTTGCCGTCCGCCATGCTGAGAAACGGGCGGCCCAAGGACCAGGATTTCCGTCCAGACGAATACTTGTATCGTCGCGTTCCATTAGTGCTTTGGGCCTTTGATTTTGCCGTCGATATCGACGCCATTGAGTTGCCCGATATGTGGGTCATCCGTGGCAAGTACGGCCATCCGGAATGGGCGCGGCTGGAGAGCGACGAATGCATCGATTGGGGCGTGATCGGCTTCCGCGTGGGCGACATCCCGGCTAGGCTTCTGCACTTGGGCGTGTTCACCTGGACGTTCGGTCCTCGACACGTGCCGCTCGAGGATAACTACCCGCACTCGGAGGTGTGGGCCTATGAGAACGGCATACACGTTAACGCGAAGAACCGTCTTGACCCGCACCTCCATCTCCGATGGCGAGAAATGTTGCTGCGCAGGATCAAGACGATCATTCGCCCCTACATACCGATGGAGATCCGTCGGGACGCACCAGAGAACGCCTAGTCAGGAACTGGAGCATCCTTTGCGGCGCTTTCACGATACGATTGCAAAAGCAACTCAATGGCCTCGCGAATGTTCGCTCGTGCTTCCTCCATGTCTCGGCCTTGGGTCACGGCGCCCGGCAATTCGGGTGCCGTGGCCATGATCCAGCCGTCCTCGATGGGCGTGTAGACGACATGGTAGTCATGTTTCATAAACAACTCCGCTGAATTCGTGTTTCTGATTCATTGTATCCTTGCAGCCGTGCAATTCGCAATAGAATGATTTCCTGACCTCCGACTCCCCCTCCCCCATGTCCACCCTCATCATCGGCCTTGGAAATCCCCTGGTGACTGACGACAGCGTCGGCCTGCGCGTGGCGGCGGAACTCCGTAGCCGCCTGGCCGAACGCCCCGATGTCGAGGTCGCGGAAGACTACTGGGGTGGGCTAAGGCTGATGGAACAGATGGTCGGCTACGATCGCGCGATCGTGATCGACGCTATATGCAGCGGCGCCGCGCCGGGCACAATCCACCATCTGGCCCCCGGCGACATTCCTACGCAACGCAGCGCCTCGTCGCACGACATGACCCTGCCAACCGCCCTGGCGTTGGGCCGCCAGGCCGGCTTGCGGCTGCCGGCGGACGAGGCAATCCTGCTTGTGGGCATTGAAGCCGACGATATACTGAACTTTGGTGAGACCTGCACGCCCGCCGTTGCCGCCGCAGTGTCGCGGGCCGTGGCCGACGTGCTTGCCGTTCTCGATCCCCTCCCGCAGCCCTGACAAACCCTACAAAAACGGAGCCCTGTGAACATGATTTCGCCCGAGATCCTTCGCCGTTATCCGTACTTTGCCGGCATCGACGATGCCATCCTGCGACAACTGGCCATGATCGCCGAGGAAAAACCGCGCATCCAGGCCGGCACCCGACTGTTTGACGAGGGCCACCCGGTGAAGCACCTAGGTATCATTATTTGTGGTGAAGTGAATATCCAGTACCTGTTGGGCAGCGGCGAGATGCGCACGGTCGACACGCTGGTGGCCGGCGATTTGCTGGGCTTTTCGGCCCTCATCGAGCCATACAAATACACCGGTTTCGGCACGACCACCCACGTGACCGACCTGGTCCTGATCGACGCCCTGAAGCTCCGCGATCTTTGCAATCATGACCCCCGACTGGGCTACCAGTTGATCGTCGAGGTTGCGAAATTACTGGCCCATCGCCTGGAAGGCGCCCGCGTGCAATTGGCCGCAGTGTAAAACTTGGGTCGCGGCGATTTATCAAGCTTTTTCTCGGCCGTACTGATTTGCCTTGTCTGTGGCGGCAGCTTCTTTCTTCGGGACAGTGATCGCTCTGTCCTTGCCTCACGGGTCTCATTGATAAATTGCCGTGCTCCCTAGGGGTCAATAATTCGGTGTCGGCGGGCGGTACTCGGAAAGGTCGATCGACCGGAACCAGTCGATCGTCTTGGCCAGCCCCGGCGCAAGGGAACCGTCGGCTGCCAGCCCAACCGCTGCTGAGCGAGTGCAATGTCCGGCCGGCGCTGGGTGGGATCGTCGGCTGGCAGAGGACGCGCGACCAGCTTCGATTCCGCCCCCGTCAACTCGATCACGATGTCGGCCAGTTGGCGGATCGTGAATTCCTCCGGGTTGCCGAGATTCACCGGGCCGCAGAAATCGTCGGGGGCGTTCATCATGCGGATCAGACCCTCAACCAGGTCGTCGCGATAGCAGAAGGAGCGGGTTTGCCGGCCGTCGCCGAAGATGGTAATCTCCTCGCCTTCCAGGGCCTGGCGGATGAAGTTCGAGATCACGCGGCCGTCGTAGGGGTGCATCCGCGGACCGTAGGTGTTGAAGATCCGCACGATCCGCACGTTGACGCCGTTAGCGCGGTGGTAGTCCATGAAAAGCGTCTCGGCAGCCCGCTTGCCTTCGTCGTAACACGCCCGGGGACCGATCGGATTGACCGAGCCGCGATAGCTTTCCGGCTGCGGGTGGACCTGCGGGTCGCCGTAGACTTCGCTGGTCGATGCCTGTAGGACCTTGGCCCGGCAGCGCTTGGCCATCCCCAGCACGTGGATCGCACCTAGCACCGAGGTCTTCATGGTCTTGATCGGATTGTACTGGTAATGGCCGGGGGCGGCCGGACAGGCGAGATTGTAGATCTCGTCAACCTCCAGCCAGATGGGCAACGTGATGTCGTGGCGGACCAGGTCGAAGTTCGGGCGTCCCAGCAGGTGCCCGACGTTGGTCTTCTGACTGGTGAAGAAGTTATCCAGGCAGATCACGTCGTGACCGTCGGCCACCAGGCGTTCGCAGAGGTGCGAGCCAAGAAAACCGGCCCCGCCGGTGACTAGAATTCGCTTGATGGGTCCCATGACATCGACTCCATTGAACTGCGTTGCAGGGGAAGGATAGATGAGAGATGAGAGAATGCGAACGGATCATCCCTCATCCCTCATCCCTCAGCCCGGTTGGATCATCTTCCAGGGATCGAGGGCCTTCTCCAGCACGTCTTCGGGAAGGATCTTCTTTTCCCGGCACAGTTCCCGGACCGTCTTGCCGGTGGCGATCGATTCCTTGGCCAACTTGGCGGCCTGCTCGTAGCCGATATACGGATTCAAGCCGGTGGCCATTGCCGGGCTGCGCTCGACTTCGTTGTTGCAGGTCTCCACGTTGACCGTCATGCCGACGAGGCAGCGGCGTGTGAACGCCAAGGTGGCGCTGCCGAGCAGGCGGATGCTCTCCAGGGTCGCGTGGCCCATCACCGGCATCATGATATTCAATTGGAACTGGCTGCCCGCCGCCCCGCAGAGCGCGATCGCGGCGTCGTTGCCGATGACCCGCGCGGCGACCTGCATGAGGCTCTCCGACATCACCGGATTGACCTTGCCGGGCATGATCGAGCTGCCCGGCTGCAGGTCGGGCAGGGAGATTTCGTGGAAACCCGTCTGCGGACCGGAGCTGAGCCAGCGGACGTTGTTGGCCACGGTGAAGAGCGTCGCGGCGATCGTGCGGATCTGGCCGTGACACTCGACCAGGGCGTCGCGCTGGGCGTTGGCCTCGAAGTGATCGACCGCCTCGATGAAGTGAATGCCCGTCCCCTTGGTGAGGATCTCGCAGACTCGCCGGGCGAACTGAGGATGCGTATTGATTCCGCTGCCGACGGCCGTTCCGCCGACGGGCAATTCGAGGACGGCTTCCAAGGCCAGGCCCGCGCGGCCGACCGAGCGGTCCAATTGCCGGGCCATGCCGCCAATCTCTTGCCCGAGTGCCAGGGGCGTGGCGTCGATGAGGTGCGTGCGGCCGATCTTGAGCACCTTCTCCCACTCCTTGGCCTTGGCCGACAGGGCCGCGCCGCATTCGTGCAGGGCCGGAATGAGCTGGTTGCGAATCGCCTGGGCCACGGCTACGTGGATCGTGGTGGGGAACATGTCGTTGGTGCTCTGGCCCATGTTCACGTGATCGTTGGGATGGATCGACTTCTTGGCGTCCAAGCGGTCGCCGCCGGCCAGTTCGATCGCCCGATTGGCAATCACCTCGTTGACGTTCATGTTGGTCGAGGTGCCGGAACCGGTCTGGTAGACGTCGACCGGGAATTGGTCGTCGAACTTGCCCGCGGCCACTTCACGGGCGGCGGCCAGGAGGGCCTCGACCTGCCGGTCATTGAGGGGATTCTTGCCCGTACCGGTCAGCTTGCCCAGGTCGCGGTTGGCCACGGCGGCGGCCCATTTGACGAGGGCGAAGGCATGGATCAGCTCGGGGGGCATGGTCTGGCCGGAAATGGGGAAGTTCTCCACTGCCCGCTGGGTTTGGGCCCCGAAATAGGCCTGGGCCGGCAGGCGGACTTCACCCAAAGTATCGTATTCGACACGGAACTCGCTCATTTTATAAGATCCTTTGCGATGGCAACTGAATTTCCTGAGAACCTATCCGAAAACCCTGAGATGACCCCGGATCGTGCCGGTCCAATTCGGTTCTCCGCTGGGCTCTAGGTCCGAAGTATAGGAAAATGGGCAGCGGGAGTCAACTTAGTCCCCGGTCTGATCGGCCACGGATGAAACACGGATTGTTCCAAACAATTCTTCTTGCTCCGGCTTTGTTTCCCATCCGTGTTCAATCTGTGTTTGATCCGTGGCTCAATGTCGTTACAGCACCATGCGGATGTGTCGGTGCTCCTGCAAAGCCCTGAAGATGGCGTTGCGCTGGTCCTCGCTTTCCACGGTGACGACCAGGAGCAACGAAGAGTAGCGGCCGGTGCGGCTGGTGCGGGAGAAACTCACCTCGTGCTCGCGATCGGCCATGATCTCGACGATCGCCTCGCGCATGGAGTCCTCGTCCCAGCCGATGGCCTTATACTCCCACTCGCAGGGATAGTCGATAATCGGGCGGCCTTCCAGAAATTCGCTTCCACGTGCAATTCCTTCACGGAGAAATTGTCGCTCGCCCAAGACGGGGGGCAAGCCAACGCCTGTCGCTCATCGTATAATTCTAGCCGTGATTTGAAAGAAATTCATCCATAACCCGGAGAAACGACCATGTCGCTGAAGGACAACATTCGTTGGCAGATCGAACAATGTCACTGGCTCACCACGGCCTATGTCCAAGATATGACGGACGCTGATTTATTGCTTCGGCCGGTGCCCGGCATGAACCATGTCGCCTGGCAATTGGGGCATTTGATCACCGCATCGAAAATGATGCTCGGCGAGCTGGGGCAGCCGGCGCCGGCATTACCGGCGGGTTTCGAGGAGGGTTATACCAAGGAGACGTCCGGCTCGGACGATCCGGCCAGGTTTGCCACGAAGGACGTCTATTTGGACCTGGCGGCGAAAATCAAGGCAGCTTCTCTTGTGGCCGTCGACGCGATTCCTGAGCGCAAGCTGGACGAACCCGCCCCGGAGCAGATGCGGGAGTATGCCCCCACGGTCGCGGCCGTGCTGACCCTAGTCGGCACACACTGGCTAATACACTCCGGACAGTTCGTCGCCCTCCGCCGCAAGCTGGGGAAGCCCGTACTGTTTTGAGACACGAAATGCAGAAAACCAGAGTGCTATCACAGATAGGCTAGGATATTATGAAGTGCGTGGGCAAGGCAAACCGGCCACAGTCTTCGAGACCAGCAGAACGCAATCGCATAGACCAAACCGCTGGCGGCGGCACTGATCGTACCTGCGGTCCCCTGGTAGATGTGGTAACTTGCGAACAGAGTCGTCGTGACGACAACAGCAAACCACGTTGACGATAGCAGCCGCTCGAGCCTCGGTATCAGGTAGGCGCGCATCACCAATTCCTCTGCAAAACCGCCCGCACCGCAGGCTACCAGCAGCAGGAGGAATCCTGCGATCCCTTCTGACCCTGCGAAATGTGCAGCGTGCACCGATGCCAGGCCACCCAACATGGATCGCGGCAGGAACGACATGACGAATTGGCGGGCCATCATGGCGACGAGCCAGATCGCACAAGCCCCTAGGGCGTCGATAATCCAGCGGGGACGCACGATCCCAAACGTTTGCCAGGAGTCGCCGCATAAAGCCATGATTACCAGCACCGGCGCGGCAACCTGTAGTGACCGGACGATCAAATATGCCATGTGATACGTGAAAGGTGACCGATGTTCCGGAAGCCAGCCCGTAATTGCGGTAATCGCGCTGAACAGAGCCATGACATAGGCCAGCGCCAAAACGGCGAAAACCTCGATCCAGAGCTGGGCCGTTGTTCGGGAACCTGATTCGGGACTATTCGCTTGCTTGGCCTTTCTGGAAAGCAGATTGAATGCGGTTAGCGCGGGCTTGGCCGGTGGCGGACCCTTTGCGGCGTCCGGCACGTCCACGTAGCTGCCGCAATGCGGACACGTCTCCACGTGCCCGCGACGCCTACCGGGAAATGTGACGCCCTTGCCGCATTCGTCGCACGGAAAGGTGACATCGTCCGTACCATCCGCTTCTGCGCGATCAGCGGACTCGTCTCCTTCCGGGCGAGACGGGTTGTACACTCCGCGATGATCTCTCGCGCGACCCGCGTCGCCTTCCCGCACCCAGATTCGCGGCGCAAGGGTTTGGCCTAGCGGCAGGTCGCCTGCCCCGGTTTGCAGTTCCTCGCCCACGACCTCCGCGCGGATGCCCCTTTCCTCCAGGATCATGCGCAGACCGTGCGCCTCCAAGCCGTTGGCCGCGGAATAGACTTCAACGACGCGGTCCGCCGCCGCCTCGGAGAAGGTCGCCTCGGCAATTTCGGGATCGAAGTCCCACGCGGCGTTGATGTACCGCGCCGGGTCGGCCAGAAAATCGGACCATGACATGCCCCGGTAGGTTATCAAGACCTCCAATTCGCTATCGTACGATCCATACTTGCGCAATGACGGAATATAGACGAGCATTCCCCGCGGATCGTACTCTTCGCATGATTTCACGAGATCCAGTCCGCGAATGGGGTAGGTCGATTTGTGGTCCTCGGCGCGGACGATCAGTTCGATTTCCTCGATCTCCTCCAGGGTGCGAAAGGTAAAGACGCCGATCTCGCAGGCCGACGGGTCGTACTTCAGGCGGCGATCGGATCCAAGGAACTCAACCAGATCGTCAGGCAACTCGTTTTTGGGCATTGGTCTTACTCGTTCGGCGCAGGCACGGTCGCCGCCGCGACTGCCAGGGCCTTCCAACGTTGATTTGTGCATCATTCTACCAGCGCAAGAGTCGGTGCCAACAAGCGATTACCAGAGATGCCACGCTACAGCGGCGTCGTATTGCCTCCACCCTCCCGGCACTCTAGACTAAAGATCGTTATAGTGCCCTATTTTACCCACGCGGGAAGGCTATGAACCGGGAAACTGACAACGACCGGCAGGAAACGTCCGGCTGCATCCGCGTCCACGGAGCCCGCACGCACAACCTGCAAAACCTCGATCTCGCCTTGCCCCGCGATCGCCTGGTCGTCGTCACCGGCCCCAGCGGGTCGGGCAAGAGCTCGCTGGCCTTCGACACCCTCTACGCCGAGGGACAGCGGCAATATATCGAGAGCCTTTCGCCCTACGCCCGGCAGTTCCTCCATCAGCTCGAACGGCCGGACGTTGATCTGATCGAGGGCCTGCAACCGACGATCTCCATCGATCAGCGGGCGGGCAGCCACAATCCCCGCAGCACTGTGGCCACGGTCACCGAGATCTACGATTACCTGCGGCTGCTCTATGCCCGGCTGGGCGAATCGACCTGCTACCAGTGCGGCACGCCGATCCGCCAGCAGTCGCCGGAGCAGATCCTGGAAACGCTGCTCTCGCGGCCCGCCGGCACGCGGCTGATGATCCTGGCGCCGATCATTCGCGGCCGCAAAGGTCAGCACCGTCGAGGTGATCGAGGGCATCCGCAAGGCCGGGTTCCTTCGCGCCCGGATCGACGGCGAGGTGTTCGATGTCAGCGAGCCGCCGGAACTCGTGCCGCAAAAGGTCCACACGATCGAGGCCATCGTCGATCGGGTGGTGATCCGCGAAGGCGTCGAACCGCGGCTGGCCGAGTCGATCCACCTGGCCGTCCGCCATGGCGAAGGGCTTGTGCTGGCCAGCCATGAAGTCCGTAGCGACGTGGACGGCGGGGTACCCGCTCGCGGGTCGAAGTGGCGCGACGAGCTTTTCAGCACGCTCTATTCCTGCCCCAACTGCAAGATCAGCTACGAAGAGCTCGAGCCGCGGACCTTCAGTTTCAACAGCCCCTACGGCGCCTGTCCGGCGTGCGAGGGCCTCGGCGCCCGTGTGGCATTCGACCCGGAGTTGTTGATCCCCGATCGATCGCTCTCGCTGGACGGCGGGGCCATCGTGGCCTGGAAGGGGGCCTCGCCCGCAGCCCTGCGGAAGTATCACGATCTGCTCAAGCCCTGGGCCGACTCCAACGGCGGAAGCCGGTCCACACCCCTCGCCGACCTCAAGCCCAAGGCCCTGGAACATCTCCTGCATGGCGACGGCAAGCAATTTCTCGGGCTCTTGGTGCTCCTGGAAAAGGAATACTCCATGACGGTTAACGAGGCCAAACACAAGATGCTGGAGGCCTTTCGCGGACAGGTGGCGTGCCCCGAGTGCCAAGGCGCGCGGCTGCGGCCGGAGGCCCGTGCGGTACGATTGGCCGGAAAGGCGATCCACGAGGCGACTGCGGCCAGCGTCGCCGCAGCCCGGACATTCTTCCTGGGTCTCGATTTTCCCCAAGACCGCCGCCCCATCGCCCAGCCGATCATCAGCGAGATCCTTTCCCGGCTCGATTTCCTCGGCAAGGTCGGGCTCGGCTATCTCACCCTCGACCGCCCCGCCGAAACCCTCAGCGGCGGCGAGTTGCAGCGCGTTCGCCTGGCCAGCGGGCTGGGCTCCGGCCTGGTCGGCGTATGCTACGTGCTCGACGAACCGTCGATCGGGCTGCATCCCCGCGATAATCAACGTCTGATCGAGGCCCTGGAGGATCTCCGAGCGCGCGGCAACACGGTCCTGGTCGTCGAGCATGACGAGGCGATCATGCGCCGGGCCGATTGGCTCGTCGATCTCGGCCCCGGCGCGGGCCGCCACGGCGGGCGGATCGTGGCCGTAGGCACGCCCGCCGAGGTTTCCGCCAACCCGGCCTCGCTTACCGGCCGCTACCTGGCCGGCACGGAGAAGATCGCCGTGCCCGCCGCCCGCCGCCGCGTGGCAATGACCCGGGCGATCACCATCGAAGGCGTGACCACGAACAATCTCAAGGGCGTCACGGTCAAGTTTCCGCTCTCGGCGCTGGTTTGCGTCACGGGCGTGAGCGGGTCCGGCAAGAGTTCGCTCTTGAACGAGACGCTTGCCCGGGCCTTGGTCCGCCGGCTGGGCGGCATCGCGCCCAAGCCGGGGCCGTTTATGAGCCTTCGTGGGGCCAGCCAGATCGACAAGGTCGTCGAGATCGACCAGTCGCCGATCGGCCGCACGCCCCGCAGCAACCCGGCCACTTATACCGGCATGTTCGACGAGATTCGCAAGGTCTTTGCCGGCACCCGCGACGCGCGGGCCTTGGGCTACAAGTCGGGCCGTTTCAGTTTCAACATCAAGGGCGGCCGCTGTGAGGAGTGCCAGGGGCAGGGGCAGCGGCGGATTGAGATGAACTTTCTGCCCGATCTCTACGTGCCGTGCCAAGTGTGCGAAGGCAAGCGGTTTGACCGCCAGACGCTCCACATCCGCTACCGCGGCCTATCGATCGCCGACGTGTTGGAACTGCGGGTCGACGAGGCCGTCGAGTTCTTCCAGAACCATACGGCAATTGCCCGGCTGCTGGGTACTTTGCAGGAAGTAGGCCTCGGCTACGTGACGTTGGGGCAGTCGTCGACGACGCTCAGCGGCGGCGAGGCCCAGCGGATCAAGCTGGCCAACGAGCTCGGCCGCGTCGGTACCGGCAAGACGTTCTACATCCTCGACGAGCCGACCACGGGCCTGCACTTCGACGACATCCGGAAGCTGCTGGCCGTGCTCGGCCGGCTGGTCGATCTGGGCAACACGGTCGTGGTGATCGAGCACAACGTAGACGTGATGAAGACGGCTGACTGGATCATCGACCTCGGTCCCGAGGGCGGCGACAACGGCGGGTATGTCGTGGCCACCGGTACGCCGGAACAGGTTGCCGCGATGGAGGAGAACTGCACGGGGCAGTTCTTGAGAGGAGTGCTGAATGGGAAGCAAGAAAAGTAGCAGGCACACTCCGTGTGCCGTCTGCACTGCCGCCCAGGCCGCAGGTATCTTAACTTGTCCCGAAGGGACACCTGAGAATAGCCCAGCGATTTATCGCTGGGGTACGGGAAACCGAGACCTTTTGCAGTCCCGGAGGGACGATTGAGGTAGCCTCAGCGCGACAAGCGCAAAACCTAGCCTAGCTACCGGCGTGCGTTTGTGGCAAACTGGTGACGGTTATCTCTCTTTCGGACAACGTATCCGCAAGAACATGAACGTCGGGCGCCAGGCATTTGGAGGCGACATGATGAGTTGGGACAGTTTTGGGGTTCGCGCGGCCGTTTGCGCCAGCATCGTTGTGGCGTCAATCGTAGTGGCCTTCTTTTCTGTACAGTCGGCCGTAGCAGCGCGGCAGCCGTTTGTACGAGTTTTATGGGTGTTTGCGTGTTTGGCCGCGCTGCTGACGGCCGGGTTCTTCGCATTTCTGTGCGTCTTCGATGCAGTCCTGACTCTAGATTCATAATCGCTGATTCACGGCGCAAGACTGCTTGCCCGCTGAAACCGAAAATGGGGCATCAATGATTGTCCCATGAATCGCATCCGCCGTAGCTATTTCAACCGTCCCTCCGGGACTACCCGTATCTACCCGGTTTCAGAACCCAGCGATAAATCGCTGGGCTATTCTCAAATGTCCCTCCGGGACAAAGGCAGCACGTTCCACCCCATCAAGGCATGCGTCTCGTCGATATCGGCCTCGGCGGCATCGAGAATGAGCAGCTTAGCGACCATGCCGGGCCAGAATCCTCTGTTTTGCTTCTTCCCAGGTGCTTGCCAAACCCGGATCGCGAGCATACTCGGCCTCCCGACGCGCCAATTCCTCTTTCTGCCAGTCGGGCAGCGGCAGGCTTTCCGACTCGGCGGCGATGCTGTCCCAAAGATCCTCGACGAGTTGAATCCTTTCGGGCAGCGTCAAGTTCAGCAGTCCGGCAATTTGTTGATCCATAATCATTCACGTCGCCCTTCATGGATGCTCTCGCGACTATCGTCGGCCTCCTTCGGTAGTCGCCGATGACTTTCGGCCCAGCGGTGAAAATCGGCAACCCATTGCTGCGCGGTCTGCGTTTCCATAATCGGACTCTCGGCAGCCAATTGCTCCTCCAGGGCTTTCATGGCCAACTCTTCCGGCGGTTTTCCGACGAGCACCGCCTGCTGGAGAAGTTTGGCCTCGGTTTCAGGGGATAGCTGCAAAACAATATTCATGGCGTCGCTCCTCTGCTCCACTACTCGGCTGTCGCAACATCAGGGCACGCATCCGCTTCATCGTAATGGATCGGAATACGGCGATTTCCCAACTCGTGGAGAAACTTGCTCTGGGAAAGGCCGGTGATGACTGCGCCCTGTCCGAGCGTCACCCGGCGATCCAGAAACAAGCCCAGGGCGAAGTGCAGGCGAATGTCGTCGGGCGTGAATTGGCGCTCGACTTCCTCGGGTAAGACAATAGGCATTTTGCGGCTCCTGCGTCGAAATATAGAACCGCTGAATTATACTGCGCCCCTCGTTCCACTTCAACTTTGCCGCATCTCCAATAAAGACGGCTGGCCGCCGAGGCAGATCCAAGCTCGACAAACGCGCTTGTCCCGGTCCTGGGTTAAACCGGTAGGGTGAGAGATGGCGCTTGCGTCTGCTCCCTGCCTCGGCGTCCAGCCTGAGCGACTTGAAACTGCCTCAAAGTGACAAGAGGCTGGCTGCCGGAGTAAATCCAAGCCTTGGGAATTGCAAAGCCGGTCCTGGGTAAAACCGGTGTGGGTAGAGAAGACAATTCACTGCTCTCCTACCCGGCAGCCAGCCGTGTTTCGTTGGTATTTGCTTGGTCAGGATATTTGCGGGGGAAAGCTTCGATGTCGAACTGTTGCCCACGCGCGACAGCTTCCCGGCGCGGAGCATCCTGACCGGCTTTTTCTCGTCGCTCACAACACCCAGTATTCTGCCACACGAATGTGTGCAGATTGTGAACTTCCTGCAAATGATTTGTTAGCAATTGATTGGAGTTTTGTTAGGAACAAAGGCCCTTATACCTTCTCCACCGTTTGCCGGCATTTCGGCAACGAGGCCAAGAACATCCGCCCGTAGGGCTTCGTCCGTACCCGCGGATCGAGAATCACGACGATCCCCTGGTCCCGCCGGGTGCGAATCAAGCGGCCGAAACCCTGCTTGAGTTTCAAGATCGCCTCGGGCAGTTGATAGTCGCGAAAGGGATTGCCACCCGCGGCACGGATCGCGTCCAAGCGGGCTTCCAAGAGCGGCCGGTCGGGAACGCTGAAGGGCAGCCGCGTGATGATCACGTTCACCAGGGCATCGCCCGGTACGTCGACGCCTTGCCAGAAACTGTCGACGCCGAACAACACGCCGCGGGGATTGGCCTTGAACTGCTCGATCATCTGCGTCCGCGGCGTGCCGTCGGCCTGGCTATAGAGGGCCAGGTTCTGTTGGACGAGCCAGGGCGTGAGAACTGCCACGGCCCGCCGCATCATCTCGTAACTGGTAAACAGCACGAAGGCCCGCCCTTCCGTCCGCGCCACGTAACGCTGAATCATGGCGATCGCCGCCGGTTCGTAGCGCGCCGCCTCGCTGCCGGGATCGGGCATCCCTTCCAGCAAGATCAGTTCGGCCTGCTCTTGGTAGTTGAACGGGCTGCCCAGGTTGAGCGTCGCTGCTTGCAACAGGCCGACGCGCGACTGGAAGAAATCGAATTTGCCTGCCGTGGCCAGCGTGGCGCTGGTCATGATGACGGTGGGCACTTTGTTGAAGAGATTTTCGCGGAGGATGGGACCGACATCGATCGGCGTGGCGGCCAGCGAGATCCGTTGCCCCCGGCGGCTCCGCGTGGCCTCGACCCAATAGACGGCCTCGGCCATTTGCTGCGTGTTCCATTGATCGAAGCCCTCGGCCAGGCCTTGCAGCCGAGCCGCGGCGGCGGTAAAATCCTGCCGCTCCTCGGGTTTCTGGATCGACTTCGACTGCTGGCGGACCAGCCGCGAAAGCTTGCTCAAGCCTTCGCTCAGTACATTCTCGATGGCTTGCGCTTCCCGCACGCGGCCGCTGCCATCCTTCTGCCGGGCGAGCCACTCGCCGATTTCTTCGAAATACTGCTGGGCGCGGTGATAGCAGTCGATCACCTGCTCCTGGGCCTCGCGGAAGCCGGGCCGGGCCAGCAGGCCCTTGTTCGCCCGATCGTTGTACAGCCGCCGCAGGGTGAACTCAACCTGGGCATTGGTGAGCCGCAGGCCCAGGTGATCGCCGGCCACCGCTTCCAACGTATGGGCCTCGTCGAAGATCACGATGTCGTGCCTGGGCAACATGCCCACGCCTTGCATCCGCAAGGCCAGGTCGGTGAAGTACAGGGCATGATTGACCACGAGGATCTGGGCATGGCTCATCCGCCGCCGGGCCTGGTAGTAGAAACATGCGGCGTAGGTGGGACACTCGCGACCCATGCAGTTGGTGCTGTCGCTGGCCACTTCATCCCACACTGTGGGCGATGGCTTGTAGGGCAGGTCGGAGAGCGAACCGTCGGTCGTGTCGCGCGACCAGGCCTCGATCTGGCGGAGCTGCTCGTAGTCTTCTTCCTCGCTGAACAATCCCGCGGCCCGGCCCAAGGCGTTCTTCATCCGCCGCCGGCTGAGGTAATTCCGCCGGCCCTTGACGAGCACCGCGGTGAACTCGGTCGGCATCACGCTCCGCAAGAGCGGCAGGTCCTTGGTCAGCAGTTGCTCCTGCAGGCTGATCGTGTGCGTGGAGATGACCACCCGCGGACGTACCGCTTCTTCTGCCTCGTCGTTTTCGGCCTTTTCCTCTGTGGCCAAAATGGCCGGCACGAGATAGGCAAAGCTCTTGCCCACGCCAGTGCCGGCCTCGACGACCAGATGATGGCGATTCTCGATCGCATCCGCCACGGCGTCGGCCATGGCCAGTTGTTCGTCGCGATGTTCGTAGTTCGGCAGCCTTGCGGCGATGCGGCCGCCCGGCCCGAGGATTTCGGCGGGAGAAAGCATCCGGTAAGCGTAGCAGATGCCCAGCTTCAACTCAAGCCGTGGCCGGCTCTCTGCTATTCTGAATCGTGATCTTAGGATCCCTGCTTGGAGACGGCACCTGTAGTCCTTGCGATACCAGCAAGGCCATGTGCTCCTTCATGGCCCAGCGGGCCTGCTAGAGGCAATCCTCGATGGAATGCCCGATGCCGGTAAAGCCATCCAGGTCAGGCGAGTAGAACCGGAAGAAATCAGGCTCTTCAGTAGCCTCGATGATCAGGGAATATGGCAAGTCAATCATTCCCCGCCTACTTCTTGAACCCCTCCAGCATCTTCTTCACCTCGTCGGCATTGGTAGCTCCTTGCTTCTTGTCGAGGTTCTGCAGCAACTCTTCGTAGCTCGGCGTCTTCGAGGGCACGCCGCTGGCGGGCACTTCCAGCCCGGCCGTCCAGACGATGCCGTTAAGCACGGCCGTGCGGAAACCGTCGCAGCCCCAGTTCCAATGATAATGGGCGCCGGTGATGCCGAAGCCGCGGCCGCCGCCCGGCCGTTGGTATGCCCAAGCCGTGTGCTCGGGCATGCCCTTGCGGGCGAAGACGTGCGGATTGGCCCCGTGAGCATCGTTGCCCGGGCGATGCACCGCGTCGGGCGGGACCGCGGTGAGAATCGGCGTCACGCCTTTCATGTCGTCCGCAAAACGCATGTGAAAGTACCACTCATCCGTGACCGTAAAGGGGCGGAGGCCGCGGGCCACGGGGTGGTCGGGGAACTCCTTGTAATGGGCCGTCCAATCCGGATTGACCGACCAGAAGGTCTCGAAATAGCCGCCGATCCAACTCTTCATCAGGTCGCCCGCCTTGCCCGTCGGCACCTCGACCGCATAGTGGATGCACACCAGGCCGACGCCCTTGCGGGCCAGGGCGTCGAACTCGTCGAGATGGTTCATCACCAGGTGACCGCCGCCGCCGTCGCAGAATATGACCACGGTGGCTGCGTCGTCCATGGCCTGCGGATCCTTCGGCCAGCCCTGGTAAACGACCGTCTCGGCCTCGGGAACATTCTCTTGGATGCATTTGGCCAGGAGCAGGCAGCCGGCATGGTGCTCGTGCTGGGCATAGCCGTGGCTGGGACCGCCAGCAAGGAAGACGATCTTCTTCTTGGCGTCGGCCTTCATCGGATTGTCGTGCTTCAGTTCCTTGAAGCGGACGTTGCGGAACTGGACCTTCATGGGCTCGCCGGCATGGATCTGCAAGGCGATGACGCCGTCCTTGCGGGCGACCTTGTCTTCATCGACCAATTCGCACATCAGGTGCCCGTTGATCTTTTCGATGATGCGGTTTCCGCGGGCGGTGATGTCGTACTCGTTCCAGTCGCGGTGCTTGATGAACTTGGCCAGTTCGGACGCGTCGGCGAAACGCTCGATCTTCTTCTTGCCGTCCTTGTCGATCGTGACCTTCTCGCCGCGGCCGGCCAGGCCGCCGCGATAATTCTCGCCATAGCACGTGCCCGTGTAGGTGTCGCTGGAGTCCATGTCGGGCTGGTAGCCGAAGACTCGCCATTTCTCGGGGCCGGAACCTTCCCAACTGCGGATCTGCACGCCGGAGTTGGCGAAGCCCGGGTTGGGCATGCGGAACTCGATCTTCAGTTGGAAGTCGCCCGGCTTGCCGCCCCGCCAGATGAGAAACGTGTTGTAGTGTGCGGGATTTTCCTTGGTCGTCTGCCCGGTGATGCAGCCGTCCTCGACCCGCCAGATCTTCGGATCGCCGTCCCAGCCGTCGAGCGTCTTGCCGTCGAACAACGGGCGGAAGCCGTCGGCATCCGCGGCCGCAGGCTGGGCTTGTGCAGCCGACCATGGGTACATGGTGCCCGCGGCCACTGCCATGACAATCCCCAGGCACCAGGCCAACGCTTGAATTCCCCTTCGTAGAACGGAACTAATTCCGTCGCATTTTCGCTTCATGATGGTTCTCCAGGATCAAGGAAGTTAAGGTGGGTAAGCGACCGCAGTATAACATGACGTTTTGGCGGTTGCAAATCTCCTCGTTCCCACGCCGACCGCGACTACAAGGTACTCGGTGGGAACGCGGGAATATGCCGAAAACGCCGATTGTGTCCGCTTTGCCGGCCCGTGAATGCCCAGAAGTAGTATCCTACTGGTGTCTTTTTCCCCGCGTGTCAAGAAGCCAAACTAAGATTTCCTAAGAGCCTATTTCATGACTGCTGGCGACACTGGCATTAGTCCGGCGGGAAAAGGCCCCTGAATCGGGTAGGGCTATGCTTGAGATGCTTGGCGATCTATCGTTTGCGATCTTGATGAGTTCCGGCGGAGGGGGTGCCGGGTGGTTGTTGCATCGCGCCCTCCGCGGCACTCCCGCGGAACTGCCGGCAGAACAGCGGCTGGCCCAGCAAGTCCTCGCGCAACTGAAAGACCTGGCCAGCCACATGGCGGCCAACGTCGGACAACACAGCAGCCGGGTCGAAGCGATCAACCAGGAATTGGTCGGCGAGCCCCAGGAACCTGAAGGCGTGATCTCGGCCGTAGCGCGGCTGATCGACGCCAATCAGTCGATGCAGTCGCAACTCAGTTCCGTCGAGGACAAGCTCCACGAACAAGCGCGGCTCGTGGAGATGAAGGCCGCCGAAGCCCGTACCGACGTCCTCACCGGTCTGGCCAATCGCCGGGCCTTCGATGACAAGGTCGCCGTTTGCTTCGAGGAATTCCAGCGCACGCGCCGGCCCTTCTCGCTGGTTCTCGGCGACATCGATCATTTCAAGCAGTTCAACGATGCCCACGGACATCAGACCGGCGACGAAGTGCTGCGCGGTACGGCACGCGTACTGCGCGAGTCGGCCCGGGACGGTGATTTTGTTGCCCGCTACGGCGGCGAGGAGATAACGATCGTACTGCCGGCGACCAGTTCCAGCGAGGCCATACGTGCCCTGGAGCGTGCCCGGCAAGCCGTCGAGGCGGCCCGCTTCCGCTCGTCCACCAGCGAGCTGAAGGTCACGATGAGCTTCGGCATCGCCGAGCTGCTGCCGGGTGAGGACGTTCCGGCGTTGCTCCGCCGCGCGGATGCCGCTTTGTATGCGGCCAAGCAAACCGGGCGGAACCGCGGCTGCTGGCACGATGGCCAGGAAATTCGCCCCATTGCCCGGCCGTGCGACGCGAAACCGGCGCCGAAAGTTTATGCGCCCGTGCCGGCTCCTTCACCCGACCCGGCGCTAGAATCGCCATCACAATCTGGACTTCACTCCAAGAGCGATTTTGGCCTGAGCCTAAGCCGCCGGCTGGCGGAATGGCGGCGTCGCGGTTCGGTGCCGACCCTGTTGATGATGCAGATCGACGACTTCCCATCGCTGGCAAAACGCTACGGTCCGAGAATCGCCGGTTTCGTGCTTCGCAGTGCCGTGCAATTCCTCAGCGCTTCGATCCGCACCATGGACTCGGGAAGCCAGTGCGGCGAGGCCGCCTTCACCATACTGCTGCCCGGCGCAAGCCCGGCGGAGCTGATCCGCGTGGCCGAGCGGTTGCGGCAGGCGGTCGCCCGCTGCGTCTTGCCGATCGATGGCCAATCGGTGCGGTTCACGGTCAGTTTGGCCGGCGTGGTGGCCGTTCAGGCCGATACTACGGAGTCGATGCTCGCCCGCGCCGAAGCGGCCTTGGGGCAGGCCACGGCGGCCGGCGGCAATTGTACCTTCTTCCACAACGGCTGCCAGGCCGAGCCGGCCCACGCCACGCTTGAACGACTTCGCACCGTGGCGGTGGTATAATTGGGCGCATGCCCAAGCTTCAAGCCGAAAACATCACCAAGCAATATCCCACGCGCGGAGAGCCGCTGGATGTCCTCCGCGGCGTGTCGCTTGCGCTCGATCCAGGCCAGAACCTGGCAGTCCTCGGCCCCAGCGGCTCGGGCAAGAGCACGCTCCTGAGCATCCTCGGCACCCTGGAAACCCCGACCAGCGGCCGCGTAGCGCTCGATGGCGTCGATCCCTTCGAACTCGGCGAGCGGCAACTGGCCGCCTTCCGCAGCCGGCGGATCGGGTTCGTCTTCCAGGACCATTATCTCCTGCCGCAATGCTCGGTGCTGGAAAACGTGCTCCTGCCTGCCGTGCCGTTGGGACCCGTTGGCACGGAGGCGATCCAACGGGCTGAGATGCTCCTGGAACGCGTCGGACTGGCCGATCGCCGCGAACATCGCCCGGCGGAACTCTCCGGCGGCGAGCGGCAACGGGCCGCCTTGGCCCGGGCGCTCATCAATGCCCCTGATCTGCTCCTGGCCGACGAACCGACCGGCAACCTCGATCGGACCACGGCCGGGCAAGTGGGGCAGTTGCTGGTCGAATTGCAGAAGACCGAGCCTATGATCCTTATCGTCGTCACGCATAGTCAACGGCTGGCCGAGTGCTTGCAAACGCGACTGGAGTTGGACGCCGGCCGGCTGCAGCAGGAAAGGAAATCCGAAGCACGAAATACGAACTCCTAAACAAATCCAAATGACGAAATCGGAATGACCAAATAGTCTCGAACATTCGCAATTCGGGTTTTTGAATTTGTTTCGGATTTCGACATTCGTATTTCGTGTTTGTTTTTGTCATGTCGCTGTTTCGTCTCATTCTGCTTTCGGTCCGCCATTTCTGGAAAATGAACGTGGCGGTCGCCTGCGGCGTGGCCGTCGGCACGGCCGTGCTCACGGGGGCCCTGCTCGTCGGCGATTCCATGCGAGGCAGCCTCCGCGACCTGGTGCTGGCCGGGCTGGGCCGCATCGACGAGGTCCTGGTGGCCGACCACTTCTTCCGCGAGGAACTGGCCGGCGGCAAGGCCTCCGGCAGTTCCGCAGCGCCGGTCATCCTCTATTCCGCCAGCTTGGAAACGGACAATTCCCGCTTGGGCCAGGTAAACGTCATCGGCTGCGACGGGCGGTTCTGGCGACTCGGCAGCGGCGGTCCGCTCAAACCGATTGGGAGCGACCAGATCGTTCTCAACGAACCGGTGGCACGGCTTCTCGCCGTGAAAGTAGACGATTTGGTGACACTTCGACTGGCCAAGACCGGCGGCGTCCCTGCGGAAAGTGCCTTCGGCCGCAAACAGGTTTCGGTCGATACCATGCCGCTGAAGGTTGCCGGAATCATTCCGGCCGAAGGGCTGGGCCGCTTCGGCCTGCGGCCCAATCAACGGGTGCCCCGCAACGTCTACGTTTCACTGGCGGCTTTGCAGAAGCAGCTCAAGGAGATCGGCCGAGTGAACGCGATCCTCCGCTCCACCCCGCCGCCCGGCTCGATCTGGCATCCGCAAGTGGCCGACTACGGCATCCGCGTCGAGCCATCGCCGCGGGGCTATGTCAACGTCACAACCGACCGGATGATCTTCGCGCCGGCCGTCGAGCAAGAGATACTCGAACAGCTTGACGGGCTCGACGTACAGCCGACCTTGACCTATCTGGCCAACACCATCGCCCGCGGCAACCTTGAAATACCCTATTCGACCATCACGGCGGTCGATTTTCAGGACCAGCCGCCGTTCGGTCCGTTCCTTTCCACCGACGGCTCGCCCATACCCAAGCTTGGCGACAAGCAAATTGCCTTGAACTCCTGGGCGGCCGAGCGATTGAAGGCCCGCGTGGGCGACTCGATCCGCGTCACGTTCTTCGAGCCCGAGAGCCACGTCAGGACTCCTCCCGAACGCTCGGTCGATCTTCAACTCGTGGCGATCGTGAAGCTCGAAGGCGCGGCCACCGACAAGGACCTCACGCCGACCGTTCGCGGCCTGACCGACAGGAATGCGATTGAAGACTGGGACCTGCCTTTCGAGATCCAGCGGAAACGGATCAAGCCGGACGACGACAAATACTGGACCAAGTACGGCGCCACGCCCAAGGCGTTCGTCTCGCTGGCCACCGGCCGGCGGTTATGGGCGAGTCGTTTTGGGCAAACGACCGCGCTGCGGATTCGGCTCCCGGCGGGAAAAACGGCGGAGACTACGGCCGCGATGCTTGCCCAGCGAGTCGATCTCGACCCGGAACAGCAGGGATTCGTTTTCCGGCCGATCAAGGCCCAGGCCCTGAAGGCCGCCACCGGCACGACGCCATTCGGCCTGCTCTTCCTGGCCTTCAGCTTCTTCGTGATTGCCGCGGCGGTGATGCTCGTCGTGCTCTTGTTCCGCCTGGGGATCGAACAACGGGCCAAGCACGTGGGACTGCTCTTGGCCCTCGGCTTTCGTCCCCGACAGATCACGCGACTTCTGGCGGGCGAAGGTCTGTTAGTGGCCATCGCCGGCAGCCTGATCGGCACGCTGGCCGGAGTGGGCTATGCGGCGATCATGCTCTTCGGACTGCGGACCTGGTGGTTGCCGGCCATCGGTACGCCCTTTCTCACGCTGCACGTTTCCTGGCAAAGCCCGGCAATCGGTTTCGCCAGCGGCCTCTTGATGGCCCTGGCGGCCATCTGGCTTGCCGTCCGTCGCATAGGCCGAATTTCGCCGCGGCGGTTGTTGGCGGGAGAGGCCCGAGTAGGGTGTGGTCAAGCGCAGCGCAGACCCACCATTTTTGCGCGATTCTCGGTGGGGCTTCGTTGCACTCGACCACACCCTACAACCCCGCTTCTCGCTCCCTGCTCCCTGCTCGCTCTTGCCCTCGCTCCCGCCGTTCTTCTCTTGTTCGTGAAGCTCAGCGACGAAGCCCAGGTCGGCGCCTTCTTCGGGGCGGGCTCTCTCGCGCTGGTCTCGCTCTTGACGCTGGTCTACTTGCAACTCCGCCGCGGCGCGACCGGGCCGGCCGTGGCCCGTGGGCGAGGCAACCTGCTCCGCATGGCCCGTCGCAATGCGGCCCGGAACCCCGGCCGCAGCGCCCTGGCCATCGGCCTGACGGCCTCGGCCTGCTTCTTGATTGCAGCCGTGAGCGTATTCCGCGTCGATCCCGCCCGGCAGGCCGCCGATCGCGCTAGCGGCAACGGCGGCTTTACCCTTATCGGCCAGAGCCAGTTGCCGATCCACCTCGATCTCGATACGCCCCAGGGCCGAAAAGAGATCGGCTTCGAGCCCGAACAAGAGGACCTGCTGGCCAAGTGCCATTTCTATGCATTCCGCGTCAAATCGGGCGACGAGGCAAGCTGCTTGAACCTCTATCAACCGCGGCAGCCGCGATTGCTGGGCGTGCCTCCCAAATTCATCGCTCGTGACGGCTTCTCTTGGGCCAACGCGCCGGAGATGCCCAACCCCTGGCAACTGCTGGCCCCCGATGCGCCGCGAGGCCGAGGACAAGACGAAGGGGCGATGCCCGTCGTGCTCGATCAGACGACCGCCAACTACGCCCTCGATCTTTGGAACGGTCGCGGCCAGCACTTCACCATCCACGACGCCCACGATCGTCCGCTCGATCTTCAAGTCGCCGGGCTGCTCAGCGACAGCATCTTCCAGGGCGACCTGTTGGTGGGCGAAGACGATCTCCATCGTTACGATCCGGACGCAGTCGGCTACCGTTATTTTCTGATCGAGACCCCGCCGGGCGAGGCAACCGCGGTCCAGCAGGCCTTGCAGCAGAAGCTGGGCGACTACGGCTTCGCTTCCGAAACGACGGTCGAGCGGCTCAGCACCTTGGCCGCCGTGCAAAACACGTATCTTGCCACGTTCCAGAGTCTCGGCGGGCTGGGGCTCTTGCTGGGCACCATCGGGCTGGCCGTCGTGCAATGGCGGAACGTCTTGGAGCGGCGGGGCGAGTTGGCCCTGCTCCGCGCCGCCGGTTTCCCCGCCCGCATGTTGGCCATCCTCGTGGCACTGGAGAACGTCTTGCTCCTTTTGCTCGGGCTCGGCGTGGGCCTTCTCTCCGCGCTGGTGGCCGTCGTGCCGCACCTCGTCGGCCGCGGCGCCGCCGTACCGTTAGCGATGCTCGCCGCCATTTTCGCGTCGGTCCTCGTCGCCGGTCTTGCCGCCAGCTTCGCAGCCACGCGCGGCGTGTTGCGAACGCCGATCCTGCCCGCCTTGCGTGAAGAACGGTAGGCCGAAGCATTTCCGTCGCGTAGCGACGAAAGTGAATTCACTCCTTGACTTTCGCCAATTCCGCTTCGGCGGCGGCGAGCTGTTTTTCGAGGTTCTTCACTTCATCGGGATCGTCCATCTGCTTGCGGGCGCCGGCCAACTGCTGCCGCAGGGTGGTGATCCGCGTGTTGAGAACGTCGATCCGCTTCTTTGCTTTCTTGTCCATGATAGGGTTCCGCAGGATGTTGAATGTTGTTGCTACGCACCTATTTCCTTGGCCAGGTTCTTCACCAGCTCTATCGCCTCCTCGTACGTCTGGATCTCTCCGTCAAGCTGTGCGTCACGAACGGCTTGCAGGATGTTCTTGAACTTGGGGCCGGGCCGAAGGCCGAGCTTGCGGAGATCATCGCCGGTCAGCAGCGGCGGCGGATCGAGCTTCTCGCGCGGTTGGGCCAACAGTTCACGGCAGTACGCCGCTTCGTCCGGCCCATTCGGCGACAAGGCTTCGTGCAGTGCCACCAAGGATTCGGCCCAGGGATGCGCGAGCACGGGCTGCAACTTCGACCAGCGCATCGAGCGGGCTCCCGTCAACGCCTCGCGATGTTCGAGCAGCCAGGCCGCTTCGTCGGTCTCTTTGTTCGCTAGCTTCCAGCGGAGGCCCACCTCGCCCACCGTCGCCGCATTGGCCTGCTGGGCCAACAGGGCCGCCAGGGCCAAGGGAAAGCCCGGCGTTTGCAGTCGCCCTAGGACGCCCAGCGCGTGCTCGACCCGGGCCTGCGATGTTTCGTCGCCCGGCACGATCTCCGGCAGTACGGCCTCGGCCAGACCCAACTCGACCAATAGGCGGACCCCCTGTACCCGGCCTGGCTCGGTCAATACGCGGCGCATTTCCATGGCGATCCGTTCGGGGCTGACGACCGTGATCTGGCCGGCCATACCGCGGATCGCGGCGGCCGTTTCCGCATCGATCGAAAAGCCGAACACGGCGGCAAAGCGGACCGCGCGGAGCATCCGCAGCTTGTCTTCATCGATTCGTAATCGCGGCGGACCGATCGCCCGGATCAAGCGGTCCTGCAAGTCCTGCTGCCCGCCGACGAAGTCGATCACCTTCCCGTCGATGGGGTCGAAGAACATGCCGTTGATGGTGAAATCGCGTCGTGCGGCGTCTTCGCGGGCAGAACTGAAGGTGACGTGATCGGGACGGCGGCCGTCGCTATATGCGGCATCCTGGCGGAAAGTGGCGACTTCGATCATGCCCGCCGGCTGCGGCCCCAAGACGGTAATCACGCCGAAGGCGGCGCCCAGCGGCAGGGTCCGCCGGTTGCCGAACAGCGCGCGGATTTCCGGCGGCGTGGCGCTGGTCGCCACGTCGTAGTCCTTGGGAGTGCGGCCCAGCAGTTCATCGCGGACGCAGCCGCCGGCCCAATAGGCCTCGAAACCGGCCGTGCGGAGTTGGCGAAGCACGCCCACGGCAAAATGCCGTTGTTGTTCCGGATCGATCATGGTGGTAACAGAATTGTAACACAATTTGGAGTGCGGAAGTTCGGGAACCGGGCGTTGCCGGGTCGCACTTTTCAGAATGGCATCCAGCACGACAGGTTCCGCGTCTTACGATAGGCTTCGCGTCCTGAAAAGCGGTCGGGCACCATGTCGGGCACCATGTACCCATGAGCGATCTGGTCCTACCATGCGGTCTTCGACCGCCGCCGAAAGCGGCGATAAATCGCCGCACTCCAAAGGGCTGCGCTCAACAGCGCCAGGGCTCCCGGTTCGGGAACTGCCGCAACCCCCGCAGCAGGCGACGCCGTCCGCGATGAGTCCTCAGGCGGCGCCCCAGCCACCGTGGGATCGAAGATGAACACCCCGCCGGCGCCGATGATCAAGCGGGTTCCGGCGGGTAGGGCGCTGGACTCCGTCACGCACATCGTGCCTGATATGACCGTCGTACCGCCGCTATAGTCGTTGGTGCCGCTGAGAATCAGTTGGCCATTTCCCGTCTCGAGCAACTGACCGGCCCCGGATAGATTGTCCGCAAGCGTCAAGGTGGCGCTGGAACTGGGCGTAACGATCGCGGTCGTGCTGATCGTGACGGCCGGCGTAAGGAGGCCCTTACCCGAAATCGTGCCATCGTCGACTACCACGCCCGGCGATTGCATGCCGCTGCCAGAAACGGCAAGCGTGCCGCCGTAAGAGACATAGATCGTGCCGGCAGTTCCGGACCCCATGAGCGTTGCGCCGTAGCCGACATTGGTTGTACCGACGATCGTGCCGTTGTTGACCACCAGGCTGTCCTGGAGGTTCAGCGTCGCGCCTTGGGAGGCGCTATCGGCATTGAGCGTGCCGCCGGAGTTGATCGTAATCTGGCCGCCGCCCCAGCTCGTCAGGTTGCTATTGAGGTTGTTGAGCAGACCACCGCTGAGAATGGTGATCGTCCCCGCGTTGCCCCAGCTCGAGTCGTTGTTGGCGCCGCTCAGCGTGATCGTGCCCCCGCCCTCGTTTTGCCCTCCGACCAGCGTGAGTCCGCCGCTGCCGCTTATCGTGCCATAGTTGGTCACATTGGTGAACGCCGCCGGACTGTTCTGCTGGACCGCGGTTCCGGCATTGATGGTCACATCGTTGAAGGTATTGGTGTTCGAGCCGGAAAGGAGCTGCATGCCCGTGTTTGCGCCGAGATTCGACGGGAAGAGGAAGGCATTGGTGACGGTCGCGTTGTTATACTGGACCGTCCCGCCGGACATCGCGTAAATCGAACTGCCGTTCATCGGGAACGTGGCGTTTTGGAACGTCAGCGTGGCGCCGCTATTGGCCGCGTAGGTCGCCGTTGTCGCAGGGGCCGCGGCAGCGGGCAAGACAAGTTGGCCTTGGGCGACGGTGATCGGCCCCGTAAAGCCGGAGAGGTTGCCGGTCAGCGTCACCGTGTCGTTGCCCATCTTCACCAGCCCGCCCGCGCCGGTGAGCGTGTTGCTGATGCTCAGGTTGTCCGAGCGGTCGAGCACCAACGTCCCGGCGATTCCAAGAGCAACGCTGCCCGTCAGGTATCCGGCCGTCCCGCCGTTGCCCACCTGCAGCGAGCCGGCCGAGATCGTCGTGCCACCGTTGCAAGTGTCGCTGCCCAGCAGCGTCAGGATGCCCGGGCCGGCTTGCGTCAGGCCGCCGATGCCGCTGATCGGGCCGTTAAGGATCCAGTTGCTGGGGGAGTTGGCTAGGAGCGAGGCGTTGTCGAGGACGCTGCCCGTGATGCTGCCGGAAACAACGCCGTTGCCCACCTGCAGCGTGCCGGCCGAGATCGTCGTGCCGCCGCTATAGGTGTTGCCGCCCAGCAAGGTCAGAAGGCCCGGACCGGTCTGCGTCAGGCCGCCGTTGCCGCTGACGGCACCGCTGTAGGTCACCGCGTCGGAGTGATTGAAAATCAGCGCTGCGCTATTGCTCAGGCTGACGCTCGGGCTGCCCAGGAACTCGCCGCTCGTGCCGTTGCCCACCTGGAGCACGCCGCCGGAGACCGTCGTGCCGCCCAGGTACGTGTTGCTGCCCGACAACGTCAGGACGCTCGGGCCGGTCTGCGTCAGGCTGCCGTTGCCGCTGACGGCGCCGCTGTAGGTCAGCGCGTCGGAGTGATTGAAAACCAGCGCCGCGCTATTGCTCAGGATGACGCTCGGGCTGCCCAGGAACTCGCCGCTCGTGCCGTTGCCCACCTGCAGCGTGCCGCCGGAGACCGTCGTGCCGCCGCTGTAGGCGTTGTTTCCTAGCAGGGTCAGAATGCCGGCGCCGGTCTGTGTCAGGCTGCCGCTGCCGCTGATGACCACAGAGAACGTCACGTTGTCGCCGTGGTTGAAAACGACGCTGCCATTGTCGAGCACGCCGCTGGTGCCGCCGATCGAGGCGCCGCTCGCGCCGTTGCCCACCTGCAGCGTGCCGGCGGAGATCGTCGTGCCGCCTGCATAGGTGTTGCTGCCCGTAAGCGTGAGAATGCCCGTGCCGGCCTGCGTCAGGCTGCCGCTGCCGCCGATAACCGGAGCGAACGTGGTATTGCCGGAGAGGTTGAAAACCAGCGTGCTGTTGTCTGCCACCGGACCCGTGCCCAAGGTGCCGCTGCCGCTGACCTGCAAGCTGCCGGCCGAGATGGTCGTGCCACCGCTATAGCCGTTCGCAGCGGTCAAGAGCAGCGTGCCGGGGCCCAGCTTGCTCAGGCTTCCCGGGCCGCCGATGGAATTGCTCAAGGTAAGCACGTCGGCCGCATTGGCGATGTCAAAGCCGCCATTGAACGAAGACCAGTTGACCGAGCCCGCCAAGCTGGTGACGGCCGTTCCGGTGACCTGCAAGATCCCGCCGTTGAACACGAGAGGACTACTGGGGGAAAGATTGTTGCTGGCGGAAATGCTCAATTCGCCCGCGGTCAGCGTCGTGCTGCCGCTGTAGGTGTTGCCGCCTGCGATGGTCAGAATGCCCGTACCGGTCTTGGTCAGCCCGCCCGTACCGCTGAGCGCGCCGCTGTAGGTCGTGCTGGCCCCGTTGCCGCCGACGCTGAGCGTAAGGGCACTGCTATCGGCAAGCAGGATGTTGCCGCCGCCGGCAAGTCCGCCCACGTTGAATGTCGTGATCGTGCCGCCGCTGAAGAGCAGGCTATTATTGTTGTTGACGGTCACGGTGCTATTTTGCACGGCATTGGCGTTGTTCAAGGAGAGCGAGCCGCTTGCGATCGTCGTGCCGCCGCTGTAACTGTTGCCGCCCAGCAAGCTCAAAATGCCCGTGCCGGCCTGCGTCAGGCTGCCAATGCCGCCGATCAGGCCGCTGTACGTCGGGTTGCCGGAGAGGTTGAATACCAGCGCACTATTGTCCGTCACCGGACCCGTGCCCAAGGTGCCGCTGCCGCTGACCTGCAAGCTGCCGGCCGAGATGGTCGTGCCACCGCTGTAGGCGTTCGAAGCGGTCAAGAGCAGCGTGCCGGGGCCCAGCTTGCTCAGGCTTCCCGGGCCGCCCATGGAATTGCTCAAGGTAAGCACGTCGGCCGCATTGGCAATGTCAAAGCCGCCATTGAACGAAGACCAGTTGACCGAGCCCGCCAAGCTGGTGACGGCCGTTCCGGTGACCTGCAAGATCCCGCCGTTGAACACGAGAGGACTACTGGAGGAAAGATTGTTGCTGGCGGAAATGCTCAATTCGCCCGCGGCGAGCGTCGTGCTGCCGCTGTAAGTATTGCTGACGCCGCCGAGCGTCAGAATGCCCGATCCGGTCTTGGTCAGCCCGCCCGTGCCGCTCAGCGCGCCGCTGTAGGTCGTGTTCGTCCCGTTGCGGCCGACGCTGAGCGTAAGGGCACTGCTATCGGCAAGCAGGATGTTGCCACCGCCGGCAAGCCCGCCCACGTTGAACGTCGGGCCGCCGCTGGAATTGAAGAGCAGGCTATTATTGTTGTTGACGGCCACGGTGCTGTTTTGCACGGCATTGGCGTTGTTCAACGAGAGCGAGCCGCTGGAGATCATCGTGCCGCCGCTGTAGGTATTCGCATTGGTCAGGCTCAAGGTTCCCGTGCCCGACTGCGTCAAGCCGCCCGAGCCGCTGATGACGCCGCCGAAGGTCGGGTTGCCGGAGAGGTCGTAAACCAGCGCGGCGTTGTTCGTAACATTGAGATTGGCGGGAAGGCTGCCCGTCGTGCCGCTGCCCACCTGGAGCGTGCCGGCGGAGATCGTCGTGCCGCCGCTGTAGCTGTTGTTGCTGCCCGTAAGAATCAGAATTCCCGGGCCGGTCTGTGTCAGGCTGCCGGCGCCGCTAACGATCCCGCTGTAGGTCAGCGCAGTCGGCGTGATTGAAGACCAGCGCGGCGCTATTGCTCAGGCTGACGCTCCCGCTGCCCAGGAACTCGCCGCTCGTGCCGTTGCCGATTTGCAACGTGCCGGCGGAGACCGTCGTGCTGCCGCTGTAGGTGTTGCTGCCCGGCAAGGTCAGAACGCCCGTGCCCGTCTGGGTCAAGTTGCCGACGCCAGAATGGAACCGCTGTAGGTCAGCGCAGTTCGGCGTGATTGAAAACCAGCGCCGTGTTATTGTTCAGGGTGACGGTCGCGCTGCCCAGGAACTCGCCGCTGGTGCCGTTGCCGACTTGCAACGTGCCGGCGGAGACCGTCGTGCTGCCGCTGTAGGTGTTATCGCCCAGCAAGGTCAGAACGCCCGCGCCCATCTGCGTCAAGTTGCCAACGCCGCCGATGAGACCCGCGTACGTCGGGGTGCCGGAGAGGCTGAATACCAGCATGCCGTTGTCGGTCACCGGACCCGCGCCCAAGGTGCCGCTGCCGCTGACCTGCAGGGTGCCGCCCGAGATCGTCGTGCCGCCGCTGTAGTTATTGGAAGCGGTCAGGACCAAGTTTCCCGTGCCCATCTGCGTCACGCTGCCCGAGCCGCTGATGATGCCGCCGACGGTCGGATTGCCGGAGAGGTCGTAAACCAGCGCGGCGTTGTTCGTAATATTGAGATTGACGGGAAGGCTGCCCGTCGCACCGCCGTTGCCCACCTGGAGCGTGCCGGCGGAGATCGTCGTGCCGCCGCTGTAGCTGTTGTTGCCCGTAAGGGTCAAAATTCCCGGGCCGGTCTGCGTCAGGCTGCCCGTACCGCTAACGATACCGCTGTAGGCCAGCGCGTCGGCGTGATTGAAGACCAGCGCGGCGCTATTGCTCAGGCTGACGCTCCCGCTGCCCAGGAACTCGCCGCTCGTGCCGTTGCCGATTTGCAACGTGCCGGCGGAGACCGTCGTGTTGCCGCTGTAGGTGTTATCGCCCGGCAAGGTCAGAACGCCCGCGCCCGTCTGCGTCAAGTTGCCGCCGCCAAGAATGGAACCGCTGTAGGTCAGCGCGTCGGCGTGATTGAAAACCAGCGCCGTGTTATTGTTCAGGGTGACGGTCGCGCTGCCCAGGAACTCGCCGCTCGTGCCGTTGCCCACTTGGAGCGTGCCGCCGGAGATCGTCGTACTGCCGCTGTACGTGTTGCTGCCGGTCAAGATCAAAACGGCCGCGCCGGCCTGGGTCAGGTTGCCGATGCCGCTGATGGGCGGGGTGAACGTCACACTGTCGCTGTGACTGAAAACGAGGCTGCCATTGTCGAGCACGCCGTTGGTGCTGCCGATCGAAGCACCGCCGCCACCGTTGCCGATCTGCAGGGTTCCGGCGCCGATCGTCGTCGCGCCGCTGTAGGTGTTGCTGCCGGTAAGGGTCAGCGTGGCCGTCCCGGCCTTGGTCAGCGCCCCGGTGCTGCCATTGTTGGCGATGATGCTGTTGATAGTGAGGTTTTGCGGCGTAATCACGATCAGTTCTCCAACCCCGGATGAGCCTTCCAGCGTGCCGCCCGTGATACTGGCAGTGCTACTGTTGCCAAGCAGACCGCCACCCAGCAGCGTCAGCGAGCCCGTAGCGTTCATCGTCACGGCCGTGGTGGCGCTGCTGGTCAGGTCCAACGTGTACAACGACTCGGCAGAAGTGATTTGGCCCTGGGCACCGGAAGGCGACAGGTTCACCGTGCCGCTGGAACCGAACGTGTTAATATTGCCGCTGGCGTAGTTAGCGGAAGTCGAGCTGTAAGCAATGACGTTGCTACCGCTGACCGTCGCCCAACTGGTCCCGCTGACTGTCGCATAGCCGCCGAGGATGCCGTTGGTATTCGCGGTGGCGGTAGTAATGCCGTTGGTGGCGCTTTGCGTGCCGGCGGGCAGCGTGAAATCGAGCGTGCCGCCCGGGCTGCGGCTGATGGTTCCCACGCTCAAGAGCAGCGCGTTCGATGAACTCGCGCTCAGCACGATGCCCGAACTGCCCGGATCGACCGTCAGGCCGTTGAACTGTTGGCTGTTGGTCGTGCCGGGACTGCCTTGGATCGCCAAACTGCCGCCGCCCAACACCAAAGGAGAGGCATTGGTCGCGTTGTTGATGATGTTGCTCGTCGGCGCCACCGGCTGGGTGAAATCGAGCTGGAGTATGCCGCCGGAAATGGTCGTGTTGCCGCTGTAGGTGTTGCTGTCGCAGAGGGTCAAGGTTCCGCTACCGGCCTTGGTCAGGCCGCCCGGACCCGCTAACAGACCGGAAAGGGTGACCGGGTTGCCGCTGGTATTGATAGTGCCGTTGCCGCCGCTGCCGGTCAAGGTCATGCCTTGGCTGGTGGAAAACGCGGCGGTCGCCACGAGGGTTCCGCCGCCAAAGTCGAAAGTGCCGCCGTCGGCCTGGATGCCGGCCACGAGCAAAGCCCCTCCGCTGAGATTATACGTTCCACTCGAACCGAGCGAGAATGTGCCCGCCACCATATTCGTCCCACCGCTCTGGCTGAACGTGCCCGGGCCGTAAGTGCCCACCCACTCATCGGCTGCGGAGAGCACTCCCGAACCCTTGAGGTTGTAGCTGCCGGAACCCGCGGCGGAGCCCAGGTAAAGATCGGAATAGCTAGAGCCAAGATCGTTCGTCCCGCCGGATTGGGTAAACGCGCCACCGCCGGAGTAGCCCACGTATTCTTCACCGTTGGCGGCAAGTAATCCGCCGTTGAGAGCGTAGCTGCCGCTGGAACCCGAGTCGTAGCCGAGGTAAAGGCCGCCGGAGCCCAGGTTGTTCGTCCCGCCGGATTGGGTAAACGCGCCGCTGCCGGAGTAGCCCAGGTACAGCGCGTACGTGGATAACAGTCCCGAGCTGCTGAGGGCGTAGCTGCCGCTGGAACCCAAGCCGTTGCCGACGTAAAGGGAAAGGTAGGAACCGGGACTGGCGGCGTTCGTCCCGCCGGACTGGATGAAGGTGCCGGTGCCGGATTGGCCCACGTACTCGTAGTTTTCAGCGGAAAGGAGTCCCGAGCCGCCGAGGGTGTAGCTGCCGCTGGAACCCATGTTGAAGCCGAGGTAAAGGCTGGAGCCGCCGACGTTGTTCGTCCCCCCCAACTGGTTGAACGTGCCGCTGCCGGAACTGCCCACGTACTCATAGACTGCGCTGAGCTGGCCCGAATTGCTTAGGGTGTAGCTGCCGCTGGAACCCGCGTAGTTGCCGAGCGTAAGCCCGCCAGAGCCGATGCTGTTCGTCCCACCGGAGTGGATGAACGTGCCGCTGCCGAGGTTGCCCACGACCAGAGCGTAGGGCGCTAGCAGTCCCGAGCCGCTGAGGCTGTAGCTGCCGCTGACAGCGGTGTTGTTGCCGAGGATGATCCCGCCCGCGTAGCTGCCGCCGGCATTGTTCGTCCCACCACTCTGGCTGAACGTGCCCGGGCCGAGGTTGCCGACGTACTCCGTGCCGGATACGGAGAGCGCCCCCGGGCCGCCGAGGTTGTAGCTGCCGTTGGAACCCACGTTGTTGCCGAGGAAAAGGTTGCCGCCGTTGCCCAACGAGTCCGACTGGATATTGCTGGTCCCGCCGGACTGGTTGAACGTGCCGCTGCCCGAGTTGCCCACATACGCATAGTACGCGGAGAGCGCACCGAGCCGCTGAGGTTGTACGTGCCCGTGTCACCCGCGTTGTAGCCGAGGCAAAGCCCGCCGGCGGCAACGCTGTTGGCCCCGACGTTGCCAAGATTGTTCGTCCCGCCGGACTGGTTGAACGTGCCGCTGCCCGAGTAGCCTATGTAGCCGTTCAATGCCGAGAGCGATCCGGCGGTGATGCCCGACGCCGTGCCGTTGGCGGTCAAACTTCCGTTGCCCAAGCTGACGTTGGCCATCCCGGAAAGCGTGACGCCGCCGTTGAGATTGATCCAGCCGCCGGCTGCCGCGGAAATCGTTCCCTGGCAATTCGTGAAATCGGTGACCGATCCAATGCCGGAAAAGCCCTGCGTGGCCGTTACCGTCAGGGTCGTGCCGACGTTGTGCATCATGCCCTGGTTCGTATAACTGCCGAAGGCGCTCGTACTGACGCCCGCCGCCATGAGCAAGAGCGAGTTGGGACCGATGGCGAGCGACATGGAGCCGGTGTTCTGCAAGGTCCCCGACAGGTCGACAATGGAGTTTGCGGCGCTCAGCACGCCCGTGCCGGCGCCGTTGAAGATGCCTTCGTCGCCAATGCCGCCGCCGTTGACCTGCAACGTGCCGCCATTGAGGTTATAGCGGCCCAGGGCGCCGATACCGAGGTAATTCACCGAGTTCAATCCGCCCGTTTGACTCAACGTGCCGGCGCCGGAGCTGCCCGCGTACTCGGCGGCTGCGGAGAGCACGCCCGACCCGCTGAGGGTATAACTGCCGCTGGAGCCCGCGTTGTAACCGAGGTAGAGGCTGCCGGCGCCAAGGTTATTCGTCCCGCCGGACTGATTGAAGGAGCCCGCGCCGGAGTTGCCGACGTACTCCGTGCCGGAGAGGGAGAGCACCGCCGCGCCGCTGAGGGCATAACTTCCGCTGGTGCCCGCGTTGTAACCGAGGTAGAGGCTGCCGGCACCCAGGTTGTTCGTCCCGCCGGACTGGTTGAACGTGCCCGGGCCGACCTGGCCGATGTACTCCGTGCCGGCGGAGAGCAGCCCCGTGCCGCTGAGCGCGTACGTGCCCGCGCGGCCCGGGAGCGTGCCGAGGGAAAGGGAACCGGTAGTGTTCGTCCCGCCGGATTGGTTGAACGCGCCGGCGCCGAAGCCGCCCACGGTCTCACTGGAGGCGGAGAGCGCCCCGGAACCGCTGAGGGAATAGCTGCCGCTGGAAGTGAGGTAGTAGCCGAGGTAAAGGCTGTTGTAAATGTTGTTCGCGCCGCCGGACTGGAGGAACGTGCCGGCGCCGGAGTTGCCCACGTACTCGTTGTTTGCGAAGAGCGCCCCGGAACTGCTGAGGGTGTAGCTGCCGCTGGAACCGGCGTTGTTGCCGAGGTAGAGGACGCCCGTCGTGCCCAGGTTGTTCGTCCCGCCGAACTGGACGAACGTGCCGGCGCCGGAATTGCCGACGTACTCATCGTAGTTCGAGAGCAGTCCCGCGCCGCTGAGGGTGTAGCTGCCGCTGGAACCCGCGTTCTGGCCGAGGTAAAGGCTGCCGGCGCCCAGGTTGTTCGTCCCGCCGGACTGGAAGAACGTGCCGCCGCCGGAATTGCCGACGTACTCAGAGTATGCCGAGAGCAGTCCCGTGCCGCTGAGGGTGTAGCTGCCGCTGGAACCCGCGTTCTGGCCGAGATAAAGGCTGCCAGGCGTAAGCGCCCGAGATATAGTCGTTTCCGTAAATGGCGTTCGCCCCGCCGGACTGGGTAAAGGCGCCGGCGCCGTTATTGCCCACGTACTCGTCATTCAACGCCGAGAGATTGCCGCCGGTCATTTGCAGGTTGCCGCTGTTCGTGCTGTTCGGATCGCCGAGATAGAGGTTCTGGCAGAACGCGTTGGGCAGGGTGATCGCTACGGTTCCGCCGTTGATGATGAAGGCATTGTCCGCGGTCGTGGGCGCCGCATAGCCGCTCCAGTTGGCCGCCAGCGACCAGTCGCCCGATTGGCCCAACGGGAGGGACCAGTTCTCGTCGCCTTGAACTTGGGAAGCGGCGACCAGCAGCATCGCCGCGGCGGCAAGCGCGAAGCGAACCGTAGGGTGCGCTCTTAGCCCACCATGTCGCGAGAAGTTGGGCTGAAGCCCGCCCTAGGGGAGCTTGGAAAAACGACTCGAAAGAAGATCCGATATCGCCAACCGGATGTTTTCTGGACATGCGTGGACCTCCCGACGAACTAAAATGGAACCAATACGATTGTAAATAAACTCAGCGCGAAATGCAAACAGATTCTATCTCTTATGATCCGCCGGTCCTGCCTGGGAGGGCGTGGCCGTGGGATGGCTGTCGTGGATCGGCAGGCTGCCGTCGTACGTGCCTTCGAGTATGCGGAATTGCAGCCGGGTGATCGGCGCGCCGCAGTTGTGGAACGTCACGCCGCGATAGCGATAATTGAACACGCGGCGGTGGATGTGGCCGAAGTACACGTGCCGCACGCCCGTCTCCGGCCCCATGCCCAGATGGTCCGGGTAGCACGGCCGACCGCCGCGCCGCCGTGCGAATCGCGTCGACATACCGCGGGGCTTCGGACCGCCGCGCGAACAAGTGCAGATCGGAGACGAAGCTGATGCGGTGCGTCATGATACACTACTTCGGCAGGAAGTCGTGCTCGATGGTGATCTGGCGGATCTGCCGGCTGTCGGGCTCGTAGCAGCGGATCGTGATCTGGATGCCGCGGAGCGGAACCGGATAGGGCATCGAATTGATGCATTCGCTGGCGTCGTCGACGATGCCATTGGGAACGGGCTTAGTGCTCGTTTGATTCGGCACCCCCGGCGGACCGACTAGATTATTATCGGGTGGAACCACGGGATCATCCAGCCCGTTGGTGGACTGGCCGCCGGAATAGTCTATCGCCGTCTTCGGGTTACCCTTCGCATCAAACGTGAAGTGGTAAAGTCCCTCGTTCTCATAGCTGGAGCAGCCGGAGTCGTAGACGCGAGCGAACCGGTAAGGGTAAGGGTAATTAGGGTAAGATGGCGTATCGCCAACTGCCACCAAGCTATAAAGGTATTGCGGCGCTACGGCGAGGGAAAGCGCGTAGATGCCGGGATGTTGGAACCGTGGAACCATCGGATTTTGCGGAACGACTGCGGGAGATAGCGGGGGCGTAGCTGGCGGAAGAACGTAATTTTGGAGTTGAATCGGGGGAAAGCCCGGTATGGCAGGCCCCACACTTGGAACCGGGGGATTGCCCCAATAACCCAGATCCACGTAACCGCCCGCGCCATTATTGGCCGCCGGCTCCCAGACTTTGACGTCAAAGCCGATCACGTTCGTCAAGATCACGTCGTCGGCCAGGCGGGTGGCGTCCTGCGTCTGCTGATCCAGATATTGATCGGGCGAGGTACCCGCCGGCAACACGAAAGCACCGGCAATATTTCCGCTGTCCCACATGTCGATCGGGGGCACGATCCCTGCACTGGCGGGCGGTTGCGGTTGCCATTTCGTGGCCACGGGCGGGTGTGTAAGGTAGAATGGGGACGAAGACGGCGGTGTGGACGCGATCGTGGGCAAGGGCGTGGTGCCATTGACCCAGAAGGTCATCCAGGAAAATTGAGATGGACCTTGATATGAAAATGATGTGCATTCGGCCAACGTGGGAAGCCCCAGAAGTCCCCAGCGGCGGACGTTGAAGGGAAATGCGTCGACCGGATGCGCGAAGCGATTCTCGCGCTTGGTCAGGTCGCCCAGAGAATTTGGAACGGGGATGTTGACTGGCGTTCCATTTACATAGGTCGTTACCAAATGTGCGGAAATATCGTTGTTAGCGTAGAACGTTTGGAACTGATACGGATTTTGGTACAATTTATAATACGATTGATAATACTGTTGGAGCGCCTGTGCAGTGCCGGGCGCGACGAGCAAGACCCGTCTGTGCAACGTCTTGCCGCGGAGGAACCAGGCCACCTCGGCCACGTCGGATTGCAGCGTAGGATTCGTCGGATCGACGGCGGCGACATACCTTCCCAGAAACGGCCGGCTGGCGTTGCGGGTGGTGAACATCAGGATGTCGCCCCGCTCGCCCACGGTCAAATCGGCCGAGCCGGATGTCGTTAGGAGTTGATCATTGACCGCTTGGGGCGTGCCCGAACTGATGTTCCAAGTCGCTTGGGGAGTGCCCGCTTGCATGATCCAGTTCGAATAAGGAGTGCCCGAAGTGACGTTCAATTGCTGGGGAATGCTCATAATGCCGCCTTCGATATACTCAAAATACCCCTGATTCTCCTCTGGACGTACAGGACGGCCGTCCAACTTCACCGTCAGTCCTTGCAGATCCTGGCGAAGCTGCTGGGCGGTCGTGCGGAGGCGATCGAATTGCTCCATGGCCCGGCGGGACTTGGCAATGCCATCGCCGACCCCGCCAAAAACCGTTACCACGGCGGTCATGAGCATCAAGGTCAAAGTCATGGCGACGAGGATCTCGACGAGCGTGTAACCGCTTCGCCGGCCGCCCGGTCGCCATGTCGGACACGATGTCGGGCGCCATGTACTCATGGTCGTGGTCGTGGTCGATGAAAAGAACGCAAACGAACTGGACCGTAAACGCATAACGAGCCTCCGATAAATCCTTCTCGATAGTCTTTTTCTCTAAGATCTAAGGTCTAAGACCTAAGACCAAAGTCCTACTCAATAAACCTCTTCAGCAGCAGGGCCTTATCCTGATTGATGTCCTGCCCGCGAACGAAACCGACGGGGATGGAACGGTCGAAGATATAGAAGGCCCGATGCCGGACGATATCGCCCGAGTCGCTGCCGAGTTCCGGGCCAAGTTGCCAACCGTCGGGGTGCCCCGCGTCAACTCCATTCGGGTTTGGCAAGACCTCGAAGTAGCCGACGGTGATCCAGATGGCAAACACGTTGGAGTGATTGCTGACAACGTTTCCCAGCTTCTGAATGGCCTGGTAGCGGAAGTAGGGATTGCGGTTGTAGTCCATGCAGGCCGCATTCACATTGACGTTATTGGGTGGGGGCGTGGGATTAGTGTAGGAGTAGGAGAAATTGTCTGGCGTTGCCGTGGGGCTACTGGTTGACCCACCGAGCTGCAAAATAAGGCCGTCGTCTAATTCGTACAGCGGTCGCAAGCTACCGTCCGGATCGCCCCGCAACAAACTCACGTCCGTTTCGCGAGCAGGCTCGATGGGCGAAAGGAACTCGCCGCCGGGCGTGCGGTACGGGCACATGAATCGGCTGGGCATCTTCGGATTGATCGAGAGCATGTTGGTCAGCGTCCGTTGCGTCAGTGCCGAACTGGGAGTTGCATTGGTCACGTGGGTTAAGCCGGGATAGCCGTCGCCGCGACGGCTGCGCACGAACTTGTCCCAGAATATCGGATTCAACTGGGAATTTGTCTGTAAGGGCGAGAAATAGATATTCATCGCCCCGAAGAGCACGTCGGCGCTGGTCAGCATATTGAGATTGATGCGGCCCGGCTCGCGGTAGCGGGAAATCCGATTGAACGGCGTATGGAAGTAATGCGCCCCTCCGGACCCGGCCAGATCGGCGCGCATTTGAAGCTGCACGTTGGCGAATCGCGACGGCACGCCCACGTAGGCGAAGATGCGGCTCAATTGCGCCCCAAGGCCGGTGCCCGCCTGCCCCGGCTGGCTCCATTTGCTCGACGGCGTCGACTCGAAGAAATTCAAGAGATGCGGATAGGGGACCTGGTTGCTGACCGCGGTCGTTGGGGTCTGGGACGGAAACCGGCCGCTGCTCGGCGGGTCATAAACGTCCTGGGGTTGATAACCGGACCTTGAATTGGTATTGGCGCGTGTGGCGCCGTCCACGTAGCTGAAGTAGTGCCTGGGGTCGGTCGTGGCCTTGGCCGCGAAAATTTGGCGGGCCAGCAACTTCGACGACGAAACCATGGGGACCAGCAGGAGCTCGTATTCGTTGTTGAAAGGACGATAGGAGAAGTTCAACCAAGGGAACGGGTATTGCGGGTCGCCCGCCGGCGTACTGGGCGTCGTTGCCCAACCGGTCGGTTGAAAAGGCTGGTTCAAATAGCCCAGCGTTTGATTGAGAGTGAACGGTTGGCCGTTAATGGTAAAGCAGCAGCTTGCCTTCGGGGGCACACCGCCGCCGGTCCAACTCCCACCCGTCACCGCCTGGCCGTTGTCGATCCAAGGCACGCCGGCGGGCCCCGGGCCCTTGTAGGCCGGCTCCTGCTTCCAAAGGCTCGCTTCGCCTACCGTGCTGGGAGCCGTGGGCCCATTGCCGGGCAGGTAGTTTTTTTCGCCGCGCTGATGGGCCTCGAAATGGTACGGAAGGGGGGTTGCAACGCCCGATACGGCGCCGTTGGTCACCGTCTTATCGGCCGTGGAGGTAGTCACGCCGTTGAAAGTTGTCAGATCGACCGTCATCGCGTCAACCGTGCGATAAGGGTTACAATTAGGCGGATTTGCGTTGCCGGCATTGTTCTCCGCCACAAAGGGCCGCGTCGGATCGGCCAGCCGCTGCAAATAAATGATGCGAAAGGCCGGAATCGTGCCGTTGTTGTTCAACCACTGCCAAATCGGAATGCCTTTGAAAACTTCTGGTGGGTTGTTGGGGACAGGGTTGGCCCTGCTGGGGATCGTGTTGGAACGCTGTTGATCGACGGGGATGTCCAGCGAGACGGACTTCCCACCTTCCGTATACTGTCCCGTAGTGGGGTCGCATGTCGCTCGGTTGCCGCTGCCGTCCAATTCAAAAGCGTAGTAGCCCTTCGTTGGCTCGCTTATGCTCAGCCGTTGTGCGCCGCCGTTGTTGCCGGGGCCAATTGAGGGAGGCACAATTGCCTGATCGATGCCCAAAACCCTCGGCAACGGCGGACCGCTGGGAGGCGGCTGAAGCGGCTGTGAATAGTTCATATTCTGCACCACGCTGGCGGTTTTAAAATAGGGATCCGTCTGGGACATCGTGATCATGGGGCTCGAAATCGGATTGCCAGCCGTCTTGTTTTGCTCGAAGCCGATAAAGGTCTCGTGGTTCTGCTTCGGCTCGCCGGAACCGACCACCGCGTAACCGCTGGGTGCCACCACCATCGGCCCGGAGTAGCCGATCGACGAGTAATAGCTCACGACGGGATTCGCGAGATCATCGGTGCTGGGGTAGGTCAGCCCGCTCAAGGGCACGAAATACGCGACCCGCTCGATCTTGGGCCGCTTGGTCACGTTGGGATTATCGGGATCGGGCAGCTCGTCGCCAGCGGTGGACGGCGGTACGGTGGGCGGCGCGTTCTGCGACAGCGACGGATCGACGATCGCCAGCCTCCAGACGGGCGATGATTGCCCATTGACCGCAGGTGTCTTCTTGTTCAATTGGACCCCGGCGACTCCCGATGAATCAACCCCGCTGAGATCGGCCGTCCGCGGCTCCTTGACGGTCCAGGGATTGTACAGCTCGACGAACAAGGAACCTTGCGGGCGGTACCCCGAATTGAAGCAGTAATCTTCACTGCCCGATTTCTGAGGCGCGGATGTAAGCCCGGCAGCAGTGCGCAACCATGTCAATGAGAGTGAAGGATAGGCCGCCTCCTCCACCGCCTTCTTCGAACTGTCGAACACCTCGTTGCTGAGGTCCTGCGTCCGCCGATCGTGGAAGGCCAAGGTCTCCGTGATCAACAACTCGGGCCGCTTGCATCCCCAGACCGTGTACTGGGGCGTATTGAAGCCGTTACTCGACCCCCAGCCATTGCCGCTGAAGGGGTTCGGGTCGTAGGGGAAAGGAATCATGATGCCGTTGTGGTCGCGATAGGCCACCACGTTCACCGCCCACTGGGCGAGCAGGCGCGTCACGTCGTCGGACGTAACAGAAGCAGTAGTCGACTTCTGCAAGTCCTGCAAAATGGCCCCCGTATCGGAGAGCGCCAGCGCCAGGACGTACAGATGCCGGGCATACAACTGGCGGGCTGCCAGCGAATTGTTCACCGCCGTGCCGTTCACCTGGGAAACAGCGCCCGCATCGGCCGAGTAGTTGAACTGCGGGGGTGGCGTTATCAGCCCACCACTACCCATTTGCGGAACGTGTCCTCCGGTCGTTCCCGGCTGGTCCGGTATCGTGGGCGATCCCCCGTTCACGCTCCCCATGTAGTTGGCAGACAGCGAGAAGGCGCCGGCCCCGAAGGGCCGGTTGAGATCCATCTTGAGGCCTTGCAAGATTTCCCAGGGGAGCAGTTGCATCCTGGCGGTATTAAGGGCGGTATTGTTCACAGCACCCCCCATCTTGGCTGCGACGAGATCGACCGGGTGCATGGAGCGATTTTTCGGCAGGGAGGCCCGCAAGGCAGGCGGCAGCACGGCGGAAGCAACCGGGACCCACCAGCTTTCGGTCGTGATTTCCGCCCGCCGCGACTGCAAGACGGAGCCGTTGCCGTTGTTGGTCAGGTAGGCCAATCGTTGCGGGAGCGTGGCCGCGTCGCAATCGTAAGGACGGAGGATGCATTCCAACTCCGCGACACCGAAGGGATTGTTGACCGTGGCCTGGTTCACGGCGTGCGGGGCGTTCCGCGTGAGATCGATGTCATAGGGACCGTTCGCTACCGGTCCGCCCAGGGAAATGTACAGGGGACGGCCAGCCCGGTCCAGGCCAATCGCGCCTATGGCCTGGGAGTCGGGCGGCGAACCGTAGGCATCGTAGTTGCTGGGATTATTGACGGGATTTTGGAAGTTCGACCAATAGCTGCCCCCGTTCGCGCCGTTGTACGGGAACCAGGTGTTGAGCGTCAACGGAGAACCCGGGAGAGAAACCGAGCCGTTGCTTCCCGGCAAGGCGCCGCCGATTCCCGCGCTGGGGATTGGTGGAACAGGGGTCCAGCCTGTGTACTGCTGGTTAGGCGTCAGCAGCGGTCCGTATCGTCCCATGATTGCCCCTGTCCCTCCCGAAATCAGGGTCTCTGTCCCTCCCGAGAGCAGGGCCTGATATTGCGCCTGATAGTGGTTGTTGGTCCATTTAAAGCCCCCGGACGAATTACGAAACAGCGGCAAGAGATTGACCTCCGCCGTTCCCGAACCCTGTCCCCGCGGCAGGGCAATCGGCGGCGTGGAGACGGTGGATCCTGCCTTGGCGGCAAAATAGGCCGCTGGACTGGAAAGACTGCCGATCGAAGTGCCGCCGCCGATTCCAACGTCGAGAGTCCCCGATGACTCTTGCGGGTTGCTCAAGGGTACGTACGATTGCAAGTTCACCGGCGGAAAAATCGAAGAAGGTGCAATGGTGTTATTATTACTGGGCCAATAGTAGGCCCCCTGCGTCTGCGCGTAGGTACCGTGGGCATTGAGGTTCAAGCGGCTGTCCATGTCGAGGCACAAGATGGCAAACAACGGCTTGTAGGCCCGGCCGTCGGTGGTGTAACGGACGGGCAAGCCCAGATCGACCCACACGCTGTCCGCAATGCCGTCGCCATCGTTGTCGACGTCCCAGGCGTATCCATTAGAATTCGTGGCCGGGTTCCCATCCCAAAGCGGATTGAAATTCGGATTGCTGCCGGTGAAGAGGGGGTGATCGGGGGTTCCTGTACAGCAATTCTGCCCGACTGGCCGAAACATTACCTGCCGCATCTGCGCGGCGCTGAGTTGCAAGGCGGTGGCACTCGTGTTCGCATAAGCGATCAGATCGGAGCGGTGCAAGGAGGGAATGGGAACGATGATCCCGCCGTTACTATTGGGGTTCGGAACGGCCAGCGCCACCAAGGGATCCTGGAAGTCGGCGGCCGTATAGTCGCTATTGACGCCGCCCGCGATGATGCCCTTGGTGCCGCCCGTTGCAGAGCCATTGAACGTGCCCCAACTCGACGGTGGGCTGTTGGGCAGCAGCGCTAATCCCGACAGGCTGCCACCGCTGGTTGTAAAGCCGAACCCCATGCCGTTGTAGGGAAAACCGTTGACGATGTAATGATTGCCGTTCAGATAATTATTGCCTGCCGCGGGCAGAGCGCCGCCATCGAAGGCGACCATCTGCACGTTGCCGTTATTCGGATTGATGCCGACGATCCGCGTGCTCAAGCCCGCGTTGGGGCCGTCGAGCATGGTCAAAACGCAACCCACATACTGAAACCGATCGATCGAATTGCCGGTGACGCCATTTCCGAATAGCGTGACATCCGGATTATTTGGCGGCAGGGTGAATTCGATCAGTTGTCCGTTGCACACGAGGGAATTCCGCGACATGCTCGTGAGCATCGCCGACGAACCCTGAGTGCCGATCGGCGACGAGTCCGGCGTGCCGATCCTCTCGAAGCCGTCGATCTTTTCCAGCAGGTTGCACCACACGATCGCGGACGTGGGGGGCGGCATCGAGCCGGCCGCCTGCAACGGACTGACGGGCGCGCCGCGGAGGGCAACGTTGAGGCCTTGATTCAGCGTCTTCTCCGGCGAATCTTGTACCGCGTCGATCGTGCGCATGCGATCGGCAATGCGCTTCTCTCCTCCCGCCAGGACCACGAAGGCCACGGCCACCATGGCGAACATGGCCAGCAAGGCAAGCACCACCAGCAAGAGCACACCGCGACGGTTCGATTTCTTCTTCATAGTAACGTTCCTTTCGAATCAGCCTTGCCCTCTGGCCCATAAATCCGAATGTCGAAACAAATCCCAAGGAGGAAATTCAAATGATCAAAGTCATCCAAAAGGGAAGAGAATCACGAAAGCCCGAAAGTACGAAAACACGAAAAAGAGCTATGAATCATGGGGATTTCTCGGTTCACCCGACGGTCTTTCTTTCGGTTTTTCGTCCTTTCGCGCTTTCGTGATTCCTTTAGGCGGTTTTTGACATTTCGCATTCGACATTTGTATCGGGGCGCCCGCTTGCGGGTTGCGGATTTCGACATTCGGATTTCGGATTTCTCGTTTATGCTTCTAATTCTTCCAGGCGGGGTCGGTGTCCAGGTCGATCGTGGCCGTGTAGACGCCGATCACGCTTTGGCCGACCGCAACCAGTCGGTCTTGCCCCGGCGATGGATTCGGCCAATCGGGACCGATCAACGTCAGGTATTGGCCGGTATCCGTGGGGTTGGTGTCGCCGACCGACGCCACCCGATACCAGCGGCACAGCCCGAAGGCGTTGCACAAGGCCACCCACTCGTTCTCTTTGATCGTAATCCCGGCCACCGTAGGGGGACTGGCGGTCTCATCGTAGGACATGTCGTTGATTGGCCGGCAGACTGCGGTCAGGGAGTTCGGGGGCACGGGGCCCAAGTAAATGCTGCCGCCGCCGATCGCCACTTGAGCGTTGTTGACGGTTTGCTGGTCGTAGAACGTGGTAACGGTCACCGCCCTTTCCCCGATAGGCGTCGGCGGGGCCGGCGGCTGGGCGGGGAGGTTCCGCTTGAAGCAAACCACCACCGAAACGGTGAAACGCACCGGGTTGTTGGGCTGCGGCGTGACCGTCAAGAACCACGAGTACGCGCCGGTGTGATCGAGGGGATTGTCGGAGGCCGTGGGAGTGGCATTGAGATTTCGCGGCCTGCCGATCGGTAGCTGCGAATACCCCAGCAGCCGCGGATCTGTCGGCGCCAGACTAGCGTCCTCGGGCAGGGGAACTATCAGGTCGTCGGTGGCTTGGAAGATCGAATCGGCCGTAGGTGGCGTACACGCGACAGCATAGGATATGGGTTGCGTGTTCGGGATAGGAACAGTGCCGTTGGTGGCCGGGATCGGGGGAGTAATACAAATGCGCGGGGTATTGGTGCCGGCATTGCCGAAGAAGGTACTCGGGTTCGAAGCGGCCCAGCAGTAGGTCTGCGCCCTCCGGATCAATAATGAACGACGCAGGCAGGTTCAGTGTCGGGTTGCCATACTGGTCGTACCACGGATTGCTGTTGTTGAATTTCGGATCGTAGACAAATGCAAACCTGTTTTGGGACGGGTCCCACGTGTACCAATTGTGGTAATCGAGCATGCGACGGACGACGACGCCGCGTATGGCGGCGCGGCCGCACTGGCCGGCGCGGTCGGCCTTGACCGCTTCGCCGATGGTATACCGTCCGATGGGCAGCAGCGCCGCCAGGCCCAGCAAGCCGATCGAGAGGACGCCGATGGCCGCCAGGACCTCCAGGAGACTCATGCCGCGGCAGGAGGGAGGATTGCAAATTGCAAATTGCAAATTGAAAATTGAAAATTGGCGGCGGCAGCGGCGGGTGCCGTGCTCGATCGGGTTGTCGCGCGTCCTCACTACATTTGCAATTCTGCAATTTGCAATTTGCAATTTTCAATATCTCTCTTCATGCTACTTTCCTCCCATCGCGTCCGACTGGCGGGCGAAATTGCGGCTTTGCCAAAGAACCGAGCCCGACGGCTGCGAGGCAGTGGGAAAATACTGGGCGGCCGTCGGCGGAGCACCCATCCCGGTGGCCGCCATATCCGTAACGATGACCAGCCCCGTGTTCGCATTGATGGCAACCCACAGGCTGGTAAAGTCGTTGAAATTGTTGCTGGCGTTGGTGCCGGCCGTGTCGACCGGGTCGACCACCTCGTCGCGTCTGCCGACGAGCAGGTAGATGGGCGAAGTAACCTGCGCCTGGTTATACATGATTAGCCCGGAGCTTGAAGTCACGGACGTGTAAATCTTGTCGACCGAGCCAGTGGGCGCGAACATGATCGTCACCGGCGGCATGGTGCCCGTGGGCGATGTGGGGGGAGCCACGTCGGCGTGTCGGCGGGGGCAACCGGATCGATGCCCGACCACATCAGGTCGATACATGCCGGGGCAGGAAGCTGGAGCCCGGCGGCGACCGACTTCGTGGGGTAGCGCATGATCGAGTAGGACCCCACCACAGGATATGACGACGCGAGGCACGCACACTGTTGACCGAGCGACAGATCGACATAGGCCAGGAGGCTGCTATAAGCGGTGGGGAGGGCGACTTGTTGGTTTGAACCGTTCAGCAGCGGCACGACCTGTTGGGTAACATTATTCATGCTGTACAGCGTCAACGGGCTAGCGGGTGTGGAAGGAGTAGGGGGGTAACCATTGCTTGTGGTGTACGTGACCAAAGACGTTGAAGCAACGGTGTACCAAGGGCCCTGATGGTTGAACTGGATCCGATCGTAGGGGAAAATCGGGACGCTGGGCCAATAAGCGAACGTGATCTTAACGACGGCGTACAGCGAGCTTGAATTCCATGATTCTATCTGGATCAAACCGGTCGCCAGGTTGCCGGGCGGCGTCGGATTGATCGCGTAGGGCGCGGCTTGAGCAACCGAATTCGTGAAATCTCCGGCATAGAGCGGCGGCGTCTCGAGCTGCGTGAGCGACATCGAACAGCCGTTCTCCGCCGGGAGCCGCTCGATCTGCACGCCGACGGACCGGCCGGTGGCCATCGCCTGGTTGCGCGTGGAGCTGAGGTAGAGTTGGATCGAGCGGGCCGCCTCGCGGACCCGCGCGCGGTCCATCTCCGGTTTGAGCCGCGGGATTGTCGCCGCGGCCACCATCATGATGATCGCCAGGACGACGAGCAGCTCGACGAGCGTCATGCCGCGGGGTGCTGCGTTCTCATTCGGGCCGAAGGCCGTCAGTTCGCCTAGCGAAGGCGGGCACCCGGCGTTGCCGGGTCGGCCCTGGACCATGGGACGCGATAGGAATGTTGTCGTCGGCCCAACGGGCCAACCGTTCCCGCGCGAGGAGAATTGTTGGGCCGTTGGCCCGAGCGACGGCGATGCCATGGACGTTCTTACCAGGGCCGACCCGGCGTACCGGGTGCCCGCCTTCGCTGGGTGAATTGACGCCCCTTCGGGGCACACATTTGTTTTCATGACGTCACTTCTGTTCCATGTGTTGATTGTGGACCAGCGGAACGCCGCCGTTGGGCAGGATCGCGCCGACGCTCGGGTACGAGCCGTTGAACGGATCGGTCGTCGGCGCGGAGATGGTGCAGTCGTTCGTTACTTGCCCGTTGCCCAGGGCGATTCCGTAGTCGTCATATCCGTTGACCTTGCTCAGCACGCCGGCAAAGATCAGCGGGTAGAGATGATAGTGCGTCTTCTTCGACGAAGTTCGGGTCGAACGGGTCGTGATGGAGGTTGTTGCCCGACGTATCGTCGATTTGGATGTCCGACCACGGCGTGGGGTCGGTGGCGCCGGGGCCCAGCGAAGGAAGCCAATAGGGTTGCCCCAACCATCGATGAACACATTCCAGCCGTCGCCGTCGTAATTGATCCCGATCTCGCTGCCGCTGAACGTCGATTTGGCCTCGGGGATAGCGGTCATGACCCACAGGTAAAGGCACTTTGCCTGGGCGTGATCCTTGCCCGGATTCTGCGCGTTGTACTTGGCATAGTAGATCTGCCACAACGACGGAGGGTTGTGGGGCTGCCAGTAGTTCTGCCAGAGGTTTTTCAGAACGTTATCCGCGCTGGGTGGCAGGGATGAGGCCGGTGAGAAGCCGGTCGTGATATCGCACCAGCGTTCGGGCATTTCCATGCGCATCAGATCCCGCATGGCCCACATCCGAAACGTCGCATAGTCCGACGGCGACAAGTTTCGCGCCGACACGTCGATGGGCAGCCGCCGCGTGAGATACGACTCGTACCTCCGCATCACCAGGTCGTTGAGCTTGGCGACCGTGGCCTTGGTGGCGTCGGCGCGGGCCACTTCACGGGTCTTGGCCAGCGCTCCCAGTACGGCCGCGGCCAAGAGCGCGATGATGACGATCACGACCAGCAACTCGACGAGCGTAAAACCTGGCGAGTTCCTGCCCCGGAGGGGCATTTGAGAATAGCCCAGCGATTTATCGCTGGGTAACGAGCGCCAGCAAGACCGAAAGTCCCGGAGGGACGATTGAAACAGGGCGAGGGGAGACGTTTCAACCGTCCCTCCGGGACTGGCGATTTCCATCGCACAGTTTACCCAGCGATAAATCGCTGGGCTATTCTCAATCGTCCCTCCGGGACGGGGAAACCTGCAATTTGCAATATTTTTCATGACCGCCCCTCCGGTTGGCCCCTTAATGCATGTCGTCGCCGACGGTAGCGGCGTTGGTAAAGCTCGTCATGTCATCCGTTCCGTTCGCGTTGTCGTAGTTCGATCCGGCCGGATACTGCGGGCAAGCGGCTATACCAGTAGTGCCGGCAGGATTCGGGTACTGACCGTATTTGCCGTCCAGTCCGGGACAAAGGAGTTGATACGTCTTGGGATTGATGAAACTGGAAGTCGCAGTCGAATCGGCGTATGGCAAGGTGCCCTGGGCGGGGCTTGTGCCGTAAATCGAAACTGTGTTGATACTTGAGGTGGGAGTGAAGTACACCCCGCCCACGGCCTTGAAATACAGGTACGGCGCCGCAGCGCCTACGTTCTGCCCATTGTTCGGAAAGTACTGGTACAAGTTCCAATTGACGGTCATAATACCGTTCGTCGTCGACTGGTTCCCTAAATTGGCCGGTGAGCTAGTGTTATTAGTCAGAGGAACAGTAACCCCGGAACTACTCACATTCACCTGCAAAAAGCGCGTCGGGTTGCTCAGTGTTTTGCCAAAATCGAAGGGGACGGAAAGACGGCTGCTGCTGACTTGGATTTGGCCGCCTATGGGGGCATCGAAGGGGTTCTGCGGATTGGGCTGAAGCCGATGAACTGGCCGTTCTGGTCCTGGGCTCCGCCGAGCCAGAAGACCAAGGCCGTCGAGGGATTGAAAACGGACGTTGTAGTGTAGGGCTGCGTCAGTTGAAGGGGATAGTTCGACGCCGGACAGCGTGGGAAGGCAGCCCTGAGGAATTGCAGCGTGTCTGTAGAGTTGGTCCCATCGGGCGGATAGCGGCCGCCGCCGACCGACGTGCGGAAATTCTCGATCGCGTCCATGAGTTGCGTCATCTCCATCTTGATGACGGTGACCCTGGCCCTTCGCCGCGCCGGCGATCGCCGGCAGGAGCAGCCCGACCAGCAAGCCGATGATGGTGATCACCACCAAGACCTCGACCAGCGTGAAGCCATTGCGAATTGCGAATTGCGAATTGCAAATTGCAAATTGAGAGCGCCGGCGAAAGCCGCGTTCGCCGGGGTTGGCGCGTGTCCAAAGCAATTTGCAATTTTCATTTTGCAATTTGCAATTTTCAATCTCTTTTACCATGGCTCGCTCCTTCTATGTTAGTTCTTAGTTCTTAGTGCTTAGTGCTTAGGGTTCTAAGCTCTAAAGTCTAAGTTCTAAGTACTAAGCTCTAAGTTCCAAGTTCTTCTTTTTTCTATTTCCCGCCGCTGAGGTTCGAAATCAGCGCGATCAAGGGCATGAACAAGGCAATCACGATAAAGCCCACGATGCCGCCCAGGGTGATGATCAACAACGGTTCCATCAAGGCCGTGAGACTTTCCGTGAGCACGGCCACTTCTTCGTCGAAAACGTCGGCCACCTTGTACAACATCGTATCCAACTCGCCCGTCTCCTCGCCCACGTCGACCATGTTGACCACCATGTCGTCGAGGACCGCGTTGCGGAGGCGATAGGCGAGAAAGACCGTGAGGATCCCCGCAATCACGGCGCCGAAGATCATGCACGGCCCGCAGAACCAGGCCGCCGTGCCCGACTTGAAGCCGAAATCCTCGAAGACGGCAATGATCGTGCCGAACAACAGGCCGATGGGGAAGAGCATGAAGCCCATGAAGACCAAGGCGGGCATGGAACCGCGGTTCTTCAGGACGAAGGAATTCTCTTTCATCGGCTTGGCGATCGATTCGCCTTCGCGGATCGAGTCGTAGATCTGGCCGAACATTTTTTCGAAGGCCGCATTTCCGGACGTTTCCCGCGTGATGTGCAGGGCCTCCAGGATCGGCACGCCGCTGGCCACGAGCGTGCCCAGCGTCCGCATGGTGCGGGCGATGATGTTCTTCTCGACAAGCTGGCCGAAGATCGGCGCTTTCAGGGCAAAGAAATCCCATCCCATCCGCCCCGGGGCGAATTTTCGCAAGAGCTTGACGTACAGCCAGTAGCCGATGGGGATGGCCGGGATGAGCCAGAAAAAACGCCCGACCCACCCCGAGATGTTGATCAGCATGAGCGTGATGTCGGGCAGCTTGGTGTTGAAGTCCTTGAAGATCTTCTCGAACTGGGGCACGATCTTCATCATGATGAAGACCAGGATGCTGACGGCGAAGAGCACGACGAAGATCGGGTAGATCATCGCGCCGCGGACCTTGCGTTTGAGCGACTGGGCGCGTTCCTGGAACTCGGCCAGGCGTTTCAAGATGATTTCCAGGGCCCCGCCCGCCTCGCCGGCCTTGATCATGTTGACGTACAGGCGGTTGAAGGCCTTGGGCGCCTTGCCCATGGCCTCGGAGAGGGTGGACCCGCTCTCGATCTCGTCGCAGACGTCGATCAGCGAGTTCTTCATGGCGCCGGGCTTGGACTGCGTTTCCAGGATCTTCAGGCTGCGGAGGATGGGCAGGCCGGCTTCCTGGAGAATGGCCAACTGGCGGGTGAAGGTCGTGAGCACCTTGGAATTGACGCCGCCCAGGGTGAAGGTCTTGCCCTTCTTCGACCCGGCCACCTTCTCGCTGCTGCCCTTTGCGCTCCTTCTTCAGGGCGATCTTGGTGACGAACAGGCCCTTCTGCTTGATCGTGGCCTGGGCTTCTTCCTGGCTGGCGGCCTCGATCACGTCGCGGACTTCCTGTCCGGTTTTGTCCATCGCCTCAAATTGAAAAGTCGGCATCGTAAGGCCTCATGCAAAAGTGGTAGGGTGGGACAAGCTTGCGTAGCAAGCGCCGGCCCACCATGAATTATCTCTTTCAGCGATTCTGGTGGGCCGGCGCTTTGACGACCCGCTGCGCGGGTACCCCGTCGCTGGTCCCACCCTACTTCTAATCCCTTATCCCTCATCTCTCATCTCTCATCCCTACTCGTGTACCGTTTCGCGGATCACTTCTTCAATGCTGGTGATTCCGGTAAAGACTTTCTCCAAGCCGGCCTTCCGCAGCGAGCGCATGCCGGTCTGCAAGGCGATGTCGCGAAGCTGCTCGGTGGAAGACCCTTTGTTGATCAACTCGCGGAGCTGGTCGTTCATGAGCATCAGCTCGTGCAAGGCGGTGCGGCCCTTGAAGCCCGTGTTGTTGCAGGCCTGGCAGCCGCGGCCGTGATGGAACTTCTTGTCCAATACATCGTCGGGCGAGAGGTCCAACATGGCCAGCGTTTCCGTGTTGGGCACCGTCAGCTCGCGGCAGTTGGGGCAAATCTTGCGGACCAGCCGCTGGGCCAGCACGGCCTCCAGCGTGGCCGTCAGCAGGAACGGCGGCACGCCCATGTCGCGCATGCGGGTGATCGTGCTGGGGGCGTCGTTGGTGTGCAGCGTGCTGAACACCATGTGCCCCGTGAGCGAGGCCTGCACGGCGATCTCGGCCGTCTCCAGATCGCGGATCTCGCCGACGAGGATCTTGTCGGGGTCCTGCCGCAGGATCGAACGCAGGCACTGCGCGAACGTGTTGCCGATGTTCGGGTCGATGGGGATCTGCACGATGCCGTCGATTTCGTACTCCACCGGGTCTTCCGTCGTGATCAACTTGTCCTCGATCACGTTCAATTCGTTCAAGGCCCCGTACAGCGTGGTCGTCTTGCCGGAGCCCGTCGGGCCGGTGACCAGCACGATGCCGTTGGGCCGGCGGATGATGTCGCGGAAGGCGGCCAGGGTGGCCGGTTCCATGCCCACGGCCGCCAGGTCGAGCATCACCACGCTGCGGTCCAGGATCCGCATGACGACGCTTTCGCCGAACATGGTGGGCAGCACGCTGATGCGGAGGTCGACGGGGTGGCCGCCGACCGTGAGGCGGATGCGGCCGTCCTGCGGGATGCGGCGTTCGGCGATATCGAGGTTGGCCATGACCTTGATCCGCGTGGTGATGGCAAAGGCCAGGTGGCGGGGCGGCGGCACCATTTCATACAGCACGCCGTCGGCACGAATGCGGATCTTGAATTCGTTCTCGAACGGTTCGAAGTGCAGGTCGCTGGCATGGTCCTTGATGGCCATCAGCAGGACCATGTTCAAGAGCTTGCGGACCGGGGCGCTGTCGGCCAGGGCCTCGGCGCCCGTCAGGTCCAACACGCCCTTCTCCAGGGCGGCGGCCGCGGCGGCCAGGTCGACGTCCTGCTCCATGTCGGCGATCAGGGTCTCCACGCTCTCGCCGCCGGCGGCATAATACCGCGCCAGGGCCTTGAGCACGTCCTTCTCCGTCGCCACTACCGCCTTCACCTCGTAACCGAGGAAACTCCGCAACTCGTCGACCACCGACAGCTTCTGCGGATCGCACATGGCGATCGTGAGCGTATTCTCCTCGAACTTGACGGGCACGACGCGATAGAGCTGGGCCATCGGTTCGGTGATCATCGCCAGGATGTTGGGCGGCACGATGAACTCGGCCAGGCTGATCACTTGCAGGCCCATCTGCTCGGCCAGACCCTGGATGAGGTGCTCGTCGCTCAGCAGGCCCATGCCGATGGCCACCTGGCCGAAGAGCTCGGTGGGCCGCTGCCGCTGCTCCTCGAGAATGACCTTCACCCGATCTTCGCTGAGGAACCCGAGGTCAACCAGAATCTGTCCGATGCGTCGTAAAGCCATAATTGAACCTACAGCGGTTTGTCTACGCCTTCGTCGTCGAAAATGCCCCGTTCGGCCTTGGAAATCCGGGCCGCCAGGTCGTCGAGATTATTGGCCCGGAAAAGCACTTCCTTCTTTTCCACGAGGCCGTTCTTCCAGAGCTTGAACATGTGGTCGTCCAAGAGCTGCATACCCTGCTTTTGCCCGGTCTGGATCGACGAGGTGATGCGAAAGGTCTTGTTTTCGCGAATCAGGTTGGCGATGGCGGAGGTGACCACGAGCATCTCGTAGGCTGCCACGCGGCCGCCGCCGATCTTGGGGAGCAGGGCCTGCGAGAGGATGCCGATGACCGACGTCGACAACTGGGTGCGGATCTGTTCCTGCTGGTTCGTGGGGAAGACGTTGATGATGCGGTCCACCGTTTTCGCGGCCCCGGTGGTGTGCAGCGTGCCGAAAACGATGTGGCCCGTTTCGGCCGCCGTGATGGCCGCTTCAATCGTCTCCAGGTTGCGCATTTCGCCCACCATGATAATGTCAGGGTCCTGTCGCAAGGCCCGGCGGATCGCCTCGGCGAACGTCGGCACGTCCACGCCGATCTCACGCTGGTTGACCGTGCACTTCTTATGCGGATGGTAGAACTCGATCGGGTCCTCGATCGTGATGATATGATGGGCAAACGTGTCGTTGAGGTAGTCGATCGCCGCCGCCAGCGTGGTCGTCTTGCCGGAGCCGGTAGGACCGGTCACCAGCAGTAGCCCGCGCGGCCGATGGCACAAGTCCCTCAACGCGGGCGGTGTCCCCAGATCGTTGAAGTTCAGCAGCTTATTGGGGATCTGCCGCAAGACCATCCCCACGTAGCCCTTCTGCTTGAAAATCGAGACGCGGAAGCGGGCCATGTCGCCGAAGGCAAAGCCGAAATCCGCGCCGCCCTTTTCCTGCAGTTCTTTCTGCGACCGCTCCGGGCTGATGCTCTTCATCAGGGCCACCGTGTCCTCGGCCTCGAGAACCTTGGTTTCCAGCCGCTTCATGAGGCCGTCCAACCGCAGCACGGGCGGTTGCCCGACGGCAATGTGCAGATCGCTCGCCTTCCGCTTGACGACCGTGTGCAACAGTTTATCGATGAGAATCGTGCCCATAGCCAATGCCTTGCGCCTGAAATTAACCTGCGTTCCCAGTCGGGCGCAACGGTCCCGTGAATCGGATTGAGAAGCCTATCGTGCTTGGGGTTCCTCTTGCCCTTGGCCCTGAGCGTTACGATTATTCGCGAGTTTTTCGCGAAAGGCCAAAAAATTACTGTTAATCGCTCTCCGCTCGCTTGGCGACGCGGAAGATTTCGTCCAGGGTGGTCAGTCCCTTGAGCACTTTTTCGATGCCGTCCCAATACAAGGTCCGCATTCCTTCGGATTGGGCAGCACGGCGAATTTGCTCGGTCGGCGCCTCCTTGAACGTCAGCTCCCGGACCTTGGTCGACATCAACATCAGTTCATAGAGGCCCAATCGTCCGCGGAATCCAGACCCCTGACAGTTGCCACACCCTTTTCCACGGGTGAAGTTCGCCCTGGTCATCATTTCGGAGGTGATTCCGGCCGACTGCAAGGTCGCTTCGCTGGGGCTGTAGGGCTGCTTGCACTTCTGGCAAACGACGCGCACCAGACGCTGGGCCATGATCGCCACGACGCTGCTAGCCACCAGGTAGGAGGGTACGCCCATATCGACCAGACGTGTAATAGCACTGGGCGCATCGTTCGTATGTAGTGTACTGAATACTAAGTGTCCAGTCAAAGACGCTTGAATACCCATTTGGGCCGTCTCCAAGTCGCGCATCTCTCCGACCAGAATCACGTTCGGAGCTTGTCGCAACATGGCGCGGATCACGCGGGCGAAGTCCAGCCCGATCTCGTGCTTGATTTCAACCTGGTTCACACCGGGCAGGTAATATTCCACAGGATCCTCGGCCGTGATGATCTTACGATCCGGGGTGTTCAGGGCGTTTATCGCCGCATACAGGGAAGTCGTCTTGCCGGAACCCGTAGGCCCGGTCACCAGGATGATCCCGTTGGGACGGCGAATGAGCTGCTGGAACTTGAAAAAATCGTCTTCACCAAAGCCGAGTTGCTTCAGGCCGACGCGAATGTTGTCCTTGTCCAGGATCCGCATCACGATCGACTGGCCGTGGGAGGTGGGAATGATACTCACCCGCAAGTCAAGTTCCTTCTCGCCCACTGTCACTTTGATTCGCCCGTCCTGGGTACGGCGTCGTTCCGCAATGTCAAGTTTGGCGAGAATCTTTATGCGGGATAGAACGGCACCCAATAACCGTCGGGGGGGGCTGTCGCGCTCGATCAACAGCCCGTCGATCCGGTAGCGGACGCGAATGCGGTTCTCGAACGGTTCGATATGAATGTCGGAGGCCCGGGCCTGGACCGCCTCGGAGATGATCAAGTGAACAAGCCGGACGATGGGGGCGCTCGATTCGTCGATGTCCTCCTCGCCCTTGGAACCGTCATCGACCGTTTCGGTGAAGTCGATGGCCGTGTCGGTGAACTCCTGGAGCATGGAGTCGGCGCTTTCGGCGATCGTCTGTCCATAGTAGTGGTTGATGGCCTCAAGGATCGCCTCACGGGGGGAAATGGCCAGATCAATCTGTTTGTTGAGAATGAATCGCAGCTTATCGACCGTGTCGATGTCCCACGGGTCGCTGATGATAATCGTCAAATGGCCGTCGCTTTCCGAAAGGGGGAGCACGGCGTTTTCCCGCGCCACCGACTCGGGCACCAATTCAATAACAGCGGGCGGGATGGTGACTTCGTTGACGTTGATGTAGGGCAGGCCGTTCTGCTCGGCAATCGCCCGAGACACGTTCTCGCCCGTGGCGTAGCCCAACCGGACCAAGGCGTCGGGCAGTTTGATGCCCGATTCCTTGGCCATTTGCTTGGCTTCGTTGATTTGCTCGGGGCTGACAAGTCCCCGACGCATGAGAATCTCTAAATAATCGGCTTTTTTTTTGGCCATTGGCAACTCCGGGCTACCCGAAGGAAGGGTATCAGCAACGATCGGCTGGTATCGACAAGTACGGCTCTCGGATACGCTCTAGGCTAACGAGCAGGTTTGTTAATGTCAACTGGCGGGATTGGAGGCAGGGAGCGGGGAGCGGGGAGCAGGGGATGAGAGATTTGAAACCTGGGATCGTTCAGTACTCAGTACTCAGTACTCAGTACTTTCTATCGCCCGCCGTCTAGCCCCCCGCTCCCCGCTCCCCGCTCCCCGCTCCCCGCTCCCCGCTCCCCGCCTCGCGTTGTACAATTCCTTTTGCCTACATGATGTTCGACTTGACGCGACACAGGAGCTCATGATGAAAACGAAAGCGGTTGGCGAACGGTTGTATCTGGGAGTTGATATCGGCGGCACGAAAATTCAGGCCTCGCTGGTCAGCGAATCGGGGGCTATCCTGGGGAAGCAGCGGCAATCGACGCCGCGGACCGGCGGGCCGGAACAGGTCTTGTCGATGGTCGAAGCGGGGATCCAGGAAGTGCTCACCCAGGCCAAGCTCGAAACGACCGACCTCACGGCCATCGGCGTCGCCGTGCCCGGCGTGGTCGAGCCGAAATCGGGCTATGTTGTCGTCACGCCCAACATGAGCCTCACCGGAATTTCGATCGGCTCGCACCTGGAGGGCCGCTTCCACGTGCCCGTGGCCATCGGCAACGACGGCAACCTGGGCACTTATGGCGAGGCGTGGCTCGGCTCTGCCCGCAAGGCACGCAGCGCCTTGGGTATCTGGGTCGGCACGGGCATAGGTGCAGGGTTGGTCACCAAGGGCCGGATGTGGCGTGGGGCTCGCGAGTCGGCCGGGGAGATCGGGCATATCATCATGCAGATCGGCGGCCCGTTGTGCGGCTGCGGCAACCGCGGCTGCCTGGAGGCCTTGGCCAGCCGCACGGCGATCGAGCGCGACATTCGCGCGGCCCTGCAGGCCGGCGGCACCAGCAAGTTGACCGAACTTTCCGGCGGCGACCTGAGCGTCATCCGCAGCGGGGCTATTCGCAAGGCGTTGAAGGCCGAAGACCCGTTGGTGACCGGTATTCTCCATCGCGCCTCCGAGACACTGGGCTACGCCTGCCTCACCGTGCGGCACCTGGTGGATCCGGCGGTCATCGTCCTGGGCGGCGGTCTGATCGAGGCCTGCAGCGACTTCATGATGCCGATCATCGAGAACATCGTCGGCTCCGATCGCCATCCGGGAGCCCGCGACGGCGGCCACGTGTTGCTCTCGGCCCTGGGCGACGACGCCGTCGTCCTGGGCGCGGTGGCCCTGGCCCGCAAACAGGTCGGCCGCAGCCCGTTCAAAAAACGTTATCGGGTTGAGCCTACCTATCCCGAGATCGTCCGTTTCAGTTTCGGCGAGATCGTGGTCGGCAAGAAGGGTTACGACCATGACATCTATATCCTGGTCAGCGGCAAAGTCAAAGCCCGCGACAAGGACATGGTCCAGGGCGAGGGCGAGAACGCGCATGCCGTCGGGCCGAAAGAGCTGGAAGAGGTCTGCAAGGGCGGCCCCGAAGTGCTGTTTGTCGGTTGCCCCAAGGCCAACGACGTCGTCTTGACCGAGCAGGCTCAGCGGTACTTGAACCAGCGCTCGATCCGTTGCGAGATCCTGCCGGCTGTGCAACTCGTCGACGTCTACAACAAGTCGAAGGCCCGCAAGGCGGCGCTGATTCACGTCACGTGCTAGGCAGGGTGGCATGCCTTCACGCGGCCGTTAGAGACTTGGCGCAAAAGGTAACGCGCTACCAGCCGCGGGTAGGCATGTTGACACGCCAGGCGCTTGGGCCAACATGCCTACCCGCGGCCGGCAGAGTCTTTCAGTTGTTCCACGTTTCTGACGGCCGCGTGAAGGCATGCCACCCGCCGCCCGTTACTTCGCCGGCTCGCTACCGAGATGGCCCGGCAAGCTGCCACCCGCGCCCATATCAAGCTTCCCCGGCAAGCTGCCAGGCGCCCCCAGCGTCACGCGGTACTTCAACACCAGCGGCTTGCCCGGTTCGAGCGTGTAGGGAGTGAGGCCGGGATAGGAGACATTCAAGAACCCGAAGCCATGTCTTAACAGCCAGCCGTTGTCCGGGTAACCGGGATTGCCTTCTTGATCGTCGATCCGCCCCCAGGCTGGCTTGCCTTGAAAGACGCCGGCCACCTTGGCCCAGCGGTGCTTGGCCAGCACGCCGTCCTTGGGCGAAAGCCCCTTCTCGGTGAGGATGGTTGTTTTTTTCTCGCCGCCGTCGCGGGGGGCAAAGCGGAAACAGAACCCGCCGAACCCCTTCTTGCCGTCCGGGGTACCGACGATCTGGACCGGCTTGTCGACGGCCTCGAAGCCCAACGTGAAGTCGATCGCGCGCTGCGACCCGCTCATGGTCGAGGGTTCCACACCGTGGACGATGATCTCAACGTCTTCCTTCACGAACTTGCCGTCGCCCCCCTTGCTATCGACCGGGTACCAACCGTTCTCGACCGCCAACCGAGCCGTGTCTCCCTTGGTCTCCCGCGCCTTCCAGCGGACGAACCGTTGCTGGAACCCCTTGACCATCCAGATGTCGCCCTTGCGGCCGTCGACCGTCACTTCGGGCCACATCCACGAGATGCCGCGATGGTGCGGATGATTGGGATTGAAGTCGTCGGTCAACACCGTGCCGTTGGGGGCGTACACGGGATGCAGGTAGCACGACCGTTTCATCGACTCCGGAAAGCCTTTGGCCAGCACCATCCCGAAATTGTAGACGAAGACCGGCTTGCCGCCGTCGGAAAGTTGCAGGCCCGTCGGGCTGATTTCGCGGAAGGCGAATTCCGTCTTCGGTTCGGCTGCGGTCAGGGCTGAGGCGGTGAGGAGAAGGGCGAAGGCGCAGTTCATGGTGGCTCCAGGCGAAAATGAAGGAAAGATCTTCGACAGAAAATAGTGGGACAGAAAAATGAAGAAAGAAGAAGGGAAAAAGAACCAAACAGAGAGGGACTTCCGTCATCCTATCTTCATTATTTTTCTGTCCATTTATTTTTCTGTCGAAATCTTACGGGGAAAGCTCAATTATGCTCCGCGGCGCATGGTCCTGCAACTACACGGGTCAGGTTTTTTTCCAAGCGCCCTCAAAGAGCGGCGTAAGCCATGCTCAGTGCGAAACCAGCCAGCGTCCAGAGCAGAATCGTAACGACCGCAGCCGTGACGTAGCTGCCGGCCGTTTCCCACCGTAGCGGCAACCAATATGCCAGCGGAAGGACGAGGTAAGCAGGCAGGATGATTGGGCAGATAATCCAGGCAACGGGAAGCCAGCATGCGAATTCGAGCGACATCCCCAGACAACCGTCGGGATGCTTCAAGGCGCAGCCGGCAAGGAGGCCCAGATAAGCCAGGCACGGAACAGTAATCGCCCAGCCGATGGTCGAAGCCACGGCGTTGAGGATTGTATCCAGCGGATTGTGCCAATCGTCCGACATAGGCCGCGATCCCCTGACTCGTAGAAGGAGTCCTGCCTCATTCTATCCCAATTTTTCAGGGGAACCCGTAGCGGGGATTCCGGGGATCGAAGTCGGCGTCGGTGAAGCCCCGGTTGAGCTGTACGTTCATGAAATTGTACTCTTCCACCAGTTCCGGCGGCCCGCCCGGCTGCCGCGGCCAGTCGTATTGCTCGTAGCGGACGGGCAGTTTGAGTTGCTCGTCGATGAACAACCGCAGGCGGTGGAACCGGAAACTCGTGCGCGGTACGGGGTGGATCACTTCCAGGCCCGTGCAGGGGCGGTCGTTCAGTCTCAACCCCGAGAGGAAGCGGACCTGCGATTCGGCGAACTGCACGTCGTTGCTGCCCAGTCCGATGAGCCGCTGACAAAGATGGCGGATCCCCAACTCGGTGATGGGATGCCGGTGGCCGTTCATGGCGGTCGCGCCCTGCGGATCGAGCGCCACGGTTCCGACCATCCGCCCGGCGATGCCGGTCGTGTGTCCCAGCAGCTTGCCGTCGTTGCGGCCTTCAACATAGATCGCCTCTTCGCCTTTGTGGCCCTCCGGCGTGAGCACGTAAACATAGACGCTCGGCGGCCAGTGCCGGACTTTGACGAAGATATTTTGATATTCTTCCAGCTTGTCGCCGATCCGTTCACGGGAAACGATCGTCGCCGAATAATCGTGGACGTCACGATCGATCATCGCCTGTTCCTGCCGTGCCCAACGCAAGACGGGCATCCAGGGATGTTCGCTTTCGGCCGCGGGCGAAATCCAGGCTGCCTGTTCGACCCGGTCGTCGGCCGGCGGTTGGCCTCGCGTGCGCAGGCCCGCTGCCACGACCGCACAGGCAAAGACGGCGGCCAGCAAGATCCGGACAAGATCTTGCGTCGCGACGGCGGCCCCTTTCCTGCGACGCGGTATTCCAAACCGGCTCCCACGCGCCGTTGCGGACGGCGGCGCAAGGCAAGTTTCAATCAGCGTTCGTGCGATGGCCATGGTGCGCAAGTGTCGTGTTCCGAGCGAGACTTTGGGGGTGGTGATCGTAGCGGAATCCCGCCACCGGAGCAAGGGAGAATTTTGGTCTGGCGTGAATTATGAAGTGTGAGTACAAGTTATTCCGTAATGAACGGACAGCTTGTTGCGGACTCGTCGCGCTACGAAACGACACAGTTGCTGGAATTAGTCCAGGATCTGAAGCGGGAAATCGTCTCGTTGCGGCAAGAAGTGGCCGATTTGCGGCGGGAGAACCTAAAACTGCGGCAGGAGGCCGGCTAGTGGAAGTCAATGCACGCCGCTGCTGTGGTGCGGATCGCCAAGAAAATCGTAAATGACCGAAACTTGCGCGTGTTTGAGAGTTTTGGATTTCCTCATTTGAATTTGGAATCGGGGCACCCGCTTGCCGGGTACCCGCTTGCGGGTGGCGGATTTCGATATTCGGATTTCGAATTTGTTTTCCCCATCGGACACGGATGCCTGAAACACTCAAAAACTGGTATCGTTCGACCTTCGGTCAGGCCCTGATCGGGGCCGTGTTGCTTTGGGCGGCACTGCCGCCGCTGGGAATCTGGCCGTTGGCATGGATTGCGCCGGTGTGGTGGGTGATGCTCATCCGCGGCAAGAAACTGCCCATGCCTGCGCCCGCGACCCGGAGTACCGGGTACCCCGCGGGCTTAGGCATGCCACCCGGTTGGCCATGGATCCTGCTGACCGCGGCCGTGCTTTATTTCTTGGCCGGATTGGCCGTCAACGCCTGGTTCCATTCCATGCAGTACCACTTGTACTGGATGGCTGAAACAGTCTTTTGGCTCGGTTTGACGGGGATTTTTCTGGCCGCTGCACGCCTTTGGGCGTGGCGCCCCTATCGATCCTTGTGGCTGGCCGGCATGTTCTTCTGGATGGCCGCCTTGCAATGGCTGCGACTGCCGCACTGGGCCGTCGGCTTCGGCTGGCTGGCCCTGGGGATCTATTTCGGCTGCTATTTGCCGGTGTTCGTGGGCCTGGCGCGCGTCGCTGTTCACGTCTTGCGGTTGCCGGTGATCCTGGTGGCCCCGGTCGTCTATACCGGGCTGGAACTGGCCCAGGCACACCTGCTGAGCGGCATGACCATGGGATGCCTCGAACATACGCAATATCGCTGGACGACGTTGATTCAGATCAGCGATTTGACCGGCTGTTACGGCGTAACGTTCCTGATGATGTTCGTCGCTGCTTGCCTAGCCCGAATGTTGCCTTGCGATTCGCGAAAGTGGTCATTTTGGCCGCTGGTCCCGGCTGTGGGGCTGGTGGCCGCGGTGCTCGTCTACGGCCATTTCCGCACCGCGAACGTCGAAACCGATCCCGGGCTGAAGATTGCCTTGATTCAAGGGAACATCGATATCCAGTTGGACAGCCCCGGCAACATTTGCGAAGAGACCGATAAAGCCTGTCGCAGGCTCACCCGCAAGGCGCTTGGCAATTTCCCGCAGATCGATCTGATCGTCTGGCCGGAGACCGTTTATTGCCGCGGTTGGGTGACGGGCGATGACGGTGCAAGAGTTCCGGCCGATTTTCCCGGTCCGCCGCAGGAGTTTCAGAATCGGTTGGCGGAGGAAATCGGGAAAACCCAGGACCTCATGACCGCGACAGCCCGGGAGTTCGGCAAGCCGATGATTTTGGGTCTCGTTCGCGAGCACTACGGTCCCCAGGGCTTGGACTTTTATAATTCGGCCGTGCTGGTGACGCCCGACGGCCGTTGGCGCCTGCCGGGCCGCTGCGAGCAATCCTATTACGACAAGATGCACCTGGTCCCCTTCGGCGAGTATATGCCTTTCGTCAAGAGCGTGCCTTGGCTTCAGGGCCTGTCGCCGCTTTGCACGAGCGACAGTCCGGGCGAGCGGCCCAAGGGTTTCATGCTCAAGGATATATGTTTGGCGCCGAACATCTGTTATGAGACGGTCTTGCCGCACGTCGTTCGCAATCAGTTGGTCGCGTTGCGGCAGGAAGGCTACGATCCGCAGATCCTGGTCAACGTGACGAACGACGGCTGGTTCTGGGGCTCGGGCGAATTGGAGCAGCATTTGGCCTGCGGCGTATTTCGCACGGTCGAGTGTCGGCGTCCGATGGTCATTGCCGCGAACACGGGCATTTCGGCTGCGATCGATGCCGGTGGCCGCATCCTGGCCGAAGGACGGCTTCGGCACGAGGACACGCTGCTCGCCGACGTTCGCCTCGACCGCCGCGAAAGCTGGTATCTGCTCCACGGCGACTGGTTCGCGTTCGCCTGCCTGGCGACGACGCTCCTTTTTGCCTGTGTGGGTGCCGTGGCCGGCAGGCGTCGGAAGTAGGGTGGGACAAGGTCGCGGAGGGTTGGTGGGACGCGCGCAAACCGGCCAGACCGCAACCGAAGTCCCACCAACACGCCGGTTTGCTTCACCCTACAGGACTAATGTGCAAATAAGATTGAGTGAAAGGCCGAAAGTTTCCCGGCGGCCCGGCGCACAATAGTCCTTCCCGGCAGGAAGGACCTACAAATCCCTGTCCTTCCCGGCAGGAAGGACTTGCAAACCCCACCGATGGTGACGATCCCGCCGGAAATCGCCGTTTTTCTTGCTGCGTGGCAGGGCCACGGCTCGCAACCCGACTTGTCGTTACGATCCGACGTGGGGAAGCCCATGGACCTTTCGGGTGGGCATTCTGGTTGACACGGGAAAACCGGCGAAGTTATACTAGCTAAGTAGGCAAGCAATCGCTTTTGGTCGTCCGAATCGATAGGTGGGGTCTTTCCATGAACCTCGTGGGCAAAATTTTTACCGTTCTGATTTTCCTTATGTGCCTGATCTTTGGGACCTTCGCGCTGATGGTTCATTCCGCGCATAAGAACTGGAAAGAGGAGATCGTGAAGAAGGACGGTCTCAACGACCAGTTGAACGAGGCCAAGGCGGAGAAACAGAAGGCCGAGGACGAAAAGAAGATCCTCGAAAACGCCGCCAAGGAGGAACAAGATCGGACCAGAAGGCGGCTGACCGCTCTCGAGAACGAGAGGAACCTTGCCATTGCTGAACGGGACCGGGACGAGGCCAAGATCCAGGCCGCCGAAAGCGATGCCCGAAAGCTGGTCCTGGTCATTGAAGGCGCGAGCAAGAATCTGGGCGTGTTGCAGACGGCCATCGACAGCATGCGGAACGATATCAAAGTCACCGTGGATGAACGGAATACCCTGGCAACGAAGCTCTTGAACACGACCGACGATTTGCAGAACGCGGTCAACGAGCGGGCGAAACTGGAGAAGCTGCAGCGCGCAACTGGCCGCCCAGATCAACCAGTTGAAGCAATTACTCGCGTACGCCAAGATCACGCAGAGCATCCTGGCGAAGACTGCGCCTGAAGGAGGCGAAGTCACCAGCGTGCCACGCCCCGACGTGGTGGAAATATCGGTCGGCGCCGATGACGGCGTCCGCAAGGGCCATAAGTTCGTCGTCACGCGCCCGAGCACCGGAAAGTATATTGGCATCATCGACGTCATCCAAGTCGATTACCCCAACCGTGCCGTATGCCGTCCAGAAAGCAAATCGATGAACGATCAGATCCAGAGAGGCGACCGTGTCCAACCGTACACAAAAAGCAACTAAGTCGGCGGCCTCCCCGGCAGGGCCCCAGGAATACCGCAAGCCGCAGGCCGACGTCTACACAGTCCTGCTTGTCATCGCGCTGGCCATGCTCATCACCGCCACGGTGGCGCTGTGGATGACGATGAAGGATGATTACAACAACGAGATCAAGGGCGGCCCGACCGTATGGCATCGGCCGGCGGCGGGAACGACGATCGACGTGCTGCATGGAATTGTTTGATCGAGGTAGGTCCCTCTTGCCGAGAGGGACTATTCCGTGTCGACCTTGAAGAAAAGGTTGACGTTTCCGAGCGACTTGGAACACCTACGTCCCTTCCGGCAGAAGGGACCTACTCGGGCACGGATGCTCCAGCGACTGTTACAAAACTTCCGTTGCGATCTGGCGGTCGATCTGGGCACTGCCAACACGCTCGTGGCCGCTGCCGGCGAAGGGCTTGTGCTCGACGAACCATCGGTCGTGGCCGTCGATCAATCCAGCGGCAAGATCCTTTCCGGCGGCGCCGCGGTCGGTCACGTGGCCAGGCAAATGCAAGGCCGCACCCCGCAACGGATCTCCATCGTCCGCCCGCTGGCCGGCGGAGTGGTCACGGATTTCGTGCTCTGCGAGGCCATGCTCCGCTACTTTCTCCGCAAGGCCCAGCCGCCCGGCTGTCGACTAAAGCCGCGGGTGCTGGTGGGCGTGCCGGGCAGCATTACCCCCGTGGAAAAACGGGCCGTCTTCAACAGCGTGCAACGGGCCGGGGCGGCAGTGGTGTGGGTCATGCCCGAGGCCAAGGCCGCCGCCATCGGCGCCGGTTTGCCGATCGCCGAACCGCTGGCCAGCATGGTCTGCAACGTTGGCGGCGGCACGACCGAAGTAGCCGTGATGAGCCTGGGCGACGTGGTGGCGGCCCACAGCGTCCGCACCGGCGGCGACCGCATGGATCGCGCGATCGTCGATTACCTCCGCCGCCATTACAGCCTCCGCATCGGCTTGCCCGCCGCCGAACGCCTGCGGATCGACATCGGCAGCGCCTTTCCCTTGGAAGAGGAACTCGTGGCCGAGATCAGCGGCGTCGATGCGGTCAGCGGCCTTCCCCGCCGGGCGACGATCGGCAGCGAAGAAGTCCGCCATGCCCTGGAGGATCCGCTGGAAGAAATCGTCGACGCCCTCCGCGCCGCACTGGACCAATGCAGTCCCGACCTGGCGGCCGATCTCACGCAGCACGGCATGGTGCTCTGCGGCGGCGGCGGGCTGCTGCGCCGCACGGATCGCTTCCTCGCCGAGCGAACCGGCGTGCCCGTGCGTTTGGATCCGCAGCCGCTGGCCACCGTCGCCAAGGGCTTGCTCATCTGCCTGGAGCACCGTGAGCAATGGAAGACCGCCCTGGAGTCGAGCGACGAAGAGGTGTAGGACGTTGTACGGGTTGCAGCCAGGGTGGCATGCCTTCACGCGGCCGTTAGAAACTTGGCAGTCGGGAAAAGCCAACCGGCCGCGGGTAGGCATGTTTGTTACGAGGGTGGCCGCCTAACGTCACGCGTTTGGGCCAACATGCCTACCCGCGGCCGGTTGTGATTAACCTGCTGCCGCGACTTTGTGACGGCCGCGTGAAGGCATGCCACCCTACGCTTCGCCCGTTTCGCCCTCGGGGAGGAAGCGGTAGCCGGCGTCACGGATCGTGAGAAAGTGCCGCGGCTGGGCCGGGTCGGGCTCGAAAATCTTCCGCAACCGGCGAATGAACTGGTCGGGGGCCCGCGTATTGATGTTGCCGGGCATTCCCCACACATTCTCCAGCAACTCGCGGCGGGGAATGACGCGGCCCGGGTTCTCGACGAAATAGCGCAGCAAGGTCAACTCGAGCTGCGTCATTCTTATCGACTCGCCCTTGACCAGGACCTCGAAGGTCTCGAAGTCGATCTTCGCGCCGGCAAATTCGAACTTCTTGACGTGAGGGGCCTGCGGGGCCGTGCGATCCGTGCCCGCGCCGCTTGGAAAACGCCAGCAGGTTTCGCACGCGACTGATGAACTCGTCCAGGTCGAACGGCTTGCTCATGTACTGGTTCGCCCCGACGTCGAATCCCCGCGTGCGATCTTCGGCGAGCGTCCGGGCACTGAGGATCAGCACCGGCATGTCCTGATCAATGGCCCGCAACGATTCGCAGACGGCATAGCCGCTCATGCCGGGCAGCATCAGGTCGAGCACGACCAGATCGATGTCGGCGTTCGCTTCCGTCAGCAATTTGATCGCTGTCCGGCCGTCTCCGCTGACGGTGACGCGATACCCCTCGGCGACGAGATTGTACTTGATGCCCATCGCCAGGTGCTCTTCGTCCTCGACAACCAGGATGTGTTCTTTGTCCGCCATGATAGACCTATTCTTCTTCCTGTCGCTCGATCGCCCCGGGCATCTGCACTTCGAAGACCGTGCCGGTTCCCGGCTGGTTATCGCGGACGCGGATGCGGGCCTTCAGCCGCCGGGCGATGTTGCGGACGATGTACAGGCCCAGCCCGGTGCCAGGCCGCTCGCGTTCCAATTCCAGCCCCAGGCGTTCGAAGCGGCGGAAGATCTGGCGACGGAAGCGGCCGGGTATGCCGTGGCCGTTGTCGCTGATGCGGACGATTGCCCTGCCGTCGGCCGTCCGCCGCAGATGGATGCCCACCCGCGGCTCGCTGCTGGCGTACTTCACGGCATTATCGATCAGGTTGCGAAAGAGGATGTCCAGGTCGACGCGCCAGGCCCGGATCGTGCATGGCTGGAGCTCGAACTGAAAGACGTCCGCCGCGATGCGATAGTGCAGGCCGACGGTGCTGGCGCAATCGCGCAACAGCACGTCGAGAAAGACGTCCTCGCGGTCGGCGTCGATCCGCCCTTCTTCCAACCGGCCGGCGTCGAGCAACTGGTTGATCAGGCCGTCGAGCCGGTCGAGGTCATCGACCATGCAGCGGTAGAAGTGGTTGCGCTCTTCCTCGCTCACTTGGCGGCGAGTGAGCGTTTGCAGATAGAGCTTCATGGAGGCGATCGGCGACTTCAGCTCATGAGTTACGCTGTCGATGAAGTTCGATTGCCGCCGGTTGAGATTGATCGTCTTGATCGTGAGCACCAGGTAGATGATCGTTCCGGCCAAGAGCACGCCGATGAAGGTCGTGCCGATCGAGAGCAGGGCAATATAGAGCCCCGCCTTCTCGTTGTCCTTCCACAGTCCCATCACGGTCAGCAGCACCCAGCCGACCGTGAGCACGACCAGAATCACAATCATCACGATCGCCAGGGTGATCGGCAAACTCAAGGAACGGCGTGCGGCCATGGCGGGACAACGGGAAAGAGCGTGGGGAAAAAGGAAAGGAAGAAGCGTGGGTTCCCCATGGGGGAGCATGGCAGAAGAGGCCGCCGGCCGTCGAGCTAGCCGGGCGTTATGAATCAATCGCCCGGCATCCCAACAGCCGGCCGCCGTGGCCCTGGAGCCGCTTGGGGAGATGCTGGCGCAGCTGCATTAGGGCTCGCGCTGGGTTACAAGGACCTGAACGACCGCGGGCGGTTGGCTCCCGATCCGCTGCTGGCGGTGCTGAGCGGCAAGCGCATCTGGACGAGCCGCTGCGCAGGCGAGACCTGTTGAACCGGCTGAAGTGGTGGCCATCACGGGCTCTCACAAGTCACGTACTCGGCCGAAAGCCCTGGACCGTCTGCTGGTGGGTGTTCA
>CAVRDP010000009.1:0-387703 GCA_963719885.1 uncultured Planctomycetia bacterium | reverse complement strand
ATCGCGGACGCGGATGCGGGCCTTCAGCCGCCGGGCGATGTTGCGGACGATGTACAGCCCCAGCCCGGTGCCGGGCCGCTCGCGTTCCAATTCCAGCCCCAGGCGTTCGAAGCGGCGGAAGATCTGGCGACGGAAGCGGCCGGGTATGCCGTGGCCGTTGTCGCTGATGCGGACGATTGCCCTGCCGTCGGCCGTCCGCCGCAGATGGATGCCCACGCGGGCTCGCTGCTGGCGTACTTCACGGCATTATCGATCAGGTTGCGAAAGAGGATGTCCAGGTCCACGCGCCAGGCCCGGATCGTGCATGGCTGGAGCTCGAATTGAAAGACGTCCGCCGCGATGCGATAGTGCAGACCGACGGTGCTGGCGCAATTGCGCAGCAGCACGTCGAGAAAGACGTCCTCGCGGTCGGCGTCGATCCGCCCTTCTTCCAGCCGGCCGGCGTCGAGCAACTGGTTGATCAGGCCGTCGAGCCGGTCGAGGTCATCGACCATGCAGCGGTAGAAGTGGTTGCGTTCTTCCTCGCTCACTTGGCGGCGAGTGAGCGTCTGCAGATAGAGCTTCATGGAGGCGATCGGCGACTTCAGCTCATGAGTCACGCTGTCGATGAAGTTCGATTGCCGCCGGTTGAGATTGATCGTCTTGATCGTGAGCACCAGGTAGATGATCGTTCCGGCCAAGAGCACGCCGATGAAGGTCGTGCCGATCGAGAGCAGGGCAATATAAAGCCCCGCCTTCTCGTTGTCTTTCCACAGACCCATCACGGTTACCAGCACCCAACCGACCGTGAGCACGACCAGAATCACAATCATCACGATCGCCAGGGTGATCGGCAAACTCAACGAACGGCGTGCGGCCATGGCGGGACAACGGGAAAGAGCGTGGGGAAAAAGGAAAGGAAGAAGCGTGGGTTCCCCATGGGGGAGCATAGCAGAAGAGGCCGCCGGCCGTCAAGCTAGCCGGGCGTTATGAATCAATGGCCAGGCATCCCAACAGCCGGCCGCCGTGGCCCTGGAGGACCCGGGCCGCTTCGCGAACCATCCGTGGACTTCCTTCGCCCAACCGCACGACAAGATAGGCGGCATCGCAGATGGCGGCCAGTTGAACCGTGCCGCGGTGCGCCAGCGAAGATGCATCGACGACCACCAGGTCGTAGTGGCCGGCGAGCTCGCGAAGCAGTTGGCTCAGGCCTTGAATGTTTCGGCCAGGATCCGCGCTCCGGGCGTCAGTCCCACCCGGCAAAAGGCCCACGTGCTCGTGTACGGTCGTCTGCACCGCCGTGGCCCAGTCGGCCGCGCCACGAAGAACATCCGGCAAACGCCACGTCGGGGTCACGGCCAGCCAGTGGGCCATGTCCGGATTGCGAAAGTTGGCATCTACCACCAATACGTTGCCTGCCATGCCTTGGGCCAACAACGGCGCCAGCCGGGCCAACGTCATTGTCTTGCCCTGGCCATCCGCCGGACTGGTGAACAACGGCACTCGCAAACGAGCTTCGGACAACTGCCGGAGAATCTGCTGGGCCGTCGCGGCATAGGGTTCGGAGGCGACCGGCCCGATCACCGGTAATTCGGCGTCAGCTTCATCGGCATCAAGTTCCGATTCACTTTCTTTCGCTGCAGCCAACTCCGGTTCGGCGTTGTCAAGCAAGCTTGCCTCGGAAACGAGGGCCTGGAGTTGATCCAGCGACGTTTCCATCGAGACCGGTACTGGCGGCGCCAAGTCCTCCAGGGGGCGCTCGACAGAGTGTCGGCCAAAAGTGCCGGTGGCCCAGCGGCCGATGGCGCTGCGATCTGCTCGACGAGTGAAGCGGGCGACGGCGCTGCGATCGTCTCGACCGCTGTGGTGACAGGTTCCAAACCTGTCTCACTTGCAGGCTCAGCGGCTTCCCACACACGGACGGGGGCTTGCTTGGCTTTGATCCGCCTCAAAGCGTCGAGCATCAGGCTCATGGCAAGGTTACCTACGATTAGAGCCCCCGCCGCAATTTGGCAAACAATCGCCCAAACTCCTGCCGCGGCGGTGGCAAGATCGAGCGTGTCGGCCGCGGCGCTGGCTCCTCGACAATGGCCACCACCGTGGCGGCGGCCACTTCCGTTTCCGCTCCGTCTTTTGAGGCAACCTCGTGGCGCACGTCAGGCCGATCATCATGAGTACATGCGCCCGACACGGTACCCGAGCCTGATATATCCGCTCCAACTGTGGTTCCTCGCACACACTCGCAGGCTTGCCCTCGCTTGCCGTGGCGGCAACAACGTACTCATCACGCCGACCATCGCCGACCATGCAAGCATGGTGCCCGGACGGTGCCCGCGTGATGTTGGCCGGCACAGGCTCCGGTGCCGTCTCCGGCACCGCGTCGGGCATCAGGTCGGGCAGCGCGGACCCTTGGTCGTGGTCGGCCGTGGAATTTGGCGGCGGCGGGACCACGGCGGCGTAACGATCGGCAATCACCTCTTCCTCCTCGAACGTTTCCCCAAACGGGTGCGGTGCTTCGAATACCAATTCCACCTCCGGTTCAATCGTCGCCGCCGACTGAAATTCGGTCTGCACGTCGGCCAGCAACTTCTGAATGTGGCGTAGTTGTTCGAACGTCTCCGGGTCATCCGGCGTCTCGGCGACGAGCATGGACTGCGCGGGAATCCTTGGCCGGGCTTGCTCCCTCGACCGCCGCGATCTTGCCCGCGATGGGAGGCAATTCCAGCGGGCTGTCGTCCAGGCCGCCGAATTCGATTACGCTGTCGCTGGTCGAGGCGGCCGGCGCGTTCCACGGCGTCGGCAACTGCTGCAAGTCGGCCCAGGCCTCTTCGACGTGGGCGGGTTCGATTCGGCGGACGCCCGCCGCGCAGGCCAGCAACAACACGTGGTCGCACACCTGGTTGATCAGCCGCGGCACGCCGTCGGTCGCTTTATGAACCATCTGACAGGTTTCGGCCGGAAAAATCTCGACGCCCCGACCACCGCAGGCCGAAATGCGAGCCTGGATGTATGCCTGTGTTTCGCCGCGCTGAAAAGCTTCCAAATAGCAGCGGGCCGAAATCCGCTGACTGAACGATTCCAGCTTGGGGCTGGCAAAACGCTCTTCCAAGAGATGGCTGCCGGCCAGCACCATGCGCACCGCCGGCTGCATGTCGCGCGTGAGGTTGGTCAGTGAACGGATCTCATCCAGCAACCGCAACGGCAGATGATGGGCCTCGTCGACCAGGAGCACGACACCGCGGTTGCAGTCATCACTCAGAGTAATGAAATCCACCAGTGAAAGCCGCAACTCACCCTCGTCCATGCCGCGATAGGGCCGGTTCAACTCGTAGAGAATCGCCTGCAAGAGCGACCGCCGCGTATCGAGATGCGTGCTCGCCAACAGTGCCACCTGATACGCCCTCTGGAACTGCTCCGCCAAGATCTGGCACAGCAGCGACTTGCCCGTGCCGGAGGGACCGATGATTAACGCCACCCCTTCACCGCGGTTGACACAACGGGTCAGCGTGTTGCGGGCCGCGTCGATCACGGCAGCCGGATAGTAGTGATCGATTCGCGGTACTGAAGCGAATGGCCGCTCGGTAAGCTTGAAGTTGTTCTCGTACATAACCCACTCTCCTTGTGTAGTGAGGTTTGTGGATCCTGGCAAAATGCGGGTTTTGCGCGGGGCGTGCCGTGGCTTCGGAGATACAGCGATCCGTACCTTGATTTCGGCACCACGGGGTTCAAGGAATGAGGAATAAGTCGGTAATTCCAGCCCGGCGTGGGCGCCATAAGTACTCGGTACCCACGTCAGGCTTGAATGTCGATCAATCCCCAAATGGCAGCGGGGTGGCCGTGAGATCGACGGCAGTGGCCAAGGTTGGAAAAATGGGGGCGGCGGGCATCGGGGTACCCGCGGCGCCGGGTACTCCCGGTCGCGAGCCGCGGTCGGCGCTGGTTGCCTTGCTCACCGTGGGCAGCTTTAGTGTAAACGCCGTCCCTTTGCCCACGGTGCTATCGACGCGAATCCGCCCATGATGGGATTCGATGATCTCACGGCACATCGAAAGCCCCAAACCCGTGCCTCCTTTGCCGCTGGCGTCCGGGCCGCTCTTGGTCGTGTAGAAAGGCTCGAAAATCTTCGGCAACTTGTCGGCCGGAATCCCCTTGCCATTGTCGCGGACGAAGAGATCCACCATGTTGTTCTCGGCGTCGTAGCTCAGCCGGATCATCACCCGTCCGCCGCCAGGCATGGCCTGCCGAGCATTGATCAGCAAATTGAGCAGGATCTGTTGGATTTGATTGCCGTTAACATAGGCTTCGGGCACCGGTTGAAAGCTCTTGTCGACCGTAACCCGATACTTGTTCATCTCCCGCTCCAGAAGCAGGAGCGTGTTCTCGACCAGTTCCTGGAGGTTGGTCGGTTCCTGCCCTGCTTTGCGATTGCGGGCCAGGCCCAGCACCGTGGACGTAATCTTGGCCGCACGATTGCTGGCCAGAAGGATCTTATCAAAGGCCTTTTCGCGGGTTTCGTTGTCTTTGTGCCGCATTCCGAGCTTGGCGTAATTGATGATCGTCGTCAGGACGTTGTTGAATTCGTGTGTGGTGGTGCTGACCAACTCGCCCAAGGCGGTCAGCTTCTGGGCCTGGGCCAATTGCTCTTTGAGCATCTCGACCTGTTGTTGAAGATCTGCTTGCTGCCGACTGTCGCTGGTTGACACAATTGATTTCCCCCAAAACACCTGAGATTCGCATTTCCGCGCTGATGGCCAGATTCGCCGTTCTGCCGTATCACCGGCGTTTAGCTGTATCCCCGAGGCTTTGCTTCTTAACCGATGATCTACTAAGAAGTTAACTCCCGATTCCCTATCGTCAACTCGGCTAGGCAACTGAAAAGGAAGCGACTATAATCCCCGCCCTGGCAAGGATGCCGGGGAAATGGAGGAGCTAGGATGCATACGGTGGTTCTTCTTGCCCATGCTCTGAATCTGGCTGAGCGATTGGGCTACGTCGTTCGCCAAGATTGGCTGGACGGCGGTGGGGGCGGGGGCTGTGAGTTGCGGGGGCGGAAGTTTCTTGTCATCGACCTGGCCACCTCGCCCGCGGAGCAGTTCGAAAAGGTCCTGGGCGTGTTGCGCGGCGAGCCTCGCGCGGCCGACTTGGCCATGCCGCACGAGCTGCGCGATGTCCTGCGGCTGCGGAAGAGCGCGTGAGCTTCCCCTACTTCCCTTCGCGAAAACTATCAAAATACTGCCGGGCGTGTTCGCTCTGCTTCTTCGGCAGGCGCTGGCCGCTCAAGGGATCGGTGCTGCCATGTTCGATCTCGGTGGCGGCCTTCTGGATCTCGGCCTCGGCCTGGTTCTTCAGGTTCGGGCCGCCGGTCAGGCCGGTGATCTGGGCCGCTCCCTTGCCGACGGTCTGCCGCACACGTGAATCGAAGAACGTGCCGTTGGTCTTCGCCTCGGGGCGGGCGCCGTCTCCAAGGCCCTTGCCCAAACCCCGGCCGGGCTTGCCGTCCTTGTCGCCCTCGCCGCCTCCGCCGGCAAGCATACCCTCGCCTTGACCGTTCTCGCAGCCCTTGCCATCGCCTTGGTCGCCGTTCATCTGCCGCCGCGCGTCGGCCAGTTGTTCCATCGCGCCCTCGAGCGTTTTGAGTTCGCTCTCCTGTCGAGCCATATCCTGCATTTGCTGCAAGGCCTCCTGCATCGCCTGTGCGGCCTGATCGTTTTGCCCCTGCTGCATCTGTTGGGAACACTTCCCGAGCTTGTTGGCCAGGTTCTTCAGTATTCCCATCTGCGGACCCTGCTGCTGGAGCTTCTGGATTTCGTCTTCGAGCTTGTCGGCGGCAGCCGGGTCGCCGGCCTGCTTCATTTGATCGGCACGCTTCTGCAAGTCGGCCTGGGTGTCCTTGGCCTGCTGGGCCATCTGGTCGATTTTCTTCTTCAACTCTTCGAGTTGTTTGGCCAACTCTTCCTTCTTGGTTGCATCGAGCTGGCTGTTGGCCAATTTCTTCTGGAGTTTTTCCAGCGCCTGGGCAGCCTTCTGGAAATCGCTCTTGGAAAGGGCCTTGGCCAACTCATCGGCAGGACCGCGCGCCACGTCTTCAACCTTTTCCATCTGCCGCTTGAGCGCCTCGCCTCCGCCGCCGAGTTGCTTCCGCCGCTCCTGCAACTCGCGGGCGAGGTCATTCAGTTTGACGAGCGCCTTTTCGCGCTGCGTTTGAGTCTGAAGTTCTTTCGTCCCTTCTTCCAGCCGCTTGAGAAGTTCCGTGGCGTCTTTGAGACCATCTTTTTCGGCTTGCTTGCGGCGCTCGACCAGCTTCTGCCGCAAGTCAACGGCCGACTTTTTCACTTCCAGCGGCGGTTGCGTGGCGGCCTCCGTGGCCTCCGCTTGGGTTTCCCTCATGGGCGGGCGGAAGATCATGACCGCCAGCAACACCAGCGCCGGCAGCAACGGCAAGAGGAGATGCCGCGAAGGACGAACGGGAAATTTCTCCAGCACGGCGATCCGCCGCAGCCGGGCGTCGGTATCGCCAATCAGGGCCTGGCCGGCCACGGTCTCGCGATCCGCCAGGTGCATGGCCAGGGTGCTGGAGACCCGTTCCTTTAGCCCGAAGCGATGATCGATCTCCAAGGCGGCTTGCAGTTTCGGTGTGATGGCCAATAACGTCCAAGCGATGGCCGCGACCAACCCCGCCGCGAGAAAGCCGGCCAGCCATCGCCAGTCGACGATGCCTAGCGGATAGAACCGTGCCGCGCCGATTACGACCGCGGCTGCCGACAACGACGCGAACCAGCACCAGCCAAGGACGCCTAGGAAGCGTTGCAAGACCAGGCGACGTTGCACTCGCCGAACTTCTTTGAGAAGATTGTCCATGGAACGCTCCACCGGAGGGGTTGTGGGGAATCGCCAGGAGCACTGGAGACATTATACACTATTTGCGAGGGAATTAGCAGCTCTCACCCCAGTCGCTCGATCCGCTCGACCACCTCGGCCTGCGTCCACTCCCGGTCCGTGGGAAGCACGACGTAGCAGGCCCGATCACCGCAACAATCCAAAATCACCTGGTGCGGATTAGGCACGGCATAACCATCCGCGCAGGGCTCATGACCGTGAATCAGCACCCGGGCTCCCATCAATTCCGCAAAGGCCCGGGCGTTCTCCGGGCAATGATCGCGCCCCCACACCAAGTGAAAAATGTCGCCGCGCTCGTAAAATACCAACGGATCCAACGGCCGGCTGAAGATCGTCTGGTCGAACGGCCGTTCGTCGAGACCCTCTGGAATGCTGTGGCAGACAAACACGCCCCCGGTAATCCGCACTGCCAACGGACAGGTTCTCAGGAACCCCAGAAGTGCTTCGCGGACGCGCTCCGATTCAGCTCCGTACATCTGCTCCAACCCCATGCGAAACAAGACGTTGAGCATCTGCCGGTTTTTCTGGATAGGGTAATCGGTCAGTTCGGCCAACTCGTGGTTGCCGAGAAGAAAATGGACACGATCCGGGTAGTGGAGTTTCAGACGGGCGATGTCCTCCACAATGGTGTGAGACATGCACCCGCCATTCTGTGGATACGTTGGGCCGCCGTGGCAGGCCTCTTGCACGATAAGGTGTCGCCGGGGAAGAGTTTCCAGCGCGGCAATTCGTCGGATGAGGTTGAAATTCCGACGATGTCCGTGCAAATCGCCGGTAATCATTACCTCATCACCCGAGTGGTGGCCGATGTCGATCAGGTTGCCCACCCTACCGGCGGTCGCGAGGTTCGCATCGGCCGCCTCGCAAAGCAAAGTTATCGTGTTTTCGGTGTATTCGGGCGATGCAGCCATGATTCTAAGAGTTTACCACAAACGAGCCGGCCGGGGAGAGTGCTTTCCCAAAACCCCTGTCTTGTGAATGTACGGGTTTTGCCGTTTTTCTGGATTCTAGCGGTTATCTCACCCGATGTTCTTCAAAGGGTCCCGACCCAATTCCCGCAACAGGGACCCTGGAGTCCGGCTCTAGGAGCCGTAAGAGAAAGGACACATCGGACATGCGACATATTTTTTTCGTTCTAGCCGCGTCGACGTTCCTCGCCGTGTTCGCCGGCTGCGCTTGCCACAACTGCGGTAATCAGGGTGACTCTTGTCCCGGCGCGGCCGCGGGGGTTCGCTGCCGGCAGCACTCAGAGCAAGGTCAGCAGCAGGTCGATCCGGGCGGCGTCGTGAGCTATCCCTATTACACCACCCGCGGTCCGCGCAACTTCCTGGAAACCCATCCGCAGAGCATCGGCCGGTGAGACCAGGCCGATGACTATTCGCGGAACTCCTTCCAATCAATTTTGAGTTTCCGCATTCGCCCGCGCAACGTGTGCGGGTTGATCTGCAAGAGTTTCGCAGCGCCGCGGGGGCCTTCGATGCGGCCGCCGGCAGCAGACAACGCCGACACGATGTGCCGGCGGATAGCGTCGTCCAACGGTATGATCTCCTTCGCCGACACCGGCCGCGCAGGCGCAGGCCCGACCGTGCCCGGCTCCCCCGCCGCCGCTGCCGCCACGGGACGGGTCGGCACGCCGAGCGACTTGGCCATTTCCAATTGCTTGCCGTCGCCGAGGATCGCCGCGCGATCGATCACCGAGGCCAGCTCGCGCACGTTGCCGGGCCAGGAATACGACATCAACAGCTCGATATCCTCCTGGGTCGGCTCGGCCGGGTATAGCCCAAATCGCGTGGCCGCACGCCGGGCAAAATGCCGGGTCAACTCGGGAATGTCCTCGACACGTTCGCGCAACGGCGGAATGGCGATGGGAAACACGGCCAGGCGATACCAAAGATCCTCGCGGAATTGGCCCGCGGCAACCATGCCGGGCAGGTCGCGGTGGGTAGCGGCCACGATCCGCACGTCGACGCTGACCGGCCGCTGCCCGCCAACGCGGTCCAGCCAACCGTCTTGCAGGATCCGCAGCAAGCGGACCTGTGCGGCCAACGGCAGTTCGGCCAGCTCATCCAGCAGCAGCGTGCCGCCGTCGGCCCTTTCGAACCAACCTTGCCGCGTCTCGGTGGCGCCGGTGAACGCGCCCTTCTCGTGACCGAAGAGTTGCGAGTCGATCAATTCATGCGGGATCGCGCCGCAGTTCACGCGGATGAACGGCCGCTGCGCTCGGGGCGAGCCGTTGTGGATCGCCCGGGCGACGACCTCCTTGCCCGTGCCCGTCTCGCCGAATATCAGCACCGGCACGTCGGACTTGGAGACCAACTCGACACGTTCCATGACGGCGCGCAGCCCGGAGCCGATGCCGACGATCGTATCGCCTCCCAGCTTGTCGCGTCCCAGGCGTTTGAGCAGCGAGCGTTTGTCGGCCTCGGCCGCCTCCCGCAGGGCGGCCATTTCGGCCACGTGACGATCGTTTTCCAAGGCCGCGGCGAACGGCTCCAGCAGGACCTGCATCAACTTCACGTGCTGCGGCTCGAAGACGGCCGACGGCCGGGCGACCGCCAGCAAGACTCCGAAACGATCATCGTGCAGGGCCAGCGGTCCGGCCAGTACGTCCGCACAAATAGGCCCGGGGAGGATGGCGGCGGGCAAGGGCTTGGCCGCACGATCATGGCCCTGCAGCACTTTGCCGGCTCGGCACCACTCCAGAATCGTCTCCATCTGCCCCGGCTGGCACTCATTTCGTGCATCGCCGCCACCCCGACCGCAAGGTAGCGGACCGATGGCCACGGTCTCGACGCAAGACCGCTGGGGGTCAATACGGCGGACCACGATATGCTCGATGGGAAAATGCGGGGCCAGAAAACCAGCGATGGTCCCCGTGGATTGGGTGATTTCGATGTGCCGGCAGGCCTCCCGCCAGACATCCAGCAACAGTTCGCGGAATTGGTTCATCTGCGACTAGTGCGCTTCGGCCCAGGATGAATCGGTCGGCTCGCCGTCGCTACGGTGGCCCAGTTGCAGGTGGATCGTCGGATTGATGTCGTAATTGATCTTTTGTACCCTGCCGTCGCAGAAGGCCATGTTGAAACCGGCCGGGTGGGCGCTGCCGAAATTCGTCATACATCCACTTAAACCAGGCCGGTCCTGGGACGGCGGATTGAAACTTGCACTGCCGCCATTGGAAGGCAAGTCAGAAACTTTTACGTAACCGTACCCCGTCCCGCGATTGGAGTCATAGTCGTAGCCCTGGTCCCACCCCTGATCGTTATCACAACAGACATCCGTATTGTAGCAGTCGATACAGAGATAACGTTCGCCGATCAGGTACGTATTGGCCGCACCATCTTTGATCATCGCCATGCTGCATTCGCTGGCTCGATAAATCACCCCGGTTGCGGGCATGTATCCCTTCGTCATATCGGAGTTGACGGTACCGTCCATCTGGGACCAATCGAAGTTGAGGCTATAGCCTGAATTTGGGGCTCCGGGCTGGACATTCGCGTAGGTACTTCCTGAGTTGGCGGCGTAATCGCAACGGCCTATAATCGGGAAGGGGTCATTGATATTGACGTAATCTCCCCGGTTCGCGCGGGGAAAAGCCTGAAGTTTATGCCGCGTCGGGCACGTAAACAATGCGACCGGCACTTGCGCCTGCAACAATCCTTGCGCCCGGCGTGCGGCATCGTTCACGCCCTTGCCCATGTCGTGCAAATCCGCCAGGTCGATGAAGGGAAGAATGTTGAATTGCCAGCCGCCGGGCTGTTTGGCGCCGAATCCGCGATCGGGTTCACCGGCCGTCTGCCAACCCCAGCCGCCGCCGGGCAGGTATTGATATTTCGATTCCAGCAGTAGACAGCCCAGCGCCATCTGGTGCAAGTTATTCATGCACTGGGCACGACGCCCCGATTCCTGGGCCGATTGGACCGCCGGCATGACCAGGGCAACGAGCACCCCGATGATGGAAATCACGATTAGAAGTTCCACGAGGGTGAAACCGCGGCCGGGATTGGTTCCACTTCGTCGGGCATCCCAAAGGATCGTACGCATGACAGTGCATCCTCAGTACTGGAGTTCAAAATTCATACCGTCTTTCGCCTCATGACCACTGACTGCCTCCGCGCACGAGCGTGGTTTCCGAGTTATACTTGGCCGGAATCTTCTCGCCCTCCTTGGTGATTTCCACGCGGTAGAAACCGGGCGAGAGACCTTGGACCGTGGGATCGGCGGCATAGGGGCAGGAGATATTGGCATGTCCGCTTTGATCGGTGGGCCCCGAGCCCGACTGAATCGTACCGCCCAGAAACTTTTCCGGCACGAAGACGACCTTCGCGCCCGCTAGCGGCTTGCCGTTGTGCGTCACGCGGCAGCGGACCGGCGACCGCCCGGCGCACGAATCGGCCCAATACTTGATCCGGTCGGCAATCTCTTGCTGGGAAATCTTGCCGTCGTGGTTGGTGTCGACCCGTTTGAGCGCCGCCTTGAGTCCCGGCACCCCTTCCAACTCCTTGGCGTCCAGGAAACCATCGCGGTTCGTGTCGTAGAGTTCCATGGCTTTGCTGGCGGCGGAGGGGTCGGGCTTTTCGGGCAGCACGCGTGGCGGCAGGGAATTCCCGCAACCCATCAGGCCGGAAAAAATCAACAATCCACCGACAACGTTTGTACGCAAAGAACACAGCATGATCAAACTTCCTTCAAGGATCGTCGGGTGCGGTGAAACGGCTGGTGGTGACGCGCCCTAGTGCGCTTCGGCCCACGACGCATCGGTCGGCTCGCCGTCGCTACGGTGGCCCAACTGCATGTGGACAGTGGGATTGATGTCGTAATTGATCTTTTTGACCGAGCCATCGCAGAAGGCCATGTTGAAACCGGCCGGGTGCGCGCTGCCGAAATTCCCCATGCATCCACCGACACCGGGCCGGTCCTGGGAAGGCAGAGTTGGAGACCCCGAGCCGGACGGCGGTGGCAATCCAGGAAATTTGTTGTTTACATAACCGGTCCCCGTCCCGCGAATGCTGTCCCAGTCGTAGCCCTCGTCCCATCCCTGATCGTTATCACAACAGGAACCAGTATTGTAGCAATCCACACAGAGGTAACGTTCGCCGATCAAGTACGTATTGGCCTGTCCATCTTTGATCATGGCCGTCGTCACTTGACTTGCGACGCAGACCACACCGGTTGCAGCCTGCCCTGTCGCACCCGGCGGGCCTGCGTTTACCGATCCGCCGATCTGCGACCAATCGAAGTTGAGGGTATAGCCTCCATTCGGGCCTCCAGGGACGGTCACGTAATTACTCCCTCCGTTGGCGGCATAGTCGCTCCGGCCGATGACCGGATACGGCTCGGTAATATTGACGTAGCAGGACCCGTGAACGTAGGGGAAAAGTTGCAGTTTATGCCGCGTCGGGCAGGTGAACATCGCGACCGGCGTTTGCGCAATCGAGAAACCTTGCGCATTGCGCGTGTTGGTGGGCGGGTACATGTCCCCCTTGTTGCCGAGGGGCATTCCTTTGCCCAGGTCGTGTAAATCTGCCAGGTCGATAAAGGGAAGAAGGCTGTAGTGCCAGCCGCCCGGCTGCTGCGAGCCGTATCCGCGATCGGGGTCGCCGGCCCAACACCAACCCCAGCCGCCACTGGGGAAATACCCACATTTCGCTTCCAGCGCCAGGCAGCCCAGCGCCATTTGGTGCAGGTTATTCATGCACTGGGCACGACGCCCCGATTCCTGGGCCGATTGGACCGCCGGCATGACCAGCGCAATGAGCACTCCGATGATGAAAATCACGATCAAGAGTTCCACGAGCGTGAAACCGCGGCCGCGATTCGTCCTACTTCGCCGGGGATCGCAAAAAATCGTACGCATGACAGCGCATCCTTAGTACTGGAGTTGAAAACTCAAACCGCTTTTCGCCTCAAAACCACTGCTCGCCTCGGCGCCAAGCGTAGTTTCCGTGTTGTACTTGGCCGGGATCTTCTCGCCCTCCTTGGTGATTTCCACGCGGTAGAAACCGGGCGAGAGACCTTGGACCGAGGAATCGGCGGCATAGGGACAGGAAATATCGGCATAACCGGCTGCGGTGGTGGTCCCCGAGCCGGGCTGGAGCGTGCCGCCCAGGAACTTCTCCGGCACGAAGACGACCTTCGCGTCCGCCAGCGGCTGGCCGTCGTGCGTCACGCGGCAGCGGACCGGCAACCGCCCGGTCCGCATATCGGCCCAATACTTGAGCCGGTCCGCAATCTCCTGCTGGGAAATCTTGCCGTCATGGTCGGTATCGACATGCTCTTTCGCCGCCTTCAGTCCCGGCACCTTTTCCAATTCCTTGTCGTCCAGGAAGCCGTCGTGGTTCGCGTCGTAGAGTTCCATGGCCTTGCTGGCCGCAGAGGAATCGGGCAGGTCGGGCAAGACGCGGGGCGGCACGGAATTCCCGCAGCCAACCAGGCCGGAAAACATCAGCAATCCACCGAAAACATAGACACGCACGGAACACGGCATGATCGAAGTTCCCTAGAGAATGACCGGGGTGCGGTGAAATGGCTGGCCGCGACGCCACCCTGGGCATCAGAAGCCGCGAACCTTGCGATGTTCGCGCCAAATCACCTCATTCTTTGCATCATAACAGGTTTTGCCGGCCATAGCAACGAAGGGATTTTCGCAATTTCCGCGACCGAGTCTGGAACGAGTTCCCGCCCCCACTGGGGCTTGTCCCAGCGGGGGCGGGATTGTCGTAACCTGTTGCAACGAAACGCGGTGCGTCCAAACACAGGTTGCCTAAGGCGCACCGGGAGACACGTTGAAACCCGGTCCTACGCCAGGACCCTCACTTCTCTTCCACGATCCAGATGTTGCGGAAGCGCGTGGGATCACCACCATGGTCCTGGAGGCGAACCGGTCCCGTCTTGGCCGGCTGGCCCCAGGCGCCGCCGGTAACGCCGTCGACCACGACCGCATCGTGGATCTTCACGCCGTTGTGGGCCACCGAGATCACGGCCCCCTTGGTCTGATGACCGGCAGCGTCGAACTCGGCGCTCTGAATTCGATGTCGTACGTCTGCCACTGGCCCGGCGGCAGCGAGGCGTTCACGCCGGGGGCTTTCTTGCCGTAGATTGCGCCGCAGTCGCCGGCGTCGGCCGTCAGACCAAAGGAATCGAGAACCTGGATCTCGTAGCGGCCATGCTGATACACGCCGCTGTTGCCGCGGCCCTGGCCGCGGGCGCTGGGCATGAATGGGACGCGGAACTCGACGTGCAGCTTATAGCTGCCGAAGTCCCGCAGGCTCTTGTTGTCGCCCTGCCTCACCAGGACCGAACCGTCGGGCTCGCAAATCCAGTGCTTGTTGGCCCAGTTGTCGAGGTTGGTCGTCTTGCCTTCCTCGAAGGGGAGCAGGATAAGTGCATCGGACGGCGGCTTCTGACCCAGCGTGGGGCTCTTGCATCGACCCGCGTCATTTCGGCCTTGCCGGCCTTGGCCGATTCGAGGCTGACGGCCTCCTTGGTGATCTTGCCCGACCAACCCTGGTCCTGTACCGACACGACGCCATCCTTGCCTCGGCCGTTGAGTTCGATCCGCTGGGCCTTGGCGTTGCCGGCCGGAAAGAGGAGGACAACCCGGTATTTACTGTCCTCGTCGGCGATCAGCTTGACCTCGGCCTTGACGGCTTTGCCATCCGGGGTCGTGAGCGTGCCGGCGAACTCACCCATGATGGGGTCGGGCGGGACCTCGGGACCGTGCGACGCCAGACACCCTGACGCGGACAAGGCAAGAACCATTACGGAACACGCCAACAGCTTCGCAATCCGATAGACCATGTTTTTTCTCCATACTCGGGTGGGAAGGCGCCGGCCCTTGGACCGGGGCCTTGGGGTGAAAGTTGGGGGGGAGTCGGACCTGGCCGACGACTGTGATCTTGATTGCTGCAACTTGGCTTGTCAAGCGCAAGCTCAATAACCGCGAACGATTCCGGCAAGTTCAAACGATCCGTTCCAATTCGCCCGTTTCCGTCGCATCGTAGCCCGGAAGATCGCCCAATATGCCACGATACGATGCCGACCGCACCGTTTCCACGAGGGCTTGGATGCGGGGATCTCCTTCGCATTCGGCCGGATAACAAAGATCATAGTCTTCCTCGCGGACACTAAGAAACTCCAATCCGGCCTCCTCGCCAACCAGGCGCAGGCAAACGCCGACATCCGCCCAACCGCAACGAACGGCCTCCGCCACGCCGCGATGTCCGTAGGCGATGCGGCGGGGCGGGCGGCGATCCAAGAGCAATTCGTCGAGCAACTCGCGGGCGGCGGAACCGACCTCCCGCCCCACCCAGCGGGCACGCGACTGCACGGCCGCACGAACGCTGTGAAGTTGCAGGCCGGGGGCAAGGGCCAGGCCCTCTTGCCAGCGCGCCGCCGCGGAGCAATCGAAAGCCTCCCCGCAATCGTTCCTTGGCGGCGGCAATGTTTTGCTCCCGGTGGCCAACCGCGGCCAGGTGGATGCCCGCCACGTGCACCAACCCTTGCGCCAGCAGGGCGAGGGCCTCCTTGCTGGATCGTGGCAAGGCGAGCAGGCGAAAACTGCTGCGACGACTGAATTCACTGGCCAGCAATCCAATCGCCGGATCGCATGAGGCAACCACCAGAGTATCGGACGGCGCGGCCGCAAGTTGCTCGCGAAATTGCCCTTCCTGGTAGACGCCGTCGTGGCCGACGACTCCCAGATTGGTTGCCTCGGCCGGATACATCCATTGGCGTCCGGCAACCGAGGCCCGCCAATACCGGCAGGGTTCACGCGGCGGTTGCCATGCCCAGGCTGCCTCGCGGGCAACCGCTGAAGCGAGTTGAAAGAGGTCCTCGACCCGGCAATCCAGCGCGGCAGCCAAGGCCAGGGCGGCGGAGGTCGACGGCACCAGGCGATTGGTCTCGATCGAGCTGACCCCCGCGCGAGAGATTCCCGCCCTGGTCGCCAACTCGTCCTGGGACCATCCCCGCGCGATGCGGCAGGTTCTTACGCGATTGGTCAACGGTTGTTCAGAGGACATGCAATATTTCCCGTCTCAATGCGGTTGCCACGATAGTGTCAAACATAACAGAATTGATGCCGTTGAGCGAGCATCTTCCTTCAGGTCGTAGGGTGGGACCAGATCCGGGGCACCCGGTACTCCGGGTCGGCGAGCGCAGGCCCACCATGATATGCTCTATCCAGCCGAACGTGGTGGGCCTGCGCTCGCTACGCGACCTGGTCCCACCCTACGGTTTCCTCGCCAACAGCCGACGATCAGCGCACCGGCCGCCAACAGCACGAGCGTCCCCGGCTCTGGCACGGCAGCCACTTCGGCCTGCGAGGCGGCAAGCACTGAGGGAGCGAAAATCACCGTTCCGCCCGCGCCGACGATCAAACTCGCGCCGCTGGGAAGGGCCTCGCTGGAATCCAAAATCAGCGTGCCCGCATCCACGGTCGTCCCGCCCGTGTAGGTGTCGCTTCCCGAGAGGACCAGCGTGCCGAGGCCGTCCTTGACGATGCCGCAGGCGGCGGTCCCATTGCTGATGTCGCCGGCAATGCTGAGCGAATCGCTGCTCCCGCTGGTGGTGATCCAGGCGTCGCTGTCGAGTGTGACGGCCACGTTGTCGTCGATCGCGTGGCCGCTGCCGGAGACCACTATGGCCACAGGACCGCTGCCGTTGTCCAGCGTCAATTGGCCACCGCCCGCCGCGGTACTGGTGATCGTCGTGATCTTGTTCGCTTGGAAGGTCAGGTGGCTGATGCTCGGGGCGGTGGAAAGCAGGTCGATCGTGCCGCTGGTTGCCTGGGAACCGCCCAGCACGATCGCGGCGCCGCCGCCAGGTAAGCCCGTTCCACCCGTCCAGTTGCCCGACGCCGACCAGGCGGCGTTGCCGGCGCCGCCGGTCCAGGTCCAGGGCGGATCGTACTCGATCGTCAGTTGCGGCGGCGTCTCCGGGGCCACGGCATCCTTTCCGCCAAATCGCTGGGCTGTTTTTCCGGCGCTTTCATTGCCGAGAATGATCCAGCCGAAATTCGTGGCGGGGCTGTCGAGCCATTGCTGCACGTCGGTCAACATGGCGGGACTGCTCGTACTCGACCAGGAAACCGTCAGACCCGGCGTCCCCGCATAAACCAGCGATTCCGCGCTGACCGAAGCACTATAGTCAACGCCGGGTTGCCCGCCGGGCACGGACCAGGTGGGGCTGGCCGAAGGATTGCAGGCGTTGTAAAAGGTGTAGTACCAGGTGGCATCTCCATTGCTGGCTGGCGCTCCCTGTCCGCCGGAAAATACAGAGGTGCCTTCCCCCCAATTCTGAAACAGTCGGGAAAGCGAGACCGTTTGGTTCCCATTCAATCCCATGACGTCGTCCATGGCCAGGGTCACAGCGGTGATCGTCGCGCCGGCGGGAATATTATCGGCGACGTTGAAGGCAATCAGGCCGCGGCGAATGCTGATCGTTGCCGGCGTCTGGCCGTCCTGGTTCGTGCGGCCGACGTAAATGTCGCCCTTCCCGTTGCTCAATTGGGCGGTACCCGCGCTGCTGGTGACTTGGATCAGGGTATTCGTCTTGCTCGGAGCCAGCACGATGCTCTGCGCCGTGGCTAAACTCGTCCATGCGAGCAAGGAAACCAAGCAGTAAGCGGTTGCTTTCAGAAACATGGTTAGACCCCTGTCATTTGCCGATCGGGAAAAACAGGGGTTGGTCGTCGAGTTTCGAGACTCCATAGGTGTTGATCCACTCCTGCGTCTCGGGTTTACGTAGAAATGCCGCCAAGGCAGCGGCGCCTTCCACGCGCGCCTGGGGAAAGCGCCCTGGATTGGCAGTCGCGACAACGTAAGGACGCCGTAACCGCGGATCGCCCCGCACCATCAGTTCGAGTCCCTCGTTGGGCAATTTGCCGTTGAGAAAGGGAATCCTGCCGACCAGGGTGTAGGCCTGCTTTTGGGCGGCGATCTTCAGCACTTCCCGCGCCGATCGGTAAAAAGGATCGTCAAGTGATCGGAGGGCAGGTTCACGTTGCCGGCATTCAGTACGTCGCGCATGACCTCCTGAGCACCGAGACTGGAATGGACGACGAATGGCGCCCCCGCGGAAGCAATCTTGGCAAAGGCCTCGGCGGCATTCTGCGATCCGCGGATGTGCGCGGGATCGTCGCGGGGACCGACGATAATCAGGTCATTCTTGAGCCAGGGCTGCGGATCGACGGCGTAGCCGTCGGCCACGAGATTGATGATGGTGTCGCAGGCGTGCATCGTGATCAGATCGGCCCTCCCTTTTCGGAAGGCGTCGGCAATGATGTGTTTCGGTCCCATGGCAACGACCTCGATCTTGTAGCGGTTGCCGGTTGCCTGTTGGAATCGCTCGGCTAATGCCTGCCAGAATCCGGTTTCGACCATGCCGCCAATGACGGCTACGCGGATTTGCCGCGGGGATCCCGGCACAATGCCCGGCAGCGCCCCCGCATCCGGCCAGCAGGGCAGCGAGGAACCAAGAGGCCATGGCGAAAATGTTTTTCATTGCGTATTGTCCAAGTTGGCTCGCGTGCAAAGGGCCTGCAACAACGCCAGGTCCGTTTCCGATACCAGGAGCTGAACGCTCCCGTCGGCGAAACAGAAGTTGGCGCCGCCGGGGTGGCAACTGCCGAAGGCGCAGAGTCGCATTTGGTCCCACGTGGCCTGGAATTCGGCGTAGGTGTCTGCCGGAGGGTTCTGTCCCGCACGGTTGTTGTAGGAAAAGGGCTGTTGATAATTGATCGGGACGCAGCCACTCATCGTCACGTGGCCGATCATCTCGCGGTCGGTGGAAGCCGCCCACCAGCCCCATTGATTGAGCAGATCGCCCCAGCCTGCGGCATTGAACGACATGAAGTTCGGGTCGCAGTGCGATCTTTCGCCGAAGAGCAGAGTGTGGCTGAGGCCGTCGCTGATGTCCTCCGGTGCGACGGCGGTCTGGTTCACGGTCGGCTCCGATGCCGGGCCGGTCGTATGGAACACTCCGTCGGCGGTCGAGGACGTGGGAAAGTAGGATCTCGTCCCGCCGTTGCCTCCGTAGCTGCCTAGCGCATAGTTCCAATTGCCCGTGACGGAGACAATTGGATTCTGGGGGATCTGGTCCGAGGGGCAGAGCAGATTCGGCATGCGCACCGCGGTGTTCGACTCGCTCCCCTGGTTTGCATTGAGCATCGGATTGACGAACTGCCAATGGGTGAACAGGCCGTTCTGTTCCATGAAGGGCAGCAAATAAACGAACAAGGGGATCCCGCGGTAGGTCACGGAACTGTTGAAAAACCGCTGGTTGGTCCCCGGCGGAAACAGTCGCATGGCACTTACGTGGGCATTGGCCGCAATGCCCAGTTGGTGCAACTGGTTCATGCATTGCACGCGCCGTCCGGCTTCTCTGGCCTCCTGAATCGCCGGCAACAGCAGGGCAATGAGGATGCCGAGAATTGCCATCACGACCAGAAGCTCAACAAGCGTAAAAGCCCTTCTCATACCGCGTTTACTTTTCCGTGTGACAGGCGGGTCAGGCTCGGGCACCATGTACTCGTGGTCGGCCTGACGTACTTCACGACGGCCATTGCGATCAGGCCGGCAATCGCCAGCCAGCCGGTCGACGGTTCGGGGACGACGTAGGAAATCGTGAGTGTCGGCCCGTTCCCAGAATAAAAGGGGCCCGCGCCAAGCACCTTCCCGGTTTGGCCGGCGCTTTCATTTCCTTGCAACGGCCACCCAAAATTCGTTCCGGGATCATCGAGCCAGTTTTGCATGTCGGTCGTCATTTGCGGATTGCTCGCGCTCGACCAGACGACCGACTGGCCGTTCGTGGCGTCCGTCGTTGACCCGCTGAGCGTCGAACTGAAATCTCCGCCCGGATTTGTCCAGGCAGGGCTGGCCGACGGATTGCCGGCGTTGTAAACCGTGTAGAGCCAGGTGGCATCTCGGTTGCTAGCGGCTGCGCCTGTACCGCCGCTGGAATAAGAGGTGCCTTGCCCCCAGGCCCGCGACACGTCATATAAACTCAACGTCTGCACGCCGTTACTGCCGGTCGTAGCATCGGTCATGGTCAATGTCCCGCCCGTAATCGTTGCCTCGGCGGGAAGGTTGTCGGCGATGTCGAACTCGATCAAGCCGCGGCGAATACTTACCCCGGCGGCCTGATTCGTCCGGCCGACGTAAATATTCCCCTCCGCGTTGCTTAGGGTTCCGGCCGATGATTGAATGAGGGTATTATCGAGGCTGGGGCTGAGCGTGAGCGTATCGCCATTGCCCAGCGATGTTAGAGCGGTGAAACAGACGAAAGCCAGACGGATTGCTTTGCAGGACATGATCGTACCTCATGGGTTGCTATAAACCTGTCCGTCAATGCTATAATCATACCAAACGCTGAAAATCCTGCAAATGGCCCGTTCGCGGCTATTCACCAGCGCACGACTTCCTCGGTGAGCGATCGCGACCTGATGTCGCACGACACGTTGCGAGTATTCGTGACAATTCCAGTGGTTTCGCGACGCGCCCGTGACAATTCTGGCACTCTGCGGAAAGCCCCATCGATTCGTGCCGAAATTCATACTTATGGCAGATTTATCTGTTCTTATTGATAGCGTGGCGGCGTAACAAGTTTGTCATGCTAGCAGATTTGCCTCTTTGCCGGAGAAGCGCGGCAACCCCCGGTTTTCGCCCGGATTTCCGCCTCTTTCGCGGATTGTGTGAAGTTGGCACGTTCCTTGCTCGGGTAACGATCGTTCTCGAACGAGTTCCCTGACACGATAAGGAAAGTCCATGAGAAAGATTGCAATCTACGGCAAGGGCGGCATCGGCAAGTCGACGACCACGCAAAACACGGTAGCGGCCCTGGCGGAAATGGGCAAGAAAGTCATGGTGGTCGGCTGCGACCCCAAAGCCGACTCGACCCGGCTGCTCCTGGGTGGCCTGGCCCAGAAGACCGTCCTCGATACGCTTCGCGACGAAGGCGAAGACGTTGAACTCGACGACATCTGCCGCGACGGTTTCAGCCACACCCGCTGCACGGAGTCCGGCGGTCCGGAGCCGGGCGTGGGCTGCGCCGGCCGCGGCATCATCACCTCCATCAACCTCCTCGAACAGCTCAACGCCTACGGACCCGGCACCGGCACCGACTATGTCTTCTACGACGTGCTTGGGCGACGTGGTCTGCGGCGGTTTCGCCATGCCCATCCGCGAAGGCAAGGCCGAAGAGATCTACATCGTCTGCTCCGGCGAGATGATGGCCATGTATGCCGCCAACAACATCTGCAAGGGTATTCTCAAGTATGCCACGGCGGGCACCGTCCGACTGGGCGGTTTGATCTGCAATAGCCGCAAGGTGGACAACGAGCGGGAAATGATCGAGGAGCTCGCCCGCAAGATCGGCACCCAGATGATCCACTTCCTGCCTCGCGACAACGACGTGCAGCGGGCGGAAATCAACAAGAAAACGGTCATCGAGTGGGACCCCACCGTCCCGCAGGCCGAAGAGTATCGCAAATTGGCTCGGGCGATCGACAACAACGAGATGTTCGTGGTTCCCAAGCCGTTGACGATTCCAGAACTGGAATCATTGCTGATGGAGTTCGGCTTGGTCGGCGTTTAACGAAGAAAGGAACAAACCATGATCATGATTCGCGCAATTATCCGGCCGGAAAAGACCGACGAAGTGCTGGCCGCACTGATGGATGCCGGTTTTCCCGCCGTTACGAAGATGGACGTTTATGGCCGCGGCAAGCAGCGCGGCATGAAGATCGGCGAGGTGACCTACGACGAGTTGCCCAAGGAACTGATCTTCACCGTCGTCCGCGAGGCGGACAAGGACTACGTCATCAAGGTCATCATGCAGGCTGCCCGCACCGGCAACAAAGGCGCGTTCGGCGACGGCAAGATCTTCGTCTCCCCTGTGGAAGAGGTTTACACCGTCAGTTCGGGGTTGAAGGAGGTCGAGTCCGCAGACTTCGATCCCCGTTGCCGTTGCGGAACCTGTTTGAACCGCCTGTAGGGAACGCTCTCCGTGGCGTTCCATCGTTTGGGACGCCACGGAGGGCGTTCCCTACAGTACGTGTCCATCCTGCAACCACCCACGAACAAGGAGCCACAGTAAGTGAAGGAAGTCCTGGCGATCATTCGCATGAACAAGATGAACGAGACGAAGCAGGCCCTGGTCGATGCCGGCGTGGCTTCGTTCACGGCCCGCAAGGTCGTGGGCCGCGGCCAAGGCAAGGTCGACTTCCGCCTCCTCCAGGGAGCGGCGGCGGGCCACGAAGAGGCCATCAGCCAGCTTTCGCCGGGGCCGAAGCTCGTGCCCAAGCGGCTGCTGACGATCGTCGTGCCCGACAAGGTTGTCCCCACGATCGTGAAGACGATCCTTTCCGTGAACACCACGGGAAACGCGGGCGACGGCAAGATCTTCGTCCTTCCGGTTCGCGAAGCGATTCGCGTCCGCACCGGCGAGCGAGACGAAGCCGCGCTCGATGAAACGATTGATCCCCTGACCCTCCGAAGCAAGAAGGAAACCCCCATGACCCAGCCCAACACGCTCAACTGCCGAACAGGTCCGCGACGACCTGGTGAAGGCCTATCCGACCAAAGTCGCGCGCAAACGGGCGACGCCAGATGGTCGTCAACGCCGACGGACGGAGACCGGACATCCCGGTGGTCACGTCCAACGTCCGCACCATCCCCGGCATCATCACCCAGCGCGGCTGCACCTATGCGGGCTGCAAGGGCGTGGTGCTGGGGCCGACCCGCGACATCGTCAACATCACGCACGGGCCGATCGGCTGCGGCTTCTATTCCTGGCTCACGCGCCGCAACCAGACGAAGCCGCCCACGGAGACCGACGAGAACTTCATCCCCTACTGCTTCTCGACCGACATGCAGGAGGAAGACATCGTCTTCGGCGGCGTGAAGCGGCTCCGCCAGGCGATCCAGGAGGCTTTCGACATTTTCCACCCCAAGGCGATCGCCGTCTTCTCGACCTGCCCCGTGGGCCTGATCGGCGACGACGTGCATGCCGTGGCCCGCGAAATGAAGGAGAAACTCGGCATCAACGTCTTCGCCTTCAGTTGCGAGGGCTACCGCGGCGTGAGCCAGTCGGCCGGGCACCACATCGCCAACAACGGCCTGTTCAAGCACGTCATCGGCCTGGACGACACGCCCCCCAAGGGCAAGTTCAACGTGACGATGCTCGGCGAGTACAACATCGGCGGCGACGCCTTCGTGCTGGAAAAGCTCTTCGAGGACTGCGGCATCAACCTCATGGCCACGTTCAGCGGCAACTCGTCCATGGCCAAGTTCGAGAACGCCCACACGGCCGACCTGAACGTGGTGATGTGCCACCGCTCGATCAACTACGTGGCCGACATGATCCAGAAGCGGTTCGGCGTGCCGTGGTTCAAGGTGAACTTCATCGGCGCCGACAGTTCGGCCAAGTCGCTCCGCAAGATCGCCCAGTACTTCGAAGATGCGGAGTTGACGGCCCAGGTCGAGCGCGTGATCGCCGAGGAGATGGTGGAGGTCGAGAAGGTGCGAAGCGAGATCCGCGCCCGTTGCCAGGGCAAGAAGGCGATGCTCTTCGTCGGCGGCAGCCGGGCCCACCACTACCAGGACCTGTTCCGCGAGATCGGCATGGAGACGATCGCCGCCGGCTACGAGTTTGCCCACCGCGACGACTACGAAGGCCGCCGCGTGCTGCCCACGATCAAGATCGACGCCGACAGCCGCAACATCGAAGAGCTGCACGTCGATCCCGATCCCGAGCGGTTCCGTCCCCGCCGCAACGCGGAGGAGATGGCCCGCCTGGCGGCCGAGGGCATGGAGTTCAACGACTACGAAGGCATGATGGCCGAGATGAAGGCGGGCACGCTGGTGGTCGACGACATCAGCCACCACGAGGCGGAGCGGCTCATCCAGCTCTACGAACCCGACGTCTTCTGCGCCGGCATCAAGGAGAAATTCTGCATCCAGAAGATGGGCATTCCCAGCAAGCAGCTCCACAGCTACGACTACGGCGGACCGTACGCCGGATTCCGCGGCGCGATGAACTTCTATCGCGACATCGATCAGATGGTCAACACGCGGGTCTGGTCGTTCATCGAGCCGCCTTGGGAGAAGGAAAGCCGGCCCAGACTCGAAGCCACGTACGTGCGGGCTGAAAGAACCAAGTACTCAGTACTCAGTACTTAGACCTACACCCTACCCAATCCAATCATCCTTAATAAACATTCCCATGCTTTTACGACACACCACCGCCGAAATCACCGAGCGCCAGGCCTTGACGGTGAATCCGGCCAAGACCTGTCAGCCGATCGGCGCGATGTACGCGGCCTTGGGCATCCACAATTGCCTGCCGCACAGCCATGGCTCGCAGGGATGCTGCTCGTATCACCGCAGCACGCTCACCCGGCACTACAAGGAACCCGTGATGGCGGCCACCAGTTCCTTCACGGAAGGCTCCTCCGTGTTCGGCGGCCAGGCCAACCTGCTCCAGGCCATTACGACGATCTTCACCGTCTACAACCCCGACGTCATCGCCGTCCACACGACGTGCCTTTCGGAAACGATCGGCGACGACATCCCGCAGATCCTGAACAAGGCCCGCGACGAAGGAAAGATCCCCGCCGGCAAGCGCGTGATTCATGCCAACACGCCGAGCTATGTCGGTTCGCACGTGACCGGCTTTGCCAACATGGTCAAGGGCATGGTCAGTTATTTTGCCGAACCGTCCGAGAAACGGACGAAGACGATCAACGTCATCCCCGGTTGGGTCGAGCCCAGCGACATGCGCGAGATCAAGCGGCTGGTGGGCACAATGGGCATCGACGCGATCCTCTTTCCCGACACGTCCGACGTGCTCGATGCTCCGCAGACCGGCAAACACGTCTTTTATCCCAAAGGCGGCGTGACCGTCGAACAGCTTCTGAGGACTTCGGCCAGCACGGCAACGGTGGCCCTCGGCCCGTCAGGCTCGGAACCGGCCGCGAAGGAACTCGACGCCAAGTTCAAGGTGCCCTACGAAAACTTGGAGTTGCCGATCGGTCTACGGGCGACCGACCGTTTCGTCAACGCGCTGCGCAAGCTGGCCCACGTGCCGATTCCCGATTCAATCCGCGAAGAGCGCGGCCGGATGATGGACATCATCACCGACATGCACCAGTACTTCTACCGCAAGCGCGTTGCCTTGTGGGGCGATCCGGACCAACTCGTGCCGTTGGTCGAGTTTCTCGCCGACCTCGACATGCGGCCGGTCTATATCGTCACCGGCACGCCCGGCAAGGCCTTCGAGAAGCGGATCGAATCCGCTCTGGCAGGCCGCGTGCCGGAAGCCAAGGTGCGTTATGGCGCCAATGCCGACATGTTCCTCATGCACCAGTGGATCAAGCAGGAACCGGTCGACTTACTCATCGGCAACACCTACGGCAAGTACATCGCCCGCGACGAGAATATCCCCTTGGTGCGGCACGGTTTTCCCATCCTTGATCGGATCGGCCATTCGTATTTCCCCACGGTCGGATATGCAGGCGGGATGCGGCTCTTGGAGAAAATTCTCGGTGCGATCATGGATCGGCAGGATCGCGAGGCAAAGGAAGAAAGTTTTGAGTTGACGATGTGAGCTTTCCCATGATCGAAATCCTCGAAGGACGCAAGAACCAGGTTCACGAGAAAGGCCGGCAGCCTGTTGAGATGGCCTGCAACAAGGCCAGCCTGGCGGGCGCGGTGAGCCAGCGGGCGTGCGTCTTTTGCGGATCGCGGGTAGTGCTCTACCCGATCGCCGACGCCTTGCACATCGTGCATGGCCCGATCGGCTGTGCCGCCTACACGTGGGACATCCGCGGATCGCTATCCTCGGGTCCGGAACTGCACCGGATGAGCTTCTGTACGGACCTGCAAGAGAAGGACGTGATCTTCGGCGGTGCGGACAAACTGTACAAGTCGCTCATCGAGTTGATCGACTACTACGAACCGAAAGCGGCCTTCATCTACTCGACCTGCATTGTCGGCGTTATCGGCGACGACGTGGAGGCCGTCTGCCGCCGCGTGGCGGCCGAGAAAGGCATTCCCGTGCTGCCCGTCCATTCGGAAGGGTTCAAAGGCACGAAGAAGGACGGCTACCGGGCGGCATGCGATGCAATCGGCACGCTGGTGGGCACCGCTTCCACTGCCGGCATCGGCAGGCACAGCGTCAATATTCTCGGCGATTTCAACCTGGCCGGCGAAACGTGGATAATCCGCGACTACTACAAGCGCATGGGGGTCGACGTGGTCGCCACGATCACCGGCGACGGCCGCGTGGACGACATTCGCCGCGCTCACGGGGCCGCGCTGAATGTCGTGCAATGTTCCGGCTCGATGGTCTACCTGGCCAAGGACATGGAGCAGAAGTATGGCATCCCCTTCCGGCACGTCTCGTATTTCGGCATCGAAGACATGTCGCGGGCCCTGTACGAAGTGGCCGATTTTTTCGGCGATGCGGGCATGATCGCCGCCGCTCGCGAACTGGTGCGCGACGAAGTGGCCAAGATCATGCCCGAGCTGCGGCGCTATCGCGAGGCCTTGACCGGCCGCCGGGCCGCGGTCTACGTGGGCGGGGCCTTCAAGGCCTTTTCGCTCGTACGATCATTAAGGACGCTGGGCATGCAGACGGTGCTCGTCGGTTCGCAGACCGGCAACAAGGAAGACTACAAGCTGCTGGGAGAACTGTGCGACGAGGGCACGGTCCTCGTCGACGACACGAACCCCCTGGAGCTCTCGCGGTTCGTCCAGGAAAAAAATGTCGATCTGTTCATCGGCGGCGTGAAAGAGCGACCGATTGCTTTCAAGTTGGGCATTGGCTTCTGCGACCATAACCACGAGCGCAAAGAGGCCCTGGCGGGTTTCGAAGGCATGCTCAACTTCGCCGGCGAGGTCTATCGCTCCGTCATGTCCCCCGTGTGGAAACTGGTGCCGCGCAAACGAATGCCAGACGGAACATCAGAGGGAAACCACGAAATACACGAAACACACGAAAAAAGACCATGAAAGAGACTTTAGCAACTAAGGTCGGTAATCACGAAACAACGAAAAGACGAAAACACGAAAGACGGCGTAGTTCAGGAAATGGCCTCCGCTTGCCCGACCGCGTTTCTTTCGGAATTTCGTACTTTCGGGATTTCGTGATTGCTTGCCTTGCTTTGCTGCGAGAAGGCCGACGCTTGTCGTTCGAGTCTCCTATGAATTCCGGCTGCAATCTTCCCGTCTTCAGGAATACGGCCGTGCGCGCGAAAAACGCTCACTTTCCCCTTTCGTGTGTTTGGTGTATTTCGTGGTTTCCTTTTGTTTTGTGGTGAGCGTGAAAGGACGCCATCATGATTGCCCCGATCTCTCGCAAAGCTCTGGTTGCGGACGAGGCTCCGGTTCCGACAACGGCTTCGCGGAATGCCTGCAAGGTCTGTGCGCCGCTGGGAGCATGCCTGGCCTTCCGCGGCATCGAAGGGGCGATCCCCTTCCTGCACGGCTCCCAAGGCTGCTCGACGTACATTCGCCGTTACATGATCAGCCACTTCAAAGAGCCGATCGACATCGCCTGCTCGAACTTTTCCGAGGCCACGACGGTCTTTGGCGGCCGCGAAAATCTTCGCCAGGGGCTGGAAAACGTCATCCGGCAGTATGGCCCCAAAGTGGTCGGCATCGCCACAACCTGCCTGGCGGAAACGATCGGCGAGGATGTCGCCTATCACCTGCGTGAAATTCGCAAGACGGCCACCGGCCCCTGGCCCGAAATCGTGCACGTGGGCACGCCCAGCTACGCCGGCACGCACGCCGAGGGCTTTCACGCGGCCATCCGGGCGATCGTCGATACGTTTGCCGAGGGCGGACCGCGCGAGAACGTCGTCAACCTCCTGCCCGGCATCGTCTCGCCGGCCGATCTCCGCTATCTCAAGAGCATCCTCCGCGACTTCGGCGTCGAGCCGATCATGCTTTCCGATTATAGCGACACGCTCGACGGCCCGACGTGGAGCGAATATCAGCGCATTCCGCAAGGCGGCACGCCGCTGGCCGACATCCGCCGCATGGGCCGCGCCATGGCGACCATCGAGTTCGGTTCGACGGCCGACCCGGCCAAGACTGCTGGCGCGCTGCTTCAAGAGCGATTCGGCGTTCCGAACTTCTCCCTGCCCCAGGCCGTCGGCGTCGTGCAGACGGATCGTTTCTTCGACGCCTTGTCGGCGATCACCGGCCGCCCGACCCCGGCCGAACATGCCAGCGAACGCGGGCGGCTGGTCGATGCCTATGTGGACGCCCACAAGTACGTTTTCGGCAAGCGGGCCGTGGTTTACGGCGAACAGGACCTGGTGGCGGCCATGGCGTCGTTCCTCATGGAGATCGGCATCGATCCGGTCCTTTGCGGCTCGGGGGCCAGAACCGGCAAGCTTCGCCAGCGGATCGAAGAGTTCGATTCCTGGAGCAACCAGGATTTGACCGTCGTCGAGGGCGTCGATTTCGCCGAGATGGAGCAGCGCGCGGCGGCGATCGAGCCCGATCTGATCGTGGGCAACAGCAAGGGCTTCGCCATGTCGCGAAAGCTCGCCGTGCCGCTGATCCGCATCGGTTTTCCCGTCCACGATCGGATCGACGGGCCGCGGATGCTGCACGTCGGTTATCGCGGGGCCCAGCAACTCTTCGATCGCATTGCCAACGCCGTGATCGAAACCGCGCAGGAGAGCAACCCTGTCGGTTATACGTACATGTGAGTCAAGTCCATGATGCCCGATATATCGACCCATCCCTGTTTCAACATCGACGCCCGCCATCGCCACGGCCGCGTTCATTTGCCGATCGCGCCGGATTGCAACGTGCAATGCAACTTTTGCAAGCGGATCTACGATTGCGCCAACGAGAGCCGCCCGGGCGTGACGACGGCCATCCTCTCGCCGCGGCAATCGTTGGATTACTTGCAGCGCGTGCTGGCCAAGGACAGCCGGATCTCGGTCGTCGGCATCGCCGGCCCGGGCGATCCGCTGGCCACGCCGTCGCTCACCTTGGAGACGCTCCGCCTGGTTCGCGAGGCGTATCCGGAAATGCTGCTCTGCGTGGCCTCCAACGGGCTGGGCGCGCCGCCGCATGCCGAGGCCCTCGGCAAGCTGGCGGTAAGCCACGTTACGCTCACCGTGAACGCCGTCGATCCGCAGATCGGCGCCAAGGTCTACGCCTGGATCCGCGACGGCAAGAAGGTTTACCGCGGGCTTCCGGGGGCCGAGTTGCTTTGGAGCCGCCAGGCGGAAGCGATTCGCATGCTCAAGCAGCATGATGTGGTCGTGAAGATCAACACGATCATCATTCCCGGCGTGAACGACGATCACGTGGTCGAGGTTGCACGGCGGGTCGCCGACTTGGGGGCCGACATTGCCAACTGCGTGCCCCTGTATCCCGTGCAAGGCACGCCCTTCGGCGAGTTGGGATCGCCTTCGCCCGATCGCGTGGCGGCCATTCGCGCCGACGTGGCCCAGCTTCTGCCGATCATGTCGCACTGCACTCGTTGCCGGGCCGATGCCGTCGGGCTGCTGGGCGAGCCGAAGCGGCCGGAAATGGAAATCGCGCTCTTGCAAGCGGCGGGCGGCCCGCTCAATCCGGCCGAGAATCGACCCTACATCGCCGTGGCGACGCTGGAAGGCGTGCTCGTGAATCAGCATCTCGGCGAGGCCGACCAGTTGAGCATCTATGCCAATGAAGAGGCGGGTTTCCGCATCGTCGAGCAGCGCCGCACACCGCCGGCCGGCAGTGGTTCGCAGCGCTGGAGCGATCTCGCCGACGCGCTTTCGGATTGCCGGGCCGTGCTGGTCGCCAGCGCCGGCCAGGCCCCGCGCGAGGCCCTGGTCAGCCGGGGAATCAAGCTCGTGATGATGGAAGGCTTGATCGACGAGGGGCTCGACGCCGTCTTCCGCGGTGAAGAGATCCGCGCCCCCTTGCGAAAAAATCATCGTTGTGGTTCCGGGGCCGGTTGTTCCGGCAACGGCCAGGGATGTTCCTAGAACCTATCCGAGAACCCCGAGATGACCCAGAATCATGCAGGCTAGATCCGGTTCTCGGATAGGTTCTCAGAAGTCATTTCCAGACCGGGTTCGTAACACAGGCACTTCGCCTGTGTGCCCGGTTTTGAAATAGCTTCTTCGTGAGATGAAGGTAACGAGAGGACCCAGTCATGCAAAAACCCCAGTATCACATATTTATTTGCAGTAGTTTCCGCGCCAACGGCGAGCCGAAAGGCGTCTGCTTCAAGAAGGGCGCGGATCTCGTCCAGTACATTCAGACCGAGGTCAGCGAGCGGGGCATCGACGCCGTGGTTTCCACGACGGGCTGCCTGAACGTCTGCGAGAAAGGACCCGTGCTGATCGTCTATCCCAACGCCTGGTGGTACCACGAAGTGGACGAGGCGAAAGTCGACTCGATTCTCGATGCCTTGGAGCAAGGTGCTCCTGTTGAAGAATTGTTGATGGCATGAAACAGGTCTGGCTGGTCGATACCACGCTGCGCGACGGCGAGCAGGCCGCGGGCGTGGCCTTTTCGCGGCAGAACAAGCTGGCCATCGCCCGCCTGCTGGCGGAAACCGGCGTAGCGGAAATCGAGGTCGGCACGCCGGCGATGGGCAGCGAGGAAATTGCCGCGATCCGTGCGGTCGTTGCCTTGCGGCTCGGCTGCCGCCTGACCGCCTGGTGCCGGGCGAAGCGCGAGGACCTCGACGCGGCCGCGGCCAGCGGCGTCGATGGCGTGCATTTCTCGCTGCCCACTTCCGCCATCCATCTTCGCGCCTTGCGGAAGACCCAAGGTTGGGTCGTCGACCAGATCGGCCAGTTGTGTGACCTGGCGCGGTTGCGGTTTCCATACGTTTCCATCGGAGCGCAGGATGCCTCGCGGGCATCGCCGAGTTTCCTTGCCCGCTGTCTGCGTGCGGCACGGCAGGCCGAGGCCGACCGCTTCCGCTTGGCCGATACCGTGGGCGTGTGGAACCCGTTTCAGGTCCACGCCGTCGTTCAGACGTTGGCCCGCCGCGCCGAGTGTGTGACGATCGGCTTCCACGGGCACAACGACCTGGGCATGGCCACGGCCAATGCCCTGGCCGCCGTAGTGGCCGGGGCCGGAAGCATCGACGTCACGGTCAACGGTCTGGGCGAACGGGCCGGCAACACGGCGCTGGAAGAAGCCGCGATGGGACTGCAGGTCACGCTGAAGCGATCCTGTGGGCTCGATATGCGGCGTTTCGCCGCGCTCTCGGCTTATGTGGCGGAGGCCTCGGGCCGGCCGGTTCCGGCGAGCAAACCGATCGTGGGGGCGGGGGTTTTCCGGCACGAATCGGGGATCCACGTCCACGGCCTGCTGCGGGACCGCCGCGCGTACGAACCATTCGCTGCCGAGACGGTTGGCCGCGACGGCACGGAAATCGTGCTCGGAAAGCATTCCGGCGCCGCGGCCGTGCGTCACGTCCTCGGCCGGCAGGGTCGGGGCGTGTCGCCGGCCGAAGCCGATCGGCTTGCGGGGGAGTTGCGGCGCGGGGCAGCGTTTGATAAGTTGGCGATCTTGCGGTAGAATTCCGAATTCTCAAACCGTACAGGAGCCAAACCATGAGAATTTCCGCGAGAAACGTGCTACAGGGAAAGATCGCGAAGATTATTGCGGGTGCTGTCAATGCCGAGGTCATTGTCAAACTGCCCGGCGGCCAGGAGATCGTTGCCATGGTCACCCTGTCGTCGGTGAAGAGTCTCGGCCTGCGGGAAGGCATGGACGCCTGTGCCGTCATCAAGGCCAGCAATGTCATGCTGGGCGTCGAATAGGCATCGCATGCTGCCCACGTCAATCGGATTCGGAAGCCATGCCAAAGCCTCAACTTGCATGCTTCATCGCGGGCCTTGTCCTATTGCCGCTGACGGGCTGTTCGCAACGTGTTCCGCCTCCGCCCAATCCGAGTTCGGACCGACAACCGGTCCTGGCCTTCGCTGCGGCAAGCGCAACTAATGCGATGAACGAAATCAAGGCCCAGTTCACCGCGGAGACCGGCATCGAGGTGCGGGCGAGTTACGCGGCCTCGGCGCCCTTGGCGCAGCAGATCGTTCACGGCGCCGATGCCGATCTGATGCTCTCCGCCGATACGCAATGGATCGACTTCCTTGCGAAGGAGGAGTACGTCGCCAGGCGGAAGGACGTGTTGGGCAATCGACTGGTCATCGTCGTACCGCTGGACTCCAAGACCACGGTCGCCAGTCCGCGGGATCTGTTGAGCGACTCAATCAAGCACGTGGCCGTCGGCGAGCCAAAGTCGGTGCCGGCCGGCAAGTATGCCCGGGAAGCCCTCACGCGACTCGGCCTTTGGGGAAGACTGGAAACAAGACTGGTTCCGGCCGACGACGTACGGCACGCGCTGATGTACGTGGAATCTGGGGCAGCGGAGGCCGGTATTGTTTATGCCACCGACGCTGCGGCAAGCCCGCGGGTGAAGATCGCCTGGGATTTTCCTGCCGAGTTGACCGGCCCGATCGTCTATCCTTTGGCCTTGCTCCGCCATGGCGCGAAACGAAAGCCGGCCGAGGAGTTCTATCAGTACCTCAGTTCGCCCCAGGCCGCGGCCGTGTTCCAGAAATTCGGCTTTGTGGTCTCGCCGGCAACCTCGGAGGCAAACGGCGGCCCTTCTTCTCCAACCAAACTGAGCGAATGGATGGCGTTGCGGCTGAGTTTCCAGGTCGCCCTGGTGGCGGCCTTGTGCAGCCTGCCATGGGCCACGGCCTTGGCCTATCTCCTGTCGCGACGGCGATTCCGTGGAAAGTGGTTCCTGGAGGTCGCCATCGATCTGCCGCTGGTATTGCCGCCGGTGGTCACAGGTTATTTGCTACTCGTAGCCTTCAATCCGCACGGGGCCCTTGGCCATTGGTTGGAGGCCTGGTTTGGACTGCGGATCGCGTTCCATTGGTTGGGCGCCGCGCTGGCCTCGGCCGTGGTCGGTTTTCCGCTCATGGTCCGTGCGGTCCGCTTGGCCTTCGAGGCCGTCGATCCCCGGCTGGAGATGGCCGCTCGCAGCCTGGGTGCAAGCCGCCTGGGCGCCTTCTTCACCGTCGCCCTGCCCTTGGCCCGGCGGGGACTGATTGCCGGTTTCATGCTGGCTTTCGCCCGCAGCTTGGGCGAGTTCGGGGCCACGATCATGGTGGCCGGGAACACCGAGGGCCAAACCCAAACGATCCCCTTGGCCATCTATACGCTGGCCGGCACGCCGGGCGGAATGGAAGCCACGTGGCGTTTGGTGGGCCTGTCGATTTTGCTCTCGTGCGCGGCCTTGGCAGCCAGCGAGTGGTTCCAGCGGAGGCGACCGTCCGATGCCGGTTCTTAGCTTCCGCTGTCAGCACGCTTATTCTGCCGGGTTTCGCCTGGATGTCGGATTCGAAGTCGACCGCCTTTTTACGGCGTTGTTCGGACCGTCAGGCAGCGGCAAGACAAGCATCTTGAATATGATCGCCGGGTTCCTTCGCCCGCAACAGGGCTCGATCCGCCTGGGAGATCGCATCTTGTTGGACACGGCTCGGGGAGTGTCGCTGCCGCCGGAAAAGCGTCACCTGGGCGTGGTCTTCCAGGACTCGTTGTTGTTTCCCCACCTGACCGTGGAAGGAAACCTGCGCTACGGGCAGCGTCGTCGCGACAAGCGACGACGCATGCTGGACTTCGCTCGCGTTGTGGAGGTACTGGAAATCGGGCCATTGCTGCAGCGATTTCCCCGCAACCTGTCCGGTGGTGAGCGACAGCGTGTAGCCCTGGGGCGTGCCCTGCTCAGCGGCCCGGAGTTGCTGCTGATGGACGAACCCCTCGTATCACTCGATGCCCCTTTGCGCGACCGCGTGCTCTCTTATCTTCAGCGGGCCGTTGCCGAGTGGAACATCCCGACCCTCTTCGTCACCCACGCCCAGGCGGAGGTCCGCCGTGCGGCCCAATGGGTGGTCCTCCTGGAAAAGGGGCAGTTGGTCGGCGCCGGCCCGCCGGAGGACGCCCTCAGTCAACCGGAGCCCTTGGCCTGGACCAATTCGACGGGCCCCATCAACCTGCTCCGCTTGGAGGACGTCCAGTCGCGGGAGGGCTCTTGCACGGCCCGCGTCGGCAACCAGGTCTTGCAACTGCCGCCGCGCGACGGCGACGCGGCCTTGCCCTCCTTCGTTCAGTTCTCGCCGACCGATGTCGTCATCGCCCGCCAGGAGGTTGCCGGAGTCAGCGTGCGGAACCACTTGCGGGGAACGGTCTGCCGGATCATCCCGATTCATCAGGCGTTTTTCATAGGGGTAGACATTGGCCAGATCCTATGGGCCGAGGTCACCCAACAGGCCGCCGCCGAACTGCAATTGGAGCCGGGGGCGGAAGTCATCTGCCTGGTGAAGACCCACAGTCTGGTCGCCGTGCAGTAGGCCGGGCACGTGGTCTTACTTGCCTCTGGCAATGTGACGTTCTCGTTGATCGTTTGTCGCGATCCGGCATTGATTTGCCGCCGCTCCGTCCGATATGTTCCGTTGCGGCCTCGACCAGGAAGCCCGAGCGTGTCTGCCCCCGTTCTTTCGTGAAGCGGTCGATCGCGTCCAGAACGCGCTCGGGAATCGTGATATTGATGCGTTTGGCATTGACCCGCAGCGCCTTTGGGTCAATGGTCACCAGCGCCCAGGTGCCTTCACGATAATCCGGGTTCTGCTGATGTTCTTGAATGCTGCCCGGACGCGGTATCTGCTGCCCTTCGTGAATCAGCCCCTCCAAGTGGAGTTCAATGGCTTCCTGGGCCATGGCCAGGGCTTCATCGACCGACCTGCCAGCCGAGAAACAACCCGGCAGGTCGGGAACGGTCACGCCGTAGTCGGAATCGCGGTCCTTGTTGAGAACAACCGGATAGTTCATGGCTTATCGTCCCACTTGGCCTGTTTGAAGATCGACCGAAGCGTTCCTTGAGGAATGTTGCGCTTTGGATGGGGCACCGTCACCAGACCGGGGATTGTGGGGTGCTTGTACGGCCGGTGGCTCCCTTTCGTGCGGACCAGCCGCCACCCTCCGCGTTCCAATCGCTTGATGATTGCTCGGCTGTCCATGCTGCCATTATACTTATTATACACATCATGTCAAGATTGCGGAATTCGATTCAAGTCCCGTCGGAAGTTGCACTCATTTGAGTCGCTCTCCGCAGGTTTTTTCCGCCGGTTGTGGCATATCGGACGCCCTGTTCGGGTGCTTTGGCTTTTGTACATCCTCTAGGCTGTGGAATCTGCCCCCGATTTCATCCTTGACACGGAAATCCAGATTGCGTTAGAATCCGCCGCCCAGTATGGCAGGATGCCATTTTCCTGTCGGGGCAGCAATACGCGCACGGCCGCCCACCGCTCGCGCCGGTGTCGAAGTCTCTTGCGCAGGCCGGAAACGAATTGTCGTAGGCCGGCGCTGGAAAGCTTGCACAGCTTGCACGCGGTCGGCCGCTTCGCTATCCCCGCAGCGCCAGGTCAAGGAGGACCCACGGTGATTCAAGTCTTCAAGCCGTCGATGACCCAGGAAGAGATCGACGCCGTCGCCGAAGTGTTGCGCTCGGGCTGGATCGGGCTGGGGCCGAAAACCGCCGAATTCGAAGAAAAATTCGCTGCATTCGTCGGCACTACCTACGCCGTGGCCGTGAATTCCTGCACGGCCGCCTTGAACCTGGCCCTGAAACTCCTGGACGTGAACCACGGGCATGAGGTGATCGTGCCCACGATGACGTTCGTCTCGACGGCCCATTGCGTGGCCTATCGCCTGGCGATGCCGATCTTCGCCGACGTCGATCCGCATACCCTGGCCATCGATCTGGAGGACGTTCGCCGCAAGATCACCAGCCGCACGCGGGCGATCATTCCGGTGCATTATTCCGGCCGGCCGATCGATCTGGACGCCTTGAAGGAGATCGCCGGAGAGATCCCGATCATCGAAGACTGCGCCCATGCCACCGGGGCGCGCTACAAGGGCCGCAGCGTCGGCTCGATCGGCGACATCGGCTGTTTCAGCTTCCATGCAGTGAAGAACCTGGCCATGGGCGACGGCGGCGCCTGACCTTGAACAACGAACCATGGATGTTGCGGAGCAAGCGGCTCCGCTGGTTGGGAATCGACAAAGGCACGTGGGACCGCACGGACGCCGACAAATCGTACTGGTGGCAATACTTCGTCGACGAGATCGGCCTGAAATGCCACTTGAACGACATCGCCGCGGCCATCGGCCTGGTGCAGTTGCGGCGGCTGGCAGCCATGAACGGCCGGCGGCGCGAGATCGCCGCCCGCTATTCCGCAGCCTTCGCCGCCTACGATTTCATGGAGACGCCGCCCGCCGACACGGCCGAAATGGAATCGTCGTGGCACATCTACTGCCTCAAGACGCCCGAGCGCGACGATCTCTGTTCGTTCCTGCAGCAGAAGGGCATCGCCACGGGTGTGCACTACACGCCGGTCCACCTCTATCCCTGCTACGGCAACACGCCGCACCTGCCGCAGGCCGAAGAGGTCGCCAAGCGGATCGTCTCGCTGCCGATGTATCCCGACATGAGCGACGCCGACATCCAACGGGTAATCGATTCCATCACCTCGTATTACGTCAAGGCCGGTTTCATCGGTTCGCGCAAAGCGAAGGCGAAACTTCCGTACGGAAAAACAGGCACGCCAAGACGGGCCGCGGCCTGAGAACTTATTTCTTCGATGGGCAAACGTCACATACCGCCGCTCGAAGCCCAGCGCATCCGCCTGCGATTGCTCGCAGAGCAAGACCTGCCGCAGACGCTGGCCTGGCGCAACCAGGACGACATCCGCCGCTGGTTCTTCCGCAGCGAACGGCTCACACCGGAAGAGCACGCCGCCTGGTTCGCCCGCTACCAGCAGCGCGACGACGACTTCGTGTTCATCATCGAGGAAACGGGCGGCGAACTGCGGCCGATCGGACAAGCAGCCCTTTACAACATCGATTGGGTCAACGGTACGGCCGAATACGGCCGTTTGATGATCGGCGAGGCCGACGCCGCCGGCCGTGGCCTGGCCCGTGAAGCCACCCGCGCCGTCGTCGCCCTGGCCCTCGAGCAACTCGGCCTGCAAGAAGTCCATTGCGACGTGATTCCCGGCAATGTGCGGTCGATCCGGGTGTGCGCAGGCCTGCGGATTCGAAATCGTCGGCCGCACGGAGAAAGCCGTGAAGATGAGCAAACGCACCGTTCCCGAGGCGCAAGATGACACAAACATGCAACGCAGCCTGGTGAGGCCGTAGTGAACCCGATGCCGCGAACCCTATTTCCTCGAATTCGCAGCGCGGACCAGGCACGCCCGGAACCGCGGCGGTCGGGCAGCGTGCCCTCCGCCCTGATCGTCATCGCCGGCAACGTCAATTACTTCTACGACCGGACCGGCCAGCGGATCGCCGAGGCCCTGCGGAACCTGGGCGGCGACGCGATCGTGGCCACGATCCGGGACCTGCCGCCGCAGGATTTCGATTGCTGCTTCCTGATCGGCCCGGGCGAGATCGTCGCCGGCCACGGCGACCGGGCCGATGCCTTCCAGAGGCTGGCCAAACTCCGCGCCAACTGCCGGTTCCTGGCCGCGTGGAACCTCGACTCCATGGCCACGCGCTGGTTCGGCGCCACGCGCCGACTGCTGCGTCGACTCGATTTCGATGTCCTCGTCGATACGAACATCCATCCCCAGGACCATCTCGTCCCCGCCGAATTGCAAGCCCGCTACAAGTTCGTCCACTACGGGTTGACGCGTGCGGAGCGGGCGCAACTCGTCCGCTATCGCAAGCTGCAGGACTCGGCCGAGCGACCGATCCCCTGGGCCCTAGTGGGGCACGTCACGGACGTCCGCATCGCCCTGGCCCACCGCCTGGTCGCGGAAGTCGATCCTTGCGGGTTCGTCTACTTGCCGCCGCTTTCGCCCGTCACGCGGGACGGGCCGCACCTCAACGAGAAGCAATACCAGGCGGTGCTTTGCCGCTCGCGCTACCACGTCTGGTGCGCGCATCACGGGGCCTTCTATATGGAAGGCGAACGCTACCGGGCCTCGGCCGTCAGCGGCGGAGTGCCGATCAAGATCCTCCACGAGCCCGTGCCGCAGGACGCGGCGCTGCCGTTCACCGATCTGCTCCTGCCGGTCGAAGACTTCGCAGCACGGTTGCGGGCCATGGACTTCTTCCAGGTGCGCGAGAGATTTCTGGCGGAATTCGACTCGCTGCCGACTTTGGAAGCGGAATTGGCGCAGTTTTTCCGCGAGGTCCACATGCCCCGCGCGTTCGCCGCGGAGTCGACAAGTCTTTCCAGGGAGTGAGAACATGCCGCGCCCAGGCGTCACGATCGCCATCACCAATTGGAACCACGAGGTCTTCCTGCCACGCTCGATCGCGTCGGCGCTGGCGGCCGTCAGCGATCTGCGGCGGCATGGGCTGCGGGGAGAAGTCCTGGTCGTCGACGACCAGTCGCGCGACGGCTCGCTCATGCTCCTGCGGCAGCTCGAGGCCTTGTACTTCAAGGAGGGTCTCCGCGTCCTGGCCCTGGCCGAGAACGGCGGCGTCTGCCGGGCGCGGAACCACGCCCTCCGCCGGGCCGCGTATCGCCACGTGCTGGTCATGGACGCCGACAACGAAGTGGTCCCGGAAAACGTCGTCCTCCTGCACCGCGCGATGCAAGATACGCGTGCCGCCATCGTCTACGGCAACCTGGTCCTGCACCCCTGGCGCGAAGCTGCCCCGGCCCTGTGCAGCAACGAGACCTACCAGCCGAAGATCGTCGACGAAAACTATATCGACAACTTTTCCATGCTGGACCGCGATCAGGCCCTCGCCCGGACAAGAGGCTACACGCAGGACAGCCGCGTTCAGGCCGTGGGCGATTGGGATTTCTTCCTCAGCATCGCGGCCAACGGCGGGAAGATCGTCTTCGTTCCGGTCGTCATCGGGAACTACTATTACCTGCCCGGCTCGATGCTCCACGAAGCGCGGGGTCGGGCCGCCAAGGAAGTCGCTCCCGTCATCCGGCGGACCTACGACCAGATCGGCGTTCGCAAGCGCTTGCCGGCCAACGCCTGCCGCCTGCGATACCATCCGGACATCGGCTACTGCTAGCAGAGGGAAACATGATAACGACCCCCGCACAAGAGAACCTCGAAATGCCGACGTTGTTCAGCGTTTACGGCCCGATCGAGTCGTATCTCGACGCGCTGCAAACGGCCCGGGGCGGCCGGGCCGACGGGGATCGCGCCGCCTCCTTGCCGGAGGCCATCGACTTCTTCCTGCTGGACCGTTGGATCGCCCAGTATGCCACCCGGCCGCGCGTGCTCGACCTGGCCTCGGAGGAGACCATGGGGGCGTCGACACTATTCTTTCTGGGGAACCCCCAGGTCCGTGAAGTCCAGGTGTTGCCGCCGGCTGAGCCTGCGGCCGGCGCTGCGGATTGGCGGCCGTTGCTGGCGGCTGCGGTCGCGGACCGGGAAGTTTCGCCGCGACCGGAATACACCGTTCTGCCCGTGAGCCGGGTGGGCGAGATCCGCTGCTGTTTCCGCGAAAACCAGTTGCGGCCGCCGCTGCTGGTGCTCTGGCACTTCGCCGAAACGGAGCCGGGCGAGTCGCTCGCAAGCACGTTGCAGGAACTGCTCTCGCTCCAGGAGGACGTGGTCATGGCCGTCTGCCCGTTAGGACGCATTGGCCGCTCTAGCCTGCTGGAATCCCTGATCGCCTATCAGGCCTCGCACCGAGAGCATCGCCTGGCCGCGCTCCGCGAGGTCTGTCCCTTTACCTCCACGAGCCGGCTGGGGATCCTGTACCGGGCCTCGAATTCGCAGGCCGACGAGATGCTCGAGGGCCTGGGGCACTGGTTCGACGGCAATTTCCAGTTCCTCTCGTTGACGCGGGAGTTGACGGGGCGCCACCTGGCCGCGGGAGGCCTCGATGCCCAGCCGGCCCACATCGACGAATTCAGCCGCACCGGGGCCTGGCTGGCGTTCTGCAAGTTCCAGCAGGCCCGGCAGTATTTCCTGCCGCTGGGCAGCCGCCGCGATCGAATGGCGCGGGCGCTATGGAACGCCGGATGCTGTGTCAACAGCGGGCTGCGGTCGGCGGTCTCGATGTTCCGCAAGGCGGCCCACCATGTAAGAACTAAATTCTAAAAAAAGGTATCGCGGCCGTTTTTCCGCGGTGGGAAAGGCAATATGCGACCACCCGGACGTGGTGTATTTTTTGACTTTGGCCAAAGTGGCTCAAAAACCGCACTTTTTCGCGCTTCGGCGTCATTTTATACCACGTCTGGTGGAACTTAACTTCACCGTCGGACGTTGTCCACACCGAGAAAACTGCGGGAAAACCAGGGCTTGACACTCTTCGGAGTATTCACGTTATGGAGATTAGGGTGTGGCCAGTTTCGGGCGTTCTTGGCCATTGTTCTGCGTCGTTGGCCATTTTCTCCGAGTTTTGGCTCTCATTTTCGTTCGTATCTCGCGAACCTTAACCCGTTTCGGCTCGCCTTGACAAGTTGGGCAACTTCAGTTCGATCATGCTCCGAAGGACCAGGACGCCCAGTCAGGAAATTCCGTTTTTTTCCATTGGCAGTGAATGACAGGAAGATCGGGGTACCCGGTAGTCCGGGTCGCCAGGAACATAAAATGCGGATACGCCAGTAGCATGGGGTCTCGCCAAAGTATTTTCGTCCTATTCTGAATTTCATTTTCCTGTCGTACATCTTCCTGTCAAAGAAAGCGGGATCTGGCCGGGGCAGGTGGCGAGCCTGCCCGGACCGCGCGACGCGGCTGACCTGCCGCGCCGCAGAAGCGAATTTTCAAAGAGCAAACATACCGTATAAAGACGTTATTAGTCGTAGATATCGGTAATAATAAGTACGTTTGAGCCGGCGATTGTGTACGGTTCCGGGTTCCATATTTCCGGACATTCCAATCGCCCGCAACGCGACGGGGCCCACTTTTCCCGAGGAATTCGCCGCTTTCTTGCCGGCAAAACAAGTTTGCGAAAGTAGGAAATGCGCTCGGCGTGGTGGACGTCAAAAAGGGCAAATCTGCTCCGAAGGGGGCAACGATAGCCTCTTCGTCTCACGCTCAGCCATAGCTTGGTGTGCCGTTGTCCCGAGGGCTTGCGCCTTGGCAAGCCTCTCCAAGAAGGAAGGGCATCATGGGAACCCTCAAGCCTCGATCGCTTCCGTTGAAGTCCTTGCTCGGCATGTTCGCCGTAGCGACCATTTGCGGGCTTATGGCCGCCAAGGCCCAAGCAACGGCCTGCTCGCTGGCGGGGCCGAAGCCGGCGTTGTGTTTCGCAAGCTGTGGGAAATCCTTGCCAAATTGCCAGCGGTGTGGTAATCTATGGGCAGAAAGAGGGCGGCGGGCCATACGAGGAGGTAACGAATGTTTGCCAGGTTCTACGTGCGAAGTTGCGGCCGAGTGGCCCGGTTGTCGGCTTTCGCCTTCGCGATCTTTGTCGCGGTTGCGCTGATGACCGCGTTGCAAGTTCATGCGGACGATTATTGGTCCGCGTCGGCAGGCGATTGGTCCGTTGCGTCAAACTGGGGTGGCTCTCTTCTTCCGACCAGTAGCGACACCGCATGGATCACCAATGGCGGGACTGCGACGATCACCATGACCGGAGAAGTTTGCGAGTCGCTTTCGCTGGGCGGCAGTGAGGGAGGAACCGTGCAAATGACAGGCGGCGATCTCACAACAGCCTTCGAGAACGTCGGCTGCTCTGTAGGTAACGGAACCTTCACGCAGTCGGGTGGGATCAATATTATCAGTGACCCTAACGTCGTACCTAACCGTCTTTATATTGGTGAAACCCTTGGCACCAGCGGCACATACAACCTCACGGGCGGCCTGTTATCGACACCAGAGAACGAGTACGTGGGCTGTCGTGGCGTGGGAACGTTCAACCAGTCCGGTGGAACCAACAGCATCGGCTACAATTTTTATCTCGGCTTCTACCCTGGTAGCAGCGGCACGTACAACCTTAGCGGTGGGCTACTCGTCATCGATGCGTTTAACTCCCCTTCGGGAACATTCAACTTTAGTGGTGGGACGCTTCAGACTTATGCAATAGACATGCCCGTGACACTCGGCACCAGCGGCGGCGGAGCAACGTTTGATGCCGGCGGCTATTATCCCGAGTTCGACGTATATGGTTCGCTATCCGGTCCCGGCAGCCTGACCAAAGTGGATAGTGTGAGGTGGACCCCGTTCTTTGTACCAGAGAACGGGCTGTATCTGTAAAGGGTTAAAGAGGCTGTTTGGGCCGTCTTTTCTTTGCCTTCGCCGCCCCCCCGGGGGGGCGGCGAAATTTTTTGCACTTTCGGGGGAGCCACCTCCGTCGCGTCATCGCCGCAATCGTACGTTGCGGACACTAATGTTCAGCGCGGAGCGTTCGTCCCACGCCTAGTGCTCCGCTTCGTTCGCTGCACCCCGTAAACCTCTGCCGGCGTGCGATTGTCCAAGCTCTGATGTCTGCGATCGTGGCAATAGAACTCGAAGTATTCACGTAGGCTCGTCTCTGCCTCCCAGACGTTCGCGTAGTCTTTCAAGTACACCTCCTCGTACTTCACCGTTCGCCACAAGCGTTCCACGAACACGTTGTCCAAAGCCCGACCGCGGCCATCCATGCTGATCGCCACACCGCGTGACTCCAGACAGCCCGTGAACGCCAGGCTGGTGAACTGCACTCCTTGATCCGTATTGAAAATCTCCGGCTCGCTTGTCACCAAGGCTTCCTCCAGGGCCGCGATGCAAAACGCTCCATCCAAGGTATTCGACAACCGCCACGACAACACATACCGGCTATACCAATCGATAATTGCAGTCAGATATACATAACCTCCCTGCAACGGGATATACGTGATATCGGTGCTCCAGAGCGTGATTCGGCCGCTCGATCTCCACATTCCGCAGCAAATACGGGTAAATCTTGTGTTCTGCACACCGCAACGTCGTCCTGGGCTTCGGGTAAATCGCCTCCAGACCCATGACCCGCATCAGCCGTTGCACTCGCTTGCGATTCACGTCGAACTCATCGGCAATGCGACGGCTGCCGAAATACGGCCGCTTCAAGTACCAGCTCATCGATCCGTCGCATCAGCTTCAGGTTCACCGCCGTCTCGCCGGCCGGCTCGTAGTACCAACTCCCGCGGGCCAGGCCGAGCAGTTCGCACTGCCGTCGCAGACTCAACTCGCCATGCCCCGGCTCAACGCATGTCCGACGACTGTCAACTGAACTGGGCAGATTTTTTTTTCAACCACTCGACCTCCATCTTCAGGCGACCGATCTGCTCAAAAAGCTCCTCTTGATTGTTCTCCTCGGCACGCTGCTTGCGACGCCGATCCTCGAACAAGTCCGCGGCGCCCTCTAAGAGCCGCTGCTTCCAGGTCGAGATCTGCGTGGCATGCACGCCAAACTGACCCGCTAACTCGCCAAGCGTCTTGTCACCTTTGCAAGCCGCTAATGCGACGCGTGCCTTGAATGCCGCGCCGCGCCACTCGCCACCGCCGCTGTCCTTGCGACCTTCACCTTCCTGGCCATTGTCCTGAACCTCCTCATCGGTTAAAATAAGAACCAACTTCCAACATAAATGTACTGGTTCAAATTTTGGGGTCCAGCTCAGTGGCACGCTAATCCTTGCCGCTTCAAATACCTACTCCGGCGGCACGACCGTCGCTGCGGGCACGCTGCAACTCGGCGACCCCTTCAGCACTAACACTAACGGTTATGTCCAGGGTAACATCCTGAATAACGCCGCGGTGACCTTCGCCAATCCCGCGGCGCAGACCTATGCGGGCACGATCAGCGGCGCCGGTTCCCTGACGAAAGTTGGCAGCGGCACACTTGCTCTGACCGGCTCCAACACGTATACCGGCCCCACAACGGTCAACCAAGGTGAACTTGTCGTCAACGGCGCGCTGACCAGCCCGGTGACGGTCAACAGCGGCGGCATTCTCGGCGGCACGGGCAACTTGACGGGTGCGACGGTCAACGCCGGCGGGCATCTGGCTCCCGGCAACCTCAACGCCGGCGCTCTGACTTTCTCCGGCGACCTTGACTTTGAAGGCGGCGAACTCGACATCGCCGGTGCGGGCGATTCCATTACCAGCCTGTCGATCATGGGCAACTTGAGCTTCAGCGCCGACCCAACGCTCAATGTCACCGGAAACTTTGCCCCCGGGACGTACACCATCGCCAGCTACGGCGGGACCCTCAGCGGACAATTCGCGACGCTGAACCTTCCCGCCGGCGATACCATCAACTACGGCACGGGCGGCGACAGCTCGATTACCCTTTCGGTCGTCCCCGAACCGAGCACGCTCGTCCTGCTCGTGGCCGGCGCCATCGGACTTCTCGGCTGTGGCTCCCGGCGGCGAAGGGCAGGGGCAGAAAAGGCGATAAGGCCCATTGTTTGAACTTGAATCGGCCTTTTACCCGCGCGGGTGCCCGAAGAAATGCGAATAATCGGACTTTCCCCCCTTTTTTCGCCCAGTTTGACCGTTCTTCTCGTCCCGCATAGGATAGGTGTGCAGCGACTGCAAGCGCACGGCAAGAACGAGGCATATATGGACGAAAACTGGAAAGAATTTCGGGTCTCCAACGATTGCCGGGACGATGCCCAGGAACTGCGGCGGCGTTTGGCGGAGGAAGGATACCTCTTTTTCAAGAAGTTGCAGAATCCGGACAAGCTGCTCGCCCTGCGAAAGGACATGACGCGGATCTTTTACGACGCCGGATGGCTGGTCGCCGGCACGGACCCCATGGACGGGATTGCCGATCCCGCCCGGCGATGCACCGAAGGCGATCAGGAATACTCCGCGGTTTATCATCGCATGTACCGGCTCGAATCGTTCCATCGGCTCCCGCATGAACCCGAGTTGACGACGATGGCGGAGCGGATCATGGGCCGGCCGGTCACCGCCTTGCCCGGCAAGAAGGCACGGCTCTGGTTCCCAAAATTTGCGGAGCACACGACCCCCACGCACCAGGACTTCGTGCACTACCAGGGGACGCTGGACGCCTTGACGTGCTGGTCGCCGGTGGGCGATTGCCCGATCGAGCTTGGTCCGCTGGCGGTCCTGCCCGGCTCGCACAAGACGAACAAGGTCTTGGACCATCATTTCTCGCTGGGAGCGGGCGGCCTCGTCATTCGCGAAGAGGAAGCGGCGCGGGAATACCCGGAGTTGAATGTGCCGTGGCAGACGACGAACTTCGCAGTGGGCGACACGTTGTTCTTCCCCGCCCTCACCGTTCACAAGGCCATGCCCAACCGGACCGAGGACCGTTTGCGGATTTCGCTGGACAATCGCTATGAGGGGGAAGGAGACGAAATCTCGGAACACATGCTGGGACCGCACCTGGCGGACCTGACGCCCCTTTCCTGGGAAGAGGTCTATGCCGGCTGGAAGAGCGACGATCTGAAATATTATTGGAGGAAAGTGAAACACCGCGCCGTCCCGCGCGACATGCGCTACATCGCGAAGGGCTTTTCCGAGGCCCTGGACCTGGCGCGGCGCGGGGATCAGCGCGGCATCCTCGCCCTGCGGCGAGTTGTGCTCAGCAACCGCTCTTCCCAGGATGCGCAGGCGGCAAGGGCAGTGCTCGATGAAATTGGGGCGCCGGCAAGGTAAACCGAGTCCTTACCAGATTTCCCGCAGGTCCAGCGTGAACCCCGGGAGCACGGGGTCGCAGGAAACGGCCGCGGGACCGTCGAGGACCTCTACCTCCCGATCGCGGCGATCGACATGGACCCGCCGCCGCTGTGGATCGATGAGCAGGCCCAACTCGGCGCCGTTGTCGAGATACTCCCGCATTTTCTCTTGCAAGTCGCGCAGGCGGTCGCTCTCGCTACGCAGCTCGACGACGAAATCCGGGCACAAGGGGGCAAACCGCTTCTTCTCCGTCGCGCTCAGAGCATTCCATCGCGCTAATCGCAGCCAGGAAGCGTCGGGCGATCGCACGGCGCCGTTGGGCAAGAGAAAGCCCGCCGACGAATCAAACGATTTGCCGGTCCCGTCCCGCTTCGCCCAGATGCGCAACTGCGTCGTGAGTTCTGCGTTGTGGTCGCCCATATCGGTTCCAGCCGGCGGCATGATCAGTAGCTCTCCCTGTGCGTTGCGTTCGATGCGGAGGTCGCGATTGACCTGACAGAACTCGCAGAGTTGGTCGTCGGAAAGATTTACGACGGGATGCAGTTGGACGACGATGGGCGCGAGGCCCGTATCCTCCGTCTGTTGTTCTTGCGTGGAGACACTCATAGTCCTCTTTCCTCAATGCCAGCGGCATGTCAGGGCACCGGGCGTGATCGTGAGCGATTCGGCCTGTTCCCCGAGAAGTAGGATAGCAGGCCGCGGCCTTGCGGTCAAGCGCCCGGATGCTTGATGCCCTGGAGGCCGCGGATCCCGCAAGTCAATCCCGGTGAGGGTTACTCCCTCTTCACAAAAACCAGCAACTCCTTCTCCCCGGCGGGGAGTTCCTTCGCGTCCACGCGGCGATAGCCACGGCCGGCCGTGATTCGCCGTTCGATGATCGCCAGGCAATCGGGGGCGAAGTTCTCCTCGTTCCAGAGCACGACCACGTCGGCCTTGCGCTCGGCAATCGCCGCCGGCAGCGGGACCGTCGGGCCGTCGCCGGGCAAGATGATGCCCACCACGCGGCCATTCGAGTAGAAGGCATCCAAGGAGAGATAATCGAGGTTGCCCGCGATCGCCGGCTCGGGACCGGCACGCTGGTAGATCCAACGCCCCATGGCCGCGTGCCTCCGCATGTAGGCGGCGGCCGCCAGCGATCCGTCGAGAAGGCTGCACGCCGCGGCGACGGCGATCAGGCTGCCGGCAAGAACGCGCAACGCGCGGGGCGAGAGTTCTCCCCGCCGCTGGAACAACCGCCGCGCAGCGGCGAGGACGCACTCCAGGCCCAAGGCCATCCAAGGAACACCCACGATCACCACCGGCATGAAGTAACGCAGATCGAGGCCGGCGGCCCAGTAACGCATCCGCGCGATAACCAACAAGAACAGGCTCATGCAGAACAACGTCAGGTGCTCGGGCCGCAGAAAGATTCGCCACCCATAAACCAGCCCAACCAAGAGCAAGACGCTGCCCACCCAGGTGCAACCTTTGGCCAGCCGCTCCAGGAACTTGAAGGTCACGATCCAAGCAGGCGCGGACTGCTCCGGCGGCAGGGGAGGAGGCACGTGCATGGAAGAAAGCAACAGCGGCGGGGATTGCAGAGCCGGCTTGGCCGCGGGCGATTCGGCGACGGACCGCAAGGGCATCGTTTTCAGGAACGGATCCGGGCTTTCCGGATAGGAAAGGCGAACGTGCATGCCGCTGGCCGAATTCCACCAATCGACGGCCACTTGGAGATGCGCCAGGCGGAGGAATTCCCAGCGTGGATTCTCGCGCAGCCAGGTGAAGTTCACCACGCTCACGGCGGCCGGGATAACGGCGATCGAGAGCAAGACTCCGATGGCCAGGCGAAGGCGCGTAGTACCCGCCCTCACCCCCTGCCCCTCTCCCGAGTACGGGAGAGGGGAGCACTTATTGGCACCCGACCAGCGGCAGGCCCCCCAGCCCAGCAACGGAATCAGCAGCAGCCAACCCTCGGTCCGCGTGTGGATGGCGAGCGTGAGCACCACGCCAGCGGCCAGGAAGAACCCGATTCGCAACTCACCCACCGCCCGCCAGAAATAATATAAGGCCAGCGCCAGCAGGAGCCAGAAGGTCGAGTCGCGGATGATCAGCGGCGAAATGGCGATCAGTTTCCCGTGCAGCCCATACACCAGACAGGCAATCAGGGCCAGACGGTCGTCGAACATGCGTCGCAGCCAACCCCAGAGCGGGAGCACCGTGCAGGAGGCCACGAGAACGCCGAACCACTTTCCGGCGACCTGCCAGTCGACCCCCAGATGTCGCAGCGGAATCAGAATGAGGGGATAGATATTCAGGCCGAACTCGGCAAAGCCTTCGTCGAGGTTGCCTTGTTCCAGCGCCAGGCTGGCGTAGGCATAGTGGATCGAGTCGCCCCAGAGCACGTCCAGCCTCCAGGCCGCCACCGCCCGCGGGAGCAGGCAGGCCAGCAACAACACAAGCAGAATCCACGGTCGCCAGGGCAGGGCGGGACCGGGGGCCGGACCGCGAGGAAAGTCGACCCTGGGAGTGAGCGGCAATGCATTCCTAGCGTAATGATTCAGAATTGTGGTCATTGGTTGGAGTCCCGGCTTTAGGACCGGCGAATCAATAACTGTCGCAAGTCGGACACGGGGTGGCATGGAATAGCGGCTTCGATGCCGCGCAGCCATGCAGGGAACGGCCGGAACTTCACCACATGCCTGCGCCGCCGACCATGAGTACGTGGTGCCCGAGCGGCTTAGGCATGCCACCCCCGCGGGGAAAGTCAAGCCTGGGAGTGGACAACAAGTCATTACCTCGCTTACGCTTCGGGTTAGTGTGCGTTTGGCCGGTCTGGGACAACACCTTTCACGGCTTCGCTCCCTCTTGCCCTGCGGCTGCGACCTGGCGCAAGGGAACTCCCAGGAGCAGGAACCCGCTGCACAGCAATCCCACCAGGATCAGGCACCATTGATAGCGAAACTCCGCCGTCACGACAAAGATCGACATGGCGGCCACCTGGACGACGACGGGCACGGCCAGAAGGAGATAGCGCCAGCGCCCAGCACGCACGGCGGCGACCACCACGCCGAACAAGAACAGATACAGGTAGAGAGCCGGCCGCCAGGTGAGCCAATTCCATTTTTCTTTATAGGCCCAGGCCAGCAGTGGCGGCAGCGGCCGCGTCACGGGAATCGACTCGATCTTCCATGTTCCGCGCGGCAACTCCCGTTCTCGGGTGTCGATGCGATAGAAAGTGGTATTATCGGCCTGGAACGCGGCGCGCTTCCGCAGGCGACGAGCGGATTCGCCACACGAAGGCGTTGATGAGCGTCCAATGCTCGAAGTCCACGCCGGGCCGGCGGCAGAAGAGCGCGAAAAACACCCGCAACAAATCGCGGGCCGGAACCGCAAGCACGTACTGACTGGGATCTTTGTGGCCAAACACGGGGTGCTTGAAGAAGGGTTGGAGGGAATATGGGTTGTAGGGCCAAGGGCCGTCTTTCAAGGGAACAATGCGGTCGAGGACTTCGCGCTCCGGCGGCAGAAGCGGCGTTCCCTGGGCGAGATGGGCGGCGACATGGTGCAAGACCCAGGCGAACATCATGGAATTTCGAGGGGGCACGACGCCCGCCGCCCGCGAGAGCGGTCCTTTGACTCCGTAGAATACGCCGCTCGCCACCGCCAGGGAAAGCAGCAATGGCTTCCAGTACCGACGGTAGGCGATCGGCAGAACAAGCAGCGTGGCAAACGCGACCGGGGGGCCATTGTGCCGATAGAGGGCCACCAGGAGGGCGGCGACCGCCAGCATCAGCCAGCCGAATCGGCTCTCGAGCCATTTCCCCTCGGAAGTCACAATCAACAGCAGCAGCAGGATCAAGGCCAGCATTGCCGTCGAGTAGAAGACGTCTTTCCAAAGCGTGATCACGAGCGCTCCGTTGCAGGGCATGAGGGCAAACCCCAGGCACGTTGCCACCGCCAGCCAGCGCGGCATACCACGCCGCCGCATCAACGCCAGGCCCCACCCCGCCACGGCGCCGAGGGCCACGATTTGCCCGATCGCCACGGCCGCCGGCGAGAGCCAAAGCCGGGTCAGGAGCCAGTTGGTCCAGGTATGCAACACGGGATGCGCGGCGTCGTACCTGCCGGTCGTCATCTGGCTCCACTGGTCGAAACTGTCCCAGGTCATCAATCCGGGCCAGAAGACCCAAAGATAATAACTCCAGACGATTGCCGGGGGCAGCGCATACACGAGCCATGCCCAGCGGCCGACGCGGGCCGCTGGCGGCGCCGCCGCGCGCGTCACGAGCCACATCGTGAGTGCAAGCAGCACGCTGCCCAGGCAAATCGTCTCGCCAACACGCAACGCAGCCACTTGCCACAAGGATAACGGCAAGGCCTTCGCCGGCAGGCAAACGTCCTTTGCCGACCCAGGATCGGCGTACAGATCGAGAGTCTGCTGCACGCCGTCCAGCGTGATTTCGGCAATTCCCGACCAGGAATGGGAAGTCAACCGCAGTTGGAGACCATCCGGCGCCAGGCCGTGCCAGCGCAGGACGGCCGGTTGCTGCCCGTGCGAGACGAGCGTTCCCTTGCGAAGCTCCCAGGAACCATCCTGGATGAACTCGGCCGGCGCGACGATGCGGGCCTGCTGGGCGTCGAACAGTCCGTGGACCCAAACCTCCGAGCCGTATGATGAGACCGACTTCCGGCCGGTGGCGACGACCGTCACCTCGTGTTCTGCCCGCGGCGTCAGGGACGGAACGGGAATCACGGCCAGGAGAAAGGCCGCTGTGGCGAGTGTCCCCAGTAGGGCCGCAATCCGTGCGCGGGGGGAGAACAGAGCGAGCCGCGGCAAGGCACGGCTCAAGAGCAAGCAGCCGGCCTCCCTGCCGCCAAGCGCGATAAGGCAGGCCAAGAGGGCCAACCATCCCCAGGAAAGAGATGGCGCCGCGTCGCGCAGCCGGAACAGCCCGGCCACGGCCGCAGCAATCCCGAACGCGAGACCGGCCATGCTGACTCCAAGCCGGGGTCGAGGATCAGTCGAGTGTGTTTGCATCGGTCGTTCCTTGATTCTCCGGGCTTCTTCGCGCTGCTGGCCGGGAATACGCGTGGCAGCATGATAACCGCTGCCGCAAACTGAGGAAATGCCAAGTTCTGTCGGCCAAAACGTTCAGATGTCTTGACACGCGCGGCGGACGTGGTTAGGCTTCCGCCCGGCGGGCCGAAGGGGGTGCGAATAATCAAGCAATCGGAGTGCGGAGATGGATTCGACCGCAGCCATCCACAGTGAACTGGATGCGAAAACATGCGCCGGGCAGGCCACTGCCTCGCTATTGGCGGAATTGTCCGGAGAGCAGAACGCGATCGCGGCGTTAGGCGAGCATTTGGCGGCGGAAAGGGATCGACGGTCGAGACTGGAAAGCGAGTTGAGTTGTTTACAGACAGAGAACGCGAATCTACGAAGCGAGTCGCATCAGGTGCGGGCCGACCTGGCGAGGATCGAGTCTTCGCTCGGACAGCGGGTGTTGCGGCGACTGCGGCGCATGCCCGGCTTCCCGCTGTTGCGCAGCACGCTCCAATCGGCGTTGGCGGTGCGCGCGAAAAGCAGCTCCGCGGTCTCGGCTCCCGTGCCGCTCCCGGTCGCCGCTCCCAGCGTGCCGGCCGCGGCCCCAAGGCCGTGGCAATTCGTACATGCCAACCAGGCCATACCGGTCGTGTCGATTTGTCATCCGCGCTGGCAGGGCGTGCGATCGGCGGCCGAAGGGCACACTCCGAACCTCTTGATCACGCCGGAGATTGCTCCGTCCGAAATCGATGCGATCGCGGAACGCCTCGTGCGCAGCGGCGCAACGCACTTCATCAGTGAGGGCTTCTTCGCCGGGTATGCCGAGCTTCTCGCCCGCTTGCGGCAGCGGATGCCCGCTGCCCGAATCTTCTCCGTCGTCCACGGATCATTCTTTCAGATGGTCGACAACGCCGAGCTGCCCGGGATCTTGCGGCAACTCGATGCCATGCGGCGGGAAGGAATCCTCGACCGTGTCGGCTTCTGCAAGCCAGGCATGGCCCAGGCCTTGCAGCGATTGGGGTTCCCCGCGTTCGAAGTGATGAATCGGGTGCCCGGCAGGGCAACGCCGCCCTCCCGCTCCTGGCGCAGTCCGGCCCGCGTGTTCATTCCGGTCGGCGGGCAATCGCGAAAGAACCCGCATACGCAACGGATCGCAGCCTTGTTGGCCGAGGGCATTGGCGAAGTCCACGTGGCGACACGCTTGGACTTGCAGTACCTGCCCGCCGCGGCGATGGAAAAAGTTCGCGTGAAAGTACATGAGACGCTCGACCGCGCCCGGACCCGGCAACTCATGGAGCAGAGCGACCTGGTGCTGTATGTCACCATCTCGGAATGTGCGCCCATGGTCCCCCTGGAGAGTTTGGCAGTCGGCGTGCCCTGCCTGACGGGCAACAACCATCGCCTGTTCGACGATTTTCCGGAGTTGGTCCGGTTGTTGGTCGTTTCCCGCGAGGACGATGCGTGGGCCATCGCGGAAGCCATAAGCAGAGTACAGCGGGAATACAAATTGTGTTGCGATCTGATTCGGCAGTTCAACGAAGGTTATGACCGAAAAGCCGTAAAGAGCGTGGCCGATTTCCTCGAGTTGGAGGTCGACGCGTACAACCCGCCCGCTGCCGTGTCACGGGCCGCCTGAGCGCGTCTTCGGAGTCAACTTGTCATGCGAATCGCCTTTGTGTGCGACGAATACCCGCCGCTGCTGCACGGTGGCATTGGCACGTTCGTGCAGACGATCGGCCGCGAAATGGCGGCGGATGGGCACCAGGTATCGGTATTTGGCGTGGGCGGCTCGGGCGGCCAATGGTCTGATCGCGGCGTGGCGGTGGAGATCCTTCCCTGGTCGTATCGCTTCCGCCGCGGCGAAGTGGCCTGGAATCGCTTGCGCCTGTGGCGGCATCTGCGGCGGCGCGTCCGTCGAGAACAGTTCGACATCCTCGAGGTGCCGGACTATCAAGGCATGCTGCCGCTGCCGGCCCTTGGCGTCCCCGTCGTGGTCCGCCTGCATACGACGCACACCGCCGTTTACAGCCATATTGGCATGCACGTTTCCCGCAGTATTCGGCTGCTGGAATACCTGAACCTGCGCTGCCACCGCCGTTGGATTGCGGTTTCGCAATTCGTGCTGGACCACACGTATGCCCTCTTCGGCTTGAGACCCCGGCAGGTGAGGGTGATTCACAACCCATTCTGCGGCGAAACGGATGCCGGCGCGGCGCCGGCGCTGCCGGCGAAATTCGTGCTCTACGGCAGTGCGATCCGGCCTTTCAAGGGCGCGCTGACGCTGGCCTATGCGGCCCGCGAGTTCTTGCCGCGGCTGGCTGACGTGCACGTGGTTTACGTCGGCCATGACGTGTGCGACCACGGCCGATCCAGCGTGGCCCAAATTCGCGAGATTCTTGGTCCGGAACTCCAGTCTCGCCTGCACGTCCTGCCGCGACAACCGCGGCCCGTAATGCACGCCATCATGGCCCAGGCCAGCGTCTTTGCCTTTCCGAGCACGTTCGAGTCGATGGGGCTGGTGACCGGGGAGGCGCTGTTGCAGCAGACGCCCGTGATCACCAGCAATATTCCCCCCTTCACCGAGTATCTCCAGCAGGGCAAGACCGCGTTGCTGACGCCGCCCGACGATCCGCAGGCCCTGGCCGAGGCGGTCGCCTGGGTGCTGGCGAATCCGCGCCGCCCGCGAAATGGCCCGCCGCGGGCGGGATGCGATGCAGCAACGGTTCAGCGTGGCAGGCTGCGTCAGGGCAACGCTGGATTTCTATGGCGAGTGCCTGGGACGTTCCAACGGAGCGGCAATCAGAAGTGAAAAAGGCTGCGGCATGAATGGAGCGACTGCCGCACGGTCCGGTATACGGTGCGGGCGGGGTGGAAGAGGATCGTGCCGCGGAGCCGATTTGCCATCCAGCCCTTGACGCTTGGCCATCCCGCCGGCGGCGCGGCCGGCGGCAGAAACTTCGCGCGGTCCGTCGTTCGCGCCAGGAGGTGACGCACGAAGCGGGGCGTGCGGCATATTTCGGCCACGAGATCGTCATCCAAGCACTCCTGCAACGCTTGCGGGGTTAGCCGTGCGAGTCCCCCGAAAAGCCAGTCGCAGTGAAACTGCAGAATCCGGCGCAGGCCTCGCCGGCCGTCGCCATCAAGCCTCGTTCGCTGAAAAGGGTTTCCAAGTCCCGCAGGACCTTGAGGTACGAGTAATAATGCCTTGGTCCCCAACAGCCGCGCGTGATGGATGCATTGCCCAGCCAGTAGTTATAAAACAAATCAGGGATGAACAAGATGTTGTCGACGGTGGTCAGCAATCGCATCGCCACCGACCAGTCCTCCATGAGCATGCCCGTCGCGTAGCGATAGCCCGTCTCCTCGAAGAGCGACCGATGAAAGAGCTTGTTGCAGGCCGACACGCCCACGGCCGGGTCGACCGCCAGGCGGGCCATGGCCGCCAGGAACGTCCGCGCCGCCGTGCAGCAGACCGTCGTACGACATCAGGTAGGATGGGGCCGAGTCGGGCCAGACGGAACGGATTCCACAGACGACCAACCGCACCCCCTTGGCCGCCGCCTGCCGCACCATGGTCTCGTGCATTTGCGGCTCGATCCAGTCGTCGCTGTCGACAAACGCCAGGTATTCGCCGCGAGCGCGATCGATGCCCGTATTGCGGGCTGCGCCCAGGCCGCGGTTCTCCGCGTGAATCAGGGAAACGATGCGCCGGTTGCGTGCAGCGTATTCGTCGATGATCGCCTGGCAGTTATCGGGCGAAGCATCGTTGACGACGATGATTTCCAGATCGGCCAGGGTCTCTCCGCAGATGCTTTCCAAACAGCGGCGGAGGTAGGCCTCGACCTTGAATACCGGGACAATTACGGAAACGGTTGGACGGCAGCCCATGGCCTTCAAAATGTGGCTTGGAGGGCGCGGCGGAGGAGGCGAAAGCCGGGCATGCGCCGCAAGCCCTGCAGTACGCGGTGGCCGAGCGACGACTCGAGCCTGGCCAGTTCAGCCCGCACCTGGTTCGACTCGCCGCGGAGGGCCGCCAGTTCCGCCAATAATGCAGCGTTGGCCTGTTCGGCACGTGTTTTCGCCTCCCCTGCGGCGCGGATGGCCTCTTCTGCGGCGCGGATCCGCGCAGAAATCAACTCGCAATGTTTGTTCGCCCGGGCGACCGGATCGGACGGTTCTGCGGCTGCCGCACGCGCCTGCTCGTCGACCGTCGCCAGACACTGCAGGCAGTCTCCGACGGCGGCCCAACCGGCCAAGGTCCCCTGGACGTTCGTTTCGAGCTGGCGCAGCAACGTCGGCAGCACGTGCGATGCCTCGGGAACCGGACGCGAGGCGTCGAGGACTACCCGGTGGGGCCGATGCGCGCGATAGCCTGCCGGCAAGGTTTCACAGGAGAGGCCTTTTCCGCTATAGGCCCGAGAGAGGTCGTGATACCAGCACCCGTCGTGTCGCCGGCGTCGAGCGGGAAATCCGCGGCCGTCTCGAAATGGACTACTTGCCAACGCGCCACGCGGACCAGTTCCGCCAGGATCGAGGCCAGATGCTCCGGACGCACGTGGACCAGCACTTCCGCGGTGAAGACCACGTCGAAGGCCCCGTCGGCGTAGGGCAGTCTACCCACGGCCGCTCCGGTGCGGACGTGCGACTCCAGCCAGTCGGGCTCCGCCCAGGCCTGCATCCCGGCAACCATCTGCGGGCTTTGATCGTAACCGTGGACCTCCAGGCCGGGGATGGTTTTGAGGTACCGCAGGTGCCGACCAATCCCGCAACCGAACTCCAGGACCCGCGCCGGCAGAGTGCCGGAGGTAGTCGGCAATCATGATCTCTTGGTTATGGTAGCAGACCTGATACTTCTTGCGCCAGTCGTATTCCGTATGCCATTCGGCGCCATGCTCGCGCCAGTAGCGGTAGTTGGCTGCGGTCGAATCCATCTCCGTCCTTCGCTTGCCTGGTCCTGCCCACTCTTTGCCCACGCGGGAGCCTAACCAAGGCTGGCGGGTGTGTCAAGACATCTTGGGTGTTCGGAAATTGGGCCTTCCGGATTGAAAAAATCGCCTATCCGATCACGCTCGTCCACGGTAAGATATTGCCTTTGGGCCTGGAAACCGCATGTTGCCAATGAATACTTTGCCTGATGCAGACTTGCAGGAGGCCGATTGCCCGGTCTTCATCGTGGGCTGTCCGCGGAGCGGGACCTCGGCGCTGTGGACGGCGCTGCAACGGCATCCGCGGCTGGGATCGCAGGGTTCGTTGGAAAAGGAGGTCTGGTTTTTCATCGAATTCTTCGCGGGACGGACGCAGCACCCGCAATACCGCGTCAATGAACTGGACCGGGTCTTCGCTGCCGAGGCAACGCAGTTCATCAACCGCTTCGTATCCCGGCATTGCGGCGCCGGGGCACCCGGTACTCCGGGTCGCGGCAGATATGTCACCGCGCATCCCAACAACCTTTTCTATTTGGACGAGTTGTGCCGGTATCTTCCCGGGGCCAAATTCATCATGCTCGTCCGCGATCCCGTGGCAACCGTTTGGAGCCTGCTCCATGCGTCGTTTTCGCTTGAAGCGGGGTGGAGAAAGAGCGGGGATGCCGTTACTCCGGATGATGTCTTGGCAAACGTACGGCGCTGGAAAGAGGCGAGCCAGGTCATCATGCAGTTCGAACACAGCGACCGAAGCCAACGTGCGATTACGGTCCGTCACGAGGACCTGCTGGCGGACCCCGACGCTGAAGTCGACCGGCTCTTGGAATTCCTGGGGGAGGGGCCCTGCCGCGAGGTTGTCGATTCGCTGAAGAACAAGGTCTTCAATTCCTCGTTTCTTTCCCAGCCCCTTTTCATCAAGGACAATGCGGCGCGCCTGGCATTTTTCGAGCGGCAAAAACTTGGCGCGTATCAAAGTGAAATCGTGGTCAAGACCGTCCACGACCACTGTCGCAACGAGATGGAATACTTCGACTACCTCGGCCGCGACACCGGCGCCGACAAAGGACTCCAGCCCCCCGGTCGTTGAAGAAAACTGGCGCCCCGACGAGAGAGACGACCGGACCATCGAAATCATCAAGACCGCGTTCATGGACTGCCACCGCCGTCCCGCCGACCAGTTTCTTGCCAAGCGATGAGGCCCTCCTCGGCGTAACGGTCCGGGCCCGCCAGGAACTGCAGAACGTGAGCGTTTCCTTTCGCGTTGTCGACGCCGCCGGAAACGACGTGTTCGGGACGACGACCTTCGACGAACGGTACCCGTTGCCGCCCCTGAAAGCCGAGCAGCAAATTACCGTCCTTTTTCGATTTGCCGTCCATATCCGTCCCGGAAAGTATCATGTCGACGTTGCCGTCAATACGGTTAGTCGTCGCGATTATGCCGACAACTGCCGCCATCACTACATCGAGAACGCTGCCCGCATGAATGTTCTGTATGCGGAGACGCGACCCGTGCATTACCTTTTTCACAATCCGGTGGCGATATGCCTGGGGCCGCCGTAATTGCCCGATTTACGCCATGGCGACAATTCCCGAAGCAATAGCGATTGCCCTCCAGCACCACCAGGCCGGTCGGCTGCAAGCCGCCGAGCAGATCTACCGGCAGATCCTCGCGGTCGATCCGCAGCATGCCGACGCGCTCCACCTGCTCGGCGTGATTGCTTCCCAAGCCGGCAGGCACGAGATGGCCGTCCAGTACATTGGACGGGCAATCGGGTTGCGCGGGGATTCGGCCTTCTTCCATAACAATTTGGGGGAAGCGTATCGTGCCTTGCAGAGGACTTCCGAAGCGGTCGCCTGCTACCGCCGGGCACTGGAGCTGGCGCCGGACGCTGCTGAAATCCACAACAACCTGGGCAATGCCTTGAAGGACCAGGGGAAGCTGGACGAAGCCGTAGCTTGTTATCGCCGGGCAGTGGCGCTGAAGCCCGACTTCGCCGAGGCGCACAGCAACCTGGGCAACGCCTTGAAGAATCAAGGGAAGCTGGAGGAAGCGGCCGCCTGCTATCGTCGGGCGCTGGAAGTGAAGCCGGGCTATGCCGAGGCCCACAACAACCTGGGCAACACTTTGAAAGACCAGGGGAAGCTGGATGCAGCGGTCGCCTGTTACCGCCGGGCACTGGCACTGAAGCCGGGCTATGCCGAGGCCCACAACAACCTGGGCGTTGCTTGCAAGGAGCAGGGGAATCTGAAGGAAGCGGTCGCCTGCTACCGCCGCGCGCTGGAGCTGAGTCCAAACTATGCCGAGGCGCACTACAACCTGGGCGTTGCCTGCAGGGAGCAGGGTAAGCTGGAGGAAGCGGTCGCCTGCTACCGCCAGGCGCTGGCACTGAAGCCGGACTTTGCCGAGGCCTGCAACAACCTGGGCGTTGCCTGCAAGAAGCTGGGAAAGCTGGACGAAGCGGTCGCCTGTTACCGCCGGGCCTTGGAACTGAGGCCGGACTTGGCCGACTGGCACTACAACCTGGGAGTCGTCTTCAAGAAGCAGGGAAAGCTGGAGGAAGCGGTGGCCTGCTACCGTCGTGCGCTGGAACTGAAGCCGGATCATGCCGAAGCACACAACAACCTGGGCAATGCGTTGAAGCGGGTACCGTGTACTCACGGTCGGGGGACGCTGGAGGAAGCGGCGGCCTGCTACCGCCGGGCCCTGGCACTGAAGCCGGATTTGGCTGAGGCGCACTACAACCTGGGCGGTGTTTTGGAGGAGATGGGCGATCTTCAAGACGCGGAAGACTCCTTCCGCGCCGCGTTGCGGCACGATTCCCGGTCCGCCGTCGCGCATCACAAATTGGCGACACTCCTGGGCGGCAAACTTCCCGACAGTGACATCGCTGCCCAGCGCCGCTTGCTGGAGCAGCCTTCCGCCTCCGGCGCAAGGGGAGTTGCCCGACGCAAAACGCTTGTTGCTGCACTTCGGCCTGGCCTATGTCCTGGACGCGCGGGGCGAGTATGCCGAGGCGGCCGAGCATCTCGCGCGGGCCAACGCCCTGCAAATAGCCGCGTGGCACAAGTCCGGCCAGGACTACGACCCCCAAGAACACGAGTTGTTCGTCACGCGGACGATTGCGGCCTGCGGGCCGGATTTCTTCGAGCGGGTCCGCAGCTTCGGGGCGGGCGGCTTCGGCTTGGAAAGCGAGCTTCCGGTGTTCGTCGTGGGGCTGCCACGATCGGGTACGACACTCATCGAGCAGGTCTTGGCCAGCCATTCCCAGGTTTACGGTGCGGGGGAGATCGCACTGGTCAACGAGATCGTCGTCGCGATCGGCGGAGAAAGTGGCGACTTTATCGAGGGCCTTCGCCGCTTGGACCGCGAGACGGCCCGCCGTCTCGCCGCGCGGCACTTGGAGCGACTTCAAACATTGAATCCGGCAGCGCTCCGCATCGTGAACAAGATGCCGGGGAACTACTTGTATCTGGGGCTGCTGGCGAGCTTGTTTCCGCAGGCGAAGTTCATTCATTGCCGCCGCGATTTGCGCGACGTGGCCGTCTCCTGTTGGATGACGCATTTCCAGGAAACTCGCTGGGCCAACGACCCGCAGCATATTGCTTCACGATTTCACCAGTACCAACGGATGATGGAGCACTGGCGAAAGGTCTTGCCGGCGCCGCTGCTGGAAGTGGACTACGAGGAAACGGTCGTTGATCTGGAAGGCGCGGCCCGAAAGCTCGTGGCCGAGTGCGGTTTGGAATGGGAGCCGGGCTGCCTGGAATTCCACAAGACGAAACGGCCGGTCAGTACGGCCAGCGCCGCCCAGGTGCGGCAGCCCGTCTACGGGACGGCGGTGGGAAGATGGAAGCACTACGAAAACGCCCTGGCTTCGCTGTTCGCGCGGCTGTCACAAAGTATGGCTGGAGCAGTCCTGTCCGGAGGGCCGGCGGACCACGGGAAGCAGGCAGATGGGTGAAAGTTGGAAAGCCCCGCTGGGGTTGGTCCTTTTGGCCGGCATGGGCGTCACTTGTTCACTGCTGGTGGCGCCTTATATCCCCCTTGTCGATTCCGACGAAGGACTGCACGCCAGCGTTGCGCAACGGATGGTCGAAAAGGGCGATTGGATCGTACCGCGATTGCTGGACAAACCGTTCCTCGATAAGCCCATCCTCTACTTTTGGGCGATCGCCGCCTCGCTCAAAATCTTCGGCATGTCAGAAGCGGCCGTCCGCCTGCCGGGCCTGCTCTTCGGTATGCTCGGCATGTTGACTACGGCGGTCATCGCTTGGCGGATGCTCGGCCGGCTCACCGGCCTCATCGCGGGCCTGTTCTACGCCTCGATGTTCCTGCCGGTGGCCCTGGTTCAACTGCCAACCCACGACGTGGCCTTGGTGTTCTGGATCAACCTGGCCCTGTTGTGCTTCTGGGAATCGGACCGCGGAGGATCGCAGCGGCGGGCCTGGACCTGGAGCGTGGCTGCCGGCGTTGTTCTGGGGTTGGCCATTTTGACCAAGGGGTTGGCAGGCGTGGCACTGGCGGGAATTGCCTACGGTGGATATCTGATCATTTCGCGACGGTTGCGGTTCATTCACTGCTTCCGTGCCGCACTGGTCCTGACCGTGGCGGCAATCATCGGCTCATGGTGGTACGTTGCCATGGAACATGCCAATCCGGGTTATCTGCGCTATTATTTCTTCGTCCGTCACTTGCTTGGCTTCCTTACCGATTCGCAGCCGCACGGCCTGGAACCGTGGTGGTATTACGTTCCCATCCTTATCCTCGGCGGTTTTCCCTGGATTGCCTACTTGCCGGTGCTGGTTCAAGATGCCGTCAGCCGCCAGCGAAACAGAACGCCAGCGGTGACCGACGCCCGCGGCAACCGGCCCCTGCTATTGCTAGGCTGCTGGTTTGTCGGCTGCACACTCTTTCTCACGGTTGCGCATTCGAAGTTCATTACCTATATTTGGCCGGTCTTTCCGGCGATGGCGATCCTGACGGCGATCGTCTGGGCGAGGAGGATCGATGGCGTGCTTTCCGATGTCGCCAATCACTGGATGGGGCGGATCGTGTGGTTCACCTGTCTGATCGGCCCGGTGGGCCTGCCGGCGACTTTCGCCATTGCGCAGATCGAGCTGCCGACGCAGTTTTCGCTGCTGGCATGGGCGCTGGCAACTGTGGCGGCCCTGACGTCCCTGGTGCCGCTCTGGAGCTGGTTGCACGGCCGGGATCGCCTGACGCTGGGGCTAGCCGTAACGACCGCCAGCGGTCAACTGGTCGTTCTGCTGTTGTGTGCCCTTCCCCAGATTGCCGCCATCCATTCCGGCCGCGATTTGGCCGCTTATTTCCATCGTGCCCGGAAATTGCCGTCGCGGGTGCTGGTGGCCCAGGAGCGAGTCGACTCGCTCGTTTTCTATCTCGATCGCGACTTGCGCAGCCAGTTACAACCCGGCCAGATTGCAAACCTGGATATCGACAGCCCCTTGCCCTCACCCGCGCTGGGCACGGATGAATGGATCGTCATCCCCGAGCGTCGTCCGCCTGCGGTGTTGAACGACTACGACCTTGCGTCGCTGCCTTACGAGCGGGCCGGCCGTTTCCGGCTTTATCGGCGCAGCGATGTCGAGCGACGGACACAGGCGCCCATTGTCCCGCTAACCGATACGGTCGGAGCATTCCCTTCCGTAGCCCGTTAACTGCGGTAGTTCTCACGTTAATTGCGATCCACCGATGCTTTATCTTCCCTCGCTAAATGCGATATTCTTCCACATTCCCAAGACTGGAGGAACCACGCTAACCGCTCTGCTGCGCCTTTATGTCGACCTGCCGACCAAGGCGCCGCCTTTGGATATAGACAGAGCCGGCGGCGCTAACTGGCGGGGCTACGCGCGTGGTTGGCAAGGCACCCATCATCTCGACGGTTTTCAGCACTCAACCTACTCTCAATGCGAAGAGACTTATGGAAAACTGCTGCGGAACTGCTTCAAGTTCGCCTTCGTGAGGAATCCCTGGGACCGGACCGCTTCGATTTGGAGGACTTTCCTACAAGAGGCCAGGCCCTTCGATGAAGTCATCGAGCGATTCCTTCCCGAGCATTCCTTAACCTCGATCTCCCAGCGATCATACCTCGTTAATCGGGACGGCCAAGTCAAGATGGACTTCATCGGGCGCTTCGAGCACTACGAGCAGGACGTACGTCGCTTGTTCGATCGGTTGGGGATCAAGTACGACAAACTGCCGCATCTCTTGCCCAGCAGTTCGGGAGCGCACTATTCGATTTATTGTAGCGATTCACGTAGTGACAGAGCGTGGTCAAATGGCCACTGACATGATAGAGGAAGTTAAGCGGTGAGAGCGCCGTCAGGGGCCGGACGGCAGGAGCGAAGGCGGCGAAGTACCGGAGAGATAGGCTTGGACAGAGTCAAGCAAGAACTGAAACACCGCGCGACCCTGTTGGGCACAGGTGGCAATTGCTGTCCAGATCCGTTCGCACCATCGGCGCCCTTTCTCGCTGCGTGTTCCTTGGGTGATGTGCCGGTCGATCACCACAAAACGCATCGCTTGTTCCGCCAGATTGTTGGTTGGGGCGATGCCGGGTGTCGTAATGAAGCGGAAATAGGCTTCCCCGTGTTCGCGGAAGCGTTTGGCCATGTTACGGGCATGTTTCGTGTCCGGCACGCCGGTCAGGGCTGTCCTCAACACGTGTTGACGAGCGGCAGCCAATGCCTGCTGAAAGCCCGCCGCAGTCATTGTTCCGCGGCCGTGGATTACGGCAAACAGGCCGCGCAGCGCGTTGCGCAACCGTTGGCCATAAGCCTGGTCCTCACGGCGGGGCAGAGTCAGCAGGAATTTCACATTGCGGATCAGATGGGCCATGCAGAACTGAACCAGCACGCCGAACTCTCGCATGTACTTGCGGTAGGCGCTGAAATAATCGCAGCCCAACACGCCGTTGAACTCCTCGCCCAACACCTCCACCAGCACCTTCGAGCCACGCGACTTGTCGATACGGAACAACGTGTAGAGCGCGGCGCGGAAGCACCAAGTCCAGAATCTTTCGCCGTTTTCCTTATGCCCCGTCTCATCGATGTTCAGCACGGCCTCGTCGGGCAGCCGCACGAACAACTCCGCATAGGAGGGGGCCAACGCCTCGCTCACCTTGTCGATCAACTTGGCCAAGTAGCCGCGGGAGACGTTCACCCGCACCACGTCGCGAAGGAACTTCCGGATGGTGGAGAAGGAGGCGTGGCAGACACCCTTCATGAAGGCCACCAGGGCCGTCATTCGTGGGCCTAAAAGGCCCGCCTTCCGCACCGCTTCGGGCAGGGACGCTGCATGGAGTTTCCCACAGCGATTGCACCAATAAGCCAACGCTTGGTGTTCGCTGACGATGGTCGGGGTGGCGACGATTTCCACCTCCTGTTGCACCTCGGCCGCATACGGGGAAGGGCGGAGTGAGCCGCCGCAATCGGGGCAACAATCGAGCGTATAGGTCACGAGGTTATCGATGGCCTCGTCGGGAAACGGCGTCCGCAGGTGTTGTTCATGGCCCGGCTGTCCGCCACGATTGCGTTTTTTACCGTCCTTGCGCGGAGGCTTGGGCGGCTTGACGATATCACTGGAAGGCGGCTTAGAGGAAGTGGACGAGTTCTTGCGGGCCGCCGCCAACCGGCGTTTGAGTTGCTCGTTTTCCTGCTGCAGACGTACGTTCTCTTCTTCCAGCAGCCCAAGCCGAGCGGATGCCGCAGCCAGCTTTGCTTCCGCCGCAGCCAGTTTCTCCTCCATCGCGGCAAGGCGACGCGCCAGCGACTTGCTTTCAGAACCCGGGCTAGTTCTTGACAGGATCATGGGGCGGTACGATACCAACCTCACGCGATCCGAACAAGATCAAGAGGTGGCCGTGCCCCGAGAATCCCTGCAAACCCAGGATCTCCAAAATGCCGGGGCTGGCTCGTTACAGTCGTCCGTTTATCACCCCGTCATACGGCTACTATAACTGTGACTGTGAGCCTGTGAATGGCTACGATTTATTATAGTAGCCGCTCCAGGGACTTCGTTGCCGAGTTCTGCAGAGACACCATTGACGAATTCGGCTACAATTTCACCACCTCTGGCCTGTGCTCCAATGTCCTCTTCCAACTTCGATCGGCGCGTTGCCGTCTCCTGCCCAAAAGGCGAAGCTCAGGGCGCATCAGCACGAAGTCGTAATACTTTTTCAGGGTAAAGCCGAATCACGCCTGGCCGGAACTGGTCTCCGCCAGAATCGCGTCGATGGCCGCGCGGTTCAAGGACGCGTCGCCCTGCAAGACGGACGGGGTAGTGAAGCCGAAAGGCTCGACCGTGCAAACGGCTTGCGTGTCATTGGGGTCAAGCGTCGCCCAGGTCGGATTGGCGAGCTTCACGTAGAAGTCCTCTGCGACCGTGGCCGTCGAGCTCGCTTTCACCGCAACCGTGATCGTGCGGGACGTGACCCCGGCCTTGAAAGTCAGCGTTCCGGAGGCCAACGTATAGTCGGTGGGGGACTTGGCCGTGTCGGGGACCGTGGAATACTGGACCGTCACAGCGTACTTATTGGGCGCCGGCAACGTCACCGTGAAAACCGCCGGCGTCGTCCCGCTCTTCGGGCGGACCACCGGCGACGACGGGCCCTGGATCGCCAAGACCTGCACCGGAAACGGATCGACCGCGCAAACGGCTTGCGTGTCGTTGGGGTCAAGCGTCGCCCAGGTCGGCGTGGCGAGCGCCACGAAGAAGGTCTCCGCGGCCGCGGCCTTCTCGTTCGCTTTCACCGCGACCGTGATGGTTTGGGACGTGACCCCGGCGCGAACGTCAGCATTCCGGAGACCGCCGTATAGTCGGTGGTAGGCATGGCCGTACCGGGGACCGTGGTATACTGGACCGTCACCGGGAACGGACTGGGCGCCGGCAACGTCACCGTGAAAACCGCCGGCGTCGTCCCGCTCTTCAGGCGGACCACCGCCGCCGCGGGCCCTGCGATCGCCAGCACCGGCTGAGCCGGCAGCGGCACCGCCAGCGGAGTCCCCGTCGTGCCGTTATACACCGGGACCAAGAGGATATCTGCGGCCGTGGAGGGTGGCAGCGGAAGCCCCGTGATGTTATAGGTTCCGCTGGCCTCGTCCCAATCGACGCCCAGGCTCACAGGGAGCGCCGTGGAACTGACCTCGTTGCCGTTGGCATCGGCCCAGTACAGAGCGACGCTGGCGGCGGGCGACGTGTACGACGACGCGGTATGGACAGGCCCCGTCACCGCCACGTCCACTTGCAGGGCGGGCGATTGGCCGGCGGCAGGCTGCGTCCAGGCCGGCGTCGGGGTGCTGACGGCAATGCTGTAGGGAGACGAGGCCACGGTGAACCCGCCGGACAGGTTCAGCGTGGCCGCTTCCGACGTGCCCTTGCCCTTGAGACTGAATTTCTCTTGTGGCGCGTTGAACGAACCGCCCATCGTGAAGTCCAAGGGGCCGTTGTAATAGGTCTTGGGGGGGTGGGCCTTGGTGCTAACGATTATGACCGTGAAGTCGCCGCTTCCGCTCTGGGCGACCACGGCGCCGTTGTTGTCCGTGCCGCTGACCGTCCCCTCGGAAATAGTGATGGTGCCCCAATCGACGCCGAAGGCGTTCCACGTGCCGCTTCCCTGGAGGTTGCTCAGGGAAAAGTCGCCTTGCGTCCGGCTCGAACTGTAGTCGGCATTGCCCGTCGTCGCCTGCAACGAGCCACTGAAGGGAATGGCATGTCCCTGCTCGGGAAACGTTCCCGAAATCGCAATGCTGCCGGTTGTGAAATCGAAGGCCGGCTGGAAGGTCTCCGTGGCCGCGGCCACCGCGGACAAAAGGTCGCGGCGCTGCCAGCGGTTCCAGCCGCAACGCGCGTTGCTTCGACGACCGAAATGACGAGTTGGTTCTATTCATGGCTGCTCATTCTCCAGGTCGATACTGCGCTGGCGCAACCCAAACTGGGCCAACAACCCATTACAGCTTCAACCCTCCCTATTTTAGCTTATCCCCGCTGTTTTTCAAGAGTCCCACCACTAACTTTGAGGTATTTCACAGATTCCCCCCATCTGCGAGGGGGTTTTTTATTGGCCCGGCGTGACAATTGTCGGTAGAATTCGTCCTAGTCCATAGAGACAGGCCGACGGCCTGCTCGGCAATAAATGGCAACGATTTCCGAAGCATTAGCGATTGCGGTCCAACACCATCAAGCCGGTCGCTTGCAAGCTGCCGAGCCGATTTATCGGCAGATTCTCGCCATCGAGCCGAATCAAGCGGATGCGATTCATCTTCTCGGCGTGCTTGCCCACCAAACGGGCAAGCACGAGGTTGCCGTCCAGTACATTCGGCGGGCGATCGAGTTGCAAGGGAATGTGGCTGTCTTCCACAATAACTTAGGGGGGGCGTATCATGCTTTGCGCAGGACTTCGGAAGCCATCGCCTCTTACCGCCGGGCCCTGGAACTGAAGCCCGATTATGCCGAGGCGCACAACAATCTGGGCATTGCCCTCCAGCACCAGGGGAAGCTGGCTGAAGCGATTGCCTGCTACCGCCGGGCCCTGGAACTGAAGCCGGACTATGCCGAGGCGCACAACAATCTGGGCAACACTTGGAAGGACCAGGGGAAGTTCGACGAAGCGGTGGCCTGTTACCGCCGGGCCCTGGAACTGAAGCCGGACTTTGCCGAAGCGCACAGCAATCTGGGTATTGCCTTCCAGCACCAGGGGAAATTCGACGAAGCGGTGGCCTGTTACCGCCGGGCCCTGGAACTGAATCCGGACTATGCCGAGGCACACAATAACCTGGGCAATGCTTGGAAGGACCAGGGGAAGCTCGACGAAGCGGTGGCCTGCTACCGGCGAGCCCTGGAACTGAAACCGGACTTTGCCGAGGTGCACAATAACCTGGGCAACGCTTGGAAGGACCAGGGGAAGTTCGACGAAGCGGTGGCCTGCTACCGCCGGGCCCTGGAACTGAAGCCGGACTATGCCGAGGCGTACTATAACTTGGGCAATGCCTTCCAGGACCAGGGGAAGCTGGAGGAAGCGATCGCCTGCTACCGCCGGGCCCTGGATCTGAAGCCGGACTTTGCCGAGGCGCACAACAACTTGGGCAATGCGTTGAGGGACCAGAGGAAGCTGGAGGAAGCGATCGCCTGCTACCGCCGGGCCCTGGAACTGAAACCGGATTTTGCCTCGGCACACAACAATCTGGGTAATGCGCTGAAGGACCAGGGAAATCGGCAGGAAGCAGTTGCCTGCTACCGCCGGGCCCTGGAACTGAAGCCGGACTTTGCCGCGGCGCACAACAACCTGGGCAGCGATCTGGAGGAGATAGGCGATCTTCAGGGCGCGGAAGACTGCTTCCGCGCCGCCTTGCGGCACGATTTCCGCTTCGCCATCGCCCATTATAAATTGGCGGAACTCCTCCGCGGCAAACTTCCGCAGCAGGATCTGGCTGCCCAGCGCCGCTTGCTGGAGGACGTCGGCTTGACGGACGCACAACGATTGTGTTTGCACTTCGGCCTGGCCCAAGTCCTGGACGGGCGGAGCGAGTACGCCGAGGCCGCCGCGCGACCTCGATCGCGCCAACGCGCTGCAACTGGCCGACTGGCGCAGGCGCGGCCTGGAGTACGACCCCATCGACTACCAGTTTCAGGTCACCCGGATGATCGCCGTCTGCGGGCCGGATTTCTTCGAGCGCGTACGCGGCTTCGGGTTGGAAAGCGAACTCCCGGTGTTCATCGTGGGGCTGCCGCGCTCCGGCACGACGCTGATCGAGCAGATCTTGGCCGGCCATTCTCGAATCTTCGCCGCCGGGGAGATCACGCTTGCCCGCGACACCATGGCCGCACTCGGCGGACAAGGCGCCGACCCCATCGAGGGTCTTCGTGAGTTGAGTCGCGAGACGGCCCTCAGTCTCGCCGCACGGCACTTGGAGAGGCTTCGCGCCTTGAATCCGGCAGTTCTGCGCATCGTGGACAAGAGGCCGGACAACTATTTTTATCTAGGTCTTTTGGCAAGCCTTTTTCCGCGGGCGAAGTTCATTCATTGCCGCCGCCATTTGCGCGACGTGGCCGTCTCCTGTTGGATGACGCATTTCCAGGAAGTTCCCTGGGCCAACGACCGAGAGCACATTGCCTCGCGATTTCACCAGTACCAACGGATGATGGAGCACTGGCGGAAGGTTTTGCCGGCGCCGCTGTTGGAAGTGGACTACGAGGAAACCGTTGCTGATTTGGAAGGCGTGGCCCGAAAGCTCGTGGCCTGGTGCGGCCTGGAATGGGAGCCAGGCTGCCTGGAATTTCACAGGACGAAGCGGCCGGTCAGAACGGCCAGCGTCGTCCAGATCCGCCAGCCGGTATTCGGGACATCGGTGGGACGATGGAAGCACTACGAACAGGCCCTGGGCTCGCTGTTCGCGCGGCTTGGCACGTAAGGCGTTGCGGCACGTCCAACGGCTGATCGAAGACGGGGACGAGAACGCGCGAAAACACCTGGATTTTGCGCAAAGGTGCTTGTGCGCTTATTTTTTAACCGCAACGCCCAAAAAATGGGGAGTCCAGCGTAGACTAGAGTCAACGGGCAATGGGTTCCAAGGCATCCAGGTTGCATGAGAATCCAAGAACGACACTTGATGATGTTTCGCAACACGATTCCACAATCGTTCGAAAATCTGGCGACAGGCTTCTTGGCAGAACGGTCGACAATGGCTGCGAATACTGTGCGTACGGCAATTCGTCCTTGCAGGAGAGAAGACCTTGCGCGGATCGCGGAGATCCACAAATCGCAGTTCCGTCTCAAAAACTCGCTCGTCGGGCGACTTTCTTCCGCAGTGACCGCTGCTTTTTATTCGGCATTCGTTGACCGGGCTATTTTCCTGGTGCATACCAACGAAGGCGAGATCGACGGATTCGTTCTCGGCGGCTCGATCGCGGCATTGGTCGATTGCAAAACGTCTTTCCTTCGCCGCCACGCGCTGTCGTGCATTTCTGCTGTCGTGCTGCGACCTCATGTCTGGCTACGGGCGTTTCGTTCTTTTATGGAATTGGGTGGACAGTGGAGGCGGTCGATGCTCGCGGCCCCGCCTGACGAATTCCGCTTGCTGTCGATGGCGGTGGCGGAGAGCGTGGCAAGGAAAGGCGTGGGTGCGGCACTCGTTCAGGGTTTCGAAGCGGAGATTCGCCCGGCATGCCGCACGTACGGTCTCAGCGTATTGAAGGCCAATACTACGGCAATTCGCTTTTACGAGAAATTGGCTTTCCAATGCGTCGGCGAGACCGCGATCACGTGGAGGCTGCGCAAGGTACTGGCAGGAAATGCGAGCATGCCTGAATTGTGAGCGGCACAATTCGCGGCCGGGGGTGGTCAAAGGCCAGATCTGGTTTTATGGCAACGATTCCCGAAGCATTGGCGATGGCGGTCCAACACCATCAAGCCGGCCGGTTGCAAGCGGCCGAGCAAATCTATCGGCAAGTTATCGCGGTCGAACCGGAACAGCCCGACGCGATCCATCTTCTCGGCCTGATTGCGTACCAAACGGGCAAACCCGAGGTTGCCGTCGAATATATCGGGCGCGCGATTGGGTTGAAAGGAAATGCGGCCCCTTTCCACAACAACTTGGGGGAAGCGTATCGTGCTTTGGGCAGGATTTCGGAAGCGGTCGCCTGCTACCGCCGGGCGCTGGAACTGAATCCGCAGTACGCGGAGGCCCACAGCAATCTGGGCATTGCCTTGAACGACCAGGGCAAGCTGAACGAAGCGGCCGCCTGCTGCCGCCGCGCTCTGGAACTGAATCCGAACCATGCCGAGGCCCATAACAACCTGGGCAATGCATTGCGGGAACAGCGGAAACTGGATGAAGCGCTCGCTTGCTACCGCCGGGCACTGGAACTGAGGCCGAACTTTGCCGAGGCCCACAACAACCTGGGCATTGCCCTCAAAGACCAAAGGAAACTCGATGAAGCCGTCGCCTGCTTCCGCCGGGCACTGGAGCTGAAGCCGGACTTTGCCGAAGCGCACAGCAGTCTGGGGGATGCTTTGGAGGAGACGGGCGATCTTCAGGGCGCAGAAGACTGCTTCCGCACGGCGTTGCGGTGCAATCCCCGCTTCGCCTTCGCGCATTACAGTTTGGCGGCGCTCATGAAGGGGAGACTTCCGGAGGAGGATCTGGCTGCGCAGCGCCGCTTGCTAGAACAAGGTTCTGCTTCCAGCGAGCAGAGGGAGTTGCCCGATGCGCAACGATTGTTCTTGCACTTCGGCCTGGCCCAAGTCCTGGACGCGCACGGCGCGTACGCCGAAGCCGCTGAACACCTCGATCGGGGCAAGGCGTTGTGGCTGTCTGAATTGCGAGCGCGGCCAAGAGCATGATCCGCAAGAGTACGAGTCTTTGATCACCCAGATGATCGCGGCATGCACGCCGGATTTCTTCGCGGGTCCGCGGCTTCGGGTTGGAAAGCGAAGTTCCGGTGTTCATTGTGGGACTGCCGCGATCGGGCACCACGCTGATCGAGCAGATCCTGGCCACCCACTCCCGAATCTTCGGCGCGGGGGAGATCACACTGGCCCGCGACACCATGGCCGCACTCGGCGGACAAAGCGCCGATGCCATCGAGGGTCTTCGCCAGTTGAGTCGCGAGGCGGCCCGCCGTCTCGCTTCCCAGCACTTGGAGAGACTTCGCGGATTGGATCCGGCGGCTCTTCGCATCGTCGACAAGATGCCGGAGAACTATGTGTTTCTCGGCCTGCTGGCGAGCCTCTTTCCGCGGGCGAAGTTCATTCATTGCCGCCGCGACTTGCGCAATGTGGCTCTCTCCTGTTGGATGACACATTTCAAGGACGTTCCCTGGGCCAACGACCAAGAACATATTGCTTCACGATTTCACCAGTACCAACGGATGATGGAGCACTGGCGGAAGGTCTTGCCGGTGCCCCTGTTGGAAGTGGACTACGAGCAAACGGTCGCTGATCTGGAAGGCGTGGCCCGAAAGCTCGTGGCCTGGTGCGGCCTGGAATGGGAGCCGGGCTGCCTGGAATTTCACAAGACGAAGCGGCCGGTCAGAACGGCCAGCCTCGTCCAGGTGCGCCAGCCCATATTCAGGACATCGGTGGGAAGATGGAAGCACTACGAACAGGCCCTGGCTTCGCTCTTCGCGCGGCTGGAAAGCTTGGTTGTCCGCGACCGCGCGGGTCGGTAGCGCGGGCGGCTTGGTGATGAGGCGTTTTCGTCTGGTCACAACCTTGACAATAGCGTATTGTACTGCCGTTATGCGAGAACACCCATTCATGAGCGATCAGGGCCAACTGGAAAGCGAGTATCTCCAGCGATTGGGGCAGCCCGACCCGGCCGGGGCCGGATGTGAGCCGGACTTCTTGATCATCTCTCCGGCAAAGACTGGAACACACTGGTTGGATGCAAACCTCAGATGTCACCCGGAACTTTTTATTCCAAAAATAAAAGAAATTCATTACTTTAGTCGCTACTGGAAGCGTTTCCCCATCTCTTGGTATTTGCAGCACTTTCAGGAAGCAGGGTTGCAGCAGAAGAAAGGGGAGGCAACCCCCTGTGCCGGATTACCGTTGTCAATGATCCGCAGCATCAAACGACGATTCCCGCATCTCAAACTGATTTTCCTGATGCGCAACCCGATACAACGAGCCTGGTCAGAAGCGAAACATGCTTATTTGCACCGCGAGCGGGCCTTCGCCGCGTTTGACGGCAGTTTTGCCGCAGTCCCCGAGGGAAAATTCCTGGAGCAATTCACCGAGCTGTACAACGTCAACGGCGGCGACTATCTTGCCTGCTTGAAGCGCTGGCTCTCCTGTTTTGACCGCGATCAGATCTGCGTGGGATTCTTCGAGTCGATCGCAACGGCCCCGCGGCAGTTGCTGAATCAACTCTTTCGGCACCTGGGGGTGAAATGCCGCAGCGATTGGTCCGGATTTCCTCTCGCCGAACGGATTTTGCCAGGCATGAAGCACGAGATTCCCTCGCATCTCAGACCTTACTTGCAGGCCATCTACGGCGAAAAGACCCGAGCACTCGTCACGTTCCTCAGGGAAAAGTTCCAATTGACCCCTCCGCCGGAGTGGACCACAACCCAAACCGCGGACGAGGTGTGCCCCCTCTTGTTGGAAGAGGGCTATCAGACTTTTGACCTCTTCCTGTACCGGAGCAAGTTCTATGCTTTGCCTCCCGGAGGCGATCGCGGCATTCTGGGGAAGCGGGAGGAAGAAGTGCGGCAGTGCCAACGCCGCGGCGAGTGCTTTGTCGGCGACTCCTTGGACGAGGTGAAGTACTATGTGGATCATGGGGTTGACTGCTCCGATCGCGAAACACACTTGGTGCGACGTTTTCTCCAGGATGTTGCCACGCGTTTTTCGCTGCCCGTACACCAAGTGGAACGCTACTTGGGGTTCAGGATCGTGCTCTGCCAGGACAAGTTTCTCGCGCTGAGCCAGGCCTTGGACGGAGTGGATTTGACGAAGCTCGATGCGTCTGCCGTGCGCGAATATCAAAGCGACGGCTTATGCCTGGTTGCCGACTCCTTGGCGGATGTTCATCAGTTGCTGGACCCTCCCCACTTGGTCCTGGCAGATTATCAAGAATTCAACATCGTCGAGTACCGTGGGAAGTTTTACGGTTGCAGCCGCGTGCTGGGCCCGCTGGATCTGACTCTTCTCGATGAGCGCACCCTGCCCGAATACCTGGCCCAGGGGCTCATGGTGACCGCCGACTCGCTGGAAGAGGTCAAAGCCCGAATCGACCAGCTTGCGGGCCGCCATCGGTTAGCGAGGGTGGTCCGGAAGGCGTGCGAGCGGTTCATCGCGCCGCTACGGGGGTTCAGGTTGGTCCGATTCATTGTGGCACTGCAATGGAACCAACTCCGGCGGTAACCATTTCCGAAGCATTGGCGATTGCGGTCCAGCACCATCAAGCCGGCCGGTTACAAGCTGCCGAGCAGATCTATCGGCAGATTCTCGCGGTCGAGCCGAATCAACCCGATGCGATCCATCTTCTGGGCTTGATCGCGAACCACCTGGGCAAACACAAGATTGCCGTCGAATACGTGGGGCGTGCGATTGGGTTGAAAGGAAATGTATCTGCTTTCCATAACAACCTGGGGGAAGCGCATCGTGCCTTGCGCAGGATTTCCGAAGCGATAGCCTGCTATCGCCGGGCGCTGGAGCTGGAGCCGGATTTTCCCGAGGCGCACAACAACCTGGGCATTGCCTTGAAGGAGCAGGACAAGCTGGATGAAGCGGTCGCCTGTTACGGCCGAGCACTGGAACTGAAGCCGGACTATGCCGAGGCACACAACAACTTGGGCATTGCCTTGAGCGACCAGGGCAAGTTGCAGGAAGCCGTCGCTTGCTACCGCCGGGCGCTGGAGCTGAAGCCGGATTTTGCCGAGGCGCAACAACAACCTGGGCGCGGCTTTCAAAAACCAGGGCAAGTTGCACGAAGCCGTCGCCTGCTACCGCCGGGCGCTGGAGCTGAAGCCGGATTTTGCCGAGGCGAACAACAACCTGGGCGCGGCTTTCAAGGACCAGGGCAAGTTGCACGAAGCCGTCGCCTGCTGCCGCCGGGCATTGCAATTGAAGCCGGATTTTGCCGAGGCGCACTGCATCCTGGGAAACGCCCTCACGGACCAGGGAAACCTGGACGAAGCGCTCGCCTGCTGCCGCCGGGCACTGGAACTCAAGGGAGACTATGCCGAGGCCCACGGCAGTCTCGGCAATCTCTTCGAGGCGATGGGCGATCTTCAAGGCGCGGAAGACTCCTTCCGCACCGCGTTGCGGCACGATTCCCGGCTCGCCTTCGCGCATTTCAAATTGGCGGAACTGCTCCGCGGCGAGCTTCCGGAGAGGGACCTGACTGCACAGCGCCGGTTGCTGGAGCAGGATCCTGCCTCCGGCGTGGAAAGAGATCTGACGGACGCACAGCGATTGTTGTTGCACTTCGGCCTGGCCCTGGTCCTGGACGCGCGGGGCGAGTATGCCAAGGCTGCCGCGCATCTCGATCGGGGCAACGCCCTGCAACGGTCCGAATGGCGAAGGCTTGGCCAAGAGTATGATCCGAAAGCGGCACGAGTTCCTCGTCACCCGGACGATCGCGGTCTGCACGCCGGATTTCTTCGAACGGCTTGGCGGCTGCGGGTCGGAAAGCGAACTCCCGGTGTTCATCGTGGGGCTGCCGCGCTCCGGCACGACGCTCATCGAACAGATCCTGGACAGCCACTCCCGAATTTTCGGCGCCGGGGAGATCACGCTGACCCGGGACACCATGGCCGCACTCGGCGGACAAGGCGTCAACTGCATCGAGGGTCTTCGCCAGTTGAGTCGCGAGACGGCCCGCCGTCTCGCGGCACGGCACTTGGAGAGGCTTCGCGCCTTGAATCCGGCAGCTCTTCGCATCGTGGACAAGATGCCGGAGAATTATGTGTTTCTAGGTCTGTTGGCGAGCCTGTTTCCGCGCGCGAGGTTCATTCATTGCCGCCGTGATTTGCGGGACGTGGCCGTATCGTGCTGGATGGCGCATTTCAAGGAAGTTCCCTGGGCCAACGACCAATCGCACATTGCTTCACAATTTCACCAGTACCAACGGATCATGGAACACTGGCGGAAGGTCTTGCCGGCGCCGCTGTTGGAAGTGGACTACGAGCAGACTGTCGCTGATCTGGAAGGCGTGGCCCGAAAGCTCGTGGCCTGGTGCGGTCTGGAATGGGAGCCAAGCTGCCTGGAATTTTACAAGACGAAGCGGCTGGTCAGAACGGCCAGCCTCGTCCAGGTGCGTCAGCCGGTCTTCAAGACATCGGTGGGCAGATGGAAGCACTACGAGCAGGCCCTGGGCTCGCTCCTCAGCGCAATTTCTGGCGGACAGTGACTATTGACAGGCTGACGGCCTGCTCGGGGATAAATGGCCACAATTCGTGAAGCATTGGCGATTGCGGCCCACCACCATCAAGCCGGTCGGTAGCAGCGGTGTCTTGGCGACATGGCGCACGGTTGTAACCGGAATTGCCCTTGGCCCATTTCCCGATCCAAGCTATTCTTTCCACTTATAGTCCCTCCCGGCAGGAGGGACCTGCTGGCAGGAGGGACCTGCTGGCCACTTGATTCACCAGGGAAGGAACGGGGACAAGGATGTCCATTTCATTGACGACTTTGCTGCAAGGAGACCTTCGCCCGCGCGTCTTGCTGGTGGGCGACGTGATGTTGGATCGTTACGTCTGGGGCGACGTCGAGCGGATCAGCCCGGAAGCCCCGATTCCGATCTTGCGGATCGAGCGCCAGGAGCACCGCCTGGGCGGCGCGGGCAGCGTGGCATCAATGCTAGCAGCGCTGGGGGCATCGACGATCCTGGCCGCCGTCGTGGGGGATGATGAAGAAGGCCGGACCGTCGGTGAGTTGCTCGACAACCTGGAAATCAACCGCCGCCTGGTACACGCGGTCGACGACCGCGCCACGACCGTCAAAGAGCGGCTCCTCGGCCGGGCCCAACACCGCTACCCGCACCAGATGATGCGCATCGATCGCGAAAGCGTCGCCGCGATCTCCGCCGCGACGGCCGATCTGCTCCTGGCGGGCATCGCCCGCTGCATGGACGAAGTCGATCTCGTGCTGGTGAGCGACTACGACAAGGGCGTCTGCAAAGGCGACATGTTCCCGCGACTGATCGAGTTGGCCCGCGCGGCAGGCGTTCCGCTGCTGGCCGATCCGGTCAAGGATGCCGATTACCGCCGCTACGCCGGCTGCACCTGCATCACGCCCAATCGGGCCGAGGCCGGCCGGGCCCTGGGTATTCGCATCACCACGCCCCAGGAGGGCCTCGACGCCGCCCGCAAACTCCTGGACTTCGGCGTGCAATCGGTCATCGTCACCTTGGATCGCGACGGCATGGCCTGGGTCGATCGCGACGGCCACGCGCAACTCTTCCCCGCCCGGCCGCGGCAGGTCTGCGACATTACCGGCGCCGGCGACATGGTCCTCTCGGTGCTGGGCTATATGTTGGCTGCCGGCGCGGACACGGCGTCGGCCATCGAAGTGGCCAACGTGGCCGGCGGCCTGGAAGTCGAACGACTGGGCGTCGTGCCGCTCTCGCGTCGCGACATTCTCGACGAGTTGGCCCACGGCGACCACGACCACGACCATGAGTACATGGTGCCCGCCGCGACCCGGAGTACCGGGTGCCCCGGCAAGATCCTGCCGATGGAACAACTCGCGCCCACGCTCGAGCGGCTGCGGTCGGCCGGCAAGCGGATCGTGATGACCAACGGTTGCTTCGATCTCTTGCACCCCGGCCACGTGGCCTCGCTGCAAGCGGCCCGCAAGCAGGGCGATTGCCTGCTGGTGGCCGTCAATAGCGACCGCAGCGTGCGGGAAATCAAAGGTCCCGGCCACCCGGTGATCGACGAGCAAGGGCGGAGCGAAATGCTGGCCGCCTTGGCCTGCGTCGACTTCGTCGTGGTCTTCGACGAAGCCAGCGTGGCCGGCCTGGTTGAGCGCGTTGCGCCCGACGTCCTGGTCAAGGCCGACCAGTACACGACCGAGCAAGTCGTGGGCCATCAATCGGTGCTTGGCCGTGGCGGGCAAGTCGTTTCCGTTCCCACGATGCCGCATTATTCCACGACCGAACTGATGCGGCGGATCCGGAATATTCCCTCTCGCAAACGCGATGCCGCATAGGTTTCTCTCAATCATCATCCCCACGCGCGATCGGGCGGAGAGCCTGAAGGAGACGCTTCGCGCCGTCGGCGAGGCGGCGCTGCCGGCCGATCTGGCCACCGAGGTGCTGGTTGTCGACAACGGTTCGCTGGACCGCACGCGGCGCGTGGTCCGCCAGGCGCAGATCTGGGGACGAGACGTGCGATATCTTTACGAGCCCCGCCCGGGAGTCTCCTCCGCTCGGAACGCCGGCATGGCGGCGGCCCGCGGCGAGGTCTTGCTCTGGACCGACGACGACGTGCGGCCCGGCGGCGCCTGGATCGAGGCCATGTGCCGGCCGATCTTCGACGGCCGGGCCGACGCCGTGGCCGGCCGCGTCAAGCTGCCCGACTACCTGGAGCGGCCCTGGCTGCGGCCCTGGCATCGGGTCTGCCTGGCGGTCGATACGCCGACCACGGGCGATTTCGATCTCACCGGCGCGAACATGGCTTTCGCCCGCCGCGTGCTGGACAAGGTGCCCGCCTTCGATCTGGAAATCGGCCCGGGGGCCTTGGGGCTGGGCGAGGAAACCCTCTTTACGCGACAGCTCTTGACGGCCGGTTTTCGTCTCGTGGCGGCCGGCGAAGACTCGACCGCCGAGCATCATTGCGGCGAGCAGCGACTGACGCGGGACGCCCTGATGAACGTTCTCCTGCGGCAGGGACGCAGCCAAGCGTATGTCGATTACCATTGGAAGCATCGTAGCGTTTGGTTCCCCGCCTTCCATGGCGGACGATCGCTGCTGGGGTTGTGCGGGCTGCGGATCTTGCAGCGACTGGCGGGCGATCGCAACGCGCTCATTGGCCGGCACGAGGCCCGTTGGCTGTGGCGCTGGTCGTATTACCGGCAGATGGCGATCGAATCGCAAAGGCCGCGTCAGTATGAGCGGTTCGGGCTGGAAAAGCAGGTCGTTTCCTCTCTCTGGAAGCCGGCGCCGTCCGGGCCCGATTGCAACGGGTATGAGATCGCGCAAGGCTGGTTAAGTGTCGTCCGCAACCGTGAGCGGTACAAGAACCTGCGCGGGGACAACTCCGCGGGTTCTTCGTGCCGGGGACTTCAATGCCTTTCTGTCGCCCGGGAATTCCGCTGGCAGGGTCTTGTCCGTGGATCAACCCTTATAGACTCTGCACCGACGGCCAATTACCCAGCCGGGGCGATTGCGGGAACTACCGAATTGGAGTAAACTGCTAATCATTCCCCCGTTCAAAGCGAGAATTTGCTCGCAAACTGATCGGCGATCACAACTTGGCCGAGAAACTCGACCACGCCGGGACGGAAAATGTCGTCACCGAGACGTTCCTCATACAGGTCGCGACGATAACCGATACGCAACGCGCCACTCGTCCACTCCGAAGCGCGACGCGGTAAATCACAAGGAACACGTATATGGCAGAACTACTTCGACTTGTCGTTCACAATTATCGCTGTCTCCGCGACGTTGACTTCGCGGCATCGAACATCAATGTGGTGTTCGGTGCCAATGGTGTGGGGAAAAGCACTTTCTTGGACGCCCTTTGGTTCGTCCGGGAATGCGCCCACCGCGGCACGTCTGAGGCCGCGTCCTCTCGCCACCACGGGATTGGTGCGTTGGCCGACAATGCCGAACCCGGCCACGATCGCATCGATATCGGCATCGAAACACGCACGGCAACTTACCTGGTCACGTTCGGCTACTCCTCCGGCCGAATCGAGCCGTTCGTCGGGGAACGTCTCGTTTCCAAGTCACGTCGGATCGAATTGGTGAACCGGGCCGTCGGCAGTGACCAGGCTGCGTTCTACCATGAGGAACTCCAGCAAACTGTCGCACTCAAGTTACGTGATCCCGAGAAGCTGGCATTCAGCAATTTCCTGCTCTTCTCTGAACCCAAAGAGGAGGCGATTGAATTGGACTCGCTGCTGAAGTCACTGCACTTTTACGCCACGAGGTCGGTAAATCTATTTCAGTTGCGCCGTTTCGGGGCCGAATCGAGCGTCCACACGTACCCTTGGGATCGATGGCAGAACCTTTGGTCTGCTCTCAGGAATCTGAACGAGCGTCGCGTGCTGGACGATCGTTTCGAGACCATTACGGCCTACATGCGCAAGGCTTTCCCCGGCTCATTCCAGGACCTTGTACTCGAGTCGCTGGGTTCGGATCGTGTGGGTTGCAGCTTCGTGGAACAAGGACGCCGGATGCCGATTCAGGCGTCGGGCGTGTCGGACGGGCATTTGCAATTTCTCGGCCTGTTAACCGCCTTGTTTGGCGACATGCGGGATAGACCGAGCCTCTTGCTTTTTGACGAACCCGAGACTTCGCTCCACCCGCACGCCCTGGCCGTTTTCGCGCAAGCGGTGTGCGAGGCGGCCACGAAATGGCGCCGCCAAGTGTTTCTTGCGACGCACTCACCCGTGTTGATCAGCCAGTTTCAGCCGGAAGACGTTGTTGTGGCCGAAGCCGGTCAAGACCGTTCCACGACTTTGCGGCGCGTTTCGGAGATTAAGGGATTGCAGGACGTAATTCAACAATACTCGGTGGGCTCGCTTTATATGGCCGAGGAAGTTGGGCAACAGAGCATCCCGCAATCGTAAGCTTCGACTAAGAATAGTCTCAAATGACCGGCGAAATTTGCAGATTCGGGCTCGTCGTGACAGGAAAGGGTGAAGTGGAGTCTCTTCCCCAACTCTTTCGCGTTCTCATGGCGAAGGCCTATTGTGTCTTCACCGTTATCCGGCGTGTAGGACAGCGTTCACCCATCACCGCTCCCACGAGGCTCCTGAGAATGGTTGGTAAGCACCAACGGCTTCCCACGAAAGATGAAGAAGAGATCGGTTTGCCCGTGCTGCTGTTTCTCCGGCGGCATCCTGGAAGTTATGCGATGGTCGTGGATGACCTGGAGGGTGCGCGTCGTGACGTGGCGGCCGAAGTCTTCGCGCGATACTGGACTGCCCTGAATGAAGTGCTGATGACATCGAAGTTACACACACGCGCGGCGGTGCATTTCCTTGTCAACATGCTGGAGGCATACTATTTTGCCGACTCGAACGCAGTCAATTCGGTTGCCGGCGCCGAGGTCGTTGCCGCCGATCACCCGACCGACGTTCGAGCAGATTGGACATCCCAAGGGAGAACTCAAGCGGCTTTGGCCGGGGTTTGACGAGAAGGAACACGCTGGCCCGATCTTGCGGTGCCTGGATGCTGAACACGTTATGTCTTGGCCGGCGGAGTGCTGCTGGCTGCGGGCGATGTTCGCCTGGTGCGTGGCAAAACTGACGGAGTCGGACGCCATTTTCGATCCGAGTTTGGCGACCTCATTTTGCCTGGCTGACGGATGCCGCGCCCCCACCACGTCGGGGCAGTAAACGATAAGAACCCAGTAGGCCCTCAATCGATCGACTCCCCAAAACCCTGGAGGTTGTCATGTGTCGAGCTATATGCTGTTCGCTATTGTGCTTCTGTTTGGCCCTCAACCGAGCCCCGGCTGCCGACACTGCCCCGGAGGTCACGGTCAGCCGGCCTGTGGTCCGCGAGGTGACCGACTACGGCGATTACGTTTGCTTTGATATCGATGAACGCACGGCTTTACAGCTTCGCCGCAAAGTGCAGGAGAGCCCGGGAAGGGCTGGGGGCAAAACCAGCTTGCCCGTTTCTCGCGGCCTGGCCGACGAAGCCGGTTATCCGCGGCACGGCGAGGTGGTTGCCGCGAATAATCGCGTTGACCCCGTCACGGGCACGCTCCGCATGCAGGCCGTGCTGCAGAATCCGGGCGGGCTGATCATCCCCGGCATGTCGGTCCGCGTCCGACTGGGCATGAACGGGCCCTACAAGGCCGTTCTGGTGCCCGAACTCGCCATCATGAGCGATCAGGGCAACAAGCAGGTCTTCGTCGTTACCTCGGCCAGTCTGGTTGAGCTTCGCCCCGTGAAACTCGGGCCGTTGCAAGATGGTCTTCGGGTCGTGAAAGACGGCCTGACGACGGAGGATAATGTTGTCGTCCACGGCGTCCAGCGCGTGCGGCCGGGGATGACGGTAACGGTGAAGAAAGCAGAATCGCCCGAGCGGGATTGAGTTCCCACCGGGCGCTGACGGATGCCGCGCTGCCACCACGTCGGGGCAGTGAGAGACAGTATTTCGGCTTTTTTCGCTTCTGCTGGTTCTAATTGTACATGAGGGCGGATAAATGGTATCATAGGTTGTTGTTGACGCGGAATTTAGCAACGGAGTCCAAAGTCATGAGTCAGGTCATTTTTGCGACGGTTGAAAACGGCCTCTTGAAACCCGACCGGGAGATCGGCTTATCTGCCGGCACGAAGGTTCGCCTGACCGTCGAACCTTGCGATGACGCGGTTCAGGTCGAGGCAGCATGCGACGCGCTGGATGAACTTTGCGACGAGATTCCCTTCGATTCGCACGGCGATCGGCTAACCCGAGATCAACTTCATGATCGCCGTTGACACCAATGTGCTCGTTTATCGGATTGACCGGAGCGAGCCCGTCAAGCAAGGCAAAGCCCGATCGCTCTTGCGACGGCTTGCCGCAGGCAATCGCAGAGATCGAGCGACTCAAACAATCTGAGTTTCCGTATGGTCATATTCGCGAAGCACTCTTCCAGTTGGAAAAGGTGTTTCACGATCAGCTCGCTCAGCTTAACAAGCTGACGCCCAAGTCCACGCCGATGATTGCCGAGAATGCTTGCAGTCAATCGCTGACGTACCTTTTCAATTACACTCCATTCCTTGGCTTTATCCTTCGTGCGACCAATGAATGCACTCGATCTCCAGGGTGACGGACTTTATCGCTTAGTAACTCCACGATTCGTGGGCCAGCGGCGCACGATTGAGCTCTCCCCGATATTCCCGCCAAAGGGGCATTAACCGGTCCATCAATTCCCTAAAGTGTTCATTGTGATGGCGCTCGAAGAAGGTGGACCATCTCATGCACCAGAATGTATTCCAGGCACGATGCCGGCTTCTTGGCCAATTCCAGATTTAGCCAGATTCGTCGGGCATCGACGTTGCAGGTTCCCCAGCGGGTCTTCATCCGCTTGATGCCCCACTGGGCCACCGTCACGCCGATTTCCGGCTCCCACTGCGCAATGAGTTCCGGTATCCGCAGCCGCAACCGCTGACGATACCAACGATGCAGCACTTCCTCACGCTGGTCTCTGCTCGCTTTCGGCCGTACCTGCAGTTCCAGGGTTTTGGTGCTCAGCAGCCTGACCGAAGCCGGGCCGTCGTGCTCGACGACGTCCAGGCGATAGCGCCGTCCCTGGACGTAATGGCTCTCGCCGGTGACCATCTCGCGTTGCGACTGGCGGTCCTGCTGCTCGAAGCCGTTCTGCTGCCGGCGGATCCACCCTAATCGCGAGATGACGGCCAACCGCACCGCTTCGTCGTTAAGACGCAACGGCGCGGCGACGCGCACGCGCCCATTGGGCGGATAAACGCCCAGGTGGAGGTTCTTGATGTCCTTGCGGACGACCTCCACCCGGACGCCGCGGACTTCGATTTGGTGCCGTTTAGTAGTCACGTTGGTTCATCACAATCTCGAAAATCGCGTTGGTAAGGTCCTCGTTGCCGCCCAGCGCCGACTTGATCGCCAGGCGGACCTCCTTCTCCTTGAATTTGTGGCCCCGCCAGTCCGCTTTCTTGACATTAAGAATAGCCGTGTCTACCTGGACGGCCAACTGCTCGTCATGGCACAAGTTATCGTAGAGCGCCGGCGCGCCGCACTATTGATGCCGCGCGGATACGACGAGTGGCTCTCCGGTTTTCTCACTTTCTTCGTCAGTTCCACGACCTTCGCCAGATAGGCCTTGTAGTCGATCGCCTCCTTCTTCCGCTGTCGAATCAGGGCGTCCAGCAATTCCGACATTTTTTCGTAGTACTTGGGGTTGACCGGCGTCTCGTCGATGATCAGCCGGCGGACGTTGTTCTCGATCGTCTCCGCAATCGCCTCTGGACTCTCCCGGATGCCCTTGGGGAGCGATTCCACGGCCTTTTCACCTTGTTCGACGATCAACTCCACCAGCGTCATGTCGTCAAACGCCGACAACTTCTCGCTATCCTCCGCCCGGATGTACGTGTCCAGCAGGTGCCGCATGGCCGGCTCGTACAGCTTCATGTTGACGGCGTCGCCACTACTGAGCTTCACCTCCTCGCGGACTTTCTCGTAATGGTCCACCTCTGCCTTGATCCGGCTCGACTCGGCGTCGGAATAGCCCGCGGCGGCCATCTCGTTGGCCAGGTTGGCGTAGGCCCGCAAGTACGCGGCCACCATCTTGTACAGGGCCACGCGCCTCGGTTCGTTGTCTTTCAAGGCCGCGGCGTCGCCGCTTTCCACCGCGCAGAAAAATCGCCGGTAGGCCGCCGAGTCTCGCGGCAGCTCGACCGGCTCGCAGAGGGCATGCAGCGATTCCCGCACTTCCTCCAGATGCTCCCGTCCCTTTTTCAAGCGGTCCTTGAGGAGGCCGGCCACATCTTCCTCGTCATAACCGTCAAGGGCCTCCCCCGTATATTCCTCGATCGACTTCTTCAGCGACTTGAAGAGGTCCTTGTAGTCGATGACGTAGCCGTATTCCTTGTCGTCGCCGTCCAGCCGGTTCACGCGGCAGATCGCCTGGAACAGGCCGTGGTCGTGCATCTGTTTGTCGATATAGAGGTACGTGGCGGGCGGGGCGTCAAAACCTGTCAGCAGTTTGTCCACGACGATCAGCAGTTTCATCTGCCCGGGCTCTTCAATAAATCGCTTCTTGACTTCCTTCTCGAACTGCTCGACCTTGTACATGGCCGCTTCTTCCGGCTCGTTGAAGTTCGCCGCGAGCATCTTGCGGTAGATGTCGTATTGCCGCAGCTTCTCGGTCAGCCCCTCGCCCGTCTCCTCGCCCTTGATGTCCGCCGGCGACGGCTCGTACGACGTGATGATCGCGGAATTGCCCGCCAGGTCGGTCTTCTGGAACATTTCGAAGATGCGGCAGGCCGAATAGATGCTGCCGGAAACCAGGATCGCATTCCCGTAGCCGCTCTTCAGCCGGTCGCGGGTCTCCATGTCCATGAGGACGTCGGCGACGATCTTCGCCAGCCGGTCTTGGGCGCTCGAAAACCTTCCGCATCGTGCCCCAACGCTGCTTGAGCTGCGCCTTGGCGAGATCCGACAGGCCGCTGGTCTTGATCTCGAACCACTGGTCGATCTTGGCCTGCGAGGTGATGTCCTGGTCGATGTCGCGGGCCTCGTAACGGAGGTCCAGCACCACGCCGTCGCCGACCGCTTCGTCGTACTTGTACGTGTGGATATACGGTCCAAAGACCTCGATGCTCTTCTGCTTGTCCTTCTTCAGAAGCGGCGTGCCCGTGAAGCCGATCAGCATCGCGCCGGGCAGCAGGGCCTTCATCGCCTGGTGGAGCTTGCCGGACTGCGTGCGGTGGCACTCGTCGACGAAAACGAAAATCTCGCCCTTGGCATGAAAATCCTTGGGCAGGCTGCCTTTGATTTCGGCAATGTAGGCCTGGAGGTCCTTGTCGCTCAGGTCGTCTTCGCCACGGCCGAACTTGTGGATCAGCGAGCAGATCAGCCACTCGTCGCCGGCATCGAGCACCCGCACCAGGTCGGCGCCGCTGGTGGTGCGATAGATGTCTTCGCTGACGCCGTTGAAAACCTTTTTGATTTGTTCGTCCAACTCGGTGCGGTCGGTGATCAAGAGCACGCGGGAATCGGTCACGTGCTCGCGGATCCACTTGGCCAGCCAGACCATGGTCAGGCTCTTGCCGCTCCCCTGCGTGTGCCATACGATGCCGCCCTCACGACGTTTGACGTGCCGCTGCGCCGCCCGGACGCCGAAATACTGGTTGTGGCGGCAGGCCTTTTTGGTCCCCGCGTCGAAGACTATAAAGTCGTGGACGATCTCCAGCAGCCGGTCCTTGCGGCAAAGCTGCCCCAATTCGCGGAGCAACGGGTTGTCGCCCGCCGCCGGCAGGGCCTCCGCCTCTTTCCAGCGAAGCCAGTACTTCTCCGGCGTGTCGATCAGGCCGTAACGCAACCCCTCGGTCTCGCTGCCCGCCATGATAAGCTGGACCGTGGTAAAGAACGGCCGGATGAATTCCTTCTTCTGGCTATCGAGGTTCTGGCGGATGCCCTCGGTCACCGACACGGTCGAACGCTTCAGTTCCAGCACGCCCAGGGCGATGCCGTTGACATAAATCACGGTGTCCGGCCGCTTGGTGTTCTCACCCGTGACGGTCACTTCCTCGGCGATGGCAAAATCGTTGTTACCCGGGTCCTTCCAGTCGATCAGCCACACGGTGACGGTCTGCTTTCCTTGCTCGGGCTTGACCTTCACGCCGTAGCGGAGCAGGTCGTATACCGCGCGGTTGGCATCGTACAGCCTCTCGCTGCCGACGAGCGTCCGGGCCTTGTCCAATTCCTGAAGCACCTTGGCGATGATTTTCTCGTCGTGGCCTTGACGTTTCAGCCAATCGGCGAGCTGCGCCTCCTCGACGTTGCTATTGCCTTCGCGGTGCTCCCAGAAGCCGAGATAGGCGTAGCCCAGCGTGTTGAGGAAGAACTCGGCCACCCGTTTCTGGGTTTTCGCCTCTTTTTCGCCGACGGTACACATGGTTAGGTTCTCCGGCAGTGAACGCCACCGTGGAATAACGCGTGGCGGCGGTGCAATTTGCGCGAAAATTCTATATTGAGATCTGGCCTATCTGGTTTGCCATTTTATCCTATAATGTGCCGCAGGCCGCAAGTATTGGAGTCGAGAAATGTCGAGTCAACGAGAAGAGTCGCTTCACGTCGGAGATGGCATGCGGGGCGTAAGTGCCGATTGCTACAAGGAACATGGTTCTCTGCGGGGAACGCTGAAGACCGTGGCCGCGGTTCGCGCGGAAACGGACGAGGTAATTCTCGTCGATCGGTTGACTGGCGCAGAGACGCGATGTTATTTCCAGGACCAAGATATCGAAGCCAAGGTTCGAGCTGTGGGGAAAAATCGCGTTGTCGTCACGGGCGAGATATTCGTGGATCGAACGACGCGCGAACCCCGGAAAGTCGTCGCTCGCGAGCTTCGCATTATTCCGCCGTCCAGTGAGTTGCCCCAGTTGGAAGACCTGGCAGGCATCGACATCACGGGCGGGATCGACTCGGTCGAATACGTCAGGAGGATGCGCGATGACGAATAAGCCGCCGAAAGGACTCCTGCCAACTTGCCGCGCTAGCGATAAGGCGGAGTTTCGCTCAGAAAGCAAGAGAAAACGTGCCTGCCCTGCCGTTATAGATTAACATTCCGCCGGCAAGCACGTCGCGTCCGATAAGAACATGAAATCCCTGATTGAGCAAGCGGGACTCAATGACCGGCAAGACAAACGAAGCGACGTGAAATTGTTGGGCCATTTGGATGACAAGTGAAATATCGTATTGGTTGCAATTATGCGGAGTGACGCCTGTGGACGGCGTAAGAATGGGTGTGGTTCCGGTTCGAATCAAACCAAGGGACTGAATGAGGCTGGAGTCTATTGCCGTGCAACTTGCCCCAGTGTCGATTAAACCGCGCCCGATGACGGGCGGCGGAATTTGCCGGCCGGCCGTTCTTAGCGCTTGCTGTCTCGGGGCGCTGAGATGCAGAAGTACCGGTATTATTGGCCCTTCCGGGCTCAAAGGCACCGTTAAGACTGGCACAACTCGATGTCCCTGGTGAAGTGATGAACGCGGTCAACGCCCTCGATTTGCTTTACCAAGAACGGCTTCAATTGGAATTTCTCAAATCCGGCCTTGAGCGCATCATGGTAGGTGTCCCAAACGCCCGCAACCTCACTGCCGTAAATGAGAACATATTTCCCCTCGCTCTCGGCCACGAGTTGCTGCTTTTGGCGCTGGTAAGTTTCCAGTTCTGTAGTGAGTGGCTCTATATTGTCCATAATGGCGCCCCAGGCATCAAAATTGAACTGCTAGGTTTTTCTCCGCGTAAATCATATCCTCCGATAGTCGAGGCTAATTCCAGCGTATCAATTATATCGCGCCAGGAAAAATTTGCAAATTACTTGCAATTTAGCAATCTCTGGCCTAAGCAATGCAAAAGAACAGGCGCGATTGGGGGTGACGCAGCCGATGGTAGCTCCCTTCTGGCTTTCCCTAATCTCCATTTTGGGGAATGCGCAACGCTGAAACACTAAAGACGTGTCTCGGACGCTACCCGAGAATGCCCCACGGTCCATCCGGCAAGGCGAGGCAACCGCTGTCACAATCTGTGAGCCCCAATTATGCCGCCGATGGAAATTACAGTCAATGGACCTTCCCAAAATAGGGGTATATCGACCGTTCTTCGGCTTCGGTTATCCCGAATATACCCCTTCGCTCGCAAGACTCATTCAGCGGCCGGGCAAGCTGGCAGGGGTCTGTGTTACGCGCCGTTAGCCCAACAGCGTCCGGCAGGTTTCAATCGCCTGGGCAATGCGGCCGTCGGAGAAAATCTCTCGCGACAGCTTTGGCTTCCACTCCGGGCCGGCCTGAATCACGCCCTTCACCGAGGCGACCGAGACCTCCAGCCCCTTTTCCCGCAATTCCTCGGCGGCCATGTCCACGGTCGCCAGCAACTCCAACTCGTCGTTCGTCTTGAAGTGGAACTGTTCTAGCCACCCTCGGGCCGCGGGGCCGTACCACTGGTCGAAGCAGGTCTCCGCCTGGGCGACGTTCGGGCCGGCGACAAAGCCCTGAAGATCGCCGCACTTGTGCTCGCGGACGTAGCCTTTCCGGAGCGCCGATCATCTCCGGGCCGCCATACTTTGTCTTGGGGTTGTAGGGCCCGGCCGCCTTTTTGAGGTAGCCCGCCGCCTGGCCCTCCAGGTGGCGGCGGAGCAGGTAGGTGAGCTTCATTCGCCGCATGCGGCCCAGGGGAAATTTTTCGCTGCCGAATTGCTTGGCCAATACCGAGATCAGGACCTCCTCGCTGATTTGCCAGGTGGGGGCCTTCGCCGGCTTCCGGGCCGGCTGCGCCTTTTCAGCGGGCGCCGCGGGTTTGACCAGCCGGACTCGACCGGTGAGAAGCTGTTGCATCATGCCCTGCTTGATTGCCTTCGTCTTGTCGCGGCGACGTTCCAAGGCGGCAATCTCGGCGTCCGTGTCGGAGAGGACCGTAGCGATGGCCTTTTGTTCGTCCATGCATGGGAGAGAAATTTCAAACCCTCGGAACCACGCTGAATCAATGCTCTCTACGGTCGTTCCGGCCTTGAGGCAATCCTGAAGAATGCGTCGCTCGAATCCTATGAGAGCTTGCTGGAGAAAATGCGGGTGGTGACCTGGTCCAGGCTCAAGTGCGCGGAGATCTTGGTTGATTGCAACCTGGCGCGAATTGCACGCAACAGGCAAAAACCGGCGAAGGATGCCGCTCCGAATGACAACAATCACAGAGTTGGGTGGAATAAGCGGCACGGAAGTCTCGGCAACCGCGAGCTCGGTAATCTGGGCACTCGCATCATTGATCCAGGCTTGGCGAACATCGCTCGACGAAAGCCATGGAATGGTTCCACCTATCCAGTACGCGGAATTGGACATGAGCGGAGTCGATCCGCCTCGCCAAAGTCCGAGATCGCCAAGCGTGCGCGTCTTCCGCGCCCGCTGAACCCCGGCAGGCGGGTCTTGCCGGTGAGGAGTTGCTGCATGGCGGCCTGCTTGATGGCCCGCTTCTTCGCGATAAGCTCTTCCAACGCCCCGATCAACCCATCGGCATCCGACAACGCCCCGGCAATGGTGCGCTGTTCGGCGGGCGATGGCAGCCGCACGAATATCTTCTAAATGATGCGCCGTCAACGCTAGGGAACGTCGAGCCCGTTGCTGCCGCAAGGATGTCTGACACTTCGGAGATGACCTGATAGCTCAAGTATTCCGTGTCGTTGTCGTCTTTCGCGCGTATCGCTGCCACGCCTCGACCGATGGCGTAGGTATCGTTGGCGTAGTTGGTACGTCCGGTCGAACTTCCGCGAACACAAATTAATAAGTCGCCAGCCTTGCAGAACCTCGCGGGCCGCGTTGTCCACTGGATTTTGATTGGATAAAGGTTGGTGAACTCCGTGGGGCCGTTGATTAGCGGACTTCCAATGCTTGTCCGGTTGTACGATATGCCGGGCGGCGATTGGCCCATGATAACCTCGCCGCATTCACCAAGGCGGCAGACCAACCAGTCCTCAGGAATCAGACCCACCTCAGTCTGTCTGTAGCCTTGAGGCGACTTCGGTTGTGTCGTCGTTGCGCTCATGCCCACACCAGCCCCATCTGCTTCAAGTGCCCCTCGACCTTGGCGCTGAACTCATCTACCCCGTGCGCCAATTCCGGCAGCGGGACGGCATACCGCTCTTCCAATTCTTTGACGCGGCCGGCGAGTTGCTGGGTCAGCCGCTGAACCTCGCCCTCGATGGCCGTCTGAATCGAGGCGAACCACTTGTCATCGACAACCAGCGATTTGATCTCTGCCTCGGTCAGCTTGGGATACTTGGCCAGCACCTTTTCCTCCAGCGCGGCCAGCGCGTCCCTGACGGCCTTGCTTGCCTCGGCTTCAGCTTCAAACAGCTCCAGGCAGCGCGTGAGGGCAGCACGCTCCTCGTCGCTCTCAGCCTCGTCTTGGATGGCCTTGAGCCGCCCTGTGACGCCGCCCTTGGTGACCTTCCCCTTATCGTTGGCCGCATCCTCCAACAGGCCCTCTTCGCCCGAGTGTTCCTCAATAAACTCCTCCAACTCGCGAGCAGCGGCCTCCTGCTTGGCCTGCAATTCATCGATGGCGGCCTGTTCCTCGGCAAAATAGCGGGCGATGACCAGGGCCGGCGGGATCAGGTCCATCTTGTACTTCTTGCGGCCGACAACAAGGTCCGGCGTCTCCTTGATCTTTTTTTCCTTGTCTTCCACCACGGCCCGCGGCTTGGCGGCCTCCAGCCAACCGTCGGCGGCGATCAGGTAGACGTCGTCCTGCATGACCTCGGCCCAATAGTCCATCAGCCGTTGGTAGACGTCGTAGCGGTCCAAGAGCGGCAGGTCGCTGAAACGCTCCAGCAGGTGCTCCGAGAGCAAGTGGATCACCTCCTTGGGCTTTGCACCCGCCTTGAGGCCGTTGAGCAGCGATTCGTGGGCCTTCCGCCATTTGGCGAAGACGGCAGCCAGTCGCTCCGCGTAGGCCGTGAACTCGGGGTGTGCGAGGATCGTCGTCTTGACCTGCCGGGTCTCGATGCGGGCCTCGCTGTAGCCCTTGCGGCCGTTGTTCTTGAAGAGCGTCTTGCGTAGCGACGGGAAGACGGTCCAATAATCGGCCAGGGCGTCGAGGTCGCGGTTAGGGATGCCGCCGTTCAGGTGCGCGTCGAGGTCGTGCAGGTCTTCCGGCTCACTGGAATCGACGTATCGCGGGATGTTCAGGTTGTAGTCGTTGGCCGGGCTGGCGATCTCCGCCACCGGCACCATGCGGGAATAGCGCGGCTGCTCGATCTGGCGGTTGAAGACGTCCACGATCTTGTGGATGTCCTGGGCGCGGAGGCGGTTCTTGTTACCGTCCTTGATGAAACCCCGGCTGGCGTCGATCATGAAAATGCCCGTGCGGGCGTGCGCGTTCTCCTTGTCGATCACCAGGATGCAGGCCGGGATGCCCGTGCCGAAGAACAAATTGGCGGGCAGGCCGATGATGCCCTTGATCAGGCCCCGCTGGATGAGGTTGCGGCGGATGTCGGCCTCCTTGTTGCCTCGGAACAGCACGCCGTGGGGCAGAATGATCGCCCCCTTGCCCCGGCTCTTCAGCGATTTGATCAGGTGCAGGAGGAAGGCGTAGTCGCCGTTCTTGGCCGGCGGGATGCCGTACTCGAAGCGGTGGAACTCGTCATGGTCCGGGTTCAGCCCGTTGGACCAGGCCTTGGAGGAGAAGGGCGGATTGGCAACGGCGAAATCGAACGTTTTGAGACTGCCGTCGGGGTTCTTGAAGTGCGGGGCCGGGGCGGCCAGGGTGTTGCCGCGCCACAGGTCGGCCGTGGGGTGGCCGTGCAGGATCATGTTCATGCGGGCCAGCCCCCAGGTGGCGTTGTCCATTTCCTGGCCGTAGATCGAGATATTGCGGGCCGAGGCTTCATCGACCGCCTTCAGTAGCAGCGAGCCCGACCCGCAGGTCGGGTCGTAGATCGTGGGCTGTATGAGGGTATGGCTGCGATCGACGCCGACGACCTTGGCCATCACCCGCGAGACCTCGGCCGGGGTGTAGAACTGGCCCTTGCTCTTGCCCGACTCCGTGGCAAAGTTTCGCATCAGGTACTCGTAGGCGTCGCCCAGCAGGTCGTCGCCTTCGGCCCGGTTGCCGCGGAAGTCGAGCCCCTCGAAGATCGCCACCAGCCGCGAGAGGCGGTCCTGCATCTCCTTGCCGTGCCCGAGCTTGTTCTCGTCGTTGAAGTCGGCCGACTGGTCGGGCATGAGGAAATCGAGATCATTGGCCTTGGCCAGGATGCCGATGATCTTGTTGATCTTGTCGCCGATTTCCTTGTCGCCCTTGAGCTTGGCCATATCCGCGAAGCTGCCCGCCCTCTCCCATCCTGCCGAGTATGGCAGGCGCGCGAGGCGAGCGACAACCGTGAGCGGGGGCAGGGAGTACAGAGGACGGAGTGCAGAGTACCGAGTGTGAGCAGGAGCGGGAGTGGGCATGGACCAACCGGCAATGCGGTCCAGCACGACGTGGACCGGACCACTCTGGTGACTGGACCAGTCAGGCACGATATTCCGCCGGGCTGCCAAGCGGGATGACGAAAAAAGGCTGAAAACGGCAGGCGGGGAGAGGGGAGCGGGTACATGGACCGGTCCGCGCCCGCGGTCCAAGGGGAGGAAGGGGAGAGGGGGAGAGGGGGAGAGGGGGAGAAGGGGGAGAGGGGGAGAAGGGGGGAAGGGGAGAAGCGGGAAGGCGGAAGGGAGTACGGAGTACACAGTACGGAGTGCGGAGTACCGAGTACCGAGTACCGAGTACGGAGTAGGGAGCGGAATCTGCCCTCACCCCCGGCCTGGACTGCAAAAAACGAGGTAAATAAATTTGGTTGAATTATTCTTTTGCAACGCCTTGCGCCTCCTTGCCACGAGAAACGTATATATAGATAGATATAATGGTGTGTAGTTTACAATGGATATCGTGGTCCGGCAAGGCGTACGGCGGCCAGCGGCGGTCAGCGCCGGTAGAGGCGTCGCACGGCAGGAGATTGGGACGCGAGCAACCGCGATACGGCCAAACCCCCCAAGCGGTGTTTTTGGCCTACACCGGGGTCCGCGTGCGGCGACGTAAGTGTCTGCGGCGAAAAAACTTGTGGCGCAGGTTACGGGACGCTGTCCCGGAACGTTGGGGGACAAACGACCGGGAAAGCGCTCGATCGATCGTCGCAAGGCATTGTCACCAAACGGCTTGCGCAAATCGGCTGTCCCTTTTTCGTTCCGTCCCGCCGGCAAAGAGGAGTCATGGGATCGCGCCGGCGCCTCTCCCAAAACGGGCGAGGGGAGAAGTTGGCCTCACCCCGACCACGACCATGGGTACATGGTGCCCGACATGGTGCCCGCCGGGACTAAACTCCCACCGTTTGTCCCCCCACAGGCGGGCGATTTTACTCGCTTTTCACTGGGCGCTTGTCGAAAAATGCCGTTCTTCGCAAATCCTTTGGGACGAACGCCTTGCGGCAAAAGCGTAAGCCGCGACCGCGTGTACAACTGGAGCAAATCGCCTGCTCCTGCGTACTTATTCGTGGCAAGAAGTCGGGCGCAGAGAGCGGGGAGCAGAGTACTGAGTGCAGAGGATGAAGGATGAAAGCGGAAGGCGGAGGGCAGGAAGAGCAGGGAAACCGCCCTCACCCGGACCACGACCATGCGTACATGGTGCCCGACATGGTGCCCGCCCTCTCCCGAGAACTGGCGAGGGGAGCAGGGGAGAAGGGAGCAGAGTACGGAGTAAACACTTCAAAGTACACAGTACGGAGTGCAGAGTACACAGTACGGAGGGCAGAGTACGCGGTACCGAGCATACCTGTGCCCGCGCAGCGGGTCGGGGAGAAGGGAGAAGGGAGAAAGGGAGAGCGTCGATTTTGGACCACATCGTGCTGGACCACGCGGGCGGCTTCTACCCGGTCTAAACCACGCCGGGAAAAGAACTTGCGACAATTCTACCGGACCGGAAGAGGCAGCGAGCACTATTTTAGTCCAGTGTCGGTAATACATTTGGATAATTACGACATTTGTTTTCATCGTGGGGGTGTTTTTACCGCAATGTTTATCGTTGGACAGCTCAATCATAAGGGGGGTATGGAATGTCGCGTTTCTCGGCCGAAAACGATGATTTCTGAAAAATAATTTTTGCGACAGGGCGAAATCGGACCGACACGTTTTGGACCAGGAAAATCGCATACTTTTGTTCGGTGATCGTCTTTTCTCTATCCAAAGGAGGTATTGCGATCCTCGTCGCTCAGAAAAATGTCCGCGAACTACGGAAACCACGAACGACCCGGAGTACCGGGTGCCCCGGAAACACACGAAAAGGAAAGGAGAGGGGAGAAGGCGGAGGGCGGAAGGCGGAAGAGCAAGGAAACCGCCCTCACCCCGACCCCAACCACGAGTACATGGTGCCCGACATGGTGCCCGCCTCTCCCGAGTACCGGCGAGGGGAGAAGAGTACACGTTACCGAGTGCAGAGTAAACAGTACCGAGTGCAGAGTAAACAGCATAACTATGGCTAATTACGCTATATTAGTCCGTTCGCACAACCTCCGGTTCGATCACCCGCATCGTCCGCCACTTGCCATGCAGGAAACGTGCGAGGTAGATCAATCCGGCGGAGCAGACCCACAGCGTGATCAGCGTCCAGCACCAGAACAGGCCCCGGTGGAGATGGTGAATCCCCAGCCAAGCCAGGCTCAGCGGCAGAAGCGACGTGCCCAACGACGTCCAAAAGACGAACCGCGTGTCGCCGGCCCCGCGGATGGCGCTCATGAAAACCACGTTCATCGCGTCGAACAGGCAATACACTGCCACGAAGCGCAGCAGGACCACGATCAACGCCCGCAACGGCTCGAACTGTTCATGGGCCATGCCGGCGGCGTGCCCCATCAGGAACCAATCGGGCACGGACACGTAGAACAACGACATCGTACACATGTAGACCATGGCCATGACGAACGCCGTCCAGGTGGCCCGCGCGGCCATGTCGGGCCGATTGGCGCCGAGTTGCTGGCCGACCATCGTCGAGACGGCCAGGCCCACGCCCATCATCGGCACCCAGGCCACGCTGTTGACGTTGAAGGCCAGCATGGTTGCGGCCTGATTCGTCTTTCCCAGCCCGCCGACCAGTGTGATGAAGAGGGTGAAGGAGCCGCATTCGACGAGCCACTGCAGGCCGCCTGGCCCGCCGTAGGTCCACAGCCGCCGCAACAAAGCGCCGTTCCAGCGCCAGCCCGATGCCAGGCGGTAGAGGCGATAGCGGGGTCGCATCATGATGGCCGCGTAGCAGATCACGCGGAACCATTCCGCGCAGACCGTGGCCGCGCCTGCGCCGACAATGCCGCCAGGAGAAAATCCCCCATGGCCGAAAATCCAGAGGTAAGCCAGCACGCCGTTCAGCGTTGCGGCCGTGCTATCGACGGCCATCACCACGCGGGTCGCCCCGCGACCGGTAAAGAACGCGGAAAGCGTGCCGGCCAGGATAATCGCCCCGGAGCCGAAAATCAGCACGTCATAGTACGCGATCTCGTCGACGACCACGTCCGGATCGTGGCCCGCATGGTGAAAGAAGGCGTGGGCCAAGGGGGTCGTGAGCAAGAACAGCGGAATGGTTATCAGTCCAATCCAGATTCCCTGCCAGACGATCGGCCCGATTTGCCGCGGGCGGGCGGCGCCTTCATACTGGGCCACGAACGTGTTGACGTAGGAGGCCACGCCCAGCGGAAAGCTGATCAGCGTGAACTGCAGCATCGCCGCCGGCATGGCGGCTGCCACGGCGTCGAGAGAGTACCACGTCAGGAACATGCGGTCGATGAACGTCATTACGGTGAACGACATGGTGGAGATGACCAGGGGCAAGGCCAGGGCCACCACGTCGCGTCCGCCGCAGGGACGGCGCCACAAATCAGGAAGTCTTCTGAGCATTATCCAGATTGATGCCAATCTCGGCCGCACGGATGGTCAACGCCTTCTTGAAATACTGGAACTGGTGGCGTGGCTTCTTGCGGGCCCAAATAAAACAACTGGTGAACAAGTCGCGGGGCAAGGTCCCGGCCTGCACCATACTTACGGTGCGATCAATGAACCCATTCTCGATATCGCCCGTGACGTGCAACGCGGCCTTGATCTGCTCCGGATCGAGATCGTCGGCCCGTGCGGCCCGCGCGGTCAGTAGAGCGACAACGACTCCCATTATAATGGGGAGTATGAACATAGGGGTGCGAAAAGAACGCCGCATGGCAGCTTCCTCCATGGTTTTTGGAACATCGAAATCGTATAACTAAAATGTCCGGCCACGACAAGGGCAGTCGCCCAGGCCGCCGGGCTATTTCGTGTGGACAACGGGACTTGCCGAATAGATACTTAGGCAATGGAGAAGATGAATCCGCGCATAGCTGTTTGGGGGGTGATTGTTCTGCTGGTGGCCGCAGCGCCATTGGTCGGCGGGGATAATCCGCCGGCGACCCGGCACCCGGCGGAGACGCTGATTTTTCCGGGTGCCGGGTGCCCGCGGCAGCCGGAACAATTCAGCATCGGGCACCCGGCACCTGGAACATCCGACCATTCTGCCGGGTGCCGGGTCGCGGGTGCCGGGTCGGCGGCAGAGCGTCAGGCCGCGGGTACCTGGTACTCCGGGTGGCGCCGCCGAGTGTCAACAACGGATCCGGGAACTGGACAGCCCCTACTACGAGACCCGACGGCTGGCCGCCGAGCGGCTGGAGCATTGGCTTGGCGTGCCCGAAATGGCAGCATTGCTGGCAGAGCAGTTCCAGCCACTCATCGTGCAGCCGGAGTTGCCCTTCGAAATACGCTGGCGGATCTCGAATTGGCGGAGCCGATTGCCGCCTGTCAAGACGGAGCCGCCACGATCGGCGTGCGCGGAAGAACTCCAGCGCCTGGTTCGCCAGTTGGACGATGATTCCTATTCGGCCCGCATCGGCGCTTTCGAGCGCCTGCAGTGGATGGCCGGCAGCGAGCAGTTGGCCAAACCGATCATGCTGTTGCTGAAGCATCGTCTGGCCGATGCTTCGCTTTCCGAGGATTCCTATCGCCGTGTGGAATCGATCCGTAACATTGCTTGGGGCACCTGGTTGACCACCGATGGTTCCGATGGGAATCTGCCACCGGCTTCCAACGCGCAGATCGAAGGCTGGCTGGATGAAATGGTACAGCCCGCGACGAATCACGGTCTGCGTGCCGCCATTGACCGCCGCGTCGCCCGCCAGGAGTTGTTGGATGTCTTGTCGCAGGATCGCGACGCGCCGCGAGTCAAGGCGGCGATCGAGGCCCGCGGGCACCATGTAGGCATGGTCGGCGGCAAGCTGGACCACGAGGCCGTCGTGCGGCTGAGAGAGCTCTTGGACCTGACGCGGCCCGCTTTGGTGGCGGAAAGCTGGAGCCGGGGAGAGGATGGCGTCCACAGGCAGACGTTGGAGCAGCATTTGATCGTCGGTCAGCCGATGCAGGCCCCCGGCGCCAGGCATCCCAGTTACTTCGACCGGGCCGACGACCACACGGCCCATTGCGCGAGCGGAAACGCGCTGAACCCGGGCGATTATCCGGTGGGCGTGGCCTTTCCGCCGCCCAATTGGCCGGTCGGCTCCCCCGAGGCCGTTTTTCATCTCGTCAATCTCCCCACGCCGCGGCGGCAGATCGCCTATTCCTATTATGTGAAAACGGATCCTGCCGCTCGGCTGGCAAAGCTCAGCCGCCGTACGCTCGCGCGGTTCCTGGCGGAGAAGAAGTTGCTCAACGACCCCGAATTGGGAATGCTCGGCCAGCTCGACGCCCGCGAGGTCTCGTCCTTTGCCAGCCGCTACTTCCTCCTGGTGGAGGACGGCACGGTTGAAGAACAACTCGACCAGGAGGCCTCGACAAGCCGCAACCACCTCGGTAGCCACAGCAGCCGCTTCGGGGCGATCTGCGGCCAGTTGGCCGTCGACGGAAGGCAAGAAGCCGTCCCGGGGCTGCTGGAGGCCATGCGGCAGAAGAAGTTCATGTCGCCCACGCCGTTGGATCCCTATCGGCTGCAATGGCTGGCGGCGCTGTCGATCGCCCACCGCGATCCGTGGCCCGACGTTGACCGTTGGCTGGCCGAAAATATCGACAACCGGCAAACGCTGATCATCGATCACGACGATGCGGCGGAAATCGGCGCCACGGCAGCCGCGTTGTTGCTCACGCGGCACAAGCAAGGCCCCCCGGCGTTTGGACTTCAGGCCACGGTCGATCCGCAACTTGCCGAACTGAAGCTGTCCGGTTTCCGCTTCGGCGCGCCAAGCGATGTGCAGCGGGTTCGCGAGTGGTGGAAGCGGCAGTCCGAGATTCGCGAAATCAAGGCGTCTGCTGCTTTGGATTGAGCAACCGCGCTTGCACGAGGTCGAGTCTCTCCTGGCCCCCGGGATATTGGGGGAAAATGCGGAGGACTTGCTCGAAGTCCTGCTGGGCACGATGCAAGTCGCCCTTTTGCAAATAAGCGATCCCGCGGGCGTTGTAAACATCGGCTGCCGACTGGTTGACTTTCAGGATTTGGTCGAGCCAATCGATGGCTTCGTCGGGATGATTGAGCTCAAGGTACTTCTTTGCCAACATGAACTCTGCGGGGAGCGTTTCCGGCGCCTTGGCATCGATGGCCACCATGCGCTGGACGCACTTGGCGGCCTCAGCGAGATTGTTCTGCTTGAGATGGATTTCGGCCCGGCTCATCCAGGCGCCGAGGAAGTTCGGATCGCACTGTCTGAGGGCGAAGTCATTCTCCGCCATGGCGTTATCGAGATCACGCTTGGCGTTATTGAGATCGCCCGCCTTGATCTCGAGATCGTGCTTCTGCATGTAGACGCGACAGAGATTATTGTGGTCCGAGGCCCGGTCGTTGCGCACGCCCAATCCCTGCTTGTGGCAGGCGATGGCGTCGTCGAACTTTTTCAGCGCCTCGGGGATCTTGCCTTTCCCGGCCAAATCCCCGCCCTGCCGCGCCAGGATGATGCCGAGATTGTTGAACGCGTTGGCATAGCGCTGGTTGGACATCAAGGCGCGGCGAAAACTCTCCTCGGCCAGGGCGAGGTCTTGCGGTTTGTTCTTGCGGGCGTAGTAGACACCCAGGTTGTTATTGCCGAAATCGTAGTCGGGCTTGATATCGATGGTCGCCTTGAAGGCATCGGCCGAGTAGTCGAACAACAACTGCTGCTTTTGTGCCTGGTTGAGCTGCTTGGCTGCCGCCCTGAAATCCCTCGCCGAGCCGGCGAGCAACAACGGCTGCTTGAACGCCTCGTCGAGGTGTTCGGGCGGCGCGTCGAAATAGCGAGAGACGTGGTCGAACAACTCCTCGGCGGCCTTCGCGTCCGTCATCCTGCCGACCTCTTTGGCATCGCTGTCATAGGCGATGCCGATGTGGTTGTAGGCGAAGTAGTTCTTTTCGGTCACGTCCTTGGCATGTATGAAGAGCTTGTAACTATCGACCCAATAGCTCACTTGGCGGAAGGTCACCGCACTCAGGGCCAGCAGCACGACGACCGATGCGCTCGCCACGAAAACGCGCGCCTTGGGCCAGCGGTCGACGACTTCCATCAGTAGCCAGGCAACCATCAGGTATACGCCGATCATCGGCAGATAGGTATAGCGGTCGGCACGGGCCTGCGTGCCCACCTGGATGATGCCGATGACGGGGATGAGCGCGCCCAGATACCAGAACCAGCCGACGGCCAGAAAAGACCGCTTGCAAAAAAGGCCGTAAATCGCGGCGGCCGTGATCACGGCGAGCAGCGCGGCATAGATGTAGAATTTGACGTAAAAGGTCTGGGTCCAGACGTTGGGAATCGTGGCCAGACTGGGGAAAAACGGGACGCTTTCATGGCGCGATATGAGTTGCGCAATCCAGCCGTCGGGAATCATGGCCGGATGAGTGTAAAACGGGGCCAGGCCGGTGGGCCAGACGGTCTGCCGCAAATACTCGCCGCACGAGACCACTGCGTTCAAGAGACGCGGCACCAGCGGCAAGCCTTCGAAGCTGTTCAGGGCCACGCCCTTGTTCTGGCCGTAGTAAGTAATCGAGGCGTCAATGTACACCAGCCCGAACCAAGGAATCTTTTCCACCACCAGCCAAGCCACGGCCAAGAGGTTTGGTTCCGGGTCTTTACGGCCGGGCGGCCATAACGCCTTCTTCCAGCGGTCCAGGGGCCAGATGTCCAAGAGCAGGAAGACGCATGGCAACGTGACGATCATCGATTTGGACATCAGGCCCAGGGCAATGAACAAGGAAACCAACACGTACATGCCAACCGTGCCGGCGACCTCGCTGGGCGAAGACTCTCCAATCGGCCGCCGACGCGCGTACAAGGCGTAGGTCAGCATCGAGGCCATCCAGAACAGCCCGCACAGCACGTCCTTCCGCTCGGCAGCCCAGGCCACCGATTCGACCCGGAGGGGATGGATGCCGAACAGCGCCGCCACGACAAAACTGGGCCAAAGGGTACCGGTCATCAGCCGCAAGGCAAGGAACAGGAGCACGGCGTTGATGCAATGGATGCCCATGCTGACCAAGTGATGCCCGCCCGGCCAACTGAACTTATAGCGTTGGTTCTCGGGTTCCCAACTTCCCCCGCTGAACAACTGCCAGTCGATCATGTGCGAGATCCAGGTGAGGGGATGCCAATTCCCCTCGTGGGCATCGGAGAAGGCCCAGACGACGTGATCCCAAGTCAATCCGCTAATGATCTGGGGTTTTTCGTAAATGTAGACGTTGTCGTCGCAGACGGTGAATTTGTGTCCCCACCTTTGTCCATTCGTGCCTCCCCACGCTTGCTCATTGTAGTGCCACCACGTTTGCCCATAAAGGGCCGTAATCAGTGCCGCCAACGCCGAACAAAGCACAAGCGTAAGCCGGCGACGATCCATCGGCGGTGGGGGGTATAGTCGCTTGGCTTTGTTCCACCGCCATAGCGCGGCGAGGCGAACGGGTTGTCAGACCGGGCTTGTGTTTCTTTCAGTGCCCGGCGGCGCAATTCGTACTTGTTAGCCATACTTCTATTTTGGTTTTCTGGCGGGAAACATGCAAGTAGCTATAATTTCGCCATGCGCGACGAAGATCTCCACCTGTTTGCTAAAACTCGGGCGACGCCCTATGACCCGGCGGCCGAAGATTACACGGCATTGGCTTTGCCCGGGGCAATCCGCACGAGCAGACATTCGGCCGTGTATGCCATGCACTCCTACCACCAGGGGAAAAAGCCTCACGACGCCATTCGCCAGTATATACGCAACTTCTCGCGGCCGGGCGAACTGGTGCTCGATCCGTTCTGCGGGTCGGGCGGAACGGCCCTGGCGGCGATGCTCGAAGGGCGGACGGCCATTGCCCTCGATCGCAGTCCCGCGGCCGTCTTTATCGCGCAAAACTACTGTACAGCGATCGACACGGACGAAATTCAACATGCTGTTCGAGAAGCGATAGCCGCTGCACGGCCCGAACTGGACTGGCTTTACGAAACCCGTTGTGACCGCTGCGATGGCCCGGCCCGCACCGCCTACACAGTTTACAGCGAGCAGTTCGCTTGCCCGCATTGTGGGAGCATAGTGCCGTTGGCCGATTGCCCGCGCATTTCCAGCGGGTCGAAACCAACGGCCGCCTGTCCGCATTGCCTTGCGCGGGGCCATAAGGAAGCCATTTGCACCCGAGGACCGCGACATGGGGCCGTGGCCGTGCTGGCCGCCTATCGCTGCCTGGGCGGATGCCTCCCGGCGGAGGACCAGCGGCGTTACAATGACGCGGACGCGAAGAAGCGGGCGTACTTCGCCCGCTTTGATTTGGGCAAGATCGAAGGGATTGCCCGTAGCGAGATTCCGCACTGGCGGCCGACCGTGGCCTTTCCGACGACGTTCGCCCGCTGGCAGACCGACCTTCGCCCGGCGGGCATTCGGGGCGTTGCCGACCTGTACACGAAGCGAAATCTTTGGGCCCTGGCCGCGCTCCGCGCCGGGGCGGCAGCCAGCCGCTGTCCGCAGGCGGCGCTCTTCGCCGTGACGGCCATTTCGCTCGCCGTGAGCCGCATGCAGCGCTATAGCCCCGGCTCCGGCTTTCCCAATATGCTGCTCGTCGGGACCTACTACATCCCGCCCGTCGGCCGCGAGATCGAGGTCGGCTCGTGGTACGAGGGCAAGCTCCGCGGGCTGGTCAAAGGCTACGCGGCCATCCGTCGCGCGATGCCGGCCAATGCCGAGTGTCACGTCGCCACGGCCGACGCCCGGCAACTCGATTTGCCTGACAATTCGATCGACTACATCTTCACCGATCCACCCTATGCCGATGCGGTACAATACGGCGAGTTGAATTTCGTCTGGGAATCGTGGCTGGGCGGCAAGCCTGACTGGCACCGCGAGGAGATCGTGGTCAACCACTCGCGCGGCAAGGACGCCGACGATTGGGCACGGGCGCTTGCCAAGGCGATGGGTGAGTGTCATCGCGTGCTCAAGCCGGGCCGTTGGCTGAGTCTTTGTTATCACGATACCTCGGTCCGCCGCTGGACGATGCTCCAGGACTTGATGCGCGACGCCGGTTTCGTGATCGATTCGGCCGCGGCCGCCGGGAGTATCGAGACGGGCCAGAAGTCGTTCAACCAGTGGATGTCGAACAAAGTGACCAAGCGCGACCTGGTGATCAGTTTTCGCAAGCCACGGCCGGGCCAACTGCGACCGGCCCAGCCAACCGTGACGTTCGAATCGACGGCCCGGCAGGTGCTTCGTGCGTATCTGGCCGAACATGGCAGGGCGACGAAGGATCGGTTGTACGACGCCCTAGTCAGCCATCTGATCTGCCGCGGCTGGATGAAAACCTTCGATTTCGAGGCCTTGTTGCGGAGCGTGGCCGTGGAAGAGCCAGCGGTCGCCCGGCCAGGAGTGAGTCAGTTCTGGAAACGGAAGCCCTGAGCCCCCCGTTGCAAATCGCCCTATTGCAGTACATGATAGAGGCGATTTCAGAGCGGGACGCCCCGCTGAAAGTTGGTGTTCCAGCCCCCCCGGAGATTCCATCCTGTTCGACGAAGTTCAACCTGTCATCGGGCCTTACGACGACCCGCCGGTCGCTTGCCGGGAGTTTGATCCTCGGACAGCGGAGATCTCGCGACAGGTCGCCGGGCTCATTTCCCGCCATCTGCCTTCGGCGCGGGCGGAACATGTCGGCAGTACGGCCGTGCCGGGTTGCGGCGGCCGGGGGATCGTCGATCTGCTGCTCGCCTGCCCTAAAGAGGATGCCGAAAAGGTCGACGCGCTGTTGGGCCGGCTTGGCTTCCGGCAGGGTGGCGAGGCATTGTTCCCTCCGCATCCGCCCGCGTACCGCGGCGCATGGGTCCACGACGGCGACACGTTCTTATTGCATGTCCACGTTCTGCCCGCCGGCGCCGACGAGATCGATTCGATCCGTTTCTTTCGGGCCTGCTTGCGGGCCGATGCGGAACTCGCCCGGGCCTATGTCCAGTACAAACGGGTGATCGTTTCCGGCGGCGTCAGCGACGCGGCCGAGTATTGCCGGCAAAAGGCCGCCTTTCTCAAGCTGGTTTTGGGTTGACAAAATATCTATTGGGCAAACGGTGGTTCTTTTGTATTATTCGCGGCATGACGCCACTCGATGTCCTCCGATCCATAACCGAAGCCGAGATCGCGCGAGATTATCCGCCTCGTTCCCCATTGGTATGAGGCCGAATGCGGCCCGGAAGAATATTCGATCAGCATTGCCCAGTACACGGCCCGTTTCTTCAACCATAGCGCGCTGCCGCCGAAGCTCAGCGAGTTGCTGGCAAGAATCCGGGCCCAAACCGACGAACTTCCGGTGGACCGCTTCCTGGAGTATGCCGGCGCCACGGACGTCCTCGTGGAGCGTTTCGCCGCCGAGTGGCTGCGGATGCAATCGAGAGAACTGGATTGGGTGAAACTCATCAAGTACCTGGAGACGGTCTCCCGCCGCACCAGCGAAAACTTGCCGGTGGCGCTGACGCTGATCGTTCGGCCCGGGGCGGGCATCGGCGACATTACCCAGGCCCATTTGCAAAAGTTCTTCGATCGGCTGGCCGCGTCGCCCTTGACGTTCACTTACCTTGCCGTTGACACCGATCTCCGCCTGATGAACTATGGCTCCGTGGAATGGTCCCAGGTCAACAACGCCACGTCCTGCAAATACTATCCCGAGTTTCTCCATCCCATCCACAGTGTAATGGATGAAACGGACCTCGTCGCCCACCTGACACCGCATGGCGATCTGGTCATTATGGACAAGGCGGGGGTTTTGGCCACCAAACGCAAGAAGAAGTGGAGGATCTATGACGTCCGGCACTTCAAAAGCAGCCTAGCGTATTGCCTGGGAAGTCGAAACGTCGCGGCGAACCTCATCGAAGTCGTGTTCGACCTGAGTTTCAAACGGCAGGGGGCACTCTTGGTTTACGATCCCGGGCATCGAATCCTGGAACACATCCTCAATCCCGTAAGCATATTGAATCCCAAGAACATCCTCTCCCAGCCTTGGAAACACAACGGTCGTCCGATGCCGAACCGGCCCTCGGGACAGGTCCTGATTGGAAGTTCGATTGAAGACATCGCCATCGGCAAGAAGGTCGGTTCCATCAAGCGGAAGAGGCAACTGATCGAACTGGCCTGTATCGACGGTGCAATTGTCTTCGACGACACGAAGCTGCTGGCGGTTGGGGCCTTGATTCGAACGCATCCCGACGCCGGAACCCAGTTGGGCGCCAGGATCAACGCCGCACGATCGGCATATCTTTGGGGCGCTCACCCCATTGCCGTGAGTTCCGACGGAGATGTCACGGTCCATTTCCGCAGTCGGAACGGCGAGCATCAGTGCGATGCGGTCATGAATTTCCTGTAGGGTGGGCCGACTCTCGCTGTACGTCAGGCCGACCATGGGTACATGGTGCCCGAGCCTGACATGTCGGTCAGGCTGGAAAGCTTGACGTACGGCGATCTGGCCCCACCCTTCAATACCTCACCCCAAGATTCAACGCTGCGAACGGTCCGTTGCCCAAGTCCACGCGGTCGGCACTGCTGGCGTTGGACGACGTGCCCTGGAACATGTAGCGGTCGAAGACGTAACCGGCCGAGACCGACCCTGTCCATTGCCGCAAGAGCGTTACCTGAAGCCCCAGGCTTACGCGTTGGTCGTAGATGAAGAAGCGGTCGTCCAACTCGGGACGGTCCAGCAGGCTGTACGACTCGTTCGACCAGTCGTAGGCAGCGAAAGCCCGCAGGCTTTTGGTAAGCCGGTACTGCGCCTTGACGTGGATCGTACGGATAAGCATGTACGACGCCTGGAACTGCCAATCGTCGGTCGGTCGCCATAGGACCATCAAAGGAAGACCGATGTTGGCATGAAACTGCGGCGAGGGATTCCAGCTAAAAGCGACCCCCGGCAGCGGGAAGTTCAACTCGCCCATGGGCGCGTACGACAGGGTGAAGAGCCACGCATTGTGCTCCCCCTGCGGTATCCGCAGCATGGCGTTCATGCCGACATACATCTCGTGGATGCCGGCGAAGGGGTGGTCGCTGGCCGATCCGATGCTCACGCCGCCGCCGGCGATCCAGCCATCATTCAGTTGCCGATTGTAGCGCAGGCCGAGATTGACGCCCCAAAGATCCGAAGGCAAGGATTGGCCGGTGTCCGGAAGGATGGCATCGGTCTCGAAAAGCACGTTCCGGACGCCGCCCGAAAAGCTCAAGGCGTTGAGCGAATCCTTCCACAGCGGATGGGTGAACGAGAGATTTTCCCCGACCATTTGAAGATCGGTCGCCTGTCCCTGTACAGGAACCGTCGGGAACCAGAGGACCGAATATCGAACGGAGTCGGTGGGGTTCATACCACCGCCAAAGGCTCCCATGCCTCCCATCCCACCCATGCCTCCGAACCCCATCATGTCGTCAGGCAACCAGGCATCGTTGCTCTTTCCCTGCGAATCGGGGTTCGTCCCGGCTGAAATGGGCGGCTGCTCGGGCAGCACGTTTAGCCCCGGCACTTGTGCCGGCGGAGGTCCGCTCGGTTCCGGCATAACGGGAGACTGATTAGGACCCGCTGCACCCGCGCTCGGCGACCCGGAACCGGGCGCGACAACCGGCCCACCAAGGCTAGGCTGCTGGTTCGGCGGGATCGGAAACCCCGGGCCAGGGCCATGGCCGGACGGAACGGACGGAGGCGTGAAGTCCTGGCCCAGACCGGCAGTCGCCATCGTGGCGGCCAGCGCCATAATGACGACATACTCCGTAAGCCGACAAACTGATTGCTTGACTTTCACGATCTCGCCATTCCTTGACAATGTTCAGCCCCGGGGCAATTCTAGCGACGCGAACGCGATGAGGATATGCCGTTCTTGCCTGACGAACCTGATGGTGCAATACCGAGGTTGCGGGACTATGGTGGACTAGGGGCTCTGTTGAAGCTTGCCATCGGGTTGATTGTCAGGCCGGAAAGCCTGACGTACTTGAAAAACAGCGCTGAAATGCTCAACATTCATTTCATCCGATAAAACGGTCGATATTTAACGACTAGGGGTATTGAGCTGTTTGTGACTATTGTGGCGGAGCCTTGCCCCGCTTCAGACCAAGGACGAGCGGTATGTCGGGGATCACGGGAATCAGCGGATCAAACGCCAACCTTCTGTCGTTGCTCTCCCAAGCAGAAAGCGACTCGAGCGATCCCTCGCTTTTGAATTCGCTTGTCGCCAGCGGTCCCCAGACAGCCGGCCAAGATAGCGGTACGTCGACGACGACGACGGAGACGGGGACGGGAAGTTCCTCCGGTCTGCAAGACGAGATTCAGTCGGCCGTTACGGCGGCCTTGGAAGGCGCCGAGCAGTCGGGCGGTTCGGACCTCAAGACCGTGGTCTATAACGCCTTGGTTCAGGTGCTCCAGAACAATGGGATTGATCCCAAGACCTTGCAGCCGACCGGCAGTTCAGCCGCAAGCGGTTCGCCATCGACCTTGGACTCCTCCACCAGCGCCATTCTTGCTCAAGTCCTGACCGCCCTCAGCAGCGCTAGCACAGCAAGCGATCCCTTGGCCCAACTCACGTCTTCCCAAGACGATACGGGATCGAGCGACCTGACGTCGCTGCTTTCCACGCCACAAAACAACACGGAATCGAGCGATTCCCTGTCACAATTCCTGGCTTTGGAAAACGACAGCCAGGGATCGACCGATTTGTCTTCCTTGCTCTCGGCCGCTGGGAACGCCAGCCAAAACATGGCCGATTTGTTTTCCTCCCAAAACAACAACCAGAACTTGCTCGGGTTTTTATATGATTCAGGGCAATGAGTAGTTCGTCAATTCCTGAGAAAGAGGAGTATTTGTTGTGTCCAGTATCAGCAGTGTCAGCAATCTGAATTTCAATCCGTTCCGGCTCTTGGCCCTATTGGATAGCCAATCGGCCTCAGCCACAAGCAGCAGTGGCGCCACCCAGTCCAGCAGTGGCTCCAACACCGCCACCACGACGGACACCACGAGCACAACGGGCACGGGCTCGACCAGTTTGTGGAATCAACTCACAACGGCCTTCAACAACGCCATCCAGAATGCCGAACAGACCGGCAATACCTCGAACCTCGCCTCGGTCCTGCAGACCGCCGGGAACCAGGTCTTGCAGAACAACGGCATCAACCCGGCTACTTTCGAACAGCAAGTCTCCGGGCAGATCCAGGGGGCACACCACCATCACCACCATCACGGCGGGTCGAGTAGTTCCAGCCAAGCGAGTGGCGGCAGTTCGCAAGCGTCTCGGCGCGACCAGTGCGACCGGCAGCACGACCGGCACGGCTACAACTCAGGAATCGTCCAGCCAGCAACTCACCGATTTGCTGGAGCAGCTTTTCGGCACTTCCAGTGGCGTGCTGATCAACCAACAGGCATAGGAAAATCAGCCATTCTGAAGAAACCTGAAGATGGTGAAAGAAAAAAATAATGATCGTCAAACTTATTTTTCCAGCAGCTTGCTGATTTCGTCTGGCGACAATCTGCACAATCGATTATCTTACCGCCGCTTTGTTTGGCAAACTGGGAACCGTTGTATTTGGTTTCTGTTGCAGAGGGTGCAATCGGAATCGTTCAGGAATAGAGTATGGACCATTCATCCCCAAGGCTTTACTTGTGTGCAGGACTGCAATGCAGCGGTTCCACGTTGGTCTCTTGGTGCTTTCTGCAACGCCACGACATGGATGGCGTGCTCGACGGGGAATGCGACCTCCTGCCGCGAATTGCGCCCGATCTCGGCAGGCCGCTGGCCTGGTGCAAGACCACCATCAGTTCTTTTCGCTTCAGCGAATTGATATGCCACTACGAGGATGAGGGCTGGACGATCTCCCCTCTCTTGATCGTGCGCAACGTCCGCGACACATGGGCCTCGTTGTCCGTCAAACCCTACGGCATCAACGGATTCACGGCGGAAGATCCGCCGCTACGGTTGCGGTTCCGCCGCTTCAAAGCGGACTGGGAGCTGTTTCGAGCCAAGGGTTGGCCAATCCTGTGTTACGAGAGTCTCCTGGAGAATCATGAGAAGATTTTGCGGGAGACATGCCGCCGGATGGGGCTGCCTTGGGACGACTCCATGTTGCATTGGAGCAAAGGAGCCAGCCAGATTGCCGACACGAGTCGTGGAAGCGATTCCTTTCGGCAAACTCAAGGGCGGAATCTGGCCGAAACCCTGGCGCGGTATTCCACCCAAAAGAAAAAAGAGACCGTCATCAGCGGCGGCGATCTGGCTTGGCTCGAAGACGAATTTCAAGCCTTCAACGCCGACAACGGCTATCCGATCCGCGTCGCAGCCTGCGCCGAAGCGAACGACCACAGTTCCGCGACGATTTGCAATTTTCAGGAACTGCGGCGTTACCGCTGGGAGCTCCAGCGAAAACCGGTCCGTTGGTTGCTCAATAGCCTGGGCATGCCGGACAGCTCCCTGGATGGCCGATTCCTGAAAAAGGCGGGATAATCGGGCGGTCTGCTTTAGCTCAAGGGCCGTATTGATCTCGGCAATCGCAGTCTGAACGCTGGCGGTGACCCTGGGGTGCCTGCCGGTGTTGCTCAAGTGCATCAAGACCCTTTCAAGATGTCGCTTGCGCGCATAAAAAAGCCCCCGGAAAGGCTGTGTCCCAGGGGGGCGAAGGACACTGACTTTTCCGGGAGCGATTGGACGCTTCCGCGCCGGGCCTGCCCGGCAGCGCGGTCCCAAAAGACACGACGCGACAGGCAGGCAATTCACTTTGTATTGAAGCGAGCCGCCCACTTCCTTGTAGACGGTGCTTGCGCTTCATGGTCCGCAGGAAAACCGTCGTCGCGGCCCTCCTCAGTGCAGACCCACCTGCGTGGATCGTGCTCGTCGATTCACGACTCGCTATCGGCAGGTCCACGTCCATGTGGCCTGCGACAGCGATCAGGTGACGCGGAAGATATGACTTTTCCGTTTTCCGGTCAAGGCCGGTTTTTGGAAGAGTGAGAAGAAGTTCTTAGAACTTAGTTCTTAGAGCTTGGATCTTGGCGGAGCGGCCTGATTGCTAAGTACCAAGTTCTAAGCACTAAAATCTTCCTTGCTAGCACTGCTAGCTGCCGGGCGGAACGATCAGCACCGAGTTCGACGGATCGCTCGCCACCAGCCGCAGTTGTACCGCGCCGCTTTTCGCGGCGATGGCGGCCTGGAATTCCTTCGGCGTGCGCACGGGCTGGCCGTCGACGTGACTGATGAGCATGCCGCTCTTCACGCCCGCCCGCTCGGCAGGCGTGTCCTTATCGACGTCGCTGACCACCACCGCCTCGTCCGTCGGCAAAGTCAAAATGTTGCGGCTGACCCGCTTCCAGGAAGGCCGAGGCGTAATCGACCCGCACGCCGCGCCAGGCCTCGGGGCGAACGGTAACGACCTTCCGCCCGCGGACCGCATACTTGCCCAGCACGACGTCGATCGTCCGCCGCGTGCCGCTGCGGATCACGCCGAGATGGGCTACCGCCTCGACGGGCAAGCGTCCGACTTCCAACACCAGGCTATCGGAGTCATAGATGGGCGTGCCGTTGACCGAAGTGATGATGTCGTCGCCGCGAAGACCCGCCCGCGCGGCCGGCGTGCCCGGCATGACACGGGCACGAATGCCCTGCAAGCCGGCGGCGATCTCCGCCGCTTCCAAGTTGGCGGGCCAAATGCCGAGGAAGCCGTATTCGGCCTCGCGGCCCTGTTCCAGCACGTGCAACACGCGGCGGAACGTGGCATCGACCGGGATGGCATAGCCGGCCGACGACTCGTAGCCCGCCGTAGCCGCCGGCGACACGCACAGCCCGACCATTTCACCCCGCAGATTCAAGAGCGGCCCGCCGCTGGTCCCCAGGTGCAGCTTGGCATCGGTCTGGATCAGGCCGCCGAAGTGGTGCAAGGTTGTCTTGCCGCTGGTCTCCGTCTCGTCGGGAACAGGCGGGGCCTTGCGGCCCAGGTTGGAAACGATGCCCCAGCCGGCGCTGGACTGGCCGTCGCGGGCGATGGCGTAGGGATTGCCGAGCGTGACGACGATTTGTCCCTTGCGCAACGCGGCGGAGTCGCCCATGCGGATCGGGACCATGTTGGCCGAGGCCACGTCGGCCCCGTCGATGCTCAAAATGGCCAGGTCGCTCCGCGGGTCGGCCGCCTTGATCCAGGCGCGATAGACGCGGCGGTCGGAGGTGGTAATGTAGTAGTTGTCGTTCTCGTTGCCCAACACGTGGTAGGCGGTGAGGACCAGTCCGCGACGATCGACCACCACGCCGGTGCCGTATTCGTTGGGAACGAAACTTGGATCTGTGGGCTGCGGCTTGCGTCCGAACGGATCGGGACGAAACTCCAAAGCGACGGAGTCGCCGCTCTCCGCCTTGCGGACCCGTGCGACGGCCACGACCGATTTCTCGGCCGCGGCGATCGTTTGCACCAGCGCGTTCTCGATGGCGGCAGCGGCGCCGAGGCCGGAAGGCTCCTGGGCGGACAAAGGCGAGGCGGCCAGAACCAGGGCCAGTCCCGCGGCAAGAGCGAGCGACCGCCGATTCACTTCTTTGTCTCGAACCGTTTCTTTCGCCATTGTTCTCTTCCGGTTGTTGCCAGCAATCGCCGGCTCCTTACGATTTCTCAACGTGCGAGGTTTCCGGAACCACAGAAACCGCCGCAAGCGGCGGGTTCGATGAGGCATTGCGGCGGCCGCCAGTTCGGCCCTGTGGTGGTATAGAACGGCCAAGAATTGCTCGTCGTCGATGTTCCAGAGGGAACGGCCTGTCTGGTCCTCACCCAAGAAGCCGATATGGGCGAGCAATTGACCAAGCCGTACGTCGGTGGACAATTCGCACAGTTCGGCCAAAACGGCCAATGCTTCGCGTTGAGTGGCGGGGATCATGGCAGCGAGTCTCCGATTTTGGTTTCCGGCCCGTATGCCCGGCGCAAACGGCCCATCACGTCGACCGGGACCAATGTGCCCGGCGCAACATGGCGATCCGCGTTGCCCGAGTTACTCCATTATACACGAGCTGCCCCCGTCCTTGGCAGCGGCCACTCCCGCGGCAAGCGCAACCGACCTTCGATTCATTTCTTCGTCTCGACCGGTTTCTTTCGCCGTTTTTCTCTTCCGGCTGCTGCTAAGAATCGCCGAAGGGAATGCAGGATTTCGCTCTCGCCGGATGCGGCAAGGCCCTGACCCGAGGGAGCGGCCATGCGTTGCTCCAGCCAGGCAAGCGGATCATCGCTGGTTGCAGCCAACGCGGTATGCAGTTCTTCACGAATTGCACTGAGTTTCTTCGGACCAATCATAAGATTGCCTCCAACAGGTCCCAGAGTTCTTGGAGTCGCCGAGTTGCCACTTCGAGCGTCTCCCCGTGATCGAGTAATTCTACGGTCGCCTTTGCCATCAAGGCGTCACCGTCCCGTTCCGTGGCACAAATCATTGCGCCCAACAGCGAGGCGAGAATCTCCTCGCTGGCGGCGGAAATGTGTCCTGCGGCGAGTTTGGAGATCCGCGGATGGCGGGCCAACAACTGATGCCCGCGCTCGTGGGCCAAAATCGCTTCGAGGGAAAAATCTTCCGCGGCGGCATCGCGTTCAAACGCCTCGGCGTAAACGGTCAGCAAGTCCTCTTCAGCCGTCCGGCCTCGTCCGTATTGAGCGCCGCCTGTCTGACTGTAAACGTGCCGATATTCGACACGTCCGACAAAACCAAGCCCCCCGAGCAAGCCGATACACACGGGCCTGGCGGGCACGCCGTTGTGACGGGGTCAGTCGCTGCGGCGTGCGGCTTGCCATCGGTTTGATTCCCTCGGATCGCGTCTTGCGTCGACTGCTTTCGCACGAAACGCGCCAAACGTGACACTGTAATAAATGTATCACGCGCCCCTGGATCCGTCAACCGGATCGATCGCAGGGCGCCGCCAGTTCGGCTCGGTATCCATGGGGCCCTGTCGGTAACGGTTCCCCCGCCTTTTGCTGTTCTTTTCGACTCTTCCGAAGCCGCGTGGTTTGGTTCGTGCGGAGGGAGGTTATAATATCTAGCGGTAAGGGGCTAATCCGACCTGCGCCTTTGTTGCAAGGAATTTTCGCCATGACCACCGGAGAGCAATCATTGGACCGAGGTGACGCATGAGGGAGGACAGATCGCGATTTAGGAAAGAAGACCTTCTTCAGCTTGGCCAGCGGCGGTTCGGCCCGCCGAGCACGGAAACCGAGAGGGCGATCCGCGGCATTACCGACCCAGATCGCCTCGTGCGCATGATCGAGGGGTCGTTGGACGTTTCTACTTGGGAAGAACTGCTGGCAACGCAGTAACCGACGAATGACGAAAGGTCGCAAATCCGCTCCCCCTCGTCATTCGTCATTCGAGTTTCGCCATTTCCCGAAATCTCACTCCTCCGGCGGCGCTACATCCTCTTCATCGCCCTCGTCCTTGGCGACCGGCACCAACTTGCCGCTGGCCACGGCATGGCTGGCGGCGAGCTTCTCCCGCAGTTCCTCCACCAACTCGGGATGCTCCTTGAGGTAATCCTTGGTCTTTTCACGGCCTTGACCGAGTTGCAACTCGCCGTAGCGGAACCAGGCGCCGGTGCGGGTGACCAGTTTGGCCTCGGCGGCCATGTCCAGGACGTCGCCCTCGTAGCTGATGCCGTCGGCGGCCATCATGTCGAACTCCGCGATGCGGAAGGGCGGGGCCACCTTGTTCTTGACCACCTTCGCGCGGACCCGCTGGCCGACAACCTCTTCGCCTTCCTTGATCTGCCCGATGCGGCGGACGTCGATGCGGCAGGAACTGTAGAACTTCAAGGCCCGACCGCCGGGAGTCGTTTCCGGACTGCCGAACATGACACCGATCTTTTCGCGGATCTGGTTGATGAAGATTACCGCCGTCTTGCTCTTGGCGATCACCCCGGTGAGCTTGCGCAGCGACTGGCTCATCAGCCGGGCTTGCAGGCCGACGTGCGAATCGCCGATCTCGCCTTCCAACTCCTTCTTGGGCACCAGGGCGGCCACGGAGTCGATGACGATGATATCGACGGCGTTCGATTTGATGAGCATTTCGGCGATGTGCATGGCCTCTTCGCCGCTGCCGGGCTGGCTCACCAGGAGCGTTTCCAGCTCGACGCCCAGCTTCTTGGCCCAACCGGGATCGAGGGCATGTTCGGCGTCGATGAAGGCGGCGATGCCGCCCTTCCGCTGGGCCTGGGCCACGGCGTGCAAGGCGAGGGTCGTCTTGCCGCTGGATTCAGGTCCGAAGATTTCCACGACGCGGCCGTGGGGAATGCCCTGGCCGCCCAGGGCCAAGTCCAACGAGAGGCTGCCGGTCGAGATGCCGGTGATCTGGCAGACGTGGTTGGCGCCCAGGGGCATGATGGCCCCTTCGCCGAACTGTTTTTCGATCTGGGCGACGGTCATTTTCAAGGCCGGGTGGGCAGCCAACATCGCTTCGCAATCCGGCTTGCCATTGGCCTTCTCGGCCGGATTGGCGGCCTTGGGGGGAAGAGCTTTTTTTGCCATGGAACTCTTTGCTTTCGGTTGAAGGGCGGTGACCATGAAATCAGGATCCTATTGTAGAGAATTTCTCTGTTGCCATGAATTAGTATACATAGGTTCATATCTGCTGTCAAGGCGACTTGGTTCGCGTTTTCGAGGAGGATCTCAGGCGTAGGCCGGACGCTCACGTTACTCCCTCCAATGTGCGCCGCGCGCTCTTTTCGTCTCCACTTGCCACGATATGCATGCCCGTCGGGCGCGTCTACGTATCCGCGAAAACCAAACCTGTGGGTGGTTTTGTCCCCCAACGTTCCGGGACAGACAGCCAAAAAAAGCGTCTTCGCTGCCAATCGCAAGTTGTTTTATTCAAACGACTTGTGACAACGGTCCGGGCGCTTTTCCGGTCGTTTGTCCCTCAACGTTCCGGGACAAGTGTCCCGCAACCGGCTGCGCAAGTGCTTTGCTCAGAAGCACTTGCGTTGGTTTCGGATTTCGATATTCGGATTTCGTGCTTTAGACTCCCACTGCCAAAAAACGTTCAAGAATCCTCGTTCCGCAACTCGTCAGGAAACTCTCGGGGTGAAACTGCACTCCAAACACGGGGTCGTGCTTATGCTGGATTCCCATGATCTCCAGGGTCCCGTCGGGGGCGTTGCTCCAGGCCGTGATCGAAAATTCACTGCTGAGCGAATCGGGCTGGATGACTAGGCTATGGTAGCGGGTGGCCTCGAACGGATTGGGGAGGCCTTCGTAGAGCCCCTGGTTGTCGTGCTGGATCATGTCGGTCTTGCCGTGCATCAGCCGTACGGCACGGACGATCTTGCCGCCGTAGGCCTGGCCGATCGATTGGTGTCCGAGGCAAACTCCCAGCAGGGGAATTTTTCCCGCAAAGCGTTTCACGCAGGGGATGGAGATACCCGCCTCGTCGGGCGTGCAGGGGCCGGGCGAAATGATCAAGTGCGACGGTTGCCGGGCGGCAATTTCATCGAGCGTAATCTGGTCGTTGCGATGGACTTCCAATTCGAGCGAGGGATCGATTTCGCCCAACCGCTGGACCAGGTTATAGGTGAACGAGTCGTAGTTGTCGATCAGCAAAATCATGGAGGCGGGCGGCGAAGGGAATGATAGTTGACTTCTTTAGTTTACCCAAATCGCCGCGTTGCGACCAGAGGAGTCGAATCTCCACTACTTGCCTTCGCTGACAGTCGGCTCAAAAAACGGCTTCAGGTCCAGTCTTTCCAGCGGTCTCTTCGTCGCCGGGCAAGTGCCCATGGCCACATGCAGAACAAGCGGTCCAGGCTCGAAAACCATCGATTGCACGGTACGCGGGCCCAGGTTCACCTCGTCAAGCTTCTTGTAGACATCGGCCACGCCAAGCTTCTCGATGGCCGCGGCCTGGGAAAGCAATGCGTATCGCGGGCAGGCCCTCCACAAACCGAGTGATTCGCTGCGAAAGTGGTTCGTGTTCACACAAATACCGCCGCTGCCGCGTCGCAGTACGACATTCTTCGGCGTAATTTCCAGCACGCCGCAGCCTTGGCGATCACACACGGCCAAACTGAGGATCGTCGATCGCTCGGTCTTGCGCAGCAGTCTCTCCGCTTCTTCCATCGTCTTGCACTCCTCCAGAACGCGGCGGAAAGCGAGCGCGTAGGGCATGCCCTTGGGGTTCAATAGGGGCGCGCCGTCGGCCGACGCGCGAACCTCATGTACGGCCATTGCCAAGCCCACATCGTTCATACCAGAGATGCACCCGGTTACCCCCGGAAAGCCGACGGTGGCGAAGGCATGCTTGTCCTTGGGCCGATAAATGGCGATGAGTCCATACCGATCGAGGATTCCCAAGGTGTAGAAGTCGAGGTTCCGCCCGAAGAGAACGCCGCCGGTCCGGCTCTTGCCCGGCTCGACCATGAGCGAAGAGCAGGCAAAGCCGCCCCGGTGCAGGTCCATGAGCGTATTGGCGACCGTAAGCATTTCGAGCGGGATGCCGGCATTTGCCGCAAAACTCTGCAGTTCGTGGCGATGGGCCGGCGTGGCATGCGACATCAAAGTGCGGGCCGTTTCCACACATCGGTCCCACTTTTGGCCCCGGCCGCCGAGCGTCATCAGTTGCCGGGGATACGGGGCGAGCACCTTGACCACAGCGCCGGTCAATGCCGCTTCTTGCCGCCCCATTTCCGCGGGCGTGCCCGCAACACTCAGCACCGGCAGATGATTGACATACCTCAGTTCCCCCTGTTCGAAACGGCCCTCTTGAAAAGGACGCTCCTCAGCCGCTTGGACTGTTGAGAAGGCGGCGACAAGAACAAGCAGTAACCAGAGCCAACGTCGGTGAATAAACATCAGAAATACTCCGCAGTTTCGGCCACTGGAGTAATTATACCAAGAAGAGCCAAGACCCCAAGCTGCCGCGGCAACGTTGGGCGTCAGAATGCGTCAGCAGGAAAGACGGCGAGACGTTCCAACGTTGCGTCGCGCGCATCGCGGAAAGAATGTGAGAATCAGAAGCGGGCAACCAGCGGCCGATCAATCTTGGTCGTAACCGCCGCGTCCGCCGCCGCCGCGCGAACCGCCACCCCTGTGGCCGCCGCCGCCACCACGGGGGCCGCCGGGTCCACGTCCGCCGCCGCCACCGCTGCGAAAGCCCTTGTCTTCGGCCTCGTTGACTTTAATGGTGCGGCCATCCAGTTCCGCGCCATTCATCTCGCTAATGGCGCTCAGCGGCGCTTTCGTCATTGGTAAAGGTCACGAACCCGAATCCCCGGGACCGGCCCGTATCGCGGTCATTGATGACCTTGGCCTCGGCGATTTCGCCAAATCGCGAAAACGCGCCGTGCAGGCCCTCATCGGTCGTACCCCAACTCAATCCGCCCACAAACAGTTTCTTCGACATTCCTGCAGGAACTCCTACTGTGGCGCTGGGGTGTTTCCAGCGCACGCTCTTCAACACACCGGGTATCCGTGGGTTTGACCTTGGTCCCCGAAGGGCAGCCCCAATGGCCACCGTAACTCTTTCGTAGCTTATACCAAATTACTGCCACGTTGCAACGGGTCTTAACAGAAAACAAACAGATTTCTGGGTGAAGTAACTTCCCTAGAATGAGTGGCACGTCGATCAATTCCGTCCGTATGAGTAAGGTAATCTAGAAAACGCATTGCGGCCGTTTTCCGCGGCGGGAAAGGCAATATGGCGACCACCCGGACGTGGTGCATTTTGGAGATCTTGGCCAAAGTGGCCCAAAAACCGTACTTCTTCGGCTTTTTGCGTCATTTTATACCACGTCTGGTGGAACTTGGCTTCACCGTCGGACGTTATCCAAACCGAGAAAACTGCGGGAAAACGAGGGCTTTACACTCTTCAGGGCGATCATGTTATGGATATTAGGGTATGGCCAGTTTCTGGCATTCTTGGCCATTGTTCCGTGTCGTGGGCCATTTTGCCCGAGTCTTGGCTCTCACTGTTCTACCTATCTTTTTCACCTTAACACGTTTCGGCTCTTCTTGACAAGCTAGTGAACTTCACTTCCATCGTGCTCCGAAGGCCGAGGACGCCAAGTCAGGAAATTCCTTTTTTTTCTACTCGGTCCCCAAGTAGTATGGAATTGAGCGTGCGGGCCTTCTCAAAGGAATTCTGGAACACTAATTTCCGCTGATTACCACTAATCTTTCCAATATTAGTGGTAATTAGTGTTTATTAGTGTTCCCTCCTCCCGTCTTTTCTTTTTCACTCCGTGCCTGAACATTGCGTGAGCCGCGTGTCCAGACCGGTACCTTGGCCGGAGCAGGCGGCGAGCCTGCCCGGACCGCGCGACGCGGTTGACTTGCCGCGCCGCAGAAGCGAATTGCCAAAGAACTAATACCGTAGCCACGTGTTATTCGTAGTAACTATCCAAAGTTATTCACTTTGCCGGACTATTGCCTAAAATAGTTCCCGCTGCTTCGCCTGGTCCGGGAAGATTGACGCAAGTGCTTTTCCGTCATGCGCTTCCGTAGGGTGGAACTCTTGCACGCGGTCCAGCACGGTGTGGTCCAAAATCGACCTTTCTCTGTTTCTCCCCGCGCTCCCCTCCCCGCGTCTCCCATTCTCCGCGTCTCCCCCGCTCCCCCTTCTCCCCCGCTCCCGGCTCCCGACGGGGGGCCTTGCCAACTTTGCCCAAAACGAAATCGTTCTCGTTTTTTTGGCTGTTTTTTACCACGACTAGCATGCGGTACGACCACCGTCGGAGTGGTACCGGCGTTTCTCCTGTTCGAAAAACTGCGGAGAAAACATGGCTTCTAAGCCCTTGGGGTGGGACGCATTTATCAGTCGGAAGGTGGCAAGAATACGCATCCTATCGGATCCATTGGGCAATGGCGGACGCGGTCACCCAACCCTGTCTTCATCCTTCATCCTTCATCCCTCCTTCCTTCATCCCTCATCCGCGCTATCCGTGCGGGCACCATGTACCCATGGTCGGCGGTGCAATTCTCCAAATAAGTACGTTTGGGCCGCCGTTTTGATACAGTCGAGCATTCCAGAATTCTGGGCACTACCATCGCGAGCAACCTGGCGGGGCCCGCTTTTCCCGAGGAATTCGCCGCTTTCTTGCCGCCGAAAGAATTTAGCGAAAGTTGGAAATGCGCGTCGGCGCGGCGGGCGTCGCAAGGAGACCAGGAGAAGGGGTCAGCGCGTGCGGTAGGGCAGGCCCCAAACGCTCGATTTGTTGCGGATGGGATTCAGTTGGTCCATGATCCCGGACATCGAACGAAGCACTTGGAGGATTTCATCTTTGCGAGGGCCAAGGTCGGCGAAAGCAGGGTGCTTATTTCGGATTAGGCTAAAGAGTCCGCTCATCATCGTGTCCTCGCTGTATGTGATGCCCTCGTCGTCGCAGACTGCCCTCAGATAACCGTGTAAAACGGTATGCAGGCGGTCAACGGCACTCGTGGCACCCGTCTTCTCCAGCAGTCGTTCGGCATCGTTGATTGCCCGCTCGACAACTGCACTGGTAATGGCCGGCTTCTTCGAGCGAACCGGGGACGTTCCTTCGAGTCGCCCCGCCACACCTAACAATTCATCGTGCAATTCCTTCGTTCGCGTCTTCCACGCCGTTTCGTCGGGAGGATACCGCTTGAGCACTTCTCGGACAATTACTGCCTGTTCGGCAGGCGGTGCCGTGGCAAGGATTTGCTCAAAACGACAGCAGTTGGTCCCTTCGATTTCACGGGGGCTTACATCGAGGCGACATTGGATGAAGAAGGCTTCAAGGACGTTGATGTTGGAAAAGTCCGCAAGATACCCTCCCGAGACCCCCAGGTACAGCCTGACAAGCCGACGCTGTTCAATTGCCGTCATTCCCGCCATTTGTCGTTCTCCTTCAGCTATCACGATTATACAGATGACACGTCTTGGCTAGGATGGTTCGTGATTCCGAGGCCGCAGATTCAAGAGGTTCTTCAGGCCGGGAGGGCTTCGGTCCGAACAATGGCCTTTCCGGCTATTCGTACCCATTTACACCCCTCCTGATATAGGTGGACAATAAAATTTGGAAGGGTTGGTCGGGATCTGACCAGTCATGTTGGTAACCTGTGAAGTAGGCAACCACAACCCTGCCGGGCACGATCGTCGCGACGCGCCGCCCAGTTGGCCATTGTCGGTAAGGGCGTTGCGTGGCGAAAGATCGGGCGGGGGCGTCAGCCTTTGCCCAGACAGCACGACCGGAGCCAGGTCCGTAGATGGAAAAAATTATTGACGGGCAGTTGCTTCCACATAGCCCTTGGCGGGGGTAAAATCGGGTTTTCCCCGAACTTGCGAGATACTGGCCCCCTGAAACGGCCTCCTGCCGGGTGCAGCCCATCCAAAACCGGAGCAAAACCGTCAGGAACCGTGGGGCCAAAACGTCCGGTGAAATCAGAAGAACAATGACGAGCGGGCAGCTAAGGATTGCGGTTGCGCAACCCACGGGAACGGAGTGCGCACATTTACAGGCTCGACAACGTGTTGTGATGTAAAGGTTTAGGGCAGAAAACCGATGAATGCAGGTTCCATTGTTCGATGTCGAAATCGTGAATGGGTGCTTCTCCCAAGCGACCAACCCGAAGTTTATCGGTTGAGGCCATTGACCGGGGCGACGGATGAATTCATTGCCGTCCACAAGGGGCTGGCCGAACTAATCAGCTTCGACTTGGCCGAAGAGCGGCTGCGTTCTGCGACGTTTCCGCTGCCCACCGCCAACGATCTCGCGGATGCCGCCAGCGCCCATCTCCTTTGGCAGGCCGCTCGCCTGACGCTCCGCGAGGGAGCCACGCCTTTCCGTTCACTCGGCCGCATATCCGTCCGGCCCCGCATTTACCAGTTCGTCCCGTTGCTCATGGCGCTTCGGCTCGACCCGGTACGCATTCTCGTGGCCGACGACGTGGGTGTCGGCAAGACCATCGAAGCCCTGTTGATCGCACGGGAACTGTTCGACCGCGGCGAGATCAAGCGAATCTGCGTGCTTTGCCCGCCGTACCTGTGCGAGCAGTGGCAGAAGGAATTGTCCGAGAAGTTCAACTTGGACGCCGTGGTGATTCGCTCGGGCACGGTCCGCCAACTCGAACGTCCAACGGCCGGAAGGTCCAGCATTTATCAGTTTTACCCGCTCCAGGTTGCCAGCATCGACTTCCTGAAAACCGACCGGAACAAGCACCAGTTCCTGCATTTCTGTCCCGACCTGGTGATCGTCGATGAAGCGCACGGCTCAGCGGTTTCCGCCGAAAGTAACCCGGGCCAGCACCATCGCCATCAACTGGTGCATGAAATCGCCGCCAAGGAGAACCAGCATGTTATCCTGCTGACGGCCACGCCCCACAGTGGCGTCGAGAGCGCCTTCCGTTCCCTTCTCGCTTTCCTCCGTCCCGAGTTCGCCAAATGGGACACGTCATCCCTGACGGAGCCACAGCGCGTCGAATTGGCGAAGCACTTTGTGCAGCGTACTCGGCGCAACATCGAGCACGATTGGGAGGGAGAACACTGTTTCCCCAAACGCGAATCGTCCGATGAGATATACCGCCTGTCGCCCGCCTACCAGAAGCTGTTCACCGAGACCTATAATTTCTGCTCAGAAATCGTGCAATCCGGACAGACCCTCGACAAGCGCCATCAGCGTGTCCGGTACTGGGGCGCGCTTGCCTTGTTGCGGTGCGTGATGTCGAGCCCTGCCGCGGCCGTTGCCGCATTGGAATCGCGGCACGATGCGATGGCCGCCAGCGAAGAAGAGCCGGATTTCCGCTCCTTTGTCTTTGAATCGTCCGACGATTGCACGGACGATGATCAACCCACGCCGCCCGTCGAGGCCGCGGAGGCCACGCTTGGCGATGCCGACCGTCGGCGCCTGCGCGATCTTCGGCGCCTTGCGAAGGCACTACTTGATTCACCGGACGATACGAAGCTCAAAGGATGCGCCGAACTTGTGGCCGCCTTGATCCGCGAGGGATTGCATCCCATTGTGTGGTGCCGCTATATCGCCACCGCCGACCACTTGGCGGTAGGTTTGCAAAAGGCATTGCGGCACTCGCACTCGAATGTGCGCGTACTTTCCATCACGGGCCGAATGGGCGACGATGAACGCCGCGCCAAGATCGGTGAGCTCGCCGACGAACCGTGCCGCGTTCTGGTGGCCACCGATTGCCTCAGCGAAGGCATCAACCTCCAGGGGGCCTTCAACGCCGTGCTTCACTACGACCTTCCCTGGAACCCTAACCGCCTGGAGCAACGCGAGGGCCGCGTTGACCGCTATGGCCAGAATGCCAAGGTCGTCAAGGCAATCCGCTATTTCAGCCCCGACAGCGCTGTGGATGGTGTCGTGCTCGACGTGCTGCTAAACAAGGCACGTGAGATCCATAAGAGCCTGGGCACGTATGTCCCTGTGCCCGACGAGAGCGAGACCGTTACGGAAGCCCTGCTTAATGCCTTGTTCCTCCGTGGCGGGCACGAGAAGAAAAGTGGAGAGGTACAGACGGCTTTCGAGTTTGACGACGAAGATTCCGGTGTCGATGTTGCCTCATTCCACCGCCGATGGGACCTAGACGCCAAGCGCGAGAGGATTAACCGCAGCCGCTTTGCGCAGCGGGCCCTGAAGCCCGCCGATGTTCGTCAAGAGTTGGAAGTCACCGACGCCGTGTTGGGTGATCCTGATGCGGTTCGAGACTTCGTGCTGATCGCAGCCCAACGCCTCGCGCTCAGCGTGACACCCGATCGACGTGCCAACGTCTTCCGCGTCGCGGTGGGTCCAAATGTTACAGCCACGTTGCCTGCGGCCGTTGCGTTCGCGCTGCCGACGTTGAAAACCGCACACTGGCTGGTCAGTTTCACCTCGCCCACTCCGGAGGGTGCCGAATATCTCGGCCGCAATCACCGCTTCGTCGCCACCTTGGCACGATTCCTCATGGAAGAGGCGTTGACCAAATCGGGCGCCGCCACGGCGACCCGCTGCGGCGTGATCAAGACCCGTGCGGTATCGCGCCTCTCTACCATCCTGCTGTTGCGGGTCCGATAGATCACGGTGTCCTCGCCAAGAACCATCCACAACCACCAACCGTAGCCTTTTTTCCCGTCAAAAATCACGAAAACCCGCCAACGGGTCTCGTCGGCCTGATGGAAGCTGCCCTGCCGATTCCGTTCGCAGAGGGCATTGTAGATTGGCGTCAATATGGGCTCGATCCGCTTGAGCCCGTCGTTCACCGTGCCCGCCGGCAAGTCCAGATCGTACTGTTCGAGTTGCCCCAATAACCGCTCCGTGGGCCGATACGATGAGTACTTGTCTAACAAGACATGCACCCAAATCGAGATGCCGTAGTTGCCTTTGGGGATCAGCTTGGGTGGCGGCGGAGCCGTCAGCGTCCGCCGTGTGAAATCGCAATTGCATGTCGTCCGATACCGTCGCCGTCGAATCCGCCGCCGATGTGGCCGCACATCGATCTCCGTCACTTCCGAATCCTCGGTGTCAGATATCATCGCGGCTAGCTTTCCGCAATGCGGGCAGGCCAGCGCTTCTTCCGGCAATGAGACGAATTCTTCCTGGACCGGCAGATGGGAATAATCGTGCCGCCCGTGTCCAGCATGGCCAGGCTGCGCACCGCGACTTCTTCCCGGCAGCCGAGACTTCTTCGGGATCGAATAAATCGTTGGAACGGTCGCTGCGGGCAGACTTCTCCGACTTGCGACCAAAAAGCTTGTCTTGAAGGGCTCGCGTCTCGCCCCGGGATTGGTCAAGTTCCTCCTTCAACTGCTCGATGCGCTTCACGGCATCAGCATGCCGGCTTTTCCAATAGCCCACTTCGCAACGGAACTCTAACGTCAGCTTCTCCAACGCCCGCTCGAGACGCTGAACAGCGGGACAATTCTCACAGGAGACCACCGTCCCTAGCGTCTCGGTCGGCTGTTCTAACAACGCGGCACTCATGAGGCCACGCTTTACCCAAACCGATCAAACCACACCAGATCAATTTCTTTAACACACCCCCATGGACGGGTTGGACGAAGCTTTACGTGTCCGGAAACGCAAGTATTTACGAGCAAAGCACTTGCGCGACTTGTTGCCGGACACTGTCCGGGAACGTTCCCGGACAAAGGACCGCAAAAACGCCGGGACCGTTGTCGTAAGTTGTTTACACAACATGACTTGCGATCGCAGCGCAGACGCGTTTCCAGGCTGTCCGTCCGCCAGCGTTGCCGGACAAACCCATGCACAGGAGGGGTTTTCGCGGACTTTCAGCGGCAGGGGGCGCTGCGTCCGCACGATCACCCGGCATGAATGCCGGGCCTATTAGCGGCTAAAGCCGGAAATGGGCGTAAACGCCCATCAGTCACATCTCTCCCGAACGAAAACGGGATACAAAACCAAGACACCACAGTTTGACTTTTTAGCAGTCCACCCCCGGCCCCTCTCCCGAGTATAGGCGAGGGGAGACGCGGAGACGAGAAATGACTTGGATTTTGGACCACACCGTGCTGGACCACACGAAGAGATCGACCCTGCTGAAGCACATGACGGAAAAGCACTTGCGACGATTTTGCCGGACCAGGAGAGGCAGCGGGAACTATTTCAGGCAATAGTCCGGCGTCGGGAATAACTTTAGATAGTTACTATAAATAACGTATATATACGGTATGTTTGCTCTTTGACAATTCGTTCCTGCGGCGCGGCAAGTCAACCGCGCCGCGAGGTCCGGGGCAGGCTCGCCGCCTGCTCCGGCCAAGGTATCGGCCTGGACACGCGGCAGGCAACGTCCGGGCACGGAGAGAAAAAGAAAAGACGGGGAAGAAGGGAACACTAATAAACACTAATTACCACTAATATTGGAAAGATTAGTGGTAATCAGCGGAAATTAGTGTTCCAGAATTCCTTTCCCAAGGGCCCGCACGCTCAATTCCATACTACTTGGGGATCGCGTAGAAAAAACGGAATTTCCTGACTGAGCGTCCTCGGCCTCTTAGGAAGAAGGAGAGTGAACTTGCTTGTCAAACCTCAAAGCAAACTTTCCAGCAGGAGCCGCATCTTCCGCATCTCGGCAAACTGGTCGACGCCTTCCACGGGCACGATGTCGACCGACAAGGCGCGGTCGTAGCGCACCCGGCCCAACTGGCTGATGAGCTTGCCGTATTCGATCAGGCCCTGGCCGATGCGGACCTGCAACTGGTCCTTGCTCGTGTCGCGGAGGCGGACGTGGTAGACGTGCGAGAAGACTTGGTCATAGCTCTCGCCGCGATGCGGGCCGCAGATGTAATGGCTGGGGTCGAGCGTAATGCCCAAACCCTTGACGTTGTCGCACAGGACGACCGCCGTGGCGGGGTCTTGCGTCATCCGTCCGGTCTCGGTCAGCAAGGCGACACGAACCCCTTCCAGCGAGGCGATGGCCACCATCGTCCGCAGCCGTTCGACCTCGGCGTTGTAGGGCGTGCCCAACTCGGCCGAACGCACGGTGATGGTCACCACCTTGCTCGCCTTGGCCAGCTTGCAACAGGCGGCAAACTGGTCGTAGTACCGGCGGTCGCCGTCCCTCGAAGTTTCTGGGGGCAGATCGATGTCCACGCTGAAAGCGATGGCCGTGAGCCGATGCGTTTGGCGGCAGGCCCGCATCGCCGCATCGAGATCGGCCAGCACCTCCGACGGCTTCAGGTGCCCGCCGGTCTCGTGAATAGTGATCTCCACAGAGGTATATTCCAGATCGACTAGCCGCTGCAAAGCGGTATCCAGGGGCAAGTCGGCAAAACATCGGGTACTAGCAGCAACAAACACGCGGGAGGCTCCTTTGGCAACAAACAGATCGAGTCCAGCGCGTGTAGCTTACCGTGAGATGGGCCCTCGTGGCAACACCATCGGCCCGGCAAGTGAGTTCCCCCTATCCGTCTTTCGAAGCGGTTGGATCGCATGGAATGCGGCGCCAGGCCCCGCCACTGCGTCGCCGGAGGGTTGCGGGTGAAACATGAGGCAGTTCCAACCCCCGGCGACGCAGTCGCACCCGCGCAGCGTTAGACACACTATGTCAATAACGCCTTGCGTAAATTTCGCAATTGCCCAATCTTTCGCATCTTTCCATTTTGAGGATCGTAAAGTTACCCTTCTGCGTGGGTTTCCGATCGCCAAATTGAAGAACCCGTCAATCCGCCATGGAAGTGCAAGGCAACTCTCGTCTATAATCCCGAACTTCGTTCCCGCAGTAGGAAACGAGAACTCCTTCTCCAACAAATTGAGCCGACGATGGCCGGACAGGGACGTCCGCGAACGTCGCAACATCATTGCCATGTGACCGGGCTTTCGCGCGCGGCCCCGCAATCAGGCTGCGCCGGTGCGGCGTACTTTCACGGCCTGACACTAACCTCAAGCGGGCACGATGTCGGGCACCATGTACCCATGGTCGTGCTCGGCGAGGCCTGCGCAATCAGTCCTCCTCGCTTACGCTTCGGGTTAGTATCGCCCACTCCGGGCCGTGATTTCCGGGCCGTGAATAGTCCGGGCTTCGATGAGACTCGATATACCGCGGGAACCGGCGCCTCGCTTCCTGGCACTTTTCCGGCCAACTCTCGCAGACGGTCAGCGCCGGTTCCCGGTGGATCGGCAAATTTGAAAAGTCAAGACAAGGCAAACTTTGTAGGGTGCGTGGAGCGAACCGCTGAGGAAATGGTGGGTTCCGCACGGAGCCAAACCGTTGCAAACGCTTCTTTCCCTCCTGCATCGGTTCGCGCAACACACCATCGGGCGCGGATTTCGGTGCTCCGCTCACCCTACCTCTTGGCGGTTTTTTGTCTGCTCCACTTGTTGTTATCTTCCTTTTCCTACGCTGACGAAGCCGTCATGGTTCGCGTTGCCTGGGGCGGCGGAAGCGAAAAAACATGGGAAGGTTCTATCGCCGTCAGCCGCGGGACCATTTCCCAACCGCAACCGCTAGGCATCGAAGCCGACGAACCGGGCTCGATGTGGCTGGCGGACGGCCGGTTGTTCGTCCGTCAGCGCTCGCCGCGGGCCTATGACGGCGTCGATATCATCGTCACCGCCCCAGCCGACGCCAGGCTCATCGTGCAACTCACCGCCACCCACGAGCCGACCCGCTACGCCGACCCGCTTCGCCGTCCCGTGAGTACACAGGAACCCAGCCCCGCCCCGCCCGATGATTCGCAGCGGGGGCCGCAGATCGAAATTCCCCTGGCCGACATCTCCGCCGAGTTCCGCAACCTGCAACTCGACAACCGCGAGAATCACCTGCTGGTCCGCCGTGCTCCGGGCGATTCGCTGCTGGTTCGCATGTCGTACCCCTCGATGGTCTTCTCTCCGGGCGAGACGATGCGTTTCGACGTCATACCGCACCTGTTGCCTGTCGCCGCCGATACCCGCGTGCAGATCGAGGCCCGCCTGCTCGACGCCCAGCAGCGGCAGTTGTGGTCCAGCGAGCAAGACGTGCGCGCCGGCAATGGGGAACCCATTCCGCTGAAACTCACCCTGCCGGAAGATGAGGGCGTTTACGACATCGTGATCGCGGCCCAACAGAACGCCGGCTGGCAGCGGGCGCTGCGTCAGTCGTTGCATTGGAAACGGGCAATCACCGAACGCCGGATACAACTCGTGGTGATTTCGCGGCAGCCGGGCACCCGGTACTCCGGGTCGGCGGTCAAACTCGGCCGTGAGCTGGGCCAGGTCCTGGAAATCGACGCCACCAGTTCCCGCTGGTGGGAAAAGCTGGGCTCCTGTGTACCCACGGGAAGGCTACCAGTGTTGCCGCGATTTTCCCGCGGATTGAGCGGTCCCCTGGGCAACGGAATGCGAGAGACGATCCATCACCCGCTGGGCGATGTCTCGCAGCTCAAGCCGAGCGCCGCATCGCCCGACGTGAGTTGGGAAGCCTATACGCTGAACGTCAGTCCGCCCGGAAGGCCGTACGTGCTCGAGGTCGAATATCCCAGCGACGTGCCGCAGACCTTGGGGCTCAGCATCATCGAGACCAACGCCGCGGGAACACTCGTGCCGATCGGATTGGATTCGGGGATCGACGTCTCCGACGAGGCTGCGGCCGCCGCGGCGCCGCACTGGGAGCGTCATCGTCTCGTCTTCTGGCCGCGAACCGGTTCGCCATTGTTGTTGATTACCAATCGCCGCCAGCGGTCACCCGCCGTCTACGGCAAGATCCGCGTGTTGGGCGGCTGGGAACGATTGCCCAGGAGCGACACGGCCAAGGACCGTCCGTCACCGCGGATGATGGCGGCCTACATGGACCGCCCGCTGCTGCCGGAAAACTTCTCGGCCGAAGAGGTGCTCGACAGTTGGAGCGGGCGGACGCTGCAAGACTGGCGGACGTTCCACCAGGCCGGCACGAGGCTGGTCGACTATCTGCACTACGCCGGCTACAACGCCTTGGTCCTCTCCGTGGCCGCCGACGGCAGCGCGATCTATCCCAGCCCGGTCCTCGAACCGACGCCGCGCTACGACACGGGCGCGTTCTTTGGCAGCGGCCAGGATCCGATGCCCAAGGACGTGCTGGAAATGTTGCTGCGGCTCATGGATCGGGAGAACCTGCAACTGGTGCCGGCGTTGGAATTTGCCACGCCGCTGCCCGCCTTGGAAGCGATTCGTCGCCGCGGCGGCAGCGAGGTCCAAGGGCTGGAGTGGATCGGCGCTGACGGCGCCACGTGGTGCCAGACCTATGCCGCTCGCCGCGGCCTGGCCCCTTACTACAACACGCTCGATCCGCGGGTGCAGGAAGCCATGCTCTCGGCTGTGCGGGAACTAGTCCAGCGTTACGCCGGCCACCCGAGCTTCCGCGGCCTGGCCCTGCGGCTCTCGGCATACAGTTACGCCCAGCTTCCTGGTCCTGATTGGGGCATGGACGACGCCACGGTCGCCCGCTTCGAGTGCGATACCGGTGTGCAGGTGCCGGGCAGCGAGAAACCCCCCTCGCCCGACCAACGTTCCGTCGGTGTCCGGAGAGGGGCAGGGGGTGAGGGGAACCGCTTTGCCACGCGGGCGGCATTTCTCACCTCCGACGCGCAACGCGGTCGATGGTTGCAATGGCGGGCCGCGGAGTGCCACAAGTTCTATCACCGCATTCACGAGACGTTGGCTGTGGTTCGGCCCGACATGCCGCTTTACCTGGCCGGGGCCGAAATGTTGGCCGGCCCGGAAATCGAAGCTGAACTTCGCCCCACGCTGCCGCGGCGGTCATCGCTGGCGGCGGCCTTCCTGCACGTCGGCATCGATCTCCGTTTGTTCCACGACGACGCGCAAGTCGTGCTGTTGCGGCCGCAACGGGTTGTGCCAAGCATGCAACTTACCGCCCAGGCCATGGATTTGGAACTGGCCCAGATGTCGGAAGCCGCCTCCTACTTTCGCAGTCTGCCGCAAGCGGGCAGCCTCTTCTTTCACCCGCCACAGGAACTCCGCGTGCCTTCCTTCGATCAGAAGACGGCGATCAAGTCGAGCTCCGCCCTGCTGCTGATGCAAGCAGTGCCTTCCGGCATGCAGAACCGGCAGCGTTTTGCCGAGGACCTTGCCGGACACGATGCACGGATTCTGATCGATGGCGGCTGGATGCTGCCGATGGGACAGGAAGAGGCGACACAGCGCTTCGCAGCCGCCTTCCGCCAACTGCCGCCGGTCCATTTCTCCGACGCGGAAGAAAGTCATGCCGGCCAGCCGGTCGTATTCCGCCGCGCCGCTGTGGACGGAAAGACCTATGCCTACGCCGTGAACACCACGCCCTACCCGGCCAGTGCCCAGGTCCGCGTGGCCGCTTCACCGAACTGCACGATCGACGACCTCAGCGGCAACGGCCGTCCGGGCCGCTTGAAGAACGACGGCGACGGCCTGTCGTGGGTCGTCGAACTGGGGCCGTACGATGTGGCGGCCGTCACCTTCTCGGAACCCGACGCAAAACTGCTCCAGCCACAAGCGTCGTTGCCGGGCCACGTCGCCGAGTCGATCGCGGAGCGGATTCGCCAGCTCGGCGTCCGGGCCGTGGCGCTGCGTAATCCGCCGCTCATGAAGGTCTTAAGCAACCCCGGTTTCCAAAGCAAGCCCAGCGAGACCGATCCCGTGCCCGGTTGGGCCGTCTCGAAGCGGTTGGGAGTTTCGATTACTACCGATACCACGCAGGGGCGCGAGGCTGACCTTGCGACCGAGAAAGGGCCCAAGCCGGCGCAGTCGGTCAGGATCGCCAGCGATGGGCCGATCGCCTGCCTCGTAAGCCAGCCGTTCGACGCACCGCGTACGGGCCGGATCACGATGTCGGTCTGGCTGCGCGTGGCCGATGCCTTGCACCAGCCCAACTTACGATTGGCCGTGGAAGGCAAGTCGACCATGAGTACATGGTGCCCGGGCCGCGACTATTATCGTTACGCTGTCATCGGACAGCCGCCGGGGCCCGGGCAGGAGGGAAAGCCCATTACTTCGACCTGGGGCCAATACATCGTGCAGTTCGACGATCTGCCGCTGGATGGCCTTTCCCAGATGCGCGTGCGTTTGGATCTGATGGGCGCCGGCGAGGTTTGGGCCGACGACGTGCAATTGTTCGACTTGGTTTTCAATGAATCGGAGCTGCGGGCGTTGTACAAACTGCTCACGCTGGCCGACTTGAATTTGCAGAACGGGCAGGTGGGCGACTGCATGAAGCTTTTGGGCGGCTACTGGCCGCGTTTTCTCATGCAGAACGTGCCGTTGCCGCAGACCGTGCCCGCCCTGGCCGCAAAGCCTGCCGCCGACCCAGTTCCTGGGTACCCCGAATCTTCCGACGACAAGCCGGCCGCTGCACAGCCGTCGAGTTGGACGGATCGCATGAAGGGGTTCTTGCCGGAGCGGCTGTGGTAGAACTGCTGGAGGACGAGCGATTGCCGGCAATGAAGAAACAGCAGATATTGCAACGATCAGGTTGCGCCGACGCTGAAGCGACTGGCGGAATAATGCCCATGTCGCAGGGATTTCTAACCTTGGACGAAATTCTGGCGATATCGTCGGAGTCAAGTTTTTTTCGCAATAATTCCGTACCGGGGTGAGGCGCAAATTGGGAATCTTCTTGCCCTTGCCGCCACCCCTCATTGCAAGATAATAAGGAGACGTTAAACTAAGTTCTTTGTGGATTGTTTTAGAACATAGGTAGGAAGAGTTCAAGCAGAAACGGTAGGAGGACGGTGCTTCGCCACGAAGAGTGTCGAGCCAGCCCAAGTGGAGCCGTCGCGGTAGCAGATGACCATTACCAAAGAGCGGAAACAGGAATTGATCGGGGACTTTCGGCGGAAGCAGGATGATACCGGCTCGCCCGAGGTACAAGTCGCCCTTTTGACGACCCGAATCAACAGTCTGACCGGGCATTTGCGAGAGCATAAGAAGGATTACGCGTGCCGACGCGGCCTGCTCATGCTCGTCGGCCGCCGGCGACGGTTGTTGGACTATCTGAAGAAAGTTGACCCACGGCGATATCTGGAAGTGATTCGTCGCCTCGAAATTCGCAAGTAGTCCGCTCATTTCTCAACGGGAAGCCTCGGCGCACCCCCGCAGACGCCCGTAACGAAGTGCGCTTGTATTTCGGTTTTCGCCCGCGGGCCATGGCGCTCTGCCACATCCGGCATGGATTCTTCCCAAGCAAGAAGGTGAAAACTACGTTGAAAGTACGTGTTGAACGGAAAATTGGAGCAGGAATCCTTTCCCTCGAGACCGGCGAATTGGCCAAGCAGGCCGCCGGCAGTTGTTTAGTCCAGTACGGCGAAACCGTGGTCCTGGTGGCGGCAGCTACGGGCCCGGCGCGAGTCGGCGGTGATTTCTTCCCGCTGACTTGCGATTATCGCGAGCGCGTGGCCGCCGCCGGTAAGTTCCCCGGCGGATTTCTGAAGCGTGAAGGCCGGCCGACCACCAAGGAAATCCTCACCGCGCGGCTCATGGATCGGCCCATCCGGCCGCAGTGGCCGGAGGGGTTTCTCGACGAAATCCAGATCCAGAGCTTCGTATTAGCTTCGGACAAGCAGAACGACGGCGACATTCTCGCCATGATCGGGGCGTCGGCCTCGTTGACGATCTCGCCGCTGCCCTTCCAGGGCCCGCTGGGATCGGTCCGGCTGGGCTACATCAACGGCGAGTTCGTCGTCTTTCCCACGCACGACGAGTTGGAAGAGAGCGATCTGGACCTGATTGTCTCCGGCAGCAAGGACGCCATCCTCATGATCGAAGGGTTCGCCCGCGAGTTGCCCGAGAGCCTCATGACGCAGGCCATCGCCAAGGCCCACGAGCACATCCGCGAGATCTGCGAGTTGCAGATTGACTTGGCCCAAAAGGTGGGCGTGGTCAAGGCCGTCTATGCCGTTGCCGAGCCGAATCCGTTCATCGAAACGATCCGCGCAAGGTACCTGCCGGAAATCAAACAGGCCAAGCAGACCGAAGGCAAGCAGGCCCGGGCCGAGGCCGTATCGGTCCTGAAGGAGCGCGTCAAGGCCGAGTTGATCCCCGCTTCCGAGAGCGAAGACAAGTCGCTGGAAGAGAAGTTCGCCGCGGCCTGGCAGGCGGTGGTCACTCAAGGCATTCGCGAGTTGATTCTCTCCGGCACCCGACCCGATGGCCGCGATTGCAAGACGTTGCGACCGATCAGTTGCTCGGTCGACGTGTTGCCCCGCGTACATGGCTCGGCCGTGTTCCAGCGCGGCGAGACGCAGGCTTTGGTCACCGTCACGCTCGGCACTGGCAAGGACGAGCAGCGGGTGGACGGCCTGGTCGAAGAATACGCCCAGAAGTTCATGCTGCACTACTACTTCCCGTCGTTTTCGGTGGGCGAGGTGCGGCCCATCCGCGGCCCCGGCCGCCGCGAGATCGGCCACGGCGCCCTGGCCGAGCGGAGCGTCAAGCCGGTCCTGCCGCCAGCGGAGGACTTTCCTTATACGATCCGCATCATTTCCGATATCTTGGAGTCCAACGGCTCTAGTTCGATGGCCACCGTCTGCGGCTCGACGCTGGGTCTCATGGCGGCCGGCGTGCCGATCAGCAATCCGGTTGCCGGCATCTCCATCGGCCTGGTCAAGGAAGCGGACCGCTGGACCCTGTTAACCGACATCATCGGCGATGAGGACCACTTCGGCGACATGGATTTCAAGGTAGCCGGCACGCAGAACGGCATTACGGGCATCCAATTGGACCTCAAGATCAACGGCATCAGCGAGGAGATCGTGGCGGCCACGCTGACGCAGGCCCGCGAGGCCCGCATCGAGATCCTGCGGAAGATGCTCACGGCCATTTCCCGGCCGCGGAGCGAGATTTCCCCCTGCGCCCCGCGATTGCTGCGGACGCACATCGATCCGGAGAAGATCGGCCTCTTGATCGGACCGGGCGGGAAGATGATCCGTGCCATTCAGGATGCGACCGGGGCCTCGATCGAAGTCGAGGACGACGGGACCGTGACCGTGGCCAGCAGCGGCATGGAAGGGGCCGAAGAGGCCTTGCGCCGCATTGAAGCCCTTACCGCTACGGTCGAGATGGGCCGCATCTACACCGGCCGGGTCTCCAGTATCAAGGATTTCGGCGCGTTCATCGAGATTCTGCCCGGCAAGGACGGCCTGTGCCACATCAGCGAGTTGGCCGAAGGCTATGTCTCCAATGTGGGCGAGATCTGCAAGGTGGGCGACGAGATGCCGGTGAAGGTCATCTTGATCGACGACCAGGACCGCGTGAAGCTCAGCCGCAAGGCCGCTTTGAAGGAACTGGGCATCGTCGACGACAAGGCCCCGGCCGGCGGCGGCGAGCGTCCTCCTCGGGACCGTGATCGCGAAGGCGGCGACCGCGGCGACCGCGGGGGCGACCGCAACCGCGGAAGGCGCGGCAATGGCCGCGGACGGGATCGGGACCGCGGGTAAGTAACCGAGGAAATCCCGAATCCGAAGCACCAAACTCCAAAGGCAGTGACTCGCCTTCCTCTAGCGCTAAGAGCATTGTAGGACAAGGACTTACGGCGGGGGAGGAGGGCTTGATAGCAGAAGAAAAAGACCTCATGCTAACAGGTGAGTAATTCATGTTTCCACAAATTCTGCTAGCAGAGGTCCAACTATGATTTCAACAAAAGAACTGGATATTTTCAAGGCCCAAGAACAATTTGAGCGGATGCACGAGTTTTTGAAGCAAGCGCTGAGCGAAGGGCGACGCCTCGACGAAGTGGAACGCGGGATGTTTCCGCGAGCTATGACCATGTGCCTGGAGTTTTTACGGTCCTTCGTGGAGGCCCATGGGGATGGGGATCGGGGAGAGACCGTAGAACGGGAAGGGGAGACGTTGGCGCGCCTGCCCGAGCCGCATGAGAAGCGGTACTTGTCGATTTTCGGGGAATTGCTGATCGGCCGCCGAGTCTACGGGACTCGGGAAGGCCAAGCGATTGGATGGTCGCCCCTGGACGCAACCTTGGGATTGCCCGCTGGAAGAATTCCTATGTTCTGGAGGACTGGTTGCAGCGGTTGTGCATCCAGGACGCCTTTGGGGGATCGGTGGAGTCGCTCCGTGCCTGGTTGGGGACCACGGTGAGTGTTCGCACGGCGGAGCACATGAGTCGCGAGATGTCGCAGTACGTGGACGACTTTCGCGGCGAAGCGGTTCCTCCTGCCGAAGAAGAGGAGGAACTGCTGGTGATAACGGCCGATGGCAAGGGTGTGCCCATGCGGCGGACGTTGGCGGCGCGGTTGCGAGCAGAGTCTGAAGCTGGGGTGGGAGAAAAGGGAGGAAATGCCGCAGGCGCGGAAACGGCAGGAATCACGGCTGTCGAGGAAGAGGCGCTTCTTCGCCTCCGGTCGAGCGTTTGGCGGGGCAAGAGAAAAGCAGCGGGGAGCGCCCGGGAAAAAACAGATGGCGTATGTGGGATCGGTTTACACCCAAGCCCGCTTCCCTCGTACTGCCGAAGACGTGATCGACGAGGTGCGTCGGCGAAAGCGTGCCCGGGAGCGGCCCGAACCGCAACACAAGCATGTGTGGGCAGAGATGACCCGGTTTAAGGAAGGGGAGGTGTTGGCCGCCGCACCGATGTTGTTCTTCGAGATTCTTATGGAGTGTTGTCGGCGGGACCCGGCAAACAAGAAGCCGTGCATCTGTGTCATGGATGGGGAACGCCAGTTGTGGAAGTTGGCGGCAGAATGGTTTCCCGAGGCCATATGGATTCTGGACCTGTTCCACGCGTTGAAACGGCTCTGGGAGGTGGCCCATTGCCTGTATGCGGAGGAGAGTGCGGAGGCGGGAGAATTCGTGACGCATCATCTGCGCATGCTGCTGCAAGGCAAGGTCGGTTACGTGCTGCGCAACCTCCGTCCCTTGGTGAAGGCCTACAAGCTGAAGGGGGCGAACAAGACCACCGTGGAGTCCGCGATTACGTACTATGAAAACAACCAGGAACACATGCGCTATGACGAATACTTGGCGGCAGGCTACCCGATTGCCAGTGGCGTGGCGGAAGGCGCCTGCAAGCACCTGGTGAAGGACCGCATGAAGCGCGCCGGGATGCGTTGGGAGTTGGAAGGGGCTCAAGCAATCCTCTCGCTGCAGAGCCATCTACCTCAACGACCTCTGGGATCAGTTCATCACCTACCGTGTTACGACAGAACAGTCGCGTCTATATGGCAAAGATGCACAGCATGCTACGGCTGCATAAAGCGGCCTGCGAGTTGCTGCCACTCCAAACAAATTCCAAATACAAAATACCAATGACCGAAATCCCGGCTCAACGCGCCGTGCGTTCATAGCCTGGCATTGTCCCGACGCAGTCGCGAGGCTGTGCGTTTTGGGCTTTGGCACTTGAATTTTTGGATTTGTTTGGAATTTCGGATTTGGGATTTCGGATTTTGCTTTGTTCTATGTCTTCCGAAACCGTCAATCAGAAGCTTGTCGACCAGTACACGGAGATTGCCCGGCTGGCGGGCGGCCTAGCCCACGAGATCAAGAACCCGCTCTCCACGATCCGGCTGAACATGGAGCTCTTGGCGGAGGACTTTCGCGAGAGTGAAGCCCCGCGCGATCGGCGGGCGATGCGGAAGATCGACCTGGTCGAGCGCGAGTGCCAGCGGCTGCAGGACCTGCTGGACGGCTTCTTGGATTTCGCCAAGGTGCGGCGGCTGAAACTCGAACCGAGCGACCTGAACGTACAGGTCGCTCAGGTCTTGGACTTCTTCCGCCCCAAGGCCCAGGAGGGGCGGATCGAGATCGTCGATTATTTCTCCAGCGATCTGGCCACCGTGCTCTTGGACCGCGAGAGTTTTCACGGGGCCCTCTTGAATCTCGTGCTCAATGCCCAGCAGGCCATGCCCGACGGCGGGCAGTTGGTCGTTCGCACCTACAACACGGCCCAGGGCGTAGCCTTAGACCTGATCGACACCGGCTGCGGCATGAACGCCGAGACGCAGGCTCACGCCTTCGACGCCTTCTATTCCACGAAGCGCGGCGGTTCCGGCCTGGGGCTGCCGACGACGCGGAAGATCATCGAGGCCCACGGCGGGCGGATCACCTTGCAGAGCGAAGTGGGCCGCGGCACACAGTTCACCGTCGCCCTGCCGGTGCCGCGCCGGCTGCCGGGCGATGGGGTACGAACGGCGTTCTTGCCTGGGGCGAGCAGGGGGTCGTAGCCTTATGTGTCAGACTGAGTGCAGTCGGTTGCGGGAACGTGAAACTTCATCGATCTCCAAACTATGGGGCCATTTTCCGGCATTCCGAACGCCATTTCCGCCCTTGCCGGAGGATGCCTGACAAAAACCCGATTTGGACGTGCCAAAATTCGGCCGAATCCCGGTTTTACCGGGCCTTGTGAGGAACTTTCGGCGGTTTTCAGGGTTGGATAGTGAGAGGACGACGCTAGCCGAAAGCGGGAGCTTGGTTTAGACTAAGAGCAGATACGCGGAAAGAAGCGACGTAAACTCAACCACCGACAACAGGTAGGATTGTGGCCGTCAGCGAGTCATCTGCTCGACGCTATGCCTTGGACCCGGACGTGCGCCTCATGCTTGAGGTGCGCGACGGCAGCGCTACGGCCTTTGAAGAATTGGTCGTGCGGTATCAGGCCCGCTTGGTGCGCGTATTGGAGCACTTGGTCGGCCGCCGGGAGTGGGCGGAAGATCTGGCCCAAGAGGTCTTCCTCCGTGTATATCGCTCTCGCCAGCAGTACCTGCCCGGGGCCAAGTTCGCCACATGGCTGTTTACCATTGCCAACAACGTGGCGTCCAACGCGCTGCGTGATCGGTTGCGCCGCCCGGAAGTGACGCTCGGCGGCAGCGAGAGCGGCCCCCTGGGCGCGCGGCCCCTGGACCGGCTCGTCCAGGCCAGTAGCAGCGAGATGGCGACGCGGCAGATCGACAAGGCCGAACTCCGCGACGTCGTCCGCATGGCCATGGAATCGCTTGGCGACCGCCAGCGCCTGGCCGTCCTGCTGAACAAGTTCGAAGGCATGAGCTACGCCGACATCGCCAAGACCTTGGAGTTGTCGCCGCAGGCCATCAAGTCGCTGCTGTCGCGGGCGCGGGAGAACCTGCGGCAGTTGCTGGAACCCTATTTCGAAGAGGGAACCCTCCCCCACAGAAGCAACGAACTTTCCGATAGCGTGGTGGCAAGCGACGGCCTTGCCGCCGACGGTGAAGAGTGACGGTAAAGAGTGATGGAGTCGATGTCCCAAAATCCGGCAAACGACGGCGCCCAGCTTCGCGAGGAGTTGGTCTCCTATCTCGACGGCGAGCTCGATGCCGAGCAGAGCCGGCAGATCGAACAGCGCGCGGCCGTCGAACCGGACGCCCGTCGCATGCTGGAAGAACTCGACCGCACCTGGCACATGCTCGACCTCCTGGACGCCCCGGCAACCGGCGAAGATTTCACCCGCACCACCCTGGAAATGGTTGCGCTGGCTGCTGCCGAGGATGTGCAGAAAGCCAAGGCCGAGCGGCCGCGGCGGCATCTGCGGGCAAGGTTCTGGACCGTCGCAGGGTTGGTCGGCGCGGCGGCGGCCGGCTTCCTCATCGTCGCGGGCCTGGTCCCTGACCCCAACGCGCGACTCTTGCAGGACCTGCCAGTGGTGGAGAACTTCGATCAGTACCGCGAGATCAACAGCTTCGATTTTCTGCGCGACTTGAACAACGCGAAGCTCTTCGCAGAGGACGCCTTGCCGGCCGCAGGACCGGCGGCCGTGGAAACGCTTTCCCAGCGGCGCCGCCAGGTGAAAGAAATGTCACCCGAACAACGCGATTACCTCCTCCGCAGCGAACAACAGTTCCGCGTCGTTTTGCCGCTCCCGGAACAACAACGGATCCGGGACCTCCACGATCAGATCGAAAGCGCTCCCGACCGGGAGAAACTCCGCGCAACGATGAACCGCTATTGCAAGTGGTTCGAGACGCAGCCCCCTTTTCGCCGCGCGAAACTGTTGGACAAGAAGACGACGACGAAAGCGCGAATCGCGACCGTCAAGGACTTCCTGGCAAAGCAAATTCCGACCAAGGATCTCCACTTGGACGACCGCAGCCGCCGGATCCTGGCCGTCTGGCTCGATCGCTACACCGTGGAACACGGGCCTCGATTCATCGAGAGCATGGCCCAGGCCCATCCGGGAATCGCCAAACTTCCGCCGGACCGGCAACAAGCAGTCCTCCGCGAGAATCTCTTGCGGCGCTGGCAGTCGGCTGATCCGAAGGCGGAGATGCACATTGCGGAACAAGAGAAAGATCGACTTCTCGCTGGACTCTCGCCCGAGTTGCGAGCGAAGTTGGAAGCGAAGAAACCTGCCGAGCAGGCCCGGATCATCGCCGGCTGGCTTCGTGAGACGGCATCCCATGAACTCGACGAACAACTGGCCGATTATTTCGAGAACACGATCGACGAGGAACAGCGCGATCGACTGATGCGTCTTCCCAGCGACGAAATGTACAAGAGCCTGAGCGAACTGTACATTGCCCATTTGAGGCAATCGAAGTCGGCCGAACCGGCACGGGGCGACCATCCTCGCTGGCAGCACGGCCATCACCCAGGCTCTCCCAGGGGCTCCACCACACGGCATTGGCCCGACAACCGAGAGGCAAATTAGGGAAGATTCGTGGTCCCTATTCTTGTTACCTGGCGCTGTTTCGCCCGATTTTGCATGATTTTTCCCGGCCAGCCAGTTATTTTGGGAAAATTCCGGTCGGTCAGAGAAAACAAGTCGTAACCGCCCATCTTTTCTTGCCGATACCGATCAGGACGGAGTTCGTTTCCTGAAGGAGCGGTCATGGTCGTTCGTTGTTTCATCCGGCTTGTGGTCCTATTTGTCGCACTAGGGTATGCCATGCCTCTTTCGGCGGGCGACATCGGTGATTTTCTTTCCGGTATCGCCCGCGATACCAAGCGGCGGAATTGCTGGCCCGAGCCGTTTATTTACGCGGATCGCAATGCGTGCCGCCAAGTGATTGCCGTCCAGGTTTGTGCCGGCTGGGAACGTCAGAACTTGCTGTCCGAATTTCATTTCCTGCCTGGCGGATGTGAATTGACCGATGCGGGTCGGATGCGGGTGCAGTGGATCATCAACGAGGTTTCCGAGCCGCACCGCCAGATTTACGTGCATCGAGGCAATACCCCCCAGGAAACCGCCATTCGAATGCAAACCGTGCAGCGTTTTGTCGCCCAATCACCCTATGCCGCCGACATTCCCATCCTCGAATCGACCCGAACCGACGATGGATGGCCGGCTGACCGTATCGATTTGCTAAGCCGCAAGGCGGTCACCGCAGCGCCCGAACCAAAGCTTATGGGCGGCAGCGGCGGTGCGTCAGGTGGCGCTGCTACTGGCGGACACTGAGAACTTATCCGGAAACCAGTTCGAGGGACGTGGAAGTACGGGCCGTTTAGGGGATTTCGGATAGGTTCTAAGTCGAGGGTAATTTATTCCGTTTAAGGTGGAGAAACGGAATGAACTCCGTTCTACTTTTGTGTCGATCAAAGTGACAAGGTGGTTTTCCAGCCACGGAGGAGCGTCTTGGAAAACGTCAGCGCAAAGCGATGGTCGCTACTGCCCTTGTTCTTCGTTTGGGCCACAGTCCTACTGGTGGCCCGAGAAGTTGCTGCGCAGAATAATTCCTCATCGGGTTGGTGGCCATTCGGGAACTCGACAACTCCAGCTCCCCCGCCCACCCACGACGACGACGATCCCATTTCCTTGAAAAAGCCTGCCCAGGCGGGCGTCGAGCTCTACGTGGCCGTCGCGCGTTTGTATGCTGAGAGCGGCAAGTTCACGGAGGCCGAAGAACAGTACAAGCAGGCAATGAAGAAGTATCCCGACGACGTCCGGGTTTTGCTGGGCTATGCCTTGCTCAAAGATCAGATGCGTCAGCCCCAAGAGGCCTTCAAATTCTATCAGCGGGCCGAGAAGAAGCATCCCAAGAATCCATCCGTCTATAACAATCTGGCCGTACATTACGCCCGCTGGGACATGGTCCGCGAAGCCATCGAGGCCGCCCGTCATGCCGTGGATTTGCGTCCTCGCGAACCGCGCTATTGCAATAACCTGGCTGCTCTTCTGGTCGAAGCCGGAAAGCCCGAGGAGGCCTTCAAACAGCTTCGCGAGATTTATGACGAACCCGTCGCGCATTACGATTTGGGTTTCCTGTTGAACAAGCGTGGCATGAAGGCAGCCGCCTGGCAGGAATTCACGATTGCCCTGCGGCTCAGCCCTGGAATGGCCGCGGCCCGGCAGTGGGTGGAGCGGCTTTCCCGAGAGCGCGGCGAGGGGCCTCCGACGGCGATCGGCATGATGCCTCCGCCGGCACAAGGTCCACTTGCGGTTGCCGGGAACGCCTCCTTCCAGGGAGAGGGGCTTCCGCCGGCGCCGATGGCTCCCTCATCGCCTCCGCTGGTGGCACCACCACAGTATGTGGCGCCGCCACAGTACGTCGGCCCGACACAATATCCAAATCCAGCGCCACCGCCCGTTCAAATCCAGAGTCCAGTTCAAGTCCAGAATCCCGCTCAAGTCCAGAATCCAGCTCAGGTGCAGTATCCAGCTCAGGCGCAGAGTCCGGCTCAGGCGCAGAATCCCGTCCAGGCGCAAAATCCAGTCCAGGTTCAGTATCCCGCTCAGGTTCAGTATCCGCAGGTCCAATATCCGGCGCAGGCGCAGAATGGGGGACCGAAGAATATGGGACCGCAATACCAGAATTCAGCTCCGGCTGCCAATTCGATACCGGTCACGGCCTCGCGTGATTCGCCGGCAACTGGAGTTCGTGTGCTTCCGCCCCAGCCGCCCGCCGATGATAACGCTCTCCGTCGCCTTCCTCCGGTGAACGATCCGCGTTATTCGGCCGACCCCAGTCGCGATCCGCAAGGTCCCGATCCCGTTGCGCCCAATCCTCCCGATTGGCGGCGGTAAGGGCCGAGGCGCATAATAAGTTCCGTGCCTTCGCCAGGGTGGTGTGCTTTCACGCGGCTGTCAGAGACATGGCGAAACCGCAAAGGCGCGTTCTTAATAGCCAATCCTGCGCTCGGACAGGGGGCCGGTGGTGGCGTTTGCCTTTTGAGATACAATGATTACAGAGCGTTGCTTCCACGCTCCAAGAGATTGTGCCATGACCGAAGACCTCTCCATCCCCGCCAACGTCCTCCTGCACCGCTTGGTGCCGTTGGTGAGCCAGGATGCCCAACTGTTGGCGATCCTGCGGGGGCTTGCCCAGGAGTTCCTGAAACTGACCGAGGTTGCGCCGCCCGTGGCTGCTCCGGCCGTCGCAGAAATCGTTGCTGGTGAACCGCTCGTTCTGGAAGCTGTTGCCCCAACCGCTGCACCTCGGCACGTCTCACTGCCATCCGCCCCGGGCATTGAAGTCCCGGTGGCCTGGGCCCGGCAACTGGTTGCCACCGAGAGCGATTTGCAACTTATCGAGGCCCGCTGCCGGCTGAAGGCGGAAGGGGCGCGTTGGGCGGCATCCCGGCAGCGGAGTTTGCGGGACGGCGCCGACTATTACACCGAGATCGAGCCCCGCGATCGGGAGATCATCAGCAAGGCAAAGGCCTTGGAGGACTGCTTCTTGTGGATGAGCCATTCCAGCGCTCCGATCCCCGCCGATCTTCGCTTGTGGGAAGATGTTGCCGGGTGTTTCGAGGCGGCGGCGATGGCCGTGGCCGTCTTGCGGCAGGTGAACGAGAATGGGGAAACCTACCGTGGATTCCTCGAAAAGGCCATCGATTTGACCGCTGAGGCCCAGTCGGCGCTGCGGATGGCCGTGGAAATGGTCGATGCCAAACCGGACAGCGACCAGAACAGGATTTTCCACTGGCTGCGGCAGACCGCCAGCGAAGAGCAGATATCCATTGCGCGCTTCATGCGGCTGGACGACCCGGCCGACCCGGCCCGGTGGAATGACCTGCAAGAGCGGATCGGTCAACTGGACTCCGAGATCGAGGAGATTCGCCAGCGAGGCAAGCAACGCGTCAAGCTGCTCAAGAAGGCCCAGTATCACGCCCAGGTCATCGGCGATGGCAGGGGCACGGAGGCCGATTGGAAGAAGGTCATCGACGCCGTGAGCACGCTGGTGGACGAGGGCATGCCCCCCAGCAACACCGATCTGCGGAACATGTTGGTCCCCATCGTCGACGACATCCCCGAGGCCGACGAGCTTCCCGAGGGTTTCCGCCGTGTCCTGGGCGAGGTGGACCGCTACCTGGCGACGCAGATGCCGCCTGCGCAACAGGTCGTGCGCGAGGCTTCGGGCGACGTGCAGAGAGTGGCCGAACTCTACAAGGGCAAAACGATGGCCCTCATCGGCGGCGACCGCCGTCCGCATGCCTACGAGGCGCTGAAATCGGCCTTCGCTTTGAAGGACCTGATCTGGATCGCCACCCGCGAGCATGAGTCCACCGACATCTTCGTGCCCTACATCTCCCGGTCGGATGTCGCCGTCGTGTTATTGGCCATCCGCTGGTCGAGCCATTCCTACGGCGATGTGAAAGCCTTGTGCGACCGCTTCGGCAAGGAGTTCTACCGGCTCCCCGCGGGCTATAATCCCAACCGGGTCGCCCACCAGATTCTTCAGTACCGCGGCGAAAAGGCCAAGTGAGACGCACCTTCAGTTCTTGAATTCGTTACAATCGGCGCCACCGACACCAGTGCGAGTATTTTTTGTCGCGATCATCTCCCGCTAACATTCTATATCGTATGTTTTCTGGAATCGGCAATCGTTCCGGAACCGTGCTATGGCTGAGGTCGAAAGCTCACTGGGCCGCAAGAAGGTCGCGCCGCGCGTACTCGTCGTCGACGACGAATCGGGCACGCGAGCAACCGTCTGCCGTTGGCTGACCCGGGCCGGGTTCCAGTGTGGCGAAGCGGCCAGCGCCAGCGAGGCCATGGCCCGGCTGCAGGACCAGGAAGCCCATCTGCTCACGTTGGATATCACCGTGCCCGATCGCTCGGGCTTGGAGGTCCTCTCGCAAGTCAAGCAGCGCTGGCCCGATACCGAGATTCTCGTACTGACCGCCTTGGAAGAAACCAGCACGGCCGTCGAGGCGATGACGCTGGGGGCCTACGGCTATCTGCTCAAACCGATCGAATCCGACGAGTTGATCTTACAAGCGAAGAAGGCCCTCGAGCGGCGCGATCTGATCGTCGAGCGGCGGCAGTATACGGCCACCCTCGAAACCAAGCTCCGCGAGCAAATGCAGGCCGTCCGCCGCGCTCACGAAGAAACGATCCTCCGCCTGCTCAGCGCCTCGCGTTATCGCGATGAAGAGACCGGTACCCACATCAAGCGGCACCGGACTGTATTGCGAGTTGTTCGCCGAAGTCCTCGGCTGGCCTGCCGATCAGGTCCAGAACATCCGTTTGGCCGCGCCCATGCACGACCTGGGCAAGATCGGTATTCCCGACGCGATCTTGCAAAAACCCGGCAAGCTCACCGCGGAAGAGTTCGCGGTGATGAAGACCCATTCGGTCATCGGTGCGCGGATGCTGGAAGGGTCGGAGTCAGCCATTTTGCAAATGGCCCACGAAATTGCCTTGGCGCACCACGAGCGTTGGGACGGTAGCGGCTATCCCCGCGGGCTGGCCGGGATGGAGATCCCCGAGTCGGCCCGCATCCTGGCCATCGTCGATGTTTACGACGCCTTGACCCATCGCCGCGTCTATCACGAGGCGCTGCCCGAGGACGAGGCGATGAAGATCATGGAGTTGGATCGCGGAAAGCATTTCGATCCCTTCCTGTTTGGGGTCTTTCTCTCGCTCTTGCCGGAAATTCGGCGCATTGCCCGACAGAATCCGGACGACCAGGCGGTCGGCCATGGATGGTCAGCGTCCGTGGTGGTCGTGCCGCCATTGCCCGAAATCTTGCTGCCGACTCCGCTTGCGCCGTAAGGTAGCAGGCACCGGCCACCGAGCGAGCTTGGTCGGTGTGCCGTCCGCCCGCACTTTCCTAGCAATCCCGGGACTAATGGCGGACGGCACACCGAGTGTGCCTGCTACCTTGTTTGCAAGCAGATTGTTTCTCTTCGCTGAACTGAGTATAATTCCGACAGGGGCAGATATTTCCTTGTGGGGAACCATGATTATGAGCCGGTCACCGATTGGACGTCCAATGGAGATCCTGTTGGTCGAAGATAATCTCGACGACGCGCGGACCACGATCCAGGCGCTGAAGCACGAGAACATCCGCTGCCGGGTGAGCCTGGTTCGCGACGGTGAGGAAGCCCTCAGCTTTTTGCGCCGGGAAGGCGTTTTTGCCCAGACGCCGGAGCCGGACGTGATCTTGCTGGACATGGAGTTGCCCAAGAAAGACGGCCGGGAGGTGTTGTGTGAACTCCGTGCCGACCAGCGGTTTCAGTCGGTCCCCGTGCTGGTCTTGACCGCTTCGGAGGTCCATCGCACGGTCTTGCAGGCGCAGAATCTGCGAATCGACGGCTTCATGACCAAGCCGGTCAGTTTGGATCAGTTCATCCAGGCGGTGAAATCGCTGCGCCGCTCGCGATTGATCGAGCTCGTGCTTCCGCCCGGCTTGCCGCTGCGAGCCCCGGTCGCCGCAGTCTAACGGGCTACGCCCAGTGGATCGTCGCCCGATCTTCCACTTCGTCGAGCCAGGCCTCGTCGAGCGACTCCTCCATCGCCGCCGGAAGTAGGACCACGAGCCGTTTCGCGCCGAAGAGGCGAACCGGATGCAGGCTGTAGAACCAGTCGAGATAGCTCAGGCTCTCGTGACTGGCGGCCAAGAGGGTTTCCAGCACCTCGGCAGTCAGATGTCGAGGATCGCCGGCCGGTTCGAGAATCACCTGCAACGTCGTATGCGGATTATCGACCAAGACCTGCCGCAGCAACCCCGCAGCCTCCGCCACACGGCCTCGGAAATCGGCCGACTTCAGCCAGAGAGTAAACGCCAGCGAACGATCGGAGGCGGCGGGCAGAGTCATTGAAACCGGGGCGTCGAGATCAATGATGAGCGACCGCTGCGTATGTCGTTCCAAATCGAATCCGGCGGTTGCTAGACCCCCGCCGTTTTCCGCTGCTCTCATCCCTAATCTCTCATCCCTCATCCCTTCCTTCGGGCTGCCAGCCCCTTCACCCGTCCCAATCTCCGGCGGCGGCAAGGCGTCGAACACGATCCCAAACACATCCTGGGCCTCTTCCATCAGGCCGTACAGGTCTTCCAGGTCGAGTGTCGGCGTTTTTAACATGTAGTACGGCGGTCGCGGCTGATACTCCAGCCCCAGGTCGCCCGCCGTTTGCCGAAACTCCGTGCCGGGCAGGATCGATAGATTGAAGACCTGCAACTCGCTGAACGGTCGTTGGCGATCGAGATACTCCAATCCGCGACGCACCGAATCGACCGTGTCGCCCGGCAGGCCCAGGATCAGATCGACGCGGACGCGAATGCCTTCGTCCAGCATTGCCCGGGCGCCGCGCTGGAAGGCCTCCAGGCTGACGTGCCGTCCCATCAGCTTCTGGGCCGCGGGGTCGACCGATTGCAGGCCGACTTCCACCTCCTGAAAGTTGGCCTCGCGCAGCAGCCGGGCGGTCTCCGCGCGAATGCCTTCCGCCCGCAGCTCGGCCGAGTAGGTGAACTGGCCGTCCGGATTGCCTTGGGCCAGCAGGCGGAGCAGGCCGGCGAAATCGGGCCGCTGGTTGAGCGTGGGATCGAGCAGGTAGATTTCCTTCACGCCCCGCTGGCAGGCATGCCGCAAGTTGGCCTCGATCTGCCCGGCCGACATGCGCGAGATCGAGTCGTAGCTCTTCGGGTAGTAGCAGAACTTGCAGCGATAGCGGCAGCCGCGCGAGGTTTCCATGAGCATGGTCTGCTCCTCGGCGGCGTCGAGAATGCCTTCGATGTAGGGCGAGCTGACCAGGTCGAGATCGGTGAGCGCCGGACGCGGCGGCAGGCTGCCGCCACGATTCCATAGGCCGGGGATGCCGGCGGCCGGACGGCCGGCGCCGAGCGCCGCTAACAGATCGACGAAGGTCTGTTCGCCCTCGCCGATCACCGCCAAGTCGATCGCCGGCTCTTCCAGCACCCACCGGTTGTCGCAGGTAATCTCCGGCCCGCCGAGCAGGACACGAATCTCGGGCCGACCATGGGTACATGGTGCCCGGGCCTTCAACTGCCCTGCGATCCAGATCGTCCGCTCGATGTTCCAGAGATAGCAAGTGAACCCGACAAGTTGTGGCTTGCGATCGAGGATCGCGGCCACCAAGGCCCGATCGCCAAGCCGGTTGCAGAGTTGGGCCGGAAGGATCTCGATCTGCCAGCCTTGCAGCCCGCGGCGTTGGGCAAAGAGTTTCAGGTAGGCGGCCGCCAAGGGTACGTTGCCTTGGATCGGCTGCGGCCCGGGCGGCGGAATCGGCAGTTGTACCAGCAGGGCGAGAGGAGAATGGTGAGTCATCGACGTCTCGTAGGATGGCTTCATCTTGAGGCAAACGGGTGGGGATTGTCAAGGATCTTGCCCCGAATCCGCAAGTGCCGCTCGCTCCCGATCTCATCGAGGTGTGCTGGTCCGTAGGGAAGAAATTTCTGGAACACTCATCTTCGCTAATTGACACTAATCGTCGTTCCATTAGTGATAATTAGTGGGAGCATGCTGAACTGACCGCTTCGCGCTCGACCGGGGCCTGCGATTGAGCCACAAGACAGTTTCAGCAAACGACTTAGGAAATATGAAATTTCGCGGCACGTGTACAGCGAAAGAGGATGCCAACGCGACGGGAAACCAGATTCTCAGCGGGACAACCAGCGGAACTACTGGAATTCGATCCAGCGACAGACTAACCTGGGGGAAGTCGTCGTTTGCAGCTACCCACCTTCACCCTTCCCCCTCTGCCGCTTGCGGAAGACAGGGATCATTGGAGCAATGTTGAAACGCAACGTGATTTCTTTTCCTGCACGGTCGTGGTTGTCACACTGTTCTCGTCAGGTCTTGCGGCAGCAGAGGATACTTCTGCCACGGTTCCCGAGGGCGATCTCTCCGCGCACGGTTTCGAGGGGAGCAAGATATATCCGGGAACGAACCGCACCTACACGCTCTATGTTCCGAAAATCTCCATGTCGATACGGTCGACCAAAGCGGCGCCGACGGTATATGCGTGGATCGGGACAATCGTCTCTAGGTGGCTACCCGGATGGGGGTCCAGGTGTGCGAGCCGACCGGGCAGACCTTGTGCATCATCCCGACACCCACCGGCAAAGTGTCCGGTCTGTGCTTTGGCGGTGCGCAGCTCGATACGCTCTTTGCAACTTGCGGCGATACCGTATTCCAGCGAAAGCTGCGGGTCCACTCCGGGAACTGGGCGCGAAGGTGACTCGACACGTCACCACTGGGGATGGACCGCAGAAGTCTGGTTGCGGTGCTTGAAGCCTGGGTGGCGGAGGCGTCAAGTCCGGCCTGACCCCAATAAACCGGGCTTTTCTCCCGTGTTTTTCCGCACCGGCCCTTGTTATTGATGGCCCAGAGGCATTCGCGGCACCTATAATTCCCTTAGTTGCTGCGGCCAATGCCGCCAATCCAAGCGCAGGAGTTTACGATGGCTGTTACTGTCAAGAAGATTGTGGTGTGGCGAACTGACGCCGAAGACAAGCCCGGGGCATTGAGCAACGTTCTGGCCCCGCTGGCCGAAGTCGGCGCCGATCTGCAGGTGGTGATGGGCTACCGCTATCCTGGCGGCAAGAATAAGGCCGCCATCGAGGTCGGCCCGTTGGCGGGCAAGAAGGCGACCGCGGCCGCGGGCAAAGCCGGCCTGGCCGTTTCCGCCATTCCCACGCTGCTCGTCCAGGGCGACAACCGGCCGGGGCTGGGACACGCCATCGCCCAGGCCATTGCCGCCGCGGGCATCAACGTCAGTTTCTTCGTGGCGCAGGTCGTCGACGTGCATTTCTCGGCCGTCCTCGGTTTCGCGGACGAAGCAGTGTCCAAGCAAGCAGCCACGCTGATCAAGAAGGCGGTCGCGAAGATCGAGAAGCAATTCGCCTCGACCGACCCAGATACAGACGCGCGCGGCGAATCGCCGGTGCGACGCAGTCGCATCCTCGTCCTCTGCCGGAAAAAGTGCGATGCCACGCTGAAGTTGTTTTGCAGCGACGACTTGACTTCACAATAGGCTGTGACAAACAAATGGATGCCATGCCCACGGCAAGCGGGAGGCATGGCATCCATGAATCATCATGCTACAACCTACGCCACGCTGATCGTCGCCGACGCGGTCAAGGGCGGAGTCGAGCTGTCCGCCGCCGTCAGGTTCGCCATTGCATTGGCCGTGGCGAACGTCACTTGGACCCGGGCCCTCCCGTCTTCAAACGCAGTGCTCGGAATCACGACATCAACGCTGGGATCGGTGGTGCTGGTCAGGGTCACGCTGCCGCTGTAGTTCGGCACCGGGTGGCCATTCTGATCCACGGCCGTCACTTCCACCCAGAACGGGCACGCCGACCGTCGCATGGGCCGGCGCTTTCAAAATAAGTTTCGTCGCCACGGGCGCCGCAGCAACGTTCAACGTGGCGGTCGCGGTCAAGGGCGGAGTCGAGTTGTCCGTCGCCGTCAGGTTCGCGGTCGCATTGGCCGTGGCGAACGTCACCTGGACCCAGGCCTGCCCGTGGTGAAACGTAGTGTTGGGGATCACGACCTTGACGCTGGAATCGGTGGTGCTGGTGAGGGTCACGCTGCCGGTGTAGTTCGGCAGAGGGTGGGCGTCCTGATCTAGGACCGTCACTTCCACCCAGACGGGCACGCCGACCGTGGCGTTGGCCGGCGTTTTCAACATAAGGCTGGTCGCCACCGGCGCCGTAGCGACGTTCAACGTGGCGGTCGCGGTCAACGGCGGGGTCGAGTTGTCCGTCGCCGTCAGGTTCGCCATCGCATTGGCCGTGGCGAACGTCACCTGAACGCGGGCCTGCCCATGTTGAAACGCAGTGCTCGGGATCACGACCTTGACGCTGGCATCGGTGGTGCTGGTCAGGGTCACGCTGCCGCTGTAGTTCGGCAGAGGGTGGCCGTCCTGATCCAGGACCGTCACTTCCACCCAGACGGGCACGCCGACCGTGGCGTTGGCCGGCGTTTTCAACATAAGGCTGGTCGCCACGGGCGCCGCAGCCACGTTCAACGTGGCGGTCGTGGTCAACGGCGGAGTCGAGTTGTCCGTCGCCGTCAGGTTTGCCATCGCATTGGCCGTGGCGAACGTCACCTGAACGCGGGCCTCCCCATGTTGAAACGCACTGCTCGGGATCACGACCTTGATGCTGGAATCGGTGGTGCTGGTCAGGGTCACGCTGCCGGTGTAGTTCGGCAGAGGGTGGCCGTCCTGATCCAGGACCGTCACTTCCACCCGAGACGGGCACGCCGACCGTGGCGTTGGCCGGCGTTTTCAACATAAGGCTGGTCGCCACGGGCGCCGCAGCCACGTTCAACGTGGCGGTCGTGGTCAACGGCGGAGTCGAGTTGTCCGTCGCCGTCAGGTTTGCCATCGCATTGGCCGTGGCGAACGTCACCTGAACGCGGGCCTCCCCATGTTGAAACGCACTGCTCGGGATCACGACCTTGATGCTGGAATCGGTGGTGCTGGTCAGGGTCACGCTGCCGGTGTAGTTCGGCAGAGGGTGGCCGTTCTGATCCATGACCGTCACTTCCACCCAGACGGGCACGCCGACCGTCGCGTTGGCCGGCGTTTTCAACATAAGGCTGGTCGCCACCGGCGCCGCAGCGACGTTCAACGTGGCGGTCGCGGTCAACGGCGGAGTCGAGCTGTCCGTCGCCGTCAGGTTCGCCATCGCGTCGACCGTGGCGAACGTCACCTGAACGCGGGCCTGCCCGTGTTCAAACGCAGTGCTTGGGATCATGACGTTGACGCTGTGATCGGTGGTGCTGGTCAGGGTCACGCTGCCGGTATATTTCGGCACCGCGTGGCCATTCTGATCCAGGGCCGTCACTGTCACCCAGACGGGCACGCCGGCCGTCGCGTTGGCCGGCGTTTTCAACATAAGGCTGGTCGCCACTGGCGCGGCAGCGACGTTCAACGTGGCGGTCGCGGTCAACGGCGGAGTCGAGGTGTCCATCGCCATCAGGTTCTCGGTCGCATCGGACTTGGCGAACGTCACCTGGGCCCAGGCCATCCCGAAATGAAACGCAGTGCTCGGGATCATGACGTTGACGCTGGCATCGGTGGTGCTGGTCAGGGTCACGCTGCCGCTGTAGTTCAGCACCAGGCGGCCATTCTGATTCAAGGCCGTCACTTCCACCCAGGTGGGCACGCCGACCGTGGCGTTGGCCCGCGTTTCCAACGTGAGTTTGGTCGCCACGGCCTGCGCCGGCATCGGCGAACCATGAATCGGCGTGGAGAGTTGAGGAGCAGCACCCGAAGGGGATAGCCCGATGCTGACGCTCAGCAGCGAACGATTTTCCAACGCCTCCAACCGCAACATTCGGCAGCCAGCGTTGGAGCGGCCCTTTCCGGCGGAGCCACGTCGAGCGGTGTTCGATTTCTGGTTTCTTTGTCCGAAGAAGAGATTTTGAAACATGGTTCATTTTCCTTCGCTTAATTCCCGGTCCAGAACTTGTATTCTATTGGCGGAATGAGCTCTTGTCAAATGAAATGGCATGATAAGCTGACCGTGAACCGGCGGAATGTGACCGGGTTGGCGGTTGACCAAACGGAATGTATTCTATTATTAGTTAATTGCGTTTAAGGCAATTAGCCCATAGTTAGGTAACCCAAGCTAGGTCTTGGGTCTTCGGCCTTTGGTTTTCGGACGGGCCAGCCACCGGGTTACTTCGTCGAGCGAATGGCACTGGGCGAGGAATTGCATCATGCGTTCCGCTTCGGCCGGCGCAAGTTTCGCGATCTTCTCCTGGATTGCCGCAGGGACCGTCCCGTGCCGCGTGGCAAGGAAAGCCAGGATTGCCTTCTCCAAGCCGCATTTCTCGCCGCGCTGCTCACCGATGCGGATGAGATCTTTTCCGGAGGCAGTTTCTTCCAGATCGGGCAGTTCTCCTAAAAGCATGGTCTCAATCTCCTTCTTCGTCTTGTCCTTAAACCGTTGCTCCAGCCAACTGACAAATACGACTGAGGTTTCAAATTCCTCATACCGGCCTGATTGTAATCGAGGTGAAGCAGAGAAGCAACGGAGGGGGGAGATTCCTGCAACTTCCCCCCGGGCCAATGGGTTGGCTACGGAACCCGGATGGCGTGGATTGCGCGGCACCCTGGCGGATTGACGGTAGTCTGATCTTCTTTGGGCCGTGCAAGAAGCGAATATGGGAGAGGCTCGGCGTTGCGGTCACACCCTAAAAATGTGCACGACGGTCGCCAGCGGCTGTTCCACGAGGCCGACAGTTAAGTTTTAAGGTGTGACCCCGGCAACCCGAGGCCTGACCCCGGCAACCTCCGAACAGCTTTAGGAAGAAGGTCCGGCCTTGACTCCTTTTTTCGTTCCCTTCAGCATCCAGCCAGCAATTACCAGCGGTAGGATGATTGAGAGTGCTGATTCTACATAATACGACCCGAGAAATAGTCCGTTTATTGTCACGTTCCAGTCCGCCCGTGACATATGCCGGAAAAGGAAAGAGTGCGATGCAGTTCCGCAAAGAGGCAACAAAGTAAACCACAGCAACACGCAAAAAAGAAGACCGCACTTCGCCGCAAACGCACGGGGGTACGTGCCTGCGCTGTCGATCCTTCGATGCGAGATGGCCTTCATGACGAATATGGCAGCCAGTATTATGACTCCGATGCTCGCCAGTGTGATCAGGAATCCAGCCACGAACGGAGTCAGGCCCGCCATTACCGCGCCCGCTGTCAAAACCCTCCGAAACGCCGCCTCTGCCGTCGAGGCTCCCAAGTAGATCAGGACACCACTTGCCATCCAGCGCAATCGATTCAGCCATATGAATCGAGTATTGACCTTTCCAAATTCGTCGTTGAGAAAATCAATGTTTCCAAGAACGTCTCGTACCCAAGAAGAAAGCCTCTTCACTGGAAAGTCCCGCTTGCGTAAGCCCTTCCATTTCCTCGCGCAGATGTTCCTCAAGTTCATCGATGTTATCCTGGGAGCATCCCTCTCCCTGTCCCAACTGTTGTTTCCAGTCGCGCAGCGATTTACTCAGGTCAAACATGGTTTTGGCTCCCAGAGAGACGATAAGGCGTTATTGACGACTTCCCAGCGGCCTCGCTCTTCTGCCAATTTCTTTACCCCGTCCTTCTGGAGTCGGTAGTACTTACGGCGTCTTCCAGACTCCAGCACTCGCCACTCGGACTTTATGTAGTGCTGCTTCTCCAGACGGTGCAACACTGGGTAAAGCATGCCATCGGTCCACTGCATTTCGCCTCGTGTCAACTCAGCGACCCGCTTGCTAATGGCATATCCGTAGTTTTCCCCTTGTGCGAGAACCGACAGAATCAGAGGCGTGGCACTTGCGGCTACCAGCTCCTTAGACCAAGGCATAAAAATCTCCTCCGGTGAAATGCATAGTACCAGTATACATAGCCGTGCTATGTATGTCAAGATCGCGTCTGCACTTGTTTTCCCCTTCCGGTCGGATATGTGGCGATGTGGGCGTGGTGGATTCAAGCGGAAAACCGCCTAAGCTGCCATCACTAAACGCTTTACGTCATCTCCCCACGCCTCCGTCCCTTGCACAAATAATTCAACCGCCATACAATCGCCCCGGCTTCGAAATTAGTTCTTCTTGTAAAGGGCGAGTCATGCGAAAGGCAATAAAGCTACTCTTGCTACTTGTAATCGCGGGCGGAGTCACTGCGAGCCTCCCTGCATCTGCGCTCGCCCGCAAGCCGATTGCGGGCGGCCGGACCTACAACCTCGCGTTCTCCACGTTCTTCGGCGCGAAGATGGACTGCCGCGGGATGACCGTCGACGCCCGGGGCAACGTCTATCTGGCCGGGTCCACGTGGGACGCGGAATGTCCGACCACGGAGGGCGCCTACGACCGGACATTCCACGGCGAGGCCGACATGGCCATTTCCAAATGGTCGCCCGAGGGCAAGCTCATCTGGTCCACGCTCGTCGGAAGCGCGGGACACGACCGCCCCTATTCGGTCAAGGTCGACAGCCAGGGCTGCGTCTACGCGGCGGGGATCGGCGGCGCGGGCATGCCCGTCTCACCCGACGCCTTCCAGCCGAAACCGTTGGCCCGCACGAAGAACGTGAAGATCCCCGGCGAGGAATACGTGGGGGCCAACGGCTATATTGCCAAGCTCAGCGCCGACGGCTCGCGGGTCCTGTGGGGCAGTTATGTCGGCACCAACATCGAATGCCGCGACCTGGCGATCGACGACGAAGACAATCTGTATCTGACCTTCGGCTGGTTGAAGGATTCGGCCGGGGAGTTGCCGGCAAGTTGGTTCGCCAACGCCTACTGCAAGCGGTCGCACGCGGGCCGCACGCTGCCTGGCCGCGTCGAGGACCTTGGCGTGATGAAGGTTTCCAGCGACGGCAAGAAGGTCTTCTGGGCGACCTACATCGGCGGCACGGGCGGGAATGCCCTGGAGGCGAGCCTTTGCGTCGGCCCCGACCACTGTCCGATCGTCTTCACCGGCACCTCATCCAAGGACATGCCGACGACGCCCGGCGTTTTCTGTACCAAGCCCTGCGCCTCGTGGCTGGGCAAGTTCTCCGCGGATGGATCGAAACTGATCTTCGGGACCTACCTGGGCGCGGGGAGGATCTCGGTGCCGCGAACGCACGACGTGGCCCTGGATTCACAAGGCAACATCTTCGCGACGTTTAGCGTCGACGGCACATGGCCCGCGACCCCCGGCGCCTTCCAGCGGAAATACGGCGGCGGCAACACCGATTTCGGCATCGTCAAGCTCTCGCCCACCGGGAAGTTGCTGGCCTGCAGCTACCTTGGCGGCAGCGGCGACGAAATCAACGGCCCGGATACGCTCTCCGTGGGCAAGGACGGCAGCGTCCTGATCACCAGCGGATGGGGAACCACGTCGCCCGATTACCCGGTGACGGCGGGCTGTTTTCAGCCGCAGCTCCACGGCAAGAACAACGCCTTCTTCTCGCTGTTGTCCAGCGACCTGGGCACGCTTTTGTATTCGACGTACATGGGAGGCAACGGGGCCAATCTCCGCGCCAACGCCTTTGCCCCGGATGGCTCGATATGGGTGGCCGGCCACTCGCCGGGGCCCGAATGGCCGCTGAAGAACGCCTACCCGAACGCCCGCAAGGCCGGCCTCGTGCTGGCCAAGTTTTCGCCCGCTGCGAACGACTAACGTTACGGAAAGCATCGAGCAATCGTCATGGTCGACCAAGAACTCGAGGGAACGGGGCTGCGTCCTCTTTCCAAGCCGCGGCACGTCCTTGGGGGAAGCCTGGTCGCCTATCTGGCAATCGCGACGGCAATTTCCATAAGTCAGATCGGCTATGTCAACGCAGACTTCGTCGGCTATTCCACCGTTGCCCATTGCCTCTTGCAAGATCCGCGGACATCCGTCACGGGTTACTGGTCGCCTCTCTACTCGTGGTGCATCGCGCCGCTGATCTACCTCGGGATGGACGACCTGATAGCAGGCCGCATGGTCCTCGTGGCAGGAGGGGCGATCTATCTGCTCGCGGTCTTCGGGGTGGTTTGCCGATCTCACGGGGCCGACGAGCGCCGCAACCGGATGGTATCCGTCGCCGTGATGACCGCTGCCGTCCTGCAAGCCGCGACGTGGGCCACCACCATGCTCGATCCCGACCTGCTGGCTGACGGCCTGTTGTTCTGCTATTTCTACGCGGTCTTGGATCCCTTGCTGCCGCAAAGGCCTTTTCGCGCCCTGCTGGGCGGAGCGGTGGCGGGACTGGCCTTCTTCGGCAAAGCCTACATGCTCCCCTTCATCTCGGTCCATCTGGCGGTAACCATATTGATGCGCTGGTGGATGTCACGTCGTTCCGGGCAAGGCTTGGCGATCGGCCGGCGCGGCTGGGGAACCACGTGGATTGCATTCCTTGTCGGCCAAGCGGCAATTGCCGGCCCTTGGATCGCGGTCTTGACTTCTCATTACGGCAAATTCACGTCGTCCACAGCGGGCGCCGCCAACCACGCGAACATGGGCCCAACCGCTTTTGGCAACGATCCGCTATGGAACCCGGGCCTGGCGGCCGATTTCATTGCCGATCCGCACTTCGGGCCCGACTGGACGCCATGGCAGGATCGTGAACATTTCCTTCAGCAACTGAAGGTGATCGGCTACAACCTCAAGAACTGTATCGGCTACGTGGTCCCGTGGGTCGTGTTCGGCGGGATCTTCGCGGCGATCAGAAGGGCCAATCGGCGTCGCCCAGGATCGTCGCAGGCACAAGCGTCGCCTTTCGCTCCGCGAAAGAACGCAACTTTCGCGGAGCGAAAGGCGACAATACGACAGTTATCGCTTTGGCGGTCCCAGGTGGAAAAGGCGGTTTCCAGCGAGGAATTCCCGGGCGTGTGGTGGTGCGTCATGACGGTCGCCCTGTACTGCGGCGGATACAGCCTGATCAACCTTGAATCGCGCTACATCGTCCCGGCCATTACCCCGATCCTCTGCCTGGGCGCCATGCTCATCGTTACCGGCACGGTCTATCCCACCGAGGACGGTTTGGACGGGATTCGACCCCGATGGCGGGAATTGGCCCAGTGGCTCGTCCCTGTTATTCTGCTTGTGGCCTGTCAGGACGTGATTCGACTTGCAAACATCCCCTTGAGTCACCCGCAGTCGGTCCGGCTTGCACGATTTCGCTCCGTCGCCAAGCAATTACGGAGTGCCGGAATCCTGCCCAAACCGTTCGCCAGCAGCCGCTGGCACGGAGGTTTGTTCGTTTCCTATGCCGTCGGCAACGTGTCCGAGTATCTCGGCGCGCACCCTGCCCAACGCGGCGACGGGCCTGATCGAGCAACTCCAGGGCAGCCGTGCCGTGGTCTATCTTCGCTGGCGCCGGCAGGGCGACGAGAAGGCCCCGCCGAGCATCGTCGATGATTTCGTGCCTGCGGCACCTTGGACCTTGGTCTCGACAATCAAGAACGTCGAATCAGGACGGACGGTCGTCGAAGTCTATGCGTTATCGGGTCGTGAAGAGGACCACACGTAATCGTATGTACTTAAGGGTGTCCGGTCGATTATCAGGATGCGTCATCGCCGGTATCCTTTGGAACTGCGCCTCTACCGGCTCTTCCGGCTTCTCGGAAAGAAGCTTCTCATAGCATGCCGGGCATAGCAATTGCTCCCAGTCGCCCGAGACCACCGCCAGCAACTTGGCCCTCTGCGTCGTATTGCAACGGAAACAATGGAATCTGGCGGGAAGCCGCAGGCCCATCAGTTGCAGATTGCGGTTCTCGGGAAATCTCTTGATGACGAGTTTGGCAAGATCGGACATGGATTTTAGCCTATTTCTGCTCCCCTCCTGTCAATTCCGGGGCCTGCAACAATCTTGGCGTGACCTCGACCGGCGGCAATTCGTCGATCTCGGCATCCACGCCGGTCGTCCCCAAGTCCTTGAACTTTCGGGCCGTCACCAGGACCCTGGACTCCAACGACGCCAGGGCGCTGTTATACGCATCCGTGGCGCTCTTGAGACGGTCCCCCACCCGCGCAAAATGGTCGCCCATGCTCGCCAGCCGCTTGTAGAGTTCCTTGCCCAAGTCGCTGATTTCCTTGGCGTTCTCGGCCAGCTTCTCCTGCCGCCAGCCGTAGGCCACCGCCCGCAGCAGGGCGATCAACGTCGTGGGTGTGGCGATGATGACGTTCTGTTGGACGCCCATCTCGATCAAGCCCGGATCGTGCTCCAGGGCGGCGCTGAAAAAGTCCTCGCCGGGCAGAAAGAGCACGACGAACTCCGGGGCCGGGTCGAACTGCTCGAAATAGGACTTCCGCCCCAGGGCGGAAATGTGCTCCCGCACCTGCCTGGCGTGGGCCTGGAGCCGAGCCGTGCGGGTTTCCTCGTCCTTGGCCTCGACGGCGTCGAGGTAGGCCGACAGCGGGGCCTTGGCATCGACGACGATATGCTTTCTGCCGGGCAGGCGGACCAGCAGATCGGGCCGCAGCCGGCCTTCCTCGGCATCGGTGCTCTGCTGTTCATAGAAGTCGCAGTGATCGAGCATCCCGGCCATCTCGACGACCCGTTTCAACTGGATTTCGCCCCATCGGCCGCGAACTTGGGGGCGGCGGAGGGCTTTCACCAGGTTGGCCGTCTCGGACTGTAGCTGCTTCTGCGTATCCATCAACGACTTGACCTGCTCGGTCAGGCCGCTGTAGGCACCGGCCCGGGCCTTTTCCAGTTCGTTGATCTTCGTATCCACCTTTTCCAGGGACTCTTTGACCGGCTTGACGAGCTCCTGAATGGCCAGCTGGCGTTTTTCCAGGTCGCCCTTGGCAGTCTCCTGGAACTTTTCCAGGGTGGCCTTCGCCAGGTCGAGAAACGACTGGTTGTTGCTCTTGAGGGCCTCGGCAGCCAGGGCCTTGAAGGCGTCGGCCAACTTCTCCTGGGCCCGGTTCACGACCGCCAGCTTCTCCTCGGCCTGCTTGCGTTCCTGGTCGAGGGTCGTGGCATATTGGGCCAGCTTCGCCTTGAGGTTCGATTCGGCGGTCTGGGCCTCATGGACCTTCTGCTCAAGTTGTTGAACTTTGAGGTTCAGGTCGTTGATCGTCTGGTCACGGGCCTGGACGCGCTCGGTCAAAGCGATCCGCTGGCCCTCGCCATCAGACTTTCCACGGTCGTAGGCATGTTGGGCTTTGGCCCGAAGGACGAGCCAAGCGGCGGTTGCGCCGATGGCGAGGCCGATGAAAAGAAGGAGGATGGGGAGAAATTGGTTCATGAACACAGCAGGCTGTTCCGGGCACGTCGGAATCCCCGATTTTTCTATAATTCGTGTATTTCGCAGTTGATTTTCCTCATTTGTACCACAAACGGCGTTCACTTGGAGGCTCACCCCACTTGCGTGTTGGCCCCCTGACCGGATACACTGTTTCCAACGGACGGTGGCTGGTCGGTAATCGTAAGCCGGGTAGTGTCGATCCAAGTAATTATTTCAGGGAAAATGCAAATGGCCGAAGGTACTATCAAAAAGTTGACGGACAAGGGATTCGGGTTCATCAAGACGAGTGGCACAAAAGACCTCTTTTTCCACTCGTCGAGCCTGGACGGTGTCGGTTTCGAGGAACTGCGGGAAGGCCAGAAGGTGTCCTACACGGAAGGCCGCGGTGCGAAAGGCCCGTGTGCCGAAAACGTCAAACCGATGTAATCCGTTTGCCTCGCTTGCGGTCGGATGTTATTATTCAGTTGACTGATCAGCGAAGAGGGAGGGCCGACACACCGGGTTCCACCGCTTGCTCGATAGGAAACATGGGCAGCAGGTGACCGAGTTTGGCGTGCCGCCTCTCCCTCATCAAATTCTGAAGGGAGAAGCCCGCCTTCATTGCGCGGGCTTCTTCATTTTTGGAAGCACCCCATGCTTTGAACCTGGACGGACTGGGAAGTCCACCCTAGAGAAGGAAAAACGATTATGACAACTGTTCGCTGCAGGATTCTCTTATGCCTGGGAATCGCCTTTTGCCTTGGTTGCGGCGATTCGTCGAGCCAGTCGTGGGAAGGCGGCAAGTCTCTGCCTTCCGGACACAAGAAGACTCCGAAGGTCGACGAAACGGCCGACAACGAGGTTCCAGCGGCCGCAGATGAGTCCGACGATCCGCACAAGATGATGAACCCGCACGGCGCCATGAACCCGCATGGCGGCATGCAGATGCCCGGGGGCGGCGGCGATGCCAAAATGGAGAACACCGGCAAGCTCGACATCGAAACGGTCCATTTCACCGTGCCGAAAGCGTGGATTCGCAAGGCCCCCAAGATGCCGAATATCATTCAGGCCGAATATGCCATCCCGAAAGCCGAAGGCGACAAAGAGGACGGCCGCCTGACCGTGAGCGTGGCCAACGGCTCCGTCGAAGACAACGTCGCCCGCTGGAAAGGACAGTTCGGCAAGAAGCCGGACAAGGAGAACGAGGAAACCATCGACGCCGACGGGGTCAAGATCATGCTCGTTGATTTCACGGGCACGTTCCAGGACTCGCGCGGATGATGATGGGGCCGACAGTGTCCCGGCCCGATTACCGCATGCTCGGTGCAATCTTCCAACTCCCCAAGCGAGGTCGGACTGCACTTCGTCAAGTGCTACGGGCCGAAGAAGACGATCACCACCCATGCCGACGAAATCAAGGAATTCCTCCGCTCGCTCAAGGTGGATAAGTAAGCATGGATTACGCGGCCTACACGACAGCCGACTTCGATCACAGTCCGCTGATGTTCTATTACGAGACGACCACGGCCTGCGACCTGGTCTGCAAGCACTGCCGGGCTTCCGCGCAGGAGAATCCCGATCCCGAGCAGCTCAGCACGGAACAAAGCAAGCAGCTCTTGTCGCAGATCGCCCAGTTCCCCAAGCGGCCGATGGTCGTGCTCACTGGCGGCGATCCGCTGAAGCGGCACGACCTGATGGAGCTGATCGCCCACGGCCGCAGCGTGGGCCTGGAAATGGCCCTCACGCCCTCGGCCACGCCGCTGGCCACGCGCGAGGCCTTTGCTCGGGTCCGCGAAGCGGGCATCAAGCGGCTGGGCATCAGCCTCGACGGTCCCAACGCCCAGGTTCACGACTACTTCCGCGGTTGGGAGGGCAGCTTCAACCGGACCCGCGAAATGCTCCTGGCCGCCCGCGAATTGGGCATGGCCGTGCAGGTCAACACGTCGGTTTGCCGGCGGAATGTCGACCTGCTTGGACGAGATGGCCGAGTTCCTCACGCCCTTCGGCATCGCCATGTGGGCCTTGTTCTTCCTCGTGCCGGTGGGCCGCGGCGTTCGAGGAAGAGCGGATCAAGCCCGAGGAGTACGAACTGGTCTTTGAAAAGCTCTTCCACTGGTCGAAGACCAAGCCTTATGCGGTGAAGACGACCGAGGCCCCGCATTACCGGCGGTTCGTCATGCAGCGGGGCGGCAATCCGTTGGCCGGTCCGCACGGCGGCGACAGTTCCGAGCGTCGCGGCCACCGCGCCCCGTTGGGCGTGAGCGACGGCAAGGGGATCATGTTCGTGAGCCACGTCGGCGAGATCCTGCCGGCCGGTTTCCTGCCTATATGTTGCGGCCGGTTTCCCACGGACAACGTGGTCGAGGTCTATCAGAAGCACCCCGTCTTCCTCAGTCTCCGCAACCCGAGCGGTTTCAAGGGCAAGTGCGGCGTCTGCGAGTACAACACGATCTGCGGCGGCAGTCGTTCGCGGGCCTTCGGCGTGACCGGCGACCCGCTGGAATCCGAGCCCGACTGTCTGCACGTGCCGGAGAAACTGCGGGAGTTGCAGGCGGTGTAATTTGGTTTTGATCGAAAAGCAATTTCATGTTGCCGGCACCATCCGCAGGCGCCTCTCTCGGTCAGCGGCAAACGCCAAACAGGCGCGAATGTCTTCTTCCGTTAGATCGGGGAAATCATTGAGAATCTCGGCGTGCGACATTCCCGACGCGAGATACTCCAAAACGTCTTGCACCGTCATCCGCAAGCCCCGAATGCAGGGTTGACCACTACGCTTGTCGGGTTCGATCGTTATGAGGTGGGTGTAGTTCATGGTTAGATTTTAGGCTGCGAGTGGGGCACTGTCCAGTCAGCGCGAGCCTGCGGATCGGCCATTCGCCGTCGCGTCGCCGTCGCGACGCAACGACTCAGCCATTCACATGATCCGCATTCCAATCATGCCTCTTCTGGAGCATTCTCCCGTCCGTCTCATCGGTAATCAAGGCTCGGTGGACCAACACACCGGCACTTTCTCCGACCCCGTTGCCTCCTCGGCAACGCCTCCTTTCTTCAAGAGAAACGGTTCCTGACACCTCCGTCTGCGTCACCACCGAAGTGCATGGCAGTTAGCAGGCCCCGATGGGCGAACAGGACACCCTCGATTCATTTCTTGCTTGGTTTAGACTGTGCCAAACGTATCCGATGAATGACGTTCCCTCAGTTTCTTCTCACTTCCTCCTCGATAGTATTCGTGATATGAAAGTCCAGACGGTGCAACGTAGAATGGGACGAAGCCCTTACCGTACGACGTAAAGACGTTGACCACGGTTCGTTGACCATCGTGAGTCGTTATCGTTAACATACACAGGCCCTCCCATTTAGGCGGTTCCGGATCCGGTGTGTATGGACACAGCGAATCAAGAAGGGCGTCTATGTAAATAGGCGGGACTTCAAAGTCTGGTACGTAACGCTCGCTTGGCTCATCAAGTAATGCGCTGATCTCAATTGCCCTTACTTGGCTGGCTAACGGCAGTGCGAAAGTTGACACTCTATACCTCCAATAAAGGATTACGACGAAAGCGCTTGCCGCAATGCCGACCACTATCGCCAACGTGAGCTTTGGGCCTAGCACTCGCGCTTGTTTGATCGGAATTCGGCGAGAGACGGACACAGTGTTATTTCTTCCAGTTCTTGGGGTAAACGATCCACCACGCACCCCCATCGTCTGGTGTAATGCCGCTCACTAGCTCGTCGGATCCGACGACAGGGATGCCGAGCTTATCGGCCCAGTCGTCAAATGCTTGAGCGCAAGCTTTGTTGCAAGAAGTCAAGAACAGTTTAGCGTCTGGCGCGAGCTTCGACTTGATTAATGCAATGTCCTCGGCGCTGAAGTCAGTGATGACAATCCATTTGCTCGGGTCGCCACCCGTTCTGGATGCCACCAGGGCTCGCCCCGTGGCCATCGAGGACAAGACCATGGATGCTCCCGTCAGGAGCACTTCTGATCGCGTCCATAAATTCCTTCTTGTCGTGGACGGTTACCACTTTCGAAGTCCCGTCGATCACCTTATTCCAATCGCGCTCGCTCCAAGGTTGGCCCGCACCGACAATTACCAGCGTTCGGGACGGTATCTTGAGTTTACCATCTTGGTACAGGTGGCGAGGCTTCATTCCTGCGATGATCCAAGGGTCAGGCTTCGCTCGGGCCGGCAGTGGCGGCAGGTATGGCGGGATCGCCGACATGGACGGAAGGTTTGAATAGTCTGGCGGCGGAGGCGGAGGAGGTACTAAGTGCGAAATGTCGTATCTCCGAGCGCAATCCAATTGCGCCGGCGAGAGAGGACCCTGCTGATCGCCACCCATCACGTACCGCCGCGCTTCGTCGGATGGCACGTAGTGTCGCCCATTAATACGTTCCACCTCCCGGGGACGGTATTTGATCGCTCGGTTGATGCGCTCTTGATCGGCTTGCACGGCGCGCCAGCGTTCCATGTTTTCGTAGGCCACGTTTGGGTCAGCGGCATGGTTACCTTGCTCTTGTCCCGTAGACTCCGTTGCTGCACTGACGAAGACTTCCGAACTCGAAAGGCCCGCCAATACCGCGCTCCCAGCACCCGCGATCGCCGATCCCCAGCCGCCGAAGAATGCGCGATCCACGGCCGCGCCGACCGTGTTGCCGATTGTCGACAAGGCCGATGTGATCGTCCCGCTTTCGTCAGTCGCAGACTGAGCGGGTGAGAGGCGCGCGTATTCGTCGGCAAGGGGGTTCGAGGAATTGGCCGAGGCTTGGATCGCGCATGATCTTTTGCTCCTTGAAGTTTGATGTTGAACTACCGTTTTGACATTTGCGGGCGGTTATTGCCCGGGCGGCTTGGCATCCGACGACCGATGCCGCCGAAGGTGCCGAACCAATTCGCGCGCGGCCGCCACCGCCCGCGCTTCCGATGGGTCAGCCAGAACTGGGTACGGCACTTGCTCGACGGCCGTTGAAAAAGGGCCATCGCGGTTTCCGCGCTCCGCCGCGAGCCGAATCATCCGCCGCATGACGGATATTATGTGCCAGTGCGCGATTGCATGGGGATCCCGGGGCGCCAACCGCTTGGCATGGAAGAAGGCTTCCTCAGCTTCCTCAAGTTGCAGATTGTCGCGCAGGCACCGTGCCGCGCTGGTCAAGGAGGAAGGCCAGTTCCTCGCGGGGCGTCAGGTTTGCCAGCAGGCGCCAATCCGCGGCGGTCTCTTGCGTGAAAGGCAAACCCCACGTGCGATAGTGTTCGTCGCTAGGGGAGACGAAGCCGGGGCACGTACACTCGATATTGAACCGTTCTCCACCCGGTTCCTCCCAGCGCAAAACAGTGGCAGAGCGTCCGTACCAGCCAAAGTGGATAGCCAAGCCGCCGGCCGATCGCCACGCATAGCAATGCAAGGTTGGCGCACGTGCCCCCAAAACCCAGAAACGGGCCGTGAATGAAGAGATAACGGCTATCGCTACAGTCGAAGTCGAGCCCGACGTGCTCCGAATCGCAAGCGACCTTGAACCGGCACGACAGGACGGTGCGCATGACGACCATCCGGTATCGGTTCGGCGAGTTCTCGAACTCGCCGGGGTCCCTTGCGAACTCGCTCCACCACTTCTCGGTTTGCTCGGTGACCTCGCGCGCCAGTCGCGGAGCGTGTTCAGAATTCGGTCCCGTGGTCCGGAACCAGGCAGACCTTCTGAGCAAGCCAAGCTCATTTCAGCGATATCGGGTCCGACGAAATGTAGGTCTTCACATTGGTAGAGCTTGGCGAAGAGTCGCCACCACGCGGAATTTTGGCACTTGGCGATGGCCTCGTGCATTCGCGAGACTTCCTCCGGGGGCACCCTTTCAGACACGCGCGGATTTCTGACGACCGGCTGCGCGGACAGCATGGAACGCAGACCTCACTAACGAGCGACGATGACGAACCGATTTTGCGATTTTCCCACATACCCGGCGGATTGTCAAGCAGCGAAACACATTCAATCGCCAGAACTAGCCCGGATTATTCAAGAATTTGGGGAATTGTTGCCCCTTCTGGAGCATCTAAGTTGTTGTAAGGAAAGCAACTTGTCAACTCCAGGAAGGGGCAGAGATGATTATACAGTCTGATTGGCAGTTGTCACTCGATTTCCTCGGCTCGACGCCGATCGTGATTGAGCCGTCAACCGACCAGGTCTCCAGTGACGCCGGTTTGCTACCCATTCGCGAACTCGATGAGCAGTTGGGACTGACCCGGCAGTTCGCTGAAGCCTTGAGCGATTCTCGGCATGCCAGCCACGTGGGCCACACCTTTCTGGAGATGACGCCGGCCCGGATCTTCGGCATCCTGGCCGACTACGTCGACCAGAACGACCACGACGTGTTGCGTAGCGATCCGATCTTCAAATTGATCTGCGGCCGCTCGATCGACGGCGACGATCTGGCCAGCCAGCCCACCCTCTCTCGTTTCGAGAACGCCATCGAGTCGAAGAGCTTCTTTGCTCTTCAGGACATGTTTCTCGACCAGTTCATCGCCTCCTTCGCCGAGCCGCCGAGGTTCCTCACGTTGGACATCGATCCCTTCGACGACCCGACCCACGGCCAGCAACACTTGAGTTTCTATCACGGTTATTACGAACAGCATCAGTACCTGCCCCGAGTCATCACCTGCGCCGAGAACGACTTGGTGTTGACGGTCTGCCTGCTGCATGGCACCGCGCATGCCACGTTGGGCGCCCAGGATGATCTGGCCTATGTGGTCGGGCGTTTGCGGCAGGCCTGGCCCGACGTGCGGATTCACCTCCGCGGCGACAGCGGCTTCGGCACGCCGACGATGTACGAAGCCTGCGAGAAGCTGAACGTCGACTATACCTTGGGCATCGGCATGAATGCGCGGCTGAAGAAAGAGAGCGATTCTTTGCTGGAAAACGCCGTGGCGGAATGGGAAAAGACGGGCCAACCGCAACGCCTTTTCATGGCCTTCTGGTATCAGGCGCAGTCCTGGTCAAGGGAGCGTTGGGTGGTCGTGAAGTGCGAAGCCCACGCGGAGGGCACGAATCGGCGCGCCGTGGTCACCAACCGTCCCGGAGCGTTCATTCTGCCGGGTGCCGCATACGATGCTTACGCCGACCGAGGCGAAAGCGAGAACCGCAACAAAGAACTCAAACGCGGATTGCAAGCGGACCGACTTAGCGATCACCGCTACTTCGCCAATCTCTTTCGGCTGTACTTGCATGCGGCAGCTTTCAATCTGCTTATTCACTTGCGGCACGTTGCGGCCGATCCGCCGTCGGCCTCGGTAACGGAAGAAGAGATCCCTACCGAAGCCCTCAGCGGCCGGAAGCGTCAGCAATGGCACAACCGCCGCCGTGAACACGATCCCTTGGGAGAAGGTCAGCCGTGTACTTGGCGGACGCGCTTCATCAAGGTCGCCGCTCGTGTACGCCAAAGCGTTCGTCGTGTGATCGTGGAACTTTCCTCCAGTTGGCCCTATCTGGAACAATATCGGAAGATTGTCCAGCGTCTCCTGGACCAACGACAGCCCGCCACCAACAGCGGTTGACGGCGGGCACCATCCCATCGAATCCATGCCTCAGTCGCTCCAACGCGATTGGGGGAAAGGGGGCCTTATCCTTCCATCAAGTCGATGCCTGACCAACGTCTTTCCAAACTCCCATTGTCCAGGGCCCTGCCGCTGGTTGCGAAGACCTTATGAATAATCCGGGCTAGCGCCGTTGCTCTTACAACCAACCAGTCGGGTGGTAGCCGTTCAACCCCTGGCGCAGTACCGAGGAGTCAGGTGGGACGGTACAACCACGATCCTACCCTGCCCCTGCGGAAAAGCAAATTGCAACCCCTCTCCTCAGGAAGTCCTAAATTCTTCGCGAAGCTGCTCTGAAAATTCAAACCACCCCCTGTCAGGATAATATTGGTCCCATGTTGACTTAATCACCTTGACCGCCGCTTCCCCCGCCCCTATTATTGACAGGTACGCTTGAAAAAAAGCCGCCCGCCGCATCCTGCCCACCCTAAACTCGCCCCGCAAGACCGACGCCGAGTCTCCCTGTGAATCCAGCAATTCCCCCGATTTTCGACTTCCAGCCGCGAACACGCATCGTGTTCGGCGCCGGGGCTATCGACCGATTAGGGGAACTCGTTCGCGAATATGGCGGGACCCGCGTGCTGCTGGTCACGGACCCTGGAATCGTTGCCGCGGGACATGTCCAACGGGCAGAAAAGTCGCTGGCCGCCGCCGGTGTCCACGTCACACGCTTTGCTTGCGTCGTCGAAAACCCCACTACTGAGGCAGTTGATGCGTGCGTGGCGGCCGCGCGCCGGGAGCAGATCGATTTCCTCGTCGGCCTTGGCGGCGGCAGCAGCATGGATACGGCCAAAGGGTGCAATTTCCTCCTGACCAACGGCGGGCGGATGGAAGACTACTGCGGCGTCGGCAAGGCCACCCGGCCCATGCTGCCCCTGATCGCCATCCCTACGACGGCCGGAACGGGCAGCGAATGTCAGTCGTTCGCCCTGATCACCCATCCAGAAACCCACGTGAAAATGGCCTGCGGCGATCCGAAAGCGGCGGCCCAGGTGGCGATCCTCGATCCCGAGTTGACGCTTACCCAGCCGCCCGCGGTGGCTGCGGCCACGGGCATGGATGCACTTTCCCACGCCATCGAAACGGCCGTCACCCGGCGGCGGAATCCGATCTCGCAGATGCTTTCCCGCGAGGCATTCCGCCTTTGTGCCCGAGGACTGAGACGGGTCTTCGAGGTTCCGGAGGATTTAACGGCCCGGGGTGACGTGCTCCTGGGGGCGGCCTTGGCCGGCATGGCCATCGAGAATAGCATGCTGGGAGCGGCCCACGCCGCGGCCAATCCGCTCACGGCCCGATATGGCGTGATCCACGGACATGCCGTCGGCCTGATGTTGCCGGCCGTGGTGCGATTCAACGCCCAGGATCCGGAGGTGGCGCCGCTCTATCACCAGTTGGCCCTGCAAGGCGGACTGATCGAGGCGGGACATACGAACGGCACGCCGGCCGGGGAGAAGATCGCCGGATTTCTGCCGCGGTTATCAGCAGAAGACCGGCTTGCCGCGATCGTTCTCCGGCATCAATGTGTCCGATGGCGATATCGAACTTCTCGCCGCGGACGCTGCCAAACAATGGACGGGGACGTTTAATCCTCGACCGGTGACCGAACGAGAGTTCGCAGAAATGTATCGAGAAGTAATAGCCGAGAGGGAAGGGGCGGAGAGCAAATGATGGCTAACACGCTGAATTTCTTCTCGCAAAGGCGCAAAGGCGCAAAGCCGCGAAATCATTGCCCCAGAGGGGCATTTGAGAATAGCCCAGCGATTTATCGCTGGGGTTGGAATTCTTCAGAACCTCATCCAGTCCCGGAGGGACGGTTGAAACGCTCGGCGGCGATTTATTTCAATCGTCCCTCCGGGACTACGGACTTTATTCGCCTTGCTTACCCAGTGATAAATCACTGGGCTATTCTCAAACGTCCCTCCGGGACAGGAAAAAACCACCTGCTCCCTCTTGCTTTGCGCCTTTGCGGCTTACGCGCCTTTGCGTAATTCCCCGAACGGGCAACCCGACCCCCGCCAACAGCCCCGTACTCCCGTTCCCTCGCCGCGCATACGAAAGGCCCAACCATGACAACTTCCCTGGAAGAACTCTCTCCGGAGAACCAGACCAAGACGACGGTCGGCAATTACTTCGTCGGCAACTATCCGCCCTTTTCATTCTGGAACGCCGACGGCGCCGCGGAGGCCCAGACCGCAATCGCCCAGCCGCCGATCGACGGCACGCCGATGGGCATCTATGTCCACCTGCCTTTCTGCCGCCGCCGCTGCCATTTCTGCTACTTCCGCGTCTACACCGGCCGCGACGCCCGGCAAGATCGCGTGACCCAGTACCTCGATGCAGTGCTCCGCGAAACGGCCCTGTATAGCGAGACACGGTTGTTGGCCGGCCGGCGGCCGCGTTTTGTCTACTTCGGCGGCGGCACGCCTTCGTTCCTTTCCATCGAGCAACTAACCCGGCTTTTCACGGGACTGCAAAAGCACTTTCCCTGGGATGAAACGGAAGAGATCGCCTTCGAATCGGAGCCCGGCACGCTGACCGACGAAAAACTGCACGCCCTGCACGACCTGGGCGTGACGCGATTGAGTATCGGCGTCGAGAATTTTGACGACGAGATCCTCCGCAGCAACGGCCGGGCGCACCTCTCGAAGGAGGTCTATCGGGCCTACGAGGTCTCCCGCGCGGCCGGCTTCCAGCAGATCAACATCGACCTGATCGCCGGCATGCTCAACGAGACCGAGGCCAATTGGAAGGTGTGCGTCCGCAAGGCCATCGAGTTGGGGCCCGAGTGCGTGACCGTCTACCAGATGGAGGTCCCCTTCAACACGAAGATTTACAAGGAAATGCACGAGAAGGGTGAAATCGTCGCCCCCGTGGCCGACTGGCCCACCAAGCGGGCGTGGGTCGATTACGCTTTTTCCGAGTTGGAAAACGCCGGCTACACGATCACCAGCGGCTACACGGCGATTCGCAACCCCAGCGTCAACCACTTCCAGTATCGCGAATACCTCTGGCGGGGCGCCGACATGATGGCCTTGGGCGTGGCCTCGTTCGGCCACTTCCATGGCACGCACTATCAGAACGAGAAGGATTTTGGGCCTTACGTCGAGCGTGCGGCCCGCGGCGAACTACCCATCGCCCGCGGCATGGCCTTGAGCGACGACGACCGGCTGATTCGCGAGTTCATCCTCCTGCTCAAGCTCGGAGAGGTCGACGCGGCCTACTTCCGCGGCAAGTTCGGCGTCGATATTTTCACGCGCTTTGCCGAACCGCTTGCGCATCATTTCGCTAACGGTTACCTGACGCTTAGCCACAAGCGCGTGACGCTCACGCGGCAAGGGCTGCTGCGGGTGGACGAGCTGTTGCACGAGTTCTTCCGGGCAGAACATCGCAGTACACGCTACACGTGATGAAGTGAATGATGGAAAATATGCCGAACAATCCCGCCACCCTGCTCAAGAGCATCACCCCCGGCGTCTCTTTCGCCTCGTCGCTTGCGACGGGTGTACGAGGAGACGTGGAGAGTTGCGATCACTTTCTGGCGTTGCTCGGCGAGTTTTATGAAGTCCTGCCGGAACCGCCGCAAATCGAAGTGCGGTTCGTGCCCGCCGAGTCGATCCCGCAGCCGCAGCATGATCTGTTGGTGCATTTCAGCGACATGACTTCCACGCTCACCCGGCATTATGGCGAGCCGGTGCGGCTGAAAGTGCTCCAACGTCACCAGGGGCCGCAGTGGTATCGGCGGCATATCGTGCTGGAAACGGCCGAGTCGTTGCGGCCGGTCGAATATGGGGCGATGCGGATCCTCTTGCCGTTGTTGAGCGAGGCGGCCCGGCGGGACGTGCTCGCCGCCCGTTCGCCGCTGGGCGCCGTCCTGGCCCGGCACGGACTGGCCTATCGCCATTGTCCGGGCGGGTTTTTCAAAATCCGCTCGAATCGCCTGATCGAACAATCTCTGGCGCTCCCTGCGCCGCAATGGCTCTATGGCCGCTGCAACTGCATGAGCGACGGCGTCGGGCGGCGTGGTCGCCGAAGTCGTGGAAGTCCTGCCGCCGGACAAGTGAGGTATGTTACTGTGAATGAATACCAATATGACGTAATCGTTGTGGGCGGCGGGCCGGCCGGCTCGACCTCTTCGGCTGTCCTGGCCATGCACGGGCACAAAGTGCTGCTCCTGGAAAAAGAGAAATTCCCCCGCTATCACATTGGCGAGTCGCTGCTGCCGTTCGGCTTCTTCCCGCTACAGCGGATCGGCATGATCGAGAAGCTCAAGAAGTCGCACTTCCCGCGGAAGTATGCCGTGCAGTTCGCCAGCCAGGACGGACGGGTCTCCGCGCCATTTTATTTCCATAAGCACTTGCAGCATGAAGCGGCCGTCACCTGGCAGGTCGTCCGCGGCGAGTTCGACCAGATGCTGCTGGAAAACGCCCGCGAGAAAGGCGTCGAGGTCCGCGAAGAGACCAAGGCCACCGGCATCCTTCGCCGACCACGACCATGGGTACATGGTGCCCGACATGGTGCCCGCGGGCGGGTCGTGGGCGTCACGGCCGCCGGCAAGGACGGAAGCGAGTACGAGGTGCGGGCCAAGATGACCATCGACGCCAGCGGCCGCGACATCTTCAGCCTCAGCAAGACCAACGGGCGGAAGTGGGACCCCGTGCTCAACAAGATGGCCGTCTGGACCTATTATCGCGGCGCGCTGCGCGACCCGGGGATCGACGAAGGCTCGACCACCGTAGCCATGGTGCCGGAGCGGGGCTGGTTCTGGTACATCCCGCTGCCCGACGACGTGGTGAGCGTGGGCGTCGTGGCCGAGAAGGATTATCTCTTCGGCCAGCCCCGCGACCTAGCCGACATCTTCCACGGCGAGGTCGAAAAGAACCTCTGGATCAAGCAGCACCTGGCCCAGGGCTGTCAGTTCGGCAAGTACCACACCACGCGCGAGTATTCCTACCGCGGCGAGTACAGCGCCGAGGATGGGCTGGTGTTGGCCGGCGACGCGCTGGCCTTCCTCGATCCGGTCTTTTCGTCGGGCGTATACCTGGCGCTGAAGAGCGGTGAACTGGCCGCCGACGCGGTCCATGAAGGTCTGCTGGCCGGCGATGTTTCGTCAAGGCGGTTCGTGCCGTACTCCGAGCGTATATGCCGCGAGATCGAATCGATGCGAAAGCTGGTCTATGTTTTCTATCACAAGAGCTTCAGCTTCGGCAAGTTGATTCGGGCCAACCCGGACATCCGCGGCGACCTGACCGACTGCCTGATCGGCAACCTGGACAAGGATTTTCAGCAGTTGTTCCAGGCCGTCGAGGAGCAGGCGGCCATCCCCGCGCCGCTGCCGCACGGAAGGCCCTTGGTAGCAGCAGGTTTATGAATTGAACCGTTTTACAGAAAAATGGAGGACAGAAAGATAAGAAAAAGAACCACGAAAAACACAAAACACACGAAAGAAATTCTTTTCGTGTCATTCGTGTGTTTCGTGGTTTCCCGTCTTTCTGATCTGTATTTTTCTGTCCCACATTTTTCTGTAAAGAGAGCCAAGTAATCCCGATGCCTTTTGAGTTTCACTCCTGGCAGCGCGTCGAGTTCGCCGACACCGATATGGCCGGGATCGTCCATTTTTCGAACTTCTTCCGCTATATGGAGCGGGCCGAGCACGAGTTCCTGCGCTCGCTTGGTCTGTCCGTGCATGCGGTCAACGGCGACGACCTAGTGTCCTGGCCGCGGGTGCATGCCGATTGCAAGTTCCGCGCCCCGTTGAGCTTCGAAGATGACCTGGACGTGCATCTCCTGGTGCGCGAGAAGCGGTCGAAGTCGGTCACCTACGAATTCCGTTTCTATAAGCCAGACGAAACCCTCGCGGCCGTCGGTTCGGTCACCGTAGTTTGCGTTTCGATCGACCGAACCAGCGGGCAGATGGCATCCATCCCGATCCCGGAAGCGATCGATCGGCTGATCGAGGTTGCGCCAGCCGAGTTGTTAAAAAAGGAGTAAATCATGCCCCCACAATCTGAACAATCGAGTATTGCCTGGATCACCTATGCCCTGATGACCGTCGCCGCCTGGGGCGTGTACGGCATCTTCCTGCACTCCGGCCAGGCGGAGATGAAAGACCCGGTTCTGGGCCGCTACAAGGCGTTTCTCTTCGTCGGCATCGCCTACTTCCTCACGGCCGTATTGGCCCCGCTGGTGCTGCTCTGGGTGAAAGGCGCCGACTGGAGCTTCACGGCCTCCGGTTCGTGGTGGTCGCTGGTTGCTGGCGTGGTCGGCGCGATCGGCGCCTTCGCCGTGCTCTTGGCCTTCGGGGCCGGCGGCAAGCCTCCCGTGGTGATGACGATCGTCTTTGCCGGGGCACCGATCGTGAACGCCGTGGTCGGCCTGATCAACGATCCGCCTAAAGACGGCTGGGGATCGATTGCCTGGCCGTTCTATTTGGGCATCGTGCTGGCCATCGTCGGCGCCGGGCTGGTGACCATGTACAAGCCGGCCTCCGCGCCGCACGGACGGGTTGGCGCGAATCGCACACAGACAAATAAGAATAAACCACGAAATACACGAAACACACGAAAGAAGAAGAGCAAATGACAGGAAGATGTTCGACAGGAAGATAAGAAAGAGAATGAATTTCATTTTCCTGTCGTACATTTTCCTGTCATTATCCAATTTTTCGTGTATTTCGTGTGTTTCGTGGTTGCCCCCTTGCAGTTTTTCCATTGCCCATGATTCCCGCAGGTTTTCCCAGCCGCGAGGCGCTTGCCGCGCACCAGTTGCCGCAACTCCGCAAGCTCCTGCAAGCGGTGGCCGCCAATCGGTTCTACGGTCCGCGGCTGGAACAAGCGGGCCTGAGCGGCGAACTCCGCACGCTCGACGACTTCTTCCGCAACATGCCCTTCACGCGGAAGGAGGAAATCGTCGCCGACCAGCAGGCCCATCCGCCTTACGGCACGAACCTCACGTATCCGCTCAGTGCTTACAACCGCTTCACGCAGACCAGCGCCACCAGCGGTGTGCCCTTGCGCTGGCTCGACACGCCGGAAAGCTGGCAGTGGATGCTCGATAATTGGAAGCAGGTCTTTGCCGCTGCCGAGGTCGTGCCGGCCGACGCCGTGTACTTCGGTTTTTCCTTCGGGCCGTTCCTCGGTTTTTGGACGGCGTTCGAAGCGGCCTGCCAGATGGGCTGCCGCTGCCTGCCCGGTGGCGGACTGAGCAGCCTCGCCCGTTTGCAGGCGATCCGCGACAACGCGGCGAACGTCCTCTGCTGCACGCCGACCTACGCCGTACACCTTGGCCAAGTCGCCGCCACGGCCCAGATCGACCCGGCCTCGCTCGCCGTACGAACGATCATCGTCGCCGGCGAACCGGGAGGCAGCGTGCCTGCCACGCGCGAACAGATCGAACTCGCATGGCCCCGGGCGACAGTCTTCGACCACCATGGCATGACGGAGGTCGGCCCCGTGACGTATCAATGCCCGGGGCGGCCCTGCACGCTGCTGGTCATCGAGTCGTCGTACATCGCGGAGATCATCGATCCCCTCGGCACCAAGCCCGTCCCGCGCGGGGAGGTCGGCGAACTGGTTCTCACCACGCTCGGCCGAGTCGGCTCGCCGCTCTTGCGCTATCGCACGGGCGACCTGGTGCGGGAGAACCTCGACATCGCCGTGCGCGAGGGCCGCCACGAGTTGGCCCTCCGCGGCGGAATCCTCGGCCGGGCCGACGACATGATTCTCGTCCGCGGCGTGAACCTCTATCCGGCCGCCGTGGAAAACCTCATGCTCTCGCTGCCTGAGGTGGCCGTCTATCAAGTCGAAGTGGACGCCCGAGGCCCGATGGTCGAGCTTCACTTGCGCGTCGAACCGTCGGTGGCCGGGGCACCCGGTACTCCGGGTCGCGACGAGGGCGATTTTGCTGCTCGCGTGCAATCGCAGTTCCGGGCCGCCTTCAATCTCCGCGTGCCGGTCACGGTTTGCCCTCCAGGGGCGCTGTCGCAGGGGGAAATGAAATCAAGGCGGTGGATCAGGAAATAGAGCCCCATTTCCTCACCGCATCTCCAAACATTGCAAGCGTGACCCTTCGCAGCTTGCAGTGTACTACATGCTCGAGGAGCCTTGTTTTTCCAAGAATTTCACGAATTTCCCCGGGTTTGTCCGTTCGCGACTGTTAGAATACAGTTAAACGAGTGCAGTCGGTTTCATAGTCGGCCAAACCTCATATTCAGCATGCGCTTAGGTTTTGTTCTTATTGTTGCGCTTTCCCTGGCCACCCAGGTGATAGCCGCGTTCTGGGCGATGCGATTGATCCGCATTACGGGCACCAACCGGGCCTGGATGCTGATTGCCGTGGCGATGTTCGCGGCGGCGATTCGCCGCCTGGCCGTCCTGGTCGGAGTGCTGGTGAATGGGAGATCCCTCGATCTCGCGGACTTGTCGAGCGAGTCGCTCAGCCTGCTCGTTTCGATCCTACTGCTGGCGGGCATCGCGTCGATCGGTCCCCTGCTTCGCACCATTCAGCAGGGCAAGGAATCCATGCAACAGGCCCGCGATCGATTGGAGCAGGAGGTCCAAGAGCGGACGGCCGACCTGGTCCGCGCCAACGAAAAGCTGCAAGCCGAATTCGCGCACAGGGCCAAGGCCGAGGAGGCCCTTCGTGAAAAGCATCGCCACCTGCACCGCGCTGGAGATTTGTCAGCGCGATCAGCAACTGTTGGCCTACGACATTCACGACGGCTTCGTGCAACCGGCTACAGCGGCCATCATGAACCTGCAAGCGGGCCTTGCCGCGCATAAGACCGATGCGGAAAAGGCATCGGAGGACGTTGTCCGCGGCCTGCAATTTCTACAAGAAAGCATGTCCCAGGTACGGTGGCTAATCAGCGGACTGCGGCCGGTCGTCCTCGAAGAACTGGGGCTGGTGGCCGCCGTCGAAAAGCTCGTCCGCGACACGGAGAGTCGCACGGAAATCCGCATCGACTGGACGCATCAAGTCCAGTTCGACCGTCTGGCCCCGACGTTGGAGATGGCGATCTTCCGCATCATCCAGGAGGCCTTGCGGAACGCCGTACAGCACAGTCAGTCCGACCGTATCGAAATCTCCTTGATCCAGTCCGGCGGGACCATCGACGTCACGGTCCGAGACTGGGGCTGCGGCTTCGATACTTCGGTCCACAAACCGGACCACTTCGGATTGGAGGGCATGCAGGAGCGGGCGCGACTGTTCGGCGGGACCGCCCGGATCGAAAGTTCACCGCGTGAAGGGACCTGCGTGACCGCCGAATTCCCGCTCGCCGAGCAGAAAACCCTGCCTTAGAACCTGAACCCCAACCGTTCGCCGGCGGTAAACATCACCGAGTTGGGTTGATTCGCGACCTGGGCCACCGACACTTCATCCGACGACGGCGACCAGGACATCACTTCGGCGCGGGCGGCGATGAAGAACCGTGGTCCGCGCAGGCCGATTTCCGTGTTGGCGACGATGCCCGGCTTGGGCCACAAGGGCCGCTCGGCAATCATGGGGGGATACTGAGGATTGAAGGGATTCGCGGGATCGTAGATCAGGTAGTTCGTCGAACAAAATTGGTAAGTCATGACCGTCGCGCCGACCCGCGACTCCGAATACAACTCCCAACCGGTTCCCAGGCACAGGTGCGTTTCCAGCCCGAGATAGGGATAAATCGTCCACCAGGTTTCCTGGTACCCGGCGATCCCATTGCCCGGGTCGTCGTGCAAGTCGCGTACCCAGAAGCGAGTGCCCAGCCCGGCGAGGAAGGCCGCCCGGCCTTGCCAGGCGGCCGGCGCGAGGACCATCTCGTATTCACCACGGAGGCCGAGGTAGCCGGTGTTTGAGGCCTCGCCGTAACTCGCGTAATGCTCGGTGCCGCCGAACAGTTCCGCCCGGAAGCGTTCGATGCCGATCTGACGCTCGTAGCCCACGGTGGTGAGGGCCCCGTCCTCATTGACAAAGTCCGTCCCGCCAATCCGCTCGTTCCAGTGAAAGTATTCGACTCGCGTGTACCAACCGGCGCCCGCAAGCTTTTCCGGTTCGGGGGCGACCGGCGCCACGGGATAGATCTGGGTTTGTACCGTGGCCGGAGGACTCCACACGCCGGGGGCGGCGGTCGCCGGCAGGGAATTGCTCGCGGAATTGCTGGGACTGGCCGGACCGTTGGGCGACAAGACGGGCGAGGGCGTTGGCGTTGTAGCAACCGGCCCACCCATGGGCAGCGTTCCGCCGGGTGCGCCCATCGGTGTCACGGCGGAGGAGGGCACGGGTGTCGGCGGTATGGGGACCGCGCTCTCCGGCGGAGGGCCCGGCGGGTTGCTCCGAGACGGATCGCTCACGCCGGAAGGATAGATCGATTGTCCATTGGCCCGCATGACGGAAGGGGCCAGGTCGTAGTGATCGACCACTTGGCTCGCCGCGGGAGCGGCGGCCAGCAGGAGGGCCAATACCAGAAGAATTCGCTTGGAAAAGCACATGAGCATCTTGCACCAAGAGAAGAGACCTGCCGCCGTGATTGCGATGAGGCTGGTTGCGGTCGGGCATCGTAATCAACCTGGACGTGCCGGTCAAGGGAGAATATAAAAAGCCGGGAAAGATGAAAAGAATGCAGAAACCAGCAAAAAAAGGCAGGGTGGGACCAGATCTGGGGTACCCGGATCTGGTCCCACCCTACGGCTGTGTGTAGATTAGTGCCGATTAGCGTTCCTTTTCCTTCTGGACAAATGTTTGTGTTTGACGCGACTCAGTATCAACTCTTGGACTTCGGTAATGGACGGCGGCTGGAACGGTTTGGGCCGGTGGTGCTCGATCGGCCGTGTCCGGCGGCCGAACCGATCCGGCCGGCCGTACCCCAGCTTTGGTCTACGGCCGACGCCCGATTCGAACGGTTTGAGAGCGAGCAGGGCAGGTGGACCCTGCGCGGCGATTCACCCCAGCGCTGGACCATCGCCCATGGCCGTATGAGATTGGAGTTGAAGCGGACCGACTTCGGTCACCTAGGCCTGTTTCCCGAGCAGGCCGAGAACTGGGATTGGATTGCCGAACAAGTCCGACACGGTGCGTCCGCTGCCGCGGGCCCGATGAAGATTTTGAACTTGTTCGCCTACACCGGCGGCAGCACGCTCGCTGCCGCGGCGGCCGGCGCTTGGGTGACGCACGTCGACGCGGCGCGAAACATCGTTGCCTGGGCGAGACGCAACGCGGAACTCTCCGCTTTGGGCGACGCGCCAATTCGTTGGGTCGCCGAAGACGCCACAAGATTCGTGAAGCGCGAAATCCGCCGCGGCAACCGCTACGATGCGGTGATTCTCGATCCGCCCAGTTACGGGCATGGTACGCGCGGCGAAGTCTGGCGACTGGCGGAGGACCTGCCGCAATTGCTGGCCTTGTGCGCCGAATTGACGACACCCCGGCCGCGATTCGCGTTGTTGACTTGCCATACATCCGGCTTTTCGCCCGCCACGGTTGCGCGAGTTGTTCGCAAGCGGTTTCGGATCGGCGCACTCGATGCACGTCGATTCCGCGCCACTGGTGCTGGTTGCATCCACCGGGCAGAGTTTGCCCAGCGGCATTGTGGCACGGTGGGTCGGATGATTAGCAGGAGCCTTTGCCCCGTAGGGGCACTTTGAGAATAGCCCAGCGATTTATCGCTGGGTTAGCGAGATGATCGAAACCGATAGTCCTGGAGGGACGGCTGAAATCCGCGGGGTTGTTTCAAACGTCCCTCCGGGACTACAAGAATGTTCCGATTTCCGGTCCCAGCGATAAATCGCTGGGCTATTGTCAAGTGTCCCTCCGGGACAAAACAGCGGTAACCCGCACCTCGCTGGGTTGCACGATCATTGTAAGCAGGTGTAGAATGGGCGGACATGACCGAGCAGATCATGGCACGCAGACCAGCCTCTCTCGTGGACAAGACGAAAGAACGGGCGTCTGGACGAACCAAAATGAGGTGCTTATACGATGGTCCCCGACCGGCACGATGAGAATCTGTACGAATCTCCCCGCGCGGTTGTGAATTTTACCGCGATCGATGATCGCGTCGACACGGATTACCGTTCCACAAGTCGCGGAAAACGGGCGATCATCACAATTATCTGTGTCTTGATAGGCGTCAGTACCGTCACAATCTTTCTGTCCGTGGCCGCAGGAATGCTGTCGATCTTCGTGCAGGTAGTGGCCCTCGCTATCCTGATCGCGCAGTGCGTCCTCCTTTACCGAGGTCTTCTATGGGCGCGAGTCTGGCTCCTATTGTCGCTGATAGTTGCGTGCCTTTTAGCTGTAATACTTGTGATCTCTATGATAGCCGATGGCAACGTACTTGGGACGGCAATAGCGACATTATACGGCCTGCTGGACGGCGGGATCGCTTTGACGCTGCTTCTCTCCGGCAGCATCCGCGAATTCCTGAACGCTCAGTTGAACAGCAGCGATAAGGATCGCTAACAGACCATGAGCGGCAATGGCCCTTACGCGGACCGGCTGGGCGGACTGCCACTTTGGATAGCCAACAAGTGGTAATTGTCCGCAGCCTGGAAAAGCCGAATACTTTAGATTGGACATTGCCCGCTTATCTCCCTCTACCGCGTTGGCAATATTTTCTCATAGACACGACAATGTAGTTCTCTTTTGCCAAGATTAACCTTATCTCCTGAAATTTTCCCAAAGCTCAGTCAATCTGGCGCGTTTGCGCAGACTATGCAGTCTACTTGCAAGGAGTAGCATTGCATGAGAAGAACAAATCTGGTAGGACTAAATGACGATATGGTTTCGTCCTAGACGCTACGCGTTTCGCTCCCCGCCTGGGGTAAGGGGAGGTCGTTGCGTCAAAAAAACGCTGAGGACCGTCTTGCGGCATGTTTGCAAAGTTCGCACGCTTCATCTCACGATACTGGATTGTGGTGCTCGTCGCCTGGGTCGTAATCCCTGCCGCGCTGTATCGCGTTGCGCCCAAGTGGGACAAGATCACGCACGACGGCGATTTCGCCTACTTGCCTCCGACGATGACCAGCCAGCGGGGCGCGGAACTCCTGGAAAAGGTCTTTCCGGACTTGGCCTCCAAGAGCAACGTCGTGCTGGTGGTCGCCCGGCCCGATGCCGAACTTACCGACGAAGACAAGGCCGTCGCCCTCCGCCTGGCGGACACGTTCACGCCTAAGCCCGACGGGAAAACGCCGGTCTCGTCGGTAATGACTCACGACGATAAATTCGTGGGCAGCAAGCTCAGCAGCCCTAACGGCCGATCGGTGCTCGTTCTCTTGGAGTTGAACACCGAGTTCATGGCCGTCGAGAACATGCATTTCATCAACGAGGTCTACCGCAAGGTGCGGGAGATCCAGCAGGAGCCGGGCTTTCCCGCCGGCCTGCAATTGGGGGTGACCGGTTCGGCGCCCGTCGGTTCCGACATGCTCTGGTCGCAGAAGGAAAGCATCGACAATACCGAGCTGACGACGATCCTGCTGGTGACGGCAATTTTGCTGATCGTCTATCGCATTCCGGGACTGGTGCTGGTGCCGCTGGTGTCGATCGGCGTTTCCTTTTTCGCGTCGCTCAACCTGATTGCCTTGGTGGCCTTTTGGGCCAATGGGCACCAGGAACTTCTGGGCTGGATCGGCCGCTGGATCGGCCGGCAGCAATTCGACTTCCAGGTTTTCACGACGACCCATATCTTCATCATCGTCGTTCTTTTCGGGGCCGCGACCGACTATTGCTTGTTTCTCATCGCCCGTTACCGCGAGGAACTCGAACGCGGCCTGGAACCGCGGGCCGCGCTGGAAGAAGCCCTCGGGCAAACGGGGCATGCCTTGACCGCCAGCGCCATGACGACGATCCTGGGGCTGGGAGCGATGATCTTTGCGGACTTCGGCAAATACCGGTCCGGCGGTCCCACGATTGCCATCTCGCTAGTCGTGGCCCTGCTGGCCTGCATGACCGTGGCCCCGGCTCTGCTGCGGGCCTTTGCTCTGCTGGCGGCCTCTTGCCGCGCGGTCCTGCGGAAGATTCCGCCCGAACGCAATATCCTTGGTCTCGCCTTGCTGCGGGCCTTTCTCGGCGCGGTCGTGTGGTGTTTCAACGTCGGTGACAAGGCTGCGGACAAGACCGATCAGGGTCCCAGCCCCGCGGCGGCGGCCCCGCGGCGCCTGATGGGACGTTTTTGGGACCGGGTGGCCAACGTGATCGTTTCCCATCCGGGGCTGATCCTGGTGGGAAGTTTTCTCGTGCTGGCGGTCCCGGCCTGCCACGGATTCAACGTGCCGATCACCTACGATATGCTCGCGGAACTCAACCCCAATCGCGAAAGCGTGCAGGGCATGCGGCTCCTGGACAAGAACTTCCTGATCGGCAAGACGGGCCCCATCACGATCCTTGCCAAGCGAGACGGCGGCAATTTCGACACCCGAGAACAGTGGGCCAAGATCTGCGTCCTGACCGCCGAGTTGACCAACTTTCAATACGTCGATAGCGAGGGCAAGGAGGTCATGCCCATCCGCGAAGTCAGCAGCCTGACCAATCCTCTGGGCGAGCCCTTGAGCAAGAAAAAAATCGACGTTTGGCACAAGCAGAAACTGAGCGCGCGGCAGATGTTCGAGCGCGAAGGACTCCTCAAGAAGAGCCGCAAGTTTTTTATGTCCGCCGGCGAGTACGCGGGCGAGGTCACGCGCTTCGATCTGGTATGCGATTACGATCCCTTTTCGCAGGAGAGCATGCGCCTGCTGAGGGCCGTCGACGACTGGTTGAAGGAGAAGAAGCGCCAGCCGAATTCGGCTTGGCACGACGTGGAGTTCGACTTCATCGGCGTCACCGCCGGGATCCGCGACTTGGATGCCGTCAACCAGAGCGATACCTTTTGGGTCGGCGTCTATGTGGCCATAGCCGTGCTGATCGTCTTGATCTTCCTCCTCCGCCGTCCGTTGGTTTCGCTGTATCTGATCTTCACGGTCGTCTTCGGCTACCTGGTGAGCCTGGGCCTGACTCATCTCTTCTTTTCCTGGCTGTACGGCAGCACGTACCAGGGATTGGACTGGAAGCTGAAGATCTTCCTCTTCGTGATCCTGGTGGCGGTGGGCGAGGACTACAACATCTACCTCGTCACGCGGGTCATGGAGGAGCAGCGCCGCCGCGGCCTGCTGCCGGGGCTTCGTGAGGCCGTCGTCCGCACTGGCGGCATCATCACCAGTTGCGGCGTGATCATGGCCGGCACCTTCGGCTCGATGGCCACGGGCACGCTCCGCAGCATGATCGAGTTGGGCTTTGCCATGTCGCTGGGCGTGCTCTTGGACACTTTCATCATCCGCACGGTGATCGTGCCCGCCTTCCTGGCATTGATGGCCCGTTGGGGAGTCCGCTCGGTCGTGGAGGCTCGTGGGGACGTGGCCTCGCCGCATTTCGAGGCGGCGGACGCAGACTTGGCGCATGCGAGCAAGTAGGCTCGCCCTAATTCGTGATCTGGTGGATGAACTGCACGCTGGGCCGGCCGCCGCCGCGCGGCGTCGCCGCGCCGGTGAGATACTCCCGGATATACCGCTGCGGCCCGCCACCCCAGGGCGGGTGGAAGTTGTCGCCCTTGGCCAGCACGGGCTTGGTGTCGAGCATCTCGCCAAAGGCCTTGGTTCCCGCCGGCGAACAAGGAAACCAATGGCCTTCGCCCTTCTTGTCCAATAGATAGAATTCGGCATAGGAGAACTCCGGCACCCAGACGGTGCGGGCGGGTATATCGGCCGCGCGGCAGAGGGCCACGAACAGCGAGGACATGTCGTCGTGCCCGCCAAAACCGTCCTTCAGTGCCGCCGCTGCGCCCTTCACCGGGTCGCCGGTCTTGTATTTCACCTGCGTCCGCATCCAATCATAAAGGGCTTCCACGCGGTTCCATGCCAGCTTGGCGTTGGCCCCCGTCTCTTTCGCGGCTTTACGGATCTTGGCGTTCTGGACCTCGATCTTGGGACTGGCCCCCAGGTAGCGCCGCAGCGCAGGGCTGAGGTCCTTGACCACCGGCAGCACGAAAGCTGTCTTGTCGTCCGGCGGCAACTGCATGCTGCGATTGACTTCGAAGGTCATCACTGCCTTGGCCTGTTCGCCCGCGGCAATCCACTGCATGTGTACGATCATCAGCTTGGCCGTTTCGTCCAGCGTTTGGTAGCTTACCTTGACGCCCGGTGAAATGTCCTGTTGGCCGACCTTGACCGTCTGCTCCGGCCACTCGATCGGCACCGGCACGTAGCCGACGATCCCCCTGCACGGGCCGCCCGTCGCGGTGACCACGACGCCGGCTTTCCACTTATGCATTTGGGCGACGCCCTGCTTCGTGCCCCCGGCGGCGTCCTCCTTGAACTGGGCCAGAACCGGCGAGACGCAGGAGAGGAACGTAAGGATACAGATGAGGGATGAGGGATGAGGGATGAAGGCAAGAATACGCGAATGGCACGGCCCAACCGCGCGGAAATCAGCCAAGCGATCCCCTCGCACAATGCAACAACTGTGAGTGATTTGAAGCTTTTGATCTTTCATCTCTTACCCCTCATCCCTTATCTCTCATCTCTTATCTGTCATTTGCCACCGGTTTGCAAACCAATTTCATCTCGGGTCGTCCCGCGGACCTCAAGTTAGGGCTGGTGAGATTGCTGGGCAGCAGGCGGAAGACTTCGACGCTCTTTCCCGGCACGGAAATCTTGAAGGCGTCGCCCTTCTGCAAGATCGGCGTATGCGTGAAAATGCCGCCGAAATCCTCCGTTCCAGAGACCTCAGCCGGGAACCAATGCCCCTGCTCCATTTCGTCCTGAAGATAGAATTCCGGATAGCAGTGCCTGGGGATCTGCACCGTGCGGGCCGGAATGCCGCTGGCCCGGCAGATGGCGATGAAGGTCGAAGTCAGCTCGTTGCAATCGCCGCTCTGCTTGTCGATGGCTTCCAGGCAACCGGTCAGCGGGGCGTCCTTCTCGTAATGGATCGTCTTGCGGACCCAATCGTAGATCGCGCGGACGTGGGGCCAGGCCTTGGTTTGGCCCACGCCGAGTTGCTTGGCGATCGCCTTGATCCGCGAGTGGTTGCTTTCGATCAGCGGGCTGGGGCCCAGATATTGCTTGAAGTCGGGCGGCAGCGCTTTGGCGTCGGGCACGACATACAGATCGGTCTCGTCCGGCGGCAACAACGTCCGCCGCATGATCTCCAAAGTGAAAATCGCGTGGACCTCTTTGCCGTCGGCCACGCGCGGAATGTTGACGATCATCTGTCGTCGCCGTGCCGAACGACTTGAAGCTCGTGGTCACGCCGGGCGAGAGATCCTTGCTGACGAGCGTGACGCTCTGCTCCGGCCACTCCATGGGTACGGTGGTCGTGCCGGTCAATCGGCCTACGGGTCCGTCGGCGGCCGACACGATCATTCCGATCTTCCATTTCTGCACGTCGGGCTCGCCCAGTTTGGGCCCGCGCCGGGAAGCCGGTTTCTCGGCCTTGCCATCCTCGTCAGCCCATACGGCGAACGTAGGTCCCAGCAACAGAATGAAAGCAGCAATCATCGGTCCGACTGCGCATGATACGTCCTTGAAAACGAAAATGCCTCCCTATATTGTACTTTATGGATTTTGTACGATGAGTAAGGTGGGAATCTCCTGCTGATTCCACTCTACTCACACTCCCCTCTTCCGAGTTAATTCCATGATAACCACCAATAAGCTTGATCGCGAACAAATCCTGCAATTAGCCGGCGGTTACCGCTTTCTGGCCGTGCTCGGGGCGGCCGCCGAACTGAACCTCTTCACGCTCCTGGGCGACGACTCCCTGCCCGCCGAGCCGATCGCCATCCGGCTCCGCTCGAATCTGCGGGCGACGACTGTTCTGCTGGACGCCCTGGCCGCCTTGGGCCTTATGGACAAGCAGGGCGAGAGCTATTCCGTGCCGGCCGACCTGCGGCCGTGGCTGACCGAAAATGCCCCCGGCACCGCGCTGCCGATGGTGCTGCACCAGATGAGCCTGATTCGCATGTGGTCGCAGTTGGCGTGGATTGTCCGCAGCGGCGAGCCGGCCGTACGGCAGGCCAGCATCCGCGGGGCCGAGGCCGATCGCGCCGCGTTTATCGCCGCCATGCACAGCATCTCCGGTCCGATTGCCGACGATCTCGTGGCTCGGCTCGGCCCGCCGAAGTTCGATCATCTGCTCGATGTTGGCGGGGCTTCCGGCACGTGGACGCTGGCCTTTCTCCGCGCCGTGCCTGGCTCGCGGGCGACGATCTTCGATCTGCCCGACGCCATCGAGCAGGCCCGTGAGCGGATCGCCGCCAGCGGCTTTTCTGAGCGTGTGGATCTCGTGGCGGGCGATTTCTACGACGATCCGCTGCCCTCCGGGGCCGATCTCGCCTGGGTCAGTGCCATCGTGCATCAGCATGCCCGCGAGGACAGCCGCGAGTTGTTCGCCAAAGTCCGCGCGGCGTTGGCGCCCGGCGGGCGGATCATGATTCGCGACATCGTGATGGAGCCCAACCGCATCGAGCCGCCGGATGGGGCCCTGTTTGCCGTCAACATGCTCGTGGGCACGGCCAGCGGCGGCACGTTCACGATGGACGAATACAGCGAAGACCTGCAAGCCAGCGGCTTCCGCGACGTGAAACTGCTCGTCAAGGATAAATGGATGAATTCCGTGGTGGAGGGCAAACGCGGATAAGGTATTTTCTCGCCGCCTCTTACCGGAAACGGGTAAATCTGGTAGGATTTCTTGATTGGCGCCATCCCCTCTCCCCCCTGACGCATGACCAAACCTACCTACGCCCTCGTGACACTCGGCTGTCCCAAAAACCTGGTCGACAGCGAACGCATGGCCGGCCTGCTGGGCCTGGACGGCTATGAAATGGTTCGCGAGCCGGAAGGCAGCGATTTCGTCGTCGTCAATACCTGCGCGTTCATCGGGGATTCCCGCAGCGAATCGCACGCTGTGATCCGCGAGATGCTCGATCTCAAGAAAGACGGCCGTACCCGCGGCGTGATCGTCACCGGTTGCCTGGCGCAGCGCGAGAAAGAAAAGCTGCTGGAAATGTATCCGGGCGTCGATCAGCTCGTGGGCGTTTTCGGCCGGGAAGATATCGCCGCCGCCGCCCAACGGCTGGTCACCGGGCTGCACGAACAGCGGACCGTGTTCCGGCCGGCGCCTACGCGGGCGCTGCCCGACACGCACCGCCTGCGGATCACGCCGCGGCACTTGGCGTTCCTGAAGATTTCCGAAGGCTGTAATCGGGCGTGCAGCTTCTGTTCGATTCCGCAGATGCGCGGCAAACATGCCAGCAAGCCCATCGAAGAAGTCGTGGCCGAGGCCGAGGAACTTGTGGCCGACGGCGCCAAGGAACTGGTCGTCGTGGCCCAGGACACGACCTTCTACGGCATGGACATCTACGGCAAGCCGCGGTTAGACGATCTGCTGCAAAGGCTCGAACCCATCGAAGGGTTGGAGTGGATCCGCCTGATGTACTTCTACCCGATGTACATCACCGACGAATTGCTGGACGTGATCGCCGGCAGCCGCAAAATCCTGCCGTACATCGACATCCCCTTGCAGCATATCGACGACGATATGCTCCGCCGCATGCGCCGAGCGACGACGCGGGAAAAGACCGAGTCGCTCTTGGATCGGCTTCGCCAACGGATTCCCCAACTCGTGCTGCGGACCACGCTCATCGCGGGCTTCCCCGGCGAGACCGAAGAGCAGTTCGGGCGGCTGCTGGAATTTGTCGCAACGGCGGAAGTTCGAACGGCTGGGGGCGTTTGCCTATAGCCAGGAGCCGACGACCCCGGCCGGAACGATGGAAACCCAATTGCCCGACGAGGTCAAGCAGGCCCGCCGGGACCAGCTCTTGGCCGCACAGCAGAACGTGGCCTTTGCCTGGAGCCAGGCCCAGGTCGGCCGGCGGATGGACGTGATTCTCGACAGCCAGGTGCCCGGCGAAGAGGCCTTTGTCGGCCGCACGTATGCCGACGCCCCCGAGGTCGACGGCGCGGCCTATGTCAGCGGCGAAAACCTCGCCGCCGGCCAGATCGTGCCCTGCGAGATCGTGGCGGCACGGGGGTATGATTTGATTGCCGTGGCGGTCGAAGAGAAATGAAATACGAAGTAGTCATCGAGGCGTCAGCGACCGGTTTCTCGGCGTATTCGCCGGATCTTCCAGGCTGCGTGTCGACCGGCGCGACTCGCGAAGAGGTATTGGCGAACATGCGGGAAGCAATCGAGTTCCATCTCGATGGTTTACGGAAAGAGGGTAAACCGATACCCTTACCGAGAACGATGACAATACCCACCAAACCCGCTCGGCACTCGCTCGGCAAGGCGTTCAACCTGCCGAACCAGTTGACCACCCTGCGCCTGGTCTTGTCGGTGGTGCTCTTCTGGCTGATCACCTCCGAACATTATATTTCCGCCTTCATCCTGTTCCTGATCGCCGTCGGCACGGATTGGCTCGACGGCTACTACGCCCGAAAATACAATCAAATCACCACGCTGGGCCGCATCCTCGATCCGTTCGCCGACAAGGTGATTATCTGCGGCACGTTCATCTTCCTGGTCATCACCCCGGGGATGCGTGCCGATCCGCTTCTTTTGCAGGCGTGGATGGTGGTGGTGATTGTCGGCCGCGAATTGCTGGTGACTGCCTTGCGGAGCTTCCTGGAAGAACGCGGCAGCGACTTTTCGGCGAATCTGTCCGGCAAGCTGAAGATGGTACTGCAATGCGTTGCGGCCGGGTCCGCACTGGTTTATCTCCATTGCCTCCAGCCCGTTCGGCTCCACCGCGCCCTTGTGGGTTTACTGGTTCACGGTCGTTTCCATCTGGTCGGCGGTGATCCTCACCGTTTACTCCGGGGCGGTCTACGTCTGGATCGCCTACAAGCTTCTCAAGCAGAAAACCGATACGCCGGACGCATGACTCCGCTGTTTGCGACATTGCCGGGCGAGGAAATGGTGAAAGCGGTCATGCTCGCGGCCTTGCTGGCCGCCAGCGCGGGCCTATGGACATCGATCTACATCCGCTGGCGGCGGCGCGACCCGATCATCCCGTTGGCCCGGCGGCGGCCAGTTCCATGGCAGGCGCAAGACGTGCTGTTCATCTTCCTCATCGGTTTGCTGCTTCATTGGATGGCGGCCGGGGCCGTTCAGGAATGGATGGGGCCCGAGGCCGCGCAGCAAGTGGCCGATCAAAAGCCTGAATTGGCCCATCAGGCCGAACAATTGCTGCGCAACGGCACTCCCAGCGAGAAGGCCATCGCCATAGTGATGGTCATTGTCGTCGCTCCGCTCTTCGAGGAATTCTTCTTTCGCGTCTTGCTTCAAGGCTGGCTGGAGGCCGTTTGGAGCCGCCAGCGGCGGAAGCATCCGGAGTTGAGGTCGGCCCCCGTGTCGTGGCTGCCGATCGTATTGCCCGCCGTACTCTTCGCCCTCATGCACCTCCGCTCCGGCAAGGAGCCGTTTTCGAAGGAATACTTGACGGTCCTGTTCCTAACTCAGATCGCGGCCGATCTGCTGGTTCTCAGGCTGGCGATTGGGGTACTACGGTTTGCCGCGGGGGCGACGGCGGCCGATCTGGGCTGGAAACCGGAAAAACTTCGCTCCGACGCCAAGCTGGGACTGTTGGCCCTCTTGGCCGTGGTCGGTCCGCTGCTGGCGCTTCAAATCGCGTTGGTAATGCTGGTGAAAGCGACGGGAATCAACTACGCCCTGGACCCGATTCCGCTATTCCCGCTGGCGCTGGTGTTCGGCGTACTTTATCATCGCACGCGCCGCCTTGCCCCGTCGCTGGTGCTGCATATCGCGTTCAACGCGACGTCGATCCTCTTGCTCTTCGCGGGACTGTAGGGTGGGCCGAGTGAAACGAGTCCCACCATGATTACGCAAGAAGATGGTGGGAATTGGTGGGACTCGTTTCACTCGGCCCACCCTACCTAAAACAATCGTCCCTGCCGCGGTTTGCCCAGCACGTGCGGCGTTGTAGCCGAGATCCAAGAGTCGATCGACGAAACTTTCCGGTCCGTGGGTACAGTAGACGGCCTGGGGGGCGACGCGGTCGATGGCCTCGATCAACTCGCCGTAGTCGGCGTGGTCGGAAAGCGGAATGGCATGATCGACGCCAAGGCGATATTTCGCCCCGCGGTCGATGGCCCAACCGGTGAGGGCGAAACGAACCTGCCGCGGTAGCTCGGCAAGCAACGTGCCGGGCGGTACGATGACGGCCCAACCCGGTTCCACACGGCCGCGGAAGCGCTCGAACTGGCCCAGCGGACAGCCCAGCGATTCGTACATCCGGCTGACCTCGTAGATGCTGCGGTGCTGGAGCACGGGAATGCCGGCATCCGTCAGCAGGCGGGTGATTTCCTGGCTCTTGCCTAGCACGTAGCCTTGAATGACGGGCACCATCTCGTCGGCAAGGGCCCGGCGGACGAGGGCGAGGAACTCGGCAATGCTTTCTTCGCGAGGCGGCAGACGATAGTCGGGATGCCCGTAGGTACTCTCGATCACGAGGGTATCGGCGTGCGGCAACTCGGCCGCCCCGGCGGTGAGCGAAGGCCGGAGCTTGAAATCGCCCGTGTAGAGCAGCGTGCGGCCCTGGTCTTCGGCCAGCAACATCGCCGAACCGAGACAATGCCCGGCCGGATAGGTCGTCAACCGCAGCCCGGCCCAGTCGATCGTGCGGCGGTAGGGCAAATTGAGCGTGGGCCGTGGTCCCAACCGCAACTGATAGAGGGCCGCGGTCTGGGGAGTGCAGAGCGCGAACTCATGCCGAGCCATGTGGTCGTTATGGGCGTGCGAAATGAAGGCCCTGGGCTGGCGACGGCGAAAGTCGATCGCCAGACCGGCGGTAGTCAGTTTCAGGCCATTTTCCCAGTGAAACAAGTCGATCGGCTAATTCCCGAAATCGATATTGTAGTCCAGCGATGCGGCCGAGGGAACGAAACGACGCTCGAAGGGCAATCCGGCGGCACGCCAGACCTTGTCCATGGCCTCGCCGGCCTGCTTGACCACGAGGTCGCGACGCCGGCTTTGGAAAATGCCACGCGAGGGCCGCGGCGTAATCGGACCGTCGTAGCCCACCGACTTGAGATAAACCAACAACGTCGTGATGTCGATCCGCCCGCCTTCAGTGCCGGGCAACAAGCGGGATTTCTCATCGATTTCGCCGTTGCCGGCCGTCGGCGGCAGGTCGGCCACGTGTACGGCCACGATCTGCTCTGGGGGGAGCTTGCGGACGCTCTCCAGCGAACCGCCGCCAACGACGATGTCCCAGATGTCCAGCAACAGGCCGATGTTCGGCGCGGCCACCATGTTCAGCAGGAGCGTGAGGGCGTCCAGATCGTGTACGAATTGGAAGGCCTGGTTCTTTCGCAGATACTCGGCCGCCTGGAAGCCGACCCCGAAGCGAACGCCTGACGGCTCGAGGGCCTGGCATATTTCTTGGAACCGCCGCTTGTGGAACTCGAAGTTCTCGTGATACGGCCGCTTGTCACTTGCCGGGGCTACCGTGGCAATGCAACGCGTGCAACCGGCGGCAGCCGCCGCCTGGGCATTCTCGGGCAGCTTCTTCATGTCCTTGGCAAAGGTCTCGTCGTCGGTATCCCACTCCAAAGGCAGGGCGAAACTACCCAGTTTCAGTTTGGCGCTATCGAACAGCCGACGGGCATACTCCACGCTCTTCAACCGTGCCCGAGTGGCAAACTCGACAACATTCAGATCCATACCTGTGAAACCATAAGTTAGTACCAACTCGATGATTTCGCTCTGATGTCCGGAGACGCCCAAAGCGCCCGGGTTGAGATTCTTGAACATGGAAAAGCTCCGTGGAACTCAGAATTTCTGACAGGGGATACGTGACTCGCCCGGCCGACGGCCGTAGCCTGATGCAACTTATTCAATAAGCGAGAATCCTGTATTGTGCCAGTTTGCCAGGACTTTTCCAAGGGGGGCGTAGAGAGAAATGACTGCTTGGACACCCTACTTGGTGGGTGGCATGCATAAGCAGCTCGGGCACCCTACTTCTTCGATTCCAAGTACTCGACAGCCTTCAACAGCACGCGGTCCGGCACTTCATCGCCGGTTGTGCTCTTTTGGCCGCCAAGTGCGGCCAATTCATGCTCGTGCTGCCAAGTCAGCAGGCAATCGCGCTCGTCGTCTGTGACGGCCAGATCGTAACCTTCGTCGGGCGAAACGCCCCAAGTGGCATTCTTTGCATCGCTTTTCGCGTCTTCCTTGGGCCGATTGATATTCTGGCCGCTGGGCCGCCAGTAGGTGGCAATTGTTAACTTTATCGCTCCGAACGTGGGGCCCAAGTCGACAACTTCCTGCACCGTGCCTTTGCCGTAGCTTTTTTCGCCGACGACAATCGCGCGCTCGTGGTCTTGCAAGCAGGCGGCCACGATTTCGCTGGCGCTGGCGCTCCTGCGGTTGACGAGCACCGCCATCGGAAAACCGGTGAAGGGGGCCTTGCCCGAGGCGGAATAAGCGTGCAGGATCCGGCCGTCACGGCCGCGTGTGGTCACAATTTCCCCCCGCGGAAGCAGCAGGTCGCAGACGTCCACGGCGGCCGGCAGCGAACCACCCCCGTTGTCGCGGAGATCGAGCACGACTCCCCCGACCTTTTCTTTGCGGAGTTGCTCCAGTGCCGCGGAAAGGCAGCCACAGTGCCCTTTTCGCCCGGCTCCGCGTCGGTAAATGCGGAGATGCGGATATAGCCGATCTGGCGGTTACCGGGCAACAGAAAGTTCCATTGGCGATCCGCACCCCGGGAATCGCCCTCAACGGTATCTTTGTGGATGACCTGGCGAACAATCGATAGATCGATCGGCTGGGCCGCCCCCGGATGCACAATGGTCAACAGGACGGAGGTCCCCGGCTTGCCGTGGATCCGCACAACCGCAGCCTTCAAGGGCAAACCCTGCGTGCTTTGGCCCTCGATCCGTTCGATGCGGTCGCCGCCACGGATGCCCGCCGCGAAGGCGGGGCCGTCCGGCAGAGAACCGAGCACGAGAAGCTGTTTCGTCTTGGGATCGATCACCGGATAGATTCCAATGCCCACGAACTCCTGGTTGAGGTCCTCCTCGAAGGCTTGTTTCTCGGCGGCCTGGACGTATTTCGAGTGCTCGTCGTCGAGCCGTTGGATCATGCCCGACATGGCCCCTTCGAACAGATTGAGCTCGTCGACCGGCTGATAGAAGCGGAGCGAGACGCGGTCCATGGCGTTGGCCAGCACGCGGCTACTGCGGCTGCCCGGTACCTTCTGGTAACAGACTAGGGAGAAGAGCGTGATGAGGAACAGGTAGTGAAGGTTGCGTCGAGGCATACTGGGTAGAGGGTGAAACGCTGGAATGAAGTGAAGAATAACGTCCCGATTCGGGTGGCATGCCTTCACGCGGCCGTCACGAAGTCGCGACAGCAGGGCAAGCGCAACCGGCGGCCGACCATGAGTACATGGCGCCCGGGCATGTTGGCCCAAGCGCGTGACGTGAGGCATGTCGGCCTCGCAACAAACATGCCTACCCGCGGCCGGTTGCGCTTGCCCCGATCGCGCCGAGTCTCTAACGGCCGCGTGAAGGCATGCCACCCTCCGAGGCCGGCTTGTCTTTCTTTTCGGGGTTTTCCGGCGACTTGGCCTTTTTGCCAACGGGCGGGAAAGGCGATCCCTGCCGGCTGCCGTGCTTGTCGATGATGTCCTGTAGGATGAACCCCTCGTGGCGCACGCCCCGATCGTCGATGAAGAACTCGGGCAGGTCCTGGTCGTCCTGGTCGAGGCACTTTTGGTAGTTGCGGATGACGTCCACCAGATCGCCGCCGAGGCAAACGTCGTCGACCAGCGTGTGAAACTCCGGATCATCGAGTACCTTCCGCCAGCCGCGCAGGCCTTCTTCATACATCGGCCGGGCGCGGATCAAGTCGCCTTTGGCAAAGGCCTTGTCGCCGTCGTGGATCGCTTTCCGCGCGGCCAGGCACTCTGCCGTCTGCTCGGCCCTGGCCCTCGTCCGCCAGAAATCGAAGTTGACCTTCATCCGTTCGCGGTTGGTGTACAAGGCCAGGGTCTCGTCGTTTTCGATTTCCTTGGCCAGTTTCATGGCTTCCTGCGCGATGGATCTGCGGGCAGCGCCGCGCAATTTCGTCCGGCTTGGCTTCCGCGCGGTCCTTGAGGCTAACGTCCAAGCTGGGCTGCAAGAACGGTTTCACGTTCTTCCCCGTTTTCTTCTCTTTGCGTGTACCGGTCCAAGTCTTTCCGGTACGTATCCCAGGCAGCGCGTTCCTCGGGCGACAGCTTGTCGCGTTTTTCCTTTTCAATTTTGTCTCGCTCTCCCGCAGCAAGGGCATCCAGCCGCTCCTTCTTCTCTTCAGCGGAATCGAACAATTCTTCCCTCCGGTTCAGTTGCAGGGCAAGTCTTCCCCCAGTCGTCTCGTCGTCATAGGACGTTTCGATCGGTCGATCGCCGAATTCGTGCCACTCGCTCTCCGCATCGCGCCATGCCCGCTGGGCAATCTGGCCGAATTTGCCGTCCTTCTCCAGGTTGTCGGCGTAATAGAACTGGCAGGTCGGGGCATCGGAATAGAAAATCACCGGGGCCATGCCGCGGACCGGATAGCGGGGCGGGGCGATCTTGTTCTCCGCAGCCAGGAACCAGGCCTTGCCCACGTGCCAGTTGTCGCTCAAGTCGCTGCCCAAAGGGAAACCGCTGTCGGGCGGGGCAAAATGCTCGCGGAAGTCCTTGATATAATCGGGCGGGTCCTTGCCGTCGGGGCCGCGCTCGCCGCTGAACAGGCGGCGGTAATACTTGGCACAGTCATCGCGGCCGATCTTGTTGGAAATGAACCAGCCCATGTCCCAGTACAACCGCGGTTCCTTGTCGTTCGTATGCACGCCGTCCAGCATGTAGTTCAGGCCCTCGATGACCCAGTAGAACTTGTCGTGATAATCGTCGAAGGCCACGGAGACGTTGTAGGACAGGTTCCAGGCCTGGTAGCGCCAGACGTGAATCGAGTGCGGCTGGAGCTTGCTGATCTGGTCGAGCGTGGCGCGGAGGCGGGTCCAGTCTTTCTTCATTTGAAACTGGGTCGCCTTCGACCAAAGCAACGTGCCGGCGATACCCCGCATGCCCAACGTCGCCAGGCGGATCGTTTCGCTGGTGGGATCGATCTGGCCCAGCTCCGTCTGGCTCAGGCCGTGCTTGTCGCGGTATGCGGCCAGCACTCCCCCCGGTTGTCCCTCGACGTCCTTCGTCCGCAGCGTGGCCGGGCGACTCAAAACGAAGAGCACGACGATCAGCACGATCATCGACACCCCGTAGATCCACTTGCGACGGCGGGAACGCTCCCGCGCGCTCGGCTCGGAAACGTTCAAACTCATTGGGCCATCTCCCGTTGCTTCAAAAATACGAAGGCCAAGAGGATCACGGGCAGCAGATAGGCCGCCTCGCCTAACAAGCAGCGCGCCACCAGGTCTCGACCCACGTCAAAACCGCAAGCCACGCGGTCGACGAAGTCGTTGTCGGAAACGTGCGGCAGCAGGGCCGAAGCATACCGCAGCATGACGGCCTCCGCCTGGTCCATGGCCTTGATGACGTTGGTCTTCAGCCCGGGCTCCAACTCCGAGATCATGTTGTCCTGGGTCATGATCCGCTCCGCCGATTCGAACGTCGCGCCTCCCACCATCTTTCCGCTGGCCAATTCGACGATGAAGCCGTTGAAGATGCCGACGATGATGAGGAACATCGTGGCCAGCAAGGCGACCGGGCCGCTGAGGAACGTGCTGCACATCACGCCCAGACTGATGACCAACGCCATTTGCAGCCAGATTCCCAGGTAACCCTTGAAGAAGTTCCAGGCAAAGGAGCTATCGGCGGCGCGGATGTACAGGTCGGCCTGGGCCATGCCGTAGTACTGCTGGGGTTCCAGGCATTGGAGGATGATCTCCAGCCGGCCGTCGTCGCTGACCAGGTCGCGAAACAGATCGATCTGTTCCGCCTTGCCCTCACTGCCCGGCGTATAGAAGCTGCGGGGGATCATTTGCACGTCGGTGGCGAACTTCTTGGCGAGAAAATTCCGCAGAATGACCTTCTTGCCGGTCTGGGGATTGGCCAGCGAGATGGTCCCCGACACGCCTTTTTCCTGGTTGCCCTTGTGGGTGCGGAAGACCTCGATGGTCATTTCCACGGGAATGCCGTTGGGGAAATTCGACTCGCGGAAGCGATCTTCGCTGATGCCGTCGAACGTCCAGATCGCGGCCGCATTCGTCCGGCCTTTGATGAAGCTGCGATAGGTCCACTCGTCGCCCACGTTGATGCCCTTCTCCTTCGGCGTGCCGGTCTCGTCGTGGAAGGAGAGCTTGCCGTAGATCGGCACGCGGGCCTGCAATTGGCCTTTCGGCGGGCCCAACGTATAGATTGCCTTGTCCCCGCTGCCAAAAACATACAAATCGTGGGTGTGATCCTGTTCCGCTTCCACGGTGGCCTCGGGGACCTCGCCGGGACGTTCGATGATCGTCACTTCGTGCTCGTGGCCGTGCGACCGGCTGGTCGAGCCCCGCAAGAGCGTCCCGCGACCCGGCGTACCGGGTGCCCCGCCGGGCAGCGATTCGGCATGCAGCATGTCGGCCGTCAGCTTGTGCGTGTGGTCGAGGCCCCGCACGGTGAAGCCGTAGCTGATCAGGCCGATGCCGCCCAGCAGGACCGTGCCCACGAAGACGAATCCCAGCACCCGCCCCAGCACGATCTCGATCTTCCGCACCGGCTTGGTCACCACGGTGTGCAGCGTGCGGTCGCGGATGTCGGCCGGCAGGCTCAGCGCGCTGAGCACCAGCGAAAAGAGCATCGCCAAGTAGATCGTGAAGTTCAAGACCACCTGGATGTAGAGTTGGGCCGGATGCCGGCTGCCCTTGTCGATGAACAAGGCGGCGGTCAGGATCAAGACCACGAACACTACGAAGATCACCCACACGCGGCGGCGAAGCGACTCGCGAACCGCCAGCCAGGCCAGGGCCAAGACGCGGCCGGGTGACGTGCGGGCGACGTCGACGGCTATACCGATCACGTCCCGGCCGCTTTGCCGCGTGCCGGCCAAGGGCCCACGCAGCAGCAATGAGACCAGCCAGCCGACAGCATAAACCACGCCCGTCAGGCCCGTCGTCACTCCCAGCCACGTATAGAGCGCGCCATCGGGCCAGTTGGGACCCAAGACAGGCACCAGGATCTTGAACAACGGGCTGGCAACGTTTGCCGTTAGCCAGGTTCGCGTGATTTCCGTGGAGAACAAGGCCACGACTGCCAGCACCATCAGCGAGAGGGCCGCGAATATGCCGCCAAAACATAGCGACGTCGTCGGCCCGGCGGTGGAACTTCGCCGCAAGGCAAAAAGCAAAGCGAGTCCGCCTCCTGCCAGAAGGACCACCAGCAAGATGATTCCCGAATGTTGCCAGAGAAGGCCGTCGTACCAGCCCGAGCCGAGAAGCCACTCCATGAGCGGCGTGATTTGCAGATTCTCATTAACCATGGCCTAACTTGCTTCTCCGTCCGAGATACGATTGGCCTGTTCGGCACGGACGCGGCGGCCGGGATGGGCCTCGCTCTCCGCGATCACCCGCACGAACAGCTCTTCCAGCGTCGTGGTGGGGTTGCCGATGCTCTGGACCGTACCTTGGTGCTTGAGCACGACCTGCCGGATTTCCTCCTGGGCCTCGGGGCTCAGGCCGGAGGTGCGGATCTCGGTCACATCGCGGACTTTCAAGAGGTTATCGACACGGCCCAATTCTTTCAATTCACCCTGGTGCAAAATGGCGATGCGGTCGCACACGTCTTGCACGTCGGCCAGCAGGTGGCTGCACATGAGGATCGTCTTGCCCTGCTTTTGCAGGTCGCGGATCAGAAGCTTCATCTCGTGCGTGTGGATCGGGTCCAGCCCGCTGGTCGGCTCGTCGAGGAAGAGGACTTCCGGATCGTTGATCAAGGCCTGCGCCAGGCCGATCAAGCGGGTCATGCCCTTGGAGTATTCCCGCAACTGGCGGCGCCGCGACTTGGTCAGCCCGACCATCTCGATCAGGTCGGCCGCCTTCTGCCGCCGTTTGGCCCGGGGCATGTTGAACAGCCGGCCGTAGAAGTCCAGCGTTTCCTCGGCATTGAGAAAGCGGTACAGATACGACTCTTCGGGCAGGTAGCCGATCCGCTCGTTCTTGGCAACTTCCGTGGCATCCTGGCCGAGGACCAGGGCCTGGCCACTGGTCGGGTACAGAAGGCCCAAGAGCAACTTGATGGTGGTGGTTTTTCCTGACCCGTTCGGTCCTAACAATCCGAAAACCTCGCCGCGGCGGACCTCCAGATCGAGGGCTTTCAGGGCGCGGACCTTTTGCCGCCCCCAAAAGTCACGGTAGACCTTGGAAAGGTTTCGTGTTTCAATGACGACTTCCGACTGCATTGCCTCGACTCAGGTAAACGGAGCGACAAGGAAGCACTATCGTTACGACGGAAAGCCTCCCTTGGTTCAATAGAACTTCCACTATAAGCCGCTGGCTAGGGGTCCGCAAGACGCCGCCTTTCTCTTTCTGCAAAGGCTCGGGGCGACACAGTCAGAAAATTTCGCTGGTTATTCTTGGCGCGTCCTCACTCCTCCGTCTCTGTCTCAATCAGGTTCCGCTCGTCGGATTGTTCGCGGCGGCGGAAATAGAGCTTGATCGGCACCTCGTTGAACTTGAGCTGATCGCGGAACACGCCCAACAGATACCGCTGGTAGCCCTGCGAGATCAGCTTCGGATCGTTGCAGAAGAGCACGATCGTAGGCGGCTGCTCGGCCACCTGGGTGGCAAAATAGATCCGCGCCCGGCGATTTTGGTGTGAGGGAGGAGGGTTCTTCTCGATCGCCGCCCGCAAGAGCTTGTTGAGCTGCGCCGTCGAAAGCCGCATCCGCGACTGCTTGAAGAGCATCTGGGCGTGATTGAGCATCGCCTTCACGTTCTTGCCGGTCTGGCCCGTGATGAAGGCGATGGGAACGTAGAGCATCGTGCGGAAGGTGTCGCGGAGATACGTGACCCACTTTTCCATGGGCATCGTGCCGGCCATGAGGTCCCACTTGTTGACCACGAAGATGCACGGCTTGTACTGCTGGGCGATGTAGTCGCAAAGCTGCTTGTCGACCTTGCTGATCCGCTGTGAGGCGTCGAAAAACAGCAGCACCACGTCGGCCCGGCGGATTGCCCGCTGGCCGCGGTGCGTGCTGTAGAAATCGATGTTGGTCGTAATGGCGTTGTTGCGGCGGAAACCGGGCGTGTCGATGGCGATGAACGTCTTGCCGTCCATCTCGTAGCGGACGTTCGATCGAGTCGCGCGTGGTGCCGGGCACCTCGCTGACGATCACCCGTTCGGCCTGGGCCAGGGTGTTCACCAGTGTGCTCTTGCCCACGTTGCGACGGCCGACGATGGCCACCTTCATCACGCCGTCTTCCGGCGGCCCGGTCTCCAGGTCTTCCGGTGGCAGTTTTTCCAGCACGGCTTCCAGCAATTCATCCTTGCCGCGACCCTCCTTGGCGCTGGCGCGGACCACTTTGTGGCCCAACTGATAGAACTCGTCGGCTTGGCTTTCCAGGCTGGGGTGGTCGGTCTTGTTGGCCACGCAAATCACCGGCACCTGCACATAACGGAGCCGTTCGGCGACCTTGCTGTCCAAAGGCGTGATGCCTTCGCGGGTATCGACGACGAAGAGGATCACCGCCGCCGAATCAATGGCCGCCTGAATCTGTTCTTCGATGTCCTCGGTCAGGTTGTCGACGTCCTCGATGCCCATGCCGCCGGTATCGACCAGTTCGACGAATCGTTCGCCGAATTGCGTAAGGTGCGTGACGCGATCGCGGGTCACGCCGGCCTCAGGATCGACGATGGCCAGCCGCTTGCCGGCAAGCCAGTTGAAAAGACTCGACTTGCCCACATTGGGCCGGCCCACGATGGCGACTTGCGGAACACCCATGATCTTGATTCTGTTTTTCTTAGAAAGCGTCGTCGGGGGCTGACTGATGCAGAACGGGATTTATTCCGTTTGCCTGAAAACGGAATAAATTCCGTTCTACGGAGGCGATTTTGCAGTTCTTCCGTCGTAGGGGGCACTTCAATCCCGAAGCAAAGTGCATAAAATCTATCTTAGTTGCGCATCGCCCTAAAGACTAGACAGGGGATCGAATGCACCAAAACGGGGGGTTCATGCCGCTAGAAATGCCGAAATCGCAAGCCAACATTGTCCGAGCCGTGAAACAGAAGCTGGAAAGTCTTCGCGGCGCGGGCGTCTCGCATATTCCCAAGGCCAAGTCGGCAGGGAGCAGGGAGCGGGGAGCAGGGAGTAAAACGTCGACCTCCCTTGATCGCGAAACCGCAAGCGAAACAGCCAGCTCCCTGGTCCCCGCCGGGTACTCTCTGGGTGGCTCCCCGCTCGCAGCTCCCAGCCTTTCGCGGGAGGAGGCCTTGGCCGAAGTGGCCAGGCAAGTGGCCGCTTGCAAGCGCTGCCCGGTCCTAGTGCAAAATCGCACGCAGACGGTTTTCGGTGTTGGCAATCCGCATGCCAAGCTGGTCTTTGTCGGCGAGGCCCCAGGCGCGGACGAAGATCGGCAGGGCGAACCTTTCGTCGGCCGGGCGGGTCAATTGCTTACCGACATCATCACCAAAGGTATGAAACTTCGTCGCGAGGACGTTTACATCATGAACATCCTCCGTTGCCGCCCGCCGGACAATCGCACTCCGCTGCCGACCGAAGCGGCCAACTGCCGTGAATACCTTGACGCCCAACTGGCGATCATCCAGCCGCCGTTCATCTGCTGCCTGGGTGCTTGCGCCGCACAGAACCTGTTGAACGTCGATACGCCCATCGGCAAGCTTCGCGGCCGCATGATCGACTTCAACGCCATGAAGGTCCTTTGCACCTATCACCCCGCCTACGTGCTGCGCAATCCCCCGGCCAAGCGGCAGGTGTGGGACGATATTCAAATCCTTATGGCCGAGATGGGGCTAGGAAGCGGGGAGCAGGGAGCGGGGAGAAGGGAGTAGGAAATGCTTTCAAGCCATGAATTTTGGAATGGCTCCCTGCTCCCCGCTCCTTGCTTCGTTGCCCGCCAGACAACCATGTTCGAAACCTTCGACCACACGGCCGACGTTGGACTGCGGATTCGTGCCGCGGACCTCGACACGCTTTTTGCCGATGCGGCGCGGGCCATGTTCTCGGTCATGGCCGGCGAACTGGATGCCGTGCGGCCGATGGAAGAAGTTCGCATCTCGCTCGAAGCGGATGATCTCGACGTACTTTTGCGCGACTGGCTCGGCGAACTGCTCTACACGTTTCACGTCCGCAAGCTGGTGTTCTCGGATTTCACCGTTTCCGTATCCGAACGCGGGCTGCAAGGCACCGCCCGCGGCGAACCGATGGACGCGGCCCGGCACGAACTCGACGTAGAGATCAAGGCCGTCACCTGGCACGGCCTGAAAGTCGAGCGAACGAGCGACGGCTGGTTGGCCGAAGTGATCGTGGATATCTGAGAAACGTAGGGTGGGCCGACGGGCACCGTGCGCAGCATGGTCGGCGAGTCCCACCAAGATTTGACGTGATTCCATGGTGGGACTCGTTTCACTCGGCCCACCCTACCATACTACCATTCTTCTTCTTTTCGCAGGGCTGTTGACGACACATCTTCCCGGAACTTCTCCGACGGAATCTCGCGGCACGCGCGGCGCAGCACGTCGGGAAGATCGAGATCGGAAAGCCGGATGAAGCTCGACCCCAAGGCTCGGCAGAAGACCAGGAAACGGCAACCCCGGGCGACAATTCGCTCGATCGACTGCAGCATGCCATCGCGATCGTTGCCATAGAAACGCGGATCGGCGATGCGGCGCAAAGTATCGACGCCCACGATGAACGTCGCCCCGGGAAACAGCCGCGACTTGGCGTCGAACGTGGCCGCACGGGTCAGCCAGAACGGCCTGTTCCGGTGGGAACTGCATCAAGCGGTGATCGATCTCCAAATAGTCCAAGGCCGGCTTCTCGACGTTCAGGACCGAAATCTCCATGACCGCCGGCAGGCCGAGCATCTCATGGGCAATTTCCGCCATACGTCGATGCCCGGCGTGCAATGGATTAAAGGCCCCGGAGAGAATCACCCCCGGCGCGAGCGGATTGTTCCCCTCGCCCGCAACCACGACCACGGGTACATGGTGCCCGACATGGTGCCCGGAGAGAGGGGCGGGGGGTAAGGGTTTAATAGCCTCGACGCGGCCCAGGAATAGATCCCGCCACGGCGGCGGCGCGACAACCTGTTGAACTTCGACCCGTTCCTGCTCCAAGAGCGGCAGGTCTAGTCGTTGGTCAACGCCGCAGGCCTCGGCTACGGCGTTGAGAACCATACGGCTGACGATGTGTTCCTCTTCCTGGCGACTGCGGGCGTCTTTCTCCAACCCCAACGACCACTGCCGCGTCTGATCAGCGGTCTGCACGGCGAGGTGGGCACGGTGTGGCCCTCGTTTCGGCCGATCGGTCGCCAGTCCGGCCGTACAGGACACACCGGCAGCCTGTTGTTCCACGGCCCCATAGCGCATCGCGCGGCCGAAGGCAACGACCGCCATGGCTCGGGCGGTCCGGGCCGAGCAGAACTGTTCCGGCCGGCTGCCGAGCCATGCGGTGAGCGCTCCCTCGGAATAGGGCACGGTGGCTTCCAGCAGAGTCCTGGAACCGCCCGGCAATTCCAGCAGTTCGGCCACGGCCCGGCTCCCGCCGTTGAGCACGAGGACGACTTGCCCTGGGGCATCGTGGATTTGGCGGACAAGTTCTTCAGGCAGGAGGCTCATGTTGGGAAAGCTGGTGGGACTAGGGGCAAATTGTGTGCGGACCGTCACGGTCGACGGAAATAGTATATAATAACTTATGCATGAACTGGCCATTACGGAAGCACTGATCGAACAGGTCGGCGCGGAACTCGACCGCGCCGGGCGGGGCACCCGCTTGCGGGTCGGGGTCGTGAAGCGGCTGGAACTGGCCGTGGGACGGCTTTCCGGGGTGCATTGCGATTCGTTGCGATTCGCCTTTGAATTGCTCTCGCGCGGCACGCCCGCCGAAGGGGCCGAACTGACCATACGCGAGCCGGCCGCGATTTCTCGCTGCCGCCACTGTGGGGCCTCGACGGAGATCGCGGAAATGGTGATCGACTGTCCCCAATGCGGTAGTCCGGAGATTGTGATTGAAGAAGGCCGGGAACTGCTGCTGGAAAGCATTGAGATCGAAGATTAGTTGCCATGAAACTCGTCGCTGCCAAGAGCATTCTCAAAGCCAACGATCAACTCGCGGCGGAAAACCGCCGGCGATTCGATGCCGCGGGCGTTTTCTGCGTCAATGTTGTCGGCTCGCCCGGCTGCGGTAAGACCACACTGCTGGAAGCCCTCTTCCATCATCTGCGCGGTTGCCTCCGCCCGGCGGTCATCGAGGGCGACATCGCGGGCTCGATCGATGCCGAGCGGATGGAGGCCCTTGGCGTGCCCGTCGTGCAGATCAACACCGAAGGGGCCTGCCATCTCGATGCCAACATGACTGCGTCGGCCGTCACGCAACTCAATTTGACCAATGTCGATCTGTTGATGGTCGAGAACGTGGGCAACCTGGTCTGCACGGCCGGATTCGACCTGGGCGAGCATCTGCGGATCGTCGTGTTGAGCACTTCCGAAGGGGACGACAAGGCCGTGAAATATCCGGCCATTTTCCAGGGCTCCGACGCCTTGGTGATCAGCAAGACCGACATGCTGCCCTACACGAATTTCAGCATCCCGCGGATCACGGCCGACATGAAGCGACTGGTGCCGGACGCCCCGGTCTTTCAAGTCGCGGCGTTGAAACGAGAAGGCACTGGGAGACTGGCGGACTGGATCGCGCAGAAGAAAACAGAAATCTCAAATCCCAAATCTCAAATCTCAAACAAATCTTAAATATGAAAACTCAAAATTCCAAAACTTCGGTATAACGCTCGTTTTGGTCATTTGAGTTTTTAACGTTGGAATTTGTTTGGAACTTGACATTTGGGATTTTGGAGTCCTCTTAGTCTTTCCCCGTATGTAGCCCGCACTCGGTTTTCATCGAGCCGCTCCACCGCCCGACGCGTTCGTCCTCGCCGGGTTGTACGGCACGGGTGCAAGGCTGGCAGCCAATGCTGGGATAGTTCTGATCGTGGAGAGGATTGTACGGGACCTGCTCGTCAAGGATTCGCTTCCAAACGTCCTTTTTCGTCCAGCCGGCCAGGGGGCTGACCTTCACGAGGCCGAATTTCTTGTCCCACTTCACGATCGGAGTGTCGGCCCGGGTGGGCCCCTGGTCGCGGCGAATGCCCGTCGCCCAGGCGTCATAATTCACGGCCACGCGGTGCAATACGGCGATCTTCCGATCGTGGCAGCAACGATCCGAATCGTGAACATAGACCGGCCCGCCGTGGCGCCGCTCATACTCCACCACGCTCAGTTCCGGCCGTTGCAAGTCGATATGAACGCCGTACTTCTCGTTCATCCGCTCGCGCAATTCGAGTGTCTCTTGGAACTGGTAGCCCGTATCGAGATTGAAGATATAGACCCGGGGCTCGATCTTGGCCAGCATGGCGATGATCGCGAACCCCTCGGGCCCCAGGCCGGTCGCCATGGTGAAACGCGGGAAATACCGTTGGACCGCCCAGGCAAGAATTTCCTCGGGACTGCGCCCCTCCAAACGGCGGCTTTGTTCGGCGATCCACTCCAGTTCCTCCGAGCTCGCCGTGCGAACCACCGGCTCGGCCGGCACGCCGGGCTCGGGCGGCATGTTGCGCCACCCGGTCCGGCGCCATGTCGGGCACCATGTACCCATGGTCGCGGTCGTGGTCGGCCTGACAACCCGAGACCACCGAAGGCCCATTCCGCTTTATCTTTCCGTGGAAAAGCATAGGACTCCTGTCCACTCTTAGGCTCGGCCGATCCTCGGTCGCCGCGACGTTCATGACCATATCCTCCACCGCAAAGCCAAGCAAGACTTAACTTGAATCGAATCAGTATAACCGAAGCGTCAAAGAAGTCAATAGTATGATGATAAACAATATGATGATTTAGGGCCCGTAACTAGGTATCGTCTTGCAGATTTGACGGTCTTAACGGCAAATCGGGAAAGTTTTTCCGCCAGAATCCGTTATGATGAACTTCTTGCAAAGGAGGATTACGAATGTTTCTGGTATGTGTCAACGTGCAGGTCAAGCCTGAGCATGTCGAGGAATTCCTTGCGGCTTCTCGCGAAAACGCTTCTCGCACCATCCTTGAGCCAGGCAATTTGCGGTTTGACGTACTCCAGCAAGCCGATGATCCACAACGGTTTGTCCTGTACGAAGTCTACCGCGACGAAGAGGCCTCCAAGGCCCATAAACAGACCGCCCATTACGCCCGTTGGCGAGAAGTCGTAGAAAGCTGGATGGCCCAACCTCGAAAGGCCGTGCAGTATAAGACTTGTTTTCCATCTCAGGAGAGGCAGTGGAAGACGCCACCGGTTTGAGGCGATTGCTGTCGCTAATCAAAACCGCAGCGGCCAACCGGCAGGGAAGACGAATAGAACGACCGGGACTCGTCCTTGAAGACGGTGCCGGTCTTCGTCATTTCAACTGCGTATCCTCCACCACGCTTACATGCCGCGCCATGACGTGGCTGGCCCTCTGCTCGGGCATGTATCCGCGGATGCCGTTGATGCCGACTTGCCGGCCGACATAGCTCCGCAGGTTCACGCCGGGGGCCGGCGAGACGTAGCAGCGAATGTTGCCGGTGGCGTCGAGAATCGCATATTGCGGGCCGCCCGGCTTGGGATTGGGAACTCGGATCAACTGGCCCTTGGCGTCGAACCGGCCATCCGGATCAGCCGGAGGCAACGGGCTGACGGCCGGCGAGTCGGGTCGGGCCAGGTCCGGGCGGACGGCGGCCAGGGCCTGTTTGCGTTGCTTGATGTCTTCGAGCCGCGCGATCTTGCTCACCAGCATCCGCGCAGGCCCCGTTCCAGGGCCGTCTCCGCTTGGTTGAAGAGCGTCTCGGCCCGTTGTCGCACGTTGCGCAGTTCCCAGAGGGCCGGATCTTCGACGACCATGACGGAAAGCTCCAGATCGATGTCGTCGAGCTGTTTCTGGTATTGTGCCGCTGAGGCCGGGCGGGGCGGGGCACTCGCGCAGCGGGTCGGCGCAGCGGGTCGGCTTGCGGGTGGCGACCCGGACGCATCGCCTGGCAATCGGCCGGTGGCCTGGCCGGTCAGATCGACGGTTCCGCCTGTAGTCCGCCGCATTCCGTCACGGTCGTAATCCGTGTCGACGTAGCGGCCGGGGACCCAGCGGAACTCGCCTGCCGGCGGCGCAATCTTGTACCAGGCCGCGGGCACCATGTACTCATGGTCGGCGTTGTCGCTGTCCGGCGGGGCACCCGTTTGCCGGTGGTGACGCGGTTCGAGCACTTCGACCACTTCGCCCTTGTGCAGGTGGACCTGGATCACGTCGCGGGTATTGCTCATCCGGCTGCCCACCCGGGCCACGACCCGATCGGCGGTGACGGTGGCCAGGTTGTTGCTGTCGAGTTGCAGATGGTGGCTGGAGACCCACGAGAAGCTATCTTTGGGCGGACGAATGGCGAACCAACCGCCCGGATCATGGCGATAGACCTCGACCTCGGTTCCCGCCTTGAGCTTGTCGGTCGGGTAGTAGTTTTCGCCGGGCCCACTGCGGACATAGACGTTTTCGGCCGTGATATAGGCCTTATAGGGGAAGGTCTGCTCCGCAGCCGAGCACGAGTAGGTGGTGGCCGTGGCGATGCAAGCAAGCAATGCGACAAGGGGCCCGCGCATGGCGACGCCTCCCGAGATAATGGTGCATGAGAATTGAGCGTGGGATCTTGTATCGAAAAACGCCGGGTGCGGCAAGGGCAGAATGGCGGAAAAACCACACCGTAGGGTGGGACAAGATCCGGGGCATCCGCGCGGGTCGGCAAACGCCGGCCCACCAATTCTTGCGGTCTGGGAACGATTGTATAATAGGAGCATAGTCGTTTTCTTTCCGGAGCGAACCATCCATGTCGCAAGTCATTCAAGCGATCTACGAGAACGGGATCCTACGTCCGCTGGGCCACCTTGAGCTTGAGGAGCGTCAGCATGTTCGGGTTACCGTAGACCTTCTTCCAAAAGGCGGGTCGGACTCAGTTCCGGCGGAGTCATCCGATCCTTTGGAAGGCATTCGCGTTTCCACAGGCATTGCAGATCTGGCCGAACATTTTGACGACTACCGCTTCGGACTTCGCAAACCATGAGTCCGGTGTTTCTCGATACTTCAGGCCTGATCGCCGTCGTTCCTTATCTGGGCACGGTTGTCGCCCTGCCGTTGTACGTGTTTGACCGCTGCTACTCCGTCTATTTCCTGGAGCAGTTCGGGCCGGAATACCGAATCTTCGGCGAGATTGGCGGGTGGGCGCGCGAGCCTAATTTCGGGCAGTGAACTACGGCTTCACCGCTAATACTTTGGCCAGCGACTTCCGGTACTCCTTCAGATCGAGATTCTGTCCTTCCCGCAAGCGAGTCAGGCCGCTCGTTTCCAAGGTCTTCATGTAGAAAGGAAAACGCTCGACGGCCAGCTTCTCGATCGGCGGCCGGCCCGTGGTCGCCACCCACTTCAGTTCGGCCCGGGCACGCTCCATGATGGCGTAGTCGACGCACATCCGCGAAATCTGCACCCGCCGCAAAATGTCCGGATTCTTGGCGACGACCCGCTCGGCTTCTGCCCAAAACGCGTTGGCCGGACAGAGCAGGTAGTAGTCCAGGTAGGGCATCATCGGTGAATCGTAAATATGAACGTGGATATTGTCCCGCTCGACCCGATTGTGCAGGAGGTCGATGTACTGCCGGATCGGACGGGCCGCCCTGCCGTAATAACCTTCGAAAAATTCGCTCATTGCCCGCTCTTGGTCGTAGTCCGGGTCCCAGAGGAACTTGGCCGTCAGGTAACCGCCCAGGGCGGCCAATTCGCTATGAGGCGTGTCGGGGGTGTCCTCTTCGAAGATGCCTGTCACGTGGTTGGCAACAAAGAAGCGAATGTTGGGCCGCCGCACGCGCTGGTTGGGAAAGGGCATCAGGTAATGGGCGAAGTCGGTCGTATAGTCCCAGATCCAGAGCCGCTGGGAAACCTTCGACCAGGCCTGCAGGTCGTCACGAAAAGCCCGATTCTCGCGGCTGTCGCACGTGGCCAGTGGGTGCGAGAAGCAGCATTCGATCGAGCACAGGCGGACGATGACGTTGGGCCGCGGCCGCATCGTCTTCGGAGCCCGGCGGGTCCATTGATAGGCCAGCGTCTCTACCGCCTTGCCGGGAAAATCCTTCTCCACCGCCTCGGCCACGCGATTCGCCAGGTTCAGCACCGGCGCCCCTTGGCTGCCTTCCTGCCGGGCCAGGGCCTGGCAACGCGGGCACTCGCAGTGCAGGTCGGTATCGTTCTGCGAAACCGAAAAAACGGTGGCCTCAGGCTGTGCCCGCATGGCGGCGCGGATCTCCTCCGTGCAGATCCGGATCACGTCTTCGTTCGTGCAACAGAGTTGTGCGTAGCCGTTCTGCCGCTTGCCGCCCACGAGCGAGAAGTATTCGGGATGCGTGGCAAAATACTTCGCGGGCGGAACGAGCCGCGCAAACGTATGGACGAACAGCCCGTCGGCAAAGCGGACGCGGCCGCCATGCCGTGCCTCCAGTCGGGCGGAACTGGAATTCATGCGGTTCCGCGCGCACCAATCGCCGTCCAGGCAATCGAACGTGTAGGGCTCGCGGTATTCCAAGACCGGCACCTTGGTTTCATCGATCGGCCCCACGGCGATTCGGGCACTATGCGGAATGCGACTGACTTCCGGGGCGAACCAGCGGCAGCCGAGGTGATCTTCCAGCAATCCGTAAACGCCGTACAGATTGCCGCGGAGGGCGCCGCCGGCGATCACCAGATGCGGCCCCACGGTGCGGATCACATAGCCTTCATCGCCCAGGTGTGGCAGGTCGATGGAAGTTCCCAGCACTTTAAGGTGGCTGTTGGCGCCAAGCACGATTTCGTGGCCGGTCGCCGCTTCGCGGTCCGTGATCACGGGCAACTCGGCGGCGGAGATCTGCTTGAGGAAGCTTTGCAGTTCCTTGGCGGCGTATTGGGTCGATGGCGAGGCGTCGGCGGAAATGACGATGCGGTACTCCGACTTGCCGCCGTCCGCCAGGACGAGTTCGCCGGCCCTTCCTACTAAAGGCGTTGCACATAACCAGAGGACGAACAGACCGGACGGCAGGGATCGCATCATGATTTTGCTCCATGGGGAACGGATGAAACACCAGCGATCATACTTCTCGGCGAGGGCAACCGCAACGGGCGGCACATTGCGCTCGTAGTCCCGCCCTTAAGCGGCTCGGCCGCTGTTACCGCCCAAGCATTTCTGCCAGACGATCGTCCTGAGCCAACAAGGCATCGACGATGGCAAACGCCTGAGTTGCGATGGGTCTGGAGGTGGACTTTATCTGCTAATCGCGAGGGGCGGAATCTGTTCCGCCGCTTCTGCTTCGCAAGGCGAGCCACTTCTTGAGTGACTCCTTGCTTTCTCCGGAACGGCGCCCGGCCACCAATCCGTCGATGCTTAAGTCCTCATCCAGATCAGGCCAGTGGATATATCGTCCTTCATCAAGGAGTTCGAAATGGGCGCGCTCTTCCGCGGTGCCATACCAGAGCCGCGGATACCAAACGATCGGAACCGTCATTGTACGTCCGTCCACGAAATCCACAACGAGCGTGTCTCCACGGACTTCAAGGGACTGCGCCCGTGCTTCCCGAATGTCAGTTGCCGAAGAACTCATTCCATCTCTCCAATAGGGCATCGCGGTGCGTTTGAACCAGTCTTGCGATCGCTGCGAGTTCGTGGGCACGAAACCCGCCCGGCCTTACCAGGACCACCGGATCCAACCAAAACTTCGCTACCATTTTCTCCCGTCGAACATGCACGTGGGACGGCTCCGTCGCGTCGAGGGAAACGAAGAAGAATCGGTAGGGGCCTACCCGCAACGCCGTCGGCATGTGCTACTCCTCGGAAGATAAACGGAGCATGCCCTAATTATACGTCCCGTATTACCCAGCCGACAGATCGATCACGGCGCTGAACGATTCAAGCGTGGCGGAGCCGGCCAATACGGTCACTCCACGACGTACTGGCCACCTTCGGCCTGCCAAAACGGCAGGAACCAGACCCCACCGCGGGCCTGAACGTCGACAGTACGCCGATTTCGGCAGCCGGCGTTTTTTCCTCGATCGAAGCAAAACATGCTCTCATAAGGAGTTACGTTGTGATTGCCGTTATTGGCGCGCGACTTGCTTCCCCCTTTACAGCCCGCGCGAAAGTGCGCAAGTTTGGCAGAACTATAGACCCCCCGTCCGCGAGGGTTTCGCGGCCGGTCGAACCAACGATTCATCCTTGACGAGTTGCGGAGGCGACGCATGGCGAAGAAAGACAAGAAAGAAACCAGTTCCGGTGATGAGAAAGTTCAACTCCAACCCCTGGGCGACCGGGTTGTGGTCGAGCGCGAGGAATCGGAAGCGGTGACGGCCGGCGGCATCGTCCTGCCCGACTCCGCCAAGGACAAGCCGACCCGCGGCACCGTGATCAGCGTCGGCGAAGGCAAGCTCAACAAGGACGGCAAGCGGACGGCCCTGCAGGTCAAGGCCGGCGATCGCGTCCTCTTTACTTCCTATGCGGGCGAGCAGTTCAAGCTCGGCGACCGCGACCTGCTCTTGATGCGCGAAGACGACATCCTCGCGGTGATCGGCTAATCCCTTGGTGGTGGGACTCGTTGCACTCGGCCCACCCTACATAAGCCCACGCACGTGTAGGGTGGGCCGAGTGCAACGAGTCCCACCCAAAAAAACTTAAAGGAGAATTCTACCCATGACCAAGATGATTGCATTCGATCAGGAAGCCCGCGACGCCTTGCGGCGCGGCGTTTCCAAGCTGACCCAGGCGGTCCGCGTCACGCTCGGACCCCGCGGGCGCAACGTCATCCTCCAGAAGAGCTTTGGCGCGCCGACCGTCACCAAAGACGGCGTCACGGTGGCCAAGGAAATCGACCTCGAAGACGTGTATGAGAACATGGGCGCCCGCATGGTCCGCGAGGTCGCCTCGAAGACCAGCGACAAGGCCGGCGACGGCACTACCACCGCCACCATCCTCGCCGAAGCCCTCTTCAACGAAGGTCTCCGCGCCGTCGTGGCGGGCGTGAACCCGGTGCAGCTCAAGTCGGGCATGGAAAAGGCCGTGGCCGACATCACCGACAAGCTCAAGAGCATGTCGATCTCGGTCAAGAACAAGAAGGAAGAGATCGCCCAGGTGGGCACCATCGCCGCCAACAACGATGCCGAAATCGGCAAGCTCCTGGCCGACGCCATGGAGAAGGTCGGCAAGGACGGCGTGATCACCGTCGACGAAGGCAAGAGCCTGGCCACCGAGGTCGAGTGGGTGGAAGGCATGCAGTTCGATCGCGGCTACCTCTCGCCCTACTTCGTCACCGATCCGCAGAGCATGGAAGCGGTGCTCGAGGACGCCTACGTCCTGATCCATGAGAAGAAGATTTCCAACATCAAAGAACTCGTGCCGGTCCTGGAGAAGGTCGTTAACAGCGGCAAGCCGCTGGTGATCATCGCCGAAGACGTCGACGGCGAGGCCCTGGCCACGCTGGTCATCAACCGCCTCCGCGGCACGATCAAGGTGGCCGCCATCAAGGCCCCGGGCTACGGCGATCGCCGCAAGGCCATGCTCGAGGACGTTGCCATCCTCACCGGCGGCTTCGCCATCTTCGAGAGCCTGGGCAAGAAGCTGGAGAACATCACTTTGGCCGAATTGGGCCGGGCGAAGAAGATCGTCATCGACAAGGACAACACCACGATCATCGAGGGGGCGGGCAAGAGCGCGGACATCAAGGGCCGCATCGAGCAGATCCGCCGCGAGATCGAGAACACCACCAGCGACTACGATCGCGAGAAGCTGGAAGAGCGCTTGGCCAAGCTGGCCGGGGGCGTGGCCAAGATCAATGTCGGGGCCGCGACAGAGAGTGAGATGAAGGAGAAGAAGGCCCGCGTCGAGGACGCCTTGCACGCCACCCGCGCCGCGGTCGAGGAAGGCATTCTGCCTGGTGGCGGCGTGGCCTTGCTGCGGGCGGCGGCCAACGTCAAGCCCAACGGCCTGGTGCAGGAAGAGGAGGTCGGCTACAAGATCGTCTTGCGGGCCTGCCGCGCTCCGGTGACGCAGATTGCCGACAATGCGGGCCAGGACGGCGGCATCGTGGCCGAGAAGGTTTCCGAAGGCAAGGGCAACTTCGGTTACAACGCCCTGACGAACGTCTACGAGGACCTCGTCAAGGCCGGTGTCGTCGACCCGACCAAGGTCACCCGCACCGCCTTGCAGAACGCGGCCAGCGTGGCCACGTTGATGCTCACCAGCGACGCCTTGGTGGCCGACAAGCCCAAGGAAGAGAAGGCTGGTCCGCCTCCGGGCGGCGGCGAGGATATGTACTAAGCTGCTTGCGGCTTCGCTCGCGGATGACGCGAATCAATCGATACGCCGCCGGTCCTACGAATGCAGGACCGGCGGTTTTTTTGCGCCGTTTGCTAGCGGCCACTCTTGGTCGATATACTCGGGGGAAGGCATATTTGTAGGCTTGATTTTGATCGCCAGATGCCTTGTACCCAGTACTCAGTACCCAGTACTCAGTATCCAATCGTGCGTGCTGGATACTTAATACTGAGTACTGGATACTGAGTACTGGGTACTTGCCAACCGGGAATCAGAAGAAACTTCGCGATGTTTACCGCTCCGCAATCCGGCGACCCTCGAAGTCGGCTGGCTGTGAAACCGGCCCCACCAGCGTATCTTCGTCTCCGTTGCCCGGGCTCCTCCAGTACCCCGTCGGTCGCTCCTACGGAAGCAGTGGAATCAACCTTCGATATCCGTGATTGCCGCTATCACCGCGGCACGGATGTCCTCGTTCTCATCGCCGAGGATCTTCTTGAGCGCCGGGACCGCCCGCCGCGCCGCAACGCCAATGCTTCCAAGTGCCTCTATGGCCTGACACCGTATGCCTGGGAGGTTGGGACGGTCCAGTATACCGACTAGAATTGGTATAACTTCCTTTAGGCCAGCGATTTTTCCGAGAGCAATTGCACTCCATGCGCGAAGGTTGGGATTCTTATCGCGGAGAAGCTTCTTCAAAGGTTTGACGGCGACCTTCGCATTTGGGCCCAGATGCCCCAGCACGTCGGCCGCCCACTCCCGCCGATTATCGTCCCCTTCCTGGATCGCTTTGACGAGCGGAGGAATTGCGCTATCCCCAATGGCGGCCAGGGCATGCGCGGCGGCCCCGCAGACAATCCCGCTCTTGTGCCCAAGCGTAACAATGAGTGCGCTGGTTACCTCTGGATCCCGGGAGGCGATCGAGCCCAGGGCGTCCGCAGCAGCCCACTGCAGGTCCCAGTCTTCGATTTCCAATGCCTTCAGCAGAGGTTCCGTCAGCGCCGCGGCCTCTGGACCGATGGCATGCACTACATCGCACGCCGCTTCTGCAACTCCCGGTTCGGATTCCCCCAGGAGTTTGGCCAGTACCGGAAGGGATTCCTCAGTTTGGCGGTCAACCTTCCAAAGCGCTTCGGCCGCCGCCATAACGAGGTACGGATCGTTACTCGTGAGCGCGCCTGGAGTGCTGGCGCGGCGGCTTTGGCGTTGTTTCCGATCACTGCCAAAGCTTCACACGCACGCCTGGACGCGCGGTCATTCCGCCTGACAAGGCGAGAGAGTGCCGGGACGGCTGCGGAAATGTCTGCCAGCTTGCCCAAATCGATCAGACCGTCAGCAGCCATGTCGGCAACCTCAGTGTCCGAGTCATCCAGACCACTGATCCAGAGGGGAAGTGCGGCCTCGGGGGCAACCTTTATGGCCTCTAACAGGTAAAAGGCTGCCCAGCGAACGTTATCATCCTCGTCATGAAGGGCCTCGGTCACTTGGCCAGACCATTCATGCAATTTCGCCTCATCCTCGATCCCGCGTGCCAGGTTCCCCAATGCATGCAATGCTGCGCTACGGTCAGTGGCCGTCGTGCTGTTCGCCATCTTGCGAAGGGCCCCCACAGTGCAATCATTGCGGTCGCCGATAAGGCCCAACGCCCGAGCTGCGTTTTCACGGATTTCACTATCTTCGTCCGCTAGGAGTTTGCGCACTTCCTCGCTAGCGCCAATGCCTTCATCGTCCATGTTGGCGATCGATTTCAAAGCATGCAATCGTACCAAGCGGTTCTTGCTGTAAGAGCATGTTTGAAGCTCCTTCAGAGCGGACTCGCCACAGTAACTCAGACCCCATTCCGCGCTCTCACGGACTTTTTCGTCCGGGTCAACCAAGCAGTTTACGAGTGCCGGAATCGCTGCCATTGCCTCTTCCTTGGATTTACGGCAGATCTCATAAAGCGCGCTGCTGGCCTCACGACGAACACGAACGTCCGGATCGGCCAGGCGCGCGATTTGAATCTGAATCAATTCGTCTATCGGCGTCACAGAACTTCTACCTTACTAAGGTCGCTTGGCCGAATGCGTTGACAACGGCCGGATCAGCCACGGTTCAACTCCCGCTGGAGATCGTCGAAGTCGACCGCGAAAACGTCGATCTTGTTCTCGGCGAGCGCCTCAAGGAACTTCGCTCGATTGATCCCCGCGATTTGCGCCCCCTTCTCCTGGGAAACCGTTCCCCGACTGTACCAAAGCATGGCAGCCGCAAGCCGCATCTCCCGCGCGAAGTCCTCGGGCGACCGCCGCAGCGCCGAGAAGATCTCTTCGGGCAATTCCATGGTGACGGTTTGCATGGCACATACTCCTCCAAAAAAGGAAACTTCCGACTTGGTGGAACTTCGGTGATTCTAACAGTTTTGCAACTTTAGTGCAAAAGCCCCCACCTCCTGCGGCCCCGCGCACGACGGTAATATTTGGTAAACCAAAATCGGTTTACCATTTTCGACAAAGGCCAAGTTCTCGACCCGCTCTTTCTTCGCATGACCCAGTGTGCTAAAATAAATACATGAGTCCAGCCACCATTAGCCAAGAAACTGAAATTCTTTCTCGGGTCATCGAGCCGGAGAACCCGAATTTTTCCGCCGAGGCCGCGCGATCCATTCTCGCACTGGGTTTCGGCGATACGGACAACGAGCGGATGAACTTGCTTGCGGCCAAAGCCCGACAGGGTGCGCTTGACGAGCAAGAAGAATCCCTGTTGAACGCCTACATGTTCGTGGGTTCGCTTGTCGATTTCATGCACTCCAAAGCGCGGTTGTCGCTTAAGAAAAATTCGGCATGAGCCCAACAGCGAAGGAGAAGGCGCTGCGCGGGGCGGTCGCACAACGGGCAGGGTTCCGTTGCGAATATTGCCGGTTGCCTGAACGCTGGACATCGCTCCCGTTTCAACTGGATCACGTGATCGCCGAGAAGCATGCGGGTGAAACCAGCTTGGACAATCTGGCCTACGCTTGCCTCCATTGCAACTCGTTCAAAGGTCCAAATCTTGCTGGTCGAGACACGGAAACTGAGGAGATTGTTCGGCTATTTGATCCGCGACGAGATCATTGGCACGATCACTTTCACTGGGATGGGGCCGTACTTTGCGCACTGACCGCGATCGGGCGGGTTACAATCGCGGTTCTGAGAATCAACCTCCCCTATCGCGTTGCCGTTCGTTGTTCGCTTATGGAAGAAGGCGTTTTTGCGGGGTGACGGTCAGATCGACCCCTTCTTCGCCGCGATCAACGTATCCAACTCCTCCTTCAGCCGCGGCAGGATCTCGTCATAGGTAAACGATCCGAGCGTCGCCTCGCCGCGCTTCAGATTGACATACTTCGGTCCGCACCATAGCCCCAGATCGGTCATGTCGGTCTCGCCGGGCCCGTTCACGCGGCAACCCATCACGGCGATCGAAATCGCATGCTCGGCCGCATAACGCGTCGCCTCGCGAACCTTTACCGCCAGATCGACAAAGGCCGAGTTCTCGACCCGCGAACAACTCGGGCAGGAAATGATGTTCAGCCCCCGTGGGCCTTCGGCCGGCATGCCCACGAACCGCCCGGCCGCAATGTCGTTGAGGATCTTGCGGCCGGCCAGGATTTCTTGCTCCTTCTCGAAGGCCGGCACGGTGAGCGAGACGCGGATCGTGTCGCCGATGCCCGCCGCAATGAGCTGCTCGAAGGCCTGCTGGGTCTTGAGCACGCCCTCGGGCGGCATGCCGGCCTCGGTCACGCCGAGGTGCAAGGGCACGTCGGGACGCCGGGCGGCAAAAGCCCGATTGGCCTCGACCACCGCCGCCGGATCGGAGTTCTTCAGCGAGACCACGTAACGGGTGAAGCCGAGCTGGTCCAGTAGTTCGCAGTGCTCCAACGCACTGTCGATCATCGGGCTGATGCGGTCCTCCTTTGGATATTGTTCCCGCTTGGCCGGATCGATCGAGCCGCAGTTCACACCCACGCGGATGGCACAGTCGTTCGCCCCGGCCACGTCGACGAGGAACTTCACCTTGTCCTGCCACGGCTTGGTCCGCTCGTGATGGAACAAGTGGCCCGGATTGTAACGGATCTTGTCGACCGCGGGCGCGATGTCGGCCGCCAGGCGATAGTTCTCCTGGAGATCGCAGGAGAGATTGGCCTTGGTCCGCTGGCGAATCTCGACCAGGGCCTGGGCGTCGGCCTTGGTATCGACCGCCACGCGAATGATGTCGGCCCCAGCCTGGACCAGATGCTCGATCTGGGCGACCGTCGCGGCGACGTCGGCCGTCTTCGTGGCACACATGCTTTGAACGGCGATCGGATTGCCGGCGCCGATCGTAAGCGAACCAATCTGGACAGGACGAGTGGGATTGCGGGGGGCTTGCGCCATGAGTGCTCTCGGATAGTGATTCTTGATTTCAATTCCCTATTTTACGCGATTGTGGCCGGGAACCGTATCCCGAGATCCGGCGAAAACGTTGGCTCAGCCGTAGATCGAATACTTTTACAGAAAAATGACCGTGAGTACACGGGGGACGGAAAAATAGGAAAAAGAACAGCCCTTTGGCCAAATGAAATGAACTGCGGATTTCATCGACCAAGCTGCGCGGATTTTCTTGCCTGCATTTCCTACCCGCGCCCATCCGTGTCATCCGCGGTTAATTATTCCAGACGGCAAGTAGCGCGGAAACGGCCACCCTAAGATTCAAACTAGAGAAGAGACGCCGACTTTGCCGATAAAATAGACATTAACGGCTATTGGTGGTCGGTACTGGGTATCGTGGCCATCTCTGGCCGCCTCGGCAGGTGGGACGTTCGTCCCGGAAATCTCGTCGTAAGTGCATTAAATCAAGCATGTTACGTTGGTTGACGTTGATCGGCTCTCTGCTCACTTCCGGCTGTGCCATGCTGCCGGAAATCGTGCATCAACCGACTTTGCACAACCCGTTTCCCCAGATTTCCAAAGTTGCCGTAGCCACCTTCTTTAATGCAAGCACCGAGTCGACGCTCGACGGCCGCAAGGTCGCCGAGGCCTATGCGGCCGAACTGGCCGAAGTGCCCGGCTACGTCGTGATTCCCGTTTCCCAGGTCGAAGTCGTAATGCGGAACTGCGGGCTGCGACTGGAAAGGGACAGAGATGCCAGACAACTTGGCTCAGATTCTAGGGGTCGATGCGGTGGTCGTGGGAGTGGTGACGGAATACACGCCCTACTATCCGCCGCGGCTGACGATGCAAGTCCAGTGGTTCACCGCCAATCCGAACTTCCATCCCATCCCGGCCGGCTATGGCTTGCCGTGGGGAACGGCGGGCGAGAAAGACATTCCCGGCCCGGTGGTGTTCCAAGCCGAGTTGGAGTTGGCGAAAGAACAACTCAAGACGCAGACTCCGCCTTACCAGAAACTGCCGCCGACCATGGGTACATGGTGCCCGCCGCAAACTCCCGCCGGACCCAACGGATCGGGTGCGTCGGGTTCTTCACCTGATATTCCGGGACAGCCGCTCAAAGGCACTACGGCGGGCGGCAAGCACGACGTTCGTACGGTCTCGCATGAGGCGGCGGAATCGACAAGGGCGACAAACTCAGCAGTGGTTTCCGCGACTGCCGCGCCGAACGCGCCGGCGACCTTGACGCCTGGCGAAACTGTTCCGGAAGCCAAGCCGGTTTGGCCCGATCCGCACGGATTCATTCCCCGGCCACCCACGGCGCACCCACCGTGCGGCGTGCCCAGCGACGAGCCGGTGATGCAACTCATGAAGAGCTATCGCGGAAATGACGCCGAGTTCACCACCGCGTTGGAAAACTATTACTACTCCCGCGACGATGCCCGTCTGGGAGGTTGGCAGAACTATTTGCAGCGCAGCGACGACTTCATCCGGTTCTGTTGTCGCCTGCACATCTGGGAGATGCTTGGTGCACGTGGAGGGGCCGGAGAAACGCGAGTAGTGTGGCGATGGTCGCCTATCCGATAAGAGAACTGGACCCGCCATTTAATGGTCGCCAAGCATGGAAAGCTGTACCGTTGGTAACGACGGTTCGTGAGGGGAGGATTGGAGCGGCAATGAATCAGGACATCAATGTGTTGGCCCTGGTGAAGGGTGAAGAACGCTACGTTTTTCTTTACGACGACGCCAGCCGGGCGGAGACCTTGCGGACCTTGGGCCGCTACGCTTCCAACCCCGAGTTGAGTTTCACCTGGTACGATGCGGCTGTGCTCAGCCAGAAGATCCGCCAGGAAAGTCAGCGCTACCGGTCGAACTCGCGTTTCGGCATGCCGCTGCCCACCGATTCGGAAGAAGCGTAAGATAAAACGTGCGTATCGCGATTGCTCGTTTCCTGCAATACTTGGCCGTGGAGCGGAATGCCTCCGCTTACACGGTCAAGAGCTATCGCGAAGACCTCACCGCCCTGGCCGGCTATCTCAGCGAGGCCTGCGGCGGCAACTGTCCCCGGCCGGAGGCGATCACGGTGCTGGAGCTGCGCGGCTACGTCGCGGCCATGCACGAGGCCGGCTATGCCAAGACCTCGATCGCCCGGCGGCTGGCATCGCTGCGGAGCTTCTTCAAATTCGGGCAGCGCGAGGGTTGGACGAAGACCAACCCCGCCAAGCCGCTCCGCAATCCGCGGAAAGGCCGCTCGCTGCCGCACTTCCTTTCCGCCGAGGACATCGGCCGCTTGCTCTTGGCCCCATCGGCCAAAACGGCGATGGGCCTCCGCGACCGCGCGATCCTGGAAACGATGTACTCGGCCGGGCTGCGCGTGAGCGAGGCGGTCGGACTTAACCGCGGCGACATCGACTTTGAGGACGGCATCCTGCGGGTTCGCGGCAAGGGCCGCAAGGAGCGGCTGGCCCCGATCGGTTCCTACGCCGCCGCGGCGCTGCAAAAGTGGCTGGCCAAGGCCCGGCTGAATCCCCGCGAGCCGGCCGGAGGGGCGGCGCCGGTATTTCTCAATAAGTTCGGCCACCGGCTAACGACGCGGAGCGTCGCCCGGATGCTGGAAAAATACTTGCAGCTCACTTCGCTCGACACCCGTACCACGCCGCACTCGTTGCGGCACAGTTTTGCCACGCATCTCCTGGACCGCGGGGCCGACATCCGCAGCGTACAGGAGCTCTTGGGCCATAAGAGTCTCGTGACCACGCAGATCTACACGCACGTCAGCACCACGGCCCTCCGCGAGGTTTACGAGAAGGCGCACCCGCGGGCGAAGTAAAGGAGCGAAGCGGCCTAACCCGCCGCTGTATCTGAGAAAGTTGAGAAAGCTCGATTTGCAATGGACATTAGTACACATTCCGCGTATAATGGCAAAGAGAGGCGGAACGTGATAGCCAAACGACGTGAGCCGGATTAAGCAAGAACGTTGTGTCATGCGATGTTGGCAATGACTTGACAGCGATGGCGGAGAACTCGAAGAACCTGGGCACTGAGGCAATTTGATTTTAGCAAACCCCCGAAATGGTTGTTTGGAATAAATAATCAGGCGGAATTAACCGACCTAATTAGTCTGTGCAGGATATGTTCACGGGAGTTGTGACGAATGGTTGCGCTGGCCGCCGAAATCACTCCGATCTACGAAGGTCTTCGAGGAATAGGCTACCCCGAAGACCAACTCCTAATCGATTTTCCCGTTCCGGCGGGGAACGCGCGGGTTCCGCTTTTGGGTTTTTCCGATCGTCCTTTCGACTCGCGGACGGCTTCGGTGGCAGTTGTCCACGGAAAACGTATCGAACCATCGAATATCGCGGAATTACGTCCTCTTGGCGCACTGGTCGTCTTTGCTTGCCTGCCTCAATACTACGAATTCTGGTCTCAAGGAGTTTCCCGACCGTCCTTTCAGAATCGCCTCGAGCCAGAACAGCTTTCGCAGTTCTTCAAAGAGAACCGCGAAAAACTTGCTCCGAGCGCGATCTATCGGGCTAAAGCTTGGGGAAGGCTTGAGAAGGGCTATCAACTTGACTTTGTCGACGTTGGTCTGATGCCGCTCGTAGAGGAAGAGGCGGGCAGAAGGCTTACGGATCTCGTCGAGCGCATCGTTGCCGGTGCCAAGAAGCAACTTGGTTGGAAGAATGTTTCGGTTGACAACGGGCGCTGGCTCTTGAAAGCAGTCTTTTGGCTCTTGGCTGCAAAGATCCTTCAAGACAAGCAAGTCAATGGCTTCAAGCGTCTGAAGCTCACCGATATCGGCGAGGTTTATCAGAAACTGGCGACGCACTACAACAGCAAGTCGCCCCAGCCCGTAGAGGTCGAAAATAAGGCAAGACGCGAGGCGCTCGTCGCTGCCGCGGAAGGAATAGCTCGGTTTGGCCATTGCGGCTGCGTAAGCACGGAGGCCCTAGCGTATCTCTATGAAAGTGCGATGATTGACCGCGTCACGCGAAGCAAGTTGGGCACACACAGCACGCCGACATGGCTCGTCGATTATATCGTCGGTCGACTGAGGCCCTGGATCGATGAGATTGCCGTGGCGGATCGCCGGGTCTTCGAGCCCGCGTGTGGACATGCGGCGTTCTCGATTTCCGCGATGCGGCTGTTGACGGACTTGCTTCCGCCCGGCTGGCAGGAACCCCGTCGCGATTACCTTCGACGTCGTCTGCATGGGCTGGAAATCGAGCCTTTCGCGCTGGAAATCGCACGGCTTTCGCTGACGCTCGCCGACGTGCCGAATCCCAACGGCTGGGCATTAACCGAAGGCGATATGTTTGCCGGCAAACCGCTTGAAGACGGTATCAAGAACGCAACGATCGTAGTTGGAAATCCGCCGTTCGAGAGTTTCGACGCGAAAGATCGGGACCGAGATTGGCTTCCAAACAAAGCTGCCGAGACATTCCGGCGCGTTGTCGAGCACCTGCCGCCGGGTGGGGTTTTTGGATTTGTGCTTCCGCAGACGATTCTCCGTAGCAAGCAAGCTGCCGAAGTTCGCCGGAAGCTATTGGCCGAATATCAGATCGCCGAAATTGACTTGTTCGCCGACAAGGTATTTCGTTACGGCGAGTCCGAATCAACCGTGATCATTGGCCGTCGCGTGGACCCATCGCGCAAGAAAGACTTTGTGGTGCAGTACCAGCGCGTGCGCGAAGGCCACATCAAAGAGTTCAGCCGCACATATATTCCGGGGAGTAGCGAGTCGGTTCCGTCCGGGAGATTGGCCGCAAAAGCGTTGGCGTTCCTATTCGTGCCCGATCTGGATGCCGTTTGGCATACCCTTGCGGCAATGCCGAAGCTCGAACAGTTCGCTGAAATCGGACAAGGGCTTCAGTACAGATCAAGTAGCGACCCGAGACGGCCGCGCAATTCGATCGCTGTTTCCAATGTCGAGATAGATGGAGCCAACCTTGTGCCGGGATTCGCGGGCTGGAACGCAAAGCAGATGACCCATAATCTTCCAAAGTTGGTTTTTCTGAATCTCGACCCCCGGGTAATTCGGCGTCCAGGTCCAGGCGCAAGCATTGGAAAACCCCAACTGCTTCTCAACTCTGCTCCCGTTAGTCGGGAACCGTGGAAGCTGAAGGCCCTCATTGATCAGATTGGGCATCCCGCAACGGGCCGCTTCAGCATTGTTCGTCCTGTTCGAGGTGGCCCCACGCTTCAAACCGTATGGGCAATACTCAATTCACCAATTGCGAACGCGTTCGTCTACAGTATTTCGGGAAAACGAGACATACTACCACAGCACATTTGTGAGTTGCCGGTTCCGAGGCTGAACGAAGTCGATCTAAGGCCCCTTGAAAAAGCCGTTGCCGACTACCTAATCGCCGTACGAGGTGTTCCGCAGAATTCAAGCAAACCCGCGCGAAAACCCAAGAGCAAACGGCGCTCGCACCAAAAGGAGCTGTTCTCCGAAGGCGCACGCGCGGAGAACTCAATGACGGCATACTCGGCCGACGATCTCAGAATCCTTCACTGGCGGATCGATGCCGAGGTTCTGCGACTCTACGACCTGCCGTCGGCCCTGGAACGTCAGGTGCTCGACCTCTTCTCCGGCATTCGCCGGCGGGGCGTGCCGTTCGAGCAAACCGAGTATTTTCCAAAGGACTTTACCGACTTGGAACGGTTGCAGGATCTCTTGGCCATCACCGTGGACTGGGACAAGACGAATCTGCGCCGAGCGAAATTACTTGATCTTGAAGAGGAAGAACGGCTCACCCCGGCGCAGCGAGAAGAGCTGGACGAGCTTCAGCGGCTTGCGGATGCCAGCGTAAGCCTATTGCGGCCCGTGCAAATGGAAGGTGCGGACGAAATCATCGAGAACCTCAAACGGGCCGGGTTATGGGAAGAACAGCCGTGACGGTCCGGCCTTACGAGTATCCGAGTGAGCCTCATAGGCGCCGTCACGGGCCTTTTGGTTATACGTATTACCCCACGTACCTCCCTTGGCTTAAAGACGAATTCTCTTTCCGTTGCGTATACTGTTTGAAACGCATTGTGTGGGCACCGACCGATCAGTGGGTTGTCGATCATCTCATTTCTTGTGCTGAGGCACCGGACATGGAATGTGAGTACGACAACCTTGTTCTCGCCTGCCAGTTCTGCAACGGCAGAAAAGGTCCCAAGCGAGTCCCAGATCCGTGCCGGGTGGCATACGGCCGTTGTTTACGTGTAGAGGAAGACGGAAGAATTACCGTGATTGGCAGACCGGGCAATATACTTATTAAAGTTCTCAGGCTCAACCATCCGTGGCTCGTTGAACAGCGTCGCAATCAAATCAAGATATTGGCAACCCTAGCACGAGCGAACCAAGAACTTTTTAATCAGTTAATGGGATACCCGCTAGATCTGTGCGATCTTCGCAAGCTGAGAAACCCTGGTAATCGCCGACCGGACGGACTTCAGAATTGTCACTTCGCCAGACGGGAGCGGGGCGAATTGCCGGCAGTCTATTGAGCCGCATGATATACTGCTCTTGCCCATTTCGGCCCTTCACCTCGTCCTGGCCTGCATCCCTGAACATGGATGAACGAAACCCACAGCGCAAAACCTGCCGCCCTCTTTTCTCCCTCCGGGTTCCGCGATCTGGTGAGCGGCCGGCGACGCGGGGCCATGGCAGCGGCGCTGCGAGGCATTCTGGCGGCCGTAGAAGTGCCGTACACATGGGCCGTCCGCTGGCGAAACCGGCGCTATGACCTTGGGGCGAAAGCGGCGTACCGCGTCGATGTGCCCGTGATCAGCGTCGGCAACCTCACCCTGGGCGGCACGGGCAAGACGCCGCTGGTCGAATGGATCGTCAACGGGTACCTGGCACAAGGCAAGAAGGTTGGGATCATCAGCCGCGGATACGGTGCCCACGGTGGAGCGAACGATGAGGCCCGGGAACTGGCCTGGAAACTGCCGGGCGTGCCGCACGTGCAGCAGTCCGATCGCGTGGCCGCGGCCCGCCGGGCGATCCGTGAGTTTGGATGCGAAGTGCTGGTGCTTGACGATGCCTTCCAACATCGCCGCATCGCCCGCAACCTGGATATCGTGCTTCTGGATGCCCTGGAGCCGCTGGGTTATGAGCACGTCTTTCCCCGCGGCACGCTTCGCGAACCGGTGGAAGGGCTGGCGCGAGCGGATGTCGTCGCCTTGTCGCGTGCCGATCTGCTGACGGCCGAACAACGAGGAGCAATCCGCGATCGCGTGGCGAAACTGTCGCCGCAGGCGGTGTGGGTCGAGGTCGTGCATGCGCCGCTGGCACTGGTGGCGGTGGAAGGGACAATGGAAGATGCAGGCAAGATGCCTACGCTACGGGCAGAAGACGCAGGCAAGATGCCTACGCTACGGCAGCAGCCGCTGGAATCGCTTCGCGGGCGGCGGGTGCTGGCGTTCTGCGGGCTGGGCAACCCGGCCGGCTTCCGGCATACGCTCGAAGTTTGCGGTTATGACGTGGTCGAGTTCCATGAATTTCCAGATCATCACGCCTACGGCCCGAACGATCTGAGCGCATTGGCGGCGGCCGCTCGCAAAACCGAGGCAGAAGCCCTGGTTTGCACGCAGAAAGATCTGGTCAAGATCGGCGTCGATCGGTTGGGAGATCGGCCGCTCTGGGCGATCCGCGTGGGAATCGATTTTCTCGCCGGAAGGGAGGAGTTGGAGAGGGATCTGCTGACGCGCGGCGCGGGCGGCCACTCCCGCGGAACGCAGCCCACAACTGCTTCGTAAGCGAGCACCGTCGCCGCGGGCGGCGCATCCGCCGGGCCTATGGTTGCGGGCAGGATTCCGCGGCCTGCCCGGTGGTTCTTCGCTCGTCCGATTGCGCGAGAAGGAGCGGGGGCGAAGCAGTTGCCTTGCGAGCCTCAAGTGACAAGAGCATCCACGTCGTGCTCGATCCGTTCCGACAACTCGTCGGCGGCCTTATCGAGATCGTAGTCGACCTGGAGCCCGAGCCAGAAACGAGCCGACGTACCGAAGAACTTCGCAAATCGCAGCGCCGTGTCCGCCGTGATGCTGCGCCTGCCCAAAACGATCTCGTTGATCCGTCGCGCAGGGACGCGGATCCTGAGGGCAAGATGGTTCTGACTGATGCCCAACGGCTTCAGGAACTCCTCCTGCAAGACTTCGCCGGGATGAATGGGTTGGAGCTTACGGGTCATGCCACGTCTCCTAATGATAGTCTACGATTTCAACGTCGCAGGCGTCGCCGCCCCACCACTCGAAGCAGATCCGCCATTGGTTGTTGACGCGTATGCTATATTGGCCGGCGCGATTGCCCTTTAGTTTCTCAAGCCGATTCGCGGGTGGGATCCGCAAGTCCGCAAGCGTGGCGGCGTTGTTGATCATACGAAGCTTTCTCAGCGCAACCTGCTGCATTGATACCGGCAACCGCGCCGACCGCTGCCGGTTGAATATCCGCTCGGCTTCCGAGTCCTTGAACGATCGGATCATAGCCGTATTATATAACGCGGTGCGTTCAATGCCAAGGGGATAAACGGTCTCTCTGGGCGGTCCGCGTGGGAATCGATTCTCTCGCCGGGCAGGAGGAATTCGAGAGGCAACTGCCGAAACTGTGACTCGCGGGCATCAATAGAGGGACGAACCTGGCAGCGGATGCAAGTGTCTTCCGATTGCCGATATAATGGCCTGCGCAAAGGAGAACGTCATGAGCACGATGATCGTGAAGGTCCGCACGGTGGAGGCGGTGTTGCCCCATCCGAACGCGGACCGCCTGGAGATCGCCATGGTGGGCGGTTGGAAGTCTATCTGCCGCAAGGGGGAACTTCAGACGGGGCAGAAGGTGGTCTTTTTCCCGCCGGACTCGATATTGCCCCCCGCGCTCGCCGAGGATCCTCCTGCGGGTCGGCTGGGGGTTGCCAAGTACTGCTCGGTGTTGCCCAAGAACGAACAGGGCGTGCGTCCGCCGGGATACCGCGTCAAGGCGGCAAGGCTCCGCGGACAACCCAGCTTCGGTCTGGTCATGACCATCGCCCCCTCCCAGGGAGACCTGGATTGGCCCGTCGACACGGACGTGGCCGAGTTCTACGGCATCGAGAAGTGGGAGCCGCCGCTGAAGTGCGACGCGGGCGACTCGGCGCCCGAGCACGCGTGTTTTTCCAAGTACACCGACATCGAACACTACGCCAACTACCCCGCGGCGATAGCGGATGGCGAGGAGGTCGTGATCACCGAGAAGATCCACGGAAAGAATGCGCGCTGCGGCCTGGTGCTCGTCGCCGCTGAAAACGGCGATCCCCAGTGGACGTGGATGGCCGGTTCGCACAACGTCCGCAGGAAGCAGTACTGCCGCAAGACGGCCCGCCTGGACGCCGTCGATCTGTGCCAGAAAGGCTACATCCGGACCAGCAACGTCCAGGTGGGACAAGTCATCGACAAGGACGGGACTTTCTGGAGGGTCGTCGAGTTGAGGGCCGAGAACGAAATGCGCAAGTTGTTCCTGGCCGTACAGGTCGACAAGGACGGCAACGAGACACCGACGGTATCGGAGTACTGGATGTTCCTCGACGAGCGCATGCAGGAAGCATTGACCTTCATCCGCGACAACTCGGCCCCTGCCGAAGCCGTCCGCAGCGCGGTGATCTACGGCGAGATATTCGGCAGCGGCGTGCAGGACCTGGCCTACGGGTTGGCCAACGGCAGGCGCGGCTTCCGCGTCTTTGACATTGCCGTGAACGGCGAATACCTCGACTACGACGAGAAGGCCGGCATCTGTGACCGTTTCGGACTGGCGATGGTGCCGTACTTGTACCGTGGACCATTCAGCCGCGCGGTAGTCGAACAACTGACAGACGGCCCCACGACCGTCTGCGACCCGAAGCATGCCGGGCGATTCCAGGGACGGGAGGGTATCGTCGTCACCCCGGTCAAGGAGCGCTTCTCGGACGTGCTCGCGGGGCGGTGTATTCTCAAGAGCGTGTCGGCAGACTACCTCGACCGCAAGGACGCGGAAGACAACAAGAACTGAGGCGGCCAGCAAAGGAAAAAGGTAATCGGTCACTTTGTCCGTGAAGTCTCTCGCTTTTCAGGTCCGACGGTAGCGGACATTGCGTCCTTGTCCCACGGCTTGGAGATGGGGGAGCAAAATTTTGATCACCGACGCGACACCATGCTCAGCATGGTCGACTTGGCGCGGTGGTTGTTACGCTCGACGCAACCACGCCATGAAAAAAAGCCCTCACCCCGACCACGACCATGAGTACACGGTGCCCGACATGGTGCCCGCCCTCTCCCGAAGCCGGCGAGGGGAGAATCTGGCCCGGTCCCTCGCCGAGGACGGGAGCGGGGCAATGGAATTCTCAAGTGCTTGCGGGCCATGAAGTTACGGCGATTCTGCCGTTCCCGTTGCGGCTTTCATTCTCAGCGGCGGACGAATCTGGCGGAAGTCTTTTGCGAATTCCGTCTTTTCCCCCGTCGTCGCAAGGTCTTGCAGGGAAACCACTTAGGGCGACCGGACCCGCCGCGAGCGGGCTTCGCGGCAAGAATTCCGGCTTCCGCCTATTGACACGAAGTTATAACTATGGATACTTACGGTACAGTGACTATTTCTATGATCTCTAAGTCCGAGGAGAACGCCATGTCCACAAGCAACGACAACCCGAACCAACCGTGCGAGCACGGCGCGGCGTGCCCGCAGCCCGCTCTGCTCCAGGTCGCGGAGGACCATCAAAGCGATCCGCCGCCACGGCCACAGAAGTTTGCCCTGCTGCCCGAGATCGCCCGGCTCTCGCTGGAAGGCAATTCCGCTCGGGCGATCGGCAGGAAATTGGGCGTCCCCCGGCGGACCGTCGATCGCTGGCTCCGCCAGCAGCGGCAGCAATGGGCGGAAAACGCGGCGGAAAGCGGCGCGGAACTCTTTGCCGTCGCCATGGCCCGCCTCGTATCGGTCTACCGCGAGGCGATGGAGGCCTGGCGCCGCTCGCTTGCCGACAAGCAAGTGACAGTCGAAACGCCCGGCGACGACGGCGGCGCAAAGGCCAAAGGATCGTTGCGAAAGACGACACAATCGGGACAGGCCGCCTTGCTCGGCAAGGCCATCCATGCCGCCAAGGAGATATGCAAGTTCCACGCGCAGCACCTGGAGGCGGTGCAACAAACGCAGGAAACGGAACGCAGCCGCGCCCGGCACGAACTGGCCGAAGAACTCCGCGGCCTTCCCAAGAATCAGGCTCTATTGTTCAAGACACTGCTCCGGCCAGCCGGCGACCTGGCTCCCCGCCATAGCCCGGAGGAGTTGGCCTCTATTTTGAGCAACATGTCCACGGCAGAGTACCAGAAGCTTGGAGCAGTAATGTGGAACCTCTACTATCGTGAGCTGCCGCCGCGCCGAAAGGTGAAGATGGAGGGATGAAGGAAATGCACTTGCCTTATTCATCCTTCCGCCTGCCGCCTTCATCCTTCCAAGTGGTAGTGGCCCACGGCGACGATTTCGTGCCAATTCTGACCATCCTTCCTTGTGGTGGAGTATTTCTACCAGAGGAGCGGAAATCCCTGTTTTCCCCGAGGATTCCTGTTGGCCAGTTACACCTTAACGCTAGTACGATACTTCCGATGGTGGTAGAAAATGGCCAGAACTTCGCGCAAAACGCCGTTTTTGGGCCACTTTGGCCAACTGCCCGAATCAGGCCCCGACACACGGCATTCGGCCGGTTGGCATTGACCCAAACGCCCGTTCCACTACAATCCCCCGGCCCTATGCCCTGAGAAGTTATTTCCAATGAGCGACCCAGATACCAACGAACCACAACACGGCGCCGCCGCCCTCGAAGCCGCACGACGCGTAAAGCTGCGCAAAATACAGGAAATGGGCATCGACCCCTGGGGGCAGCGCTTCGATAATCATACGGCCATCGGCAAAATCCGTGCCCGAGAGAATGAAATCGTCGCCGAACCGGCCGTCGAGCCGGACAAGCCGCCTAAGCTCCATGGGCCGAAGGTCCGCGCGGCGGGCCGCATCGTGCTCTTGCGTGGGAGCGGGAAGTTGATCTTCCTCGACCTGCACGACTGGACCGGACGGATCCAGGTGGCGATCGGCATGAAACAGGTGGGCGAGAAGAATTGGGAGCTCACAAAGCAATTCGACCTGGGCGACCTGATCGGCATCGATGGCGAGCTCAGCCGCACGAAGGTGGGCGAGCTGACCATCTTTGCCTCCGACGTCCACTTCCTCGCCAAGTGCATCGAAACCCCGCCGGAAAAATACAAGGGCCTGACCGATCCCGAGTTGCGGCAGCGGATGCGCTACCTCGACTTGATCCATAGCGAAGGCCAGTGGGAGCGTTTCCTGCGGCGGACGAAAATCGTGCAATCGATCCGTAATACCTTGGCTGGCGAAGGTTTCGTCGAGGTCGAAGGTCCGACGCTGCACGCTATCGCCGGCGGCGCCGCTGCGCGGCCGTTCAAAACGCATCACAATGCCCTGGACATCGACCTTTTCCTCCGCATCGCCCTGGAGTTGCATCTGAAGCGGCTGATGGTTGGGGGTGTCGAGCGGGTGTATGAACTGGGCCGCGTCTATCGCAATGAAGGCATCGACGCCCGGCACAACCCGGAATTCACGATGCTGGAGCTCTACCAGGCCTACGGCGATTACCGTGCCATGATGGACCTCACCGAAAAACTCATCGTCGCGGCCATCGGGGCCACGGGCCAACCGCTGAAGTTGCAATGGGGCGACAAGGAAATCGATTTCACGCCACCCTTTGTGCGAAAGACCTACGATGAGTTGTTCCGCGAGCAGACCAGCGTGGCGGGCGACGACGTGGAGGGCATCGCGGCGCTGGCCCGGCAGATCGGTTTCGAGACGGCCAACCGCCATCCCGACGTGATCAAGAGCGAGGTTTTTGAGGCTAAGGTGGAAGACGCCCTGACGGGACCGATCTTCGTGACCGACTATCCGGCCAGCATCTGCCCCTTGACGAAGCGAAAGGCCTCGAACCCGGCGATCGCCGAGCGGTTCGAGCTCTTCGTGCACGGCATGGAACTGGCCAACGCCTACACGGAACTGAACGACCCGGACTTGCAGGAGCAGCTTTTCACCCAGCAGCTTGCGGGGATGCCGGCCGAGGAGTCGATGGCCCGGATGGACCGCGACTTCATCCGCGCCATGCGGCACGGCATGCCGCCTGCGGGTGGGCTGGGGATCGGCATCGACCGGCTGGTGATGCTTTTGACCAATACACAAACGATTCGCGACGTAATTTTGTTCCCGTTGTTGAGACCGGAAACGTAACATGTACAAACTCGTCCTCTGCTGCCGTTATCTCCGCACGCGATACATCGCCTTCGCGTCGATCATCAGCGTCATGCTGGGCGTGGCGACGATGATCATCGTCAATAGCGTCATGGCGGGCTTCAGCAACAAGATGCAGGCCCAAATCCGCGGCATCATCTGCGACGTGGTCCTGGAAAGCGGAACGCTGGAGGGCATGCGCGACCCCGACTGGCATATCGAGCAGATCAAGCGGATCGCCGGCGACGATATCGACGGCATGACGCCGATCTGCGTCGTACCGGCCATGTTGAGCTACCAATGGCACGGCACCTGGGTGACCAATCAGGTCCAGGTGATCGGCATCGACGAGAAATCGCAGAGCCGGGTGAGCGATTTTGCCAAGTACCTGCAGCACCCGGCCAATCGCCAGGAGATGAGCTTCAACCTCCGCCCGGGCGGTTACGATACCCGCGATCACCTGGCCGACGGCCCCACGCAGGAGCGCGAGGACATGCGCCGGGCCGGCTGGGAAAATCGCCGCCGCATGGCCCGCGATCAGGCGGAACAGGAGAAAATACTGAAGAATTCGGCCCCCGCCCCGCTGGCGACCGGTTCCACCGTTCCCCCGCCCGATCCGTTCAACCAACGTCAAGCGCCGACCGACCCCTTCGCGCGTCAACCTCTGTCGCAGCAGGGCAAGATATTCGACCCGTCGAAAGAGCAGAACACGGGCGTGGTGGTCGGCATCGCCATGTCCTGCTATCGCAAGGCCGACGGCGAGGAGCACTTCCGCGTCTTGCCGGGCGAGGACGTGCAGCTTACCTTCCCCACCGCCGGCGCGCTGCCGAAGGCCGTGAGCGACAAGTTCACGATCGTCGATTTCTACGAGAGCAAGATGTTCGAATATGACAACTCGTTCGTCTTCATGCCCATCAAGGAATTGCAGCGGCTCCGCGGCATGATCGACCCGCAGACGGGCGTGGGCTACGTGAACGCCATCGAGATCAAGCTTCGCGCGGGGGCCGACGGCGACAAGGTTCGCGACAAGTTGAGGGCCGCATTCACGCCGGGGCTGTATCACGTCGAAACCCTGGCGCGACAAGCAAGGCGCGCTCTTGGCCGCCGTGCAGATGGAGACGACGATCCTCAACGTCCTGTTGTTTCTGATCATCGCCGTGGCCGGCTTCGGCATCCTGGCGATCTTCTACATGATCGTCGTGGAGAAGACCCGCGACATCGGCATTCTCAAATCGCTGGGGGCCTCGGGCCGCGGCGTAATGGGCATCTTCCTCGCCTATGGACTGTCGCTGGGCCTGGTCGGCTCGGGCGTGGGCCTGATCCTGGGGCTGACGTTTGTCTACTACATCAACCCCATCGCCGACGGCCTGGGCTGGATCATGGGCCGCCGGCTGTTCAACCCGGAAATCTATTATTTGTATCGCATCCCGACGATCGTCTTCCCGGAGACGGTGGCCTGGATTGTCGCCGGAGCGCTGGGCATCGCCGTGCTGGCGAGCGTCTTGCCCGCGTTGCGCAGCCCGATTACATCCCGTGGAGGCCTTGCGCTATGAGTGAAGTCGTAACCCAACCCCGCGCCGTGGCCCCTGCCGGCTGCGTCGCGCCCAGGCATTCGGCCGGCGGAGCGCCGCAATTGCTGGCCAAGGGGCTCAAGAAAACCTATCGCAAGGGCCCGGTCGAAGTGCCCGTGCTTCGCGGCGTGAGCCTGGCCGTGCGGCAAGGCGAGTTCCTGGCGGTTGTCGGCCAGAGCGGCTGCGGCAAGACGACGCTCCTGCACCTGCTGGGCACGTTGGACGTCCCCGACGACGGCGAGATCCACTTCGAAGGCCGGCGGATCGACAACATCTCCTCCGCCGAGCGCGACGGGCTTCGCAACCGCCGCTTCGGCATGATTTTCCAGTTCTATCATCTCTTGCCGGAGTTGACGACGCTGGAGAACGTGCTTGCCCCGCTGATGATTACCCACGGGGTTTGGAGCTACTGGCGACAGCGGCGACAATTCCGGGCCTGGGCCGCCGAGCTCTTGGCCATGGTAGGCCTCGACCATCGACTGAAGCACCGCCCCCGCGAGCTTTCCGGCGGCGAAATGCAACGCGTGGCCATCGCCCGCTCGCTGATCGCCCGCCCCAGCCTTTTACTGGCCGACGAGCCGACGGGCAATCTCGACCAGGAGAGCGGGCGGGAGATCATCAAGATCCTCCGCAGCTTGAACGAGCGGCATCTGCTGACTATAGTAATGGTTACCCACGATCCTGCGATCGCCGCGGCGGCCGACCGCACGGTGCGGCTGGTGGACGGGCGGGTGGCGTGACTATGTCCTTCAAAATCTTCATCGACGGCAAGCTCTACGCCAAAGAGGACGCCAAGATCAGTGTCTACGACCACGGTCTGCTGTACGGCGACGGCGTGTTCGAAGGCATCCGCAGCTACAGCGGCAAGGTCTTCCGCATGCAGGCCCACCTCGATCGGCTGTGGAACTCGGCCAAGGCCATCCTGCTGACCATCCCCATGACCAAGGAGCAGATGGCCCGGGCCATCGAGGAGACCCTGGCGGTCAACGGCATCCAGGACGGCTACATCCGCGTCGTCGTTACGCGCGGGTCGGGCACCCTGGGCCTGGACCCCAATCGTTGCAGCAACCCGCAGGTCATCATCATCACCGACTACATCTCGCTCTATCCGGAAGAGCTTTACCGCAACGGGCTGGAGATCGTCACGGTGAGCGTTGCCCGGAACCATCCCGCGGCGCTCAGTCCGCGGATCAAATCGCTCAATTACCTCAACAACATTCTGGCCAAGATCGAGGCGCAACAGGCCGGCTGCGTCGAGGCGCTGATGCTCAACCACAAGGGCGAGGTGGCGGAGTGCACCGGCGACAACATCTTCCTCGTGCGCGACGGTACGCTGCTCACGCCGTCGATGGAATCCGGCCTGCTGGAAGGCATCACCCGCGACGCCGTGATCGAGATCGCTCGCGCGGCGGGCATTGCCGTCCGTGAAATCCCCTTGACCAAGCACGACGTCTACATTGCCGACGAATGTTTCCTCACCGGCACCGCGGCGGAAGTGATCCCCGTCGTGAAGGTCGACACCCGCACGATCGGCGACGGCGTGCCGGGGCCGATTACCCGCGACTTGATCGAGCGCTTCCATAAGCTCACGCGGGAATAAAAGCAGATGCTCAAGGAAGTTTTTGGTCCGCTGATCAAGTGGTACACAGACACGTTGCAGACTGGCGGCTACTCGCTCATCGCGCTGCTGATGGCCATCGAAAGCTCGGTCCTGCCGCTGCCGAGCGAAGTGGTGATACCGCCCGCCGCGCACCTCGCTTGGTCGGGACAAATGCCCATCCGCTTCGGCAGCATGGTCGCTACAGGTGCTTTCGGCAGGTGGCTCAGCGTAGTCGCCGTTGTCATCGCCGGGACACTCGGCTCGTGGCTTGGGGCCACCATCATGTATTGGGCCGCACGGCTCGCGGGGCGTCCGCTTTTTCTGCGTTACGGAAGATGGATCTTGGTGACGCCGGAAAAAATTGAGGGCGCGGAACGCTGGGCCGCGCATTACGGTTCGATGGGCATTTTCATCTCGCGACTCCTGCCCGTTGTGCGGCACCTCATCGGCATACCTGCCGGCATCGTGCGGATGAACTACAAACTGTTTTCGTTCTTCACGCTGCTCGGTTCAGCCGTGTGGTGTGCGGTGCTTTGCTACGTCGGCATCAAGATGGGCCAGGACGAACAGCTCATGAAAGGCGAGTTGCACCGCATTTCGCTCTGGCTCGGTGGGGCAATGCTGGTTCTGGGCGGGCTTTATTACTTTCTCGTTCATCGGCAAATGAAGCAACGCGCGGAGTGAGGCCGCAACCGGGCATCACGACCGCGCTGGCATCATCCTGTCTGATCTTAGCGTCCACCATGCCCTTCGGGCACCATCGGGCGCCATCGGGCAGTGACGGGCACCGACGGGCACCGAGCGCAGCTTGGTCGGCTTGGTCGGCTTGGTCTGCTCAGAGACGAGGCAGCCAATGCTGATCTTGCCTAAACCCCTCAGTTTATGCATACAGTTACCGTCGGGGGTTGGGATGCCGCGCTGCTGTCAATCTCGGGCGTAAGTTTGTTTCCAAAAACATTCTAAAACCCCCAAAGTTAGATTGACTAAACGTTTGCCAGAAGTTAAAATGTGCACGGTTTAGAGTGTGGCGTTAGATTCCGATTCAGGGTGCGGGTTCCCGCCTGCTATGGCAGAGCGATTAAGTAAAGGAGTGCGAGTGACATGCAGATCCACCGGGAAGCGGTGGAGATCGTGATCCATACGCCTGCGAAGCTCAATTTGTTTTTCGAGGTGCTGGGCAAGCGTAGCGACGGATACCATGAGATTGAAACGCTCATGTGTCCGATCGGTTGGTACGATACCCTGTGCTTTGCAGAAACGGCGGGCGAAGACTTGGAATTGGAGTGCCAGTGTGGTTCGGCGGCCGGGTACGCGCGACCCGCAAGCGGGTGCCCCGGTCACGGCAGCGGTTTCGAAGAAGTGCCGCGTGACGGCAAGAATCTCGTCTTGCAAGCGGTGGACCTGGTTCGCCAGCGGACGGGAAGGAAACAAGGAGCACGGCTCCGGCTGATCAAACGGATCCCCGCCGCCGCAGGTTTGGGCGGTGGTTCCAGCGATGCAGCCGCGGCCTTGGTAGCCGCAAACCTTGGATGGAGACTTGGCCTGTCGTTGCCGGCGCTTGCCTTGATGGCGGCGGAACTCGGTAGCGACGTGCCGTTTTTCCTTAACTGTGGTCCGGCCGTTTGCCGTGGCCGCGGTGAACGGATCGAGCCGACACCCAGGCTGGGATTGATGAATTTCGTCGTTGTGCGACCGCCGGAAGGGCTGGCGACTGCCGCCGTTTATGGAGTCTGCCGTCCGCCCGCGTCGCCCCGACCTTTACAACCCCTGCTCGACGCACTCCGCCAGGGAAATGCTAGACAGGCCGGTAGCCTGCTGTTCAACCGACTACAGGCGGCGGCCGAACAATTGTCGCCGTGGATCGGCCGGCTGGGCCGGCTGCTGGCCGGAGAGGACTGCCTGGGACACGGCATGAGCGGCAGTGGAACCGCGTATTTCGGGCTGTTCCGCAGCGCCCTTCAGGCGCGACGGGTGGCCCGGCGGTTGCTGGCGCGTGGTATTGGGTGTGTGGTTGCTGTTCGAAGTTGCTGTTAGGAGCCTAGGGAAAGATCCCGGATAGTGCGCTTTGTGAGTTCGGCATCCGATCAGGCTTTCAATGCGGAGGTGCGCCGTGGAAATCACCGAGGTGCGCGTGAAACTCATGGAGGAAGCAGGAGAACGCCTGCAGGCCTTTTGCTCGATCACGCTGGACGACGCCTTCGTTGTCCGCGATCTGAAGATCATTGAAGGAGCGACGGGGCCTTTCGTGGCCATGCCCAGCCGTAAGCTCACGACCCATTGCCCCCATTGCCGGTGCAAGAACCATTTGCGGGCCGCCTTCTGCAATCAATGTGGCGCGCGGCAAAGGGAACAACACGCCTTGAAAGACGATGACGGCCGGGCCAAGCTCTATGCCGACATCGCGCACCCGATCAATGCCGCCTGCCGGGAGATGATCCAGCAGCGAGTGATCCAGGCCTATCAAGAAGAGTTGGCCCGCTCGCAACAGCCGGGCTACGTGCCGACCTACCAAGATCTTGACGACGATCCGACGTGGGCGCCGCCGCAAGCGGCATCCACCTCTGCCGAGGGGCCGAGGATGCAGACCGCCGAGAAGCCGCGCGGTCCTCATCACCCGCCCACTGCCCCGCAGCGCAATTCCCGCCCCGCTGACCGACGGGTCAACGACGGCTTTGGCGCGGGGATTTTCGAGTAGGCGACTTGAAGGCAGCCGCCCCTTGCAACGCTTTGCGAAGCTGTCTATACTTAAATTGGCGTGATTTTCGGTCGATAGCTTTCTGCGCAGACATCCTGTGTAGCAAGGGGTAGCCCGCTCCTGCGTTCGAAGTATCGTCCTGAGGCGTGAAGGTCCATGCTTGCCAATCTGGTTGGAACCGACGAGGCATACGAGCGAGAATCTGCCGCTTTTCATCGCATGTTGCCGACTTTACTTCAGACACGGCCGGGGCGGTTTGTCGCCGTTTACGGAGGACAGGTCATCGACGATGACGCCGACGAATTCGCTTTGGCGCGGCGCATCGAACGCTCGCACCGAAGCGAATTCGTGCTTGTCAGACGAGTTGTGCGTGACCACGTGGATCACCTCTTGCAGTCACCCGAGGCGGAGACTGCATGATTTCCGCGAAGCTCGTCAAGAAGTGCGGCGCCAACGTCTTCGAGAATCCCGCGCCCGTCCTATCGGACCGTACGTTAGCCAATGACCGATTTGCCATATTCCTTGATCGTCGAGGCTACGGAGGAACCGGATTTCTTCGCGTTTTACTCGCCCGGACTCGAAGGCTTTAGCGGCATCGGCCATTCGATAGAAGATTGTCTCTATCAAGCCCGCTGGGCCATGAAGGAACATTTTGGGTTACTCGAATCGCAAGGTCTGCAAGTGCCGGCTCGCAGCACCGATCCCAAGATCACGATTCAGAGCGCAAGGGAAGCGGCCACAGCGTACCTCGCGATCGTCAGCCCATCGTACCGCCAATATCGAGGAACCCGACCGTGAACAGCGCCTATTTTCGCAGGATTATGCCATTGCTCGTGGTTGCTTTGGCAACCGCACTTCCGGCCCAAGCTGAAGATCCACCCGCGGCAAAGCCCAAAGTGCCGTTCACGATCTCCAAGGAAACGACCTACATCGTCGAGCCGCTGGACAAGGACGGCTACCCGGATTACATTGCCGCGATCAACCAGCGCTGCCGCAAAGGCGTCACCCCGGAAAACAACGCGGCCGGGCTTTTCTGGCGGGCGATGGGGCCGGGCGAGATCCTCGCGCGACAGCGGGCCGAGTACTTCAAGCAACTGGGAATCGATCCGCTACCCGAAAAAGGCGATTACTTCGTCAGCAGCGTGCAGTATGCCAAGCGGCTCAACGACGCCGAAAAAGTCCCCGCGCAGAAATTCGATGAATCGGTGGGCGGTTCGTTTCTTAACGCACACACCAAGGCGGCAAAACGGCCGTGGTCGAAGCAGGAGTTTCCGCAGGTTGCCGCCTGGCTGGACGCCAATGAAAAGCCGTTGGCCCTCATGATCGAGGCGTCCAAACGGCCGCGGCGATTCGATCCGCTCGTGGGCGGCCGGGGCATGTTGATTGCGGTCTTGCCACCGGCACTCCAGCCCTATCGAGAGGCATCTCGCGCCCTCGCTGCGCGTGCCATGCTGCGGCTGAACGACGGTCGCGTCGAGGATTCCTGGGAAGACTTGTTGGCCTGCCATCGACTGGCAAGACTATGTGCGGAAGGCCCGACTTTCGTGGACTACGTGGTGGGAGTCGGCTTGGACGGTATTTCTTGTTCCGCAGAACAAGGCATGCTTCAGCAGACGCAGCTTTCCGCCGCGCAGGCAGAGAAAATGCGCGACGATCTCGATTGTCTGCCCGCCATGCCCCGCATTGCGGACGAGATCGAGATCGGCGAGCGCTTCAGCTATCTCGACAGCATCGGCTGTATAGCTCGGGAAGGAGCACATGGATTGACCCAGTCCGCCCAGTACGCCGGGCTCGGAGCGGATTCCCCGGAGCAAAAGGCATATCAGAAATCGGTGTACGAAGCGGCGGGGGCCGGTCCGATTGACTGGGACTCGATACTTCGCCTGGGAAACGCCAATTACGATCGCATTGTCGATTCGATCCGAAAATCGACTCGCCCTGAACGCAAAGCAATTGCCGACGAGTTTGATCTTCGAATCCGCAAGAATATGACTGAGACGCAAGGTATTCTGAGAACAGGATTGGACAAGTCCGCCGACCGGCGAAAGGTCGTGTCCGACGCTCTCGGTCATATTCTGTGTGGCCTATTCATATCAGGATTGCACATGGTATCCGATGCCGAGGATCGCGGGCTGATGCGATTCGATCTGACGAAACTGGCCTTTGCATTGGCCGCTTATCGCGCGGAGCACGGAGCATATCCCGCGAAGCTGGCCGAGTTGACGCCGAAGTATGTCGCCACAATCCCTAAAGACCGCTTCAACGACGGCGACCTCCACTATTCGCTGCAAGGCGGCGGATACCTGCTCTACAGCGTCGGCCCCAACGGCAAAGACGACGGCGGCAAAGGAATCGAGGATAGCAAAGAGGGCAGCAAGCGTTGGGACGATATTGCGATTCGGATTACAAAGCCGTAGGGCCGCGTTGGTTTTCGTCGCTACGCGACGATAATGTGGGCCTGCGCTCGCTACGCGATCTTGTCCCACCCTACACTGCCGGCCGCCCAATACTATAGTACGTAAAGCCGGCCTTCTTCATCCGCTCCTTGCGGTACAGATTGCGGCCGTCGAAGATCACCGGCTGCCGCATTAGCCCCCGCAGCTTGTCGAAGTCGGGGTTAATAAAATGCTTCCACTCGGTCAGGATCGCCAAGGCGTCGGCTCCTTCCAGCACTTCATCACGATGCGTGCAATAGACGAGTTTCGAACCATACTGCGCGGACGTTGTCCATCGCCTCGGGATCGTAGACTCGCAACTTCGCCCCCTGGGCCAGCAAGTTGTCGATGAGCACCAGCGACGGGGCCTCGCGGATGTCGTCGGTGCCCGGCTTGAAGGCCAGCCCCCAGACACCGACGGTCAGGCCGGCCACGGCGCCGCGAAAATGCCGCGAGATCTTTTCGAAAAGGACCGACTTCTGGCAGACGTTCACCTCGTGGACCGCGTCAAGAATCCGCGGCTCCACGCCGTGGGCTCGGGCAACCGCGGCCAAGGCCCGCACGTCCTTGGGAAAGCAACTCCCGCCGTAGCCGACGCCGGGAAAGAGGAAGGCGAAGCCGATCCGGCTGTCGTGGCCGATGCCGCGGCGGACGTCGTTGATGTCGGCCCCGGCCCGCTCGCAGACGTTGGCCATCTCGTTGATGAAGCTGATCTTCGTCGCCAACAGGGCGTTGGCCACATACTTGGTCATCTCCGCGCTTTCCGGCGACATGCAAAGCAGCGGCTTGTCAGTCCGCAGATAAGGCTGGTAGAGGTCCGACAGCACGTCGCGGACCTCCGGATCGTTGGTGCCGATGACCACGCGGTCGGGCTTCATGAAGTCGTCGATGGCCGCCCCTTCCTTGAGGAACTCGGGGTTGTTGGCCACGCGGGGGGCACCCGGTACGCCGGGTCCACGGCCGGTGAGACCGCGAAGCCGGGCCGTCACCGCGGCGTTGGTGCCGACCGGCACGGTGCTCTTCAGCACCACGATTGCGCCGTCCGCCAGGTGCGGGGCCAGATCGTTCACGACCGTCCACAAGGCCGAAAGATCGACCGAGCCGTCGTCGGCCGGCGGCGTGCCCACGGCGAGGAAGATGATCTTGGCCTCCGCCGCGGCGGCCACGAGGTCCGTGGTGAAGTGCAGCAGTCCGGCGGCGGCGTTCCGCGAAATCAGTTCCGCTAGGCCCGGTTCATAGATCGGCGCCTCGCCGTGCGCCAGCCGTTCGATCTTTCGCGCGTCACAATCGACGCAGGTCACGTCGTTGCCCGTTTCGGCAAGGCAGGTGCCCGTAACCAGTCCCACGTAGCCTGTTCCGACAATTGCAAGTTTCATTTATTTACGCCTCCGTCGTTTCCTCGTTCGCCTTTTCCGCAGGTTTTTCGGCGGCGTCTTCCATGGGCACGCGCTTCACGGCCACCAGGCTATCGCCTTCGTCGAGACTCATGAATCGCACGCCCTGGGTGTTGCGACCGATGATGCTGATATCGCCGGAAGGGATCCGCTGAATCTTACCACGGGCGGTCATCATCAGCAATTCGTCACCCTCGCGGATGCGGACGATCCCGATCACCGGGCCGTTGCGTTCGGTGGTCTTGATATCGCGAACGCCTTTGCCGCCGCGACGTTGCGTGCGATAGGACCGCGACGACGAAGGTTCGCCTTCGCCTTCGGAACCTTCCTCCTCAGGTGACTGCGCCTCGGCGCCGTCCTCGGGGGCATCCGGCTCGGCCCCATCCTGCTCCGGCGCATCCTGCTCTTCTAATGCCTCGTCATCGCTTGCTTCGCCTTCCGCAAGGCCGCCTTCCGTAAGGTCAACCTCCAGGTTCGGGCCGAAGGGGGTCCGCTTGCCGTAGCCGTTGGCGCATGCGGTCAGGAGCGTGGCCTCGGGATCGGCCACCACCATGCCGACGACCTGATCGTCCTTGCTCAGGCGGATTCCTTTGACACCGCTGGAGCGCGGCCCATCGGCCGCGCGTCCGACTCCTTGAAGCGGATCGCCATGCCCTTGGCCGTGGCCAGGACCAGTTCCTCGCCCTTGCGGGTCACGACGACGTTGACCAACTGGTCGCCCTCGCGGAGCTTGATGGCAATGATGCCGCCGGACCGCGGGTGGCAATAGGCCTCCAGCGGCGTCTTCTTCACCAGGCCCTTGGCCGTGGCCATGACCAGATAATGGTCCGGCAGGGCGAAGTCGCGGACGGCGCGGCAGTCGGTAATCCGCTCGCCCTCCTGCAGGCTGAGCAGATTGACGACCGCCCGGCCGCGGCTGTCGCGGGCCGACTGCGGCAGATCATAGACCTTTCGCCAATAGACCTTGCCCTGGTTCGTGAAGAACATCAGGTAGGAGTGCGTGCTGGCCACGAAGAGGTGCTCGATCGGATCTTCCTCTTCGGTCTTGGCCCCGGTCAGCCCCTTGCCGCCGCGGTGCTGGGCCCGATAGGCCGTCACGGGCGTCCGCTTGACGTAGCCGTTGCTGCTGATCGAGACGACCATCGTCTCCTCGGGGATCAGGTCCTCGAGGTCGACCTCGCCGATCTCCTCGCCGCTGATTTCCGTTCGCCGCGGCTCGGGATACTTCTTCTTCAACTCCTTGAGGTCCTCGCGGATGATGTCGAGGATGTTGTTGCGATCGGAAAGGATGCGGTTGTATTCGCGGATCTTGGCCAGCAACTCCTGGTGCTCGCCGCTGAGCTTTTCCTGCTCCAGGTTGACCAACTGGCCAAGGGTCATGCGGAGGATCGCGTCGGCTTGGACGGGCGTGAGCGAGTAGGTTTCCTGCACGCCCCGCTCCGACTGGAAGATCTCATAGCCGTCGTCTCCCAGGGCCCGGCGGAGCATGGCGGCGGGCGTTTGAATGAGCATCAGCCGCCGCTTGGCCTCTTCCTGGTTGGCCGAGGTGCGGATGGTGCGAATCACCTCGTCGATATTGGCCAGGGCCAGCAACAGCCCTTCAACCGTGTGCTTCCGCTGCCGGGCCTTGGCCAAAAGGAACAGCGTGCGGCGACGGATGACGACCTCGCGATGACGGATGAACTCTTCCAAGAGCTCCTTGAAACCCATCACTCGCGGCTTGCCGTCGACCAGGGCGAGGAAGATCAACGAGAAAGTGTCTTGCAGCGGCGAGAACTGGTAGAGTTGGGCAAGCACGACCTCCGGGTCGGCGTCTTTCTTCAACTCCAGTACCAGGCGGACCGGTTCTTTCAAGTCGCTTTCGTTCCGTGAAGCCGAGATGCCGGGAATGCGGCCATCGTTGACCAGCTCCGCGATCCGTTCTTCGACCCGGTCGCGGGCGGCTTGGTAAGGCACCTCGTTGACCACGATCCGGAAGCGGCCCTTGCCATGCTCCTCGATGCGGGCCCGGCGCGGAGCGTGATCGTGCCGCGGCCCGTGTAATAGCCCCGCCGCAATCCGGCCCGCCCGCAGACGATATTGCCCGTGGGGAAGTCCGGCCCGGGAACGATCTCCATCAACTCGTCGATCGAGACGTCGGGGTCGTCGATCAAACGCACCAGGGCGTCGCAGATCTCAACCAGGTTGTGCGGCGGGATCGAGGTCGCCATACCGACCGCGATGCCTTGCGAACCGTTCACCAGCAGGTTAGGGAACTTCGAGGGCAAGACCGACGGCTCCGTGCCCTTTTCGTCGTAGGTAGGCAGGAAGTCGACCGTGTCCATCTTGGTGTCGTCCATCATCAGCGCGGCGACGGTGGACATGCGGGCCTCGGTATACCGCATGGCTGCGGCCGGAAGACCCGCAATCGAGCCGAAGTTGCCTTGCTTGTCGATAAGCGGATAGCGGGTGGCCCAATCCTGGGCCATGCGGACCAACGTCGGATAGATGGCCATGTCGCCGTGCGGGTGGTAGCGTTTCATCGTCTCGCCGACGATACCGGCGCACTTCGACGTGGAGGACCCGGGCGTGAGGCCCAGGTCGGACATGGCGACGAGGATCCGTCGCTGCGACGGCTTGAGGCCGTCGCGGACGTCGGGCAAGGCCCGGCTGACGATCACGCTCATCGAATACGTCAGGTAGCTGTCCTTGAGCTCTTCGTCGATGGGCCGGGGAATGAGCCGTCCCAGGTGGATATCGCCGCCTGGCGGGGGAGTTTCTTCAGGGGAAACATCGTCGGGGTCAGGCGGTTCGGGTGGGAGGTTGGAATCGGTGGACAAGAGGAATCCTTTCGTCGTTTCAATCCGCTCCCGCTAGTCAGTCGGCGGGAGAAACCAATGCCCCGTACTCATCACGCTCCGCCGTGATGAATGCCATTAGGGCGGAGTGTGATAAGCACGGGAACGCGGCTCGTACGCAAAAGCCGCATCTTCTTTCGTGGTGGAACCTTACGACTTTCGCATCCGACGATGGCAAAGAGAGAGATTATACCGGTTTTGGCGCGGTCCTTCAACGCCTTGTGGCGGAAAAACTGGCTTCCCTCGCCCTCTGGGAGAAGGGTAGGGGTGAGGGCCGCCACCCCGCAATCCGAAGCAAAAACTGGAAAATCGGTGCAATCGTCACGCCTGCCTTGCCGATAGCTCGTATGAGCGCCCATGCCCCGGACACGCCACGGAGGCCCTCGATTCCCGCAATTGGGGGGCGATAGTCATTTTTTGCAGGAGCCAACCCACCATGCAAGTCAAAATCTACGTTCCCAAGATCATTGAAATTCCCAGCGAGTTTCTCCCCGCCTTGGCAAAACGGGCCGCCGACAGCCTCGGTGAAAAGGCCAATGAGGTCTCCGCCACCCGCGGTCATCTCGTCCGCCAGGCAGTTCAGGACGGACTGCTGCGGGAAATGGACGAACTGATCGGGCAGGATGGCACGGTCGATCTCGTCTGCGACCCGGGCATGGAGATCCCGCTGGAACTGGAAAACCGCACGCTGACGCTGTCTGAATTGCTCGAGGCTTTGCAATACAAGCGAAGCTGGTCCGAGATGAAAGGCAAGTCGGAGGCCGCCTGAGGCCGACCACAGGAATTGTGACCCGTAAGACGGATTGTCAATCCGTCCTACTTTGCGCCGCGGCCCGTAGATCATCTTCTGCCGGCCGCCTGAGGGACTGAACGAACATGAGCAGCCCTGGGATTCGTCCGCGGAACAACAACCCGGCAGTCAGTCCGGATGGCAAGACGGGCGCAGCAGACATTGCGCGTGCTGGCGGAGGGCGGCGCCGTACGGGCGGCAGTTCCGAGCGTTGTCATGCCCCGCGCGAAGACCGAACTATCGGAACTGCTGGCCGGCGACGCCTTGCTTTGTGTACGGCGTCGGGCGTCCGCGCCATCCGCACAGCCGAGCCCAGCGAGCCGGGATCCATCGTCCCCGGTGCCAACCGTAGACGCGGACTTGGCCCGCGTGAGCGCCGCCTGGCCCGGCCTGCCGCGAAATATCCGCGCGGCCATGTTGGCCATGATTCGCGAGACGACCGCGGGAGAGGCGTGACCCAGAGGTGCCGGGTGGCGCACGCAAATTTGGAGTGCGGTAATTTATTACCGCTTTCTGCCAAGTTTTGCGAGGCTTTCTCTTTCGGCAAAGCAATACCTTTCATGTTCTCCAACGTTTAGCTGTCGAGCGACAGTCGCCGACCGCTATCCTGATCCGGGGCAGCCTTGCGAGGGCCGCCCCGGACCGCACGCGATGCGCATCGCCTTGCGCATCCGCAGAACCGAATTGCCAAAGATCAAAGTCGACCGTAAACCGGACGATTTTCGTGGTCCGGAAAAATATTCGTTAGTTCCTTTCCACGCAGCACTTACATGGGGTGGACGTCTTCCGCGTGGTCCAGCACGGTGTGGTCCAAAATCGAAGTCTCTCCGTCTCCGCGTCTCCCCATCCCCGCGTCTCCCCTTCTCCCCCTCCCATCCTTCGTCCTTCATCCTTCATCCCTCATCCTTCATCCCTCATCCTCCCTCCATCTCCAAGGGTAGCCGAATACACTCTCCAAGGCGTCCGGCCCGTCGTCGTGATCGCCCAGGGGAAAATCCATGAGCTGATCGACCAGCAGCCGACAGCCGGGCGAGTCGGCCTTGAACCGCAACTCGCGATTGAGCACGTACTGGCTCAGCCGGCGGATGCGGGCGATCTTGCTGAAGCCCCGCGACATCATCTTCCAAATCGACCACCGCAGGGCGTATTCCTCGCCGCATTGCCGCACGAACTCGTGGACCAGCAATTCCTGGAACTGTTCGGCCTCGATGCCCACGAAATCAGGCTTTTTCTGCTCGCAGAACAAGAGCGTCTTGCGGACGAGTTGGTCCAGCGCGATGTGGTCCAAAATCGCGTCCACGTAAAGCAGTTTGTGCTTGAACAGGTTGAGCGTGCGGCGGGCCTCCACGCGGGACGCCGTGCGGACCCACCGGTCGTTTAGCCGGCAAGCGGGGAACAGGTTCCGGAAGGCGTTGTCGCATATTATCCGCTGCACGTCGCGGTTCATGCTGGTCGCCAGGTTGTTGGTGTGCGAGCTGCCGATCAGCCGCAGCTCCGGGTTCCGCGCCAGGACGAACGCCGGGAAGCGGCGGCTCACCAGCTCGCTCTTGCCGTGTTGCGGGGGCAGGAAGATCATCAGCCGCGGGCAAAGGCCCGCCGTCACCCGGTCCAGCCTCTCCGCCAGCAGTTCGTGGTGCCAGTTCGCCCGGTAGTCCGGCTTGGTGTACTTCGTGAACTCCAGCAGGCTCATCTGCGCCATCTTCACCCGCGCGGAGCGCTGCCTCGCACGCAGCATCGATCGCTCGCAGTTCTTCGTAGCTCTTGTCGGCCAGATCATCTTCGGTCAACTCCTCCCCTTGAATCGGACCTTCTTCTTCCCCGCTTTCCGCCTGGGCCGGCATTCCCATCTCCTTCAGCAGTTTGGCGGTCGCATCCAGGGCGGCCTGGGCGCGGGTCAGCCAGGCGGGGTTGCCGGCCCGGGTCTTGGTGCGGAGGGACCGCTTGTTTTTCGAATCGTCGCCGGGGCAGTCGGTGACCGTGCGAATTTCCTCGTCGGCCTGCGAGCGGTCCAGGCCCTCCAGCGCCTTGCGGTAGATCGTGTCGTAGCGCTCGTTCAGTTTGTCGATCATTTCCAGGGTCTCCTTTTCCCGTCTGTAGTTACGGAATAATACGAATTAGCCGGCGATTTGCTACAGCGGGGATCGCTCCGGAAGGGCCTGACGGGGCGCCAGCGGCGTCGCAAGGCGTTGCCTGCCACGACCTTAGGGCAATCCGAGAAAAACGGCGGATTGCCGGGGATTTGAACGGAAAAAACGCGCGAAAAATCTCCCTCCGATGGCGGGTTTCGTGCGCGCCGATGGTCGTTTCAAGCACCGACTGGCGGCTCGCGGTGGAGAGGAAGAAGGCGAGGGGACAAAAGGCGGCAGGGGACGCGACAAAGAACTCGGCCTGCAAACGCCACCACCGGGCCTGCTAATGCCCCCGGCTTGCGGTCTGTCGATTTAGTCGCGAGAGACACCGATAAATTACGTCAACGCCGTCGTCCCCTGCGGCTCCCGTTTCCGTCGTGCTAGGGGTCACTTCCGTTGGGCCGGGGTTTGCAGAAGACCCGAATATAACCATTTTGCGGGAAACAACATGGGCTAGAAGGCTTATCCCCGGTGACTATGCACGACGGTTCTGGTATAGTGCAAGCAATCCAGGAACCGCCCAAACCGCGCGCTATTGCCGCCTGCCATGCCGCTTGGAATAAGCCCCCTTAACGACTTCGCCTTCAAGAAGACCTTTGGTGCGCCGGAGAACCACCCATGCCTGATCAGCTTGCTCAACGCGATTCTCCGGCCGAAAGAGCCGATTGTCGATGTCACCGTCGAGAACCCGTTCAACCTCAAGGATTTCCAGGAAGACAAGCTCTCGGTTCTCGACATCAAGGCGATTGATCGGACGGGGGCGATCTACGACGTGGAAATGCAACTGACCACCTACGAGGGCCTGGTACAGCGGATGGTCTTTTACGGGTGCGATCTGTACGCCGGCCAACTCCAAAAGGGAAAGAAACACAAGGCCCTCAATCCGGTCTATACGATCTGGCTGGTCAACGGTATCCTGTGGCCCGACGCGACTGCGGTTCACCATGCCTTTCGCCTGACCGACAAGGAATCAGGCCGGGTTTTGGCCGGAACATTGGAGATTCACGCGATGGAGCTGGCGCGGTATAATCGAAGAGAGTCGGATCTCCGTTCGGCCAGCGAATTGGACTGCTGGTTGTACTGGCTGCTGCACGCCCACGAGTACGAACCGGGGCGCTGCTGAGGTTGTTGCCGCAGCCCGCGATAGAGCAAGCGACGGAAACGCTCATTAGGATTGCACAGATTACCGAGGACAAAGCAATGTACGATGCACGGGAAAGAGCGATTCAAGACCGGGAATGGGAACTCGACGCGCGCGAGCGCAAAGGCAAGATCGAAGGCAAGATCGAAGGTGAGATCAAGGGCGAGATCCGTATGATCCGAACGCTTCAAGGTCTGCTCGGCGTGGCTCCCACCGACGAACAGGAACTCCAATCAAGAAGCTTGGAGCAGTTACAGGCGATGACAAGCGACCTGCAGGAGAAGCTCCGCACTCGCACGCCTTCGTAATCGACGCGAAGCATCACAAGCCGGAACGAGTCGGCGGGCTTGCAAGACTTCAACCGGGAACGGTTTGTTAGACCATTTCCCCCGTCCCGCCGTCAATCCGGCCCCTTGCTGCCTTGATTGCCGCATCGGCGGCTTCCCCTTCGGTGGGAAACAACTTGGTCTTACCGTCTTCCTTAACCGTTTCCGCAGTCAATGCTAACGGGTCTTCTCCAAGCGTAAAAGCCTCGTAGAATTGCCCGCTGACCAATTCGCCCCCCGGTTGCCAAACAGAGATTGCCTCGGCAATGGCCCAAAACGGGTAGCCGTGATACTCGCATTTAATCCGCATACTTTTGTCCTTCCGCCTAACTTTTTCAGAGGGTTTTCAAAACCAAATTCTACACGACGCTTCGAAGGGGAAAATATATCCGTTGACTTTTCAAGAGACCCCCGTATTGTGTACACGAGGGCTGCCCGACTTCCGGCCAGCCCGACAGACACAACCCGAAACAATGGAGGGCGAAACGATGATACGCTTACTACTCGCAACCGTCGTCTTGATCGGATCGGCGGGGCTGGCTTACGGCCAGCTTGACCCAGGGGACGCATACCGCATGAATCAAGCCGAGGTCAATGGGGCTGCCAAGACCTTGACCCCGGAGCAACGGGACGCGGCAGCAATCAAACCGAAAGGCATGGAAAGCCGGGCTTGGCGTTGGGTCAAAATGGGCTTGCGGGCAAGCAGGCCGAAAAACGCCAAATACGAAACGACCGTTGGTACGCTCGTCAAGATTTACCCCGATTCCGTCGTCATTCAAACGGGCAAGAGGGACGACGATTCGACGGAGATTAAGAAGCGTTGCTTGTCCAAGGAAGATCAAGCTTTGGTCGTCAAGATCATGCGGGAAGCGAAGGGCTTACCGCCCTTGAAGAAATAGGCCCGAAGTGACAGCGTAGGAAGCGCAAGACAAGACCCCCGGCAAGTTGCTTGCCGGGGGTCTTGTCGTTTAGGGCGTCCCCCTTCCCGCCATGCGTTGCCAGCCAACCGGGGATTGGCTACAATTCACAGAACCCATTCCCCGAGGTGCAAAATGCTAGCTACCATGAGCAATTCTGACCTTGCCGCCATTGCATCCGCAATTGCCGCAATTGCATCCGCAATTGCCGCAATTGTTGCCGTCTTTCTCTATTTCGTTGCTTGGGGAACCCAACGCAAGCAATACCTTGATTCCATCCGGCCGGAACTAGACTTGACGAGTTGGCGTAGAGAGACCTTCACACATTTTGGAGCTTTGTCGCATGACGTGGTATCATTCAAGGTTTCCAACGTTGGGAGTGGATCGGCAAATCAAGTATTCGTCGGTATGACGGACATGCGGCAGAAGATGGATTGCGCCGCTACCATAACGCCGATAATTGGTGCGGGAATCGAGGCAGATAGAACGCATGATATTCAGGTTTCATGGGGTGCGCTTCCACCGGACAAGGGTAGTAATATAAAGTCTGTCCCGTTTCGTATCGGTCTAGTCTGTTCGGATACGGCAAGTATTCGGCACGAACTAGACTATGACATTTGCATCTATTTTCCACCGGACAACGTACAGTCAGAACAACTGCTGGCCCCCGGTGTGGTTTTTAACTATTGCAGAAGGACGAGCAAAAGGGTCTGGTGGTGGCAGACATTATGGATAAAGCTTTCTGGAATAGTAAGAAAGTATGGCGTGAAATGGGGACTCCTCAAACCAAAACCGGGCAGTCTGAAACGGTTGTTCATTGATCACGGCGTCATCATCGGAGGTGTTGTTATCCATTCAAACGACCCGCCCAAGCCGAAGACTTGACCGCAACCATGACCTACCTATTTGCCAGAAAGGACCAATCGCCATGTCAGAAGACGTTAAGGTTGAAGTTGTTACACTTGAATGGGAAGAATGCGAATTGAAAAGAAGGTCTTGCCAGAATCCCGCCAAGGTATTTGAAGGAAAGCAATGTGCCGTTTATGCCTTTGAAGGGAAACACAATGCCTACCCCTACGGTGCTATCCTGTACATCGGGAAAACTTGGGCAGCCAGTTGGGACCGTCCAATGCAATCCGCCAAAGGGCAACTTTACGCCAACAACGTAATGTATCCCTGCTATTGGGATATGGTTTGCCGTTGGGCTGTCGTTAAGGAAGCAGAAGACGAACTAACAACAATCTTGGAACGAATCCTTATCCATGCGATTCAACCAGTCCTGAACTTCGACTTGAAGAACACGAACTATCCAAAGGGTGTTGGATACGAGAGATACCGGAAGCTGATTGTATGCAATAAAGGCGACAAGGGGCCTTTACTTCCCGTTCTTTACGGGAATTATTTCGGCTAACCCGCATTCAATCTGCAATATGACAAGCCCGGCAAATACACGGCAGCCGAAAAGGAAGCCAGAGAAGCCAAGCGGGGACTTTGGGCCGATCCCAACCCGATTGCCCCCTGGGATTGGCGCAAGACGGAAGAAGAAAGACGGAAGATAAAGAAAGCCGACCCTAGCACAACGGAGAAAAAGGAATGAGAACCCCACAATGGAAACTAAACCTCGGAGGTCACGCCGGGGTATCCTACGTGTCAGCAGAGTTGGCAAAGCGTGGAATTCCAAACGCCCTGCTATCCGACGGCTTCCCTGACAATGACCTTTTTGCAGGGAAATTTGGCGGCACGTTGCTTCACTACATCCAAGTCAAATCCTGTCATCCTGACCACAGGGGCGACAGCTTTCGCTTGAACGAGTCTCACGAAAAGTGGGTCAATGCAGAAGACAATGAATTCGTCATTTTCGTTTACCTCGGCTCGTCCGAAAAGAACGAAGGCCCCCGTTATTGGATTGCTACAAAGAAAGAGGTTGGGCAAGCGTGTCGGGCTCTCATCCCATACCAAACACCCCACAACAAGGAACGTCGGTTTCACTTGCCTTGCACAAAGGAGAAATGCCATCATTGCATCAAGAAAGAATGGGAGAACAACTGGAAGTTGTTTGCCGATTTGATGCCCGCCAAGCCCAAGTAGCAGCAACGTGAACCTCGAGTTGGTCAAGCAAGGCATGGCTTGGCGGTTTCCCCGCTATGATCGGCCCAGCAAATACACGGCAGCCGAAAAGGAAGCCAGAGAAGCCAAGCGGGGACTTTGGGCCGATCCCAAACCCATTGCCCCCTGGGATTGGCGCAAGACGGAGAGGGATAGACGGAAGTTGAAATGAGTAAGCGAAAGAACAGCTACCCTGCGGCTTACCGCCGAGAGTGGGAACAAATCCTTGACGATATTGCATCCGTGATTTACCCGGAAGGGAACATTTACGACAATCAAGACCGGCTCTTCAATGTCTTTGGGGACGCATACGAACGGGGTTACTGCGGCTCCCTCCTTTACCGGCACTATATGGACTCTGGCAGAATAGTGCCAATCCACAGCAAGCCAAGCATTTGTGGCGACAGGATCGTAACCTACGCTCTACAAAAAGAACTAATCCGGCAACCCAGCGAGAATGACGAAAAGGTAGTCGGCACGATAGAAGATAATGGTATCTTCTACTGGTGGTTACAGTTCGACAGAGCAAGGCACTTATGGGACGGGTGCTCGCATAAGATGATGTTACGCGGGGAGTGTGGGGCAGCCATATTGGTCGAGGTTTCGCCAGAACTCTTCCCAGCGGCCTGTGGTGAGTCGCAGCGCACGTATCGACAATACGGCGAGAGCGCCGTCGTCCTTCCAACGCGAACCCGATTTGCATAAGCGGTGCTTGATCAAGGTCTTGCATGCCGCTTCCGTCACGCCGCTGCCGATCGGCCAGTTCCGCTGCACCGAATAAGAGTATTTCATCCGTTCCTTCTGGTTTTGGAGGTAGGTGATCGTCGCCAGGACCGCCTTCGCATCTTCCGCGTTTTTCAGCGGCGTCGTGGAAAGAAATTCATCCAGGACCGAAAGCAAACGACTCACCGCTCCCTGCTTGTGCTTCAATTGATGAAGCTGGTTTTCCAGCCACGCTTCTCTTTCTGCTTTCTTTTTCGCTCCCTTGAACACCACCATCGCCGCCTTGCCCACGTACTCGCTGGCATGGTAAAAGTCCAATGTCTGGTGGTCCGTCAACGGTTTCAGGTAGCTCCAGTTGTCTGCCGCGCCGTCGCCCAGACCGATATACGGCACGTTCGGATAGGCATTCTTCACGCGCTCCACCTCGCGTTGGAATTTCGCGTGGAACTTTTCTTTCCCGTACTCTGGGGTCGCGCCTGCGTAAATCGTATGCAGGCGTTCCCCTTGCCCGGATTATTCATAAGGTCTTCGCAACCAGCGGCAGGGCCCTGGACAATGGGAGTTTGGAAAGACGTTGGTCAGGCATCGACTTGATGGAAGGATAAGGCCCCCTTTCCCCCAATCGCGTTGGAGCGACTGAGGCATGGATTCGATGGGATGGTGCCCGCCGTCAACCGCTGTTGGTGGCGGGCTGTCGTTGGTCCAGGAGACGCTGGACAATCTTCCGATATTGTTCCAGATAGGGCCAACTGGAGGAAAGTTCCACGATCACACGACGAACGCTTTGGCGTACACGAGCGGCGACCTTGATGAAGCGCGTCCGCCAAGTACACGGCTGACCTTCTCCCAAGGGATCGTGTTCACGGCGGCGGTTGTGCCATTGCTGACGCTTCCGGCCGCTGAGGGCTTCGGTAGGGATCTCTTCTTCCGTTACCGAGGCCGACGGCGGATCGGCCGCAACGTGCCGCAAGTGAATAAGCAGATTGAAAGCTGCCGCATGCAAGTACAGCCGAAAGAGATTGGCGAAGTAGCGGTGATCGCTAAGTCGGTCCGCTTGCAATCCGCGTTTGAGTTCTTTGTTGCGGTTCTCGCTTTCGCCTCGGTCGGCGTAAGCATCGTATGCGGCACCCGGCAGAATGAACGCTCCGGGACGGTTGGTGACCACGGCGCGCCGATTCGTGCCCTCCGCGTGGGCTTCGCACTTCACGACCACCCAACGCTCCCTTGACCAGGACTGCGCCTGATACCAGAAGGCCATGAAAAGGCGTTGCGGTTGGCCCGTCTTTTCCCATTCCGCCACGGCGTTTTCCAGCAAAGAATCGCTCTCTTTCTTCAGCCGCGCATTCATGCCGATGCCCAAGGTATAGTCGACGTTCAGCTTCTCGCAGGCTTCGTACATCGTCGGCGTGCCGAAGCCGCTGTCGCCGCGGAGGTGAATCCGCACGTCGGGCCAGGCCTGCCGCAAACGCCCGACCACATAGGCCAGATCATCCTGGGCGCCCAACGTGGCATGCGCGGTGCCATGCAGCAGGCAGACCGTCAACACCAAGTCGTTCTCGGCGCAGGTGATGACTCGGGGCAGGTACTGATGCTGTTCGTAATAACCGTGATAGAAACTCAAGTGTTGCTGGCCGTGGGTCGGGTCGTCGAAGGGATCGATGTCCAACGTGAGGAACCTCGGCGGCTCGGCGAAGGAGGCGATGAACTGGTCGAGAAACATGTCCTGAAGAGCAAAGGGGTGCTCGCATAAAATGATGTAGACAAACGTCGATGAATAGGTTATGCTTCCGTCCTGGAATCCGAAGGATACTCGGATAGTTTACCAAGTATCGGTGCCGTCGCCCAGACAAAGTTGTCGTCGCGGGACTTTTCACGGAGGAAATGACATGACCGCACAAATCACTCGCCAAGCTCATAATTCCATCACCATCGAGGTCACCTTGCCGCTGACCGGCTCCATGCTTCGGGCCGAAGAAGCGATCCAGGATGCGCTTAACGAAGTCGGCCTGCTGGCCACCGAAAAGAATCTCGAGCGGTTCGATACCGATGGAAGTCCCATCCAACTCGGTTCGGTCCGCATGACCAGCAAGGGGCAGTTCGCTCAAGATTACGAAACGCCTTACGGCAGCGTCTCCGTGCTTCGGCATGTCTATCAAACGTCCGAAGGGGGCAAAACGTTCTGCCCGCTCGAAGAGAGTGCCCGATTGGTTCTCAACGCCACGCCAAGATTTGCCAAGTTGGTCTCCTACAAATACGCGGAAGCCGGAGCCGATGCGGTTGTCGCCGATTTATTGGAATGCCAGCATCGAAAGATTTCCAAGCGATACGTCAAGTCGCTGGGCGACATCGTCGGTGCCTATGCCGTTGCGAAAGAAGAGACCTGGAGCTACGCATTGCCACAGTTCGAGCATCCGTGTGCCTCCATCGCGATCGGCGTTGATGGAACATGCATGCTTTTGCAAGAGGACGGGTGGCGGGTGGCGATGACGGGAACGATCGCGTTTTACGACGCCCAAGGGGAACGCCTGCATACGATTTACGCAGGCGCAACCCCAGAGTACGGGAAAGAAAAGTTCCACGCGAAATTCCAACGCGAGGTGGAGCGCGTGAAGAATGCCTATCCGAACGTGCCGTATATCGGTCTGGGCGACGGCGCGGCAGACAACTGGAGCTACCTGAAACCGTTGACGGACCACCAGACATTGGACTTTTACCATGCCAGCGAGTACGTGGGCAAGGCGGCGATGGTGGTGTTCAAGGGAGCGAAAAAGAAAAGCAGAAAGAGAAGCGTGGCTGGAAAACCAGCTTCATCAATTGAAGCACAAGCAGGGAGCGGTGAGTCGTTTGCTTTCGGTCCTGGATGAATTTCTTTCCACGACGCCGCTGAAAAACGCGGAAGATGCGAAGGCGGTCCTGGCGACGATCACCTACCTCCAAAACCAGAAGGAACGGATGAAATACTCTTATTCGGTGCAGCGGAACTGGCCGATCGGCAGCGGCGTGACGGAAGCGGCATGCAAGACCTTGATCAAGCACCGCTTATGCAAATCGGGTTCGCGTTGGAAGGACGACGGCGCTCTCGCCGTATTGTCGAGTACGTGCGCTGCGACTCACCACAGGCCGCTGGGAAGAGTTCTGGCGAAACCTCGACCAATATGGCTGCCCCACACTCCCCGCGTAACATCATCTTATGCGAGCACCCGAGCAAAGAAGCTCTTCGACTCGATGGCGTTCTCGAAACGAGAGAGGGTGGGCTGGCTGGCCAGATCGTCGCCGTCGATCGAGCGGCCGCAGATCAATTTGAAGATCGGATCGCTACGCAACACGTCGTGGTCGTTCTGGTCGACGTAGTCGGCCAGGATGCCGAAGATCCGGGCCCGCGTCATCTCCAGAAAGGTGTGGCCCACGTGGCTGGCATGCCGAGAATCGCTCAAGGCTTCAGCGAACTGCCGGGTCAGTCCCAACTGCTCATCGAGTTCGCGAATGGGTAGCAAACCGGCGTCACTGGAGACCTGGTCGGTTGACGGCTCAATCACGATCGGCGTCGAGCCGAGGAAATCGAGTGACAACTGCCAATCAGACTGTATAATCATCTCTGCCCCTTCCTGGAGTTGACAAGTTGCTTTCCTTACAACAACTTAGATGCTCCAGAAGGGGCAACAATTCCCCAAATTCTTGAATAATCCGGGCTTGGGCGTCGTAAAACGCGATCGTTCCCGTCATCGCCACCCGCCACCCGTCCTCTTGCAAAAGCATGCATGTTCCATCAACGCCGATCGCGATGGAGGCACACGGATGCTCGAACTGTGGCAATGCGTAGCTCCAGGTCTCTTCTTTCGCAACGGCATAGGCACCGACGATGTCGCCCAGCGACTTGACGTATCGCTTGGAAATCTTTCGATGCTGGCATTCCAATAAATCGGCGACAACCGCATCGGCTCCGGCTTCCGCGTATTTGTAGGAGACCAACTTGGCAAATCTTGGCGTGGCGTTGAGAACCAATCGGGCACTCTCTTCGAGCGGGCAGAACGTTTTGCCCCCTTCGGACGTTTGATAGACATGCCGAAGCACGGAGACGCTGCCGTAAGGCGTTTCGTAATCTTGAGCGAACTGCCCCTTGCTGGTCATGCGGACCGAACCGAGTTGGATGGGACTTCCATCGGTATCGAACCGCTCGAGATTCTTTTCGGTGGCCAGCAGGCCGACTTCGTTAAGCGCATCCTGGATCGCTTCTTCGGCCCGAAGCATGGAGCCGGTCAGCGGCAAGGTGACCTCGATGGTGATGGAATTATGAGCTTGGCGAGTGATTTGTGCGGTCATGTCATTTCCTCCGTGAAAAGTCCCGCGACGACAACTTTGTCTGGGCGACGGCACCGATACTTGGTAAACTATCCGAGTATCCTTCGGATTCCAGGACGGAAGCATAACCTATTCATCGACGTTTGTCTACATCATTTTATGCGAGCACCCTATGGGACGATTGGTGCTATGCATGGCGCAAGTTGAAATACAAGCATCATTGTTACCGGAGATACCCGACCGACCCCATCCCCGTAGAGAAACAGGGACAACCCCAGGAGTTCGGTCGCTGGAAACCAAGAGTGTGGGAGTATTAAAAGCCGAAAAGGAACCCGATTGCCCCCTGGGATTGGCGCAAGGGGCCTCCGGCCGCGCGGCCCGGCCCGGCCGCGACCGCGGGGCCTGACTTGGAATATGTACTTTAGCTCGTTGCGTGCCGCAGGCGGGGCCCGACCTGGAATATGTGCTTTCGCAAGCGCGGGTCCTGGCTTACGCTCTGCACCTCGTTTTCCCCTCGCCGAGCGCCGGTCAGGCCGGGGCGTACCGCGTCAGCCCGGGCACCCGGTCGAAATCGGCATCGTGGCTGGCCAGGTGCGTGAACCCGCGCTCAGGCATGACGGCCACAAGGAGCGCGTCGCCGCTGAGCACGCGCGTGTTGCTCGCCTGAGGGCGGCCGCCGCAGACACCGAGCCCGGCCGTGATCGGTAAGACTTCAGTGCCAAAGGCGGGAATGACGAACACCGCTGTGCCCGACGCGAATATCCGTAAACGTCACGCGCCACTCCTCGCTGCTGAATTCCGGATCCAATGCCACGCGCTGGACCGTTTCCGCATCCCCTTTCCATCCTAGGGAAGCTTTTGTCCGAACGACAGAAGATCTCCGCGTGCGTATCAGTACACTTCATCGTGAGTGCCCAAAGCAGAAGCAGGATGGCCTCCTTGCCCTCATCTTGGGTGAACTCGAAGACAATACGCAGGTCGTAACCTGCGCCACACGCCCAACAACCCGCTAAGGCACCGCTCAATTCGTGCGTGCGCAGCGACGGCTGCGCTGCATCGGTCGACAACTGCTCGAGCGTTGCCTCCACGGACGCCGCGGCGTCCCCATGTGACTTCAGCTATTTTCGCAGGTCGCGAGCGAAGGCTGGCGAGCGTAGCAGCTTGCGTGTCACGACTGGGCCTCGCGCACCAGTTCCGCTGCGGTCATTGCCTTGCACTGGCCCGTCGCAAACTCCCGCCGGGCCTGTGCTACCGTGGCTGCGACGCGCTCCCGGCCGCGCTCCGCCAGCCGGCGGCTCAGGACGGCGACTAATTGGGCTTGTGCATCGGGATCGAGTCGATCGACGGCGTCGAGGGCATTGGCAAACACATTCTGCTGAACCATAGCGAACTCCCTGAAGGGCAATACTACTAGCGTATGTCGCGGCTAGCGCGCCGTCAAGCCGTCGTGCCCTCACTGAGCAGGCCCGGATATCTGCTCCGCACCAAAGTCGGCGGGGTCCATTTTGGAAAGGTCGAACTTGACGTTCCCGTCACCTGCGCAGACTTTCTACGTTGACGCCGCATGCGCTTTCTTGACAGACCGCACAGCGTTTGGCAAGATTTTCCTATTGCCGCGAGGACCTTCCTTGTCCTATCTTGCCGCAATGACGAAGCCTTCCTTTTTCGGGACGTTGTCTGAGACGGCCAGGCTCATCTGGAACCATTTTGCGGCTATCGACAGTCCCGCTCTACGCCCCAATCCCTGGTGCCCAGGCGGTTGACTGCCAGGCCGCGGGCCGCGGGGCCTGACTTGGAATATGTACTTTAGCTCGTTGCGCGCCGCAAGCGGGGCCCGACCTGGAATATGTACTTTCGCAAGCGCGGGTCCTGGCTTGCGCTCTGCACCTCGTTTTCCCCTCGCCGAGCGCCGGTCAGGCCGGGGCGTACCGCGTCAGCCCGGGCAGCCGGTCGAAATCGGCATCGTGGCTGGCCAGGTGCGTGAACCCGCGCTCAGGCATGACGGCCACAACGAGCGCGTCGCCGCTGAGCACGCGCGCGTTGCTCGCCTGAGGGCGGCCGCCGCAGACACCGAGCCCGGCCGTGATCGGTAAGACTTCAGTGCCAAAGGCGGGAATGACGAACACCGCGGTGCCCGGCGCGAATATCCGTAAACGTCACGCGCCACTCCTCGCTGCTGAATTCCGGATCCAATGCCACGCGCTGGACCGTTTCCGCATCCCCTTTCCATCCGAGGCGCTCGCAAGGCACTTTGATCGTCGAAGCGTCCGCATCGAGTCGAGGTTCGCTTGCCCCCCATAGGGGGCAGGGAGCAGACCACAGATTGCGCCTCGCGGTTGCGGCAAGTAGCCGTCAAAGAGCGCCTCATGGCTGATCCGGCTCTCCTCTCACTCCTTCGGGCTCTTCAAGGGCCGGAACTGCAAGGCCGTCTGCTCGGCCAAATGCACGGCGTCGACCGCGTCCTTGTGGAACTTGGCCTGGGCCCGGACCCGCGGCCCGACGCACTCGACCGGCACGTAAGTACTGTCGGACAGCAGCCGGCGGGCCTTCACGTTGTCGGCAAAGAACGTATTCAAGACGTTGATCATCCGCTTCTTGAAATTCGCGTCGAGGATGGGGAACATGATCTCCAGCCGCTTCAACAGGTTCCGCCGCATCCAGTCGGCACTGGAGAGAAACACCTCTTCATGCCCGCCGTTGCGGAAGTAGAACACGCGGGCGTGCTCCAAGTAGCGATCGACGATCGAGCGCACCTCGATGTTCTCGGAAACGCCTTCCACACCGGGCCGCAGCACGCAGATCCCGCGGACGTTGAGCATGATCTTCACGCCGGCCTGGCTGGCGCGATACAAGGCCCGGCAGATTTCGGGATCCTCCAGCGAATTCACTTTGGCCATGATCAGGCCCGGCCGGTCGGGCGTCGAGACCTGCATTTCGCGTTCGATGAGGTCGATGAATTTGCGTTGCAGGCCCGTGGGGGCGATGGCCAGCTTCGACCAGCCGACGGTCTCCGAAAAGCCGGTGAGCAGATTGAAGAAGGCGGCCACGTCGTTGGCGATGTCGCGGTCGGTGGTCATCAGGCCGAAGTCGCTATAAAGCTTCGCCGTGCGGTCGTTGTAGTTGCCTGTGGCCAGGTGGACGTAGCGCTGGATGCGATGGCTTCGACCAGGAGTACCTGGTGCCCGGCGGACGATCAATACGGCCTTGGCATGCGTCTTGTAGCCGGCAATGCCGTAAATCACGTGGGCGCCGAGGTCCTCCAGGCGGCGGGCCCACTCGATGTTGCGGGCCTCGTCGAAGCGGGCTCGCAACTCGACGAGCACGGTCACTTCCTTGCCGCTCTGCGCGGCCCGGCCCAGGGCGCGGACGATGGGCGAATTGCCGCTGGTGCGATAGAGCGTCTGCTTGATGGCCAGCACGTTGGGATCGTCGGCCGCCTGTTCGAGCAAGCGCACGACCGGCTCGAACGTCTCGTAAGGATGGAACAAGAGCACGTCGCGATCGGCGAGGGCCTCGAACAGGTCGTCGCTGCCCAACAGATCGCGCGGCGGCTGCGGCGGCCAATCGACGTTCTTCAATTGCTCGAAACCAGGCCAATTCGCCAGTTCCATCAAGGCCGCCGCATCGAGCGTGGAGTCCATCTCGTAGACTTCTTCGGGCTGCAACTTCACCCGTTCGTCGAGCCAGGCGCGAATGCGGGCGTCGGCAGCGGGCGAAACCTGCAGGCGGACCGGCGGCCGCCGTTGCCGCGTGAGCACGGCCTGTTCGACCGCTTCCAGCATGTCGTCGGTCTCGTCGCGCTCGACGGAAACGTCGGCGTCGCGGGTGATGCGGAAGAGGGCCGTGGCCGCAATCTGAGCGCCGGGGAAGAGCGCGCCGACGTTGGCCGCGATCACATCTTCCAAGCGGGCCAGGCGGACGTCGTCGCCCGGCAGGCGGACCCAGCGGGAAATCTGCTGGGGAACGGGCGTGACGGCGATGTGCTCTTCGCCCGCCGCCCTCGTCAGCACGACGGCCACGTGCCATTGCAGGCCGGGTAGCCGCGGGGAAGGATGCAATTCCTGGACCGCCAGCGGCGTGAGCACGGGGAGGATTTCTTTGCTGAAATACATCTGCAGGAACTTCCGCTGTTCGTCGCTCCACTCCGCGGCCCGCACCACGCTGATGCCCGCCGCGACGAGTTCCGCCAAGGCCGCCAAGACTCCTTCCTGTTGCTCCTGCATCATGCGCTGGACGCGCTCACTGACGGCCCGCAATTGCGTAGCCGGGGTCATGCCGGAGGGATCGCGGCGGCGAACGCCTTCCGCCCGGGCACTCATCAGGCCGGCCACGCGAACGAGGAAGAATTCGTCCAAGTTGGAACTGACGATGGCCAGGAATTTGACACGCTCCAAGAGCGGCAAGTCGTCCCCGAGGCCCTGGCGGAGCACGCGGTCGTTGAACTCCAACCAGCTCAATTCGCGGTTGAAGTACATGTCAGGTGATCGCAACAAATCCTTGCTCATTCTCTCTTATCCGTGTTTAATCTGTGTTCCATCCGTGGCTGAGTATTCTTACGTGACTTCCAGCCGGATTTTCATGCCGTAAATATCTTCGAACATGTCGGCCTTGGCTTGCACGGCCCGTTGTTCCAGGAGCAGATCGGTCGCATTGGGGACGCAGATGATCAGATCGTCGCCCTGGCGTTCGAACTGCAGGTTGCAGGGCGCGTGGACGTGGCCGCGAGAAAGGGCGTCGGCCACGCGGAGGATGGCGGCCAGCTTGCTCACCGTCACGCGACTCTCGCGCGGCAACGACATGTATTCCGGATGCGACGGTTTCGGCCCGCTGCGGCGATGATAACGCGCCACGTGCGCTGCCAGTATGGTCTCTTCCCGATTGAGCCCGAAAATCTCCGAATTGGCGATGAGATAGTAGCTGTGTTTGTGGTGGCTGCGATTGCTCACGTAACCACCGATCTCGTGCAGCAGGGCCGCTGCGTGCAGCAACAGCCGGTGCCGCGGGCCCAGGCCGTGGTCGGGGCGAATTTCGTCGAACAACCGCAGGGCCGCGTCGGCCACCGTTTGGGCATGCCCAAGATCGACGTGATATTTCCGGGCGATCGCCATCGCCGAGTGGATCACGCCGGGCGCCAGCGCCCGGTCTTCTTTCCCCGTGACCCGGTTGGCAAGCTCCAGCAGCAGCCCGTCGCGCATCGTCACGTTCGACACGATGATTTGCGTGGCCTTCGTCAGGCGGAACAGGTTCTGGTAGACCAGCAGCGCCGGATTGATGGTCTCGGCCTCGGCAAAAGGAACGCCGAATCGCTTGGCCAGGTCCTCGGCAGTCCAATGCTCGCAGCGCGCCACCAGATCGTCGAACTCCCGGGGATCGATGCGGAACAATTCGGGCGAGTCGGTCGGATGGCCGATCTGGCGGACGGCGAAGCGGGCATCGCCTCCGACCGCGATGAACGATTCGGCGTTTTCCAACGGCATCGAATTCTGTAGCGAGCCCAACATGGTTGAAACCTGGTACCGAAAGACTTCAGCCGTCTGCTCGGGCGAGTCCTCGTTCTCGGCCAGCACCTCGTGCAGCCGTACGGAACCCAGCCGCAGGCCCTGCGAAGTGACGATCTCGCCGTCGCGGAGCAGCGTCAGCAGCGTGCTGCCGCCACCGACGTCGGCGATGAGCGTCTCGCCCCGCGCGACGTTCAACGAGTCGCCCAGGGCCTGACGCACCGCCGAGACCGTCAAACGACTCTCTTCCGGCGTGCCGATGACCTCGACCTTCAAGCCCGTCGCCAGGAAGATGCGATCGAGAAACGTGTCGGAATTGCTGGCCTCGCGGGCGGCGCTGGTGGCGACGGCCCGGACTTGCTCGACCTTGTACAGTTTCAGGAGCTCGTGGAAGTCGCGGAGGATGGCCAGGGCCACGCGCATGCTGGCGGCGCCCAGGCGTCCGCGGCGAAAGGCGTCTTGCCCCAGGCGCGTTGCCCTCTGCAAGCGCTCGATGACTTCGATTTCGCCGTCGGGAAGCACGTCGGCGATAACCATGCGTACGGCATTGGCGCCGACGTTCGATCGCCGCGACCGTCTTGGCCCCTTTTGCCTCGTCTTTTTTTTCGCTGACTTCCATGGCTCTTATTGTAGCGACGGCCAAGCATTAGGCTAGATTTCCCGTCGCGAATCCATAACTCCTTACCAAATAACACTTTAGCAAATCACTGCCAGTCTTGCTGTTCCATCTCCGCCGAAATTGGCTATACTAAATGCATGGATATATCTTATTGGTTCCGGCGCCGCGATCGATTCCGGCGCAAGCGCGCATGAGTGAAACAGACATCTCGGTTGTTAGTTCCAAGGAACTAGTAACGCTCTTTGGCACCTGCGATCAGCACGTGCGGAGAATCCGTGAGGCGTTGTCGGTTTCTATCTCTGCGCGGGATGGACGGATCCACGTCGGCGGTGAGGAACAGGCCGTGGCCAGCGCTACCCAGGTCTTGGAGGAACTCCAGGCCCACGCGCAACGGCATGGTGAACTGGCCGCCGAAGACATAAATCGCGTCCTCGCGGGCGTGCAAAAAGGCGAAACCGGCGCGACCCGGAGTACCGGGTGCCCGGCCAAACCGACAGCCAAGCCGCTGACGGTCTTCACGGCCGGCCGGCAGATACGCGCCCGTTCCCAGGGTCAGGCTCGTTATGTCGATGCCATTGCCGAACACGATGTTGTGCTTTGCCACGGACCGGCCGGAACGGGCAAGACCTATCTGGCCGTGGCCACGGCGGTGGCCGCTTTGCGGGCCGAACGGGTCCGCAAGCTCGTACTCGTTCGGCCGGCGGTCGAGGCCGGCGAAAGCCTCGGTTTCCTGCCCGGCGATTTGCAGGCCAAGATCAACCCCTACCTGCGGCCGCTGATGGACGCCTTGCACGAAATGATGGACCACGAGCAGATCACGCGCTACCGCGAGCAGGACCTGATCGAGGTCATTCCCCTGGCCTACATGCGGGGGCGAACGTTGAACGAGGCTTTCATCATTCTCGACGAGGCGCAGAACACGACCGTTTCGCAGATGAAGATGTTCCTTACGCGGATGGGTAACGGTTCGAAAATCGTGGCCTCCGGCGACATCACCCAGATCGATCTGCCGGAACACGCCAAGAGCGGCCTGGTCGACGCCATCGATCGCCTGCAAGGCATCGAGGGCGTGGCCTGCGTGAAGCTCGCTCGCGGCGACATCGTTCGCCACCCGCTGGTGCAGAAGATCGTCAACGCCTACGAGCACGGTCCCCCCAAGCGGAACAATACATAGACAAAATTTCCCCACCGACCCCGTGTCGGTGGAATGCTACATTTCCCCACCGACCCCCGCGGGGCACCCGGTACTCCGGGTCGGTGGAATGGTGACTCATAAGCTATGGCCAATGGCGGTCAACGACGAACACGATCCGAACGCGTAGCTGCGCTGGAACTGCCCCCGGGTCGCTTGGAGCGGGCGTGGCTCGCTGTTTGCAATCGCGATGTCTTGTCGCGGATGGCCCTGGCCCTGGCCGCCGCGATGGCGGTAGTGGCGATTATCCAGGCCTGGGACCCGCCCATCCATTGGCGGACGGGGAAGGCGCCAACGCGCTACGTGACGGCGCGGGTCGAGTTCAAACAGGAAAATCGCAACGAGACCGAGCAGGCGCGGCTCAAGGCCCGCGAAGAAACCAAGGCCGTTTTCATCCAGGACGTCAAACCGCTGGAACAGTTGCGGCACGATCTGCGGAACACGATCGCCGAGCTCACGAAGACGGAAACGCTGACGGAAAAGACCCTCCCGATATGGAGGGAATTCCTGTCGCCCGGGGAAAAGGCCGCCAAGGAATCCAAGCCCCCGGCGGAACTTCCGGATAAAGCCCCCAAGGAACCAAGGCCCCCGGCAGAACTCTCGGATAAGGCGCCCAAGGAGCCCAAGCCCCCGACGGGACGTTCGGAAAAGGCTGCCAAGGAGCCGAAGCCTTCGGCGGAAATCGTCGCATTCCAGGAGTTCCGCAAGGCCCTGGCCGGCAAGGAGAACCTCGATCAACTCGATCGCGCGGTTGCCGAGGCCTTCGCCCCCTTGGAGCAGCACGGATTGCTGGCCGAGCTCACGGAGAAGCTCAAGGGCTTCAATAAGAAGACCATCTCAGTCTACGCGGTCGAGAATCCGGCGGAGCGGCGGGACATCGAAGTCAGTGAAGTGACGGTCGATCCCCAGGCGATCCGGCAGAAGTTGACTGAGGGACTCAGCTCGAAGGCCATCGCCGACCGGGTCTGGGCCTGGCTCGAGCCGCGACTTTTGCATCCGTCCAAGCCATTGACCACCTTCACGCGTGATGACCCCGCAAGCGAGGCCGCCCAGAAAGAGAACGCCGACAACGTCGAGCCGGCCATGATCGCCTTTCGGCCGGGCGATCCGCTGGTCAAAGCGGGTGAATCGATCGACCCGGCGAAGATCGAGTTGCTCAAGCTGGAAAACAGTGCATTTATTGCGCAGCGCGAAATTCGTGGACCGCTTCTGCCGAGCTTGTGCGGTTCTGCTGGTGGTTTTCGCCATGTTCACGCTCTGCGGGATGTACATGCGCTACCGGCAACGCGGCGCGCAGGCCGGGCTCGATCGCCTGGCCGGCGCCCTCAGTTTGGCCGTAGGCACCGTGTTCCTGGCTGTGTGCCGCCGCCGACGATCGCTGGCGGGCCGAGTTCGTGCCCTTGATCGTCTTCGGCATGATCATGGCCATTGCCTATCGCCAGGAGTTGGCCCTGTTGTTTACGGGCGTCATTTCCTGGATCGTCGTGCTGGCGATGGGCGGGGACTTGCCCATGTTCCTCCTCTTGTTCGGCACGACGACCGCCGCAGTGTTGAATCTGGGCCGCATTCGCAGTCGCAGCAAGCTGGTCTATGTGGGCCTCTTCGCCGGCTGCGTGGCTGCCTTGTTGGACCTGGCCATGAACATGATCGACAATCGGCCCCTCGGTTGGTCGCTCTTCCGCGACGCTGGCCATCAATTTATATGGACCATGCTGGCCGGGTTCTTCATGACGGGCCTGCTGCCCTTCGTGGAAAAGCTCTTCGGCGTGCTCACCGATCTGAGCCTGTTGGAGTTGGGTGACATCACCCATCCCGTCTTGCAGGAGCTGGTCCGCCGCGCGCCCAGCACCTACAACCACTCGCTCACCGTCGGCTCGATCGCCGAAGCAGCCGCCGACGCCATCGGCGCCCGCGGCCTGCTCTGCCGCGTGGGGGCCTATTTCCATGACATCGGCAAGATGCTCAAGCCGGGCTACTTCGTGGAGAACCAGGGCCAGGAGGGCAGCCGCCACGAAGGTCTCGTGCCCGCCATGAGCACGCTGGTCATCGTCGCCCACATCAAGGACGGCGCCGACCTCGCCCGCCAGCACCATCTGCCGCAACCGATCATCGACATGATCCAGCAGCATCATGGCACGATGCTCATGGAATACTTTTACGATCGCGCCCACACGCAGCAGGCTGCCGATCCCAACGGCAGCGAGATCGACGAGAACCTCTTCCGCTATCCGGGTCCAAAACCGCAGACCAAGGAGGCTGCCGTGCTCATGCTGGCCGACGCCGTGGAAAGCGCCAGCCGCACCCTGGTCGATCCCACGCCGGGGCGGATCGAGGGACTCGTCAGCGACCTGGCCCAGCGGCGCTTGCAGGGCGGGCAGTTCGACGAAAGCGGCCTGACCCTCCGCGAATTGGGCGCCATCGAGCGGAGTCTTGTCATGTCGGTGGCCTCGATCTACCATGGACGGCTGAAATACCCCGATCAACGCTCGGCATAAGAGGGAAATCTCAAATCTCAAGCAGCAAATTCCAAACAAATCGGAAATTTCAAAGAGAAAAATTCCAAACCCGCCTTTTCGCCCTCGGAACGTCCGTTTGGAGCTTTTGAATTTTGGATTTGTTTGGAATTTGGATACTTGGATTTTGAGTTTTTTTGCGATTGTGCCGCATGCCCCCATCGCCCCAGATCGTCGTCGAGATTGCCGACGAGCAGGCCCATCTGCCGTTGGACCGGCGACTGGTGCGCAAGGCCGTGCGAAGAGTGCTCCGTGATGCGGGTGTATGCAAAGCGCGGATCAGCGTGGCCGTGGTCGACGACGCGACGATCGCCCGGCTCAACTGGCAATATCTCCGCCACCGCGGCCCGGCCGACGTATTGAGTTTCCTGCTCGACGAAAGCGACGGCCTGGAGGGCGAAGTGGTTGTCGGCGCGCAAACGGCGTTGCGGACTGCGCCGCAATATGGTTGGCCGCCGCACGACGAGTTGCTGTTGTACGTCATTCATGGCACGTTGCACCTGGTGGGCCACGACGACGCCGACGCGGTGTTACGCGCCGAAATGCAGGAACAGGAAACGGACATACTGGAAAGCCTTGGAATAACGCGAAGGTGAGGTCTTAGTGCGTAGTACTTAGTGCTTAGTACCAAGCACTAAGTACTAAGTTCTAAGTTCTTTCTTCCCCCTAACCCATGACCACTGCCGCACTTTTGTGGTTCTCCGCTGCCTCGCTGGGCATCACCAGCCTGGCGGCAATGAGTGCCCGCGCGCTGGCCGAGTTCTCGCCGGCGGAGTTGGAAGAGATCTGCCGCAAGTGGAACAAGCCCGATCGACTGGGCCACGTCCTGCATTGGCGCGAGCAGGTCGGCCTGGCCATGCAATCGCTGCGGACGCTGGCCTTGGTTGCGGCGGCCGCGACCGGCGGCATCGCGCTTTGGCAGTATGGCCAGGCCCTCGATTTTGCCGTCGCCGCCTGGGTCCCCGCCCTGGCAGCCGGCCTGCTCTTGGCCCTCGCCGCCAATCTCTGGTTGCCCTGGGCCTTGGCCCGGCTATGGGCCGATCCATTCTCGTTTGTCGCCTGGCCGCTCCTGTGGGGCGTGAGCTTCCTCTTGGTGCCTTTTGCCTTTCTGGCGCACGTCGTCGACGTGGCCCTGCATCGCCTGGCCGGCCGCAAGCTGGCCGCCCCCGACGAAGAATCGTTCGAAGAAGACATCCGCACCATCGTCTCCGAAGGTCATCGCGAGGGCCTGCTCGAAGAAGAAGCCCGAGAAATGATCGAAGGCGTGATCGAACTGGGCGACGCCGACGTCTCGCAGATCATGACCCCGCGGACCGACATGCTTTCCATCCCGGCCTCGCTCTCCTGGGAAGAGATGCTCGACCAGGTGATCCACGCCGGGCATACGCGGATCCCCGTCTATGGCCGCAATCGCGACGATATTCTGGGCATCCTGCACGCCAAAGACCTCCTGGCGGAGTTGGCCCGCGACCCGAGCCGGACCCAGAGTACTGGGTGCCCCGCCGAGCATTGGACCAAGCTCCTCCGCCAGCCGGTTTTCGTGCCGGAGACCAAACCGATCGACGCCTTGCTCCAGGAATTGCAGCACGGCCGCAATCACATGGTCGTGGTCTTGGACGAGTATGGCGGCGTTTCCGGGCTGGTGACCATGGAAGATGTTTTGGAAGAGATCGTGGGCGAGATCGTCGACGAGTACGATCCGGCCCACGTGGAAGGCATCCGCGAGTTGGGTCCCGGCGCGTGTGAAGCGATGGGAAAGGTGCATATCGACGAGATCAACGAACGGCTCGGCCTCGGCCTGCCCGAGGACGCCGACTACGACACTATCGGCGGCTTCGTTTTCAACGAACTGGGCCACATTCCCACGGCCGGTGAAGACCTGACCTGGCAGAACGTCCGCATCACGGTCCTGGACGCCACGCGGCGGCGGATCGAACGCGTGCGGATCGAAGTCCTCGACGCCGCCGGCTTGCCAACGCCTTCGTAGAACGGAATTTATTCCGTTGCCTTGCTTATTTCTGGGGAACGGAATGAACTCCGTGCTGGGTAGGCCGGCTTGCCAACGCCGCAGAGTTGAGTAAGAATAAGCGCATTGAATGGTATGTTCTCACTTTTCAGAGGAGATGATCCATGTTGCGTTCCGGCGGGTTATTGCTTATCGCGTTGTTGGCAGGCGGGCTGGTTGGCACATCCCCGGTTGAGGGGGCCGGGCCGAAGATCAACGACGATTTGGGTTCCTTCTTCAGCAAGTCGGCCGTAGACCACGCGATGGGAAGGCTTCTGAAAATCTACAGCGACTTCAAGGTTGAGGTCGTGATCGAGACCTTTTCTTCGATCCCCGATGACATGAAAGCCCAATACCAGCCCGACGCGAAGGCAGAGTTCTTTCGCCGCTGGGCCGTGATGCGCACCGACGATGAACGCGTCAACGGCATCTACGTCCTGATCTGCAGGAATCCGGGATACCTGCAAATCGAACCCGACAAGTCGACCCGCAAGAAGGCCTTCACGCCGGCAGAGCGCAATGCGCTGGCGAAGAAAACTTTGAAACTGATGGATCGTAAGCAGTTCGATGCGGCCCTTGCCGGAATGGTCGACACCATCCAGTCGACGCTGGAAACCAATCTCGGCCGGCGCGCGGTCAGGCCGCTCCGGCCGCAAGGGGGATTCCTAACAACGTTCCGCCCGGACAACGGATTCCCAACAATTTTCCGGCAGGCGGGGCGGCGCAAGCGTCGCCGCTGATGGGCTGGATCTGCCTGGCGGTGGTGGTCCTCTTGGTCGTCTGGATGATCAAGGCCCTTATCGGCGCGTTTCGCGGCGGCAGCGGCTACGGCGGCATGCCCGGCGGCGGCTACGGACAGGGCGGCTACGGACAGGGCGGTTACGGTCCCGGTTACGGTGGTGGCGGCGGCGGTGGTTTCTTCAGTTCGCTCTTGGGCGGCATGTTCGGCGCCGCGGCGGGCAATTGGATGTATGATTCGTTCCGCGGCGGCAGCCGCGGTTCGTCGTGGGGCGGCGAATCGTCGCCGCAAGCCGGCTATGATTCCTCGGGCCAGGATGCCGCCTTGCCGGCCGATCAGCCCGGCGCCGGAGATTTTGGCGGAGACACCGACGACGCCGGCGGCGGAAGTTTTGGAGGTGGCGATTCTGGTGGTGGTGGGGATCTCGCTGGCGGCGGCGATTTCGGCGGTGGTGGCGATTTTGGCGGCGGTGGCGATTTTGGCGGTGGAGATTCCGGTGGCGGCGGCAGTTTCGGCGGCGATTCCTGATTTGGAGTGCGGGGGCTTAGCCTCCGCACTTCAAATTACGGCTCGGAGACCTGAATCACCTCGCGGCTGGCAGCGGTTTCCACTTCCAACTTGACCGGCTCGACCGACGCGCCCTCCTCGTCGAAGACCACCAGCCGGTTCTCGCCGTCCTTGAGCCAGCACTCGGGCAGATACATCCCCGGGGCCGCAATCTTCTCCGGATAACGCCCCAGGTTGTGCCCGTTGAGCCACATCGTGCCGCGGCTCAGGCCCTTGGACGTGGCGCGCAAAATGCGACCGGGAATGTTCTTCGTCGTGAAGGTCGCGCGGTAGAAGGCGGGCACGCCGGGTGGCCCGCCATTCAAGCCCGCGGCGCCAGCAAGGGAAGAACCGTTTACCTTGCTTGCGCTTCGGGCTTCTATAGTTCTGGCCACGGGTTGCCACTTGCCGTCCAAGGGCCCCACGCCACCGCGCATCTTCCAAGGCGTGACATCCACGTTTTCACTGTCGATGGTGAGTTGCACGGGGCCAAAAAGCCCTTTGCGGGCGAAGGTGTCGAGGGTGCCATAATAGTTGAACGCCTTGTCGCGGCCGCGATGCGAGGCGAGCACGGCGATCACGTTGCGACCGGCCGCCAGCGGCACCCGGGGGCCGTAACGGCGGCCATTGACCAAGATCACGATGTCGTCGGCGCGGCCGCTGAACTGAAACCTGGCGGCGCCCGCCGCTTTCACGTCCACCACGGCGCGATACCAAGCCGTAGCGCTGGTGTCGCCGTCGGCCCCCATCTGTAGCGGTTCGGCCGACTTCTTCCACCCGGAATCGTCATAATCGGCGGCCGCTTCCGGGGCAAGCCGCATCTGCCAATCGCGGAGTTGCGGCGCGGGGGCCGTTTCGAGCGTGGTGTCGGCCCGCACGGCCAAATGTTGAACCGTGTCTCCGTAAACGATGACTTTGCCGCACGAGGGCTGGCCGTAGGGACGCTCGATCGTCAGCGATGTTACTTTGCCGTTGGCGCTGTGGACATCGCCCACGAATGCTGGGCCGCAAATCACGTGCTTGTCGACGATCCACGTGCGGTCGGCCAAGGCCGTGCTCACCGCCACGACGCGTTCAGTCCAGACGCTGGGCACTTGGTTCGGAAAGCCACCGCCCGCGGTAAACTCTTGCTCCTGCGGCCCATTCTCGGGGAACGTGAACGTGATCTCCTTTCCGGCATACCGCAGCCTGCCGCTCTCACCTGACGGGCCATAGACAACAAACGTGGTCGCCTTGTCATGCTGGCCCAGGCCGAGGAAACGTGCCATGCATCTTAAGCCTAGTCGAGCCGCGGTCATCGACTTCGCGCTGTTGCGGTCAAACTCGATGGTTGCGCCGCTATCGCGAAGGTCCGGCAACGTCTTAGCGAACAGGTTCGCCCTCTTCATCCTATAGTAAATCGGCCGCAGGTCGCCGGCTTGTCCGATGGCCGCGCCGTAATCGTAGCTGGCAGCCCCGCTGTCGTCGTTCCAGGTCTCAAAATTCGTGCCGCCGTGGAGCATGTAGAAATTGTGGCCGGCGCCGCCGCCGGCAAGGATCTTCCAATTGTCGCGCTCGACCTCGTGGAAACGCTTGGCGGAAAGATTGCCGTAGAGGTCGAACCAGCCGGGCCAGAACTCGGTGCTGAACCAGGGCGTCTTGTGGCCTGCAAGATTGCTGGGCGTGGGGCCATGGCCATGGTTCAGGCCGCTGAAGAACAGCGGCACCTCGATCCCCAGCGACAGGGCCTTCTCGCGCAGGTGATCGAAGTACGGATCGCCGCTGACGGTGCCCCAGCCCTGAAAATGCTCGTTCTCCAATTGCACCATAATCACGTTGCCGCCCTTATGGATCTGGTGCGCGGCGACGATGGGCAGGATCTTGTCGTACCAGTGATCGTTCCAGGCCAGGAAGGCCGGGTCGGTCGTGCGGACCTTGAACGGCGGCTTGAATTTCAGCCATATCGGATATCCGCCCGAATCCCATTCCGCACAGACGTAGGGGCCGACGCGGACGATCGCATACAGGCCGAGTTCCTGGGCCGTGCTGAGGAAGGCCCCGATATCCTTATCGCCCGTGAAATCCCACTCGTTCTCCCGCGGCTCGTGGAAATTCCAGAAGGCGTAGGTTTCGACCGTATTGAAGCCTGCCCGCTTGAGCCGCAGCAGCCGGTTGCGCCACAGGTCGCGGGGCACGCGTGGGTAGTGGATGCTGCCGGAGGCGATGTAGGTGCGTTGGCCGTTGATGGTGAAGCCCCGGCCATCGATTTGGATGGCCTTCTGCGCCGCCGGCGCCGGCGGATACATTTCATCGTTGGCCGCAGCCGCGGCGGTCAATAGCGTCAGCAAGATCAGGGATGCTCTCATGGGTTTTCCTCTTTTGGCGACGTTCAGTAGGCCGGAACAAGCTTGCGCAGTTCCGGCGAAATTCGAAGCAATTCGTGCCGGAACTGCGCAAGCTTGTTCCGGCCTACCGGGTTACTGTGGTAGGGAATCATCGGCTTCCGCCTTGCGCAACCAACTTCGAATGTTGGCGGCCTGCGGCGAGCCGAACGGAATCTGGTCCAGGGCCTTGCGAAATTCGGCCGCGGCTTCGTCTTTGGAGCCGCTCCGCAGCAGGGCCTGCCCCAGCGTCGTGTGCCGCGGGCAACAAGCTGGGGTCGATGATCAGCGCCGCTCTCTCCTGAGTAATCGCATTCTGAAGCCGGCCCGACTGCATTAGGGCGGCGCCCAGGTTTGCCCTGGCCTCGGCGTACTCGGGCTGACATTTCAGTGCCGTCTCGAAATGCTCGATGGCCTGGGACCAATTTCTTTCGGCATAAGCAAGATTGCCCAAATTGTAATAGGCCTTCGCCAGCCGGGGTTCGATGCGGATCGCTGCCAGATAATGGAGGCGGGCTTTCTCGAAGCGGCCCGCAGCCGCCTCGGCAACGCCCAAGTTGATCTCCGCGGCTGCTTCCACGAGACCTTGTTGTTTCGACTGGAATGCCTGAAGAACCTCTTGCACGAACCTGGCGTCGGGACCGTTGGCCTTGGTCTCGCGGAGCACGTTGCACGCCGCTTCAACGTCGCCCGATACGAAAAGGGCCTTGGCCAGGCCGACGTGCGTGAGGACGAAATCGGGGCGGAGCTCCAGCGATTTCCGATACCAGTCAATCGCGTCGTCGCGTCGGCCGTCGAGGAAAGCCAGGTAGCCCAAATGATATTGGGCTACGGCGCTGCGGGGATTGACCCGCAAGGCATGCTCGAAGAGCGTCTGCGTATCGCGCCACGTGCCGAGTTGCAGGAAACTCAATGCGCCTAGAAGGCCGATGGTCGCGGCGGCGACCCCCGCCAGGGGAAGGCTCCACCAGCGCTGAACGATCCAGGCAACGACGAGTGCCGGTCCGAGCATCGCCAAGTAGACATAACGGTCCGCCACGGTGCTTATGCGTTGGAAATCGAAAGAAACCAATCCCAGTACGGGGGCGAGCCAGGCCAGAAATAGTGCGGAACCAACCAGCGGCATACGTCGATGCTTTACCAAGACGAACGCGATAAGCAGAACTGGCAGAAGAACCCCACCGATCTGAAAAGACTCAAAAGGCTTTCCGCCTAGCACAAACGGCGGCGTTCGGCCGTAGTCGGCGCCTAATTGCAGCGGCACGAAGAATTTGGCCACATAGAAACCGATCGCATCCAAGGCAACGAGCGGTCGCACCGCCAGCGAGGGTACGAATGCCAGCGCCGTACCGGGCTGTAACTGCTTCGTTTTCGCGATTGCGACGATCGCGCAGGCGATCCAGGGCAGCATTTCCAAGAACACCACCATGAGCCGGCGGCGCAAGAGGCCGACGCCCAGCACGCCGGCCATGAGCGGAACTGCCACGGCCGCCGGTTTGGACAGCAGTGCCAAGACGAGCGCAGCGGTCGCACCGGCATACAACATGGCCCGCACCTCGCTCGTCCGCCCGACCCGGCACCCGGCAGAAAACGCGGTTGTTCCTGGTGCCGGGTGCCCGTCGGCATATTCGACGTATTGCCAAAGTGCCAAAACCGCGAACAGGCCGCAAAGCAGCCCGCGGACCTCGGAGATCCAGGCCACCGATTCGACCTGCAAAGGGTGTACAGCGAAGAGCAAGGCGCCCAGCCCCGCGGCAATTAAAGTAGCAGGCACAGTCCCTGTGCCGTCCGCCAACGTAGCAGGCACAGTCCCTGTGCCGTCCGCCATAATGGCCTGCGCGTGGGACTGCGCGGCGGACGGCACGCGGAGTGTGCCTGTCTACGTTGGCGCCGAGCAATCGCCGCAGGAGCACGAAGACCAGCAAAGTGCAGGCCGCGTGCAGCAGGAGATTGCCCACGTGAAAGACGGAGGGCCGAAGCTCGCTCAGGCCGCTGACCGGATCGACACGCTCCGCGATGGCAGCCTCGAAGGCAAGTACCGTATAACTCAGCGGAATATATAGATTCCAATATGGCGCCTGCCACGACGCCCGCACGCCTTGCCAGGAAGGTGGATTGACGTTGGGGTTCTCCCGCACCTGCTGAGGATCATCCCAATTAAGAAAACCAAAACCAGCGGCAGCCCCAAAGACCACGAACACGATCAGCACCAAGCCGCAGGCGTAGGGCCATGCTCGGGCAGATAGCTGCGTTGGGGGGGAGTCGATGGGGGTCATGTCGCTTCAGTTTCCAGAATACTCTCCCTGCCATGGTAGCGGATTACGATGGGGTTGGCCAACTGCCGCACGACAATTTTGTTTGGCCAGTTCAATCGAGATATAGTTTAGCAACAATCGAATGATTTTTCTGTAAGATCCAAAAGATTGGAAAAGCGACTTCCCCTTGTTGCCGCTTCGCCCTTGCGCGATAATAGCTCGTTGGCATCGTCTTTTTCCCGCAAAAGTATCCCGATCAGCGACTCGACGACGCCCATCAAAGTATAACCGAGAGGAGTTTCGCGCATGTCCAGTGGTACGAGTTGTTCCAGGCTCGATGGCATTCTTTCCCCCAAATCGATCGCCGTTGTCGGCGCGTCGACGCGGCCGGGCACCGTAGGCAACGATATTTTCCGCAACCTGCTGCTCAGTGGTTTCAATGGCCCCGTCTTCCCCATCAATCCCAAGGCCAGCAACATCATGGGCGTGTATGCCTATCGCACGCTCAGCGCCCTGCCCGGGCCAGTCGACCTGGCCGTGTTGATCATCCCTTCTGCTGCGGCGTTAGGCGTGATCGATGAAGCGATCGCCAAGAAGGTCCGCGGCTTGGTGGTGATTTCGGCCGGTTTCAAGGAAGTCGGGGCGGAAGGCGCGGCACTGGAAGACCAGGTCCGCCAGAAGGTCCAGGCGGCCGGCATTCCCCTGATCGGCCCCAACTGCCTGGGGGTAATCAATACTCATGCCGACATCCGGATGAACGCCACCTTCGGCCGCAAGATGCCTGTTGCGGGCAACCTCGGCTTCCTTTCGCAAAGCGGCGCGCTTTGCACCTCGGTGCTCGATTACGCCGAGGAACGCAACATGGGCTTCAGCAAGTTCATCAGCTTCGGCAACAAGGCCGACGTGAACGAGATCGACCTGTTGGACTACCTGGCCGAGGATGAAGACACCGCGGTGATTGCCATGTACCTGGAAGACATCACCAACGGCCGGCAGTTCATCGAGCGTGCCCGCAAGATCTTCTGGGAAACGCACAAGCCGATGCTTTGCCTGAAGTCGGGCCGGTCGGCCGAAGGTGCCAAGGCGGTCAGCAGCCACACCGGTTCGCTGGCTGGTTCCGATTCGGTCTACGACGCCCTGTTGGCGCAAAGCGGCGTACAGCGCGTCGATACGATTGCCGAATTGTTCGACTACGCGGCGCTTTATACCACGCAACCGCTGCCCAAAGGTCCGCGGGTGGCGATCATCACCAATGCCGGCGGCCCAGGCATCATGGCCACCGACGCCGCGATACGCAACGGCCTGCAGTTGGCCGAGTTGAGCGAGGCCACGAAGGAGAAACTTCGTCCCTCGCTCCCCGCCGCAGCTTCGCTCCGCAACCCGGTCGACGTGATCGGCGATGCCCGCAGCGATCGCTACAAGGCGGCCGTCCGCACGGTGCTGGAAGACCCGGGCGTGGACATGGGCATCGTGATTCTCACACCGCAGTCGATGACCGAAATCGAAGAAACGGCGGCCGTCGTGCCCGAGGCCATCAAGGGCATCCACAAGCCGGTTATCTGCTCGTTCATGGGCGTCCGCGACGTGGCCCCCGGCGTGGCGATCCTCCGCCAGGCGCACATTCCCAACTATCCCTTCCCGGAGGACGGCGTGCGGGCCTTGGCCGCGGCCACGCGCCTGGTCACGCTGCAAGAGATTCCGCATCGCACGATGATCGATCTCACCGACTGCGACGTGGCCGGGGCGCGGAAGATCGTGGAAAAGACCTTGGGCGACAAGGACAGCTATTACATGGGCCAGGCCGAGTGCCGCCCGCTGTTCGCTTGCTATCGCCTGCCGCTGCTGAAGAGCGACGTCGCCTGCTCGGCCGATGAAGCGGCCAAGCTGGCGGAAGAAATCGGCGGGCCGCTGGCCATGAAAGTCATGTCGTCCGACGTGATTCACAAGTACGATGCCGGCGGCGTGATCCTCAAGGTGGTGGGCGCCAAACAGGCCCGAACCGCTTATGCCCAGATCCATGAAAACGTGCAGAAGCACGTGCCGGGAGCGAAAATCCGGGGCGTTCTCGTCGAGCAGATGGCCCCCAAGGGCGTCGAGGTGATCCTGGGCGCCAGCCGTGACGCCCGTTTCGGACCGCTGATGATGTTCGGCCTGGGCGGCACGATGGTCGAGGTCCTCAAGGACGTCACCTTCCGCCTGGCCCCCATGTGGCAGATTTCGGCCGAGCGCATGGTCCGCTCGATCAAGGCCTTCAAGATCCTCGACGGCTTCCGCGGCCAACCGCCGGCAGACGTCGATGCGATCGTCGATATCCTCTTGCGGCTTTCGCACATGGTCTGCAACCATCCGGAGATTTCCGAGTTGGACATCAACCCGCTGATCGTTCACCCCCGCGGGCAAGGCTGCTCGGTGGCCGACAGCCGCGTGATGCTGCGCAAAGCGACCCCGTGTCCCTGCGAGGGGCATTGTCCTTCGCTGGTGAAGTGAGGGTGATGGCCACGCTCACACTCGACATCCTCGATACATCGCAGGCGCAGTGCCACAAAACTCGCCGGGAAGACCTCAAGCCCGGCGAGTGTTTGTGCACGTATTGCACGGCGAAATGCTGCCGCTACTTCGCCCTGGCGATGGACAAGCCGACGACTTGGCGCGACTTCGACCACATGCGATGGTTCTTATTGCACGAGAAGGCGAGCGTCTTCATCGAAGAGGGCGACTGGTATCTGCTGATCCACACGCCTTGCAAGCACTTGCAGCCCAACAACCTCTGCGGCATCTACGAAACGCGCCCCAAGATCTGTCGCGACTATTCGACCGACAAGTGCGAGTATGACGAGAATTGGGTCTACGACCACTATTGGGAAACGGCCGAGCAGGTGGTGGAATACGCGGAAGCCGTGCTGGGACCGCGTCGCGGCGAGAGTTTTCGCAGCCCGAAACCGCGTTCGGGCATAACCAATTAAACACGATGGTACGAAGGGCACGAAAAACCAGGTTCTGAATTTCCTTCGTGTTCTTCGTGCCTTCGTGTTTGAATTTGTGCCCGCGAAGTCGCAGAATTTCTCCAACGGAGTCTTAGGGTGGGAATCGTTTGTAGCTTTTTTCCTGCCAAATTGGCATATTTACGGAGATTTCGCATGGTCGATGGCAGCCGACCGTCCAAGATTTTTCCCTTGCGGGCGACGGTCAGGAAAGCGTAAGATATTATATGGATGAGACTTACTGACGCAAAGCCGGACTTGACGGAAAAGATCGCCGCCGTGGTATTCGGCTTGCTATTTGCTGTAGCCAGGAAACCGCCCCAGAAAACCGGCTACCACAGGCTTTGCCTGCTGCCATGATCACGACCGATCCATCTCTGCTGATCAGCGACGACGACCTGAATTTTCGGGAGACGTTGGAGAGCGTCTTTGCCCCGCGGGGTTTTCGTATTCTTTTGGCAGGTGACGGCGAAGAGGCCTTGCATATCGTCCGCACGCAGGAAGTACACTTGGCCCTCCTGGACATGCACATGCCCAAGCTCACCGGACTGGAGACCTTGCGGCTGGTCAAGCAGTTCAAGGCGATGCTGCCCTGCATTTTGATGTCGGCCCATTGGGACGAGCTGCTGATCGAGCAGGCCCGTTCGGCGCATGCGTTTCTCGTCTTGCCCAAGACTGTAACCCTGCGGCAGATCACCGGCGCCGTCTGGCAGGCCCTGGAGCGGACGTATCATTGGCACGACGAGACGCGGGCGGAGGAATGACACGGAGACGCGGGGACGTTGAGACGCGGGCGGACAGCCAATAATTCAACCGAGATCGACCGATGGACGAGCCCTTGTCGCCGCCTCCGGCGGCCGCCCCAGCGTCCGAGAGTCGGCCGGAAACGCCGGCGAAAACGTACCCTCGGGACGTGGAGGTTCGTGGCTGTTTTATCCTTGGTGCATTGATCATCGGCGCCTTGGCGTTCAGTGTAACCGGTCCCATCGGCGCCTTCCTGGCCCTCTTGACATTGCTTGCCGTGTTCCTTGCTCGCGGCCTGTTCGCCGCGTTGTTTTCCACGGCGGCAACCAATTCCGGGACTCGACCAGTTGCCGTTCCGCGCCGCTTCGGCGTCGGCAGCCTCCTCATCGTAACGGCAGCCTTTGCCATGTTCCTGGGCGCGATGCAAGCGCTGCACGTCGACCCGATTGCCATGGGTCTCGTTGCTGCGTACGTTGCCGTCGTCGGTATTGGGCAGGCGGTTCTCTTCGGCGGAAAGGCACCGCGAAGAGCATCGGTGCTTGTGGGAATATTATTCCTTCTCGTCGTCGGGTTGGCCAATATGGTCCACGCGGTAGTAACCAATCGGCCGTTTCTCGGCGACGACATATTCATTGAATTTGCCGGCACGGTGTTTCTGTCCATCGTTTACGGTGTCGCCCTTCGGCTACATTGCCGGCACATTGGCAGCGGGCGTGTTCTTGATCATCGAGCGGGTCTGGGGCCGGTTGAAAGACGACGATTGAAGTGCCACGAAACAGTTTATGCGCTTTATCGCGATCGTATCGCCCCGTTGCCCGGAAACAACGTCAAAAGTTCACAAAAGGCCGCATGTTGCCAATTTGCATGCTACCTTTCCTATAGTGGTCTAGAGTGTATGTTGTGCAAAGTAGCAGGCACAGTCCCTGTGCCGTCCGCGGGTGTGGCCCCAGCCAAGGCCAGTAGGCAACATTTCACACGTTAGAAGCGTCTGGCGGACGGCACTCGGAGAGTGCCTGCTACTTTGGGGCCGAGGAAAGGGCCATGTGTCGCTCAGGGATGAAACTACCGGTCAGCACTTTGGCAAGCCTCGCGATCTTGCTTGCAGTGACCGGCTGCGCCGATTTCCACTCGCCGCGGATCGATCCGTCGGGCGAACACCTCTTTATCTACGACCCGTCGCCGGCCGCCGACCATGAGTACATGGTGCCCGCTTGCCCGCCTGGCACCGTTCCCACCCTTGCGCCTGCGACCGTTGCCCCGACCCCAGTTCCAGTCGTTGTCCCTGCCCCGGTTCCGGCCGCCGGGATCGGGCCGCCACCTACACCCCCACCGTTGGTCTCGCCCTATAGCGACGTGGCTGCGATGCTCTCGCCGTTCCGCACCGTGGCCCCGGTGGGAAGCCAGGTTGTCATGGTGGCTGGCGTCCGTGGCGGCGATGGCTATCTCCGCACCAACCGCCGCCTGGAATGGTGGCTCATGCCCGGTAGCGTCGGGCAGTTTACCAGCATCGAAGAAAGGAACTTTGTCGATTTCCTGGTCGGCGACTTCACCCATCCTCGCCTGCTCTCCGCCACGTCTGCCGTCGGAAAAACGACCCGCGTGGCCGAACGGGCTGGCGGGCCGGGCAGTAGTGTCAATGTCGCCCGCGGACAAGGCTGGATCACGGTCAGTTCAGCGGTCGAAGGCGCCAGCCACGTGACGGTCGTCGCTCCCGACGTGGTCCTTCCCACGGAGCGCAGCAAGTCGGCGACGATCTACTGGATCGATGCCGAATGCGGCCTTCCCACCCCGGCCATCATCCCCGCCGGCAGCAAGCAATCACTGACTACGACCGTCTGGCGGCAAAGTAATCACTGCCCCCGTCCAGGTTGGATCGTGCGCTATGAAACGGTCTGCGGCCCGCCGGCCGTCTTCAGCCCGGCGGGCACGCCGTCGATCGAGGCCCTGACGAATGAGGCCGGCCAGGCGAGCGTGGAGATCGTCGAGAAGGATCCATCGCCCGGCACGAGTCAGGTGCGCGTCCAGGTCATCCGCCCGGCCGATTCGTGCAACGGACGGCTTACGGTCCGTGAAACGAGCGTGTTGGTCACGTGGACGGCCCCTTCGCTGGGAGTTCGCCAAATGGGCCCCCCCACTGCAACTATCGGCGAGACGATCACCTATCGCATGGAAGTCAGCAACCCGGGAGATCTGCCTGCCCGCGATGTTGTGGCCACGGAGGAAGTTCCCGACGGGCTGAGTTTCCTCCAGGCCAATCCGGTCCCAGTGGTCGAGGGTCATCGCTTGCAATGGCGGCTGGGGGACTTGGCCCCACGGCAACAACAGCTCATCGAAGCGACTTTTCGCACTACGCAGCAAGGGACCGTAAATCATTGTGTCGAAGTCACCGCCGCTGGCGGGCTACGATCGAGCCATTGTGCCACAACGAACGTCCTGGCCGCGATGCCCGGACCAGCCACAGTGCCCGGACCAGCCATAGTCCCCGGACCCGCCACGATACCCGCTCCAGGATCCAACCTGACCAGCCCCGAGCCCAGGCCGACGCGGGCCACTCCGCCGGGGCCAGTAGCCGGCCCGACGAAAGCGGCCATCTCGGTCTTGGACCTCAAGGTCACCCCTCCGGCCCAGGCAGTAGTCGGTTCCAACGCGCAATTTGCTATCGAACTAACCAATCGCGGGCCGGTATCGGCAACTGGCGTCGTCGTCCGCGACACTTTTGGCGAAGGGTTGGAACATCAGGAAAGAAGTCCGATTGAAAATCATCTGCGGGATCTGCCCCCGGGGCAGTCGGCCAAATTTGCGATTACCTTCCGCGTCACCCGGCCGGGACAACTTTGTCACCGTGTGGTCGCTACCGCGGCCGACGGCGCCCAAGCAGCCACCGATTCCTGTGTTATGGCCGTTCCCGCGACCGGCAGTGGGGGGCCAGTTCCCGCGATCGCGCCGCCGGGACCCATAACCGTCGCCCCGCCACCGTCAGCGTCAACGGCCGTACCGCTGGAGATCCGAATCTCCGGCCCGACCACCGCAACGGTCGGCAAATCGGTCGTTTTTCAGGCCCAAATCACCAACGTTGGCCAGCAGCCGCTGGCCAATGTGGTGGTGAGCCAGCAGTGCGACGCCGTGCTGGCCGTTACCCAGGCGACCGTCGGGGCCACGCGAAAAGGCAACGACGTCGTCTGGTCCTTGCCCTCCATTTCGCCCGGCAAGCCGGTCACGTTCCAGGTGCAGTGCGACTGCAAGCAGCCGGCGACCAAGGCCTGTTGCCATTTTTCCGCGACGCCGGCCAATGGCCAGCCGGTTGATAGTCAGGCCTGCTTGGATATTACCGCCGTAACTTCGCCGGCCATCACCACGCCATCGATCCCGCCGGCTGCGACGCCCGGCCGATTGAGCGTGTTTGTCGATAATATCAACAAGGTCACGGCCGGCAAGAATCTACAGTTTCTGGTGCAGGTCACCAATCAGGGTGATTCTGCGGAGAACGACATTGTTGTCACGGCCCGTATCCCGCCCGGTTCGGCTATAGATTTGTTCGGTACCAGCGGTCCCAGTGCGGACATCAAGATCGAGAAGAATGCCGGACAGGTCCGTTTCAGCCCGGTAGCCCAACTGCCGCCCAGGGCGACGATCGACTATCGGGTGGTGGTGACGACGTCGAGTCCGGGGCCGATCTCCTTGCAGGTCGAGGCCACGAGCGATCGGCAAAAGCAGCCCGCCGTGGGCCGACAAACGGTTGACGTCCTGCCCGCGGAATGATTTTTGATGAACTCCGCTTCCCAAGATTTTATCTTTGTAGTAGAATGGAATTGTGGCAGTGCGGGGCTGATCTGAGAAGCCGTTTTGAAATTGGGCCTGGAGCGTAGGCGTGGGCGCCTGCGGGGAGCGATTTTGAACCGGCTTCTGAATAATGCTTTTCAAATTTCTGCGGCGTTGAATGATCTCTCGGCGTCCACTCATCTTTCTTTCGATCCCAAACCCTTTTAGCGAGTAGTCCGTCCCGTTTCGGGCCTGGAACGTTGTGGCGTTTGCGCACGAATTCGAGCGTGCGCACAGGTACCGTAGCGTTAATCTGTACGCCACTCCGGGGCCAGGGCCGACGCCGGCGAATTCACACGCCGGCCATCGTTCCCTGGCCCCATTTTTTGGGGAAGAGCTTAGAACTTAGAACTTAGGACTAAGATTTAAGCTCTAAGCTCTAAGAACTTCCTCCAATGTCCGATTTCATCCAACAACGCCACAAGCCGCCGGTCTGTTTGCAACGGCCGCGGGAGCTGCTCCTGGCCTGTCCGCCGATGCGCAGCAATGTCAACTTGTCGCGGATCGTCCGGGCGGCCGCCTGTTGCGGCATTCCGCGGATGATCTGCTGCGGCAACGCCCGGATCCTGCCCGAAATCTCCCGCCACCCGCGAGCGGGTACCCGGGACGACTCGATCCAGATCGAGATCCATCGTACGCTCCCGCCCGTGATCAAGCGCTTGAAAGAGGCCGGTTATCCGATTGTTGGACTGGAGCAGGCGAGCAATTCGAGGTCGATCTTCGAGTTCCCGTTCCCGCGCAAGGTCGTGCTGGTGATCGGCAACGAGCGGTTGGGGATCGAGGAGGAGGTCCTGCGGCTCTTGGACGGCACGATCGAGATCCCCGTCTACGGGCTTCCCTACGCGCACAACGTGGCGACCGCCACGGCCATGGCCCTCTATGAATATTGCCGGCAGTATCCGCTGGGGTGAGGGGTAAAGACTAGCCAAAGACCTCGACGCACAGCTTGAGGAAGAACGAGCCGCTTGAGGCGTCCCATGGTCTATGCGCTTGGCTGCCATAGCTTATACGTCTTATACCCACCGCCGATGTTCGCCGCCGAGAATCCGGCCTGGTTCAAGATGCGGGTTGCCAAATAGCCTCGCTGGCCCACCTGGCAATAGACGACGATCTGGCCCTGGCGTGGCAATTCTCCCAGCCGCGAGCGTAACTTATCGACGGGAATGTTGATGGCGCCGGAAATATGACCCTGGGAAAACTCCTGCGGCGTGCGGACGTTGACCAGCACCGGCCGCTCTTCCTGCGGCGCGGCGAGAACCGTTTCCAGGTCGATTTGAGGATGGTCTCCGCGCAGCATGCCCGCGGCGACGAAGCCGGCCATGTTGATCGGGTCCTTGGCCGAACCGTATTGCGGCGCGTAGGCCAGTTCCATCTCCTCCAGATCGAAGACGCTCATGCCCGCCTGGATCGCCACGGCCAGGACGTCGATCCGCTTATCGACGCCCGAGCCGCCCACGGCCTGGGCGCCGAGGATTCGGCCCGTCTCCGGATGGAAGAGCAACTTCAGCACCATCGCCTCCGCGCCGGGATAATATCCGGCATGATGAGCCGGATGAATGTAGATCTTGTGGTAAGGCCGCTTGGCCCGCCGCAGCGCTTTTTCCGATGCGCCGGTCATGGCTGCGGTCCGTTCGAAGACACCGACGATCGCCGTTCCCTGCGTGCCTCGATAAGCGGTGGAGCGGCCGAAGACATTGTCGGCGGCGATACGGCCTTGCCGGTTCGCCGGACCGGCCAGCGGAATCTGCGTGGGCTCGCCGGAGACAAAATCGGCAACCTCGATCGCGTCGCCCACCGCATAGATGTCGGGGTCGCTCGTCCGCAGGTGGTCGTCGACACGGATCCCTCCTCGCGGCCCGACCGCCAGTCCGGCGTCAACCGCCAGCTTGTTTTCCGGACGGACCCCCACGCCCAGGATTACCAGTTGGGCCGGCAATTGCTCGCCCGATGCCAGCCGCACGACCAGCCCGTCGGAGGTTTGCTCAAAACCCGCAGCCGAGTGGCAAAGCAGCACGGTCACGCCGTTGGCGACGAGCGTCTCGACGATCGGTGTAGTCATTTCCTTGTCCAGCGGCGGCAAGACCTGGTCCTGCAATTCAACGACCGTGGTGGAAATGCCCCGTCGCACGAGATTCTCGACAAGTTCCAGTCCGATGAAGCCCGCGCCCACCACCACCGCCTGCTTGACGCCCTGGTCGATCCGGGCCTTGATCTGGTCGACGTCGTGCAGGTTCCGCAAGGCGAAAATTCCCGGCAGGTCGATGCCCGGAATCGGCGGCCTTACCGGCATGGCCCCCGGGGCGAGAATCAACTTGTCATAGCTCTCTTCATACTCCCGCCCGGAAGCCAGGTCGCGGACCCGGACCTTCTTCGCCGCGCGGTCGATGGCCTCGACCGACGAGCGCGTGCGGACGTCAAGATTGAACCGGGCGTGCAGACGCTCGGCCGTGGTAACCAGCAGCTTCTCCCGCTGGGCGATCGACCCGCCGACATAATAAGGCAGCCCACAATTGGCAAACGAGACTTCCGCTCCGCGCTCGAAGAGCACGATTTCCGCGTCTTCCGACAGGCGGCGGGCCCGCGCCGCCGCCGAGGCCCCGCCAGCCACACCACCGACAATCACAAGTTTCATGAACAGGACTCCAGGGCAAAATATGGGGTGGAAAAGTAGCGGGCACGCTCCGTTTGCCGTCCGCCCTGTGGCGAAGGCCGCAGGTATCCGCGATCGATTTCCGGACCCGTTGGTCTCGCGCGGACGGCACACGGACTGTGCCTGCTACTTTATTTGCCGCTGCCGCATTGGTTCCACGGCATGCGGGCCAGGAGCATGCCCATCCCGCAGGTGTCGGTGATTCCGGCAAACACCAGGCCGGCGCCGACGAAAGCCGACAGCGCGAGAAAGGCGGGATAGCCGGCATACCATCCACCGAATCCCAATAACACGAGCGATCCGGCGGCGATGCGGACCTGCCGCTCCAGCGACATGGCCTTCTTGCCGCGAACGACCGGCAATCCCGCCTCGATGCAGGCCGTGGTGCCGCCCTCAACGTTGACGACAGCGGTGAAGCCGGCCTTGATGAACCGCTCGCAAGCCTGCTGGCCCCGCCCGCCCATTTTGCAAATCACGTACAGCGGTTCCGTTGCGGATCCCTTGCGGGCTTGCATCAGGACTTCGGGATCGAGTTGATCCAGGGGAACATTGCGGGCGATCTCAAGGTGGACTTCACGGAATTCGACCGGCGTGCGAACGTCGATCAGTTCGATCTTCCGGCCTTCCCGCGCAAGCTCCGCCAGCCTGGCCGGTGAAATGGTAGCAACGCTCATCGTTTTTCTCCTTCATTGGTTATTCGTGTTGACCGAAACGCGATTCGATGCAAGCGAGGATGTTGGCCAAATGCATTTCGACGATCCGGTAATAGGCCTTACGGCCCTCTTTCTCGTTGGTCAAGAAGCCGCACCGCTGCATGAGCCGCAAATGCTCGGAGGCGCTATGACTGGGTATGCTGCAGGCCTCGGCCAACTCGCCCACCGTGTAGCGGTCGCGAAGCAGCATCTGAACCATCCGCAGCCGGTGGGGATGGGCCAGCGTCTTCAAGCACTCCGCCGCCTGCTCCAAGGCGTCCAACGGCGTCAGCGTGGCAAGTTTTTCGGTGCTGAACTTGGTAGTCATATCATTCAATTATATCGCAACCTATCGACATGTCAATACAACAAATCTTTGCAATGTACCCCAAGGGAATGGTCAAGTACAATTTAAGAGCCTGCAAAGGTCACGAAATCGCCCCGGGATCCCACCAATCAAGGGGTCAAGTGACAAATCAGGCAAATGTCGCAGGGCTCTATTTTCCGAAGAATACTGTTTGAGGCCCTCGACATATCCACGCGGGGCGGTATAGTGAAAGTATGCTTGGTGGAGGCGACTCGTTGTTGCCGGCGTCGGTTGTTTCTTTTTTCGAAACTGATATAGGAGAAGTTGTGGTCAAAATTGTGTTGCGTGAGCGGGAATCCGCTCAGGAAGCGGTGCGGCGGTTGCGGAAAATTCTGGATCGTTCTGGATTAAAGCGGGAGTTGCGGCGCCGGGAGCGCTATGAAAAGCCATCGGCCGTGAAGCGTCAGGCCAAGAATCGTGCGATTCGCCGCACGAAGGCCCAGGCAAGAGCTGTCACGACCGGCCATCTGTAGTAATTTGGGACCAAGATCTCGCCTGTCACGCGGATCGGCCCGTTCATCTTCGGAGCACGGAATTCGTTCCGTTGCTTTGTCTTTTTTCACTCAAACGGAATGAATTCCGTTTCACGCAGGGCCGACTTGCTCAGTACATCATAGATCGGGCCTTGGGGAGTTAATTGACTGGAAAAGACGACCAGTTCGGCGACGGGAAACTGCCCGGCGGAGAAGTCGGCGTGTTGTTGGATCAACGGGCCGAGTTCGCTCAGTCCCGGGCCTGGGCCGCGGACCCGGCCGATGGTCAGGTGTCCGGCGAAGCGGCGATGCTCCTTGGGAAAGCCCAGCGGCTTCAGTGCGCTCTCCAGGGCCGCATGGAGCTTTCCCAACGGTTCGCTGCCTTGGCCCGTGCCCAGCCACAACGTCCGCGGGCGGGTGGCGCTGGGAAACGCGCCGGCCCGGCAGATTTCCAACTCGAACGCCGCCACGGTTGCGGCCGCCTTCTCGACGGCGGCGCTGACCTGGGGGATCGAATTCAGCGGCACTTCGTCGAGGAATTTCAGCGTCAAGTGCATGTTCTGCGGCTGGACCCAAGAGACCTTGGCCCCCGTTGCCGCGAAGATCCCGATCAACTCCGCCGCCCGCTGCCGGACGGCATCGCTGGTTTCGACGGCGATAAAAGTGCGAACCGTGTTTTTCATGGTGGCACGCTCGGGAACTTCAGGGTAACATAACCATCATGTGCGATCTTGGCTCTTCGTCAGTCTTGAATCCCTGGGAGCTTCATCACCCCGGGGGCCAGGCGAAGCTTCGTCCGCCCAGCAGATGGAAATGCAGATGCGCCACGGTCTGGCCGGCGTTGGGACCGCAGTTGGCGACGACCCGATACCCGTCCGCCAGATTTCGCTCGGCGGCCAGCTTGCGGACGACTACCAGCAGATGTCCGGCCAAGGCGGCATCGCCTTCGCCCAGATCGGTGAGCGAAGGAATCTCCTTCTTGGGGATGACCAGGATGTGAACCGGCGCCTGGGGGTTGACGTCCTCGAAGGCCAGGCAGCGGTCGTCCTCGTAAACAATCTTGGCCGGGATCTCCCGGTCGATGATCCGTTTGAAAATCGTTTTGCTCATTGCACACTTCCAATAATTGGTTATCCCTACAGCTTCCAACTCGAAAACCCCACGTCTACCCATCGTCGGAGGCATGCCACCCTCCCTGCTCCCTACTCCTCGCTCCCTGCTCCCTAACTTGCCCCTCCCAGTCCCTGCACCTGCCGCCGCACTTCCTCGCGCGTGAGCCGGACTTGCACCACCGGCAACTGCGGGTCGGGAAGCTCTTCTTCCTCCGGACCGTCGGACAACACGCGATCGACCTCCTGCTCCAAGGCTTCCAGCCAGGCGGGCACGTCAAAGCCGGCGCCGGAAATATCGCGGGTGAACTCCTGAATGCCCTCCTCCAACCGGGCAAAGGCGCTCGGCTCGTTGGCCTGCGGCGCCTCCGCCGGGGCACCCGGTACTCCGGGTTGCGGTTTGCCGGGCATCTCGTCCATCGCCGGTTCGATCAGGGCGCAGAGCCGGTCGACGACCAGCGGCCGTACGAAGCGTTCGCCCAAGCGGTCGGCGATACTCGGCAGCCGCATGCCATACTTGCGGTTCAGCCGCGCGAATTTTTTCAGATGGTCTTCGGCAATGCTCGATGTCCGCTCGCCCACCGCCGACCGCCAGACGTCGGCTGCCTCGTCGTGCCCGCTGCGAACCAGGACCTCGTGGGCCAGGACCACCGGCTGAAGGTTCCAGGCCACGCGGTCGTAGCTCGCCCGCAACCGCAGGTAGTCCAACAACGTGTACAGCATGTCGCCGCGGTCGGATTGCGTGGTGGTGCTGTTGTAGTCGACGTATTCGGCGTAGTTTTCCACGACGGCTTCCAAGGCGATAGTCAGCCAGCGAACGGCCTCCTCGCGGCCAATGCGGTTGCCGAGGTCGTCGAGCAAGCGGAAGTGGTCCTCTTCGTCGGGCTCCTCGGCGAGCGCGTTCAACCAGGCGTCGACTCCCTGGTGCAGGATGCCGCGGAGATTGCCGTGGTTCATGAAACGCTGTGTGAACAGGTCGCTGCCGTATTGCTCGACGAACTGTTTCAACTCGCTCCATGGACCGCGGTTATTGACGGCCTCGAGGACCGAAAGACGCACGCCGCGGCTGTGGACCAGCCAGGCGCGAAGCAGGGCTTCGGTGGCCTGCTCGAGGAAGGCGATCAATTCGCCGTCGTCGCCCGCCGAGCTTTCGTCCGACGAGGCTTCACCCGGCTCCGACCATCCTTCGCTGGCGGCAACCAGGCTGCGGACGATCGCCCGGCAGCCGATCTTGAACATCTGGTCGAACTCGGTGATCGCCCCCGGACCGACGGGGTGATTGGTCTCCATCTCCTGGATCGTGGAGATCAGTTGCAGGGTTTCCTGCAAGAGGCCCAGCCGCGGCAGATAGGCCAGCAAACGGCGGAGCACGGCCTGCAAGCCCCGCGAGGCGACGATCCGCTGCGGATGACCGCTGCGGGCCAGGGCCACATACAGCAAGGTCTGCTTGCTGAAGGTCGAGATCAACTGCCGCCAGACTTTTCGCACGCCCTGCGGATCGCCGCGCAACACGGCCTTGAGCGCCGCTTCGGCCGGCTCTTCCCAGGCCTCCTGGGCCGCGGTCGGGCTGCGGCGGTCCATGACCACGCAGATCAGTCGCACGGCGTCGCCCGTCTCCACGCAGGTGGCGATGATCTGTTCCAATAGCATCTCCTTGACGCTGCGGCGGCGTTCGTATTCCACCAAGGCCTCTTGCGTGCCGCGCGGCGGCGGAATGCGGTAACGATAGACGGCATTGAGCAAGTCGAGAATCTGCTGCCTGTTCTTCAAGGCCTGATCGAGCCAACTGGCCAGCACCGGTTCGCGCTGCTCGGCCGGCAGGTCGTTGCCGAAGGACGCCACCGCCGCCAGTTTCCAGAGCTGGGCCAGCGTGGCCAGAAAGGTCAGCCGCCCGACGATCCGTTCGGCCTCCTCGACGAGCTCGAAGTCGGTGGGCTCGCCGCCGGTGTTACCGCCTTCGAGCATTTCGCCTTCGACATCGTCTTCGCTGCTGCCGCGGAATGTCACGCCTTCGTAGGCGGCGCCATAAATATCGTCGACCTCCTCGTCCTCCTCCTCGCCGCCGGCCGATTCTTCACGCGCCAGGTCGAAGCGGGGAACTTCCCAATACTCCTCGGCATTGGCCTCCAGGTAATCGAGGAACTTGCGGGCCATGCTCCAGCGTTGCGGCGGGGTCTGGCGGTCGCCGGCTTCCGTGTCGTCCGTCTCCGCGTAGTCACTGTCGTCCCACAGATCCTGCATCCAATCCAGCGCCAGACTGTGGAACGAATAGTCCTCTTCGGCCAGTGGAATCTGGTCGGCCTGACTGAGCCACTGGACCAAGAGGGCCATCGAGGCCACGGGGCTGCGCTGCTCCAGCAAGGCATCGACCACCAAGGCGTAGGCCTTGGCCGACCGGAACTGCTCGGCCCGCTCGCGCCAGAAGGTCAGATCACCCGAGGCCGTGGGCGCCTCGTGCCAGGCCCGCAGGGCCGCCGCGACGTGATCGGCCGACTCGCGGGTCTCGCGGCCGGAGAAGCTCTCGACCGAGCCAACCTCGGTCGTGGCGAACTTGTCCCACCAGTCGGCCAAAACGTCCAACTGCTGTGAAACCTGGTTCTCCAGGGCCGTGATGCCGATGGCGGCGGCCTCTTTCTGAATCTGTACGCCGACGGTGAAAATACTGCCCACGACGCCGATCAACTCGTCGATGCGATGATCGTAAACGCTGTTCTCCGGCGAGGGAAAAAGGCTGTACTGCCCGCCGAAACCGAGGATGTTCCAGGGATCGACCAGGGCCCCGCATTCGATCGCACGATGGAGCAGCGCGGTCGTTTCTTCCAGCAACTGTGCGGCATGTTCCAGGCGCGGAGCGGGGTCATCGTCCGCGGGCCGCCGACCCGCCGCCCATGAGTACATGGTGCCCGCAACCCGCGACCTGTGACCTGGAGTACCAGGTGCCCCGAGTGCCCCGCCCCGTCCCGCCGCGCTATGGACCTCCTCGATGGCCAAATGGGCCGTCGTCAGCCGGCAGTGAATGTCGCATTTCAGTCGGGCCGAGGCCACCGGCACGACCCGCGCCTGGCGCTGGGCCGCTTCGGTATAGCCCATCCGGGCGAAGAGCTCGGCCAGGTGGACGTGCTGCAACTGCTCGGCGCGGCGGCGGGCCAGGTGTTGATTGAAATGTTGCCGCACGCCGCCGAACGGTTGCCGCAGCGTCACGGATTCGGCCCGCAACCGCTCGGCATGGCGTCCCTCCATCTGCGCGAGCAAGCGGTCGTAGAAGGCATCGCGGTAGACGGCGATCTGCTGCACCAGCGATGACAAGGTCACACTCGAGTCATGGGCTTCCGGCCGGTTGCCGCTGATCCGCGAGCCCATCAGGACCGTGCCGGCCAGCACGGCAGCCGCTTCGAAGAGCATTTCTTCATAAGGTAGCGTGCCGCGATGCTCGATCCGTTCCAGCATGGCGTCCAGCGACACCTGTTGCAGCACGAAGCGGCGGCAGCGGCCGGCGTTGTCCAACTTGCCCAGATCCCATTGGCCGAAGAGGTAGTTCGGCCGCTTGTTCACCGGGTGGTCGAAGTCGTAGGCACGGGGATCGAAGGCCAGTTCTTCCAACATCGCGACATCGAACATCGCATCAAATTGCAACGAGGGATCGACGCCTTCCAGGATCGCCAGGGCACGCGAGACCAGGTCGTGATAGCGACCGACGGCCACGCCCGCCCCGCGGATGAAAAGCGGGATCGGCCGTACCCATTCATGCGCGTAGGGCTGAATTTTTTGTTGCGTGCGGAGCACGGCAACGGGCCGGTGGCCAAGGTAATCGTTCAGTTGCGTAATCACGCCGCGGACGATGCGCTCGGTTTCGTCCCACGGCCCACCCTGCTGCAACACGGCTTCGCAAACCCGACCGACAAACAACGGCTGGAACAGGCCCTCTTCCGACTGGTGGAACAGCAGGTCGGCGTGGAACCGGCGATAGCCGGGCAGGGCCTTTTCGAAGATCAGCCGCAGCACGGCCTCCGCTTGGTCGATTTGGCGGAAGGCCTCGCCCTGGCCGTGCAGGTCTTGCAGGGTTTTGGCGAGAAAGCGATGCATCGCCTTCCAGGTCGGCTCAACCCGCTCCGGAGAGGCATCGATCACCTCGAACAGGCGATTGACGTTTCGTAAGAACCGGGGATCAGACGCGCCGGACGAAAAATTGAGATATCCGAGGAGTTCCTGCCCTGTCTTGACGGCATCCATCCCCTGGCCCAGTTGTTCCATGCAAATATCTCCGCCGCTCGATCACCGCCTTGAAATCAGTTCATCCTGCCGTAATTGTAGGAAACGGAGTCAAAATATGTTAGAACCCCTCTTTTTGGAGTGCGGAAATTTATTACCGCTTTCTTCTTGCCGCGGAGCGGCCATTCTTTGTGCATAAAGACGGTTGAATTTTTTGTTCACGCCGTGCTGATGTTGTCAGTTTTGTTGCTCATTTTATATCGCGGACATTTTTCTGAGCGACGAGGATCGCAATACCTCGTTTGGACAGAGAAAAGGTGATTGTCGAACTAATGTATGCGATTTTCCTGGTCCACAACGTGTCGGTCTGTTTTCGCCATGCCGCGAAAATTATTTTTCAGGAATCATCGTTTTCGGCTGAGAAACGTGAGGTTCTCTATCCCCCCTTTGAATGCATGGTCCAATGATAAAGATTGCGGTAAAAACACCCCTACGATGAAAACGGATGTCGTAATTATCCAAATTTATTCAAGACACTGGACTAAAATAGTTCTCGCTGTCTCTCCCGGGGAATGGTTCAATTCGTTGGCCTTAAGGGTAACATCGGTGGATCTTGTAGGGAACGGACTCCGTGCCGTTCCGGGCGTGGCGGAACGGTACGGAGCCCGTTCCCTACAGAGCTCGGCCGCCGGAGTGCTACCCTGGTTTGAACCATGCCGCTCACGGTCCGGTAGAATTGTCGCAAGTGCTTTTCCATCATGCGCTTCAGTAGGATGGATCTCTTTAACGTGGTCCAGCACGATGTGGTCCAAAATCGAATGCCTTTCCTTTCTCCCTTCTCCCCTTCTCCCCTCGCCTATACTCGGGAGAGGGCGGGCACCACGTCGGGTACCATGTAATCATGGTCGTGGTCGGGGTGAGGGCAGTTTCCAGTCTTGACGACTGCTCCCTTCCCCGCGTCTCCCCGTCCCCTTCCGCCTTCATCCTTCATGGTTTCCAACTCCTTGGGGTATGACGCATATCGCAGTCGGAGGATAGCAAGAATTCGCATCATTTCTGGTCCTTTGGGCAATGGCGGGCGTGGCGGTCATCCAATTCTGTCTTCCTCCCTCATGCTTCCGCTCCCGTTCTCCCTTTCTCCCCATCTCCCTTTCTCTCCCTGCTCCCCGCTCCCTGCTTCTCGCTCGGCCTGCGTGTCCGCGCTGCAATTCTCCACCCAATAAGTACGTTTTAGCCGGCGGTTTTGTATAGTACGGGATTCCATATTTGTGGACACTCCCATCGCCCCCAGCCGGTCAAGCCTGCTTTTCCGCGCGAATTCGAGCACTTCTTGCCATCGGAAAAATTGTTCGGGAAAGTCGAAAATTGTTCAGCGTTTTCGGCGCTTGGCGTCGCTGATTGCTCCCCTCGCCCGTACTCGGGAGAGGGGCCGGTGGTGAGGGCAGTTTCCCCGCTCTTTCCGCCCCCCGCCTTCCGCCCTCATCCTTCTGCTTTGTGTGGTCCAAGAGGCACGTCGGCCGGTCCAGGAAGCGCAAATCGCTGGCAGAAGCGTTCCCAACACCGCCTTTTTGGGCCAGCGGACGAGGGATGGGAAATGGGGTCGGGAGTCGTACAAGATCACGCTTTGGAGAACCCGCCATGCCCTGTCCGTTTCCCGGAATGGACCCTTATTTGGAAATGCCGCCCTTTTGGAGCGATTTCTCGCCTACGCTGCTTGGGGAAATCCGCAATGCGTTGCTGCCGAAAGTGCTGCCGGCCTACGACGTGAGGATCGAGGAGTACCTTTTCGTCAGTCGCGAGGACCTCCGTCTCCACCGGGTGCGGCCGGACCTCACGGTCAGCACCGCCGCAGGGTGGTAGCCGGAGATGGAAGCGGCGGTGGCGGTCGCGGAGCCGACGACGGTCGAGTTGAAGTACCCGGCCATCGAGCCAAGGGTGCAACGGCATCTGCAGTTGATCTATCATCCCACAGGCCGGGTGGTGACGGTGATGGAACTGTTGTCGCCGATCAACAAGGCGCCGCGCGAAGACGGGTTGGAGGCGTACTTGGAGAAGCGCGCGGAGTTCCTGGCCAGCGGCTGCCATTTGATCGAGTTCGACTTGTTGCGCGGTGGCGAGCGCCTGCCGATGGCCGGGCCGCTGCCGAAAGGCGACTATGTAACAGTTATTGATTTGCCGATCCTTAACCATCCACTGGGGGGGCGGCCAAATCCACTTCTTCCAGCGCGGCTCGCAGTCCTCTCGGAGCGTCGAGCAAGCGGATTGACATAAGACGATTTTCCACGCAAAATAGATGAATCCAAGACGCGACGTATTTGTCCGTCAGATTTGATCGGTGAGGAACATGCCATGAGATACGTTGTTGCCACTCTGGTTTTCTGTGCGGTGGTTGCCGGGGTGTTCGGGATACGGCCCGCATCTGCTGTCAAGGAATTTCTGGCGGAGTTCAAGGCCCTGTACGTCAAACCGAAGACGAGTGACCGCACGATGAAAATCTTCAATGAGGCCGTGGAGAAGAAGGGCTGCACGATTTGCCATCGGGGCCAGCCGGCCAAGCCGAAGAAGGCTTGGAACGCCTACGGCACGCAACTCAAGCAACTTATCAACAAGAACGACCGTGAAAACCCGCAGAGGATTGCTGCCGCAATGAAGACGGTGGGGACGATAAAGTCCGATCCCGCCGATCCGAAGTCGCCCACCTTTGGCAGGCGGCTAAGTCAAGGCAAGCTGCCCGTCGGCGAGATCCATGTGCTGCCGCCCCAAGAACGCCGCTAAGAACGATTCGGCCAAAGAATAACTTCCAGACTCGGGTGGGATGCGTAAAGCATGCCACCCGATGCGAAAGCCATTCTTCCACCAATCCTTACTCGTCCCGCGTCGGCCCGCTTTTCAACAGCTTGCCATCGGCACGATGGGCCAATTGCTGGTAGACCTCCTGGTCGATCGCCATGCCGATGAATCGCACGGCGACGTCGCCAAACAGAAAGTTCGCTCCGGCCGGATGATAGGCGCCGAAACCGCCCACGAATAGATCGCTCGCCGGCTTTTCCTCGTCCGTCTTGCCCAGCGGCGTGCCCGTGTTGCGCAGGGTGGCCCGCGTGCCGGACATCCAGCCCAGATCGTCCGCGGCGGAGAGCTTCTCGCCCAGGTAGATTGTGTGCTCGACGCCGTCGGTCACGTCGCGCTCCGAGATGTGGCTGTTGAGGAACAGCACGCCGTGGTTGTCTTCGGCAATCGGAGACTCCACGTCGTGGTGGCAGCCGGCATAGTTGCTCGCGGGCGTGGGCGTTGGCAGACTGGTGCGTTGCGAAGGGCAGGTGAAGGCCGCGATGCGGAGGCTGCGGACCGCGGCATTCTTCTCAGCGTATGCCCCGGCCGCCAGGTCGATCTGCCGGAAGGTGCCCGCCTCGTCCAGATAGGGGAGCAAGCGCACGGTCCAACTCAGATGAATGCCCTGCGGGAGATTGTGGATCGGTCCCTTGGCCTCGGTCGTGCCGGGCGGGAGCGCGCCGTGGGCTGCCTCGTATTTTTGCAGTGCCATGCCCAACCTGGCCATCCGACTTTGGCAGGTTGCGCGGCGGGCCGCCTCCCGCATCGCGCTGACCGCGGGAAACATCATGCCGATCATCATGCCGATGATGGCGATGACGACTAACAGTTCGACGAGCGTAAAACCGTGTAGGATAGCTTTGCAACTGGTCTGCGATTGCGGCAATTTGCGATTTGCGATTTGCGATTTGCAATTCTCAATCTCTCGTACCATGGTCTACTCCTTCATTTGTGCGATGATTCCGCTTTGACGCTAACGATCACTTCGCGGCTCTGCCGGGCCCGTTGGTAAGGATCGTCGGGGTAATCGGCCTCGACGTGGACCGTGCGGCGATCCGGCTTCCCAGCGACGTCGTCCACGCGGATCGCGATCGTGGCGCCGTCGCGTCCGCCGAGGTCTTGTGCGGAAATGTTCCAGGTTTCGCCACGGTAATTCGCTTCGGCGGAAAGCCGTGCCGCAGCGCGTTGAACGGCCGACTCGGCCAGCCAGCCCGCTTGGATCTGCCGGCTTTGCAGTTCGACCGATTGCCGCTGCACGGCGATCAGTTTCAGGACCGAGAGGAAGATCATCGTCGCCATGGCCATGCCGATCAACACCACGACCAGGGCGACGCCTTTATTGTAGCGTTTACGTCGCTTCATGGCTTCTCCTCCTCGGCGGCCAGCCGCTCATCGCGAGATGCCAGCGCCTCGACCGCTAACGAAGGCCCGCTGGTGCCCGGCGAATCGATGCGAATCGTTACGATCCGTGCGGCCCCCTGCGGTTGCAATTCCAACGCGGCCGTGGTGCCTTTCGGCAGGGGGAACGAGTCTTCGCGGTTTGCAGGCAGGATGCCTACGCTAGCGGGGCCCTGTTCGGTGCGGATCACCCCGCTCGGTTCGTCAATCCGCCACTTGACGACCCGACCGCCGGGCAAGCGGATTTCGACTGCGCGATGATCGGCGGCGATGAGCGGTTCGCTGCGGGCCTGATGCACGTCGCGGCGGAACTGCTCGGCCAGGCGCCCGAGGGCAGCGACCGTTCGCGTTCGCTGCCGGACCTCGGTATCCATTTGGAGCACGAAATGCATGAGCAAGACCGATGCGGCCAGGATAACAGCCACCGCGGTTATCACGACAATCACTTCGATGAGAGTAAATCCCCGGCGCGGTGGTGCCAAGTGTAGCAGGCACACTCCCTGTGCCGTCCGCCCCGCAGCCCAAGCCGGATGTTCTGTTCAGAAGCCAGGGGCTTCCGGCGGACGGCACACGGAGTGTGCCTGCTACTTTGTCGGCAGTCGACGGTTATCATGGGCTCTTGTACCTCCACGCGACCAGCCGCACTTCCCGCTCGGGTTCGCCCGGCTGCGGCCGCCAATGCACGACGACGGCCACCCGCCGGGCCGGCGGCGTGCCGGAAGGATCGTCGACGAGCATCTCGGCACGTCCCTCGGGCAACACCTGCCGGGCCTGGGCGGAAATCTGGAGTTTGGCCGCGTTCTGGGGCGTCAGATCATTCCATTCCAGGGCCTCGACCCGCTCCAGCAGATTGGCGGCCTCCTGGGTTGCCGCAAGATGCGCGAAGACCTGCCGCCGCTGGTCGCTCGCGGCAGCGAAAAATTGCAGACAGAGCGTCGCCAGCGCCGCCAGCGCCAACAAGGCCACGGACACTTCCAAGAGGGTGAATCCACGACGTTTCATCTAGGCATCAGGTTCTGAATGAGATCGATCAGGGGGAGGAACACGGCGCCGACGACCACGGCCATCAACAGTCCGTAGCCGACGATCACCAGCGGAAAGATCACCTGCAGCAAGGCGTGAACGCGGTAGATGAAGCGGCGGCGGTTGCTGTCGGCCATTTCCCGCGCGGCCCAGGCGAGGTTGCCGTTTCGCCGGGCCGATTGCAGCAGGGCCAGGTCCGTCGTGCCGAGCAAACCGTGATGATAAAGGCATTGCAGGTCGTCGGCGCCGGCCTGCATGTCGTCGTAGGCCGCCCACAGGCGACGCGCGATCGGCCGCTGCGGATAAAACGATGCCAGGATCGAAACCGCCTCGCCCAAGGGCCGCTGCCGCTGGGCGGCCAGGGCCAGGGCGTCGAGCACGGTGGCGACGTGCCGCCGCCGCAACAGCCGATCCATGCCCGGCAGGTCCCAGCGGATCGAGCCCGCATAGCCCAGCACGCCATACAAGAACAGCCCCGCCAAGATCAGCCAGAGAACGGCCAACAGCGGCCACAGTAGCGGCCAGTGGCATACGTACATGAGCGCAACGGTAATCTCCGGCAGCCGGGTGTTGAAGTCCTTGAAGATCTTCTCGATCTGCGGAATGATCTTGAAGACGAGGAAGGCGACAATACCGACGGCCACGGGCGGCAAGATGCCGATATAGCCGATCTTGGGCACGATCGATTGCCAGACCGGCTCATAGAGGTTGCGGGTGGCAATTGCCTGGCGGATCGCGGGACCGAGCGATCCGTTGGCATGTCCCACGCAAACCAGCGGCACTGCCTCCGGCGGCAAGGCGCCGGGCACGGCTTGCAAGGCAGCCGGGAGCGAAGCGCCGTGATCGAGCATGTCGACGATTTCCGCCGTCCGCTCCCGTACCCAGCGGCCGCGTTCCTGCCCGAAGGCGGCAAAGGCCGTCTCCAGCGGTATCGCTCGCTCGGCCGCCGCGCCGACGAGGGCCAGCAGGGCATAGCGCTGCGTCGCCACCTGCTTGCTGTAGGCCATGGAGATGATGACGGCCAGACTCGCGAACCAGAGAATCCCCACACCGGGCAGGATCAGGAAAGTACCGGCCAGGAAACCCGCGGCCGTCAAGACCCACCCGAAAGCGCGGAGGAGGGCTACGTCGGTTGGCTTGCGATCGCCCGGCGCGGGACCGGTCCGCCACCGAGTCAGCATGAGCATCAGAACGCCCAGCAGAAACACCGGATTCGAGCCGAGCATCAGGGCACCAATCACGTGGTCCCCGGTTGATTGGCGGGTAGAAATGCCGCTAGCTCCGCCCGACAGATTCGAAACCAAGGAAATCAATGGCATCATCAACGCGGTCAGCGTGATTCCGATGAATGTGACAATGAACATATAGGCGACCGGCAGCACGAGCATGCCCAGCAAGGCGGTTTGCGAATTGGTGCGGGCCTCGAACGCCTCGGCCGCGGCACGGAAGGCATCGGCGAGGCAGGTCTTCTGCTGTCCCCAGCGGACCATGGCCGTCAGGCTGTCGGGGAAACGGGCCTTCGCCAAGGCCTGGTCCAACGGCAGGCCTCCCTCCACGGCAGCGGCGGCCGTGCGCGACTGCCGCTCCAACAGCGTGCCTTGCAAGGCGATCGAGGTCAGTTGCAGGGCCTCGGGCAGCGGAACCTCCTCTTCCAGCAAGAGGGCCATGAGTTGTGAGAACTGGACGTAGCGGTCGTAGCGGACGATGGGACCCAGGACGGGAATCCACGACGTTGCGCGGCCCAGCCAGGCCCCCAACGGCAGAAACGTGGCAACCAGCGGCACCATCGCCGCCACGATCGTCAGTCCCAGCATCGTCCAGGCGACCCCGCCCGAAAAGCGCAAATAGAGGTCCGTGATATCAGGCAACTTGGTATTGAAGTCTTTGAAAATCCGGCTGAACTGTTCGGTGAGCAGCAGGCGGCAGCCGACCATCAGAGCAGCCATAATGCCCAACAGCACGGCCGGATAGGCGAGGGTCAAGCGTACTCGGCGACGAAGATCTTGCTGACGCCTGGCCAGCGCAGCGAACTGGTCGAGCACGATCGGCAGGCGGCCGCTGCGGACGCCCGCCACGATTAGCCCGCGGAGATGGGCCGGCAGCCGCGAGCCCTGAGCGGAGATGGCCGTTTCGAGATTCTCGCCCTTTGTTAGCCGCGCTGCGAGGTTGCGCAGCACGCGAGCCAGCCGCGGCAGGGCGAGTTCATCGGCCAGGGCGTACAGACCGCCTTCCAACGGCAAGCCGGACTGCGTCAGGGCGGCGAGCCGCGCCGCTAGCTCCGCTGATTCCCCGGCAGTGAGGCTGGCAGGCAGTTCGGCGCTGTAGAGTGGGAAACTCACGGTTTCACCTTAAAGCCAATGAGCGAAGCATCATGAAATAAGGAGCTAAAAAAACGAACGTGTAGGCGATCACGATCGTGGCGCTGATCGCGCAGGTCACGAAGACCGGCAGCATGGCCCGCGACAACTCGGCCTGGTACTGGGCCCGCCGTTGATAGTCGTCGGCCGCATGTCGCAGGGCCGGGAGCAAGGTATCGTTCCGCTGCCCGCCGGCGATCAACCAGCTCAGCAGCGGCGGCAGGCCCGGCAAGTCGGTCGTCAGCCCCGGCTCACCGCGGCGGATGGCCGCGGCGAAATCCGCGGCGGCCTCGCTCAGCCTCGCATCCCCGGCGGCCTCGGCGGCCAGCGTGGCGGCCTGGTCCAAGGGCACGCGGTTCTCGATCAATAGCTTGAGGACCTCGACGAACACGGCCGTGCGGGAAAGTTGCAGCATGCGACCCAGCCCCGGGATCCAACCGAAGACCCAGGTCGTGCGAACGCCTTGTGCCACGGCCGCGCCTTTCGACGCCAGCCACGCCAGCCAAGCCAGCGCCAACAGGACCACCGGCCCCAGCGGTCCCCAGATCCGGGCCGAATGGCCGAGGTGGGCAACCGGCCGAAACCACTCACCGCCGGAGAGGTGCAGGTCGTGGAACGAACGGTAAAGGTCCGGCGACAACATCGAGGCCGACAGGGCGAACAGGCCCCATGCCAGGAGGAACAGCAGCAGGGGATAGGTCAGCGAGAGCACGACGCTCCGCCGCGTCTCGGCCAGCCGCCGCAGCGAGCCGGCCAGCGATTCCAGGGCCGCCGGTAACCGCCCCGCCGCAATCCCCGCCTCGATCACCGCGCGGTAAAGTCGCGGCAGTCTTGCCGTGGGCTCGGCCAGGGCGTCGGTCAGCGACTCGCCGCGGGCGATCCGCTCCGAGAGTTGCGCGGCGAACCGGCCCAAGCGGCCCGGCAAGTCTTCGCCCAAGCTCCGCAGACCGCGATCCAACGGCACGCCCGCGCGAACCAGGGCCGCGATCTCATCGTTCAGCGCAACGAGTTGATCGAGGGTTATGACCGGCTTGGATGCGGGTGTGGTCATGGGAGCGTCGCTGTCTGAAAGGGTGCCCGATGTCCGCCATTATAGCACATTGGCGAGTAGGGTGGCGCCGAAGAATAGCTTCCCGATTCGGGTGGCATGCCTTCACGCGGCCGCGAGAGACTTGGCCCAGCCGGGAAGAGCCCAAACGGCCGCGGGTAGGCATGTGGGCAGCGGTGCTAAGCATGCCTACCCGCCACCCCGGAGTACCGGGGCCCCGGCGTGAAGGCATGCCACCCTCCGCTCGGTCGGATCACTTACACGCCGCCAATCCCAAAACGCGTCGCACCTCGGCGGGACTGGTTGCGCCGCTCTCGACGGCGGAAATCGCCCGCCGCCAGCGGGTGACCATGCCGGCCTGCACCGCCAATGGCTCCAATACGGTGGTGTCGGCCCTGGCCAACACGGCCCGGCCCAATTCGACCGACGACCATGAGTACATGGTGCCCGCCGGCTTCAATGCCAGCATTTCCACAAGCAGGATCCGCCCGCGATAGCCGGTCCCACCGCATTCCGGACAACCGACGGGCCGCGCGGCGCGCTCGACCGGCAAGCCCAGGTAATCTTGCGGGTCGTCGATCGCCCGGGCACCGAGCAGAGTCGTCGCAGGAGCCGCTGGCAGAGAACCGCCAGCAGTCCGCTCCGCACGACGTAGGGTTCGATGCCCATATCCAAGAGTCGGCCCAGCGTTTCCACCGCGCTGCCGGCGTGAAACGTGCTGAGCAAGAGGTGGCCGGTCAGCGAGGCCTGCATGGCCGCCTCGGCCGTGGCGCGGTCGCGGATCTCGCCCACCGGCAGTGACTCGCCTTCCTCTAGCGCTAAGAGCATTGTAGGACAAGGACTTACGGCGGGGGAGGAGGGCTTGATAGCAGAAGAAAAAGACCTCATGCTAACAGGTGAGTAATTCATGTTTCCACAAATTCTGCTAGCAGAGGTCCAACTATGATTTCAACAAAAGAACTGGATATTTTCAAGGCCCAAGAGCAATTTGAGCGGATGCACGAGTTTTTGAAGCAAGCGCTGAGCGAAGGGCGACGCCTCGACGAAGTGGAACGCGGGATGTTTCCGCGAGCTATGACCATGTGCCTGGAGTTTTTACGGTCCTTCGTGGAGGCCCATGGGGATGGGGATCGGGGAGAGACCGTAGAACGGGAAGGGGAGACGTTGGCGCGCCTGCCCGAGCCGCATGAGAAGCGGTACTTGTCGATTTTCGGGGAATTGCTGATCGGCCGCCGAGTCTACGGGACTCGGGAAGGCCAAGCGATTGGATGGTCGCCCCTGGACGCGACCTTGGGATTGCCCGCTGGAGAGAATTCCTATGTGCTGGAGGACTGGTTGCAGCGGTTGTGCATCCAGGACGCCTTTGGGGGATCGGTGGAGTCGCTCCGTGCCTGGTTGGGGACCACGGTGAGTGTTCGCACGGCGGAGCACATGAGTCGCGAGATGTCGCAGTACGTGGACGACTTTCGCGGCGAAGCGGTTCCTCCTGCCGAAGAAGAGGAGGAACTGCTGGTGATAACGGCCGATGGCAAGGGTGTGCCCATGCGGCGGACGTTGGCGGCGCGGTTGCGAGCAGAGTCTGAAGCTGGGGTGGGAGAAAAGGGAGGAAATGCCGCAGGCGCGGAAACGGCAGGAATCACGGCTGTCGAGGAAGAGGCGCCTTCTTCGCCTCCGGTCGAGCGTTTGGCGGGGCAAGAGAAAAGCAGCGGGGAGCGCCCGGGAAAAAACAGATGGCGTATGTGGGATCGGTTTACACCCAAGCCCGCTTCCCTCGTACTGCCGAAGACGTGATCGACGAGGTGCGTCGGCGAAAGCGTGCCCGGGAGCGGCCCGAACCGCAACACAAGCATGTGTGGGCAGAGATGACCCGGTTTAAGGAAGGGGAGGTGTTGGCCGCCGCACCGATGTTGTTCTTCGAGATTCTTATGGAGTGTTGTCGGCGGGACCCGGCAAACAAGAAGCCGTGCATCTGTGTCATGGATGGGGAACGCCAGTTGTGGAAGTTGGCGGCAGAATGGTTTCCCGAGGCCATATGGATTCTGGACCTGTTCCACGCGTTGAAACGGCTCTGGGAGGTGGCCCATTGCCTGTATGCGGAGGAGAGTGCGGAGGCGGGAGAATTCGTGACGCATCATCTGCGCATGCTGCTGCAAGGCAAGGTCGGTTACGTGCTGCGCAACCTCCGTCCCTTGGTGAAGGCCTACAAGCTGAAGGGGGCGAACAAGACCACCGTGGAGTCCGCGATTACGTACTATGAAAACAACCAGGAACACATGCGCTATGACGAATACTTGGCGGCAGGCTACCCGATTGCCAGTGGCGTGGCGGAAGGCGCCTGCAAGCACCTGGTGAAGGACCGCATGGAGCGCGCCGGGATGCGTTGGGAGTTGGAAGGGGCTCAAGCAATCCTCTCGCTGCGAGCCATCTACCTCAACGACCTCTGGGATCAGTTCATCACCTACCGTGTTACGACAGAACAGTCGCGTCTATATGGCAAAGATGCACAGCATGCTACGGCTGCATAAAGCGGCCTGCGAGTTGCTGCCCGCCCACCATGATTACTTCCGGATCTTGCCGCATGAGAAACCGCAGGCCGGTCGCCAGGTCGAGTCCCGCCGCCGGATTGACTTGCGATTGGGCCACACCCGGGACGGCGACTTCAATCGGATCTTCCAGCGAGACGAGGCTTCGCGCCCGGCTGCCCGTGCGGCGAGTCCGCGAAGGCAGGCGTAGGCGGTCGTCGTCTTCCCGCTGCCCGCCGGTCCCGAGACGAGAATCGCCCCGGCCGTCTCGCCGAGCAGTTCCTCGAGCGCCGACAATACGTCGCCGGGCAGGCCCAGATCGGCCAGCCGCTCGTACTGTCCCGCACGGCCGAAGAGCCGCACGACGGCGCTTTCACCGTAAAGCGTGGGGAACGTGCTCAGCCGCATTTCGACGTCGCCATCGCCCAGGCGAATGCGGCCCTCCTGGGGCGTGTCGGTCCGATAGGTGAGCAACTCGGCCTGGACTTTCAATCGGGCGATCACGTTGGCCGCCAGGGCCCGGGGGACCAAGGCCAGCGGTTGCAACACGCCGTCGATGCGGAGTTTGGCCTCCAGTCCTTCGGCCGTTGCCTGCAAGTGCAGATCGCTGGCGCCCGCCGTCCGGCCCGCGGCCAGCAGCCGATCGACGACGTGGCTGGCATATTGCGGATCGGCCGGGTCGAGATCGGCAAGCGGTCGGTTGGAAGGTAGTTCATGGCTCATGGTGCCTCCGCCGGGATGATCTCCCCGCGGATCAGATCCTCGAACGTCTGCCGCCGGCGGACCAGGTGGGCGCGGCCTCCATGAATGAGCACCTCGGCGGCAAGCGGCCGGGAGTTGTAGTTCGAACCCATCACGAACCCGTAGGCCCCGGCACACTCGATCACCAAGAGTTGCCCCACTTCGGCCTCGGGCAACGCGCGGGGGCAGACGAAGCCGCCTTCCGACTGCGTGAAGATGTCGCCGGACTCGCACAACGGACCGCCCACGATGACCTCGCGATCAGGGCGTGGCTCAGCGTCGCAAGGCACGATCGACATGGGGTGATAGGAACCGTACAGGATCGGCCGGGCCAGATTGTTGAAGCCGGCGTCCAAGAGATAAAAACAGTACTCGCCCTGCCGCTTCACCGCGCGGATCTCGGCCACCAGGTAACCGCTCTCGGCCACAAGGTAACGGCCAGGCTCTATCTCCAGACCAACGGGGTGCCCGAAGCGCCCTTCCAACCGCTTGCGAGCGGCGTCCCAGAGGGTGAAATAGGCGGCCAGATCGACGTAGGCGTCGCCGGGCCGATAGATCGTCGGCAGGCCGCCGCCGGCGCTGATCGACGTGACCGTGGAGCCGACGGCCAAGGCCGCTTTCTCCATCGCCGCACAGACTTGCGAAAGATGCGCGAGGTCCGTGCCCGAGCCGATGTGAATATGGACCCCGCTGACGACGATTTGATGCCGGGCGGCGATTTCCAGGCAGAGACCGATTTGCTCGTGCCAGATGCCGTGCTTCGCATGGTCGCCGCCGGTGTTCGTCTTGCGGCTGTGGCCATGGCCGAATCCCGGATTGATGCGGAGCGTGATCTGCCGGCCGGCGACCATGGGTACATGGTGCCCGGCACCATGTACCCATGGTCGCCGGCCAAGCTGCTCGATCATATCCGGTGAGCCGCAGTTCACGTGGACATTGTGCTCCACGCAGAGGTCGAGGGCCTCGGCATCGAAGATATCGGCCGTGTAGACGATCGGCGGCGGCGCGCCTTCGATCCCATAGCCGGCGGCCAAGGCACGGCGGATCTCGCCCGCACTCACGGCATCCACCAAGGCGCCATGCCGCCGCAGCAGATCCAACACGGCCAGGTTCGAACATGCCTTTTGGGCATAGCGCACCGAGTCGAAAGCGGCCAGATCCGCCAACCGCTGGAGGATCATGGCCGCATCATAGACGAACGTCGGCGTACCGAACTGCCGGGCCAGATCAGGGACCGGGATCCCGGCAATGTGGGTTCGCGTCGTGGAAAACAAGTTAGTTCTCCTCCGCCTCCTCGGCACCCTTATGCAGCAGATCGAGGATCGCCTTGGTGACGCCCGACTCCATATTCAGCCGCAGGGTCATGCCATTGGGGATGGCCTTCGCGGTGAGCGTGATATGGTCCTTGCCGCCGGACTTGGCCAACGACGCGGCGGCCTTGGCAAAGTTCTTCTTGGCCTGGACCTCGGCCGGGATATTTCCCTTGATCACCTTGGCGAAGAACTTGGCGATGGGCGTGCCCGATATGACCAGATCGACCGCGTTGATAGCCTTCTGCGGCGCGGCCTTCGAGGCATCGATCGCCTTCTTGATCGTGGCGATGGGGTCTTTACCGGCGCCGACGTACAGGCTCGATTCGTTGATGCCGACGACAATCTGCACCGGGTCGCCCAGGATTTCGGCCGCTTCGGGGTTAGGAAGAGGAATCTTGGCGACGTGGAAGTTGACGCCCTCATACTTTTCGACGTTGAACTTGACGATCTCCTTGAGCTGGGGCGCGTCGTCGGCCAATTTATTGATGAGCTCCTTGAGCGTGCTTTCCAGCTTCGCCCCTTCGGCAATGCGGGCCCCGGCGATGGCCGCGGGCGATTTGCCGAGGACGATCGCCACGGCGCCGTCGCTTTGCTTCAACTCGGCGGTCTTCTGGACGACGTCCAAGATGTCGCCCAGCAATTTCTTGGCCAATTCGCGCTTGTCGCCGAGCTGGTCATTGGCATCCAACTGCTTGTTGGCCGTGGCCTTGAAGTTGGCGAGCATGGCCTTGGCATCGGCCACGTCTTCATCGTCGGAAGTTCCGGCCGAGAGCAAGGTCAGCGCGGCGCCGGGAAGGGCGAAGCCGGCGAAATCGGTCTTGGCATCCTTCAAGGCGTCGAACTTCTTGGCCAGATCGGTGCCGCCGACGCCCCGCAATTCGAAGTCCAGGAACAAGTCCTTTGTCGACGGATCCAGTCCCACGCCGATGACGAGCGTGTCGAGTTCCTTGCTGAATTTTTCCGCCTTGGCGAAAATCTGCTTGACGCTGGCGGCCTGCAACGCCCGCTCCTCTTCCGAGGCGGATTGCTGTTGCATGGCGAGCGTGAACTCGACGATCCCGCGGAGGCTCTTGAGGAAGTTTTCGCGACTGGCCGCGGGAACGTTCTGGACGGAACCGCGGACGGAGAGGAGATACTTCTTCGTCAGGTCGAGTGCCGGAGCAGGATCGGCGGGGGCGCTGTTCAGCGTTTCCTCGTCGAGGGAGAATACGGCCCATTTCTCTTTTTGCTTGACATACAACGTCTTGCCGGCGGTGGGGAATTCGTAGACCCCATTGGCGTTCGCGGCCGGCGCCTCGCCGCCGGGCACGGGAATCGAGGCCACAAATTGCTTCAGGTCGGTGACGGGAAGAAAGCCCTGCACGACGGGCTGATCGTTCTCGCCCAGGGAAACCAAAACGCCCCAGGGACGCGAATTGTCCAATCCGGCCAGGCCCTTGCCGTGCGTCTGCGATTTGATGCCGGCTTCGGCAATGTCCGCCAACTTCGCATGACCGCTGAGCTGGTCGAGGGCCTTGAGACTGTTGAAGAGCTGGTCATACCCGGCGAAAGCGATAGTTAACGCGGGCTTGGGGGCTGCGGCTGCGGCCTGCTGGGCGGAAACCAGCGTCCCGACGGCCAGCAACAACGCCATGGCCGTCATGTTTCGTAGCGGCTTGTTCACGATATCATCTCCTTTTGCAAGCGATTCTCACAATGGTCCGTTCACGACACCGCGCCGCGACGAATCATAAGCTGTTAAGTGTACAGTCCAACGCAGTACTGGGCTAGTCCTCAGTCAAGCAGATATGTTAAAATAGGGTCTTTCCAATGGGAATACTTCCTTGAACTTCGAGGTTCCTGACGATGAATGTCCTTTTTCTTCAAATCCTAACAGTCTTGCTTGCGGCCGGCGATCCGGCCGCAACGGAAAATGCCCTCTTGAAGGAACTCGTGGAGGCAGGCGTGGAAATGCCCGACGGGCAGGTCGCATATTTGCCCGCCCCGACGATGGCCGAGGGCCTGAATGAAGCACAGCAAGCCGCGGTGCTGACCAAGGCGGCTACTTTCGGCAAGTGGACCTTGGAGAAATTTCTGGACGAGCACTCCAATGCACCGGTCACTTTGAAACTGTTCAAGAGGGCAGCCGGCAAGACAGGAGACGACATCATCCGCACGGTCACTCTTTATTTCGTCGTGTACGGCGACTGGAACGTGCTCACCAGCGACGAGTTTTCCAAAGGCATTCTGAACGAGGAGAAAACGAAAAACGGAAAAACGGAGGGCATGGTCTCCAAGGCCGGCTACTTGAAGCCCCCTGACCTGGCAATTCGCAGATTGACCACCCGCTCGACGCCTGTTTTGAAAGAGTACTTTCTCTACACGACCCTGAAGCTCTTCGAACAGGTCGAAGTGAGTACGACGCGTTTTGGCGTAGCGACGAAAACGCCGACAGGGGTCATCGTTGCCGCGAGGGTTGATCCATGTTTTGCCAAAGACAAGGCATTCCCGAACCAATGGCGCGCAATCAATAGGAACGCGGCGGGCAACATCGTAATGGGTCCGCCGCAGCCTTATTCCGGAGGAGCCTTCTACGCCAAGGTCACCCGCTTGATCAAGCCGGCCAACGCCATCTTCGTGGAGTTCCACCATGTCTTCTACGAACCGCGGGCATGGTTCGGCGTGAACGTGAACCTCACGCCTCACGAGCTATCGAAAATCATCCCCTTCCAGGTGAACCAGTTCCGCGGCAAGCTCGCCCGCGCGACACTGAAAGCGGCGGAGAAGACGCCGGAGAAGTAGGGGAGAAGCGGCGAGGGAAAGTCGTAGGGTGGGACAAGATCGCGTAGCGAGCGCCGGCCCACGATCCTTGGACCCCTATCGCAATTGGTGGGCCGGCACTCGCTACGCGATCTTGTCCCACCCTACCGCCAGATCTCCCGCACGGCCTCGACCAGTCGCTGGTAGTGCCCCGGCTTGTTGTACGCCTGGGCCGATACGCGCAACACAACCCGCGGCGCCGCCGGGAAGAAATAGACCGGCACCTCGATGCCGAACCGCTCGAACAGTTCCTGATTCAGCCGGTGTTGATCGAGAAATCCTTCCGGCGGATCCAGGTCGTCGCCCAACTCGACGGCAGCCATCGATCCGAGCATCTCCGGTGGGCACAACGGCCGCGCCGCCAGTTCTTCCACGAGCAACGACTGTGCGGCCACCGCATATCCGTGGTTCCGCTCGGTCAAGGCATTCAGCCCGCCGGGAAGAAGGCCTTCCAAAAAATCAAGCGCCGCGCCACGCAGAACCAGGCCGTCGGGTCGCTCGTGCCTGGCCAGTCGAAAAGATCCTGAAAACGGCTATAACCTGGCCGCGGCCGGTTGTAGCCGTGGCTGATGACGGGCGGCAGTATTTGGTCTTGGCGATCGCGCTGAACGTAGAGGAATCCGGCCCCCCACGGCGCAGAGCCACTTGTGGCAATTGCCGGTGTAGTAGGTCGCCCCGATCCGCCGCAAGTCGACCGGCAGCATGCCGGGCGCGTGGGCGCCGTCGATCAAGGTTTCGATTCCCTGCTGCTGGAGCCGCCGAACCAACTGCTCGATCGGAAAGACGACGGCCGAGGGACTGCTGACGTGATCGACGAGGGCAATCCGCGTCCGCGGGGACACGCGCGACATGACCGCGTCGACGATCTGTTGCGGCGATTCGAGCGGAGCAGGAATTTCAGCAACGACCAGCGTCGCCGCGTTCTGCCGGGCGACGAACCGCGCGACATTGTTGCAGGCGTTGTAGCCGTGGGCGGTCACGAGAATCTCATCGCCGCGGTGAAAAGGCAACGAGCGGAGCACGCTGTTCACGCCCGCCGTGGCGTTGGGAACAAAGACCAGATCCTGCGAATCGGCCCCGAGGGTTTCGGCAAGCCGTCGTCGCGAGGCATCGAGCAGTTCCGGCATCTGCCGCACCAAGAATTGAACGGGCCGCGTTTCCAACTGGCGGCGCAGCTCGCGCTGGCGCTCGAGCACGACGCGCGGACAGGCCCCGAACGACCCGTGATTGAGCATCGTGACCGACGGATCGAGCGCCCAGGCCGCTACGGCTTGAGGAAGTCCTTGGTCGGGAAAAACACCGGACATGCAGAGCTACTTGCGTTTATCAATCAGCGCCGCGCCGCCCTTGACCAGGTCGTTGGGCTGGGGAAGCGCGTTGCCACGGTAGTATTTGCACCGTACCGTGTTTCCATAGAAATGGAAAGGCCGATTCGGACGGTCGACAATCGGGGTCGAGTCGATCCACTGCTTCAACTCGCCACGGGCCACAACGACGCCAAGCCAGCCGGGCTCGCCGGCAGCCGGCGAGGCCGCCGTGACCGCATGGGGATTCGCAAACAACACTCCCGTGCACAGGATAAACGCCGCCAAACTAATCCGCAACATGCCGAAAGCCTCCTATTGAAGTGATCTTTACAAGTCGTAGTGATTCTCATCTCTTAGGTTTCGGCCGTCGCGTGTCGACTCTTCAGTGGCCCACGCCGAGCGGTGGCGATCCGGGAAAATCCGGGCGGCAAAAACCATCCATGCGGTATAAACGGAACGCAGGGTGGCATGCCGGCAGAAGGGACCTACACCTTCTCCGGCACCACGTACGGCGCCCGATACTCCTGAGTCAGCAGGTTGTCGGCCTCGGGATCGCCGATGAAGCGCTCGGCCTTGGGGTCGATGCTGAGAGTGCGGCCCATGCGGTAAGTCGTCTTGTCGAGATTCACGCCGACGCCCTTGAGGTTCCGCTTGATCATCTCGAACGACTCGGCAATCTGCGGATTGCTCATGCCATCGGGCTCTTGAGTGAAGGGGACCTGCTTGCCCAGGCGGTAGGAGATATTGGCCAGGTGGCACAGCGCGGCCGCATAATGGCCGTGGAGGATCGGGGCGTTGACCGCCTTGGGCTCGTGGTTGCGGACGCAGGCGATGAAGCTGCCGAAGGCCCCGCCGGGCGTGACGTGGACCGGCTCGACCTTGACGTCGTGTACTTTGCCGCCTTCATTGGGAAAGAACTTGCCATCGCGGACCATGCCTTCGGAGGTGTAGAACTCGTTGGAAACCTTTGAGGGGAAGTCGAACTCGCCTTTGGCCTTCTTGCCTTTTTCCACCAGGCCGCGGACCTCGACCACTACGGTCACGTCGCCGAATTCGTAGACGGCCAGTTGCATGTTGGGCGTCTGTCCCTGGTCCTCGAACCCCAAGCGGCCGCCGAGGCTCCATACGCGGGTGGGCAGTGTGGCCGCGGGCCCCAGCGACCAGTGGGCTACGTCGGTCTGGTGCACGCCCTGGTTGCCGATCTCGCCGTTGCCGAAATCCCAGAACCAGTGCCAGTTGTAATGCACCAGGTTGCGGTTGAACGGCCGCAGCTTGGCCGGCCCGATCCAGTGGTCGAAATCGAGGGTTGCGGGTGCCGGCTCGTCGGGCTTGAAACCGATGCTCCACCGCGGCTTGCAGACGTAGGCCTTGCTCACCAAGAGCTTGCCCCACTTGCCCGCCTGAAGGGCCGCGATTTCCCCGGCCCTGTGACCCTCGCTGCGCTGTTGGGTGCCGTGCTGGACGACGACGCCGTATTTTTCCGCCGCTTCGACGCACTTGCGGCCTTCGAAGATTGTGTGGCTGCACGGCTTTTCCACGTAGACATTCTTGCCGGCCTGACAGCCCCAGATCGTCAGCAGCGAGTGCCAATGGTTGGGGCTGGCGATGGAAACGACGTCGAGCTGCTTGTCTTCCAGGGCCTTGCGGAGGTCCTGCACGCACTTGGGCTTGTGGCCGGCAAGCACCTCGATGCCCTTGACGCGCGCAGGCGAAGAGCGTGCTGTCCGGATCGACCAGGTAGGCGATTTCCACGCCCTTCATGCTGGCATACTGAGCAATATGGTCCCCGCCCCGGCCGTGGATCCCGGCCACCGCCACGCGGACTTTATCGTTGGCCCCCAGGACGGGCCGGGATGATTTGGTGCCGGCAATTACGAAATCGGCATGGATGCCGCTGGCTGCGGTTGCTCCCAGTCCGGCGGCAAGTTGGACGAAACGGCGACGGGTCAGTCGAGACATGCTAAGGGTTCCTTGAAGATCAATGGTTATCAGTTAATCGCGAAAGCCGGCGACTCGCTTTTCAGTATTTGGCTGAGTGGCAAGCGGTCGCGGCCAGATTGGCTAATCTGGATTAAACCCCACGATCGCTCACGCGTTCCGCCGCTGGCCTTCTTGCCGCTACGCAAGTCGTGTAAAATCGGCCAGTTCCAGCTTTTCCCATCCATCATACATCGCGTACTTGACATGATCCAGCCAAGTAGACCCTCGCTCACGGATTCCCCTACGCTGTTTGGCCACCCGGCCGGGTTGTATACGCTCTTCTTTGCCGAAATGTGGGAGCGGTTCTCCTTCTACGGCATGCGGGCCTTGCTGGTGTTCTACATGACCAAGGGCTTTCTCGGCTACGGCGACAAAGACGCCTATGCTGTCTATGGAGCCTATACGGCGCTGGTCTACATGGCGCCTTTTTTCGGCGGTTTGCTGGCCGACCGGCTCCTCGGGCAACGACGTGCCGTGGTTTTCGGCGGCATGCTCATGGCCCTCGGCCAGTTGCTGATGGTGGTGGACCGGAATCTCGCGATCACGATTGGCGGCCATTCGATTCTCCTCGTCGAGCGCCATACGACGTTCTTCACCGCCCTTGCCCTCTTGATTTGCGGCAATGGATTCTTCAAGCCGAACATCTCCACGATTGTCGGCTCACTCTATCGTCACGGCAACCCGCGACGCGACGGCGGCTTCACGATCTTCTACATGGGCGTGAACCTGGGAGCGGCGATTGCTCCCCTGCTGTGCGGCTACCTTGGCGAAACCTATGGCTGGCACTGGGGATTTGGCCTGGCAACGGTGGGAATGCTGATAGGCGTTGCCATCTTTGTCGCGCCGCGCGCGGCCACTCAGATTCTCATCTTTCTGACAACCTTCGCTGCCGCAGGAGCGATGCTGATCTATCACCCCGCCAATTTCCTCTCGGTGGGCATGAATATCTTTGTGGCCGTAGCACTGTGCATTTCGGGAGTGGTGGCCATCCTGGCCCTGGCGCGTGGCGGAGTTCCCAGTGAAGCTGGCGCGCTGCCGGACCCGAAGTACCTCACCGAGCCCGTGTTGGGGCCCATCAGTCGGGCTTGGCTGGTTTATCTGGGCGTGGTCCCGGCGATCCTCGTTTTCATGCTACTGGTCTCCGGATTCGCGCCGCTGATGAAGAGCGGGCGACCGATGTCGCTGATTTCGGAAACTACGCTCAAGAGCATCGAATCCAGCGACAGCCCGGCTGTCCGGTCCTTGGGCGTCGTTGCCAAAGAACTGAGCCGTCCCGCCAATATCATTCTCGACATGGTCGGCCTTGTCGCGCTGGTCTACCTCGTTTTCGAAACGATCCGACTTCCGCGTATCGCCCGTCATCGCATGTACGTCGTGCTGATCTTGACGTTTTTCTCCATGATCTTCTGGACATTCTTCGAACAGGCGGGGAGCTCGATCAATAACTTCACCGACCGAAACATCCAGCGAGTCGTCGGCACGACAAGGGTCATTACCGCGGCGGACGTGGGAAAAACGATTTCGATCGAGCCAACGCAAGAGCAACTGGGATACGCCTGGAACGGCTGCGTCGCCGTGACGGAAGATGACGTGGACAAGACAATTTCGGTCTTGCCTTCGGAAAAACAAGTCGGCTATCACAACGGGCATGAGGTCTTCTCCGCGAATACTCTGGCCAAGCTTCGCACGGAGCATGCCGGCGGCCCTAATTTCGAGATCGATTGGGTAGTGACCAAAGACGACATAGGAATGAAGTACCAACGCCGGGTTTTCACCAACGACGTGCTCAACAAACTGCGCACCGCAAACAAGGAGGATCCCGAATTCAAGATCGACTGGCTCGTCACGAAGGAAAACATCGGTATGGAAACGGCCCCGCGCAGTGCGGAGATTCCCGCCAGCGAGTACCAGTCCGTGAACTCGGTCTGCATTCTCATCTTTGGCCTTGCCTTTACCGCGCTTTGGACTTTCCTGGCCGTTCGCGGCCTGGAACCGAGCACGCCGGTCAAGTTTGCCATGGGGTTCCTGCAACTGGGACTGGGATTTGCCGTGTTGTGGTACGGCACCCAGTCGGCCGATTCCCGTGGAATGGTGGCCATGGTCTGGCTTTGCCTGACCTATTTATTGCACACCACGGCCGAGCTTTGCCTGTCGCCCGTCGGACTCTCGATGGTTACAAAACTATCGCCCCTGCGATTGGTGAGTACGATGATGGGCACATGGTTCCTCGCGACCGCTTACGCCCAGTCCCTGGCTGCTATCGTGGCGCAGTTCACCGACGTGACCAAGGGCGCCAACATATCGGTGCCGCCTCCCGTTGAGACTGTGCATGTCTACGGCCATGTTTGGGGCGTAATCGCGGTGGTGACGATCTGCTCGGCCTTGATCTGTTTTGCGTTGGCGCGGCAGTTGACGCGCTGGATGCATAGTGAGGTCCCGCCCGAAGGGACCACAAGCTCCGCCGACCAGTAACGCGCTGCCGATTGGCCTTGGCCCCTGTGGCAAGGTAGAATTACGGAACTTTCCCGTTATACATCGACCTGCCAAGGAGCCACGTCCATGGGCACTTTTCGTAAACTCGCGATCCCGATCACCGGTGCCTTCTTATATCTCATCGCTCAGACCGCGGTGGGCGACGATTGGCCGCAGTGGCGCGGCCCGCGGCAGGATGGCATCTCCCGCGAGACGGGCCTCCTCGACCAGTGGCCGGAAAAAGGACCGGCCGAACTCTGGCGCGTGCCGCTGGGCAACGGCTTCTCCGCCGTCTCGGTCGTGGGTGACCGGGCCTTCACGCTTTATGGTGCGACCGAGGGAGAATTTGCCGTAGCCTGCAACGCAACCGACGGCAAGACCCTGTGGAAAACCCGCCTGGGCGATCTCTTGAAGAACGATTCCTACGGCGATGGCCCCCGTGCGACGCCTGCGGTCGATTCCGGCCGGGTTTATGTCCTCAGCGGCAAAGGCGCCTTGCGGTGTCTCGATACCGCCGATGGCCATGTGGTCTGGGGTTGCGATCTTCTGAAAAAATTCGGCGGCGAACCACCGGAATACGGCTTTGCCGCTTCGCCGGTGGTGGTGGGCGACATGCTGGTCGTGGTGGCTGGCGCCAGGAATGGCAAATCGCTCGTGGCCTTCGACAAGCTGAGCGGCGCCGTGCTCTGGACCGCCTTGGACGACAAGATCGGCTACTCCACGCCACGCGAGGTCACGATCGACGGCGTGAGCCAGATCATCGTCCTCATGGGCGAGGCCCTCGTAAGCGTCGCGCCCGAAGGACGGCAAGGAATTCTGGCGGCAGGAGTGGAAGACGGAACTCGATGCCAACGTGGCCACACCGGTGATCTCGGGCAATCGCTTGTTCATTTCCACCGGCTATAGCACGGGCTGCGCAGTGTTCGAGCTTTCGGTCAAGGACGGCAAGCCGGCGGCCGAGAAGGTCTGGGCCAACAAGGAGATGAAGAATTACTTCTCCACGTCGGTGCTGGTCGACGGCTATCTTTACGGGTTCAACAACACGAAGTTGACTTGCCTCGACTTCCGCACCGGCAAGACCAGGTGGAAGACCGGCGGTTTCAATCGCGGCAGCCTGGTCGCCGCTGACGGCAAGCTGATCATTTATGGCGACCAGGGACTCTTGGCCCTGGCCGAGATTTCGCCCGCTTCCTACAAGGAGCTTGCCAGGTTCAAGTTCTGCGACGAGCGGACCTGGACTGTACCCACGCTCTCCGGCGGGCGGTTATTCTTGCGGAACGAGAAGGAACTGGTGTGTTTGAAGGTGGGGAAGTAGCGTGGGTGGCATGTTCGGCTGGGAAGCTCGGGTGGCATGCCTTCATGCGGCCGCCAAGAAGTCAGAACAGCAGGGAAAGTCAACCGGCCGCGGGTAGGCATGTTGGTGCGGTGGCCTGCTGGAAAACCGGGTTCTGCTCGTCCGTTTGACGCGCGTGCTCGTCTTGCTACAATAGGCGGTGTTGGATCGGATTGGAAGCTCCGCTGTCTTGGCAGGTTGTTCTCATGGCATTCGACTTCGAAGAACTCCGCAAGCTGCCGATCGCCGATAAGTTACACATAGTTCAGCAGCTCTGGGAAGACATCGTCTCGTCAGATGAGCCATTTCCCTTGCGATCCTGGCACAAGGATGAGGCCCGCCATCGATCCGGGGAACTTGATCGCAACCCCGACATCTCGCTCACGCGCGAGCAGGTATGGGCTCGTGTGAACAAAAACCCCGAGCCGTAGGGAGATTCTCGCATGTCTACGCCTCCCCATCGTCAGAAGTTCAAGACTTGCAAGCGATACAATGTTCCGGGCGATGCGCATGGGCTTACCTTCACATGCTTTCAAGGCCGCGTTTTTCTGTCCAAGCCGCGGACCTGCAAATGGATGATCGCGTCGCTCAAGGCCGCGCGCCCGCCTGCAATTTGACATTTGGGCCTATGTCATCATGCCCGAACATTGCCACGTTCTGATCTTTCCACGACTGCCCGAGTACGACATCAGCCCGATCTTGGGTGCGATAAAACTTCCGGTCACGCGAAGAGCAAAGGCCTTCTTGCAAAAGAACGCGCCGCAGTCGCTGGCCCTGATGCGCGACGAGCAGCCGGATGGGAAGGTTGCCTATCGTTTCTGGCAAAGAGGCGGAGGGTACGATCGCAACTTCAACGAGCCGGAATCCATTTACGCGGAAATCGAGTACATCCACAATAATCCTGTACGGCGCGGACTGGTTGCCCGCGCGGAGGATTGGCCCTGGTCCTCGGCGGGATGGTACGCGGGAAACGAAGATGTTCCTTTGGTGCCGGACGTGGGATCATTGCCAAGGTTTACGCAAAGATAACGAGGCACGACACCCGCCCCATACGAACATGCCTACCCGCGGCCGGTTGCGATTTCCCTGCTGCCCAAACGTCTTCGCGGCCGCGTGAAGGCATGCCACCCGCCCACCACAGCAAACATGCCTACCCGCGGCCAGCCAACGTTTCCCTATACCCCAAATCTTTGACGGCCGCGTGAAGGCATGCCACCCCGCCTTCCTGCTTCGGGAAAAACCGCTCCACTACTTCCTGCGCCGGCGGCCGCGTGACCAGCGAGACGACAACCAGCGTCGCCGTGGCGACAAAAACGACCGTGGCTGCGGGCAACATGCCGTGGAACAGATAATCCTTGTTCGCGCCCCAGCCCGATTCACGGAACAAATAAACCCAGGAGGCCAAAGCAGCCGCGATCGAGCCGATCGCGCCGGCCGTGGTCACCCGCTTCCAATACAGCGAGGAAAAGACCAGAGGGAAGAGACCGGAAAAGCCCGTGAAACACCACACGCCCAGCGTATACACCGAGCGCGGAGCGAAGAGCGATACGAGGTAGGCCAGCACGACGATGGCCACGACCAGCCCGCGGCCGAGGAAGATCCGTTGCTTGTCGCCCAGGCGTTTTTCGCCCAAGGCGCGAAGCAGGATGTCGTGCGTGAACATGCTGGAAAGTGCGAGAAATTGCGAGTCCAAGGACATGGTTGCGGAAACAATCCCTACACCCAGAAAGCCAGCGACCGTGGGGTTGGTCAGTTTCTTCACGAGAATACCGAGGACCTTGTTGGGCTCATCGAGATTGACGGGAATGACCGGCAGGCCCTTGAGTGTGGCAACCGAGGCCCAGATGCCCAGAAGGACACAGGGGGCCCAAACGAGCATGATGAAAAGCGGGTGCAGGATCAACACGGGGCGGAAAGTCTTCACATCCTTGGCGGTCATCCAATGCTGGAACAAGTGCGGAAACATGCCCACCGACAAAGGCACGAACATATAGGAGAGGAACTCGATATGGCCGATGGGGTGTTCGCCTTCGCCGCGAACCAGCAGGTCGGGATGCTGCTGGGCAACGAGCGCCGAGGCCGCGTCGGCGCCGCCCAACTTGCCGACGATCAAGAACAGGATGATGCCGCCCAACAAGATCAGCACGGTGGCATGCACGGCATTGGCGAACGACAGGCTCCGCATGCCGCCGCCGAAGACGTACGTCAAGACCGTGATGCAAACCAGGGCCGAGCCCAGCCAGGGCGGAACGCCGCCGCTGGTCGCCGGAATATCGGTGGGAAAAAGCTTGGGAAAGGCGCCCGCAGTGACCGTTTGAATGATATTTCCGGAGCCCAAGACATTGATTACCACGTAGGGCACGACCCAGCCCACGAGGATCGGAAAGAGAATGAATCCGATCGCCGGACTTTGGAAGCGATCGGTGAAGTATTGAATCTGCGTGCTGTAGCCGAAGCGCTTGCCATGATACCAGAGCTTCGTGCCGATCAGGAAAAAGCAAGCCGAATGGATCAGGCCCGACCACGAAGCCATCTGACCGTAGACGCCGATGCCCCGTCGGTACGCCTCGCCGGTACTGCCGACCAGTGCGAAGGAGGTCATGGTCGTGCCGAAAATGGTCATCACCAGCAGGAACGCCCCGCAAGCGCGGCTGGCCAGGAAGAAATCGACCGCCGAGTTCTTCTTACGGCCGATCGAGCCCGACAGTGCGACGGTAACGAGGAGGAGCAGATAGCCGCAGATCATGCAGAAAGGAATCACGGGAGATCGAGGGTAAGGGATGAAGGAGGAAGGATGTCGATTGCGTCCGGTTGCTTAATGACCGTGAGAATCGCCGGCCGGGAGTTTGCCAGTCAGTTCGTCATACTGATTGGGCCAGGCATTGAACGCGGCCCAGCCCCAGAGGGCCGAGGCGGCGATCGAGATCAGCATCTGGTAGCCCAGCCCGACCGGCAGGAAGCCGAAGCAAAGCCATGGTTTGTCCCAGAACCACCAGTCATGGTGCAGGACCACCAACACGGCAAACAGGATCCACATCAGGGTTTGACTATGTGAATATCGCGAGGACATAGCTAAGTTCCAATGGTTGTGCACGCGGTCGCGAACCCTTCCCGCTGGAAGGCTCGCTGCTGATACAAGTGCGTGAAAATGTTTCCTTCGTGCGGCTGTTCCCACTGTAACATGACGGTGGGCACCGGCCCCAGGTTCAAGCGTCCGATCTCGTGCCGGCTCAGTAAATCGCGCTCGATCCGCGCATCGTCGGTCAAGGCCGTGACCACCAGACTTGGACCGAGGGTATCGATCAACTCGTTGGCCGGCACGTCGAGCACGCTGACGAACGGGAACAGGTATTCCTGGTTGGCCAGCGGATGCTCCCGATCTTCGCAGTAGATCACGGTGGGCAGCAGGTAGGTGCCGCCTTCGAACTCGACCAGGCGGTCTTGGCCGCGATAACGGGCCGAAATATCTTCCGCGCCGCCTTGGGCCAGACCGCGCCGAATGGCGTCATCAATGCCCCGGGCCGTGGCCGCATCGGGAAAGGCCGCCAGCAAGGCCGATGCATCGTCGCGCGACCGCGGCCGGATCTCCGCCAGGCGCTGGGCCAGGGCCTCGGCAAGCTCGCGCCCGTATGCCGGTGTCCGCACGCTCGATGTATTGATGCACGAACGGCCGCCGTTGGACGAGACCGACGTGACGATCAGATCCAGGTAATCGGGCCAAGCGCCGGCCCGGTCGGGCCCCAGCACTACCTTGCTGTAACCGGGGCCGTGGATCTCGATCCGCGAGTCGCCCAACCAAGGCCGCACGGAGGCGCCCGAGCCGAACATCATCGCCGCACCGCACTTTCGCAGAATGACGCCCGCCCCGTCGTGCCCCGAAGGATAAAACCCGAAAGCGGCTTTCGGGAATCCGGCCGCGCGGAGCGATTCCATGATCCGCAGCGGCGTCCACGGTTCGCGCTGCCCCGGCTTCAGGGCCAGCGGCATCTTCAAGGCGACGGCCGACAGCCACAAGGCATGCACGCCGGGCGAATTGGCCGGCAGCACCGCGCCGAAGCGCCGCGCCTTGGGGGCGTAGCTCACAACGCGGCCGTCGTGCAACCCGAAGCCGTTATCCAGCACGTCGAGATCGAGCCCGCCGGTCAGGCCGTCGAGGATCGCCGCCATGTTGCGCATGGCCGATTCGATCTTCACCATGTTCTGCCGGCAAAGCGCGTGCGGCAGGCCGGTCGTGGCGCACTGTGCGGCGATAAAATCGGCCGGAGATTGAAGCTGTTCACCCACCGGCAGCCCTGCCGTCATGAAGCAACTCGCCGCCTCGCGAAACATGCCGAGAATATCTTTGCCCCGCAAGTCCTGCAGCAATGTCCAGGCATCCTCGAGCAGGTCGCGCGAGATCAGTCCCGGATTGGCGATGTTCAGCCGCGCGACGAGTTCGCCGGTGGCGTAGTCGTGCAAGTCGAGCCCTTCCTTGCTCGTATAGGGCCGGCCGCTGCGGAGAATGGGGACATTAATCATCTGTTCAGTAGACCCCTTCCACGACATTCGCTTCCAGTTTGCGGAAGGGACGGACGTCGGCCACGCCGTCCCACGGATAGGCCGGCACGGGCGGCGTGCGGATGGCCTCGTCGCGCTCGAGGAAACCGGGCACGAAAAACTCCTTGGTGAGCGTGGTCAGTTTCACGCGGCCCCACTGGCCATACTCGACGAGCCGGTCGGGATGCTCGGGCTGAACCACCTGGAGCACGGCCCGCGGCTGCGGGGCGTGGTAGATGATCGAGTAGTCGTCGGCCGGATCGAACGGCTTGTTGCAGGCCAGTCCCATCAGCGTGTTGCCGTAGGTCGGGGCGAAGTCGGCTCCTTCGAGCAGTTCCTCGCGGGCGAAGCGGTGGAACTGCCGCGTCATCTCCGTGCCGCCGCAGAAGACGCCGGTGATGCCCGCCTTCTTCAGCGAAATCTTCTCGCAGAGGGCCTCCAGCAGCTTGGGCGTGGTGAACATGCACTTGATTTCGTGGTTCGCCCGCAGGATTGTGAGGGCCTGTTGGATACAGTGGTCCTTGTAGTCCTCCAGCACGGCGAACTGCCCCTGCTTGAGCAGGCGGATGACCCAGCGGGGATCGAGATCGATGCAGAAGCAGATGCCGCCGCGGACCTGGGCCAGGTGCTCGACCGCCAACCGCAGCCGCCGCGGGCCCGAAGGGCCGAGCATCAGCCAATTGGCGCCGCGGGGAAAGTACTGGTCGTTGAGCGTGTCGCTGAACATCGAATAGTCGATGCGGAAATCATCGATGTTGATGCGGCTCTTGGGGATGCCCGTGCTGCCGCCGGTCTCGAAGACATAGACCGGTCGAGCGGAGTATGCCTTGGGGACCCACCGCCGCACCGGGCCGCCGCGGAGCCATTCATCCTGGAAAAGGCCCAGCAGGGCCAGATCGGCGAAGCCCTGGATCTCCTCCCGCGGGTCCCAGCCGAGCCGGGCCGCATAATCGAGCCAGAAGGGCGTGCCCGTGGCCGGATCGAAATGCCAGGCGACGCACTCGCGGACCCAGGCATCGAGGGTCTGGCGTGCCTGGAGCACGCGGTTGGAAAGATCGCCGGCGGCGAATGGAATTCTCTCAGCGACTGCTGTTGCCACTAGTTTACCTTTTGGGCAATTGTAGGGTGGGACAAGATCGCGTAGCGAGCGCCGGCCCACCAATTTGTGCTTTGTGCCGGATCATGGTGGGCCGGCGCTGCGCTGCGCGAGCTTGTCCCACCCTACCATCAGTTCACCTTCTTCACGTCGCACGACGCGCCCTGTTGGATAGCATAGAGCTTCTCCCGCGTGCTGATGTACAGCACGCCATTGGCCGCGACGGGCGTGGTGTAGACGGAGCCGCCCATATCGATCGTGTTGAGGATCTTCTTCTCGTTGCCAGCGGCGAAAACCACCACGTGGCCATCCTCGTCGCCCATGAAGACCTTGCCGTCGACATAATACGGCGAGCTCCAGACGGCCGAGCCCATGTCGTGCTTCCAGAGGACCTTGCCGGTTGCGGGATCGATCGCGCGGAAGTTGCCGGAGAGGTCGCAGTGATAGAGGATGTTGTCGAAGATCGATACGGTGGCCAGGCCACGATTCACTTCGTCGTTGCGCCAGACAAGTCCGGTCTTGCGTGATGTCGCCGCGCTGCGTAGCGTCGACGGCGTACAGGTGGCCGGGCCCCTCGCCGTGCTCGGGGTCCTGACCCATAGCAATGAAAACGCGGTCGTTGTAGATCACGGGCGTGGCAATCAGGTTATTGCGCGTGCCCCGCCCGCCGAGCTTCCAGACCGTACCCTCGGGGTTGCACTGGAAACTCCAGAGTTCCTTGCCGGTCTCCGGCTCATAGGCGTACAGCCGCCCGTCGCCGCCCGGGAAAATGACCTGTTTCACGCCGCCGATCACGCCGATGGCCGGGCTGGACCATTGGCCGTGCTGGATTTTGTCGCCCGGACCAACTTTGTCCCAGACGACGTCGCCCGACATTTTGTTCACGGCGATGAAGCTGGGGGCGTCGGGCGAGGGGATGACGATGTGGCTTTCATCGACGCCGTTGCTGGTGACGACGTAGAGCAGCTCGCCGTCGATATTGGGCGAGCTGGCCGACATGTTGTGGGGGAAGACGCCCAGTTCCTTCATCATGTCGAGCTTCCAGAGAATCTTGCCGCTGACCCGGAGTACCGGGTGCCCCGCTGCCATCGTTCAGGCCATCGACGTCGGCGCAGACCAGTTCGCAGCGGTTGCTGACGTAGTAGACGCGGTTGCCGTCGACGTTGCACGTCGAGCAGATGCCCTGCTTGGGCCAGTCGTTCACGCGGCCCGAGGCGAGCTTGTCGTGAACGTTCTGCCAGAGGAACTTGCCGTCGGCCTCGCGGAAGCACATCACGACGCCCTTGTCGCCCTTGACCTTGGGCTGGCGCTGGGACTGGTTGTTGGTGCCGACGAAGATCTTGCCGCCGGCGACCACGGGATTGCCGAACGACTGCGAGCCGAGTTGGGACAACCCACTTGATGTTCCTGCCCGTGGTGACGTCCCAACGTGTCGGGGATGTTCTTTTCCACGGTGTTGATCATGTTGCGCTGCGGCGTGCCGCCCCACATGTGCCAATCGGCGGGGAAGGCGGGCGAAGCCGCCAGCGGCAGGAGAGCAAAGGCGAGGAAAATGTTGCGTTTCATGTTGGTGTCGTTTACCGGTAAACCTTGATGTTATCTAAATACAAGTGGCGCCATGGTGCTGTTGGCATAGATCCCGGCGGCGCCTTCATAGTTGGGCTGCGGATCGACGGCCTCGAGGGTCCACTCCTTGGGCTCGGCCTCGTTGCGGGGCCAAACCTTGGCGTAGATCTTGCCCTGGTTATCGACGACCTCGACTTTGAACTTCATGCGGTACCAGGTGCCGGCAGCCCAGGGGAACTCGATCTTCTTCTCGAACCGCGGGCCGGGCATCCAGGACAAAGACCCGCAACCTCTTTCCGCTGCCGTAGAGTTCCAGCACGTAGCGAGAATTGGTCAGGCCCACGTCGCCCCGGCGGCGGCCCTCCTGGACTCCCATCACGTCGGCCTCGATCGTGTAGCCGGCGGGCAGCGGCGGCGTGATGAAGCCCAGCGAGCGATTGAAGATCGGCCCCTTGTCGTCGTGCAGCTTCTTCAAGACCTTGGAGCCGTCGCGGGTCTCGATCGCGTACTTCGCCTTGGAAACGCCGACCCACCAGCCAATCAGGCCGCCGTCCTTGAACGACTCGAAGTCCTCGCTGATCGGCAACTCGGGAACGACCCGCACGCGGGCCGTGCCGACGAGTTTGCCCATTTCGGCCCGCACTTCGCCGATGCCGCCGTGCCCGCCGGCGACAAACTGACCTTCGGTATCGACCGTGCCGAGCTTCAGCGGAAACGTGCACTTCGCATCGGCCGGGCCGATCCGGCAGCCGTGCCGATCGTAGGCAATGACGTGAAATTTCACGCTCTCGCCGGGCCTGAGCAAGACCTCCGCCGGCCGGATCGCCAGCGCGGCGGGCTCTTTCTCCGGGGCGGCCTCGTCCGGCAGCTTTTCGGCGGCCACGGTTTGCGGACTGGCGTCCTGCTTGCCGAAGCAGATCATTTCGGTCGTGGTGAAGAAGGCGATGCGGCCGTCGGAGATTGCCGGCGAACCGAAGATTTCGATGCCCTCTTCGCCGCCCGTGTTGAAGTCGATGGCATCGATCTTCTCGCAGGAGTCGCCCTTGTCTTCCAGGATGACAAATGTGCCGTTGGCCGTGGTGAGATAGATCTTGCCGTCGGCCCAGACGGGCGAGCCTTTGCCGATGCGTCCGGCGACGAACTGCCAGTGCTTCTTGCCGCTGACGGCGTCGAAGCAGTGCAAAACGCCGCTATTGCTCATCACGTATAGCCGCCCGCCGTGCAAGAGCGGGGAGGCGAAGCCGGCGTCGATGCCGTCGCAGCGCCACAATTCGTGGGTCTTGGTCACGTCACCATGCCCGCGGCCGTCGATGCAGACCACGCGGCCCATCAAGGTGCTGTCATAGTTCTCTTCACTGTGCGTGATGTAGACGCGATAGCCGTCGACCACCGGCGCAGAGTTCAGTCCGCGTTGGCTGGCCGCGAACCCCCAGACCTTTTCCCCCGTGCGGGCCTTGACGGCGTACAGGCCGCCGTCGGCATTGCCGGCGATGATCAGTCGCTGGCCGTTGATGACGGCCACCACGGGATTGGAGTAGGTGGGATCCTCCGGCTTGCCGCCCGGGGCGCTCCACCAGAGGATCTCGCCCGTCTTTTTGTCCAGGGCCAGGAAGCGATGGGCCCCCACGGCATGCGAACCGAAGCTGGAATTGTTGAAGGCCACGATCACGCGGTTTTCATCGATGAGCGGGGTATAAGTCCGTCCGCCGTAGCCGCTAATGCGGCCGAAGAGCTCAGTCGACGACTTGGACCAGAGGAGCTTGCCATCGCGGTCCAGGCAGAGCAAGAGGCCCTGCACGCCGTTGGCATAGACATTGCCGGTCTCGGGATCGACGGCCAGGCTGGCCCAGCCGACGCGGCTGTTGGGCACGTCGGTATGGAAGCAGTTGAACTTGTAGTGCCAGAGGTCCTTGCCGGTCGCGGCATCCAGGGCGAAGACTTGCTCCTCTTCGGTGACGCCTTTGCCGCAAAGGTTGATGGCGAACAGGCGGCCATTGGCGATGACCGGCGTCGAGCGGCCGCCGTAGGGGATCCGCCAGAGAATGTTCTTGGTGGAACTGGTAAGGCCCGTTTCCAGCGACACGCCGTTCTGGTACGGTCCGCGCCAGGCGGCCCAATCGCCGCCAAAGGCCGAGACCGCCCAGATCAGGCCCGCCAGCCAAAACCCGCCTAGCCGGGTCAATACACATTTCATGCCGAACTCCGTTTGAGACTGCCGGACTGGCCGGCAACGATTTTTAGCAACTGTTCTTGATAATAATCGCACGGTCTCGCCCGGAGTCAAGCTGGATTTTTCACGGACCGCGGAGGCAACGACCTAACTGCTTGCCATTCAAAGACTTCCGTCCAAGAAATTATCATATTCGCGTTGTTGTTCCTCTAAAGTCGCCAAATTGCCACGTCGTTGTAAAGGGTGTTCGCGCATTCAACAAAAAAATCTTGGTCTAGCACAGTGTGGTCCAAATTCGCATCCTCCGCCGGAAATTTTTCTGGGAAAACCCAGTAAACCCTCGATAAAACCGAATTTAGCGACTTCCTTGGCCGGGCAACGTCATGGACCGCCGCTGCCAAGTCGTCGGCACGGTTTTTGGCAAAAATTCGCGACTCAACCCGCCGCACGCTGGGCCGTGCGCCAAACAAATAATCGGGAAAAATTTCGGCATAGCCTCTGCGCAGGGTCTCGCCTGGAATTGTGCGTTTGGCGCACAGTACGGGGGGGCGACGTTCCTCGGCGCGCCCAGGATCGCCCCCGGTTCGCTACGCCGAGCGCTGTTTCGAATTTTCGAGAGCGACATTCAAGCCGCTAGGAAGCGGACTGTGGATTTGCGCTCGTTTCGTCTACGAATAATACGTAGGAGAACGGAGAATGATACAGTTGTAACCGCCGAGGCGGGCGCGATTGGGTCGCAAGCCAATTGTCTGAAACGATTTGCATTGTTTTGGAATTCAGCGGAAAGCGAACAGCAAAAAAGCAAGAAAAGCCCCTTCTTTGTGGTGAAAGTGCGCACATTGGCACCGGCATGCGACGAGACGAAAGCATCGACCGGGCAAAGCCAAAGTTCCGACGCCGGTAGCTGTTTAGCCGTCTGAAATGATGAACCGCGGATTACGCAGATACCGCGGATAAAACGATACTAGCACTAAGATTTGAATTCATCCGAAACATCCGCGTTCACCGCGAAATCCGCGGTTTACTCCATTCCGCTAAAGAGCAACTGACGCCGAAGGCCGAGCCCAAAGCAGATTCGGACCCCAACACTTTACTTTACGTCGAACCACAGCGCCTTCTTGGCGTCGTTGTTCCCGTAAAGCTGCGAGATCGCCAGGTCCGTGTACAGGGCATTGGGGCCGCCGGCCGAGGCCGCCGCGGCGCTGGCTTGCGAAATGTTGGCCGCCGCCTTTGTGTTGATGACGATCTTCTCCGCCGCCAGGCCGTCCGTGCGCGTTGCCGGAAGCGTGAGGGTCGCCACATTGCCCGTCAGGTCCTTGATGCTCCCGCCGTTGAGCGCGCTCGCGCGGCGGTCGAGGCGTAGTCCAGGTCCGTCGTGTTCTGCTTCGCCGCCACCGTGTAGGTGAACAGGAGTGTCGCCGTACCGCTGCCGCTGGTGTAGGTGGCCGCCGCGCCCTTGCCCGCATTCAGCGTCAACTTCGGCGTTCCCGTCACCGCGACCGGCTTGCTGAAGGTGACGGTGATGGGGATCACCGTCCCGACCGCGTACGTGCCAGCGGCCTTTGTGGAAGATACCGTCTTCACCGTTGGCGGCGTGGTATTGATGACGATCTTCTCCGCCCACAGGCCGTCCGTGCCGGTGGCTGGAAGCGTGAGGGTCGGCACATTGCCCGCCAGGTCCTTGATGCTCCCGCCGTTGAGCGCCAGCGCAGCGGTCGAGGCATAGTCCAGGTCCGCCGTGCTCTGCTTGGCCGCCACCGTGTAGGTGAACGTGAGCGAATCGCCGCTGACGCTGGTGTAGGTCGCCACCGCGCCGCTGCCCGCATTCAGCGTCAACTTTGGCGTTCCCGTAACCGTGACCCGCTCGCTGAAGGTGACGGTGATGGGGATCGCCGTCCCGACCCCGTACGTTCCAGCGGCCTTTGTGGAAGATACCGTCGTCACCGTTGGCGCCGTGGTATCGATGACAATATTCTTCGCCGCCAGGCCGTCGGTGCCGGTGGGCGGAAGCGTCAGCGGCAGCACGTTGCCCGCCAGATCCTCGATGCCCCCGCCGTTGGGTACTACCAGTGCGGTGGTCGAAGCGTAGTCCAGGTCGGCCGTATTCTGCCCCGCCGCCACCAGATAGGTAAAGGTGAGCTTCGCTGTGCCGCTGCCGCTGGCGTACGTGGCCAGTCCGCCGTCGTTGAGCGTGAGTTGCGGCGTGCCGCTCACTTGGACCGCCGTGTCGAAAGTGAGCGTGATGGGGACACTGCTGCCCGCCTTGTAATGCGCGTTGGCGGCGGCCGAGGTCGACACCGTGAGGACCGCCCCGTACGTGAATTGATCGGCCGACGACTTGGCGGACGTGCCGGCAGGCGTCGTTACCGTCACGTCAACCGTGCCCGCCACTCCGGCCGGGCTCGTGGCCGTGATCTGCGTGGCGGTGTCGCTGGTAATCGTCGCCGCGGTGCCGCCGAAATCGACCGCCGTGGCGCCGGTCAGGTTCGTGCCCGTGATCGTGACCGTCGAACCGCCCGCCGTCGACCCCACCGTGGGACCAACCGCCGTAACCGCCGGCGCCGGACCGTTCGATTGGACCGTGAAGTAGTAGGGCGTGGAGGCCCAACTCACGCTGAGGCCGTCGTAGGCATACATGTACCACTCGTAGGTGTCGCCGGCACTGAGCCCGCCAAGCGTGTCACTGGTGGTCGCGCCGCCGTTGACCGGGTTGGTCGTTATCGGCGTGTCGGCCGTCACGTCCTGCAGGTCGATCAGGTAGCCGGTGGCGTTGGTCACCTGGTCCCACTGGAACGTCTGGCTGCTGCTGCTAACCGTCGGTCCCGGGCTGGCGCTGCTGCCCGGGCGCTCAGGACCGGAGTTGCCACGATCGGTTGAATCGTCAGGTAGTACAGCGGGGAGGGCAAACTTGCGACGGAGCCGTCGTAGGCGTACATGAACCAGGCGTAGGTATCGCCGGCAGTGAGCCCGCTGATCGTGTCGCTCGTGGTCGTACCGCCGGGGACCGGGTAGCCCGTCAACCCCGTGCCGGTCGTCACATTCTGCAACTCCACCAAGTAGCTGGTGGCGTTGGTAAACTGGTCCCACTGGAATGTCTGGCTCGTGCCAATGACAGTCGGTCCCGGAGTGGTGGTGCTCCCCGGCCCGATCAGGACCGGGGCCGCCACGGTCGCCTGGATCGTGAAGTAGTAGGTCGCGGAGGGCGGACTCTGGGCGGCGCCGTCGAAGGCATACATGTACCACGCATAGGTGTCTCCGGTGGTGAGCCCGCTCAGCGTGTCGCTGGTGGTCGCACCGCTGGAGATCGTGAAGTCCGTAATCGGCGTGCCGGCCGTCACGTTCTGCAAGTCGAGCTGGTAGCTGGTGGCGTTGCCAACCTGGCCCCACTGGAACGTCTGGCTCGTGCCGCTGACCGTCGGTCCCGGACTCGTACTGTTTCCCGGCGCGCTCAGGACCGGCGCCGACGGGATCGTTTGCGCGGTGAAATAGTACGTCGCGGAGGGCGGACTCACGACGGCGCCGTCGTAGGCATACAGGAACCACGCATAGGTGTCGCCGGCGATGAGCCCGCTCAGCGTGTCGCTCGTGGTCGATCCGCCGAAGACCGTGTAGCTGGTTATCCCCGTGCCGGCCGTCACGTTCTGCAATTCGAGTTGGTAGCTGGTGGCGCCGGTGACCTGGTCCCACTGGAACGTCTGGCTCTGTGCCGATGACCGTCGGCCCCGGACTGGTGCTGGTGCCCGGCCCGCTCAGTACCGGCGCCGCCAGCGTCGTCGCGCCAATTTCCAGCGAACTTAACGTAGCGGACGAATTCAGCACATCCAAATTGCCGGGAGGTGTAACTCCAGTCTGGTCGTATTGCTCGATCGCCCAAGTCGGCCAGGCGCCAATCGACGGGCTGGGAGAGACATTCGGGCTATTGTTGGTGTCCACGATCCACAGCGGGTAAGAAACCGGCGCGGACAAGAAGCCGTCGATGAGCTGCGGACTGATGTTCGCGGCGTACGTCTGCGACATATAAAGGATCGGCGCCTTCAGGATCGGGGCATCCTGCTGCAATTGCGTGGTCCATGCGGCAACCCATTCCGCGATCTCCGACCAAGTCCACTTGGGATATCCGGAAATGGAATCGCCGGGACTGTTGAACCCGCCTTGGCCTGCCTCGTCGGCCAAGACCAGAGCGGGCGAGAGGTAGCCCGCTGTCAGGTACGACTGGGCAATATTATAGAACGAATTGGCCGCTGCCTGTGCGTCAGCGGTGACCTGGGCAGCGTTGCTTGGATTGGTGACCTTGTTTGACGGATTCGCGTATTCGTCAGGATCGGCAAAGTCGGAAACGCCGAACGTGAAGCTGCTTGTGACGGCAGGCGCGGCGGACATATTGGAGGGAAGAAGGCTGCTGGTGTCGTCACCTTGGGCTGCCTTGATCAGCAAGAAGCCTGGCGAAGTGGAGGTTTCCTGTTGCCAATTGACGGTGCTGCCCGCGACATTGAAATCCGCACCCAGAACGTTAGCGGTGCCACTCACCTGGAAATACAGGGCGGAGGAATAGGGGCTGGTGCCGCTGCCGCTGGTGGCGGTGGCGTTCCAGGCATAGCTCTGGCCCGCGACCAGCGTTCCGGCCGGCAGCGCCACGACGTCACGTCGCCCACCGCAGGGTTGTCGTAAACAAGGGTGCCGCTGCCCGTGTCCTCGACGTATACGCCGTAGCTGGCGGCGCCGCCCGCAGGGCTCCAAGTCAGCGTCTGGCTGGTGGAGGCCAGCACCGGTCCGGGGCGCTGCTGGCGCCCGGCGAGACCAGGTTTGGCGCGCCTGGAGGGGGAGTGTAGTTGACCAATCCGGGGACGAGCAGATTGCCGACGGGGCTGCCGATGCCGCTGGCCAGGTCGTAGCCCGACCCGGCGGCATAACCGTTGTTGCCGCTGGTAATGTCGTGGAAGTCGGCGGCCGGCAGCTTGTAGAGTGTCGGCAGAGTCTCGCTGGGGCCGTCGAGCGAACCAGCCCCGGCGATTGCCCGGCCTTCATTGGTGATGGTGATGATGCCCGCCCACATCGGGCAGGCGAGGCTCGTGCCGCCCTCGTAGCCATCAAGCCAGGGGGTCGAAGCGCCGAAGTCCCAGGAATCGTAGATGGGTACGCCCGTCTCCGGGTCGGCGTCGGCGGTAACGTCGGGATAGGTGCGCTGCGTGGTGCTGAAGGCGCTGACCACGCCGTTCTGATAGACGGGCTGGCTCTCGTATTCACTGATGCCTCCGCCACCGCCCCCGTTGAAGCCGCTGGTGGTGCCGCTACCCCACGCCGACTCGCTTCCGTACGTGTAGTTTGGGTTGCTTCCGTTCACGGTGAGTGTCGTGCCGCCGACGGCGACCACGTTGGGCGAACAGGCCGGGTATTGGGGGCTGATGGTGGTGCTGCCCGGGGCGTAGGCGCCACTGTCGCCGGCGCTGGCCAGGAAAGTCACGCCGCCCGCCAGTCCGGCGCCGCCCAGCGTGGCGGAACCGCCGACGTGGCCCGGCGGGGTCGTAAAATAGGTGGCGTCATAGCTCGACTCGCCGGGGAATTCCCCCCCGCCCCAACTCATTGAGACCGCGACCACGCCGGGCGTGCTCGCGGCGGTCTGAACTGCAGTGAAGAGATCGTTGCTGGCGCTGTTGGCCTCGAAGAGGATGATGTTCGCCAGCGGCGCCATCACGTGCGCCCACTCGATGTCCAGCGACTCTTCCTGTTCCCAATCGCTCGACCCGGTGAGTTGATACGGGCCGTTGGGGTCCGTGCCCGGCAGCGGCGACGTTTGACCGTACTCGTTGAGCTGCTGGAAAGTGGGACTGCCGGCGCCGGCGTTGAAGGTCGGCAGGCCGAATGTACTGGAAAAGGCGTTCAGGTCGCTGGCCGCGTTGGGATCGTCGTAGGCGTCGACGATGGCGATGGTCTGGCCGCGGCCATCGCCCGGAATCCCGGCGAAACTGATCCCATTGGAGAGGACGCCGGACGTATAGCTGCCCAGGCCATAGGCCCCGCGGATTTGATTGGGTGTTAGGCCCAGGGGGATAGTGGAACCCGCACCGTCAGCGGTGCTGAAATATATGGGGTCCGCGATCGGCGTCGCCTGCCAGCCGGCGGGAAGGTGGACGACGGCCGAGAGCAATGTCCGCACTTCAAGCGGTTCGACGACCAATTGGCGGTGGTAGGGAGGGACTCCAAGCGAGTTCTGTCGTGATTTGCCGGTGCAACGTCCCGATCGTTTGGCCCGTTTCGGAGCAGGAAGAAACCAACTCATGACTCGACCCTTTCATCATATTGCAACCATCATTTTGAGCCAACTTGGACCGTTTGTCAAGCAACAAAACGCTTGATTCCGGAATTTGTCTCAGGGCGGAGTCCAAAGAAAGCCAACGAATCTGGCTGGACGAGAATGCCACGAATAGGCGGGTTAATAATGGGTTTCGGCGATTCAGAACCTTCCCATCCCTTTGTCCCAGCGGCTGAAACGGGTGGCCGACGCTTGCGGAGCGAGGACCACAATCTCACCCTTGGCCAGGAACCGCGGCCGCCGCGCTACGACGCGCCACTGGCCGGGCATAAGGGTTTCAAGGTCTTTCGACCCGTCACTGGTGGTAACTACGTAGGGATGCGGCGACCGGTCAAGAAATTTGCGAAGGTGGGCCGTGTCGTCGCATTCGGCCACCGGGCCGCGAGCATAATAGACGGTGCTGGCATCGCAATACTTGTAGCCGGCGATCTGCGGCTCGGCCGGACTATCGCGGCGGACTTCCTCCATCAGCGGCCGGGAGTGCTGATGCCGGTCGACGTGGACCGCCGCCCAGCCAAAGAGCATCGTGATGAAGAGCACCGAGGCCGCGGCGAATGCGGCCAGGTACGACCGCCGCCGGCCGCGGACGAGGAAGTACCAACTCAAACCGCCGCCTATCGCCGGCGCCAGGCCGAGTAGCGCCACGATCGGTTCGCCGGGAACATACCGCGCGGTAACCAGCGGCAAGACCGCCAGCATAGCCACGCCCACGCCCAGGAAAATGCCGGTCGCGATGGGCATCACGTAGCCCGCGGCCGCGTCGGCCCGTTGCAGCCACGCGTGCAGAAAGCAGCCCGTCAGCATCGCCAGCGCAGGGTAGGCCGGCAGGACATAATGCGGCAGCTTGGTGCTGCACGTCGACCAGAAGCCGAAGAACGCGGCGATCCAACAGACGACGAAGACGTAGGACGGCAGGTCCTTGCCGCGAGCGCGAATCGCATGGCAGGTATTGACGATCGTCGGCCCCAGGAAGACCGACCAGGGAAACAGACCAACGAGCACGACCACGAAGTGATAATAGAACGGACCGCGGTGGCCGAGGAACGGCTTGAACAACGGGCCTAAGTTGTACTTGGTGACGAACACGTCGAGCCACTCGCCATTGGTTCGGACGTAAATCATCAAATACCACGGCAAGGCCACCAGGGCCGTAAACGCCAGCACCGTCAGCGGTCGCATGGCCCAGGTCACGCGAAGCACTTTGCGCGGCGAAAACACCCGGATGGTCTGCCATAGCACCGCGAAGGTGCGCGCCAAATGACTTTGCACGATTCCGGTGGCTCTGTGATTGCTGTAGGGAACGCTCTCTGTGGCGTTCCAGGAAGCTAGCGAATGTCCTGTATCTGGAACGCCGCGGAGGGCGTTCCCTACAGGTGTGTCCGAGGTCCCATTCATCACCAAGAGAAAGAGTCCTAGCGAAACTGCCGGCAACAAGAAGCCAACCGGTCCCTTGGCCAACACCGCCAGGCCAAGCAGCGCTCCCAGCAGCGCGTACACCGACCACGACGTGGGTAGGAATGCCAGTTGCCGGTCTCGAAAGTAGCAGGCACACCGACCATGGGTACATGGTGCCCGGTGCCGTCCGTCCGACGCCGACGGCTTCGGTAATTGATCGGCAACGTTCAGCGGCTTTGGCCGCGGGGCGGACGGCACACCGACCATGGGTACATGGTGCCCGGTGCCTGCTACCTCGCCGATCCGCGCCCCCTTGGCAAAGACGGCCATGGCCAGCGTGGTGACGAACGTCAAGGCCGAGTCGACGGTTGCCGCCCGGGCCGAGACCGTGAAAATAATGTTCGACGTCGTTATCAAGCCGGCCCAAAAACCGACTTCGGCCGAAAACAACCGCCTTGCCAGATGATAGGTCGCCAGGGCAGTGCCGATCGCCAGGATTGCCGCGGGCAGGCGTGCGGAAAATTCGCTCTCTCCGAGGAGCTTGAAACTGCACATCATCAGCCAGAACATCAGCGGCGGTTTGTCGTAAAATACGCCCGTATTGTAGGTTGGCACGACCCAATCGCCGCGGACGCTCATCTCCCGGGCGATCGAGGTGTAGAGGGCCTCGTCAAGGTCCCACAGTCCGGTCACCCCGAGATTGACGAAACAAATCACCCCGGCGACCAGAATAATGACGAGTTGGTGCCGAAGGCCCGGCGATTTGGAACAACTTTTGATAAAAGATATGGACAAGATTGAGTTTACCGGTTATCTAACAAATTGAGTGAATCGTGTTCCGTCCTACAACCGATACCAGACCAACGAATGCAACCCGTTTGGCGGAGAGCCCTCCGTAGAACGGAATTCATTCCGTTTGCCTGAAAAAGTCGAGGCAAGGGAATGAATTCCATTTTGCGAAGCACGGATAGCCGACAGCGTGTGAGTTTACGGAATCCAGCCAAGTGGGCCAACGTCACTTCTCGTCCAGCGAGGTAGACCGAACGGAGAGGGCCGCCCAAAGCGCCAGTTCACCGTGGGTGGGCCGCCGGGCCTGTAATCGTGGAGAGTATATGCAATCTGCGCAAAATGCATCCCTGGTCTCGGCGACCCGGCACCCGGCGGAAACACTGGATCTTCCGGTTGCCGGGTGCCCGACGCTTCTTCGATTTCGAAAGCCCAAAGACGATCGATGCAGCAGCCAGTTGCCTGCGGTTGGGTCGGGCTGGGCCCGCTTGGGGTTGTTTCTGCTGGCCACGATCCTGATTGGGTGCGCGATTGCCGCCTTCAATGTTGACTGCTCCGTGGCACAGTGGTTCCACGAGGGCCACAAGCTAGGTCGTCTGCGGTATCTGCACGATCTGGCATCGATTTGCGAAATCTTCGGACGCGCCGAGTGCGTGCTACTGGTGGCTATTTTGATATGGCGGCTTGACCGGACGCGACTTTGGGCCATTCCCGGCCTGGCGGTGACGGCCCTGCTATCGGGTGTGGCGGCCGACGGGGTGAAGATGTTGATCGCGCGTGCGCGGCCGCATCACTTCGACTTCCTTGGCAGCGTGTGGAGCAGCTTTGGGCCATGGCTGCCGCTGGGTTCGTTGGGCAGTGCCAGCCAGAGCTTTCCTTCGGCCCACACGGCCACCGCCGTCGGCCTGGCCATTTCACTGATTTGCATCTATCCGGCCGCTCGAGGGCTGTTTTGTGTTTTGCCGCTGTTGGTTGCCTATCAGCGGATGGACAGCGGGGCGCATTTCTTCAGCGACGTGCTCTGCGGAGCGGCCGTCGGATGTCTCGTGGCGGTCCTGGCCTTGCGCTTCCGTTGGCTCGACGAGCGTTTTGCCCGATGGTTCTGGGGGAGCGTGGGCACGATCGCGATGCGCTTGCGGCCGGGGCGCGCGAAAGCGTAGGATCGGCCGAAAAGAACTTCCGTGTTTCTGCGAGGGTGGCATGCCATCCTACGATAACTCTTCAACCAGCGCGGCAATCTGCTCTGCCGTATGCCCCCAGGTCAAGCTGACCCGCAGACAGGCCTCACCTTCCGGTACGGTGGGAGGGCGAATGGCGGGCACCAGCAGACCGTGCTGGCGCAGGCGTTGGGAAAGCTCCACGGCACGCCGCGGCTCGCCGACCACAATCGGGATGATCTGACTGGCCGATCGTCCCAGCGTCCAGCCGCGTGCGGCAAGTCGTTCGCGGCACACGGCGGCCCGCTGCAAGAGTTCGCGGCGGCGATGCGGTTCGGCAATCACGATGTCCAGCGCGGCCAGTGCGGCAGCGGAAATCGCGGCCGGAGCAGCCGTCGAGTAGATATACGACCGGGCCCGATTGATAAGCCACTCGATCAACAGCCGGCTGCCGCTGACGAATCCGCCAGCGCAGCCCAAGGCCTTGCTGAGCGTGCCAACCCGGGCGGTGACGGCTTGCTCCACGCCGAGATGTTCGGCCACGCCGCGACCGCCGGCGCCGAACACGCCCGTAGCGTGGGCTTCGTCCACCAGCAACATGGCGTCGTGCCGCCGGGCCAGCTCGGCAAGCTCGACCAGCGGCGCCAGGTCGCCGTCCATGCTGAATAGGCTGTCGCTCGTAATCAAACGGCGGCGGTAGCTCGACGCCCGGGCCAGGCGTGCGTCGAGCTGCCGCCAATCGGCATGCGGGTAGACGCGGACATCGGCGCGGGATAGCCGGCATCCGTCCCAGAGGCTGGCATGATTTTTGGCATCGCTGAAGACAACGTCGCCCGGACCGGCCAAGGCGGTGACGGCGGCAAGGTTGGCGGCGAAGCCGGAAGGAAACACGAGCGCCGCCTCCGTGCCTTCGAACTCCGCCAGTCGTCGTTCCAGCCGCTCGTGCGTCGCGGAATGCCCGGTTATCAGCGGACTAGCCCCGCTGCCAAAACCTTCGACCTGGATTGTAGCCGTCGCGGCGGCCGCCAGGCGCGGATCGGCCGCCAGGGCCAGGTAGTCGTTCGAGCCGAAGTTGACCAGTTCTTGCCCGTCGAGAACGATCTTCGCCGCCTGGCAGCCTTCGCGAGTGTTCAGGCGGCGGCGAAGACCGGCATGGTCCAGGGCGGCAAGTTCATCGGAGAGCCAGGAAAGCATCACGGGGCCGGCGTCTGGTTCTGTTCCAGCATGCGTTGCATCATCATCTTCTGCATGTCCTGGACAAACTCGCCGGCGGCTTTGACAAGCTCCGACGGGACGGCGATCTCGGCGTGCAACTCGGTCGCTTCGGCCTTGACCGCAAAGCCGATCGGCGGGCACTTGGGAAACTGGGGCAGCGAGAATCCTGCGCCTGCCGGAATGTTCTTCAAGGCCGCGGTCATGAGGCGCTGAGTCAACTGCATGTAGCCGCGTGGACTCATATAGGCAACCCACTGCGAATCGGCCGGGAGCATGGCGGCGGTGAGGGAAACGTCGGCGTCTTCGGCGAGGCTCTTCCGCGGCTGCTTGAGCACGTCCAGGGCCGCAGCCATGCGCTCCGGGGAAACGCCGATCCCCATGAGGACCGTGTGCTCGTCGGCAGCCACGTAATAAACCAGCATCGTGCCGCCGATGCCCATCATTTCGTCCATGAGGACACGGTTGGCTTCCGGCCCCGCCATGCTCGACAGATCGAAGTTCATTTCCTGCTGGAGGGCCGGTTTGCCGGCGATTTCCAGCCGCTTGGCGGTGATGGACTTCAGTATTCCTTGCTTGGCATTTTGCATGAGCTTGCTGGCGACTCCCGCGTACTTCTCCTGCAAGTCGAGGACTTTCTGGGAGTTGTCGACCCGCATCGTGCCGAACATGTTGCTATAAATCGGATCGCCGCGCTTGCCCGTTTTCATGACGAAGTTCATCGACTGGACTTGCCGGAAGGCCTCGAACGATTCCTTGCTCATGCGTTCCAGGTCCTCGGCAGACATCCCGTAGACCGGCTTCATGCTCTTCATGAAGCCGGTGGCCAGGCTCATATAGCCATCAGCCAACTTGGGGACGCCGACGCCACCGGCGGCGAAGACGAACGAACCGCCCGGCGCTGCGGCGAACAGCTTCTCGGTAAGCGGGGGAATTCCGGTGACGGCCTTGGAGACCTCGCCGGCGTTGACAAGCCGCGCCCGGCCAATGACGCGGGTTGAGCCTTGCTTGTCGCAGCGGATGCCGGCCAGGGCCAGCGAGATTTCGCCGGGCATCGCCGTCAGGGCCTTGCCGTAGAGATCCAGGAAGGGGCGCAGTGCGGCCATTTCCACTGCGCTGGCGGCACCGTCTTTGGATTTCTTCAGTTCCTCGCCGGCGTACTTTGCGGCATATTTGATGCCGGCCGCCGTGCCGACAATGTTGGCGTCGTTCTCGGCCAACCACGATTCCAGGCCGGCCATCTCGGCGGAGATGTCCTGCTTGGCTTCGACGGCAGCCTCCACGGCAGCCCGATCCTTTTCGTCCGCGATCACTGCATAGCCGTTCCGGATTGCGAGATAAATCGTAGGGTGATATGTGTTCGCGTTGGTCTTGGGTTTGACTTCGCTGATCTTGTCGCCGGCCTTCACGACCTCAAAATTGTCGAGAAACGCCTTCTCGTCCGCCACCGCGACGAAGACGGCGCCCACGCTCGCATCTTTCTCCGTCTTGCCGGCCACCCCGAAGAAGCCTGCCGCCCCTTTCTCATCGAGCCCCTTGGCCACGCCCGATCCTTTCTTGATTTGGTCCAACAAGCTGAACGCGGGGGCCTGAACGATGGCAGCCAGTTTCTGGACCTTGTCGCTGGCCTCGTTGATATGATTCACAGCACCCCAGGCCAAGGCCGTGCTGGGTATGACGTTGAGGTAGTCATCGGCTGCCTGGGCGGACGTCGTTGCCGCCAAAGCCAGGAGTAGTAACGGGAACGATCGAACCGGATGTCGTCGGGTCATGGGTCGAGTCTCCTTCGCGAGGGTGGGGGGCCAGAGGGTACTGGCCTTAACCTACCACAGGTGGATTCGGTTGTCAAAATGCACCCGCACCGGTTGGGAGTGGCAGGCGGGAACAAGTAGTAGGCCGGAACAAGCGCAGCGCAGTTCCGGCATTGGGCTTACCAGCAGCGATTCATGCCGGAACTGCGCTGCGCTTGTTCCGGCCTACAACCTCCCCCCAACAGCGGAACAGTTCGCGTCGATCTTGAATTATTGTGGAAACCGTCGCAACACGGTGTTATATTAGGGGTCGTGCGTTCCTGCCTGGTACACGCTTCCCCTCTCAACACCCCGAGTCTCTCATGTACCGAATGCCGCATCTTTTCTCACTTCGGGCCGTATCGTCGGCAATCCTGCTCCTTCTTTCCGCGACTGCAATCCGGGCCGAGACGCCGGGCGTCGTGCTGCAAGGCAAGGCTGGGCCGCTAGCGGGCAAACACGTCGTGCTTATCGCCGCCGACGATGAGTACCGCAGCGAGGAATTGATCCCGCAACTGGCCAAAATCCTCGCCGTCCATCACGGCTGCAAGTGCACGGCGCTCTTTGCCGTCGATCCGAAGACCGGCTTTATCGATCCCGGCGCAGAACATCCCGGGGCTGGAAGCCCTCGATGCGGCCGACCTGCTGGTGATCTTCGCCCGCTTTCGCGAACTGCCGGACGAGCAAATGAAGCATATTGTCGATTACGTCGAATCGGGCAAGCCGATCATCGGCCTGCGAACGGCCACGCATTCCTTCAACTACACGCGGCACAAGGACAGCCCCTATGCCAAATACAGTTTCAACGACGCCCAATTCTCCGGTGGCTTCGGCCGGCAGGTGCTGGGCGAAACGTGGATCGACCACTACGGTCAGCACAATGTCGAAAGCACGCGGGCCACGATCGCCCCGGGCATGGAGCAGCATCCGATCGTCCGCGGCGTGGGCCCGGTCTGGGGACCGTCGGACGTGTATGCCATCACCCGGCTGACCGGAGACAGCAAGCCGCTGTTGCTCGGGCATGTGCTGGTGGGCATGAAGCCGAGCGATCCGCCCAACGAAAAGAAAGCACCCGTGCCGGTCGCCTGGACGAAGAGCTACACCGGCGCTCAGGGCAAGGCATCGCGGGTCTTCACGACCACGATGGGCCACTGCGGCGATTTGAAGTGCGAGAACTTCCGCCGCCTGTTGGTCAACGCCTGCTATTGGTGCCTGGGCTTGGAAGACAAGATTCCCGCCAAGGCGAAGGTCGACCTGGTCGGCGACTACAATCCTAATCCCATTCACGGCGGCGGCTTCAAGAAGAATGTGAAGCCGTCGGATTATCAATTGAACAATTAACCTGGAGTCCAATCATGTCCAACCATCGATCGACACGTCGCAAGTTCCTTCAGCAATCCGGCGGAGCGCTGGCCGGGGTCACACTGGCAAGCGCCATCTCGCAACGGGCTTATGCGGGCGAGGATAACACGATCAAGATCGCCCTGGTGGGCTGCGGTGGCCGCGGTACCGGGGCGGTCTACAATGCCTTGCAAACCGCGGGGCCCACGAAGCTCTTCGCCGCCGCCGATTTCTTCGAGAAGAAAGTGGCAAACTGCATCAAGGGGTTGAGCGGCGGTGGGCTGGCCAAACAGGTCGATGTCCCGCCGGACCGCCAGTTCGCCGGCCTCGATGGCTACAAGAAGGCGATCGATGCGATCGGCCCCGGCGGCCTCGTGCTCCTGGCCACGCCGCCTGCCTTTCGGCCGATCCACGTGGAATATGCCGTAGCCAAGGGCTGCCACGTGTTCATGGAGAAGTCGTTCGCCGTCGACGCTCCGGGCATCCGCCGCGTGCTCAAGGCCGGCGAGGAAGCCACGCAGAAGGGCCTCAAAATCGCCGGCGGGCTCCGCTGCCGCCACGACGGAGGGATCGAAGAGACCATCGCCCAGATCCAAAAAGGCCTCATCGGCGATGTAGTCACCCTTTGGGCCTATCGCGTACACGACCCCGTGGGCTTCATTCCCCGCACCTCGGACGTCAGCGAGCTGGGCCACCAGATCCGCAACTACTCCTGCTACACCTGGCTCAACGGCAGTTTCTTGTTAGACTGGCTGATTCACAACATCGACAACTGTTGTTGGATCAAGGGCGCGTGGCCGGTTTCGGCCCAGGGGCAAGGCGGTCGCCAGGCCCGCACCGTGCCCGACCAGCTCTTCGATCATTACGCGGTGGAATACACGTTTGCCGACGGCACGCGGATGATGGCCCAGGGCCGGGGGATGACCGGTTGCTGGGGGTTCTTCGGCGTGGTCGTCCACGGCAGCAAGGGGTCGGCGGTTCTCGGCGAAGGGCAGGGCGCGCACCGGATCTACAAGGGCCACCAGACCACGCACGCCGACCAGATCTGGAAGGCTGCCGGACAGTACAAGAACCCCTATGACGTTCGAGCACGACCTGTTGTTCGAGGCGATTCGAAAGAACAAGCCCTACAACGAAACGGAGTTCAGCGCCAAGGCCGCCATGACCGGGATCCTCGGGCGGATGGCAGCCGAGTCGGGCCGCGAGATCACCTGGGACCAGGCCATGGCTTCCAACCTGGAACTGGCGCCGGGACTGGATAATTACACGATGAGTTCCCCGCCGCCCGTCGTTCCCGACGCCCAAGGTCGATATCCGGTCGCCATGCCGGGATTTACGAAGGTGTTGTAGGCGTTCATTTTTCTTTTTCAGTCAACAGCGCCTCCAGCGCTCGTTGCATCGGTTGCGATTGCAAGACGATCAGACATTGCGAGAGCGGGTCGAAATAGAGGGCGCCGCCCTGGCCGCCTTCGTCCCACACAGCGCTGGGGAGGCCCGTCTTGATCCGCTCGATCAACGCCGCCGGCGGCTGACCGGCCGGGGCACCTGGCGGGTTCCCACTTGTGGGAGCGGGTCGTTTGCCCACGGGGTAAAACTCCAACTCCATCCGCGTGGCGAGCGCTTTTTGCGTCGTGATCTGCAACGTGCTGGCGTCGACTGCCCGCCAGGACAGTTCCAGCGGTTCCAGCAATTGTTGCAAGGCCTCGCCCAACGGCAATTTCTCTGCCTTGAACTTGCCGGTGGTGCTTTCGGATATCCCGATCGCCGCCAGTGCGGGGCGGTCGATGAGAATCTCGCTTCCCGCCGGTTGCTTGAACTGATCGAGGATGCTGAAGAGCGATGATGGCACGCTGGCGTGTACGCTCACGATCTGACTTAGGATGGCCTTCGCCCGGGCGGTCCGCGTGGCCAGGACAAACTTCTTCGGATCCAATTTGCTCAATTTGCTCTTTGTCGGCAAACCGCGGGCGACGCGGAGCTTCTCGCAGAAAACGATGATCTGGTAATCGACGTGTGCGGTTTGCGTGATCCGCAGGGCGTCGGGCGCGATTTCCACGGTCCCGCGTCCGCCACTCGGCTGCCACGACTGCGGCGCTACGAGCCTTTGCAGCAAGGCAGCCAAGTCGGCCGCGGCGTGGGCGTCACGTCCAGTCAAATCGGCAACGAAGAAGCGGACCGGCCGCAGGCTCTCGCGGTGCTCGGCCGTGCTGGTCAGCAGGATCTGTCCGTTTTCCACGACCGACGCCATGTTCCGGCTCGCGGCGATCTCTTCCAGTGCCTTGCCTACCTTAGAATTGGCGACCTCGATCGAAATCGGATCGTGGAGCGATACCCCCAATTCCTCCAGGGCATCGGGATCGAAACTGACCGGCAAGTTGCCTATCGCCGAGACGAGTTGCACTGCGTTGGCCATCGGCATATTGGAAAGCGACATCTTCGCAATCGGTACGTCGAGCATGGCCTGCAACTTGGGATCCAAAGCTGCCGGCGGCTTCGCCTCGACTGGCGGCGGCTTCGCGGTGGCAACCAGCGGCGGTTTTACATCGGCAACTGCTGGGGGTTTCACCTCGGCAGCCGGCGGTTTCGGCTCGATCGCGGCCCAATCGACTGCTTCGTTGTTATGGACCGAGGCCAGTTGCTCCATCACGTGCGGATCGATCTTGTCCGACAGGAAACGCACCGAGCCGTCGGCCATCCCGGCCACCATGCCGTTGGCTTGGCCGCTGCCGAATCCGTCCGGGCCGTTGATGTATGGTTGCCGGGTCAAAGGTCGCACGGTCGCATGGCCGCCTTGGGCCCAGGGACCGCAGTGATCCTGCACGCCCAGGACCGCGATCGTGTTCGCTCCGCCGCGCAGGAGGTCCTGCTGCCGCGTCTGCCGGCCATAGCCGAACATGCCCGCCCGCGGGTCATTGGCCGGCAAGTTCGCGGCGTCTTCGCCCACGCCGGCCACGCCAACATAGTGCGTCACCGGGTAGCCGTCCAGCGATTTGGCCGGGCCAAAGACCGGATTGACCACCTCGGGCAGCAGCCACTTCGTGACCGGCTGGTTTTGGGCACTATTCCAGTTATAGGCTGGATCGACATGCCAATCCGCGTGGCCCAGATAGGGCAGAAGTTCCGCGATCCAACTCACGCGCGTTTCGGGCTTCAGCATCCCCGCATTGCTGGCTGCTCCCTCGGGAAACTTAGGCGGATTCTGGGCCTTTACGTAGCTCAGCAGGCCGGCGAGCAAACCGCGGTGATGGCCCTCATCCACGCTTCGCGCAGCGGCCAGCCAATCAGCCTGTATCGCGGTCTTGCTGTCGATGGCCGTGGCGGCCGAGACCAAGAGCCCCCGCCCGCCCCAGGCAAAATGCAGCCAGACGACGCCATCCCCAGTATCGCAACGGGCCGTGCGCAAGGCCGCGAGCAAGTCGTCCAGGAGCCGCTTGTATTGATCGCAAGTGTCGGCCGAAAACTTGTCCGGCGGAAGAATGCTCTTCAGTGCGACGATGCGCGAGGGCAAGGCCTCGATCGCATCGGGCACCAACTTCTCAACGTTCCGAACGGATCTTTTCGGCCATCGTCTCGCCGTTGCAGACCAGTCCCAGGTCGCATCGTCGCTGCTGGCCCGCTTGGACCGCAAATCCCAAGGCTAGCGGAGTCTCGTAAAGCAAGTGCCATCTCGATTTGCCGGTCGGCCAGACATCCAACCACTCGGCCGGCGACTTCCACTTGGCCGTCGATTTCCCGACCGCAGTCCGCACGGCCGAAAAATCGACCACCACGGCCAGGTCGCCGCTTGGCGAAAGCTTCTTGAGCAACAACTCCATCCGTGGATCGGTCAACTCGGCATCTCCATTGCGAGCGACCAATTGCCGCAAGGCTTCTTCGCTGCCGGTCACGATGGTATGCGCATCGACTGCCAGCAAGGGATGCGGCCAGGGACCGCTTTGCGACTGGCGAGCCACGAGGTTCGCCCCCAGATCAATCTTCTTGCCCACCGGCAACAAGCTGCCGGCGTCGTTGCCTTCTTCCAATTCGAGGACGACCACGCCGCTCGCAGCGCAGTCGGCCAGGTCCGTCGAGGCCCACGTCAAGTGGCGGACTTGCTCCTGACCCAGGTGAAGACCGGTCAATAATGCCTGACTCGACGGTTGCCACCAAGGACCGAGAAAGGCCAACGAGTTGTCCAAGGCCGGCGACTGTTTCGACAAGCGCGACAAGCGGAGGTCGATCAACAACCGTGTTTGCTCGGGCAGCCAACGGCGATTGAACTGCGTGACGGGCAACGTCGGCTTGACGCCGGCGTTGGCCGGCGGGGCCTCGGCTTTGGCATTCTCGTCGGGCTTTGGATCCGTGGTGCGGTGGCGATTGGCCACGACCGTCCAAACTGCCAGGACCCCTGCCAAACCCAAAAGACCGGAAACCACGAGCACGGCCACGCGACCCCAAAGCGATCGTGTGAGCGACGACAGGAACGTCTCCCCGACAACCACTTCCGGCAGTTCGAAAGGCGTGAAGCCTTTCGGCACGACGACAGCAGCAGCGACAGGCCCATCGGGTGCAGCTTCCGGCAAAACCGGAGCGGTCAGGCTGGGCGACGAAGCGGGTGGCGCCGTGACCGCCGCAGCCGCGGCCGTCGGAAGCTGAACCGGGGGCGGTTGCACCGCCGGCTTCTCGCCTGCGATTTCCCCCACAACCGGCGGAACCGGGCGCCGGACGGCAGAATCTCCATTTTTCGTAGGGGCCGGCGGTTTTTCCGTCACCGCGTCCTTGGCGGGCGTCACAGGCGGTTCTTCCAACAGAACCCACCCTTCCGGAGGAGAAATTAAAACCATGCTGCCGCACTTGGGGCATTCCAGGATTTCCCCAATGACTTCCTTATTCCGCACCGCCAGCCGGGCCCGGCATGTAGTGCAGGAAACTGAGAATAGTGCCTTTTCCACGGTTCCGCCTTATTTTACCAATGCAGACCATCTCCCTTGAACGACGATCTGCGGTACGCCGCCTTTGTGGTCAATTGTACGGCGCAGGACGGTGCTTGTCATGCGGGTGCTTCGGAAGTTTTCGGCGGTTCGGGACCGATGGCGGTCAGAAGCTGACAGACCTCCCGCCAGCATTTATCGAACGAGGCGGACTGTTGCCGAGCAATTGCCAAGTCGAACTGTAAGGTAAGTACCGCCTGATCCAACGTTTCCGAGTAACCCCGGTTTCTGCCCATCAGCCGCGAGAGACGCTGTTTTGCTCCACGAATCGACTCGGGATTGGGAAACGGCGGCAATTCGCTCGGCAGTCCGCACTGCCCGGCCAGCGATTCGATCGCCGCAAGGAACCATGCCTCGTACTCGCGATTGGCCAATACGACGCTGGTTGGCACGTCCGGTCGGGCCTGCTTTGCCCGTGCGACCAACTGCGGGCCGAGAACTGCGGGGCAGCCATCATCAGCATCGATCAAGATGAAAATGCCGCAAGGCCTCGACAGTTTGCGGGCAACCAGTTCAATCGTGCGCTCGAGTTCGCCCGGTTTCACCACTTTGTTCCGCCCGACGACGAAGGGTGGGAGAATTCGAAGTTGCAACGCGGGCGCGAACTGGCCTGCGATTCGCGCCAGCAGCTTGGCGCCTTGCGCTTTTCGCCATCGCCTTCTACGATGCAACCCAGGCTTACGATCATTGGCGTCTGTTTCTTCGCGTCAAGGTTGCAGCGCCGGGGCACTGTCCGCGCCCGCTACATGCTGTTCGACAACAAGCTGATTCTGCCTCAACAACTCGCCAGGCGTAGCGAGCCGGTCTCGAATAATGGATTGACCGACCTGGTCCACTGGACCGATTCGCGTTTCTCCGTCAACCATTTCCACCACCAGAAGCGACTCGGGGCCGACATCCTTCCGGTCCAGTAATTCGACGCTGTGAGTCGTCGCCAGGACCTGCGTGAAATGCGATGCCTCGTTCATTGCGTCCCAAAGCACGCTGGCAGCGGCGGGATGGACCGACGCTTCCGGTTCTTCAATTCCCACGACGGGGATGGGATCGTTCTCCGGCCTGTCGATTGTTTGAAAGAGGGCGAGGAGGATGCCGAATGCACGTAATGATCCATCTGATATGCTATTGGCGCTAAATGGCAAAAGGGAGCCGCCAACATTGAGGACAAACCAAACCGACTGCGGATCGCGGGAACTGGCTTCGTTGGAAAGCGATACAACCCGTTTCTCGTCGATCTTGCCCATTAACGTGTCAGTACTTTGCACCCTGGCAAGAATAGCGACCGGCAGGACTTGTCGCAGATATTCTTCCATGCGATTTTTTGCTTCACGATTACCCTGTAGAATTCGCCGCAATGCAAAACCTGCGCCGTGGCCATCCCGTGCCAATTCGGTGGCCGCTCCAAGTGCCGCCCCATGATTACGAATGCTCTCGGGATTGATATTAAAGAACCGCATTCCCCTCAGTTGGTCGAGCAACTCGCCAAAGCCTTGATCGTACCCCGAAACCATGGGAAGAAAGAGCTCGTTCGTTCGCGGCCGTGGAAGTGGGGCTGCTGCCAGCGAGGCAAACTCGCTGAGAGGTCTTGCTTGACCTTGCCTCACGACGTAGCCACTCTTTCTCTGCCCGCGCCCGTTTATCGCACAATGTTCTTCCGCGATGATGGGCAACCCTGCATCCTTAGTAACCACAATCTTAAGACTGGCCTCGCGCTGATTGGACAGAGTCAAAGTCAACGCGATTGAGAACTGCTTAGACTCATCTTCGCCCCGACGGATGATTTCCCGGACTTCCCCGCGCTCATCCACTGCATTCCGCAGATTCGTCCGCAGCGAATCCGAAACGAATCGCAACGCATCGAGAAAATTACTCTTGCCCGACCCGTTCAGCCCCACCAAGAGCGTCAACGGGCCGAGCGTCACGTCACACTCGCGAATACTCTTGTAATCGCGCAAGACGACTCGGCGAATGAACGGGGGTTTTATTTCACTCATGGCCCATTCCAATTGTTAGCCCTGTCAAGATAATATCGCTTTGCACTCTTAAAGATAGCAGCCGGATTGCCGGCCGGACAGCCTACCAATCCCGCCTGACAATTACTTCGGGGGGGCTGATCACTTTCAGCCTCCCGAAGACCGCCTCCGGCCCTTCCGTTCATTGGCCCCAGCGAACACAATAGAGCTTTTCGCTGTCTCTCCTAATGAATCGGCCTCCGGCACGGCCTTTCATCCTTCATCCTTCCACCTTCATCCTTGTTTCATGCTCTCCATCCGCCGCATCGATAGCCGCCGCGAAGATATCCGCGCCGCCATGAACGCCTTACGCCAGCGATTGAGCCCCGAGGGCAATATCGTCAGCGAGGCCGGGCGGCGGCGGACGATCGAGGTTTTTGGCGAACCGCTCTCGCCCGTTGAGGTCGTCCAGCGCATCTGCCGCGACGTGAAAACCACTGGCCTGCCGGCCCTGTTGGACTATTCGGCCCGCATCGATCGGGCCAGCCTCACGGCCGGAACCATCCGCGTCTCCGCGCAAGAATTGAAAGAAGCCCACGCCCGGGCCGACGCCGGATTCCTCGCCGCCATCCGCAGCGTCCGGCAGCGAATCTGGAATTTCCAGGATGCGATCCTGCACGAGGACATCCGCGTCGAAGTACCCGGCGGCTACCTGGTCGAGCGCTATCGCCCGCTGGACCGCGTCGGCCTGTGCGTGCCGGGCGGCGCGGCCGCGTATCCGTCCACCGTACTGATGACCGCCGTGCCGGCCCAGGTGGCAGGTGTGAAGCAACTCGCCCTGGTCGCCCCGCCCACGAAGTTCGGGGCCTACAACCCCGATCTGCTGGCAACCTGCCATGAGTTGGGCATCGAAGAGGTCTATCGCGTCGGCGGTGCCCAGGCCGTGGCCGCCCTGGCCTACGGGGTCGAAGGCCTGCCGCGGGTCGATAAGATCGTCGGGCCCGGGAACCTCTTCGTGGCCCTGGCCAAGAAGCACGTCTACGGCGACGTCGACATCGACTCCATCGCCGGGCCGAGCGAAGTCGTGGTGATCGTCGACCATTCCACGCGGGCCGACTACACGGCACTGGATCTGATCGCCCAGGCCGAACACGCACCGGGGGCCAGCGTGCTGATCGGATGGGACGAGAAGATCCTGGACCAGGCGGTTGAAGAACTCGATCGGCAGTTGGCCCGCCTGGAGCGGGGCGATCTGGCCCGGCAGAGCCTGGAAGAGTTCGGCGCTGTAATCCTCGCCCGCGACGCCGAAGAGGCCTGCGCGCTGGCCGACGAGATCGCCCCGGAGCACCTGCACATCGCTACGGAGAACGCCGCCGCGTTGGCGGAAAAGATCGTACACGCCGGGGCCATTTTCCTCGGCAACTACACGCCCGTCGCCCTGGGCGATTACGCCGCCGGCCCGTCGCACGTCCTGCCCACCAGCGGCACCGCCCGCTTCGCCAGCGGATTGTCGAGCAACGACTTCCTCCGCGCCGGAAGCATTCTGCACTTCACGCAGGAAGGGCTTCGACGAACTGGCCCCTGATGTTCGCGTCCTGGCAACCAAAGAAGGGCTGACGGCACATCGGGCGAGCGTGGAGATAAGGATGAAGGGGAGGGATGAGGGATGAAGGATGCGAAAACTTAGATAGTAAAGAAAAGACTTTAGCAACGACGTTAAGTGACCACGAAACCCCGAAAGTACGAAACCACGAAAAAAGGCAATCGGACGATCCCTTCTTGATTCTCGGCTTCTTTCGTGATTTCGTACTTTCGGGGTTTCGTGATTCCTTTCCCTGCTTTACTACGAGAAGACCCAACTTCCTTGCTAGATTTCCAAGAAAACTGGAAAATAGATATTGTGATCAAACCAATTGAGAAGGAGATGGCGATGCCTCGATTCGAGGTCCGTGAGAATGGAAAGGGAAGGTTCCATTTGACTGGTTTTGGGGCGGCGGTCGGCGGTACTGACGGAATGCAACAATTCGACCTTCATGTCCTGGATTGCTCGGGCCAAACGCTCGCGGTTCTCCCTGCGATTACGGCGCGTGACCTGGGCATTAGTGCTAAAGGGAATCACTATAGGCAGAATTGCTTCTTCATTAAGGATTTTGTAAAACGCGATCGAAACAAAATCACTTCGGGGCGTAAGCGTGTGTTGGCACTCCTCTCGCGATCACACTATTCCTATTTCCGCTCCAACATCCGCTCCATGTCCGGCTACGTGCCCGGCGAACAGCCGCAGGGCGATGGGTTCGTCAAGCTGAACACCAACGAGAACCCCTACCGGCCTTCGCCGGCGGTGGCCGTGGCGGTCAACGAGGCACTCGAGCGTGGCCTGCAAAAATATCCCGATCCGATGGCCGGGGCCTTTCGCCGCCGTGCGAGCGAACTGCTCGGCGTGCCGCCCGAATGGATCCTCGCCGGCAACGGCAGCGACGACATCCTCACGATCGTCACGCGGGCCTTGGTCGGCGAAGGTCAACTGCTGCGGCTGCCGTATCCCAGCTATATCCTCTACCGCACACTGGCCGAGTTGCAGGGCGCGCGGAGCGAGGAGATCCCATTCCAGCCCGACTGGTCGCTGCCGCAGGCGTTTGCCCAAGGCAGCGACGATCTGCGGCTGGTCTTCCTGGCCAATCCCAACAGCCCCTCCGGTACCGTCGTTCCGCCCGAGGCCGTGCTGGAACTGGCCCGACGGCTGCCTTGCCCTTTGCTGGTCGACGAGGCCTACGCCGATTTCGCGGAAACGAACTGCATGGACCTCGTAGCGAAAAACGAGAAGATCATGGTCTCGCGGACGCTGAGCAAGTCGTACGCCCTGGCCGGGCTGCGGTTCGGCTACCTGGTGGCCCAGCCGCACTTGATCGAGCAGTTCGTCAAGGTGAAAGATTCCTACAATTGCGATGCCCTGTCGATCGCCGCGGCCACGGCGGCTATCGGCGACCAGGCCTGGCTCGACCAGACCCGCGAAACGATTCTCCAGGCGCGTGGTCGGTTGCTGACGGCTATGCGGGATTTAGGGTTTATCGTGCCCGATTCGCAAGCTAACTTTGTTTGGGCCGCGCACGGCAGCCGGGCTGTCGGGTCCATGTACGAAGAACTGAAACAGCAACGGATTCTCGTCCGATACATGGTGTATCCCGGTTGGGGCGACGGCCTGCGGATCACCGTCGGCAGGGACGAGGAGATTGAAACGTGCCTGGAGCGCTGCGGAGCCTAGTGCAAGCGTAAACGTAAGAGGGAAACCACGAAATACACGAACGACACGAAAGGAGAAGATGTTTAACAGAAAAATGTTGGGCAGAAGTATCAAGAGACCGGAGGCGTTGGCGCGATCTTGGTCTTTTTCTCGATTGTCTGTTTGTCAAACATCTTTCTGTCATTTTCCTTTTCGTGTCGTTCGTGTATTTCGTGGTTTCCCTGGTTTATTCGTTTTGAGTTTGTTTCGCGTATTCGCATTTGAGATTTGGATCGCATCATGACTCGCACGGCCACCATCCAGCGTAAAACGGCGGAAACCGATATCCGCCTGGAAGTCGATCTTGACGGCAGCGGCCGTGCGCAAATCGCCACGGGTATCGGCTTCTTCGACCACATGCTGACGCTCCTGGCCAAGCATGCGGCCCTCGACCTGGTGATCGAGGCCAAGGGCGACTTGCACGTCGATCAGCATCACACGGTTGAGGACGTTGGTATCTGCTTGGGGCTGGCGGTTGCGCCAGGCCCTGGGTGATCGGGCCGGCATCCGCCGCTACGGCCACTTCACGCTGCCCATGGACGAGACCTTGGCCATCACCGCGCTCGATCTTGGCGGGCGGCCCTATTTCGTCTTCGACGCCAAGTTCCCCACGGCCAAGATCGGCGAGTTCGACAGCGAGTTGGTCGCCGACTTCTGGCAGGCCTTCGCCGTCAACGTTTTGGGCAACCTGCACATCCTCGTTCCCTACGGCCGCAACAGCCACCACATTGCCGAGGGCATTTTCAAGTCGGTCGCCCGCGCCCTTCGCGCCGCCTTGGAGTCCGACCCGCGAATCAGCGGCGTGCCCAGCACCAAGGGCCTGCTGTAGCGTAGGCCTTCTGCCGGCGTCGTACCCATGGCCGTGGTCGGCCTGACGTACAGCAAACAATTTTGCTTGACAGTCACCGCGCGGCTTTGTTAGAATGTCGGCTTGAAACTGCCCTCACCCCCTGCCCCCTCAAACTTGTAAAGGACGAACTTATGGCCGATGTGAACGTAAATCGTCGCGATTTCATCCGCGGTGGCGCCGCCGTCGCCGTGGGAGCTGCCCTGGGACTCACGCCGACATATACCGTGCGGGCCGGCAATCCCGATAAGGCCGATACGCGGCCGATCCTCAATTACAATCCGCAGATGGAATACCGCCGTTGCGGCAAGACCGGGCTGATGATCTCGGCCGTCTGCATGGGAGGACATTGGAAGCGGATCGACAAGGTCGTCGGCCATAAGGAAAAAGGCAAGGGCTGGATCGGCCTGGGGGAAGGCAGCTCGGAGTTCGAGAAGAACCGTCACGACGTTGTCAGCCGCTGCATCGACCGCGGCATCAACTACATCGACGCCTGCGTGAGCGCGGAGGTGCTGGCCTACAGCAAGGCCCTCAAGGGCCGCCGCGACAAAATGTACCTGGGTTACTCCTGGTACGAGGCCGAAATGCGGAACCTGGGAAGCCAATGGGCCGCGGCCGCCAAGGCCGGCAAGCCGAAACCGGCGGGCTGGATCACGCAACAACTCAAGGATAGTCTCGATCACGGCCTGAAGCTCGCCGGGCTGGAGTATGTCGACCTATGGCGGGTCACGTGCCACGAGGGAAGCAGCGCGCATAGCGACCGGGAGATCGAAGAAATGGTTGCCGCCTTGGAATGGGCCAAGAAGAGCGGCCGGGTACGCTTCACCGGCATTTCGTCGCACGACCGCCCGCACATCAAGCGGCTGATCGAGAAGTTCCCCCAGCAACTCGAGGTCATCTGCACGCCGTATACGGCGAAGACCAAGGTGGTGACCGACGAATCGGGACTGTGGGCGACCATGAAGAAACTGAACGTCGGCTGGTTCGGCATCAAGCCTTTCGCCAGCAACTCGCTCTTCAATGGCGACAGCGCTCCGGACAGCCCTCACGCCGACGAGGACAACCGCCTTGCTCGCTTGGCGCTGCGGGCAATCCTTTGCAATCCGGCAATCACCGCGCCCATTCCGGGCTTGATCAGCCAACAGCAGGTCGATAATGCGGCACTGGCCGTGGCGGAACGTCGTGAGTTGGACCACAGCGAGCGGGCCGAGTTGGAGCACGCCATGGACCGGGCCTGGGCCAGTTTGCCCAGCCATTATCAGTGGCTGAAGGACTGGGAATACGTCTGAGCGATCGAGATGAAGCATCTTGCGTGGATTGCCGCCGCGGGCATGGTCGTGACCATGGCCGGTTGGTTCGCCATGGCCGCGGATAAATCGGAAGGACCCGGGCACCATGTACCCATGGTCGAGGGCCTGTCGCCGCTGAAGGTCGATAAGGCCGTGCCGTTGCTGTTGGAGGAACCGCCCGCCAAGGCCCCGGCGGCGGCCGATCCCAAGAAGCCGCGGGCCGACAACAGCGCGTGCTTCGTGTGCCACGGCAACTTCCAGGACGAGTCGATGGTCGCGGTCCATGCCAAGGAGAACATCGGCTGCGTGAAGTGCCATGGCGCCTCGCTGGCCCATCGCAACGACGAAGACAACGTGACCGCTCCGGACAAGATGTATCCCCCGGCCCGGATCGACAACGCCTGCCGCCAATGCCACGAAGAGCACGACGCCCCCGCGCGGAAGGTGATTGCCATGTTTCAGGCCCGCTTCCCTGCGAACACCGATCCCAAGAAGGTCGTCTGCACCGATTGTCACGGCGAGCATCGTTTGAAGGTCCGCAGCGTCCACTGGGACAAGAGCACGGGCAAACTCTTGGAACGCAATCCGGCGGCCGCGGAAAAGTCGGGCGTGGGGAAGAAGAAGCCCGGCGTCGTGGACCAAGAAAAGTGCAGGCACACTCCGTGTGCCTGCTGCTTTAGGCAATCCGCATCGTCAGGCCACCGTCGATCACCAGGGTTTCGCCCGTGATGTAATCGTTGGCGACCAACTCGGCGATCAATCGCGCAACCTGCTCGGGCGTTCCTTCACGATGCAGCGGAATGCGATTGTCCAAGTTGTGTTTCTTAGTCTCGGGCGTCATGGCGTCGTGGAAGCGGGTGCGGATCACTCCGGGCGCCACCACGTTCACGCGAATGTTGTCGTCGGCGAACTCACGGGCCGCCGCCCGGGCGAACTGCGGCAGGGCCCCTTTGACGACCTGATAGGCTGGGGCGAACGGTACGCCGCGAAGCCCGGCCACCGAGGAGATCAGCACGATGGCGCCTTCTCTCTTCTGCCGCATGGCCGGAACCGCCGCACGGCAAAGGTAGAAAATCGCATGCACGTGGACATCGAAGGCCGCGTGCCAGGCCTCCGGCGAGATCTCCAGGTAGACTTCCCGGCACCGGCCCGCCGGCCGAATGTACCAGCACGTCGGGCGCCCCAAGCCGCCGGGTAGTTTCTTCTACCGCTCGGGCGGCATCCTCAGGCCGGGACATGTCGGCCAGGACCAAGGCCGAGCGCCGGCCGAGCTTCGCCACCCGGGCCGCAATCTGCCGGGCTTCGTCATCGTCATTGCGGCCGACCAGGGCCACGTCCGCTCCACGCTCGGCCAAAACCAAGGCCGTTGCCGCGCCGATCCCGCGGGTGCCGCCCGTGACCAACGCCACTTTACCTTCCAATTTCATAGCATGCTCCTCTTGGGCTATTGTCAAACATTGTAGCAGGATTTGAAGAACGGCGGCAGGGATTGGTTTCCGATTCGGCCGTCGTTTGGGATTCCTGAGGGCGATGCTCTCGTCGCCGGCCGTTACCGAATGCCCGTCGTGGCACTGGCGGCTTGCAGCAGATAGGGATTCAGACGCCTGGGATAAGCGGCGACCGCGACGTTGTCGTAGGGCAACAAACGCGGGGGGAGTTCATCGGCAATGAGCACCCATGCCTTGCGGTCTGGGTAGTATTCGCGCAACCGCCGGTCCTCCGCGGGAGAGATCTCGCGGGCCCAAACCACGGTCGAGCCGTCAATATCGGCCCGGTTGTAGACCCATTCCTTGTGACAATCGTGGTCGGGCGCGTAGCGCACGAATACCAAGTGACATTCACCGTCGCTCTCCAGCCGCCGCATAACCTGCTCCCGGTCGCCGGAGCGATCGCCTGGCGCCATGCTCTGTTCAAGGGAACGGCGTACCCCAGCGCGGCAGAATGCGATGATGGCCGCCGACAACCAGCGACCCACAGGGTGCCCCTGCCATCGCCAGCCGCGCAGTCTCGCCATCCCGGCAGTCACTTGCACGAGTACCAGCGCAGTGACCGGGGCCGCGTAGTGCGCCGACAGGACGACCGTCTGGGTCAGCGCGAGGAACACCAGCCCGCAGGTGGCCGCGGCCAGCCAAAGCCAGCGGTCGCGGCAGTTGCGCCATAAGGCCACCAGCGGCGGCACGAATACGATGCCGATAAAGAACTCGAAGAAATTCATGAATCGCGTCCACAGCGACCCGACGTACCCGAAAAACATCTGTTTGCGTAGGAACTGCGGCCGTTCCCAACCGACGTGAAAATCGGCCAGTTCCGGATGGCGATAGGTAGGGGGCGGGCCCAGCGTCTGCCAAACGAATGCCGGGGAGGCCACATAGACCGCGCTGTAGGCCTGGTAGGGCATGACCAGCGGATTGCCCGTGACGGCTGCGTTATAGGAAAGCAGCCAGGCGGCGGCCGGCGCAAGCACGGCCATCGTGGCCGCCATGACCGGCAGGCCCTGGGTCACCGCGCCGCGCATCCCCAGTTTCACCAACCAGACCAATAACACCACGGCCGCCGGCAGGCTGGCGACGAGACCTTCGTAAGGGCGGGAGTAGATCATCATGGCCAGACCGAGCCCGACGTGGAAGCCGGCCCACCAGCGCTGCTGTCGCACGATCCGCGGCAATGCCCCGTAGAGCAGCGCGCCGCCGCAGGCTGCCACGGCCCCGCCCCAGTAACTTTGCGCCCAGTAGGTTGGCGCCAGCCAGAGGACAGCCAACAACCCGCCGAGCAGCGCCCAACGGGGGCGCAGCCAGCCCTGCAAGAGCCAGCACGCCGCCGCGCAGACGGCCGCAATACTAATCCATACGCCCACCATCGGATATCCCGTGAGCGCCTGCCCCAGGGCCAGCGCCAACCCCTGCCCAGGCGGATACTTGGACATGTAGGTTGGCTGCTGAAGAATATGCATCGTCTCGAAATGGGTCCAGAACGGGTGGGCAGGGTTCGTCAACCGGCCTGCGGCGAAGGTGTCGGCTGCCAGCAAATAAGAGAATTCGTCATGGACTCTCGGGGGACGAATCCCGCGGAGACTAAAGGCGGCGCTGGCCAGAAAGCCGGCCAGCCCGACGATCATCAGGGTTAGCCATCGTCGCCGGGCCAGGCGGTTCATCGCGAGATATGCCTTACGGACAAACCGTGGTTGGTGCCACACGTGGGCCGAGCCAGTTCTTGCCATCTTACGAACGGTTGCCTCCTATTTCGCATATCGGTGAGGGAAACTGAAGGACTTTGGAGGATTGCATTGAGTTTGCCAAATTTAACGGATATAACACCTTAAGTCCATATCGGTCAAAGACGTTAACCAATGGACCCGCGATAACCTAGGCGCTACGCTAACCTCCAAACGTCTCGCCACCTACAAAGAATTCCGAAGCGCAACCAAATCGGCCGCGACGATTTAGACGTTTTATCAGACCGGCCCCAGCCCGTCATGCCGCTTACGGTGAAGGCGGCGCGGCGTCGACGGAATCGCAGCCCTTCAATTCTTAACAATTGTTTGTTATAAAATGATCCGTATCGCCAACGTCGCAGGAAAGATCGGAGTCAAAGCGCTGTCTGAATCGAGTGATCGGGCCTGGAGCAACACGAGTGCAGAAGATGCGACGAGAGAAACTGCAAGAGGACCTTTATCATCAACTCCGGCATCAAGCCCAACGCTTGATGCGAGGGGAACGGCGCGACCACTTGCTCACCGCCACGGCGCTGGTCCATGAGGCCTATTTGCGGCTAGGCAACAGCTTTGCCAACGCGGCGCACTTTTACGGCGCAGCGGCCGAAGCCATGCGGCGCGTGCTGGTTGACGGCGCCCGAGCGCGGCGGCGGCTCAAGCGCGGCGGCGGCGCGGTCCGCGTGGAACTGGGCGAGATACCTAACCCGGTTACCGATGATCGTCTCATCGCCCTGGACGCCGCCCTGGATGCCTTGGCAGATCGCGACGCCTCTGCCGCTCGGGTTGTCTCACTGCATCACTTCGCCGGACTCTCCCACGAACTCGTCGCCGAGACGATGGGCATTACCGTGTACGAAGCCCGGCGGCTGTGGACGTTCGCCCGGGCCTGGCTGAAAAACGCAATGGCCGAATTTTCTTCGACAGCCGGCGCGGACAATGACGCATAACTCTCTGGGGACGACAATTTCGGAGAAACAGCCATGCCCGCGAACGAAAAAGGGAAGCAGACCGACTTTCAGCGTGAACAGGCGGTATTCTTGGCGGCGGTCGAGGCGGCCGGCCCGGCCGAACGAAACGCCGTCTTGGACCGGCAATGCGGCAATGACGCCGATCTGCGAAAGCGCGTCGAGGCCTTGCTGGCGGCCCACGATGCGGAAGGGTCGTTGCCGCCGGTGGGAGCGGCTGTGGCCGAAACCCGCGCCTTGGAAACGCCGGCCGGCGCGATGATCGCCGGGCGATACAAACTGCTGGAAGAAATCGGCGCCGGCGGCATGGGCGTGGTCTGGATGGCCGAGCAGCGCTCGCCCGTGCGGCGGCTGGTGGCGATCAAATTGATCAAGGCGGGCATGGATTCCCGCACCGTGGTCGCCCGCTTCGAGGCCGAACGCCAAGCCCTGGCGATGATGGACCATCCCAACATTGCCCGCGTCTTCGACGGCGGCATGACCGAGCAGGAACGGCCGTATTTTGTCATGGAACTGGTGCGGGGGCTGCCGGTCACGCAATATTGCGACCAGCGGCGGATGACCGTTCGCGATCGGTTGCTGCTGTTCACGGAAATCTGCCAGGCCGTGCAGCACGCCCATCAGAAGGGCATCATCCACCGCGACATCAAGCCCAGCAACGTCCTGGTAACCGAACACGACGGCAAACCGGTGCCAAAGGTGATCGATTTTGGGCTGGCCAAGGCCCTCGGCGGGGCGGGCGTCCTGACCGAGCACACCCTGCATACCGCCTTCGGCGCGATGGCCGGCACGCCGCTCTACACCGCGCCGGAACAAGTGGCGATCAACGCCCTGGACATCGACACCCGTGCCGACATTTACGCCCTAGGCGTGTTACTGTACGAATTGCTCACCGGCTCCCCGCCGTTGGAACGCGAACGCTTGCAAAAGGCGGCCTGGGACGAAGTCTGCCGCGTGATCCGCGAGGAGGAGCCGCCCCGTCCGAGTATGCGCATCTCCACCAGCCTGCTCTTGCCGAGTCTTGCCGCCAGCCGGCAGAGCGAGCCCGGGAAACTCTCCGGCCTGATCAAAGGCGATCTTGATTGGATCGTCCTCAAGTCGCTGGAGAAAGAGCGAAACCGCCGCTACGACACCGCCACGGCGTTGGTGGCGGATATCGAGCGGCATCTGAACGACGAGCCGGTCGTGGCCGCCCCGCCGTCGTTCGGATATCGTGCGCGGAAATTCATGCGGAAACATTGCGGGCCGGTGATCGCGGGCGCTGTTGCGGCGGCCCTGCTCGCGATCGGTCTGGCCACCACAACCTGGCAATGGCGTCGCGCCGACGCAAACGCAAGTACGGCAACGCGGAACGAGAAGATAGCCGAAACCCAGAAGATTGAAGCGGACAAACAGCGCGATGCGGCCGAACTGGAGGCTTATGTCGCCGACCTCGCACCGGGTCAGAGCGCGATGGGGAACAACGACTGGCCCGAGGCGCGCCGCCGTTTGGATGCGTGCCCGGCGTCGAAACGCGGCTTCGAGTGGAGATTTCTTTCCGAAAAGGCGCGGGGTATAGTTGCCGCTCTGCCTGGTTTCGTAGACAAGGACGCGGTGAGCCCGGACGGGCGGCTTGTTCTGGAACAATCGAACGCCGGAGATATCCAGTTGTTTGATCTCTCGGGTAATCCTGTGGGCGAGCCGATGAATCGCGACGGAAAACCAACGATATCTTCGACGGGCATCGGGTTCAGTCCCAACGGACAACTCGTGATCGCAGTCGGGATGGTAGAGCGGAGCCCAGACGGGGAAAAAACAGCCGACTCCGCGCTATTTTGGAATCTGACAGGGAAGCTGGTCTGCGGTCCCGTAAGGACAGGCATACTAAAAGTCGGCTCCATTTGCAGCCCCGATGGACAACACATCCTGACCATGCCGAACGACCACACGGTTCAAGTGCAAGAGGTCTCTGGCCGTGTCGTTGGCGAGGCGATGAAGCACACCGGCGCAGTTGACTCCGCCATTTTCAGTCCCGACGGGAGACTGGTGCTTACGGTATCCCAAAGCAAGAGCGTTGCCCGGCTTTGGGACATGGAAGGAAGACCGGTTGGGAAAGTAATGCGTGGCACAAAGTCATACTATCGGGACTTGGCGTTCAGTCCAGACGGAAATCTGCTGATTGAAAGACCAGACGATTGGGTTGTTCACCTACGGAGTCTCGCCGGCGAGCTGGTGGGCGAACCGATGAAACACGAGGTGACTGTCCAAGAGGCCCACTTCAGTCCCGACAGTAGGATGGTTATAATAACGGATATATGGAATAAAAAACTGCTTTGGGATCTCAATGGCAAACCGTTGGGCCATCACAAGTACGAAATGCTTGAGTTCAGCGCTAACGGGCGATTAATGCTCACCCAGGGAGCCGGCGATTTAGCACTTCAACTTTGCGATGGCACTGGCAAACCGTTTGGCGAGCCCATACGGAAGGAAGGGGGCGTTTACGCTGCCTGCTTCAGCCCCGACGGAAGGCTGGTGCTTACGCGATCAGACGATGGTGTCGCTCGTTTGTGGGATCTCAACGGCAGGCCAGTCGGCGAACCAATGGTGTACCGGCACTTCGAGTGGAACTGGACTATGGGCAAGCCGATGGGGCCGATGGGGGATGTTAATTATCAGGAAGCCTGTTCGTTCACGCCCGATGGTCGACGGGTCGTCACGGAATCCAATGGACGTATTTGTGTCTGGGATTTGCAAGGCAGAACGATCGGGGCGGCCATCGATTTGCGCCACTATATGTTGGATCTCGACGGCTCGACTCTTTTTACGGAAGGAGATGATTCGGACGCCACACGCCGAATCGTTCGTATCGATCGCCTCGATTCGCCGATAATGGACGTTGATTTCGATGTCTCGCTGGCGCGGGACGAAGTCGGCTCGCTCGACGCGACGTTCCATCGAGCGTCCGTAACACCAGAAAGGTCCGCGCCGGCGCGAACAATCCGCCGCGTCGTGACCGCGAATACGATTGAACTCGTCGCGTCCGGAGTCGAACCGGTCGCTCTCCATCACGACCGCACCGTAACCGCCGTTGCCATGAGTCCGGACGGCCTACGGGTGGTTACGGCTGCGGGGACGCTTGTCCGCTTTTGGGACGCCGCGTCGGGCCATGAATTGGCCGATATTCCCGCGGTGGGCAGCGTTAATGACCTGCAATTTACACCGGACGGTACCCAACTGATCCTTACGATGCAGGACGGCAATCCCCTGGTCTGGGATTCGCGTCCTTTCGAGGATCGACAGCATGACCGCGACGCCCGCTTCGCGGAATTCAAGCCGGCGAGGGAACACGTGGATCAACTCCTGACCACGTTGACGCCGATTGACCAATTGGCGGATGTCATCCGGAAAGACGGGACCTTGAACGCGATTCGAAAAGTCCAAGCACTGAGATGGCTCAGGAACCGACTTGCGGGAATAGACCATCGAGCCGCAGAGGTCTTTGCCAAGATCAACGACAATGCGCTAACACGCCGCGAGTTGCACGATAATCTCGCGGCGGTTAAGTGTCTCGCACGGGTTGCGGAAGCTGTCGCGAAACGTATCACCGAGTGGAAAGAACCAACGGGCTCAGATTTAGCAAATACTGCGATGCATGTTTTTGCGGAACCTGGACTTCCAGCGAGCCGTTACGCGATGGCCTTTCAATGCTTGGCGGCAGCCACCCGGAGCGCGCCAAAGACGCAAATGTCTTTGCAAGCCTGGGTGCGGGCAACTACCGCGTCGGAAATTTTGAAGAGGCCGTCAGAGACCTGACACTGTCAGCCGAACTGATGCTGGCCAACTCAGGCGGAGTCGATCGCACCCAATTGGCCTTCCTCGCCATGGCCCAATTCAAACTCGGCCGGCTCGATGCGGCAAGGCAGGCACTGGCGAAGATCCCCGCCGCCGGCGTCTATGGCGATGACTGGGACTATACCGACCTTCAGGCGGAGGCTATTTCGCTCATCGAGTCCGCGTTAACCAGACCATCAAGCAAGCCCGCCTCGTCAGTGCAGCCAGCGCCATCACCGGCGACCGCAACGGGTGCGGGATCGGCGAAGAAATAGGTCGTAGGGTGGGACAAGGTCGCGAGAGTCATTGTGGGCCGATGCAAACCGAACAACCGTAGAATCGAAATGAACCGCCGAGCAACGATAGGCCGCGACCGCAGGCTCACCAAGATTGAGAGACGCGGGATAAATGGTGGGCCTGCGCTCGCCGACCCGTGACCCGCAAGGCGGTGCCCCGGGGTGCCCCGGATCTGGTCCGACCCACGCCTGCGCATAATCGACGCGACCAAGGCCAAGTCGTTTGTCCCATTTCCGTTCCATTTTCAGACCCCATCCGGCTTGCCCGGATGGGGTCCCTGAGATGGAACAAGAATGGGATAACTTGTCCAGCCTCAGCCACGTCGACTTTGTGCAGCCCAGTCCCACCCCACAAACCCGGAGAAACAACCATGTCAGCGAACGAAAGCCAAACGCATACCGACTTTCAGCGTGAACAGGCCGTATTTTTGGCGGCGGTCGACGTGGCCAGCCCAGCCGAGCGCAACGCCGTCTTGGACCGTCAGTGCGGGGCCGACGCCGGTCTGCGGCAGCGGGTGGAAGCCTTGTTGGCGGCCCACGATGCGGAAGGGTCGTTGCCGCCGGCGGGGCGCCCCTTGCCGAAACCCGCGCCTGGAGACCCTGGCCGGCGCGACGATCACCGGGAAATACAAATTGCTGGAAGAAATCGGCGCGGGCGGCATGGGCGTGGTTTGGATGGCCGAGCAGCGGGTGCCCGTGCGAAGGCTGGTGGCGGTCAAACTGATTAAGGCGGGCATGGACTCCCGCAGCGTCGTGGCCCGCTTCGAGGCCGAACGCCAGGCCCTGGCGATGATGGACCATCCCAACATCGCCCGCGTCTTCGACGGCGGCATGACCGAAGAGGGGCGACCCTACTTCGCAATGGAATTCGTGCGGGGGCTGCCGGTCACGCAATATTGCGACCAGCGGCGGATGACCGTTCGCGATCGGCTGCTGCTGTTCACGGAAATCTGCCAGGCCGTGCAGCACGCCCATCAGAAGGGCATCATCCACCGCGACATCAAGCCCAGCAACGTCCTGGTGACCGAGCACGACGGCAAACCGGTGCCGAAGGTGATCGATTTCGGCCTAGCCAAGGCCCTCGGCGGGGCGGGCGTCCTGACCGAGCACACCCTCCATACCGCCTTCGGCGCGATGGCCGGCACGCCGCTCTATACCGCGCCGGAACAGGTGGCGATCAACGCCCTGGACATCGACACCCGCGCCGACATCTACGCGCTGGGCGTGCTGCTGTACGAGTTGCTCACGGGCTCTCCGCCGTTGGAACGGGAACGCTTGGAAAAGGCCGCTTGGGACGAGGTCTGCCGCGTGATCCGCGAGGAAGAGCCGCCGCGGCCGAGCATGCGGATCTCCGCGAGCTTGCTTTTGCCGAGTCTCGCCGCCAGCCGGCAGAGCGAGCCCGGGAAACTCTCCGGCCTGATCCGAGGCGACCTCGATTGGATCGTCCTCAAGGCGCTGGAGAAAGAGCGCAACCGTCGTTACGACACGGCTACGGCGTTAGTGGCCGATATCGAGCGGCATCTGAACGACGAGCCGGTCGTGGCCGCGCCGCCGACGTTCGGGTATCGTGCGCGGAAATTCGTGCGGAAACATTGCGGGCCGGTGATCGCTGGCGCTGCGGCTGCCGCCCTGCTCGCGCTTGGCCTGGCCACCACAACTTGGCAATGGCGCCGCGCTGACGAAAACGCAAGTGTAGCGCAGCGGAACGAACAGATAGCCGCAGCGGAGTTGATCGAGGTCGAACGCCATCGTCAGGAGGCGCAAAAACAGCGCGACACGGCGGTCGAGGCCAATCGTCGCGCCGCTGAGCAAGCCGCCCGGCTGGCAACCTTCGTGGCGGTGCGCTGCGCCGAGGAAGGCATCCACGCCGTGAAGGGTGAAGATCCCAGTCTCGCGCTTCTTTACTTTGCCCGGGCAATCAGGCTCGCTCCCGATCCTGCTTCCGCCGAGATGAATCGACGCCGCTTCAACATTGCCCTGCATAGGCTCCCGCGTCCTGCGGATGTTATTCCACCGGACGTAGCGCATACGATTTATCACGGTCTGGCGCTTCGTTTTCGCTGGGGCTCAAAGCTGGAACTGATTGATGCCCGAACGACTGTAGCGATCCCAAACGTGAAGTTCGAACTTGCTGGGATGACGGTGCAGTACGCCGAATTCAGCCCTGACGGGCGATATGTGATCGCGGACTGCTATGATGGAAAGGGCAATTCCCAAGCGCGACTGTACGAGACCGCAACGGGCCGTCTGGCCTGCCCGCCGATGCCGCATACGATAAACTGCGACATCACCTTTACACCGGATGGCCGGTACGTGACCACAACACCGGACGGGGATCGGATGGTCTTGAAGAGTGTTCCAGATGGGCACGACGGCCCAGACAAAATGCCTTGGGGACGGTTGTGTTTTAACCCCAACGGACACCTGGTGATAATCAACTGCGGGGAATCGGCACGCGTGTGGGACGTCAACACCAGCAAACCCGTAACTGAGCCGTTTTGCCCGCCCCCCGACTGCTGTGCCGGTGCGTTTAGTTGCGACGGCACGCGCGTAGCTGCCAATATGGGGCAAGATGTCCGCGTACTGGATACTGCAAGTGGCCGCCCGATTTCGCCGCCAATCCGTGCTGACTGTACAGCTCTGGAATTCAGCCCTGACGGCCGGACAATCCTAACTGGTGGCAAGATGTGGCACGTCTGGAATGCTACCACGGGCGAGCAAGAACTTTCCCTTGTCCAGCCTGGATTTCCCCGGCGGGCGGCCTTCAGTCCTGACGGCAAACGCCTTGCTACTGCAAACGAAGACCCTGACAACGTCGTTGTTCGCGATGCTGGCACCGGTTCGCCTCTGTGCGGTCCCATTCATCGCTCGGCTCAAGGGCTCGGCTTTTCCGCCGATGGCCGGCAGCTTGTTACTATCCCGTCGGTCAACGAAGGGATCGGAGTATGGGACCTCTCCGCCTTTGATCAGACGATGCCCGCGCGGGAGCCTCTTTTAGATGATAAGAGTCTCCCTGCTTTCAACAACTCCTTGATTTTCTCGCAAGACGGCAAGCTGGCGACCCGGATTCGCTTTTCCGAGGACACGCGCGTCTCGAGTTTCAAGCCGGTGACGCGAGCTGGGTTCAGTGTCATCCAGCTCTGGAACTCCCAGACGTGCGCTAGGCTCTCGCCTCCTATCAGGCTAGACCACACCCCATTCGATAAAAAGCCCATGTTCGTTGAAAATGGCGCTCGCCTCTTTGCCGACAACGTCTTGATCGACACGGTGACCGGAGCGCCCCAAGGGAGGAACCTTTCTCTAAGTTCCACCGCCGCGCCCTTCCTGCTCACAATCTCCAGCGATGGTCAACGGGTTCTGACGGCCGCAGGCAACGAGTTGCAGGTGCTTGATAGTCAGACCCGCCGGCGGACCGCACATTTTCCGCTTCCGTGGGCGAAGACCGCGGACGCTGTCACGGCCCGCTTCAGCCCAAATGGACGGCATCTCGTCGTCAACTGGGGCTTCCGCTCCAGCGAATCCAACAACGCTTGCCTCATCGATCTGGACAACGGGCAATCAACTACATTGGAGACAAGCCAATCTGAAACCGATTGTAAGGAGGAGCTGATTGAATTCAACCCGGACGGCCAATGGTTTCTTCTGGGTTATGGGGGGCACCTACGGGCCTATCGCGTCTCGGACGGAACACGCATGCCGCTTCCATCAGGTCTGCTCTACGCAGCAAGTGGAGATACGACGCACCTCGTGATTGAGTCCCGCGATCGGGGTCCTGCTTTGCAGACGTGGAAGATACATTCCGCAAGCGAAGGCCCGCGCCAGGTGAGCACGTTTTCGCACTGCGCCCCCATTGCGGCGGGGGCTCTGGGACAATTTGTTACGTCGTCCGCCTCGTTCTGTTCCAATAGGGGCCTTTCCGCCGCGCTCAGTTCGGATGGGCGACTTTACTGGGAGAACGGATCGCTCATCGATACCCAAACCGGCGCACACGTGGCTGACCAACTTGATCCTACCAACGGGGCGAGCTTTATTATGGCTGGGTTCTCCTCGGACAGTCGCTCCGTCGCCATGTTCCTTTCACAGTCACCGATTGTGTTCGACATCTCCCCCATTGCTGCTCCCGTAGAACACCTTGAGCTTCTTGCGGAGTTCCTCTCCGAGCGGCGCATGACTTCCGATGGGCTTGTGATCCCTGACGAGGAGTCAGAAGAAACACGTAGCAAGTTCTTTGCCACCTGTCACGACATCTTTCCGCCGCCAACTGCGTCCGCCGAAGCCGGACAAACGGTCGTCGTTCCCGCATACCGTGATGCCGTCGCCGCGCGCGTCGCGGCAGCCACCGATGAACCCTCACGGAAGGACCTCGCCGAGCAGTTTGCCGCCGGCGCTGACATCGAAGTTCGTGCCGCCGCCTACGAGCACGCCGCTCTGCTCGGCGAATCGGCCCTCAAGCTCGACCCCGATAATCTCTGGGCGGGCGACAGGCTGGCGATCGCCTATTTATGGGTGGGCCGCTATGACGATGCCCTGGGACTTTACCATCGCTGCAAAGGAAGGACGTTCCTCGTCGATGCTGAATTAAGGGTGTTCGGGCAGAACGTACCGGACCACGTCGCCGCCTTGCGCAAGGCCAAAATGGACAATCCCGCGCTGGCAAAAATCGAGTCTCTCATCGCCCCGACCAGGCAACTGAAGGGCAAGGATTTGCTGAATTCGGCAATGCTGGTCATCCTGAAACCCGAGCTTTCAGCGACGCGTTACGCTACGGCGCTTGAATCCTTGGCGGCCGTCGCGCGGAGCTCGCCGACAGACCCGGATTTGCTGCGGATACTGGCGCGGGCAAGTACCGGATCGACCGTTTCGACGAGGCCGTCAAAGACCTGACTCGTTCGCTCGAACTGATCCTGGCGGCCAAGGGCCGCACCTATCGTACGCAGTGGGCCTTCCTCGCCATGGCCCAAGTCAAACTTGGCCGGCTCGATGCGGCGAGACAATCGCTCGCGAAGATGCGAGCCTCAACGGCCGATCCCGATTACCCGTCCTGCGCCGAACTTGAAGCGGAGGCGCTCGAACTGGCCGACGACGCCGAGACCGAGCGAATTGATGGCGCGGCAAAACCGTTGTTCGACTCTCTGATCGCCGATCGGTTGTCCAAATCGCGGGTTCTCGCCGCGGTGACGCAAGAGCCGAAGTTGGAACTTCGAACACGAATGTTTCAACTGGCTGCAGAGGAAGATTGGCTGTTTAGCACCACCCACGCGCTATGGCCGATCACCGATCGAGACGATCAACCGAAAGAGCGTTACCAGGCTGCCGCCGAGGCTGCCGACGAGCTTCTGGCGATGAAGCCTGAATCAACGCCGTCACGGTCCCATAGATCCACGATCCTCTGCACGATCGGCGGCGCGTATTATCACGTAGGCAGATATGAGGAATCGATTCGACTGAACCGCCGAGCAATCGCGATCAATACCGAACAAGTTGAAGACAATGACGCATTCTCGTGGTGCCGGATCGCCATGGCGCAGTTCAAGCTGGGCCAGGTTGAAGAGGCTCGCGCATCCTTGAAATCGGCAATCGAGGCTGGGCAAGGCACCACCAATGAACACTTACCCGGCTTGCTCGCCACGGCGACGAAACTCATCAATCCGTCTGCGAGCCAGCCGGCAACGAAACCATCGAGCACACCCGCGTCGTCCGCGCAGCCAACGACCCCGGCCACCGCACCGAGACTGCCCTGACAACGGTCATGGATCTGAGGAGGGGAAAAGGGAAAAGGGGTCGGGAGTCTTAAATCGGCTCCGGGGGCGGGGGATATTTTCGCGGCCGACCGCGGGCACGTAGCGTAGACTCCAGACCCCTTTTCTTTTCTTTTCTTTTCCCCAGATAAATTGGTTTCCTCCGAGGAGTGTCAAGCCGTCGTTTTCGCCTAGTTTTCGCAGCGCTCGCAACTTCCTTTGGTGATAATGAATAAACCTAGTAGTGGTGCAAAAGTGCCAAGAAACGCGAGAAACTCATTCCAGTGGGCAAATACGGGCAAGAAACCCCGCGAATCAACACCAACGGGTGGTCGAGTGGCTAGGCCGTCCAGCTCGGAAAGGCTCGCGTGATACACTTTGTTGACTCTTGCCGCTGAATTCTGGACGGGACCAGGCATTCGTTGTAAATTGATGACTTGCCGCGTGCGGTCTTTCCTTCAACTCAATCGCCGGAACCCCCCACCATGCAGACCCAAACTTGGACGCTTGTTGACCACGATCAGGATCTTTATGTCGATCAGATTACCTTGGGACCTGAGCAGGTCGGCGGTGCGGCCGGCGGCTATAGCGTCGTCAAGCGAACGCTCCGGGCCGGTCTGTCCCAAGGTGTTGACGTAATCGAAGTCCGGCACGGCGATTTCCGCTTCGTCGTCGTGCCTACCCGCGGCATGGGGATTTGGCGGGCCTGCCTGGGCGATATGTGTCTCGGTTGGAAATCGCCCGTCCGCGGACCGGTCCATCCGGCGTATGTCCGTGTGGGGCATCCGGATGGGCTCGGCTGGATCGATGGTTTTGATGAACTGCTGGTCCGCTGCGGCCTGGAGAGCAACGGTGCCCCTGAATTCCAGCCTGATGGCCGACTCCGTTACGGCCTGCATGGCAAGATTGCCAACATTCCTGCCCACAAGGTCGAAGTGGCGATTGACGGCGACTCGGGCCGGATCGCCGTCCGCGGCACGGTGGATGAGGCCCGGATGTTTGGCGGCAAGCTTCGCTTGGAAACCTCGATTGAAACCGAGGCCGGCCGGCCGGGCTTTGTCGTGCGCGACAAGGTGACGAATCTCTCCGCCGCGGCAAGCGATTGCGAGTTGCTTTATCATATCAATTTCGGCGTGCCGCTGTTGCAGCCGGGAGCGAAGGTGTCGCTGCCTGTGAAGAAGCTTGCGCCGCGCGACTCCGTTGCCGCCGCCGACTTGCCGACCTGGAACCTTTATGGCCCGGAGACGCCCGGTTCGACGGAGGTCTGTTTCTTCACGGAACCGGTTGCTGACGCGGATGGCAACACGCAAGCCGTGCTGCATGATCCTGCGGCAATGCACGGCGTGAGCCTGAAATTCAACACGCGGCAATTGCCCTGCTTTACGATTTGGAAGAATCGTGAAGCGGCCTGCGACGGCTACGTCACGGGGCTGGAACCAGCGACGAACTTTCCCAACGTCAAGTCGTTCGAGAAGCAAAAAGGCCGCGTCGTCGAGCTCGGGCCGGGCCAGTCGCGGAGCTTCGCCGTCGAGCTGGAACCGTTGATCGGAGCGGCCCGCGTGCAAGCGGCCGTCACGGCCATTGCACAATTGCAACAAGATACCCCCGCCCAGATCCTCGCTCAGCCCGATCCGCAGTGGTCGAAGTTGTTCGGCAACTAACGTCGTGCAAAGAGAGGGGGGGTCTCACTTCTTCCCGAGCCGGCGCTGCTGCTGGAAGAACTGCGAGAGAATCTGGCCGGACGGCTCGGCGAGAACTCCGGGCACGACCTGGCATCGATGATTGAGGCGAGGATCGTCCAACAGGTTGTAAAGTGTGCGTACCGCGCCGGCCTTGGGATCGGCCGCACCATAGACGACGGTGGAAATCCTCGCCTGCACGATGGCCCCGGCGAACATCGGACACGGCTCCAGCGTCACATAGAGCGTGCATCCGTCCAAACGCCAGCATTGCCGGGCGCCGGCCGCCTGGGTGATGGCAATCATTTCGGCGTGGGCCGTCGGATCGTGCAATTGCTCGCGCTGATTGTGCGCCGCGGCGATCACGCGGTCCTCAAGGACGATGACGGCGCCGATCGGGACTTCATCTTCCGCAAACGCCGCGCCGCGCCTCTTCCAGGGCCAGTCGCATGTAGTCTTCGTGCATCTCGCGTTCACTCTTCCACGATGATATCCAGCGGCGAGGCAAAGACGTTCGATTCGAGCCCCTTATCGCCAACACCGACGACTTGCAACCGCACCGGTCCCAACCCAAGGGGCTCCGCTTGAATCTCGACTTGGCCGTCGTCGCTGGCAATGGTGTTCAGCAGGCGAGTGCCCTGGAGGATACGAATGCTCGTCGATTTGGGTGATCTGACCGTGATGATCAGCGACTTCTTCAGCGACACGACCTTCTCCGGTTCGCAGGTCACGTGAATCGTACGATCGTGATTGGCGCTGCGAAAGAGGATGATCTTTTCACCGCGGGCTGGCAGAGGGCCTTTCGCTACGGCCACCACGCGGAGCTCGTCGGCGCCGTCGGCAATCCGGTTCGTATCGATCTCAAGTGAACCATCCAAGGGGCAATCACGAATCTTCAGGCCATCGAGAATCATCTCGAAATGTTCGGCCGCCACTCCGCCGGCGAAGCGGGCCTGCGGCTTGATCTTGAGTTCGCCGCGGACAATTCCGCCCGCGATCACCCCCGCGACCGTGATTTGAGGGATATTCGCCCAGGGGCGGCAGAGGGGATCACCCACGATGAGCAGTTGATAAGGGCAGAGCACCGCCTGGTAGAACGACTCGGCGACGGAACACCCGCGGGCGTAATGCACTTGCATCATGGGCGAAGGGAACTTGTGCGGGAGGGCGTAGGGTTCAGTCACGCTGCCGCTGGCGGCCGTGGCCCCGTAGCGCAGCAGTTCGGAAAGCGGCGTCTGGCCGGCGCTTGTATGCATATCGCCGCCGAAGCTGGTAAAGTGCTCGCAGATGGCGCCCGGCAGAATCGTGCTGTGCGACGCCTTCCAATCGAAATCGGCCACGCCCAGCATCGCCCCTTGAACGTCGTTCTTTCCTTCCGGCAGATTGCCCTGGAGGATCTTGGCCGCCACGCCCAGGGCCTTCAGCTTTTTCACCGCGTCGGGAAATCCAGCCTGGCGGACCTTGGAGCGAACGTCGCCGTTTTGCACGAAGTAAATAGTTCCCCGGGGATGCGTGCCGTCGGCCGCTGCGCTGCGTTTCAGATAGCTGAGCACTTCCGCCCGCGTATTGCCGCGGCCCGCTGTCACGGCCAGCATCATCGACAACAAGTAGCGGCGTCCCGGACCGGTTCCCGCCTCGCCGTGGGGCCCGTAGGCCGTGACACTGGAGAATCCCAAGGTTGGCTCTTTTGCCTGTTCCGGTGCTCCGGTGCGGGCATACCAATTACTCTGCAGGTGGATGTAAAAAGCACCCGCCATTACCGGCTCCCACAGATACGTTAGACCATTGATCGAAGCAACGGGAGTGAGGTACTTCGTCCAAGCCGGTAATTTGGCGGCGGGTTTCTCGTCTTTTGCCTGCGGCTCTTTTTTCCCTTTCTCTCCGTTTTCTTTTTCCGCTTTTTCCTGCTCCTGTTTCTCCAGGAGGTCCTTGAATCGCTTGATGTCGTCATCAATACGGATGCCCCAGGGGAAGTCGCTGGAGTAGACCACGTAGTCGATCTGCCGGCCGAGAATCTGCCGGCCGGGGATTGGCTGTTTCGCGGCCCGCAATACAGGAAGCAGAATCTTGTCGCGAAACGTGTCGATGTCGGTATTCTCTTGTTTGGGATCCCAATTGAGGAAGAGAAGATTGTTCGGCGGAATGTGCCGTAACTCGGCGTAGTGATTGGCGATGCACAATGAATCAGGGCTCCGCGGGTTGATCACCAGCAAGACATTTTCCGGCCCGCCGGTCGCCCGCGCATGGTTCGTGGCCAGCAAGAGAATCGTCAAGCCGGCGAGCACAGCCAAGAGCCGGAAGATTGGTTTACGGTGGAAGGAGCGAGAGCGGGCAGGGCAATTCATGGTGACAGGTAGGTCCTTTCTGCCGGAAAGGACTTAATGTGCGACGACTTGGCGAAAGACCCAAAGTTCTCGAGCGGCCGGGGGCACAATAGTCCTTCCCAGCAGGAAGGACCTACCGGCCGGCGTCTTGCCGTCTTCGCTGGTGGTTGAATAAAATAGCGTCCGAGCGACAAGCCCGCCGGACGCCGAGTCTCTTGATCATACGGCCGATTCGCGGTATTGGACAGCCCTGGCGGAAAACGGATTACTGCCCCTCGCTCTCTCCAATCACCTCCAGCAACCGCAGCCGGATCGTATCCAATCGGCCCTGGTCTTCGATTTTGTCGTTGTCCTGGTCGGTCACGTAGAAGACGTTGAGGACCTGGTCCAGGTAGGTGGCGATCTTCGCCCGCCAGACCGAACAGCCCAGCTCGAACAAGGTCCGCGTCACTGCATACAGCAAGCCCGTGCGATCGTAAGCGAAGACGTCGATGATGGTGTAATGGTCCGACGTGCTGTTGTCGGTGTTGACGCGGATTTGCGGCTTCGGACCGAGCATCTTGCGTTGCTCGCCGGACTTCCAGGTGCGGCCGAAGGCAGGGGCCTGACTGCTCTCCGAACGCAGCGATTGCTCGACAGCCTGGTTGATCGCGCGCATCCGATCGGGCGGAGGCCCGCCGGAGTAATCGGGATCGTGGACCCAAAAACGATCCAAGACCAGCCCCCCGGCAAGCGTGTGGATCTGGGCCGAGCGAATCTCCAGGCGCTGGCTGGTCAAGGCCCCGGTCACCTTGTGGAAGATGCCCGGGGCAACCGCCTCGGACGTCCCTACGGTCACCTGCAAGGTGGCCGCGTCGGACTCGTAGCGGGCCGTTGTCCGCACGCCGCCCGGCTCCAGGTCGTGCAGCAATCGCAGGTCCGCGGCGGCCTGCTCGACCGGCGTGGCACTCAGATAACCGGACGTCAAGGTATCGATTCGGCGCATACCAGTCCTCGTCGGCTTCGCTGCCGAGGCACGCGCGGATCTCCTCCCGCTTGCGCTCGAAGAGGTGGTCGGTCGTCGTGGCGGGACTGTCGCCGGCCAGTTGCTGCATGGTGCGATGGTAAAGGTCGGTCAGCACCTGGCACTTCCAGCCGTCCCAGACGTCGGGACCGACCGCCCCCAGGTCGGCGGCGGTGAGCACGTACAGCAATTGCAGCAACTCGGGCGAGCCGACCTGCACGGCAAAACGGACGACCAGTTCCTCATCGGTCGTGTCGTATCGCAAGGCAAGGCGATTCATCCACAGATGCTTGTGAACGAGAAACTTGATGAGTTCCGTCTCGTGCGGCGGCAGGCCCAGCCGCCAGCCGGCCTCTTCGGCGATTTTCAGTCCCACCTCGCGGTGATCTTCCAGCAGGCCCTTGCCCAAGTCGTGGAGGAGCAAGGCCAGGTGCAGCAAGTGTTTGTCCTTCAGCCCGCAATAGACCCGCCCTACCGGCCCCGGGTCGTGCAATAGGTTCTCGGCGAACTCGACCGCGCGGATGCAATGCTCATCGACCGTGTACTGGTGGTACTGGTTGAACTGCAACAGCCCGCGGGCCGGGCGAACTCGGGGAGAAACCGCTCCAGGATTGCCACGTCGTGCAGGTCGCGAAGGAGCGTGCCCAGGCGACCGGGGTGGGCCAACAGGGAGAGGAAATGCTTGCTGGCCTCGGGCGGCATGTGCGGCGGCAAGCGGGGCGCCTCGCGGCGGATCTCTTCCCAAGTAAAGGCGGCAATGGGCACGTCGTGCAGATTGGCCAGATCGACCATTTGCACGATCGCCGTCAGATTGCCGCGGAGCCGAGCCAAGCCCCGCCGCGTCGTCATCATTCCGACAGGGCCGACCAGGTAGTCCGACTCGATGCGGTGGCCGAAGAAGAGCGTCAACGTCCTGTCGATCCACGGGTTCGTCGTGGCCCTTGCCAGGAACTTCGCGGCCACGTGGCTGACGCGGTTCGTATGGCGGAAGTAGTCGCGCATGAAATGCTCGACAGGCAGCAGGCCGCCGGCCGCCGACGATGGGTACATGGTGCCCGACCCGCCGCGCTCGGCCAGGCGAAGTTGTTCCGCGCGGGTCAGCACGTCGCTGGCCTGGCCCGAGTGAAAGTGCAACTCGTTGCGCAGCCAGAGGAGGAAGGCGTAGGCCGGCTGGACGGCGTCGTAGTCTTCCCGGCTCAATGCGCCGCAATCGCGCAGTTCGGCAAAGTCGGCCACGCCATAACGGGCGAAGCCGACCCAGCGCAGCAACTGGAGATCGCGGAGCGTGCCCTGGGAACGTTTGATGTTGGGTTCCAGGAGGAAAACCGTCTCGCCGTAACGATGCCGCTCGTCATCGCGCGACCTCTTCATGGCGGCGAGCAATCGGCCGCAGCGCCAGTGGACGCGCTGCCGGAAACGATGCATGAAGCTCTCGAAGATCGCAGGATTTCCGGCCAGCAGGCGGGAGTCGATCAGCGAAGTGCAGATCATGGCCTCGCGCGTGGCCAGGCGGCACGCCTGCCGCACCGTGCGGACACTGTGGCCCAGGACCAGGCCCGCGTCGAACACGTCGCGGACCAGCCGCTCGGCCAGGGGGAACAAGCGGGCCGCGGTCGCCGGCCGGTGCAGAATCATCAGGTCAACGTCGCTGTAGGGAGCCACGTCGCGACGGCCATAACCGCCGTGGGCCACGATCGCGATGTCGCTCATGAGTCCCTTGGAACCGGCCTCGCCGAGATCCTTCAAGGCATCCTCGATCAGGTCCACGACCACGGCATCACGAAGATTGCTGTTCAGCGCGCAAAGCTCGATCCCCGGGCAGCCGGCCGCATGCCGGGCCTTGAAGTCCTCGTGGCCTTTTGCCAGCCGCGCCTTGGCGGCCAGCACGTTGGAGCGAAGCATCAAACTATTATATCGCGTCCGCCCCTGACTCGCCGGTGCGAATGCGAATGACGTCGACCAACTCGGAGACGAACATCTTGCCGTCGCCGACCTGTCCTGTCTGCGCAGCTCCCATGATCGTATCGAGCACCATCTTGAGTTTGGCGTCGGAAACGACGACCTCGATCTTGATCTTGGGCACGAAGTCGACTTCGTATTCGCTGCCGCGATACATTTCGGTGTGGCCCTTCTGGCGGCCGAAACCGCGGACCTCCGCGACGGTCATGCCGGTGATTCCGCGTTCGGCGAGCGCCTGCTTGACCTCGTCAAGCTTGTGGTGCCGGATAATGGCTTCTACTTTTTTCATCCAAAGTCTCCTGGTAACTAATAGAAGATGTAACCCTCTTCGCCGTGCTGGCTGAGATCCAGCCCTTCGATTTCCGCCTGACGCGAAACCCTCAGGCCCATGATGATATCGAGCACTTTGAGGATAACGAACGTACCGACGATGGCCAAGCCCCAGGCAAGTCCCACCGCCAACAATTGCCCTTTCCAGACGGAACCGCCTTCCAAGAGCCCCAGTTTCAGGTCGTGCAAGGCCGGATCGCCGGCAAAGGCGCCGGTAGCCCGAGTGGCAAAGATGCCCGTCAGAATCGCCCCCAGCGTCCCGGCGATCCCGTGGACGCCGAAAACGTCCAAGGAGTCATCGTAGCCGAAGAAGACCTTCACCGCGGTACACATCGTGTAACAGACCGCGGCCCCGATCACGCCGATCAGCAAGGCGGGTCCGAGGGTGACGAAGCCGGCCGCCTGGGTAATCGTGGCCAGTCCGGCCACCAGGCCGGAGCAAACTCCCAGGATGCTCGGCTTGCCGCGCAAATACCACTCCAAGACCGCCCAGGTGATTCCCCCCGAGGCTGCGGCAAAATGGGTCGCTGCGAAGGCAGAGGTGGCCAGGCTGCCGGCGCTGAGCGCGCTTCCGGCATTGAAACCGAACCAGCCTACCCAAAGCATGGCGGCGCCAATCGCCGTGTAGGTCAAATTGTGTGGCCGCATTTCTTCCTTGCCGTAGCCCAGGCGATTGCCCAACATCAAGGCGCAGTACCAGCGCCGACACTCCGGAACTGATATGGACCACGGTGCCGCCGGCGAAATCGATCGCCCCGCCCAGCAGCGATTTATTGGGATCGCCCGTGAAAGCCAGCGCCCCGCCACTACCCCAGAGCCAATGGGCCAGCGGACAGTAGATGAGTGTGCCCCAGAGCACCATGAACACGACCATCGTACTGAATTTCATCCGCTCGGCAAAGGCCCCGCAAATCAGGGTGGGCGTAATGATGAAGAACATGCCCTGGTAGATCATGTGCGTCATTATGTAAAGCGTCGTGCCGGTCACGATTGGCAAGTGCGGTCCCGTGGATGTCCACTCCGCGTCGACTCCGTGCATGAGCACATAACTGAAGTCTCCGATCCACGGTTGCTTGCCGCCGAAGACCAGGCTATAGCCGTAGAAGGCCCAGATCACGGTCATCAGGCACATCATGAAGATGCACTGCATCATGACGCTCAGCACGTTCTTCTTGCGGACCAGGCCGCAATAGAAAAGCGCCAGCCCCGGCGCGGTCATCATCAGGACCAAGGCCGAAGAGACGAGAATCCAGACATTATCGGCCGCGGGGCAACTTGGCAGCGACGTCGCGGAAATCTCCGGCTTTGCCTGTTCGCCGGACGAATCGGCTAGACAGGGAGAGCTCACGGTCGAGATTGCCGCGACCAATGTCAGGAAGCGAAGAACCTTGTCAAATCTCTTGGAAAACATCATCAAACGCCAGCCTCCACAAGAAAGAGTTGGAACCCAGATCGCTATTGTGACATTCTTGTCACAATTGGCAAGAGGAGGCGCGTGTGGTGTCAAACAACGTACTGCAAGTAGAGTTTGTATTACATAAATAATTACTATACAACGACTTATGGAATTAGAATGGAACCTTGTGCATGACACAAAAGTGTCGCAGCCAGACAACGATTGCTCGATAAATGAGCATCGTCACCGGAATTGCCGTTCGTCGCTGCGCGACGAGTGGCGGCCTTCTGCCGACGGAATGGATTCCGTACTGCTTACGTTGCGTCTTCGCCCGACTCGCCGGTGCGGATGCGAACCACGTCGATCATGTCGGCGACGAAGATCTTGCCGTCGCCAACCTGGCCGGTCTGGGCCGATTTCACGATGGCCTCCAACACGGCGTGAAGTTTCGCGTCGGGAATGACCGTTTCGATCTTGATCTTGGGCACGAAGTCGACTTCGTACTCCGACCCACGGTACATCTCGGTATGGCCCTTCTGGCGGCCGAAGCCGCGGACTTCGGTGACGGTCATGCCTGCCACGCCGCATTCGGTCAGGGCGTCTTTGACATCGTCGAGTTTGAAATGGCGGATGATGGCTTCAACTTTCTTCACGATTGTTTTCCTGTTAGATAAAGATGTAACCTTCTTCGCCATGTTGACTGACGTTGAGGCCTTCGATTTCTTCGTCGCGTGAGACGCGGAGTCCCATCGTAGCGTCAAGCACTTTGAGGATGATAAAGGTGCCGACCGCAGCCAAGATCCAGGTGCAGATCACGGCCGCGATCTGGCGCAAATGAGCGTCGTATTGCCGTCGATAAGGCCCAACTTGTCGGCAACATGGCCTTCCAGCGTAACACCGCCGGCCGCCCGTGTAGCAAACACGCCGGTGAGAATTGCGCCAAAGTTCCGCCGACCCCGTGAACACCGAAGGCGTCCAACGAATCATCGTAACCGAATCGGCCCTTGATCGTAGTGCAAGCCGTGTAGCATACGCAGGAAACGGCAACGCCCATGATCAAGGCTGGCATGGCCGTCACGAAGCCGGAAGCGGGCGTGATGCAGACCAATCCAGCCACCACGCCGGAGCAAGTCCCCAGCACGCTCGGCTTGCCACGGAAGGCCCATTCCAGGCCGGCCCAGGTCAAGCCGGCGGCCGCCGCACAAAAATGGGTGACCGTGAAGGCGCCGCTGGCCAATGTGCCGGCACTTCCGGCGCTGCCGGCATTGAAGCCGAACCAGCCCACCCACAGCATCGCGGCGCCGATCGCCGTATAGGTCAGATTATGAGGCGGCATGGCCGTCTTGCCGTAGCCCAACCGTTTGCCCAACAGCAAGGCGCAGATCAAGGCCGAAACGCCAGAACTGATGTGTACCACCGTTCCCCCGGCAAAATCCAACGCGCCGTTAAAGAAAGGCTTCGCGTGCGGGCTGCCGTAAGACAAAATTCCTCCGCCCCACACCCAGTGGGCCAACGGACAATAAATAAACGTGCCCCAGAGTATCATGAAAACGACCATCGTGCTGAATTTCATACGCTCGGCAAAGGCCCCGCAGATCAGGGCCGGAGTGATGATGAAGAACATGCATTGGAACAACATGAAGCTGGCCGTCGGAACCGTCATGGCCGATCCATCTATAGGAGAGCGAAAATTATCCATCCTGGGCGCGCCAGGCGATGTACCGCCGGGCTTTGCCTCGCCGCCCTTCTCGTCCCAAGTGGGCGCCACGTGATCCATGAAGAGATAGTATTTCACGTCGCCAATGTATCCGATCCAAGACCCGTAAGCCGGCTTGCCGGACGTTTTCCCCGCTTGGGGATCGTTTCCGAACGAGAGACCGAAACCGTAGAGGGCCCAAATCACGGTCATCAGGCACATAAGGAAAACGCACTGCATCATGACGCTCAGTACGTTCTTCTTGCGAACCAGGCCACTATAGAACAACGCCAAGCCCGGGCCGGTCATCATGAGCACCAGGGCCGAGGAAGTAAGCACCCAGGCGTTGTCTCCCGAATCGACCTTGTCCGTGGGGCTAGCCGCCGGGGGGGATGACGGTGAATTTGCCGGGGCCTCATCTGCGGCTCGCAAAAGCGAAGCTGCCCCGGAAACCGAAAGCATTACTGCCACCATGAACATTGACCGCGCAATCCTAGCCGGACTCATTGATCCACTTCCCTTTCCAGATTTAATGACACGTGATCTTGCTTTTCCCAGAACACGAAAGATGGCTTCTGCCATCTTCCCCCGAAACCCCTCCCGTGCTTAGAAAATAGGCACATGGGATTCCGACGCGACATGTTTGCCACTTGCGCGGGGAATTATTGAACCGCAGTTGCACCGCAAGTGGCATGCCGCACTGAATCATTCAAATCAACTTATTCTCCGTAACATTAAAAATGGCAAATAGTTAAAATTTATTTTCTGGTTACTGTCCGGAATCCGCTGTGAACGAAACTGTAACTCGCCTGCCTGTTTATTGTGCATGTCACCATAGAAGCCCGACGGGGTACCCGCTTGCGGGTCAGCGAGGAGTAGGCTTTCCCCGCTCGTTGGCGCAAATCCTTGCTGACCCGCAAGCGGGTGCCCCGTCGGGCTTCTATACCCCCACTAGGGCAGATTTTGTAACGGTAGGTAGTTGTTGTCGACAAGGTATCGGCAAAGAAACTCGGCCAGCAACTGGTGTCCTCGGGTGTTGGGATGCCAAATATCGTCATTGAAGCAGATTTCCTCCCGCGAATGCCCGTGATAGGCCTCCCGCAGGTCGACCGACGGCAGGCCGGCCCCGGCGGCCGCCTCCTTGAGGTTCGTATGCACGTCGAGATAGGAGTACTTGCCCGGGAGCTCATCCAGGGCGAAAACGGGATGGATCATGAAGAGGCATGGCACACGATGCTCGCGGCACACTCGGCTGATCTCCCCAAGATACCCGACGACCTGGTCCCAGTAGACATAGTGCAATCGCTTGTGGAACTCGGTCGGCCCACCCCGCCCCAGATACCACTCGCAAAGGTGGAACCAGGCGCCGGCGAGCAAGTGGGCCAGGTGGCACTTCGGCTCGTAGAGCAGGGCCAGATCGCCGCTGGCGCGATGGAATAGCGGGTGGGCCGGGTCGTTGAGCACATAGCACCAGAGAATCAAGTCCGGCTCGTACTGGAAGGCCTCGTTCCGCAAGAGGACGAGCTCCTGCGAAGTGGAATAGCCGGTACAGGCCAGCAGAATGACTTCGACCCTTCGTTCGAGCGACTGTCGGTTCAATGCCTCCTCCAACTTCCTGCCGAACGACGCCCGCCAGCCAACGTGGTGTCCCACGACGACCGAATCGCCGATCAGGACGATGCGGAACACGTCGGCCGGTTTGTGGAAACTGTGTTCGACATCAAAATAGCCGCGTGAGTTCGTGCCGGCGGTATTCGGGCGGCAGGCATAGACGAGGTCTGGGACGTTCGGAGAAGGCGACGGTGGCCTGGCCATCGGTCGCCACGTGATTGGCCAAAGCGGCCTGGCGGCGGTAGTGGTGAATGACTCGTAGCGCAATCTCCGCGAACCCCAGGGCCAGAAGCGTGGACAAGCCCAGCAAAAGGAGCTTCTTCAGTCGATGGCGGGATTGTGCGGGGATCGTGGTCATAATTCGGCCTTCCGCCAGATTGTTTCCGGCTGCCCGGCCCTGCGATTGACCAGTCTCGCCAATACGAACAGCAAATCACCGAGCCGATTCAGATAAACCAAAATTTCCGACGACAACCCGGGCACTTCCCGTATCAGCCCCACCAGCCGCCGCTCGGCTCGGCGGCACACGGCCCGGGCGAAATGCAACTCGGCCGCGGCACACGTTCCGCCGGGCAGAATAAAGTTCCGCAAAGGCGGCAGCTCCGCGTCGAAATGATCGATGGCTTCTTCCAACGTCCGAACGTCGGCTGCATTGATGCGGCAACCGGAATTCGATTCCGCCCCCAGACGTGCCACTTCGGCGCCCAGGTCGAACAGTTGACTCTGGATGCGATGCAGCAGGCGATCGACGTCGTCGGGCAACCGGGCCGCCCGGGCCAGGCCCAGGGCCGTGTTCAACTCATCGACGGTTCCGCAGACTTCGGCCACCGCGGCATCCTTGGGAACGCGGCCGCCGCCCGGCAAACCGGTTTCGCCTGAATCGCCGGTCTTGGTATAGATCTTCATGGTTCTTCCTGTAGGGAACGCCCTCCGTGGCGTTCCGTATGCAGCGGAACGCCACGGAGGGCGTTCCCTGCAGCCTTCATTCCCAGTCGATTACTTCCACCTTGAGCCGTCCGACGACTAGCATGACGGGGAAAAAAATGTTATAGGCCGCCGCACCGGCCAGCGGGCCGTGGGCCAATTGCAGATGCCCCCCACCGATGCCGCCTTTGGCCAACGTGCCGTCCAGACCGATCCAGCGGCCTCCAAGATAAACCTCGGTCCACATGTGACCGCCGAACGCCTGTGATCGGGACATGTAAACCAGTCCGGCCACCACACGAGCGGGAATCTTCCGCGCCCGGGCCAGGGCCGCCAGATAGACGGCATGAGCCTTGCAATCGCCTTCCCGGTTCCGGGCAACTTCGGAAGCCGTGGCCCAGGCCTGGGAAAAATCGTTCATCGTCACCGCCCGATGCACGTAGGCTTCCAAGGCCACGGCGACCTTCGAGGGGTCGGTTTCGTCGCTGGCCGCCTCCTTGGCCTGGGCCATGATCAGCGAATCGTCGCTCTGGATGAAATTATTCGGCTTACGATCCGCGTCGGTGGGAACATCGGCATCTTTGTCTACGATGGAACTCGGACGAATGGCCCGGACCGTCACTTCGGCGGTGTGCTCATCAATCCGCTTGACCTCTTGGGAAAGGCCGGCGGGAAAGGCAACCACGGGGTCGCCATCTTCCAGCCGGACCCGATACCGCACCCACTTGGTGTCATGGGCGTGGGGAATGGCCCGATCGACCTTCACGAGGGTCGCCTCGCCCAGGTCGAGTTTGGCCAACGGGGCTTTGGCCAGGGCGACCTCCCGGGTTACGCGGAAGGTCTCCATGCTCATCGGCTTGAGCCAGATTTCAGGACCGCGCCGGCGGCGTTGGTCCAGAGCGCTGCCTGAATGTCCACGCGCTGCCCCTGGGCATTGGGGGCCATGCGTTCGACCACGTCGATTTTCAGCAGGCGGAAACTGCCGCCTGGCAGTTCGACCGGCTCCTCTTTCTGGGCCGTCATTTCCGCAGTGCACGTTTGATTGTCCATGTTGAGGTACTCGACGGTTCGTTGCTCACCGGGCTTCAACGGCTTGGCGAGGAGCGACAATTCGGCCCCCAACAGCCCTCCGGCTCCCGCCGGCCAGGCAACGGAATGACGCTGTTTCTGGCCCTGCGACTCGATTTGCAGTTCGAGGCGACCCCGACCAGGGGTACCTGGTGCCCGACCGGGTGCCCCGCCGACGACTTTGCCGGTGGTCCGCATGGGACTCGCGCCCTGTTTCATGACAAGCTCGAAGTCGATCAGCGCACCCTCCGGCGTTTCCGTATCGCTATAATCGACTTCCATACGGGTTTCCTGGCCGAATCGCTGCAAGCTGAACTTTGTGACTTGTCGTACCTTTGCCACTTGGCGGCCGGACTCTTCGATCAGGCGGAGGGTCGTCTGTGAATAGCCCACCCGTTGTCCCTTGATCTGGACCACGTCCCAGGCATCGAAGTCGGGCAGCTTTGCCCTGGCTTCTCGCAGTCCGTCTGGAAGCAAGGTTGCGGTGAATCCCAACGCCAAGATGGCGAGGAGGAACCGTCGGATCGATGAATGATTCGTCATGATTATGTCGAGGTGTTGAAATTGGTCTCGGCTTGCATCTACGGTCATCTAGTTTACCACCCCGCGGTTGTTTGCGGGTAGGGTGCCTTCCGTGCGGTCCAGCACGGTGTGGTCCAAAATCGAAGGTCTTTCCTTTCTCCCCTTCTCCCCTCGCCTGTACTCGGGAGAGGGCGGGCACCATGTCGGGCACCATGTACTCATGGTCGTGGCCGGGGGTGAGGGCGGTTTCCCTGCTCTTCCGCCTTCCGCCTTCATCCTCCCGTCCGCTCCTTTCCTTTTCGTGTGTTTCCGGGGCACCCGGTACTCCGGGTCGTTCGTGGTTTCCGTACTTCGCGGACATTTTTTTCTGAACAACGAGGATCGCAATACCTCGTTTGGACAGAGAAAAGACGATCGCCGGACAAAAGTATGCGATTTTCCTGGTCCACAACGTGCCGGTCGGTTTTCGCCCTGCCGCGAAAATTATTTTTCAGCAATCATCGTTTCCGGCCGAGAAACGCGATGCTCTCTACCCCCCTTATGATTGAGCGGTCCAACGATAAACATTGCGGTTAAAACACCCCTACGATGAAAACGGATGTCGTAATTATCCAAATCTATTACCGACACTGGACTAAAATAGTTCCCGCTGTCTCTCCCGGTCCAGTAGAATTGTCGCAAGTGCTTTTCCATTATGCGCTTCAGTAGCGTGGAGCTCTTTCAAGTGGTCCAGCACGATGTGGTCCAAAATCGAAGTCATTTCTCGTATCCGCGTCTCCCCATCTCCGCATCTCCCCATCTCCGCGTCTCCCCTCCCGCCTCCCGTCTTCCTCCTTCATGCCGGCAGTCAACAAAAAAATCTTGGTCTATCGCGGTGTGGTCCAAATTCGCCTCCTCCACCGCTCATTTTTCCTGCATTCTTCCTGGAAAACCGCGGTGAAAACCGTATTCAGCGGCTTTTCTGGCCGGGCAACGTCATGGACCGTCTTTACCAAATTGGGGGTGCGGGTTTTGGCCGAAAATCGCGATTCGATCCTCTACACGCAGGCCATGTGCCAAGCAAATAATCGGGCAAAATTTCCGTGTGGCTTCTGCGCAGGGTCTCGCCTGGAATTGTGCGTTTGTGCGCACAATATGCGCAAGGCGACGTTCCAACGCCCTTAAATTGCCCCCGGTTCGCTAGGCCGGGGGCCGTTTCAAATTGTCAAAGAGCTCGCGCGTATCAAACCAACGTTCGTCCGAGCACTCCTAATCATCCTTCATTTTATATAAATAAGTACGTTTGAGCCGGCCCTTTTGTACAGTTCCAGATTCGGGATTTCCGGAGAATCCCATTGCCCGCAACTTGGCCGAGCCTGCTTTTGCCGAGGAATTTGCCGCCTTCTTGTCGCCCAAAGAGTTTTGCGAAAATCGGAAGTGCGCTCGGCGTTTCAGCGCCGAAAGCGGCCCATTTACCACGAAGGAGGCGGCGACGATCGAGGTTCCACCTCACGCTCCCCGCGTCGCTCCCCTCGCCCGCGACCATGGGTACATGGTGCCCGGGGAGAGGGCGGGCACCATGTCGGGCACCATGTACTCATGGTCGTGGTCGGGGTGAGGGCGGATTGCTCCCCATCTCTCATCCCTCATCTCTCATCCCTCATCTCTCACCCTTCATCCTTCCCCCTTCCCCCTTCCGCCCTCCCCCTTGATTGACTTTTCCCCAGAATCGAGTAGGCTATGCCTCGATCGTTCGTATGGATTGTGACAATCTCTCACAAGCGAGGTTCCAATGCCGGAACAGCAATCCCTTCTTCCCTGGTATCAAGCCGCGGCCGACCTCTTCGAGAAACAGCAAGGAAAGACGGTCGTCGAACTCGCCTTCGAGCCCGCGACGATCGACGCCGCCGACGGCCGCGCGGCAGGCCCCACAAGCGCATTCTGGAGCCATCGCGCCCGAAGAGGTCTATGACGCCGCCGGCGACCGCATTGCCCAGTGGGTTGTGGGGCGCGCCGAAATGTTCAACGGGAAAATGCCATAAAGGCGTGGAGTAATTGCCTCTCCGACAGCGGTTAGACCGCAAAGGAGTTAGGCATGTTTTGGAAGAGATCAGAGCCGGAGCAGACGCTGGCCGCGGAGCGAGGGCGTAGCCCGAGCGACGCGGCCAGCGTCTGCGGCGGCGCGGGGGAGGCCACCCCCGCGGCCGCCGTGGACTGTGCCCAGGTTTTTGCACCTGCGGAAATCACTCCACCCCTTACCGCCGCCGCAGTCGTGGACCAGGCCTCGGCCGGTGCGCCGCCAGCGCCCCAGGCTGACGCCTTCGCGGGCGGAGAGCCGCCGCCCGAAGAGCCTTTCGAGGAGATCCGCAAGCGCCTTCTGGCCGGCCCGCGCAAGAGCAAGGGCCGCCGCCTGGTCAAGCCCGAGGAGTCGCCGCAACCGGCAATGACGCCCGAGCAGCGTCTTCTGATCCTCGACACGTGGCAGCGGAGCGGCCTGCCGGCGGGCGATTTCGCCCCGCTGGTCGGCCTCTCCAAGCACACGCTCTACAGTTGGAAAAAGCGCTTTGAGGAGTCGGGCCCGGCCGGGCTGATGGATCAGCAGCGCGGCGGGCCGAAGGGCAGCCGCGTGCACGAGCTGACCAAGCGGACGATCCTCATGCTCAAGCAGGCCAACCCGGAGTGGGGTTGCCAGCGGATCAGCGACATGCTGCTCCGCGGTCCGGCCCTGCCGGCCTCGCCGGGAGCCGTCTCCCGCGTGCTGCACGAGGCGGGCTACCAGGTGGAAGAGGTCGCCACCCACCCCCACCCCGACAAGCAGCGGGAGTTCGAGCGGGCGACGCCCAATCAGCTCTGGCAGACGGACCTCTTCACCTTCGTGCTCAAGCGGCAGAACCGGCGGGTGTACATGGTGGCCTTCATGGACGACCACAGCCGCTTCATCAGCGGCTACGGGATCCATGCCAGCCAGTCGGCGGCTTTGGTGCTGGAGGTGGTGCGGGCGGCGATCGTGGCCTACGGCACGCCGCAGGAGATCCTCACGGACAACGGCAGCCAGTACGTCACCTGGCGAGGCACCAGCGCCTTCCACCGCGAGATGGACAAGCGCGGCATCAAGGACCGGCGAATCAATTACTGTCGGAGATTCCACGGTATTGTGGTAGTATACGAAATGTGGATGTTTTCTGAAACGGAGGATTCCTTTAACGGCACGGAGGCCAAGGATGGCTTTTGTATTTCAGCAGCGGTACGAACCGAACATCGAGGAGCGGATGCGGGCGTTTTCGCAGACGTTGTCAGAACGGGATCGACGGCGATTCGCGGCCCTCGAAGCGGCGCGATTGGGACACGGTGGAATCGAGTATGTCGCCGATGTTTTGGGATGTTCAACACGGACCATCGAGCGCGGAGTCGACGAACTCGGCCAGTTGCCGACCGACCCGGCTGCGGGACGGGTACGGCGTCCGGGTGCTGGTCGAAAAAAAAGACCGAGTCCGAGCCCGAACTCGTGGACAATCTGAAAGCGATTCTGGATGTCCGCATCGCCGGGGACCCGGACGAGAAAGACGTGCTGTGGACGGACCTCTCGCCGCGACAAATCGCGGATGCCGTGACGGACATGGGAACGCCCGTCAGTTCGCCAGTGGTACAAGACTGGATGGAAGAGCAAAAGTTGGGGCGACACAAGATCGAGAAAGTCTTGGCGGGTGGACAGAGCCCCGATCGGGACGCCCAGTTCCTCCGGATCGCCAAACTGAAGGCCAAGTACTTTGCGGCGGGCAACCCCGTGTTTTCCCTCGATACCAAGGCAAAAGAACATCTCGGACAACTCTTTCGCGAGGGCCGCGTGTGGACGCAGCAGCCATTCCGGGCGTTCGACCATGACTTTCCTAGCTGGGCTACCGGCGTGATCATTCCGCACGGTATCTACGACCTCGCCCGTAATCGCGGCCACATCAACATCGGCCTGAGCCACGACACAAGCCAATTCGCGTGCGACAGCTTCCGCTGGTACTGGAACCGGATCGGCCAGCGATGCTACCCGTATGCGAAGTCCATCCTCTTGTTGTGCGATTGTGGCGGAAGCAATTCGGCGGCACAGTATCTTTTCAAACAGGACTTGCAACACCTCGTCAACGATTTGGGAATCGAAATCCGAGTGGCTCACTACCCGAGCTACTGCTCGAAGTTCAACCCGATCGAACGCCGCTTCTTTCCTCATGTCGGTCGCGCCTGCCAAGGAATGCTGTTCGACACTCTCGACACCGTGGTGCGCCTGATGCGCAAGGCCTCGACCACCACCGGCCTGCAAACCACGGTCAATGTCATCCACCGCACTTATGAAATCGGCCGCAAGGTCGCCGACAGTTTCAAAACTACGATGACTATCCTCTTCGACAACTTGCTACCGAAATGGAACTATGTCGCCAAACCCCGATAAACCCGACAGTAATTGATTCGCCGGTCCCAAGCACCTCGTGGCCAGGCCGCAGCGGCCGCAGACCCTGGGCAAGATCGAGCGCTTCTGGGGCACGCTCTGGCGGGAGTGCGTCGAGACGTCGGTGTTCTTCGACCTGGACGACGCACGGCGGCGGATTGGTCACTTCATCGACTATTACAACTTCCAAAGGGTGCACCGGGGAATCGACGGCCTGGTGCCTGCGGACCGCTTCTTCGGCGCCGCCTCCGAAGTCTTGGCCACGCTCCGCGCGCGGGTGGCGGCCAATGCGCTGGAATTGGCCCGCAACGGCGTGCCCAAGGCGCCGTTCTATGTGACGGGGCGGATCGGCGAGCGGGCCTTCAGCGTGCACGCCGAAGGCGAGCGGATGATTCTCAAGCGGGAAGGAGAGGCCCGCACGGAGGTGGATCTCGGCGGGTTGGGGGCGGCGGAATTGCCGCTGATCGACAGCGCGGCGGCAGCGATGCCTGCGGAGATGCCCTTGCCGATCTGTCCCGATGGTTCACCTCAGGGCGACGTGGTGGAGGACGAGGTAGGGCCGGGTGAATCGCCGTTGGATGCGGGACTGCGGCGGCTGGATGCCGGCGCAGAAAACGAGGAGCAAGGGCCGACCGCCGCGGAACTTCGCGAAGGAGGCGCATCATGAGCGCAAGCACAGTATTGGCGGGAAGCAAACCTCCCTCCGCGCCGCGCCCGTGCGGCGGAATGGTCGTGCGCAAGAGTCGCCCCGGCATGCGCCCCATGTCGGTCAGCCGTGATGCGCAGCGGGTGGCGGCGGCGATCCTGGAGGTCTTGGCCGGCGTACGGACGCCAACGGAAGCGGCGGCGGCCGTGGGCCTCTCGGTGCCGCGGTATTACCTCTGGGAGCAACGGGCCCTGGAGGGCCTGGTGCGGGCCTGCGAACCGCGGCCGGTGGGGAAAGTGGCCGGGGAGCGGCACCAGATGGTGATGTTGGAGAAGGAAGTCGCCCGCTTGCGGCAGGACTGCGCCCGGCAGCAGGCGCTGGTGCGCGCCGCGCAACGGACGATCGGCCTGGGCGGGGCTCCGCCATCGGCCGCCAAGCCCGCAGGCAAGCCTGGCGTGGGCAGCGGGGCACCCGTTTGCGGGTCGCGGTCGGCGGCAAGCAAAGCCGGCGACGGCGTCGCCCGCAAGGCCAAGCGCAAGCGTCGTCCGGTGGCCCGGGCGCTGAAAGCCGTGGCGGCATTACAGACCTCGCCCGGTGAGAGTGGAAGTCTGGCCGATTCGTCTTCGGCGATCGCGGCCGACATGGTACAACGGAGTATATCGAGTAGTTCATCGGCAACGGTGGAAGCGGCGTCTGCCGTGCCGCCGCAGGCCTGATTCACGGAGGAGAAAAAGCCATGGCCCGACGAGGACGCAAACCGATCGGCACGAATTTGGTGGAACGCCTGGAAGGCTCGGAGCGGGCCAAGGCCCGTTTGAAAGCGATTCTGGAAACGCTCTCCGGTGAGCGGAGCATTCCCGAGGTCTGTGAAGAGTTGGGGATCCATGATTCGATGTTCCACCGGGTGCGCAGCGAGGTGCTGCAGACGGCGCTGGACCGTCTGGAGCCGCGTCCTCTCGGGCGGCCTCCGCTGCCAGGCTCACCGCACGACTTGCGCGTTGCGGACCTGGAAGCCGAAAACCTGCGCTTGCAGTTGGAGTTGAAGGCGGCCGAGGTCCGCCGCGAGTTGGCAGAAGAACTGCCGCGGTTGGCCAAGTCCCCCGAGGTAAATCCGGCTGCGAAGCCGGGGGAAAAAACGACTGCGCGGTCGCGGAAGCGGCATCGCAAGCGCTTACAACAAAACACGAATCACCCCGATCCATGAATGCTTGCAACTGTCAACCCCTGAAGCGCGGCTGGCCCGCCCAGCAGCCCCGGCGTGAAGCCGAGCGCAATGCACGCCAGCATGCCGTGGCCTTCGACCACTGGGCCATGCAGCAAGGGGTACGGCAGCGCGTGGCGGCCCAGCAGCTTGGCTTGGCGCCCGGCACCTTGGCCTTCTGGGAACATCGCTGGCACGTGGACTATCTGGAGGCCCGCCCGTTGGGCCGTCCTTGCCATCGCAGCCGCCGGCAACTCCGTAACCAGGCCATCGATTTCATGCGCTACGTGGGAGCGGGCGTGAGCGTGGCCGCTGTGCAAGCCACCTTCCCGGACCTGGCCCGCCGCGAGACCGAAAACCTCCGGAATCGCTTCCGCCGCCTCTGGAAATTAGACCACCAGCGCGCGGTCCACGTTCTCCATTGGCACCACCCGGGAGCGGTGTGGGCCATGGACCATGGCGGCCCACTGCCGGCCATCGATGGCCGCTGGCCGTACCTCCTCGCCGTTCGCAACCTGGCTAGCGGCTGCGAGCTCGCTTGGCTGCCGGTCCTGGATGAAACGGCGGAGACGACGATCAGCGTCTTGCAATGGTTGTTCCTCGAACATGGTCCGCCGTTGGTGCTGAAGTCGGACAACGGTTCGGGATTCATTGCCGAGGCGATGGGCCGCTTCCTGGCTCGCTGGGACGTCCGCCCCCTCTTCTCGCCGCCCTACACGCCGGAGTACAATGGATCGATCGAGGCGGGCAACGGCGCATTGAAGACCCGCACCCACGAGCAAGCGGCCCGCCAGGGCCGCAACGGTCCCTGGACCGCTGACGACGTTGAGGCGGCACGACGCATGGCCAACGAAACGACTTACCCGCGCGGCCCGCTGGGCCCAACACGACAGGAGTGCTTCGGCGCTTCGCCACGGATCACGCTTGAGGCGCGTGCGGCCTTCGGCCGCACCGTCGCGCACGAGCAAACCCAAGAACGCCTGCAGCAAGGCTACCCTTTGGACACGGACCTGGGCCATGCGGCCCAGGCACAAATAGACCGTGCAGCAATCCGCCGCGCTCTCGTCGAGCACGGCTACCTCACTTTCACCCAGAGGTCAATTACTCCATCAATTAAATCTCAAAATTCGTTGAAAATTTCGTAGGCCGCACAGGGTACACCGGGTCTTGCGTTCGCCAAGCACTTCAGAATCCTGACCATCGCGTGGATACCAACCTTGCGGATGCCGAAGGAGCTGCCGCCGCGCCATGGGGAGTGCTCAACGCGCTGGGTCCCGCCTTGGCGCGGCGCTTGACGGAGCCGGGTGTGGGCGAATTAAGCCCCGCTGGGGGGAGCACTAGTGGACCTCAAACACCGGTCGATCCGAACGATCCAGTTTTTGAACCGCAGGAGCCGCTTAAGCCCAAGGGCCTGAAGCCGTTTGGCCCGCAGGAGCCGCTTGCGCCCGAGAAGGTAAGACCGGTTCGCCCGCCGCGAAAGCCTACGGTTCCGGAGGAGCCCGAGACGCAAACGGCGCCAGGCGCGAACAGACCCACGATCAGCGACCTAAAGAATAGGCCGCCAACACACCCCGACTACACACCGCCAAAAGGATGGAATGGGCAAAAGGTGAAAAATCCCAATGGTCGCGGTAATGGCTGGCCGGACAAGGACGGTCGGGTCTGGGTTCCGGACGATCACAGTGGCACGCACGCGCCTCACTGGGATGTTCAGGTTCCTGGTGGTGGGTACACGCCGGTTTATCCGCCTTAGTTTGGGGTGTCAGACCTTTTTGCGATGATAGGTTTTCGAAGGTGCGGGAAGGTTAAGGGACAGGTAGTAAATGCTAGAGATTATTTCGGTCGAACGTCTTCATGAGATCTACGATAGGCTGCCGTTTCCGTATCAAACATTTCGAGAATCGACAATCAACGAGACGACGCAATCGGTCCAGTTCTACACGGTCGGGTCCAGCACAGCGGGGGTGCGTCCCATGGACCAATGGAACGCCTTGGGCCGAGAGCTTCACAACCCAGTTCAGGTTGATCGACACGCCAGAATCGTAGCGCATATTTTGCAGCAACTGCGGCTTACGGATTTTTTCGTTCAACAGGCGGTCCCGGAAGCCCTCTGGTTCCGCGGTAATACTCAACGCGATACCGCGCGTGTTGGCGAGATCTTGGAATATCTTGTGCGTCGCGGTATGACGATAGACTTTTCTAAATGGCGTGGTGCTTTTCTCGTGCGAGAAGAGTTTGGTGATTTCTTGGCGAGGTTCTTGGACTATCCGTTTCTTCTTAGATATTACAACCTTGAGGTGTTTCCCACCGAGGCGCCGCTGGCGATGGTAATCAACCACCATTTGTGTATTGAGTATATATCACCCAGCGGGACGTTAACGGAAGATCTTCGAAGCAGAATTGACTCTGAAGGAATACTGGAATTCCCTGGGCGCGGTCGAACTAACCCCTAAGCCTATTGCCGTTAGGACAGAATTCCGGGACAGAATTGACAGAATTCCGTGACAGAATTCCGGGGAAGATTGGGGAAGATTGGGGTCAGGCCGACGTTAGGCGTTAGCGGATAATGCACCAAAGCTTAATGGAGGAGATTAACGGATAATGAATCAGAGCTTAGTGCCAAACGTCGGCCTGACCCCAATCTTCCCAATCTTCCCCCCACCAAGTTTGGGATGGGCAAGGGGACCGGGCTCTGCGAAGTCCTCTATACGGGGACCGGCTTCCTGCACGTCCGCCGCGAGGTCTATGCCACGATTCAGCAAAAACTTGCCCTGCCGGTCTGCAACGAGGCGTTTGGTCGGCCGACGGTCCCCTTTTTCCTGCCCATGATCCGCCAATACGAGGGCGGCCACTGGTATCTTGGCGACGACTACGCGTTTTGCGAGCGGGCCCGGCAGTGCGGCTACAAGATCATGGCCGACACGTCGATCCGGTTGTGGCACATCGGCGAGTACGCCTACGGCTGGGAAGACGCCGGCCTGGAACGCCCGCGGCATGATTCGTTCCTCTTCCTGATCGCCGACGGGAAGCCGGCCGAACGCGCTGCGACCCCATCCACCTCGCGTGGATGGTGAAGGAGGTTGAACGGCTAAGACGCGAGCGGCAGAGGCATCAAGACCCCATCCAGCTTGCCTGGATTGGTGAATGAGGTTGAAGGGCTAAACGCAAGGCGCGGAAACACCCAGACCCCATCCAGCTTGCCTGGATTGGTGAATCAGGTTGAAGGGCTAAACGCGAGGCGCGGAAACACCCAGACCCCATCCAGCTTGCCTGGATTGGTGAATGAGGTTCAACGGCTAAAGTGGAGAACAAGAACCGCCACGACCCCATCCACCTCGCGTGGATGGTGAAGGAGGCTGCGTGGCTGCATCACGGACCTGGGCTAGCTGGACAACCTGATTCACCAATCCAGGCAAGCTGGATGGGGTCTTGGTTAGCTCGCTTTCGTGGCTAGCTGACCAACCTCCTTCACCATCCGCGCGAGGCGGATGGGGTCGTTCCGAGACTTGTGCGTAACGACGCGACGGGCAGCCTGACCACGCAGAACGTGCAGCTTGGCAACAGCGGCAGTTCCGGGAACGTGGCCCTGACCTCGAGCGAACGACTATAATACAAATCGCAAGACCTTCTCGGCCACCGTCGGTGGCACGCCCGACTCCAGCAACACGTATTCATACAACGCCCTGGGCAACATGACGAGCATCACGCAAACCGGTGGCAACGGCGTCACGACCAAGTCGGCGACCTTCAGCTACGATTCCGACGGCCGCCTCAGCGGCGTGACTCTCCAGGAGAACGGCGACACGGTGGCCCAGTCGACCTACACCTACGACGACGCCTCGGAGTTGACCGACCTGAACTACGTCGACGGCTCGAACGCCCCCCTGGCCGGCTACCACTGGGACTACGACACGGCCGGGCTGGTCGAGCGCCGAGTACTCGCGGAACGACACGTCGGGGACGCCCGCCAACTACGCGGGCTGGGCCGAGGCGGAGTACAATTACGATGCGGACTCGCAACTCAGCACCACGGGCAGCACCGACGCCGTGACCTACGTCGGCAGTTGGAACATCGCCGTGGCCAACGCCAGCGTAACCTACGATGCCAACGGCAACCGCAACGACGTCACGCCGCCGTCGGGGGCCGCGACCACGACGGGCGCGGGCAACCAGTTGCTGTACGACGGCCAGTACTATTATCAGTATGACGCCGCCGGCAACCGCATTGCCCAGTGGGTGGACACCAATGGCCATCCGGAGGGCTCGCCGCAGCCGAACGACACCGACATTACGACGTACACGTGGGACAACGGCGGCCAACTCACCGCGGTGAAGTACTTCGGGGCCTGGAACGCCTACAGTTTGGATAACCCCGACTGGAAGGTCGATTATACCTTCGACGCCTTGGGCCGGATGGTGTCGCGGACGCCCACGGGCATCACTGGGGAGCAGACGGAGTACTACGTTTACGACGGGCAGAATCTGGCCTTGGTGCTGGACGCCGCGGGGGACGTGGTGGAGCGGGAGTTCTACGCGCCGGCGGCCAGTTCGCCTCTCCCGGGAGGGAGCCAGGGTGAGGGCGTCTTGGCCAGCGAAGTGGGACCGGCGACGATGGGGACGCAGTCCGTGGGCACGGTCGATTGGTACTTGCCCGACAACCAGGGCACGGTGCGGGACGTGGTCGAGCTCGACGGCACGACGACGAGCGAAGTTGATCACCTCGTTTACGACGGCTTCGGGAACATCACTACGCAGACCACGCCCATCGATCAGCCGCGGTTCACCTACGCCGGCATGCCGCTGGATTCGGCCAGCGGGATGTACGACGACGGCGTGCGCAATTACGCCGCCAGGGACGCCGTGTTCGCCAGCCTGGACCCGATCAGCTTCTTGTCCGGCCAAACGAATCTGAGCGAGTATTGCGGCAACAGCCCGACGAATTATACGGACCCGAGCGGCTTGGCGAAAGATTGGTGGGATTATTTTAATGTGCCCGGCGGAATCGGGGACGCGGCTCAAGGGGTCTCCGATTCCATAGACATGAACACCACGCCGGGGAACCAGCCGGCCGGCAGCCAGTTCAACATGCGGGCTGAGTTGCGCCGGGAAAATGGGGAAGACTACCGTCCCGGTCAGGCGACTCGTCCCAGTTGCGAGTTCGTGCCCAACGGCGGTCATTGGGAGGAAGAGACTGACGGTCCATGGTGGGAACGTCATAAGGTGTGGGTGCGGGACGATGGCGGGGTTGGTTTGGAGGGCCAGGAGGAAAGCGGTGGGGGCGACACGCCTGTCAACGCCGCCCCGGCGGGGCACTTCGTTTTCTACACTCCGCCAAGCGGTGCGCGCACCGCCGTTGCCGGCGCTCGGGCGCGGTCGAGGCGGCTTCCGTGATCGATGGCGTCGCCAACTCCAAAGCGATTGCGGATGCGATTTGGGATCTCCCAGGCATTCTACGTAACCTGTTGCGAAACTGTTTCCCGGCGGGCACGCTGGTGGCGACGCCGAGCGGCTTGTTCCCCATCGAAACGATCAATGTTGGCGACGAGATTTGGGCCTACGACTTGGTCCGAAGCCAGTGGGTCGCGCGGCACGTCTTGCAGAGATTCGTAACCGACCACGACGGCACTTCCGCGACGATCACCGTAGCCGATGAGGCGATTGAGGCCACGTTCTTGCACCCCTTCTGGGTCGTCCACGGCGAAGACCTAGCGAACCGCCCGATTCGGGGGCATCTGCCGAGAGTTCCTGAAGGTGCCACCACCCCCGGGAGATGGGTCGATGCGGGCAATGTCCGCGTGAGTGACGAATTGCTCTTGCGGGACGGCCGAATTCTGCCCGTTCAGGCGATTCGGCATCAACCCTATCGCGACAAGGTGTATAATATCCATGTTGATGACCTCCAGTGCTACGCCGTTGGGCAACGCAGCGTTCTTGTTCACAATGTGAACGGTCAGCCCCTTTCGGCCGCAAACCAGGCGGCACGGCGCGCTAAGTGGGGCCTGGATTTCGCAAAAGCTCGGCTCGCGGCATTGAACAACGCTTACGCGGATGCAACAGCAGCGGGCGATTTCGAGTTGGCGCGGGACATAGCGGAGAATATCGACTTCTGGCAGAACGCGGCTGACGGGTACGAAACTTTTATGGACTTGAACCTGAATCCAGGGGGGTGAGTAGCCTACTATGAGCGACGCCAATTCGTCTCGTGAGACGCTTCGCGCGGCCCGCGAGGTCGCCGGCGAATGCAAGTCCATTACCGCGGGTTTTCGTCGGGCACGGCGTGCGCACTGGGAAAAGCTCGCGGGACCGCTCCTGAGCGAAATGCTGGAGGGTCGGCAGGATGCGGAACGCCTTCTGGAAGACCCGGACCCGCTTGTCCGAATAGTTGCGATCGAGGTTCTCGCCGACCAATGGAAGCCGGACCAGAACTTGGCACGCTGGTGCGAACGCATGGCGTTCCACGATCCTGACTCCCGCGTCCGAAACATAGCAATTGCCACACTTGCACTCTGTCATCGTTCTTCGGATAATCCGCAAGTTGGTCGAATTCTTGCGGTTGTTGTCCGCGATGACCGGCAGGCGATGAAGTTCCGCCTTGCTGCATATCACGGTCTCTTTTCGTTACGAGGCACACGCCTTGAATGGAAGGGGGTTTATTCAAGTCCGCCAAGTGACTTCCCATTCCCTGAGGGGGTAGATTGGTCCTTCGTAGACAGTTTTCTTGACGCATCGAGAACTTCGTCGCCAGTTGACCCGCTCGTAGCGGCATTGCCGAATTTGTCGGCAGAGGAACTCGGGGCCCTTCGGCTCTATAGGCAAGGCGTCGAAGCCCTGGCAAAGGGTGACTACTCGAAATGTATCGAGGACCTCGACGAGGCAATAGCTCTCCAACCTAGCGCGGCAGGTGCTTATTTTACTCGCGGACGTGCTTATATTGAGTTGAACAGGCTAGACGAGGCAATTGTGGATCTTTCAAGAGCGGCGGAGTTATCCCCAAATCGGGCGCAGACGCTGCGTGAACGTGGCCGAGTATATCGTCTAAGAGGTGAGGTCGGGCTAGCTGAGCAGGATGAACGAGATGCGGCCGCAATTGAAGGCGACCTTAAAAGGTGACAGCCACCAAATGTGCACAAGATAGGTGATATGGCGCAGAGCGAGGCGAGTCCTGGCAACTACGAGGCGAATCGCGCAACCTCCAAGCACGCAACGTCCGTTCCGCTATCACGGAGAAAAGTCCGGCCGTGAAAAACCGTATCCGCAGAATCGCCTTCGTTTCGCAACACTGCGTCTTGGACTTCACCAACGGCGCCGCGACGGCCACGCTCGACGGTTTGTCGCTCTTGGCGCGGTCGGGTTTCGAGTGCCAGGCCTTCTGCAATTCGCGGATGGACGCCTCGGAAGAGGTCCTCGTGGAAGAAATCCTCGCAAAACGCGGGCTCCGCTACGTGGTCCGCAACACTCATATCGGTCCGTACCGGGGGCGGATGATCTTCACCAGTTACGAAAAGATTCCCGTGACGCTGTTCAACTCGGCCTCGACCCGCGGCGGCTGGATCAACCGCGAAGAGGTTGCGGCCTTCCTCACGGCCTGCGAGATCTTCCTGACGAAGAACCGCCCGGACGTGGTCTGGACCTACGGCGGCGGCCCAGTGGCGATCGCGATTCAGCAGGCGGCAAAGAAGCGTGGCATCCCCATCCTTTTCGCGCTGCACAACTTCAACTACCGCAGTCCGCGCGTCTTCCGCATCGTGGATCGTGTGATCGTGCCCTCCCAATTCTCGCGGACGTACTACCGGCAATCGCTTGGGCTCGCCTGCCATTGGCTCCCCTACGTGATCGATCGAGGGCGGGTGAGCGTAGAGAGATACCCTGAACGTACTCGTCGCGCTCCGTGTGATGCAACCCATCACGCGGAGACCGCGCTGACTACGTTGGCGGTCCTGGCCCCCTCCCGGCGGGAGATGGCAGGTTTTCGCCGCGGTTTCTGACGTTCGTTAATCCCCAGTCAACCAAAGGGCTGTATTTCTTTGCGCGGCTGGCCGAGATGCTTGCGGCGCGGCGGCCGCAGATTCCCTTGTTGCTCATCGAGGGCCGTAACGCCCCCAACTGGAAAGAGGAGACCGGTATCAATCTGGCTGGTCTGCCGAATTTGACGGTGCGGCCCAAAACAACCGACCCTCGCAAGTTCTACGCGATAACCAAGTTGTTGGTGGTGCCCTCGCTCTGGAACGAATCGTTCGGCCTAGTGGCGGGCGAGGCGATGACTAACGGCATCCCCGTGCTAGCCAGCAATCGCGGCGCATTGCCGGAAACCATCGGCGACGCCGGCTTTCTGTTCGACATCCCGGCGCGTTACACGCGCGACACTCGTGACGTGCCAACGGCTGAGGAGGTCGAACCTTGGGTCGAGACGATCATTCGTCTGTGGGACGACGCGGCCGAGTACGAGCGATGGAGCCGTGCGGCGCGTGATCGCGCGCAGCAATGGCATCCGGACCGGTTAGCGCCGATTTACTGTGAGTTTTTCAGCAGTATCACCCATCAGCCCGGCCCGCCGCTGGTGCCTCGGGGAGTTGGTGTATGAGCGACCTGCTGCCAACGCGCGGTTATA
>CAVRDP010000008.1:0-337356 GCA_963719885.1 uncultured Planctomycetia bacterium | reverse complement strand
TGTATCCTGGTATTGATCGTTTGTAAGCCATTTGGTATTAAGCCTTTCCTTCGTTTGTATATCAAGGAAAGGAGGAGCCGATGGAACGGCGATTTGAGCAGCGGGTGGAGGAACTTTTGGAGGGTGCGGTCCTGGATCCCCGAATACCTGAAGGATTACGGATCGCCTTGAACGGTTTATCGAACCCTTTGCGGCGATCATGGAGAGCACGGAGCAGGAACGGCACGTCTGGGAATACGTGTCCGGGTTGTTCTCGGACGTGAAGCGGAAGAACGCTGAGACCATCGCCTATTTTCATAATCAGGATCGGCAAGCGCTGCAGAAGTTTATTGGGCAGTTGCTTTGGGACGACGGTCTGCTGATCGAGGAGTTGGCGCGGCAGGTGGGCACGGAGTTGGGCGAGTCGGATGGCGTGCTTGTTTTCGATCCCTCGGGCTTCAAGAAACAAGGCAAGTCCTCGGTTGGCGTGGCACGACAATGGTGTGGCCGACTGGGGAAGATTGAGAACTGCCAGGTGGGCATTTACCTGGGTTACGTTTCGCGCAAGGAGCATGCCTTGGTGGACGTGCGGCTGTATCTGACCAAGGAGTGGGCAAAGGACAAGAAACGGCGGGCGAAGTGCGGTGTTCCCGATGACACCCGTTTCCAGACACGGCATGCCCTGGCCTTGGAGATGCTGAGTCAACACCGGACGACGTTGCCTCACTCCTGGATCGCAGGCGACGACGAAATGGGGCGCAGCTCGGCATTTCGCCGGGATTTGCGGACTTTGGGAGAACAGTATCTGCTGGCCGTACCATCGAACACGCTGGTGAGAGATCTGGACGCACCGCCGCCGGAGTACAGTGGTCGCGGACCGCATCCTCAGGTTCCCTTCAAGCGTGTCGATCGCTGGCGCGAGGCATTGCCGGAGAGTGCCTGGACGACGATCGATGTCCGCGATGGGTCGCGAGGTCCACTGGTCGTGAAGGCCGTGAAGACCCGTATCCAGGCGAAGACCGATCGGCGTCGCAACGGTCCCGAAGAGATGTTGGTGGTTCTGCGGGAAGAGCAAAGCGACGGAACGATGAAGCACGGTTACTATCTCTCGAACGCCGCGCCCGAGACGTTCTGGCAGAGTTCGCGCGGGTAGCCAAAGCTGAGCATCGGATCGAGGAATGCCTCCAGCGGGCGAAGAGCGACGCGGGGTTGGCTCAGTATCAGGTCCGTAACTGGATCGGTTGGTATCACCATCAAACACTTTCGCTGCTGGCGGCCTGGTTCCTAACCCAAGAAGACCTTCGGGGAAAAAAAATACACACCGGCTCTGACGGTCCCGAGGATCCGCGACATTATTGCAGCGCTGTTATGCCGCGCCCTCGATTGCGGATCCCCCGACTACATCAAACGCAGGAGCGATCGCATTTCACAGCGTAACGAACTTGCTTATGCGTACCATTGGAAATCGTGTAACCGCTTGGCGCCTTTGAGGATCAATCAACGGAAATAGTGGATACAGTCAAAATAGTCGATCGTGGGGGAATTATCGTTCATAGCGGAAGCACACTATCGAAGGGACGCCAGTCTACCAGCTCTTCCGGGGTCAAATGTTCCCAGGGGCTCACACCCTCGTTGTTACACACAAGTCGCCCAACGACCCCATCCAGCTCGCCTGGATGGTGAAGAAGGTTGGTCCGCTAGCAACGAAAGCAAGCCCACCAAGACCCCATCCAGCTCGCCTGGATGGTGAATCAGGTTGTCAACCTAGCGCACCTCCGCGATCTAGCCGACCAACCTTCTTCACCATCCACACAAGGTGGATGGGGTCGTGTCGGTTTTCGCTCTCTGCTTTAGCCGAGCAACCTTCTTCACCATCCACGCAAGGTGGATGGGGTCGTGTCGGTTTTCGTTCTCTGCTTTAGCCGAGCAACCTTCTTCACCATCCACGCAAGGTGGATGGGGTCGTATCGGTTTTCGTTCTCTGCTTTAGCCGTTCAGCCTCGTTCACCGGCCAGGCAAGCTGGCCGGGGTCGCAAGCATCCCGCGGCAGTTATTGATTGGCCGGTCCTTGCTCCTGCTTTTCCTGCGCATGCAAATGTTTCCACTTGTCGCGAATCAATCTCAGGCGGCGTTCGACGGTCCGCTGCGAGCAGTTCCGTTGCGCGGCAATTTCGGCGTTGCTGGCCCCGTCGATTTTCGCCGCGACAATCGCCTGCAATTCCCCGTCATGGAGTTCTTCCAGGAGCCGTTGACACTGGTCTGCCATCATTGCCGCGAGCTCGGGAGTGGGGGTATCGTCCGCCGCTTGGGAAATCGGCGACTGATCGATCGCCGCTTCGGCGCGGTTACGACTGGCATTCAAGCCGCCCTGGCCGCCGCCGCGCCGCTGACGGTTTTCACGACGCCTCAAATCAATCACGCGGTGCGTGGTGATCTGTAATAGTAAACGCCAAAGGCCGTCGCGGTCCGCCAAATCGGGATAGCGGCCCTCTTCAGCCGCCTGGTAAAAGCGGTTCAGGGCACTCAGCGCGACGTCTTCCTCGTCGGCCATCTGCCCGGGCAGACCCTGAAGTTTCTTTCGTGCCAACTGCACGAGTCGGGGGAAATAGCGCTTCCAAAGGCCCTCGGCGGCCGCCGAATCGCCCTGGCGGACCTTTTGAATCCAATGCGTAACCGAACCAGCGGATGCCATACCAATCCCCCGATAAAGGGAAACACTCCTCACTCTTAGACTCCAAATCTTATGGAAGTCGTCAAGCCGAAGGGTGAGGCCGTAGCGACATTCGCCCACCGCACGATCGCAGAGAAGTTCCTTCCCTGGAGAAGGAACCTCTTTGGTATCAATTGGTTACGTCGTATCGGCGATCTCGAATATTGACTGAATTTCCCGACAAAAAATTTATCTGGCGGGTCGGACTTGCGTTTAGCGTTTACGGAGATAGAGTGCCGGCGAGTCCTCGCGACCGAGCAAAACAGCCGCCGGCCCGGCATCTCCCGGCGGCCTGGTCTGCCCGCCCGGGACGATGACATTTTCATTACGCCGCAGACCATGCTGAGGATAAGGAGTACCAAGAGATGTTCAAGAATCGCTATCGGCTGGCCGTCGGCCTGATGACGTTTTTCGCATTCGGCCTGGGGGTGAGGGCGGCCTTCGCCCAGGTGGTCGTCCTGCCTACGTCCGGCGAAGGCTGGGGGGCGATGTGTCGCAGCGCTGGACCTCGTAACGGACGACGTGATGGTGGTGGGGGCCGGCGTGACCAGCATGGGTGAATTCGTGGCCTCCAGCGTTTCCTACAGCGGCACGCTCAACAAGGCCTTCGGGGGCGGATTCGTGGCGACCGATGTCACCGGCGAAGGCTGGCAGCAATGGCCCAACGCCTGCGCCGTCGATTCCGACGGCAAACTCCTCTCGGGCGGGCAGTGCATCTATGAAACGGGCAAGGGCAAGAATTTGACTATTGGCCAGGGCTTCGCGCTGGTGCGCTATGACACCAACGGGGCTTTGGACACGACCTTCAACAAGACCGGGATCGTCAAGACCAATTTCAAGTTCGATGCAGCAATAAAAGCCATCGTCCTGCAAGCCAGCGGGAGCAACGAAAACATCGTGGTCGCCGGGGGCTATTCTACGAACGGCAGCCCGATTGTCCTGGCGAGGTACACCAGCAGCGGTGTACTGGATTCAACCTTCGGCTCCGGCGGCACGCTCAGCACCGCCTCGCCGGCTCTCAACACTGACGTACAAGACGTCGCACTGCAGTCCGACGGCAGCATCGTCGTCGGCGCAGAATTCTTTTCAAGCAGCGAGCTTGCGAGCCTGGCCTTGATCCGCTACACCGCCAATGGGAAGCTCGATACGACCTTCGGATCCAACGGCATCGTGACGTTGGCCATCGGCAACCAAAACACCCATCTCAACGGCATCACGATCGACGCGAACGATAATATCGTGGTCGCGGGCGACTGCGATGGCGACATGGTCCTCGCCCGTTTCACGGCCGACGGCGACTTGGATGCGACATTCGCCAACGGCAATGGCTATGTCACGGAAAGCTTCGCGTCGACGGCCTGCGCGGCGGCCATTGACGGCGCGGGCAATATCGTTGTCTCCGGCGTTTCCGGGGTTTGTACGACGGAAATTTGGTCGTTGCCCGCTTTACCTCGGCCGGCGCCCTGGACAAGACGTTCGGCTCCAGCGGGGGAGTTTTCAACGGGCAGGGTTATGCCGACGATTTTGCCTATTCCCCCTATGAAATTGCCCACTCGGTGCAGATTCAATCCAACGGCCAGATCGTGGCCGTGGGCTGCAACGAGGACGAGGTAAACGCCGTCGTGCGCTATAACTCCAACGGTACCCCGGACAAGACTTTCTAAGGAGAAACATCATGTGCTTGAACGAACTGCGACAGCATTGGCTGGGCCGGCCGCGAACAAGCCGGAGGCGTTGGCAGCCGGTACAACGGCCCAGAGAACGACGACTAAATGTCGAGGCGTTGGAAAATCGTAGGTTGCTCTCAGTCAGCCCCAGCCCCACGATCGTGGCCAACATTTCCCCTTTCGATCCCCTAGGAGCACCGCAGGGAGGGGTTGTCGAGGACAGCCACGGAAACCTCTTCGGCGTAGCCTCAAATACCAACTCCCTGTACGAACTCGCCGCCGGAAGCCACTCCCCCACAACCTTCGCATCCTTCGGCGGGGCGAGTGGTTCCTTGCCACAAGGTATTGCGATCGACGGCCAAAACAACATTTTCGGCACGACGTCCGAGGGCGGTCTATATAACGATGGCACCGCGTTCAAGATAGGGGCCGGCAGTGGCGGAGCAATCACCCCTCTCGCCCCATTTAATGGGGAAAGTCCCCAAGGAACTCCTTTCGTGGACGGCAACGGCAATCTCTACGGCGTCGCCAATTCCGTTGGGGGCGGCAGTACCATAGTTTATGAGGTCGCAAATGACAGCAATACCGTTACCACGCTCGCCACGTTCAATACCGCACTGGACGGCTCCCCCAACCCCAGCGTCGTTGCCGACGCCAACGGCAACGTCTTCGGCACGACCGGGAACGGCGGTGAATATAGCGATGGCTCGGTGTTCGAGGTGGTGGCGGGCAACGGCACCGTGAGTACACTCGTCTCCTTCAACACTTCTAGTTGTCCCACGGGTGGTGGGCCCGTTGGAGGGCTTATCGCCGACAGCAGCGGCAACCTTTACGGTGCAACGACTGAAGGCGGCCAATATGGCAAAGGAACCGTATTCGAGATGCCGGAAAACGGCGGCGCAATCAGCATCCTCGCCAACAATCTCGAAATCCCCACGACTATCCTTACGCGAGACAGTAGCGGCGATCTGTTTGGTTCGGCCAACTACGGCGTAGACAACCCCCCCAACAACTACTATCCCGTCGGTGCCTCCCAGGAAGTTTCATCGGTATTCGAGGTCGCGGCCGGTAGTGGGACCTACACCCAGGTTGCGGGATTCTGGGACATCGTTCCCTATCCTTTTGATGGCGGCGGCGGCTTAGCTGCCCCCTCCAGCCTGTTTGTGGACAGCCACGGAGATCTGTTGGGCGCTGCACAAAATGTGGCCTACGGATACCCAGCGGGTTACGGCACGGTGTTTGAGATCCCGGCAATCACGGCCGGCGCCCTGACCCCGCCCAGCGTCACCGCGGGACAGGCATTCAACAACGCCACCGTGCTCCAGTTCAGCGGCCTCGACAGCAATTCCGCCGATTACACCGCCGTGGTCACCCTCGGCGATGGCAACAGCGTGACGCTCAACAGCAACGGCGTGGTCAACGGCCCAGGCATCACCAATGCACCGGGCGCCAGCGGCCAGATCGTGCCCGACCCGAACGGCGGCTTCGACGTGCAATTATCCTACACCTATGCCGAGGCGCTGAGCAACCAGGCCTTTGAGGTCGTAGTCAGCAATACGGGCGGCGCTTCAACAAGCGCCAGCACGAGCACGTTCAGCGTGGCCATTAATCCCACCGCGACCTCATTGCAGGCCTTGCCCACGATCCCGATCAACGGCCAGCCGCTGACCTTGACAGCCACGGTCGGCGTCAATTACCCGGGCAGCGGCACGCCCGACGGCTGCGTGACCTTCTCCGATGCGAGCGGGCCGTTGGGCACCGCGCCCTCGTCCCCGATAGCAACGACCCCAATGCCACGGCTACCCTGCCCCTGACCAATGTGAACTTCCCCCCGGGGACCTATACCATCACTTCGACCTACAACGGCGTCCCGAACATCTTCGGCGGCAGCAGTGCCGTGCTGCCGGTGGGGGCCACCACGGTTGCGCTTACCGCGTCGCCGGCGGTTTCGAGCTGGGACCAGCCAGTCACCTTCACGGCCACGGTGGCGGACGATACCGGCGGAAACACGACGCCGACCGGCGACGTTGATTTCTTCGATGTCACGGCACAAACCGATTTGGGTGACGCGACTCTTGACTGCAACGGAGTCGCGACACTGACCATCGACGCACTGGGCGCCGATGTCGACTTGACGGGAGCGCAGACGATCACCGCCAATTACTCGGGCGATCCGAACTTCGCGGCCAACAGCGGCTGCACCAGCGTTACGGTCCTCAATCCCACCACCACCTCGCTGCAGGCCTCGCCCACGGTGGCCATCAGCGGCCAGCCGGTGACCTTGTCGGCCACGGTTTCTGTTGACGCCCCTGGCACCGGCACACCGACTGGAACTGTCGATTTCGTCAACACCACGACTGGCGCCGATTTGGGCACAAAATGTCTCGTTGGCGGCGTGGCTACCCTGCCGAACGTGACGCTCCCCTATGGAACGTACACCATCACGGCGACCTACAGCGGTGATACCAGCAATGGCGGCAGCAGCGCCGTGGGATTGGCCCCCACGATTATCACGGTCGCGGGAAACGGGACGGACGCTGACAGCGGCGATGGTTTCCCCGCTCAGACCGCCTCCATCGCCCTAGGAAACATTGCGCCGGGAAAGGTAGTACCGACCAGCCTGGCGGTTGATGCAGCGGGCGATCTGTTCATCGCCGATGCCGCGAATGATGCGATCCGCGAGGTAACGCCGAACGGCATAATTACCACGGTGGCAAGCGGCTTGGACCAACCCGAGGCCGTCGCGTATGCCGATGGCAATCTTTACATTGCCGATACCGGCGCCAATCTGGTCAAAATGCTCAACCTGACCGGCAGTTGGGAGACGAAATTTGGCCAACCGGTTTGCAACGGCGGCATGATTACGATTGCCGGAGACGATACCGACCCCCCTGGCACCTACTATGACGGCCAAGCAGCGACCTCTACCCCGGTGGCATTGCCGGAGGCGATTGCGGTAGACAGCCAAGGCGACGTTTTTGTTGCCGTGGGTGCTGCCGTTCATGACCAAGTTGCCGTTATGGACCAAAACCAAAATTGGTACCAGAACGCGATCCTCGAGGTAAGCCCCGATGACACGATTGAATTCACGGCCGGGGTAGCCGTTCCCAGAGAGAATACGCCGTCACTTGGCTCGACGAGTCTCGCTTATGATGCGCAGCGGCTCTACTTCAGCCTAGGACGCGTGGGTGCCGTCGCATACGTCGACCTAACCCAGAGCGGGGGGTACCAATACCAAAACGTCTTCACCGTTACGGACTTCACCGCTACGCAGATAGGCGGAGTGGCTGTCGATGCGGCCGGCGATCTGTACATTGCAAATTCCTCCAACAACGTGGTCCAGGAAATCGATGCCAATGACATCATCGGGGTCCAGGGCATCGATGCCGGCGTGACCAACGGGAACATCATCACGTTCGCCGGAAATGGGACGTCGGGCTACTCGGGCGATTATGGGCCGGCCGCCCTAGCGTCGTCGTCGTTTCCCACGGGCCTGGCGGTGAACGCCGCCGGCGACCTCTTCATCGCGGATACAGGCAATTACCGGGTCCGGGAGGTTCTGCCTGCCTCGCCGCTGCAGATCCTCGCCGCGACCCAGACCTCCGACGTGACTGCCGCGGACTTGGAAAATGTTGCCGCCGTGTCGCCCACCTTCACGCTCCAGGCCCCCACGGCCAACGACCTGACGAACCTGATCACCGCCGTCAACGCGCTCACGCCCCCAGTCAACAACGGTTCACCGCAGCCGGTAATCGTCACGCTCGATTTGGCCGCGGACACGACGTACAACGACGCCGATATCGCCCTCCAGCCGGGCGTGACCCTGGTGCTCGTCGGCAACGGCACGAGCACCACGTTCGTCGGCCACTCGCCCGCCCTAACGCTCACCACGGGCATTCTGGAGGTGGAAAATGCGAGTTTTTCCACCGCCAGCGCCGCCCCCACGATCCTGGTCAGCGGCGGCTCGCTCACCCTCCGCGACGATACCGTCGCCTCGAGCACCGGTTCCAACGAGCCGGCCTTCGAGGTCACCGGCGGCACGGTCGACCTGGGAAATGGCGGCAGCCCCGGGGGGAACACTCTGGAGGTCAACGGCGGAGGCCAGTTGGCCTACAACACCTCCGGCGTCCCGATCCCGGTCTACGGGAACACTGTGGAGGTCAACGAAACGCTGGTCAGCCTGCCGTCCTCTACGCTCGCCCCGGTCACCGTCACCGTGACCACGGCCACCGACACCCTGGACTGGTACTCGGACAGCGTCAGCGACCTTCAGAATGCCGCGGCGGCGGACGAGCCGATTAGCCTCCGCGACGCCATCACCGCCCTGGACACCGCGCTCAGCGGCCCCAACACGATCGCCTTCGCCATCTCGGGCAGCGGTCCGCAGGTGATCAACGTGTGCCCCTGCGCTGGGCGAACTGCCCGCCATCACCGTTCCCACCATCATCGACGGCTACAGTCAGAGCGGCGGATCGCCCAATAGCGCCGGAATCGGCCAGGCCGATAATGCCGTGCTCCAGGTCGAGATCGACGGAGCCGGCCTGGGGAGCACGCCGAACGTCAACGGCTTGACAATCGACGCCGGGCATTGCGTGGTGCAGGGACTGGCGATCGCCGGCTTTACCGGGCAAGGCGATTGGGCAATCCAAGTCGGCGGCGCAAGCGGCGACGTCGGCAATATCATCGCCGGCGATTTCATCGGCACGGACACGGGCGGCGAGGGGTTCGAGGGCGCTCCCAACGGAAACGTCGCCGGAATTTCCGCCGGCGCGTACACCCTGATCGGCAGCAGCGCGCAACTGAGCCTCGGGAATGCCGCCGGCGATACCGTGGGCATCGACGACACCACGATCGCCGGCGGGATCGACGGCGGAATCGCCGCCGCGTTGGCGCCCTATGCCTCGGGAACGGCCCTCTATGCCGCGGAGAGCGCAACGTGATTTCCGGGAATTACATCAACGGCAGCGGGGAAGGCATCAGTGCCGGTCCCCACGACGTGATCGCCGGGAACTTTGTCGGCCTCGACGCCGCGGGCACGACCTCCATCGGCAACGGCAGCACGGGTGTCGGCCTGGGGAACTACGACCTGGTGGGAGGGACCGTCCCGGCCGCGGCAAACGTAATCTCCGGCAACGACGGGGAACTGCCGCTGGTCCTCGATGTCGACTTGACGTGGGACGTTGGCATGGGGAGCCACGACGACCTGATCGGCAATTCGATCGGCACCCAATGCGACGGGCGGACGGCGGTCTTGCCGCCGGCGGGCAGCGACGCTCCCCAAGGAGCGGCCGATTTCGGCGTCTTGCTGCTGTCCGGCCAGGTTGCCGACACGATCCAGCAGAATGTGATTGCCGACCACCCCTACGTCGGCTTAGGCATCGCCCTCGGCGCGGACACCGGCAACGTCGTGGACGACAACATGATCGAGTCCAACGTGGTCTGCGGCATCGCAATCATGGGCGACACGGCGCCGAGTTCGCCCGCGGACGCCAATCAGTTCGTCGGGAACACGATCGCCGCCAACGGCGCCGGCAATGCCGGCGCCTACACCTTCAGCGGCGGGCCGGGAATCGCGGTGGTGAGCTATTCCCCGGGCGGATACTATGCCGGTTCCTACGACACCGTCGGCAATACCTTCGAGCAGAACTCGATCTACGGCAACTCCGGCCCGGGGATCGACCTGGGCGCCGAGTTCTGGGACAGCGGCGCCCCGGGGGATACGGCGATCATCCCGTGATCTTGCCGAGCGATGCGCCCCTGGACTCCACGGACTACGCCGAGCCGCCGGCGTACTGGGCCAACGATTACCAGAGTTCGCCAACGATCGCGTCGGCGGAAACCGACTCGACCTATACGCAGGTCCAATGGAGCTTTGCGGCCACGGCCTTCGACGGCACGAGCAATGAGCCGTTGCCCTCGACGAGTTTCCAACTCGACTTCTACGACAACTCCGCCGTCGGCCAGACGTGGCTGGGGGCCGTCACGGTCAAGACCGATTCCAACGGCGACCCCCTCAGCGGTTCCGCCTATTTCGCCGCGGTCGCGGCAGGCGATACGATCACGGCGACGGCGACCAACCTCAGCACGGGCGACACCTCGGACTTCTCGGCCGGGGCCGGGGACGCGGTTGCGCAGGAGCCTTCCGGGACGTTCAGCGTCAGCGCGGCCGCCACGTCGACGACGGTTGCCGCCTCGTCGACCGTCGTGCTCACCGGGCAGCCGGTGACATTGACCGCCACGGTTACCTCTGCCGCGGGCACGCCCGACGGCCCGGTGACCTTCTACGACGACGGTACGGCCTTGGGGACGGCGGCGGTGGGCCCCGGCGGCACGGCCGTGTTGAGCACAAGCTTCAGCAATACGACCGGCGCGTCCACAACGCAGGACATCACGGCGCAATACAACGGCGATCCGATCAATTTCGTTTCCAGCGGCAGCGGCGTCGTGGAGCTGCAAGTCGTTCCCGACCTGTCCGTGACCGACGGCACCATCGATGCGGACTTACAGACGGCGGTGCGGACGGCGGCGACCGACGAGGCGGCGGCGAGCCAGCCGGCCACCGTCACGCTACAGGCCGTGACGGCCGACGACGCCTCGGGGCTGATCACCGCCCTGAATTCGCTCGTCGAGCCGAGGGTCAACGGGACGATGACGCCGGTCACTGTTACGCTGAACCTCAGCGGGAGCACGACCTACACGAGCCAAACATTGAGCCTGCAGCCGGGCGTGACCTTGGTCATTCAGGTTAACGGGGGGACCATTGATCCCGATATCCCGGCGCTTACCGTCACGTCGGGCAATGTGATCGTCGAAGGCGCGACGTTTACGGAGTCTGGGGCGGCCCCCACGATTCTGGTCACCGGCGGCAACCTCACGCTGCTTAACGACACGATCGAATCGAGCACCGGCTACACGGAACCAGCCATCGAGATCGACGGCGGCACAGTGAATCTAGGCACCGTTGCCGATCCGGACACGCTGGTCATCAACGGCACGGGCGAGTTCATTGAGAACAACACGTCCAGTCCAGTTTCCACCGCGGGCAACATATTGGTGCAGGGGACGCCGACCATCGCCTGGACCGCGCCGGCGAATATCACTTACGGCACGGCCCTCAGCGGCACCCAACTGGACGCCAACGCCAACGTGGACGGGACTTTCGCCTACACGCCCGCCGCGGACGCCGTGCTGGGGGCGGGGACGCAGACCCTCTCGGCGACCTTCACGCCTACCGACACTACCGACTACGCAAGCGTGACGTACAGTGTACCCATCACGGTCAATCGGGCCACCCCGGCGAATGTCACGGTCAATCCCGTGACGCTGACCTACGGCACGGCCTTGGCCAACAGCCAACTCAGCGGCACGGCGACTTGGACGGTGGGCGGCACCCAGGTTAGTGTTCCGGGCACGTTTACCTACAGCTCTGCGGCGGGTACGGTGCTTAATGCCAGCAGCACGGCCTACCTGGAGAACGTGACCTTCACACCCAACGATTCGACCGATTACACCCCGGCCAGCACGACCGTGGCGATAACGGTGAACAAGGCCGCGCCGACGGTCACTTGGGCAACACCGACAGCCATTACTTACGGCACGGCTTTGAGCAGCGTGCAATTGGGCGCCACAGCCAACGTCTTGGGGAACTTTGTCTACTCGCCGGCCGCCGGCACGATCCTGCCCGTGGGCACGCAGACCCTGTCGGTGACTTTCACGCCCGCCAACAGCGTCGACTACGCCACGGCGACGGATAGCGTGACCATCAATGTTTCGATTGCCACTGGCTCGATCTACGTCCTGGACCCGACCGCCGGCGGGGCCCTCTCGCTCTCCGGTAATGCCGAAATCAACACCTCCGGCAACGTCGTGGTGGACTCCGACTCCACCAGCGCCATCTTGGCCAGCGGAAACGCCACGGTCACCGCCGCCAGCGTGCAGGTCGTGGGCGGGGTGAGCAAGAGCGGAAACGCCAAGGTCACCAAGACCGGCGCTCCGGCGGCGACGGGCAACCCGCTGGCCGGCCTGGCGGCGCCGACCGTTCCCAGCTACACGGGTACGCCCGTCTCCGAGAGCCTCAGCGGCAACTCCACCGCGACGATCAGCCAGGGCCTCTATAGCCAGATCAGCGTCTCGGGCAACGCCAAACTGACGCTGAACCCTGGCGTTTACGTCATCGGTACGGGCGGCGTCACAGTGAGCGGCAACGCCACGTTAAGCGGATCGGGCGTCACCTACATCATCGAGGGGGGCGGCTTCACGGTCAGCGGCAACGGCAACCTCAGCGGCACGAGCGTGCTCATCGACAACACCACCAGCGGGAGCACGTCGGGCAGCATCAGCCTGAGCGGCAACGGCACGCTCAGCCTGAGCGCGGCCAGCAGTGGGCCGGACGCCGGGGTCCTGATCTTCCAGCCCAGCGCCAACGCGAAGGCACTTTCCTTCAGTGGCAACGCCATGGCCGGACTGGCCGGCACGGTTGACGCCCCGACGGCGGAGCTCGTCCTCAGCGGCAACGCCAATCTCAAGGATACCCTCGTCGTCGATACGCTCTCGATCAGCGGGAACGCCATCGCCCAGTTGGTCGCGGCCAGCGGCGGCACGGCCTACACCCCGGCCCAGATCCGCACGGCCTACGGCATCAACGACCTCTCCCTCGACGGCACGGGCCAGACCATTGCCATCGTCGATGCCTACGACGACCCGCAGATCTACCAGGCCCTCGATGCGTTCGACGGCCAGTTCGGGCTGACGACATCCGGGCCGACGCTCTATCAGCAGTACGGCCCGGCAACCTCGTTCCTCACGGTGCTCAATCAGAACGGCCAGGCCACGTCGCTGCCCGAAACCGACCCGATCGGGCCGGGCAACGACAATTGGGAAGTGGAGGAGTCGCTGGACGTGGAGTGGGCCCATGCGATCGCCCCCGCGGCCAAGATCATCCTGGTCGAGGCCAAGGGCCAGTCGCTGGCCGACTTGATGGCCGGCGTGGCCACGGCTGCCGCCCAGCCGGGCGTGTCGGTGGTCTCCATGAGCTGGGGCTTCGCCGAGGGCCAGAGTGTCTTGGCCGCCGAGGAAGCCGCTTATGACGGCACGTTCGCCGTCCCCGGCGTGACCTTCGTGGCCAGCACCGGCGACTACGGCGCAGCCGATCCGGTCTACCCGGCCTTCTCGCCCAACGTGCTGGCGGTCGGCGGCACCAGTCTCACGCTCAATGCCGACAACTCGTACAACGGCGAAACCGGATGGGGCTATTTCTCGACCTCGGCCGGCGCCTTCATCGGTTCGGGCGGCGGCATCAGCCAATACGAAGCCGAGCCGGCCTACCAAGCGGGGGTGCAGTCCACGGGCAGCCGCACCACGCCCGACGTATCCTTCGTGGCCGATCCGGCCACGGGGGCCTGGGTCGCCGACCCTTACAATCTCGGTCCCAGCGACCCGTGGGAGGTCGTGGGCGGCACCAGTCTGTCTGCCCCCGCCTGGGCCGGCATGATCGCGTTGGTGAACCAGGGGCGGACTGCCGCCGGGCAAGCGGCGCTGAACAGCGCGGGTCCCACGCAAACGCAACAGTCGCTCTACGGTCTGTCGCAGAACGACTACCACGTCATCACCGGCGGCAGCAACGGCTATAGCACCGCCGCGGGCTACAACCTGGTTACCGGCCTGGGGACGCCGGTGGCCAATCTTCTCGTGCCCGACCTGGTCGCCGGCAACTTCCCGGCGACGGGCCAGGTCCCGCCGGCCAGCGCGGCAGCGCTCGTCGATTCGGCAACGACGGGCGGCAATGCCAGTGTTCCGGCCAACGTGATGAATGTGTTCGCTGCCGTGACGATGGCGGGGTCGAGCGATTCCGGTTCGGCCGCGGACGCAGCGCCGACGACGGCCGTGGGCGACCAGGCCCCAACCGTGCAGGACTTCGCGATCGCAGGCGGGGCCGCGCTGTCCGCCGCGCCGTACGTGGTGGATGCCGCTCTGAGCGTGGGTACCGCGGACGCGCCCTTGGTTGGAGAGCTGGCGGCGCCTGGCGCTGCAAACAACCTCACCAGTCCGGCCGATAGCCGTGATTCGACGCTGGCGAACTATGCCGCCGCGGCGGTGGACTCCGGCCCTCTGGTGGAACCGCTCGGTGGTGGAAGCCAGCAGGAGACCGGCACGGGTGCAGAGGGCCCCGGTCAAGTCGACCGCGGCAGCCTTGGCCTCGCCCACAGCCCGGACGACGTTGCTGAGACCACCGCGAAGAAAACTCGTTGGCGTGCCGCCCTCGATCTCGCGTTTGCGGAATTCGGGCAGGACGAATCGCTCGGTGGCGGAGACCGGTAGGCGCAGTATGTGATGGCGAGGGCGGCAAAGTCCATACGCGCGGCACCGCCGGCACGACCCGGCCGGTTTCGCGCTGCAAACGGCCGTCTTTCCACGTCTATTCTCGTGCCAAACGGCCCTTTTTCGACGTACCTTCTCTTAAACGGGCAACCGTTCCCAGGCAAACGGCGAAATTTGCGCGGACGACATGATCCGGAAAGCTAGACATTTTCCCTGGGTGCCTGCGTTCGGGCCAGCGGCTCAATTCTCGCCCGCGGCACGAATCTCGATCGACTCACGGCATTTTTGCGGCCGGAGCGGCTTCCGGCTCCTTGGCGTCCTTCACTTTCTCGTAGAGCTTCTGGGCCTCCGGCATCATAGAATGCACCATTAGACGATTGCCGAAATATATAGTCAACCCCGCCAATACCGCGACAAAAGGCCGCGGCGGCTCTTATTCGCAAGAAAACATGCTGAAACTCGTCCCAAATCGGAGTACCAAGTGTTTGACAAATCGGTAGTCATCTGGTAGTTTACTCGTAGTTGCGGTGAAGGACCATGCGATGCAGGTTCCTTCGCCGGCAAAGCGGGCCGCAATCTGGTTTGCAGGCCTCAACGCAATAATAACGTATCCAGTAGGCAGCGCAGTACCCGAGCCTCCGTCCGCAGCAGCGCAACTCCGGCGGGAGTTGTTTTCGTCTCCGTGCGTTTGGTGGCTCAACACGAAGGCTCTCAAGGGAGTCTGGCACTGCGCGCCGTTCTTTGGCTGGGTCTGGTTTCCCTTGAGTGTTTCCGTGGCGGGTGCTGCGCGCAGTTGGAGTTGCGGTTGGTGCGCGTGACCTGAACGTGGATGCGGCCATCATGCTTACCTTGCTTGAAGGGACAGAAGATGTTTGACAAGACGATGGTGCGAGGATCGTTGGCCGTGGCTTTGGTGGCGACAATGTTTGGTGCGACTGTACATGGCAGTCTCATTGCGTACGATAGTTTTGCCTACCCCGCGGGATCGAGCCTGGCGGGCCAGAACGGCGGCGGCGGGTTTTCCGACGCATGGTACGAAGGGGGATACAATGTCTCGGAGGCACTGACCACCGTGGCGAGCGGTTCGCTCACCTATCCCTTGCTGGCGACGGCGGGCAACGCGCTGACGACGCCGGCAACGTCTTATCTGAATGGGATCGAGCGCGATCTTGCCAACCCGCTTTCCTCGGGGACCTTTTATCTCAGTTGCCTTCTCTGTCCCCAGGGCACCTTGGGCCAAGGAAATGGGAACGGCTTCTTCGGCCTGTACCTCCATGGCAGCCAGAACGACCTTTTCATGGGCGGTGGTGATAGCCAACCATACAACATCGGCCTGCGTGGCGGCACCGATGTTTCATTGTCGAACAGCCCAGAAGTGCTTGGGCAATCCGAGCTACTTGTGCTGAAGTGTCAACTCTACACGAGCGGGAACGACGTCTTCACGCCTGTATCCCGACCCGACGCCGGGCGCTGCTCAGCCTTCCACGGGCACTGTGATCAACAACATCACGATCGGAACCCTCAATAGCCTGGTCATTTACTCGGGCGGGGCCTTTACCATGGGCGACCTACGCGTTGGCACGACCTACGCCGACGTGACTCCCAGCGTGTCCACTTGGGCCGCAGCTGTGAGCGGCAGTTGGAGCCAAGCGACCAACTGGAGCCCAGCGGTACCCAACGCCGCGGGCGCAGGCGCTGTGATCGACGCCCCGACCACGGTCCCGCTCACGGTCACCGTCGATACCCCACAGACGCTAGGCACACTGGTGTTGGGTAATTCGGCCGCGGCCGGAGTGGGTTATGCGCTCAGTGGGGCGGGAAGCAACACCCTCACGTTGAATAATTCGGGCATGGGCGCGACGATCACCGTTATGAACGGCACGCATGCGATCGAGGCGCCCCTGATATTGAATGACAATCTGACGGTGACGGGCGTCGGATCGCTGACCATCGGCGGTAACATCGTCAATGGCTCAAACGGCCCCATGGGCATCACGGCTTCCGGCGGCGGCCTGCTGGTTCTCGCCAGCAGTAACATATACAGCGGCAGCACCACGATCGGCGGCGGCACAGTGAGCCTGGCCCATCCGTTAGCCGTGCAGAACAGCACCGTCAATCTGGCCGGCGGTGCCCTGACGTTTGCCGCGGGAATCACCAGTCCGACCCTGGGCGGTCTGGCTGGATCTGGCAACATTGCGCTGACCACGGTCGCCGCGGAACCGGTCATGCTCAACGTGGGCGGCAACGCGCAAAACACCAGTTACGCCGGCGTTCTGAGCGGAGCGGGCGGCCTGACCAAACAGGGCGGCGGCGGACTGGCGTTGACAGCCCCTAGCACCTACCAAGGCCCCACCGTAATCGCTGGCGGCGTCCTCCAACTGGATTCGACTGCTAGCGCAGCCGGCGGCGACATCGGCATCCATTTCATCGGAACTGGCAGCGCACTGACCGGCACGGGAGGCGTCGTACCCATGGGCAACTGGAACAACGAGTCGGGCTTCAGCTTCAGCGGAACCACGCTCGCCGCAGGCAACGGCGCGAACAGCGGCGCGACGTTCTCCCTCAACGGCGCGGCCGGCGTCTGGGGGACTGGCAGCACGAACCAACTGCTCAACGGCTATGTTTTCGCGAACAACTACAACTCCATGACTTTGACCATCGGTAACATTCCATACGCCAGGTACAGCGTTTATGTCTATGTCGGCGACTCTGGCGTTGGCTACCAAGAAAAAGCGACCATCAACGGCACGGCGTATTATTACGCTACTGAGGGCAGCACGCTGGCCAGCTACGCGCAGATCACCAGCACAAACCCTGCGAACCACCAGTCGGGCAACTACATCGAGGTCGATGGGCTCACCAGCAGCAGCCAAACCGTAAGTATTGCCGGGGACAGCCAGCAATATGGCGGACTTTGCAGCGTTGAGATCGTCAACACCGCTCCGGTCGTCGGCAGCAACATCAACATACTGCCCGCCACAACGGCCCTGTCGATCGCCAGCGGCGGCACGCTGGACCTCAGCGGCGGAAGCCAGCAGGTTGCGTCGCTGTCGGACAACACGCCCGGCAGCGGCGGCAGCGTCATCAACAGCAGTTCCGCCGTATCCGTCCTGACTCTCAGCCCAACCGGCGGTTCGACCACCTTCAGCGGCATGATCCAGGGCGGCGGCACACTGGGCACGATCAGCCTGGTCATCAACGGCAGCGGCACGCAAGTGCTTGCCGGCAGCAACAGCTACACCGGCCCGACAACGATCAGCCAGGGTAAGCTTGTCGTCGATGGCTGGCTGACCAATTCGGCCGTCAGCGTCAACGGCGGCACGCTGGGCGGCACGGGCCATCTTAGCAGCGTTACGGTCAGTGCCGGCGGGCAGCTTGCCCCGGGCGACCCGCTGGGCACTTTGCACGTGAGCGGCAACTTGATCTTGGAATCGGGAGCGGTGCTGGATTATGAACTGGATACACCTTCGACGAGCGACGAGATTTCTTGCGGCAGCCTGGCCCTTACCAACCAGCAGTTCTCCGATTTCCACTTCACCTGGTCGGCCAACTTCGGGCCGGGCATCTACGACTTGATCGCCTTCGGATCGAGCAGCGGCAGTTTGGCGAGTACCAGCGGCACGATCGACGGCCTGCCGGCGAACCTTGCCGTCCACGGCAACGACCTGGTGCTCACCGTCGTGCCGGAGCCTTCGACGCTGGCGCTGCTTGGGGCCGGCGTTCTCGGTCTGATCGGCTGGGCGGCGGCGCGGCGGTCAAGAACGGTCAAGCCTTGCCTGGCGCTCGCCTGCTTCTTTTCCGCGGGCGGCTTTGCGCAGGCCGGCGACTTCTTCGTCAGTAACTATTACGGCAACACGATTGAGCAGTACTCTTCCACCGGCGCGGATCTCGGTGTGTTCGCCTACACGGGTTTGAGCGAACCGCAGGGTCTCGTCCTTGACGGCAACGGCAATCTCTACGTGGCGAATTGGAGCAGCAACACGATTGAGAAATTCTCCTCGACCGGCAAAGACCTGGGTGTCTTCGCCAGCTCGGGCTTGGACGAGCCCTGTGAACTCGCCTTTGACCACAGCGGCAATCTCTACGTGGCGAATTGGGGCAACAACACGATTGACAAATTCTCCTCGACCGGCACAAGCCTGGCTGTGATCACCAGTTGGGGCTTGGACCACCCGGCGGGGATTGCCTTCGACAGCAGCGGCAATATGTACGCATCGAATTGGGGCAACAGCACCGTCGAGAAATTCTCCTCGACCGGCCTGGACCTGGGCGTCTTCGCCAGCTCGAACTTGAACCACCCGGCGGGTCTTGCCTTCGACAGCCGTGGCGATCTATACGTGGCGAACTACTGGGGCACCACGATTGAAGAATTCTCTCCTAGCGGAACCGACCTCGGCGCCTTCGCGTCGAACTTGTCCGGGCCCGACGGCCTCAGCTTTGACAGCAGCGGCAATCTCTACGTGGTGAATCAGAACACCGACACGATCGTGAAATTTGCTGCGAACGGAAGCGGCTCCGTCTTCGCCAGTTCCGGTATGAACGAGCCGGATTTCATCGCGGTGCAGACGCCTGAGCCCACTAGCATCGCGTTGTTGCTTGCGGGCGTATAGCGTTGGTGTTGCATTTCTTGCGAGCGGCGTATAAAACTGCGGGTTAGTTGCACGAACCACTGCTTTGCAAACCCCGGAGTGCCCGCGATGCGAGTCGCTTTTGTCCTGTTTTCCACGCTGCTGATGACCGCCGCTGCCGAGGCCGCGTCGCATGACGCCGCCGACAAAGCGCCCGGCTTCCACATCGAGCCCGACAGTCCGGCCACCATCAAGGCCCTCGCCGAAAAGCCCGTCACCAAGGTCTCGGGGCCCGTCGGCGACTTGTTGAGGAAGTGGTATGCCGAGAAGACGGCGGCGGGCAACGTGGGCGACGTCTACGACAACCGCGACCGCGGCCACTCGGGACTCGACCTCGGCCAGTTCCCGCAACTGAGCAAGACGGTCTACAACGAGCTGGCGTTGAAATACCGCTTGGATTGGGCGGGGACGCTGCGACGGCTGCCGATCGTGGTCTTCGGCAATTCGTCCACCTCGGCCGGAGTGTCCGATGGCGGCAGCAATCCCCGCATGATGTACACGCGGCCGGGCGGGCTGCGGGCGCTCAACGAACAATACGCGTCGAACAATTTGTACATCTACCCCGAGCATTGCGACTACAAGCCCGGCCACAACGGCACGCCCGGCTACGGCGACCTCTATCCCACGAATACCCCTTTCGTGTTCATTTCGCAAGGCTCGTCCGGCTCCGACCAACCGTTCATGCGCGCCGTGCCGCTGACGATGGCGGCCTTTCGACCGGAGGTGAAGCAGAAACTTGTGGCTGACGGGCTGCTAATGCCCACGGTCCAGATGATCTTCCGCTGGAGCGCGACGCAGCTTTCGGGCTCGCAGGACTACTTGGCCGGCAAGGCGCACCCGCCGGTCTTCGAGGGGAGTTGGGTCGATCCGCTGGCGATGGTGCGGATGGCGCACGAGATGACGGCCGAGGCGATTCCGCCGCTGGTGAAGCTGACGGTGGTGGAAGAAGAGACGCCGGTCCGCGGCTGCGATTATTTCGAGCGGGAGGGCTTATCGGAGGTCCTGGGCACGACGCCGGCGGTCATCGCCAGGTTCTGGCGCGGACGCGATTTCACCCGCCGCATGATGGTCAGCGCCGGTACCAGTATCGACGCCAACCAGCGGCCGCTGGAGTTCCATTGGAAACTCCTCCGCGGCGACCCGGCCAAGGTGACCATCAAACCGTTGACGAGCCGCCGCGCAGGCGCGGAGATTGTCGTCCACTGGCACGACCGCTACCCGATCGTGACCGGCTCGCCGATGGAGTCCAATCGGGTTGACATCGGCGTTTTCGCCTTCAACGGGGTCCACTATTCGGCCCCGGCTTTCATCACGTTCTTCTTCCTGGACAGCGAGGCGCGGACTTACGACGCCCAAGGGCGATTATTGGAGATCGGCTACGGGGCTGGCGACGTTGACGTGCAGGCCAGCGACCTGTCGGCGGTGTTGGAGGCCTACAAGCCGGGTTCGGCCTTGGCGGGCGGCGATGCGCTCCGCGCCGCCTATTCGCCGGAACAGACGAAGGCCATCCTTGCGGCCGCCGAGCCCTATCGCCGCAGCCGCGCCGCCTGGCGGGCTGCCGTCAAGAACCGTGAAGAGGCCGAAAAGGCTCACAAGCCGGACAAGGAGATTCGCGGCCTTCGCGACACGGAATCCGCCGCGGAGAAGGCCCAGCAACAGGTGCTCGACGGCGGGCAAGACCTTCTGCACATGGGCGTGGGCAAGGCGGTGCTCGCCCCCTTGCGGTCCATGGCGGCCGATCCGTATCTCTTCCGCGGCAGTGGCAAGATCGCCGCTGAAGTCCTGCGGACTCCGGCTCAAAAGGCCGCGTTCCGAAGGTTGAGCGAACGATTTGTCCGTTGGGGGCTGTTCCGCGAAGCGGCCGACTCGCCGGAAAAGCTCGCGCTTGCGCCCGTGCGAAAAGAGGCCGACCGGGACCCGGCGGCCTTGACCCGCTTCGAAAAGGATCTGCTCCGGCGTTTCCATGGCGAATGGCTAGGGCAGTTCGTCTATCGCGACCTGGCGAGTTTCGCTTTTCGGGCTTATTATGTCGATCCGAACATCTCGCCGCCGAAGTCGTGGCGCGACGTCTATCACTACGATGCCAAGGGGGCCTGCGCCGGTTGGACCCGTTATAGCGACGACGCCACTGCCGAGTTCGCTGCGGACGGGAAGCTGATTACGGAAAAGGACGCGACCGGAGTGCCCCGCAAGACGCAGGCGGTCAGCTACGAGCAGGAGCAACGGAAGTTCGATCCGGCGAACCCGCCCCGAGGGCCCAACCGGAACCCGTTGCGCTGGAAGGCGGAACTATAAGGAACGTATGAGGTCACTTCACCCCGTCGCAAAACCCTGCGAAGAGCAGCGCGATCGAACGTTGCGCCGGGATCGACGTGGCCGACCGTCCGTGGTCCGAGGTTTCGGGCGCGGCCGAAGCGGGCTTGGAACTCGCTGGTCTTCTCCGCGCCGCGCTGGGCGGCGTCGGCCGCCTGGGCCAGCAGCACGGCTGTTTCCGCGCCGGCGTCGGCCGCCTGGCGCAAGGCCTCGACGGCCGGCACGAGGGCGTCGAGCATCGTCTTGTCGCCCGGTTGGGCGGGGGTTTGTGTACGCAACTTCGCCAAGCCGGCCTCAAAAGCGGTGGCCAGGCCGGGACCATCGAGCGACTCGCTGCCGCCGACCCCTTCGGACATGCCCATGAAGAACGAACCCCACAATGGGCTGGTCGAACCGCCGTCGACCGACATCACGTTCCAGCCGAGGTGCTCCAGCAGCGGGCCGACGCCCAACGATTGGCCGTCCGCGGCCGACTCGATGATCACGTCGGCGACACGTTTCATCGTCACGCCATGGTCGCCATCGCCCGTAGCGGCGTCGAGCCGCGAGAGCAGTTCATGGTTCTGTTTGATGCGCGCGGCCCCGCTGCGCAGAATCTTGGCGAGATCGGGGGAAGTGAGATTGGGCATGATTAGCGGACCGTCAAGTACGGCGTGTCGCAGGGGGCCTGCCAGAGACGGATCAACTCGTCGTCCATCTTGGCCACGAACATCTGGAAGCCGGCCATTTCCTGTACGGTCAGGTACTCGCCGATCCGCGGAAAGACCGGCTCGATGCCGCGCTCCTTCAACATGCGGTGCACGGCCCGATAGACGATGAACAACTCCATGAGCGTGGTGGCGCCGGAGCCGTTGAGGATCACCAACAGGCGATCGCCGCTACCGGCATCGACCGCCGCCAGCAGCCGTTCAAGCATCATACAGGCCGTCTCGTCGGCGGTCATCAGCCGCGTGGGGCCCGTGCCCGGCTCGCCGTGCTGGCCCATGCCGATCTCCATCTGGTCGTCGGCCAGTTCGAAGATTGATTGACCGGTCGAAGGGTGCGTGGCGGTCTTCAACGCCACGGCGAGCGTGGCCATCTGGGAATTGAACCGCTCCGCAATGGCCAGAACCTGATCGAGCGTCTGTCCTTCTTCGGCAGCGGCGCCGGCGATCTTATAGAGCGGAATGGCACCGACCAGCCCGCGGCGTTCAGTGGCTGGGGCGTTGGCCCCGGGGGCGATGTCTTCGTGGGTGAGCAGCGTACGGACGTTGAGGCCCTGCTTCTTCGCCATTTCCATGGCAATATTCGCGCTCATCACGTCGCCGGCATGATTGAGAATCACCAAGAGCACGCCCGCCGGGCGGTTCGCCCGCTTCAAAGCCTCGAAGACTTTGGGAGCGGCCGGCGCGGCGAAAATATCGCCCACCACGCTGATATCGAGCATGCCTTGGCCCACGAACCCACTCAGGGCCGGCTCGTGTCCCGCCCCGCCGAGAGTGACCAGGGCGACCTTGTCTGCCACTTTCGGCTGGGCCCGGACCACAAGTTTGCCAGATTCGAGCTTGATTTTGTCGGCACAGGCCAGGGCGAATCCTTCCAGCAACTCGGCCGTGATGTTGGCCGGATCGTTAATGAGCTTCTTCATGGTCATAGGGAAACAAACTCGCAACCTTGTAGGCCGGAACCAGCTTGCGCAGCTCCGGCATGCGTTCGTTCCCATTGTGCCGGAACTGCGCAAGCTTGTTCCAGCCTACATAATGGGTGTTAAAGCCTCTGATTATCGTTAGGTGGCGTACGAGAAGCAAGGGCCGCTCGAATTTCCCGTAGCAATTCTGCTAGCACTCTGCTAAACTGGGAAACCGACGTGGAGAATGCGTGCGGCCAGAACTATCTCTCATGTCATCGTGCCACCCCCCCATTCTTCCCGCCAGCCTGACCACCCCACAACTCGGTTGGATCGCCAACGAAGGATTTCATCGGTCTCTCCCTCCTGCCCTAGCAAAGGCGTAAGTCATGAAGCTCACGCATACGATTCGGTTGAGTGTCGTGTTTGCCGGTTGTTTTTCCTTCTGCCTGGCGGCCCGAGCGGTCGTCGCCGCTGATCCCACCCAGGAACTCCGGCGGGCCGACGCCAAGGCCTTGCAGCGGGCCGTCGCGGATTTGACCGCCACTTTCGGCGACCGCTACCCGCACGGCAAGGAGTTTCTGAAGCGGGCGGCCGAATTGGAGAAGGAGTCGTCTGCCATCGAGTCTGCCTTGCCGCGGGCCATGACCCGACGGGGCGGCACACCATGAACTTTGTGTCCAAGATCCATGCCCTGCGGCGCGAGGCCCTGTTGGCCAATCCGCTCCTGGATTTCGACAAACTGCTTTTGGTCCGCCGCCGGGAAAGCCAGATGGGCCTGCCGCAAAACTGGCAAGGCAATTGCTCGTTGCCCGCAACCGGCTACGACAACCAGATCGCCGTGCTCTCGCCGGTCCGCCCGGGCGGCAAGGTTACCACACTCTTTCAACCCGAGAAAACCTCGTTCGTGGGCGACGTGGACCTGCACTTCGACGCCGCCAAAATGCTCTTCTCGATGCCCAACGCCAACTACCGCTGGCAGGTCTATGAATTGGGCATGGATGGCCGCGGGCTGCGCCAGGTGAGCACTGCTGACCCCGCCGACGTCGACAACTACGATCCCTGCTACTTGCCCGATGGACGGATCATCTTCTGTTCGACCCGCTGTTTCCAAGGCGTGCCCTGCGTGGGCGGAAGCGACAAGGTGGCGAACTTGTTCATCATGGATGCCGACGGCAAGAACGTCCGCCAACTCACCTTCGATCAGGACCACGACTGGTGTCCCACGGTGCTCAACAACGGCCGCATCCTGTATACCCGCTGGGAATACTCCGACACGCCGCACTACTTCACGCGGCTGTTGTTCACGATGAATCCCGACGGCACGAACCAGGCGGCCTATTACCACAGCAATTCCTATTGGCCGAACTCGACGTTCTACGCCCGGCCGATCCCCGGCCACCCGACCAAGGTCGTAGGGGTCATTTCCGGCCACCATGGCGCGCAGCGGATGGGCGAGTTGGTCGTCTTCGATCCGGCCCTGGGGCGTTTCGAAGAGAAAGGGGCCGTGCAACGGATCCCCGGTTTCGGGCAGAAGATCGACCCCGTCATCCGCGACGGATTGGTCGATGGCTCCTGGCCCAAATTCCTCCATCCCTATCCGCTCAGCGAGAAATACTTTCTGGTTTCCTGCAAACCGACACCCAACTCGCCTTGGGGCATTTACCTCGTCGATACGTTCGACAACTTCCTGCTGCTGACGGAAGAATCGGGCTATGCGATGTTGGAACCTGTGCCGCTCCGCAAGACGGCCGCTCCGCCGATCATTCCCGACCGCGTCGATCTGCGGACCGACAAGGCGGAGGTGCATATTTCAGACGTCTATGCCGGCGAGGGCATGCGCGGCGTTCCCCGCGGCACGGTAAAGAAACTGCGGGTCTACGAACCGTACTACGCCTACAACGGCATGGGCGGGCACATCAACATCGGCATCGACGGTCCCTGGGACGGCCGCCGCATCTGGGGCACCGTGCCCGTCGATAGCGACGGTTCCGTGAGTTTCAAGGCCCCGGCCAACACGCCGCTGGCCGTGCAGCCGCTGGACGCCGACGGCAAGGCCCTGGCCGTGATGCGGAGTTGGTTCACCGCCATGCCGGGCGAAGTCGTGTCGTGCACCGGCTGCCACGAAAGCCAGAACCGCACTCCGCTGGGCCGGTCGAGACTGGCCGTGCTGCGCAAGCCGTCGCCGATCGAGCCCTGGTACGGGCCGCCGCGGGGCATGAGCTTCAAACGCGAAGTGCAACCGGTCCTGGACAGGTATTGCGTCGGCTGCCACCAAGGCGGGCAATCGAGTCCGCCCGACCTGCGCGTCGCCGGCGACAGCCGCTTCCGCAACTTCACGCCCTCCTACGTGGCGCTGACCCCATTCGTCCGCCGGCCCGGTCCGGAAAGCGACTATCACCTGCAACAACCGATGGAATGGCATGCCGGCACGAGCGAACTGGTGCAGATTTTGGAAAAGGGGCACCACAACGTCAAGCTCGACCGCGAAAGCTGGGACCGGTTGATCACCTGGATCGACCTCAACGTGCCGGACTTCGGCACGTGGCATGAGTGCGCCGGCACGCGGCCCGTCATGCAGCAGCGTCTGGAAATGCGCAAGTGCTGCGCGAACCGGCCGGAGGATCCCGAGGCGATCGTCCCCACGCTCTTCGAAGGTTCGGAACTGAACGGTGGCAAGGTGGCATTCATCGCCCCCCCGCCTTCGCCGAAGCGTGACGCGAAGCCGCCGGTGGTCAGCGGTTGGCCGTTCGATGCCTCCGAGGCCGCCCGCCGGCAGAAGGCCCTGAAACTGCCGCCGACGCTCAAGCTGGAACTCGTGTCAGGCGCGCCGTGCGAATTGATATTGGTTCCCGCCGGCGAGTTCGTCATGGGCAGCATGAACGGGGCCGACGATGAATATCCGTCAGCCCGCGTGAAAATCGGTCATCCGTTCTACATGAGCCGCACGGAGATCACCAACGCGCAGTTCGCGACCTTCGATGCCCGGCACGACAGTGCCTTCATCAGCATGCCGAACAAGGACCAAGACCACCGCGGTTATGCGATCAACGGCCCCGAGCAGCCGGTGGTGCGGGTCACCTGGCAAGAGGCGCGGGTTTTTTGCCGGTGGGTCTCGTCGCGTACCGGCCGCAGGGCGGACCTGCCCACCGAGGCCCAGTGGGAATGGGCGGCCCGGGCGGGCACGGACACGGCAACGTATTACGGCGGCGTGACGGCCGACTTCGGCCGCTTCGCCAACCTGGCGGATGCCTCGCTGGGGTACATGGCCCGGGGGGATTCGCCGCGCTGGCATCCGCGGATCGATGCGGTCAACGATGGGGCCATGGTCACCACCAATGTGGGTCATTATCAACCCAACGCCTGGGGCCTGCGCGACATGATCGGCAATGCGGCCGAGTGGACCCGCACGGCGTATCGCCCTTATCCGTACAACCCCGGCGATGGCCGCGACGACCCCAATGTGGCCGGGACGAAGGCAGTCCGCGGCGGTTCATGGTATGATAGGCCTTATCGGGCCACCGCCTCGTACCGCATGCAGTACCAGCCCTGGCAGCATGTGTTCGACGTCGGTTTCCGCATCATCGTGGAGGTCGACGAGCAGGTAGTGACAAAGTAAATATTTTATTCGAGGAGTAATTGCAATGAGTTCAGGATCGAAGAATGGAATGAGCCGTCGAGAGTTGATTTCCGGCACGGCGGCGGCAGCCGCGGGCACCATGTACCCATGGTCGGCGTTGGCAAGCCGGTTCGGCGGCGGTTTGCATGCGGCCGAGCCCGAATCCTCGGCCAAGACCGTCAAGACCTATACCAATGCCGACTTCTACGATGCCGCCCTTCCCGTGAGTACACAGGAGCCCAGGTTCCAGGCCGAGAAGGCCAAGGAGGCCTATTTCGACATGTTCCGGCGGTTCGGCTATCCGATCTCCGAGACGCTCCGCAAGGGAATTTGGGTCCTCGATTTCCACCTCGGCGATTTTGCCAACGTAGGCATGGCCGGCATCTTCTGGGTCAATCGCCAGGAGTTCAGCTACTTCGGCCACGAAATTTATCTCCTGCCCGGTCAGATGATTCCCGAGCATCAGCATCTGGCGACCGACAAGGGCGCGGCGAAGATGGAATCTTGGCAGCCGCGGCACGGCATGATCTATACCTTTGGCGAAGGCAAGCCGACGCCGGAGTTCCTCGCGAAGATCCCGGCCAGCCAGCGAGACATCGTCAAGTCGCGGCATTGCAAGCCCCTGAAGATCGATGAAATCGGCGATCTGAATCGCCGCGAGGCCTGGCACTTCATGGTCGCCGGTCCGGAAGGCGCGTTGGTGACCGAATACGGCACCTACCACGACATGGCGGGGCTACGGTTCTCCAACCCCAAAGCGAAATTGTAAGGCCGAGATTTGTTTTTTGCCCCGGAGGGGCAGTTGAGAATAGCCCAGCACGGGCACCATGCTTGCATGGTCGTTGCTGGGTACGGAAAATGAAAAAACCCGTTAGTCCCGGAGGGACGACTGAGTGACGTGCGAAGAGGTTCAGCCGTCCCTGCGGGACTCATGAGAGGTTTTATTTCAACGTTGTCCCAGTGATAAATCACTGGGCTATTATCAAGTGTCCCTCCGGGACAAATTCGGCGAACAGACAACCATGGTATCCTGGGATCCTCTCATGAACATTTTCGGAAGAACACTCCGCATTGCTCTCCCCGCAATTGCCATCATCCTCCTCGCTACGGCCCTCTGCACCCCGGCCGTGGCCCAAAACCATTTTGGTCCCGACGCCATCCCCGGCCAACCGATGCTGCCGGTCCGTTCGGCCCCTGTCGTGGCTGGGCACTATCTCGGCCCCGACGCCATTGCCGCATCGCGTGACGGGAAGACGCTCTATATCGCCCTGGCCGACGCCCGGCAACTCGCCTTGTTCGACGTGGCCGGCGGCAAGGTCGCGCGGACCATCGCCCTGCCGGGCGAGCCCACGGCGCTGGCCCTCAGTCCGGACGGCACACGGCTTTACGTCACCTGCGGCGCCGTCAAGGGCACGGTCGCGGTGCTCGACACCGCGGCGGGCCGGATCGTCGATTCGATCCCCGTCGGCCACTCTGCCCATGGCGTGGCCGTCACGCCCGACGGCAAACGGCTGTATGTCTGCAATCGTTTCAACAACGATGTCTCCGTGATCGAGACCGCCGGCCACAAGCAGATTGCACGGGTAGCGGTGACCCGCGAGCCGTACGCGGCCGTGGCCACGCCCGACGGCAAGTCGGTCTTCGTGGTCAATCACCTACCGTTGGACCGGGCCGATGAATACGACGTGGCGGCTACCATCAGCGTGATCGAGACGGCAAGCAACCAGGCCACGTCGATTCGCCTGCTCAACGGCAGTTCCAGCGTCCGCGGCATCACGGTTTCGCCCGACGGCCGATATGTTTACGTGGTGCACGTGCTCTCGCACTACGAACTGCCCGCCACGCAATTGGAGCGAGGCTGGACCAATACGAACGCCATGACCATCATCGACGCCCCGGCCCGGAAGCTGCTCAACACGGTGCTTTTGGACGACGTTGATCTGGGCGCGGCATTGCCCTGGGGGGTGACGACCAGCGGCGATGGCAAGTCGATCTTCGTGACCCACGCCGGGACCCACGAGCTGAGCCGGATCAACGCCTCGGCCCTGCTGGACAGACTGACGCATCTCACCCCGGCGGTGGCGGCCGAAGTGCCCAACGACCTGTCGCTCCTGGCCACGCTGCGCCAGCGCGTGCGTCTGCCGGGCAACGGTCCGCGGGGCGTGGCCGTGATTGGCGATCGGGCCTATGTGGCCGAGTACTTCAGCGATACGCTGGCGGTCGTCGATTTGAAGTCGCCGGCCGCCGACCATGGGTACAGGGTGCCCGCGGTCACGCAGATTGCCTTGGGGCCCAAGCCGCAACTGACCCAGGAGCGGCGGGGCGAGATGCTCTTCTTCGACGCCACGATCTGCTTCCAGCACTGGCAGTGCTGCGGCAGTTGTCACCCGGATGCCCGCGTCGACGGCTTGAATTGGGACCTCCCCAACGACGGCCTTGGCAACCCGAAGAACACGCGGAACCTGCTGCACGTCTTCCACGGTGGGCCCGCCATGTCGCTGGGGGTCCGCGAGAACGCCGGCGCGGCGGTGAGGGCGGGCATCACGCATATCCTCTTCGCCGTCCGGCCCGAGGAAGACGCCCTGGCGCTGGACGCTTATCTCAAAGCGTTGCAGCCCGTGCCCAGCCCTTACCTGGTCGATGGCAAGCTCAGCCCGGCGGCGGAGCACGGCAAGGAGCTCTTTTTCGGCCCCGCGCTGAACTGCGCCGAGTGCCATCCGGCGCCGTACTACACGGACAAGAAAGTCGCACTCAGTGGGCAGCTTGGGCAAGTACGACAAGCCCAACGATCACTTTAATACGCCCCGTTTGACCGAGGTTTGGCGCACGGCCCCCTACATGCACGACGGCCATTACCTGACCATTCCCGAGTTGCTGTCCAAGGGGCAGCATGGCCTGCACGGCGACAAAAAGCCGAAGCTGTCGGCGAAAGACATCGAGGACTTGAGCGAGTTCGTCAATTCGTTGTGAGTGGGAATGCTCACAACACCCTGGTCATGCCCGGCATGGCAATCGGATAATGTCCCTGGGCATCGGGCATCGCCGGGGGATTGGAATCCATGGTGTACTGGTCGAGCCCCGGCGCCAGCTCGAGATTCGATTGGATTGCCTGCTCCCACGTGATCTCTTTGCCCGACTCGGCCGCCATGCGGCCAATAATGCCGGCCATGGCAGCCTTTGCCAGCGCTCGGCCTCATTGTGCGGCTTGTCCCGGCGGATGGCGTCGAAGAGCACGTCATGTTCCACCTGGTAATCATTGCACTCCGGTCCCGAATACTTCCAAATCAGGTCTTGGCGGGTCCGCTTGTGCCCCTTGTAGATTGCGGGACGCTGGCCCCATCCGTTGCCGATGGCAGAGCCTTTGGCGCCATCGATCACGTTGCCGCAATATTCCCAGCAACCGGCGATCTGGCGGCCTTGAAGGAACATCCGCGTGCCGTCGGCAAAGCTGTATTCCACGGCGTAGTGGTCGAACAACTGGTCGGGCTCGGTTCGGACTTGGCGCCCGCCCTGCCCCTGGGCCGACACCGGCCAGGCGTCCTTGATCCAGCAGCAGACGTCGATGTCATGGATCAGCCAGTCCAGCAGGAAACTCCCGTTCAACCAGGTGAAATTGGAGTAGTTGCGGATCTGATGGCCCAGTTCGCTCATGCCGGCGGGCTTCGGGCTGAAAGCCACCGGGCCATGCTCGCGGTAGCTCCAGAGCGTGATGATCTCGCCAATCAGGCCCTGCTGAAGTTGGGCGACTGCCTCCTCCAGCGGCTTGTAGTGGCGGCTCATCAGGCCGCCGGCGATTTTGAGGTTCTTCTGCGTGGCTACTGCACCGGCCTTGAGCACGCGACGGAAGCCCGGTGCGTCGACGGCGAACGACTTCTCCATGAACACGTGGCAGCCCTTCGCCACGGCATATTCCAAGTGGATCGGCCGAAAAGCGGGCGGCGTGGCCAAGAGCACGACCCCCCCGGGAGCGATAGCATCGATCGCCTTCTTGTAGGCATCGAGGCCGACGAACTGGCGCTCCGGCGGGACCTCGACCTGCTTGGCCCGCTGGCTGCGGGTCAATCGCGCGATGGTGCCTTTCACGCGGTCCTCAAAGAAGTCGGCGGCGGCGACCAGTTTCGTGGGTCCCGCGGCCTGCAAGGCCTCGTTGACCGCGCCGTTGCCGCGGCCGCCGCAGCCCACCAGGGCAATCTTGATCGTATTGTCCTCGCCGGCGTATGCCCGCTGCGAGATTGCGCCGGTCAAGGCGACCCCGGCCAGCGCTCCGCCGGTTTGCTGAAGGAACTTGCGACGTGTCGATGGATGGTTTGACATGATTGGACTTTCTCAACCTGTAAATGTTCGCGGGGGTTTCAGTTTCGTCAGGCATGTCGGAACTCTTTGACGGCAGGCCGACGACTGCGACTGTGATCTTGATCGGTGGAACTTGGCGTGTCAAGGGATTTGCAGTACAATCGGAAGCCGATCCGTTTCCCGAACTAAAACGATGAGGAATCCATCATGGCCAGCGAGTGTCGATGCTGCGGCGGACGTTGTGGCGAAGTCAAACCTCTGGAATTGAATCGCCGCGATTTTCTGGAAAGACTGGCTGTCGGCGCTGCGGCCCTGGCAGTCGCCGGCCAGATGGCCGGGGCCGACGAGGGCGACAAGCTCTTGCCCCCGGCGATGCCGCAGTCCCAGTGGCTCGGCCGCTACCCGCTCACGCCGCGGCGCGTCTATCGAGGAAAGAACCTCGAGGCGGTGGGCATGCCCTTGGGCGGCATTGGCTCCGGCAGTATATGGCTCGACGGCCAGGGGCGATTGGGGATTTGGCAGATCTTCAACAACCTCAGCGAGCCCCGCGTGCCGGACAGTTTCCTGGCCGTTCGCGCCAAGGCGGCAGCGGGTCCGGCAGTCACCCGCGTGCTCCAGACAAAAGGCGAAGGCAGCCTGCGGCCGGTGCAAGCCATCGACTTCGAAGGCGGCTACCCCATCGCCCGGCTGACCTTCCACGATAAGGCCCTGCCGGTCGAGGTCGTGCTGGAAGCGCTGAACCCGATGATCCCGCTGGACACGGCCAACTCGTCGATCCCCTGTGCGCTGTTTCGCCTCACGGCCAAGAACCCCGGCAACGCGCCGGTCGAGGCCGCCTTCTACGCAACGCTGCAAAACGCGGTGGGAAACCCGGGGGCCGCCGGACTCCAGGGCGTGCGCTTCGGCGGCTACGGCGGAAATCGCAATCGCCTGCTCCGCGGCGACGCGATGACCACCGTCGCCATGGATAAAGCGGCCGACCCCGTCGCTTCCGGTCCCGTGAAAGTCCGCTCGGCGGCGGGCAAGGAAGTGCCCGGCCCCGAGTTGCTGTGGCTCGCCGGGCTGGCGGAGTTGACGGCCCAGGCGGCCGAACCCTTGGCGAGAATCGCCGCCGAGGGCGGCGTGGTGCTGGCTGACGGCGTATCGCCCGCCTTCTTCCAGTCGCTTGCCAGGTTCCGCCGCAGCCACGGCGAGTTCAATGCCGTGGCCACGGTCTTCGACGATTTTGAAGGCAAGACCTACGAAGGTTGGACGATCGTCGGAAACGCCTTTGGCAAGGGACCTTCCCATGGGACCGAGCCCGGGCAGCAACCGGTGACCGGCTTTGTCGGTCACGGCCTGGTCAACACGTTCGTGGGCGGCGACGAGCCCCAGGGCACGGCTACGTCGAAGCCCTTCCGCATCCAACGGCGGTACATCGGATTTCTTATCGGCGGCGGCAACAATCCGGGCAAAACGTGTATCAATCTCCGCGTCGGCGGCAAGGTGGTTCGCACCGCAACCGGCAAGAATCAGGAGGCCCTGGAACCCGCCAGTTGGGACGTAGCCGATTTGAAGGGCAAAGAGGCCGTACTGGAGATCGTCGATCGGAGTTCCGAAGGCTGGGGCCATATCAACATCGATCGGATCATTTTCTCCGACATCGAGCCCGAACCGCTGCTGAGGCGAGGCACGACGATCGAATCGGTTTCCAATGCCCTGCCGCTGGGCTTCACTGCGGCGGAAGAGGCGACCTTGCCGGCCGGCAGCGAAATCGTTCTCGGCAGCGATGCTCCATCCGCCTGGAAAACGGCCATCGGCCAGTGGAAGGTCGGCGCGCTATACGCGTCTCCGTGGTTTCCGCTCGGGCGAGCATGGCTATCGGGCCTTGGCGAGCACGCCGGAGGGCGATCCGCTGGTGATTCAAGGTCCGCTAGGTAAAGGGAGCGTCGTTCTCGCCTTGGCCCCGGGACTGCCTTGGAGCTTGGGCAGCGAACTGCTGGCCGACCCGGAGTACCGGGTGCCCCGCCGCCGCGAACCATTGAAGGCGGGCGAGCGGCTCGTGCCCGGCGGCACGACCTGCGGCACCATGGCCCTCACGGCCTTCGACGCCCAGGCCGCCGCGCTCTCCGGCTGGGCAAACGCCGCGGAGATTGCGGCCTTCGTCGCCGACCCTGTAGGGAACGCCCTCCGTGGCGTTCCACGACGGGATGCGTCCTCCATCTGGAACGCCACGGAGGGCGTTCCCTACAGGAGTGAGACGCCTGCCGGCGTTCCGGATGTGGCCGCTGCCACCGAGATGGTCAGTAAACCGGGCGAAACACTCAATGCGGCGCTCGGCTATCCCTTTCACCCTTGCAGCCCGGCGAGTCGCACAGCACCACCTTTGCCATCACCTGGCACTTTCCCAACGTGCAGCGGTTCCGACATTCCGGCAATCTGTACAGTCGGCGGTGGCCCGACGCCGCGGCTGTGGCCGGCTATCTGGCCAAGAACCTCGATGCCCTGTGGCAGCAAACGCAGCTTTACCATGCCACGCTCTACCAGTCGAACCTGCCCGAGGAGTTCCTCGACGCCATGTCCTCGCAGAGCGTTATTCTTCGCGGCCCGACCTGTTTCTGGTCGGAAGACGTCTACTTTGCCGGGTTCGAGGGAAGTTACGGCTGCTGCCCGCTGAATTGCACGCACGTCTGGAACTATGCCCAAGCCACGCCCGGCTCTTTCCCGACGTGGGGCGCAACATGCGGGTCTCCAACTTCATCACCTATCTGCACACCACGGGCGAGACTTCGCATCGCGAACACGACGTACATGGCGCATTCATCGACGGGCACTGCGCGTGCATCGAGGCGGCCTACCGCGAATACCAACTCAGCCCGGACCGCCGCTTCCTCGAAAAGATCTGGCCCGGCGTGAAAAAGGCGGTCGACTGGCTCATCCGTGCGATCGATCCCAAGGGTGAAGGCATGCCCCATGGGCTCCAGGCCAACACCTATGACACGTCGGTTTCGGGCGCCAATACGTTCATCGGCTCGCAGTATCTTTCCGCGCTGGCGGCCGGCGAGCGGCTAGCCCTGGTGATGACCGATCCGGAAAGCGCCCGCCGCTGGCGGACCGTTCGGCTGGCGGGCATGAAGAACCAGGACGAGAAGCTCTGGAACGGCGAGTATTACATCCAGATTCCCGAGGCCCGCACCGCCGCGGACTACGACACAGGCTGCCATGCCGACCAATTGCTGGGCCAATGGTGGGCGCACATGCTCGACCTGGGCTATCTCTATCCGGCCGCGCGGGTCAAGCGGCGCCTGGAGGCGGTCATGCAGCACAATTTCCGCGAGAAGTTCGCCGGCTTCGAGCAGAAGCCGCGGCGTTACATCCCCGACGACGAGGGCGGATTGATCATCTGCACCTGGCCCCACGGCGGCCGGCCCAAGGAGTTCATCCTGTATGCCGACGAAGTCTGGACGGGAATCGAATATGCCGCGGCCGGCGCGATGATCTACGAAGGGCTCGTCGAGCAGGCCCGCAACATCGTCCGCATGGCACGGAGCCGCTACGACGGCCGGCTCCGCGACGGATTGAACTCCGGTCCCGGCGGCAACCCTTACAACGAGCTGGAATGCGGCAAGTTCTACGCTCGGGCAATGAGCTCCTGGTCGCTTTTGATCGCCAGCCAGGGCTTGGTGCTGGAAGGCCCCAAGGGCATTTTGGGCTTCAAGCCGCATTGGCAACCGGAGGACCATCGATCGTTCTTCACGGCCCCGGAGGGCTGGGGCCTGTTCATCCAGGCCCGCAAAGGCAAGGAACAGACCGAGCGGATCGAAGTCCGGCATGGCCGGTTACGGGTCAAGGAGTTGGTGTTCGCCTTGCCGCAGGACGCCGCCGCCACGGCGACGGTGAGGATCGCCGGTCAGCCTGTCGCCGCTGCGCTGCAACGATCGGGCGCCGAAGTCCGGCTCGCCCTGGCGGAAGAGGCCGTCGTTGCGGAAGGCTCGGCGATCGAAATCGCTTTGCGCTCGGGACGCGTGATCGGATCACCAAAGTGAAACACAGTGCCTTTACCCTCGTGGAATTGCTGGTGGTGGTGGCCATCATCGGCATCCTGGTTTCGATGTTGCTGCCGGCGGTGAATGTGGCCCGCGAGTCCGGCCGCCGTGTCGGTTGCGCCAACAATCTCCGCCAGATCGCGCTGGGGTCTCAATCCTACTGCGAGGCCAACGGGGTTTTCCCCGCCGGCGGCATCCAGGCGAAGCCACCCCCGCTGACGACCGATCTCAACGGTTGGAACCGTCCCACGGGCCAGGATTTCTCGAACAATTTCACCTGGCCCACCCTGATCCTGCCTTATATCGACCAGGACGCGGTCTACGCCATGTACGATTTCTCGCAGCCACAGGTCAGCCCCGTGAATGCCACGGCCCGCTCGCAGACGGTCATGACCTACGTCTGCCCCGACGATACGCTGCAGATCGACGAACCGCAGCCGGGCCAACCGGGCTGGAACCTGGGGCAGGGCAGCGGCGGTATCTGGAACTGGGACATCTACGCCCGCACACGGCTGAACTACGCGGCCAACTACGGCACGGCGAGTTACAACCAGACCTCACTGGGGGGCGTGCCCTTCTTGGCCGGCATGTTCACGAACGGTCGCGGCTTGTCGACGGCCTCGATCACCGACGGCGCCAGCAACACGCTGGCCTTCAGCGAGGTCTTGCCCGGCCACGGGCCGTTTTACGAGGGTCCACCCGGCGACGGCATGTTGGCCGAGGGCGGCCAGGCCTTCGAGGGCTACGTGACGCCGAACTCCTCGGCCCCCAACGTCGTGTGCAATGTCTGCCCGCAATCCCGCGATCCCGGTGGGCTGCATCGTCGATATGACCGACACCCAGCAGTATCAGGCGGCTCGCAGCGCGCATCCGGGCGGGGTGAACTGTGCTTTCGGCGACGCCGCGATGCGTTTCATTTCCAACAATATCAATGTCTCCGTGTGGCGGGCCCTCTGCTCGTCGTGCGGGGCTGAAACCCTTGACCCAGCGACGTACTGATGCCAGCGCCGTGTGTTCGACAAAACGTCAAGACTGCGCGTAGGTTCCTCCTGCTGGGAGGGACTATTGTGCGTCGATCTACGCAAGACCCTAACTTGCGAGCGGTTTGGGGCACATTAGTCCCTCTCGGCAAGAGGGACCTACGCGAACGTTTTCGATTCCTCCTCGTGCTCCTGGCCTGTGCCCTGGTTTCCAGCGGTTGTGGGGGGCCGAACTATGCCTCATCGACGGCGACCGGGCGGGTCACGATCGACGGCGCGGCGGTGCCCAAGGGCTACGTGACCTTCAGCCCCATCGAAGGCAATCCGGGCCCGGTGGTCGGGGCGCCGATCCACGACGGCGAATATCGTTGCGAGAAGGTGCCGCGGGGAAAGGTGCATGTGACTTTCACCGCCCAGGCGGCCGAGCCCACGACGATCTACGACGCGGCGAACAAGACCACCCACGAGGTCCCCGAAGACATCCTGCCGCCCGCTTGCCGGCAGGGCCAGAACGTGGAAATCACTGCCGGTGAGAACCGGCACGACTTCGATCTGAAGAGCAAGTGAAGGACCTGGAGATTCAGTTTACTCATCCTTCTCCGCGAGAATCTCTTTGGCCGACTCCGGCTCAGCCAAAGCCCGCGTCGCCTTGACGATCAGCTTTAAGTCGTGCGACTTCCGCGCGGCGACTACGCGCCTTGAGGACCAACTTCCTGGCCGCGTCTTGTTGCTGATCGTCGAGGGCCTTGCCCGCCGCGCACAACGCCTCGCCGGCCACCACCTGAAAATTGTCGGCCGTCTTGGCATCCGCCAGTTTCTTGTCCAATTCCTCCAACGTGACGGGTTTTTCCGCTCCCGGCGACTTTGCCGGCGTTGCCACATCAAGGCTCTCGCCGGCTCCGGAAGGACGAAGCGGGATTGCGGGCGGCGCCGGCTTGGCAGAGTTCGCCGGCACGTGCAGATTGTCGTCCTGAGTGGCTGGCTTGACACGCGCAGGCCCGGCATTCCTGGGTGGGCTGCCATCGGGATTTGCGTCGGTTTGAGATACATGCGTCTCTGGCGGCCGCGACATGACCACGGCAATCGCAACCACACAGACCACCAGCATCGCGCCCAAAGCCGCCAAAGGCAGGTAGGATGCCTTTTTCGATTTCTTCTTGCGGATTTGGGATCGTTCGCTCCCGCCAAATTGCAACGGAAGCGGCATTTGCATTTCTGGATCGGCCAATTCGGCCGCGACGATCACCGCTTCTTCCGCGGGGGCTTCAGCGATCACAGCAAGCGGCTCGGCCCTCTTCAGCCCGGATTGGCCTGCCGCTGCTGCCATGCGAGCGCAGAGCGCACCGTCGTATTCGCTCTTCTTCGCTACGTTAAGCAGGCAAACCCGGGCTGTGGCAATCTCGTTGAGAATCTTCTGCGAGAGCGGTGCGTTCTTGCCCGTCTGGAATGAGCGAATAAACGCCATCTGCTTATCGGCCGCAGCGGAGATCACGTCCGCGTCCGACTCAAATAAATCGACGCCCAGCAGGCGATAATGGTGCGGCGGCTGGTCCTTGGGTGATATACCCAGCCATTTGTGGTACGGATCGAATTTTTCGAGGGCAACAGGCTCAGTCATAGTCGGCCCAAACGGAGTTCAAACACCTCTTAGTCTACGGAGTGGGAGCCCAAAGAGCAAGAATGGGGAAAAAGCCCCTGGAAACAACGTCTCAAGTCGTTTGCAGTGCGGGTCTTAGAAGGTTTTCAGCATACGCCGCAATACGAAAGGCGTCACGGCAATCGAGCAGCCCATCGTCTTGCTGCTCTCGAGGCGTTCGCATCGACCCGATTGACAAGGGAATCGCGCTTTGCAAGACTGGAATTAACCCGCCTGAAGGAGCTTGTCGGACTTCGTAGACTTGATTGTGAAAGGAGTTCCCTATGCGCCTCCGCTTCCGATTCATCTGCGCCGGCCTGAATCTGACGATCCTCGCCGTGCTGGCGATCGACGTGCATGCCTGGTTTGGCAGCGACTCTTCGCGGCGAAGTCCGCTCCCCGAGGCTAGCGCGCAGGCCGCGGCGGGGAAACTCGCCAAAGAGGTCTACGGCGATGAATTCGCCGCCGCCAAGACTTCCGCCAAGAAGCGAGAGCTTGCCCAAAAACTCCTCTCCAAGGCTCGAGAAATCGAAAACGACCTGCCCGGTCGCTATGTGTTGCTGCGATTGTCGCGCGACATTGCCATCCAGGCCGGCGATTTCGAAACGGCATTTCTGGCTGTCGAGCAAATCGGCCGTTTCTTTGATGTAAATGTCTTGGACCTGAAACGCGAGGTCCTGGTCAAGTTGGCCGCGCTGGCCCGCACGCCCGCCGAACACAAGCCGCTTGCGGAGAAATACGTTGCCCTTCTCGACCAGGCCGCAGGCGACGATGATTTCCAGGCCGCAACCCAACTCGGCCCGCTGGCCCTCGATGAGTCTACGAAGTCCGGGAACCAGGGCTTTGCCCGGCAGGTGCGGCAGCGCGTTGCCGAAATCGAAGACCTCGCGCGGAACTACGAGAAACTGAAGGCTGCCACGGCGCTGCTCGACAAGGCGCCGGACGATCCCGAGGCAAATTTCGCCGTCGGCAGTTACCTGTGCTTTGCAAAAGGCCGTTGGGACGAGGGCGTGCCGATGCTGGCCCTGGGCAAGGATCCCGCCTTGAAGGCCATCACGATCAAGGAGCTCGACGGCGTGAAGACCGCCCAAGCTCGATTGGCGCTGGCTGACCAGTGGCGCGACCTGGCCGAGGCCCAGCCGGCGGCCGTCAAGAAGCCGATGCGCGAGCGGGCCGTGTTCTGGTATCGGGAGTCTTTGCCCAGTCTGACCGGACTGATGAGAAGCAAGGCGCTAATGCGGATCAAGGAACTTGCCCCGGAGGAATTTGCGTCCTTCATCAGGCCTCCGGTTTCCGATCGGCCGGCCGAGAGGACGGGCCCCGGCAGCGGCGAGTGGCCGGCGCAGCGCTGGCCGCCGCTGGCAAGTCAAAGGCGGCGATGCCCCGTTCGATGCCGAGTTGCAACAAGTGGAACGCGCGATGGTCGTCCTGAAGAAGGCGGATGGTGAAATCGTCAAGATTGCCTTCGACAGCCTCAGCGATGGCGATCAGGAAGTCGTCTCCGATTGGACGCTGCGCGAATCCGATCGGATTTGGGGACTCGAAACTTCAAGAATCGGCCCGCGCGATAGCCGCGAGTCGGTTAAAGCCAAGGAACTGGCCAAAGCGCTCGATGGGGCCTGCGTCCGCGCGGTGTTTTCCCTCGATCGGGCGTCAGCGGCGGAGCAAGGAAAAGGTGGCGCGAAGTTGGAGCTGTCCGGTTTCTGGCGGTCCAAGCTCAGCCAAATCGTTCTGCCCGTTCCCCAGTCGCTTTCCGAACAGATCCCGCAAAACGCAAAACTGGTCGTCATGGGCCATTTGAACTTCAAGTACGTGGCGTGCCCCTTTTGCGGCGGCACCGGTCTGGCCAAGTGCCCGAGATGCTCTCACGGATTGGTCTATCATACGGAACACAAGACGGTCGTCTTGCCCAGCGGCCAGCGTCTCACGCAAGATGTGCAGGTTTCGACAAGATGCATGCAGTGCAACGGAACCGGCCGCTTCGGCAAGTGCGAGCGCCACCAACTGCAAGCCTGGGAGCCGTTTGCCATGCAAAAGCTGCCCCAGGGCAGCTTTTTCACGTTTACCGACTCGGATGGCGCACGGCGGGTCTGCGCGGCGCTCGAGGAACCGCGATTTCAGATCTACGCGTCTGGGAACGTCACCACGTTTCGCCGGGCCGAGGGCCGGGTCGACGTCCAGTCCGCTCCCGCGGAGAAGGTCCCTTAGGAACTGAATGATGAAAAGCCGCCGGACATGCGGGATGTTGTCCGCTATCGCGTGGGCATCGCTCTTCTTGATCGCATGGACGAGTACGGCGGCCGAGCGGCAGCAACCGCCGCCAGCCACGGCCAACCCGCAGGTCCGCCATCCCAACCTCTTGCTCAACCGGGACGAGATCAACCAGATCAAGGGCAAGATCCGCGCCCAGCAGTGGGCGGCCGACCTCTTCCAACAGGTCAAGGCGATGGCCGACGAGATGATCACGAAGGGCACGCGCAACGAGCGGGAAGCGGCCCTCTGCTACGCGCTGACGGGCGAGCAACGTTACGCCGATTCCGCCCGCCGCCTGCTCCTGGACTATGCCCGCGAATTCGAGACGCAGCGGCCGAAACTGGACGTGAGGCTTCAGCCCGAGTGGGGCGCGTGGGAGGCGTGGGGCGTCCATGCCTGGGCTTATGACCTGACCTACGATACATTTTCGCCGCAAGAGCGGCAGCGCGTGGAGGATTGGCTCCGCGCGGCCTGCCGCCTGGTGATCCAGGGCGAAAAGCTGTGGACCACCACCCCGAACCTGGTCTTCGGCAAGCACTTCAACGTCGGCTTGGTGGGTTACTGCGTCGGCGACAAGGACCTGATCGAGTGGGGGCTGAACGATCCCGGCACGCACGGGCTGCGCAAAGGCGGCTTTTACGAGGTGATGGACGCCATGATCACCGACGGCCATTTCTGGGCCGAGGCCCCGATCTATGCCCTGCACTACGACGTACACGGCATGTTGGCCCTGGCTGAAGCCGCCCTGCACTACGACGGAACCGACCTTTACCACTATGTGTCGAAGAAGAGCGGGGCGTCGATCAAGGGCGTCGTCGACGGTTACCTGCTGATGGGCTATCCCGTGGAACGGACCGGCATCGGCCGGGGCTCCATCCGCATGGCGACCTTCGCCGACGGCTCCACAAGTTACACGCCCCGCGGTGAGTTGTTCGATACCTTCCTGATCAACCCCCTCGACAATACGCCCTCCTTCGCCGGCGACCTGGAGATTGCCTACAAGCGTTACAAGGACCCGAGCTATGCCTGGCTCCTGAGCTTGAATCCCAAGCGCGACGCGAACGTCGTTTACGGCCGGGCCATCTGGGGTTACATCGGCCTGACCCACGGCGAGTCGCTGCCGAAGAAAGTCACGCCGCCGCCCGCGCCCGGCGGCGTTTACCCGGGCTTGGGCTTCGCGCTGCTGCGAGGCGATCAGTCGCCCGACTACTGGTCCTCCGGCGGACTGGCGGCCGTGGTCATGCTGGGCAAATGGCTGAGCCACGGCCACTGCGACGATTACAGCCTCATCCTGCACGGCAAAGGACGCTTGCTCTATCCCGCCCTGAACGTCATCCAGTACGAGCCGAGCTACCTGAACTGGACGCATGAAGGCATCGCCCACAACACGCTGCTGGTGGACCACCAATCGCCATCGCACGGGCCCTTCACGACCCGCCAGGACCTGGGCCAGGACGCAAAGTATTTCAGCATTACCGGCAGCGCGTACCAGGGAGTGCAGCAAACCCGCGCCGTACTCCTGACGAAAGAGTATCTGGCCGATTTCTTCCATGCGGCCGACACCGAGGAGCCGGCCCGCATACACGTCTTCGACTGGGTGCTGCACGGGCTGGGGAGATTGTACGTCGGCAATCCCGGCAGTTACCGGCAAAGCAACGACTTGGTGCCGTATTATTGGTGGGTGGATAATGAACGCGGGCGGACCACAGACGCCACCTTCCGGGCCGATTGGATCCAGCGCACGGCGGGCATCACGCCCGGATTGCAGGCCCTCGGCAAGGAGTGGTTCGAGCACGAAGTGGGCGTGCGTATGACGATGCTCGGCAGCCAGGGGACGCACGTTTATGCGGGCGACGGCCCTATGACCAACGGCCCGCCCTACCATCGCCTCGACGGGAATCCGGAAGGTAGTCTGCCGCTCATGGTCGTGCGGCGGGAAGCGCCCGCCACGCTCTTCACAGCCGTCCACGAGCCCTACGAAGGCCGACCGAGAGTTCGCCAGATCCGCCGCCTGGCGGAGACCGCCAGCGCCGTGCTGGTGATGGTGCAAACAGCGGATTTTACCGACTACGTGATGACCGCCTTCGACGAAAGTGAGCACACCCTGGCCTCCGCCGATGGCCAGGTCTTCACGTTCTCCGGCTACGGTTACTTGCGTGCCGCAGGGTCCACCTGGCGAATGCAAGGAAAGATCGGCGGATTTCGCGTGTCGCCTGGCGTCGCCGCCGCCACCGGGCTGGAATCTCCAGCTTGCGGTCAGTGGCAACAAGCAACGGCTGACCGACGCCAACGGCCTTGTGCAATGGGGCAAGCTTCCCAAGGACCTTCCGCCGGCCGCACAAGACGGCGAGCCAGACAATCCGCGGGAACGGGCGGCCGCAATTCACTGCCGCTTCCAGCCCGAAGAGGTGCACTTGGCCCCGGGCGGCGAAATGGAAGTGGAGCTGCACCTCCGCGCAGTGGGCGCGGGAGGGACCTTCGGACAGTTCCGCCTGCTTACACCCACGGGCTTGCAGGTCGTCCCGCCCCAAATTGCGGTCGAGCGGATGGAAGAGGGAGAGGAGCGGACCGTCCACTTCAAGGTGCGGGCCGAGAAGGACGCAGCTAACCTCCTGCGGGAAATCCGCTTGCTGCCCGACAGCGGTCTGCAGGCCGCGGGGCAGTCGCTCATCGTTTCCACCGGCGTGGTGATGACGGCCGACAACCGTGTGCCCAAGTGCGGACAATACGTCGTCCGCGCACCCGGCTATACGACGAAGGTCGACCACTACAGCGGCACGTCTTTCTATCTGCTCGATGCCGACGGGCACCGCCGCTTCGGACGGGTGGTGACGGGGAATTTCCTCACGGGCTTTCCGGGCGTGGCCTGCGAGGGCAGGTGGTCGTTGGTGTTCGGGCACCAGTGCGAAGGTATATGGACCGGCCAGAACAATCTGACGGTGCGGCCGCTGGGCCTCGATGGCGGGCCGAATGCCCGGCTGCTCTACACCTATTTCCCGGACCGGATTGTGATCGGCATGGCGCCGCCGACCGATCTGACCAAGGAGTTCACGATGTGGCTGGGCAACTTCGACTTCCTCGGCCCGCCGGTTCACAACGGCAAGCAAGAGCAGCCGTGGTCGCCCATCGTGGCCGACCGCTTCTTCTTCCCGCATCCGCTCTATCGCCAGGGGGTGCTGCTGACGACGCCCCCCAAGACCGCGCTGCAGCTCCGGGGTGACACCGCCGTGAGTTTCCCGATTCGTGCCGGACAAGAGGTGACGCTGCGGTTCGCGGAAAAGAGCGAGATACGGGGAGAATGAAACAATGAGGACTATTGAGCAGGTTGTGCCAAGAAGCTTGGAAGAGGAGGAAAACCCACATGAAGCGAGTTGAAAGGCCGGCAACCGCCCAATGCCGCCCGGCCCCGATCCGGCGCGGTTTGACGAATTGCGGGCTATAGGTTGGCGAGCATTCGGTCGTATTCCGCGTGCGTACCGATGAAAAACTACACGGTTTCATCGTTGATTCGCACGCCCACCGCGCGATGCGAATCCGTGACGCGAACTGACCATAGAGGTAAGCTCGCACTCAGGCGCTTGAACTGCAAGCCTGGATGTGTCGGATCGGCCTGAAAGCGGCGATAGGCGTTGCGGGCGCGTTGCTGGATGTCGCGCGGCAGCCGAGCGAAGTCGCGACGAAAGTGCGGGTGCAGCCTGGAAATCACAGTTGATCCGGATCGAGCAGTTCGCACTCGCCGCGACGATCGGCAGCCAAAACGTCTTGAACGAGCCCGCGCAGCTTCTCCATGTTGGCGGTGGTGGATTGGGCCCATCGCTCGTCTTCATCCAGCTCATGGAGCAGGAGCGCCGCGAGCGCATCCTGGCGGTCTTCCGGCGCTGCTGGAGTCGTTCGATCGCTTGTTGCAACGCTTTAGTCATGATTACGGGAGCAAAGGCCAATTCTATCGGAAGGGAGAATCGCGCTCAGCATGGCTGGCGTGGTCCGACGCCACGGTTGCCCGCGTCACGCCATTTCCTCTATTCACTAATCAATGTCTGCGCGGCGTCCAGGCAAGGGATTTGCGCCGCTGCGCATTATTATAGTCTCCACGCAATGTCGCTGTCGATGCCGGCCGCCAAACAAATGAGTATGGTAGCCACGCACTTCGGGGGGGCGGGGCGGCGGCGGTACGGGGTCAGCAGCGCGGCGGTTGACCGGCGGCGTCCGCATTGCCGTGGCCCCTGTCGAAGCGCCCGGCAAAGGCATTGAGCAGACACTTAACGCAGAGGCGCGATCGTGTCAGGCGTTCCGGCGTAGTCTATCGGGACTCGCGTCGCGAGTGGAGCAGCAGGCCGGCCAGCAGGCCGGCGCCGAGCAGCCCTAAGGTGCCCGGCTCGGGCACGCTGACCGTCAACTCCGAATTGGAAACTGTCGAATACGAGGCGGCGCCTGCGCCTCCTGCTGAACGAGGAGGCCCTCGCCGCCGCCGCCCTGGAAGTAGCCGATGTCGATGGCATGCAAACCGGCCGTTAGATAGATGCTGCCGCCGCGGGTCGTGGGACCCTGATAAAAATTGTTGTTGACCACGTCTTGACCGTCGATCCACAGCATGCTGCCGTCGTCGCTGGTGGTTTGGAAGTTCCACGTTCCAGAGATGGGAATGTCAATGCCACCGCTCAGCAGAGCTTCGTAGTTCGCAGTTTCGAAGAAGCCTATCGTAAAGAAGGCCGGACTATTGGAATAGTTGTTGTTGCTGAAGTCCAGGCTGGTCACTCCGTTCATGCTGGTAAGCGTGCTGCCGAGGGGAAGGCCGGTCTCCATTTCCGCCGTCAGCGTCGCCAGATCGTCCATGTCGGGATCAACCTCACTGCTGCCAATACGAACCTCCGGCAGACCGCCCGACGGAAACCAGAACTCCGCCGTCAAAGCAGCGGTATCGGCTTGGGCAAAGGCAGCCGTGCCGGCAATCAGCAAAACAAGCGTTACGGGGAAGAGTCGCTTCATGGTATTGTCTCGCAATTGGGGAGTGATATGTCGTCTTCACGTCTCCTGCACGCGCCAAACGCAACTCCAACTGCGCAGCACCCGCCACGGAAGCACTCAAGGGAAACCAGACCCAGCCGAGAATGGCGCAGTCCCAGACTCCCTTGAGAGCCTTCGTTTGGAGCCGCCGGACGCACTCGGACAAAACAACCCTCGCCAGGAGTTGTTGCTTGTGCGGATGGAGGCTCGGGAGTGCTACGCTGCCTACTGGATACGCGGTTTTGCGGTAACGGCTGCAAAACAGATTGCAGCCCGCTGGGCGGCAAAGAGAACCTGCTCGCGCAAGATTCTTCACCGCCACTACGAGTAATCTAGTCGCAATCTACAGATTTGTCAAACATTTTGCCAATTATTTGCGCCGTGTTTTCGCATGCTGTCATGTGAATAAGCGTCGCGCTGGCTTCGCAGTTTTTCTCATTGCCCTTCGCCGCCAAACGTAGCTGGCAAGACCGGGGCCACCGCCGGCGAGAAGGACAAGCGTCGAAGGCTCCGGCACGACGGTGAGCACCAGGTCGTTGCCTTGGACGGCAAGGTTCGCCGGCAGACCCTCAATCGTGCCGCTGGTGCTCGTCCCCAAGGTACCACTGGGGACCGATCCGGCCTCGATCAAGTTGTAGTTGCCCGGTCCGAAATTGGCCGTCAAGGTGAAATCGAAATTGGAAAAACCAAGCGGGCTGCCGACCAACAAGCTGCCGCAAGAAATCTCGTCGCTGGTGGAAGGCGTATCGAGTGCGTAGTCCATCTCGGCCCCGGAAGCCAAGAACAGGCCGCCGCTGAAGCTCAAGCCCTGCGGCGAATTACCTGGAGCAATGTACCCGCCAGCGCTGACCGTGCCGCTGCTGAGATGGCCCGTGCCGCCGAGAGTTCCGCCGCTGTTGACGGCGACCGGGCTGCCGAGCAAGCCATTGATAGCGAGTTCGCCCTGGCTGATCGTCGTCGGACCGGTGTAGGTGTTGGAGCCGGACAGCGTCAGCGTGCCGCTGCCGAGTTTCAAGAGCTGTCCGCCACTGCCGCCGATCGCGCCGGAATATGTCGTGCTTGTGTTGTCGCTGCCCACGCTGAGTTCATTGCTGCTCAGGTTGATGGGCGCCGTGCCGCTCATCGACCCAACGGCGAGGTTGTACGTCCCCAGACCGAGGCTGGCGCTGCCGCTTAACTGCATCAGCCCGCTGACGGTTGTCTGGTCCACCAGCGTCCAGGCTTTTGCACTGCTGATGGATGGATAGCTTTGGAGAGTGTAGATGTCCACGACGTCGCTTGCGGCATTCTGATAGGTATCGCCTCCGGCAAAAAACACCTGGTTGCCGGCCGACGTTGCCACGAGTTTTTGGCGCGGTTGCGAGAGCGTCGCCGTGGACCAGAGATTGGTGGCCGTGTCGAAGATATCAACGGTACTGCTCAAGGTCGTGCCGGTGTATCCGCCGCCAAAAAGCACCTTGCTGCCGACCGCGGCGCTCCCTTGGAGGTAGTGGCCGTCGGGCAGCGTCAGCGTGGACCAGGTGCCGGCGGTTGCATCATAAACGTCCACCGTTGTCGAATAGGGTTGCCCGCCGTCGAAGAATACTTTGCCGCCAGCCGACGCGGCTGCGAGCCAATCGCGGGGCTTCGCCAGAGTGGCCGCGGACCAGGCACCGCTTGTGGTGTCGTAAATATCGACGACGGCACTTGGGGAAGGTCCGTAACTCGCCCCACCGGCAAAGATCACTTTTCCGTCTACCGAGGCGGCTGCCAGCCCGAACCGACCCTGCGAAAGAGCCGTGGTCGACCAACTATTTGTGACGGCATCATAGACGTCAATCACGTTGCTAGCATGCGTCAACGTATCCAAATCGCCGCCGCCAAAGTATGCCATGTCGCCTACGGTGGTTGCGGCAAGGCTCGTACGTCCGATCGACAAGGTTGCTGTCGACCAACTGCCGCTGGTCGTGTCATAGATATCGACGACGTTACTAAACTGAGATGACCCAGTCTCGCCTCCGGCGAAAAGGACCTTTCCATCGACCGCCGTGGCCACCAGCCCGTAGCGAGCCTGCGACAAGGTCGCAGTGGACCATGTACCGCTGGCCGTATCATAGATATCCACGACATTGCTTGGGTCACTGGTGCCCCCGCCCGCGAAGAACACCTTGCCGCCAGCCGATGTGGCGGCGAGTTCGTCGCGGGGCTGCGACAAGTGTGCAGTCGCCCATAGCGGCGTCCAGTCCTCGGCTCGGCACGCACCGGCCGCCAAGATCGTGAATGCTGCAATCGCCATCCGGCAGTACATCAAAATGCTTCGCTTCGACATGATTTGCCTTTCGTAAATCAAGTCCACAAACTCCGCACACCGAAACGCAAACACACGACCGCCCAAGCGGTCTCAAACCGGGGAAACGCAACGGCAACACGCCACGATCATCCGGACCGAAGGCCCGGCGATCAGAGAACCGTCGCGTTTGTCATAGAAGCACCTGGCCCGACCTCACCCACACGGTTGGTCACAGACCAGATGCGCGCTGCCTCAAAATCAGGACTGCAAAGAAGAAGTGCATGGACGAAACGCCGCCAGCACATTCCGGTAGATTACCATGAGGCTGACAACAATGCAACAAGTAGGGTTAATTTTCGGTTAAATGTCGGCAGTCTACCCCTCAAAGGACTGAAAGCAAGTGCCGGCAATAATACTGAGAGGGGGTCATGGCTGCGTCGCAGGGCGTGCTTGAGCCGGTTCCAAGGCCGCCCTTGCCATTTTCCGCCTCCCACGCCACAATGAACCTTTTCCATCTCGCCTCCTTCCAACGATTTTCCCCCATGCCTGAAGCAGTCAACAACCTCGACGCCAAAGACTACGGTTTCGGCATTCCCCAACGCAGCGAAGGATTCTTCTTGAAGGGGCTCGCCCATCTCGACTGGGGCATGAAGGACCGCCTGGCACGGATCTTCAATCCCAAGAGCGGCCACACGGTCATGCTGGCCTTCGATCACGGCTACATCATGGGCCCGACCTCCGGCCTGGAGCGGATGGACCTCACGATCGTGCCGCTGATTCCTTATGCCGATTGCCTGATGTGCACCCGCGGGGCCTTGCGGCAGATTGTGCCGCCGACGTGCAACAAGCCGATCTCGCTCCGGGCCTCGGCCGGCTCGACAATCCTTACGGAACTGAACGACGAATGCGTCTTGAGCATGGAGGAATGTCTCCGCCTGAACTCCTCGATGGTCGCCGTGATGGTGGCGGTGGGCAGCCGCTTCGAAGCCCTCACGATCCGCAACCTGACGACGATGGTCGATTCCAGCAGCCGCTACAACGTGCCCGTGCTGGGCGTGACGGCCGTGGGCAAGGAACTAGTCCGCGACGCCCGTTACTTGAGTCTCGCCACGCGGGTCTGTGCCGAAAACGGCGCCCACGTGATCAAGACGTATTATTGTCAGCCGGACTTCGAGAAGGTCACGTCCGCTTGTCCGGTGCCGATCGTGATTGCCGGCGGGAAGAAGCTGCCCGAGCGCGAGGCCTTGCAGATGGCCTACGAGGCGATCGACCAGGGCGCGGCCGGGGTGGACATGGGCCGCAATGTCTTTCAGGCCGAGTGTCCGATTGCCATGCTCCAGGCCGTGCGTGCGGTCGTGCATGACGGCGCAAAACCGGAGAAGGCGTTCGAGATGTATCAGCAGGCGCGGGGCCATGGCGAATAACGGGTTCCAGGCCAGTTGGTGGTTGCCGGGCGGACACGGCCAGACCCTTTGGCCGGTTCTCACGCGGCGGGTTCGGCTGGACGTGCGATCGGAGCGGCTGGAACTGCCCGACGGGGATTTCGTCCGCCTGGACTGGACTGGCACGAGCGGCCCTACCGTGATCATGCTGCCCGGACTGCAAGGCGACCTGAAGTCGGCCTATGTGCGGGGCCTGTTGCGGGCGTGCCAGACGCGGGGCTGGCGCGGCGTGCTCTTGAATTACCGCGGCCGGGCCGAACTTAATCGCTTGCGGCAAAGCTACCACTGCGGGATGACCTGCGACCTGGACTACCTGGTCCATAGCCTGGCGAAGCGAGAACCGCAAACGCCGATCGCCGTCGTGGGCTTTTCGGTGGGCGCCAACATTTGCCTGAAATGGCTGGGCGAGTGCGGCCAACGCGATCAGTCGCTGCCGGTTGCTGCGGCCGTGGGCGTGTCGGCCCCGTTCAATCTGGGGGCCGTGGCCAAGAAGATCGAGCACGGTTTCTCCCGCATTTACCAGTGGTATCTCCTGCGGAGCCTCCGCCGCGATGTCGTGCGAAAGATGGAGGCCCTGGGCGATGATTGGGGGCTCACCCGCACTGAATTGCGCCGGCTGAACACGTTCTTCAAGTTCGACGAGCGGATCAGCGGGCCGTGGAACGGCTTCGACGGCGCCGAGGACTACTACGCCAAGACGCGCTCGGACGTGCTGTTGAAGCACGTAGCGGTCCCCACGCTGATCCTGAACGCCAACAACGACCCACTGGTGCCAACGCACCTGATCCCGCACCCGCGTGATCTCTCCGACAAGGTGAAGCTGGAAATTTCCAGCGGCGGCGGCCATCTCGGCTTTGTTTCCGGCCGGTGGCCCTGGTCGCCGCGGTTCTGGCTGGACACGCGAATCCCGGAATTCCTGGCGTCGCGCTTCTGAGCGGCGGCTGAAACGACACGGGCGGCAGCGGGCACCATGTACGCATGGTCGGCCTGCCGCCCGTGTGTTCTTTTCAATCCAAGCCTGTTGCAAATTGGTCCCTTCCGGCAGAAGGGACCTACAGGATCAATGGGCTGCCGTGTCGCCGCCTTCCAGGGAGGCGTGGATTTCCTTCATCTCGGCACTCTCGGTGTTCGACTTTTTGATGGCCCAAACAATCAAGGCCACCGCCACGATGGCGATTACAACACCAATCCAGGCGATCGGCTCAGCCGCGCCGGGCAAAGTGCTCTTCACGCCCGCCATGTTGTACTTGAGCACGACACTGGTGAGCGAGAGCATGGCAACCATGTTCATCACCTTGACCAGCGGGTTGATGGCGGGACCGGCCGTGTCTTTCAGCGGGTCGCCGACCGTGTCGCCGGTGACGGCCGCCTTGTGCTTCTCGGAGCCCTTGCCGAGGTTGCGGGCCGGATCCTTGGGCTCGTCTTCGATCATCTTCTTGGCATTGTCCCAGGCGCCGCCGGCGTTGGCCATGAACACGCCGAGCATTACGCCCGAAATGATCATGCCGGCCAGGAAGCCGCCCAGCGCGTAGGGTCCCAAGAGCACGCCGACGAGGATCGGACTGATAACTGCCAAGACCGCCGGGCCGATCAATTCTTCCTGGGCGGCGTTGGTGCAGATATCGACCACGCGGGCGTAGTTGGGCTTCTTCGTGCCGGCCCAGATTTCCTTGTCGCGGAACTGGATGCGGCACTCCTTGATGATGTAGAAAGCCGCGCGGCCCACCGCGCGGATGAGCATCGAGCTGAACAACCAGGGCACGACGCCGCCGATCAACAGGCCGATCAGCACCATCGGGTCGGCAACCGTGAGGAGCGCAGCGTACTGATGATACTGCTCCGTCTTCATGTGGACGATCTGGTCTTCCGATCCCATCGCCAGCGTGGCGATAAAGCTGGCGAACATCGACACGGCCGCGATCACGGCCGAACCGATGGCGATGCCCTTGGTCTCGGCCTTGGTGGTATTGCCCACGGCGTCGAGGTCGGCCAGGATCTGCCGGGCCCGCTTGTAGTCCTCGGGCTGCATGTAGCCGGGCTGGCCGGGTTTGAGGTCCTGGCCGTTGGTGTCCTTGTTATAGCCCATCTCGCCGATGCCGTTGGCGTTGTCGGCCACGGGGCCGAAGACGTCCATGGAGATGGTGTTGCCCGTGAGGGTCAACATGCCGATGCCCGCCATGGCCACTCCGTATGCAATGAAGACCGGGGAACTGCCGTGATAACAGAAAACCGACAAGGCGATGGCCGTCGCCAACACGAGCGTGGCCATTACGGCCGATTCGTATCCCACGGCGAAGCCCTGGATGATGTTCGTGGCATGGCCCGTCTGGCAGGCCCGCGCCAAGGTCTTCACCGGTTCGTGAGTCGTGTGCGTGTAGTAGCTGGTGAGCTTGTTCAACACGATCGCCAGCACTATGCCGATGAAGCAAGTGAGAATCGGGCGGATGTCGGCGCCGGCGACCATGAACCACTGTTCCAGATTGAACTTGCCGTCCAGCAAGAAACCGGCAGCCGCTTGCGGATACTGCTGGAAGTACTCGGGGGTAAACCTCAAGTAAAACATTCCCAGCACCACGAACCCGATCACGGAGATCGCCGAACCGATCCAGAACCCGCGGTGTACGCTCTTCAGGGCGGTGTCCGACGTGTCGTTGGGACCGGCCTTCACGGTATAGGTGCTGATGATCGAGCCCAGCACGCCGATGCCGCGGACGAGGAGCGGGAAAATCACGCCCTTGTGGCCAAAGCTGGCCATGCCCAGGATCATCGCCGCGACGATGGTCACTTCGTAGCTCTCGAAAATGTCGGCCGCCATGCCCGCGCAGTCGCCGACGTTGTCGCCCACGTTGTCGGCGATCGTCGCCGCGTTGCGGGGATCGTCTTCCGGAATCCCGGCTTCCACCTTGCCGACGAGGTCGGCGCCGACGTCGGCCGCCTTGGTATAAATGCCGCCGCCGACGCGCATGAACAACGCCAGCAGCGTTCCGCCGAAGCCGAAACCCAGCAGGGCCTCGTATGCCTGTTCGCCGTAGATCAAGAAGATGCAGGTGCCGCCCAACAGCCCCAGGCCGTCGGTCAACATGCCGGTCACGGTGCCGGTACGGTAGCCAAGCTGCATGGCCTCGCCGTAGCTGTGGCGTGCCGCGGCCGCCACGCGGAGGTTCCCCGTGGTCGCCAACTTCATGCCGCACAAACCGACCATCGCGCTAAAGATCGAGCCCACGAGGAAGGCGCCGGCGCGGCCGTAGGCAAACGGCAAGTGCGTATAATCGCCCGAGAACGGGTTGCATTTCGTAAAGAACAGCAGAATCGTGATGATCAGGATCAGTGGCCCGATCTTGCGGAACTGTGCGGCAAGGTAGGCATTGGCCCCTTCGCGCACCGCGCCGGCAATCTCCTGCATCTGCGGCGTTCCCTTATCGGCCTTAATGACCTGACCGACGAGCATGCCGGCATAGAGCAGGCCGGCGACGGCCACGCCGAGCACGGCAAACAACGAATACCGTTCCATGTCGTTATACTTCGCGACGTTCGTCAACGGCTCGCACCAGACGAACTTGGCAACTTCCTCGCCGCCTTCGTTGGACTTGGCAACCTCGGACTTCGACGAATTATCCGCCGCGGCGGCCACAGCCCGGTCGTTGATCGTCAACCAAACGCCGCCCCCCAAGAAACTCAAACAGAGCAGAACCAACCCGACGGTGGGGACACGGCCAAAACGTCTCCATGTTGGCCGGTATCCGCGATTGTTCGATCCCGACAGACTCCTCATACCAAACTCCTCTCGTGGAAAACCGATTGAAAGACAGAAAGTTTACCTCGCGAACTTACCACTATCAAGTGGGCAAAGCGGCCGAACCAACTTCTAGCGGCGTGTTTTCCGCTGAATCTAACAAAAATGGCACAATATGCTCCACAAGAGGCAGATCGACATCCACCCGGTTACTCTCCACCGCAAGACCTAGATCGTCGCCACCAATTGATGATAAACAAAGTCATGCTTATTTTGGGCAGGGGAACCTTGGTTCCGAACCGGAGTTGGGGTAGGCTAATATGACCATGAAGCGATCGTTCAAAGATTTGTCACCGGCCGAGGTTCTCGCCTTAGCCATTTCTCTGGAAGAAGAAGACTCGCGAATTTTGCAGGAATTCGCCCGCTTGTTGCGTCCCAACTACCCCAAGGCGGCGGCCGAGTTGGATGCCATGCGCAGCGAGGAAGACGGCCATCGGCACCGCCTGGTCGACTTGTTTCGCCGCAGGCACGGGGAAGAGATTCCGTTGCTCAAACGCGAGGACATCAAAGGCTTTGTCCGCCGCGATCCGATCTCCTCGATTCAGCCCTGGGACATCGCTCGCATCCGCCGCTACGTGGCCCTCATGGAACTGGAAACGGGCCGCTTTTATAGCATTGCCGCCGCGACAACGACCGATGCCGAGATGCGCCAACTGCTTGGCGACCTGGCCGAAGAAGAGCGGCACCACGAGGCCCGATCGGCGACCCTCGCCCCGGAAGGTCAGCCGCAGGACGAAAACGCAGCCGAGGCCCGCGTGGCCCGGCAACTCTTCGTGATGCAAGTCATCCAGCCGGGCCTGGTGGGCCTGATGGACGGCTCCGTTTCGACGCTGGCTCCGCTGTTTGCGGCAGCTTTTGCCACGCGTGCCGCGATCGCAGTGAACGGTTTGACCGAACGTCAGGCAACCTGGTCGACGTTTCTCGTCGGACTGGCGGCTGCCGTGGGCGCGGCCATTAGCATGGGATTTGCCGAGGCCCTCGGCGATGACGGTAGCCTCACCGGTCGCGGACGACCCTATCTCCGCGGTCTGGTTTGTGCCCTGATGACCTTTGCCGGCGCGATCGGGCATGCCCTGCCCTTCTTGATTCCCTATTTCTGGCTCGCCACTTCGGTGGCCACGGCCGTGGTGGGAGTGGAGTTGATCCTGATCGCATGGATCCGCAACCACTACATGGACAGTCCCTTCTTGCCTACAATCATCCAAGTCTTGGGCGGCGGGATTTTGGTCTTTCTCGCCGGCATCCTGATCGGCAGCGCGTAATGAGACGCAGAAACAGGCCCAAGGCTACGTCGTGCCGGAAAAATTCACGCACGGCAGGAAATGCAAACGGGACAGGTCTAAATACTAAGGGGGTGCGACTATCCTGTCATGAACACGCCGCGCGGAGAATTAGCGGAAAGACTGGTCGCGTAACATTTTACGGCTGTTTTGATGCCATTCAGGACAGGTCTGAATATTGACGCCTCACGGCAACCTTGCTAAATTGCCAGGGATGCCAAGAACTGCTCGAATTGCTCCTGGTGGGATGGTGTGCCACGTGCTTAATCGCGGCGTGGGGAGGGTGAATTTGTTCAAGAAGGAGGGTGATTTCGAGGCCTTCGAACGATGTATCGAAAAGACGGTGTAGAGCTGCCCCATGCGGATCTCCGCCTCTTGTCTGCTTCCGAATCATGGCACTTCGTCCTCTGGCCCGAGCGGGACGGCGAGTTGGGCGCGTTTATGCAGAAACTGACGGTGACCCACGTTCGTAATTGGCAGGAGCATCGCCATCGCGTAGGCTATGGGCACGTTTATCAAGGCCGCTACAAGTCATTCCCCGTAGAAACCGACGAGTATTTTTACCAGGTAGTACGTTACGTCGAGCGGAACGCCCTGCGGGCGGGCTTGGTGCAAACGGCCGCAGAACTGGGCCTGGAGTCGACCTTTCGTCCTCGCGGCCGCCCTAAACGCGACAAAACCGCAACATAACCAGAAGATAATTAGACCTGTCCCGTTTGCATTGTTCGTTTGCATTGTTCAGGTCAAATATCCAATACCGGACCTGTCCCGCTCGTCCCCCCGGGAAACAGCCCTCAATCGACATGTTCGATGGCGCCGGCGTCACGTTGACCGCCAGGCTGGTGGCCAAGGAAGTCTTCCAGGAACGGACCGGAAAATTGCCAACCGTGCAACTCCTCGATCGTCGTTTTGGCGTCGTCCAAGGTCCCCAGGGCCACGCGCATGAACTCGATCGTTCCGGCCAGGCATCCGCCGCCGGGTCGGCCGCCGACGTACAGGTCCGCCCGATTGGCGATCGAAACGGCGCCGACGCCCGCGGCCTCCGCATCGCGGCGCCCATCGACATACAGCCTCAGCTTCTTGGCCTTGCGGTCAGCCTCCGCGATGACGTGGTGCCACCGGCCGTCGTTCAGCTTCGCCTTGCTTTGAACCTCGGCCGACTCGTCGACCCGCTCCGCGGGTGCCCCGCCGGCAACCTGGAAGGTGACGCTACCGCGGGCATCCATCGCCAGGGCATATCCCGCACGGTCCTTCTTCTGAAGCAAGACGCCGCCGGTGTGCCCCGGCTCGGTGCGGAAATAAGTCTCGACGAGGAAGTTCGTTTTGTCGACCGAGGGGCTACGATAGCCTTCGGCGGGCGCGACGGCTGCGGCCGGAACGCCCCAAAAGGCGACGTCCACGCGGTCGTTCCACTCGCCGGTCGGCGTGGTGTAGGCCGTGACGATGTAGTAGGCCAGGCCGGGCTTCGGCTGCGGCGTGAACTTAAAGAGATAGGGGCCGTCGCCGGCGACGGTGTGTCCCGGGCCACCCCAGATGTTCATGCCGCCGAACTGCCCGTTCTCGCGCTGCCAGTGCAGGTCGGCCTTGATCTTCATGCCGGACTTGACGCCATGTAGCCGGAGCTTAACCTCGGCGGGGCGATCGGGGGCGAAGCTGACCGGAGTCTCGAAGGTGATCTTCGCGTGAGGCTTGTTCTCGATCTTGGGGGCCTTGCCTTGCGGCGGCGTTCCGGCGAGCGACACCTGGGTGAGCACGGCATACTGATTCACGCCGTTGAACTTCAGCGCTCCCCGGACCCAGTCCTCCAGCGGGCCCTGGACGAAGCTCTCTTCTCCCATGTTCACGGTCCGCAGCGGATACGTCGGATTCTTATAATAGGTGTCCCGACCCACAAAGTACGGGGCGAGATGGAAATGATCATCGAGGATCAACTTCGGGTCGTTGCCGGCGTGATAGAAGTCCCACTCGGCGACGGTGGCGTAGAGGCCCCAGGGCACGAAGACGCGGACGCCCTTGCCGCGGGCTGCCACCGTGGGCCGGAAGTCGTGGTGTGCCGCGTCGCGCAGCGGCGGCTGCGCGGCCACTTCACCAAGATCGCCGATCGTGCCGCGCATCGCCAGGGCACGGCGGAAGCTGTCCAGCGTTCCGTACCAGCGCCGGAGGGCTCGAAGACGGCCAGCATCTTGGGTACGTCGTAGAACACGTTGGAGGCGTAGACGTTGGAGGCATGGCGGTAGTCGGATGCCTCGCTCTTGGCGTTGGCGGCGTTGGGATCGGCGGGCAGGTCCTTGGGATCGGCATGGCGGAAGACGATATGGCCAATCCCCTGCCAGATGTTGCCCATGTACTTGTTGCGTCCCGCGACGGGCACTTGCCGTCGCGAGCCGTTTACGAAGTTGTAGACGGTGTTGTTGAAGATCGAGGCGGAGTAGCCGATGATTTCCTGGAATGCCGCCGTGTTGCCCAGGCGGTCGAAGGGGTCTTTCGATTTGCCCCAGGCAATGTTGTTGAAGTAGTACTGCTTGAATCCGCCGTCCATGTAGTAGGCGTGGCCGAAACGGGCGTTGTCCGGGCTTTTCGCACCGATCCTATGTCCCCACAGCTTGTATCCGCCGGGATTGCCCGAAATGTTGTCGAACACATAGGCCGGCCCGCCTTGCCAGGTCTCGATGCCGCCCCAATCGTTGTTGTTCAAGAGCGAGTCGACCACCTTGTTGTGATGGATGAGGATGCGGGTCAGGGGGCGATCGTTGCGGGAATACGACTGCTTGCCGCCAAAGACGAAAATGCCCGCGCCATACAGCCGATCGAGGATGTTTCCGGCCACTTCCACGCTTTCGGCCGGCTCGATCTCGATGGCATGACCCTGGCCGTAGCGCGTGGTGCGGTGACCGATCTCGTGCAGGCGATTGCGGAGCACCTTGACGTTGAGCAGGCGACCGGGCGTATGCTCGTCGCCCCACGCGCCGCCTTCGGCCAGGGTGATTGCGCCGTGGTCGGTGTCCTGGATCAGGTTGTCGCGGATGACCACGCCGTCGATGACGTCGTCCTTGCCCACGGTCTTGAAGCGGATCGGCAGGTGGACGTGCTCGAACGTGCAGTTGGCCACTACCAAGTCGTGTCCCGGCCCCAGCATGCGGATGCACGCCACATCGACGTTCTTGCTCGGCAGCGCGGTCAGGTCGAACCAGACGTTGGTGAATCGCATGGCAAGACCTGAGATATGGACATGGCTCATGCCCGCACTGTCGACGAGATTGCAGCGTTTGGCGACCTCGACGTGGGCGCCGTTGGGGTCAACGTCGCCAGGAAGGCGGAGGTAGAGGCGGCCGCCATTGCCCCGTTTGTCGAACCAGAACTCGCCGGACTTGCCGTCGTCGAGGTACTGCGGCTTGTCTTCCAGGTAGTAGCGCACGTGCCGGGGATAATGGTAATCGCCGATTCCGCCGCCCCATTGCCCGCCGAAGGTGAGGCTATGCTTGCCGCGATCGAACTTCAGCACGTGCGACGGATAGGGGGTTCCCATCACCCAGCCGTACTCGCAGCGGATCACCGCGTCCTTATAGTAATCGGCGTCGCGCGTCAGGTTGACCGTATCATAGCCCATGGGGTACTCAACGTCGCCCAGTTTCTCCTTCGCCCCCCACACGTCGCGATTGTCGGGATTGTTGAACTGGAACCACTCGCTCTTGATGTCGTCGGGATCGGACGGCTGCCAGTTGGGCGTGCGGGCCAGCGGAATGCGAACGACGGCGCCGTCGGCCTGAACCATCCACACATTGCGAGGAGCGAAGTCGAGGTTGACATTCCAAACCTTCTCGGGCTCAGGCATCTTCGGGTGTGCCCCGCGGCGCCAGCCGGTGACGTGCTCCGAACCGACGAACGCGGCCTCGCCCTGGCCCCAGGTGGGATCGCTGGTCAGGCGAATGGGATGGCCGGGCTTGCCGGACTCGCGGACCAGCAGCGCGCCGCGATACATCACGCCGCGTTTGAAGATGTATGTGTCGATGCCCCCGGCCGCTGCGGCCTTGTCGGTTGCGGACGGGTCCCACGGATGGTGCTGCCAAGGCTGTTCGCGGGTGCCCGGGTTGGCATCGTTGCCTCCCTCGTAGTCGATGTAACGAACCGAATTCCCTTCCACATAGGCAAACGGCTGCGGTTTCCATTCCAGGTCGCCGGTCGGCAGCACCCGAACCTTCGGATCCTGCCACAGCCAAGGGGTCGGCTCGCCGGCGGCCGCCGACCATGAGTACATGGTGCCCGGGGCCAGCACGGCAACACTAAGAACGCCAACGAACAAGGGGAATCGAGATGAATACGTCATGGCTAACTCCAACCAGGTGGGATTGTTGGGCGATGCAAAGGAGGGGATTACGGCTTTTCCGAGAGCAACAAATTCGGCCAGTCGAGTGTTATTGTCATCCAGGCAACGGCAGATTTCAAGCCTCACCGCAACCAGGCAACCCGAAGAATGTAAGCCTTAGCAGCGTGATGCTCTCGCAAACTTTCCTCCGGGACCTTCGTTTCCTTACGGAACATGTTTCCTTCCAACCGCCAGCAAGTGCGACTCCGTTCGCAGAAACAAGACCCCACCGGATACCGCGGGCGCACTCTGGCTGCCTTCACCGAGCTTGGTCTCCCCGAGCAACTTGAACTTATCCACGGCGGCGATTACCACGACTTGCCCTTCGCGAGAAATGCCGTACAACCGGTCTTGGATGCGAACGGGCGATCCGTAGTATTTGCCCGCCACCCGCTGCTGCCAAAGCTTCTTGCCCGTCGCGGCATCCAGGCAGGAGACTATGCCCTGATCGTTCCAGAGGAAAATCAGCGTCCCATAGGCCACCGGTGTGACCACATAGGGCAGCTTGGCCTCGACGTTGTAGGCCACCTTGGCGGGCTGTTGTTTGGCGGCATCCGGCGGCTGAACAGCGAACATCTGCTTTCCGCCACCCCCTTCGCCACAGGCGGCGAAGATCAGCCCGCAGGCCACGATTGGCGAACCGACCGTCCGGTACTCCATCACCGGCAACTCCCACTTCAGCTTCCCGGTGTGCGGATCGAAGCTCGATATGCCATGGGCGTGGCTGGTAAGTATCAGCTCCGCCGCCTCATTCTGTCTTGAATAGATGATCGGCGTCGAATAGGAAGCCTTCGTGCTGCGGCGGGGAGTTGTCCAGCGCGTCTTGCCCGTCGTACAGTCCAGCGCGATCACCGAGCTTGCGCCATCCTGGTCGTTGGGCACAATGAGCATGTCTTCGAAGACGATGGGCGACGCCCCGGAACCGTGTTGTGCGGTAAACGGCCCAAGGTTGCGTCGCCAGGCGTCTTTGCCGGTCTGTTGGTCGAGAGCAACGATCGTGTATTCCTCGGGAGTGGTCCAGGCGAGATAAATATGCTTTTTGTCGAGGGCAGGCGTGGCGTCGGCAAAGCTGTTCAAGGTGTTCTTCGGATAGACCTTTCCCGGAAAACTCCGCTTCCACACATCGCTTCCGTCGGCAATGTTGAAACAGGAAACAAACTTGCTGGCATCATCGTCGGGCGAGGTGATGAAGACGCGATTGTCCCAAACGACGGGCGACGAATGGCCAGCGCCGGGCAACTTCACTTTCCAGAGAAGATCCTTCTCGGCCCAAGTTACGGGAATACCATCGGCCTCACACTCCCCGGAGCCGTTCGGGCCACGAAAGCGGGTCCACTCTTGCGCCCGACCGAACTAAACGCGGTCCAAGCGAGTAGACATGCTAAGGCTGTTTTCGATGACCCTACTTGTTGCAATATCGACATGACGCTCTTTCTCCGGTTCGGTGTACTGCTAGTGTCATCTTTCTCGATCAGGCCGCGCAGCGGCCGAGGGATGCTGGATCTGGAGGCGAAAAATGGCCACTTCCCGCGGTCCCAATCGCACCGGCAGCCCATCTTGCCGCAATGTCCGGGCGCTGAACTGACCTATTTCCTTCGCGGCAATGAGTTCCGTCACCCGATAGGTCCCGTCGGGAACAGCCAGCCAGCGAACGGCGCCGTCCACCGGCGTCGAGGGGCTGTTTTGCCACCAGCCCACGTGGACCAGACCGTAATAGCTGGCCCCGTCTTTCGTCTTGAGCAGTTGCGTCCAGAGGCGATCGTCCGTGACTTTCACCGAGCGGGGAACTCCAGCCCACCGTGCGAGGTCACGGAGAAATGCGTAACTACCGACACGGGATGAGAACATGGGCGGCACAATGGTCTGGGCCCAGATAACCGCAACCTTCCCTCGGCCGAACGGCTTCCAGGTCAGCGCAGTGCGCTGGCGATCGCCCTCGAAGTATGCCACCGTGTTCGCCCCTTCCAGCGGCTTGACGTTCCAGATCTCGCGCAAGGTGAACGGCTGGGCGTCCGCCGCGAAGATCGAGTTCTCGGCGGGAACCGCAAGGGTGTAGCGGTCGGGAACCATTTCGCTGCCGGGCGCAGTGAAACCAAATCGGGTCAGGAGGACCCAGTCGGCTTTGGACGGCTTGATACACTTCCTTCCTGCGTCAGCCGTCATCACAAGCGCACTGCCGTTCTCGACGTAACGAACGATCCGATCCATCAGGCCCTTTTCCATCTGTCCGTCGGTTGCCGTCACCACCAACAACTTGCCCTTTTCCCAAAGGTCCCCATATCCTGCGGCACAAGGAACCTGGGCCTGGGCCATGTTGATCAGCAGCCACGGGTCATTCCACCAGCCCGTGTATGTGGTCTTCGTACGAACCAAGTACGAAGCCAGGTCCTTGAGGAGAAAGACTCGCGTCGGTTCCGCCGTCTCGGCCGCGTGCAACTCGGTCCAGATGGGTATGAATCGCTTGAATCGTCCCAGCGAAACATTTGCGTCGGCGGCATCCGAGAATTGGTTCTTCGTGAATACGTAGGCCTTACAGTGGGCGTTGACGCCGCCGCCCGCCATCATCGCGAAAACGCTGGCGTCGATCTGTGTGGGGAAATACGCCGTCCAGTTGCCGGGCGAGTGGTCCTCCGTGCGCTGGGGGAGGCCAGCCATCGGGTAAGCCGCGTAGTCCGGCATGGCCATGGCGTCGTGACTTCCGCCGTTGGCCGACATGCACCCCTGCTCGCAGAACCAGCGGAAATCCCTGATTCCATCCGCGTACATCATGATCAGGCGCCGCGAATCACTTTGCCGGAGTGCGCGGACGCAGTCCTTCATCAGGCCCTCGATGCCGTCGGTCTTGAATCGCAGCCAGTCCAGCCAGTATTGCGATGAAGCGTCTTTCCCGGGCGGAATCACCTCGTCCCAGGAGGCGAGCCCGGTTCCCCATCGCTCGTTCAACTCATGGACGTCGGCCCAGTGTTCCCGCCCGTAGCGGCGAAACGCTTGCATGCTTTCCGCGGCATAACCTTCGTACCAATCGATGTAGGGGGCGTCGCCAGGGTGTTCGAAGCAGAAAAAATAGCTCACAACCGCCGGATGGGCACGGTATCGTAGCCCAACACTGCGTATGAAATCAACGACCCGCTCGTGGATCGCTGCCGCATGCACGTAGTTAGGACGGCCGTTATGGAACAGATACGGTTGGCGGCTTCCAAACACCCGTCCTTCGGCGTTCTGCTCGTAAAGTGCCGGGATCCATTCGGGCAGATCACGAAACGACGGCCACAACTGGACTGTGAGCCCCTTGGACTGGGCATAGTCGACAAAACGATCCACGAACCGCCAGTCGAAGACGCCGGGCAACGGCTCCACGCTCTGCCAGTCAAAACAAAACTCAATTTCCGGAGAGAACTCGTGCGCACGGTCGAGGAAAGGACGATAGCATTCCTCCCACGCCTGTTTACTCTCTTGATGCACGCCATCCGGAAGTATGGGCGTGAGGTGAAACATCGGTCGCGGACGGGCCAACAACTCCTTCCACGAGGGCACCGACGGTGGAATCGAGGTGTCTGAAAGGGCTGCAACCGAGGCCCGCCGGCCGACGAGACGCTCGACCTCATCGAACACGCGCTCTCCGGACCGAAGGATGGCCTGTACCCGATAGGCGCCGGGAGGCGCGCCGCTCAAATCGACTTCTGCCTCATACGGCGTGTTTTCTTCCCATCTGGGACGCAGGTCCAGAGACTTCACCTCCTCGCCGCCACAGGCGGCGCGAACGACCATGCGACACGCGGTGTCTTTAACGTCTTTGCCCGGGTTGCGGAACAACACCCGGACGATGAATCTCTCGTCGGCACCGTAGATCAACGACTTCCGTTCGGGGGCGATCCGGACGAAGCAATTTGCGATCGTCGCTTCCCGCGGTATGGGCGGGCGCATGATGCTCGCCGCGCCGCGAATCACATCCAACCGGAATTCCCGCTCCATGACCTCTTGCGGAAGCGGCTCCTTGTCGTCCAGCGAATGTCGTAGCCGAACCCGTACCCAGTAGGTCCCTTTCTCCTTGACCGGAAACTGGATCCGCTGGGCTGCTTCTAGCGGATAGGGGATCTTGTCGCTCTTCAATTCCCAGCCCGTCGAATCGAAACGAAACGTCTTTCCATCGGCGAAGAAGGGGTTGCCTTCGTAGCTGTTTCGGACCTCCCAGCACATCTCGAACCGTTTGCCATACCATTTGCCCATGTGGGCGGGGGTCAGGGACGGCGCAGGATCCAGTTCGCCATAACACTCCTGGTCCCGGAACTGGTAGTAGAGCGACGATGTTCGCGGAGTCAATCGCGTAAAGCTGAAATCTCGGAAGAAGAACTCTGTAAAGGCGTCGCCCCGGCGTTGGTGCTGGCCCACAAAACGCAGCCCCAGCAGTGTGTAAGGCCGCTTGGGCATAACGCCCGGCCCGGGCCCTTCTACGGTCGCATTCGTGCTAGGTTCAAGCTCGATCCTTCCGAGCCCCGGCACGACAAAGCGTTCTTCGCAGATCCGTCGCTGCCACTGCTCCGGGTAAAAGAGCCCCTTTTCGAAGGAGGACCAGGACGAAGTGTAGAAGACGAACTCCTTGTTGCTGGCATCCTTGAAGATGACGTTGATCCACAAGCTGGAGCATGCGCCGTTGTTCCCGCAGCGAAACGTGAAACCCGTGGCATCACGCGGCATCGCTATCGGTTCCTTCAGCCGAAGGTCGGCCACGTTATTCTTGTCGCAGACAAACCGGACAAAGAGACTGTCCGCCCTGGAGAAGAAGCTGAAAGGTTTCTCCCCATTCGGTTGTGCGACCCACTTGTCGGCCAGGTCGAGCACCGGCAACGGCCAGACCTGCGCCTTCTCCACGGGCGCCAGTCCTTCCACGGCTCCAAGCTGCGCCACCGAAAGGCACGCAAAGAGATAAGCTACCATCGAAAGTCGCATGATTTCGCTCTATTCCTGCCTTCTGTTTACGGGGTCCACCTCACCAGTTGCTGCCGTGAACAAGCAACCACACGTCCTGTGCTTGAAACGGCTCCCTTTGAAGTCGGCGGCCGTTGATGAAAATCGCAACCTGAAATAGGGTGACCGGTACGCGGTCGGGCATCTCGCCCGCTAGAACCTTCAGAAATCGTTCGCGTGGTGTCATGTGGAGCCTGTACGCTAATTGCCGATTAGGAAGCCCAACAGCGGATGGTCGTTAGCCAGCAGACGGGCATCCAGCCGCAAAGTTCCTTGTTTCCACTGCCAACCCGCGGCTGGCTCCTCACGATCGAGGAAAACCGCCGTCACACGCGAGGGCTTCTCCGTGCGCGGCAGTTTCAGCCAACCACGGTCAAACGGTATGCAAGCCAGCGTGGAAGCGGCAGAGATGTCGCGCCGGTCCTGCGAGATGATCGCCCAGCGGCCTTCCCAGTGAACACCGGGCAGATCCTTTGCGGATAGGCTTTCTTTGGCCTCGTCGCGCAAGGCCAGGGCGGTGAGGATCTCTTTGCCGCCGGCGGTCTCCAGCCGTCCAAAGCAGCGGAGTTGTGGGTCTGACGTCAGGCTGCCCGCTTCGCTGTTCAGCCAAAGGGGGCGCCAGCCAACCCGGCGGCGGTGCCAACGGGCTAGGGCTTGCCGGTGCGCAATGGCCCCCAGCGGCAGCGCCGGCTCTTTGACCACCGGCAGCGGCAAGACCGCACCGGGCGCCCCGATGACGGCCGTATTCAACAAGATCTCAACGTCGTGTTGCCAATCGTAACCACTCGAGGCATTGATGGCCGTTCCCTGCAATCCCGCCAACGCGGACCAGACGCTCCATTGGGCATGGCCGGCGGCCTCCTTTCCCCCGGCATCGCCCAGGTCGTCCAAGGCCACCATGTCGGTTACCGGCCGCATCAAGGGGTGAAGGCCGTAATATTGGACGGTCACGTCCGGGTTGATTTCGCGCGCGGATTGCACGATGGTCTGCATCAGGGCGTAGGCCATTCTTTCACCGCGCAAGGCGGGGTCGCGCGAGGCGGCCACGTCAGGGCCCGGCAACCCGTAGCCGAAGTCCAATTTGAGCAGTCGCGGGTCATATTGTTTCACGATCCGCTGCGTCCGCTCCCGCAGAAACGCGCGGGCCGGCGGCGAAGCGGGGTCCAAACAATAGCTTGCATCGGCGCCGTCCAAACTCATGCACCAGGTGACGCGGCGCGGACGCCCGTCGGCCCCGCAAAGCAGGTCGGCGGGCCCCAGCCCGAGCTTCTCCGGCTCGCGTACCCAACCTATTGCCTGCCAGAAGCCAACTCCCAAGCCCTTGGACTTGATGTATTGCAGGTCTTCCTCGAAACGCGGGAAAGTCTTTCGATTGGGAATCCCGCTGCTGCGGAGACGTCTCCCAGCCGTCGTCGAGGACGAGGATGGGCAAGCGAAAATCGCTCGCCACCCGGTCCGCCAGATCGCGGAGGTCCGTCTGTCCACGCTTGAAGTTTCCCCAACTGTTCCAATGTCCCTGCTGGTGGATGGCAGGAACGGAGGAAAAAGGGCCAAAGGAGTCAAACAGCCTGGCATAGGCGTCCCAGGCCCGCGGGGCCCAGAAAAGCCGTAGAGGTTCAACCCACACCCGGCGGCACTGGGCCGAGCCCGGCCAAAGATCCTCACGGTAGAGCCATTCCAGGGCGGCCGTGCCGGAGCGAATCTGCAGCGTCAGGGCGGCATCGGGAAGGGTGCCCGGTCCCATCGCCACCCAACCCTCATTGCTGCCCATCGCAGCGCCTGAACAGCGGCCTTGGATAAGCGGCCGCGTAAGGCGTTCCCATGGCGGGGCCAAAACTCCCCAGGGGAATGTTCGCATGGCCAAAATCCCAACGGCGGAAAAAACTCTGGATCGGAGAGCCCTTGGCGCTCGGGATACAGAAACCGTCGGCCTGCCATCGCGGCCAGAAAGGCGCTCCAACGCGGGAACCATGACTTGCTCCTCCGTGCTCAAGGGCGCCATGCCAAAGTAAATCGCCACCAAATCCGGCGGCTTGGCAGCCCACTGGACCTCCAGACGTTTGAAGATGATTCCGGCCTCAGCCGCCTCCCATCGGATCAGTCCGCGTCCCTTGCCCTCCAGCACCAGGGCCACCTCGCCATGCTTATCGTCCTTGGACTGTCCTAGGTTACGTTCCCCGGCAATGGAGCGGTCCCCCACGGCAATAGCGACAGCTTTGGCCTTGATGAACTGGCGTTCCCCCGTGGCTCCCTTCAACCAGAAAGAAGGCAGCAAGGGACCCTGCCAGAAAGGATTCGCGGCCTGCCGCACGCGGAGTTCTGCGCGGTCCTTCTCCAGGTCCCAGCGGAAAACCATGCCGCCTGATGTCCTCTCCAAGACGGGCAATGGCTGGTTTCCCGCTTGATTTGCCCGTAGTGTCTGCTCGGGCAGAATCAGCGAAAACAGGGAGGCCACCAGCCAACCGCACAATACCCGCAGCGTTACGGTATTCGGATCCGCAGGCACGGTTCTCTCCTTTTCTCGACGATAGAAACATTGAAGACTGTTTACGGGGTCCTTACCTTTGTCGTAACCACCGGGACCCCGCAGCAGCAGCCTGACAAACATGAGTTTCGTTGCGGGTCTTCGCATTGTCAAGGAGTCGCATTGTCCGTGTTCCCAGATTTGACTTCCCTGCGCCGCCGATTCAGAATCAGGGCAATGCCATTTGGGCCGTCGATCATACGATGACCGGCGACCGCCTCACTTGGCCCAAGGGAGCGTGGCCCTATGAAGGCGGCGGATACTGGTTCGATGGCATGATCCGACTGGGCTACGTTCTGCACGATGACGCGCTCATCCAGCAGGCGAAAAGGCGTTTCGACGTGGTCGTCAACCATACGAACCCCAACAGCATCCTGTTCCTGTGGTGGCTCAACAAGCTTATGGACCGGTAACCGGGAGTTCCTCGATGCGACCATGGCATGGCACGACCTGCTCGAACGTGTCGCCATGCAACCCTCCGGCGTACCGGTGGCCGATGAATACCATGGGCCGACCAGCGCGTTCCGGGGAACCGAGACCGGCGACGTGGCGGGCTACCTGTGGAGCCTCTTACGGCTTGCCAAAGAACACGTCCCTGCTTTCACCGCGGCTGGCAATCACGAACTGGGCACGCTTGTCGATTTCGACTCTGGCAGAGATCACGCCGTCGTGCGATTGACAAGGAATGTCCTTTACTTCGAATGTCTTGCGGCCGGAGACCACGCCGTCCAAGGCCTGACCGTCGATCCCGAGCACCTGGTAAAGAGTGTAATCCACGGAAGAGTCGAGTCCAAGACGGTCCAGGCGAAACTCGATCGTGCCACGGTAAGGACCGCGAGGCGTTGTGAACAGCGGTTCCGGAGGTGTGACCCGCCACTTGGCTGGATTCAGACGATCGCAGCCGATTACGATGTTCCCGTGATTGAACAAGGCGATCCAGGCGCTGCGGCCCTTGCGATAGGCGACATACTCCAATTGATCGTCGGGCTTATCGAAGGCCAGTGGAGCCGCCTGCCTGCCGGTGTAGGCCAGCACGCCGCGCAGGACGTCGGCCCCCTGCCAGACCCATCGGCCCAGGTATACATGACCATTCCCTTGCCCAGCGGCTTGCGCAGCACGAGCGGTCGATCGCCGACGGAAGCGACGGTCTCCCAGCCGTTGCCCCGGGCGTGTATACGGCCCCCACAAAGCTCCGCGTCTTGCCGGCGAAAACCTCCGCCAACCCCGTGACCTGGCCTTGGACCTCCGTGCTGCCCTTGAGGAAGGTCAGCCCGAACGGCTTGCCGGTCATGCTCCCTTGAAAGTTGGGAAAGTCTTGCGCGGCGACGATCACGCGGGCCCCGTTGCGGGCGGCTTCGCTGAGCTTAGCCTCGCTCTCCAAACGCACGGCGGCCCTTCCCAAGACGGCCAATACGCCGAATGTGCTGAGGTGTTCCGCCGTGGCGTGGTCCAGTGGCACGAAGTCCACCGGGCCGTAGGGCGTGCCCGTCAGCAGGCGCGTGATGTGGGCTGTGTAGGCATCGCCGTACTTCGGGAAGAAGAACGTCCAGCAGGTTGTATCCCTGCAACTCGTCGAGCTTGTCGATGAACATCGATAGATGGCCGAACCGCCGCCAATCCCAGCGCGGGCCTTCCGGCGGCATCCAGGGGAAAACCTGGGTGAATGCCGGCTCACAGGTCAGCTTGCCCGTAGCGTGGTCGTAGCCGATGTAGCGCTGGAACGTATCCATTTGGCCGAACGGATTGTAAGGGACCCACCAGGCGTCCTCACCGCCGTAGACGATGCCCACCGGCACGATCGGTCGGCCACGTGCCGGATGCAGCATGGCGAACCGCATCGCCTGTACCAACGGATAGACCCAGTCGGCAACCACGTCGCCGGCGAACGACGGCGCCTCGTCCAGCTCAGCGCTGATCCACGACCCGCCACTGAGGTAGTAAAGCAGGCACACGTGCAGTTTCTCATCCAGCGAAGGGAACGGGTAATGCGTCTGCTCCCAGTAGAAACCGAAGGGCTTGCCGAACGTCCGCCCGGCGCCGCGGCCCATGGCCATCATGATATTGGCCTGCGGATCTTCTTCGTTCTTGAAGATCACCAGGTCGCTGCCACGCTCGTATTCGCGGCAGCTATTGTTGAGCGAAGGCGGGAACGGCTCATACATGGCCGTGATCCGCTCCGCGTCGCCGGCCTGCTGCTTGGCGGCCCGCACCGCCTCTCGCTCGCTGACCGCCGAGCCTCCTTCGCCGCGGAACCAGTACGCCCGCAGCCTGGGGTCAAGGGCCAGGATTCGCCGCGCGTCGCCGGGATCCTTGATTTGCGACAGCGCCCCACGAAGATAGGGGTTGCCGCGGAACATTTCCGCGGTAGCGCCGTTGCCGGCCACGTTGCAGCCGCCGTAGGTGGTCATGAACTCGTGGTACTTGCCCTTGGCGACCCCTTCGAAGCAGAACGGACAGAGGCCTACGTCGTCCGTCGCGTAGTCGGGCCGGAAGTTGGGCTTCCAGTTTTTGCGGATCTTGGCCACGGGCACGCCTTTTTTCGTCCAGAACTCGTAGCCGCTGGGATAAAGGCCAAAGACAAAACGCCGCAGTTTATCGGCCGGCGAACCGGATACCTTCGTCTCGGCGCCCGCCAAATCGACCTTTACTCCCGCATCGCCCAGATAATTGAGGAAGACCATGCGGAAGGCCAATCCCTTGGTATCGGGTGTGTAGTCAAGGTCGACGACCAGGTCAACGGTCACGTCGGCGGCCTCTTCCACGCTGAAGGGGACCTGGATCGAGCCTGCGCCCATCCTGTGCTTGTTGAAATCCCACACCCGTCGGCCGTTGGCGAGGATATAGCTGGGATGATACTCGGCCAGCAGCACGTCGGTGCGAAGGCTGAGCAGGAAACTCCGCAGCCGCTTGGGGTTGTCGCCTTCCTTGTAGCGATGGAACCTGGCCCGCAGACCGTACACCTTACCGCCGCCGGTGAGCACATAGTCCAGCACGGTGCTGTGCCATCGGAACGGCTCGCTGTAGAAGAACTCCAGGTCCTCGGAGCGGTTGCCCATGACCATGCCGCCCAGGAAACTGATATAGGGCCAGCGGCCGGTGAACCAATTGACGGGCTCCCTGGAAACGAGCCCGGCGGCGGCCAATCGGCCGGACACGTCATTGGGATCGATCTCGATTTTCCGCTGCCACTCGTTCCCCAACCGTCCCTGGATGCGGACGTTGGCCACGTAGACTTTGCCAAGGTCTTTTTCCAGGCACGGATCAGCCCGGTCCTGGGCGTTGCCAGACAAGGCTGTCATGCTCAACATCAGAAATACCGCATAACTACAACGTTTGGCGATCGCTTCGAACAGGTCCATAGTGCATCTCCCGAACGACGATCATACGATATGCCGACCGCGGAGAAAACTAGGCGTCTTCGGCTATTATGGCGCGACCGAAGAATAACTTCCGTGCCTTCGCGAGGGTGGCATGCCTTCACGCGGCCGTCACAAAGTCGTGGCAGCAGAGAAAACGCAACCGGCCGCGGGTAGGCATGTCGGTTGCGAGGCTAGCATACCTAACGTCACGCGTCTGGGCCAACATGCCTACACGCGGCCGGTCGGCTTTTCCCGAATGCGCCGAGTCTCTAACGGCCGCGTGAAGGCATGCCACCCAAAATGGGAGAGTAACCATCGAGCCATGGTCTTCTGCCTTCTTGCAACTCAGGAGGCAATAGCTTACCATCAAACCAAACGTCACCCCCGATAATCGCAGCGGGCGGAGGCGTGCTGCTATTGCCCGTGCCGCAAATGATGCAAGCAGTGGAATAAAAGGAGTTGTGCGATGGAACACCCCAAGCTGGGTTTCGCTGAACAGGTCCGATCTCTTCCGCGCACGTTTTACGTTGCCAACACGATGGAGATCTTCGAGCGCATGGCGTGGTACGGCATGTACACGCCGTTGGCGCTGTACCTGAGGGATAAGCGGACGCGAGGCGGGCTGGGACTGACTGTGGAGGATGCCGGGACGATTATCGGCATTGTCACCTTCGCCCTGTATCTCATGCCAGTGATCACCGGTGCGCTGGGCGACCGTTTCGGCTACAAGAAGATGTTTTTGCTCGCATACGCAATACTGACGCCCTGCTACTACCTGCTCGGTACGTTCACCACTTATAGCGGGTTCCTGCTGGGCTTCATGTTCATCGCCGTCGGCGCAGCGATTTTCAAGCCGGTGGTGGTAGGAACCGTCGCCCGCGTCACCAACGAGCGGACTTCGCAGCTCGGCTTCGGCATCTTCTACATGATGGTCAACGTGGGCGGGTTCCTCGGTCCGGCCATCTCGGGTTATCTGCGCGGCCCCGATCCGGTCACCGGCGTCTCCCACTGGAACAGGCTCTTTATCTGCTCCTCGATCTTCATTGCCGTGAACTTCCTCTGGGTCATCCTCTTCTACAAGGAGCCCACGACCGAATCCGCCTCCGCCACGAAACGAACCGTCGGCAAGGTGCTGCGCGACGCGATGGAAGTGCTCGGCAATGTCCGTTTCTTCATCTGCGTCTTCGGAATACTGATCGTGTTCTTCGCTGCCGGCAAGGGCTGGATGACGTGGAAGTGCGCGGCTCTGTCGGCCGCAGGCTGGTTGTTTCTGAACCTGATCCTCGACGTTGTGTTCCGCCGCAGCAATCCGCCGCCGGGCTGCGTGGATAGTCGCCCGTGGTTGATCAAGCCCATGCAGGTCAGCAACTGGCGATTCGCCGTTTACCTGCTGATCCTGTCGGGGTTTTGGACGGCGTTCAACCAGATTCTCGGCGGCGTGCCGTTGGTGAGCTACGTCGAAGACTTTGTCGCAGACCAGGCCCCTGCTGGACTTCCTGGCCATGGTTCTGCGCGGACTGGGGCTGTCAGGCTGGTCGCAAGGTATCACCGACTATGTGGCAGCCGGCGGCCAGTTCAACCCGGAGTGGATTTCCAACCTCGACCCCCTGTTCATTGTCATTTTCCAGATCGTGGTCTCGCTGACGGTGGCGAAGATGGGTCGCTTCCCCGGCATGATTACGGGCATCGTCTTGGCCGGCATCGGCATCGCGCTCCCGGCTCTCAGCGGCGGCGGGACAGTGGGGGTGCTCCACGCTTCGGGGTGGCTTATGGTGCTGGCAATGCTGGTTTTCTCGATCGGTGAGATGATGGCCAGTCCCACCAGCCAGGAGTATATCGGCAGCATTGCACCCAAGGACAAAGTGGCGCTGTACATGGGCTATTACTTCATCGCCATCGCCCTGGGCAACCTCTTCGGCAACGTGCTTGGTGGCATCATATATGGGAAACTGGCCCGCGATCTCGGCCGGCCCGACCTCATGTGGCTTGTCTTCGGCGGCATGGCCTTCGTGACCGCAATCGCCCTGGCGTTGTACAACCGCTACGCGGTTCCCAGGCAGGCCTCGCCGGCCACGACAGTGAAGGCATGAAACCTAGAGTGGAATAAGATACGGGGATCACATTATGCCAATGCGAATCGCGATCGCTCTGTGGGCCTGTTGTGTCTGGGCCTCGGCGGGAACCGCCGCGGCGCCGCGCGGACCGGAACTGGACGAAGTGCCCGGCCCGGCAGTCGATCTGGAACATACGCCGGAGCCGGCCACGTGGCCGGTCGCGCGATACCAGCGTCCATTACGGCTGATGGCGATCCTCGGTAAAGGCGAGTCGGCCGCAGCGTATCAACGAATCGCCCGGCGCCTGCGGGCAAGCCTAGAACTGCGCTATCTCGCCGTGGGTGACGACCGCTACCACGTGAACGACAAGTGGATCGAGCCTTCAGGCGATCCGACCATGGAAGAACTGATCGCCGAAAGTCGCAAGATCGCCTTCCGCTCGATTGAAGCGGTCGACGGACAGCGGCCCTGCGACGTGCTGTTCTGCAATCGCGAGCTAAATGATCCGGCCTGGCAGAAGTCGTTGCTGCGGTTCCTCAACTCGGGCGGTGTGCTGGTCGTTTGCGGCAACGTCTATCCGGTGCCCGCCAGCCGGTTGGGCCAGTTTTGGCCGGCCAAGGTCACGCCGCAGAATTCCTGGATGATGGGGGGAGCCCGGCGCTCGACTGAATGGGAGTTGGCCGGCGTGCCGATGCAGTATCTCCATGGGCACACATGGATCCCACTGGCCGTTGCGAGCGACCGCGCCGTGGCGTTGGCCACGGGCGAGTCGGGGGCAATGTTTCTTCGTCGTGTCGGACGCGGCAGCCTGCTATTTGTGCCCACGGGACCGATCTCGAAGCGGTACGATGCGATGGCCACGCTGAGCCGCCGCTTCGATCACGACGAAATCTGGCTCCGGGCTTGGGACCAGGTGCTCTACAGCCTGGTGCCCAACGACTCCGCGCCCGGCAGGTTTCCGGTTTGTGCCGACCTCCAGCCTGGCCCGCCTCAGGCCCTGCCGGCACGCGAGTACTGCGCTGTCGATGAAAATCATCAATCGTGGCCACGCGGGTCCGCTGGTCATGGCAACGCACGTCACGACGCCGACCGGCCGAGTGGTTTACAGCCGCGTCGAACCGCTCGAATCTGGCGCCCGGGCGGGACAGGTCGGCCGAGCTCCGAGTGCCGGTTCCGGCCGACTGGGGCGAAGGGCTCTACCCGGTCTATCTCACCCTGAGCGATCCACTGGCCCGGCGGCAGCTCCATCAGGCAATGGAGCTGATTCCCGTGGCGGGCACGGTGGCGTTGACGTTGGAGTCGGAGAAACGCGGCTACCGGCTCGGCGAGGAGGCACGGCTGACGCTCACCGCCTCGGCCCGGGCGCCTTGGAACGGCTCGCTACGGCTGGGCATCTACGATTTCCACGGCCGGCTGTTGGGCGTACAGGAGCAGATGGCCCGGCTCACCGTCGAGAAGCAGCAAATCCGGCTGGCGTGGCCCCTGGCCGACCATGGCGTTCGCGTGGATACCTATTGGGCTGAGGTGGCGGCCGTGGCCGACGGAAAGGAATTCGGCCGGGCCGCGACCCGCTTCTACAAGTATGAGCCGTGGAGCATGCGCAACGAGTACCAGTGGTCGACCTGGGCCGGCATGGCCTGTGCGCCTCCTTCGCTGGTACCGGCAGCCATGCGCCTGATGGCGCACGCGGGCATGAACTCGCTGGGGTACCCTGGCCGCAGCGAGCTGTACTACCCGGCCGAGCGCTGGGGCTGGCGTTACTACAACGAAGGCATCGGCATGAATACCTTCTCGCCGGTGATCGAATATGAGAACGAGGCCGAGATCGAAGCGGCCCTGGCCCGAGAGGCCCAGCGCGCCACGCAGAACCCCGATCTGGTGTCTGCCGCCTTCGTGCTTGGCTCGGTCGGCGAGGAGGCAGGCTTCAAGAACGGTTGGGGCACGCGCTTTTATTGGGACGCGCCCGTCGCCCCCGAAAAGTCCTGCAAAGCCCTGCGCTGGTTCCTGCGGGAGAAGTATCCCGATCTTGCCCAACTCAACGCGGCATGGCACACCGCCTATCGCTCGTGGGACGAAGTGAAACTGACCAAGGAATTCTCTGCCCGCGAGGCGGTTAAGCTCGATGCCGACGGCTGGGCGCATCCCAAGGATTCACCGCTGGGCCAGGGCATTGCGAGGGTTAGCCTGGCGCCGTATCTCGACACGGCCCACTTCTACGATTGGTACTACGACAAGATCGTCGGCGTTGCGCGACGCATCCTCCGCCGGCAGATCAACCCGGTGACGCAGACTATGTCTTCCGCGCCCACCATTGGCTCGGCACATTACGACGTCCGCCTGAGCGGACCGAGCTGTTGGAACGAAAGCCAGTCGTTTTCGGTGATGGACGGCCCCGAGCCGGGTTACGGCCTGATCTGGGGCCACTTCGACTGGTCGGTGATGACTGACAACATGTTCTGGGGATTCCTGCTTGCACGCGGCGGGCATAACAACTACTGGGTTGATATCCCCTTAATGTTCAACGACGACCTGACGCACACCCGGGCCTCGTTCGCCATGCGCCGCTGGACCCAGGGCCTGGCCGGGCACGAGCGGATCATTCTCGATAGCCGGCCGATGGCAGCCGAGGTCGGTCTGTTGGGACCCAACGGGCTAAGCTCCTCGCTGACGCCGGCCAACATGGTCACGTCGCTGCAAGTGGCTTTGAGCCAGGGCGGTTTCGGCCTGGCCTACACTGATTGCCTGGCCGCCGACGGCCCGAAACGTCGCAAGCTGGTGTTCGCTGTGGGGCATCAGGCCGTGTCGCCGGCCGAGGCCGAGAGACTCGATGTCTACGTGGCGTCAGGCGGCGTGCTAGTATTGGCCGGCGATTTTGCCACGCAGACGCCCCTGGGTGTAACCCAGCCGATCGTCCCAGGCTGCGGACTGGCCGAGAAGTGGGGTCTGCGCGTCATCCCGCAGCACGGCCCACAGAATTCGCTGCCGATCAAGCTCGACGGTGTCGATAAGTCGCTGCGCGGGTTGAAGATGACGGGTGAGAAGGTCTTTCGTCCACAGGTGCAGTTCCAGGAGTGGACCGTCACAGCCGCATACGAGGACGGTACGCCGGCCATGCTCATGCGAACGCTCGGCAAGGGACGCCTGGTGTGTCTCAACGCCCTGTATCAAAGCCATTGGTACATCCAGTGGGTCACACCCACCGGGCCCGAGCGGCAGGGATTCTATCGGTTGGTCGAGTGGTTGTGCACGCAGGCCAGCGTGCGGCGGACGCTGCGGTTGGATGGCGACCTGAACCAGACGTTGCACGTCGCGGTCAAACAGTTTACCGACCTGACGGGCCGCATCGGCTATGTAATTGCCCGCACCAACGGCGAGGTGCCCTGGGTTTCCGGCACGTTGAGTTGGCTCGGGCCACAGAAGGCCTGCTACGATGTGCTTGGCGCCGTCCCGGGGCGTTCCGCCCCGCAACTGGGCAAGCAAGTGGAGCTAAATATGCAACCTGGCGCGGGTCGTTTGCTGGCCTTTGTGCCGGCTCCGCTGGCTGCAATTCGCGTCACGGCACCGATCGAGCCGCTCATCGCCGGCCATGCCTTGCGATTGAAGATCGATATCCTGGACAGTTCCGGAAATGCCGTGCCCGGCAGCTTCCCGCTGGAGCTTCGGGTGCATGGGGCGCAAGGCGAAATCGTGGGGCTGCGCCGATCGTTCTCGGCAGAAAGCGGAAGCGAACTGCGTCTGGGCACGGCCTTGAACGATCCGCCGGGCGACTGGACGATATCGGTCATCGACGGCATCAGCGGGCTGTCCGGCACGGCCCGGATCCGCGCCATGACCAACGCGTCGACCGCCGCTGCGCCGGGCTTCATCCCCTGGGGACAACCTTCGGAACGGATCGAGCCGGCGACCATCACCGACCAGCAGTTCGTCGACCGGCTTTCGCGCCTGGCTTCCATGTACCGCGAGGACCACTCTGCCCCCGGCTGGATGACCAAACAATACCTGGGATATCACTACGATTTCTTTCCCGGCACGCGGCACGACCTGCTGCGGCCGCTCAACGAGGTCGACTGGCTCCCCTTCGTCCTCGCCCTGCGACACGCGCTGGCCGACGGCCGAACGTTCCTTCTTGCCGGCGAGGACTTGGGCATCCATCCAGGTTCCGGGCTATCGACCTGCGCATTGCGACGGCCGGCAGATGCAGGCAATCGCCGCGGCACCTGGAGGGCGCGCGGTGGTCGGTCGTTACGTCCGACGGCGACACGGTAGCGGCAACCCTGGGCAGCGGGCGGGTGATCCTCTGTCGCGAGTCGATCGACGCGGCCGGCAACACCAATCCCGAGTTGGCCCGCTGGCAGCAGCGGTTCCTGGCCGAGTTGGCTGCCAAGATCCAGCGGCCTATCGCTCCGCCCGACATCCGCAAGCTGCTGGCCTGGTGGACCGGCGCGGAACCGATCGTTTCCGGACCGCGCACGGTGACGTGGCTTGCCGGCAACCAGCGCGAAGTGAAGCTCGCACTGGATCCGACGGCTCCTCTGGGGCAGACGTTGGCCTTCACGTTGCCGCCCACGGGCAAGGTGGTTCAGCTTCAAGCGACCATCGTGGCCAAGGGGACCGGCAAGATCATCTTCGATGTCGGTTGCCACGGGCAGCCCGATGGCGAACTGCTTGCCCGGTCTGACGGCGCCGGCTTGGCCGTTGTACAAACTTGGACCGACATGGCCAACCGCTACCTCGATTGGTCCACGGCCCGATACACCGGTCCCTATCGTGATGGCAGCGGCTGGCGGATCATTCCCGTCCGGGTCACTGCCAGCGGCAAGGCTGAGGTAACGGTCTCGCGCGCGTCAGTCGTGGTCGAGTAACCGCGAACCATTTCGAGTCATGAGCGGCGGATTCTATGCGATGAGCTGAATTTATCGATTGCGGACGAACAGCGCGATCTTGGCGCCGGGAAGTCTGTCGTCGAACCCGCAGGAACGGAGGACTTCTTCGCGAGCGGTGATGGCCATGGTCTCGGCAATATGGAGTTGACGGGCGCGATCCACGCACAACGCTATCAGGCGTCGGCCGATGCCTTGGCCGCGGTAGGCCTCCTCGACAGAAACGCATTGCACCTCGGCCAGCTTCTCGGAATAGATCTCCAGCGCGGTGAAGCCGACGATGCGTCCCTTGGCGTCGGCCACGAAGCCGTGGTGCAGGAGCGTGAGGAGTTCGTCCTCGCTGCGCGGCAGAAGCTCGCCGCGTGCAACGAACGGCGTGAGGAACCGGGCCACGCTCGTTGCATCGCCGATGCAGGCCGGCCGAATGACGACGTTGGGGCACCCGCTTGCCGGGTACCCGCGCGGGTGGCGGAAGCTGTGGAGTTGTCCTGCTCCGACCGCTCGAGCCGCGGCCCGTGCGGATGAACATCGCCTTTTTTTGGCCCGGCAGAATGACATAGAAGCCGCACGTGGTAAGCGTCGATTCCAAACGGGGCGGCGCCACTGCCATCACCTCGGTGATGTGGTGCTCGCGCCTGCCCCAAGCATACATGCAGCAGGGCCGCGATGATCTCCGCCGCGAGCGCGGATTGCTCGTAGGAAAGACACTGGATCTCGGAAAGCTTCTGGGAGTAGACCTCCAAGGCAGCGAAACCAACGGCCCGGCCCTCCACCTCGGCCAGGAACGACTGCGGCAGGAGGTCCCACATTTCTCCCTCGCTCCGCGCCAGCAGTTCGCGCCGGGCGACCGGCGGCGCCATCAGGCGGCAGATGACCGGCAAATCGCCCAGGTGGGCCGAACGCACCGTAATCGAGCCAAACGTACAAGGCACCATCCGTAGCGACTCCGGGGGTTATTGTCTGACCATATTGTACGTTGGGAAGAGGGAAGCACAAAGACAGGAAGGAGATTGACAGCCCGTTGCGATGAAATCACAATAATGGCCGGCAGAACGGGGATCTGTTGCTCGAAGAAGCGCCGTGGCTGTTCGGCTTATGGAACTGCCGAAGAACAAGCCCCCTATTTATCGCATCCCTACGAGGAAAGCAGACCATGTTGGATCAATTCTCGATGACGCGCAGAAGGTTTGTCAAGACGGCGTGCGTTGCCAGCGGTGCTGTGCTGGCCGGTCCGTCGGCGATGGCGGCCCAGGGCCAAAGTATCTCGGTGGCCTTGCTCGGTGTTGCCCATATTCACACGCCGATGTATTTGCAGATCCTCAGGACGCGCGAGGACGTGAAGGTCAAGTGCGTGTGGGATCACGACCCCGCGCGGGCGGCGAAAGTGGCCGAAGCCTGCGGGGCCAAGGTGGCTCGCTCGGCGGCCGAGGCGGTGGCCGACGCCGAAGTTGCGGGCGTGGTGATACTCTCGGAAACGAGTCTCCACGCCGAACTGGCCTCGCTGGCGGCAAAGGCCCGAAAGCCTATGTATATCGAGAAACCGATCGGCGTTGGCAGCAAAGACGCTGCAGAAATTGCCGATGTCTTGGATCATGCGGGCGTCCTCTTCACAACCGGCTATCATCTCCGCACCGTCCCCAAGTACATCTTCGTCAAACAGTTGATCGGGGCACCCGGTACTCCGGATCAGGGCGCTTTCGGCAAGATCGTTCGCCTGGAGTGTTCCTTCTCGAACGACTGCCTGCTCCAGGGGGTGTTCGACAAAGAGTTCAAGTGGACGGTCGATCCGAAATGGGGCGCCTTGGGGGGCTTCGCCGATACGGGCACGCACGCCCTGGACATGCTTATGTGGCTTATTGGCGACGTCGAAGCGGTTTCGGCCGACATCCGCACGGTCACGAATCGCTGCGCCGGCTGCGACGAAACGGGCCAGGCCTTGATCCGCTTTCGCAACGGCGTGACCGCATCGCTGTCGGCAGGCTGGATCGAGCCGGAAAATCCGGTGGCGTTGCTGGTCTCGGGAACCGAGGGTCACGCGGTGATATTCAACGAGCGGCTGTACCTGCGGACCAAGAAAGTGGCGGGCGCCGACGGGGCTCGTCCCTGGGGAAAGCTCCCTCCCGGGCCGGACCATCCCGTGCTTCAGTTCCTCAGCGCAATCGGTGGGAGCAAGGACATGCCGTTGGTGACGGCTCGGGAGGCGGCGGCCCGAGTGAAAGTCATGGAGGCCCTCTACCAGGCGTCGCAGCGTCGCCTGTGGGTGACGATTAGTGGATAATTTCTCCCTTGCTTCCGATGCAATACAGGTGACGTTCACCGCGGATATACATCTGCTTGCCGTCGGCCACCGGCGGGGCATAGGCCGTATACTCCTGCGTCGTTGTGGCCCATTCGCGCTGCACCTGCATGGCGATCCGGTTGCGGGCGACCTCCTGGCACTCGCCGCCGGGTTCCAAGAGCACCGAGTGTCCCTGGTTGTCCATGACCACAACGTGCTGGCCCACGAGCGTGCAACTCGCCGCGACGGGCATCGCCACATAGTTGGCATCGCCGTCGGGGAGCAACTCCTGGTAGGCCAGCGTCTTCTTGGTTTTCAGGTCGACAACGTAATACCCGCCGCACCAGTCGATGAGGTAGGCCTTCCCGCCCCAAATCAGCGGCGAGCCCGCGGTCTGCCCCCGAGAGATTCCCAGGGGCGCCTTGGCAAGAGGGGGGAACCCGGCGGCGATCTCCGGGATGGAATCCTCCTTCGGCTTCCACTCGTCGCCCGCGCAGCCGGCGAAGTCGAGGATCCACAACATGCCCGTACCATACCAGGGAAGGTACATCGTATCGCCGAGGACCGTAGGCGGCGCCCAACCGGTGTCGTTGCTGATCTTGTGCGGATTCTTCCAGAGCATCTTGCCGTCAGCGGCGCGGACCACCTCGCCCTGCTGGCTGATGAACACATCAACCCCGGCGATCCGCGCGGAAAGAAGCGAGGCCACGGTCTTGTCCACCTCGGGCTGTTCCCAGGCGGTCCGGCCGGTCTGCGCGTCGAGCCCGTACATCTTCGTGAAATAGACCGCGAGCTTGCCGCCGATGACCGCGGGCGCCGCGGAATAGGAGAGCCTCTTCGCCTCCAGGCGGCGGATCCACTGCCGCTTCCCATCCAGGTCGTAGCAGGCCGCCACGCCGGCCCCGTTCCAGAAGTAAACGTGCTTGCCGTCGCTGACGGGGGTGTTGGTGAAGCCGACGATTTCAAAGTGCCCCTGGAGGTGCCCGTCCAACTTGACGGCGTACTTTTTCTTGTCGATGTCCCCTAGGGCATCGTACAATTTCTTCCGCGCGGCCCAGCGTTTCACCGGGTCCTTTTCTTCCTGGAGTTGTCGCGACAGCGGGTCGATCTTCGCCCGAAATGCCGGGTCGGCGTCGCGCTCGGCCTGGGGCGTGGCGTCGTAGTAGTTGTTCGTGGCGCTTCAGCGGATCTTGCCCGTCTGCTTGTCGATGCAAATCAGTTCGTCCGGCTCGCTGGTGACGAAGACCCGGTCTCCCACGACGATCGGGGCGCCGTGACCGTGGTCCGGCAGCGGCGTCTCCCAGAGGATGTTCCTCCGGCGGTATTTCACCGGGGGCGCATCGCCCAGGCGGAGCATGAAGATCAGGTCGTTCCACTCTTCCCGCGGCGTGCTCACGAGCTTGACCGTGAGGCGGTTCCAGCCCTGCTTCACGTCGAACTCGAAGGCATTGCCGGCGGGCCAGACACTCGCGCTGCGGTTGTTGCTCAGTCCGTAGGCGCTGCCCACGCTTACGCCGTTTTTCGCGTTGCTGTAGACCTCTTTTCCGTTGACGAAGAACTTCATCGGCGCCGGGTGCTCGACGACGGCGCGGAGCCTGCCTGCCGTTTTCATGAAGAGGCACGTCGTGGCCAGGGCGCCCTGGTTCGTCTTGCCCTTGACGCCGGTCGTGTTGACGCTCATGAAGCTCACGCCCTCGCTGACCGGCTCCGCGGGCTGCCACTGCAGGTTTGCCACCTTGTCGCCCGGCATTGGGGCGAGATTGGCCTCGCCGGGAACCAACTCCTTGGCGAAGTCCGCAGTCCCGTCCTTGACGGCGAAGGGCCCAATGACCAGCCACTTCGTCAACAGTCCCCGGTCGACGGTCGCCAGGTCATGGTCGCTGGTGAATGCCGCTTTGTCGCCGGCGTGGGCCGGTATCGGCTTCAGTCTCGGGCATGGCGCCGTTTGTCGAGCCGCTGGCCCCGTGGGTTGCGCAGGCCCGCAATCCTAAGTCGCCAACTCGTTGTTATTTCTGCTCGTTTCACCAAACGCAACGTGGCCCAGTGGTCCTGGCGGTTGTACCCGATTCGCGGGCAGGCGGCTCCGTCAGGGGGCCAGCAGCTTGAATGTTCGGGAAAAACGTGATTCTACCCCCGCTAATGTGGAGACGCAACTAGCAATGGCGACTAAATTTCGTATCGCAGTTTTCTCCAACGTCTATGAAAGAAGCCAACCCCCACCTCGCCGCGCGGCGGGCGGAGAAGGCGGCCTCGCTCCCCGCGCCGCGCAACTCGCCGGAGAGGGCCGCTCCTACAAGGAAATCGCCGACACGCTGGGCATCGCCAAGTCGACCGTCTGCCAAGGGCTCCGCGGGCGGCCGCTGGGCCGCGCCGCCAAGGCCCTGGGCACCCCGCCGATGACCGCCAAGCTGGCCGCCCGCTACGAGTCGCTGTACCAGCGGGCCCTGCGAGAGTGGAACCGCTCCAAGGCCGATCGGCGGCGTGACCGCCGCGGCCACGGGAAAGAGGCCAGTGCGAAGGAAAAACGGCAACCCCCAAAATGGAGAGGATGATCGGACTCTGTTTCGGTAACTAAGTTCGTGAAAATCCGGTGTTCGGGGTTATGCGGCCGGTTTTCTGATACGGGCCATTGCCAGCGTTCACCGTATATGCTATGTTCACTACGTAGTAAACGGCGTACAAATGGTAAACACTGAGCGACAACTCGTCCGTGATGGCCTGCGCGCGGTCCAGAGCGTCTTTGATGATCTGGAGGGGTTCACCTTCCGCACAGAGCCGCAAGGGAGTGCTGCCGACAAGGGGTATGACGCAATTCTCCAGGCCTCTTCCGCCGAGGTCGAGTTCGAGATCGGCATCAACGCCAAGGCCAGGATCACGCCCCAGACGGCCTGGTCGGTTGTCGAGCAGATGCAGCGGCTTCCCGCCGAAATGCTCCGCGTGGCCTATGCCCCCGTCATCTCGCCACGGGTGGCGGAAATCCTCGACAAGTACGGTGTTGGTTACGTCGATGAGGCAGGCAATTGCCGCTTGCGGAGCGCCCGGCACCGGCTCCTGATCGACCGGCGAGGGCGCAATGCCCCGCGGCGGTTGCCCCAAGGGTCCGCTGATCCGTTTTCGCCTAAGTCGAGCCGCATCGTCCGGGCCATGCTTAGCGAGCCGGCCAAGGGATGGAAGGTCCGCGAGCTGGCGGAGCACCCCGACGTCAAAGTCAGCCCTGGTCTGGTCGTCAAGGTCAAGAAAACTCTTGTGCAGGAAAGCTACGCAGTCGAGCAAGAAAACCTTCTTTATCTCCGCGATCCCGTGGGGCTTCTGGAGAACTGGGCTCGCAGCTACTTAGGTCCCGCCGAGCAGGTTCCCATGTATTTCCTGGGAGAGACGGCGACGGCCGAGGACGCGGTTGCGCGCTGGTGCCGCGGCCACGACCTCAACTATGCCCTTGGCGGCCATTCCGCGGCGTGGCGATTGGCGCCCGAGGTCCGCTACAGCGTGGCCGCCGTGTATGTCGAGGAGCGCGGGTTCAGTCCCGAGGTGCTTGAGAAGCTCAGCAAGTACAAAGGGGGCAAGCGCGTTGACAGCGGGGCCAACCTGTTGTTGTGGCGGCCGCTGGATAGCTCCGTCCTGGCCGGCAGCCGTTCCGTAGACGATACCGAGCTGCTGGTCACTTCGGCCGTCCAGACGTTTCTCGACTTGAAGAAGCTCGCCGGGCGCGGCGAGGAAGCTGCCGCGGCAGTTTATCAGAGGTTGCTGGCCGCTCCCTTGAACGATGCGGCCCAGCGCTGGCAGGAGGCGGGGCGATGACCACCTTCAATCCGACCAGTGCGAGCCGCGCAGTACTCATGGAAGTACTCAACGTGCTGGGGGGCTTTCGCGACGACATCGTGCTCGTCGGGGGGTGGGTCCCGGATCTGCTCTATCCCGGCCGCGGGCACATGGGTTCGTTGGATGTCGATCTGGCCGTCTCGCGCGCCGCACTGGGAGAGAGTGCTTATCAGACGATCTTGAACCGCATGCTCCAGGCCGGTTACTCGCTCGTGCCCTCGCCGACCCGCTTCACCAAGCAGCTTGCCGGCGTCGAGGAGCCGGTGAAAGTCGATCTTGTCGGCGGCCAGTACGAGGGCGGCGAGAAGGCGATGTCCATCCAAGTCAACGAACTTGTACTCAACACGCTACGAGGACTCGACCTGGCGTTCGAGGCCAGCACGCTGATCGAAGTCTCAGGCATCATGCCGGACGGGAGCCAAAACACCGTACGTGCCCGCATCGTGCTGCCGGAGGCATATATTCTTATCAAGGCCTTCGCCCTCGACGAGCGGCGGAAGGAGAAGGACGCCTACGACATCCATTTTGTCTTGCGGAACTATCGGCCCGACCTCGAGGCACTGGCCCCTCGCGTCCGACGGTTGCTTTCCAAGAGTCTCGCCCGCGAAGGATACGGAATCCTCAAGGCGAAGTTCGCCACGTTGGATTCTGTCGGGCCGGTGTGGGCGGCAGACGTAGCTGCACAGCACGGCGAGAACTACCAACAGTGGCAGCGGTCGGCGTTTGAATTCGCGCAAGCGCTCTTCACCGCCACAGGAACAATCGCCCCCGAAAAAGGAAAGCCCGACGATCAGAAGCCGGCGTCAAACGCGTCGCCGTAGGCGTCGCAGGTCACCTCGCGACGCACGCGACGCGCAACGCGGAGTCCGGCCGGCATTTACCGCTTTGCTTGGCAAAGTGGTAAACTCTACAGCAAGACTTCGGCAATCGACGTAAGTGCTTGCCAGTTTTACCGTTAATCGTGCTAGCACGCAAAGCGGCGCGATTTGGCTTCAACGAGGTTGGCCCCGCTGTGCTCAAATCCCGCGGAATTCGTGACTTTCATGGCCATGCTTTCCGAGTGTCACTGCCGCCTATTTCATGCTAGCACCACCAACTCCTTGCTGGGTCTTGAGTTCCGTCGACCGGGAAAGTCTTGTTGTAGAATAAATGCCGGCCTGACCCCGACGTACGACGTAGGACCCCGACATAGCTAGACTTTCGGAGCGGGAGTTCCGGCCTCGACCCGCCGCTCCCCGACCAGGGCTATAACCGCCAGTAGCCATAAAAACACCACGTGCCAAGTTCGCATGTTCGGTTCCTTTTTTGAGAAAAACAGTAATGGCTAATTTCAGAATTTCGGGTACTTGAGCACCCGCACCTCGCCCTTCTTCAGCGTCAGCGTCACCTCCGGACCGTCCCCTAAAACCGTTCCGTCCAGCGCATCGACCACCTTTCCCTGCCGGCCGGTATTCAGGAGCAGCGGACCGGTTTCGTGGGCCTGCAGGGAAATATACCCCTCGGCGGCCCAGACCGTGGCCTTCCCTTCCGTGAACAGATGCACGCCGGCCACTTTGGCCAGCGCCGGATCAACTCGGGCGTCAACTGAGGCACGCCGACGAAGACGTCGATCCCCTTTTGCGAGCGCCGCACAGCGACGGCGGGCGTGCCGTCGGAATACGTCGCCAGCGTCTCGTCCGCCGACGCCCTCACACTGAAGAGCGGGTGGATAGCTTGTTTGGGCCCCCACGGCACCACGAGGCCGAGCTTCTTGCCGACCTCCGTGGGCGTCGCTTCCGCCGTCGCAATGTTGGCCGCCTTGGCCTCGAATCCCGTCACCTCCTTGATCCCCGCGACGTCCGCCCGGTCCGGGTACAGGTATCCGGGGGCGTAACACCAGGCCCGCACAACGCCGGGCGTGCGCCGGGCCAGGGTCAGCGCGCTTTGCAGGGGAGAGCGCCCAGGCCGAGAGCAAGACTTGCAGCTTCGCGGGGACGCGGCCGACAAGAACGTCGTCCAGAAGATATTGGCCATAAGGCGCGCCGCAACGGCCGAGCGCCGCGCGGGCGTCGTAGATCAGGCTCCTGGCCAGCACAGCCGAGCCACCGGGCAGGTGGCACATACTCTCCTCATCCACGATGGCGGCGATCTCTGGGGCAAAGGGCTCACGGCGATCGAGCATCGCCGCGTCCACCGAATCGAGAAGGAGCATTTCCTTCCAGATGCGGGCGTCGTTGAACCAACCCTGGGCCGGCAGGTCCATCCACCACGTCCCGAACCCCCGGATAGCGGCCTGCGCCGTGTTGCGTCGCATCACCTGCCGCGTTTGCTGCAGATCGACCAGCCCGCCCTCCTGGACGTGTTCCTCCTTGCGCAGGTCGAGGAAGGTCCGCGAATCGTCCTCGTTCAGCCAGAGGATGCCGGCCCGCTCGACGCTTTCAGCGGCCGTCATGCTGGGGGCGGTGCCGATCCACTCCCGGTCGGTGTAGGAGATCGGCGAGCAGAGGATGTCGATGTCCCGGCCCTTGAGCAGGGAGGAAAGGGCATAGTGCCCGCTGGCCGGCGCGCCGTTGGAGAGGGGCGGGAACTCGAACAGGTAGCCATAGAAGAAGACGACCAGCTTCCGGCCGTCGGTGCCGCGGCGGCAGGCGGCGGCCATGGCGGCGACGTGGTCGGCCATCTCCTGCTGCTGGAAACGAGCGAAATCGAGCAGGCGCTTTTCCCGGACGGGATCCCGCAGAAGCCCGTTCGGGTGGGCACGGCGCTCATCCACGGTCGGCGGCTCCGCCGTATTCGCCTGCGGGTCGCCGTGCGACTTCAGCCATTGCCGGAAGGCGGCCCGCGTGGCCTGGTCGTATCCGCTCAGGGGTCGCTCCCAGGAATTCAGGTAGAACCACTCGCCCGTGTTCTGCCCGCAGGGATGGATGCCGGCGAAGCGGTCCGGAAAGGTCTCGCTGAGGTGCCGGGAGATCTTCTCCAGGTGCGCGCAGACGTCGGCACGATAGCCGCGGTCCGAGACGCAAGAGTGGTTGACGACTTGATCGCCGTCGTAGACCATGCGGCGCCCCGGGATTGCGTTTCAGCCACCAGTCCGGGGCGTCGGCGGCGACGCGCGGGACGAGCAGGACCTGCGGGTTGACCGCAATGATCTGCCGGCAGAGGTCGTCCAACGGCGTCCAGTCGATGGGCCTTTCGGGCGGCGTCCAGCAGTTGGGAGCGGAGAAGGAAACCAGGTTGACGCCCACGTCGCGGGCCAGCGCGATCTGGCTGAGGAACGAGCCCGGCGGACCGCCGATGTAGTTCCAGTTTCCTGCAACGACGCTGTACAGCGCGACAGTGAGATCCTGCGCCGGCGCTGCCTTCGCGCGGAAGGAGCAGCGGTAGGAGTGGCCGGCGGCGAAGCGGAGCGATGCCTGACTGTGCAGGTGGAAGTCAGGCCAGTTGCCGTGGGGTGGGCGTTTAAGGAAAACATGGAGCGCGCCGTCGACGACGGCGACCGAGCCGACGGTGTTGGCAGGGCCGACCGGCCAGAAGTTCCACCGCTTGGCGAAGCCTTCCGGTGTAGCGAAGGAGCCGGGGGGCAGGACGTCCTCGGACGTTTTCGCGTCCCGGATACGCAGGTCGGCCAGCCATATCTCGCCGGGTTCGTGCGCAAAGCGGAAGTGCAGCGTACCGGTCCCGTCCACGTCGCCCGGACGGAACTCAAACGTGTGGGAGGTCCATGCGGATTTCGCGGCGATCGTCCCGCTATTCATCGAGCCGAAGAAGAACCGCGGGGGGATCGGCTTTCCGTCGACGTGGATCTGGGGCCCGCCGCGTGTTTCCTGGACGCGGACGGTGACGGGGCCAGACGCGGCCACGGCCAGGAAGGGAAGCAGGAGCAGCGGGGCGCATTGCATCATCAATACCTATAGGTTCTCAAGGTCATCCAGCTTAGGCAACCTGTTGCCGTAAATCAAGTCGCAGTGCTGGACTGCGTGTGCGCAGCAGCGGCAGCCTTCAATTTCTGGGCCGCACGGGGTCAGGCCGGCGTTGACCACTTTGCGCGGAAAAATGGTGAATGCCGGCCTGACCCCGACGCGCACCCGCGCACCCCGAGGGTACGCGGCCGCGCGCACCCCGAGGGTACGCGGCCGGGGGCATTAGCAATGGCTGCGGCACTCCTGATTCCGGTCGGCAGTTGAAACGACACTCAGCGGCGCACGAAACCCGCCGTCAGAGGGAGACTTTTCGCGCCTTTTTGCCGTTCAAATCTCTGGAAATCCGCTCTTTTCGCCGGATTGCTCTAAGGTCGTGGCAAGCAACGCCTTACGACGCCGCCGGCGCCCTGTCGAGGCCGTGCGGGGGCGACTTCCACTGTAGCAAATCGCCGGATAATTTCGTATTATTCCGTAACTACCGAGGAGAACACGCAATCATGAGAGAACCCAATTCACGTTTGGCCCAGGCCCGGGAGCGGAAGGAAGCCTTTCTGCCGGAGATCGCCCGGCTCTCCCTGCAGGGCCATACCAGCCGGGAGGTCGCCGAAAAGCTCGGCATACCCAAGACGACCGTCCTCCGCTGGCGGAATTCGCTGCGGCGGGAATGCGCCTCGCGATCCGTAAAGGAGACCCTGGAAATGATCGACAAACTGAACGAGCGCTACGACACGATCTACCGCAAGGCCCTGGAGGGCCTGGACCGCTCGCAGGCCGACGAGGAAATTCGCACGGTCACCGACTGCCCCGGCGACGATTCGAAAAACAAGCGCCTCCGTCCGCACCAAGACCCGGGCCGGCAACCCCGCCTGGCTGACCCGCGCCCAGGCCGCCCTGGATGCGACCGTCAAGCTGCTGAAGGAGATGGGAATGCCGCCCGAGGCGGAAAGCGAGCAAGAAGACGAACCAGTCGACTTGCCGCCAATCCAACACGAAGACCTAAAGGGTATGTCCGATGTGCAACTCGCTGCTCTGCGAAAGACTATTGGCGATCAACTACGAGCTGAGCGAGCGGGCGAAAAAGAGCCTCCTGGCGTTCACACTCCACACCAAGCCGGACTACCGGACGAACTGGCACCACGAGCTGCTGGCGGAGAGGCTCGACCGGGTGGCGGCGGGCCTTTGCCCGCGGCTGATGATCTTCCTCCCCCCGCAACACGGCAAGAGCGAGTTGGTGAGCCGCCGCTTCCCGGCGTTCGTCCTGGGGCGGAACCCGGAGCTGCGGCTGATCGGCAGCTCGCACACCAACGACCTGGCGACCAGCATGAACCGCGACGTGCAGCGGATAATGTGCGACAACGCCTACCGGAACCTGTTCCCCGATTGCCGGCTAAACGACCGCGGGGTCCGCACGGGGTCCCGCGTGGAGGCCCGCCGCACGCTCAACCACGTGATTTTGGACCACATCGTGCTGGACCACGCGAAGGAACTCCACCGTACTGAAGCTCGCGATGGAAAAGCACTTGCGAATAGAACTATTACCGAACTGCCGGGAAAGTTCCCGGGGAGCTTGACAAAGCCGGAAGCCAGAACGAAGATCGTATTTATTGAGCTGCCGTAGGGGGGTTCCGCCGGCCACGACAAACCTGCGGACTCCCTGGACGCTTGCTCGCAATGTTACCATTAAGGGACTGCCGGCCGCGACGAACCCCGCCAGAAACCTCCCCACCCCATCTTCTTCCTGCCATTGAGGAGCACTCGCTATGAATCGCAGATCCTTGCCGCTTGTCGGCGCCTTGTCGATCCTGATCTTGGTACCGGCCATCGCGGCCGAGGTCGTCGTCAAACCCGCACGGGTCGATGCAGCCGATCCGGCCGCAAAGGTCAAGACCAGCCGCGGAGCATTCAAGTCGGATAGCCCGGCGCCGCCCAAGGTCACCGACGTGTGGGTCGCCTTCAAAACGCATTTCGATATCGGCTATACCGATACGATCGCAGGCGTTCTGCGGAAGTACCGCGTGAAGATGATGGACAGCGCGCTGGGGATCATCGATCAAGAACGGCAGTTGCCGCCGGAAAAACGCTTTGCCTGGATCATTCCGGGCTGGCCGGCGGCACACATCCTGGGGCCGCAGCAAGAGCCGGCCCGCAAGCCGCACATCGAGCAGGCGGTGCGGGAAGGGGCGCTGGCGATCCAGGCCCTGCCGTTCAGTCTGCACACAGAATCGTGCGACCTGGAAGACCTGGTGCGGGGGATGCGGTTCGCGTCGGCGATCGCCCGCAAGTACGGCCGGCCGCTGCCCATTGCGGCCAAGATGACGGACGTGCCCTGCCACTCCTGGGTGTGGCCGACCATTTTGGCCCATGCCGGAGTAAAGTTCCTACAGATCGGCAGCAATGGCGCCAGCGGCCATTTGCGTCTCCCGCATTTATTTTGGTGGGAAGGCCCGGATGGTTCCCGCATCCTCTGTAATTACACGCCGGACTATGGTTCCCCCATGGCGGCGCCAAAAGGCTGGCCGAGCAAGAACTACCTGGCCATGATCATGACCGGCGACAATCAGGGTCCGCCCTCGCTGGCAGAAGTGGAAAATCTGCGGCAATACGCAGCGAAGAACCTGCCGGGCATGCGCGTCCATTTCGGCAGCCTCGACGATTTTGCCCGCGCCGTGCTTGCCGAGCAACCCGAGTTGCCGGTCGTCCGCGGCGACATGCCGGACACCTGGATCCACGGCTGGCTCTCGATGCCTATGGAATCGAAGGCGGCCCACACGGTCCGTCCCCTGCAGCCGGCCGTCGAGACGCTCGACACGCAACTCCGCGCCTGGGGGCTGACCACGGGCGACCTTGCGCCTGCGCTGGCCAAGGCCTATGAGCAGAGCGTCCTGTACAGCGAGCATACCTTCGGGCCTGCCGCCCCCAATATGGGCTCGTGGAACAGCGGCACCCTGCGCGACCTTTACGGCGCGGCATGGAAGGCCGCTTTTGATCGCGGCGCTTATAAAAAATACGAGCAGGTCTTCGACGACAAGCGGGCCTACGCCCGCAAGGAGGCCGAGATCGTCCGCCGTGAGCTTGGCAGCCGGCTGGATCTGTTGGCCAAATCGGTCAAGACTGCCGGTCCGCGGGTCGTGGTCTATAACGCCCTGCCCTGGCCGCGCTCCGGCATGGTTGAGATTCCCTCTCAGCCCGGCAAGTTCATTTATGCCGAGGACGTTCCGGCCAACGGCTACAAAACCTATAAGACCGATGCGGCTTATATGTCCAATAAGTCCCATGCGTCGCATTCCGATCCTTCTTCCGCGCTTGACACCCCTTTCTACAGGGTCAGTTTTGACCTGAAGCGCGGCGGCATCGCATTGCTGGTCGAGAAGAAGACCGGGTGCGAACTGGTCGATCGCAGCAGCCCCTACGCCTTGGGTCAGTTTCTGCACGAGCGTTTCACCAACCAGCAGATGGCCGACTTCACCCGTGCCTACGCCCGCGGCGGCTACAACTTTGCCCGCGGCGGCTTGCCGGGGGACGTGAAGTATGCGGCGCTGACCCTGCCGGCATGGAACTTGGCCATCGACAAAGCGGCGCATGCCGATGTTGCGACCCTGACGGCGACGGAGACCCGCGGCCTGGCCAAAGGCATGGCCCTGGTCGTCACCTTGCCTCGCGAGCAGCCCTGGGTGGACATCGAGTGGCGGGTGACGGAAAAGACGCCCGACCCCGCTCCCGAGGGCGGCTGGCTCTGTTTCCCGTTGGCCATTGAGCAGCCGCATTACACCCTGGGACGGCTGGGCGGACCGATCGATCCGGCCAAGGACATCGTTCCCGGCGCCAACAAGGATTACTTTTGCCTGAGCACGGGACTTGCCATCCGCGGCAACGATTCCAGTGGCGTGGGAGTCTGCCCGATCGACTCGCCTTGCCTAAGCCTTGGCGAGCCAGGGCTATGGCGATATTCCCAGGCTTTCCAGCCGCAGAATTCGGCGGTTTTCGTCAATCTGTATAACAACGAGTGGAACACCAACTTCCCCGAGTGGCAGGACGGTTCCTGGTCGAGCCGGGTGCGTCTCTGGCCGACCCAAGGCGCGGACCTCGGCAAGAACCTGACGGTGCCCGCCTGGGAAGCCCGCTTGCCGCTCCTGGCCGCGGCAACTGAGGGCCCGGCTGGATCGCTGCCGGCGGATCAGGCCGGTCTCAACGTCTCGCGTCCCGGTGTGCTCGTGACTGCCTTCGGCGCCGATCCGGACGGAGTCAACAAGGGGACGCTGCTGCGGGTCTGGGATCAGAGCGGCGCAAGCGGCGAGCTTGTGGTTACTTTGCCGGCAGGCTTCCCAGCCACATCCGCGACAACGGTTGATTTACGCGGCGAGAAGACCGGCTCGCCCATACCGATCAAAGACGGCAGGCTCATTTTCGACCTGCCCGCCTACTCTCCAGCTTCATTCATCCTCAACTAACAAGGAGATCGAGTCATGTCCAGTTCCGAATCGCATTCCGATTGTCATTGCGGCTGTTGCGCATTGCTGGATCGCCGCGAGTTCATGACCGCCGTGGGGGCCTCGGCCCTGGCGATGAACGTGGCGGCGACGGCCTTGGGAGCGGCATCCACCTCGGCGCCGTGCCGGCCCGGCCCCAGGTCCGCGCCGTCTTCCTCCGTCCCAACACCGACAAGTATTGGATGGGATGGCCCGGCGCTTCCTATGATATCCGGGGCCGGCAAGCCGACTACACGAAGACCATGACCGACGCCGCCAAGAAGCTGGGCGTCGATCTCCAGGTGGACGCCGAGCCGGTTGTGGACCTGGCCGGCGTAAATGCCCTGGCGGCCCAATGCACGCGGTTGCGGCCCGACGGCGTGATCTTGATCGTGGGCGGGCTCTTTCCCAATTACTGGCCGCACGCCGAGCTCTTCCTGGCCAAGCGGGGCGAGATCCCTACGATCGTCTTCAGCCCCATGGGCACCGCGTTTACCGGCCACCTGCAGTCGACCCGCAAAACGACCAGGTGCTTCGTGGCCGCCACGCAAGACCACAGTTGGCTGGCCAGCGGCGTACGCTTGCTGTGGACGATCGCGGAGATGGAGCGCACCCGGCTGTGCATCGTCAACGGCGACAAGACCTACGATGAAAAACTCGCCGGCATCGGCACCACGCTGCACCACGTGCCGCTGCGGCGCTGGACCGACGAACTGGCCAAGATCGAAGAAACCGCCGAGATGAAGGCCCTCGTCGCTGAATTCACCCGCACGGCCAAGAAGGTCGTCGAGCCCAAGGCCCAGGACGTGCTGAATTCGGCCAAAAACTACTTCGTGGCCAAGCGGATCATGGCGGCGGAGAACTGCCAGGGGATTTCCCTGAATTGCCTGGGGCTGATCGGCGAACGCAAGATCCCTTGCCCGCCCTGCATGGCCTGGTTGAAGCTCAACGACGAGCTGACGCCGGGGATCTGCGAGTGCGACTGGAACGCGGGCATCGGGCAACGGCTTTGCCAACTCCTGATCGGCCGGCCGGGTTTCCAGCAGGATCCCGTCCCGAACACGGTCAACAACACGCTCATGGGCGCCCACTGCTCCGGCCCCACCAGGCTCTGCGGGCCGGACCAGCCGGCCGTGCCCATGATCCTGCGCAGCCACAGCGAGTCGGGATTGGGCGTGTCGCCGCAGGTGCTTTGGCCGGAAGGGGAAGCGATCACGCTGATGACCTTCCAAGGACCGAAAAAGATCCTCGTGTCGACGGGCCACGTGGTGGCGAACATCGACACGCCCCCCGCAGGCGGATGCCGGACCTCAACCGAGTTCCACATCGACAACGTGAAGGACAGCCGCGACTGCCAGGGCTTCCACCAGTTGTTCCTCCTCGGCCGGCATGAGCGGATCTTGCAGGCCTACGCGCAACTGGCCGGACTGGAGTGCGGACCGATCGCCTGAAGCGGGGCGGGGAGAGGGGAGAGGGAGATGGGGTGAGTGGGAGATGGGGAGATGGCGATGACTGGACCATTGATAAACCGTCGTCAACTGCGCCTCGTTCGCCCAGGCGACGCCTGGATGGTGAGGCCTGATATGCGAAGCGCCTCCCCCTCGCCCCCTCGCCCCATCTCCCCCTCGCCCCATCTCCCCATCTCCCCATCTCCCCATCTCCTCTTCTCCCTTCTTTCCCTCTCTTTCTTCGCCCTCTGCTGGCTGGCCCCTGCCCCGGCGGCGCTGGCCCACTCCGTATCGACGGTGGAGGGCGAGGCGCTCGTGCATTGCGACAAGATTGAACTCACGATCAAAGTGCGGCCGGAGGACATCCTGCTCTCGGCCGGCATGACCCTGATCATCGCCGATCGCATCGAGGAAGCCGTCATTCTGAAAGGCGCGGAAGCGCACAAGAAGTTCCTCCTCGACGGCTTGATCCTCAGCGATTCCGACGGACGGCGCCTGGCCGGCAAGGTTACCAAGGTGGAATTATTCGCCGTACCAAACGCCGGCATACCGTTGGAGGACCTGATGGCGAAGACGGCCGTTTATCATCTCGAATATCCGCTCGCCAAGCCGCCGGCCAAGCTGGGCTTTCGACAGCATTTCAACACCGGCGCGGTCGCCATGCCGGTGATCATGCAGATGACGGTCTTCCGCGAGGGGGCGACCACCGGCACGCTGATCCCGGTCCCAGAGGGTGAGCAGGCTGAACACGTCGCCTTCGATTGGTCCCAAACGCCCGGGCCCGGGACATCGGCGGCTGGGGAGCGGTCCGCGGCGGCGAAACCTGGCGAACTTGGCGCCGCCCAGGCCTTCGTCTATATTCAGAACGATGAAGTCCGCGTCGAAATCCTCATGCCGTTGCCCACCCTGGAAACCTGGCAAGCGGTTCCGCGAAAGAACAAGGATGTTCTCGAAATCGCCGAGCAGACTGCCGCGCGGACCCGGCTGGAAGCCTTTTTCAGCAGGCACAACGAGCTGAAGATCGACGGCGTGGCCGTGAGACCCAAGCTCGGCCGTCTCGACTTTTTCGGCATCGATTTCCAAGACCTTGCCGCACGTCCCGAGGCCCGGCGCCTGGCTGCCACAACCGCGCGGGTCGGGGCGATCCTGACTTATTCGACCAAGGGCGTGCCACGCCACGTCGAGTTGAAGTGGACGCTCTTCAGCGACAAGGCCCCGGCGGTCGGCGCGGTCGTCTTCGCCTACGACAAAGGCGCCCGCTTCTCGTTCGCGCCGGAACGGCCGACGTTCGCCTGGGACAGCCCCGGCGCCGCGCCCCTGCCGAAGATCGATTCCGTGCCCGCCGGGCAAAGCGCCGCCGACGCCAACGCCCGCGCCGCCCTGGCCCAGACGCTCTTGCGCAACATCTATCGCGGGTTCGACTATCGCAGCGAATCCGATATCTACGACGCCCTGGCCCAGAGCGTCGCCGGCGACCTGCTCACCGACCTGTACCTGAAGATCAAGCAGGGCCTGATCGTGCAGGAACAGGGCGGAGCGGTCGCCCGCGTCCAGGAGGTCAAGGTCACCAAGTCGGAAGCGGCGGCGGGCAAGGCCGAGGGCGGGTTTGTGGAACGCGTCACGTGGCAAGTGGCGGGCACCGTCGAACACTGGGGACACATCCACGCGCGGGTCAATGAATACACGGCCGACCTCGGCATCACCCCGCAGGGCGGCGCGTGGAAAATCGTCTCCATGAAGGTGGTGCGGCAAAGCCAGGTCCGCAACACCGTCTCCTTGAGGAAGCTTTGAGCCATGATCGCCGTCAACGATCTTGATTTCCAGTTTCCGCAGTCGGATTTCCGGCTGGCGGTCCCTGCTTTGAACGTTGCCAAGGGCGAGCGCGTGGCGATCGTCGGTCCCAGCGGTTCCGGCAAGACTACCTTGTTGCACCTGATCGCCGGCATCTTGACGCCGGCGCGGGGCACGATCCGCGTCGGGGACCAGACGGTAAGCGCCTTGGGCGACGCCCGCCGCCGGGCGTTCCGCGTGGCCCGCATCGGACTGGTGTTTCAAAGCTTCGAGCTGGTCGGCTACCTCAACGTCTTCCAGAACATTCTCCTGCCCTACCGGCTCAATGCGGCTTTACTCCTCACTGCGGAGGTGCCGCGCCGCGCCGCACAGCTCGCCGCCGATACCGGGTTGGCGCACCGGCTGCGGTACTTTCCGCACCGCCTGTCGCACGGCGAGAAGCAGCGCGTCGCCATTTGCCGCGCCCTGCTGCCGGAGCCGCCGCTGTTGCTGGCCGACGAGCCCACCGGCAATCTCGATCCCATGGCCAAGCAGCAGGTTGTCGATCTGCTCTTCGGGCAGCTCGACCGCACCGGCGGCACGCTGCTGATGGTGACCCACGACATGGAGATCGCCGGGCGTTTCCCGCGCGTCGTTAATTGCCGCGACTTCGCGGCGGGAGGGGTGCCATGAAATCCATCCTGCTGTTGACACTGCGTTATCTGCGGTTCAACAAGATCAAGACCGCGATCCTCGTCTTCAGCGTTGCCGTGGCGGTGTTCCTGCCGCTGGCCGTGAACCTGCTGGTCCGCGATTACCAGCGCGATCTGCTGGCACGGGCCAAGGCCACGCCCTTGATCGCCGGGGCGCCCGGCAGCCGGATCGATCTGGTCCTGCACGCGCTCTATTTTCGCGGCAAACCGGCGCACGACCTGACGATGAGCGACCTGGATGCGATCAACGCCAGCGGTCTGGCGCTGGGCCTGCCGATCCTCAACAAGTACGCGGCCCGCGGCGTGTCCATCGTCGGCACGTCCTTGGAGTATTTCGATTTCCGCGGCTTGCATGTGGCGACCGGCGAGGGCCTGACCCGGCTCGGTGATTGCCTGCTCGGCGCCACGGCGGCCAAGACGCTCGGGCTGCGGCCCGGCGAGACGCTGATGAGCGACCCGGAAAATGTTCTCGACCTCGCGGGGTCGTACCCCATCAACATGCACGTCACGGGCATTCTCGCGGCCAACGGCACGGCCGACGACGGAGCGGTGTTCGTCGATGTCAAGACCGTCTGGCTGATCATGGGCATCATGCACGGCCATCAGGATGCGGCCACGGCCGATCCGAATTTGCTGTTGCAACGCGACGCCAACAACTTGACGGCCAGCGCGGCCTTGCTCCCCTATCAGGAAGTGACGCCCGAGAACGTCGGCTCGTTCCACGTGCACGGCGACCCGGCGACGTTTCCCGTGGGCGCGGTCGTGGTCGTGCCGCACGACGAGAAGTCGGCGGCGATCCTCCGCGGCCGCTACCAGGACCCCAAGGCGACGGTGCAACTCTTGGCGCCGAAGGACGTTGTCGCCGAGACGCTCAACCTGGTCTTTCGCGTGAAGCGGTTCTTCGACGCCCAGTCGCTGCTCGTCGGGGCGGCAACGGGGCTGCTCTTGGCGCTGGTCGTCCTCCTCTCGCTCCGGCTGCGGCGGGGCGAGATGGAGACGATGTTCAAGATCGGCTGTGGGCGGTGGATGGTCTTCTGGCTGCAGGCCACGGAGATCCTGATCGTGTTGACGGCGGGCGCGGCAATCGCCTGCCTGCTGGCCTGGATGACGGTCCGCTCCCTTGGCCTGTCGGGACCGCGGGCCACCGTCGCGGCCGCCGCGCCCGTCAGTTCGCCCTCGGCCGGCGTCCGCAAGCGCGTCGCGGTCGTCAACTATCCGCTGGAGTATTTTACGCGGCGGATCGCCGGCGATCGTGTCGAGATCGTCTTCCCTGTGCCGCGCGAGGAGGACCCCGCCTTCTGGAAGCCGAAGGAAAGCGACATCCGGCAGTACCAGCAGGCCGACCTCATTTTGCTCAACGGCGCCGAATATGCAAAGTGGCTGCCGGCCGCCGTATTGCCGCTGACGAAGCAAGTCGTGACCTCGCAGTCGTTTGCCGACCGCTACGTCAAGAACGGTGAAGTCGTCACACACAGTCATGGCCCGCAAGGCATGCACAGCCACGGCCTGATCGACTTCAACACCTGGATGGACCCGCAGCAGGCGGCTTTGCAGGCGGAGGCGGTTCACGACGAGCTCGTCCGTCTCGTGCCCGACGCGGCCAAGGATTTCGACGACAATCTGCAGGCATTGGAAAAAGACCTGGCGGATCTCGACGGGCTGTTGGCCGCCGCCTCCGCGCCGCTCGGCAAGGAACCGCTCTTGGGTTCGCATCCCGTGTACCAATACGCCGCGCGGCGGTACGGCTGGAACCTCCAGGCCGTGCACTGGGAGCCCGACGAAATGCCCTCCGAAGCCGAATGGCAGAAACTGGCGGCAATGCACGCCAAGCATCCGGCCAGGGTGATGATCTGGGAGGAAGACCCGCTGCCAGCCGTCGCCGCTCGCCTGCGCAAGATGGGCATCGAGCCGGTGGCCTTCGAGACTTGCGCCACGCGCCGGCCAGCGGCGATTATCTCAGTGCCATGAAAGCCAATGCCGCACGCTTCGCCACCGTCTTGAAGAGGTCGAAATGAGACTCTTCTTCGGTCGTTTCAGCGGTTGACACGTCCTTGCCAGAAGAGGAAGGAAATAAGCCACTGCCCGCGATTCTACACCCTCCTGGAAAGTGACGCACCACCTTGCTAACATGGAAGAATGAAAATCGGCAGGACTGAACCTTTGCACTTGCTCCCCCAGCACAAGATGACCAAGCTTCCACTTAAGCCACCATCGATCGCTCTGGCCAACTGCCGTACGTGGCGCGGCGTGCTTGCCGTGTGCGTGATTTGCTGCCTGCCGGCGGCAGCCTGGACGGCGCAGGTGGAAGGCAAGCCTAGTAACACACTCGGTATCCAGAAGGACCGGTTCGGCATCACCGCCGACGGAGTGGCCATAGACCGCTACACCCTTCGCAACGCCACGATGACGGTGCGGCTCATCACCTACGGAGCGACTGTGACCGAGCTGATGGCGCCAGACCGCAACGGGAAGCCCGCGGACGTCGTGCTGGGTTTCGACAACCTGGCGCAGTACGAGACCCAGAGCCCCTACTTCGGCTGCATTGCCGGCCGGGTCGCATTTCGCATCACCGAAGGAAAGTTCAATCTCGACGGCAAGTCGTACCACCTCACGATCAACGACGCGCCGCACCACTTGCACGGCGGGACGAAGGGCCTGAGCAAGGCGGTCTGGCGCGCCGAGCCACTGACGGGCCCTGCCGGGCCGGCCGTGAAACTCACGCACAGGAGCCCTGACGGCGACCAGGGATATCCGGGCAATCTCGACGTGACCGTGGTCTACACGCTCACAAGCGAGAATGAGTTGAAGATCGAGTACACGGCGGTGACGGATCGGCCCACGCCGGTCAATTTGACCCACCATACCTACTTCAACTTGAACGGCGCCGGTCGCGGCACCGTCCTGGACCATGTACTGCAGTTGCGCCGGCCGCTACGCGCCGACGGACAGCAGGGGCATTCCCAGCGGCCGCATTGCCGCCGTCGCCGGCACGGCGCTCGATTTCCACGTGCCGACGGCCATCGGCGACCGCATGCAGGCGGGCAGCGCAGTGGCCGGCGGCTATGACGCGAGCTATGTGGTCGATCGCGAGGGCCCCGCGCCGGTCCTGGTGGCCACGCTCGCCGCCTCGGCGAGCGGTCGGCGGATGGACGTCCTCTCGACCGAGCCCGCGCTGGTGCTCTACTCCGGCAACTACCTGGACGGGACGCTCCACGGCAAGCAGCAGGCAGTCTACGGCAAACATGCCGGCGTTTGCCTGGAAACGGCCCATCTGCCCGACTCGGTCAATCGCCCCGAGTTCCCCTCGATCATCCTGCGGCCGGGCCAGAGCTACCGGCAGACGTGTATTTATCGTTTTTCTGCGCGCTGAGTGCCCTAGTGCGTTTCCTTGTGGGCCTCAGAGTTCCCGCAAAAGGTGGCATGGGAGCAGTACCTCGAAGATGGGGCGAACGAGAAATGATTCGGGTTAAGGTGCTGCCGCGGTTCCGCGCTGGCGCAGCACAAAGGTCTTGCTGCTGCCCGGCGGCAGGACGACGGTTTCCTCGAAGGGCGCCAACGGGCCACCAGGGGCTGAGGCCAGGCGGGCGGTCAGCGGTGCGTCGGTCGGATTGTGGGCCTCGGCAAACCACAGGCCCGGCTCCTGCCAGTTGACCAGCAGCTTCACTGCCGGATTGTCGGCCACAAGGGGATGGCCGATGAACACGTCGCTGTCGGCCTCGGTCAGGTCGAGCTCGGCAAAGGCGCGACCGTCGCGGATCGGCAGGGCGCGGAAGTTCGCCCCGCTGCGGAGCCGATCCACCAGGCATACCGACCAGTTGTCGTGAAGGTTCTCGACGCATGCGGTAAGGAACCCGGGCAGATCGGTCTTTGGCAGCCGGGCTTCGACTGCTTCGCCTTGGGCATCCAAGCGCCAGAGGAGATAATTGTCCAATGGTTTTCCACGGGCGATGTGCGGCGTGTAGGCGGTCTTGCCCGGCATTGCCGCGCCGAAGGCTGTCGCGTAGGCCAGGATCTTCGCGGTGGAAAGTCCGCCTTCGGCCCCCGCGAAGGCCACGCGATAGGCAATCAGCTCACCTTGGGCCAGGGTCGATTTGGCCGGCTGGTAGAACAACTCGATGCCACCATTCTTGCCTGGCGTCCAACGGTAGCGGATCGGCCCTTCCATCGGCATGAGCACGACCGATCCGCCGGCATTTTCGAGGGTGAACAACGTGCCGCGCTCGAACCGGCCCTCAGCGGTCTGCACCCGCTGGCCGCCGGAGTGCAGCAACCAGTTGCCGACCACGTACATGATGCGGAGTCCCTTGACAGCGTCCAGGGTGATGGGTTCCTTGACTTTCACGCGGGTCTCGTGCCATCCGAGGCGGAAGCCGCGCGTCAGCCAGTTGGTCGCGTAGGTCCGGGCGAAGCCTTGGATCTTGCGGGTCGGGATCAGCCGGTGCCAGCACCCCCAGGAATTGCCCGATCCGTCCTGTGGTTGCTGGTACGGATGGCCCAGCGGCGTGGTCTTCGCTCCCGTTTCCGCCGGGTCGTAGCCTAGGCGGATGTCGGCCTGGCCGATGGCGATCTCCGGCCCGACCATGTAGGTTTGGGGATAGGCGAAGAGGGTAGGGATTTCGCCGGGCACCTGCAGTTCGAACTGGATTCGCGCCGTGGGGAACCCGGCGGGAGCGCCGTCGATGGGCAGCGTCGGCGAGTTGGCCGTCAGGCTGACGGCGGGGCACACCGCCACGTCGAGACGGCCCTTGGAGGCCGTAATGCCCATATTGGCCGAGAAACCGATCGGGGTCCAGTACTGGCCGCCACTGGCGGTTCTCAGGCGCGCACTACCGAGGAAGTTGCAGCGGTCGCTGCAAAAGAACTCTTCCATGTTGAGGTTGCGGTTCCAAAACGACATGCTCACCGCCCGCCGCCCGCGGAGGTCCTCGACCAGCAACGTGAAGCCTCGCTGCTGGCAGTTGGCCAGGACCAGTTCTTGCTCGAAGGTCTTGGCCCCGCCAGGCAGCCAGTGGCGGAACAGCTCGCGGTCGCCGTCATGCAGTGTGACCGATTTCAACCCGGCCTCCGAGGCGACGCGGAACCGCAAACGATATTGCCACTGGTCGGGCCGCCACCATAGACCGTTGGAACCGATCAGCCGGTTGGGGCTCTCCCAGACGAGGATCTGCGGGCCGTTGGTGATGTACTGCGAGCCGCTGCCGCTGAAAGAGTATGCCCCCTCGTGCCACCGGCCACAGAGATCCTTCAGCCCGCGGTGGGCGATCACTCTCCAGCCTTCGGCGGCCCGGCGGGCGACCTGGTCAGGGCTGCTGAGGAACTCCAGCGCCAGCGCCGCTTGGCAGCCGCCCAACCCCTGGAGATAGAGAAAATCGTCCAATGCGCTGTCGATCGGCCGGCCGTCCTGGAAACTGACGATCGGAAACGAGTTGTAGAGCTTATAGTCGGCCGGCGGCAGGAAGTTCCGCTGGTGGTTCCAGAAGCCGTTGATCGCATGCTGTTGCACCAATTCGTTGATGTAGTCGAAATAGGCCTGGGTCCGATTGCTCTGGTTGGTGGCCAGGCGACGGTCGGCTAACAGCATGTGTGGCTTGGGAAACCGCACGTCGTCGCCGAAGACATAAAGGTGGTTGCCTTGGGCGTCCTCGTAGGTCAGGCCCGGTATGGCCGCGAATTGCTCGTCGGAGGCCGCGGCGCACTCCTTGACGAGCCGGTCCCAGCCGGACTGATCCATCTTCAGGCTGTCCTCCAGGAACACGAGGAACTGCAGCCGGGCAGCCTTGGCCGCGCGGACGTAATCGGCCACCGTACCGGCGCCTGACGACAGCCGAGTGCGGGCGCCGATTAGTCCTTGGACTTGGGGCATGTCGTGCATCGGGCCCGGCCTCGTCCATGGGACAAGCGGCGGAATCTCCCAGGGCGTCACCGGCGGATCAAGCACCGTCTTCGGCGTCTTCATGCCGCCAATGCCGGCCGCGAGCGACGGCTCCGCCAGCCAAACCAATGTATTGGCGAAAAGCCGCAGCCAGTCGCTGGGTTTGCCGCCGGCGCCGGCGGTGAGCATGGCCTCGGCCGTCGGACAGTTGTACGGCGGCGTAAACAGCCAATGGCTGCGGATGCCTACCACGGCCAGCCGCCCGGGGCCGACGGGTCGCAGGCCCATCAGCGCGGGCGAGCCGGCCAGCGGCTCCTTGGGAATCCACGGCTGAAGCTGTTCGTCGTTGCGGACCTCGCGGACGCCCTTGAGCGTGGCCGCCCCGCGGGCCACAACCGTCCAGGCGGGAGCGAAATCAAACGACATGGGCGGCTCCCAGCCGGTCGTGCTCCCGGCCGTCACCGTGAGCAGTCCGCGCACACCCCGATTCACCGGCGGGGATACGCGGTCGGTCCACGAGAGCTCGCATCCCATGATGTCTCTCACCAGGTTCTCCTTGTTGCCGTCCTGGAGGACTTCCCACCGAGGCCGCGCGCCAAAGCGGCCAGCCACTGGTTCGTGGCCGGCCAATCCTTCATGTGCCAGGCCCCTTCCGGGTCGCACACCAGGACGCCGCCGCCCCCGGCCAAGAACCCGTCGATGGCCTTGCGCTGGACGTCGTTCATCGTTGTGACCACGACCACGTTGTACCTATGCGTCGCCAGCAGGTCGGCCATTTTCTCCGGCGGGCATGCATCGACCTCCAGGTCCAGCGCCACCATCGGCCGGACGACATAATTGTTGTGGACCCAGCCGGTGGCGAAGAGCACGGCCGGCGGCTGTTGGGCAGCCCGGCTCGGGGCGGCGAACAGCATCAGAGCGAATGCGAAGACTAAAACTCGGTGCGACATCACATACTCCTTCTCGAGTGGCGGTGGAACCGGGCTCTCGGCAGGCGTGCGCCAAGGGCTACAGCGACCGCCTTGGGGGCTGTAGCGGGCACGATCTTATTTCTCCTGAGCATGTTTTCATGGGGGGCTCGCCGTCGTTCGCAAGAGTTCCTCGACGTGGCCGAGAAGGCTCTCGTCCTTCGTCGCCCCGCGGACCCTTTCCAGGGCCGCGCGGGCCGCTTCGGGGTGCGAGCCAAGGAGCGATTCCGCCAACCGGGCCGTCGCCGCCGATGCCTCCGGTTCGAGGTCCAGCCGCTCCAGGTATCCCACGACGAAGGCCAGCGACTCGGGCAGTGGCACGGCCGAGATCCGCGTGAGCACCAACCGCTTGTCCTCCGCCCGCTCAGCCAGATCCATCGCCTGCTTGAGCATGACGAATGTCACATTGGCAGGCCGCGGGTTGGGCAGCGCAACCAATCGTGCGTAGGCCCGCAGGGCCCAGACGCGATGCGATTTCTTCTTCCCGGTCTTGGCGATTCCGAGTAACTCGTCCGCCACGGCAACCGTGGGCCAATTGCCCAGGGCCCGCACGCCGGCATCGCGGACCTCTTCCCGGGCGTCCTGCATCGCCGCGTGAATGAGGACCAGGCCGCAATCGTCACCGAGTCGGCCCAAGGTCGGCAACAGCGCGGAGCGCGCTGACTGCGTCGGCCACGGCGAGGGCCCGCAGGAGCGGCTCGGCCTGCTGGCGCCCCTCGGCGATCCGCTTGCAGGCCGTCCACACGGCGCGGTCGGCGGCCTCACGCTCCGCCCCCGGCGGCGTTCCGGCCAGGATCCGAATCAGGGCCGGTGCGTCCGTGCCGGCCGCCAACACGCGGAGGGCCTTCAGGGCCTCGATCCGCACTCCCGGGTCGGGGTCCTTGGCGGCCACCAGCAGGCCAGGCACCGCGCTGGGCGATTGTCGGCCGGCCAGGACCCGCATCAGCACCGCGCGGACCGCCGGCTTGGCCTGCTTGAGGTAAGCCAAGATCGCGGCTTCCGTGCCCTGGGCGCGGAGCCGCGTCAGACTGTCAAAGGCCATGTTCCGCTCCATCTGCGTGCCGGCGAAAGCCGTCTCGGCCAACAGCGACACGTCTTCCGCCGTTCCCACGTTGCCCAGCGCGTCCAACGCCGCAACCCGCGACTGGGCGTCTCCGTGGTTAAGCGATTGCAAAACCGCGGCGCGCGACGGGGCCTCGCCACCGGCGGCGGCCGCCCCGCACGCAACAGCGATGAAAGCGATCACCAACAAGGAGAGTCGCCTGGTGCATGCCATAAAGTACCTCCTTGCTACACGTGCCACGGCGCCCGCATTTGGCGGGAGAGCAGCTTATCGGCGTCGGCGTCGCCCACGAACCGCTCCTTCGCGGCATCCCACGTCAGCTTCCGCCCGGTGAGGCAGGCAATGTTGGCCAAGTGGCAGACCGAGGTCGAGCGGTGGGCGATCTCGGCACAGCAGACCGTCTCCTCGCGGGTGCGGATGCACTTGAGGAAGTCGGCGTAGATGTTGCCCGAGTGGAGCTGTTTCTCCCCCGCCCCGATCTTCTCCTTCAAGAGCGACTTCGGCTCGGCATTGTTGAAGCCGCGGCCGACGAAGAGCCAACCCTTGGTCCCCTCGAAGCGGACGCCGTGCGGGTTGGGACCGCCCTCGTTGCTATAATTCAGCCGCACGCCGTCGGCGTAGGTCAGGTTAACGTTCCACGTCATGAGGCAGTCGTTGAAGCCCCCCTTGGCCGCCACGCCTCGTCCCTCGATCTCGACCGGCCCCGTGCCGTCATAGCCTCCGCCCCATTGGGCAACGTCAATGTAATGAATACCCCAGGCGGAGATATAGCCCGGGCTGTAATCGGAGCGATGGTTCCAGGCCCCGAGGCCCGCGGCCTGACCGACGTAGGGGATCTTGGCGGCCTGGCCCAGCCATAAGTCGTAATTGAGTTCCTTGGGAACGGGGATCTCCTTGGTACTCCCGCCGCCGCTGCCGCCCGGCGTGCCGACCTTGATCGTCAGCAGTTTGCCGATCCGCCCATTGCGGACCAGCTCGCAGGCCGGGACGAACGGCCACTCACCGCGGTGTTGTGTGCCGTGCTGGAAGAGCCGCTGGTGTTGGCGGCTGGCGTCGCTCAGGGCGCGGCCTTCCAAGAGCGTCAACGACAGCGGCTTCTCGCAGAACACGTCCTTGCCGGCCCGAATGGCCAGGAGCGAGATGAGCACGTGCCAGTGCTCGGGAACGGCCACGACGACGGCGTCGATGTCTTTGCGGGCCAAGAGGTTGCGGAAGTCGACATAGCCCTGGCACTGGCGTCCCAGGGCTTGGCTCGCTTTTTCGCGGCGATCGGACCAGGGATCGGCGACGGCCAGGGCCACGGTGTCCTTGCGGAGAAATGCGCCGCGGATCTCGTTGTTGCGGCCTCCCAGGCCGATGAAGCCCAAGCCGATCCGCTCGCTGGGCGCGGTACGCGCCATCTTTGCCCAGTGCGGTGGCCGAAATCAGGGAAGGAACTGCCACCGACCATGCGTACATGGTGCCCGCGGCCGCTCCCCGCAGAAATTCACGTCGTGCCAATTGCCATGCCATAATAAGGTACTCCAAGGTGGGGTTGAGTTGATGGGTTGTAGGGGACTTACGGTTCGATCGCCAGGTTGTCGAACAGGTTGGCGTCGTAGGTGCTGGCCAGGTACGGCATGCCGCTGGATCGCGAGAGATCCTTGACCTCGGCGAGCGAACGTCCGTCGATCATGCCGCGGATCGTCGAGCCACGCAGCACGAGTTTCATGGAGTGCCACGCAGACGCTTCGAAGCCTCGAATTGCGCCCGAGGCAAGGATACGGTTCTGATAGTTGAGCTTCCAGGCGCCGTCTTGTGCCAGGATCCAGCGATACGAAAGCCGGTTCTGGTCGCCGAACCGCCCGCCGAGTTCAACGTCGCCGCCCACGAGCCGCACATCGGCCGAGAGCGCGTAGTTCTTCCATCTCTGATCGCCGAAGACCGTGTACGGTTTGGCGACCAAACGCATGTACTCCCATAGGATTCCCTGCTGCGGGACGATCTGTTTCAGGCACAAGCCGTGCCCCGGCGCATCGCACACCTCGAAGCTACCCTTCTGATCGGAGAAGTAACGCGGCGTCTCGCCCGGTTTGTACGACTTGAAGTCGTCGCGGTAGGGGAGCGGGAAGGGCTTGTCGGCGGGGATCGCATGGGCGGGCGCGCCTTTGCGTTGCCCGGTCGTGGTCGTAAGCGAGTAGATGGAGTTGCCGTGGAGGCGGACGACAAGAACGTCCCCGGCCGGTTGCGGGTCGTCGAGCTTGACGAATTGGTTTTGCGCGTCGGACCGCCAGACGTGGACCGGTCCTCTCTTCAAGCCGTCGGACACCATGATATGCAGCGTTGCCGGACCGTCGCTGCAGACGATCAGGCTCCAGTCGCCCGTCTGCGGATCCTTGAGCGAAACGTATGTGCCCTTCCAGGTCTTGGCATCAATCTGCCCGCAACCGCCGTCGAGGTACTTCCAGCCGGGCTGGGCGAATTGCGTCGTGTGCGCCACGGCCCAGACGGCCGGCCACACGCTGTAGTGTCCCGACCAGGGCGAATCGGCTTGCATCGCCCCCGTGCCGGACCACGGCAGCCCCTCGTAGATCGAGGCGATCGGGCACCAGATCTCCGTCTTGCAGATGCGGTCGCGAATATAGAGCTTGTTGATCAGCCTGGCGAGGAACATGGCGCCGGTGCCGTCCCACTTCCCGCCCGACATGCTCCACTCCTCGCTTGCCCAGAGTTGCTTGCCGGAGGCTTTGGCCTTGGGCGTCGTGTCGCGGTGACTGACCTGGTCGATGTCCCAGGGCTCGCGCCCGTTGACGTAGTGGTAGCCGACCGCATCGACCGCCTTGCGGTAGGCCGGATCCTTCCCGAACTCATCAAACACGGCCCAATACTGCTTGTCACAATCGGGGGCCTGGATCTTGACCGATGCAAAGCCCTTGCGGTCCAAAGTCGGCCGGACGCTGTTGACGATCCAGTCGCGATCGGTGCCGTTCTCGTTCTGCGCGGCGGCGATCCAGTCGACTTCCATCCCGTACTGTCGGCGAGCTACTTCCAGGAACGCCACGAACCAGTCGGTTGCGTCTTGCGAGAAGCGGCCGCGGATCCAGCCCGGGTAGCACCAAGGCAGGCAATCGAGCATCACGCGGGGATTGCGGTTGCGGGCCTCGCGCATCAGCCAGAATTCGTATCCGCGGGCGATAGGGTGCGCCAACTCGTCGCGCCTGACGGCATGCGACGGTTCGCTTCCGCAAGTCGAGTTCTCCCCGCCGCCGATCTCGACCTTCAGATGCTGGAAGCCCGCGCCAAAACCGGGCTTGAAGAGGAAGTCGAGCACGTCGCTCCGATAAGGCTCGGCATAGTCGAAGAGCAAGCGGGTCGATGCACCGGCGCTGACGGCGCCGACGCCCTGGAACGTCTGGCCCGTGTCGGAACCCTTCAACCGGACATTTACCGTCTCGGCGCCGCGGATGCCCGGCACAGTTGCCAGGATTGCGCCAAGAACAATCGCTGAAACAAGGGGAATACGAAGCATCGCAAGACCTCCCGGTTTAAGGAAACGCATGCAGCAAACCGATTTGGGTGGCATGTCACGCGGCCGCCACGGACTTGGCGCAGTCGGGAAAAGCTGAGCCGGCCGCCGACCATGAGTACATGGTGCCCGGGCATGTTTACTGCGGCGAGTGGTTGATTTCACGTCACGCGTCTGCAACGCCGCGCCAATGACATGCCTACCCGCCACCCCGGAGTACCGGGGACCCCGGCGTGAAGGCATGCCACCCTCGCAAGGCGCGGAAGTTATTTTTCGACCGCTCATTGTTACTTGTCCGCGGCCAGCGGTGCGCTCAACTTCCGCCAGGCGGTCATGGAACGGGCCAAATGCTCGCGGGCATCGCCACCGATACCGAAACACTGCAGGCCGATGGGACCTCGATAGCCCAACTCTTTGAGCGTCAACAACAAGGCGCCGAACGTCAAACGAGCCTTTGTCCAGGGGTTGAATGTAGCGGGCCCAACCGGGCTTGTCGTCCTGCGAATCGGCGCCGTTGATGGAAACGGCCCACAGGCGCGGCATCGCCCGCTTCAGCAAAGGTTTGTAGTCGCGCTGCTTGTCCACGCGGAGCCAGTGGCAGAGGTTGAACATCACGCCGACGTTAGGACGATCGACCTTCTCGGCCACCCGCACCGAGTCCTCGATCCGCTCGATCCACGAGCCCTGATGCGGGTAAAGCAGCAATTGCGAGCCGGAATCGCGGGCCAGGTCGGACATCTCGCGGAGAATCTTCACCGCACGGGGATCGACCGACGCATCCGACGACGCCGCACCGTTGGTCAAGAGCGCGAACTGCACATGCCGTCCTTTCACGAGCTTCAAGACGTCCTTGAAGCGGGCCTCGTAAGGTACCTTGCCCGGCGCAACGTCCACGCTCATAGTGATCTGATACAAGGTCAAACCGGCCGCGTCGAGCGTCTTCAGCCGCTCGGCCACGCCGTCCAGAAAAAGGTGGCCGACGCCGTCGTAGCCGAGGTCCTTGAGCATGTCGGCCTGCTCCTTGTACGAGCGGTGCTTGGCATCGTGCCAGTCGATGCAGAAGGGGAAGAAAGGATAGGCCTTCTCTCCGGCCGCAACGGCCACTTGCACCACCGCTAGCCATGCAACCAGCGCGGCGCCGATGAAGTTGATTTTCATTCGCAGGTTCTCCAAGGATTGATCAAGCTGCCAGTTGGCGAAAACTTTTCGGTTCCGATGTTCAGTTTCATTGTGGCTTCCGGCGTTGTCAAGCGTCCCAGAAATGTATGGGAATAATGGGTCACAACGATGTTTCAAATCGTTCTTTCTGCCGGCTTTCTTTCTGCCTTCTGTCTGCTGTTGTGAGTCACGCATTCTAGGAAAACATCTTGGTCTATCACGGTGTGGTCCAAATTCGCCTCCCCGCTCGACATTTTTCTGGGAAAACCGCGGCACAACCGCATAAAACGGCGTTCCGGGGAGCGGCAGCGTCATGGTCCGCTGCTGCCCGGTTGTTGCCACCGATTTTGGCCGAAAATCGAGACTCAATCCCCCACACAGGGGACAAAGCGCCAAGTAAATAATCAGGAACACTTTCCGGCCGGCCTCTGCGCAGGGCCACTGACGGGAATTGTGCGTTTGCCGCACAATCCGCGCGGGGCGCGGTTCCAGCGCGCCCCTGATCGCCCCCGCGCTGACGCCGGGGGGCGCTTCGCATTGCAATATATAGTATATCTCTCGTTTATTGTATATAAGTACGTTTGAGGCGGCGATTCTGTACAGTTCCATGGCAGGCCGCAACTCCCGGTCGGGTCGCAAGGCGTTTGCACCGCACGAGTTACAAATATGGAATTGTGTGGATATTTGAACGCTGAAAAGCCCACAAAACGCCCCTATTTCTTCGTCCAAGTCAGTGCCGCCGCCTGATAGGGCGCCAGTAGGAGATGAACCTGTCCATGCTCGGACATGACGCCCGCCTCGGACACTTTGCGCTCCTTCCATGTTACGTGGGAGCAAGTCAGCGTCCACTGCCCCGCGGGAAGGGTAATGTCCACTTCGACCTTCGCCGTCTCGAAACGGGCCTTTTCCTTCCAGACCGGAGGGCCGAAATAAACGACCGTCGTGACCGTCTTGCCGTCGCGCGAAATGCTTGAGATGGCGCGCAAGCTGTCTTGCGCATCCGGCCCGGCCAACTTGGCTTCCAGCATCCGCCCGCGAAGATTGCGCCACGCCCAGTAGCCGTTGTAATTGGCAGAAAACTCCCCTTCCGGCTGCAGCACGCCGAAGCAGTACGTCCCCCCTTCGAAGCGCTTTTCCATGCAGTATTGGAAATTGGCAATGATTCGCGGTTCCAGGAGGTAGGTAAAGCCGCGTTCCATGAGATAGTTGAATTGGCTGTCGCCGGTGTTCCAAGCATCGCTCTCGGTGAACATCACCTTTGCCGGGCCGGGCGTGCGCATTTTGCCTTCGGCCCGGTCGCTCCAGTAACGGGCCTCCGCCAAGACCGTGCTGGGCGGCTGGGCGTAGGTGTGCCAGTTGAGGACGTCGGTGGTCTTGCCGCACTTGTCGATATAGAACTGCATTTCGGCCGGGTTGACGCCAAGAATGCTAAAAGCCTTGTTCGGCCCGATTACCCGATAGCCCGCAGTCGCCGGCGAGAACCCCGCTCGACGAATCGCTGGTGGAAGGCCACATAGCCGGCATCCAGCGGCGGCTCGTTGCCGGCCTGGAAGAAGACGATCTGATCGGGCCATTTCTTTCTGGCGGCAATCGCTTGCGTGATCTGCTCCTTGTATTTCGCGTCGTTCCACTGGCTGTAGGACCCGTAGCTGTTATCGCCCATGTAGATCCCACGGATGTTGTATTCCTTGAAAAACGCCGGCTTGTCGGACTTCTTCCCGATCTTGTTCGGCATCACCTCTTGGCTGCGGCGGTCAAACCAGTCGCGCGGATTCAGCGCCAGGAAAAGATCCTCGCCGTGGCCGCCGTCCTCGTTGTAGAGCTGCTGCAAGGCCACAATCGAGAACACCGCGGCGCGGATGTCGTCAACCTGCCGCGTGGCGTCGACCGTCAGCCGCGCGTCGAGCGGTCGAGCCGCATAGCGGGCATCCACGTCGGCGCGGAGAGGAAGCGGACGGGGGAGCTGGCGGCGGCATGTTGCAGGACGCGGCACCAGAGGAGGCCTAGCCCGGGAAACTGGTCCCATCCGCCCGGCAGCCGCTCGAAGGTGGCATAGCTGACATACTTCAACGGCTTATCCAGTCCGCCCGCCAGCCCGAACACTATGCCCTTGCCAACCTTTCTTTCCCAGGCCAGCCGTGCCAGCGCGCCGACGGGCGCCTTTGTCCTTCAAGGCATCCCACTGGATTCCCTTGGAATAGCGTGTCGGTGCTGGGGCGGACGGAGGCCTCCGGATGCGGTTTGCCGAAGTCGGGGTAGGCAAACGGGAGAATGCCCGTCAGCGGCATCGGCACGGCGGCGGGCGAATCCTGGAAGGGCAATGTTGCCTTCCCGCAAACCCCCCAGACCAAACCGCCGCCGGCTTCCACGAACTGGACCAGATTACGTTGCGCCGCAGGCGTGATTTGTCCAATACCCACGTCGGCGATGATGATGACGTTGAACCGCTTGACAAAGGCAGCCGATTCCAGCAGCGGCGTCATGTTATAACTCTGCTGCGATTCCCAGGCGACATGTGCCCCCGGCGAGGAGTTTCGCACCGCGTTGATAATCATGGCAGCGCGGTCCTGTGCCCACATCCCGAAATCCCCCGTGCAGAGAAAGACCTTGAGGTTGGGCGCCAATTCGTCCGAAAACGCCACCGATCCAAAATGCGCCGAGGCGAATAGCGCCCACACGGCTCCCAACGCCTTGATCCCGTACCGCATGAAAACTCCTTGTCTAACGGCTGATTGCGATAATTACAGACATAGATCATCGTCGCGAACGCATGTCGCGTCAAGAATGACACGTATGGCAATTTGCCACTTCGCGCGGTATAATTGGCATGAACCCTTTGTCGACGATTTGGTCTGAAACAGGAGCCGCCGCATGGCCACCCCGACATCTTCCCACGACGCCCGGTTGAACTTCCGCCTTCCCGCGGAAATCAAGCAAACCATCGAAGACGCGGCCGCCTGTCTTGGGCAATCGGTTAGCGATTTCGCCGTCTCCACGCTTGGGCAGACCGCCAGGAACGTCCTCCAGCAAGAGAATGTGACTCGTCTTCCAGGCGCGATCGAGACCTCGTTGTGGCGCTGCTGGACGACGAGGACGCACGTCCCAACCAGGCACTGGCCGCCGCTGCCAAGAGGTACAAGAAACGCCGTGGCTGAAGAACTGCGGCTCCCCTGGGACATTCAACGGCTCGACAAGACCCACGATCGCCTTGCGTTCGACTGTGGCAAGCCGCTCTTGAACCAGTGGCTTCAGCAGCTTGCCGGCCAATACGAGCGGCGCGATCTGGCACGAACGTTCGTCGCAGTGCGACCGGGGCATTCGCTGGTCCTTGGCTACTACGCCATTTCCGCGCATCAAGTCCTCTACGATGCCTTGCCCGACGAGCAGGCGAAGGGCCTGCCGACGCTCGACATACCTGTGGTGTTGCTCGGGCGTTTGGCCGTTGACCAGTCCGTTCAGGGGCAAGGGCTCGGAGCGGACCTGCTGGTGGATGCATTGCGCCGCGCGGAGCACATCTCGCTGCACGTCGGCGTCAGGGCGGTGGAGGTTCAGGCGATCGACGACGATGCGCGCCGTTTCTACCTGAAGTACCGATTTGTGGGCCTGCGAGATGATCCCAACCACCTTCTTTTGCCGATGCGAGTTGTGCGGCGGTTGGCGCTGCCGCCGTTGTAGACTTCGAGAACTTGAGAAGATGGGGAAGGGCCGGGTGGCCCTGGGGATCCACAGACTCGGGATAAGGTGAGGGCACGCAGACTTTAACTGCTAACTGCAAAGCAGTTAGCAGTTAAAGTCTAAGGCTGTGGGAAGACCGAAACGAGTAGCCGACGGCGGATTGATTTATCATGTTCTCAACCGCGCCAACGCGCGGATGACGATCTTCGAGAACGCGCGGACTTTGCGGCCTTCCAAGCGGTTCTCAAAGAAGCGGCCAATCTGCCGCAAACCGAAGCGGAGCTGTTGGCGTTGCGACGGGCGGTGAATCGGGGGTGTCCCTTCGGCGGGCTATGCTGGTCCGACCAGGTCGTTCGCCGATTGGGCACGGAGAGCACCTTGCGTCCTCGAGAGAGGCCAAGCAATGATGAAAACGGTTCCTGACGGCTTTTCCGGTCCGCCCACTGGCGAAGCGGCTTCCGGGGTGGTATCCTGGGGAAGTAGACGTTTCGATCGACAGGCAATAGCGGGATTTCTGGTTGGGCCTTCGGCCACGGAGGAAAAGATGTTGTTAACGCGGATGTGGGTGATCGTTCTGGCGATGATTTTGGTGCAGAACAGGGAACCCTGCCTAGGGCAGTTCTCGTTGTCCAAGGCGACGGAGTACTTGGATGCCGGCGCCCATGCGCACGAGAACAATTGTTTTGCCTGCCATAGTACCTTTGCGTATCTGGCAGCCCGGCCGGCGGTCGGCACGATGACCCCGACGCTTCGCCAAACGCGCCAGGCCGTGGAAGACTTCGCCGCCAAGCTGGCAGGCGAGAAACTCAGTCCCCGCGAGACTCCGCCGTTGCGCGTGACCCAAGTCGTGATGACGGCGGCCGTGCTCGCCCAGTACGACGCGGCCGCCCAAGGGAAGCTCCGTCCCCCAACGCGCAAAGCCTTGGACCGGATCTGGGATTTGCAACGGGACGACGGCGGCTGGAACTGGGTCAAACAGAACGCACCGCCATCGGAAATCGACGACCACTTCGGCGTGACGATGGCGGCCATCGCTGCGGGCACTGCGCCGGAGCACTATGTCGACACGCCGCAGGCTCGAAAGGGCCTGGAGCGAATCCGCCGTTACCTGCGAGAGCACCCCCCTGCAACGATGCACCAGCGGGGCATGCTCCTGCTGGCGGCAGGGTGCGTGGAAGGACTGATGACCGGCGAACAACTCAAGCAGGCGGTAGCCGACCTGTTTGCCCTTCAACAGGCGGACGGCGGTTGGGCCATGGCCGGCCTCGGAGACTGGAAGCGTGTGGACGGCTCGCCGTCGGACCGCACGCTGAGCGATGGTTACGGCACGGGGTTCGTAGTCTATGTATTGCGGCGTGGCGGCAGGGTTGCGGCCGATGACCCTCGCCTCCGCAAGGGTGTGCTTTGGTTGGAAAGCCACCAGCGGGCCGGCGGAGACTGGTTTACCCGCTCGCCACACAAGACTGACGAATTGAGCACGTACGCAGGTACGGCGTATGCGATCCTGGCCCTGGACGCCTGTGGGGAAACTCGGGGAGGCAAAGGCCCTCGCTGACCATTTCAGACACACGAGCGCCTCCAATCTCTCCACCTGCTGGCATTCGCCTTGCCGGCATGGTAGAGTAAGGACCGGCCGAAAAATAACTTCCGTGTCCCTGCGAGGGTGTCTTCATGCCGCGGAGCACCCGGTCGGGCACCATGTACTCATGGTCGGGGTCGGCCGGCGTAGGCATGTCGTTGGTCACTCTAACGCGCGAAAACATGCCTATGCCGGCCGACCCGGAGTACCGGGTGCCCCGCGGCATGAAGGCATGCCACCCATATCCGATTCTCCATGACCCCCAACTTCGTGAGGTTCTTTGATGCGACACCCGACTGGCGCCCAATGGTCGTTTCTGTTCTGTATCTTGCTGTGCGGCGTTGCCTGCACATCGACCGCTTTGACCTCGGCACTTGGCCGAGCGGCCGAAAACAGTCCCAATAGCGGCGCCTCCGGCGGCGGTTTTTCGGGCGGCGTGGTTTGGGACCGCATCGCGATCGCTCCCGAAGTCAAGTCTTGTGAATTGATCTGGGTCCATCCGCGAACAGGGAGACGTTTTTGCCTTTTGCAACAAGGGCGACGTTTACCGATTCGAGCGATGATGGACAGACCTGGTCGCTGCACACGGCGAAGGCCGACGCCCGGCCGACGGGCATGGTCGAGCAGGTCGTCCTCGACCCGAAGGACGATTTGCGGATGTACGCCTCTTCGATGTACGGCGGGGGCGCGCCGTTCGTTACGGTGGACGGCGGCAAGACGTGGAGGCCGCTGGGGCCGGGCCACGTCGATTACCTGGCCGTCGATTTTACCGACCGCGATCGCAAAACGGTCCTGGCCAGCAAGCACGAAACCCACAACGGCTTCATCGTTACGCGGGACGCTACAGCCGGGAAACCCGCCTGGAAAAACATCGACCTGAAAGCCAATACGGCCTTCGGATCGTTTCTGCACGTGGTGCCGGCCCGCGCTGCGCAGAAATGGGCACGACGTGGCTCTTGGGCACCGGCGGCGATTGGGGCGGCGGGCTTTCCGGGGTCTACTGCAGCGACGACGCCGGGGAGTCGTTCCAATTGCTGGCCGACGTGCCGCCGCCGAAGCCGCGGAGCGGCTTTCAGGAACACGACGGCAAGTTGTTCTTTCTCAGCGGCAAGGGCATCGTCGTCAGTGCCAACCAGGGTCGGACCTGGAGCCTTCGGGCAACGCCCCCGCAGCCTTGGACCCTCGGCTTCGGAGCGAAAGACACGGCCTGGCTCGTCACCGACAGCGGCCTCTTCGCATCGCGCGACGGGTTGAAGACCTGGCAGCCGGCAAGTTCCTCGCTGCGGATCGCCTCGGCCCATTTCTGCGTCAGCCCGCGAACCGGCACGATGTTCGCCAGCACGTTCGGCGAGCAAGGACTGCGGCACCGCGGCCGCTGGCAAGACAAGCCGGCCGACCTGATCGTCTGGAGCGGCGACCAGCCGGCGGGCCTGACCTGGGCCAAGCTCGGGCCGACGGGCCAGATGAAGGAGGTCCCGCGAGCCGGCTTTCGAGGGCAAGGGCAGCGCGATGGAGATCCACATCGACGGCGAGGGCTGGCGCGGCGGCGGCATCAATTGGAAAGGCTGGTATCCGGAAACGGCCTGCGACGACGCGTTCGGCCTATACGGCCCTGGTCTTCTATGTCCGGCAGATCACGAAAGTCGCAGACGCGGACTTGGAGATCAGCCTAGTCGACAACGTCAAGCGCAAGGAAGGCGAAAAGGCTTGCAACGCCATGAGTATCGTCGGGGACGGCGCCCTGGAACAGATCGACGGCCAGTGGCGGCGCGTCGTTCTGCCGCTCAATCGCTTCACGCACAACAAGCCGCTGCAACTCGACAAGCTGTGGGGGATCGATTTCTCGAATTTCGGCAAGGAGGAATTGACCTTCCAGGTCGACCGCATCGGCTTTGCCGTGGAACACGTCGATCCTCCGCGCTTCAAGAGCGGGCCTTCCTACCATGCCAAGGCCCGTGTTGCCGCCGACTTGGCGCAGCACGCGATCAACGACGCCATTTACGGCGTCTGCGATTTGCCGCGAGAAAAGCTGTCGGAATACCGCATCCCCATCACGCGCTGGGGCGGCAATCCGTCCACGCGCTACAATTGGGAACTGGGCGTCGACAATGCGGGCAGCGACTGGTTCTTCACCAACCGCGGCAAGCCGCTGGCCCGGCTCAGTGATAGCGGCTACGTGGCCCACATCGACGCCAACCAGGTCCTGGGAGCGACGACTTACCAGACCGTGCCGATGATCGGCTGGGTGGCCAAGGACGCCTCCAGTTACGGATTCTCGGTGGCAAAGTATGGTCCGCAAAAAGGCAATGAGCCCGGCAAGCCGGATGTCGGCAACGGCCTGCTGCCGGCAGGGGGCAACGTGACGGGCAACGATCCCCGCGACACGTCCGTGCCCGCCTCGCCGCAGTTCATCGGCAGGGCCGTGCGCTACGTCGTCCGGTTCGCCGGCAAGGCCGACGGTTCGGACGGCAAGCCGGGCGTGAAATACTGGGCCCTCGATAACGAACCGATGCTCTGGCATGCCACGCACCGCGATGTCTTTCCGGAACCCTTGGGCTACGACGAGCTGTGGAAGCGGACCGTGGCCTACGCCGAAGCCATCCATGCGGCCGATCCCACCGCCAAAGTAGCCGGCTTTTGCAGTTGGGGCTGGACCGACCTGTTCTACTCCGCCAAGGATGCCGGCAAGGACAACTACCAGACCAAGACCGACTGGCTGGCGCACGACAAGATGCCGCTGGGCGAGTGGTTCATCAAGCAATGCGGCGACTACAAGAAAAAACACGGCAAGCCCTTGGTCGACGTGATCGACGTCCACTGGTATCCCCAGGGTCAGATCAAGGGGAAAGGCGCGTACCTCGGCCAGGGACTCAACCCGGAACTGAACGCTTACCGCATGCGGGCCACGCGCGATTTGTGGGACCGCAGCTACGAGCAGGAATCGTGGATTCACAACACCGATTGTTATTCGCCCGTGGCCCTCATTCCGCGGGTCCGCGCACTGGATCGACAAGCACAACCCCGGCATGGAAATCTGCCTCGGCGAGTACAATTTTGGCGGCGGCGACAATGTGACCGGCGGCTTGGCCCAGTGCGACGTATTCGGCATCCTGGCCCGGGAGTCGGTCGATCTGGCGTTTATTTGGTATTCGCCCGCGGGGAGCCAGCAGTGGGCCTGGCAACTTTTCCGCAGTTACGACGGCCGCAGCAGCGGTTTCGGCGATAAGCTGCTCGAAGCCCGGAGCGACAATCCCGATCTCTCCTTGTTCGCGGCCCGCCGCACGGCGGACAACGTCGTGACCATTGCCGCCATCAACAAGAACCTGCACGGTTCGTGCCTGCTCGAGTCTCGACGTAGGCCCGCTGAAGGGCAATATGCGGGTGTGGCGATTCGACCAGGACACGGCCGAGAACGTCAAGGAAGTGGCCGAATTGGCCCGGCCGGTTGCCGGGCCGATCGAACTGGAGCTTCCGGCGGCCAGCGCAAGCATGATCGTCGTCACCTCCTCCGGAAAAGCAATTGCACCGTAAACATTCGTCAAGAAAGGACAATATCATGAGAAAGTCGGCACTATCGGTTGTGGTCATGTCCATGTTGGTCATGGGCGGGACGCTTAAGGCCCAGGAGACCAAGAAGGAGGTGGTCTTCGACGGCGACACAAAAGGCGCGAAGGCCGGGGGTTGGACGCACGCCCCGTCGGGCAAGGTCACAATCGCCGCGCAGGACAAGGAAGTCCGCCGGAGCGGCAAGAAGACGGTGGAGTTCCACGCCGTGGGCAAGGACTACATGGGCGCCGGCTGGAACTGGATGGGCTTCGATCCGCCCGACGCCGCTACCGACGTTTCTGCCTACAAGAACCTGAGGTTCTGGGCGAAAGTGACCGGCGAGAAGAAGCCCAGCCAGCTTTCGGCGGCACTGAAGTCCAATGACAAGACGATGACCGAGGGCGACGATCTCTTGCAGCGCTGTCCCGATCTGCTGGACGGCAAGTGGCACGAACTGGTGATCCCGATCAAGGACCTCGACAGCAAGAACGCTTTGACTAAGACCAAGGTCTGGGAGGTCCAGTTCGGCACCTGGTCGCAGGACGAGATCAACTTCAGCTTGTTCGTCGATGAGATCGGGTTCGACGGCGCTGCCGAGGTGGCAAGCCAGCCTGCCGCCAGCCCGGCGGCCGAAGCGGTTGCACAGGCCGCGGGGCGGGTGGGCGTCAAGAAGGAGGTGGTCTTCGACGGCGACAAGAAAGGCGAGAAGGCGCGGGGTTGGACGCACGCCCACGGCTCGGGCAAGGCCACTGTCGCCGCCCAGGACAAGGTAGTCCGCCGCAGCGGCAAGAAGACGGCGGAATTCCATGCCGCGGGCAACGAGTACATGGGCAGCGGCTGGAATTGGTTCGGCTGGAATCCGCCGGACGCCGGCAGCGACATTTCCGCCTACAAGAACCTGAGCTTCTGGGCAAAAGTGACCGGCGACAAGAAGCCCAGCCAGCTTACGGCGACACTGAAGTCCAGCGACAAGACAGCGAGCGAGGCGGACGACTTGCTGCAGCGCTGTCCCGATCTGCTGGACGGCAAGTGGCACGAAGCTGGTGATTCCCATCAAGGACCTCGACAGCAAGAACGCCCTGAACAAGGCCAAGGTCTGGGAAATCCAGTTCGACACCTGGTCGCAGGACGAGATCAACTTCAGCCTGTTCGTCGATGAGATCGGGTTCGACGGCGAGCGGCCAGCGATTCGAGCGAGCCGGGCCGCCCCGCGGCCGAACCGGCGGCCCATGCCGAGCCGGTTCAAGTTGCCGCAGCGCCCCGTAAGCCTGTCGTCGCCGGATCGTCCGGGACCATCAGCGAGCAGATCATGGTCGACCAGTTCGGCTTCCGCCCGCAAAGCGAGAAGATCATCATCTTTGCCAGCCCTCAACAGGGGCAGAATTCCGGCACGAAGTATACGCCGCCCGCCAAAGCGACCGTCCGTCGCGACCCGGGGGTACCGGGTGCCCCGGGCGGGGCGACGGTCCTCACGGTCGATCTCAAGCCCTGGGGCGGCGGCAAGACCGACAGGACCTCCGGCGACAAGGTGTGGTATGCCGACATTTCCGCCTTGCAGACGCCGGGGAACTACTATGTCTACGATGCGAAGAACCGCGTCCGCTCGTACGGCTTCCGCATTGCCGACGACGTGTATCTGCCGGTGCTGAAGGCGGCCGTCCGGGCCTACTTCTACCAGCGTTGCGGCGGGGATGTTCCCCAGGCCAACGGCGGCACCTGGCATCACCCGGCATGCCACCTCGCCGAGCGAGCAAGATCGGGCCGCGGAGCTTTATATCGACGGCCGGACCCTGGGGCAGCCCCGCGACGTCCATGGCGGCTGGCACGACGCCGGCGACTACAACAAGTACGTGCCCTTCACGCTCGACGTGCTGGTCCCCCTGCTGATGGCCTACGAGCTTAACCCCTCGGTCTTTGGCGACGACTGGAACATCCCCGAGTCGGGCAACGGCATCCCCGACATTCTCGACGAGGTGCGCTGGGAGTGCGATTGGCTGCTGCGGATGCAAATGCCCGACGGATCGGTCTGCAACCGCGTCACCGAGCGGACGAGCAAGGGGGGCGTCACGCCCGACCAAGACAGCCGGCACCCGCGGTACTACACGCAGCCCACGAGTTGGGCGACGGCCACCTGCGCCGCGGACCTGGCCTGTTTCGCGCGGGTCATCGGCAAGTTTCCCAGTCAGGCCGCGTATGCCCGCACGTGCCGCGCCGCGGCGGAAAAGGCCTGGGCCTGGCTGGAGCGGCATCCGCAGCATGACGCCGGCCGACGGCAAGGACCACGGCCGGCCCAGCGAGGCCGCCGACGCCCAATGCGACGACGGCGCGGCGGGCGACAAGGAGTGCCGCGTGGCGGCCGCGCCTGCAGCTCTGGCTCTTGGACCCGAAACCCACGTACGAGGCCTTCTTCCGCAACTCGCGCAAGGACATGCTCCGGCCCAGTTTCGTGGAGTACGCCCTCTCTCCTAAGGCCGATCCGGCCCTGGTCGGCGAGGTCCGCACGGCGCTGAAGAAGTTCCTCAACGATCTGGTGACCGGCCCCTACAAGTCGCACGCCGACGCCTATCTGGCATATCTTCCGGGCTACTGGTGGGGTTGCAACCAGTCGAAGTCCGAGTACGGTTACCGGGCGATGTTCGCCGTGAAACTGGGCGTGAATCCGGCCGAGGACGGCATCTGCCGCGCCGCCGCCGAGGACTATCTGCACTTCCTGCACGGGCGGAATCCGCTCTGCCAGGTCTATCTGACCAACATGGGTCCCAAGGGCGCCGATGCCGGCGCCGGCAAGAGCATCATGCAGCCCTTCCATACCTGGTTCGCCGAGAACAGCCCCTGGTCCGGCCCCAACTCGATTCGGCCCGGCGCCGGGGCTGCTTGTGGGCGGGCCCAACGCCGTCATCGGCGACGGGGGGGCGCCCGCATGGCTCTCTCCGCCCGCCCACGAACCGCCCTCGAAGGCCTTCAAGGACTGGAGCACTGCCTGGAACCCGGCCCATCAGGCGAACGAGAATTCCTGGGCCTTTACCGAACCGGCCATTTACTATCAGGCCCGCTATGTGCTCTTGCTCTCGCAGTTCGTCGCCAGCGAAAAGCCCGCCACCCGCGGCGCGACGCGGTAAGTGCGTTAGGCACAACCGAAGAATAATTTCAGTAGTCACAAATTTGATGAATTGCTATAGATGAACGCAAGGTCTTTCCAGTAAAGAACTTGGTGGATAACAAACCAGGTTCAATCAAGGAAGAGACCTATGCGTTCACAAACGGAGTATATCATCACTAAGTCTGAAGTCCATGCCTATGCCGAGGACTGGCTGGGGACGGCACTTCGGTTTGAGTATCAGGGTTACAAATGTTCGAGTTCAGTCTTGCTCCAAGTCCTCCTCATTGCCGCGGCGCGGGTAGTTTCCCTATTTGCTGCTTGTCGCAGTCTGGCCAATGCCCCGACCGACCAGACGATTCGCAATGCCCTGGCGGCGACATTGCCGGAAATGATCGAATTGGAACGTCGGCTGAACTTGGCCTTGGTTACTCACATGCCCAAGGCATTGCGGCGCAAATCTCGCATGCTGGCGATCGACTTGACGCTGATTCCCTACCATGGGCAACCGGCTTACGATGCCAAGGAGATTTTTCGCGGCGAGCCCAAATCGGGCACCACGCATTTTCACGCTTACGCCACGGCGGTGGTTCTGCACAAGGGCTACCGGTATACCTTGGCGCTGACACACGTCGAGTACGGCGAATCGATGAAGGAGGTTGTCCAACGCTTGCTGGCGATTGTCCGTCGGCGGGGGGTCAAGATCCGTTTTCTCCTGCTGGACAAGGGGTTTTTCAGCGTGGCAGTGATTCAGTATCTTCACCGTGCCCGCTACGGTTTCATCATTCCCGCGGTCGTACGGGGCCGGAAGCCCAAGGATCCCAAATCGCCTCCGCATGGGTTGCGCAGCTGCTGAAGAGAAAGAACGGTTACTATCGGGAAACGCTCACGTCGCCGCAAACCAAGGAGAAAAAGAAGACCAGCGCGTGGGTCAAGATTTGTGTCGCCAGCAAGAACTACACGCACGAAAAGAGCGGCAAGCGGCGTCGAAAGAAGCTTCTGTACGCGATCTGGAAGGTGCATCGCACTCCCAAGGAGATCCGCGAAACCTATCGCAAGCGCTTTGGCATCGAGACCAGTTACCGCCAGATGAACGAGGCCCGAATCAAGACCTGCACTCGCGATCCGCGGCTGCGGCTCTTGTTCGTGGGCATTGCCCTCGTTCTGCGCAACGTCTGGGTATGGATTCATTTTCGTTTCGCCAAAGGCAAGTACAGCGAGGAACCGCAGTTGTTCCTCGAATTGCTTCGTTTCCAGGAAATGTTGTATTGGATCACCCAGGTCATCGAACATGCACTGGGCGCCGACAAAACCCTCGGACTCGATTATCAAACATACCAACGACTTATGGCGAACTACTCGCCATAGCCCAAATTTGGGACTACTGAATTTGGGGAAATGCCGTAAGACGGATTGTTAATCCGTCCACGATTCCGAGACGGATTACCAATCCGTGCTACGGCCAAGTGCTGAAGTTGTTCTTCGGCCGGGACTTAGTGATCGGTTTCAGAAATAATGTCAGGGTTCGGACCCCATCCGGCTTGCCCGGATGGTGAACAAGGTTGAATGGCTAAAGGCGGAGAACGACAACAGACACGACCCCATCCAGGCAAGCTGGATGGGGTCGTGCGTCCTCCGTCCGTGCAACCCTGACATTTGTTGTGAAATAGACCACTTAGCCTTCCGCATGCTGACTTGCGGCATGGTCGGCCAGACCCTATACTCACAAGTCTTCCGCGCTTCAAGGAAACAGGATGACTCCCATGAGAACTTCAAGAGAAACTCGCCAACTTCCAACTTCTCTGCTCTTCGCCGCTCTGCTAGCCGGTTGGGCCGGGCCGCGGGCCCAGGCCGCCGACTATATATGGATCGAGGGCGAGTCGCCGCAATCGCAGACCATGGCCCGGCACCCGTGGTGGTATGACAAGGTGAAGAAGGACCAGCTTTCCGGCGGCGACTTCATCAGCAATTGGACCGACAAACAGCCCGGCGAAGCGACGTACACGTTTCGCGCACGCGTCGGCGGCGAGCACGTCTTCTGGGTCCGCGCCAAACCGGTGGCGACGAAGCTTTCCTACCAGCTCGACGGCGGCCAATGGCAGCTCATTGACATGAAGTCGGCCCAGGACAATATCAACATCGCCGAGGACGGCAAGATCGACCTGCGGTTTATCGCCTGGATCAAGGTGGGCGCCGTCAAGCTCGCCAAGGGCGCCGATAGCATCACGTTCAAGATGCACAGCGACAATAACAATCACGGCATGCTCGACTGTTTCGTCTTCGCCAACGGTCCTTTCATGCCCGAGGGCAAACGCAAGCCGGGCGAGAAGTCCGACGCCAGCGAAGTTTCTGCCGAAGGCCGTTGGGCCTTCCAGCCGCAGCGCGACGACTTCAGTCCGAAGGCGCTGCTCGACCTCCGCAGCCTCAACGAAAAGTCCGCCGGCGAGCACGGTTTTGTCACCCGCTCCCCGGACGGCAACGACTTCGCCTTCAGCGACGGAACGCCCGTTCGCTTCTGGGCGGTCAACGACGGGGCCTTCGACAAGGACCTTCCGCGGCATGCCCGCTTCCTCGCCAAGCGCGGGATCAACATGGTCCGCTTTTTCAGCAACGTCACCCCTACCGGCAGCGAGCTGATGGAAACGGACAAGGCCGACCGCGACCGCCTTTGGAAGGGCCTGGCGGCGATGAAGAAAGAGGGCATTTACGTGACCTACTCGCCCTACTGGGCCGGACCCGCCCGGGTCAAGCCGTCGATGGGCGTCCTCGATACGGGCGGCAGCGGCAATTGGGGCCTCTTGTTTTTCGACAAGAAATTGCAGGCGGCCTACAAGCACTGGATGAAAGAGGTGCTCACCGAGAAGAACCCCTACACCGGCATCCCCCTGGCGCAGGACCCGGCGCTGGCGATCATTCAAATCCAGAATGAAGACTCGCTGCTCTTCTGGACGAGCCAGGGCATCAAGGGCACGGCGAAGAAAGAGCTCCGCCGGCAGTTCGCCGATTTCCTCACCAAGAAATACGGATCGCTGGAGAAGGCCAAACAGGCCTGGGGCGGCGCGGCGCCCTCCGCGGACCAGGACAGTCCCGACAATTTCGCCCAGGGCGAGGCGGCGCTGTACATCATCTGGCAATTGACGCAGCACGGCGGCAACGAAGGCCAGCAGCAGCGCACCGCCGACCAAATGCAGTTCTATACCGAGACCATGCGCGACTTCAACCGCACGATCGGCGATTACCTCAAAAAGGAACTCGGCTGCAAACAACTGGTCAATGCCGGCAACTGGCGGACCGCCGACAATGTGACCATGCTCGACGCCGAGCGGTGGTCTTACACGGCCAACGAAGTGATGGCCGTCAACCGCTACTACGGCGGCGCCGACGAGGGGCAAAACAACGGCTGGGCGATCGGCAACGGCGACCGTTTTACCGACGACTCCGCCCTGCTCCGCCCCCGCGAAATGCCGCTCACGCTCAAGCAGGTGGATGGCTTTCCCATGTTGATCACCGAAAGCTCCTGGGTGCCGCCGCAGGGCTACCAGTCGGAAGGACCGTTTCTCGTGGCGGCCTATCAATCGCTGACCGGCATCGATGCCTACTACTGGTTCGCGACGGGCGAGGAAGACTGGCGCCAGCCCGGTTCCGCCAACGGATACATGCCTTCCGAGGGCAAATGGGTCTGCGCCACGCCCATGCTGATGGGCCAATGGCCCGCCGCGGCGCTGATGTACCGCCTGGGCTACGTCCAGCAAGGAGAACCGGTGGTCTACGAACAACGCTCGCTGGCAGACCTCTGGCAGCGGCGGATGCCGATCATCGCGGAAGACGCGGGCTACGATCCCAACCGCGACAAGGCCAATATGTCGAAGGAGTCGAACGTCAAGGACGGCGTGAACCCGCTGGCGTACCTCGTCGGCCCGGTCGTGGTGAAATACGGCGGAAGCCCTGCGGAGAGCCGTACGGTCGACCTTGGCCCGTATCTTCCGGAGGACAAAAAGTTGATCCGCTCGATCACCGGGCAGTTGACCATGGACTACGGCAAGGGGCTGTGTGCGATCAATGCTCCCAAGGTGCAAGGTGTGACCGGCTTTCTCAAGAAGGGCGGGAGCGTGAAGTGTGCCGACGTTGAGATTCGCTCCGGCAACGACTACGCGACCGTGCTGGTCGTGGCCATGGACGACAAGCCGCTGAGAAGCTCGGGCAAAATCCTGGTGCAGGTCGGCACCACGGAGCGGCCGTTGGGCTGGAAGACCAGGCCGGCCCAGGTCAATGGCCGTGCGGGTGAAGAAGTCGTGAGTTTCGGCCGGGCGCCATGGATGATCGTCAACGGCGACGTGACGCTCGCCCTGAACAATTCCAAAATCACCGAGGCCCGCGTTCTGGACGCCAACGGCATGCCGGTGAAAGAAGTCCCCTTGGCCAAATCTGCCGGCCGGAAGACGCTGAAGTTCCCCGCTGACGCACTGTATGTAGTGCTGCAGGAAGGACCGGGCGAATAGCCATGCAACAATAATATGCGCTGATTAACGCCAATCTTAATTCTATTAGTGGTAATCAGTGTTTATTAGTGTTCCTTCCTCTTCTGCAATTTTTCTGTCAACCTTATTCCTGTTAGAAAAGCAAACGACGTCCTGGCCGGGGCAGGCGGTGCTTCCTGCCCGGATTGCGCGACGCGGTTTGCCGGCCGCGTCGCGGAAGCGAATTTTCAAAGAACGACTTACCGTATTCAGACGTTATTGCGTCATAACTATCCACACAATAATACGTTTCATCCGGCGACTTGATACAGTTTAGCATTGCGGATTTCCGGAAGATCGGCTCGCCCGCAGCCGGCCGGGCCTGCTTTTTCCGAGGAATTCGCGAACTTCTTGCCGTCGGAAAAATTGCTCGGGAAAGTCGAAAATTGTTCAGTATTTTTGGCGGTTGACGTCACCGATTGCTCCCCTCGCCCGTACTCGGGAGAGGGGCCGGGGGTGAGGGCGGTTTCCCTGCTCTTCCTGCGCTCATCCCTCATCCTTCATCCCTCATCCTTCATTTCAATCGTATATCCGCCGAGCCCTGGAAACGACTGCGAAGCACCCTGACCGGCGATAATCCGATCCAGTTCTTGCATCAGGGTTGCCGCCGACCCGCGCCGCGGCGCGGATTCCTGTGCGGGCGGGTTGGCCGGCTTCCGGCGGCCGCCTTTCGCCTTCTTTCGTGCCTTTCCGGCCCCACCCTTTTGGAAGACTTCGTTCGGCAACGTTGCCGAACGGTAAACGCTGGCGAAATCGTATCCCGGCAGAGGCAAATCGTTTGGCAGAAATGACTTGCAGCGATTGCGCGGCATTTCCGCCGCGCTGCCGTTCGCCGACCGCGCCGAGCCGGTGTCGGCATCTCCGTTTCCTTTTCGGGAGATGGGCACCGGGCGGGCGCGCCCCGCTGCGTTGGCGCCCTTCTCGTCCGGGGCAATCGCCGGTGGGCAGGCCGGCGCCGAGCGCTCGGCCGGATCCAACCGCGCCTCCGCTATGCGGAGTTTTTCCTCGGCCGCGGCCGCCTCGGCCTTCAGCGCCGCGCAGGCCTCCTCGTCCGCCGCGCGCTCGTCCGCACCCAGCCGGGCCTCCAGGCGCGGCGGCTTCTCGTCGAGCGCTTCCTGCTCGTCCCGGAGCGCGGCAAGACGCCCGGCGTCCGACCGCGTCGTGACGACCGTTCGCAACTTCCGGCCGGACCGGGTCATCGTTGTCTTCACCGTCCGCGTGAGGCCGTCTTCATCTTCATTGCCCGCCGCGTCGCGTTCAAGGTTTTCGAGCCTTTCCTGCCGCAACCGTTCGCGGCAGTGCAGGCCCTCCAGGGCTGTCATCGCCGCCAGCGCCTTGCCCAGGCAGGCGGCGTTGCCCGTCCGCCGCTCCGTGCGGACCGTGGTGGTCGTCGTCGGTGTGCCACCGGCCGGTTCGCTCGTCACGACGGTTTGCGTCCGCCGATCGGCCTTGGAGCGGTTCCACTCCCGCAGGGCCCGCTGGTACAGCGACTCGTAGCGGGCGGCCAGCTTGGCGGTCATCCGCGGGGTGCCCACGGTGCAGCCGGGGCCTGGCGGGCAACCGCCCGAGCCATGGACTGCACTTAGTATACACACGTTCCGATTTTGTGCAGGTGGCGTCCGCGCTACAAAATGCGGGATGGGGCTAGCCGCGCGGATACCAGGGGTTGGGTCGGGCAGGGGGAAGCCGCGAATGGTCGTAATCCTGCCGACTATCGCTTGGACCATCGAAACAATCGTCGCTCTACTTGCCCCGTCTTCCGCTGACGCAGACATGATTCTTCAGATAGAACCGTAGCGGCAGTTCCTTGGCGGCCCCCACGCCAATCCGCGGCGATACAAGGATCGCGCAGTCCGCGACATGGTGCTCGGCAATCCACAGCCGGCGGCCTTTAGTGAGATCCCAGTCCTCAAGCTTGCCGTCGATAGAGAGTGCTCGGCACAACAACCCCGGCCCGCGGGCAACGTGATGAAGAACATCCTTGCCCGCTCGTCTTCTCATCAACTCCACCCCGGCCAACGGCTCGATCGCCCGGATCAGCACGGCGCTGGGCGTGCCTTCCGGTTCGGTCACCGCGTTAAGGCAGTAGACCTGGTGAATTCGGTAAACGTAGGCCCTGCCGGGCGGCCCAAACATCGTCGCGTTCCAACGGGTCGGTCCACGCGAGGCGTGGCAAGCCTCGTCGTCTTGTGCCAGGTAAGCCTCCGTTTCGACAATTCGCCCTGTGCATAGACCGTCTCGCGTACGCCGCACCAGCAGCTTGCCCAGCAGTTCGCGGGCCACGACGATCGGATCGCGATTGTAGAAATCCTTGGGCAGAGGGAACATGGAAGAGGTCATTTACAGGAAGTATACCACTTTGGCCTCAGTCCGCCCGAAGCTTCTTAGCCCCTCTTTTCACTAAGGATATCGAAGGCACGCTTTCGGCGGAGGAACGGCTGGAACTTGAGGATTTGCAGCGTCAGGCGTTGGCTTACCGCGACCGCGTCGCCCCGCCGCCGATCGAGGGGCGCTTCGCTTGCACCGGGAACTCTTGGAAAAGAAACGTCAAGCCGCGGACAAGAGGTGACGCTTGCCCGACGCATTCGAATACCCGGACGACGCGCTGGAGTGCCGCCATGGACCGCAAAGAGGGGCAGGAGCATTGCATGCGGCTGACCGCACACCACGCTCCCTGCCAACCCCCCTTGATTCACACCCTTGATCAGGTATAATCGTGCAGCAAGCGGAAATAGAATTTGCATCCTGAATGGCGTTGCTTGTGTCAACTGCGCAAACATGGGAATGCCGGCCAACAAAGTGCGCGACGTTTCTATCGAGTTGCGATGCAGCGACTGGACGAGGCCAGACTCATTCTGGATCGGTTGACCTTGTATGCTGCGGCGCAGTATCTCGGTGGCTATGCCGTCGAATGCATACTTAAGGCGCTTGTGATATCCCGTCCGACGGCGGGTGAACGGTCCAGATCCAGCAAGGATACAATTACCTGGATCAAGGATGAGTTCGGACATGATCTGAACAAACTTCGCAAAGAGGCGTCGGGGCGTGGGGCTCAACTCCCGCCGAGTGAAGCAAAGGAGTTTCTGTTCGTGTCGACTTGGGATCCCCAATCGCGACTACGATCCCACTCCCGGAAATGCGAGGGACGCCGAGCGGTTCTTGGGCGATGCGGAGAAGATTGTGAAGTGGGCTGACAACTGCATGACCGTATGAGAACAGGTAGGTGAGTCATGGCAACTGTACTGCATGGCGTTGAAGACGAGATAGTGAAGCACGTCAAGTCCGTGTTGGACGAATACGAGAAGCAATTTGCCGGATCGAAGGCGAGTCTGTACCGCCAGAACCCGGCGTCCATACGGGTTCGCATCGTCGACGACCGCTTTGCAGGTCGTTCCAAGGGGGAGCGGCATGACGAAGTCTGGGACTTTATCGCATCGCGGCTCGACCAGGATGAAATGCAGGATATTTCTGTCCTCTTGCCGCTTACGCCGGCCGAACTTAATTCGTCTCTTATGAACTTGGAGTTCGACGCGCCAACGCGGTCAAGGCTTTGACGCACGTTGCGACGCTCTGCCACACCACGACAGTTCAGCCCTTTGGCCGCGCGGCGTCGGGAACCATACACTTTGCAATGCAAGGTGTATGGTTCCGGTCTGACCACGACGCCCCAGCTTGACTGTATGGACGAGGTTGGTAACATAAAGATTATCGGCCGTGCCGCGTCGCTCGCCAGTCGGCGTGGCTCAGCTTTGAATCGCTCGGAAACAGCTTTGTGAGAGGGCGAAGAAACCCCCTGAGAAAACGCTCTACCCAATCGTTGCACGCTGGATGCGGAGACGTTTCCTCTGCTTCCGGGTTGCGATTAACAAGGGCCTGCAATTCAGCCGCATCGATGTCCTTGGTATCCGCGACGTCGGTGGCGATTTTTCGGGCGAGGTCGAGACGATCGCTGTGGAGGTGAAGCGCGGTTCGACGCCCTTCACCAACGCGTGCGGCCAGGCTCTCGGGTACAGGGTTTACGCCAATCGTGTATACTTGGCCGACCTCCGGGACGAGCCGTTTAACCAGGATCAGATCCTCATCGCCAGCACCTTGGGCATCGGCCTTGTCCAGATCAAGGGCGCGAAGTGCCACGAGGTATTATCGAGCCCGGTGTACGTGCCGATCGTGAAACTGCAACTGGGACTGTTTGAGGCATTGCGGTTGGGTCGATGCCAATTCTGCGGTTCGCTTTTCAAGATCGGCGATCCCGAAGGCGGTAGTCGTTACACGAATGTTTGTAGGGAGAACATCAGGCGCGCGATAAAGGAAGGCAAGGGCTTGGTGTTCTGGAATCGCGAGTTGTCAGAACGGAAAGGCAAGTTGGGCCTGCGGGGAGATGGTTCAAAAACCTATGAGCGTAGGTTCATCTGTCCGGATTCTGTGTCTTGTGTTCTTGCTCCGTTACATTCAGCGGAATAGCCAGGGTCGGAAAGAGATACCATGAAATTGGATTGTTCCGGAAATATCAGTGATGTCCCCTTTCTGCTTTTGAGGGTTTTCGGCGTGACTTCGAAGGGCTGGCCGTCGGCTGTCGTGAAGTTCCCGCAGCGAATGATCTGCTTCTTGAAGCGATAGACCGGCACGCCGTTGTCCATTCGCACCGGCTTGCACTTGACCGGTGGCAGGTCGCTCAGGGCCAGGATGATCGCCTGTTGAAGCGTCGGCCTGGGGGCTTTCACGCGGATTCGACGGGTAGCATTTGCGGTCGCCATGCCTGAAGCATAACAGGCTGGGAAATGGCGAAAAGAGAAATCCGCAGATTATTGCACGACTTGCTTTGTATTGCCTGACTTGCTTGACCTGCGCTATCAGTCAGGTACCGATCTGCTTCCGATGCCGTCGTCCACCGAGGCCAGAAGAGTTTTTCAGGGACGGTCAATCTCTGCTCGACGGCATCGCGTTTCCTTGCTCGCGGAGGAGTGCCCCACTCCGCAGGCAAGCCAACTTTAGAGTCACGCCCCGGCAACCGGCCCGAACCATGCCGCAATCGCTCTGCGCTTGCAGGCCGGCCGTGCGTTTCCGCAGAAAAGCGACCGCACCCCCTATTGTAGGCATTTACAATTCGGTTGGGGTGATTAAGATGGTGGCTATGGTGGTCGACGGGAAACGAACTCCCGATGGTCGCACTGGTGGAATGGAGTTCTATTTTTTGCCGACTGCCCCAGTAACCCTATAGTCCCCAAGGCGAGAACGCCTAAGGCAGCGCCCCGCGGATCGACACGTCGCTGGTTTGTGACCAGTGGGCGTCTTCGGACTGCACTTCTGAAAAATCGGCTCTGATCGAAGGGCTGCTCCACGCGGCGCGGTGGAGATTCTCTGGCTATACCCAGGGTCTGCTGATCCGTTCGGTTGGAATCCGTTGAAGCGGAAGTTGTGGGCGTTTGGATTCGTTGTTTGCCAATCGAGGTAGCGATCGGTCTGCCGCCCAGGTCGTTCTAAGTCATGTATTACAGCGCGGATATGGTTACGAAAGATCGAGATTTGCGTGCTTGAGGAGAAGACGAATGTTTGCCACGTTTTCCATGAGAAGCAGTTGCCGAGCGGCCCGGTTGTCGGCCGTCGCGATCTTTGTTGTCGCCGTGGTTTCATCAGTCCACGCGCAGACAACGTCTTGGATTGTTCAATCGGGCGACTGGTCCAATGCGGCCAACTGGAACGGAGGCGTCCCGAACAACAGCGACACCGCTTATGTCGTCAACGGCGGGACGGCAAATATATCGTCAGGCCAAGCGAAGTGTAGTGGACTGATGCTTGGCGGCAACCCGGGGACCGGATCGACCCAGATGACAGGGGGCAGCCTTTTTTCGACATATTTGGGAATCGGCGTAACTTCTGCCGGATATTTTTCACAGTCGGGGGGGACGGTAACCATGCCTTTCGCTTCCCTAATTTATATTGATTATGGTGGCAACTATGATCTCAGCGGCACTGGCTTGTTAGATGGAAGTTATGAATATATCTGCACCGGAAATTTCACGCAGTTCAACGGGACCAATAATCTCAATTACCTCAGTGGTGTTGGTAACGGGTGCTCGCATAAAATGATGTAGACAAACGTCGATGAATAGGTTATGCTTCCGTCCTGGAATCCGAAGGATACTCGGATAGTTTACCAAGTATCGGTGCCGTCGCCCAGACAAAGTTGTCGTCGCGGGACTTTTCACGGAGGAAATGACATGACCGCACAAATCACTCGCCAAGCTCATAATTCCATCACCATCGAGGTCACCTTGCCGCTGACCGGCTCCATGCTTCGGGCCGAAGAAGCGATCCAGGATGCGCTTAACGAAGTCGGCCTGCTGGCCACCGAAAAGAATCTCGAGCGGTTCGATACCGATGGAAGTCCCATCCAACTCGGTTCGGTCCGCATGACCAGCAAGGGGCAGTTCGCTCAAGATTACGAAACGCCTTACGGCAGCGTCTCCGTGCTTCGGCATGTCGATCAAACGTCCGAAGGGGGCAAAACGTTCTGCCCGCTCGAAGAGAGTGCCCGATTGGTTCTCAACGCCACGCCGAGATTTGCCAAGTTGGTCTCCTACAAATACGCGGAAGCCGGAGCCGATGCGGTTGTCGCCGATTTATTGGAATGCCAGCATCGAAAGATTTCCAAGCGATACGTCAAGTCGCTGGGCGACATCGTCGGTGCCTATGCCGTTGCGAAAGAAGAGACCTGGAGCTACGCATTGCCACAGTTCGAGCATCCGTGTGCCTCCATCGCGATCGGCGTTGATGGAACATGCATGCTTTTGCAAGAGGACGGGTGGCGGGTGGCGATGACGGGAACGATCGCGTTTTACGACGCCCAAGGGGAACGCCTGCATACGATTTACGCAGGCGCGACCCCAGAGTACGGGAAAGAAAAGTTCCACGCGAAATTCCAACGCGAGGTGGAGCGCGTGAAGAATGCCTATCCGAACGTGCCGTATATCGGTCTGGGCGACGGCGCGGCAGACAACTGGAGCTACCTGAAACCGTTGACGGACCACCAGACATTGGACTTTTACCATGCCAGCGAGTACGTGGGCAAGGCGGCGATGGTGGTGTTCAAGGGAGCGAAAAAGAAAGCAGAAAGAGAAGCGTGGCTGGAAAACCAGCTTCATCAATTGAAGCACAAGCAGGGAGCGGTGAGTCGTTTGCTTTCGGTCCTGGATGAATTTCTTTCCACGACGCCGCTGAAAAACGCGGAAGATGCGAAGGCGGTCCTGGCGACGATCACCTACCTCCAAAACCAGAAGGAACGGATGAAATACTCTTATTCGGTGCAGCGGAACTGGCCGATCGGCAGCGGCGTGACGGAAGCGGCATGCAAGACCTTGATCAAGCACCGCTTATGCAAATCGGGTTCGCGTTGGAAGGACGACGGCGCTCTCGCCGTATTGTCGATACGTGCGCTGCGACTCACCACAGGCCGCTGGGAAGAGTTCTGGCGAAACCTCGACCAATATGGCTGCCCCACACTCCCCGCGTAACATCATCTTATGCGAGCACCCTTGGTAACTTGCTTCTGGTTGGGTACAATGCCGGTTCGCAGGGAACTTATACTCTGGGAGGAACTGGAAACTTACTTGCGGCAAGCGAGGCGATAGGCTCAAACGGAGGAGTTGGCACATTTACGCAATCGGGCGGCGCTAACTCCGTTTCGACTCTTACCGTGGGTGACGCCAATTATCTAGGAGTCTATGGCACAGGCACATACAACCTGAACGGAGGGATTTTGTCAGCGAACTCCTTATCGGTGGGATGGTGTCAGTTTTACAACACGCCAGGTACGGGTATCTTTACTCAGTCCGCCGGGACAAACTCCGTCGGTTGGATGCTTTATCTGGGTGAATATCAGAATACTGGCATATACAATCTTAGCGGCGGTTCAGCGTACTCGCCCAATGATTACATTGGTTATTGGGGGAACGGCAACTTCGTGCAATCGGGCGGGACCAATACGACCGGCATTCTCTATCTTGGCTACTATTCTGGCAGCCAGGGAACCTACGATCTCAAGGGAGGAATGCTTATCGCTACATCTATTCTCGGTGGCTCCGGAGCCGCAGCATTCAATTTCGGCGGTGGCACGCTCTGTGCAAACGACAACCTTTCAACGTAGCGATTCACGTAGTGACAGAGCGTGGTCAAATGGCCACTGACATGATAGAGGAAGTTAAGCGGTGAGAGCGCCGTCAGGGGCCGGACGGCAGGAGCGAAGGCGGCGAAGTACCGGAGAGATAGGCTTGGACAGAGTCAAGCAAGAACTGAAACACCGCGCGACCCTGTTGGGCACAGGTGGCAATTGCTGTCCAGATCCGTTCGCACCATCGGCGCCCTTTCTCGCTGCGTGTTCCTTGGGTGATGTGCCGGTCGATCACCACAAAACGCATCGCTTGTTCCGCCAGATTGTTGGTTGGGGCGATGCCGGGTGTCGTAATGAAGCGGAAATAGGCTTCCCCGTGTTCGCGGAAGCGTTTGGCCATGTTACGGGCATGTTTCGTGTCCGGCACGCCGGTCAGGGCTGTCCTCAACACGTGTTGACGAGCGGCAGCCAATGCCTGCTGAAAGCCCGCCGCAGTCATTGTTCCGCGGCCGTGGATTACGGCAAACAGGCCGCGCAGCGCGTTGCGCAACCGTTGGCCATAAGCCTGGTCCTCACGGCGGGGCAGAGTCAGCAGGAATTTCACATTGCGGATCAGATGGGCCATGCAGAACTGAACCAGCACGCCGAACTCTCGCATGTACTTGCGGTAGGCGCTGAAATAATCGCAGCCCAACACGCCGTTGAACTCCTCGCCCAACACCTCCACCAGCACCTTCGAGCCACGCGACTTGTCGATACGGAACAACGTGTAGAGCGCGCGCGGAAGCACCAAGTCCAGAATCTTTCGCCGTTTTCCTTATGCCCCGTCTCATCGATGTTCAGCACGGCCTCGTCGGGCAGCCGCACGAACAACTCCGCATAGGAGGGGGCCAACGCCTCGCTCACCTTGTCGATCAACTTGGCCAAGTAGCCGCGGGAGACGTTCACCCGCACCACGTCGCGAAGGAACTTCCGGATGGTGGAGAAGGAGGCGTGGCAGACACCCTTCATGAAGGCCACCAGGGCCGTCATTTGTGGGCCTAAAAGGCCCGCCTTCCGCACCGCTTCGGGCAGGGACGCTGCATGGAGTTTCCCACAGCGATTGCACCAATAAGCCAACGCTTGGTGTTCGCTGACGATGGTCGGGGTGGCGACGATTTCCACCTCCTGTTGCACCTCGGCCGCATACGGGGAAGGGCGGAGTGAGCCGCCGCAATCGGGGCAACAATCGAGCGTATAGGTTACGAGGTTATCGATGGCCTCGTCGGGAAACGGCGTCCGCAGGTGTTGTTCATGGCCCGGCTGTCCGCCACGATTGCGTTTTTTACCGTCCTTGCGCGGAGGCTTGGGCGGCTTGACGATATCACTGGAAGGCGGCTTAGAGGAAGTGGACGAGTTCTGCGGGCCGCCGCCAACCGGCGTTTGAGTTGCTCGTTTTCCTGCTGCAGACGTACGTTCTCTTCTTCCAGCAGCCCAAGCCGAGCGGATGCCGCAGCCAGCTTTGCTTCCGCCGCAGCCAGTTTCTCCTCCATTGCGGCAAGGCGACGCGCCAGCGACTTGCTTTCAGAACCCGGGCTAGTTTCTCGACAGGATCATGGGGCGGTACGATACCAACCTCACGCGATCCGAACAAGATCAAGAGGTGGCCGTGCCCCGAGAATCCCTGCAAACCCAGGATCTCCAAAATGCCGGGGCTGGCTCGTTACAGTCGTCCGTTTATCACCCCGTCATACGGCTACTATAACTGTGACTGTGAGCCTGTGAATGGCTACCTTTCAACCAGTCTCTCAATGACGTTAACCGGCATTGGCGGCAATGCCAACGTCGATTCGTTCGGCTACGCCGTTACGCTGTCCGGTTCGCTCTCCGGTCCCGGCGGCCTGAACAAAGCCGGCCCCGGCACGCTAACCCTTACCACTTCAAATACCTACACGGGAGGCACGACCGTAAGTGCCGGCACGCTGCAACTCGGCGATGGCATAGCCAATAACGGCTATGTCAAGGGCAACATCCTGAATAACGCCGCGGTGACGTTTGCCAACCCCGCGCCTCAGACCTATTCCGGCGTCATCAGCGGGGCCGGTTCCCTGGCGAAACTCGGCAGCGGCACGCTGCTTCTCAGCGGCAACAACACCTATGCCGGGCCGACAATCATCAACCTCGGCGCGCTGGAAGTCGACGGCTCATTGACCAGCGCCGTCACGGTTAACGCCGGGGGAGTTCTCGCCGGCACAGGCACCGTCGGCCCCATCACTCTCTCCAGCGGTGGACAGCTCAGCCCCGGTTCGGCGTCAACGTCCGGCAGCTCCGGCGTTGGCACTCTCACGCTGGGCAGCCTGAGCATGATGGGCTCCTCCGTGCTCGATTTCGACCTCGGCCCCGCGGGCGTCGTCGGCCAGGGCGCCAACGATCTGCTCGTCGCGCACGGCAATGTGAACTTCAATGGCATTCTCAACCTCAATCCCCTGCCAAACTTCGGCGCCGGCACGTACACGCTCGTGCTCTATGACGGCGCGGTGACGTACAATGGCCTGCAACTTAGCGATTCGCAGCCGTTCATCTGCCCTTCGCAAACCGTCACGGACAGTCCCATGTTCTCCACCGTGTTGGGGTCGGGAACGTATGACTATCAGTTGGAGTTCACCCCTAGCAGTCGGGACAATCCGGGAGCGATGAACCTAATCGTGTCCGCAATTCCGGAGCCGCAGACCCTGCTGTTGTTGCTGCCGGTCTTGGTAACCTTCGCCGGCCTATCTTGGCTGCGGCATTGGCGATCGAAAGAGAAGAGATGCGGCGGAACTCATTCAGCCACGAAGCCCCAGGCACAACACGACGCATCCTCGGAGTCGACGGAAGAGCAAGATCATCGATCGCGCAATCTATCACGGCGACGCGCGGCCTGACTTTACGCTATATTGGCGGCGTACGCTCAGTCTTTTCATTTCCCCAAAGAGGAGTTGTGATCATGCCGAAGCAAGCCTTGTTCATTGCACTGGCAGCAGCGATCGCCGCAGCGCTGGCGACCGCCCCGGCTGCGCGGGCCGCCGACGCCACCAAGACCGTCAAGGTCTTCATCCTCGCCGGCCAGTCGAACATGGAGGGCAAGGCGGCAAATAGCCTGCTGGAGTACCAGGCCGAGGCGCCGGAGACCAAAGATCTGTTCCAGCACCTCCGCCAGGATGGCAAGTGGATCGTCCACGACAACGAGTTCATCAAGTTCCTCGATCGCAAGGGCCCGTTGACGATCGGCTACGGATCGCCCGGCTGTACCGGCGTCGAACTGGAGTTCGGCACGGTGATGCACGACCACCTCCACGCACCGCTGCTGCTGATCAAAGCAGCGTGGGGCGGCCATTCGCTCTACCAACGGTTCCGCTCCCCCTTGGCGGAGTATCCCGATTCGGCAAAGCTTCAGGCGGAACTGGAGAACAGGCAAAAGCAGGTCAAGCAGAACAACGAAAAAAACAAACGCCACGACCCGCTGCCGACGATCGACGACATCAAGCGGCCCTACGGCTCGTCCTACCGCAACATGCTGGCCGAGGTCAAGGAGACGTTCGACGGCTACGAGACGATGTTCCCCGCGTTGCAGGGCAAGAAGCTCGAATTGGCCGGCTTCGTCTGGTTCCAGGGCTGGAACGACATGTACGGCGGCGCGGAGAAAGAGTACGCCTCGAACATGAAGCACTTCATCGAGGACGTGCGCAAGGACCTCGGTGCGCCGAAGCTGCCCTTCGTGATCGCCGCGATGGGGCAGAACGGCTCAAAGCCGGCCGGCGGCGCGATGCTCACGGTCCGCGAGGCGCAGATGTCGATGAACGACGTGCCGGAGTTCCGGGGCAACGTGAAGGCCTTCCGCACGGACGTCCTCGTGGACAAGGAGGCCGAGCGTCTGTGCGACGGCTGGGAGAAGCACGTCGACCAGTGGAAAAAGGTCGGCTCGAACTGGGGTTATCACTATTACGGCAGTGCCATCTGGCTGAACCGCATCGGCAAGGCCATGGGCGAGGCGATGTGGGAGTTGCTGGCGGGGCAGAAGTGAGCCGCGCCGAGCATTCCGGCCAGCTTCTTCGGGTTTCACTCGATTTTCACCACCCAGCGGTTGACTTTCCCTTTCTCCAGGATAAACGTCTTCACGATTGCCGGGCTGCTGCCTCCTGGCGGAGGCGTCGTGCCTGCGGGCGGGCTGACGGTAACCCGGTAATCGCCCAGGAAACCGCGAAACCCGGCGCTGCCGTCCGCGCCGCCTTGGAGCTGCGTGCGGGTCCACCATTTTCCCTTGATCAGCCGCTGCAACGCCTCGTAGGCCGGCTTGGGCGTCATGTCCTTCCGCAAGAGTCCGGCTGGGGCGTTTTTCCAGGCGTACAAGTCGGAAAAATCCCACCAGGTGATCGCCGTCACCGCCGGATGGGAAAAGAGCATGGTGTAGAAGCGCGCGGCTTCGCGGGCCTGATACGCCTCGCCCTCCGCGGTGGATGGCCACCGGTTGTCGCGAGGTTTGTCCCAAACCCGCTCGCCGGAGAGGATCGTGGTCTCGGTGAAATGGAGCGGCACCCCGAAGCGCGCGAACTCGTGGCAGACCTTCCAAATTTGCCTGTTCGACCACGCGCCGCCGTGCATGTGACTCTGAATCCCGATGACGTCATACAGCCGTCTGCCTTTCTCATCGACCAGTTGTTCGATCACCCGCTCGTAGCCCGGATCGGTGCGGTAGTCGTTGATGAGGAAAACGCCCTGCGGATTGGCCTGCCGGGCATGGACGAAGCACTCGCGCGGCATGGCGATCTGGCCGAACTGCTTCCACATCGCGGTGTACTTGGGGGCCGCGCGTTCGGCGAACTCCGCCCGATGATAGTCGGTCGCCTCGTTGACGACGTCCCAGCGGTCGATCAGCCCGGCGAAGCACCGCACACAATCGTCGATGCGGGCCATTTGCAGGCGGTGGATTTCGTCCGCGTCGGCGGGAATCCAGGAGGGATCGGCGTAATTCCAGGCCAAGGGATGCCCCTTGGCGAGAATTCCGTGCGAGCGGCACCACTGGGCCACCTCCCGCGCATGGGCGTGCGCCGGCGCCGCGCTGCGGTTCGTACGATGACCAATAGAAAGGGAGCGTGGCGTAATTCAGCAACTCGGCAAAGCGTTGCCGATAGGCCTGCTCCCGACGGTCGTCGGGCGCTTGCCCCAAACGAATATGTTGCAGCCGAAAAGGAACGCATGGCGGGTTTGTTCCACGTCGATCTTCGCCCCGGCGAGAGGTTTGCCCGCCGCATCGACGACGACGACCGTGGCGTCTGCCTGGCGGCACTCTTCGATCCGCGCGTCGGCCCCCGCCAGCAGTTCTTCGTCCGTGGGCTCCGCGGCCATGCTCTTCCGCACCTGGGAAGCCAGGATCTTGTAGCCCGCGGCGTTGAAGTGCAGGCCGTCCTCGATGAACAATTCCTTCCGCGGGCGGCCGTCGGCCCCGATCGTGGCGCCGCAGGTGTCGATGCAGCCCAGCTTGTCGCCCTTGGCGATGTAGTCCTTGATGAGCTGGTTGGCCTTCTTCTCGCGCTGGGCGTTGGCCCGCCGGGCAAGCGTGGCGTCGATCGTCATATAGGTGATCGGCGTTCCCGGCAGCTTGGCGCGGACCTTCTCGACGAAGGCCTGGAAGTCGGCCCGGACCTGTTCGGGCGTCTTGCCGGCGGCGATGTCGTTGCCGCCGGCGCGGAGAACGATCCACCGCGGCTTGTAGGGGACGACGATCCGCTCGGCATAATAAGTACAGTCTGCAATTTGGCAGCCGCCGAAGCCGCGGTTGAGGACCTTGTGCTCCGGGAAATCCTGGGCCAGCGTCTTCCACATGCGGATCGTGGAAGAACCGACGAACAAAATCGCGCCCTCTGGCGGAGGCTTGGCCCGATCGGCCGCCTCGAAGGCTTGGATTTCCTGCTCCCAACGTTGACTGCCGGGCTGCTCAGCGGCCGCAGGCCGCGACGCCGCGCAAATCAGCAAACATAAGATAGTTAAGCAAAAAGGTCTTTTTGCGGTCATTATCGAGTTCCTCCATTGTCACCTTGTCAAATACCATCGATCATCCTATCTGACGCCCGGACTGCCTGCAACGCGTCCCCGGAGGGGAATTGGCGAATCCGAAATAGCTACGTGATTGCCGGAGGCGCCCGACGGCTACTGTCTGTCAGGCTAGAAAGCCTGACGTACGGCTGCCCCTCAGCCTAGCGGCATTGCAGGCGGCTCGGCAGTGTAGTATCGTGGTTTGTTTGGAGATGCTTCCTTGTTACAAATAGTTTTCCAACCGACGCTCTTCGAGTTCCTGGAGCAGTTGGCCGACAACAATAACCGGCCCTGGTTCCAGGAGAACAAGTGGCGCTACGAAGCCGAGGTGCTGGAACCGGCGATGGCCTTCATCCGCGCCTTTCGGCCTCGTCTGAAGCGGATCTCGCCGTACTTCGTGGCCAGCGACCGGCGGGTCGGCGGCTCGCTGATGCGGGTCTACCGCGATACGCGCTTCGCCAAGGACGGCGCGCCCTACAAGACCAACGTCGGCATCCAGTTCCGGCACGAGCAGGGCCGCGACGTGCATGCCCCGGGCTTCTACGTCCACGTCGCGCCGGGCGAGTGTTTCCTGGCCGTGGGCCTGTGGCGGCCGGAACCGGAGGCCCTCGGCCGGATCCGGCAGGCGATCGTCGAGTCGCCGGACCGTTGGCAGCGGGTCCGCGACGACCGCAAGTTCCGCGCGCGGTTCTCCCTCGACGGCAATAGCCTGAAACGCCCGCCCCGCGGCTTTCCCGCCGATCATCCTTGCATCGAGGACCTCAAGCGGACGGACTTCATCGGGCTTGAAGAATTGGAGGAACGCGACGTGCTCGACAAGCGCTACCTGGAGCACGTGGCAGCGTCATTCATGGCCAGCCGTCCCTACATGCGTTTCCTCTGCGATGCCCTGAAAGTGCCATTCTGAAGAAGCGGAAGCCAACGTCCAGCCAATCAGCATGAGCAACCCGGCCGCCAACAGGTATCCGCCCGCCCAGTGATAAGGCGATTGGCAGAGCATTTCCGGCATGAGGCCATAAACATCCCGCATCCGGGCATGAACATCCCACGGCCAACCGATCACGGCCGGCGCCAGCGGCGAATGAATGATGCCCACAAGGCTGCAAATCGCCGCCACGCCAAGATAGGCGGCGGCACGGAACATGCGGCGATCCAGCACTCCCGCCAGGGCCGAGGCCCACAGCAGACTCGTCACAATGAAACCGCTGGCCAGGCAACGCAGGGCGAGAATCTTCGTCGCCGAGTCGGGCGTCGGCTGCCGTTCCGGGCCCAAAGCCATGTCCAGCGGGATCATCGCCAAGTAAGCCAGGCAGGGCAAGATCGCCAATGCCAGGGCCGCGTAGTGCCGGGTGGGCGTCGCGCGGAACGACTGCGCGCCGATCTCCAGGCCCACGAAGACCAGAATCGGAAAGCAGGCCGCCTCGGGCAGCCATTCGAACAAATGGGCGAACCAGCCCAGCCCGCCCGCCAGCCCGATGAAGATTGCCGTGGCCAACGTATAAGCCGCCCGCCCGCCCATCGCCTTGTAGGCCGGCTGGCCGATGTACGGCGTGGTCTGGATCACACCGCCGAAGAGACCGGCCAAAACGGAGGCCAGCCCTTCGGTCCAGAGGATGCTGCGGGTATCGAATTCGTCGCCGGCTGCCGCGGCGCTTTCCGTGCAATCGATGCCACCCACGATCGTTGCCAGGGCGAAGGGCAGCATCACGGGCAATTGCGCCACGGCATGGGTGAAGACCCGCTGCCACCAGGACCAATTTTGGGCACACGGAGGGAATAAGTCTGGCAGCTTCCATGCGGCCGCCTCTTGATGCGCGGGCGGGGGAACCAACGTCGCATGGCAACCGAGGCCAAGCCAATGGAAACTCCAGTACAGGACCGCGCCCAAGAGGACCGCCACCAAGGCCCCCGGGATACGGCCCGGCAGGGGATGATGCGCGACGAGCGTCACGAGGATGACGATCAAAGTCGCCAGGCCGACCAGGGGGACCGCGGCGATATTCTGCCAGAGCGGCACCAGGGCGATCAGGGCCAGCGCGATCCCGGCCAGCGAGCCGAGCAGGCCCGCGCGGGGCACCCAGTTGCGCACGGCCGTTCCCAGCGGGGCCACGATCGACTTGCAGATCCCGATCATCACCAGCAGCACGGCGCCAACGTGCCAGGCGAAGACCATCGCCTGGCCGTGATCGTAGCCGTGCTGCTTGATGCCATAATCCAGCGCCGGCAAGAGGATCAGCCCGCCGACGGCGAACGTGCTCGGCGTATCGAGCCCCAGCGGCATGGCGGTCACGTCGCTGCGGCCGTTGCGGCGGGCCAGGCGGAAGGCCAGCCAGGTATAGACCAGATCGCCCGCCACGACGCCCAAGGCCGTGCCGGGGATCATCTGCGTGAAGACGAACTCGCGGGTAAAGGAAACGCTACCCGACGTGATCACCAGCAGCAACAGGCTCATCACGGCCACATTGTCGAGAATCAGCCCGAAGAAGGCATTGATGTCGCCTTGTCGGGCCCAGGCGTAGCGGGTATTCATAGGTGGGCTTTCGGCAATCAGGAATGGCAGCGCACCTGCGGCCGGGACCACGGGGCGGACGGCACACGGCGTGTGCCTGCTACTTTTCTTGTATCCCCCGTAGAATTGGCACTGTTCCGCGCTATTGCGCTTCCAGGTATCGTTTCGCGCGTTCCAGCACGATAGTGTCCTTGGCCGTAGCGAGCACCTTTTGCAGGGCGGCGGCGAACTCCTGCCGGTTCGGATCGCGCAACTCCTTGTGATGGGCCAACTCGACCACCGCGAGACAGGCCTGCTGGGCCAACGACGGCTGATCCATGTAGGGCGCAACGAACCGCAAGGTCTCGATTGCCCGGACTGCCGCCGCCCGCTTTATCACCCAGGCTTGTTCCTCGTCGGTCTTCGACAACTGCATGGCCTGCTCGAGCCGGGCGAGCTTCTCGGCATTGGTTGCGCCGCCGGGCAGCGAGACGACCCGCACGAAGGCGCGCAGGGCGACCATTGCCGATACATGCGGATCTTGGCCGTTTCGCGCCAGGACGAGCAGTTGGTCTGCGACCCCGGCGTCGGGCCACTTGGTAATCGCCCATACGCCCGCCTCGTAAACGGCCGGGTCTTTGCTCTCCAATGCCGCTTGCACGATCGGCCGGACTTCGTCGCCGCCGATGCGGCCCAACAACGGCAACAAGATCAGGCGGTCAGCCGGGGCGGCGGCCTGGTAAATGCTCAGCACCGGCTGGGCTCGCTTCGAGGCGTCGGTGATCTGCAGGCAGACGTGCCGGACTGCCCGCTCGGCCATCTCGCGGAGGCCGCCGTTTTTTGTCTTCAGGACGACATTCACCAGCGCCGGGACGTCCTTCGGTGCGGCGAGCTTTGCCAAGCGCGGCCAGGGCACGGGTTCCGACCACTGGATCCTGCTCGGTGGCCTCGCTCAACAGCAAAGGCACGACCCCGGCGGGCCGGCGGGCCTCCAGCACGCCGATCCACGCGGCACGGCGATCGGGGTCCTTTTCCGCCCGCAGAGCGGCGAAAATCTGCTCGTCGATCTGGGGTCCGCAGAGGGCTTCCAGGCTCTGCCGGGCCGTCTGGCCGACCCGGCCGTCCTCGGCAGCCAACTCGACCAAGGCAGGCAGGGCCGTCACGTCGCCTACGGTGCTCAGCGTCTGGGCGGCCGCCAGGCGGACCGATTCGTGACGGGCTCTTGGCCGCCGACAACACGGCGGGCGCCAGCGCGCTGCGGCCGCGGATGCGAATGGCGGCAAGCACGGAAACTTGGGACGTGGCGGGCAGCTTCGCCATGTTGCCCGCGATGGCGCCCAGGTCGGCGTCGGATAGACGTCGCAGTTCAGCGGCGGCTGCCGCCCGGACCATGGCGTCGTCGTCGGCCAGCGAACCCGCAATGGCGCCACCCGCTACGAGGAACACCGCTATTTGTGTCCGGCCGCGAAGGGCGCCTGCGCGGACCAGCCGCGGCTCACCCGATCGTGACAGCTCGGCATAGATCTTGGCGGCTTCCTCGACTTTGCCGGCCAACGCGCAACCGATCGGCGCAAAGCAACAGGCCGTCGTCGATCTTGACCCGTCCCGGGCCTTGAGCGTCGCCGCGGGCCGCGGCGAGCAGCGCGGCGGCTTCCGAGGTGCCGATCTTGCCCAGGGCCGTGGCTGCGGCCGAAACCAGCACGATGTCCTTGGCGGCCAGGTCCGGGGCGATCAGCGGCGCCGCCAGCGGATCGCGTCGCTGGCCGAGGCTATCGATGATGCCGCTGCGGGCCAAGCCCTGTCGCCTTGCCCAGGGCCTCGCGGAGTGCCGCGCCGGCCGCCGGATAAGGCATCGATTCCAGGGCGAAGCGGGCCGGATGCGACAATTCCGAGTCAGTCAGCAGCGACGCCAGCGCGGGAATCGACTTCTCCGTGCCGGAGAGCTTCAACTCGCGGCAAGCGTTGGCCTTGTCGCCCACCGCCGCCGCGGACTTGAGCACCGCCAGCAACTTGTCCTCAGCCGAGGGCGTGTCGGCCCGGAGCGACGCGGTGAACGCAATGAACGCGACGGCAATAGCAAGCATGGCAATGTAATTTCGAGTTCTCATCGTACTCTCCCAAAAGTCGTAGGGTGGGACCAGATCCGGGGTACCCGGTACTCCGGGTCGGCGAGCCGGCCCACCATGAACGGAACGACACAACCATTGGTGGGCCTGTCACTGCTACGCAATCTGGTCCCACCCTACAGCTTCATCCCTCATCCCTCATCCTTCCGCCTTCTTCAATACCGCCAGGGCTCGCGCGCGGCCATCGACAGCATGCGGTTGGCGTCGGGTTCATTGGGAAACTCCTCTGTCTGCGGGTCCCACTTCAGCGTGCGGCCCAGACGCATGGCAATTCCGCCCAGCAGGAGCATGCTGGCACGCGCAGTGCGCGGTCTCCGCGTCGCTGATCGTTCGCTGGCGGGTGCGGACGCACTCCAGGAAGTTGCCCGAGTGGCTCGTCGAATAATAGACGCCGGTATGGCCCATGCCGGGCGTTTCCTTGACGATTTCGGGCGGATCGGAGAAGAACTTGCCGCGGTGGACGGTAATCTTCCCGTTCTGTGCCGACGAAGCAGGCCCCGCCCTCGTCCCAAGCGGAACCGGGCGGCGGACAGCCGAAGACCTCGACTCCGTTGGCATAGCGGAACACCGGCTTGCCGTCTTCCAGGCGGATCTCGACCGGGCCGGTATCGTCGGCGCCGACGCCCCATTGAACGATGTCGTAGTGGTGCTGGCCCCAGTTGATGTCGCCGTAGGCGAAACGGTGGGCGCCGGTGCTGCCGTCGTAGTTGAACCACGGCAGGCAATTCACGTAGGCTTCCCAGTTCACGTCGGGCGGGACAGGGCCGCCGCGCGCGGTGGACGGCGGCGGGGTCAGGCCGCCGCCCGTCTGATAGGCATAAACGCGTTGGAGCCGGCCAATCCGCCCGCCGCGGACCAACTCGACGGCGCGGCGGAAGCGGCCGTCGTACTCGCTCCGTTGCTGAGTGCCGCCCTGGTAGACGCGGCCATGGACGCGGGCGGCCTCGACGACGGCACGGCCGGCACGGATCGTCACGCTGGTCGGCTTCTCGCAGTACACGTCCTTGCCCGCCCTGAGGGCGAGGATCGCGTTGGTTGCGGCGGCATGGTAGGCAGCGGCGATGAGCACGGCATCGATGTCGTCGCGGAGGAGCATGTCGCGGATGTCCCAATAGGCGCCGCAGCCCTGGTAGGCGCCATGACCGAACTTCCCGGCATAGTGCTGTTCGACGCGGGCCTTGCCTTCCTCGGCCCGCTTGCGCTGTACGTCGCAGACGCCCAGCACCTGGACGTCGTCGCGGCCGAGGTAGCCGCCGGGCAAGTAGGTCCAGGCCCCGCCGAAGAGGTGGCCGCCGCCTTGCCCACCGAGTCCCACGAACCCCATATTGATCCGCTCACTGGGCGGCGTAGCGGCGTTGAGACCCAGCACCGAGGCCGGAAGCAAACACGGGGCCGCAACAGCGGTCCCGACCGCGGCAAGACCACGACCCAAGAACTGCCTACGTGATAGCGACGAAATCCGCGACATGATGCTCTCCAAAATCGTCAATCCATTCCTTCGTCGTCCGGCGGCGCCAACTCCGCCGCGCCCCGGCCCGTAATGTAGTACAGATACCGCGGGCGGCCCCGCTGCTGCTCGCCGTCGTGCCGGCGGGTCACCATCTGCAACGTCGTCAAACGTACGAGCCGGTCGCGGATGGCCGTTGCCGTGACCCAAAAATGGGTCGCCATGCCGGCTATGGAACGGCCGGTCTGATCCGCGAGCAAACGAAGGATATCGTTGTCGCACATTGGTTGCCGGTCAGCCGGCGGCTTGCTTACGGCCTTCTTGGGTACGCTTCCCATGATTTCACCTTTCCTCCGAACCGTCCGGTCAGACTTCCCAACCAGACCGATACGTCCGCTTCATGAAGCGGTTCATTTCGTCGTGGTTCCTCAGGTTCCTTAGCCCGCCACGGCGTTCCGGCCCACGAATCGCCGCGTGAGCGCGGCATTGTCGCCGGGCTGATCGGTATAACGATCGTAGATGCCCACGATCACGCCGTCGCCGGGCTTGATCGACTGGAATGCCTCTCGAAAGGCCTGTTCGACCCATTCGCGGCGGTCCGAGAGCCGGCCGGCGGCCAAGATCTTGAAGGCCAGGCAGATGCGCTTTGTGTGCTGGACCGCCTTGTACATCCGCGGCGGATCCTGCGAGAGATACACTTCGCCGATAGGCAGCGGGGCCTGGCCGAGAAGCTTTTCCAACTCCTCCTTCGAGCGATGTCGTTGGTAGACGCAGGTCATGTAATAGTCGAGATCCCAGCCCTTCGACTCGATGGTGTCGACCACCGCCGGCATGTGCGTGGAGACACCCGCCATCAGCCCGGCATCTTTGACCCGTTTGAGGAAATCGGCCACTTTGTCGATCTGGCCGGTCTTGAAGAGGTGGTCGGTCACTTCGCCGTGATGGGCGATGCCGATGGTCCCGGCTTCGACCAAGGGGGCGACGTGTTTGGGGTTGGCCTCGATCGCCAGGAATTGCATCTTGCCGCCCTGGTCGACGTAACGGCGATACAACTCGCTGTTGCTGCCCAGTCCCGACTGCCAACAGGTAATGCCCACTTCCTCGCAGCGGTGCAGCGTCTTGAGGATCTGCTCCGGCGTGTAATAGCTTTTCATCTCGCGATTGACGAATTCCGAAAGGTGCGAGCCGCCGTTGAACGGATTGGCGCCGCAGACCAGACGGGAGATGTGGTGCTTGCCGAAGGCGATTTGCGGAAGCTTGCTTTCCTCGGCGGTCGCGGCCAGGCCTTCGCGGCTGCACTGGGCCGCCAATAATAGGGCCGGGGCCACGCCGGCAGCCTTGAGAAAGTCGCGGCGAGAAGTCATCGGTTAGTCTCCTAGTCGATATCGCGGGGGTAGACAACCCACTTATTGTAATCGATGCTGACTTTTGGCACAATCAACGCTTGATTTAATCGTGATATGGGGGGTGACTTGCCATTTCCGCTCCGGGTATACATAATAAAAGTCCATAGTCCGGGGGCTCTTCCCGGCATTCACCCCCTCTTTAGGTTAGTACCATGCCCACCGAACGAAAAATCCAGATTCTTTTAGCCGACAACCACGAAATGGTTCGCTGCGGCGTGAAAACCCTCCTTGCAGGCACGGAAATCGAGGTCGTAGTGGAAGCGACGACGATCCAGTCAACCGTCAAGCTCGCGTTGGAAAAGCGCGTCGATCTCGTGCTGTTGGACGTTCACATGCCGGATGGCGACGGTCTGACTGCCCTGGGGCGCATCAAGCTTGACAAGCCGGACCTGCCGGTGGTGCTGTTTTCCGCCTTTGACAACCCCGCCAGCATCGCCAAAGCGATTGCCCTGGGCGCCAGCGGCTTCTTGTTGAAGGGTTGCAGCCGGGATGAGCTCCTGGAGACGATCCGGACCGTGATTGCCGGCGAGAATACCTGGAGCAAAGAAATGCTTCGCAGCGCCAGCCGTTCGTTGCGAGCGCCACGCGTTGGCGGCAGCCTGGAAGCCTCCTTGAGCGACATTGAGGGCGAGGTCTTGCGGCAGATCGCGCATGGGCTGACCAACAAGCAGATCGCGGCGGCGATGGACAGCAACGAGATGACTGTCAGGGAGCACGTGAAGCAGATTCTACGGAAGGTCGGCGTGGCGGACCGTACCCAGGCAGCGCTGTGGGCGGTGAGGAATGATTTGGTGTGAAGGCCGGGAAATGACACTTCGACCCGTGACTTGTCGGATACACCATAGAGAGGCGGACCGTGGGAACGCATTGTGTGTCCTCGACATCTTGTCCGGTCTGACGACGCTGGCCCGCGGATAAGGTGGCCGGCTACGGGCATCCTGCGCCGGTTTAACCGTTGTTTTCCGGATAGCTTGCCGGGGGCAAAGACGACAAGACCGTCGATCATAGCTGGAAAACCGCAGTGCGCCCGATGTCCGCTGTCAAGCGGTGCGAGAATTGTCGTCTTCGTTCGACATTCGCAGCCTGGGTAAAGCTGCACGGAATTTACCGGCGGTATCTCGTTTCTCGAATAATCGACCCTCAAGTCATTTCGGGGCCGATACGAATTCGCGGGGTCGCTCCCAGTAGGTGTGCCTCATCGTGCCAGGAGGGAAATCAATGACTCGTCGCAACTTGCTCGAAACTGTTATCTCTGCGATCTTGGTATTGGCGGCAAGTTCCGCCGCCGTACTGGGCCAGAACAAGCCGACGGACTACCCCTTGCTTACAGGCAATGGGGAAGATTCACCGCCACCGTTTTCCGAGCTGCCAGCAGATCAGTCGCAGTCTGCCTCCCGCTGTGATGAGGGCTGCTGTCAGTCGTGTTCTTGTCCGCGATGGACCGCCTCGGCCGACTTCATCATCCTGGACCGCCTCGGCGGCGCAAATCAAATGCTCGTTCAAGGAGTGGCCGGCTTTTCCACCAGTGACCGATTCCCGGGCAGCAAGACTTTCGGTGAGCTCTTCACCGCGCCTGGCCTAGAGGCCCTCAACAGCAACGATTTTCAACAAGGCTTCGCCGCTGGACCGAGGGTTGGCCTGATTCGCCACGGCGATTCCGGCTATGACTTGGAATTGTCGTATTTTCAGGTCGACGGCTGGCGCAGCGACAGGACCGTTGAGCCCAATGGCCCAGACGACTGCCTGGTAATGAAAGCGCCCGGACACTGGCTGTCACCGACGACGTCGCAAAATGGCTGGCTTGGCTGGATCCAAACCAATCAAAGTGCTACCCAAGCAATGGCCTGGCAATATGCTTCGAAACTTGATAATGCCGAATTCAACGTGCGATGGAATCCTTCTTCCCGAATAACCATGCTGGCTGGATTGCGTTGGGTATACCTGGGTGAAAATCTTCAGGGAGCATTGTCGCCGCCCACGGTCGCGGAACCACCTTTCTGGAGTACAACGACGTCAAACAATCTCTATGGTTTCCAGATCGGCGCCGATGGGAAGATTTTGGAGCATGGTCGCTTTTCGATTGACGGGCTGCTAAAGGCCGGGATTTTCGACAACAACGCGGAAGATACGACCCTAGTCAGCGTTATCCATAAGACGGTGTACCCGGGCTCGATTCGACTAACCACGCCGCCTTCGTCGGCGAAACCGGCTTGCACTGCAAGTATCAAGTCAGCAAGGCTTTTTCGCTCAGGGCCGGCTACGAAGTGATCTGGTTGGAAGGCGTAGCATTGGCGCCTGGACAGATTCAGGAAGTTTATATTACTACCAGATATCCCAAGCCTAGCGCTGTGCAAGCACTCGGCGTCAATTGTAACTCCGGCGCGTTCTATCAGGGAGCCACCGCCGGCTTGGAGTATTCTTTTTAGAAATTACTCGTCCTTTTTTTCGGCCCGGTCCTTGCTTGGTCCGTCGTCACGATACGAACGAAGCATCAACCCGACGCCTGCCGCAAACAGGACGATCATCCCCAGCAGGTGCGTGGTTTTCATTTGGAAGAGGAACTGGATGCGGCTGAGAATCTCGATGGCCACGATCCCGATGCCAAGGTACGTGAGCGCCCAACCCCACCGCAAGCGAGCATCGTAGAACAAGACTATGACGCCCAGAAAGAACGGCACGAAGATGATGCCCGTCGAAGTGGTTTCCCAGTAGCCGCCGTGCCCGTAGCGGAACAGGCCGGAGATAAGGCCGTGCCCGTCCGTCGTGACCTTTACCGAATCAAAAAACAGATAGGTCGCCAAGGCCGACAGGCAAAATCCGATTGCGAACTTGCCCAAACCGCCTTCTGTTCCACCTGAACCTCGCATGGCACGTCTCCCTTCGTCGAATGAGATAGATGAAACCTTTACCGCATTGTCGCGGCGGAGCGTGGCATTGTCAAGTCTGGCGTTCTGCCGGAACTTTGCGCATGAAGCTAATTCTTCCCGCACCCGCAGCCGCCTTGATTGCATGACGGCGGCAGCAACGGCAAGTCACCGCTGGGGCCGCCGCTCGCGACCGGCCCTTGAACGCTGCCGCTGCACGGCGACGAAGCCGCACAGCAGCCCTTGGAACCGCACGCGCATTGGCTTTTCCCCGTTGCCGCGCAACGCAGACGCACGACCATGTAAACGGCGGCCGCCGCGACCAGCAACAGTACGATAAAATTTTGAATCGCGGGTGTCACGAGCGGTTCCCTATAACCCTATCCATGTTCCCACCTGATAAGTTACCAACGCCCCAATATAGGCCAATCCGGTCATGTAGGTGAAGGCGAAGGCCGGCCAGCGCCAACTGTTCGTCTCCCGCCGAATCACGGCTAACGTCGCCGCGCATTCCGCGCAGAGCGCGAAAAATACCATTAGCGACAGCGCCACGGGCAACGTGAACACGGGACGGTCCGTACCGTCCCACCTGGCCTCTTGCAGACGGGCGCCCAACGCCCCGCGGCTTTCATCCGACTTGCTGTCGAACTTCTTCCCCAGGCCATAGACGACGCCCAAGGTGGCGACAACCACCTCCCGCGCCGGAAACGAGGCGATCACGGCACAGCCGATCCGCCAGTCCCAACCCAAGGGACGGACGACGGGCTCGATCGTCTTGCCCATCCGTCCCAGCACGCTATGCTGCTGATATTTTGCCGCAATCTGGTTATCCAACTCGGTCAGTTGCCCCTCCATTTCCGCCCGCCGCGGGCTGCCATCGGGCGTCGCCCCTAGCCTGGCCTCCAGCTTTTCCTTCTGCTCGATCTCCTGCTGGACGACGCGGGGATCGTGCGGATAGTAGGCGGCGGCCCAGACCACGATGGAAATGGCGAGGATCAGCGATCCGGCCGTGCGCAAGAAGATCCATCCCCGTTCCGCCACGCGCAGCACCACGGTCCGTGGCGAAGGCCACTTGTAGCTGGGCATCTCCATCACGAACGGCGGCGTCGCGCCGCGGAGCACCGTCGCGCTTCAACACCAGGGCCACCGTCACCGCGGCAACGATTCCCAGGAGATACAGCGAGGCCAGCGTCAGCCCCTGCAAACCGACCGTGCCGCCCAGATACATCGTCTTGGGGACGAACGCCGCAATCAGCAGGGCGTAGACCGGCAAACGGGCGGAACATGTCAAAAGCGGGGCCACAAGAATGGTCGTCAGCCGGTCGCGCTCGTTCTCGATGACCCGCGCGGCCATGATGCCCGGCACGGCGCAGGCAAACGACGACAGCATCGGAATGAACGACCGGCCGCTCAGGCCGGCGCGGACCATCACGCGATCCATCAGGTAGGCGGCCCTGGCCATGTAGCCGCAATCTTCCAGGAGGGCGATGAACGTAAACAGAATCAGGATCTGCGGCAGAAATTGCACCACTCCGCCCACCCCTCCGATCACGCCGACGGCCAGCAGGCTGCGCAGTGCGCCGTCGGGCATCAGCCCTTCGACGGAAGAACTCAGCCAATCGAAGCCGGCGCCGATTGCATCCATCAGCGGCCGCGCCGAGACGAAGACCGATTGGAAGACCATGAGCATCACCACCGCGAAGACGATCAGCCCCCAGACACGATGCGTGAGCACGCGATCGATGCGGTCGGTGGCCGTGACGGCGAAGGTTTTCGGTTCGGAGACCACTCCCTGGAGCATGGCGCGGGCCCAAGCATAGCGGACCGTGGTTTCCACGGCCGGAATCGGGCAACCGCCGGCCTCGACGCGCTCGCGCGCCGAGCGCAGCCGGCCGAGGAACTCCTCGTCGGCATGGTCCAGAAATGTATTCTGGAAATACCCGCTGGCATCCAAGAGCAATCGCCGCACCAGCGCCGGCGGCAGATGGTCCCCCTCACCCCGACCATGAGTACGTGCTGCCCGACATGGTGCCCGCCCTCCCGCAGAGGTAGAGGGCAGCTTCTGGGCCAGTTCACGGACTTCCTTTTCGAATACCTCGGGAAACAGCGAGGCGTCGGCCCGCGGCCCGCGCCCGACAGCCTCGATCAAGGCCGCCTTCAACTCGGCCATGCCTTGCCCGCGATTGGCCTGAATGGGCACCACGGCAATGCCCAGCCGGTTTTGCAGATGCCGCAGTTCCAGTTTGATGCCCCGGCTTGTGGCCACGTCGAGCATGTTCACCGCCAAGACCGTGGGCAGCCCCAACTCCATGACTTGGCTGACGAGGTACAGATGACGCTCAAGGTTCGAGCCATCGACGATGCACAGCACGACATCGACAGCCCCGATATCGGACTGCCGCTGCAAGAGCACCTCGACGGCGATCATTTCGTCGCGCGATCGGGCCGCGAGGCTGTAAAGTCCCGGCAGATCGACCAGTTCGAACCGCCGTCCGTCATGCTCCATCCGCCCGATCTTCTTTTCGACCGTAACGCCCGGATAGTTGCCGACGTGTTGGTGGATTCCTACCAGCGCGCCAAAGAGCGTCGATTTGCCCGTGTTCGGATTGCCGATCAGGGCAACCGTCAGCGTCGCTTCATCGAGGGAAATCGGCATGTCTTGAGAAGGCGATCAATCGCCCAGCGGAATCGGCACGACGGAAACTCGCAATCCATCGTCGGCGCGAAAACAAATTTTGTTGCCGGCCATGCGGATGATGCAAGGATTTCCCCGCCGGAACATCTCGATGCAAGTTCCACTCCGCAAACCAAACTCCTCTAAACGGTGGACGTGATCCGGAGGTCCGTGAATCCGGCTGATGCGCGGTTTGGCCGGTCCGTAATTGATCGAGCGGAATGGGGCGATTGTGCATGGTGGTGTGGGTGGACCGCTACAAAAAGGCGTCAATTCTTTGCCAGCGCATCATTATTCGTCGGGCGATCACAGGTGAAGTATAAAAGTTTATGTCGCAAGAAGCAAGCAAGGAACGGATTTAGGGAAGATTTCCATTCGAGTTAGTGCATGAATTATCCCCCATCATTCGCCATACCAAGGCATCCTCCCCTCGATTGGCAGTACGGTGGATGGAGCACGGAAGTCCTTACTAGATGGTGCGTTACGCAAAGCGGTCAAGAAGGCCGATGCGTGTTTCCAAGGGTTCGACTCCATGTGCAACCCACTATTTGCCAGGCAATTCACTTCACGCACCCATTCCGGGCAATAGCCCGCCCTACGGCCACACCCAGAACCGAAATGGCGAAAAAATCTTCTTGCAAACCGGGGCCGTTTTGTTGACAATGGAGTTGGAGGGTTGCGGTTTTGCTCTTCTTGTCGTGTAACAGTCTTCTCATCCATTTCTAATCGGTCTTTAATTTGACTCTCTGACGGGTGTTGGTTAAGGTCATTATCTTATGAACGGCAACAATGTTTTTCATCCCCAAACCTGCAACGAGCAGGTCGTGGAGTTGGGCTCGGCCAGTCCGCCGGTCGTCATGCATCGGTTGGCAGAGGTCCGCCGGGCAAAAGGAATGCCCCGCCGCGTGCTGGCCCAGCGGCTCGGCATCACCATGCAAGAACTTCGGATCAACGAGGAATCGGCCGACGTCCCGATCAGTACACTCTGCCAGTGGGCCGCGGTGCTGAATGTGCCGATTACGGAACTCGTTGTCGAACCGGACGAGTTTTTGACGCCGACGCGTCTGCCCCGGTTGCAGGCGACCCGGCTCATGAAGATGGCGGCCAAGCTTCGCGACCGTTCGCGGCGGCGCAGCATCCAGCGGCTGGCGCAAACTTTTGTCGAGCAGTTGGCCGAGATCCTTCCCGGCCTGGAGCAGGTTGCCCAAAAGAACCATCGTCATTCCCGGCGTCCCAATCGGCAGTCGCCGGCCGCCCTCCCGTGCCGCCTGTCCGAGCAGATCTTCATGCGCCGCCGCGAGTCGGGCGACGGTTCGTAGAATCGCCGCCCGCCGCGCGTCTCATTTCCAGTCCAAGCCTTCCGGCAACTTGTTGAGGCTTTCACAGCAGTCGGAGTGGATGAGGACGATGTCCTCGACCCGCACGCCGCCAGTACCGCGGCGATAGAGACCGGGCTCGATCGTCACCAACTCGCCTTCGAGGAGTTCCGGCCCTTTGAAATCCAGCAGCGGCGGTTCGTGGCAGTCCAGGCCGACGCCGTGTCCGGTGCCGTGGGTCATGGCGCAATAATCGTCCGCCGACCCCGACCATGGGTACATGGTGCCCGACAGGGTGCCCGCCGCAGGCGGCAACCCCGTTCTGGTAGCCGTGTTTCACGATTGCGGCGATCGTCGCCTTGTGTACGTCTTCGCCCGTCACCCCGGCCCGCGCGGCGGCCATCCCGGCACGCTTGGCGTCGCGGACCACGGCATGCATCCGGGCCACTTCGTCGGGAACGTCGCCATGCACGACGGAGCGCGTGCAATCGCCGTAGTACAGCGTGGTTTCGTTCCGCGGGAAGATATCGACGATCACCGGCTCGCCGGTCCGCAACTCGCCGTGCCCGATGTCGTGGCAATCGGCCCCGATCGGTCCGCCGGCAATGATCGAAGGCAGATTCACGTAGCCCAGGTCGATGAACCAGTGATTGATCATGGCCCGCATCCGCTCGGACGTCAGCGGGCGGCCTTCGTGCAGCAAAACACCGTCGCCTCGGGCCTCGGCCCGGGCGACCAGGCGGCAGGTCCGCTCGACGATCTGTTCGGTGGCCTGCTGCGCTTGGCGGACGTGCTGGAGCTCCTCGGGGTCCTTGCGACGGCGGTCGGCGACGCCGATCGTCATGTCACACTCGACGCCGATGCCCGCCTCGCGCGCGAATTCGGCGAAGATCAGCGGCAGCGTCCGGTCGGCCACGACCCGCGTCACGCCCCCGCGGCGAAGACATTCGGCGGCCGCCTGGGCCGTGGCCGTCTCGCGGTCGCCGGAAAGGCCCTTGGCCGGCGTGAAGTCGCGGGGACAGGCCACTTCATCGGCCCGGGCAAATTGGCGGGCCCGATCCATCTCGATATCGCGGAGAATAAGCATCGACTTCGCTCCGCCGTCGCCGGCGGGAAGTTGCAAATAGGCCACCGGATCGCCCACGAGGAAGCGGATACGGTGATAAAGGGCCGAATTGAGTTGGGGGATGCCCGCCATGAGCAGGGCTGAGAGTGTCGGAGGCATATTCGTGTAAGTCGTGTAATTCGTGGTTTAAGAACTGCCCTCTGTTCTTCTTCGGTCGGCGGCAGCAACGGCTGCGGCCTGCTGAAAATCGCCGCCCAGCAAACAAGTCACGGCCAGCAGACGCCGCGAATCGTCGCCGGGTTGAAGGGTATAATAGGTTCTGGCCGCACGCTGCGCGTCAGCCCAACGGCCGGCGCGAAGGTCCAGCAAGGCCTGCTGCCGGGCCTGGCAACGTGCCTGCTCGGCCTGACGGAGCAAACGAAAATCGCAACGGCAGCGACGGCAACTGTCGGACCAGGCCTGCGCCGCCCGACAGACAGGACAGACAACCGCATTATCGAGCGCAACGTCGGAGATGGGCATCAGGCGTCCTGGAGATAAAAGACGAGGTCCTCCAACTCGGCCTCCGCTTGCTTGAGCAGCGGAATCGAACGGGCCGCCGATGCGTCCATCAGGTCCTTGACCAGGCGGTCGATCTCCTGTCGGTCCTCGTCGCCGGCCTTGGCCGCAACGTCGAGGGCCTTGGAGATCAACTTCTCGACGTTGGCGATGGCAGCCGCCAGGTCAGCCGGGACGTCTGCGGCGCCGGCGGCATGCACATCGCTGCCGCCCGCCTCCAAATCGTCTCTTGCCGACGAAGCAACGGCCCGCACCGCCGTCGGCAAGGCCGGAGCCGCGGCGCCGGGCCGGCCGGGCGCCCGGTACTTCGGGTCGCGCCGGAACCGCGATACGGCGTTCTCGACCGTCAATTGTTTCTGCAAGCCAGTGTCGTGTTCTTCGGCCGTGACCTTCAAAATGCCGTTCAGGTCCAAGGCGAAGCGGACCAGGATCTCGTTGCCGGCATCGACTTCGCAGAGCCCCTCCAGCAGAAACTCGCCGATGAACTGGTTCCCGCGGACGTCCTTGTCCTCGCCCTGGTAGATCGAGATCATCACCTCTTTCTGTTGATCGTAAGCGGTGCTGAACATTTCCGAGCGCGTGGCGGGCAGCGGCGTATTGCGGTGGATGACCGGCGAGAATTTATGTTCCGAAAACATGCCGTCCAGGTGGCCCAGCACGTTAATGCCCAGCGTGTGCGGGGTGATGTCGACCAGAACCTGCCCGACGTCGACGCCGTTGATCAGGCCGCCCTGGACGGCTGCGCCCATGGCGACGCACAGGTCGGGATCGACCTCGGTGTGCAGTTCCCGCCCCACGCGTTGCTCCAGCAGGCGATGGACCAGCGGCGTCCGGCTGGCCCCGCCCACGAGAATTACCTTGTCGATCTGCTGGGCGTTCAAGCGGGCGTCGTCCAACGATTGGTCGACGCAGGTCAGCGTTTTCGCCAAGAGCGGCTCGATGAGGGCTTCGTACTCCGCACGCTCGATTTCCAGATCGAGGTGCAAGGGCGTGCCGTTGTTTTCCGCGATGAATTCTTCCTCGATCTTGGCCACGGCCTCGGCGGAAAGGACCTTCTTGCCTTCCTCGACGGCGCTGAGCACGCGGGACTTGGCTGCCAACGATTTCCGCAGATCGATCTTGTGCTCCTTGGCGAACTCGTCGCATACGTAGTTCAGCAGCAGTTCGTCGAAGTCGTCGCCTCCCAGGTGCGTGTCCCCGTGGCTGGCGAGGACCTCGACCACGCCCTGTTCCACCTGCACGACGGAGACGTCGAAGGTGCCGCCGCCCAGGTCGTAGACCAGCAACCGCTCCAGGTTTTGCGTGTCCGGATCGTAGGTCAGCGCGGCGGCCGTCGGCTCGTTGATGATGCGGACAACCTCCAGGCCGGCCAACTCGCCCGCCTCGCGCGTGGCCTCGCGCTGCACTTCGTTGAAGAAGGCGGGCACGGTGATCACGGCCTTGCGGACCGGCTGGCCAAGGAATTGCTCCGCCCGCTCCTTCAGGCGGCCGAGGATGATGGCCGAGACCTCCTGCGGGGCATACTCGCGATCGCCCAGGCGGACCTTGACGTCTTCGCCCATCTTCCGCTTGATCGAACGGACGGTCCGCTCGGGAGCGAGGATCCACTGGTTTCGGGCCGGCGTGCCTACCAGCAAGCGGCCCCCCCCATCCAAACCTACGACCGACGGCAGGATGGCCTCGCCGTCGCTGCGGATGACCTCGGGCCGGCCGTCGCGAATCACGGCCACCTCGCTGTTGGTCGTCCCCAAATCGATTCCTAGGATCGGTTCCATCTTCTTCGCTCCTCGATTACACAAGGGTTCTGGTTCAGGGTGATTTTGCTTCGCTGGGTGGCATGCCTAAGCGGCGTAGCCGCGCAGGCATGTTCTGACATCGGCCGCCGCCCACAACATGCCTGCGCGGCTTCGACGCCGCTTAGGCATGCCACCCACTATGGTTCCTGATTCGTGGCACGGGCCGCACGCACTTCCGCACAGCGGACGACCTTGTCGTTCCAGCGATAGCCGGGGCGGATTTCTTCGACCACCGTGCCCGGCGCCTGGTCCTCGGCATCGACGACCTCGATCACGGTCATGGCGTGCGGATCGACCGGCAGGCCGACGCTGGCCATGCGATACAGACCTTCTTTGGCCATCGCGCGCTGCAGCCGCTTGCGGACCATGGCGTAGCCTTCCGCCAGGGCGTCGACGGTCCGCGTGCGCTCGTCGGCATCGGCCTGTTCGAGGTTGCCGACGGCGACATGCCAGGAACGGCAAAGCCAGCGTTTCCAAGCAGGCTGGGCCGCAACCAGGTCGGCGAGCTGGCGGCGAAAAGCGGCCCGTGAATCGCCGCCCAGCCGTCCGCGGGCCGCCTCCACCACGGCCTGGGCGCGTGCCAGGGCCTCATCCAGATCGGCCATCGATTCGATCAAGGGCAAGGCCGCCCGCCGGGCCGCCTCGGCCTCGCGGGGCTCGACGCCGCGGAACTGCCGGCTGGCCTCCTCCATGGCAGTAATCGCCGCGGCGGTCCGCTCTTCCAGCCCCCGCGCGCTCTTCGTCTGCAACTTGACTTCGTGGCGGAGGGCCGCGAATTCGCGGACCAGATCGACCAGCCCGAAATCCCGCGCGCGCCCTCCGACGCACCTTCCGCGGCGCCTTGCGCTTGAGGTTCCGGCAGCGGCCGCGGCGCCGGCAACGCGGCCCGGCTCTCTTCGCGTACCTGATCGAGCCAGGCGCGAAATCTTTCCAGCAGCGCATCGGTTTCAGGGTAATCGCTCATCACAGTTCTAGGGTTTGGCCAACGCCAACAAAGTCTTGGTCGGGATGCGGGCGTTGCGGAGGTGGTTGCGGGCCTCAAGAATCATGGCAGGAAGCGAATCTTCTTTGCCCACGCCGAACAGCAGCGACCGTAAGCGGACGGCTGGATCGCGCAATTGTTCATACGCGGCGCGGATTGCGGCGAATCGTTCCGCCGCGCGATCGGGCGGGAACTCGCGGACCAGCGCCAGGTAACGGTCGCGAATCTCCTTTTCGTCGGCGTGCAGCGAAATACCCAGCGTTTCGTAGGGATCGACCATGATTATCTCCTCCCTTTCGTCGCGGAACTGAACAACTCACCCATGATTTCATCGATCACGTCTTGCGGATCGGCATTCTTCGACGCAGCCATCCGTTTGATCATTTCAAGGATCTCTTCCCGCGGCCCCCGGCCGGCGAAGAACTCCGGGGGCGGGGAACCCGGTACTCCGGGTCGGGCAAAACCGCCGGACGACTGGGAACTCCGCCGTTGCGGCCTTCCCTCGCCCGCCCGGTCCAACTGGCTCAACCGCTGGCTGGCAAGTTGTTGAATTTCCTTGGCTCGTCCGCTCGACGAGGGCTTTGCGGTTTCGATCGCCATCTCGAAACACTGGCGGGCCAAGCGACGATTGCAGGCGCTCGGCCCCCGCCGCATTTCGATTTGCCCCCGTCGGACGTGGAACTCCGGGTCCTGGGGAAACTTCTTGCGGCCGCTGTCGAGGAATTTTACGAGCCGCCGGCGGACTTCGCGGAATTGGGGGTCCTCGACGACCCGCTCGAGAAAACGACACACGCTCAAGAGGTCGTCGGCCTGCCAGCGAATCCGCGTCGCGCCGCTGACGTACTTGACGACCCGCTCCAGGAAGTCGTTCAGAATGGCCTGCTTTTCCGAAAACTTTCCATACTCTTCCATCCAGGCCCAGAGCCGTCGCGACATGGCGCCTGCGGCCCGGCTACGGCGTTTCTTCAGGCTCGACTGCCAGCGATCGGAAAACTGCGAGGGCAAGTCGCCGAGTTGGAACGGCAATTCATAACGGAGGGCCTCGATCGCGAGGGCCAAGTGGACGTTGGCCGGATCGTCGCTTTTGCTCAGGGCCTGCTCCATGAACCGCCAGCCGGCATCGGGCTGGCCGGCCTTGAATTCGACCATCGCCCGCTGGACCATCAGATCGTAGGTTGAACCGCCCGAGCCGGGACCAACTGCCGCAACTGCCGCCAACTCGGCACGGGCGTCGTCCCATCGACCTTGCAGGGCCAGCGTGCGGGCCGCCAGAAAATGCCCCGCCACGACCAGGTTGCGCACCTCTTCGCTGGCCGGTTTGAGGCGGCAGGCCCGCAAGGCATAATCGCGGGCCGCAAATTCGTCGCGTTTGTGGTGATAGTGGAAGAGAGAGACGATCGCGTCGAAGTCGTCGGGAACATGCGCCGCCAACCGCCGTAGAACCTGGGCCGCGGCATCCTCCTGTTTCCACTGAACATACTGGTCGGCCAACGCATGGTAGGGCGCCGCAAAACCCGGCGCCAGGCCGGTCGCCTTGTTGAAGCACTCGATGATCTTCGCCCGCTCTGGATACATCTCGTCGAAGGTGGGCTCTTCGCCCCCGGCATTCGCGCGGGCTTCTTCCTCCCGTTCTTTCCTGCAGGTGTCACAATCGCACTGATCTGCGGCTTCTTTGGCCCAACGCCGTCCCAGCCGTTCCCAGATCATGGCCTGGGCCAGGGTCCGCTCGGCGGGCTTTAAGTCGGGCATGGCGACCAGATCTTCCACGTACGCCAGCCAGAGAACCTCGGCCGGTTCAATGTCTTCTTCCACGTCCTCGACAATCAACGCCCAGGCCCGGTTCCAACGGGGGTCCCAAGGGGGTGGATCGATGGCCGTTGTCAACTCGCGCATCCAACTTGGATTGGCCTTTCGCACCGCCAGGTCGTAGAACAGGCGATCCAGCCGCTGGGCCAGACCGGGCAGGGCCGGCAGAAATTCCTTTTTCCAGCGGCGGACGCCGAATACGGCCTCGCGCCAGCGATCTTCCTGCAAGCTGCTTTGCAAGGACTCAAGATACCAGACCACCGGTCCGCCGCAGAGATCCTTCTCCAAAACGCGAATCGCTTGGCGGAACTCCTCCTGGTTCACAGGGGCCGAAGCAGGGCTGCCAATGCTCCAAGCGCGATCGGCCAGGCGACGCAACGGCGCCGCCAACCGGGCGGCGAAACGCTCCGCAGCCGAGACGGTCCCAATTGGTACGCATGGCCTCGTCATCGTGACGATAGTACGCCGCCAGGCCGCGGATGAAGAGTTTCCAATCGGCGAAAGGCGAATTGCGGGGCACCTCGCCCAAGCCGGCCAACGCTGCATCCCCATCGCCCGCATAGAGCGCGTCCAGGGCCGCGCGGACCTTCACCGCTCCTTCGCGAATTCCCGCTAGCGATGTCGGCGCCGATGCCGGGTCGGCCACGGCCCGATCGGCGGCACGGGCCAGTACGGCTGCGTCCGCCTCCTGGCCGCCGCCGACCCCGAGTACAGGGTGCCGAATCTTGCCCGACGCTACCGCTTGATCGTAGAGCCCTACCGCCAGAAGCAGTTCGGGGAACCCCTGCTGCACGTCGGGTTGCGACACGCCCATCGCCAGCAACTCCTGGGCGGCCGCCCGGCCCTCGGCTTGCAGCCCGGCACGGGCCAACTGAAGCCCCCGGGCCAACCAAGACCGCTCAAGGATTTGCCGATGCTCGTGGGTCGGATCCTGGCGAAAACAGACCTTGGCGTTCTTCAGCGCCTCTTTGAAATTCTGCTTCTCCATCGCCCTTTGGGCGTACTGAAAAGTATCGTTCGCAGATGGACGATTTCCGTGTTTTTTGGAGTTTTTCCCCATGGTGGCGACATCCGTGTTCGGGGTGGAAACATGGGCAATTATACACGGTTGGCGAATGTTGCAAATAGCCCTTTTCGCAAAAATGGAATTCATTCCGTTGGCCCGAAGACAATGCAACGAAATAAGGTCCGGTCTCCGAGACGGCCGCGAATTCGCAAATTGGAACGAGCCAGGTTATAATGAGGAAAAGCTCGTGTGCGTCCGCTCCCCGGCCCCCAATTCAAAGAGGGCCTTTGTCTCCTCTTGGTGGAGTTTTGAATTGAAGAATATTGCCCTGATCGGCGTCGGCCTCGGCCTGGGAGTTGCCGGGATGACCCTCTTCGCAGACCAGCCCACGCCGCGGCTTATGGCGGTCCAATGCCTCGCTTGGACATTCGCCGCAACCTGCCTGATTCTCTACTTGGGCTTGCAGCTTCGCCGCGACCTCGTGCCGGACTATTTGGGCCTCTGCAAGGACAAGTTCTTCGAGCGCGACGGTTTCTGCTTCGGCATCTCGTTGGACCGCGAAGACGCGGTGGCCATGTTCACGATCATGTTCCAGAACCGTTATCTTGGGCCGGCAACCGCTCGCATCGCCTTGCGGCCGACAGGCGCCGGCGTGGCCACCGTCTCGCCCGACATCCAGTGCGGACCGGCCGGATTCGGCGTCGCGAAATTCCCCGTGGCCATCCCGCGGCGGCACCAGGGCAAAACCGTAACCTTCGAGATCGGGGTCGACGCCGAGTATCCGCTGGGAAAGGGCCGCGAGGTCCGCTTCCGCAGCGGGCGGACGATTCGCCATAATGCCCGCTTCCGCAGCCTGACCGTCGTCGTGCAGGCGCTCCTGCATTCGCTGGTCGGTCACTTTCTCATGCACCGGCCCACGACGATCCGCCTGACGCTTCCATCGCACGTTGCCCAGTACGTTCCAGACGGCGCGGTCGGCGGGTCGGAAGTGCTCTGGAGCCTGTCCGAGAACGAGCCGCTGCGCTACGCCATGGAACGCTAACGTCAAAAATCCTGGGTGTAACCGCTGAATTCGGGGTACGGCTTTTCCGAGAAGTCGCGGAAGCGAGTGAAGTTGCCGCTCCATTGCAGTTTGATGTCGTCGGTCGGCCCGTTCCGCTGCTTGGCCAGGATCAGGAGACCCTGCCCGACGATGCCCAACTCCTCGGCCTTCTCCTTGGTGTGATAGTACTCCTCGCGATGCACGAACATCACAACGTCGGCATCCTGCTCGATGGCCCCCGATTCCCGCAAGTGGCTCAATCGCGGCCGGTGCTCTTCCCTGCCGCTGGCCTCGACCTGCCGGTTCAACTGGGCCAAACAGATCACGGGAACGTTCAATTCGCGGGCCAGGCCCTTCAAGCGCCGCGCCATTTTGGCGACCTGCTCCTGCCGCGGGTCGCGGGGATCGTCGGGCTGAATGAGCTGCAAATAGTCGATTACGACCAGGCCCAGGTTCTCTTTGCGCTTCAGCCGCCGGGCGAAGGCGGCAATTTCCGTGACGGTGCGGCTGGGCGTGTCGTCGATGAACAGCGGCGACTGCGACAACCGGCCGGAGGCCTCCATGAGTTGCTCCCGCTCGTCGGCCGAGATGAAGCCGCTGCGGAACTTGCTGCCGTCGATGCTGCCTTGCGAGGAGAGCAAGCGTTGCGCCAATTCCAGCCGGGCCATCTCCAAGCTGACGTAGAGCACCGGCACCTTTGAGAGAATCGCCACGTTCTCGGCGATATTCGTGGCCAGGGCCGTCTTGCCCATGCTCGGCCGGGCGGCCAGGACGATGAATTCTCCCGGGTGCAGGCCGCCGGTAAGCCGGTCGAGATCCTGGAAGTGGGTCGGCGTGGCGTCGCCCGTGCCTTTGGCCAAGCGGGCGTCAATGCGGTCGAAGGCCTCGATCAAGAGATGCTCGACGTGGGTCACGCGATCGGCGCTTCGCTGGTCGTGGACCGCGAAAATCTTCTCCTCCGCGTGGCTCACCAGTTCTCGCGGGTCGTAGGTCGGGTCCCAGGCATCGCGGAGGATTTCCGTGGTGGCGTGGATCAGCTCCCGCACGGTGGACTTGTTGCGGACGATTTCCGCGTAGTACGTGGCGTTGGCCGCATAGGGGACCGACTGGGCCACTTCGGCCAGATAAGCTGCCCCGCCGATCGCCTCGTATTCGCCTTCTTGCTTCAGGCGTTCGACCAGGAGGGTGATGTCGATCCGCTTTCCCTCGTCGTGCATCGCCATCAGATTGCGATACAGCCGCTGGTTGGCGTCGGCATAGAAATCCTCCTGCCGCAGCATGAGGGCGATTTCGTCGCACATCTGCGTGTCCAAGAGGAGGCTGCCCAGAACGCCCTTTTCCGCCTCCAGGTTCTGCGGCGGCAAGCGATCGAGAATTTCCGAACTCAGTCGCGGGGCCGTGCGAGTCCGTTCCGTGTTATTCGTTTCGGCCATGGTCTTCCGTGCTCCCAGGGAAAGGCTCCATGATAAGACTTGCGGGACCGTTCGACAACCGGCCTCCCGTAGAGTGAAACTAGGCAAAATAAGTTGTCTGGACGCGAATAGACCGGGTAGCATCGGATCGATTCGATCTGTGCAGGGGATTGCAATTTTCAACACTCTCTTTCCCACTGACGGGGGAAAAAAACATCCGATACCGTGTCGGGAAAAGTCGATTCTATCTATTTGAAGAAGGGGCCACTGGATTGCTGCGAACGACAATCTGTGCTATAAGGGGGAGGTGATTTCATAACCTGTGACATTTTGGCAGGGGATTCGTCCTTAATAAGTATCAAGCACGAATGATCGGCAATGCGGAACCCGATTTTTGGGCCAGAGTCACATTCTAACTGCGTCCCACGGTAGTTCAGGACAACTGCGAAGTCTGCGTAGAGGGCAGCAGGTCTCGTGGAGCGTCAAGATCGCATCTCTTCTAGGAGTTGAGAAACGATGTTCTTCAATAAAACCTCGTCAAAAAACCATAAAATTACGACAACTCGACAAATCAAGTCCGTGGGTCGGCGGGGAGATCGGCGACTCACCATCGAACGCCTCGAAAGTCGCCGCCTTGCTGAGCGTCAGTCCGATCGCCGCTCAGGCGTTTTATGACATGGGCCGGGGCGGGCACGGTTGGGGGGGCGGTGGGGGGGGCGGTTCGCCGACTGCGGATACCCCGACGCAGTTCGAGGTTATCGCCCCGCACGCGGCGCAGAGCGGCGTGCAAACGACGGTCGAACTGTTGGCCTTGGATGCCAATGGCCGCTTCGTCGGCAGCTACGACGGCAGCACGACCGGTCTCACGCTGAGCGACAGCACGAATTCCGCGGGCCTCTCATCTTATTCTGCGACGGCCGGGATGTTCAACAATGGCGTGGCCATGGTCAACGTGACCTTCGCATCCAATATCACCGGAGATCAGACGATCGTCGCCACCAGCGGCACCCTCACCGGAAGCGCGACGATCGACGTGGTTACCCCCGACGTGGCAACGCAGTATTACGTCTGGGTCAAACCGACCGTGCAGGCCGGCGTGCAAACGACGATCGAACTCATGGCCCTGGACGCCAGCGGCAACCTGGTGAAAAGCTACAGTGGCATGGCCACGCTGAATCCGATCAACTATACGCTTCTGAACAACGGAAGTCCTACGACCACCACCGGGACCATAACACCTTCGTCGAGCACTGTGACCTTCACGAATGGCGTGGCCATGGTCAACGTGACGTTCCCGACGACCCTCGCGGCAGGCTCGTACCTGATCACGGTCTCGGGGTCCCTCACGTCGGGCACGAATACGTCCACGCTCAGCGGATCGGCCGTGGTCGACGTGAGCCAGCCTGCAGTTGCCGCGGGTTACCTGGTCCTCTTGCCCGCGAAAGTCAGGGCCGGTTCGACGGTGACTGTGCAATTGGCTGCCGTGGATTCCACGGGCCATCTCGTGAAAAGCTATGACGTTTCCAACGAGACTTTGACCCTGACGTCGACGGACGGTGCAGCGACTCTGACCTCGCCCAGCGTTACGTTCATTAACGGCATCGCCACGTTCACGTTCACCTTCGAAACGACCGGGCCCGAGAGTGTGACGGCCGCCGGCGGCGGCTTGAGTGGCACGGGGACGACGCTCGTCATTCCCGCGGCCACCGGGGTTACCACGCCCCCGGGTTCGACTACGCCCCCAGGTTCGACCACGCCCCCAGGCTCGACCACTACCCCGCCGGGTTCCACCACAACGCCCAGCTCATCGGGAATTGCCACGACGACGAGTGCCAACTGGTCCGGGTACGCTGTGGAAACCAATTTGAATTCTCCGCAATCCAGTTCGGTCACGGCCGTCAGCGGCAATTGGACGGTGCCGACCGTCACGGGCAGCGGCACTGCCTACAGCGCCGTTTGGGTAGGAATCGACGGATACAGTTCGTCTTCGGTGGAGCAGCTCGGAACGGAGCAGGACGTTTACCAGGGGCAGACGCAGTATAGCGCTTGGTACGAGATGTACCCGTTGGGCTCCGTCACGATCACGAACATGAACATCGCGCCGGGCAACAAGATGACGGCGTCGGTGGTCTACGACACCGCGACGAAACAGTACCCCTCGGGTTCCTTCGTATTGTCGATGACCGACCTGACAACGAACCAAACGTTCTCCATCACGGAAAGCGCTGGCGGCGTGCAGCGGTCGTCGGCCGAATGGGTCGTCGAGGCCCCGTCGTCGAACACAGGCATTTTGCAGTTGGCGAACTTCGGTTCGGTCGCCTTTACCAGTGCCACGGCCACGATCAACGGCGTCACCGGGCCGATCGATAACTCGACTTGGCAGGCCGCTGCGATCAATATGGCCGCCGGGCGGGGTTCCGTCGAGACGTCGCTCATCGGGCTGACCGATAGCAGCGGTGCTTCGAGCTTCACCGATACGTACGTGGCCTCGGCGGCGACCTCGGGCGGCGGTGGTGGCGGCGGTTACGGTTACTACGCAGCCAATATCCTCGACCAGCCCTCGAGCAACAAGGGCCTCGACGCGGCGGCAAACTACGAACTCCGCGACCGGCTGTTCGCATCCTTCGACGTGCTCTGATCGATAGGCACCGTAGGGGTGAAGGGTGGCATGCCTAAGCGGCTGTGACGCCGCGCAGGCATGCTGGCCTTGGTTCTGGCGCCCACAACATGCCTGCGCGGCTTCGACGCCCCGTAGGCATGCCACCCGCTGCATTGCTGCCGGCCGCTTACGCTGCCATAATATGCTTCATGGCAACGATTCCAGAGGCATTGGCGCTTGCGATCCAACACCATCAAGGCCGTCGGTTTCAAGCTGCCGAACAGCTCTATCGGCAGATTCTCGCCGTCGAGCCGAATCATGCCGACGCCATGCATCTTCTCGGCGTGATTGCCTCCCAGTCGGGCAAGCTGGACGAAGCGGTCGTCTGGTACCGCCGGGCGCTGCAACTGAAGCCCGACTACGCCGAGGCGCACAACAACCTGGGTGCTGCCTTGAAGGAACAGGGGAAACTCGACGAAGCGGCGGCCTGCTGCCGCCGGGCAGTGCAACTGAAGCCGGACTATGTCGAGGCCCACTACAACCTGGGAAACGTGCTGCGCGAGCAGGGGAAGCGGGACGAAGCGGTGGCCTGCTTCCGCCGGGCCGTGGAACTGAAACCGGACTTTACCGTGGCCCACATCAACCTGGGGGTTGCCCTGCAGGAGCAGGGCCATTTCGACGAGGCGGTCGCTTGCTGCCGCCGAGCAGTGCAACTACAGCCCAACTATGCCCAGGCCCACAACAATCTGGGCAACGCGCTGAAGGACCAGGGCCATCTGGACGAAGCGATCGCCTGCTGGCGCCGGGCCGTGGAGTTGCAGCCGGACTACGCCGTGGCACACGGCAACCTGGGCGTCGGCTTCAAGGAGCAGGGGAAGCTGGACGAAGCGGCCGCCTGTTACCGCCGGGCACTGGATCTGAAGCCGGACTACGCCGAGGCCCTCAACAACCTGGGTGTGGTCTGCAAGGAACAGGGGAAACTCGACGAAGCGGTTACCTGCTGCCGCCGGGCGCTGGAACTGAGGCCGGACTATGCCGAGGCTTATGGCAATCTGGGCGTGGCCTGCAAGGAGCAGGGGAATTTCGACGAAGCGGTCACCTGCTGCCGCCGCGGCACTGCAACTGAGACCGGATTTTGCCGTGGTCCACAACAACCTGGGCAGTGCCTTGCAGGACCAGGGGAATCTGGAGGAAGCGGTCGCCTGCTACCAGCGGGCACTGGCGTTGAAGCCGGACTATGCCGAGGCCCACAACAACCTGGGCAATGCGTTGAAGGACCAGGGCCGCCCGGACGAAGCGATCGCCTGCTACCGCCGGGCGCAGGAGTTGAAGCCGGACTATGCTGTGGCCGGCAGCAACCTGCTCTTCGCACTCCAGTACTGCGCGGGGATAACGCCGGCCGCATTGGCCGAGGCCCATGCCGAGTACGATCGCCGGCACGCGGCGCCGCTACGGAGCAGGGAGCAGGGAGCAGGGGGCGGGCGGGGTACCCGCGCAGCGGGTCGGGGAGCAGGGGGCGGGGAGCAGCATGCCGGTCACGATGGCCGGCTGCGGTTGGGCTTCGTGTCGGCCGATCTGGGACGACATCCCGTCGGTTATTTCCTGGTCCGTGTCTTGGAGAACTTGAGCCGGCAAGAGCATGAGACGATCTGTTACTCCGATCGGATCGGCAAAGACGATTTGACGTATCGTCTGCGGGCCGCCTCGACCCAATGGCGCGACGTGATCGGCATGAACGACCAGCAGTTGACGGAGCAGATCCGGGCCGACCGGATTGACATCCTTTTCGACCTGGCCGGCCACACGGCCCACAACCGCCTGCTGGTCTTCGCCCGCAAACCGGCCCCGATCCAGGTGACCTGGGCGGGCTATGTGGGGACGACCGGGCTGACGGCCATGGACTACCTGCTGGCCGACCGTTACGAGGTCCCGCCAGGCGCCGAGCGGCACTACCGGGAGCGGGTGCTGCGTATGCCCGACGGCTACGTCTGCTATGACCCGCCGGCCTACGCGGCGCCGGTGACGCCTCTACCGGCGCTGGAGCGGGGGCAGGTGACCTTCGGTTGTTTCAACAACCCGGCCAAGATCACGCCCCAAGCGGTCGAGGTCTGGGCCAGGATTCTCCGCCGGCTGCCGGGGGCACGTCTCGTTTTCAAGTTCAAGGGATGGAACGATCGCGGCGTTGCCCGGCGATTTGGCGAGATGTTCGCCGCCCACGGGATCGGTCCCGGCAGGCTGGAGTTTCTCGGCTACTCGCCGCACGTCGAGTTGTTGGCGGAATACGGCCGCATCGATCTGGCGCTCGATCCGTTTCCCTACAACGGTGGCCTGACGACCTGCGAGGCCTTATGGATGGGGGTGCCGGTAGTGACCTGTCCGGGCGCGACGTTTGCCAGCCGGCATTCGCTCAGCCACTTATCGAGCGTGGGTCTGACGGAGACGGTCGCCCGCAACTTGGACGAGTACGTGGAGTTGGCCGTTTCGCTGGCCGGCGACCTGCCGCGGCTGGCGGCACTGCGGGCGGGGCTACGGCAGCGGATGGCCGCCTCGCCGCTTTGTGATGGGAAGCGATTTGCGACGAATTTGGCGGCGATTTTGTATGACGTTTGGAAAGGTGGAGCGTAGGGTGGGAAAAGATCGCGGAGCGAGCGCCGGCCTACCAAGATCCGGTTTCATACAGAAAAATCCCTTCGCGTCAACACGAGGAGAAGAACCACGAAATACACGAACCACACGAAAGCAGGAGACCATGCGCAAGAAAATAATTTCGTTTTGTGCCGTATATATGTCAAATAACTGGGCGCAACTCTTTTCTTAATCGTGTACCACGGAACGCCTACAACCCCGCAGTTTAGGGCATTTTTCGGGCATGCGATGCCCCGTGAACAATTATTTCCACCCCCCGAAAGAAATTTTCACAATCTGCTTGACAAAACGGAAATTTCTGCTTCAATAAACACTTACGCGTTTGGCAATTCTGTTTGGCCCAATAGTAGGCAGCGTTCTTGAATCCGAGCAAGCGGGGCGAGTAGCCCAAGAGTAAAACGGCATTCTTTGCCGTTTTATCACCCCGCTATCTTCGTCGGATTCCACTGGTTCACTCTCGACCAGTTCCCCAAGACCAAAATCGGCGTTAAGCCGTTCACCATTATTGTTTAGACGTATCAAGTAACTGGAGTTTGGAGCTATGAAACGAAACCGCTTGACCCTGTTGGGGATTCTGATTGGAATTGGCTTTTGGGCTGGCCCCGCCGTTGCCCAAACTTTCTCATATACGACGCTAGACGACTCTTCGGCAGCAAGTGGCACCTGGGCCAATGGCATTGATGGCAGCAATGTCGTAGGTTACTATTTGGACTCGTCGGGTGTTAAGCATGGTTTTCTCTATAACGGTTCGACGTACACGACATTGAGCATGGCTGGGGAGTTAGGAACCGCCGCCACCGCTATCGCTGGCAACAATATCGTCGGTTGGTTTCAAGCAGTAACGGATTTCGAGAAGGGTTTTCTTTACAACGGCTCGACCTACACGATGCTTCAGGACTCACCATACAACACAATTGCCTCGGGTATTTCTGGTAATAATATCGTTGGGTGCTATACGAGTGCGGGCGAGTTTAATAATGGTTTTCTTTATAGCGATTCGACATTCACAACGCTTAACGACCCGTTAGGAACAAACGGCAACCTAGCCTGTGGCATCGACGGCGATGAGATCGTCGGGTATTATACAGACTCGTCCGATCATGTGCATGGTTATCTCTACAATGGCTCGATTTACACGCCGCTAGACGACCCGTTGGCAGGCAATGGCACATATCAAGGCACCTATGCCAGAGGCATCTCTTGCGGTAATATCGTTGGATACTATCTTGACTCGAACAACACCGACCACGGTTTTCTGTACAATGGCTCGACCTACACGGCGATAAACGACCCGTTGGCAGGCAATGGCACATATCAAGGCACCTATCCCATGGGCATCTCTGGCAATACTGTCGTTGGGTACTATGAAGACTCGTCGGGCAATTATCACGGTTTTATCGCTACCGTTCCCGAAGCTTCCACCTTTGTCTTATTGATTGTCGGGGCTGTTTGTCTTGGGGGCTATAGTCTACGGTTGCGAAGGAAGAACCGAATGGCAACCGCTGCCAAAGAAGACCCCGCTATTCTGTGTTTCCCATCTTGGTCGTTTGAAGCGAAACGGCAAGCCGCATAGCTCCGAGATTGGGCGGGTACCATCAGGGCGGCTTCCGTCGCCCTTTTTCGTTGGGGCGAATTGACTTTTGATTTATTGATTTAACTTAAATATATGATTAGCACTTCTGGGCAAATCCTAGACCGAATTCAATCCAAGATCGACAACCGAACCGGGGATCTGGCCAGCAAGATCCATCAGGGGATCGAACGAACCGCTCAGGTGGTGATTCGGCTCAACGGAACGGTAGATGCCATTTGGGCAACCGTTTCACACCAGCGGCGGAACTTCGACCCACCGCCGCTCCTGCCACGATTGCACGCCGAGCTCCGCTAACTGCACACCCTTGGCGCCCTCCAAGAGCGACCAGCGGAAGGGCGCGTCCGTGACCACGTGCTTGAGGAACAACTCCCACTGGGCCTTGAAGGCGTTATCGTAAGGCAGATTCGTCGGCATCTCCTCCCAACCGGCGTAGAAATCGATCGCCTGATCGACGTCCGGGTTCCAGACCGGCCGCGGCGTGACGCTGTGGTGCTGCACGCGGCAGCGCCGCAGGCCGGCCACCGCGCTGCCCTGCGTGCCGTCGACCTGCAGCGTCAAGAGATCATCGCGGCGGACCCGCACGCACCACGACGAATTGAACTGCAACGGAGTGCCGTCGTGCAACTGGAAGATGGCATACGCGGCATCGTCGGCCGTGGCCGCGTAGGGCCGGCCTTGCTCGTCAGCCCGGCGGTCGACGTGGACCGCGCCCAAGGCCACCAGCGAGCGGATCGCGCCGAAGAGGTTGTCGATCACGTAGCGCCAGTGGCAGAACATGTCGATCATGATCCCGCCGCCCTCTTCCTTGCGGTAGTTCCAACTCGGCCGCTGACAGGGCTGGTCGAAGCCGTCAAAAACCCAGTAGCCGAACTCGCCGCGGACGGAGAGAATGCGGCCGAAGAAGCCGCGGTCGATCAGGTACTTGAGCTTCAACAGACCCGGCAGCCAAAGTTTGTCTTGCACCACGCCGTTCTTCACCCCGGCCGCCTGGGCTTCTCGATACAAAGCCAAGGCATCAGCCAGATTCGTGGCGGTGGGCTTCTCCGCATAGATATGCTTCCCGGCGGCGATAGCGCGGCGAACGCCTTGCACACGCTGCTCGGTCAAGGTGGCGTCGAAATAGACCGGGTAGCGGCTGTCGGCCAAGGCGGCATCCAGATCGGTCGTGTAATGTTGCAGCCCGTGCTCCTCGGCCAGGGCGCGGAGTTTGTTGAGATTGCGGCCCACCAGGATCGGTTCCGGCACGATAATCTCGTCCGTTCCCAGTTTGACCCCACCTTGCTTGCGGATCGCCAGGACGGAGCGAATCAAGTGCTGGTTGGTCCCCATGCGTCCCGTGACGCCGTTCATGATGATGCCGACGGTGTGCGTTTTCATTGGTGGTTTCGAGCAAAAGTTCCATGGATTCGGTTAAGGGCCATTGTAATACGTGGCAAATGAAGCATCCATCGGCCAAAGCGGCGACCAGTAGGTCTTTCCTGACTTGCTAAAGGGTCAAACCACGGTGTCTTGGTTTTGTATCCCGTTCTCGTTCGGGGGAGAAATGACTGATGGGCGTTTACGCCCATTTCCGGCTTTAGCCGGTAATAGGCCCGGCATTCATGCCGGGTGATAGTGCGGGCGCAACGTCTTTTGCCTCTGAAAAACCGCTTGTCAGCCGCGTTTACGCGGCTCCTGCCGGGAAGGACTATTATGCGACGATTGGCTGCTTATTGCTCGCGGTCGGGATCGGCCCGATCCAAACCAGCCCGAAGCGTAAGCGCGGGAACGACGGCTCTCGCTCGCGCTTCGCGCTTACTGTCGGTTTCGACCGCGCGACAGGAGTGTCCCACTCTTTCGAGCGGCCGGAAGCCCATTAGTCCCTCTCGGCAAGAGGGACCTACTTGAAATAAGCCGTGCTTATGATAAGATAGACTTATGAACATTGAGACTTTGCGCATCTTTTGTGATGTTGTCCAACACCAGAGTTTCTCCCGCGGGGCCGTGATTAACGGCGTGAGCCAGTCTGCGGCGACCCAGTCGGTGCATCGCGTGGAAGAGCATTTCGGGGTGCAATTGGTCGATCGCACCAAGCGCCCATTCGTCTTGACCCCGGAAGGCCAGGCGTGTTACGAGGGATTTCGCGAGGTCCTGGAACTCTACGACTCGGTCGAAGCCCGGGTGCGGTCGTTGCGGATGGATATCAGCGGTTTGGTTCGCGTGGCGGCGATCTATTCCGTAGGGTTGCACGACATGCGGCAGTGCATGCAGGATTTCATGCGGCGCTACCCCAAGGCCAAGGTGCGGTTGGAGTATCTGCGTCCCAACAAAGTCTACGACGCGGTCAACAATGCCGAGGTCGATCTGGGTATTATCTCTTACCCGGCCGTCTCGCCCGACATCGACGTTATCCCCTTGCGGAGCGAGCGCATGGTGCTGGTGTGCAGTCCGCAGCACCGCCTGGCGAAGGAAACCGCGGTCACGGCCGAGCACCTGCAGAGCGAGGACTTCGTGGCCTTCGATCGCGACCTGAGCATCCGCAAGGAAGTTGACCGGTACTTGCGGCAGCGGTCGGTGAACATCAGAATCGTAATGGAGTTCGACAATATCGAGACGATCAAGCAGGCGGTGGAAATCGGGGCCGGGATCAGCATTCTGCCCGCGCCGCCGATCCGCGAGGCCTGCCGCAACGGCAGCCTCGTGGCGGTCCGCCTGATCGCTCCCGAGTTGTACCGTCCGATCGGCATCATCCATCGCCAGCGGAAGGTCTTCACGCCGACGGCGGCCAAGTTCGTCGAGTTGCTCCAAGAGGTCCAGAGGAATGGTGCGGAGGAAGCATGAATCGTCCCGAAGAATTTCTGGTCACGTTCCAGCCGGGCGACAAGAAGGTCTACGTGCTGGCGGGAACCCGGCTGCAAGAGGCGGCCACGGCAGCCGATCTGGTGCTCGATGCCCCTTGTGGCGGCGAGGGCACGTGCGGCAAGTGTCGCGTCATCGTCAGCCGACCCGGGTACAGGTGCCGCGCGCCGCCCACGGCCGAAGAACGCAAGTTGCTGGCCGCCGAGGAACTGCACGCCGGCTGCCGGCTGGCATGCCAGGCGATCGTCGGCGGACCGATGACCGTGTTGGTGCCGGAAACGTCGCTGATCGACCGGCCCCATCAAATCCTGGACCACGCCGAGGAAGCGGTGGAAACCGACGGCGCGCCGTCGATTTGCAAACGGTATCTCGAACTTCCCCTGCCCGATCGCGACGACGACGTGCCCGATTTTGTCCGGCTGCAACGGCAACTCGGCCCGTCGACCATGAGTACACGGTGCCCGGCCGATTTGAGCCTGCTTCGCGAGCTTCCCCGCCGCTTGCGGGACGCCAATTTCCAGGGCACGGTCGTGCTCGATGACGACCGCCTCATCGATTTCGAGCAGGGAAACACGGAGTGGGATTCCTACGGAGTTGCCGTCGACCTGGGCACCACGACGCTCGTTGCCGCCCTGTTGGACTTGGCCACCGGCCGGCAGGTCCGGATCGCTTCGCGGCTCAATCCGCAGACCCGCTTCGGCGACGACGTGCTGACGCGAATTCTCATGTCCCGCACCAGTTCCGAGGGGCTGGAACAACTGCAACGGGTTGTTGTCGAGGCGATCGATGAGATGATCGGCGAATTGTGCGATGCCACGGGCATTGCTCGGCGGCAGGTCTACAGCGTGACCCTGGCCGGCAATACAACGATGCAGCAACTCTTCTGCGGCATCGATCCGGGGCCGATGGGTGAAGTGCCCTTCGTGCCGGCGGTCCAACAGGGCCTGGCCTTTCCGGCCGTGGAAGGCGGCTTGCAAATTCATCCGCGCGGCCGGGTCTACGTCCTGCCGATCATCGGCGCTTTCGTCGGCGGCGACATCGTGGGCGGCATCCTGGCAACGGGGCTGGCCGATTGCACGGAGCCCAACCCTCTTGATCGATATCGGCACCAACGGCGAGATCGTGCTCTTGGCCGACGGCAAGCTCACCGCGACCTCGACCGCCGCCGGTCCGGCCTTCGAAGGCGCGCGGATCGCCCAGGGAATGCGGGCCTGCCAGGGAGCGATCGAGAAGGTCGTAGTCGAGCAGCAATTGCAGGTCCACGTGATCGGCCATGTTCCGCCGCTGGGGTTGTGCGGCTCCGCCTTGATCGACGCCACGGCCGAACTCTTGCGGCACGGCATCGTTTCACCCCAAGGCCGGCTCATGGCGCCCGACGAACTGCCCGCGGGCGTGCTGCCGGACCTCGCCCGGCGCATCGAACTGGGTGAGCGGGAACTCGCATTCGTGCTTGCCGACGGGGCCGCCGGCGACCACGACCATGGGTACACGGTGCCCGACATGGCGCCCGACATGGTGACCGGCGGCAAGAAAGTCGTGTTGACGCAACGGGACTTGCGTGAAGTGCAGTTGGCCTCCGGGGCGATTCGTGCCGGCATCGAGTTGTTGCTGAAGCGGCGTGGACTGGAGGCGAAAGACCTCGATCGCGTACTCCTGGCGGGCGGATTCGGCAACTACATTCGCCGCGGTAATGCCCAGCGGATGGGCCTGTTGCCGCCCGGCATCCAGCACCAGCGGATCCGCTACCAAGGCAACACGTCATTGGCCGGGGCCCGGCTGGCCGGCCTGTCGCGGCGTTGCCGGGAAACGTGCGATGAGCTTGCCGCACGAACCGAGCACGTCGATCTTTCGCGGGATCCGGATTTCGCCACGGCCTTTGCGGATGCGATGATTTTTCCGGAACCGTAGCTTAGAGTGACCTAATACGACAGGAGAGACCTACGTCACAAGAATTTGCCCCCGATTGGCCGTCGGAATAGTATTACGCACACTGCCATGAGCAATCCGGGTTAATCTTGGTATGAAGGTTTCCAAGGAAAAGGCATCCTCAGCTTCTGGGCGAATTCCCAGCCTCCGCGTTTCTTGCGAGGCCAAGTCGTAGAAATACGCAGCCTGCCTGAAATCCTCGCCACACTGGACGCCAACGCCACACTCGATGGCTTGCCGTTCATGCCCGAAATGGCGAGGCTCTGCGGCCGCCGCTTTCGCGTTTCCCGTCGCGCCGACAAGACCTGCGTTGAAGGCCGTGGAATGCGGTTGATGGGCGCAACCGTATTTCTGGAGGATTTGCGATGCGACGGGTCGGCACACGATGGCTGCCAAAGAAACTGCCTGATTTTTTGGAAAGAGGCCTGGCTGAAATCCGTCAACGAGCAAAGCGCGACCGACCCGCTTGTTGGCAGTCTCCCGAGCGACGACTATGCCCGTTCGCGTGATTTACCCACGCGAAAAGGCGATCTTTACTTTTGCCAGTCGACCGAGTTAGCCGGCGCGACGAGGCCTTTGTCGCGTTGGAATATCCTGCATTTCGCGACCGATATCCTGTACGGGGAACTTTCGCTAGGGCGTTTTTTCCGGATCGTCGCTCGCATGGCAACGAACCGCATCCGTTATCTCGGTGGCCTGCCAGCGCCGGGAAACCTGGTGGGCCAGCGGCGCGGCCGACCCGGGGTACCGGGTGCCCGCAAGGGCGATCTCGATTTGCGGCCGGGTGAATGGGTCGAGGTCAAGCTGGCCGATGAGGTCAAGGCCACGCTCGATGCCAACGGCAAGAATTGTGGGCTTTCTTTTGAGCCCGAAATGCTGGAATACTGCGGCCGGCGCTTCGAGGTCGATTTCCCCGTGCGGAAGATCATTCTCGAAGAAACTGGGCAAATGATCGGTCTGACTGCGCACGGTTGCTCTGAAAGGCGTAACCTGCCAAGGGTTGTGTACGAAGAACTGTCCGCGCAGCAACCCCTTCTACTGGCGAGAAATCTGGCTGCGGCGCACCGAATAGCAGTTGGCAGTTGCTCGGATCAGGCGGAAAAATGTGGACATCCGGAAAAACCGAGTTCCGCGTTTGACATTTCTGAATTTCTGCATACCATTCTTTCAATATTCAGCGTTTCGCAACTTTACAACTATATTGCGGGTGATTATATGTAGAACAATCACGGAAAGTTAGCGCATACACGCTGCTTTACCCATTTTACGTAGTGTACTAGGGCTTTTGATGGAAGACAGACCTAAATCTCCAGGATTATCCGACCTTTGGCGAGCGATGGCCCGCCACAGAAAGAAGTCGTTCACGGCTTTCTTGCTGGTGGTCATTATCGCCGGCGCCACAGCGATCTTCGGCCCCAAAAGATATCACTCTGAAGGCCTGTTGCTGGTCCGGCTGGGCAAAGAAAACGCCACCCTGGATTCGACGGTCACCATGGGGCAGGAACCGGTCGTTGCCCTTCCTTCTTCTCGCGACAACGAACTGAACTCGGTTGTCGAAATCCTCAGGAGTCGCGCGGTTGCCGAGAAGGTCGTCGACTTATTGGGACCGGATTTCATCCTCAGACATTCTCCGGCCGCGGGGTACTCGCGCAGCGGGTCGGCGGGGTACTCGGGCAGCGGGTCGGCACGCCCGTTGGGCCGAGTCGAGCAGGCCGTTGACCAAGTCCGGCAGGCCTGGGTCCGATCCAAGGAATTTCTCCGCCGCCTGGAAGGGACCGCGAACCTGGAGATCGCGATCGCGCCGTCACGGAGCTCATCGCGCGCTATAGCGCAGGTTCCGCCCGGAAGTCCGACTTGATCCAGATCGAGTGCAAAGGCCCAACGCCCGAGTGGAGCCAAAAGGTCGTTGCCGCGCTCATGGAAGTCTACCAGGCCGAGCACATTCGCCTGAACCGGCCGCAGCGGTCCGTGGAGTTTTTCGCCGAGCAGACGGAACGATCGCGGAAAGATCTCCTTGCGAAGCAGGAGGCCCTCCGCGATCTAGAGACGGCCAACAGCATCGTTTCGTTGAGCGATCAGCGTCAAAGCTTCGCCGCCCGCCTCAGCCGGCTGGAAGAGGAACGACTGCAAAATCAGGCCGCCGCCAAGGTATCGGAGACCCGCATCGGCATTTTGCGCGAGCAGTTGAGCTCGTTGCCCGCCGAGCTGGTGGAGTCGGTTACCACCGGCATTGGCAACTTGGGGGCCGACCAAATGCGGCTCGGAGTTGTATCAACTGGAGATTCGCAGGGAGGAGGCCGCGGCCAAGTACACCGATGCCCATCCGGCGAAGCAGGCCCTCGACGAACAACTACAAGCCAGCCGCGCCGTGGCTGGCCGCCAGGAGTCGACGCGGACCCATGTTGCCAAGGGACGGAACAAGGTTTACCAGGAAACCCAAGCCGCTTTGCTGCAGGAGCAGGCCCTGCTGGCCGGCTTCCAGGCCAAGAATGGCGTTCTGACCGGGCAGTTAGCTACCGTTCGAAGTCAGATGAAGGACTTCAACCAACAGGAATTGCTGATTGCCGGACTGGAACGCGACATCGACGTTTGCCAGGCCACCTTCCATAAGTACGCAACCGGCATGGAACAGGCGAAGATCGACCAGGCCCGGGAAATGGCGCAGATTTCCAATATTACCGTGGCCCAGCCCGCTACCTACGAGCCCGAAGTCGTCTCTCCGCAGAAGTCCATGTGCCTGGCAATCGGCATATTGTGCGGGCTGGCAGTAGCGGCAGCCGTGGCCTGTTGGGCCGATTCCCGCAACCATTCATTCCGGGAGCCTGAAGACATCGAGCGGCGCCTGGGGGTTACCGCCCTGGGGGCCATTCCGCACTATGCAGAACGACATTCCGCGGCTGCCGGCAATAGGAGGTCCTGAGAAATGATTACTGGAGCAGCCCATCCCACGACGAAGAACAGGCCGCCGGCAACTTGGACGCTGGCAGGAACACTGGACGATCATTGCCAGCTCGTGCTCAAGCAGCTTGGCTGGCCGCGGCACGAGGGCAAGCATACGATCCGCACGCTCGGCATTACGAGTTGCCGCGTGGGTGAAGGGGTGAGCACCGTGGCCGCCCACCTGGCGACGGCCGCGGCCGCGCGCCAGGAAAACAAGGTAGTCCTGGTCGATGCAAACGTCAGCCGGCCCGCCGTCACGCGGATCTTCGGCGTGCCGAATTCGCCGGGCCTGGTCGAGTGCGTCATCGAGGATGAGCCGGTGATGGAAGTCCTGCATCCGACCACGATGGAAAACCTCTACGTATTGTCGGCGGGCAAGATTCATGGCAGTCCGGCACGGGTTTATGACGCGGAGAATCTGCTGAACCTCGTGGCCGATTTGGCCGGAAACGCGGCCTTGACGATTTTCGACCTGCCGCCCGTCCGCCAGGTGAGTTGCGCCAATCGCTTGAGCGCGGCGCTGGATGGAATCGTGTTGGTGGTCGAGGCGGAATCGGTGCCTTGGGAAACGGCCTTGCGTGTGAAAGAAATCCTGAATCGTGCCGCGCGCGGATCGTGGGAGCAATTTTGAACAAGCGACGCGAAAGGGCGTGAGCGGTGGGCAGGCCTCACCTGCTCGGGACGGCCTCAGCGAGTCGGGAAATCAGGACGGGTCTTACCTGAAGGAGGAAGCACTACATGTGGTTCGGTAGGCTTTTCAAGGGATCGCGCGAAACGGGAAACTTTCGGCATTTTTACCCGGCAGACCGCTTCCGCGAGGCCATGGAACGCGAACGCGCCCGGGCTGATCGTTGGGAGCAGCCCCTGGCGCTCTTGTCCTTGGGCGTCACCAACGGCCCACAAGGCAAGAAAACGCTCGATCAGGTGGCCCGAATTCTCGCCGGGCGGATGCGTCTGACCGACGAAGCGGGCTGGCTTGATGGCCGCCACGTCGGCGTTCTCATGCCCAACACGCCCGGTTGGGGCGCATGGACTGTGGCCGACGAGATCTGCCTGGAGTTTCCCGATTCCGTTCCCCTGCCGCAATGCAAGGTCTATTGCTACCCTTCGGACTGGTTCCTGGGCGATGGCAGCGGGCTCAGCGACGTGGCGAATGCACCGGCCGAGGAAGGCACGACCGGGGCCATGGAGCCGTTTTTCTTTCAGTCTTTGCCGCGCTGGAAGCGGGCGGTCGATGTCCTCGGCGCGAGCGCAGCCTTGATCGTGCATCTGCCGCTGATGACGCTCGCGGCTTTAGCGGTGAAACTCACGTCGCCCGGACCGATCTTCTTCGCCCAACGGCGCGACGGTCTCGGCGGCCGGCCGTTCACCATTTACAAGTTTCGCACGATGGTCGTTGACGCGGAGTGGCAACAGGCGAGTTTGCGGGCACGAAGCGAACAGGACGGGCCAGCTTTCAAATTGAAGAACGACCCGCGCGTCACGCGCCTCGGGCGATTCCTCCGCGCTACCAGCATCGATGAATTGCCGCAACTCTGGAACGTGCTGAAGGGCGACATGTCGCTGGTGGGCCCTCGTCCTTTGCCCTGCGCCGAATCCCAGGCCTGCCGCGGTTGGCAGCGATGGCGACTGAATGTGACGCCCGGATTGACGTGCATCTGGCAGGTCTATGGACGTTCGCGCGTTTCCTTCGTGGACTGGGTCCGCATGGACCTGCGATACATCCGCACGAGGGCCCTTTGGCTCGATCTGAAACTGCTTCTGCTGACGATTCCAACCATGATTTTTCGCAGGGGTGTTTGATCCTCCGCGCGTGCCACAAGTTGCTGCCTGACCTCATGAACGTAACGGAAACAAAAGTCGAAACCGTTGACATCGCGACTGGGACATCGGCGCCGGGCTGCCCGTCGTTGCCGCAGGTTTCACGATTCAGGCGGCGCTGCGCGGCCTCTGCCGGCGGGTAACGCTGGGGACGATGCGTCCCGTGGCCGCCTGCCTGGGAAACCGCCATCCCGAGGCCTTCGGCATCCTTTGTTATCACCGCGTAACGCCGTACTTCACGGGCGCGACGGAGTCGACGATGAATGTCACTCCGGCGCGTTTCAAGGAGCAGATGCGGGGCCTCTTGGAGCGCAACTTCCAGCCATGGTCGCTGCGGGCCGTTCTGGACAGCCGGCGGCGCGGCGAACCGATTCCGCGGAATGTGTTCGTCGTAACATTCGATGACGGATACGAGTGCGTCTATCGGCACGCATGGCCCGTGCTAAAGGAACTGCGGATCCCGGCAACGGTGTTCCTGACCACGGCCTATCTCGATACGCACAGCCCCTTCCCCTTCGACGACGAGATCCGCAAGAATGCAACGCGCAGTGGCTCCCGAAACGTGCGCACCCCTATCGACGAGGCAATGCGGGAGATGCTCGCGTCCGGCGGGATCGATATCGCTTGCCACACCCACACCCACGCCGATTTCCGCGGCAGGCCGCGCGCGCTTTATCGGGACTTGCTGGAATCGCTGGACGTGCTCCGCGAGCGATTCGGGCTGGCGGATGCCACGTTTGCCTTTCCTTACGGCAAGAAGCGACTCGGCTTCTGCGGGCCGCTTTTCGCCGCCGCCGTGCGCGATGCCGGTCTGCTTTGCGCCTTGACCGTCGAGTCCGATCTGGCGCAGCCCTCGGGCGACCCGTTCGACTGGGGGCGGTTCACCGTGGACGGGTCCGACTCGGCAAAATCGATCGCCACCTGGCTCAGCGGCTGGTACACCGTGGTTCGCGACGGATGGCGGCTATTGCATCAACTTGCAGCGTCGGAGCCTCCCTCGTGACGCAATCGATTTCCCTAGCCGTTCTCGAAACCGAGGAGCAGTCCGCGAAGCCATCGCGCATGCGACGGCTGCGACGCACCGTCGTAGGCGTGGTCAGCGATCCTATGGCGAGACAGGGGGCCTTGTCGCTTGTCGACCAGGCAGTCTTCAGCGCAACCAGTTTCGCCACCAGCGTGATCATCGGTCGGCTCGGGTTGCGCGCGGAGTTGGGGCTTTACGCGCTGGCCCTGAGCATCGTGCTCCTGCTGCGCAGCGTACAGGACCAGATCGTCAGCATACCGTACCGCGTTTATTGCCACCGCCGCCGCGGCCGTTCATTGGCGGCCTACACGGGCAGTATTCTCGTGCATCAGGCCGTGCTCTCCGCCGCAGCCGTGCTGGTGCTGGTGCTCGCCGTCGTGCTGACGCCGCGGACGTTGGTTTCCGCCGGCTTTGCCCGGACCCTCTGGTACGTGCTCGGCGCCATTCCCTTCCTGCTTGCCCGCGAGTGCGTCCGCCAGGTGGCTTTCTCACGGTTGAAGGTGAGAGTAGCCATTGTGCTGGATCTTGCCGTTTGCGTTCTGCAAATCGGCGCCTTGCTGATCTTGGGTTTCTGGCACCTGCTCACGGCGACCACGGCCTATTTGGTGCTGGGTGCAGCCTCCGCCCTGGTCGTGGCCGGCTGGTTCGCTTGGCAAGGCAAGACGTTGGTCTTTCGCCGCAACCGAATCGCCAGCGATTGGCGGCGAAACTGGTCGTTGGCCCGTTGGGCGATGGCCGCGTTCCTGGCCGCTTCGTTGACGCCGTATATCGGTCCCTGGTTCCTGGCGGCCTGGCATTCTCAGGCGGACGTGGGCACTCTGGCCGCTTGCATGAGCCTCGTGGGCCTCTCGCAAATGTTCCTGGTGGGAATCGCCAATTGGCTCGCGCCCCAGGCTGCCAGGGCCTTTGCCACGGGGGGCGTTGGCGACTTACGCCGCGTGCTGGTGCTGACCGGCCTTGTCTTTGCCGTGATTATCGGCGGACTCTGCCTGGTTTTCATCGCCACAGGCGATAGGCTCGTGGTGTTGGTCTATGGAAGCCAGTACGCCGGTTGCGGCGCGGTTGTTTCCGTTGCGGCATTGGCGGTCCTGGCCCACGCGCTGGGCAACGTGGCCGGCAGCGGCCTATGGGCCATGGAACAGCCGCAGGCGCATTTGGCGGCCGATTCGGCCATGCTCCTCTTCACGCTCGCTGTTGCGGCAGTCGCCATCGCGCCCCTGGGCGCACTCGGTGCAGCATTGGCAACCCTTGCGGGCGCGGTGGCCGGAGCGGTCGTACGGACTGCCAGCCTGCTCCGGCAGATGTCGCCGCTGATGAAAGAAACGGAGCGAACGTGAGCATGCCATGCTTCGAAGTCACCGTTGTCGTCTGCACGTTCAACCGCGCCGAGTTGCTCCGCACGGCCTTGACAAGCCTCTACGAATTGGAAACCGGCGGGCGGTTGCGCTATGAAGTGGTTGTTGTCGACAACGCCTCGAACGATGCTACGCCGGAGGTGATCACCGAGTGTTGCGCATGCTCGCCTGTAGCGATGCGCGGGCTGCGCGAAGCTCGCCCGGGTGTCGCTGTCGGCGCAACCGCGGCATCGCCGAGGCCAAGACGCCATGGATCGCCTTTCTGGACGACGACGAGCAGGCCGAGCCGCGCTGGCTGCTGGAGTTGGCCGACGCCGCCGGCGAGACCGGCGCGTTGTGCCTGGGTGGTCCGGCGATTCCGCTGCTGCCGCCTTCCTGTCCCGCGGAACTGGCCCCCGCCTTGCACCAACTGGTGACGCAGCGCGAAGCCTATCCGACCCTCTGCCGTTGCCCGGGCAATAAAGTGCTGGGCACGGGCAATATCGTGATTCATCGCGACGTTTTCCAGCGCATTGGCGTATTCGATGAGACGTTGCGCGAAGCGGGCGAAGATACCGATCTTTGCTGGCGGATGCGGATGGCCGGCATCGAACTCTGGCACGTTCCGAGGGCCCGCATCCTGCATTCCATCGAACCGAGCCGCGTGGAAGAACCGTACCTCCGCTGGAATGCGCAGCGTGCCGGTTTTTGTTTTGCCCGTCGCGACTTGAATCGGTATGGCGTGCTGGGAGTGCTGGGGCTGGCCGCGGCGCGTCTGGCACTGCTGCTGGGCGTGCGGCTGCCACTTTATTTGTGGGCCATGCTGCGCCGCGACGCCGGCAGGACGCTGATCCTGCGTCACCGCTTCTGGCTCAACGAAGCCTATTTCCGCGGCGCGTCGCACCTGCTGGCCCCCGCCTTCTTTGCGCAACGGGCTTTCGTGGCCGGTCTCGATTTTCGCTCCGAGCGCGGCGCGTCGAAGGAGAACGTCGCGGCGCCCGGCGATAGGGGTCCCTGCAACCTGTCGGACGGCGCCGCCGACGGTGTTGGAAAGGAGCGGCTCATGAAGATTACCGTGGCGCAAGCCGGCCAGGTCCCCATGAACGTTTGGGAGAGTTGGTCCGAGTTGCAGCAAGCCGATCCGCGCTACGACAGCCCCTATTTTCGCCCCGAGTTCACGCGGGCCGTGGCCGCCGTGCGGCAGGATGTGGAAGTGGCGGTGCTTTGGCAGGGCGACGAGCGCGTCGGGTTCTTCCCCTTCCAGCGACACCCGCGCAATGTCGGCGTGCCGGTCGGCGAGGCGATGTCCGATTTTCATGGAGTGATCGCCCGCGAGGGCGTCCCCTGGGAGGCCGAAGAGCTGATTCGCGCTTGCCGCCTGGCCGCCTGGAAGTTCGATCATCTTCCCACATGGCAGGAAGCCTTTCGACCCTATCACTTGCGGTCGATGATCTCGCCCTACATCGATTTGCGTGGAAACTTCGCTGCCGACGACCCGGCACCCGGCGAAAACACTGGATCTTCCGAGTGCCGCGACCCGGCACCCGGCGAAAACACTGGATCTTCCGGGTGCCGGGTGCCCGCCGCGGGACGCGTCCGCAAGGGACCGCGCGGCTTCCATGACGTGATCAAGAAATGGCGAGAGTTCTGCCGGGAGGTCGGTCCGTTGCGCTTCGAGCCGGACGTCCGTGACGAGGAGTGTTTCGATACGCTCATTCGCTGGAAGCGCGCGCAGTACGAGCGAACCCAAATGCCCGACGCCCTGGCGGCTTCCTGGAAAATCGACCTTCTCGCGCGGATTCGCGACGCGACCCGGCACCCGGCAGAAGACATTGCCTGTTCCGGGTGCCGGGTGCCCGGCGACACTTTCGGCGGCCTGCTTTCGGCCCTGTACGCCGGCGACCGGCCCGTGGCGATCCACCTCGGCATGAATTCGCAGACCGTGATGCACGCCTGGTTTCCGGCCTACGATCTTTCCTTGGCCCGCTATTCGCCGGGCTTGCTGCTGTTCTGCGAGTTATGCAAGACGGCCGCCGCCCGCGGGTATCAGCGTCTCGACCTGGGCAAGGGCGAGCAGCGGTTCAAGACGTCGCTCATGTCCGGGGCTTTTCAGGTGGCGGAAGGGGCGACCGATTTCCGCTTCCTGGTGCGCACGGCGCGGCGGTCGTGGTATTCGCTGTGTGCCTGGATCCGCGGCACGCGTTTGCGCGGACCGGCACGCGCCGGAATGGCGATGGTTCGCCCCGTGCAACGCTGGCTGGGGCTGCGGTCCGATCGGCCGGGCGGGGTACTCGCGCAGCGGGTCGGTGCGGGTGGCTGGAGGTGCGGCCGGCGTCGGCGAAGCAGCCGGATTGCCAACGTCCGCAGTCGCTGCGAATGACTGTGATGGGGAGGACTGACGCCATGCTACCAAACGATGCGACGGCTGCGTCGTCCGATGTCCCGCGACGGGTGCTGCTGTGCCACAATTTCTACCGCGAGCCGGGCGGTGAGGACCAGGTCTTTTCCGACGAGGGCTTGTTGCTGGAATCGCATGGCCACGAGGTGATTCGCTATACCCGCCACAATGACGACATTGCCGGCATGGGCCGCTGGGAGGCCGCCCGCAGAACGCTCTGGAACCGGCAGACCGTCGACGAAATACGCAGGCTGATCCGCCAGGCGCAGCCTGAGGTGCTGCACTGCCACAATACGTTTCCGCTCATTTCGCCGTCGATTTATCAAGCGGCGAATGAAGCGGGGGTGCCCGTCGTGCAAACGCTGCACAACTACCGCTTGCTTTGCCCCTCGGCCCTCTTTCTCCGCGACGGGCGTCCCTGCGAAGACTGCTTAGGCAAGTTGCTGGCCTGGCCGGGGATCGTGCATGGTTGTTATCGGCGGGACCGTGCAGCGACGGCCGTCGTAGCAGCCATGCTGGCCATGCAACGTTTGCGCGGAACCTGGGTCGGGCACCATGTACCCATGGTCGGCGTGCAACAGTTCATTGCCCTCTCGGAGTTCTCGCGTTGCAAGTTCGTCGCAGGCGGCTTGCCCGCCGATCGGATCACCACGAAACCGAACTTCATGGGGGATGACCCGGGGGCCGGCCCGGGCCGAGGCGGTTACGCACTATTCGTCGGCCGGCTTTCGAGCGAAAAAGGGACGGCCGTGCTCTTGGAAGCCTGGCGACAGCTCGATGACGCGATGCGGCTGAAGATCGTTGGCGACGGACCACTGGCCGACGAAATCCGCGCGGCGGCACGGTCCGATCCGCGGGTGGAATTCGTCGGTCGACGTACGCCGGCTGAGGTCTTGCCGATCCTCGGCGATGCAGCCTGCCTGATTGTCCCCTCGATATGGTACGAGAACTGCCCGAAGGCCGTGTTGGAATCGTACGCCAAGGGTACGCCGGTTATCGGTTCGCGCTTGGGGGCTTTGCCGGAAATGATCGACGACGGGCGGACCGGCCGGCTCTTCGAGCCGGGAAACTCCGCAGACCTTGCCCGCGTGGTTCGCGAATGTACCGGCAACGGCGCACTCGCTCCGATGCGTCGCGCGGCGCGTGAACAGTACGTGCGGAAATACGCGGCGGCGGGGAATTACGCGGCCCTGATGGATATCTACCGCCGGACCCTCGGTCTGCATAAGGCCGGCCCGCCGCAAGCCGCCTGTCGTGAAACCGATGCCCGAGTGCCGATTGGCGCCGGGATCGAAGTCCAGCAGGCGATGCCATCAACCAAGTTACCCAGGTTTTTCGCACGTGCCACTCGAGGCTGAAGCATGCCATGTTGAAATTCGATTCACATCCGGTGTCAGAAGCTCCGCCGGCAACAAACCTGCGCCGGCCGCAAAAGTACGATCTCTTCGGCGTACAGGTCAGTGCCACGACCTACGACGAAGCAACGGATTTCATTTTGCAATCCGCCCGCCAGGGCCGGTCGGCCGTCGTTTCGGCGCACGCCGTCCATGCGGTCGTTACGTCCAGCGACGATCCGGAACTGTTGGCCACGGTCAACCGCTTCGACATTATCACGCCGGACGGCCAGCCCGTTCGTTGGGCGCTGAATGCCTTGCACCGTACCGGCCTTCGCGACCGCGTGTGGGGGCCGGAACTCATGCTCCGAGTGTGCCGCGGCGCGGCCCGAGAAGACGTGCCCATTTTCCTCTATGGTAGTTCGCCCGAAGTGCTCGCTTTGCTTGGCGCCAATTTGAAGTCCTGGTGCCCGGGAATTCAGATTGCCGGTTGCCACTCGCCCCCTTTCCGCCCGCTGACTGCGGAGGAGGAAGCGGACGTCATCGACCGGATCCATTCCAGCGGGGCGGGCATTGTTTTCGTCGGCCTGGGATTCCCCAAGCAAGACCATTTCGCCGGCGCCATGCAGGGGCGATTGCGCGCCGTGCTGGTCAACGTGGGGGCAGCGTTCGATTTTCATGCCGGCACAAAGCCCACGGCGCCGCGTTGGATGCAAGCCCGCGGCCTGGAATGGCTCTACCGGCTCTGCCACGAACCCCGCCGCCTCTGGCGGCGTTACCTCACGACCAACTCGCGGTTCGTAGTCAAATTCACCGTCGCGCTGCTGCGGCAGCGCGTCTGGGAGCCATGTACCCATGGTCGTCGGGCACCATGTACTCATGGTCGACGTTGAGTGGGACCGCCAACCTAGGCCAAAACCGTGATGCTCAACCAACCGCCTACCGCCGACCATGGGTACATGCTGCCCGCGCTTCCTTTGCCCGGGCACCATGTACCGATAATCGGCCGCACGGTCATGGTGTGGCTGGCGATTGCCGTGCTGACGACCGCGTTCTACTTCATCGAACATGGGAGGAATGCGCAGATATCGCGTCTCGAAGCGTTCGCGATCACGGCGGACGAAATGGTTGCGAGCGTGGCCGAAGGCAATACGGGGCGGCGTCTGGCCGTTGTCGCGCTTGGCCTCTTCGGCGGGCTCCTGCTCTTGCACCGCGACGGACGGCGACGAGGACCGCGGTCGTTCCTGGGGTGGCTGCTGCTGGGCTATTTTGCCTGGTGCGGGACAAGCATCCTTTGGTCGGACGATCTACCGCTGACGCTCCGGCATCTCAGCGTGTTCTTGTTCTGCAGCGTTGGCGCGCAGGGATCGTGCGCCAGGTGACCCTGCGCGACCTGTGCCTGATCGCCCTCGTGGTTTCGACCATCCTCATTTTCAACGGCGTACGCGCGGAAATCGCCCTGGGAACCTTCCATCCCTTTGCCGCTGAGTACCGCTTCGCCGGTACGCTGCACCCCAACTCGCAGGCGACCTACTGCACGATGATGGCCCTGGCGGCAGCCAGCCTTGCCCGCCACGCCGATCGCGGGCGCATCTTCCTCTGGACGCTGTGCTTGATCGGCGCCGTCTTGCTCATACTGACCAAGTCGAGAACAGGTTGTGGAGTCGCTCTTGGCCGCGCTGCTGGTTTGCGCTTTTCTTTACCGTACCGTTGCCGAAGAAAATCATGGCCATTGCGGGGACCGTCTCGGTCGCAAGCACCCTGCTCTTGGCAAGCGTGCTTCTGGACTGGGACATCCAGGGCCGGTTCGTCAATCTTGCTCTGATCGGCCGGCAGGAGGACGCCGATTCCCTTTCCGGGCGGATTCCCTTATGGACGGAACTGGCGCCACATGCCCAGGAGCATTTCCTGCTCGGACATGGCTACCAGACATTCTGGAATCCCGAGCGAATCGAGAGCATCTCCCGGTTGGTCCACTGGGCGGTTCCCAACGGCCATTGTGGCTACCTGGATATGTTTCTCGATCTCGGCGCGGTCGGTCTCCTTCTGTGCGTGGCGGCGGGCCTTACGAGCATGGACCTCGTGCGGCGCCGCTTCCTTTCCGGCGGGGACTGCGGCGACGGATTCCTTTTCGTTCTACTCGTTTGCCACGCTTTTAATGGCATTTTGGAGTCGACGTTTGCCGAGCTGACAAGTTTTCCCTCTTTCATTATGGTTTGTGGAATCATATATCTGGGGTTCTGCTGCGGGCCAGACCAATCGCCGGCCACCGAGGAATTATCGCCCCCATCGATCTGAGGGAACTCCTCGGCGCGCTACCTGGACCATTTTGGCCTTCCAGGCTGCTGCCCGCGCCTGCGCCAGGCGTCCACCGCCGCCACCATTTCAGCAAAACCTCACCACCGCCAGCGAAACGTCGGGTTTGCCACATGGAACCGTTGCCGATTGTCCGGGCTTTCCGGGGTGTAGATGGCGTAGTCGTGGGGCTTGCACCAGTAGAGGCCCGCCAGCAGGCGGCGCAGCCTGGTAATGGGCCACCCAAAGCGGCGCCGCGGCCCGCACCCATTGGGCGCGGCGGCGCAAGGCAACGGTTTCGCGCCGGGCATTGGGCAGAAGGTTCATGTTTTCTCCCGTATCGGTGAAGGTACTGGTAAACTCGCGGAGAATCCCGAAGCGGACGCCCGCGCAAATGGCGCGGAGGGTCCACTCCGCGTCGCCAAGATCGCGCCAGCGGGTATCGAAGAAGAGCTTGAAATCCTCGACCACGCGCCGCCTCAGAAACAACCCCGCCGTGAGAAAGCTTAAAGTCGTACCGGCCTGGGTATGGAAAAGCTGCGGAACCAGCGCGGCGTTCGCAGATGTAGTCTCCTTTCGGGTCGATCACAATGCAGTCGGCCAGCAGGGCATCCACTTCCGGACGGCCATCGAAATAGCGAGCGACTTTGGCCAGCGCTCCCGACAGGTATTGTTCATCGCAGTTCAGATACGACAGAATCTCGCCCGTAGCGCGGCGGAACCCGCGGTTGACGGCGTCATACATCCCGCTGTCTTTTTCGATCACCGCGGTCACCCGCGGATCCCCGGGCAGCCACTCGCGGGTCTCGTCATCGGAACAGGAATCCTGCACGATGTGCTCGAAATCCACTCCTTCCTGGTCCGCCACGGAGGGGATGCATAGCTTAAGCCAGCGACCGCTGCGATAGCTTGGAGTAATGATCGAGAATCTCATCGCCAACTCGCACGGGATCACCGATAGGAATTCCATCAGCCCTGATCTTAATGTTCAGTCCGCCTGCGGTCAATACGCCTGAAACCGCGAGCAATGCATCTTGCGGAACAACCGCTTCGGACCGTAGGATGGTGGGACAGGTTTTCAACCTGTCCGAAGTCAGTGAAACGTTGCGGGGCAGAACCAATTCTGACCGTACGAGCGGGAGTGGAAAATAATGCCGCGGGGCGTCTTGCAAATGACGGAATTCGGCCGCATGGGCCGCTGGGGCAACCAGATCTTCCAGTATTCGTTCCTCAAGACCTACGCCGGCCGCTACGACTTGGAAGTCCAGATTCCCGCCTGGATCGGCGAGGACCTCTATGGATTTCACGACGCCCGGCCCGACAAAGGCCTGTACCCGGTCGTTCGCGAAAAGAAAATCCATGGGACCGACGACACCGTCATCCCGCACCTCGCGGAGCCCTTGTGCAACGTCAACGTCGAGGGCTGGTTCCAGTATCACATGTCCTACTATCGGCCGTACAAGGACTATATCCAAGACCTTTTCGGCGGGCCCCTGCCGGCCGTGCGCGAGCGAATGGCCCAACCGCTGGAAAAGCTCCGCCGCCGCGGCGAAACGCTCGTGGGCCTGCACATTCGCCGCGGCGACACCGGTGTGGGCTTCGCCTACCTCACGCCGTTGGCTTGGTATCAGCAGTTGATCGAAAGGAAGTTCTCTTCCTGGCCCCATCCGGTCCTTTTCATTGCTACCGAGGACATTTCCCTAGTTGAGAATTTCCGCCGGTTCAATCCGCTAACCGTCGAAGATCTGGGCTTGGATCTCAAAAAGAGGCCGATGGCCAACTTCGATTACATGAAACACGACCTGCAAAGGCGCGACCCGCGGGCCTTGGATTTCTTTCCCGATTGGTATCTCTTGCAGCAGTGCGACGTGCTCTTGCTCCCCAACAGCACGTTCGGATTTACGGCGGCCATGACCAGCCGTGCTTGCCGGCAGGTGTTTCGATCGGATCCGGCGGTCGGCGGCTTCGCCGAGTTGGCCGATTGGTGGGACGTGATGCCTACCCAGTTCGTCAACCAGGCCGACTACGGTCACATCCCCGGGCTATATCTCGATCGCAATCCCTACTGGCATGAGCACGGATGGGTGAAACGCAACTGGATAAAGCTTCAGCAGGTTTGGCGGTCCATGCTGGGCGGCTAAATGACCTTGCACGACCCCAAGACGTTCTCCGCGTCGTTGTTCCCGAAAAGCAGGGCGATCGCCAGGTCCGTGTAAAGGGCATTCGGACCGCCGGTCAAGGCCGCCACGTCGCCGCTGGCTTGCGGAGTGACCGCCGCCGGTGCCGTTGTGTCGATGACGATGTTCTGCGTTGCCAGGCCGTCCGTGCCGGTGGGCGGAAGCGTCAGGGAAGCCGCAATGCCCGCCAGGTCCTTGATGCTCCCGCCATCGAGCATCAGCGCGGTGGTCGAGGCATAGTCCAGGTCCGCCGTGTTCTGCTTCGCCGCCACCACGTAGGTGAACGTGAGGGTCGAAGTGCCGCTCCCACCGCTGGTACTTGGCCACTCCGCCATTGTCGAGCTGGAGTTGCGGCGTGCCGCGGACCTTGACCGGCCCGCTGAAGGCGATCGCGATCGGGATCGCCGTCCCCGCCCCGTACGTTCCGGTCGCCTTCGTCGAAGATACCCCGGTCACGGTCGGCCCAGTGTTGGGCGTCAGATCGAGAACGGTCATGGAATAAGCAGGGAAAGCGTAGCTGAAATCGCTGCCGCTGAGGCGTACGATCGTGCTCGCGCTCGCCAGGGCCGACGCCCCGGTCCTGCTCTGGCTCTGGGCCGTGTCCTGGGTCTCGCCATATTGCCAGACCTGCGCCGCGCCGCCCGGCTGGAAGCCCGTCAGATCGAATTGCTCGGTCAGGGCGGCGGCCGGATTGGCGTTGATCACCAAGAGGGCCAAGTCGCCGGACGATTCCTTGACCGCGTAGACGTTCAAGTCGCTGTAGTTGCTCGTGGCCGACACGACCTCGCCTCCGGCAGTGATGATCTTCGACGCCAACTGCAAGGCATAATAGCCGGAATACGCCACGTAGGGACCCGTGGCAGGGGGGCTGTTGGTGTTGGGATCGCCCAATTGCCCGTAGTCGCCTCCTTCGCGCCAGCCATAGAGCAGGTTGCTGTTGTTCTGGCTCGTGTCATAATAGTTTCGCAGGTCCCAGACGAAGCCGCCGCTGTAGCCGCTGTCCAAGAGGCCTCCCAGCGACTCGGCCACGAACAGTCCATTCACCAGGCTGGTCGACTGCTTGCCGGGGTCGTTGTAGACCGAATTGTATTCGGTTGCCATGACCTGCACGCTCGATGCCTGGCTGCCGAGCGTTTGCCGGAGCATGGTTTCATAGTCGGCATACCGCGTGCTCCAATCCAGCACGCTGCTGCTGTCCGAGACGGTGTCGTCCAGCAGGAAGGAATCGCTTTCCTGGCCGGGCGCCTGCATGTAGCTATGGTCGGAAATGAAGCCGGGCACGAATCCGATGGCCAATCCATCCGCCAGGACATTCTTCGTCCAATTGTCGTCGCTGGCGCCGGTGGGGTCGCCGCTGTCGATGCCGATCGAGATCTGCGGCAGCCCGGCCGCGGTCTGAATCTCACTGGCCAGGGCAGCGAATTGCGCGGCGAAGGCCGCGTAGGTGGCCGGGTCGTGTTGGGCGCCGGTGCTGGCGCCGCCGGGGGTCGCCGTGCCATGGTGGTCGATTTCCCAGCTTCCATAGACTTCGTTGCCGACCTCCCAATACTTGATGTCGGTAAAGGCGGCCGGATGGGCGATTCGCAGGAAATTGAGACCATCGTCCTGGGCAAGCGGCGATGCCCCGCGCAGGCCGGCCCAGTAGCCGACCGTTCCCCAGTTGACGGTCTGCCATTGGCCCGTGCTATCGTTCCACTCGATTCCGTCTCCGATCAACGTGGTATCCGTGGGCGAGCCGTCCAGGTAGGCCAGTTCGGCGGCCGCTTCCTGAGGGCTTCCCGAACCGTAGTCGAGCGTGACCAGGCCCGTACCGCCGGCCGCCGTGACGAACTGCACGAACTGCGCGAAGTTCATGGCGCCGCTGAAGTAATTGTTGGCAACATTGAAGTGGAAGTCATCGGAGGCCGATCCGCCGGGAAAGCGGTAAATATCGAGCCCCGCCGCAGTCGCCATTTGCTGCGTCTGGGTCGTCACGGCGTCCGAGTCCCAAAAGCCCGTATTGATGCCCAGCAGGTTCGTCGTGACGGCATGAAGGCCCGTCGAGGCGTTAATGGCGGCGTTAAGCGCCGTGGTCGGGGCGGCGCTAATCACGACGTTCGTGAAGGTGATGGCGGCGTTGAACTGGTATCCCGGACCGCTGGGCAGTGCTAGGCTGGCGAAGCTCCCCGATTTGCTCGCGAACCCGATGGGAGTGAAGGTGTCGGTCGTCGAGGGCGAGTAGCCATAGACGAGATCCGCCTTGAGCGTGCCGGCCAGCGCCGCGGACCCCGATATGTCGACGGAGCCGAAGCTTCCCGTGGACGGCCCGTCGCTCAGTTGAATGTCGAGGGTGCCCGTTGACGTTTGCGTAAATGCGCCGCCGATGGTCACCGTGTTCGTCGGTCCTACGATGAGCGTGCCGCTATTGGAAAGAGTGCCGGCAACGAGTTGGGAACTTCCGGCGGCCGGCCCAAGTTCGAAATCGTCATAATAGGCCGAACCGCCCGCAGGGGCCCCAGGGGAATAGATTGAGACTCCCGCCTGAACGTAGGCCGCGTTCGACGGCGCCACGGCTGTCGTATCGAAATGGTTCCACCCCTGATTGCCCACGCTGCCGGCCAGCGGGCCCCCCGTCGCGCTGGAGGCGGTGAGAACGGCAATCGAATTCGGCGGGTTGTACGAGCTGATCAGGTTTCCCGACGAGTCGAAGAACAGCAAAGCCAAGTAGCCCGCCGCGTTGCCGGTCAGCGGGTTCGTTGCCGCGGTCATGGCGTAGACCGATGCCGTGTACGCGTTGCCGGGCACTGCCGTGAACTGCTCGTTGACCCCGGAGCTCGCCCCGCTCACAACGAGAGATTGCGAGCCGGTGTAGGCATATTGGCTGCTCAGATAGGCCGAACCCCAGGAAGACCAGGTTGCGGGCGACGTCGTGCCGTTCGTCGCGACAGGCGACTCGAAATCCGAATTGACGATCGAATTTGTCGTCGGATTGGCGGGATTGCCGCTGTCGGGCAGCGAGAGGGTGGCGTTGCGGCCCAGCGTCAGGCTGTGGGCCGCATCCATTTCGCCGGGCTGGATGGTGATCGTCGCCGCCGCGGTTGGGCTGATCGTCACTCCCGACGTTGCCGTGGGAACGCCGTTGCTCCAGTGGGATGCCTGGTTCCAGTCCCCGCTGCCGCCGATCCACGCGGTGACCGACAGGAGCGTCCGGCTTTCCAGTACTTCGCAAAGCAGCCGGCGGTGATACGGAGAGAAGCGGGGCGTGTTTTGTCGCGGTTTGCCGGTACGACGTTCGGATCGCGTGGCCCATTTCAGAAAACGAAAAACTCGACCCATGACTCAACTATTTCGTCTGAAAAGATGATTCGCCTGGAGATTTCAGTTTCGGTTTCGAATAGTTGCCAAAAGGGGTTGCCCCATCAGGCAACCACTGCGACAACTCCACAACTGTATTCTATTTCCAGCGGCAAGGCCTTTCTTTTCTGAGCGAGGGGAAAAGTCCAAGATTGAGGGCATTTATCAGGCAAAACCTGCATAACGCAACATTCCTTTTACCCCCCCTAGTTATGCTACTTGCCTTGCAGCGCCTTGAAGTGCCGGTCACCGGCATTGTAAACCACCACGGACCGCATCGGCTCGTTGCCCAAAACCCGCGCGGTGTGCGGCACGCCGGCGGGGATGTGCAGGGTATCGCCGGCCTTCATAACGACCGTCCGCTCGCCCACGCGCTGCTCGCAGGAACCGGAGAGGATGTAGATTACTTCTTCACAATTGTCGTGGACGTGCAGCGGGTTCGACTTGCCCGGATTGAGCTCGGCGATGCCCAGCGTTATATGCGATTCGGGGTCGATCTTGTCCGTCATAAGCCAGCGCAAGGAGCCCCAGGATGTTTTCTCCTCGGCCGCGCGGTCGAAGCTCTGCACGGTGAGGGCCGGCAGCCCGGCCGCGGATGGATGAGCGATCTTCGGATCGTTCTCGCCGGCCCCGCCGCCCGCCGTAAACGCCAAGGCTGTTAGCGCTGCAACGGACATCAGGAAAAACAAGACTCGTCGGCAATCTGCACGCGTGACGTTGCGAAACATGGGCATTTTCCTTTCAGGGGGAGAGTGATCGGTGGCGAATACCCTTCCCATGGTAACAAACGGGCTCGCGGGGTGCCAGTTGTCATGTCGACATCGTGATTGGCTCAAGCTTTAGGGTACTGATAAAAGCCTGGAATTCCGACTCGGGACGGTATTCGGAAATGTTCATAAAGCGGCGGGACTTGTCAGGACTTTGCGAATCGCTAAAATCAAATGTTTACGTTAGAAAGAGCATAGCGAGTGGACGATCCTGTTACGTCTGCAAGAGGAATGTCGTGAGCAGAGCAGAGTTTCGGCAACTTGCTGAAGATAGGATTCTTGATGCCGCGGCACTTCTTGCTCCCGTCGCTCAGCGGTGGTCTGCGCACTATTACCTGGCCGGCTACTCGGTGGAATGTGGCTTGAAATCTTGCGTCCTCGCCTATGTGGAACGGACGGGGGTGATTTTCAAGGATAAGAAGTTCTTGGAAAATTGCTGGACCCACGACCTTGAAAAACTGGTCAAGTTTGCCGGCTTAGCTACGGAATTCGGGCAGGCCCGGGCGGCAAACCCCGTCCTTGACGGATATTGGGGTGTCGTGAAGGACTGGACTGAGGAGAGCCGATACCAGCAGAAAACCCAGGTTCAAGCCGAAGCACTTTACGCAGCGATTACGAACAACCCTGACGGGGTAATGCCATGGATACGAGTGCGTTGGTAGAAAACCAAATCGACGATGGTCTGAAACTCGTCAATCGGCTCGTGGCCGACCATTTTGACGTTTCCGTTGCCTGCTGGGTCAGAACCAGTGAGGAGGGCGATTGGTTCTTATACATAGCATCGAAAACGGTTGACGAGAACGGACTTGCGGCGGCGTACCGAGACGTCTACCGTGTGATTCAATCGATGCCCGACATTTGGATACCCAAGTCACAGGTCAAGCTCATTGGTCGTGAGAATCCGATTGCCAAAAATGCGCTAGAGATGCAAAGACGCTATGCAGCAGATTGCCTACGCGTTATCCTGGACCACAACTCGGCAACATCGCCATTGAAGAAGCATATTTTTATCCAACGGGTGCACAAGAAAGGCGGCGCACGAGCAACAGCCCAAGGGGTGACATTCATTACTGGGAGTGAACTCGAATTGCTCGTTGGGGACGCCGTGAGGAACGCGGCTGCCCGACTTGGAATAGTTGACGCACAGTTCTTTAGCGTAGATGAACTGCGAGAACGGCTCAAGGTCAAGGATGCTCAAGCAAGTGCCTTGTTGGAGGCTTTTATCAACGCCTATTGGCAATGGTTCGACTTTCACCGACGCGTCGAGTCGCTGGGTAAACAAGGTCGACTCGATGCCGACGAACATCAACAACTGGCCGTGCTCGTGGGACAAAGGAACCAGACCCGCGAGGCCTTGCTAAGGTACGTTCGCAATCTGAGCCAATCGAAGATTGGTTGACCAGGCCGTAATCGATGAAAACTGCCATGCCCGCACGGCGTTATTCTTCAGCCTCTAAGACCAGGATGGCATCCTCCCATCCCGCGGGCGTGGCGAAAGCCTTGATGCCCGCGTTGGCTTCCTGTCCACTCGGCACGGCATTGCCGGTTTTCGGATCGAGCCAGAAGACATTGACCTTGGCGCGGCCAGCTTGTTCATGTTGACGGAGAAAGAGGCCCTATCGGCCAAGTAGAGCATGGCCGATTTGCCGTCCGGATGTCGGGCGGCAAGATGCAGCACGTCTCCCTCGGTGCGGCTTCCCGACGCAAAGACCGACTGGTCGGGGACCATCAGCCACCACTCCTTTCGCGCCGTGAAAATCTTCTTGAGGAGCCCCATCTGCACGGCGCCCGGCGCGTCGAGGGCCTTCTTCCACGTGGCAAGCACGCGCCAACTGTCGTTGTGGCCGTACGTGTGGTGGCCTCCGGCAAGGTACGAGTACCAGGCCTGGCGGCGGATCCACAGCGGCGTGACCTCGAAGCCGTACTCCGAGCCCGCTTCATAGGCGCCTTCGGCCATGAGCACTGGTTTGACGGGCTTGAGGTTGTAGTCCTTGGTGACCATCGGATAGATCAGCCGCACGCTCTTCCAGGTCTGCATCGAATCGAAATCGAGCCACGCTTCGGCGTGGATGAAGCTGGAGGAATACGGGGGCGGGATCGGGCTTGAAGGTCACGAGGTGGCGGCCTCCGTCGCCGGCGTGCAGTCCGGCCGCCAACTCCCGCAAGACCGGCACGAACTCCTGCCGCGCCTCGGGCGTCATGGACCACACGATGTTCGGCGAGTCCTTGTAGCGCCGGGCGAGCCACTCCGCCCACTGCCGAGCGTTCTTGACGGTGATGTGCCGGCGGTAGCGCTGATGGTAGAGCGTCATGGAAATCGCCAGGTTGTTGTCGCCGGCGATCCGCACGACGGCATCCACGTTCTTGAAATACGCCTCGTTGGGCGTGAGCGGATCGTCGTTGTTCCAGGGCTTCTGGCCGTAGACGTTGGGCGCCGTGCCGTCGCCGACCCCCATGAGCATGACCTGGACGAAGGAAAAGCCGTGCCCGGCGGATCTTTCCAGGATGGTCCTGGCCTCCTCCAGCTTGTACCCGCGAAAGAGCTGCCATTGCGTCGTGCCCAGCCAGAACACGGGATTGCCCTTCTGGTCCACGAAGTACCGCTTGTTCGCGCTGACTTTGACCGGGAAGGCGGTTTCTTCGGCCGTGGCGATGGTCCCGGCAACGCACAAGCACATCAGCATCGAGATGGATTTCATCGTGATCGGTTTCATTGCATCTTGGTCCTTTCCTTAATTGGCACGCTGCAGGCAGTAGAGTTTCCCGCCGCCGCGAACCAAGAGGGCCTTGCCGTCGGCAACGGGCGAGGCCCCCGAGCCCTTGTCCAAAAAGTTGTGCGACACCTGCCGGTACTGCCTGCCCGGCGCGATCACGAGCGAATCGCCCGCATCGTTGCACACCAGGAGATACTTGCCGGCCAGGGTAATGCTGGCATACAAGTTTGCCACGCGCCCGGCCAATTTGCCGCTGGCCGAAGGCATGGCGAGTTCCTGGTGGTAGACCAAAGCGCCGGTCTTCGCGTCGAAGGCGTACAAGACGCCGTCGTTGCTGACGCAGTAGAGGTTCCCTTCATGGTAGACGGGCGAGGCATAGCACTCGCCTTCCATCTCGTCCGAATCCCAGACTCGTTCCAGCGAGATCTGCTCGCCGGCCGCCGCGGGCAGCCGCGCCGCGACGGTCGTCGAGCCGGAGAAGTAGACCATCCCCTCGTGGACGACGGGGCTGACGTACTCCATTTTGCAAAGTCGCTTGGCGAGGATACGGCCATCCCCCACGCGAACACACTCGCCGTGGGGCGTGATCGCCACATCCACGCCGCCGATGCGGGCGGCGGCCGGCGTTCCGTACGCGGCCTTCGCCTCGGTTGCCTCCCACAGAGTCTCGCCGGTCTGCCGCCGCAGTCCCTTCAAGTGGGTGACAGTGACCAGGAGCACGTCGCCGACCAGCAGCGGCGAGGCGGTGCGGCCGTACTCGCCCTCCTGTTGTTCGTCGAACAAGCGGACCCATTGCCGGCGGCCTTCCAGGTCATGACAGGCGACAACCCCCGTGCCGTAGCTGGCATAGACGAACTTGCCGTCGGTCACGGCGGTGGCAACCGCATAGCCGCAGTCGCGGTGGGCGCCAGCCGGTTTCCGCGGCTGGGGAATGCCCGGCGGCAGGCTGGCAAGTCCATCGTCTTGCTTCCAAAGGAGCTTGCCGTCGCCGTCGAGGCAGACCAGCAAGGAGGGTTCCGCCGTGATGAAGATCTTCCCTGCGGCGATCACCGGCGAGGATTGGCCTCGGCCCACATCGGCCTTCCAGCGGATACCACTGTCGGGGTCGATGTTCCACTGCGCGGGCGGATCAGCATTGCGAAATCGTCCCGAACCGTCACCGCGCCAACCGAACCCCTGGGCGGACGCCGAGGCGGCCAGGCACAGCATCAACATCATCGAGCAAACGGAATTCGTCATCAGGTTCATTCTTTCCCGATACAGTACAGGTATTGTTCGCCGCGGATGTAGATTCGCTTTCCGTCGGCGACGGGGGGACCGTTGGCGATTGTCTCCTGCGGCGGGATGGGCCAGTCGCGGGGCAGCATGGTCTCGATGCGGTTCATGGCCACTTTCTGGAACCGCGGGCCGGGCTGGAACACCAGGCACGAACCCTGGTTGTCCATGACGGCGATCTGCCGGCCGATCAGCGTGGGACTGGCCGCTACGCCGATGTGGTTGTAGCTATGCAATTCGTCGAAGCCGGTTTCCTGGCGATAGAGGGTCTTGCCCGTCTTCAGGTCGGCGCAGTACAAGGTGCCGTATTCATCGATGGCGTAGCACAGCCCCTTCCACACCAGCGGCGACGCGGGGCTGGAGCGGTCGAGCCACTCGCCGTTGGGGCGGCGATGCACGCTCTGGACCTCGTAGCGGCGCTGCTTCGGCTTCCATGCATCCCCTTGGCAGCCCGTGAAGTCGATCGTTCGCAGGTCGCTGACGCTGCCCACCCAGTAGAGCACGTTATCGATGAAGAGCGGGGCGCCCCATGCACCCGCTACCTTGTCCGGATTGGTCCAAAGGACCTTGCCGTCGGAGCTGCGGTAGGCCGTGCCGCCCTGGAGGGTAATGGCGCCGGTCGAGCCGACGAGCATCGGAATGATCGAGGCGGTGCAGCGGGCCTCGGCATCGGCCCACAACTCCCGGCCGGTGGCCAAATCGAGGGCATGCAGGCCGCCGAAGACGCAGAACAACCGTCCGCCAGCCAGCGCCGGCGAGCAGGTGTAGCCAAGCTCCTCGGCCTCGAAGCGGCGAATCCACTGCCGTTTGCCGTCCATGTCGTAACACGCCACGACGCCATAGCCGAAGAAGACATAGACGTGCCGGCCATCGCTGACGGGGGTCGTGGTGAAGCCGATGATGCCGAAGTGCGATGAAAAGTGCCCGTCCCACTTGAGCTTGTATATCTTCTTGTCGGCGCGGACCAGTAACTCGTTGATTTTCCGCCTGAGTTCGAGGCCCTTTTCGTACTCGCTGGTCCGCTGGAGTTCCGCCAGGAGCGGCTCGATCTGTTCCTTGAGGCCGGGGTGGGCGGCCCGCTCCGCCTCGGGCATCGCGTCGTACAGCGTGTTCAGGCGCCGCCAGAGGATCTTGCCCGTGCTCTTGTCGAGGCACAGCAGTTCGTCGGGCTCGGCGGGGGTGAAGATCCGCTGGCCGACTACCAGCGGGCAGGCGTTGCTGCGCTCGGGGAGCCTGGTCATCCAGGCGATGTTCTTCTCCTGGTAGGCAGCGGGATCGGGATCGTAGAGCCGCGCGGCGAACTGCATCTCGCGCCAGGTATTCGGCGGAGAACTCGAGAGCTTCAGGAGCAGGCGGTTCCAACCCCGCTGCAGGTGCAGCTCGAACTTGGGCGACTTGTCATGCACCAGCTCCCGCTTCTGGCGGCTGATGCCGACGTAGTTGCCCAGGGCCCCGCCGCGGTCCGGGTTGTCGTAGACGACCGCGCCATTGAGCCGAACCTTCAGTCCGTGGCCGTGGTCGACGACCATGACCGCTATGCCTTCGCGCTCCGCGTACAGGTTCGTGAAGGCATAGACCGTCGTGTTGGGTTTGAAGCCCAGAATCTCGCCGGCATCGAGCCAGTCCAGCTTGGTGGTGCCCCAGACCTCGTAGTTCGGCTTCTTCTCGATCTCGACGCGCCGCCAAACCAGCCCGCCCGCCTTTTCGCCGGCTGCGGGCGCCAGTCGGGCCTCGCCGGGGATCTGCTCTTGGGCCAGGCCCTTGGCGGCATCGGCAACGGCGAAGGGGCCGATGAGCAGCCAGTCGCGAAGCAGACCCTTTTCGACGGGCTGGCCGCTCTTGGCCGCGTCGGCCGGCTGGGCCGCCTGGCACGTCATGCCCGCCAGCACGCCGCTTGGGGTTCGTCCCCACTCGACGGGCGGATTGGCCTGCGGATAGAGCCCGGTCCAGTTGCCGCGCCAGCCGAAGGTCGGGGCCGGCGGCGAATCGCCTGCCTGGCACGCCGCCGCCAGCAACAGTGCCGCAAGTCCGCTGGCCGTCAGGTTCCTGTATCTCGTGGGCATGTCCTGATCTCTCCGGGGTAATTGACGCCGTCACACGCATAGCGGGCACAAAGCTGGAAGCAGGCGGAAGGCATTCCTCTTGCCGCCGCAAGGTCAACCCTATTATGGCCCGGTGGAGGAGGCGGGTCAAGTTGGCGGCTGGAGAGGCAGCTAAAGTCAGGCCTCGATGCCAAAAAACGATTGTCTCACGCGGACCAGCGGGTCCACGTCGCCCTTCGTCACGGAACGCGGCACGGACGTGGCGCCGATATGGTACACCTCTGCATCGGGCAGCAACGCACGGAGCTGCGGGCTTACGGCGTCGAGCATGCGTTCCACGACAGGCGCGTACTCGCTTACCGGTTTTAGTAGGACGGGTGGCATCAGGGATTGGGAACTGCTTTGAGCACGGCAATGGGCATCAGGAAAAACAAGACTCGTCGGCAATCTGCGCGCGTGACGTTGTGAAACATGGGCATTTTCCTTTCATTCGTTGGGTGCTGGCGGTTCCCGTGCAGGCAGCCCAAGTTGGCGCCGCACTTCCGCGCTGGTGACGCCGCCCTCCGATTCGAAACTTCGTTGCGAACGCTCCAGAATCGCCTGGAACTGTGCGTTGGTACTCAGTAGCAGGTTCCCGACATCTTCTTTATTCGCTGGAAACACCGCTGTGATGGCCTGCCCGCCGCGGGTCAGAATGACCGGCTCACGGCTTTCCGGCTGAAGGTGGGGAGTCAGCGCGGAAACCTCGGACAGATAGATGGTTATCATAGCTCAATCTGCTCCTTGGCAATCCGGGGGATGAGGGTGGGCTTACGCTTTGTACTTTCAAAGTACATAGCGTAAGCCGAGCCCGCCTTCTACTCGCCTACCTTCTTCAGAGCGGCGTTCATTACGTCGTCTGACAGGCGTTGACGACCGGCGGCTCAGGCACGGTTCAACTCCTCGTCGAGGCTATCCATATCAACGGGGAAGGCGTCCACGTGCCGCTTGGCCAAGGCCATCAGGAAATCGGTCCTGTCCAGCGCGGCGATCTGCGCGGCCTTTTCCTGGGAGATTTCGCCGCGGCTGTACCAGTGAATGGCAGCGGCCAACCGCATTTCACCGGCAAATTCCTTCGGCGACCGCCGCAGCGCCGAAAAAACCTCCTCCGGCAGTTCCAAAGTGATCGTTGGCATAATGGCTCAGCCCCTTTCTAAGCATCCAGCACGGTCCACTCGGTCCGGGAGAATCGTGCCAGAAGCTGTGCATTGGCGACCATCAACTGTTCGGCCTCCGCGACGAGTTGCTCCAACCGAGCTTTTTCCGCGGAAGTAATAGATAGTTCCCTCGCTGCTCTTTTCCAGCAACTCGTCAAGACGCCGCTGCTTGCTGCCGGAGAATTCCTTAACCTTGGGCGGAAGATTCTTTGCCATTAGTCCACTCCCTGTAGTTTACCTCGTGGGGCCGTGCGCCCCTCCTTTTCACGATTATAGCGTCATTCGTGGGAGAATTGTAGCCGACTGGCGGCCGGGGCAGGATAAGAAGCACCCCCGTCGCGGTGGATGGAGAATGAGAGATTCCAGGACGGCACGAAAAGGGCAACCGCGCGATCGGCCGATGTTGGCTGATACAGCCCCGGCAGTCTTGGCAATGTCGAATCCACCCAGTCTTATTGGGCAGATGATCCCAGCGCGATAGGACGACAAGGTCTCCTGCAATGGGGGGAAGCTCGCACGCCGCAGGTAATCCGCCACGCGCCAGTTAGCAATTAAAGTCAGGCCGCGACGCCGGCCGGCGCCGATGCGCGATGCCGCTGCCGGCTGGTGGCGGGGAAATGGGGCGGATATGATGGAGCGGACTAGGCCCAGACAGATGAAGATTGCGTTCAGGCCAAGAAGTTGTGGTACAAGCCACAGAAAGTTGTTATCGGCGGAAGCGAACCATGAAAAAACACGTTTCCTTGATAATCGTAGCGGTGTTGGAGTTCTCGATGGTCGTGATGCCTTCGATGGCTGCGGAACCGAAGTCCGTAGCGGAAGCCTTGCAGAAGGGCAAGGCTTCCTTGGACCAAGGGAATTACGATGGGGCGATTATCACCTGTTCCGAAGTCATAAAGCTCGATCCGAAGAACGCCTATGCCTATTTTCTTCGTGGCCGGGCCTACGCTCAAAAGGGCGAACGTGATAAGGAAATTGCCGACTACACTGAGGCCATTCGCGTGGACCCAAACTATGCCAATGCATATCGCAGCCGGGGCGTTGCCTATGAAGAAAAGCACGAGTACGACAAGGAGATTGCTGACGAAACGGAAGCCATTCGGCTGGAACCTCAATCCTTCTGGGCCTACTATAACCGCGGCGGTGCTTACTACCGCAAGGGCGATTACAACAACACCATTGCCGATCTGAACGATGCTATCCGCCTCTCCTCAAAATACGCAAATGCCTATGTAACTCGTGGTGCGGCCTATGGACAAAAGGGGGCTTACGACCGTGAGATCGCGGATTACACTGAGGCAATTCGGTTGGGTGTAAAGGACGCTGACGTGTACCGCAACCGTGGCCTTGCCTACTGGCACAAGGGCGAAAACGATCGGGCCATTGCCGATTACACCGAGGCAATTCGTCTCGCCCCGAAATATGCAATGGCTTATTGTAGTCGGGGCGTGGCCTACGACCAGAAACGGGAATACGAAAAAGGGATTGCCGACTACAACGAGGCGATTCACCTCGACCCGAAAGACGCCACTTTTCGTTATAACCGTGGCATCGCGTACCTTAAAAAGCGTGCATACGACGAGTCCATTGCCGACTTGAACGAGGCGATCCGGCTCGCCTCAAAGTACACAGATGCCTTTCGCAATCGGGGCATCGCCTATGGCAGAAAGCACGAATGGAACAAGGCAATTGTGGACTTCAATGAGGCCATCCGTCTTGATCCACAGTCTTCCATGGCTTATTGCGACCGGGGCATCGCCTTCGAGAATAAGGACGACCATGACAGGGCGATTGCAGACTACACCGAGGCGATTCGGCTCAACCCGAAGACGGATGCCTTTTATTTTCGTGGCAGGGCCTACGAGAGAAAAGGCGACCATGCCAAAGCCAAAGCCGACTTCGAGCAGGCCAAAAAACTCGGTTACAACATCCCATGACAATCCTTTTCCTCCACGGCTGGCAATCGACACCGGGCGGCGTGAAGACGACCTACCTCAAGAACCACGGCTACGAAGTCCTGAATCCGGCCTTGCCCGATGACGACTTTGATGCCGCTGTCGGCATTGCCCAGGCTGATTTCGACCGGCACCGGCCCGATGTCGTTGTCGGTTCCAGCCGGGGCGGGGCCGTCGCCATGAACATCAACTCGGGTTCGACGCTGCTGGTCCTGATGTGCCCGGCCTGGAAGCACTGGGGCACGGCAAGGACCGTTAAACCCGGCACGGTGATCCTGCATTCCAAGGCCGATGACGTGGTTCCGTTCTTGGATTCCGTGGAACTGGCGCGGAGCAGCGGCTTACCCGAATCGGCCCTGGTCGTCGTCGGCCACGAACACCGGCTGGCCGATCCTGAGTCCCTGGCGAAGATGCTGGAGGCGGTGGAGAGGGCCGTAGTCATCCAGAAGGGCGAAGGCTTCACCTGCGGCACCTGCGGGAAGTTTCATGCCGAACTTCCAATGGACTTTGCCGTAGAGATTCCTTACCCGTACCTTGTGATTCCGACCGAGGAACGCAAATCCCGCTGCTATCTCACTTCGGACGTGTGCGTGATCGACAAAAAGGAATTCTACATCAGGGGCTGCTTAGAGATTCCGTTGATTGACGGCCCCAGGCCGTTTGCGTGGGGCGTCTGGGTCTCATTGAGCGAGAAGAGTTTCAAGCGAGTGATCGAACTTTGGGACTACGATGGGAGGGAGAAGGAACCGCCATACTTCGGCTGGCTCTGCACTCGCTTGCCGCTATACCCGGACACCGGACTTCTAAAGACCCACGTTCATCTCCGACCATTGGATAAGCGGCCGTTCATCGAACTTGAGCCGACCGATCATCCCCTGGCCGTGGAGCAGCGAAACGGGATCACGATGGCTCGCGTTCGGGGGATTGCGGCGGCGTTGTTGCACCCAAGCGGGGAGTAGCACCATGCCCAACCCCATCGCCAGCCTGACTACCGCTCGCCTCCTCGCTGAGGCCATCACCCCTTTGCACTTCCACGATCTCCACCGCCTGCTCTCTGATCCGCAAGTAATGAAGACGCTCTCCGCAGACGGCAAGCCTCTTTCGGAAGAGACGACTAGGGAACAACTCGAGCAGAACATCGACCACTGGCTTCAGCACGGCTTCGGCTTGTGGGTCTTCCACCGCAAATCGGACGGCGTGTTCATTGGTCGTGGCGGGCTAAAGACCTACCACATCGACGGCAAAGAAGTAATCGCGCTGGCCTACGCCGTCATGTCCGACTACTGGAACCGGGGATTCGCCACGGAGATGGCCGAGGCCAGCTTGGCTGTCGGCTTCGGGCAACTTGGCTTTGGCGAAATCGGGTCATGGACGCTGCCGGTCAATCTGGCTTCCCAGCGGGTGATGGAGAAGCTGGGGTTTCGGTATGAGCGGGATTTCGAGTTCGCCGCGCTACCGCATCGGTTCTATCGGTTGGTGGCGGCAAACCGGCAAACCGATAACCGTACTCGTCACGCTCGGCCGTGATGGCCTTCCATCACGGTGGAGCATGATGAGTACGCTGGAAAACCCGACACTTATTGATTCGCCTGTCCTTGCCGGACGTCGACACTCTGGCCACAACCGACCCGCGAAGCATTTGGCACGGAGATTGCACTTCTACGTAAATCGAACAGAAAGCTGCCAAGGTGGCAGCCACCAGGGTCCATGCCCGATTGGGGTGGACAGTCCGCCGTGTCCCGTGGGGAGCGGCATAACCGACCCAAAAGGTCAAAGGAGGTTTCTATGTTCGGTACTCATCTACGTTTGCGTCCGGTTTCTCGGGACGAATTGTTCGGCCCGCTCTCGCGGCAACTCGACCGCATGCTCAACGACGTCTTCGGCCAGGACTTCACCGACGGCGTGAAGAGCAAGGCCAATTTCCCGCCGTTGGATGCCTACACGACCAAGGACGGCAAGCTGGTGGTGAAGACCACCGTCGCCGGTTACGCGCCCGATCAGGTCAACGTCCAGATCCTGCCGGAAGGCATTCTGGAGATCTCGGGCACGACCAAGACCGACGGCGAAAAGACCGAGGACCAGTATCACATCCGTGAGCTGTCGTACGGTTCGTTCAAGCGGCAACTGCGCTTGCCGGAGAACATCGAGGGCGAGCCCGTCGCCGAGTTGAAGGACGGCATCCTCACGCTGACCTTCAAGCTGCAACTGCCGGAGGAGAAGAAGCCGGAAGTCAAGAAGATCCCGATTCAGCAAGGCTGATCTGGGACTTCCGTGGAGCAGGTTAAGTCGGAAGGGGCGCACATTCGATGCGCCCCTTCATTCATAATCACGAAAGCCCGAAAGGACGAAAACGCGAAGCAGAGCGCAAGTCATCGGGATTTCTCGATTCGTCCATCGGCCTTTCTTTCGGGTTTTCGTCCTTTCGGGCTTTCGTGATTCCTTTCCTTGCTCTCTCACTTGTCCAGAAGCACTTTCTTGGCCGGCTTCAGGTGGTCCTCGTCGAGCTTGCCGACGGACCACAGGAGGCCGCGCGTGACGAGATCCAAATACCGCGAGTCGTCGCACGTGGTGTTGTTATGCCCGAGCGTCGTGCCGAAGACCCGCGTCTTGCCGTTGTACAGGTTCGTCCAGACCGTGACGAACTTGTCCTCGGTCTTCTTGCCGTGACCGTCGGTGAAAGTCTGCTTGCCGCGGGCCAGCGGCTGGGCCGTGTCCAAGGGCTTGCCGGCGCTGTTGTTGTAAAGTTCCTCGTTGACCGTCGTCCAGTCCTGCAAAGGCTTGATAATGGAGTTGTCCTTATCGAGGAAGGTAATGGCGATCGGCGCCTGGGCCCCGTGGCCGGTCGAGGGCAGCCCGGTGAACTCGAACCAGGGGGTCACTTTTTGCGGCCAGCCTTGGCTGCGATAACAGTGCATGGCGCAATGGAGGACCACGCCCGGCAGGCCCTCGCGATGCGGCTTGAGGATGCGGTCGATGACCTCCAGGTCCTTCACGTCGGCCGAGCACTCGTCGTGCACTACGACATCGAACCCCTTGGCCCAATCGTCCTTCTCGTAGACCGGGTTGACGTGCGTCGTGCCGCCGTCCGGGTCGTAGGCAATTGCCCACTCGACATTCGCCCGGGCGGAAATGCCTTCCGTGAGGATGTCTTTCTGGCGCTTGTAATCGTGGCAGCAACCGCCGGCGACCAAAAGGGCCCGAATCGGCTTGTCAGCGGCACGGGCAGCGGGGACGAGGCACAGCGCGGCGAGAGTCGCGAGGAGGGAAAAACCTAGTTGCGAACGGATCATGGCTTGATGCTCCATGGCCGGCGCGGCCGGCCTCTAAGGGGGAGGGGTGCGGGGGGACTAAAACCTATTGTAATTCACAACGGGCCGTTTTCAAATCCCCGCCCACTACCCGAGCAACTCTTCCAACTTTGTGTAGTTCTTGCTCGCCACAATGTTCTCGTTGTACGGAACGTTCCCGCCTGTGTTGTCGCGGATGTCGCGGTCGATGTAGTACTCGTTGTGCGGCTTGAAGCCCGGAATGGTCAGCACATTGACGAACACGTCCAATCCCCGATGGCCGGTCCCAGGCGGGATGTAGATGAACATGCCCGGTTCCAGCAGGTGCTGCTGATAGGAGTGAAGATTCCGCAGGTCGGGAAAGGTGAGCAGCGTAGCCTGGCGTCCCCAGGTGTTAAGCTGATAGGCTGCGGGGTCGAGCACCAGGTACATCTCGCGCTGGGCAGCGCCGCCCGAGGCGCCGATCGGCTGCGGCGGATGAAAGTGGCTGGGCGATGTCTCCTTGGGGATGTTCACGACGTGGCTGTTGACCCAATTCAGCCCATCGCCGGACTCGCCCGGGTAGTTATAGAACCAGGTCAACGGCAGGCGGCGGAAGGGATCGAAATCGGGGTTGCAGCCGCCGGCGGTGTCGGCCAGGTACCGCAGCCGCCGCAGCGCCGAGACGTGGCTCGAGCGGCGCGGTGTTTTCCATGGCCAGGCAACGGAACCGCCCGCGAACGCGAATCCCCTCGTCGGCCGCAGCGATCAATTGGTCGCCCGGCACGATCGGCTCGAAAGAGTCTGCCTGCTTCGTCGAGTAGCCGTGCCCGCGATAGTCTTGGAACAGTGAGCCGAGCAGGGCGTCGATTGACGCGTCGGCCGACCACGGTCGGGGCAGATGATCGAGCTTCCAGAGATCGCCGGCAAAGTCGCCAAGGAAGGCATCTCCCTGCCAGCGAGCGAGGATCGCCCGGGCCGGCACGACGGCAGCGTCGGAAAGCGACGCCAGTTCCTGGCGAAGTTCCAACAGCTTTTCGGCGAAGGCTCGATCGATCATGTCGGGCCGATACTCCGGGGGCAGACTCTGGCCGTCGCCTTCCTGCGTGCGGTAGCCTTGGGGTACGAAGACCTGGCCCTCGCCACGGTAGATCCAGAAGACGCGCATGCCGCCATGGCCCGAGCGGAGCAGCGCGTCGCCGTCGATCTCGACAACGTCGAGCTTCAGTCCGGCGTTGTCGCGCTCGAAAAATTCGCGAAAGCGGGCGAAGTCCGGCGCGTTGTCCAGTCGCGTAACCCATACTTGTCCCATAATTGCCTTGAACTTGGTAGAATTCCATGTATTATGGCGATATTGTACTGCACTGCCGCAGATAAGTTCAAATCCGAATATCGAAATCCTAAACAAATGTTCGCCATGTCTGCCAAACGCTTTATGACCGCAATCGTGATTTCCCTCGCACTTGCTCTTCCGCTACGGGCCGCCGAGGTCACGGCCCAGCGATCGGACCATGGCGTGACCGTGCAAATCGACGGCCGCCCGTTCGCCGAGTACCTCACCCGCTCCGGCACGAAACCGATCCTCTGGCCGATCGTGGGACCGACGGGAAAGCGGCTGACCCGCGCCTGGCCCATGGAGAAGGGAACCAAGGAAACCAAGGACCACCCTCACCAGCGTTCGCTGTGGTTCACCCACGGCAACGTGAACGGCATCGATTTCTGGGGCGAATTGCCCGCGGGCAAGACCGGTACGATCGTGCATCGCAAGTTCGTCAAGATCGAAAGCGGCCCCCAGGCGGAGGTCGTGACGGACAACGATTGGCTGAGTCCTGCCGGCAAGAAGGTCTTGGAAGACCGGCGACGCCTGACCTTTGGCACGTGCGGCGACGCCCGCTGGATCGATTTCGACATCACGCTCCGCGCCAGCGAGGGGCCGGTCACCTTCGGCGACACCAAGGAGGGAACATTCGGCCTGCGCGTCGCCGAATCGCTGGCGGTCGATTCCAAGCAAGGCGGGCAGATCGTCAATAGCCACGGTGAGACGAACGTCGCCGCCTGGGGCAAGCGGGCCGACTGGGTCGATTACCATGGTCCGGTCGACGGCGAGACGGTGGGCATTGCCATTTTCGACCATCCCAGCAGTTTTCGCCATCCGACCGGATGGCACGTGCGGCCCTACGGCTTGTTCGCCGCCAACCCGTTTGCCCGGCGGAGCTTTGCCGGCAAGGGAGAAGAGGCCGAGTCGTACACGTTGCCGCAGGGCCAGGAACTCGTCCTGCGGTATCGAGTCTTCTTGCACCGCGGCGACGACCGGCAAGGCAAGGTCGCCGAGGCGTTTGCCGACTACGCCAAGATACCGTAGGGTGGGCCGAGTGAAACGAGTCCCACCAAGATGATATTGAGTCCTTATTGGTGGGACTCGTTTCACTCGGCCCACCCTACTATTTCCCGCGTTCTGCGTCCAAGACCGGCCGCTAATCTTTATACTCAACTTCGAACTCGGCATTGAACTGTCGGGCCAAGGCTGCGATGACCTGTTCGGCTTGACGGCCTGTTGCCGACAAGAGAAGTTGGGTGCCTTGCCCTGCTCCCAGCGACAACAAATCGAGGATGCTGGCGGCATCGGCTGTTTGATTGCCCTTGCGAATCGTCACCTGCGCATCGTATTTCTGCACGGTCTTCACGATAACGACGGCCGAGCATGGATGCCATGCGGATTGGTGACGGTTACGGTTCGAGTCGCGGCTTCCGTAGACATTGTTTAACCCAGGAGTGCCAGTGTACCACACCCGAGAAAATGAACAATGCCTTTGTCTACCCCCAGAACGGAGGTGTCGTGTTTGATTGATGAATGACCACAGCTTTGTGATGCCTATCGACTAGGTTGCGCACATCGGGCGGACGGCACACGGAGTGTGCCTGCTACCTTGTCTTCCGCGGTAGCGATTCACGTAGTGACAGAGCGTGGTCAAATGGCCACTGACATGATAGAGGAAGTTAAGCGGTGAGAGCGCCGTCAGGGGCCGGACGGCAGGAGCGAAGGCGGCGAAGTACCGGAGAGATAGGCTTGGACAGAGTCAAGCAAGAAACTGAAACACCGCGCAACCCTGTTGGGCACAGGTGGCAATTGCTGTCCAGATCCGTTCGCACCATCGGCACCCTTTCTCGCTGCGTGTTCCTTGGGTGATGTGCCGGTCGATCACCACAAAACGCATCGCTTGTTCCGCCAGATTGTTGGTTGGGGCGATGCCGGGTGTCGTAATGAAGCGGAAATAGGCTTCCCCGTGTTCGCGGAAGCGTTTGGCCATGTTACGGGCATGTTTCGTGTCCGGCACGCCGGTCAGGGCTGTCCTCAACACGTGTTGACGAGCGGCAGCCAATGCCTGCTGAAAGCCCGCCGCAGTCATTGTTCCGCGGCCGTGGATTACGGCAAACAGGCCGCGCAGCGCATCGCGCAACCGTTGGCCATAAGCCTGGTCCTCACGGCGGGGCAGAGTCAGCAGGAATTTCACATCGCGGATCAGATGGGCCATGCAGAACTGAACCAGCACGCCGAACTCTCGCATGTACTTGCGGTAGGCGCTGAAATAATCGCAGCCCAACACGCCGTTGAACTCCTCGCCCAACACCTCCACCAGCACCTTCGAGCCACGCGACTTGTCGATACGGAACAACGTGTAGAGCGCGGCGCGGAAGCACCAAGTCCAGAATCTTTCGCCGTTTTCCTTATGCCCCGTCTCATCGATGTTCAGCACGGCCTCGTCGGGCAGCCGCACGAACAACTCCGCATAGGAGGGGGCCAACGCCTCGCTCACCTTGTCGATCAACTTGGCCAAGTAGCCGCGGGAGACGTTCACCCGCACCACGTCGCGAAGGAACTTCCGGATGGTGGAGAAGGAGGCGTGGCAGACACCCTTCATGAAGGCCACCAGGGCCGTCATTCGTGGGCCTAAAAGGCCCGCCTTCCGCACCGCTTCGGGCAGGGACGCTGCATGGAGTTTCCCACAGCGATTGCACCAATAAGCCAACGCTTGGTGTTCGCTGACGATGGTCGGGGTGGCGACGATTTCCACCTCCTGTTGCACCTCGGCCGCATACGGGGAAGGGCGGAGTGAGCCGCCGCAATCGGGGCAACAATCGAGCGTATAGGTCACGAGGTTATCGATGGCCTCGTCGGGAAACGGCGTCCGCAGGTGTTGTTCATGGCCCGGCTGTCCGCCACGATTGCGTTTTTTACCGTCCTTGCGCGGAGGCTTGGGCGGCTTGACGATATCACTGGAAGGCGGCTTAGAGGAAGTGGACGAGTTCTTGCGGGCCGCCGCCAACCGGCGTTTGAGTTGCTCGTTTTCCTGCTGCAGACGTACGTTCTCTTCTTCCAGCAGCCCAAGCCGAGCGGATGCCGCAGCCAGCTTTGCTTCCGCCGCAGCCAGTTTCTCCTCCATCGCGGCAAGGCGACGCGCCAGCGACTTGCTTTCAGAACCCGGGCTAGTTCTTGACAGGATCATGGGGCGGTACGATACCAACCTCACGCGATCCGAACAAGATCAAGAGGTGGCCGTGCCCCGAGAATCCCTGCAAACCCAGGATCTCCAAAATGCCGGGGCTGGCTCGTTACAGTCGTCCGTTTATCACCCCGTCATACGGCTACTATAACTGTGACTGTGAGCCTGTGAATGGCTACCTTCCGCGCATCCAACGCCTTGCAGAGATTCGTCGACATCGTGCCGCAGGCGAAAGGGCCGCGACGGGCGCCGCCGTAGTCTGCCGCGTCCGCGTACAAGACTTCCAGCTTCCCGCTCCCGGCCGGAAGATCGATCACGTTCCATTGCGAGGTCCCGCGGACCGGGTCCAAAACGTAGCCGAAGTCTGTGCGATGGACTTTCTTGTTCAGCGCCTCGCGGGCGTTGCCCTTGAGCAAGCGGTCCGTCGCCGTGGGGTTGAAGTACACGGCCAGCAGCACCTGCCGCTGCTTGTCGTAGAGCAGCGCGGTCTGAATATGCTTATCGCCCAGATCGACGTCGCCGCAGGCCTTGGCGTCGAGGTAGACGAAGTTACCGGGATCGGACTGAAACTGGGCGATGATCCGTTGCACCCAGGTCTCGGTCAAGCGATGTCCGTTCTCGACGGGCGAAAGCTGCGGCGCGGCGAGCAACTGGCGGCATAAGGCGGTAAGGGTCCGCCGCGGATCGAGCGACGATTGGGCGGGCAGGTCGGGCCGCGCCAGCACGTGTTTCGCGGCAAAGGGCCACGGCCTTTGAAAACCGAGCACTAGGCGATAATCGTTGCCGGGGATATGCAACCGCAGCGCCGCTTCTCGCGGCGTCTCGATTTCCTCGCCACTTTCCGCATCGTAGAAGTGCTTCAGACCGCCGCTGCCATATTTCTCCAGGTCGTCGAGCGCCACCGTTTCCACGCCGTCGTCGGCCGCCTGGTTCGATACAACCAGCAGGATGCGCCCCTTGGCCGTGTACGTGGAGACGAGCGTCGTCGGGCGGAGCGTCGATTTCACGGTCGGGTTGCGATAGTAGGGATGCCAAACAAGCGTCGGATCATCCAGCCAGAAGAGGTCCAGGGCCCTCTGCCAGCACGACGCCTGGTTGGCCGAGTCCTCGCGAGAGAAAGACGTAACATCCAAGAGGAACAAGCGGCTGCATAACGCCCGCCAGTATTTCAGCGTGGCCCCGGCGTTGGGCTCCTGCATCAGCCAGTCGAGGTTCATGCCCCATTGCTGGGAGCACCAGACCCGCAACATGCCCAGCGGGAGACGGTCCGATTCCAGGTATTCGCCGTTCAAGCCGCGGAAGCAGAAGCTGCGTCCCGGCTGCGCCGAGCCGCAGACGTTGGGATAGACGCCGGGGGCCGGGTTGTCGGTCCCGCTGGCGACGGCGACGTGCAAGGCCCGCCGCATGAACTGCCGCGCGTTCCAAGTGGCACAGGTCGGTTCCCGCAGGCCGTCGTCGCGCGTGTATCCGTATCCCACAGAAGGCTGGTAGTAGTAGCCGTAAGGCGGGTTGTCCTGGTAGATCATGCTCGTCTGACAGTGCTGGGCGACCTCTTGGAACCACCAGGCGCGATAATCAATATTCGAGGGACTGCTATTCGACGCGCTTTCCAGCGACACGGACCGATCGTAGGGCACGCCGGAGTCCTGCATGTGCTTCTCCATCCACTCCGGCAAGGGGCCCAGCGGCGTCTTGTCCCAGCCCAACGCGCTGCCCCACTCCCGCCAAAACTGCTTGTACTCGGGCGTGCCGCCGCACTCGGAACAGGACGACGCGGAGGCGGCGATATAGTCGTAGCCGCTCTCGCGGACGCGGCGGATCGCGGCGGCGTTCTTGGCCAGATCGAGAAACCGCCCGTAGGTCGGCCAGTAGTGGCCGATGCCCCAGCCGGTATGGAAGAATCGGCCGTGCTTCCCGTAGCAACAGGCGTTGCGAGAAACACCGCAGCGCCAGAGGCGGTGGCCCGGATCGATCGGCTTGAAGGGACTGGCCTGCAGGGCGAACTCGAAGCTCCGCGACCCGCACCCACAAGTGGGTACCCGCCGGGTGCCCCGGCCGAGCTTCAGCCGCTTGTTGACGAACCAGGCCCGAAAGACGACCGCCCGCCCCTCGCGATCCAACGTGGCGGCGGGGAGGGTATCGTCGTTGTGCATGCCCTGGTCCGATGCACAGGAGAAACACACGCCGCGATCGTCGTCGCCCACCCAGCAAAACGGCGGCATATTGCCCTTTCGCTCACGGACGGCGAAAGGAAAGCGTTTAGAGTCCCACAGACGGCCCTCTGCCGCATCGAGGAAACCGGTGCATTTCTCCCAATCCTTCCACATCCACTCCACGGGGGCCTCCATGAGCGTGGCACACGCCTCGCGCAACGGCAACTCCAAGTAGCACTGGCGGATATCGACCGCTCCCGCGTCCGGGACAAGCTGGACGGAGAAGCGGTAGAAACCGTCGTAATCGAACTGGCCGCTGAGTCCCATAGTAACCCCGCTGCCCTTGAATGTCTGCCGATAGGCAACCATACCGACGCCGCGCGGGGTGAGCCTGGGCGTATCGCCGACGAGGGCCACGGCCAGCCCATCGCCGACCTTCACCTTCAACGCGGCCGGCGCGGCGAGCAGCTCCTCTCCGGCGGCCGTGAGGCCCTCCAAGAGCCCGGCGGCGCCGTGCCTGTAGGTTCGGCCGATGCACGAGACAGCCTGGTCGCGGATCAGCGGTGGCGTGAAAGGGGCCGGCACGATGTCCGCGGTCCCGGCTTTGGCGGCCGTCTCGAAAGGCATCACCTTGCGCGTAAAGGTCTCCGTCTTCGCGCTGATCGTCTTCCCATCCTTGGCGCGAATGGCGGCGACGATCTCGTAGGTCGCGCCGTCGGTCATTTTCCCGACTTGGAGGGTCCCGGCGAGTTTCCCGTCTTTCGGCAGCGCATGTGCGTCGTGCGCCAGTTCCCTTGCGCTGGTGGTTATTGTCACAATAGCCTGGACGGCCCCGGGCAGGGCTTCCCTGAGCGTCTGGCAGTCGATCGCATAGTCGATCGCGCCACACGACGGATAAGGGCCGATTTGGAAAAGGAACTCCTTGGCGAAATGCCGCTTCAGCCAGTCGCGCTCGCCCGGGGCCGGGCGCCAGTACGGGCACATACTGGTCGTACACGGTAGACTTGGCCTGCCGGTCGACAACGACGATGCGGGCAACCGTGTCGCGCTCCTTCGGGTCCGACGGCTGCGAGGGGAAGCGGCAGGGCTGCATATCGCCGTCGTACTTGGAGAGCGGCTTAGCCGCATGCGCGAAGGTCCCGCTGCCCAAGGGCCGGTCACCCTTGTAGAGGGTCACGCGGCCGTCGAACCATGCCGGTTCGCTGCCGCCGTTGCTGAAGATGCCGCCGACACAGAAGGTTCCGTGCTTGATCTCGTCCTCGCTCAGCCAGTGGCAACGGTAATTGGCCCTCCGCCCGGCGTCGAAACGCACGCGGGCAAAGCGGGCTGGTGCCGGAAAATCGTCGGTGGGCGAGAGCACGGCGGTGATTTTCGGATCGGCGTAGCGGATCGCGGCTTGGAACCCCCAGACGTCGCCGTCTTTGGGCGGCCCGCCAAGGTCGACGAACGGGACCTGCACGGCGGCCATCCAACTCCCCATGGGGTCCCACATCATGCTTCCACATTTCACCGCGGCCTGCCACGGCTGGTGCGGTTGTCCGATCTGGGGCAGGTCGCGGTCGATCTTGCACACGCCGCCCGCATTGCCGACGATGCGATAGACGGGGCCTTTCGAGCGCCCCTGATCGTCGCGCGGATCGATGAGGACCTCGAAGACATCGTCCGCCGCCAACGCGTCCGACGACCCGGTGGCATTGGCGCGGGTCTTCCGCCCCACGGGATACGGCACGCAAAACAACAGGCAGAGCTTCTGCGAGTCATAGGCGATGTCCAGATTGGAGAAATTGCGATAGCCCGGATAGCCCACCGAGCCGATTTGTGCGTCCACGAATCCGGAAAAGCCGGCCGGGTAGCCGAAGTCGTCCTGGATGCCGATGGCCTTGCCGGCCAAGACAGGAATTTTGTACGGCGTGCGGGCGACCGCCATGAATGGGACTGGATAGGCGGGTACGCCGCTCGCCAGTTTCGGCAGGGACGCGATCGCCGCGGGTTCCGGCGCAGCGGCAAACAGCGGTGCGGCTGTTGGCAGCAGACAGACCAGCAGTACCGAGCAGTGACGTGAAATGAACATGAGAGATAAAACCACGCAAGACACGAAACACACGAAAGAAAACCATGAAGATGAAACCAAGGACTATTATTGCAGCCAAAGGAGTCCGGTGCCATAATAAAATCCAAGCTCGCCGCCGACAGACCCTCACCCACCCAGAAACACCCCTTCAGGACTCCGTCCATGAAGCCGTTGCTTTGCGTCTTTGTCCTTTCCGTGGTGCTGATCCCGCTGGCCGATCGCAGCGAGGCGGCCGTCTACAACCTGCACCTCGTTACCGATCAGGTGCCCGACTATACCGACATGCGTTCGCTGGCGCACTCCACGGCTGACCTCTGGCAGACGCCGCAAGACAAGGCCATCGCCGTCTGGCGGTGGGGCCGCCGCAGCCGCCGCCAAACCGGTTGCGCCGGGGAAGACGGCCGCCTGATCTGGGACCCAATCCTGCACTACAACTCCTACGGTGCCATGAATTGTGGCATCATCTCTTCGCTGAACATCGCCTCCTGGCTGGAACTGGGCTTTCGCGCCCGCTACATCCAGCTCGGCGATCATACCGTCAGCGAGGTCTCCTGGGACGACGGCAGGAGCTGGCACCTCTTCGATTCCTCGATGAGCATCTTCTGCTACAACCACGAAGGCCAGGTGGCCAGTTCCGACGAGATCCAGCAGACCCACGCCTGCGAGCTTTCCGGCGGCAAGGCCGAGCGGGGCCATTTCTACTATTATCACTTCGCGCCGCAGTGCGGCTCGCACTTCGGCCCGACGGGCTGGCGGTTCGCTGGCGACAATCCGGTCGAGTTCGAGCGGACGCTCTTCAACGGGGTCGATTCCTACACGCACAACTTCCACGTGGATAAATATTGCCAGTATGCCCGCACCGGCCACCGCTACGTGCTGGGCGTGCGGCCTTACGAGTCGTACACCCGCTACTGGGAGCCGTTGGACCGTCCGCGACGCGCGGCCCGTTTGGCCGCCAGCGATCCCGATTACTTCCGCCCTATTCCCAACAAGAGCTTCCCCGAGCCCGACGCTCCCACCGGCCCGATGGACATTCGCGGCAACGGCCAATGGGTCTTCCAGCCCGATTTCGCGGCCAAGGACTGGCGTGAGACGCTGTACGCCGATTCGGGCCTGGCGGCGGCCGGGCACCATGTACCGTCCGATCGTTCCGATCGGCTGGTCGACGGCGGGCCCAAGCTCCATCCGGCTCAGGCCGGCCAGCCGGCGTGCGCCGTCTTCAAGATTTCCGCCGCCAACGTGATCACCTCGCTGCGGATCGAGGCCGAAGGGCTCCGCCGCACGGAGTCCGACACCTTGAAAATCTCCGTCTCCCGCACCGCCGGCATGCGCTGGACGCCGGTCTGGCAGGCGGAAAAGCCGGGGCCGCAGGCCATCCGCCTGAAACTCCACGACGAGGTGGCGGGCGTCACGCAATGCCTGATCAAGATCGAGATGCTGGCGGCGGCCGACAAGCGGGCCGCTGGCCTCGACGCGCTGAAGGTCACCACCCTCACGCAGCTCAACCGCCGCACGCTCCCCAAGCTGGCCCTGGGCGGCAACCAAGTCATGCTCTGGGCCGACGAGCAACTGGAAACCACCGAGGTCTGGCCGCCTTTACACGACGGCGCGTACAAGCAGACTGCGGCCCAGGAAGACGACGCCTGGAGCGACAAGACGCCGGACCACTTCTACGCAGCCACGCTCGGGCCAGGCGTCAGCGGCAAAGAGTGCTCGGTCACCTGGAAGCTGGAAGTGCCCAGCGAGATCCACGATGTGTTCTATTCCGTGGTGAGCACGACGCGCACTGCGCAGCACTACGTGTCGTTGCAACACTCGTGGGACGGCAAGTGGTTCACCGAGTTCGACCACAATGCCCGCGATTTCACTTTCCCCGTGGACAAGCAAGTGCATCACCCCATTGCCGGCCGCCACCCGCAAGCCGACCCGCTGCGCGAGTACCCCGCCCGGCCGGCCGGCGCCGGGAGGCCTGGTTCCGCAGCGCCTTCTTCTGCAAGGCGGGGGCCGCAAGCTGGCAGTCGCCGGGCATCCAGGACCTGTTGTTCCGTGTCCGCCACAAGCCCCGCAACGCCGCTTTCCAGCCGGTCGAAGTGACTTACCATTGGACCGAGCACCGCGCGTTGGGCGACGTGCCGCGGAGCCATACGGAACTGGTCGAGGCCCTGCCGCACCGCTGGACGATCAACGTGGCCGGCAAGCGCGATCCGACGATGGACTGGGTGCGGATCAACCTCCAAGGGCACGGGCCCGAACCGGCTGCTGTCCGCTACGGCTACAGCGACGGCCAGAACGTCGGCCCCGGCGACGGGGCGACCAAGATCGCTTACCGCTGGGGCAAGGAACTGGCGCGGGGCAAGAGCTATACCGCCAGCCGTCCGTCGAGCAAGGCATCCGGCAATCCGGACAGCGACGGCCGCGAGCTGACCAACGGGATCGTCATTGCGCCGACCAGTTACATGACGACCAGGGCCGTGCAGCCGGCCACGGCGTTTTGGGACGCTGGCGAGCCGGTGACGTTCGTCGTCGATCTGGGCGCCGAACAAAAGGTGGGCGGGTTCCGCGTCTGGACGCACCAGCCCAACGCTCGTTACTGCCACCCCAAGGGCATTGACGTGGCCGTTTCCAGCGACGGCCGCACTTGGCAAACGGCGGGCACGATCCGGCACGACGATCTCTGGAAGCCGCCCGGCGATTTCGAGGCCTGGGAGCACGACGACGATCCGCGCTACGCCGCGCTGCCCGCCGGCGGACGCCTGGCCTATGGCTATCCGCTGCCGCTGAAAGAGCCGGTTTCCGCCCGCTACGTGCGGCTGATCTGCACGCCGCTGGAGGGCAAAGGGATGGGGCTTTCCGAGTTTCAGGTCTTCGACGCGGTGAGCGTCGTGCCCTGGCCGGGCGAGGCAGCCCTGCCGAGCCCACACTAAGCGCGAAGCGTAGGCAAGGGAGTGTCGGGGGCCATCGCCCGGCGCGTCCCGGGGGGCCATTGCAGGCCGTTAAGGCGGCAGATAGGATGTTGGAAGAGAGGATTTACTCATGGATCGCTCGCTAAGCCTGTTGCGTGCCAATTCTAGCGTGCATTGCTGTTCCGGATCTTTGCCAGCGCGGCAGCAGGCCCTCGGTCCTTCGCGAGGTCCTTCCCAACTCTCTCGCCGGCAATTCGTCGCCGGCATGTTTGCGGCGGCGGGCGCCGCAGTCGCAGCGCCGGCCTTCGCCGACGGACCGTCGCCCTGGCAGATCGGCTGCTACACCCGGCCATGGGCTGCCTACGACTACCGCGTGGCGCTGGACAACATCGCCGCCGCCGGCTTCGAATACGTCGGTTTGATGACCGCCAAGAGCAAGAACAACTTGATCATCTCGGTGGACACCACGCCCCAGGAGGCCGCTGCGGTCGGCGCGGAAGTGAAACAGCGCAAACTGAAGGTCATTTCACTCTGGGGAGGCCAGTTTCCCACCGACAGTCCGGCGGGACTGAAACGCCTCGTCGACAACTCCGCCGCCTGCGGTTGCGCACCTGATGATCGGCGGCACATCGGGGAAACTCCAAGCCGCGTACTACAAGATCGTCGCCGACTGCTGCGATTACGCCCAGGCCAAAGGGGTGAGCCTCAGCGTCAAGCCGCACGGCGGCTCGAACGCCAGCGGGGCGGAGTGCCGCAAGATCATCGACCGCGTTGGCCACAAGAACTTCCGCATTTGGTACGACCCGGGCAACGTCTTCTTCTACTCCGACGGCAAGCTCGACCCGGTGGATGACGCCGCGGCGGTCGACGGCGTGGTGATCGGCATGAGCGTCAAGGATTTTCGCCCGCCGAAGGACGTCGCGCTCACGCCCGGCGAAGGCAAGGTGGATTTTGCGAAGGTGCTGGCCCGGTTGCGGCAGGGCGGCTTCGGGCGCGGCCCACTGGTCGTCGAGTGCCTCGCTCCAGGCGACCTTGCCCACCTCAAAGCCGAGGCCCTGAAGGCCCGCCGCTTCCTGGAGAATCTTACCGGCCAGAAGGCCTGATGATGTTGGTTCAACCAAACCGGGTCGAACACTGGAATGGTTCCAATCATTTAATCCGGAGCGCGAGCGTCCAGGCGTGGTCGCAGGGGGACGCGGTGAATACTCTCGGGGATTTCGATGGTCAGCCCATCGTCTATTCTACCAACGTGATGACGCCGAAGCTCGCCGGGTGCCAGGCGGGCGAGATGCCGCCGCCCCAGTTCATGCGGGCGGCCGGGCCCTGGCCGTCGTTGTCGTTGAGTTGGATGGCAAAGCCGAATTTTGCCCCGAAGGCCGGCGAGAATCCCAACTCGCTCCAGGGGATGCGGAGCTCGTAGACGCAGCGGCCGTGGGCCGGCTTGACGGCGATCTCGTAGACGGAGGAATCGCGTGCCAGATGCCCCGCGGGCCGTCCGCCGCTGTGGCGGGCCGGCCGCCATAGCGTATGCGTGCCGCTGCCGCCGGCCGGCTTTTGCGCAGAGACATAGTAGGCCACCGATCGGCTCGCCGCGTCCGGCGACCGGTGCGTAGGATCGAAGGCCAGGATCAGGCTGTCGCCGTCGATCACCGTATCGCCGTCGCCCGCCGCAAAGTGCACGTCGTCCAGCACGTCCACCGCGACGTACAAGTTGCGCTCGTCCCACCGCAGGTAGGCCACGCCGCTGAGGTTTCGCGGAGTCCATTGATAGTCCTTACCGAGCACGTGGAGTTGGTTCCGCCCGATGAGCGGAATGGGGCACGCGCCGTCCCAATCGTCGAGTTTGCCGTCGATCGCGGGGGGACGCCGGACTTTCACCGCTTCGGCGGCAAAGTCGCTGCCCTCGAAGACCGTGACGCGCAGGTTGTCGTACAACGCTGTGCCGGCCCCGCGGGCCACGGCAACGAAACCGGCCGTCGCCAGGTTCTCGGGCGCCTTGTAGCGGCAGGTAAAGACTTGCCAGGAGGGCGTGCTGTTGCCGATGTTGATGACGTCCATGTTGTACAGGGAACGGGTAGTGCCGTCGGTCATGGTCTGGTCGATGTTCGAGCCGCCCTCCATGCCCTGGTTCCAGACCCAGGCGGTATACAAGTAGGTCATTCCACCGCGCAGAGCGACCGACTGGCCGTAGTTCGCCCAACTGCTGGCGCCGCTGAAACGGAGCACGTGCTTGCCCAGACCCAGTCCCAGGCCCTCGCTGGATACGAGCTGGGCATTCGTTCTGCGCCAGTGCTTGGGCGTCTTCCCGTCCGCCTCGAGGTGCTCGAAGTCGCCGTTGCGGAGCAGGTTGCCGACGCTTTCCGGCGCGATCACCGAGACCACAAAAGGCTTGCTCACCGCCGGGAGCTTCTGCCAATCAAACGTCACTTGGAGTTGGTGCGGGAAAGCGGCCAGGGGACTGGATAGCGGCACGTTCACCGGCATCGTCACGATTTTCTGCTCGCCCGCTGGCAGCGAGAAGCTGGCTTCCCGCTCGCTCGACCAGCTTTCGGGCAGGTCCAGCCGCAGCCTTACGCCGAGCGGCCGGGAATAGGGATTCCGCAGGCGGATGCGGATGGCGCTTGGTTTTCCTTGCAGCAAAGCGATCTGCGGTGCGCCGCCGCCGAGATTGCTATTGCCGCCGGCCGAGGGGATCTCGACGGCAGGCACGAGGTTGGTTTTGAGCACGTCCAGGTCGGCCCCTTCGACGAAGCAGCCGAGCGGCGCAAGCGGCAGGCGTGCGACGCCGCCGACAGCCGGCAGCGTGGTCTCGTTGCCTTGGTAGTCGGTGATGCGAACGGACTGCGTGCCCACGGCCAGCGGCACGTTTTCGCCCGCCCCCTCGCTGCTGGAAGCGATCAGGATCGGCTTGCCGTCGCGCTCGAAAAGATGAAACAGGGCCCGCTTGCCCGCAGACGAAAAAACGCCGACCGGCTTGGCATCAAACGTCTTGGCGGCCAGCACGGCCAGGGTAGCGGCGACCGGCAACGGCGTGAAATCGGCCCGCAGGTAGTCGCCGTAGCCGGTGGCAGCTCCCTCGCCCCCGAAATAAATCAGCTTCTCGCATCCGGCGGCCAGCTCATCGGCCCATTGCGAGAGGACCCAGTTGCACTTGACCGTCTCCGAGATCCACTCCAGGCCGGGGCAATCCCATTGGATGACGAAGGCGAACGATTCGTTCTCCCAGACGCCGACCCGCGGATAACCGTAGGCATCGAGGTCCTCGCGGGCCTCCTGGACGCCGGCCCCGTTGCCGTAGTGGATCGGCAGGGCATCGACGTACTTGCCTGCGCCGGCGTTGAGCACTTCCAAGCGGAACCCCCGCGGCCACAGCCCCCCTGCCAGGACCGACCGCAGGCGCGGGTCGACCGCCCGGGCCGCCTCGACGCCCGTACGGCACAATTTCACGTAGTCCGAGACGCAGTCCGGCGGTCCGCCCGGCGTGATCTCGTTGAGCCACTCCCAGCCCCCCAGCTTCCCCTTGTAGCGGGTCGACACGGTGGTCACCATCTCCCGGAAGGCATCCAGGTCGCAGTCGAACATCTGGTAACCGACGCTCTGGCCCTTGGGCATGACCCAGGCTGGCGGGTCATAGATAGTCATCGTAGTCTCGATGCCGCTCCGCTCGGCCGCCTCGAAGAAGCGGTCCCACTGCTGGATCGCGTAATGCTTGGGCCCGGGCTCAATCGATTTCCACTCGGTGAAGACCCGGCAGTTGGTCAGGCCCAATCGCCGGGCGACCTCGACCAATTGTGAGGTGCGGAAACCGATCTGCGGCACGGCGTGGACGGTAAAGCCCAACCGCGTGGGTTTGCCCCCGGTGATTGCCGCCAGGTCGGGAATGCGGCAGAACGTGGTCTCGCGGGCCTCCCAACCTTCCACCTCGGCCTGGAAAAGGAACGTGCCCAGCCGGGCAAGATCCAGATCCACTGGCACCTTCTGCCCATCTTGTTCCACCGAAAAAGGCACGGATCCTTGCGAGACCAACGCCTTGGTGTAGTCGTAGACCTTGTACTTGAGCGTCTTTTTCTCACCTGCTGGCCGGGCATTTTTCAGGTGCGCGACAATTCGCACCGGCTCGCCGCGGGTAAAGAGGTTGCCCGGCTTGTCGGTTTCCAACTCGAAGAATCCGCCCTTGCGGGCAAACCACGCCCCGGCGCGGACATCCCAAGGCCAACGTTTCCCGCGGCTGTCGGAGAATAAGGCCAACAGCAAGAGATCGTTCTGGGACGACGCCTTGGGCACAATCAGCGGAAAGAGGTGTCTCCCGCGGCCGGGCTCGACCTTGACCGATTGGCGCCGTACCAAAGGTGCTGCGTGTTCTCGAAGCTTACCGGCTTGGGCGCGTCGGGCTTGGGCACGCGGGGACCCAGGGCCTCGATCGAGAGCGTCGTCGCGCGGTAGTGCTCCGCAGGGTCGAGATAGTACTCGACCGGAATCTCGATCTTGTCGCCTTCCACCAGCGGGCCCGCCAGGGGACTCCAGTCCACGGCAATCCAGCTCTTGTTGTAATTCACGTCCTTCAGATACTTGCTGTAGCCCGGGTCGGGGTCGACCACCGGAATCGGTTTGGAGTAGACGAGTCGCGAATGCTTGGCCCATTGCCCTTCCGGGGCCGTGAAGACCACGAGCATGCCGCTGGCAACGTTGGCGGCAGCGCGGATCGGAATGTGGAACGTCACCTGGCCTTGGCCTTGCACCGGCGGATGGGGCCGCCAATCGTTCGAGTAGAAACCGCCCGAACTGCCGTCGGTCTTCAGACAGTGCATGTCGCAGCAGAGCGTCGTCTTCTTGGCGATGCCCCGATACGCCACCTTGATCTCGGCATCCGTGCCGATGAGGAGCACGTTGGGATAGGTTACCGTGTACCACTGACCAAGGTTCGCGGTCTGCGGCTTGGGCACCGGCGCAGCAGCGTCCGAGGGAATGGTTCCGGCGTCGGGCGCTGCCATCGTCTTATCCGGCGCCAACATGACGGATGCCAGTAGCGACAGGAAGCAAATCCAACGGAAACGAACCACGGCTGAGTCTGACGGGGTCATGCGAATGATTCCTTGGCGTCGAGGCGCATGGATGAATGATTTCAGTAATCCATTTTGCTTGCTTGCAACTCTGGCGGCAACGGCCTGGCCTGCTAAAAACTTCGAGGATTTGGATGGAATTCATTGCGCTGTTTTTCTGCCGTGCGAGGTGGCGACGGACGGGCGTTTACGCCCGTTCCCGGCTTTAGCCGGTACTAGGCCCGGCATTTATGCCGGGTTGGTTTGCGCTGCCGAAACAGTTTATTTTGCTCCAGCGGCTGTCAGCCCGGTTTACCGGGCTCCTCCAGTCGTCCCGGCAGGAGCCGCGTAAACGCGGCTGACAGACAGTTCTTGGGAGGCAAGAGATGCTGCACCCGCACGATCACCCGGCATGAATGCCGGGCCTAATACCGGCTAAAGCCGAAAAATGGGCGTAAACGCCCATCAGTCGTTTCTCCCCCGAACGAGAACGGGATACAAAACCAAGACAACGCAGTTTGACCTTTTAGCAGGTCAGCAACGACCTACCGGGCCTGGATCGAAACGTTGCCAATAGCTGAGCCGTCCCCTCGCCAGATATATCGTCGCAAGTCATTATTCCACATGTACTTATGACAAAACGTTTCCAGCCGCTTGACCGCGTGATATTACTATGATGTCATATTGATATTGACGTTTGACGATCCTTCCCCTTGAATTTTGCTGGAGGTCCGGGCCATGAGCCATGAAAGACAAGTGCATGTTTTGAACGGTTGGGCAATGCTGGCGGTCACCATTGTCGTCTTCCTGATTGCGGCCGCCCTTCTGAGAGAGTTCGTCTATTCGGCCATCGAGGCGGACAGGACCCATCAGACGCCGAATTTGTATCTGCTCCTGAGTGCCGTACTCGTGCTGGGCCTGGGCGGCTTCCTATGCGGTGGGTTCTTCACCTTGCAGCCGAACGAAGGGCGCGTGCTGATCCTCTTCGGCGCCTACCGCGGAACGGTGCGTGAATCGGGTTGGCATTGGACGAATCCGCTGAATACCAAGAAGCGGATTTCGCTGCGCGCGCGGAACCTCAACGGCGACAAGCTGAAAGTCAACGACAAGCGCGGGAACCCCATTGAAATCGCCGCCGTGGTGGTGTGGCGCGTGCAGGATACTTTCCAGGCCAGCTTCGACGTTGATAAGTATGAAGAATATGTCCGCATTCAAAGCGAGTCGGCCGTGCGGCACCTGGCAAACAGCTACGCCTACGACCACGGCGAGGCCAACGAGATCACGCTCCGCAGCGGCGTGGAGGAGATCAGCGCGGCCTTGCAGAGGGAATTGCAAGAGCGGGTGGCCAAGGCGGGCGTGCAGATCGACGAAGCACGCTTGACGCACCTGGCCTACTCGCCGGAAATTGCCGGCGTGATGCTCCGCCGCCAGCAGGCCGAGGCTATCATTGCCGCGCGGCAGATGATCGTGCACGGCGCGGTCAGCATGGTGCAAATGGCCTTGAAGGATTTGACGGAAAACAAGATCGTCGAACTCGACGAGGAGCGCAAGGCGACGATGGTCAGCAATCTGCTGGTCGTGCTCTGCGGCGAGCGCGATGCGCAGCCGGTCATCAACGCCGGAACCCTGTATACATAACGTTGCATGAGCACGCGAAAATCATTTCTGCTCCGTATCAGTCCCGCCCTCTACGAAGCCCTGGAGAGCTGGGCGAAGCAAGAACTGCGGAGCGTGAACGGCCAGGTCGAGTACCTTCTGCAAGAGGCCGTTCGCAAGCGCGACCGCAAGTTTGTCGAGGACAAAGAACCCGCCGAAGAATAACTTCCGGCAGGTCTTGGATTGGCATGAGTTGGCGTATTCCCGCCGATACAAGAGCAGGCTATAATAGAACAGTAAATTGCTTGTGGATTTGACGAGAGGGTAAGGAATGCCCGTTTGGTTATGATGGAGGAGGGTTCGATGAGCACCATCGCCCAAGTTTCGCTGGAAGAGTATGAACGCATGGCCCAGGCGGGCAGCTTCGGCCAGCGCCGACTGGAGTACATTCGCGGGGAGATCCGGGAAATGAGTCCCAAGGGAGACCGCCACGAGGATATAGTGGACCGTCTGGAGGAGTGGAGCCACGAGGTCGTCCGCGGCAAGCCGGTTCGCGTGAGGGTCCAGAACTCGATTCGGCTGTCGGGCATTCTGGCGCTCCCGGAGCCCGACCTTGCCTGGGTTGTCCGCCGCAGGTACTCGCATCGAAAGCCGGAGGCCAGTGACGTTTATCTGCTGATCGAAGTCGCCGAAACCAGTCTTGACTACGACCTCGGCGAGAAGGCCAAACTGTATGCCGAGGCGGGCATTGGCGATTACTGGATTATCGATGTGGCAGCTTCGCGGATTGTCGTGCATCGAGATCCGACCGCAGCGCGGTATCGAAGCGTCCAATCCGTTTTCGGCAACCAGGAAATTCGGCCGCTGGCGTTTCCCGAAATCGCCCTGCGGCCGGAGTCGCTCTGGGAGGAGTGAAGGCCGTCATTGAATCACCACTCTCCCCTCTGGTATAATCGGTCGTCTGATCGGAAGCGGGATTTCGTATCAGTAAACCGTTACTCGCGCGGGACGGGAGTTGAGCCGAAAAGATGAGCATTAGCTTGAGAGATCTGGTGGGTTATCGTGGCGAGAAGCTGTTTGAATTGGCGATCTCCGAATACTTGGCGTTCCCCCGACCACTTTTTCGCCCGGGCTTTCTCGGTGAGAAATGGCCAGCGATCGACTTCTACATCGAGTTGCTGGGGGTAAAGGGCCGCACGCCATTTTTCTTCGTTCAAGTCAAGAGCACGGCCACCGCGATTCCAGTCGGCGCAACCGACCTGGAAGTTTCCTTGCCTCCGAAAAAACGTGAGTTCCTTTTTCGCGTGCCGGGCCCAACTTACTTGGCAGGGGTCCACGAACCGTCGAAACGCACGTTTATCCTCTCGGTAAACGTCCCCGCTCCGCAAGGAGCGTATAAAATACCGATGCAACACGAATTGACCCCCGCCAACCTGCAAATTCTGTACGACGAAGTCAGGACTTTTTGGAGTACGCACACCTATAAACCCCAAAATTCGCATTTTGTATGATCGAAAAAAGCCGAAAAACCTGGTATGTCGCAGACCGCGGTGAGTTGCTTGCGCAGCTCTTTCTGACGGATCTGAACCCGATGAGTGTAAGCCACGGCACAAAGGATGACCCTTTTGATTATACGGTCACCTTCGCATTGCCGGACGGGGTACTGCGTTTGATTGTCGTTGAGGTGAAGGCTACCGAAAGACCAATCAAGGAAAAGTATGCCTTCCGAGCTGACGTCATCCGCAGGCTCGCGAGCGTCAATGTTCCGGTCTTGCTCCTGGTTGTAGACGTCAAGAATAACGCAATCTACTACACGTGGGGCGCATGGCCGCAGAGTTGTTGTCTCAAGATGCTAACGCCACGATGTTGCAAGTCCCGCTGAAACGGGCGGATGAGCACAAGGAAGAACTCCTGCAAGAGATTCTGGGCCAATGACTTTCGCACAATATAAGACGCAATAGTGATGGTCGCTGATTCTTGCCTCTTGTGAGCGGCCGGGAGCGGGGAATCCTGAATCCTGTCCCCCGATTTCGCCGGATCGCTGGCTGGCCGACCATCCCGAGCATCGGCTGGAGCAACGGGAAGAAGAATCCCGCGAGGCTCAGGCCCGCCGTCGTCGGAAACGAGTCGCTCGTCGGGTTGCAGCCGCTCAGTAGGCGGCTTTTCCACGGACTCTTCCCGGCGACCGGCGTCCGCGATACGATTAGGGGTGTTGCCAGGACTCAATAAGGCCATGGCATCTGGTCTTTTTCCGGTTTGCGGTTTAACCTTTTCCCCTTTTACCTCGCCGCGCAGCGCGCGATTTTGTAGGCGATGGCGATTTTTTGACGGTTAGGTAGGGTGACCAGCGACGCGGCACTCGCTTGCGGGTTGGCGATCGTCGGCCCACCAATTTCGTCAATCTCACCTTGGTGGGCCGGCGCCCGCTCCGCGGTCTTGTCCCACCCTACCCATCATTCCGTCTCGACCGCGAGCGTCCAGGCGTGGTCGCAGGGGGGCGCGCGGCGAATGCTCTCGGGAATTTCCACGGTGAGACCCCCGGCATCCGTCGTCGACCAGGTGACGGCCTCGGCAGTGCCGAGCATGCGGACGTGCTTGGCCCGCTTGAGCGCGGGCGCCTTCACGCGGGCCGGCGGGGCCGTCTCATCCTTCTCGGCCAACACGATGAGATAGACGGTGTGGCCCTTGTGCGTCCAGCAGACGCGGCCTTCCTTGTAGGGCGCGATCGACCGCGTGCCGTAGATCGCCTCGGAGTTGACGCGCATCCAGCGGCCGATCTCGCCCAGCCGCTGCCGGGCAGTCGGCGGGAATTGGCCGTCGGCGTCGGGCCCGACGTTCAAGAGGAAGTTGCCCCCTTTCGAGACGATGTCCACCAGCAAGTGGATCAGCGTGCGGGTGGACTTGTATTTGTCGCCGGGCTTGTACGACCACTGGTCGCCCATCGTGAGGCAACTTTCCCAAACATAGGGCAGGGCCTTGCCGGGCACTTCCTGCTCCGGCGTGCGATAGTCCTCATAAGCGCCGCCGACCGTGCGATCGACGACGATCAGGCCCGGCTGGTGCCGCCGGGCCATGGCGGCCAGACGCGGCATTTCGATGTCCTGTTCGGGCGGGCGGACCTGTCCGCCGTCCAGCCAGAGTATATCGATCGGCCCGTAGCCGGTCATCAGCTCTTCGACGATGGCGTGCGTGAAATCGACGAACGTCTGCCACTTCTTCGGGTACTTCTTGATGTCGTAGTTGACGTTGCGGTTCGGGTGCGGCCAGTCGGGCGACCAGTAGCCGGGATGATGCCAATCGGACTTCGAGTAGTAGGCCCCGATGCCAAATCCTTCCTTGCGGAAGGCCTCGAAGACGGCCTTGACCGCGTCGGCCCGCGGATCGGCGTGGAACGGGCACGAGGCGTGCGTCGTGCGGTAGTCGGTCTGCTTGGTATCGAACATGCAGAAGCCGTCGTGGTGTTTGGTGGTGAAGACGACGTACTTCATGCCGGCGTCCTTGGCCGCCGCGGCCCACTGCCGCGGATCGAACCGGCGGGGGTTGAAGGTGGTGTTCAGCCGGCGGTAATCGGCCGAGAACCGCGCGAAATCCTTGTTCCGCTCGACCCACGGCTTCAGGTCGTCCGGCCGGGCCCAGCGATCCACTTCCACCAGGGGCCACGACTCGATGCAGCCCCACTGGCTGTAGATTCCCCAGTGCATCATCAGCCCGAATTTCCAGTCCTGGAACTTCTCCAGCCGGGCAAGGACCAGGGGATCGCGCTGGATGGTGTCACCGGGAATGGCGGCAAGGCACGGCCCGGCTGGGGCGGTAATCAGCAGCACCGCTATCACTACGACGAAAGAAAGTCTTGTCATGGGGGATAGTCCTGGGGGCTTTCGGGAATGTCTCTCCGCGATCATGTACGGAGTTCCGACGCTTGTCCTGCCTGCCGGAGCGCGCGACGGCAAGCCGGCAAATGTGATCTTGATCGGTAGAACTTGGCTTGTCAATTGGCTTTCGATCGACCACAATGATTCCGACGCGTTGGAGGAAGGCTTTGAACTTCATGCGGGTGGATTCGTGACGGCCAAGATCAAGGGAGAAGGCCATGGCGCGTTTATCGATTCAAGAGATCGAGCGAAACCGGTAAGACATGCAACGGTTACGGTACTACCTGAAACGCGTGGGGCTCAGCGCGGCGGCCCTCTTGCTCGCACTGGCCGCCTGCGAGGGGATCTTGCGCCTGTGGGCTACTACTATGTGCCCTTTGCCATTCAGGTTGACGGAGCGACCCGGGACTGGCGGTTCAAACACACTTTCGAGGACCCGTATTTCGTCTCCGACCCCGATTCCATCTGGCGTCCGAAGCCCAACTCTTCCGTGTTCAATTCGCAGGGATTTCGCGGCCCGGAGTTGCCGCCGGAGAAGCGGCTCGACGAGTTCCGGGTCTTCGCCATCGGCGACTCCAACACCATCGGCTGGGTCCCCAACCTTCCGGTCAAGTATCACGGCGCCAATTGGCCGGAGTATTTGCAGTCGCTGCTCTCGGCTGCGACCGGCAAGCAAGTTACGGTGATCAATGCCGGAGTGTGGGGCTATTCGTCGTTCCAGGGTGTCGCGGTGGCAAAACGGGTCCTTGCCTATCATCCGGACGTCGTGCTGGTGAGTTACGGCAGCAACGATGCGGTCCGGGTGGCAATTCCCGACGAGCAGTTCAACACGGCGCTCTTCCGCGTGTGTTTGGGGAACCTCCGCACGGTCCAACTCCTCAAGGCCGCCGGCGATCGGGTCGGCGGCGCAGCCGGACCCGCCAGGAAAATTTCGTCTTCCGCGTGGGCGTCGACAAGTACCGCGACAATCTCAAGACCATCATCCGTTTGTGCCGCGAGCAAGGAGCGGGCTGATCCTGCTCACCCGGCCCTTCATCGGCGAGTCGCCCGGCCCTTGGTGTTGGAAGACCTACGCACCGGACTACGTGGCCGCGACGCTCGCCGTTGGCGGCGAGGAGGAGGTCCCGGTCGTGGATGTGTACCGCGGTTTCCGCGACAACTCGGCGCTGTTCGCCGACGAGTCCCACTTCACGGAAGAGGGTCACCGCGAGGCGGCGAAACTCATCGGCGACGCGATCCTGCCGCTGCTGGACCGAAAACCGCACAAGTGAAGCGCCTGCCCGGATTGCAGACACGCCGGTGCGCTGGGATTATATTATACTGTCACCAACGTAAACGTGGATGTCTCACTTTGCCGAACTTGGGAGAATAGTCATGTGGAAACACAGCGGTTGGATCTCGGTCTTTTCAGTCCTTATGGCAAGCGGAATGGCCCGCGCTGCGTGGGCGGCGGCGGAGCCGGTTGCGATCGTCGGCCCCAAGGCCCCTTCCTTCGCCGAGAAACTTGCCGCCAAGGAAGTTCGCCGCTACATCTACCTTCGCACCGGCCGGCTCCTCCCGATTTCCGACGCGCCGCTGCGCGGCCAAGCCGCAGGCCTTGATCGTGGTGGGCAACCAAGGCCAGGCACTCGTGCGCGAACTGTTGGCCGAGGCGAAGAAGCTGGCTGCCGAGCAATATTTGCTGAAGACGATCGATCGCCCCGATGGCAGCCAAGTCTTGTTGGTTGCCGGCGGCGATTCGATCGGCACACTGTTCGGCGCCTATCGCCTGGCCGAACATTTCGGCGTCCGCTTCTACATGCACGGCGACGTACTGCCCGACGAGCAGATACCGTTGCAACTGCCCCGCTTGGATGAAGTCGGCAAGCCGCTCTTCGCACTTCGCGGCATCCAGCCCTTCCACGATTTCCCCGAGGGACCCGACTGGTGGAACCGCGACGATTACAAGGCGATTCTCGGCCAGCTTCCCAAGCTGCGCATGAACTTCTTCGGGCTGCACACCTATCCGCAGGGCGGAGTGGGACCGGAACCGCTGGTTTGGATCGGCTGCGCCAAAGATATCGATCCGGATGGCCGGGTCAAGGCGAGCTACCCTTCGCGACATTTCACCGCCGGAAACGTGACCGGGGCCTGGGGCTATCGGCCGGCGAAAACCGGCGACTATATCTTCGGCGCCGCCGAATTTTTCGATCGCGATGACTACGGCGCCGACTACATGAACGACACCTATCCCTGGAACCACATGTCGCCCGAGCAGTGCAATCGCCTCTTCGATCGCATGGGCGACGTGCTCCACGATGCGTTTTCCTTCGCCCGCCGACTGGGCGTGAAGACCTGCGTGGGCACGGAAACGCCCTTGGTAATTCCCGACCAGGTGAAACAACGCTTGAAAGCCGCGGGCAAGAGTGCCTCCGATCCGGCCGTCGTGCAGGGGCTTTACGAAGGCATTTTCCAGCGGATTGCCAAAACGCATCCGGCCGATTATTACTGGCTCTGGACGCCCGAGGGCTGGACCTGGAGCGGTTGCAGCGCGGCGGAGATCCGGGCCACGCAGGCCGATTTCCGCGCGGCCCTGGCAGCCATGGAAAAGGTGAAACCGCCCTTTACGCTGGCTACCTGCGGCTGGGTCTTGGGACCGCCGCAGACGCCCGCTCTGTTCGACGACACGCTGCCCAAGAACATGCCCATGAGTTGCATCAGCCGCACGGTGGGCAATTCGCCGGTGGAAACCGGTTTTCGCCGCGTCGCAGGACGGCCGAAATGGTCGATCCCCTGGATGGAAGACGATCCGGGCCTGACCATGCCGCAACTTTGGGCCGGCCGCATGCGCCGCGACGCCGCCGATTCGCTGGCCTACGGCTGCACGGGCCTGATGGGCATCCACTGGCGGACCCGCATTCTCGGCCCCAATGTCTCGGCCTTGGCCCAGGCCGCCTGGGACCAACGCGGCTGGAATCCCGACTTTGGCAAGGAAAGCCGATGGCTTGGCGGCCAACAGCGGCAAGCCGCGCTACTTGCCGACCGGCGATTTCTATGCCGACTGGGCACGGGCCGAGTTCGGGCCGCAGGCCGCCGATGCGATCGCAGCGATCTTCGTGCGATTGGACGGCCATTTGCCGCGGCCGGCCGATTGGGTCACCGGTCCCGGCAGCCTCCGGCCTGATGATGCCCCCTGGCAGGCGGTTAAAGGACAATACGCCTTTGTCGAGGAGTTGGCCGCCCTGCGACCGCGAATCGTGGGGGCGGGCAACCTGGAGCGTTTCGACTACTGGCTGAATAACTTCCGCTACCTTCGGTCCATCGGCGAGGTCCGCTGCGTTCTGGGCCCGCTTCGCCGCGGCGATGGCGAAAGTTCGCGCGGAAAAGAATCCGGAATTGCGCAAGAAGCTCGCCCGCGAAGTCGCCCTGCCGCTCCGCAAAACCGTTGTGGCGGCATTCGGCGAGATGCAGGCGTATCTGTTGGCCACGGTGAGCAACGCGGGCGAGTTGGGCAACGTCGGCAACTGGCAGCAGCAAACGGCGCCAGTCGTGCTGACCGAGCCCGGCCGGGAGTTGGCTGCGCTGCTGGGCGAGCCGTTGCCGGCAGACGCCCAGCCTTCCCGGCAGTATTCTGGTCCGCCGCGGATCATCGTGCCCACGGTGCGGACCGGCATCCTGGCCGGCGAATCACTGAAGCTGACCGTGCTCCTGCCGGGGATCGACGGGCACCATGTCGGGCACCATGTACCCATGGTCGGGGTCGGCGAGGCGGCGCTTTACTGGCGGCCGTTAGGAAGCGGCGAGTTTGCCAAGGCGCCGCTGGCCCATGAAGTTCGCAGTGTGTACCAGGTCTCTTTGCCGCCGGAAGCCGCCAAGGCCGACCTGGAATACTACATCCGCGTGGACGACGGCAAGGGCAACATCCTGCACTATCCGGCCACCGCGCCCAAGCTCAACCAAACGGTGGTTGTCGAGGAGTGAGACGCCCGCGGAATGGCGATACTTCGAGGCCATCTGGAAAAGAACCGAACAGAAGCTCAAGGAAGTCGAGTTTGGAGAGTAGTGAAGGGCAAAGGTGCCGCAGTGCCCGTCTACGAAGAACTTCTGAATCGCGATCCGAGGTGGGCCTTGAGCGAAGGGAGCCGGCATTTCGAGGAGAATAGTGCAGTCTTCAGGGCCTTGCACGACATTGCGCAACGTCTGAAAGACCTGGGCATCAGTTATGTCAATCTCCCGAAACTCGTGGAACTGAAGCTTGCTTCCGGAATGACGAATCCGCAGAGACTGAAGGATCTGGCGGACGTTCTTGGAGCTCATCAAGGTACGGGATCTCCCGGCCGATTTTGCCAACCAGTTGGATCCCTTCGTGAGGGACAAGTACCAGGAGTTCTGGGGCCTCAAGGAAGAGGACCAGGAAGAGAACCGCCGCTAGGGAGCAGGCGAAACGGAGAGTAGTCAACGTCCCGGAAAGTCGTGAAAATGGGACGCGAATCGGACTTACTCGCAGGGGACGCGCTCCCACGCCAAGGCGGCTTGTCTTCTCAGCGGAGTGACTCATTGCGCGCGTCGGTGTGACACGCCGCGCCGGCGGCCCCGGTTTATGTGACCGACGTGCGCAAGCTGGGTTGCCGTCGTTCCGAGAAATCGCCCTCAAGAAGTTTAGGCGACGTGCCAGTGAAAGCGACGACAACTCACAAGGGGCGGTCGGCACGTCGCGTTAACGTGTGCGCGGAAATGGCCTTTGTTAACGTCCTTGCACAAGAAAATGTGCTGCTGCTGGCCGATTCAGCGAGACGCAGTCTGCCCTGCGGCGCGCATGGACGAACCGGCATGGGTGGCAAGTGAACCTCAATTTGACCCTCCGGCCGGTGTGGGCGACATCGAAACGACGTTCGATTCCGGCGCCTCGACCTACTCCGGATCCACTGGTTACGCCCACTCCGAAGGAAGCAAGAATTTAGCGCTCCATCACACGGGGGGAGCTAGGCGAGCAATGAGGACGAAAGTAAATTGATGGGTGTTGGACGACCGGTTTTCGCCTGCGTGCTCATACGTTTCGTGACGGTCCGCTGAAAAGGCCGTCTCTGGACTCGATAGCTGGAGCAAGGTCATGCCATACGCGCGTTGCAACCAGAAAATCTGCAAGGATTTTAGGGGCGGGCCGCGATCCCCCCTTCTTCGCTACGCACTGGATACTGAGTATCTGCCGGACGACCTCTACAAGAGCTTCCCGGATACGATGAAGGAGGAATTTGGCAACGACGGTGTCGGCTTCTTGCGTCGTCTTGATCAACTCTCGTACTTCGTGGCGCTTTTTGCCATTCGCGCTTTTTTCGAGGAGGGGGATGGATTGAAATACCGGGAGACCTTTCGATCCAGGTTCCCACGCAAGCTCCAATCGCATCTTGAAGGTGCTGCGTTGACAACACTGTTCGACTGCCTTTTCAAGGATCTTGCGTTCATGCGGTTCATGGGGGGCTCGAGGCCGCGATCGCGGTTCTTGGGCGAATGTTGGGTCTTAGGCCACCCCACGGCGGGCCTGGCCTCCGAAGTCTGGAAGACACTCGTTCCCATGGTCCATGAAATACGCGGTGACAACCCAACATTGAGTGACGCGTTAAAGGCTGCGACGGATTTTGCGGCAAACAACTGGGTGCCGGAGTACTATCAGCGCCTCATCGCGGATGAAGAACCAGCGTTCCTTGAGTCGCTGGTCGTATTACGGACGGGCCGCGGCCAGGGGTGGCTCAGTCGGATCGCGCCGCTCTGGGAGCAAAAGAACACCGAGCCGAGCGCGACCGCGGGCTGGAAATTGTATGTCAACGGCAACGTGCGGGAACTCCGGCTTGTCGTGGACCATATCTTTACCCCAAACGCGATCAACGGCGTGAAGCTCATCTTGTCCCAGGAGAAGAATCAAATCGAGCGAGTGTTGCAACGGGGCACGAGGACCGAATTCAGGGTCGAGGAATTTCAGCGGTGCGGTTTTGACTTGAGTCGGAGCATTGATGTCAGGATCAGCAGGTTCCACGAGTTGGTTCGCGGCCTCGCACTCGATCGCCCGATCTTTTTTCGATATCCGGTCGGCAGAAGGACCGGCTGGATGCCGGCCATCGAGGAAGGACAACATGTTTTCGCCACGGGAATCGTAATTCTGTGGCCGGGCGGCGTCGAGCAGGGGCAACCGCTGCGACTCGGTTCGCGCGAAATTCCGCCGACTTTGCTAGGACGCATTAAAGTGCCGTACAACAATCCCGAGCAATATCTGCTTGCACAAACCGTTGAGTTCACCGCGCTGCACGAACCGCAACCCCTGACTTGGAACGACCAACCCCTGTTGCAAATTGGCCCAAAGCCTTACTTGGATGTGCGTGAGGAGGATCTGAACTGTCCGGAACAGCCCGATTGGCTGCTCGTGCTCGGCAGCGAAGCGAAGGTTACGTTGAGAAACCATCCGACGCAAGAAGCAACGCCGCACTGGCAATGTATGGATGGGAGCGTCGATGGAGGAGGCGTTACCGCTACGGTAAGGCCGGCCGAGCTAGGGAAGCCTTTGCGGCTTGTTTGCGGAAAGGCGCGTGCGAATCTGGTATTTATCCCGCCGCTGGCGCTCGACAATCAGACGCCCGGCTGGCGGTGGAAGCCCCGCATCGACCCCGCGGACGTTGCCAGATTCGCCCGTGATGGTCTGGACGTGGGAACTCTTTCGGGCCCCAACCAACCCGGCTTGCGTCTGACCAGAACCCGCAGGGAGATTGTCTGGTGGTGGGAGCGTGGGATCGTCGGCACGCCGGAAGACGTGAACACCCGCAAGGACTTCTACAATCATAGCGAGCTTGGGCCTTACCAGCTTTGCATCTGGGTGCCGAAGGACCAAACTGCGAGCATTCTTTTCAACGGAGAGCAAGTCAGAAGCCTCCCCGGGCCGAGATTCCATTCATTCTTTGTCCGTGAATTACTGCCCCGTTTGGATTTTTCCGGGGTTTACGATGCTGAGGTTGACCAACTCGCGCTTCGCCCGGATCACGGCCCGCAGGCTCGTCTCGCGGATATCATGCGAGTCCCCAACCGCGCGGCCCTGGTCTCGCGTGGAGACGTGCCGGGTGTCTTCTTCCCGCATGGCACGACCCCGGCACAATACTCCGTCGCCTGTTTTTACGAGTCGGGGCTGGAACACGACCAACTTCAGGTGATTTCCTGCGCCGATTTTCCGCCGGGGAGATCAAAGCTGCTTGATAACTTGCACCAGCGCCAAGGGGCCGAGGGTATGTGGCTGCTACTGGTCCGCGGGCAGCATGTTGAGATCTCGCTGACGCATTTCTTGCTCCAGAATTGTCCCGTTGAAGACGAGATGACACTGCATCCACCGGCCACGACGCTGCACCAGCGCCTGGGCCTTGCTGAAGGCCAAGGCGGCAACGCTCGCCAGATACTGGATTTTTGTGCCGCGTACAAAAGCTCTCTCTCGGCAACGGCGGTGTTTCGGCAAGCCATTAACCAGCGAGCAGTTCTCGACTTCAGCCCTGTACCACAACAGGCCGTGTTTTGGGATGAGTTCTTTCGCACAAATTGTCAGCTTGACGTTCAGGAAGCGCCGCATACAGTCCCTTGGAAGACACTCTCGGCTTGATGTTGAAAGCGGGCTTCAACTGGTGCTCGGAGCCGCAATGGTTCTCCAAGGCGTACCAGTCGATCGTGAGAATGTGCAATCTCGCGCGTAACGTGAATTACAAAGATTTCACGAAGCCTCAAAAGGAAACTCTCCTTGCCGCATGCCCGGTTGTTTATGCCGCACAGTTCATTTCTGCGGGTTTCCCGCGCGACTTGAAAAAACCAACGCCGATCGAACAGCGTAACGACGGCATGAAGGAGTTCCTCGGTTTTCTTCCCGCCATGGGAGACGGGGGACGGCTGCGGGTACGCGTGCCAGGCGTGCAGGTGCCACCGAATAGGAATCTGCAACTCCGAGGAAACGAGGGAGTCGCTTGTAACGGATTATATCATGGCGGCATCCAAGTCCATTGGCAAAACCGAGTCCAGTCTCTCCCGGCACTCGGCAAAGAGGATGTGCCGCTAGAAATCATGGTTGATGGCGATTGGCATCCCGCCGTCGTCACCGTCGGCAAAGACGACGCATTCGCTGAATATATCGTGGACCGGATCTATGGCGACAAGGGAAAGATCGATCCTCGCGATCTGACCGAGGTTTTCGACTTGGCAGTGGACCTCGGCCAGGACTTGATTGGACGGCGCGAGGAACGGCGATTGGCGCACATGTTCTCCCTCGTCAGCGACAAACTGGGTGGTTGGGCCCTGGAAGATAGCGAGCAAGGCAACCGACAGGTCATCTACCAGGCCGCCGTTTTAAGCCGGCTCCATGCGTGGCTGGGCAAGGAGGACGAGTTCCCCAACGGCTGGCCACTCGGCGACAATCGTTGCTACCAGGCCGTCTGCCATATATTATCGCAGATCTGGGAAATGCCGGCTCGCCGTGCCATGCTCACGAAAGACATGATAACGACTGAATGGTTCATTACCTGGTTCCGCTGCTGAGTAACGCCAAACCCCGAGAGGAGATCGGACTGTGAATCCTGTGACCGCCGCAAAAGAAATCGAAAAGAATCTGCAGAATTACATCCGTCGCACTCTGCCGGTGGAACGCGCAGACCCGGCATTTATTGAGAAGCTGGATCTCCTCTTTGCCACGTGCCAGCTCATGGCACAAGACCCCTACCTGGAGTTGATGCCTCCCTATCGGCCGGGAGCGTCGCTGCAGCAACTGGTTCAAGACGAGGTGATCTGTCAAGAAACAGCCAACATCTTTGCCAAGGTATTTCTTGGCGAGAAAGGCAATCCGGCCGATTTCATTCTCCACAGTCACCAAGACGCGGCGATTCGCGCCGTCTGCAAGGACCAGCAGAACCTGGTCGTCTGTTCTGGCACGGGTTCGGGGAAAACCGAATGTTTCCTCATCCCGCTGGTCGATTTCTTGGTTCGGCGGCAGTCGAGCGGCGTAAACCCAGGCGCGGGGGTGCAGGCCATGATCCTCTATCCGATGAATGCGCTGGTCAACGATCAGGTGCGGCGGCTCCGCTCGATACTTCGCCACGCGCCGCAGATCACGTTCGGCAAGTACACAGGGGAACTTGAACCGATTGGCAGTGAGGAGGGAGTCGAGGACGAACTGAGCGAGAATGTCGATCAGATCTGCGATGACCTGGAACGAGCCAGCGCGGATGTCGAGTGGAGCGGGGCGGGATTCGACGACGAGGCCCCCCTGCCGAACGAGGTCACCCGCCGCAGCCAATGGAGCAAGGCGCCGGCGCAGATCCTGGTCACAAACTATTCGATGCTCGAGCTGTTGCTGCTCCGGCCGGAGACGACCAACCTCTTCCAGAGCGCGTGGAAGTTCATAATCTTGGACGAGGCCCATTGCTACGACGGCGCCCTGGGAACGGAGATCGCTTGGCTCGTGCGCCGCCTGAAACGCCGCCTGGGAAACCCGGAGGATATGCGCTACATGGCCACTTCGGCCACCCTGATCAGCGATCCGGCGCTCTCGGAGGAGGAAAAGGCGGGGATCATTCGCGACGAGTTCGCCTCGAAGTTATTTCCGGCCGAGCCGAAGACATTTGCGGTCCACTTCGGCCACGTGCAACCCTACTCGCCGCTGCCGGAGTCGCATCAACCCGCCTCCAGTTATGCCCCGGAGATTTATCGAGGCCTAGCGAACTGCAAACTCGATGAAGCTATTCTTGCTCCGCTTGCGCGGCCGTGGCAGAGTTTCCCGGTGTGCTGCCCGACGAGAGCGGCCTCGTTCGCCTGACCCAAGCCGTGCTGGGCACCGAGCGTTGGCTGAAGGGGCTGAAGGATGCCGCGGACTTGGCGGCCAGGGCCGACCACCCGCTGGCCGCAGGCGACGCGGTTTACGTGCTGGGGCAAGTCAACGCCACATTGGAGGCCAAATTGCTCGATCTGCCCGACGCCGACTGTACCTGCCTGCAAAGCGGTTTCCTCGACGCGGCATCGCTGCCTGCCCTGAAGGCGATGATTGAATTCGTCGAGGCCGGCATTGGTCCACTCACCGGTGACGATGCTTGGCGCGAGTGGCTGCACGACTTTACGGATCCCCGTCCCAGCAGCAAGCCGGGCGACACGTACAGGCCGCCGAACCATCCGCAGAACCGTCCGCCGCTCCAGAACCGATATGGCAACCGCCTGCACCTGCGCAACGCATGGATAGATATTTTGGAGGACAAGCCGGAAGCCTTTACGACCTTGACCGCAGACGGCTTGCTCTGGCTCTTGAAGACCGCCGGGGAACTTGCCGTCGAGGCCGCGGACGATTTGCCGCGGAGCATTCCAGATCCGCTGAACGTCGCCGTGGCCTTTTCCGTAGGTGCTCGGCACGCGATCGGTGCGTTTCTGGCTCGTCGCTGTGCGCTGGAAGAATCACTGGCCAATCAACTCCGCCCCGCACTCGTTGCCGCCTGGCGGAGCGCACTGTCGAACATCGCGGGCATTGCCAGCCAGCCCGAGACCCGAGGCGTCGAATCCCTGTTGGCATGGTTCTTCGGCGCCGACAAGCGCTTGGGTGACCTGGTCCAGCACTTGGAGGCGGCGATGCAGCAGTGGGAGCAGGCCGAGAGCGGCAAGGTCGCTGCCGCCGCGACGGCAGTGTTCGGAGAGGTCGAGGGCCGGGAGGAGGCCCTGGTCGACCTCATCGGCCTGGCATCCCTGGCCGTACCGGAAAATAAACGACGCCCGCTCCTGGATATCCGATATCATCAATTGTTGCGCGGGCTGCGGGAAATCGGCATCAGCTTTTCCGAGCCGGGTCCTGATGAGCCGCCGGAGTTCCACCTTCATGCAGACGACCGCCTCTCGCTCGAAGAAGGTGGCGAAGAACGGGCCGTGTTTACGCTTGGCGTCTGTCGAAACTGCGGCCAACCCTTCGCCTTGGGATATTCCGACGTGCAACAACTAACGACGAACCCAGTCCTCTTGAGCCGCATGCGAAGCGAGACGCACAAATATCTGCACGCCATCGCCTGGCGTGAGGGCGAGGAATTCGACGGGGCCGAGGACAGCTTCCCCAAGGAGCAAGACGCCGACGTATGGTTGAACCGTCTTACCGGTTGCGCGATGATCGGCGCGGCTCCGCCCAACGAGCGCGGTTGGATGCAGGCCCATTGGCAGGTGGCCCCCGGCGCTAACGGAACTGAGTTTCTTTCACAGTGTCCTTTCTGCGGGGACCGTCAGCAAAACATTGCCGGCACGCGGTTCGGCATTATCACGCCTTTCGCGGGCCGGGGCGACCAGTTCCGCCTCGTGTTGCTGGATGAACTTTCGAGGGCCGCGGACCTCAGCCCAGATCCCGCGGTGCGCCGTCATCCGGGCGGGGGCCGCAAGGTGCTGGCCTTCGCCGACTCCCGCCAAGCGCCTGCGCGGCTGGCGTTCCGTTTCCAGGAATTGTTCAACGAAGTCACGCTCGCCAAACTGGTTCCCGAGGCGGCGCGGATGCTGCAGGAGGTGCCGTTGGACCCGAGCCTGGATCGGGCACTCCGCGAGCAGGTGGAGCGCCGGAATCCCGACTTTGCGCGGCTGAATGCGCAAACCCGCAAGCTAATCATTGCGCAGAAATTGACCGATCGCGGCGTTTCCCAAAGTGCTGCCGCCTTGCGGTGTTTGCTCGACCGCGACAATTGTTCCCGCCTGTTGGAAGTCAGCGACGGACAGGGCGGCGACCTCGACGAGGATGAGGCCGCCCGACTTCGCTTGCTGCAAGCCTTGCACAAGACGGGCCGCCAGACTGTCCTTCGCAAGAAGCGGGTACGCCTGGAATCCCTTGCCCTTGCGGCAATGGACTGGGACCGCCTGGCGCAAACGGCCAATATGAGTGCGGATCTGTTGAAGATGGTCTGCGCGGAAGTGCATCTGAACCTGTTCGAAACGGTCCGGCTCCAACAGCCAGCAGAGTGGCCGGAAAACATGATCAACATGCGTTGGTCGGAACCGATCACAAGGACGCAATTCGAGAGAGGGCGGTTACGCCGGAAGGTCGTCGCACAAGCATTGACAGAGAATCTGACCGACGGCCTCGTAGGCGTTATCAAGCAGAGCTTGTACAATGCCGCAGAGAACGCACCGGCGATCACGCGGCGAGCCTGCCTTGGAGTCGCCGAATACCAAGGGGATCTCCGACCCGTGTTGCAAGAGGCATTTCTGCCTCGCCTGGCGGGGGGAACGATTGCCGGGTTCGTAGAAAAGGCCATGAACGGAGCCCGTCGCGGAAACGTCGGCGCAACTGAAGCCGTGAAACATGCGATCAAAGATCCTCTCAACCGTTGTGCAGAGAGGCTCTTGCCTCTGCTGTGGTCGTGCTTCGCGCAGGAGATCAGCGGCAGCCAAGTGCTGATCGATGGGGGCAATGGCAACTACGTCTTCAATTGGGAGGACCTGCGGGTCTTTCCCGACGATGCCAACATCGACGACGATGACGAGCGCGGTCCAGAGGAGGAGTATGATGCCTACATCGACAGGCGATCCATCATCCCCGTGCGCATCGAGGAGCATACGGCCCAGATCGCCAAGAAACGCGGAGCGGCCTACCAGAAGGCTTTTGCAACCGGATTGGTCAATGTCCTCTCCTGTTCCACCACGTTCGAAATGGGCGTGGATCTCGGCGACCTGACCTGCATCTTGCTGGCCAACTTGCCGCCCAGCGTGGCCAACTATCGGCAGCGTGCCGGGCGTGCCGGCCGCCGGCCCGGATCGGCCGCCTACGTGCTGAGCTTCGTCGGCGATTCGCCGCACGACCAGTACTTCTTCGACCACCCTGCCCAATTGCTCTTCGGCCCCGTCCAAAGTCCGCGCATCTACCTGGAGAACCGATTGTTCCTCGCGCGTCACCTCCGCGCCGAGGCGCTGCACTATTTCCTGGAATGGATGCGGGGCCAATGGCGCTGCGAATCCCTGAAGCCCCAGAGTAACAACGAACAGGGCAAGCGGGATCGCAATTGGAAGATGGTGGGCGATTTTTTCGCAGGCCGTAAGACTGGTCGAGTCACGAGGAATGCTGGCCAGAGGTTCTACCCGATTACGGAACTTTTCAAGTCGATCGTCGCAGAGATGTCTCACTGGCACGCTCAACAGGCACCCTATGTTCAGGCAAAGATTGACGGCATTGCCGACGTTCCCGAGGACCTTGGCTATAACGTAGCGGCGGATCTGGTGTGGCAGCTCCAAGAGCAGGCCAACGACTTGATCGTCCCCTACTCCCTGGACGACCCGAAAAACATCCACCTCTACCGTCGGTTGGCTGGTCCCAATCAGCCCAGGGATGCGGGGAACGGCCAGGCACTGCAACGTGACGCGACGAATTCCGCCCGGCGGGAGGTAGGCAAGCGAGTCCGAGACATGTACGAAGTCCTGGGCAATGATCGGTTCGGGGCCAACAACGGTCCCCTTACTCGTGCGTCGCTCACGCAGGGCCGCCTGCTGCACGAACAAACGATCACTTGGCTTGGCCGGAGCGGTGTGCTGCCGAAATACGGTTTCCCGGTCGACGTGATTCGACTCCTGCCCGATCCCAATGACATCCACGGCAGGAATGTTGAACTGGAGCGCGACTTGAAGATCGCGTTGTACGAATACGCGCCTGGCCAGGCGGTCATTGCCGACAAACGAATCTATCCGGCCGAGAAGGTCTGCGTCTTTCTGCCCGGCGGGCTTCCGGCCGCCGTTCAGGGAGCAGAGATCGTGTCGCTTTGCGTCAAGTGCCACGAACCGCACAGGGGCCAACCAGCCGACGGCCACTGCATTGCCTGCCACGAGGCATTGCAGCCGCATCAGGTCGTCCGCCCCGACGCATTTCAGGCGGCGCCCTCGTATCCTGCGGCGGGCCGCGTGGCGGCGGAACGGCCCACGCCGCTGCAAATCTATGCCGGAGGAGACCGCAACCGCCTGCCGGTTGCGCAAATGCGGCTGGAAGTCGCGGAATCGGAAAGCGGCGAACTGATCTACCTTAACTTTGGACCGCAATATCAAGGAATCCCGCAGGGCAGCATTGGCCCATTCGCGCTCTTCCACCGAGTCAAGACCGACATTGCCGTTTGGCTGCCGCACCCCAGCCTCTACCTGACCGGTGGTCGGTTGGCGGCGCTCAGCGGACAAGCACTGCCCGATGGTGCAAACCGCCTGCGACCGGCCATGCAGTCCGCCTTACAGGCGATCATCCGCGCGGTGGCCCTCAAGCGCGAGGTGGCGGAACGCGAGATTGGCGGCCTGCTCGATTCGGATCGCGTGGGGATCGGCTTGGTCCTGTTCGACGAGTCGTCCGGCGGCGGGGGTGTGGTGCTGCCGCTGGTCCTCACCGGCCAGGATGATATCGACGCGCCACGCCACCGCCTGATTCGCGAAATCGTGGAAAAGGCCAAAGAGCTATGCGAACATTGCGCGGAGTGCGACGCCGAGCGCCCGTTTGCGGATATTCGCCGAGAACTCCCCGCGATCTCACGAGAGAGCTTTTTGAACCTATCGCCGACGGAACGAGACAAGTATCGACCGCGCCAAAGTTGTTACAAGTGTCTGCGCAGCTACAAGAACCAACGGGTTCACGACCAGCTTGACCGCGGCGACGCCTACGAAGTGCTCGCGGCCTTGCTGGACGGTGCTCCCAGCGCGGCCGTCACGCCACCCAACCCATATTGCTTGTGACGCCCTTGGCCGCTACGGCCGGTGAGCAGCAAAGCCATGTGGCGACCAAGCGGCGCGGCATGACCATCGAATGCTGCGGCAAGACCGAAATCGTCTGTGCCCTTCTCCCTGGCCCGTTGGTGGGGTCCCGGTCGAGTTCGTGGCCAATTAGTACGTATCGTATGGCCAGAGAATCAAGCGATCCCAACTCGCGCCGGTCTGATACACCGAGGCACGTTAGACCGGCTCTAGAAGATGCGCTCAAGGCTGCCTGGCTCCGCGCCAAAAGCCAGCCCTGGAAGTGGGTCAGGCCGCAGTTTCGTTTTGTCCCAACGCCCGAGACTTTCTGTCTCTCTCAATCCAGCGGGCGGTCGCGACAAGTCAAGCTACGCTCCTTTTCCGGGACGAACATCGGGGGCACCGGGGAAGGTCACAAGCGCGCAGATCACTTTCCTCCCAGTTCGTGCAGCACCTCACGCAACACTGCCGCGTACAAGTCGTCGGCGCCTCGAAAGTTAGTTTGTGTAGTGCAACGGACCGGCATCAGAGACGACCAGCATGATCACTCCCGGGGCGTCCGGAGGTGATCGAGTGTCTGGCAGTCTTTGCGGAAATCGTCGATCGAGTAGTTGAGGGCGACGCCGCGCTCCCTAAGCCATCGATCGGCATCCTGGGCGGTTGCCAGTCCGAGCAGTTCAGCGAACTTCCCCAGGCTCAACTTGCCCTCGCGGTAGCCTTCCAGCGCCAGCGCCTCCAAGCCCTTGCGATCAATTTGGTCGCCCCAGGCGTCGCGGAAAACACTTTCGGCTGAGGAAGGTAGATTCAAGATCAGTGACATTTCGGTGGTTCTCCAAGACACCCGTTCGCCGTGCGGACCCGTACGCGTATTATATACGATTCGTAGAATCGATGAAAGACGCCAAAGTGCGGATCAATCGCGGCTCCGTGCGTACGAGTTTTCCGTAAGGGGGGACCACGAGAGCTTGGTCAAGAACAAGGGTTTCCCGCTCTACGCCCCAATCCCTCGTGCCCAGGCGGTTGGCTGGGCCGGACATTTTGTAGCGCGGAGACTCAGCGGTTGCGGAGTTTCACGCGGATCGCTAAGACGTTCTTAAGTCGATAGACTCCGATCAGGCTTTCGACGCGAGGGTCATGGGAACTGAGCGTGGCCGTGAGATCGTGCGTGGCAAGCTCGACATGGAACGCGGGCCCGCCGTCGGCGTCCAGAGCTACGTCTTCGGCGATGTGCTCCGGCAGGGCGCCGGGCGGGCTCCAGTCGATTTGAACGAATCCCAAGGAATAGTCGGCCACCAGCCCGTCAAACACGGGGCGGTGGATCGACGTGCGGTAACGGCCGTGGTCCACGGTCTTTTGTACTTCGCCACCGGTAAACCAAGGCGAAATCTTGAGGCCCGTAGCGTTGACCAGCGACTTGGCCCAGAAATTCATGCCCACGAACGTGGCCAGAACGAGGGGAATCGTCAGCACCGCCCAAGTGTATCCGGCGATGGCTCTCAGCTTCATCATCGCGAGCGCTCCTATAGCATGCTGCCGGTGGCGGCCAGCTTGATGATACGCTCCAATGCCTGCGCCATCATGCCCAAGCCGAAGGTCGACCCGAAAAGAAAGGCGGCGTAGAGAAATAGCAGCCGCGCCAGCCCCGGGCGGTTTCCCGGCGGGGTGCCGCGGACATGAAAGCCAGCCGCGCCCTTGGGACAGGCATCGACGCACTCTCCGCACTTCGTGCAGGTGATTCGCGCGCGGCCCGCGCGGACGCTCATCTCGTCCAGCGAAAAAGTCGGGCAGCCGCGGATGCAGCGGCCGCAGTCGATGCAGCGCTGGCGATCGAACCGCACGTCGAACACGTTGATGGGGTTGGTCAGCGATTGGAAGGCGCCCATCGGGCAAAACAGCCCGCACTGCACCCGCCGCCGCGTGAGGACCGGCAGCGCAACGACCAGCACGGAGAAGAGCGAAACAAAAATCACGGCCTGGACCGCCGTCAGGAAGGACTCGACCTTGGGAAACTCGGTCACCGTCTTGAAGGGGCAAAGCCACACGCAATAGGTGGGCGAGAGCGTCGCCGCCGACGTAAGCACGACGGCCAGTAGCACGGCGAACGAGAGGTATGTCCACTTCCGGTCGATATGTTGGATCACCGGCTTGCGGAGCAGGCGGGAGAAGCCTTGGTCGAACCCGCCGAAGAAGCAGGCCCAACTGCACCAGCCGCGCCCAGCGCAAGCGACGCTCCGATCCAGAGCGTGAGCATGCCGCCAATAGCGGCAAATCCGTTGAGCAACGAGCCGGGAAAAATAATTGTTCGCGTGATTGCCGCCGGAAGGATCGTCGACGGAATCACCATGTGGCAGAAAGGTGTGTTTCCATCGATCATGTTCTCGTGGGTCAGCATCATGCTGCCGCGCTGTTCGATCAAGTTCGTGAGGAATGAGATCACGAACGTAACGGCGACGGCCACCAGGAACACGGCACGATACGTGGACGTTTTGCCCGTGTACATCATCAGGAAGAAAATCACGTTCACGAAGCAATAGGAAGTGCCGATGCAGATCCATTTGCGAGGATCGGAGACCCCGGCAGCCTGTCCTCCGGTCATCAAGGCCGTCAGAACCAGCATTGGCAGGCTCGTGAGCAGCGCCTTTCTCAGACGCTGCCCGTGGCTTGGGGACAACAATTGGACTTGGGCGTCGGCGGTATTCACGCCATGGTTCCTAGGGCAAGGACTTTGATTCCAGCATACACATAAAAGGCCGCCATGACGAGGGCCGTAAGTCGGCCAATGGTCTTAATCGCGGAGAAACGGCCCAGGGCTCCCAGTAGCGGCAGGGGCAGGAAGAACACCAGGGTCCCCAGGAAGAAACAGGCAAAGAACGCCAAGCTTTCTCCGAGGCTTTCCGTTTTGGCCGCTCCGGTAAAGGCCGCCAGGAACGGCGGGCAGAGGTTCAACCCTGTGAGGAATCCCATGGCCACCGGCAGGACGAGCAACGAGCGGCGCGGCGCGGTTTTCTGCGGGGTGTGTCGGCCGCCCGCAGCCTCCGTCTGCCGATGTGGACCGGTAGGGAGTTCCACCGCAATCGGGCCTTCATTCCCGCACGACGCGGCAAACCGGTGGGCGGCACAGGGGGCGGGCCGTGTCGCCAAGCCGTACCACGTTAACAATCCGGCCAACACCAGGTCCACGGCGCCGCCGGCCACTACGTCGAGCCTACCCGTAGTCCCCTGGTGGAGCATCTGATGCACCAGCCAGGCCAGAACGGCAAAGGCAAGATAACCGCACAATCGTCCGCCGAGAAATTGCCCCATGGCGAGCGCACTGGAGCGGACCGTCCGCCCCTCTCCCAACAGATAGGGAACGGCGACCGGGACGCAGTAAGCCAGGCAGGTGGGAGCGACTGCCAGGCCGAGAAGAAACCCTTGCATCACCGTCAGTTCCTCCGCCCGAGTCCCCGGGCGCACAACGAGAATTTGAAAGACACTTTTGATTATTGTGAGTATGGCCGGATTCTGTAGTTTCATTGTGGCCGACGTGGATCCGAATGTCAATTCGGATCAAGGCACGGCGTCCCATCAAGCCATACGTTATTCGAGGTTCTCGGCAAACAACCTATTCTCGGCGCACTGGCAGCTCCGCTAGCCTGCGTCGGTCACCCGCACCTCCGCGTCCAAGAGCCATAAGAGGGGCATGCCGATCTAGCTACGTCAAGAACAAACGAAAGTTCTCTGACCGAACCCCATCCACTGGCGCGTGTGCGCGGCGGTGTGGCACGCCGAGACACGTTAGACCGGCTCTCGAAGATGCGCTCAAGGCTGGCTGGCTCCGCGCTAAAAGCCGGCCCTGAAAGTCGGCCAAGCCGCAGATTCGTTTTGCCCCAACGCCCGAGACTCGCTGTCTCGCTCAATCCAGCGGGTGGTCGCGACAAGTCAAGCTATGTTCCTTTTCCGGGACAAACAACCCAGCCTGCAATGCAGCGGCAATTCCGAATCTCCGCCAGGCGGAAATTGGGCATGATGCAATTTGCGGGCCGTTTGGGTAACACTGTAGGGAACGCCCTCCGCGGCGTTCCAGGGCCAGCGGAACGCCACGGAGGGCGTTCCCTACAGAATTTCCGCCGGCGGGAGTGTTACCTCGGTTTGAACCATGCCGGAAATTGCCATTGTGACGCCCGAAACGCTGAGCGCGATTCCGACTTTCGAAAGACTCTCTCGGCGGCAAGAAATCGGCGAATTCCTCGGGAAAAGCCGGCCCCGCCGGGTTTCGCGATTGTGAACTTCCGGAAATCTGGCATGCTGAACGGTACAAAATCGCCGGCTCAAACGTACTTATTAGGTGGAAATTGCAGCGCGGACCATGAGGGATGAGGGATGAGGGATGAAGGCGGACGGCGGACGGCGGAAGGCGGAAGGGGAGACGCGGGGAAGGGAGCAGAGTAGGGAGTACACAGTACACAGCATAACCGACGTGAGTCGCCGATAGCGCCCAGATGATCGCCGACGCCGTCGCCCACTACAAGACCCTGGTGGAAATTTTGCCCGATTATTTGCTTGGCGCATGGCCCCGCGTGTAGGGGATCGAATCGCGATTTTCGGCCAAAACCTGCACCCCCAATTTGGCAAAGACGGTCCATGACTTTGCCCCGCCAAAAAAGCCGCTGAATACGGTCTTCACCGCGGTTTTCCGGGAAGAACGCCGGAACAATGACCGGTGGAGGAGGCGAATTTGGACCACACCGTGATAGACCAAGATTTTTTTGTTGAATGCAGGAATGAAGGAGGAAGGCGGAAGGCGGAAGGATGAAGGATGAAGGGTGAAGGACGATGAGGGATGAATTCGCCGCGGGGAGCGGGGGAGAAAGGGAGAAGGGAGAAAGGGAATGCCTTCGATTTTGGACCACACCGTGTTGGACCGCGCGGGAGGCGTCCACCCCGTCTAAACCATGCCGGGAAAAGCACTTGCGACGATTTGGCCGGACCGGGAGAAGCAGCGGGAATTATTTTAGTCCAGTGTCGGTAATACATTTGGATAATTACGACATCCGTTTTCATCGTAGGGGTGTTTTTACCGCAATGTTTATCGTTGGACCACACAATCACATGGGGGGTAGAGGACCTCGTGTTTCTCGGCAGAAAACTGCGATTTCTGAAAAAGGACGCACGCGGCATGGCGAAAACGGACCGACACGTTGTGGACCAGGAAAATCGCATACTTTGGTTCGGCGATCGTCTTTTCCCTTTCCAAACGACGTATTGCGATTCGATCGTCCCATTTTGATCGTCGCGGCCCGTGTCCACGCGGCGGCGCAGGCAGGCCGGCGTCGGCGCCACGCCAGGCAACCGCGGAAGGGCGTCGGCGCTGCGGCTGGCGGGTACTGCGCAGCGGTCGGTGGATAGAAAACGGCAAGAGTCGATAATAACGTCTGGATACGGTTTCTTTGTTCTTTGAAAATTCGGTTCTGCGACGCGGCAGGCAAGCCGCGTCGCGCAGGCCGGGGCAGCCTCATCACCTGCCCCGGTCGGGGTATTTTTGCGGCCCTCACGAAAACGCCTCTCCCGCGCCCGAGGCGTCGAAATCGAGCTTGATGGGATACTGTCCGTATGCACGGATGGTGCTCAGCATGGCCAGGTAGTTCAGCGGCGCAGCGGAGGAGTGAATGCTGTTGCTGGAGGAGACGATCAGGCCGCCGCCTTCCGCCGCCGCCTGAATCACGCCCAGCGTCTCCCGCACAACCTCCGCGGCCGTTCCATTGACAAGCGTGGTCGCGCAGTTCACATTCCCCTTCAGCGCCAGGACCTGGCCGTACGTTCGCTTCATCAGCGCTATGTCCATGTTGCCCAACGGATCGATGGGGTCCAAACAGTCGAAGCCCGCTGCGACGATCATGTCCATCAGCGGCATGATGTTGCCGTCGCTGTGTTTGATCACGGGCAATCCGTGGTCGTGGAACCCTTTGACCACGCGCCTCAACCCCGGGTACAAAAGATCCCTGAACGTGTCGGGGGCCATGAAGGGGGCCTGTCCGGAGGAATAGTCGTCGCCGGTGAAGACGAAATCCGCGCCGTAGCGGGCGGCCTCGCCGGCCAACTGGATGTTCAGATCGACCGACATCTCCGCCAGCCTTGCCACCAGTTCCGGCTCGACGCAGAAGGCCATCATCAGTTCCTGGAACCCCATCAGGTTCCGCGGGACCGACAACACGTCGTTCAGATGCACGCCGATCGCATACTTGCCTTTGTAGCGCGCGACCAGTTTCTTCAGGCTGTCGAACCGATAAGGGGCAAAGGCGTCGGGCGGCTGGTACTTTTCCAAATCCGCCATTGTCGCAATCACGGCCTGCACGACCGTCGAGTGCTGCTCCTCGCCCTTCTCGACGACGATCCCCCATTCGTTCCTCCAGCGGTTGGGCGCGATCTGCTCGGCTTTGAAATCGGGGGCGGTCAACATGGCGTCCAGCCCCATGCGGACCGTGAATTCTTCGGTCGAGGCGCCGGGGCACAGCGCGTGCCTGACCTTCTTGTCGATGATCCACTCGAAATGCGGGATGCGGTCGGGCTCGCCGCGGCGGAACACTGTCATCACCCGTTCTGCGGAGGTCATTTCAGCCATGTTCGTTGGTCCTCTACCGTCGCCCTTTGGCCTCGCTCAACGCCCAGGCGACTTCCTCTTTGCGACGCTCCGCATCCCATCCGAGGACGTCGCCGACGATCCCTGCCAACTCGGCCAGGGCTGTCTCGTTCGCCTGACCCAAGAGGGTAATCACGCTGCGGCGCCGCACCAGATCGGCGAGGTGCAGCACCTGCTCGCCCTCGGCGATCATGCGGATTTCGCCCTCGGTGTAATCGGGCAGCGCCTGGAGCGGCTTTCGCCACTGCGGTTCCCGCCGTTGCGCCAAGTCTTCCGCCACCGTCCCGTAGCGTTCCAAGAGCGCGGCCACACGTTCTGCCGCCAGCCCGTTGGCGGCCGCCACGCGTCCGATCCACTGCCGCTTCTCCGCCTCCCCTTGGGGATACCCTTCTGCACCGGGATAGACCCTTTCGCTCGTGGAAACAATGCGGGGCTTGCCGAGCCGGGCCAACAGCGTGTCGGCCACCTGCTCCGCGAACGCCCGGAACGTCGTCAGCTTGCCGCCGACCATGCTATAGATCGGGAACCCGCGCGTGTCGTCCGCTTCGGAGACCGCCAGGTGATGGGCACGCGGCACGCGGCTGGTGTAATCCAGCCCGGAGGCGGGCAGGGGCGCACCCCGCAGAACACGTGGACGATGTCGTCAAGCGAGAGCTTCAAACCGGGGAAAACGCCTTGGAGGGTCGCCATCATGTAGTCGCGTTCCGCGTCCTCGCACGCCGCAGCGTCGGGGTCCGCAACACGGATATCGGTCGATCCCATGATGACCTTGTCCATGAAGCGGAAGGTGATGCAGATGCGGCCGTCCGTGTGCTCGTAGTAGACCATGCGGTCCCCCAGCGCGTCGTACAGCGCCTGGTTGTCGATCACCAGGTGCGAGCCTTTCGTGCCTCCGATGAGGCGCGTCTGGAGACCCAAAGTCCCGTTCGCGAAATCGACCCAGGCCCCCGTCGCATTCACGACCAGCTTCGGGCGGACGGTCAGCGTTTCCCCGCGACCCCGACCCAGAGTACCGGGTGCCCCGCCGGGTGCCCCGGCGTCGCGGAGCAGAATGTGGTCGCGATCGGCCTTCTCCGCCGTCACGTAGTTCAGCGCGGCGCAGGCCGGCCGGGGCACCCGGGCACTAAAGCGACAATCATCCGGGTGCCCGGGTCGGCGGCAGGCCTCGCGGGCCATGTCGACGCACAAGCGCTCGGGCTGGCTGATCCACGCATCCCAATACGTGGCCGTGCAGACGATGCCGCTCTTGAGACCCGGAATCTCCGCCAAGGACTTGGCCTTGGAAAGAAAGAAGTGGCGCGGCGTCTGGCGGTCCCTGCCCGTGATCAGATCGTAAAAGCAGAGGCCGAGTTTGACGATCACGGCGCCCCGTCCGCCGGGCGTTACCGGCAGCCCGAAAAAGACCAGCGGCGACTTGATCAGGCCGGCGAACCAGGAAGTGATTGGAATCGTGGTCCGCAACGGCGCCACGAAGTGCGGCGCATACTTGAGCAGCCGGTTGCGTTCATGCACCGCCTCGCGGACCAGTTTGAACTCGGCGTTCTCCAGATACCGCAGGCCGCCGTGGATCATGCGCGAGGATTTGGAACTGGCGCCCGCCGCGAAATCGTCCTTGTCCACCAGGATGCAGCGCACTCCCTGCAAGGCCAGTTCGCGGAGGAGACCCGTCCCGTTCACGCCGCCGCCGAGAATCAGCACATCGCAGGTTGGGTCCGCCTTGACCCCGCTCCAAATCGCTTCTCTCGTCTTCATTTCATTAACGAGCCAGTGACTCCAAGTCGCGGCGAGGCAACTGCCAGGCCTTCTCGACGGCCTTGCCGACCAGCGTCCGCACGGCCTGATAGTCGGCGTCGCCGGCGTCCTTGTAGACCGCCTCGGAACACTTCTGGGCGCCGCCGCACGACTTGGCCAAGGGCGCGATGAGAAACAAGCTGCGGTCGGGCTGCCGCAGGTCGATCCAACTGAGCCGTGTCACTTCCGCCAACTTGTGGCAGGCTTGGCACCGCCTTGCATGTACCGCGGCAATCGCCGATTCCAGTTGCCGATCGGCCGGCATGTCGTAGGCGGGCCGCTGCTGGCGCTTGTTGATGAAACGGTCATGGTACGGGCCGTTCAGGTCGATCCAAGTGACCAGCCGCAGCCATTCCTCCTGGGAAAGCTTTGCCCGCTGGCTGCACGCGCCGGTCTGCAACACCTCCACCAGCTTGCTGCGGTGCGACCCGAAGGCCAAGGGCATGGTGATCCGGGCATCATCGTTGACGTTCGAGCGGGCGACGAGATTCCGGCTGAAAATCGTGTCGTAGGCCACGTTGCGGGTGCGGCCGCCCGGCGTGCTCGTCAGGCCGCCGGAGAAGTCGAGTCCCCCGGCCGGTTTCATGCCGCTGTGGCAGCCTGCGCAGTGCCCATCGAAGATCGGTTGGACATCGCGGAGAAAGCTCATCGCCGCGGTACCCCAGGGCGGCGGCAAGGGATCGACCGGGCCGTGGAGCATGGCCGCGGGATACCGGCTGTCGGGCGGTGCAATGGCCTTCGTCTCGTGGCAGCCCACACAGGCCCGCTGCTCGCCCGCTTGGAAACTGATGAACGATCGCATCCGCCGCAGCTCCATCTGGTTCGCATCGAGCAATTGGAAGTAGACGGCCTCGTCCACGGGCACCTTGAAGCTTCGCGCTGCCGTCGGCCTCCAGAGGCACTGTGCCGATCACACGGGTAGGGTTCCAGTTCTCGGCGCCCTTGGCGTCGGGTTCGTAGCGCTGGCCGCCGTACTTCGCGTCGTAGGGCCACTGGATGCCCTGCAGGATGCGCAAAATCGAGCCCGGCCGGGCTCGACCCCCGGCATCCCGAAACCCGCCGCTGTCAGGCTGCAGACGGCAAAGTCCTTCGTTGGATCGGTCGTGTCGGCCAGCACCGGGGGTTGGGGCCGCGGTCGCAGGGGAATGGGCACAAAACACGAGATGCCCGGGTCACGGTAGAGAAGCTCTTTGGTGCCGAAAACATCGATCAAGTACAGGCCATAGCCGGCCCGCTCGGTCTGCGCAGGGCCGTAAGAGTAGGAAACGAGGAAGCACTTCTGCGACAGCGGCCAGGGCGTCATATAGAATCCGCCGCGATCGGCGACTCCCCCTTCGTCGACCGGCGAGCCGGACATGCCGCCCTCGGGCGGATGCACGCCGGGCGTGACGATGCGAATAGCCCGCGGATCGTTCATCCCGTCGCTCGGCGTGATGATGACCACTGGCCCGGCGGCCAGCGTGTGATGGCCCGCGGCAATGGCCACGAGCTTGTTGTTGTACGTGCCCGGTATCGAGCGGAAGTCCTCCAAGGCCCAGGGATCATTCAGATGCTGCTTGAAGCGGGCGTTGGCCCCGGTGCCGTCGGGCCGCACGGTCCAGAGCGATTGGATGTTGGCCCATCCCCGTTGCTCGTATTCCCAGCGGGTGTAGCCGATCGTGCCGTCGTCCAGGCAATGGGGCAGGTAGTCGCCGTCCTTCGAGACGCTCAAGCGGCGGATTTTGCTCCCGTCCGGCTGCATGACGTACAGGTTGCAGGAGGTCTCGTCCTTGTCCATCTCGTTGCATTGCAGCGAGGCCCCGCAGCGCCTCCGAAACCAGCGCGATCTCGCCGTTGGGCAGGTAGGTCGGGTCAAGATCGCTCCACAGGCGATGGTCGGTCAACTGGCGGAGGTTTTTTCCGTCGATGCCGATCTCGAAGAGGTGGGTGGGCTCGTTGTCGAGCCGGTGTTGATGTCCCAATCGGCCGGGGAAACCCGGGACCGGTTCGTTGCTCTTGGACTTCGCGTAGCCGAAAACGACGCGCGTGGCGTCCCACCACAGGTCCATGCCGTGAACGTGGCCGGGTCCCAGGGCGCCGTTCAAGAGTGCCCGCACCCGCGGCTCGCGACCCGCACCCACAAGTGGGTACCCGCCGGGTGCCCCGAGCCCGGCCAGCGCGACCACGCACAAATCCCCGCCGGGCCGCGAGACCCAGGGCATGTGATTCAGGCAGACGTCGGGATAGGTTTCCTGCGTGAATCGCTTGCAGAAGACGATCTCCCGAAAGCCCAACTGCGGGTTGCTGAAGGCCAGCCGCCGAATGGCCCAGCGGGTCTTGAGATAGAGTTCCTTTTGCCGCTGAGGCGGGGCATCGGGGGGCAAGGTCTTGAGTTCGGCTTCGATTGTCGCCAGGGCCTGTTCGTGCGGCCGCGTCTGTACGCCGGCCGTCTTCAGGTCGGCCGCCAAGAGCCGCGACCGGTGGAGAAACTCGGCCGTGGGGAACCTCGTCGCGACCGGTGCCGACGCGGCCTGCCGGAGCCAGTCGGCCTCGACCATCTCGCGATAGGATTCAGCGAAAACTTGCCCGGTGGCCATTAGCACGAGCAGAGCAGTACATCCGCAAAGCCGGGGGTGGCGCTGCATGGGGTACCTCACATGTGCGATAGGTTTTCAACCTGTCGCGACAGATTACAAATCTATCCTACAGGTTAGAACTTGATCCGCGGATCGGTGAACCGCACGGCGGCGCCGCTATGGAACGTCGAGGTCTCGGTGACAATCGCGCCCTCGGGTCCGGCCTGCTGCCAGTGCTTCTGCTCGGGCCGGGTCAGTCCGGCCACGTCGCCCAACTTCAGCGTCTTCTCGTGCCGCACCGTAACGTACTTCTCCTCGCACTCGGGGATCTTCACGCCCAGCTTCGCTGCGGGCTCGCCCTCGCCGTAGGTATAAGTCGAGCCCCAGCGGACGTGCCACGACTCCATCTTCACGGCCACGTTTTCGGCCGGCAGCGCAACGTGCCAATGCTCGGGGATCATCTGGCCCGGCAAGAGGAAGAAGTCGAGGCTGGTGTAATTGTCCTTCTGGTTATTGACCCAGAACATGCCGCCCAGGCCAACTTCGGTAAAGTGGCCCAGGCCGAAATCGGAGACCCAAATTTCCTTGCGAAGCCGTTCGGGGATGGGGTACGGGGCCGCTTCCAGGAAACGGAGATAGGCCTCTTTGGCGGCCTCGGGCTTGAACTTGCCCTGACCCGCACCCACAAGTGGGTACCCGCCGGGTGCCCCGTCGTAAAAGTCGGCGTTGTTCAGCGCCGCTGTGACGACTGCCCGGCGCCTCGTCCGCGGGGCCGCGGGCACCATGTACCCATGGTCGGCTTCGCCGGCAAGCAGCAAACCGCTGCCGATTCCCAACACCGTCGCGCACGCGGCGCGGCGTCCGATCTTCAGACCATTGCTCATCGCATTCTCCTTCGTCATTGGGGGGACTTGATTTCGAGATACTCGACCAGGGCGCCGTCCATCTTGAAACGGCCATTATAAAGCGCGATGCGGCGGGCGTCAACTTTACGACCGCCGCCCTTTCCGCTCGCGGCCCAGCGCGTTGGCCGCGATCATGGCGTCGACGACGTTGTCCGCCGTCACGGTAAAGGGATGGTTGTGGCACAGCGAGCCTTCGCCCGCGCATGTTTTGCCGATCTCTTCGAGGCGCTGGCGAGTCACGCCTTCGAGGTTGATGTCGGCGAAAGTCACCGGCAGGCCGGCTGCGATTTCGAAATCGACGATGGCGTTTCTCTGCGGCACGTCGATCTCGTCATCCAGGCAGAGTTGGGTAATGATCCCGAAGGCGACCTTCTCGCCGTGCATGAACCGCTTGCACTCCGGGACGTTCGACAACAGGTTGCCGATCATGTGGGCGGTGGCCAATCCACCGCTCTCGAAACCCAGGCCCGACAGCAGCACGTTGGCTTCAATGACTTTCTCGACCGCAGGAGTGAGTGCCTGATGTTCCAGGTCGCGTTTCGCTTCCAGCCCGTGTTCCATGAGGGTGTCGAAGCAGAGTCGTGCCAGCGCGACGGCCGCCAGGGTCGGCCGGCCGCCGGCGAGGTTGGCTGCGCGTGTCTTGCAGGCCGCTTCGGTTTCGACCCAGGTGGACAGCGCATCGCCCATGCCGGCCACGAAGGCCCGGACGGGGCCACGGGCGATCACCAGGCTGTCGACCATCACGATATCGGGATTCGACGGCCAGCATTCGAAGTTGACGAAATTGCCCTGGTTGTCGTACCACACCGAGGCCGCGCTGGTAGGCGAATCGTTGGAGGCAATCGTGGGGCAAGTCACCATTTTCAGGCCCGCGTCGACCGCGACGGCCTTGGCAATGTCCAGGATCTTGCCACCGCCCAGGCCCACCGAGATATCGGCCCCATGTCGCCGGGCCAGTTGTCCCACGCGGTCTCGTTCTTCGCTAGTGGCTTCGCCCTGAAACATGGCTTCCGCTGGTTCCAGGCCCGCTTGGCAGATGCTCTCTAAAACCGTCCTGCCGACGATACCTTTCACACATTCATCCCACAGCAGCAGCGGCCGCCGGCCGAGCATCTTCAGGTAGCTACCTAGCTCCTTGAGGATACCACGTCCTTGAACGTACTTGTGCGGGGCGATGAGCACGGACTTCACGATCTGGTTCCTCCGGTACGAAGAGCAGGAAAGCACGAAAGGGATACAAAGACGTCTTTGTACTGTTTCCCGACCGAAGACTCAAGCCCCAGCTAAGAGCCCCAGGATTGCACGTGCCTCACATCAACAAAACGCCGGTGCCCTGGATGCGATCGGCCTTGAGGTCCTGCAAGGCTCGATTGGCTTCGGCCAGCGGATAGGCGGTTGTATGCGGCCGGACGGGGATCTGGGCCGCCTCGGCCAGCAATTCGCGACCGTCCTGCCGGGTGTTGCTGGTGACCGAGTGGATATCGCGCTCGTAGAAGACACAACGCTCATAGCTGTCCGGGAAAAGCACCGCCGGCACCCCTCGTATCGGGCTCACCGCATGGGCTGGCAGCCGACGGCGGCTCTACTTTTTCTGCTGCAAAGCCCGTGCCTGAACCGGCGACTTGCCGTGGAGGAAATGGCCGGCGCGCAATCCATTGGAGATCAATGCCTTACGACGGCCTCGCACGAGCAGGCCAGTTTCGGCGTGACCGACGACGGGGAACGAGAACTGCCAAAATGGCCGGCAAACGCGCACTGTGGTGGCGTGGCATGCGAATTGCTAACTATTACCTTGTTCTTGGTCGGCCGGCTGTGGCCTCGCGGTTTGACCAAAAAGCGTGCAGCGCTAGAATTCTGGACGTAGGACTTGACCCCGAATACGGATTTTCGCAAGAGGTACGGCATGGAATTAGGCATGATCGGACTGGGCCGGATGGGAACCAACATGGTGCGGCGTCTGCTCCGCGCCGGGCACCGGTGCGTTGTTTACGACATCCATTCGGAAACTGTGCAGGCTCTCGCCCAGGAGGGAGCGGTCGGGGCCTCGTCGCTGCAAGACTTCACGCAGAAACTGACGAGACCCCGCGCCGCGTGGATGATGGTGCCGGCGGCCACGGTCGATCCCACGCTGAAGGCCCTCATCCCGTTTCTCGAACCCGACGACGTGGTCATCGACGGCGGCAACTCCTACTATCACGATGACATCCGCCGGGACGCCGAGCTGAAACCAAAAGGCATTTGCTATGTGGACGTCGGGACCAGCGGCGGAGTCTGGGGGCAGGAGCGTGGCTATTGCCTGATGATCGGCGGCGAGGAGGCTGTCGTCCGCCGCCTCAACCCCGTTTTCGCCTCCCTGGCGCCAAGTATCGAGTCGGCGCCACGCACGCCGGGCCGGGAGAAGATCGGCGGCACCGCCGAGCACGGCTACCTGCATTGCGGGCCGGCCGGCGCCGGCCACTTCGTCAAGATGGTCCACAATGGGATCGAGTACGGCCTTATGGCCGCCTACGCGGAGGGGCTGAACATCCTCCGTCACGCCAACGCCGGCAAGCAGCGGCGGAGCACCGATGCCGAGACCACCCCTCTGCGCCACCCCGAACACTATCAATACGACCTGAATCTGGCCGACATCGCCGAGGTCTGGCGGCGCGGCAGCGTGATCGCCTCATGGCTGCTGGACTTGACCGCGCTGGCGCTGCTGGGCAGTCCGGACCTGGCGGACTTCAAGGGCCGGGTTTCGGATTCCGGCGAGGGCCGCTGGACGGTCATGGCGGCCATCGACGAGTCGGCCCCGGCCCCGGTGATCAGTGCCGCGCTGTACGATCGCTTCAGCTCGCGCGGCGAGGCTGATTTTGCCGACAAGGTGCTCTCCGCGATGCGGCACGCGTTCGGCGGTCACGTGGAAAAGTCCGCCGACCACGAGCTGGTCCGGCGCCGGGTACCCGAGTACTCTTGGGTGGGCGGGAAGGGGTGCCCGCCGCAGGAGGCGACGCATGACCGCCTCGTGTTCGGACGCACTGGTGGTCTTCGGCGTGACGGGCGATCTCGCGCACAAGATGATCTTCCCGGCGCTGTATGCGATGGCCAAGCGCGGCGCCCTGAAGGTCCCGGTCATCGGCGTCGCCGCCCCAAACTGGAGCCTGGCGCAACTCCGCCATCGCGTGCAGGACAGCATCCAGCAATCGGGCGGGGCCGATGACCAACGTGCCCTCGATCATCTCCTTTCCCTCTTCAGTTACGTGAGCGGCGATTATAACGACCCGGGCACGTTCACGAAGATCAAGGAGGCGTTGGGTCATGCCCGCCGTCCGGCGTACTACCTCGCCATCCCGCCCTCGCTCTTCCCGACGGTGATCACGGGGCTCGGCGCCGCGGGCGTGGCCGATCAGGCGCGGGTCATCGTGGAAAAGCCCTTCGGACGCGACCTGGCCTCTGCGCAGGAACTCAACCGCGTGGCGCGGTCCGTGTTTCCGGAAGACTCGATCTTCCGCATCGACCACTTCCTGGCGAAGGAGGCGATCATGAATATCCTCTATTTCCGCTTCGCCAATTCGTTCCTGGAGCCGATCTGGAACCGCAACTACGTGGCCAGCGTGCAGATCACCCTCGCCGAGAAGTTCGGCGTGGAGAACCGCGGCAAGTTTTATGAATCTGCCGGCTGTCTGCGCGACGTGATCCAGAACCACCTCTTCCAGGTCGTCGCGCTGCTGGCCATGGAGCCCGCGGCCTATCGCGGCTTTGCGGCCGTACACGCCGAGAAAGCCAAGGTCTTCCAGGCCATGCGCCCCGTGACGCCCGACGACCTGGTCCGCGGCCAGTATGCCGGCTACCGGGAAACGCCGGACGTGGCCAAGGACTCGGACGTGGAGACGTTCTTGCGCTTTGCGGCTTTCCATCGACTCTTGGCGCTGGGAAGGGGTACGCTGGTACCTCCGCTCGGGAAAATGCCTGCCCGAAACGGCCCACGAGGTCTTGGTGCAGTTGAAGGCGCCGCCACAGGATCTCTTCGCCGACTCGCAACCGGCGACCGGACGGGCGAATTATGTGCGCTTCCGGCTCTCTCCCAGTTCCACCGTGGCGCTGGCCGCTCGCGTGAAGCACGCCGGGAAGGAGTTCGTCGGCGACCAGCGAGAGCTTGCCCTGCTCGAGGAACAGCACGGCGAGGAACCGCCCTATGAGCGGCTCTTGGGCGACGCCATGGCCGGCGAGGGCGCGCTCTTCACCCGCGAAGACGCGGTTGAGGCCGCCTGGGCAGTGGTCGAGCCGGTCCTCGGGACCCACCACCGGACACAGCCCTATGAGCCCGGCACTTGGGGGCCGAAAGAGGCCGACGCCCTGATCGCCGCAGACGGCTCTTGGTATAACCCCATGCCCGAGAAGGTGGTCGGATGACAGAAACCGACTCAGGCCAATAGAACGGCGAGAATGCCGGTCAGGAACACCCCGTCCGAAATCCCGGCGCCGCCGATGGAAGCAATCGGAGCGCCAAGTTCGCGGATTCGATAAAGATTGAACACGTCGGCGCCCAGCAGGCAGCCCACGCTGCCGGCGATATAGGCCAAGGGGGCAGCATGCCGGCGCGATATGAGCAGGGCGATGGCGGCGGCAAAAATGGGCGGCAGCAGCGGCGGAATCGCGATGCCGACTCCAGGAACCGGTCTCGCCACCAGATAGGTGATAACGGCCATGATCGCCACGCCCACCGCCGCTTCCGCATAGATTTCGTGCTTCAGCAACAGGAACACCGACAACGCCAGCGGAATCACCGCACCGCCCAGGTTGATCGCAATGATCGTTCTTCCCTGGTGTTCAATGGCCGGCACGACATACCACACGCCGAAGAAGTTGACGGCTTTCTCGACGACAATGTCTTTTGCGGGCAGTTCGGCAAGAGGGATGTTGACGGCGCTCCCCAGCAATGAAAATAGTAAAATCCCGAGAATATAAGGACGCCCCACCCCCATCTTCTCATAGGCGTAGGTAATCACGCCGAATTGGAGAAGCGCCACCAACGCCGTAAAGGCGACGAACAAGAGGACCATGAACAGCGGCGTGACCGGAAAATAGTGCATCGCAGAAGGACTCATGGTTCGCTCCTTTTGCCAAAAGGCTGCGGCTAATCTTTCGCCTTGTCCCGGAAACTTTCCAGCAGCTTGCGGATCGCCTCTGGTTTGAAACCGGCCGGCTTGGGCTTGTCCAGGTTGAGCAGGAGTTCTTCGTAGCTGGGAGTTTTCGAGGGCACGCCCCCAGCGGGAACTTCCAGGCCGGCCGTCCACACGATGCCATTGAGCACGACCGTGCGGAACGGATCGCACGCCCAGTTCCAGTGGGTATGGCCGCCGGTGAAGCCAAATCCGCGGCCGCCGTCGGGCCGCTGCCGGACCCAGCAAACGTGCTCGGGCATGCCCTTTCGCGCGAAGACATAGGGGTTGCCGCCCGCCGGAGTATTCTCGTCGCGGTGCGTCGAGTCGGGCGGGATCGTCGTCAGGATCGGCGTCACTCCTGCCATCTCGTCCTGAAATCGAATATGGTAGTACCACTCGTCGACGATGCTGAAGGGCTTCACTCCGTTGGCCACGGGATGCGCCGGCAGTTTGGGGAATTCGGCCTTGTAAAACGGATTCACCGACCAGAAGACCTCGAAGTAACCGCCGATCCAATCCTTGAAGCAATCGCCCGGCTTCCCCTTGGGCAACTCGACGGCGTAGTGGATGCAGGCCAGGCCGACGCCTTTTTTCATCAGTTCGTCCAGTTCCTTGAGGTGCGGAATGGCCAGATGCGCCACCGCCGTCCGCGGCGATGACGATTTCCGCTACCCCTTGCAGCGCCGCAGGATCTTTCGGCCAACCCTTGGAGACCGTCGCCTGCAGGCTGGAAACATTATCATTGAGGCACTTGGCCAGCAGGACGCAATCCGCGTAGTACTCGTGCTCGGCATAGCCATGGCTGCGGCCGCCGGCGATGAACAGGATCTTCTTCGCGGCGCCTGTGTCGGAGGCCGCAGCCGGCGCCAACGCCAGGAGCAGCACGAAGCAGCCGATCATCACGGAGCGGAGAAAGCAAGCATACGTTTTCATCGCGGTTTCCTCTGAGGTTTGAGGCAGTGGCTCACGCGTACCACGGCCGGGGACGTTTGTGGGCCATCTTCACGACGCGCTGGACCAGTTCGCAGTTTTCCTTGATCTGGAAGTCGAACATCCCCACGGCGATGAAATCGGCGCCGTTGCGGAAGGCGTGGGCAAACCCCTGCCGCGGATAAAAGGCCCCCGCCGCCAGCACCTTGAAAGCCACCCAGGGCTTGGTCACCGTCTGCATGAACTCGGCGGTTTCCTTGGGATTCGTACACCAGATGTTGTCGCAGTTGATCGTCGCCGAGGGATAGTCGGTGCTGTGGAAGGTCTTGACGTAGAAGTCGCAGGGCACCTTGGCCTTCTCGCAGGCCTGGACGACCTGCAGCTCGTGGCCGCCGACACCTGCCGGAATGCCGTGGACCTTGGCGAACTCCACCGCCTTGGCGATCACGTCGACCCGGCCGGCTTTGACCAGCTCGTCGGAGCGCACACCCCAGACGTACATCGCCGGGCAGCCGGCGTCGACCTTCCGCTTGATCTCGTCCTTGATGACGGCATCGTTCTGGTTCGCCTCCGGGTGGATGCTGGGGATGATGTTCATGTGACCGCCAAACTCCTTGTTGTAGCGGTACACGTACTCCGCGCCCGTCTCGAAGACCACGTTGATCCCCTGCTCCTCGGCAAGCTTAAATGTCTCCATAAGCTTCGCTTCGGTCACGTAGGCCCGAAACAAATCGCTAACGTACTTCAGGTCGCGGCAATGCATGAAGCCGCCGACAAGGTTGCCGCCGAGAAACATGCGGCTGAGCTTCGTCTTGCCGAGCATTCCGTAAGGCATTCCCTTGGCGGAATCCTTCTCGGCGGAATTCTTGTTGCTGTCGTGGGGAACGGACGGCTGGTTATTCGCCGCAGCGACCTTCGCTGGTTCCGCGCCAGTCCTACCTGGGCGGCAGCCAGTGCCGCCGCGGTGCCGCCAATGAAACCACGCCGCGTAATCGGTTGAGAATCGGACATGCTAGTCTCCTGAAAATTCGGTGGGAAAACCTCTGAGCCTACTTTTTGCCTTGCTGTTCCTTAGCTTTCGCGGGCAAACTGACATATCTCTTATACGCGGTCAACTGATTTTCGTCAACTTCATATTTCTTCGCCTCCTCCGGCGTGGGTACGCGGAAGGGACGTACTATGCGAAAGCCCACGAAGGACGCATCCGTCAAATACCAGATGCTCTGCGTCAACCGCGGATCGTGCTTCTTCCAATCCTTTTTCGACGCGCGGCGGGCAGCCGAGCGGCAGCCCGTCGCGTCATCGTCCCAGGAGCCGCCGCGGACGATCCGGCCGTACTCGCCGCCCGGCGGCTCGACGGGATTGTTCGCGGTCTTGCCCGCACACCGCCGGTAGGCGTCATCGGCATACTGATCGACACACCATTCCGCCACGTTGCCGTGCATGTCGAACAGGCCCCAGGGATTGGGTTTCTTGCCGGCGACCTTGTGATACTTGTCGTCGCTGTTGTCGTAGAACCAGGCATACTCATCGAGGCGGCTGGCGTCGTTGCCGAAGCTGTAGGCCGTCGCCGTGCCTGCCCGGCAGGCGTACTCCCATTCCGCCTCGGTGGGCAGGCGGTAGTAGCGGCCCGTTTTCGCCGAAAGCCACTTGCAATAGATCTTCGCGGCAAACTGCGTCATGCTCACGGCCGGACACCCCGGCTTTCCCATGCCGAAAGCCATGTCCGCGAAGGGCTCGGACGGATGCGCAATGGCGTCGACAACCAGGTCCCCGTTGCTGGCGGGAAGCCGCTGCGCCTCGCGGCGCTTCTTGTCCAGGCGCAGCGCCCACTGATCATACTCTTCCCAGGTGACCTCGTGGACTTCCATCCAGAAGGGATCGATGCGGACTTCGTGGACCGGCCCCTCGTCTGCCGCCCGTCCCGGTTCCTCATGGGGGCTTCCCATCCGGAACCGGCCACCAGGAATTGGCACCATGTCGAACGTCACGCCCGTCCCGGGTATCTGCTCCGTGTAGCGCTTCATCTCCGCCGGACTGGCCGCACGGGCTGCGGGAATCTCCTCCACCGGCTTGGGGATCCAGGCGGGAGTCGGTTCGCGGATCATCCGCAACGTCACGCCCGCGGGGTCGTTCTCCTCCGCGGGCTTGCCTGCCTGCGGTTCCGCCGCCGAAGCGGCGGCGAAGGACGTGTCCGTTACAGCCTGGAATCGACAAAGGCACGCCCAGCCACACAAGCCGAGGGCCAGGATCCACGATCTCCGATGCTTCATGAACAGTACGCTCCAAGGACAGAATTTCCTTGTAGTGTAGTTGCCAACAGCGTGCTAAGCAAGTGGCCCCGGCCGGCCGCTTTGCCTCGGCAGTTCACTGGCCCACGTCGCTCAGCCGTTCGTACCATTCCTGAATGCGTTGCTTTTGTGCGGCATCATCGTAATGCAGCCAAGATTTCATGTAGTTGGCATAGGTCTGCCGGAGTGTCTCCCCCAGTTGAATCGCCCGATGCAGGGCGGCGGCGCCTTGATGGCTTCCGCGGTCAATCACGTCGCAGACGATAGTATCCAGCCGCTTCGCCTCCTTGAACTCCTGTAGGCCCCCGACCCAGATGCCCCTTCCATCCTGCCAGACGACCCAAGTATGTTCCGGTTTCGCCGTTTCCTCAGTTGCCTGCCTGCCAGTCGTGGCCGCCGTCTCGATCGTCGTATTCTGCGCCGGGCTCTTCGCCGGCTTCGCCGCCTGTTTGCCGGCCGTGGCTGCCGCTTCGACAGTCTTGTCCTTCGCCGGGCTCTTGGCTGGCTTTACGAGTGGCCGCTTGGTTGCCTTTGGAAGTGCGCAGTTTGGCGGACTTCTTGCCGCTCCCCTTCGTCGACTTTGCGGGCGGTTTCCTTGCCGTTTTCTTAGGTATTCGTTTCTTCACCATCGTCCCCTCTTCCTGACTCTGAATGGCCCATATCTCCCTTTCCGGGTTGCAACTGGATGCACAATTATTACCCCCAGAATCGCCGGAACAGATCACAAGGCAACACGCAAGCCCCCATTCCGTGACAAGTGTTCCGGATATGCCGAAGAATCGGACAGGTGGGGCCGTAGCTGGCGTCGTAGGACCGGCCAAAAAATAACTTCCGTACGTTCAGAAACAATACTCTTTGCCGGAAATTCCGATTTCCAGGTCAGGCAGGTGCAGCGAATGCAATTCCTCCACAATTTGGTCGTGAAAGGAAGGCTTGATATGAACGGCGATGATCTTTGCCGGGCAGGATAGTTTGCGGACCTCTTCCGCAAACGACGACGGCGTCAGATGCTTTGCAATTACCGCGAGTTCCTTCATGGAATTCGGAAATGTCGCTTCCAGGAAGACCGCGTCCACCTTGGGCAAGGCATTCGCGGCGCCGCAACTCCAGTGTTGGACCCGTGTCGATCGACAAGATGGCGGCCGCGTCGCCCTCTTCGAGGAGGAAGCCCATCGTCGGTACGACGTGATTTACGGGGATGGGAGTGATGCGCACGCCCGCGATTTCCAGGGGCCGGCCGGCTTCCAATGCCGCCAGGTGAAAAAAGGGCCGCGAATTCAACGTGGCATGGATCAAGTCGGGCCACAGACAGTCATTGAAGATGTGGCGGCGGAGACCATCCAGCACGGCCTCGCTGCCGTGGATCGTTACCCGCGTTCCAGCAAACTCCTCGGTGTTCTCCAGAAAAAATGGGAAGCGTAGCCAGGTGATCGATGTGACTATGCGACAGCAATACGTGCTTGATCTTGCGTTGCGATTCCAGATCGAGCGAGATCCCCAAGCTTCCGGCATCGATGGCGAAGGTATCGTTGATCAAATACGATGTCAGAAACTGGACCCCGCGGTCGCCCGTCGATGAGATTGCTGACGGCAGAAGTCTGATCTTCAAAATGCGGCCCTCCTCCGGCGTTCCGCCGCCGGTGCGCTTCTTTTCGACGACACCTGCGGATCGGGCTTGCTCAAGCATTGCTTATCATTCTACGGTGGTCCGGGCCCACAGGCCAGCCAGCAAGTCCCTCCCACACTACCCTGCTCCCAGCTCCCTGCTCCCCGCTCCCCGCGGGAACCGGTGTCAGGAACCGTTTTCATCTTTCCCTGGCCTCCCTTGAGGACGCAAGGTGTTCTCCAGGCCCAATCGGCGCACGACCTGGTCAGACCAGAACGGCTGGCCGAAGGGACACCCCCCGATTCACCGTGCGTCGCAACGCCAACAGCTCCGCCGCGGTTTGCGGCAGATTGAGCGCTTCTTCGAGAACCGCTTGGAAGGTCGCAAAGTCCGCCGCGCTTTTCGAAGATCGCCATCCGCGCGTTGGCGCGGTTGAGAACATGATAAATCAATCCGCCGTCGGCTGCTCGTTTCGGTCTTTCCATGGCCCTACCCTACCCAGATCATCTTTTCCTGTAAGGCAATCGGCCGCCGATGACCCCTTTTTTCAAGAGAAACGATTCCTGACACCTTTTCCGGTCCCACCTATTCCGGTCCCGGGCACTATCGCGTCCAGGAGGCGGCACTGAAGGAACATGGCCATCGGGCCGGAACGGCCGAGGCCGCAGCGGTGGAGTTGGCGTGTCGACTCGCCGACCTCACCGGTCGGGCGATCGAAATCACTGTGGGCTCCAGCGAAGAGGCTGTGCTGGAGTTACTACATCGTGAGTTGCAGGAGAATTTCCACGCCTCGAACCCAGCCCCAGAAAAATCCCCTTGCTTTCCAAATGGAAGCTCAAGAAGACAATCTTCCTTGCACACCGCTTCGATAAGTACGGAACGGCGATTGCTACGGCAGTCCAGGAGTTTCTTTCACGTTGTGGATTCTCGGTCGTGGAGGGGGAGGGTTACGAGGCCAGAATGATCCCCGCCAAAGTTACAGAGCGCATCCAGAGCCAAGATGTTCTGCTCGCGGTAATCACCCCAGGGGATGCGACGTGGATCTCGTCGGAAGCAGTTTTTGCCCACGGACTGAGGAAGTACATTGTCTTCCTCGCGGAAGAGGGGGTGGCATTCAAGAAAGGAATTCTTGGCGAGGACTACGAGCACATCATCTTCCCTAAGGCGAATGTCGAGAAGGCATTTGCAGATCTCCTCTACGCGCTGCCGTCGTGACGAACCTCGGCGGCACCGCGAACCCATCTGGTACGCTTTCCATGGTGGCCCACGCGTCAAAGTCATCGCTCCACTATCCATCTCGGACAGTGGCCGGACGGCACAGGGCTCGCGCGACGGCACCAAGCTCGCGAGATCGCATGTCGGGAAGCCGCCAACTTGGCCACGACCGGCAGGCCGGTGGAGGAACGAAAGACGGGCGGACGGCGGCCAGGGCAGCGCATAATCGAGGCGGCTGGCGGCCGAAAAAAGGCCGGATTTGGGTGGCGTTTTGGGTGGTCCTGGCCGGCCCAAATACAACCAACAAGCTACTGATAAAATAGGGCGTATGGGTGGTTGTAGAAAATATACCACTACAATCCACTACGAGTGGATATTCAGTTGACTCCAGTATCGTCAGCGCCGGCATCGCCGTCGGTCTATCTGGAACTTGTGGCGACGAACGCCGAGACCACCCATTTGGATGTCATGACGGAGTTGGACGGGGAGAAACGGCGTACTCTCCAGGAGCAGGTGCTCACGCTGCTGGCCCAGGGTGCGGCACAAACGCCAGAGCGATTCGGGTCGTGGGAGGTAGGGGCCGGTGTGGTGAACTGCCGCCTCAGACTTTGAACTGCGCGACGATATCCCGCAACTGCCCCGACAGGCTCAGCAGCTCGTTGCTGGCGACGCGCGTCTTGGTCGAGCCGTCGGCGCTGCGGCGTGCCGCCTCGTCGACGCCGCCGACGTTCCGCGCGATTTCCCGGCTGGCCGTCGCCGATTCGTTGACGGCCGAGGCCGTCGTATCGGCGCCTGTCGCCGCCCGCGTGAGATTGCCGGAGATGTCGCGGGTAGTGATATTCTGCTCCTCGGCGGCTGAGGCGATGGTCCGCGAGGCGCCATTGACTTGCTCTATGACTTCGCCGATTTGTTTCAGCAGGTTGATCGACCATTTCGCCGATTGCTGGATGCCTTCCACTCGGGAGCGGATATCGCCGGTGGCCGCGGCGGTCTGGCGCGCCAACTCCTTGACCTCCGTGGCCACGACGGCGAAGCCTTTACCGGCGGCTCCGGCCCGACTGGCTTCAATCGTGGCATTCAGTGCCAGGAGGTTGGTCTGATCGGCTATGTCTTGGATGGTACCAACTACCTTGCCGATTTCCGTCGCCGCGGTGCCGAGTTGCTCGATTGTCTGGTCGCCCTGCTGCGCCAAATGAGATGCCTGTTCGGCGACCACGGCCGAGCGTTCGGCGTTCTTGGCGACCTCGCCGGTGGCAGCCGTCATTTGTTCCACGGCCAAGGCCACCGCGCGGACTGTCGTACTCATCTCGTCGGCCGTGGTGGAGAGTCCCTTCATTGTCGCGGTCATCTCTTCCGCCGCGCCGGCGACGCCCGCCGCCTTGCTAGTAGTGTCGGCCGCGTCGCCGGCCATTTGGCCCGCCGTTTCCGAGAGCTGCGCGGACGATTGAGCGAGTGCCGACGAGATCTCGGCGATCCTTCGAATGATCTTCTGGATCTCTTCCACGAAGAGATTGAACCACCTGGCAAGCTCACCCAACTCATCGTTGCGGCTGGCATCCAGCCGCCGCGTGAGATCGCCTTCGCCGCGGGCAATGTCTTGAATCATCTTGATCGTGGCGCGGATTGCCCACACCAACTGCCGGGTCGTGGCCACGGCCAGGGCCGTGCCCAGGCAGACGCCGGCCAGCGAGCAAACGATCATCCAGAAAGAAGCCCCGTCGCGAGCCCGAAACATTGCGCTGGTCTGATCGGCCTCCAATTCGCCGGCCTGCTCCTGGAGGGCCTTGGAGGCTGCCGCCATCCTCTGCTGGCTGTCGTCTTGGCGGACCAACAGGTCGACATAATTCTGGAAGGCCGTGCGGTAGCCATGGATGGCCGTAATCACGGCCGCCGCCATATCGATGTTCGCTTTCTCTTCGAAGCCGTCTTTGAGCTTGCCGGCGGCCGCCAGGAGGGCGGCGAGCCGGCCGCGATGGGCCGTCAGGTGTTGTGGGTCTCGCCGCAGGAAGTAATCTTTCTCGTCGGCGCGAGCCTCCATGAGAAGGCGGACAAGGGTCTCGGCTGCTTCCGCCGCAGTCACGTGTTCGGCCAGCAGCTTCTGGGCGAGTTCGATTGCCTTGCGCAGTTCCTCGCGCTGCGCGTTGCGGATCGTCTCGCATTGGGCGACGAACGCCGCCGCCTTGGCGGCCATGGTCTTCGCGTCGTCCCGCTGCGACTTGAAGCCCGTAACGTACTTGATCATCGCGTCGTCATAGCTTTGCATGGCCGCTGCCACGGTGTCCATCCGGCGCGATTGGTCTTGTCTTTCATTCGCGACTTCAGGTCGCGGGCCAAGGCGCTCGCCTTCTCGAACCGTTCTTGCTGGGCCATGAGGTGCTTGTTGTCGGTCGTGAGCAGGTAGCGCATCTCGCCCACGCGCGACTCGTTCACGAGCATTGCCAAGCGGCTCGCGTCGTCGGCAACGGCCAGTTTGTCGGCGAATACTTTTCTGTCCAGCTTGTCGAGGCCCTTGGCCAGCATGTCGGCCACGTTCTTCTTACAGCTCTCGGTCAAAGAATCGCAGGCGTCTTCGCCCTTCTGGGCCGCCGCGGCGATCACCGCCTGGGCCTTTTCAATGTCCGCTTGGATGAACGCCCAGTGCTCGAATGCCTTCTGGTAGGCCTGTCCGGCCTGGACCAGCTCGTCGGTCTGACGCTTGTCGGCATCCTTCTGAAAGCGCTCCTTGAGTTTGGGACAGAGGTCGTAGATCTCCTTCATTGCGGCTCGGTTTTCCTCTAGGACCGCGGGATTCTTGCTGTGCATGTAGCGTTGTTCGGCCAGCCGGGCTGCCAGCGAGAGCCTGATCAGACGATCGACCAGATCGGCCTTCGCCTGGCATGCGGCGCGGCACTCGGCATCGGTTTTCTGGGCGGCCGCAAGGCGGACCTTCTGGTCGCTGCGCAGCTTGGCGCACTGCTCCACGGCGATGCTGGCCGCCGCGGTCATCGCCTGCGCGGCGCCGCCCTTCTCCTCCTCGCGCTGGGCGTAATCCCGCAGACTGCCCTGCCAAGCGCCGAACTGCTGATCGACGGCCTCGGCCTTGGCGCGGTCGGACGGGCTCTCCAACTTCGCCTGGAGCAGAGCGGCCGCCTCATGGCTCTGCTCGACGAGCTTCGCGGCGATCTGCAAACGGCTGGGATCCGGGCGGAGCATGAAGTCCTTTTCGGCCAACTGCCCGGTCGCCGAAAGCTGGATCAGGTGTTCGGCCTGCTGGGCGTTCTCGACTTTGGCCCCGATCGTTGCCAACCGCGACCAACCCACGTAGCCGAGGACTGCCAGAATGATGATCTGAATGCCGAACGATGCAGCCAGACGCGCGGAAATTGAAATGCGGCTGAAAATACGCAAGACCGCAAAACACTTTGCCATGATTTAGCCCCACATGGATTGTAAAAAGGCTGTCGGGAACTGGTCGCGTCCTAGGACGTACTCGCAAGAATTATAGGTCGAAGTTGCTGCGCCCCCAAGAAAAATCTGATTCTCGTTTGACTGTGCGCCGGACTGACCTAGAGTGGAAATGAAACCAACTTTCGGAGGATTACCCATGTTCAAACCGTCAGCAGCATTTCGTTCTTGCGTCGTCGTCCTTGTCACAGGGGCCGTGTTCACGGCAATGGTCCTGCCGGCCGCGCGACGGCTTCGCCGTGCCGCCCGACAATCAGTCCTACGTCGGCGCCAAGGCCTGTGCCGCTTGCCACTTGGAGCAATACATGACGTGGAAGAAGTCGAAGCACGCACTTTCCTTCGAGTCCCTTCCCGCCGAGCACAAGACCAATGCCACCTGCCTGAAGTGCCATACGACGGGCTTCGGCACGCCGACCGGTTTCAAGGACCTGGCTTCGACCCCCGCGCTTGCCGGACCTCGTGCGAGCAATGTCATGGGGCGGGGAGCGAACACGTGAAGACTTGCAAGCCGCTTGCCGAGAAGAAGACGCTTAGCGACGCGGAAAAGGCGCTGGCCACCGGATCGATTTGGCGCATGCTACCGAAGAACGTGTGCGTCGAGTGCCATATGGCCGTAACGCACAAAGCCCACGAACCCTTCGAGAAGAAGGAAGCGAAATAGCCGCGGCGGCATTCCGCCGATGCTCGGCAGAGATCGGCACAATCGATACGAACTCGGAGCGCCGCGAGGGAACGACTTCGTCCCCGCGCCGGGGTTTTGCCTCTAATGGATGGCGATCACGCACGCCACGATCTGATGTCGTCAGAAGACGTTGCCGCAAATGGGCGACCCACATCTGTCGCGCCGCCAAGCCGGACATGTCCAGGATCATGGCTCGGCCGAGGACCGAAAGACGCCCAGCCGGCGGCCAGGGCAGCGCGTTATCGAGCCGGCCGGCAGCAAAAATACCGCATTTGGGTGGTCTGCTTGGGCAGTCTCCCCTGTCAACTCCATGCAAAACCGTCTGCAAGGAGTTGGCGGTAACGCCTTATTTGCAGTCTGCCCACGTCCAAGCTCGACCAAGCTCGACTATAAGATTTGGATAGTCGCGTGCATGCAGGGCCAGGATCGGCGGCCCGATCCAGTCCGGCCAACTTCTTGCAATCGCGTCTGCAATCAGTTGACGAACGCCCTATTTGCACTCCGCCCATGTCCTGCCGGTCTTTACCTCGACCTTCAGCGGCACAGTGAAGTCGGCGGGCGCAGTTTCCATGGCGTCGCGGACGATCGGGTGCGTCTCTTCTACCAGCTCGGTGGGCACGCTCAGGAGCACCGAGTCACGCACGGGCAAAAGAATCCTTACATCGTCCGGCAACCTGTCGTGCAAACGGATCAGGGCCAGCTTGAGCAGGTCAGCGGCGGGCTTCGGCCACGGCGCCGGCTCTTGCGAGCTTGTTACGCCCCTATCCGTTTTGGATAGTGGACGAACGGCGATGACCGCGGCGGCGGCGGGGCCGCGACGGCGAGTCGAAATAGACACCCGCTTCAATCTTCGACACCTTTACGGGGCTTTCCGACGCACAAATGGGTATAGCAACTGCCCCACGTAGCTCGACGGCACCGCCTCCTCGATCCCGAAGGCGTCCGGCTCATAATCCGGGCAATGATACGTGCCGAAGATCAAGTCCATGAGCGGCGACACATTGGCATAGTTTCCCGAGTCGCGGCTTCGGTCATGATGCCAATGATGCAACTCCGGGCGCCAAGCACCATGCGCAGCGGCCCCATGGGCAATCGCACGTTGCAGTGAATGAATACGGCCCACAGGCCGCGGAACACGGCAAAGTACGCCAGGGTGTGGACCGGAAAGCCCAGCGCGAAGATGGGGGCGTTCACCAGAAAGATGGTGTACAACGAGTCGACGGGATGCTCGCGGTGGGCAGCCAGCCAATCCAGATGCGGCGCACTATGGTGAATGCAATGAAACCGCCACAGGAAATCGACGCGGTGCTGCAAGCGATGGCCCCAGTAAATCAGCAGATCACCCAAAAGCACGACCAGAATCGCCTGCACCCACCAGTTCCAGCCGCTCACCGTCTGCCGCAGGTCCGGCGGAACAACAAGGACCTCGTAAGGCTGGACTCTCTCCAAGATCCAGAAAACCGCGCCGTTGAAGAACAGGTATTGCCCCAGAAAGTGGCAAAGGTCAGTCAGCCACTGCGGGCGGAACATTTGTTGGTCACGTCGAGCGGCGTACGCCCATTCCAGCGGCGCGAACATCGCGAACAACGCCAGGAAGCCCAGGCCCGCGTCGAGAATCCCGATCGTAAGACTCACAATCGGCTCCGCTGAACTAAGTGGGTCATGGCCGAGCAACCGGTGGCTTCGTCGGCTCACCAGTCGGACTTATGGCCTGCGGTTGTTCATCGCCTGGCGGTTGCTGCTCATCTCTGGGCAACTGGAAATGGAGCCTCGCCCGTTTTGTGCTCGGCAGAAGAAGGCCGACGGCAAAAAACAGGATGAGCGAACCAATTACCAAGGTCCACACCACGGTTGCGATACGAATCGGACGAGGTGGCTGATTCATGATTTGCCGTGAGAAAGACGAGAGTCGCAATTGCGCCACAACTACGTCTATCGTACCCCATTTTGCCGAGAAATACAAAGTCGGTCGGGAGCAGGCCCGCTTCCGATCGAACTGAAGCGGGGGTATCTCGACCTCCAGCGGCACCGCGAAGCCGGCGGGCACGGCCGCCATCGCCGCGACCACGACCCGCCGGGTCTCCTCGATCATCGTCGCCGGGACCGCCAGAAGCACGCCGTCATGCGCGGGCAGGAGCATGCGGACCTGCTCAGGCAGCACGGCGTTCAGGCAGACTATCATCTCGACAGTCGTCGCGTGGCGTCGAGGGGCGGGGCTACAGGCTAGAGTCCTGGTCGACAAGCGGTCGAGGTAAGTGTCAGGTCGGTGATTATTTCCGCTTCTACGATTGTGCCGGTTGCGAAGGATCGCCGCAGCCTCAGTATCCCCAGCCGTAATAATTGTCCGGCACGGGCGGTCCGTTCTGGAGCGAGAGAGGGTGGGTGAAGTAGCGGTAGCGGGAGTGCTCGGCTCGAATTCGCCAGGCGGCCTCGGAAAACGACTCGAATCCACGGTGGTACGGCTGGGTGTAACCGTACGATGGCACGTAGGGGCCGCCGCCGAAGTAGTTGTTGTTCACCTGGTAGCCGTAATTGGGTGACTGATCGTAGCCCCAGCCGTCGCCGTAGGGATCTCCAGCCCGAACGGTTCCGCAAAACACAGCGAGGGCCACCACTGCCCCCGCTGTCACGATGAAACGTCGCATAGCTCTCTCCTTGATCGCTGAATGGTTGAAGCCGTTCCGACCGAAGTGGCCGGATGCGGTTTTGAAGGAAGCCGACGGGTGGCTGTCGAGCATGGCGCGTGCCAAGGGAATCGTGCTAGCTGCCCAACTTCAAGCGGAGTAAAGACTTGCACGAAATTCATGGTTCGCTTGCTGCGCAGCAACGGCGAGAAAGTGTCGTCATTCCTTGGGCGCTGGTGTCGTCGAATCGACATACGGTAAAGCGCAAGTCCGGCCCGCCTTTTGCTTCGACCTTCAGCGGCACCGCGAAGCCGACGGGCGCGGCTTCCATCGCCGCGACCACGATCTCTGCGTCTCTTCGACCAGCTCTTCCCGCGGGCGCCCCGGCCTTGGCACGAGACCTCAAGAAGCTGCGGAGCGGAAACGGCGACGGCCACCATATTGTGGCAAGACAAGAAACAGCGGTTGCCCAGATTCGCCAGATTTTGTGGCTCTCAGCTTTCTGCCCTAGTGACACGCTCCGCGTGGTCGTCAATAGCGTCAGGTCACTTTGGGGTAGGAGGGGCGAAGATATGGTTCGAAGAGTCTCGTAATCGCTAAGAACGCCTGCGATTCTGGCGACAGTTCATCGTCATCGGGCATATAACGAAAGATTATTCTCGGGTTACTGATTGGCCCTTCGGCAGGCAACCCGGCCCAATTGTCAGCGTCGCCTTGCCGAGCGACTCCAATGCCCACAACCAATTCTTTGAAGCGAAGAACGTCCGCCGGCAATAGAACTCCATCGACATTGGCGGCGTTGCCGTGAAAGCCATCAATGCATTGAGAAACGGCAGGGAAGGCGGTTACCTCGCCGTAGAACGAGCCATCTTTACGAACGCCACGAAGAAAGCATTGAAACCGTGGCGATTCGCCAACGTACCATTTCAGAATGTAGCTTTGGCTTGCCATTTTGTGCTTTGCCCAAAAAGAAGCCACGACCACCGCAGCCTCCTGCTTTCACGAAGAACCTCCCGCTATTCTACGCGGACTGATGGCGTGCGATTCTCGTAGGGCGTTCTCATCGCGATTTTCGGCGTCGTCATTTGGACGACAGTGTTCGCTCCCAGTATTCGGTCCGTAGGTTTCCATGAAATCATAAGTAATTACAGTCAAACCACTTGCAGAGCTCGACCTGTTTGGTGGCACATCCGTTGCATTATGTGAGCTGGACCCCAAAATTTGAACCAGTACATTTATGTTGGAAGTTGGTTCTTATTTTAACCGATGAGGAGGTTCAGGACAATGGCCAGGAAGGTGAAGGTCGCAAGGACAGCGGCGGTGGCGAGTGGGCGCGGCGCGGCATTCAAGGCACGCGTCGCATTAGCGGCTTGCAAAGGTGACAAGACGCTTGGCGAGTTAGCGGGTCAGTTTGGCGTGCATGCCACGCAGATCTCGACCTGGAAGCAGCGGCTCTTAGAGGGCGCCGCGGACTTGTTCGAGGATCGGCGTCGCAAGCAGCGTGCCGAGGAGAACAATCAAGAGGAGCTTTTTGAGCAGATCGGTCGCCTGAAGATGGAGGTCGAGTGGTTGAAAAAAAAATCTGCCCAGTTCAGTTGACAGTCGTCGGACATGCGTTGAGCCGGGGCATGGCGAGTTGAGTCTGCGACGGCAGTGCGAACTGCTCGGCCTGGCCCGCGGGAGTTGGTACTACGAGCCGGCCGGCGAGACGGCGGTGAACCTGAAGCTGATGCGACGGATCGATGAGCTGTACTTGAAGCGGCCGTATTTCGGCAGCCGTCGCATTGCCGATGAGTTCGACGTGAATCGCAAGCGAGTGCAACGGCTGATGCGGGTCATGGGTCTGGAGGCGATTTACCCGAAGCCCAGGACGACGTTGCGGTGTGCAGAACACAAGATTTACCCGTATTTGCTGCGGAATGTGGAGATCGAGCGGCCGAATCACGTCTGGAGCACCGATATCACGTATATCCCGTTGCAGGGAGGTTATGTATATCTGACTGCAATTATCGATTGGTATAGCCGGTATGTGTTGTCGTGGCGGTTGTCGAATACCTTGGATGGAGCGTTTTGCATCGCGGCCCTGGAGGAAGCCTTGGTGACAAGCGAGCCGGAGATTTTCAATACGGATCAAGGAGTGCAGTTCACCAGCCTGGCGTTCACGGGCTGTCTGGAGTCACGCGGTGTGGCGATCAGCATGGATGGCCGCGGTCGGGCTTTGGACAACGTGTTCGTGGAACGCTTGTGGCGAACGGTGAAGTACGAGGAGGTGTACTTGAAAGACTACGCGAACGTCTGGGAGGCAGAGACGAGCCTACGTGAATACTTCGAGTTCTATTGCCACGATCGCAGACATCAGAGCTTGGACAATCGCACGCCGGCAGAGGTTTACGGGGTGCAGCGAACGAAGCGGAGCACTAGGCGTGGGACGAACGCTCCGCGCTGAACATTAGTGTCCGCAACGTACGATTGCGGCGATGACGCGACGGAGGTGGCTCCCCCGAAAGTGCAAAAAATTTCGCCGCCCCCCCGGGGGGGCGGCGAAGGCAAAGAAAAGACGGCCCAAACAGCCTCTTTAACCCTTTACAGATACAGCCCGTTCTCTGGTACAAAGAACGGGGTCCACCTCAATGGGCTGTAGGTTAACCAGCGTCTCTCCCCCAAAGATTTTCGAGAAGGAAGGAATCATGCAGCGAGTTTTCAGCATCCTAGCAGCGTTCGGAATCGTGGCGATGGCAGCAGTCCCAGCCTGGGCCCATCATTACAGCCATGGGCACTATTATCACGGCTATTACGGCCACTACTACAATTCGACCTGCAATTACTACATCACCCAAGGCGATGCCTGGGACGCGCAAGGCAATTACGACAATGCCATCGCCGCCTACACCCAGGCCATTGCCATCGATCCCCGCTGCGCAGGCCTACAACGATCGCTGCGCCGTGTGGGACGAAAAGAACGAGTTCGACCGGGCCCTCGCCGACGCGAATCAAGCCCTGGCCATCGACCCCTGTTATACCGCAGCCCTCGTCAGCCGCGGCGCGATCTGGCTCAATAAGGGCGAATATGACAAGGCCGTCGCCGACGACAACCAGGCCCTGACCATCGATCCCAGTTTCGCCCAGGCCTATAGCGATCGCGGCAATGCCTGGAACCTGAAAGGCGACTACGAAAAGGCCAAGGCCGACTTCTACCAGGCCCTGGCGATCGATGCCAACAACCCGGCCTACTATGACGACCTGGCCTTTTTCCAGGCAACCTGCCTCGATCCGCATTACCGCGACGGCCAGAAGGCTTTCGAAAACGCGAGCAAGGCCTACCAGTTGACCAACGGGAACAATGCCGGCGCCAATTTCTCCGTGTTGGCTTCCGTCTACGCGGAAAACGGCGATTTCCCCAAAGCCATCGAGTGGCAGACCAAGGCCATCGCCGCAACCACGAGCAACGAGATGCAGCAACGCTATCTGGCCCGCGTGGAACTCTTCAAGCAAGACAAGCCGTTCCGCATGGATCCCAAGACCGCGATGCAAGTGCCGACCCCCACCGTTGCCAAGGCCGCGAACTGAATCGTAGACCTCGGAGCTCGGTAGGTGATGGACGCCGTGAACGATGTGATCCTCGTTCACGGCGTCTTTTTTCCATTGAACGGATCAAGCATCCTCTTTGCCGGCAGCACTCACGTTCTTCCGCTGCATTCTCGATACCGCGTGCTTCTACTGGCGTTGAACTACTCTGCCTCGACGATGCCGGGATAATAACAACGGGAAGGAAATTCGCCATGGCCACTTGTCCTGCAAGCTTGAACGCTTCATCCAATTGCCATTTTGACCCCGAAACGCTGAGCGCGCTTCCGACTTTCGAAGGATTTGTCCGGCGGCAAGAAATCGGCGAATCCCTCGGGAAAAGCAGGCTTGGCCGACTGCGGGCGAGCGAATCTTTTGGAAATCCGGAATGTTGAACTGTATCAGATCGGCGGATGAAACGTATTATTAGTGTGGATAGTTACGACTAATAACGTCTAGATACGGTATTTTTGTTCTTAGACAATTCGCTTCTGCGACGCGCAAGCCAAAGCGCGTCGCGCGGTCCGGGGCGGCCCTCGCAAGGCTGCCCCGGATCAGGATAGCGGTCTCTGCCTTTCCTGCTTGGGCGGTTGCGCTCAACGGCGAAGTAAAGTAGATGTAGGCCGGCATCGTTACGCCCAGCCATGGCTGAAATCGCGCACGGCACAATAGTCCCTCCCGGCAGGAGGGGCCAACTCGCTTTGCGTGTCGGTACGCGTATCGGCCGAGAAAAGTAAAATGACTTCGATTTTGGACCACACCGTGGTGGACCGCACGGACGGCATCCACCCCATGTAAGTGCTGCATAGAAAAGCACTTACGAATGTTTTGCGGGACCACACGTACTCGTCCGGCCACGATCGACCTGCTCTTTGGCAACTTGGCTTAGTGCTGAGGGTATTTGCGGCCTTGATTTTCACGTAAGATAGACGCTCCGAGCCCGCTCGACCCTTCCCCAAGAAACCTTCCCAAATCCCCAGGTTGAAACGATGCGATACCTCGAAAAATCGGTTGTTGCCCTTTGTGTGCTCTGCCTCCCAGCCTCAAACGTTATTGCCGCGGATCAGAAACCAGCGATGCCGGAGTACACCAATGTGCGGCACCTGGCAGAGAATGTGACGCTCGCCTCGCTCGATAACGGCCTGACCGTCATCGTGCAGGAAAACCATACAGCCCCCGTGGCCACGGTCCGCTGCTACGTGAAGAACACCGGCAGCGCCTTCGAAGGCCGCTACCTGGGCGCGGGGCTGAGCCACGTCCTGGAGCACGTCGTGGCCGGCGGCACGACCGTCCACCGCACCGAAAAGGAGATCGAAAAAATCATCGCCTCCTTCGGCGGCGTGACCAATGCCTATACTACCAACGACCACACGACGTTTTTCATCGACTGCCCGGCCCGCAACGCCATGACCGCCATCGAACTCACGGCCGACGCCATGCAGCACATCACGTTCGAGGCGAAGGAGTTCGCCCGCGAGCTGAAAGTCGTTCGCCGCGAACTGGCCGACGACGAGGTCGATCGGGGGCACGTCTTGAACGACCTGCTGGACCTCACCGTCTACGCGGTCCATCCGGCCCGGCATCCCGTGATCGGATACCTACAGGTGCTCAACGGCACCACGAATCAGGCGATCATCGACTTCTATCACGAGCGTTACGTTCCCAACAACCAGATCTTCGTGGTCGTCGGCGACGTGAAAACGGCGGAGGTGCTGGACCACGTGGCGCGGCAATGGGGCACGCCCCGCCGGCGCGAGACGTTCATCGCCCTGCCCGAGGAGCCGGAACAGGTTTCGCCGCGGGAGACGGTCCGCGAGATGGACGGCACGGTCTACGACTTCGCCGTCGCCTGGCCGACCGTCACGCTCGCGCAACACGACATGTATGCCCTGGACCTGGCGGCCTATATCCTTGGCGAGGGCGAAAGCTCGCGGCTGGTGCGGCTGTTGAAATATGAAAATCCACTGGTCCTCAGCGTCGCCGCTGCCAGCAATACGCCGTACTTCGTCCGCGGCTATTTTGTCGTCACCGCCACCAGCAAGCCGGAGGTCTGGCGGAAGGCCTCGGCGGAAATCGTCGGCCAGGTCTACCGGCTCCGCGACGAAGAAATCGGCGAGGCGGAGTTGGCCAAGGCCAAGAAACAGAAAGCGGCCGAATTGGTCTTTCAACATCAAACGGTCCAGCAGCAGGCCGAGAGCCTGGGGCAAAGCTATCTCACCACGAGTGATCCGCTCTTCGATCGGACTTATACGGAAAGGATCCAGGCGGTCACGGCGGCGGAGATCCGCGCCGTGGCGCGGAAATACTTCGTGCCGTCGCGCATGAACCGCGTGATCATCGCCCCGCCCGGCGGCGGACCCAAGGGCGTGGCCGAGTCGAAGGCGGCCGAGGCGGGTGCCGTCCGCCTGGTCCGTCTTCCCAACGGCCTGCGGGTGCTCGTGAAACGCGTGCCGAACCTGCCGCTGGTGAACATTCAGGCCTACGCGCTGGGGGGATCATCGCGCAATGGCGAGAAGCTTGCCGGCCGCAGCGCCCTGCTGGCAAGCCTCCTCGACAAAGGAATCCAGGGCGGCCCGTCGGCAGCCGAGATTGCCCAGTATTTCGACTCGATCGGCGGCGTACTGAGCTTCAACTCGGGCCGCTTCACTCTCTTCGGCAGCGCAACCTGCTTACAGGACGATTTTCCCAAGGCGGCCGAGTTGTTCGCCGATTCCTTCCTGCACCCGGCCATCCCCCAGGACCAATTCGAGAAGGCCCAATCATTGCTACTGGCCGACATCGAGAACCGCAGCGCCGACCCGCACGCCGAGATCACCGAGTTGTTCTTCGACTCCCTGCCGGCCACGTCGCCCTATCACGTGAATCCGGAGGGCAAGGCGGAGACTGTCAGGGCCTTGACCGTGGCCGATCTACAGAAGTTCCATGCCGAGCGCATGGTGCCAGGCAACATGGTCGTGAGCGTCTTCGGCGACATCAAGCCGGACGTTGCCATTGCCCTGGTCACACAGCATTTCGGCGCCCTTGCGGCGGCCGATCAAAGGCCGGCTGCCGGCACTTCGGCACAAATCGTCCCGGGCAGCAACGCCATCCCCGAATCCAGAACCGTACGCAAGGTGACTACCAAGGATACGGCCATGCTCATGCTGGCATACGCCTGCGAAGGCATTCACGACCAGGCCGATCATTCCGCCATGATCGTGCTGCGGGCGATACTGAACGGCTACAGTACGCCGGGCGGGTGGCTGCACAACGAGCTCCGCGGCGAGGGCTTGGTCTATTATGTGCAGTCGATGGAATTGACCGGTCCCGTGCCGGGCTATTTTGTCGTAAGCTCGCAGACCCGGCCCGACAAGCTTGACGAAGTGGTGCAGCGGATTCGCCGCAACCTCGACCGGGCCAAGGAAGGGAAAATCCCGGAAGACGAGTTCCGTACGGCGATCGACCAGATCGTGGGCCTGCATGCCCAAGAGAACGTGACCATCGGCGAACAGGCCCGTACGGCGGCCATCGACGAGCTTTACGGACTGGGCTACGACTACGACAAGAAGTTCGATGCCCAGATCCGGGCGGTCACCTTGAAGGACGTTGTCCGCGTGGCGGAGAAGTATTTTACGAACAGCATCCTGGTTACGTCTTCGCCGGAAAACAAGGCGGAAAAGAAATAAGGATCATGCGTCGCCTCCATACGAGCGGCTTGCAGTTTCTCGATCGGCAGGAGCACTTCCTGCCCATCAAGCCGGCGGCCCTGCAGGCGAAAATGCTGCAAGACCCGCGCTTATCGGCGTGGGAACGGAAATTGCTCGGCAAGCTCTTCGAGATGATCGCCAACCGCTTCCACATGGAATTCCGCGCACGGCTGGAACACGTCAAATCGGTCTACGAACCGTTCGATCCGGACCTCGATACCCAGGCCGTAACGCGGCCGCCAGGCTTCGATGAAGCGCTCCAGCGGCGGGAATTGGCCGCCTGCTTCGAACGACTGCTGCTGGACGCCAATTACCAGGAAATGTCGCGCGACCGGATCGTGGCCTGCACGGAGTTCCAGGCCAATCGAAACATCATCGTGCGGGCAAGTTTCGACGATTACGCCGACCTGCGGGTCTTCTACCGGGGAGTGCGGCGGGAAACGCGGACCTACCGGCCCTGGAAAACGCCCTGGCGGGGCAAGGACGAGACCGTTCACGTCTTCGCCCGGCTGGCCCTCCTGGTGCGCGTCGTCAAACGCCAGCCCGAGGCGGTGTTCTTGAAACTCTTCAAGAACGTCGTCGCCGAAGACCTGGAAATGCTCCTGCCCTACGTCCGCATCCGCATGAAGCTCTTCGATCGGTTGAAGATCGGCACGTCGGTCGTGGGTGGATTGGCCACGGCGTCGTGGAAGTTCTGGACGGCAGCCGCTCTCAACCCCTGGGTTTTGCTGGTGGTCGCCGGCGGTTTCGCCGGGGCCTGCGTCAACGGCGTGACCAACTTCGTCGCCAGCAAGACGCGCTATATCCAGAAGCTGACCACGAGTCTCTACTTCCAGAACTTGGCCAACAACAGCAGCATGTTGGCCCATGTGATCGACTCGGGCGAAGCGGAACAGTGCAAGGAATTGCTACTGGCCTACTTCCTGCTGTATGTCGAGCGGGACCGCGACTTCACCCGCGACCAACTCGACCGCCGTGCCGAACAGTGGCTGGCGACCGAGTTCGGCGTGACGGTCGATTTCGACATTTCCGCCGCGGTGCAGAAGCTGGTCGACAAGGAGCTGATCGTCCAGCGGCCCACGCCAGGCAGGGCGGATTTTAGTCCGCCTGATTCGCGGGCGAGCACACTCGCCCCTGCGGCCGACAACCCGGTGCTCAAGGTGTATGACTTGCCGTCCTCGCTGCGCCGGCTGGACGAGGCCTGGGAAGACTGTTTTGACGACGGCGAGATTTCCCTTTGCGGCGAACATCGGCTCGCCGACGCCAAATGGCCGCCGTTTACTGAAAATTTGCATCACTGTTGAGAGGAAAGCCATGTCGTCCTCATCGTTCTCCCCAGGTTCTTTCCGATTGGCAGCTCTGTTGCTTTCGGTGTTGATCGGCGGCTGGTATCCGGCTTCGGCCGATGACTTGACCGCTGCTCCCGTCAGTTTCCCGCCGGGTGAAACGTTGCTGACCGAGATCGGCATCTACCGTGTTTCCTGGCAGTCCTATGGCCAGCCGCCGGTCGCCATGCCCGGGGCGTGGATGGGCCACTTCGATGCCCATAGCGGAATCTCCTATCAGCCGTGGGGCCGCGTCCTCGGCCGCAACGCGCTGCTCATGCACTCGCCCTGGCGCGTGCCGCCGGGCAAGGCGTGGGTCGATTACCCGCTGGCCCTGCCCAAAACATCCCCCGTCCGCCTCACCTTCGGCATCGCCATGGGACCCGACGTGGCCATGCCGGGCAAGAGCGACGGCGTGACGTTTTCCTGTTATTTGATCGCGGACGGACAACAGCAGGAGCTGATGCGCCGCCATCATGCCAAGGCCGAGTGGATCGACTATGCGTTCGATCTCTCGTCGCATGCCGGCAAGACCGTGACCTTGCGCTTGCAGGTCGAGCCGGGACCGAGGAACGACCCTTCGTTCGACTTCTCGTTCTTTGGCGATCCCAAGATCACGGTGGGAAACGAGGTCCAGCCCCACGGCAGCATCGTGAAGGAAATCGTGGCGAGTAACGTCTATAAGGCGATGGCCGGTGCGGGGCTCGCCGCGCTGTGCAATTCCGGCAGTCACGGCGCTACGCCTTCCAACCTGCTGCCGTACAAGAATCGCATGGAAAACGACGACAAGAGCTGGCGGTTCACCTACGAAGGCGAGGATTGCCGCGTGGTCTACACATACACGCCCGCCACCGGCACGCTCGACGACTTCCGCGTGCAGATCGACGGCAGCCGGCCCTTTCAGCCGGCAGCCGGGGGCGCGGCTACGTTGGTCATCGCTTCCGGCGGCAAGAGCAAGGAGGTGCCGGCGCGGGGCGGAAAGGCGGTACGAGTGGCTCGCCCATATCGTCTTGCCCACGGTTTCGGAGAGGGTGATACACGACTGAACGTACTCTGGGAATACAACGTTGAGGGCCGCCCCTTGCAGATCAAGTGGAGCTATCGCATCCAAGGCAAGGCCCTGGTCGTATCCGCGAGCTGCGACGAAACGGCTGTTTCCCGTTTTTCGCTTGGCGGACTGGGCGCCGTGCCTTTGCGCAAGACGATCGACGTGCCCTACCTCCTGGGGCACGTCCATTACCTCCGCACGCCCGGCGTGTTCGTTTGCCGTTACATGGACTGGACCTTTTCGCACGCCTCACAATGCCCGCAAGGTGAAGCCGTCTACGAGCCGAAGACCGACGGCGCGCGGAACCCGCTGCTGGAAGTCGGCTACGTGGCCGTCTCGCCGGACCTGGGCGAGGTGCTGCCCAATATCCCGCATCCGCCGTCGCCCTATCGCGAGCTGCTCGGCCCGCGGATCATGCTCGATATTTGGGGACATCATCAAGGCACCTACCAGGGCGACGCCGCGAACTTGCGGGCCTTGAAGGACAACGGCGTCGATCATCTGGCGATCATTTCGCACGACTGGCAGCGTTATGGCTACGACGTGAAACTGCCCGACCACCTGCCGGCCAATCCGCAGTACGGCGGCGACGAGGGGATGATCGCCTTCGGCCGCGCGGCCAACGAGTGCGGCTACGTCTGGTCGTTGCACGAGAACTACATCGATCTCTACCCGGACGCCCCTTCTTACGATCCGTCGGCCCGCGTGCTGCTCAGCGATGGCACGCCGTCGAAGGCCTGGTTCAACCCGGGGACGAAGGTGCAAAGCTTCGGCCTGAAGTGCAACCGGGCCTTGGATTTCGCCCGGCGAAATACCCCCGAGATCCACCGCCGCTATGGCACCACGGCCGCCTATCTCGACGTGCATACCTGCGTGCCGCCGTGGCACCAGCTCGATCACCAGGCCGATCAGCCGCTGGCCGCCATGGCCTTGGGCAAGGTAAAGAGCGACACGGCGCTCTTCCAGTTCATGCGCGACGCGCACCGCGGCCCGTTGTTCGGCGAAGGGGCGAACCATTTCTATTGGGCCGGCCGTTGCGACGGCGTCGAGGCCCAGGTGGTCGGCGGCGAGGACCACGTGCCGCTCGTGGATTTCGATCTCCTCAAGCTCCATCCGCAGATGGTCAATCACGGCATGGGCTATTACGAACGCTGGTTCCGCCGCGGCTATGCCATGCGCTGGGGGCACGATGCCGGCAGCATGGAGCAGATCGACAAATACCGGGCCCAGGAGTTGGCCTACGGCCACGCCGGCTTCGTCGGCAACCCGCAAACCGACAACATGATTTTTGTCGCCCGCGAACATCACCTCATGCATCCGGTGCAGCGGCTGTACGGCGCTGCCCGGCCGGTCGAGATTCGCTACGAGGTCGAGGGCCAATGGGTCACGGCCAGCGCGGCCCTCGCGGCCGGCGACACCATGCGCCAGCGGATCCGCTACGACAGCGGCCTGATGTTGTGGGTGAACTGGCGGGCCGAGCCGTGGCAGATCCCTGTAGGGAACGCCCTCCGTGGCGTTCCAGATAGCGGGCGTTTGTCCCCTTCACGGAACGCCACGGAGGGCGTTCCCTACAGGGATGATACGCGCCCCAGAATTGAGCAAAGTCATTTTGCGATTCTGCCGCAGTGGGGATTCCTGGCTGTCGGACCGGAGACGCAAGTGGCGACGGAGCTGCACGACGGGCACGTGGCCGACTATGCCGAATGCCCGGAGTACATCTTTGCCGACGCGCGGACTAATCCCCAAGCGACCGGGCTGCAGCCGAGGAAAGACATCGAGCCGCGGCTGGCGTCGTTCAAAGCGGACGATGGGCCGGACTTTTGCGGCGCACCTGAATCGGCCGGGGACCTGGATCGACTTTGGACCCGTGGCGACCGACGGGGCGGTGAAGATCAATCGGGCGAAAGACCGCCTCGTGCTCTTCCCCTATCCGCGCGACAAGCCGTTTCGCGTAAGCCTTGATCTGAAAACGCTTGCCCCGGCTGCCGATCCATCGCGGGTGAAAGTCCAGGCCTTGGCAGCCGGCGACGCTCGGGACCTCGGCCCGGCCGCGTTCCGTTGGGAAAAGGGCCGGCTGGTGGTCACGCTGGGTCAGGCCGGGGTGGGACGGTTTGCAATAGAATGGTAGGGTGGGACAAGATCCGGGGCACCCGCGCAGTGGGTCGGCGAGCGCCGGCCCACCATGCGTGACGATTATCCAATTGGTGGGCCGGCGCTCGCCGATCCGGAGTACCGGGTACCCCGGATCTTGTCCCACCCTACGGCCTGTCCCTACTTCGTCGCCTTGATCACGATATAATCCAACCCGAACATGTATTGCTTTTGGGCTTTCGGATTTGCCCCGATCACCACGGCGGAAAGCTCGTTCGGGCCTTGCCGAAGGTCAAACGTGCCCAACGGAATCTCGGCGGTGTGGATCACGCCATCGTGGAAGAAGTCGATCGGTTGGCCTGCCTTCTTGCCGTTGACGGCCAGTTGCACGATAGCGTAATCGATCGCCTTCAGGAAGCGGCCGACGACCTGATACCGCGCTGCCTTGGGAGCGTTGAACTCCAGCAGCAACTCGTCGCCGGGCTTCTGCCCGCCGTGCCACCAAAGATGCCGCCGCCGCTGTCGTCGTCCCAATCCTGCGGGCTAACCGCACCGGCGGACTTGAGGATCCGCATCTTCTCGCCTTCGATCGCTCCGGGCACATGGAGAGACACCATTTCCGGGAGCGGACGCAAGGCGAGCTTTTCGGCCGTAATCGGCGGGAAGGTGTCTTCCGCGCCGGGCAGGCCGTAGTAATAGGCCAGCACGGCCATGTTCACTTTGCAGTCTTTCCAATGCCATAGTTCCATGTCGAACTTGAAGCTCGTCGTGAAGGGGATGCGGTCGAGAATGTGGAAGCGATTGACGCTCGTGCGGCCGAAGTTGCCGGGCCCATCGCAACGTGGCTGGTTATGGTAGGCATGGGTGAACGGCCGCGAACAGCACCAGCCGTATCCGTAGTAATCCTCTGTGCCCGTGCCGAAGTGGCTGGGAAACGTCTCGCCGTCGACATAGATCTTCTCGTCGCCCTCGCCCCACCACTCCTTGACGGGATTATCGATGAAGAAGGCCACGCCGCCGAAGACCCCCTTGCCCTTGGCCGTCAGATAGTTCCAGTCCTGCATGGGCCGGGTACGAACGTCGTACTCGATCTTCCAGCGGGCGTGAAAGTGCATCGAAGAATCAGTCCATTTCCAGGGGATGACGGCTGTCATTCCCAAGACGGGGACGGAGACTTGGCCGTGATTCACGAGGCGGATCTCCGCGGTTTTCTCAAAGGGCATGAGCCAGTGGCAATACATCAAACCATTCGGATTGACGCCCAGTGGCAACGATTGGAATGGGTTGATGCCCGGAGCGGCGCCGAAGAAGTCACCGAAGGGGGCCTCGACGGTTTGCCGGCCGTCGAAGCTGATTTGGATGACCAGTCCTCGCAGGGCCGCCTCGATCTGGTCCTTAGGCACGTCAACCCTTGCCTGCAAACTGGCCACGGCCCGTGGACCGGTCAGCTTCACCGCGACCATCGTTTTGCCAGGATCAATGGTTGTCCCGAACCTGGCCGCTACCGCTTCGTCCGGCAGCGGTACGCCGTTGTTGAGAGTAGCCAACCATCTGGCCAGCGATTGGACTTCACCCTTGGCCGCTTCAAGCTGAGCCACCGTGAATGTTTTGACCTCCGTTCCAACCGGATAAGTGCGATAGTTGACGTGGTAGTACTGACCGCCCTTGTCGCAGGTCACCTTGCAACTCTTGGCATAGGGAATCGGAAAATAGAGGTTCCAGCCCATGCTCAAGCTTGTTGCGATCGGCGGCGGCAGCAGCGGGTGCTTGCCCGCAAGCAGGTCGGCCATGGGGGCTTCTAGGGCGGGCTTTTCCTTGCCGTCGAGGTAGATGCGGAGCGTGCCGCCGGGGTTGGGCGACCAGATACGGACGATCGCGCCCGGGCCCTGCATGTCGGCCATGACATGCTCCTTGCGGCCGTCGCGGTCTTCGATCCGCAGGTAATTGCCGCAATCGTTGTTGGCGAACCACGTCTTCGGGTCGGCGGGAGTGGTGGACGCTCGGTCGTAGGAGGAAAACTGCTTGGTCACGTACGGCGGATTGGGGAACTCGGCCATCGCCGTCAGATTCGTCATGTCGTCCAGCAGGCCTGCCATGGAAATCTCTGCCGCCATGGTTCGGCCGGCAAGGCCCGCGAAAAGCAGCAGAATGACAACGGAGACCCACGATCTGGCCGGTCTGAACAAGAAACGATCGCCCCTACGGATGATTTTTTGCCAATTGCTGCTCAGCATGATGAATACTCCAAGAGATATGAGATGGCGGGAAGGATCCAGTGTTCGTGATTGTAGTTCACGAACGATCGGGTTGCAAATATATCGTCGTTCGTAGACGGCCAAGTGACAGGTGAGACGGGTCCTGGCCGGTAAGTGGTCGCGCACGGTTGATGAGTATTGGGGCAAGCGAGCAACGTGGCGAGCCCTGGCCCGCAATCCTTGCTCTAGCAATCGACGTAGTTCTCTTTCGAAAACACCCGCTGGAACTTGTAGGCGAGGTAAGTGAAGCGGCCCCAGTGACCGTACCGCTTCGCCGCCAGCCGTTCGACTTCTTTCTGGGAAGCCTTGGCTGAAATCCCCAGGTAGGTCCGTACCTCGCTGTCGCATGGAATCTGGTCGTAGTGCCCCAGGAGCATCAGAAGGTGATTCGCCGCGTAGTTGCCGATTCCCTTGACGGTCAAGACGGTTTCCCGCAGGGCGTCCGTATTCTTTTCCATGCACCAGGCATCGAGATCGAGATCGCCGCCGGCCACCCGGCGTGCGAACTCCCCGACACGATGGGCGCGAAAGCCAAGTTTGGCGTCCTGCAATTCCCGCGCGGAAGCAGCGGCCAGTCTTTCCGGCGACGGGAACGTAAACGCCTCGCCATCACCGGGACACGACTCCCCGAACATCCGGCATAGATTCTCGACCATCCTTTTCGTGTTCCGCCAATGGGCATTTATCGTGCACATTGTCTTGACCACGTCCTCGAAGACCGTGGCGCACCGCAACAGTCCTCCCGTCCGCATCGACTTGCATTGTCGAAGCACGGTATGGCCCCGGCACAATCCCCAGAACTCGGTGAAGTCTTCGTCCGCCCGGAACATCCAGCGGACCTTGGCTCGAATGAACTCCCGGTCTGCTCCGCCGATCTTTCGACCAGGAATCTTCACCTGAATTGTATCCGACCTGTCCGACCAGCGGATCGTCAGGCGACGGGGCCCCCCCTGCGGCAAGGCAACCGCCCAGCCCAGGAAATCACCGTCTTCGGAAAAGGGATCCAGATACGCCCAACCGTGGGACCAAGCCGTGTATCCGGGGCTATGGTGTAATCGGATGGCGATCGGCGAATTGGGCATGAGGCAAGCGCGGTGTTTTTCAAATGGGGAGATCAGCCGCCCTGCTGTTCCCTCACTACTTTTCCGACGTTGGTCATGGAATGCTTCGAAGGAGAGCCCGCCCCGGCAAGCCGGGGCGGGCCTATTGTGCGAAGCGTGAATCGCGTCCGGCTACACGGCTTCGGTGAGGGGCGGCATCCTGCCTGCACCCAAAGAATACCAGAATCGGGCAGGCCGTCAAGCGGGCACGATCCACGGTAGTGGTACAATTTGCCCGCAAAATCCAGGGAATCAAGGAAAATTAGCGATGAGCGATGGACGGTGTTCTAAAGTCGAAAAATCCAGCAGGAAATCGGCATTGACCTGCCAGTCGGATGTCGATAATGTCCAATGATCCGATTGTTGGAGAGTTGCCGATGAACCGATACTTAGCGATTCTCATTCTGGTGATGCCGGTTGTCCTCAGCGGTTGCGCCGGCTGCAACACCGCCGGCCACGGGTACGACAATTCGTACATGGCGGGTGCTGACGGACAGATTGTGCCAACGAACATTGATGGCGGTGGAAGCGGAGTCTCGCCGCAGTCGGGACGGCACTAGAGGCTGGTCCGATTTCAAACTGCCCCACTACATTAGGCCGCGTTGCCCATAACCTTGTCGAAAAGCTCCTCAAAGGTCATCAGAGTATCCGTCACCCCCGCCGCCATTGCGGCCGGAAGCCGGGTCCGCTCGTTGAGGAGACTCCTGGGAGACTCCTGGGGTCAGGCCGACTTTAGTCGTTCTGACATGATACACCATTCTTTCGTGATAGGGGTGTAGTTCCGCGTTTTTCGCGGGATTTCTGGGGTTAGAACAGTTTTAATTGGTTCGGATCGGCTGGTAGCGGACGTGGTAAACTGAGTTGAATGCGGCGAACCGATTCCTGGACTTCCACACGCGAAAGATCGGATTGGCGGATCACCAAGGGAAAGCCGGGCGCAGGTTGTTTCGCCGCAATGATGCCTTGCTGCGCGAGTCGATGCACGCTCATCGTGCTGATGCCCAGCGCCAGTGCGGCTTCCTCGCCCGTGAGTAATCCTTGCGACTGCTTCTGCTCGGCGTCGAACGGCGCAATGCCGTGCCCGTGGCGGAAACGTCGCACGGAGTCCGCAGTCCACGCGTTCGAGCCACAACGCACGCCATTGCGGTTGAGCGCTTTCGCCAGCCGCGCATCGTCGCACACCGCATGCAACGTGCCGATCACCAACGCCGCTTCCGCGGCATACCCGTGGCCACGACGGCCGACACGCGGAACGGTCAGCGGCGTATGGTGACCGCCTTTCCAGTGGATCCATAGCTCGACGGTGTCAGGCGACTCGCCCTGCTTGACGACCACTTCCTCGACTAACAGACGCACGATCTGTTTCTTGATCGTCACGTCGGTCTGCTCCGCGTCCCAGATCGTTTCCAAACGTTGGCTCAACGACATCAATCGGCCGACCTCCGCTTCGTTCAAAGGCATATCCTTTTGCTTCTGAAATTCCTCCAGACGCACACGGACCGCGGCCACCTGAGACAGGGCTGCATTCCACTGTTGTTCCAGTTCCGCGGCCACCAGCCGGTTCTCCGGCTCCACGCGATCGTATTGCCGACGAGCCCGTTCGGCTTCGTACTCGCGCTGCTTCAACTCCTCCGCCAGGCGTTGTTGCTGTTGCCGGTACTCCTGGTCGCCCAACTCGGCAGCACGCCGTGCCGCCTCGATGGCCGCCGGACGAAGAGCTTCCAGCAGCAGTTGCGCGAAAAGCGGATCGACCTGCCTTCCGGAAAGCGACAGGCGCTGCACGCCCTGTTCGCGTCCCCGCCATCCGTCGCGGCAAATATAACGCGGCCCTCCCGCGTAATCGTAATGCACCGCGAGCCGCCGCCCGCAACGGCCACAACGCAACAGCCCGCCCAACAATGCCGTACCGTACTGCGGGGCCGCCTGCGAAGCGTCGCCTTTCATCGTCGCGTTCCCTTGGATCTTGAGCAGGTTCCGTTCGTATTGCTCCCAACTAATATACGCGGGGAAGCGGCCCTTTTCCACCACCTCCCATTGCCTAGACGGGACCAACTGCCGTCGTCGCACCAACTCGCCGTCCTCGCAGCGGCGGACGACGGTTTGCGTGCGACCGAGCACGTAGGCTCCCGTGTAGGCCGGATTCTTCAACATCCAGAGCAAACGGCTGTAATTGGCCGGCAACCACTGAACGCGATACGGGTCGTCGCCGTGGGCCGCGTAGGGCAGCGGCTCCTCGTCCTCGAGATACCACTGGCAGAGTTTCATCACGCTGGGCATCTGCTCGAATTTCTGGAACATCCGATCGAGACTATGTTGCACGCGCCGGTCGGGGTGCTTGGCGAGTCCCTGGCCGCGGACTTCGACGTAGCCCGTGGCGATGTTCGTAAAGATCTCCGCGCGCTTGGCCTTTTCCCACCAACACTCCTGCATGCGTTTCCGCAGCAGCCCCAGTTCATACTCGGCCAACACGCCCTGAATGCCAAGGAGAACGTGATCGTGGGGATCGTTGGCGTCGTAGACTTTCTGTTCGTCCGCCAGCAGGACAGCGGCGAAGATGCAGTCGCGGAGCAGCAGTTGCCAGGCCGCGTTGTCGCGTGCCCAGCGGGAAACCTCGACGGCCAGGATGATCCCCACGCCGCCCTTCCACGACCTTCTCGGCCAATTCGCGGTAGGCCTGTCGGCCATGCGTGGAACTGGCCGTTCGCGCGTGATCTTCCTCCAGGACGAGGATCCTATCCTCGGGCCATCCCAGCTCGCGGGCCCGTTCCTTGAGGGCGCGTTGCCGCGGCCGGCTCTCTTGGTTGTTGCGGACTTGGGTGGGACTGCTTTGTCGCACGTAGACAACCGCGAGCCGTTGAAGATGATGGGCTTTGATCTTGTCGTTCATGTCGAATATCCTTTCTTCAGGGGACGCTCGTCCGCGGTGCCGCGAGCAGTCTGTTGGTGATATTGCAGCACGAGCAGGGCCAGGCACTGCAAGACTTGCTCTTGTGTGGCTTGATCCAGGCTATTCCATATATCAGGTTGTTCCTGGAATAGCGGAAAGCCATCGAAGGGGGAACGTGGTTGGTTCATGGAAAATCTCCTGAGGCGTGAGGAAACGAAGTCCACATGTTCAGGAGTTTAGTTTGGGCGGCGGGTCGTGTTGGTCAAGAGATGCCAACAACGCGTCCAGTTGGCGCAACGCCTGCTCGGAAACGAACGGCTGCCAACCGAAGGTGAGAAGCGCAAGGCGCGTCGGCTCGGTCATCCAGGCGGGCAAGCATTGCCGATCTTGGGATGTCTCGACGAGCAGTTGACCTTTCCGCCCTTTGGCATCGCACTGAACGGCGCACTTCTTGGTCGAAAAGTGGGTGGAAGGGATATACGACCTTGACAGTGCCCAGGTGGCGGGTACCGGCCTTTACGATGCCCGGATAGCAGGCATCATCCGACAGCGACTTTAGACACTAAGCGCGCTTGCCGGAGGAATTCGGATGACGCCTGCCGCGACCAGCAACCGCCGCTCTTCAACACGGTGGGGGTGGTTGAGTTGCAGCAAACGCACCGTTACGCGACCAGCAGCGGTCCGCGGTTCAAATCGATCACTTCAAGGTCGCCTGGGCCTTGGCGATGCGCACCAAGTGCTCGACATACTGATATTGCTGCCACTCGACCCGCTCGGCTTCGGACAGGCCATCGTTTCGGTTCTTGGCTAGCAGGGCTTCGATGCGCTGCTGGAGGGCGGAAGAAGGCCGCAGCGCCAACACTTCGCTCGGTGACGGCAGACGCGCCAGGACTTCCAGAACGTCGGCAAGCCCCGCGAAGTGTCCGGAGCCAGCGTCCATTTCGCGCAAACCGAGTTCCAGAATTTGCGGCAAACGATCGCTGATAGGCCCTAGCCGCGTAGCCAGTTCATCCGGGATGGTAAGAGTCAATTCCATCGATGCACCTAGGGAAACTAGAAATCAGGCGACGGGCGAATAACCAAGTAACGTCTCCGACAAATTGCACAGTTCTTGGAATGCTACGGGCCAGAGAGAAAAGGGGGCAGAACGATTTCATACGAGAGATTCTGGATCACGTACGCTCCCTCCAATAATTGGGGCGTCTCTTTGCGTGCGCAATCGCCACAACATAGATCCTTACGCCGTCATTTCGGAACACGATCTGAAACGGATATCGGTCTAGGCCACAGGCCTGATGCCGTTGATCGACGTGCGGAAACCGCGTTGGATCACTCTCAATCTTCTTCAGCGCGGCTTGAACCTCAATCGCAAAACCACGAGCCGCATCCAGGCTCCTTCGGGCGTACCAGTCGGCGGAAATCTCAAGTTCCTCGGTTGCGGCCGGATGAAAGTCAACTCGCACCTTCCACTCCGTACTTGTGGAACAGGCGACTCCGGATCGAATCCCATGGTTCCGTCGTGACCGCTCCGCTATCGATCTCCTTCGACCGCCGATCAATCTCCACCATCCACTGCTCGGAGAGCGACGGGGGCTGATCGTCAGGAACCGATGCCGCAAGCCGGTCGATCAGCCGCAGCCGATCGGCAACCGTAAGTTGCGAGGCTTCCAAAACAATCGCGTCAAAATCAAGCATACGTGACTCCTTATTCATCCGGCAACGGTAACACTGTGTCGAAAAGCTGTCGCGTTATTGAATCTATTCTAACTTCTATCGGCCGGTCAGAGAAGATGCTAGAATGGCGGTCACATTCCGCACCGTCCTCGCCCCAACCCTCTCCCAGCGGGAGAGGGGGATGAATCGCCCATGCTCGCCAAACTCAAAACCTTCTCGCTCGTCGGCATCGACGCCCTGCCGGTTGAGGTCGAAGTCGATGTCTCCCCCAGCGGTTTGCCGAAACAGGTCCTTGTCGGCCTTCCGGAGGCCGCGGTCAAGGAAAGCACGCACCGCGTTGAACGGGCGATGGTCAACTCGGGCTTTCAACGCCCGCAAAGCCGCATCGTCATCAACCTCGCCCCGGCCGACCTGCCGAAAGATGCCGCCTCCTTCGATCTGCCGATGGCCATGGGCACGCTCATCGGCAGCGGACAAGTGGCTTCCGAGTCGCTGGCCCAGTACGCGGTCGTCGGCGAGCTGGCCCTCGACGGCAGCACGCGGCCGACCAAGGGGGCCTTGTCGATGGCCATGGCCGCGGCCGAGGACAAGAACCTCCGCGGGCTGATCGTGCCGGCCGAAAGCGCGGCGGAAGCGGCCGTCGTGGAAGGCATCGAAGTCATCGCCGTGCAGAGCCTGGCCCAGGCCGTCGCCTTCCTGGCGGGCGAAATCGAGATCGAACCGACCCCCTCGCGGCTGGACGACCTGTTCCGCGAACTGGCCAATTATGACGTCGATTTCTCCGATGTCCGCGGCCAGGAGATGGGCAAGCGGGCGATCATCGTCGCGGCCGCCGGCGGCCACAATCTGCTGATGATCGGCCCGCCGGGCTCCGGCAAGACGATGTTGGCCAAGCGGGTGCCGACGATCTTGCCCGACCTGACGTCGAGCGAATCGATCGAGACCACGCGGATCTACAGCGCCGTGGGGCGGTTGAAGCCGGGCCAGCCGCTCTTGGCCGTGCGGCCGTTCCGCTCGCCGCACCATACGATCAGCGACGCGGGCCTGGTCGGCGGCGGTTCCACGCCCACTCCCGGCGAAATCTCGATGAGCCACAACGGCGTTTTGTTCCTGGATGAGCTTCCGGAATTCAATCGCCGCACGCTGGAAGTGCTCCGCCAGCCGTTGGAAGACGGCACGGTGACGATCAGCCGGGCCCTGAACAGCACGACCTTTCCGGCCAACTTCATGCTCATCGCCGCCTTGAACCCCTGTCCTTGCGGTTATCGCGGCGACTCGCGGCGGAGTTGCAACTGTTCGACGCCGCAGATCGAACGCTATATGTCCAAGATATCCGGGCCGCTCTTGGACCGGATCGACATTCACATCGAGGTCCCTGCCGTGCCCTTCCGCGAGCTATCGGGCGGGACGCCGGGCACGTCGAGCGCCGAGATGCGGGCCGTGGTGGCCGCCGCCCGGCAGCGGCAGGCCGCGCGGTTCAACGGTTCGGCGACGCGGTACAACGCCGATATGTCACACCGACAGACCCGCCAGTTCTGCGTCTTGGACAACGAGTGCAGCAACCTGCTCAAGGGGGCGATGACCGAGATGGGCCTTTCCGCCCGGGCCCACGACAAGATCCTCCGTGTGGCCCGCACCATCGCCGACCTGGACAACTGCGACGGAGTGAAACCGCATCACCTGAACGAGGCGATCAATTACCGCATGCTGGACAGGAATTTGTGGACGTAAGCAAGACGAGGAGACCCATTTATGGTACAGAAAACAGACGAAGTAACCTCTTTTCCCGATATTCTGACGCTTACCGAGGCTGCCGCGTATCTTCGCGTTTCGGAAACAGAGATCGTCGAATTGATGCGCCGGCAAGGCCTGCCGGGCGCAAGATTGGCGATGGCTGGCGTTTCCTTAAGGCTGCAATTCAAGAATGGCTCCGTTTGCCCGAGAAGGAAAATTTCTGGTGGAAGCACTTCGGGGCTCTTAAGGGCGACCCGTACCTCGACGAGATGTTGGAGCAGATTTACCGCGACCGTGGCCGGCCGGCAACGGAGGAGGCGAGGACCTGAAGAAGATCGGTGGCAGGGACTTGCTTATTGCCGCCATCGCCTTGGCCAGCCACGCCACCCTCGTCACCCGGAACTTAAGGCATTTCCGGCCCATTCCGGGGTTGAAATTGGAAAACTGGGCGGATAGTTGAACCATGACTGCGCGAAGTGCGATCAGGCCTCAAGCCAGTGCCCAATAATCGTGTATGCTGTCCCCAGATCCCATCAATAGCAGAGCCATGAGATTTTCGACCATCTTCCGATGCGTCGCACCGCTTGGGCTCGACTGGTCAGCCACAGTCAGGAGTGCAAGATCGTTGACGTCGGCGCTGATGGGGGCATTGCTGGCCGTGGTGGCCGGCGCTGCGACGTAGGTGAACTTGTCGGCCGAGGAGGTGGCCGACGTGCCGCCGGGCGTGGTCACCCTCACATTCACCGTGCCGGCCGATTCTGCCGGGCTCGTAGCCGTGATCTGCGTGGCCGAGTTGATTACGACGTCGGCTGCCGCGATCGTGCCGAAGTCCACTCGCGTCGTGCCGCTGAAGCCCGTGCCGGTGATCGTCACGGAAATGCCGCCCGTCGTCGGCCCCGGCGTCGGGCTGACGCCCGTCACCGTCGGCGTCGCTGCCGGCACCTGCGCCAAAAAAACGTAGGCTGCACCCTGGTCGCTGTTGCCGTCGGCCGTAGCGCCGGGCGTGCCGGCCACGAGCGTGTTGCCGCTGATCGAAACCGAGGCGCCGAAATTATACTCCGTCACGCCGTCGGACGCAGTGAGCTTGGCGGTCTGGGTCCTGCTGGCCCAAGCGGCGCCGGGCTTGGTGAAGACGTAGACCGCGCCCTGCTCGTAGTCGCCGCCGACCGAGGCGTTGGGCACTCCGACCAGCACTGTGTTGCCGCTGATCGAAACCGTACTGCCGAATTCGTTGTGCGCCTTGCCATCGGACGCGGTGAGCCCGGCGGCCTCGGTCCAACGGGAGCCGGATCCCGTGAAGACGTAGGCCGCGCCCTGCCACAGGCGCCCACCGAGCGTGACGTTCGGCGCTCCGGCCACGAGCGTGTTGCCGCTGATCGAAACCGAAAAGCCGAAAAAGTCGTACGCTCCGCCGCCGGGCGCGGTGAGCCTGGCGCTTTGGGACCAGGTGGATCCGGACTGCGTGAACACGTAGGCCACTCCCTGCTCATAGCCGCCGCCGATCGTCGCCAAGGGCGCTCCGACCACCAGTGTCTTGCCGCTGATGGAAAGCGAGTTGCCAAAAGTCTCGTCTGCCGCGCCCCCGGAAGCGGCGAGTTCGGCGGTCTGGGTCCAAGCGGGGCCCGTGAAGACGTAGGCCGCCCCCCGATCGACCTTGCTGCCGACCGGGGCGTACGGAGACGGAGACCCGACGACCGCCGTGTTGCCGCTGATCGAAACCGCGCAACCGAATTCGTTTTCCGCTCCGCCATCGGATGCGGTGAGCTTGGCGGTCTGGGTCATGTCGCTCCAACCGGATGCGGGCTCTGTGAAGACGTAGGCCGCACCCTGCTCGGAATTGCCGCCGACCGTGGCGTCGGGCGCCTCCGACCACCACCGTATTGCCGCCGATCGCAACCGAGAAGCCGAAGTCGTCGTAAGCTGCGCCATCGGAGGCGGTGAGCTGGGCGACCTGGGTCCAAGCGGCGCCGGATCCAGTGAACACGTAGACCAGCCCCTGCGCGAAATTGCCGCCAACCGTGGCGTAGGGAGAGCCGACCACCAGCATGTCGCCGCTGATCGCAACCGCGCCGCCGAAGTCGTCGTACGATTCGCCGGGGGACGTGGCGAGCTTGTCGGTCTCGGTCATGCTTGCCCAAGCGGAACCATGCTCCGTGAAGACGTAGATCGCCCCCGCGTCGCTGTTGCCGCCGACCATGGCGTAAGGAGAGCCGGCCACGATCGTGTTGCCGCTGATCGCAACCGATGTGCCGAAATCGTCGTCCGCCGCGCCGTCGGACGCGGTGAGCTTGGCGCTCTGGGTCATGTTGGTCCAAGCCGAGTCGGGCTCCGTGAAGACGTAGGCCGCTCCCGCGTCGCTGTTGCCGCCGACCGCGGCGTCGGGCGCTCCGACCGCCACCGTATTGCCACTGATCGCAACCGAGGCGCCGAATTGATCGTCCGCCGCGCCGTCGGAGGCGGTGACTTTGGCGGTCTGGGTCGTACTGATCCAAGCCGAGCCGGGCTCCGTGAACACGTAGACCGCTCCTTGCGCGCTGTTGCCGCCGACCGCGGCGTCGGGCGCTCCGACCACCAGCGCATTGCCGCCGATCGAAACCGAGACACCGAATTGGTCGTCCGCCGCGCCGTCGGAGGCGGTGAGCTTGGCGGACTGGATCATGCTGGTCCAAGCCGGGCCGGGCTCCGTGAAGACATAGGCCGCCCCCTGCTGGATGTTGCCGCTGACCGCGGCGTGGGGCGCCCGACCACCAGCGCATTGCCGCCGGTCGAAACCGAGAAGCCGAATTGGTCGTCCGCTGCGCCGTCGGACGCGGTGAGCTCGGCGGTCTCGGTCATGTTGAACGCCCAACCGGAGCCGGGCTCCGTGAAGACGTAGGCCGCACCCTGCTCGACGTTGCCGCCGACCGTGGCGTCGGGCGCTCCGACCACGACCGTGTTGCCGCTGATCGAAACCGAGGCGCCGAACTGGCTGCCTCGGGCGCCATCGGACGCGGTGAGCCTGGCGGTCTCGGTGGTGCTGAACCAAGTAGAGCCATACTCCGTGAAGACGTAGGCCTCCCCCTCGTCGATTGCGCGGCGGACCCCGGCATGCGGGGCCCCGACCACGATCGTGTTGCCGCTGATCGCAACCGAGAAGCCGAATTCGTCGCCCGTTCTGCCATAGGAGGCGGTGAGCTCGGCGGTCTGGGCCCAAGCGGAGCCGGATTCGGTGAAGACGTAGGCCGCCCCCCCGTCGACGATGCCGTAGACCGAGGCGTGAGGCGCTCCGACCACCAGCGTGTCGCCGCTGATCGACACCGCATATCCCGACCAGTCGTTCGGCGCACCGGCAGACGCGCTGAGCTTGGCCTCCTGCGCGATCGGCAAGGCCGCCGACAGCGCCTGGGCGGTGAAGCTATTTTCCGGGTTGGCCAAGGTCACGCCCGCCGCAGCCGAAACCGCATGATTGGCCGACTGGTCGCGGCCGATCGCCGAAAAGATGGCCTGCTGCGCCGCGTCGGGCAGGTCAGCCACGGTTTGCTGCGGTGCGGCGCTGGCGATCAAACTCGGCGCCGCGGAGAGCAGGGCCCTTGGTTCCAAGGATTCGACCGCGAGGCGGCGGGGAGAATCCGGATTGCGGTGCATCCTGGCCTGATCGCGCGAGAACCGGCGACGAAGCGCGGTGTAAAGAGTCATCTTGCTGCCTCTTGACCTGGACTTATCAATTGATCCGCCGTTTTCCCCCCCGCAAAACCAAGTCCTCCGGTTTCTTTGCAGAGACTGCGCAAGAGGGCTCAAGGGACTGACGAACATCAGACCTAGCAGCTTTGATGCCAAGCAGCGCGGTGACGAGAGGCTTCGTAAAGCTTCGTCCAACCCGTCGGCGCAGGGATTCGCCCAGGGACGAATCCGCTCCGATAAGGGGGAGGCAAAGGAGAAGGAGTCTGGAATCTGCGACAAGTCCGCAGGACCGACAAGGCGCATCAGGAGGTGTCGTCGGGCGAAGGAGTGGTTGCTGGAACGCCCAAAGCCGACCGACGCTCGTCGGAGAGATTCCAGGGCAGGAACGATTGAATGTCTTCGGGTGCCTTTCCACCGGCGGCTGCACAATTTTCAAAGTACCACGTCAGCCACCGTCGCGGATTGATTTTCCAGCGGACCAGCGTTGCGAAAAGCGAAAACATCATCGCTGCCAGACGGCCGCTCCACAAGGAGCCGGAACCGTAGAAGTTCTTCCGTGCCACGGCCGGGCCGCGTACTTCTCGTTCCGACGCGTTGTTGTCCATCGGAATTCTTGGATCTTCGACGAACCGAGTCAGCCCCATCCAGTGATCTTCGAGGCTATCCAGAACTTTACGGCACGGTTGGCGGAGTTTGGGATCGGCGAGTTCTTTCACCGCCTCGGAGTGCATCGCCTCCATCGCCCCACCTAACAACGCCTGTTGCTCTTGAAACTTAGCTGAGTCATGAGGGTGCTGGAGACGTTCTCGATTGACTTGGTAGAGATGCCGAATACGGCGCAGCCAGGCAATCGCCCAAGGCGTCAACTCCGGCCAGCCTTTGCCTACTCCCACGAAGTCCCGCCGTACATGCGCCCAACAGAACGCCAACACGATCAACCCCGACTTCACCAGCGCCATGGCTTTGTAGCCCGAGTACCGATCGACTTCCAATGTCCCCGAAGCTGCCGGACCAAAATGTGCTTCCGGCACCTCGTGCCCCCGGCTGCGATCGAGCAGATAGATCACGGTGTCCTCGCCGAGAACCATCCACAACCACCAACCGTAGCCTTTTTTCCCGTCAAAAATCACGAAAACCCGCCAACGGGTCTCGTCGGCCTGATGGAAGCTGCCCTGCCGATTCCGTTCGCAGAGGGCATTGTAGATTGGCGTCAATATGGGCTCGATCCGCTTGAGCCCGTCGTTCACCGTGCCCGCCGGCAAGTCCAGATCGTACTGTTCGAGTTGCCCCAATAACCGCTCCGTGGGCCGATACGATGAGTACTTGTCTAACAAGACATGCACCCAAATCGAGATGCCGTAGTTGCCTTTGGGGATCAGCTTGGGTGGCGGCGGAGCCGTCAGCGTCCGCCGTGTGAAATCGCAATTGCATGTCGTCCGATACCGTCGCCGTCGAATCCGCCGCCGATGTGGCCGCACATCGATCTCCGTCACTTCCGAATCCTCGGTGTCAGATATCATCGCGGCTAGCTTTCCGCAATGCGGGCAGGCCAGCGCTTCTTCCGGCAATGAGACGAATTCTTCCTGGACCGGCAGATGGGAATAATCGTGCCGCCCGTGTCCAGCATGGCCAGGCTGCGCACCGCGCTTCTTCCCGGCAGCCGAGACTTCTTCGGGATCGAATAAATCGTTGGAACGGTCGCTGCGGGCAGACTTCTCCGACTTGCGACCAAAAAGCTTGTCTTGAAGGGCTCGCGTCTCGCCCCGGGATTGGTCAAGTTCCTCCTTCAACTGCTCGATGCGCTTCACGGCATCAGCATGCCGGCTTTTCCAATAGCCCACTTCGCAACGGAACTCTAACGTCAGCTTCTCCAACGCCCGCTCGAGACGCTGAACAGCGGGACAATTCTCACAGGAGACCACCGTCCCTAGCGTCTCGGTCGGCTGTTCTAACAACGCGGCACTCATGAGGCCACGCTTTACCCAAACCGATCAAACCACACCAGATCAATTTCTTTAACACACCCCCATGGACGGGTTGGACGAAGCTTTACGAGGCTTCCGGCGGAAGTCGTTTCGCCGCCGGAAGATAAGGGGGTTCCGCGAGGGAGTGGTCAGGGTGGCGAAGCCGTCACGAGGTGTCAGGTTTTTGGCGATGGTGTCAGAAAGCGGACAGGGGAATCACCGTCAGGGAGAAACAAGCAATACAATCGAAACCATCAAGGCGTATTTCATTCTTCGCTCTTTTCTGACAGCACTTCCCTAGAGCACCCGTTGGACTGCCGTTCCTCCGACCGCGGTTCCTCGAGGAACACGCCGTGCGAATACGTGTGCGCGTCAGCGTCGTTGGTGATTTGCGCCTGCTCAAGCCAGGCATTCCAATAGGCGTACAGTTCCTCCTCGGTCATCGTCTTCAGATCGAGGTCCTCCTCGCTCAGGAATTCATCGCGCATGATGGTTACGAGGCCTCCGGAGATACTTCAAAAGGCAGGATACCGGCCACACGCTGAATAATCATGCGGTGCGCTTCGGGCAAGGAAAGTCCTTCGATCTCTTTCGACAGTTTTGGCCAAATAGCGGTCCAGGAAGTTGCGGCCTGAGAATAGCGCTCGAGCCGTCGCTCATTGGCGTGAATCATGGCGCGTCGTTCGGCATCGAGGGCTGCTTCCAGCGCGTCGATCCCAGCGGTGACGGCTGCCAACACCGGCCGCTGCTCGGCGAGCGAAGCAGCCAACCCGGGGTGCCGCAAAGCAAGGTCCAAAATGTCGCGAGCACTCCGTGCCGTCAGAAGTTGCTCGTCCGATTTCGTCAAGAGCCGTGCGAGTTCGCCAATCACCGCATAATCCTTCTCGCGGTTCGTCTTCTTGAGTTCAATCAGGCTACGGGCGTCGACGAACGGAATGTTGCACCCTTCCTGCCGGCACCACAGCTCATCGATTGCCTGGGGCGTGAGTCGCGGTGGGCGGGTGACAAAATCGGTGCGAATACGCAAGGGACCGTCGCGAAACTCGAGGTGCCGCGCTCCATCCGCCCCGCATCCAACGGAGGTCCAGTGGCGCACCAAAGCGGTACACGGCCTTCCGTGCGGCAAGGACGGCGAGTACCCGTTGCAATGCAGCCTCATTCTCGCGCAGAATCCAGTCCCCATCTTTGCTCATGACCGCAAGCCGGTGGAGAACGACGGCCTGCCCGCTGCTCAATATGGCATTGAGCCCCGATGTGTTGAACTCGCGGGTGAGATCGACGTAGATGTTCATCTTCGCCTACGCGGAAATGGACCAGAACAAGAGAGAATAACTGCGCTACAGCCTAACACCTCGGCTCTGCCCATTGCAATAGGCCAGCAATCCTTGTCGCATGGAAAGGTCGCTGCCGGTCACAACGACCGAAGGCGCTGGATTTTTGGAGCGGAAACGGGCAGGCCAACTTCACCACACGCCGGGGATCAGCCTGGAGCGAACTCGACCGGCATATTCCTTGTACCCTGGCAACTCGTTTTGCAGCATCCGGTCTTCCCAAGCCGTCCGCACGGCGAGGACGATCCCTGTCGCGGCGGCCGGAATCAACGCCCAATACGATCCCAAGGCCAGCGGCATGGCAGCAAACAGCGGGAAGGCGGCAACGTAGAACGGATGCCGCACGATGGCGTAGGGGCCCGTATCGACGACCTGATGCCCACGCTCCGTCTGAATGCGGACGCTCATTTCCCCAAACGTGTCGACACGATTACCCGATCGTTTCGCACTCTTGCGATTCCTGCCGCCGTGCGGTAGAACTCAAGTATGTCTTCGAATAACACCACGTCCTCACCACGCCCCCGTCTCGCCCCGACGCCTATTGCTCGCGGGGCAGGCTGGTTGGTGGCCCTGACGGCTACCCTGCTGATCGCGCTCTCGATAGGGAGCTATTTCTATCACCGCCGGCAGTTGGACTCGATCGCGGCCCGGCATCTGCGGTTGGTTGTCGCCGGGCCGGGAGAGTTGCAAGTCGGCATGACGAGCACGTACAACCTCCTGGCCACCACGGTTACCGGGGCGCCGTGGGCGGCCCCCGTGGAATGGTCGCTGGCCACGCCCGACGGCAAGCGGCTCATGGATCGCAAGGAAACGACCGACGACCAGGGCCGGCTGACGATGATCGTGCCGGCCGACATGGACCTCCCTACGCGGTCGCATGCGCCGGCACAACTTTCCGTCACCGCCGGTGGGGGCGCGAACCCGCCCAGCGTGGCGCTGCCGCTACCCATTCGGCCGCCGCGCTACCTCACCTGGCTCTGGCTCGACCGCCGCAGTTATCAGGCGGGCGAAACGGTTTACTATCGCTCGCTGACGTTGTCACGCTTCAGCCTGGTCGCGCACCGGTACGCTGCCCGTCGAATTCGAAATCGTCGATCCCAAGTCGGTCCGGCTGCCGGACTCGCGCAGCGACGGCCTCACCGATCAGGGCGTCGGCAACGGCTCGTTCCGGCTGCCCGATACGCTGCCCGCCGGCATGTACACGTTGGTGGCCCGAGGTTGGGACGAGGTTTTTCCGGAGGCGCGTCTGGCGTTCGAAGTGCTTGGCCCCGCGAAGCCGTCTCAGGCAGGCCGCGACGACCGCCAAGGCCGTCCCGACCCGCACGGGGAGTTTGCAGGTTGAATTCTTTCCTGAGGGGGGACTAATGGCCGCCGGGATCGAGAATCGCGTCTATTTTGCCGCCCGTGATGCCAAAGGCCAGCCGTTGGAGATCAGTGGCGAGATCGTGGACGGCAAGGGCGCAACCGTGACGCGCGTGGAAGCGGTCCGCGGCGGCCTGGGGGTATTCAGCATCACACCCGACGCCGGGGAAACCTACCGGCTGAAGATTACCGGCCCGGCGGGCATCCGCGATTTGCCACTGTTGCCGCCGGCGTCTGCTGAGCAGAAAGTTGCGATCGCGGCGCCGCATGGCGTCCTTGCTCCCGGCGCCCCGCTGGAAATCAACATTCTTGCGGCGAAGGAGCGGCTGCCACTGGTCGTGACGGCCCGTCTCCGCGGTGTGCTCGTAGGCCAGCGGATGCTCGTCACTTCGCCGGCCGATCGCCAGGCGAAGGGCAATGTGGTGTCGATTCCGTTGGAAGATCAGGTGACGGGAGTAATCCGCTTGACAGTGTACGACTACACGAAGAGTCCGCCGAAAGTGCTTGCCGAGCGATTGCTATATCGCCGGCCGCGGCGGCTCGTCGTGCATGCGGCCAAGGAAAAGAAGCCTGGCGGCGGGTTTTCCGTGTCGCTTTCGCTCCAGAGCGAGAAAGGGCAGCCCGTCGCCGCCGCTTTGGGAGTGACGGTGCTCCGCGACGGGAAGGACAAACTCCCCGCTTCCGCCCGCCGTACCCGGCAGGATGGGAGAGGGGCAGGGAGTGACGGTGGTTTGCAGTCACCGGGCCGTTGCGGGCCCGATCTGCTGCACGCATTGTTAGCGGACGGCGACCTGGAAAGCCCGGCCGCAGTGGATAGCGTCGATTGGAATCTTTCGGATAACGAGACTGCGGCGGACGACACACTTAGGGCGGACGGCACACCACCCGCAAGCGGGTACCCGGTGCCTGCTACTTTGCTCGATCTGGTGCTCGGCTGTCAAAAACTCCTGGCGGGAAAGCCGGGTGATGCCAAGCGCGCAAGAAGGAAAACGCCTTTCCGCCCCCCGTGCTCTTCGATAACCTGGACGAGTTGCGGACGCAGTATGAGGCGACGTTGAGCGAGTATCTTGCCAAACGAACGCACGCCGTCAATGCCCTGATCATGCTCAGTTTTTTCGGTGGGCTGGCCCTGGCGCTGTTCGTGACCATGTTGGCCCTGTTGCGAATCGTGTGGGGCAGCCGACTCTGGCTGCCGACCGTCGTAGCCACGGTCTGCTGCGTCATCGTCACGGCCGTGTCGAACGAGCCCAGCCGCATGAAGCCGGTCGAAGCCACGGCAGTTGGGTTCGCTCCCTGCATGCCATCCTGCGCCGCTGAATCCAAGGAGCAAGACCGCTCCGAGCCGGCATCGTCCGACAGCAAGCTGCGAAGTTTGGCCGAGAAGTTGACAAAGGCGGAGGGCGATCCGGAAAAACTGAAGTCCGATCGATTTGTCGTGCGGCAGTATATCAAGCCCGATCCCGTCCCTGCGCCTACGCACGACAATCCTAGCGAACCGCTGGCCTGGTATCCGCTTTTGATCGCCGGTCCCGACGGCCGCGTAACCTTGCCCGGCTTTGCGCCGGTGACTGGCCAGGCGGTTCGCCTGATCATCGATGCCCATGGCGGCGGCCGGATCGAGTCGTGCGAGTTGCTAGTGAAATAAGACGATGTTCCACACCCTTCTCCTCGCTGTTCTCACCTTTCCCACTGCGCCGGCGGAATCGCCGGTGGATGTCGTCGTCTATGGCGGCACTTCGGCCGGCGTTGCCGCCGCCGTGCAAACGGCCCGCATGGGCAAGAGCGTCGTGCTCATCGAGCCGGGGCGGCATGTCGGCGGTTTGACGTCCGGAGGTCTGGGCCGCACCGACATCGGCAACAAGCAGGCGATCGGCGGCATCGCGCGCGAGTTCTATGAGCGCGTGCATCGCTACTACCGGCAGCCGGACGCTTGGACCCGCGAAAGGCGGGATGACTACGTGGCACGAAACGCGCGACTTTGTCGATCGCGACACGATGTGGGGCTTCGAACCGCACGTCGCTGAAAAGATCTTCCGGCAAATGCTCGCCGAGGCCGGCGTCAAGCTCGTCTGCGGCCAACGGCTCGATCTAAAAAGCGGTATCTGTAAGGAGGGCCCGCGGATCAGCGAAATCGTGATGGAGTCCGGCCAGGTCTATGCCGGCCGCGTATTCATCGACGCAACGTACGAAGGCGATCTCATGGCCAAGGCCGGCGTGAGCTACACCATCGGCCGCGAGGCGAACTCCCAGTACGGTGAAACGCTAAACGGTGTCGAGACCCGCCAGGCCACTCAGCACCAGTTCAACCGGCCGGTCGATCCCTTCGTGATTTCCGGCGATGTCAAGAGCGGCCTGCTGCCGGGCGTGCAGGCCGGCAGCCCGGGCGTCGAGGGTGAGGGCGACCGGCGGATCCAGGCCTACAACTATCGCCTATGCCTGACCGACGTGCCGGCCAACCGAATCGCTTTTTCCAAGCCGGCCGGCTATGACCGGCGACGTTACGAGATCTTCCTCCGCTACGTCGAGGCGGGCTGGAAGGATTTTCTCGGCAATCACGCCGCGATGCCCAACCGCAAGTCCGACACCAACAACCACGGCGCGTTCTCGACCGACGACATCGGCATGAACTACGACTATGCGGAGGCCGACTACGCAACGCGGGAAAAGATTGCCGCCGAGCACCGCGATTACCAACTGGGCCTGATGTGGACGATGGCCAACGATCCCCGCGTGCCCGCCGAATTGCGCGGGCGAATGGCAAAATGGGGCCTGGCCAAAGACGAGTTCGCCGACAACGGCCATTGGCCGCACCAGCTTTACGTACGCGAAGCCCGGCGGATGGTGTCAGCCTACGTGATGACCGAGCACGAATGTCGCGGCCGGCGCGTGGCTGCCGATTCCATCGGCTTGGGAGCGTATGGCATGGATTCGCACAACACGCAGCGCTATGTCGATGCCCGGGGGCATGTCCGCAACGAGGGCGATGTCCAGGTCGGAGTCGCCGGCCCCTATCCGGTCAGCTATCGCTCGATCGTGCCCAAGGCGGCGGAGTGTACGAACCTGCTGGTGCCGGTCTGCCTGTCGGCCAGCCACATTGCTTACGGTTCGATCCGCATGGAGCCGGTGTTCATGGTTCTGGGACAATCGGCGGCGACGGCGGCGGTGCAGGCGGTCGGCGCCGGCGTGGACGTCCAGCAGGTCGATTACCCGCGGCTGCGTGGGCGGTTGCTCGCGGACAAGCAGGTCCTGATCTGGCAGCGGATGCAGCCGTATTGAAAAACAGCGGCAAGCCGCCGCACTCCAAAAGGGGGTCTTCACGCCAAAGCGAATTGCGGGTATACAAGAATATCCACACCATCTCTTCTCAGTAAAGGAATACAACCCTTGGCCAAGCCAACGACGGATAAGAACAACAACTTGGACTTTTATCGCACCCGACTTCTCCAGCTTCGGGCCCGCTTGCGTGGCGAGATGGGGCGAATGGCCGACGCGGCCTTGAACCAGGGCCGTTCGGAAACCAGCAGCCTGCCGATCCACCTGGCCGATCTGGGCAGCGACAACTTCGAGCAGGAGCTCACTTTGAGCCTGGTCGGCAGCGAGAAGGAGGTCCTCGATAAAATCGAACTTGCCCTGGAACGGATCGCCGACGGCAGCTACGGCAAATGCGAGGACTGCGGCAAGAAGATTCCCGAGTCGCGGCTGGAAGCCATCCCCTACACGTCCGTATGCGTGCAGTGTGCGGCGAACGAGGAGAAGAGCGCGGCAGCGAGGAGTAGGGTACGACAAGATCTGAAATGCTGGGAAGGAAAATTCCAAATTCAAAGTACCAAATTTCAAACAAATTCAAAGGACCGAAAACTTCAAATGGACAAAACGGCAAATTTCACCCAACGCGCCAGCGTACTTGCCGCTCAGAAGCGCCACGCCGTTTGATTCATTCGAAGTTTGGATTTGGGATTTGTTTGGGATTTGGATTTTGACCGTTTGGAATTTTCTCCTTCCATGCGCCCGAGGTCGGAAAACATCACTGGGCCCGCGGGTTCGCGCGGACCAGTTCCTCGGCGTCAGCCCGCGGGGCATTCCGCTCCTGGTCCCAATAGGGTGACATGCGGCGAAGATTGGCCACGATCCCGGGAAAGACCTTGAGGATGTGGTCGATGTCGTCGTCACAGTTGTAGCGGCTCAAGCTGAATCGCACGGAGCCGTGTACCGCGGTGAAAGGCACCTTCATCGCCCGCAACACGTGCGAAGGCTCCAGCGATCCTGACGTGCAAGCCGACCCGCTGGAGGCGCAGATGCCCGCGTCGCTCAACTGATAGAGCATCCCCTCGCCTTCCACGAAGTGACAGGAGACATTCAGCGTGTTCGGCAGCCGCGGGGCGCCGCGGCCATTGACCTGCACGTTGGGAATCGTGGCTTCGATCGATTGCTCCAACCGATCGCGCAAACCGCGGACGCGGATTTCTTCGTCCTCGAAGTACTGTTCGGCCAATTCCATTGCCCGGGCCAGGCCGACGATATACGGCATGTTTTCCGTTCCCGCCCGGCGACCCGCCTCCTGGTGCCCGCCGATCAACAGCGGCCGGCAAGGCGTGCCGGGCTTGATGTACAGCACGCCAATGCCCTTGGGGGCGTGCAGCTTATGGCCCGAGAAGGAAAGCAAGTCGACTTGCCGGTATTCCTGCCCGAGATCGATCCGCAGCTTGCCGACCGACTGGGTGGCGTCGCAATGGAAAACGATCGCGGGATCGGTTTCCTTGGTCAGCCGGGCGAGTTGCTCGATGGGAAAGACGACTCCCGTTTCGTTGTTGGCGTGCATTACGCTCACCAGCAGCGTCTCGGGGCCCAAGGCGCGGACGAACTGGCCGATATCGAGGTTTCCGTCGCCGTCGACATCCAGCCAGGTGACGCGGTAGCCGTCGCGCTCGAGGTCCTTGCAGACCCCCAGCACGGCCGGGTGCTCGACCGAGGTGGTGATGATGTGCCGCCGGTTGGGATTGGCCTTGGCGGTGCCGAAGATCGCCGTGTTGTTGCTCTCGGAAGCGCAACCGGTAAAGAGGATCGGCTTGGCGTCGGCGAGCCCGAAGTGCCGCGCAACCGCCTGCCGGGCCCGATCGAGGGCCTGGTGGACTTGTCGGGCCGGCTCGTACATCGAACTCGGATTGAAGTAGCTCTCGGCGAAGAACGGGCCCATCGCCTCGACGACTTCCGGGGCGACGGCGGTGGTGGCGTTGTTGTCGGCGTAAACGATTCTCATAGGTGGATTACGGTTCTAAATGAGCTTGCACGATTCTGTAGCGTGGGACAAGATCGCGTAGCGAGCGCCGGCCCACCATCGAATTATCTCTCGACGCAGCCATGGTGGGCCGGCATCGCTACTCGATCTTGTCCCACCCTACGACTTTCAAACATCGATTACCCGAACGCGTTCGTCGACCATTTCTTTCAGCGTCCGCTCGACGAGCATCCGTAGCGTCTGGCCGGCGCCGCTGCATCCTACGCAACTGCCGATAAGACGGCAGTAGACCAGCATGTCCTTGATATCGACGATTTCCAGGTTGCCGCCATCGCGTTGCAACATCGGCCGCACGTAGTCGTCGATCACTTTATCGACCTTCTTGGCGAATTGGTAGGGCGAGAGCGTCACCGCTTCCGGCCTGGTTGCTTGCCGGGCCGCAACGGGCTCGGTGTTGGGCAGCGTAATCTGCGTGAGGACTTTCAGTTCCCGCTTGCCGCGACCCGGAGTACCGGGTGCCCCGCACGCTTCATCCAGCAGATCCTGCAGGCCGCCGGGAATATGGTGGCAGGACATACATGCCCCGCCCGCCTTGATGGCGTTGGTGATCTCCGGGATGGTGTGCAGGTTGAGTTCCTTGATCTTGCGGCGGATGTAGGGTTCGGTGAGCGTGAAGCACTTGCAGACGATGCGGCCTTCGTCGCCCTCTTCGGCGTGCAGATCGATGCCCAATTGCTGCAAATCGACCCCGCGTTTCTGGGCCCAATTGAAAACGGCCGCCTCGAGCGCCTCGGCCCCCATGACCGAGCAATGGATTTTCTGCTGCGGCAGCCCGCCAAGAAAGTCGACGATGTCCTGGTTGCTGATCTTCAGGGCCTGAATGGGCGTAAAACTGCCCTGCTCGATCAGCGTGCAAAGGGCCTCGGAAGCGGCGATCGCCGACGTACAGCCGAAGGTCAGGTAGCGGGCGTCGGTGATGACGTCCTCGGCGGGATTCGTCGGATGGCGGCGGACGCGAAAGGTGAATCGCATGGCGTCGCCGCAAGCGATCGAGCCATGCTCGCCCAGGCCGTCCGGATCGTCGATCTCGCCCAGATGCGTGCCCGGCTTGCCATGCACCGCATCCATGAAAAGCTGTTTCGTCTTCTCGCTATACTCCCATGCCACTTCTGCTCTCCTGATCACCGAATTCGTAGAACGGAATTCATATCTCTATCCAGTCTATTCGCTGTAAGCAAGAATTGCGAGGGTTCCCCAGCCCGGACTGCTATTCTTGCCTGCCAATGTTTACAATTGTGTTCGGGCATGGCGCAATCTTGTCGCGCAGACCCCATACGTGAGGTTCCTATGGCCGAAAAACTGCCGGAAAAGGGCTGCATGCTGCTCAGCATGGTGGCGCTCGATACGCCGTCGTTGCCGAAACAGCAGCAAATGTTGGAAACCTTGGCTTCCTTGTCAGGTACCGTCGTTGAGACGAAGGCGGTCGAGGCCAAGGAAAGCACGCTTGCCTTTCCACTTGGCGGCAACACGGCCGCAGTGGCCCTCATGCCGGTACCGATTCCCTGGTCGAACCTGGAAGGTCCCTGTGAAACGGCCCGGTGGTGGCCGGAGGCCGGCGAAAGAATGCGGGGGCACAACAGCCATTTGCTGGTGGCTCTCGGGCGCGAAAGCGGTGACGCGGTGCGGCGCGCGGTGGCCTTGACGCATCTCACGGCGGCCGTCGCGGCCCACGTCGACGCCGCAGGCATCTATTGGGGCGGCGGCCGGCTCGTTCACGATCCCCAGGTCTTTCTGAAAGAGGCCCGCAGCGCCGCGGAGGAGAATTTGCCCCTGCACCTGTGGATCGACTTCCGCATCGAAGCGAACGACGACGGCACGCTACGGCTGTTCACGACCGGAATGAAGGCCTTGGACAAGATGGAGATCGAGATCCCCCACAGCCGGCGCGAACCCACGGAGCTCTTCAACTTTGCTTGCTCGATCGCCGATTACATCTTCTCTCGTGGTGCGGAGATTCGCGATGGCCACACGGTCGGCCGTTCCGAAGAAGAAAAAGTTCCCGCCGCGCATGCCCCTTCCCTATGGGACAGCCGGATGACCGTGCTGCGGCTGGACTTCTAGCCACGACCCGCCAAGAGCGGAGAGTAGGTCCTTTCTGCCGGAAAGGACCACTGTGCGCCGACCCGCCGAGCAATGTGCAGTTTTTCACGCGGTTTGACCCGCAATAGTCCCTCTCGGCAAGAGGGACCTACTCTTCGTCACCAGGCGACGGGCCGGGGGACTGCTGACCGGGAGCAGAACGCTCCGACTCGGCTGGCTTCTCCCACTCGAATCCCGCGTCCGCCTTGACCTTTTCCAGCCAGGCCTGCGAAACGGTGCCCTGATCCTCGCGCATCAATTGAATCAAGCCTACCGTTCTCTCGCTTGGGCCGTTGGGAGAGAAGAGCGTGGTATAGAGCGACCAATCGTCCGCATCGGAGGTGAAGTTCGACCAAAGTTCCTTGAAGGGAGTAAACTCGACGGCGCGGATCACGTAGATCTCGGTCTTGGGTAGATTCGTGGCAACGTCCACTTGGTTCGGGGCTAGGCTGAACACCTTCTTCATGAAATCGAGGCCAAGTTTGTCCAGGTCGCCAACGTCGCTCAAATGGAGCCCGCCAAACGTAGTCAGAAAAGTGAACGGCGGCGGTTTGAGGACCGTGAAATCCTTCTTCTTGCCGGCAGCCAATTCCTTGAGCGACTTGCCGGACTTCGCCGCAGCTTCCGCCTTCAACTCGTCGGCGCGCTTGAGCGCCAGCGTACGGGCCTCGTTGAGCCTCCAAACCCGCAGCACCTCGGCCTGGATGCCCGGATCTTCCCACTTCGGAATGTGGTCGGGCTGGTCATCGATCTTCCAGAAGACGAAGTAGATCCGCTTCACATCAGGGAATCTCTTCAGATAGCCGGAAACGTCAGGCTTGTAGAGGGTCGTCGCCCCGAACATGAGTTGGATGACCGACATCGGCTGCTGCAAATTGGCCGATCTGCGAATCGCATCGAATTCCTCCGATTTGCCCAAATCGAGATCCCGCAGGTCGATCCTCGATACCAGGCCGGTCCGGCCTGCGCTCATCATGTACTGTTTAGCTAGGGCAGCGAAGTCCGGGGGAGTTGGTTTTTGGGCAGCCGACTTGTCTTTTGCCGTGTCATAAGGGACCCATTCCTCACTGCGCCATTTCGCGAGCAAAGCTTGGATCTTGGCCAACTGATCCTGGAGTTTCTCTTGGGCAATTTCGTCGCGAATTTGATCGCGAAGCCGCTGTTCGGCAGTCTTGATCGGCGGAAGCGGCACGGGCTTGCTCTCGCTATCCTTCTTCGCGCCATCGGCCACCGTGGTCTTGGCGTCCGGCTTCTTGTCCATCGAGGCGGGGAGCGGGGAGCGGGGAGCGGGGAGGTCGGACGTGGCGGGCTTGGTATCGGGTTTCTTCTCCTCGACAGGCTTCTTGTCGTCGGTCGGCTTGCCCGCAGGAGGAACTGTGGACGGGGTCGCGGGTTGCTTCTTTTCGTCTTTTGCTTGGGCGCTTTTTCCGGGGATTTATCGTCGACAAACGCAACCAGCCGGAATGGAGATCGCTCGACCTGCGTGGAACCGTCCGACTTCTTTGCGGCTGGCGCCGCCTTCACCGGCTCAGGACTCTTGGGGCCTGGGTTTGGCTTGGCGTCTGTCGTCGGCTTGGCGTCTGCCGTTGGCTTGGACTCCGCAGGCGCCGTCTTCGGCGAGTCCGATTTCTTGTCGATTTCCACCTTCTTGATGGCATCCGGCTTGTTCTCAGCGCCAGGCTTCTTGCTGGCGTCGGGTTTTTTGTCGGTTTCCGATTTCTTGTCGGCATCCGGCTTCTTCTCAGCGTCAGGTTTCTTGCTAGCGTCGGGTTCCTTGCCGGTTTCCGGTTTCTTTTCAGTGGTTTTCTTTTCGGCGGCCGTTTTGGCGGCGGCATCGCGTGCACGCTCGGCCTTTTCGTCTTTCTCTTGCTTCTCATACTCTTCTTTATCGCGGGCGTACGACTCCGGATTCTTCTCGTAGCGCTGCGTGATCTCGGCTTCGGTCACCGAGGACCGATACTTCTCTTCATCCGCTTGCAGGTACTCGATATTGACCTTGCGCGGCACGTGAAAGCCCGGGTCGGGCGAGTACGGCGAGGCGTAAGACTGTTTGTGCGCTTCGAAGAATTCCTTGAGCGTATCTTCGGAAGGGTGCGGGGTCGCGACGTCGACCTGCTTGATAAAATCCTGGGGCGAAAAGAGTGCCACCTCGATCGTAGCCTGCTCGTTCAGCCGCTTGAAAGTCGCCCAGCGTTCGTCGGGCGTTGCCGACCCCCCGATCCACAAGTCCTCATCGATCTGGTGAAACAACTGCCGATAGCGCAAGGCCAGCAACTCCCCGCGCAAAATCGAGAGAAATTGAGGTTCCGACACGCCCTGCGACGATCCCGCGCGAATTTCTTTCAGGATCTTGAGAATGTCCTGGCGACTGAGGCTTTGGTTGGTCAACAAATCCAGAAAACTACTGAGAGCCTTTTCGTCGATGGTAATCCCCATTGCTTCCGCCTCATGGGCGAAGAGCCATTTGTCGATCACCATCTCATTATTTTGACCACTTTCAGCCCCGATTGCGCGTAATACCCTGATCGCAGCATTGGGCGACTGTTTGTTTGCCGCGAGCTGACTTTGAAGACGCCGCAAGAACTCGACGAACACTGCCCGATTGTAGCGCAACATCTGGAGTTGCCCCGCCCCGAGGTTCCCAAACTTGGTGGTTGTCGCGACCGGTTGCTCGCGCACGCCCGAGCGCGCACGAAGGGGTCATCGAAGGGAAGAAGACGAAGGCGATCATCGCCAAGACAACAGCCGCAGCCATCCAATACTTCTGTCTCTTGCGAAAAACACTGAAGGGACTTGCCATGAGTCGGATATACCTCTATAGATGGATCGATGACCGGAATCCCTCATTTTAGAATCCAGCATCACAAATGCAATGGCAAATCGGCCAGCCGACAAGCGCGATTGTGCTGAACGTGCCACCTGTTACAATTCGTTATCCTGACGGTCTGCCCGATTGCAGCGAACAAAACGAAATTGCCTCCTCTAGCCGCACGGCTCACGTAGCGTAGGATAGATCGCTGATACTTATCAACTATTATCCCTAAATGGATTCGCCTAGATTGCCTAGATTAACATGGCCAAGAAACAGTCCAATTCCCACGCCCATTCATTGGTGATTGTCGAGTCGCCGGCCAAGGCCCGCACTATCGGCAAGTTTCTCGGCCGCGATTTCACCATCGAGGCCAGTATCGGACATATCCGTGACTTGCCGAACGGGGCCAAAGAAGTACCCGAGGCCCTGAAGCAGGAGGATTGGGCCTACCTGGGAGTGAATGTCACCAAGGACTTCGATCCGATCTACATCATTCCGCCGAAGAAGGCCCAGCAGGTTCGCAAGCTGAAGACCGCTTTGAAGGAGGCCACGGACCTCTACCTGGCGACGGACGAAGACCGCGAAGGGGAGGCCATCAGTTGGCATCTCTGCGAGGTGCTCAACCCGAAAGTTCCGGTCCATCGCCTGGTCTTTCACGAAATCACCGAAGAGGCGATCCGCGACGCGCTGACACATCCGCGGTCGATCGACCAGGCCCTGGTTCGCGCCCAGGAAGTGCGGCGGATCGTCGACCGGCTGTATGGATATGACGTTTCGCCGTTGCTATGGCGGAAGATCCGGCCGCGGCTTTCGGCCGGACGGGTGCAGAGCGTGGCGGTGCGACTGATCGTCGAACGCGAGCGGCAGCGGATGGCCTTCCGTGCAGCCAGTTATTGGGACCTCGTCGCCACCTTCGCCAAATCGAGCGGAGAGACGTTCGAGGCCGTGCTCGTCTCGGTCGATGGGCGGCGCATCCCCTCAAGCCGCGACTTCGACCCGGCCACCGGCCAGATAAAAGACCCCGCCTGCCTGCTCTTGAATGAGCAGCAGGCCGGCGAGTTGGCCGCCAAGCTCCATAGCGAAGCGTCCCGCGTGGCCGAATTGGAAGACAAACCGTATACCACGCGGCCCTATCCGCCTTTCACCACCAGCACGCTGCAGCAGGAAGCAAACCGCAAGCATGGCTTTACCGCGCGGCGGACGATGGAGGTGGCCCAGAGCCTCTACGAGAACGGACACATCACCTACATGCGCCACCGACTCGACGACTTTGGCCAGCGTGGCCATCGAGTCGGCGCGGCAAATCATTGCCAGCCAGTATGGCAAGGACTATCTGCCCGATGCGCCGCGGATCTATCAGACCAAGGTCAAGAACGCGCAGGAAGCTCACGAAGCGATCCGGCCGGCGGGCCATCCGTTCACCTTGCCTGAGACCCTCCGCAACGTGCTCAGCCCCGACGAGTTCCGGCTCTACGACTTGATCTGGAAGCGGACCGTGGCCAGTCAGATGACGGACGCGCGGGCCCGCCGGATTACAATTAGCGTGGTGATCGACGGGGCCCGCTTCGAGGCCAGCGGCAAGATCATCGATTTCCCCGGGTACTTGCGGGCCTACGTGGAAGGCTCCGACGATCCGGATAGCGAACTAGCCGGCCGTGAGGTCGTGCTTCCGCCGGTTACGGTGGGCGAGGCCCTCGCTTGCCGGCAGTTGCAGTCGAAGAGCCATACTACGCAGCCGCCCAATCGTTATAGCGAAGCCGCGCTGACCCGGGCCCTGGAAGAAATGGGCATCGGGCGGCCCAGCACCTACGCCTCGATCATCGATACGATCCTTGCCCGCGACTACGTGTTCAAATGGAAGCGTGGCAACGTGTTGGTGCCGACGTGGACGGCCTTCGCCGTTTCGCAATTGCTGGAAACGCATCTGCCGGACCTGGTCAATTATCAGTTCACCGCTGAAATGGAAGACGAACTCGACGCCATCAGTCGCGGCGAGCTCGATTCTCTCGAGTACCTTCGCCACTTTTATTTCGGCAAGGACGAGAAGGGGCTGAAGGACCTGGTCGTAAGCAAGATCGGCGAGATCGAGGCCCGCGACGTCTGCCGCGTGCTCATCGGCAAGCCCGAGGGACAGCCGGAGGTCTTCGTGCGCGTCGGCCGCTACGGGCCGTTCTTGGAACAAGGCGATCGGCGGGCGAGCATTCCCGACCAGACGCCGCCCGACGAATTGACGCTGGAAACCGCGCTGACCATGCTCGAGACGTCGACGCAGAGTGAAGAGCCGCTGGGCCACGACCCCAACGGCAACCCTGTCTTCCTCAAGGTGGGCCGCTACGGACCCTACGTGCAGCGCGGCGAATCCGGCGGCGACGAGAAGCCGCAAAACGCCTCGTTGCTCAAAGGGATGCAGCCCGAGGACGTGACGATCGAGGTGGCGTTGAAACTCTTGTCGTTGCCGCGGACCCTGGGTCAGCATCCTGCCAGCGGCCAGCCGATCGTGGCCTACAACGGCCGCTACGGACCGTACGTGAAGTGCGGCGACGGCGACAAAGGCGAGACGCGTTCGCTGCCGGCCGGGCTTTCGCCGCTGGACGCGACGCTCGAGCAAGCCGTGGAACTTCTGGCGCAGCCGAAGACTGGCGGCCGCGGCCGCGGCGCCGTGAAGCGGGAACCGTTGAAGATTTTCCCGGCTTCGCCGGTGACCAATAATCCGGTGCAGTTGCTGGCCGGCAAGTACGGCCCTTATCTCACCGACGGCGTGACTAACGCCTCGCTTCCCCGCGGTACCGCGCCGGAGGAAGTGACGTTGGAATATGCGTTGAATCTTTTGAAGGTCCGGGCCGAAGCGGGCCCCTCGAAGCGGCCCGCGCGGCGCACGGCCAAGAAGGCAGCGAAAAAGACGGCGAAGAAATCGCGGTAACGACACAGAACATCGGCCCGCATTGCAGGACTAACAACCGTGCTATCTGACACTTCTCCCGAAGCCGAAAAGGTGCAGATCGATCTCCTCCGCAGGATGAGTGTCGCCCAGCGGCTCGGCCGCGTGCGTGGGTGGACTCGAACGCTGGTGCATCTTTCGCGTGAGGGACTTGCTCGCGCGAATCCCGGCCTCGATCATCGTGAGCTCGATCTGCTCTGGGTCGAACACCAATATGGCCCGGACGTGGCCGTTAGGTTGCGGAAATACCTGGAAAAGGGGGCGCCATGCAAGTCAACGACGTCCTGAGCGCCGTGCTCCCCGTAATCGACGCCTTGGAACGGTTGGACGTGCCGTATTACGTAGGAGGTTCTCTTGCCAGTTCGGCACACGGCGTCGTGCGGGCCACGTTTGACGCCGACCTGGTCGCCGATCTGAACGCGCAACACATTGCCGGGTTGGTTGCCGCCTTACAAGCCGACTACTACATCGATGCCGGCATGATTCGCAGTGCCCTTTCGACGCGTTCCTGTTTCAATCTCATTCACCTGGCGACGTCCTTCAAGGTGGACATCTTTGTCCTGAAAGGGCGGGCTTATGATCGCGCCGCACTTGCCCGCAAAGAGAAACGATCGATTGATGCCGACTCTCCGGAAATCCAAATTTTTCTAGCCTCGCCGGAAGACACCGTGCTGGCCAAGCTGGAATGGTATCGACTGGGCGACGAGGTTTCCGATCGCCAATGGCGCGACGTGCTTGGCGTCTTCAAGTTGCAACAGGGCCGCCTTGACTGCGAGTATATGAAGAAGTGGGCAGTCGAGTTGAAAGTTGCCGATCTTCTCGAACGCGCCATTTGCGAGGCAGGCCAATAGTTCACTCCGCCTCGGCCTCCTCCCGCGCCAAAGCCATCGCGTATGCGGTGGCGTGCGTGCGGCAATGGGCGATGCTCACGAGCACTTCCGCCACGCCGAGTCGCTCGACGATGTCTTTGATCGCGCCCTGCACGGCCACTACGGGTTGGCCGGAAGGGGCCTTGCGGATCTCGATGTCGGTCCAGGCCACGCCCCGCAACGTGCCGATCCCCAGGGCTTTGAGCACTGCCTGCTTGGCCGCCCACCGCGCGGCGAAATGCTGCGTCGATTGCCGGCGGCTCTGGCAGTAGCGGACCTCATCCGCCGTGTACGCCCGATTGATGAACAACTCCCCGTGCCGTTCGATCATCCGTGCGATCCGCAGGCATTCCGTAATGTCGGCGCCGATTCCTAAAATTCCGCCCATCGTCACTCCATCCCATCCAGTGCCCGCACCACTCGCTCGCGCTCGGCGGCCAGGAGCCATGCTTCCACGACCTTGGCCTTGGGTTGGCCGCTCAGGGCCAACTCCAGCCGGGCCGGGCCGCAACCGCCGACGCAGTGGGAAAGCCGATACTGGGCTGGGCCCAGCGGTCCCTCGATCGGCAGCGATGCCGCTTCGACCATCCGCCGTGCCGTCTCGGCGGCCAGCGGGCCGGCGCGGGTCGTGCGGTACCAACTGCGGCAAACGCTGCAATAGGGGGCCCGGCAAGCCAGATAGACGATCGTCAAGGTGGCAACAAGCATCAGCAAGCCATCGACGGCCCAACTTGCCCAGGCAGCCGCGCCGCGAAGGCTATGCTTTGCTGTCACGGGCCGTCCCCGATCCGCTTGCCGCTGCATGAACTGTACGAAATCGGCCGACGCATCCGGCATCCTCATTTCCTGGAACGCCTGGAACGCTTCGAGCGAGAGGCCTTGCGGTTTTTGCGCTTGTTGTGCGATCAAGGCCGCTTTGCAATCGAGGAAACTAATATAATGCTGCATTGCCACGGCCACCGCCACGGCCAAGACAGCGCCGCCCCCTAGAGTCGCGCGGTGACCGACCTGCGCCAGCCGCATCAACCCCATCAGCAACAATCCCAGCCCACACCCGACCAAGAGCGGGAAAATCAAGAATGGCGTCCAAAAATTCTGCACCCACACCGCCAGCCGCGCAACCGCCGCGCCGAGTACCGGCGCGGCGAGCAGCCAGATCAGCGCCTGGATCGCCACAAAACGACCGACAAGTCGCGGAGGTTCAGCGGCAACAGAAGAATCGTGCAGTGTGATCATGACTTCATGTTACCCGTCCATGGATTGGAATTCCAGGCAACCCTCAGCTAAAATGGGGAAGACGTCGTAAGAAGCACCCTACCAGTATTTGCAACCCTTCCAAAACGCCCCAAGAGGACCAATCATGTTCAGTTTCCGCTTGCTCGCGACCACCGCGGTGGTGCTGTCGCTTGCCGTAATGTTCTGCACTCGTCCGGCTGATGCGAAAACGCCCGTCGTGCTCGATACCGATATCGGCGACGACATCGACGACACTTGGGCACTTGCCCTGCTGCTGCGGAGTCCGGAACTCGACGTGCAACTCGTCACCACGAACTGTGGCAAGGCGGAATACCGGGCAAAGATCATCGCCCGGCTGCTCACCGTTGCCGGCCGCACCGAAATCCCCATCGGCCTGGGAGAAGGCGGACACGCCGGCGCCGGCGGCCAACAGGCGTGGGTCGAGACGTACAAGCTTTCGGACTATCCGGGCAAGATCCATGCCGACGGGGCAGGCGCGATCATCGATCTGATCGAGCGGTCGAAGGATCCGGTGACCGTCATCGCCATCGGCCCGCTGCATACCCTGGCTGCGGCCCTCGATCGCCGCGGGTCGATTGCCGGCAAGGCCTCGTTCGTGGGCATGCACGGCAGCGTGCGCAAAGGCTACGACGGTAAAGCGCCGTCGGCCGAGTACAACGTCGCGGCCAATGTGTCTGCGGCACGGAAAGTCCTCTCCGCGCCATGGCGGCAGATCTCCATCACGCCGCTGGATACCTGCGGCGTGGTGAATCTCTCCGGCAAGCGTTTCGAAACGATCAAGGACAGCCGCGATCCGCTCGCCCAAGCGGTGGTCGAGAACTACCGTATTTGGAAGAATGCCAAGACCATCGAGGAAATACATGCCAGCAGCGTGCTCTTCGATACGGCGGCCATCTACCTGGCCTATCCTGGCAGCCGCCCGCTCATGAAGCTCGAAACGTTGCCGATCTCGGTCGCCCCGGGCGGCTTCACGCGCATCGATCCCACAGGAAACAAAATGGCGGTTGCCACCGAATGGCGCGATCTCGATGGCTTTCGCGATCTGTTGGTCGAGCGACTCTGCAAGCAGAAATAGAATAACGCCGCACAATCGTTCCTCGCGGCAGGAGGGACCTACTTGTTCCCGATACAGTACAGATTTTTCAGGCCGACAAGAAACAGCCGGCCTTGGGCGACAGCGGGCGAGGGATGGTTGCCATCGCCGAGGTCGTTGACGGCCAATATGCGCCCGTCCCCATTGGAAATACCGGCCGGGCCGGACTGGATCACGTAACTTTTTCCGGCACTGGCAAAATAGAGACGGCCATTGCCGTCCACAATGGGACTGGCCCACGTCGTCGAGATATGGGGTAGCCGCTGGGCGTACATCTTTTTGCCCGTGGAGGCTTCCCAGCATTCGAGCACGTCCGGTTTGTGCAGGCGATACACGTGGGGGCCGACGATGACGGGAGAACTGATTGCCTCGGGTATGTCGGGTCCCGTCCAGCGGGTATGGGTTTTGGAGACGTTGCCGGCGCCGCTGGGGTCTACAGCTACTCCCTTTCCTCCGCGCCCGCTGTCGAAATAGACGATCCCCGACCCGAACGCCGGCGAAGACGCATCGCCCGCGCCCCGGCACCACCACAACAACTTGCCGCTGGACGGATCCAAGCTCCGCAGGGCGTTGCCCGTCTCACCCATCCCCGAAGCCAACACCAGCATCTGCGGCTTCTCCTTCAGCGAAATGATGACGGGCGTGCTATGGCCGAAGGCCATGTCCGGGAACTTCCGCCGCCACTTCACCGCGCCGCTCAGCTTGTCGAAGGCCACCACGTTGGAATCGCTGGCATTGGCCATCGCGCACAAGAGGATCACCGTATCCTGGTAGAGAATCGGACTGCTGCCCACGGTCACGTCGAAGCTCCGCGGCAGGATCTCTTTCCGCCATACGATCTTTCCCTGGAAATCCAGGGCCGCGATGACCGCGGAGCCGAAGACGCAGTAGACGAGCTTGCCGTCGGTGACGGGCGTGGGGCCGGCATAGCCGCCGCCGGCGCCGGAGCGGAAATCGTTCCGCAGCCAGGGTCCCGGCGGCACGATCGTGTTCCACAGCCGTTTCCCGTCGGCGACGCGGTAGCAGGTAACGTGGTGGTCGGGCATCACGCTTTCCTGCGGTTCGCCGCTGCCCGGCCATTGGACGGTACAGACGAAAATCGCGTCGCCCCAGACGATCGGACTGGCGTGCCCGGAGCCGCAGAGTGGGCTTTTCCAGACGACGTTCTTATTGTCGGGGCCGCCCCAACGGAGAGGCAGATTCTTCTCCGCGGTACGACCCAGCCCGGTCGGGCCGCGAAACTGCGGCCAATTCTCGCCGCCACTTGCGGAAATCGCCTGGGAAAGCAATCCGAGGGCAACAATGATTACGCGCAAGGAAAATCGTTTCCCATGCTTTTCCATAGCGGTGCGACACGTGCAAGCTTTCATGGTTTGATTCCTCCGGCCAAGCGAACATAGTCCGGCAGCGGGCCAATCAAGGGTTTGAGGTAGGCGATACACTCCGCCGTGACGAAGTTGCCCTCGGCGTTGATGAACTTGTCGGGCAGCGGCTTGGCGCCGAAAGCGACCTCCGCCAACGGCGCCGTGCCCAGCGACCAGCGATAGGGTTCGCTGGAATCGCGGTTGATACTGACCATTACGCCCGAAGTGCCCGCCAGGGCCAGTTCCACGGCCCGGCGGCCGCAGGCGTATGCCTCTTCGACGTCGCCGGGCGCGGTGCGGTCGGCGGCGCACATTTGCAGCGACTCGCAGACCTGGAACTCGCCTCGCCAGCCGAACGCGGCGTGGATCATACTGTGCAGCATCATGGCGGCGCTGGTTCCGCCCATCGCGCCGAACTCCAAGTTGGCGAACTTGTCGGTCACGCGCGAGGCGCTGATCGGCGTGCCGTCGGCATAGCAGACTCCTTCGCCGCAGGCGATGCTGCACCATCCGTAGCGGTCGTAGCAGCGCTTCACGTCGGCCAGGAAGCGGTCCTGGTCGAAGGCCCGCTCCGGCAGGAGGATGATGTGCGGGGCGTCGTCCTCGTCGACCTTGGCCAAGGCCGCCGCCGCCGGCAGCCAACCGGCCGACCGCCCGACAGTCTGGAAAACGACGAACTGATCGACCAGTTTCATGTCGCGGGCGAGCATGCCGGCCTGTTTGACCGAGAGGGCCACGTAGCGTGCGGCGCTGCCGAAGCCCGGCGTGTGATCGGTGCCGCAGAGGTCGTTATCGACGGTCTTCGGCACTCCCACGCCTAAAAGCTCGTAGCCTTGGGTGCGGCAATAGGCCTCGACGCGATGGATCGTGTCCATCGTATCGTTGCCGCCGATGAGGAAGTAGTAACGGATGTCGAACTTCCGCAGCATTTCCAGGATCTTGGGGAAGTCGGCCTCCTCGAGCTTGTGGCGGCAGCTTCCCAAGGCGGAACTGGGCGTGCTCCGCAGAGCCGCGATCGTGGCCGGGTTCTCCGCGCCCAAGTCGATCACTTCGCCTTGCATGAATCCTTCGATGCCGAACCGCATTCCCAGCCTGCGGCCGATCGAGGCTTGTCCTTGGGCGGCCTCGATGATGCCCGCCAGGCTGGCGTTGATCACGCTCGTCGGTCCGCCGCTCTGGCCGATGATTGCATTGCCTTGAAGCATGTTGGTTCCTTTGTCGTAGGGTGGGACCAGATCGCGTAGCGAGTGCCGGCCCACCATTGCTTCTGACATTCCCGATCATGGTGGGCCTGCGTCGCCGACCCGGAGTACCGGGTACCCCGGATCTGGTCCCACCCTACAATCTTTGTCTCACTCCATATTTCCTGCCCAGGCCACCAGGTTCCTAAAGAATCGGGCGTACCAGTTGCCCACTTCAATCATTCCGCCGCCGACCTCCTGCACGATGCGCTGGTCGCCCCAATCGACGAAACCGCCGACCCAGTGGGGCGCCACGTCGGTGGCCAAGGCCGCAGTCCGGCCGGCGCCATGCTCGCCGACGATCAGCAGTGGAGCCCGGCCGACTGGAACGAACTTGTAGGCTTGCTCGGTCCGCAAAACCGAAAACTGCGCCGCCACCAGCAGCGTTTCCGTCCCCGGCTTGGCCGTCACCGCGTTGATGCCGCCGATCCCGGGAGGCCGATCCCAGGGAAGTCCTATCAGGATTTTGTGGTCTGTCACCTTTTCGGTCAGGCACGGTTGGGCAAAGTTGCGGCGATCATCGCACGCCTGCATTGTCACTGGCAGAACGGCGGCCAGCGGCGACCGGTGATATTCTCCCAACCGCCCGTGAAAACTCTCCCAACCACCGAGCATCACCAGACCGGCCCCTTGCTCCACGCGAGCAGCGATGTGCGTCATGCCCGTTTCGCCCAATCGCGACGCCCGATAGTCGCTGATGACGTAAGCCGCGTAGGGCGTGGCAGCGAATTCCGGCGGCGGTGATTCCGCGCTGGGCACGTAGTCAAAGGCCACGCCGTGGTGGATCAGGACGCCCGCCAGATAGGCCGCCGCCCCTTGCAGGTGATCGTCGCCAAGGTAACAGATCTTGCCGGGCATCAGGTCGTCCTCGCGAAAAGCTCGTTATATTGCTGGGCGCGTAGAGGCGGAATTTCAACTCGCGGAGATACTCCACCGGCCCGCTGGCCCGCTGGATTTCCACGCACAGGCCGATTTGCTCCTGGCTTGCGTAGGCCAGGATCGCCTGGAGCTTGGTCTCGAGCATCGACGCGGGCGTTTCCACGCGAATCTGCGGCAGCTCGGGGAAATCGCAGTAGACGGCCAGCTCATAGATCCGCGGCACTTCGGCGAGCGGCTCGCCAAGCTCGGGCCAGATCCCGCCCTGGGCATGAAAAAGGCTGATCATCAGCTCTTCGTGGACGATGCGGTGGTCGGGGTGCAGGTCGGCACTGGTGGGCAGGAAGACCCGCGTCGGCCGCACCAGCCGCAACAACCGCACGAAGGAAATCTGCATGCCCAACGGCTCCGCGGCACGACCGGCATCGCCGTCGGCAAAGAAAGAGCCGCGATACCTGGCGAGGCCGCCGTCGGGAAAGCCCAGCAGGTGCAACCGCTGGGGCGGGAGGCCAAGGATCGCGAATGACTTCTTCGCTTCCGCCGCGCGGATGGCCGCGATCGATTCGCGTTGTTCGATGTGGCAGTAGCCCATGCGGCCGTCGGTCGTGATGGCGGCGTGGACCTGCAGCCCTTCAGTGACGCCCACTTGGAAGGTCAGGCCGCCGCCGAGCACGATGTCGTCGTCGTGCGGCGAGACGAAGAGCCAACTCTCCGCCGGCCCCCGCCAGTCGTCAAAAACATCCCCGATGCGGGAGGTCGTCAACAGCCCGCCGGTCATTCGGCGGACGAATTGGATTGTGGAAGACATAGGTTATTGTCCTAGAAATTCATTGCCGATCTTGCGGGCCCGCTCGGCCTTGTCGAGGTTGATTCCCAGGCCCACGCCGACCTGCACGAGGATATTCCAGCCGGCCAGGAGTTGCAACACGCTCCAGTAACCTTCGACGCGGGGAATGCGAATCGTGGGCAGGGCTGTTTCTTCGGGCACCATGTACTCATGGTCGACAATCGCGATGACCGTCATGCCGACGCCGTCGACGAGCGTCGTCTTGAATTTCTCGATCTCCGCCGGGAACGGATCGAAGACCAGCACGACGTCATTGGCGGTCATGACTTCTTCGATGCCGTGGACCGCATAGGTGCCTTCCAGGTAGTCGCTCTTCTTATGCGTGATCTCGTTGGTCTTGAGCGTAATTTCCTCGGCCACGCCGTTGTTGCGGCCGGCGAAGTAGACCGTCGGGGCCTTGGCAATCTTCTGGATCAACGCCGGGTCGATCTCGGCTTCGAGCACTTGTCGGGCCTTGGCGGACGCTTCCTGCTGATTGGCGGCGAGCGTCGACGACAGTCCCGAGTCGCCGAGCAACGAGCGATAGAACAAGGCCTGTTCCACGACGCTCTTCGTGGCCGCCACGGCGTCTTCCTTGCCGCATTGCAGCGTGTAGCAGCGGTTGGAAACCGTCTCCAGCGTGCAGGGACTGTTGGCCGAGAGCCCGAATCGCTTTTGATGTCCTTGCTGGCAAAGCTGCGTGAACAACGAGATCAGTTCCTTGGTCTTGCCGCTGTTGCTGGCCCCGAAGACGACGAACTTCGAGAGGTCGTACTCGTGGGCCTGCCGTGCGCCTTCCGTGGCCGCCGCCACCGGCAGGCCCAGGCGGAGGATCTCGGAAATCAGGTTTTTCGCCGGGAAAATGCGGCTGGAACCCTCGCCCGTGAGGAACAGTTTTCCCCTCTCGCGGATCGCCGCGGCGGCCTCCCGCGATGCCTGGAAGTCGAAGTTGCCGATCAAGCCGGGCGTTTCCAGCATTTCCCGGACGAGGGCAAAATTCTTGTACTTGGCGTCGTGAAGATTCATGATTCAGCTCCGAGCAACTTGATAGGGAATCGATGTGGAGTACCGAGTACAGAGTGGTATGTACCGGGTACTGGAAACTGGGTACTGGAAACTGGGTACTGAGTACTGAGTACTGGCATCAACGCTGGACGTCCTCCTGGACTCATGCATGGCTCCTCAACAATTCTCCACCAGTCGGTTCATGGCCTCTTCCTGCGCTTCGATCGATGCGACTAACGTAAACTGCGTGCGGCAGCGATCGAGATTGTGACCGTCGCGATGCACCTTGTAGTAGACATCGCCGGCCAGGAAATCGGCCAGGAAGCGGATGCCGTTCTCGAAGGTAATCAACTTGCCGGCGAACGCCAGGTGCTGCTTCTCGGCCTCGTTGAGCACGTCGCCCAAACTGGCCAGGTAGCCGTGGACCAGGGCCTCGTACATGGGGAACTGCATGCAGACCTTGGTGAGATCCTTTTCGTCTTCGAGGGCCGGGCTCGTGGTGGTGCGGACCATGTCGCCGAAATCATAGAGCGCCAGCCCCGGCATGACCGTGTCGAGGTCGATGACACAGAGGCCCTCCAGCGTAGCGTCGTCCAACATTACGTTGTTGAACTTCGTGTCGTTGTGCGTCGTCCGCTCCGGCAGAACCCCCTGTGCTTGCAGGTCGACCAGACGCGAGGTGATCGGCTTGCGGCTCAAGGCGAACTCGATCTCGGGCCGGGCCAGCCTGGCGCGATTGGCCACGTCGGCCTCGATGGTCCCTTCCAAGGCGGCAAATCGCTTGGGCGTGTTGTGAAAATCGGGAATCGTGTCGTGCAACCGAGGGGCGGGCAAGTCGGCCAACAGGCCCTGGAACCGCCCAAACGCCTTGGCCGCCTGGTATGCCTGCTTCGTCGCTTCCACGGCGTCGTAGGTCCGGGCGTCCTCGATGAAGACATAAGTCCGCCAGTATTCGCCCTGGGGGTCGATGTGGAACATCCGCCCATCGCAAGCAGGCACGAGCGTCAGTGATCGCCGTGTTACGTCCGGCTGGCCGGTCAACTTGGCACGGAGATGATTGGTCACGCGCTCGATGTTCTCCATCAGGCCCGCGGCGTTCTTGAAAACGTTGCGGTTGATCCGCTGGTGAATATAGCGGATTGTCGTGCCGCCCTGGCGATAGGTGGCGGCATACGTGTCATTGATATGCCCGGTGCCATAGGGTTCCGCGCCCTGGAAGTCGGCGAAAATCTGGAAATTCCGCGACAAGGATCGGATGTCGTGGCGAAGTTGCATGGGGTTACACTCACTCACAAATCCACTTTCACGCCTGCCAGCCGCCGGGCAATGGGTTCGATGTCGTTCCGGCTGGAGAGGTCCAACACCGGCGCTTTGCACCACACGACGCCGAAACGCTCGCCCAGCCGGTCGATCGCATACTGCACGGCATCGGTAATTTCCAACTCGCCGCGGGGCGACGGCTTGATCGAGCGGCAGGCCTCGAAGATCGCCGGGCCGAAGCGCCAGCAGTTCATGCTCACGCCCAACGGTCGCGGCAATCGGGCCAGCGTGGCAGCGTCGGGCTTCTCGATAATGCGCTTCAAGCGGAGGGAGCCGTCGGCCTCGGTAATCCGCTCGGCCACGGAGAACGTCGAGATCCGCTCGGCCGCGATATTGCTTTCCGCCACCAGGGTTTCCTGGTCGAAGATTGCCACGGCCGGCCCCGCGGCCTCGCGCAATCCGCAAAGGGCCTGCAGCGGGTAGTAGTTGTCGGAATTGATCATCACGAAGGGCCGCTGACCGACGACCGGCTCGGCGGCGGCGACCGCATCGGCAGTGCCCAACGGCTGGACCTGCACGGCGAACTCGATCGTCATCCGCCGCGGCCGCAGTTCCGTATAGTATTTTTGCATCTGGCCGTGCTCCGGTCCCACGATCAGGCAGGCCCGTGTGAGGCCCGCCTCGGCCGCCACGCCCAGGACATAATCCAGGAATGGCCGGCCGATGGGGATCATGGCCTTGACGCCGCTATCCGCAGCCGCCGCCAGCGTGGGGTCCAAGGCCACCGCCGGATCCGATTTCCGCATCCGCGTTCCCAGCCCGCGGGCCAGAATTACCACTTGATCCATAACATCCTCATTCCGTTGGAAAGCTTATCGTAATAAAGCTAATAAAAGAGTCAAGCTTCGCATGGCCATTTTATGTTCGTGAACGAGAGCGGGGGTAGCCGTCTCCCCTCGCCCGCTTGCGGGAGAGGGGCAGGGGGTGAGGGCAGGTTTGAAGAAATCACAATATTCGTGCATTCAACAAAAAAATCTTGGTCTATCACGGTGTGGTCCAAATTCGCCTCCTTCGCCGGAAGTTCTCCTGCATTCTTCCTGGAAAACCCCGGTCAAGACCGTATTCAACGGCTTTTTTTGGCCGGGCAACGTCATGGACTGTCTTTACCAAATTGGGGGTACGGGTTTTGGCCGAAAATCGCAATTTGATCCCCCGCACGTGGGGCCATGCGCCAAGCAAATAATCGGGAAAAATTTCCGCATAGCGTTTGTGCAGGAACTCCCCTGGAATTGTAATCTCGGAACGTAAGATTGAAATTTCTGGTCCACAGCGTGTCGGTCCAAATCGTGAGGGGCGTAGCGCATCGCTTTTTCAAAAGCATCGTGATTTACGGGTCCAAACGTCGAATTCGGCCCGGATTCCGCAATCTTTAGTCCTAAACTGAACATAGTACGCGTTACGCGCATGGAACCTCCTCGTCGGCACCCTCTCGGCATGATTCAAACCAGGGTAACACCTCGGTGGCCGGGTTCTGTAGGGAACGGACTCCGTGCCGTTCCGCGTGTTCCAGAACGGCACGGAGTCCGTTCCCTACAGAACTTCGCGACGCGTTACCCTGCCGGCCCACAAATTGAACCATGCCGCCTCCTCGCGAGGTCTCGTCGCCACGTCGCCAGCGCGCTCTGCACCTAATAAGTACGCAGGAGGCCGGCGTTCGATACGGTTCCACATTCCGGATTTCCGGAAACTCCGATGGCGCGCAACTCGGCCGGGCCGGCTTTTCCCGAGGAATTCACCAACTTTTTGCCGCCAAAAAGACTTTGCGAAAGTCGGAAGTGCGCTCAGCTTTAAGGCAGGGAAGGGATCAGTTTTTCGGAGACGAGCTACTGACTGCCACCTTTCCCGGTCGCTCCTAATCGCCCGGCGGCCCACTGAATGCCCCGGCCCAGGATCTTCGTGTACACCGGGTCTTGCCAAGCGAAGTGGTCGTGGCCAAACTGCATGTAGAATACCGGACTCCGGCCGTAGTGCGTCACCCAGACCATGGCCCGGTTGTTGCGATTGTCGTCGGACGCCAACAGCACGTGGTTCGTCGGGGCGATGTAGCAGTGGCCGTAGACTTCGTCGTGGATCGTGAAGTCGGACAGGCCGCGGGTGATCGGATGCTCTTTATCGGCCACCGTCACCCGAATCTTCTGGCCCTCTTGGTAGATCGAAGGTCCAACCTCCTGGCCCTCGTACTCCTGGCGACTCCAAACCCACTTGGCGCCGATCATCTTGGCGAATTCGGGCCAGTCGGCGTGGGCGTTCATGTTGTGATGGATCGAGACGACGCCGATCCCCTGCTTCACCAGCGCCACGAAGGCTTTTTCCTCGTTGGGCGATGACTTGGCGCCATATCGTACATCGCGAGCACGTCGTATTTCTGCCGCAGTTCCGGATTGAGCAGGGGGTAGGATTGGGGCAGCGGGGCCTTGGTGTACTCAACGTCGGGCAGGGCGTCCCACATAGCGAAGAACAGCTTTTCCTCGAAGGGATGCCCGCCGTAGGTTAGGAGCACACGAATCTTCGCCGTCTTCTCTGCGGCGGCCGCCGGCACGGCTACGACTGCGGCCAGCAATAGGCAGAACCACTTCATGGTACAACTCCCAATGTGTCTGGGTATCTGGCACGTTCCGTGCCGCTGGTGCTCTGGCCATACGGTATGCCGGAGCCAAACACTTGTTATAAGTGGGCAAAGGGAACCGCGTCAACACCCCGGCAGTTTTGGCTTTGGCCGGCCCAGTCCTTCTCGTAGAGCGCCAGGTCGAACACGGGTGTGTCGGTGGGGTCGGTCGGCACCGGGGTGAGACTTTAACGGCTAACGCAGTTAGCCGTTAAAGTCTGATACGATCGAAGAATCGCAGTTGAACCATTTGTTTGCGACCTTTCGCAGCCATGCCAATCCCAGTAATCCCAGTCCGCCGGCCGCAAGCAGTGCAAGCGTCGATGGCTCTGGGACGACGGTGAGCACGAGATCGTTGTTGTGCACAGCCAGCGTTGCCGGGTAGCCGTCGATCGTACCACTGGTGCTGGTCCCCAAGACGCCGCTGGGGAGCGACCCGCTCTCGATCAAGTTGTACGTGCCGGGAGCGAAGTTGGCCGTCCACGTGAAATCGAAATTGGAAAAACCAAGCGGGCTGCTGACAATCAGGCTGCCGCAGGAGATCTCGTCGCTGGTGGAAGGCGTATCGAGTGCGTAGTCCATCTCGGCCCCGGACGCCAAGAGCAGGCCGCCGCTGAAGCTCAATCCCTGCGGCAAATTACCTGGAGCAATGCACCCACCAGCGCTGACCGTGCCGCTGCTGAGATGGCCCGTGCCGCCGAGAGTTCCGCCGCTGTTGACCGTCACCGCGCTGGCGAGCGAGCCGTTGACGAGCAGGGCGCCTTGGTTGATCGTCGTGGGGCCGGTGTAGGTGTTCGAGGCGGTTAGTGCAAGGACGCCGCCGCCGACCTTTGTCAGAACCGTGGCGGTGCCGCTTGCGTCCTGAATTGGGTTTCCAATCGAAAGCGTGGCGCCCAGGTCGACGTTGATGCCGCCAGAGGCGATCGAGATCGGCACGCTTCCGGTTAGCACGCCCGTTCCACTGCCCCCCGTAGCCGAAATGGCCAACCCGCCGCTGCCGTTGAGCGTCAGGCCCGCGGCATTCTGGATCGTAAGCGTCGCGCCGTTCGTGGCGGCAAGCGTCAGCGCCCCCAGCGTGGCACTCCAAGCCGGCGAGCCTAGATCGAGTGCGGAACTGGCGTTGGCGACAATGGTCGTGGCTGGGAGGCTGACGGTCCCGCCGTTGGGGCTAAATATCGGCCCGGTCACCAATACGTTGTCGATCGCATACGTAAGGGCGTTGCCGTCGCTGCCCAAATCATAATCCGAAGCAACGATCATTCTGAACTGAAACGTATCACCGGCCTTCACAGTACCTAGATTGAGTGCTGTGGTAATGGCAGCAACTCGCAGGCCGCTTTATGCAGCCGTAGCATGCTGTGCATCTTTGCCATATAGACGCGACTGTTCTGTCGTAACACGGTAGGTGATGAACTGATCCCAGAGGTCGTTGAGGTAGATGGCTCGCAGCGAGAGGATTGCTTGAGCCCCTTCCAACTCCCAACGCATCCCGGCGCGCTCCATGCGGTCCTTCACCAGGTGCTTGCAGGCGCCTTCCGCCACGCCACTGGCAATCGGGTAGCCTGCCGCCAAGTATTCGTCATAGCGCATGTGTTCCTGGTTGTTTTCATAGTACGTAATCGCGGACTCCACGGTGGTCTTGTTCGCCCCCTTCAGCTTGTAGGCCTTCACCAAGGGACGGAGGTTGCGCAGCACGTAACCGACCTTGCCTTGCAGCAGCATGCGCAGATGATGCGTCACGAATTCTCCCGCCTCCGCACTCTCCTCCGCATACAGGCAATGGGCCACCTCCCAGAGCCGTTTCAACGCGTGGAACAGGTCCAGAATCCATATGGCCTCGGGAAACCATTCTGCCGCCAACTTCCACAACTGGCGTTCCCCATCCATGACACAGATGCACGGCTTCTTGTTTGCCGGGTCCCGCCGACAACACTCCATAAGAATCTCGAAGAACAACATCGGTGCGGCGGCCAACACCTCCCCTTCCTTAAACCGGGTCATCTCTGCCCACACATGCTTGTGTTGCGGTTCGGGCCGCTCCCGGGCACGCTTTCGCCGACGCACCTCGTCGATCACGTCTTCGGCAGTACGAGGGAAGCGGGCTTGGGTGTAAACCGATCCCACATACGCCATCTGTTTTTTCCCGGGGCGCTCCCCGCTGCTTTTCTCTTGCCCCGCCAAACGCTCGACCGGAGGCGAAGAAGGCGCCTCTTCCTCGACAGCCGTGATTCCTGCCGTTTCCGCGCCTGCGGCATTTCCTCCCTTTTCTCCCACCCCAGCTTCAGACTCTGCTCGCAACCGCGCCGCCAACGTCCGCCGCATGGGCACACCCTTGCCATCGGCCGTTATCACCAGCAGTTCCTCCTCTTCTTCGGCAGGAGGAACCGCTTCGCCGCGAAAGTCGTCCACGTACTGCGACATCTCGCGACTCATGTGCTCCGCCGTGCGAACACTCACCGTGGTCCCCAACCAGGCACGGAGCGACTCCACCGATCCCCCAAAGGCGTCCTGGATGCACAACCGCTGCAACCAGTCCTCCAGCACATAGGAATTCTCTCCAGCGGGCAATCCCAAGGTTGCGTCCAGGGGCGACCATCCAATCGCTTGGCCTTCCCGAGTCCCGTAGACTCGGCGGCCGATCAGCAATTCCCCGAAAATCGACAAGTACCGCTTCTCATGCGGCTCGGGCAGGCGCGCCAACGTCTCCCCTTCCCGTTCTACGGTCTCTCCCCGATCCCCATCCCCATGGGCCTCCACGAAGGACCGTAAAAACTCCAGGCACATGGTCATAGCTCGCGGAAACATCCCGCGTTCCACTTCGTCGAGGCGTCGCCCTTCGCTCAGCGCTTGCTTCAAAAACTCGTGCATCCGCTCAAATTGCTCTTGGGCCTTGAAAATATCCAGTTCTTTTGTTGAAATCATAGTTGGACCTCTGCTAGCAGAATTTGTGGAAACATGAATTACTCACCTGTTAGCATGAGGTCTTTTTCTTCTGCTATCAAGCCCTCCTCCCCGTAAAGCTTCGTCCAACCCGTCCATGGGGGTGTGTTAAAGAAATTGATCTGGTGTGGTTTGATCGGTTTGGGTAAAGCGTGGCCTCATGAGTGCCGCGTTGTTAGAACAGCCGACCGAGACGCTAGGGACGGTGGTCTCCTGTGAGAATTGTCCCGCTGTTCAGCGTCTCGAGCGGGCGTTGGAGAAGCTGACGTTAGAGTTCCGTTGCGAAGTGGGCTATTGGAAAAGCCGGCATGCTGATGCCGTGAAGCGCATCGAGCAGTTGAAGGAGGAACTTGACCAATCCCGGGGCGAGACGCGAGCCCTTCAAGACAAGCTTTTTGGTCGCAAGTCGGAGAAGTCTGCCCGCAGCGACCGTTCCAACGATTTATTCGATCCCGAAGAAGTCTCGGCTGCCGGGAAGAATCGCGGTGCGCAGCCTGGCCATGCTGGACACGGGCGGCACGATTATTCCCATCTGCCGGTCCAGGAAGAATTCGTCTCATTGCCGGAAGAAGCGCTGGCCTGCCCGCATTGCGGAAAGCTAGCCGCGATGATATCTGACACCGAGGATTCGGAAGTGACGGAGATCGATGTGCGGCCACATCGGCGGCGGATTCGACGGCGACGGTATCGGACGACATGCAATTGCGATTTCACACGGCGGACGCTGACGGCTCCGCCGCCACCCAAGCTGATCCCCAAAGGCAACTACGGCATCTCGATTTGGGTGCATGTCTGTTAGACAAGTACTCATCGTATCGGCCCACGGAGCGGTTATTGGGGCAACTCGAACAGTACGATCTGGACTTGCCGGCGGGCACGGTGAACGACGGGCTCAAGCGGATCGAGCCCATATTGACGCCAATCTACAATGCCCTCTGCGAACGGAATCGGCAGGGCAGCTTCCATCAGGCCGACGAGACCCGTTGGCGGGTTTTCGTGATTTTTGACGGGAAAAAAGGCTACGGTTGGTGGTTGTGGATGGTTCTCGGCGAGGACACCGTGATCTATCTGCTCGATCGCAGCCGGGGGCACGAGGTGCCGGAAGCACATTTTGGTCCGGCAGCTTCGGGGACATTGGAAGTCGATCGGTACTCGGGCTACAAAGCCATGGCGCTGGTGAAGTCGGGGTTGATCGTGTTGGCGTTCTGTTGGGCGCATGTACGGCGGGACTTCGTGGGAGTAGGCAAAGGCTGGCCGGAGTTGACGCCTTGGGCGATTGCCTGGCTGCGCCGTATTCGGCATCTCTACCAAGTCAATCGAGAACGTCTCCAGCACCCTCATGACTCAGCTAAGTTTCAAGAGCAACAGGCGTTGTTAGGTGGGGCGATGGAGGCGATGCACTCCGAGGCGGTGAAAGAACTCGCCGATCCCAAACTCCGCCAACCGTGCCGTAAAGTTCTGGATAGCCTCGAAGATCACTGGATGGGGCTGACTCGGTTCGTCGAAGATCCAAGAATTCCGATGGACAACAACGCGTCGGAACGAGAAGTACGCGGCCCGGCCGTGGCACGGAAGAACTTCTACGGTTCCGGCTCCTTGTGGAGCGGCCGTCTGGCAGCGATGATGTTTTCGCTTTTCGCAACGCTGGTCCGCTGGAAAATCAATCCGCGACGGTGGCTGACGTGGTACTTTGAAAATTGTGCAGCCGCCGGTGGAAAGGCACCCGAAGACATTCAATCGTTCCTGCCCTGGAATCTCTCCGACGAGCGTCGGTCGGCTTTGGGCGTTCCAGCAACCACTCCTTCGCCCGACGACACCTCCTGATGCGCCTTGTCGGTCCTGCGGACTTGTCGCAGATTCCAGACTCCTTCTCCTTTGCCTCCCCCTTATCGGAGCGGATTCGTCCCTGGGCGAATCCCTGCGCGACGGGTTGGACGAAGCTTTACTCCTCCCCCGCCGTAAGTCCTTGTCCTACAATGCTCTTAGCGCTAGAGGAAGGCGAGTCACTGCCGTGGTAATCCAACCGCCACTGGAACCCGTCCAGATCGGCTGGTTGCTCCATGGGAGACCGTTGTAATTGGCGCCTGTGCTGTTATAACCGCCCTGCGTGAATGCCGTGGTGGTGACGTTCGTCCATCCGGAACCGTTCATGTTAATCTGCAAGAAATCACCGTCCCATTGCGGATCAGCGCTGGCGTTGTAGTTATTGCTGAATTGGAGGCTTGCAGGGCCACCGCCTGCAAAGGTGACCGTTGGACTGGTAAGCGCCGACTCGGCGGGATTCCCGTTGCCGCCGTGATACCCGGAAACGACCCAGCCTCCACCAGTCTGTCCACCGATGGCGTCATAACTCCACGACTGATAGTTATTTGGATCGCCGGAAAGCCACGAGTTCACATAGCCGCCGTTTCCATTGTTGAAATTCTCGGCATACACCGTGCCTAGGACCGATGCCCTCAGCGACAGTGTCCCCCCAGAAAGGGCCATCGTGCTAGGGAAGCTCTTATTCGCCAGATTGGTGCCTGTTGCGGTGAAAAAGCTCCCCCCATTGAGTGTGGCAGTGACGACGCCGCCGGGCAATATCAGTGTGCTGGCGATAGCCAGGGGATTTGTGGCGTTGACCGTGCCGGCACCTGCGCTCAGATCGGTCACGGCGACCTTGGGTGCCAGGCCGCCGGCTGCGCCAACGACAACCGTGCCGGTGCTGCCGTACGGCAGCGTGAGGGTGCTGTTTTGCACCGCCGACGGGCTCCCCAGGACTAGAGTGCCGGCGTAGACTGTTGTGGCGCCAGTGTACGTGTTGCTGCCGGCAAGGGTCAGCATACCGGCTCCGAGTTTGGCCAAGCAGCCAGACCCGGAGATCGCGTTAGCGTAGGTTACGCTGTCATAAGCATTGCCAGTGTCGTAGCCATTCACAGGCTCACAGTCACAGTTATAGTAGCCGTATGACGGGGTGATAAACGGACGACTGTAACGAGCCAGCCCCGGCATTTTGGAGATCCTGGGTTTGCAGGGATTCTCGGGGCACGGCCACCTCTTGATCTTGTTCGGATCGCGTGAGGTTGGTATCGTACCGCCCCATGATCCTGTCAAGAACTAGCCCGGGTTCTGAAAGCAAGTCGCTGGCGCGTCGCCTTGCCGCGATGGAGGAGAAACTGGCTGCGGCGGAAGCAAAGCTGGCTGCGGCATCCGCTCGGCTTGGGCTGCTGGAAGAAGAGAACGTACGTCTGCAGCAGGAAAACGAGCAACTCAAACGCCGGTTGGCGGCGGCCCGCAAGAACTCGTCCACTTCCTCTAAGCCGCCTTCCAGTGATATCGTCAAGCCGCCCAAGCCTCCGCGCAAGGACGGTAAAAAACGCAATCGTGGCGGACAGCCGGGCCATGAACAACACCTGCGGACGCCGTTTCCCGACGAGGCCATCGATAACCTCGTGACCTATACGCTCGATTGTTGCCCCGATTGCGGCGGCTCACTCCGCCCTTCCCCGTATGCGGCCGAGGTGCAACAGGAGGTGGAAATCGTCGCCACCCCGACCATCGTCAGCGAACACCAAGCGTTGGCTTATTGGTGCAATCGCTGTGGGAAACTCCATGCAGCGTCCCTGCCCGAAGCGGTGCGGAAGGCGGGCCTTTTAGGCCCACGAATGACGGCCCTGGTGGCCTTCATGAAGGGTGTCTGCCACGCCTCCTTCTCCACCATCCGGAAGTTCCTTCGCGACGTGGTGCGGGTGAACGTCTCCCGCGGCTACTTGGCCAAGTTGATCGACAAGGTGAGCGAGGCGTTGGCCCCCTCCTATGCGGAGTTGTTCGTGCGGCTGCCCGACGAGGCCGTGCTGAACATCGATGAGACGGGGCATAAGGAAAACGGCGAAAGATTCTGGACTTGGTGCTTCCGCGCCGCGCTCTACACGTTGTTCCGTATCGACAAGTCGCGTGGCTCGAAGGTGCTGGTGGAGGTGTTGGGCGAGGAGTTCAACGGCGTGTTGGGCTGCGATTATTTCAGCGCCTACCGCAAGTACATGCGAGAGTTCGGCGTGCTGGTTCAGTTCTGCATGGCCCATCTGATCCGCAATGTGAAATTCCTGCTGACTCTGCCCCGCCGTGAGGACCAGGCTTATGGCCAACGGTTGCGCAACGCGCTGCGAGGCCTGTTTGCCGTAATCCACGGCCGCGGAACAATGACTGCGGCGGGCTTTCAGCAGGCATTGGCTGCCGCTCGTCAACACGTGTTGAGGACAGCCCTGACCGGCGTGCCGGACACGAAACATGCCCGTAACATGGCCAAACGCTTCCGCGAACACGGGGAAGCCTATTTCCGCTTCATTACGACACCCGGCATCGCCCCAACCAACAATCTGGCGGAACAAGCGATGCGTTTTGTGGTGATCGACCGGCACATCACCCAAGGAACACGCAGCGAGAAAGGGCGCCGATGGTGCGAACGGATCTGGACAGCAATTGCCACCTGTGCCCAACAGGGTCGCGCGGTGTTTCAGTTCTTGCTTGACTCTGTCCAAGCCTATCTCTCCGGTACTTCGCCGCCTTCGCTCCTGCCGTCCGGCCCCTGACGGCGCTCTCACCGCTTAACTTCCTCTATCATGTCAGTGGCCATTTGACCACGCTCTGTCACTACGTGAATCGCTACCCAGTGTCAAACGCGAGCGTTCCATTGTTTATGATCCCGCTCGACGCAAGCGATGGGAAGTTGCCGTTGGCGTCGTCGGCCAATTGAAGTGTGGCACCGGTGATAATCGTGCTACCGACGTACGCGCTCGGCGCAGTCAGGGTCAGGGAGCCGCTTCCTATGACTGCCAGGCTGCCAGGACCGGAAAGCGATCCGGCGAGCGTCAGTGCAAAGCCCGCCGTATCGAAGGTTGCCCCGCCGCCGGCACCGAGGGTCATGGGAAGGCTGGTAGAAAACGAACTCCCTGCCCGAAGCAGCCCACCGCTGAAGTTGAAGGCGGCGACCCCGGCGCCTTGTATGAGCGACGAAACGATAAGTGTTCCTCCGCTAAGGTTGTATGCTCCGTATGCGCCCGAATTGCTGGCAATGGCGATGAGGCCGGCCGTATTCGTTCCTGCGTACTGGTTGAAAGTCCCTGTGCCGTAAAGGCCCACGTTTTCCGTTCCCGCGGACAAGCCGCCTATGCCGCTGAGAGTGTAGGAGGCGTTGCTACCGGCATAGCCCGCCAAAGTGACTTGGGTAGCGACATTCGTCCCACCGGATTGCGCAAACGTGCCGGTTCCCTGGTCGCCGACCGTCTCGTACTCGATCGCCAGCGTACCGGCACTTAGATTGTATTGGCCGGTGGCGCCGGCGTAATAGCCAAGATGGAGGTAACCAGAGTAACCGTTATTTGTCCAAGTGTTTTGACCGCCGGATTGATTGACAACCCCACTGCCAGACATCCCAACGTATTCCAAGAACAAGCTTGTTCCGGCAAGTAATCCTATGCCACTTAGGACCGGCGAATCAATTACTGTCGGGTTTATCGGGGTTTGGCGACATAGTTCCATTTCGGTAGCAAGTTGTCGAAGAGGATAGTCATCGTAGTTTTGAAACTGTCGGCGACCTTGCGGCCGATTTCATAAGTGCGGTGGATGACATTGACCGTGGTTTGCAGGCCGGTGGTGGTCGAGGCCTTGCGCATCGGGCGAACCACGGTGTCGAGAGTGTCGAACAGCATTCCTTGGCAGGCGCGACCGACATGAGGAAAGAAGCGGCGTTCGATCGGGTTGAACTTCGAGCAGTAGCTCGGGTAGTGAGCCACTCGGATTTCGATTCCCAAATCGTTGACGAGGTGTTGCAAGTCCTGTTTGAAAAGATACTGTGCCGCCGAATTGCTTCCGCCACAATCGCACAACAAGAGGATGGACTTCGCATACGGGTAGCATTGCTGGCCGATCCGGTTCCAGTACCAGCGGAAGCTGTCGCACGCGAATTGGCTTGTGTCGTGGCTCAGGCCGATGTTGATGTGGCCGCGATTACGGGCGAGGTCGTAGATACCGTGCGGAATGATCACGCCGGTAGCCCAGCTAGGAAAGTCATGGTCGAACGCCCGGAATGGCTGCTGCGTCCACACGCGGCCCTCGCGAAAGAGTTGTCCGAGATGTTCTTTTGCCTTGGTATCGAGGGAAAACACGGGGTTGCCCGCCGCAAAGTACTTGGCCTTCAGTTTGGCGATCCGGAGGAACTGGGCGTCCCGATCGGGGCTCTGTCCACCCGCCAAGACTTTCTCGATCTTGTGTCGCCCCAACTTTTGCTCTTCCATCCAGTCTTGTACCACTGGCGAACTGACGGGCGTTCCCATGTCCGTCACGGCATCCGCGATTTGTCGCGGCGAGAGGTCCGTCCACAGCACGTCTTTCTCGTCCGGGTCCCCGGCGATGCGGACATCCAGAATCGCTTTCAGATTGTCCACGAGTTCGGGCTCGGACTCGGTCTTTTTTTTCGACCAGCACCCGGACGCCGTACCCGTCCCGCAGCCGGGTCGGTCGGCAACTGGCCGAGTTCGTCGACTCCGCGCTCGATGGTCCGTGTTGAACATCCCAAAACATCGGCGACATACTCGATTCCACCGTGTCCCAATGGCAGTGACTCGCCTTCCTCTAGCGCTAAGAGCATTGTAGGACAAGGACTTACGGCGGGGGAGGAGGGCTTGATAGCAGAAGAAAAAGACCTCATGCTAACAGGTGAGTAATTCATGTTTCCACAAATTCTGCTAGCAGAGGTCCAACTATGATTTCAACAAAAGAACTGGATATTTTCAAGGCCCAAGAGCAATTTGAGCGGATGCACGAGTTTTTGAAGCAAGCGCTGAGCGAAGGGCGACGCCTCGACGAAGTGGAACGCGGGATGTTTCCGCGAGCTATGACCATGTGCCTGGAGTTTTTACGGTCCTTCGTGGAGGCCCATGGGGATGGGGATCGGGGAGAGACCGTAGAACGGGAAGGGGAGACGTTGGCGCGCCTGCCCGAGCCGCATGAGAAGCGGTACTTGTCGATTTTCGGGGAATTGCTGATCGGCCGCCGAGTCTACGGGACTCGGGAAGGCCAAGCGATTGGATGGTCGCCCCTGGACGCGACCTTGGGATTGCCCGCTGGAGAGAATTCCTATGTGCTGGAGGACTGGTTGCAGCGGTTGTGCATCCAGGACGCCTTTGGGGGATCGGTGGAGTCGCTCCGTGCCTGGTTGGGGACCACGGTGAGTGTTCGCACGGCGGAGCACATGAGTCGCGAGATGTCGCAGTACGTGGACGACTTTCGCGGCGAAGCGGTTCCTCCTGCCGAAGAAGAGGAGGAACTGCTGGTGATAACGGCCGATGGCAAGGGTGTGCCCATGCGGCGGACGTTGGCGGCGCGGTTGCGAGCAGAGTCTGAAGCTGGGGTGGGAGAAAAGGGAGGAAATGCCGCAGGCGCGGAAACGGCAGGAATCACGGCTGTCGAGGAAGAGGCGCCTTCTTCGCCTCCGGTCGAGCGTTTGGCGGGGCAAGAGAAAAGCAGCGGGAAGCGCCCCGGGAAAAAACAGATGGCGTATGTGGGATCGGTTTACACCCAAGCCCGCT
>CAVRDP010000007.1:0-669944 GCA_963719885.1 uncultured Planctomycetia bacterium | reverse complement strand
TACATGTATTCGTCGCGGTTCATCCATCCCTTCTTGGCCTCGCTGTCTATTGCATCGAACGTTGCCTTTTGCGACAAGTTCCCGAGTTCAAACACAAGGACTTCTAGTGCTTCATAACGATCAGGGGTCATGCCGAGATAGAGCTCGATGGTGCCTGTACGGAGGTCAACGTCGCCCAGGAAGGCCGCTCTACCCATGCGGACTTTAATTATAGGATTCCTCCCTCCAATCGCGGCCTTTGCCGCCTCGTACAGTTTTCGGCCCTCCGGACTCTTGAACAGATCCCTAAGCAGGTCGTCCACCGTCCAGTTCGTTCGGTCGACTGCGGCGGCGGTCGGCGCCGGCGGCCGTTCTGCTGGCAAGTAAGGGGGAATCGCCGACATGGACGGATAGTTCGAATAGTCCGGTGGTGGAGGTGGAGGAGGCACCAAATGCGAAATGTCGTATCTCCGAGCGCGATTTAGTTGCTCCAGCGAGAGAGGACCCTGCTGGTCGCCACCCATCACGTACCGCCGCGCTTCATCGGATGGCACGTAGTTTGGTCCACGAATACGTTCCACCTCCCAGGGACGGAATGTGATCGCTCGGTTGATGCCCTCTTGCTCCTCGCGCGAGCGTTCCATGTTTTCATAGAACGCGTTTGGGTCAAACGGCGGCGGAGGTGGTGGCTGGAGCCCTGTCGGGTCTGTCTCGTCCGTGGGCGAGTTGCCGACATAACGGTAGAGGTTCGTATCTCCCGCCGTGAACTCACTTGGATCGGGCTTGAGCCACCGCCCCGTGGCTGGATCGTAGGGACGACCTGTGGTCATGTTCAATCCGCTGCCCTGGTCGAAGGGTAGCCCCGTGAAGCCGAAGAGGCAATCCACCGCCGCCGCATTGCCCGTCGCCGGGTTCGTCTGGCTGAGCACCTGCCCGAAGGAACTATAATCCAAGTGGTTCACCACTGCCGTCGCTCCGCTTGTCAGGTCGCAGATCGCCAGGTCCCGGACCGTGCCGACGTTGTCGGTCAACGGCAACACAACCGTGCCGGGCTCGCCCACGCTGGTTACTTGCTCATCGGACAACAATTGATCGGTTGCTGGTCCCCAAAGGTAACGATGCGAAAGGTCAGCGGCGGTCATGGTTGTCGTGGAACCCGCCGAACCCGACACGTCCTTATCGAACTGCAAGACGATCTGGTTGCCGTCGTAGACGAAGCGGGTCTCTTGCGTGACCACACCGGAGCCGTTCTCGATGTTCTCGCCGACCCAACGCCCCTCGGCGTCGTAGACGTAAACGACCGTCTGCGTGGGTGTGCCGTAGGTTGCGCTGGTGGTGACCTGCACCAGCCGGCTGTCAGCGTCCCAGGCGTACTGGGTCACGTCGGTGTCGCCCGCCTGGAGCACGCCGGTATGGTTCACGTCGATGAACCTCGCCGTCTCGTTGCCGTCGGCATCGTAGGTATACGTGTAGGTGCCGTCAAAAAGAACCTCGTTGTCCGCGCCGATGACCACGGCCGCGGAACTCGTTGAACTCGTGCGGTCGCCGTTGGCATCGTAAGAATACGATTCGTTGGGCTGCACGGAACTGCCCGAGTAGGTGGCCGCGGTAAGCTGGCCTTCGGCATCGTAAGAATAGGCCACCGAGCCGTCCAGCGACGTCACGCCCGCCACGAGCTGCTCGGGCGAGATCGCCTGGTCCAGCCCGGCCGTATCGATCGATTGGACACTGGTTGCGGGCAGCATTGCGCCGCCGGGCAGCCACGGCGACGGAGTCGAGGCAGCGGCCGCTTCGCCGGACTCGGCCGCCGCGGCGTAGGAATAGCTGTAGCTGGCCAGGACCGTCGTGCCTTGTTCATACACCAGGCCCACCAGCCGGCCCGCGGAGTCATAGCTGTAGTCGGCCTCGACCGCCAACTGGCCACCCTGGTAGCGGTCGATCGTCTCGACCTGGCCCGCCGCATTGTAGGTCAGGTCGATCGTTTCGTCCGCCACGGCGTCGCCGCCGCTCTGCCCGGTGCGGGTAATAGCCGTCAACTGCCCCTGGCTGTTGTAGGTATAGGCGTCCTGGTAGTCGGCCACGCCGTCGATGGTGGCCGACACGCCCGTCGGCTGCGTGCCCGTGGCCGCGTACTGGTAGGTCAGAACGACGGTCGGAGCGTCCACGCTCGTCTCGGTGACGCTGGTAAGGCGGTTCTGGCTGTCGTAGGTATAGGTGTCCGAGGAATCGTCGTCCGATTCGGAGGTCATGTTGCCGGAGGAATCATAAGAGTAATGAAGGGTGTCCTCGGCGTTCTGGCCCGCCACGGCGTCGGCCGCCGTGGCATACAGGGTCTCGGTAATGACCTGGCCGGCGGAGTCGTACTGGTAGGTGCGGACGTTGCCGTCGGCGTCGGTGTAACTGGTCAACTGGTTCGAGGAATTGTAGGTGAACGACGTGCTGTTGCCCTGGCCATCGGTCTCTTGCGTGACGTCGTTCTGGCTGTTGAGGGTCCAGGTGGTGGTGGTGCCGTCCGGATCCGTCAGGCTCGTCAGGTCGCTGGAAGAATTGTAAGCGAAGTTCGTGACGCCGCCGTCGGCGTCGGTCAGGCTCACCGGATGCGCTGAATAGCGGATGTTACCGGCGCAATGCCGCCTTGAGATTGCGATCCAAGAGAAGCGAAATCTGCGGAATCGCCACCAAGGCCAGCCGAGGCGTCGTCACTTTCCCCCTCGTCATCGTCATCCCCGCTGACTCCGCCGCCTTCTGCCGGGTTGCCGGCCGAAACCCCGTAGAACCCGTAATTCACTAACACCTCCGATCGCGTGACGGGCACGACAACGGCGACGTTGTTCCAGCCGAAGACGCCGCCGGCCCCCACCATCGTCTCCAACGTCCCCGCAGCGCCGGCCGTGTTGCCCGCGGCGAAAAGCGTCTGCGGCGCGGCGTCGGCCGCATAGACCAGGCCGCCCGACGGCGCCGCCCCCGCCACCTGGGCCTCGAAGCCCGTCCCCCACACCGCGCCCACCCCCGCCGGCGGCGGCGCAAAACTCATCAGCGATGACGTCGTGGCCGGGGCGGACATGATGCTCGTCGCCACCGGCAGCGTGGGCGTGCCGAAGCCAGGCAAGCTGGGCACAGTGGGAACGGTCGGCTCCGGGGCCAAGGAGGTCGCCAACACGGAGTTGGCGTTCGTGGGAAAATCGATCCCGCCCGCGGTCACCAGGACCTTGGCCCCGGGATCGGTCTCCTCAAAGATGGGTGACTGGTTTGAGCCGACGGTATATGACACGTGGGTAGGACCTGAATTCCCGCCTTGCGGCGGATCGCCGGTGTTCGTCGTGCTGGTGGTCACCGTATAGGCCGCGCCGTTGTTCGCCGGGGACCACGATGTGTTGTTCGTCGTTTGCGCCGAGACAGCGCCGGTGTTGGACCAGGTGTAGCTGAAGCTGCTCGCTTGGCCGCTGCCGCTGATCGTCGTGGCCGGAGTCCAGTCGTTGGCTTGGTTGCTCACGGTGGTGAAGACCTCATCGTCGGTGCTGTTCGCGCCCCAAGACCCGCCATAGGCCGTCGGGCCGGATCCCTCCGCGCTGGCGCCGCTATCGTCGTAGGTGTAGGCGTAGTCCTGCGTGCTCACCGAATCGGAACTGACCTGGCCCGTCCAAGTGCCGTCGCTGCCCAGGGTCAGCGGGTCGGAATAGCTGCTCGTGCCGCTGCCGCCGCCCTGTTCGGTCGAATTCCAAGCGTCGCTGTACCAGCCCTCGTCCGTCGATCCGCTGGCGGTGCCCGAATAGGAATAATCGTAGGTCGAGCTCGCCGAGACGTTGCCCGCGGCCCCGCGGCCCCGCGGCCCCCGGCCCCCGACGGCCCCCGGCCCCCGACGGCCCCCGGCCCCCGACGGCCCCCGGCCCCCGACGGCCCCCGGCCCCGGCCCAATAGATGATCGCCCAGCTTGCGGCCCCCGACGGCCCCCGGCCCCGGCCCCGGCCCAATAGATGATCGCCCAGCTTGTAAAGGAGTTGCACGTGGCGCCGCCTTCTTCGCGGCCCAATAGATGATCGCCCAGCTTGTAAAGGAGTTGCACGTGGCGCCGCCTTCTTCGGGTTTAGCCTGGCCGGCGAGTGCCTTATACTTATGGGATTGGCACTGTTTATGGTGTCCGCGATTTTCTTCAACGCTGCGTTGGCTCGCAGCCCCCCCGGGGAAGTTCTGGACCGTGGACCGGGTAGGGAGCCAGTTTCGGCGGTTTGTCTCCTGCTTTCGAGGGTGTCGAGGGTGTTTGGAGGGTGTTTGGAGGGTGTTTGGAGGGTGTTTGGGGTCAGGGTGTTTGGGGTCAAGGGTGTTTGGGGGAGGGTGTTTGAGGGTGTTTGGAGGGTGTTTGGGGTCAGGCCGCCGTTAGTCGTTCTGACATGATACACCATTCTTTCGTGATAGGGGTGTAGTTCCGCGTTTTTCGCGGGATTTCTGGGGTTAGAACAGTTTTAATTGGTTCGGATCGGCTGGTAGCGGACGTGGTAAACTGAGTTGAATGCGGCGAACCGATTCCTGGACTTCCACACGCGAAAGATCGGATTGGCGGATCACCAAGGGAAAGCCGGGCGCAGGTTGTTTCGCCGCGATGATGCCTTGCTGCGCGAGTCGATGCACGCTCATCGTGCTGATGCCCAGCGCCAGTGCGGCTTCCTCGCCCGTGAGTAATCCTTGCGACTGCTTCTGCTCGGCGTCGAACGGCGCAATGCCGTGCCCGTGGCGGAAACGTCGCACGGAGTCCGCAGTCCACGCGTTCGAGCCACAACGCACGCCATTGCGGTTGAGCGCTTTCGCCAGCCGCGCATCGTCGCACACCGCATGCAACGTGCCGATCACCAACGCCGCTTCCGCGGCATACCCGTGGCCACGACGGCCGACACGCGGAACGGTCAGCGGCGTATGGTGACCGCCTTTCCAGTGGATCCATAGCTCGACGGTGTCAGGCGACTCGCCCTGCTTGACGACCACTTCCTCGACTAACAGACGCACGATCTGTTTCTTGATCGTCACGTCGGTCTGCTCCGCGTCCCAGATCGTTTCCAAACGTTGGCTCAACGACATCAATCGGCCGACCTCCGCTTCGTTCAAAGGCATATCCTTTTGCTTCTGAAATTCCTCCAGACGCACACGGACCGCGGCCACCTGAGACAGGGCTGCATTCCACTGTTGTTCCAGTTCCGCGGCCACCAGCCGGTTCTCCGGCTCCACGCGATCGTATTGCCGACGAGCCCGTTCGGCTTCGTACTCGCGCTGCTTCAACTCCTCCGCCAGGCGTTGTTGCTGTTGCCGGTACTCCTGGTCGCCCAACTCGGCAGCACGCCGTGCCGCCTCGATGGCCGCCGGACGAAGAGCTTCCAGCAGCAGTTGCGCGAAAAGCGGATCGACCTGCCTTCCGGAAAGCGACAGGCGCTGCACGCCCTGTTCGCGTCCCCGCCATCCGTCGCGGCAAATATAACGCGGCCCTCCCGCGTAATCGTAATGCACCGCGAGCCGCCGCCCGCAACGGCCACAACGCAACAGCCCGCCCAACAATGCCGTACCGTACTGCGGGGCCGCCTGCGAAGCGTCGCCTTTCATCGTCGCGTTCCCTTGGATCTTGAGCAGGTTCCGTTCGTATTGCTCCCAACTAATATACGCGGGGAAGCGGCCCTTTTCCACCACCTCCCATTGCCTAGACGGGACCAACTGCCGTCGTCGCACCAACTCGCCGTCCTCGCAGCGGCGGACGACGGTTTGCGTGCGACCGAGCACGTAGGCTCCCGTGTAGGCCGGATTCTTCAACATCCAGAGCAAACGGCTGTAATTGGCCGGCAACCACTGAACGCGATACGGGTCGTCGCCGTGGGCCGCGTAGGGCAGCGGCTCCTCGTGCTCGAGATACCACTGGCAGAGTTTCATCACGCTGGGCATCTGCTCGAATTTCTGGAACATCCGATCGAGACTATGTTGCACGCGCCGGTCGGGGTGCTTGGCGAGTCCCTGGCCGCGGACTTCGACGTAGCCCGTGGCGATGTTCGTAAAGATCTCCGCGCGCTTGGCCTTTTCCCACCAACACTCCTGCATGCGTTTCCGCAGCAGCCCCAGTTCATACTCGGCCAACACGCCCTGAATGCCAAGGAGAACGTGATCGTGGGGATCGTTGGCGTCGTAGACTTTCTGTTCGTCCGCCAGCAGGACAGCGGCGAAGATGCAGTCGCGGAGCAGCAGTTGCCAGGCCGCGTTGTCGCGTGCCCAGCGGGAAACCTCGACGGCCAGGATGATCCCCACGCGCCCTTCCACGACCTTCTCGGCCAATTCGCGGTAGGCCTGTCGGCCATGCGTGGAACTGGCCGTTCGCGCGTGATCTTCCTCCAGGACGAGGATCCTATCCTCGGGCCATCCCAGCTCGCGGGCCCGTTCCTTGAGGGCGCGTTGCCGCGGCCGGCTCTCTTGGTTGTTGCGGACTTGGGTGGGACTGCTTTGTCGCACGTAGACAACCGCGAGCCGTTGAAGATGATGGGCTTTGATCTTGTCGTTCATGTCGAATATCCTTTCTTCAGGGGACGCTCGTCCGCGGTGCCGCGAGCAGTCTGTTGGTGATATTGCAGCACGAGCAGGGCCAGGCACTGCAAGACTTGCTCTTGTGTGGCTTGATCCAGGCTATTCCATATATCAGGTTGTTCCTGGAATAGCGGAAAGCCATCGAAGGGGGAACGTGGTTGGTTCATGGAAAATCTCCTGAGGCGTGAGGAAACGAAGTCCACATGTTCAGGAGTTTAGTTTGGGCGGCGGGTCGTGTTGGTCAAGAGATGCCAACAACGCGTCCAGTTGGCGCAACGCCTGCTCGGAAACGAACGGCTGCCAACCGAAGGTGAGAAGCGCAAGCGCGTTGGCTCGGTCATCCAGGCGGGCAAGCATTGCCGATCTTGGGATGTCTCGACGAGCAGTTGACCTTTCCGCCCTTTGGCATCGCACTGAACGGCGCGCACTTCTTGGTCGAAAAGTGGGTGGAAGGGATATACGACCTTGACAGTGCCCAGGTGGCGGGTACCGGCCTTTACGATGCCCGGATAGCAGGCATCATCCGACAGCGACTTTAGATTTTAGGTAATGGCTTGCGGATCAATCGCGGGTCCGTGCGCAACACATTTTCCGTAAGGGGGGGACTACAGCGCTCAGTCAAGAAACAAGGGTTTCCCGCCGGTGCGCCCAATCCCTGGTGCCCAGGCGGTTGACTGAGCCCCACATTTTGTAGCGCGGAGGCCACTTGCACAAAATGTGAACATGTGTATACTACATGCAGTCCATGGCTCGGGCGGTTGCCCGCCAGGCCCCGGCTGCACCGGGGACTCCGTAACTTTTCGGAGTTTCTTACTATGAAAACAGAACCATCGGAGAAGGGCAACCCCCACCTCGCCGCCCGGCGGGCGGCGAAGGCGGCCTTGCTCCCCCGCGCCGCCCAACTCGCCGGAGAGGGCCGCACCTACCGGGAAATCGCTGACACGCTCGGCATCGCCAAGTCGACCGTCTGCCAATGGCTCCGCGGCCGGCCGCTGGGACGGGCCGCCGCCAAGGCCCTGGGCACCCCGGGGATGACCGCCAAGCTGGCCGCCCGCTACGAGTCGCTGTACCAGCGGGCCCTGCGGGAGTGGAACCGCTCCAAGGCCGATCGGCGGACGCAAACCATCGTGACGAGCGAACCGGCCGGGGGCGGCCCGACGACGACCACCACGGTCCGCACGGAGCCGCGGACCGGCAACGCCGCCTGCCTGGGCAAGGCCCTGGCAGCGATGAAAGCCATGGAGGGCCTGCACTGCCGCGAACGGTCGTGGCGGGAGAGGTTCGAAAGCGAAGACCTCCAGGCAATCGAGGCCCGCATCGACGCGGCCGAAGAGGCGGCGGACGAGGAGGCCTGCGCGGCGCTGAAGGCCCAGGCGGTCGCGGCCGAGGAAAAACTCCGCATAGCGGAGGCGCGGTTGGGTGCGCACCGAGCACGCGGCGCCGGCCTGTTCGCCCGCGATTGCGCCGAGACGACGAGGGAGGCGAGGCAGCGGGGCGCGCCCATCCCCTGCCTCTCTCCCGAAAAGAAAGCGGAGCTAACGATACCGGCTCGGCGCGGTCGGTGAACGGCAGTGCGCCGGAAACGCCGCGCGATCGCCGCAAGTCGTTTCTGCCCAACGATTTGCCTCTGCCGGGATACGATTTTGCCAGCGTTTGCCGTTCGGCAACGTTGCCGAACGAAGTCTTCCAAAAGGGTGGGGCCGGCAAGGGACGAAAGAAGGCGAAAGGCGGCCGCCGGGAGCCGGTCAGCCCGCCCGCTCAGGAATCCGGGCCGCGGCGCGGGTCGGCGGCGACCCTGATGCAAGAACTGGATCGGGTTTTCAAGAAGATGTAGGCCGGAACAAGCCTGCGCAGTTCCGGCATTCGCGTTTGCCTGTGTATATGTTTGCCGGAACTGCGCAAGCTTGTTCCGGCCTACACTTGGCAGACTTACGATGGGCGGTTTGAAATGAGGGATGAGGGATGAGGGACGACGTGCCGACGCCGATGCGCGCATTTCCACCGGATAGAGGGGGAGTTTTGTGCTCTATTGCTGTTCGCTTTCCACTGAATTCCCTAATCATGTAAATAGTTGCGGACAAAGTTCTTGCGACCGACTTGCAGGCTGCCTGCGCGATTACACCTGTATCATGTGCGGCTCTCCTGCGTACTAATTATTACATCGAAGTCGCGTGCGAGGAAGCAGGAGCAGACCACGGAATACGGTCTCGGAAGAGATGAAAAATAGTAAGATAGGGATCCTCGGCACGGTCGCCAGCGATTGCAACGTTGGGAGCAAGCGGACCACGCCGTTGCGGCGCTCGTTCAACCCTCTCTATCCACCTGTTTGCAACGCCTGTTGTTCGTTAAGGACCGGCCGAAGTGCGGTACATTGCGAAACCACATTCGCCGGACTATAGTGGCACGCGAGAGGATCGAAGCCGATCTCAGACCTGTTTGCCCCAGACGATTGGAGTTCCATGATAGTCTGTTCACGAATCACGATACCGTTCCTTGTTGCCAGCATTGCCGCACTTGGCTGGTTGTCTCCGGCCGCCGCCCAGCGCACGACCCTGTCGTTGGACGGAACCTGGTCCGTAGCCGACGGCATCCGACCGGAGGAGGTTCCCGCGACCTTCGATCACGAGGTGGCCGTGCCGGGGTTGACGAACCAGGCCCGGCCGGCGTTCGCCGACGTGGATCGCTACGAGACGCACGAGTTCGTCTTCACGATGAAGCACAACCAGGTTCTGCCGAAATCGGAGAAGTGCGAAGGCCTGGGGCGGACGCCGCAGAAGCGAAACTACTTCTGGTACGCGCGGTCCTTCACCGCTCCGGCCAAGCGCGACTCCGCCGTGCTGGTCGTCAACAAGGCCCAGTTCGGCACGGCCGTTTGGCTTAACGGCAAGAACCTCGGCGAACATCTGGGCTGTTTTACCGCCGGCCGTTTCGACGCCACCGCCGCCATGCACTGGAACGGCAAGAATCGCCTCTTGGTCCGCATCGGTGCGCACCCAGGCGCCCTTCCGCCTTGGGCCTTGTATGGGACCGACGGCGAAAAGGCGGTCTGGACGCCGGGCATCTATGACCGCGTGTCGCTGCTCCTGGCCGACTTGCCGGCAATCGAGACGATCCAAGTGGCCCCGCAGATTCAAAGCTTGACGGTCCTTGTGCAGACGCGGCTGCGAAACCCCGGCCCGGCCCGTGTTGCCGTGGTTTCACAGCGGCTGAAGACGTGGAAGGATGGCCGGGCGGTCGGCCAGCCCGTGCGCCGAAGAGGTCACGCTGGCGGCCGGCGAAGAGAAGACGCTTGTGCAAACCGTGCCCGTGCCCGGGGCGGTGCTCTGGTGCCCGGACAATCCATTCCTTTACGTGCTCGACACGGACACCGGCGGCGACAGTTGTTCCACCCGCTTCGGCATGCGCGAATTCCGCTGCAGCACGGCGAACCGCCGGGCGATGCTCAACAGCAAAGTCATCTACTTGCGCGGGGCGAGTATCACCCTGCACCGCTTCTTCGGCGACCCGCAGTGCGGCGGGCTGCCGTGGGACGAGGCCTGGGTGCGGCGGTTCCTGGTGGACATTCCCAAACAGATGCACTGGAATGCCTTCCGGGTCTGCATCGGACCGGCGCCGCAACAATGGCTGGACATCGCCGACGAAGCGGGCATTCTCTTGCAATACGAGTTCCCGATCTGGAGCGACCGCCAGTGCCGGCCCGACGGCGCGCTTCGTCATACAATGTGGAAGGGAAACGACGTCGTCCAGCAGGTCCGCGAATTCATGCGCGACAATTGGAACCATCCCAGCGTGGCCCTCTGGGACGCCTCGAACGAGACGCATTGGGACTTCCTCAAGGACAAGCTGATTCCCGCGGTCCGCGGCCTCGATCTCTCCAATCGGCCGTGGGAAAACGGCTACAATTTGCCGCAGGGCCCGACGATCCCTACGAATGGCACCCCTACAAGTTCATCAGCTACTGGTCTCAGACGAAGCCGCCTTACTTCCAGATGCGCGACTTGGAGAAGATGACCGGGGCCGACGAATCGCGAGAAGCGGGCCGTTGGACGCACGCTTCCATCATCAACGAGTACGACTGGCTGTGGCTGCATCGTGATGGGACGCCTACCACGCTAGCCCGCAAGGTCTATGACCGCCTCTTGGGGCCCAATGCCACGCCGGACCAGCGGCGGCAGGCCTGCGCCTATTATTTAGCGGGTCTGACCGAGTTCTGGCGGGCCTCGCGGGAACATGCGGGCGTGATGTACCTGGCCTATCTCGACGCCGATTTGCCGCACTGCTTCACCTGCGACAACTTTGCCGACGTGCGGCGGCCGCAGCTCGATACGTACTTTGCCGACTACATGGGCGAGGCCTTCAAGCCGCTGGGCGTCTACGTCAACTTCTGGCAGCCCACCTTGCCGGCCGGGGAAAGCCGGAAGTACCCTGTCACGATCATCAACGATACTGACGAGTCTATGCGGGGAAGGTTGGAACTCGGTTGGCAGCCGGCCAACGGAACTCCTCTGACCGCCGCCGCGGAGCCGCCTCGGGATATCGAGTTCGTGGTTCCTGCGTTGGGGAAGATGATCGTCAATCCGACCTTGAAGGCCGGCCGCGCCCGGGCAGTATGTATTGACCGTGAAGGCATCCTGCGCGGGAAAACCGTGGAGCCCGACCGTATCACGAAGGAATGTGGCGGTGCAGGAATCGCCGGCGAAGTGACGCCGTTGTGCCGGATTGGCTATGTCTCAAAGTTTGGGCCGCATGCGGCATTTGGGATCGCTGGTGGTGATGTCAGCGGTAAATCGCGCAGTGCGGTAATGCCTGTTGGAGTTTCTGCACGCCGGCGTCTCGTGACCTGGGTTTTGTGGAGGGTCAAATGTTGGAGTCGTGCCAAGCCCTTGAGATGCTCCAGCCCGGCGTCCCTGACTTGGGTGCCGTCAAGCTGCAATCTTCGGAGCGCGCTCAAGCCCTTGAGATGCTTCAGCCCAGCATCTGTAATCTGGGTGTCGTCAAGGAACAACTCTTCGAGTTGCGGGATATCGTGCAGCATGTCCTCGAGTTGCTCCAGCGCAACGTCGGTGACTTCGGTACGAGAAAGAGACACGTAATTACTACCGTGCATGTCGTCGTGTATGACGGAAACAGATACCGTTCCGCCGAGTTTTCCTAATCGCCGCTATTATTTCCCGTTGCCACATCGCATGCCACATCATGTCGACGCCTACCAGGAGCATGAGCAACAGGAGGGCTGCCGGGATGGTTTGCAGCCAACGTCGTTTGGCCTTGGAAGCGCCGACGATCAGGCGACCATAGACACACCCCATCACTACCGCGATTACGATCGTCAACCACCACCCACTCGTCAACCACCACTCTATTCCCCAAAAGCCTTCTCGCAGACCAAACAAATATGCAACGCCTTCTCCGAGACCAAACAAATATCCACAGCCAACAAACGCGATCAGGAAGAACTGAAATGCGCAGACGGCGACTCCTTCCTTGGCCCTTGCAACCACTATTCCCACGGGAAGGCCAATCAAGACGGCAACGGAAATGAGCCAATACGTGCAGACACCAATCGAACACAGGACGGCGACGAACAGAGTGAACAGCAGCAGCGACCGCAGACTGAATTGATACCAGGGAGGCTTCGGTTCCGGGATGTTCATGGTCTACGCAGTATAGCAAGGATTCCTGTGGCACAGCAGCCGCCACCGCGATCCAGACCATCCAAAGCCTAGAGAGCGTGCCCCGCCGGCGCCACCACCGGACCGTTTCCTGGCACTGTCGCCGAATAGGCCCTTGCAGAGGCGGCGAAATGCAGATTTGGCCCCATGATTGCCAAAGGCATTGCCGTTGGAATATACTACGGGCAGGCGAACCGCTGGACAGGAGGGCCAAGGCATGCCGAAGTCGCATGAAGAGGGCAAGGGAAAGTGGCAGTTCAGCATTCGTGGCTCCTTCAGATCGTGAAAGCACGAGGTTGGGGCTGACGACCACGCCCACTCAAGACCGTTCATCACCATATTCTCGTTAGGTTGCAGAAAGCCATGCCTACGAATCCGTACGCGTCCCCGATTGCGTCTGGCCCTGGTGCCAAACCGGCTTCGCCGAAGAGTTTCGTCATTCTGGCCCTCGTGTCCCTGGCACATAAGTGCGGTCTTGTACCTGTTGTTGGGACTTATCTTGCCCACCTTGCTAAGCATGACGGATGCCGAGACGAACTTGGGGCTAATCTCCGGCGCATTCTGCCTTGTCCTGGCCGCGGGCGTGGAGGTTGTCGCCTACGGAGTCCACAAACGCAAATTCTGGGGATGGATTGTTGGTCTGATAGTCTTCGGGATATACACACCATCGTTGTTCTTTCCTCTGGGAGTTTTGGGGCTTTGGGGGCTGCTCGCTGCCGGCTCGCGTGCCGAATTCGGCATTATGGGAAACGGTGGTCGCCCACCGCCGGCCTCCCGCTGATCGCCATCGGGAATGCCCTTAACGGCGCGAGATTAAGGCATAAGCAGACGCATGCCAAGGACCTCGGCGTTCTAATGCCCCCGGCTTGCCCGGGGGATGCTTACGTTCCTTGCTACAACGAGCAGCGAAAAACGCCGAAAATGCCCCCGGCTTGCCCGGGGGATGCGTATGTTCCTTGCTAACGTGTGTAGCGACGAGCGTAAGAATCCCCTGGGCAAGCCGGGGCCATTGAAGGAAGCGCGCGGTCCCGGTTGTAGCGACGAGCGTAAGAATCCCCCGGGCAAGCCGGGGGCATCGAAGGAAGGCGCGGTCCCGGTTGTAGCGACGAGCGTAAGAATCCCTCGGGCAAGCCGGGGGCATCGAAGGAGAGGCGCGGTCCCGGTTGTAGCGACGAGCGTAAGAATCCCCTGGGCAGCCGGGGGCATTGTTGGCAGGCGAACCGGCAGACAACCGACCAATGATCCATAACCGTTACCTTCCTGAGTCATTCCACCGCTTCTGCAACCCCGCCTTCCTGCTTATCCATTCTTGTCTGGGCATTGCAGCCGTTCGCACAGCGCCCTGCTTATATCTTCAAACACGCCTTGCCAATTTCCCTGTTCCCGCTGTCGGAACAACCGCATCGTGGGATACCAAGGGCTGTCGGAACGACCCAGCAACCACCGCCAATCGGGAGCGAAGGGCAGCGCCACCCACACGGCAGCGCCCAGTGCACCCGCCAGGTGCGCCGCCGCTGTATCCGAAGTAATCACCAAATCAACGCCCTTCATCACGGCCGCCGTATCCAGGAACGGTCCCGAGTGCTCGTCCAATTCAGCGGCAAGATCGGTGATGGAAAAGAGGTCCCGAACCTCCGCGAGTTGCTCGACACCCTGCGCCCTTTCTGGAGGCTGATCAAGTGCACTCCCGGAATCCCCGCCAAAGGGGCAAACGAGCGGAGTGGAATGGAACGCCAACGATCGTCGCGATAGTCGCGGCTGCCTTGCCAGGCGATCCCGATCTTGAAACCATCAAACTCGAGCAGTCTCTTCCCCCACTGTTCCTGCAGCGCCCGTCGGGGGAAAAGGTAGGGTATTTTGGCCGGGATCGTGGCGATGGACGTCTTGCAGAATGCCGGGCACGCTCAACAGCGGGGCGTGAATGTCGAATGCCGGGAGATCATTGCCTTGACCGATCCAGCGATCGACCCCGGAGCACCCTTCCAGCAGCCCAAGCAGCGGCCGCTGGCATTCCACGAGGACCGTTCCGCCATGCTCCTTGACGACCGACGCATAGCGAATGAAGTGGATCGTATCGCCCAGCCCCTGCTCGGCATTCAACAAGATCGTCTTGCCAGTCAGAGACCCGCCGTCCCACAGCGGTTGCGAAAAACACCGCGGAGCGAAGTCCTTAGTCTGCCGCCGCCAGTCGTATTCCGGCCAGCCCTGCTGCCAATCCCCGGCAAGGAGCCAGGACAAGGCGAGATTCACATGCGCCTCAGCAAGGTCCGGTTTCAGTTCCACCGCCCGGCCGCCGCAAGCAATCGCCTCGTCCAGCTTCCCCTGGTCATGCAAGGCCTTGCCCAGGTTGTTGTAGGCCTCGGCATAGTCCGCCACGAGTTCCAGGGCGCGGCGGTAGCAGGCCACCGCTTCCTCCAGCTTCCCCTGGTCCCTGAAGGCGACGCCCAGGTTGTTGCGGGCCTCGGCATAATCCGGCTTCAACTCCACGGCGCGGCGGTAGCAGGCCACCGCTTCATCCAGATTCTCCTGGTCCTTGAAGGCATTGCCCAGGTTGTAGTGCGGCTCGGCAAAGTCCGACTTCAGTTCCAGGGCCCGGCGGTAGCAGGCCACCGCTTCCTCCAGCTTCCCCTGGTCCCTAAAGGCGTTGCCCAGGTTATTGTGTATTGCGGCAAGGTCCGGTCGCAGTTCCAGGGCGCGGCGGTAGCGCCGATCGCTTCGTCCAGCTTTCCCTGCTCGTTGAGGATGCTGCCAAGGTTGTTATGCGCCACGGCATAGTCCGGTTTCCGATCGAGGGCCCGGCTGTAGCAGGCGACCGCTTCCTCCAGTTTCCCCTGGTCCCTCAAGGCGACCCCCAGGTTGTAGTGCGGCTCGGCAAAGTCTGCCTTCAGTTTCATGGCCCGGCTGTAGCAGGCGACCGCCTCGTCCAGTTTCCCCTGGTCCTTCAAGACATTGCCCAGGTTGTTGTGCGCCTCGGCGAAGTCGGGTTTCAGTTTGATAGCGCGGCGGTGGTAGGCGGCCGCTTCGTCCAGCTTCCCCTGCGCCTGCAAGGCATTGCCCAGGCTGGTATGAAAGAGGGGCACATTCCCGCGCAAGCGGATTGCACGTCGAATGTAGTCGACGGCGAAGTCGTGCTTGCCCACCTGGAAGGCGAGCACGCCGAGGAGATGCAGCGCATCGGCTTGGTTGGGCTCGGCCGCGAGGATCTGCCGATAGATCTGCTCGGCAGCTTGCAGCCGGCCGCCTTGATGGTGCTGGACGGCAATCGCCAGCAGTTCGGAAATCGTTGCCATGAAGGCTATTATGGCGACGCAATCGGCCGGCGGCAAGGCGTAGTGGCAGTCCGCGAGCGAGTTCGTTAATATGGAAAACATCGGCGGCCCAACTGGACTTCCACGCAGTCTTGACTATCATAGGGGAGTTAAGGAATTCAAACATGGCGTGTGCTACGATGAACCGCCGCGGAGCCCTACGAGCAGCATGTTCTGTAGTCCTGGCTATTTCCTTGCTGTCCTGCGGGTACGTCGCGATCTGCGCCGCCGAGCCGGGCAACCTGGCCTTGAAGAAGCCGGCGTGCTGCTCGTCGATTGAGAACGAGGAACATAGCGCGGCCCAGGCCAACGATGGCGATCCGGAGACCTGCTGGCGGGCCGACGACGAACCCGAGGACGGGCCGGAGTGGTGGCAGGTCGACCTGGAAAAACCTTGCGACCTTTCCGGCTGCCAGATCCGCTGGCCCTTCGATGGAAAACGCTATCGCTACAAGGTCGAAGGCTCGGTCGACCGGAAGAGCTGGTCGCTCCTGAGCGATCAGACACACACCACCGCCACGTCGCAGGTCCAGGACCTGAAGTTCCAGAAAGCCAAACAAATCCGTTACCTGAAGATCACGGTGACGGGTCTTGACGAAGGCTGCTGGGTGAGTATTTCGGAAGTCAAAGTATTTGGTCTCGAACAAGCTCAAGGAGCACGATGATGAAAGTCGCAGTTGCATTCGCCTTTATCTTGCTTTGTGTCGCGTGCGGGTCAGCCGCGGCCGCGGAACCTTCCAAGCCCAACATCATCTTCGTCCTGGCCGACGATCTGGGCATTGACGGCGTCAGTTGCTACGGCGCCGACGCGCACCAGACGCCGCACATCGACGCCCTGGCCGCATCCGGCCTGCGCTTTCGGACTTGCTATGCAGCGCCCTTGTGCGGGCCGTCGCGCTGCCTGCTGATGAGCGGCCGTTACGCCTTTCGCACGGGCGGGATTACCAACGAGTCGTGGCGCGGCGGCGGGCCGGGAGCGAAGTCGGCCGACGAATACCCCATGGCCAGGCTCATGAAGCAGGCCGGCTATGCCACGGGACAGGCCGGCAAATGGCGGCAGTTGGGCGAGTTGCCCAGCGACTGGGGTTTTGACGAATTCCTCACCGACAACACCGCCAGCGGCTGGTACTGGGAAACGAAGTACAACAAGAACGGCAAGGTCCTCAACCTGCCTGAAGGGACCTATGGCCCCGACGTTATCCAGGACTTCACCTTCGATTTCCTGCGGCGGCACAAGGAGCGGCCGTTCTTCTTCTACTACGCGATGCACCTGGTGCACAAGCCCACCCTGCGGACGCCGGATACGATACGCGGCACGAAGGACATCAACAAGCTCTACGACGACAACATCCGCTATATGGACAAACAGCTCGGGGCGCTGGTGGCCGAGTTGGACAAGCTGGGGCTGCGGAAGAACACGTTGATCCTCTTCTCCGGCGACAACGGCACCGCCGCCGGCTACCCCAGCCCCGTCCGGGGCCGCATGGTCAACGGCTGGAAAGGGAGCATGTTAGAGGGCGGCTCACGGGTGCCGTTCATCGCAAGCTGGCCGGCCGTGACGCCGGTGGGCAAAGTGCTCGACGACATCGTGAGTTTCGCCGATCCGTACGCCACCTTCGCTGAGCTTGCCGGCGTCAAGCCGCCCGAAGGCTTCAAGACCGACGGCCGGAGTTTCGCCGCGCAACTCCACGGCGAGGCGGGCACGCCCCGCGCCTGGGCCTACGTCCAGCTTGGCGCCCGCTGGTATGTGCGCGAGCCGGGGTTCAAGATGAACGAGGCGGGCGATCTGTTCGATATGAGCGACGCCCCGTTCGTGGAGAAGCCTTTTCCGCCGGCAGCCGATACGGAGCAGAGCAAGGCCGCACGGCAACGTCTCTCTGCGGTCCTGGCGGAACTCGATCCGGCCGGTGGCAAGACGGACCTGGACGGTGGTGCCCGCCGCGCCAATAATCGCGGCCGACCTATGGGCTCGGCCCGCGCCGTCGGGCCATGGAAATCGGGCGATACTTTGCCAACCGGGCGGGCGCCGAACATTGCCGGCAAGGCATTGGAAATCTCCGCGGAGATCGAGCCGGCCGGAAGCGAAGGCGTGATAGTAACTCAAGGCGGCGGCGCGTTTGGCTATGCGATCTACCTCACCCAGGGGAAACTCGCCTTCGCCGTCCGTGAGAATGGGGAGCTGACGACGATCGTGGCAAAGGACCCGGTAGGCAAGGGCCATTTCGCGGTGCAGGCAACTCTCCATGAGGACGGCGCCTTGGCCCTTCTCGTAGACGGGAAGCAAGTGGCTGAGGGCAAGGCCGCCGGCCCAATCCCGCAGCAGCCCAAGGCGGCGTTTTCCGTCGGCACAGCCGGCCGCGCGGCAGTTGGCGAGTACGTTGCTCCCAACCGTTTCGATGGGAAGATAACCAACGTGCGCGTCAAGGCCACCGCCGGCCGTGAGGCGGCCGGCGCAACGAAAAAGGAAAACTGATCAAAGACTACAACACAACTATGAGATTTTCAACGGTAAGTTTCGGGCTGGTTCTGGTCTTCAGCATCGGGATCCAGTGTTTGGCAGCCTCCCCTGTCCGCGACACGGACCGCGTGCTGGTCGTGCGCAACGAGAACAGCCCCGTTTCCCGGGCGGTGGCCGATGATTATGCGCAGCGGTGCGCGGTACGCAACGTCGTTTCCGTGCGATGTCAGGATAGCGCCGCGAATTCGGGGAATGAGACCATTGCATATAGGGCGTACGAACAAGGCATCGAGAAACCGATTCGTGCTTTCCTGGCTGCCCATGCGAGCATCGACTTCATCGTTCTCACGAAAGGGATACCGATCCGTATTCCGGACGGGCCAGGACACGGACTGAGTAATTGTCGCACTTCGCTGGACAGCTACCTGGCCGCGTTGGACTACGGCAAGACGCCTGGCGCCGTCAGCGTCCATCTTAGCGATAGCGGATTCACCGGCACCACCTGGGCCAATCGCTTCTGGAACAGTTCCACTCCCTTCCTGCATGCCAAGTTCGGCGGCTACCTCGTCACGCGGCTGGACGGGTACACGGAGGCCGGCGCCAAGGCGCTTACCACGCAGGCCCTGGCCGCCGCGCGACAAACAGGCAGCGCCGTCGCGGAGGGCGAGGTGCTGCTGGACAGTTGCCCCGCCTTCGGTTACGCCGACCGCAAGCACCAGCCCCGTCCCGTAACGAGCGACTCGGGTGAACTCAACTTCAACGAGTACAACGCCGACATGCAACGCGCTGCCGACATCCTCAAGTCACGGGGCGTGCCGGTCGAGTTGACCCAGACCGACGATTTCGCCGGGAAACGCAGCGGGCTCTTGGGATATGTTTCCTGGGGAAGCAACGACCGGCACTACGACGCCGACGCCTATCACTCCCTGCGTTTCAGGCCCGGGGCCATCTGCGAGACGGCCGTTTCCACCAGCGCCCGAACGTTTCTGCCAACCAAGGGCGGCCAGTCGCTGATCGCCGACCTGATCGCCCAGGGCGTGAGCGGAGCGAAGGGCTATACCGACGAACCGCTCCTGCAAGCAGTGGCCTCGCCCAGTATCCTTATGGACCGCTACACCAGGGGCTGGACCCTGGCGGAGTCTTTCTACGCGGCCTCGCGCTTTGTGGGCTGGGAAGACATCGTGATCGGCGACCCGCTCTGTCGTGCGTACCCGGCCCGGCGGGAATAACTTCATTTCCGTACAGATCTCTCGAAGATCAGCGTGCCCCATGTGGCGGGGAGCAAAGCGGCTGAACCCGGCCTGTCGACGACGAGCGACTCTTGCTGCCCGGCCCAGTGGGCAGCGGCGCGGCGCACCGTGCCGGCATCGTTGGCGAAACCGACGGAGACATCGAATCCCACCGGCTCGCTGCTGCGAATGCCCAGCGTGCGAAGGTCGTGCATTCGGCAGCGAAACCTCGGCCGTATAGCCGCCGGGCTTAAGACGGTAGGCCCACACCAGGCCGGGCATGGGGCCGACGTCGTCGAAGTGCCGCACGGCCGCGGGCGAGACGATGGTCTGCGGATGCCACGCGTAGTCCTTGCGAACGGGGTAATAGGCCATCTGGTAGTCGCTGCTCGTCTTGCCGCCTGTGATCCTGCGCCATGATGACGCGGACGTTGCCGTTGGCGTTCTGCGCCCGGTCGGGTGCGGCCCATTCGCGCCCGATGCAGAAGTCGATGTAGCTGCCGCTGGTGAAGGGACAATAAGGCAACTCCGTTCCCGCATTCTTCAGCCCGTTCGGGTCCGAGACATCGTAGGCCAGGTATAAGTTCTCCCGGTCGAAGGCTGCCTTGACGCTTGCCACGACCTTGCCGTCCATCTTGATGGCCATCGGTTCGATGCCGCTCCATTCGGCGTCGTCGAGCCGGCCGTCGACGTGAATGGTGCGGGTGTGAAAGTCGCTGGCGCCGCCGTGCTGCGCCGCATCGAAGTCGTAGATGCATTGGGCGCGATGGACCGGCCGCTTGCCGGGCGCGGGGCCGTCGGGGTCCCAGGCGATGGCCCTGGCAGCGACGGCGGCGCCGACCTCGATCGGCCCCCCGTCGATCGGCGTGAGCGGCGGCAATTCCACGCGATGCACGAAGACGCCGTGGTCGCCGATGCAGGCGTAAATCTTCCCCTTGATCTTGTAGGCGTAGCAAGCGGTGGACTCGATGAACACGCCGCGGCTGTCATGAATCTGCTCGTATTGCTCGTGATACAGTCGGCCGAGGTAAAGTCCGCTGTCGGTCCAGATCCAGGTCTGGGCAAAGGTGTCGTCGATGAAACAGACGCCGTCGATGTCGGCGCTGATGTTCCGCGGGTAATACATTTCCCCCGGCGCAGCCTTGGCCGGCGCGGCGCCCGAGCTTGAGCCACGCGGGCTTTCCCTTAGTATCGAAGCGCAGGGGAGAATTGCGCCAGTTGCGGCTCGCCCACCAGCCGTCGCCGTCGATCCCGGGAAGATGCAGGTTCAGGCCCGACGCGAGTATCGGTTCGCTAAAGATGTTCCATCCGCCGGCGGAATCGCTGATATCGTGCAGGTAGGTGCCGGCGCCCCCTTTCCATCCACCGTCGCCGCCGACGGAACTGGGCACTTGCAACGTTGCCAGGTCGGTCACGTCCGACCAGTCATAGACAGGCACGCCGTCAGGCTTGACCTCGCGCGGCGGCAAGCGGCGCACGACCCACTTCAGCGGCATGTCCCGTCCCTGGTCGACGGGACAGAGCATGAGGATGCTCAGGTCCGCTTGCAATTCGCAGCCGAAGAGGCGCGAGGTTTTTTCCATGCCCGGTAGATTCTCGCTGAAGCGGACTTCGTCGGCCGACATTCGTCCGTCACCGTTGAGGTCGGACCAGGCCAGCCAGTTGTTGGGCCCTTGATCGTAGTCGCCTTGATAGCGGCCATTGTCCGAACGGTGCGCGCGGTGCGTGTAGACCAGCGCCGCCAGTTTGGGAGTTGCGGTCTTTTCGTTGAAGAGCCAGATGGAGAACTCGCCGCCGCACAAGTACGTCTTGCCGTTGTTAGCGCGGACCATTCCCCCCGCGAAGGAAAGGTAAGGAGCTTGCTTGTCGAACGTGACGGCAAGCTGATCGAAGACGTGGTCGTTGCCGCGAAAGACGCCGGGCTGCATCATCTGTTGGATCGTCAAATCCTGGTGCCATGCCGGATACCAGGTTGCGCCTTTCCAGGTCGATGTCGTAGGCGGTCACGCCGGGGGCGTCGCTATAGACGTTGTTATTGAAGAGCATCTGCTTGCCGTCGGGCGTAATCATTCCCTGGTCGGCGGAAATGCGGGTATTGAAGAACTCCCGCTTCAACTCCCCGGTGCGGCTGTTCCAGACGCTGACGCGCTGGAAATCTTCGGCTGGGGAAGCCACCCACAGGTCGCCGCCCGGCGCTACGCAGAGACCGCACGGGTCGAGTAGTCCGCGGGCCTCGTAGCGCCCATTGCGCGGTCGGCCGCCTTGAAGGCCGATCGTCCGCAGCGGTCGCCCCTGCGGCGAAAAGACCTTGACCTGCTGGGACGCCTCCGCATCCGAAACGTAGGAATTGCCGGCATCGTCCAGGGTCAGCCCGCTCGGGTCGTCCAAGCCATCGACAAGTGTGGCGGAAGTATGGCCGTTGCCGTCGAGGCGGTAGCAACGCCTGCCGCTCAGAACGAACAGTTCACCGCCGCGGGCGGCAACGCCGCGCGGCGACGGGATCGGCCAGGCAGCGACAATCTTTCCCTTCTCGGCATCGACGACGAAGAGCTTGTCGTCCAGCTTCATCGGCACATACAGGCGATTGCCATGGACAGCCAACCCGCGGACTTCCGTTCTCCAGCGGCCTTTCCATCGTCCGGCGGCTTCCGTGTGCTGACCGGCGGGCACGTCCAGCAGGATGCGTCCCCCCGGCGTGCCGATGTCGTACTTTCCGATGACGACGCGGTGCTCGCCGAGGGCCGCGACGGCCAGGTAAAGGTGTTTATCGTCCATCGCCCCGGCCATGCGGACATCCCAGCCGAAAAACGTGTTATATCGGCCCGGGATCTTGCCTTCGAAGTCCATTCGTTGCACACCGGTGGTGAGCGCGTCTTCCACGCAGCCGAAGATCGCAGTAAGCTCCTTGCCGTTAGTACAGATCGCCTGGGCCCACCGAGATTAGCGCCCAGCCTCCTCGGCCGTCGGCAGGCGTGTAGGGTGGGTCGCCGCTGATGCCGACCTTCATCACATAATCCGTGCGCGGACCTTGCGGGAAGCAAATGCCGCGCACACGGTACGTGCCGTGCGCCGCAGGCAGGCCCAGGTCAGTGGTTGCGTCCCAGGTGAGGGACAAAGCTCCTTTTCTCGACCGGCTTGGCCGCCGCAAGAGAGCGTATCAGCGTATTTTGGCGGTCGTAAACTCCCAGGCTCAGGAATCCCCTTTCGGGAACCACGACGGAGACTGGCAGATTTGCGCCGGAAGTCGCCGTGAGCAGAAGATATGGCGGCGAATCCGACGCTCAACAGCAAAACGTAAATCCTGTAGTTCATAGCTACTTAGCTTAACTGCGGGCCGCGTGGAATTCCAGTACGCCCTTTTCGATCTCTTGACGGTCATCCGCGAGGCAACTACCATGAGGAGCGTGTGTGCCCTGCCTCCAAACCCCTCCCGACCCCGCCAGCATAATGAAACTCCTACCGTTTGCCGTCCTTTTGCTCTGCATGCTTCTCACCGATGCCCTCGGTGCCGACCGACCGGCAGCCTATCCTCCACCCAAGTTCGGCGACACCAGTTCCTGGGGCCGCAACGTGCAGCGTACGATGCGGCTTCTCGCAAACAGCACGTCACAGAAGCGGAATACCGTCCGCGTCCTCTTCTACGGCCAGTCGATCACCGAGCAACGCTGGTGGCAGGCCGTTGCCGATGACCCTGAGGACCCGTTTTCCGCAGGCAAACCTGGTCATCGAGAATCGGGCCTTGGGCGGTTTCGCCTCGCAATTGCTGGTAAGGACGGCCGAGACCGACTTGTACCCCTTCTATCCCGACCTGCTCATCTTCCAGGTCTACGGCGCGCACGACAAATACGATGACATTATCCGCCGCGTCCGCGAGCGCACCACCGCGGAGATCCTCCAGCAGAACGACCACGTGACCAATCCAGCCGAGTTCAGCGAAGAGACCGATCCCGTGAAGCTCTGGCCGCCCAACGGCAAATACTGGGGCGCGTTCATGAACCACAACTGGCTGCCGGCGGTCTCGAAGCGTTATGGCACTGAACTTTGCGACCAGCGCGGCCTTTGGAAGCACTACTTGACGGACAACGGCCTGCAGCCCAAACAGCTCCTGATCGACGGCGTGCATCTGAATGCCCACGGCGAGTTTCTCATGGCCCGCTGCGTGGAGGCCTATCTGCGTTTCGACCCGGCCCTTGGCCCCGCGGCGGCCGACCGCTGCGTGAAGACTTATGTGGTGGGCAAGGACATCGCCTGGCAGGACGGCGTGTTGCGCCTGGCTTTCGACGGCAACCGCGTCGACGCGATCGTCAAGCCCGGTGCGGCGCCGCCGGCAGCGGTGAAGATTGATGGCCGCAGCCCGTCGGAGTTTCCTGAGCTGTACGGCTTCACGCGCACGCACGCCCAGCCCGGCGGCAAGTGGCCACCCATTGCGCCGTTGAAATCCGAGAAACCGTTGGTGCTCGAGGACTGGACGATGGAAGTCGTCAAGGACCGCCAGGATGCGAAGACGTTTCGGTTCACGCTCCGCGGATCGAAGACGGGGCCTGACGGCGAAGGCCGCTCCGACGTGCGCTTCGTGTCGCGCTCCGGCCGCATCGTGATCGAGCCTGGGGATTGGAACGTAGCCTTTGCTTTGATGCTGGCCCAGGCCAAACCGGTGCCCGATCGCTTTACCGTCACCTGGAGCGTCGTGCCGCACTTCGTCGACCAATTCGTCTCGTCGGGCGCACTTGATCCGACCATCGAGACTTCCGTGACCCTGGCCCAGGGACTCGCCAACGCCAGGCACGTCCTGGAGCTCGCCGGCAGCGAGAAAACGCCGATTGCGGCGATCCGCGTCTACTCTCCGCCCCTGAGGACGAAACAAACTGCTCATTAGCCCTTTCAGGAGACCTATCGACCATGATTCGCAACGATTCGAAGCGTTCCGCGTGCCAGACCGCGTGGGGCGGAATAATCCTCTGGGGCCTGGTTTTCATCACCGCCGCCGATGCGGGCGAGCCGATCCGCACCAACCACGTCGCGCCCGAGCGCAAGCACGGATGGAGCTGGGCCCCGCGGAAAGACGCCGTCCAGCCCGACTGCGGCAAACGCAACCCGGTGTTCTACGTGGGTGAGCCGGTGACGTTTGCCTTGGGCCCCGCGGCGGCGAGCTACGAGGTCCGCGACTACTGGGGCGAGCTGGTCGATCAAGGCCCGGCTGCCCAGCGCATCACGCTCAAGGTGCAGAAGCCCGGCTGGTACAAGCTGTACGTCTATGGCAAGCAGGCCACCAAGGAATGGGGCGACGTGGTGGGCGGAACGATGCTGGTCGTCCTCCGCCGCAACCCCAACTTCCCCGAGCTGCCGCCCAAGGGAACGCCCGGCGGCGGCGACACGGAGGACGAGGTGATGCGCGACGTGAGCGGCATGGGGCCGCAGCGCCACTCGGCCAACGCCGACAAGCCCGAGGAATCGATCCGCGAGCTGGAGAAGTCGATCGGCATCGACCGCCAACTGTACTTGCCCTACGACCCGCTCCGCAAGCGGGCGTTGATGATCGCCTTCCCGAACGGCACCAAGGGGAAGGAGGCGGGCGTGCGCAAGATCGTCGAGCACTTCAAGGACGTGGTCCGCTATTACGAACCACGGAACGAGCCCAATTACGGCAGCAGCGGAAAAGATTTCGCCGAGAAGGAAATGAAACCCTTCTACGAAACGGTCAAGGGCGTCGACAGGGACCTCAAGGTGATGGGGCCGGGCACCGTTGCCATCAATCCCTCGCTCTTGCCGTTCATCGAGGACTTCCTCAAGGCCGGCGGCGGCAATTCCATCGACGCCTTCTCCATGCACGTCTACAACGGTTTCAACGGCGACCTGGTGATGGGCCGCAAATCGATGGACAACCTGTTGGCGGTGCTGAAGAAATACGGGGCCGACAAGAAGCAGTTGTGGCAGACGGAACAGGGCTACTTCGCCGCCATGTACGGCGTCTACCAGCCGCGCCACCAGGGGCGTTGGACCATGCTGGAAATGATGATCTTCGACCAGTACGGACTGCCCCGCGAACACAATCATCTGTGGTACGACAAGAGCCACGGCTTTTGGGATTTTCCCACCTGGTGGGAAAACGACGACGGCGGCTTCAATCCCGCCTTGCCCTTGATGCGGGTCTTCGCCGAGGAGCAATTCGGCACCACCTTCGTGCAGGCCTTCGACTTCGGCGAGCCGGGCAACCGCTTGTACATCGGCAGCCTCTTCCAGTCGCCCGACCAGGCGAAGCGCGTGGCGATGTTCATGAGCGCCGGCAGTCCCGACGGCAAGCTGCGACTGAAGGTGGCCGGCGGCGACAAGCTGCACGTGGTCTTCGGCCTTCGGCGTCGGGCAGGATCTGCCGGTCCGCGACGGCGGGGCGGTGCTTCCCGTGCCGGAATTGCCGGTCTATGTCGAGCTTTCCAAGGGGCAGACGATCGAGGCCCTGCCGACCGACTGGGGCCGCAACCTGGCCCGCGACGATGGCGTTAGGGCCGTGGCCGCCAATCCGCCGGCGCCGCCGAGAAACCCCAACAACGCCAACGACAAGATCACAGCCGAGCGGAACGTGGTGTCGAAGCTCATCAACGGCGAACAGGAGAACTGGTATTATGCGCAGCGTCCCGGCCAGGCCCCGTGGATGGACAACGCGGCGACCTTTCCCACCTGGGTGGAGATCCGCCTGCCCGCCCCGGCCGCCGTGGCCCGCGTGATCGTCTACGCCGCTCCGCCCTGGCAATCGCAGGGCACGCTCTTGGACTACGAGCTCCAGTACGAGCGTAACGGCCAATGGGTAACGATCGAGCACGTCAAGGAGCCGACGCGCACCTTGTGCGTCTTCACGCCGCCCACGCGAACCACGGTAGACAGCTTCTTCAGCGACCGCTGGATCTTCCAACACCAGTTCCCGCCAGTGACCACGCAAAAGATCCGGCTGCTGGTGCACGACTGCACTTGGGGCGACGGCGCCACCAAGGAGGAGACCGAGGCCGGCGGCCAGACCGGCCCCCATCAAGCGACCCTCCGCGAGGTGGAGATCTATGGGAAGTAGCAGCGATTTGCTGCAAACAGAGCTACTTTAGGGCTTCAATCGCCACGCGATTCTGCCTGCGCGTTGCGTCCCTGGTGCGTGATGACCTCATATTGCAATTCGGCCTTGGCCCCCGCCGCAACGGCGGCTGTGTATTCCACGGTTTGATAATCGTGCTTCTTCGCCGGCAGCCCGCTGCGAAAGACCACGTCGCCGGGAAACGTGCGGCGGATCTCCACGTCGATGGGCTTCTTCGTATAGTTCCGCAAGCGCTGGGCGAACAACACGTGGTCGTCCCAGCCGGCAACGGAACTATCCAGGCGGATTTTCACGCCCGGCTGATCGACGCACTGCAAAATCTTTGCGCCATGCACTTGCATCCATAAGGCGTCGCGCCGGGTGCGGAGCTTGACCAATTCGAAAATCACCTCCGGATCGACGCCCAGGTTCAACTCGATCTTGCCGCCGATGGGAATATACTTGATCGTTTGCCCGGCGAGGTAGGTCAGTCCATCGCGGCCGTTCTGGCGAAAGAGACGAAACGTGCCGTCGGGCAGCGGCGTCGTGCCGAGCTTCGATTCCTTGTCGTTCGTCAAAAGGTACATCCGCACTATCCTGTCCCCATATTCCGCCGGTCGGTAGCGATATTGAACCTTCAAGAGAACTTTGCCCGCCTCCAGGCTTCGCAGCCGCTTGGACCAGGTGTTAGGGATCGTTTCCGTGCCCTCGATCGTGTAGATGAAATATTCGCCGAGGCCCTCCTTGACGACTTCCTTGGGGGCCTGGGGTTGCAGCCTGCCGCCCATTGCGCCGGGTTTCTCCTCGGCGTCTTGAGCAGCCTCCCTGGCATCCGACAAGTCGCGGAGGGTCTTGAACCTCATCTCCCGCTTTTCCCCCTTGGCCAGTCGATCGAGGTCCTTCCCGAGGGCCTGGGCCAACTGGGCGATCTTCTCGACCAGGTTGACACGGCCGACAACCAGACGCACCTGGGCGTCTTCATATTCTTCGCCCGAGCGGTTATCGACCCGCACGAAGCCTTCGAGGTTCATTTGTGTTTCGCCGGCGTTGGCAATGCCCACATAATCGGCCGACCAATGGATGCCGCTGGTGAAATACGTGATCTCGACGAGGGCTTCGCCGTCCAGTTCGCTTTGCACGTTCCAATACAGCATTTGCGGCTTGGCGTGGGGGAAAGTCGTGTCCAGCAGCGCCAGCTTGTCCCCGTGCACGAGGAACCGCAGTTCCACCGACGTGGGATCGATGAGCGTATTGGCCCAACTGAACTGCAGCGGGTTCGACCCCGGTTTGAAGCTCACCTTGCGGGTCTCGCGGACGAGCGTCAGGTCTTCGGAGTTATAGATCGTGAGCTGCACGGTATTGCGGTTGGGAACGGTCGACAGATCGACGTTCTCCGCTCGGGCCGTTTGCACGACTACGGCGCAGGCGGCAAGCAGCACGGCAAGAGAGAAGTTATTCGCTTTCATTGCATCTTCCTTCGACGAGGCTGTCAACGACCTTGTAGGGTGGGACCAAATCGCGTAGCGAGCGCAGGCCCACCATTCCTTCCCGATGATTCTCGATTACGGTGGGCCGGCGACTCGCCGACCCGGAGTACCGGGTACCCCGGATCTGGTCCCACCCTACAACTACAACTCCCACTACGGCTTGACCCCGGCCCGTTGGATGGTCACGTTGTTCTGCTTGGCGTTGTAGCCTTGCCGCCCGACGATCTCATAGGGCAAGTCCGCCTTTTCCGCCGGTTTCACCGCCGCCGTGTACTCGACCGTTTGGTAGTCATGGTTCTTGGCCTCCAGTTCGCTGCGGAACACGACGTGGCCGCCGAAGGTCCGGCGAATTTCCAACTCGATGGGCTTCTTCGTGTAGTTTCGGACCCGCTGGCAATACAGGGTGTGATCGTCCCAGCCGGCCACGGAGCTATTGACATTGATCTGCACGCCCGGCTGATCGATGCGACGGAAAACGTCGACGCCGTTGATTTGCACCCAGATCGCATTGCGCCAGCAGCGCAGTTTGACCAGCTCGAAGATCACCTCGGGGTCCGCGCCCAGATTCAATTCGATCTTGTCGCCGATAGGCACGTACTTGATGGCCTGGGCCACGAGGAAGCTCAGCCCGTCGTGCCCGTTCTGGCGGAACAGCCGCACGGTGCCGTCGGGCAGCGGCGTCGTGCCGAGTTTCGACTCCTTGTCGTTGGTAAGGAGGTACATCCGCACGAGTTCTTCACCGTATTCGGCCGGCCGGAAACGATATTGGATCTTCACGGGCACTTTGGCCGCTTCCAGGCTCCGCATCCGCTTCGACCAACCGTTGCGGATCGTCTCGGTGCCTTCGATGGTATAGATGAAATACTCGCCCAGACCTTTCTTTGCGACCTTCTTGGGCTCTGCCGGCTCCGGCTTGGGGGCCGCGGCCTCACTCACCGGCGCCTCCAGCGCCTTTTTCAATGCCTCGCCGCGAAAACGGGCCCTGGTCGATTCTTCGAGTCGATCCACCTGCGAGACCGGAACGCGGGCCAATTCGGCGATCTTCTGCACGAGGTTGATCCGCCCCACGACGAGGCGGACCTGGGCGTCTTCGTATTCCTCGCCGGAATTGTTCTGCACCCGCACGAAGCCTTCGAGGCCCAACTGTGATTCGTCCGGGTCGGCAATGCCGATGTAATCGGCCGACCAACTGATGCCGCTGGTGAAATACGTGATCTCGATCGTGGCCTCGCCATCCATCTCGCTCTGCACGTTCCAATACAGCATTTGCGGCTTGGCGTGGGGGAAGGTCGTATCGAGCACGGTCAGCTTCTCGCGACCGGTGAGGAACCGCAGTTCCACCGACGTGGGGTCGATCAGTGTATTGGCCCAACTGAACTGCAGCGGATTGGCGCCCGGCTTGAAGGTCACCTTGCGGGTCTCGCGGACGAGCGTCAGGTCTTCGGAGTTGTAGATCGTAAGCTGCACGGTATTGCGGGTCGGAACCGTCGACAAATCGACGTTCTCTGCCCGGACGGCAGTAGCCGCCAGGAACAGGGTGCCCAGCGCCAGTGTTTCACGGATCAATTGGCTTCGCATCGGTCTTTCCTTTCAGTTAGCGCCAGTAGTAGTTCCACGTGTACTTGAGGTCCACGCTCTTGCCGGGCTCCAGATCGACAGTCCAGGTGACCTTGGCCATGCCATTGAGGTGCGCCCACCCGTGCGGCCACGGATACCAACCCCACCAAGACGGATAGGTCGTCACCGGCCCGAGCGAGTCGTCCCCAAATATATTCAGCATCTCGACCTTGCCGTCGTGGTCGGCCTCCGTGGCGCTGCCCAGCACGTTGCGCGTGACCTCGATCCGGGCCGGCGCGGCCCGGTTGTTCGTGAGCTTGATCGTGCCTTGCAGGTTGATCTTTGCGTAGGCCGCGCCTTCCCAGTTGATCGCATTGTGCTCGCGCCCGGTCTCCTTGTCGGATTTTTTCACCAGGATGTCCACCGCCGTCGTAACGGGCAGGTCCAGGCGGCCGCCGATGGCGGTGTAGGTCGTCATGCCCTGTCCCAGCACCTGGTTGTCTTTGAGGATCAGGGCGGGGGCCGTGGTGATGGGGTATTTGCTGCTGTTGGTCAGGCGGATCTTATGCATGGCCTTGGGCGCCAGAAAGAGTTTGGCGATCTCGGCCTGCTGCTGGTTGTTGAAATTCCGCCACACCTCCCGCGGCGGCGCGAAGCCGATATCAACCGTAAACAGGTCCTCGTACTTCAGGTCGAACGACGTCACGGGCACCACCATCCGCTGGCCCCTTTTCAGCGTGACGTGCTTGAGCGTGAAGATGAACAAGTCCTCGCTCTTCTCCGCACCGCCAACCTCAGGGCCCAGGTCATGCGCGACTGGCTGGGATTGGTCGACTCGCTCGCTCATGCGGGAGGCCGTTTGGCTCATGATCGCGTTGGAAAAGGCATATTGTGTTTGCGCGTCGCGGCGAAAGTACTGCGAGAGCTGGGCCACGGTCTGCCCCAGACCGATCGGGTCGGCCGTGTCGGCAAAGGCAAAGCTCGGTACGCCGACGACCAGGTTGGCCGTCACGTCCTCGAGGTCGGCCAACTCGTTGATCAGCGTGGCTTCGAGCTGAACGGTCACGCCGCCCTTGCCGTCGATGACGAACTTGTAGCTGGGAATCCAACGAATCCCTTTTTGCAGGTAAAGCAGGCCCATGTCGGCTTCCTTGCCGGGCTTGCGATCGCCCCAGTCGAGCTTGAGCCGAAGCAGGTTGCGGAATTCTTCGCTGGCGACGGCTGCCTTGTGCGGACCGCGGAAGGTGACTTGTTGAATACGATCGATGCCGACGGCCTTGATGCCTTCGGGCGTCTTGAGCAGGATGATGCTGCCCTTCTGCGGGAGCTTCTCGCCTTCACCGGGCGGAGCGGTTGCCTCCAACTCCTTCGAACTGCGCTCTGGCCGGCCGATAATCGTGGCCGGGTACGTGAGCCCTTCGGGCTTCGTCGCCGCGCCGGAGAGCGGCGTTTCATTGATGATCACTTCCGCACCAATATTGCCTTCGAGCAGTTCCTGCAAGCTCAGTGACGTACGCTCAACGAGTACTTTGCGCTGCCCGGCCACCACGGCCGTCAGCGTGACTTCTTTGTCGGCCGAGTAGGGCCAGAAGGTGCCCAGAACTGGCGCGGGCAGGTAGTCCATCAGCACGTCGCCGGAAGCCTCGACGGGCATTTTGCCCGCATGCAGCATTAGTGCGTGGCCGTCTTTGAAGACCGTCACCTCTCTGACCCGCATCTTGGCCAGGGCGCCGAGCGGCGCCGCCTCGTCACCCCGCGCCATTGGCAGGCACAGCCCGATGACGACGGTCACGAAGAGAATTGTTCGTAGCAACATGGTTCATCCTCCCTTACCACTCGTTCTTCAGGACCAAATCCAGCTTCTGCACGATTTTCTCGGCCTTGCCGTCGGCGCCGCGGGCGGGAAGCGGAACGTGGAAGAGCAGTTGCCCGAAGCTGCTCTTTTCCTTGTCGGGCTTGCCGAAAGTGGTCGAGTTGCCAAGTTCCCACTGCACGTCGCGGCCGTTGTCGCCATACAACTCGTTGCGGATGGCGCGGACGTTTTCCGCTACGTCGAGCACGACGGCCTTGTCCTTGAAATTCTCGATCTCGAATTTGACGACCACTTCGCGGTCGTACAGGTTGCCGGCGATCCGCCGCTGCTCGTTCTTGTCGATCGTGCGTTTGACGACCACGTCCTGGGCGACGCCGACATACAGCCGCATTTCATCGTCCAGGGGCGTGAACTTGCCCCAGTCCTCGCCGATGAAGGCCGTGCCGCCGTGACCGTCTTCCTGGAAGATGCGGACCTTACCGTATTGCAGCGGCGCCGCGCCCAGGTGGTTGGCCTTGTCGTTCTTCAGCACGTAGTGCATCGGCACCAGCAGCTTGTTCTGCGGCCGATCGAGGTAACCGTGGGCCTGGGGATCGCAGGTATAGGTCTTCTTGACCGGCACCTCGGCGAACTTCTCGACCAGCATCTCCTTGGTCTCGTTGATGCCGATCGGTTTGAGGAACCGCGGTCCGAAACCGGCCCACAGTCCGGTCGAGCCGAACGACTCGTTGGCCAGGTTCTGAATGCGAATGTACTCGGAGAGGACCAGCGTCTTTTCGTCGTTGGCCGCGATTGCCCGGTAGTTGAAGCTCTTGTTCATGTTGCCCAGGAGATAGCTGATCCGCACGCGGGCCGAACCGGAACCGCTGGCAGAGACCTGCCAGACCAGCGACGCTTCGTTCGGCGGATAGCTGACGGAAAGGACTTTGACGTCCAGGGCCGGCGACTCTTTCGCGTCCGGCTTGGCATCCGCCTTCGCCCCGACGACCATGGGTACATGGTGCCCGATTCCGCCCAACACCCGGAAAACGATCGTGCCCGGGTCGATCTGGGTGTTGGCCCAGGAGAAATCGACCTGGTTGACGCCGCGGACGAGGGGAACGATGCGTTCCTCTTCCACCAGCGTGGCGCTGGGGTTGTCGAGTTGGATTTCCACCCGTTCCCGCACGGGCAGCGTGATAAGCTTGATGCGGGCCAGGGCTGTCGATGGCAGGGCCACAACCAGGGCGACGGCCAGCCAGGGAGGTAGATTCCGAGATCGCATGGCAATGCTCCGAGGGTTACACGAATACTCTTGGTATAAGGTACGTCAAAAAGCCCCCCTGACCGAGCCAGCCGGGGCAGGCGTTGCGTTTTCGCCACAAAAGTCGGAAGAATAGACGTTTACCGGGGAAGAAAAGTTCCGCGAATCGTCAAATATCGTGTTCTCGGCCAGATGAACTGAGCAATGATACTCGACGAGCCGCCTGTCGCACGGAGCGTCGCGAATTCTTCCAGTATCGTCTTTTCCAAACACGGAAGGAACGTTTTGACCGGCTCGTCGAACGTCCCCTTGATTCAGCGGTTTTCCCCGGTTAGAGTCGCGGTGTGCGCGGAAATCAAGGTCCCTGTTCGCAGCTTATGGGTTAGCCGCCAGCGCTGCGGCTATTCCGGAGAGGGTCTCCAGCCTCCGCCCGCACGGGCTGCAGGCAAGCCACGGATGAAACACCGACGAAACACGGATGTTCGCCGTCCAGGTTCAGTCACGCTTTCTCGCGGGCGGCCTCCACCAATGCCTGGATCTTCTCCCGGCCGGTGCGGGCGACGGTCAGGGCGTCCTGCTTCCAGTAGCCGCGATTGAACAGTTCCAGCGAAAGCATGCCGTTGTAGCCGATCGCTCGCAAGTCGCGCAACAAAGTCACGATCGGCGCCACACCATCGCCCGGGTAGACACGGTCGGCATCGGTCGCCTTTTCGCGGGTCGAGCCGGCCGGATAATCGTTCACGTGCAGCACGTGGAGCACGGACCCATTGAAGACCCGCACGCCGGCGAAATCGGAACCGCCTTTGAAGATATGGAAGATGTCCAGCAGGCCGCAGGCCTCGGGGTGCGCCGCCTCGACGAGCACGTAGGCGATGTGGCTCATCCGCGAGAGGGTCTTGGCCCCGCCCCACATTTCCAATTCCGGGACAATTCCCATCGGGCAACTGATCTTGAGCAACTTCCGGTAGCGCTCGGCCACGCGCCGCAAATCGAGCGAAACATTGTAGGCCCCGCTGGGCGGCGCGGCCATGCGAATCCCGCCGATCGACGCCACGAGGTCGGCGTCGCGCTTCCATTGCTCCAACCCGGCGGCGCGACGGGCATCGTCCTCATCGATCCAATCGGCAAAACCGATTGCGCTAGGGACGACCAGGCCCAGATCGGAAATGCGTTTCTTCAAGTCGGCCGCCTTCCCGCCGCCCGTCACATAGCGATGAAGCTCATCGAGCCAGGGCTCGATGGCATCGTAGCCCGCCTTGGCGGCAACGTCCACTTGCTCGGGCAGGGAAAGGTTCTGGCCGCGAATCGTGGCCGTGTTCAGACTGAACTTGAACCCGGCCGGGCGGTGCGACGGCTCCCGTGCAACATCGGCGCGAACCTGGCCGGCGGCGGCAATTGCGGCGGCAGTGATGCCGCTGCGGGTGATCATGGCGCGGCGCGTGATAAGATTGGTCATTAATGTTTTTGATTTTGGATTTATTTGGGATTTCGACATTCGTATTTCGGATTTTACTTTGTCCCGGCCAGTTTCTTGATTTCTTTGCGCGTGGGGGCCGAGGGCTGCGTGCCGCGGCGGGTCACGGAGATTGCCGCGGCGGCATTGGCGAAGCGAATCGCATCCACCAGCGGTTGCTCCTTTGCCAAGGCCACCGCCAATGCGCCGTTGAAGACATCGCCGGCGCCGGTCGTATCGACCGCGGTGACCTCGAAACCGGGCACCACACCACGGAATTCCCCGCTCGCCACGAAAGCCCCCCGCGGCCCCAGGGTGATGATGACGATCCCGACCCCGCGGGCCAAGAGACAATCCGCGGCCCGTTCGGCCGTAGCGTCGTCGGTCACAGCGATGCCGGTAAGCAATTCGGCCTCGGTTTCGTTAGGGGTGAGGATGGTGACCAGCCCCAATAATTCGTCGGACAAGGGGCAGGCGGGGGCCGGGTTGAGGATGACCTGCACGCCCGCCTTGGCAGCGATTTCGGCGGCGGCTTGCACTGTGGCCAGCGGGATTTCAAGCTGCAGCATGAGCACGTCGGCATCGGCGATCGCCTGCCGTGCCTTATGGACGTCCGCCGGACTGAGGTTGTCGTTTGCTCCGCAGGCTACGCCGATGCTGTTCTCTCCGTCGCGAGCGACGAAAATCAGCGCCACGCCCGACGGGCTGGCCTTGTCGCGAACGACGTGATCGACGCAGATGCCATCCTTCTGAAACCCGGCCAGGGCCGCATCGCCGAAGACGTTGCGGCCGACGCGGGCCACGAAGGTCACATCGCCCCCGGCCCGCGCGGCCGAGACCGCCTGGTTGGCCCCCTTGCCGCCGGACCCCATGAGAAACGAGCCGCCCAGAATCGTCTCGCCCGGCCGCGGAATGCGGTCCAGTTGGATGGCCATGTCGGTATTGGAACTGCCGACGACAACAATGGATTTCTTGCTCATGATGTTCCTTGAAGGCTGTCTTACGGATAGAAGTATTTCGAGGCGATGAGAATGGCCAGACCGAGGATGTAGAACGCAAACATGGCGGCCAGCAAGGGATTCGTTCCTCGCGGCGCTTTTCTGAAACTCCTTCCAGACGAAAACGCCCCAGAATGCGCCGATCATCGTCGCCCCCTGGCCCAGGCCATAGGAAAGTGGCTTGCCCGCAGCGGTCGAGGCGATGATGCTGAAACTCATGCCGACGTTCCAGATCACACCGCCCAGGATGCCGATCGCGTGCAATCGGGCATTGCCCTTGCTGAAGTAATCGCCCAGCGGCACGGGGTCGCCCGAAAGCGGCTTGACCATCATGATCGTATTCCAAAGGAAGTTCGACACCAAGAGCCCTGCCGAGAATAGGACGATGGCCGTGTAAGGGCTCAGCTTGCCGGCCTCCAAGAGCTTGCTGGAAGGATCAATATCGCCCATCGCCCCGGTAACAAAACTATAAAACCAGCCCATCAGCAGCCCGGCCACAACGGAGAGGACGATCCCCTTGGCAGGCGTCTTTTGATTGCCGCTGGCCAGCCGCTTGTACGCCACCGCATCCAAGAGAATGGCAACCATAACAGCTCCGACGCCCATGGCCAGCATCGGCACGTTGCCCTCGGGCTTGGAGATATAGGTCGTGATCACCCCCAGCACCAGGGCCAGGCCGACTCCCACCGGGAAGGCGACGGCCAGCCCGGCGATATCGATCGCCGCCACGAGAAGGATATTCGAGAGATTGAAGATCACGCCGCCGAGGAAGGCATAACCCAGCCACTTGGCCTGGGCTTGGCCTAAGTCGGCCAAGAACGATCGGCCACCGCCGCCCGTGCTGCCCAGCGTGAAGGCGAGCGCCAAGGCCAGGAGCATGACGCCGATCGCGTAGTCCCAGTAAAAGAGTTGAAAACGCCATTCCTTGCTGGCCAGCTTTTGTGTATTGGCCCACGAACCCCAACAGAGCATCGTGACAATACACATCGCCACGGCCAACGAATAGGACTCGACAATAAACATGATCTTCTCCGCTCTTCGTGTTGCTTTGGGTCCGCTTTACTCGGCAAAGGCATCCAACTCCGCGCAGGAAGAAAATGCCTGTTGCGGACTATCGCCACACGCTGGCTTGCCGACGACGCGGACGGCAATCGCCTGGACCGGCGCCGACAAGCGGAGCGTGAACTGCTGGCCGCGCCTCAGACCTCGACTGTTCGTGGCAGTTGTCGGCGGATAGTCGGCCAACGCGCCGATCGTATCCCAGGGCCCGCCCTTTTGCCGTTGAATCTGGACTTGCGGTTTGCCTTGGCTGCAGTCGAACCAGCCGCCGTCATGGAACGTCTGGCCATGGGCGAAGACCACGCGGCGGATGCTGACCGGAGCGGGCACGGCTACGGCGAACCAATCTTCCTCGGCCGGATGCCCGTCGTAGGTGACGACGGCGCTTTGCAAATCCTCGTCAATGATCGAGCCCGCCAGATTTCCCGGCCGCGAACGGCTTTCCTCGCCATTGCCGAGCAGCGACGCGGACGGTTTCGCCACTGCCCCCGGCGACACGCAGCCAAACGCGATATTCGCCGCCACCTGCCCCCGCGTCGGCGAAGGGGACGAATATCGCCGTTTGCGGATCATTTCCTTTTGGTCCTGCGACCTTGCCCTCAAAACGGAGACCCGAGCCCGACATGGGGTCCAAGTCCGGTTGCGAATCTCTTAAGCCGAGCATCCTGGACGAGCGAAGGCCCGAGTTGCTCTCTTGGTCGAAGGCCAGCACGAAGGGTCCCCAGGCGAGGGCCGCTCGCCCAGCGTTGCCATATTCACCGAGAATCATCCTGGGGCCGAGTTGGAACATGACGGTGATCTCATCGCCACTCTTCCAGGCCCGAGACGGTAAAACGATCCATCCGGCCGAATCGGCCTTGTACTTTACACCGGCAGCCTGTATCACCGCAGGCAGCGCCCAGCCCGGCACGCGCACTTTGATGCCAAACGCGGCCGTACCGGCCGTCAAAGAAATCTTTGAATGCCCGAACCGTGGAAAGCGACTTACTTGGTTCACCGTCACCTTCTGACCGCCGAGTTTCAGCGTGGCCTGCGACGTCTCCAGGGTGTCCACCAGCAGCACGTCGCCACCGTCGCCATGACCGCGGAGATAGGCCGCCTGCGGGGCCAACGCCATGCCGCGCGGACCGCTGGAATGGCAGCAGCTAATGCCCTTGTCATAAGGCTTTCGGCCTTCCAGCGCCGTGTAGTAGCACCAATCGTCGCCGCGCGGATGCTGGGCCGCAGCCAGGTGATTATAGAATGATCGCTCCAGTTCGTCGCCATACTTCGCCTCGCCGGTCAAGCGGAGCAATTGTAGATTGAACTGGATCCAGGTCACGGTGACGCACGTCTCGCATATACTGCTGCTGACCAAGGTCGGCAGTTCGTGATTCTCATGGAAGTGCTCGCCGGCACTCGCCGATCCGGTGACATACAACCGGTTGGCGACGATGTCCTGCCAAGCGTTCTTCACGGCCTGCAACAGCCTGGTGTCGCCGGTCACGCGGGCCAATTCGCACAGTCCTACGAGGTTCGAAAGCATTTCGTAGGCCTTGCCGTTTGCCGTCTTGTCAACCCGTTTCACCTTCAACAGACTTTCCACGATCTTCGGTCCGTTGGGCTCGTCCCACGCCTTGACGATATAGCGGGCGAATTGCAGATAGCGATCGTCGCCCGTTGCCCGATAGAGCAGGACGATCGGCTCCAACACGCTCGTGGCAGCCATGCCTACATGCGTGCCCGCCGCCAGAATGCTCTTCTTCGCGGGAAACGTGGCGATCAGCAGGTCGGCCATTTTGCGGCAGGCCGCCAAGGCCGCCTTGTCGCCGGTGTATTGATAATAGGTCATCAGGCCAATCAGGTTGTATTTGTGCGACCAGACGTCCCAATCGGCGCCGGGGAAGAGGCCGAACCGCTTGTCCGGCGCGTAGGTGCCAAGATACCCGTCGGGCTCCTGGCAGGCGATCAGTTCGGCGGCGACGCGATCCAGCTTCTCTCGCAAGCGCTGATCTCCCGAATAGGCCCAGGCAAGCGTCGCGGCATGCATCCACTTGCCCACGTGCTCGCCGATCCAGGGGTGGCTGCCGGGCCGCTTGCGGTACCCGGCCAGGAGCGGCTCGGTGTCGACGACGAGAAGTCGTTTGCTTTCGTTGGCGTCGATCCGTGCTCCCAGCCAGCCGTGGATGCGTACGACCGAGGGAGAGAGCACCTCAGCGGCGTCGGCCAATTCCGCCGCGACCTTAGACGGTGCCGGCTCAACAGTTCCGGCAGGGCCGGCCATGGCTGACACGGCAACGAATAATGCAGCAAAAAGGGTGAGACACCTAGTGGCCATGAATTCTCTCCTCAATAAAACCGTTATACACTGATGCCAGTTTGTACTGCCGGCCGGTCAATTGCAAGCCCCCGGCCAAAATCAAGGGATTATCTGGACAGTTGAAGAGGATGCCTAAACGCTCTCGTTCACAAATAATATCAGGGATAAGATCACGCCCTCGAAGTGTGTCACTTTCGGCTCCGAAGCGAATCCGACACGGAAAACAGGCAAACGTGGGGGTTTAGGGAGACTTCCAGCCCCGAGAAAATTTTACCGCGGTATGAAAACCCACTTCTGTATATGCTATACTGGCGGACGTTTCCGCTTGTCCTATCCAAACCACGGAGGGTACTATGGCTGTTACACGTATTCCGATTCCAGAATGGGCAAAGTCCCAAAAGTGCGACAATCGTCTCGAGTTGAGCCTGTCGGAAGTCGACCTCGTCGTCCGAACGGTGAACTGTCTTGAAGACCACGGTATTTTTACCGTTGAGGACCTCCTCAATTCGACGCCGAAGCAGTTGTTGGAAATCCCCAACCTTGGCGAGAAAACGCTCGACACGATTTACGTTGCCTTGGAAAAAATCGGCTTCTACCGCCCGGGACGCCAACCCGCGACGCCCGTGCAGGTCCAGTTGCCGCCCAAGGGATTTGCCCTTCTGGAAGACTAAGCTCGCAAGCGGGTAGAGATCTCATCATGAAACAAGCTCTGCGTGCAAGGCAGGTCCTCGGTCTATCCCTGGGCCTGATCATCGTTGTCTTTTGTAACCTCAGTTCTGCCGCCGATTGGCCTCGGTTCCACGGACCGGCCGGAAGCGGCGTGAGTCCCGACAAAGGTCCGCTTCCCGTTACCTGGAGCGAAACCGAGAACCTGAAGTGGAAGACCAAACTGCCGGGGCCCGGTTCGTCCAGCCCGATCGTCGTGGGGAACCGTGTCGTGGTGACCTGCTGGACCGGTTACGGCACAGATCCCGACCACGAAGGCGAGCAGAAGGACCTGCGGCGGCACGTGATCTGTCTCGATCGCCAGACGGGCAAGATCCTCTGGGATACAGAGGTCGAGCCGGTACTGCCCGAAGATCCCTATTCGGGCCAGTTTACTCAGCACGGGTATACGTCGCACACGCCGGCGTCCGACGGCAAGCAGATCTATGTCTTCTTCGGCAAGACGGGCGTCCTGGCCTTCGACCTGGAGGGCAAGCAACTCTGGCAAACCAGCGTCGGCACCGGTTCGGGCTCGCGTGGCTGGGGCACGGCGTCCAGTCCCATCTTGTATAAGGACCTGGTGATCGTTCCCGCCTCGGCCGAGAGCAATTCGTTGGTGGCCCTGAATAAAGCCGACGGCAAGGAAGTCTGGCGCTACAAAGACAGCGCTTTCACCAGTACTTGGGGCACGCCGGTGCTGGTCGATTGCGGCCAAGGCCACACCGATCTGGTGATTGCCGTCCCCTACAAGATTTTGGGCTTCGATCCCGATACGGGCAAACTCCGCTGGCACTGCGACGGACTCGATTCCGATTCGATCTGCACCAGCGCGCTGGCCGGCGATGGGACCGTCTACGTCCTGGAAACCGGGCCGCGCGGCGGCGGCACGGTGGCCGTTCGGCCGGCGGCGAGGGCGATGTTTCCAAGACCCACATCCTGTGGCGCGGCACGGAACGTTCGCGGATCGCCACGCCGGTCCTGGATACGAAACGGATTTACATCGTCAACAGCCGCGTGGCGGAGGGTATCGACACCTCCTCCGGCAAGCTGGCCTTCCAAATCTCACCCAGTGGCGGGCCGCCGGCTGCGGAACCGCCACGGGGCGGACGGCCTTCCGGGGGGCAGCGACCCAGCGGCCAGCGGCCTGGTGGCGGCCGACCGGGTGGAGGACGGCCGGGTGGTCGGGGCGGCATGATGGGCCAGGATTATTCTTCGCCCGTCCTGGCCGACGGCAAGCTTTACTTCCTAGCGCGATCCGGCGTTGGCTATGTCTATGCCGTGGGAGCGGAACTCAAACCCTTGGCGCAAAATCACTTCGCCACCGGCAGCGGTGATTTCAGCGCCACGCCCGCGGTCAGTGACGGCCAATTGTTCATTCGCTCCAGCAAGTTCCTGTATTGCGTGATGCAAGCGGAAAAGGCGGATTGAGCTCTCAATGCTGGAAGAGTTGCCGCAGCAACTGCGGACCGTTCTCCCAGAAGATCAATACCACGGCCATCAACGAGCCGCCGGCAATGATTCCCGAGGCCACGGGAAAGAGGAATTCCTCAGACTGCTTGGGAGACTTTTTCTCCCAGCCGTAGGCGATCACCGCGCCTAGGAAAAAGAGGAAAGCGGTGTACCATTGGAAGGTCCACGCCAGACCAAGGCCGGCCGCAGAGGGAATCCACTTTTCATACTTGGGAAAAAGCTTGCCCAAGAGCGGCAAGACAATTCCCACCAGGCCGCCGATGACGATGCACCAGACTTTTATAGGACCTAGCGTTTCGACGCCCTTGCTCAACACTTCGGCAACCGCCTTCCACGTGAGGGCCGCGGGGGCCGGGAACTGCTTGGAGCCGAGTACCGAAACATCCGGCACCAGGACCCGGAAGCAGACCACGGTCACGATCGTTCCGGAATAAATGCCGGCATATTGCGCCAGAAACTGCTTGCGAGGATTGGCGCCGAGAAGGTAGCCGCTCTTGAGGTCGGTCAGCAGGTCGGCGGCGGACGTGGCCGCCCCCGCCGTAATGTTGGCGCTCATCAAATTGACGTTCATGTTCCGCGGACTGAGAACGCCAAAAATGAGCTGGGTGACTTTGCCCATGGCGCCGATCGGCGTGGTATCGGTTTCGCCCGTCACGCGACAGGCGACCAAGGCCAGCAGGAAGGTCAGCAAGACGGCGACGGTACTCTGCCAATAAGGCATGCCGAACGTCACGCTGGCCATCCAGCCCAGACCGACCAGACCGGTAAGCTGCCCGGCGATGAACCACGACGTGGGGACTTCGATGGCATCCATTTCGCGGGGCGTATCACTCTTCGCGCGTGAGAACAGGCTTCCTAAATTGCCGAAAGCCCGCAGCGCGCTGCGCCATTGCATGCCAAAGGAAAGCAAGCCGGACGTTACCATGCAGGAAACGCCGCCCCAGAGGGTCCACAGCACCAGTTGCCGATAGGCGTGGTCGGGATCCAGGTCTCGCGGAATCACGCCTTGATACTGCATGACGGGAACGAAGACGGCCCAGCAGAGCGTGCCGCCAAGGAGCATGCTTGCCGACGTCCGCATCCCGGTCAGGGCGCCGGCCGCAATGAAGATCGGGTCCCAACTGAACGACACGGTACGATTGATCGACGCCTGGCCAAGCACGGCCTCGTTGAATCGATCCACGAGCGAACTGATGGAAAAGGGCTCAAGCTTTTCATGGATGAGCCTGAGACCGTCGGCCCAGAATTGACTGATCGCCGCGAGTATCGCGGAAATTCCCAGGGCCCTTGCGGAAGCGCACGCCTTTCTCGCCGTGCGAGTGCAACGCCCGCAATGTCTCCGCGGCGGCAATTCCGCTGGGGAAGCGCAATTGCTCGATGTTGATCATCTGCCGCTTCATGGGTATCGCCATGGTAACTCCCAGCACCGCCAGGAAGTAAACCCAGCCCACGATCACGTACAACGGCAAGGGGTTGTCGGGGTTCAACATCATGTAAGCGGCAAAGGCCGAGACCAGCGTTCCACCCGTCGAATACCCGGCGGAACTGGCGGTTGACTGCATGCAGTTGTTCTCCAGAATGGTCATCTGAGAACCTGCCAATCCAAGACGATAGAGGCCGGTCCAAAGGGCGTACGAGAGGATGCATGCCGTAATCGCTACGCCGAAACCCCACCCGGCCTTTAGCCCGATATACAGATTGGTGAGCGATAGCACACTGCCCAAGAGCGAGCCCATGATCACGGCCCGCCAGGTCAACTGGGCCATCGAATCGCCGCGGCCCTTATAGACCTGCTCGAACCATTGCCGCTCGATTTCTTCGGCGGTGCCTTGGAAACCGCCAATCGGCAGTTCGAAGTCGTCGTCCGGTGGGGCAGTCTCGGTCATGGACATGGCGTCTCTCTCCCGCTTGCGGCGCAGTCTAGTGCCTTGTCACAGCTAAAAATTGGGATTGGTCGTTGGGGGTTTTTCTGCGAAGGTGCGGGGAACAAGGAGGTGCCCCGTGCAGAAGATGTATATCGTACGATTGTCGAAACAAGAACGCCACACGTTACGGGAGGTTGTCAAGAAGCTTAAGGGCAGCGGCGAGAAGGTGCGACGCGCCCAGGTATTGTTGAAGGCGGATGCGGACGGTCCTGCTTGGAACGACAGTCGCATCGCCGAGGCTTTCGGTTGTCGTCGCCAGACAGTCGAGATAATTCGGCAACGATTTGTGGAATCCGGTTTTCAAGAGACTCTGGAAGGGAAGAAACGTGCCAAGCCGCCCACCGAGAAATTACTTGATGGAGAGCAAGAGGCGAAAATCATCGCCACTCGCCTTGGCCCACCACCGAAAGGCTATGCCAACTGGACACTCCGACTGCTTGCTCGCAGGGTTGTTGAGCTGGAAATCGTCGATGCGGTCAGTTACGAAACCGTGCGGCGTACGCTAAAAAAAACGGGATGACGAATCGAAAGATTGAATACTGGGTCATTCCGCCGGAAGCTGATGCCGAATTTGTGGCCAACATGGAAGAAGTGTTAGAAATATACGCAAAACCGTATGATCCGACGCATCCGGTACTGTGTATGGATGAACAGCCAGTGCAGTTGGTCAAGGAGACCCGAAAGCCAATCGAGGCTACCGCGAAACATCCTCGGCGCGTCGATTATGAGTACGAGCGTGCAGGGACAGCGAGTATTTTCATGTTTACGGAACCCCTCGCAGGTTGGCGAATGGCGACCGCGCGTCAGTCGAGAACGAAAGTTGATTGGGCACTCGAAATGGCGAGACTGCTGGACGGTCGCTACAAGAGGTGCGACAAAGTGATTTTGGTAAGTGACAACCGGCAGCAACTCGCAGGCCGCTTTATGCAGCCGTAGCATGCTGTGCATCTTTGCCATATAGACGCGACTGTTCTGTCGTAACACGGTAGGTGATGAACTGATCCCAGAGGTCGTTGAGGTAGATGGCTCGCAGCGAGAGGATTGCTTGAGCCCCTTCCAACTCCCAACGCATCCCGGCGCCTCCATGCGGTCCTTCACCAGGTGCTTGCAGGCGCCTTCCGCCACGCCACTGGCAATCGGGTAGCCTGCCGCCAAGTATTCGTCATAGCGCATGTGTTCCTGGTTGTTTTCATAGTACGTAATCGCGGACTCCACGGTGGTCTTGTTCGCCCCCTTCAGCTTGTAGGCCTTCACCAAGGGACGGAGGTTGCGCAGCACGTAACCGACCTTGCCTTGCAGCAGCATGCGCAGATGATGCGTCACGAATTCTCCCGCCTCCGCACTCTCCTCCGCATACAGGCAATGGGCCACCTCCCAGAGCCGTTTCAACGCGTGGAACAGGTCCAGAATCCATATGGCCTCGGGAAACCATTCTGCCGCCAACTTCCACAACTGGCGTTCCCCATCCATGACACAGATGCACGGCTTCTTGTTTGCCGGGTCCCGCCGACAACACTCCATAAGAATCTCGAAGAACAACATCGGTGCGGCGGCCAACACCTCCCCTTCCTTAAACCGGGTCATCTCTGCCCACACATGCTTGTGTTGCGGTTCGGGCCGCTCCCGGGCACGCTTTCGCCGACGCACCTCGTCGATCACGTCTTCGGCAGTACGAGGGAAGCGGGCTTGGGTGTAAACCGATCCCACATACGCCATCTGTTTTTTCCCGGGGCGCTCCCCGCTGCTTTTCTCTTGCCCCGCCAAACGCTCGACCGGAGGCGAAGAAGGCGCCTCTTCCTCGACAGCCGTGATTCCTGCCGTTTCCGCGCCTGCGGCATTTCCTCCCTTTTCTCCCACCCCAGCTTCAGACTCTGCTCGCAACCGCGCCGCCAACGTCCGCCGCATGGGCACACCCTTGCCATCGGCCGTTATCACCAGCAGTTCCTCCTCTTCTTCGGCAGGAGGAACCGCTTCGCCGCGAAAGTCGTCCACGTACTGCGACATCTCGCGACTCATGTGCTCCGCCGTGCGAACACTCACCGTGGTCCCCAACCAGGCACGGAGCGACTCCACCGATCCCCCAAAGGCGTCCTGGATGCACAACCGCTGCAACCAGTCCTCCAGCACATAGGAATTCTCTCCACGGGCAATCCCAAGGTCGCGTCCAGGGGCGACCATCCAATCGCTTGGCCTTCCCGAGTCCCGTAGACTCGGCGGCCGATCAGCAATTCCCCGAAAATCGACAAGTACCGCTTCTCATGCGGCTCGGGCAGGCGCGCAACGTCTCCCCTTCCCGTTCTACGGTCTCTCCCCGATCCCCATCCCCATGGGCCTCCACGAAGGACCGTAAAAACTCCAGGCACATGGTCATAGCTCGCGGAAACATCCCGCGTTCCACTTCGTCGAGGCGTCGCCCTTCGCTCAGCGCTTGCTTCAAAAACTCGTGCATCCGCTCAAATTGCTCTTGGGCCTTGAAAATATCCAGTTCTTTTGTTGAAATCATAGTTGGACCTCTGCTAGCAGAATTTGTGGAAACATGAATTACTCACCTGTTAGCATGAGGTCTTTTTCTTCTGCTATCAAGCCCTCCTCCCCCGCCGTAAGTCCTTGTCCTACAATGCTCTTAGCGCTAGAGGAAGGCGAGTCACTGCCTGACAACCTGAACACGCATACCAAAGGTGCGTTCTACGAAGCATTCGCGCCAGCTAAAGCACGCCAGTACGTTCGCCGCATCGAATTCTGCCACACGCCCAAGCACGGGAGTTGGCTGAACATTGCTGAGAACGAACTTAGCTCAATGACAAGTCAGTCCATTGGGGATCGCCGAATAGGTGATCTGAAATCGCTTCGCGAACAGATTCGTGCGTGGTCAGACAACGTCAACGGTACCCAACGCGGTGTCGATTGGCAGATGAAAATTGACGATGCCCGATGCAAACTCAAGTCGGTCTATCCCAAAAGTAAGCTGTGACAAGGCACTAGAATGCAGGTCGGATTGGCAATCCGTTGCACCTTGTAAGACGGATTGGCAATCCGTCCTACGGGCATCACGCTTCCTGCGGACAGTCTCAGACCAGTTGCTTGCGGACTGCCCAAACGGCCGCCTGCGTGCGGTCGGTCAGACCGATCTTTTGCAGAATGTGCTGGACATGCTCCTTGACCGTCTCGTAGCTGATGTGCAGCGTCTCGGCGATCTGCTTGTTGGTCAGGCCACAGGCCACCTGTCGCAGCACTTCACCCTCGCGCTCGCTCAACGACACTTCCAGGTCGCCAGTCAGCCGTGGCGTGCGCAGCGAACCGCTCACACGGCGAAGCTCCTCGTGCGTCCAGACGTTCTCGCCGGACACGGCCGCCCGAATCGCCTTGAGCAACTCGTCCCGCGTACACCCTTTCACGAGCGATCCGGCGGCGCCCATGGCGACCCCGCGGGCAGTGTAGGCCGGATTCTCGTAAGCCGAGAACAAGAGGATCGGCAGGTCGGGCTTCTCCAACTTGATGCGGCCCAGCGCTGTCAGCCCATCACCGTCCGGCATGCGGATGTCCATGAGCACGACGTCGACATCTTTCTCCACGGCAAGTTTGACAGCAGCCTGTCCGGTGCCCGCCTCGGCAACCACGATAATTTCCGTCCCCTCCAGTAGTGTTTTCACACCAAAGCGAACGGCTTCCTGGTCGTCGGCAATGAGTAAACGGATATTATTCTCTTGGGTCATTTGCAAATCCTTGCAAGAGGGATAAGGAAAAATGTTTTCATGGGGATGGCCACAACTATTACAGCCATGCCCCATTATGTGCAGCCAACCCACACTTTGGCAAGGGTGGCGACTACCTGAAATGGTTTAGGGATAAACCTCCTTGTCGTAGCCATCAATCCTGCCGGTAAACTCTCACGCGTAGAATCATCGGCCGGTTGGCGCCCAGGTATTCGTTGACCGTGGAAGGGGGAATGCGGACGACGTAGTTGGCGCCGGTCTCGTCGCCGTTGAGCCATAACTCGTGGACCCACTCCGCCGCATCGTCGAAACGGCCCGATTCCACGCTGCCAATGCAGGTTTGCTTGGCTCCGGCGGCCGTGGCCTGAAACCGGCAAGCGAAGCCGTAACCGGCCACGATGAAGTCCTGCGGCCCGCTCTGGATGACCAGCCCGCCCACCGAACGATGATTTTGCGGCAGCCCGGCCTCATAGACGATGCGAATCTGGTAATCACCGACTTTGATGGGAGCAGGGCTTTCCTCGTGCCCTTGGCGATAGATGCCGATCATCCGCCCCGTCCCTTGGGCCTCGGTCACCAGCGGCATCAGTTGGCAGAGAAGACGGTAGGTGTCCACCAGAGGATGATCGGCCCGCAAGCTCTCGATCCCAAACGGCGCAAAGCCCAGTCCATGCTGTTGGCCGATTACCCAGTAGGCCCGGGCCGCCGCTTCGTCGTCGCGGCTGGCTTCCGGGACCCACAGCGGATTGCCGGCCCGAGAATAGGCCGCGCAGACCTCCTTGAACTCACCGACGTAGATGTCCGGGGCCAAGACCGCAAAATGCGGCGCGGCGGCATGCCAGATGTCGTGGATATGGGCCACCGGGCCGCCGGTCGGATACGTGCCGAGCTTCGAGGCCAACCAGGCGTTGACATACATCGGCAGCCCGTACTCCATCTGACCGGCCGCCGCCACCTGGTCGATGTAGCGGGCGTACTGCCACGCGGAAAAAACCTCTTCGGCCTCCGGGCCGCCGCCGAATAACTCGCCCCAAGTCCCTTGCCGGGCAAATCCGCTCTTGCCCCACCGCTGCAACAGCTCGGGATGCAGCCCGTCTTTGTAGCGGACCAGGTAGTCCATCAGTTCCGCCGGCGGCGGCGATTGATAGGCCCGGGTCGCCTCGTCGGACATGTCGCGCGTTTCGGGCTTGATGCCGACCTCGTTTTCCACCTGGATCATCAGCACCGTATGCCGTGCGCCGTCGATCTGCTTGAGATGCCGCATCAGCCGGGCGAAGGCCTTCGCATCCGCTTTGAGATTGTTGGGGCCAAACGTCGAGAGCATGTCCTTCGTGTTCTGGTGGGCGGAACCTTTGGCCCGGGGGAAGCGGGCCGTGTCCCTTAGCACCCAGAGCGGGGCGTAGCTGGAAACGCCGTTCTTCCAGGAACCGAACCATAGCAACACCAGGCGTTGCTTGTGCTTGCGGGCCAGTTCCACGAGCGCGTCAAGGTAGATAAAGTCAAAGGTGTCTTCGGCTGGCTCCAGCAACTCCCAACTCACCGGGGCCAGCACCGTGTTGAGGCCCAGGGCCTCCAGGTGCGGCCACATCCGCCGCATGTACTCCACGCCCGAGGCCGAGGAGTTGTGCAGTTCGCCGGCCAACATGACCCATGGCTTGCCATCGACGACAAGCTGCATGGCGCTGCCCTTCTTCCGCAGTTGCGGGATGCCGGAGTCATCGGCGAAGAGCGGTGAGACTGCAAGCATCGCCAGGGCCAGGCCTGAAACGATTCGTGGATCGTATCGCATTGGTGTGAGGTATCCGGCTTCTGGAAAATGGTGGGATGGAGCGGGCGGGACTGGTGGGGCGTGAATGGCCATGGGGTGGCCAGAACTATTTTACAAGAGGATGGCAGCGACTTGCAAGAGAAATGCAGAATCGCTACTCTCAAGTGCATGTACGCAAAGTTGATCGATAACTTCCGAAAATTATTGGCGTGACGCGTGGCACCTGCACGATTTGAAGGAGTATCACATGAAAACGATGAAGGCCCTGGTCAAAAGCAAGAGCGAGGAAGGCCTCTGGCTGGAGGAGGTGCCCGTGCCCGAGCCGGGCATCAACGACGTGCTGATCGAAGTCCTCCGCACGGGCATCTGCGGCACCGATGTCCATATTTACAACTGGGACGCCTGGGCCCAAAAAACGGTGCCCGTGCCGCTGGTCGTGGGGCACGAGTTCGTCGGCCGCATCGTCGAGACCGGCAGTAACGTCAAGGACTTCCATGCGGGCGAAATTGTCAGCGGCGAGGGCCACCTGGTCTGCGGCCGTTGTCGCAACTGCCTGGCCGGCCGCCGCAACCTGTGCAAGGACACGCAAGGCATCGGCGTCAATCGGCCGGGGGCATACGCGGAATACCTCTCCTTGCCGATGACCAACGTCTGGGTCCACGATCCGTCGATTCCCCGCGATTTGGAGGCGATTTTCGATCCCTTCGGCAATGCGGTGCACACGGCCCTGCATTTCCCCGTGCTGGGCGAGGACGTGTTGGTGACCGGCGCGGGCCCGATCGGCATCATGGCCGCCGCGGTGGCCCGGCATGCCGGCGCGCGGCACGTGGTCGTGACCGACGTGAACCCTTATCGCCTGGCCCTGGCGCAGCGCCTGGGCACCACGCTCACCGTCGACGTCCGCACGAACTCCATCGCCTGGGCCCAAGAGCAGTTGGGCATGCGCGAAGGGTTTGACGTCGGCCTGGAAATGTCCGGCAATCCGCAGGCCTTTTGCGACATGCTGGCCAACATGTGCCACGGCGGCAAGATCGCCATGCTCGGCATCCCCAACAAGGAACTGGCCATCAACTGGTCGACCGTGATCTTTAACATGCTCACCATCAAGGGCATCTACGGCCGCGAAATGTACGAAACGTGGTACAAGATGACCGTCATGCTGCAGTCGGGCCTGAACCTTAGTCCCATCGTCACCCACCGCTTCCCCTATACTGACTTCCAGAAGGGTTTCGACGTCATGCGGTCCGGCATGTCGGGCAAAGTGGTTCTTACGTGGAAAGAAGGATGAGGGATGAAGGATGAAGGGTGAAGGATTGGTGGGCCGGAGATTGCTATGCACGCTGGCTGCAGCCTACAGCTAATCTGGAAAAAGGGTTTATCATATGTCCTATTTACGCATCAAAGAATATCTCGATGATCAGCTTGCCCAGATCCGTTCCGCCGGGCTGTACAAGGGCGAACGGGTGCTCACCTCGCCGCAATCTGCCCGCGTGGATGTTGCGGGCCGCGAGGCCCTGCTCAACCTCTGCGCCAACAACTACCTCGGCCTGGCCGATCATGCCGAGGTCCGCGCCGCCGCCCGCGAGGCCCTCGATCGCTGGGGCTATGGCATGGCCAGCGTCCGCTTCATCTGCGGCACCCAGGCGCCGCACAAGCAATTGGAGCGGGCCTTGTCCGAATTTCTCGGCACCGACGACACGATTCTCTATTCGTCCTGTTGGGACGCCAACGGCGGGCTGTTCGAAACGCTGTTGGCGGCCGAGGATGCGGTGATTTCCGACGAACTGAACCATGCCTCGATCATCGACGGCGTGCGGCTCTGCAAGGCCCAGCGCTATCGTTATCGCAACAATGACATGGCCGACCTGGAGGCACAGCTCCGGGACGCCCGCGGGGCACGTTTCCGCCTGATTGCTACCGACGGCGTATTTTCCATGGACGGGACGATTGCCAATCTGCCCGCGATCTGCGAGTTGGCCGATCGTTACGACGCCCTGGTGATGGTCGACGACTCGCACGCCGTGGGCTTTCTCGGTCCCAGCGGCCGCGGCACGCCGGACTATCATGGCGTGAGCGGGCGGATCGACGTGCTGACGGGCACCTTAGGAAAGGCCTTGGGCGGGAGTACTGGCGGCTACACGAGTGCCCGCCGCGAGATCGTGGAGATCTTGCGGCAGCGATCGCGGCCCTACCTGTTTTCCAACTCGCTTCCGCCGCCGATCGTGGCGGCCGCACTGAAATCGCTGGAAATCTTAACCCGTTCCACGGAGCTTCGCGACCGCCTGGAGCACAGTACGGCCTGGTTCCGCCAGGCGATGACCGCCGCCGGATTCCAGATCGTGCCCGGCGTGCATCCGATCGTGCCCATCATGTTGGGCGATGCGGTACTTGCCGGGCGGATGGCGGAGATGCTCTTGGCCGAGGGGGTTTACGTGATCGGCTTTTCGTATCCCGTCGTGCCGCAGGGCAAGGCCCGCATTCGCACGCAGGTCTCCGCGGTCCACAGCCGCGAGGACTTGGAGTTTGCCGTCGCGGCCTTTGCCAGGGTGAAGGCGGCGATTGGGTAGGGATTTGGCCGGAAATAGCCTCTGTGTTTTGGCGAGGGTGGCATGCCACCCCACAGGGAGTCGACATCGTTTCCCCTACAATGGGGAGACTGCACCTTTTTGGCCGGTTGGCGGGAACTTTTCCGGCGGCCCATACGTCAAATAAACATGGTAATATGGTATAAGGTTGTAGGACATTACTACACCACACCCCACTGCGGAGCCAGTTCTGCACCTCCGCAGCAGCTCATCGGCCCTGGAACCCCTCTTTACAAGCGGTCCTTGTCATACCGCGCTAGGAACCACCATGACGCTCATTTATCGCTCGCTGCTCTGGGCAGTCGCCATCGTGGCGATTGCTTCCTGCTCTTCGGTTGTCGCCGCAGACGGCAAACGCAAAGCCGATAAGCCGGCCGATAAACCGGTCGACAAAGCGGTTGCCAAACCGGCGGCCGATTCCGCCAAAACCGATGCTGACGCCAAGGCAGAGGCTCTAAAGGCCGAAGAGGCTGCCAAGGCCGACCGCTCGATTCGCGAGCAGGACATCTACATCCCCTACGAAAAGCTCCGCGGGGTCTTCGAGAAGCATGGCCGCGGCGTGTTCCTGCCCTATGAGAAGTTCGACGAGCTGTGGAAAGCGGCCCAGGACAAGACCCGCCCGCCGGCCGAGGCCCAGCCGCCGGTGGGCGCGGTCATCACCGAGATCGAGAACGAGGCCGTGGTGGCCAAGGACGTCGTGCAGGTCACGGCCCACGTGAAGATCGACCTGCTGAGCGAAGGATGGCATGAAGTGCCGCTGCGGCCTGGCCGATGCGGCCGTGGTCCGGGCGACCATCAAGGGCGAGCCCGCCCGGCTGCTGGGCGGCCCGAATGAAGATCATCGCCTGCTGATCGAGCATAAGGGCAAGCAGCCGGAGCAGATCGAACTGTTGCTGGAATACGCCCGGGCGATCACGCCGCTCGCCGGGCCAGAACAGCGTGTCGTTCCAGGCCCCGCAGGCCGCGGTGAGCCGCTGGAAAGTCCGCATCCCGCAGGCGGGCGTGAAGGTGAACCTGCATCCGCTGATTGCCGCCACGGAAGTGCCGCCCGCCGCTGCGGCGGCGGCCCCGAACAAGCCGGATGAAAAGAAACCAGCCGCAGAGAAGAAGGCGGACGAAACGGTCATCCTGGCCTTTGTCGGCGCCGCGCCGGAAGTGCGGATCGACTGGACCCCCAAGTCGGAAGGCGCCACCGGGCTCACCGCCCTGGCCAGCGTGCAGTCGGAACAGCAGGTCTGGATCCAGGAGGGCATCACGCGGACCCGCACGACCCTGGCCTACGCGATCAGCCGCGCGGAACTGAACCAGATCGCCCTGGAGGTCCCCGCCGAATTCAAAGTGGTCAACGTCTTCGATCCGAACGTGCGGCAGTGGTCGGTCGAGCCGTCACCCGCTGCCGCTCTTCGGGCGAGCGGAGCAAGCAGAAGATCACGGCGCAGTTGTTCGAGCCGGCCAAGGCCGCGCAGAGCGTGGTCGTCGAGTTGGAAAAGATCGCCGGCCAAAAACGGCAGGAATCGCTCAAAGTGCCCGTGGTCAAGGCCCTCAACGTCGGCCGCCAGCAAGGTTTCGTCGTGGCCCAGGTCGGCGCGGGCCTGCGGGCCGAAGCGGCCAAGACCAGCGGCCTGTTGCAGGTCGATGCCAACGAACTTCCGGTCGCGATGCGCTCGACCGCCTGGACCTTCGCCTATCGCTATGCCTCCGTGCCTTTCGAGTTGGAACTGGCCGTCGAGGAGGTCTCGCCGCGGATCACCGTCGATTCGCTCATCGAAGCCCGGCTGGAACCCGAAAAGCTCACGCTCGATCTTGTCGGCATTTTACACCATCGAACGGGCGGGCGTGTTCAAGCTGGAACTCGACGTGCCGGAGGGTTTTGAGGTTCGCAGCGTCACGGGCCAGTCGCTGAACCTGCCATCCGTCGGGAACAGCGTCCGCAGTCGACGTCGATGCACATCATCTGGAGGGCGAGAAGAAAAACCACCTGGTCGTCAATTTGGCCCGCAAAGCCCTGGGACGTGTTGGATTGCACGTGCGATTGCAGCGCGATCTGCACGAGCCGAATCTATTGACGCCCACGGGCAAATCGGCCGAGATCGATCTGCCGCTGCCGCAACCGACGAAGAGCACCGTTGAACATTCCTCCGGCAGGCTTGTCATCCTCGGCCCGGAGAGTCTGCGGGCCAACCCGGCCAAGGCCGATGGGCTGCGGCCCGTGTCGGTCGAAGAGGCTGTGAACGGCGTCCCCTTGGAGCAGCCCCCAGCCGGCGCCACGCTTCGCCCCGTGCTGGCCTTCATGTTCACGCAGGAGCCGGTCACGCTCCGCCTGGCGGTCGAGCGCCGCAAGCCGCAGGTCACGATCCGCCAGTTGCTCGTGGCGCGGATCGACGAGGGCGTGATCAAGTACCAGGCAACGTTCTTCTATTCGATCCGTTACAGCGGCGTGAAGTCGCTCCGCATCGACGTGCCGGCCGACGTGGCCCCGCTGCTCCGCAACACCACCGCCGGCATCCACGAAAAGACCATCGACCCGCCGCCTCGCCGACCTGGACAAGGGCATGGTCGCCTGGAGCCTGACGGGCGAAGGCGAGCTGCTGGGCGACGGCCAGATCGACCTTGGTCTGGGAGAAGAAGCTCGACAAGCTCGACGTGGGCAAGGCCCTGGAAGTGACGGTGCCGCGGCTCGTCCCCCGCGTCAATCTGGACAGCGGCGATCGGGCCTGGGGTCAGATCGTGCTGGCCAAGGCGGAAACGCTCGACTTCCAGGAAGACGACGAACGGATGAAGGGTCTTCGTCCCATCGACCCGCAGCGCGATCTGGCGACTCCCGTCGCCGGGGCCGCACGGGCCTTCGAGTTCTACGACGCCTGGACGCTGCCCGTCACCATCATTCGCTATGAACTGGAAGAGGTCAAGCGGACCAGCATCGATCGGGCCGTCTGCCGCATGGTGCTCACGCCGGCCGGCGAGACCGCCGTGCAGGCCGTCTATCGCATCCGCAGCGTGCGGCCGCGGCTGAGCGTGCAACTTCCCCCGGAAGCCAAGCCGGAACTCGATCCGTTCCGCATCAATGGCCAGGCGATTCCGCTGCAGAAGGGCCAGGGCGACGAACTGGTCGTGCCGCTTGCTGACGACCAGCGCCGAAGAGCCCTTCGTGCTGGAGATTCGCTATACGCTGGCGGGCGGCAAGACGTTTTCGCTGCCCGCGTTCCCTGGACGACACGGCCACGCAAAAGGTCTATCTCTGCGCGTTCGTGCCTGCCGCCCAGGATGTCGTGGGCACGTTCGGATCGTGGGCCGACGATTTCGAGTGGCGGTGGGGAAACCAGGACCGCTGGGTGCCCGTCAGTCCCGATTCGCATGAAAACAAGGTGGCCTGGGTCTGCGAGGGCAATGGCAGCGGCTTTGGGCGCTGCCAAGACCTTCCATATCGACGGCATGCCGCTGATTTTCTCCACGCTGCGGCCGGACGCCGCAGAGCAACGTCCGGCTATGGACGCTCGATCACCAGGCGCTCAATGCCTGGATCTTCGGCGTGGTGCTGCTGGGTGGCGTCGGCGCTGGTCTTGACGAGCCTGACTCGCCGCCTGCTGGCCGTGGCCGCGGCTGGTCGTCATCTTGGTTCTGCTGGGCGTCTTCTGGCCGACGTTGTCGCTGCACGTCTGGGGCGGGCCGATGATCGCGGCCGTGTTCCTCGTATTGCTGTTCTGGGTGATCGTGGGACTGTTCCGGATCAATAAGTCCTGCATGGCGTTCTGCACGGCCATCGGCACGACGTGGTCGGCGTGGGTCGCCAGCCGCAAGGCCCTGGTTCAGGAGGCCGCTTCGCCGCCCGCCACCAAGCCGCAAGAGCCGGAAGCGAAGAAGGATGGAGGTGCGAACCATGGTTAAGCTAACACGGAATCATCGGGCCGAACGCCCAGCCGCAACCAATGCTACGCATTGCTGCCCGCCAGCAAAGGGCGAAGCCCTGGATGTTCCACGACCCCCGACCGACCCCATCCAGCTTGCCTGGATGGTGAAGAAGGTTGGTCAGCTAGCAATTGCACGTAACCAATCGAGACCCCATCCAGCTCGCCTGGATGGTGAATCAGGTTGTCCCGCTAGCCCGACTCCGCCATGTAGCCAAACAACCTCCTTCACCATCCACACCCGCAAGCGGGTACCCGGCTGGATGGGGTCGTGTCTACTTTCGTTCTCTCCTTTAGCCATCCAACCTGATTCACCATCCGGGCAAGCCGGATGGGGTCCTAAAGAGCGTGCAGCCCCCGGAAGAAGGACGCTCCTAGGGCTGCTGCTCATGGCGGTACTTGCTCTCTGGGCGACCGCGGCCCAGGCCGGCGCCCCTGTGGAGGAACCGCCCACGAAAACCCGCGAGATCTACGTTCCTGCCTCCGATCTGAAAGTCCTGCTGGAGAGCGGGCCGCACCGCGTGCTCTTGTCGCGGCAGGAATACGATGCGCTGGTGAAGAAGGCCCGGATCGCCAAGATCGCCAAGAAGATTACGGAAACCCACGCTCCGCACGCCGACCGTGACCGTCTCTTCCGACTACGACATCACGGTCGAGGAGGGTCGCGCGCGGCTGCATGGCACGATCGCCATCGACGTCCTGGAAGACGGCCTGCACGCGGTTCCGTTGGATTTCGGCGGCGTGGGGCTGCTGGCGGCCAAACTCGACGACCAGCCTGCGCCCATCGGTTATGCAGCCGACGGCCGGCTGAACCTCTTGGTTTCCGGCCAAGGCCGCCACCAGTTGACGCTCGACATGGTCGCCCCGCTGGAAATGAACTCCGCCCAGCAATCGCTCAGTTTCCGCTTGACCAACGCCCCGGTCGGCCGCTGGCGGCTCAGCGTGCCGGGCGACGTCGAAATCAAGAGCGGCGCCGACGTGGTTTCGCGGGTCTTGGATGAGGCGGCCAGGATCACCCGTTTCGAGCTGCTCTCCCGCCGCGGCGACTGCTCCATCCTCATGTCGCTGAACAGCCACTTCCAGCGGCTCGAACAGGCCGTGGCCGCGCGCTGCGTGCTCTTCGACGAGGTGACCGAGGCCTATGAAAAACTGCACGCCACCGTGACCTGCTGGATTCTCCACCGGGCGGTCGATCGCTTCCGCTTCGTCGTTCCCGCAGGCTTCGAGATCACGGAGATCAACTCGCCGCTCCTGGCCCGCTGGGACATCGAGACCGCGGCCGGCCGCAAGATCGTCAACGTGCGGCTCCGCGAGCAGACGACCGATACCGTCGTGCTTTCCATCGCCGCGATCAAGACGCCCAGCCAGTTGAAGGCCTGGCGCCTGCCGCGGCTGGAGCTCCTGGACGAGGCAGCAGGCAAACTCGAAGGAATCCACGTGGTGGGCCAGGTCACGGTCCTGGGGCTTGTGGTCCAGGATGAGCTGAAGGCCGAAGCGCTCACCGCCAGCGACCTGATCGCGGTCGATACGGGCGTGCTGGCCACGGCCCTGCCGGCGACGCTTGTGCGGCCGGAGCCCGGCGCGGTCCCCTTGCGCTATATTGCCGCCTACTACGCCCCGCAAGGCGGCTACGAGTTGAAGGCCGATTTCCGCCGCGCGCCCACGACGCTGGCCGTGACCACGAACCTGCTCTTGAACGTCCAGGACAAGGGCTGCGAGGTCCAGGGCGGCTTCGCCCTGCTGCCCACCGCCGAGAAGCGTTTTGCTTTTGACTTCAGCGTGCCCGCCGGATGGACGGTGAGCGAGGTCACCGGCCCGGACAAGGCGCCGCTCATGATCGAGCAGCTTCAAGCAGTGAGAAGGGGACGGGTCGCGTCCACGTCAAGCTGCCGCAGGGGATTGCCCCCGGGCAGGTCTACGTGGCCAGTTTCCGCGCCCAGTATACGCCGCCGGGCTGGCTCAGCCCATGGAAGAGCCAATCGCTGGAGTTTCCCATGTTTCGCGTGGCCGACGCCGAGCGCGACGAAGGCGCGGTGGCCGTGACGGCCGATGAGGACCTGGAAGTCCGGCCCGACAAGGTCGAGCGCCTCGTGCCCATCACCGAGGCGGAAATGGCCCGCTTCGGCATGGCCGCCGGCGCGATGAACCTGGCCTATCGCTACGAAGGGGCCGGCGGCAACGCCGCGATCGCCGTCGATCGCACGAAGTCGCGGGCCACGGCGCGGACCTTCGCCTTTTTCCAGATCGCTGCCGGCGTGCTCAAGGCCCATTACGTGGTCATCTATACGATCGAGGACGCCAAGACGCGGCGGTTGTCGCTGCTGCTGCCCGATTCAACGCCTGAATCGATTTCGATCCGCGGACTGGACGGTGTGAGCGTCAAGGAATTCACCAGCGAGCCGGCCGATGAGATGCGGCGTTGGAACGTGCTGCTGGACGAGGCCCGCCGCGGCGAAGTCCGCTTGGCGGTCGATTTCGAGATGCGCCCGCAGGCGATCGAGGAAGTCGATGACGCGATGTACGACTTGTTCGAGGACCAAGAGCCGGACAAAGTAGCAGGCACCGTCCCTGTGCCGTCCGCGCCTGTGCTGTCCGCCCCTGCACGTCCGCCGGAGCCGACGAATTGGAAGATTTTCCCCTGCCGATGCTGACGGCCGACGCCGTGGTCTACCAGTCGGGCATGGTGGCGATCGAAGGCGACCTGGAACTGGGCGTGGAGGTGAAGACCGACGCCCGGCGGGCCGACGTTGGACAACTGGCCATCGCCAAGTACACCCCCGTGAGTCTCGATCCGAAGCAACAGCGTAGGGTGGGACAAGATCCGGGGTACTCGCGCAGCGGGTCGGCGATGCCGGCCCACCGATGCGCTTCTCGGTACCTACGACTTCGTCGGCGAACCGCCCAAGGTTACGGTCGACGTGGTCCGCAATCCCAGCTACCCGCTGACGCCGGCGATCGTGCAACGGGCCAATCTCAGGACCTTGCTCTCGGCGGACGGGACGAGCCAGACCCAGGCCACGTTCCAGCTTCGCAGCAAGGCCCCGTACCTGGAAGTGCAACTGCCGGAAAATGCCGTGCTGTGGTCGGCCGTGCTGGACGGCACGCCCCTGAAGCCGCAGAAGCAGGGCACGGTCCGCCTGATCGGCCTGCCGCCCGCTGCGAGCGGCGCGGTGCGGAATCTGCAATTGGTCTATGAGGTCCGCGTGAAAAACGTGACCAACGGCGGGCAGTTGAAGCTCCTTGCGCCGCGGTTGCTGTACCAGGCCAGCCAGGCGGCAAAAGACGCCACCGAGATTCCCCTGGTGAATATTGAGTGGACGGTCACGGTGCCGGACGGCTACGAGGCCGTGGCCACCGACGGCACGATGGAGGCCCGGCCGATGGCGCCGCAGGGCCAAGTTAGCTCTCTATCGGGTGGAATGCCGGGCGTCATGCCGGCCGATCGGCCCGTGCCCGCGCCGCTGGCGGTGGCGGGGGTACTGTATGAACTGGGCGGCGGAGTTCATGAGCACAACTACGCGGCGAGGGCGAGCGAAGCAAAATGGGAAGTTGCGAAGCCTGCTGCAACTGTTTTCGCGCCGACACGTCGCGCGGCGGGCGTACCTGTGGCTAAAGAAAAATCCGATAGGCTCGAAATCGGCGAAATTGAAGAGACCCCCGCAGCGGCCTTAGACGTTGACCCCACGCTGCATCGACCCGCCCAGGCAGCCCAGGAACAGAAATATAACGACGACAACAACTTCTTCGAGCACAGACGCGGCGGTGCCGCGACCGGCGCCAAGGCTGTCGGGGCTGCCGGTGGGGCCGTGGCCTTCGGCCCAGGTCCCAGGGTGACCGAAAATACCACCATGGGGTGGACACCGCAAGCCGCGACAAAAGCGCCGAAAGCACCGGTTCCTGCGGATGTTGCCAAGGCCGATGAGGCGGGCATAGGGGCAACTGGCGAGCAGCCCATGATTGCGGCCCGTCTTGCACATCCATCTGCTGCTCCCAATCCATTTGGGGAAACTGCCGTAACTCTGCCCGCGGCTCCCGCGCCTGCCGCTCCTCCCGCACCTCCTTCGGTCGCATCCGCACCGGTTCCTTACGTTTCCGCTGGCGGGCCTGTTTCTGGGGTGGCTGTTCCCGTACCCCTTCCCGGCGCTACTCCCTCCGAAGTTAAGCCCGAGCCGGCCAAAGCGGCGGACATGCCGCTAGGGAGTTGGGGCGCTGACTTGAAGGGCGCGGGCCTCGCCGCCGGCCAGACTGGCAAGCAATCCTACAAGCAAGCAAAACTCTCCGGCTTTCGCAGCCTGAAGATCGACGTGGAACAAACGGGCATGGACCGGCGGCAACTGCTGACCTTCACCAGCCTGGGCGCTGATCCGCACATCGGCATTACGCTCGCGCGCCGCGATCGAACCGAGTCCTTGGTCTGGGGCATTGCCTTGGCCGTGTTCCTGCTGGGCGTGGCCCTCACCAGGCGGCCCGTGCGGCAGAAGGTTGCGCTGGTGCTCGGCCTGGCGTTGGCCTCCGCACTGGTGCCCCTGTTCTATGACACGGTGAGCATGGCGATGCTCTGCAACGGGGTGTTCTACGCCGCCAGCCTGCTGGTGCCCTACTACCTGGCTGCGGGACTCGTCTGCTGGATCCTCGGACGCTTGCGCGGCCTTGCCAGCCGGATCACCGGCACGGGCTCGGCCGCGGCTACCGTCGCGCTCGTTCTGGCCTTGGTCACGTTGCTCTCGGCAGCGGCCCAGGCCCAGCCGGCGGAGGAAAAAACCTCACGGCAGAGCGTGAGGAGTACCTGCGGCCCGTCGCCGTGCCGGACGATGCGCTCATCGTACCCTACAACGTGAAGTCGCCGACCGGGATCAAGGACGCCGAGCACCTGCTGGTGCCCTACGACCGCTACGTGGAGCTTTGGAACCTGGCGAATCCGGACAAGAAGATCGATGCGCACCCTGCCCCCCTGCCCTATGCCCTTTCGGGTGCGGCCTACAGCGCCGTGCTCGAAGGCGAGGAAACGCTGAACGTCACCGGGCAGATGCAGGTCAACGTCCTGGCGGAGGGCTACGTCTCGATCCCCCTCGGCCTCCGCGGCGGCGTGCTCGCCCGGGCCGACCTGGACGGCAAACCGGCCCGCTTGAAGGTCGTCAGCGCTGCGCCGGAATATGCGCCGCAAACTAAGTCCGGAAAGGTTGCCGCGGCCATGGACGCCACGCTCCTGGTCTTGCAAGTTTCCGACAAGGGAAGCCACAAACTGGAGTTGGAAGTGCGGCTCAAGCTGGCCCGCGTCGGCGGCTGGCGGGGCACCACCGGCTCGCTGCCCACGGCCCCGGCCGCGACCGTCACCTTCCGCGTGCCGCAGGCCCAGACCGAGGTCCGCCTGGGCCAGGCCGCCGACCGCCGCATCCATGAGACGCAGCGGCCCGACGAAACCCTGGAGACGGCCCTGGGACCGGGCGGGGCGCTGCAATTGCAGTGGCGGCCGAAAGTGGCCGAGGCCCAGGTCGATCGCGGCCTGACCGTCGAGATCGCCAGCCTGCTGGACGTGCAGGAAGACGGCCTCCGCATGGCCCTGCACCTGAATCTGCAATTCCGCCGCGGGCAGCGCGACGACTTCACGCTCTCACTGCCTGCCGAGTACCTTGTGGAAAAGGTGGCCGGGAACAACGTCCGCGGTTGGGAGGTCCAACGCGCGGCCGACGGAGCAGACCGTCGACGTCAGCCTGCTGAAAACGGCCAAGGACAGCGAGCAGTTCAATCTCTTCCTCTCCCGCAACGGCAGAGTGGGGCAGGCCCCGCTCGACGCGTTCGCCGTGCCCATGGTGACGGTCCGCGACGCGGCCCTCTCCAGCGGGCAATTGACCATCCGCCGCAGCTCGCTCCTGGACGTCCGCACCACGGAGCGCTCTGGAGTCACGCGGATCGATCTTGGCCCGCTGCCCGACCTGAGCGGCGGACCGGCGACCGAGGAGAGCGTGCTGGCGATCCGGCCCTACGAGGCCTATCGCTTCCCCACGACGCCCTTCGTGCTGCGATTGAGCGCCGCGGACATCATGGCCGAGGTGACCGCCGAGGCCCAGACGAGCGTCAAGCTCGATCCGCACGCAGCCGGGCCTGGAGAGCAAGATCATCTTCCACGTCGGCCAGCGGAGGGTCTATCGCTTCGAGATCGCCCTGCCCGACGATCTCCGTTTGCCGGAAGTCACGCTGCCGTCGGCGGGGATTTGGTCGATCGAGAAGGCTGGAGTCCCGCCCGGGCACCATGTACCCATGGTCGGCGGCATTCCCGGCCCGATTCCGCCTAAAGGCGGCGCCCCAACGCGCCCGATTCCGCCTAAAGGCGGGACTCCAACACGAAACATCCTCAAGATCCAATTGCAGCAAGGCGTGATCGGCGACACGGCGATCATCCTCCGCGGCAAGCTCCCCCTACTGGACGCCCAGCGGGAGATTTCCTTGCCGCGGCTGGAGGTGCTTGGGGGTCAAGCGGCAGGAGGGCGATATCGCCGTGCAGGCCGATGCGGCCTTCCACGTCCAGGCCCGCGATTTGCACGACTGCCAGGAAACCGAATTGGAGCGGGTTGCCCCCTGGCTCGACCCGCAATTCCGGGCCGCCACCCGCCTGGCCTTGCACTACACCGGCGGCGCGTACGCCGGCAAACTGCGGTTGACGCCGCGGACGCCGGAGGTGGTCTGCGACACCGTGACCAACGTCCGCGTCACCGATCGCACGATCGAGGAAACGATCATTCTCAACTACAGCATTCACAATGCGGGCATCCACGAGCTGACCTTCCTGCTGCCGGCCTCGATGGCCGACGCGCGGATCTCCACGCCCATGTTGCGGCGGAAGACGATCGCCCCGGTCGATCCGAATCCAAAAGCGGCCGATAGCCCGCCTGCGCGTCCACCTGGAGCTGCAAGGCGACGTGATGAACGATCTGCGGGTGCTGGTGGAAAACGACCGGCTGTTGACGCCCGGCTCGCACTTGGCCCCCTTGCCCGCCTTCGAGGCGGTCGCCGGCGGGGCACGCGGTACTCCGGGTCCGGTCGATTTCGTGCGGCACCAGTACGCCGTCTTGCAAACCACCAACCGCGACGAGTTGGTGGTCGAGCCGCCCGTCGAGTTGGAGGCCCTCAGCCGGCAGGAACAGCAGTGGCAGGCGCTCAGCGACCTGTTGGGCACGAAGCGCTTGTACCAGGCCTATCTCGTGCAGTCCGGTGCTGCCGAGCCGCGGTTGGGCTTCCATCTGCAACGGCATGAGGAGGTGGAAACGGCCGGGGCGCGGATCGACCTGGCGCAGACCACGATCGTGGTCGATGCCAACGGGGCCTATCGCGCGAAAGTGGAGCTGAGCCTCGACAATTCGTCCGAACAGTTCCTCGACGTGGAACTGCCCGAAGGCGCGACGCTGTGGACCGTGCACGTCGCCGGCGAGCCGGTCAAGCCGGCGCAGGCGCCCGGTTCCCAGGATGCCCGCCACGTGCTCTTGCCGGTGCGGAAAACGGCCAAGGGCGATTTGAACTACCTGGTCGCGTTGAAGTATGGCGGGCAAGATGCCACCGCCTTCGCTGCTGGCGACGGTGGAGTTCCCCTTGGTCCGCAACGTTAAGCCCTATCCAGCGCGCGCGGCCGCACGATCAGCATCGAACAGAGCCAGGTGGAGGTCTACGTTCCCAGGTCGCACCAATGGTTCGACTTCGGCGGGAAGATGCATGCGACCGAGGACGAGGCCGAGCTGAGGGCCGGCCGGATCGCTGCCTTCACCAAGCAGGGGCAGCGGCTGATCGAGGCCACCCACGACAAGGATGCCTTCGCCCGCGTGCGGGCCACGGAGAATCTGAAGAACTGGGTGGCCGAGTCCCAAAAGATCCAGGAAGACGCGGGCCGCAGCAGCGGCGAGCAGTCCCCTGGGTATTTCGAGTATACGCAGCGCGGTCAGCAAGCGGCCGGCCGGGGCGCTGATAAGGCATTGCAGAGCCAGATCAGCACAAACTCTCTCACGACCGAACAGGCCAAGGAGGTCTTGAAGTCGGCCGGCGGCAAGCAGCAAGAGGGCGAAACCGCGGACGACAACCGCGAGAAGCTCAACGACCTGTACCGGAAGCAGGTTAACGTCAACGGCGGCGAGCTCAATCTCACCGGCAGTAATACCTACAACGGCGGAACGACCGTCGGCGGCGGCGCATTGGCTTTCCAGAACGCCGCGGACTTCAACGGCAATTGGATCACGCGGAACAACTTGGGCAATGGGGCCCTGGTGGCCCAGCCGCCCGCTTCGACCAATGGACTCGCGGATGCGTACGGAACGTCGCCAGGTGCAACCTACCCACAAGGCGGCGTGCAGTATTCCATGCCGGGCGGGCAGCCCGGCTTGAACGGCGCCGGAAGCACATTCAGCGGTGCGATCAGCGGCGCCGGCGGCCTAACCAAGACCGGCGCCGGCGCGCTCACGCTTTCCGGAAGCAACACGTACAGCGGTAACACCCTCACCATCAACGGTGGAATGCTGCAATCCGCCAATCCGAGCTTGGCCAACGGGCGGATCATTCTCAACAACGAACAGTCGTTCGGCGGCCAGGGGAATATCTACAACGCGAATCCCGCTACTACGAACTATAAGGCGATGGGCGGAACGAACTGGGCGGGAATTCAGGCACAATCGGCGATGCCCAATTCGGCGTCGCCTTTCCAGAGCTACGCACTTGCCCAGCAGGCAAACCCTTCGGTGCCGGGTATCGCCGTGCAGCTTCCGCAGGGATTCACGCGCACTCAGCAGCCGTATGGCGGCCGCGGGGCTGTAAGACAGTTGGATCAGCAGCGAGAATTGGCAGAGTACCAACAGAAGCTTTCGGTGAACAACAAGTCTCAGCTTCAGTCTAAATCGGGCGATCAGGTCAGTCAGCCCCGCATGGGTCTCGCAGGGAGCTTGCACGACGCCATGCACAACGCTGTCGGCGCAACCCCTTCGACGCCTTCCGTCAGCGCGCGCCCCACTTCCCCGCTGGCCGTCCAGCCCCCTGCAATAACGATGTTGCCGGGAGAGAAGTCGGAGCTTTCGGTGATCGCTGATTCTAGGCAGGAAGTCCACGAGAATATCGTCGACATGCTGGAAGGCGCCGCGCCCGCCGCGCCGGCCGGTCTGGCGAGCCTCGACTTCGAATTGCCCACGGACACGAATCTCTACGAGATCCACCGCTTCACGACGCCGCGGGGCGAGGCCGAGCTCACCGCGCGGAGCGTCAGCAACCGCACGCTCGCCAAGCTGGAGTTTTTGGCCGGCATCGTGGCGGCAAGCCTGCTGATTTGGGCCGCCTTCTGGCTCATCCGCCGCGGCGTGCTGAATTGGTTCCGTCGTCCCCTCGGCGCCGCCTTGCTGGCGATCGTTGGCCTGGCCGCGCTCTGCGGCAGCGTGCTGCCGATCCTCGGGCTGCTCGCCTTGTTGACCGGCATCGCCTTGTTGGTTATGCACTTCTGGCGGCGCCGGGTGGCGGTGGCGTAGGCAAATTATCGGGCCGAAGGCCCAGTCGTTCACCCAGCGAAGGGCGCAGCCCTGGGAAACAAGATTCCCGGCAAAAACCCTCGACGGCCCAAGGGGCCAACCATTCACCTGAAATTGCTGGCCCGTTGGGCCGAAAGGTCCGTGGGGAGGCTATCGTTTACCAGGGCTGCGCCTTCGCTGGATGAACCGACGCCCCTTTGGGGCACCCTTACCCCAACCAATTCGCCACATCCTTGGCCCAGTACGTGAGGATGATGCCCGCTCCCGCGCGATGAATCGCGGTCAGCGTTTCCAAGACGATCGCCCGCTCATCGATCCAGCCCCTGGCGGCGGCGGCCTTGACCATGCTGAACTCGCCGGAAACGTTGTAGGCCGCCAGTGGCACGCCAGGAAAATGGTCGGCCGCCATACGGATGATGTCGAGATAGGCCAGGGCCGGTTTGACCATAATCATGTCGGCCCCTTCGGCCAGGTCCAGCTCGATCTCACGAAGGGCCTGGCCGGGCGACGAGGCCGCGTCCATCTGGTAGCTGCGGCGGTCGCCCATCTTGGGGGCGCTTTCGGCCGCGTCGCGAAAGGGACCATAAAACGCGCTGGCATACTTGGCCGCGTAACTCATGACGGGGATATGCGTGAATCCGGCCCCGTCCAGTCCCCGCCGGATCGCCCCGACCATGCCGTCCATCATGCCGCTGGGCGCCACCAGGTCGGCCCCGGCCTCGGCGTGGACCACGGCCTGCCGGGCGAGAATCTCCAGCGTGGCGTCGTTCTCGACCTCCATGCGGCCGGCCAATTCACGCAACGGCCCGCAGTGGCCGTGGTCGGTGTATTCGCAAAGGCAGACATCCGTGATCACCAGCATCTCCGGCGCCGCCTGCTTGGCCAGACGCACGGCCTGGGCGATGATGCCCTCCGGGCTGGTCGAGTCGCTGCCCACGGCATCCTTCGCCGCGGGGATTCCAAAGAGAATCACTCCGCCCAGTCCCAGGTCCCGCAGGGTACGGATTTCCTCGACGAGCAGTTCGGGCGAGAACTGAAAATTGCCGGGCATCGAGGCAATCTCCTGCCGCACGCCGCTGCCCGGCCGCACGAACAGCGGCATCACCAGGTTTGCCGGTGAAAGACGCGTATGCCGGACGAGTTGTCGCACGGCCGGGTTGTAGCGGAGACGGCGGAGTCGCGTGGTGGGGAACATGGCGGGAAAGGATGAAGGATGAAGGATGAATCAGTTGATGGCGTTATTTTAGCGGGCAGCGGGATTGGACACAACACCATGCCAATAACTGTCGGAAGTACGGAAACCACGAAATACACGAAACACACGAAAAGGGAAGGAGATGGAGATCGTTTATTAAGACGGTCGCTACCGGATTAGCGGTCAAGAGCTTCGAGGTCTATAGTTCTTTATTCCGTTCCCGTTGTCCTCTTTCGTATGTTTCGTGTATTTCGTGGTTTATCCTATCTGTCTGTGTACGTTGGAAAACCCGACAATTACTTGTTTGTCGGTCCTTACTTTAACCCCGCCTGGGCGCGCCGCACGAGGTCCTTCGCCCAGGCCTTGTTTTGATAAAGCGTCACGACGGCGCGGTACATCGCCTGGGCGTGCTGGGGATCGGTCTTTCGCATTTCGTCGGCCCGTTTCATGCGCTCCTCGACCAGGGTCCGTTGGGCTTGACTTTGCGCCTTGTACTGCCGGCGGAACTCGTCGAGCCGCCGCTTGACCAACTGGATGCAGCGCCCATTCGCTCCGGAAACGTCGTCGGGCGAGTCGAAAAGATCGATCATCGCCTGAAACTTCACGAGACCCGCCTCGGGATCGACCCGGGCGGTAGTCAGGGCGTCGAGGTAGTCTCGCTCGACGGGCGATAGCGACGTTGGCGCGCCGAGCCCTTTGGCCTGAAGTTCCAACCGTCCTTCCAAATGCGAGACGTTCGATTTGTTCCGCATAGTCCTTCAGGCTTTCACTGCGGGGATCGTGGGGAAAACGGGCCAGGAATTGACGTATGTCGCCCTCGGCATGCAGCAACGACTCGGCCGACTCGCCCTCGGTTTGCCGCTGGATGCGACGATAGAGCCCGTCGGCCGACGACGGTTGGAGCAGGTACCACGCCAGCAGCGACAGGGCGAGAAGCGCGAGCACCAGGGCCCAGGTCTGTGGAGAGTTCCAGGGCCCCGCAGGCCGTGCGGGCGACGCTCGGTCGAGCTCCCCGGGCCGGACCGGAACGAACCGGCCCGCTGTCCGTGGCGGCGATTCCGACGGGGGTTCCGCTGATGCCGGCAGTTCATTTCCCGCCACGGCGATACCGCCGTCGGGCACGAGGAGATGTTCCGCGGGGTGCGTCACTGCAACGGTCTGGGCAAACGGATCAACCTGCGGCGGATCGACTCCCGCCCGACTGCCAAGCGGCGGAGGCTCTACGGTGACTTGCTGGATATTCGTGGGCGGCGACACGGTGAACTCGTCCAGCAACGTCTCCAAGCGTCGCTCGAGCACCATCGCCGTGCCGAAACGGCGCTGCGGATCCTTCTCCAAAAGACGATGAACAATCTGCTCCAGCTCGGCGGGGATGTCGGCGGCGAACTCCCGCAACGGCGCCGGCGTTTCGAACCGCTGCTTGTCGAGCATCTCCGCAAACGATCGGGCGATGTACAACGGGCGGCGGGCCAAAAGCACGTACAGCACGCCGCCAAGGCTATAGAGATCGCTGCGGGGATCGACCGCCCGACCCTCGGCTTGCTCGGGGGCCATGAATTCCGCCGTTCCCAGCACGCTGCCCACCCCCGTGAGACGCGCGTTGCCGAACAAGTGCGCGATGCCGAAGTCGGAAAGCTTCAGCATCCCTTCCTCGGTCAACAGCAAGTTGCCCGGCTTGATGTCGCGATGGATCACGCCGCGGTCGTGGGCGTGCCGCAACGCCCGAGCAACGGCGATGCCGAATTGGGCCACCTCGCGCCAGGGAAAGACGCGACCCCGGCCAAGCTGTTCTTCCAGGCTGCTTCCGGCCACGAATTCCATGGCATAGAAGATCTGCTCCTGATCTTCGCCAAAACCGAAAATCTGTACGATGTTGGGATGATTCAGCTTTCGCAGCGTCTCGATCTCGGCCTTGAAACGGTCGCGGAAGTCGGGCTGTTGGGCCATCTCGGCGGCCAGCAATTTGACCGCAGCCGTCTGGCCCGACGAGTCATCGATCCCCATGTAGACCGTGCCCATACCGCCACGGCCGACTCTGCGAACGATTCGGTATGGGCCGAGACGGGAGGGAAGCATAGCAACGAGGTCTTAGAACTTAGAACTTAGAACTTAGTCGCTTAGCACTAAGCACTTCCTTCTATGGTATCCAAGTGTTACAATTTGTGCCAGCGTCGGAACGTTTTTCATCCTTCCGCCTTCCCCCTTCATCCTTTGCTTCCCTCTGGTCTCCTGAATCTTGATAAGCCGGCCGGGATCACGTCCCGCGATGCGGTCGATGTGGTGCAACGGCTGGCCCGCCCGGCCAAGGTAGGCCATGCCGGCACGCTCGACCCGCTGGCTACCGGCGTGCTGGTGATCTGCGTCGGGTCGGCAACGCGGCTGATCGAGTACGTACAGCGGATGCGGAAGCGGTACGTCGGTACGTTCCTGCTGGGACGATCGAGCGCCAGCGAAGATATCGCCGGCCCGGTGACCATGCTGCCGGATCCGCCCATTCCCCCGACCGATCAAGTCGAGGCCGCCGCGAAGAATTTCGTCGGCCTTCTCCGGCAACGGCCGCCGGCCTTTTCCGCGCTGAAGGTCGCCGGCCGCCGGGCCTACGACCTGGCCCGGCGCGGCGAGGCGGTGGAATTGAAGCCGCGGGAGATCGAGGTCTATTCGCTGAAGGTTGCGCGCTATGAATATCCCGAATTGGTGTTGGAGATCGACTGCGGCGGCGGGACCTACGTTCGCTCCTTGGGCCGCAACCTGGCGGAATCGCTCGGCACGGCGGCCGTGATGTCGGCCCTGGTGCGGACGGCCATCGGCCCTTGGACGCTCGAGACGGCTGTCGATCCCCGCACGCTGACCGCCGCTGACTGGCAGGCCCGTTTGGATCCCCTTCGCAAGGCATTGGCGGGACTGCCCGTCCGCGAGCTTACACCGGCTGAGGTCTCGCGGGTACGCCAAGGGTTGTTCATTACGTTCGCCGCTGCCGAGGAGACCAAGGAGATTACCGCCGTCGATGCCGACGGCCGGCTCGTGGCTATTCTCGTTTCTCGCGGCAGCGGGCAATGGGGTGCGGCGAAGAATTTTGAGTAGAATAAAACCCATCACACAAACTGGAGTGGATTACGATGTGGCATTGTTCATCCTGCGGCGAGGCAATACAGGACAATTTCGACGCCTGCTGGCGTTGCGGCACTCAACGCGACGAGGCTGTTTCCGAGGAACTCCAGGAGGAGTCCGAGGATCCATCCTCGGCCGATTCCGAAGCCGAATTGCTCGATCCAGATGACACCGCTGAAGACGAGATGACGCCCGCTAGGCCGCCGGAGCGGGCGTTGACCCGGGAGGGCCTTGCCACCGTGTTGCTGCGGTTCCTGGGGCTTTGCCTCACGGTCTTTGGCATCCTCGGCGGCATCCAAAGAATCACCTACCGGGTTTTTTCAATGCAAGGGCATGACATCGGCGACATGTTTTGGGACCAAAGCATAGTGATCAGTTCTTTGGTGAGGGATTTGATTTATTGCTGCGCTGAATTGCTCATTGGCCTTTATTTTCTGATTGGCGGACAATGGGTGTACGATAAGATATTGGCTCCCGTCAGCCGCAGTTGGCTGGACGATGGCCGATCGGAAGGGGAGGAGGACGACCTTTGGAGAACCTGGAAGAGCGGGATGGCGCGTACGCTGAGAACGCGCAGTTCCTTCGACGTGACAGGCGAGACGATCCGTCTCCAAAAAGAGGATGGCAGCACCATCAGCGTGGAGCGATCCAAATTATCAGAAAGCGACTGGAACTGGGTAACACGCCATACAGGAAGAAAATAAACGCGCATATCACCAGAATAAGGGGGTCGATAATAGCTCACAGGGGCGTCCCTGCGGTTTTTCCGACCAGGGACCACGATTTTGACGCACGGCCGGAGAATCCCCCGTTCCCCTGTTGGCATGGTACCGATTAGAATGTAGCGTTTTCTATCGCGAGCAAGATCGGAACGGGATGCAAGCAGCGGAAATCGTAATCACGGGCGTGGGCCTTGTCAGCCCCATCGGCATCGGCAGGCAGGCCTTCTGGGATGCCCTGTTGGCAGGCCGTTGCGGCATTGGCCCCGCCAGCCAAACCAGCACGGCCGGCCTGCCGCCGCAGCTTGTCGGGGAAATCCGCGACTTCGAGGCGAAGACGTTCGTCGCCAATCGAAAGAGCCTGAAGGTGATGTCTCGCGACGCGCAGTTGGGCATTGCCGCCGGCGCGTTGGCCTGCCGCGATGCCGGAATCGGCGCCGGGAAAATCGATCCGGGGCGGTTCGGTGTCGTTCTCGGGGCCGACCCGATCTGCTCGCCGATCCAGGAAAGCGAAACGACCTACAGCGCCTGCCTTGCGGACGGCCGGTTCGAGTTTCAACTCTGGGGCAATAAGGGCATGGCCGCCAGTTTTCCGCTGGGGTTCTTGCGGGTCCTGCCGAATATGGTAGCGTCGCACGTTTCCATTACCCAGGACGCCCGGGGACCGAACAACACCATTCACCAGGGCGAAATCTCCAGTCTTCTGGCGGTGATCGAGGCGGCAAGCGTCATTCAGCGGGGAATGGCCGACATAATGCTTGCCGGCGGGGCGAGTTCCCAGATGCATCCCCTGGACTTCGTACGGCGAATCGCCATGGGAAATGTCTCCCCCAGATACGAGGACCCGGCAGCCGTGGTGCGACCGTTCGACGCCCGCCGCGACGGATATGTGTGGAGCGAAGGCGCGGCGGCGGTCGTCCTGGAAAGCCGCAAGCACGCCCAGTCGCGGGGGGCGAAAATCCTTGCGCGGGTCAAAGGTTGGGGTTCGGGCTTCGAGGCGGTCGATTCCCACGGGCGGCTATCGGGCAGCGGCTTGCGGCGGGCAATCACCATCGCCCTGGAGCATGCCGCCGTGAAGCCCGATGACTTGGGACATGTCAACGCCCACGGGCTGAGCACGGTCCGCGACGACGCCCTGGAGGCCGCGGTTCTCCATGATTTGCTGCCGGACACGCCCGTCACGGCCCTGAAAGGCCATTTTGGCAATCCCGGTGCAGCGGGAGCGGTAATGGCCATGGCTGGTTCGATCCTCGCCATGGAGAACGGCTGCGTGCCGGCCGTGCGGAACTACGAGTGCCCGGATCCGGCCTGCCCGGTGCGAGTTATCCGCGATCAGCCGTTGGTGATTTCACGCCCCAATACCCTCTGTTTGAGCTGGATGCCTTTTGGGCAGGCGGCGGCGGTCGTGGTGGGGTAGTAGACGGGGGTAGCAGGCACAGTCCCTGTGCCGTCCGCCCCATGCCCGAGACTTCCCCTGATCGTAGCTCGCACCCGATTCGTTACCGTTCGAGTACGCCGCGTCCAATGGGCGGACGGCACTCGGAGAGTGCCTGCTACTTTGCCGCGGGCTCCGCCTCCTTGGCCGCGGCGGGCTGCGCCGGAGGCGCGATGATAACGGGTCGCGGCTTGCCGGCGGCTACCCGAGCCTTGGTGAACTGCCAATCGTAGCCGTGGTGCTCGACATCGCGCGAAAGTTCCAGCCCTAATAGCCAAGTGCCCGCAATCAACGCCGAAGCGCTCAACGCCAGCATCACCGTGTAAACGGCACTAGCCGCCGGAGTCACCCAACGAGACACGGAACGCCATAAGGCATACGGGATTAGTGCCAACATCAACGGGCAGGCGATGTTCAAGACCAGCCTGACACGCCACGGGTTCTCGACCCAGACAATGCATATAACGATGGCCAGCAGGGCCCCCACGGCAAGCACCCCGACCGTGACCCATTCAGCGATTCGAACCCAGCCGGGCAACTGGAACTTGGGCTTTTCTTTGCCATCAGACGGTTCCTCGGCTATCTCGAGGTCGGCAACCCCATCGCCCGCCAGATCGGTCTCCGCCGCAACGGCTTCCGGTAGAGGCGATTCCTCGGACATGGTTCCCTCAGCCTCCGCGGGCTCGGCCGCGGGGAACTCGCTCGATGGTTCGGCTGCGTCCCCCCCTTCCGCTGGTTCGCCCGTGGGAAATGCGAAATCGGAAGGTTCCGTAAAGTCCAGGTCCTCGGCAGGGCCGGAAAAATGGAACTCATCCGTTGAGGCATTCATGGCCGGGGCGTCCAAAGGATGTTCCTCGCCGGCCGCAGGCAAGCCCTCCTGGTCCTGACGCAGGTCCTGCGTGAGATCGTCCCCGTGCGGATGATCGGAACCCAGCTTTTCACCTTTCGGATCGGTCACAATTCCTCTCCCCGGAAGCAAGGACGCCTGTACGCCAAATAAGCCCATTCAGCACCACTGGAATTCATTATAATTGCCCCGGCCGTTGCCTGCCACCGAAATTTTCTTGCCTCGTCTGGCTCTGGGCACGAACCGTAGGGTGGGCTTTAGCCCGCTTGCATGACTAGGCGGGCTAAAGCCCACCCTACTTGGTTGACATTTCGCGATTCGGCCCGTAGCATCCTAGCATGTCTTTAATGCGTTTCCCAAGGTACTAGCCATGTTTCGCCTGCTCACAGGCCTTGCTTTCGGGCTTCTCGCGGCCAGCGCGTCGGCCGACAACGTCTTTCCCTACCACTTCGAGACCCACTCGTTGCCCAACGGGCTGCGGATGATCTTCATCCCCATGTCCGGCAGCGGCCTGGTCAGTTACTGGTCGGTCGTGCGGACCGGCAGCCGCGATGAGATCGAGCCCGGCCGGTCGGGATACGCCCACTTCTTCGAACACATGATGTTCCGGGGCACGAAGAAATACCCGGGACCGGTTTACGACCGTATCATCAACGGTCTCGGGGCGGATTCCAATGCTTTCACTTCGGAAGACCTGACGGCATTTCACCTGACCTTCGCCAAGGAAGACCTTGCCAAGGTGATCGAGCTGGAGGCCGACCGTTTCCAGAATCTGCACTATGAGCGGCCCGAGTTCCAAACCGAGGCCGGGGCGGTCTACGGCGAGTATCGCAAGGACCAGAACGGAACCGGCGTTCATGCTCGAAGAGAAGCTCCGCGACACGGCCTTCGACCGGCATACGTACAAGCACACCACGATGGGCTTCGAGGCCGACGTGAAGAACATGCCGCAGGGCTATGAATACAGCCAGACCTTCTTTCAGCGGTTCTACCGGCCGGAGAATGTCGTGCTGCTGGCCGTGGGCGACTTCGATCCGGCGGCCGCATTGAAACTGATTCAAGAATACTACGGTCCTTGGAAGCTGGGCTATAAGGCGGCCGACATCAAGCCGGAGCCAGCACAAGCCGGCGAACGAAAGGCGGAGGTCACCTACCCCGGGCAGACCCTGCCGATCCTCGACCTGGCGTATCACGGCGACGCGTTCGACCCCGACAATCGCGACTATGTGGCCGCCCGGCTCTTGGCCGAGCTGGCGTTCGGCTCGACCAGCGATGCCTACAAGAAGCTCGTCTTGGATCAGCAGAAGGCGGAGACGATTTTCGCCAGCGTGCCGATGAACCGCGATCCGTCGCTGTTCGAAATCACGGCCATCGTCAAGCAACCGGAAGACCTGCCGGCGGTACAGAAACTGCTGGAAGCGACAATCGAGCGGTTCCAGACAAAGCCGGTGGACGCCCAGCAACTTGCCAAGGTGAAGCAGCATGAGAAGTACGGCTTTCTGATGCAGCTCGATTCGCCCTTGCGACACGGCCGAAGCGGTGGTGCCGTTCATTGCGGCGACCGGCTCGCTGGATGCGGTCGATCGCTTGTTCAAGGCTTCCGAGCAAGTGACGCCGGACGATATCCAACGCGCCGCCCGCAAGTATTTTACCACGCAACGACGGACGGTCATCGTTTTGAAAGGAAACAGCAAGTGAAAACCCCCAATCTTATTTCCATTTTCCTCCTCGGACTGTTATCCGTCACGGCCCATGCCGGTCCTGCGCCATGTCGTGCTGCTGCCGGTGGCCGACGATCCGACCGTCTCCTATCGCATCATGTTCTTCGCCGGCTCAGCATTCGATCCGCCGGGCAAGGACGGTTTGGCGACCTTGACCGCCCGCATGATCGCGGAGGGCGCGACAAAGCAACACCGCTATGAAGAGATTTTGGATCTGCTCTTTCCTATGGCCGGCGGCTATGAGGCGTCGTGTTCCGTGGAAACGGCGACGATTTCCGGCCGGATTCACAAAGACAACGTGGCCGCATTTCAGCCCTTGCTCTTGCAGGCCATCACCGAACCGGCCTTCCGCAGCGAAGACCTGGAGCGGATCCGCAGCGATATGATCAGCTACCTGGAAAACACGCTCCGCTACTCCGGTGACGAGGATTTGGGCAAGGCCGTGCTCTTTGAGACAATGTTCGCTGGCACGCCATACGGGCACATCCCCGCCGGGCGCGTGAAAGGCCTCAAGAGCATTACCATCGACGACGTGCGGGCCTTCTACCGTCACTATTATTCCGATCACAACTACGTGATCGGCTTGGGCGGTGCTTACGACGCCCAGACCCTCAATTCGCTGAGGGAGGGACTGGAGAAGTTGCCGCCGATCAAAGACTTTGAGTATGCAGCGGTAAACGCCAAGCCTATCGAGGGTTTGCACGTGACGATCGTGGAAAAGGACTCACCGGCCACGGCGATCAGCATCGGCGAACGCCTGGACGTGCTCCGCGGCCAGGCCGATTGGTATCCGCTGGCCCCGGCCAATTCCTGGTTTGGCGAGCATCGCAATTCGGCCAGCCATTTGTACCAGGTCATCCGCGAGGTCCGCGGGCTGAATTACGGCGACTATTCCTATATCGAGCACTTTGCCAACGGCGGAATGTTGGAGTTTCCCGCGCCCGGGGATCCGCGGCGGCAGCAGATTTTCGAGATGTGGATCCGCCCGATGCCGGACGCCTGGGCACACTTTGCTCTGCGGGCGGCCCTGCGCGAGTTGAAGCGTCTGGTGGACGACGGTCTGACGGAAGAGCAGGTCCTGGAAAAGCGGGCCGCTTTGAGTAAGTACGTTTTCCACTTCGCGCCCACGACCATGAGTCGTCTGGGCTATGCGATGGACGATAAGTTCTACAATATCAAGGGCAGCCATCTGGACCTTTACCGCAACGCGATGCAGGGGATGACCCGCGAGCGGGTGAACGAGGCCGTCCGCAAGCACTTGCAATACAAGGACCTGCAAATCGTGATCGTCACGAAGGACGCCCACGCGCCTGCGCGAGGCCCTGATTTCCGACGCCCCCAGCCCGATCACGTATCCCACGCCGCGGCCCGCCGAGGTCTTGAAGGAAGACCAAGAGATTATGAAGTTTCCCCTGCACATCCGGCCCGAGAACGTTCGCATCATCTCGGGCAAGACTTTGTTCGAGTAGCCGTATGACTTACATCATGGTCGATATTGAAGCCGACGGTCCGATCCCCGGCGATTACTCGATGGTTTGCTTCGGGGCCATCGTCGTCGAGCCGTCCTTGAGCAAGACGTTTTACGGCAAGCTCAAGCCGATCTCCGACCGCTGGCTGCCGGAGGCCCTGCAGGTCAGCGGCTTCAGCCGCAACGAGACGCTGGCGTTCGACGATCCCAAGACCGTGATGCAGCAGTTCGCCGATTGGATCGTCGAGGTCAACGAGGTCCATCGGCCGATGTTCATCTCCGACAACAACGGTTTTGACTGGCAGTTCATCAATTGGTACTTCCATCATTTCCTTGGGGAGAATCCTTTCGGTCACAGTTCGCACAATCTCGGTTCGCTGTACAAGGGCCTGGTCAAGGACATGTTTGCCACGTTCAAGTATCTGCGCAGAACCCGCCACACGCACAATCCGCTGGACGACGCCCGCGGCAACGCCGAGGCCTTGTTGCAGATCAAGGAGAAGCACGGGCTGAAGATCAATTTTGTGTAGGAACCGGTTTCAGCCGCTTCCCTACCTCCGGCACCAGCGTCTCGATCGTCTTCCCATCGAGATTGAAAATCGAAAACCCCGACGCCCCCAAGGAGCGGGCCTTCGCGATCTGTCCCAGCACCTGCTGGGCGGTCATCGGCGGTGTAACACACGAGGCCCCGATGCCGGCATAGATTGGCACCCGGCCACCGACAAGACTCACCTGGCTGGCCACCAGATCGGCCAGGGTGTCGTCGCTGGCGCTATAGTCCATCGGACAAAGGAAATCGACGTAGCCGGCCTTCGCCCAGGCCACCCAATCCTGCCCGACCGACTGCCGGCAACTGGGATAGGCCCCGAACACGGCGGCGGAAATCTTGATCCCGGGCCGTACCCGCTTCGCCTCCCGCGACACGGCCTCGACCACGCGGGTGATCTGCCGGCAACGCCAGGTGCGATACTCGTCCCGCCGCGGCCCGCGATAACAGTCCGCCGGCCAATGGGTCACCAGCTTGCCGCTATCGGCCTCGAACCGTTTCCGGCAGCCGTCACAATAGCAGTGGTCTCCGTCCGGATAACGAATGTAGTCGAAGTGCAGGCCATCCACCGGATAGATCCGCGCCACTTCCAGCATCGTGTCCACCTCGAGCGTGAAATTCTCCGGGTGTGACGGGCAGAGCCAGTCGGTTGCCTTGCCGCCGGCGGAGACCTGGGTCCGACCTTCACGGCGGAGCCTTTGCACAAATTCCCGCGGGGCGTTGCCCAGGTTGAAGTTGACCTTCCAGACGTGGACCTGCAAGCCGTGTCGATGGGCGGCGGCCAAGCACTGCGCCACCTGGTCGCCGTACTTGCGGAAGGTCTCGCTCTGCGGCAGAAGCTTGCTGGGATATTCGGCGTTGCCCGCCCAAAGCTGGTTGGGCAGAATCATGTTGAACCCGCCCGCCTCCAGGACCTTGGCCGTCCGCTCCCAATCGCCCGGATAGGCCCCGCTGCCGGAATGGTTCCAGAAGGCCCGGATCTCATGTGCCGGATCGATGACCTTAACCGCCACGGCCGACTCGGCAAGCTTCGCCCGGCCCGCCCAGGCGGCAAGGCGGCCAAGCCGAAGCGAGCTGTTTTCGCCCATTCCTCGCCACACCGCGATGCGAATGCCGTCCACATGTTCCCACCCGGCGGGATGCTCCTCGATGCGAAACGAACTTTTCGCAAAACGCAACGTTTGCGGGCCAGCCCGCCGCAGCCAGGCGCTGCAACCGTACCAGCCGTTACCGCTCTTGAAATAGAGGGTGATGTCACCCACGGCCGCCATATCGCCGGGCTCAACGTCGAGCGTGAATTCCTTTCGCCCCGTCAGATCGAGGCGCAGCTTGCGGTCGATCGTCACCCGCTCCAGACTCGGCTTGGCGGCGAACGGCAAGGCCAGTTCAACTCCCCTGCCCTCTTTCCGCCCAACAACAGCCACCTCTGCGATACCCTGCGGGGTCCACTGGGCGGTCGCGGCCTTGGCATCGTGGTAATGAAACGCATCCAGCACCGCCGGTTCCTCTGCGGCGGCGAGGGTACAGGAAACCAAGACAAGAGCGAGATTCATGGCGTTGGTCCATTCAGACCTTGCCGAGTGTGGAAACGGCCTGAGCCACTACGGGCGACTTGGGGGCGCCGTCGACCGGCGGCACGGCGGGGACGTCGATCGTCTCTTCCAAGACCGGCTCGGGCGCGATGGCTTCGATGTAGTGACGGATGAAACTGACGGTCTCGTCGACGGTGTCGGCCTGGACGAGGAGCAGGTCGCCGGGCTTGGCGCCGCGGAGGGCGAACTCCACGGCCGCATCGGCGCCGTGAACTTCGTCGATCCGCCGCACGCGCGAGCCCTTCTCCACGCCGCTGCGGCAGAGGCGAATGATCTCACCTTCCGCGCGGCCGCGGAGATAGTGATCCTCGTACAGGATCACGTGATCGAAGGCATTGCCCAGCAGTTCGCCCTGCCGGGTCAGGTCGCAATCGCGGCGATCGCCGGCCGTACTGTAGACACAGGTCCGCTGCTGGTGCGGAAACTTGTCCATGACGGGAATCAAGGCGGCCAAGGCATCGGCGTTGTGGCCATAGTCGACAATCACGGTCGCCCCTTGAATGTCCAGGACGTTGAAGCGGGCCGGGACCTTGTCCATGTCGGCCGCGAACGATTCGGCCCGGGCGCGAATCACGTCGGCCGGCACCTTCAGGGCCAGGGCGGCGGCGATCGCGGCCAGCGTGTTTTCCACGTGGAAGGAGACCTTTCCGCCGCGGGTCAAGGGCACGCTATTCAACGGCATAAAGGCCTCTTCCCACGGACCTTCGGCCACGATGATCGTGTTCTCGCGAACGAAGATCGCCTGGCCGCCCACGTTGCGATGCCGCACGATCACCGGATGATTGCCGTCCAGGGCAAAATAGCGGATCTTGCCGGCCGAATAGGGCGCCATGGCCACGCACTGCGGATCGTTGGCATTCAAGACCGAAGTGCCGTGAGGTGGAACGACGTCGACGATGCAGCGTTTGACCTTGGCCAGGGTCTCGACCGTGTGGACTTCATTCAGGCCGAGGTGATCGCCCTCGCCGATATTGGTCACCACCGCCACGTCGCAGCAATCGAAGGCCAAACCTTCGCGGAGGATTCCGCCCCGAGCCGTCTCGAAGACAGCGGCCTCGACGGACGGGTTCATGAGCACCGCGCGGGCGCTCCGCGGCCCGGCGCAGTCGCCCGAATCAATACGGCGGCCATCGACGTAGATGCCGTCGGTGCACGTCATGCCCACGCGGAGGCCTTTGCCGCGGAGGATGTGCGCGATGAACCGCGTTGTAGTCGTCTTGCCGTTGGTGCCCGTCACCGCGGCGATGGGGATCCGCCCGTCGTCGCCGTCGGGGAAGAGCGTGGAAACGATCGCTTGCCCGACGGGGCGGGAAATGCCCACCGAGGGCTGCAAATGCATCCGCAGCCCCGGGGCCGCGTTGACTTCCACGATCACGCCGCTCTGTTCCTCCAGCGGCGCGCTGATATCGGTCGAAACGATGTCCACGCCGGCAATGTCCAGGCCGATCACCTGGGCCGCTTCCACGGCACGGGCCGCCACTTGGGGATGGACCCGCTCGGTAACGTCGATGGCCGTGCCGCCGGTGCTGAGGTTGCCGTTGCGGCGAATGAGGACCACGGTGCCCGCAGGGGGAACGGAATCGGGCGTGTAGCCTTGATCGGCCAGAACCCCGAGGGCCACGGTGTCCAGTTTGATCTTGCTCAAGACGGTGGCGTGATGCTCGCCGCGGCGCGGGTCGAGATTCACCAGATCGACCAGTTCGCGGACCGTCCGCAGGCCGTCGCCCAAGACCTTGGCCGGTTCGCGGCGGGCTGCGGCCACGACCTTTCCGCCCACGACCAGAAGCGCGATAATCGTGTCCCGGCGCGAACTTCTCCACGATCACTTGCTTGCTCTCGGCCAAGGCGGCCTGAAAGGCGGCCACGATCTGCTCGCGGGTGGTGAGGTTGGTTGCCACGCCCCGGCCTTGGTTGCCGTCACGCGGCTTGACGACCACCGGCACACCGATATCGCAGGCAGCCGCCCAGGCGTCGTCGGCATCGCTCGCCGGACGGCCCTCGGGCACCGGCACGCCGACGGCCTTCAAGAGCGTCCGCGTCAACTCTTTATCCTGGGCGATCGTTTCGGCAATGGCGCCGGTGCGATCAGTCTCCGCGGCCTGGACGCGACGGAGCTTCGCGCCGTAGCCGAATTGCACCATGCTTTGCGAGTTCAACCGCCGCATGGGAATGCCGCGGGCCTTCGCCGCGTCAACAATCGCACGGGTGCTGGGTCCAAGGCAGGTCTCATGGGCGAAGTCGCGGAGGCGCTCGATCTCGCCCTTGACGTCATAGGGCCGATCGTGGATCGCCGTCAAGATGAGTTCCCGCGCCGCGTGCAGGCATGTCAGCGCCAGTTGTTCATCGTCGTACTTGACGACCACGCGATAGACGCCCGGCTCCGAGGTTTCACGGGCACGTCCGAAACCGACTTCCCGGCCGGCCAGCGACTGCAGTTCCAGCGTGACGTGCTCGAGAATATGCCCCGGGTAGGTCCCGTCCCGCAACCTTTGAAAAAAACCGCCGCGTGTACCGATGCTGCAGCGGTGCTCGATCATGCTGGGCAGCCAGCTTGTCAGGCGATCGCTGAACCCGGGGAAGTCGGTGGAGGGGCGGTCGAGATCGTTCAACTCCACCCAGGCTTCAATCACGGGTGCGTTGGTCCAAATGTTCGGACCACGCAAGGCCAGCACTTTACGAAATTCCATGGTTCATTCTCACGGCAGGGAAAGTAAGGCGTTGCCGCTCAGGAAACGTCACGGCCTTCGGTAGATTCCTTGTGTTACGCCGGGGCTGGCGCAAAAGTTTCATCGGCATTCTCAAAAATCCAGAGTACCCCTCCAACTTCGATCTTCGCTCGTTGCCGGCGCCAGGCCTCGCTCGAATTGGATGCCGAAGCCAACGGCCACGTCACAAGACGCACCGATGGACCCGTTCGACACTTGATTCCGCCACTTGGAATGTCGAGGACCTTCGTTGGGCAGGCGACCGCAATGGGCGAATGCCTAACCGGCTCTTGCGGTCTAGATCAGGGTGGGAACATTGGCAAAACTTTTTCTAAAGGAAAGGAGGGAAAATTACACGGCATGGATCGTTCCCTCGATCTCCGAAATTCCCGATCTAATTGATTGAAGCCTCTGGTCTCGGGAAAAGCAATAGGGAGTCAACCAATTTTTCGGAGACCCCCCATTTCGCCCATTCCATTCCTCTTCTCTCGTTGTTTATCTAACTCGCATCAACAAAACGAGTTATGTCAGGCCACTGCTTCTCTCTGGCACCGTAATCCGGCCGTTACGACCAGTGGAATTTTTAGGTTGGTTTCCAAGAACGCACTACCACTCCCAATAGTCTACTTCAAAAAAACATGCCAAGATGGCTTTCTACGCAGAATGGAATTTATTCCTTCTTACTCTCTTCCGCCGGTCCGAGCAGTTGTTCCAATTTTTTTCCAAGCTGCGCACCGCGAACGTCCAAGGCCAAGACTCGCCCCTCCTTACCGACCAGGATCATTTGCGGGATCGTGAAAATACCATAATACGTCGCCATGGATTTGTCGGTACCGCGGGCTTCGTTGCGGTCCAGCAGGACCTTCCAGGGATACTTTTCCTTTTCCAGGAAATCTTCGATCGCCTTGCGGTCGCGATCGATGCTGATGCCGAGGACGTCAAAGCCCCGCTTGCGATAGGCCTTGTAGCACTTCATGATGTTCGGCACTTCTTCGCGGCAGGGACCGCACCAGGTGGCAAAGAAATCGATGAGCACGACCTTGCCCCGGTACTTCCGCCAGTCCAAGGGTTTTCCGGCTAGTGTCGAACCTTCGAGGACGAATGGCTTGCCGATCAGGTTCAATCGCCGGGCCGCGCCCAGCATCGGCGCCGCCGTGCCGGCAATCTTCTCGTCCTTGCTCGCGGCCAGGATTTGTCCCAGTTCCCGGTAGGCCCTCTCTGCCAATGCGGGCCGATTCGATCGTTCCGCGGCCATGGCAACATCCACGGCCAGATTGGCCGCGGGGCCGTCGATCGGAGCTTCCATCAAGAATCCCTTCAGGCGTTCGACGAACTTTCCGTACTCTTGATCCTTCATTGCGGTCGCTTGCTCGCCGCGGTTCTGCAAAGCCGCCAACTGAACGCTGCGAACCATTTCCTTCAGGCCGAGCTTCTCCACTTGATCGACCGTGGCCTCGAGCTTGGCCTGGGCAGTCGCGTCGCCCAGACGGCCAAGCAGTGCGAGCACGGCGATCTTCACGCGAATTGCCGCCTGGGCCTGCTCGGGAGTCGGCTTGGCCGCCAGGATCTTCTCGCAGGCCTTCAGTTGCGCCGCCGCGCGCTTCTTGCGGAGTTCCGCGACCGCTGGCCGGAGGCTCGACGACGGCTGGATCTTATTCAAGCCTTCGATGTATTTTTGCAACTCCTCAATTGTGCCGTCCGGTACGTCGAAGGGATCTTTTTCGGCTGCCTTGCTCCCTTCCGCCGGTTTCCTGGCATTCCCATCAGCCGACGCGAACGACGATGGCCAGACCAATACAACAACCGGGGCGATTGCGGCCAGAATGCCGACCAAGGATCGACGCAACATGCAGGTTCCTTTTTGCAAGGGGAGGGTCGGGAGGAAAGTTCAGTATCGGAAAGCGGCCGTCGAATGTCAATTGCCGCGCATCAGTCGCCTTTCGATAACCCGAAGAAGGGCCTTGGCTACGTGCAGCTTGCTGCCGGCCACAGCAGCGAGAACCTCGCCTCGCGCGTCGATCACTTCGACCTTCGTGTCGGCCGCGCACATGGCGGCCGGGCCGTTCACCACGATCAGGTCGCACTTCTTGCGTTCCAGTTTCTGCATGGCCCGCATCCGCAGATCTTCGCTTTCCAAGGCGAAGGCAACCATCCATTGCGAAGTCCTGATCGAGCCGAGCTTAGCGACAATGTCCGGGGTTTCGACGAACTGCACGTCCAGCATTCCACCCGTCTTGCGGATCTTCTGCGCGGCCACGACCTTCGGGCGGTAGTCACATGGGGCGGCGGCGGCGATCAGGCCATCGCATTGGGGAAAGAGGTGCAAGCAGGCATCGAGCATTTCCTCGGTCGAGACCACCTGTAGCACCTTCGCGGCCTGCGGATAGCGGACCTCGACCGGCCCGCTGACGATCACCAACTCGTGACCGGCTTGCAGCGCGGCTTCCGCCAGGGCCTTGCCCATCCGCCCGCTGGAACCGTTGCTCAGATAGCGTACCGGGTCGAGGTACTGGCGGGTCGGGCCGGAGGTGATGAGAATGCGGGCCATGGAGCTTGGTTCTTAGGACTTAGAACGTAGAACTAAGCTCTAAGAACTAAGTTCTAAGCTCTCTTTTCTCTGTCAACTTTCCAAGTTCCTCCGCGATAACCTTGAAGATCACGTCCGGCTCGGCCATCCTTCCGGCCCCGAATTCGCCGCAACTGAGGTGCCCAGTCTCGGGACCGACGATCACCATGCCATCGGCCCGAAGCTGGGCCACGTTCCGCACCACGGGCGGCTTGCACCACATCTGCATGTTCATGGCAGGGGCAACGACGATTGGCCCGTTGAATGCCAAGATCACCGTGCTCACGATGTCATCGGCCAATCCAATAGCCGCCTTGGCGATGATATTGGCTGTGGCGGGGGCCACGCACAAGACCTCCGCCTGGCGGGCCGATTCGATGTGCGGATGGGCCCCGCGGCCGAAGACCGCCGTGCCGACCGGCCGGCCGCTGAGGGCCTCGAACGTCTTCGGGGCGACAAGCTTCGTGGCCGAGCGGGTCATGACCACCGACACACCGGCCCCGGCCTGCGTCAACTGGCTCACCAGGGCCGCCGTCTTATAGGCGGCAATCCCCCCGGTGACGGCAATCAGCACTTCGCGGCCTTTCATGATACACGGTCTTCCTACAAATCGCGGAAATCGACCTCCGGCACGCCGCCCGTCGCTGCGCCCGTCTCTTGCACGTTCATTTGCGCGTCGAGGAAGATCTTGTCCTGCAAAATCTCCTGGATGACGATTTCCATCTTGTTGGCAACCTTGCTGGCGTCGATCAGCGGGCGGGCCCCGGCGTTGATCGCCACGAGCCGTTTCTGGATCAGGGTCGAAAGCTTGAATCGCCCTCCCACCTTGTTCACGATGGCTTCTTCACGCAGTTCATCAATCATTTTGCTCTTTCTCCTTTTCCTCGGTGAGAATGGTACAAATTTCCCTTACGGCCCGATCCAAATCGTCGTTCACGACACAATAACGATATTGGTGAGCCCGGTCCAGCTCGTACTCGGCCCGTTGCAATCGCTTTTCGATTTCCTCGGGGGCGTCGGTGCCGCGGAGTTCCAAGCGGCGGCGCAACTCCTCGATCGAACTGGGGCGCACGAAAATCGTGATCGCGTTTTCGAATCGCTCCATCACGGCCGCCGCGCCGTGGACGTCGATGTTCAACACGACCCACTTCCCGGCCTCGATGCCCGCACGGACCTCGCTCCACAGTGTGCCGTACCAATTTCCCTGGCCAAAAACCTCACAACATTCCAGGAACTGGTCCTGATCCCGCAGGGCCTGAAACCGTTCCGGGCCGACGAAGTGGTAATCCACGCCGTCGACCTCCTCGCCTCGCGGCGGTCGCGTGGTGGCGGAAATGCTCCGCACCAGCGGCAGCGGACAGGCCTGGAAGAGACGGTCCACGAGGGTTGTCTTCCCGGCCCCCGCCGGCCCCGAAACCACCACGACTCGCCCGCAACGTACGCCATCCATTATTCTAGGATTATTCCACGTTCTGGATCATCTCGCGGATCCGCTCGATGGCCGTCTTGATCTCGATCACCTGCTTGGCGATCTCCACGTCGCTGGTCTTCGAGCCGATCGTATTGGCCTCGCGGAACAATTCCTGGGTGAGGAATTCCAATTTCCGGCCGGAACTTTCCGGCATTTGCATGATCGCATGGAACTGCTCGATGTGGCTTTTCAGGCGGACGATCTCCTCGGAAATGTCGGCCCGATCGGCATACAGGGTAACTTCGCGAATGATGTCCGCCGGGTCGAGCGTCACCTGGTATTCCGCCAGCACCTTGTTCAAGCGCTCCTCCAATCGCGTGCGATAGGCATCCAAAACCAGCGGTGCCCGCCGCTGGATCTCTTCCACGCCGGCGGCGATGGCGTGGCAGTTGGCCGCCAGGTCATCGGCCATCGTCCGGCCTTCGCGAATCCGCATCTGCGCCAGGTTGGCCAGGGCCGCCTGCAAGACCTTGGAAATCGCCGGCCAATCGTCTTCGGGGCTGAAGAGGATCGACTGGTCGTTCACCACGCCCGGCAGAAGGAGCAAGGCTTCCAACGATACCGTGGCGTTCTGGTCCCACTGTTGATAGACCGATTTGAGTTGATCGCGGTATCCGCTCAGCACGGCGCTGTTGATCCGAAAATCCTGGCACGACCGCAGCCGATCGACCCGCAGGTTCACTTGCACGGTGCCGCGGCGGATACTTTGCCGGGCAATCTCCTCGATATGCGGTTCCAGCGAAGCATAACCTTCCGTGGCCCGAACCGACAGCTTGAAGAAACGGCTATTGATCGCGCGGACCTCCACGGCGACGGCCAAACCGTCTTGCTGGCTGTGAGCTTCGCCGAAACCGGTCATACTCAAAAGCACGTCAGCAATTCTCCGGAAGAGGATACGCCGCGACTACACTTTACTTTTCAACGTGGGGTGGCACGTCCCTGAGCCTGCGAAGGGCGTGGGAACTGCAAAAGCACGCCCTTCGCAAGCTCAGGGACGTGCCACCCGACACTAAACACTACTTGGCCGGCACCTTGGTTGTCGGCGCGCTGGGCGTCGGTGCAGGCGGTGGCGTCAATGCCGGCCCCGTCGGCTTTTCCGCCGGTTTGTCCAAAGGCCCGCTCCCCTTGGAGCCCTTCTCCGTGGTGCCCAGTGGCGCCGACTTGCCGCTCTTATCCGCTTTGCCAGCGGCACTATCTGTAGCATTCCCGGTACCGGGCGTCTCGGGCACCTGGACCGGATTCTGCTGGACATTGGCATTCTGCGTCGTGCTGATCTGGACACCGAAGTACGGGGCGTAAATCGCCGCGAAGACACTGAACAAGATCCAGATGGCAGCCACCACGATCGTGATCTTGGTGAACAGGTCGCCGGCTTTGGTGCCGAAGGCACTTTGGCCGCCCGCACCACCCAGGGCCCCCGCCAGGCCGCCGCCTTTGCCGCGTTGCAGCAAGACAAGGATGATGATGATGATGGCCATCACCGTCAGAACGAACTTCAACAGAAACTCCATAACGATTCCTTTATTCCTAGCTTGCCAGTACGTCAGGCTTTCCAGCCTGACAGTATGCCCGGCCGACCATCGGTAAATGGCGCCCGAGCCTGACTTCGTCCGGCACTGTCAGGCTGGAAAGCCTGACGTACAACACCCTGCTACGATGCCCATGAACTGGTCGACCTTCAGGCTCGCCCCCCCGACCAAGGCCCCATCGATATCGGCTTGGCCAAGCAGGTCCTTAGCGTTATCGGGCTTGACACTACCCCCATATTGGATGGGTACGAACTGAGCAATCTCGTTATTATAGCGTTGTGCGATGATCTTGCGAAGGGCGAGATGCACTTCTTCCGCCTGCTGCGGCGTGGCGACCTTGCCGGTACCGATGGCCCAGACCGGTTCGTAGGCGATAACCACCTTCTTAAGTTGCTCGGCCGAGACGCCCGCCAGCGAACCATCGAACTGAGTCTGGATAACATTAAGTGTCCGCCCTGCCTCGCGCTCGGAAAGCAACTCGCCTACGCAGAGGATTGGCAATAACCCCACTTGGAGGGAGGCGTGGATCTTCTTATTGATCTCGGCGTCGGTTTCGCCGAGAATATGCCGCCGCTCGCTATGTCCGAGGATGACGTATTTCACACCCAGATCGCAAAGCATGGCCGTGCTGATTTCGCCCGTAAAGGCCCCGTTCGCCTGGTGGTAAACATTCTGCGCGCCCAAGGCCACCTTCGAACCCTTGATCACTTGGCCGACCGTCTCCAAATAGCACGCCGGCGGGCAAACCGCCAGATCGATTCCGCTGAGCTTCTCCGCCTCGCGGGCGACCCCCTCCGCCAAGGCCACAGCGGCCTTTCGGTCCAGGTTCATCTTCCAATTGCCGGCAATAAACTTGCGTCGCATCTCGCTATTCCTCAATTCAATTCAAATGACGGAAAAATGTTGACAGAAAAATATTCCGATTGCCATCCAGTCGTCTCAAATTTGCAATTTGAAATTTGCAATCTCTTCTCAACCCACCGCCTCCGTAACCGGGAACGCGCCCAGCACCTCCAACCGCAGCGCCTTCCGTTCCAGCGCGGCCATTGCACGCCGAAAGCGCGACTCGGTGGGATGGGTTTCGATCTCGGCGAAGAACATGTAGGCCCGATTGCTTCCGGGGACGGGAAAAGACTCGATCCAGGTCAGGTTCAGCTTGCTCCGTTTGAACACGTTGATGGCATCGGCCAACGTGCCCGGACGATGTTCCATTTGGAACAGGATGGCGGTGCGGTCGTTGCCGGTGCGCTCGGGAACTTGTCCGCCGATCACGGCAAACCGGGTGGCGTTGTGCGGATTGTCTTCAATGTTTTCGGCTAGGGTTTCCAGGCCATATTCCACGCCCGCCTGCTGGCTGGCAATGGCCGCCGCCCCCGGCTTTTCCGCAGCCAACTGCGCGGCCATCGTGGTGCTAGTGACCTCGATCGTACGGGCCATTGGCAGATGTTTCGCCAGCCAGTTCCGGCACTGGCTGATGGCCTGCGGCTTGCTGTAAACCTCGCGGACATCGCTTCGTTGGCACTTGGCCAGGAGCGTGTGGTGGATGTGCATATCAACCTGGCCGCAGATCCGCACGGGCAACCGGGCAAACATGTCCAGCGTGTCGGCGATCCGCCCGTCGGTCGAGTTCTCTACCGGCACCAGGCCGAAGTCGGAATGCCCCTGGTTAACCTCTTCGAAGACGGCCGAGATGGTCCCCACGGGCACGAATTCGACGCTTCGGCCGAAGCGATGCAAGGCGGCCAAATGGCTATAGCTATAAATCGGCCCCAACAGGGCGATCCGCAACGGCCGCACCAAGGCCTGGCAGCCGCTCATGATCTCGCGAAACACGGCCCGCATGATGGTCTTCGGCAACGGGCCGGCCGCCTCTTCCACGATCTTGGCCAACGCCAGGTCGTCGAACCCCGAGGCACAGGTTGCGGCGGCCAACGGCGATGCGGCGGTTTTCACCCCTTCAGCCCGTTGCTGCATGAGGGCGGCGATTTGGCGATCGATTTCAGCGATTTGCGCGGCACTGGCCTGGGCATCGGCACGCTGAGTCCCGGCGGTCTGCTTCTTCTTGCTGGCGGGTGCTTTGGCCATGGGCGTGCCGGGGTGCTTTGGTCGTAGACCTACTATTTTTAACCGGTTTAGAAAGAGCCGTCAACGGGGTGCCCCAGACAGGGTAGTGTCGGCGGGAACCGTTGCCCACTTTCCGCGCGGTACGGTATACTATTTCATGGTAAAGGGTTTTTGATGATGACCACGATGCAGATTGACGGTCGTACTGCGGATGGACTTGCCGACCTTGTTGCCGGCGATCCGGTCCTGCGGCGGATCCTTGACGGGACCGCATCCAATTTACACGAAGCCGAGGAGCAGCACCTTGATGAGTCACTTCCCGACATCTTCGCACTGATCGAGAGTTCGCTCGACAATGACGAACTGCTTGCCCAGCCTCTAATCCAGTTGCTCCTTTCCCATGGAACCCGGGGCTGGGAGGATTCTCTCTTGTGAATGGCGACGAAAGGCTGGCGCAGGTTTTGGCCGCCCTGGAGGGTGTGGGAATTCGCTGTTTGGTGATGGGGGGCCACGCAGTTCGTTACTACGGCGTGAGTCGCATGACGAACGACTTTGACTTGACCGTGGCCCCCGACTGCTGGGATGACTTAGCGTTACGGATGGTGCGCTTGAAGTGGCTCCAATCCCAAGACCCCAGGGAAATGGCGAGTTGGCGCGTCTCGACATTTCGTCGCTTTCAAATCGGTGTCTTGCCCAGCGGCCGTGAAGAATTGCTGGAGTTGTGGAAAGAGAATCACTTATTGGCGCCGTTCGAAGAACTCCATGCGCGGCGTGAATCCGGCGCCTATGGCGGACGCAACATCGATTTTCTCTCGCTCCCTGACTTGATCCGCTCGAAGGAAACGGAGCGTGAAACAGATTGGCTTGATATCCAGTTTTTGGAGGAGTTCCACGACATGCGTCTGGCCGCAAAGGTTCGATCCGGGCAAATTCCCTTGGCGGTTGGGCTCTCCCAACTTCGTAGCCGGCGAGGGCTGGAAACCCATCTTCTTGCCGATAACCTTCGCCAGACCGATGCGGTCACGGAAGCCATTCACCGGACGTTGAACCCGATTACCGCGGCTCTCCTCTTGCCGGCAGTTCCTGCCGCGCAGTTTCCGGCTGTCCACGTCGAGGCCGCAATCGTTCAACGATTGCGGACCTTGGCTGTGGGATCACCGATGCACTTTGCTCTGGTCGAGGCCATGCGGCGGCAATACAGCGCCAGGCGATGCTTGCAGACAAAGCCGACAAGCAGGCGATTCGGGACCACGGGAAAACTGTGCAGTGAAAAGCCGCCCCTGAACCTCATACAGGTTACGATTTCAGAAAAGAGGTCTTGCTACGGTAGCAACTCCCGCACGGGGATCCGCGATACCTCGTGCTCTCCGATCACCACAGGAACGTCATCCGCCGCGCCATGATCATGCTGTTGACGATAATCGGCCTTGTGGGCTGCTCCACCGGCGTACGCCATTGTACTATCCGCAGGCCGCAAAGGCACCAGTGCTCTCCCTGCCATTCTGGCAGCCGTGCCAATTTCCCCTCCCGTTGAGAGTCCGATATTGGCAGTTTTCCAGGCCAAGGAAACCGCCAATGCCAGCTTCCGCCTGGATTGAATCATCATAAATCGTTTTACGAAAAAGATTTATGGCTACGCTCCAGCCGCGCTTGCCATGCGGCACGACCTTTGCATCATGCTTGTTCGAATCCAGGGCCGTTGGGCCTTGGTGGCCAAACTATATCGTAACGAATCCATTTGCAGACGCCGGTTTTCATCGAGGATTGACGAAAGGAGCATGACAACATGGCTCAAGGGGAAAAAATCATCGGAATCGATTTGGGAACGACGCTTTCCGTCGTTGCCGTCATGGAGGGCAGAGAAGCCAAGGTCATTCCCAACCAGGAAGGAAACCGGCTTACCCCCAGCGTCGTGGCCTTCAACGACAAGGGCGAAACGCTCGTCGGCGAACCGGCCAAGCGGCAGGCCATCACCAACTCGCGGCGGACGGTCTATTCCATCAAGCGCTTCATGGGCCGGCGGCATAGCGAGGTCGACTCCGAAGAGAAGATCGTGCCCTACAAGATCGTCGGCGGTCCGGACGAGTATGTCAAGGTCCAGATCGACAATCGGCAGTACACTCCGCCGGAAATCTCGGCCATGGTCCTCCGCAAGCTCAAGGAATCAGCCGAGGCCTACCTGGGCCACAAGGTGAACAAGGCCGTCATCACCGTGCCGGCCTACTTCAACGACGCCCAGCGGCAGGCGACCAAAGACGCCGGGCAGATCGCCGGCCTGGAAGTGATGCGGATCATCAACGAGCCCACCGCCGCCTCGCTGGCTTATGGCCTGGACAAGAAGACGCAGGAGAAGATTTGCGTCTTCGACCTCGGCGGTGGCACCTTCGACGTCTCCGTCCTGGAAGTGGCCGAAGGCGTATTCCGCGTCATCAGCACCAACGGCGACACACACCTGGGCGGCGACGACATCGACCGCGTGCTGGTGGATTACTGCGCCGACGAGTTCAAACGCGGCAACGGCATCGACCTTCGCAAGGACCCGATGGCCCTGCAGCGGCTGCAGGAGGCCTGCGAGAAGGCCAAGAAGGAACTGAGCTCGCTGCAGACGACCGAGATCAACCTGCCCTTCATCACGGCCGACGCCTCGGGCCCCAAGCACCTGCAGGTCTCGCTCAACCGGGCGAAGTTCGAGCAACTCTGCGATCACCTCTTCGAGCGCTGCCGCGGCCCGGTGCAGCAGGCCATGAAGGACGCGCACCTCAACTACAGCGAGATCGACGAGGTGGTGCTCGTCGGCGGCTCTACCCGCATTCCCAAGGTCCAGGAACTCGTCAAGAGCATGTTCGGCAAGGAGCCGCACAAGGGCGTCAACCCGGACGAGGTCGTGGCCGTCGGCGCTGCGATCCAAGGCGGCGTGTTGGCGGGCGAAGTCAAGGACATCCTGCTCCTGGACGTCACGCCGTTGTCGCTGGGCATCGAGACCCTGGGCGGCATCATGACCAAGCTCGTCGAACGCAACACCACGATCCCGGCCGAGCGGAAGAACGTCTTCAGCACGGCCGACGACAACCAGGGCGCGGTCACGGTGAAAGTCTACCAGGGCGAGCGCTCCATGGCTGCCGACAACCGGCTGCTGGGCGAATTCAACCTGGACGGCATCCCGCCCGCACCCCGCGGCGTACCGCAGATCGAGGTCAAGTTCGACATCGACCAGAACGGCATCCTCCACGTCTCGGCCAAGGACCTGGGCACGGGCAAGGAGCAGAAGGTGCGGATCGAGCAGAGCGCCGGCCTGTCGGAAGACGAGATCGAACGTCGCCGCAAAGAGGCCGAGTCGCACGCCGACGAAGACAAGCGGAAGCGAACGCTGGCCGAGCTGCGAAACCAGTCCGATACGATGACCTGGCAGCTCGAAAAACTGCTGCAAGAGCACGATGCCAAGCTCACGGCCGGCGATAAGGAAGCAGTCACCAAGGCCATCGAGCGAACCCGCACGGCCGCCAAGGGCGAGGATGCCGACGCAATCAAAGCGGCTTTGCACGAATTGGAACAGGCTTCGCACGCCTTGAGCAAGACGCTCTACGCCAAGACCGGAGCCCAACCCGGTTCACCCGGGGCCCCAGGCGCCGGTCCTGATGGCAGCCCGCAGTCCGCGGGCGGTCAGCCTGGCGGAGGCGGCGAGGATGAGCCGATTGACGCGGAGTTCGAGGTGAAATAGAAAAGTGAGAATGCGGAGCACTTGTAAGGAAGTCACGCTTTACTTACGGTTCAGACGCACGAATTCAGCGCGGTGAGGGCGAATATGACTACCGTAACCGAACAGTACGTAAAGAGTCTTCCTGATATCTACCGCGATATCTTTGCATCGTTTCCTGCGATTGAGCCCGCAAGGTCGTCGGGAGACGGGCTTACCTTTCAGACCCTCTACTCGCACTTGCATGAGAAGTGGTCCATGGCAGAAATCATGGAAGCATGTGAGCAGATGCAGCAAGGCGGGGCGGTAGTCCTTCGGATGCGGCTGTTCGTGTGCCCAACGGAATTCGGCGAGCAAATCATCGCGTTCTTGACGGGAAAGAAGCCGTCTGATCGGCACGTTCCGGCCTTTCCACTACCGAACGGGTGAGAACGGACAATGCCTGCTCAATGGCGCATTGAATTTTGGCCGAAATGCCAATCGCATGTATTCCTGTCACATTGTGCAGAAGATCGTGATGACTTGATCGATCCGGTTTGTGCTGCGCTCGCTGACCGGGGGATCGAGCCATGGATGGATCGCTATGACTATCCGCTGGCACGAGGTGGTTTTGACACGTTGCACGAGGACCTTTTGAAATGCCGCCACATCGTCTACTTCATCACGCCAGCCATGCTGCGACAGGGCCGAGGCTGGGCGGCTGCCGAACGGGCACTGACCGCGGCGATCCAGCAGCATTTGTGCTTCGGCGAAGAAATTGCCCACATTGAATTGCCGTTGCTATTCATTCCTCTGAACGATCCGATATTTCATCGATCCATTTGGCGATCGCTTGTTGACAAGACAATCGCATGCACACATCGCTCGTCGGCTATTGGGTTGGCGTCGGTGTTTCCGACAGCCGATTCGGGCGAACGCCGATGGACGCAAAGACACGTCGAATGGGCAAGTCGCACCATCGAATCGTTTGTTCGACAAGAAGAGGATTGGGCGGCGGAACTGGCGTTGCGGATTGGGCGAGATTCCGCGCTTCGCAAGACTTTCGCGCGCGACCCAAATCTATTCGAGCGAATTCTCGCCGTAAGTCCCGCGCCATTACCTCGCGTATGACCGTTTCACAGCCAAAATCTTAGTCGGCAAAGGGGAGGGCACCAGAACATGGCATTTCGCTACGAAAAACTCACGATCAAAGGCCAGGAGGCCGTCGCCAATGCTCAGTCTTTGGCGACGGATTCCGGCCATTCGCAAATTGAGCCGCTCCACCTCTTGGAAGCCCTGCTCAACGAATCCGAAGGCGTTATCGCCCCCTTGCTGGAGAAGATTGGCGCCAACCGTTCGCAGTTGGAAGGCATCGTCCGTTCCGAATTGCAGCGCTTGCCCAAGGTCAGCGGCGGCTCGCCCCCACAGCCTAATAGCGAGTTGGTCCGCGTGTTGGAGGCCGCCCAGCGCGAAGCCGACGCCATGAAGGACGAGTTCGTCTCCACCGAACACCTCCTCTTGGCCTTGACCAAGACCGATTCCAAGGCAAAGAACATCCTCAAACTCAACGCCCTGACGGATAAGGAAATCCTTCAGGCCATGCAGGCCGTTCGCGGCAGCCAGCGGGTCACGGACCAGAACCCCGAGGCCAAGTTCCAGGCCCTGGAGCGTTACGGCATCGACCTGATCGAGCGGGCAAGGCAAGGTAAACTCGACCCGGTGATCGGTCGCGATCAGGAAATCCGCCGCGTAATCCAGGTCCTTTCGCGACGGACCAAGAACAACCCTGTCCTGATCGGCGAGCCGGGCGTGGGCAAGACGGCCATCGTCGAGGGCCTGGCTCTGCGGATCGTCGCCGGCGACGTGCCCGAGAGCCTCAAAAACCGCCGCGTTGTCGCCTTGGACATGGGCGCACTGGTGGCCGGGACGAAGTTCCGCGGCGAATTCGAGGAGCGGCTCAAGGCGGTCTTGAAGGAAGTCTCCACGCGCCGGAAACGTCGTGCTCTTCATCGACGAGCTGCACACGGTCGTCGGCGCGGGCCGGGCGGAAGGCTCCAGCGACGCGGCCAACCTGCTCAAGCCGGCCTTGGCCCGCGGCGAACTTCGCTGCATCGGCGCCACGACGCTCGACGAATATCGCAAGTACGTCGAGAAAGACGCCGCCCTGGAACGGCGTTTCCAACCGGTCACCGTCGGCGAGCCCAACGTCGAGGATACGATCGCCATCCTCCGCGGTCTCAAGCCGCGCTACGAGGCCCACCACCGCGGCGTGAAGATCAAGGACTCGGCGTTGGTGGCCGCGGCCAACCTTTCGCAACGCTACATCGCCGACCGCTTCCTGCCCGACAAGGCGATCGACCTCATGGACGAGGCCGCCAGCCGCCTGTCCATGGAGTTGCAGAGCGTGCCGCAGGAGATCGACGAGGTGCAGCGCCGCCTCGTGCAACTCGAATTGGCCGAACGGCAGTTGGCGGAAGAGACCGAGCAGCACGCCAGGGAGCGCCGCCAGGAAATCCAGGAGGAGACGCTTGAACTCCGTCGCCGTTTGGCCGATTTGCGCAAGCAGTGGGAACTGGAAAAGAGCGGCCTGGGCGACGTGCATCAGGTCCGCAGCAAGCTCGACGAAGCGCTGCTGCAATTCAACCAGCTTTCCGCCGCCATCAAGGAAAAACAGTCGGCCGGTCTACCGGTCAACGAGGCCGACTATCAGAAGCTCTACGAACTCGACATGCAGCGTAAGCGGCTCTCAGAACAACTCGATGCGGCCGACAAGACCCAGGCCCCGGTGAGCGGCCGCCGACTCCTGCGCCGCGAGGTCGGCCCCGAGGAAATCGCCGAGGTGGTGAGCGCCTGGACCGGCATCCCCGTGAGCCGCATGATGGAGACCGAGCGGGCCAAGCTGCTGGTGATGGAAGAGCGCATCCATCAGCGGATGGTCGATCAGGACGAGGCCGTGGCTGCCGTCTCCAATGCCGTCCGCCGCAACCGCAGCGGCTTGCAGGACCCCAACCGGCCGATCGGCTCCTTCATCTTCCTCGGCCCCACGGGCGTCGGCAAGACCGAGTTGTGCAAGGCCCTAGCCGAGGTCATGTTCGACGACGAGACCGCCATGATCCGCCTCGACATGAGCGAATTCATGGAACGGCACACGGTGAGCCGGCTGATCGGCGCCCCGCCGGGTTACGTCGGCTATGAAGAAGGCGGCATGTTGACCGAAGCCGTCCGCCGCCGGCCCTACGCCGTGATCCTCTTGGACGAGATCGAGAAGGCCCATCGCGACGTCTTCAACATCCTATTGCAGGTCTTGGACGATGGCCGCTTGAGCGACAGTCTCGGCCACACCGTCGACTTCACGAACACGATCGTGGTCATGACGTCGAACATCGGCAGCCAGGTCATCCAGGAGATCAATCGCGAAGGCGGCAGCGAGGAGCAAATGCGCGAGGCGGTGATGGAGACGCTGCACGCCCGCTTCCTGCCGGAATTTCTCAATCGCGTGGACGAAGTATTGATCTTCCATCCCTTGTCGCCCGAGGCGATTCACAAGATCGTCGTCCTGCAGGTCGAGCGGCTGCGGAAGATGTTGGCCGAGAAGGGGATCGACTTGGAAGTCACCGAGCGTGCCATCAGTGCGATCGCACTGGAGGGCTACGATCCGACCTACGGCGCTCGGCCGTTGAAGCGCGTCATCCAGCAGCGCTTGCAGAACCCGTTGGCCGTGGAGTTGCTCAAGCACGAGTCGGTGGCCGGCACGCAGGTGCGGATCGACTACGTGGACGGCGACTTCGCCTTCGATCACGCCCAGGCTGCTGGGTCCTCTGGAGAGCGGTAGTTCTTGCCGCTTCGGCTTCTACTAACCATACGCTAACAAGCCTCGTTCCAAAAGGGGCATACCCCCTTGACTAGGAGCCTCAGGAAGATTAAAAGTGGAGGAATTCACGAATTCCTGGCTCCGCCGTCATGAATAACATCACCATCGAAGTCTGGGACGCCACCGGCAATAAGAAGCAACTCGTCGAACTGCCCGCCGATGCACCGGTGAATCGGGTCATCGCCGTGCTGGTCGAAAAGATGAATCTGCCGCGGTATAGCCCGGACAACCAGTTGATGAGCTACAAGTTTCAGCATCGGGCCAGCGGCCGCCAACTGCTGGACGACGAGACGCTCGCGTCGGCCGGCGTTCAAAACGGCGACATCGTTCGTTTGCAACCGGAAATCACGGCGGGCAGTAGGTCCTTCTTGCCGGGAAGGACGATTGTGCCCCGATCCACCGGAGGAGCATAGGGTTTTCACAAAATCATGGCCCATTAGTCCTTCCCGGCAGGAGGGACCTACCGCGTGTAGCGAACAACCACTCACCCGGAAGAGATCGCATGCCGGACCTGCTTACCGTCCCTGACGCGGCCGATGCGGACCGTTTCGCTCGCCTGCGATTAATCAGTTGGTGGGACCAGCGGCGGCTGTCCGAGGCGAAATTCCTCGTCATCGGGGCCGGGGCGTTGGGAAACGAGATTCTCAAAAACCTGGCCCTCCTGGGCGTGGGCAAGGTCCTGGTGGCCGATCTCGACCGCATCGAGAACTCGAACCTTTCCCGCTCCGTTCTTTTTCGCGGCGAAGACTGCGGGCGCTCGAAGGCCGACGTCGCCGCCGCGCGGGCCCGTGAAATCTATCCTGGCATGCGCGTCCAACCGCTGACCGCTAACATCGTCCATGACCTGGGGGCGGGGGCCTATCGTTGGGCCGATGTCATCCTCGGCGGTCTCGACAATCGCGAGGCCCGCGTGGCGATCAATCGCGGCGCCGCCCGGGCCGGCAAGATCTGGATCGACGGCGCAATCGAAAGGCTCCAAGGCGTCGCCCGGGTCTTCGATCCGGCCTGCGGTCCGTGCTATGAGTGTACGATGAACGAAATCGATTGGAAGATGCTGCAAGCCCGGCGAAGCTGCGCCCTGCTCACCCGCGACGACATGGAAGAAGGCAAAGTACCCACCGTGTCCACGACCGCTTCGGTCATTGCCGGCATCCAATGCCAGGAGGCCGTGAAGCTGATCCACGGCCTGGACGTGCTGGCCGGGCGCGGATTCGTGTTCGAAGGCATGATGCACACGAGCTACGTGGTCGCCTATACGCGCAAGGACGACTGCCCGGCCCACGATGCGGACGAACCGCTTCAAGTCCTGCCGCTCAGCATCGCGGCAACGCGGGCCGGTGACTTCCTGGAGCGGATCCGCAGCGACCTGGGGGCCGAGGCCGTGATCGAGACCAGCAGCGATCTGCTTTCCTCGCTCTATTGCCCCCACTGCAATGAGGATGAACCCTACCTCGCATCGTTGGGAAAGGTCCACGAGCGGCAGGGGCGTTGTCCTAAATGCAAGGGGCACCGCACGCCCAACCTGTACCATACTATTGACGGCGGCGAGCCCTTCATGGACCGGACCCTGGGCGAGCTTGGCATCCCCTTGTGGGACGTTCTCGGCGGACGGTGCGGCCAACAGCAGATGTTCTACGAATTTGCCGGTGACCGGGCAACGGTCTTGGGGATGATCGAAACCGAGGAGTAACGACTTTATGGCCGAGAAAAACGATCCTGTGGATGTTGCCCAGCTCGCGAAGAAAGATCTGGCCGAGACCGCCTTTCCCGGTTGCGGCAAGGAGGACTTTCGCATCTTCTTCGATCCCAAGATTCACGAGCGGATCGCCGCGCATGCCGCCGAGAAGCTTTCCACGGAGATCTGCGGCGTGCTGGTCGGCAAATGGTATCGCGACGCCAGCGGCCCGTTCGTCCTGGTCGATGAGTCGATCCGTTGCGACAAGGCGACCAGCCACGCCGGCGACGTGACCTTCACCCACGAGGCCTGGAACACGGAAATCTATCCGCAGATGGACAAGAAGTTCACCGATCGTGAAATCGTCGGCTGGTACCATTCGCATCCCAACTACGGCATCTTCCTCTCCGACCGCGACTGCTTCATCCAAGAACATTACTTCAACGGGCCCGGCCACATCGCTTACGTCGTCGATCCGGTCAATGGGGTCGAAGGCGTTTTCGCCTCGCGCAACGGCAAGTCGAAACTCTGGCCGCACTTTTGGGTCGGCAACGAGATCCATTTGTCTTCGCAGGGCGCGGATCGCAGACCGTCGTCGGCGCCGCCCGGCGGGCAGTCTGCCGGGCAATCGTCGGCTCCCTCGCCGAAGCCCGTAGCCTTGCCGCCGCTGTCGTCGGCGGTAACCTGGATCCTGGGCGGATTATGTTTGCTCCTGCTGGGATACCTTCTGGGCAGCAGGTACTCGGCTTGGGAACACAACATGCTCGTCAAAGGCGTTGTAGCGCACTATGGACTCTTCAAGGGTCTAAAGCCGGGCATGCGGGAAAACATGGACCAGGTCAACGAGAACTTGCAAAAGATCACGCAGGCCGTCGACACGCTGGCCAGGGAACATATCTCCCTGGCCGGCGACGCAGCGGAAGAAAAGAAGAAGCAGTGGTCGGAAGTCGAACAGGCTTTGCAGATCACGGGCAAAGCCTTGAATGAAATCAAGAACCTCTATAGCCTGGACCATGACGAAACGGACATGGTGCAGAAGTTGATCACCGCCAAGGAGGCCGAGTTGGAGAATCTGCGGATTCAGGCGGCCAAGGATTCTGCGGGCCACGATTCCGGAGAGAAGACGACGGCAGAGAAGACGACAGGCGAGAAGCCCGTAAAAAGCAAGCCGGCAGACAGTTCCAAGCCGGCGGCAGCGAACAAGAAACCGTAAATAAGGACGAAACTGTTTGGCGGAGTGAAGTAACGCCTGCCAGCTTGCCGGGCTGGGGTCCAAACCCCTGCGGAGTATTGATCGATGAGCGACGATTCCCGAACCCCGATCCGCATCGACAGCAGCGATCTCTATTCACCGCAGGTGAACGAGTTCGTCGAGATGCAGCAGGCCCTCCGCCGCGATACGGGGCCCATCGATCCGCAACCGTTGCTGATTCGCATCATTTATTCCAGTTGGTTCTATTTGTCGATCGCCAGCGGATTAGGAGCGCTGCTGGGATGGGCAGTCCTCGAGCCGTTTTTCGACGAGAGTGAACTCCCCCACCACAAAAGTTTCCCGATCATTATGATCCTTGTCTTTCCCATTGTCGCCGCGGCGATCGGCTTGTTCCTTGGGGCCGCCGAAGGAATCATGTGCCGCAGTCCGTCGCGGGCATTCCTCTGCGGCCTCGTGGGGCTGGGCGTAGGTTTTGGCGGCGGGCTGATCACCCTCATTCCCGCCATCATCATCTTCGGGATCATGGTTAGCATCGCCGTCCAGTTCTGGAACAATCCTCTGCAAAACCACACGCCCACGGGATTGGCCCTGGTGATCTTGATGATGGGCCGCGCCGCCGCTTGGGCTGTCGCGGCAATTACCGCCGGACTGGGGCAGGGCATCGCGCTCAGGGAGAAGAGAGTCATACTCAATGGGATCGTAGGCGGCGTCATGGGGGGACTCGTCGGCGGCATGCTCTTCGATCCGATTTCCGTGGTCTTCCATGCCACAGAACGGGCCACGGTCAGTCGCGGCGTCGGCTTTACGATCATCGGCCTTTCCGTCGGGCTGTTCGTCGGTTTGGTCGAAGGCTGGACCAAGACCGCCTGGCTGCTCATGCGGGCCGGTCCCCTGGCCGGCAAGCAATTCGTCATGTTCCGCGATACCACGGTCTTGGGCAGTTCGCCCAAGGCCGAAGTCTACCTCTTCAAGGACGAGGCCATCGAACCGCGGCACGCCCTGATTTATAATCGAGGCGGCCGCTTCGAGATCGAAGATTGCAACACCCGCGATGGGACCTACGTCAACGGCGTTCCCATCAAGCGGCAAATATTGAAGCATGGCGATCAGGTCGTGCTCGGAAAAACCGTCCTGGAGTTCCAATTGAAAGAGACCCGCCCAACCTGACCCATAGAAAAAGGAGAGAACCGTGCCCATCAAAATGAACTGCCCGTCGTGCGGCAAGACGCTGGCAGCCCCCGATTCCAGTTTCGGCAAGAAGGTCAAGTGCCCTGCCTGCGGGCAGATCATGACCGTACCCGAGGTCGCACAGGCGGCTGAGCCCGTCGGCGCGGGCGCCGCGGGACCGGCCGGCGCTGTGGGGCAGACTTCTGCTCCGCCTTCGCCCGCTGCCGACGGCGAGACGCGTTGGCCCTGCCCTGAATGCGGTGAGATGATTGTCGCGGGAGCCGCGAAGTGCCGGTTCTGCAACGCAATCTTCGATCCAAAGCTCAAGCTCCTGAAAACGAGCGGCCCTGGCAGCGGGAACGAGGAATTGAGGCAAATCGCCTCTTTTCAGCGGGGAGTCATTTTTTCCATCCTCATTCAGATTCTTGCCAACGTGGTTTACTATTCAACGGCTAAAGCAATACCGATTTTGGCACTCGTCTCGGGGCTCGTGGCTTTGGTTGGGCTTATCGCGGGCGTTGTCTTTGCGATTCTCGTTGCAACCAGGGTCTACTCCAAGGGGATGGGCATATTCTTGGGTCTTTTGACGATCATTCCTTGCTTGAACCTCGTGATCCTGTTGATCATCAACCAGGCTGCGACGAAAAGGCTGACGGAAAATGGCATCAAGGTTGGCTTCTTCGGGGCCAGCATGTCGCAGTTCTAGTGTCTCTGGCTGTGAACGAGTAGAACCTGTCAAAAAGTGGAGAACAAATGCCCATCAAAATGAACTGCCCGTCGTGCGGCAAAACGCTAACGGCCCCGGACACCGCCGCCGGCAAGAAGGCGAAATGTCCTGCATGTGCGGCCATGATGACCGTCCCGACAGGCGTGTTCGATGCGGAAGAGATCGGCCCCGGCAGCCCGGAACCGGCGCCATCCCCGCCCGAATTCAACATCATGGACGACATCCAGGGGACGGCGCCATCGCAATCGCCCGCCGATCCGGCAATATCAGGGCAGGAGCCGGCGCGTCGGCCTTGTCCCATGTGTGGCGAGCAAATTATTGCCGCTGCGGCCAAGTGCCGATTCTGCGGCGCTGTCTTCGATCCACGGTTGCGGGGAGCTTCTTCCATGCAGCGTGGTCAGAGCTACCAGGGCTTCGCCATTACCAGCATGGTCCTGGGAATATTGGGACTCGTTACATGTTATTGCGGCCCTGTTTTCGGAATTCCTGCCATCATCTTTGCAGTAGTCGCCAGCAATGGAATGAAGAAGTCGAAGAACTTCGAGGGCAAGGGGATGGGGACGGCTGGCCTGATCTTGGGTACTATCGGTGTAGTTATCTGGCCTTTAATTGATATTGCGGTGATCATATTTACAGTAAGCGCCGGACGGGGGGGGCCGCGCCACTTCTAGCAGGCGGCGATCCACAACCATGCGCACTACGCGGCAAGACTTACCTTGAATTCCAATGGAAAGAAACTCGCTCAACGTGACTTCTGCGAGAAGGAGAACACCGTGCCCATCAAAATGAACTGCCCATCGTGCGGCAAAACGCTCACTGCGCCGGACACCGCCGCGGGGAAGAAGGCCAAATGCCCTTCCTGCGGCCAGATCATGATCGTGCCCGAGGTTGTACAAGAGGCCGAGGACATCTACGCGCCGAAACCCGAGCCTTCCATTCCCTCTAGCCCGCAGCCCGCGGCCGAATCGCCTCCAAACTGGCTTGATGACGTGCAGGGGCGACGCCCGACCCGTCGGGCGCGGGCGGCGAGGCACGGCGGCCGTGCCCCGAATGTGGCGAGATGATTGTCGTCGGAGCAGCAAAGTGCCGCTATTGCAATGCGATTCTCGACCCTCGTCTGAAAGGCAAATTGGCAAACACCAATCTCCAGTCGATACCAAACTACCTCGTCCAGTCCATTTTGGTGACCTTATTTTGCTGCCTCCCCTTCGGAATAGTCGCGATCGTCTACGCTGCTCAGGTCAACGCGCGCGTTCAGGCAGGCGATATTCAGGCGGCGATCAGTGCGTCGAATAACGCAAAGATGTGGTCCTGGATTTCGTTCGGCATTTGGATGGTGGGGTTCGTTTTGTATTTCCTTGTGGTTTTCGCCACGGTGCTCATGCACTAAAGGTGATGGGAGTGTGATTATGATGACAGTTTGCAGACTCTCGTTAGGGATCGTGATGGCTTGTTGCGTCGCGCTCTTATACTCCGTCAACCCGGCGAAATCCCGCATCTTTCCACCATGCCCTTTCCACGCGCTTACCGGTCTGTATTGCCCGGGGTGTGGATCCCTCCGTGCCATGCACCATGTGTTGCGTGGTGACATTTCGGCCGCCTTGGCGCTAAACCCTTTGATGGTGGTCTTTCTCCCCATCTTGTGCTTGCTACTGGTATTTCGCAGATGGCGATTTCATCCTTGGTTTGCATGGTGCGCACTTGTCGTCTTGTTGGCATACGGAATTCTCAGAAATATTCCGTTCTGGCCCTTCGATTACCTGGCACCACATCTAAACTTGCGGTAAGCTTTCCCCGGAATTCCATCGTCATGCCCGAAGTCATTACTTGCCCATGCGGAGCAAGGGTCCGGTTGCCGGAGCAGACGGCCAATCGGTCTTTTCGCTGTCCGCAGTGCAAGAATGGCATTGCCTTGACCCTGGATGCCCAGGTCCTGGCGTCGATGCCGTTGAAGCCGGGCGACAGCGGCTCGTCCTGCCCGATTTGCCAGTCGTCGATTGCCGCCGAGGAACCGGTGGTTACCTGCCCGGGATGCGATCAGATTCACCATCGCGAATGCTGGGCGGAGATCGGCGGCTGCGGCACGTACGGGTGCAAACAAGCGCCGGCCCTGGAAAAAGGCCCGGCCGCGTCGCAGCCTCTGACGGCCTGGGGCGATACCAAGAAGTGCCCGATCTGCGGCGAAACAATCAAATCGATCGCCGTGAAATGCCGCTACTGCCATACCGAGTTCGGCACCGCCAATCCACTCTCGCTGGCCGACATGCATCGTCGCGAAAAGCGAAAGGAAGCCCAAAAGGGATTGCTCACCACGGTCGTTGTCCTCTTCGTGGTCAGCCTGATCGGCTGCGCAGCCCCCTTGATGGCCATAATCACCTGCGTCGTTTTGCTGCCCAAGCGGCGCCAGATCGCCGCTGCCAGCCCGGTCCACTTGGTGTTGGCTTATTCCGCGATCGGCATTTCCGTGTTATACTCGTTGTTGATACTTTTCGTCGTCGTTTCTTGGGGGATGCATTGACTGGCGGGAGACATGTTGGCTGAATCGCCCTATACGAACCGAACTGCCGGCGACCGCGAGGCCGGCGCCCGTTGCCCACACTGTGCCGCGGCCATCGCGCTGGGCGAGGAGATCGTGGCCTGCTTGCGTTGCGGCGCGGTCCATCATGTCGTCTGCTGGCACTCCAAGGACGGTTGTGGTTCGTTCGACTGCGCCCCGCCCGGCGGGTCCTGGGCGAGAATCGCCAACCGGAGTTGCGGATCAGCCTCGACGAGGTCGCCCGAGTCCAGCCTCCTCCCAGGCCCGTAATCGTGCCGGCCAATTATTTTCCAGGAAATTCCGCTAGTTACGATGCCCTACAACCCCGTCGCCGCTCTCGGCTGGCGATCGCCGCGGTGATTGTCGGCGTGGCCGGCATTCCGCTGTTTGGCGTCGTAACAGGCTTGATTGCCATCCTCTTGGGGAGCCTCGCGCTCGGCGGAATTCATCATACCCGTGAACGGGGCACGGGGCTCGCCGTGACCGGCATTCTGCTCGGTCTGGCCGACACGACGGGCTGGATCGTTTTCCTTTCCATCTACTTCGGCGCCGGCGGCCATCTGACCATCAGCCTCGACGAATTCGAGCCGGATGCCGACGCCCTGAACCACATGGCGCCCGCCGTCGCCCGCAGCGCCCGCGCCAACGCCCTGGTGGAAACGAAGATCGGCACCGGCCTGTTGGGCGGCACAGGCATCGGTTCCGGCGTGATCTTGCAGATCGAACATGGCTCGGCCCTGATCGTCACCAACCGGCACGTCGTCGATCCCAAGTTCGAGGCCCAGGAATCGACCAATGGCAAAGGCGGTCTGCCGGACGGCCGTCTGCAGGTGAAGCTCATCGGCCAACCACCCCACCCCGGCCGGGTCGTGTGGATTGCCCCCGACGGAATCGATCTGGCCTTGATCCGCGTCGATGTCGATGGCACGGGCGCCAGAGCTGCTTCCTGGCGGCCCAAGACGGAATTGGTGATCGGCAGCGAGGTCTTCACGATGGGCAATCCCCAGCACCTCGATTGGACTCTCACCAGCGGCGCCATTTCTCAACTGCGACTGCAAAAGCTGGGCGAGCGGCAAATCCACGTCATCCAGATCAGCGCGGCGCTGAACCCCGGCAACAGTGGCGGCGGCCTGTACGACAAGTCCGGCCGCTTGATCGGCATCAACACTTGGACAAACGACAAGCGCTTCAGTGAAGGCTTGGGGTTTGCCATCGCCCTGGATTCGCTGCTGGAACTCGACCCGCCGGGGGTGCATGCCACGGATGAGGCGGCTGCGGGAGAACAGGACCCTCAGTAAGGTTCACCATCATGAGCACCGTGCGGCTGCGGCGATTGCAAGCGGACTACGAAAAGCTGCGGGCGTTTCTCGCCCAGCAGCCGCGGATCCGCTTGATCCAGGCCCAAGGCACGCCGCCCGAGCGCTACCAGTTGGAGTTCCAGATCAACGGCCTCCGCGAGGTTGACGAGCAATTGCGGACGGTGGCCAACCATATGGTAGAGATTTCGCTGCCGCTCTCCTATCCGCGATTGCCGCCGCAATGCCGGATGCTAACGCCCGTGTTTCATCCCAACATCGCCCCGCACGCGATTTGTATCGGCGATCACTGGGCCGCGGGCGAGCCGCTGTGGTCGATGGTCGCGCGCATCGGCGAGATGATCGCCTACCAGAGCTACAACACGAAGAGCCCCTTGAACGGCGAGGCGGCGCGGTGGGTGGAAGCGAATCAGGACCGGCTGCCCTTGGATCGCACGAACTTCGTCATGGACGACACGCGGCCCCCGCCCGCGGCGACTGGCCCGTCGGTCATCCCCTTTCGTAGCGCAGACCTTACTCCGTCCATTGAAGGTGCGACCGGGCCGCTATCGCCGCCCGTGGCGTTTCCTGCCTCGGCCGCGCCGGTATCCTCGGCCCCGTTCGCACTGCCGCCGACTGCCCCCGTTCCAAGCTCGCCGCTCCCCGTTCCTACGCCGCCCGCGCCGAACTTCGTCATCGAGTGCGGTCGGTGCCAGTCGCGTTATTCAGTGCCATCTTCAGCCGCTGGAAGGAAAGTGCGATGCAAGAAATGCCAAGCCATCCTGGTAATCCCGGTGCGGCAACCCCTGCCATAATCCTGGCCGATGATCGTCGGTCTGGGCTTGCTGTACGTCAGGCTTTCCAGCCTGACAGAAGAGTCAGGCTGGAAAGCCTGACGTACGCTGACGCCCAAGTCGTGCGGCGCCACTGGCAGATGCTGGCCATGGCTGGCGGGATCCTCGCCGTATCGTTGGTGTTGCGCGTGCGAAGCGACGACCATGCGGCATTTGCCTTTCTTCCCGACTGGCCGATTCCCTCCACATGTCCCTCGCAGATCATCTTCGGCGTCGACTGTCCCGGCTGCGGGCTGACGCGAAGCTTCATCTATTTGGCGAACGGCGACTGGCAGCGGGCGTATGCCAAGAACCGCGTGGGATGGCTTCTCGCCCTAGCCGTCGTACTGCAAATTCCCTACCGGCTGGCAGGTCTCTTGGGCCGTAATCGCCAGCCTTTGGGAAAGCGCCTGCCGCAACTTTTCGGTATGGCCTTGATCGCGGCCCTGATCGGGAATTGGCTGATGATGATGTTCCACGTATGATCTACAGATCTACTCGTCCAAGTGCGCAAGGATTTGCTCTTTATACTGGCTGATGGGAAAGTCCGTGTAATTGGGCAACAGCTTCCGCTTCACTTTCAGCGTGCCGATGTCCGCATCTTCGGTCGCTTCTCCGATCTTCTTGTCGAAGTCGGCCAGAATCTCGGCAGAATGCTCACGACCTTTCTTGTAGAGCGCGGCCGCCGGCGCTCCCCGCGCGGCTACGGCCGCGTCCAGGGCGGCCACCGCTTCGTTCAGTGGCCGCGACGGATCGCTGACTCCCACCGCATAGTCCCGCAATTGCCCGGCCCACTCGAACGGGTCAGGCGTCAGCGGCGCTTGGGGCCGAGCGGGATCCGCAGGCTTGGGAATCTTCTCGATCATGCTCGCCAACTCATGAACCGCCGCCGGATAGGCCCGCTTTTCCATCCGCAACCAGGCCAGGGCCGCGTAGGGCATGAGCTGGTCGGGCAGCTCGCTTTTTACGGTTTCGAAGTGCTGCGTGGCCTTGTCGCGGTCCTTCTTCTTCAGCAGCACCAATCCAAAAAGCAGCCGCGGCTCCGGCTCGGCGCCCGCCGCTTGCAGGGCAACGTCGTAGTCCTGCGAGGCTTCGTCCAGGTTGATCTTCGCTTGATCCGCGAAGCCAGCCAGTTTGCGGATCGAACGTCTTGGCGGCCGCCGTCAGCCGCGGCGGCCGGTCATCCGGCAAGAACAGCTCCGGCGCCTGGCCACCATCTGCGGCGGCCGGCATTGCCTTTTGCAGGTAGGCGAACAGTTCCGTCGGCTCGACCAGTGTGTCGCGATTGGCGTCGGCCGCGCCGCCGTAACCTTGCGCCAGGCACCAGCCGAACAGTCCGTGCTCCTTGCTCGGCAGATCGAGGCCGTGCTGGCCTTTCTGGCAGCTTGCCAAGGCAAAGGTTTTCCGCAGCAAGGCGCGATTCTGTTGCGGTTTCAGCGCGCGGATCATCTCGGCGGACGAAGGCTTGGCCACCTGTTCCGCTCCGGAGCCGGCGTGGCTGCCGTCCAAGAGCAGGAGTTTCTCCTTGGCCGGGCAATCCTCGACAAGATCGACAAGCCATTGCAGCGGCCGGCCGTTGGCCGCCGGCTGATCGGCTTGAAAGTCCTTGGGCGCAAGGAGGACCTCTCCGCCAGTCTCTTTCCAGGCGTGGCCGACGTAGTACACGATCAGCCGGCCGTCGGCGCCGACCCGCTTGAGGAAATCGGGGACTTCCCGTTCGATGGTCACGGCGCTGGGGTCGTTGAAAACCCGCACCTGTTCGGCCGGAATGCGATAGCGCTTGGTCAAGGCATCGGCCACCAATGCGGCGTTGGCCAGCGGATAGCTCAGGGGACTGAGCAGCTTGTCGTCATAATTCTGCACGGCCACGATCAGGGCCCAGCGCGTGGCGTCGGTCGGTCGTTCCGCGGCGATCGCCGTGGCGGAAATGGCCGACTCGCTCTTGGCGTCGATCGCTTCGTGCTCGATCTTCACACGGTCGCCGGCACGCAGATCGCTGAGCGAGACCGTCTCGTCGCCCAGGGTGATCTTGCACGGCGACGGGGCGACATAGGTCATTTTCTGCCCGTTGTCCTCTGCCACGTTGAGCGTCCGCGAGTCGTAGCCGATGTGCTGCACGACGCCGCCGCCGCCCAGCGTGCGCTGGGCCACGACCTCGGCGATGTACGTGTCGTGCTTGACCTTCACGCGGTCGCCGCGTTTCAGGCTCGACGGTTTCGCCTCCGGCCGACCGTTGACCGCGATTATGTATTGCGACCCGAACGGCAGTTTGACCACTTGCTGATTCTCCTTGATCACGCTCAGCAAGCGTCCGTCAAAATCCTCAGCCAGGACGCCTTGGAGTTCGACCTGCCGCAGCGCCTCCAGCTTGTTGGCCACGTTGCCGGAAGATTCTTGATAGTCGTAATGCACCTTCAAGCGATCGCCCGCTTTGAGAGTGGCAAAGGTGACGGGTTTCTCCTGGAACGTCGGCTTGCCGTTCAAGAGAATCTGCAGGTCCTTTCCGACAAAGATCGTGAGTTCCTCGTGCTTCGTCTCGTCGCCCGTTTCCACGACAATGGTTCTCGCCTGATCGTCGCGGGAACGCAGTTTCCCGGTGGCAAACCTGCCGGGCCGCGTGGCATGGATCTCGCGAACGTCCTTGTGCGTCGCCGGATCGACGCTGGTGGTGATCTCGACGGCGTCGTTGCGTTCCAACTCCTCCAGCAGGTGCCGTTCGCCGTTGACATACAGGATGTCCTGGTCCTTGACCGTGATGCGTTTCGTGGCCCTGGTCACTTCCACGACGTCGCCCGGTTTCAGCGCCTGGAGCGCCCGCCGCTGGCCGTCGACCTTGATGATGTCCTTATCGTCAATCGCGATCCGTTGCGCCGCGCCGCCGTCTTCCGCGGCAACTTCAATCTCCTTGGACGTCGCGAAGTCGGCAGCCGCCGTCCCCTCGATCTTTTCCGGCGTGGGGGCGACGCCCAGCTCCTTCGACGATACGAGAACGTCGATGATTCTCCCTTTGGTCGTGAACGCGCGGCGCGGCGCGACGTGTTTGTGCGGCCGATTCATGACCAGCATCAGGATCAGCGTGCAGAGGACGGCAGCCATGCCGCCGACAACCAGCGAAAGGTTGCGCACTTGCTTCTTCCGTCGCGCGGCCGCGGCCGCCTCCGCTTCGGCCTCCGGGTCGACTGCGTCGGGCAGGCCGTTGACCACGGCTCGGCCCGCTTGCAGGTCGCGAAGGGCTTCATGCGCCGAGCGGTAGCGTTGCGATTGGTCCTTGGAGATCAACCGCTGGATGACGTGCGCCAGGTCCTCGGGCACGCCTTCCAGCACTGCGCTCGATAGCGGGCAGCTTGACGTCGGCCGTCGAGTGCCACATCATCCACGCCAACTGCTTGTTGCGGCCGAAGGTCGCCAGCGTCGGCAGCAGCGACTCGAACTGCGTGCCGACCATCAACTCGTAGGCCGTGAACCCCAGCGAGTACAGGTCGCTGGCCGGCCCGACCGCGCCGAACTGGCCCGACAGCAACTCGGGGGCCATGTACTTCGTCGTGCCCTTCAAAAGGCTGCCTTCCTCATTGCTGGCCCGCCGGGCGAGGCCGAAGTCGCCGAGTTTGACGCGGTTCGGCGGGGCGACGAGGATGTTGCTGGGCTTGACGTCGCCGTGGATCACGCCGTTGCGATGGAGAAAATCGAGGCCCGTCAGGCAATTGGCCAGCACCAGGCGGAGCCGGTCCAGATCCATCGGATCGCCTTCGGCCGCCGGCTTGAGGCTGCCCCGCATCAGCTCCAGGATCAGCCAGCCGCGAGGGCGGACGACGTCGTAGATCGTGATGATATTGGGGTGCTGCAGGGAGGCCAGCAATTGGGCTTCCTGCCAATAGCGGGCCAACTGCCGCGGGTCGGCCAGGTATTGGGCGTGAATCTGCTTGACCGCCACCTCGCGCCCCAGGTTGCGGTTGCGGCGCGGCTCACCGTGGCAAACTCGCCGGAGGCGATGGTGTCGAGGATTTCGTAACGCAAGTCCGATTCCATTTCGCTGATTATTCTCCCAACACCGTGAGGATCAATTGTTCCAGTTCCCGGTCGTGGTTGCGGCTGCCGGTAATGCCTTTTTCCAGGCGATTCGGCGACGCCCGCCGCGACGACTCGTCCCATGTCTCCGCGTGCAGCAGATCGAGGACCTTCTTGTAGTATACTCGTTCGGCCTTGAAGTCCTTGCGGGCACGGGCCTGGCAGGCATCGCGCAACAACCGCTGGTAGGGAAGCAGTGCTCGCCGCGTAGGGTCGCCGAAGAACTGCGGGTCTTCGATTTTGGTGATGGCATCCTTCTTTTTCTCCGTTGTGGCGCTCGAACTGTCGTCGTTGTTGGCAATCATCACCATAGCAACCGTAAACGCCACTGAAAAGACCCACGCCAGGATCATGACCGCCGGCGGCATCGATCGCGATTTACCCTGCCCTTTGTCCTTTGTGTCGTCATCCTGAAGCTGAAGTTGGGGAAGCTGTCCGTCGGCGGCCAACTTCAAGGTCGATTGGGCGGCCTCGGCCGAGACCAACCGCGCGACCTTGCGGGCCTGCGGCGGCGCCTGGGGCGGTCCAGTCACCGGCCCATCGCCAGGCGTGCCATCTCCAGGCGAACGAGGGGTAGGCACAGGAGCGGCCGGCGGGCACTCCGGCGCAGCCGTGGTCGGCGGCGTAACCGAGGGAAAGTATTGCCGCGGCGAGACCGGCGGCGGGTTGGTCGGACCGGCCGGGGTGGAACCCGACGGGGCCGGCGATGGCAGCGGCCGGCCCGGCGGTACAGCCAGCGGCGGCGTGGCGACGGGCACTTGCGTCAATGTCAGCCCGCCCGGCAAGGGAAATCCGCCCGAATCGGTGACCGACGGGTCCAGCGGAGCGTCCTTCGAGACCCAGAACCGACCCTGGCAGCGCGGACAATTCGCGTAACTGCCGGTCAGCTTATTGGGCACCGACAACGGCTGCTTGCAACGGGGACATTGAGTTCGAACGGCCATAGCTTATCAGTCATCTTTCCACCGACACGGGGTCGGTGGGGATCAGTTATCTTTCCACCGACGCGGCGTCGGTGGGGACACTTGCAGTTCGAGTAATTACAACGCCAAACCAAACTTCATGAAATTCAAGAGGAACGGACCAAGGATGATCAACACCGTGGAAGCCATCACCAGCACGGCGGGCAAGAGCATGTTCACGCCCGCTTCGCCGGCAATCGTCTCGGCGCGTTGCGAACGCTTCACGCGCAGCACGTCGGACTGGCTGCGGAAAATGCGGGCCAGGGGAGTGCCGAGATGTTCGCCCTGGATGATCGTGCCGATGATGCTGGTGATTTCGTCGTCGGCCAGCCGGTCGCGCATCGACTGGAAGGCCTCCATGCGGGTCTTGCCCAAATTCATGTCCGCCAGCACGCGGCCGAACTCCTCGGCAACCGGATGGCCGCGGAACTCGTCGACGGCCTGGTTCAGGGCGTTGAGGAACGTTGCCCCGGCTTCCATCAACAGCGTCAGCAGGTCCAGCAGGTAGGGCATCCGCCGCTTGATCTCCCGCAAGCGCCGCGCGGCACGGACGGCCAAACGGTAGCGGAGGAACCATGCCGTGAAAACGACGCCCAGCGGGGCGAGCCACATCGCCTGCGGCCCGAAGACCCAGACCATGCTGTAGATCCATACCGGCGTGGAACAAAGCGCCAAAACCTGCTGCCGGGCCAGGTATTCCTCCGGCAGCCAAAACCGCGGCAGCCCCGAGGCCTGGACCTGGCGGTGGATCTCGCCCAGTCCCTCGCGGAAAACCGCGCGATTCATGCGGGCCAGAAGGGTGAATACGGGGTAGAACAGGCGGTACAGCGGGTCGATGCGGCGCAGTTCGTTCATACGGCTGACGTCGTAGCGCCATTCGGCCCCCTGCTCCAGGTCCTCGCTTTCCAAGACACGCACGACCCACCACGCCAGGACGGCGGTCGCCGCGCCGATCATCACGCTGGCAATCGCTTCCATGCCGATTCCAGCCGGAAGGACGGCGAGAGGGAGGAGGGCGCCACACAAATCGTAAAGGCCGCCATGCGGCTTGCCCCGGAGGGGCAGTTGAAAATAGCCCAGCGATTCATCGCTGGGTGAGGGCGCGGTAGCGATTCCGCAGTCCCGGAGGGATGATTGAGGTGACCGTGCGCCCGATGGCCTCAGTCGTCCCTACGGGACTGGTAGTGTTTTTTCGCACTCCGTACCCAGCGATAAATCGCTGGGCTATTCTCGACTGCCCCTCCGGGGCGAAGAACTGAAGTAAGCCCGGTGGCGGCGTTCGGTGTTTACTAATCTGCTGTCGATAGCCCATCGTCCACTCCTCAAATATCCGGACTCAAAATCACTCGCGCCCAGAAATACGCCACCACGTCGAACACCACGGCCGCGGCCAGGATCAGGTGCCCCATCGGCTCGTGGAACAAGTCCATCGTGCTCTTCGGGTCCACAAAGTAATAGACCACGAGAATAAATACGGGAGCAATCGCCATATAAACGGCCGACTTGCGGGCCTGGGCCGTTTCGGCCTGGACCTTCCGTTCCAGGCGCTGCATTTCCAACACCGCCACAGCGATCCGCTCGACAATCTCGTTGAGCCGGCCGCCGCTCTGATGGCTGGCCATCATCGCCGCGGCGAAGAGGGCAAAGTTCTCGCTCCTTAACCGCGTGCGGGCCTCCTGCAGCGTCTGCTCCAGCGGCTTGCCCATATTGTACTCGCCCACGATCTGGCGGAACTCATAATTGATCGGGCTGGGACATTGCGCGGCCAGGACGTCCATCGACTGGGCCAGCGACAGGCCCGCACGCACGGCGTTGGCCAGCATGACCATGGCGTCGGCCAATTGATCTTCCAGCTTCTGCCGCCGCCGCTGGGCCATCCGCCGCAGGACATACCAAGGCCCGCAGAGCAGGAAGACCGAGAGCAGAACGGCAAACACGGGGCTTTCCAGAACGAGCCAGAAGAGCAGGAAATTCGCGGCCGTGGCGCTGAGCCAGACCACGACATAGCGATGCAGGTTGTGCGTGGGCACGCGCAGGCGGCGAAGCTTGTCGGCCAGATCGCCCTCCACGTAGCCTATCCAACCGGGAAAGTCTGCCCGCACCGACCAAACCGCCGTGCCCACGGCCGCGCCCATCAGCAGACAACCCAGCGGACAGAGAATCGGACTACCCGTTGTTTCCATGTTCCTGTCCGTCCCGGCCGTAAAGGAATTCCACGTCCAACAGGTCCTTCTCCACCAGCGAATCGATGAACGACGGCATGTAGCCCGTCGGCCGCAGGGCGACCCCGTTGCGATAGTTGAAAATATCGAGGATCACGATCTGCTTGTCCTCCGGATCGTAGCGCACCACCTCGGAAATTTGCGTTACTGCGCGTGACCCCGTCCGGCAGGCGACTGATGTGCACGATCAGGTCGATGGCCGAGGAGATCTGGCGGTGGATGGAGGTCATGGGCAGATCGGCCGCCATGAGGATCAGCACCTCCAAGCGCTCGATGACCTCGCGGGCGCTGTTGGCGTGGACCGTTGTCATCGAGCCGTCGTGGCCGGTGTTCATGGCCTGGATCATGTCCAGGGCCTCGCCACTGCGGCATTCCCCCACGATCACGCGGTCGGGCCGCATGCGGAGGGCGTTCTTCACCAGATCGCGGATGGTGTACTCGCCCGCCCCTTCGATGTTGGCCGGCTTCGTCTCCAGGGTCACGACGTGCTCCTGGTGCAGCCGCAACTCGGACGTGTCTTCGATGGTGACGATGCGCTCCTTGAAGGGAATGAAGCTGCTCAAAACGTTGAGCATCGTCGTCTTGCCGCTGCCCGTGCCGCCACTGACCAAAATGCTGCGGCGGGCGACCACGCAGGCCCGCAGGAACGTGGCCGCGCTGCGGCTGATGCTGCCCATCTCCAGGAGATCGTCCATGGTCAACCGTTGGGCGGGGAACTTTCGCACGGTGAGGCACGGTCCCTTGATGGCCAGCGGCGGAATGATGGCGTTCACGCGCGAGCCGTCCGGCAGCCGGGCATCGACCAGCGGCTGGCTCTTGTCGATCCGCCGGCCCACCTGGGCCACGATCCGTTCGATGATCGCCTCGGTCACCTTGTCGGAAATGAAACGGCGGCCGCTGCGCTCGATGATGCCGTCGCGCTCGACGTAAATCTGGCTGCTGCTGACGACCATGATTTCCGTGACCGTCGGCGCGCGAGCAGGTCTTGCAGCGGACCAAAACCGAAAATGATGTCCTTCAGGTCCTTCTTCAGCGTCCGCAGGATCATGTACTTCCGCAACTCGTGGTGCAGGTGCGGTCGGACGAGGTGGAATACGTCGTTGAAGCCGCTCTCCACGCGATGCACCTGCTGGCTGGCGTCGCGGCATTGCGCCAGGTTCAACCGCTCGCGGAGGAATTTCAACAGCCCGTACAGCTCCGCCTCCCGCTCCGGCACGAGCGTGGCGGGCAGGTCGAACTCGTTGGAGGTCAACACGGCCAGGTCGAAGACGTCGTCGCCGCCCGTCTCCATGATGATCTGGTTGACCAGGTGGTCGCGGAGCGTCAGGCCGGTGATCTCCTCGACCAGCGGCTCGTTCTCAGGCCCGAAGACGTTCAGCTCGCGGCACACGTCCTCGATGTTGTTTTCCAGGAGGAGAATGCTCTGCGGGTCGCTGCCGTGACTGGTTTCGAACTGGTACAGATCGAGCCGTTCCAGCAGCTTCTGGTGGATCTTCAACTCCAGGTCGGCCATGATCGAGCGGAGATGGGCTTCCAGCTCGCCGCGGCTGACCGTGGCGGCCTTCTCCGCCTCGAAGGTCAGCGTGTAAGGCCAGATGCGGACCTTGGTGCCCGCTTCGAACACGCCCATCTGGCCGCCCAGCACCTCCTCCTCGCCGACGACGCAGCTATTCAGGCCGACATTTTCCAGCACCAGCTTGCCGTTGTTCACGCGCACGATGGCATGCTGCCGCGAGACCAGCGGGCTTTGCAGGCAGACCGCGTTCGAGGCGTCGCGGCCGATGGTGATCTGGCTGCCGGAGACCTCGACCACGTTGCGGCGGCTTTCGTTGATCTTGTTGAACCAGATCTTCATTCTTTGCCGAGCAGGGAAATAGTGTAGCAATTCTCGCCGAAGCGGTGGATGTAAGTGTCGAGTTTGTTGAACTTCTCTACTTCCCCGGGCACGTTCTTGCTGACGCGAATCACGAGCACGTTCTGTTGAACGGGGGCAACCTTATTGGCCTTCATGACTTCGAGCGTGCCCAGGCGGTTGCCGATCGATACGACCACGAAGGGGCCGATGGTCTCCACGAGACCCGTGGTTTGCGGCACGGATTCCGGCTCCTCGGGCCTGGGCTGCAAGGCGTCGGCCCCAGCCGCCGGGGCGGTGGCGGCCCCGGCGCCCCGGCGCCCCCGGCGCCGGCAGCAGCCGGGGCAGGTCTGGCGGCGGGCGTTGGGCCGGGCGCCGCCAACGTCCTGACTCGGAACGAGACCTTATCGCCCGGATTGACGTGCGAAGTGACGAAATTTTTGGGCACGGGTATGGATTCCCCGAGTTCCCCCTTACCCAATTGCAGTTCCGGGGGCGGCTCCCGGTAATCGTCCTTCAAGAGTAGGCGCCGCGCCTTCTGTATTGCTGTCCACCGTCCGCCAGACCGGCCTGTCCTTGACGCCCACGAGCTCGTTCCACTCGCAGGCGTAGTCTTTAAGGTTGCCGATGTGGTTCTTCGGGATTTCGACCTTCACCAGATTTTCGTCCGTCAACTTGTCGCCGCGACCCAGGATCACGCCCTTCTTGATGCCGATGAAGGCCACCATGTCCATCTTCTGGGCCTCGGTGTTGAGATACCAGAAATTGGCTGCCGCCCCGACCAAGCCCAGCACGACGGCAACGATCAGGCCCTGAATGCCTTTCATGGTTTTCCTCTTTCCAGTTCATGTGTAAGGTCGGATTGGCAATCCGTCCTACCAATCGTAAGACCGATTGCCAATCCGCCCTACGTCTCGAGAACGCCTTTCATGGTCCTTGACTCTCCATAACCAACCCGCTCCACCGGCCCTGCGCATCAGTCCCCAGGCGGATGTCGGCGGCCATGGCGGGCGCCGGCACATGTTTTTCGAATCGGGCATGCCACCCGGAGGCAATCCGCTGCCAGCCAGCCGCCACCGTCCAACCGCGCTCGGCGAACCAACGGTCATAAAACTTCCGCGCGGCGCTGTCCTCGTCCGCGGAAAAAGCGGTGATTGCCCCACCGCCCGCCGCACGTATCGAGAGCAGTCGATGTCCACCCGGCGGGAGCGGGATCTCGCCCTCGGGCTGCTGCTGGCCATCTGCCATGCCGCCGCACCGGAACAAGTACAAGGTCGAGGCCTGAGCGGGCACCACGACCATGGGTACATGGTGCCCGCCATGGTCGACGGGAACCGCTACTCCCCAGAGTACCACGCGATACGGGGTCTCATCAAGGCTAGTCCCCGGCATGGAGCGGGGAGCGGGGAGCGGGGAGCGGGGAGCAGCGCGGCCTGAATCGCCCCCCCCGCGCACCCTTCCATGCTCCGTACTTCCTGCTTCTTGCTCCCCGCTCCCTGCTCCATGCTCCCTGCTCCTCCCCGCTCGCGTACCAATCAGCACCTGATGGCCCCGGCCCCACTGATAAAGCCGCCACTGGCCGTGTTCTTCGGCAACCGGCCGCTCATTCGCAAGGCGTTTCAGCAGTTCCAGCTCGGCCGCATCGGGCGCCTGGTTGCGGGGGCGGGAATCGACAATTTCGGCCCGGCATGCCGCCTGCAACGCGACCGCTATGCCACCAGGGGGGCCAGAAAATTCCTGCCGCCGAATCGACCACGTTTGATCGCCAAATTGCAGAACGTGCGGGACGGTCCCATCGCCTAAGGGATCGGCCGCCACCGATGGCCCGGATGCCGGCAAAGTTCCCTCGTCATGCCACCAATGCAGCACCTCCCGGCCAAAGCCCAGGGCGATCACGATCAACATCACGGTAAGCAAGCCCTTGGTGGTCCAGGCCGAGATCCGCTGTGCCAGTTGGCCCAAGCCACTGGACTGCTTCGGCTGCAAAGGCTGATTGGTGTGCAAATCGGCTCCAAAAAACGGCTGCGCACAAGTAGGCCCCTCCTGCCGGGAGGGACTATTGTGCTCCAATCCGCTCAAAAAACGTCGGGCCTTTCACTAACTCATCGCACATCGGTCCTTCCCGGCAGAAACGACCTACTGACCACCGCTGGACTGAAGCGTTTGCAGGAACTGCTGGAGTTCCTGGATCTCGGTTTGCAGTAGCGGGATTTGCGACTGGGCAAGCCCCTGCATCTGCGGCGAGGCCGGGGGATTCGCGTTCTGAATCCCCTGAAACGCGGCCAACGCCCGCTGGTAGAGCCCCAGGAACGCCAACGCCATCGTCTGGGCCAGGCTGGGAACATGCTTGCCGGGATTGCCTTGAATGCGGTCGATGAGGTTGTCGACGTTCTGCTGGGTCAAATCACGATCGGTGCTGCACAACTGTTGGAACTTCGGATAAAAATTGGGTGCACCGCCCCAGCCGAAGAGCGCGCCGTAGTAGATGAAATCGGGGTCGTGGTCCAGCGGCGCCAGTTGCGGTTGGAACGGCGCTTGCGCGATCGTCAACACCGACTGCACATAGGCATTCTCCAACGACGCGGACGCCTGGGGGAGCGCGTACAAGACGGGAATTCGCAGTTGCCAGTTGCTCGACATGCCCATCTGCGGGGCCTGGTATTGCCACTTGTCGTCAACCAGCCACGTCTGGGCCTGGATCGTGTAGGTGCCCAGCTTAGCCAACATGGCATATTTTCGGGTCAAGTCGGCAGAGCCTTCGCGCAAGCCGCGCGTCGGGTCGAGCAGGTCGGAATTGACGGTCGCCGGGGGCATCGGGCCGCGGGCCACCGGCAGATCGACGCGCGGGTCGTCCATCTCGGCCACCGTGCCCTGGTTGGAAGATTCCATCGTTGCCGTGGCGGGCCAGTAACTCGGGCGGGGATCGGTCGCACCCGTCCGCGGCCAGCGCGTCTCCCAAACCTGCAGCCGGGCCACGCTATGCTCGCGGACCTTCCAGGTGGCAATCGTGCCATAGTTGATGATCAACGCCATGATGAACAACAAGATCGGCAGCGCCAAGATCAATTCCAACATGGCCAAGCCACGGCGGCGAGCCTCGAATTTGCTACTCATGGCAACTCCAAATAAAAACCTAAAATCTCAAATCCGAAATACCAAACAAATCTCAAATTCGAAATTCCAAACAAATCTCAAATCCAAATCCTCGGGACCATCCGATCTTGGAGTTTTGAATTCTGGTTTTTGAATTTGTTTGAGATTTCGGATTTTGGATTTGGTGCTTCTTTACTAGTGTGGGCTGATCTGTTGCAGATCCTCACTGCTCAGACCGCCCAGGTTCGGCAACTGGTACTGTCCGCTATAGCCCGACACATCGGGCGTTGATTGCAGGATCGTGGGCAACGCGGACTGCGTGACGGGCGCAAGCTGACAATCCCAACTCTGGTTCAGCAGGTCCCAGTTCGTCGGACTTCCCACCCGCCCGACCACCCATTTGCCGGCGCCGCCTCCACTGCCTCCACCACTACCTCCCGACGCACCCGTAGGCGCGTAGGCGATCTGCCCGGGCACGCCGCCCAAAGGCGACGGGCCTGGAGGTCCTCCCGAACCACCTACGTGTACCCATCCCAGGCGTTTTCGCGGAATGAACAGATGGACCTCGGCGAAGGCCTGGTCATCGGCCTCCAGGGGATTTTGGAACAGCTTCGGCGCAAACTCCGGCAGTTTCTTCCAGTAAACCACACTCACAAAAATGTAGTGTTGCTCAAGCGCCGTGTTCGCACTGCCCGTGGCCAAGGGGTTCTCGAGGATCTGCATGGGCAGGTTCGTGTTCGGGTATTCCACGTTCAGCAAATGCTCGAGATAGCCACACGTGAAACTCCGCCAGAGGTTGGCGAATTGCGACATTTGGGCCAGTTGATCGAAGCCGCGGAGCAGTTGGGCGTTCCATTGATTGAGGTACATGTGCGAGAGGTTCCGCCGTTGGTTGACCGCCGTTTGCACATACTGATCCTGGTTTTCCACCGAGTCCAACTCCGGATCGACCACGGGAAGGGATGCGCCCGTCGGGCGAGGAACCCGATTCGACGTCGCCGCCCACCGGCTGGGCGTCGGTCCGCCAGAGCACGCCGAACATCGGACCGCGGCGGTGCTCCGGCTCGCCGTTCCGCGCGGCCGTCTGCTGGGCCGCGGCCTGGGCGATTTCAGGAAAGGCGACGATGACCGCCCGCTGATACTGCGGAATCAACTCGTCGGAAAGGATCTGTTCCATCATCGGCAGGACCTGGGCACTCACCGAATTGGCCCAGGCCGAGTAGCTATCGACCATCTGCTGCTCCAGCGGCACCTTTTGCTGGATGGCCGAGCCCAAGGCGGTAAACTTCGGAAAACCCGAGGACGAGAAAACCTGAGCCACCTTGCTCCAGGCGGCGAGGATTTCCGGCGCGTAAGAGGCCGAATTCTCGTCGCGGGCCTCGCGCAAGATGGCCGTAACGGCGAACACCTCGCAGAGCAAATGGTTCGTGAAGGCCAGCGTGTTCATGCCCCGCGCCAACACCACCCCGCCGGAATAGGCCGCGGAATCGGCCGCGTTCTGCATGCGCATCTTGCCGTCCGCGTGGCGGCCCACGTTCATCACCATGCCCAGCAGCATCGCCAGAAACATCACCGTGAACACGCTGACGATGCTGATCGTGCCGCGCTCGTCGCGATGCAGGCGCTGTAGCGAACGCCCTCCGTGGCGTTCCAGGAACGGAACGAACGCCTTTCCTCCCGAACGCCACGGAGGGCGTTCCCTACAGATTGGTTTCTTACTGATAAACATACGTCACCACCGATTTCTCACCTTCGTTGCCAATGGTGGCCCGGGCCTCCAAGGGATAGGTATAGACGCCCCCGTTCTGTTGGATCTTGGACGCTACCTGGTCGGTTCCGCTCGGCCCGACAACATACCGCGCCAGCATCCGCCCCGGGCCGGGCAGCAAGGGAAACTGATATTTCACCGTCACCGTGATCGGGTCCTGCCAACCGACCTCGTTGAAATAGAACTCGCCGTAATCGGTAGGCACGTAATCCAGTGGATTGAAATAACTCTGCTCGTAATACGTCTCCAGTGGCGGCTCTTGATTCTTGTGGAAAAAGCGGATCTCGACCTCGGTATTCTGTATCGCGTAGGCCAGCTTGTGATCCAGCCGCGGACCGACCGCCCCATTGGACGACGAGGAAGGCGCCAGCGTGCCGTAGGCCGCTTTTAAAACCGAGTCCATCTGGCTCGCCGTCGGGGGATCGGTCGGGACCTTCAAACCCAAATCGCGCGACGGCGAAATCGGCACGCAAGCGAGGATGGCCGCCGAGGCGATCTTGTTGAACTTCGGGCTGCCCGGCTCGATCTTGTAGGTCAGCCCGCCGCTACTGGGACCGTAGTCGGAAGCCGTGGGGTCAAGTTCCGGCGCAACCTGGTCCGGCGCGTCGGGATCGACGGCGTAGGAACTGATGCAGCAGGGCCCTTCGGGATCGGCCATGGCGGCGGGAATCCACACGGCCGCGCTGCGGGCCGCAGCAAAAGCCGCATAGTTCACCACCACCGAGCCGATCATCAATTGGCTTACCTGTACGATCATCATCATGATCATGATGAATACCGGCAGGGTCAACACGAAGCTCAGGCTTTGCACACTCCCCACTTCGTCTCGGTGCAGTTCCAAGAGGCGGCCCAAGCGAAGCTGCGCCCGGCTGAAGCGCAGCAACGCCCAGGCCGCCAGAATGAGGACTAGCAGCAATACCAGCCAAGGCGAACATGCCAACAACATTGCACGAGCCATAGCGACAATCCTTGTAGAACTTAGATCTTAGTTCTTAGACCTTAGTTCTTAGAGTTCTAGGTTCTAAGCTCTAAGTTCTAGGCTCTAAATACCAAGACCTTCTCCAAGACCTCCACCAATCCGAACCTCACGATCACCACCGCCACCAGCGCGCTGAGCGCCAGGAAGACCGGCGGCTTCAATGCCTCATGTTCTTCCTCGCTCAGCGGCACAAACCAATGCAGCCGCAATTTGTTCGATACCAACCGCACGAGGCGCGACACGGCCACAACCGGTCCGACGCACCAGACCAAAATAATCAGGCTGAAACATGCGCCCAACACAAACGTCCACAACAAGGCCTCCAGCCCGCTATATGTTCCCAACAGCGCTCCGACCATCGCCATCAACTTCACGTCTCCCCCGCCGATGCCCGGGAAGAACGAGAAGCAAACGATCATCAACCCGCCGCACGTCAGCAACCCGCCCACGCTTTCCGAAAACGGCGGTGCGCCAAGCCAATACGACCACCGCGCTTCCGCTGCGCCGTCGGACCACGACCACGCACTGCGCGCCGCGCCCAGGGCCAAGCCCGCCAGGATTCCGCTATAGGTGTTCCAGTTGAAGATCTTGTTGCGGAACACGTCGGTCACCGCGGCGACCAGCGTCAATCCCAGGAGCATGACCGTGGACAGCATGTAACTTCAGCCGATCACGACCCGCCCCCGGCGGCGGTCGTGGGGTCAGTCTCCAAGTCGCCCAAACCCTCGTTGAAGTAGTTCTTGATCGTCGGCCAGCCATACTTCAATAGGAAGTACAAAATCGGCAGGGCGATGGCGCCGATAATCAGGATCGTCTCCAGACTGATCGTGCCGTCTTCGTCCTCGTGAATCTTCTTCAAGAGGTTCAGCAGGGAATTGATTTTCATCGACTCTCTTCTCCTTTGCACCTGCCGACGAACGACTTCGTACGACGGAATTCATGCCGTTGGAACGGACTAGAATCCGTACTCGTAAAATTCACGGAGTTGTCTCTCGGCAGTTACCTACATAAATGGCCAAGATAATAAAGTACACACCATTTCATACGCCAAGTTAATGATCTTGGGGCCGACTCGAAACAGGAACGCCGCCAGCGGCAGGATCACGCCCAGGACCAGCACATAGTCCAGCGTGGCCAAGCCTCTGCGCCGCCGCATTTTGAACCAACCTGATTTTCGCATGTTTTCTTCGACCTCGCAACTACCATAATATACCGGAATCGGCAAGCGGAATCCACTAGCCGTCACCTGTCGCCCACACATCCCGCGACAAGTGGATCCGTTCAGTCATCCCCTGTTCGGAGGGTTCGTGGGCAAAGGTCGGTCGCTCGCCGGTCGCTTCCAACTCCGCCAGCAGCCGCCCGTCCTCCGTTCGCCCCTTGAAGCGGGAGACGAAAATATCGGCCAGCCGGTATTTGTTATTGTCGTCCAAACCGCGGGCCTCGGTGATTCGGCTGATCTTTCGCGATCCATCTTCGCTAAAGCGGGCAATCTGCACCACCAAATGGATGGCGGAAGCCACCTGGGCCCGCGCCACGTAGACCGGAATCTCCACATCCGACATCAGCGACAGCGTTTCCAAGCGGATCAAGGCGTCCAGCGGCGAGTTGGCGTGGACGGTCGAAAGGGCGCCCGCGTGGCCGCTGATCATGGACTGGATCATGTCCAGGGCCTCGCCGCCGCGGACCTCGCCGACGATGATCCGGTCCGGCCGCATGCGGAGCGAATTGACGAACAACTGCCGCACGTTCAGCCCCCCCTTGCCGCGGCGGTCGGCCTGTTGCGACTCCAGGTACAGGCAATGCTCCTGGATCAGCCGCAGTTCCGACGTGTCTTCGATGACGATAATCCGCTCCTCTTCCGGAATGAACCGCGACACAGCCCCCAAAAGGACTGTTTTTCCCGTGCCCGTACCGCCGGAAATAATGATGTTCTTTCGCAGCCGCACGCAAATATCGATGAATTCCTTGGCCATCGGGCTGAGGCTGCCGAAGGCGATCAGGTCGTCGATCGTGAGGATCTGCTTGGTGAAGCGGCGGATGGTGAGATAGATGCCGGTCCGTGCGCTGGGGGGGATGACCGCATGCACGCGGGAGCCATCGGGCAGGCGGGCGTCGAGGACCGGGCGCTCCTCGGTGATTTCCCGGCCAACCCACTGAGCGACGTTGTGGATGGCGGTCAAGAGGGCATCTTCGCTGGGGAAGCAGGCGTCGGTGCGAATTAGCTTCCCGCGGCGTTCGACGTAGACGCAATCATAGCCGTTGACCATGATTTCGCTGACCGACTCGTCGGCCAGGAATGGTCCGATCGGCTCGAGAAAATAGCCGACGCTGGCCTCAAAAATCGCCTGGCGGGACATGGCGGATCCTTTGCAGCGTTCTGGGGAGCCGAGTACGCACGCCCTTTGTGCGGAATCTGTTCCGATGCCTTTATCTTCCAACAAGTTAGAATAAATGTCAAGATCGGCGCGGGGCAAATTGTATGTTTTATTTCACCGGTCTCATATCGCTCCCGGAGAGCGTCAGCTTTTTCCGCCCGGCCGCTGAGGGAAAATCGATCGTCGCTGTCCGCTCGCCGCCGCTGCCGCCCAGGGCGACCACCTTGCCGATGCCGTACTCGGGATGCAAGACGACCATCCCCTGCCGGAAGACATCCGGGTCGATATCCGTCCGCCGCTGGCCATCTCCAACCATATCCGCCGCCACCCGCAAGCCGACCCGCTTCGCCGACCCGCTGCGCGAGTACCCCGCCCCGCCCGGCAGTCCCGGACCGAACGTCACCAGGGGGGTCTCCTGCGGCTCGTCGCGGCGGAAGACCGGCTCGTGGTGTTCGGGCAAATCGTCATTTTCTACGTCGATTTCCACAACACGCGTTGTTTCCGGCTGCTGGACGGCCATCTCGCCGCGCGGCAGTTCCATAAGGAACGAGCTGGGAATCACCGGCTTCCGCTCGCCGCGGAAGTCGCGATATTGGGCCAGGCTGATCTGCAACCGCTGCTGCGCCCGCGTGATGCCCACGAACATCAGCCGCCGCTCCTCCTCCAATTGCTCGGCCTGATTGCGGCTGCGTTCGTGCGGCAGCAGCCCCTCCTCGACCGCGACAAGGTAGACGCAGGGAAACTCCAGGCCCTTCGAGGCGTGCAGCGTCATGAGGGTGACGCGATCGAGCTGCGTCTCCCACTCGTCGGTATCGTTTACCAAGGCCGTCTCCTCAAGGAATGCTTCGAGATTTGAACTGCCCGAATGCCGTTCGTCGAACTCCCGCGCCACAGTCAACAATTCCTGAATGTTGGCCAGCCGTTCTTCGTCCTCTTCGTCGCCTGAAGCCTTGAGCATTGCCTCATAGCCGGTCTCGTTCAGCACCAGGCCGAGCAGTTCCTCGATCGGCCCGTGGGCAAGGGCGATCAGGCGATCGACAATCTGCACGAACTCGGCCACCAAGCGGGCCGCCCGCGCGGAAACGGTCTCGACCCTTTTCACCTCGCGGGCCGCGTCCAGAAGCGATCGATTCTGCCTTTGGGCAAAGTGCCCCAGCCGCTCGATGGTCGTCTTGCCGATGCCGCGGGTCGGCGTGTTGATCACGCGGAGCAGGGCCACTTCGTCGTGCGGATTGTTGACAAGCTGCAAGTACGCGAGAACGTCCTTGATTTCCTTCCGCTGGAAGAACTCGACGCCATTGATCATCTGATAGGGCACGCCCGCCTCGCGGAGGGCCAGTTCGAACGACCGGCTGAGGGCGTTGGTGCGGTAAAAAATGGCAAAATCCCGGGCTCGGCGGCGGCCAGCGGCGATCTCGTCCGCGATCTCCGCGGCGATCCCCTCGGCCTCGTCCTTGTTCGTGCGATAGGTTGCCATGCGGACCGGTTCGCCCGCCTCGTTCTCGGTGAAGAGGGCCTTCTTCTTCCGCCGCAGGTTGTGCGAAATCAGCTCGTCGGCCACCCGCAGGATCCGCTTCGTGCTGCGATAGTTCCGCTCCAAACGAACGACGCGGACCTCGGGAAAATCCTTCTCGAAGTCGAGGATGTTGTTCAGATTGGCCCCCCGCCAGCCATAGATCGACTGGTCCGGATCGCCGGTCACGGCCAGGTTCGGATGGTCGATCGAGAGGGCCCGGGCGATGGCGTATTGGGCAAGGTTCGTGTCCTGATATTCGTCGACAAGGATGTAGCGGTAGCGCTCGTCCAGGGATGCCCGCACTTCGGCGCTCTCGCGGAGCAGCGTGGCGACGTGCAGCAGCAGATCGTCGAAATCGACGGCGTTGGAACTGGCGAGCTTCGCCTGGTATGCGGGGTAAACCTTTTGGATGACGCTTCCCAGCGGATTTCCGGACTTCGGCTGATACTGATCGGGAGTGATGAGGTTGTTCTTTGCCCAGCTAATGGCCCGGGCGATCGACTCGGGAGAGGCGAACGCGGCATCGATTTGCAACTGACCCATCGCCCGCCGCAGGGCTTGGGCGCTATCGCCGGTATCGTAGATCGTGTAGTTTTCCTCAAGCCCCACCAACGGCGCGTACTTCCGCAGGAGTCGGGCGCAGAAGCGGTGGAAGGTGCCGATCCAGACCTGGCTGCCGGGGGCCAGCCGCTGGACGCGGAGCCGCATTTCGTCGGCCGCCTTGTTCGTGAACGTGAGGGCGAGGATCTGGTTTCCGGGTACGCCGTCGGCCAGCATCCGTGCGATGCGATGGGTAATGACCCGCGTCTTTCCGCTTCCCGGGCCGGCGAGGATCAGCAAGGGGCCGTCGTGATGCAGGACGGCCTCCCGCTGGGTCTCGGTCAGGTTTTCCAAAAGGTCGTCCAAAATCCATTCCTTAAAGGTCGCACGCGCTATGTTGCGTTGGGTGGCACGTCCCTGAGCTTGCGAAGGGCGTGGTTGCAGCGGCCGCCACGCCCTTCGCAAGCTCAGGGACGTGCCACCCAGCGTCTACTACCAGTTTATCGATTTCGCCGACTCTTGACAGTGACAGACGCGGGCGATTGTTGGAATTCGGCATGATTGGTATACTTGGCAAATGGCCCGTAACTTCCGCTATTTTGAGAAAAAACGACGCCACCGGAGTACCGGTTCGCGGCTCTTCGGCAGTGTTGGCGAGGCCATTTTCTTCGCCGTTCTGCTGGTGGTCGGTTGCACGTGGATCGTTCTCGGCACCGCCTTGCTGATCGTTCCGGAATGGCGGGTCAATCACGGCTTCGTCGAGCACACGTGCCAGATCATCGAGACGCGGGTCTTCGAGGTCCAGGGCGAAAAGGGACCGCTCTACCGGCCCGAGATCAAGATCGAATACGAGGTCCAGGGCGTTACCTACTCGCCTTATACCTACGACATCCACCATGCGCCGCGAAGCACCCGGGACGAGGCCCAGGCGATCATCGGCGGCTTTTCGCCGCGCGAGACCTGTCCCTGTTGGTACGATCCGGCCGACCCCGGCACCGCCGTGCTCGTGCGGGGTTATCAATGGTGGATTTGGCCGGCGTTGCTGATTCCCGCTTCCTTCGTGGTCATCGGCGTCGGCGGACTGATCTTCACGGCGCTGCATTGGGGCAAATCGGTCGAACGCCGCGCTGCCGCGGCACGCAGCGTACCCGCCCCGGAGTTGTTCGACCCGGGCTCCATGTACCCATGGTCGGCGGCAGTCGACCCCAAGTACCCTTTTATCCCCGACTGCAGCGAGATCAGCAGCAGTCCCGGCACGCGTCTGGCCTATCGCCTGCCGCTGACGCACTCGCCCGGTTGGACCCTGTTGGGCCTCTTGGCGGCCTGCGTGGCCTGGAACGGCGCCGTATCGGTCTTCCTGGTGATGGCCTTGCGGAGTTTTCTGGCAGGAACTCCCGACTGGTTGATGACGCTCTTCATCATTCCGTTTCTTGTCGTGGGCGTCGCCTTGGTGGCCGTCTTTGTGCGACTCCTGCGTCATGCGGCCGGTATCGGACCAACGCTCGTCGAGATCAGCGATCATCCCCTCCTGCCCGGCAACGCCTACCGCTTTTTCCTCTCCCAGTCGGGCAATTTGACGTTGAAATCGATCGAGGTCTCGCTCGTCTGCGAAGAGGAGGCGGTTTTTCGCCAGGGCACCAACGCCCGCACCGAAAGCCGCGAGGCCTTCCGCCGCGCGCTGTATTCGGGCGGCAGGGCGATCATCCGGCCGGGCGAACCGCTGGAGGCCGAATGCGATCTGCCGATTCCGGCCGAGGCCATGCACTCCTTTCGCGCCAGCCACAATCAGATCCAGTGGAGGCTGATCGTGCATGGCGAAATTGTCGGCTGGCACGTTTTCCAGCGATCGTTTCCGGTCGTCGTCCGCCCTGTACCGGTCGCTCGTAGCGGCGGGGGGATCGCCCCGTGAACGAGCCGGAAATCATCATCCGCCTGGACGAGAACGATCGAGTCTACTTGCCCGGCGCAACGCTTTCCGGCGAGTACCGCGTCGAGGCCGTGGAGGGCCCGAGCCTGCACGCCGTCGAGGTCTCGGTTCTCTGGTATAGCGAGGGCAAGGGCGACGAGGACATGGCCGTCCACGAGTTCTGGCGGAAGGATGCCGAATCGGGCGAGTTGGGCGATCCCCGTCGTCCCCACCGCTTCAGCACCACTCTGCCGCAAAGTCCGCTGAGCTACGACGGGCAGATCGTGAAGATCCGCTGGTGCATTCGCGTGCGGGTCATCCTCAAGCGCGGCCGCGACCTCGTGGCCCAAAAGGTCTTCCGCCTGGGAGATGTCCCGGCGGCGAAACCAGCGACTGCAGATCGGACGGATCAGACCCCAAATTCATAGCAATCAACCACGAAATACACGAAACACACGAAAAGGAAAAGAGTTGCAGATCGTTTATTAAGACGAGGACTATCGGATGATCAGTGGAGATCTTTGAGGCCAGTAAGTTCTTTGTCCCATGCATCTTGTTGTCTTCTTCTTTTCGTGTGTTTCTTGTATTTCGTGGTTTATCCTTTCATGTCCTACCATCCCCTGAACCCCAACGTCAGCAACCCCTTCTGCGCCGCGCGACTTCGGCCGGGCACGATCGCCTTCGTCTTCGAAGAGGGCAAAAATCTCGAGCAACTTGTCGATTCCCTTGAAGCCAACGCCTGGCGCGGCCAGATCACCGGACGCCACGGCACCGGCAAGTCGACCCTGCTGGCCGCTTTGACCCCGGCCATCGAAGGCCGCGGCCGCCTGGTCAAATCGATCACCCTCGTCGCCGCACAGCGACACCTGCCGCGCGAGTTCCTTATGTCGTTGCGGCTCACGGCGGGCCTGGGAGTAGCCGCGGTCGACGGCTTCGAACAACTTCTTCCTTGGAATCGACTGCTCCTCAAGCAATCCTGCAGGACTCATGGCGTGGGCCTTGTCGTAGCGTCGCATCGTTCGGCGCATTTGCCCAGTCTCTACGAAACCGCCGTCGACGAGACCCGGGCCTGGCGGGTGGTCGAGCAGCTTCAAAACGGTTTTCCACGGCGGATCGAAATTGGCGATCTCACCGCGCGACTGACCCGGCATCAAGGCAATCTGCGGGAATCGCTCTTCGATCTCTACGATCTCTATGAAGAACGAAAGTAGCAGGCGCACTCCGTGCGCCGTCCGCCCGGTGCCTGCTACTTTGCGATCACGATTTTCCTCTCCCCGGCGCGAATCGTGACCTACATTTGCTTTAGCTGCTGTTGCGCACGCATCGGCGTTGCCACAGCGACCCGGCAGGCCGCATACGCGCAACAACCGCTACGATCGCCCTAGCAAGAAAATTCAACCAAATGCGCGGCTGGCAGCGGCCGCTCCTTGACGCCTCAACCAAAAGCGGATTTGATTAAGAGATGAAGAGAGCGATAATTCTTTTGCCGCTGAAGGAGACCTATACGATGTGCTGGACGAATATGCGCCGAGCGCTGATCACCTCTTGCGCGGCGGCCGTTTTGCTGGCCGCGCCAAGCCGAAGTTGCGCCGACTGCCCGTTGTGGGATTGGATGTTCGGTCACGGACAAACGACCTACGCGCCGCCTTATACTCCACCCAACGTCTGCGTCCCCACCACGGGGGCATGCGGCTGTGTTCCGGCCCAGCCGACGTGTCCGACCTGTCCGTCGTGTTCGTCGTGTTCGTCCTGTACGCCCGCGGCCACCTACCGCATTACCTACCGGCCGCTGCCCACCGTGGCCTACATGCCGGTCGTTGGCGTCGATCCGTGCAGCGGGTGCCCAGTGACCACCTACCGTCCGACGCGAGCCTGGACCTACCAGGCGTCGCTGGTGCCCTACTCGACGTATCAAGTCGGCTATGCCGCGGCTGCCCCATGCGGCGGCTGTTGTGGTGGCTGCGCCCCATGCAGCGGTTATTCGAGCACCTGCGGCGGCTGCGCCTCGTGCGGTTCGACTTACGGCGGCTGCTCGTCGTGTGGTTCAAGTTACGGCGGCTGTAGCTCGTGCGGTTCGGCTTACGGCGGCTGCAGCTCGTGTGGTTCGGCTTACGGCGGCTGCTCGTCGTGCAACAGCGGAGTCTCCAGCGGCTATGTCACGTCGGGTGGATGCTCTTCATGCACGGCGAGTCCGGCGCCGTTGTCCGCCACACCGTTGCCTGGTCCCGGCGACATGAGCCGACCACCGCTGGTGTTGCCGCCCTCGACCACTTACTCCGGGGCCGCGACACTTGGCCCGCCAGCCACCGCGCCGGCGACGCCCGGTCCTCAATCGGAACAGCCCAAAACCTACGCTCCCGACGGCAGCCGGGCCCCCGTCGCGCCCGGTGCTTCGAGCGCTTCGCCGTCCGGCACGTACTATCTGGGCCCCACTTCCACCGAGGGCAGCCGCATGCTCGAACCACCCAAGATCCAGAACATTCCCCCCGTTCCCAGCGGTCTCAACGCGCCCAGCGGTCTCAACGCGCCCAGTGGTCCGCAACTGAACCCCACGCCGGCCGCGCGTCCAGAAAACGAGAATCGTACCACCGCACGACCGGTGTTGCAGGCAACGTACTTCCAGCTTCTGCCTTCGCCTCCCGCATCGGTCCCGGTCCAGACGATCTCCGCGCCGGAGCGGACCCCGCCGCAGCCCTTGGACGACAGCGGTTGGCACCACACCGATAAATGAGCGGCGACGCGGAAGGCAATAAGAATCCTGGGTGGCATGCCTTCACGCGGCCGTCACAAAGTCGCGCCAGCAGCGCAAGCGAAACCGGCCGCCGACCATGAGTACATGGTGCCCGGGCATGTTTGTTGCGAGGATGGCATGCCTCACGTCACGCGTGTGGGGGCCAACATGCCTACCCACGGCCGGTTGGGATTTTCCCGACTGCGCCAAGTCTCTAACGGCCGCGTGAAGGCATGCCACCCTCGCGAATCGACGTGTTATTCTTCGGTTCGGACTTGATGGTGAGACTCGCCTAGGCTCGGCCCACCTTGCATCGCGATCTGGCGCTCAGGACGCAACCTTGACGTCCTTGACCTTCACTTCCTTGTACTCTTTGCCGTCGCTACCTTTCTTGGTTGCGGGCTCGCTGGCGAGAGTTGCCGTCATGGTCTTGCCGCTGTGCCGGGCCGCGAAAGCGTCCTTGAGAATCTTGCTGTCACCGCGGAGGATCCAGCGCGCCGCCGTCCGAGTCGGTCAGCATCACGCAGCAACCTTTGACTACGCCCGAACAGCCGCCGCAACTCGCCTTCCCGCTGATCGTCTTGGCCGCATCGTCGGCCCAAGCCCGCTGGGCTCCCAGGGCCACGACCAACGCCAGCGCCAACCCAAACACCGATACTTTCGCCCAATTCATTGTAGATCTCCTCTTAAAATTCTTGCCCGATCCAAGGGCTCGCAACCAACACGGTCGCCATTGCACAACTTCCCCCGGACGGCTTGCAAATTACACGTATATCCTACCGCCCACCGGGTCTGCGGGCAAGCAATTTCGCAGAACGGATTTTATTCCGTTGCCTTGTCTTTTTCAGCAAAACGGGATAAATTCCGTTCTACTTACCCCAACCTCTGAGGTATCGCCTCCACCCACGGTCCGCTAGCCGGCCGGGCAGCAATCGAGTAAACTGGCGGCAAAGCAGTTGTGATTTTGTTCACCGAGCCGCTTATGCCAGCCAATCTCACCCAGCAATACCTGAAGGCCGAGGCGGAATACCGTCGGGCCACGAACACCGAGGAAGAACTGGCCTGCCTCCAGTTGATGCTCAAGGAGATCCCCAAACACAAGGGGACCGACCACCTCCAAGCCGATCTGAAAACTAAGATCGCCAACCTCAAGAAGGACCTCGTCGCCGAGAAAAGCGGTAAGAAAAGCGGCCGGGGTCTGCGCATCCCGCGCCAGGGGGCCGGCACGGCAATCCTCTTGGGCGGCCCCAACGCCGGCAAGAGCCAGTTGATTTGCAGTCTCACCCGGGCAACGCCGGAGGTCGCCCCCTACCCGTTCACCACCCAGACGCCGACCCCGGCGATGATGCCCTTCGAGGACGTGACAGCCCAGTTGATCGACACTCCGCCCGTGACTAAGGATTTCATGGACCCGCACATTCACAATCTGATCCGCTCGGCGGACCTCGTCCTCTTGATGGTCGACCTGGGCAGCGACGACGGCGTGGAGCAGTGCCAGGAGGTGCTCGACCGGCTGAACGACACCAAGACCCGTCTGGCGGCGCAGTCGTGCCTGGACGAGAACGACGTGGGCCTTTCCTACACCCGCACTTTCGTCGTCCCCAACAAGATCGATCTGCCCGAGGCGGTCGGCCGGCTGGAGTTGTTCCACGAGCTTTGCCCGCTGGATTTCCCCGAGTATCTGATTTCGGCCGCCAAGGGAATTGGGCTGGAGACGCTGCGCGAGGCCATTTACCGCTCGTTCGACGTGATTCGCGTCTACAGCAAGCTGCCGACGGCCAAGGAGCCCGACCGCGACCGGCCGTTCACGGTGCTGCGCGGCAGTCCGTTGATCGACCTTGCCGGGCAAGTACATAAGGACTTCATCAAGGGTTTGAAGTTTGCCCGCGTCTGGGGCGAAGCCGTTCACGACGGGACCGTGGTCAAGGGGGATTACGAATTGCACGACAAGGACATCGTTGAGTTGCACATGTAAGGGCCCAAATCATGACCAATCCCGAAATTGCCGACGCCTTCGATTCTGTCGCCGACATCCTGGAATTCCAGGCGGCGAACCCCTTCCGCGTCCGCGCCTATCGTAACGCGGCCCGCACGATCCGCGACCTGCCCGAGTCGATGGCGGAAATCGTCGCGGATTCCAACCGTAAGTTGACGGATATCGAGGGCATCGGCAAGGATCTGGCCGAGAAGATCGCCGCCTTGGTGACGACCGGCAAGCTGGAGATGCTGGAGGAACTCAAGCAGCAGGTGCCGGAATCGGTATTGGCGATGATGCGCGTGCCGGGCCTTGGGCCGAAGCGGGCCGCCATGCTCTTCAACGACCTCAAGGTCAGTTCGCTCGACGAATTGCGTGCGGCCTGCGAGGCCCACAAGGTCCGCGAGCTCAAGGGTTTCGGGGCCAAAACGGAAGAATCGATCCTCGCCGGCCTGCAATTCGCCGCCGAGGCCGACAAGCGGGTCCTCTGGGCCGAGGCCGACAACCTCGTGCAGGAGATCCTCGCCCACTTGCGCGGCTGCCCGGCCATCGAGCAAATCGAGGCGGCCGGCAGCTATCGCCGCGGCCGCGAGACCGTGGGCGACCTCGATTTCCTGGCCGTCGGCACGGACGTCAAGGCGGTGATGGACCGCATGGCCGGCTTCCCCGGGCTGGCGGAGGTGGAGTCCCGCGGCGAGACGAAGCTCACCGCCCGATTGCGGAGCGGCCTGCACGTCGATCTCCGCGTCGTGCCCGCCGAGTCGTTCGGCGCGGCGCTGCAGTACTTCACCGGCTCGAAGGCCCACAACGTCGTGGTCCGCGGGCTGGCCAAGGATCGCGGCCTGAAGGTCAACGAATATGGCGTCTTTCGCGGCGACGAGCAGATCGCCGGGGCCGATGAGCGCGACGTCTACGCCGCACTCGGTCTGCCCTGGTTTCCGCCGGAGATGCGCGAGGCCCGCCGCGAGTTCCAGTGGGCTGCCGAAGACAAGCTTCCACGCCTGGTTGACCTGGCCGACATCCGCGGCGACCTGCATACGCACAGCACCTGGACCGACGGCCAGGCCACCATCGAACAAATGGCCCTGGCGGCCAAGGCCCGCGGGCTGAAATATATCGCCATGACCGACCACTCCAAGCGGGTCACGATGGTCAACGGGCTGGACGAAACCCGCCTTCGCAGGCAGTGGGAAGAAATCGACAAACTGAACGAGCGGCTCAAGGGCATTACGGTCCTCAAGGGCGTGGAGGTCGACATCCTGGAGCGCGGCGGCCTGGACCTCAGCGACGACGTGCTGAAAGGGGCCGATTGGGTCAACGCCAGCATTCACTACGGACAGAACCAGTCGCGCGAGCAGATCACGCGGCGGGCGGTTGACGCCTTGCAGAACCCGTATGTTCGCGCCTTCGCGCATCCGACGGGCCGCATGCTCGGCGAGCGCAAGCCCTACGAGATCGATCTTTCCGCGGTGATCCGCGTCGCCTCGGAGCATGACAAGGCGCTCGAGCTGAACGCCCATCCCCTGCGGCTCGATTTGGACGACGTGGCCTGCGCCGAGGCCAAGGACCACGGCGTGCTGATCGTGATTTCCACCGACTCGCACCGGCCGGAGGGTCTTGCCGCCATGCGTTACGGCATCTTGCAGGCCCGCCGCGGCGGTTTGACCAAGGAGGACGTGCTCAACACGCGGACGTGGGCACAGGTGAAGAAACTGCTGGGACGATGAGTTGAAGACATAACTGCATGAGCCAGGAAACCACAACGAACCGTTTCCAACTCGTATTGCTCCCCGGACTGGGTGCGGATTGCCGCCAATGGAAGCCGCAGGAGTTGGCCTTTCCCGGATTGATGGTGCCACCGTGGATTCCGCCGCTACGCAGAGATACATTGCAGACCTATGCCGCCCGTTTGGCCGAGACCGTTCCACGCCAGAGCCCTCTTATTCTAGGTGGTTCTTCGTTCGGCGGCATGTTGGCCTGTGAAATGGCCCGGCATATACAGCCCAGAGCGGTGATCCTGATTGGAAGTTGCCGTTCGCCGCGGGCGCTCAACCGTGGAGTTCTTTCGTTGCGACCGATTCTCTGCCGGATTCCTTGCTGGTGGATCAGGATTAGCAAGACGCTCGCTCCGGTCGCCCTACGGATATTCCGCAATCTAAAGCCCGAGTTCAGGCGATTGTGCGCAACGATGTACCAGGACGCCGATCCCGAGTTGATGAGGTGGGCGATTGGCGCTATCCTCCGATGGCAGCCAACGCCACTCGCCGGCACGCCCGTCTTTCACATCCACGGCCGGCGGGATCCGATGATTCGAGCTTCGATGGTAGCGTCCGACCGCCTGGTGGCTGATGGCGGCCACCTGATCAATCTGTCCCACGCCGCGCAGGTGAACGCTTTTATCCGCGAGATCCTCATATCATTGCAGTGAGAAAATGCGGGCTAACTGGCTCCGCCCCATCTTGACTAGCCATGCGCCATTTCGATGCTCGTTACCCAGCGGGGGTCGACGGGCGTGACTACTGCTCCGCAGGTTTGGCAACGCTTTCGGGCGACACGATTGAGATCCCAGGTGCGAACGTAGCGAAGCGGAGAAAATGCCGCACATTGAAAGTCAGAACGCGATCGATGTTGTTTACCTGGCATATTGCGATCAGTCGAACGTCATGCACTTGCTTGCCCGTCGCAGCCGATACACTTGCAAGTAGCTTCCAGGCCGGGTAGATATCCGGCGTGTCGGGCACGACAGAGAAGAGAGATTCAAATGCCTCCGCCTTCGCCTGCGCTTCCGGCACAGGCAAGCCCAGACCGTTATCCGCCAGAGGACGAGTGGCAAAATTGCGAAACTCGATCAGGTTCTGGGCGGCCGTCACAAGGGTTTCCCCCTGCCGACGCATCTCGAAGACTGCCACCCCTGCCGCTTGATGGCCTGGATCGTCGGTGTTTGCCAATCTTCCCAGGACGCTCGTATCGACGAGGACGGCCATTACTCGTAAAGCCCTTCGCTGCTCAAAGCCTCGTCGCTTGCCGAAACGCCGCAGGGGGTTCCCACGCTTAGGAGCCGCCTTTCCCACTCGTCCCGCGGCTGCAGAATCCTCGCCAACTCTGACGGCCCCGGTCTCAAGTTCTCGCGTATGGCGTTGAGCACGATCGCCTCGGGCGTAGTGCCCTGGTCGTGAGCCATCTGGAGAACGACTTTCTCAAGATCGGACGTGAGTGTAATGGTCATGGACAACACCTTTCCCGTTCGGACGTAAGGTTCATAGCTCCCTCGCTACCCCGATTATGGGTGCAAAACGGCCTATTGGCAAGGGGAACTGCAAAACCTCATATCCCAAACCCCCTGCGATACGTTTTGCGAATCAGCGCATCGGCCTCGGGTGCATTGGTGGCCTTCATGGCCGCGCCGTCCCACTCGATCCGCTTCTGCAAACGAACCGCCAGATTTCCCACCAAGAGGGCCTCGGTAAACGGGCCCGAATAGGCAAACCCGGCCTTGGCGTCCTCGGGCTTCCCCTGCTTGCAGGCCAGAATCCACTCCGCCCGATGGCCGATCGAGCGGGGAATGCTCTTCGCCGGCCGCACGAGGTCCTTCATCCGGCTCTCAGGCACCAAGCGCGGCGCGCCCGACCAGCCGCCGCAGAGCATCGTGCCCCGGTCGCCGACGAAGTAGATGCCGTTATCGCCCAGTTTGCGGTCCGGCTCGAGTCCCGCGGGCCGCGGAGGCATCTGGCCGCCGTCATACCACACCGCCTTTACGGCCGGGCGGTTGCCCTTGGCGGCAAACTCGTAGGTGATGATCGTCCACGCCGGATACGATTCCTTCTTCAAGGGACTGGTCCGGGCTTCCGTGGCCACGGGGGCGCCGAGATCCAGCGCGTAGAAGGCGGGGTCGATGTTGTGGATGGCCATGTCGCCCAGCGCGCCGGTGCCGAAATCGAACCAGCCGCGCCACACCACGGGGCAATACAGCCGGTGATACGGCCGCACCGGGGCCGCGCCCAGCCACAGGTTCCAATCCATTCCCGGCGGTACAGGCGGCGTCTCCGTGGGGCGGTCCAGGTCCTGCTTCCAAAACGTGCCCGGCCGGTCGCTCCAGCAGTGGATCTCGCGGACCGTGCCGATGACGCCGCCCTGGATCCACTCGCGGATCAAACGCAGACCTTCGCCCGCGTGACCGTTGTTGCCCATTTGCGTCACCAAACCCGTTTCCTTGGCCACGCGGGTCATGACGCGGGCTTCTTCGATGCTGTGGGCCATCGGCTTTTCCACGTAGACGTGCTTGCCGGCCCGCAAGGCAGCCAAGGTAATCGGCGCGTGCATGTGATCGGGGGTGGCGATCATCACCGCATCGATGTCCTTGCGCTGCTCCAGCATCACGCGGTAATCTTTGAAGACCTTGGCCTTGGGATATGTCTTGAAAGTGTGGGCGGCGTACGTCCAGTCGACGTCGCAGAGGGCCACGATATTTTCGCCTGCCATTTCACGCAAGTCGCCGGCGCCCTGCCCGCCCACGCCGATGCCGGCGATGTTGAGCTTCTCATTGGCCGACGGCTTTCCGACGCTCCCCAGCACGTGCCGGGGCACGATGGAGACGGCGGCCGCGGCCAGCGCGGCATGGCCCAGAAACGTGCGGCGCGTGGTCCGTGTGTCAGGTTTCGCGGAACGATTGTTGCTTGCTCTCATCAGAAATATCCTCTTGTAGTTGAAGTATCGTCGAAGCAAAGGAATGCCGGAGTTCTTATTATACTGTGCACTCGTCCAATTTGCAGAGCATTCTTGACAGCGATCGGCGTCCGTATTAGGATCGCAGGCGTATCACGCGATCAAAAGTCCTCTTAGCCCCCAGCATGCTGCAGGGACCTCCAGAGCAGCAATCACTCAACTCAAGGAAAACTGAATGAACTCTCCTATCGCCTTCACGCGCTATGTCTTATGCTCTGTGGTTTTGCATGATGGTTCTCGCTCTTTTCTCTGTTCCTGGTGCGCGAGGAGAAAACCATTCCACTACTTCAGCCAACCAACCCGCGATTGTTAATCTTACGGATTTGCCGATCTTTCCCGATGCCAAGGAAGGAGAAGGAAAAGTTGCTCCGGACATGGAAAAAGATGCCTGGCTTTGGGTGAATCGAATTCCACGCTGGGTAAACGTCAAAGAGGTCACGTTGGGTGACAAGATTTGTAAAACGTGGCTCCTTATGGTCCACGGGAGCCTGTCCTGGAACTACGCACTGAATGGGGAGTATTGCAGCTTAGTCACCGACCTTGGACAGCACGACGGGACGAAAGCCCACGTGCAAATTTTTGGAGATGAAAAACAACTCTATGATAGTGGCTACCTTCCCCAAATTAACCATCCTATCACGGCGGTTATTGAACTGCGCGGCGTCAAATCCTTGAAAATTTCCGTAGCAGACGTGGAGGACGGTATACCGTGGAATGACAAAGTCTTTTTCGGGAACCCAGTTCTTATCAAGCGTGCTTTGCCCACGGCGGCTGATACTGCTGGTCGTTCCGGTTCCACGCCTCCGGCGGCTAAGATTGTAGCATCTCCAACTCGCGGATCGAGTCCTCTGGAGGTTAAGTTTACCGGCGATCGATCCAAAGCTCCTGCCGGACAGGTCGGAAGGTATACTTGGTCATTTGGTGATGGTGGAACCGAAACGTTGTCGCCTAATCCCCGCCATAAATATACCCATCCAGGCATCTACGAAGTTGTTCTACAAGCAGAAGACGACAAGGGCGGCATTGGCGTAACTCGAGAATTGATCACGGTTCTTCCGCGTGAACGTCAGCCTCCCATTGCACTTGCCCGGGCAACCCCGCTGGCAGTCCGCTCCAATGAAGAAGTGAAGTTTGACGCATCTGACTCATCCAGCACGGACGGGACGCCCATAACTTTCCATTGGGACTTTGGAGATGGTCACCAAGGTGAAGGAAAGAACGTCAGCCATGCCTTCCAGTCGCCCGCGCGTTACCAAGTGGTCCTGACCGTCAGCACCTCGCGCAAGCAGGAGACGAGTACCGTCATTTCCGTAAAGGTTAACGGCAATCCTCCCTCCCCGGCAGCAACTCGCAGGCCGCTTTATGCAGCCGTAGCATGCTGTGCATCTTTGCCATATAGACGCGACTGTTCTGTCGTAACACGGTAGGTGATGAACTGATCCCAGAGGTCGTTGAGGTAGATGGCTCGCAGCGAGAGGATTGCTTGAGCCCCTTCCAACTCCCAACGCATCCCGGCGCGCTCCATGCGGTCCTTCACCAGGTGCTTGCAGGCGCCTTCCGCCACGCCACTGGCAATCGGGTAGCCTGCCGCCAAGTATTCGTCATAGCGCATGTGTTCCTGGTTGTTTTCATAGTACGTAATCGCGGACTCCACGGTGGTCTTGTTCGCCCCCTTCAGCTTGTAGGCCTTCACCAAGGGACGGAGGTTGCGCAGCACGTAACCGACCTTGCCTTGCAGCAGCATGCGCAGATGATGCGTCACGAATTCTCCCGCCTCCGCACTCTCCTCCGCATACAGGCAATGGGCCACCTCCCAGAGCCGTTTCAACGCGTGGAACAGGTCCAGAATCCATATGGCCTCGGGAAACCATTCTGCCGCCAACTTCCACAACTGGCGTTCCCCATCCATGACACAGATGCACGGCTTCTTGTTTGCCGGGTCCCGCCGACAACACTCCATAAGAATCTCGAAGAACAACATCGGTGCGGCGGCCAACACCTCCCCTTCCTTAAACCGGGTCATCTCTGCCCACACATGCTTGTGTTGCGGTTCGGGCCGCTCCCGGGCACGCTTTCGCCGACGCACCTCGTCGATCACGTCTTCGGCAGTACGAGGGAAGCGGGCTTGGGTGTAAACCGATCCCACATACGCCATCTGTTTTTTCCCGGGGCGCTCCCCGCTGCTTTTCTCTTGCCCCGCCAAACGCTCGACCGGAGGCGAAGAAGGCGCCTCTTCCTCGACAGCCGTGATTCCTGCCGTTTCCGCGCCTGCGGCATTTCCTCCCTTTTCTCCCACCCCAGCTTCAGACTCTGCTCGCAACCGCGCCGCCAACGTCCGCCGCATGGGCACACCCTTGCCATCGGCCGTTATCACCAGCAGTTCCTCCTCTTCTTCGGCAGGAGGAACCGCTTCGCCGCGAAAGTCGTCCACGTACTGCGACATCTCGCGACTCATGTGCTCCGCCGTGCGAACACTCACCGTGGTCCCCAACCAGGCACGGAGCGACTCCACCGATCCCCCAAAGGCGTCCTGGATGCACAACCGCTGCAACCAGTCCTCCAGAACATAGGAATTCTCTCCAGCGGGCAATCCCAAGGTCGCGTCCAGGGGCGACCATCCAATCGCTTGGCCTTCCCGAGTCCCGTAGACTCGGCGGCCGATCAGCAATTCCCCGAAAATCGACAAGTACCGCTTCTCATGCGGCTCGGGCAGGCGCGCCAACGTCTCCCCTTCCCGTTCTACGGTCTCTCCCCGATCCCCATCCCCATGGGCCTCCACGAAGGACCGTAAAAACTCCAGGCACATGGTCATAGCTCGCGGAAACATCCCGCGTTCCACTTCGTCGAGGCGTCGCCCTTCGCTCAGCGCTTGCTTCAAAAACTCGTGCATCCGCTCAAATTGTTCTTGGGCCTTGAAAATATCCAGTTCTTTTGTTGAAATCATAGTTGGACCTCTGCTAGCAGAATTTGTGGAAACATGAATTACTCACCTGTTAGCATGAGGTCTTTTTCTTCTGCTATCAAGCCCTCCTCCCCCGCCGTAAGTCCTTGTCCTACAATGCTCTTAGCGCTAGAGGAAGGCGAGTCACTGCCCCCTCCCCCGTCTTTCCTTTGCGGAAAGGCGCCCGGGTCCTGATCATCGGCAATAGCCTAATGGGATTCAGCGGCCCGCTGGATGAGTGGCTTATATTTTTGGACAAAATATCGCCCCAACCCTTGGGACTCCAAACCGCGTCACGAGGCAAGGGCTTGGGGAAACTCGCGGAATACGCCACATGGCGCAAACTTGCGGTTCGCGAAAAAATCAACGAAGGCTGGGATGTGGTAATCATCCAACCCTGGATTGACGCCATTGACGATAAAGTCTCCGACGAAGATTTGATGCAAGATGCCAAGACGCTCGTAGATTGGATCAAGGAAAGCGGCGCGTATCCGGTCTTCTATGAGCCTCAACTCGGATGGCGGGACATGGAAAGCAATCAGGACAAAGGACATCGGCGGATTCGGCATCTGGCCGAAGGACTTGATACGGGTTTCATCCCGGCTGGCCAAGCTTGGCTAAAGGTCGCAAAAGATTATCCCGCGAAAAAAGACGCGCATGGCAATCCTGCCCTGGGTGACTCGCCCGCTTTCTTGCATCCTTACATGTACAGCGACTTTGGACACCAGTCTTTCAACGGCTCCTTGTTGAATTCGCTCATGATTTGGAAATACTTGACAGGACAATCCCCGACGACGGTAAGAGTGACTGCCGACACGCCGAATTTGAACAAGGAGGCCAAAGAGAGAATCATCTGGGATCGCGTTCCTTATCTCGAAAAGATTGCGGATGAGGCCATCACCCCGGCTTCTGAAAAAGTGCGTTAACCGAACCCGTCGCGGGGCGCGGTCCAGGCTGCTTCTAATCTTCAAGAGCCCGAGGGCTCAGGTTGGTCGTTTTGGGCGAAGCAAGTGGACGCTTGCGCGTCGATCTATGAATTTGCGGCCGCTTGCATTTCCCGCGGCGGAGACTAGAATCAACCTATTGCCCGTTGCCCGCCTCACACCTTTCCTCCCGCGCCTCACTATGAGAGAAATCGCCATGGTCGCGGCCACCTGCCCACGGAAATCGGACTGTCGATCGGTCGCGCTGTTGGCGCTGTGCGGTTTGTTCTGCTGGGGCCTGCGAGTGCCGCCGATCCGCGCCGCGGAACCCGCGGCCGGTCGAGCCCTCCGCGAACTGCCGGCCCACTTCATGCTGGGGGTCAGCAGCGCTCCGGCGGACCGATGGATCGGGGAGGTCCAGGCCCAGGGCGCCCGCTTCGACATGCGGTATCAATATCTCGCCGGGGGAGTCAACACCGATCACCCCTGGCGGTCGTGGAACGAGCCCGCCGGCCAGTTCGCGCTGAACTATTTTCAGGAGTCGGAACGGCTGGGCGTCATCCCCTGCGTGACCTACTACGAGATGTACCAGTCGCTGCCCTGCGGGGCAAAGGGTGACGAGGCGCAAGGCAACAAGCGCAACTGCGAGACGGCGGCGACCATGCGGGTGTACTTGGAAGACCTGAAGCTGCTGTTGGAGAAAGCGGGCCAGTACGGCAAATCCGTGGTGCTGCACCATGAGCCCGACCTTTGGGGCTACATGGCGCTGTCGCCGGCCTTCGCGCCGAACGATCCGGACAGGATCCGGGTGCTGGTCAGGTCCAGCGGTTTCGCCGAGGCGGCGCGGTTCGAGGACACTGCGGCTGGCTTGGGAAAGTGCATCGTTGCCCTCCGCGACCGGTACGCGCCGCGGGTCCTGCTGGCCTGGCACGCGTCGCAGTGGGGCAATCCGAACCCGCGGGCGATGGCCGCCTTCCTGCAGAGGTGCGGCCGCTGGGACCTGATCTTCACTGACCCCAGCGATCGCGACTCCGGCTGGAAGGTGGCGCACGGTCAAAAGGAGTCCGACTCCTGGTGGACCGAGAGGACCTTTGCCGGGTTCCGCGACTGGTCCGGCGAGCTGCACCGCCAGACCGGCCTGCCGCTGTTGGCCTGGCAGATTCCCATGGGCAATACGATCATGGCCGCCTGCAACAACAGCGACGGGCATTACATGGACAATCGCGCGGAATACTTCCTCGAGGGCTACCCCGCCAACCGGCACATCGCGGAGTGGGCTGCGCAGGGCTACGTGGGACTGCTCTTCGGCGGCGGCGCGAGCGGCTGCACCAACGTCCGCGACGCCAAGAAGGACGGGATCACCAATCCTCCGCCGCTCGCGGGCAACAAGGGGACGCGATCGCAGTTCGCCGACGACGACGGCGGCTACCTGCGGCTCCGCGCCGCCAACTACTACGCCAAGAAACCCCTGCCGCTGCGGGGCCGCGCAGCGGCGCCGACCGGAAAGGGGCAGCCCCTGCGGCCGTCGGCCGCCCAGAAGAAGGTGCAGCAGGTCTTGGCGGCAATGACCGAGGCCGACTTCGCCGACACGCCGCTCAGGGACGTTTTGGCTTACTTCGCCGACCGGCACAACATTGAAATCCGCTTCGACGAGAAGGCCATCCGCGCCGCCAGTCTCAGCCCCGACGCGCCGGTCACGTTGAAACTCAAGCGGACAACTCTGCGCTCGGCGCTGCGCCTGGCGGTTTCCAAGGCCAAATTGGCCTACGTGGTTCAGGAGGACGCCGTTGTGATCACGACGCCGGAGGCGGCCAAGGCGCCGCCGGCGAAACGGCCGGCCAAGCCCGCCGACCGTCCGCCGCAGGACCCCTAGAAGCGTCTGAAACCGAACGCGCAGAACATTCTGGCCGGCTTGATTGCTCGTAGCGACAGGGTCGCCACTGCAACTTACGTCCCTTGACCTGATGGCTCTGCGTTTCCATTTAGACGGGCTACTTGTCTTTGGCGACCTTGAACGCCTTGCTGAAAGCCTTGCTGCCGAAGACCATTTCAATCTGTTTATCCGGCTTGGCGGCGGTGACCTTTGCCTTGCACTTGTCGCAGCAGAACTGCACATCGACGCCGGCCACGCTTACCTTCGTCGATGCTTCCAGATCTCCTCCCGTCAATGGACACGCGGTCTGCTTGGCCTGACCGCTCGCGGCCAGTTGCAGATTGGCCTTCGTGACAAACTTGGAATTATCGGCGTCGAACTTCGCCTTGCACTTCGCGCAGCAGAAGCAGACCTTGCCGCCGCCGAAATCGGACGACACCGACTTGTCGATCGGCTTGCCCGCTACCGGGCATACCAACTTCGCCGGCGAATCGGCCTTGTCCGCCGAAAAGGCAACGGTCGCCGCCAGCACCAAACTCAATCCAAGACCTACAAGCAGAAATGCTCTCATGATAGAACTCCAGAAAGTGGGTGGGAACAAAACGGGGAGACTTCGTATTCAATTATGTTCCCGGCGAGATCGCAGTCAATAGGTCAGCGTATCCTCCCAGCGGTAAACGTCAGTTACCCAGTTCAACCGCTTCGCCGCAGGCGATCGTGGCCAGGCCGCGATAGACGTTGATGTCGATCGAGTCGTTAACGTAATGAACGCTGCCGTCGCACATCCCGAAATTGCCACCGCCGGGGTGCTGGCTGAAAAACGAGTAGGTGTTGGACCAATCCCACCATACGGTAGTCAGATCCATCGTTCCCTTGCGGTAATTCAGGGGGATGGCGCAGGTGGCCGTGCAGCCGTTGGACCACCGCCAATTATTCCACGCGCACCAACCCGCGACGGATTCGCCGACGGCAAAGGTGTTCGAGAGTCCGTCTTTGACGTTCTCGAACCGATTGGGATCGAGCTGGGCCCAGTCGCGACAAATGATGCCGTTTCCGTGGTCGAGGCCGTCATAGGCATCAGCAGTCCCCGAAAATGGTCCGCTATCCTGGCTCACGACGAAGTCTCCCCAGCCCCAGTTGGCCCCCGCACAGGCCCTGTAGTTGGTGATGGCCCCGTTGACACTGATCCACCAGCGGTTATCGTCGCAGCACCCAGCCGTGTAGACGCCGTGGTCCCGCCCGTCGGCAAAACTATTGTCCGAAGGGCAACGGAAGCTTACGATCACGGTTTGCCCCACGGTCAGGTTGGGCTGTTGGCCTACGGCCTGGCTGAAATCGACTTGAGAGAAGAGCGGCTCTTGGTCAATGTACGGCAGGATTTGGGTCATCCAACTGCTGTCTACTGCGGTCTCGGCATAACCGGAGAATTCCGTGTTCGCCGGCAGCTTGCCGTTCGCCTCGTGAAACGCGCTGATGGCCAATACGAGCTGCTTCACGTTGTTGGCGCATTGTATCCGGCGGCCCGATTCGCGGGCGCTCTGGACCGCCGGCAGGAGCAGCCCGACAAGCATGCCGATAATGGAAATCACGACCAGCATTTCCACAAGCGTAAATGCCTTTCGCGAACAAGCAGGCGTTGGCATGAAAGTGCTCCCTTCGTTCGCTTTGCCGATCAATCGGTCAGGTCAAACTGGAAATCATTGGGCGACCCCGGCTCGACTATCGCGCTCAACCCGGAGGAATTGGGGTTGGAGTATTTGGCTGGAAACGCTGGGCCGTGGCGGCCGGTTGTTTTGGCTTCGCGAGTGCCGGGCATGGGCGCGGCCAGGGGCGTGGCGATCGACACCGTGTGGCGGCCGACCAGGGCCCCATCGCTGCGCCTCAGCGTGCTCAGGGTGAACCGGCCCGCGGCATCCGTAGTCCCGTTCGCCGGCCGGCCGTGTTCGGGCAGAAATGTCACGCTCACGCCGGCCAGGGGGCGATTGTGGTAGGTTACCGTGCCACCCGCCGCGACGATGCCGGAACTGCCCGACCGTCCGCAGCCCCCTGGGAACAAACAGACTGCCAGAAATGCAACCCGAATCGTCGGTGTGACGTGGTTGGGATTCATGGGGTCCCTACCTTGGTTGTGGCCACCTGGACCAACCGCGGTGGCGCGACGAAGTACAGTTTCGTCGCGATTTCTGGCGTTGTCAAGCCCGGATTATTCACGGGCCGGCGATTAGCCGCGCGAGAGCGCGCTCCATCAAGCGCGAATTCCTGTCACAAGGGCCCGGAACAGATCGTAATGGTAACAAAAGGAAACTTGGTCTTTGTTTACGTAGCCCGGTGCAAGAATAGTCCGAAGCGGGGTCGATGCACCGTTCCGGGCGGCAGCCGAGGCTGGACTTGAAGAACTGGCGGCGGCGGATTCAAGTATTCCTGCGGGCGGCCTCCGACAACTTCTGGCCCCATCCCGACCGATGGATACGGATCGAAGCGTTGGGCCATGTTCTGTTCATAGCGCTGCGTGTCGGCGTTTCCCCAAAATGGCGGGAGGGCATAGGCTTCAACGGTTGCCAGCGCAAGCAGGATAACGATCAGCAAGACGATTCGCTTCATGGCGGCTCCATTTCCAAACGCGGTGGTCCCACGGGTTCCGAGACTGCTTGGTCCGCTCCGCGATGCGGCATGATCCAAGGTGATGTGCCGCCGAGACGCGAAGCTACCTTCTTCCCTATCTCCTTGGTCGGATGAAATTACGACGCGTAATCACATTTTGCTTGAACGACGACAGCTACGCGCTTTATGCAACCTGTAACGCGCAAGCCGAGTTTCCGACTTGCGCGATCGGCAAGTCGCCGAGGCGAGAGAGCCAAAGGCCAAGCGAATTCAGAATTTCGAAGGGTCAATCGCTTCGCCGTCGTTAATGCAACTCAGACGCCGATGGGTGTCGGCGTCGATGCCATAGGAGATGGCGTGCGTCGAACCGTCGCAGAAGACCGTGTTGAAGCTGCCCACGTGGGCACTGCCGAAAGTGTCGGCATCGGTTAATCCCGCTCGATCCTGCAGCGGCTGCCAACCATTGCCCGAGCGGTTCGTATCGTTGTTGTAGCCGGAATACAGGCTTTCGTTGTCGGCCGGATCGGTGCCGTTGAAATAGCTGTATTGAAGATCGGCACGGGCGTGGCGATCCGCGTCGCATTGACCACCATCTTCTGGGCATCCGTCATGCCCGCTCCCATCTGGTAGAGTGGGTCCTGGTCCAGGTAGGGCAGCAGCGTGTAGCACCAACCGCCGGGTTGGTTGGGGCCTGTTCCGCGGTCCGGATCGCCCACCAGGTACCATCCCCAGCCGCCGTGCGCTGTCCGCGAAGAAGACCGGCACGTACAGCTCGGATGCCTGAGTTGCTCACACCTGCACGAATACTACGCAGCCCGCCTGTGCATTGTGGAACGCCCAGCTAACGGCAAAATCATTCTGGGCTTCCGGGCGGTCAAATGAAGTCGCTTCGCCAGACGCCAGGCCAGCTTCCAGGCTCGCCCGTGAGTCTCGCTCTGGACCGAGTAGGAGTGGCCCGTCCGCCTCGCAGACACCAGCCACAGTATGCTGCCATCGAGGGTGACGACCTTCACGGCACGGGCGGACCAGCCAAACTGCCGAAGTCGCCTGCGGATTTCGTCGCTTACCGCGTTCATCTGCAAGACTCCATTGCCCAAGCTTCTTCGCCAAACCCTACAATTTCTCAATGAGTTTACGGTTGATGGCGTGAGGGTACCATCAGGAAAATCCTTAGACAGCCATAAGGAATCTCCGTACGCAGAAGCAATTATCAAGACCGTTAGTAAAACCTCGCGACCCCTCAATATCGGTTCCTGACGACCTTTCTGGCTCCCGCTGGATTTCGGCTCTCAAGGCCAGTTAGGACCGGCGAATCAATAACTGTCGCAAGTCCGACACGGGGTGGCATGGAATAGCGGCTTCGATGCCGCGCAGCCATGCTGGGAACGGCCGGAACTTCACCACATGCCTGCGCCGCGTCGGAGCGGCTTAGGCATGCCACCCCAATCTTGTCATCCCCACAACCGCGACAGTTATTGATTCGCCGGTCCTTAGCAGTTAAAGTGACCCCGTTGGCAAGCGGCCACCTCGGATTGCTGCGGCATCACCAAAAGAACGGGACGAAAAAGAAATGTCCACTCAGAACACCGTTTTGATTGCAGGTGTCCACGGGGTTAGCGGCCGTGCTGCCGCCGAGCATTGGGCTTCCCTCCCCGGCACGCAGGCCTACGGGTTGGCACGCCGCTCCGCGCCTTTGCCGGCGGGCGTGGAAGGTGTCGGCGCGGACCTGCTCGACCGGGACGACCTGCAGCGAAAGCTCGGAAAGATCGGTGGGATCACCCATATCGTCTTCGCCGCTTATGTCGAAAAGCCGACCCCGGCGGAACGAAGCCGGACCAATGTGGCCATCTTGAAGAATCTGCTCGATGTGGTTGAAGAGACTTCCCCGGCGCTGCGACACGTCACGTTCTACCAAGGCGGAAAAGCCTATGGCGCCGATCTAGGCCCGTATAAAACCCCGGCCCGCGAAGATGACCCGCGGCTCATGCCACCCAACTTCTATTACGACCAAGAGGACTTTCTCCGCGAGCGACAGCGTGGCAAGGCATGGCATTGGACCGCACTGCGCCCGGATATGACAACTGGCTTTGGGTTGGGCAACCCCATGAATCTCGGCATGTCGATTGCCGTCTATGCCGCCATTTCCAAGGAACTCGGCCTGCCGCTGAGGTTTCCGGGCACGGAGAAGACCTATGCAGTATTGACTCAGGCCACTTCGGTAGAAATCCTCGCCAAGGCGACCGCTTGGGCGGGCCAATCCGAGGCGGCGAAAGATGAAGTTTTCAACATCACCAACGGCGACTATTTCCGTTGGAAATACCTGTGGCCGCGCATCGCCGCAATGTTTGACATGCCGCTGGCCGATCCCATTCCCACGCCCTTGACCGTGTACATGGCCGACAAGAAGCCCGTCTGGGAGGCTATGGTACGCAAGCACGGCTTGCAGCAGCTACCCTACGAGCAGGTTTCGTCGTGGCCCTTCGCCGACGCCGTTCTCCGGCTCATGGAGTTTGATAACATGTCGAGCACCATCAAAGCCCGCCAGGCTGGTTTCCATGACTGCATCGACACGGAAGAGATGTTCAGGAGTTTCTTCGCCAACCTCCGCAAGAACCGCGTTATTCCATTCTGTTGAGCAGGGTGGCCATCTCGGATTGCCGCGTCATCGTGACCAACTTCTCCGGGGCCAGGTGCGCAGTCGGCAAGTATAATCCCGGCAAGTATAATCCAGCGAGCATTCAGGCGGCGATATGAAGGGGCGGAAACATGGGCATTCCGCCAGTCTACTGCCTCGGTCGGAGTCGCGGTCGTCGGAGTCGGGGTCAGGAACTATACACTTTGCGTTGCAAAGTGTATAGTTCCTGACCCCGACTCCTCCCCGCCTCCACCTCGGACCGCCCCGCTGTTGTAAAAACCCATTGGACCAGGACAGGACGGGGGAAAACCTTGTCGTTACCCACAAATCTCGCGACGACCCCATCCGGCCGGGTACCCCCTGGGTGCGGATGGTGAGGAAGGTTGAATGGCTAAAATGGAGGACAAAAACCAACACGACCCCATCCACCTCGTGTGGATGGGGTCACGGAAGACCGCCAGGACTCACGTAACGGGGGTTGGCAGCAGGTCGCTCATACACACATTCCCCGCGGCACCAGTCGTAGGCCGGGCTGATGGGTGATGCTGCCGAAAAACTCGCGGTAAATCGGCGCTAAGCAGTCCGGATGCCATTGCTGCGCACGCTCCCGCGCGGCTTGGCTCCAACGCTCATACTCGGCCGCGTCGTCCCAAAGGCGGATGACCGTGTCCACCCACGGCTCGAGTTCCGCGGCCGTGGGAACCTCGCGGGTCTCCGGCGTGTATTTGGCCGGAATGTCGAACAGGAAGCCGGCGTCGCCGATCGTTTCCGGCAGGCCGCCGCGGTTGCTCGCCAGGACCGGGATGCCGTTGAGCATGGCTTCCATCGCCACCACCGCAGCGTTCTCCATGAGCGAGGGCATGAGCAGGACCTTCGTCGCCACAAGGAATTGTCGCGCGTCCGGCGTATTGGCCATAACTTTGAGGTTTTTGATTCCGCTGAGGTCGATTCCCAGTTTCGGCAGGAAACTGGCCTTGCTCGCCCCTTCCACCAGCAGCAAGGGGATGTCCGGCCGGCGGCCCGAGAGAACCTCCGCAATCCGCGCGAAAACATGTACGCCTTTCCGCGGTTCCGGGTTGACAAACGTCACATGTAGGCCGGAACAAGCTTGCGCGGTTCCGAAAGGGACCGTCATACCGCCGACAAATTGCGGATCCTCCACCATGCGCGTGCTTTCCGAAGCCGCAGCCGCCAGTGCCGGAACTGCGCAAGCTTGTTCCGGCCTACCCACTTGTTCCGGCCTACGCACCCGTACCCGCTCCAGATCGACCACCAGCGGCAAGACTTCGCAGGCCAGCCCCAGCTTTTCCTGGTAGAATTTCCGCGCGAACTCCGTGGGCACGACGACGCGGTCCACCATGCGGAAGGCCCCGAGATCGGGATACGAGAAGTTGTGCAGACCAAACAAAATTGGGATGCCTCGCTGCTTGGCCATCTGCTGCACCACCAGCGAGACCGGATCGCCGCCGTAGGTCCAAACCACGTCGGGCCGGGTTCTATCCAGGAATATCTCGCAGCCGGTCAGAAACGCGGCGATCTCCTCGCGATCGGGCCATCCGCCGCGGGTCGAGCCCGTATCGACGAGCGTCACGGGGATCTTGCCGTGGGCGGTGAAGATCATTCGTCCCTGGAACGCGCCGATCTGCGCGTCGCGGACGGCATAGCGGCCACCGCGCTGCCGCAAGACCTCTTCCACGGGGATCTCAGCCCAGGCGTCGAACCGGGAACCGCAAAAGGCCTCGCAGTGGAATCCCAGGCCGGCGAGCAGTTTCAGGGCGTCGAGCGTGGCCGTCGCTGCGCCGTTGGTGAAGTCCAGGACGCAGTGCGGCGAGACGAAGGCGATTTTGCGTGCTTGGGGTACGACACTAACCCGAGGCGCAAGCGAGGGCTCCGCGCCAACGCCGTTGGTCGGCGACGCTGTTTCGCTTGCGCTTCGGGTTGGTGAGCAGCCCTCGCTAACGCTTCGGGTTGGTGTGTCGCTCAGATTGTCAATCGGCGGAATTTCCGGCACCTTGGCAACCTGCCCCACGTGCTTGCCATCATAGACCAGCCGATCCGACGCACCCTGCTCGGCGTGCGTGCGGGACGTCACGCCGGTCTGCATCGCTGCGTGGTAGTGTTCCGCGCCCTGTTGCGCTTCGCCCGCGGCCAGGCGCAGATTTCCCAGGGCGAAGTGGAACTGCCCGCAGGGGGCGGCGGCGAGGGCCGATTCCAGGAGTTGGTCAGCCGCTTCCGCGCGGTCCTGCCGTTCCAGCAGGCCGGCCAGCCGGGTGATGGCGTCGCGGTGCCACGCCTGGCATTGCAGGGCGCGGCGGAAGCTCGCCTCGGCCGCCAGGTCGTCACCCAAGGCCGCCTGGGCCATTCCCAAGTTGGCCAGGGCGTCGGCGTAATCGGGGCGGATGGCAAGGGCATGACGAAAACTGGCCACCGCTTGCGCATGCCGTCCCAGCGAAAGGAGCGCAGCGCCGTAGTTGCTTTCGTAGACGGGCGCGTTGGGCTTCAATTCGATCGCGCGGCCAATAAGTTGCAGGGCCTCTTCGTGCCGGCCCTGCTGCTGGCGAATCACGCCCAAGAGGTGCAGGCGCCGGGGTGACTAGGCTGCACGGTCAGGATTTCCCGGTACGCTTTTTCGGCCTCGTCGACCCGGCCATGCTGATGAAGCTTGATTGCTGTGTCGAGCGAAGTCATTGCGGTTCTCGCGAGTAGGATCCGGATTACAGCTTATTTTTCCTTCAGCCAGGCATCCACCTGAGCCTGAAGTTCCTTGCGGTGCTGCTGGATCAATCGAGCGCCGTCGTCGCAAGGCTGGTAATACTCCGGAAGGAATGGCGCCTTCAGCGGCAATTTGCAGAGCACGGCAATCGCTGAGATCCTTCCGTAGAACTTGTTCGGGTCCGATTCCGCCCTGGCATGCTCAACCAGGGTCGCAATGTACGGGTGCGCCTCCGACGGGCGCCGCATTGCCAGCGTAAACAGTAGTGAATCCGCATTTTCAAGCGACCGCGGCGTGTTTTCGGCCAGGAGCAATCGCAACATCGTCCTTACCCCCTCATCGAATTCCGCTGGCCAGTCGCCGTGGCACGAGCGGGCGAAAAGGGTACCCAATGCCGCGCGAACGCCGCGGTCCGGCGAGGCCATGGCCCGCACGAAGTCCGCCGCGTACCGAGGACCGCGTAGCCCATCCCCGAGGTATTCGTCTTCCAGCCCCAGCGCGCTGATGAACCTGGGATTCCCGCTCCGGAGCGCCGCACGAATGTACTTCTCGCGAAACGCGATGTGCTCCACGCTACGGGCCGCGATCTGCGATGCCTTGAGGCGAAGGTCGGGATCCGCATGCTCGTCAAGGGCCAAACGCTCCACCACCGCCTGACAGGCTTCCCATTGAGTGTCGCCGGGCCGGATGCTCGTGTCAACCAGGAAGAGGACCGGCTTGAAGAGGGACTCCGGCCGCCGTTCCACCAGGATCCTCTGCAGGACGTTCCTCCCCTCCTCCGACAAGCCCGCCGCGAAAAGGCACCGTGTCGGATAGTCCAGTTTCCAGTGAAGCGGAGCGGTAACGGTATCGTAAATCAGCGGTTCTAGTCCCCCGGTCTCGTTTTCGAGCAAGAGGGCCTCCAGGCACGCCCCGCGAATGATCGCCGAAGTCCTGGCGCTGGCGAGCTGTTTTTTGATCCGTGCCACGTCGTCGTCGCTGGGCACGCCTGTTCGCACCTTCACCGTCGAAAACATCGCGTCGAGTTCTTGCGGGATTCGCTTGCCTTGACCACGCATCAGGGCGTCCTCCAATTGCGTGAGCATTTTGCTCGTCTCGGGAACGCCAACCTCACCGAGCAGGTCGAGCGCGGGAGCCGCAGGTCCAACGGCGCGGCGGCGGCAAGCACCACGGCACGCAACGCCGCGTAGACCGATGCTGCCAACTCGGGGCCAGCTCGGGCCTCGAGGATGTTCGCCGTCCGCCACCGTTCATGGCCGGCAAGGTACGTGGGCACGGGGGTCTGCCAGCGTTCGATTCGCACCGGTGAGACCACGCGGTCGGCAAGAAAGCCGGCTAGATCGCCCAGGGCGTCCGACGCGGCCCGCACGTCGCCTTTGGAGGCGCCACCACGCACCGCAGCCGTTAGACGCGCGAGATCTTGCGACACTCGCGTCGTTTCCTCTGCGGTAAAACCGTCGGTCGCCGGCAGCCTTTCGAGAATTGCCTTCCCGGCGGCCTGGAACTTCGGGTCCGAGAGGATTTTTTCACAGGGCTGCGGATCCTCCATCCACTTCAACTGCTCCCTAAGCCACACCGGCGAGTCTTGGCCCTTGACCGGCGCATCCTGAAAAACACCGGTACCCTTGTTTGGGTGGATATTGCGGATCGGCCGCGGAAACGCCCCCGCGGCCAAACCATTCGGAACCACGTAGAAGTTCGTCAGCATCACCTCGAATGGATGGTCGTGCGCATTCGAGGTGTCGCAGTCGAGGAAAAGGCTCGTGATCGGAAACTGCTTCGCGCGTCGCTCGCGGGTAACACGAAGCTGCGCATACGACAGCCTCGGACCTAGCACTCGGATGCTCCTCGCGCGTGGTTCACCCTCGACGTCAAACCCCGTGCCGTAGAATTCGGAGACAAGATTGTCGAGTGCGAGCCACGCCCCAGACGTTCCGATCGTGTCGCAGGCTCGGACCCGTTGGCAGCGTCTCGATCCGACCGATAGACCGGAAATAGCCAGCATCGGGAACGACGTAATTCAGCGGCCGTTCTTCCTGATTCGTTACCACGACTCCGTCATCGTAACTGCCGTAAATGAATGGAATTCCATTTTCCGCCAGGACGAGCACGCCATTGACCGGGCCGTCGAGCAAGGGTTTAATCTCGCGCGCATCCGGCGCGCATCTTGGAGTATCTCTCGCCAGTGCCGCAGTCGGCCCTCGGTCCGCTTCTCGAATACGTGGAACTCAAACTGAAAGGAGTTCTCCCCTTTGTTGTACAAGGCCGGGTCGCTGATGAACTGGCGATACTTTGCCCGCGCCCAGCTTAAATCGTCGGGTCCGGAAAAAACCGGCTGAGGCAGAAGCAGGAGGCATCCGATGGCAAAGAAGAGCGAAGCCGCGTCCCTCCGGAACGAATCGCAGCAGTGCATGTTAGCAAACCTCCTTGAACGAAGCGGTCGCCGCCGCGTGCTAGAATGAAACAGTTAGACCCAACTGAGCTTTCCAGTTGTGTCTTCCGCCGTATTCTCCGGTGAAACCCAGAGTGGTGCCCTTCCCGAAGTTGAGCCCGAGCTTGCTTAGGTCGATTTTGAAGTACATTGCGCCTGAAGAGAAATTCGTAAGGTCGCTGACCGTTCCGGTTACGCCGAATTCCAGTCCGATGGTGTTACTCGTGATAATGCCGCTATTCTTCGTCGCAAGGCCCAAACTGTACTTTAAGTTGTCAAGTAACTCCCCAGGATTTTTCGTCAACTCGGCGACCACATTATCAATCGCGGCACGGTACGTGCTTGGGGTTATACCGATCAGCTTCGCCTTCAACGCATTCAGGTTCGAAAAGTTGATCGAGAACGTGGGCTTCAGGGTTTGATTGGGGTCCGGGTCCGGCACCGGCGTGTTGAGTTTGAAGTTCGACTCCCAAGCTACGATAGACTTCTCCTCGAGCGGGGTGTTGTTCGGCGCAACGACGTTGACGTTCCCCTTGGGCATGTTCAGGGCGGCTGAGGCAATTTGGTTCGCACACTGCTCCGCGTAGACTTTGAGGTTCGCCTGGAGCGCCGTCAGCGCCTCCCGTCTCCTGCGCGTCAAAGTTGAACTTATTACCCGGTCTAAGTTCATCGCCGATTTGGTCGCTCACCTGAGAAAAAATGCTCTTCAACTGTCCCGCGATTTTGTCTATTATAAATGACCTCGTCTTCGGGTTGGAAAGAAGGCTGTTAATGGCGCTGTTGGTTGCGTCCCCAATCTGGCCGACAAGCTGCTGGAACCTTGTTATAAGGCTGTCGGTAGCGACGAACGGCGAGCCCGGAGGCTGAGAGGCATCGAGCAGGTTCGCCGTTATTTGGTAGCTGCCCCCAACCGTCGCCTCTACGTAGACAGTCCGCGTCAAGTCCGAAGGGGACTCGATAAAGAAACCGCTGATCTGGTCATTACCCTGCGGGTCACTGAAAATCTCCGCTCCGCCGCCGTCAAGCTGCACGGCGTACTGCCCGGGGACGAAATCGTTCCCTTGGATGGAAACGGTCACTTGCACGGCCTCGAGTTGCGTCGCGTAGCCCGTCAACGTGCTCCCGCTCATACTCGAGCCGACGTTGACTAAGGGATTTGTGTTTTCGGACTGCGGAATCGTCAGGCTTACAGAGCACGCGGGCGCCGTGATGTACGCCGTCGCCGACGCGACCGGAGGAGATTGATTCGAGGGAGGCGAAGAACTCCCCGGTATACTCGCGTACGGGTCGTACAGGCAGGGGATGTCCATCGAGAAATTGCCGCTGTCCGCCGTGGGACTGGTGTTCACCGTAATCATTTGTGGCGCGTAGCCGCCGTGGCCACCATTAAGGGAGCTATTGAAGCTGAACGTCAACGTACCGACCGTGCCGGTATAGTCGCTGTTCGCGTCGTCGCTGCCGTTCTGCGTGTCATCGGATAGGGTAACGGTGCCGTGGTTCGGCTCGTTCCCGCCAACAGAAACCAGGAAGTACGCCGCGCTCCCCGCAAGCACCGGGCTGGGGTTCGGATTGCCCTGGGAGTTGCACTCCTGGATCGTCACGGTTGGGCTATCCGGCCCGTTGCGCAAGCCGCCTCCCAAACCGACCGGCGAGCAACCCCCGGAGCCCCCCGAGCCGCCTCTGTAGATCGTCACGTCGGCACTGGCGGTCTTGCCGTCGGCGTCGGTCACGGTCAGCGAAACCGCGTAATTGGCGTCACTGGTGGGAGTGAAGTTGAACGTAGCGGACGTGTTGCCGGAGGTAGATGAGACGCCTCCGCCCGTAACGGTCCAGCTATACGTGAAGCTTCCGTATTCGCCCGGGTCGGCCACGACGGCCGAAAGCTCGACCGCCTGGTACGGTAAGATCCCGCTCAGCGCGCGCCGGGTCGCCCGCGGCACCCGCGATGCTGACCGTCGGCGCCACGTCGACGAGATTGATGTTCGTACTTGTGCTCGTGGTACGGTTGTCGCTCGAGGTCAGACTGACTGCAACGCTATAGTTGTTGGCGGCGAACGCGCCACTGCCGTCTACGTATTGATGCGAAAGCGTAAACGAGGTCGTTCCGGCCGGGTAAGCGATCGTAGCCGAATCGCCTGTGGCCCACGTGACCGTGACGCTGAAGCCCATGCCGTCGAGATTGGCAACATCGCCCGACAGTGTGGCAATGTCGCCCTTATTGACGGTGGCGCCGGCCGCGACGTTGTCGACCGTGACGTTCGCCAGCGAGAGCGTCCCGCCGGCAACCGTCACCGATAGGTTCGATTGGCTGGCCGGGAAATTATTGTCCCCGCTGTACGTGGCCGTGATCGCGTGGGCGCCCACCGCCAAACCGGAAACCAGGAGAGTCCCCACGCCGCTGCTCAAGCTGGCCGTGCCGAGGTCGGTGCCGGTCGTCTGGTCATAAAAATCGACCGTTCCGGTCGGCGTGCCGTTGCCCGTGACCACGGACGCGACGGTTGCCGACAGCGTAACGGATTGGCCATAGGTTGGGCTGGTCGGGGGTGATACGACCGTGGTCGTGGAATTGACGGCGACCGGGGTCGTGGCCGTCGTGTTGCCGTCAGGCCCGGCGATGACGACCGAAATCGTGTAGTTGCCGGCGGTCGTGTAGGTGTGCGGATCGGTCTGGAAGCTCGTTTCGCCGGCGGATAATTGCAGCGTCGTGGTGTCAGTGCCCAGCGCGCCGACGCTGTTCCAGTCGATGGTCACCGAGTGCGTAAAGTTCGATTGCGGGCCAGTGAAGGAGCCGCTGAACGTGGTCTGGTTGCCGGCATAGATCGTTGGTTGGTCCAGGCTCAGGCTGAGCGCCGACGGCAGCGCGTTGGTATACACGACATCCGCGATCGACTGCGTGTTGGAATCGCCGTAGGCGTTCTCGACCGTGACGTTGATCGTGTACGTGCCATTGGCAGCGTACTGCTGTGCCGGAATGGAGAACGTCGTCTGGCCAGGGGCGAGAGGATAGTCGGTAATGTCCGGGTTCTGGGTATTACCCACCTCCCAGTTGACCACGACGTTGCAGGCCTCCTGGCTGCCGGGGCCGCTAAAGCTGCCGGTCAGGTTTACGTTGTCGCCGAAGCTGTAGCTGGTCACGTTTACCGGCTGGTTGCCCACTTGCGTCTGGAGCGCCACGCCGGTTAGTGTACCGAGGGCGGTGCTGGCGACCTGGGCGTCCAGCCCGTCGGAGGTGTAGCGGGCGAAATAGGCGTCGGTGGGATCGGCGGCTGACGTGCCGGCAAGAACAATCTTGCCCTCGGGCTGGACGGCCATGGCGGCGGAGGTTCCGGAAAGGCCCAGGGTGAGCGCGTTGAAACACCCGTCCAGCGTGCCGTTCTGGTCGAACGCGCTCAAGGCCCAGGTATTCGTCTGGCCGAGCACGGAATCGAGGGCCACGATCCGCCCGCCGGGCTGGATGGCCAGGGCCGCGGGGGCCAGATTGGCAGCGCCTGTCGAGGTTGACTCAAGCGTTTTGCCATCGGCCGAATAACGCAGCAGAGTGAGGTTGTTGCTGACGTTGCCAGCCAGATCGATCTCGCCAGCCGCCTGCGTGGCAAGCGCGGGGCTGGAGAAGGCGCCGACCGTCAGTATGCCGTTCGAGCTCGGACCGAAGCCGGGATCCGGCCCGCCGGTGGAGGTGAACCGCAGCACCTCCGTCGAGGCCGAAAATCCCACGGCCGCCACGATCTGGTTGCCGGTTTGGATTACGGCGTCGCAGGAACTCGCGGGGGCGTGAAAGTCATGGATGGCATAGCCGCCGGAGCCGAAGTTCGGGTTGCGCTGCCCGTCGGGCAGGAAACGGGCCACGACAAGTTCATTGCCGCTGCCACCATCCGGCTCGATGCCGACGAGCACGATATCGCCGTCCGGCTGGACGAGCAGATCGCTGGGCGGGTTGGTCCAGGTGCCGATGCTCGCCGTGCCGTCGTTGCCGAAGGTCGTGTCGAGGCTCCCGTCGGAGTTGTAGCGGGCCACCGTAAAGCCGCTGCCGCCGATGCCGAGTCCGGCCACGACGATGTCGAAACCGCCCGGCTGGGGCTGGACAACCACGGCAGTCACGTTCGGAATCTGGCTGCTGACGTCGTCGAAGGTGGTGCCGTCGGCCGTGCCGGTGTCGTCGTAGCGGAATAACGCAGGCGTGACGCCTACGCTACTCTGAATCGCGACGATCTCGCCATCCGGTTGCACGGCCAGGCTGGAAATGGAACCGGCGCCGGCGTCGATCGTGCCGTTCGTTCCGAAAGTGGTGGTATCCAGAGCGCTGGCCACGTCGTTGTTCAGGGCGGCGGAATAGTTTTGGCCGTTGGCGGTGGCGATGGCCTGGATCGGATAGTCGCCAGGGGCCTCATAAACGTAGGTCTGCGTCGAGGGATTGCCATCGACGACCATGGGCGCGCTTCCGTCTCCCCAATTGATCGTCCATTGCGTGATCGGATAGCCCCCGGCCGTGGTGGGCAGGGTCAGCGAATAGGCCGAACCTTCGTTCACCGAGGTCGTTTGGCCGGTGAGGGTCAGGGCCACGCCCGAGGTCACGGAAGCGACGACGGCCGGCGAGGTGCTCGGATCGAACGTGCCATCGCCGCTATAGACGGCGGTAAAGCCGTGATCGCCAAGCGTCAGAAGTGGGGTAGTCAGCGTGGCCACGTAGGCACTCGCGGTCGTGTTCCAGTTCAAGTTTCCCGGCCCAAGGTCTATTGTACCATCATAGAACTCGACTGTCCCGCTGGGCGCGCCCGTCGCCGATACCGCGACGCTGACGGTTGCGGTCAACGTGACCGACTGCCCAAAGGACGGCGACGGGGGGTTCACGGCAAGCGTGGTCGTGGTGGCGTCGGTCATATCGACCGCGACCGGAAAGGGCCCGCCAACATCAGTGTAAGGGGCGGTGCCCGGGACGTTGAGATCGACGGTGATTTCATCGGTAACGGTTGTGCCCGTGAGGGGCGCGGCAACGGCGAAAACGTGCGTCACCTGGTCGTCTTGGGCGGCAAGTTCGTCGGCGGTGATGAACGTGTCCGGGCTGCCGTCGCCCCAATGGATGTCGTAAGTGACGCCGGCGCCCGAGCCCAAATCCGCCCAACCATCGCCAAACGTGAGGGTATAGCGACTATCGGCCGTGACGGTACTGCTCCCGCTGAGGGGCAACGGCGAAGTGACGCCATTGACGATCACGCTATTGCCGCCGATAGTCAGGCGGTCCAGCACCGGGACGCTGGACGTGTCGATCTCCCAGAAGGCGTTGCCGGCGTATCCCGCGGCCACGATGCTGCCATCGGGCTGGACGGCAAGGCCTGCCACCGAACCGTTGCCAATGCTACTGGTGGCGATTCCACTGCTGCCGAAATTACCGTCGAGCGAGCCAGTCAAGGGGTAGAATCGCGCCACCCCGAAATCGCCGGCCCCCGCGAGCGCTCCGCCCACGAGGATCATGCCGTCGGGCTGGATGGCCAGGCTGCTTACGTAACCCGCGGGAATGCTCTCGAAAACCCGGCCGCCGGTCCCGAAATCCTGATCGAGCGACCCATTGGCTTGACTATAGCAAAGCAGATCCAGGTAGTTGCTCTCGCTGTAGCCGGCCACGACGATATTGTTGCCCGATAGGGCCACGGCCGTGGCGTGATTGTCAGGGTGGGAGCCAAAATTGTCCTTGACCACGCCGGCGCCGCCATCGCCGAAACCCGAAACCAAGGCGCCGGCAGCGGTAAACCGGGCCACCGCGATTTCAGTTCCGCCGGTGGGAATATTCGCCGTCCCCGCCAGGAAAATGCTGCTGCCGTCGGGACTGACCGCCAGACCGCAGGGATCTTCATTGTCGGCATCGATGCCGGCCGTGGCCCCGCCCGTAAACGTCGTGCCCAGGACACAGATGACAGGCCGGAACCATACACTTTGCAACGTAAAGTGAATAGTTCTACAGCAAGACTCCTGGATTTGACGCAATCCGATAGCTGGCAAAGACTTGATGATGCTAACATGAAAACTGCGGGAAAAAGAACACGTTCGCGAGGGATCAACTGGAACCGCGAGAATTCCGCGGGATTCGACTACATTACTCCGGCAATCCTCGCTGAAGCCAAAATACGCCCACTTTGAATGCTAGCGTGACTAACGGCCGTACCGACAGTCACTTACGTCAATTTCGGAAGTCTTGCTGTAGAAATAGTTCCGGTCTGACCCCGCTCTCAACATCTCCACCTGCGGAACCTCGGGAGACGAAGGCGTGTAGCCGCCAGCCAGTTGCCGGTCGGCGTCGTCGCGGATGATGGGACGGCACTCGTTGCCTCGGGACATCACGTGGTATAATCCACCCGCTAGTTCGATTCTCAGCGATTCTCAGTGGTCGGGTCGTGCCATGGCCCCAAGATAGCATCTTCGACCGCCGAAGTCAATGCCTAGTGCCTAACGGCGGCCTGACTCCATTCCCTCCCTAACGTGTACTGCTGTTGCAATCTTATTGGAATGCGCCATACTCGTCGATTTGGCAATTCGGCATCGCCTTCTTGAGTTCGCCGAACTTTGCGTCGCCTCCCACGTCCCCGGCGCGGACCCACAGATGACGGAGCCGCCGCATACGTCCAAGTGGCCTGACGCCGTCCTTGGTAGGCTTCGGGCCTCCTACGCCCAATTTCCGGAGTACGCCCAATGCCTCGAGCTTGTCCAGACCCTTCAGGTATTCAAGTCCTTCGGCCGCAATTTCTTTGTTTGTGAGTCCCAATGCCCTCAGTTCCTGACGGACCCGCTGCATTCGTTCAAGTTGCGCGACGCCGTCCCTGGTAAGGTCGGTGCCTCTTACGTCCAATTCCTCGAGTTTGTCCAGACCCTCCAGGTATTCAAGTCCGGCAGCCGTAATTTCTGTGTCTGCGAGTCCCAATACCCTGAGGTTCTTCAATCCGCTCAGGGATCGCAAGCCGGCGTCGCTGACGCCCGTGTCGTGGAGGTGCAATTCGGTGAGTTCGGTCAGATCCCGAAGGCTCTGCAATCCGGCGTCAGTCACCCAGGTCTTCTCGAGATTGAGGACGCGAAGTCGCGTCAGCCGCCCGACGTACCCCAGGGCGTCATTGCCGAGCGGTGGGTGGAATGGTCGGCCGCGACACGTCATCCCAGAGGCTTGCCTGGCGAAGGTTTAATACGCGAAGCTGTGTCAGCGCGGCGATATGCGGCAGCGCCGCCTCGCGCAGCAGCGAATCGCTGAGACTCAATACTTCAAGGTGTTTCAGGGAACCGAGTTCACGCATTCTCGCCTCGTCGATATTGCATCCATCCATGTTCAAGTCCCTCAGCCTGGGCAAGCTCGCTAGCCTGTCAAGACCGCTGCACAGGTCGCAGTCGTTGCGCATGCAGAGCGACTCGATGCGCGGCAAGCCGGCGAGCTGCTCAAATAGCGCCGAAGTTGGCCTCGCGTTGACGCTTACCCACCCCACGTCCGCAAAGAAGTCGATCCCGAGCGCGCGCAATAGCCATCCCGGCGGTCGAAAAAACGTCGAAGGACTCGATTTAGGTGCCCCCGCGTCGATGACGGGGGGCCGAGGGGACGGGCCCAGCTCGACGCAATCGTAGTCCCACTGCTGACACGCCGCCTCGAGTAGTTTACGTTGTTTGTCCGCAGCGCGGATCTCGACGGTGAGCCAGGAGCATGGGACCGCAACGACAACAGGGAAAAGGAGCAGGGACCGCAGGCCGAACTGAAACCGCCGTCGGAACAGTACGGCGACGAGAAACCAAAGCAGCATGACGAGCGCGAAGGCAGACACGGCCGCGACGGCGATCAGCACCGGCAAGCCCTTTTGGGCCCCGACAGCGAGCCACTGCGTCCGTTCGCAGACAAACAGGAAACCGTCAACCAGCAGTAACCCGATCAAGAGCTGCCCAATGCCGATCCGCCGGCAGCCGGTGCGCGGCGCGGGCGTGGTCACGTGACCTCCTCCCAGTTGGACTCGATGTCCGCATTACCCGTCCGTGTCAGCGTTGTGTCGATCGCCGCACCGGTGACAATGGGAGCCCATTGGACATTCACTCCCTGCCCCGGCGTGACCGGAACCTCGGCCGTCGATTTCCAAACGTTATTTGTCACGTTTCCGGAGAAGTCAAGAGTCCAGCCAGCCTGCGCAAGCTCCGTATAGACACCCTGGCACGGCGGAGCCGCGAGGGGTGAGAATGGGTCGTTTAGGACCCCTGCGCAGATGTAATCCGTGAATTGCTGTTTGCAGTTGACGGACTCCAGGCGAACTCGACGGCGCCCTGCCCCGCGGCTCCATTCCGCGCAAAGAGGACAGGATACTTTTCTATGGGTTGGTCAGAGCATTTAACGCCCCTCTCCCCGGCGAAAACATAATTCAGTCCGGTGAGAATAGGCCTAGCCGGGTACCGCCCGCCAAACACCTGATACCAACAAGTATTTGCCCCAATGCGCTGGTCGATGGTCTGCTCGGGGAAAGTGAGCTTGAGTGTATTGGTGCCGCCGTTGGCATCATTCGGATCAAAGTACGTGGCCGTAACGTCCGGCTGCTCCATCAACTGAACATTTCCAACAACCATTTGAAAGACGCCCCAGTTTGTGTTGGGACCCTCCATTGAAATTCCTGCAGCAATTTTGATCTCCGGCGAAACGAGAGATATACACGAAACACCGTTCCAAATGAACCGCCCTTGGGCCGTGGCCGCTCCTGTCCCCGGCGGCTGCGAGATGCTGCCGGTCACCTCGATCGCAGACTGCTTCCCCGCAGCGTTGGAGATGCCGATCTGAACGACATTAACGTAGTACGACCACGTGTAGTACTCGTCGATCGCGTACGAGATCTGGCCGAATCCATTCGCGCCGCCTTGCCCCCAATGCACGCCGACGGTGTCGTTATAAGATGCCTGGGAGGAAAGCCCGGCGATCGTGCCGTCCGTGGGAATGGACCAAGGGTTCTCCGAAAATACCGACCGTACGCCGGTAATGCTGTAGGAATAGGTTGAATAATTCGGCACGTCCTGGGGCCCGTTGAACGTGAAGACGTTCACGGTGAGGGTGTCCAGGTTGTCACCCAATATAAGTTGCCATTGACCGGCTTGGATGCCCTCGACAAAAACCATGGTGGTGCCCTTGCTGCCAACCGTAACCGAAGTCTTCGGCGGCAGCAACTCGCAGGCCGCTTTATGCAGCCGTAGCATGCTGTGCATCTTTGCCATATAGACGCGACTGTTCTGTCGTAACACGGTAGGTGATGAACTGATCCCAGAGGTCGTTGAGGTAGATGGCTCGCAGCGAGAGGATTGCTTGAGCCCCTTCCAACTCCCAACGCATCCCGGCGCGCTCCATGCGGTCCTTCACCAGGTGCTTGCAGGCGCCTTCCGCCACGCCACTGGCAATCGGGTAGCCTGCCGCCAAGTATTCGTCATAGCGCATGTGTTCCTGGTTGTTTTCATAGTACGTAATCGCGGACTCCACGGTGGTCTTGTTCGCCCCCTTCAGCTTGTAGGCCTTCACCAAGGGACGGAGGTTGCGCAGCACGTAACCGACCTTGCCTTGCAGCAGCATGCGCAGATGATGCGTCACGAATTCTCCCGCCTCCGCACTCTCCTCCGCAGTAGCCATTCACAGGCTCACAGTCACAGTTATAGTAGCCGTATGACGGGGTGATAAACGGACGACTGTAACGAGCCAGCCCCGGCATTTTGGAGATCCTGGGTTTGCAGGGATTCTCGGGGCACGGCCACCTCTTGATCTTGTTCGGATCGCGTGAGGTTGGTATCGTACCGCCCCATGATCCTGTCAAGAACTAGCCCGGGTTCTGAAAGCAAGTCGCTGGCGCGTTGCCTTGCCGCGATGGAGGAGAAACTGGCTGCGGCGGAAGCAAAGCTGGCTGCGGCATCCGCTCGGCTTGGGCTGCTGGAAGAAGAGAACGTACGTCTGCAGCAGGAAAACGAGCAACTCAAACGCCGGTTGGCGGCGGCCCGCAAGAACTCGTCCACTTCCTCTAAGCCGCCTTCCAGTGATATCGTCAAGCCGCCCAAGCCTCCGCGCAAGGACGGTAAAAAACGCAATCGTGGCGGACAGCCGGGCCATGAACAACACCTGCGGACGCCGTTTCCCGACGAGGCCATCGATAACCTCGTGACCTATACGCTCGATTGTTGCCCCGATTGCGGCGGCTCACTCCGCCCTTCCCCGTATGCGGCCGAGGTGCAACAGGAGGTGGAAATCGTCGCCACCCCGACCATCGTCAGCGAACACCAAGCGTTGGCTTATTGGTGCAATCGCTGTGGGAAACTCCATGCAGCGTCCCTGCCCGAAGCGGTGCGGAAGGCGGGCCTTTTAGGCCCACGAATGACGGCCCTGGTGGCCTTCATGAAGGGTGTCTGCCACGCCTCCTTCTCCACCATCCGGAAGTTCCTTCGCGACGTGGTGCGGGTGAACGTCTCCCGCGGCTACTTGGCCAAGTTGATCGACAAGGTGAGCGAGGCGTTGGCCCCCTCCTATGCGGAGTTGTTCGTGCGGCTGCCCGACGAGGCCGTGCTGAACATCGATGAGACGGGGCATAAGGAAAACGGCGAAAGATTCTGGACTTGGTGCTTCCGCGCCGCGCTCTACACGTTGTTCCGTATCGACAAGTCGCGTGGCTCGAAGGTGCTGGTGGAGGTGTTGGGCGAGGAGTTCAACGGCGTGTTGGGCTGCGATTATTTCAGCGCCTACCGCAAGTACATGCGAGAGTTCGGCGTGCTGGTTCAGTTCTGCATGGCCCATCTGATCCGCGATGTGAAATTCCTGCTGACTCTGCCCCGCCGTGAGGACCAGGCTTATGGCCAACGGTTGCGCGATGCGCTGCGCGGCCTGTTTGCCGTAATCCACGGCCGCGGAACAATGACTGCGGCGGGCTTTCAGCAGGCATTGGCTGCCGCTCGTCAACACGTGTTGAGGACAGCCCTGACCGGCGTGCCGGACACGAAACATGCCCGTAACATGGCCAAACGCTTCCGCGAACACGGGGAAGCCTATTTCCGCTTCATTACGACACCCGGCATCGCCCCAACCAACAATCTGGCGGAACAAGCGATGCGTTTTGTGGTGATCGACCGGCACATCACCCAAGGAACACGCAGCGAGAAAGGGCGCCGATGGTGCGAACGGATCTGGACAGCAATTGCCACCTGTGCCCAACAGGGTTGCGCGGTGTTTCAGTTCTTGCTTGACTCTGTCCAAGCCTATCTCTCCGGTACTTCGCCGCCTTCGCTCCTGCCGTCCGGCCCCTGACGGCGCTCTCACCGCTTAACTTCCTCTATCATGTCAGTGGCCATTTGACCACGCTCTGTCACTACGTGAATCGCTACCCTCCGCATACAGGCAATGGGCCACCTCCCAGAGCCGTTTCAACGCGTGGAACAGGTCCAGAATCCATATGGCCTCGGGAAACCATTCTGCCGCCAACTTCCACAACTGGCGTTCCCCATCCATGACACAGATGCACGGCTTCTTGTTTGCCGGGTCCCGCCGACAACACTCCATAAGAATCTCGAAGAACAACATCGGTGCGGCGGCCAACACCTCCCCTTCCTTAAACCGGGTCATCTCTGCCCACACATGCTTGTGTTGCGGTTCGGGCCGCTCCCGGGCACGCTTTCGCCGACGCACCTCGTCGATCACGTCTTCGGCAGTACGAGGGAAGCGGGCTTGGGTGTAAACCGATCCCACATACGCCATCTGTTTTTTCCCGGGCGCTTCCCGCTGCTTTTCTCTTGCCCCGCCAAACGCTCGACCGGAGGCGAAGAAGGCGCCTCTTCCTCGACAGCCGTGATTCCTGCCGTTTCCGCGCCTGCGGCATTTCCTCCCTTTTCTTCCCACCCCAGCTTCAGACTCTGCTCGCAACCGCGCCGCCAACGTCCGCCGCATGGGCACACCCTTGCCATCGGCCGTTATCACCAGCAGTTCCTCCTCTTCTTCGGCAGGAGGAACCGCTTCGCCGCGAAAGTCGTCCACGTACTGCGACATCTCGCGACTCATGTGCTCCGCCGTGCGAACACTCACCGTGGTCCCCAACCAGGCACGGAGCGACTCCACCGATCCCCCAAAGGCGTCCTGGATGCACAACCGCTGCAACCAGTCCTCCAGAACATAGGAATTCTTCCAGCGGGCAATCCCAAGGTTGCGTCCAGGGGCGACCATCCAATCGCTTGGCCTTCCCGAGTCCCGTAGACTCGGCGGCCGATCAGCAATTCCCCGAAAATCGACAAGTACCGCTTCTCATGCGGCTCGGGCAGGCGCGCGAACGTCTCCCCTTCCCGTTCTACGGTCTCTCCCCGATCCCCATCCCCATGGGCCTCCACGAAGGACCGTAAAAACTCCAGGCACATGGTCATAGCTCGCGGAAACATCCCGCGTTCCACTTCGTCGAGGCGTCGCCCTTCGCTCAGCGCTTGCTTCAAAAACTCGTGCATCCGCTCAAATTGCTCTTGGGCCTTGAAAATATCCAGTTCTTTTGTTGAAATCATAGTTGGACCTCTGCTAGCAGAATTTGTGGAAACATGAATTACTCACCTGTTAGCATGAGGTCTTTTTCTTCTGCTATCAAGCCCTCCTCCCCCGCCGTAAGTCCTTGTCCTACAATGCTCTTAGCGCTAGAGGAAGGCGAGTCACTGCCTCTTCGGCTCAGTCCGGTCCGCGGCGCCCCAAACCCTGATCCCCCCAGAGACGCTCAAATTGTACGTCCCCTCAGCCAGCCCGGTAACCTCGACGGGAAGCAGGAATTTGTCATTCGGAATCGCGCCACTGTAATTCGCGTCCGTTTGTTGGCCGTGCGCCTCCTGACCGTAAACCTGGGACTCGTTGCTCAAGGGTACGTATGCCTCGTCGCCATGCGGGAGGAGATTGCCGGTTGCGTAGCGATTCACGTAGTGACAGAGCGTGGTCAAATGGCCACTGACATGATAGAGGAAGTTAAGCGGTGAGAGCGCCGTCAGGGGCCGGACGGCAGGAGCGAAGGCGGCGAAGTACCGGAGAGATAGGCTTGGACAGAGTCAAGCAAGAACTGAAACACCGCGCGACCCTGTTGGGCACAGGTGGCAATTGCTGTCCAGATCCGTTCGCACCATCGGCGCCCTTTCTCGCTGCGTGTTCCTTGGGTGATGTGCCGGTCGATCACCACAAAACGCATCGCTTGTTCCGCCAGATTGTTGGTTGGGGCGATGCCGGGTGTCGTAATGAAGCGGAAATAGGCTTCCCCGTGTTCGCGGAAGCGTTTGGCCATGTTACGGGCATGTTTCGTGTCCGGCACGCCGGTCAGGGCTGTCCTCAACACGTGTTGACGAGCGGCAGCCAATGCCTGCTGAAAGCCCGCCGCAGTCATTGTTCCGCGGCCGTGGATTACGGCAAACAGGCCGCGCAGCGCGTTGCGCAACCGTTGGCCATAAGCCTGGTCCTCACGGCGGGGCAGAGTCAGCAGGAATTTCACATCGCGGATCAGATGGGCCATGCAGAACTGAACCAGCACGCCGAACTCTCGCATGTACTTGCGGTAGGCGCTGAAATAATCGCAGCCCAACACGCCGTTGAACTCCTCGCCCAACACCTCCACCAGCACCTTCGAGCCACGCGACTTGTCGATACGGAACAACGTGTAGAGCGCGGCGCGGAAGCACCAAGTCCAGAATCTTTCGCCGTTTTCCTTATGCCCCGTCTCATCGATGTTCAGCACGGCCTCGTCGGGCAGCCGCACGAACAACTCCGCATAGGAGGGGGCCAACGCCTCGCTCACCTTGTCGATCAACTTGGCCAAGTAGCCGCGGGAGACGTTCACCCGCACCACGTCGCGAAGGAACTTCCGGATGGTGGAGAAGGAGGCGTGGCAGACACCCTTCATGAAGGCCACCAGGGCCGTCATTCGTGGGCCTAAAAGGCCCGCCTTCCGCACCGCTTCGGGCAGGGACGCTGCATGGAGTTTCCCACAGCGATTGCACCAATAAGCCAACGCTTGGTGTTCGCTGACGATGGTCGGGGTGGCGACGATTTCCACCTCCTGTTGCACCTCGGCCGCATACGGGGAAGGGCGGAGTGAGCCGCCGCAATCGGGGCAACAATCGAGCGTATAGGTCACGAGGTTATCGATGGCCTCGTCGGGAAACGGCGTCCGCAGGTGTTGTTCATGGCCCGGCTGTCCGCCACGATTGCGTTTTTTACCGTCCTTGCGCGGAGGCTTGGGCGGCTTGACGATATCACTGGAAGGCGGCTTAGAGGAAGTGGACGAGTTCTTGCGGGCCGCCGCCAACCGGCGTTTGAGTTGCTCGTTTTCCTGCTGCAGACGTACGTTCTCTTCTTCCAGCAGCCCAAGCCGAGCGGATGCCGCAGCCAGCTTTGCTTCCGCCGCAGCCAGTTTCTCCTCCATCGCGGCAAGGCGACGCGCCAGCGACTTGCTTTCAGAACCCGGGCTAGTTCTTGACAGGATCATGGGGCGGTACGATACCAACCTCACGCGATCCGAACAAGATCAAGAGGTGGCCGTGCCCCGAGAATCCCTGCAAACCCAGGATCTCCAAAATGCCGGGGCTGGCTCGTTACAGTCGTCCGTTTATCACCCCGTCATACGGCTACTATAACTGTGACTGTGAGCCTGTGAATGGCTACCCGGTTGCCAAGCCGGTCGAGTCCAGCTTAGCCATCAGGCCGATGCTCGACGTGTCCACCGTCTCGGCGATTAGGTCCGGATGCACGATCGTCGCCTTCGCCGACCCCAATGGAGGAGATTCATTCGAGGCAGGGTAAGAACTGCCCGGTATGTTCGCGTCGGGATCTTCTAGGCGGGTGATGTCCACCCAGAAATTGCCGTTGTTCGCCGTGGGACTGGTGGGGACTGTAATCGTTTGCGGATCGTACCCGCCCTGGTCGTCATTAAGGGAGCTGTCGTAGCTGAACGTCAGGCTTTGGTCGCCGCTGGACGTATAGTCGCTGTCCGCAGAGTCGCTGCCGTTATTCGTGTTATAGAACACGGTAACGGTGCCGTCGTGTGGCATGTTGTTGGGCGAGACGGACACCTGAAAATGCGCCGGACTCCCCGCCAGCACCGTTCCGCCCGGATCGGTTTCCGCGATGCTCACCGACGGCTCGTCCGGCTGGAAGGGCGAAAAACTGGGGCCGCAAGAGCTCTGCAGAACGGGGACCGTCACATCGGCGGTGGTCGTGTTGCCGTCGGCGTCGGTCACCGCCAGCCTAACGTCGTAGCTGCCCTGGTTCGTGGGCGTAAAACTGAAGATCTCATGATTGTTGCCGGAGGGAGAGGTGTAGCCTCCACCCGATACTACGGTCCAACTATACGTGAAGGTGCGGTATTCGCCGGGGTCGGCCACCACCGCGGAAAGGTTGACCACGGTCAGGTTCTCGACGACGATGCCCGCCGTGCCCGTGATATTGACCGTTGGCGGGGCATCGAAGCCGGCAATGGTCGCAGCGGGAGTGATGGGAGCGAACTGTCGGCCATCGCTGGAGTTCACCGTGATGGTGATGGGATATCCGAGTCGCACCCCCACCCTCGGCCGCGTGCCCAGAGATCTCTAAGATAGAAATCGGGCCCTTGGCAGCCATCACCTTAAGAACGTTCATGATAGAATCGAGATCCTGGCTCAAAATCGTTTGGCCCGCCTGATACGGCGAATTCTGGTCCCATGCGTTCGGAGGGTTAAAGCCGGCGTCGTGGTTCGCCCTCATGTCATCGACGAATTGCTGCGATACAAACGGGAGGACCGCTCCACCGGGTGAGGCGGTTTGCGCCCATTGTGCGGCATAACTTGCTTGCGCGTTATTCATAATCCATGTTGCAAGACCGCTCGGGTCCGTCGCATTCGTCGGGCTGTTCCCGCAATACTCGCTCAGATTCGTTTGACCCGCGGCGAATCCCAGCGGATCCTGGCTCAGCCAATTGCCGGTCAAGGGGTCGTAGAAACGAAAATCGGCAGTGTAAAGCCCCGTCGCCGGGTCGAGCCGCATTCCGTTAAAACCGAACTCCGGCGGAGGGTCGTCTGTGAAGTCGCCAAGGAAGTTGTCGCCCTGCGTCGCGTTGCCGAACGAGCCGTAGACGACGTGATCGACCACGGTCGCCACGCCGCTTAGCAACTGGACCACGTCGCGAACGGTGCCCTGGCCGTCGGTCAGGTACCAGTTCACCGGGCCGGCCGCTTGCGTGCCGCCGCTGCCCGGCGGCACCGTTTCCGTGGCGAGAACCTGGTCGACGGCCACGCACGTGAATTTCGCGCCGGCCCGCGCCATCCGCCGCCACAGGTCCGAGTCTTCCTCACACCAGGCCTCGTTGAATCCGCCTACCTTCTGCCACAACTCGCGGCGATGTGCCACGCCGAGCGGCGTAACGATGGCTTCCGCGAAGAGAAACTGCCGGACGGCGCCCGGCTCCCAACTCGGCAGCCGCCCACCCGCCGGGCCGTCGTCGTACACGAAATCATAGCCGAACACCAGCACGTCGGCCTTGTCGTAGAGCCGCGCCACGTTCGCCAAGTAGTCGGGGTAATACTCGTCATCCTGGTCGAGATAGGTGACGAGCGGCCCGGGGGCGTTTTGGATCGCGGAATTTCGTGCCGCGCTGACGCCGCGGTTCTCGTCGAGGCGAATCAGGCGGACCCGGCCGTCCTTGGCGGCCCAACGCTCGAGGATGTTCGCGCTCGCATCGGTGGACGCGTCATCCACGGCCACCACTTCCCAGTCGCGGAAAGTCTGCGCCACAACGAAGCGCAGCGCACGGTCGAGCGTAACCGCGCCATTGTAGACCGGCATCACGATGGAGATCAAGGGCTGCGGTTCACGATTCAGCATGGCGCGGGTTGATAGAGGACGAAAGGTGATGACCGCGAAATCTAGATTGGCAGGCAACGCTACGACAGGTCACTTGCGCCAAATCATCCATCTTTAGTGGTTGGTACCCGCTCTCCACACCAACTTTGTCGGTAATTGATTATGTAACTCCAGGTCCTCTTATTCCGATTCCGGTGAGATGGTGAATATCCGTGATGGGCCATTTTCCGGTCGGCCCCTTTTCCGGTCGGTCTAACGGCCGCTCACGTACGTATCCGCGTCGATCATAGCCGATCCATCCAGTCGCGCCGACCTTCTGTTTCTTTGAGCATCGCCTTCGCCGCGGCGCACACTTCCTCCGTCCTACCATTTTCCGCAACGCTTCGCAGGGCGTCCCTCGTCGTTTTGACCGGGCTGAAGATCTCCGTGAGGGAGGGTCCCCGCAGGGCCGAAACCGTGTCAACGTCTTCGACTGCGCCGCCGGTTAATTTCACGACGGACACGGCGGCGGAGAAGCGCACGCCACCGTCCTTTGTGTCTTGTTTCACGAGAGTCTTTAACAACGGAATTGCCTTCTCACCCTGGAGGCGCCAATGGCTTCAATCGCATGGGCGCGCACGTCCGAGCTCTCGCGGGCGTCGGTCGCGAAGACGGTCAACGGTCCCGCAAAGGAGACGTTGCCGCATGCGCCCAGCCCACAAGCCGCGCCGCAACGAACGTCGCCAGGGAATGAACGGTCGTTCAACACTGCGAGCAATGCTTCGTGACCGCTCGGATCGCCGATCTCGCCAAGGGAACGCGCCGCGTCGAAGCGAGTCCCCTTGTCCTCCGAGGCATCGCGCACGACGCGGAGCAACGCGAGCGACGCGCGGCTGTCCGCCTGCTTGCCGAGCGACCTCGCAGCGTTTGTGCTGACCACGCCGTTCTTGTCCTTAAGGCACGCGATTAAGGGATCGACAGCCTGGGGATCGCGATGCGATCCGAGCGCGTCCGCGGCGTTCTCCCTGACCGTCGCGTTAGCATCTTTCAGGGCCCGCAAAAGCGGAGCAACGATCCGCCGGTCGTTGAAGTCATTGAGCGCCGACACTACCCGGCACCGAAGCCCCGGATTGGGGTTCGCAAGCAGCGACGCGAGAGGGTCGATAGCGCGAGGGTCTCGAATCCAACCCAAGACATGGATCAGCGCTTCGCGCGGCTCCGCCGATGAACGTTTCAACGCCGAGATACACGGCTCCACTGCGGGCCGCCCAATTCCAGCCAGCGCGGTCCACGCGCTGAAACGTACGGAAAGTGGGAACTCGCCAACGTCCGCATCGTCGCACAAGAGGCGAATCAAAAAGGGAACCGCAGCGGCGGCGCTGGCGCCGCGCTTGCCAATCGCCTCCGCGTGCTTCGCTCGAGCCTTCGCGTCCGGATCGAACGTGCCTACCAGATCATCTTTCAGATCGCGCGGCAGATCGGATGGAATATCCGCCTTGGTCAGGCGCTCCTCCGCCAGAGGCAACCTGCGTTCCAGCGGCCACCCTCCAGGCGCGGGGCAGGCTGCGCAGTAACAGGCAGCGGTTGGGGGGCCTGGCCACCGGCCTCGCAGTTCAGGCTCATAAGGCCCAATAACTCGATAGCAAGGACCCGAAGAACACGGCCAAGCATTTTATCACTCCTTATTATTCTAGTTGACCACGTAAAAGGCGGGGCGAAGACCTTGCAACGTCCCGCCCCGCGAGGGCTGCGAAGTCACCGGGGGAGGTCGATTCATTCACTGATTTTCGGGCGGTATGTTCCCGTCGTTGCCCGGTGGTTGCGGACCGAGCGTGACACCAGGGATACTATTCACTGGGGGCATGCCATCCACACCGTCCGGCAGCGTTAGAGCCCAAATTCCATTCTGTGAGGCGTAGACTTGGTCCCGCATTTCTATAAGCTGTTTTTTAACACTGGAGTCATTGCAATTGTTAATTTTTTGGTCGAACCATTGGCTAAACGTGTAGGTGTTCTTGCCCACCTTATAGGTGGCGTCGACCGTGTGGTTTGGGTCGGACAAAGCGCCGCTCGGGAATCCCAGCGGGGACAGCACCGCAATGCGCCCTCCGTTCGCCTGCTTCTGGGCAGTGCTCTTGACCTTATTGCCCAAAGCAGCATCAGGGTCAGACTTTGAATATTAACTTTCATTTTCTTCGTCGCTTCGCCGTCAACTGAATGAGCAGGGATTCGATGACGCCAGCAATCGTGTACTTCCCTTGCCGCACCTTGCGGTGCGTCGTGCTGACCGCCGCGGAGCTGATCTTGCCGTAATGGGCGCCGATCGCCCGCTCGGTCAGCCCGGCCAGCCGGCAGGCCAGTTCCACGGCCACCACCTTCGCCTCTCCCGCCCTGCGGCCATGAAGATGCAACTGGTCGGCGTCGATGCCGTAGCGCTGCGCCACCGCGGCGTCGATCTCGTCGAGGGGCACCGTCCAGCGCGGCAAGTCCAGATCCTCGTCCTGGGTTCGGCCGCTCCGCCTCGCCTCCACCCGTTCCTCGGTCCGCTCGACGAACCTGGCGTCGCCGATCGCATAGCGACTGGCCGCCATCGCCTCCAGGATCGGGCCGTCTTCTTCCAGTAAACAGGCCTGCCTGTAGGCCCGGTACTGCCGCCGCGCTTCGCCCTGGTCCCGCCCATATTCCTTGAGCACGTCGTAGCTCACGAACTGCTGTGCCTTTCTTACGTCGGCGTAACCGGGGTAGCTGCTCCAGGGATAGGCGTTCAGTCGCCGCAGCCGTGCGCGGCGGTCCAGCTTTCGGCAGGCGACGATCTTCACGGGATTAAGGTGAATGTACCGCGTCACGGCCCGAAGGTATACGTCGTCCTCAACGAGTTTCGCCTTGAATCGCCCTTGGAGTTGATGGCCCGGCCGGCGGTGCTTGAAGCGCACGTAGAGGGCGTAAGCCGTCAACAACCGCTGCATGAAACGCGAAAGGTTGGCCCGCGGCGTGCGGACCAGAAGATGGAAGTGGTTATCCATCAAGACGAAGGCGTAGAGCACCACGGCGGCCGTATGCAGGTTATCCGCCAATTGACCAAGGAATCGCCTCCGGTCGTCATCGCTCCCAAAAGATCACGTCGCGACCGTTGCCGCGGCTGGTCACGTGATAGACGGCGTCGGGGAAGTCGATACGGGGAGGTCGAGGCATATCCGATGAGAATACCACGGTTGCAGCGCGCCTGCAAGGGGCGTATGGACAGGAAACTTAAATTTCAAAGTCTGACCCTGATGTTCCACTCCAAAAGATCACGTCGCAACCGTTGCCGCGGCTGGTCACGTGATAGACGGCGTCGGGGAAGTCGATCCGGGGAGGTCGAGGCATATCCGATGAGAATACCACGGTTGCGGCGCCCTGCAAGCCGCGCACCGACAAGAAACTTAAATTTCAAAGTCTGACCGTGCGCCGTGAATGCGTGTGTGTTTCAGCGGGTGGAAGTCCCGCCTGGGAAGGGTCGCTTGCCCAGTAGCAATCGAAGCGGCAGTTGCCGAAGCCTTCGATGGAAAGGATCACTTGGTGATCCCGCGAAGATGTAGGCCGTAACGCAAGTAAACGCTCGACGAGGCCCCGAAACGAATAACTTGGAAGCCGACCTGACGGTCAGATGGGGAAGGCCAGTGTTGCAGAGGAAGGCAGTGATAAAGGCACTCTGTAGTTCCAACGGGGTAGAGAGCGACGGCATGCATCGAAGGAATGCACATGAAGCACGGGAAGCCGACGATGACAGCGGCGGCAACCGCAACGGGCAACCCGCGAGGGCCAGGCCCGGTCGCGTTGGTGGCGGAGAGGCTCGTAGTAGCGTTGAAGCCGGGTAATTCCGGTGGAGCCAAGGGGCCTCAGTTCAAGGATCAGTGTACGCAGGAGGAAAGCAGAGCATGATTGGCGAAGAGCCTACCAACATCAATCCCTTGCAGAAACTCCGCGCGGCACTGCATGACAAAGCGAAGAGTGCGCCCAACTTTCGTTTCTATGCCCTGTACGACAAGGTGTATCGCCGTGATGTGTTGCAAGCGGCCTGGAGGCAATGCCGTACCAACGGCGGAGCATCCGGCGTCGATGGCCAGACGTTCGCGGACATCGAGCAGTACGGGGTGGAGCGGTGGTTGGACGAACTGACGGAGGAATTGCGAACGAAAAGCTATCAACCGCAACCGGTGCGGCGGGTCTACCTGCCGAAACCGGACGGGAAGCAAAAACCCTTGGGGATTCCCACGATCCGCGACCGGGTGGTGCAAACCGCCGCATTGCTGATCTTGGAACCGATCTTCGAGGCCGACTTGCAACCCGAACAGTACGCCTACCGCGAAAACCGTAGTGCCCTGGAGGCGGTGCAAGAAGTGCATCGACTTCTGGGCCAAGGATATCGCGCAGTCGTCGATGCCGATTTGAGCGGCTACTTCGATTCGATCCCGCATCCGGAGTTGATGCTGAGCGTCGCGCGTCGCGTGAGCGACAAGGCCATGCTGCACCTGATCAAGCAATGGCTGGTGGCGCCGGTGGAAGAAACGGACGAGCGCGGTCGAGTACGGCGTACCACGCGGAACAAGGATACGAAACGCGGCACGCCGCAAGGCGCACCGATCTCACCCTTGTTGGCGAATCTGTACATGCGCCGTTTCGTGTTGGGTTGGAAGACCCTCGGGCATGAGACCCGTTATCAGGCCCGGATTGTCAACTATGCCGATGATTTCGTGATCTTGTGTCGTCGCCGGGCGGATGACGCCCTGACGGCGATGCGCGACATGATGACGCGGCTGAAATTGACGGTCAACGAAACGAAAACGCACGTCTGCCGCCTGCCTGCCGAATCGTTCGATTTCCTTGGGTATACGTTCGGCCAGATGTATTCCCGGCGAACGGGAGGGGCCTATCTCGGCGCGCAACCGGCGCAAGAAGGTCCTCGGGGTCTGCCGTCAACTCAACGAGTTGGTAGGCAAACTCCCGCCGTTCATCCGGCCGGAAGCGTTGGTCTACCAAGTCAATCAGGTGTTGCGTGGGTGGGCCAATTACTTCTGTTACGGAACCTACACCTCGGCGTTTTCCATCGTGAACCTTCACGTCAATCGCCGGGTCCGTCAGTGGCTATGCCGCAAGTTCGAGATCAAGGGGCTGGGATACGGCAAATATCCCGACAGCTATCTGGAGCGCAAGCTTGGATTGCTGAACCTCACTCGCTTCCAGCGTCGTCACTCGTGGGCGAAACCATGAACCTTGTCCGAGAGCCGGATGCGGGAAATCCGCCCGTCCGGTTCGATGAGCGGGAGGTGGAAACGGAGCACGGCATGCGGTTATTGAGACACAAACGGGGAAACCCCGAAACAGAATATGCCGAACGCCTAAACCACCGCGCCACCTCTCGACTCTACCTGATGTTCCTGTGTTCCTGTTCCTGTTCCTGTTCCAGCAGGGGCATGACGATGTTTTGCAGGAACAGTTCCTGGGCGACCGTGGCGGGGGCCCACGCGGGCAGCCGTCCCTCGCCCGGCCCGTCCTCGTAGACATAATCGTAGCCGAAAACGAGGACGTTGGTCTGCTCGCACAACCGCCGCACATGCCCCAGGTGATCCGGATAGTACTCGTCGTCGCGATCCAGGAACGTCACGAGGTCGCCGCGGGCGATTTCGATCGCCGCGTTGCGCACGCCGGCCACGCCGCGGTTCTCCTCCAAGCGGGTAATCCGGATCCGGTCGGCGGCGGCAGCCCACCGCTGGAGGATCTTCCAGGTGTCGTCCGTGGAGCCGTCGTCGACGGCCACGACCTCCCAGTCGGCGAATTCCTGGGCGACGACGGAGCGCACCGCGCGATCCAGCGTGAACCCCCCGTTGTGGACCGGCATGATGACGGAGATCAAGGGCTGCATTTTACGCCTCAGAACGAGCTTGCGATATTGTAGACGATGCGTTGGGCCATTGGGAAGCGCGCCTTTTGCCGCAAGAAAGGTCGGACTAGAGAGCATTATAATCATAAACTATGTGGAGCAATGAAGCGGGCCGGGGGCGGGAACTGCCCATTAGGCGCCGTTGCTGACGGCGAGGCCACCCTTGCGTCCTTCCGCGCACATGGGCCGTGTTTTAATGCCCATCGCGCCGAGCGCATTTCCAACCTTCGCGAAGTTCTTTGGGCGGCGAGAGATCGGTGAATTCCTCGGGAAAAGTGGGCCTGGCCGGCTGCGGGCGATCGGATTGTCCGGAAATCCGCAATGCGAACCGTACAAAATCGCCGGCTGAAACGTACTTATAGGGCGAAGGATGAAGGAGGAAGGATGAGGGATGAAGGGGATGGGGAGATGGGGAGACGCGGGGAGCAATCCGCCCTCACCCCCGGCCTGGCCTGCTAAAAACTTCCAAGATTTGGATGGAATTTAATGGAATTCATTGTGCGGTTTTTGTGCCGTGTGCAATTTCCACGGCGCAGCGCGCGAACAAGAAAAGCGACTTCAAAAAATCCTCTGCGCCTAACCGTGCTCACTTTCGTAGATATAGATAGTGGGAGAGATATTGCCGCCACCAAGAACTTCTCCATGAGGAAAAAAAAACGAGAAGTAGGGTGCATGGAGAGGGCACGATTACGTGTCCCGTACCAGAAACGGTCGCGGATGCCGCGGGTACGAGAGCCGGGCCGTGTCCGGAAACGCAAGTATTTACGAGCAAAGCACTTGCGCAACTTGTTGCCGGACACTGTCCGGGAACGTTCCCGGACAAAGGACCGCAAGAACGCCGGGACCGTTGTCGTAAGTTGTTTACACAACATGACTTGCGATCGCAGCGCAGACGCGTTTCCAGGCTGTCCGTCCGCCAGCGTTGCCGGACAAACCCATGCACAGGAGGGGTTTTCGCGGACTTTCAGCGGCAAGAGGCGCTGCGTCCGCACGATCACCCGGCATGAATGCCGGGCCTATTAGCGGCTAAAGCCGGAAATGGGCGTAAACGCCCATCAGTCACATCTCTCCCGAACGAAAACGGGATACAAAACCAAGACACCGCAGTTTGACTTTTTAGCAGTCCACCCCCGGCCCCTCTCCCGAGTATAGGCGAGGGGAGGAGGGGAGACGAGAAATGACTTGGATTTTGGACCACACCGTGCTGGACCACACGAGAGAGATCGACCCTGCTGAATCGCATGATGGAAAAGCACTTGCGACGATTCTACCGGACCGGGAGAGACAGCGGGAACTATTTTAGTCCAGTGTCGGTAATAGATTTGGATAATTATGACATCCGTTTTCATCGTAGGGGTGTTTTAACCGCAATGTTTACCGTTGGACCGCTCAATCATAAGGGGGTAGAGAGCATCGCGTTTCTCGGCCGGAAACGATGATTGCTGAAAAATAATTTTCGCGGCAGGGCGCAAACGGACCGGCACGTTGTGGACCAGGAAAATCGCATACTTTTGTCCGGCGATCGTCTTTTCTCTGTCCAAACGAGGTATTGCGATCCTCGTTGCTCAGAAAAATGTCCGCGAAGTACGGAAACCACGAACGACCCGGAGTACCGGGTGCCCCGGAAATACACGAAAAGGAAAGGAGAAGACGGAAGGATGAAGGCGGAGGGGGAGAAGCGGAGAAGGGGAGATGGGGAAAAAGAGAGAGCGTCGATTTTGGACCACAACGTGATGGACTAGACGGAAAGCGTCCATCGTACTCAAACGCTTGATAGAAAATAACTTGCACATATTTTTCTGGACCGGGAGAAAACACCCGCCAAAAGGGCCCAGACCTCCGGACTGGTATCGCACGCAGATAAGCGACTATTCCGTGTTTCGAGTTTGACTCAACAGCCGATAAGCATAATAATGACTGAAACGATTGTTTTAATGATGATTGGCGCGCGCGGCCGTAACTATGGGAACTTCGCGTAGCGGCGGCGGGGGCGTCTTGGGTATAATCTTCCGGGTTGAAGCCAAACGCGACCCGCTTGAAAACCTATCCTACCGCAAGTGTTTTGATCCCCTGGGACGGAACTGATGAGTGGATTCTCCTTCCGAGTCGATAACAGCCCTTTCAACCAGCAACAGGCAGAAGTCCTGAACCAGTTGCTGGCTACGCTCTCGCCCGATCAGATGATCTGGCTCAGCGGCTACCTGGCTGGCTTGCGCGGGGGTATTGCCGGAGCGGGAACGCCGGCAGCGACGGTTGAGGCGACTGTCGGCCTCGAGGACCAGGCCGGCCCGACGCAGCCCGCAGCGGCGATCGAGCGCGACGTGACGATCCTCTTCGGCTCGCAGACGGGCAACTCCCAGCGGCTGGCGGGCGATATGAAAAAACGGCTGGAAGAGAAGGGCTTCGCGGTCACACTCACATGCATGAGCGAGTTCCGCACCAACAACCTCAAGAAGGTAAAGCAACTTCTGATCGTGGTCAGCACCTACGGCGAAGGCGATCCGCCGGACAAGGCGGTGCTCTTCCACGAATTCGTCCACGGCAAGCGGGCCCGCGCCTGGAAGGCGTGCGCTTCTCCGTGCTCGCGCTGGGCGATCAGCTTTACGATCAATTCTGCAAGACCGGCAAGGATTTCGACGCTCGCTTGGAGGAACTTGCGCAGAACGAATCTTCCCGCGGGCGGATTGCGACGTCGATTTCGACGAGCCGGCCAAGGCCTGGATGGACGGCGTGCTCGACGCCCTTTGCGGCCAAGAGCTTCCATCTCCCTCTGGGAGAGGCGCAGGAGGTCAGGGCGATGATGCGATTGAGCGGATTGCGGCCGGCGGCGCCGATGTGCTTTCACACGGGCAGGAAGCCGGTGCTACGGCCGTTCAGACCATTGCCGCTCCGGCCTTTACCCGCACGAGTCCTTTTACCGCTGAAGTACTGGAAAATCTCAACCTCAACGGCCGCGGCTCGGAGAAGGAAACCCACCACCTGAAACTGGCTATCGAGGGCTCCCGGCTGTGCTTCGAGCCGGGCGACTCGCTGGGCATCTACCCGCATAACGATCCACAACTGGTCGACGACGTGATCGGTCACATGGGCTGGAATCCCGAAGAGATCATTCCCGCCGGCAAGCAGGAGTTGCCGCTCCGCGAGGCCTTGATCCAGCACTATGAAATCACCCTTCTGAGCAAGCAGTTGCTCAAGCAGGCGGCCACTTTTTCCCGCGATGGCTTGCAGGACATGGTCCAGGCCGATGCCAACCAGAAGTTGAAGGCCTATACCCGCGGCCGCGACCTCTTGGACCTGGTCCGCGACTTCTCGATCCAAGGCATCCCGCCCCGCGAGTTCGTGCCCATGCTCCGCAAGTTGCCCGCCCGGCTGTATTCGATCGCCAGCAGCTTCCGGGCGAACTCCGGCGAGGTCGACTTGCTGATTGCCGCGTTGCGCTACCAGGCCCACAATCGCGATCGCCTGGGCACATGCTCCGTCCATTGCGCCGAGCGGGTCGATCCGGGCGACTACTTGCAGGTCTTCGTGCATTCCAATCCGAACTTCCGCCTGCCGGCCGACGCGGACACGCCGATCATCATGGTCGGTCCCGGCACCGGCGTGGCCCCCTTCCGCGCCTTCATCGAGGACCGCGAAGAGAGCGGCGCGGGGGGCAAGTCGTGGCTGTTCTTCGGCGACCGGCGATTTCGCACCGATTTCCTGTACCAGGTCGAATGGCTTCGCTGGCTGAAGCTCGGCGTGTTGACGCGCTTGGACGTGGCCTTCTCGCGCGATCAGGGGGCCAAGGTTTACGTGCAGCACCGCATGTTGGAGAAGGCCCGCGAGCTGTATGGCTGGTTGCAGGACGGGGCCCACGTCTACGTCTGCGGCAGCGTCAGCCCGATGGCGGCCGACGTCCATGCCACGCTCGTAAGCATCGTGCAGCGCGAAGGCGGCAAGAGCAAGGAAGAGGCCGAGGCCTACGTGGCCGGCATGCGCGAGCAGGGCCGTTATCAGCGCGATGTGTATTAGACAGACAGCTCTCGTTGGTCCAGAGATCTCAACGACCCCATCCGGCTTGTCCGGATGGTGAATAAGGTTAAGTAGCTAAAACAGAGAAGAGAATTAGACACGACCCCATCCACCTTGGTGGATGGTGAAGGAGGTTGCTTGGCTGCGTCGCGAATTTGGATAGCGGGACAACCTGATTCACCATCCAGGCAAGCTGGATGGGGTCTTGGTTCGTTCACATTCCTGCTAGCTCACCAACCTTTTTCACCATCCGGGCGAGCCGGGTGGGGTCGTAGAGGGTGCCCCGGCTGGCAGGGGTCGAAGGCTTTCGATTACGTTTCATTCTCGCTCACAAGACTGCTTCACCTGCCCGACCCGCAAGCGGGTGCCCCGGCTGGCAGGGGTCGTAGCACACGAAAACCCTGGAAAAGGCGGTCCCCGTGACAGACACCCCAAGCAAACCACCCCCCAAAAAGCCCACCGAGCAAGAGCACCTCAAGACGGCCAGCAACTTCCTCCGCGGGTCGATCTTGCAATCGTTCGAGAATCGGGTCACGGCGTCGGTGCCGGAGAGCGAGAACTTCCTGCTGAAGTTTCACGGCACTTACATGCAGGACAACCGCGACCTTCGCGACGAGCGGGCGCGGCAGCGATTGGAGCCCGCCTTCGACTTCATGATCCGCATCCGCGCGGCCGGCGGCATCGTCACGCCACAGCAGTGGTTGCAATTGGACGACCTTGCGCACAAGTATGCCAGCGGCGAAATTCGCCTCACCACGCGGCAGTCGTTCCAATTCCACGGCGTGCTGAAGTGGAACCTGCGGCAGACGATCCACGACATCAACCAGACGCTGCTCGATACGCTGGCCGCCTGCGGCGACGTGAACCGCAACGTGATGTGCAATCCGAATCCGTACCAGTCGGAAGTCCACGGCGAGGTCTATGAATGGGCGAAACGACTGAGCCTGCACTTGGCCCCGCGGACCCGGGCCTATCACGAAATCTGGCTGGGAGAGGAGCCCGTCGTACCGCCGCCGCAGGACGAGGAGCCGATGTACGGCCCGGCTTATCTGCCGCGGAAGTTCAAGATCGCCATTGCCGTGCCGCCCTCGAACGACGTGGACGTTACGGCCCACGACATCGGACTGATTGCCATCGTTGAAGAGGGCCGGCTGGCCGGTTTCAACGTCTCGGCGGGCGGCGGCCTGGGCATGACCCACGGCGAGCCGGCGACGTTCCCCAACCTGGGCTCGGTCATCGGTTTCTGCCGGCCCGAGCAGATCCTCGACGTGGCGGAGAAGATCCTCACCACGCAGCGCGACTTCGGCGATCGCACGAACCGCAAGCACGCCCGCTTGAAGTATACGATTCTCGATCGCGGCGTGGAGTGGTTCAAGGAGGAGCTTCACCGCCGCCTGGGCTGGCAGTTCGCGCCCGAACGGCCCTTCCATTTCGAGCATCACGGCGACCGTTACGGCTGGGTCAAGGGGACCAACGGCAAATGGCACCTCACGCTCTTCATCGAGAACGGCCGCATTCGCGACTGGGAAGACTACCCCCTGATGACCGGCCTGCGGACGATCGCCCAGTCGCACGACGGCGACTTCCGCCTGACGGCCAACCAGAACCTGATCCTGGGGAACGTGTCCGAAGAGAACCGGCCGCGAATCGAGCAACTGGTGCAGTCCTACAAGCTCAGCGACGGCCAACGGGTTTCCGCCCTGCGGCGCAACGCCATGGCCTGCGTGGCCCTGCCGACCTGCGGGCTGGCGATGGCCGAGTCGGAGCGGTATCTGCCGTCGCTGATCGCGAAACTCGAAGGCCTGGTGGCCGAGGCGGGGCTGGCCGACGACGAGATCGTGGTTCGCATGACCGGCTGCCCGAACGGCTGCGCCCGGCCCTATCTGGCCGAGATCGGCTTCGTGGGCACGGCCTTGGGCAAGTACAACCTGTACCTGGGGGCCGACTTTACGGGCACCCGGCTGAACCGTCTGTATCGCGAAAACATCGGCGAAAAGGAGATCCTTTCCACGCTCAAGCCGATCGTCGAGCGCTACGCCCAGGAGCGACAACCGGGCGAGCATTTCGGCGATTTCGTCGTGCGGGTAGGGTACGTTCGGGCCGTGACCGACGGGCCCAATTTTCACCAGATTTTCATTCGCAAAGGTGAGGGTATAATGAATATTTGAACCCTCCGCGCCGGGGGACGCGGTACTCCGGGTCGGCGAGCACCGGCCCTTTCATGGTCAGGGGTAGGCATGCCGCCCGCGCAGCGCGTAGAGTGGGACCAGATCGCGTAGCGAGCGCAGGCCCACCATGATCAAAATTGAGCCAATTGGTGGGCCGGCGCTTGCTACGCAATCTTGTCCCACCCTACGGCTTGTTCGCATCGAAGGTATAATGGAGTTTTCAAGACCTTCCGGGCCGGAGCCGCTTTCCCGTCACCCCTGCCGGATGGCGAAGACGAAGGGATGAATATGGTCCTTCATGCGGGCACGAAGCACAGATCAGGATCCTCGGCGATCGGCATTGTAGCGGCGGTCGTGGTTCTGATGCTTGCAGCCAGACTTTCCCATGGCCAGGCGGTTTCGCCAGCTACGTCGCCATCCGCGGAGACATCTTCCGAATCTGACAAAGGGTCCAAGGCGAAGATTCAACGGGCCATCGCCGACCTTGGCAGCGGCGACTTCGCGACTCGGGAAAGGGCCTCGCGAGCGCTTTGGCAGGCGGGCGCCGCGGCAGAGCCGGCCTTGGAGAAACTCGTTAGGGAGACCGAGGACTTCGAGGTCGGCTATCGCGCGCGACAGATCCTGCAGTCGTTTCAGGTGGGCATCTATCCCGGCACGCCCGCGGACATCGTCCTCTTGATCGGCCAGTTCCGCATGGGCAACATCAATGTAAAGCAGAACATTATCCAGCGCCTGAGAGACGACAAGACCAAGGCCGAGCTTCTGCGGCGGCTGATTGCCAAAGAAAGCAATCCATATCTGCGCGAGCAACTGCGTCAATTCCTGGCCGACAACGCTGCGGCGGGCGGCTCGTTTTATGTCCGCGGTTCCGCGGGCCGCCGGGTTCGCCACGTGTCCGATGCGGCGGAACTGGCCATGCAATGTCGGGCCCGCCTGGCTCAACGCGACTTTGATGGGGCCGAGCGGCTGCTTCGCGATGCGACGGACGACGCCTCGCTGCGGGACTATGCCGCTTTGCTCCTCAGCCGGAACAAACTCGATGACGCGATCAAACAGTTGCGCGCCAATCTCAAGGCCACCGATGCCCCCGGGCAGCGGCGACTGGCCTGGATGCTTCGGGCCAAAGGCGATTTGACCGGCGCCGTTGCGGCAGCCAAGCTGGTCGACGACAACGGCCTTGTCGAAGACCTGTTGGCCGAGATGGCCGATTGGAAAGAGCTGGCGAAGATCGACGCCAAGGCCGATTTGGACGCGCTGGCCGCCAAGCCGGACGGCGCACACAGGCTCGCAAAGATTATGGTTCTCCGCCATTTGGCAGGCGAGAAACAGGCCTGCGACCTGGCAGCCGCGGCTATCGTGAAGGCGTTGAAACAGAGTAAATCCCTTGACAGCAAACTTCTCGATGCCCTGATCATGTGCGATCGCGTGGACCAGGCCATCGAAGCCTCCCAGCCGCAACACATAGGAGTCGCCGTTGACGTACTGGTCGCCCAGAACCGCATTACGGATGCCTTCCGGCTCGTCAAGATCGGCGTCCCGATCCCCGCCAAAATCGACTGGACGGCTTGGCTGAAAGACGGCAAGGGAGAAGTCACCCTGGAACGTCGCTTGCTCGCCCACCAGGTTTTTCGGGCGTTGCACTATGCCGGCGAAGACGAACAGGCCCACGAATTGATCGCCGCAATACTGGCCATGGTCAAGGAGAAACTGCCGGACGATGAGTGGCAAATGGAGGCGCTGTGGCTGATGGATGTGGAGGTCAGAGTAGACGGTAATGCGGAGAGCAGCGATGCGCTGGCCGCAAAACTACTGGCCCTGGATCTTAGAACTCCGGAGCGCGTGATCTCCGAATTGCATCGCAACCAAGACGTGATCGCGGTGTTGCTATGGAAGGCCCTCCGCAATAAGTTCCCCGCCGAGGATCGGCCGGCCGCGCTGAAGCATCTGCGGCGGCTGTTGAGCGGCAAGCCCGATGCGAAGGCCGTCGAGGAACTTCGCCGTCTTTTTGCCCATCTGGAGGCGGAGCTTGAGGCCGAGAACGCCGACGCCACGCCGGACGACGAAACCTCCGACCCTCGGGCCCGCAAGTTACTGGCCTTGGCGACGCTCTTTCATCGCTATGGCGAAAGCAAGCTGACGGCGAAGTATCTCGGCCTGATTGGCACGGCAGGTGTCTCCGCACGGACCCTGATCGACGTGGGTAATCTGTATGCGGAGGACAAGCAGTGGAACGAGGCCGCCAAAGCGTATGAAGCGGCCTGGACGAAGGACCGCCGCAGCGCGTCGGCCTTGTACCTGTTGGGCTGGGCACAAACCAAGCGCGGTGAGGATGCCGAGGGTCGCAAGCGGATGGAACTGGCCCTGATGATTCCCCTGGCTGACGGCGAAAGCCGTCGCGACCTCGTGCGGACGCTCATTCGCCTGCAGCAGGACAGCGAAGCGGCCCGGCAGCGGCAGTGGGTGCTTCGGCTGGCAGCCCTCCATCACTATTCGATCGTACAGGTCCTGAATGAAATCGGTGATGCCGCCGCCGACAAGGCGGATGCGGCCAACATGGCGACCGTCTGGCAGCGATTCGCCGCGGAACTCCTGCTCACCAACACGGGGTTCATGATCGAGTCGCGATATTACTTGCAGTTTTCCGTCTCTGCCCACACCGCACGCGCACGCGATCTGCTGCGGGCGGACAAGACGGCCGAGGCGATCGAGGAAGTGCACAAGGCTGAGGCGATTCAGCCCGACAACGTTCAACTCGCCATAGATTGCGATCCCGAGTTGCGAAAGCACGGCGCGGCGGGCGAGGCCGACGCCATGTATCGGCGGATGCTGGAGCGGCACGAAGCGTTCTGTCGCGATTTCCCCCGCAGCGGCACCTGCCACAACGATCTCGCCTGGCTGGCGGCCAATCTCGATCGCGATCTCGACAAGGCCCTCGCCCACGCCCAGCGGGCGGTGGAACTCGAACCCCAATCGGCCGGCATTCTCGATACGTTGGCCGAAGTCCATTTCCGCCGCGGCAATCGGGCCGAGGCCGTGCGGCTAGCCAAACGCTGCCTGGAGATGGACCCGGACGGCGAGCATTACAAGAAGCAGCTTGCCCGCTTCGAAGCGAAGCCAAAATGATCGACATCCGCCCTTGACCCAAGTCCGGCAATTCGCTAATCTTTCTGCCGTTGTAGTTGCCATTGTGTGAACTTGTGTTCATTGCCCTTCGTAGAAAGGTCCATGGGGGCCTTTTATGTGCCTGGTCGGCCACGGTGTTGTGGCGAAAACCGAACGGGCGGCAAAAAAGGAAAACGGAATTCACGGTAAACCCCTTCGCCAATTCGGAAACATTCTTCGGCAAGATGCTTGACTTCAGGGCGAAATTGACACAGATTTGAGATAGCGATGATGCCGCTCCCTTTTCTGGCGCGTCGCCGTGGTTTTCTCGTCGTTTCGTCTTTTCAAGTTTGACGCGCCGCTTTCGCGGCAGAGCCGAGGGTCTCGACCCCATTCCGGTTAGCTCCCGGTTGGGACGGCTTGGCGACCGAATCCAACGGTAGACACCATGCGACATCGAGGCAAGGCCTTGTCCAGGCTGGGCGCGCGCACTGCGCAAAGATCGCTTCACCTGGAACAACTTGAACTTCGGCAAATGCTTGCCGGCAACGTGGCCGCGGGCGTGGCTTCGTCGGGCTGGTTCGGCGACTATACTGCCGCCGGTCAACCGCTGCACGCATCGGCCCCGTCGATCACGGCCAGCGATACGTCGACAGCATCGGGTACCCAGGCCGGCAATACGGTCAGCGGCCAACTGGACTGGATCGTGCAGTTCAATGCGGCGGCTACCAGCGGAATCGCCAGCGCGGCCGGCACGGCCCGTCTGTTGCCGCAAAGCGGTGCAGACTTTCACATTCTCGAAGGTCTCGGCGCCGTGGGCGAAGTGCTCGTGCGCTCCTCTAGCCTCACGGCCGCCCAGGCAACCGCAGCCTTGCAGGGCGACAGTCCCATTGCCTGGTTCGAAGCCGACTCTCTGAAGCAGATTGATGCGGCAGTGCCCAACGACCCCCAGTTCCCGCAGCAATGGGACCTGGACAACACGGGACAGAGCGGCGGGACGGCCGGGTGCGATATTGACGCTACCCAGGCATGGAACATTACCACCGGCAGCAAGGGCGTGGTCGTGGCCGAGATCGACTCGGGTGTCGATTACACCGATCCCGACCTCGCGGCAAACATCTGGACCAATCCCCATGCCGGCCAAGACGGCTTCAGCGGCGACGTGCACGGCTACAACTTCGTCGACAACACGGGCGATCCCATGGACGACGACGGCCACGGGACCTTCGTGGCCGGCGAAATCGGCGCGGTGGGTAACAACGGCACGGGCGTGACGGGCGTTAATTGGAACGTCACGATCATGCCCTTGAAGTTCCTCGATGCCAACGGCGACGGCTACACCTCCGACGCCATCCGCGCGATCAATTATTCCGTCATGGAGCGGACTGAATACGGCGTGAACGTGAGGGTGATCAACGCCAGTTGGTGCAGCAGCTTAAGCGACCCCGGTTTGAACGCAGCGATCCAGGCAGCGGGCAACGCCGGGATTCTTTTCGTCGCCGCGGCGGGAAATTCGGCGAGCAACAACGATCTGACGCCGCAGTATCCGGCCTCTTCCGGCCTGGCGAACGTCGTCTCCGTGGCCGCCAGCGATTCCAACGACCGACTTGCGCCGTTCAGCGATTACGGGGCTAACTCGGTCAACCTGGCTGCGCCGGGCGTCAATATCTATGGCACGCTGCCCGGCGGCAAATACGGTTACTTGTCCGGTACGAGCATGGCAACACCTCTTGTCGCCGGTGTGGCGGCCCTGGCCTGGGCGGCCGACCCGAATGCCACGGTGGCGGAGGTGCGCAGCGCGCTGCTGCAAGGTGTCGACAAGATTCCCGCTTTGGCCGGCAAGGTCTCCAGCGGAGGCGTTCTGAATGCTTACAACACCTTGAAACTTCTGAGCGCTCCTTCGTCTGTTCCCACTCCTGCGCCCAGCCCCGCCCCTACACCTCCTCCCGCTCCTGCGCCCGTTCCGACGATCGTAGCACCTGGGACGAACCCAACGACCGCTATCGCCGTGGCCATCGGCTCCGGGGCGCAAGGCGATATAGCCAATTCCGCCGACACGAGCTACTTCAAGGTCCAGGTCGTGGCCGGACAGTGCTACACCTTCGAGACCGTCTTGGGCACACTTTATGACTCGGTACTCACGCTCCTGGGCACGAATGGTCAGACGGTAATCGCGCAGAACGACGACATGGCCCCGGGCAATCGCTCGTCGCGCATTACGTGGCAGGCAACGCAGAGCGGCACCTACTATCTGGCCGTAAGCACCTATCCGGGATCGCCCGCGGGCTCGTTTACCCTGGTTACCAGCGGGCCATCGGCCTCGACGCTCGCCTCCGCCCCAAGCCCCACCCCGTCGCCAGCCCCGATACCTGCCCCGGCCCCAACGGCACCCAGCCTTCTGCCCATCGGCAACCAGACACTGGTCGCCGGTGGCAGCGTGACGTTATCACTGTCCGGCAGCAGTCCTTCCGGCTCGGCGGTGAGCTATTCGGCCAGGCCTGTCAGTGGCAACGGAGTGTCGGTGGCGGTTTCCGGGAATCAATTAACGATCCGCGCGGCGGCAAACTGCACGGGCAACACGCAGATTGCAGTCCTTGCCAGCAGCGGCGTGATGTCGGCCGTGCAATCGTTCAATGTAACAGTCACCCAACCCTCCGGCTCGCTGCAAGGCTGCAGCGTCGCGATCCCCTCGGCGACGCTGCAGTCTGCCGCGGCCGCGGTTGTCCTATCGTCCAACGTTTCTGGAACGGCCACAAGTTCCGTAGCGAGCTCGTCTCGCGGGCTTGACCCGGCCGCGCTGGACACACTGTTTTACGCCTTAGGAAGGTGAACGACGCGGCAAGGGCAAAGAATTCGACGAGCTTCTTATTGCATCACAGGCGTGCTGGCGCCGAAGCTGCTGGAAGCGAGGACGGGCAGCCTGTGTTCGACGAAGGCGGCCAACTTCCGCGTCGGACCTGGATACTGGAGTTTGCGAATGGCTTCGGCCTCGATCTGCCGGACCCGCTCCCGGGTGACCGAAAAAATGCGGCCGATCTCCTGTAGCGTATACGTGTAGCCGTCGGCCAGTCCATAGCGCAGCCGCAATATCTCCCGCTCGCGATAGTCGAGCGTCTGCAAAACGTCGGCAATGCTGGAACGGAGATTGGCCATGTTCACGCCGGCCAACGGATCATTTTCCCGATGATCGTACAGCAGGTCCCCAAGGTAGTTCTCCTCCTGGTGGCCCACCGGCTGGTCCAACGAAAGCGGTTGCCGGCTCATCTTCAAGGCCCGTTGGGTGTCGGCAATCGACAGCCCGCTAAGCTCGGCCATTTCTTCCAAGGTCGGCTCGCGGCATTCCGTATGCACCAGGTCGCGGTTGATGTCGCGCACCTTGCCCATCTTTTCGATCATGTGCACCGGTACGCGGATGGTGCGGCTCTGATCGGCAATCGAGCGGCTAATCGCCTGGCGAATCCACCACGTTGCGTATGTCGAGAAACGGAAACCGCGGGCGTACTCGAACTTGTCCACCGCTCGCATCAACCCCGTGTTGCCCTCCTGGATCAGGTCCAGAAAGCTTAGGCCGCGGTTGCGGTAGCGCTTGGCGATGGAAACGACCAGGCGGAGATTGCCGGCGACCAGATCGCGGCGGGCCATTTCGTGCAGTTTGCTTAACTGGGCGATACGCGCCAACCGCCGCTGAAGCCCGCGCGGCGTTTCCAGTGTCGTCTTTCTCAAACGGCGAAAATCGCGCCGCACTTCGTTCGGCGGCGGCGAGTTTGCCACCACTCCTTGGGCTGGGCCCGGGCCGTGACCCACGCGGAACACGCGCTCGCCCAGGGCCGCCATCTGCTTCCCAATCTCGCAAAGGCTACGGTAGCTGCGTTGCAGGCGCTCCATCCGCAGGCCGATTTCGCCGATTAGCCGCGCGGCGTGACGGCGTCGCACGGCCAGGCCGTGACGGGCCTGCTGGCGGCAGGCAACCAACTGACGACGGTCCATGGACACCCGGAAGTCGTGCTGGTTCCGCTTGAGGAGGTGTTCCAGGGTCCTTCGATTGGCTTCAATCCGCCGTAACAACCCTCCGGCCATACTTGGATCGCTGAGCGAAACGTCGACCGCCTGTTCGAGGCGCATGCGGCCCGTGAGCACGTCGTCCAAAATACCCAGGGCGGCTCGCAAGACATAGTCACATTCCAGGATCGACCGCCGAAAGGCCCGCCGAGTCTGCTCGATGCGCCGCGCGGTGGCGAGTTCCTCGCGGCGGCTGAGCAGGGGAATGTCACCCATCTGCATCAAGTACGTGCGGATAGACCCAGGTTCATATTCCTCCATTGCTGCCTCCTCAGACAAGAGCTTCTCCGGCGGAAGTGACTCTTCCTGTCCGCAACACGTCTTGCCCGAAAGATGAGACCGGTAACGTGCCGACGCCTATCACAGGCGCTTGCGAACGTACTTACTACGTAGCCGTGCCCTGCCTTTGTTCACTTGCCCCGATAATATTATCCTCTTCAAGGGTGGCGAGAACATCCCCCGGACAAGAATTGAACACCCCCAGTTCGTTTGGGTTCCGACGATAATGTCGTATCCCAAGCCACTTTTTGGTCAGTCGGCTTACAGAAAATATTCCAAGATGCGCCGGCTGCCGCCGTCCAATCCACGTACGCTGGTTATCAGATAGCGAATGCCGTGGGCGTCGACGATTGAGGCCTGGTCGGGCTCGATACGCCGCACGTCGTCCTCGCTGTTGAGCTGGAATGTCGTCTTTCCGCGGTCGGTCTCCACGAACCAGTCGGAAGGCTCGTGGTGCGTGGCCGAAAGAATCCTGCGGATCACGGGCACAAACTCGCGCTGGGACAGCTCCAATTCCACGGCCCTCCGTATGTCGCACGGAAGGTCGTGGATGTCGTCAATACACAAAATCTCTTGTCCGTGGCAGTCGCAGATCGAGATCCAGTGATCGGGGTCGGAAACGGGAAAGGCCCGTACGGGCACGACGTTGGAGAACTTGCGGCCGTCGTCGGTCTCCAGGAGGAGTTGGCCCCACGGATCGCGCTCCAGTCGAACGGGACGCAGCGGTGCGGGTTGCGAGGACGTCATGCGTTGCGATCCTCCGGCGATTCCGACTGCGCCGATAAAGCCGGGCGTACAAACCGTTGCAGTCGAGCAGTTCCTGGTGCTGACCGACCTCCACGATCTGGCCCCGTTCCATGACGACCAGGCGATTGGCCCGGCTTAGCGTGCTCAAGCGGTGGGCGATGGCGATCGTCGTGCGACCGCGAATGAGGTTGTCCAAGGCCAACTGGATTTCGCGCTCCGTTTCGGTATCGACCGACGAGGTGGCCTCATCGAGGATCAAGATGCGGGGATCGATCAACAGCGCCCGGGCGATGCTGATCCGCTGCCGCTCGCCGCCGGAGAGCGATTGACCCCGCTCGCCGACCAACGAATCATAGCCGTCCGGCAGGCGGAGGATGAACTCATGGGCCCGGGCGGCTTTGGCGGCAGCGATCAGTTCCTCACGCTTGGCATCCGGCCGGCCATAGGCGACGTTTTCGGCGATGGTGCCGTAGAACAGAAACGGCTCTTGGAGGACCAGGCCGATGTGTTTGCGATATTCCTCGATGGGAAAGGAGCGGACGTCGGTGCCGTCGACGAGGACGGCCCCTTCGGCCACATCGTAAAAGCGGCAGGCCAGATTCACCAGGGTCGTCTTGCCCGACCCGCTCGGGCCGACCAGCCCGATCAACTCGCCGGGCTCGATCGTGAGGTTGATCCGTTCCACAACGGAACGGGTGCCATAGCGAAAACCCACGTCGTGGAATTCGATGCGTCCGCAGAGTCGGCCCGGACGGACCGGATGGACCGGCTCGGGGACCGTCGCCTCGCGATCCATGACGCCGAAGACCCGTTGCGCGGCGGCGGCCGCCCGCTGCGTGGCGGAGAGCATGCGGCTCATCGAATCTAGCCGCATGTAGAAGCGGCCGATGTAGGCCAGAAACAGGTTCAGCGTGCCGATGGTCAGGTTGTTGCGATAGACCTGCCAAACGGCCACGATCCAGAACGATCAGCAAACCGCCGTCGGTCAAGAGCGTGATCACAGGTCCGAAGAACGACCAGAGCCGATTGACGCGGTCGTTGGCGTGCAGCACGCGATCGTTGGCGCGGCGAAAACGATCGATCTCGCGGCGCTCCTGGGCAAAGGCCTTGACCACGCGGATGCCGGGAATGGCGTCGGCCAGGACGCTGGTCATGTCGGCCCAAGAGCGGCTGCTCCCCTGGAATCCGGCCCGCAGCCGGCTGCGGACCTTGTAGACCAGGTAGGCAATCAGCGGCAGGGGCACCAGTGTGGCCAGGGCCAGACGCAAATCGAGGCTCAGCAAGATGACGGCCGTCATAAGGATCATCAGCACGTCGTTGGCGAAATCCAGCAGATGGACCGAGAGGAAGTATTGGATGCGATCCGAATCGCTGCTCACCCGCGAAATCAGGTCCCCCGTGCGCTTTCCGCCAAAGAACTCCAGCGACATCCGCTGCAAATGGCTATAGGTCTGATTGCGCAAGTCGGACGCGATCCGCTCGCTCACCCAGGCGACGACGTAGGTTCGGGTCCACGTCAACAGCCAGCACAGGACGGATGCTGCCGCGAATCCTCCTAACAGCCAGGGAACGAGATAGAAATCCGCCGGCTGACCGTTTTGGTAGGGAACCAGTACCCTGTCGAGCATGGGCTTCGTCAAATAGGGCGGTATCATGCCCGCCGCCGTGCTGGCGATCGTCAAAATAACGCCCAATGACCCCACCCATGCCCGTTTCCGCGCAAAGGTCAGCAGCCGCAGGAGCGAGGCTGCCGGCCTGGTTCCCGGCAGCGACGCGCAGTTCTCGCAAAAGCCCTGCTCCCCTTTGATGGGCAAGCCGCAGCTCGGGCAGAGCGGCTCGGTCGCTTCGCCTACTTCGCTTTCCGCGGATTGGCCGTTGCGGAGCACTTTCCAGCGGTCGATAAAATGGTGCGCGGCGTTGTTCATTGCCGGCGAATACCGCCAATGGGTCACCAGTCCCCGACCATCGACCAGTTCCAATGACGAAGCCCCGCCCTTTTCTTTCGCCTGCAAGGTGAGTTCCGGCGAGAGATGCCACTCTTTGCGCACCGCATGAACCTCTCTGTCAGAATGACGATCGAAGTCCTGGTCATTCTCCGCTAGACTGATAATCCGCGTCTCGCTGAGCAGGATCAACCCCTGCGAATAATTCAGTTGCCGGTCCAAATCGGGCTCGAACCACGCCAACAAGCTCTCGCCGGTCTTGAGCACCGCTTCGGCCTTCGCACGAAGTCGCGGAGGGAGCTCGTGGCGGATATCGAGGATCTCAGAGGGACGGACAGACACAGGAACTTCAGATCAAAGACGAGCCGGGATGACGTGATTATCCCCGTTCAGGGGTAGGGCTGCAAGGATACCGTAGATTGTAACATCGGCCCAGCGAAGGAGGAAAGGCCGCAAAAAAGCCACTTTGGCAGCTAAGTGGGCTCGTATCGATTCTAACGCGCTTCGTCGAACGAAACTACCGTCCCTATTTCTTCTCGAGAAATTTGGAGTCTGCGCTAGCGTCTGCATCGCCTATGCTTGACGTCCACTACCGAACAGCGGCTTCCCTCCGGCAACCGCTGCTGCTATAAATACCGGATCGAAAACACGGCGAACGCTCTCTACCTCAGCAATTCCATGCCCCCGCAATTCATCTTCGAAATGCACGACGTCGGCAAACGCTACGGCGAGCGCGTCGTGCTCAAGAATATCAGCCTGTCGTTTTTTTACGGCGCGAAAATCGGCATTGTCGGCGAGAACGGATCGGGAAAATCGACCCTCCTGCGAATCATGGCCGGCATCGATACCGATATTGACGGCACGGCCGCCCTAGCTAAGAACATGCGGGTGCGGTACGTGGCCCAAGAGCCGCACTTGGAACTCGAAAAAACGGTTCGCGAGAACTTGCAGACCTCAATGAAGCCGATCCAGGACCTCGTCGATCGCTTCAACGAGATTACCCTGGAGATGGCCGATCCCAGGGAAGGCGACGACCTCGACAAGCTCATGGAGGAAATGGGCCGCTTGCAGGAGAAGATCGATCACTGCGACGGCTGGGAACTCGACCGCCTGATGGACATCGCCTCCGACGCCCTCGTGTTGCCGCCCGACGACACGCTGGTGGGCAGCTTTCCGGCGGCGAGCGCCGCCGCGTGGCCTTGTGCATGGCCTTGCTGGAAAAGCCCGACCTGCTGCTCCTCGACGAACCCACCAACCACCTCGACGCCGAGACCGTGCAGTGGCTGGAACAGACCTTGCGCGACTATCCCGGCACCGTGATCATCGTCACGCACGACCGCTACTTCCTGGACAATATCACGAAGTGGATCCTCGAGCTGGAAAACAGCCGTGGCCTGCCATTCGAGGGCAACTACTCCTCCTGGCTCCAGCAGAAGGCCGAGTTGCTGCGGCTGACGGAAAAGCGCGAGTCGCAGCGGCAGAAGATCCTCGAACGCGAACTGGAATGGATCCGCAATTCGCACGAAGGCCGCAAGCAGAAGAACCAGGCCCGCATCAAGTCCTACGAGCAGCTTTCCGCGCAGCAAGCAGACGACGCCAAGAACGAGGCCATCATCCAGATCGCCCCGGGGCCGCGGCTGGGCGACAAGGTGCTGACGTTCAAGGGCGTCTCCAAGGCCTACACGGTCGACGGCGAGAAGCTCAACCTCATGGAAAAATGCTCGTTCGACCTGCCCCGCGGCGGCATCGTCGGCGTGATCGGCCCCAACGGCACCGGCAAGACGACCCTCTTCCGCATGGTCGTCGGCCAGGAAGAGCCGGACGCGGGCAAGATCGAGTTGGGGCCCAGCGTGCAGCTTTCCTACGTCGATCAGCATCGCGACGCCCTGGACGACGATCGTAGCGTGTTCGAAGAAATCACCGACGGCAAGGACGTCATCGAGCTGGGCAACCTCTCGATGAACTCGCGGGTTTACCTGGCACGGTTCAACTTCCGCGGGCCCTCGCAACAAAAGCGGGTGGGCGATTGCTCCGGCGGCGAGCGGAACCGCATCCACCTCGCCAAGATGCTCCGCCGCGGCGGCAACCTCGTGCTCCTGGACGAGCCGACCAACGACCTGGACGTGAACACGATGCGGGTCTTGGAGCAAGCCCTGTTGGACTTTCCCGGCTGCGCGATGGTGATCAGCCACGACCGCTTCTTCCTCGATCGCATCTGCACGCACCTGCTGATCATGGAAGGCAACGGCCAGACCCGTTGGTACGAAGGCAATTTCACCGCCTACGAGAAATCGGTGATGGCCGAGAATCCCGAGCGGCTGGCCCACCGGCGGAACAAGTACCATCGGCTGGTGCTGAGGTAAAATTTAGCCATCCAATTTGGAGTCTCGACCATGAAACCGGCCGTTGCCGCTGTTCTTTTCCTCATCCTGCCAATGCTGACCATCGCTGAAGACCGCCTCCCGACGCCCGATTACCAACGGCAGCCCTCCGATCCCGAATGGTTGGCCCAGGTCGTCCACTTTCACGGCCACCTCGGTCCTACGGTCGTGGCCGGCGCCCGGATGGGAATGATCGGGCTTCGTTCCGTACGGGCCAAGGGCCACTTCGATGTCGAGGTCACGTGCGAAGGCCCAATGGCCAGGCCGCCACAATCGTGTTTCCTGGACGGCATCCAAGCGGCGACCGGCGCCGCATTGGGGAAGCGCACGCTCACCTGGGTCCCGGCTGACCACGTGGTCGTGCGAATCATGAACACACGAACCGGCGCGGCCGCCGAGCTACGCCCGACGCCGCTGCTCATGCAAGTGCTCGGCTCGTCGAATACGCAGCCAAAGGCCGGGGCCGAGCATGGTCCTGGTCAGCAGGACCATGAGCGTTTGGAGGCGATTGCCAGGAAGATCGCGGCGATGGCGGAGAATGAGGTGGCGGAGGTGAAGATAGTTGAGCGGAAGGGAACGAAATAAGATTCGCACTGGAATGATCCGCCCTTGCGTGGCTACAATAGAAAATATTCCGCCGTCACTCGCCGTCACCACCCCTCCTTTTGGATATATCCTATGTTCCGACTGGCCCACCGCCGCCCGAATCCAACCCGCGCCGTCACCCATTTTCGGCTTTTCGTCGTCCTGCTAGCCCTCGGGAGCTTTTCTCCGCGCCCGGTTCAAGCCATCGACCCAACGACTGCAGCCGTGCTCAAGCGGGTCGAGGCGAAGAGCCAGGCCGTGGCCGCGCACGTCCTGGCGGCAACGGTAGGCATCATCAACCAGTCGCTGGCCGGCAATGGCCGCCTGGGTGAAGGAAGCGGTGTCGTGGTGAGCGAGGACGGCCTGATCCTCACCGCTGGCCACGTCATCGCCAAGCCGGGAAGCGAGTTGACGGTGATCTTCCCCGATGGCCGCCGCGCCGCGGCCAAGGCCCTCGGCGCAAATTTCTCGCGATTCCGGCCTCGCCAAAATCACCGAAGCGGGCAAGTGGCCACACGTGGAAATGGGCCACTCCGACGACATCAAGCCGGGCACATGGTGCTTGGCCCTGGGTCATCCCGGCGGCATCCAGCAGGACCGCACGCCGCCCATCCGCCTGGGACGCGTCCTCAATTCCGGCAAGGACTCCCGATTCCTCGTCACCGACGCCACGGTCATCTCCGGCGATTCCGGCGGACCGCTGTTCGACCTGGATGGCCGCGTAATCGGCATCCATTCCAACATCGGCATGAGCGTCAACCAGAATCAGCATGTGCCGATCGATGTCTACCGCGAACAATGGAACGACCTCGCTGGCCGGTAAAGCGATCGGCACTCCCGCCGACCTGCACGCCCACAATATTCCCAACCCGGAGAAGCTCAAGAGATTCCGCGAACTGCTCGTCAAAAAGGCTCCTGGCCGGCGATCCGGAAGTACTCAATCTCATGAAGAACGGCCACATCAACCTTACGCCCGGTGACATCGATCGGCTGATTGCGAAGTGGGAGAAGTCGCCGCCGGTCGGCCATGCCGCTCCCCTGCCAGGAGGCACGGTTTCTGCCACTCCGGCCAGCAGTGCCGCCACCAGGCCGTTGGACTTCCTCAAGTTCCAGAGGCTCTTCCAGGATCGGCTGTTGGTCGGCGACCCGGAGGTTTTGGGCCTGATCAAGAACGGAACGATGATGGTCACGCCCGAGCAGATGCACCAACTGATGGACCAGTGGGAAAAGAAGGCCTTGGCCGAGAAACCGGCGACAAAGGCGGTACCCGCCTCGAAGCAGGCCGAATCGCCCAAGACTGCGCCCAACCAGGCCGCCGACGGCGGCAAGGACGGTGCCGACCAGTTTGCCAAACTTCGCGAAATGCTCGGCGGCGCCGAGTCTCTCGGCGGCGGCCGCTATCAACTCCACACGACGCCCGAAAATGCCAAGAATCTTCAGGGCCTGCTCCGTGCCATGCTGGGAAGAGGCCTTGCTTCGACCGCGGCGGATTACGGAAAATCGAGCCCGACACTTCTCCACGACATCGCCCCCATCGCCGCCCAGGCCGGTCGGAGCACCGTGGCCGTTCTTTGTGACGGCCGGCCGGTCGCCTGGGGCACGGTGGTCCGTAAAGACGGGTACATCGTCAGCAAAGCCAGCGAGATCCATGGCAAGCTCTCCTGCAGGATCGGGGCTCGCGACTTGCCGGCAACCTTGGTCAAAGCGAAGACCGAGTTCGACCTCGCGCTGTTGAAAGTCGATGCCAACGATCTCGTGCCTATCACCTGGGCCGATGGCGATCCGCCGCGGCCCGGCAGTTGGCTGATAACGCCCGACCCGGAAAACGGCGTGCTCGGGCTAGGCGTGGTCAGCATTCCGCCTCGCCCTATTCCCGACGCGCCGAAGATTCTGCTCCGCAATCGGGCCATCATCGGCGTGATCATGGATCAGACGGCCAAGGACGCCCGCGTCCAAGCGGTAACCCCGGATCTGCCCGCGGGCAAGGCCGGCCTGAAGCCCGGCGACGTGATCCTCAGTATCGACGGCCAACGGACGCCACTCGCCAAGGACGTCACCGAGACCATGGGCAAATACCGGCCGGGCGACAAGGTCACGCTGGAAATCACCCGCGACGGGAAGCCGATGAAGCTGAAGGTCGACCTGGTGTCATCCGATCAAATGGCGCCCAAGATGAATGGCGAGCAGTTGACGCACTTGAGCGAGGCCGGCGGGACCGTCAGCAAGCGGCACAACAGCTTTGCCAGCGCCTTGACGCACGACACGGTGCTGCAAGCCGCACAGTGCGGCGGGCCCGTGGTCGATCTTGACGGCCGGCCGGTCGGCCTCAATATCGCCCGTGCCGACCGGACCGCCAGCTATGCAATCCCGGCCGGGACAATTCACAAAGTGATTGATGAACTACTGGCCGGCAAGTAGGTCCCTTCTGCCGGACGGGACTTTTTCGCAATGATTTCGTCAAAGGCCAAGGTTCCCTGAGCGCTTCCGGGCACAATAGTCCCTCTCGGCAAGAGGGACCTACTCGGGTGCCCCGCCGCCGGTTTGATATCTTTCCAACGATCCGGCCATGGCGTCAATGAACGACGGCACGCGTCCCGCAGCCGCAAACACCCGGCTCACCACGATCGGCCGTGGATAAAGGCTGCTGATGAAATCGAAGCAGAACTCTTCCGGCGTGTGCCGGATCATCACGGCATTGGCGAACGTGCCGCCGAGCAGATCTTCAGGGAACCGTACCTGCTCATAAAGTTCGGTGATCGGTCCCGAGGGCGAGGACGTCGAATGGGCGTGCGGCGTCTCCGGTATGAGACCACCCGCGGTATGCGGCGTTAGGCCGCCGGAAGGGCCCGCTCCACCGCCCATTCCACCGCCGGCGCCTCCGGCACCGCCACCGGCACCCATTCCGCCACCGGCGCCACCCATAACACTACTGCCGGGACCACGCGGGATCGGCTGGGAAGGCGAGTGCGGCGACGCGATTCGCGGTTTCAGCGGTCCGATTTCACTTTCGTAATGTTTGACATTCAGTCGCAGGGCGTTCAGGAACTGCGAGAAGCTGGCAGCCGTCATGATGATCCGCCCAACCACCTGTTGCGGCTGAGAGGTCATCGAAAGCAGGTCCAGCACGAACAATTCGTTGGTTTGCAGGACCATCAAGGCGGTCGCGAACACGCCTCGGCCGACTTTCTCCGGTACGCGGGCGCCGACAGGCGTATGTTGGAAGTTCTGAAAATACGAATGTCCGCCGGGATCGCCCGGGGAATTGAAGGACGGTTCATCGACCATGAAAGGCACCTCGCGACTGGATTTGTTGCCGGTAATCCTACCGCGAGGTTTCATGGTACGCAAGCACCTCGATCGTTAACCCGCGCTGGGTTGCCATGATTCATTACCTCGGCTATGCTGTTGCCATGGCTCATTGCCTCGGCTATACTACGGGAGCGACACTCCTCGACGGTCGCATGGAGCGATAATCTTTGTTGGATAGCAGCAGTTTCCGAGACTTGAGTCGTAACCGTTTCATGGATAATCGCTTGGGGACGTAGCTCAATTGGGAGAGCACTAGCTTTGCAAGCTAGGGGTTGCCGGTTCGATCCCGGTCGTCTCCACTGAACGTAAGTCTTTTTATAATCACGACTTTTGCTACCTGCCGGTGGTCGGCAGTGCGTCCCGGATGGCCGAAGCCAAAACGGTAAATACCGTTTTGAGTTTTTTCCATCATTCTGGAGCGCCGCAAATGCCTATTGTAAAGGACGCACTACCCAAATACCGGAAGCATAAGGCTTCTGGCCAAGCCATCGTGACCATCCAGCCCCAAGATTTTTTATCTTGGGCCATGGAATTCCAAGGCGAGCCGCGTCGAGTACGGCCGGATCATCGCGGAATATCTAGTGTAGTGTCTCTTAAGTAAGTGAACTTATTGGGTGCGGCTTTCGTAGTATCTTCATACCAGGGAGGATACCGATATGCGAGTCGCCAGAGCAGTTGTGTTGACGGAAGAAGAACGAACGGCGTTGAGCAAGTTGTCGCGTGGTCGAAGTACCCAAGCTCGAGTCGTCTTGCGGGCTCAGATCGTGCTGGCGGCTGCGGAAGGCCGGCAGAACGACAGCATCGCTTCCGCACTTGGCTGCACACGGCGGACGGTTGCAACATGGCGAGCTCGATTCGTTACCGACCGTGTGGCTGGCATCCTCAAGGATGCGCCGCGTGGCGGACGGACGCCGACCGTGCGGTCGATCAAGGAAGTGGAGATTCTCCGCAAGACCACGCAGGAAACTCCGCCAAACGCCACGAACTGGTCGACGCGCATGATGGCCAAAGCGGTGGGCGTCAGCAAGGCCACCGTACAGCGCGTGTGGCGTGACAACGGTTTGAAGCCGCATTTGACAAAGACGTTTAAGGTCTCGAACGATCCCCACTTCGTGGAAAAACTTGTCGACATCGTGGGCTTGTACCTGGATCCGCCCGAACATGCCCTCGTGCTTTCCTGCGACGAAAAAACCTCGATCCAAGCTCTCGACCGAACGCAAAAGAGCTTGCCAATGTACCCAGGCCGTTTGGGTACGATGACGTCCGACTACAAACGGAATGGAACCACGACCTTGTTCGCGGCCCTCGAAGTTGTCGAGGGGAAAGTGATCGCCCAGTGCATGCAACAACATCGCCATCAGGAATGGTTGAAATTCCTGAAGAAGATCGACGCCGAGACGCCGGCCGACTTGGACTTGCACTTGATTGTTGACAACTACGCGACTCATAAACATCCCAACGTTCAGAAATGGCTGAAACGACACAAGCACTTCCACATGCACTTCACGCCCACGAGCAGTTCGTGGCTGAATCTGGTGGAGCGATGGTTTCGTGACATCACGGAAAAGCGCATTCGACGCGGTGTTTTCAGAACATCGCTCAGTTGGAGCAAGCCATTTGTGACTATATCGCCCATCACAACGCCAAGCCCAAGGGCTTCGTCTGGGTAGCGAAAGCAGAGGACATCTTGGAAAAAGTTCGCCGCGCCCGAAAAACACTCGATAAACTCCCATCAGCCTGAGACACTACACTAGCTGCCGGACACCAACTCCCGCTTAAAGGGTCGGCGGCGGCGGATCTGACGATTGTGGAGATCCTGGCCCGCTACAAGAAATACGCAAAGGCGTACTACCGGAAAAACGGCGAGTCCACAGGTGAGTGCAAGATCGCGTACTCGACGTTCACCGATATGGCCGCAGCCGAGCAAACCAGCACGCATGGGAGACTGGTGCGATCTTTTGTCGCCGATGGGCCGAAGATGGAGCTTGTCGAGAAAATCGGCCTCGATGAGGTTCGCTTGTACCGTTGCCTTCCCTCGTCCAACTGAGATCCTTGTCACGACGTTCGACCACACCATGAAGATCGCCACATGGAACGTGAACTCCGTCCGTGCCCGATTGGAGCGGCTGCTGGCTTGGCTCCAGAAGGCGCAACCGGACATCCTTTGCCTCCAGGAGTTGAAAACGCAGGACGCTGCGTTTCCCCACGACGCGATCCGGGAGGCGGGCTACCATGCGGCGGTTTACGGCCAGCGGACGTTCAACGGCGTCGGCATTCTGAGCCGGATCGAACCGCAGAACGTCGAACAGAGCATGAATGACGACGTAGAAGACCCGCAGGCTCGGTTCATCACGGGCAAGGTCGGGGGCATCCAGGTCATCAGCGCCTATGTTCCCAATGGCCAGGTCGTCGGTTCGGAGCACTACTCCTATAAGCTCAAGTGGCTGCTGCGGTTGCGGGCCTTCCTGGAGAAAAACTTTACGCCCGAAACGCCTCTGGTCGTTTGCGGCGACTTCAACGTGGCGCGGGACGAACTGGACGTTGCCGATCCGGCGGCCTGGGAAGAGACGGTCCTCTACCACCCGACAGGCCGCGCTGCGCTGGAAGAGTTTCTGGCATGGGGGCTGGTTGACGTTCATCGCCAGCAGCACCCGGAAGGTCGATTGTATTCCTGGTGGGACTACCGCATGCTCGCCTTCCCAAAGAACGACGGCCTGCGGCTGGATTATGTGTTCGCTACGGAGTCGCTGGCAGCCCGTTGCTCCAGCGCCGAGATCGACCGGCAGGAACGGAAGGGAAAGAAGCCGTCCGATCATGCGCCGGTGATTGCCACGTTTGACAACGAAACGGCAGCCAAAGCCTGAACGGGAATCCGACTATGAAGTCGCCGATGTTCAGCAAGGGGCCTGGGTGGTCGCGAGTGGTTGGGACTTCGGTGCGAACCAGGTTCGCACTGTCCAACCGGCAGCGAAGCCCCGATGAATGACGTTCTTTACGTTGCCAATGCGCACACTGTCTCGTCTCCCGCCAAGGCGACGGCCTGCTCAGTATTGGGCATGTGAAGCCGAATCGCCACGTGAGGATTCAAGGCATGACCGGCCGACCGCCTACACCGGCGAACAACGGTCGCTCACCCCGGACGGGCGAAAAGCCACGACAGTACGAAAGTGGCACGTGGCCCTTGGACGGGCGCAACGGTTCCCGTTGTGGCTGGCACACCGCACGACAACGTGTCATAATCCAGAGATTCAGGATCGTTTGTGGGTTAGACCATTGGCAAAACGAGGTGAATCATGCGAGACAGGATCCCAAGGCTACTCTTCTGTATCGGCTTCCTCACCATCCTTAGCATGGTGACAACTGGCCCGGCGGCGGGCACCGCGCAGCGGTCGGCGGAAATGGTCATCGTCCAGGATGGCCAGCCGCGGGCGACAATCGTTGTCGCCAAAAATAGCGCGGGGCCGGCCAAACAGAAGACTCTAACTGCGGCCGCGGAACTACAGACCTACATCCACAAAATCTCCGGCGCCAAGCTGCTGATCGTGGACGATGCGCAGAACCTTGCCGGACCGCTTATCTTGGTAGGCCGGAGTCGGTTGAGCGATCATCTGGGCATGGCGATTCCCGGCAGCGTTACTTCCGCCCGCCGCGAGGAAGGCTTTGTCATCGTGTGCAAGGGCGACCGGCTGTTGTTAGCCGGCAACAACGACGGCCCCTACCACGGCACCGAGTACGCGGTCTACGATTTCCTTCGTAGCTTGGGCGTACGATGGTTCATGCCGGGCGAGTTCGGCGAGATCGTGCCGCACGCCACGACGATCCGCGTGCCCGAGCAGCGGGTGGAGGAAAAGCCGGACTTCGTGATGCGCAACTGGTGGCTGCATGCCCTGCCGGAACTGGCTGCGGAGGAAGCTCGTTGGAAACTGCGGAACAAGATGAATCCCGAGCCGATGTTCGCCATCTGCGGCGACAGCAGCGCCCGGGCGATCGTAGCCCCCGAGCCGATACGCAAGGAGAAGCCGGCACTGCTAGCCCTGAACGAGGACGGCACGCGCAACCCCTACCTTCCGAACCTTACGAACCCCGAGGCGGCTAGGATTGCCGGTGGTATTATCAGGGACGACTTGCGCAAGCATCCGGCGGCCAATTCCTACGGTTTTGCCCCGGACGACGGCCTGCCGCGAGATTTCAATCCCGAGACGCTCAAGCTCAGCCGGGGGTTCGTCACGCTGGGCGGGAGGCCTGGTGTGCCCGGCGAAGCAAGCATCACCGAGGAGTGGCTGCTGTTTGTCAACCGCGTAGCGGCCGAGGTCCACAAGGAGTTCCCCCAGGCGTACATCGCCACCAACGGCTACGCCAACCGCAATTTGCCGCCCGAAGGCGTGAATCTCGACGATCACATCGTGATCATGTTTGCCGCCATTTGGAGTTGCACGCTCCACGATTACGACAACGACCACTGCTGGCAGAAGGTCCGTCAAGGCCAGATGCTCAAGCGCTGGTGCGCATTGTGCAAGAACGTCTGGATCTACGGCTACAACTACAACATGTTGGTTTCCGGTCTCACGCCTTTCCCCGAGTTTACCAAGCTGCGGCGTGACTTCCCGTTGATGAAGAAGTGGGGCGTAATGGGGTTCCACGACGAGTCTCGCAACGTTTGGGCCGAGGCGGGCATCGCCAGCCGATACCTTCGCGCGCAGTTGGAATGGAACGCTGACGCCGACGTTGACGCTATTCTCGACGACTTCTTCGCCAAATGGTACGGCCGGGCGGCACGGCCCATGAAGGCCTTTTACGTGGCCTTGGACGACGCCCTCACCCGCGCACCGATTCATGGCCACGAAGACCGCGTCATGCCGGAGGTTTACACACCGGAGCTGCTCGACCGCCTGAAGCGACTTGTGGCCGAGGCCGAGCAGTTGGCGGGCACCGACCGCGACAGGCTCCACGTGCGGGCCGAGAGGCTGATTTACGAGCATCTGGTCGCCTACATGGATCTGGCAGCGGCCGATGCGGCCGGCAACTTCGCTGCGGCCGTTGCCCAAGCCGACAAGATGCTCTCCCTGCGCGGGCAGTTGCACGCTATCAATCCGTTCTTTATCTGGCCCGATGAAAAGGGATACCATACGGGCGTCTGGTACTGGACGATCACCGATCGCAAGAAGTATTACCAATCGCTATTAGACAAGACCACCGGCAAGACAGGGACGCTCGTGGCCTTGGCCCCCCGGCAGGCCGTGTTTCGCACCGATCCGCACGAGGAGGGCATCTTTGCCGACTGGCAACAGCCCAGTCTCGACGAGAGCGGCTGGACGCTGGTGGATACCACGCGGCCGTTCTACCGTCAGGGTTTTGACGACTCGCGCGGCTACCCCTACCTCGGCCACATCTGGTATCGGCTGAAGCTCGATGTGCCGGCGGCAGCCCGGGGCAAGAAGACCATGCTTTGCGTGCCGGTCGTAGTGACCGAAGCGTGGTGTTGGGTGAACGGCAAGTACGCGGGCCATCGACCGTACCAGGAGGCCTATGTTCGGCCCGCCGAGATGGAACTCGACGTGACACAGTTCATCCGTGCGGGCCAAACCAACGTGATTACGATTCGCGTCGATACGAGCTTATCCGCAGCCCAGGCGGCGGAGGGGATACAATCGCGGGCCCTGCTCTACACGCCGCTCACGGACCGGTAATCTCCCATGCCCAGACTTGTCGCGGAGCCGCCGATACGGCCTTTTGAAACGCCCGCGGCACGGAAGCCGTCTCCGAGGGGCCGTTTTGCCCGATCCGGGTAAGCGTCAGCGAACCGGCAGGCAGATCGTACCGTCCGGCATCGAAGTCCAGCGTGACCTGGATCGGCTCGTCGCTTACATTCACCAGCAGGAGCACCAGTTTCTTTTCCTGCGGCAGTCGCCACGTTCCGGCCAAGAGGGCGTCGGTGGTCACCGGCCAGTGCCCGCTCCATTGCCAGTCGGCCGTGACTCGCGGGATCGTGCCTTGGAGTCGTGGCGGCCGGGCCATCTCGCCAGCATAGAAGTAGCGCCGCAGCTCATACCGCAACCGCACGACCTGGCGGAGAAACTCGGCATTGCCCTTCTCGTGGACCACGCCCGGATCAAGCCAGCCGATTTGCTCGCCATAGACCAGTTGCTGGCCGGCCTTCATGCGCAGCGCGAGGTCCTTGCTGGGGCCGCCGCGGTAAGTCCGGCCGAACATCTGAATGGCCCCGCCGTAGACGGCCGGGAAGACCGGGACCTGGCCATCGTACTGCCAGTCCAGGGTCAGATAGCCGTCAAAGACCTGGGTGTAGGGCTCGGCATTGCACTCGGTGGTGAGCATCCGATCGGCCGGCTTGGTCCTGCGGATCGACTCCAACAACGACCAGTAGCCCTCGGTCCACCAATGGCCACCACCCATGGGATGGCCGTGCGTGTGGTCGAAGCAGAGCTGCGGCTTGGCCGCGGCGATCTGGTCCATATAGACACCCATGACGCCGCACTCGTTGAACAGCCGCAGCACGGTTTCTCGCATCGTACTGCGCCACAGTCCGGTGGTCGGGCACATCGTCGCCAACCGTACCGGGGTGCCATCCGACTCCTTACTCCCGTACATCTCGATATAAGGTTTACCTTGTTCATCCTTGGTCGCGGCCGGCAAGGCCCGGCGGGTGAACTCGAAGTCCTCCACACCGTGGTTACGCGTGTCCCACAACCGGCCGTTGATGTAGGGCATCACGTAGACCCCCGACGCCTGGAGGTCGCGAACCGCCTCGGCAAACCCCAGCTTGGCCGGAAATAGTGCGGATAGTCGTTGTCGAACGGGATCTGGTGCCAACTGTACCAGTGAAAGCCGATCGGCACCCCGAGAAACTTCTGGAACTCCTTAACCTTGCCGACACACTCGCCCGGCGCCCCGCCGGTCTTGGCCCAGGCCGAGAGTTCTCGCATCCAAAGAGGCGTGTCGGCGCGTCCCTCGGGCCCGAGCCGCGGATACCAACGGGCACAACGTCGGACCCAGTTACGGTAGATCGTGGCGGCGTTGAACCAGTCGCCATGCAGAAGCTGCCAAACGGCTTCGCCGCTCAGGTCGAAGCCATTGCCGCCCACGCCCATGTTGGCCGCTGGATGCTCGAAGGCCAGCGTCAGAGCCCGCCCTCCCGGCCGGCTCTCCACCACGATGTCCTTGGTACTCCCCAGGGGATCGTGCATGGCCACGTACAGGCCCGCCTTGCCATCGTTGTCATAGGCGGCCAGCAACTGCATGCTCGTCCAGCCGCTGGGATAGGTACCTCGGTACCGCAACGACCGGCCCCATGGGTCCGCTTGCACCTCGCCCGAACCACGGGGCAGGAGCACCTTGGCCTGTGGCCCGAGGTCGGCCACGGCCAGTTGTGGGAAGCGGACCTGCCAAACGCTCCAGTCGGCCGGTACGCCTTCGAGCTGTAACGTCCAATGAAACGCCCCGGCCGCATCCGGCATGATCTTGGCCACCACGCGAAGCCCGCGCAGCCGCCGGTCGGCTGGGTGTTGCCAGCGAATCTTGGCACCCTTGTTGGGATCTGGCACGACGGTCTCGCAGCCACTCCAACCGTCGTCAGCGCCCAGACACAGCGTTTCCTTGGTCGTCACGTGCCGGAGTGTCAGATCAAACAGCGGCAAAACTCTTGACGCGAGCAGTTGGCGGCGCGATGCGACATCGTACAGGCTCGCCAGGCGGATGCCGCCCGCGTCTTGCTGGAGAATCAGCCCCAGGTCCCCGGCGGTCAACACCGTCCACCCGCTTGGCTGCTTGCCGGAGGCCGTCTGCACGGCGTCCGCGAACCGTCCCTGGGCTTGGAGTTGCTCAGCCCCTGCCGTTCGCCACCAAGCAATCCGTCGCTCTAGGGGAGGCCAGTGATCAAGGTTTCGGACGGCCTTTTCGAGTTGCTCCTGGACCGCTACCGTCGTGACGATCACCTGCGCGGATATCGGCAGGCTGGCCGCGACCGTGCGGATGGCAGCGACCGGCTGCGTGGCACTGCCGATCCAAAGCCATGCGGAGCACTGCCGGCGGGTCTCGTTCCAACCCCGCCAGGCTGCATCCCCGTGCGCCTGCAAATAGGTCGGTCCACCATCGTAGAGCAGGGCTTGGGCTCCTCGTAGCATATTGCGCTCGGACTCTGCCAGCGTACTTCAGGTTTGTCCGCGTGTCCATGATCCCGGGCTGTTGGAGTAAGTGACTTCCGCCGCTTTCCGTGGTATCCTGCGAAATTCAGACAAGTCTGAATCCGGCCGGGTTTGGGGGCGAGCCAGCCGTTGGAGCAGCGAACATTCGAGGCAATCCATGAAACTGGCCTGGGCGACGGACAACTGCACCATGATTCTATGGCGAATGGCAGAGCGGATCCTTTCTGGAATATGTCTTGCGGCCGTGGCGGCCGGCGCCGCCGGCGCAGGATTGGCCCCAGTGGGGTGGACGTGACGAGCGGAACATGGCCTCCGACGAGCAGGGCCTGCCGGAATGGTTCGAGCCCGGCGCGAAGAAAACCGACGGCAGCGGCGTTAACCAGGCGACCATGCGGAACGTCAAGTGGGTCGCCCGGCTCGGCGGCCAGGCCTGTAGCAGCCCCGCCGTCTCCGGCGGCAAGCTCTTCATCGGCACGAATGTTTCCGGGCTGGATGACCCCAAGTACTCCGCGACGAAGGGAGGCGTGCTGAGGTGTTTCGACGAAGCCACCGGCAAACTGCTCTGGAACTTCGTCGTTCCCCGCGTCGAGTCCAGCGGACCGCGTCTCGCCTTCGACGACATGGATCTAGGCATCTGTTCCTCGCCGACCGTGGAAAGGGACCGCGTGTACCTGGTGACGAATCGCTGCGAGGCGGTTTGCCTCGATACGGCCGGCGGGCTGAAGTGGCGGTTCGACATGCTCTCGCAGTTGCCCGTCTACCCGCACGACGCGGCCAACTGCTCGATTCTGGTCCACGGCGATCTGCTCTACGTTTGCACTTCCAACGGCGTCACCCGCGGCCACGACAAGACGGTGCCCTGCCCGCTGGCGCCGAGCCTCATCGTTCTGGACAAGCACGCGGGTCGCCTAGTGGCCAAGGACGACGAGAAAATCGGCACGCGGCTTTTCCACGGACAGTGGTCTTCGCCCAGCCTGGCGCGGACGGCCGGGCGGGAAGCGATCCTGTTTGGCGGCGGCGACGGGATTTGCTATGCCTTCGCCCCCGCCACGGCGTCCGCGGAAGGATGCGTCCTCTTGAGCAAGCTCTGGTCCTACGATTGCAACCCGCCGCAATACAAGTTTCAGGGCGACAAGCCGATCAAGTACTGGAACGGCGACGTGCGGCGAAACCTGGGCAATGCCAACGACGGGCGCTACGTCGGCCCCAGCGAGATCATCGGCACACCGGTTTTCCACGACAACCGCGTCTACGTGGCCGTGGGACAGGACCCTCGCCACGGCCGGGGGTGTGGGATCCTGCATTGTATTGACGCGACCCGCACGGGCGACATCACGCAAACCGGCAAGATATGGTCCTACGACAAGCTCGATCGCACGCTGTCCACGGTCTCGGTGGCCGGCGGGCTAGTCTATGTGGCCGACGTCGCCGGCGCCGTACATTGCCTCGATGCCGAAACGGGTCATTGCTATTGGGTCCATCAGACCGGGGCCGAAGTCTGGGGCTCCACGCTCGTGGCCGACGGCAAGGTGTATCTCGGCACGAAGAAGAGTTTTTGGGTGCTGGCAGCGGGCAAGCAATTGATGGTCCTGCACGAAATCCGTCTCGGCACCTCAGTGTGGTGTACGCCGGTGGCCGCCAACGGCGTGCTCTTCGTGGCATCGCAGAGATATTTGTGGGCGGTCCAGTCGCAGCAGACGGCGGGCGCACGGCATTAACGACAAGGGGCAGTTGGCTGCCGAGCCGGCGATGCAGATGTAGTTCTCGAACTTGATTTGGCCGGTGGCAAGGTTGCACCCGAAATGCCAGATCCTCGTCCTCTGCGGCCACACCCACGGCGGCGGCGAGATCCAGGTGGCGGAGAACCTGCGGGGCGTGACCGGCCCGGCAGAGTACCCTGTCTTCGCCTCGCTCGTAAAGCGATCGCAGTACTGAGAATGCATCCCGCGGGCTCCAAGTCCTTTTCTGCGCGAAAACAAGGCCAGCGCTGCGATCTTCACTGCCATGACCAACGTGGAACTGCCCGCCAAGCAGGCTTTCATTGACCCGATTGCCCTCGCCCTCCAAAAGCTAGTGTAGTGATTCACGCTGATGGGTATTTACCGTCTGCGCTGGAGTCCCGCCTTTAGGCGGAATTATGCGAAACTTCCGGCTAAAGCCGGGACTCCAACCGATGACCACAATTCTGAATCACTACACTAGGTAAGTCGCCCCATGGCCGGGGCGGCCGGGGTGAAAGGGAAAGATGGACTGCCCGTGCGGGGATCGAGAGGGGCAGCGAAGCAACACGCGGTGCTGCCCAGAAGCACAAAAGCCCCGCCGACCGGCCAGGAAATGGCCGATCAACGGGACTCTCATCGTGAAAAATGGCGGTGCCGATCCGTAGGCGGCACTACCAAGGATTTATGACAGGTTTTTGGCCTGGATTTAGTGCGAACGCTTGGCACTCCGATCCACGCGGGCAGGGACCGTTTTCACGGTCGTCTTGCCGCGGTAGAATCGTGGTTTCGACCGTCAATCGTGCGATAGGCGACGTCCATTGCGACATCGGATCGCCACCTGGAACGTCAACTCGGTTCGCGCCCGATTGGAGCGGCTGCTGGCGTGGCTTCAGAAGGTCCAGCGGGACATTCTCTGTCTTCAGGGTTAAGGACTCGCGGCGCTACGTTTCCCTACGAGGAGATACAGAACGCGGGCTATCATGCGGCGGTCTACGGTCAATCGCGAGCCAGTCAGCCGCCTTACAACCAGCAGTTCATTGCCTGGGCTCACTGCGTTTGTTGCCCGCGGGGTTATGCTCCGGAAAGTCTCGCTGATAGCGATGTACAAGTGCGCGGACGTTGGCTGGGACGATGTAGATCTTGCCACGAATCAGCTTCGTTTCCCCCGGTTGAAGGCCACCCAGACGAAAATCGGCGTGCAGACAGCGAAGCACGCCCTGAAACAATTCTTGATAGGGTTCCCAGGCCGTGGCGAAGATCAACTTGTCGTCGCCGCTGAAGCATCCGATCAAGCCATTGCTGGGCACCAACGGACTCAAAGGGCGTGGATTGACGTCAGTTCGAGGCACGTTCCGCGGACACCACACCTGCCCCGGCGTATAGCGAGCTTTAGTCGCCCACTGCGTAGTCGGCATTCGCGTCAGCCGCCCATCGAGAAAGATGAAGCATTTTGGCAGATAATCGTCCAAATTCGCCGAAGGCGGGTCGTAGCCCGTGAAGGGGCCCAACCGCGGACATGCTTGCGCCGAATGCGCCTCCGAACGCTTGGAACCCGGATTGTGGGCAGTAAGGCGGAAGTCTACCTCGTCGTCGCGGGCAGTGATCGTGTGATGTACGGTCACGCCATCGTCCAATGTACATTTGAGCCGCAATACTTTGTGATCGTCGTCGAGCGAAAGAAGTTCGGTATGATGCGGGATCACCGTATGCTTGACCCAATCCGCATCGCTTGACTGGGCCCGGCAATAAGCCTCCAGGTAATTGATGCGAATAACTCCGCCTGGCAACTGCGGCCCATGAATGATCAGCCAATTGTCCGTTCGTGAAAGGGTCAGCGTTGGCGGAGCCGCAAGGCCTGTCGCCACCGTGAGAGCAAGAAGGAAAACTACGCAGCAAGCCATCAGGAATCGCATGATCTGTGAACCTCGGGATTATTGGCACCACCGCACGCGCCGGATTTCTATCGAACTAACCGGTTTTTCCGCGAAACTCAATCGCGAACGCGCGTTCCAATGGCTCCCATTTTACCATTTCCAGCAGCATAGGAAGAGACCGTCTTGTGCCACCCGACGAGCCGTGCGGCCTTGGAAGAGCTGATCGGCTGGGGACTGGTTGACGTTCATCGCCAACTGCATTCCGAGGGCAAGCTGTACTCCTGGTGGAACTACCGCATGCTCGCCCTCCCAAAGAACGACGGCCTGCGGCTGGATTACACCTTCTCCGCGCCACCGTTGGCCGACCGCTGCGCCAGCGCCGAGATCGACCGTCAGGAGCGAAAGGGCGCGGAGCCGTCCGATCATGCGCCGATAATTTCGGTGTTCGACGACAGGTGACCCGTGAAACGGCACGGGATCGAATCGTCGGGGTTCGGACACGCGAGTCACATAAAAGAAAATAGGATTCGTATGTCGGGACTCCGGACATTATGTCGGGAAAGTGGAAAACGGATCGACCAGACGTTAAGATGGCGACCGTAAATCAGCGTGGTGGAAGGCGAGCACCGCCGAGGACCGTGCATTGCGTGGATTGAAATAGGAGGAGCCTCTATGCGAATCGTGATGCTTTGCGCAGTGATGTTGTTGTTCTTCGGCACTGCCCTGCGTGCCGTCCCTGCCGTGGCACAGCCGCCGGTCGTCTTGCGAGGCGAGAAGGTCGCGGTGGAAGCCGAGTGCCGCGAAGGCCACCTGCGAGAACGATACCTGGCGATTCGCGACGGCGCATGGGTCGAAGTGGCCATGGGCGACCAAGGCAGGTCGATAGGGCCGGTGTCCGTGGTGATCGCCGGTGGCAAGTCCCTTCCGGGCACGGTACGGAACATCTCGCTGGCCGCAGGGTCTCTGGTCGAAGAGCTGACAGCGGGCCAGCACCGCATTATCCGCAAGCTGACCATCAGCGGCGACGGCTCGTGGCTTCGCGTGGTTACGCGGTTTGAGCCGTCCAGCCGAGTGGCCCTGCACCAGCTATCGGACCAATTCAAATTCTCGCATAAACCGGACTGGTCGTTCTCGCCTTCCGTGGGAGGTTTCAACCCGGACGCCCAGTACAAGGCCCCGCTGATTCTCGTGCAGGCAGACCGCGCGGCCCTGGGAATCGTGCCCGACCTTGCGGTACTGCGTCGTGAGGAATTGAAACGCTGCAACCACGCCTTGGAACTGGATGTGCCTGGCGGCCCGACGCTTGCCGTGGGTTTTCTGCCCGCCCGGCTTGCTTCCCATTCGGTCTACGCCCTCGATCCGGGTCGAACGTGGAACGTGGATCGGACTGTCGAAAATGCTTACTATGTGTTCGTCACTGCGTCGGCTGTTCCGAGGCAAGCCTATCGGCAGGCCGTACGATTCCATTGGGCGCAGTTCGGACGTGCAGGGCAGACGCACGGCGCCGATGAGCAAGTGGGTACCGACCCGCGTTACCGAAAGTTGGCACTGTGGGATGACTGGCGCAAAACGGTCTGGGAAGAGGAATCACTCCAGACCTGGCTGACCGTGCCGTTGGCGGACAGTTTGATAGGTGGGGGGGTGCGCACGCGGCGATGGGGTCCCGGCCCCTCGGTCTACCTGTCGTCGTGGTTCAATACATTACGGACTTCCTACGGCATGGCCCTGTATGCCAGGCGCACCAGTAACGGCAAACTGCTGAAGCTGGCCGAGCAGACAGTCGCCTTGGCAGTCAAGGCCCCTGGCCGGGACGGGGCTTTCAAGTGCATTGCCGTGCCTGGGGAAGGCGGAAAACCGACGCTTTGGGCGGCGGGCGATGGCTCCGGCGGTAGCACGGAGGATGGGTTCCTGGGCTACGACATGTGCTGGACCGGCTACTGGCTACTGAAGTGGCGGGCCGCCCAGCTTCCCGGCAGCGAAGACATCCTCCCGCGCTGCCAAAAACTGGCCCGGTTCCTTATTGCCCATAAGGCAACGGACGGCATGTTGCCGACAAGGTTCGGGGAGGATGGTTCCGTCCAGGAAGAGTTGTCTCGCACAGTCAAGGCGGAAACCGGCCCGGTGGTCCTCTTCCTGTTGGAACTCTACACGCAGGACCCGAACCCCGTGTTCCTCGAAGCCGCCAGGCACGGAATGGACTTTCTGGAGCGGCAGGTCATTCCGCATCGCCAGTGGTATGACTACGAGACGTTTTGGAGTTGCAGCCCGCGCAAGGCACGGTTTGACGAGCGAACCCAGCAATGGCCCGCCAATAACCTGGCATTAGGGCAGACCGTGGCGGCCTACTTGTTGGCATCTCGCGTCACGGGCGAGGCACGTTATCTGGTGACGGGTGAATCCCTGCTGGACTACCTGCTGCTGTATCAGCAGTGCTGGACCAATCCCGTGCTGGAAAACTTGACCGGCAGCGCCATGTTGCTCGGCGGCTTCACGACGCAGAACTCCGATGCGGAGTGGTCTGATGCCCGCCAAAGCCAGTTCGGGAACATTCTCCTGGATTACTACCGCGGCACGGGCAAGGTCGAGTACCTGGAGCGCGGCGTTGCCGCGCTGACGTGCGCAGTTCCCCATTTCGCCCTCGGAGAACTGGGCGCATCAGGGGTATGGCGGAAAGGCGGGCGTCAGCAGCTTTCACTGGGGCACAGGCAGCGGTATGGCGGGAATCGAGATCGAGGAAGATTATTTGCACGATGCCGTGGTGGACGTGCCTGCCGGGAGGGGCGTTGGCGTGAACGGATTGAATGTCATCCGGTGTGCAATCCACGGCAGTCAGATCCGGCTTGAAATCTGCACGCCGTTCGCATGGACACGTCAGCCTGTGGTCGTTTTTCGCCGCGCTGAGCCGACACGGCGCTACCGGGTTTTTTTGAACGGGGCCGAAGCTGGCAGTTGGAGTGGGGCCGATTTGGAGAAGGGGATTCCGCTGTCACCCGCCAAAAACCGATAGGACGTTGTATCAGCGAAAGGACACGCGCCATAAAGTTTCTCTTCCTTCACGGCTAGGAGGCAGTCACATGCAACTCGCCTGGGCGACCGACATCCACCTGGATCATGCCACCGAATCCGCACGGCGTAGGTTCTGCCAGTCCGTCAATGAGCAAGCCAACGCACTGGTCGTCACGGGCGACATTGCCGAGAGCCTCATCCTTGGTTCCGCCCTGGAGTCGTTGGCAACGCTGACGGGCAGGCCGGTGTTCTTCGTCTTGGGCAACCATGACTTCTACCGGGGTTCCGTCGCCGGCACCCGTCGCCAAGTTGGCTATGTCGTTGGCGAGGGCCTCGTCTACCTGAACCAGGCCGGCGTGGTCGAACTGACGCCCACCACCGCCCTGGTTGGCCACGACGGTTGGGCCGATGGCCGGCTGGGCGACCTCGATGGTTCCGGCGTGATCTCAACGACTTCCTGCTGATCGACGAACTGCGATGCTGGCGGGACACCCACACGCTGGACAAGCCCGCACTACGCCGGGCGCTTGAATCCCTGGGTGACGAGGCGGCCGGCTACTAGAAAGGCATCCTGGTCCCGGCTGCAAAGCAGTATCCCAAGGTCATCGTGGCCACCTACATTCCGCCCTTCCGTGAGGCAGCCTGGTATGAGGGCCGTCCCTCCGCGGACGATTATCTGCCCTTCTTCTCCTGCAAGGCCGTGGGCGACGTGCTGCTGGACGTCAGGAGTCGCATGGTTCTCTCCATAACCATAAGTGCCCTTACTTCATTTCATTTCTTCCGCGTGTACTTTCCGAAGAAGTCCATCGAGAGATTGAGGTACTCGTCGGCGTGGTAATCGTGGCCGTACTTGGAGAAAATGCGGAAATCCACCACATAGCCCAGTTCCTTCATCTTGGCCGCCACCCTCTGGGCGCCCGCCGGCGCGACGACCGGGTCCTCGGCGCCCTGGAAGATCTGGAGCGGCACGTTCTTGAGCTTCTCGGCCTTGGCGGGGTCGCCCGTGCCAGAGACGCAGCACACTGCTGCGAAGAACTCGGGGTGCTCCGTCGCCAGAGTGTACGTCCCGAAGCCGCCCATCGAGAGGCCCGTGCAATAGACACGATCGCGGTCAATCTTGGGATACTCCTTCAGCGTCAACTGCAGGAGCGGGAGCAGATCTCGGCTGTTCCACCTGGGGCAGACGGCCAGATACCCGCGCTTGTTGAGGACCTTGAGAATCTTGCCGCCGTCCATGTCGGGGAAGGAATTCTCGTCGCCGCCGCCGCCGTGGAGCATATAGATGAAGGGCACCTTGTCCGCCTTCGCGTAGGCATCGGGGACGAAGACGCGGTAGGGGACCAGGCTGTTGTCGGCAGCCGAGCGGTACGCCCGGCGGAGGTCGCCGGCCATCCCTTCGTAGGCGTCCTTGCCGGCCTTCAGATTGACGATCATCTTCTCGGCCTGATCCGCCGCGCGGTGCACGTCGCCGATCAGTGCCTCGGGAGCCTGCACGCCCTCCAGAGCGGCCAGGCGTTTTTCGGACGCGCTCTCATCGGCGGCATCGTTCCCGCCGAACTTCTTGCCCTTATCCTCCAGGTACCGGACGATGTGCTGGAGGTCGGGAAGGGCCCGGGATAAGCTGGAATTGCCCTTATTCTTCACATCCGCCATGTCCTCCATGAAACCCTTGATGGCCTTCAAACGGTCCGAAAGAAGGGAGAGCAGTTTCCCGCAGAGGAACAACTCCTCTTCGATTCGGCAGGGTGGGTACTTGCAGGATACCGCGATCTTGTAGGCCCCGTCCTCCAGGTCGGGAAAATCTCTGGGCTGAACCGTGGGGTACTCATCGGAAGTCTTCAGGATCGTCTCCTCACCTTTGGCGGCCCCGGCGGCCTTCGTCAGGACCCATGCCAATTCGTGTTCCGTCTTCCCGGAGAAGGAACGCACAGCCAGCCTGAGGCCTGGCTCCACATCCTGCCTGACAGCATTGGCCGGTCGCGCCAGGCCGACGTACCCTTCCGGCACGATTCGTATCCGGCAGGACTGGTTGAGTTCCTCCTCGGTGATCTTGAAGTCCTTGGCGGCGACGAAGAACCCGTCGATGCTGACGTCGCTGCCCCGGGCAAGCGAGGTGAGCTTGAGCGCGCGTGTTTGCCCTGCTTGAGGTCGCCGAGTGCCACCGGGAGGAGCTTATACTCCTTGGCCAGCATGCCCCAGCCCTTCGTTTCGTCGAAGGCGAGTTCCTTCTTCACCTCCCCGCCGAGGCCGGACAGGGCCAGCTCGACGGAGGCGACGTTCCGGTCCCCCCGCGCGTATCGGAAAATGATCCGCGCGTCCTTGACGTCGGCGGGCAGGTCGAACTCGTAGGTTACGACGTTGCCCTTCTTGGCCATGTTCTCGCCATACAGCACCTTGGCACCGGAGGCGGGGGGTTTCAGGCCGACGTTCTGCTCCAGGCCCTCCGGGGCCGTCTTGTAGTTCTCGCCCTCAATCCAGATCGCCAGGAACAATCCCGAGGCCGCTTGTGCCACGATCGGCTCCTTTTCCTGGAGTTTCCTCGTGACCTGGCCGGCGAAGGAGTACAACTTCTCGCCCCGCTCCTGCCAGCCGGACTGCACGAGCCAGAGTTGGCCGTTGAGGACTTGCCATCCCCAATCCCACGGGTCGTCGAACTGGTAGTGCGGCCCGACCAGGAGGCGGGCAAGGCTTCGCCAAAGCGCCACCTGGCGCCCGAGCATGAGCGCGTCGTATTCCTTGGCCAGGTCGCCGATCTTCGCCTTGGTGGCTGGGTCGATGAAGGCCTGCTCAACGGCGACGCGGGCTTCGCACTCCTGGAGCCCCTCGCGGAGGGCCTCGTAGTGGACGGTGGCCACCGCGCCCTCGGGTGCTGGCGCCAGCGCCGCGGAATTGCAGTTCAGGTAGCCCCAACTGGAGGCCGGGAACCGCTCCCACGCGCGGGCGATGCGATCGCCCCGGGCGTCCTTGGCCACGTGCCACGTGTCGCCGCCTATCCGCCCCACGCCTCGCTTGTTGCCCGAGATCGCCACCTCGGCCAGCCCGCGCCAATGATTGTTGAGGAACGTGTCCAGCGGTTCCCGCGCGAAGTGCGTCTCCAATCGCGGCACGTTCCAACCGTACCGACTCTTGACGAAATCCAACTGCAAGTTGAACAAACTCGACTGGTACCCGTAGGCGAGCCCGTTGAATTGGTTCTCGCGCGTGTAGTGGCCTGTGTTCGCCCAAGGCAGGTTGCCGCTCACGTCCTTGAGGAACTCAATCTGCTCCTTGTGGGGCCAGTTGTCGCAGACCAGGCCGAGCATGACCGCCTTCTCCAGTCCGCGCTTCTGCATCCGCTCCTTGAGTTGCTTGAGGAGCGGCTTCCACCGGGCCTTAGCGCTCGGGTCAAAGTAATCGAGCATAGCCACGTTCTGCGTCTTGCCCGTGGCCTTGTCCAGGACCGTGACCAGCGGCGAGGCATGTCTCGCATCCTTCATCATGCCCACGCGGCCGCCCTGGCCGCCCATGTACCAATCCCAAACGTTAAAGACGAGCACCCGGGGCTTTCCCATGTGCTTCTCGGCCAGATCGAGGTACTTGTCCAGAATGGAGAAGTCGTACTCGTAGGCGCCATCGCTTTTCTTGATCCAGCGGACCATGGATTCGTCGTTGCCGGCGTTGGACTGGGCGATGAGCGGGCAGTAGAGCACATGGCTGCCGACCGCGCCGATGTAGTCCATGGAGCGGGCGATCAGGTCCCAGTGCCGGGTGCTCCAGAGGGGGACTTTGTATTCCAGGGAAAGGGTGTCCGGCGACTGGATCAGTTCCACCCAGGTGCGGCGCTGCTGTGGGTCGGGGATGGTCCAGTCAAGCACCTTGAGGCTAACCGCAATCGGGGTGGCCTTGAGGCCTTCGGCGCTGACCGTCACCTGGCCGGCGTAGGTGCCGGGCTGGGCGTCCTTGGGCACCTTCACCGTCACCCAGATGGGGACCACCGCCCCGAAGACGGGGGCCGGCACGCACCTCCACCTTCAGGCAGCGGTCGTTCACGGCCCCGCGGTAGACGGGGACCTCCTTCGGGGCGGTCTCATTGAGCGCCTGGAGCGGCGTGGGGACCGCCGGGTACGGCAACATCTCGTGGCAGTCGGTGCTGGTGATGATCACGTCGCCCCAGGGCGTGGCGTAGCGGACCTGCACCTGTGAGGCGGGGATCGTCCCACCCTCGCCCTTGAGGTCGCCGGCCGTCGCGGCCAGGCCGCGAATCGGCTTGTCCCTGCCCAGCACCACCTTGCCGGAGTATGCGCCATTGCGGGCGCCGACCAGGTGGATGGGCTGAAGCGGCCCCGCCTCACCCTGGTCCATATCGTAGTCAATGGCGAGCGGGTTGCTGTTCCATAGCTCGAAGCCCGAGCTTCGGACGGCCAAGGGAACAAGGCCCTCCGCGCCTGTCGCCGTCACTTGCACCCGCTTGATCTCACAGGTGTTCCAGCTCAGGTCCCAGGTCTTCGAGATGCCGTTCCAGTCTATATTCGCCATCTGTTCGTCCACGACCCTGTTGTATGGGGCGCGGATCAGCTCGACGGCCACCACGTTGAGGCCCTGGTGGAGCGTTGCAGGCGGGACGGCGACGGTGAGCTTCCGCACGCGGCCCTGTATCCGCTTGAGTACGTTAGCGGAGGTCCTGCCGCGCACGGAGGCGTCGTCGCCCCGCACGGAAATGAGCTTGCCATCCGGGCCGACGAACGCATCAAGGGGATACGCCTCGGCCATCGCCCCCCCGGCGGCCAGGTTCTGCCGGCCGATCTCCTGCTCGTTCACGTAGACGACCGCCCCGCCATGGTAATCTACCGAGACCGAGAGGCCCTTGACTTTGGCCGGGTCGGTGACGGTGAACTTGCCACGGAGGCAAAGCCTCTCCAGGTAAGGGCTGCGGATCGCACGGACGGCCGTTCCGCGCGGCCAGTCGCTGTCGTCGAAGTTGGGGGCTTTCCAGTTGGCCGGGGCGGCGACCGTCTCAGGGGCGGTGATGTTGCGGAAAGGTCTGCGCGGGGTGTCGGCGTAGCTAAGCTTCAGCGCCCTCGTCAAAGTGAGGGATGGCCTTGAGGGCGCCTTCGGCCTGCACCACGGGCGACTTCACGACGTGGAATACCCGCCAGGCGCTCGTCGTGTCCAGGACGACCGTGCCGCCGGTCGGAGCGCTGGTCGCCTGGGCACGCGACGTGGAACACCACGCCACCTGAAACACGACAGCCAGAGTGATTACAGCGAGACAATTCCGGTTGCGCAATTCTGTACTCCTCAGTGTCTGTGTTCCGTGCTGGACCAAAATAGTTTTGCAGGTTTCAAACGGTTGTCAAGCGTTGAGGCGTTAGTGCAGGCGTGAACGTGCCTTTTTTATCGCTTGGGCAACCTTCTTTAGTTGATCCAGCGTGAGCGGTTCGGCGGGCTTCTGTAGCGATGCTGCCGTCTCGTATGCCCTCGCCTTAGCGTCAACTGGCGAGGGCTCGTACGAAAGGCCGCGGGCTCCCACCTCGGTTCTTGAAAGGGGACAACGCCAGGCAGAGACCAGGGCGGGCGGAGGAGCCAATAGAAAGGCCGCGGTGAAACATCAAGCATGGGAGCGTAGAAGAATCACCGGCTTTCAAGGTGTAGTGTTCTCCTATACTATATGCTATATGTTATCGTCGCGCCCCCTGTTTCTTCCCCCTACCCCACGCCCCGCCAAAGGAGGTATCACGTGCGTCGTCTTACCTTGGTCCTGCTGCTGGTTCCAACAAGTTTCACACTCTCGGTACGCGCTGCCGCACCGCTGCCGGTTGTGACCGCGTCCGCGCCGATCCGCATCTGGGTGGATCAGATCGGTTATCGGACGCAAGGAGCAAAGATGGCCGTAGTGGCTGCGAATGCACCCATCCCGGACCGTCTGCAGATTGAACTGCGAGACGCGAAGACCAATCGTGCCGTGTGGAAGCTGGCGGACAACCCCCAGGCGCTGCTGAAGTTCAACGGCGGGAACAAGGACGGCGAATCGGGCGATTATATCTCCCATTTGGACTTCTCCGCCTTCCGCACGACCGGGCGGTACTATTTCGCAATGACCGCGCCAAACAACCTGCGCTCGTACTACTTCCGCATCGCGGAGAATCCCTACTATGCCGCCGGCCTGGCCGCCTGGAAGGCCTACTACTACAACCGTGCCGACGGCGAGAAACCCCCGAAATATGCCGGCCTGTGGACACACGGCAAGGCCTTCCTCGGACCGAACCAGGCCACACAGGCCCACGTCGTCCAATGGAAGGTTGGCAATCGCTGGCCCGATCAGGTCGGCACGCAGGTCATCGATCCGAAAGCCTACGACGTCCACGGCGGCTGGTGGGATGCCGGTGATTTGAACAAGTACACCTCGAACACGGTCAACGTCCAGAACATGCTCCTCATGTCCTACGAAATGTCCCAAGGCGGCCCCAAGGACAAGGAGTTGAACATCCCCGAGTCCGGCAACCGCATCCCGGATGTGCTCGACGAGATCCGCTGCGGGACGGAGTTCCTGATTCGCGACAGCGACGGTAGCGCCGCGGCGTTCGGCCGGGTGCATCAGGAGCCGGGCAGCCCGCCGGACTCGGTCGCGGCCCCGGTGCAGCTCACCATACCCAACAGCGAGGTGACCATGGGACGCGCCGCCGCATTGGCGTATGCCGCGGTGGTGTGGCGAGAATCCAAGCTCGACGAGGCCTTCGCGAAAAAATGCCTCGCCGAGTCGCTGAAGTCCTGGAAGTTGCTGCAGCAAAAGCCACATCCCTGGCCGAAGAACCCGCAAAATCCCAGCAGGCCGCTGGATCAGGGCGAGATGCGCGGCGATCAGGACTACCCCAACTGGCGCACGACGACGGCGGCCTGCTATTTCCGCCTGTCGGGCAGGAAGGAGTTCAACGACATCGTCCATGAATCGTACAATCGCGATCGAGGCAAGGTGGACGTGATCGAGCCCTACCGGTGGGTCTACATGAACAGCAAAGGCGCGGACCCGGCGATCGTGGCCGACATCCGCAAGAAGATCCTCGCCAAGGCCGACTCGTTCCTGAGCCAGATCGCCTCCAGGGGTTATCGCATCTTCATGGAGGGGTACTGGTGGGGCAGCAATCAGCTCGTCGGCCATAACGGCGCGGTGCTTGTCCTGGCCTCGCGACTCACCCAGGACCCCGCCAAGAAAAAAGCTTATCTCGACGGCGCGGAGCAGTACGTTCACTACCTGTTCGGCCGCAACCCACTCGGGCTGTGCTTCTTGTCGAACATGAAACAGTACGGTGTCGAGCGTTCCGCCATGGTCATGTTCCACAGTTGGGTGGGCAACGAAAACAGCAAGTACGGCGCCAAGTACGTCGGCGAGGGCGAGGGCAAGATCGGGCCATTCCCCGGCATTGTGATCGGCGGCCCCAACGGAAGCATGAAACGCCTGGTGGAGGATCTCGACTGGCGCAGAATCCCTGGGAGTATACCGAGCCGGACATCATGTACCAATCGCAGGTCCTTCGAATGCTGGATGCCTTCACCTGGCCCAAGAAGGAGGCGCGGAGCGAAGAGTGATGCGTGTGCAGCACGGTTTTCTCTGGTCACGTGGTTAGATGAACCGACCGCAGGGCCTATAGCGAAACTGACTGGCCCCGAATCATCAGGGCCGATTTTAGCCTGCTTTCCAAGCTCTGAATCTCCGAGGCCGCCCGGCCGAACACATCGGCAATCTGCCGCGGTTGCCACCCATTCGCCCCTCAGTATAGCGGACCCGCGAACTCGCAACTACCAGCGGAGTGCTCAATTTCCCGAGAGGGCCATCGCTAGCATGTGAGCCACGGAGGTGCCGTGGCCGCTCGCCACCGTGACGCTCGTTTGCGGGCAGATCACCGCCGGCATGGCCTTGGTGCCGCATCCAGGCGATCGCGGCAACCTCGGCCCGCTCGTGGATTGGGATGCGCTCGTTCCTCAATCGCCAGTTCCAGGCAAAGACTTCAATACGGCTAGGCGATGGCTGAACCAGGACTCCCAACCGTGTTCCGGCCTTCCGCCTTCCGAGTCAAATTGGCTTGGGCCTTCGGCAGCAGCGTCATCGCACTGACAAGGGCAAAGACTCCCATGACCGTCAGTGCAACACCCTGGGTCGCGGGCTTCGCATGGATCGTCGCGGAAATGGTCAATCCCATGAGCACAACCGGCACGATGATGCCTCCGAACAGCCCGCGCCAGGGACCGAACAGGCTGATGACGCGCCAGCCTATGACCACAATCACAAACACGGTCGCCAGGGCGATGGCAGCGTAAAGGTCGATGAAGTCTTGCAGGAAGTACATCATGGGATATGCGGCGGCAAAGCAGCCAGTTACCAGGATGACAAGCCACACGTTGAGCTTCTCAGGATCGTGCGCTAGCGCGATTAGGGCAATGAGAATGCCGAACACCAGCACGCTCAGCGGTCCGAGCCACGTAAGTTCGCCGAGACGATCCAGTGCCGCGATGCCCAGCACGTCGATGGCGATGGGGCGGGCCTGAACCAATCGCTTGTATTCCCAGGTATAAGTCGTGCTGTCGCTGGACTGCTCCAGGCTGTTGGGTTGCAGGGAAAGTTCCAGCATGCGAATGTTGCTGCGGTTGGCGATCAGTTTGGTGCGGAAGAGGTCGAGGATCTTGCCCGAGGGCTTTTCCAGCGTGTAGACGCCTTTGCCGGTGGCCGAATAGGCGACACCGATCTCCGCGCTAGGTTTGCCATCGAGCGACCCTTGCCAAACCAAGTGGTTCCCCTCCACGTTGAAACTCTCGCTCGACTCGCCGTTGACACGCACGTCCAAGTCTCCCAACGAAATGATCTGGGGCGGTAAGGGAAGTTCAAGTTGGCACTTGCCTTGGCCGTCCTTGGGCGCCTGCGCCTCGATCTTCGCTTTGAAATCGGCGACGTAGATCGACTCCGGCATCGCCGTGCCGATGCTCAGCTTCGGCGTGAGGCTGATCTCGGCGTCGTACGACTTGACGATTGCGCCCGGCAATGGCGTGGTGGGGGTGGGCGTCTGCGGCTTCGCGGCCTCGCCCGCCCTGGAAGGGGCCGACTCCAAGTAGCTGCCCACTTCCGATTCCAGGCTTCTTCTCATCGCCGACTTTCTGGCGCTTTGGACGGCGGGCATGAGCAGCGCCAAGCCGAGCACGGGCAGCAGGAGGACCATCCCTACTGCGATCAGTTTTCCCAGTCCTGAATCTACCTGCAGTGCTTGTTGAGTGTTGGGCATTTCTTCTCTTCTCCTCGCATCACCCGGCTTGCCCTGGACCGGAGTGATTCGCCTCTCTAGCTGGCCCTCTTGCAGTATAACCGAATGCGAGCCCGCTAAACAAAATAAAAATCGGAATTCGCTAGGTCCTGGCCACGCTGCCGCTGCCGACCGGCGCGACGTGCAGGGGCACGGCGGCGGCCAGCTTCTCTGCCAGCTCGCCGTAGTATCGAGCGAACGCCAGGAAGTCGATCGCCGCTTGCCGGAAAGAGCCGACGTTCGCTTCCTGCTTCCGCTCCCGCTGCTCTGCATCTGCCTTCCGTCGCTTCGTGTACTGGGGCTTCTCGCGTTCAACCGCCAGCTTCTGGCGGATAGCTTCGATGTTCGCAGTCGGGGCTCGGACGCCGAGCGAGAAGACCTTGCGGCCCCGCTTCTGTTGCACGGTCCACGTCGGCCCGACAGCTTTGACGCGGCGGGTGAGCGCCGGATCGCCGGGCGGAAGCAGCGACCAGTCGGCGGGCGGATAGAGCATCTCACCCGTGGCCGTGCGGACGGAACGGTCGTCGCGGCCAGGCGCGACTCAGCGAATGCCTTGTCGAGCCGAACCTCCAATTCCTGCGGCGACATCGCCCTCATCAAGGATCACTGGTAACCCGTTTCCAACTGGTGATCTTATACCGGCCAAGTCCGGTGTAATCACCGGCCTTGCTCGTGGTGCCGGTTTGTCCCTCCCAACTCAGTTCAATTCGGTTCTGCCTGCCTTTCTCGAAATCGAACGTCCCTGACAGCGCCGCATAGCGCTGGTAGGCCCACCACTGGCCCTTGGGGATGGTCTTGCGGGCGTCGAAGAGGATGCCGTCCAGATTGCCCTTTCCCTCGTCGCCCCAGATGGCGTGGCAACTCAGGTCGATCTTGGCCCTTTCGATCTGGGCAATCAGCCAGGCAGTCTTCCCGGCGTATTGTTCGTGGGCCAGGCACTATTCGTTGACCATGAGCCCCTTCACCTGGATTTGCTCGACCTTCAGCAGCTTGCGGCAATCGTCGGCCTCCTTGATCACGTCGTGGGGGAAATGCCGGCAGACATAATCGGGTAAAACCTTATTGTCCTTGCAGAACCGGATGAAGGCTGCGAAGCGCGGCTGTAGCTCGCAATAACGTTAAATATTTACCTTCATAAGGCATGGAGAAGATTAGCAAGCTGGCAACGCCGGTCATTGGGGCATTGCCGGCTTCTTTTCACCGTGGACGGCAAATCGGCTTCTACGAGCCCTGGAAAGGGCCCTGCGGGGCCGCAGAAGGTCCAGGCGGCTTGCGGGTCGCCCTTGCCAAAACGCCCGTACGGGGCCACTGGGGTGTTCTACGGGCATGCCCCCCAGGAAGGCGCCTGCCGCCCAGTGCTACCCAACCCTATCTCGAGAGGCTATACTACGGTGACTGTTCCAGAGAAACAGTCGGTGATCAAGCCTTTCCGAGAGATGTCGATGGAAACCATGCCGGGCGGTTACGAGATTGTGGATTTCGACGCGCTTGCTTCGGTAGCTTGCCCCTGCGGCCAGGCCAAGCGTGCGTTCCTTGACGTGCCCGACTTTCCCGCCACCATTCACCGCACGGAGATCACCTGCGAGGCCAGGACGCACTACCATAATCGGCTCACCGAGGCGTATTACTTCCTCCAGTGTGACGCCGACGCCGGAATGGCCTTGGACGGGAAGGTCATTCCGGTCAAGCCGGGCATGTGCATCTTGATTCGCCCCGGGGTTCGCCATCGGGCGATCGGGCACATGACAGTGCTGATTGTCGTCTTCCCGAAGTTCGATCCCGCTGACGAAGTCGTCGTCGAGGAGCAAACGGCGGCATCTACGAACTAGGCCGGCCGTAGGGTCGACCATCGGGGTGAATTACCATGGACTCTGCTTCAGCATTGTTGCACGGAAGAGTTGCCCTGGTCACCGGCGGCAGCCGGCCCGCACTACGCGGCATCGAAAGCCGGTATCGTCGGCCTAACGCACTCTTACGCCGCGTTGTTGGCCAAGGAGGGCATCACGGTCAACGCCATTGCCCCGGCCCTGATTGAGACGGAGATGATCCGCGACAACCCCCGAGCCCGTACTGACCTGATCCCCGTGGGCCGCTTCGGCACGGTGGACGAGGTGGCCGACGTCGTGGTCGTGCTGGCCGCAAACGGCTACATCACGGGCCAGACGGTCAACGTCAACGGCGGCTGGTACATGAGTTGAGGACGGGTGATGATTCTTCATTGCGATATGGACGCCTTCTACGCCTCGGTCGAGGAGCGGGACCGGCCCGAGCTGGTCGGCAAGCCGGTCATCGTGGGCGGCTCGCCGGAGAAGCGGGGCGTGGTGTCGGCGGCCAACTATGTGGCCCGCAAGTACGGCGTGCACAGCGCCATGCCCTCGGCCACCGCCCACCGCCTCTGCCCCCACGGCATCTACTTGCCGCCCCGCATCGACTACTACGCCGAGGTCTCCGGGCAGATCCGCGAAATCTTTGAGCGATTCACGCCGCTGGTCGAGCCGCTGTCGCTGGACGAAGCATTCCTGGACGTGACCGGCAGCGAGCATCTCTGCCAACGGTTGCCGGCTGGGCACCTACCGGTGCGATTGCTGGGCATGGGCGTCAGCGGCCTTGACGATACCAGAACAGTTCAGGGCATGCTCTTCGATCAAGAGGATCGGCAGAAGCAGACTCGCTTGGACACCGTGGCGGATCGGGTCAAGGAACGGTTTGGGACTGAAGCCCTCCGGCGGGGCAGCAGTCTGGAACGCGGCGAGAAACCCAAACCAAGCTGAAGCAAGACAGGAACCCGCCTGGCTTTCTTGTGTCGCGTCTGGCGGCCTCGGCGGGCGGGGGTGGTTTCAGAAAAGGACTTTGCAAGCTAGGGGTTGCCGGTTCGATCCCGGTCGTCTCCACTCCATAAAGCCTTATACAGCAACGCGTTACGTAAGGCTTTACGTGTTTCTTGGCGGGTACCTGATCGGAAAAGACTCGTTCAGAGCCGACGCGATTCCTTTATCATCGTTCGCCTTGAACATGGCCTGTCAGCCAAAACACAACGCAGTAGAAAACGAAGAGGCTTGGTCCTTCGGCGGCAATCCAGAACCAAGGCATGCCGACGACAATATCCAGGGCGGTCAACCAGAGGCCAAACAGGATCGTCAGGACAGCCACAAACTTCACAACCGGCAGAAAACGACGAACATCCAAGGAAACGAAGAACAGGACTGCTCCATGCATGGCATACATGATCGACAAGGAACGGGCCAAATAGCCGACGATCGGCCCACCGGGAAGTTCGCCCATTCCCAGGCATCGATGGACCTCCCTCATCCATGCCAGCGGCATCATCGATGGAAACAGGGCTGCAAGCATGATAATGCCGTCGAGTCGCAGCAGCAGCACGAGAGTTTTTTCGCAGCGATTCATCGGTGCCGCCATCATTCCTAGTCAATATCACGGCACTCATTTCCATTCCAACGATTCCAAAAACCGCAGGCTGCGTGGAATCTGCTCGAGGGCCGTGGGTGATTCATCTTCGATGAAGTAATACTTGACGCCGGCCTTTTGCGCGGCGCGAAAGAGGGCCGGCCATTGGACCTGGCCCGTGCCCAGCGCGACGTTGTTCGTCAGGGCAGTGCCGCCCGTCAGGCTGCCCGTGGGCACGCCCTTCCTGAGGTCCTTCAGGTGCATCAACAACCAGCGGTCGGGATACTTCTCCAACAGCCGGACGGGATCCTGGCCGGGCAATACGGTCCACAGCACGTCCATCTGGAAGAAGACCGTTTTGGGATCCGTCTCGCGCACCAGCAGGTCGAACAGCGTCCCCTGCTCGTACGGTTGGAACTCGTAGCCGTGGTCGTGATAGTAGAACTTGATCCCGTGCTTGGCCAGCGCGGCGCCGGCCCGATTGAACACGCGCGCCGCCGCCCGGCACTGCTCCGCCGTGAACGGCTCCTGGTGTGGAATCCACGCGCAACCGACGTAGGCGATCCCCAGGTCCTTGGCATTGCGGGCCACGCCTTCCACGTCGTCGCGGAGTTGGTCGAAGGGGAAGTGACGCCCGATGGGGACCAGACCCCTGCGGTCCAGTTGCTTCTTGAACTCTGCCGGCGAGAACTTCCCCAAAGCCGCCACTTCGACATACTTGAAGCCCAGCGCGACGGTCTTGTCGAGCGTGGCCTCCACGCCTTGCGCCTTCTGCATGTCGCGGAGGCTGTAGAGTTGAAGACCGGTCGGTCCGTGATAACTCTTGCTCGTGCCCACGTCGCCGGCTACGGCAACGCCGCGGGCGGGAGCCAGGAATATGAACACCACCACCATCAATTGCAATCGTTTTTTCATGCGACGGGCCTCCAGAAAATCAGGGTTTGTTTCCGACCGGTCCGCTAATCGACCGGCTTCTTGTAGAGACATTGTAATCACCGTTGCCAGGAATCTCAAACAATCCGGGCAAGAAGGACCCCGGCGAGGGCTCGGTCTGCGCCTGAATTATCATGCCTGAATAATGCTGGACAGCCACGGTTCGGCGGAGTATGTTGGCCTTGCGAGGTCTATTTGCCTTGCGGTGTCCTTGTTCTTCCCGCCCGGGCGAACATGAAACTACGTTCTTTTGCCAGGAGAACCAACCATGTCCAAGCGACTCACCCGACGTGAAATGTTGAGGAACGCCACCTGGGCCGGAATCGGCATCTGGACGGCTGCCAATACGGCGGCCCTGGGCGCGCCGAGGTCGCCCAACGAGAGGCTGAACATCGCCGGGATCGGCGTGGGCGGCCAAGGCGGCTGGGACATCGGCAACTGCGCCAGCGAGAACATTGTCGCCGTCTGCGACGTGGACGACCGCCGCGCGGCGGGGAGCTACATGCGGTTCCCCAAGGCGAAACGTTACCGCGACTTCCGCAAGATGCTCGAGGAGATGGACCGCCAGATCGACGCGGTGGTCGTGGGCACGCCCGATCACACCCATGCTCCGCCCGCCATGATGGCCATGAAAATGGGCAAACACTGTTACTGCGAGAAACCCTTGGCCCATTCGGTCCACGAAGTCCGCACGATGATCGAGCTGGCCAACAAGAACAAGCTGGCGACCCAGATGGGCACCCAGATTCACGCCGAAGCCAACTACCGGCGGGTCGTGGAGTTGGTGCAGTCGGGCGTCATCGGGCCGGTCGGCGAGGTCCACGTCTGGCATCCGGTGAGCTATGGAGGCAACGGCCGGCCCAAGGAAACGCCCCCCGTTCCCAAGGAGTTGGACTGGGACCTCTGGCTCGGTCCGGCGCCCGACCGTCCCTATCATCCCTGCTATTTGCCCGGTGCGTGGCGCTCGTGGTGGGACTTCGGCTCCGGCGGCCTGGGCGACTTCGGTTGCCATTACATGGACCTGCCGTACTGGGCCCTGAAGCTGCGGCATCCGACGACGATCGAAGCCGAGGGGCCGCCGGTGCAGGTGGAGAACACCTCGCCGGGATTGATCGTCCGCTACGAGTTCCCCGCGCGGGACAAGTTGCCGCCCGTGAAAATGACCTGGTACGACGGCGGCAAGCGGCCTGCGCTGCTGGCCGAGCGGAAGGTCCCCGCCTGGGGGGCCGCCGTGTTGTTCGTGGGCCGCAGCGGAATGCTGATCAGCGACTATGGTCAGCACAAGTTGTTGCCGGAATCGCAGTTCGCCGGTTTCCAGCCGCCGGCGAAGACCATCCCCGATTCCATCGGCCATCACGCCGAGTGGATCCAGGCCTGCAAGACCGGCGGCCCGACCACCTGCAACTTCGACTACTCCGGCACGCTCGCCGAAACGGCCCTCCTGGGCAATGTGGCTTACCGCGTGGGCAAGAAGCTCCTCTGGGACCCGGCGGCCCTGCACGCAACCAACTGTCCCGAGGCGGATCAGTATCTCCGCACCCAGTATCGCCAGAAGTGGAGTTGAATCCGTTATCGCAACACCAGTCGAAAATAGGTCCGCGGTCGCCTTGCGATCTGCTTACCATGCAAGAACTAAGTTCTGAAAACTTTATGATGCCAATTTTTCCGCAACGGCAACGTCAACAGGCCAACCACCCAAACGTGGTGCGGTTGGGGGATTTTGGCCAAAGTGGCCCAAAACAACCTTTTTTTCTGGTTTAGCGGCCATTTTATACCACAACTGAAGGAATGTCACTTCACCACACGAGGTTGTCGACACCGCGAAAACTGCGGGAAAACGAGGGCTTGACACTCTTCGGGGTGCTGCCACTATGGACACCAGGGCGTGGCCAGTTCGTGCCATTTCGACCACGTTTTGGCCACGTTTGACTACTTTTCACTACTTTTGACTACTCTTGACCACGTTTTGGCCACGTTCGGCTCCTTCCTGGTAAGTTAGGCAATTTCGCTCGCCTTCTTCCGAAAAGGCCGAAGACGCTCAGTCAAGAAATTCCGTTTTTTTCTACTCGGTCCCCAAGTAGCATGGAATTGAGCCTGCGGGCCCTTGGAAGAGAATTTTTGGAACACTAATGTTCGCTAATTGACACTAATCTTCGTTCTATTAGTGATGATTAGCGTTCATTAGTGTTCCCTCTTCCCCCTGCCTTTAATTTTTCTGTCCGTGCCCGAACATTGCGTGAGCCGCGTGTCCAGGCCGATGCCTTGGCCGGAGCAGGCGGCGTTTCCTGCCCCGGACCGCGCGACGCGGTTTGCCTGCCGCGTCGCAGAAACGAATTGCCAAAGAACAAGTTATCGTATCCAGACGTTATTCGTCGTAACTATCCACACATAATAATACGTTTGAGCCGGTCCTTTTGTACAGTTCAGCATTGCGGAGTTCTGGAAACTCCGCTCGCACGCGGCTCGGCCGGGCCTGCATTCCCCGAGGAATTCGCGCACTTTGTGCCGGCGAAAAACATTGGCGGAAAGTCGAACGTTGTTCAGTGTTTTCGGCGTTTCGCTACAGCGATTGCTCCCCTCGCCGGGCACCATGTCGGGCACCGTGCACTCATGGTCGTGGTCGCGGGAGAGGGCGATCTCTCCCCTCGCCCGTTTCGGGAGAGGGGCCGGGGGTGAGGGCAGTTTCCAGCCTTGACGACTGCTCCCCATCTCCCCATCTCCGCTTCTCCCCCTCCCCCTTCATCCTTCCCTCTCTCCTTTCCTTTTCGTGTATTTCCGGGGCACCCGGTACTCCGGGTCGTTCGTGGTTTTCGTACTTCGCGGACATTTTTCTGAGCAACGAGGATCGCAATACCTCGTTTGGACAGAGAAAAGACGATCGCCGGACAAAAGTATGCGATTTTCCTGGTCCACAACGTGCCGGTCCGTTTGCGCCCTGCCGCGAAAATTATTTTTCAGCAATCATCGTTTCCGGCCGAGAAACGCGATGCTCTCTACCCCCCTTATGATTGAGCGGTCCAACGGTAAACATTGCGGTTAAAACACCCCTACGATGAAAACGGATGTCATAATTATCCAAATCTATTACCGACACTGGACTAAAATAGTTCCCGCTGTCTCTCCCGGTCCGGTAGAATCGTCGCAAGTGCTTTTCCATCATGCGATTCAGCAGGGTCGATCTCTCTCGTGTGGTCCAGCACGGTGTGGTCCAAAATCCAAGTCATTTCTCGTCTCCGCGTCTCCCCTCGCCTATACTCGGGAGAGGGGCCGGGGGTGGACTGCTAAAAAGTCAAACTGCGGTGTCTTGGTTTTGTATCCCGTTTTCGTTCGGGAGAGATGTGACTGATGGGCGTTTACGCCCATTTCCGGCTTTAGCCGCTAATAGGCCCGGCATTCATGCCGGGTGATCGTGCGGACGCAGCGCCTCTTGCCGCTGAAAGTCCGCGAAAACCCCTCCTGTGCATGGGTTTGTCCGGCAACGCTGGCGGACGGACAGCCTGGAAACGCGTCTGCGATGCGTAAAGCTTCGTCCAACCCGTCGGCGCAGGGATTCGCCCAGGGACGAATCCGCTCCGATAAGGGGGAGGCAAAGGAGAAGGAGTCTGGAATCTGCGACAAGTCCGCAGGACCGACAAGGCGCATCAGGAGGTGTCGTCGGGCGAAGGAGTGGTTGCTGGAACGCCCAAAGCCGACCGACGCTCGTCGGAGAGATTCCAGGGCAGGAACGATTGAATGTCTTCGGGTGCCTTTCCACCGGCGGCTGCACAATTTTCAAAGTACCACGTCAGCCACCGTCGCGGATTGATTTTCCAGCGGACCAGCGTTGCGAAAAGCGAAAACATCATCGCTGCCAAACGGCCGCTCCACAAGGAGCCGGAACCGTAGAAGTTCTTCCGTGCCACGGCCGGGCCGCGTACTTCTCGTTCCGACGCGTTGTTGTCCATCGGAATTCTTGGATCTTCGACGAACCGAGTCAGCCCCATCCAGTGATCTTCGAGGCTATCCAGAACTTTACGGCACGGTTGGCGGAGTTTGGGATCGGCGAGTTCTTTCACCGCCTCGGAGTGCATCGCCTCCATCGCCCCACCTAACAACGCCTGTTGCTCTTGAAACTTAGCTGAGTCATGAGGGTGCTGGAGACGTTCTCGATTGACTTGGTAGAGATGCCGAATACGGCGCAGCCAGGCAATCGCCCAAGGCGTCAACTCCGGCCAGCCTTTGCCTACTCCCACGAAGTCCCGCCGTACATGCGCCCAACAGAACGCCAACACGATCAACCCCGACTTCACCAGCGCCATGGCTTTGTAGCCCGAGTACCGATCGACTTCCAATGTCCCCGAAGCTGCCGGACCAAAATGTGCTTCCGGCACCTCGTGCCCCCGGCTGCGATCGAGCAGATAGATCACGGTGTCCTCGCCAAGAACCATCCACAACCACCAACCGTAGCCTTTTTTCCCGTCAAAAATCACGAAAACCCGCCAACGGGTCTCGTCGGCCTGATGGAAGCTGCCCTGCCGATTCCGTTCGCAGAGGGCATTGTAGATTGGCGTCAATATGGGCTCGATCCGCTTGAGCCCGTCGTTCACCGTGCCCGCCGGCAAGTCCAGATCGTACTGTTCGAGTTGCCCCAATAACCGCTCCGTGGGCCGATACGATGAGTACTTGTCTAACAAGACATGCACCCAAATCGAGATGCCGTAGTTGCCTTTGGGGATCAGCTTGGGTGGCGGCGGAGCCGTCAGCGTCCGCCGTGTGAAATCGCAATTGCATGTCGTCCGATACCGTCGCCGTCGAATCCGCCGCCGATGTGGCCGCACATCGATCTCCGTCACTTCCGAATCCTCGGTGTCAGATATCATCGCGGCTAGCTTTCCGCAATGCGGACAGGCCAGCGCTTCTTCCGGCAATGAGACGAATTCTTCCTGGACCGGCAGATGGGAATAATCGTGCCGCCCGTGTCCAGCATGGCCAGGCTGCGCACCGCGCTTCTTCCCGGCAGCCGAGACTTCTTCGGGATCGAATAAATCGTTGGAACGGTCGCTGCGGGCAGACTTCTCCGACTTGCGACCAAAAAGCTTGTCTTGAAGGGCTCGCGTCTCGCCCCGGGATTGGTCAAGTTCCTCCTTCAACTGCTCGATGCGCTTCACGGCATCAGCATGCCGGCTTTTCCAATAGCCCACTTCGCAACGGAACTCTAACGTCAGCTTCTCCAACGCCCGCTCGAGACGCTGAACAGCGGGACAATTCTCACAGGAGACCACCGTCCCTAGCGTCTCGGTCGGCTGTTCTAACAACGCGGCACTCATGAGGCCACGCTTTACCCAAACCGATCAAACCACACCAGATCAATTTCTTTAACACACCCCCATGGACGGGTTGGACGAAGCTTTACTGCGATGCGATCGCAAGTCATGTTGTGTAAACAACTTACGACAACGGTCCCGGCGTTTTTGCGGTCCTTTGTCCGGGAACGTTCCCGGACAGTGTCCGGCAACAAGTTGCGCAAGTGCTTTGCTCGTAAATACTTGCGTTTCCGGACACGGCCCGGCTCTCGTACCCGCGGCATCCGCAACCGTTTCTGGTACGGGACACGTAATCGTGCCCTCTCCATGCACCCTACTTCTCGTTTTTTTTCCTCATGGAGAAGTTCTTGGTGGCGGCAATATCTCTCCCACTATCTATATCTACGAAAGTGAGCACGGTTAGGCGCAGAGGATTTTTCGAAGTCGCTTTTCTTGTTCGCGCGCCGCGCCGTGGAAATTGCACACGGCACAAAAACCGCACAATGAATTCCATTAAATTCCATCCAAATCTTGGAAGTTTTTAGCAGGCCAGGCCGGGGGTGAGGGCGGATTGCTCCCCGCGTCTCCCCATCTCCCCATCCCCTTCATCCCTCATCCTTCCTCCTTCATCCTTCGCCCTATAAGTACGTTTCAGCCGGCGATTTTGTACGGTTCGCATTGCGGATTTCCGGACAATCCGATCGCCCGCAGCCGGCCAGGCCCACTTTTCCCGAGGAATTCACCGATCTCTCGCCGCCCAAAGAACTTCGCGAAGGTTGGAAATGCGCTTCGGCGCGATGGGCATTAAAACACGGCCCATGCTGCGCGGAAGGACGCAAGGGTGGCCTCGCCGTCAGCAACGGCGCCTAATGGGCAGTTCCCGCCCCCGGCCCGCTTCATTGCTCCACATAGTTTATGATTATAATGCTCTCTAGTCCGACCTTTCTTGCGGCAAAAGGCGCGCTTCCCAATGGCCCAACGCATCGTCTACAATATCGCAAGCTCGTCTGAGGCGTAAAATGCAGCCCTTGATCTCCGTCATCATGCCGGTCCACAACGGGGGGTTCACGCTGGATCGCGCGGTGCGCTCCGTCGTCGCCCAGGAATTCGCCGACTGGGAGGTCGTGGCCGTCGACGACGGCTCCACGGACGACACCTGGAAGATCCTCCAGCGGTGGGCTGCCGCCGCCGACCGGTTGCGTCGGGGTCGGACCGGAACTATATACTTTGCGTTGCTAAGCGGTTGCGTCGGGGTCGGACCGGAACTATATACTTTGCGTTGCTAAGTGTATAGTTCCGGTCTGACCCCCGCTTCGGGGAAGACGAACTGAGGGACATCCGCCGTCACGCGCGCACCGGTCGGCCGCTCGGGGACGAGGCATTCCTCGCGCGCTTGGAGGACATGGTGGGCCGCGTCCTGAAGCCGCAGAAGCGCGGTCCAAAACCCAAAGAAAACAGCGAATTAAGTCATGTGTCCCCGGAATTCCCCCCAGCGTAGGACGAGCCCCGAATGGCAGGACGGCTAGAACGCCGCCCCGCTTGTCGTGTCGCCACGAGCGGTCCTAGACGACCCAGGCGGCGGGTAGGGGGTCGAGAAACTTCGCCGCCGGTTCCTGACCGTGCTGCTGCAAGCGTTCCGCTTTTTTCTCTGGAATTGGGTCTAGGGGCATCGTCAAGCGTCGTCCGTGGTCACGCCACGCCACCGCTGGACGGCTCTTGGCGGCGATCCCCCGCCCTGGCTCCGCAGGTCTCGTGCGCGCGACCTGGGGAAACCCTCCAAGTGGCGACGACCAGCCTCGAAATGCCCTGGGCGGCAGTCTCCCCCGACAGGGAGGTTGGACGGGGTGTTCTGGCAGGCTGGTCGGCATGGAGATGCCGCGCGGACGGCGGCACAAACCGCCCGTCTTGCCCCTGCCAACGGAGGGGATGGGGTCGCTTGTTGTCACGATCCAACGAAGCTACAATGGGGGTTCGACCTGGAGCCGTTGCCAAGGAGAACGACGATATGGAACCCATTACGATAGCTGACCCCAAAGCCGAGCAGGTGCAGAATTTGACAAATACCGGCTGGGGTTTCCGGCGAGCACCCGAGGACGGTGGGCGGGACTATGGAAACGCGAACGTGTGGTCGTTCGATCCGGGGCTCGATGTCCTTGTCCGAGAGGTGTTGCAGAACGCCAAGGATGCGGCTTTGTCGGCTGAAAAAAAAGTGGAGGTCATTTTTCGCATCATCACGCTGAACGGGGTTGACCTCAATGCGTTCCGCAAGGCAATTAAATGGGACGAGCTGTGTTCTCACTTGGATGCCTCGACGGTCGGCACGCAGAGGTTCAACACTTTGCTCCGAGATGGGCTTGAGCAACTCCGCGCAAAGGATGAACTTGTACTGCTCGTCATCGAGGACACCGGGACGACCGGACTAACTGGGCCGGAGCAAGGTAGCGGGAAGTTCACCGCACTTTGCAGGAACAATCTTGACTCAAACAAGGACGGCACGGGCGGCGGAGCTGGCGGAGCTTTCGGTCTGGGCAAGGCGGTGCTATGGCGGGCGTCGCGCCTGTCAACCGTATTGTTTTGTTCGCACTTGTCGAAGCCGGAGGACGGCAAAACCGCATACCGACTATTTGGCCGTTGTGAGTTGGCGTGGCACAAGACGGGGGACGAGTCGTTCGCTGGTCCCGGTTGGTTCGGGCAGGTTGGGCACAACGGGACTGCCATTTCACATTGGGAGAACCGCACGCTGGCGGAAGAACTATATCTCGGTTGCGAAGGCACGGGGACAACGACCTGCGTGATCGGGTTCCATGACGCAAGTGCGGACTCCGATCGCAAGCCGGTTGAGCTGGCCCAGGAGCTGGTCCGGGCGGCTGCCGAGAACTTTTTTCCAGCCTTGGTGGCAGATAAGCTCGGGGTCCGGGTTGAACTGTATGACACGGGATCACAGTATCGAGACCGCAAGCCCGCGTTCTCTCAGGTGGTGAATCCTGAAACGTATGTTCCAGCTGCTGTGCGAATGCTCAAGGCATACCGGGAGGACGTCACTGTTGAGCAACTCGGAGAGAAGAACGATGAGGTCGCAACTCGTGAGGTGACCCTGACTGTGCCGAAGCGCACTGCTGATCCGAAGCACGCCGAGCAGGAACACAAGGCAGTGCTTCTGGTCACTCCGGCTGATGAGGACGATACAGTAAGTGGATCCGAGAAGGCGAACCACTTGGCCATGTTTCGTGGGCACGGAATGGTGGTGCAGTCGAAGTCGCTCGCCGGGGTGTGCCTCGGGGCTAGATCTTTCCACGCCCTGTTACTGTGCGGGCGGGCACCAGAATTCGGTGCCCCCGGTGTGTCACGAGCGAACCCGCACACCGACACGGCAGCAGAGCTCTTCCTTCTCACTGCGGAGCCCCCTTCGCACAACCAGTGGACAGCCACCCCGGACTTGAAGACCGTGTATGCCCGTGGTTGCAAGGCTCGACTTGATGCCTTCTTGAAGGCTGCTGCCGAGGCAATCCGGGAGCTCGTTAAGCCCCCGCCCAAGGACACAGGCGACGGCCCGAACTCTCTCAAGGAACTTTTCCAGATCGGGTCCGAACCGACTGCCCGACCGGAGCAGCCGCGTGTCGTGGAGCAGCGGGGCGAGGTGGATGCCAAGGGCCGCTGGTCCGTAACAGCACGCATTCGGCTGAAAGCCCGTAAGACTTGGCAACGGCTTACCCCAGCGGTGTATTTCCTGGCCAGACCGGCACGGGTTATCCAGTTTCGTGGGAGTCGCTCAAGGCCGAAAAGGGGTGTGAGGTGCGTGGAACGAAGCTGCTCATCCCGCCAGAAACGCGCGAAGTCCGGTTTGCAGGGGTGACCGACCTGAAATCGCACCCCATCCCAGCCTCGGACTCTGTGCGTCGTGGTGGACATAAAGAAGGTCGTTGATGTGAAGGAGACCGTATCGTGAGCACAGTTCTATTCCCTTACGCCACTCTGTACGACACCGAGCCGACCGTGACCGTAGCCGCCATCCGGCTCGATGGTGCGCTCCGCTCCCACTTGATGAACAAGGAGAACTCAACAATCTCGCTATACGACGACGCGACATCGTGGCACCGGGCGGAACTCGACCTTGAACTCACGTGCGATCAGGAACGAGTCCGATCCTTCGAGGCTGAATATGGCACGGTGTCTGCGGTGGTTGTCGCGAACTGCCTGCCGACGAACACCCGCCAGCCATTGCATCTGTCCCGATCCAGCGTCGAAGTCGGTCGGTGGTCGGGAACCCTGGAAATTGACCGGGACAACATGCGCGACCGGGTTACCTTGGTAACCACTCTGACCGCGACGGTCGGCGGCACGCCGCACCGTCCAGTCGCCACCGCACCGGCATGGACTGTCTACGCGGACGAGCCCGAGAGCCTACGGCTGAAAGGCACGCTTCGCGTGCGATGGCTAAACTTCAAGCTCCCAGACGCACCGCTTCCAGCTCGCGATTTCCCGAAATCGACACATGTCCTGGCTTTCACTGGCGGTGTGCCGGAGCTGTGGCTGAACTCGGGCTTCGAGGGGCTGGAGGCGATACTCAAGGATCGCAGGGATCGGCGTGGTGCGGAAAGGGGTCTTCACGACTTCCAACGGACGGGGATCGCCCGAGCCGTATGGTTGGCGTTGATCTCCGACGCTATCACCGCGGTCCGCACTGACTCGATTGACGATGGCACGAGCGAACCAGACTGGCCAGAAAAGCCGTGGCAGGCCGAGATCCTAAAGCTAGTGCTCCCCGAGGTCGCGCCGGAAAATCGGATCGGGAGCTTCTGTCGATGGCATCGGGGGAGTGGAGCGACCAGTCAGGGGCAGGCGAGTTCTTTGCGCGGCCGAGGCGGTCGTGGGAGACATCGTAAAGGCGAACGAATCGCTGCGACGGTTCGTCCAGAACTACCACGCGGAGGAATAATATGAACATCTTGAAAGGACTAAATCCGGGAGCGCGGGTGCTGGTGACGGAGGACTTCCGTAAGGATAAGGAGGCGTCTATTGACGCGAACGATTTCGTCACCGAACTCGACATCGGCAGGAAGATTGACCTCGACGCCCTCCACACGGTCGTTGCTGCCGCAATGGAACGGTTCGAGTCCGAGCCCTCGAAATCCGATACATGGCTTGGGCCACGGGTTCACGCGACGCTACGGCTCACTCGCAGGGAAGCCGCCGACAAACGGATATGGGAGTATCTCACAGTGATTGAGTTTCCGGACTACGTCCGATGGCGGTGGGCACAAGAGAAAGCCGACGACCCTGTTCCTCTCGACCGTTTTTTTGGGGAGGACAGCAAGAATGCCTTGATGAGGCTTTGGTGGGCGTGTGAGCTCACGCGGAACGGGAGCTCGTATGCACGGAGCGAGGTTGCATTGGACATTTCGCGTTTTGCGGTTTCCTGGCAGCATCTCATCCTCATGCACCATCGAGCGGCAGCGTTAGCTGTGGTCGATTTCCTTCGCGACTTTCAAGGGAAAAGCCTCACGGACACCCAAGGGCAGGTAATGGCGAAGGCTGTCAACATCGCCTTGCGAACGGTGTGTCTGGATGTGCTTGCCGAAAGCCCACCAACAGACGGGCAGGCAGTGCGCGACTGGATTTCCCAAAAGATCGACGTAACGACAATGATGGATGAGCCGCCCCTTGGTCCGGACGAAGCGAACATTTCCGAGAATGACATCGCAGTCGTGCGAAAGTTCTTGGAGGAACTGTCCGTGAGAATCAACTTGGCTGAGGCACAACCCAGGAAACGGCAGCGACTACCGAAAGCACAAGTGGTGGAGTCGAAGTCACCCTGATGAGGTCGATCGCAGGTTTCCCAAATTGGTTGCCTGCATCTCCCCCACCCTCTTCCGCGCCACCAGTGCCGTCACCCTGTCCTCCTCCGTCGCCAGCCACCTCCTTCCCAGAGCCTTGCACGCCGCTGGGATCTGACCGCCGCCGCAGAACGGGTCTACTACGAGCTGCCCCGGTTCGGTGAGGTGGCGTACCAGGTACTGCGCCTCGGACTCGTCCTGTCCCCAGTCGTGATGCCGCTTGTCCCGCCCGCCGCCCTGGAGCATGTCGGCGAGCCACTCCGGTGCCTTCCCGACCGGCGGCCTGCCGAAGGCCAGGATGGGTTTCCACTTGTTCTGGACGCGGCGGGGGTGGACGGCGTAGTGCTGACCGCCGAACTGGATGGCGAACGTCCACCAGTACGCCAAATGCCGCCCCATCGCCTCCAGCACCTCCGGCAGGCGGATCTGCCCGGCGTAGGCGAGGCACAAGCCGCCCGGCTTGAGCTTGGCGGCGGCAACCTCGGCAAGACGCTCATAGAGGTCGATGCGGGCGTAGGGCGGGTCGGTGAGGAACAAGTCCACGGAGCCGTCCTGGAGACGGTCGTAGAGCACCCCCATGTCCCCCACGAGGATGTCTTGGTTCGAGGACGACCTGCTGCTCCTGGCGAACGCCCGTGCTGCCCGCTGTCGTGTCTCGGTCCTCGCCTGGCGGGTGATGTCCCGCAGTTCATGCGCAGTCATGGGCTGCCCGTCACAATGCCTCAGCACGCCCCTCCGTTCGGCCTCGGGCAGCCTGGCAAGCCGCACGGCATCGGGAATCCTCAGCACGCCCGCGCGAACCTTCTCGACCAGCTCAGGTGCCTGCTCCCGGATCAACTTGGCTCCCTGGACGTAGGCGGAGTTGGTGTTGGTCATCCGGGCGGCGATCTGCCGGGCTTCCCCGTTCCCGTTCTCAGAAAACATCCGAAAGTTTTTTCGGGTGTTTTTTCCCCTCCCCGGCGAAAGCCGCTTCCGCTCGTGGGCTTCCTTCTCCAACAAGGGCAGCAGTTCCAGGGCGAGGACAGCTCTTTGGGAGGAGGTCAAGTGCCTGCGGACCATGTTCTCCGAGATGACCCACTCCAGCGGCGATCCCTTACCATCCCACTCTACGAACCGTGGCTCGACTCCCGCCATCGGGCAGGCGAGGTAGCGGTTCCGCCCGTCGAGGATCTTGCCCTCGTAGAGGACAATGGGGTGGAGCAGCCCCTTGATGCGGATGTCCTCGGCGAGTTCCCGCAGTGCGTCGTCAGCCATCTGCGGGAACAAAAGGCAGATGGGGTGGCATTCGTAGTGCTTGGGCTTCTTCATCAGCGTCACCTCCAGGCCCACTGGGGATCACCGCCCGAATACACCCTCGTCTCTTGGAGACCAAAATCAGCGGTCCCCACCACTCGTACCGGCTGGGCTGTAACACGATAACTTCGGTGCCGCTGTAGCAAGGGCACTGGCGGGGCCACTTGGTTCGCCTACGTGCTTGGCCCCCATGAGTTGGTGCAGGCGGTCGCCAGAGCTTGCTGCGGATGGCCTCGAAGCGGCGGGTGAGCACGTCCCGCCGCAAGGCGTTCACTTGCAAATAGAACTTGTCCTCGGGTCGGGGCCGCGGCAGGCCGCCACCGATCTGCTTGATGGCACCGGCGAAGGGGAACTTGTGCCGCTTCAGCCGCTCGTAGGCCATGTCCGAGAAGTCCAGGGGCATGTCCTCCTCGTCGAACAGTTCACGGTTGGCGGCCTGGGCCAGCTCGATATAGGCGGCCTGGGTCAGGAGCTGCCGGATCTCCTCGGTGAGCGAGGAGATGAACGCCTTGCGGCGGGAGTCGGCGGCGTTCGTCTCGCGGACCATCAGCTTGCTGGCCGCGGCGTTGAACTGGGCGATGAGGCACTGACGCTGGTCATCGACCAAGGGGACTGACTGGGCCTTGTCCAAGACGGCTCGCAGCTCGCCCAGGGTCCGCACGGACTGGCTGTCCACGGTGCCGTAGAAGCCCACCAGGGGCCACGGGGACGCCTGGCCTAACCGGACGACCTGCCCGCCAGCCGTGCTGTCCACCGGCGGGTCCACAGACTGGAGAACCTCCTCCAGCAGCCCGCTGCCGTAGGTCATCAGCCGCAGGGTGTTGGGGTGCTGGTCGAACAGCTCTGGGTTGAAGGTCACGGCCTCGTAGGCCCCATGCCAGTCCAGGAAGTGCGCCCCGGCGATCTGCGGGTGCGGCTCAAAGCGGCTGTGCATGGCCGCCGACTGCACGATGGCGCGCTCCAACTCCGGCAACGTCACCGGCGACGGTTCCTCGGCGACGGCCTCCACCGTGTCGTCCACAAACTTGTCGAGGTTCAACGCCGAAATCTCCGCCGAGCGGACACGGCGGTTGATCTCCTCGACCTCCTTGACAATCAGTTCGCCGCGTTTCTTGTCGTTGGCCATGGCTGCCGCCTCGATCACCCGGGCCACTTGGCTCAGTATCGGCTGCAACTCGCCCACCACGCTCTCGAACGACGTGATGCGGTCGTCCAACCGCTGGTAGACGTCGGCCTCCACCGTGTCTTGGTAGAAGTAGTTGCGAACCCAGACATCGGGGTAGACCTGCCCGATGCGGTCGATACGCCCGATCCGCTGCTCCACCCGCATGGGGTTCCAGGGCAAGTCGAAGTTGATAAGCACGCCGCAGGTCTGGAGGTTGAGACCCTCGGAGGCCGACTCGGTGCAGAGCAGGATCTTGATGTCCTGCTGCTCGCGGAAGGCCGTCTTGATGTTCTCCTTGCTGGTGCCGACCCAGGTCTTGCCGTCCCACAGTTCGCCGCCCCGACCGCTGTAGCAAGCCACCTGGGCACCGTAGACGTGCCGCAGCTTGCCGCGGAGGTAGTCCATCGTGTCGGTGTACTGCGTGAAGATGATAACCGAGTCCCGTCGCTTGAGCAGTTCGGCCAGGTCGCGGGCAACCTGCTCGAACTTGCTGTCAGTTCCCAGACCCCGTAGATCGGCCAGGAAGTCGGTGACGAACTGGACCTCGCCCAGGAACAACGACGGCACATCTCCCTCGGACAACTCCTCCCCGTCGTCAAAGAGCGTCTCGGTAATGTCGGCTTCCAGGTCTTCCTGGTCCAGGTCGTCGTCGTCGAGCCAGCTCCGGGCCGCCCCCTTGAGATAGTCCAGCCGGCGTTGAAGGCTCTGTTGGATCGCGTAGAAGCTGCTGGTCAGGCGGCGACGGTAGACCGTCATAATGAAGCCCAGACCCTTGCGCTCGGCCTCGTACTTCTGGTAGTGGTTGCGGATGTAGTCCTCGATCCGCTGGTACAGCTTCCACTCCTCGTCCGTCATTTCGATCCATTCGGGTCGCGGCTTACGGCTGGGGATGTTCTCCTTGAGCAACCCTAGCTCGCGGTATTTCCGCAGCAGCGGTCGCGTGTTGCGGAAGACGTGGCGGCGGAGCGGCGTGTGCTGGCGGGCGAGCTGGCAGAGCACGACCTGTGCCCTGCCGTCGAGCTGCCGGATGACGCTCTCGGCGTTGGGCGATCGGGGCAGCCGGCGGATCTGGTCCCAGGCCACGGGTCCCACGCGCCCCTCGGCCACGCGGCAGAAAGCATCGTCCCATTGGCCGCCGGTGGCGAAGAAGTCGTCGAGCATCCCCAGGATGAAGGACCAGTCGATGTTCTCGAAGGGCTGTCGCAACTCCTCGAAGTACCGCAGGAAGTTGCCCTCGACGCCCCAACGGCCCCCCATGCCCAGGAGCTTCAAGAGGTCGAAGACCTCCACGGGGTCCAACTGCATCGGCGTGGCGGTCAGCAGCAGCATGCCACGGGTCTTGCCGGCAAGGCCAGGCCGTCCCTGCGTGCCACCCAGCAGCTCCAGCAAGCGGTTGGGGCGGAACTGGTCCTTATTCAGGAAGTCCTTGCGGCGGGCGTGGTGTGCCTCGTCCACCACCACCAGGTCCCAGGCTTGGGCTTCCAGCAGTTCGGCTTGCCTGTCCCGCCGCTTCGCCAGTTGGCTGGAGGCTAGGAAAATGGGATGGGCTTCCCAGGGGTTGCCGTCGTCTGCCCAAGGCACCTCGCGGTTGAAAACATCATAGAACGTGCTGCCATCGTAGCGGGGGATGTTCAGGGCGAACTTCTCGTATAGCTCCTCCTGCCACTGCACCAGGACGCTCTTGGGCACGAGGATCAGGACCCGCTTGACCACACCCGACACGTCGAGCTGCCGGAGGGCCATGCCACACTCGATCGTCTTCCCCAGGCCCACCTCGTCGCAGAGCATGAACCGCTCGGGAAACCGCTGGACGATCGTGTCAGCCACCCGATTCTGATGCGGCCAGGGCTTCACCGTGCAGGTCTCCATGCCCAGCCGGTCGGCGTTCAGGAGGGGGATGAAAAGGTGACAGCCACCAAATTTGGGCAAGCTCGATAATATGCAGCAGCTCAGGTGCCCTGGCCTTACCGTCAAGAGCAGCGTTAGGCTTTTGCCGCTAACTCAAATGGACCAAGAATCGGACATATTTTATATTGAGGTTCAGAGGCGCACGAGGAGTCTGAGGGACTTTATTTCAGGCGGGTGTGGTTAAGAGCCCGCCAGACAGCTAAAATACAGCCAGGATCAAAGGTCAAGAGCGCAACCCACGGGAACGGAGTGCGCCGACTTTTCGGCGGTTGAGGAGCCGTTCATGGGGAGATCGAAACGGCTCCCGCCGGATCCACCGTCACCGGTTCGGTCGTGCCCAACGCCGTGGCCGAAGTGACTTCCTACGTCTACGGAGCCTTGCCCAACGACAACCCCTACGAATACATGCCGACCGATTCCGTGCGGGCGGTGGTCTACCCCGGCAGCTTCTACAGCACCCAAACCGATAGCTTCACCGGCTCGGATATCGTATACTACGATTACGACCAGATCGGCGAGATGACCTCCATGACCGACCAGAACGGGACGACCCAGAATCATAACGGCTACGACGAGTCTACGGCCGACGTGAACGGCATCAACACCAGCGTCACCGGCGATCGGCCCACGACCTTGCAATACCCGACGACGGGGACGACATCGAGCCGCGTACTCACGTACTCCTACGGCACGACGGGCGGCGGGAGCAACGAGATCAACCGCCTCGATTCGATTTACGACGGCCCTGTGACGCCTGCCGACGAACTGGCCAGCTACGCCTACCTGGGCCCCGACACAATCGTCACCGAGGACTACACCCAGCCGCAGATCGGCCTCGACTACACTGGCGACGTTGGTGACTCCTACACGGGTCTCGACCAGTACAATCGGGTTATCGATCAGGTCTGGGCGGGCTACGGCAGCAACGCTTCCGCGGGCAAGCTCGACGAGTACAAGTACGGCTACAACCCACAGGGCAACGTGGCCTATCGCCAGAACGTCACGGCCGCAGCGGCCGATCTCGACCAGATTTATGGTTACGACGACCTCGGGCAGTTGATCTCCATGGCTCAAGGGGGGTTGACCTTCAGCGGGGGCAACCCGACGCTCACCAGCGGCAGCGGAACGATGGCCCAGAACTGGACGCTGGACGGGATGGGCAACTGGTCGAGCTTCGGCCAGTCCGGCACGGGCGTCGCCACGGTCAGCCAGACACGCCAGACCAACTCCGCCAACCAGATCACCGGCTACTACAACTCCTCGGGCCAAAACACCTCCGACTGGGCGGTGCCGACCTACGACGCGAACGGCAACATGACCTTCACGCCTGGCCCGGTCGACGAGACGGACGGGCTGCAGTGCACGTACGACGCCTGGAACCGCCTGGTCCACGCCACCGACGGCGACAACAGCAGCACGGGAATCGACGTGTCGTATTCCTACGATGGCCTGGGAAGAATGATCACCCGGACCAACAACAACGCGGCGCCAACGTCCGCGGCGATCACCGACTATTACTATGCGGGGCAGCAGATGCTGGAGAGCGACCAGCGGGCGCCGGCGACTCTGAACGACGGCGAAACTCGCACGACGCAGCAGTACGTCTGGTCGGCGCGGTATGTCGATTCGCCGATCGAGAGCGACACCACGACCTCGACCTATAGCAGCGGGACGTGGACGGCCGGGTTGCCCGTTCGGGACTATTATCTGACCGACGCCGACAACAACGTGACCGCCGTGACCAACGCCTCGGGCGTGGTGCAGGAACGGTATTCCTATGACGCCTACGGCAACGTGACGATGTACAATGGCCCGACGAGCCCCGGCGGCGACTGGAGCGACCCGCACACGGTTTCCACTCAGGGCACGACGCGGCTCTTTGGCGGCATGCAGCAGGACCCGGCGACCGGCCTTTATTACGACCGTGCCCGCTGGTACGATCCCAGCACCGGCGGCTTCATGAGCCAAGACCCGGCCCAGAGCGATCCGAATCTGTATCGCTATGCCGGGAATGACCCCACCAGTTTCAACGATCCGAGCGGGATGTCGGGCGGACCTGTGTCGGGCGAAAGCGGTCAGTCGGGGGGGATGCCGGGGCCGCAGGGGCCGACACCTACTTGTGCGCCTTCGCAGGCACCGGCACATACGGGTGCGCTGCCGACCGGGGGTGATGCCTTGCCGGCCGATCAGCCGGGGGCGGGGGATTTTACTGGAGACGATGGCCCTGGCGGTGGCGGAGAGTTCGGCGGCGAAAACAACGAGTACGACCAGTATCTGGCGGAACAGAGGGAGTTCGTGCAAGGCGTTTTGGGAAGCAACCTTAACAACGTGCCGCAGTCCGCAATCGACCAGATCGCGGCGAGATATCCATCGTTGGTCAACATGAACTTGTATGGCCCTCAAGCGGGGACATTGACCGTCAGTGCCCCCGGACCGCTCGGCGGGACGGGGACGTCGTACACGTTTGAGTCCGCTAACTGGTTTTGGGAGAGCCCATACTATCGACTCGTGACTCAGCAAAGCGAGGCCAGCCCTGGCGCTACATATATGGCCGGCAGGCCGCGAAGGACCAAAGCCTCGATCGCGAAGCCACGTTCGTCAAGTATGTCGGCGCAGGCGCAACGGCCATTGCGGCGGCCCCCGTCGTGTACTCCTGCGCAGTGACGGCGGCAGGATTGGATGCCGCGCCGGACTTGGTCCCGTCGGTGAGTTTCCCGAAGAAATTTTACCTGAAGAGGAGTTTAACCTGAGGCCATGGGACGAGGACGAGGTAGATCCATCTGGATCGACGCTGACACCGGGCTCACAATGGATCCCCCCTGACATTCTCGGCCAACCTCCGGATCTGCCCGATGTTCCAAACCCCGAGGATACTCCGGACTTTTGGGGGCCGTCAAATGACTGGACCTGACGGAGTCTCGTATACATCCGTATTCAGCAGAGGATATACCGGCCCGCGCCCAAGCGGAACCTCCGCGCGGCTTCGGTGCTGCGGCCCATCCGTGCGGAGCAGGAAGGACAACGAAGAGACGACGTAACCATGAAAACCGAAATCGAGGAAACGTATGGGCAGGGCAAAAGGGCTAGCCGCCGCGGAGATTTTGCCAAGGCCATCGCGCACTTCACCGAGGCGATCGGCCTCGATCCGAAATATCTGGGCGCATACTATCGCCGCGGGATCGTTTTTGGAAAGGTGGGCCTTCTCGAAAAGGCAATTGCGGACTTAACCGAGGCCATTCGCCTGGATCCGAATCTCGCCGCGGTTCACTACAGCCGTGGCCTTGCTTACCAGAATCAGGGCAAATACGACGAGGCGATCGCCGATTACAACCGAGCCTTGGCCATCGATCCCAGCTATGCCCCTGCTTGCAACAATCGGGGCGTCGCCTGGGCTGCCAAAGGTCAGTACGACAAGGCGCGTCGCTGACTTCAACCAGGTCCTGCGGCTCAATCCCAATGACGCCAACGCGTACGACAATCGAGGTATCGTATGGCGGCATAAGGGCGAGCATGACAAGGCGCGTCGCCGATCACAGCCAAGCCATAGCGATCAATCCTAATCATCCCACCGCCTATCTCAATCGGGGCGCCGACTGGGATGCCAACGGCGAGTACGGCAAGGCGATTATGGACTTCACCGAGGCCATCCGCCTGAACCCAGGCTATGCGAAGGCCTATCAACGTTGGGGCAATTGTTACAGGAAGGGTGGCGACGAGGCCACGGCGTGTGAGGATTTTGCCTTGGCCGACAAGCTGGAAGCTCGCGCACTTCATAAAACGGAAAAGGGAAAAGATAAGGCGTCGGGAGTCCTTGACTTTGACGTGCGAGAGGAACAGCAGTGAATTGGCGTGATGCCGGGAATTGCGCGAACCGAGGCCTGCGCGCAAAGCGCGAAGCGGGGTCGCACCTAAAAAATTAAGTTTCGGGAAATGCAAACGGGACAGGTGAAAGCGCCGGGAAAGAAAACCGGCATGGAGTTGCGGATGAAAGAGCCGTACAGGAAAGGACCAGCGATCCATCCTGACCCCGAGTCATGCGCCGGCGGTGGTGACACCGTGGGCGAAGCGTTGACAGGGGCAGACGCAGGCCAGCCATTGAGCTCCGAAATCAGTCTTTCGGCGTGCCGACCACATACCTGTGAGGGGAAGGCAACATGAGCAGTGACGGTATTCGCGAGCCACTGCGCGACGCCGCGGAGTCGAAGACCCTGAGCATGCGTCGAAACTCTGTGCGCGGGAACCGAGAGACCCTGGAAACTCCCGCGCCGCAAGGCGTGGGACGGTCCGGAAAGGCACTTTGCCGCAAACCGGACATGAACGTTCTCAGGGAGTCGGACGGTCTCATAGTACCAACGAAGCGGGCGAACAAAGCCGGCCTGAAGGCGGCGGCGGAGTCCGTGGAGGGAAGGGGACCGACCAAGGGAAACGGTCAATCAAACCTTACTCGCGCCGGACACAGTGCCGGCAAAAGCGTGGAATCGGATCGATGGGCTTACGAGCAGAGGCACCGCGGAACACACGCTACGCCCCTGATCGTCACTACCCGAGGTAAGAGCCGTATGAGGTAGTTCCTCACGTACGGATCCGTGCGGGGGGCGCCGGGCAACCGGCGTCCCTACCGCGACCTAATTAGCACGGGAGCCGGGTGCGACCTTAAAAGTTAACTCCTTTGATTCAGATTCTAAGCTCTGACGCTGCTCCCCGTACTGCTCCCGGTCCCTGATTGAGTACGGCGCGACGTTGGAGGATTGCAGGATTTCAGACACCTGAGGCAACGATTCCTTTTCCCGCCCTCATCGGTCGGCAAGTTGATGGTGGCGTGAGCGAAATGACCGAGCAGTAAACAGCGATCGGCGCGAAACATAGACGCGAGGCGATAAGAGGAACTGTCATGCAAAACAATTCTTTCCTTTGCGCGAAAGCTGCGGCCTGGGCGGCCATGCTCTCGGTGGTCGTGGGCTGTACTTTCGATCCAAAGCCAACGCAATCCGTTGGCTCGGGGGAAAAGAAAGCATCCCCGCCCGGTGAAGAAGCGCCCCGTGACGAGGTACAAGTTCGCGGGCACTGGATTTGCGTCGCCTACTCCGAAGGTGGACAAAAAGCCCCTGCTGCGGAGATTCACGCACTGTTTACGGACAAGGAAGTGAAGCTCAGTTACGCTTGGGGAGCAGCCGTCTACGAATATCACTTTGACCCCCAGTCCCATCCCAAGCATTGCGACTTGACAAATCCAAGACAGCCTTGGTTTTCTTGCCGCGCGATTTACAGCCTCGAAAACGGCACACTGCGCCTCTGCACGCCGATGGTGGTCAACAAGAACACCCCCTATCCTACAAGCCTTGAGCCGGGAAAAGGAAACGTCGCCTATACGTTCAAACGCGTCGAGAAGGAAGCCCGGATTGACGAGGCCTCGCTCAGCGCGCAGCAGAAAGACGCGCTCGCGCGCAGCGCAAGGAGATGGCCGAAAACATCCAACGTCTGGAGGGAAAAAAGTACGCGGAGTTCATGGAACATTTTGGCCCCCCGGAAGTTCGCGATGCGATCAAGCAACGCAAGCCGGGGATCGAAGAAAAGCTCAAGAACGTGGAGCAACGGGCACCGGCGTTCGCTCAATTGCTGCGAATTCTGTGTGCCGAAGTGCCGAAATTCGATTCCGATGCGAGTCGCGCGACGTATGATCTGCGCGATCCACGTTAACGGTCTCCCCCCGCTCCCCGCCATGACCCTCGTAAAGGCCGGGGATCGTTGGTACGCGGAAGAACCAGGCCGGAAAACGGACCGGAAAACGGGAAATCACTGATATTGACCCACGCACGGGTTTCGCAAGCCATGAGCGATCCATTCGCCCGCATCGTCTATCTTTCCTGGCCGGCCGGCGAAATCAGCGGCGGCATCAAGATGGCCTTTGCCCACGTGGAAGCCTTGCAGGCCGCCGGGCTGAAAGCAACAGTCGCCACGGCCGACGGCAAACCGCCCGAATGGTTCGAAACGACCGCTCCGCCGATCGATCTCAGCCAAATCCGTCAAGGCGAAGACGTCCTGGTCTTTCCCGAGAACCATCACGCCCTGCTTGCGCAGTTCGCTCCCTGGCCCAATCGCAAAATCGTCTTCTGCCAAAACTGGTCGATGGCCGTCCGCGGGCTGGGCGGTTGCCGCGATTACGGCGATTTCGGCGTCCGGCAGATCCTCTGCGTGGGGCGCTACGACGCCGACTACTGCCGCCTGCGTTTCCCTGCAATGCCGGTGGATAGCGTGCCCGTTGGCATCGACCTGCGGCGGTTCGGTTTTCCGGCGGAAAAGAAGATGCAAATCGCCTTTGCGCCGCAGAAGCGGCCGCGGGAGGCGGCGTTCATCCAGGACCTGTTCCGCGCGAGGTGCCCGGAGTTCCGCTCGGTCCCTTGGGTCGAGATCCGCGGCATCAGCGAGGCCCACCTGGCCGCCGTCTTGAAAGAGTCGGCCGTGTACCTGTGCCTCGGCCGGTTCGAAAGCTGTCCGCTGTCGATCCTCGAGGCCATGGCCGCCGGCTGCATTCCGGCCGGCTTTACGGGCCTGGGCGGCCGGCAATTCACCAGCGAGCGGAACGGATTTTGGGCCGAGGAGGACGATTGCATCGGGTGTACCGAGAGACTGGCCCAGGCGGTCCGCCTGGCCATCGAGGGCGGGCCGCGGCGGAGCGGCCTGCTGGAGGCTGCCCATACCACGGCCAGTTGCTACAGCCGCGAACGGATGGCCAAGGGCGTCGTCGAATTCTGGCGGCGGTTCTCGGAAGGTCCGAAAGGGCCCGCCTCGATCGCGCACAGCGTGGATGCGGTGTTGGGCGGAGGGGGAGGCGGCGCGGAGAAATAACTCGTTGTTCCACAAAACTCCAGGACCCCATCCGGCTCGCGGGCTGTCGATTTAATCGGGTTATATTGCATGATTCTGATTGGGTACATATAATGACGATGTTGTTACGGAGACAACGCGACCGCATGCGAGGACTTGCCATGGAGTATTGGGCGAAACCACCGCTGGATCGGCATCAAGTGCCGCTTTTCTCCCCCACGCTGGATGATTGCATCCCTGAATTTCATCCTGTGCGTTTGCTCGACGAGATCCTGCGGGACCTCGACTGGTCGGCCTGGACGAAAGAGTACGATGGGCGTCGGGGACAACCACCCATCCACCCTCGGGTGCTGGCCGGGGTTATCCTCTACGGGCTGATGCGACGTATCCGTTCCAGCCGGCAGTTGGAGTATGCCTGTGGCCACAATATCGACTTCATGTGGCTGGCCGAGGGCTGGGTGATCGACCACGATACGATCTGCAAATTCCGCAGGCGTTTCAAGGACGCGTTGAAGGAGTTGTTCAAGCAGATTGGGCGGTTGGCGATGGGAATGGGATACATTCGCCTGCTGGAAGTGGCTTTCGACGGCACGCGTGTGAAGGCCAACGCCAGCCGGTTCCATACCTGGACGGCCGAAAAGGTCGAAGCGGTGCTGAAGGAGTTGGAAACACAGGTTGCCCAAATGCTCAGTGAAGCCGAGACCGCCGATGAGTGTGAGGCAACCTTGCGGGCCGAAGAGCAGTCGCAAGCATTGCCGCCGGAGTTGGCGGATGCCAAGAAACGCCAGGAGAAGCTGCAAGAGGTGCTGGAAAAGCTCCGCGAGGCCGACGCGGCGAGGAAAAAGGACGGGATCAAGACGCCGGCCCAGATGCCCATGGCCGACACGGATTCCACGGTGATGCCCAACAAGGAAGGTGGTTACGCCCCGAACTACACGCCGGTCGTGGCCACGGATGGGGCCGCAGATTATATCGTCGACTGCGACGTGATTCCGGGCCCCAACGAGCAGAACGAAATCCTGCCCGCTGCGGACCGTATCGAGGAGAACTTCGGTCAGAAGATCGATAACCTTTCGGCGGACAAAGCCTTTGGGACGGGTACCAATTTGGAAGGGATGGAAACGCGGAACATTAATTTCCACACGCCCGTCGAGTCGCCGTCGCCGCAGGAAGGGAACCCGGCCAAACGCGAGGATCCTCGACAGCCGGTGCCGGAAGCCGATTGGCCCAAGCTGCCGCGTAACGACAAGAAGAAGCTTGCCAAGAGCAGCTTTGTCTACGACCCCGCGACGGACATGTACTTCTGTCCGATGGGGAAGGAGATGCCCTACCGAGAAACGAAGAAGGAGAAACTCCGGGAAGGCGAAAGGGTAAGGCGTGTTTATGCTTGCCACGAGTGTGCGAACTGCCCGCTGGCCGGGCAGTGCCTCGACCCGACCTCGAAGCGTGGGCGCACGATCAATCGTGACGCGTACGAGCCTCAACGGGAACGAATGCATGCCAAGATGCAAATAGAGGCGGAGCGGAAGATCTACAACAACCGGATGCATATTGGCGAGACTCCGTTTGCGATCATCAAGAACATTCTTGGGGTCCGCCGCTTCCTGCTGAGAGGTCTGGAGAAGGTGCGAACGGAGTGGCGCTGGGTGTGTACCGCGTACAACTTGAAGAAATTGATAGCGGCCATAGCGGCACTGCGCGCCAGGGCAAAGAAATGGCAGTGAGTGCGAAAGGATAGGAGATTCAGGAGGGCTGCGCGGGCGTAGTTTCGCCACCAAGGCGTGGTTCCCGTCGCGAAAACCTTCCACAACGGGCGGGAGCCCGACTCGACAAAAGAAAAATTCGGAAACATCAAACTGTTACGTCCTCCGTCCCCGCCGTTTTGCAAGGTTCGCGCGGAAATAAATCTACAGACCGCTCGCCGGGATGGTGAACAAGGTTGAATGGCTAAAGCAAACAACAAAACCCGACACGACCCCATCCACCTCGCCTGGATGGTGAAGAAGGTTGCTTGGCTACATCGCGGCCTTGAGCTACCTGGACGACCTGATTCACCATCCACACCCAGAGGGTACCCGGCTGGATGGGGTCTTGATTACTATGTATTTCATGCTTGCTAGCTGACCAACCTTCTTCACCATCCGGGCGAGCCGGATGGGGGGGTCGCCGTTAGTTTGTATTTCGCGCTCGCTAGCTGGCCAACCTGATTCACCATCCAAACGAGCTGGATGGGGTCGCCAGAAGACTTTTTTTGCGACAAGGTGACATGCCCGCGTTATCGATCATTCTTCCGGTTTGGGACGTTTCGGCCGAGCTCGACCGTGCGATCGACTCCGTGCGCCGGCAGACGTTCGGCGATTGGGAATTACTTGTCGTCGATCATGGCGGTTGCGGTGCGGGCGAAGCCGCGTTGCAACGCTGTGCGGTCGACGACGGCCGGGTTCGCGTCCTGCGGCTTGATGAGCCGGCAAGCGCGGGCGCGGCGCGGAACCAGGGCCTCCGCCAGGCGCGCGGGGAGTTCGTTTGCTACCTCGACGTTGACGACGAATACTACCCCGATTACGTTGCCCACTTGGCGCGGTTCCGCGACAAGGGCGAGGTGCTGGTATTCGCGTATGAGCTCGTGTACGAGGATGCGCGCGGCCCTCACCCTAACCCTCTCCCGGAGGGAGAGGGGACGGGAGGCTCCAAAGCAGAGAGGTGCGTGGTCTGGGAGCCGGCGCGGGTCCAAGGCAACCTGTTTGCCATGAACATTGCCAAGCCGCTGGGCGTGGCGCATCACCGCGAACTTGCGACTAAGGTGGGCGGATTCAACGAACTTCTGTGGACGGGCGAAGATTGGGAGTATTGGAAACGGCTGGCGCAGTGCCGGCGTGGAATTCGCGTTCCTGCCGTTGAAGAGCGGGCGCTGCCACGCGCGCGGCGACGGAGCAGGTCGCGCGCCCCACGTTACCGCGCGGCAGAAGGCGAGGTTCCTGGAGAATTGGCAGGCCGGCCGGCCGATGTTTGAAGAGAAGGATTGCAAATTGCAAATTGAGAATTGCAAATTGCAAATTGGAGAAGGGACGAAGAGCGCCGGCAGCCCTCACCCTAACCCTCTCCGGGGCACCCGCGCAGTGGGTCGTGGAGAGGGGAGCAAGGTGCGGAAGATCGTCTACGTCGCGCCGCATTGCCTGCTCGACCCGACCAGCGGCGCGGCCGTGGCGACGGCCCAGGCCATGCGGTTCCTGCAGACGTTGGGCTTTCAGTGCAAGGCGTTCTGCGGTTCGCGGCTCGATCTTGCGGAAAACGTGGAAACGATGCTCAAGCGGCAGCAGATTGCCTATCGCTACGGCACGATGCCCAGCGGCGAGGTGCAGGTCCCCGTACTCGTCGCGTCGCTCGGCGGATTTGGCGCGGGCGGATCGGCAGAGACCCTGGAAGTCACGATATTTCCCAACGAAGGGGAGCGGCAAACCGGCTTCTACCGTGCCTGCGGGGCCTTTCTTGATGCGGACCGGCCCGACGCGGTGGTCACATACGGGGGCGACCCGCTGGCGGAAACGCTGATCCGCCTGGCAAAGAACCGCAACCTGCCGCTGGTGTTTTGGCTGCACAATTTCGCCTATCACGATCCGCAGGCGTTTGCCCTGGCCGATTATGTCATCGTGCCATCGCAGTTCAACCGCCACTTTTATTGGGAGTCGATCGGCCTGGCCTGCCAGGTGCTGCCGCTGGTCGTGGATTGGGGCCGGGTGAGGGTGGCGAGATGCGAAATCTCAAATCTCAAATCCGAAATCTCAAACAAAGAGCAAATTCAAAAAGGGAAAATACAAAGCGGCCCTCACCCTGGCCCTCTCCCGCGTACGGGAGAGGGGACCGAGGGCCCTAACCCTCTCCCGGAGGGCGACGCGAACAAATTGCCCTCACCCCGACCATGGGTACACGGTGCCCGCCCTCTCCCGAGTACGGGAGAGGGGAGATTGGCGCGGCAGTACGCGACGTTCATCAATCCGCAATCGACCAAGGGGCTTTATGTCTTCGCGCGGATTGCCGAGCAGTTGGCCGCTCGCCGGCCGGATATTCCCTTGCTGGTGATGGCCGGACGGAGCCGTGCCGGCTGGCAGCAGGAGACGGGCATCGACCTTTCGCGGCTGCCGAACCTGACCATACGTCCGAGCGTGCGCAACCCGCGCGAGTTCTACGCGATAACCAAGTTGCTCTTGATGCCCTCGTTGTGGAACGAGTCGTTCGGGCTGGTGGCTGCCGAGGCGATGCTCAACGGCATTCCCGTCTTGGCCAGCAATCGTGGGGCACTGCCGGAGACCATCGGCGACGCCGGCTTTCTCTTCGACATCCCGGCGAAATACACGCCGGAAACCCGCGAGGTTCCGACCGCCGAGGAGGTCGAGCCGTGGGTGGAGACGATCATCCGTCTTTGGGACGACGCGGCCGAATATGAGCGTTGGAGCCGCGCGGCCCGCGAGCGTGCCCAGCAATGGCACCCGGACCGGTTAGCGCCGATTTACCGCGACTTTTTCGCCAGCATCACCCACCAGCCCGGCCCGCCGACGACCATGAGTACATGGTGCCCGCCGGGAGTTCCGCGGAGACATGACGCGTTATTGACGGGATAGGTTGCAGCGGCTATTTTGCAGGTGGTGGCGTCGTGGGAAGAACCCGGCAAGCGGTCGCCGCAGTTTGCGGAGGCCCGTGCCAAATTACGGGAGGAAAGGCCATGAACACGTGCACATTCTCGGCGGCGATGTTGATCGCAGCCCTGTTGCTGCCGAATGTTGCGGCGAGCGCCGATACTGCGAAGGAAGCCTGCCAGAAGGGCAAGGCCCGCCTCGACAAGGCGGACTTCGACGCCGCCATCGCTTCCTTTACCGAGGCCGTGCGGCTCGATCCGAAACTTGCCGAGGGGTATTATGGTCGACGGCATCGCCTACCGGCAGAAGGGCGAGTTCGACAAGGCGCTGGCCGACTTCGGCGAGGCGATCCGCCTCGACCCCCAGAATTCCAACTACAACAACCTTGCCTGGTTGCAGGCGACCTGTCCCGACAAGAACTGCCGGGATGGAAAGAAGGCCGTGGAGAACGCCGTTCGGGCTTGTGAACTGACCGGCGGCCGCAACTGGTGTTTTGTCTGTACGCTCGGCGAGGCCTACGCCGAAAACGGCGAGTTCGAAAAGGCCCGCGAAGCGGTGGAAAAGGCCCTCACGCTGACATCGCGTGAAGCAGACAAGGAGGTCTGTCGCACACGCATGGAAGTATTCAAGCAAGACAAGCCGTACCGCGAACCTCCGCCACAGCGAAAAAACGCGGGCGGGCAGAACTGAGACCAGAGACAAATAAAGGTGCCACTCACCAGGACAAATGGAAATCGTGAACCGCCCGCAGTCCCAGGCCGAGTTGGACGCCCTGCGTCGCTGCGTCCGCCGCGGCTGCCCTTATGGGAGCGCACGATTGGACCGGCAGGACCGTTACGCGCACGGGGGAGGCCGAAGAAGCAGCCGGAAGACGGCAAATGACCCATCGCCTTCCCTCCTTGCCCAAAAACCCTACCTTTGGTGGATGGCACCTTTTTTCTCTCATCATTTTCTCAAAGGATAACTCCCTCATGCAATCAGCTCTCACCCGTCGTTCATTCTTGCACCGCGCCTCGCTGGCAACCGCCGCCGCGTCGGCCAGCCAACTGTTTCCGTTCCCCAATATCTCGCACGCCGCCAAGACTGGCAACACGCTCCGCTGTGCGGTGATCGGCTGCGGCGGCCGCGGCATGTCGCACGTCGGCACGGCAATCGGCGAGAACTTGGTGGCCATCGCCGACGCCGACGAGAAGCGGCACGCCGCCGTCCGCAAGGCGATGCAAAAAAAGGCCGGCAACGGCGAGACCCTGGCGACCTTCACCGACTATCGCCGGTTGTTCGACAAACTCGGCAGGCAGATCGACGCCGTGTTCATCGCCACGCCGAATCATCACCACGCCCCGCCGTCGATGATCGCCATGCAGTTGGGTATCGGCGTCTACTGCGAGAAACCCCTCTGTCACGACATCGCCGAGGCGCGGCGCCTGGCCGAGATGGCAGGCAAGTGCAAGTCGCCGACGCAGATGGGCAACCAGGGTCACTACGGCGAAGGCTACCGCCGGCTCTGCGAGTACGTTTGGGCGGGCACGATCGGCCCGATCGAAAGAGACGCACAGTTGGTGCGATCGCTCGAATGGCGGCGCGGGGCCGCGGCCACCTGCCCAGCCGGTTCCCGCCGGGCTGCATTGGGATGAATGGATTGGCCCGGCGCCGTACCGCGAGTTCCATCGCGATCTCCATCCGCACGAGTGGCACGGATGGTACGATTTCGGCAACGGCTCGTTGGGAAACATGGGCTGCCACGTGCTCGACGGCGTTTACTGGGCGTTGAAGCTGGGGCATCCATTGAGCGTCGAGGCCGAGTCGATCTCCGGCGGCAGCGACGAGCGTTATCCGATCGGCACGCGGATTCGCTGGGATTTCCCCGCACGAGCTGATTTGCCCGCCGTGAAGGTCTACTGGTACGACGGGCACCAGAGGGGCGAGAAAGCCAAGAAGGGCTCGAAGAACAAAGGCGATCGTTACCTGCCACCGTTGCTGGTCACGTTGCAGCAAGAGCATCCGGACGAGAAGTTTGACTCCAACGGCACGCTTTACCTGGGCGAGAAGGGCATTCTCTATACGGGCACCTACGGCGGCGGCACGCGGATCGTGGGCAAGGCCAAGGGCGACGTCACGGAGCCGCCCAAGTCGCTGCCACGGCCGGGCAGCATCGCCGGCGACTTCCTTCGCGCCTGCCGCGAGGGCAAGAACGACACTGCCGCCGGATTCGACTATTCGTCGCGACTCACCGAGTTCACCCTCCTCGGTAATCTGGCCCAGCACGCCGGAGAGAACAAAATCGTCCTTTGGGACGGGCCACAAATGAAGGTGACCGATCCGGCGGAACTCAACGCCTGGATTAACCGGCCGTATCGCAAAGGCTGGCAAGCCGGCTAGCCGCAGATTACAATCAGTGGTTCCACATCCACACGAAGGAAAATCAGATGCCGAAGGCTATTCTTCCAGGGTTTCTGGTACTGGCATGCCTCGTTAGCGTTCCGTGCCTTGCCGTGCAGGCCCGCGCAGGGCAGGGGTTCGAGCTGAACGACGAGACGGGCAAGCATCTTGACGTGCTGCTGGACGGCCACGTCGCAGCACGCTACATGTATGCCTACGTGTTCCCTAAAGAGAACCCCAATTGCCACAAGGACCTCGACTACCCCTGGGTGGGTGAGACGTACGTTCTCGACGGCAAGAAGTACAGTATTGTCGATATCAATCCGCCAACGAATCCGCGGAAAACCCGCTGGTCCGCCTATCGCGACTACGGGCGGTTCGGGGCATTTCCGGTGGCGAAGATCAAAAAGGGCCAGTCTTTGCAGCTCGACTATCGGTTCCTGATTGCCGATGGCGAAATGCCGTCGGCGGAGTTGATTCAGAAGTCGTGGGACGAGTTTGCGCATGCAGCGACAGCAAGCCCCGTACCGACGGTGACCGTCGTCCTCGCCGAGCAGCCAGCCGCCCAGCCTAGGAAGCCGGCAAAAGCGAAAGCCAAAGGCTCGAACGGCTGAGGGCAACGCAAAAGGAAGTTCAGTCGGCCGCGGTCGCAGCTTCAAGTCCGCCGGAAGCCCGTAGCGGGATCGTGGCGTCTAGAGTATGCTGGGGGTTTCGTCTTGAAAACGTGGCCTTTTTCTTGCCTCTGCTATAGGACTGAACTATCGTGCGCGAGTTGACCCCTCGGGAAATCGTCAAAGAACTGAACCGGCACATCGTGGGCCAGGACGCGGCCAAGCGGGCCGTGGCCGTGGCCATTCGCAACCGCTGGCGGCGGCAGCAGGTTCCGGCGGAAATGCGGCAGGAAGTCGCCCCCAAGAACATCATGATGATCGGACCCACCGGCGTCGGCAAGACGGAGATCGCCCGGCGGCTGGCCAAGCTTACCGGCGCCCCGTTCATCAAGGTCGAGGCCAGCCGCTACACGGAAGTGGGCTACTACGGCCGCGACGTGGAAAGCATGGTCCGCGAGCTGGTCGAAAACGCCATCGGCCTGGTCCGGCAGGCGGAAAAGGAGAACGTCCGCGAGGAAGCCCAGCGGCGGGCGGAAGAGCGGCTCCTGGACCTCCTGGCCCCCAGTCCGCCGGCCTTCGACACCACGGCCGACAGCCCGGAGTCGCCCGATCGCTATCAGCGGACCCGCGAGAAGATGCGGGGGATGCTGGCCGCGGGGGCGATGGACGAGCGCCGCGTGGAGCTGACCGTCGAGCACAAGGCCGTGCCGATGATGTTCACCGGCATGGGCATGGAGCAGATGGACGTCGATCTGCAGGGGATGCTGGAGAAGATCGTGCCGCGGAGCAGCGCGCGGCGGGAGATGACCGTCCACGAGGCCCGGCGCGTGCTCTTCGAACAGGAGTCCGACGCCCTGATCAACACCGAGAAGGTCAACGCCACGGCGATCGACCTGGCCGAGAACCTGGGCATCATCTTCCTCGACGAGATCGACAAGATCGTGGCCAGCGAGTCGACGCACGGGGCCGACGTCTCGCGGCAGGGCGTGCAGCGCGACCTCTTGCCGATCGTCGAGGGCACGACGGTGCAGACCCGCTACGGCTACGTGAAGAGCGATCACGTGCTATTCATTGCCGCCGGGGCCTTTCATCGCGCCAAGCCCAGCGACCTGATGCCCGAGTTGCAAGGGCGGTTTCCCATCCGCGTCGAGCTCAGCGATCTGACGCGGGACGATTTCATCCGCATTTTGACCGACCCGCGGGGGGCGTTGACGAAGCAGTACCAGGCCCTGCTGGAGACCGAAGGCTGCGAGCTGATTTTCACCGAGGACGCCATCCAGTCCCTGGCCGAATATGCCTTCCAGGTGAACCAGCGGACGCAGAACATCGGCGCCCGGCGGTTGAACACGATCATGGAGCGGCTCTTGGAGGAACTGAGTTTCGAGGCCCCCGAGATGGGCAAGTCCCGCGTCGAGATCAACGCCGCCTACGTCAAACAGCGTTTGGAAGAGATCTCTAAGGACGAGGATTTGAGCAAATTCATCCTCTGAGACTAGTCGCATGGAACTCGGACCATCGCTCGACGGCGGCGGAAATCATGTTAGAATTTACTCTTGAAGCGAGCGGCGGACGTTCGCAGGTACTGAAAAACTCGGGGAATCGTAGGCTATGGGAGTTACGCCCGTAACTGTAGCAGTGGCCAATCCGGCAGATCCCAATCGACGTTGGGAAGGATTATTCTTGGTCGACACGGGCGCCACGGATTGCTACATTCCCGGCAGCCGCCTGCGGGAACTTGGCATCGAACCTCGCGGCCAGCGAAGTTACGAGCTGGCTGATGGCAGCGAAGTTGCTCTGGAAATTGGCGTGGCCCAAATCGAGTTCATGGGCGACATCGTTGGGGCCACGGTCATTTTCGGCAAAGACAACTGTGAGCCCATCCTGGGTGTCACGGCGCTTGAGTCGGCAGGGATTGAAGTGGACCCGGTGAACCAGCGGCTCAAGCCGCTTCCGGCCGTTCGGCTCAAACCGTTGCGCCCTTGGTGAACGGGAGCGACGGGCAAGTCCGAGATTCGGCAGATCTTCGACCATGAGCAACTGAAGAAGTCGCTCGACAACACATCCGGCCTTGTTCTTACGCTAAAACATCCCGCACGGGGATTTTCGCGATCTCGCGGCCCTCGATCACCACCGGCACGTGGTCCGCCTCGCCGAAGTCCAGGTGGAGCCGGTAATCGGGTCGCTCGACGGGGCCGATCGGGTCGGAATACATCTCCACCCGCCGGTCGATTAGGTTCACGATCCAGTAGACCGCAATGGCCGCCTTCGCGTAAATCGCCTTCTTGAAACCTCGATCGCGATGGAGTGAACTGTCGGAGACTTCGACGACCAAGAGAAGATCCTGGGGGCCGGGATGCCGGTCAGCATAGTCTGCGTCCGCTCCCCGCACAACCACCACGTTCGGCTCGGGCTCGCTGCGCTGCAAAGTGACCGGCGACGGGGCATCAACGTAGTAGCCGGCGGGAACGACCCCTTCCAAGGCGATCCGCACGCGGCGGGTGGCCAAACGATGCGACGGCGAAATGGTCATTTTCTTAACCAGCAGTCCTTCCAGCAGTTCAACCGGATCCCCGTCCAAGAGAATGCCCTGCCGCGCCATGTCGTGGTATTGCTCCACGCTGAAGCGCCAAAGCCACTCGGCGAGGTCGGGAGGCCCCGAGACTTCAGCCACCGGCACCTCGGTCACCTGCTGTAAGACATCATCAACAACGGACATGCGTCATCCCCACAAACCGAAAACCGCGATTATCGGAACGCTGGCATTATATCGGAACACCGGCATTATAGCTGAAGGCTGTTGGGGGCAGCAAGCGATCGTCGACCCCGGTATGGCGGCTTTGCAGCTTCCTCGGTAACAGCCTTTTCCAGTTCCGACCGCAGTGTAATGGTGTTGCTTGTCCGTCACCAGATCTCTTCGCCATGCCGGGGCTACTTCTGCCGCCTCACAGGCCAAAACCCGTAAAGTGTTATGGCACGGCCGATTATGACGACAGGGCAGCAGTCGAAAACCATGGACTCCCCAGAATACGAGCGGCCGAGCTTATGATCCGGCCGATATGAAACAAACGTATCGCCGCAGGAAGAGTCCGCCATTCCTGGGTCGGGTATGAATGACCGCTTGTGAGAAAGGGGTTGCCATGTTCTTCGGAATTCCATCCATCGCATTGTTGCGCGACACATTCCGGCGTGCCGTCAAGCAGGCCCTGGAAAAGTGCGAGGAGACCCACCCCAGCCATTATCGCAGCCGCTGTCGCTTTCTGGCGAATGCGCCATGGGTCGAAATCGGGCCAAACGTGCAAGTCATCCAAGCGGCGGAAACGGAGTTCCTGATTCGCGGTTCGTGGCAATATACAGTCGATCTTCGCACCAAGAACCACCTGCCGATCGCCCAGGCCCAGATCAATGAAATTGCCGCACTCTTGGCATCGGCGGTTCCGCACGGGGAGCCCGTGAAGGGAACCTTCGATTTTCCGCCGACCGAAACCTCCGCAGGTGGAGAGCGAGTAACCTGCTCGTTCAGAGGGGTTGTGCGCGGCCAGGTGCCGTCTCGGGCCGCCGCCTGAGACCAGCCCGCTTGATGAATCGCACCGACTTCACAGTACATCGTGGCACTCGTCAAATCTTGCCCATTGTGCCACACGCTTTGGCCGTCGCTATATCAACTGCCTGCCGAGTAACTTGCCTCTTGCGGGTCAAGCGCTATCATTAAGGGCGATGCCCTTCGTGGGCTCATGGCCATCTTCAGCGAAGAATTGGCCGCACAACCATACCCCTCAGAATATAATTGGAGACCGAGTCATGTTGGTGACCCGCAATCTACTGGCGTCGATCGTCTTATTGATCGGCATATCGAACTCGCTAACCGGCTTGCAAGCCGCCCAGAACTCGGCCCAGGTGCTCGACGGAGTGCATTGGGCCGGCCCGGCCGTAACGCTTGAAGGGCTGCGCGGCAAGACGGTCGTGTTGATCGATTATGCCACCTGGTGTCCGATCTGCAACAAATGGTCGGGCGAGTTCTGCAAGCAACTCAAGGAATCCATCCAGGGCAAACCGGTCGTCGTTCTGGCCGTCAATAACGACGAGAAGCTCGGTAATCTCAAATCCTACCTGGAAGCCCGCGAGTTTTTTGCGCCGAACATCATTCACGGCTACGATCCGAAGGTTGCCAAGCGAAACGGTCTGCCCGACCTATGGGGTTACATGATTATCGACCCTGAGGGAAAGATCGCCGAAACGGGCCATGCCGGCGGTTTTTTCGGCGGCGATGCTGAGAAGGTCTTCGCGCTCCCCAAGAAACTCCGGGAAGAGAGCAAGCTGGGCGAGTTTGTGGTTATTGACGCAAAGATGCCCGACGCCGTCCAGAAGGCCTTGTGGCCGATGGAACTAGGGTTGGCCACCGGCGCCGATATCCGCAAGTTCAAAGGCGAGCAGAGCAAACAAATTGAGGCCGCCTTGGCCAAGTGCGGCGAGAAGGAGCTTGAGAAGATCCACAAGTTGGTCGACGAAGGCGACGTTGAGAGCCAGCTTGCGGCCTATGACCGGGCCGCCGCGCTGGGCGTGCAACTCAAAGGGACGGGCAGTGCCAAGGAGGCGAAAAAGGTCATTCTAACCCTCGAAGCCGACTCGAATTTCAAACGCGAGTGTTTGGCGAAAAAGGCCTACGAGCGGTGCGAGAAAATGCCCGCCGGCTCGTCTGCTCGCGCGACGGCCCTGAAGATCCTGGTCAAGCGTTTCGAGGGGACCGTTTACGGCGAGAAGGCAAAAGAAGCGGTGGCGCCGACGGGCAAGCTTGCGGCGAAGACAGAGAAGTAACAACGCAACACGCCGCGTGTGTAGCTGTATATGGCTCGTCCAGTCATTCCTCCACCGACGCGGGGTCGGTGGGGGCAAACCAACGGCCGGTTGTCACTCCGTACGAGTTTTCCTTTCAGCGCGGGGCGCTGTATTTCACCGTAAGTCGGCTTCTCCTGCCAGCTTTCCCCAAGCCCGTTTTCGATGTACAATACTGGGGTTCGTTGCCATCCGGAGAATTCACCATGCCCGCACATGACTGGACCCGCGTTGAGGCCGGCATCGTCCACGATTTTCATCTCGCCTGGCTTGCAGAGATTCGTAAGGCGCTAAACGGTGGTTTGCTGCCGGACGGCTTCTATGCCTTGGCCGAGCAACATGCCGGACGGACGATCCCAGACATTTTGGCGCTGCACGCCAGCACGGGCAGTTTGCAGCCGTTGCCGCCGCTTTCGACGACGGGTGGAACCGCCGTAGCCGAGGCGCCCCGCGCGTGCGTCTGCGCGAGAGGGTGGAAGGGGATGCGCTGGCCCGCCGGCGCAGTTTGGCTATTCGCCACGTCAGCGGTCACCGCCTGGTCGCCTTGCTGGAGATCGTGTCGCCCGCGAACAAGGACCGCCAGCGGTCCGTGGACGAGTTTGCCGACAAGGCCGCCGATGCGCTGGACGCGGGCATCCACCTGGTTGTCGTGGACCTGTTCCCGCCCGGCCCTTATGACCCGCAAGGCATGCATGGCGCGATCCGGCGACGGCTAGCCCAACCGGACGAGGCCTATCACGTGCCTGCGGCCCAGCCATTGACGTTGGCCAGTTACGTCGCCGGGGTACCGTTGGACATCTATCTGGAGCAATTGTCGGTTGGCATGGTCTTGCCTGAGATGCCGCTATTCTTGAATCCGGAGCGTTACGTGAGCCTACCGCTGGAATCGACCTATCAGGCCGCCTACCAGGGCGTGCCCTCGTTCTGGCGCGGCGTGTTGGAAGGCAAGCAGGCGTTTCCCGCGGGAAACTGACGGAGGTAGGTCCTTCCTGTCGGTGAAAAACCAGTTGCAAAGTTTACCATGAAACCACTCTTGGGATTTCTATGGGTGCTCGTAATTGCGGGTGGCGCCTCGCTTTACTGGTGGTTTATGCACGGCCCTTGGAGGAATGCGCAAGGGCCAGATGTTCTTTTGGCTCACGATGCGGTACGATTTGGTCCGCTACCAATGTTCTTGACACTATCTTGGCTGTTACTGGTCCTTATCACACACTGCTCGCTACAAGTGTTTTCCTGCTTAGGAAAAGGACTCGTAACGGGGGAATTGCTTAACACCTGGCGGCGGCTGCAACCCGCTGATGTTGTGTCCTGTTGGCAGTGACTCGCCTTCCTCTAGCGCTAAGAGCATTGTAGGACAAGGACTTACGGCGGGGGAGGAGGGCTTGATAGCAGAAGAAAAAGACCTTATGCTAACAGGTGAGTAATTCATGTTTCCACAAATTCTGCTAGCAGAGGTCCAACTATGATTTCAACAAAAGAACTGGATATTTTCAAGGCCCAAGAGCAATTTGAGCGGATGCACGAGTTTTTGAAGCAAGCGCTGAGCGAAGGGCGACGCCTCGACGAAGTGGAACGCGGGATGTTTCCGCGAGCTATGACCATGTGCCTGGAGTTTTTACGGTCCTTCGTGGAGGCCCATGGGGATGGGGATCGGGGAGAGACCGTAGAACGGGAAGGGGAGACGTTGGCGCGCCTGCCCGAGCCGCATGAGAAGCGGTACTTGTCGATTTTCGGGGAATTGCTGATCGGCCGCCGAGTCTACGGGACTCGGGAAGGCCAAGCGATTGGATGGTCGCCCCTGGACGCGACCTTGGGATTGCCCGCTGGAGAGAATTCCTATGTTCTGGAGGACTGGTTGCAGCGGTTGTGCATCCAGGACGCCTTTGGGGGATCGGTGGAGTCGCTCCGTGCCTGGTTGGGGACCACGGTGAGTGTTCGCACGGCGGAGCACATGAGTCGCGAGATGTCGCAGTACGTGGACGACTTTCGCGGCGAAGCGGTTCCTCCTGCCGAAGAAGAGGAGGAACTGCTGGTGATAACGGCCGATGGCAAGGGTGTGCCCATGCGGCGGACGTTGGCGGCGCGGTTGCGAGCAGAGTCTGAAGCTGGGGTGGGAGAAAAGGGAGGAAATGCCGCAGGCGCGGAAACGGCAGGAATCACGGCTGTCGAGGAAGAGGCGCCTTCTTCGCCTCCGGTCGAGCGTTTGGCGGGGCAAGAGAAAAGCAGCGGGGAGCGCCCCGGGAAAAAACAGATGGCGTATGTGGGATCGGTTTACACCCAAGCCCGCTTCCCTCGTACTGCCGAAGACGTGATCGACGAGGTGCGTCGGCGAAAGCGTGCCCGGGAGCGGCCCGAACCGCAACACAAGCATGTGTGGGCAGAGATGACCCGGTTTAAGGAAGGGGAGGTGTTGGCCGCCGCACCGATGTTGTTCTTCGAGATTCTTATGGAGTGTTGTCGGCGGGACCCGGCAAACAAGAAGCCGTGCATCTGTGTCATGGATGGGGAACGCCAGTTGTGGAAGTTGGCGGCAGAATGGTTTCCCGAGGCCATATGGATTCTGGACCTGTTCCACGCGTTGAAACGGCTCTGGGAGGTGGCCCATTGCCTGTATGCGGAGGAGAGTGCGGAGGCGGGAGAATTCGTGACGCATCATCTGCGCATGCTGCTGCAAGGCAAGGTCGGTTACGTGCTGCGCAACCTCCGTCCCTTGGTGAAGGCCTACAAGCTGAAGGGGGCGAACAAGACCACCGTGGAGTCCGCGATTACGTACTATGAAAACAACCAGGAACACATGCGCTATGACGAATACTTGGCGGCAGGCTACCCGATTGCCAGTGGCGTGGCGGAAGGCGCCTGCAAGCACCTGGTGAAGGACCGCATGGAGTGCGCCGGGATGCGTTGGGAGTTGGAAGGGGCTCAAGCAATCCTCTCGCTGCGAGCCATCTACCTCAACGACCTCTGGGATCAGTTCATCACCTACCGTGTTACGACAGAACAGTCGCGTCTATATGGCAAAGATGCACAGCATGCTACGGCTGCATAAAGCGGCCTGCGAGTTGCTGCCGTCCTGTTTTCTTTCTTGGGCCTGAAAATACGGGGTTCTTTTGGGTTTTTTGGCGTCACGCGGTCCCCACGTTCTGCCCGATGACGATCCGGCCCGTGCCTTGGACAGCGATCCGGACGGTTCCCTTCATCACATTGTCGGAAATGACAGCCCGGCGGACACCCTCTTGAATTTCGATTTGCGGGGCGTCGTGCTGGAACTCGCAGCCGCGGACGAGGAGCGTGCCGCCCAGCCCCTGGATGGCGGGACGCCCGTCCTTCTTCGCCGCCCACTCGACGAACGTGCAATCGGTGAGGCCCACAGTTCCGTGCCCGTCGACGCGAACCGCTTGATTGAGGGTTGCGCCCGAGAAGGCACAGTTGACCAGCGCGCAGCCGTGCCTGCATTCTTGCCCGTCACCACGACCGCGGTCGGGTCGGGGCCGGCCAACGAGACGAACTCGCCGTTGGTAATGACGATTCCGAAATGCGAGGCCTGGTCGATCCACAGGCACGTATTACAGTTGTCGGCGCCGATGCCCAGGAAATTGCCGTTGCACTGGCCGGCTTTGGTGCCGATAAAACGGTAGCCCATGTTGTAACCGAAGCAAAAGGTGTTAATCGCGTACAGCCAATCGGCCTTGCCGAAGACGAACCCTTCGCCGTTGGCCTGCTGCCACTCGTAAACCTTGCTGCCGAGGCTCCAGATGGGATTGAAATGCACGTTCTCCAGGCGGCCGACGTCGTAGATCTCGTCCAGCCAGATTCCCAGCCGCAACGGCTGTCCGACGACGTTGCGGATGAGATGCCGCGGGGCCAGCGTGGCATTGATGCCGCGGTAGGGGTTGAGCAACTCGACATCCAGCACCGCCGGGTTCAAGCCGCGCATGGAGATTGTCCAAGGGTAGGCGATCGGGGCCGCATTGCGCACCTGGTTCGGATAGTAAATGACGACGCCTTGCAATGTACAGTTGTGCTCCAGGCTGATAAACGGCGGGGCCTCTTCCTTGCCGGCATTCTCCGTCACCAGGAAGGTTGTGCCGCCGTTAGTCGGCACGGGCAGGTCTTGTTGGACGGCGTCCTCGCGAAGTCCGTTGTGCGAAGGCACGCTGATCCAATCGCCCATCAGGGAAACCCCCGGCGGAAAGTTGAGGTGCCCGGCAAACAGGTAATTGCCGGCCGGGGCCAAGACTACGCCACCGCCCTGGCGGCCGGCTGCCCCTAGGGCCGCTTGGAAGGCGGCCGTGTCGTCAGTCTTTCCATCGCCTTTGGCCCCGAAGCGGCGAACATCCAGCGCGGATCTTCGCGACGGAAGCCGCGCGCGGGGTTCGGCTGCGTCCAAAGGAGCGCCCGTCACCAGGGTTCCCAGGCCCAACGTGCCCAACGTGCCCAAAACCTCTCGACGTGACCTGAACATAATCACCCCCCTTTTTTGGACCTCGATCATGCAGAATTCAGACAACACGCATCACGAAAGAACCATTATAATTCGGATTGCCGTGGAACGGAATTCATGCCTTGGCCGCGCCTTTTTCGGGCAAACGGAATAAATTCCGCTTTACGACGTTCACCCCGCGGCCGGAAGAATTTTGGAAAATCATTGACAAGACAATCTCGGGTTGTTAGAATCCGGTTATTCCTACCACGTGACTCGGAATCGCGGCAAGGTCCGCTTGCCGAGTTTGGCGAGTCCCACCGCTTGCCGCCCGCCTTGACTTGGCCCGAACCGTTCGGGTCGCATAAGCCTGTTGCACAGCCCCCACGAGACGACCCGCCGTAATGTCTAGCAGATTGCATCCTTGGTGCGCATCGATTTGTGCTGTGCTGTTGATGTGTGCCTCTCCGGGCCCGTTGTGGGGCGACAGCTCCTGGGAGATTACGCCGCAAAGCCGCAAGGCCCTCGATCAAGGTCTGAAATGGCTAAAGCACAACCAGGGGTCGGAGGGCAACTGGACGACCAATAATCTCGGCCTGGTGAGCATGGGCCTGCTGGCCTTCTTGGCCGACGGCCACACGCCGGGCCGCGGCCGCTACGGCGCCGAGGCGAAGAATGCCTTGGATTATGTCCTTCGCAGTGCCAAGCCGTTCGGACTTTTGAACATTGCGATCAAGCACAACGATATGTACAACCACGGTCTGGCGACCTTCGTGCTCGGCCAGGCCTATGGCATGACGGGTGACCCCCGCGTGGGACCAACCTTGGACCGTGCCCTGAAGGTCATTGACCGCTATCAATGCCAGGACGGCGGCTGGGATTACGAGGCCCGGTCGCTGGAAAACGGCCACGACCTGAGCCTGGCGGTCATGCAGGCCAAGGCCCTGCGGAGCGCCGTCGATAGCGGGTTTGAAATCCGGCCGTCGGTAATCGAGCGTGCCATCCGTGACGTGCGCGAACACTACTTGGCGAAGGGCTGTTCGCGTGAAGCCTCGGAAGAAGAGCAGCAGAAACACCCGGGCCGATTCACCTACAGCAAGGGCGGCGGCGACGAGTCGCTAGCCATGGCGGCGGCCGGCGTGGTCTGCCTGCAGGAGTTCGCCCAGTATGACGACTGGCGGATTCCCAAGAACGTCGAAGTCATCGAACAGGCTGTGCACGCCATGTCGCAGGAGGGCAATAAGAACGATCCTCCTTTCGGCAATCGTTTTCCCGCCTATACCCTGTATTACGTCGCCCAGGCCTTGTATCAAGTGGGCGGAGAGCCGTGGAAGCGGTGCTATCCGCTGATTCGCGACCGCCTGGTTTCCAGCCAGATGCACGAAAACAATCCCGAGAACGACGGCGGATGGCGGGGTAATGGCGACCCCGGCGGCAAGCCGGGAATGCTTTACCAGACGGCTGTCTCCTGTTTCGTGCTGGCAATACCCAATCGTTATCTGCCGATCCTCCAGGAAGGAAAGATCGACAGTTTGCGGAATCAGTTCAAGAAGAAATAAGAAGTGCCTACCTTCCTTTATCCTTGGCTAGCATTTGCCGGCGCGGCGGCGGCCGCTGTGCCGGTGATCGTGCATTTGCTCAATCGCCGCCGGTTTAACATCGTGCACTGGGCGGCGATGGACTTCCTCCGCGAGGCCCTCACGCGGAGCCGGCGAATGATGGAGCTCCGCGACCTGCTGCTCTTGCTGCTCCGCATGGCCTGCCTGCTGATCTTCGGCATGGCGCTGGCCCGGCCGTATTGGAACCGTTTCTCCCAGGCGGCGGTCGATCCCAATCAGCCCGTGCATGCCGTGCTGCTGGTCGACAACAGCCTGAGCATGAGCTACCAGAAGCCCGACGGCATTCTGCTGGATGACGCCAAGGCGAAGGCCAAGGAGTTGATTGAAGGCTTGCCCAGCGGCAGCGTGGTCTCCGTGCTGCCGACGTGCGGTTCCGCGACGGGCGTAAATTATGAAGCCTACGCCCGCCGCGAAGACGCCTTGGAAGCCCTGGCTGCGATCCGGCCGGTCGATTGTGCAGCCCGCTCAGGCCCGGTGATCGATCGGGCCTTGGAGGCCTGCCGCCGCACGACGAGCACGGCCAACCGGCGGATCTTCCTGGTCACCGACCAGCAGGTGGCCGACTGGTCGGCCGATGCCGAGCTGGAACACCTCAAGCAGTTGCCTTGCCCGATGCAAGTCGTGCAGGTTGCGCCCGACCAGATCGAAAACGTCTGGGTGGCCGACGTTCAGCTTCGCGAGGGCGTGGCCAACACCCAATGTCCCGCGGTGTTCATCGCCACGATCGGCTACCAGGGTGGGGAGCCGCGCAAAGGCATTCCCGTCGTGCTCAAGATCGATGGCAAGCAGGTCGCCTCGCAAAGCATCGATTTGCAGCCCGGGCAAATGCGCGAGGTCATCTTCCCGGACTACGAATTTCCTGTATCTTCCGATGAGACTAAGGCGGGCTCTGGCCCGCCGTCACGCGAAGGCGGGCAAAAGCCCACCCTGCAGACCCGCTATGCCGCCGTCGAGGTTTCCATCGCGAAGGACAAAATCCCCTTTGACCGCTTGCCTGACGACAACCGGCGGGCGATCGTGGTGCCGGTCGCCGACTCGCTTCCGGTCGTCTTTGTCGATTCCCTGGGACCCCACGAAGACGCGAAGAAGAAGATTTACGGCGACACCTGGTGGTTGCGACGATGGCTGGCCCCCCGTACTTCAGAGATCCTGGCGGGCCGGCCGGGCCAGGACCGTCCGCTGGTCCAGATACGGCACCTCTCGATCGATCAGCTCACCCGCAAGGCACTGGCCGACGCCAGGCTGGTCGTCATCGGCGGCGTGCCAAGGCCATCGCCAGCCGAGGTGTCGCTCCTCATACAATATGTGGAACAGGGAGGAAACCTGATTTTGGCGGCAGGCGGGAGTTTCGATCCGGCCGCATGGAGCAGTGTGGCTTGGCTGGACGGTCTGGGAATTCTGCCCACGCCGTTGGCGCCGATGGCCCAGGGCTACGTCCGCGACGATCGCCGCTGGGCGATCTCCAAGGCCCCGCCGCTGACGCTCGACTTTGCCAGTCTTGCCCATTACTACTTCCGGCCGGAAGGGCTCAGCGACGACATGTTGCGCGACGCCTTGGGGCCGCCAACGTTCTTCCAGAAGATCGTCGTGGCCCAATGGGACAAAGCCCTGCAGGAACGCGTGGCCGAGGCGGCTGCCAAGTATTTCGGCGATCAGCGCAAAGAGTTGGGCGACATCGATCGTCAACTTGCCGCGTTGCAAACCGGCGGCGGCGCCGATGCGCAAGCCAAGATCGCCGCTTTGCAACTGCAGCGAGAAAAGATTCAACCCGCGTGGCTGACCTGGAAGAAGGCCGATGTGCAAGGCGACGCTGAGCAACTGCCGGTCGACGAATTGGCCCGCCGCGCCCGGCCCCAGGTCTTGGCCCGTTACAATAACGAGTTGCCGATGCTCGTGCGGCGGCAGTGGGGGCGCGGGCAGGTCCTATTTCTGACGACGAGCCTCTCCCCCGAGTGGACGACGCTGCACGATTTGCCGCAGTCCGCCTGGCTGATGGATCACATAACTCGTTCCGTATTGTCCGAGACGTTGCCATCGTGGAACATCAACAGCGAGAAGGGATTGGTCATGCCGGTCGCCCTCGCCGAGCGCGGGGCCCGATTCACGCTGATCGATCCCGACGGAAAGCCGCAGGCCCTGAGTGTCGATGCCCTCGGCGGCGACCGCTACGGCATCGGCCTCGATAATTTGACTCGACGGGGGATCTACCGCGTGAAGGCCGAACGCAACAACGGCACGGCCCGAGGCGAGGGGGCATTGCTTTGGGAAATCCCCCTGGCCGTCAACGGACCGGCCGAGGAGTCGCAACTGACTCCCGTGCAGAAGGGCCAAGCGGGGGCCAAGAGCTTCGTGGATGTTTCAGCCCAGGCATATTCCGTGGCCCCCATGGAGCTTGAAGGTGTCGATCTGTGGAAGTGGCTCGTCGGCCTGATGCTCGTCCTCTTGCTGGTCGAGTTCCTGTTGGCGGCACGATCGACTTCACGCGTGGAGGTCGCAAAATGAACTTCGAGCAGACAATCTACGAAATGCTGGGACGCATGATCGGCCTCGATCAGATGCAGAGCGTGGCCGACGTCAAGTTCAGCTTCGCGTCGGTCTGGGCACAGCGGGCGCCGCTGCTGATGCTCTTCGGCTTCGTGGGCCTGGTGGCTGCGGCGGCCGTGTTTTATTTCCGCCACCAGCCCAACCGGCATCACCGCTGGCGATTCGTGCTCTTCCTGATCCGAGCCGCCGTGCTTTGCCAGGTGCTGCTCTTGCTGGCCGAGCCCATTCTAACGCTCACGATCCATAGCAAGAAACGTCCCGCCCTATGGTTGCTCTTCGACGGCACCGACAGCATGAATATCGCCGACGACCTGCCGACCGACGTGCGGGAGGCAACCGACAAGGCGGTGGGCATCGACGAAGAGCGTCAGCCCGACCCTGGATCCAAGGTGCCCGAGCCTGATCCGGTTGGTCAGCCTGGAAAGGCTGACGAACGTCAGCCTGACCAAGCTGCCGACAAGACCGGGAGCAAGAGTCCGGGCGACCCAGGCGCCGCCTCCGCCGCCCAGCGACTCAGCCGCATCGAATACCTGCGGGCGCTGGTGCAGAAGAAGGACCAGAACCTGCTGGAACAGCTCGCCAAGCAGTTCCGCTTGCAAGCGTTCCTGTTCGAGTCGACACAGAGTGTCCGTTCGCTCGAACTGAGCCACGGCCTCGGGCCGATCGACGGCAAGCACGTCGCCGAGCAGCTCTCGTCCAACGGCCAGGTAACCGACATCGGCGGGGCCCTCAACGATCTGGCGCCACCGCAATCCTTCCAGCAGCCTGGCCGGACTGGTCGTCTTCAGCGATTTCAACAAGACCACTGGTCCCGACCCGGCCAAGGCGGCCCAGCAATTCGGCGCGAAGATCTACACGGTCGGCCTCGGGGCGACACGGGCCATCGATCTGGCCGCCAAAATCGTCGCCGCTCCCTATGCGAAAACGAAGGACGAAGTGCCGATCGCCGTCGTCTTGCAGCCCACCGGGCTCGATGGCCAAACCACCCACGTTCGCCTTTACGCCGAACCCCTGGGCGGCGGCAGCACCAGTCGCACGCTGATCGGCGAAAAGGACTCGCCGCCACTGTCGGGCTCGACGCAAACGGTGGAGTTCATCTATAAGCCGGAGGAACCGGGACGCGTCCATCTCGTGGCCGAAGTCGATCGCCTGCCCGGCGAAGTCAATCGGGAAAAGAACCTTGCCCACGGCGAGATCAGCGTGCTGGATGATTATCTGCGGCTGATGTTCGTCGAATACGAGCCGACCTGGGAATGGCGGTTCATCAAGGAGGTCTTCCATCGCGATCCCTTGGTGGGCATGAAAGGTTTCCGCACGTTCCTTTACTCGTCGGATCCGCAGGTGCGGACGCAGAATGAATTGTTCCTGGCGAGCATGACTCCGCCGCGGGAGGAATTCTTCAAGAACGACCTGATCTTCCTGGGCGACATGCCCTCCGGCCCGCCCACACCGGCCTTGAGCGATCGCTTCTGCAAACTGGTCAAGGAATTCGTCGGCGACATGGGAGGCGGACTGGTGGTCCTTTGCGGCCCTCGCTTCGGTCCGCAACAATTGGCCAAGACGCCGCTGGCCGACCTGCTGCCGGTGACGGTCGACCCGACGGCACGGGTCCGGGACCAGGACCCCTTCACGATGCGGCTTACGCCCCAGGCAACAGGTTTCCCCTTCATGCAGTTGGGCGCCGCCGCGTCGCTGCCGGAGATGCAAAAGGCCTGGGACACGATGGGGCCCCTGCCCTGGTATCAGCCGGTGGAAGGCATCCATCCGGCGGCCACCGTGCTGGCAGAGCATCCCACCGCGACGCTGCGCCAACGGGAAGAAACAGCCGTTGATCGCCATTCGCCAGTATGGCCGCGGCGAGGTCGTCTATCTCGGCTTCGATGAAACCTGGCGATTGCGGCGGGCCCACGGCGAAGAGCTCTACCGCCGTTTCTGGAAGGAGGTCATGTGGCGGCTGGCGCTGAACCATGCCCTGGGGGCCAACAAACGTTTCGTCGTCCACACCGATCAACAGCGTTACCCGGTCGATCAGACCGTGACCGTGACCGTTGCCGCCGGCGACGCCCAATACAAGGCCCTTTCGGAAAACGAAGTGCCCGGCGGCAAGCTCAGTGGCCAGTGGATCCTTCCGGCGGCAGAGTCGCAGAAGCCCGTCGCGCAGCCGCTCACCTTGACCCAGGTCCAGCCCGGGCTGTTCGTCACCCGCTTCGTGGTCACGGCACCGGGCGAAAATCGCGTCCGCGTGACCGATCCAATCACTAACAAACCGGTCGAGTGGACCTTCACGGCATTCAGCACGTCGGTCGAGCGGCAGACTCCGATCCGTAATTCGGCCTTGCAAGAGGCGATCGCCGCGGAGAGCGGCGGGCAAAGCTGCGACTCTGAAGGACGTTCGAGAAGCTCCTGGAGATTCCACACTCGGACCGCACCGAGGCGAGCGTGGAGGTGGTCTCATTGGTCAATACCTGGGCCTGTTTCCTGGCGATCGCCGCGCTCTTGCTGGCTGAATGGCTCTTGCGGAAAAGGATTGGCCTGCCATGAAATACCCGAGTAGATTGGCCAAGTCCACACTAACCCTAACTGTAAGCGACGGAATGACTTACAGCCATAGCTTAGGTTTTGCCTTAGTGTCCGTCTCAAGCGCGAGCGGTATAATTCCACCTCACACGAGGATTGGCCTCCCATGAACCAAACCGAGCATCTTCGACCGTTCCACAAACGACTCGCACGGCTCCGTCGCCGCCGGCGATGGTTTCGTCGGAGCACTGCGGCCAGCGGCCTGACGATTGCCGTGCTTTGGGTCTTGGCGGGCGTGTTCGCCCTGGACTGGTATTTTCAACGCAACGTCGATCTCTTGCAGCGGCTGCTGCTCTTGGGATGCGCCGCAGCGGCCGTGATGTGGGCGTTCGCCCGCTTTGCCCGGCCCTGGCTGGGGAAGCGCGAAGACGAAACCGACGTGGCCCTCCTGGTCCAGCGGCAAACGGGCATCGACAGCGACCTGGTGGCTGCCCTGCAATTCGAATCGGCCGATGCCGCGCGGTGGGGCTCGCCGCAGTTGGAGACGGCGGTGATCGACCGCGTGGCCGCCCGGCAGAAGAATCTCAACGTGATGGCTGCCATGCCGCGCCAGCCGCTGAGTGGGCGGCTGAAGGTGCTCGCGGCCACCGTAGCCCTCTGGGTGCTGTTGGGAGTTCTTGCGCCGGACTACGTGCGAGTCTTTTTCCAGCGACTCGCTTTCGGTGGGCAGCACTATCCTTCGCAGACTGTGCTAGTCGCGATCACGGTCAACGGCAAGAGCATCGATTTCTCGTCGCCAAGTAATGCCGCGCAAAAGGCGACCGTACACGTGCCGTGTGGCCAGGCGGTTCACTTCGAAGTCACGGTTGAAGGCTCGCAACCTGCTTCCGGCCGCGTGGAGATTTTTCTCCCGGGCCGCGGCCCCGCGGTAAACGTCGCCCTGGCGCCGTTGCCCGGCGCCGACGGCGAGCAAAGTCAGGCACAATATCGCGGCGCCTACGCCGCGCTGAACCAGTCGGCGCGGTACCAAGTCTATCTGGGCGATGCCTGGACCGATCCGCTTTTGCTCAGTGTGACACCGTTGCCGGTGGTCGAGTTGGAAGCGGAAGTCGTGCTGCCGGTTTATGCGCGGCAGTCGGCCGAGGCGGTGCAGAAGCTGCCTCGCGGCATGCGACAGTTCTCCGTGCTGGCGGGCTCGGAGGTTCGCTTGCGACTCGATAGCGATCGTCCTCTCAGCGCCGCCGAGGTGAAAATCGCCGAGCGGGATAGCGATCGCCCCCCGGACGCGGTCGCAGCGAAGCCCGCCGAAAAGACCTATCCGCTGCAGCGTGCCGAGGCCCGCGGCCGACGGCGGGGAAGTCTGGATCCTGGCCACGACCGGCACGCCGCTGGCGTCGGTAGCCCAGGGGCTGTCCTATTCGATCCAAGTCCACGATGTCGAAGGCCAAACCTTGGAGCAGCCGCTGGAAGGTTCCATCGCCATCGAACCCGACCTGCCGCCGGGCATTCTGGCGACGACCAAGACTCCGATCGTATTGCCGACCGGTTCGCCCAACGTTCACTACGAAGCGGCCGACGACCACGCCCTGGGCTGCATCTGGCTTACCTGGGAAGCGACCTCGGGCGACGCCTCGGCAACGACTTCCGCCGATGCTTCCGCAACGGAAAAACGCGAGGGCCGGATCGAAGTTTGCCGCTTCCCGCCCGAAGCATCGCCGCGGAGCCGCGAGGGCGATTATCCACTGCCCCTGAAGTCGCTTCCCTTGAAGCCGGGTGATACACTGAAAGTGATATTCCACGTCAGCGACTTCCGCGGACCCGCCGCAGCCGCCACCGTGGACGCCGATCCGCCGTTGGTTTTCCAAGTGACGGATCTGCCCGGATTCTTGGCGAGCCAGTATGAGTCCGATCAGAAGACCGGCGGCGGGCTGGACAACATCAACACACAACTTACTGGTCAAGGAGAAAAACAATGAAGACTTTACCTGTGGCTTGGATTGCCTTGGGGATTCTCCTCGGATTCCATGCACCCCTGGCGGCGCAGACGCCGTGCAAACCGTCTCGGCCCAGCGATTGCAGCAGCAGAAACAGATCCAGCAGCAGGCCAGCGACATCGCCCGGCAGCTTGTCGGCGAAGTGCTCGACGTGCAGCTTCAGCAGTTTCGCGACAACAACCTCACGTCGCATCCCTGGTACGGCGAGATCCGTTCCATGCGCGATCATCTCGACGAGATGGTGCACAAGCAGATGAAGGAGGTCGTCGACATCCTGGAAAAGGTCGATCTGAACGACAATACCCAGCGCGTCAAGGCCTTCCGGGCCGCCCGCAGCAAGAGCCGCGAGATCCTCGTGCGGATCCAGGTCGAGCAGCAGATCCTGCTGCGGCGGCTGAAGATCGCTGAGTTGGCCCGCCAGATCCGCCAGCTCATCGAGCATCAAACGAAAGTGCACAAGAACACCGAGGACCTGCCCGGCGAACCGGCCGACCGTCGTCCTGAGTTGAACCTGGCCGCCCTGGAGGACCAGCGCGACGTGACCGCCAGCTTCGGCCGGTTCAAGCAGAGTTTGCGGGAAACTAGTCACTTCTCGGGCGAAGTGGGCCGAGAGGCCTCCGAAGCCGTGCAGATGGTGGAAAAATTCCAGATCGACGGACTTCTGGGCAAGGCCGAGAAGGGCCTTCACGACGCCGACTTTACGACCGCGGCCGGCACCCAGGCGGAAGTTATCGCCGCCTTGGAGGCCCTTTTGGAGAAAATCCGCCACCTGCAGAAAACCATGGACGCCAACTCCCTGGAAGAGAAGATTGCCGAGGCCCTGAAGACACAAGAGGAGATCCGCGAGCAGAGCGAGAAGAAGCCGTTGGAACCCGAGGCCGCCGACAAGCTGGCCGCGAAGGAAGACGAATTGGCCAAGAAGATCGAAAATCTCAGCACGTCCGCCAAGCCGGAAGTCAAGGCGGCGCTCGAGGAGGCCAAGCATGAGGCCCAGGAGGCCGCCAACAGTCTCCTCGAGCAGAAGCAGCCCGAGGCCCTGGCCCATGAGGACAAAGCGGCCGTGGATCTCAAGGCGGCGGCCCACGAGGCCGCGAAATCAGCGACGAACGATGCCCAGAGAGCCCGAGACCGCCGAAGACGCCAAGCGCCAGGAACTGGAAAAGAAGATCGAGCAATTGGCCGCTGCCGCCGAGAAGCTGGAAAAGGCCGCCGAAGCCGAGCGGGAGATCGCCAAGGATGCCAATCAGGCCGCCGAGAAGGAAGGACTGAAGTCCGAGCAGGCCGCGGGCCTCGAAAAGAAGAACGAGGAAGCCACCGAGAACGCCAAGAGCGCACAAAAGGATGTGGCAGACTCCGTGCCGAAGGCCGACGCAGAGGTGAAGAAGGCCTTGGAGGAAATGAAGGAAGCTGCCAAGGATCTCAACAAGGCCGAGCAGGCGAAATCCAACGATGCCGCCAAGTCCGGCGATCAGGCCAAGCCGGAGGACGCGCAGAAGGCCGATGCCGGGCAGAAGACGCCCGATGCGCAGCAGGCCGGAGAACAGCCCAAGGCCAACGATGCCGCCAAAGCCGGCGATCAGGCCAAGCCCGAGGACACGCAGAAGGCCGATGCAGCGAAGGCCGAGCAGGCTACCAACGACGCCAAAGCCACGGCACAAGACACGGGCAAGCATGCCGACGAAGCGGCGCAGGAGCTCACCAAGGCCGCGGAAGAAGTTCGCAAGGAGGCGCAAAAGGCCGCCGACGAACTGGCAAAGCTCAGCCAGGAGCAGAGCGACAAACTTGCCGATCTCAAGCAAAAGGTCGACAACGAGCTTGCCAAAGCAATGGACCCGACCACCGATCGCCTCAATGCCTTGGCCCAGGCGGACAAGAAAGTGGAGGAGGCCTTGCAGCATCAAGCCGAAGCCGACAAGGCCGCGGAAAAGGCCCAGGCCGGAGAAAAGCAAGAAGGAGATAAACCAAAAGCCGATCAGGCGGACAAGCAGGCCGGCGATCAACCCCAACGGCGATAAACCGGCCGCTGACCAGCAGGCGGGCGAGAAGCAACAAGGCGAAAAGGAGAACGGTGACCAGCATGCCGGCGACAAGAACGATCCGCAGTCGCAGGTGACCGAGGCCAGCAAGGAGGCGGCCGACCTGGCCCAGGCCGGCGCCCGCAGGCCGCGGAAACCTTGACCAAGGCCGCGGCCCAATCCGATCAGGCCAAGCAGGACGCCGCGCAAGGCACGCCGGAAAAGGCCGCGGCAGACCGTAAGGCCACCAAGCAAGACCTCGAAGAGGCGAAAAAGGAATTGGGCGAAGCGATGCATCAACTCGCCGCCGAGGCCTCGAAGGAATTGGGCAACGAAGCCAAGGAGTCCGGCGAACTGGCCAACGAGGCCAAGCCTTTGGATGCCGCAGCCGCACAGGACCTGGGCGATGCCCAGCACGAGGCCCAGCAGGCCGCGAACAACCCCTCCGAGCCGCCGGCCGACATGCAGGCCGCTCAGAACGGAGTGCGTCAAGACCTTGCCCAGGCCTCGGCCGAACTGGCCGCCCGCCAGGAACAAATCGCCGCCGAAGCGGCCCAGGCCCAGGCCGAGGCCCAGGGCAACCACGAGGAAGCCCACGAGCCCGGTCACGAGCCGGGACACGAACCGGGTGCACGAGGCCGAGATGTCCGTCGCCAGCCACCCTTCGTCCCAAGGGGCAAAAAAGATGGGGCCCGGCGGGCCTCCTTCGGCCGACAACAAACTGCCCGACAGGCAGGACCTCCGCAAGGAGCCGTGGTTTGCCAACCTGCCTCCCGAGGCCCGCGACACCATGCGCAGCAATGCCCAACGCCGTCCCCCTCCCGGATACGAACGGCGGACCCAAGAGTATTTTGAGAACCTCGATCGATAGTTAAATCCTACCTCAACCCCCACCAAGAACCGACCCACCATGACAAGTGAAAACCCCAAAGTAACGCCCGACGATCTGGCTGCCGTCGAACGATGCAAGACGGCCTACGACCGGATCCGCACGGAATTGGCAGAAGTGATCGTCGGCCAGAGCGACGTCATCGAGCAAGTCCTGATCGCGATCTTCGCCCGCGGCCACGCGCTTCTGGAAGGCGTGCCGGGCCTGGCCAAGACGCTGCTGGTCAGCTCGCTGGCCGAGGCCACGCACCTGGGCTTCAAACGCATCCAGTTCACGCCCGACCTGATGCCCAGCGACGTCACCGGCACGCAGATCATTCAAGAAGATCCGGAGACGCGGCGGCGGCAGTACCAGTTCCTTCCCGGTCCGCTGTTCGCCAACATGATCCTGGCCGACGAAATCAACCGCACGCCGCCCAAGACCCAGGCCGCCATGCTCGAGGCGATGCAGGAGCGGCAGATCAGTTCCGGCGGGCAGGTCCACCGCTTGCCCGACCCGTTCTTCGTCCTGGCCACGCAGAATCCGCTGGAGCAGGAAGGCACCTATCCGCTGCCCGAGGCCCAATTGGACCGTTTCCTCCTTTATATCAAGGTCGGTTATCCCAGCCCGGCCGAGGAATGGGACATTGCGCGGCGGGTCACCACCGGCAAGCTGGGCAAGATTACGCCCTCGCTTGAGCGGCGAGGACATCATTCAGCTTCAGCAACTGGTTCTCCGCGTGCCGGTGAGCGACCAGGTGCTGGGCTATGCCTGGGCCCTGGTCCGCGCCACGCGTCCCGGCACGCCCGAAGCCGCCGACTTCGTCGACAAGTGGGTCGCCTGGGGCGCCGGTCCCGCGGCGTGCTGACGCTGATCACCTGCGCCAAGGCCCGGGCGATCCTCCACGGCCGGCTACCACGCCACGGTGGGCGACGTGCAGTGGCTGGTCAAGCCCGCCTTGCGGCATCGCATTGCCGGCAACTACGCCGCCCAGGCCAGCAATCTCGACGGCGACCGGCTGATCGACATCCTGCTGGAAAGCGTCCCGGCCGACAAGAAGTACGAACGACCGGCCGCGTGAGTTTCCGATTTCCGATTCAGATCTGTCACCAAATTCGAATCCTCCCCCATGGCGCGCTCCGTCCTCTCCCGCTACCTCAATCCCGACGTGCTCAACCGGCTTGGCCGGCCGGCGGATCGATCCCCGCGGCCTGGTGCTGGGCAACCTGGCCGGATCGCACAAGTCGCCGCTGTCGGGCTTTGCCGTCGAGTTTGCCGGCCACCGCGAGTATGCCTGGGGCGACGATCCCAAGCATATCGACTGGCGGCTGTACTTCACGCGCGACTTGCTGTTCGTCAAGCAATACGAAATGGAGACGAACTTCGTCTGCCATTTCATGCTCGACGCCAGCGCCTCGATGCGTTACGGCGACGGCCCGCAGCAGAAGCTGGCCTACGCCGCGCAGATGGTTGCCGCCTTGGGCCATGCGATCGTCCACCAGGGCGACAAGATCTCGCTGGCCGCCTTCGACGAGAAGGTGCTGGGCACGGTACCGCCCAACAACTCGATGGCCCAGATCATCCGCATGGCCGAGCTGCTCGACGGGCTGTCGCCGGTCAACAAGACGCAGATGGCCGCCTGCCTGAGCGAGCTCTGCGGCCGCACGAAGCGGCGGGAGATCGTGATGATCTTCAGCGATTTCTTCACCGATCTGGCGGCCTCTGGAGCCCGCCTTGCAGCAGATGCGCTACCGCCTGCACGAAGTCGTGCTCTTCCAGGTCATGCACCACGACGAGTTGGCCTTCGAGTTCGATCGCATGACCAAGTTCGTCGGCCTGGAGATTCCCGACGAGCTCCTGGCCAACCCCGAGGCCATTCGCCGCAACTATCTGCAGGCGGTGGCAACCTTCAACCGCCGCCTGGAAGAGATTTGCGAGCGGAACCGGATCGAGCGCGTGCTGGTCGATACGAGCCGCGACATGGGCGAGGTGCTGATCGACTATCTGAACCACCGCAGCCGGCTGAACAGAAGACGATGAGGCAGTGGGGTGGGACCAGCGTTCCGCACCGAAACGCGGAAGAGTTATGAGAACTTCGTCTGCTGCAATCGTCATCGGCCTTGCTTTGTGCGGTATTTCGGCAGCGGCGGAAAAGGACGAGCCGCTGCCCACCTTCGAGGAAACGTGCTTTCACGTTCGGCCGTCGGGCGGCTTTGTTTCCCTGGCCGAGGCGCAAAAGATGCTGGAAGGCGTCGGGGGAGAAAGCCGCATTTTTCCAGGGGACCGTGCCAGGGCACGACTAACTGGGCTGTTCCGCGTCCGCGATTGGAAAGCGGAAGACGCCTTGCTCGTGGCCCTCGCCGAGCCGGGCAAGCAACTGCGGATCCACGCCTGGGGCGAAGGGCACGGTGTTTGCTTGTTCCTTTCGCCGCAGGTGCCGCCTACCGCATCATGCAACAGCCCGGCGAAGCCATGGTGAAACGGTTGAAAAAAGACCCCCGCTCGATTCTTGTTTCGTTGGCAGCCACCGACGACCGCCGCGGCCTGCGGCTGCCCCACGGTGCCTATCAGGTCCGCTGGCAGGACGGGGCCGTCGTGGTGACCAAGGGCAACGTCCGCTTGATGACCGTTCCCCTGGAAGGCCCGCTGAAAGACCTTTACATCGAGGTACCTAACGACGCGATGCTGCAAGACCTGGCCCTCTTGCCGAGCGGACCGGTGCCGGAAGAAACTTGCGCCCGCCCGCCGCGTCGTCCTGACGGCACGCGGCCCGCCGAGCTTCCTTGGAGGCAAGAAGCTGCCGAACGGAGCAAGCCTGCGGAAACTGGACAGACGGTTGCGTGGAACTGGCGGCGGAGAACTACCACCGAAACAGCCCTTGTCACCTCTGCCGGCTGCCGGGCCGGGCTTGTACGAAGTCATCGTTCAGGTCGACGATGCGACCCCTGGTACCGGCCTTGCCTTGCTCGACGCCAAAGGCGAACCGCTGGACGGCATTGAATTCGGCCGCGTGACGGCAAGAATCTTGCCTTCGGCTTCGGCAGTCCGCAGCAGAGCTCGCCAGCGTTCAGTTCCGATTTCATCAGCCGTGCGGTGCCGCTGGCCGGCCCGCGGCAATGGCTGCGGCTGGTCCTGGTCGGCGGAACGTCAAATGCTGGGTCAGCGGCGATGGAGTCCACTGGGGCTGCGCGCTCGACGGCCGCGATCGCAACAGTTCCTGGCAAACGATCGCGCTCTATGCCCGCGAAACCAGTAGCGACCGCAAGAATCCGGACAATGCGAGCCGCCACTTCCGCTTGCGGAGCCTGCAAGTCCGCGAATTCGGCGGCCTGACCGCGGCAGTCGCCGCCGATCTGCTCGCCAAGGCGGCTGCGGCCGACGTTGACCATGAAAACCGACCAGAACGAAACGCCCCAGGCTTGGGCCCAGCGCGGTCGCCCGCCTGCGCCCACGGGGTTGTTCGCCCGCGGAGTGGCGCTTTGCCTGCACGCTACAGGCGATGGCCGCTCCGGTACAGCGCGACGCGGCCGAGTGGCTGCTGTATTTTGCCGTGCGCGAGCGACTGGAGGATCTGCACACGCTGCAAGCCAAGATAGATCTCTTGCAAGATATGTCCCTCGTCTGGCACTACCGCCAGGACTGGGCCCGACGGCAGGTCGAGCTTTGGGAACGGTTGGGTCGCGAAGTGCTTGACACGCGGGCCGATTTCGAGCATTACCAGCAGGCACTGATGCAGACTTCCATCGCCGACCCCCTTGAACGCAGCGGTCCCATTTCCTGGGAACTAGCCCGCGATGCCCTGACCTTGTTCTATGTCCAGCATCGCGAGGCGAGCCTGGTCCGCATGGAACGGCTACTCACCTTCTGGCGGGCATACGATCCGCAACAGATCGGCTATTGGCCGGTGAACACACAGATTGAGCTGTTGTTGTCGTCGTTGGATGTTCGCCCGGCGGGGAAGGCGCGGAGGAAGAAGCGGATCGCCGCGATCGACACCACCCGCGCGGTGACGCCGCCGCTGAATCGCGCGGCGACCAACATCCTCTCTGAATTGCTCGCGGCCTTGGAAGGCAAACAATACGACGATGCGGCCCGGAGCCTGATCGCCAGTGTCCCTCCGCGCAACGAGGGCCTGGTTCCCGCGCCGAACGACGATCAGCTTTTCATTTCCTTCCGTGTCGCGTTGCGGCTGGTGCTGCGTGAGCATCCCGGACTCGCCGAGGGCATGGACCGCCAGATCGGACCGGCCGATCAGCTTAAGATCGAGCAGACCCTGGCCCAGGGCGATCCGGCCGCCGTCGAGGCCTTGCCGCTGCAGTACTGCGGCGCGGCGGCTGCCGCGCTGCCCTGTCAATGGTTGGGCGATCGCGCCTTGGCGGCCGCCGATCTTGCCCAGGCCGCCTCGTGGTATGACGAAGGTCTCCGCTCCGCTTCGCCCGCCGAGCAGCCCGACCTTGCCGCCCGCAAACGCTTGGTCTCGGCCATGCTCGGTTCGCTCCAGGGGCAGCCGCCCACTCGGCCCGTGTCGTTGGGCGGCGTGAAGGTCCCGCCGGAGCAATTCGAGGGCTGGGTCCGCGATCAGCTTCAGCCACACGGCGGGTACCCACTTGTGGGTGCGGGTCGGCGGCAGACCGCCCCGGAGGTGCTTTCTGCCGCCGACTCACTCCCCGTTGTTGGCGTCATGCAACCGGTGGTCTTTCAGGCCGCCGGCTTTGGGCAACTCGACGACAGCGCGGGGCGGGGTTACAAGGACGGCGATCCGATTCCCTTGGAATTTCGCGCGGTCGATTGGTCCTGGCGGAACCTGGTGCTGCAGGCCGGCGAAGATTCGCTGCTCGTCATCGAGCGGCTCGCGGATCGCGGCCTTCGACCTGGGGCACCTGGTACTCCGGGTCGCGGAAAGCTTCGCTGGGATGTTCCTCTTCGCAACGGCTGGTCATCCGGCCCCGTGCGGCCGCTGGTCTGTGGGCCGTGCATTTACATCCGCGCCGCCATCGCGTCCGGTCGGGCCGGAGTCGCCTGCCTCGACGGCAAGACGGGCCGCACGTTGTGGCTGGGCGATTGCGGCGGGGCACCCTGCACTCAGGGTCGGCGGCCAGCGATCCGCTCTGGTATCGCGGGCGGCTCTTCGTGCTCACGGTCGGACCGGCCGGCGGACAGTTCGCCTCGCCGCTGAGTCTCGTAGAGTTGCATCCCGAGACGGGCGACGTCCTTTTCCGGCAGCAGATCCTGGAGACGGCCGATCGCCAGAATTTGCCCGACGAATGCCAGGCCTCCTGGGCCGGCAATCGGCTCGTCGTCCTGGTGGCGGGAAACGTGATTTGTGCCGATCTGCAGGGGCGGATCCTTTGGGTCCGCCAAGAAACCGTTCTGCCCTCCAACATCGACCCCGCCTTCGTCCATCAACACAGCCAGCCCGCGATTGAATCCGCGGGACGGCTCTTCATCCAACAGCCCGGAAGTCTGCGTAATTGATTGCCTGACCGCGGAGACGGGCCAGCGCTGCTGGCAGCGCGGCATCATCGGCTTGCAACGGCTTGTCGATCTCGCGGACGACCGTCTCGCTGGTGAAGACCGCGCAAGGACTTGTCGTCTTGAACAAAACGACAGGCGAAGTCCTTTGGCAGCGCGAGATTCCCAGCATGCTTTCGGCCCTCGCCCGTACGCCTTCCGGCCTGATGCTGTGTGCCCGGCAAGCCGTCGTCGAGAAGCCGTAACTCGTATTCCTCTGGCTCGACCCCGCCACGGGACAAACCCGCGCCTACGGACTGATGCCGTTGGAAAAGAACCAGCCCATCCTCTTCGGGCCGATCGCGGCCCGCGGCGATCGAACGTGGTGTTGTTTTGGCTACGGCCCGAAGAATGACTCCCCCACGGCAGAAAACCGTAAGCAGATTGTTGAATTGCGACCCGCCAAGCCGGCATTGACCGGCCGCCATGATTGCGAAAGCTGCAAGCCAGCCGATGAACTTGAACATTTGCCATCATTCGCCTCATGGGCCGTCATCGCCCTGCTGGTCCTGGCCTCCCTGGGATCGGCCGTCCCATCCTGGCAGCCAGCGTTGCGCTGCCCAGCGGCCAGCCCGATCCCGACTCTCGGACCTCCGCCTTTGGCTGCGGGCCGATGCGGGAGTCCGTGATGCCGCCGGCCGCAGCCCCGCGGACCCGGAGTTCAGCGGGGCGGCGGCCACCTGGAGCGACCAGTCGGGCCGTCATTTCGATCTTGCCGCGCCGCCCGAGCAGGCGCCGTCCTACGTGATGCACCAGCCCGGGGCGGGCAATCGGGCCGACAGTCGCCTTCGGCGGTGGACGGATGCTGGGGCGGGCCAAGGACAAGCTTCACGAACAGGTCGACTCGACCACCTTGCTCGTTTTGCAAGTGCAGCGCGGCCGGCAGTATCAGAATTTCGTCTTCTCCGCAGGAGACCCTGGCGCTGGCGACAGACGGGAAACACTATGCTTCGAACATGTTGAGGAATCCGATGCCATGCAGGGCTGCCTGCGCTGGGTGTCTCCCGCGCAGAACAACGAGAACAATGTGTACGATCCTCTGCAAATTGCCGCCGACGGCCGCTTTGCCATCGTCATGATCTGCGCGGCCGGCGAAAGTTCCTCCCTGGAGGTCCAAGACGGCCTGGGCGACGTCTTGGGCGTGAATCGCAAGATGCCAGACCACCCCGCGGTGAGCAACCGGTGCGGCCAAGGCTATTGCCTCGGAGGACAAAAGCCTGACCAACCACAAAGCGGTTACGACGGCCAGATTGCCGAAGTGCTGGTCTACAACCGCGCCCTGTCGTCGGCCGAACGCCGCGCGTTGGTGGCTTATCTCCGCCGCAAGTACGAGCTTGACGTGCTGGATGCACTCTTTTCCGCGGGCACGCAGCTGATGCAGGCCGAAGATTTCGACGGCCCATGGCAGTTCATCCCCCATCGGGACTCTTCGGCCACGCACGTCGGCGCAGGCCATAGCATGCAACGGACCGTCCTTATTTCACGGCCGGGCAATTACCGGGTGTGGCTGCGGGCCTGACTGGGACCTTGGAAAGCAAAGCGGCCTTCAGACCAGCGTGGGCGGCAAGCCGCTGGCCGTCACGCATTCGCGAGGCCCCAGGATTCCGAATTGGCAGTTTGCCGGCACGGTCGACTTGCAGCCGGGCGAGACGGAAATCGCCGTCCGCGGCGAAGGGCCGGGCCGCAAGGAATGCGACGCCGTGCTGATCAGCCCCACGGTCACGACGCTGGCCGGGGTCGAAGAGGTCTGTGCCTTGGCCCGGCGGTTGCGTCAGACTCCGGGCTCCGGCCAACTTGCCGCGGTCTTCGACGATGGCCGCCGCATCGAGGGCAACCTCGTGTCGGGCTGGCGGGGAAGCGGCGTAGGGATCGTCGGTGACGGCCCGGCCTGGCCCGGCGGTGCGCTGCCTGTCGCTGGACGGTTTGGCCGCGGACCCGGCCCCGCAGTCGGACGCCTTGTTCGAATTCCACAACGGCGACCGCATGCGCGGGACCATCAGCGGCTACGTGGCGGCTTCCAGCGAGGCGGGCGGGCACCCTGCGGGCACCCAGTACTCTGGGTCGGGGGTCGGCCGGCCCCCAGGTGCTCGTCCAGCCTTCGCCGGAGGTCGGCAAGTCCACAGGGGAACCGATCGCCGTTGACACCGATTGGCTGCGGCGGATCGTGTTCGACGCGGTCGGGCCGTCGCGCCGTTGTCCGCCGCGGTCGCTCGTTTGCCGCGACGGTCGGGTGATCGCTTTTCGCGCCTTGCGTTTCAGCCGCGAAGGCGTGAGCCTGCTCACCGAGCAGGGGCTCGTGCGAGTCGCTTACGGCGACCTGCTGGAAGTCGCCATGCAGCCGATGGACGCCTGGGAGGCCTATCATCGCCAGCTTGCAGAGATCGATCCCAAGTGCGACGCGGACATCGTTCGCCTGGAGACGGGCGGGCACCCTGCGGGCACCCAGTACTCTGGGTCGGGGTCGGCATGATTTTCACCGCGTCCACGACCCGAGTCACGACGTTCCGAAAGGAAACCGAGCCGGCCGCATGGACGTGCCTTGTGCAACCGGCCTGGAGCCGCACTCCGATTCCCGTCGCCTGGTCGGCCCTTCGCACGATTTGGCGGGCACCCGCCACGGTCGTCCCGCTATCGCTTTTCGCCCGCACAGGTCACGCAGCCCGCCTCCTTGGGCAGCAGTTGGAAGTGGCAGGCGGACCGCAACGTGGCCGGCGGCGAGCTTCGCAGCGGCGGCGTCCGCTGCCTCTGGGGGTTTGGCGTCCATGCCCCCAACGAATTGGATTTCCATCTTCCCGACTCCGCGCGGGCTTTCCGCAGCGGGCTGGGAATCGACGCCTCGGTGGGCGACTCGGGCTGTGTCGTGGCCAAAGTCTGCCTCAACCAGGCGTCGGGCACGCCCTTGTACCAAAGCCAACCCCTACGGGGCTCGCGGACCGCTATCTCCACCGGCGACATTGCGCTGGCGAGTGGCAATTCGGCGGCCCGCCGTTTGGTTCTGGTCGTCGAGGACGGCGGCGCCGCCCGCGGGCCGAATGCCGATCCGCTCGACATCGGCGATCATGCCGACTGGCTGGAGCCGGTCCTTTTGCTCGATCCCGTCAAGCTGCGTGCCGCCGTGGAAAAGTATCGGCCGGTGGGAAAGTAATTTGGAGTGCGGGGATTTATCAGCGATTTTCGTTTCCTCGTTCCCACGCGGGGCGTGGGAACGAGGGCGGACGGCACACGGAGTGTGCCTGCTACCTTGCCTCACCCCGGAATTTCCACCCACTGCCCGCGTTTGGCGCTATCCAAAACCGCGTCGCACACCCGCTGCGTCGCCAGGGCCGTGCGTATCGTCGGCTCGAACTTCGGCCCGCCTTCCAGGCTCGCCAGGAAATCGGCAAAACCGTTGGTGAACGTGTGCTCGTAGCCGATCGTGCAGCCGGGCACCCACCAGTTTTTCATGTACGGATGCTCGAAGTTCGTGACGTTGATCTCCTGCCAGCCGGTCAAATGGTCCTCGATCTTCTTGCCCGTCGCCGGATCGGCGTAGCGGAAGAACTCCAGCAGATGCGGGTCTTCCAGGTTGAAGAACACGGAGCCATTCTCGCCGTTGAGTTCCAGCATGCTGTAGTTTTTCCGCCCACGGGCGTAGCGCGTGCTCTCGAATGTGCCCATCGAGCCATTGGCGAAAATGGCCAGGAACATGCAGGCGTCGTCGATCGTCACCGGCTCGACCTTGCCGGTCTCGGCGTGCTTGCGTTGTTTGACGAAGGTCTCCGTGTGGGCCACGACGCGGCGGATGGGGCCGTTCAGCCATTGGGCCGTGTCGATCGAGTGGGCCAGCAGGTCGCCCGTCACGCCGGAGCCGGCCACGCGGGCATCCAACCGCCAGAGGGCCATCCCGCCCTGGGGCACGTCGGCCGAGATCGTGTAGTCCTGGTTGTACTGGGCGCGATAGTGGAACGGCCGGCCAATGCGGCCTTCCTCGATGAGCTGCTTGATCAGCGAGATGGCCGGCACGCGGCGGTAGTTGAACGAAACCATGTTGGGCACTCCCGCCTTCTCGACGGCCGCGACCATCTCCTCGGCCTCGGCCACGTTCATGGCCAGCGGCTTTTCGCAGACGACCATCTTGCCGGCCCCGGCGGCGGCGAGCACGATGTCGTGGTGCAGGACGTTGGGCACGCAGACGTCGATCAGGTCGATGTCCTTGCGCTCGATCAGTTTCCGCCAGTCGAACTCCATGGACTCGTAGCCCCAGCTCTGGCAGAACTTTTCCAGCTTGTCTTTTTCTTCGAGGCGGGCGCAGCAAGTCTTCAAGACCGGCTTATGCTCGCGGCTGAAGAAGTGGCTGACTTGCAGCCAGGCGTTGGAGTGGGTACGGCCCATGAAGCCGCAGCCGATGACGGCGATATTGAGGGGAGTGGACATGAGGGAACCTTTCTGAGGATTTTGGCACAAGACACTTGCCGGTTTAGTTGACCAGCACGGTCTGCAACCAATTTAGAAATGGAAGGACATTGCTTTTCTTGGCATCCAGATAACGGAATGTGATGGCCAGCCCGAGGGGCTTGCCGGGTTCCTTCTGGGCTGCAAGATACGTGTGGATTCGAGCTTTAGGAATTGCCGTCTCCGAGAACATACGGGCCGACGACGGGATTCCGTCGAGGAAGCGATCGACGTGCGGCAACAGCCTGTCGTTCTCAGGCACTAGGAATGCGAGGAAGTTCTCAAGCATGCCGGGCAGTCGATTATCGGGCATGATCCAGACACCGAGGCGGACCGGCTCGCCAAGTCTGTTGGGGAAATCAACAACAGTCCCCTCACTGGCAGGCAAATCAGGGACAGCGGGGATACCGGCGCGACGCAGGCGATCGCGAAGTTGGTTCCAGCGGTTCAGCGCGTCCGCGTCGGCATCCAGAATCACGGCAAGCCGTTCAACATCGCTCTCTTTAGCACGAATTGGCACCTGATCCAGCAGTCGCTCGACGCCGCCCTCGTCAGAATCGTCGCCCCGCCGTCCGCTTCGTGGCAATTCAATGGAGAACGGTTGCTCAATTCCGTTTGCGATGCACAGGTTCTTTACGACGTTCAAGTCGTCCTTCCCCTCAACCAGCAACAGCCGTTTTCGCATGTCAGCGGACCTCGATTTCCTCGCGGACGACGATCTTTAGTTCCTCCGGCGTAAACGAGACAGCCGCGGACTTTTCTCCCGACCTCTCCAGGCGAATCGCCAAGGCATCGCACTGCGGCACGTCCTGGACGGCCGCCGCAAAACCCTTCACGCAATCCCAGGAGTGGGTCGTCGCGAAGACCTGCACGCCGAGTTCGTGCGCGGCATTGAGCACGACACGCCATAGGTCGGCGTGAAGCGTGTGATGGATGCCGGTCTCGATTTCGTCAATGAGAAGCATTGGAAAGACGTTAGGTGAGTCGTTGGGACCCGTGTTCCTAGGTTTGACTATTGCGACCCATTCCATTGCCACCGCAATTTCAAACATCCTAAGAACACCGTCCCCAAGCGATGCCAATGGAACAGGTTCGGATATTCCTTCAACGCGGGCTTTTGCCGTGCGCAGGCGTATTCCCTTCGCGGATCGGCGACATAGGTCAAGCCACGAATCGGAGAAATTAGCTGCAGCACGTCAATCACATGTTTTTCACCCTCCGTTAAGGCAATTCGGTCCCAGCGGCGTGCGGTTTCGATTGCCGTCGTTGGATTACCCATTCCTCGTAGGAGCGGCGGCAAACTCGCCCGCAGAGCTTCATCAACGTCTATTTCTTCGTACCGAGATGTATACCCGGTCGTGCCGTTGGCGTGTTGTTGAAACTCACGGCCCGGCAAATCATAGCGAAGTCGAAAAGGAACGTCGGACGCCAATGCTCCTTCAAGCCGGGCACCGTTGCGAACCGATTGAAGATCCTCAAGCTCGGCGGTAATACGGAGCACATGGCCGTTCTTAGGTCCGTCGAGAGGCCCGATTGTCGCAACGGAACCTTTGGCCGGTCGCCGACCATGGAAAATCGCCTGCAAGAGGGGGAGGCTCCCTCCTTCAGGCCTGCGGCCAATTTCCCCTCGGTCATACAGCATACTAGCCGCGGCGTCTGGCGGCCATGACGACCCGTACAGACGAAGCGCCTCGAGCAACGTCGTCTTGCCGACGTTATTCTTGCCGAGAATCAGATTGACCTGTCCCAGCCGCTCGATACGCAGGTGTGAAAACGTCCGAAAGTTCTTGATTTCCAGACTTGTCAACATCCGACTAGACTCCCTGCGAATTCATCGCGCCCTTCATCCTTCATCCCTCATCCTTCATCCCTCCCGCCTCACTCCGCCCAGCCGTGCTTGTCGCGCACGGCGATCATGGCCTTCAAAATGCTCACCCAGGTCTCGCGCTTCATCATCACGTCGTTGGGGAACATGCAGCCGTCCCAGCAGACGTGCCGGATCCGCTTGGTCAACTCGCCCTTCTCGTCGCGGAGCCAATAGCCGGCGTGGTGCGGAATGTCGAGCTTGCCTTGGGCGTCGTCGGGCAGGCAGTGGCGGCCGGTCTTGTCGTGCGTGCCGCTGCCATGCACCGTGGCGTTGCTCTGGGCGATGTGGAAATCGATCGTCCAAGGCCGCAGGGCCGCGGTCAACTGGCAGTAGGCCGCCTCGAACTTGTCCTCGTTCCGCCAGTTGAAATTGGCCGGCAGAATGGCATCCTCCGGCGCATTGTAGCCGAGCAGGTAGAGCAGCGTGTGGGCCATGTCGGCCTCGAAGCCGAGCGTCCGCGCGCGGTCGACCATCTCCAGCAGTTGCAGCATCCGCTTCCAACTGTGCATGCCGCCCCAGCAGATCTCGCCCTCCGCGGCCAGCCGCTCGCCGTGGTCCTCGGCGATCTTGCAGGCCTCGCGGAAGGTCTCGGCGATCCGCTTCTGATTGCCCACCGGGTCTTCGTACCAGGCCTCGACGGGCGAGGCCGAGTCGATCCGCACCACGCCGTTGGGCCGGATGCCCAACTGCCGCAAGCGCTCGGCGATGCGGCAGCCCTTGCGGACCTGGGCGAGGAACTTCGCCCGCTCGTCGGCATTGCCCATCGCCGAGCCGCCGCCGGTCGGCCCCCAGACCGGCGCGACGACCGTGCCGATCTCCAGGTTCCGCGCCCGGGCCTTGTCGGCCAGTTGGCGGATCTGGTCGTCCGTGGAATCGATGTCGATGTGCGGGGCGAAGAGGAACAGGTCGAAGCCGTCGAAGCGGATGCCCTCGAACTCGGCGTCGGCCGTGAGGTCGAGCATCGTGTCGAGGTCGATCGGCGGCTCGGCGCCGGGGCCTTTGCCGACCACGCCCGGCCAGGCCGCGTTGTGAAGTTTCGGGTAGTTATTGGGGTGTTCGTAGGTCATAGGAGATGAAGGATGAAGGATGAGGGATGAAGGATGAAAACTACTGCTTCCGGCTTGGCGTCATTTCGACTTACCCAGCGCTGCTTTCTTGGCCCACTTGACGAACTCGCGGACGACCCCGCGCTCGCCGATTTCCCCCCGCTGTTCTACGAACCGCATGAAGTCCGCAGGCGTCGCGAAGGGAAAGGCCACGCTATGTTCGACTTCCTGGTACTTGTTCTTCATCAGCCGGAAAAAGTGGAGTTGCCTGCGCCTGTCAAGCCGCCAGACTTCCGGCACGCCGACCTTGGCGAACACCGGCATCCGCGGTACCGAAGTATGCGTCGCGTCGACTTCCAGGATGAGATCGGGTGGCGGGTCAACCTCCGGATCATAGGTATCCTTGCAGCACACCAGCGGCTCGCTCGCCAAGTAGTAGGCCTTGTCCGGTTGCAGCCCGCGGCTTCCCTTCGACGCCCGGATTGTCATCGATCCGACGCTTTGGATCGGCATATCGATCGCGAAGGCAAACGTCTCAATCATCCGCGCAATAAGGCTGGCCAGCCAGTCGTGCTCTTTTCGTGGGCTCATCATTTCCAGTGTCCATCCATCATACGTATGCCGTAGGTACAGCTCCGGCGTGGCGTCAAGGAGTTTCAGGTAGTCCTCCGGAGTCACGCCATACAGAATACGCCGCATTTCCAGCGTGCCTCTGTCATAAGTGTGCCGCAGGTGATACTCTCCGAGCGCTTCGAGGATGCCTTCGTAGGTCTTCCACGGCACGCCGTAGAGCACGATATACTCCGATTCGGCGGAACTTGTGTCTTCGACGGTTTTCATAGCAGTGAACGCAGCCAACCCAAGTCAAGATACCCAGAATTGTACATTGCGGTGGGCAATTGTGCCACAGATTGTCGCATCCATCCGAGGAAGAAAATCTTCACTTTGGTTCGATCTCCTTCGCGGCTCTCAGGCAATCGTCGAGAAATTTGGAAATGCGCTTCTGCTGCTCCTGGGCGGACAGGTCAAAAAATCCGGGTTCCTTCTCGAGATCAAGCTCGAGGAACCAAACCCACGGCTGCTTGTCCGTGTTCCTGTAGCTATACCAAGATTCATTGACTTCGGCCACATTCTTATCCTGCCCCCGGACTTCGAATTCCACGCAGCCCGGCCAATTGAAATACCAAACGCCCATCCAGAATTTTGTGCCGGTCAAATTCCAGCCATAACTCAACTGGTCGACATGCAAGTGCTTTTTGATCCCTCGAGCTGAGATGGCTTCTTCAATCATCTTGACGAGATTCAAGAACGACTTCACTCCCGGCACGAGCGCCGAGGTCACTCTTTCCATCGCACACCCCATTGCCTTTAGAAAGCCGATAAATTGCTCAAGCAAGAACCCGCTGACTTCGGGCAAGTTCCCGCCCCTAGATTTGACCTCATCGCTGAGCCACTTGGTAACGTCCTGCAAACAACACTTATAGTTTACCGATTTTCCCTCGTCGCTGGAAAGATCGACCCGCTCTTTTGTGAGCAATACGAGCAAGCATTGCGAGAGACCGTCTTTCTTCTGTTCTCGATCCAGGCCCGCCCGGTAGTTCTCCAACTGTTCCCTTTCCGGCTGCGACCCAATCTTTACTTCGACGTAGACGAGTTGATCGCTCGCCCGTATCTTCATGTCTGGCCGTTTCCCGTCGTGTTCGGTCGTTTCCTGTGTGGAAATCTCTACGGTCTTGACATTGTCGGCTGCCACCTGAAGGCAACCGTTCGTCAGGTGAGACAGAACGCGGACAGCGACCTCCGGCGACTCCGCACAAAGATGCCGCAGCAAAAAGGCGAAAGCATCTGTGAAAAAATTCTCATCCTGCCGGCCGCACCACTTGTGTAATGCGATCAACAGGTTGTTCTTTTCAACACAATCCATCGAATTACTTTTGACGACTTAGGGTCAATGAACATCAGGCCGGGACCGGTCTCACAGCAGAGATGCCCCCGATTCCAACTGCCCTCACCCCCTGCCCCTCTCCCGAGTACGGGAGAGGGGAGAATCTGGTCACGTCCTCGCGTGTTCCCCGATCCGCGGCATATTCTTATGCACGTCGGGGCCGAAGTACCGCAGGCCCACCAGCGGGTCGCAGCCCGTGTTCTCGATCTCGATGCCCCGCAGGGCCGCTTCGTGCGTAATAAAGACCTCGTCCCAGGGCTCCTCGCCAAAGTGGATCATCACCGGCGTCTGCAATGCGAGTTTGCCGATCCGTCCGCTGCCTTGCACCGTGATCCAACCGCTGGCCCCGGGGTCGCGGAGCACGTACTTGGCGCCGGGCTCGACCGTCAATTCCTTGGCCGAAACAAGTTGCTCGCTGTTGAAATGGCCATAGTCGATCCAACGGTCCGTGTAGCCCGGGCCGGAAGCCGAGACGTTGACGATCGGCTCGACGTAGGTGTGCTGCTTGAAACAGGGATCAACGTTCTTCTCCCAGTCGAGTTGCTCGACGATGAAGTCCAGATCGTGATGCTTGTCGGCCGGAACGTCCTTGACCAAGAGCGACCAGGGCACTTCGCGGCCTTCGACCAGCGACTGGTACATGCCGAACACGTCCGAGCCCCACTGCGGCTCATAGGTGCACATCGAGCCCGGGGCATGCAATACGCCGGCCGGCACCATCCAGCCGGTGCCCGGCTTGAGGCGATAGGCCTTCGAGAGATCGAGGATGCCGTTGTCGCCCTTGCTCCAATTTTCCAGGCAGCGGCGGACGTCGGCCTTGGTCGTGCCCGGCTCGAGACCGAAGAACGTGTAGTCGAAGTGGTTCTCCGCAGCGTTCAATTGCGGCGGGAAATAATAGCACTCCGGCTTGCCCTGCTGCCCGGTCATCGCGGCGTGCTGACTTTGCTGATGCATGTGGTGCGGGATCGGGCCCATGTTGTCAAAGAACTTCGAGTAGACGGGCCAGCGAGCATATTTGTCGAACATCGTCTTGCCGATGAGCCTGGGGCCGGCCTCGGCCACGGCGTCGCGGAGCAGGAATCGCTGGCCCTCGAAGACGGCGTAGCTCAGCCCCTCATCGGCCGCGCGGTTGTCGTTGGCCGCCTCGGTCGTGCTGGCGAACCAGCGTTCGTCGATGCCGCCGCGATAGGCCCCCAGGGCGTACCAATCGGTCGGGGCCAACTTGATCCGCTTGCCGGGGTGCAGAAAACTCCGCGGCACCCAGTTGGGCGTCAGCCGCAAGATGCCTTCGCCGGCGTCCAGGGCCCGATTGACGATGGCCCCCACATTATCCTCCTTCACAACGGGTGATGCGCACATATTCGTTTTTGCTCCCAAAATAGTTTACGAGAATGCCCGGAATTCGAAACCATTGTATCACGAGAGATTCCCCCTCTGTCCAGTACCCCGGGGAAAAATTCCGCTAACCGTTCCCGGCCGACAAAGAAGCAGGCACACCCCGTGTGCCGTCCGCCAAGAGCAGTAGACTTCTCGACAAACCTTCGGCTGGTGACAGAGGGCGGACGGCACACGGAGTGTGCCTGCTACCCTACTACGGCACTTTTCGCCCCTGGGCGGCCTGCCAAAGGGCGTACCAATCTTCTCGCTGCAGGGCAATGTCGGCCGCGGCGGCCGCTGATCGCATCCGTTCGATGCGGTTGGTACCGATGATCGGCAGCGGCCGGCTGGGGTGGGCCATGATCCAGGAATATGCCAACTGTTCCATGCTCGCTCCGCCGTAGCGTGCGGCCATCGCCTCGACTGCCTTGGCAATCCGTTGGGCGGCGTCGTTGGACGGGTCGAACAACTGTCCGCCCGCCAGCGGGCTCCAGGCCATCGGCAGAATGCCGGCCTTCTCGCATTGGGTCAGCGTGCCGTCATAGATCGGGTCGATATGCAGCAGGTGGAACTCGACCTGGTTGGTCGCCAGCGGCCGTTCCATGAGGCCGTTGAGCAGATCGAACTGTGCTGCGGTATAGTTGGAAACGCCCGCCGCACGGATCTTGCCCTCTCGCAGCAGTTGGTTGAGCCCACCGGCCGTGTCGTCGGCACGGGTCAGCCAGTCGGGCCGATGGACCAGCAGCAGTTCGACATGATCGGCGCCGAGAAAGCGGAGCGATTTTTCCAGGCTCTTGACCATTCGTGCGCCGGTGGCGTTGTAATGGGCGGTCTGCCGATCGGGGTGATATTTGCACGGCACGTAGATGCCGGCTTTGGTGACGATTTCCAGCTTATCGCGCAGCCCCGGCGAGAGGGCCAATCCCTCGCCCAGCGCCCGTTCGACCTCGTACAGCCCGTAGATCTCGGCCGTATCGATCGTGGTGATGCCGAGTTCCAGGCAGACCTGCAGGCGACGGTTGATTTCCTGCGGTGTCGGCTGGTCGCTGAGCATCCGCCAGGTTCCGAACACGATGCGTGAGAACTCTGGTCCTTGGGACGCGATAGGAAGGCGTGGCATCATTCGGGTTCATCTCCTTCAACTCCCCTCGCCCGCAACCACGACCATGAGTACATGGTGCCCGACATGGTGCCCGGCGAGGGGGGGCAGGGGGTGAGGGCTTGTAAACTCGCCTTTCCCATTTTTTGGGAGAGAGACAGGGGTGAGCGCTTTTCAAATCTCGTCGCCTGCGACCACGACCGCGAGTATATGGTGCCCGGGGACAGGGGCAGGAGGCGAGGGCGAAGCGACCAGTATACCACGAACATTTTGTGGGAAGAACGTGTCGAATCAGAATCGGTTCCCTGGATCGGTTCCCTTGCCGGGAGCCGCAAAAAGTGGTAGATTGCAAGCGGCCGGGTTTCTTAGGCCGGGCCGCGCGGGCGTGGCGAAATTGGCAGACGCGCCAGACTTAGGATCTGGTGGAGAAATCCGTGGAGGTTCAAGTCCTCTCGCCCGCACTCGTCAGAAAGCCTTGCGTAGCAATAAGTTACGCAAGGCTTTTTGCTTGCCGATTGAAACGCTAGAAAGTGGGGGTCGGCATCGGTGCTATGCGGGCGCTATGTTTTTGGGAATTCTCATAGCGCCGCTGGACACCTGCCACGAATCGCCGCGGGGGAGAATCCTGCAAACAAGACCGGAGGGAAAAGCAATGGAACGGCAAGATTGCATCGACAGACTGCGGGCCCACGTTACGCTCGTGGAGAAGATCCAGGCGCTTGCCGAAAAACGGCCGTTGAGCGAATACGACCGGCAAGAGGCGGACAGGCTGCTCGCGGACCTGAAAAGGGGGTTGGAAGCTGACTGCAAGGCAGTGGCGGGCGTCAACTGTACGCAAGAGGTGCTGCGGCCAGTCGGCTACTCGTATTTCAAGCCGGCCGTGAACAAGGCTTGCGACGCGATTCGTTTCGCTCGGAAACATTCGGACCTTAAAAATTGGGGCGATGCACTTTACCATTGTCGCTCTGCTCTGGTCCACATGTCGGACCAATTAAAGAACTGGCCGACACCAGAGGAGAACTAGGCCCTTGGAAATCCGCTGTCCTTCTTGCCGACGTTTGCTTCCGTGTTCCGGGGAAGTGAACGTCAACGGCCGGATTCTCGGGGTCTACCAGTGCGATAGCTGCGTCCGGCCTTGGGAGTTTGGCGGGAAGGTCTTTGAAACGGCGCTGACCTTCGCCCTGACCGAGAACGGGGATTTGGTCGATGTGGAGTCTGGGCAACCGCTGCAAGCCGGCTGACGTGGAAAACGGTTTGCAGGACGGGGGCGCCCTTCCACGTTCTGCCCCTGGGTCGATGTCTTGGACCTTGGAACGGATCGGCCCTGTAATCGCGTCCTAGCGTTCCACCCGCTGCCCGGTCCCGCAGCCGTTGCTATCGGAGAACCTTTTGGCAATTTTGCCGAAAGGTTCCACCTGCTGCCCGGTCCCGCAGCCGTTGCAATAAAGGATTGTGCATCGGATACACTATCCTTTTGGTACTGACTTACTTGACGCACCACGCTAAAAATCCGTGATTTCTGCTTTATATACATGACACACCACCTTTGAGACTATTTTGGAAAATCTTTTCGCAATTCAATCTAGGCACTTGACACACCAAACCGATTTGGTATAATGAGGGTAGATCGAGGCAAGCGAGTGACTTGCAACCGGCCCCCGCGGTGAACTGGGGGAGGCAAACGGGAGAATGATGATGGGTACAATTAATCTTTTGGGCCGTGAGTGCGAATTTTCTCTGGACATCGACGGCGAGGGCTGGGCCAATGGAATCCTCACAATTGAGGGGGAGACTATCCGCGTGGGAGGTGGCTGGATCTATGACGAGACCCAGGCCACCGAGAAAAACAATTGCTGCGGGTATCAACCGCAGCACGGCACGCCCGGATACCATGCCGGCGATCTCGACACCTACGACGGCCACGATAATGGCGACATCGACGACCTGACCCGGATTCTGGGCGTCGAGTTTTGCGAGGCCGTGGAGGCCATCCAGGCCGCCACGGAGGCCGAATGGGAGCGGATGACCGAGGACATCGACACCGGCGACTGCGCCACCGTCGCGGCCCTCTGCCGCGCCACAGAGCCGGCGGAAGTCATGGAGGTTGTCTTGGGCGGCAAGGATCTCGGCCGCTACGCCTGGGATAATGCCGACGATCGGCGGAAGGCCGTTGGACCGTGTGGCGCGATGGAAGGCTGGCCGACCTGTGAGTGTCTGTGTGATTGCACGGAGCCGGCCGTCACCACAGACGATGGCGGCACGCCGGTATGCGACGAATGCGAAACGGCAGTCTGGACCGAGGATGGCGACGTGATTTGCGCACGGCAAACCAAGAATTTCGAGCGGTGCCACGTCTGTGGCGACAAGATTGATTGGGGCTGCATCGAGACTCATTCGCCGGGCACGGCTAATTCGCGCACCGGGACTTGCGGCTGCGGAGACGCTTGGCTCGACGAGGACAAGGGCGGATGGGGCCACTATAGCTATGGTGTACCCGAGGCAGCGGACGCGGAAAACGACTAGATTCTCCCGTCTCCTGGTCGCGCCGCAAGCGTAAGCACGGCGGGCGAACGGGCTATGGTCCGAATGTGGAATGTGTTCCAACGGCCGGGAGACGCCTTTTTGAAAGAAGCAACGATGGAACCAGAAACCTTGATGGAAGCCGTTTGCTACTTCGCAGACTTGGAAATCTGCGATCTTTATATGCGCCGCATTAAGTGGCCTGATGGCCGCGTCGCCTGCCCGTTCTGCGGGTCCGAGCGAATCGGCGAAATCAAGTCTCGGCACTTGCTCCGATGCAAGGATTGCCGGAAGCAGTTTTCCCACAAGGTCGGAACCATCTTTGAAGATTCGCCCTTGGGACTGGATAAGTGGTTTGTCGCGGTGTGGTGCATTGCCAACGCTCGCAACGGGATTAGCTCGCACGAATTGGGCCGCTCTTGGCGTGACCCAAAAGACGGCATGGTTTATGTTGCATCGGATTCGGCTTGCTATGGAATCCGAATCTTTCGATAAATTCGACGGACCCGCGGAAGCCGACACAACCTATATCGGTGGCTTGGCAGCGAACATGCACGCCAAAAAGAAAGCCCGGAAAATCACCGGCCGCGGTGCCGTGGATAAGGTTGCCGTGCATGGCGTCTTGCAACGGACGATTGATGACGATCACCCCAGCCAGGTCGTTCCCAGGGTTGTCGGCGCGGAGACAGCCGTTGCGCTGCTGACCGAGGTTCGCTCGCACGTCAAGCCCGGAGCGGCAGTCTACACCGACGAATCCCCGGCATACAGGGAACTCTGCTTTACTCATGTTCACGGATCGGTGAACCACAGCGAATTGCAGTTCAAGGACGGACCCGCGCACACCAATGGGATGGAGAACTTTTGGACGTTGTTCAAGCGGTGCATCAAGGGAACCTATATCGCCCTGGCACCCTGGCATGTATTCCGGTACGCGCACGAAGAGGCGTTCCGGTTCAATAACCGGCTGATGGGCGACTTTGACCGATTCTTTCAGGCCCTCCGACAAGTTGTCGGCAAGCGCCTGACTTACCGTGTTTTGGCTGCGATTGACGACGCGGGGTTCATGGGAATCCCCTAACAATGGAGTGGTAACAATGGCACACGATGCCAAAAAAATGAAGAAACCCAAGGGCTTCCGGGCGTTTGACGCGCTCGCCCGGAAGCTGGTCAAAGTACCAAAATCCGAGGTCGAGCGCGGAGAAGGACCGCGACAAGAGAAAACGGAGTAAGTAAAAAATCGGTCGCATCATCGGCCCTATCGGGAATTATGGATTTGGTGTTTCAAGTAAGTCAGTACCATCCTTTTTGCCGCGTTCCACCCGCTGCCCGATCCTTCAGCCGTTGCTATCACCCGACATTTCCCAGGAAATCCGCAAGGCACCGCCGTTCCACCCGCTGCCCGATCCTTCAGCCGTTGCTATCAGAACGTGCCGGGGGCATTCAACGTGCTATAGGTCGTTCCACCCGCTGCCCGATCCTTCAGCCGTTGCTATGGCACGCTCCGCAACTCCAAGCCGCCTATCGGGTTCCATCGCCGTTTTCGAGGGGTCCGAATTTGGCGATATTTTCCCAGCCGTAAGTCCTTATCCGAAATGAACCGCTCGCAATCATCGCTCGTGGCGGGCCTGGTCGATCGCTCGCTCGGCCTTCCGCCCGGCGGCCAGTAGCAAGGCGTCTGCCGCCGATCGTCCGGCCTTGGCTGCCGCTGCCCGGGCGCTGCATGTGACGCAATGGCCGTTTTCAAGTTGGGCACGGTTGCCGCACTTGGGGCAACGCTCCGCGGGTTCCTGGGGGCTCGCCTGCACCTTGCCGGCCTCGGTCGACGTCTGTGTCATGGCTTGGCCTTTCGTCTCAAAGCACCCCGCCCGACAACCTTCCACGGAATAAGAGGCGCTTGCCGGCGGGATGGCCAGCAACAGCTACAAGCTGTCCTGAGTCAAAAAACCGCCCGGCGGGAATCGGTGAAATCAAGCCGACTGCAACCGCCAGGCGGTCCCGATGAATGTTCATCCGCGGCATAGGGCCTGCATGAAGTTCCTCACGTCGGCGGTAAGGCTCGCCCTGGTCGCTGTCGAGTGCCAGTAGTACGCGAACAGTTCCGCCCATTCTTCGCCCGTTGAATCATCCCATTTCAGGGCCTTCCGCCAACTCCTGGAATGACTCACGCAATAATCCGAATCGACGGCATGACCGGCCTCGTGTAGCGTCGTCAGGATTTGCGCCCTGCCGGCCACTACGATTAGGTGACTCAGCTTGTAGCACGACCCCCACACCTTCTTGGCGTCTGCCAGGGCCTTGGGGTGTGCTCTGGCGTTGTCGCCGGGCACTACATCGACGGTCCAGCCGGTCAGGTCGTCGGCGAGTATCCGCGGGGGAAGCTTGAAAAGCTCGCGGCGCACGAGGTCGACGTTGTTGTCGCTGGGCAACGTGCCATTGACCGCCACGGGGCGCACGATGGGGCCGTCGTTCGCCTCGCCCAACAACTCGGCCAGCCGGCGGCGGGATGCTTCCACGTCCGGCGCGGTCGTGTACCTTGGCGCCGCGCGCAAGTTGGCGCGGGTCCCAAGAGGCGGGCAAGTTGTCGGCGCTGGGAGTCAATCGCGGTGGTACCCATAGCTCGGCCTTTCGCCTGTGCCTGTTACACTTCGATAAGCTCGAACCGTGCGGCGCGGTCTACGTCTCGCCCGGTCGTCAGCGCGGCGCCCACAAACTCATCGGCGCTCGGCTCCATGGCGCTGTCCGCCCCAATGAACGGCAACGGCCGGAACGACAGGGCCACGCCGATGTTGCGGCGGAGGGTGACCACCCGGCGGACAATCGAAAGCAACTCCGGGGGCAGAATGAAATCAACGACTTGGCCGTCCTGGTCGAACGTCCTCGTCAGCTTCTTTCCGCTCGCGGAAATGATCTGCTGCGAATCGCCGCGGGAGACCTTAGACACGTTGGCGCGTAACTTCATCTGATGCCGGCCGGCGGACAAGAACAAGAAGTCGCCACGGCAAGAGAAGTGCATGGGGACGGGCGAAAGGCGGCTTCCGTCCGATAGCCGCGCGTTGCTGGGGATAAAGACCCTCAAAAATGAAAGCATGATTTAGATTCCTTTGGATTAGAAAATGAAGGTGGAACCCGGCGCCAGGGGCTGCGCCGGGCGTGTGGGGATGGTTACTTGCTTTCGACCGGCAAGGCTTCGCCGAATTCGGCCGCTTTGCGCAACTCGGTTTCCGACAACTGCCCAAAGTTCATGCCGCAAGTCGGCCGCGGGCTCTGGAACCTGTGGCGCTGCCCGATGCCAACGCCCTTGGCCTCGAATGCCCGTAGCGCCCGATAGGCCAAGCCGAAATTCCGCAGGGCGGTCTCGGCCGCGACGATCAACTTCTTGTGCTGGCCCTTCGGCGCCTCCGGCACGCGAAGCTGCTCGGTCAATTGGCGGATTCGCGCCGCGGTGGTGTCCAGCATCCCGCGGCCGTCGATCGTATGCAGCACGTCGCGGAGCAACGGCATGTCGGCAAACGGCATGGCGGCAACGTCGATGCCCTTGGCAAGCTGCTCGCGGTAATTGTTGCTGACGTTGCGAACGGCCTGGGGCGCGGTGGCGTAGGGCCTCGGGTCCGCCTCTAAGATACGTTGCGCCGCGGCAAGCTGGCTTTCCAGGTGGGGCAACAGCGTTTCGAGCTCCGACAGCTCTTGCTCCGGCGGAATCCTGGGGACCGGCCGCGGGGCCGGGGGCTTTTCGCCTTCACGGCCAGGCCAAAGAATCCGGCCGAGCCGGGGAAGGAACGCCTTCGGTTCAACGTGGGTGACGACGTTGCCGTCGCCCGCGGCCTCATCGTTCGGATAAAGGGTACGGACGGCGATAGTTTGACTTTCGCTCATTTCTGGAAACTCCTTGTCTGCCGCCGATCCGGGCGGCGCGGTGTCGGCGCTCTGCCGACGGTGTACGTTATTGTCAGGTTCTGGCGACGTGCCTTTCCTTGGGACTGTGAGAATCGCGGCCCTCGCCTCTTCGCTGGGCGTCGATTTCCCAGAGGATGCCGAAGGTCGCCAGGGCGAGCCCGCCCAGGATCGGCCCCGCCGGTGCCCAGGCCAGCCAGGCCCCGTAGACCAGACAGGCGAGGCCCATCAGCACCGAGGCATCGCGCAACGATTTCCGCCACTCTCATTTTCATGGGCTCCCTAGTTTCGACCGGGGTTCTCCGCTGAGTGCATGACGGCCATCCGCAACGTCGCCCGCGTGATCTGCTCCGTCAGGAAGACGAGCCACGGCCCGCCGATCGCCTTCTCTCGCTGGGCCCGCCTCTTGCCGTCGAGGTGCTCCGTCGCCCATTGGTCGATACTGGCCCGCGACACAACGCAGGCGCCGCCGACGTGCTCCATGCTGTCAACAAACTTCCGCAGGAATCGCCGGTCGATGGGCGGGCGTCGTTTCGTTCGGTGGGCCATTACTGGAATCCTCAATTCATCGCGTCGGCAAAGAACCGTGCTGCGGTACTGTCCATCGGCAACGGGTCCTCTACACGCACCCGTGCCCGAGCCGCCGGCGTCCAGCCGAATTCTTGTTCGATCCGTAGCAGGATGGTGTCGAGCTTGTTGGCAATCGCCACTTCCGGGAATTGCATGAAACACTTCACCTTGCCGTCGCCGTCCTTGACCGGATAGGAAAAGCCGTACTTGTTCGTATGGGCAATCGCCTTCGCCCACTGGACACACCGGACACAGTACCGTTCCAGCGTGATTCCATCGGGGGCGCGGCCGTAGCCCATTTCCTTCATCTCGGCAACTCGGCGTCGCCAGATAGCACGCCCCTCCTTGCACAAGGACTTCGGCGGCGAGCCCAGTTTGGGCTTGGGCTTGGGCTCCGCCTTTCGCTTGCCGACGAGTGACGATCCACGCGCGGAAAGTATGGCGGTCGGCGTTGGTGCAGGTCCTCTCGGCATGGTCGGTTCTCAAAGCGTCCGGGTCGGAATTGCACCGCCGCTTCGCCGTTGGAAACGGCGCGTGCCAGTGTCAGCACTTCGGACGCGAATATCTGGTTTTCCTTGGGCTTCGGGGCGTTTTGACAATGCCGCCCGTCTGGGTTATATTGGTCGTTTAGGCAGAGGGTAAAGGATGATTGCTCTTTCGATCCGGCAACCGTGGGCTTCGATGATCGCCCGCGGCGAGAAAACTATCGAGACGGAGCCCGTAGCGTTTCACGGCGTTGTTGCTGATCGGATTGCCAAACGTCAGCACACCCTCGCATCGACCGGAGTAGAAAACGCCCAGGGCGAAGGCGAAGGCTTGACCGGCCCCCAGCGGGTGCCGCGCGTCAAGCAGTTTTTTTGCGGCGACGTTGCTGATCTTTTCCAGTCGCAACGCTTCCTTTAATTCGCTCACTGATCGCCTTTCCAAGTTGCGGGGGTAATTCATCGACGCCGAGGAACGCCTTCAGCGCGGGCACGTCGGCATCGTCATAGGGAACGACAACCGTGTCCCGGGTGGTTTCTTCAATCTCGGGCAGGGGCGTATCATCGACCGGCACAACGCCGGCACTCAGGGCCAGGTCGTCAAACATCGCCTGCAACCCCGCGTCGTTTGTCTGCACGTCCGTCAAGAGTTGCTCAAGCGCGGCCGCGTTACTCTCAGCCATCGCCGCCAACGGATCGAACGATACGAGCAGCTTCACGGCCTCGGCCTCGCTCACGTCCAGAATGAGCACGGGCACGATCTGCTCCGGGTCAAGGCCCTGCCGGAGATGCCCGTCGATAAGCTCCAAGGTTCCACCCGGTAGCTCACGGGCGAGCAGGGCGTCGGCATATCCGATTTCACGCAGAATGCCCTGCACGGCGTCAACCTGGGCTTTGGGGTGCCGCCGCCAGTTTTTCGGATTCGCCGCCAGGTCGCCGGCGCGGACGCGGCGAAGTTCCCGGATTCTGTCTCGGATCATAGCTGACACCTTGCCACCCCCCCCATACCGAAACCCTTCAAAAAATACGCGACACTGACAAACGGTCTCCGCCGGGGAGCCCGGCGGCCGAAAACCCCCCCTCCCCGTTCGAGGGTCACTCACAAGTCCGTTGCATCCTGGGCGGTTACAAACTCTTGCCGGGCTACTGGCCATTACCGCTTGCCCTCCGGCCTGTGTCGCTGCCCTGCGATATGCTCGGCAACTCGCTGGGCGTCGTCCTCTGTCAAGTGGGGAACATCATCGACAACCAAGGCGGGGGCAATACCCAACGCCGCCACGGCCTTGGTAATACGACTGAGGGGCGCATTGCATCGGGCCGATAGGTGGCCCACGCTTTCCACGTTGACGCTTGCGATAGTCATAAATCAAAACTCCAGGGGCTTTTGTCTGCCGTCGATCCTACCGCGCTTATGGCTTTTGTCTGCCGTCCGTTTTCCAATAGTTGGAAGATGCTTAGGAAATGTTCAGGTGGACCCGCAACCCGCATTGCAGGCATCGGGTATACCGGACCCCAGTAACGGACCCCTCGGGGCCGCTGCGCGTCTTGCGGTAGGGATGCAACTGGTGGGACCCGCAACCGGGACACCTCGGGGCGCGAATGAAAAGCACGCGAATGGGCTGCTCATCTTTTCGCCGGCCACGCGCCACGTTACCGCCTCCTCTTGCCGCGCTGCAGCCGATGCTGCTGCTGCCGTTGCCGCTGTTCGATCCTATCGCGTTCCACCTGATGCCGATCGACAAGCAGGGCAACGGCCTGGTCGTATGCCGCCCACGTCGCCAACTCCTCACAACGGGCACGGGGGCCGACAAGCGAAGTAAACCCGCTGAAGCTCGGAAACCACTCGACCCACCCAGGCCAATTATTGCGGGCGGATTGCACCGCCGCGCGGTTGAAGTCCTCAAGCTTGGGTTCGTGTTCGATCAACTCGGCGAGTGTGTGCGTCATGCCCATTACCTTTCTTTCCACCAGTCTGGATTATTACTTTCCGTCCAAGGTTCAGCATCATCGCCGACCTCGTGTTCGTCGCTGCGGGTTGCCTCCAACTCCGCCAGCATGTGGTCTATCTCCGCCCGGCAGCGGTCCATCTCGGCAACGAATGCCTTGGCCTCGGCACGCCGACGGCGATTGCGAACATGGTCGTGGCGGAGAGCCGCGGCCGTCGTGAGGATGGCCAGCAATACGGATTGCATGTTCATGGCCCAGGCACCTCGCAATACCTGCGTTGGTCCAACTGCAATGGCAGCGTGTATGCCGTCTCGATCCAAACCAGCCGGCCGGGATGGCTTGGCAGCATGGCCTGTAGACGGGTATAGGCTTGCTCCCGCGTATCGTGTTCGCTATCGCGCCAGCAGGTGACTCGGGTTGTGATTTGACCGGCGGCCTCCACGAACACGATGTATCTCGGTTCTGCGGCTGCGGCTTCCAACTGTCTGCGGTTCGTGCTCATTAGAACTTCTCTTGGTCGAATGCCGGTTCGTAGTTATCCATTTCCGCCGCTGCCACCTGATGGCAGGTGAACATGGTTTGGGCCGGATGCCAATCAAGTTGCAGCTTACCCCTGGGACCGTTGCGGTTCTTCAGCACGGTTAGCCAGGCCTCGTGTTGCTTTGCGGTGCCGATGGCGCCGCACTCCAAGACGAGCACCACGTCTGCATTCTGGCCGATGGCGTCCGATTCGCGCAGGTGACGGAGGCTTGCCGTCTTGTCCTTCTCGGCATCCCGGTTACTCTGGCAAAGCACCAGCACGGGCACTTTCAATTCGCGTGCCAGGGCCTTCAACTGCTTGCTCATGTTGGCAACTTGCCGCTCCCGGTTCTCCCGCGGATCGTCCGGTGTGACGATTTGGAGGTAATCCACAACCACCAGTTTCAAGCCGTCCTTCAGCAGCCGGCGCGTTGCGCGACGAACATCGGCAACCGTGATTTCTGGCCGTTCGTCGAATCGCACGGAGAACTTGGCCAGCTTCTCCGCCGCGGCCGTCAGCTTGGCATAGTCGGCCCCGTCGAGTTTGTTGGTTCGGATTCTCCGCCCGTCCACTTCCGCGACCGTGCAAAGCATCCTTGTGACCAGTTCCGCCGCGTCCATTTCCATGGAGGCGACGTACACCAGTCGGCCTTTCGCCCCTTGGTGGGCAACGATCTGGGAGGCGAGGGCCGTCTTACCCACGCCCGACCGGGCAGTCAGAACGACCAGTTCCCCGGCAAACAGACCGCCGATCGACTCATCGAATTTCTGTAGCCCGGTGAACAGCCCAGCCGACTCCGTACGTCCGGTAATGGCCTCGATTCGATCCATCGCGGCCAGCACAGCCGTCGGCGCGTCTACCAGCTTGCTGCCGAATTGAACGGTTGCAATTTCGGAAAGGGCCGTCGCGATCCTGGAAAGCACTTCGTCCGGTGTTTGCGCTGGATCGTAGGCATCGGTCAGGCCCCCCGTCGAGGCGCGGATGATCGCGCGCATCTGGGAATGGCGGGCGACGATCCCGGCGTAGTATGTGGCGTAGCTGGCCGTCGGAACGCTGGTCAGACACTCGGCAAGGTAGGCCGCGCCGCCGATGGCCTCAAACTCTCCGTTCTGCGCAGCCAGTCCGAGGTTACGGCAATGTCGTCAACCGGGAGGCGTACCGTCCGCATGGCCTGGATCGCGAGGTATAGCCGACGGTTCGCATCGCCGTAGAAGTCCTCGGGCCGGATGATCTCGGCCACGTCGTCAAGAACGCTGGCCTTCAGGATGATCGACCCCAGCAGCTTCATTTCGGCTGTCGTGTCGGAAGGTGGCAATCTGTCCAAAATTTCGGAATTCATAGTTCCTGGAAAATCCCTTCTTGGTCTTTGCAGGCGGGTTGCGGCTCCGCGTGCTGGCCGTTGCTGTGGGTCCAGTCGAATTTGCCCTCAAGGATCGACGTGACGTTGTTCGGACGTAGAAACCAGTCGATGTCCGGTTGCCACCCGTCCGGTTTGGAGGCAAAGCACTTCAGCGGGAACTTGGCGAGGGCAGTGCGCCAGCCATCGAGAAAAACAGATTCCTTCATCCGGGCCTTGAATGCCCCGACCCGCCCTTTGTTCGCGGCTATGCACTTCCTGACGCCAGGCGTGTTGTTCCACGTCTCTTGGAAGTCTGAGAAGTCCATTCCCTCCCCCGGCCGCTTGCGGCCGTTAGGGGCAGGGCTAGGGTTCTTAGGGAATAGGGTAGAAGGTTCCCCCCCATTATCCCCGGCATTGTATCCGGCATTGTATCCGGCATTATCCCCATGATTATCCCCATGAACCGGATACAATCCCTGGGGGGTTTCATCGCAGGCGGAATCTGGAATATCATCCAGTTCGCTGGGGATGGTGACCCAATACAAACCGGGCCGTCGGGTGCCACCCGGAACGTAATGCAGCCATCCGGCGGCTATGGCGCTGTTGCGTGCGCTGTCCAGAGATTCCCACTTTGCGACTCCCACGAGCGGTAATAGCTGGCCGTTGTAGAAGGTGACCGGGCCTTTGTACCTCTTGGAGTCCTCCAGCATGGCAATCGTAACGCACAGGCAGAACGCGATGTGTCCGATTTCTTGCGCTGCGCAAGTCTTGGTGAGCAGCCGGCAGTAGCGGTGTGCGTAGAACTTCGGCCGGTTCCTTGGATAGGTCGCGTCAGGCATGGCCGGTGTCCTCCCCCTTGCCGATCCGTGTCAGGCCCCGGACCCAGCTTGCCCACGTCGGCGCGGGCCTCAGTTCATGCAGATAGCCGGCGGTCCCGATGGGTCGATCACTGACAACCTGGCAGCAAACCACGGCGGCCGGATCGGTGGGGGCGCTGAGTAGGCAACCGGGCTTCCGGCATTTGGGGCAAGAATGGGCACGAGTCGATCGTGTCCAGGGGGATGGAGGTTGCCGGCGGCGGTGCGAATGTGTATCCTTACGTTGCATCGAGTGGTCCCTACGGCCGGTTGTTTGCTGCTCTGCGGGCAACTGGCCGATTTTCTGCGCGGTGGTGGGGTGGGGCAGGAAAGCCCCCTGGGCCGGTCAGGGACGTTACCGGCCGCGGGGCTACCGGCTACTCGGCCTCGGTGGTGACCGGGGAAACGGTTCGCGATTGGACGAAGCGCTCCAGGTCGGATTGCCGGTATCTGACTGACTTCCCGATTTTGACGTAGGGAAGATCGTAGCGACGATTGCAACGCCAAACGGCAAGAGTACCGGGCGTGGTTCCGAGATATTTCGCGGCCTGTTCGGGCGAAACAAGGTCGATGGTTGCGAGCATGGACGAACCTCCATAAAGGGTCAGTTGCATTAACTAACCACAGTCTACGTCGGCTAAAAACTGCCGTGAAGTGGAGACCACGGCTTTCTTTGGCATTGGTTCAACCGATGCCAACGGTTTTGGCATTGGTTCAACTGCGCCGGCTATTCGGCGAGATATTTCCGGATGGTGTCGGGCTGGATCGGTTTCGGCAAGCCGAGTCGTTGCGCGATGATCTCGCCTATCTGCTTGTAGACCGTCGCGGCGCCGCCGGGCTGCCGGAGGTCGGCGTCGTCGAATTCGGCCCACAACTCCCTGGCGAGTCGTTTCTGTGCCTCCTTGCGCTCCTGACGCTTGACGTTGTGCTGCTCTTTCCCCATCATGCGGCGGAATTCCTTACCGAGTGCCGGGCGGTATCTTTCCAAGACGGTCGCGAGCGCGTTGACCTTTGCGGACAGAAGAGCAACGGAGCGCGCGACTTCCAACAGGGCTTGCTGGGTTTGCCCCTCGCTAAGATAGCGTTCCAGCTTTTCCAGCAGTTCGTCAATCGCGCATACGGGGTCACGATCAAAGCCGCTAAGCGCATCTCGGAAAAGCATCTCTTCCGCGTCACTGACTGCGCCGAGGCTTCGCTCTCGATAAAGGCGGTCCCGGAATTCTCTCCAAGGCTGCCGGCCTTCTCCGTTTGCCTTGACGGCTTGCGGCGTTTGGTTCTTCTTACGCTTTCCCATTGGTGACCCCCTGGTGCAAGAGTTCCACGCCGGCGCCGTCGATGGTGACGTTGGCCTCGGTGGGTTCCACGTCGATGGTGAGCATTTTCGTTTGCTTGCCGGCGGCCAGCATGGCGTTCGTCGCCGCGTCCATCGCGTGCCGCTGCGGGTCCATCGCCAGGCGGCTGTAGATCATGGTGGCCTGGGGCGTCTTGTGGCCTAACACCTTGCCGATGATCGTCAAGCTAACGTTCTGCCCTGCCATCCAAGAACCGAGACTGCGCCGCAAGTCATGCGGCCGGAGATTGTCCAGCTTGGCGGCCTTGAGGATTCGTTCCCACGAATCTTTCGGGCTGCGAAGATGGTCGCCTTTGCGGTGCCCTGGGAAAACCCACGGGCAACCGTTGGCGCTCTTGCGGCGGTTCTCCAGGATCGCCACGGCCGGAGCGACAAGGGGCACGACAACCACGGACCCGCTTTTCGTTTCCGGGATTCGCCAATAACGGGCCAGCAGGTCCAGGTCGATCCACTTCATCGAAAGGACGTTGCCCTTCCGCGCCCCGTCAGTAGCGACATAAGGAAGAAATCCCGGAAGACTTCGGCCTCGCCCTGCAACGCGTCGAAAAATGCCTCGGCCTCCCCTGCCTGCAAGAAGCGGTCCCTCGCAACCTCGGTGAACTTCTTGACCTTCCGGCAAGGGTTGTCGCCGCGGTATCCGAGTTCATCCGCTTTGTTGAACATCGACTTGAGCAAGGCCAGCGTCCTGTTGGCGGCATAGGGTCCGCCGTCGGCGCCGATCGTCGTGTGAAGCTTCTGGATGTCGGGCTTCTTGATCGTCCCCAGCCGTCGGCTTGCCAGAGGGGTGCAATGCTTTTCAAAGTTCCGCTTGTCTTCGGCCGCACTGCGGACCTTCTTGTGGGCCTTGGCATAGATCATCCAATGAGCATGGAGTTCCTTTAGCGTGGCCTCTTCGCGCTTGCTGCGGCGGTCGGCTTGGGGGTCCCCACCCGCTGCAATCGTGCCGATCATGCCCTTGGCAGCGTCCTGGGCCTGCTTGACCGTGACCTTGGGGTGTTTGCCCAACAGGACCCGCATGGGCTTTCCATCGTGCCACTTGTAGAAGTAGAAGCTCGTGGCCCCCGCTGCGGTCTTACAAACACACAAGCCCGAGACCTTGGTGTCGTAAGACCATGCCCTGCCAGTGGCGGGGCTTTCAGGTCGCGGATCGTGGCCTCCGAGAACGGAAACCGACTGCTTTTGCTCTGCATGGTTTGCCCCTTTCCTGGCGCTTCAGACTGTTTCCAGACTTTTCCTGACGCCGGCGGTGCTATGGCGGCGCTAGGTTTTGGGTTAATTTAGGCTAAGATTGTGCATAGCACGCTAAGACAAGAATAGCCGTAAGCCTAAGAATGGTAAAGGGCTAGTAACGTCGGCTAGTCTGGCATAGAATGGGTTTTGCCAGACTTAGGATCTGGTCCCGTAAGGGGTGGAGGTTCGAGTCCTCTCGCCCGCATCTTTATAACACAAAAGGACTTGCGACACGTGGCCGTAAGTCCTTTTTGTTGGGAGCAATGCCATTCGTGTAACAACCGTAGATCATAATTGCTCTCCTCCTTCGACCGCAACGGTGAAACCATTGCGCCGGAGGTTGGCAATCACGTCATCGGCCATGCGTCGGTCAATGAGGATTGAGCCTGCGTGCTCGTGCCAGTCCTCAAAGGCAATCAAGCCCTCGACAATAGCCTGATAAGCTTTGTTGCTCCTCGGTGACAATGCAGTCATGTTGCCGTAGTTTGCGGTTGAAAAGTCGGGCTCGTTCATGGGTGCGCCTCCCGGGCCTGCTGTCTGGGTGTCATACTCCGTTCTCCCTGCTGAAAAGACCGCGGGCCGTGATACCCGCTTGCGAGCAGCTTGAGACTGCCGCGCGGCCTCGCTCCCCGCCTATGCGGATCGCTGCTTGGTTACGCGCTCGGATACCACGGCCCACGGCCTGTTGTTCGGAAACCATCGTAGAATCTCAAGTAGGGTTGCAAAGCCCTTTGGGTCACTGATGTTTCGACCACCACGGCCAATTATCCTCCTTTCGCCTCCCGTTGTCGACTCCGGGTAAATTCAGTGGAAACCGCAAGAAATGCGAAGACCCGCGGTTGCCAATGCCATCCCAGGTTGTCCATAATAGTGGTCTATACGCCACCCGGTTCTTTCCGGCACTTTTCGATACAAAGGCCCTTCCTATGCCTGTTGAACGCAAAATCCGCCTCCTCGTTGCTGACGACCAGGAAATCGTCCGTTCCGGAGTGAAGGCCCTCCTTACAGGAACGGAAATCAAGGTCGTGGCGGAAGCCGCAAGCAGCCAGGCTGCCGTCAAGCTGGCCCTCGAAGAGGAACTCGACCTTGTGTTGCTGGACATCCGCATGCCCGATGGCGACGGGCTGACTGCCTTGGGCCGCATCAAGCTTGACAAGCCGGATCTGCCGGTACTGCTGTTCTCGGCGTTCGATAATCTCGCCAGCGTTGCCCGAGCGATCGCCCTGGGTGCCAGCGGCTTCCTGTTGAAGGGTTGCAGCCGGGATGAATTCTTGAATGCAATCCGTGTCGTCGCCGCCGGCGAGAATGCTTGGAGCAGGAAAAGACGCCGCGGTGCGAGCCGTTCTCTGAAAGTAGCAGCGCTTGCCGGCACGGTTGAAGCCTCCTTGACCGATCGTGAGGGCGAGGTGCTGCGGCAGATGGCAAATGGGCTGACCAACGAGCAGATCGCCGTGGAGTTGAATATTGCCTCCGACACCGTCAAGGAGCATGTGCAGCACATTCTCCGGAAGATCGGCCTGATGGACCGCACCCAAGCTGCGGTGTGGGCGGTGCGGAATGGTTTGGTATAGGGGCTATTTACCGCGGATCACGAGAGCGGCATCGCGAGGCTCTTGGCATCTTGGGCCTCGGCCTGTTCGTCATGGCGATCATGCTGGACCAGGCGTTCGGCCGCCTGAACGGCGGGCTTTTTGGATGACCTTGTTCTGCGGGTTTCAACCGACGTTCAACGTGTTCACCAGATCGCGGCCGGACGTGGGCGGAGGAAGCGGTTTGCCTTCTTGATGATAGAGATCGATCATTTCCTCGATAATCTGGCAGAGTTCCTGGAAAACCTGTTGCTGATCATTGCCATGGCAGCCACCCAGCATAAGGCCGGGCGAACTGCCAACATAGCAGTGGTCTTCTTCCGACCACTCGACGATCTTCACATAGCGATCGCTTTCTTTCATGTTTGCGACTCCTCAATGGCGCGCTGAACGGCTCTCTCTTGATACGACTTTGCGTCGTCTCCACTTTTTCCCGAAAGCGTCACGGGCCGGGCGACCTTCGGATGGACGAAATTCCTGTGGCTTCCGCGACCACCACGATTGCTAAAACCCGCCTGTTCCAGGTCACGGATCAATTCACGGATTTTTCTCGGCATGATCGATAATCTGACTGATACGATGCCGGAGGATGGCAAGGGGGGCTGCGGTAACCGTCACGAGAATAGTATACACGGTATACATTGACGAGGCGATCTCGACGCAGCATCCCGGGCGAGCAATGGCGTTTGAGCGGCCGATTAGGCGGTAATAATGGCCGTGACGGGCGGTCACAATCTGCTAAAGTTGTGGTCGAAATTGACACCGGAATCAGCGTAGAACTCAATGGTTTAGGGATTATGCACTCGGCTTGGGCAGCACGGCTTCAGGCACACAATCGGTGCCGGGTTCGCAAAAGGCAAGCACCATACGTCGTGACAGAAATACTGATTGCCCGTTCGCCAACTCCAGCTCCATGAACTCGCTACAAAAGTCGTGTTCGCTGCGCTTGCACAAAGTCTTGACGCCTAGGAAACGAGCGTTTCGATAGACGACAACTGGCTGATGCGAATATTCCCCACAATACACGTCGAATCGCCTCGCCAAGTCGATTTCCGTAGGAGCCGGGGGGTTGGGGTTCTTGCCGTAAATGAACTGTGATGGCATGATTTACTTCCTTTGACCGACGATACATGCACCAATATACGCCGTCAATTCTCAGCAGACAAGGTTCTTGAAAGGAGCCGCAGGCAAGTGAGTTGCTCAGACGTTCGGCGGCTGCAATCTGCTAACGTTCGGTCCGCCGGGATAAGGCAAGTATCCTGCCGCACGAAGAAAACATGCCTACCCTCGGCAACGCCGAGTGAAGGCATGCCATCCGGCGAGTCTCCCCAATCACTCCCCGTCTTTTAAGTTTGTCTGCGGCAAATCCTTCCAGCGGCTCGATTCGTAATGCTCGATGTGTCCACTGGGTGCCCGTGTGACCATGGCAGCCATGCCGGGGATCTTGTCGATCAATTGAAGACCCTTCTCTGGTCCCAGCACGCCGACGGCCTTGCTGATGGCGTCGGCGGCCATTCCGGTGGGACCGACAACCATCACGCGGCAATGATCTGTGAGCGCCATCCCGGTCCGCGGATCGACGATGTGCGAGTAACGCTTGCCGGCAATCTCCACAAACTGGACCACGTCGCCCGAGGTGGAAACCGCCACGCGGGAAAGCTCGAGGTAACTTAGAGGCGCGCCCTGCGGATTGTCCAAGGGCGGAATCCCGACCCGCCAACCGGCGCGGCCGGGCGGCGGATCGCCCAGCCGCATGTCGCCGCCGGCCTCGACCAAGGCCCGCGTGATGCCGTGCCGCTGGAGCACGGCCAGGGCCTCGTCCATGGCGTACCCCTTGGCAATTCCGCCCAGGTCGATCCGCATGCCTTTCTTGAGCAGCTCGACGGTCTGGTGGGCCGAATCGAGCCTGACGAGCTTGTAGCCCACCAGATCTCGCGCCTGCCGCAGGGCTTCGGGCGAGGGAAGCTCCTTTTGCCGCCGCGCCCGCCGCCAAAGCCGTACCACCGGCCCGACCGTCACGTCAAAGGTCCCACCGCTCCGCTGGGCGACCTGCTGGGCATGTTCTAAAACCTTCCACAATTCGGGGCTGACGTGAATGGCCTTCCCCTCGCCAGCGGTATCACACAGCCGCCGCAACTCGCTTTCCGGATCATAATCGCTGAGGATCCCGTTCAGGGCATGGACCCGGGAAAAGGCATCTTTGGCGGCGGCAGTTGCGGTCTCTGCGTCCGCATAATACAATACAATCTTGACGGTAACGGCCATTTCCATTTGGGTGAACTCGAAACGGCGGAGCGCCGGTTCGCCTGCGGGCACCCGGTACCCCGGGTCGGCGGCCGCCATTCCCACCCCTAGCAACCACACCCCCCCCAACCACGTCCCGAATGCTCGGCCCACCAGAGTTCGTTCCCACCCAGTCGTTCGGGCCGAGGGTCGTCTGATTTCAACTTGTTTCATTGCAGCACCTTTGAGGTTTCCATGATTCGATTATTGTCTATCCGCAGCCTGCGTCAAAGCCTTTTTTTGATTCTCGCCCTCGTCGTGCTGGCAGGCGTCATGGTCAGCCGACATTCCTCGACCGCGGTTGCGGCCGACAAATCCTCCGCCGAAAAGCCCGCCGCCGTCAAGCCGGCGGCCAAAGCGCCTGCCTTCAAGAGCGGACTGCCTAGCACCAGCGAATTAGAACAGATCGCCGAGGCCAAGGCAAAGCTTCTCGCCCGGCCGACGCCCGAGTGGATGCCCAAGCCGCTGATCGATATTCCCGAGTCCAAGGCCGCCGACTCGGCTAGTATGAAGGCCTACGTGGAACAAGTGCCGGGCACCGACTCGAAGTTCAAAATGGTGCCGATTCCGGCCGGCAAGTTCATAATGGGCAGCCCGGCAACGGAGAAGGGACACCAGGCCGACGAAGGCCCGCAACACGAAGTTTCCGTCGAGCGCCTTCTGGATGGAAGAGCACGAGGTCACCTGGGGCGAATACGAGTTGTGGTCCCTGAATATCGACAAGCAGCGGCGGAAATTCAACAAGACGGAGACCACCGCTCGCGACAAGCCTTGGTCGATGCCGTGGCCGTGCCGACGAGTCCCTATCAAGAGATGTCGTTCGGCATGGGCAAGGAAGGGACGCCGGCGATCTGCATGACGCAGTTCGCGGCGAAGGTCTATTGCCGCTGGCTCTCGGCCAAGACCGGGCGTTACTACCGCCTGCCGACCGAGGCCGAATGGGAATTCGCCTGCCGTGCCGGCAAGGAGACCGCCTATAGTTTCGGCAACGATCCGGCGAAACTCGGCGAATACGCCTGGTTTACCGATAACAGCGACGACAAATACCATCGCGTGGCCACGAAGAAGCCCAATCCCTGGGGCCTGTACGACATGCACGGCAATGTCTCGGAGTGGGTCATCGACCAGTACGCGGCCGACTTCTACGGCAAGACGGCCGGGAAGGTCGCCAAGAATCCGTTGGCGCCGAACACCAAGGAGTTTGGACGCGTGGTCCGCGGCGGTTCATGGGACGACGACGCCGAGAAGTGCCGTGCGGCGACGCGAAGGGCTTCGGAAAAGGACTGGAAGAAGCAAGACCCGCAGATTCCCCAGAGCATCTGGTACCTGACCGACGCCACCTTCGTCGGCTTCCGCGTGATCCGTCCCCTGCAGGTGCCGACGGCCGAAGAGGCCAAGAAATATGAGGTCGATGAAGACCAATTGGCGGCCTATAAAGAGTATGTGACGGCCCAGGCCAATAAACAGTGACACCTGATTCCCACCTTGTTTCCCCTCACCCCAACCAGGAGCTATTCATGAGCGATTTGAACCTCGCCTCGCGACGTAACTTTTTGAAGGGCACGACGGCAGCGGCCGCCGGGCTCACGCTTTCCGGCCTCGCCCGCACGGCCCACGCGGCGGGCGGCGATGTCCTTAAGATTGCGCTGATCGGATGCGGCGGGCGCGGCCACGGGGCCGCCGAGAACTGCCTCACCGCCAACGAGAATGTGAAGATCATTGCCGTGGCCGACGCCTTCGAGGGCCGCGCCACGGGCGCCGCCAGCGGCTTGAACCGGAAGTTCCCCGACAAGGCCGACATCAAGCGCGACCACATCTTCGTCGGACTGGACGCCTACAAGAAGGCCATCGACTGCGGCATCGACATGATCATCCAGGCCACTCCCCCAGGCTTCCGGCCCGCACATTATGAATATGCCATCCAGGCCGGCAAGCATGTCTTCATGGAGAAGCCCTGCTGCGTCGATGCCCCCGGCTTCAAGAAGCTGAATGCAGCCAATAAGCTGGCCGACGAGAAGGGGTTGAAGGTAGTTGTCGGGCTCCAGCGGCGTCACGATTCGGGCTATATCGGCGGTGTCAAGGAGATCCAGGACGGCAAGTACGGCGAGTTCATGTTCTCGCGGGTCTATTGGAACGGCACGGGCATCTGGTTCCGCGACCGCAATCCCCAGCAGACCGAGATGGAGTACCAGGTCGATAACTGGTATCACTTCTGCTGGCTCTCCGGCGACAATATCGGCGAGCAACACGTCCATAATTTGGACGTGGGAAACTGGGTCAAGGGCGATCATCCGGTCGAAGCCAACGGCATGGGCTCGTGCATCCAGCGTTATACGGGCCGCGATCCGAAGAAGGGCATGGGGCAGATCTTCGACAATCATTTCGTCGAGTTCACCTACAAGGACGGGACCAAGATGTATAGCCAGTGCCGGCAGATTCCCAATACCTGGGGTGGCGACGGCGGCGAACAGGTCCACGGCACCAAGGGCCACGGGGGCTGCGGCGGACGCGGTCCGAAATTGAAGTTCGGCAACGCCTACGAACAGGAACATTACGACCTGGTCCAGGCGATCCGCAACAACACGACTTGCAACGACGGTTGGTACGGCGCTACGAGCAGCTTCACGGCCGTGCTGGGCCGCATGGCGACCTACTCGGGCCAGCGCGTCCTGTGGGACGAGGCCGTGGCACGAGGCACGACGGAAATGCCCGACACGTTGGCTTGGGACGCCAGTCCCAAGGTGCTCCCCGACGAGCATGGGAATTACCCGATCCCCGTGCCCGGCGTTTTCAAGCCGTACTAACGGCGCAGGGACAGACGAACCGACGGCTTACCGGCCTTCATAAGGCATATTGGTGCGATGCACGCCCCCGACGACACCATCGTCGCAATCGCCTCCCCGCCCGGCGGAGGGGCGAGGGGGATCGTGCGGCTGAGCGGCCCGGACCTGCGAAACTGTCTGGAACGTTGTTTCCGGCCCGATCCTATCGTGGACCTTTCCTCGCTTTCCGTCGCGATGGCCGTGCCGGGTTTCCTCGGACTCGCCGGCTTTGCATCTCCGTTGCCGTGTACGCTTTATCTATGGCCCGGCAGGCGAAGTTACACAGGCCAGCCGGTGGCTGAGGTTCACACCTTCGGTTCGCCGCCGCTTCTGGAGGCCGTCGTGCGGGCGGCCTGCGCCGGAGGCGCGCGGCCGGCCGAGCCGGGCGAGTTCACGCTCCGCGCATTCCTCGCCGGACGCATCGACTTGACCCAGGCCGAGGCCGTTCTGGGAGTGATCGACGCCACCGGCGCCGCGGAACTCGAAGCCGCGCTGGAACAACTCGCCGGCGGACTGGCCGGTCCGTTGCGACGGCTGCGCGACGATCTGTTGCAACTATTGGCCCACCTCGAGGCCGGATTCGATTTCGCCGACGAGGATTTGCCTTTCATCACTGCCGCGGAACTCCTGCGGCAGCTTGACGATGCAAGCTCTCAGGTCGCCGGACTTGTCAAAAAGCTGGCGTTCCGTGGCGAGGCGGCCGTGCGAGTTCGCGTGGTACTCGTTGGGCGGCCGAATACCGGCAAGAGCAGTCTCTTCAACGCCCTGGCAGGTCGCACGGGGGCGATTGTCTCCGATCAGCCGGGCACGACTCGCGATTATCTTACGGCCGACTTGGATCTCGACGACGTCAAGTGCCAGTTGATCGATACGGCCGGCATCGAGGACCATCTGCCGGAAGACGATGCCGGGATGGTCCAGCGGGCCGCGCAGGATATGGCGGCCGATCAGGTCCGCGCGGCCCACGTCCGGGTACTGTGCATCGAGGCGCGGAGCGAGGAGCGAGGAGCGGGGAGCGGGGAGCGGGGAGTACGGAGTGCGACAGTACGGAGTACGGAGTACGGACAAGGACGATGGCTTGAATCAAATCGTGGCGCTCACAAAGTGCGACGAGACTCCCCGCTCCCCGCTCCCAGCTCCCAGCTCCCCGGTCCTCGCTTCCTGCTCCTTCGCCGGGCCGAACTTGGAAACCAGCACGGTTACGGGCCTTGGGATTCGCCAGCTCCGAGCGGCCATTCGCAGGGCGGTTCTTCGCGCGGCCGGTCCACAGACCGACGTAGTCCTCGGCACGGCCGTGCGTTGCAGCGAATCATTGCGACTGGCGGCCGCTTCGCTCGACCGCGCCTGCGAGGCCGTCCGCGTGGGCCTGGGCGAGGAATTGATCGCCACCGAGGTCCGCGTCGCCTTGAACGAACTCGGGAAAGTGGCCGGAGCGGTCTATACCGACGACGTGCTGGACCGCATTTTCAGCCGTTTCTGCATCGGCAAGTAGGAAGAAGTCCGTAGTCTATCGCCCTCGGGCCGGCACAGGAACCGGTGGAGGTAATACCTGCGCCGGTGGGGCAACCGGCCCGGCCGGCGCTGCGCGGGGGGCCACCGGGACCGGCGGCGCGTTGTTCTCGGCATCGCCGAACACCAGGTTCAGCCACTGGGAGTCCCATACCAGGAACATCACCGGCCCGGCCAGCCCAAAACCGGGCAAGCTGCCGCGGCTGGTGAGTTCTAATCCCACCTCGGTCCGCCGCAGCGTTGCCACTCCGGGCCGCAAGTGCCGGCAGACCGACGGCAACGAGGGAATCGTCGATATGTCACGCCGGCCTTCGCTCAAGCCGTTCATGCCCAGGTAGGCCGGCGCGGCAATAATCAGCAGGGGATAGACCGCTTCGAAGAGCCGCGGCGCATCGAGATAGCCGATCGCCAGCAAAGGGTCGTGGCCGGAAAGCTCGGCGGCCACCTGGGGCACGTCGGCCAAAGTCCGGCTGATGCTTCCCCGCGACAGATAAGCCTTGATGTTCTGCGGGGCCAGGGCCACGACCAGTTGATTGTCGCCCGCCCACCATGCCGGGGCCAAGCCGATTTCCCCCAGGTTCGTGTAATGCACGTCACTGCCCGCAAAGCGAAAGCGATGGATCCGTTGACCGCCGGGACCAACGGCATCGTCCGGAGGCAGGATCTGCGTCGCCAGTCGCGTGAGGACCTCGTAGCTCCGCGAGAACTGCTTGCGATTCGTGATCGGCACGATGCCCGTCAGCCCGGTCATCACCAATCCGCCTTCGCACGGCGAGTTGTAGAAGCACCAACGGTCGCCGAGGGAAGCGAAGATATCCTCTCGCGATGCGCTGTCGCCGCCGCGCTCGATCGTCTCCAATCCCTTCGCCAGCGATTGCTTGATCTCGGGATCCGCCTTCTTGCCCGCCGCCGCCAGGGCGTCGAGCGTCTTCTGCACGTTCAGCCGCACCGCCAGGGCCAGTGTGGCATCGCCGGGGATCGCTGCCAGGTCTTCCCGCTTCAAGCCGCGGCCGTCGGCCGGATAAAGCAGCCCCCGCGGCGTGCCCTCGATCGGCAGGACCGTCCGCGTCACCACGTCGGGGCCCGACCAGGCCGCAGGCGGACACGAGCCAAGGCGATTGCGCCAGTCCGAGCAATTCGACCCACTGCTTGCGGCGCCGATCCGTCGAGGCCGGACCGACCTCGCGCAGGCGCCGGAGATTGATATAGGTCAGACCGGTGGGGCGCTCGAAGGATGCTATCCGCCGGGCTTGCAGCAGCCACTCGGGCGCCGGCTTCCGCATCCGCTTCAGGATCATGTCGAGGCTTCCGTCGCCAACGGCCACGATCAAGTAGGAATCCTTGATGCCCACCATCATTGTCGGGAACTCGGCCTTGGGCTTCACCCGATACCATTTCTGGCCGTCGATGAGAACGACCTCCAGGGATTCCACGTTGAGGTTGAGGAAGAACGCGCGGACATTCTCGTGAAAGAGCCTGGCCGCCAGCGATGAATCGGCCCCCAGGGCAACGACCATGCCGCCCTTGGCCGACACTTTCTTGTCCTTGATCTTGACTTCCGACACGAACAACGTCGTCTGATGGCGGAGGATCAGGAGCATCGCATCGAAAGTGGCGTCGGAGAGATCGGTCGCCTGGCGATCGCTCGCCGGCTGGCTGATGGAGTGGCGTATCCACTTTTCGAGATGCTCGACGAAGAGCCGCACTTCCGGCTCGGCGAGCATTTGCTCGGCCTGGTTCTTGCTCGCGGGGTTCGCCGCCGCGCTAGCCGACCAGGTGGTGTAGAAGACGCACTCTTCGGGCGCGAGACGGGCCATCACCGGGTCGTCGGGCGCAGGTGGAATGCCCAAGGGAATTCCCATCCCGCTGCCCAGCGTGAGGAAGAAAATCCACGGCGCGATTTGTGAAAAGACCGACTCCAATTGCCCTGCTCCTCAGCCGCCACAGCTTGGAAACGCGCGGCGGCCCCGAGAGACGAAAGGTTACTCCGTATATGAGTAAATTAGACGCTCAGCCGGCGTGCCGGTCAAGCCGCGGCGTGAAAGGCAGTTGGGCATCCCTGCAAAAACTACCGGAATTGGCGGGGAAGATCATTTGGAGAGGGAACATGCCGTTCTTCACGCGGCCAGATCACCTCGGGCTGATTCGGCCGGAGCTTCTGCTCGATTTGGACCCCGTAGTGGACGAGCGTGGAATCGAGACTGACGCCGTCGCCCAGCAATCCGTCGGCCTGGGTGCGAATTCCGGCCCCGGAACCGGGTGTCTTCGCCCGTTGGCTGCCCGTCCGACAAACCCGTTCGAAAAAGTCGATGGCCGCGCGGTTATTGGCGACTTCGAACGTCCGGCCTGACCCTGGCAAAATCACGTAGTCGACGGCATAGGAGTCCAACAATTGAGGAAATTCGGCCCGGGCCAGTTCCTCGCTGCCAAAGAACTCGGCTCCCACGGCCCGGCCGCCGTGGACGAAAATGAAACCGACCGTCCCGCGTGGGATTGCAGGCACGACCCGCCTGCGAACGGCATCGAGCTTCTTTTCCACGGAAGAAGATTTCAGGGCCTTTTCCAGGCTTCCCGTGGCGTTTTCCGCTCCCAGCGAGGCATTGTTCCTGGCCACGCCCCGCCACACGGAATCCTGCGACTCCCCGTTGCGAAGTTGGTTCTGGATCGACTGCGGCACCTTGGCGTTGGCCGCGGAAAAGCCTTGTTCGCCCTGCCAGCGATGGGCCTCGACGCAGAGAACTTCGAGGTCCAGCCGCTGCCCAGGTGAGAGAACCGTATCATGGCGGATCGTGCGTGTTTGCATGCCGCCTTTGATGACGTCGCCCATCATGAGCAGGATGTAGGCCTCTTTGCTGCGGTTTTCCACGCTTACGACCGGCACGGTGCCGCCGTCCTTCTCGCCGATCACGAGCGTGCCGCGGCTGATGGCTTCGTCGAGCGTCTGCCATGAGCCGTGCAGGAGCGGCACATCATCGACGAGAACCGGGTAGATCGCCAGATGTTGCTCGACGATCGGAGCGGCGATTTTCACGCCGTTGAAGAATCGGCCCAATTCGGCCACGTGTCGATCGGTGGGCGGCCGCTGCGCAACGGCGATTCCGCCCATGGCAAACAAGCCAAAAAGAACAAGTACGGTAACCAGGGAAAACTGCGGGACTTTCATGATCCTTGCCTCCGGTCTGTTGGTTGAACGATTTCAGCGCCAACCATTGGACGCGAGCCGGAGGAAGGAAGTTCCGCCTTACAGATAATCCGCGAACAACTCCTTGCTCGGCCGCGGCAGGACGATTTCGGAAACCAGCAACCCGCGCTGCCGGGCTTCGTCGGCCGCGGCATCGACCCCGGCACGCACGTCCGACACGCTGCCGGTCATCAGCAAGAGGCCCTTGCCGCCCAAGGCCATGGCAACGTGGATGCGGAAAAGCGTGACGCGGGCGGCCTTGGCCGCACAGTCGGCGGCTGCCAAAATGCTCACGCCGCTAAAGGTTTCCACCACGCCCAAGGCATCGGCCTGGTCCGGCTGCAAGGCAACCGACTGGCCCAAGGCCGGAAAGACCGACTCGTGAACGTTGGCGAGCGTCAACTCATCGATCACCGCGCTGGAACCGACTTTCAAGCCGGCCGCGACCGACGCTTCGACGTCGCTCACGGACCCGCCCACCACGACCAGGTATTTTCCCGAACAGATCGTACGGGCGATGATCTGGTTGACCGAGGCCGCCTTGAGCATTTCGTCCTGGGCCAGGTAACCCAGGCCCACGCTGGAGAATTCAATCGCGCCGATCGCTTTGCCGATAGACATTGTTTCTTAGTCCTGTATTTATTTTTCAATCCAAATCACGCCGCCACTCACGGCTGTCACCGTGCCGTCGATCGAGGCATGTACCGCGGCGCCCATGGCCGGCTTGCCGTTGTTCACGGGCGGACGGCCGATCACCTGTCCTTTGCTCACGCGCTCGCCCGCCTTGACCAGCGGGTCGCACGGGGCGCCGATTTGCTGCTTGAGCTTGATCCCGACTTTCTCCGTGGCCAGCAACTCGTGGTTCAGCGGGCCGACGTTGCGGAACTGCCGCAGCCCCAGTTTCTGAATCAAGCGGGCCATCGGCGCCTTGCGGTTGCCGAGGTGCGTTTCCGCGCGCGTGGCATTGAAGGGCGGATTCTCCCAGCGCATCTTCTCCGCGGTCAAGCGCCGCTTGTTCTGCGTGCAGACCTGCTTGGGATCGAGGTCCTCCGGGCAGGAATACAGGCTGCACAGATTACACTCGCAACAGAAGCTGGTGCCGATCGTGTTGGCCTCTCCCACCATGTTGAAGCCCAGGCTGCGCATCGCGCGGTGCGGCTCGATGGGATGGCCCAAGAGCCAGCGGGGGCAAAGCTCGGTGCAATAACTGCACTGGTCGCAGGCGCTCTGGCCGATCCGGGCGACTTGCTTCCACGTTTGGTTCCGCCGCCGGATGACCACGTGGTCGTCCGGCAAGACGATCACGCCGCCGGTGGTCTTATCGACGAGGGCCTCGTGGTCGGGCTGAAGCGCGCCCATCATCACGCCGCCGACCATGTAGTTGGCATCCGGGATCGTCGCTCCGCCGGCCGCGGCGACGCATTGCGCGAGCGTGACGCCGACCGGCACGCGAAGCGTAATCGGTTCGGCGACCGCACCGGCAATAGTGAGAAATTTTTCCGTCACCGGGCGGTCCGCCGCGACTGCCACGTTAACGGCCGTTTCGACGTTCATGACCACGGCATTCACATTCAGAGGGATCCCGCCCGGCGGAATGATACGATTCAGTGTGTCGTACACTAGGATGAACTCATCGCCGGCCGGGTAGGCGTCGCGCAACGGGCAGACTTCCATGCCTCGCGGCAACTTGGCGCGGAGAAGGTCGATCACGTCCTGGTATTTTTCCTTGATGCCGACGATGGCCCGTCCGGCCCCGACCAATTGCATGGCGATGGCCATGCCTTCGATGGTGGGATCGAGGTAATCGCGGAGGACTTCTTTATCTTTATGAAGCAGCGGCTCACATTCGGCCGCGTTGAGGAGGACGGTATCGGCCTTCCCCGCGAGCTTGACGTGGGTCGGAAAACCGGCCCCGCCCGCACCGACGACGCCCGCTACGGCGATCGCATCCAGAGTCATTTGTGGCATAGCAATTCCTTGGCTCAATCGAATAAGATAGTATACTATCGTCCTTTGGGCGTTGCAAACCCTTGTCTGAAACGGGGTTGCGAGAAACTGGCCGACGTGAAGCACCGTACGAAAGATAGCCGGAATGCCATCCTCGCTGGCGTAACTAACTCGATCCCTGTTCTACTGCAATCCGCGAAGCGTTATAATGGGGGGCGAAGGGAACTTATGCGATAAGGAGTCAGTTCGTGGGTTTCGCTACGGAGCACCGCTACCGAGACAGGCCAGCCAGCTATTTCGGCCGCTGGATCAAGCGTCCCGCCGTGGCCGACCTGAATGACCTCCGCGATCGGCTCGAGCCCCGCTTGACTTCGGACGAAGTCGACGACGCCCTGCTGGCCGACTTGGTCATCAGAGGCGACGCCTTGCAGCCGCCCCGGCAGGAGATCTGGCTCGTTGTGGAAGTCTCCGCCGTGGTTGACCGCCACGACATCGATCGGGCGGTGCGTCGCGCCGGGCTGTTTCGTCGCGCCGGGCTGGCGGCCGTGCCCGTTGTGGCAGGCGAGACGACCACCAGTGGCGGAAACGAGATGGCCCGCGACGAGGCGGTCGCCGTTCTGCAAGACGGCCAACGGTTCCTCTGGTCGGAGGCGACTGCGAAATGGCTCGCATCGTAGTCTAGACAGCCGCCCCGGACGGGTTATACTGGGAGTTTCACGAAACTGGATTTTCGAGCGGCACTCGGTACTGAGTACTGGGTACTGCGTACTTTGCTGGAGGTTCTGTTCATGGAAAAGCGTGTCTACAATTTCTCGCCCGGTCCGGCCGTTTTGCCCCTGCCTGCCTTGGAAGAGGCCCAACGCGATCTGTTGGCCCTGCCGGGCACCGGCATCTCGATCCTGGAAATCAGCCACCGCTCGAAGAAGTTCGAGCAAATCCTGACCCAGGCCGAAGCCAATCTTCGCACCCTGCTGGGCATTCCCGATAACTACCGCATCCTGTTCCTGCAAGGCGGGGCCCTGCTGCAATTTGGCATGATCCCCATGAGCTTCCTGCGCAACACCGGCAAGCCGGCCGACTATATCGTCACCGGCACCTGGTCGAAGAAGGCCGCCGACGAGGCCAAGACCCAGGGCGCGGTGCAGATCGCCTTCGACGGCAAGGCGGGCAACTATAACCGCGTGCCGAAACCGGGCGAACTGAAACTTGACGGAAACGCGGCTTACGCCTATTGCACCTCGAACGAAACGATCCAGGGCGTGCAGTTCCCCGCGCGAGCCCGAAGTGGGCGACGTGCCGCTGGTCTGCGACGCCTCGAGCGATTTCCTCTCGCGGCCAATCAACATGGGCCGCTATGGAATCCTCTTCGCCTGTGCCCAGAAGAACGCCGGGCCGGCGGGCGTGACGATCGTGATCATCCGCGACGACCTCCTGGCCCAGGCCCCCAAGGACTTGCCGTCGCTGCTGAACTATCCGCTGCTGGCGGAGAACAAGTCGCTGCTGAACACGCCGCCGACGTTCGCGATCTATATGGTCAAGCTGGTGACCGACTGGCTGCGTGCGCGAGATTGGCGGCTTGGAGAAGATGGCCGAGATCAACCGCCGCAAAGCGGGCATGCTCTACGACGCTATCGACCGCTCGGGCGGTTTCTATCTGCCGCATGCCGAGACCGCGAGCCGCTCGATCATGAACGTGCCGTTCAAGCTGGCCGATACTTCGCGGGAAGAGGCCTTCCTCAAGGGCGCGGCCGCCTGCGGACTGGTCGAGCTCAAGGGGCACCGCTCGGTGGGCGGCTTCCGCGCATCGATCTACAACGCCATGCCCGAGGCCGGCGTCGAGACGCTGCGGGATTATATGCTCGATTTCGCCAAGAAGGGCTAGATCGGAATGTGCTTCGGCTCGACCTGGAGGTCGGGCGGAACGACGGGCGTGGGATACTTGCCCTCGTGAACGAACGTGCGGTTGTGGCCGTAGCGCTTGGCCTCGCGCAGGGCCGCTTCGACGCGTAGCAGCACCGAGGAAGGACTGTCGTCGTTGTTGGCACGGGTCAGCGCGCAACTGACGGTGATGCGGATGTCGAATTCCTTGTACTTGAAGTGCGCATTCTCGACCGTTTGCCGGCAGCGTTCGATCGTGGCGGTGGCAACGGCCATTTCGACGTCGGAGAACATCGACCAGGAACCGCTGGCCGGAGAAGCGGGCCACCTGTATGTTGTCCGAGCGGTTGGCCTCCAGCAGCCTGGCAATGCGCCTTGAGTATCTCGTTGCCGGTACGGTAGCCGAATTGCTCGTTGGTCTCGGCGAGGCTGTCGATATCGATCATGGCCACGCACAATCGGGTATGATCGGATACGCTGGCCCACCAGAGGTTCAGGTCGGATTCGATGCCGGCCCGGTTGAGGCAGCCGGTGAGCGGGTCGCTGCGATCGGAATCAGCGGGCGGCCGGCTTTCTTGCTGGGCCACCTCGGCCTGTGCCTTTTCCAGGGCATCGCGGAGCAGATCGTTGGAATTCAGCAAACGGTGGGTGCGTCCCACGATCTTCCGGCAGCCGCCGGCCAGGTCGGCTTCATAGTCGAAATTGGCGATCTCCTGGCAGGTGGCCTTGATCTCGACGTCCTGCATCTGAGCGGCGATGACAAGCTCGTTGTGGATGCCCTCCCATTGACCTTCATTCCGTGTGAGGTTGGCCAGCCGGTGTTGCGCCGATTCGCGCGACTCGACATAGTTGCGGGCCGTGGTCTCGATGTTGGTCAGCACCGATTCGATCGTGCCCAGATCGGGCAACGCGGCACATTGACGTAGTTGTTCATCGGCCTCGGTGAGCTTCGCACCGAAGTCGGCCACGCGATCATGGAGATCGTCGACCGCCACGTGGGCGGGGCTTTTCGGCGCCGGATCCGCCTTCGCCACGGGCGCCGGTTGCGGTGGCGCGGTGGTCCCAACGGGCTGTGGGGGCGTGGCGGCAGTGACGGGAACCATCGCTGGAAAGTTTGCCGAAAGCGACGACCACACTTGACGGGTTGCGATCTTGCGATACCGCCGGCCAAGCGCGGTCGCCAGGGCGAAGCCCGCACCGATGTTGACAATCGACAAGAGACAGAATTGGAGGATCACGGCCCGCGTCCGCAGGGGATGACTTCGGTAGTTTACTTGAAGTCTAGGTTGCGGCGGGCCATAAAGTAGCAGGCGCACGCCGTGTGCCGTTGAAAGAGGATGGGTTTGGCAGTGCAGGGCGGACGGCACACGGCGTATGCCTGCTACGATTATGCCAATTGCACCGAATATTAGTTCATTTCGCTGGCTTCGTCCCAGTGCTCGTAGAGCTTTTTGAGGGCCGATTGCTGATCGGCCAGCTCTTGCTTGAGGGCCCGAACCCGGCCGCCGTTGCGGAAGGTGGCCTGATCGGCCAATTCTTCATTGATCTGCTCGATCCGCGATTCCCGCTGGAAAATTTCGGCCTCGATGTCGGATAGCTTGCGATAGGGAAAACGGCGATGCTTCTTGCGTTGGGCCGTACCGGTTTGGCCGCCGTCGGGCTTGCCGGATGGAGAAAAAGGCAGCGGGCCGGGGGAGCCAGTGAGTTCCTTTCCGCCTTTCTGCGTTTCTGCCTTTCTCCCTTTTGGCCTTTCTCCCTTTCCCCTTTTCTCCCTTTCCCCCTTTCTCCGCGCAGCGACCTGCTGCGGCTCGGGAGCGGGGCACCCGGTACTCCGGGTCGCGTCGACCTTGCTCTGCAAGAAAAGCTGATAGGCCTCGTAATTGCCCTCGATCACCCGTACGCAGCCCGCTTCGAAGACAATCAGGTGGTCCGCCACGCGGTTGACGAAGTAGCGGTCGTGGCTCACGAAGAGCACGGTGCCGTCGAAGGCCGTGAGGGCCTGTTCCAGGGCGTCGCGGGCCCACAGATCGAGGTGGTTCGTCGGCTCGTCGAGCACGAGGAAGTTGGCGTCTGCCGCGGCCAACCGGGCCAAGGCCTGCGCGGTTCCGCTCGCCGCCACTGAGCTTGCCGACCTTCTGCAAGGCCGTGTCGCCCGTAATGCCGAAGCGGGCCAGCAGGTCGCGGCGCTGCTGGGTCAAGAATTGCTTGTGCGTGGGCCGAATGGAATCCAGCACGTCGTCGTCGTCCGCTATGCCCGACAGGTGCTGATCGAAGTAGCCGATGCTCACGCCGGCGCCGATCTGCACCGTGCCGGCGTCGGGCTGCTGTTCGCCCAGCAAGCAGCGGAGGAAGGTCGACTTGCCGCAGCCGTTGGGACCGATCAATCCCCAGCGCTCGCCGCGATTGATTTGCAAGTCGACGTGGGAGAACAGCGGCCGTTCGAAGGCCTTGGCCAGGCCCTCGGCGCGAACGACGATATCGCCGCTCCGCGAAGCGGGCGGAAAGCCCATCGGCGGAAGGACGATCGCCCGCGGTACGGCCACCAATTCGATGCGGTCGAGCTTCTTGTGGCGGTCTTCGGCCTGCTGGTGCTTCTGGCCGTAGTGATTGCGGCGGATGAAGTCCTTGGCCTTCTCGATCTCGATCTGCTGCCTTTCGTACGTTCGCTGCGAGACCAGCAGCCGTTCGGCCTTCTGCGTCCAGTAGGCGGAGAAATTGCCCGTATAGCTATCCGTCGTGCCCTGGAAAAGTTCCAGGGTACGGTTGGTCACGCGGTCGAGGAAATAGCGGTCGTGGCTCACCAACAGCATGGCTGCCGCGCTTTCGGCCAGGAACGATTCAAGCCATTCGGTGGCCTCGATGTCGAGGTGGTTCGAGGGCTCGTCCAAGAGCATCACGTTCGGCTCGGCCAGCAGCAGTTTGGCCAGCATCAGCCGGTTCTGCTCGCCGCCGCTGAGCGACTCGACGGCCTGGTTGAACGTTTCGCGGCGGAAGCGGAGGCCGTCCAGGACCCGTTCGATCTTGTGGTCGAGGTTGTAGGCGTCGAGGCTTTGCATCTCGTGATGAAGATGGTCGTAGCGATCGGCCAGGCGTTTGTGTTCCAGCGGGTCGTCGGAATGGCCCAACTCCTCGGCGACGGAAATCAGTTCGGCTTCCATGGCCATAAGGCCGGCCAGGGCGCTCTTGGCCTCATCGATGAGCGTGCGGCCCGGCTCCCACTCGGGCTGCTGTTCGAGATAGCCGACGTGAAGCGTAGGATGCCGGACGATCGCCCCGCCGTCAGCCTCCTCCTTCTCGGCGAGGATCCTCATAAGCGTGGTCTTGCCGGTGCCGTTGGGCCCGACAAGGCCGACGCGTTCGCCGGGGCGGAGCTCGAAAGTCACTCCGTCGAGGACCGGCTCGGGGCCATAGTGCTTCTGAACGCCTTCGACCTGAAAGAGGATCATTTACACTTCGGCGGCCTGTAGCTTCCGCGCCGCGATGACCTCGCGCTCGATCGACGCGGGAATGCGACGATACTTGGCAAATTCCATGGTGAACGTGCCCTGGCCCTGGGTCATGCTGCGGAGGTCGGTCGAGTAACCAAAGGTCTCCGAGAGGGGAACCTCGCCCTCGATGCGGCAAATCGCGCCGCTGACTTCGGTGGCCACGACCATGCCGCGGCGGGAGGTCAAATTGCCCACCACCGGCCCTTGAAAATCGGTCGGACACTCGATCTCGATCTTCATGACGGGCTCCAGCAACACCGGCCGGGTGGCGGGAAAGTTCTCCCGCATGCAGGTCCGGGCACAAGTCTGGAAGGCCATGTCCGAACTGTCGACGTCGTGATAGGAACCGTCTTCCAGCGTGACCTTCAGGCCGACCACCGGGTAACCGGCGACGGGGCCCTTGTGAACCATCTGGCGAAAGCCCTTCTCGACCGCCGGAATGAAGTTCTTGGGAATTCGTCCGCCAGTGACCTCCTCTTCAAAGACGAAGGTCTCCGGAGAGTCCTCCGGCAGCGGTTCCATGTGGCCGACAATGTGGGCGTACTGCCCGGAACCGCCGGTCTGCTTCTTATGCTTGGTGTTGAACTTGCACGCCTGCGTCGGGGCCTCGCGATAGTTGACCTTGGGTGCGCCGACCTCGACCTCGACGCCATACTCGCGACGGATCCGCTCGATGTAGATCTCGAGGTGCAATTCGCCCATGCCGGCCATGATCGTTTCGCTGGTCTCTTCGTCGGTCGAAATGTGCAGCGTCGGATCTTCCCGGCGGAAGCGGTGCAGGGCCTTGCTCAGACGGTCGGCGCCGTTGCGCTTGGCCGGGGCAACCGCCACCTTGATGACCGGCTCCGGCACGAACATGCTTTCCAGCGTGCAATACGGGTACTGCGAGCAATAGGTATCGCCGCTGGCCGCGTCGAGTCCCAAGACGGCAACGATGTCGCCGGCCTCGGCCATATCGATGTCTTCGCGCTGGTCGGCGTGCATCCGCACGATTCGGCTGTAGCGCTCCTTGCGGCCGTTGCGCTGGTTGAAGTAGCTTTCACCCTTCTGAATCGTGCCTTGGTAGACCCGCATGAACGTAAGCGTGCCGTAGGAGTCCTCCACGATCTTGAAGGCCATCCCGACCATCGGCTTGCTGGAATCGGGGGTCAGGATCACGTCCTTGCGGGGATCATCGTGGGCCAGGGCCTTGATCGGGCTTTCCAGCGGCGATGGCAGATAGCGGGTGACCGCGTCCAAAAGCGGCTGTACGCCCTTGTTCTTGTAGGCCGATCCGAGAAAAACCGGCGTCAACTGCTGGCTCAGCACAGCCTCCCGAATGACGCGATCGATCAGTGCCAGCGGCAGGCTCTCTTCGGCCAGCAATAACTCCATCATCTCGTCGCTATACATCGACACCAGCTCCAGCAAATGCTGGCGGGCGGCCTTGACTTCCTCGATCATGTCGGCCGGAACGGGTTCCTCGCGGACGGTTTCGCCGTTTTCGCCGTCGAAGTACAGGGCCTTTTCGCGAACCAGGTCAACCACGCCTTGGAAGTTGTGTTCCAAACCGATCGGAAGTTGCATGAGCACGGCGTCGCAGCCGAGTTTGCCACGGAGTTGCTCAACCACCTTCTGGGGATTCCCGCCGGTGCGGTCCATCTTGTTGATGAACGCCAGGCGGGGAACACGATAGCGACGCATTTGCCGGTCGATAGTCAACGATTGGGCCTGCACCCCGCCTACGGCGCAAAGGACGAGAATCGCTCCATCCAGGACGCGGAGGCTGCGCTCGACCTCGACGGTGAAGTCGACGTGGCCCGGAGTGTCGATCAGGTTGATGTCGTAACCGTTCCACTCCACCGAGGTTGCGGCGCTGGTAATGGTGATTCCGCGCTCGCGCTCCAGGTCCATGTGGTCCATGGTGGCGCCGCTTCCGCCTCCCTTCACCTCCTGCATGCGATGGATACGGCCAGAGTAGTACAGCACCCGCTCGCTAAGGGTGGTCTTCCCTGAATCGATATGGGCCGAAATGCCAATATTACGGAGTTTACTCAGGTCCATTTTCGTCTTGAGAGTCGCTTAAGTCATGGCAATATGCCACATTACAAACGATTATTATACGGCAATCGTCGGCTAATGACAATCCGTGACTATGTTATGATTCTGTAAGGACTTGCGTCAAAGAGGACGCGTGGTCGATAACCGGCAAAGCGGCAGACCAGAGAAGAGCGAGACATCAAGTAGGTCCCTCTTGCCGAGAGGGACTATTACGCTCAAAGCCGCTCGAAAACCTTGGCTTTTCACGAAATCGTCGCACGTTAGTCCCTTCCGACAGAAGGGACCTACTCACTTCGTCGAATAACGGTCCTCGTCGTCCGGGTTCTTCGGCTGTTGCAAGGCATTGTCGAAGACTGTCCAGACAGGGTACTTTTTCCGCAGCTCGTCCACGAACTCTTTATAGCGCTTATCAATGCGCTCCTTCTGGATGCTCTCCTTGATCTGTTTTTGAGCCTCCAAAAAGCTCTTCCGTGTCAGTTCCTGCCGCTCCACCACGCGAATAATGTGGAATCCGTCGGCCGACTCCAGAATTTGTGGACTGAGTGGCCCCACCGGCTGACTAAAAAGTGCTTGATCCAGGGTCTCCGCAGCTAAACTGCCTTTTTGGGTCCAGTCTCGCTGGCCACCCTCCCCGGCGGTGGGACCCTCCGAGCCAGACTTGGCCACGTCCGCCAGCGATGCCCCGGCAAGAACGCGATTGCCCAGCGCGGCCGTCATCGCGTACGCTTCCTCGCGCTTGGCATGCCGGGCGAACGAGACCATCAATTCCTCCCAGCGGGCCCTAGCTGGCTTCTCGAAATCCTTCAAGTGAGCCTGATACCAAGCCAGCATCTCTTCATGGGTGACTTCGTCTTCGCCTTTCTTGTCCTTTTCGTCCGGTTTTATCTTCTGCATGCCCCACTGTTCGGCCACGACTTTCTCCATGAAGATCCGCCTTTCGCGATCCAGGGAACTTCCCTTGGCGCGAAGGGCGGTCTCCAAATCGGCCCGTGACGCCACGTTTTCCCGCTTCATGAGGATCTTGAGTTGCGTCTCTTCAAAGTGGCGATTGAGGTTCTCTTGAATCCCCGGAAGGGCCTCCTTGGGCACCGTTTTGAGGAAGTCCTGGTAAAGCAGTTTAACGTCGATCTGCTGCCGCAGCAGTTGATGAATGAGCGCGGCGTGCTGCGGCGACATGGCCTTGACCGGATCGGGATCATTGTAGTGCATGGCGAGTTCATGAATGCCGGCCGTAACCTCCGCAACGAGCAATGCCCGCTGCTCGGCGAACTTTTCCGGCGGAATTCGGCCTTTGGCGCGGGCCATCATGTCGTCGACGCCGATCAGGACATTGCTGGCAAGAATCACGTCATTGCCCACTCGGGCGAGGATTTGCGTCCACTCGCAAAGCTTTGGGGGAGCGACCGGCGTGGCTGGCGCCATGCTGCCGGGAAAACGCGGCTGGCCCGCTTGGAAGATGGGTCCATAGGCCGGAGCAACGGGGCCAGCCGAGCCGGACACCGGAATTCCAGCGCCGGGCGATGCCTGCGGGGCGTCGCCTCCGGGAAAGGCATCGGGCCGGACCGGCGCGGTCGGCTGGGATGGCACGAGGGAGCGTTGGTAGCCGGCGCCCGGATAGTATCCGTTCTGAGGTTGGCCACTGGGCACATACCCGCCGGGCGAAACCGGCGGAAAGGGGTCTTGGGCCCTGATAAAGGCTTGGCTTGTCAGAAAAAGAACCGCGATGAGTCCAGCAACCGTTCGAATGATAAACTGATGTTGCACGAGAATCGCCCCGGATTGGTGGCAAAGGACTTACGGGTGCCGATTATAGGCATCCTCCTATTCCGGTTGCAACAGCGATTTGACCTGCCGGCGAATCGATTCGGGCGATTCTTTGTCGCCTTCCAGGGGAAGATAGGCGCTCTGGCTGTCAACAACCCGCAATTTCCCCCCGTTTTGGGCCGCCAATTCTCGAATCAATCGATCGGACCGGTAGCGAAAGACGACGTACGGCGGCTCGAGATGGATCGACTCGATTCGCCAACGATGCGCGGCAATCCGCAGTTCGGCCACCCAGAGCAAATGCTCGACCAGCGGCGGCGGCGAGCCAAAGCGATCGCGCAGCTCGCTGCGCAAATCGCGAAGCTCATCAAAAGTGGAAATCCGCCCCAGCCGACGGTAGAGGTCGATTTTCAACCGCATGTCGGGCACGTAGCTCCGCGGAATGTGGCCCTCGCCCGGCAGGTCGACATCGACCTCGATCGCCTGTTTGAGCGGCTGCCGCTTGAGATGATGCACCGCCTGTTGCAGGAGTGCGCAATACAGCTCGTAACCCACTACGGCGATGTGCCCGCTCTGCTGGGTGCCAAGGATGTTGCCCGCGCCGCGGATCTCCAGGTTGCGCATGGCGATGGCAAAACCGGCGCCCATCTGGCTGAATTCTTCGATCGCCTTCAGACGTCGCGCGGAAGTCGACGTGAGGTTCTTATTCGGATCGAGCAACAAATAGCAATAAGCCCGGTGGATGTAACGGCCCACGCGGCCGCGAAGCTGGTGCAAATCGGCCAGGCCGTAGCGGTCGGCCTCGTCGATGAAAATGGTGTTGGCGTTGGGAATGTCCAGGCCGCTCTCGATGATCGTCGTCACCAGCAGGATGTCGAAGCGATGGGCCACGAAGTCGAGCATGACCTGCTCCAGTTCGTGCTCGGCCATCTGACCGTGGGCGATGCGAATGCGGGCCTCCGGCACGATTCGCGTGAGCTGCTTGGCAAGGACCTGGATGTCATTCACGCGATTGTGGACGAAATAGATCTGCCCCTGCCGATTGATCTCCCGCAGCACGGCTTGCCGGATCAGTTCGGCGTTGAACCGCGTAACGCGGGTTTCCACCGCCAGCCGGTCTTCGGGCGGGGTTTCCAAGTTCGAGATGTCGCGGACGCCGATCAGGCCCATGTGCAGCGTGCGGGGAATCGGCGTGGCGGTCATCGTTAGCACGTCGACGGTCTGCCGCATGGCCTTGAGGCGTTCCTTCACCTCGACACCGAACCGCTGCTCCTCGTCGATGATGATCAGGCCCAGGTTATGGAACTTCACGTCCGGCTGCACGAGGCGATGCGTGCCGATGACGATGTCTGCCGAGCCGGCGGCGAGGCGGGCGATGATTTCGGCCTGCTGTCGCGGCGTGGAAAACCGCGAGAGGGCGGCAATCGAGAAGGGAAACTCCGCCATCCGCGCGGAGAATGTCCGCAGGTGTTGCTCGGCAAGGACCGTCGTCGGCACGAGCACCGCCACCTGGTAGCCGGAATCGATAGCCTTGAAGGCCGCCCGCATGGCCACCTCCGTCTTGCCATAGCCCACGTCGCCGCAGAGCAACCGGTCCATCGGCCGCGGCACGTGCATGTCCTGCTTGATCGCTTCCAAGCTGGTCAACTGATCGGGCGTTTCCTTATAGGGAAAAGAGGCGTCGAACTCGTGTTGCCACTCGGTCTCCACGCGGAAGCTGATACCGGGGCGGGAGGCGCGAACCGCCTGCAGTTCGAGCATCTCGGCGGCCATGTCGGTCACGGCCGACTCGACCCGCTTCTTCTGTTTTTCCCAAAGGCGTCCGCCGAGCTTGGCGAGCATCGGCCGGCCCTTGGCGCCGCCCACGTACTTTTGCACCAGGCCTATTTTCGAGGCGGGTACGTAAAGCTTGGTCTTGCCCTGAAACTCCAGCTCGAGGTGTTCCTCAACGTGCCCGTTCTTCTCCATCGGCCTCAAGCCGCGATAACGGGCGATGCCGTGACTGAGGTGTACGACAAGGTCACCCTCATGGAGATCGAGAAAGCTGTCGATCGCTCTGCCCAAACGTTGGCGAACGGCCGCGGGACGTTGAACGTCGGCACGGCGGAAAAGCTCGCCGCTGCTCAACAGCACGACACGGTCGGGCACCAGGCGGAAGCCGCCCTGCAGCGTACCGATGGAAAAATAGAGGTGGCCATTGCGGGCCAGCTCGGTGCCGCCAAACACCTCGCCCAGGCGGCGGATTTCGGCCTCGGTCTGGCAGATGAGGAAGACCTCCTGGCCGCGGCCGGCGTCGTCAAGTTCTTCGCGGACCTTGTCGATGTGGCCGCTGAAGCGCTCGACCGACTCGATCGGCAATCGGCAAGTCGTTTCCAACGAGCCTGTCGCGATGGCTGAGGCCGTGATGGAAGGAAACTGAATTGCGCGGCGGATGACGTCAGCAACGCTGTGAAATCCTTGCGGCCGGTCGAGCCGTTCGAGGTACTGCCGCCCTTCGCTCTCCAAGGCTTCCGGCTCGATCAGCAAGAACCAGCTTCGCGGCGGCAAGTAATCTGCAAGGTGCGCACAACTCCCCTCTCCCTCTGGGAGAGAGGCAGGGGCTGAGGGTGCTCCGCTTGCGGTTTCGCGTTGAGTTGTCCCCATCACGGCCGTGATCTCGACCGCTTCGAGTCGCTCCAAGCTCCGCTGACTTTCCACCTCGAATTGTCGCATCGATTCGATTTCATCGCCGAACAGTTCAATCCGTACGGGGTTGAACCAATCAGGAGCGAAGATATCGATGATTCCGCCACGATGCGCGAACTCGCCGGGCAACTCGACTGCCGTCGTATTCTGAAAATCGCTGCGCACGAGCCAAGCGGAAATCTCTTCGACCGAAAGCGGTTCGCCCACCCGCAACGTGCGGGTTTGTTCGGTCAATCGCGATCGGCTGGGAACCGGTTGCAGCAGGGCCGGAATACTGGTGACCACAATTTTGGGCCGTTGTGCACCGAGCAGGGTCTTGAGCACGCGGACCCGATCGCCGAGGGCCTCATCCTGGACCATCCGCTCGGACGAGAGGGATTCGTACACGGGAAATTGTACCGGCTGCAGCGGAGAAAAGAGGTTCAGGTCGGCAATCAGTGCATGGACTTCATCCAGTCGCGGACAGACGATTACGAGAACGGCCGGGGCTTCTCGGGCCAGCGCGGCGGCCACAAGCGCGGCACGATGAGCCCCAGACTCCGTCCAGCGTCGCCGCATGGCCCGCTTGCAGACTGTCGACGACCTCCGCGAAGTCCGGCAAGGCTTCGATGCGTCCGATCAGTTCCAGGAGCCGACCGGACGCCGCCGTTGCTAAGGGAACGGAAGGCATAGTTTACGTGAGTTACCCGCGCGATCGTCGGGTGGCATGCCTTCATGCCGCGGGGCACCCGTACTCCGAGTCGGCCGGCATAGGCATGTTTTCGGGCCTCAACGTGACCAACGACATGCCTATGCCGGCAACGCCGGCATGAAGGCATGCCACCCAGCGCGGAAATTAGTCTTTGGCCGATCCTTACGGCCGGCGGCCACGACCACGTCCACCGCCACGACCGCCACGACCGCCTGGGCCGCGCGAACCGCCAGGATTTCGTGCGCGGGATTCCATGTTCTTGGCAATCATCACGCCAATGGCGTCTTGCCAGGTGGGAATGTTGCGAAAACCGATGCGTGGCGAGTCGCCGCCCTCTTCATCATGCTCGCCGTCATGCTCGTCATCGTCATCGAAATCGTGCTCGCCGGCGTCATCATGCATGCCATTCTCCTGCTGGCCCGGGGCCTCGACATCGATTGCACCCTCCTCCTCGGCCCGCTCCTCTTCGACGCTGCCGAAATCGAAGTCGTCGTCATCCGTGGCGCTTCTTCCCCCACAGTCGCTTCGTCGCGAAGCTGATCGCGGAAGCGTCCCTGTCCACGACGGCGACGACGCCCGCCCCGCTCCGTCCGTTCGTCCTCGGGCCGATCTTCTTCCGCAGCTTCCTTCACCGAGTCATCGGCGCCGGATTCCACGCCCTCGCAGACGACTTCGTCGCCCGCGGTTTCCTCGCCGGGCCCGCCGGGTCTACGACTTTCGGCTTTTTCATCCTCACCCCGATCTTCTCCCCGAGGAAGAGGGGAAACGTCGTCGCGGCCCCGGCCACGTCCGCGGCGACGGCGACGGCGACGCGGTCTTCGCTCTTCCGTCGGGCTTTCCTCATCGGCGGACTGCCCGCCAGCCTCGGTCGTGGCGGCAGTTTCTGTCGACTCCTCATCGCCGAACTCGTCGGCCGTCTCGTCCATGATGTCGAGCGCCTCTTGCGGTTCGAACGACTCAGGCTCGGTTGCCGACGGCTCCAATTCGTCCCATACCGGCACCGGCACTTCCGCTTCCACAACCATCTGTGGCCCCTCGGAACCCAAGTCAACCGATTGGGGTTCGCTTGGCCGTTCTGCTTCTGCCGCGGCCGGCGACGGCTCCTCGCGGGGCCACATCCTGCTCGTCTCCGCCACCGGGTCGCGATCGACACGGCCCTTTCTTGGCCACGACTCTGCGGAGGGCGGCGTAGCGATTGCGGCGGGCGGCGGCGGTGGCGGCGGGACCACAATCCCCAGATCGCCCGCCAATTGCTCCCAAGCAGAGGGACGGGCCGGACGACGCGGCGCATGCGCCGGCTTGGCCGCCGGTCGGAATGCGGGCAATGGCGGCGGGGCCGATGGCGCCGTTTGTTCCGACACACCAGCTTCCGGGGTTTCCGCGGACGACCCTGCCGGCGCTGCCGACGACCCTGCCGGCGCTGCCGACGACTCTGCCGGCGCTGCCGACGACTCTGCCGGCGCTGCCGACGACTCTGCCGGCGCTGCCGCCTTGGGCTCTTCAGGCGCCGGTTCAGCTCCAAGATTGCTCGCCAGGGATGCCCAATGATCCGTCTTTTCTGGTTCGGTCATGATTGGTTTGCAGACAATTCAACAGGAAATCGAGTAAAGTGCCTTCGCGTCGCGATCAATCCAGCGCGGCAAGCACGATGAATAATCACGTAAGTATAGGGTTTTTTCCGTACCGTGGGAAGGGTAGCTTGGCCATCGCCATTATCTTCGCGCTACTTCGGTATCTGCTGCAACAGCCGGCGGGCTTCATCGGCCAGGCGCATCCCCGGCGCCGCCGCCTGCTCGGCCGAAATCAGGTGCTCGCGGGCTTCGGCCGTGCGGCCTTGGCGCAGGAGCATGGCCCCCAGATTAAAGTGTGCCGGGGCATAGTCAGGTTTTGCGCTTAGGGATTTAAGGTAATGCTGCTCCGCCTCGTCATATTCCGCCTCGCGCACCAGAAGATTTGCCAGGTTGAAGTTCGCGATGGCGTTGGCCGGATCCGATTCGATCGCGGCACGGTAATGCAGCATGGCTTCCGCGGGCCGCTTCCGATCCTCAAAAACGACGCCCAAAGTAACATGGGCGGCCGAGAAGCTGGGCAAAGCCGCAGGGCCGCCTCCGAATATTCGACTACCGCATCCAGGTTGCCGGCCATCGCAACCTGATCGGCTGCCGCGCATAATGCATACGCGCCATGCTCCCGGTCAAACCCATCGCTCGCCAATGCCGCGGACTTCTCGGCATTGGACCCCACGGCCACCAGCACAATGGCGCCCGGCCGCATCTTCCACTCGGCTTTTGGTATCCAGAACCAATGCATGGGAATTTCCGGCTTTCCGCCATAGTTGCCAAAATACTCGTGCAGGGCCTTGCAGACGCGGTACTTCCCCTTGCCGAGAGTCTGCTTCAGGTGTTCCATTGCCAGGCCCAGCTTTCCAGCCGGAACCACAACCACCTCCGGCCGCGCCTTCTCCACGAAGAGGTAATCCGGCAACTTTTCGCGCAACTCGGGCCGGATGGCCTTCTTCTCGGTCAACTGATCGCAGTAGTGCAACTGCGGCTCGTAGAACATGGGCGGATAGGCCATGAACGACGGCCAGATCCGTACGGTCGTGCCGGCGGGCAGGCCGTGGAGAACGTCGACCAGCTCCTCGTCTCCGGAACGAAACGGAAAATACAGTTCCCGCACGTAGCAGTAAAGCGTCGGTGGCCACCAGGCGTTCGCACGATCGTAGCGCTCGATTGTGCCGCCCAGGAAAAGCCAGTTCGTGCCGACCAACAGTACGGCCGCTGGAATAGCCAACGGCCAGGCGATCCGCCATAACAGCACCAAGGCCGTGCCGCCCAGTACCGCGCCGAAGGCGATCAACGGCACGACATAGCGCATTTCCGCGGCCGGGCCCTTGCCCATGTCGGGCGGAATGGCCAGGGCGGCCGCAATCGTGTAGATCAAGACCATGGCCGCGAGGATTGCCCCGCGCCAGGCCAGCGGACGCTCACGTGCCGCCCAGCGCCATGGCAAGAGCGGCAAGAGCAGTACAGCCAGCAAGAGCCAGGGAACGAACTCATGGGAGCCGAGGTCGCGGAAAAACCAACCCATGTTCCAATAGAACCGCGTCCAACGATCGGGGATCGGCAGCCGGCCAAAATTCCACGCCTGGCCGGTTCCATATTGGGCCTGGAGCGGATTGGCGGTTGCCAATACCCACGCGCCACCGACAGCGGCTGTAGCGACGAGCACCCCGAAGAGCGTAACCTGCCGCCGCTGCCGGTAGCGGCGATCGAGGAACATCAGCGGCAACGCGGCGAGCAAGGCGGCAGCGTTGAGATAGTGCGTGCCTATGAGGAGCACAAACGCCGTTGCGGCGCCGATCCATCGCCACAGATCATTGCGCGAAAACCATCGATCGGTCTGCCTGCCGGGGCGTTCTGCTGCCCGGCGCCCAGAAAACGAGGACCGCCAACGAGAACATCAGGCCCAGCGAGTAGTAGCGGCAGTTGCGTGAGTACAACAGAAACGCCGGACTGACGGCCATGAGCAGCGAAGGCAAATACCAGGGAAAGCGGCGGCCGAAGTGACGCCGTATCCAGACGGCCACCAATCCCACCGAGAGCACACCGGCCAAGGCGAATGGCAACCGCCCCGCGAAGGTTGTCGGGCCGAAAATCGCCATCGAGGCCGCGGCAAGGTATGCGGGCAGCGTCGGCACGCGGAGTTCCTGCCCGAGATCTTCGCCCAAGGCCCCGCCCAGTCCGTAGCCGCAAAGGTTGGCGCCGTCCCAGGCCGTGATCCGGTGGAAACGGAGCAGGTTCCGCGCGTAGATCGCCGTGTTGGCTTCATCGTCCCAGAACAGCCGCTCGCCCAACCGCGGCAGAACCAGCCCGGCCGAGAGTCCCATCGCCCCCAAAACCATTGCCAGGGGCATCCACCGGGCAAGGGGCGAAAATCGGCGAATGTGAGACAACGGGAACTCCTCGACGCGGGCAAGCTGGCAGGTTCTTGAATTTCTAGCCTAGTGTGCCAAACGTAGGGTGGGACAAGGTTGCGGAGGGTTGGTGGGACTTCGCAAACCGGCCAGACCGCGACCGAAGTCCCACCAACACGCCGGTTTGCTTGTCCCACCCTACGTCTCCTAGCCTAGTGCTCCCGGCGAGCGAAGTCAACCGGTTCGGACTATGCCTCTCCCCTGCCCTCCACCTCTCAAGAGTTTTCACTTATAATGCCAAGGAATTATCTTTCACCCTATCGCTTTCAAGCCACCAATCATGGCCAACGCTGGAGTACCTTCAATTCGGGAAGAATCGGCCCGCGAAAAGTTTCGCGTGGCCGTCTCCTCGCTCCTGGGAGCGGTGGTGCTGACGGTCCTTAAACTGGTCGTCGGATTCACGACTCACAGCCTGGGTATCCTGGCCGAGGCAGCCCACTCGGGTCTCGACCTGGTGGCTTCCTGCGTGACGCTCTGGGCCGTTCAGATGTCTTCGCGCCCGGCCGACCGCAAGCAGACCTATGGCTACGGCAAGTTCGAGAACCTCTCGGCTTTGTTCGAGATGCTCCTCCTGCTGGTCACCTGCTTATGGATCGTTTACGAGGCCTTGCGGCGGCTCTTTCTTTTTCGCGGGCAGATTGAAGTCGAGCCTAGCCTGTGGGCCTTTCTAGTGGTCATGCTCTCGATTCTTATCGATTATTCGCGCTCGCGGGCCTTGCTGCGGATATCGCGGAAATACGACAGCCAGGCGCTGGCCGCCGATGCCCTGCACTTTTCGACGGATATCTGGTCTTCGTGCGTCGTGCTCTTCGGCTTGCTGGGCGTGCTGGCGGCGCGGCAGTTGAGTCTACCACGGCTGGCCGATGCCGACACGATTGCCGCCCTGGCCGTGGCCGGAATCGTGGTCTGGGTCAGCCTGAAACTGGGCAAGAAGTCGGTTGACGACCTCCTGGACCGCATCCCCGACGATCTCCGCGACAAGGTAGCCCATGCCGCCGGGCAAGTGGACGGCGTCAATTCGGTTACGAAGGTCCGCATGCGGCGGGCCGGATCGGAAGTGTTTGCCGACATCACGCTCTCGGTGGGCCATACGATCAGCTTCGAGCGGGCCCACGAAATTGCCGACGAGGCGGCCGAGGCCGTGCGCAGCGTGGTGCCTGGCGCGGACGTGGTGGTCCACGCTGAACCGTTGGCCCTCAGCGACCACGACATCACCACGCAGGTCCGCATCCTTGCCGCCCGGCGGGGCCTGGGGGCGCATGCCATCCGCCTTTATGACGAAAATTCGCAGCACTGGCTGGAACTGCATCTGGAGGTGCCCGAGTCGCTCACGCTGGAAGAGGCCCATCGCCAGGCCACGTTGTTCGAGAATGACGTTCGGGCCGGCGTAGCGGGGATGATGCGGATTGTCTCGCACCTCGAACCTGTCGGCGTCAATACGGCCATCCGCCTCGCCGAGCCGGCCGATGCGACGGAGGTTCTCGCCGCGGTGGACGAGTTCTTTCACGGCGATGCGTCCGTCGCGCAGCTTCACAACGTCAAGGTCCAAAGTGCCGGCGGGAAGACCCAGGTTTCATTCCATTGCCGGCTCGATCCGCAGATGCTGATCGGCACGGCGCACGAATTGACCGTGGCCCTGGAAGCCCACATCCGCGCCCACGTGCCAAACGTGGGACGAGTGGTGATTCACGTGGAACCAAGAAAGGAAATTCCCAGGTAGATCTTCGGATCGACCATCACCCCGCTCCGACGCTTGGCGTCGAGCCAGGTGTCAAGCTCAGCCAGCGGCACGACGTGGACCTGAATTTTCTCACGCGCATCGCCGCCCCCGGGGCCGGTCTTCTTCACGTTCCGCACAACAAACAGCGAGTACACCTCCGTGGCCAGGCCGGGCGAAGCCGGACCACTGACCGCAAAATGCCAGTCCGTGCCCTCATAGCCCGTCTCCTCGAATAGCTCGCGGCGGGCGGCATCGATCATCGCCTCGCCAGCCGCGCCGGGGTCGTCGCCAACCAGCCCGGCGGGCAGATCCAGCACGCGGCACTGCATGGGAATGCGGTATTGCTCGACGAGAATCAGACGCTCGTCGGCGGTCACCGCGGCGATTACGGCGGCGCCGGAGGCGTTCACCCGTTCCACCCATTCCCAGCCCGATTGGGCCACCAGGCGCAGGAATTTTCCCTCGGCCAGCACGCGGCGTTCGTTGCTTGTGTTCATGGTGCATTAGCTTAGGTTGTGCCGCCACGATCGGCAAGCCGGGCAGAAAAATTGTCCGCCGCGGGCGCGGATGCTATAATATTTCGCAATCTGCGGACGGCAAAGTAGCAGGCACACTCCGTGTGCCGTCCGCCCTGCGGTGCGTGCCGCAGAAAACTTTGCAGCTCCCTGGCTGCAAGAAGCCTTTGGCGTCTGGCGGACGGCACACGGAGTGTGCCTGCTACCCTCTTCACATGGACGACGAAAACTTGGACGTGATCGCCGTCGGGGCCCATCCCGACGACGTGGAAATCGCCTGCGGCGGCACGCTGGCCAAACTGGCCCAGCAGGGCTACCGCGTGGGAATCGTCGATTTGACCGACGGCGAACCGACGCCGGGCTCGCCGGGTCCCGAAGTCCGCCTGGCCGAAGCCCAGGCGGCGGCCGAGGTGCTGGGCGTCAAGGTCCGCGTGACGCTCGACTTGCCCAACCGCCGGCTGTTCGACACGTTTGAGGCCCGCGTGGCCCTGGCCAAGCAGTTCCGCAAGTATCGCCCCCGCCTGGTCATCGGCCTGGGCGCCCGTACGCCGCTGGCCTCGCCTGACCATTGGCAGGCCCGGCAAATCACCGAAGCCGGCGTGTTCTACTCGAAGCTGACCAAGTGGGACGAGTACTTCGACGGCTACCCGGTCCACGTCATCCCGGGATTCTTGTATTGTTTTCTTTCCTTCCGCTCGTTGCAACCCACGACGGAACCGGGTACGATCGTTTTTGACATCAGCGACGTGCTGGACAAGAAAATGGCCGCGATCGCTTGCTACAAGACACAGTTTCCGCCGCCGAAGTCCGACGCTGTCCGGCGTTTTCGGGCCTATGCCCAGCAGCAAGGGATGGCGGCCGGCTTTGAAGCGGGCGAGGTGCTGGCCAGTCCGGCCGCCATCGGCACCCGCGACCTGATGGGATTTTTGTTCGCGGTCGAAGGGCCGCGATAACCGCCTGGTGGGGCAGGTTGCCAGCCTGCCGCCAAAATACGGCAGATTGGCAATCTGCCCCACGTTGTTCCTTCACACCATTCTATTCCTACCTGGGAGAACCTCCATGAAGTGTACTAGCCTGATCTGCATCGGTGCGGCATTGTTTGCCGCTTTGACCCTGGCTTTCTCTGCCACGGCGCGGGCCGACGTCTCGGCCGACGAACTGAAGAAGATCGAAGCTGCCTTGCCCGCCACGGCCCCGGCCAAGCCCGCCAAGCCGCGAAAAATCCTCGTCTTCGACCGTACCGAGGGCTTCCATCACGATTCGATCCCCGTCGGCGACAAGGCCTTCGAACTGATGGGCGAGAAGACCGGAGCGTACACCGCGACCGTGGCACACGACATGGATGTCTTTACGCCGGAAAACCTGGCCCAATACGATGCCGTGCTCTTCGAAAACACCACGCAACTGAAGTTCAACGATCCCAAGCAGCGCGCGGCCTTGCTCGATTTCATCAAAAGCGGCAAAGGATTCATCGGCATCCACGCCGCCAGCGACAACTTTCCCACCTGGCCCGAGGCCGTGGAGATGATCGGCGGGCAGTTCAACGGCCATCCCTGGGGAGGGGGCGGTACGTGGGCGATCAAGGTCGACGACCCGAAACATGTGTTGAATAAATCGTTCGGCGGCAAGGGGTTCATGCTGAAGGATGAGATTTACCAGATCAAGGGCCCCTATTCCCGTGACACCCATCGCGTCTTCCTGAGTCTCGACATGTCGAAGAAATGCAACATGATTGGCGGGCGGGAAGACCACGACAACGCCATTTCCTGGATCAAGCATTGTGGCGATGGCCGCGTCTTCTATTGTTCCTTGGGCCACAATAAAGAGATCTATTGGAACAAGGCGGTGCTGCGGCACTACCTGGCCGGCATCCAATGGGCCTTGGGCGACCTGAAGGTGGACGACACGCCCAGCGCGAAGTTGGCCACGCAGCCGGAACCGGCGCTGGCGCCAGAGTAAGGATTTGTGGATGTCAGCCGTAGGGTGGGCCGAGTGAAACGAGTCCCACCAAACGGGATTCAACATGCAACTTGGTGGGACTCGTTTCACTCGGCCCACCCTACGGCGTGCGATACTTCCGCAGCTCGCCCAGCACGGCCTCGATATCGGCCGGCAAGGGGGCTTCAATCTCCAGGAGCTTGCCGCTGCGGGGATGTTCGAACCGCAATCGCCGCGCGTGCAGGGCCTGGCGCTTGAGCAGCAACGTCGTGTCGCCGGGGTCGCCGCTAAGTTCCCCGCGCGTGCAGTTCCGCGCGATGTCCGTAGGCCCGATCGCAGAGCACCGGCAGGCCGACGTGGGCCAGGTGCACGCGAATCTGATGGGTCCGGCCGGTCTTGGGCATCGCGCGGACTGCGGCGAATCCGCGAAACCGCTCGGCCACGCTGTAAAACGTCTGTGCCGCGCGGCCTTTGCCTTCGTCGCGAACCGTGGTCATCTTCTCGCGATGCAGCGGATGCACGGCAATCGAACAATTCACGATGTCGCTGTCCATCTCCGGCGTGCCCACAACGATGGCAAAATATTCCTTCTCGATCGAACGCGATTGGAACTGGATCGCCAGTTGATTATGGGCCTGATCGTGCCGGGCCACGAGGATCGCGCCGCTGGTGTCGCGGTCCAGGCGGTGCACGATGCCCGGCCGGAGCGGACCGCCGCTGCTGCTGAGGCTGGGGCCAAAGTGGAACTGCAGCGCACTGACGAGCGTTCCCGACCAATGTCCCCGGGCGGGATGTACGACCATGCCCGGCGGCTTGTTGACCACGACAAGGTCCTCGTCCTCGAAGAGAATCTCCAGGGGAATTTCTTCAGGCCGCGGGGCCTGGCGGGGAATCTCCGGCAGAACGACCCGCACCCGCTGTCCCGCGCGGACCCGATAGGCCGGCTTTCCGCCACGGTCGTCGATTTGTACGCCGCCCGCTGAAATCACGCGCCGCAGATGACCCCGGCTGTAGTCGTGAAAATGCAAGGAGAGCAGCACGTCAAGACGCTGGCCGGCTTCGCTTTCGTCGACGACGAACTCGACCGGTTCATCGGAGAGCGTCGGGTAACGCGGGATGTTCGTCAGGGCTTACTTGTCTTTCTTCGGCGATTCCGGCTTCGGCGTTTCGCTCTTCGGAGTCTCGGTCTTCGCAGCGTCCGGTGTCGCCGCTTGCGGTTTGGCGGGTTCCGTCTTCGGCGCCGCTGCCTTGGGTGCTTCGGTTTTCGGTGGCTCGGTCTTCGGTGCTTCCGTCTTCGGCGCCTTCGTCTTCGGCGCTTCGCTTTCACGGGCTCCGTCGGCATCAACGACGGCTCCGGAAGTCCTAGGATCGGACCCGGTTGACTTCCCCCAGCCCGCACAGGCGGCGTCGGCACGGGTTCGTCCGGCGGATTCTCCGGCAAGGATCCGAGCTTACCCAACTGGCTATGGGGGCTCTCCACTTTGGGCTTGGGAGTGTATTGGGCCAGGGCTTCGTAGAACTGTAAAGCATCCTTTTTCTGCAGGCGCTCAATCTGCTGGTCGGCAATCGCCTTGAAAATGCCCTTGGGAAAGCTCTTGTTCAACTCCTCATAGGCCGCAACGGCCTCGCCCAGTTGGGCCTTGTCTTGGATCAAAGCCTCCAGGGCCCGCGCCTTGCCGAACATCGCCTGCTCCTTGGCTCCCGGGATGGTCAAGGTCTCCAACGCCTTGGCATAGGCATCTCGAGCGCGGGTCAGGAATTCGATTCCTATCTTCTTGTCCGTCACGATCTTATTCGCGCCAATCGTAAGCTCGGTATCGGCCCGAAACACCGCGGCCCATTCGGCGGCAGGCGTGCCGGAATGACTATTAATAGCTTGATCCATCATGTTAATCGTTTTATCATCGGCGAACTGCGGCTGAAATACGGGAATTCCCAACGAACCCCAGGCCTCGCCGGCCTGAGCAACGCTGTGGCTGTGCCAGATCGCCACGCTAATGGCAAGCACGATCGCCAGCAAGCCCACTCCCAGGATCGCGTTCCTGTACGGCACGATCCGCTCGTAACTCTTGACAATCCATTCCGCCAGATCGTTATGTTGCAATTCGTGCCGACGTTCGCGCTTCATAGTCTTTCACTCATGATCGAAAGGAGGGCTCCCGGTCCGTTGCCCAGGAAAATTTGCAATGCGGTAGCGGCTGCACCGCTGTCCGGGCAGGCTCCGCATAGACTTATTAGTATAGCGCCTCCTAGCGAGGGGCGTCAAGGCGGGCTCCTTGCTCCCCTTTCGCCGAACCGAGTTCTGCCTTACGATCCACGCCATGGACCTCAACCCGCCACAAAAAGAAGCCGTCAAGACGCTATCCGGACCGCTGCTGGTCCTGGCGGGGGCCGGTACGGGCAAAACTCGGGTGGTCACGTTCCGCATCGCCGAGCTGATTCGCCATCGCATCGCACCCGATCGCATCCTGGCGGTTACCTTTACCAACAAGGCTGCCGGGGAAATGAAGGAGCGGTCCCTTGCGATCCTGGGAAAGAGATTGCCCAAACAGCCGGAAATCTCTACCTTCCACTCGCTTTGCGTCCGTATCCTGCGGCGGCACATCACGCACCTCGGCTATCCGGCCGCATACGGCATCTGTGACCGAAGCGACCAGGAAAGCATCGCACGGACCGTATTGCGGGAAATCAAAGTGGCCGAGGCGCTGCTCAAGCCGGGCGATCTGCTCTATCTGATCGGCCGCTGGAAGAACAGCTCGATCCGGCCCGACGAAGCCGTCTCCGTCGCACAGTCCGACAAGGAACATCTGGCCGCGTCGGCCTATCGCCGCTATCAGAACGGCATTGAAAACGGCGGGCGCCGTCGATTTCGACGACTTGCTGCTCCTGACCGAGGAACTCTTCACCCGCTTCCCAAAAATCCGCGATCAAGAGGCCAAGCGGTTCGATCACCTCTTGGTCGACGAATACCAGGACACCAACGGCAGCCAGTATCGCATCGTCAAGGCGCTGGCGGCCGAACATCGAAACCTGTGCGTCGTCGGCGACGACGACCAGTCGATCTACGGCTGGCGGGGCGCCGAAGTTGCGCACATCCTGAACTTTCAGCGAGACTGGCCCGACGCCAAGGTCGTCCGGCTGGAGGACAACTATCGCTCCACCCATGAGATCATCGCCTGGGCCAACCGGCTCATCGCCTTCAATCGCCAGCGGCACGCCAAGGTCCTGCGGGCCGGCGTGGCCGGCGAGGCGCCGCGGATCCTGCAACTTGAGGACGAGGCGGTCGAGGCCCGCACCGTTGTCGGCGAGATCGCCTCGCGGGTAACTCAACTCAAGCGAAACTATAAGGACTTCGCCATCCTCTGCCGCACGAACGAGCAACCGCGGGCCTTCGAGCTGGAGCTGCGGCGGGCCAAGATTCCCTATGTGCTGGTCGGAGGCCTGTCGTTCTACGACCGCAAGGAAGTTCGCGACGTGCTGGCCTATCTGAAAACGCTGGCCCATCCCCGCGACGAAGTCTCGACCCTGCGGATCATCAACAATCCGCCCCGCGGCATCGGCCAGGGCACCGTGAAAAACTTGTTGGAGAAGGCCACCGCAGAAGGCAGGCCGCTGTGGGACGTGTTGGCCGAGTCGGGCGTCGAAGCCGTAACGAAGTTTCGCGACCTGATCGGCCGCTATCGTCGCCGCTGCCATCAAGATCCTTTGGTCGAGGTCGTTCGCGATTTGATCCACGAGATCGGCTATCGCCGGGAGATCGTGCGGCTCTATCCCGCGGTCGAGGACCAGGAGTCCCGCTGGCAGGCGGTCGAGGAAGTCGTGAACGCCCTCGGCAGCTACGCCCAGCGGGCCAACGAGCCGACGCTTTCCGGCTTCTTGCAGGAAATTGCCCTTACGACCAGCGATCAGGATCGCGACAAGGAATCGAAGTTGGAACGCGACGCCGTGGTGCTGATGACGCTGCACTCTGCCAAGGGACTGGAGTTCGCCGAGGTCTACATGGTCGGAATGGAGGAAGGCACGTTGCCCCACGCCCGGTCTGTGGCCGGCGACGCGGCGGCCATCGACGAAGAGCGACGGCTGTGCTATGTGGGCGTGACCCGGGCTCAACGGCGGTTGACGTTGACGCTGGCCCTCAGCCGGCAGAAATGGGGCAAGCCGCGGCCGACCATCCCCAGCCGGTTTCTGTACGAAATCACTGGGCAAACGAGGAATCCGAATTACCTGGCCGTCAAACAGCAGCGGCGGCCCAACAAATTTGCCAAGCCGTCGGCCGGGAAGAAGGCGATTCCGGTAAAGCGGCCGATCAAGAAGCCGCCGGGACCGGTCGGCAAACGGCCGTACGGCCCGCCGTGATCCCAAGCGGGCTTTGCGAGACCTTCAGCCCCCATCCGCACTCCGTCCGCGACGATTTTCGGAGACTTCAGCCACAGAACTCCCATTTCAACCCGAAAGAGAACCGCGGATTACACGGATGTCGCGGATATCGGCTGAAGAGGACGACGGCTTTCGGATTGTCATCCCCGCCCCCGTAATTCCCTGCTTGCCGGCATCTAATCTCGTGTGGCGGGAGAATCGCTGATTTATCACCGCTTTGGCTTTGCCGCGGAGCAGCTTTCCCCCTACAATTCGTGTAATCGCCACCCGGGATGCCGCTTTTTGTAGTGGCGCTACCGCGGAGCATCCCGGGCTCAAGCCCGAAACGTACTCGGCAGCGAGGAATAAGATGCGATGATCGTAGCATACTCGCAACCCGCAGGCACGCCGCCCACACGCCGCTGGTATCAGTACAGTCTGGGATCGCTACTGTTGGTGACGCTCTCGGTAAGCCTGGGCATGAGTTGGGTTGCCGTCAAGAAGGAGAAAGCGCGGCGGCAGAAGGCGGCCGTCGAGGCAATCCTTAGGCTTGGCAGTTACGCCGGCTATGACTACCAGGTCGATGCTTCGGGAGAGCCGATCCAATCGGCAAGACGCCCGGCAGCGACATGGTGGCGAGACCTGTTGGGGGATGACTTCTTCGACCGCGTTGTCTTTGTTGAAGTACTCTCCGATGCAGCCCTGGAACACGTCGCGCAGTTGCCTGATACCGAATCGCTACGATTGGGGTGCAGTCGCAAGGTGACGGACGCCGGACTCGTGCACCTGCGGGGACTATCGAAACTCCGCAAGCTGTGGTTCGGCGTCACGCGCGTTACCGATGCGGGGCTGGCCCACCTCAGCTCGCTCCACCAACTCGAATCGCTGGAAATGGAATTTCTTGAAACTTCGGACGCGGGCCTGGAGCATTTGCAGGGCTTGACGCACTTGCAGAAGTTGACTCTTAACGGTAGCCAGGTAACCGATGCCGGGCTGGAACATCTCAAGAACCTGCGGGAACTTCAATACCTGGAACTCGGCGGACCCGAGCTCACGGAGGCCGGCGCGAAGAAACTTCAGCAGGCACTCCCAAACTGCAAGATTAAGTGGTAGCGGGCGGCAAAGGCCGCGCCGCCAACACCAGGCCATGGGGATAATCCGTTCGGGTCCAATCAGCTTGGCGGCCGGCCGCTGTCCTGACCATCGGCATGGGGAGAACCATGACTATCGCGATGTTGATCCTCGTGCGCCTTGTCGTGGGCGTCCTATCGCCCGAGCCCGGCCTGACTGGCCAGTCAAGAATCGGTCTGTCGCCAGATTCACTGTCACGCACGACGCTGAATCGCGTAGCCGTCACTTCCGTGGAGCAAGAGCACGCGATCCGCAGCACGGTCGACAATGACGGCAAAAATGTTCAGAATGTCGCGGCCGAGCACGCTGATATCCAATATTTCCTGCTGCAAGCAGGCCGCATAGGTGCCGCGAAGCGTAATCCATTGACCGTCGTCACGCTGTAGACCAATCTGCGTTGCAACATCTACGGAATCTGCGAGGCCGCCAACTCCACCGATTCGGTCCTGCGGCTGGATATATTGAAGATTCAACGCCTCCAGCGCATTGGCACTGATCACGGTTCTGTCCGCGCCCGTGTCCAACAAGAATTTGATGCGACGCCACGAGCCGTTACCGCCTTGAATTCTCGCGCACATGATCGGCCGGACAATCCCGTCGTCGCATAGCGACCACTCACCTGGGCAGAGCATAGATCCGCGCCACCCTTTCCCTGGGAATATACTGCGTGAACCAACCACTATCCTCCGGGTGCGCAGCCGTTGCCAGAGAAATGGCTTCCCGTGCCGTATCCCCCACAAATAGTTGCTGCCCAGCGATGCAGATGCACTTTCCCCGGTATTTGTCGCCGATCTCCAAGATGTGTGCTTGCAGCCAGGCGCTGTTTCGCTCGAACTGCTCGTCCTGCTTTCTTGCGGCGGCGATTTCTTCGGGACTGTCTGAATTCTCGAACTCGATAACAATCGGATTTTCTTTCATCGTGACCTCCTATGTATCCATTCTATCGTCAGAAGACTAAGCGATCAACGCACTCGTTCTGCGATGATCTCGGGGCTTTGGCAACTGAAACACCCTTTCGCCACCGAAAAAACCGCGGATTACACGGATGTCGCGGATATCGGCTGAAGAAAACGCCACGATTCCGTACGCAGCCATCGCCACGGGTCCAGTCGGCCGCCGAATTGGCTTGTGACCGCCCGGCCCGATCCGATCGGGAGTAAGGACCGATTTGACCCCTCGCCGTCCGTTTGTAAAATAGCCGTGGCCGTTCACGCGAGCCAACAACGTCCTATGGCCATACAACACTTAGAACGGGCAAAGCGATGGATCCAAGAATCAAAGGCAAGATCATGCGGCGGTATTCTAGCATCGTGTACCTGGGGATGGGGATCGGCCTGCTGGCGGCGGCCATCGCGCGGTCGGCTGCGCCGAAATCTGCGGCGGGGCCGCCCACGGGACCGTTCGGCCTCTCCATGATCCGCACCGCCGACCAGGCCCCTGCCGATCTTGACCTCTTTCTGCCCACGGAAACCTGCGGCGTCTGCCACCCCCGGCAACTCGACGAGCTCACCGGATCGATGCACCTGGCAAGCCACACCGATCCGCTTTATCACGCCCTGGCGGAAGTTGCACGGAAAGAAGCCGGACCGAAAGTCTACGCCTTCTGCTCCGGTTGCCACTCGCCGGCCGGCGTGCTCACGCGATTGATTCCGGTGAAGCCCGAAAGGCAATTGCCGGCCGAGGCGAAGGCCGGCGTAACCTGCGACGTCTGCCACCAAATCTCTGCCCTGACGGGCGCCACGGGCCCCTGGAAAGAGCCGGCCAACGCTTCCTTCGCGATCCAGCAGGGAACCGTCAAGCTCGGCAATTATGGCAACATCGCCGAGAACCGCAACCATTCCGGCGAGAAGAAGGACTTCTTCGCCGCCTCCGAATTCTGCGCCAGTTGCCACACGGTCATTCAACCCATGAACGGGTTCCATATCGAGTCCACGTACGACGAGTGGAAGGCGGGCATTTTTTCCCGCAAGGGGATCCAGTGCCAGGACTGCCACATGCGCAGCGTCGCAGAGGCGGAGAAAGTTGCCGAGACCCTTCAGCCCTTGCCGCTCACGGGAAAATCCGTGCCGACCGGGGCCGATCGTCCGATCCATCGGCACTACTTTGTCGGCGCCAATACCAATGCGGACATCCTTGCCGGTGGAAAGACCCACGCCCAAATGGCCGAGGCGCGATTGAAGGGCGCGGCCCGGCTGGAGCTCAAGTCGCCCGCGAAAGCCACGGCCGGCAAGGAATTGCTCTTGCAGGTCTTGGTGTACAACGTTGCCGCCGGGCATAACATTCCCACGGCCGTCACCGAGCTGCGGCGGATGTGGGTCGACCTGCAAATCCGCGACGCCCAAGGCAAGGTCCTTTTCCACAACCCGGGCCTGGACGAGCACGGCAATCCGGGGCCGGGGGCCATCGCCTTCGGGGCCATTGCCGGTGATCATGCGGGCAAGCCCACTTTTCGGCCCTGGGAAATGACGTACTTCCTCTGGAAACGGACCATTCCGCCCAAGGGCGTCGCCCAGGATACGATTCGCTTCAACGTGCCGGCCCACGCCGCGGGGCCGTTGAGCGTTGAGGCCAGACTCCTCTATCAGTCGGCGGCCCCGCCGGTGGTCGCTGAAATCATGGGAAAAGAGGCATTCACACCGAAGGTCGTGGAAATGGCGACAGCCCGAACGACGGTGGACCTCCAGTAATTGGGAGGAAAGCCGGGTCGGGAGGAAACGGAGAACTTACTTCTTTTCCACAAGCCAGATATTGCGAAAACGTACCGGGTTGCCGTGGTTCTGCAAGTAGATCGGCGACGGGTCCGGACCTTCGGCGAAAGGGGCCGCGGTCGTCGCGTGCGGCGCCTCGACGTCCTTGAGCACCTCCACCCCGTTATGGCGGACGGTCAGCCGGGCGTCATGCGCCTTCTTGCCGTCCTTGTACTGGGCGGCGGTGAAGTCCACATCGTAGGTCTGCCAGGAGAGTGGCGGGAAAGACATCGTGATCTCGGGCGCTTTGACGCCGTAAATCGCGCCGCATTCGTCGTTCTTCGGCGCCAGCCCGAAGGAATCGAGGATCTGTACTTCATAACGACCCTGTGCATAGTAGCCGCTGTTGCCCCGCCCCTGGCCGCGTTTCGCGGGCTCGAACGGGATACGAAACTCCAAGTGGATCGAATAGCTTTGGAACTTCTGTTTGGTCGTGGCCCCCTCCATCAACAGACCATCGGCAGTCGTATGGCCGTCGGAAAACTTGTCGGCCGACGTGCCGTCGAAGAGCGCCACCGCGCCGGCCGGCGGCTTGGCGCCGAGGGTCGGACTCGTCCGCTGCACCTTGTGAAAGATGCAAAGGGTTTTGCCGTCGCGGTCTACGATCGTCACAGCACCGTCTTTGTAGGTGCTTGTGCTGTCCTTCCTCTTGAAGACGATCACCCCGTCCTTGATTTCGCCGTCGGCCTCCAGTTTCGTCTTCTTGTCCCAGCCGTCGCCGGGCAGCCCCCCATTATAACCTATCCCGTGGAACTTGCCGCCGCCCAGGGCGACGATCTGCACGCCGTACTTGAGGTCTTTCTTGAGGTCTTTGCCCTTGTAGGGGGCCGTGCCGACGTATTCCCCCTGAACAGCGAAATCGGGGTCGGCCGCGGCTGTGTCCGTGGCAGGGATGGGGCGCGGTTCCTTCCCCTTGGGGCCGGCACCGGCGGGAGAGGCCAATGCCAGTAACAACAGCGGGACCAACGACAGACTGGCAAAGCGCAACATGGCAAAACCTCCAAATGGCAGCAAGGGGGAACCAATAACAGATCATTATGGACCGGCCGATGGCGGTTGGCAAGCTCTTGGGTTGCCGCAGTCGGCGCGTGCGAGTACAGTGAAGCAATGGTTTACTCCACAGTCCGACACCACCCAGCAGGGTGAATTGCCAAATGAACGGGCTCCAATCGAAGCTTGGCATACGGCGTGTATTCCGCGCGTGGGCGGTCTTTGTCCTCTTGGTTCCACTACCGTCGGCAGCCGCAGAAGGTGGAGGATACTTGGGGCCCTGTGCTTTGGTTGTCTCCAAAGATACCAAAACCTTGTACGTCGCCAACGCCGACGCCCGGCAGGTGGCTTGGGTCGATTTGGCGACGGGGAAGGTCGCTCGCCAACTCGACATGCCAGCCGAACCGACCGGCCTGGTACTGAGTCCTGACGGGATGAGGTTGATCGTTACCTGCGCGGCGCCGAAGAGCACGGTGGCCGTCATCGATCTCCATGCATGCCGGATGATCGCAGCCATCCCCGTGGGGCATACCGCCACGGGAGCTGCAATCACCCCGGACGGAAAGCGACTGTACGTTTGCAATCGGTTCGACAACGACGTTTCCGTGATCGATCTGGCAGCCGGTCGTGAACTACGGCGAATCGGAGTTGGCCGGGAGCCGGTCGCGGCGGCCTGCACCCCGGACGGTGATGCCGTGCTCGTAGCCAACCACCTGCCCGCCGGCCGGGCCGACACGCGTCCCCTGGCCTCCGTGGTCACGGTCATCGACACGCGAACAGACCGCACGATCGCGATCCCGCTGCCCCACGGCTCCAACAGCCTGCGCAGCCTGTGTATCGCGCCCGATGGAAAGCACGCCTACGTGGCGCACCTCCTCTCCGCTTTTGAGCTGGTTCCCATTCAGGTAGAGGCAGGATGGATCAACAACAACGTCGTGAGCGTGATCGATATCCTGCAAAGGATGGTGATCAAGACGGTCGCGCTGGACGAGCCGCAGTCGGGCGCGGGCAACCCATGGGCAGTAGCCTGTACGAGCGATGGGCAATCGATCTGTGTCAGCCACGCCGGCGCCCGCGAGTTGAGCGTCGTCGCCGCCGCAGCCATGTTCGGACCGCTGGAGCACGCCATGACGGCGTCCGCGGTCGAAAGCATCCCGGACGGTCCACTCCCAGGCCGGGGCCTGCGGCGGATCGAACTGCCCGGCAGTGGTCCCCGCGCCTTGGCCGTCGTGGGGTCGAAAGTCTATGTCGCCGAGTACTTCAGCGACAGCCTGGCGGTGGTCGATCTTCAGGCCGGCAACGATCTCCCGCCGAGAACGATTCCCCTGGGTCCTAAGCCCCGGCTGACCGCTGCACGCCGCGGCGCGATGCTTTTCAACGACGCGACAATCTGCCGTCAACACTGGCAAAGCTGCGCCAGTTGTCATCCGGACGGCCGTAGCGACGCGCTGAACTGGGACCTGCTGAACGACGGAGTGGGCAACCCGAAGAACACCAAGAGCTTGCTGCTGGCCCACAGAACTCCTCCGGCAATGGCCGAGGGCGTCTACCCCACGGCCGAAGCGGCTGTTCGCGCCGGCCTGACGCACATTCTCTTTGCCGACCGGCCGGAAGAGGAGGCTGCGGCCATCGACGAGTACCTCAAGTCGCTACAGCCGGTAGTCAGTCCGCACCTTGTCGATGGGCGGCTCAGCCTGGCGGCCCGGCGCGGCAAGAAGTTGTTCGAGAGCGACCGGGCTGGATGCCACGATTGCCACCGCGGACCGCTGTATACCGACTTGAAGATGCACAACGTGCATACGCGAGGCCCGGCGGATTATGTGGATCAATTTTACACGCCGACCTTGGTCGAGGTCTGGCGGACCGCGCCTTACTTGCACGATGGCCGCTATGCAACGGTCAAGGAGTTGATCGTCCAAGGGAAGCACGCCAAGGACGACGGCCGCGCGAGCGAACTGAACGAACAAGAGGTCGATGACCTGGTCGAGTTCGTCTTGTCGCTCTAACGCTGGACAACTCACCGCAAAAGTTCCCCAGTTGACAAAGCGCGCTCCCCTCCATAAGAATTGGGGTGGCGTCGGAGTGCGGCTTTCCATGACCGATCAATCTCATTGCTGGTATATTCGCAGTCAAGGCAATCAGCCTGCCGATGCCTTTACTACCGAGGAACTCCTCCAGTCCTGGCGGACGGGCCGGCTGGACGCCAATACCACCTGCTGGTGCGACGGCATGTCCGAATGGCTGCCGATGAGGAAGGTTGAGCCCTTTGCTTCGGCCGTTCGGGTGGTGTCCGGTCCTCCCCCAGTGCCGGGCAAATCGAAATCGCAGCTTTTGCCGCCGGCTTCGGTCCCAGCCCCGCGCACAAAGAGAGTCAAGAAGGCGTTGCGCGTTCCGCTGCCGCTCCGGGTGCTGGCGCTCGTCGCCTTGTTCTTGGCGATTGGCGGTGGAGGCCTGGGGTATCTTTATTTCTTGGAATCGCTGCCCATCCAAGAGGCCAGGCTGCAAATCCTCAGCGGGGACTATAGTGCCGCAAGACGGACCTTGAGCGACTTGCCCCGCCAGTACTTCCATCAGCGCGAGGTCGCCTACCTGCAGGCCGTGGTCGATCTGAAAAGGTATGCCTCGGCGCGGCAGGTCGCGGAGGACGCGTCACTGCCGGCCCTCATGCTACGGTTGAAGGAAATCTTGGATGCCGACGAAACGTGGCGGGCCCAGGCCAACGCGGATCTGGCAAATTTGGTGGCCCAAGTGCCGACAAACGCTGACGATGCCCTGACACGCAGTCTGGCGATCGCCCAAGCCCTGAACAAATTGCAGGTGCTCCAATCGGCCGACCTGGCAGACGCGCTGGTGAAAAAGGCGCAAAGGCGAATCCGGCTTGAGGCCTTGGTGCTCGATGCCAAGGACGCGGATTACGTCAAGCAGATCTTGGACTGGGACCCTTCGCTGGCGGAAAACGTCGTCGATCTCGTGCTTCCCAAAGAAGGGCCGCCTGCAGCGGGCCTGGCGGTGATCCGCGCGTGGGCGGGAAAGATGCCGGGACCCGCAGCGCCGGACACCCCGGCCAGCGCCCTCGGCGCCGGTCTCATGCAGGTCGCTGAGCGCTATGCGGCGACGGGCAACTACGCGGAGGTCGCGTCTCTCGTCGACGCGGTGAAGCAAATCGATGCCGACTGCGACGCATGGGGCTTTTGGGGAGCGCACTTCCGCAAAACACGGGAGACCGACCTGGCCGCGGCCGTGCAGATCTTGCGGTGCATGGTCCAGGGCGAACGCGACAGCGAGAGACTGCACGAGGCAGTGCGGCTCTATGAGGACCTGAAAAAGAAGCATCCGGCGGAGATGCCCCCGCCGCCTGAAATCGGCGGCCTCATGGACCGCGGCGAATTCGACCAACTGATTGTCGATGCCACCCGAGCGCTGGCAATCGGCAACTACCAGGACGCCCTGGCACAACTCGATCGGGCGGAGGGCCGCTTTCCAACGCTCTGGAGCACCGATGCGAAGGCCCGCACGATGCATGACGACGTTCGCTGCCGCGTGCTCCTCGACAAGGCCCGCGAGTCGTTGCACAGTGGCGACTTGGACAGCGCCGAAGGCAAGCTGAAAGAAGGCCTGGAAATTCGGCCCAAGGACGAAGAGCTCGGCAAGTTGCGCGACGAGGTCCTGCAACGGCGGGCCACAAAACTAGTCGGGGCGGCCGAGCGTGCCTCGAAGAAACCCAACCTTGACGAAGCCAGCCGCCTTCTCCAGGAGGCGATCGGCCTGCGGCCGGGCGATGCTGCGGTCCAGGCCCGGCTCGATCAACTGGAGGTCGAGAGGCTGCGGCACCGTGCCGCGATGGACTTCGCCGCTGAGGATTTCCCGAGCGCGGTGGATGCGATCGTCAAGAGCTATGGCATCCTGGAGAAGCCGTCCAATTCCAGTGCCCCGTGGTGCGCCGCTGCGCGTAGCGCCGTGGACCAGTTGGCCGAGCCCCTGATCGGGGACCTGTACGACTAGGCCAAGGCCCTTGCCGGCAAGAGGCAGTACGCGGAGGCGGAGGACAAAATCAAACTCGGGCTGAGATTGCCCGCGAAAGACGAGAAACTGTCACAACTGCTCAAGGAGACCGAGAAACGCGAAGGCGATCCGAAGACAGCGAATCTTTCCGGCACGTGGGCGTGGCCTGACGGGGCGTGCGAACTGATCGATAACGGTACGGACGCCATTGGCTACAAGGCGCTGAATCTGCCGAAGGGCATCCGCGAGTGTACTGGCGGATGGACGCGAAAGGGAGACCGGCTTGAGGGCAAATTCCGCGTGGTGTCCGACAAGTTGCCGCAGCCCACGGAAGGAACCGTGACGGCAACCGTCAAGGACGCCAAGACGCTCATCGTCCTCTGGAATAAGTTGGACTGGCTCACCAGACCCAGAACCGGCCCGTGGACGTGGCGGGGCTACGGCGAATTATCCTGGAAGAAGGTCGAAAAAGCGGCGGCGGCCGGGGACGAACTTGGCGCCGATGACCTCCTTCTCAAGGGCACCAAGAGCGAGGAGCCGGAGGCGACGGACCAAAAGACTCCACCGATTCGTGGGCCGCGGCCGCGGCATTGATCTGGGGACGGTTGTAACGCATAATGACGTCTCCTCAGTAAAGGACGTTTAAGAAACCATCGACGGGGGGGAAGGGGCGCAGAGCGCAAACGACTCGAAACTTGTACAGAGCGCGAATCGGGCCCACCCAATTCCGTCGCGGTCCAGACTGTGTACAATGCGCCGAAATGCCTCGCAGATTGTTCGGTCAAGGGAAAGTGAGATGGCGAGTATGGTTGGGGAGATGCGCGAAGATAGCGGTTCGTCCAGACTGGCGCTGGGCGAAATGGCGATGGGATTCTTCCGTGGTAAGGTGTTGTGCGCGGCAGTACGGCTCGGAATCGCTGACGCACTCGCGGCCGGACCGATGACGGCCGAAGAGCTTGCTGCGGCGACTAGGACCAATCCCAACGCCATGCGTCGGTTCATGCGCGCCCTCGGAAGCATCGGTGTCGTCGAGGAGATCGCACCGGCTCGCTTTGAGCTGACAAGGTTCGGCGACCCGCTGCGTAGGGATGCGCCGGACTCGGTTTGGGCAAGCATGATCTTCTGGGCCGACCTCCTGGCTGACGCATGGACTTACCTGCCCGACTGCGTCCGCGCCGGCGACCGCTCAGGCGCCGAGGCGGCGAGACAACGCGACGGAACAACCTCCCGCTGGTCCAGCGAGCCCGAAGCCCAGGCGATCTTTCACGCGGTCTTCTCGGAGCCAACGGCAGACGACTCTGCCCCGTTCGTACAGGCTTGGGACTTTTCACGCTGCCGGGTCGTCGCGGACCTTGGCGGCGGAGGCGGCGGACTGCTTGCCGCAGTTCTTGCGGCGCAACCTGAGGCGCGGGGCGTTCTTGTCGAGCGGCAGGGCGCCATCGAGGGGGCCGCGAGACGGTTCGAGACCGCCGGTTTCTCGGAGCGATGCGAATGCCTGGCCGGAGACCTGCTTGAATCGGTGCCTTCCGGGCCGGATGTCTATCTCATGCGATGCGTACTCCACGGCTATGACGACGAGTCCGCCCTGCAGATCCTCCGCAATGTTCGCCGGGCGATGGTCCCGGAGAGCCAACTCCTTCTGATCGAAGCCGTGCTGCCGAACCGTGTTGAACGGCCCAGCTCTGAGATCGAGAAGCTGTTCATGTCCGACTTGAACATGTTGGCGGTGACGGGCGGACGCGAGCGGAGCGGGAGCGAATGGAGTACTCTCCTTGCATCGGCGGGTCTCATGCAACGCAGAATCCTCCCTGTTCCAGGTCACACGGCCAGCATTATTGAGGCTGGGTGGAGTGATTGAGATTGAAGGACCGGGAACGGACGGGTGCTTACGTCCGCCGCGATAAGATCGAGGCCGGCATCTTGAAGTAATTGAAGTCCTCGGCGTGCGGCAGCGTACGACTTTCCAGTTCCTGCATCCGTTCCTCCGCAAAACCAGCGAACTGCCGGGCAATCTGGGCATTCTCGTCGACCTCGCCCGGCGTCTTGCAGCCTATAATCAGGGTGCTGACGGCCGGAGTGGAGAGCACGTAGCCCATCGCCTCGCCCATCGTCAACATGCCGCTCGCCAATAATCTGCCTTGGGCCGTGCTCTTCATGCCGACGATGCCCATGTTGCGGCGGGCGGCTTCGGACAGCACGGTGTCGCGGAACGAGAGGCGGTGGACGTCGGCAGCGTTGAGCGGGATTAGCACCGTGTCGAAGTCGAACTCCTGCATCGCGGCAAGCAAAATCGCTGGGTCATGGTGGCCGGTAATGCCGAGATAACGCACGCGTCCTTCAGTTCTGGCTTGCAGCAGGGCTTTCATCGCTCCGCCCTTGCCGAAAATCCGTGAAAGATCGATTTCGGTGCGAAGGTCGTGCAACTGCCACGAATCAAGGTAATCTGTCCTCAGTCGCCGCAAGCTGTCGTCCAAAAGCCTGAGAGACCCATCATAGCTGCGATCGTGGGTCTTGGAGGCCAGGAAGATTTCCGGTCGGCGGTCGCCCAGGGCCAAGCCGTAGTAATCCATGCTGCTGGCGTAGGCAGGGGCCGTCTCGAAGTAGTTCACGCCCTGCTGAAGGGCGCGCTGGATCACGGCAACGGCCTCGGCTTCCCTGCCGTGCGTTCTGAGAATACCCTCGCCGCCAAGACCGAAGATCGTAACGGCGTGCCCGGTGCGACCAAGAAGGCGGCGTGGGATGGGCGTGGCGGCTGGGTTCGGATCGGTTGTGGGCATGGTCTGGCGTTCTCAATGTGGTTTGCGTACATCCAGGAGTAGGAAGTATCGCACGGTCCACATGAGTGTCAACTGAGCGGCAGGCATGCGATTACGGATCTCGCAGCAGCCAAACTCACCGAACCTCGATCGCCCAACTAAATAGAGTTGCGTGATTGCCGGAGGCTCGGGGAAACGCGTTGCCGTAGGGTGGGACGAGTGAAACGAGCCCCACCATGGGAAGCATCGGAGGCTGGTGGGGCTCGTTTCACTCGTCCCACCCTACATCTGGCGCCTCCTGGAATCACGCAACTCCATTTAGAACGCGGCGCCTGTGGTTTGATCTGGCGGAGTCGGAATCGACCGCGGCGTAGGCACGGCTAGCGGCGGCGTAATCATCGTCGGCGGTGCCAGCGGAGACGTGGCTGGCGGCGTCGGTGTTGCTGGTGGCGTGGTGGGCAGCACTGGCTGCGGTGGTGGTGGTGGGATTACTGTCGGCGGCGTATCTGCAATCGGCAACGCGGACATGCGAGGCTGTGCCGCTGACGGGGCAGGATAGCCATAGAATTGCGTCGGAAGCACCGGTGCCGGCTGCGAAAAGTAGACCGGCGGCACGGCCATGTAGACGCCGAGCGGAGCCACGGGCACCGGCACGTATGCCCGGTGGCGATACGGGTAGTACGGGCGGACATAGGGACCGTAATACGGGATCGGCCGATAGACTGGGACGCCGACACCGATTCCCAGGTATTGTGCCTGGGCCGACGACGCGGCAAAGGACACGGACGCCAGGACAGCACCGAACAGCAACAGAGCCTTTTTGAGATTCATTGTAAATCCTCCTTTGGGCGGCCCATTAAGGCTCGTCCGGTTTCTGGTAAAGATCCCTGGGATTCGATCATATCGCCGCCAGGGAGGAAAGGCAACCATGGCCCGCGGCGTGCTGGGCCCGTACTTGAATCCCCTGGCGTTTGCCGAGGATGAACAAGATTCCGATAACAGGGCGGAGCTTGGGAAAGCGGTTCGGCCGCCGCGAGTGAAAGAGAGCACTTCAGTAACCCAGCCCGAGTTGCTGATCGAGGGCGGAAAGCTCGTCAAGGGCCTGTAATCGGTTACGATCCATGGTTTGCTTGTAGGCCATCAGATCGCGGAAGAGGACGCGGCGATGGGTGCCGACTTTGCGAAATGGAATCGCTCCCTCTTCCAATTGTTCGACGAGGAACGGGCGCGAAACGTTCAGCAGGTCGGCGGCTTGCTGGGTGGTCAGTTCCGCCTGCATCGGGATTAGGGTTACGGCATTGCCTTTTGCCATTTCAACGAGAATATCGTTCAGTAGGCGAATGGCCGTGGTTGGAATCGTTACGGTTTCTTCCGGAACGTCGTCGGATTGTACTTGCACCCGCAGTTGGCGCGAGGGTTTCTCAAGCAGCTTCGCCAATTGGCGACTCGATTCCAACGCGAGAAGTGCGTCATTCTCGCTCGGTGCAACCGATACGGAAAAGTCCACTAAGTTACTCGTCATTGTCGCCGTCCTCGCCCCGTAAATAATGTTCAGGCTAAAGCTATTCTAGGCTGCAATCGAAACAAAAGCAACACTCGAAACAAACGATTCGCGATGCAAGCAATAGAGCAGCACCAGAAATGGACACCGGCCCGACTTGGGACCCCCCACTTTGCGTTATCGCAAACCCGGCTGTTACGCATGGTTACGTGAACTGCCGATAGAGAAATGATAGCGCAGCAGTTCGTTGATGCCCAACCTAGTCACGGGGGACTGGTTACGCGTCGAAATCTGGGTAAACTAAAGCGAAAGGGAGGGCGATTTTCCTGGCCCTTTTGCCCTGGAGTGGTGATTCGCAACCGGTTGTTCACGCAATCCGACATGGTGGCCGTACGTCGTCTCGCAAGAAATCACCCAAACTGGGGGAGGACGAGAATTTCCCAGGAAGCGTGCGCGTTGCTGAACTGGTATCCTTCCATCAAGTCGATGCCTGACCAACGTCTTTCCAAACTCCCATTGTCCAGGGCCCTGCCGCTGGTCGCGAAGACCTTATGAATAATCCGGGCTAGCCGGGAACCCCGTGAACGGGGTTGACCTCGTGAAACAGCGAGACGAAGCGCGACATTCGGCCAACCCGGCATGAATGCCGGGCCTATCACCGGCTGAAGCCGAAAACGGGCGTAAACGCCCGTCCGTCCAGCGGAACGAAAACGCTGCACGACGCACATACTCTTGCTTCCATCCGCTGCTCGAAACGACGCGCAGCGCGGCACGAAACCCGCCATCAGAGGGAGATTTTTCGCGTCTTTTTTCTGATCACAGTTTTTGCAAGCCGCTCTTTTTCTTGGATTGCTTTAACCTCCCGGCAGACAACGCCTTACGGCGCCGCGCGCCATGTCGAAGCCATTGCAGAGCAATCGCAATTTTATCAAATCGCCGTCTAATTCGTATTATTCCGTAGCTACCCAACGTAAACCATCAACCCTCAACCAACACGCAATCATGAGAGAACCCAATTCACGTTTGGGGCAGGCCCGGGAGCGGAAGGAAGCCTTCCTGCCGGAGATCGCCCGGCTCTCCCTGGAGGGCCATACCAGCCGGGAGGTCGCCGAAAAGGTCGGGATACCCAAGACAACCGTCCTCCGCTGGCGGAATTCGCTGCGGCGGGATTGTGCCTCGCGATCCGTAAAGGAGACCATGGAAATGATCGACAAACTGAACGAGCGCTACGACACGATTTACCGCAAGGCGCTGGAGGGCCTGGACCGCTCGCAGCCCGACGAGGAAATTCGCACGGTCACCGACTGCGCCGGCGACGATTCGAAGAAGAAACGCTCCGTCCGCACCAAGACCCAGGCCGGCAACCCCGCCTGGCTGACCCGCGCCCAGGCCGCCCTGGATGCGACCGCCAAGCTGCTGAAAGAGATGGGAATGCCGGCCGAGGCGGAAAGCCCGGCGGCCGACAGCCTTCCGACCCAAGGGGAGGTATGGACCGAAGATGATCTGGCAAGGTTGTACGTCGACGCGATTTTGGACCACATCGTGCTGGACCAACTCGTCCGCAAAACGCTGCTCTTCTGCGAGCAGAAAAAGCCTGATTTCGTGGGCATCGAGGCCGAACAGTTCCAGGAATTGCTGGTCCACGAGTTGGTGCGGCAGTGCGGCGAGGAATACGCCCTGCGGTGGTCGATTTGGAAGATGATGAGCCGGGGCTACAGCAAGCTCGCCCGCATCCGCCGGCTGAGCCAGTACGTGCTCAATCGCGAGTTGCGGTTCAAGGCCGACTCGCCCGGCTGCCGGCTGCTGGTCGATCAACTCATGGATTTTCCGCTGGGCGATCACGACGACGGGCCGGACGCCTTGGAGATATGTATCCGGCTACCCTTGGAGATGGAGGAAGGGTGAAGGATGAAGGATGAAGGAAACGGCCCTCACCCCCGGCCTAGCCTGCTAAAAACTTCCAGGATTTGGATGGAATTTAATGGAGTTTATTGTGCGGTTTTTGTGCCGTGTGCAATTTCCACGGCGCAGGCGCAAACAAGAAAAGCGACTTCAAAAAATCCTCTGCGCCTAACCGTGCTCACTTTCGTAGATATAGATAGTGGGAGAGATGTTGCCGCCACGAAGAACTTCTCCATGAGGGAAAAAAACGAGAAGTAGGGTGTACCAGAAACGGTCGCGGATGCCGCGGGTACGACAGCCGGGCCGTGTCCGGAAACGCAAGTGCTTACGAGAAAAGCACTTGCGCAACTTGTTGCCGGACACTGTCCGGGAACGTTCCCGGACAAAGGACCGCAAAAACGCCGGGACCGTTGTCGTAAGTTGTTTACACAACATGACTTGCGATCGCAGCGCAGACGCGTTTCCAGGCTGTCCGTCCGCCAGCGTTGCCGGACAAACCCATGCACAGGAGGGGTTTTCGCGGACTTTCAGCGGCAAGGGGGCGCTGCGTCCGCACGATCACCCGGCATCAATGCCGGGCCTATTAGCGGCTAAAGCCGGAAATGGGCGTAAACGCCCATCAGTCACATCTCTCCCGAAACGAAAACGGGATACAAAACCAAGACACCACAGTTTGACTTTTTAGCAGTCCACCCCCAGCGCCTCTCCCGAATACGGGCGAGGGGAGAAGGCCAGACGCGGAGAATGACCTCGATTTTGGACCACACCGTGCTGGACCACGAAGAAGGCGTCCACCCCATGTAAGTGCTGCATGGAAAAGCACTTACGAATGTTCTGCCGGACCGCGAAACAGTCCAGGTCCGGATAGGCTCGAACAGTTCTTAGATTCGGATTAGCGAAGATCAGTGTTCCCAAAATCTCTCTCCTCGAAGTCCAGATTCGTTTCCTTCCAGGCTTTTCCCAAAATAGCTGTTTTAGCAAGACGGAAGTTTGGGTAAAATGCAGGGGAGCGTTCCGGTAAATGCCCAGTTGCCCTCGCCCCCGGCCCCTCTCCCCGGGCACCATGTACCCATGGTCGCGGGCGAGGGGAGTTGAGTCATACTTTCCCTGAGGCGTCCATGCCCGACCGACCGTTCCGTTTCCTGCATGCGAGCGATTTCCGCGTGGATGCCGTCCCGCGCGGATTGACGGAAGTGCCCGACCACCTGCGGGATACGCTGTTGGATGCACCCTACAACGCCGGCCGGCGGGTGATTGATACGGCCCTGACCGAACGGGTCGCCTTCGTGGTCCTGGCCGGAAACATCCTCCAGCCCGATCTCGCGGGACCGCGGGGGACAGCCTTCCTGAGCGAACAGTTTCAACGTCTGGCTGAGGCCGGAATCAACGTCTATTGGGCGGGCGGCGAATCCGATCCGCCGGAGGCCTGGCCTGCGGCGTTTCCCCTGCCGGAGAACGTAAGGGTCTTCGCCAAAGACCGCGTGACCGACTTCCTGCATCAATACGATGGCTCGCCGCTGGCCCGCATCGTGGGCACCAGCCGGGGCTCGCGGGCGCTCGATTTCGAAGAGTTCTCGCCCGACGCCGTCGGCCTGTTCTCGATCGGCGTGGCCTGCGGAGAAATTGATGCCGCGGCATTGCTATCGCGAGGCATTCACTATTGGGCGCTGGGCGGACGGGCTGAACAAAAGACGTTGTTCACTTCGCCGGGGATCGCCCATTATCCGGGCACGCCCCAGGGCCGCAGCCCGGGCGAAGCAGGCACGCATGGCTGCACGCTGGTCAACGTCGATGATCAACGCCGCGCGCGGGTGAGCTTCGTTCCGACCAACGCCCTGGAGTGGGTTCACGAGAGCGTGTTGATCGATCCCAGCACGCAACGCGAGGGGCTGGAAGCGATGCTCACGCAACGGATCCGCGGCCTTACGGCCGGATCGAAGACCGATCTGCTGATCACCTGGACGATCGGCGGCAGCGGGCCGCTGCTCACGGAACTGCGTCGCGGCAAGCTCCGCGGCGAGCTGCTGGAATGGTTGCGGATCGAACACGGCCTGTCGTCGCCCGTCGTCTGGACGGTGGGTATCGAGCTGGAACCGCAAAACGCGCTGCCGGCGGCGCTGTACGAACAGGAGACGATCCTGGGCGATTTTCTCCGCACGTTGCGGGAGTTCGAACTCGATCCGCAGCAGCCCTTGAACGTGGAATCGTTGTTGGCCGAGGGACCGGCGGCGGGGTTGTTTTCCGAGGCGGTCGCGATCGCCGACCCCGCCACGCGGAAGCGGGTCCTGCACGAGGCGGCCTTGTTGGGAATGGAACTATTGGGCGGAGAGACGTAGGGTGAAACTGCTGGCCCTGGAAATCGATGGCTACGGCGTCTGGAGCGGACTGAAACTCCAGCGGATGAGCGACGGTCTGAACGTCGTCTACGGCCCCAACGAGGCGGGCAAGTCGACGCTTCTGCACTTCATCCGCTCGGCGCTGTACGGCTTTTCTCCGGAACGCCGCCGCTATCTGCCGCCCCTCCACGGCGGCCGACCGGGTGGATGGCTGGAAGTGAACGGCGCCGGCGGGCAGTTCCAGGTCGCCCGTTATCCGTCGCCCGACGGCAACTCGCGGCTGGACGAAACGCTGATCACCGCCGCCGACGGCGCTGGCCACAACGAACAGGTCATGAAGACGCTGCTGGCCGGCATCGACGAAACGACGTTCAACAACGTCTTCGCCGTGAGCCTCAACGAAATGCAGGAGTTGGCCACGCTCAGCGACACGCGGGCAGCCGATGTTCTCTATAACATCACCGCCGGGTTGGATCGCGTCTCGCTGGTCGAGGTCACGCGCGATTTGGAATCTTCGCGGAACCAGATTCTCGACGGGCACGGAGGTCCGAGCCAGATCACGCAACTCATGAACCAGCGGGAGCAAATCCGTCGGCAGATCGAGGAACAGCAGACGCACGCCCTGGCCTACGCCCGCTTGGCCGGCGACCGCGGCCTGTTCGAGCGCGAGCTGTCGCGGCTGGAAGAGGAGCAGGAAGAACTGCGTCAGCAACTCGACCTTCGCGACCTGGCCGCGGCGATCCGCGAGCGTTGGCATCGGCATCGCGCGCTCGGCGAGAAGTTGGCGTCGCTGGGCCAGCAGGTCACGGTTCCGGCCGATTCGCTGGAACGCCTGGAAGCGATCAAGCAGCGGGCGGCCAAGCATCAGGCGGGCATGGAGCGCCTCGCCCGGCATCGCCAGGCCCTCCGCCGCGAGGCCGAAGAACTTAACGTCAACGAGGCCTTGGGCCGGCACGGGGCCCGGATTACGGCCACGCTGGAGCAGGAGCCTTGGCTCCGCGGCCTGGAAAGCCAGATTGCGGAACTGGAAAAGCAGCGCAACGACCTGAACGCCACGATGTTCGCCGAGTACGAGAAGATGGGCCTTGGCGGGGCACCCGGTACTCCGGGTCGGGCCAAGCCCGACCGTTTGCCGCATTTCTCGCCGCAGGCCCTGACGCGGCTTCGCGCTCCGGGCCGCCACTTGCGGGAATGTTTGCAGAAATGCAAGGCCTTTCAAGGCGAAGCCGAGGCGGCCCACCAGGCGGCCGCCGGCGTCCACGAACAAGTGACAGCGGCCCTTAACGAGCGGCAGGCCACCGATTTCACCTCGGCCACCGAACAGGCCGGCAACCTCGTCAATCAACTTCGCCGCCGCATGCAGCTCGACGAGCGGCTGGAGCAGATGACCCGCAACGAGAAGGAACTGCAGGAACAGGGCCAAGCGCTGCTGCGGAACCAGGTGCCTGCCGGCAGCACGACCATCGCGCTGGGTGTGATCTTTGTGGTCGGGGTTCTGATTGTTTCGCTCGGCCTGCTCGTGGTTCCCACTTGGACCGGCCCAACCTTTTGGACCCTGGCGGCCGTGGGGCTGACGATCGCGGCCGGAGGCGTCCTGGTCCGATACATCATGCTCCGCTCGAACGACCAACAACTTGAAGAAGGCCAGAACCAGTTGCGGCTGCTGCAAATGCAGATCAAGCAGACCAAGGATGAGCGGGCCGTGTTGGACGACCAGCTTCCCCGCGGCGGCGGACCGATGGCCAGCCGACTGGCGGCGGCCGAACGGGAACTGGCGGCCCTGGAAGACCTGGCCCCGCTCGATTCGCGTCACGCCGCCGCACGGCAAGATGCGGATGCGACGGCCCGCCGCGCCGGCCAAGCCGAAGAGGACCTCCGCGCCGCCCGGCGTGCCTGGCGCGACGGCCTGGAGAAGGCCGGCTTGCCGCAGAACTTCTCGCCCCGCAATGTCCGCATGGTCGCCCGCCTGGCGGGCCACATCCGCGATATGCAATCCCGCCTTACGCTCTTGGACGAAGAACTCGGCCAGCGCCGCCGCGAGCGCGACATGCTCCACAGCCGCGTGGCCCAACTGGTGGCCGACTGCGGAGTTAAGGTCGAGTCGCAGCATTCCATGGAAAAGGTCCTCGAGCTTTCCGAGGCGCTCACGCAGCAAGAGGCCCGGATCGCCCGCCGCAATGTAATCCGCCGCCGATTGCGCAAGCTCCGCCAGGCACGGAGCAAGGGCGAGGAGGCCATCGCCCGACTGCATCAGCGCCGCAAGCAGTTGCTCAGGCAGAGCGGCGCCGAAAGCGAAGAGCATCTGCATCGGCTGGTGGCCGAAGCCGCCCGAGTCGAGAACCTGCGCCGCGAGCACGAGCAGATCGAGCACGATCTGGCCGCAACCATCGGCGCCCGGGCGTCGCAGGCCGCTTTGAAGCAACAGCTTGAGGGTCCGGCCGCTGCGCATCTCGACGCCAGCAGAGACGATCTGCGGGCCCGCGTGGCCGGAATCGAGAAAGAGGTCCATCAGCGGATCGAAAAACGCGGCCAGCTCACCGCGCAAATGAAGAGTCTGGCCGACGACCGCCAGTTGGCCGCCCGGCAACTCGACCTGGCCACGTTGCAGCAGCGGATCGAAGAGGCTATCCGCCGCTGGCAGGTGCTGGCGGTCACCGGCCAGGTCCTGGAATCGATCCGGGCGTCGTATGAAACCGATCGCCAGCCCGAGACGCTTCAGGAGGCCTCCGGCTATTTCAGCCAGATGACCCAGGGCCGCTATCGCCGTGTCTGGACGCCGGTGGGCGAGCGCGTCCTCCGCGTTGAGGACCACGAGGGGCACTGGCTGCCGGTCGAGGTGCTGAGCCGGGGGGCCCGGGAGCAATTGTTCCTCAGTCTCCGCCTGTCACTGGCGGCCTATTTTGCCCGCCGCGGCGCCCCGCTGCCGCTGATTCTCGACGACGTGCTGGTGAATTTCGACGGCGAGCGGGCGAAGGCGGCGGCCCAGGTGTTGCGCGATTTTGCCGTTGCGGGGCACCAGATGCTGGTGTTTACCTGCCACGAGCACATTGCCACACTCTTCCGCAGCCTCAAAGCCCCGGTCAATGATTTGCCCAGTAATTCCGAGCGGGACCCGGCCCCCCTGATTTTCGAGGAAGTCGCCAAGGAGAAGCCGAAAAAACCGGGTCGGCCGGCAACGGCGGCCCGCAAACCGGCGGCCAAATCGCGTCCGGCCGAGTTGGAAGAGCCGACGGAGGAAGTCTCCGTCGCCGAGCCGCAGCCGGTCGTGGCAACGGAAGAACCGCTTTGGGAGGCGCCAGAACCACGATTCGAGGAATCCGGCGAGGTTTGGGAGGAGGAGTAGAGAAATTGTGCAAATTCGTTGACAGCAAATTCAACTTGTGATAGGCTGAGGAGAAGGTATGCGGGGAAGTCTCCGTTAGCCCCCCCGTTTGGAATGGATCGGATGCAGCGTCAAACCTGGATAATCGCAGCGACTCTTCTCTTCCTGGCCGGCGTTGTTGCCGTTCCCGCCCAGGCGATTGTCGTTGCGCGATGCCCAGAACGATTCGCTCTACCGGACGCTGGGAAGCAGCACACCCTACGATAGCGTGGGACGGTTCATGGGAACGACCGCGAAGTCCGGATTTCTGGCTTCGGGCACGCTCGTTGCGCCGGAATGGGTCCTCACCGCGGCCCACGTCGTCGACAATGCCAAGACGCTTTCTTTCAGCATTGGCGGGCAAACCTACCAGGTCGATCGCAAAGTCGTTTATCCCGGTTGGAACGGTGATCTCTGGTCCGGCTACGATATCGGTCTGGTACACCTGGCCAAACCGGTCGACAACATCCGGCCGGCGCCCTTGTATACCGGCAGCAGCGAATTGAACCACGCCGATACGGTCGTCGGTTTCGGCAAGACGGGCACCGGCAGTTCCGGCGACACGAAGTGCGACGGAAAGAAGCGTGGAGCGCAGAACGTCATTAGCGAAATCGAACACAAGCGCCTCTTGGTCGCCGATTTCGAGAACCCGCTGCCCCCTGGCGCAGTCCCGCTGGGTTACTCGCATGCCCTGCCCCTGGAAGGTCTGATCGCCCCGGGCGATAGCGGCGGGGGACTGTTCATCACGACAGCCTCGGGCACGTACCTGGCGGGGATCAATTCCTTCGTTGGCTCGGATTTCGGCGCGCCACGTTCGGTTTACGGCAACTTCTCCGGACACACGCGGGTGTCGGCCTTCAGCGACTGGATCGAAGCCCGAATTCGCGGCGAAAGTCCCGTTCTGGCCGATCCGCCGGAACAAGCCGACGCCAAGTCGCAGAGAATGACAGTCTTCCCGGCGCCGGAACCTGGGTCGTTGGCCATGCTGGTCGTCGCCGTCGCCATGCTGGGCATATCGCGTTACCTGCTCCGCCGCCAGGCGGTGGCCTAGTGCTAAAGCCCGCCCTACAATCTGCCAAGCGTCTCACCGGCCGCCGCAATCGTGGTTTCAATCTGTTCGACGCTGTGCGCCGTCGAGACGAATAACGCCTCGAACTGGCTGCAAGGCAGGTAAATGCCGCGATCGAGCATGCCCCAGAAGAATCTGGCGTACTGCTGCGTGTCGCTGCGGGCCGCCACGCTCCAATCGGTCACGGGATGCGGATTGAAAAAGAGCGTCATCATCGAACCCACGCGGGCCACCGTGTGGGGAATCTTCGCCGTCCGGGCCGCCTCGGCAAAACCTTCGGCCAGTCGGCTTGCGGAATGTTCCAGGCGAGAGTACGCATCGCTGTCGCGGAGCACTTTCAGAGTGGCGATGCCGGCCGCAGTGGCCAGGGGGTTGCCGCTGAGCGTGCCTGCCTGAAAGACCTTGCCGGCGGGCAGCACGTGATCCATGATCTTCGCTGCTCCCCCGTAGGCGCCGACGGGTAGCCCGCCGCCGATCACTTTGCCCAGGGTCGTCAGGTCGGGCTTAATTTGCCAAAGCGACTGGGCGCCGCCGTAGGCCACGCGGAACCCGGTCATGACTTCATCGCAGATCAAGAGTGCCCCGTAACGAGAGGTGAGGTCGCGAAGTGCAAAGCGGAATGCCTCTGACGGCACGACGCAGCCCATGTTCCCCACGACAGGCTCGAAAATCACACCAGCTACGCGGTCTCCCACGCGGGCAAAGGCATCTTCCAGGGCCGCCGGATCGTTGTAGGGGAGGACCAGCGTGTCGCGTGCCGTGCCTTCCGTTACTCCGGGCGAGTTCGGCACGCCCAAGGTCGCGGCCGCGCTGCCGGCGGCCACCAACAGGCTATCGACGTGGCCGTGGTAGTTTCCCGCGAACTTGATCACGATCGGGCGACCGGTATAACCGCGGGCCAATCGAATGGCGCTCATCGTGGCTTCGGTGCCCGAGTTGACCAACCGCACTTTTTCCACGGAAGGCACGGCCTCGATGATCAGTTCGGCCAGTTCGGTTTCCTGCAAGGTCGGGGCCCCGTAGCTCGTGCCGCGGAGGACAGCGGCCTGCAAAGCGGCGGTGACCGCCGGATGGCAATGGCCGAGGATCATCGGTCCCCAGGACCCGATGTAGTCCAGGTAATGGTTGCCGTCGATGTCCACCAGCCAAGGACCATCGGCCTGTTGAATGAAAATTGGCTCACCACCGACACCGCCGAAGGCCCGTGCGGGGCTGTTGACGCCGCCCGGCATGACCCGCAGGGCGCGGGAAAAGGCAAACTTGCTTGCATTACGCGACACGCTTGGAAACTCCTTGATCGACTAACCGGTCATTTAGTCTAATGGATGTCGGATCGCATGTATATAAGGCGTTAACCGATTGTGGGCCGATTAGGGCCGGTTTGCGTCGCGGACCCAGGCGTCGACCTCTGTGGTTCGGTATATCTTGTTGGCTATAATGATCGGCATCAGCGACGGGCCGCACCCCGTGGATGACCGCCGAGGCGATCCGATTCGACCAAATCCAGATGTTGTAACCCACCAGTCTGAAAAGGAGAAGGACCATGGCCTCAGGAACCCTGTTCCGCGCGGCGTGTCTGTGTACCATCGTCTCTTCTGGGATCGGCCACGGCGTTGCCGGGAAAGCCGCCATGCCGCAAGGGCCCTCTCCCGCGCCGATCGCGGCCCGCCACTTTCCCGACCGGATGCATGAGTTCGTGTGGCGTAACTGGAACCTGGTGTCGCCGGACAAAATGGCGAAGCTCTTGGGGGCTTCGGCCGGCGACATCAGCGCCGTGGCGGAATCGATGGGATTGCCACCTGCCGCTGCGGTTCCGGCCCAGCAGAAGTTGCGCGGCTACATCACGCTCATCCGCCGCAATTGGCACCTCTTGCCCTACGACCAGTTGCTGGAGTTGCTGGAAATGACGCCGGAACAACTGGCGTTTTCCCTGCGCGAGGACGATTTTTTGTGGATCAAGCTCGGCAACCTGAAACCCAAGTGCGAGCTTCTGCGCTACGTTGCCCCGGACGCGGCGGCCCGCGATCGGGCGGCGCGGATCAAGCGGGTTGTCGAAGAGGAGTTCGGCGACGCCATTCGGCGGCCGGAAGAACCGCGTTTCGGCTTCTTGCAGTGCTTCAGTACACCGGCCGTGGGCTCTTCTGCGCCCGCCTTGCCCGCAACAGGTGACCGGGAACCGCTGTCACTGCGCTTCATCTACTCCTATTCGGCGGTCTACGGTGACTCGCTTTCCAAGCCCGAACTGGATCCTTTTCCCGAACGACTGCTGCAACGGCTTTCGGCCTTGGGCGTCAACGGCGTTTGGCTGCACCGTTGTGCTCCGCGACCTGCGCCCGGCGGGACCGCCTTCCCTGAGTTCGGCACCGGCTACGAGAGGCGCATGGCCAACCTTCGGGCCTTGGTGGGGCGGGCGAGGAAATACGGTGTCGGCGTCTACCTTTACCTGAACGAGCCGCGGGCCATGCCCACCGCGTTCTTCCAGGACCGCCCGGAGATGGCCGGCGTTCGCGAGGGCGACCTAACTGCCCTGTGTACCTCGCATCCGGCGGTCCGCCGTTGGATGAGCGACGCCCTGGCGTACGTCTTCAGCCAGGTGCCAGGTCTGGCGGGCGTGTTTACCATCACCGCCTCGGAGAACCTGACAAATTGCGCGTTGCACGGGCAGTGGCGGCAATGCCCACATTGCCGGGGCCGCAGCGACGCAGAAATCATTGCCGAGGTCAACACCACGATCGCCGAGGGCGTGCAACGCGGCAGTCGCAAGGCCAAGATGATCGCCTGGGATTGGGGATGGCGCGACGACGGCGTATCGCAAATCATTGCGCGGCTGCCCAAATCGACGTGGTTCATGTCGGTCAGCGAATGGGCGATCCCCATCGACCGCGGTGGCGTACGCACATCGGTGGGCGAGTATTCGCTATCGGCCGTGGGTCCGGGCCTGCGCGCCAGCAGCGCTGGAAAGAGGCCGAACAGGCCGGGCTGAAGACCGTCGCCAAGGTGGCGCTCAACAACACCTGGGAGCTGTCCACCGTGCCCTACCTGCCGGTCATGGACCTGGTGGCCAGGCACTGTCACGATCTGGCCTCCGCCGGTGTGAACGGCATGATGATGAGTTGGAGCCTGGGTGGATATCCGTCGCCGAACCTGGAGATCGCCGCGCGCTTCCGCGCGCAGCCGACCCCCGGCGTCGACGATGTGCTGGACGCCCTGGCCGCCGAGCACTACGGGATTGAGGGTGCACCTTTGGCGCGAAAGGCATGGACCGCATTCAGCACGGCGTTTCAGCAATATCCGTTTGCCTGTCAGGTACTGTACGAATGCCCGGTCCACGTCGGTCCGGCCAATCTGCTCTACCGGGAGAAGATCGGCTATGCCGCCACCATGACGGGGATCCCCTACGACGACCTGAAATCATGGCGCGGGCCATATCCGGCGGACATACTGGCGACGCAGTTCGAAAAAGTTGCCCAGGGCTGGCAGGCGGGCACTGCCGATCTTGAGGCGGCGGTGCGGAAGGCGCCTGCCGAGCGGCGGGACGAGGCGCAGGCAGAGCTGCGCTTTGCCCGCGTGGCGGCCATCCATTTTCAATCGGTGGTCAACCAGGTGCGGTACGTTGCCGCCCGCGACGCCCTTGCAGACCGGTCGAAGGCGCTTTTCGGCCCAGCAGCGGCGGCACCTGCTGGAGGTCGTGCGGAGCAGCCTGAAATCCGAGATCGCCTTGGTGCGCCGGTTGTTCCCGCTGGTGCAGGAGGATTCGCGGATAGGCTTCGAGGCCGCCAATCAGTATTTCTACGTCCCGCTGGACCTGGCGGAGAAAGTGATCAATTGCCGCTGGCTGCTGGAAGAGTTTGAAAAATAGCTGGAGGCCTGACACAGTCGTTGGGCGGCCGGGTCAGACCTTAAAAGCCAACTCTTTCCAAGAGTTGAATCTTAGAGTGTGACCATGCTCTCCCCAGCCGGCGACTTTTCGGACATTCCCAGAATCAGGTCGGACACTATTTCAAACGACCTAACCCTTTCTGTAAATACCGTGTACTTGACTTCAGGCAGGGTGCAGCCGATCGCGTTTGCAATGACGACGAACACCTGCTCCAAGTCTATTTCTTCCGTCGCCAAACCTGCATTAAGGCTACTCAGGGGTGCAGGCAGTGCCGACGGCGTCATTCCAGAATGGCAGAGCGGGACAACGGGAATGTCACGGATCCAAGCCGCACCAGCTTCAAAGTTTATCCAGCGGCGAGTAACTGATTCAGGACTCGCAAGTACGATTTCAATATCGCACCTTTTTAAGCCATCGGTGATGCTGTCGAGCCATCGTCCGCCCATTGGGATACTGTTCGGATCGGATGAAACGAATACATCAACCATTCCCAGAAAGGCTTGCTCAACAAGCACTTTGAGGGCAATGGCAATTTCCTTTTCCGTGGTAATGTGCGAGATGAACACCAGAGCCTTTTTCATTTCATTAACCTCTTACAATTCTCCCTGGAATAACTGATAGGAAATTTGATTTCTGTTCAGACGACCGATTATACCATGGAGAAGACTGGTCAATCAGGGGGCAGGCGCGGAATAGAGAGGGCCAGGAGGGGACGCGGGCCATGGCCGGCGTCCCCTCCTGCCCTTCTCGCGCGGTGGCCGGAGGTCTTCGACTCCCCGGCACGGATGCCAGCGAAACTCCGGCAAGATGCCTCTCCAGATTGCGGCCGCGCCTGCCGTCGTCAGCGAGCCGGCGCGGCGCGCGTGGGGGCGTAATGCGGCGGGGCAGTGCCGGGGCGTCGGGCTTTGGCCCGAATTGAGCCTCATAGGTCTCGATCCAGTTCGGCGTAAACATGCCCTGTGCTTGTTCGAGCGTGATCTTGTGGTGAAGGACCTGCAACCTGACGTAGCGCTCGAGCTTGTCCTTGTCGTGGGCATTCCAGGGGCCGGTGAGAGGTTGCGGCCAGATGTTCTCTTTTACGCTGGCACCGCCCAAGCAGTTTGGTATCAGGTGGTCAAACTCATAGTCTTTGCGATGGGCATCGTATGATCCAACCGTCGTATCGTATCCGTAGTTATGCCAGACGTCCCGTTTGAGTTTCACGGGTACGCGGCGGTACTGTTGGGTGCCACCCTTTGCCTCAGTCATCGCCAGCGTCCAGCCAGACCTTACCTTGCCGGGCGTGAGATTCGGGTCGGGCAGGTACGGGTCACGAGCTTGCGACACCGTAGCGCGATATTCGCGGCAGTGTTCTTTTTCGGTTTTCCAGTTGTCGGAATACTTCTCGGCGTGTTCGATCGCACGGACGATCACGGCCTCGCACCCGCCTTTCGGGCTGAAGTGGACCTCGATCGCCGGCGCCTGGGCCAAGAGCGGGGAAACGGACAACAGGAAGGCGACGACAAACGACACCGGCAGAGTTTTGAAAATTTTGGAAAACATTTTGATCCTCCGATTGGGAAACGAAAAAAGGTAAGGTTTTATCTGTGCGCGCACCGAGACTCGGTATTCGGATTCTCGATTTGGGTCTCGGCCGCCGGCGCAAACGCGCAGACCGGACCCGTTCCTCGCCGATTTGGCGGCCGAGGGTGAGCAGCACGCAGGCCGTCCACCTCCCATAAGCGCGACCGATCAGAAAGTCGGAAGGCGTCGGCCGCATTGATCGCCTGCCGCGCCGTGAGATCCTGCCCACAGCGCGGCGTCGCGTGATTGGATCACGCTCGGCGGCGGTTCATACTCCGATGGCGAATTTCGATCGCCTCTTGCATCCCATCGAGTCGTCCGATCATCCCCCGCAGCACATCGGCCAATAAGAGCGGGCTGCCGTCGATGACAATCTTCGCCAGGATCGCCCGCGACTCCTTGATCGCGCGCGGCTCCTTGGCGTCCAGGTGCATCACCAGTTGGTCGAGCTTCCGTTGGGTCTGGAGGCGCATGGCCTCGTATTTCTCGCTGGGCATGGGGGTTCTCCTCGAATCGTGGTGAAGGGTGTTCTTTCCGCGCTGTTGCGACACCGCGAAACACTACTGCTTGGCCTTCAGTTACTGGAAGAACATGGACGCGGCACTATAGAAGGCACGGAAGATGCCACAATTGGTGGGATTGTCGATAGCGGCCTTGCCCTGAACAGGGGACAGCCATTCGAACACCGTGGGGACGGACATGATCTCATCTCCTTTGAAAGGGGTAAAACGCGCCGGATGCGAAATTGCGGCCCTCAACCTTTTAGGCGAAAACTCCCCATTGCTATACCCAATGAGCAGGGCGGGGCAGGAGGGCGGAAAACTCGCCTCAAAATTCTGGCAAAAACTCCCTATTGCCATGTCCTATAGGGGTGGCGTTGGAAGCTGAAAATTCGGCCCACCACAATTTTCGGCAAAACTACCCATTGCCATGTCCTGTAGGGATGGGGTTGGAAGTGGGAAGCAGACAATGCCAGCGTGAACTAATCGGAAGCCCGTGAGACCGGGAAGATGTTCTGCCGGCCGGCGCAATAGAGCCGATGGGGGAGCTGGCCGACCGCCAATCCTGCCGAGGACGCACCTGCCACCTGCGGCCGATGCCAAACACTGCGAAATCGGCCGCTCATAAATTCTCCGAAATTCGCCCCGCGCCCCGATGGAGGGAGACGGGAGGGAGAATCGAGTAACCAGGAGCATGGCCGTGGCCACGAATTCATCGGCTATAGGCTTAGCGGCGGCGGTCTTTCGCTTGCCGCCCCCGTTGAAGCAGCCCTTCCTCGGCGGTAAACTATCCCCTTGAGGGGTCGGGAGTCGTTCTTGGACGGCTTTTCATTCTGAAGGGACGCCGACTCGCAGAACAACGACTTCCGACCCTCTTTCTCGACCCATAACCTTGCCAACTGCTGGCAATGTCATCAGTGCGCAAACTTATGATCAAGGTCCGGCTCGTCGCTCGGAATTATTTTTGAACTTATCCCTATGGGTGGTAAAGTGCGGATGCAACAGGTTGTTGCAAAGTTTGCATACAGGCCGGGCAGAGTTATTCCGGCCGCGGTTCCGGAACGCCCCAAAAAACCAGCGAAAAGTTCCCCGCGTGCCTCCCACGTGTTGCAAAAAATGAAGCGGGACATCGAAAACCTGTCACCCCTACTTCACCGTTTTTTGAAACGGAGCGCAAGCGCGCCCCGGTAATCAAAAGAAAATCCGTTAATCACAAGGGCAAGGGAGGTTACAGACCCGGCGGAAGGCCGCTGGCCTTACCAGGGCCTCGATCATGACTTTTCCAACCGCTAGCAACCGATGGGGCCGGGTCTCATGTCATCCCTATCCGCTAGCGGTGACAGCAGTTGGCAAGCTTACGATCAAGGCCTTCCGTGACCAGCGGAACGCCACGGAGGGCGATCCCTACAGTGTTACCTTACAGGCTGGCAAATTGATCCATGCCCATTAGACGCAGGGTCGGTGGTGGCGTTTTCAGTTTAAGAAGTCATTTTTCGGCCGATCCCACGACTTTCCGGCAAGACACGTCTTCGAGCAGCCGCGCCACCAGGGCTGTCCAGCCGGTCTGATGGCTGGCACCCAGGCCGCGCCCGCTGTCACCATGGAAGTATTCGTAGAACAAGACGAGGTCGCGCCATGACGGGTCTGCCGCATAGCGCCCATCGCCGCCATGGCAGGGACGCCCGCCCGCGGAGTCGGGCAGGAAGAGGCTGGTCAGACGCCGCATGATTTCGCAGGCCACCTCCTTCAGGTTCAGCATCCGCCCGGAACCGGTCGGACATTCGACCTGCAACGCATCTCCATAGAAATGGTGATAGCGCTCCAAGGACTCGATCAGGAGGTAGTTGACCGGCACCCAGATCGGGCCGCGCCAATTCGAGTTGCCGCCGAAGAGGCCGGAGTTCGACTCCCCGGGCAGGTACTCCACCCGCTGCTCCTGTCCGCAAAGCCGGAGCAGGTAGGGCCGGTCCTTGTAGACGCGCGATAGCGAGCGGATCCCATAGGGCGAGAGAAACTCGTTCTCGTCCAGAAGGTAACGCAACACTCGCTCCAAGCGCTCGCGCGAAGGAATGGCCAGCAGGCGATGGCCGTGGGCAACCCCGCCGTCCGTCGTTTGCATATAAGTGATGTGCCGCGCCAGGTCGGAGCGATTCTTCAAAAACCACTCCATCCGCTTGTGGAATCCGGAGAGTGCTGGATCACGGCGTCCTCAAGGATCTCTACTGCAAAGAGGGGGATAATGCCGACTATCGAGCGGATTTGCAGCGACAGTGCCCGGCCATCGACCATGAGCTGGTCGTAATAAAACCCATCGGCCTCGTTCCAGAGACCGTTGCAACCCAGGCAGTTCATGGCATTGGCGATATCGACGAAGTGCTCGAAGAACTTCGAGGCAATGTCCTCATACGTGGGGTCGTCCTGGGCCAACTCCAATGCCATCGAGAGCATCGTCGCGCAGTAAAATGCCATCCACGCGGTGCCGTCGGCCTGCTCCAACTGCCCGCCGTCGGGCAGCGGTTTCGAGCGGTCGAAGACGCCGATGTTGTCCAGGCCGAGGAAGCCGCCGGAAAAGAGGTGGGAGCCGCGGGCATCCTTGCGATTGACCCACCAGGTGAAATTGAGGAGGAGCTTGGTGAAGACGCGGGCCAAGAACTGCCGATCCCGCCCACCGCGGCAGGCCGCAATCTTATAAACCCGCCAACAGGCCCAGGCATGTACGGGCGGGTTGACGTCGGAAAAATCCCATTCATAGGCCGGCATCTGGCCGTTGGGGTGCATGTACCACTCTCGCAAAAACAGGTCCAGTTGTGCCTTAGCAAATTCCGGGTCGATCCGCGCCATGGCCACCATGTGGAATGCCAGGTCCCAGGCCGCATACCAGGGATACTCCCATTTGTCCGGCATGGAGATCACGTCGCGATTGAAGAGGTGGGGCCAGTCGTGATTGCGGCCCTGCCGGCGGGCGGCGGGGGGCGGCGGCATCTCGGGATCGCCGGCCAGCCAGTCGCGAACCGCATAATGATAGAACTGCTTGCCCCATAACAGCCCGGCATAGGCCTGCCCGGCGACGCGCCGCTGCTCAGCGAATTGCTCCGCGTAATGCGGTAGCCGGGCCGCATAGAACTCGTCGGCCTCCTCAATGCGCTGACTGAAAAGCTGTGAAAACGCAGCGTCGAACGGTTCTTCCGGACACTGCTCCGTGGAAACAAGCCGCAAACAGATGGCGATTTCACCGCTGGCCGCTACCTGGAGTTGGTAGTGGGCCGCCGCCTTCGTGCCGAACTCAGACGGATTGACCGCGCTCCGGTTGCCGCCGACCAGATACTCGTGAAAGGCGTCCTTGAAATATCGGGAATCGCTATCTGCTGCATAGAGCCGCTCGGTATTGGTTTCGTTGTCCGTGAAAAGCCACGTCGGCAGCCCCCCTTCGGGACCGACATCGGCCAGAAGCCGGAACTGCCCCAGCGTTACGTGTTCCGCCGCTACCCCGCGGGCGCCGTCCGCTGCGATCCGCGGCTTGACCTCGCAGCCTTCGTGGATGCAGCCCCACGACCATGTGTTGCGGAACCAGAGGGTGGGAAGGAGATGCAACACGGCCTCATCCAGACCACGGTTGGCAACCGTAATCCGGATCAGGATATCGTCGGGCGATGCCTTGGCGTACTCGGCGAACACGTCGAAATAGCGATTCTCGTCGAACGCTCCCGTATCGACCAACTCGAATTCCGCATCCTGCTTGTTGCGACGTTGGTTCTCTGCGACGAGCCGCGTGTACGGATATTCCGCTTGCGGATATTTGTAGAGCGCCTTCATGTAGGAGTGCGTGGGCGTGCTGTCGAGGTAATAGTAGCACTCCTTCACGTCCTCGCCGTGATTTCCTTCGGGGCCGGCCAGTCCGAAGAGCCGCTCTTTGAGGATCGGGTCCCGCCCGTTCCAAAGCGCCAGGGCGAAACACAAGCGGCACTCGCGGTCGCAGATCCCCAAGAGGCCGTCCTCGCCCCAACGGTAGGCGCGGCTGCGGGCGTGATCGTGGGGAAAATAGCGCCAGGCATCTCCCGACTCGGAGTAATCTTCGCGGACCGTGCCCCATTGCCGCTCGGACAGATAGGGTCCCCAACGCTGCCAGTTGGCGGTTCGATCGTGCGACTGCCGCAAGCGGATCTCTTCCTGGGTCAGGCCCATGTCGCATTCCCCCGGATAAGGAGACTACCGCAGGCCGCCCGAGATGTAGAGAGTTTCGCCGGTAATCCAGGCCGATTCCTCCGATGCCAGGAAAACCGCGGCCGGCGCAATGTCTTGAGGCTGACCGATTCTGCCCAGCGGCGTTTGCGTTTCGACGTCGTTGCGGAAGTCGCCTTCAGCGAATCCTATGGCATGCAACCCTTCGGTTTCGATCATGCCCGGGTTGATCGCGTTCACGCGGATCTTGCGCGGCCCTAATTCCCGGGCGAGTGACTTGGTGATGGCGACGACGGCGGCCTTCGTACCACTGTATACGGAAGCGTTGGGAAGCGCCAGCGTGGCCACCAGGGAACTGATATTGACGATGCTGCCACCCTCCGGGCCGAAATGCTTGACCGCCTCTTGTGTCACTAGAAGAAGGGCAAGTACGTTGAGGTTGAACTGCTTGTGAAAATGCTCCGCCGTTATCGACTCCAACGGCAAGAACTCGTAAATACCCGCGTTATTGACAACGATGTCGAGCTTGCCGAACGCTTTCCTTGCTTCGGCGAAGAGACGCTGAATTTCCTCGGGCTGGGAAACATCGGCTTGGACGGCGAGGGCCCTCCCTCCGTTCCGCATGATGCGATCGACGACAGCATCAGCACCGCCCTTGCTGCTGGCGTAGTTGACGACGACGGAGGCGCCTTCGGCTGCCATATTTGCAGCGATGGCGGCGCCGATGCCCTTGGAAGCCCCGGTGACGAGGGCGTTTTTTCCTTGCAGGCGTTGCATGTGGGTCTCCTTTTCTTGAGATCGTTACGGGGAAGTGGCCGCGCCGGCCACGGCGGCCAGACCTGCCTCCAGGGCTTGGACTGCTTCGTCGTGCCCGTGAATTCGGTGGCGCTGAGCCAGAAACTCGGGCCGATGGTAAGTCAGCCAGACCTTGCCCGCCCCGTCCTCCCAGACCAGGGCCCGCAACGGCAAGTCGAGACCGATGGTCTGTTGGCTCTGCATCAGCGGCGTGCCGGCCCGGGGGTTGCCGAAAATCAACAATCGCGTCGGCCTCAAGGACAAACCGACCTTTTGTGCGCCCGCGGCATGATCAACGTCGGCGAACACCTCGATCTTTTTCTGACTCAGCAACGATTTCAGACGCTCGACCGTTTCCACGACGTCATGCGAGCTTGGCAGTGTCGCCAGGTCGGCATCAGCAAGGTCACCCGAATTCACGGCCAATTCCTTTCCAAGTCCGAAGGACTTTGGAATTTTAGCGCACATGGATGCGAAGGCAAGCTTAAGAACCGCCCAATACGGAACCGCCAAACGGATCGCATTGGGTAATAGTATGCGATCATATAGTTTGCCCTGCAAGGATGGCGACCGCCGCATACGGCGGATACAATGAGATGCTCCACACGACGCCCTTCGCCGACCGCGATCGAGCGGAATACAGCGCCCCCATCAAAGCCCTTGAGCTGTTGGCGGGTTTCGATTCCTATTTTGAGAGGATGCTCCCTGATGAAATGCGTCGGGAAAATACTGATGTTAGTTTGCGTACTGGGCCTGGCCCTCACCCACGCTCGAGCGGATTCCACCGAGTGGCCTTGGACCGACGCCATGCCGCCGGCCGGGGCCAAGATCGGTTACATCAAACCCAGTGCCACACTGTTTGCCGTCAAGCCCGTGCAGGGCAAGACCTACGGGGACATGGTGCCCGACACCACGGACATCGCCAAGATGTCCAAGCTGGCGATCAACGTCCTGACCTGCGATACCAATCGGCAGCAGGACTACGAGCAGTACTTTTCCGTCTACATGGGCAATCCACTGCGCATGGCCCACAACTTCAGCGACTGGTGTACGCCCAAGTACATGGAAGCCCTGCCCCTCTTGCGCATCGTCACCGGCAGCACCTTCATGACTCAGGTGGACCAGACTTGGCAGGATGTGATCCTGAAGTCGATCGGCCCCGACGGCCTTTATTACTTCCCGCTCCAGGGAAAGCCCTGGTACGGCAGGGAACTCTGGTGGGCCCACGCCATCGCCCGCCCCAATGGCGCCTTGTTCACCATCGTGAAACCGGATCCGAAGCGGCTCAAGGAGGTGGACGCCTATGCGAAGTGGGCCGCCAATTCGCTCGTGGAAGAGTCGGGCATTAAGCAGTTCGCCCATCCCCAGGCCGTGGGCCGCATGATCAAGGTGCTTGACATCTACTACCAGCGTGACGGCAACCCGCTCTGGAAAGAGATGATGTGGAAGATGGTTGCCCGCTTCGACGAACTGGCAATCAAGAAGGGCGACTACGCCTACTTTCCGGCCTACTTGTTCGAGCCCTGCGCCAAGTTCGATCCCAAGGCCCCCCTGGCCGCCGCGCCGTCGAACACGGAGGGGGGCGAGATCAACGGCCGCTTCATCCGCGCTTCGCCCTGACCTACAAGTTGACGGGCGACCGCAAGGCCCTGGAATTGGCCCGGCTGCTGACCAACTTCATGCGCTATCACGACGGCAATTACTGGGGCCCCAAGGGAGAATTTAATTGGGGTCCCAAGGGGGAATTTGGCGGCGATCATCACTTCCACGGCCACACGAATTACCTGATCGGCATGCTGGAATACGCCGACGCGGCCAAGGACAAGGAATTGTTGGCATTCTGCCGCAAGAGCTTCGAGTGGGCCAAGTCGCCTGCCTCCGGCTTCGCTCCGGTCACCGGCTTTACCCCCGAGTTCGCCGACGTCAATTACGCCACTTCCGAGGGCTGCGCCGTCGGCGACATGGAAGTGCTCGCCTGCAATCTCTCCGCCTTCGGCGCGGGGGATTACTATGAGGACGCCGAGCGCTCGGGCCCGCAACTACTTCTCCGAAATCCAGCTCACGCGAGCCAAGGCCGACGACCTGGTCCGCTACGGCCAGGCGCTGCCGCCCAAGAAACCGCTTTACAACGAATGTATCGACCATGTCGCCGATCGCAATCTGGGCTCTTTTGCCAGTTGGGCCCTGGGCAACGAGTATTGGCGCGGTCCCCAGGAGAACCTGTTCATGCAGTGCTGCACCGCCAACTGCACCCGCGCCCTCTGGTTTCTCTGGAGCCACATCCTGGAGTTCAACGACGGCGAGTTGAAGGTCAACATGTTGCTCAACCGCGCTTCGCCCTGGGCCGACGTCTACAGCTTCGTCCCCTACCAGGGCCGCGTTGAGATCAAAGTGCACCAGGCTTGCAAGAACGTTCAGGTGCATGCGCCGGAATGGATTCCCACCGGCAGCAACGCAATCACCGTGCAGGTCAGCGGCCAGCCGCGGCTGTTCACCTGGAATGCGCGCTACCTGAACCTCGGCGAGGTCAAGCCGGGCGACGCGATCGTTATCCAAAGCCCGATCAGCGAGCGGGCGGTCAAAGAGAAGATGGGCCTGGCAACGTACACGCTGCTCGTGCGCGGCAACACGGTCGTCTCGATCGATCCGCCTGGCCGCATCTGCCCGCTCTTCCAGCGCGAATACCTGCGCGACAGCGAGCCGCGCTGCGCAAGCTGCAGCGATTCGTTGCTGACAAACAGATTAGCTACTGACGCCTGCCAGGCACGGGCGATGTGACCCTTTGCCATTCTTCTTCCGTTGACAAGGCGTCTCTGGTGGCTGCCCTTTGAACCGCGTCCATACATTTCGCTTTGCCATGCCAAATGCCCACGCACCTGTTGGCGCGGATCGCCACGCTAGCCGATGAGTCGGTTCAAAAGGGAATCGAGCGACACGATGGCAAAGCGGGTGATCATGTCGGACGTGGCGAAGGGGAGGTAGAGGTTCTCGTCGTGGATCATCGCCCCGCAGGAGTAGACGACGTTGGGCACGTAGCCGTCGCGTTCTTTTTCGGTGGGCGTGATCAGCGGCTCGTCGAGGCAGCCGATGACCTTTAAGGGGTCGTTCAGGTCCAGCAGCATGGCGCCGATGGAGTAGGTCCGCATGGGACCGACGCCGTGCGTCAGCAAGAGCCAGCCTTCCGGCGTTTCCAGGGGCGAGCCGCAGTTGCCGATCTGCACCAGCCCCCAGGGATAGTGCGGCGTCCGGAGCAACTCGGCGGTCTCCCAGAAGTGAACGATGTCGGAGAACATGATGTAAAGGTTCTCGCCGTCGATGCGGGAACACATCACGTAGTGCCCGCCGATCCGCCGCGGAAAAAGCGCCATGCCCTTGTTCAGTGCGCAGGCGCCGTTGATGGTGTGTACGCCAATCCGCAGGAAGTCGCGGGTCTCGATCAGTTGCGGGAGCACGCGATAGCCGTCGAAGGCCGTGCAGGTGCCGTAGTAGCTGACTGCTGCCGTCGTCGTCCACGAAGCGGACCATGCGGAGGTCCTCGATGCCGTGGCTTTCGTTGCTGGTCAGCGGGAAAATCACCAGCTCCGAGGCCTCCGCTTCCCGCGGAAGCTCCAACTGGTAGTTCGAGTCGGCCAACCAATGGATGTCCTGCAGCGATTCATCGAGTTGAAGCTTCTCAGGCGCCGCAGCCCGCGCTTCCGCGATGGCCTGTTCGAGTTGGACCAAAGTGAACGAGTCGCCGAGGCGATCCAGAACGAGGTCCGTCACCGCATCGTTGACGCCGATGTCTTTGAGCTTGCGGCGGAACAAAGGCTTTTCATACTGCTTGTCCCGCACGACCCGGACGGGCTTGGTGAAGCGGCTGCAGGGGTCGATCTGGATGTGGTGGTCGGAATAGATGACGCCGGTGCGGAAGACGATGGAGGAGACGTGCCCCTCGCCGGTCGCCCGCAGGCTCATGATGATCCGCACCGCACCGGCGGGAATGTTGCGCTGGTTGAAATGCGGGACGATCGAGGGGTTGAAGAGGGCCGCGGATTCGATGGAATACTCGGCGGTCAAGTAGGACCCAATCAACATGCGGCGATTGCGCGAGCAGTCGTCCGGTTGGCCGACAATTTCCAGGGCCGCAGCGCAGTTCTCGTCGAGCACGGAGGCGATGTTGCCGTGGCGGGTACGGAACTTCAGGAACACCTCGTCCAGCAGGCGGTCGACCTGTGCGTCGCCCAGGGCGCGAACGCGGTCGATGACGTTCGAGATCCGCGCCTCCCCGCCGGGGTTGAAGAAGCGGGTAATGACGCGGCGAAAATCGCTGCGGAAGGTGACCGGCAAACGCCGAACTTTCAGGGCACCCTGGTCACCTTTGCGGTTGGTTACTTGAGACATCTTACTCCAGCGTGAGCCGCAGCAGTGCATTCTTCTCCGGGGATTAACTTCATGCCTAAATTTACCCCTAGAACTTACTCTCGTCAACCCCCGGCTATACGCGCATAGTTTCTTGGTGGGACCCGCCTGGGCTCGGCTCGCCCTACTACTCGTCACCCGGCGGGGCCATTTCTTCCCCCCGCTTCCCCGTTCGCGGCTCCGGGCACGTGTGCAGGTAACCGAGCACCCCGTTGAGCTGGGCGGTGGCCAACGCCAGGCAGGTGTCCGCCCCTCCGTAATAGAGGCGGATCTCGCCGCTGGGCTTGTCCAGTATCCAGCCACAGGGAAAGACCACGCCGTTGACGTCCCCCTGGCGCTCGTAGGGCATCTCCGGCGCAAAGACCCATTCGTCGCTCCGTCGCAGGACCCGGCAAGGGTCCTCCAAATCCAATAACGCCAGGCCGAGTCGATACAGACACCCGCCTGCCGTCGTGCGCACGCCATGATAAAGCATCAACCAGCCCTCGGGCGTTTCCAGAGGCGGCGAAGACAGGCCGATCTTCTTGGCGTCCCACCAGGCGCCGCGCCGCGCATGCATGAGAACCTGGTGGCTGCCCCAATGAATCAGGTCGGGCGAGAAGGAGATCCAGATGTTCGCGCCGAAACTCCCGCTAGCGACCGGGCGATGAATCATCGCGTAGCGGTTGCCGAAGCGGCGGGGAAAGACGGCCGCGTCCTTGTCCTCGGGGGGCATCACCGGACCGAGGCGGTTGAACGTTTTGAAGTCTTGCGTCTGGGCCAACGACACCAGCGGACCGCTGGGCGAGTAGGCCGTGTAGGCGATGATCCACTGTTCGCGGTCCTCGATCCAGGTCACGCGCGGATCTTCCACGCCCCAGGCTTCTTCCGCGTAGTTTGCTGGATCGGCTGCAAAACTGGGTTTCGAGTCGATCCGCCAATTTGTCGCGCCGTCGTTGCTGCGGGCCACGGTCAGATGCGAATGACCGCGCCGGTCCTCGACGCGAACCAGCAGGACCGTCTCATCGCCAATCTGACACGCGCCAGCGTTGAACACCGTGTTGGCCGGATAGGGCCAGTCGCAGGCAGTGAGAATCGGGTTAGCGCCGTGGCGGTGGAACAGATCCGCGTACGGACGAAGGGGCGGCGATTCTCGATGCGGGTTGATTTTCATGGATAATAGCTTCCTCGCTCATTTCGGTCCACAAGTAGGCCAGCGTCGATTCCGCCCCCTGGTTGCGATTCACGCCGGAAGCCTGAAGGCCGTCGTAGCAGGCGCCGCACTGGATGTCAACCAGCGGCTGATTCAGGCTATTGCGGCCATGGAACCAGCCGTGGGCCCGGCGGAAGACAGCCAAGTATTCCTCACCGCCAAGCAGATTAAACGCCGCCAGTGCGGCGTCGGCCATCGTGACCGCTTCCACGGGCTGTTGATCGTACAACGCCTTCTCCTCTCCACGGGGATACCACCCCTCGTTTCCGATGGGCCAGAAAACGGGGCACCCGGTACTCTTGGGGCACCCAGTACCCTGGGTCACGGCAGTCGTATGTTGGTCGAGGAAGGCAAACGATGTTCGTGCGATGTCGAGCAAGTCCTCCTCGGGCCACCGCTTGGCGGCGACAAACAGCGCGTGCGGCAATACCGCGTTGGCATAGGTCATGCGCGACTCGAACCACTGCCAATCGGGTCGCAGGGCACGGTGGTAGCAGTCGGCCAGGCGCTGCGCCGCGGACCACGCAACAGCTTCCAAGGGTTCGATTTCTTCCACTCCTGAAACCCAAAGGTGTCCCCAGGCCAGGATCACGTACGCCTGGGCACGCAGGCTCCGCATGTCGGCAAGCGTGGGCGAAACCGCATCGATCAACTCGCGGGCCAAGGCCCGGTAGCCGCCCGGCAAGTTGCTGCCGAGCACTTCCGCCAGGGCCCGCACCGCCTGGCCCTGGCTATCGCCGCAGCCCTCGGCATCGAGCCAATGGCGGTCGTAAGCGAGAAAATTATGGAACCCCCGACCGATGCCGCGGGCATGCTCCAGGAAACCCAGGTAGACCGTCACCCGCTCCAGCATCCGCGGTGCGGGGTGCTGATTCCAGAGACGAACGCAGAGCCGCAAGGCCCGGGCGTTGTCGTCGGTCGTATAGCCGCTCTCCCGTCGGGGAACACAGTAAATGGCATGTTGGACGAGCCCTGTCGAGTCGGTCATGCGATCCAGGTGATCTAACATGACAGGGTAGTGTATAGGTGTCACAGGCATTCCTCCGCAAGTTCGGCACCCTGAAACTCATCGTCCGGCATGGGAAAAGCTTTGCGGTACAGCCGTTTCATCCCCGCGTTGATGGACGTGATCTGAGTGAACAGGTTCAAGTACCGCTGCCCCACGTTGGACCAGAACATGGGCATTGCATAGCGATAGGCCTTGTGCCGCGTCTCGCGTTGGAATGCGGTGTCCGTCAGGAAGCGCAGCGTCGCATCGGCCATGGCCTCGCTCCCGCCAAAGGGCACAAGCAGGCCGCGCCCGTCGGCCAGGACCTCTTCGGCGTACAGGTAAGGAGTACTGACCACGGCGCCTCCGGCGGCCAGCGCGTATGCCAAAGTGCCGCTGGCAATCTGGTCTTTCCCCGGATAAGGAGTCACGTAGACGTCGCAAGATTGCAGATAGGCCAGCAGGTCGTCCAGGGCCAGGTATTGGTTCACGAAACGGACATTGGCGGCGACGCCCAGTTTCTCCGCCATCGCGACCAGGCTTTCTCGATAAATCTCCCCCTCCCGGCGCTTGACCTGCGGGTGGGTGACGCCCACGATCAGGTACAAGGCATCCGGGCAAGCGGCAACGATCCGCGGCATGGCCTGGATCATGAACTCCAGCCCCTTGCCTCGATTGATGAGTCCGAAGGTACAAATGACTTTCCGTCCGGCGAGCCCCAGCCGGGCCTTGTGCGTGCCGTTGCGCTGGAAGGGGACCATCGGCACTCCGTGGGGAATGACGTGAACCGTCGGCCCGGATACGCCGTAAACGCCGGCCAGGAGGTCGGCTGCAATGCGGGTCATCACGACGATCCCTTGACTGTGGGCTGCCAGGTTTTGAATCAGTCGCCGCGGCAAGGGGTCCGGCCGGGTCAAGAGCGTGTGGAACGTGGTGACGATGGGTTTGCGGCATGCGCAGCACGAAGTCCAACACGCGCCGGCCCCAGTCGTCGGGATAGAGGCCGAACTCGTGCTGCAAGCTCACCACGTCGCAGGGACCGTCGTTGGCCACCTCCGCCGCGAGATGGTACGCATCTCTCCGGCCGTTATCGATGACGTGGGCCACGCGCGGATCGTCGTAGCGGAGCGCGGCGGTCTTCTGGATCGCCGCGATCGAGGAGACTGGCTCGTGCGCCGCCATGTCCACGGCGTCGGCAGAGTCGCGGGTGAAGGTCGCCAGTCCGCAGGCTTCCGGCGGATAGGTCGAGACGAAAAGGGGTTGTACGGTATTCACTGGTCACCTCCTGTAATGGTTTTCCATGCAGAAAACAAAAAAGCCGACGTGGAGGAACGCCCTGAGGCATTCGTCCACGTCGGCTTACTCTTCAACGCGCCCCCCGGCCATCGGGCGCCGAGTTGCTCTTTATCTAGTCATCCGACGAATTTGAATCCACCGTTTCGCAGAGCGGCCTGGAACTCTCCGGCGGCGCACTTGACTGCCTAATTATATCGCGCGTCCTGGGGAACGCAAGGGGGCTTGCCAAATGGGGGGAATTAGCCCCAATCAGCAACGTAGCAATCCCCCGTCCGTCACCTCATCCGTCCAGACCGTGAAGCGTTCGAGGGTGTTCTTGCCAAACGAGGTCGTCATGGCCACGTCGGCCGCATCGCGGCCCCGCGCCATCAGAACGCGGCCGATACGGGGGACGTTATACCGGGCATCGAACGTATACCACCGACCACCGAGGTAGACTTCGAACCAGCCGCTGAAATCCATGGGGGACACCAGGGGCGAGACGCCGATATCCCCCAGGTAGCCCGTGGCGTACCGCGCCGGGATGCAGAGGCAGCGGCAGAAGGTCAGGGCCAGGTGTGCGAAGTCGCGGCAAACGCCGGCCCGCTCCACGAAGACCTCGTAGGCCGTCTTGGTCGGTCGGGCTGCCTGATGGTCGAAGCGGACGTTGGCATGCACCCAATCGCAGACGGCCTGGACCCGCCCCCAGCCCGCCGGCGCGCCGTTGAATAGCCCCCAGGCAACCTCCATCAACCGGTCCACCTCGCAATACCGGCTGCCGAGCAGGAACAGCAGGGTCTCGCTGGGCAGTTCTTGGGCCGGGTGCTGCATTGCCCACGGCGCGACTGCGTCAAGCTGCCCTGAATCTTCGACGACCATGTCGTCCCAGAGGCGGAGCGGCCCGGGGAGGGCGAAGATCCGCCGGCAACGGTTGCCGTAGATGTCGCTGAACTCTTCGATCGGAATGTAGGGCTCGACGATCATGCCGCTGTGCCGGCGCACCGCGTGTTCCCGGTCGGGATGGAGCGCAACCATCAACAGCATCAGCGAAGGCGTTTCCACCTGGAAGACGAATTCGTATCCTACTTTGATCAACATAGACTATAACGCGTCAAACGGTCAGACCGGCCGCTAGTTGGATACGTTCCCACACCTCGGCCCGATGGACGGGAACATCCGTGTCGACCTCAAAGCCCAGCTTCACCGTCGCGCCGCGAATCTCCAGCACCTTGACTCGGAACGTGCGATGAAATCCATCCGACCCGCCAATGACCACCGCTTCCTGACTTTTCCTTGATAGAACTAACATGGCAAAACGTCCTTTTTTACTGATCGGCCCCCCGATCCGTTCCCGCTCCAACTGCCCGCAGGCACTCCCTGCGCGAGCAGAACACCTGCACCATGGTGCCGGTCGTGAAGACCTGCACCACGGTGCCCGACGTTGTTTCGACTTCCGTGGTCGCTTCTCGCACCTCGACCCCGGTAATCCGTTTGATCTCCTGCCGCAGCTCGTTGGCGGAGGTGGCGAACAACTGCCGGTGAAACTCCTGCACTTGGGCAGCGCCCGCGGGGCTTTGGGCCAGGGCCTTCTCGGCCGGCGACAAGGCCCCTTGCAGCGTAATCAGCAGCGTGTCGCCGCTGAGAACTACGGCCACCGATTTGGGCTCGTGGCCCGTCCGTTGCTGTTGGAAAGCGATTGCCGCCTGGGCAATCTGCTGCGCCACGTTTGGATTGAGGTTCTCCATGGCAGACGACCCTCCACAGCCGCAATACAGGTCAAGAACGAAAAAAGCCGACGTGGCGGAACACCCGGAGGTCTTCGACCACGTCGGCTTACTCACTAACGAGCCCCTCGGCACCGCCGGGTTGCCCTTCATCTAGTCATCCGACAATTTGTTGAAAAGTCGCGCTCCAATCTGCCGCGACTCTTCCAGCGCACTCATTGTATGCCGCCCAGAGGCAAATACAAGAGGACTTTCGCCTTTTTTCCGAATTTGGTAGGATTATCCGGATTGCCGCGGAGAATCTGAAGAGAAATGTGCCGACAACGAAGGAAAATGTTCGCTTGACTACCTTACGATGCGCGGGGGGCGATATGAAAACCCAGGGCGAAATCGAATCCGCCGTTTGTGAAGCAGTGACGCGCTTCGAACAGGACTATATGGGCCGCGGCCCCAAAGATATTCACACCCACCTGCTTGGCGATCTCCTCGTGGTCCGCCTGAAAGGCGTTTTAACCGCCGCCGAGCAGCAACTGGTCAAGTCGCTTTCGGCCGACAAGGGGCGGGACCTGCTCAAGCAAGTGCGGACCCATCTGATCGAAACGGCCCGTCCGGTCCTGGAAACGCTGGTCCAGGAGATCACCGGCGTCAAGGTGCGGACCATGCACCATGATATCAGCACCGCAACCGGCGAAGAGGTTGTTCTCTTTACGCTCGCCGAGTCGCCAATTCTCCGCGACGCCAAGAGGAAATAGCGGTTCTAGCTCCGGACGCTTTGCGGCTGCCCGCCCCCGCGTCGGTCCGACGACACACCGAGGCAGGTTAGGCAACGCCCACACCACTCGTTGAAGCCCGCAACTCCTCCCTTTCCAGAGGCATGCGTGGTGTCTGTGAACGGCCAACCGGCAGATTCGATGTCCTTTGTTATTCCGGGACGATCAGCCCAGCCCTCGGCACGTCGGGCTATTCGTGCCGCCGGTCGTGGCAACTCGAATCCGCAGCGCTCTGTCGTCATTGTGATGCCAGTGGGAATGCGAAGCCGGCTTAAAAGTGGCGGAATTGGGCGATGGCATGGCACTTGCCAATGGTTTCATCGTCTCAAACGATATGCATCAACTCGCGGTGACAGCCATGTTTACGACCCTCATCCGTCAATGTGCCCGGACAGTGAAAAAGCAGCAAAGGCGGCCGGCTTTGCGGCACGCGTTAGCGGTTGAACCCTTGGAGCAACGCGCCATGCTCTCCGTCGCACCGACCTTGGCGACCGCCGCCGCGGTGGGCATTGCCGGTCACGCCCCCACCGCCGCCGCTCCCTACCGAACCCTGGCTGACTTGCCCGCCAGCGCACAATCGGTGATCTCCTCGGTCGTCAGCCAGGAGGCCGAGTTGACCGCGTCCGATGCCACGACGGCCGACTACTTTGGCGATGCGGTGGCTGTCAGCGGCAACACAGTGGTGGTTGGAAGCCCGTACGGCAATAACTCCTACGGGGCGGCCTACGTGTTCATCGAACCGGCGTCGGGTTGGACGAACATGACCGAAGTCGCGCGGCTTACCGCGTCCAGCGGGGCAAGCTTGAGCAACTTCGGCCTCTCCGTAGCCATCGACGGCAATACGATCGTTGTTGGCGCTGACAGTGCGCCGGGCACCACGAGTCAATCGGGCGCAACCTATGTATTTACCGAACCGGCGTCGGGCTGGACGAGCATGACCCAGACCGCCACGCTCACGGCCTCCGACGGTCAGGACTACGATAACTTTGGCGTCTCCGTCGCGGTGAGCGGCAATACGGTCGTCGTCGGGGCCGATGGCGCGAGCACGTCCACCGGCGCCGCATATCTCTACACCGAGCCTGCTGCGGGTTGGACAAGCATGACCCAAACCGCCAAGCTCACGGCCTCCGACGGTCAGGACTACGATAACTTTGGCGTCTCCGTCGCGGTGAGCGGCAATACGGTCGTCGTGGGAGCGGACCACAACGACAGCAGCGCGGGCGCGGCCTACGTTTATGCCAAGCCGGCCGTGGGCTGGACAAACATGGCCCAGACCGCCAAGCTCACGGCCTCCGACGGTCAGAGCCAGGCTGATTTCGGTCTCGCCGTGGCCGTCAGCGGCAATACGATCGTCGTCGGCGCCGACGGTGCGGATGATTTCCAAGGGGTGGCCTACGTATTCAGCAAACCTGCCGAGGGCTGGGCCAACATGACGCAGACCGCGAAGCTCACCGGATCGGACGTTGCTGCCGGCGACGATTTCGGCATCTCCGTGGCTGTCAGTGGCAATACGGTCGTGGTCGGCGCCGCCACCCAAAACAACGAAGAGGGGGCCGCCTATGTGTTCACTGCGCCCGCTGCGGGCTGGACGAATATGACCGAGAGCTTTAAGCTGATTGCCAACGATGGCCAAGCCAATGACTATTTCGGGGTCTCCGTGTCGATCAGCGGCAAAACGATCGTGGTTGGTGCCCTGAAACTTGGAAACAGCAATGGAGGCGGCGGTGACAGTGGCGGTGGCGATAACGGCGGTGGCGGCGATTCTGGCGGTGGCGGCGATTCTGGCGGCGGTGGCGACACTGGTGGTGGCGGCGACACTGGCGGCGGCGATAATGGCGGCGGAGGTGATGACGGCGGTGGCGACGACGGCGGTGGTGATGATGGCGGTGGCGACGACGGCGGTGGTGATGATGGCGGTGGCGACTGTGGCGGCGGTGGTGATGATGGCGGAGGCGACGATGGCGGAGGCGACGATGGCGGAGGCGACGATGGCGGAGGCGATTGTGGCGGTGGTGGCGATGATGGCGGTGGCGATGACGGCGGTGGCGACGATTCGTGCGACAGCGCTATGGCCATGGCCTCGGTGTCTACGACCGGCGCCGGCGCGGCTTACGTATTCGGCGTCCCAACCGCGAGCGTCGGCGGGATCAGCCCGTCTCAAGGATCGGTGACCGGCGGCGCCACGGTGACCATCACCGGCGAGAATCTGGGGACGGCCGGCGCGAGCGTCCATTTCGGCAACACTTCCGCCACGATCCTCAGTGATACGGGTAATCAAATCGTTGCCGTCAGCCCGCCGGGGTTGCCCGATGCGGTGGATGTCACCGTGACCACGCAATTCGGTACTTCCATCATTTCGGCGGTAGACAAGTTCACGTATGTCGCGGCCCCGGCCGTGGCCGGCATTACTCCAAAATCGGGTCCGGCAGCCGGCAACACACTCGTGACCATCACCGGTACGAACCTCGGTGCTTTGGGGACGGTCAGCGTGAAATTCGGCTCCACGGCCGCGACTGTCGTGAGCGACACGGGGAGCAAAATCGTGACTACAGCCCCGGCCGGAAGCGCCGGCAAGGTCGACGTTACGGTCGCGACGGCAGGTGGAACTTCGCCTGTCTCCCCGCTTGATCGGTTCACCTACGTCGCGGCGCCGACCGTCACGGGTCTCGCCCCAGCATCGGGTTCGGTGAAGGGTGGCGCCAAGGTAACCATCACGGGCACGAACCTGGCCACTCCGACCGAAGTCCTCTTCGGCAGGATCGCCGCTACGGTCACCAGCAGTTCCGCCACGCAGATGATCGCGGTCAGCCCCGCCGAGGCGGCGGGCACGGTGGATGTCCTCGTCGTTACGGCTGGCGGCACGTCGGTCGTCACCGCGAAGGACCGTTTCACTTTCTCGCGGACCGCAGCAATTGCGGGCCTCAATCTGCCATTACGACCGGCCGAGAACGAGACTTCGCTCGCGCCAACCGCACTTCGCGATAGCATCAGGCCCAACGTCACCGATGCAGCGATCCTCTCGATCGTGGACGAACTGGGCCGCAATCGCATCAGCCGTCGAGGTCAACGTGCAGTTCCAATTCCCGGCCCGCTCGTACGACGGTAAGGACGAGGCGGCCAACGGCGCCCCGGTTGGAGAGCAGCCGGTGGAGGTCGTCGATGCTGTTGAGGAGCCGTCCGCCCGCGGCCAGGATCAGGTCGCCGGGCCTAACGCCCGCCTCCGCGGCCGATCCACCCGGCTCCACGCCAACGACCTCCAGCGCGCGGTCGTTGAGCAGGTCCAAATCGACCATCAGCCGCCGGGGCAGGGAAACCAGCGTGGCCGTGATCCCCAAGTGCAGGCGACGCACGCGCCCATGCGAGAGGAGTTCGCTGATAACCCAGCGGGCCGTATTAGCGGGCACGGCAAAACCTAGCCCTTGGGCCATGGCGATGATGGCCGTGTTGACGCCGACCACGCGACCCCGCGAATCGACCAGCGGCCCGCCGGAGTTGCCCGGATTCAAAGGCGCCGAGTGCTGGATGATGTTCTCGATCAGGCGGCCTTCCTCTCCGCGCATCGTACGGTTCAAGGCACTGACAACGCCCGTGGAGACGGTCGATTGGAAGCCGAACGGGCTGCCGATGGCGATCAGCAGTTGTCCGACGCGCAAGGCGTCGGAGTCTCCCAGCGGGGCAAAGGGCAAGTCCCGCGCCGCCAGGTGAATCAAGGCCAGATCGGTGGCTGGGTCGTCACCAATGACTTGGGCGTCCAAGCGGTCGCCGTCCGCCGTGGTGGCCATAAGCGCGACACGGTTGCTGACTACGTGGCTATTGGTCAGCCCGTATCCATCGGCGGTCACCAGGAAGCCCGATCCCGAGCCACCGCGGCTGCCCTCGCCGGCCGCCAAACCGATGACCGCGGGCGATACCGCCTCGACCACGCCGATCACTGCCTGGGAATAGGCATCCAGCAGATCCGTATCGGCCAGATCCCTATCGACACGTTTGCCGTGCCCCGGTTGGTTTTCGCAACCGGTGCGATCGTCCGGCGGTACCGCGCCGGACTGGACGATTTTCAACAATGACGTTTTCTTTCCCTTCGCACGCCGCATGCAGTGCTCCTTTTCAATTTCGTGCCTTGAAGGAATCCTACGCGCGAATCGCCATTGGGCAAGGCGCCGCCGCCTGGCCGGGCCCGGCCGGTCCTTCTTCCGTTGTCTTGACGGATATAATCACCGAGAGTACTGGAAGCTTTTCGATTTCGCCATGTGGCCAGGAGTATCTTGCCAGATTCCACCTGCTGCGCGTACTTGGCCTTGCGAACGGAGCCTGACAGAGGAAACGGAGGAACTTGCCATGAGATGGATCGGGGTCGTTGTTGCCGCGGTATTGATGGCCGTCGTGCTGATTGACGCCTTCGAGGTCGTGCTCCTGCCGCGACGCGTGCGGCATGGCTTTCGGCTAGCCCGAGTGTTTTATCGCACATCCTGGATGGTAGGCGCACGGCGGCACGGTGCCTTCCGACCGGCCGGTGGCGGACGGGATTCCTGACGCGCCTTCGGGCCGTTGTCCCTCTTCGTCCTGGTCGTATTATGGGCTGCGGGACTCATTTCCGGTTTCGCCCTGCTGCACTGGTCGCTGGGCACTGCATTGTCGGTGGCGGACGCGGGCTTCGGCGATTACCTGTACTTCAGCGGCACCACGTTCTTCACGCTCGGCTACGGGGATATGGTGCCCATCGGTGCTGCGGGACGTGCGCTGAGCGTGGCCGAGTCCGGCGTCGGCTTCGTCTTCCTGGCCGTCATCGTCAGCTACCTGCCGGTACTCTATCAGGCATTTTCGCGGATCGAGATCACCATCGCGCTGCTCGATGCTCGGGCGGGGTCCCCGCCCAGCGCCGCCGAGCTACTTCGACGCCTGGCCGCTGGCCGCAGCCCGTCCGGCGCCGGCCCTTTCCTGGTCGAGTGGGAGGCGCTGGGCGGCGGATTTGCTCGAGAGCCACATATCATTTCCGGTACTGAGCTACTACCGCTCGCAGCACGAAAACCAGTCATGGGTCGGCTCGCTCACGGCCATCCTCGACACATCCGCCCTGCTGCTGGCAGGCGTGGAGGGGCCCGACGGCTATCAGGCCCGGCTGACCTTCGCGATGGCGCGGCACGCGGCGGTGGACCTGGCACTGGTTTTCCAAACGCCGCCGCTACCGCCGCAGCCGGACCGGCTGCCCGAGGCGGACCTCGCACGGCTGCGGAAGTCGCTCTGTGGAGCGGGGGTGAAGATGCGCGACGGGCCGGCAGTGGCGACCGCGCTTGCGGAGTTGCGCGCCTTGTACGAGCCGTTTGTCAACGCCCTGGCGGCATACTTCCTCTTCGCGATGCCGCCTTTCCAGCCGGAAAAGCCGCCGGTGGACAACTGGCAAACCAGTCCCTGGACGCCGCGCTCGCCCGGCCTCGGCGGCCTGCCGGCGGCGGGCAGCGGCGACGACCATTTCGATTGAGTTGCTTGACTTCTTGTTTTGCCGCACGAAAGATTCCTGTTGTAGACGGCAGTTCGGCGGCCGGCTTCGGAAAGCGGAGCCGCCGATATTTGAAAAAGATACGGGCCGGGGCTGTACTTTGGGATCGCACCGCAACCCGCGGCCCAATTCACCCTTTTTTCATGGAGTCGAAAAATGCAAGCTTCTTTGCCAACGAAGAACCGTCGTAACGCAGTGCCGCGGACGGGTCAACATGCCGATGAGATCCAGTCCTATGGAACGGTGGTCGCCATGCCAAACGGCTTGGGCGAAAGGACGCGTCGGGAGAGCGTCGACAATCTGAATCAGATTCTCGCGGACACCATCACGCTCCGCGATCTCTACAAGAAGCACCACTGGCAGGTGTCCGGTCCCACGTTCTACCAGCTTCACCTTTTGTTCGACAAGCATTTCGGCGAACAGAGTGAGTTGGTGGACCAGATCGCCGAGCGGATCATGATGCTGGGCGGCGTGAGCGTGGCGATGGCCGCTGACGTGGCCGAGGCGACCCAGATTCCCAGGCCCCCCAAGGGCCGCGAGGAGGTGCCCGTGCAGATCTCGCGACTGCTCGAAGCCCATGAGCTCCTGCTGGTCGAAGCCCGCAAAATGGCCCGGATTGCGGCCGAGGAAGGCGACGACGGCACGAACGACCTGCTGGTTAGCAACGTGATTCGCACGAACGAGGCCCAGGTCTGGTTCGTCGCCGAGCATTTGGTCGATGCGCCGCTGGTAAATGCCAACGGGCAAGCTGCCGACGAAGACTAGCCGCATGGAAACGCTGCCAGCGACGATAATAGGCCCTGCCGAATCGGAGGTGAGGCTTTCCGGGCGGAGCGTCTCGCCGGGTTTGGGCATGGGGCAGGCCTGGGTCGTCGCTGATGTGCTGCAGGGGAGCGGCCCGCCGGCAGCGATCGCTGAAGACGATGTGGACGGCGAATTGGCTCGTCTCGCGCATTGCGTCGAGGAGGTGCTGGCGGAACTCGATCGCTACGCGCAGCGCATCGAAGCCGAATTCGATTCCACGCTCGCCGGGATCTTTCGGGCGCATGGCGAGATGTTGCGAGAGTTGTTCGCCTCGGGCGAATTCGAACGCGAACTGAGGGCTTCGCCGACGACCGCTGACGCGGTCGTTCGCCGCGTATTGCAACGCTGGTACCGCAAGTTCGCAACGCTCGAGAACCCAACCCTCCGCCAGCGCGCCGATGACGTGCTGGATTTGGGCCGCAACATCATCCGGCGACTGCGCGGCGCAGGACGCGGGCCTCAAGGCCATTCCGGCGCAGAGCATCCTGGTCGTCGAGCGGCTTCTGCCGTCTGATGTCGTCTTGCTACCCAAGTCGCACGTAGCGGCGGTGGTCGTCGAAGCGCTGGGACAAGGCTCGCACGCGGCACTTCTGGCGCGTGAAAAAGGAATTCCCACGATCACGGAGATTCCGGGAATCACCGCGCTCGTCAAAAGCGGCACGGAACTGTTGCTGGACGGCTTTCGCGGCACGCTGGTGATCGCCCCGACCAGCGCGACAAGAACCGACTTCCAGGAGCGGCTGGAAAAGTGGCGGGCGACCCTCGTGCGCTGCAAGGCGGCCTGCCGCAACCCGGCGCGGACGCTCGACGGCCACTTGGTCAGCGTGGAAGCCAATATCGGCATCGGCAATGACGCGCAACTCGCCCTCGACAACGGCGCCGACGGCGTCGGGCTGTTGCGGATCGAGCAACTCTACTTCGCGCGGCCGATGCCGCCGACCGAGGACGAATTGTGCCGCGAACTCGAAAGCCTGATCACACCGCTGGGCACGCGGCCGGTGACCGTTCGCCTGCTCGAACGTCGGCGGCGACAAGCCGTTGCCTTACTTGGTCTTGCCTCCCACTTCCAACCCTGGGTTGGGGCGCCGCGGCGTGCGATTGCTCCTGAACTACTTGCCGCTGGTCAGAACTCAACTGGGAGCCATCTTGACACTTTCCCAGACGCATTCGCTGCGCGTGCTGATTCCGATGGTCACGCTGGAAGACGATATTCACCGAATGCGGGAGACCTTCGATGCACTATGCGCAGAGCGCAAGGTCGCCAGTCCGCCCGCGTTCGGCGCAATGGTCGAGACTCCGGCCGCAGCGCTGGCGATTCCCGCGCTGGCGAAGCACATCGACTTTTTCTGTATCGGCACGAACGATCTCACCCAATACACCTTGGCCGCTGCCCGCGACGACGCCTCGGTCAACGATTACTATCTGGATGGCCACGAGTCGGTGATGCGACTGTTGGGCATCGTCGTGAGCGAGGCCGCCGATCGGCCCCTCACGCTCTGCGGGGAGTTGGCGGGGCGAGAGGCCTACGTGCCGCGCTTGCTGAAAATGGGATTTCGCGCGCTGAGCGTGGCGCCCAACGTCATTCCCGCAACGAAGGCGCTCATCCGCACACTCGATGTCAAGGTCAATAGGGAATCCTAAGCGCGAATTGCCGTAAGGCAAGGGCCGCCGCCGCATCGCCTGGCCAGGCCGACTATTTTTCCGATTATTTTTCCGTTGCCTTGCCGGATATAATCCCTTTGGTGCAAGTTGTTCTTGGGGAATAATTGGCAGTGCAGAAGCGGAGCGTCAACCATGGCCCAGATTGAAGAAGCGGCATTTCCTCGATTGACCAGCGGCGAGGTCGCGCTCGTCAGGCCGCTGGCGACGGTTCGCGACTACGCTGACGGCGAGACCGTCTTTCGGGCCGGTCAAGCAGATATCGATCTGTACATTGTCGAATGCGGCCAGCTTGAAATCCGCAATCCGACGGACGGCCAGCGGGTCATCGTCGTACACGATCCCGGGCAGTTCTCCGGAGACATCGACCTGCTCACCGGTCGTCCGGTGATCGTGAGCGGCGTGGCGCGGGGCAAAACCCGTCTGCTCTGCATTCCCGGCGGCCAACTCAGGGCCTTGCTGAATCGCGTGCCCAGTTTCGGCGAAAAGCTGATCACCGCCTTCACGCGGCGGCGAGAGCTTTTGTCGCAGTCGGGCACGCTGGGCCTGCGCGTCGTCGGTCCGGGACGCTGCCGCGATACGAACACGGTCCGCGAGTTTCTTTACAAGAACTTCGTTCCCTTTACCTGGTTCGACACGGAAACCGAAGACGGCCGAACGCGCGCTCAGGGCACTGGGCTCGCCGGGAAGGACGCCGGTGATTGAATGCGGCAACGGGCGGGTCCTCGTGAATCCTTCGCTGCAAGAGCTGGCCAGCGAGGCCGGCATCTGGAAACACTGTCCGTCGCAAGAGGTCGATCTGGCGATTGTCGGGGCCGGTCCGGCGGGCATCGCGGCCGCCGTGTACGCCTCGTCGGAAGGCATTTCCACCTTGATGCTCGACAGGCTCGGACCGGGCGGTCAGGCCGGGGGATCGTCGCGGATCGAGAACTTCATCGGTTTCCCGGCCGGATTGAGCGGCGCGGACTTGGCCACGCGCGGCGTCTTGCAAATGCTCAAGTTCGGCGCCCGGCTTGTCGCCCCAGTCGCGGTCAACAAGGTGCTTCCCGCACGGTCCGTCGACGAGTTGCACACGCTGCAACTGGATTGCGGCGCGGCGATTCGCTGCCGGGTCCTTCTTCTCGCCCTGGGCGTTCGTTGGCGACGGCTGGACGCCGTCGGCGCGGACCGCTTTGCCGGCGCCGGCATCTATTACGCCTGCACGACGGTGGAAGCCGACCTCTACGACCGCGCCGATGTCGCCGTTGTCGGCGGCGGCAACTCGGCCGGACAGGCCGTCATGTTTCTGGCGGAGTGCTGTCCGGCGCGCAAGGTACACTTGCTGATCCGCCGCACGCTGGGTCCCGGCATGTCGGAATACTTGTCGCAGCGCGTTCGGGCAACCGCCAACGTGCTCGTCCACGAACAGACCGAGATCGCAGCGATTCAGGGAAATCGCCACGTGGAAGCGATTACCCTGAGGAATAACGTCACTCAAGCCCAGCGTGCCGTGCCTTGTTCGGCCGTCTTCGTTTTCATCGGCGCCGAGCCGTCGGCCGAGTGGCTGCCAGCGGACATTGCCCGCGATGCCAACGGTTATCTGTTGACCGGCACCGATGTCGTCCGTTCCGGATTATGGCCCCGCCACGATCGCGACCCTTGCCCGCTGGAGACGACCGCGCCAGGCATACTTGCCGCCGGAGATATCCGCTCGGGGTCCACCAAGCGCGTGGGCTTCGCCGTTGGCGACGGCTCGATGGCGGTCACGTGCGTACATCGATTGCTGTCGATCAGCGGCTGAATGACGCAACCCACTTGACTTGCATGCCTATAATTCCAGCAACTCTTCAGAAAGGAGACTACCATGGCAAAACTGCTGCACATTCTGGCCAGTCCCCGGGTCGAGTCGTACTCCACGCGAGTGGCCAAGGCATTCCTTGATTCGTACCGGCAAGCACGGCCGGAGGACAGCATCGAGGTCTTGGACCTGTTCCAGGCCGACATCCCATCGTTTTACGCGCCGCAGGCCAAGGCCAAATACGCCGTGATCGCCGGTCAGACACCTCGTGACGAGGCCGAGGCCGCCTGGCAGCCCGTCGTCAAGACTATCAACCACTTCAAGGGGTTCGACAAATACGTGCTTTCCAGCCCGATGTGGAATTTCGGTGTCCCTTATCGCTTGAAGCAGTACATCGACGTGATCGTCCAGCCGTCGTTGACTGTTGCCTTTTCCCCCGGGAAAGGCTACACGGGGCTCGTTTCGGGCAAGCCCTTGATGCTTATTCTGGCCCGCGGCGGCGCCTATCCAACGGGCGACCCGCGTGAGACCTTCGATTTCCAGGAGACTTACCTGCGCAGCATTTTCGGATTCATCGGTTTCACGGACATTCGGACCGTTACCATCCAAGGCACGATGCAAGGGCCCGAGCAGGTCGAGGCCGCCACGCGCAAGGCCATCGCCCAAGCCTCTGAGGCAGCCGAGGAATTTGCCGGCGAACTCGCCATGCAGGTCTGAGTTAGACGCCGTTGGTGGTAAGTACATGGTGCCCGGGCATGTTGGTCCAGGCGCGCGACGTGAGACATGCCAGCCCCGCAGCCAACATGCCTACCCGCGGCCGGTTGGGCTTTTCCCGCCTGCGCCAAGTCTCAAACGGCCGCGTGAAGGCATGCCACCCAACGCCTTCTCATTCCGCCGAGACTCTCGCGCCCTTCTCGGCGACCGAGCGCTTCATGAAGGGCACCAGCAAGGATAGGCACAGGGCCACTACGGCGAATGCCAAAAAACAGTCGAAGTAGGACAACGATGCCGCCTGTTGCTCGCGGTCGTTGGCCAACTTTTGCAGTGCCATCTGCTGCGATAGATTCGCGTCGCCCGTGCTTTGGAAGAAAAGTTCCCGCAACTGCTTCGCATACAGATTTACGGGCTCATGAAAATGCGTGATCCACTCGTTCAGCCGCAGATCATGAAATTGCTGGCGGCGCTCCTCGAACGTCTGGGCGCAGGACGTGCCGACGCTGCCCCCCTCGTTGCGCAGCAGGGCGAAAAGCCCCACCGCGGCGCCACGGAGCTCGCGGGGGAGATGCATGAATGCCGCCACATTCAGCGGCGCAAAGAGCAGCGATAGGCCCAGGATCAGCACCACCCGCGGCCATACTACCTGCCAGGGACTGATCAATAAATTCATCTGCGACATCCAGAAATTTGCCACGGCAACAATGAGGAGGCCGCTGGCGATCAGCCAGCGACCGTCCAAGCGGCGGCCGAGGAGAAATCCGACGATCGGCAAGGCCACGATCGCGGAAATGCCGGCGGGCGACATCACCAGGCCCGAGACCAGCGCGTCGTAGCCGAAAAGCTCTTGCTGCAAGGCGGGCAGCGATGTGGACGCGCCGTACAAGACGGCGTAGGCCGAAAAAATGAGAATGCTCGAAAGCGCGAAATTCCGTTCCAGCAAAGGGCGGAAGTTGACGATCGGGTTCTTCTGGCGCGTCTCCCAGACGATCAGCCCGCCCAGGCCGAAAACGAAGAGCAGGGCCAACGTCTGAACGCGCCAAAAAGGATCGCCGGACCAGTCCCACTCTTGCCCCTTGCTGAGCACGATTTCCCAGGAAGCCATCGCGATGACCAACAGGCTCAGGCCGATCGTGTCGAAGCGGACCTTCTTCTTGCCGGCCGCGGCCGTTTCGGCCTTGAGATAGGCGGGGTCTTCGACAATCGCATAACAAGCCAACAGGGCAAGCAGTCCCACCGGCACGTTGATGTAAAAGATCCATCGCCACTCGTATTGGACCGTGATCCAGCCGCCCAGCGTTGGACCGACGACGGGCGCCAACAAGGCCGCGACGCCGAAGAGCGTCATGGCGGCCCCCTGTTTCTCCTGGGGAAAGGAGTCCAACAAGATGCCCTGGCTGGACGGTTGCAGCCCGCCGCCCGCCAGACCCTGCATGGCGCGGAAGAGAATGATCTGCCAGAGACTGGTGGCCATGCCGCAGAGGCCCGAGCTGATCGTGAACACGGCGATCGAGAGCAGGAAGTAGTTGCGGCGGCCGAGGCGGACGGCGAGCCAGCCGGACATCGGCACGACGATCGCATTGGCGGCCAGATAGCTCGTGATCACCCACTCGGCTATCGATAACCGCGGCCGACAAGCCCCCGGCGATGTAGCGCAACGAGACGTTCGCCACCGTCGTATCGAGCACCTCCATGAAGGTCGGTATGACGACTACCACCGCGACCAACCACGGGTTGACGGCCTTGCGGGCCAGCGGAAGCGGCAGGGCGACCGCGCTCATGGCTTCAACTCCGGCGGACTTGCCGGTTCTTGGCGAGCGGGCAACTGCGCCAAATAAGGCTGAAGGATATCACCGGCATGCGGTCCCGTCGGCTCCTTCTTGAAATAGACGTAAGGCGTTACGGAAAGGCCGATGAACAAGGGGTCCTTGTCCGGATCGTAGTTGTCCAATTCGATCCGCACGGGAAGCCGCTGCACCACTTTGACGAAGTTTCCCGTCGCATTCTCCGGCGGCAAGATCGCGATGGTCGAGCCGGTGCCCATCGTGAATCCGGAGATGTGGCCCTGGAACTTCTTCCGCCCGCCGTACATGTCGGCGTACAGATCGACGTGCTGCCCGATGCGAAGTTCGGCAAGTTGCGTCTCCTTGAAGTTGGCGTCGATCCATAGGTCCCGGACCGACTGCAGGGCCATCACCTGTTGGCCCGCCTGAACGTTGTTGCCCGGATTGACGTTGCGGCGGCTGACGACGCCGTCGATTTCCGCAAAGACGCGGCAATAGCTGAGATTGAGCCTGGCCTGGTCGAGGTTGCGCTGGGCCTGGAGGAGCTTGGCTTCGGCCTGCTTGACGGCGGGCGCGTCGGGGACAATCTTGGCATAGATGCGATCGATGTTCTCTTGCGGATCGCGATGCATGAATTCGGCGATCATCTTCTTCGGCGTGAGGTCGTACGAAGTCGGGACAACGCCCAACACGGCGGCCGACTCGATCAACTGCGACTGCGCCTGGCGAACGCTGGAAAAGGTCTCGTCAAGATTCGCGGGCACGTCGGTCAAGTCCTTGCCGTCGGGCGGAACGGCCGGCAGCCCGAGCGAAACCCGCGTCTGGTAAACGCCCTCCAACGCCTGCTTGACCTGGGCCTTGGCAACCCCCAGTGCCGAACGCGCCTGATCATATTCCTCTTGCGAGACTGCGTGCGTGACGACGAGCTTTGCGTCCCTCTCGAAGTTCGCTTGCGCGAGTGTGAGCGTGGCCTTTTGCGATTCGAGCGTCGCCACGTTGGCCCGTAGCAGAGCGATCTGATTATCAACCTGTTCGATGGCATGTTGCAGGTTGAAACGCAGGCTCCGAGCCTTTCCCACGGCGCCCCGCGTGGCGGCCGTCGTGGCCACGAGATCGGCCTTGGCCGCGACAACGGCTGCCTCCGCGATATCGACCTGCACCTGGTACGGAATCGGATCGAGTTCGACAAGGACGTCGCCCTTGTGAACGCGATTGTTGTCCTCGACGAGCACCCGCACGACCTGCCCGGAAACCCGCGGCGCCACAAACGTCACATAATCGCTCACGTAGGCGTCGTCGGTTGAAACAGTGCTCAACGCCCGATCGAGCCATGGGATAACCATCCACAGGCCGATGGACAGGGCCGGAACGGCGCCGCCAACCAGCAGGGTCCGGCGCGACGGCAAGCGCGCCCTAGCCGGGCGTGATTGCGGTGGCCTAGGGACGACGGCCGGCTCGGATTCCTTGGTCAGGACAGCGGTATCGGAAGCAGCATTGGACATGCCCATTTCCCACATGTGGATTGGAAGTTGGAACGTGTCGCACGCAACGCGTTCGTAGAATCCTATACGTGCCAGCAAGAATCGGGCAAGGGGTCGCGCTCCGGAACAGGGTTACGCCTTAGACCGCGCTTAGCCGTAGGATGGGTGGAGCAAGGAAACTCTGCTCTAATGGTGCGTTGCGCGAACCGCTCTAGAACAGTGGAGGGCGTTTCCGAGGGTTTGAAGCTGTGCGCAACCCACCATTTTCCCGGCGGTTCGCTTCACGCACCCCACAATCTGGTGAGAAATGTGGATTAACCCTCAGACAGCGGTCACGGACTGCGCTGGGCAAGCCAAATTATCTGCCGTGTTCCCTTGTGGGGACCGCGCAACCGCACGTGGACCTGTTGCAAGCCGAAGCCGGTTTCGCGCAGACGCCGCGCAACGATCCGATTGGGACCAGCCGACCATACGGCCAGCACGCCCGCAGGCCGAAGTGCCGTAAAGGCTGCATCCAACCCGGCCCGCGAGTAGAGCCAGTCGTTGCTTCATCCGTCCGTGTTCGTCAGCCAGTCGTAGGTCCAGAGCGGGTTGCCGCACATCGTACACTGTTCGCCGTTTTCCAGGAGCTTGCCATGACAGCGATAGCAATCCGAAATCGAAGGCAGGATCTCGGTCTGCTCGTGCCGCCACTGCTGGGCATCGGCCGTCTTGCCAAAGGCCAAAGCCGTGGCGATCTGCACGGCCGCCGGGACCAGTCGCAGCAGGATCAACGGCGCCCGGCTGGCCTCGGGCTGGGCCGTGGCCAGGATGTTGCCGAAGGCCAGCCGCTGGTCGTTGGCCCGCTTGCTGACATAATAGGCGATGCGACGTGCGGCACGGCTGTTGCCGTCCACATTGCCCATTCGAAGCTGGGCGAGCCAATCGCGGAACCAGTTGCCATCGGCGACATACCCCCGGTCTTGCACCGCGCCGGCCGCGACGACGAGCTGATAGATCTCGATTTCCAGCTTGGTGGTCCGCTCGGACTTTTCTTCGGAAAGGGGAAAGATCATCGAGTCCATTCCCACGCGGCGTTCCACGTCGGAGTGAACGCGGGCGTACACGGCATCGCGAATCAGTGTCAATCCGCCACATAGGCCCTCGATAACCTGCAATCCGTCGCTGCGGTGCTCGTGGCGGTTGAAAGCCTCAGCCGCCAGCGAACAACGACTAACCATCTCCTGGGTATTCATAAATGTGCCTTTCGAAAATTGCCCGGCATGACGGGTCAGCCCGATGCGTAGCCCCTGGCCCTATTACCATTCTATGCACGGGAAATTGAGATTCCAGGAATCGAAAGAAAAACGTTGCGCCGAGGCCCGCGCTCGCGGGAAGGCAAATCAACTTTTTCGCCACTTTTCTTCCGCCGCACTGGGGCGCGAGTAAACGGGCAACAGATTCCAGAGATCGTCGCGCCGGCCGGCCTGATAATCGCGATAGGCCAGTCGGGCCACGTTGCCGGCCATCGGCCGCCAAAACGCTCGATCAAGCATCGCAACCCCCGCTGGCAGCGGATTGGTCCACTTCTTCAGAACCGGGCCGGAAACGGCGAAACCGGGCGGCAGCGTGGCAAGCCATTGCTCCATGGGCACGAGGGCCAGCTCGTTCTCGGGCTCCAGCCAGCCGGCGGATTTCCGGCGAAACCGCTGCGCAACAACGTCGCCCCGCTGGGCGTCGACGGCCACCGAGACTGCCGGGATCCGATCGGGCGCGGCGGCGGCGATGGCCTCCAGGGTGCTGATTCCCAAGACCTCGGCCCCGGCGGCATAGGCAAACATCTTTGCCGTTACCACTCCTACACGTAGTCCGGTAAACGATCCCGGGCCTACGGTCACTGCCAACAAGTGAATTTGGCGCGGCTGCCATCCAACCTGGTCCAGAAGCGACCGGATCGCCGGCGCAAGCGACTTCGCGCTCCGCTGCTGCGAATCTAACTGCAATTCTGCCAATAGTTTACCATCGGCCGCCGCGGCCACGCTGCCGGTTAGCTCGCTGGTTTCCAGGGCAAGAATGCAAAACATGACGATTTCTGGGGGGCTCGACTTGACCGTGCCATTGTGCAACAATATAGTGTCTTTCCGTTCTCACGGGTAGCATTCCACCCGAAGGCTTTTCCGGCTTTAGTTGCGGAACTTGGACAGTTGTGGGGTCGGCTTGCACCTACCTCTACCGTGTATTTTAGAGAAAGTGGGCAAACGCCCAGTCCACTGCCGCAGACAGGACCGGCAGAGCGCACCCGAAGGTAATCCAGCGTGAAACGTGCCCTAATCAGCGATATCCACAGCAACCTCGAAGCGCTCGAGGCCGTGTATGCCGACATCCGCAGCCAGGGAATTTCCGAGGTCTACTGCCTTGGCGACCTAGTGGGCTACGGCCCCAACCCCCGCGAGTGCATTGACCTGATCATGCAGTGCAAAGTCTGCCTGCTGGGCAATCACGACCAAGGGGCGCTCTTCGATCCGGAAGGATTCAACTCCGGCGCCGAACGGGCCATCTTCTGGACCCGCATGCAACTGGAAGACGGCGGCTCGGCGGCCGACCGCCAACGGCGTTGGGATTTTCTCGGCGAACTGCCCCGCACTCACCAGGAAGACAAATTCCTCTTCGTCCACGGTTCGGCCCGAAACCCGTTGAACGAATACGTCTTCCCGGAGGACATTTATAACCGCCGGAAACTGGAGAAAATATTTGCCCTGATCCCCCGGTACTCGTTCCAAGGCCACACGCACGTGCCGGGGGTCTTTACGGACCAATTTCAGTTTCTCAGCCCCGACGAAATCAATCACGAATTCCGCCTGGGGGAAGAAAAGGCCATGATCAACGTGGGCTCCGTAGGCCAGCCCCGCGACGGAAATCCCAAGTCCTGCTACGCAGTGCTGGAAGACAACGTCGTTCGTTTCCGCCGGGTTGAATACCCCTTCGAGAAGACCATCGCCAAGATCTACGACATTCCCGACCTGGACAATTTCCTCGGTGATCGGCTGCGGGACGGGCGATAGGCAAAGATAGGTTTAGTTCGCATGCAACAGCGCTCCGCGTCGCCCCCTTTACGCGACATATTGATGCTCGTCGTCATCATCGTTTTGGCCCTGGTGGTCTATCCGATGATGATGCGGAAGTTCTTTCCGCCGCCACCCAACGCCAACGCGCCCGTCGCCGAAGAGGCGAAGAAGGAAAAGGCCGCCCCAGGAAAGCAGGACGTTGGCGAGAAAAAGCCGGAGAAGGAGAAGGACAAGCCCGGCGGTCAGGTCAAGGATTCCGGCAAGGGGGAGAAAACCAAGCCCGAGGCCGTTGACAATGTAAAACCAGTCGCCAAGCCTGATAAGGCCCAGCCCAACCAAGTCATGGCGCCACCGGGGGCGAAGGTCGAGGAGCCACGACGCTGGGTTACGCTGGGGTCGGTCGCACCCGATTCGACAAATCCTTACCGCTTGCTCGTCACGCTCGACAGTGAGGGCGCATCGCTGGCCCGCCTCGAACTGAGCAGCGAGCGTTATCGCGACCTGGAAGACCGCAGCGGTTACCTTGGCCACCTGGTGATCGACAACTCGAACAAGGGGCCGGGCTGCCTGGTGCAAGTGGTCGGGGCAGGCACCCCCGCGGCGACGGGCGACGTGAGACCCGGCGATCGCATCTGCAAACTGCTGTACCAAGTGCAGACGATCGAGATCAAAGGCCCGGCAGACCTGGAATCGGCTCTCCGCAAGACCAAGCCGGGCAAGTCCGTCGAGCTGGTGATCGATCGCGGAAACGTCCGCCTTCCCAACATCGAAGTCAAGTTGATTCGTCGTCCCTTGGAAGTCATTCGCCCCGAGCGGAAGAAGCCGACCACGATGTGGATTCCCAACGGACTCACCGACGCGATCTCATGGGACGATAATTGCCCGCCTTCGCTGCTGACCACGCTCCAGCAGGTGGACGGCGAGAAGCTTCGCACCGATGAAGATTCCGATGCCAAGATGGAGGAGGAGTTGACGCAGCAGTTGAAGGATGTCGAACTCCGCCGCGTAAACTGGAAGATCGATAGTCAGGCGAGCGACCAGCCGGGCGGCCCGATCACCAAGGTCGCTTTCAGTTGCCTCGTGCCCAAGTATCAACTCAAGCTCACGAAGACGTACCGCCTGGTGAAGGCCGACGGAGACGCGGTGCTCGACGTCGATGCCAGGGCCTACCACCTGCTGCTGACCCTCCAAGTCACAAATCTCGATAAGAAGCCACACGACGTGGCCTACCGCCTGGACGGACCCAACGGATTGCCTGTCGAAGGAGCCTGGTACGCCACGAAGGTGCAGAAGACGGGCATGGGCCTCCGCGACCTCGTCTACCAACTGAATCACCGCGATTTCGAGATGGTGGCCTGTTCGGAACTCTCGGACAAACCGGAGAAATTCCGCAAGAACATGGTGGAGAGTTCGCAGTTTGCCGACGACCATCTTCCTCTCTTCTTTGGCGTGGATGCCCAATATTTCTCCGCCGCCTTATTGCCCGATGCAAATTCGACAGCCCCGGCGATCGATCGCGCCGTGGCCTTGCGCGTGGGTCAGATCGATATCCAGCGAAGGACGCTCACCAATACGACCTTCCGCCTGATCGGCAAGACGGAGAAAATCGGGCCGGGCGAGTCTTCGGCTCCGCAAAGCTACGAACTGTTTGCCGGCCCGAAGCGGCCCACGCTCTTGGCAAAGTACGAAATGCAGAGTCTGGTGTACTACGGTTGGCCGATCTTCCACTGGGTTGCCGTGCCCATGACCTGGATCCTGGATAAATTCTATTGGATCGTACAAAACTACGGGCTGGCGATCATCATGCTCACGATCGTCGTTCGTTTGGCCATGTTCCCCATGAGCCGCAAACAGGCGCACAGCGCCCAGATCATGCAGAAGCTCCAGCCGGAGATCAAGGCCATCCAGCAGAAGTTCAAGAAGGATCCCGAGGGGGCCCGCAAGGCCCAGCAGGAGCTTTGGGCAAAGCACAATTATAATCCCTTGAGCGGTTGCTTGCCGTTGTTCATTCAGATGCCGATCTTCCTGGGCCTGTATCGCGCCCTGTCGGTCAACGTCGAGTTGCGCGACGCCCCTTTGTTTTGGCCCGCCATCCGTTGGTGTTCCAATCTGGCGGCGCCGGACATGCTTTGGGACTGGAGCGGGTTCATGCCCGACGCGGTCAACAACGGGCTAGGCTTCCCCTGGTTCCCCTTGCTCGGAGGAATGTGCGGTTTGGGCCCGTATTTGAACCTCTTCCCGATCATCACGATAGCCCTGTTCCTGATTCAGCAAAAGGTGATGATGCCGCCGCCGGCCGATGAACAGGCGGCCCAGCAGCAGAAGATCATGAAGTACGTCATGATGCTCATGGCCCTGATGTTCTACAAGGTTGCCGCCGGGCTGTGCATCTATTTCATTGCCTCGACGTTCTGGGGACTGGCCGAGCGGCGGTTCCTGCCCAAACTGGCGCCGGCAGGTGGCGATTCTGGCGACGATGGCGTGCCGAGCCGCCCTTCGCCGAAAATCGAGCGTCCCAGCAATGCCGAGCGCGAGGCCATCCGCCGCAAGAAACGCGGGGGAAAGAAGTAAAGTAGCAGGCACACTCCGTGTGGGCCGCTAAAAACTTGGTGTAGTGAATGTTTGGGTTTTCGGACTGTTTTTGTTCCATTGGAAGGCGAGCGCCTGTTGGGCGGGGATCGTTAAGCCGAGGTTTTCGCGGATCCACTTTCCCACGGCGGCAACAGGAACCGATGCCAGTGCATTTTGTATTGTGGCCGAAGTTTTCCGCAGAACCGCAGCTCCGATGTTCAGCAGCGATCCCGTCATGCCTCCCTTGCTGTGTGTTCCTTGAATACGCTTGTACTTGCCCAAGAGCGACTCCAAAACCTCGCTGCTACCCAACAAATGCTGTCCTTTTTTGAGGCCCTTGGCTTGTTCCTCGAGAAACTCCACAATCGCTGCTCGCAGGCGGCGACCGCCCGGCGTTCGCGTCAGGGGGAGCAATCGCGTTTTCAATTCCTTCGCGGCGTGACGATGATACCCTTTCCTGCGGACATAGCCTATCGCTTGCTCGGCGATGGCCAGCAGTTCCGCCCAAGCGGCCAAAGCCGAGCGGTACTCGCAGAGCCACCCCAGTTTCTGTTGCAGTTTTTTGCGGTCTATCGTCCGCGCGAGAATGTCGTGCGGGTCGTCCAGATAGGCCAACGCGCGACATCCCCAATCGACCAGCGTGTCCAAGTTCATATAACGTGCCTTGGTCCGCAAGCTGGGCGGAACCAGAAACGCCAGATCCGTCAGCGTGGTCTGCAACTTCGTGCGGTTGGTGCGGGTGACGAAGGATTGCCACGTAGCGTCGTCGTGGAGTTCCCTCTTGAGAAATATCGCCACTTTGTGCTTGATGTCGAAGGCGTGCGGCACACGGCGCGCCGCGGCCGATTGTTCGCGGAACAACGCCATGCCGCTTTTCAACTCCGCACCTTCATCGCTGAGAACCGCCACGGGCACGACGCCCATCTCCTGACGCGTCGCTTGCAGTTGCTCCGCCACCGCGGCCGCGGTGGACTGCTCCATGGGAACCAGTCTCAGCAGCGACAAATCTTCGTGTTCCAACGGCGCTTCTTTCTGACGCCACGTCGAAAGCCGAACGCCGACGATCACCAGGCACTTGTGCGGTCCCAACTGTACCGTGTGATCCATGATCCACACCCAGTCCTTGGCCGCCTCTTTTTTCCGCAGCAGTTCGTAAAGTCCCAGCCGCATCAGCCACATGCGGCCCGAATTGGCGCAAGGCACCCGCGGCAAGCAAGGAATGTACGGCGCCACCAGTTGCAGCACGCCCGCTGCGGCACGCTGACTTGTGGCGGCCTTCAACACCAAGTCCGCGAACAGCGATATCAGGGAAGCACCGAACTGATGCCCGGCCACCGGCGTCACGTTCATGGCCGCCGGCGCGGTGCTCGCGGGTGCAGGGGAAGGCTCAGGTTTCTTTTTGTTTGCGGTCATCATTCACGACTGCGCTGCCACGCTGGGCCTGGGCTTGCGCTTTCTCTTTCCAATTCCGGCGACTGGCCTCCAATTCAGCAACACGCTTCTCCAGTCGCCGGATGTGCTGCTTGCGCTTCCAGGGCCTTGGTCTTCCACCGATCACGGCTCTTCTCGAAGAACTCACGCAACTTGTAGGCTGGACTCGAATATGCATTGTCTTCCCTGACGGCTTCCATGAACAACTCCTTTGTGCTCACAAAAACCGTAGAAGAACAAAAATCGCCCTAACAACCAAGACCAGTTTTTTGTAATTTTTGCCCTGTTTTTAGTGGCCCACACTCCGTGTGCCGTCCGCCAGAAGCCAACAGTTTCTGAAAAGAAACTGCGGCTGGCGCCGCAGAGCGGACGGCACACGGAGTGTGGACTGCTAAAAAGTCGAACTGCGGTGTCTTGGTTTTGTATCCCGTTTTCGTTCGGGAGAGATGTGACTGATGGGCGTTTACGCCCATTTCCGGCTTTAGCCGCTAATAGGCCCGGCATTCATGCCGGGTGATCGTGCGGACGCAGCGCCCCTTGCCGCTGAAAGTCCGCGAAAACCCCTCCTGTGCATGGGTTTGTCCGGCAACGCTGGCGGACGGACAGCCTGGAAACGCGTCTGCGCTGCGATCGCAAGTCATGTTGTGTAAACAACTTACGACAACGGTCCCGGCGTTTTTGCGGTCCTTTGTCCGGGAACGTTCCCGGACAGTGTCCGGCAACAAGTCGCGCAAGTGCTTTGCTCGTAAGTACTTGCGTTTCCGGACACGGCCCGGCTCTCGTACCCGCGGCATCCGCAACCGTTTCTGGTACGGGACACGTAATCGTGCCCTCTCCATGCACCCTACTTCTCGTTTTTTTTTCCTCATGGAGAAGTTCTTGGTGGCGGCAATATCTCTCCCACTATCTATATCTACGAAAGTGAGCACGGTTAGGCGCAGAGGATTTTTCGAAGTCGCTTTTCTTGTTTGCGCGCCGCGCCGTGGAAATTGCACACGGCACAAAAACCGCACAGTGAATTCCATTAAATTCCATCCAAATCCCGGAAGTTTTTAGCGGCCCACACTCCGTGTGCCGTCCGCCTGTGCCGTCCGCCAAACTGTGATAACCGGTGAGCGTTACCAATCGATTACGCGGGCACTTCGGCGGACGGCACACCACCCGCGAGCGGGTACCCGGTGCCTGCTACTTTACCCCAGGATCCGCTTCCAACGCTCTAAATTCCAGGCCACCTTCTCGGCTTGGCTCATCTTCGTGAAATCCGGTTCCTCGTGCCGGCCGGCTTGCTCCGCTGTCGCGACGTTCGCCGGCGCCGGCAAGGTGGGCTTCGCCGCCCCGTAGGCAGCAGCCGCGAAGCGTCGACTGCAAGTCGTCTTCCAGCTTGCGATACGGACGGATGCCTAGACGTGCCAGGGCCGCATGGTACGAGCGCACGGCCTCGGCCGGCTGTAGGTGGCCGTCGGCCAAAGCCCGAAGGTGCTCGATGAAAGTCAACTGGTGCTCGGCGTTGTTGATCATGCGGCCGTACAGGGCTACGCGAGCACCGTGTTTCTTCGCTTCCCAAAGCTGATGGAAGGCGTCGAGCGTCGTTCCCGAGGCCCCGCCCAGGATGCCGACCACGAGCCGCGAGTCGTAGGAAACCAGTTCTTCCATTGCCGCCGGCCCGTGATAAGCGATCTTGAGAAACAGCGGCCGCTCCTTGCCCGCCGCGCCGGCAAGCGTCCGCACGATCATGTCGTTGATGTAGCGGCCCAGGTCGGGCACCGGGTTTTGCAGGGCGTTGGGATCGAAGACCTCGAGGAAGTGGCGAAAATCCTTGGCCGCCGCTTCCTGGCGAAAGGCCTTGTAGGCCGTGAGGGTCTGGTGGTCCAGGCCCAGGTCGTTGTTGAGGGTGATCGAATACAGGCCCAGGTCCGCCCCCTGCCGCCGCTCTTCCGGCCGGCATTCGGGCTTGCCGCACATCGCCTGGTCGAGCGAGGCCGAGCGAAACGGCCGGGCCGGCTCGCGGAGGTAGGCCCCGCCCTGGGCCACCCAGATGTCGGTCGTATCGTTGGCCCGGATGGCCGGCGTGACCGTGGCTGTTGTCGAACAGCCGCTCCTGGAGGGTGAGCACGGCGTTGGTGCTGCCGCTCATGAGCATGATGTCGACCAACCCCTGCCGCACATTCTGGCGGATCAATTCGCGGTATTCGTCTAGCGTGCGAAAGCGGCCCTCCTGGGCATGATGCTCCGGGCTGCGGCCGGGCGAGGCGACTCCGTAGGCCATGTCGGCGTCTTTGGCGTCGGCCAAAATAAAATCGTTGCACGTCGGATCGCTGAGGATCCGCGACAATTTTGCGTCAAGCGACTTTCGCACCATGGGGATTCAGGCGGGATTGGCAAAGATTCGGTCAAACACGGAACACGATTCAAGTATAGTTCCGTGTGTGAGGATCGCAACTGGTGGAAATAGCCTCCACCGCGAAGGGCTACGCTAATACGCAAGGAATTCCGGATGTACGTCGACGATGCGCAAAAGGCACTCGGCGCCTCCAGGCCCGTCGTGGCCGAAGCGGCCATCGACAAGGCCCTTGCGTTGCCTGACCTCGACCCGCAACAGATCCAACGGGCCACAATCGTGAAAAGCAACTGTTGCCTTGCCAGGAAGGATTACCAAGCCAGTCTGGATTGCCTGCGGAAGGCCCTCAAGACCGCGCCAAAAGGGGAAAATCACAGACAATCTGAAGACCCTCATCCAGCGTTCGGAGAAGCGCCTTGAAGCGCAAAAGGCAAAGAAGGTGGACGACAAAAACTAGACAACCCTTCACACCTTCATGCTCAGCCGTTTCGCAAGCCGCTCCATGGCCTGGCTGGCGTCGTTGGGATCAAGATGCACGTGAATCAGGCTGAAGCCCGATCGGTCGGCCAAGGCCTGGCGCAAGGCCCGGTCGAATTCGCCCTCGCTCCGCACGTTGTAGCCCGTGCCGCCGCCGAGCAGTTCCGGCAGCTTGTAGTAGTTCCACGGCTGCAATTCGTTAAAGGCGTGATCGCCCGCGTGCAGCCAACGCTCCGTGCCGTAGCCGCGATTGTCCAACACGATGACGATGGGGTGAAAACCGTAGCGAACGGCGCTCGACAGCTCCATCCCGGTCATCTGGAACGCGCCGTCGCCCACCAGCACGATGGGCCGCAGATCGGGCCGTGCCACCATCACGCCCAGCGCCGCCGGCACGGCAAACCCCATCGAGGCGTAATAGGCCGGCGCCAAGAACTCCGTCTGCCGATGGATCACCAGGTCGCTGGAAGCGAACACGGCGTCGCCGATGTCGGCAATCACTACGATCGATTCGTCCAACGACTGGTTCAACCGCGAGATCAAGCGGGTGATCGTCAGCGGCGCGTCGGCCCGGAGCTGAAAGACCTCGTCGTACGTGCTCGGTTGGGCAGGCAGGGCCCGTGGCGGCGCCTTGAGCCCGGCAGCGATCAATCCGTCGAGAAAGTCCGCAAGCAACACGCCGTCATACTGGTGGTGGCTGATCCGCAACCGCTCGCTGGTGGCATCGATGCAGCGGCCCGGATCGAGATGGGCCGTATAGATGCCGAGATTGATGTCGGTCATAAAAGCCCCCAGAAGAATGACGCAATCGCTCGACTCGACAAACTGGGTGACCTCCTCGCGGCCCATCGCCCCTTCATACAGCCCGGCGAAGAGCGGATGTCGCTCGCTGACCACGCTCTTGCCCAGGATCGTACTGACCATGGGAATGCCGGCCCCTTCGGCAAAAGCCAGCAGCTTCTCCTGAAGGCCGAAACGATGGATTTCCACGTCGGCGATGATCACCGGCCAGCGGGCGGCGGCGATCCGCCCGACGGCTTCGGCCACGGCCTCGGCCAGCGCCTCCGGGTTGCTCGCGGTCGGGCGGGTCGAAGTTGTATACGGTCCCTCCGGCACGACTCCAACCATGTCGCGGGGCAACTCGATATAGCCCGGCCGCTTGTAACGCGCGACGTGTTCCAACACGCGGTCGATGCGGCGAAAAGCCGTATTGGGATCGTTCAGTTGGGCGTCGGCCCCGCACAGCCGCCGGAAAACCTCGGCCTGGGTCTGAAAATCCTTGACCTTGTGGTGCAAGAGCGGGTTGTTCTGCCGCTCGCCCAGGCCCGGGGCGCCGCTGATTACGACTACGGGCGACTTCTCCGCGTAAGCCCCGGCGATCGAATTGCACAGGCTCAGCCCGCCTACGCAATAGGTCACGCATACCGCGCCGATGCCGTTGACGCGGGCGTAGGCGTCGGCGGCAAAGCCGGCACAGTCCTCGCGCGTGCAGCCGATCAGCCGCAGAGGGCCTTCCTCCATCATGGCGTAAAAGGCCAGCACGTAGTCGCCCGGGATGCCGAAAACGTCGCGCACCCCATATTCGCACAAGCGGCGGATGAGATACCGACCAATCGAAACGCCCATAAACGTCTTCTCGTTATCGGCCAAACTGCTTGCCATGCGTATCACCCGGGGAAAGGGAAATCTGACGGAAAAATCTCTGACGTGGGCCTCCGCTGACATTATATCGGTTTAGGGACCTAGGGGGCACAATCCGCCGCCGACACTATTGACAGGAAAATGTACGACAGGAAGATAAGAAAAGAAGATTCTTGAAAAGAATATGGCTTCATGTTTTCCCTTGTTATCTTCCTGTCGTACATCTTCCTGTCATTTGTTCTTTCACACTCTGCCTAAGTGATCGACTTCCATGTCCCCAACCCCCAAAGACTTCCGCAGCGACACGGTCACCCGTCCCACTCCGGCAATGCGGGCCGCCATGGCCGCAGCCGCCGTGGGCGACGACGTGTGGGGTGAAGACCCTACGGTGATCGAACTTCAAAACCGCCTGGCTGCACTACTCGGCAAAGAGGCCGCGCTCTTCGTCCCCTCGGGCACGATGTCGAACCTCATCGGCGTGCGGCTCCATTGCCGCCCGGGCGAGGCCATGATCTGCGAGGCGCAGGCGCACGTCTATTATTACGAACAGGCCGGCTACGCCGCAGGTCAACGGCGTCGCCGCCCGACCGCTCCAGGGGCAAAACGGCGTGCTGGGCCTGGAACAACTCGAGGCCCTGCCGGAGGACGACAATCCGCATTTTCCGCGGACGCGGCTGCTCTGCCTGGAGAATACGCACAATCGCGGCGGAGGCCGGATACAGCCCTACGATAACGTGGAAACGCTCTGCGGCTGGGCACGGCGGCGAGGGCTTCGCAGGCACCTCGACGGGGCACGGCTCTGGAATGCCGCGGTGGCCACGGGTATTCCTCCGGCCCGGTGGGCGCAGCACTTCGACACGGTGAACGTCTGCTTCAGCAAAGGCCTCGGCGCGCCCGTGGATCGGCGCTGGCCGGTCCCCGCGACCTGATCCGCGAGGCCCTGCGCCATCGGAAAGTTTTCGGCGGCGGCATGCGGCAGGCAGGCATCCTCGCCGCGGCGGCCATCTACGCCCTCGACCATCACGTCGATCGCCTGGTCGAGGATCACGCCAATGCGCGGAAGTTGGCCGCCGGCCTACGTCAAATCGCCGGCCTGCGGCTGGATCCGGAAACGATCGACACGAATCTGGTCTTCTTCCATCTTGAGCCGGGGCGACTCACGGCGGCGGAACTGGTCGAGCGCCTTCGTGGCCGCGGCATCCTCATGCACGAAACCGGGCCCTATTCGATCCGCGCGGTCACCCACCTTGACGTCACGGCGGCGGACGTGCAAGAGGCGGTCGAAGCGGTTGCTGCGGGGGTCAGGTCATGAATCCTTCCGAACTTCTCCCCATCCGCCTGATTTTGATCTTTTTTGTCATTGCCCTGGCCGCTAGCGGTATCACCGCCTTCGATCTGCCGCCGGAAGTCCGCCTGCTGAAGGCCTGGTTCGGCCCCGGAACAGCCACGGGGGAGGCTTTTCCCAGTTTGGCGAATTGGCTGTGTAAAGTCAGCGACGGGCTCGAGGCGGCCGATCGCGATTATCCGTTCCTCGCCTACGGCACCGACTGGCTGACGTTCGCCCATTTGGTTATCGCAGTTTCGTTCATTGGCCCGATCCGTGATCCCGTAAGGAACGTGTGGGGGGTGGAGTTCGGTATGATCGCCTGCTTTGCGCTGATTCCCCTGGCCTTGATTTGCGGTCCCATTCGCGGAATTCCTTGGTTCTGGGGGGTAATCGACTGTTCGTTCGGCGTTTTCGGCATGATTCCCCTGTGGATCGTGCGGCGGATGATCCGATCCGACGCAAGCTACCGTTGACCGCCCAAAATCGTTGTGATAAAATTACGGGTTTGCACGGTAGCAGGCACCGGGCACCGTGCGCAGCATGGTCGGTGTGCCCTCCGCCGAAAAAGGCGAAACGGGCGGACGGCACACGGAGTGTGCCTGCTACCTTGAAAGGCGTCCATTCGACATTCTTATTACTCAGGAGCATATACGTGTCACTCAGCGAGCGGAAGCAAGAGTTAAAGCGTCGTCGTCATCGCAAGAAGAAGTTCGAAGTCTTTGCCCGGAAGCTGGCCAAGGCCACCGTTTCCGAAAAGACGGTCATTGCCGAGAAGCTCCGCAAGTTGACCCCCGGTTGCGAAGTCGTGATCGAGGCCTGGGAACTGGAAAAGAAGCGTTAGGTTCCCTTCAGCCGCTCGACCACCGCTCTGGCCGCCGCAAGTTGATCCTCAAGGTCCTTCAATGCGGCCCGTTCACCTTCTACGACGGCCACCGGAGCACGCTGGATAAAGTTGGCGTTTTCCAGCTTCTTGCGCTTCGCGACGATGAGGCCTTCGAGCCGGACTATCTCCTGCTCCTTCCGCTCGACCTCGGCGCCGACGTTGATCAGGTCGGCCAGGTCGACGAAGACCTCCATGCCGGCCGAAGCCACGTTGGCTGAAAGTTTCGGGGCAACGATTTCCGGACCCCAGCCGGCCGGCCGGGCTCCGGCCATAGAGACGAAGTACAGCTCCATCGGCTTGAGCAACTCGGCCGTAGACGGGTCGCAACGGACGGCGAAATCGATTTGTGTCCGTGGCGGCACGCCCTGCCGGTTGCGAATATCGCGAATCGCTCGCAGCACTTCCTGGAAGCGGGCGAAACGGGCCTCGATTTCCACGTTCTGCCGCGTCACGTCGGCCTCTGGCCAAGGGGCGATCATGATGCTCTCGGCGGCGCGCAACTGCCCTCACCCCAGGCCCCTGTCCCAGAGGTAGGGGGGAGAACTGCGCCCTCACCCCCGGCCCCTCTCCCCGGGCACCATGTACCCATGGTCGCGGGAGAGGGGAGATTTGCGATCCCGCGCTGCGGCGCGGCCTCGGCGAGCAACTGCCAGACCTCCTCGGTCACGAACGGAATCATCGGGTGCAAAAGCCGCAAGAGCGTGTCGAGCGTGTGGGCCAGGATCCGTTGGGCCGTTGGCCGCGCCGCGGGGTCGCCGAGCCGGGCCTTGACCATCTCCACGTAGAAGCTGCAGAACTCGTCCCAGGCGAAGCCGTATAAACTCTTCGCCGCATCGGCATAGCGATACTCGGCCAGGGCCGCCGTGGTCTCCTGCGTGACCGTCGCCAGGCGGCTGAGAATCCAACGATCTTCCAGCAGTAGATCGGCGTCGGCCACCGCGCCGGGTGTATAGCCTTCCAGATTCATCAAGGCGAACCGCGAGGCATTCCAGAGCTTGTTGCAGAAGTTCCGCGCCAACTCGAACCGCTCGCTGACCACCGCCCCGCGGGGTAATGCCTTGTCTGCGTCCTTCTCGGCCCATTGTGTGGAAAATTCCTTGCCGCAGTGCTTGCACTTGACCCGCGGCAGGATGCGGTTGGCCTTGGTCTGCTCGATCAGCTTCTCGCAATGCGGGCACTCGAATTCGACCGGCATGCGGATGTCTTGCGTCTCGGTGGTCAAATAGGCAATGCCGAAACGCAGGGCGTCGGCCCCGAATTTTTCGATCACGTCGATCGGATCGACGCCGTTGCCCTTCGTCTTCGCCATGCCTTCGCCATAGCCGTCAAGAATCTTAGGGTGGATGAAAACGTCGTGGAAGGGGATATCGCCGACGTTGTACAGGCCTGTGATCACCATGCGCGCGACCCACAGCGAAATGATGTCGCGACTGGTGATAAGCACGCTCGTGGGATAATAGTAGGCTAGTTCCGGCGTCTCGTCCGGCCAGCCGAGGGTCGAGTGTGGCCAGAGGGCGGAACTGAACCAGGTGTCCAGCACACCTTCGTCGCGCTCGTAACCGGCGGCCTCGAGTTCTTTCTCCTTCGCCTCGTTGCCCGGCGCAACACAGGCGAACACCTCAATTCCGCCGAGTTCCTCTTTCGCACGCCATTGGAACGACACGATATCACGGGACGGCTCAAAGCCCATGGGGATGCTACTGTTGTAGAACTCTGAAATGGTCCGCCACGCACCTTCGACATCCGCGGGTGGCCTCATCCTTTGCAGTTCTTCCGAATACCGAATTCTGCGGCCCTCAAGGTCGAATATTGGAAGAGAGTCATCGCCTTCGGCAGCGGTGTCGATTTCCGATTGACGCATCGCTTGATAATCGAGTTCCTCCTGTACGAATTTTCGCGCGAACCTGAGCAAGTCCTGAAGCCCCGGGTCGAGGTGCTCAAAGGCGGTGACCCGGTGCCAGATCGGAATCTGATGTCCCCACCAAAGCTGCCGGCTGATCGGCCAGTCGCGCTTCTCGCCGAGCCAATCAAGATAGCTCTTCGCATACCGCTCGGGGATGATCTTCACGCGGCCATCGCTCACGGCATCCATGGCCGTCTGGGCCAGGTGGTCCATCTTGACGAACCACTGGTCGGTCAAGAGCGGCTCGATCGGCGTCTTCGAGCGGTCGCTATGAGCCAGTTCGATCTCGCGGTCCTCGGTCTTGGCCAATAGCCCCTGCTTCTCCAGATCGGCCAGCACGGCCTGCCGGGCCTTGTGGACCGTCAGCCCCTTGTACGGCCCGGCATTCTCGTTGAGCGTACCATCGAAGTTCAAAATGTTGATCATCGGCAGGCCCTGACGCAGACCGACCTCATAGTCATTCGGGTCGTGGGCCGGCGTGATCTTCACGCAGCCGGTTCCGAGTTCGGGCTTGGCCCAGATGTCGGCCACCAGCGGCATCTCGCGATCCAATAGGGGCAAGCGCACCTTGCGGCCGTCGCGGGCCATGCGGGCCAGCGTTTCCAGGTCGCCGAGCATCGTGCGGCGGCGCTCCTGTAGATCGTCGATCTGTTTCTGGATATCGGGCTTTTCCTTAGCCCCCGCCGCCTCTAGCCGCGCCGTGAGTTCGGCCTCGGCCTTGTCGAGTGCCGCTGCCGGCTCGGGATGCACCGCCACGGCCGTATCGCCGAGCATGGTCTCCGGCCGCGTCGTGGCCAGGGTCACGTATTTTGGCTCGCCCGGCCGGGGGTCGATAACAGGATAGTTAAAATACCAGAAATTGCCCTTCACGGTCTCGTGAAAGACCTCGTCGTCGCTGACGGCTGTTTGCAGCATAGTGTCCCAGTTCACCAGCCGCTTGCCGCGATAAATCAACCTATCGCGGAACATCTTAAAGAACGTATGCCGCACCGCCCGGGCGCACTGCGGATCGAGCGTGAAGCGGGTCCGCTGCCAATCGCAGGTGCAGCCCATCTCCTTGAGCTGGCCGAGGATCCGCTTCTCGTAGTCGTTCTTCCACTGCCAGATGCGGGCCACCAGCCCCTCGCGGCCCAGTTCGTGCCGGCTGAGCTTTTCCTCTTGCAGCAAACGACGTTCGACCACGGCCTGGGTGGCAATGCCGGCGTGATCGGTGCCCGGCATCCAGAGGGTTTCGAAGCCTTGCATCCGCTTCTGGCGGATAAGGATGTCTTGCAACGTGTTGTTCAGGGCGTGACCCAGGTGCAAGGCGCCGGTGACGTTGGGCGGCGGGATGACGATCGAGTACGGCTTCTTCGCCTTGTTCGGCTCGCTATGGAAATAGCCTTTGGATTCCCAAAAGACATACCAGCGCTGTTGCGCGGCCGCGGGATTGTATTGCTTGGGGAGGTCGGAGAGAAATGTGGACATGGCGAGGAAGGGCTTGAGTATATGGAGTAATAAACCGGAAACAATGACGAACGTCGAGGGAATGACAAAACACAAGTACCTGATGACTAGTCGAAAGCGTCGGAGCGAGTTTCTAACCGTCGAATATGAGACGCAATCCAAGCCACAAGTTGTTCTCGCTGAAGGTTGCCTGTGGCTAGCGATAGGATCGTTTGTTCAGCATCATCAGTTGCAGCAGCCAACTCCCATCCATTGAGTACGAGAAACGTTTCCATTGCCGCGTGTCCGACACGTTTGTTACCATCGACGAAAGGATGATTCTTCACGAGTGAGAAACAGAGAGCCGCCGCCTTGGTCTGCATCGTCGGATAGAGCTCTTTACTGCCGAACGTCATTTGGGGCTGAAAAACCGCCGATTCTACGGCGCCGAGGTCGCGAACGCCGTCCGCGCCCCCAGTTTGATCGATAACGCGATCATGCAATTCGAGAACTTCCGAAAGGGTCAGGAACCGCATTAGCTCAGCCGCCGATATAGTTCCTGATTCTTCTCAAGCACGAATTTCGCGGCCCGGTCAAAATCGTCGGCCGGACGCGATAAGAGGTCGGTCACGGCAGCCTTCGCGAGCTCCCGGGCATCGACTCCCAACTCGCGCGCTCGCTCGTCAAGTCGCCTCGCTTGGTCCTCAGTAAGTTCAACGGTAATCGACATATCAATTCCTCTATCTCGGATGGCATTCTATCGGTCAGAATCCCTCATCCCTCATGCTTCCCTCTTTTCCTCTGCATCCTTCCACAACTTATACTCAAAACTGTCCACCAGCGCGATCCAGCTTGCCTCGATCACGTTCTCGCTCACGCCGACGGTGCCCCAGACGTCGCTCTCGTCCTGGCTTTCGATCACCACGCGGACCCCGGCGGCGGTGGCTGCCTCCGAGTTGATCACGCGGACTTTGTAATCCACGAGGTGCAGCTTTCGCAAGGCGGGGAAGTGCCCGTTCAAGGCCTTCCGCATGGCGGCGTCGAGGGCGTTCACCGGGCCGTCGCCCTCGGCCACCTCGTGGCGGACCTCGTCACCGATGCGGATTTTGACCGTCGCCTCGGTGCGAATCTCGCCTTGAGCGTTCGTCTCCACGTTGACATGATAGCTGAGCCGCTCGAAATGCGGGCGGAACGTGCCCAGGCACTTCCGCACGAGCAGATCGAACGAGCCGTCGGCCGCCTCGAACTGGTAACCGGCATGCTCCAACGACACGACCTGCGACAGGATCGTGTCCATCAGTGCCGAATCGTTGGGGATCTTGTGCCGCTGGGTCATGGCCACGAGGTTCGACCGCCCGGAAAGCTCGCTGACGAGCACGCGACGCTCGTTGCCCACTGATTCCGGCTCGATGTGCTCGTAGGCGGCCGTATTTCGGGCGATACCGCTGACATGCATCCCGCCCTTGTGCGCGAAGGCGCTCTTGCCGACGAACGGCTGGTGCGGGCGGAAGTTCATGTTCAAGATTTCATAGACGAACCGCGACAGTTCGGTAAGATGCTCGACGCCGCCGGGGACCAGCACCTCGTAGCCCGTCTTCTTCAGCGCCAGATTGGCAATCACCGAGATCAGATCGACGTTGCCGCAGCGCTCGCCGAAACCGTTGATCGTGCCCTGGACCTGCGCGGCCCCGGCGTCGACGGCGGCCAACGAATTGGCCACCGCCAGTTCGCAGTCGTTGTGGCAATGGATGCCCACCGGCAGGGAGACGGACTCGATCACGTTCCGCATTGCCCGAGCGATGTCCTCCGGCATCGTGCCGCCGTTGGTATCGCAGAGCACGACCATCCCCGCGCCGGCCTCGGCTGCCGCCCGCAAGGCCGCAATCGAATAGCTGGCATCGGCCTTCCAACCGTCGAAGAAGTGTTCGGCGTCGAAAATCACCTCGCGGCCGGCGGCCACCAGGTGGGCGATGCTCTCGCGGACCATGGCCAGGTTCTCGTCGGCGTTGGTGCGGAGAATCTCGGTCACTTGGAAAAGCGAACTCTTGCCGACAATGGTAATCGTCTTGGCGCGGGAGTCGAGCAATGCTTGCAGGCCCTCGTCGTCCGCAGCCTTCACACTCTTGCGACGGGTCATGCCGAAGGCGCAGACCCGCACGTGCGCGAGCGGCAACTCGCAGACCCGTTGGAAGTATTGCGCATCCTTTTCATTCGAGGCAGGGTAACCGCCCTCGACAAAGTTGACACCGAGACGATCCAGCCGCTCGGTAATGGCCAGCTTGTCCTGCAACGAGAAGCTGATGCCTTCGGCCTGCGAGCCGTCGCGGAGGGTCGTGTCGTAGATTTGAATGCGGGTCATAGCTACTCAGTCATTATTCCACCGACACAGGGTCGGTGGGGAAAGGAGTTAGGAGTAAAGATTTTCAATCTCTTCCTACGAAAAAGGCCCTCAGGCCTTGGCGGGCCTCAGGGCCTATGACGTTTCTTCGGCAAGAACCGAAAGCCCTAGGCCCCAACCTCCCCAATAATAATCCCTACAGCGACGTCGAGAATTACGACGGCCGAAAGGCGATTCGGGTTGGTGGGATGGGCAAACATCGGTTCACGAGTGGTTCAGTAAACCATTAACTTTACCGCCCAAGACCGTGCGCGTCAAGGGTGTTCTTGGCGGAAAAAACAGGGGCGTAGGGTGGGACCAGCGAGCGTCGCGAGGCAGGCCCACCATGTTCGGCTGGAAAGCAAATTATGGTGGGCCGGCGCTCGCCGACCCGCTGCGCGGGTGCCCCGTCGCTTGTCCCACCCTACGCACAGCCCCGCTTCGACAAGCCGGGCGAATCGGCGTCGGCCTTGACCTTCTCGGCGGATTGCCTCACCGAAGCTTCGTCGCCGGCCTGATCATACTCATCGTCCTCTTCTTCGTCGAAATCGTCTGCTTCTTCCTCTTCCTCGTCATCCTGGTCTTCGTCGTCATCGTTGTACGAATCATCATCGTCATCGAGTTCTTCCTCGTCGTCGGCGCTGTCGTCATCCGAGCCTGCCCGCGGCTCGGTGGACCGCCGCTCCTCCGGCGGGGCGAGCATGATCGTGTTGTTCCGCTTGGGCGGCTCCGCAGACGGCGGCTTCACCGAACCGCTGCCGCTCATCTCGGCCCACTGTTCCAACGAGATAATCACCTCGCGGGCCTGCGATCCATTGTACTGGCCGACGATGCCGTCTTCGGCCATGTAGTCGATCAGCCGGGCTGCGCGGCCGTAGCCGATGCCCAGGGCACGTTGCAGCAGCGAAACGCTGCCGCGGCCCTCGCGGACCACGACGTCGATGGCCGCTTCGTACAGCTCGTCGCGGTCGGCGAACTTCGTCACGCCGGCCTGGCCGTCGTTTTCGCTGCTCGTGGCCTTGAGTTGCACGAGCTCCTTGACGAACTGCGGCTCGGTTGTGGCCACGGCGGCGATCACGCGATTGATCTCGTCGTCGCTGAGGTAGGTTCCCTGTCCGCGCAAGAGGGTGCTCGTGCCCGGCCAGAGGAAGAGCATGTCGCCGTTGCCCAACAGCTTGTCGGCCCCCATCTCGTCCAAGACCACGCGGCTGTCGGTGCGGCTGGCCACCTGGAAGCAAATCCGCGCCGGCAGGTTCGACTTGATCAGACCGGTGATCACGTCGACCGTCGGCTTCTGCGTGGCCAGCACCAGGTGGATGCCGACTGCCCGGCTCTTCTGCGCCAGGCGGATGATGTGCGTCTCGACCTCCTTGGCCGAGCGTCATCATCAGGTCGGCAAGCTCGTCGGCCACGATGACGATATACGGCATGTGCGTGGGAATCTGGCGGCGCTCCTCCTCGTTCTCCGGACGGATCCGCTCCATCAATTCCTCCTCGCCCAACTGGTTGTAGCCGCTGAGGTGCCGCACTCCCGCTCGGGCAAGCAGATGGTAGCGCTCTTCCATTTTTTCCACGGCCCAGCCGAGAATCGCCTCGGCCTTCTTCATGTCGGTGACCACGGGATGCATGAGGTGCGGCAGGCTCTTGTACTGGCTGAGCTCGACCATCTTGGGATCGATCATCAACATGCGGACCTCGTCGGGCCGGCGGGTCATGACCATCGACGTGATGATCGAGTTCAGGCAGACGCTTTTGCCCGTGCCCGTGCGGCCGGCGATCAAGAGGTGCGGCAGCGTAGACAAATCGACCGTCATCGGATTGCCCGACACGTCCTTGCCGAGGTAGACCGGGATGCGCATTTTCTGGACCTTGCCGTTGGCCTCTTCGATGACCTCGCGGAGGCGGACGATCTGCCGCGTGGTGTTGGGAACTTCGATGCCGACGGTATTCTTGCCAGGGATCGGCGCGACGATCCGCACGCTCGGCACCCGCAGGGCGATCGCCAGGTCGTCGGAGAGACCGGTGATCTTGCTCAGCCGCAGGCCGGCCTCGAGCTCGACTTCGAACTGGGCGATCACCGGCCCGGTCTGGATCTCGACCACGCGGATGTTGAAGCCGAACTCCCGGAAGGTCTGTTCCAGGATTTTGGCCTTGCGGCGGACCTCGTTCTCTTGCTCGTCGAAGTTGAACGTCTCGCTGGGCAGGAGGAGTTCGATACTGGGCAGTTCGTAATCGGCCGCGTTTTGCTGCGGCTCGTCGAGTTGCAGTTCTTCGTCCTTCTTGGGCGTCTTCGGCTTGCGGATCCGCAAGAGCGAAGCGAGGCCGCCGCCGGTCGCTTCAGTGGCCGCCGCTTCCGGCTGGGAAGTCGTCGCGGCGGCTAGTTGATCGGCCTTCTGTTCGGGCTGCGCCGACGGAGCATCGGCCGCAGCGTCCGGCTTGGTCTCTTCGCTGGGCCGTCCCTTGACGCGGACGGCAAGAATTCTGGCCCCGCCGCGGGCCTCGTCTTCAGCCGGTTCATAAGCGTCGAGGTCCGACTTGCGGCGGAGGTGTTTGGCCGCGGCCGCGCCAACGTGCAGCATGCCTTGCCCGATGCCTTGGGCCGGCTTGCCGACGACGAAGGCGACGATCCGCACGAGCAGATAGTCAGTCGAGAGCAGGATCCCGCCGAGGATCAGGCTGATCGTGAAGATATAGGCCCCGACCGTGGCGAAATTCATTTCCAACAGCCCGCGTCCGGCGGCGCCGAGGTAACCGCCGGCCCCGATCACCGGGCCCGGCGAGAGTTGCGGTATGGCCATGGCGGCGAAGGTCGTCAAACCGGCCAGAGAGATCAGCCAGCCGCAGAGCCGCGTGATTGGTTGGCTCAGCGGGCGTCGGGCCAGGAGCATGGCGTCGAATATGCCGAGCGAAAACACGAGGTAATAGGCCCCCAGGCCCAGGGCGCTGAGCAGGTATCGGCTGACAAAAGCGCCCGAACGGCCGCAGACGTTGAGGACTTCCGCGCGTTCGGGATAGACGAGCTTGCTGGGAGGATCGCCTGGGTTGTAGCTCAGCAGCGCAGCCGCCAAGAACACGGCAAGCGCAAGCAAGCCGAGGGCCAGCAGGTCCTTTTTCAGGTCACGTTGTTCGAGCATGAGACGCGCAGACCGAGGTATCGCGGGTCCCCCGGCGGTCACGCGCCGCGGGATCCTGGGCGCATCCATGCCCTATAGTGAAATCCTAGGTTGTCGCCTTCATTATCGTCGCGGGATGGGTGGGGAAGTCAATATGAATTCGGGCCCTGGAAGAGACAACGTAGGAGGGGCCGGCGGAAAAGAAGGCATAAGCGGTATAAGCGGCAGGGGCGGGGCGGGATTGGGGATGCCATATTGGAACCAGCGGAGTTTGGGCTTGGGGGCGGTCATTCCCGTCAGTATAGCTTCTGGGCTGCGGGTTCCAAAGGCAAGATGGCCTTTCTGGCAGGCGATTCACGCAAAGGCGCAAAGCCGCAAAGAAGAGTTGAGGAAAGGAAAATGGGGGAAGGAAAGATGATTCAGAAGAGCGAAGGAAAGTGAATTGGCATTGAACTTCACGTTGTTCCTCACTCTTCTTCCACATTTCATTCATTTTCCTTTCTCACATTTTCCTTTCTCCGTCTTCTCTTTCTTCTCTTCTTTGCGGCTTTGCGCCTTTGCGTGAGAATCCTCGGGTGTTGATCTGATTGCCCTCGTAAAGCCCCTTCGGAGTTGGGCGAGCCGAATTCCGCCTGCCGTTTTCTGACCTTTCCCGAGAGCCGTTCAATCCCAGCACAGACAAACGATGCGCTCGCACTGGTGAAAGTCGCAGTAGTCCGACGAAGCGGGAGCGTGAGCCCGCGGAGTGGCAACGACCGCTTCTACCGCGACTTCTTTGTCGGTCGCCAAATTATTGGATGCCTCTTCCTGCTCGACCGGCTGGGGCTGGGCATGTGCCGGCGGCTCATCGCTCTCGGGTGGATGCGGCGTCGAGGCAAGCTCGCTCGGATTACTGCCGTTGGACGACGGAACGTCTTCCAGCCAGGAATCGTGCCATGCGGAACGATCGCCCCAGCTCAGTCCGAGGGCCTCCAACAACGGCGGCAGGAAGAAGGTGTCCAACTGCGGCACGTTCCGCTGATGGACCGTGGCATAAAAATCTCGCGCCTCGCCCAGCGCCGTGCGGCGCGTGGCGTCGGTCCACGGGCCGTCGCCCTTGTGCAAGGCGATCAGACTCAAGGCCAAATAGTGGAAGCCGTGAATGCGGTGCGCGGAAAGGAGTTTTTCCAAGGTCTCGGCGTTCGCCGCGCGACCTTGTTGCCACGACTGCCAACTGCCATGCACGGCGGCCGGCGGCAAGACATAGATGGCCGGCCCGCACCGTGAAAAGGCCTCCTGGCGGATCGCCGCCACGGCCGCTTCGTACGAATCGTGAAAACTGTCGACCACCAGTGTCACGCGATGGATCCCCAACTCGTCGAGCCGTTCCCACCTCCGCGGGCTGATCTCAGCCGGGCTGTTCCCGATGGCCCCGACGCCCAGGCATCCATGACTGTGGAGCAAAATGGCGTCCCAAAGGTCCTCGACCAGGAGCAATTCGTGCCGGCCGTGCGCGACGGCTGGATAGGCCTCGTCGAGACCGAAAACGCCGGCCTGCTCCTTCCAATCGCTGCTGAGGTACAGGCTGCGGTCGAGCTGTTGCGGAAGTTTGGCCCAGAAGCTGATGATTCGCCGGCCGGCGTCGCGGATTGGCCCGACCAGCCGGCCGGGAAGCCGGGAATCGGCCAGGAGATTCGAGGCCCGAATCTCGTCGGCCGAAAAACCATCGCGAAGCAAGCCGTGCCAGATTGGCTCGGCAGAGGGGAAGTACCCAAGCGGCAGTTGGTCCAGTTTCCGCAAGTCAAACCCCCGTTGGTGTAGGCATCCGCGAGCGGCCCGCCAAGCGTCGTCGCGATTGTCGCTGGCGGCCAAAAGGGCTTGAGTGTGGCGGAAATAGGCCTCCCTCAGGCCATCGGTGGGGTGCTCGAAATGGGTTGGCAACGGATTCATTGCAGGAGCGGCCACGGGGAAGATTGGGCAATGCAGGTTGATTGTAGCGAATTCACTGGGGATGTCAAATCTAGCCTTTGCGGCACGGAATTTATTTCGTTCTACGAAAGGCTCTAGCCGTTGCATTTCCGCATTCGTTATAATAACGGTGAAATGGGCCGGAAAAAGTTCGAAGGATGCCGCTATGCCGATTCCGATGCAGTTGTCTCGCATCATCATCAGCGAAGTTAATGAGCAGCAAGTCATTTATTTGAAGGAAATCGGGGGCGAGCGGACCTTTCCGATCCTGATCGGGATCTATGAGGCCATAAGCATCAATCGCCGCGTGAAGGGCGAGGAGTATCCGCGGCCGCTGACGCACGACCTGATCGTCAGTGTGGCAGACAATCTTGGCGCCGAATTGCAAGACGTGGTGATCAGCGAGCTCAAGGAGCATACCTACTTCGCCCGACTGCGGATTCGCCATCAGGGTGAATTGGTGGAGGTCGACGCCCGGCCCTCCGACGCCATCGCCGTAGCCGTGACCTGCAATCCGCCGCTGCCGATCTATGTGAATGAGGACGTGCTGAACGACGTGCTGGGAGAGTAGAGAGTAGTAGGCCGGAACAAGCTTGCGCAGTTCCGGCATAGGTCCGTTTGATCGCGGTCAATTCAATTGCCGGAACTGCGCAAGCTTGTTCCGGCCTACACGATTTACTCAAACAAGCGTGCTTACCCCATCGCGTCGGCGAACTCCTTCAACAGCGTCGCCCGGCCGCGCTCGCCGTGGGCGCCGTCCACGATCACGTTCACGCGGACCTCAGTCGTGCTGATCAACTCGACGTTGATCCCTTCGCCGGCCAGCGCGGAAAACAGGCGACTGGCAACACTGGTGTGACTCTTCATGCCGACGCCGAACACCGACAGCTTTGCCACGCGCGGCGAGCTGTCGGGCGGCGGACAGCCCAAACTCTCGGCCTGCTGGCGGATGACGCGGAGCGATTTTTCCAGGTCGCGCTGGGGCATGGTGAAGGAGATGTTCGTGCGGCCATCGCGTCCCACGTTCTGCACGATCATGTCGACGACCACGCCCGACTCGGCCACTTCGTCGAAGACCTGGGCGGCCAGACCCGGAATGTCGGGCACGGCGTTGATGGTCACGCGGGCCTGCGACTCGTCGAGGCTGATGTCCTCGATGATCAATTGCTCCATCTTCTCCATGCGGGCAACGACGTCGTTGACGCGGTTGCCTGCGGGCACGATTGCCGTCTTCATGGCGATTCCGTTCGGTTCCTTGCCCAAACTGAACTCGGCATGGACCGTCCGCAGGGCCTCTTGGGCGTGTTCGCGAGACACGAGCACCGAGATCTTGATCTCGCTGGTGGTAATCATTTGGATATTGATGCCCTTCTCGGCCAGGGCGCGGAACATCCGCTCGGCCACGCCGGGCTGGGTGGCCATGCCCAGCCCGACAATCGAAATCTTCGCCACCTCGTCGTCGCAGTCGTGGCCTTCGGCGCCCAGTTCCTTCACGGCCTCTTCGACCGCCCGGATGGTGTGCGGCAACTCGTCGCGCGGAACCGAGAAAGAGATGTCCGCCCGGCCGTCGGCGGCGACGTTCTGGGCGATCATGTCCATGGGAATGTTCTTGGCCGTAACCTTGGCGAAGATCGTGATCGCGGCGCCCGGACGATCGGGCACGCCGAGCACGGTGACGCGGGCCTCGTTCTTGATCATCGCCGCGCCGCAGACCGGCAGGCCGGCCACTTCCGGCTCGCTGACGATCATCGTGCCGTTCTTGTCGCTGAAACTGCTGCGGACGTGGACCGGCACGCAGAACTTCTTGGCGAACTCGATCGAGCGGTTGTGCATCACCCCGGCGCCGGCCGTGGCCAGTTCGAGCATTTCGTCGTAGCTGATCCGGCGGAGCTGACGGGCCTCGGGCACGACGCGGGGATCGGTCGTATAGACGCCGTCCACGTCGGTATAGATTTCGCAGGCGTCGGCATGCAGCACGGCGGCCAAGGCGACGGCCGTGGTGTCGCTGCCGCCGCGGCCAAGGGTCGTGATATCGAAGCTCTCGTCGATACCCTGAAACCCGGCGGCGATAACGATGTTGCCCGCATCCAGGGCCTTGACGATCCGCTCGGTCGAGATTGACTGGATGCGGGCCTTGGTATGGGTGCTATCGGTCACGATGCCGATCTGGGCCCCGGTGAGGCTGAGCGCCTTGTGGCCCAGCGAATGGATCGCCATGGCCATCAGGGCCACGCTGACCTGCTCGCCCGTAGAGAGCAGCATGTCCATCTCGCGGGCCGGGGGTTGATCGGTGATCTGCCGGGCCAGATCGATGAGCAGGTCGGTGTTGTCGCCCATCGCACTGACGACGACCACGACCTGATTGCCTTGTTGCTGGGCACGAATGGCCTTGCGGGCGGCAGCCAGAATTTTCTGACTGTCGGCCACGCTCGAGCCGCCGAACTTTTGTACGATGATAGGCATTGCAGGAGAGCGGAAATTAGGGTTCTCGGGAAGGAGTGTAATCTTGGCTTAAGGTGAAACCCCATATTATGGTTTCTGGAGGATGTTTGTGTCAATGGGGATGCTTGCAAGCCGTTACTGGTAAATGGGTTACGGTCAAGTGGCAGCAATTTGACGCTGAGCTTGTTTTGAGCATTTTCGTGGCAGAATGTTAGGGCAAATGCCGAAAATCTTGATGTCGGCTCGAATGCTGTGCATCTTTCATGCAACGAAGAAAATGCCAAAGTCGTGGATAATTGAGATCCTGCGGGATCTGCTCTGGTGCATCGCTGGGATTGACCCGGATTTCGATCCCGCTGGCACGAGACCCGTTTCACAACTCCCGTGGTACGTCTCGGCGATCTTTTGCCTTATGGTGCCCGGGCTCGTCCTGCTCTGCGGGGGGCTGATGTGGGTACTTGCCGACCTGATCCGAGCAATGATTTGGCACGGATAATGCTCTCTCAGCAACACATGGGAACAATTCCTGGTGACCTGGAGGTGCCGTCATATTGCAAACCCGGCGAATCTTCGACGCCAAGAGCGCGAGTCGGGCCATGTTTACGTCACCCGCCCGCCCAGGCGAATACAGCGCGAGCCGACTTCCGCCATCGTAACGGAAGACGCAACTCCGACTCCCGCAGAATAGTTCTCTTTGCGGCCCTCGGCTTTTCACGTTACGATGGAAGGATGCCTGTCAAGCGATCCAACAACCCCGCCGAAAAGCGGGAAATCAGCGAGTCCGTCGGCGACTTTTTCCGCCAGCGTCCTCTTGCGCCGGACTCTTCGGCGCCGATCCCGGCGGCCTTCGTCCGTTCGCCGAGTTGGCACCCGTTTCTTTATCGTAAGCGGATCGAGCGCGTAGAAAAGGCCCGGCCGGGCGATCTGCTAGCCGTCTACGGACCGAACGATCGCGTGCTGGGCTACGGCCTCTACAATCCGCGGAGCGAGATCGCCGTCCGCATGGTCTTCTACGGAGAAGAACTGCCCGACAACGCGGCCTGGCAGACTAAGCTCGATGAAGCCGTGGTATTGCGCCGCGACATGCTGCGGCTGAACAACGTCACCGACGCCTACCGCCTGATCCATGCCGAGGCCGACGGTTTGCCGGGCCTGGTCGTCGATCGACTGGGCGACGTGCTCTCGGCCGAGGCATACACCTTGGGCATGTACCAGCGGGCGGAAGCGATCCTTGCCCGCTTGGCCCCCTCGATGGGCACGAAATATACCGTCGTGCGGCCCAGTCCGCAATTCCTCAGCCAAGAAGGCCACGAGCCGCCGGGCTTTGCCTCGGACGACTTGCCGCAGGAAGTTACGATCCGTGAGTATGGCACGCGGTTCCACGTCCGCTTCATCGGCGGCCATAAGACGGGCTTCTTTTGCGACCAGCGAGAGAACCGCAAGCGGCTGGCTGAGTTCTGTGAAGGACGCTCCGTGCTCGATCTCTGTTGCTACACCGGCGGGTTTGCCGTGCAGGCCAAGTACCTGGGCAAGGCGGCCGAGGTGACGGGAGTCGACCTGGATGAAGAACCGTTGAAGCTGGCCAAGGAGAACGCCAACTTGAACCAGGCCCGGGTGCGTTTCGTGCAGGATGACGCCTTCGCCTACATGCGGGAGATGCTGCGCTTGGAGCGCCGCTACGACGTTGTTGTGCTCGATCCGCCGAAACTGATCCGCTCCCGGGCTGAATTGGAAGACGGCACGCGAAAGCATTTCGACTTGAATCGCCTGGCGATGCGCTTGGTAAAGCCAGGTGGACTGTTCCTGAGTTGCTGCTGCTCGGGACTATTGAAAGAGGAAGACTTCGTCCAGCTTCTGCGGCAATCGGCCTATCAGGCGGGCGAGTTGATCACTGCGGCCACGGAAGACACGGCCGAGCGGCACGCGGCGCGGCCGATGCAGATTCTCGCCCGCAGCGGCGCGGCAGCCGATCATCCCGTCTCGGCCACGGTGCCGGAGACGGAGTATCTGAAGGCGGTGTGGATGCGGGTGGGATAATCGTATTTCACTTCTTCTCTGCCCCCCGCAGCTTCACCAAGAGCTTTCCCATATCTGTCGGCAGCGGCGTCTTAAACAACAAGTCTTGCCCGGTAATGGGATGCTTGAAACCCAACTCGGCGGCGTGCAATGCCTGCCGCTGGGCGCCGCTGTGATCGACGATCGGTTTGCCGAAGAGCGGCTTGTTGTAAACCTTCTCGCCACATAGTGGATGACCGGCCTCGGCAAGATGGATGCGGATTTGATGCGTTCGGCCGGTCTCCAGGCGGCACTCGATGAGCGTATAGCCGTCAAGATATTCCAGCGGCCGCACGTGCGTAACGGCCCGCTTGCCGACCTTGGGCAACTTCGTGCTGCCGCGGCGGCGGTCGCCACGGTCGCGGACGAAGCTCGAATCGAACGTGCGGGCTTCCACTTCGCCTTGCGCAATGGCGTGATAGACGCGATGGATGTCGTGCTTGCGAAACATCTGCACCAGCAAGCGCTCCGCTTCTGCGCTCACGGCCAGCACCATCACGCCGCTGGTATCGCGATCCAAGCGGTGAACGAGCCGCACTCGCGGCGGCCGGGGCACCCGGTACTCCGGGTCGGGCTTGCCGCCGCGCCCCTGCCGGGCGTGACGGCGCTGCAAGATCCGCACCACCAACTCGTCGATCGTCGGCTGCCGCTGCTTGCGCCGCGCGGACCAATGCTGCTCCTCGGCATGCCGCTCGGTCGTAACTCCGGCCGGCTTCTCGACTACGACCAGGTGCGCGTCCTGGAAGAGAATTTTGATGTCTTCCGGCGTGGGCGGCGCATTCCGCGGCTCGTCCCAAACTTTCACCACGTCGCCCGGCTGGAGCTTTCGTCCTTCATCCAGACACAGATTGCCGTTGATCTGCACGTGGCGATTTTCAATCAATCGCCGCACCGCCGACCATGGTTCGCCGGGCAAAAACTGCCGCAGCACAGCAACGAGTGCCAGCCCAACCTGCTGCTCCGTGACGTGATGGTTGCGAAAGCCGTCCCCACTCTTGTTCATAGGCATCTTGACCCTAACGGTACTGCACGGCGACGTTGGCTTTACAGCTTCTCACCGCTTGCCGATAAAGTACCCCATCGCTCGCCAGCCTTCAGGGAACACGAGGCTCGACCGCGCCGCCGTGGGATCGTCATAGCGCTCAAAACCGTCGGGCTGGATCCCGCTGCCGGCGATGGCCATGGGCACGTCGCCGTGACTGTGCGTCTTCGTGCGAATGGGCGTGGGATGATCGGGCGAGACCAGGATTCGCCATTGCGGATAGCCTTGCAAGGCCGCCAGCAGCGGCCCGACGATGTGCCGGTCGATCTGTTCCAATGCCTCGATCTTTGCATCCGCACGGCCTTCGTGCGAGGCCTCGTCGGGGGCCTCGACGTGGACGCACACCAGGTCATGCTCCTTCAAGGCCTCGACGGCATAACGCCCCTTGGCGGCATAATCGGTATCGAGATAGCCGGTGGCGCCGGGCACGTCGATCCGCTTCCAGCCGATCAGTTTGGCCAGCCCGCGCAAGAGATCGACCGCGGTGATCATCGCACCGCGAACACCGTAAACTTGCTCGAAAGACTCTAACCGCGGCGCACTGCCCTGCCCCCACAGCCAGACGTTGGTTACGGGCCGTTTTCCCGCCTTCCGCCGGGCCTGATTGACCGTGTGATCGGCAAACACCGCCTCGCTGGCGCTCATCAACTCGGCCAGCAGGCTGCTGCCGGGGCCGCGCGGGTAAGCGTCGAGGATGCTCTGATCGGTCAGATCATGGGGCGCAGCCGTGCGGGTATCGCGCGAGAAAGGGGCCGCATTCACGATCAGCAGGTTGCGATAGCTGACGCCCGGCAGAAATCGCAACGTGTCGTTGCCGGCCTTTTCCTGGAGCGTGGCAAGCAAGGCGGCGGCCTCGGCGGTGGAAACATGCTCGGCGGTAAAGTCGCGCATGATCTGCTCTTCGATCGTGACCATATTGCAGCGGACAGCCCAGTCGCCGCTGTCCAGGGCGATGCCCTGCGCGGCGGCTTCCAGGGGAGCGCGGCCGGTGTAGTGGGTCAGGGGATCGTAGCCCAGCAGGCTCAGGTTGGCCGTATCGGAACCGGCTGCCAGGGCCGACGGAGTGTGGTTGCCCAGGGCGATCACGCCGGACTTGACCACGGCGTCCATGGCCGGCAGCCGGGCCGCCTCCAAGGGCGTCTTGCCCTGGAGTGATTCCTGGGGTTCGTCGGCACAGCCGTCGGGGATGATGATGGCGTATTTCATTGGCTGCTATTCGCGTACACGAAGCCGCACGCTGCCGGGACGGACGGTCGGCAGGCACGTGATGGCTTGTAGGGCTTGGCGGATGGCGCCTTCGGTAGTGGTATGGGTCATGATCACCAGCGGCACGATTCCGCCCGATTCTTCGGCCGTTTCGTGCTGGATCACGGAAGCGATCGAAATCTTATGGCGGCCGAGGATGCCGGTGATTTCGGCCATTACGCCCGGGCGATCTTCGACATTGAAACGGGCGTAGAAACGGCCCGACACGCTGGCCGGATCGCGGAGTGCCACCGCAGCCTCGCGATCGTCGGACCAGAGTTGCAGCGCACGGAAGGTAATCGCCGTGCGACCCAGGAGCGTATCGATCAAGTCGGCTACGCAGGCCGAGGCGGTCGGCATCTGGCCCGCGCCGAGGCCGTGCAAAAAGATACGGCCCACGGCGTCGCCCATGATCCGTATGGCGTTGAAGGCCCCTTGTACCTGGGCCAAAGTTGAGCTATGTCGCACCAGGGTCGGCGAGACGTGGAGTTCCAATCCTTCCGGCACCAACTCGGCCACGGCCAGGAGCTTGATGCTGTAGCCCAACTCCCGCGCATCGCGCATGTCGGCCACGTCGACCGTGTCGATGCCGGTCCTGGGGATGACCTTCCAGTCGACCCGGGCCCCAAACGACAAATGGGCCAGGATCGCCAGCTTTTGCGCGGCGTCGCTGCCATTCACGTCCATCGCCGGATTGGCCTCGGCATAGCCCAACTTCTGCGCCTCGGCCAAGGCGCTGGCATAACTCTTGCCGTAATCCTCCATCTGTGTGAGGATGAAGTTGCTCGTGCCATTGAGAATTCCGTGAATCGATTGGATCTGGTTGGCCACCAGCGACTGGTTGATGGCCGCGATGACCGGAATCCCGCCACCCACGGCCGCCTCGAAGGCAATCGTCCGGCCGACGCTGCGGGCACAATCGAATAGTTCGCGGCCGTGCTCCGCCAACAAGGCCTTGTTCGCCGTGATGACATTCTTTCCGCTTTGCAGCACTTTGAGCATGATCGAGCGGTCGGGCTCCAATCCGCCGATAAGTTGCACGACGGCCTCGATTTGCGGGTCGTTCAAGATCGTGGACAAATCGGTCGTCAGTAGACCGGGCGGCGGCACGATATTCCGCGGGCGGCTCACGTCCGCATCGACGATCCGCACCAACTCCACTTTCCTGCCAGCCTGGCGGGATATGCGATCCTGGTGTTCGAGCAGAAGTCGCGCCACGCCGGAACCGATCGTCCCGAAGCCGATAATGGCAACTTTCGCAGTCGAGTTTGGCATCGTTTGCATAATCCTTGTTTGGAAAGGCTATCGTAGGGCGGGCTTTAGCCCGCCTCTACAGTCTCCGAACACACACGGCAGCGGCGGGCTAAAGCCCACCCTACCGCGCCACAAGAGCCTTCGGAAACGGCCATATTACGGTGGCCCCGAGAAAGCGTCAACCCGGTGGAGATCAATTGCTCCACACGAGGGGGGCAATTGCCAAATTTGTTGGACTTGACATACTTAACTACCTAACATTTTCGTTTGGCTTTCAGATAGAAATGGCGTTGGATGAGTATTGAACCCCGTGGCGCTAGACTTTTTTAAGCAAATCTTGGCAACACCCAGCCCTGCGGGGTACGAAAGCCCGGTCCAAGAGGTTGTTCGGGACTACGCGACGTCGTTTGCCGACGAAATGCGGACCGACGTCCATGGCAACGTGATTGCCGCGCGGAACGTCGGCGCTCCGTTGCGGGTCATGCTGGCCGGGCACTGCGACCAGATCGGCCTGGTCGTCCAATATATCGACGACGACGGGTTCATCCACATCTCGACTATCGGTGGTTGGGACCCTCAAGTTCTCATCGGTCAGCGATTGACTATCTGGGGAACGCACGGCCCCGTGCTGGGGATCATCGCCCGCAAGCCTATCCACCTCTTGAACGAGGAGGAGCGGAAGCAGGTACCGAAGATCAAGGACCTCTGGCTCGACATCGGCGCGAAAAACAAGGACGAGGTGCTGCAGGTCGCACGCGTGGGCGACCCGGTCACGGTGGAACTGCGCTATCAGGAGCTTCAGAACGGGCGGGCCGTTTCGGCCGCGATGGACGATAAAACGGGGCTCTGGGTCGTCATGGAGGCCCTGCGACGGGTCGATCGAAACAAGCTCCAAGTGGCCGCGTATGCCGTCTCCACGGTGCAGGAAGAGATCGGGTTGCGCGGCTCCCAAACCAGTTCCTACAGTGTCGATCCGCACGTGGGCATCGCCGTGGATGTGACCCACGCCACCGATTGCCCGACCGTCGAGAAGAAGGAGGAGGGCGATATCCGCCTTGGCCGGGGACCGGTCGTGTACCGCGGGCCGAACATGAATCACAAAGTGGTCCAGCGGCTTTTGGATGCGGCCGAGCGCCACGAAATTCCCTATCAGCTAGGCGCTTCGGGCCGGGCCACGCCGACCGACGCGAATGCCATCCAAGTCAACCGCGCCGGGGTCGCCGCGGCGCTGATCAGCATTCCCAACCGTTACATGCACAGTCCGGTGGAAATGATCTCCCTGGAAGACATCGACCACGCCGCCGAGCTGTTGGCCCGGTTCTTGGAAGAACTTCCCGGCGATGCAGAGTTCATCCCGTAGGTCCCTCTTGCCGAGAGGGACTAAAAGTGCTCAACCTGCTCGAAAAACTTTGGGCCATTCACCGAATCGTCGCACACGTGTCCCTTCCGGCAGAATTGATCGGATTTCTTGACCAAACCCCGGAAAATTCGGTATTCTCCGGGGTTTTTCTATGCGTTTATCCGGAAAAAATTTTCCCGAATTTTCCCGGATTAGACTCCATTTTATGTTAATCTGTCTGCAAATCCTAAACGGTTTGCAGAGGGTCAAGACGACGAGAAATCGCCTTCCATTGCATACGATCCGGCGAGCAACGGGGGCGTTGTTGTCGTTGTCGATGCTAAACCGGAGGCGTTGGGAAGTTGAACAAAATGCGGAGCGGCGGGCGGGTATATCGGCAACTCGTCAAACTCATTGCGGAAGGCGGCAGCCGTCCCCGCCGCAAACAGCAATCCCGATGCGCCCAATTTCAGTAAGTCCGTCTTGTCCATTTCTTCAAACTCCGTTCTACTCCGGGGAACCATACCAATTCTCTTATCTTATTCGTTCCCGGTCAAGGGCTATTGGCAATCCTGGCCGCGCATAGAAAGACCCCAGTTGCGGCCCAGCAACCGGGGTCTTTTTCGTTCCAAGACATTATCAATCGTCTTTCCTCTCGTTCTTTTCCTTCATCCTGCCGCACCACGTACAAAGCCCGTCGTTCTCCAGCGCATAGGTGATTTCCGAAGTCGGTAGCGGCACGCCGCAGCGCGTACACGTCATGTTAAGGTACTTCTCTTGAATGAAGATTCGGTACACGTCCCGTTGCCCGCCTACAAGGCTTTGCGTCCCTTCGGCAATGACCTTGCGGGCGATTCCGACCGCTGGCCCCTCCAAGTAGTATTCGGCTAGATACTCCAAGACCTCGTTTCTGGCTTGATGTTCAAGAATCTCGTCAACGTCCATAGTTTTCTCCAATTAGACAGACCGCTACGGGGCCGGGCAATCCTGGCCGAAAGACGCGGCGGCGAATGATTATATGCGCAGAATCGCAGTTGCCCAAGAAAAAATCTCGTCTCGTCCCTCCCCGGCCCCGGCCGGAGAACCAAACCCCGCCGCGAGATTCGCGGCGGGGGTTTTTTGTTCCCTTTGTTCGCCACCCCCTTTTTGGGCTATATGGCTGGCGGTCGATCATTGACCAACCTTCAACCTACGGGCTGCCGGGGTCTTGCGGGATCGTCCCCAGCAACCGCGCAATGAGCCGAGAAGAAGTAAATAGCCGCGAAACTGGTTATACTAATGGGAGTTGTTACCCTTGCAGGCGGTAATCCCTCCCGGCTCTGTTTTCAGCCTGGGCGGATTCTCGCATGGAGAAAACCGATTCTGCACGGTGCTCATTGAAGATTCAACCGTTTGGGAGGCAAATCATGTTTGGCAAGACGACAGTACGAAGTGCGATGGCGACGGCGTCCAGGATGCACGCTGTCGCTCTGACTCTGATTCTGACGGTTTCCGCTTTCGCTTCTGGGGACACAATCACGTTGACAACGGCAGGATCGGGTATCGTGACAATCCCATCTGGCTGCGAGTGGACCAACGTGACCGTTCAGTGCTGCGGCGGCGGGGGAGGGGGCGGGGGCGCGTACTACGACTACTACGGCGGCGGCGGGGGCGGCGGCGGGGCATACTCCGCCAACGCCTACGCAACGCCGCTGGTCGCCGGTGCGTATAGCTATTACATCGGCTCTGGCGGCAGCGGCGGCACTTCCGGCGGCGCGAACGTGACCAGCGGCGGCAGCGGTGAGAGCACAATTTGGAACTACCTCGGCACCCAGGACATTATTGCCGGAGGAGGTGAAGCAGGAGGAGATGACGTTTTGTTCGTCGGCGGCAACGGCGGCGCGGTGCGTGCCGGAACGGGCTACTCGGGAGGCGACGGCGGAAACGGGTACACTGGCGAATACTGGTACGGCGGCGGGGGCGGCGGCGGCGGCTCCGGCGGCCAAAGCAGTGCAGGCGGCCAAGGTGGGAATGGGACGAGCAGCGGCGGCAGTGGGGGCGCGGGCTACGGTCCCGGCGGCAGCGGCGGATACCCGGGCACCGGGCAGAACGGCAACTCCCCGGGCGGCGGTGGAGGAGGAGGCTACTATGTCTACCCCGGCGGCCAAGGAGCCGACGGCGAGATCGTTGTCGCGTACACGCAGCAAGCGGTTCCCGAACCATCCACCCTCATCCTCCTTGCGGCCGGCGGCATCGGGTTGCTCGCGTTGGCGCGGCGGCGAAAGAAGCCCGTCGCTTCCAACCAAGATGAGGAACCGGCAATTCTGACGTTCCCTTCGCAGCAGGCTCACCGGGGCGAAGTAAAGCGGCAGGCGGCATAACCGCTCGATTGCTCGACCCGAGCGGCTGGCCGGAGACAACCGCAGAAACCGGAGACGGCGGAAGACCTCGCGGCCAACTACAACGAAGAGGCCAGACTAGAAGATGGAGTTTGGTATTTACAATGAAATCCATTTTTCCCCATAACTGAACGGGACGCCGATGAAGCGATACATTTTTCCCAACCCGGATTTCTCCGAGTTTGGAGATACTCAAGGCTGCGTTACGTACTTGTTGTACCTTATGGAAGACCAAACCGTTAATGAATACGGGAATAGCGGGCGGTATCGCCACGCGCTTGCAATCTACTGTGATAGCATTCTCTTCGTCTATAATGGTTGTTTCATCGGGGAGATTCTCGTTGACGACGTGGTTGACCCGAACGCCCATGATATATCCGTATGGCCCAAGACTGCCAAAGTGTATCTTGCGAAAGAACAGCCCCGCCTCTTTCGGGATTTGGAGGTACGCGCAGCCGACGTTGGATTGAAACAAATTCGGTACGGCAAGCGAGTTTCCGATGAAGTCTATGCCGAAATCTCGAAGCGGACGGGCGGGTTTATAAACTGACTTGCGAACAAGAAACCCCCGGTCAATGACCGGGGGTTTCTTGTTGTACTCTATTACCGCTAGATACAACGTGATTGACAAGACAGAATAAAACGCCAATATCAAAGCCTATCAGGAAGCAGAATGCTGGTAATCATCTTGATTCCCGTTGCTACCCTTTGACCGTATTCCGGAGAGGTTTGGGGACCTTGACCCCCGGAATTTCAAAATTCTGCAAACGACTTATGCAAATCGTTCAGCCAATAGTATAGTCGTCCCGGAAAACTAGGTCAAATACCTATTCCGGCAGAAAGGACCTACCTGCCGCGGTTTTCACATTTTGGCCGGTTGACACGGGGTCGAGCGGCAATGACAATAGCCGATGTGCCCACCGGCCATCCCGCCCCGAACTACATCCTGCCCAGAAGAGAGGTCTGTCATGAAGAAGTGCGTGTCGTCGTACATCGTCGTTGTCTCCCTGCTCGCCGCGTTGTCCGCTGTGCCACAGGCTCGGGCCGACGTCAAACTGCCCAAGGTCATCAGTAGCCACATGGTGTTGCAACGTGACCGGGCGTTGCCCATCTGGGGCTGGGCCGATCCCGGCGAAGAAGTCACCGTCAAGCTCGACGAGGCAACTGCCACGGCTACCGCCAACGCCCGGGGTAACTGGAAAGTCGTGCTCCCCGCCGTGAAGACCGACGGCAAGGCCCATTGTATGACCGTCAGCGGCAAGAACAAGATCGAGTTGGACGACATCCTCATCGGCGACGTGTGGATCGGCTCCGGCCAGTCGAATATGGAGATGGGGATCACGGCCTGCGAAAAGGCCAAGGAGGAGGTCGCCGCCGCGAACTACCCGAAGATCCGCCTGCTGCTGGTGCCGAAGGTGCAGACAGCCCAGCCAGCCAAGGACGTCAAAGCCGATTGGGTGGTGTGCAGTCCCAAGACGGTTGCCGCAGGCGGTTGGGGCGGCTTCTCGGCTGCGTTGTTTTACTTCGGTCAGCGGTTGCACAAGGAATTGGACGTGCCTGTCGGACTGATCGACAGCTCCTGGGGTGGATCGCCCATCGAGCCCTGGACGGTCTCCGGGAAAAACGGCGGCGGGATGTACAACGGCATGATCGCTCCCGTGAAACCCTTTGCCATCCGTGGCGCAATCTGGTATCAGGGCGAAGCGAACGTCGGCAGCGGCCTGAAGTACTACGACAAAATGAAGGCCCTCATCGAGGGCTGGCGCAAGGTCTGGGGCTACGATTTCCCCTTCTACTTCGTCCAACTCGCGCCCTTTTCGGGCTACGGGCCGGGCAGCCTGCCGCCACTCTGGGAGGCCCAGGTGGCCAGCCTCAAGATCCCCGGCACCGGCATGGCAGTTACGACCGACATCGTCCACAGCATTGGCGACATCCACCCCCGCAACAAGTTCGACGTAGGCAACCGCCTGGCCCTCTGGGCCTTGGCCAAGGAGTACGGCAAGACAGATCTCGTTTACTCGGGGCCGCTCTACAAAGCCATGAAGGTCGAGGGCAGCAAGATCCGGCTCTCCTTTGCCCACGTCGGCGGCGGCCTGAAGTCGCGCGACGGCAAGCCGCTGGCCGAGTTCGAGATCGCCGGCGCCGACGGCAAGTTCGTTCCTGCCGAGGCCACGATCGACGGCGACACAGTCGTCGTCCAAAGTTCCAATGTTGCCACACCCGCCCAGGCCCGCTTCGGCTGGCAGAATAAGGCGAACCCGAATCTGGTCAACAAGGAGGGCCTCCCCGCCTCGCCGTTCCAGACCAACAACTGGCAGGGCGGCACTGGCGAGTAACTACCACGTAACTGAATTAGGACCAATATCATGAGCACACCAAACTGGAATGAGCCGACGATTTCTCGACGCGGACTTCTCGGCAGCGCAGCCGCTTTGGCGACTTCGGCGTCGATCCTGGGAGGCATGAATGTCCTGGCTGCCGACGCCCCGAAGCCGGCAACGACGGGGCGGAAAATCAAGGTGGGGTTGATCGGCTGCGGCGGCCGCGGCAACTGGCTGATGCCGCTGTTCTTGAAACACGGCGGCTACGAACTCCACGCCTTGGCCGACTACTTCCCGGAACGTCGCCGAGGCGGCCGGCGCCAAGTTCGCCGTCGCCCAGACGCGCCGCTTCAGCGGACTCTCGGGTTATAAGAAACTCATCGACAGCGGTGTCGAGGCGGTCCTCATCGAGGACGTGCCCTACTTCTATGCCGAACAGGCCCAGGCCGCGGTCGAAGCCGGGTTGCACGTTTACATGGCCAAGCCGATTGCCGTCGACGTGCCGGGCTGCTTGACCATCGAAGCGGCCGCCAAACGGGCCACGCAGAAACAGCGCTGCTTCCTCGTCGACTATCAGTTGCCGCACGATCCGGCCTGTATCGAGGTGGCTACCCGCGTGCGTGAAGGCGGGCTTAGGAAAACTGACCCACGTTGCCTCCTTCGGCATCGCCTGGCAGGCCTGGCCCGATCCGCCCTTGGGCAAGAACATCGAAAGCCGGCTCCGCGACGAAATCTGGCTCTCCGACACCGCCTTGAGCGGCGATACGATCGTTTCCTACGATATCCATATCATCGACGGCATCGTCTGGACCTTGGGCCAGCGGCCCGTCAGCGCCTGCGGGCGTTCGCGCCTCTGCCGGCCCGGGCCGCACGGCGACCGCACCGACGTCGCAGCGGTGGTCTACGAAATGGGCGACGGCGCCATCTGGACGCACGTCACGCAAAGCATCAACAACAACATCGACATCACCACCCTCTCTGCCAGCATCTGCGGGATGCAGGCCACGGCCCACCTGCAGTATGGCGGCAAGAACTATGTCCGCGGCGGCACGAAACACTACTCGGGCACGAGCGGCGACGTCTTCACGGAAGGCGTCGTCAAAAACATTGCCGCGTTTTATCGGAACATCGTGGAAGGGCATTACGAAAATCTGTCGGCCCAACGCGCCGTGGACGGCACACTGACGGCCATCCTCGGCCGTGAAGCGGCCGCCCGACGCTGTTTTCTCAGCATGACCGATCTCATCCAAGAGAACAAACGACTCGAAGTCAATTTGCAAGGCCTGAAGGTTTAGGGGACCGGGAGAGAAATGCCATGCATCACTTTCATCGCGTACTCTTCTCGACCATGGCTGCAATCCTGGCGGCATTGACGGGCCGCTACTCCTTGGCCGAGGACCGTCCGTCGCCCAAACTTGCGTTCACGCGCGGGGCAAGCAAATCATTTTTCGATACCGGTGTTCTGAAAGGCCTGCTCGGCGCGGGCGGCAAGTCGCTGGGCTTGCAGCCCGTGACGCATGTCGCTTCGGACGTGCAAATGGCCGGGGCCTTCGGCATCCTCTCGCCGTATCGCCTGCTGACCTCCGATGCCCGCTTCGGAACGGCGGCCTGGGACTGGGCGAGCAAATCAGAATTGACGCCCGACGGCGCCGTAAGAGTGCATTGGTCGCCGGACAAGGAACATCCGCTGGAACTTACGGGCGTCTATCGCTGGGCGGCAGGCGACGCTTTGGACCTCGAACTGACTGTCAAGCCGCAACGTGAGCTGCGGCAATTCGAATTGTTTCTTGCCTCTTATTTCAACGGGTTCCCGGCGTCGCTGGCCTACGTGCGGCAATCGGCTTCGGGCAACGCTGCCGGCCGGTTCATGGAGGCGGTCAAGTCGGGCGGCGATTGGCAGACGTTTCCCCGCGACGCTGCGGCGGCAGCGATCTTCAGCGACGGCCGCTGGTCCCGTCCGCCGAACCCGGTAACGTGGAAGATCATGCCCCGCCTGGCCGCGCCGCTGGCTTTGCGGCGCGACGCCAAGAGCGGACTGGTCGCAATCTTGATGTCGCGGCCCAGCGACTGCTTCGCGGTCTCGATGCCCTACGGCGAAGAAGGCCATTGCTCCGTCTATCTCTCGCTTTTTGGCCACGATCTCAAGGCGGGACAAGCGGCCTCCGCCGGCGCCCGGATGGTGGTCGGCAAGGATATCAGTGAAGAGCGGGCGGTGGAACTCTATCGTGCGCATCTCAAGAAGTAGCCGCCTGGCCGGAACCGGCCGAGGAATGACTTTCTGATTCGCGTGGCATGCCTTCATGCCACCCTTGCAGAAACGCGGGAGTTATTTTCCTTCGGTCGTTATTCCAGTTCCGGAATCACACCTCGTTTTCCCTCGATGAATTCGGCTACGATCTCGTTGGCCAGACGCAGTCGTTCAGCGAGCGGAATCTCGTCCCGACCGTGCAGGAGCATCATGCAGACGCTCAGCAGGTCGCCGGCGCCGGCCGTGTTCTTGTACTGTCGCACGGGAATCGCAGGAGCGACCGTCAACTGCCCGCCCTCATAATATCCCGCTCCGGCGGCGCCGAGGTGGATCACGATCGCGGCGGCGCCCCAGTCCGTTATTTGCCGCAGAGTCGCATTCAGGTCGCTGGAATCAGCGAACCGATTGAGCTCGCGGACATTGCCGTGGACCAGATCCACCCAGGGCAGGATCCGCCGCACGGCTTCGATCCGCCGCGCGATTGTCGCCGCATTGGCCGCGCCCCACTGCGGGTCCCAGTTGATATCCAGCGACGTGGCCAGGCCTTGGGCGCGGGCGGCGCGGAACAGTTCTTCGTTGCCGCCCGCGAGCATCGGTTCGGAGAACCAGACGTCGGCCCGCAGCAGATGTCCGCCGCCGGAGAGCAGCGCCGGCTCGATGTCGCTCATGGCCAGCGAGTAGTTGTTCGGCTGGCAACTGACGAAATGGCGGCAGCCGTTCTCGTAGCTCAATACGACCGAATTGCCGGTGGCCACGTTCGGATCGCGGCGCAGGAGCGCGGTCACGCCCCGGCGGAGCAGCGCTTGTTCCAGCCGCTGGCCGAGCGGATCCGCGCCGACCTTGCCGCAGAACCGCACGTCGGCCCCCAGGGCGGCGGCCGCCAGCGCGCTGTTGGCCCCGCCGCCGCCGATCGTCTCGGTGATGAACGCCGTCGGCGTTTCGCCGTCCTCCAGGAGGTGCTGGCCCGGTCGAATCGCCCCCACCTTCACGTCGCGACAGATGCTGCCGACGATTGCCAGACGCCGGCCGCGAAAAACCGTTTCATCGAGCATGGGGCAAGACCTCCCGTACCTGATACAAAGTAGTTTCTGTTGCGGAAGATCACCTAGTAGATTGCATCTTCAAGAACAAATTTATCCAAAGCATGTACCTTCCGGGGCATTCTGTCCCCAGTTGCATCGGTTGTCAACGTTGCTGGGCCAAGACAGTTGTGCAGGGTTGGACCAGCACACCCGAAGTCACTCATCCGGTGGCGGCTCGGACAACAGTACGAAGAAATCGCGAATTCCACCACAAAGATAGAATGATCCGCCAAACGCTACTTTCAAGAGAATGCTGCCCCGCTCTTCAACGTGTGTCGTCAATAGGATAAGACCCCCCGTAATCGTGTACCCAACCGGTAGAACTTGCGCCGGATCATTATCATCAAAGAGTGCGAGGTCGTGATCGCTCGCGAGTTCAGCATCCGGATAACCTGCGCCGATTCCGTGTAAGAAAGTGAGGCGATCAACCGGACAATCCTCGGTCAATGGTAGAATGCGAGGCTCGCTGAAGATACCCCCGTTGAACTTCGTCAGGAACCACCGGTAATCGTGGGGAAGAGGAACGCCGATCCGACTCTCGACACGCTGAATGTCGCTTTCTGCCGGGAGCGGAAAACGCTCAGTACAGAACCTACGGTACGCGAATTCGATAATATCCACTATTTTCTCTCCTCTCCCGTCCGGTGGTTCGGCAGTCGGCTCTGCTAGAACCCATCCGGTGGATTTGGAAATCCTCACCGGGCATATCGTTCCCTCGGCTTTCATTGCCGTCGGGAGGTCTCGAACACTTTCTATGCATAAAACGGCACGAAACCCAGCGCATTGCCGCAACTCTTAGGTATACGCAAAGCATTTATCATAAACACTTTACGGCGAAATATCGGCTGGGCGTATATCTAGAACCTCGTCTAATTCTCAGCTTCCGTGGCGGACTTAGACATACGCCATTTCGCCCACCGTGTCGTTCCGTCCGAGTAAATCGGCCCTTCCCGCTTCATTTCCTGAAGTAGGTTCGTGACGAACTTCTTCTGCTGCTGCGGATCGAGAGCATCGGAAAGTTTGTCGTTGAGAAGTCGGTCGATCTGCGGGCGCGTGGCCTCGCCAAACTTCTCCAAATACGCAATTATCATCTTCTTATAGTGATCTTTGTCGAAGGCCCGATTGCGGATGTACGCCTCTTTGTCGTCGGTTACCGCGGCCACTTCCGCCGAGACGAACAGATTTGGGCGACGCCCTTCCACCAGTTTCTTTGCCTTGAGCGACCTAAACTCGGCATCCGCCAGGCGTTTCCCCTTTTGAACTTTATCCAGGGCCATCACGTCCCACAAATCGAGGTCGGCCCGCGCCATCAACATCCGGGTGTAGCGTTTATCCAGCACCTTGTTGCTGATGACCACCTTGACTTCGTCCGGGTCGGAAAGATCATAGTCGGGCATCGGGAACGAGCGTTTCTTTTGCACCTCGAAAATCCGCTTAATGCCGCTGCCGATCGTGTCGATCATTTGCAGCCCGACCATGGCTTGGGCCAGAAACGTGTTGCGGTAGACGAGGTCAGGTGATGACTCGTTTGGAGGGCGAGTTCTTGCTTGAGGCTGTCCAGGTCGGGACGCCGAGAACGAAACTGCGACCCGACGATGGGGCGCGGAATCGGCTTGTCTTTCACGCCGAAGACGAGCCAGCCAAAGGCCTGACCTTTGAGGTTGGCCTCGTTGCTCAGGGCAGAGAAGTACTTGCCGAGGTCATCGAAGTCGAAGTTGTTCTTTGCCTCCTTGAACTCCAGCCATTCCGTCTCGGCAGGGAGCGACAAAAATGTCGCCAGTTTCCCTTGCAGCTCACCAGGCGTCATCCCGCATCCTCCTTTTCCGCCAAACGTCCCTGCAGCAGATCCATCAAGAGGTGTTCGATCACCAGGTGCATGCCCTCGCTCTGCGGCGTCGAGTCGACCGGAACGAGAATCGAACAGGTCGATTCCTGGTGCAACACTCCACCGTCGAAGCCGACCAGCGAGATCGTCGCCGCTCCCACTTCGCGGGCGTAGCGCAGACCGTTGACCAGATCGCTGGAAAACCCTTTTCCACCGTGTACGGAAATCAGGATCACAACATCCTCACTCCGGAGTAAACCCCGCATCTGGTTGGCAAACACGTCTTCACGGGCGGCGTCGTTGGCCCAGGCCGTATAGAGCGCGACGTTGTCGGTGAGGCAGCGGGTGTCGAACGGCCGGGCGCCGGGCGGAATGACGAACTTCGCCAGGTCGCAGGCAAAGTGCTGCGCGGTCGAGGCCGAACCGCCGTTGCCCAGCGTCCAGACACGCCCCTGCCGGCGATAACATTCCAGCAGCAACTCGGCGGCCCGAGCGATCGCCTCGCGGTCGAGCCGATCGAGCAACCGTGCCGTCTCGGCCAAGTAGTCGTTGATGCGGCGGATGGGTTCGCTCATGAAGTCCTCCTCGGCCGCTATTTTAGCCTACGCCGCAGAGCAACGTCTATCCATCGATGTGCAACGAGGTTATAATACTGCGAAAGGGAGCCCAGAACCATGAACGAGCCATCCAATCACCTCACGCGGCGGGAAATGCTTCTTCGGGCCGGCGCCGGGGCCGTCGTTGCCGCCGCTGCGAATGTTGCCGACGCCGCGCAGACGGCGGAACTGTCGGCCGCAGGGCGCGCCGTCAGCAAAGGACGCATCCGCCAAACGGCAGTCGCCTGGTGCTACGAGCCGATGAACGTGGAAACCCTGGCCCGGCACGCTGCCACCATCGGCCTCGCGGCTCTCGAGAACGTCCCACCGAAGGACTGGCCGATCCTCAAGCGCTACGGCCTGATCAATGCCATGACCGTCGCGCATGGTTTCGTCGATGGCTTGAACCATAAAGAAAACCATGCGATGTGCGTCGCCAAACTGACGGAAGCCATCCGGGCCACCGGCGCGGCCGGATTCCCCAACGTCATCACTTTTTCCGGCATGCGCCGCGGCATGCCCGACGACGTTGGGCTGGACAACACCGCGCTCGCCGTGAAGCAGGTGATCGGCCTGGCCGAGCGCCAGAAGGTGAACCTTTGCCTGGAGGTGCTCAACAGCCGGGTCAACGTGACCATGAAGGGCCATCCCGACTACATGGCCGACAAGGTCGAATGGGCCGTCGAATTGTGCAAGCGGATCGGCTCGGAGCGGATGAAGATCCTCTTCGACATCTACCACGTGCAGATCATGCAGGGCGACATTATCACGCGGATCCGGCAGTACCATCCGTATATCGGCCATTACCATTTGGCTGGCGTGCCCGGCCGCGGCGAAATGGACGACACGCAGGAACTCAACTACCCGCCCATCCTTCGCGCCATCCTCGAGACCGGCTACAAGGGCTACGTCGGCCAGGAGTTCATTCCCACGCGGGACCCCATCCGCTCCCTGCGCGAGTCGGCGCGGATGTGCGACGTTTGATCCCGGTCCTAAGCCGGCTTCTCGAACGCCGAATCGAAGGCCCGGCGGCTGGGCGCGAAGTCGATCCGCTTGACGTACTCGCAGGCTTCCTTCGCCCCCTGCTGGCGGTCCATGCCGCTGTCTTCCCATTCGACCGACAAGGGGCCGCGTGTAGCCGGCGTCGTTCAGGGCGCGGATGATCTCCTCGAAATCGACGCCGCCGCGCCCCACGGAGCGAAAATCCCAGCCGCGGCGCGGATCGCCGAAGTTCAAATGGCTGGCCAGGATTCCGCTCTCGCCGTCCAGCCTGACGATTGCATCCTTCATGTGTACGTGGAAGATCCGCTCGGGGAACTTGCGGATGAAGCGGGCCGGGTTCACTCCCTGCCAGATCAAATGGCTGGGATCGAAATTGAAGCCGAACTCCGGACGGTAATCCAAGGCCTCCAAGGCCCGCTGGGCCGTGTGCAGGTCGAAGGCGATTTCCGTCGGATGCACCTCCAACGCGAACTTCACGCCGCACTCGGCAAAGACGTCCAGGATCGGGTTGAACCGCTCGGCGAGCAGTTTGAAGCCTTCGTCGATCATCGCCGGCGGGACGGGAGGAAAGCTGTAGAGCAGGTGCCAAATGCTCGAACCGGTGAAGCCGTTGACGACGCCGACTCCCAGCTTCCGGGCGGCCCGGGCGGCGTCTTTCATGGCCTCGGCTGCCCGGGCATTCACGCCCGCCGGATTGCCATCGCCCCAGACGTACGCCGGCAAGATCGACTTATGGCGGGCGTCGACAGGGTCCAACACCGCCTGGCCCACCAGGTGGTTGCTGATGGAAAAGACCTGCAAGCCGTTCCGCTCCAGGATTCCCCGCTGACGGCCGCAATAGCCCGGATCCGCCAGGGCCTTGTCCACCTCGAAGTGATCGCCGAAGCAGGCCAGCTCGAGGCCGTCGAATCCGAACGACCTGGCCAGCGGGGCCAAGGTTTCCAACGGAAGGTCGGCCCATTGGCCGGTACACAATGTGATAGGACGTGTCATCTCGATTTCCTCTGATTGAGAACCTATCCCAGAACCGGAGTGACCCTGGTACGCTCCAAGGCCCTCCTAGGGTTCTAGGATAGGTTCTAAAGGTAGGGGGTCATTCCCAGGAGGGTCTGCGGCGATTCGTCGAGGATGCTGCGGGCGATTCCCAGGGCATCATCGCGGGTGTACTGGCCCTGCCGGATTTTCTCCGCCAAGACCCTCGCCAATTGTTTCTCCGCCATCCGCGTCTTGCCGTACACCCACTCCACGCAATAGGCGTCGGAGAAGAAGCCGATTTGCTTGTTGACCGGCAGCATGTCGAGCCGCTCGGCGATGACCTGCCGCATGCTGTCCGGAAAGAAGTTGTGCCACCAGTAGCCGGCCAGGCTCAAGTTGGGCAACTCCCGGGCCAGGGTGCAAAATGCCTGGTTGGCGTGCCGCGATGCCAGGAAAGCCTGGAACCGCAGCCGCGGATGGCGGCCGATCATCTCCGCAAACTGGTAGATCGTCCGCTGTTGCAGGATGCACGCCGTTTCGTAGGGCATCGGCTCGGCGCCCAGGCTGAACTGGAAGACGACCTGCTCGCCGTGTTTCTCCGCGGCCGTCAGGTAGGCCTCGTTGATGTACGAGGCATAGATGTCGCGCTCGGCCGGGCCGGCCTGTCCGCGGCGGCGGATGCGCGGCCTCCATTTCGGCGTCGCCGACCGGGCGGTAGTCGATCAGCGTGGAAAATGAAGTGGCTGTGCTGACGATCTGCTCGTTAGGGAATCGTGGAGACGTAATGTTCGATGGCGGCATGGACGTCGTCCAGGGAGCCGATGACGCGGTCGCTGGCCGGCCGTTGGCCGCCGATCGGCGATGGTGGCTCCGGCTGCCGGCCCCAGCAGTGTTCCAATTCGTACAAGGCCGTGTCGAACTCGCCCCATTGGCAGCGGGTGAAGAACGCCCACTCCAGCGAGTATTGCAGCCGCGCGTCGTCTTCGCCCGTGCCCCGCCGGGCATGCTCGGCACAGGTGCGGAGGATCTTGAGCCGATCGAAAATCGAGTACTGCCATCCCCGGTCGTCGGCCCGCTGGCGAATCATCGCGTCCAGCCGCCGCCAGTTGTCCGGCGTGATCGGCTCGTTCCAGCCGTACAGGTCGCGGAGGATCGTCCGCAGCATCCAGGCGCAGCTCGTATTGCGAATCCTCGGCAAATACGGCAGGGCTTCCTCGATCCGCTGCTGGGCCTCGGCCGGCTCCGGCCAGCCGGGATACTGGGTCAGCCGTGCGCCGCTGGGGCAACCGGCCGCGTAAAGATCGCTGATGACCATGTGATACAGCAGGATATCGTGCAGGCCGCGGGCGCCGAGGCGTCCTCCCACGAGGTGCGTATGCACGTCGAACCGCGGTATTTCGGCCAATGCCTGTTCGAGATCGTCGATCAGATCCGTTGCAGTCATTCTTGATACTCCTTGTAAATCGGAAACCGAGCATAACACACGAGCAGATTTTCTACAATGGCCTGCATTGACAGACTTCCCGCGTCGCGGGATACTGACGGGCGAGAGTTGTGGAAGAAGTTGTCGTGGAGTCGCTATGAACGTTGGAAAGCTCATTCGGTTGAACCGTTTATTCTCGCACCCATCAGGCCGGCTGTGTTCGGTGGCGGTGGATCACTTGCTGGGCTATTCGCAGGGTTTACCGCCGGGGCTGCGTCATATCATCAAGACCTTGTCGGCGGTCGCGGCGGGCCGGCCCGATGCCATCACCATGCACAAAGGGATCGCGGCCTCGGCTTGGGCGCCTTATGCCGGTGCCATTCCGTTGATTGTCCAAAGCACGTTGGGGCGGCCGGACAACACGACGCGGCGGCAAGCGACAACCCCGGAGGATGCCGTTGCGCCTGGGGGCCGATGCCTTCGCCGTGGCGGCATTCGTATGCGGTCCGGTTGAGGCCGAATCTTTGCGCGTGATCGCCGATTGCGTTCGTGACGCGAGTCGTTTCGAGATCCCCGTGATCTGTCACATTTATCCCCACGACCCGAGCACCGGCCAGATTCTCTTCACGCCGGAGGACGTCGCGTGGGCCGCCCGCTGTGCGGTCGAAGTCGGCTGTGACGTGGTCAAGGTGCCCTATTGCGGCGACGTGCAGGCTTACGCCCAAATCGTGGCCGACAGCCCGGTCCCGGTGGTCGCCGCCGGCGGGCCGAAGTGCAAGACCTTGCGCCAGGCCTTGACGATGATGTCCGAGGTCGTCCAGAGCGGGGCCCGGGGCGGCACCATCGGACGCAACGTCTGGGGTTTCGACCAGGTCACCGCCGCAGTCCTGGCTTTCAAAGCCGTCATTCACGACGGCAAGACGGCTGCGGAGGCCTTGGCGGCCGCAGGTTTGGCAGGCGAAGGAAACTGAACGGCGGGTGGCGGGTGGCATGCCTTCACGCGGCCGTCACAAAGTCGCGGTAGCAGGGCAATCGAAACCGGCCGCGGGTAGGCATGTTGGCCCAAACGTGTGACATAAGGCATGCCAGCCTCGCAGAAACACGGAGGTTATTCTTCGGCCGATCCGTAACCAACGAGAAAAGTCCTGCACTGCTTGTCACAAGGCGCGGAGTGGCTCGTATGAGATTTAGAACGCCGCACGGCGTTCGGCAATCCTACCTGCCACCCTTCGGGCGGCCATCGGCCGCCCACCGCCGGAGACACGCCATGTGCATCGCCTTGATCAACTCAGCCTGCCCCGAGCAGAAGTTCATCATCAGCCAACTTCCCGCCACCATCGGCCGCCAACCCCGGGCCGCAGTCCGCCTAGACGACCGGCGGGTGAGCCATTTTCAGTGCGTAATTGACGCCCAGGACGGGCTGTTGACGGTCCTGGATCTGGGAAGCGTTTCGGGAACTTTCGTGAACGGGGTCCGCCGGGCCATGGCAACCCTGCTGCACGGCGACCGCCTGACGGTCGGCGCCACCGATTTCGTCGTGCAAATCGTTTGAAGCGGCCGAAAATGGAAATCGGCCGCTCCATAGAGAAGCCTGCGACCGCTAAATGGCAGGATGTGGGCGAATTTGCAGCAGGTTCTTGACAGTCAGCGGCACCCACGCTAGACTTCGGCACAACTTCGCATGGCACTCGAAGGAAATTCGACGCGCCGTACTTACGGCCTCACGACGCCGTGCGTCGTGGGATGGATGCTGGGTCTGGGAACCCCTGTCGTCCTGGTCGTCTTAGTCGTCTTGGTCGTCTTGGTCGTCTTGGTGGACTTGGTTGCCGTGGCCGCCTTTGCGTCCCGGTAAGCACGAGTGGTGGCATGGTAGACTACCACGCCATCACCGGCAACCACGCCCGTGCCGTAGCGGACCCGGATGTTGCAAGTCCAACTGCCGGGCGTCGATACTCCCGCCGAGGGAGCAGTCGCGTTGTTGGCCACGAAATTCTGTTCGACAACATGAAAGGCAACGCCCACCGGCAGATTGGCGCTGGCCACCTCCAAGGCGGCTTCCTTGGCGGCAGCCTGACTGGTTCCGATGCCAAAGACCCAACTCTCGGCAGCCCTGGCCGACAAGGCAACCAGGGAAACAACCACGAACAAACAGACTGTAAACAGACTCTTCATTTCATCGTTCCTCGCTTCAACCTTGGTAACTGTAATTGTAAACTGGTCGGAAGTAGTTTTCCCATTTCACTTGCCCTCTTGAAAAAAGCGCCGGAAAAACTGGCCGGCAAACTCGCTCCGAAACAGAACGCGCACCACATTAGGGGGGTGCGGGCGTTAGGAGCGAATGCTTGCGCTGCTAGCCAACATCGTACTTCGGCACGAAATTCTGTCAAGGGGGGGTATCTTGCGATGGAACCGCGATTTATGACAAGGTAGTTTGGCAAAAATCACGATTTGGCCTGATTTTCCCCTGCCGTTGCCGCGAGAAGACATTGAGGGAAGTTGCCTGATTTTTTTCCGGCGTGTGCTTTCCCCGGCCGTCCGGTCCCGTGGTATAATGCCCAGAGAACAAGGGCCATTCCGCCAAGTCCAACAAGAAAAGGAAGGTGGGTCATGACAACCATCATTCGCTGTGGGGTAGCCGTCGTCGGTCTTTTCGTGGCGACTGCCGCTATTGCCGCGGAGAACGCCGCCGCCGGGCCGAAAAACGCCCTCGACTCCCTCTTGACGCAACTCAACACCGTCAACCAGGACCGCGACATGATGACGGCGAAAAAGGCGCCGGTCGCGGCCGAGGCCATGGAGAAGTTCAATCAACAATGCAGGGGAAAGCCGTTGGTCGTCCGGCTCAAGATCCAGGATGTCGCCCCGAATGACCAGGGACAGTGCCTGACGGCGAACCGTCCCGATCTTGAAGGCGTCCAATTCACAGGCAAGTTCCAAAGCAACCTGTCGAACGCCGAAGTCATGTCGGTCACCAAGGACAGCGTCTTGGCGGTAACCGGCATGGTCCGCGCCGCCAATCGGCCGCCGACCCACTTCAGGTCGTCCGACGTCTTCAGGCCGGGCAGCAACATCACCTTTTCCTTGCGGGCGAACCCGTCCTGCCAGATTTGCCTCGACAACGTCTCCTATCGGATTGAAGCCGAGTCGAAGACCACGCCGGACGTCCGGTCCGCAAGTTCCCACGGCGGCAGTTCCTCTGTAAGTTCGCATGGCGGAAGCGCCTTCGTAAGTTCGTACGGCGGCAGCGCCCAGCCGACAAAACCAAGACGGAACAGACGCACGGCGTCGACGAAATCAAGTTGTTCTTCCTCAAGGGCATATTGCAGAGCCAACATCAGTCGGGAAGCACCGCCGCCCCCGCCCCCGCCAACACCGGCACGAGGCAATATCCCGGCTGGAATACACGCCCCACCCCAACCCCGGATCCCGCCAAGGTCAAGCACAATCGCATTTACACGGCGGCAGACCTGATCGCGAAGTTCGGGAATCCCTCTTCGCGGAACAGCAAGGCAACGGCGGAAGAGTGGATCTACAAGTGCAAAGACGGCGTGGTCCACGTCCACTTCACCGAGGTCGGATATTCCCACAGTGCCTCCACGTCCAGGACGGAAACATTGAAGCTGGAAATTAACTCGGTGGACTCGTCTTCCCTTCCGTCCACGGGCGGTAGTCGCTACTGAGGATCGGCGAGAAAAATGATGATGGCGGGCGTGCCAACCGGCGTGTATTGACCGGTGAAGCTCAACTCGCCCGTGTTCTTGTTGCGGCGAAAAGCAGCGATGGCGTCGCTCCGCTGGTTGCAAGAGAAGAGAAAACTCCCGCTGGGATCGAGGCTGAAACTCCGCGGGTAATCGCCCCGCGTCCACTGCTCGCCCAGCAGCGTGAGGAGGCCCGTTTCGGCGATCGAGAACCACGCGATGCTATCGTGCAGCCGGTTGGCGGCGTACACGAAGCGGCCGTCGGGCGTGACCAGGATCTCCGACGTGAAATTGGTCCCGGCGTATCCTTTCGGAAGGCTGGAAATCGTCTGTTTCGCCGCCAGCCGGCCACGCTTGGCGTCGTAGGCAAAGACGGCGACGGTCGAGGCCTCCTCCTGCAAGGAATAGAGCCAACGACCGCTGGGATGGAACGCGAAATGCCGCGGCCCATCGCCCGGCGGCAAGGCGACCAGCGGCGGGTCGTTCTCCATGAGCCGCCCACTCTGAACATCGAACTTCCAAACGAAGATCCGGTCCCGGCCGAGGTCGCTGGCTAAAACAAACCGGCCTGCCGGATCGGACTCGATCATGTGCGCATGCGGGCGCTGGTGGCCGCTGATGGCAAAGCTTCCCGGCGGCGCGCTGGCCGCACGGGCTGGACCTGTCTCGCCCAGGCCGGTCTTGACGTCCGTGGCGGGGCCGAGTTTGCCGTTGGCGGCCAACGGCAGCACGGCCACGGTCCCGCCGGCGTAGTTGGCCACGAGCACGTGCCTGCCCGCCGGGTGGACGCTGAGGTGTGCCGGGCCGGCGCCTTCGGAGCTGACCGTATTGATCAGGGTCAGGTGTCCGTTGCCGCTGTCGATTGAGTAGGCGCTCGACAGACCCGGACTTGGCGCCTTGATAGGTTGTAGTCTCGTTCGCCGCATACAGATGGGTTCGCGCCGGGTGCAGGGCGAGCCAGGACGGATTGGCATCATTGGCGAACACCTCGCGCTGGACCAAGGTCCCGGCGGCCGGGTCCATTTCGAAGAGGTAGATGCCTCGCCCGTAGCCCTTGCTTCCTTCCGGTCCCTGCGGCGAGCTGTACGACCCCACGTAGGCGAGTAGGGGCCGGCCGGGGGGCGCCGCCCGCCCTTGTGCGGCCGGGAGCCACGCGCCGGCAGCGGCCAGAGTCGTGGTGAAGAGGAACTTCCGCCGCGAGACCTCCTTCCGGCGCCCTTCCCTATCACTGGGTAGCATGTGCGTCCTCAAGAACATCCGTTGCACACGAAAAAAACCGGTTGCCGCGGCGGATCCAAGCTCGGGAAAGCCTGCCGCGGCAACCGGATGGTTCTTCAGTTGTCAATACTCAGTACGCGGTACTCAACTCTGCCTGCCTCGCCGTCGTACAATCCGCCGCCCGCACCATACTCCCACGGCCGCCAGCAACAAGGCGATCGTTCCCGGTTCCGGCACGGGCGAGACCGTAAGGCTGGCCGACGCCACGTTCGACGCGGCCGGTGCCAGCGTCGTCGCCGGAGCGAAAGTAAACGCGCCGCCGGAGCCGACGATCAAGCTCGTCCCGCTGGGAATAGAGGCGGAGTTCATTGCAATCAACGTGCCCGACGCCACATCCGTCCCGCCGCTGTAGGTGTTGGAACCGCTGAGGATCAGCGTGCCCGTGCCGTCGGCGCTGGTGAGCGTCAAGGAACGCGGGATGCCAGTCGCAGCAACGTCGTCCGAGATGTTGTTGGTAAGAGTCAGTTGGCCGGTATTGGTCAGGCTGATCGCCAGATTTCCGCCGGCAATCTCCACCGCGCTGTCGATCTCCTGCGTGCCGCTGGAGACCGTCATGGTGGCCGTGCCCGAGCTCGAGCCGTTCATCGTCAGCGTGCTGCCGGTGAGCGTATAGTTCTTGTTGCTGAAGCTCACGGCTGCCAGGCTAATGCCGGGCACGTCGAGAGTGACCGCGGGGGCCGTGTCCGAACCGTTGAAGATGGCCGTGTCCGGAGCACCTGCTCGGGAGGGAACACCCGGAGCAGCCTGAACGCCGTTGCCGCTATTATCGAACCAGTTCGTATTGGGGCTCCAGGAAGCAGTGCCGCCCTGGCCGTTCCAAACGCCCGAACCGGAGAAGGTCGCCGCATTGGCCAATGTCGCCGAAATCGACTCTGTGCCGCCCGAATTCTGCAACGCGAGGTTGTAGGTCGAGCCGTCCACGGAAACCGTGCTGGACGAGAGGGCGAAGTCGCCGGTCAGCGTGCCGCCGGTGGCGACAATCAAGGGATAGTAGGTGGTGCCCGTCGGGAGAAGACTGTTGCCCACGCCGCTGACGCTGATCGTATTCGTGCCGGAGGGGCACGATGCCGAGTAACCATTGGCGATCAACTCGTCGGCGCCGGCGGCGCCCAGGTTGAACTTCAGCGTGGCCCCGTACAGGGTGAGGCCGACGCCGCTGGACACTTCATTTTGCAGCGTGAAGCTGCCGATCGTGCCGTCGGGCGTCATGTCGAAGGTCGAGCCGGGTTGCAGGGTCAGGGTGGCCCCGATGCCCGTTCCCGACGAAGTGCCGGTAATCATCGTGGTGCCGGCGGGCTGTATCGCCAGGGTGGCCCCGCCGGCGACGCTGATCGCCGTTTCATCCAGCACCGGGCCGCCTGGATTGTTTGCCAGGACGAGCGTCCCCTGTTGGACCGTCGTCGTCCCGCTATAGCCCGACTGCCCGTTCAAGACCCAGGTGCCCGGGCCGTTCTTCACCAACGACGTGGAACCGTTATGTGGGTCGCTGATTGTCAGGCTCAAGGTGTTGTTTCCGGTGTTGCTGCCGGTCAAGGTCAGTGTGGCGTTGCCGGGGATCAAGCTCGAGGTATTCACGCCGGCCGAGCCTGCCGTATTGTTGAAGGAGACGGGGCCGCTGCCGGAGGCGTCGATCGTGGCCATGCCCGAGGGACCGATCTGGAAGGAACGGTCGGTGGTCGAACTGCTGCCGAGGTACTGCAGCGTACCGTTGTCGATGACGAGGAATTGGTAGGCGTTGGGCGAGGCCCCGATGCTGCTGGGGCTGCCGCCGATGGCCAGGCTGGTGACCGCCAGCACCCCGCCGCTGACGGTCGTGGGGCCCGTGTAGCTGCTGTTCACGCCGGCCAGGACCTGCGTGCCGCCGCTCACCGTCAGGTTCACGCCGCCCACGCCGTTCTGGATCGCGCCGCTGAAAGTGCTCGAGCCGCTTTGGGCTATGGTCAATAGTTGGGCATTGGTGGCGCTGTTTGTGATCGTGCCCGCCACGCCGCTCAGGCCGGCGATGGTCGGGCTGTTGCCGGCCAGGTCGACGACTCCCGCATTGGCCGTCAGTCCGCCCGTGCCCAGGGCGCTCATGTTGCCCAGTTGCAGCGTGCCGCCGCTGACGGTCGTGCCGCCGCTGTAGGAATTGCCGCCCTGCAGCGTGATCATTCCCGGTCCAAGCTGCACCACGACACCTGTGCCGCCGATGCTGTTGGGCACGGCATAGGCCGAATCGGAACGGGCGAAGGCCAAGGTGGCGTTGTCGGTCACCGCTCCGCCGCCCAGCGTGCCCGTGGCGCCGCCGTTGTCCACCTGCAAGGTGCCGCTGCTGATGGTCGTGGCGCCGTAGGCGTTGGCGGCCGTGAGCACCAGCAGGCCGCTGCCGGCCTGCACCAGAGACCCGTTGCCGGTGATGCCCGCGGTGCTGAAATCGGTCCCCTGCGTCACCGTATTGCTGCGGTCGAAAACGAGGGTCGCGTTATCCGCGATCGGAGCGGCGGGCGAAAGCCAGCCGGTGGCCCCGCCGTTGCCGATCTGCAGCGTGCCGCTGCTGATGACCAAGTTGCTGGCATTTCCGGTAAACAGGTCCGAGCCCGTCAGCACTTGCGTGCCCTGCCCGCCGATGGTCAGCGTGAGGGCGGTGCCGGGATTGCGGCCGCGGCCGAGGACTTCCACGTCGCCGATCATGCCGGCGTAGGTGTAGGTCATGCCGGCCGCCGGATTGATGGTGAGCGACGACGGGCTGGTGTTATTCTCCGTGCCGATGGCCGTGGTGCCGTCGCCCGCCAGGCCGGCCAGAGTTTGCGCGGCATTGCCTTGCCAGAGGGCGAAGACGGCGGAGTTCGTGAGCGTGAGGACCGTGGTTGCAGGCAGGAGATTCACCCCCAGAGGAATATTCGAATCGTTCGTAACGGTTGCGTTATTGATGGTCGTATTGCCCGTGTAATTGTTCAAATTCGAGCTGTTGAGCACTAGCAGGTAGGGGGCGGTGGCGTTATAGCCGGAGCCCAGGTTGCTGCCGCTGCCGCCATTGACGGTCAGGCCGCCGCTGCCGGTGATTTGCCCCGCGAACAACACCATGCCGGTCTCGGTTGCGCCGTCGATCGCCCCTGTGGCCGTAAAGGGAATGTTGATCGTGCCGCCGGAGGCGCCCAGGGAGATGGTGCGATTGGCGGAGAGCGTCGTCGGGGCGGTAAACAGCAGCGCGCCGCCGTTGAGCGAAAGGTTCGTGGCCGCAGCAGTGGGCACGGCGCCGAGGTTGGCGTCTTGGCTGACGCTGAGCGTACCGCCGCTGACGATCGTGCCGCCGCCGTAGGAATTGCTCGCCGCGAGCGTCGTCAGGCCGGGGCCGAGCTGCACCACGGAACCGTTGCCGCTGATGCTGTTGGCCACGACCAGGCCGTTGTCGCTGCGGCCGAAGGCCAGGACGCCGTTGTTGACGACCGGCCCGGAGCCCAGCGTGCCCGTGCCGCCGCCGTTGCCGATTTGCAGGGTGCTGCCGGCGTTGATGTTCGTGCCGCCGCTATAGCTGTTGGAGGTGCTGATGGTCACGGTGCCGGTGCCGGTCAAGCTCAGGCTGCCGGGGCCGGCGATGCCCGACGTGCCGGACACGCTGTAGTTGTAAGCGCTGTTACTGAAGGTCACGGAGGCCGGGCTGACGTTGCCGCCGTTGATCGTCACGGCGGTTGCGCCGGGGCGCCGAAGGCGCCGGCGGTGCCGACCGAATCGTCGAAGACCACGGGATCGCCCGTGAGGAAGTCGGTCGTCGCATTGTTGCTGCTCAGCTTCCAATTGCTGCCGCCGGCCCACTGGCCGCTATTGGCCCCGGTCCAGATCAAAGGGGTCGCCACGACCGCCAGGTCGATGGCGTTGCTGGTAATGATCAGCGTGCCCTGCTGGTGGGAGTTCAAGCCCGAACCCAAGCTGAAGGCGTTGGAGCCGGCGCCGCCAATGACGCCGCTGTAGGTGGCCAGCGTGTACGTGCCGGAGAGGGCCACGCTGCCGCCGACGTTGATTGCCACCGACCCGACCGGGTCGAGCCCGCCGGGGTTGGTAATGGCTAGCTGGGGCACGCTTTGATTGGCGGGACTGGTGGCGGCATTGACGGTCAGCGTCGTGATGTCCGTCGGGTTCTGGCCGAAGGTCAGGGTCGCCAGGGAAAGCGTGCTGCCGTTGTTGCGGGAGACGTCGATGCCCCCGCCGTTGAGGACGGTCACGTTGCCCGCACTCCCGTTGCCGCCGAACAATCCGCCGGCGGAGACGGTCACCGGGCTGTTGAGGAGAGCGCCGTTGACCAGCAGCGTGCCGGCCTGGACCGTGGTCGAGCCGTTGTAGGAGCTGGTTCCCGTGAGCGTGGTCGTGCCGGGCCGAGCTGCACCACGGCGCCGCCGCCGCTGATGGCGTTGCCGACCACAAGGCCGCTGTCGCTTCGGCTGAAGGCCAGGGTGGCATTGTTGGTGACCGCCCCCGCCGCGGCGCCCAGCGTGCCGCTGGCCCCGCCGTTGCCGATCTGCAGCGTGCCGAAGCTGATGGTCGTGCCGCCGCTGAAGCTGTTCGAGCCGGTGAGGGCCAGCGTGCCGGCGCCGATCTTCGTCAGGCCGCCCGAGCCGCCGATCTGGCCGGCGATGGTCATGTTGTTGAACGTCGCGGTGTCGATCGTGGCCGTCACGCCGTTGTTGATGGTGACGTTCCGGGCGGGATTGAGCGTGATGCCCTCGGTGCCCGCCTGCAGGGTGCCGTTGCCCGCGAAGCTGAGCAAGCCCGTGGGGGCGCCCAGGGCCGCATCCGCGGTGATGTTGAGGATGCCGCTATAGATCGTCGTGCCGCCGGCATAGCTGTTGCTGCCGGCCAGGACTTGCGTGCCGGCGCCGCTCATCACCAGGCTCAGCGCGCCAAGGCGCCGCCCCCCTGGATCGTGCCGCTGAAGGTGCTCGAACCGCCGGTGGGGCTGAGGGTCAGGACGGCTGCCGTGACGGTATTGCTGTTGATGATGCTGCCGCCTAAGCCCGGGGCATAGTCCGCCAGGGCAGCGAGCTGTTGCGGGCTGCCGTCGAGGTCCAGCGTGCCGGTGGCGGCGATCGACAAGACCGTCGTGACGGGCAGCACGTTCGCGCCGGGAGGGAACAAGCCATTGAGGTTGTCATACACCGCGGTCGCTTGCGCGGGGGTGATGTGCGAGCTTTCCCCGATCCCCAGGTCGAACGACCCGGTCATCGTCACGGCGTAACTGCCTATGGTAACCCACTGTGAACTGCCGGGCACCGTGCTGGCGCCCGTGGCGTCGCTGGCGTAGTAGGTAAATGTGCTCGTCGACGCGGTGTAGACCAATCTCTCCCACATGCCATTAGTCATGTTCGAGATGTTGGGAAGACCAGAATTGGGGTTGTTATTTTGTTGGTTGCTGTAATACTCGATTGCAGGTCCGGAATTATTGTTGGTCATGTCGCCGATGAGGCCGGGAACGCTGGTCTGGCTGGCATTCTGGCGGACCATGATGCCGGCCCTGGCCCACGCCTGGTTCCCGGGATTGGTCTCGCTGGCGAGGTGTACCGCCACGTCGAAGTTCTGGTTGCTGGCAACCGGCGTATAGACGAACTCGCCCTCCGACGTGGTGCCCCAGAAGTCGTTGCCGGCGCCGCTGATCGTCAGCGAATTGCCGGTCAGGCTGTACGAACCGGTGCCGCCGGGGTTTTCGCCCCCTTGCACGTTGAGAGCCACGCCCGTTGCGGCGGGTACGTTCAACTGCAGCGTGCCGCCGGCGATGACGGTGGGGCCGGCGTAGCTGCTGTTGCTGCCGAGGGTCAGCGTTCCCGCTGCGGTCTTGGTCATGCCGCCGCCGCCGCTGATCACGCCGCCATAGGTCGTGGCGGTCGGATTGGCGAACACCAGGGCCGCATTGTTGACCACGGGACCCGTCAACAGGCCGTTGTTGGCAATGCCGTCGCCGATCTGCAGCGTGCCGCCGCTGACAGTCGTACTGCCGCTGAAGCTGTTGGCGCCGAGGAGCTCCAGCATGCCGTTGCCCGACTTGGTCAACCCGCCGCCGGCGGTGGTGCCGTTGACGATCGCCCCGGAGTAGGTCGAGCTGAGGTTCGTGCTGCCGACCGTCAGCGCGTTGCCGTTGAGCACGACGTTGCCGCCGGCGGCGCCGGAATTATTCAGGGTGGCGAAGGTCTGCGGGGCGCCGAGGCTGAGGGCCGCATTGGCGGCCACGCTTACCGACGCTGCGGGGCCCAGGCGCCGGAAACCGCAAGTTGCAGGATCCCGCCGGAGACGATGGCGGGGCCGGCAAAATTGTTGGCCGTGTTGCTCAGCACGAGCGTGCCGGCGCCGGCCATCGTCAGGCCGTTAGTCGTGGTCAGCGGACCGCTGATGGTTGCCGTCACCAGGGGGCTGACGACCGTCAACGCGGGCGAGGCGCCGCCCAGCGATACCGGGCCGGCGAGGGTCACGTTGTTCGCGGCCAGCGCGCCGCCGAAGTTGAGATTGCCGTTGGTGACCACCGCGTTGGCGATGGTCTCCGCCGCCGCGCCCGAGAGGATGGTCGTGCCGTTGGCCGTGGTCAAGGTGCCGCTGCCCAGCGGACCGCTGGTCACGGTCGCGCCCACGGTCGAGGGCACGCTGTTGGCCCCCAGGATGATCGAGCCCTGGTTGAGGTTCACGCCGTTGCTGAACGTGCTGGCAGTGCTGGAGAGCACCACGGCGCCGGTCCCGCTCACCGCCAGCGCCCCGTTGGAACTGACGATCGGGACCGCGATGATCAGGCTGTTGGGCGACATGCCGGAGGTGGTGATCGTGGGCGTGGCGTTGGCAAAGGCCAGGCTGCCGCCGGTGATCTGCGGCGTATTGGCCGTGTTATCGTTCTGGGCGGTGATGGCGTTGGAAGCGCTCAGCGTGAGCAGGCCGCCGCCGATGTTCAACGAGGTCTGGTTGTTGCCGCCGATGCCGGTGAAGCTCACGCTGTTAAGCACGTTGCTGCCGACCAGGGTCAGCGAGCCGCCGCCGGTGATGCTGACGTTGCTCGTGGGCGCGATCTGGCCGGGGTTGGTGTTCATGACCACCGGGAAGCCGGAGATCTGCAGGTTGCCGGGGATGACCACGGCGCCCGGAAAGCCGTTGAGGTTCAACTGGCCCTGGTCGACGATCGTGTTGCCCGTGTACGTGTTCGACTGGGCGCCGTAGCTCAGGGTGCCGCTGGAACTCGTGACGGTGGCGGAGTTGGAAAGGGTCAAGGCGTAGCTGCTGCCGGAGATCAGCGACATCCCGGTAATCGTGGTTCCGGCCGGAATGCCACTGCCACCGACCGCCATGCCGGTGGTCCAGCCCTGGGTCGAGGCCAGCGTGAGCGTTACCTGGTTGCTGCCTTGGGTTGTCGTGGTAACCACCTGGGCGGGGTCGAACTCGATCCAATTGCCGACGGCCCCGGCCCCCGTTGTGTTGGCCGACATCGTGACAATGTTGCCGGTATAGGAGAGGACCGTAGCACCGGCCGCCAGCCCGTTGCCGCCGGCGATGACCTCACCGGCGAACAGGCCGCTGGAGCTCTGCACGTTGATCGTGCCCGCGCCGGAGGCCCAGGCGGAGGTCTCGGCCATCGTCAACTGGCCGATCAAAGTCAGGTTGCCGGCGCCGCTCTTGACCAGCGACACGGGACCGCCGTTGCTGTTGTTGGTGATCTGGCTGTAGATCGAGGGGGTATTGGCGTTCGAATAGACGTACAGCGCGGCGGGCGCACTGCTCGTGCCGGCGCTCAACTGGCCGCCGCTGATGAACACCCCCTTGTTCTGCGCATCGTTGATCAACAGGCCGCCCGTGCCCAGGGTCAGCATGTCAGTAGCGGTGTTGAGATTCTCAAACACCTGCCCGCCCGGGCTGCGGATGGCGAACGAGTTGATTGTGTGCCCGGGAATGTTGGAGTTGCTGGCGCCCGAGCTGACGTTGTCGGTCCCGGCGCTGACAAGGATGCTGCCGGTGTAGGCTGCTGCCCCGTTCCCGCCCAGAGCGACCACGCCGGCGGCGGTGTAGGTGGCAAAATTGCTGCCGGTGGAGTCGTTGACGACGGCCCAGCCGGCGATAATGTTGTTGGTTAGCGCCGGGGCCGAATTGAAGTACACGTAGGCGTTATCGAGGCCGCCCCCCAGCGCGCCGCTGTTGGGGGCGAAGTTGATCGTCGCCCCGGTGGTCTGGTTCAGGCTGGCGAAGGTCGCCACCAGCGAACCGGTCTGCTGGTTGCCGTTGTACAGGGTCGGCGTGATCGTCTCCGCGCCCTGCACGGCGTTCAAACTCGAGGCCCCGAGGTTGAAGGTGTCGTTGCCCGGCCGGGCATTGAGCGTCAGGCTTCCTTGGTTCAGGTTGATCGCCGCCGTGCCCAGGCCGTTGGCGATGGGCAGCAGGCCGGTGTTGTCGAGCGTGAGAATGGCATAGTTCACGTTGACGGCCGGGGTGCCGGTGAGCATGCCGCCGTCCCTCAAGGTCAGCGTGCCGCCCTCGACGTAGGTCGCGCCGGTGTAGGAGCTGGTCCCGGTGAGGGTCAGCGTGTTGTTGCCCTGCTTGTAGAACGACAGCGCCCGGCCCCGTTGGTGATCGGTCCGGCAAAGGTGCTGGCCCCGGCGGAGTTGGTCAGGAAGTTTACCGCTGCGGTGGACGAGTTGGTGATCGTGCCGCCCATGCCGGGCAAGGTGTTGACGCTGGTCAAGGTGCTGACCGCCTGGCTGTTGCCGTCGAGGTCCAGGGTGCCGCCGTTGACGCCCAGGATGAGCAGGTTGGGGACCGTGGCGGTGGGCTGCACCATGATCGTGTTGTTGCCGCCATTGAGCTGCAACAGGCCGCCGTTGATCTCCGTGCCCGACGCGCCGGTGTAATATTGCGGCGCGTTGATCACCAGCGCGCCCGCGTCGGCCTTGACGATGCCGTTGGTGGTGTTGTAGATGGGACTGTTCAGGTCCAGCACCGTGCCGGCGCCGGCCACGTGGATGTCGGTGGAGATGCCGCCGGTGGTGACGGGCACGTTGATGCTCGTCGTGCCGCTGGTGGCCAGGATGCCGCCCGAGTTGATCGTCAGGCCGGGCAGGCCGGGACTCAGCGCATCCACGGCCCCGCCCATGGCCGAATTGACGGCGCCCGCGCCGGAAAGGGTCAGGCTGTTGGCGCTGGCCGCGAGCGAGAGGGCCTGTGACGTGCCCAGGCCGACGTTCGTCGTGACCCCGGCGCTAGCCAGCGATGCGGCCAACTCGGTGCTGGCGTTGAGCGGACGGAGGAGGTTGGTGGTGGTGTCGCGGACGGCAAAGCTCGTGCCCGAGCCGGTCGCGCTGGGGTCGACCAGGATGTCGGGGCGGATGGACATGGTGGTGCTGCCGTCGTTGCCGCCGCCCTGGCCCACGATGCCCGGATAGCCGGGGTTGTTGGGCAGGTAGACGGTCGCCGTGTTGGCGGTGCCCGCCGAGGTCCCTTGGCCCAGGTTGTCGCCGCGGATCAAGAGGGTCGAGTAACCGTTCTGGTTGGAGAAGTTCGCGTTGATGAGGGCGACGAGCACGCCGCCCGTGTTGCTGGCCGACAAGGTGAGCACGCCGCCGCCGGCGGTGTTGGCGGCGTTGCCCAGATTCACGTTGCCGAGGTCCTCGGTCACGGGGACGGCGCTGTTGCCCAAGATCATGAGGTTGCCGCCCTGGAAGTTCACCGTCCGATCCGTGGTCGTGTTTCCCACGTTGGCCGTGGCGCCCTGGTACGAGCCGCCCAGCCGGTTGTTGACGGCGTTGACGCTATCGTCGACCACCAAACTGCCGCCGGTGTTGACCGTGTAGGCAGTGAAGCCCTCCACCGCGGACGGCGAATTGAGGGTCACCTCTCCGCCGCTGACGGTCAAGGTGCCGAGGTTCGGGGCGTTCACGTTAGTAGCCAGGTTGTTGCCGCTGAGGTTGAAGTTGCCCGTGCCGATCTTGGTCAGGTTGAGGAGCGAGCTGGGACTGGTGTTGGTGAGCGTGCCCGCGAAGCTGCTGTTGGTGTTGTCCCAGCCGGTGACCAGCGTGCCGCCGGCGTTGAGGATGCCGCTGTTGGTCAGCGTGCCGCTGCCGGTCAGCGAGCCGATGGTCAGCGAGCTGAGGCCGCGGGTGTCCAAAGTGCCCGCGGGCCCGATAACGACCTGCGAATTATCGATGTTCGCGCCGGCGACGGCCGTGGCCAGGGTGCCCTGGTTGATGGTCGTCGTGCCGCTATAGGGGCTCAGCCCGCCGATGCCCAGCACGCCCAGGCCGGTCTTGACCAGCGCGCCGTTGACCGCCGTGGCGTTGAGCTCCAGGCCGATCTGGTTGGGCTGCATCGTCACCGGATCGACGTTGATCGCCTGGGTGCCGCCGTTGAGGTTCAAGATCCCGTTCAGGGTGCAGATCCCGAAGCTGCTGGTCAGGTTCGTGGCGTTGATGCTGCCGCTGACCGTCAAGGCCGCCGTGCCCGTCATCACCACGGCCCCGACGCCGCTGTTGCTGCCGTTGGCAATGCTGTTGTTGCTGGCGCTGTCGTTGTTGAACGTAAGATTGGCGATCGTGTTGCTGAAGCTGTTCAGGTTCAGTTCGCAGGTGCCGTCCAGGAGGACGTTTGCGGTGGCCGCGATCTGGTTGGAGGCCAGCAGCGTCATGGTGGCGTTGCCCGCGGCCATCGTATCGGTGCCGTTGTTGTTCCCGCCGAAGAGGACGACGTTGCCGGGGATGGCGGGCCCGGCGGCCGACCCGGCCGTGGAGAGCGTGGAGTTGAGATTGACGTTAATGCCGTTGACGAAGGTCGTGCCCGAGTAGCTGTTGGCGTTGGCCAGCACGATCGTCGGGTTGTTGCCCGTCTGCGAGGCCGAGTCGAGCACGAGGTTCACCGCCGCGCCGTTATTGGTGATCTTCGCGTTCACGGTGAGCGTGTTTGCGCCGTTGTAGATGAACAATTGCTGCTGGCCGGCGCCCGGGGTCAACTGGCCGGGCAAGGCTGCCGAGCCGATGACCCTGGCGTTGTTGTCGGTGCCGCCCAGGATGCCGCCGCTCTGGACGGTGAGCACGTCTCCGGAGTTCGTAAACGACAAGGTGCTGCCGCCATTGTTCATGGTCAGCGAGTTGATCGTCGCCCCGCCGGAGGGCACGGTCCGGCTGGCGTTCATATAGTAATTGCTGGTGCCGGAGAACGTGGCCGTATAGAAGGCCGAGAGCGGCAGAATGCCCGCGCCCGCGTCGTAGGTTGCGAAGGACAGGTTGTACTGGTTGCCGTTGTTGGGGTCGTTGCTCAGCACGGTGGCCCAGGCCCCGATCATGCCGTTTGTGAGGGTCGGCGCGGCGGTCACGTAGATCCGCGGGTTGCTGCCCACGGAGCCGCCGGCGTTGCCGTTTTGGAGGGTCGAGAAGGTCACGCTGGCGCCGTCCGCGGTATTCGGCGTGACGGAGGCCAGGGTCGCCTGCGCCAGGCCGTAGCTCGGATTGACCTGGATCAGCGATGCGCCCGAGTTGAGCGTCACCGGGCCGAGGCTGATGGCGGCCTGCGCCTTGCGCGCCCTCGCGGGCATCGTAGACGAAGGCCCCGCCGTTGAAGGTGATCGGCGCCGTTGCGCTCAGGCGGTTGGAGACCGACTGGATGCCGGTGTCGTTCCACACCAGCACGCTGCGGCTGATGGTGATCGACGACGAATTCTGCAAGCTGCCCAGATCGACGAGGTTCGTGACACCGCCGGCGATCAGCGTTGTGCCGGTATAGGTGTTGGGCGATTCGATCGTGGTCGTAAAGTTGCCGTCGCGGATCAGGTTCAGGTTGCCGCTGATGTTTTCGGCGATGGTCTGGTTCCCATTGTTGCCGATGCGGAACGTGGCCGTCGTGCCGGAGCTGTTGGTGATCGTGCCGCCCGTGTTGGGCAGCGTGCCGGCGCTGTTGACGACCGCCGCCCAGAGGTTGTTGCCGTCCAGGTCGAGCGTGCCGCCGGCGTTGACCTGCAGCACCTGGCCCTGGCTCCCGTCGCCGGTGTTGCCCGCGCTGGCCGCCGTCTGCAGCGGCAGGAAAATCGTGTTCACCCCGCCGGCAAGCTGCAGGCCGGCGTTGACCGTCGTGTTGCCGAGATACGTTTCCGGGCTGGCCAGCACGGCCATGCCCCCGCCGCCCACGGTCAGGCCGCCGCCGGTGAGGTAGATCGTGGGATTGACGGTCATCGTCGATCCGCCCGGCACTTGAATAATCATTTCCCGGTTGTCGCCGTTGGTCGTCAACCAGCCGTTGCCGGTGATGCCGGAGTTGCCGGGCAGGCCCAGCAGGCCGCCGCTTTGGAGCATCAGGGTGCTGGGAGCGTTGATCGCCACCGACGCGCCGGAGTTGACGGTCAAGGAGTTGATGCTCGTCTGGGCCGAGGCCGTCGCGGTGAGCGCGCCGGTGGCGACGACGTTGTCGTTGCCGGTGAGCGCGGTCACGTAGTTGCTGCTGGTGCTCGTCAGCGTTCTGGATGCCGTTGGCAGCCGAGAAGACGGCAAAGCCCAGGCCCGTCCCCGTGGCCGAGGTATCGACCAGGGCCCAGGGCATGATGCTCACGTTCGCGCTGCCATACCCGCCGTTCTGGCCGACGGCCTGGCCGTTGTTCTGGTTGCTGCCGACGCTCGTGCCGCTGCCGGTGATCGAGGCCGAGCCGACCGTGCCGGTCGGGTTCACGCCCAGGTTGGTGCCGCGGAAGAGGGCCGTTGCGCCCCCGCTGCGGTTGAACATCGAGGTGGCCGTAGAGTTCACGGCAACGGTCAAGGGGTTTCCCTTTACCGTGTCGGGCGTGAGGGTGATCACCGACCCGCCACTCTGAAAAGTGGCCAGGTAGTTGCCGCCCTGGTTGATGAGCTCGGTGGTGGCCGACGTGGAAGTGCCGAGGACGTTGAAGCTTCCGCCGTTGATGATCAGTCCGCGGCCGCCGAGGCGGTTGTTGAGGTTCCCGTTGGTGTTATCCAAGGTGAGGACCGCATCCGCCGTAACGGTAATCGTGGTGTTGGCTGCCGCGAAGCCGCCGGCCGGCCCGGTGAGATCCAGCGTGCCCAGGTTCACGTTCGTGTTGGTCGCGCCGTAGTTGATCGGACCGGTGATCAGCAGCGTGTCCAGGCCCACCTTGTTGATCGCGCCGGTCCCATTCAGACCGACGGTGCCGCTGAGGGTCAGCGTCCCGCCCGGGGCCGCCGGATTGTAGCTGTTGCTGCCGATGGCGTTGTTGCCGGTGAGATTGATCGGGCCGGAATAGCCCGCCGGACTCTGGCTGCTGTTGATCAGCGAGCCGAGCGTGTTGTTCATCGGCAGGCCGGTCACGCCCGCCGTATTGAGAACCAGCGTCTTGGTGGACACGACCGCCTGGCCGTCGAGGTCCACGGTAGCGCCGTTGCTGACGGTAACCAATCCGCTGGCGCCGGCCAGGGCCGCGGAGTTGGCCAGTTGCAGGATTCCCGCCGCCACCGTGACGTTGCCGGTGAAGGTGTTGCTGCCGGCCAGGGTAAGGGTGTCCGGGCCGACCTTGCTCCAGGCGGTGCCGGCCACGCCGTTCTGGATCGTGCCGTCGATCGCAATGTCGCCGAAGCCGCCGATGGCGGTTGCGCTGGCGCCGCCGGAATAGCCGATCGAGAGCGTGCCGATCGTGCTCGCCGCGTTGGCGCTGCTGTTGTACAAGGCGGCGGGCGTCGAGCTGCTATAAGTGGTGGGAACGCCGTTGATGACGATCGAGCCGCTGACGTTGCTCGTGCCGTTGAGATCGATGTAGGAACTTCCCGTCGCCGTGATGACGGTGCTGCCCGTGCCCTGGGGGAGGGCATTGCTGGCCGAGACGACGACGGCCCCGGCGGCGATGTTCAGGTTGCCGGTGAAGTTGCCGCCGTTGGAACCGAGGATCAGCGCCCCGCGCCGGTCTTGGTCACGCCGTAGCCTTCGTCGTTGACGCCGCCCAGCAGGTTCAGCACGCCGGTCGTGGGATTGAGCGTCGCGCCGCTGCCCATGATCGTCGTCACGCCCGTCACGCCGATGGCCCCCGTGCCCAGGACCGTGGAGTTGAGACTCTGATTGACGACGTTCAACTGGGAGTTTTGGTACAGGTTCAGGCTGCCGAGGGTGGTGGTCAGGTCTGCGCCCTGCCCGTTCAAGGTCGCAGTGGAACTGGGGGAAAGGATGAAGACGTTGGTGACCTGGGCGGCGGCGAGGTAGTTGTTGGCCGCCGCCGCGTTGGGGTTGCTGGCGTAAAAGAGCTGGTTGGCGGGGATCGGTTCCAGGTTGGGCGCCGAGCCGCCGGTCAGGCCGGGGGCGTTCGTCGCGGTGTCCGGACCGCTATACATCAACTGGTAGTAGCCCGGCGCGCCTTCGTCGTCGTACTTGACGACGATCGAATGGTAGCCCGCGCTGAGGTTGATGGTCGGCAGCGTGGTTTGCAGGCCGGTCACGCCGGTGACTTGCACCACGGGCGTGCCGTCGATTACCACTTGCAACTGGTCGTCGTTTGCGTACTGGAAGCTGTAGGCCCCTGCCGTGTTGATCTTCAGCATGCCGCTGTAGACGGCCAGACCGTCGGCCAGGCCGACTTGGGTCACCAAGGGGGGATGGTTGGACGCGTAGCCGTCGCCCAGCAGCACGCCGCTCTCGACGGCGGCGGGGGCCGCGCCGGCCGCGGCGGCCTGGGTAATCTGGTTGGCCGCGTTGAAGCTGTAGAAGCTGGCCGTCAGGCCGCCCGCGACATAACCGGCCGGGGCGCTGACTGGTGCCGAAGCTGGAGGGCCCTTGCAAGGCGGGAACGATGGGGAAGGTCACGCCGTTGTTGAGCGTCACCGCTCCCGTGCCGAAGGCCTGGTTGCTGGAATTGGCGGCCGTGCGGCGCCCCACAAGACCACCGTGGAGGTCACGTTCAGGCCGCCCGTAAAGGTGCTGTTTCCACCCAGCAACACGGTGCCGCTGCCGATGTTGGCCGGGGTGACCGAGTTCAAGCCGCCCAAGACCGCCACGCTGGTTGCGGCGGCCGGATTGAAAGTCAGCGTGCCCGCGCCGCTGAAATTGCCGCCCGTAAACAAGGCCGTGTAGTTGTTGCCGCCGGTGACGTTGAGCGCCTGGCCGGCCGCCATCGAGAGCGTGCCGAATTGGAAGGTGTTGCCCGTGTTGGCCGTGTTTTGATTGACGTTGATGAGGGCCGACGACAAAGTGGAACTGACGCTCACGTTGCTCCCCAAGCCGCCCGCGAACAGCGCCGGTGTTGCCCACGAAGATCGTGCCGTTGTTGAGCACGCCGTTGTTCAGCACGGAGAGCGTGCCGCCGTTCATGTTGATCGCGCCGGAGCCGAAAGTGGCTTGCACGTTGGAGGCGGTGGCGGCGGCTCCCTTGAGCGTTCCGGCGTTGAGGTTGATGGCGCCGCTCAACGTGTTCGCGCCGTTGATTTGCACGAGGCCGGGCTCGGGAATCGTCAGCGGCCGGTGCCGGCGAGTTGACCGGCGGAGCCCAGGACGAGGGTGCCGGCGGCGTTGTCGACCTGGATCGTGCCGCCGCCGTTGCCGATGTTAAGGGTCCGCACCGCGCTGAGGGTCACGCTGCTGGCGGCCGGCTGGTCGAAGATGCCGCCGTTGGTGAGGTTGATCGTCTGCGCCGAGGCGGTGGATCCCAGGGCCAGATCGCCCCCGGGAATGCTCAACATCGAGCCCGCATTGACGGTGACCGCGCCCGTGCCGAGGTTCGAGGCGGGGCCGGCCAGCGACAGGGTCCCGGCGCTCACCAGGGTGCCGCCGCTATAGACGTTGCTGCCGGAAAGCGACAGGCTTCCGCTGCCCACCTTGGTCAAACTGCCGTTGCCGCTGAGGTTGCCCGAATAGGCGGTCGCTGCGCCGTTTCCGCCTGCCGAGAGGGTCACCGCGACGCCGGTCGTGTCGCTGAGGAGCAGGTTGCCGCCGCCCGACAGCCCGCCCAGATTGAACGTTACGATGCTGGGCGCGAAAGCGAGGCCATTGGCCACGTTGAGCGTGACAGTGCTGTTTTGCACGGCGTTGGGGTCGCCCAACTGGAGCGTGCCGCCGCTGATCGTCGTGTTGCCGGTATAGGTGTTCGCGCTGTTGAACTGCACGCTGCCCGCGGAAGTGCTGAGGGTGACCGAGCCGGTCCCCGCAATCGCCGCTCCCGCAAAGCTGTAGGGGGTGGCGCCGTTTGCAAAGGTGACGCCGTAGGGTTGAACTCCGGGGCTGACGATCGTGATATTGGTATTCGAACCGCTCGAAGAAAACAGCACGTTCGAGCCGTCCGTGTAGGAGTTACTCAGGCTGCTCCAGTTCGCATCCGTGCCGGCAAGGCTCCAATTGCCGTTGGTGGCGCCGGTCCAATTAATAGCCGCCGGGCCCAGGATCGGCGAGAAGATGGCGACGCTGATGTCGCGCCGCGAGTTTCCATTGTTATCTCCGGTGTTGCCAGCCGTGATGGTTGGTCCGGCCCCGGCGCTGAAGACTTAGGATGTCTGCCCCGCCGGTATAGATTTGGCCACCCGACTCAGACGTGGAAAACTGTTGGTTTACAGTGTAGGTCGGCGATGCCGCGGTGGTCGTAAAGGCGGTGGCGGGGGCGCCGTTGCCGCGGCAGGCTTCCGAGATGGCTGCGAATTGGCCCGCAGTCGTCGTCGGCAACGTCACGGAAACGGTGGTGCCGGTGCCATTCGGGTTGGCAGTGCCCCCCGTGATGGTGGGAAGGACGGTAGTGTCCACGCCGGAAAGGTCGTAGACGCCGAAGGAGGCGCCGCGGTTGTCGCCGGTAATCGTGAGACTGCCGCCGGTGACCACGACCGGATTAAAAAGGTAGAAGATTTGGTCGTTTACGTTGGTCGAGCCGACTGATTGGAGCGTGGTCGCGACGAGCGGCGTGCCGTTCCAGGTGATGGTCATGGCGTTATCGGGAGAGGGCGTCTGCACAAAGGCGCCGACATCCACGATAAGGCAGTCCGCACCGGCGGTCACCGAGAAATTAGTAAAGGTTTGACTAAACACCGCGTCGTTAGCACCTTGAGTGTTCGTGATTGCCGAAGTAAAAAGGGCGTCCTGGATCATGATGGCCGCCTTGCGCCGGGCTGGCCAGGGCCACCAGTCCGATGAGCAAGGCCGCCAACAGGCCCGCGGGGAAGAGCGAGAAACCGGCGGCAGGCTGGGCAGACCGCCGGGAGGAGTGGATCGAGCCCGGCCGCTTTCGAGCAGCGGAAAAAAAGGAACGCAAGAACGACACAGAGACGGAAACCTTACCCATGAACCACTCCTCCACTCGCAATTGCCCGAAATCGGGTCTTGAAACACTCGATCAATATGAATTTATGTAGACCGACGGCCCTTACGTTCTTCGCTGCAAAGTCCTCAAAAGAAGGCATGCGGGCCGGCTCGCTTGCTGGGGACCACCCCGACAATACCACCGATCTTACCAGAAAAAGCGGAAAACGCAACCTTTTAACCCCCAAAAAGGCAGGATTTCCCGGAAAATTTTGCCGCGCCAAAGCCAACGAAAAAGTACCTGGGGAACGATCAATTGCGCAACGCGTTTAGCTGCAACCACTTGCGACGACAATCAAGCCTTGGACGGGGCCAGCGCCGAAGCGGACGTTGCCCTCGGTTCGGCCTGGCAGCCGTGTTTTTTCTTGCCCGTTGGCCATTTTATACTGGACATAAGTCACTAAACAGGAGTTCTCACCGTAGGGCGGCGGTGGTCTGCGCAAAACTGGCAGGATATGCCCAAAATCACCATGTTCCGTATATGGCGTTATTGTTCCGGTATAGGGACGGGCGTTTACGCCCGTTTTCGGCTTCAGCCGGTAGTCGGCCCGGCATTCATGCCGGGTTGGCCGAGTCGCGACTGACCTTCGTCCCGCACGCCCGCGATGTCAACCCCGTTCACGGGGTTCCTGCGCGCAATGGCCGTTTGAATCTCCGTAATGTGCTTAGAGTGCCACATCAAGTGGAGGTTGACGTTGGAGGAATAGTTTCGGCTCATGCGATGTTCCTGGAGGAAGGAGGCCCGTAAGCGGGCCTGACAATCGGAAACGAAACGCGATAACAATCGATTGTGGCCTGCCATAAACCCGGCTCGTGGACCAGCAATTCCTGGAACTGTTCGGCCTCGATGCCCACGAAATCAGGCTTTTTCTGCTCGCAGAAGAGCAGCGTCTTGCGGACGAGTTGGTCCAGCACGATGTGGTCCAATCCCATCTCCTTCAGCAGCTTGGCGGTCGCATCCAGGGCGGCCTGGGCGCGGGTCAGCCAGGCGGGGTTGCCGGCCCGGGTCTTGGTGCGGACGGACCGCTTGTTTTTCGAGTCGTCGCCGGGGCAGTCGGTGACCGTGCGAATTTCCTCGTCGGCCTGCGAGCGGTCCAGGCCCTCCACGCGCCTTGCGGTAGATCGTGTCGTAGCGCTCGTTCAGTTTGTCGATCATTTCCAGGGTCTCCTTGACTCGTCTGTAGTTACGGAATAATACGAATTATCCGGCGATTTGCTACAGTGGAGATCGCTCCGGGAGGGCCTGACACAGCGCCAGCGGCGCCGTAAGCCGTTGCCTGCCGCCAGGTTAGAGCAATGCGAGAAAAAGAGCGGATTGCCGGAGATTTGAACGGCAAAACGACGCGAAAAGTCTCCCTCTGATGACGGGTTTCGTGCGCGCCGCTGGTCGTTTCAAGCACGCGCTGGAAGCAAGGGTATGTGCGTCGTGCGGCGTTTTCGTTCCGCTGGAAGGACGGGTGTTTACGCCCGTTTTCGGCTTCAGCCGGTAATAGGCCCGGCATTCATGCCGGGTGATCGTGCGAATGCAGCGTCTCTTGCCTCTGAAAAACCGCCTGTCAGCCGCGTTTACGCGGCTCCTGCCCGGACGAAAAAAGCAACCAACCCGGCATAAATGCCGGGCCTAGTACCCGCTAAAGCGGGGAACGGGCGTAAACGCCCCTCCTTACAGCGCAACAAAAACGTCACACAACGCACATTGCCTACGTGAATAATCCGGGCGGGGACGAATACTGTGCAATCTCAAGAAAAAGCGGCGCTGCAAGAAAAAAACCGGTTGCCGCAGCAGATCCAAGCTCGGGAAAGCCTGCCGCGGCAACCGGATGGTTCTTCAGCACTCAGTACTCAACTCTGCCTGCTTCGCCGTCGTACAATCCGCCGCCCGCACCATGCTCCCACGGCCGCCAGCAACAAGGCGATCGTTCCCGGTTCCGGCACCGGCTCGACCGTAAGGCTGGCCGACGCCACGTTCGACGCGGCCGGTGCCAGCGTCGTCGCCGGAGCGAAAGTAAACGCGCCGCCGGAGCCGACGATCAAGCTCGTCCCGCTCGGAATGGAGGCGGAGTTCATTGCAATCAACGTGCCCGACGCCACATCCGTGCCGCCGCCGTAGGTGTTGGAACCGCTGAGGACCAGCGTGCCCGTGCCGTCGGCGCTGGTGAGCGTCAAGGAACGCGGGGTGCCGCTCGCAGCAACGTCGTCCGAGATGTTGTTGGTAAGAGCCAGCCGGCCGGTATTGGTCAGGCTGATCGCCAGATTTCCGCCGGCAATCTCCACCGCGCTGTCGATCTCCTGCGTGCCGCTGGAGACCGTCATGGTGGCCGTGCCCGAACTCGAGCCGTTCATCGTCAGGGTGCTGCCCGTGAGCGAGTAGTTCTTGTTGCTGAAGTTCACGCTTGCCAGGCTAATGCCGGGCACGTCGAGATTGATCGCCGTGACCGAACCGGAACCACTGAAAATAGCCGTGTCCGTATTGGCCGGCCTGGGCGGAACACCCGGTGCAGCCTGAACGCCGTTGCCGCTATTATCGAGCCAGTTCGAAGCAGGGGTGCTCCAGTTCGAACCGCTGTTGGAAACCCAAACGCCGGAACCGGAGAAGGTCGCCGCATTGGCCAATGTCGCCGAAATCGACTCTGTGCCGCCCGAATTATGCAACGCGAGGTCGTAGGTCGAGCCGTCCACCGAAACCGTGCTGGACGAGAGGGCGAAGTCGCCGGTCAGCGTGCCGCCGGTGGCGACAATCAAGGGATAGTAGGTGGTGCCCGTCGGGAGAAGACTGTTACCCACGCCGCTGATGCTGATCATATTCGTGCCGGAGGGGCATGCTGCCGAGTAACCCGAGGCGATCAACTCGTCGGCGCCGGCGGCGCCCAGGTTGAACTTCAGCGTGGCCCCGTAGAGCGTGAGGCCGACGCCGCTGGACACTTCATTCTGCAGCGTGAAGCTGCCGATCGTGCCGTCGGGCGTCATGTCGAAGGTCGAGCCGTGTTGCAGGGTCAGGGTGGCCCCGATGCCCGTTCCCGACGAAGTGCCGGTAATCATCGTGGTGCCGGCGGGCTGTATCGCCAGGGTGGCCCCGCTGGCGACGGTGATCGCCGTTTCATCCAGCACCGCGCCGCCGGGCGGAAGGGCGGCGGCTGACAGCACGAGCGTCCCCTGTTGGACCGTCGTATTCCCGCTGTAGACTGACTGCCCGTTCAAGACCCAGGTGCCCGGGCCGTTCTTCACCAACGACGTGTTGATACCTCCGTCGTTGATTACCAGCCCGAAGGTATTGGCCCCCGTGTTGCTGCCGGTCAAGGTGAGCGTGTTGCTGCCGCTGTACACGGTGGCCACGCCCGCGTTCGTATTGCTGAAGACCAGCGGACCGCTGCCGGAGGCGTCGATCGTGGCCATGCCCGAGGGTCCGACCGTGAATTGCCGGTCGGTGGTCGAGCCGGTGCCGACGTACTGCAACGTGCCGTTATCGATGACGAGGAATTGGTAGGCGTTGGGCGAGGCCCCGATGCTGCTGGGGCTGCCGCCGATGGCCAGGCTGGTGACGGCCAGCACCCCGCCGCTGACGGTCGTGGGGCCCGTGTAGCTGCTGTTCACGCCGGCCAGGACCTGCGTGCCGCCGCTCACCGTCAGGTTCACGCCGCCCACGCCGTTCTGGATCGAGCCGCTGAAAGTGCTCGAGCCGCTTTGGGCTATGGTCAATAGTTGGGCATTGGTGGCGCTGTTCGTGATCGTGCCCGCCGCGCCGCTCAGGCCGGCGATGGTCGGGCTGTTGCCGGCCAGGTCGACGACTCCCGCGTTGGCCGTCAGTCCGCCCGTGCCCAGGGCGCTGATGTTGCCCAGTTGCAGCGTGCCGTTGCTGACGGTCGTGCCGCCGCTGTAGCCGTTGACGACGTTCAAGACCAGCAGGCCGCTGCCGGCCTGCACCAGGGAACCCGTCCCGTTGACCGGGGCATTGCTGAAATCGGTCCCCTGCGTCACCGTATTGCCGCGGTCGAAAACGAGCGCACCGTTATCCATGATCGGGGCGTTGGGCGCGAGCGAGCCCGTGGCCCCGCCGTTGCCCATTTGCAGCGTGCCGCTGCTGATGACCAGGTTGCTGGCAATTCCGGTAAACAGGTCCGAGCCGGTCAGCACTTGCGTGCCCTGCCCGCCGATGGTCAGCGTGAGGGCGGTGCCGGGATTGCGGCCGCGGCCGAGGACTTCCACGTCGCCGATCATGCCGGCGTAGGTGTAGGTCATGCCGACCGCCGGATTGATGGTGAGCGACGACGGGCTGCTGTTATTCTCCGTGCCGATGGCCGTGGTGCTGTCGCCCGCCAGGCCGGCCAGAGTTTGCGCGGCATTGCCTTGCCAGAGGGCGAAGACGGCGGAGTTCGTGAGCGTGAGGACCGTGGTTGCAGGCAGGAGATTCACCCCCAGGGGAATATTCGAATCGTTCGTAACGGTTGCATTATTGATGGTCGTATTGCCCGTGTAATTGTTCAAATTCGAGCTGTTGAGGATCAACAGATACGGGCGCTGGCGTTATAGCCGGGGCCCATGTTGCTGCCGCTGCCGCCATTGACGGTCAGGCCGCCGCTGCCGGTGATTTGCCCCAAGAGCCTCACCATGCCGGTCTCGGTTGCGCCGTCGATAAGCCCTGCGGCCGTGAAGGGGATGTTGATCGTCCCGCCCGCGGGGCCGAGGACGAACGCGGGGCCCGCGGCAATTGTGGTGGGAGCGGTGAGCGTCAAATTACCGCCGTTCATGGTGAGGGAACTGTTGGCGGCGAGGTTCAACGTCCCGACCTGCACGGAGCCGCTGCCGACGGCCAGCAGGGCCGCCGCGTTGACGGTCGCGGCGCTGGCCACGGTCAGGCTTCCGCCCGCTGCCAGGCTGGCGGTTCCCGAGAGGTTGAGCGTCCCGGCCTGCGCGGCGCCTGCGCCGATGGCGAGCAAGGCCGCCGCGTTGACGGTCGCGGTGTTGGTCACGCCCAGGCTTCCGCCCGCTCCCAGGCTGGCGGTTCCCGAGAGGTTGAGCGTCCCGACCTGCGCGGCGCCTGCGCCGATGGCGAGCAACGCCGCCGCGTTGACGGTCGCGGTGTTGGTCACGCCCAGGCTTCCGCCCGTTGTCAGGCTGGCGCTGCCGGAGAGGTTCAGCCCGGTGGTCTGCAGGGTCCCGCCGCCGACATTCAGTACGCCCGTCGCGTTTACGGTCGTGCCGGCCGTGCCGGTGACGGAAAGCGGGCCGCTGCCGAGATTGAGCATGTTCGTTGCGCCGCTGGGCGAGCCGAGCGTCAAACTCAGGACGCTGGCGGCGCCGGTGGGCCCGATCACGTTGGCCCCCGAGGAACTTTGGATGAACACGTTGGAGGTCGCGGTCGGACCGCTGGCCGACGTTACGGACAGGCCGTCGACCTCGAGATGGCCGTTGGTACCGCCGTCGTCAACGGCCAAGATAGTTCCGCCGCTGACGTTCACGCCGTTCCAGTTGCCGACCGTGCTCCAGGTGGACTGGTCGATTGCTCCCGTCCAAGAGACGACGTTCGGTTGGGCGACGTTCCAGTTGGCCTGGATGCCGGGGGCCGGCCCGGCGGCAGTCCAAGTCAGGAACGTGTAATTACTCGTGCCGTTGAGCGTGGTGAGGTCCTGCGGCAACGGCACCAGGGTCAGCCCGGCGCTGCTGGCGTAACTCAAGGTCGAGACCTGCGCCAGTCCCACCGTCCCGCCGCCGGCAAGCATGGCAAAGCTCGATCCGTCGTTCAGCGTGAGCGTGTTGGCGATGATCAGCGGACTGCCCAGCGAGGGGCTGAGGACCCCGTTGACGACGGTCGGAACGTTGACGGCGCCGGCGCCGGCCAGCGTGCCGCCGGCCGCCACGGCCACCGTGCCGCCTCCGATTGTGCCGTTGCTGAGCGTGAGCGTGCCGCCGTTGACGTTGGTTGCGCCGCCGTTGAAGTTCGAGCCGCTGAAGACGATATTGCTGGCCGCGGCGATGGTTACTCCGCCGCTTCCCGTGATGCTGCCGCTGAACAAGACGGCGCCGCCGGCCGGCGAAGTGAGCGTGAGGCTGGTGGCGTTGTTCTGGGTGATGACGCCGGTATAGGTCGACGTGCCGCCGGCAACGGTCCCCAGGGTCGTGGGGCCGGCCGTGGCGTTGATGGTGATCGGACGGTCGATCTCGTAAGCGCCGTTGGTCACCAGGGCGGCCGGATTGCCGCCGGAGTTGCCGTCGCCGATGGTGATCGCGCTGGTGGCGTTGCCGAACACGCCCGGGCTGCCGCTGGGGGCGTTGCCGCCGGCGATCAGCGTGCCGTAGGTAATCGAGGTCGGGCCCGTATAGGTGTTCACTCCGCTGAGCGTCAGACCGCCGGCGCCGCTGCCGCTGCGGAGATTGATGCCGTTGGGATAGAGAAGTCCCCCGGTGTTTGTCGTTCCGCCGCTGATTACGCCGCTGAAGGTGACGCTGCTATTGCTGAAGGGGGCGTTATTGCCGTTGTAGTTCGTGCCGAGGTAGAAGTTGGTGACCCCGTTGTAGACGTTCTGGACGGTACCCACCGTGCCGATGTTCTGGCCGCGCCCCGCCAGGGTCATGGAGCCGCTCAGCGTCAGGCCGGAGACGCTCCAATAGGCCGCGTTGTCGTAGACCGTCACCGGATTGGCGAGCGTCGCGGCCGCCGTCGAGCTGTTCAACAGCCCGAGCGAGTCGCCATAGTTCGTGTCGCCGATGGTAATGCTCCCGGTGCCCAGCGGGCCGCTGCTCACGGTGCCGTTGCTGAGGGTCGTGCTGGCGCCCTGGACGTTGATGTTGCCGCCGTCGCTGTTCAGCGTGAACCCGCCGCTGAAGTTGTTCAAGGGATTGTTGATGACGACCGTGCCGTTCAACGTGTTGTTGTTGGTGTTGGCGTCGTTGCCACGGCTGAGCGCCGGGGCCCGAGATCAATCCGGAGAGGATGACCTTCAGGCCTTGGTTGGTGTTGTTATTCTGGTTGGCGAAGTAATAATTCGGAATGTGGATGGTTTCATTGCCCGCCGGGAGCGATCCGCTGCCGGAAAGCTCGAAGCTATTGGCCGTGCCATTCACGCCGCTGAAGTAGGCGGCCGAGCCGGCGGGAATCGTCCAGGGGTTGGCGATGGCGTTGCTGCCCGTCAGCACCGTGCTTGCACTGAAGCCGCCGTTGTTGAAGGTCAACAGCCCGCTGCCGAAGGCCTGATTGTTGTTGATCGTGGCGTTGGTGGCGGGATTGAAGGTCGTGCCGCCGGTGTAGGTATTGGTGTTGGAGAGCGTGGGATAGCCGGTGATGTTCAGCAGACCGGGGCCGCTGATCGCGCCCGAGAGCGTCCCGTGGACGTTGGGGTCGTTGAGATTGTACGCCGTGCCGCTGGCGGTCAGCACCAGCGACGAGCTCAGTTGCAGCATGGCCGTGCCGCCGAAGTTCAGCGTGGGAGGGGCGTTCGCGCCCCAAATCAAGGGATTGGAGACGGCGTTCGTGCCCGTCAAGGCCGTCGAGGCGCCGAGCGTGCCGCCGTTGATTTGCAAGGTCAGCGTGCCGAAGGAATTCGTGTTGCCCGCCACAAAAGCCCCGCCCGCCACGTTGAGCGTGCCACTCATGCTGGTCGAGCTGCTGAAAAGGAGGGTGCCGCCCACGGCGGGCTGCAAGTTGGCCACCAGGTCCTGATAATCGCCCGTGAATTGCACGGTGCCGCCGCTGGCCGGCGCGTAAACGGCGTCGACTCCCGCCATGTTGTTCGGCAGGACCAGGGTCCCGCCGGCGGAGGCCGAGAGCGTTCCGCCGGAACCGTTGAGATTGGCGGCGTACAGCGTGACGCTGCCCGGGCCGGCGGAAATCGTGCCGCTGTTGGCGAATTGCAACGCGGCACCGATGGCCAGCGTATAGCCGTTGGTTGCGCCCAGGTTCAAGGTCTGCCCGGCCGCGACCGGCAGCGTGCCCGTGCCGCCCAAGGTGACGCTGCCGTTGGCGACCCCCGCCAACAGGCTGCCGGCGATAATCGAATCGTTGCTCCCGGCCAGGGCGAGGGGGTTGTTCGTGATCGCGTCGAAGGTCGACCCGGCGGTCGAGGTGTTCGCCAGGACCAGCGTGCCGTTGTTGAGGATCAGCGACGCGCTGCCCAACGGGCCTGCCGCGGCGGTCTGTTCGACCGCCAGCAGGCTGCCGCCGTTGACCGTCACCGCGCCGGTGTTGTTCGTGCCGGAGACGATCAAAGTGCCGCTGCCGGTCGTGTTGAACCCGTAGGCCCCGGAAATCGTGCCCAGGTTCAGGACGTTGGCCCCCTGCACGTCGAAGGTCGGCGCGCCGCTGAAGGTCGTGCCCGTGAAGTTGGCGGTGCCGGGCCCGCTGGTCACGTGCAGCGTGTTGCCGCCGATACTGAGCGTGCCGAATCCGAAGGGCACGTAGCCCGGCAAGTCGAGCGTGGAATTGGCCGTGACCACCACGTTGTTGCTGAAGAGGTTGTTGTTGACGGGAATGCCCTGCGAGACCTGGCCGTTTTGCAACACGGTATTGCCGGCGTCGGAGTAGACCTCCAGTCCGGCGCCGCCGCCACCCTGGTAATACTCGACTTCAAGCGGATAGTACCCGGACGTGGCCTCGCTCACGGAACCGCTCACGGTGGTCATGCCCTGGTAGACGTTGTTGTTGACGACCGTCTGGCCGTTGATGAAGAGCATGCTGCCATCGTCGCTCCTGGTGGCAAAGGTATAAGTCTGGTTTGCGTTCAGGTAGATGAAGCCCGTGAAAACTGCGGTGTAATTGTTGCCGCCGGCGCTGTCGGTGTAACCGATGTTGCCGGGGCCGTTGGTGCCGTTGAATGCCTGGCCGCCGTTGCCGTTGGGCCCATTGAAGTTGAACTGCGTGTTGCCGTCCGCGGTGCTGCTGGTGGCGTAGACGGCCGTCTCGCCCGCCAGCCATGCCTGGAGAGCGGCGTAGCTGGCGGAGTTGGTTGTCCCCGCATCGGGCTTGTAAAAACTCACGGCCAGTCCCGGCGCGGCGCCGACGGGATGGAACGTGCCGCCGGCCAGGGTGATGGCGCCGGGACCGAGACTGAGGACGCCGCCGGCCAGGAAGCCTTGACTGATGGTGGTGCCGCCGCCGTAGGTGTTGATGCCGGAGAGGGTCAAACTGCCCGGCCCGGTCTTGGTCAGGCTGTTGGAAACGGCGAGGGAACCGGCCTCGGAAATGACGCCGGAAAAAGTGCTGCTGCTCAGGCTGTTGACGGTCAGGTTGGCGGGGCCGACGGAGGGGTTGCCCAACACCACGTTGCCGGCGCCGGCCAGGCCGTACACGGTAGGCGCGGCGCTAAGCAAGTTCACCTGGCCAACCGCGGCCACGGAGAGGGGGCCGTTTCCCAGCGCGGCGTTGACGACGGCGGTCAGCGTGCCGGCGGTGACGGTCGTGCCGCCCGAGTAAGCGTTCGAGCCGGCGAGGACTTGCGTGCCGCTGCCGTTGATCACCAGGGCCGTCGTGCCCGACCCAGGGGGTGCCCCGCTGCCGTTCTGGATCGTGCCGCTGAAAGTCGTCGAACCGCCCGTGGCGCTGAGCGTCAGGGTCGCGGGTATGGCCGAGTTGTTGGTCACCAGGCCGTTGGTAAAGCCCCCGTAGTCCGACAAGCCGGCAACCTGTTGGCTGCTGCCGTTGAGGTCCAAAGTGGGCGTGCCGGCGGCGGCGCCAAGCTGCACGGTGGTGGCGGGCGGCAGAGTGTTGCCGTTGCTCGGCACGAAGACGGCCCCCGCCATCGTCCAGTGGGGGCCGGCGACGCCGCCGGCCGTCTCCGTGAGGGTCACGCTGCTGGAGGTGATATTGGGGATCAGCGCGCCGGCGTCGATGCAGTTCGCGTTGCTAACGTCCCAGAAGTTGCCGTTGGCGGGACTGCCGCCGTTGCCGGAAGTGATCAGCGTGCCCGCCGTCCCTGCCGTAAGCGTGGCGTTGAGAAGGGCGTTGGTTCCCAGGCGGTAGTCCGTCGTGTAGGCGGCCCAAGACCCCGGGGTGCTGATGCCCGAGAGCGAGAGCGAAAGGCTGCTGACACCGGCTTCATTATCGGTTGCGACCGTTGAGCTCGGCAAGGAGGAACCGGGAAGTTGCGCGAGGTTCACCCCACCCAGCGAAAAGGCGTCGATCGCGGCGTCCGTGATCGCACCGTTGAAGTTGACCGCCAGGGGCAGGCTCTGGCCCGTGACAAAGCCGGACGAAGTCCTGGGAAGGATGAAGATGGCCGAGTTGATAAAGGTCGCGGCCGTACCCAACTGGGTTACGGCCGAGGTCATGGCCACGCCGTTGTAGGTGACGGTGGGGGCGGCGTTCACGTTCCGCCAGTCCAACTCCACCACCAAGACGTTGGCGTTGGGGCTGATCGTGAAATTGTTCGTGTTTGCCTGCACCGTGGTACCCCACAGGGTCCCGGTGTCGGTCAGGCTGATCGCGCCGCCGCTTGCCAGTTTGAGCGTGCCGCCGACGATGGTCGTGGGGCCGCTGTAGGTGGCGGCGGCGCCCAGTGCCAGGCTGCCGGAGCCGGCCTTGGTCAGGCTGCCCAGCCCGGCGGCGGCCTCCGAGATCACCCCGGAAAAGGTGCTGTTGCTGGCCGCGTTCACGGTCAGGTTCGTACTGCCCAAGGGGCTGTTGCCCAAGACCACGCTGCCGGCCCCCGACAGCCCGTAGACGGTAGGCGTGGCGCTGGTGAAGTTCACCGTGGCCGCCGCTCCCATGGAGAGCGGGCCGGTGCCCAGGGAAGCGTCCATGGTGGCCGTCAGCGTGCCGGCGGAGACGTTCGTGCCGCCGCTGTAGTTGTTCGAGGTGCTCAGGACCGTGGCGCCGGCGCCCGTTTGCAGCAATTGGCCGCTGCCGGTCATGGGAGTGGAAACCGTCAGGGGGCCGGCGTTTGTCAGCGCGAGTTGGCCGTTGTTGAGGATCGAGCCGGCGGCCGGCAACGAGGCGGCCTGCAGCGCCGAACCGGCGTTGATCGTCGTTCCATTGGACCAGGTGTTGGCCCCGCTGAGGACCAGGGTGCCGCTGTTGACCAGCGCCAGGCTGCCGCTCCCCTGGATGCCGCCGGCGAAGGTCCCGCCGGTCAGGCTCAGGGCGGTGCCGTTGAGGACCACCAGGCCCGTGCTTCCGCCGTTGAGTGAGGCGATGGTCTGCGCCGCGTTGTTGAAGGTGGTCGCGCCGCTGTTGGCCAGCGTGGTCGCCGAGGCGATGGATCCGCCGCTGCCCACGTTGAGGCTGCCGCCGGAGGCCACTGCCACGTAGGGGTTCTGGATCGCGCCGTTGACGTTCACGACTCCGGCCGAGCCCGCGGTGACGGCCGAGGCGGTCAACAGGCCCGGGACGTTGATGGTCAGCGTGCCGTTGGTGACCTGCGTGGCGCCGGTGTACGTGTTCGTGTTGCTGAAGGTGACCAGCCCGCCCCCCTGGACCGTAACGGACCCCAAGCCGGCGATCGTGCCTCCCGTGAACGAGTAGTTCACGGTCGGGCCATTGTTGAAGGTCACGGAGGTAGGGTGCACGGTCCCATCGATGACGATCGCCGTGCCCCCCAGGCTCCCCGAACCGGTATTGTCGAATACGACCGGGTCCATGTTGTCGGCATAGTTGCTTGGCGACCAATTGGCGTTGGCCGTGTTCCAATGACTGGTGGCGCCGCCGGTCCAGGTGACCGTCGTCCCGATCGCGGTAATCTGCAGTTGCAGGGAGTTGCCCGAGGGAACGACCGCGGTATTCCAGAGCAGCGGGTTAGGGTTGCCGGTAATCGTCCAACTGGCCGAGTCGTTGAGCGTGCCTGCGTTGAGGAAGGTGTAGGCTCCGAGGCCCAGACCGCTCAAAACGCCGATGTTCAACGTATCGGTGCCGGAGGAGAGTGTCGCGATGCCGGTGATGGAAATATTGTCGTTGACGCTAGTAGCGCCGAAGTTGAAGTTCAACGTCGAGTTGGGCTGCAAGGTCATGTTGCCGATGATGCCGAGGCTGGAGGTGCCGCCCGAAGCGAGCAGGCTCGGGGTGACGGTCCCGGCGATCGACGCCGAAACGCCGTTCAGATTGAGCGTGCCGCCCCCGCCCAGGAGGCCCGTGCTCTGCACGGTCAGCGTGGCGCCAGCGCCTAGTTTGGCCGCGGAGTTGGTCACGGCGAGGATGCCGGCGGCGCCGACCGTCACGCTGCCCGTGCTCGTGACGATGCCGGCGCCCTTTAAGAGCAGCGTGCCCCCGGCAATGGTCGTGGTGCCCGAATAGTTATTGCCCGTATTGGTGAGCACGACCGAGCCTCCGCCGTCGGGGATGCCCGGAGTGTTGGCATCGCCTTCCAGGGTGGCCGCGCCGATGGTCAACGGTCCTGCCCCGCTGACCACGCCGGTAAAATCGACCTGGCCGCCGGTCTTGGCGACAAACGTCGTGGCCTTGTTGAGAGTGACAGTGCCGGTAAAGGCCGTGTGGTCGGCCGTGGCCCCGCCGATGGCCATCGTGCCGGTGCCGATGTTCACCACGGTGATCGCGCGGTTGGAGGTGATGGTTCGCGCTTGGGCCCACGCCTTCGCCGGGGCCGTAGGTTATGAATCCCACGTTTTGCGAGCCGGTGGTGAAACCGCCGGCCGGCGCTCCGGCGCCCCCGTTGTCGTAGGCATTGGTGCCGAGATTGATCCCGGAGGCGCTATTGCCAAGAGGGCCATTGGCGCTGACCGTGTCGCTTGCGCCGAGATCAGACGGCGCCGCCGATGATGTCATACGTAGCCGCTGCGACCGTGCTCCCCGTGTTGGTGAAAATGATGCCGCCATTGCCGGAAAAACTCACGTTCGGCGTATTGCCGGCATCACTTTGCAGGCCGTCCAGTTCTCCCTCGGGCACGATGCCGACGCCGCGGATCGACTGCCACTGCCGGTACGGCGAGCCGTTGAGGTTGAAGCTGTTTTTCAAAATAAGCGTGCCGTTGGCCGTCGGCGAACCGAAGGTGAAGTGGTCGCCGCCGCCGCCGCCGAAATCGGTTTTTTCCACCAGCCCCGTAGGGTTGGCAGAGCCGCCGAGCGCCACGATGCGGTTGTTTGCGGTTCCGCCACTGTTGCCGAACGGTCCCCAGGCGGCGAAGCCGGCGCTGCCGAAAGCATTGACGCTAGGGAAAAAGCCGATCTGTCCGGCGGTCGGGGCACCCGGCGTGGTGGCGGTTGCCATGGCGAAATCGGCGTTGGGATCGTTGCCGAATTTCGCGCCGATTTCCAAAATCGAGGCCGGACTTCCGGCCACGGAGTTGAGGAGGATGCTGCCGGTCGTTGCGTTGAAGGCATTGGAATTCCGCAGCGAGAGTACGGCCACGTCGCCCGCGTTGAGCGGCGACACGATGTATTCCCCGGTCCCGGTGTTCGTGCCCGTGAGGATCAGCATGCCGAGGTTGACGGTGGTCGTCCCGGTATAACTGTTCGAGCCTGCGAGCGTCACCGTGCCCAGGCCCGCCTTGATGATGCCGCCGGCGGCGCCGCTGATATTCCCGCCGAGCGTTATGTCACCCCCGCCCGCGGTCGTGGTGAAGGTCCGAACCGCGGTCATGCTGAAGGGGTTGTTGATCGTCTGCAGGCTCGTGCTGTTGTTGGTCAGGTTGCCGGTGAGGGCGAAAGCATTGCCGGCGTTGGCGTTGCTGCTGCCGTCGCCGATGATGTAGGCCCCGGCGCCGGCGTTGAAGGTGATGCCGGCGATGTTGAAGGCGCTGCTGGTCAGGTTGTTATTCAGATACAGGCCGCCCGCCCCGGCGGCCCCAAAGACGAGGGAGTCGCCGCTGAGCGGCGGCAAATTTGTCCCCGTCCAGTCACTAGAGGTATTCCAGAAAACGTTCCCACCCGACCACGTTTCCGTGGCGGCAACGGCTTTCCCGCCAGGCAAGGCCAGGACGAACAGTCCAGCCAGCGCGGCCACTGCCAGGCCGCACACCGCCGTAAGAATCCGCTGCGAAATCGATCTTGCCGACATGAAACATCCCTCCACGCGCAATCGCCCGAAACCGGGTCTTAACCGCTCGATCAATAGGAAGAACGACGGCCCTTCCGTTCTTCGCTGCAACACCCTGAAAAGAAAGAATGCGGGCCGGCTCGCTTGCTGGGGACCGCCCTCAGCGATGCCGCTGATAATACCAGAAAACGCGGAAAAAGCAACAATTTGACGCCCAAATAGTGTCAGAATTTCCAGGCAAATTTTGAAGCAGGAAAGCGAGCGAAAAAGTGCCTGGGGAACGATCGAATGCACAACCCTTTTAGCTGGAACCACTTGCGACGACAATCAAGCCTTGGACAGGGCCGGCGGCCAAGCGGACGTTGCCCTTGGTTTGGCGTGGCGGCCGTGTTTTTCTTGCCCCGTTGACAATTTGTAACTGGACATAAGTCACTAACCAAGGATTCCTTGACGCACGAGTCGTTATACCTGACAATGACCATAAGGCCCCGCGTCAGTCACGATCGGGGAACGTGTCTGCCGCCGAACGGAAGGAAAACGAGAATGCGACGACCCACTTCACGCGGATTTACCCTGGTAGAACTCTTGGTCGTGATCGCCATCATCGGCACACTGGTGGGCCTGCTGCTGCCGGCCGTGAACGCCGCGCGGGAGTCCGGCCGCCGCATCCAGTGCCAGAGCAACCTCAAGCAAATCGCCTTGGCTTGCCTGAGCCACGAAGAGGCCCAGGGCTTCTTGCCGACCGGCGGCTGGGGGCATGGCTGGATGGGCGATCCCAACCGCGGATTTACGAGCATGCAGCCCGGTAGCTGGGGCTTCAATATCCTGCCGAACCTCGATCAGAACAGCCTTTGGCAGCTATGCGCCACCAACAACGGCACGTTTGGCAGCAGCGCCCAAACCACGCAGGCCCAGACGCTTTGGGCCACGACGATGGGCGTCTATAATTGTCCTACCCGCCGGCACGTGTGTACCGGCCCCAACGCCGGCGGCAACAACTTTCTTCCCTATGGAGTCAGCCCGCCGCAGTTGTTTCGCGGGGATTACGCAGCCAATATGGGCGGCTGGGGCGACGACGGCGGCTATCAGTCGACAAATTACCCGTCCAGCTACGCGCAGTCCGACGCCTTGAGCGACGCCCAATGGGATTCGACCTACAACGACACCGAATTCGATGGCGTCTGTTTCAAACACTCCCAGGTCCGTATGACCTCGATAACCGACGGCGCGAGTTGCACCTATCTGGTGGGTGAAAAATATCTCGACCCCGACCATTATTACGACGGGGTAAGCGCAGGCGACGACCAGGGAGCTTACGAGGGATTCGACCGCGACTTGTGCCGGCAGGCCGACGTGGACGATCCGCCTACGAAGGACACCCCGGGGCAGGATCTGACCCTCTGCTTCGGGAGTGCCCACCCCACTGGCTGGGGCGCGTCGTTCTGCGACGGCTCAGTTCACTTCCTCTCCTTTTCGATCAACATCAACACCCACCAGAACTTGGCCTCCCGCAACGACGGCAACGCCATCGACATGAGCGGGCTTTAGTAGTCCAGATCGAACTTGATGGCGCCCTCGTTGCCGGCGGCGTCGCGGCCAACCTCCTGGCCGAGCGTCGTCTCCGTATTGTATTTCGCGGGAATGTTCTGCCCGTCCTTCGTGATTTGCACCCGATAGAAGCCGGGCGAGACGCCGGCCATCCCTTCCCCGCCGACTTCGCGCAACGCACAGCGGCCGCGGGCGTCGGTCGTGCCGTTGGCCGAGCGGAGATTGCCGCCCAAAAAGCCTTCCGGTACGAAGGTCACGGTGGCCCCGACCAGCGGCTTGCCATGGATCCTCACCCGGCAATGGACCCCTAGGCGGCCGACCTTCGACTCTTTCCAGGACGTAATGCGGGCCTTGATTTCGTCGGCGCTGATTTTGCCGTCGCCGTTGGTGTCGACTTGCTTCAAGGCGGCCTTCAGCCCGGGGACCTTTTCCAGCTCGCGCTGGTCGAGGAACCCGTCCTTGTCGGCGTCATAGAGTTCCATGGCCTTTTCGGCGGCATCCGGGGCAATTTGCAGGGGCTCAACGCGCGACGGGCTTCCTCCGCCGCAACCGCCCAAGGCCGTCACCAAAAGGCCCGCCAGCAGCAGGCCCGGGCATGGCCGGTGCGCGGGTTTCGCCCTCCGGCCTATTTCATGGCGGCGGGCAACGAGGACGTGGATTTTACGTTGGTTGGGCATGGGTCGGAACTCTTGGCTATAGTCAAAGGTCGTTCACGCCAAGACCCCATCCAGCTTGCCTGGATGGTGAATCAGGTTGACGGGCTAAAGTCTAAGGTCGTTCACGCCAAGACCCCATCCAGCTTGTCTGGATGGTGAATCAGGTTGCCTTGGCTTGGGCCGCGCTACGGTGGATTGCACCCATATCATATTCGCTATGGGGTCTGGTTTGTGGCGGCGGTTTGCGGTTAGCTGCCCAACCTGATTCACCATCCAGACAAGCTGGATGGGGCCTGGCTTGCGGCGCCGGTCTGCGCTTAGCTGCTCAACCTGTTTCACCATCCAGGCAAGCTGGATGGGGTCTGGCTTGCGGCGCCGGTCTGCGCTTAGCTGCTCAACCTGTTTCACCATCCAGGCAAGCTGGATGGGGCCTGGCTTGCGGCGCCGGTCTGCGCTTAGCTGCTCAACCTGTTTCACCATCCAGGCAAGCTGGATGGGGCCTGGCTTGCGGCGCCGGTCTGCGCTTAGCTGCTCAACCTGTTTCACCATCCAGGCAAGCTGGATGGGGTCTGCTCCTCGATTCCACAAACAATCACGGTTACTATTATGCGCGGCGGGAGTCGGCATTGGAAGCCCGACGCGCAAGCGAGCAAGACGCGTTTCGTCATTTCACCAGCAGTCGGGCGGCGCGGGCCGCCACGAGTTGACAGGGCAGGCAATAGTCGGCATGTTTCCTGCCCGGCGGGAATGTCACCGATTCATAGGCCGTCAGATGACCTTCGGCCTGCGAGTAGGCGGTGTGCCCGTAGAGGGTTAGGAGGAAATCGTTTTTCCGCCCCAGCGACCAGAGGCCGTACAGGTAATCGGCCAGGGGCCAGTCGTCCAGGCAGTCCGACCAGCGGGTCATGCCGCAGAATTGCCCGCCCGCCGAGAGCCGCGATTCCACGATCCGATTGCCCATCTCCGCCGGCAGGAGGCCGCTGGAAAGCAATTCGGGCCAATAGCGATAGTTGGTGTAGGCCGATTCGTCCCATTGCACCAGGGAGGTAAAGGGCGAGGGCGGCTGCAGACGCTCGACCTGCGCAGGCAGCCACCACTCCCACGGATCGGCAGGCCAGGTGTGCCGGATGGCGCGAAGAGTGTCTTCCGCCAACGCCGCGGCAACTCTTCGCGACTCGGCCGGCGGCGTCGTGGGCGAGGCCTGGCGGCGCTGGCAGAGGTCGGCCCAGCGCCGCAGGCCCTTGACCACCCAGGCGTTGTTGTGGAAGTACTTCGCCACCCGGTCTTTCATGTCGGCCTCCGGCCCGCCGGCGATCAATCCGTCCGCTTTCACGGCCGCGGCGCGAAGCCGAAGCAGCAACTCGGCGATCCGCTCCAGCGGCTTGAAACCGTCGTTCCACCAGCCCGCCGGACCGGCCCGCTCGTCCAGCAAGGCGGCCGTGTGCAGGAGCTGGCCGTACTCGGCGATCGACGGACCGTAGTAGTTGATCGTACCGTCGGCTTTGACGAAGTGCAGGAGCCAATAGCGGAACAATTGGGCTGCGCGGCCGTGGATGCCCCAAGCCGAAAGCGCGTCGACCGCGGCGATGATCGTGGGCGGAAAGCCGTCGTGCACTTCCTGCGCGTAGGTCCCCGCGCCGTACTTGGGATGGTCGCCGCGAAAGGTGGCGTCGATGTGCGCGAGCCCCGTCTTGACCGAGAGGTCCAGCAAGGGGTGGCCCGTGTTGATGGGCGGGTTGGTTTCGATCTTCGCCGCGCCGGCGGCGATGAGTTTCGGATCGAACGCGGGCTCCCCGGTGGTGCGGGGATACAACGAAAGGATCTTGTCGAGGCTCGGTTTTTCCCCGCGGCTGCGCAGCAACTCGCGGACGGGATCAGCGAGCAAAGTGCGATAGTCGACCTTGGGCTTCCCTTCGCCTGCGGACGCGGGAGAGGCGATCTCGGGGGAAAGCGCCGCGGCCGCCGAAACGGCCGCACAGCGGCTGAGGAAATCGCGACGAGTCGTTTTGGAATGGGTCATATCGGGTAATTGGACAGCGCCACTTCAACCTGCGGGACCGAAGACCCCATCCAGCTTGCCTGGATGGTGAATCAGGTTGACGCGCTAAAGTCTACGGTAATTCACGCCAAGACCCCATCCAGCTTGCCTGGATGGTGAATCAGGTTGGCGGGCTAAAGTCTAAGGCCATTCACGCCAAGACCCCATCCAGCTTGCCTGGATGGTGAATCAGGTTGGCGGGCTAAAGTCTAAGGCCATTCACGCCAAGACCCCATCCAGCTTGCCTGGATGGTGAATCAGGTTGGCGGGGCAGTGACTCGCCTTCCTCTAGCGCTAAGAGCATTGTAGGACAAGGACTTACGGCGGGGGAGGAGGGCTTGATAGCAGAAGAAAAAGACCTCATGCTAACAGGTGAGTAATTCATGTTTCCACAAATTCTGCTAGCAGAGGTCCAACTATGATTTCAACAAAAGAACTGGATATTTTCAAGGCCCAAGAGCAATTTGAGCGGATGCACGAGTTTTTGAAGCAAGCGCTGAGCGAAGGGCGACGCCTCGACGAAGTGGAACGCGGGATGTTTCCGCGAGCTATGACCATGTGCCTGGAGTTTTTACGGTCCTTCGTGGAGGCCCATGGGGATGGGGATCGGGGAGAGACCGTAGAACGGGAAGGGGAGACGTTGGCGCGCCTGCCCGAGCCGCATGAGAAGCGGTACTTGTCGATTTTCGGGGAATTGCTGATCGGCCGCCGAGTCTACGGGACTCGGGAAGGCCAAGCGATTGGATGGTCGCCCCTGGACGCGACCTTGGGATTGCCCGCTGGAGAGAATTCCTATGTTCTGGAGGACTGGTTGCAGCGGTTGTGCATCCAGGACGCCTTTGGGGGATCGGTGGAGTCGCTCCGTGCCTGGTTGGGGACCACGGTGAGTGTTCGCACGGCGGAGCACATGAGTCGCGAGATGTCGCAGTACGTGGACGACTTTCGCGGCGAAGCGGTTCCTCCTGCCGAAGAAGAGGAGGAACTGCTGGTGATAACGGCCGATGGCAAGGGTGTGCCCATGCGGCGGACGTTGGCGGCGCGGTTGCGAGCAGAGTCTGAAGCTGGGGTGGGAGAAAAGGGAGGAAATGCCGCAGGCGCGGAAACGGCAGGAATCACGGCTGTCGAGGAAGAGGCGCCTTCTTCGCCTCCGGTCGAGCGTTTGGCGGGGCAAGAGAAAAGCAGCGGGGAGCGCCCCGGGAAAAAACAGATGGCGTATGTGGGATCGGTTTACACCCAAGCCCGCTTCCCTCGTACTGCCGAAGACGTGATCGACGAGGTGCGTCGGCGAAAGGTAAACGTCAATAAATCGACAGCCTTGCGGCCCGTGGTAGGCTGAATGCGTGGGTACGATTCATCCAGCGACATTCAGAGGACCAAGCGATGGCGAAGGCCAGGAGTGCAGATCGGCGGCGGTATTGGCGGGAAGTTATTGGGCGTCAGCAGGCGAGTGGGGAGAGCATTCTGGGGTTCTGCTCCAGCGAGGGGCTGGCTCCAGCCTCGTTTCATGCCTGGAAACGGCGGCTGCGGCGATCCCGGTGCGGAATCGAACGGGGATCGGCGAACCAGGCCCTGGTTCCCGTGCAGATCGTCAGTGACCCCAAGGCCGACATGGGAAGGCTGGAAGTCCAGTGGCCCGGCGGCGTCGTGCTGCGGGTTCAAGGCTGTGACGCTCAGACGATCGGTGCGGTGGTGGCTGCTCTTTCGGCGGCCCCGGCAACACGAAGGACACGACCATGCTGACATTGCCTTCGTCCCTGCGGGTGTTCGCCAAGACCGGCGCGACCGATATGCGAAAGTCGTTCGAGGGACTGGTTGGAGTCGTGGAGCGAGAATTGGGCCAGCAGGTAGAGTCGGGCGATCTGTTTCTCTTTTTCAACCGCCGTGGCGACCGCGTGAAGGTGTTGTGGTTTGCGGGCGACGGCCTCGTCATTTGGTACAAGCGATTGGAAGGCGGAACCTTTGAAGTACCGAAGGCTGCGAGGACTGTGTGTGAGGACGGATCGACTTCGCCTGCCGGAATCGAGATGCGAGTGAGCGATCTGACGCTGATCTTGGAAGGCATCGACTTGGCGAGTGTGCGGCGTCGTCCGCGATGGCGTCGTGCATGACGCCACCCCGAAAAAAATTTTGATACCGACAGAACCAAATCGCTGTGTCCAGCGTATCACTGTGCATGGAAGAAGGATGTCCATCTCTTGCCGATCAACTGGCGACCTGCCAGCAACGGATTCGTGATCTGGAGCAGACAACTGCGGATCAGCAGGCCGTCATTGCCCAGCAGCAGGAGACCATCGCACATCAGGCGACGGTCATTGCGCAGCAACAAGAGATGGCTGCCACATACCAGGAGCAACTGGCGAAGGCCGCTGAGCAACTGCGATTCTTCAAGCGGGCGATGTTCGGCCAACGCCGCGAGCGGTACGCTCCCTCGCCCGACCAGACGTTGCTCTTCGTGCCCGAAGCCGTCGAGGGACTGGATACCAAACAGGAGACCACTCAGCCAGACACCAATGCGGACTCGCCGCTGCCTCGGGCCAAGCGAAAGCCACGACGACCGAGGATCGAGTTCCCGCAGTTCTGGGAACACCGGCAGACCAAGTATCCGTTGCCACCGGAGGAATTGCCTTGCGGTTGCTGTGGGGCCGAGCGGGTCATCATTCACACCCACATCACGAAGCGGGCGGAGATCGAAGAGGCAAAGATATATGTGGTCGAAGAGGTGCGGTACACCTACGGTTGTTCCCACTGCCACGACGGCTCGCAGATGCAGACCACAGAGAGGCCGCCGCAGGCCGTGGAGAAAAGCCCCTTCGGGCCGAGCATCCTGGCTTCGCTGGTGACCTGGAAGTTCCTGCACCACTTGCCGGTCTATCGGCAGCAGGAACTGCTGCTGGGTCCACTGAAACGATGGCTGTCGCGGGCACTGCTCTGCGGGCTGTTGAGTCGGACGGCCCAGGCTTTGCGGCCTTTGGAACGGTTGATCCATCAGCGCGTGCTTGCCAGCATCGTCATCAACGCCGACGAAACGGAGGTGAAGATGCTCAAGCCGGGCAACGGCAAGGCGATCACGGGATACCTCAGCGGTTACGCCGGGGATGCTGACCATCGGTTTGTATTCTACGATTTCCGACCCAGCCGCAGTCGCGATGGGCCAAGGGAAGTCTTGGCCGATTATCGTGGTTATCTTCAAACGGACGGCTACATCGTCTACACTTCGCTCGTGCGCGAGGCGGCAGGTCGCCTTGTGGACGTGGCGTGTTGGGCGCACGGTCGGCGGGGCTTCGAGGAAGCGATTCCGGCGACCAGCCACCCGCTGGTCCACGAGGCCATGATCTGGACGCAGCAGCTTTACGACATCGAAGACCGTGCGAAGGAGATGTCGCCGGAGGATCGCCGCGCATTACGCCAGGCGGAAGCGTTGCCGATCCTGGCGAAGATGAAGGCCCGCTTCGATGAAGTGCGGCCCACGTTGCGGCCCACGGCGAAACTGGCCGAGGCGATCGACTACGTGCTGAACCGTTGGGATGCCTTCGTGCGGTATACCAGCGACGGGAACATTCCAATAGACAATAATGTGATTGAGCGGCTTCTGCGACCTGTCGCCATCGGTCGCAAGAACTACCTGTTTTTCGGAAGCGAGCACGGCGGCAAGACGGCGGCAACGCTCTACACCCTGGTGCAAAGTGCCCGGCGAAACTGTGTGGACGTGTGGCCCTATCTGACCGACGTGCTGCGTCGGATTGCAGCCATTGCCCCTGGCGACACCGCCGCCTTGGAAGCTCTGCTGCCAGATCGCTGGCTGGCCGCTCATCCCGAACATTGCCTGGAACAGCGGGAAGAAGAATCCCGTGAAGCCCAGGCCCGTCGTCGCCGGAAGCGGGCCGCACGTCGGCTTGCCGCCGCCCAATAGGCGGCTTTTCCAGGGACTCTTCCCAGTGTCCGGCGTCCGCGATAAAATCAGGGCGAGTTGCGTTTGCTCAAGATTCCTACCATTCGGCAGGGTCCATTCGCCATCGTGGTTCGGCGCGAGCATCGCCAGGCCAGTAAAATCTCTCATGGGAGGACACGTTATGAGAAACGTCCTGATTGGGTGCATCGTGCTTTTCGCAATGGCGGGGACCGCTTTCAGCGAGCCGAAAGAGCCGCCAAAGAAGGTTGCGGTAGACTTGGGCGGTGGGGTGAAGATGGAACTCGTTCTCATCCCGGCGGGCGAGTTCAAGATGGGCAGCGGTGAGTCGGCGGAGGAAACGGCTGCCTTCTTCAAGAAGAACTACGGCATGGATTTTCTCACGGCGGATTTCTTCAAGGACGAGCATCCGCAGCACCGGGTGCGGATTACCAAGCCATTCTACCTGGGCACATATCATGTGACGCGGGGCCAGTTCCGCCAGTTCGTCAAGGATTCGGCTTACAAGACGGACGCGGAGAAGGGCGACAATCCGGGGGCCTATGGATGGGACGCCGAGAAGAAGACGTTCGATTTCAACAAGGATTATTCGTGGCGGAACGCGGGTTTCGAGCAGACCGACGAGCACCCGGTGGTCAACGTAAGCTGGAACGACGCAGTGGCCTTCTGCAAATGGCTCAGCAAAAAAGAAGGCAAGACCTACCGACTGCCTACGGAGGCCGAGTGGGAATACGCCTGCCGGGCCGGGACGACAACCCGCTACTATAGCGGCGACGATCCCGAGACACTGGCTAAGGTGGCGAACGTGGCCGACGCAACGGCCAAGGCGAAGTTCCCGGACTGGAAGGGGACAATCAAGGCCAGCGACGGCTACGTGTTCACGTCGCCCGTAGGAAAGTTCAAGCCCAACGCCTTCGGGCTCTACGACATGCACGGAAACGCTTGGCAGTGGTGCGCGGATTGGTATGGCGCGGACTACTATACGAAGTCGCCGACGGACGATCCAACGGGGCCTTCGGCGGGCTCTTTCCGCGTGATCCGGGGCGGGAGCTGGGCGCCGGCGCCAGGATCTGCCGTTCGGCGTCCCGCTGCGACTTCGAGCCTGGGTCCCGCAGCTGCATCCTGGGCTTCCGTGCCTCCCAAGTTCCGGCGGACAAGTAAGGAGAGCGAGCGAAGCCGGTTGCGCAGTCCGAGCGTAGGCCCGAAGCGCAGCCGGGCCGTAGCCGGGCAAGCACAGGCGGAGTGAGTGAACCGTGCAGAACAAGGTGTTCCTCGGTCCAGGGCGAAGCCCTGGCGAAGTTTGGTCGGCGTATTGTTCACCTGAGCAAAGTGCGAAATGCAGTTTAAGTTATTTACGATCCCGGCGACGGGGGATACGGGAGCGGAGGAGGAATTGAACCGGTTCCTGCGGTCCAATCGCGCCGTCTCCGTGCAGAAGGAGTTGGTCGAGAACGGCGACACGCCCTGCTGGTGCTTCTGCGTGGAGTATTTATTGAGCGGCCCATTACCGGAGGGAAAAGCGGGGGGCCGTGCGCGTGTGGACTACAAAGAGATCCTCTGGCGGACGATTTTGGGGTGTTCGTCCGCTTGCGGGAGGCCCGCAAGGAGTTGGCTGCGAAGGAAGCGATCCCGGTATACGCCGTCTGCACCAACGAACACCTGGCCGAGATGGCCAAGAACCGCGCCGCCACGATAGCCGAATTGAAGACGATCAACGGGTTTGGGGACGCCAAGGCCGAAAAGTACGGGGAGGCTTTCCTCGCGGTGGTCCGAGTAGGGATTGGGCACAAAGATGAAACGGGCGGGTGAGCTTATCGAACGCATTGCCAATGCCGACAACCTGCGGCTGGCGTTTTGGAAAGCCTCCCGAGGCAAGCGGGCGAAGGCGGAGGTCCTTCGCTTTCGTGCCGATCTGGATGCGCGGCTGCGTATCCTGCGCGAGAAACTGTTCTCCGCCTCCGTGGCCTGGGCACCCTACCGGACGTTCAAGGTCTACGACCCGAAGGAGCGAATGATCTGCGTCGCCCCCTTCCGCGACCGCGTGGCGCAGCACGCGATCATCAACGTCGTGGAGCCTCACTTCGAGTCGTACCAGATCCACGACAGCTACGCCTGCCCAAGAGGCAAGGGGTTGGACGGAGCCATTGCTCGGGCAGCCTGCTTCTCCCGGCGCGGAGACTGGTACTTGAAGATGGACGTGCGGAAATACTTCGACAGCATCCATCACGAAGTACTGAAGGGGCTGCTTAGCCGCCGGTTTAAGGACCCCGTGCTGCTGGCCCTTTTGGACGGCGTCATTAACAGCCACGCGGCGTCGCCGGGCCGGGGCGTACCGATCGGGAACCTCACCAGCCAGTTCTTTGCCAATCACTACCTGGCCATCCTCGATCATCACCTGAAGGAGACCATGCACTGCCATTGCTACGTGCGTTACATGGACGACTTCGTCGTGTGGGACTCGCAGAAACAGCGGCTGCGGCAACTCGGCAACGAGATCGCCCAGTTTCTCGGCGGTGCGCTCAAGTTGGAGATGAAACCGGTTTGCTTGAACGCATGTTCTCGCGGGATGACCTTCCTGGGCTACCGCGTGTATCCCGGGCGAGTCCGACTGGCCGCCCGAAGCCGGACCCGCTTCCGCCACAAGATGGCCCAGTACCAGGACAACTACATGAGCGGTCGCTGGACGGAGGAGGAAGTTGCCCGGCACGTCGAGCCGCTGTTGGCGTTCGTGAGGCGGGCGGAAAGCATGACGTTCCGCCACCGCGTCCTTGAAAGCATCGAGGGGTCTTGTCCGAAGGAGGCTCGAACCGCGTGAACCGGGGCGGGAGCTGGAACAACGACGCCAGGAACTGCCGTTCGGCGAACCGCAACAACAACGAGCCTGGGAACCGCAACAACAACCTGGGCTTCCGTGCCTCCCTAGCTCGACGGAGATTGGAACACGTCCGCCGAACAGGACAAGGTCCCGCCCCCGACCCGGCCAGTGCCGGATCAGGGCAAAACCGCAAGGCCCGGCGGGTCTGGTAGGGTCTCTGGAAAGAGGCTCGAAGGCCCCGCCGGGCCTTTCTATAGGATTCAACGGGAAATCCTGGGAACCACGCCAACGCGCCGCCAGTCTTGCCCGTCTCGATTATCGTAACTTGCACCGTGGCCCGGCAGCGGACTTGGGGCTGCGAAAGGCACTGGCGATTCTTTGACGCTTACGGCGAAAGCGTGCCCGGGAGCGGCCCGAACCGCAACACAAGCATGTGTGGGCAGAGATGACCCGGTTTAAGGAAGGGGAGGTGTTGGCCGCCGCACCGATGTTGTTCTTCGAGATTCTTATGGAGTGTTGTCGGCGGGACCCGGCAAACAAGAAGCCGTGCATCTGTGTCATGGATGGGGAACGCCAGTTGTGGAAGTTGGCGGCAGAATGGTTTCCCGAGGCCATATGGATTCTGGACCTGTTCCACGCGTTGAAACGGCTCTGGGAGGTGGCCCATTGCCTGTATGCGGAGGAGAGTGCGGAGGCGGGAGAATTCGTGACGCATCATCTGCGCATGCTGCTGCAAGGCAAGGTCGGTTACGTGCTGCGCAACCTCCGTCCCTTGGTGAAGGCCTACAAGCTGAAGGGGGCGAACAAGACCACCGTGGAGTCCGCGATTACGTACTATGAAAACAACCAGGAACACATGCGCGATGACGAATACTTGGCGGCAGGCTACCCGATTGCCAGTGGCGTGGCGGAAGGCGCCTGCAAGCACCTGGTGAAGGACCGCATGGAGCGCGCCGGGATGCGTTGGGAGTTGGAAGGGGCTCAAGCAATCCTCTCGCTGCGAGCCATCTACCTCAACGACCTCTGGGATCAGTTCATCACCTACCGTGTTACGACAGAACAGTCGCGTCTATATGGCAAAGATGCACAGCATGCTACGGCTGCATAAAGCGGCCTGCGAGTTGCTGCCGTTGGCGGGCTAAAGTCTAAGGCCATTCACGCCAAGACCCCATCCAGCTTGCCTGGATGGTGAATCAGGTTGACGGGCTAAAGTCTAAGGCCATTCACGCCAAGACCCCATCCAGCTTGCCTGGATGGTGAATCAGGTTGGCGGGCTAAAGTCTAAGGCCATTCACGCCAAGACCCCATCCAGCTTGCCTGGATGGTGAATCAGGTTGGCGGGCTAAAGTCTAAGGCCATTCACGCCAAGACCCCATCCAGCTTGCCTGGATGGTGAATCAGGTTGCCTTGGCTTGGGCCGCGCTACGGCGGATTGCACCCATATCATATTCGCTAAAGGTGCCGGTGTAAAAGCCTTCCTGCCAAATAGGCACCTGGCCCATCACAAAGGCCAAATTATTCTGGAATCCAAGCGCGATCTCCAGCGGCGAGCTTTCAATATTCCCTCGAAGCGCCAAATGAGTAAGCGTCAAAGAATCGCCAGTGCCTTTCGCAGCCCCAAGTCCGCTGCCGGGCCACGGTGCAAGTTACGATAATCGAGACGGGCAAGACTGGCGGCGCGTTGGCGTGGTTCCCAGGATTTCCCGTTGAATCCTATAGAAAGGCCCGGCGGGGCCTTCGAGCCTCTTTCCAGAGACCCTACCAGACCCGCCGGGCCTTGCGGTTTTGCCCTGATCCGGCACTGGCCGGGTCGGGGGCGGGACCTTGTCCTGTTCGGCGGACGTGTTCCAATCTCCGTCGAGCTAGGGAGGCACGGAAGCCCAGGTTGTTGTTGCGGTTCCCAGGCTCGTTGTTGTTGCGGTTCGCCGAACGGCAGTTCCTGGCGTCGTTGTTCCAGCTCCCGCCCCGGTTCACGCGGTTCGAGCCTCCTTCGGACAAGACCCCTCGATGCTTTCAAGGACGCGGTGGCGGAACGTCATGCTTTCCGCCCGCCTCACGAACGCCAACAGCGGCTCGACGTGCCGGGCAACTTCCTCCTCCGTCCAGCGACCGCTCATGTAGTTGTCCTGGTACTGGGCCATCTTGTGGCGGAAGCGGGTCCGGCTTCGGGCGGCCAGTCGGACTCGCCCGGGATACACGCGGTAGCCCAGGAAGGTCATCCCGCGAGAACATGCGTTCAAGCAAACCGGTTTCATCTCCAACTTGAGTGCGCCGCCGAGAAAGTGGGCGATCTCGTTGCCGAGTTGCCGCAGCCGCTGTTTCTGCGAGTCCCACACGACGAAGTTGTCCATGTAACGCACGTAGCGATGGCAGTGCATGGTCTCCTTCAGGTGATGATCGAGGATGGCCAGGTAGTGATTGGCAAAGAACTGGCTGGTGAGGTTCCCGATCGGTACGCCCCGGCCCGGCGACGCCGCGTGGCTGTTAATGACGCCGTCCAAAAGGGCCAGCAGCACGGGGTCCTTAAACCGGCGGCTAAGCAGCCCCTTCAGTACTTCGTGATGGATGCTGTCGAAGTATTTCCGCACGTCCATCTTCAAGTACCAGTCTCCTGCGCCGGGAGAAGCAGGCTGCCCGAGCGATGGCTCCGTCCAACCCCTTGCCTCTTCGGCAGGCGTAGCTGTCGTGGATCTGGTACGACTCGAAGTGAGGCTCCACGACGTTGATGATCGCGTGCTGCGCCACGCGGTTGCGGAAGGGGGCGACGCAGATCATTCGCTCCTTCGGGTCGTAGACCTTGAACGTCCGGTAGGGTGCCCAGGCCACGGAGGCGGAGAACAGTTTCTTGCGCAGGATACGCAGCCGCGCATCCAGATCGGCACGAAAGCGAAGGACCTCCGCCTTCGCCCGCTTGCCTCGGGAGGCTTTCCAAAACGCCAGCCGCAGGTTGTCGGCATTGGCGATGCGTTCGATAAGCTCACCCGCCCGTTTCATCTTTGTGCCCAATCCCTACTCGGACCACCGCGAGGAAAGCCTCCCCGTACTTTTCGGCCTTGGCGTCCCCAAACCCGTTGATCGTCTTCAATTCGGCTATCGTGGCGGCGCGGTTCTTGGCCATCTCGGCCAGGTGTTCGTTGGTGCAGACGGCGTATACCGGGATCGCTTCCTTCGCAGCCAACTCCTTGCGGGCCTCCCGCAAGCGGACGAACACCCCAAAATTGTCCGCCGAGAGGATCTCTTTGTAGTCCACACGTGCGCGGCCCCCCGCTTTTCCCTCCGGTAATGGGCCGCTCAATAAATACTCCACGCAGAAGCACCAGCAGGGCGTGTCGCCGTTCTCGACCAACTCCTTCTGCACGGAGACGGCGCGATTGGACCGCAGGAACCGGTTCAATTCCTCCTCCGCTCCCGTATCCCCCGTCGCCGGGATCGTAAATAACTTAAACTGCATTTCGCACTTTGCTCAGGTGAACAATACGCCGACCAAACTTCGCCAGGGCTTCGCCCTGGACCGAGGAACACCTTGTTCTGCACGGTTCACTCACTCCGCCTGTGCTTGCCCGGCTACGGCCCGGCTGCGCTTCGGGCCTACGCTCGGACTGCGCACCGGCTTCGCTCGCTCTCCTTACTTGTCCGCCGGAACTTGGGAGGCACGGAAGCCCAGGCCGAAGTTGCGGCCCCCAGGCCCGAAGTAGTCGCGGGACGCCGAACGGCAGTACCCGGCGTCGCCGAGCCAGCTCCCGCCCCGGAGCACGCGGTACGAGCCCGCCGAAGGCCCCGTTGGATCGTCCGTTGGCGACTTCGTATAGTAGTCCGCGCCATACCAATCCTGCGCACCACTGCCAAGCGTTTCCGTGCATGTCGTAGAGCCCGAAGGCGTTGGGCTTGAACTTTCCTACGGGCGACGTGAACACGTAGCCGTCGCTGGCCTTGATTGTCCCCTTCCAGTCCGGGAACTTCGCCTTGGCCGTTGCGTTGGCCACGTTCGCCACCTTAGCCAGTGTCTCGGGATCGTCGCCGCTATAGTAGCGGGTTGTCGTCCCGGCCCGGCAGGCGTATTCCCACTCGGCCTCCGTAGGCAGTCGGTAGGTCTTGCCTTCTTTTTTGCTGAGCCATTTGCAGAAGGCCACTGCGTCGTTCCAGCTTACGTTGACCACCGGGTGCTCGTCGGTCTGCTCGAAACCCGCGTTCCGCCACGAATAATCCTTGTTGAAATCGAACGTCTTCTTCTTGGCGTCCCATCCATAGGCCCCCGGATTGTCGCCCTTCTCCGCGTCCGTCTTGTAAGCCGAATCCTTGACGAACTGGCGGAACTGGCCCCGCGTCACATGATATGTGCCCAGGTAGAATGGCTTGGTAATCCGCACCCGGTGCTGCGGATGCTCGTCCTTGAAGAAATCCGCCGTGAGAAAATCCATGCCGTAGTTCTTCTTGAAGAAGGCAGCCGTTTCCTCCGCCGACTCACCGCTGCCCATCTTGAACTCGCCCGCCGGGATGAGAACGAGTTCCATCTTCACCCCACCGCCCAAGTCTACCGCAACCTTCTTTGGCGGCTCTTTCGGCTCGCTGAAAGCGGTCCCCGCCATTGCGAAAAGCACGATGCACCCAATCAGGACGTTTCTCATAACGTGTCCTCCCATGAGAGATTTTACTGGCCTGGCGATGCTCGCGCCGAACCACGATGGCGAATGGACCCTGCCGAATGGTAGGAATCTTGAGCAAACGCAACTCGCCCTGATTTTATCGCGGACGCCGGACACTGGGAAGAGTCCCTGGAAAAGCCGCCTATTGGGCGGCGGCAAGCCGACGTGCGGCCCGCTTCCGGCGACGACGGGCCTGGGCTTCACGGGATTCTTCTTCCCGCTGTTCCAGGCGATGTTCGGGATGAGCGGCCAGCCAGCGATCTGGCAGCAGAGCTTCCAAGGCGGCGGTGTCGCCAGGGGCAATGGCTGCAATCCGACGCAGCACGTCGGTCAGATAGGGCCACACGTCCACACAGTTTCGCCGGGCACTTTGCACCAGGGTGTAGAGCGTTGCCGCCGTCTTGCCGCCGTGCTCGCTTCCGAAAAACAGGTAGTTCTTGCGACCGATGGCGACAGGTCGCAGAAGCCGCTCAATCACATTATTGTCTATTGGAATGTTCCCGTCGCTGGTATACCGCACGAAGGCATCCCAACGGTTCAGCACGTAGTCGATCGCCTCGGCCAGTTTCGCCGTGGGCCGCAACGTGGGCCGCACTTCATCGAAGCGGGCCTTCATCTTCGCCAGGATCGGCAACGCTTCCGCCTGGCGTAATGCGCGGCGATCCTCCGGCGACATCTCCTTCGCACGGTCTTCGATGTCGTAAAGCTGCTGCGTCCAGATCATGGCCTCGTGGACCAGCGGGTGGCTGGTCGCCGGAATCGCTTCCTCGAAGCCCCGCCGACCGTGTGCCCAACACGCCACGTCCACAAGGCGACCTGCCGCCTCGCGCACGAGCGAAGTGTAGACGATGTAGCCGTCCGTTTGAAGATAACCACGATAATCGGCCAAGACTTCCCTTGGCCCATTGCGACTGCGGCTGGGTCGGAAATCGTAGAATACAAACCGATGGTCAGCATCCCCGGCGTAACCGCTGAGGTATCCCGTGATCGCCTTGCCGTTGCCCGGCTTGAGCATCTTCACCTCCGTTTCGTCGGCGTTGATGACGATGCTGGCAAGCACGCGCTGATGGATCAACCGTTCCAAAGGCCGCAAAGCCTGGGCCGTCCGACTCAACAGCCCGCAGAGCAGTGCCCGCGACAGCCATCGTTTCAGTGGACCCAGCAGCAGTTCCTGCTGCCGATAGACCGGCAAGTGGTGCAGGAACTTCCAGGTCACCAGCGAAGCCAGGATGCTCGGCCCGAAGGGGCTTTTCTCCACGGCCTGCGGCGGCCTCTCTGTGGTCTGCATCTGCGAGCCGTCGTGGCAGTGGGAACAACCGTAGGTGTACCGCACCTCTTCGACCACATATATCTTTGCCTCTTCGATCTCCGCCCGCTTCGTGATGTGGGTGTGAATGATTACCCGCTCGGCCCCACAGCAACCGCAAGGCAATTCCTCCGGTGGCAACGGATACTTGGTCTGCCGGTGTTCCCAGAACTGCGGGAACTCGATCCTCGGTCGTCGTGGCTTTCGCTTGGCCCGAGGCAGCGGCGAGTCCGCATTGGTGTCTGGCTGAGTGGTCTCCTGTTTGGTATCCAGTCCCTCGACGGCTTCGGGCACGAAGAGCAACGTCTGGTCGGGCGAGGGAGCGTACCGCTCGCGGCGTTGGCCGAACATTGCCCGCTTGAAGAATCGCAGTTGCTCAGCGGCCTTCGCCAGTTGCTCCTGGTATGTGGCAGCCATCTCTTGTTGCTGCGCCATGACCGTCGCCTGATGTGCGATGGTCTCCTGCTGCTGGGCGATGACGGCCTGCTGATCCGCAGTTGTCTGCTCCAGATCACGAATCCGTTGCTGGCAGGTCGCCAGTTGATCGGCAAGAGATGGACATCCTTCTTCCATGCACAGTGATACGCTGGACACAGCGATTTGGTTCTGTCGGTATCAAAATTTTTTTCGGGGTGGCGTCATGCACGACGCCATCGCGGACGACGCCGCACACTCGCCAAGTCGATGCCTTCCAAGATCAGCGTCAGATCGCTCACTCGCATCTCGATTCCGGCAGGCGAAGTCGATCCGTCCTCACACACAGTCCTCGCAGCCTTCGGTACTTCAAAGGTTCCGCCTTCCAATCGCTTGTACCAAATGACGAGGCCGTCGCCCGCAAACCACAACACCTTCACGCGGTCGCCACGGCGGTTGAAAAAGAGAAACAGATCGCCCGACTCTACCTGCTGGCCCAATTCTCGCTCCACGACTCCAACCAGTCCCTCGAACGACTTTCGCATATCGGTTGCGCCGGTCTTGGCGAACACCCGCAGGGACGAAGGCAATGTCAGCATGGTCGTGTCCTTCGTGTTGCCGGGGCCGCCGAAAGAGCAGCCACCACCGCACCGATCGTCTGAGCGTCACAGCCTTGAACCCGCAGCACGACGCCGCCGGGCCACTGGACTTCCAGCCTTCCCATGTCGGCCTTGGGGTCACTGACGATCTGCACGGGAACCAGGGCCTGGTTCGCCGATCCCCGTTCGATTCCGCACCGGGATCGCCGCAGCCGCCGTTTCCAGGCATGAAACGAGGCTGGAGCCAGCCCCTCGCTGGAGCAGAACCCCAGAATGCTCTCCCCACTCGCCTGCTGACGCCCAATAACTTCCCGCCAATACCGCCGCCGATCTGCACTCCTGGCCTTCGCCATCGCTTGGTCCTCTGAATGTCGCTGGATGAATCGTACCCACGCATTCAGCCTACCACGGGCCGCAAGGCTGTCGATTTATTGACGTTTACCCAAATGAAGATGATCCGGCATTACAGAGATCGCCGCGATCTCGTGACCCTTCTTGCTGGCGATCTTCAGTGTGTGGTCGAAGAGCGTACGAAGTTCTGCAGGTTCGCGATACCGGCCGCGACCCGTCGAGATGAGAACGACGTGCAGGTTGTACCAATATCGTCCACGTGAAGACTCGGTCGGCGCGGCAAGATCAACATCCGCAAATGTCCGCGTGAATTGTGCCAACATCGCGCAAAAGCGCGCATCATCGAAAGCCTCTTTCTCCACCTGCGACGCGATGTATGCCGTTACATCCTGCGAAGTATTCTCGCCAATCGACCGCACGGAGACCTTTCGCGTGAAGCCCGGAAAGCCGTGACCCGCATTGCGCAACACGTACTGAAGACGTCCTTTGGCACGAGCAGCAAGGAGTATCGGCGAGACTTCGGGTTTAGCGCGTAAACGTGATTTGCAAATGGTCATCGGCCCAGAGGTGTTCGAGGCGCCGCATGCCGTCCTCCTCCCAGAGCGGATCAACCGTATCGAGAATTGACGAATCCGAAATCTCCGTCCATGCAGATTTCAGCCAACCCGTCCAAGAATATCGAAGCTGGAAGGCCGGACGCAGGTTCTCGCTACGATAAAGCGGATCGAGGGACATAGCGGTTCTCTCTAGCTGCCCAACCTGATTCACCATCCAGGCAAGCTGGATGGGGTCTCGCTTGCGGCAGCCGTCTGCGCTTAGCTGCCCAACCTGATTCACCATCCAGGCAAGCTGGATGGGGTCTCGCTTGCGGCAGCCGTCTGCGCTCAGCTGCCCAACCTGATTCACCATCCAGGCAAGCTGGATGGGGCCTCGCTTGCGGCAGCCGTCTGCGCTTAGCTGCCCAACCTGATTCACCATCCAGGCAAGCTGGATGGGGCCTCGCTTGCGGCGGTAATCTCGCTTTAGCTGCGCAAGCCAAGCGCGGAATTCGGTTGATTCTACTACGGCACGGCCCGCTGCACCACGCCCTAGCATCGGAGCAAAAATAACTTCCGCCTTTCTGCACGGGTGGCATTCCACCCCACCGCGTTCACACGGCGGCTTGTCTCTTGACAAGCTCCAGTCTGGCTGCTATCCAAGATCATCAGCAAGAGGAGATATCGATCGATGAAAACCCAGGTTCTTTGCATCATCGTCCTCGCGATGCTGCTGCCGCCGGCGAGCCGCGGCTGAACTACGATCCGGCCCGCGGCGAAGTGCAGGCGCCGGTAGTGATCTGGGGCCCCTATCTCTGGGCTTGCGGCGACAGGCCCCGGAAACTCGACGGCATGACCTGGAGCATCGACGACGTCATTACCCGCGACCGCATCCATCCCAGCCCGTCGGGCTGCGAGAAGGTTACCGCTCTGCTGCTGAACTTCCTGAAGACCGACGAGGGCGCGCGGCGCTGGTTCCTGGCGGCTCACTTCTTATAAGCCGAGCTATGGACCGAGTCTCCAAATGCGTCGCCGGCGCTGCCGAAGCCGGCCGAGAAAGATTCGACCTTCTCGGAATCCCGCTTGGTCACCACCAGGCCGCCGCGGCTCTTGCTCTTCTTTTCCACCTTGGCCTGCATGGCGGTGCGGAAGAACTCGCTGGCGTCGCTCACCGTGGCGAGTTTTTCCGCATCCGGTCGTTGGGCCACGGCGGAGGCGTCCAAGGCATGGCTCTTGACCAACCTCGGCCAGACCTTCTCAAACAGCGGAGTCGATTGGAACACGTCCACGGCCTCGACCTTGCCGTTGATGGCCACGATGGCCCCGACCACCTGCTGCTGGCCCGCCACGGGCTGCTCAACACCCTTGAGGTAGGCCTGAAGCCGTTTCAACAACTCGGGATTGGTGTAGTTCGCCGTAAAGGCGTCGCTCGCGCTCTGGGCGCCGGAGGAAGCGTTGGCCTCGCCGATCTTGTCCCAGACACCTCCTGCTGCCCCTTGCCCTCCTGGACGGCAGCCCGTCCACCCTTGCTCAGGCTTCCGGCGTGCGCGACGAACTTGCCCTGTTTGGCCTCCTCCGCGAGCTTCTGCCGGGCCTTGGCATCCAGGGGCTGGGCGGACGGCGCGGCCAGGCGAACCAGGGCCTGGGAGGTCTCCGAATCGTCGCGCGCGGACCACCGGCCATGTTCCACGCAAAAGACCTGAATTGCCACCGGCTTCTTGCCCGGCGGGATGACCGCCTCTTCGCCGATGGTCCGATCCTGTTGACCGCCGTAGATTACGTCGCCGGGCATCAGGTAGAGCGGCTTGTCAGACCGATTGAGGAGCATCAAACGGTTGACGCTCGCACTTGAGTCAAACGCCGGCCGCCGGGCCGCGCCCGGCACGGCGCCGACCTCGAAAATCTGAACCTCTCCGCTCTTCAAGCCTTCGTCCAGGGTCAAGTAACGGTCTTCGTTCTTGGGCACCTTGGACGTGACGGGGAAGACGGTCAGGTTCTGGCAGCGAACCGGATCGCCGACGATGAAATCGCCGAAGCCGGCCTCGGCGGGCTGCGCCGCCTTTGCTTTTCGCGATTGCTGTCGCTTGAGCGATCGATCTTGGGCCACGGCCGATTGGCCGACAATGCCTGCGAGTGTGCAGGCCGCTAGCACTAGGGCAACGAGACGTTGCATGGGACACCTCCTCTGTGAGTGATGGGACTGATATTGCAGGGGCGCCGAGTTCCGGATCGGCGTCGCATTGCTGCCAGGATCATCAAACCCGGCCGAGGGAATCGGCCAGTCCAACGCAACGGAATTACACGTGCAAAAGCTGAACGAGATAACGCCGCCGCGCCATGGGTTCAGCCCGAGAAGAGCCCACTTGTAGTCTATTCTAGCGGAGCCATGTCACGACGCAATAGAGCCGATAGGGGGTGGAGAGCGGGGACAAGAAGATGTGCGACAGGAAAATCACTCAGGAATACTCTCTGCCGTCGCAAAGAGCGAGCCCAAATCAACGCCGAATCCTGCCAACAGCGCGGAAATGGCGACTTGCCCGCGGCCGTATTCGCCATGCACGGTGTATCCGACCGAACACGGCCAATTCACCGTGCCGCTCGATCATTTGATGCAGTTCGTCACGCAGTTGGTCTACGAGACCGACAAACCGCTGGGCAAGTGACCGCCGCGCTGCAAAAAGCAGAACCCCTCGCCGTCAACGTGTTATATCGACGCCGAAGGGTCGCCTCTGTCATATCGACTCGATATTGCCACCACTTTTTTTCGAAAGGTATCTGTATGAAACGACTTACTATCGGTGCCATGTTGTCAGCGGTGATCGGACTCTTGGGAATGTCGGCCACTGGGGCGGAGCCCACGGCAACGCAGGCGGGCCAAACCGTGAAACCCTTGCGGGTGGGCACATTCGATTCCCGGGCGGTCGCTTTGGCGTACTACCGCAAGTTCTACCGCTCGCCGGAATTCGTTGCCGGGCTGAAAAAGCTCAAGGAAGAGCACGACAAGGCCAACGCCGCCGGCGACCATGAGAAGGCCAAGAAACTCGAAGCGGAAGGCAGGGCTGGCCAGGAGCATAGCCACAGCCAGGTCTTTGGGTCCGCGCCCATCGACGAAATCCTGGCGAAGGTCAAGGATCAGATCCCTGAAATCGCCAAGCGGGCGGGGGCCGACCTGATCGTTTCCAAGTGGAGCGTCACGTACCGCTCGCCCGGCGCCGAATTCGTCGACGTTACCGAGCCCATGGCAAAACTCTTCCAGCCCGACGAGCAGACAGGGAAAATGCTTCGCGACCTCATAAAACACCAGCCAGTGTCTGCAGAAGAACTGCAGAAACACGGGAACGAGTAGCTCGATGTGCATTTCCATGCCGTAGAAAAAGGGCAAAAAGCTGGCCATGCCGAAAAGTCGGAAGTATCGCCCGAGATTGGAGTTGCAACCGAATCGTGCCGCACCCAACCGTTCATTTTGGCGTCTAATTCGTACTTATTAGTAGCGCACGAAGCTGCCGCCGATCGGTAAGCGGCGCCTTTCGTGCATAACCAGGCCGGAAAGCCGGGTTTGCCGGAGAAGTGCGAGAGCTCCCATGGCGGACGTAAGTTATTTCGTAAGTACGGAGCATAGGCAATAAATTCAGTTTTCCATGGCCAATAATGGTCTGATTCGGTTATTCGTTCTTTAACAATTTGGGTTCTGCGACGCGGCCGGTCAACCGCGTCGCGCGGCCCGGGGCAGCGCCTCATCTGCCCCGGCCACGGCATCGGCCTGGATATACGGCAAGCGATGTTCAGGCACAGACAGAAATATGAAAGACGGGAAGGAGGGAACACTGATCAACGCTAATTATCACTAATCGAACGAGGATTAGTGTCAATTAGCGAAGATTAGTGTTCCAGGAATTTCTTCCCTATGGCCGCACGCTCAATTCCATACTATTTGGGGATCGAATAGGAAAAAACGGAATTTCTTGACCGGGCGTTCTGAGGCCCTCGCGGAAACAGGATAATGATCTTGCCTAGCTTGCCAAGAAAGAGCCGAGCGTGGTCAAAAGTAGTTAAAAGTAGTCAAAAGTAGTCAAACGTGGCCGAAAGGGAACCAAAAGGAGCCAAACTGGCAACACCATGGTGTCCATAGTTTGAGCACTCGAAAGGGTGTCAAGCCATCGTTTCCCCGCAATTTTTATGATGTCGACAACGTCCGATGGTGAGATCAACGTAAACCGCTGGTGGTATAAAACGACGCCCAAAATGACAAAACTACGTTTTCTGGGCCACTTTGGCCACTTTTTGCAAAATGGACCACGTTCCGGTGGTGGTCCAACGCGGCCGCCGGGGTCGGAAGACGTGTCTGGATGCAGTTTTTGGAATTTTGTTCTTGCAGGAGGGGATCGTCGGCCCAGGAAAATCGGGGCGGAGTTTTGCGATCGCCGCCCGCTTGGTAGAATTGGTTCTTCGGAGTCAGGACAAATAATGGCTGAACTGGGCGTCAATATCGATCATGTGGCCACGGTCCGCCAGGTACGGCGGACCTTCGAGCCCGACCCGGTCTGGGCGGCCGCATTGGCTGAACTGGGCGGGGCCGACTGTATTACCCTTCATCTCCGCGAGGACCGGCGGCACATTCAGGAGCGCGATCTGCGCATCCTCCACCAGACCGTGACGGTCAAGCTGAACCTCGAAATGGCCTGCGAGCATGAGGTCTTGGCGATCGCCTGCGAAGTGAAGCCCGATCAAGCGACCCTCGTGCCGGAGCGTCGCGAAGAGGTTACGACCGAGGGCGGCCTGGATATCGCCGGCCAACGGCAAAAGGCGGCCGAGGTCGTTCGTCAACTGGAAGACGCGGGCATTTCCGTGAGCCTCTTCCTCGATCCCGACCAGCGGCAACTCGACGTGGCCGCCGCGTTGAAGGTGGCGGCCGTTGAACTGCACACCGGGCAATATGCCCTGGCCGGCCGTGGCCGGCGGCAGGACAAGGAACTGGAAAAACTCGCCCAGGCGGGACGATTCATCCGCCAGGCCGGGATGGCCTTGCACGCCGGGCATGGGCTGACTTATCACAATGTCCGCCCCGTGGCCGCGATCGAAGGCATGCACGAACTGAACATCGGCCACAGCATCATCGCGCGGGCCTTGATGGTCGGCTTCCAGCAGGCCGTGCGGGAAATGAAACAATTGGTGACAGAAGGAAAGTAAATTGCCATGCCCACCCGAAGCGAAGATTTCGCCGGCTTGACCGTAGCCATGATCACACCGTTTCGCGACGGCCAGGTCGATATCGAGAGCTTGCAGCGGAACGTCGAATTCCAGATTGGAGCGGGAACGACCTGCCTCTGCCCCGTGGGCACGACCGGCGAGTGCCCCACGCTCTCGCACCCGGAGCATGAGCGGGTGATCGCGGCCGTGGTGGAAGCGACCGCCGGCCGGGCCAAGGTGATGGCGGGCACGGGATCGAACAGCACCGAGGAAGCCCTCCGCCTGACCCGCTGGGCCGCCAAGCGCGGGGCCGACGCCGCCCTGGTCGTGGCGCCGTACTACAACAAGCCGACCCAAGAGGGTTTCTTCCAGCACTTCAAGGCTTTGGCCGAGGCCGTCGACATTCCGATCTGCGTGTACAACATTCCCGGGCGCACCGGCAAGAATATCGAGGCCGATACGATCGTCCGCATGGCCGAGTTGCCCAACGTGACGATGGTCAAAGAGGCCAGCGGATCGATGGACGCCGCCTCGCAGATCCTGGCCAAGACCGACCTCACCCTCCTCAGCGGCGACGACAGCCTGACGCTGCCGCTGATGTCGTTGGGCGGGCAAGGCGTCGTCTCGGTCGTGGGCAACATCGTGCCGAAAGACGTGATCGCCATGATTCGGGCTTTCCAGGCGGGCAATCTCCAGGAGGCCCGGCGGCTGCACTTCAAGCTTTTTCCCTTGTGCCGCGATATGCTCGGCTTGTCGACGAATCCAATCCCCATCAAGGCCGCAATGGAGATGTTGGGTCTTGACAGCGGCGACTTGCGGATGCCGCTCACCCGCCTCAACCCCGGCGAACAGGAGAAGTTGCGGAAGACGCTCCTGGACTACGGACTGCTGTAGACGTGCCCACCGTTCTCATTCTCTGCGAATATGCCACGCTCAACGGCGGCGAACGGTCGATGCTCGCGACGCTGGGGGGAATCGCACGGGCGGGTTACCAGGTTCGCGTCGCCGCACCGGCATGCGGGCCCTTGGCCGAGACCCTGGGCAGCGAAGGCGTCGAGGTCGTGTCGTTCGAACCGCGCGAACCCGCAAGGAGTGCGACTCCCCTTGGCCGAACTCCGCTGCCGACTCGCCGAGATTCTTGGCCGCCACCGCCCTGCCCTGCTCCACGCCAACAGCCTGGCCATGGGGCGACTCTCGGGTCCCGTGGCCGCGGAGTTCCCGCTGCCGAGCCTTTCGCACCTCCGCGACATCGTGACGCTCAGTCGCCAGGCCATCGCCGATCTCAACTGCCACACGCGCCTCCTGGCAGTCTCCGAGGCAACCCGGCAGTTCCACGTCGCCCAGGGACTGGCAGCCGAGAAGACATTCGTTCTGTATAACGGCATCGACCTGCAAGAACTTCGCCCTCACCCGCCGACAGGCTATCTGCAGCGGCAACTCGGGCTTGCCTGCGACGTACCGTTGATTGGCACGATCGGCCAGATTTCGCTGCGCAAGGGACACGACGTGCTCGCGGCGGCCCTTGCGCAGCTAAATGACATTGCACGATCCCCTGTAGGGAACGCCCTCCGCGGCGTTTCGTATTCGCACGACTCGTCTCGAACACGGAACGCCGCGGAGGGCGTTCCCTACAGCCCCAAAATACCCTTTGCCTGGCTCGTCATCGGCCAACGCTTTTCCGCCAAGGCGGAATCGCGGCAGTTCGAAGAACAGCTTCATCAGGCTGCCGGCGGACCGCTTGCCGGAAGAGTCCACTTTCTCGGCGTCCGCGACGACGTGCCGCGGATTCTCAACGAGTTGACGCTCCTGGTTCACCCAGCCCGGCAAGAACCGCTAGGCCGCGTACTCTTGGAGGCGGCAGCCGCCGGCCTGGCGGTCGTGGCAACCAATGTGGGCGGAACGCGCGAAATCTTTCCGCCAGAGAGCGAGGCGGCCTGGCTGGTTCCGCCGGACGACGTGCGGGCAATGTCCGCTGCAATTGGCCGATTACTGGGCGATGACACTCGACGCCAGCAATTGGCCGCGAAAGCCAGGAGACGCGTCGAGAAGGCGTTCGATCTCCAGCGGGCCGTCGAAGGACTTGTGACGCATTACGCATTTTGATTTCGTTTTTTGCGAGAAATAGTCGGAGAGGAAACAACATGCCTGGCCGTTCATTGATCCCTGCAATGTTCCCAGCCTTGGTTTGCCAATTTCTCTTGGTCTTGCCCGCCGGAAGCACGGCCGTGGCGGCGCCCTGCCGAGCGTTGGTACTCAAGGCCGAATCCTTCCGGCATTACGTCGAGGACTTCAACAAGAACGACCAGGAACTCTACCAGGGGAACTTCCCCAACGCGGCGGCATGGGGTTTCCTGAAGGACAACATCCCGCTGTTCGATTGCCCGGACGAGGACATCCGCACGACCTACTATTTCCGCTGGTGGACGTACCGGAAACACATCAAGAAGGCGGCCGCCGGTTTCGTCGTGGACGAGTTCCTGCCGAATGTCGGCTGGGCGGGCAAGTACAACACCATCGACTGCGCGGCGGGGCATCACCTTTACGAAGGCCGCTGGCTGCATGATCCGCGGTATCTGGACGACTACTCGGTCTTTTGGTTCCGCGGCGGCGGCGAGCCGCGGCGCTACAGTTTCTGGGCCGCGGATGCCATCTGGGCACGCTACTGCGTGACCGGCGACAAGTCGCTGGCGATCGGTTTGCTCCCGGACCTCATGGCCAACTTCGCGGCCTGGGAAACTTCGCATCGCGACGCAAACGGGCTGTATTGGCAGATCGACGACCGCGATGGCATGGAGGTTTCTATCGGCGGCAGCGGCTATCGCCCCACGATCAACAGCTATCAGTTCGGCGACGCGCTGGCCATCGCGCGGATCGCAGAGCTTGCGGGCAAGGCGGACGTCGCCCGCGACTATCGGGCGAGGGCGGCGGCGATCAAGCGACTCGTCCAGGAGAAATTGTGGGACGCCGACGCGCAATTTTTCAAGGTCCTGCCCCGCGGCGGGAACAGGCCGCCGAAGCAATTGGCGAGCGTTCGCGAACTTCACGGCTTCACGCCCTGGTACGTCAACCTGCCCGATGGGCAATTTGCCGTGGCGTGGAAGCAGGTCATGGACCCGCAGGGATTCTTTGCACCCTTCGGGCCGACGACCGCCGAGCAGCGCATCGGCGAAGTTTGCAGTCGCCTACGCCGGACACGAATGCCAGTGGAACGGACCGAGTTGGCCCTACGCGACGGCCATCACCCTGACCGGCCTTGCGAATCTGCTCAATGGTCCTCGACAGGATGCGATCGGCGCGAAGGATTATTTCCAACTGTTGAAGATTTACGCCAAGTCGCAACGACTGACGCTTCCCGACGGCCGCATCGTGTCGTGGATCGATGAAAATCTGAATCCGGCCAGCGGCGACTGGATCTCGCGGACCCTGCTGATCGAGCGCAAGCAGGGACCCAAGGAGCGCGGCAAGGATTACAACCACTCGACATTTTGCGATCTGGTGATCAGCGGACTGATCGGTTTGCGCCGCGCGCCGACGACACGGTCGAGGTGAATCCGCTCGTGCCGCCGACGTGGGACTATTTCTGCCTCGACCAGGTTCTTTACCACGGACCGGGCTCACGATCCTCTTCGACAAGACCGGTTCGCATTACGGCAAGGGCCAAGGCCTGCGCGTGTGGGCCGACGGAAAGGAAATTGCGGCAGCGGAGAAACTGACTCGGGTGAGCGGCACCCTGCCATGAAAGGAACGTATTGATGAAAAGCAGATGGTTGGTTTTCGTGCTCTTTCTGACGGGCGGCGCGAGCGCGGTCGTGGCCGCTCGATCTGCGCCGCTGGAAACTTCAGGAGGCTGGAAAAAGTTCGCAGGCAATCCGGTCATGGGTGGAAAATATGGGACGTGTTTCGATATTTCCGTCTTGCGCGAAGGCGGGACGTATCGGATGTGGCTTTCCTGGCGGCCGAAAGGATCCGTGGCGCTGGTCGAGAGCAAAGACGGCATCCACTGGAGCGAACCGCCCCAGATCGTGCTGGGCCCGAGAAGGGAGACCGGCTGGGAAGACGACATCAACCGCCCCGTAGTCCTGAAACGCGAGGATGGCTATCATCTCTGGTACACCGGCCAGGCCCAAGGCCATTCGTGGATCGGCTATGCCACCAGTCCCGACGGCGTCGCCTGGAAGCGCATGAGCGACCAAGCCGGTCCTGTCGCCGGAGAAGCCGTGGGAGAAGGTCGCGGTGATGTGTCCGCACGTCTTGTGGGATGCGGACGCCAAGCACTTCCGGATGTGGTATTCCGGCGGCGAACAGAACGAGCCGAACGCCATCGGCTATGCCACCAGCCCTGACGGCCTCGACGTGGACCAAGACACGAAGCCAACCCCATCTTCATCCCCGATCCGAACCACGCATGGGAGAAGCACAAAGTCACCGCCTGCCAGGTGGAGAGGCGGAACGGTTGGTACCTGATGTTCTACATCGGCTTTCGCGATGAACATCACGCGCAGATCGGCATCGCCCGCTCGCGCGACGGCATCACCGACTGGCAGCGCCATGCGGCGAATCCCGATCGTCCGCCCGGGCGAGAACCAATGGGACCACGACGCCTGCTACAAGCCGTATGCCATCTTCGACGGCAAGAAATGGCTGCTCTGGTACAACGGCCGCCACGGCGGCCTGGAACAGATCGGCGTGGCGCTGCACGAGGGAGAAGACTTGGGGTTCGAATAGATCAGGTCCTCGATGAGCGCGATCGTCGGCAGGCGAAGCCCAGCAGTGCGATCGCGCCGGCGGCGAGCAGCAGGAAAGTCGATGGCTCGGGGACGCCGGCAACCACTCCGCCGGGCGATGCCGCAAGCGAGGAGGTCACGACCGGCGCGATAGTGGAGGCGGGATTGAAAACGAAGTTCCCTCCGCGCCGACTTCCAAGCGGGTTCCGGCGGGAATGGCATTGGCGTTCATCGCATAGAGGATGCCGGCATCGACCGTCGTGCCGCCGCTGTAGGTGTCGCTGCCGCTGAGGATCAACGTGCCGCTGCCGGCCTTGGTCAATGTCCTGGCCGTGCCGCCGCCACTGAGCGCCCCCAGCGTGAGCGTGCCGATGCCGGTGCCGTTGTCGGCCACGTTGAATGTCGGGTTGCCGCTGAGCGTGCCGCTGCCGAGCCTCAGGCTATAGGCCGTATTGGCGGCGGTGCCGCCGCCGGTCACGTACAGAGTATTGCCGCCGATGGCCAGGCCACCCAGCGTGCCGGCCGCCACGCCGGTAACGTCGATCCCCGAATTGGCCGTCAGCGTGACGGCCGGGCTGCCGCTGAGGGCGGTGGCCAGTTGAAGTGTGCCGCCGGAAAGCGTGACGCCGCCGCTGCCCAAGGCCGAAGCGTTCTGGACGGAGAGGGTGCCGCCGCTGACGGTGGTGCCGCCGCTGTAGATGTTGGAAGCAGTCAGCGCCAGGGCCCCGTCGCCCGTGACGATCAGACCGCCGCCGCCGCTCAGCATGCCGCTGAGCTTGGCATCGAGACTGACCGTGCCCGAACCCCTGTTCACCTGCACGGTCCGGTTGTTGTTGCCAAGGTTGATGGGGTTTTCGAAGTTGATGGTGCCAGTCGCCCAGTGGGAGCCTAGGACGAACGTCGCACTGGTGGTGCCGCTGCTGGGCAGGAAATAGGTGCTGCCCCAGGTCATCGTCGCCGACAGGTTGCCGAGATTCACGGCGTAGTTTGGGCTAAATGCGGCGAACCCGCCGCCGCTGGAGGTTAACTGAAGCTGGCCCGTGCCCGACCCCGAGCCGAGGGTACAATTCCCGGCGGCCAGCTCGAGCACTCCCCCGTTGAGGACCAGGTTCCCACTAGGCAGCGCATTGGCGTTGGCCAATTGCAGGAAGGAGGTCGAGACGGTCGTCGTGCCGCTGTAGCCATTGCTGGAACTGAGCACCAGCTCGCCGCCGCCGCTGAGGGTCATGCCGGCAGAGCCTGCCAGCGGCACGGAATAATCGAAAGCCTGCGACCCGCTGGCGACGTAGACCGCCGCCGACCCGGCCAAAGTAATGGCATCGGCGCCGTTCCCGAGCAACGTGAACCCGTCGTCGTTGAAAGTCAAGTTGCCCGCAGTGACCGCCGCGACGACCGTCACCAAACCGGGGTAGCCATTACTATTGTAGTCAAAGATTGCGCCGTTGTTGCCGCTGTTGCTCCACGTCGTAAGTGTCCCTCCGCTGGCAGACGTGGACCAATCTGAAGAGACAGTATCATCCCATGAGCCATTGCCACCCAATTGCCCGCTGCCGTACCAGTAAAGCTGCGTTGCCGCCGCAGCGCCGTCGGCAGCCGCCAGCCAGCAGGCGATGGCGACGAAGGAAAGAATCGGCAGCGATCGGGGACTCATCGTCGATGTTTCTCTCTCGTCGGCCCCACAAAAGCAGGGCTATCGACTCTCTACCGGCTGGAAATCGCTTGTTCGGACGGAATCCCATTATAATCGAACCTAAGAAAATCGCGAAAAATCTCGACGTGGATAATTGACACGTTATTCTATTTTTGCTATCATGGCCCCTGGACCAAAGGGCAATTGGTCGACTACAGCGGTTTGGCTCGTGAAGAACTTCATTCTATATTCTGCCGCGATCTTGCCGTCCAGGCGGGCGCGGGGCGTCGGCGACGAACTGGTTATCTGTATCAAGCCGCATAAGGGTGGGCCTTGTTACGGCGCGTAAGGAGGAAGGATTATCATGTTCTCTTCAGGAAAGAAGTTGCCTTCAGGAAAGAAAAGCGATTGTTCGCAAACAGCGGCCCTTGGACCGCACCAGGTTCGGCCGCCGCTTGTTGCTGGAACCGCTGGAAGGTCGATGCCTGCTGAGCGTTACCTTGGGAAATCCCACGGCCTCCTCATGGTCGTTCGGGCAGACCGAGTCGATCGGCGCAACCGTCGTGGACGCGGTCACCAACCTTCCGCCTCCGGCCAACACGGAGGTCGATCTGCTCAATGTCGGCTTGACCGCCGGAAGCGCCAGTCAGATCCTGGTCAAGGGCGCAACGGACGGCAGCGGGAATGTCTCCTTTGGCCTGACAAACTTGAACGTTGGCACCTATAACCTCGAAGCGGAATTCACCGATTCGGCCGGCACGTTGGAAACGAGCAACCCCGTCCCCGTCGCGGTGACTCAGGCCGCCACGACAACCACCTTGGCCTCGTCCGATCCGGCTCCGGTCTACGGCGAACCGCTCACGATTACCGCGACCGTGGCCCCCAGCGTCACTGGCTACGGCACGCCGACCGGCTGCGTCGTATTCACTATCAGCAGTATTCCGGGCGTTAGCATAAGCGAGGGGCTCAACAGCAGCGGCGTCGCCACTCTGACGATTCCGAGCAACTCGATTCCCCCGACGCCCGCGGGTACGCCGCAGGTGGGCGCTGTGCCAGGGGTCTTGGGGCTGCCCGTAGGCCAGAACACGATCACCGCCGTCTACCAAGGCGACATTGATTTTGCCCAGAGCACGGCAACTCCGTTGTCGCTGCCGGTGGCCCAGGCCTCGACGACGACCACCTTGACATCGTCGGCCGGCTCCTCTCCCGTGGCCTTTGGCCAGCCGGTCGTCTTCAAAGCGATGGTGCAAGTCGTCAGTCCGGGCGCGGGAGTTCCCAGCGGCTTCGTCAGTTTCGTCGATACTTCCACCGACCCGTCCACGGTGCTTGGCAAGGCCTACGTCACTTGGACTCCGAAAATCGCAGCCGCCAATACGGACAACACGGGTTTGGCCAGTTTCGTCGACGCGAACTTGCCGGTGGGGACGCATACCATCGTCGCCTACTACCTGGGCGACCAAAACTACCTGCCCAGCGACAGCACGGCAGCGCCCGATAGCGTAACCATTGTTGCAGCCAGCCCTTCGCCCAGTAGCACCGTGGTGTGGGCCAGCCCGGATCCGGCGCTCTACGGCTCGACCGTGACTCTCGCGGCCACGGTCATGCCCGGTAACTTCGGCCCGGTGATCGGTGCCACGCCGCCCGCCGGACCAAATTCTCCTCCTCCGGTCATGCCGCCCATTTTCCAAGGCCTGACCGGCAGCGTCCAGTTCCTGGACAACAACGTGGACTTGGGAAGCCCGGTGCAGTTGGTCAACGGACAAGCGGAGCTCAGCGTACCCTCCACCACCCCCTTGATCGCGGCCTTGCCGCTCGGCACGGATGCCATCACGGCGGTCTATATTCCCGACGCGGCCGCCACTTTTGCGGGCAGCACCTCCCAGCCGTTCTATGAGGTGATTTTCTCCACCACGCCGCCGCCCGCTCCCGTCCCCACCACGACCGTGGTGACGCCAACGCAGCAAACGATCACGGCGGGCAGCGAAGCCAGCTTCGTCATCGCGGTCAGCCCGACGACGGTCCCCGACACCGACACGGTCAATGTGTATGACGTTTCCCCAAAGAACGCAGCGGGCGGCATCACGTGCAGTACGCTGCTGGGAACCGCCACATACGACAGCACCAACTCGGACTGGACCTTCACCACGACGACTCCGTTGAGCGTGGGGAACCACATGATCGACGCCGTCTTCGGCGGTGACGCCAACTTCTTGCCCAGCCAAGGGTTTGCGAGCGTGCAGGTGGTGCCGAGTAACCCGCCGCCTACTCCTGTCGCCACCACGACGACGGTAACGCCGCAGCAGCAGCAAGTCGCAGTGGGCAGCGAGGCCAGCTTTACCGTCACGGTCACGCCGGCGGTCCCAAGCTCTGACACGGTCTCAATGTATGACGTTTCCCCCGCGGGCAACGCTGCGGGCAGCGTCACGGCCAAGACCTTGCTGGGATACGCCACGTACGAGAGCAGCAACGGCGTCGAGTCGCTGTGGACCTTCACCACGAGCATCACTTTGAGCAGTCCGTTGCGCGCGGCGGGGCTCCACGTGATCGACGCCGTCTTCGGCGGTGACCCCGCCTACGCACCCAGCCAGGGATTGGCGACCGTGCTCGTCGTACCGCCGACTGCCACCACGCCGCCGTCCACTCCCGTCGCAACCACTACAACGGTGGCGGCGACGCAGCAGCAGATCACGGCGGGCAGCCCGGACAGCTTCACGATCACGGTTAGCCCGGCCACTGTCAGCGCTTCGACGTTCTCAAACAGCGACATGGTCTATGTGTACGACCTTTCCTCCGCGGCCAACCCGGCGGGCGGCGGCACAGGTGCGATGTTGCTCGGAACCGCCACGTACGACAACAACCACGAGTGGACCTTTAGCGTGACCGCGTTGCCGCCGGGGCCCCAGGCGATCTACGCCGTGTTCGGCGGTGATGCCAACTTTGCGCCGAGCCAGGGGTGGACGAGCGTGCTGGTCGTACAACCGTCGACCTAAGTTAGATATTTCAGGTTAGGTCGGCCTGACAAGCTGCGGAAAATAGGCGATCAAAGTCTTCGCTGCCGATTCCCCATTGCGATAGTCAACTAAATTCGCTATCTTCCCCTAGCTATTCTTCCCCATGAAAACCCCTGGGACGCGGCTTGTGCCCCGGACAAGGCCCCCTAGATTTGGCGTGTGGATCGCAGCGATCATGCTGTTGGGCTGGGCCGCCGCCGTTGGAGCGCAATCGTCGGACGCAAATAACGATTATTTCTCCTCCGGCCCCGTCGACGAGTCGCCATCTTTCTCGCCATCCGTCTCTCAAACGGAGCGGGGAGCTTATTTCTCTTCCGGCCAAGTCGGCGAGAAGCCGCCTTTCGACCCGACGCCAAAGTGCAACTGCTCGGAGCAGACCATCGAGCCCGAGGGTGGCGACTGTTCCCAAGGCACGATTTGGCTCGATCCGCTGCCCGACGATTGCCGACGCCCGGCAGAGCGAATGCCGCCACCGGCCGGGCCCCAAGGGGGATTTCTCGAGCGTCTTCGCGGGCATGGACCGATCGGGTCGCACAGGGACCCGTTGTACATTCCCGAAGCCGGGATACCCGCTGAGTGCGACGAGATCGACGTGGGCCCCGATACACCCTGGGACGAAAGCCTGAAACGGTGGTGGACCCGCGACTTGGAATTCTTCGGCGGCGTACACGGATTCAAAGGGCCGCTGGACCAAGGGCGGAACGGCAACTTCGGCTTCCACGAGGGTTTTAATTTCGGCGCACCGCTGGGGATTTTCGATTGGGGCTGGCAGGTTGGGGCCGAGGCTGCCCAGAGCAATTTCTCCGGCGACGACGCCGTCGATCCCCGCTCGGCCGATCGCAACCAGTTCTTCGTCACGGGCGGAATCTTCAAGCGGGCCCGCGACTGGGGATTTCAATGGGGAGTGGTTTACGACTGGTTGCACGACGACTATTACGTGAAGACCGACATGAAACAGATCCGCAGCGACACGAGCTTCCTCTTTCCGGGCGGAGTGCATGAAATCGGCTATTTTGGGGCCTATGGTACGGGCGGGGGAAACTGGGTGCTCATCGACCGGCCCCTGAACAACTACATTGTCATGGAATCGACCGATATCTTTGCCTTTTACTACCGCCGTTATTTTGACGGCGGCGGTGACGGGCGGATCTGGCTGGGGTTCTCCGGTCGCAGCGATGGCGTGATCGGCGGCGAAATCCGCGTGCCCATGGGAAAGAGTTGGGAACTAGAGAACCGATTCAATTATCTGATTCCCAAGCAAGGAACCGGCACGACCGCGGAACTCCAGGAATCGTGGGGCGTGACCATCGACCTGGTGTGGTATGTCGGCCACCCCGCCCGCTGCGAGCGTTACCATCCCTATCGACCGATGCTGAACGTGGCCGACAACACGCTTTTCATGACCAATACCTTCGTGCCCTAGAAACTACTTCAACACTTTCAACTCTTTCAGCCGAATGTTCCGCACCGCGCCGACCGTGTCATAGGTGGCGATGCCCAGCGGGCGGCAGGCGTCGCATTCGATCCGCAGGCCGAAGGTATGGTCCTTGCGGCCCTGATCGACTACCTGGTCCTTATCGATCCAGACCTCGATCTTGTCGTCGGTCACGCGGATGCGGAACTGGTACCAGGTCCCGTTCTTGAATTCGCGGCTGGCGGACGTTTGATTCTCCGAGGCATCCATGTGATCGATGCTGGAAAGGCCAATCACGCTGCCGCCCCAGCCGCCCGTAACGAACGAACAATAGTTGTCGCCCACGGGGAACGTCGTCGTGCAGAAGAAATCGCTGCCCTCGATCCGCTTGCCTTCAAGCGTCAACTCGTAATTGTTGCGGGGCGGCTTGCCGGTCCAGGTGATGCCGGTCATTTGGCTGCCGCGCTCCATGACGACCGTGCCGTCGCGAACGACGACCTTTCCCTCGCCGCCAAAATCGGTGACTTTCCAGCCTTCCAGGTTTTTTCCGTTGAAGAGGTCCTTGGCCGCCGGCACCGGTTTGTCGGCCCCCCGGGCGGCCAACATCGGTAAGAGAGCAGTCAAAATCAATCCGCTGACGCAAAAAGCATGACGTAACATGGCAAAAACTCCTGTGAAAGTTCACGGCCTGACGATTGCTGTAGCGTAGGCTTCCAGCCTGTCGTTGGAGCGCAGGCTTCCAGCCTGCGTTTTCAGCTAATATTCCTGCAAAATGGACGATCGCGGCTTGGAAGCCGTGCCGGGCGGCCCAAACACCGGATCGACCAGCCCGTGCTCGGGTTTGCTCTGCCCCGGATTGCTTTCGGCCGGCCTTCGCTCGGCCGTCTTGTTGGTGCCAGCGGGCTGGGTCAAGTTGATGCTCACTTCGGCCTCGACCGGTTGCGCCGACACGGTTGTTTGAATGCGAATGCGCGTGCCGACCTTGCCCGGCGTATCGCTGCCCAGGAAGAGGATCGGCAAGCGGTGGACCGTGGCCGGCGCGGCCGTCACACCCGCCGGGAGTTCGCAACGGAAGCGAGGATTGGTCGATTGGACGGCGGTGATCTGGAACGGCGACGCGCTGACGACCACCAGCGGCCGCATCACGGGGGTTTCCAGCCTTCCCGCCGCCACGGGGTCCATGATCAGGGGCGAGGGATGCACGCTCACCGGGGCAACCACCAAGGCCTCGACGGGAACCGGTACCCGCTGTGCGCGGGAATTCGGGTCGTTGGTTATCAGGTTGAGTTCATTGCGCGAGTAGCCGGCCCTGGCATTAGCCGCCAGGCTGACCGTGAGGTCGTAGGTCACCAGGCCATTGCCGCGCGAAACCTCGAGTACCTTGCCCGTAATGCCGGGGTTGGCCGATTCGACCCGCTGGATTTGCCAGTCGGGCCGGCCGGCATAACGGACGATCACCCGTTGCTGGGCAGCGCTACCCTGTGCGGTACGGAGATTCACTGAACCCGGTTCGAGGACTACGTCGGAGCGGATGTAGCAATGGATGTGCAACTGGACTTCCGCCGGAAAGGGCTTGTCGAACTCCACGTCGATCGTCACGTCCTTCTGTCCCTCGAAGTGGATCGTATCGACTTTGGCCACGACGTAGGCTTTTTTCCAGGTCTTGAGAATCTGCGTAGGCACTTCCGGCGACGTGCAGCCGCAACTCGCTTTGGCCGACTTGATGTGGGCGTCTTCCAGATAGATATTCTCGACGGCGAAGGCGTGTTCCACTTTCGCGCCACGGGCCACCGTGCCGAAATCGTAGCTCGTAAGACCCTTACCGTCTCGGGTCGAACATGTCGCGAGCCCAGTCTTGGGCCCAAGTGCAGTTGGCGGTCAACGCCGTCAGCGACCCAAGAGCGATCCATACGATGATACGGGCAGTTCGTTCCATGAAATTCAGCCGAGCATGGATGATTCAAACCCTCAGTATGCCAAAACGGCGCCAAGGTGTCAATTGCGAGCTACCTCGAATCCTTTTCTGTTTTACGCAATCGCCCTAAATTAAAGGCCGTTTCAGGCAACCAATCCCCAAATCAGGAAGCCGATCCCAATGGCCCCAAAGGCCAGGCAAACGAACCAGAACTCGCGCCGTTTGGTCAGAACCGAGATCGCTCCGATGGCGATGGCTACTTGAAACATGGTCAAACCCACCGACAGTGGCAACTGCTTTCGGACGTGGGCATCCGATTGCTCCTGCTTTTTCTTGGCTTCGGCTCGATTCTCGCCTTTTTTCGTCGCGTAGTCATTTAACTTCTTCTCTTCTTCGGCATCCAAGTCCTTTTTCGAGTAGTTTAGCACGATTTTCTTGATTTCAATTACTTTTTCCTTGATACTGTCGGCCTGCGACTCATTCCACTTGTCGTTTGCCTCGATCAGTTCGTGCATCGATTCGGTGGCAAAATGCTCGGCATACAAGGCGGTAACTGCGGCCAGCGCGGCCAGAACGGCGGCAGTCAAGGCCACGCCCATCACCCACGGTTCCGAGGCCTCGTGGGCGTGGTGCGCGATCGTTTCGCTGCGCATGTTCCAGAGGGACTTCCGGCGTACCCATAACCCTTCTCCCAGGAGGAAATTTCTTGACAGAGCATTATACGGCGACCTGTCAAGAAGGTCTTGAACTGCGTCTTGCCGATTCAAAGACACCGAAGCTCTCTCACGCCAGCGGCACGGCCTCGTTGGCGCGCGTGGTGAGGTCATGTATCTCCACGATCTGCAAGACCTCGGGATGGACGAACGGATTGCCCAGCGGGCCCAGCAGCCGGCACGTGGCAAACTGCGCCTGCCGCGATTCGTAATCCTCTTTCCAGCGCTCGTACCAAGCCAACAGCTTCGCATCGGTGATCGGATGCCGCAGGGGGTTGGGGATGCAACCGCAACGCCAGGGCTTGGGCGTCAACCGGGCGCGAAAACACTCCTGGGCTTTGCACAACTTGATGTACAGCGGGTCGCTGCCCAGTTGCTTGAGCACGTCCAGCGTGGCCGTGCTCTGCGGGTCCATCACGTCGTGCGTGACGATCGCCCGCAGGCCGGCAAACGTCCGATAGAGGCGCATGCCCCAGGACGGATTGGCCGCGAGAAAGCGATCGACAGGCACGCGGGCATGCTCTTCCTTCTCCTCCTCCGGCGATTTCGGCTTGCGGCCGAAGAGGCCCTTGAAGAGCGACTTGTTGGCGTCGGCGGGGTTCTCGGGAAAGTCGATGTCGACGAACATCACGCGCTCGGTGTTCAGCACGGCCGAGCCGTAGCCGTTGCGCGTGACCACTCCCAGCAGCCGGCCGTCGGCGTCTGCAACTTGGTTCAAAACCTCTTCCCGCAGCGGCACACATCCGTATTCGTAGCGATCCAGCCGCTTGCCGCGGAGAAAGGCGTCCAGGATCCGCCGTGCGGCGGCCAAGGCGACTTGGTGCGCGGCCGCCTCGCTCGTATCGGAAGAGCGCCAGCAGGACAAGCGCACCGGCTCGCCCCGCGGCGGCGTCATTTCCGCAGTCGCGCGGGCCCAAAACTTCGGAATCTTCATGTTACACTAGCTCTGGCAATTCGTAGCCCTTGCGGCGTTGTCGGGAGAGCAGCTCGTTGGCCCCGTTGTTGTTCGTGAAACGCTCGGCGACCGGATCCCACTGCAGCGGCTCGCCGACGCGGCCGACCTCGCGCACGATGTTCACCAGGCAGCACAGCGTGTTGGCCCGATGGCCGATCTCGACGTCGGCGTTGCAAGGCCTAGGACTCTTGATGCACTCGATCCAATTCTCGATGTGATAAGCGGTCTCCGGCCGGCGGTTGGGTCCGGGATTGGCGGAGTTGCGGACCAGTTCCTTGGGATTGCTGGCCAGCTTGTTGCGATTGATTTCGATCTTCCCCTTCTCGCCAACGAAAATCGCACCCAGCCCGGGGCCGCGATCGCCGTCGAGGTGCAGCTTCAATTCCCTGCCGCCGGCGAACTTCATCGTCACTTTGGCCCGCGGACCGCTGAGCCGCGCCATGCCGTGGTAATCGGTACCCGTGTCGACGTCGCCCGTGTCGCCCAGCACTACGCCGCCGACGCTCTTCCGCGGGGCAAACTTGCCCGAGGGCCGATCCGCCACGGCCTCTTCCAGGACGAGCGAGAGGGCCCGGTGTCGTCGGTACCCAGGGCGCGGTTGATCTGGTCGTAGGAATGCGCGCCCCAACCGGTCACGCCAAAACAGTTGCCACCTCCGTCGTAGTCCCACCAGGTTCCCCAACCATGATGGAGTTCGCCCGCGTAGGGACGCAGCACCGCCTGGTTCGTCCACACGTCCCACCACGGCTCGACCGGCTTCTTGATGTCCTTGGTCGAGGTCTTCGTCCACCGAATCGGGCTGATGAAATTCGGGGCCAGCACGGTAAGCACTTTGCCGATCCCGCCGTTCTTCACCAGGTCGCTGGCCCAGTTGTTGATGGGCATGGACCGCTGCTGCGTGCCGACCTGTGTCACGCGGTTGAACTTGCGGGCCGCGCGGACCAGTGTCCGACCTTCGGACACGGTCAGGGCGATCGGCTTTTCGATGTAGGCATGCATGCCGGCCTGCATGGCGAGGATCGCAATCCACGCCCGGGCGTGCGTGGTGGTTTCGATCATCACGGCGTCGAGCTTCTCTTGTTCGATCATCTTGCGGAAGTCGGTGTACGCGCCCCACGGCTTGCCGCCGGACAGCTCCTTCACGTAGCGCTTGGCCTTTTCGGGCTCGCAATCGCAGGCCGCGACAACCTGGAATCCCCTCACGTCGGCCGCCTCGCCAATCACCCGCGAACGGCCCCCGCAGCCGATCACGCCCACCCGCACCTTTTCGCTGGCCGGGCTGCCGCCGTCCAGGCCCAGGGCACTTCCGGGGATGAAGACCGGAACGGCGGCTGCCGCGCCGGCAAGAAGAAAAGTCTCGACGAGTCCAACGTGATGCGCTTGTCATGATTTACCTCGGGGATTGGTTAGGGTGCTAGCAATACGATAACACGCCAGGCGGCCGTTGGAAAGTGCCGATCTTGTAAAGTTCCACCCGAGTGGGGTAAGCGTAGATGGGACCAGACCGCGTAGCGGGCGCAGGCCCACCATGATCGACTGGTCCCACCATACTGGTTTAGATTCTTCTCGGCTATGGTGGGCCTGCGTCGCCCACGCGAGACACGGGTACCCCGGATCTGGTCCCACTCTACAGCCCTGCCAGCTTCGCCGTAGCGGCGAAATCGCGAACGCCGGTCGTGGCCCCCAGGGCCGTGATGCAATAGGCCCCAGCCGCGGCGCCCAACAGCCCGGCACTGCGCACGTCCAGTCCGCGCAGAAGCCCTGTCAAGAGTCCGGCGTAAAAGCAGTCGCCGGCGCCGGTCGTATCGACGATCGCACCGGGCGGGGCCACGGCCGGAATCTCGATATACTCGCCGGCCGCCGGACTGAGCAGAACGCCCTTTGAGCCAAGCTTCACGCCTAACAGCCCGGCAGCCCCGCAGCCGCGGTAGAGACCGAGAATTTCGCGGGGGTCGTTCAGGCCGGTCTGATGGCTGGCCTCGTTCCAACTCGGAACATAGACGTCCAGGTGCGGCAGGATTCGATCCAGCGGCTGCATGGAACCGCCACTGCCCGCACAGTCCAGCGCCGTCTGGCAGCCGGTCTCGCGAATCGCCGCCAGGACCTCGGGCAAATCGCTCTCCAACTCGGGCATCAAGGAATAATAGCCGATCAAGGTCATGCGGCTGCGGGCGAACAGCTCGAGATGATCGAGAAGCAGCAGCCGGTCCATGAGCTTCGGGGCCCCGACACAATGGGCGAAGCTCCGCTCGCCGCTGGGATCGATGAGCACCACCGTCGTGCTCGTGGAAACCGTCGGATGCTCCAGCAATCGCGAACAATCCAGCCCTTCGGCCTCCAGTCGGCCGCGGATCAGGCGGCCCCATTCGTCGCGGCCGACGTAGGTGAAGGCGGCCGCCTTCATGCCCAGCCGGGCCATGGCGATGCCGGAATTGTTCACGATCCCGCCTGTCACCACCTGGAGCGGATCGGTGGACAAAAGTCGGCCGCCGCCGATGGGTACATCCAGGCTAACCGGCCGGCAGAGGATGTCGGCCACGCACGATCCACAGAGAACACAGTCGATGTCTTTTCGCATAGTGGGATAGTTTACCCAGTAATGGACCAAAGGGTCAAGGTTCTTCGCAGAACGGAATTTATTCCGTTGCACGTCGTAGCGTGAGACCAGATCCGACGTGCCCGCACGTGGGTACCTGGATCTTGCCCCACCCTGCGGAGGGGATGTTCTTTCCAAATCGCGGCCGGGCAGCTATGATCTTGGTCTATACTTACATCAAAACGAGTCGATTTTTTTGCGAAGAGGAGTTCTGGATATGCAACCGGGTCGTGGATGGGTGATAAAGGTCCAGTTGGGATGGCTTCTGGCCGGCATCGGGCTGGCCTTTTCCGGCAGCGCAGCCGCTTTGGGAGACGAAGGTATGTGGCTCTTCAACAATCCGCCCAAGAAAATCCTCAAGGAAAAATACGGCTTCCAGCCCGATCAGGCCTGGTTCGAGCACTTGCAGCGAGCGAGCGTGCGCTTCAACTCCGGCGGCTCCGGGTCGTTCGTGTCGTCCAACGGACTGGTGCTGACCAACCACCACATCGGCGCCGATGCCCTGCAAAAGCTGAGCACCAAGGAGAAGAACTATCTGGCCGAGGGGTTCTACGCCAAGACGCAAGACGAGGAAGTGAAGTGCGTCGACCTCGAATTGAACGTGCTCATGAGCATCGAAGACGTCACCGAGCGGGTCAACGCGGCCGTTCCCAAGCATGGCACGATGGCCGACTCGGAAAAGGCCCGTCGCGCGATTATGAACACCATCGAGCAGGAATCGACCGACAAGACCGGCCTGCGGAGCGATGTCGTCACGCTGTACAACGGCGGGCAGTACCATCTCTATCGGTACAAGAAGTATACCGATGTCCGCCTGGTCTTCGCCCCCGAGGAAGACGCCGCCTTTTTCGGCGGCGATCCGGATAATTTCGAATATCCCCGCTATGACCTCGACATCTGCTTCATGCGCGTTTATGAAAACGGCAAGCCGGCCAAGATCGAGCACTTCTTGCAGTGGGCCCCCGGCGGCGCGGCCGATGGCGAGTTGATCTTCGTCTCCGGCCACCCCGGAAAGACCGATCGCCTGGACACCGTGGCCCACCTGGACTACATCCGCGACCTTTCGCTGCCCACGATGTTGAATTGGCTGATGCGCAACGAGGTGCTGCTGCTGAACTACAGCGAGCGCAGCGACGAGAACGCGCGGCGGGCCCGCGAGGAATTATTCGGCATCCAGAATTCCCGCAAGGCCCAGATCGGCCGGCTGGGCGGCTTGCAAGATCCGGCAATCATGAAGGAAAAGGAAGCGGCGGAAAAGCTTCTCCGCGACGCCATTGCAGCCGATGCCGCGCTCGGCGAAAGCGCCGCTTCCGCCTGGAGCAATATCACCGTCGCCCTGAAAACGCTGCGTACGATCCGCAAGAACATCCTCTTGCTCGAAGAAGGCCGGGCCTTCCGCTGCCACCAGTTCATGCTTGCCAGGACCCTGGTGCGGATCGCCGAGGAAGACGGCAAGCCCAACGCCGACCGGCTTCGCGAGTACCGTCAATCAAACCGCGAATCGCTCGATCAGATGCTCTTTTCCGTAGCACCGATCTACGACGACCTGGAAACGATCAAGCTCGCCGACGGTCTGAGCCTGTTTGTTACCGAGGCCGGCGCGGACAACGAATTGGTCGTCAAGGTACTCGACGGAAAGTCGCCGCGCGATCGGGCCGCCGAACTGATCCAAGGATCGCGCTTGAAAGACGTGGCCCTGCGCCGCGAGCTTGCCAAAGGCGGCAAAGCGGCCATCGAGGCCTCCAAGGACCCCATGATCCAACTGGCGTTGCTCGTCGACGGGCCGGCGCGGAAGGCCCGCCGCACGCTGGAGGAACAAGTCGACGAACCGTTGCGGCAGGCATACGCCAAGATCGCCAAGGCGCGGTTCGCGGTGGGGGGCGCCGAGGTCTATCCGGACGCCACCTTCACGCTTCGCCTGGCCTTCGGCGTGGTGAAGGGCTATGACGAACTGGGCCAGCCCCAGCCGCCCTGGACGACCCTCGGCGGGGCCTACCAGCATTCGGCCGAACATCAGAATCGCGAGCCGTTCAACCTGCCCAAGCGCTGGCTGGAGGGCAAGGACCGACTGGATCCGGCCACGCCCTTGAATTTCGTCTCCACCGCCGACATCATCGGCGGCAACTCGGGCAGCCCCGTGGTCAATCGCAAGGGCCAGTTCGTGGGCATCATTTTCGACGGCAACCTGGAATCGCTGGTTTGGGACTTCATCTACACGGAGAAAGTCGGCCGGGCCATCGCCGTGCATAGCGCGGCCATCGAAGAGACTTTGCGGAAACTCTACGATGCCGGCCCGCTGGCGGATGAATTGGGAAAATGAAAAAGCAAAGTCCGCTCCATCTTCTGGGATCGTTGCTTGTGCTGGCAGTCTTCGTTCTCGCAGCCTGGTTGCTGTCGCGCGAGATGAACAGGCACGATTTGACTTTTGCGAAGATTTGGGAGAGCCTTCTCCAGATTCCCGCCTCGCACATCGCCGTCGCGCTGGCGGTAACGTTCATCAACTATGTCGTCATCCTGGTCTGCTACGATTACTTGGCTTTCCGCTTTGCGGAGGTGCCGATCTCGTTGAGACGGGTCGCCTTTGCCGCGCTGATCAGCTATCCGTTCAGCTACAACTTCGGCGCCACGCTGGCGGGGATGCCCCTGCGCTATCGCCTCTACTCGTCGTGGGGCATCCCGTTGACGAAGATCGTGCAGTTGCTGGTGATTCTGGCCTTGACGTTCTGGTTCGGCGTGTTTTTCATTTCCGGCGTGCTCTTCGTCTTTGCGCCCTTGCGAATTCCCCACAGCCAACTCGCTCTGATCAAGGACTCGCTGATCGCGGAATGGCATATCCATGAAGGCGTCGTCGCTTGGTTTACGTACTTGTTCGCCGATTCGCGGCCGTTCGGCATTCTGCTGCTGGCGTTGACCGCGGTGTACGTGGGCGCCAGCCTCTTGCATCGCGGTTCCTTGAAGATCTTTCGTTGGACGCTGCCGGTTCCGCCCTTCCGCCTGACCGTCTATCAGATCGCCATTGCCTCGGCCGACATGCTCGTGGCCGCCTCAGTGCTGTATGCCGTCTTTCCGCCGGTCCGTGGCGGATACCTGACGGTCTTGGAGGTCTACCTGGTGGCCTACGTGCTGATCGTGCTTTCGCACGTCCCGGGCGGATGGGGTGTCCTGGAGGCTGTCATGATGACTCTGTTGGGCTCGTTGAAGCTGGTGCACGACCCTGAACTGAACATGCCCAAGGTCTTCGCCGCCATTATTGTTTTCCGTGTGATCTATTATTTGCTTCCCCTCTTGTTCGCCGCAGCCATGGCCGGCTGGCACGAATATGCCTTGCGGAAGAATTGGATTCCTCCCGTCGCTACAACTCCCGACGACCACGCCGACGGCGCGGCGCAAGCGGATGAGATGAACGGCCACGCCGGCTTGAAGCGACGCGTGCCGTCGAAGTAGGGTGGGTTTTCAACCTGTCTGAATTGCGCGACAGGTTGAAAACCTATCCTACGAACGCAAGCCGCCAACCACGTTCTCCCGCTTTCCTCCGGCCTTCGCCGCGCGAACGACAGGTCGAAGGTAATGCGGCGCCGGGATCGCCCGCGTGACCGCCAACGTCGCCTTCCGTGCCGGGATGCGCACCAAGAGAACGATTGCCGCCCCCCGCGCGATCGTCGAGAGCGCGAAGAGGATCAAGTAGGCCTGCCGGTTCGCCCCCAATGCCGCCAGGATGCCCGCGCCCAAGAGCGAACCGCCGGCCGTGGCGGCAGAATTCGCCAGGTTGAAGAAGGCCAGCACGTCGACCCGCTTCTGCCGCGGAATCGTTTCGAAGAACAGCAACAGCGTGGTCAGGTCGAAGGCGCACCAGGCCACGCCCGAATAAATCTGGATGGCGATCAGATACCGGTAATCGCTCGACACCATCCACACGGCCGAGGAGGGCACGATGGCCGCCGCGCTGATCCAGAACACGCGGCGAACTCCCACGCGATCGGCAATCCGGCCCACCGTCGGCAGAAAAACGATCTTCGCCAGAATGGCCGCGCAAACCACGATCGCGTAGATCGAGTAAGAGATGCGAAGACCAGCACTATAGGGATATGCCCCAAGACTGTGGCGACCAGCAATGGCAGGAAGGTGGTGGCCTGGATGAACGCACAGAGCGAAACCCAGCGGCGGTAGGAGCCGCACTTCCGCATCAGCCACGGCGTGCCGAGCTGCAATACGGCGCCGATCACCAGCGGTACGGTGGTAACCAGCCCGCAGGCCACCTGGCTGCCGCTCAAGGCCAGCACGAACACCGGCAAATAGGTCTCGCCGATGCCGACCATGACGCTCGATGCCATTCCTTCGGCGGTGGAGGTGCGAAGATCTTTTCGCAGCACGCTGTATGTCAAGATGCTTCCTCGGTCGCCCGTCTTGAAATCTCGGGCCGCGACGATACAAGAATCGGCTCCCGAAAAAAAGGGCAGTTCGAGGTGAACATGCCGGGGGAAGCTAGGCGGGATGGGAAATCGTGGGGCCGAAGGTCCGGCCGTTCTCTAAGCGGAATCATCGGGCCGAAGGCCCAGCCATTCACTTAGCGAAGGGCGCAGCCCTGGTAAAACGATGCCCCCCTTATCCGTCTCTCGGCCCAACGGGCCAACAGTTCACCCGTAAGTCATCGGGCCGCGCACCGGCTCCGCCCGCTCGCCTTACTTTTCCGCCGGAACTAGGCAGACGCGGAAGCCCAGGCAGTCGTACTCAGCGCCGCTCTCGTCGTTGCTGCGGTAGGCCGACCGGCAGAGCCAGGCCGCGTAGCGCCAGGTACCGCCACGGTTCACGCGGCGTGAGCCCCCGAGAGGTCCCGCCGGATCGTCTGTGGCCGACTTCGCAAAATAATCCTTGTCGTACCAGTCCTGGCACCACTGAAAGACATTACCGTGAATGTCATAGAGCCCCCAGGCGTTGGCCCGCTTCTGCCCCACCCCCTGCGTATGACCACCCGCGTTCTTGTCGAACCAGGCGACATCAACTAATCCGGCCTGATCGTCACCCGGATACCAGCACGTCGTCGTTCCCGCACGGCAGGCGTGCTCCCACTGGGCCTCCGTCGGCAAGCCGTACCGTCGCTTGGCCGCCTTTTCGCCGGGCAACTCCGACAACCTCCGGCAGAACTCCACGGCATCGTCCCAAGACACCATCTCCACCGGCCTTTTCGGGTCCCCTTGAAGGTTGCTCGGATTGCTGCCCACCACGCGCTGGTACTCTTCCTGGGTCACGTCTGTCGCGCCCAGCCAATAGGGCTTGGTAATCCGCACCTGGTGCTGCGGCCCCTCGGCCGGCACACGGTCCCTGTACCAGCCGTCGCGCACCCGCAGCTCCTCTTCGATCAGTTCCTTGGGCGAGCCCATAAGAAACTCACCCGGCGGGATGAGCACGAGCTTCATGCCGATGGAGTTGGCTTGGACCACGGGCACGTGAAGGTACCTGGCCCACCGCGACTGGTGTTGCTTGGCTATCTTTTCGTTGAACGGGGCTACCGCCAGTGGCGGATGGGTGCCTGCAGACGGCCGCTCTGCCGCCGGCGATGGACCCGCGGCTGACTGCGCAAGAGGGTTTTCCACCTTCGATTTCGCCGATCCTGGCGCGGTCTCCGCCGAAACCAGGGCGACGCGGAAACCCAGGTCGTCGAACCCGCCACCGCGACTGAGGTCCATGTGGGCGCGGAACCCCGACCGGCAGACCTTCGCCAAGTGTTTCAGGCTGCCACCGCGGAAAACGCGATCCAAGCCCTCGGGAGGTCCCGCCGGATCGGCTGTCGGCGACTTTGTATAATAATCCTTATCGTACCAGTCCTGGCACCACTGCCAAACATTGCCGTGCATGTCATACAGTCCCCAGACGTTGGCCCCCATCTGCGCCACAGGGTGTGTTTGAGCGCCCGCGTTCGTATTGAACCAAGCTACATCAACTAGCGCCGCTTCATCATCGCCCAAGTACCAGCGAGTCGTCGTTCCTGCCCGGCACGCATACTCCCACTGGGCCTCCGTCGGCAAAGTGTAGTCCCGCTTGGCCACCTTTTCCGCGGGCAACTCCGACAGCCTCCGGCAGAATTCCACCGAATCGTCCCACGAAACTCTCTCCACTGGCTTATTCCGGTCCCCTTGAAACCTGCTCGGATTGCTGCCCATAACACGCTGATACTCCTCCTGCGTAACGTCCGTCGCGCCCAGCCAATAGGGCTTCGTAAGCCGAACCCGATGCTGTGGGCCCTCACCCGGCAAGCGGTCTATGTACCACGCGTAGCCGCGGTACAGCCGCAATTCCTCCTCGATCAATTCCTTAGGCGAACCCATAAGAAACTCGCCCGGCGGGATGAGCACCAGTTTCATCCCGAGGGAGTTCGTTTGGACCACCGGCACGCCAAGGTACTTGGCCCAACGGAACTGGTGTTGCTTGGCGGTCTTCTCGTCGAACGGCGCGACGGCCAGCGGCGGACGGCTGGCTGCGCCGTTCACCTTCGGCACTGGCTCCTCGCCCGCTTGGGCAAGACGTTTTTCCACCTTCAATTTCGCCAATCCCGGCGGCAGGTCCGGCAGCGCCTCCTGATACCAATGACCGGCACGCCGCCGCATGGCGGCCTTGACCTTGCCCGTGGCCTTCTCGGCCGATTCCCACCAGGCATCGCCGCGGGCGACCTTGTCCTCGGCCTTGGCAGGTTTCGAGGCCAGTTCCTCCGCGGCTAGTGATTTCAGGGCGTCATCGCTTCCCTTGGCCAAGAGTTTCAGGCCCTCATCCCAGTCGCCCTGGTAGAAGCAATACCAACGGCCGAGCGTCAGGCATGCCTGCGGGTCGTCGGGCGCGGTCTTAAGTTTCTCCTGGGCCGCAGATATCGCCTCGTGCTCGCGCCGAGCTTCTTGAAGGCCCTTGGCACACTCGGCCACCGCCGACTGCGCGGATTTGATGGCGTCCAGTTCCGTTTGCGCCTCCTCGGCCTTCTTCTCGCGTTCGGCTTTGTCGGCCGGCGTGCGTGCATGGGCCAATGCGGCTTTTGCCGCGCGTAGGTCTGCCTGCGCCCGCACGATCGACTTGGGCAGGCACTTCTTGGCCGCGTCGAGCACGTCGAGAGCTTCGTCAACGGCGCCATTGGCGGCGGCTTCTTCGGCGAACTTCACGCATGACGCACTGACGGTCGAAACCGGGGCAGCGCCGTGCTCGACGAGCTGCTTCAAGAGCCGTGATTTCACCGGATAGGGCCGGATGTCGAACCCCGCGTCGACGATTGCATCCACCGCTTCCAGCATCAGGTCCGCCTCGCCCGCGTCACGCGCAATCTCTCCGGCGCGGCGGAGCAACACGAACTGCTCGGCCCGGTTGCCCTCGTTCTTGCGGCCATCCTCCAGCAGTTTGTGGGCCAGGGCTGCCTTGCCTGCCTGGTCCTTGGCCGCGCTGGGCTTGTAGACCTCATCGATCTCGCCCATCAGCCGCTTCTGCTCCTCCACCGATGGCGGAGCGAGCTTCTTGGCAGGAGTCTTCTCCTTGGCCGGCTCCGGCTTCGCGGCGGGCCGATCGTTCGCAGCAACAAGCTTCGCTGCCGCCGTGTTGTCTTCTTTAGGTTGGGATTTGGCCTCGGCCACCGCCGCCGGCGCGGATTTCGGAGTTTCGGATTTCCGATCCGCAGATTTCGGCTCTTCCTTGGGCCCTGTGGGAGCGGGGATGTCCGTGGTTGCCGGGATGGCGGTCTTCTTCAAAGGTCCCGGCGACTTCGGCGCGGCTTCCTTCGCAGGCGCGGCCGACGTGGCCGGATTCCCAACCTTCGCAATTCCTCCGTTGCTTGGCGTATTGTCGTTCGCGATGGCCACCCACACCGCCAGTCCGACCGCCGCCACGGTCAACACCGCCACAACGATGAGCGGCGTAGGATTGGGCCGAGACTTCTTCGCCTGGCGCTTCGCGCCGATCGCCGAGGTACTCGCAATCGGCGTCTCGAAGACCTCGGCAAGCCCTGCCTGGGAAGGATCCGGCAAGGGTCGGGCCGTGGGGAGGACCGTCGCACGAACCTCTCGCCGCAGCAACTGGTCGTAAGCGGTCTTCTTCTCCGGCTTGAGCAGGCAGACTCTCGCCGCCGCCACCTCGTTGAGCAGCCGCTTCGATTCGGCGGCGTGCTTGCCTGCCTGGAACGTCCGCAGATGGGCCATCCGCTGGTTGGCAGCGTTTTCGATGACCGTGGCGCTCTCCTCGAACGCCGGAATTCCCAGCAGCCGGTAATGATTGGGCGGTTGCTCGCTGGCCGGAATTCCCAACCACTGGTGATACGAATCGAACTTCTCCGGCATGGCTGTGTCAGGCATTCTCGGATGGCACCGTGTGTGAAGGCGCAACTCGATTAAATATAGCGATGGCCCACCCCCGAATCAACGGCTCGACTAGAACTCGGCTCCGCTCGCCTTACTTTTCCGCCGGAACCAGGCAGACGCGGAAGCCCACGAAGTCGTAGCGGTTTCCGGGCCTGCCGTTTCGGTTAGTGGTCCGGCAGTCCCTCGCGTAGTAGTACCAGAGGCCGCCGCGGGCAACACGGCCCGAGCCGGTGATGGGCCCCGTCGGATCGTCCGTCGGTGAAGCCGCGTAGTACTTGCCGTCATACCAGTCCGCGCACCACTCCCTTACGTTCCCGTGCACGTCAAAAAGCCCCCAGGCGTTGGCCCGCTTCTGCGCGACAGGGTGCGTCGCCCCATTCGTCTTGTTGTTGTCGGCGAACCAAGCATACTCGCCCAACAGCTTCTCTTCCACTACTTCGGGGAAAGGATTGGGCTGGGCGCTGAAGCACCACCGGCCTTCGTTCCCTGCGCGGCAGGCATACTCCCACTGTGCCTCCGTCGGTAACCCGTACCGTCGATTGGCCGCCTTTTCCCCAGGCAGCTCCGATAGCCTTCGACAGTATTCCACCGCGTCTTCCCAAGACACTTGCTCCACTGGCCTTTTCGGCTCCCCTTGGAACTTGCTCGGATTGCTGTGCATCAAACGCTCGTATTCCTCCTGCGTCACGCTCGTCGCGCCCAGCCAATAGGGCTTTGTAATCCGCACGCGGTGCTGCGGCCCCTCGGCGGGCAAATGCTCCACGTACCAGGCCTCGCCGCCATGTACCCGTAACTCCTCGTCGATCAGTTCCTTGGGCGAGCCCATAAGAAACTCGCCCGGCGGGATGAGCACGAGCTTGATTCCGATGGAGTTGCTTTGGACCACGGGTACGCGAAGGTACTTGGCCCACCGCGCTTGGTGCTGCTTCGCGGTCGTTTCATTAAAAGGGGCAACGGCGGGATGCGGAGCGCCGCGCGGAAGTTTCCATTTGCCATCGGCGCCGACAAGACTGCCGACGGCGGGAAGACCAGCGGAGGATTGAGAATCAGGACTGGCGACGGCGGGTGATGACTTGTCGCCGGTCGAAGCAGCAGTAGCCTGCGGGAAATCGTTGGCACGGCTCGTCTTCGCCCGCTCCACCACCGCGTCGGCACTTACCAGGCAGACGCGGAAGCCCTCGCTGTCGTAGTGGGCCCAGGTCTCGTCATTGCCGCGGTACGCCGACCGGCAGAACCACGCCGGGTAGCGCCAGCTACCGCCACGGTTCACGCGGCGTGAGCCACCGGGAGGCCCCGCCGGATCGTCCGTGGCCGACTTTGCATAATAATCCTTGTCGTACCAGTCCTGGCACCACTCAAACACATTGCCGGAAATGTCATAGAGCCCCCAGGCGTTGGCCCGCTTCTGCCCCACGGGGTGCGTCTGACCACCCGCGTTCTTGTCGAACCACACCACATCATTAACTAATCCCGCCACATCGTCACCCGAATACCGGCGGGTTGTCGTTCCCGCACGGCAGGCATACTCCCACTGGGCCTCCGTCGGCAGACCATACCGTCGCTTGGCCGCCTTTTCCCCAGGCAACTCCGACAGCCTCCGGCAGAATTCCACGGCGTTGTCCCAAGACACTTGCTCCACTGGCCTTTTCGGATCCTCTTGGGATTTGCTCGGATTGCTGCCCATGACACGCTGGTACTCCTCTTGCGTCACGCTCGTCGCGCCGAGCAAATAGGGCTTGGTAATCCGAACCCGGTGCTGTGGCCCCTCGCTCGGCAGACGATCCCCGTACCAGAAAGGGTCGCCACCGTGCAGCCGCAGCTCCTCCTCGATCAGTTCCTTGGGCGAGCCCATAAGAAACTCACCCGGCGGGATGAGTACGAGCTTCATGCCGATGGAGTTGGTTTGGACCACGGGCACGTGAAGGTACCTGGCCCACCGCGCCTGGTGCTGCTTGGCGATCTTCTCGTTGAACGGCGCTACCGCCAGTGGCGGCTTGTTGGCGGTCGAGCCAGAAGAAGCTTGCGCAGTATCGTTGGAACGGGTCGTCTTTGCGGGCTCAGCCGCCGTGCGCGCAATAACCAGGTAGACGCGGAAGCCCATAGCTCCGTCGCGTTTCCCGGGCTCATCGTAGCAGCGCACCGCCGACCGGCAGAACGCCGCCAAGTCGTGCCATCCGGCACCGCGAAACACGCGGCGCGAGCCCTCCGGAGGACCGCTCGGATCATCCCTAGGCGAGTTCGCATAAAAACGCTGGTCATACCAGTCCTGGCACCACTCCCAGACGTTCCCGTACATATCGTATAGGCCCCAGACGTTCGGCCGCTTCCCGCCCACCGCGTGCGTCGTCCCGCCACAATTATCGAGGCACCAACCATATTCACCGAGCTTCGCCTCATCATCGCCGAAACTCCATCGAGTCCGGCTGCCCGCGCGGCACGCATACTCCCACTGGGCCTCCGTCGGCAACCCATACCGTCGCTTGGCGGCCGTTTCTCCAGGCAACTCCGACAGCCTCCGGCAGAAGTCCACGGCTTCGTCCCACGACACTTGCTCGACAGGCCTTTTCGGGTCGCCCTTGAATCTGCTTGGATTGTTGCCCATTACACGCTCGTACTCCTCCTGAGTCACGTCCGTTAGGCCCAGCCAATACGGCTTGCTAATCCGTACGCGGTGCTGCGGGCCCTCGTCCCGCAGACGGTCCCGGCACCAACCATCGTCGCCGTGGAGCCGCAAATCCTTCTCGATTTGCTCCTTCGGCGAGCCCATGTCAAATTCGCCAGGAGGAATGAGTGCCAGTTTCATGCCGATCGAGTTCGTTTGGACGACCGGCACGCCAAGGTACTTGGCCCACCGTTCCTGATTCGACACGGCCGTTTTCTCATCGAAGGGGGCCACAGCAAGTGGCGGACGGCTGCGAACCGGTCGCTTCGGCACCTCCGGCCCGTGCTCTTCAGACGCTTCGGCAAGACGTTTTTCCACCCTCGTTTTTCCCAGTCCGGTTGCCAGGTCCGGCAGCGCCTCCTGATACCAATGACCGGCACGCCGCCGCATGGCGGCCTTGACCTTGCCCGTGGCCTTCTTGGCCGATTCCCACCAGGCATCGCCGCGGGCGACCTTGTCCTCGGCCTTGGCAGGTTTCGAGGCCAGTTCCTCCGCGGCTAGCGATTTCAGGGCGTCATCGCTTCCCTTGGCCAAGAGTTTCAGGCCCTCATCCCAGTCGCCCTGGTAGAAGCAATACCAACGGCCGAGCGTCAGGCATGCCTGCGGGTCGTCGGGCGCGGTCTTAAGTCGCTCCTGGGCTGCCTGAATCGCCTCCTGCTCGCGCCGAGCTTCCTGAAGGCCCTTGGTACACTCGGCCACCGCCAGCTCTGCGGACTTGATTGAATCCACGGCTCCTTGCGCCTCCTCGACCTTCTTCTCTTGCTCCTCTTTGTCGGCCGGCGTGCGTGCATGGGCCAATGCGGCTTTTGCCGTTCGCAAGTCGGCGTGTGCCCGCACGATCGACTTGGGTAGGCACTTCTTGGCCGCGTCGAGCACGTCGAGAGCTTCGTCAACGGCGCCATTGGCGGCGGCCTCTTCGGCGAACTTCACGCATGACGCACTGACGGTCGAAACCGGGGCAGCGCCGTGCTCGACGAGCTGCTTCAAGAGCCGTGCCTTCACCGGATAGGGCCGGACGTTCGAACCCCGCGTCGACGATTGCATCCACCGCTTCCAGCATCAGGTCCGCCTCGCCCGCGTCACGCGCAATCTCTCCGGCGCGGCGGAGCAACACGAACTGCTCGGCCCGGTTGCCCTCGTTCTTGCGGCCATCCTCCAGCAGCTTGTGGGCCAGGGCTGCCTTGCCGGCCTGGTCCTTGGCCGCGCTGGGCTTGTAGACCTCATCGATCTCGCCCATCAGCCGCTTCTGCTCCTCCACCGATGGCGGAGCAAGCTTCTTCGCCGGGGCCTTATCCTCGGCCGGCTCCGGCTTCGCGGCGGGCGAATCGTTCGCAGCAACAACGTTCGCTGCCGCCGTGTTGTCTTCTTTAGGTTGGGACTTGGCCTCGGCCACCGCCGCCGGCGCGGATTTCGGAGTTTCGGATTTCCGATCCGCAGATTTCGGCTCTTCCTTGGGCCCTGTGGGAGCGGGGATGTCCGTGGTTGCCGGGATGGCGGTCTTCTTCAAAGGTCCCGGCGACTTCGGCGCGGCTTCCTTCGCAGGCGCGGCCGACGTGGCCGGATTCCCAACCTTCGCAATTCCTCCGTTGCTTGCCGTATTGTCGTGCGCGATGGCCACCCACACCGCCAGTCCGACCGCCGCCACGGTCAGCGCTGCCACAACGATGAGCGGCGTTGGATTGGGCCGAGGCTTCTTCGCCTGGCGCTTCGAGCCGATCGCCGAGGTACTGGCGATCGGCGTCTCGAAGACCTCGGCAAGCCCCGCTTGGGAAGGATCCGGCAAGGGTCGGGCCGTGGGGAGGACCGCCGGATGAGCCTTTCGCCGCAGCAACTGGTCGTAATCGCTCTTCTTCTCCGGCTTAAGCAGGCAGACCCTCGCCGCCGCCACCTCGTTGAGCAGCCGCTGCGATTCGGCGGCGTGCTTGCCTGCCCGGAACGTCCGCAGATGGGCCATCCGCTGGTTGGCAGCGTTTTCGATGACCGTGGCACTCTCCTCGAACGCTGGTATGCCCAGCAGCCGGTAGTGGTGGGGCGGTTGCTCGCCGGCCGGAATTCCCAGCCACTCGTGATAAGGATCGAACTTCTCCGACATGGCTGCGTCAGGCATTCTCGGATGGCACCGGGTGTGAAGGCACAACTCCATTAAATATAGCGACGGCCCACCCACGAATCAACGGCTCGTCGAAAACTCGGCGCCGCTCGCCTCACTTGTCCGCCGGAACTAGGCAGACGCGGAAGCCCAGGCCGCGGTTCCGGGAGCCGGGCCGTCAGCTGTTGCGGTACGCGGACCGGCAGTGGTACGCCGGGTCGTCCCAGCAACCGCCGCGGAAGACGCGGCCCGCGCCGTCGGCAGGTCCCGCCGGATCGTCCGTAGGCGCGTTGGTATAATTCTCCTTGTCATCCCGATCCTGGCACCAATCCCACACGTTCCCGTGCATATCATATAGCCCCCAGGCGTTCGGCAGCTTCTGCCCCACAGAATGCGTCTGACCAACCGCGTTCTTGTTGAACCATGCCACATCAACTAATCCCGGCTCGTCGCCGCCCGAATACCAGCGAGTCGTCGTTCCCGCACGGCAGGCGTGTTCCCACTGCGCCTCCGTCGGCAACCCGTACTTTCGCCCAGCCGCCTCTTCGCCGGGCGACTCCAATAGTTTCCGACAGAAGTCCACGGCCTCATCCCACGTCACTTGCTCCACTGGCTTTTTCGGGTCCCCTGCGAAGTTGCTCGGATTGCTGCCCACTACGCGCTGGTACTCCCCCTGCGTCACGCTCGTCGCGCCCAGCCAATAGGGCTTGGTAATCCGCGCCCGGTGCTGCGGTCCCTCGCTCGGCAGATGACCCTTGTACTCTTGGTCATCGCCATGCGCCTTCAGTTCCTCCTCGATCAGTTCCTTGGGCGAGCCCATAAGAAACTCGCCCGGCGGGATGAGCACGAGCTTCATGGCAATGGAATTGGTTTGGATCACGGGTACGCGAAGGTACTTGGCCCACCGCGATTGGTGTTGCTTGGCGGTCTTTTCGTTGAAAGGCGCGACCGCGAGTGGCGGCTTGTTTGCCGTTGAGGCAACGGTAGCCTGCGCGGCATCGTTGCTACGGCTCGTCTTCGCGCCTCGGCCGCCGTCTCGGCAATTACCAGGCAGACGCGGAAGCCTAGGTGGCTGTCGCGCTCGCTGGGTGGGTAGCCGAGGTGGCACGCCGACCGGCAATAATTCGCCCCGTAGTTCCAGCTACCGCCGCGAAGCAGGTGATTCCCGCCCGAAGAGGGTCCCGCCGGATCGTCGGTCGGCGACCGCGCATAATAACCCATGTCCTGCCAGTCCCGGCACCACTGCCAGACGTTGCCGTACATGTCGTACAGCCCCCAGACGTTCGGTCGCTTCTGCCCCACGGGGTGCGTCTGACCGCCCGCATTCATGTTGAACCACGCCACATCAAGCAACCCCGGCTCGTCGTCGCCCGAATAGCGGCGGGTCGTCGTTCCCGCACGGCAGGCATACTCCCACTGTGCATCTGTCGGCAAGCCGTAGCGTCGCTTGGCCGCCTTTTCCCTCGGCAACTCCGACAGCCGGCGGCAGAAGTCCACGGCCTCGTCCCACAACACTTGCTCTACCGGCCTTCTCGAACCGCCTTGGAACTTGCTCGGATTGCTGCCCATTACGCGCTGGTACTCCTCCTGCGTCACGTCCGTGGCACCCAGCCAAAAGGGCTTGGTAATCCGCACGTGGTGCTGCGGCCCCTCGCTCGGCAAATGGTTCTTGTACCAGCCGTCATCGCCATGTGCCTTCAACTCCCCGTCGATCAGCTCTTTCGGCGAGCCCATGTCGAACTCGCCGGGCGGAATGAGCACGAGCGTCATGCCGATGGAGTTGGCTTGGACCACGGGTACGTGAAGGTATTTGGCCCAACGCGTCTGGTACTGCCTGGCGGTCTTTTCGTTGAACGGCGCGACAGCCGGTGGCGGCTTGTTGGCGGTCGAGCCAGCGGAAGCTTGGCACTATTGATGGAACGGCTCGTCTTCGCGGGCTCAGCCGCCGTGTCGGCAATAACTAGGCAAACGCGGAAGCCCAGGTCGTGGTCGCGGTACCCGGCCGCGACGTTGTGGCGGTTCGCCGACCGGCAGTGCGCCGCCGGGCGCCAGCAGGGACCGCCGCGAAGCACGCGGTACGAGCCAGTTGCAGGTCCCGTGGGATTCTCCACAGGTGACTTCGCATAGTACTCCTGGTCATACCAATCCTGGCACCACTGCCACACGTTTCCATGCATGTCGTACAGCCCCCAGGCGTTGGCCGGTCTCTGCCCCACCGGGTGCGTCTGACCGCCCGCGTTTTTGTCGCACCACGCGACAGCAGCTAATCCCGCCTCGTCATCGCCCGAATACCAGCGGGTCGTCGTTCCCGCACGGCAGGCATGCTCCCACTGCGCCTCGGTCGGCAGAGCGTACCGCCGCTTGGCCGCCTGTTCCCCAGGTAGTTCGGACAGCCTACGGCAGAACTCCACCGCGTCGTCCCACGACACTTGCTCGACTGGCCTTTTCGGGTCCCCTTGGAACTTGCTCGGATTGCTGCCCATCACGCGCTGGTACTCCTGCTGGGTTACGTCCGTCGCGCCCAACCAATGGGGTTTGGTAATCCGCACCCGGTGCTGCGGCCCCTCGCTCGGCAGATGGTCCTTGTACCAGCCGTCGTCGCCGTGTAGCCGCAACTCCTCTTCGATCAGTTCCTTGGGCGAGCCCATGAGAAACTCGCCTGGCGGGATAAGCACCAACTTCATGCCGATCGAGTTGGTTTGTACCACAGGCACGTGAAGGTACCTGGCCCACCGCGCCTGGTGTTGCTTGGCGGTTTTTTCGTTGAAGGGCGCGACGGCCAGTGGCGGACGGATCCCCACGGCCCGACTATTTGCCTTCGGCGGCGGCTCGTCAGCCGCTTCCGCAAGACGTTTTTCCACCCTCGTTTTTCCCAGGCCTGGCGCCAGGTCGGGCAGCGCCTCCTGATACCAATCACCGGCACGCCGCCGCATGGCGGCCTTGGTCTTGCCCGCGGCCTTCTCGGCCGATTCCCACCAGGCATCGCCGCGGGCGACCTTGTCCTCGGCCTTGGAAGGTCTCGAGGCCAGTTCCTCCGCGGCCAGCGATTTCAAGGCGTCATCGCTCCCTTTGGCCAAGAGTTTCAGACCTTCGTCCCAATCGTCCTGCTGGAAGCAATACCAACGGCCGAGAGTCAGGCATGCCTCCGGATCATCAGGCGCGGTCTTAAGTTTCTCCTCGGCCGCAGATATCGCTTCGTGCTCGAGCCGAGCTTCCTGAAGGCCCTTGGCACACTCGGCCACCGCCAACTCTGCAGACTTCACCGAATCCACGGCTCCTTGCGCCTCCTCGACCTTCTTCTCCTGCTCCTCTTTGTCGGCCGGCGTGCGTGCATGAGCCAATGCGGCTTTTGCCGTTCGCAAGTCGGCGTGCGCCCGCACGATCGACTTGGGCAGAGATTTCTTGGCCACTTCCAGCACGTCGAGGGCCTCGTCGACCGCGCCGCTGGCGGCGGCCTCTTCGGCGAACTTCACGCAGGACGCACTGACGGTCGAAACCTGGGCGGTGCCGTGCTCGACGAGCTGCTTCAGCAGCCGGGCCTTCACCGGACACGGCCGGATGTCGAACCCCGCGTCGACGATCGCATCCACCGCTTCCAGCATCAGGTCCGCCTCGCCCGCGTCACGCGCAATCTCTCCGGCGCGGCGGAGCAACACGAACTGCTCGGCCCGGTTGCCCTCGTTCTTGCGGCCATCCTCCAGCAGTTTGTGGGCCAGGGCTGCCTTGGCTGCCTGGTCCTTGGCCGCGCTGGGCTTGTAGACCTCATCAATCTCGCCCATCAGCCGCTTCTGCTCCTCCACCGATGGCGGAGCAAGCTTCTTGGCAGGGGCCTTCTCCTCGTCCGGCTCCGGCTTCGCGGCAGGCCAATTGTGTGCAGCAACAACGTTTGCTGCCGCGGTGTTAACTTCTTTAGGTTGGGGCTTGGCCTCGGCCACCGCCACCGGCAGGGATTTTGGAGTTTCGGATTTCAGATCCGGAGATTTCGGCTCTTCCTTGGGCCCCATGGGAACGGGGGTGTTCATGGTTGCCGGGGCGGCCGTCTCCTTCTTCGGAGGCCCCGGCGACTTCGGCGCAGGCTTCCTTCGCGGGCGCGGCCGCGGTGGCCGGATTCCCAACCTTCGCAATTCCTCCGTTGCTTGGCGTATTGTCGTGGCCGACGGCCACCCACAGCGCCAGTCCGACCGCCGCCACGGTCAGCGCTGCCACAACGATGAGCGGCGTAGGATTGGGCCGAGACTTCTTCGCCGGGCGCTTCGAGCCGATCGCCGAGGTACCCGCGATCGGCGTCTCGAAGATCTCGGCAAGCCCTGCTTGGGAAGGATCCGGCAAGGGTCGGGCCGTGGGGAGGACCGTCGGACGATCCTTTCGCCGGAGCAACTGGTCGTAAGCGGTCCTCTTCCCCGGATTGAGCAGGCAGACTTTGGCCGCCGCCACCTCGTTGAGCAGCCGCTGCGAGTCGGCGGCATGTTTGCCTGCCTGGAACGTCCGCAGATGGGCCATCTGCCGGTCGGCGGCATTCTCGATGACTGTGGGGCTCTCCTCGAACGGCGGAATCCCCAACAACCGGTAGTGGTGGGGCGGTTGCTCGCCGGCCGGAATTCCCAGCCACTCGTGATAAGGATCGAACTTCTCCGGCATGGCTGCGTCCTGGGACCCCCAGATGGTTCTGTTCGTGAGAGTACGACTCCACCAACTATATCGATGGCCCACCCCGGAATCAACGGCCCGGCCGAGACTCGGCGGCGGTTGTCGGCTGATCGCGTGCCGGGGAAATGGGCACTGGCACTGGCGCTATCGGCCGGGGCGGCGGTAGCGTCACGGGCATAAAGTTCCACAAATTGACTCGCCCCTGAAAAAAAGCCCGGATCGAAATTACCTTTCGCTCCGGGCGGCATTAACTCGTGCCCTTCGGCATGATACGCCCTCTTGACCTCAGTCAAGCGGGTTGTGTTTGATCTCAAATTGTGTCGAAAGCCTCGCCCTGGAAGGTAGGAAATGCCCAAAGCGAGCATATTCGGTTTTCCTGATTGCTCACCTCCTTTCGTTGCGATAAAGGTGGAAATCAGCATCTACAGAATAATCCGCCGTATCCACGACAAGAGCAATCGCCCTTTGGGTGCAATGGCGCATGGTCACACGGGTTATATCCGTCGATCGGAGAGGCCCTTTTCAATTCAGGGCCGAATGTTGAAGCCGGCATGATGGGGCGTGAAGGCGCCCGTCGGGCTGGCGAGACTCGGAGGCGGCATATTTCTCAATTAGCCGACAGAATCCATGGGCCTGCATGCCGTACAGGCTCGGCCGTAGCACCACGGCGAAGTCAGCCAGGTCTTTAATGATCCCGCGACGATCCGGCAATTCGCACGCCGGGTCAATAGCGAAAGGGCAAATTCGTTCCCACACGTCGGTCAATTGTTCATCTCTTGACTTATCAAGCAGGGCCTCGATCTTGGCACGATAGGCTTCCCTGGCCGCAGTTCTCCTGGCGGCAGCCTCCTTGCTTGCTCTGGTCTTGCCGGTGCTCACCACCCTTTTGAGTTTCGGCCTGACGGCGGTTTTGTTGTCGTTGTTCATGGGTCATCCGTAAAATTCTCAAGCCTAACTCCACACCCCAGGAAACCTCGACCGCATTCCCCTGGGGGCGAGAATCACCTGCTGTGAAAGGTCAGGAAGCCGATCCACAAGGCAAGTCGTGTGGGCCTCCATCGTCCCACCTCCAAGAGTAAGGTTTCCGTCGATCCCGAAGTCTTGCACTGCAAAAGCAAGAATGGAATACTTACGTAATGTCGGCCGGACTTGCCCCACGTCAGTCGCAGCCGGGCAAGTCAAGCCTATAATTCGCGATCTGACTTGTCCCCCCGAGGAACCTTACCCATGAAGTCAATCCTTGTCGCGCTCCTGATCGCCTCTCTTGCTTCCGCGGCAATCGCTGCCGAGGCCCCGTCGCGGCCGAATATTCTGTACATCATGGCCGACGACCATGCGGCCCACGCCATCAGCGCCTATAGCGGCCGGATCAACAAGACGCCGAACCTCGACCGCCTCGCCCAGGAGGGCATGCGCCTCGATGCCTGCTTCTGCGTCAACTCGATCTGCACGCCCAGCCGGGCCTGTATCCTGACGGGCAAGTACAGCCACAAGAACGGCGTACCGGTGTTCAACCGCTTCGACGGCTCGCAACCGACCCTCGCCAAGTACCTGCAGGCGGCCGGCTACCATACCGGCATGATCGGCAAGTGGCACCTCGGCAGCGACCCGACCGGCTTCGACCGCTGGACGATCCTCCCGGGCCAGGGCGTTTATCACAACCCGGACTTCCTCGAAGCTGCCGGCCGCCGGCAGATCCAGGGCTACGTGACCGACATCATCACCGATCTGGCGATCGATTTCCTCAAGGAGCGGCCCAAGGACAAGCCCTTCTTCCTCATGTGCCACCACAAGGCCCCGCACCGCCCGTGGGATCCGGACGACAAGCATTTCACGTTGTATGACGATGGCGACATACCCGAGCCCGCCACGCTCCGCGACGACTACGCAACGCGGACCGACGCCGCCCGTGAGGCGACGATGCGGGTCGGCAGAGACCTCAACCGCCGCGACGTGAAGGCCGATCCGCCACCGGGCCTGAGCGGCGACGATCTGCTGAAGTGGAAGTATCAACGCTTCATCAAGGACTACCTGCGCTGCGTCGCCTCGATCGACGACAACGTCGGCCGGCTCTTGGATTTTCTCGACAAGGAGGGCCTGAGCAAGAACACGGTGGTCATCTACACCAGCGACCAAGGGTTCTTCCTAGGCGACCACGGCTGGTTCGACAAACGGTTCATGTACGAGCAATCGATCCGCATGCCCTTCCTGGTCCGCTGGCCGGGCGTGGTCAAGTCCGCTTCCACGCAGGCGGCAATGGCCTTGAACATCGATTTCGCGCCGACGATGATGGAGATTGCCGGTTTGCAGGTGCCCGCCGACATGCAAGGCCGCAGCCTTCTGCCCTTGCTCAAGGGCCAGCGGCCCGCCGATTGGCACACGAGCTGGTACTACCGCTACTACCACGACCCGGGCGACCACAACACGCGGGCCCATTACGGCGTTCGCACCGAGACGCAAAAGCTGATCTACTTCTGGAAGAAGGACCAATGGGAGTGCTACGACCTGGTCCACGACCCGGACGAGTTACACAATCTGGCTGGCGATCCGGCCCACGCCGACCTGGTGGCCAAGCTCAAGGCGGAGATGTATCGGCTGAAAAAAGAGGTGCAGGACAACGACGAATTCGCTGAACACCAGCCCACGACCAGTTCCGACGGCCCGCGGCCCAAGCCCGCCAAGGCCAAGCGACCGAAGGCGAACTTCGTCGTCATCCTCATCGACGACATGGGTTACGGCGACATCGGACCGTTCGGCTCGAAGCTGAACCGCACGCCGCACCTGGACCGCATGGCCCGGGAAGGCATGAAACTCACGAGCTTCTACGGCGCGCCGGTCTGTACGCCGTCGCGGGCGCAGATGATGACCGGTTGTTATGCCAAGCGGGTGTCGCTGCCGAATGTCATCGGTCCGGTTTGCCCGATCGGCCTTAGCGCCAAGGAACACACGATTGCCGAACTGCTGAAACAGCAAGGCTATGCCACCATGGCCATCGGCAAGTGGCACCTCGGCGACCAGCCCGATTTCCTGCCGACGCGGCATGGTTTCGACCATTATCTGGGCCTGCCCTACTCGAACGACATGGGCGGGCGAGCCAGCCGCTGCCTTTGCTTGCGCGACGGCGCCGTGATCGAGGCGCCTGCCGATCAAGACACGCTCACGGCGCGCTATACGCGGGAAGCCGTGAAATTCATCCACGCCAACAAGGACCGGCCGTTCTTCCTTTACCTGCCGCATACCGCCGTACACGTGCCGCTGCATCCCGGCGCGGCCTTCAAGGGCAAATCGGCCAATGGCACCTACGGGGACTGGGTCGAGGAAGTGGACTGGAGCGTCGGCCGCGTGCTGGACACGCTGCGGGAACTCAAACTTGCCGAGCGGACCTTCGTGTTGTTCACCAGCGACAACGGCCCCTGGCTGACGCAAGGCAAGAACGGCGGCATCGCCGGACCGTTGCACGGCGGCAAGGGCACCACCTGGGAAGGCGGCATGCGCGAGCCGATCGATCGCCTGGTGGCCCGGTCGCATCGCCGCCGGCACGGTGTGCGATGCGACCATGAGCGAGATGGACGTATTGCCGACGCTCGTCAAACTCGCCGGCGGTGAAGTGCCGGCGGACCGCAAGATCGACGGCAAGGACATCTGGCCGCTTGCTTGCCGGCCAAAGCAAAGAGTCGCCGCACGAGGCCTTGTTCTACTTCCACGGCAATCAATTGCAGGCCGTCCGCTCGGGGCCGTGGAAACTCGCCATCGCGCCGCAAGGCACGGGTTTGCCGCAAGGCGCCGCCCAACCGGTAAAGCACACCGGCCCGCGTCTCTACAACCTCGACAGCGACATTGGTGAACTGACCGATGTTGCCGCGCAGCACGCTGACGTCGTCGCGCGATTGCAGAAATTCGTCGAGCAGATGGACGCCGACCTCGGCGTGGTCGGCATCGGCCCTGGCGTACGTGCCCCGGACCGCGTCGAAAAGCCCCAACCGTTGCTGAAACGTGTCGACACGGAATACGACTAGAGGAGAGAAGAATGAGAATTTTGGTATTGGTTCTCGCGACACTGCCGTTGACAGCGCCGGAGTCGCACCTGGCAATTGGCCGCAGTTTCGCGGTCCGCAGGCCAATGGTCATGCGGATGCCGACGGGCTTCCGCTGAAATGGAGCGAGAAAGAGAATGTCGTCTGGAAGACGCCGATCCACGACCTTGGCTGGTCGTCGCCGGTGATCTGGAAGGATGCGATCTGGGTAACGACGGCGACCAGCGATGGCCATCGCGCCTTTGCCGTGTGCCTCGACCGCGCCAGCGGCAAGGTCGTCCACGACGTGAAGGTCTTCGACACGGAAAAGCCGGAACACGTGGCCACGGTCAATAGTCATGCCTCACCCACGCCCGTCATCGAAGACGGCCGTCTTTATGCCCATTACGGCACCTACGGCACCGCCTGCCTGGACACCGCTTCGGGCAAGGTCCTCTGGACTCGCCGCGATTTGAACTGCGACCATCACGAAGGCCCCGGCAGTTCGCCCATGCTCTGGGGCAATCTCTTGATCGTCAACGTCGATGGTCGTGACGTCCAATATGTCGTCGCTTTGGACAAGGCAACCGGCAAGACGGTCTGGAAGACCAACCGCTCGGTCGACTACAGCAAGTTTCCGGAAAATACGCGCAAGGCCTTTTGCACCCCGATCGTCATCGAGTCGGACGGCCGGGTGCAACTCGTCAGTCCCGGGGCAAAGGCGATCATGGGTTATGATCCCCGCTCGGGCGAAGAGTTGTGGAAGGTGCGTTACGATGGCTGGTCGGTCGCGCCGCGGCCCGTGTTCGGCCACGGCCTGATCTTCGTTGTAACGGACTACGAGCGTCCGGAGCTTTGGGCCGTCCGCCCCGGGGGGACCGGCGATCTGACCGCCAGCAACGTTGTCTGGAAAATCACCAAGGCGGTGCCTTCCCGCCCTTCGCTGCTCTTGATCGACGACCTGCTCTATATGGTTAGTTCCGTGGGCATCGCTTCCTGCGTGGAAGCCAAGACCGGCAGCCTGATTTGGAAGGAGCGGATCGGCGGCGCCTACTCGGCCTCGCCCATTTACGCCGACGGCCGCATCTACTTCTTCAATCAGGAGGGAACCGCCACCGTCGTTCAGCCGGGGCGCAACTACGCGGTTTTGGCCGTCAATAAACTCGACGGAGAGGAGCTTATGGCCAGCCCGGCCGTGGCAGGACGGGCCCTTTTCGTGCGGACCAGAACTGACCTCTACCGGATCGAAAAACGCGACTGAGCCTGGGCTGGCGCGTTGCCTAGATCGTAGGGTGGGACCAGATCGCGTAGCGAGCGCAGGCCCACCATGTTCGGTTGCAAGGCACATTATGGTGGGCCTGCGCTCGCCGATCCGGAGTACCGGGTACCCCGGATCTGGTCCCACCCTACGCGCTTACGTTCTATTGTGACGGCCCCTCAAATCGTCCAGCTCTTCCGGTACTGCCGCCGAATATACTGATCGGCTTCGGGGCAACCGACAGCCTTCATTGCGGCCGCGTCCCAGGCGAGCTTCTTGCCCACGCGCAAGGCCACCGTGCCGAGCAGGTTGTGTTCGACGAGCATGCCGGAGTAGTCGAAGTTGCACAGCGTGGGCGCGCCGGTCCGGCAGGCGTGGAGCCATTCCTCGTAATGGCCCAACGACGGGGGAATCGTCGGCTTGGGCGGTTGATAATCCTTGAATTTCTCGGCCGGCAGAAGGATCTTCCGGCCGTAGTCGGCCACGAGTTGTCCTTTTTCTCCGACGAACAACACGCCGATGCCCCACTTCGTCAGATCGATGCCCGGCGGCGACGGCGGATACTTTCCCCCGTCATACCAGGACAGCGTCAGCCCCGGCCGCTCCGCGGTGGCCGGATGTTCCCACCGGACGGTCAGCCATTGCGGATAGGTCTCGGCACTGCGATAGGCGCCGGTGGCCTCTATCGAGGTCGGCTGCCGCAACTTCAAGGCCCAGAACGGCAGATCGATCAGGTGACTGCCCATGTCGCCCAGGCAGCCGTTGCCGAAATCCCACCACTGCTCCCAGGCCATGCAACCGCCGAAATAACTGGGATGATAGGGGCGTTCCGGCGCGGGGCCAAGCCACAGGTCCCAGTTGATGTGCTTAGGGACGGGCGGCGTGTCGGTGGGGCGCGTACAGCCCGGCGGGAAACCGACCCGGTTGCACCACACGTGGGCCTCTTTGACTGCCCCGATGACGCCCGACTGGATCAGCTCGACCACCCGCCGATAGTTGTCGGTGGCATGGATCTGCGTGCCCATCTGCGTGGCGACCTTGGCTTGGTTGTACGTTTCGCGGACCGTGCGGGCCTCGTGGACCGAATGGGCCAGCGGCTTTTCGCAATAGACGTGTTTGCCGCGTTTCATGGCCGCCACGGAGGCCAGGGCATGGTGGTGGTCCGGCGTGCTGACGATCACGGCGTCGATATCCTTCTGCTCCAGCAGTTTTCGCCAATCGCTGTAGCGGCGGACATCGCGGGGCTGGTTGGCCGCGGCAGCGACGTGTTTTGCCGCCTGTTCGAGGTTCTGTTCGTTGATATCGCAGAGGGCGACGATCTCGACGCCGCGATCGGCCAGGACGGCGTCGGTATCCGCGCTGCCGCGGCCGCCTGCGCCAATGACGCCGATATGGATCTTGTCGTTCGGCCCCGCAGCGCCCTTCGCGGACGAGGCAAGCCAGAATCCAGCCCCGGTCAGGGCGGCGCCTTTCAGAAAATGTCGACGGTTCGTGCAATGGCTCATGATTTCTCTCCAGGTTGATATATTTCAGAACGGTTCACGACGGGGGGCTCGCTACAAGGTCCAGCGCGCTTGGCGAAGCACGGCATTAGGATAGTTTTTCGCGGCAACGGTCTCCTTATTCTAAATGACTCAAACTGTAAACGCCAACGCTGGGATCGGCCCTACTGGCACGAGATTGTGCGGTGGGCACTTGACAAGGCCTCACCTCGCAACGAAACTCGACATGCTAGCAACAAAATTGGGTCTTCTCGCTGCCAAGCATGAAAATTGATCACGAAATCGCGAAAGAACGAAACAACGAAAGGAAGGCGGCCAGCCCATTATAGATCCACCCCGGAATTCCGGCCTTTTTCGTGCTTTCGTACTTTCGGGATTTCGTGATTACGCAACTTTGTTGCTAAAGTGTCTGAAACTCCCTAACGTCAGGCCGCTGCTGTGGGGTCCCGGTGGCCGCGACAAAAGGTGCGGACTCCGTGAATCACCGCGAGACGCTCATGAATACTCGAGTCAACAGACCCATTGGGAGCCTGATCGGCCTCCTCGTTTTGATCGCGCTGTCTCTCTCCTCCCTGGCCGCGCACGCGGAAGACTGCCGCCTGCAGCCGCTGAAGGATTTGAACGGCTATTTTCCCTTTGATCCGCCATCGTCGTTGAGCGCGTGGGAAGCGCGAAAGGAGCAGGTGCGGCGGCAGATTCTCGTGGCGGCCGGCTTGTGGCCGATGCCGGCGAAAACGCCCCTCAACGCCGTCATCCACGGCAGAATTGACCGCGGCGAATACACGGTCGAGAAGGTCTATTTCGAGAGCGTCCCCGGCTTCTTCGTCACGGGCAATCTGTATCGTCCCAAGCACATCAAGGGCCGGGTTCCCGGCATCCTCTTCGCGCACGGCCATGCGCAGGATGCGCGTTTCTCGCAGTCCGATGCGGACACGGTTCGCCGGCAGATTGCCGACGGCGCGGAGCGGTTCGAAAATGGCGGACGCGCCCCTTACCAGGCCCGCTTGGTGCAGCTCGCGCGGATGGGTTGCGTCGTGTGGCACTGGGACATGCTCAGCGATTCGGATTCCATCCAGCTCCCGCGCCAGCTCGTACATGGCTTCGCCAAACAGCGGCCGGAGATGAACACCACGCAGAACTGGGGACTCTACAGCCCGCAGGCCGAGGCGCATTGCCAGTGCATCATGGGCCTGCAGACGCTCAATTCCGTGCGCGGCCTCGATTTTCTGCTCAGCCTGCCGGAGGTCGATCCCGATCGCGTCGCAGTTACCGGCGAGAGCGGCGGCGGCACGCAGACCATGCTCTTGGCGGCGATCGACGACCGCCTCAAGCTCTCCTTCCCCGTGGTGATGGTCAGCACGTCCATGCAGGGCGGCTGCACCTGCGAGAACGCCAGCTTGCTGCGGGTGAACACCGGTAACGTGGAATTCGCCGCGTTGTTCGCGCCCAAGCCGCAGGGCATGAACACGGCCGACGACTGGACGAAGGAGATGTCCACCAAGGGCTTCCCCGAGCTGCAGAAACTCTATGCCGCCTACGGCAAGAAGGACAACGTCTTCCTGCAACGCGGCGAACACTTCCCGCACAACTACAACGCCGTCACGCGCTCCGCCTTCTACACCTTCCTCAACAAGCACTTCAAACTTGGCCAGCCTTCTCCCGTAATCGAGAAGGACTTCGACCCCCTGCCCCGCCAACAGCTTACCGTCTGGGACGACCGGCATCCCGCGCCCAAAGCGGCCGATCCCGAGTTCGAGCGCAAGCTGCTCAAGTACTTCACGGAAGACGCGGACCGGCAACTCCGTTCCGCCGCGGCGACAGCAAAGGGTTTGCAGGAAATCATCCGGCCGGCGGTGGAAGTGCTGATCGGCCGCACCTACGCGAACGTCGGCGCGGTCGAGTGGAAACTCAAGGATCGGCAAGATCGGGGCGACCACCTGGAAATGACCGGCACGCTAGTCAACAAGACACACGGCGAGGAAGTGCAAGTCGTGCGGCTCCAGCCGAAGCAATGGAATGGCCGCGTGGTCGTCTGGCTCGGCGATAGTGGCAAAGCCGCGCTCCAGGACGAAGAGGTGTTGAAGCTCGTACGCGGCGGCACGGCGGTCGTCGGCGCCGATTTGCTTTTCCAAGGCGGCGAACCGCTGAAACAGACCCGCGTCGTCGCCAACCCGCGCGAATTCGCGGGCTACACCTTCGGCTACAACCACACGCTCTTCGCCCAGCGCACGCACGACGTGCTCACCATCGTGGCCTTCCTGCGCAAGACCCGGCTCGGCTCGCTCCCGAGTCCGAAGAGCGTCGCCGTCGCCGGTTGGGGCCATGCCGGTCCCATCGTCGCCGCGGTACGCGCCCTTGCCGGCGGGGCGATCGATCGTGCCGCCGTGGACACCGGCGGATTCCGCTTCGGCAAGCTTCTCGATTACCGCGATCCGATGTTCCTTCCCGGCGGAGCGAAATATCTCGATCTCCCCGGGATGATCGCCCTGAACGCTCCTCACCCGCTCTGGCTGGCAGGGGAAGGCGGCCAGCCCGAAGTCTTCGGCGTGAAGTTCACCGAACTTGCCACTTTCACCGGCGACGCCGCGCAAAAGGAGGCTGCGGCCATCCAGTGGCTGCTGAAATAGTACTCATGGAAGCTGCTTTCGCCCGTCGATCATACCGTAAACTCATGCAGCGTCCTGCAAGGCTCGGCGCCACGTGGTTGCCTGGCGTACTGCTCGCCGTAGGCGCGTTGGCATCGGCAGCCGAACCCCTAGCGGCAAAGGCGGGTTCCGTTTGCATCGAGGTCTCCTGTGCCGGCCTACCCTTGAAGCATCGGTCCTGGACGGCCTGCGGTTTTATGTTGCTGGCCGATGCCAACGGGCCGCAAGTGGCCGTGATGACGCCTCCCGGGGCAATTGCGGTTTGCGCACGGGCGGGAGAGGACATTGAAGTCGCCCTGCCCATCAGGAGCATGGCCGGCCCGTTCTCCGTTTCGGCCAGCGTAGACCTGCTTTCTGGCGGCACAGCCAAGGTGGGCTTTTCACTCGACGAGCAAACGCCCCTGCACGCGGTGAAGGTCGATCAGGCATTGACATTGAAGGTCGACGGACAGAAGTCCAACGGCGCTTCAACATTGAGGATGCGAACGGTTGGCGAATCCGGCCAGGTCGTCGTGCGTCGCGCGCGCTTCACATCTTCGCGGGCGGTGTCTCGCAGCCGGTGACCATCCCCCCGCCACATGACTCGTTGCGTTGCCCACCGCCTGAGCAACCGCCCTTGCGCCCGGCGATGGAGCGGGTACTGATTGAATGGGACTGGCGCATGCAGGACGGCATTGGCACCGAGCGGCTTGCCGTCGCTTACGCCGCGGCCATCGAGCGACTGCTTCAACAGGGCGATGGGCTGCTGGCGGAGCTGCACAACAAGGGAGTGGCGTTGACCGACGAAACTCGGGAGTGGGCGGAGTTGCGGTCCCAGTGGAAGCACCTGACCGCCGAGGCGGGCACGACGGACGATGCCTGGGAGGCGTTCTGGCGCCGGGCACATCTCTTGCGCCGCCGGATCGTGTTGAGCAATCCGGTCGCCGACACCGGTCCGATCGTGTTTGCCAAGCATGTTGCGGGCGGATTGTTCAGCCACCAACTGACCCAGTACCAGGCCGACAATGCCCGGCCCGGCGGCGGCATCTTCGTGCTGGAGGAGCCCGGCCAATCGATGCGGACGCGGCAACTCGCTACCGGCGCCCTGCCCCAGGGGGCGTTCATGTTTCCCGAGGTCTCCTTCGATGGCGGCCACATCTTGTTCTCCTACTGCAAAGTGGACTCGGATCCACCCCGTCGCGGCCAGTTCCTGGACCGGCATTTTCACCTCTACGAGGTCGATGCGGCGGGCGCCCATCTGCGGCAACTGACCGAGGGTCCTTTCGATGACTTTTCGCCCCGCTATCTGCCCGCCGGGAAGATCGTCTTCATCTCGACGCGGCGCGGCGGCTACCACCGCTGCGGCGCGGGCCCCTGCCCTGTGTACACCCTGGCGTTGTGCGAGGCGGACGGCTCGATCCCGCGGGTGATCTCCTACCATGAAACGCACGAGTGGGATCCGGCCGTCCTCAACGACGGCCGGGTGATCTATACGCGGTGGGACTACGTGGACCGCGACGCCGTGCATTTCGAGCACCTCTGGACGGTCCGGCCGGATGGCAGCGGCGTCCGCGCCTTCTACGGCAACAATACGCTCAACCCGATAGGGGTGTGGGAAGCGCGGCCGATTCCGGGCTCGTCCCTGGTGATGGCCACGGCTGCGGCCCACCACGCCATGACTGCCGGAGCGATCATTCTTCTGGATGTGACCAAAGGCGTGGAGGACCTGCCGCCCATCACCCGCTTTACGCCTGACGTGCCGTTTCCGGAATCGGAAAGCCCGGCGGGCTCGATGGGCAACTTCTCAGAAGTACAGTACAAGAGCCTGCGATGGCCGGGGCATTGCTACCGCAGTCCCTATCCGCTTTCGGAGGCATGTTGCCTCGTAGCATATAGTTATGACTCCCTCGTCGGCGAGCCCCGCACAAATCCTCCGAACATGTTCGGCCTTTACTGCCTCGATCGCTTTGGCAACAAGGAGTTGCTGTATCGCGATCTGAACATTTCGAGCGTCTGGCCGGCCCCGTTGCGGCCAAGACCGCTTCCGCCACGAATCGCCTCCGCTCTCGCGGCTACCGATAAGCCCGAAGGCACGTTCTTCCTGCAGAACGTCTACGAGAGCTGGGTTCCACTGCCCAAGGAGCATATCGCCGGGCTGCGGATCATTCAGGTGCTCCCCAAGACAACGCCAAACGCCAATAACCCGATGCCGGGGCTGGCCGGCACTTCGCCCGGCAAACAGGTCCTCGGAACCGTTCCGGTGGAAAGCGACGGCTCGGCCTATTTCCGGGCGCCGGCCCGCATACCGCTTCAGTTCCAGGCATTGGACTGCCGGGGTCGGGCCGTGCAGATGATGTACAGCATCGTCTATCTTCAGCCCGGCGAGAGCGCCGCTTGTGCCGGCTGCCACGAGCGAAATACCGTTTCCTTGCCGGTCGATTCCCGCGTTTCCGCCACGGCCTTGCGGCGGCCGCCCTCCGATATCCTGCCCGGTCCGGATGGATCCAAACCGCTCAGTTATCCGCTCCTGGTTCAGCCGGTGCTCGACAGGCATTGCGTGAGTTGCCACAACTCCGGCGCAGCGAAGGAGAGAAGCGGCGGCATCTTCCTTACCGGGGCGAAGGGCAAGGGTCCCTTCTCCCAGTCCTACGACGCCTTGGCTCCCCAAGTGCCCTATTCCGCCTGGGGACATCGCCCGACCGCGAGAACGTATCCCGAGCAATTCGGGGCGCGGGCCAGCAAGCTGATGAAACTGCTCCTGGCCGGTCATCATGAGGTCCGGCTGTTGAAGGACGATTTTGAGCGCCTCATTACTTGGATGGATGCCAACGCGCTCTTCTACGGCACCTTCAACCCCAAGGATCAAGAGCGGCAGCTCAAGGGCGAGCGAATCGCAGGGCCGGATCTGGAGTAGCTGCGTTCATGGAATACAATATCCTGGCAGAAATTGACAAGGAGCACTGACCATGCCACGCCCGCTGAGTAAGATCGCCCCGGACTGGTGGGATTACACAACACTCGACCCCGAGATCCTGGCTGACGCCGCAAAGCTTTCGGTGCGGGACGTCGAAAAGCTCTCACGTCCCGGTTTCCGCGTTGTGTTGTACGACACGCTCCAGGAGTTCTACCTCGCCGAGGCTCTGGAATACATCAACGCCTGGAAACAATCGACCGCCGACAATCCGGCAGGTATTTGCGGACCGATCGGCCCCACGGAGCAGTTGCCACTCGTGGCCCGGCTGGTGAGCGACCTGGACATCGACGTGCGGCAAGGGCATTTTTGGGGCATGGACGAGTGGGTCGACGAGGCGGGCGTGCCCGTGCCGGTCAGCCACCCGTTGAGTTTCGCCCGGGCGGACCGCGAGCTCTGTTTCCAGCGGATCCGCCGCGAGCTGCGGATGCCGGACGCGCATCTGCGTTTTCCCACCGGTGATCTGAGGGCCTACTCGGCCAGTTACGACGAGATCCGTTGCTTCGTCATGCAAGGCGGCCAAGGAGAGGTGAAACATTGGGCCTTCAACGATCCGCCGCGCCGCAAGGGTCGTTACAAGGACGCCCCGCCCACACCGGAGGAATACCGCAGGCTCAAGACCCGCGTGACCGATTTGCACCCGATGACCATCATCCAGAATGCGCGGACCTCCGGCGGCGGGCAGGTTGCCCTGGTGCCGACCCGGGCGGCCACGGTCGGGCCCGTCGAGACGTGGAAGGCCGAACGAGTTTCGATCTGGCAGGCCGGCACTCACGACAACCCGTTCGGCATGCGGCTCACCACGCTGATGATTTCCAAGCGGCTGCCCGATGCGTCGGTGCCGATGTCGCTCCTGGCCGATCATCCCAACGTGCAGTTCAATTTCTACCGGCAGGGCCTCGGCGTGGTGGCGACCGAGATGCACTGAAGCACCGTCGCATCAATATCTCAAGGCCGACCTTCAGGGTCTTGCCACCTTCGGCCGATTACGTTTCTGGCTCTCTTGGCGAATCCGATCGTCGAGCCACCGTTTCATCAGCACCTGGTAACCGATTCCCGCCTGCCGGGCAAACTCCTTGAGAATCGCAACCATCGGCTGCGGCAAGCGAATGCTGATGGGAACCGCGCGTTTGGCCGCCGGCACGGCCTCGGGAGCATCCTTCCAATCCGCGGGCGTGAGCTTTCTCTCGTCCCAAAGCCGGGCTTCCCCTGCCAAATCGTCCACTTTCCGTTTGTTGTTTTTCATTGCCTGCTCCAATACTCTTCCCCCTCTTCGGGTTCAAAGGCCGTAATCGGCTTCAAGAAGCGCCTATCGCCCTCGGTCCAGTCCGCACACGCCACGAACAGCCATCGGCCGGCACGGGTCGCTCCCCAAAAGATCGTGCGGTCCGGGTAGTCCGGGTGTCTCTTGGCCTCGATGTCCGGCGGCGTCTCAAGCAAAACTTCCTCAACTTCCGCCTCGGTGACATCATTCCGGGCAATGTGGTCCGCCCCCACATTCGGGTTGCCGCGGATCCAAACGATCTCGACGCCCAGCATGTCCGCATTGATCGCGGTCTTGCCGCTCAGGTAATCGTCCAGGAGGTCGTCGAACTCGTCTTCGCTCATGTTCCTGTATATACGCTAGTATATACAGAGGGTCAAGAGCAGGCTACAAAACAACTATTTTCTCGTTCCGTGTTCAATCGGTGTTTCATCCGTGGCCCATTTTCTCATATTCATCCACCTGTCTGTCGTGATCGCCGCCGTCGCGGTGATCGGCGGCTAGGCCGACACGAGTTCCAGGCCCGGATCGGCCGATAATACACCCTGGAGGGGTGTTTTGGAGCAGTAAGCTATGCTTGATAAGCATCCCTTTGACGCCCGGGACCAGTAATCATTATGTCGATGGCAATCAACCGAGTTTCCGCCGCTGGCGTCGCCGCCATGCTCTACCCCGTCATCAAGCCCAGCCGCGTGGCGAAGGTGAGCGGCGGCGCTCGCACGTCGTCTTCGGCATCGAGAACCGCGGCCCAAGGCACATCCCAGCCCCAGCCCGCCGACACGTCCAGCACGGCCGATCAGGCCCACGCCGAGTTTGCGTACGCTCTGGCGGCGTTGGGCAACCTGAACACGACTGGCGCCGTGACGCAGCCAAGCCCGGATCAAGTGCAGACCGGCGTCGTCCAGCAGGCCAGCGCATTCGCCCAAGTCGAGCAGGCGGCGGGACAGACGTTGGATCTTACGGCGTGATTCGCAAACCGGCCGCTCTTAAGTGTTCCAGGGATCGCCGGACCTGTCTTTCAGCATCACTAACACGAGCAGCCCCAGCACCTGCGACACCGACAATGCCCCAGGCCCAGTTCCGCCCCTTGGCTTTCGCATAATAGCCGAACCCCGTAATCGCCGAGATGCACTGAGGACCGGCCAAAAAGCGGGAGAAAGGAAGATCGGGGCGCCCGGTACTCCGCGGGGCACCCGGTACTCCGGGTCGGCAGGAGAATGGGCCAAGAGGAGAGGCAGGCCACGGATGGAACACCGACGAAACACGGATTTTCTCGGTCCGTGTTCAATCGGTGTTTCATCCGTGGCCCATTTTCTCTTATTCAACTTCCACGGAGAACGAGAATCACTATGATAAACGGGGTTGAATTGGAGTGATGAACATGTTCTTGCATGTCAGCGAACCAAAGTATTTGCACGATTACGTAATTTGGCTGAAGTTCAGCGACGGCGCCGAAGGAGAGATTGATTTACGAAACGAATTATCCGGGGAAGTGTTCGCCCCCTTGCAAGACCCGGGTGAATTCAAGCGATTCCGCGTCGATCCCGAACTCCAGACGATAGCCTGGGAAAACGGCGCGGATTTGGCCCCGGAATTCCTTTATGCCCAGTTGAATGCCTTTGCGTAAAGTCCACCCCCGTGTACGTCGAGCGGCTGTCACTGGAGATCCTCAAGCCGCACACCGCGGCCAGCCCGCAGGCTTTGCCGGGCTGCGGCGATCCGCCGCAGAAAACGCGGATCGTGTTCGAGACGGTAGTCGAACCAGTCGTCTTCCAACTCAAAACCGAGCAACACCCCGGCCGGTTTCCCGTGCCGGGTAATGACGATCTCCTCTTTCTCCGCCAGGCGCAGGTAGTTCGAGAAGTCGTCTTTGGCGTCACACGGTGCTGCTTCCTTCATCGCGTATCCCCTTTTTTTCGAGCCACGCAAGTGCCGCGGATTTCTTTTGTAGCCAAATCCTAAGCCAACGACAAGTGCGAAGCACCGGAATCGCGCGAGGCCGGCAGATCCGTTTTGCTTGGCAAAGTGGAAACTGCCGGCCTGACCCCGTGTCGACCTCGTGTCGGCTGGACCCCGTGTCCGCTGAAAGCTCAAGCTTGGCCCGACGCGACCCCAACACGTCCCGCATCGGCCACAATCGCGTGGGGACGAATTAGGGCGAATTCCCACTCGGCATGGTTTCCTCCCTGCTAATCGAGGCAGTCGATTTAGTGGAGTAACTTGCAGTCCGGTAATGCGTTCTGGAGTCTTTTCCATTCAGCATCCGTGAATTTGAAGCCTTAAAGCTCTAGCCTGTAGAGTTTCTTCAGCGCTTTGAGATTCTCTAAACCAGCCTCCGTGACCTTGGTTGCAACAAGGCTTAGGCTTTCGAGTTGACGCAACATGCTAAGGTTTTTTAGGCCAGTGTCCGTGACTCGGGTCCCGTCAAGGGCCAACCATTTGAGTTGGTCAAGTTCTTTTAGAGTTTCTAGCCCGGCATCCGTAACGTTCGTTCCGCCAAGAATCAAGTATTGGAGTTTATTTAGCCTCTTTAGGTGTTCCAGTCCAGCGTCGGTTATTTGGGGACCGTCAAGGTACAACGATTGGAGTTGGCTCAGCCTCTTGAGATGTTCTAGCCCGGCGTCGCTGACTTTGGTTCTCATAAGGCTTAAGTCGTTGAGTTGATTCAAGTCCTTGATATTTTCCAGTCCCGCAGACGTAACTTCGGTGTCATCAAGGGACAAGTACTGAAGATGGGACAACTTCTCGAGATTTTTTAGCCCAGCATCAGTAACTCTGGTTTTGTTGAGAGCCAAATACTCTAGTTGGATCAGCTCTTTGACATTACTTAACCCAGCGTCCGTGATTTGAGTAAGATTAAGGTTTACGCCTTTGAGTTGATTCATCCATTTTAGATTCTCTAGCGAAGCGTCCGTAACGTTGGTGGAGCGGAGGAACACGGAATTGATGGACTGGAAGTAATCATCTCCCAGCAGCCTCCATAACCACGGTGGTCCTGACGGGTATGAGTAGGTAAAGCTGGCACCGAATTCCTGAAATGCCGCTACCGCTTCCCGTTGTCGTTTCGCCTGTTGCATTTTTATCGCAAGCAGGCTTCGCGGAACAGCAAGCCAACTGTGCGGAATAGAACAGAGCGTCAGAGCTACGAGAAGCGTTCGCATGATTTCTTGGAACCTTCAGCGTTTGGGGTTGTTGGTCATTCCCGTGAGCATACCAATCCGAACGGACCAGGGCGAGACGAAGTGGGCCAAACTGGTCATTTCGTTTCGGAAGACCGCTTGCTTCGCATATACGCCGCCAACTCCACGGAGGGGGTATGCGCCACCCGAAGGAAAACTCTCCTTATATACTGCGAAAGGCCGTTCCGACGCAACGGGTCAATTTCCAAGCGGTTGCAGGCCATAAGGTTGCGCAGGATTTTCTCGCGCTGGGCTTGCCGTCGTCTTCGCAAGGCCGTCGATTCTCGCGGATATTTCCTGCAAATTCCGTGATTTTCTCCATCGCCGGAACCTCTTGCCGCGCAACCACTTAGGGCAATCGCGCTGGCCTTCAGGCGGGGCACGAGAGGAAAATAATCGCCGCTGCCTCTTGACACGCATTTATAAGTATGGATAATTACGGTCACGAGCGTTTAGAAACGCTCGATCGTTCTTTGGCAATTTGTCTTGATGCGATGCGCGAGCCAACGCGCATCGCGCCGTCCGGGGCGGCCTCGCCAACCGCCCCGGCGAGGAAATCTGCCGGCCTCTGTCGCCCAGAATCACGACGGAGCGTGATCGGTACGTCGACGCACGGCAGATTGTTGTCCGGCAACAACGCATCCGCCGGCTTGCCCACACGGCCCGCTGGATGCCTTTTTCTTGCCATACTTCCGTTTTCCATATAGACAATAACCCGCGGAGATCCCTGTTTTCTCCGCAGTATTTCCAACGCGCGGGAAAGCGATACCCCGGTCCGGCGGCGAAAGCGGACCACGCTATTCGTGGTGGAAAAGAGGATATGCCTTCGATTTTGGACCACACCGTGCTGGACCACGCGGGCGGCCTCCACCCCATCTAATCGCTGAACAGAACAGCACTTACGAAAATAACTCTGCCGGACCGCAAGAAATCGTCCGGCCATGGTCGTTTGTTCCGCGCTGTGGAAAGCCAATGTGATCCGCTTGCCGGTCAAGGACATATCCAGTGTTCACCTTGCGGCCGTTTTGGCCACGCCCTCGCTGCCGACCTCGATCAATACGCGAAAACCGACGTTGTAGACCGGTTGGTAAGGCAGGTAGCGCCACCGGGCCGACGAACTGGCGTCCTTGGCCAGGTCGTTCCACGAGCCGCCGCGGACGACCTTCTGGCCGGCCATGGCGGGATCGTCGCGGCCGTCCCGCGGGTCGTAGGGATAGGGCGCGTAGTTGCTCAAACACCACTCGGCCGCGTTGCCGTGCATGTCGGCAAGCCCCCAGGCGTTAGCGGGCGTGCGACCGACGGGAATGGTGAAATAATAGCCGTCGCTGTAGTTCGGCTCGGCGCGGCCGTAGTTCCAGCCGGCGATGCTGCTGTCGGCAATGTTCATCACGCCATTGTGGTTCTCCAGCGTGTCACCGAAGGAGAAGGCCGTGGCCGTGCCGGCGCGACAGGCCCATTCCCATTGGGCCTCGGTCGGCAGGGTCGCCCGGCAACCGCTTTCCCGCGATAGCCAACGGCAGTAGGCCATGGCCTCGTTCCACGAGACGCGGACGACCGGCTGGTCGGGGGTATTGATGGGCGTTCCCCGCGACGTGCGGTCCTTATTTCGACTTTCGATATAGCCGCTGTCGTGGTCCGGATCAAATACGGCGTACTGGGCGTTAGTCACTTCGGTCGTGCCAAAGTAGAAAGGCCGGGCGATCGTGACGGCCGTTTCCGGCGATTCGTTCGCTGCGCCGCGGAGGCTGCCCATCACAAAGCGGCCGGCGGGAATGACCGCGAAGTTCATCTTGACCCCTCCGGCCAGGGTGAGTTCCTTGGGCGGCACGGCGGCCGCCGTGGCCTGCCGGAGCCTGCGAGCCGCCTCGACCGTCATGGGCCAACCGGCTAGCTGCAACGGCTTCGGCGTCACAGACGAGACCGGCGCAGAAGGCGGTGGCTCGAACGCCGCAACCGGCGGCAGCGGCAGCGGCTCCTCGTCCTTGTCGTCGATACCGGCAAACAGCCTCTGGTGCTTCACGCGGCGCTCGACCAGCTCCTGGCTGGGCGGCACGTGGCTCTCGCGCCAGTTGGCCGGGTAAGGCACGTTGAAGTCGATCCAGGTATAGAGCCGTTCCCACTCGTCACGCGTGAGTTGGACGTTGTGGTGGCCCTTCTTAAGCATCTGCACCAGTGCGCCGGTATCGGCCTCGAACTCCGACGGCACGTGCATATGGATGTCCGACTCGAAACCGGCCCGGCGGACGTACTTTTGCAGGACCATATAGGCCGGGCTGTAGCGGTCGTGGTAATCGGGCCGGAGCCGCTTCGCCCGCAGGTCCGGCGTGGCAACCATCCGATCGCCGTCGCGGACCGGCTTGCTGTCGTGGCAGCCCACGCAGCGCCGATCGAGGACCGGCTGCACCTCGCGGTCGAAACTGAACCCGCGCGTGGGACCGTTCCAGGGCGTGATCTCGACCGGCCGGGTTCGGGCCGCAATGGCCAATTTCGACGGCGGACCGCTGTTTTGACCCTCGTGGCAGCCGACGCAGGAAGCCGTTTCGCCCGGCATGGCCGTGTACCAGCTTCGCATGATTTGCTGGGCCTTCCCTTCGGAGTCCAGCGGCTGGACGAAGATCGGCGTGTTGGCGGGCACGCGGAACATGGCCGATCCGTCCTCATGTACGGGAACCGTGCCAAGGATCTTCTTCACGTCCCAGCCGCCTTCATTGGACGAGGCGTAGGTGTCGCCGTTGCCGGCGAAGCGAAACTCGTAGGAGCCGATCCGCAATTGCTTGATCGAGCCGCGGGGATAGCCCCGCAAACCGTTGCCCCGGTAGATGTCGGCCAGGAAGATGATGCCGTCTTTCTGGCCGGGTGCGAGGTTCGAGGCGACGACGGGCGGCTTCTCGCGGGGCCGCAAGGGAACGCCGTTCAGGTATCCGCCCTTGAGGATCGGCGTGATGTTGTCGAAGATGTCGGCCAGGCAAAGGTCCCATGTCGCCGACTCGTCTTGCTTGACGCTGACGAGGAAGTACTTGCCGGCGCCCCGGTTCGTCTTGGGTTCGGCCAGCGGCCAGGGGCAAGCGAATTTCGGCCAGGAATTGGTCACCAACTGGTCCTCGATGATCGCCTCGACCTTGCGGCCGTAGCCCGGAATCCGCTGCAGGCAGCCTTGGGCCTCGTGGCGTCCCAGGGCCGGGTCCAAGAGCACCAACTCGCCGGTCCGCGACACGCCGTGGTGGCCCGAGATGACGGCCACGACCTCCGTCGGATGGCCGGGAATGGGGCGCGGCCAGAACGTCGCGTTCGGCCAATAGGAATTGCTGTGGTAATACTCCATCTGGCCCGAGCCGTCCGGGTTCATGCGGAAGAGGAGCCGCGAGAAGTAGTGCGGCAGATCGGCATATTCCCAGCGGGTATAGAGGATGCGGCCGTCCTGCATGACGGTCGGATTCCAGTCCTGGTCCTGCTCGAAGCAAACGCGGCGGTCGCCGCTGCCGTCGGCGTTGAGGATGTGCAAGTTGCCGACGTTCGCCCCGCCGGTGCAAGGCACCGCCTGCTCGCAGGCGTTCGAGACGCAGGCGATTTGGCCGTTGGGCAGGTAGCAGCCGTCGTAGTGCCACACGGGCGGGTCCTTGGCCGAAACCTGGCGGAGGCCGCTGCCGTTGGCGTTGATCTCGAACAAGGCGTTGCCGTCGGAGAACAAGATCCGGCGGCCATCCCAGTTCAAGTCGAAATCGGAGATCCGGCCGGCATGGTGCAGCACGGTCTGCTTGCCGTCGGCGCAAACCGGCGAGACGACTACCAGGTCGGAGCCCAAGTGGTTCGGCCCGTCCCAGTTCGACTGGAAATAGGGGTTGCCTTTCACTACCACGAGCTTGTCGAAATCCAGAAGCGGGTTAGCTAGGAGGATGTCGGTCGAGGTCTTGTCGAGTTCCTTTTCGAGCGCAATCAGGTTGGCGGGCGGGGTCCCGGACGCGGCCAGCGCCGAAGCGACTACCGCCGCGGCGGCCTTCTCCATCGCATCGATTCGGGCAAGATACGCATTGCCCTTGGGATAGCGGTCGCCCATCGTGCTCCGCTGGTCCTCGACGGCCAACCGCAACGAGCGGACCCGGCCAGCCAGATCGCCTGCTTCCTTGACTGTGGCCAATTGATGATACTTTGTCCGAATCGCATCCAACCCCAGCGACGGGGCGAGCGACTGGCGCATTGAGCGGAGCCAGTCCGACAATTGCTTTTGCATGGGGGCCAAGGCCATCGCTTGAACTCCCGCCTTCTCGGTGAGCAGGGTATCCCACTGTGCCAGTCGCCGCTCGATGCCCGCACGGTATTTCAGTTTCAGATAGTCGTCGAGGCAGCCGGGGGCCCAGTCGGCCAACACGTTGCGCTCGCCGAGCCAGATGCCGTCTTCCATTTCGCACTTGATCTGCAACCGATCGGCCGGATCGATGACTTTTTCTCGCACCTGCTCGCAGAACCGGTAGCGCCACTGCCAGCGCTGGTCGGTCGAGCCGGCGCCCGGGCCGGAGAGATTGGGCTTCAGCGTGAAGCAGAACCGCCGCTGGCCGTCGGCGCGTGCGGTGAGTTGCATGACGTACTGCCGCTCGGCCCCGTCGCGCATCATATTCGACCCGCCCCGCAGCACCGGCAGCGAACTTTCGATGCCCGGCCCTTGATGTTCGGGCAGCCACCAGGCCGAGCCCCCGTCGGCCGCCAGGTCCAGATAGACTTCGCGGGGCGGTATGGCGCGGCGAACTGCCAGGCTGCGGCAAAGAAAGATCGCGCCCTCTTTGCCGTAACCGGTCAGGTCGTTGACCTGGGCATCGGCAAGGTTCTCACACTTTTGCCAGGCAAACTGCTTGCCCTTTTCGTCGGCGTATCGGGCCGTCACGTCGAGCCGGTTGGCCGCTTGGATCTGCTGGGCCACCTTGCCGCCCTGCGGCACTGGCCCCAGCAGAAACCAGGGCCCCAGCACGACGCCCGCCTTGTGCAGGGCCAAGCGGTCTTGGAGACATTCCCACCGCAGCAAGGCCTCGCGGGTGGCGATCAGCGATTCACGCCAGGTCGGCCGCTGGACCCATTCCGGTTGTCCGAGTGCCGCTTTCGCCGCTTTCATGTAGGCCACTTCCTCGGGTGTGTGTGGCGCCACGTCGTGCCCGTCGCCGAGCACTTCTAGCTCGATCATCGCCGTTGCACCGGAAGGATCGCGGGTCCGCGCCGCATGGCCGGCCGTCACGCCGTAGGTCCGCCAGATTCGGAACTGGACCCAGTCGAACTTCCCCGCAACCAGTGGCCCGCCCTTCTCGTCGACGAAGCGCGTATGGAACCCGCCATGGTCCTTGCCCAGGATCCGCTCGCCGGTACTCAGTTGAGCCTTCTCGGGGAAATCGGGAATCACGCCCGGGGCTGAACTGTTGTTGGCAAAGCGGACTTCATAGTCCTGATTGCTCCGCGCATTGCAATTGAACGAGTAGTGCCAACCTCGGTGATCGTCTTGGGGCCGCCGAGGAAGAACGTAATCACGCTCGGCTGGCCATCGACGAAGACGCGGCCGCGGTCGCCGCGCGTGCCGGCGTCGCCGTCGATCAGCATGCCCGCGTCGGGAATCCCGCTCTGCGGATCGAGGACGGCGTGGACGTCTTCCCGCGCCAGCAGGTTGCGATCGTGCGTCGAGCCGATCCGCGTGGCGAACGCCGCAAAGCCGGCGTCGGTATCGGTCCAACTTTCCGTTTTCAGTAAAGTGGCAGCTTGCAACGGCAAGGCCGCAACCAGGGCAAGAAAAGACACCAGGGCCATCGTAGCAAAGCGATTCTTCATATCCATTCCGTATCTCATAGGTGGGGAGGTGGGGGGTGGGACGCAGGTGGGGAGGTGGGGGGTGGGACGCAGGTGGGAACTTTATTATAACATGCAGTAGAGTGGTTAACATGTAGGCTTTTTCCCTTGGGAGCTGGAAAAGGCCTGGCCGCCATGCTACCATGGGCAACATCGTCTGCCACAACCCCGCCAGGAACTTCCTGCCCATGAAACTTACGCCCGCCGCAATTCTCGGCCGGATGCTGGAGACGTAATTCGGGCCATGAGAAACGGAAGAGAGTTCTCACGCAAAGGCGCAAGTGCGAAGAAATGCCAGGAAGAGTGCATGTAGGAAAGGAAGATGGGGGAAAGGAAAATAAATGAATTGCGAAAGAGCAAGATGAAATCAGCAAGAGGTTCAACTCCATCCCTTCCGGCTTCTGCTCTATCTTCCTTTCCTACATTTTCCTTTCCTGCCTTTTCTTTGCGCCTTCTGCGCCTTTGCGTGAGTTCCGAATCGGAAAGGCTGTCCCCGTCGACTTTTTAGAACGTGATGAGGAACATAACCATGAAAGGTAACGCCATGAATCGTTTGACCTTGTTCTTCCTGCTGGCCCTGAGTTCGATTTCATCTACTGCTATGGCGGCTGATCGCAATGACGACATGGCGAAGCTGGAGCAGCAGTTTCGCACGCTGCCGCTGGAAGCCCGGCGATGGCTGGGGCCGCTGTTCTGGTTGCACGGCGACGAGAGCCGCGAGCGGCTGGAGACCTACGTGGCCAAGGTTGCCGAAGGCGGCAACGGCTGTTTCACCACCGAATCGCGGCCGCACGTCGATTGGCTGGGCGAAGGCTGGTGGCGCGACCTGGGAATCTGCCTCGAGGCGGCGAAGCGGCAGGGCCTGCAGATGTGGATCTTCGACGAAAAGTGGTGGCCCAGCCAAGCCGTGGGCGGCAAAGTGCCCGCCCGATATGCGGCCAAGCGGCTAGCGGCGTCGGCCATCGAGATCGAGGGGCCAATTGCCTTGGCCAGTGACGGATACGCTGGGCCGCGGCACGTGGCCGCCGTGGCCGGCCGCCTTGCCGCCGACGGCAGGATTCAGGCCGACAGCCTGGTAGATCTAGCGCCCTTCATCACGGAAGGCAAACTCTCCTGGCAAGTTCCGCCCGGCCGGTGGAAGATCATCCATTTCACCTACGTCCTCGCTCCACCGCTGGACCAGGGCGGCCAGTTCAGCGTCGACGGCGCGAGCAAGGACTGCGTCGATTGGTTCCTCAACACCGTCTACCAGGCGCATTACGATCATTTCGGCGCCGACTTCGGACGCACGATCCGTGGATTCTTCTACGACGAGCCCGAGACCCGCGGCGATTGGGGCACCGAGCTGCGCAGCGTGCTCGACGAGCGGAAAGTGGATTGGAAGAAGGCCTTCGTGGCCTACAAGTTCGAGCTGGCCGGCGACGACCAGGCTGCCGCCCGCTACCAGTATCTTACGGCCTTCGCCGAGACGTGGGGCCGCACCATGTACGGCGGAATCGCCGAGTGGTGCCACCGCCACGGCGTCAAGTCGATGGGCCATTTCATGGAACATGCCTCGCTTTACGTCAGGCCGGAGTTCTGCGCCGGCGACATGATGCTCTTGCAGGGGCACAGCGACATGGGGGCCATCGATGCCGTCTTTAGCCAGTTCAAAATGGGCCAACGCATCGCCTACGATCCGCCGACCTGGCAAACCCCCAAGCTCTCCAGTTCCGTCGCGCACGTCTTCGGCAAGGCCGAGGATTCGGCCATGGTCGAAATCTTCGGCGCCCGCGGCCAAGACTTGACCTACCGTGAAATGAAATGGTGGGCCGACCACATGCAGGTCTCGGGCGTCAACTTCCTGATCCCGCATTCGTTCAATCCCCGCTCACCGTACGACCGGGACTGCCCGCCGTACTTCTACAACGGCGGCTACGAACCCCGCTGGCCGCTGTTCCGCGTTTTCGCCGACTACACCTGCCGGCTGAGCCTTCTGCTCCGCAGCGGGCGGCACGTTTGCCCGGTGGCCTTGCTCTTCAGCGGCAACACGCTGGGCGTGGGCAAAGCGATCATGCCGGAAGGATTGAGCGAGGCCCTGCAGGACGCCAACTACGATTGCGACTGGCTCCCTTTCCGCGTCTTCCAGGACGACGCCGTGCTGGACGGCCGCGAAGTTCAGCTTCACCAGGAACGATACCGCGTTCTCATCGTACCGCCGGTGGAAGTCATTCCCTACGAAACCCTGGTTAAGGTGAAAGAGTTCTTTCAGGCGGGCGGCATTGTCGCGGGTTACGGGTTCCTGCCCAGCAAGTCGGGCACGGTTGGTCGCACTCGGGCCGAGATCGCGGCCTTGGTCGAGGCAGTTTGGGGCCAGGTATCGAAGCCCGAAGCGCCAGCGAGGAACGGGGTTCCCGCGAGCGCCGACGCGACGATACATGCGAACTCCTGCCTCGCTTGCGCGTTGGGCTTCGATTCCCGGACCGCCTGCAAGGTCAGCCCCCATGGCGGCCGCTCGTACTTCCTTTCGCAACAGCCCAGCGTCGAGGAGATCAAAGCCACATTCGCCGACGCTCGATTGCCGGCCACCTTGGAAGTCATCGAAGGCGTCACCGACAATTGGCTGCACGTCCTGCACCGGCAGAAGGTCGGGCGGGACGTCTTTCTGGTCTGCAACCAGAACCACCAGGGCGCACCGCGCCGCTTCCGCTTCCGCATCACGGCCCGCGGCGAGCCGGAGTGCTGGGACGCCGTGCGTGGCGAAATCACCGCCCTGCCCTACCGGCGGTTGCAGGAGAATCAGGTTGAACTCGGCTTGACGCTGGAACCGCTGGAGAGCGTCATGATCGTTTTCCAGGCAACCAAGCTGGACCGTCCCGTGCGGCTGGAGCCCGGCAGCCGCCCGCTCCGTGCGGCGATCGACCTGGTTCGCGACGCAGAGCCGCCCGCGGCGCCCCTGGTGCCCGAGCCCAAAGGCCGCCCGGTGACTCTCAGTCCCGTCAAGGCGGCCGACCCGTTCCAGGGTCACTGCACCATCCCGCCCGACGTGGACCTGGCTGCTTGTCGCGTTTACCTGGAGATGGCAGACCTGCCGGGCGAGGCGGCGCGAGTGACCGTCAACGGCGAGCCGGCCGGCGGGCTGATCGGCAAACCGTGCCGTCTGGACATCTCGTCACACGTCCGACCTGGCGCAAATGAACTCCGCATCGTTCCCCTGGCCCCCAAGGCCGCGCGGCTGGTCTTCTACGGGCGAAATTAACCGGTAGAACGCAGTTCAGTTCTCACGCAAAGGCGCGAAGGCGCGAAGAAGAAGATGAAAGGAAGATTGAGGAAAGGAAAATGAATGAGGCGTGGAAACAATGGAGAATCAGCGAGAAGTTCAACCCTTTCCTTTCTCGCTTCTGATTTGTCTTCCTTCCGCCCCATTTTCTTTTCTTCTTGCGCCTTTGCGGCTTTGCGTGAGATATTGTATCCGTTATTTCCTAACTTTGAGTAAAGGCAGAAAATGATGCACGAGAATGAAGTTGCCAGGATCGTGGTCGATGTTGCTTTTCAGATCCATAAGAAACTTGGACCGGGCCTGCTCGAATCCGTGTATGAAGCGGTGATGATGCACGAACTGCGGAAGCGCGGTCTGCACGTGGAGAATCAAGTGGCCGTTCCCGTCGAATGGGATGGCGTCAGGCTGGACCTGGGCTTTCGCCCGGACTTGATCGTCGAACACTGCCTTATCGTGGAGTTGAAGTCCATCGAAGCCGTGGCACCGGTGCATAAGAAAGTGCTGTTGACGTACCTGCGGCTCGCCGACAAGCGTCTTGGGCTGTTGATCAATTTCGGCGTCGAGTTGATCAAGACCGGCATTACACGAGTGGTGAACCGCCTCCAGGAATAAGAACCTCATGTTAAGAAAGTCAGATTCTCACGCAAAGGCGCAAAGGGAAGAAGGGACCCCCGTCGCGATCTTCTTTGCGAGCTTTGCCGCTTGCGCGAGTCCACAAGGCGCAGAGGGGCGTGAAAGCGGTGAAACCACGCCCTTCGCAAGCTCAGGGACGTGCCACCCTCACCGGCCGTCAGCATTGGACGGCGGATTACAGCGGGGTGCCGTTGACTCTTACCCACGGGCTGAACGCGCCCATGGCGTGGACTTTCACCTTGCGTTTCCAGATTCTGTCTCCGCAAAAGGCAAAAAACGTGTCGTGCTCTCGCCCGCCAAGACAGACGCCGATCACGCGGCTGCGGTCGGGCATGGGCAGGATCACCTGGGTCGGGCCGTCGTCGGCGCAGACCTGGATTCCCCACCGCGTGGCAACGAACATCCGGCCTTCCTTGGTGTAACAGACCGACTCGGCGCCGGCGTCGTCTTCCCAATCGGCAACGTGCAGCCAGAAGAAACGCTCTTTATTGGTGAGCGTGCCATCGGGATTGATTTGGTAGCTGTAAACCCATTTCGATCGTCCATCGGCGACGGACAAAAGCCACTGGTCAGGCCGGTAAGCAAGCCCGGTAGCCAACTTCAGGCCCGAATCGACCAAAGTCTTCTTGCCGTCTTTGACGAACCACACCGTGCCGGTTGGAGTCCCGGCTTTAGGCGGCGTTCCCGCAGAATTGATTTCCGCAACATTCTCGCCGCCGGTGACATAAAGGCCGCCGCCGGGCATGGCGAGAATATATCGGCCGCGAATGCCGTCGGCAACAAGGCTGCCCTTGCCCGACGAATCATAACTCATGATTCTTCCCGTCGTGCTCGAAACCGCGTAGAGTTGGCCCTCCGGCCCGAAGGAGAGGCTGCTGGCCCGACCGGCATCGGACAAGAACACTTTGACGTTGCCGTCGAGATCGATGCGGCAGATCTTGTCGTCCGCAATACTAACGAAAAACACCTCGCCGCGGGCATTGCACGCCGGCCCCCGGGCGTCATGGCCACCCTGGGCAACCGGCTGCCACTTTTCATCGGGAAGGACGATATCGCGCACGCGCGGCGCACTCGGCCCGGCCTGGACCGGCTGGGGCCAACCTTTCCAGATAAAGCTCATGGCTTCTGGAAAGTAATCATAGTAGCCAGCGACGTGCCCGCCCTTGATGATGCGGAAGAAGTAATCGTAGCCCGAAAAGCGCAGGGCCTTGTCCATTTCCTGATCGAGCAGGAACCAGTCTCCGGCGCAGTTTTCCATGTCATTCGTGCCGGTGGTGAGATAGGCGCGAATCGGTTTGGCCTCGAACTTGCGGACGAGCGTGGGAAACTCGTGCCCGCCGCGAAAAGCGACAAAACTGCCGCTGTTGGCATACACGCGGCTGAAGGCGTCGGGACGTTCCCAGGCCGCATTGAAAGCCGTAATGCCACCGCTGCTACCGCCGGCGATACAACGATCGTTACCGCTGGTCGATAATTTCAGGTCGAACTTCTTGGCCACGAAAGGCAAGAGTTCCTCGACGAGGAAGCGGACATTATTGTCGCCCATTCCATCGTATTCGAAACAACGATTCCGGCGGCCCATCGCGTTCTTCACGGTTGCCGGCAAATCACCGGGCCGGACAAAAACACCGATGGTCACGGGCATTTGCTTCGCGGCTATCAGCTTCTCCAAGAGGGCTTTTTCTCCCGGGTTATAACCGTCGGTCTTGACGTAGACACAGGCGGGTTTCAATCCATCGTATTGCGCCGGGATGAAAACCGCGACGTCGCGGACGGTCCCTGGGAAGATGGCACTCTTGGAAAACGAGAAGCTCTTGATTTCGCCCTTGAGAACTTCTTCCGCCTTGACGCTGGGTGGCTGGGCTTCCGCCGAAATGGCCAGTGCCAATGCGAATACGCCGGCAAACACCCCAAGCACAGTCGAATTCTTCATTCCATGATCCTCGTCCCGGCAATCAGTTCGATGAACTGCTTGTTGGACTTGAACTTCGCCAGGCGGCTGGTCAACTGCTCCATGGCCTCGACCGGGTGCATTGTGGCCAACGTGCGGCGAAGCATGGTCACGGCATGCAGGATATCCGGCGGCAAGAGCTTTTCTTCGCGCCGCGTGCCGGACTGGCTGATGTCGATCGCCGGCCAGACGCGACGGTCGGCCAACTTGCGGTCCAACACCAACTCCAGGTTGCCCGTGCCCTTGAATTCCTGAAAAATCAGTTCGTCCATGCGGCTGCCGGTGTCGACCAGGGCGGTGCCGATCACGGTCAACGAACCGCCTTCCTCGAACAAGCGGGCCGTGGCGAAGAGCTTCTTGGGAATGTCCATGGCCTTGATGTCGACGCCGCCGCTCATCGTGCGGCCGGTGTTGCCGACCCACTTGTTGAAGGCCCGGGCCAACCGGGTGATGGAGTCCAGGAGCAAGACCACGTCCTTGCCCATCTCCGCCAGGCGGCGGCAGCGCTCGACGGCCAACTGCGAGAGCCGGACGTGGCTCTCGATGTCGCGATCGAGACTGCTGGCGAGGACGTCTCCCTTGACGGCCCGCCGCATGTCGGTGACCTCTTCCGGCCGTTCGTCGATCAAAAGCACGATCAGCTTCACGTCCGGATAGTTCGTGGAAATGCCGTTGCTGATGTGCTGCAGCATGATCGTCTTGCCGGTGCGGGGCGGAGCGACGATCAGGGCCCGCTGGCCCTTGCCCAGCGGCGTGAGCAGATCCATGACCCGTGTGGTCATGGGCTCCGGCCCGGTCTCCAGGCGCAGCCAGGACTCGGGATTGATGGGCGTGAGCTGGTCGAAGGTCTTGACTTCGCGGTACTGTTCGGGCGGCATGCCGTCGACATCGGTGATTTCGCGGAGTCGCGGTCCCTGCTGCCGCCGGCCCGGTTGGACCATGCCCGTGATGTGCAGACCCTCGCGAAGCCCGAACTTCTCGATCATGCTTCCGGGAACGAAGGGGTCGGTCAACTCGCGAGTATAGTTCGTCGTGGGATCGCGGAGAAAGCCGTAGCCGTTGGGATGCATTTCCAGCACGCCGCCGCCGGGCTCCAAGGGACCTACTTCACCGTTTTCCAGCGGAGCGTCCCCGGTGCGCTGCGCGTCGGCATCGTAGCTTGGAGGCCGCATAGGCCGGTTGTGACTGCCACGATAACCATTTCCATTGCGCGGCCCCAAGCCTTGCGTACCACGGCCGCGCAGCCGGCCTCGTTTCTTTTTTGCCATATAGCCCACCTAAGAAAAACTCCTTTGCTGAAGCGGTGAAAACCTCACCGCGGATTTCCTCGCCGCGCTGCTCGAGCAGCGCAATCAAGCTGTAGAGGAATGCTCTACCGGCAGGGCGAAGCACCATGACCTCGAGGGACAAAACTCATACCACGGCGAAAGTCGCCGTACCCTGAGGATACCTAACAAAGACCCATTTCGGACGCGCCAACATTCGGCCCATTCGCGGCTTTATCAGGTATCCTTAGCAGACCGTGCAGGCAGCCTCATCCTTTGCAAGGCTAACGAAACAACCCCCGTAATAGGGTAGGGGCTTCATCGTTGTTTATCGCTCACAATCAAAAAGGCGTTCAGGCTGAGAAGCGTATCCCGCTTCCCCATGAAAGAACCATCCCTTGTGCGAGGGGCGGCTGTAAGATGCCAGATCGCGGGATAAACTAACCCGCCTGCCAGACAGAACTCAATATCTACTGCTATATTAACGCCTACGGAATTTATGTCAAGCTGCATTTTCGATTTTTACGGCTGCCCAAAACATTTTTCGGCGTTCTACGCAGTTTCTTTCACATTTTCTCGAAATTACCCAGAGTTAAACTCGTCCCGCTGTAACCTATTTTTCACCAATTATTCAAGCTTCCCTTCCGATACTAGGGAGAGTCTCCTTGTTGCGTATCCTTGGCGAGGGCGGTCGAAATGCGTATGGCGCGACGGTTTCTGCCGGTGATAGTACTGTTTTTCTGCCTTCACCGGCTTGCTATCGGACAGCAACCCCTCCATTGGGAATCAACCATCGACAGCGCCAAGGCTACCGCCGGCCAGTCGAATCGACTGGTGTTGGTATTCTTCTGTGCAAGCTACTGCGGTCCCTGCCATCGGATGGAAAATGAACTCCGCAATCAGCCAGGGGCCGTTTCCGCCTTGGAAGCCAACTTCGTACCGGTAAAGATCAATATCGAGTACTACCCCAATACCGCGAAGCAATATGGTGTCACCCGCGTGCCAACCACGGTGATCGTTGCTCCCAACGCCCGCGGCGAAGTCCTGGCGCTCATCCCGGAGTATATGTCCGTCGATCAGTACTTGTCCAAGCTCAACAAACTTGCGGCCAACGCAAAGCGGCCGGGTGCAGGCGTTCTTGCCCAGATTCAGGCTGGTCCACCCAGCAGGGCTGCTGCCCCGACTGGCCAATCGCCGCTGACCGGGCCATCGCCTACCGCGGGATCGGCGCCCGTCAACCCACAGCCGACGGTTCAAGTTGCCGCGATTGACCTGAAAAAACCGGCGGAGACCGGCAAACGGCCCGCCAATCCGCTTCTTGGCCTCGATGGCTTCTGTCCCGTACAGCTTGTGGAGAATTCTCGATGGCAGCCGGGCAAAAAGGCGTGGGGGGCGATTCATCGCGGCCGGACCTACCTGTTTGCCGGCGAGGAAGAGCAACACCGCTTCCTGGCCCACCCCGACCGCTATGCTCCGGTCAGTTCCGGCGACGACGTGGTCCTCCTGCTGGAGCAGGGCCGTTCCGTGTCGGGCTACCGCGAACATGGCCTGCGGTTCGACGGCCACGTCTACTTGTTTGCCAACGAAAGCACGCTCGGCAGATTCCAGTCCAACCCTCGTTATTATGCCCAACGGGCTCTGCAAGCGATCCAGTCAGCAAGCCAGACGACGGCCGTGCGGTAAGCGGATATCAAGTACGTCAAGCTTTCCAGCCTAACCTCCTCCGGTTCAATGTCAGGCTGGAAAGCCTGACGTAAAATCCTACGTTCCTTCCACCAACTTCGCCAATCGGTCGGCCTGGACGCGAACGCCTTCAAGATCGGGATTGAGCCGCAGGGCGCGACGGAAGCTCTCCACGCCGAGACCTGGTTTCCCAACTCAAGGTAGGCCCGGCCCATTCCTACGGCAGCAATAAAGTGATAGGGATTGATCTCCAATGCTTCGTGGCAGTCGCGGACCGAATCGTTATAGCGGCCCAAGGCGTGATTGGCGTAGGCCCGCTGATTCCAGACCTCGGCAAAGGCCGGCACGCGCTTAATCAAGTCGCTGGCCAAGCGCAGGACCTTGTCGAACTGCCGCGCAGCGTTCAGGCGGATGATGGTGTCGAGTTGGACGCGGTCCTCGTCGCCGGCCGCCCGAGTCCATACTTGGCGGATGCTGTTCTCGGCAAGGATCCGCACCGTGCGGTCCTCATCCAGCAAGGCGGCGCCGAGCGTGGCGTTGGACTCATAATCGGCCAGGCACCCCAAGGCCAACACCGCCGCGCGACGAACCTCGCGCCGCGGGTGACTGGCCAAACGCTGTAACGTGCCTGCCGTGTAGCCCTGGCTTACTCGGCCGGAAAAGGCACTACAGTCCGGCCGATCCAAGTACTCCTGATAAAATGTCAATAATCGCGGCTGCCGCAGATCTTCGCTCACACTCTTCGCTCCCGTGAAGTTTGGTTCTCATAACCCGCAAGCTTCATTGTAACCGCACCCGGGGAGTTTTGCCAAATCCTTATTTTTTGGTCGATTCAACGTTCGGCAGCGGTGTACCGCAGCGCGAACAATGCGTGAAGGCGATCGAGGCCAGGTGGCCGCATAGCGGGCAGGCTTTTTGCTTTCCCAAGGCGGACGAGCCAAGCAGACTGATCCCCGACTCCTCCTTCGCCACGCCGTCGTGGATCGATTCCATCTGGGGGTTCGTGGGCGGCAGCGGAGCTGGTTCCGGCTTCACTTTGCGGGGCGGACCGAGCACGCCAAGGATCTCGTCGTCGGAGATTCTCGCCTTTTCGGCCGTCTGCACCGGCATGGGCACAAAGACGGGGCTGCGGCAATAAGGACAGAGCCCCGCCTTGCCGGCAAGCTGGTCCTTGACCTTCAACGCATGCCCGTTCGGACACTTGACGGAGATGGACACGGTGCTTTTCTCGCGCAATGCCCCGATCTCACCCCCCCTCCATGGAGGGAACCGGGAGCGGTGAGACGCGTCCAACAAACTGGCCCGACCGATTGTTAGGATCGCGTGAGACTTCCATTATACATTCGTTCGGACGGGAACGCGAACAGGTGATCATCAAAAATGCCTGCCAGAAAAAATGCCTCTTCACGCGTTAGTTGCGGCAGTAGGGTGGGCTTTAGCCCGCCTATACGGGAAGGTGGGCTTTAGCCCACCCTACGACCCACGGCACATCGCTGCAAACTGCGCGAGCAGGCACTGGCTGAAGGAGTTCATGGCCGGAAAGGCCTCGCCCGCGGCCGCGTGAATGTCGGCCGGATCGATACCGCTGCCGGCACAGGAATCTCCACCGGCATCGAACTCCCGAAGCCAGAGCTCCATCAAGTCGGGCACCATCTCCACGTGAAACTGCAAACCATAAGCGGTCAAACCGTAACGAAAGGCCTGATGCGCACACAACGGGCTGCGTGCCAAGTGAACGGCCCCGGCCGGGAGGTCGAAGGTGTCGCCGTGCCAATGAAAGACCGTCTCCCGGCTCGAGCGGTTCCGAAACAAAGGATCGTCCGCCGCGGCGGGCAAGAGCTCGACCTGATACCAGCCGATTTCCGGCCGTGCGTTGCGATAGACGGCGGCCCCCAGGGACTTGGCCAAGAGTTGCGCTCCCAGGCAGATACCCAACATCGGCACCTGCCGGCGGACCGCTGCGCGGATAAAATCGAGTTCCGCGATGAGGAACGGAAAGCGATCGCCGTCGTTGACGCTCATCGTGCCGCCCAACACGATCAGGCCGGCGGCTTCACTCCAGGGCAAGCTCTCGGGGACCGACTCGAAGAGGTCGAACGGCCGGGCGTCCAGTCCCGCCTCGGCCAGCGCACCGGGCAGCGAGCCCATGGAAACAGACGGTTCGTGACGCAGGACGAGGACGGATTTCATGGGTCGCTTTCGAGTTGTTCACACACCCGAAGTCGTTCTATACCCTGGCAACAGCCGCGTCAAGCATTACCTGGTTCGCTATGATAGAATGGGCGGCGTCGGACTACAACTCAGGAGAAGGACATCCATGACCCAAGAGACCGCGCTAATCACCGGGGCCTCGGCCGGGATCGGCTGGGAATTGGCCCGGCTGTTCGCCGCCGACAAGAGCAACCTGGTCCTGGTCGCCCGCCGCCGCGAGCGGCTGGAGGAATTGGCCGCCGAGTTGCGAAAGCAGCCGGGTATCGACGTGCGCGTCGTGGCGGCGGATCTCGGCCGGGCCAACGCCCCGCAGGCGATCGTCGATCAATTGACGCGCGACGGAGTGGCGATCGACGTGCTCGTAAACAACGCCGGGTTCGGGGCCCTGGGGCCGGTGGCGGAACTCGATCTCGACCGACAGATGGAAATGATCCAAGTGAACGTCGCCGCCTTGACGCATCTCAGCCGCTTGCTGCTGCCCAAGATGATCGAGCGCCGTCGGGGCGGGATCTTCAATGTTGCCTCGACTGCCGGCTTCCAGGCCGGGCCGTTCATGGCCGTCTATTACGCCACGAAGGCCTACGTGATCTCCTTCAGCGAGGCCTTGGCCGGTGAACTGGCCGGCAGCGGCGTATCCGTAACCTGCCTCTGCCCGGGACCGACCGTGACCGAGTTCGCCGAGACGGCTAAAATGGGCCACACCCTGATGTTCACACTGCAAACCATGACCGCCGAACAGGTAGCACTGTCCGGCTACCGCGGCTTCCGCCGTCGCAAACTGCTGATCGTGCCGGGCTGGATCAACTACCTGGGCAGCATGGGCGTCCGTTTTGTGCCCCGCAGCGTGGCACGCGGAATCGCCCAGCGGCTACAGTGGGAAAAGTGATTGCACTGGTGACAATGCGGCGTGGCACGTGCCCCGGGTGGCATGTGTGCCGGGTGACATGCCTTCACGCGGCCGTAAGAAATTTGGCGCAACCTAAGAAAGCCCAACCGGCCGCGGGTAGGCATGTTTGCTGCGGGGCTGGCATGCCGACCGTCACGCGCCTGGGCCGACATGCCTACCCGCGGCCGGTTTCGATTGCCCTGTTGCCACGATTCTCTGACGGCCGCGTGAAGGCATGCCACCCTGCTCGGCCACTCTTTGCCTACTTCTTCTCCGGCACCGCAGGCGCGTCCTTCTTCAACTGCTCGATCGTGGCGGCGGGACTTGCCGGAAGCGCGTCGTGTTCATGCTCGTGCTCATGGTCGTGTTCGTGATCATGGGCATCGGCGTCCTTCGCCTTGTCCTTGGCTTCCTTCTTCTTGACGAAGTCCGCCCGGGTGAGATGGATCTTGCGGTAGACGTCGTCGGAGATCACGTAGTACCAATCGGCGAAGCGGTCGTTGAGTTCCTTGACATGATTCTTGCCCTTGACGACCTTCCCGTCGTAATCCTCCTGCTTCCGCTTGTTATCTTTCTCGATCCGCTCGCGCTCGGCCTTGATGTCGACCTTCTTCTCCTCCTTCTTGGGCTCGTCCTTCTTCGGCTCTTCCTTCTTGGCCGCGCCCTTCTTTTCCGCGTCGACCGCCGGCTTGGCTCCCTTCTCATCCGACTTTTTGTCGCCGCCATTCTTCTCGTCCGGCTTCTTCTCGTCGGCCTTCTTGGCGTCCGGCTTCTTTTCTTCCTTGGGAAATTCCTCGAAGACGGGCTTGGGAATGGCGTCCTGATTGAACTCCGCCATCACGAACAGGTAGCGGTTCGATCCCGGCGTTGCCTCATCTTTCTTGGGCTCTTTCTTGGCGTCTTTCTTCTTGTCGGCGGCCTTGTCGCTCGCCGACGACTGCCCGGTGCTTTCGCCGAAGCGCAGGACGTAGCAAGCCCCGTCGCTGAGTTGCAGGGCCACATCTCCCTTGTTTGACACGACGCGGTAATGTCCCCGCACGCCGTCGGGATCGTTGTCGAGAAAGAATCCGCGATTCTGCAAAGACTGCAAACCGACGACGTCGGCCTCCTTGCGCACGCGGAGGTCGGCAGGTACGGCGGCCGGCTTGCGCTCGACGTCGACGATCTTCAGGTCGTCGATCGCGAATTTCAAGTCGTCGAGCTTCTTGGTGTCGAGCTCTTCATCCTTGCCGAGGGCCCGTGGAACCAATTTCTTCTTGGCCGCATCGTAAACCAGGTCCTTCGTCAGCGTCCATGCCGGCGTGCCGTTGAAATTGTAGTCCAGGAGGTACTCGCCCTCGTGCTTTTCGAAGCCGTGGAGCCCGTCCTCGGCAGGCACGATCGAATAGTCCTGGATATGGACCTGCTTGAGGTCCATGGTGTTCATCCCCAGCAGGTTCCGCTCGATCCAGTCTTCGAACTTCGTGGAAACCTTGCTGGGGTCGATTTCCACGACGTAGACGGCGTCCTTGTCCGGATAGCGGACATAGTGCAGGGTGCCCTGCTCGCCGTACTGCTTGCCCACGATCAAGGAGGCCAGGGTCTTGCCTTCCTTGTTCTTCAAGGTAATCCGCGTGCCGACGCCCGTATCGGTCGACTTAACCGTGGTCGGATCGGGATCGACGACGCCGTACTCGTTGTGCAGCCGGCGAATGTTGGCCTGGTCGAGGTCCGCGCCTCTTCGCCCATTCCGGGGGCCGTGTTCACGCTCTTGATGCCCATCAGCAGGGTTGCCGCTTCGGCCAGGTGGTCCTTGGCGTCGGCCGGATAGTCGCTGTGCGAGGGGATGACCCAGCGGGACTTGCCGTCGCGGCCCGTGACCTGGGACACCTCGAAAGGCTTCTTGCACTGCTGGCTGGCTTCATCGAACTGCACGATTTCCAGCCCCGTCACGTCCAACGGATCCTTGAGCTCCGGGAACAACTCGACGGGCGTGTCTTCGCCCTTGTGCTTCTTGTGGGGAACAGGCCGGGTGACGAACGCTCCCACGCCGATAACCAATGCCAAACCAACGAACCAGGCGGTCTTAATATTTTCACGCATATCGGTCTCTCCAATTATTTCACCAACGTACTCATCACGCTCCGCAGTGATGGAAAGGCAGCACGGCGGAGCGTGACGAGTACAGTTATTGCTTCGCTGATCCTTAACGCAGCCGCGACTTGCTCACGCCTTCGCGCTCGCGGGAACGGCGGGCCATGAAGACGAAACCGGCCAACAGCAACGGCGGGATGGGCGGCAACAGCACGGCGCAGAGCATGAACTCACCTCGCAATCTCTGGATCTTGGCTTCGCGCTTGTTGTCGATCTCGTCGATCTGCTGGCGGTAGGTCTCTTCCAACTCCTCCTTGCGGGCCTTCACCCGCCGCTGGCCGTCGCGGAGGGCAATTTCCACCCGCCGCTGCACATCCGCCGGCTCGATCTTCGTGTCCTCTTTCCGCAGCCGCTCGTCGAGCTTCTTCATTTCCTCGGTGAGCTTGTCGGACTCCTTCTTGATGTTCTCGTCCTTCTCCTTCCGGAACTCGTCGCGGGCCGCGGCTTCTTCCTTGCGGGCCTCCTCCAGGCGTTCGTCGACGCGCGTCAGGGTGCGATGCATGGGACGCCGCTTCCGCAGCTCCAGAAAAGCGATCTTCACCGGCCAGCGAGTCGATGGCATTGAGCACGAAGGTTGTATTGTCGAAGTCGAAGGTCATGCCCATGCCCGGCACTTCGCCCTGCTCGCGGAGCTCGAAGAAGGCGTCGGTGAGCATGTCGATATCGGCCACGAGCACGACATTGACCTTCGTGTCGAGCCCCTTTTCAGGCTTGGCCTTGGGATCCTTCTTGGGGTCGGCAGGGGCCGCCGCGGGCAAGCGGCCCGTAATATGGGCCGCCAGGATGTACTCGGTATTCGGGCCGAGTTTGTGGGGGCGGTCCTGGTTAAGCTCCGAACCCAGCATGCTCCGCATGATCATCTGCGAAGCGCGGAGGGTCCCGCTGTTCATGCCAGTGCGCACCAGCGGCTCGAAGTCGCGATCGAGCAATTGGGACGAATTCCGCCTCTCGATATGTCCCGGCATGGGGAAGAGGACGTGTTGTAGCCCGGAAGTGATGGGGTCCTTCTCGTTGAAGGGGTCGAATCCCTTGCCGCCGCAGGCATTGTCGAGAAAGACGAACTCGGGTGGGAAGGGCTGCTTGGGATAGGGGTTGTAGTTCTGGAAAACGATCTGGTCGGCTCCGGCAAGCCCCTCGTCCTCGCCAGGGATCGGCTGGAACTCATCGCTGTTTTCACTGCCGCTGAAGGCGACGCCCAGCATTTCCCAGAGCGGCTTGAGGTTGCCCTTTTGCATGTTCTGCTGCTGCATCATCATGGCTTGCATCTGGTCGGCCGGGTGGCGCGGCTGCGAGGTGCCGGGCACGTCGGGCGAGAAGTACGGGAAGGGGTCTTCGAAGAGCACCGTCGGCTGGCCGGCACGGATTGCCGCGATCAGGTTCTGGCACTCCGGCGGCCCCATCGCCGAAGGCTGCACCACCAAGAGCACGTCGAAGCCTTCTTCTTTCTCGCCCGGCTTGGTCGCCGGCTTGCGCAGTGGAATCGGCTGCGCCGGACTGACCTGGATGACCTCGTATTGCCTCTTCAGGTCGTTGATGAGCTGCCACGACGGCGACATCCCTTGCATGCTGAAGCGACCGAAGACCGGGGCATCGGTTTCCACGACCCCGATCCGCTTCCGCTTCTGCTTCTCGACGGTGCAAATCGCCCGCACCAACTCGTATTCGACGGGCGTTCCCCGATCGATGAACGGCAGCACGACCCGCTCCAGGCCGCAGGTCACGGCGACGGAGAGGAAGATCTGGTCGGGACTGTAGGCGCCGTGGACGATGTTCGGCACGCGCTTGGGCGCGATGCCGTAGCGCTGCTTGGCAAGGTCGGCCATCGCTCCCGTGCGCTCCGTATCGTTGATCTGCACTTCCATCATGTCGCCCGCGCGGGCCTTCAGCTCGCGGAGCGTGCTGAGCAGGTTCAAGCGGGTCTGCAAGTACGTCTCGGGCACCTTGGTGCTCACGAAGGCCTCGATGCGGACCGGGCGTTTGACGTCGGCCGCCTTGTAAGCCTTGCGCAGGCCGTCGATGACGTCGTCGGTGTGCGCGGGAAAGCGTGCTCAGGCGTTCGCTCGTCGCATCCAACCGCGCGGGGTGGTTGCCGAGGAAAGTAAACCGCGCCGACGGCCATCGCCCCCAGGGCGACTGCGCGGAGGATGAAATGGAACCCCAGCACGTGCCACGACCCGCTGCGGATCCAGTGCCGGCGGCCGATCAGCACCATGCAGAGGTACAGCATGACGGCGACGATCATCACGAAGTAGACGATGCCCGACAGGCTGACGATCCCGCGGCCGAACTCCTGGAACTGGCCGCCCAGGCTCCAATGCTTGACGACTACGGCCCAGGAATAGGGAACGGTCGGTATCATGTCGGCAAACCAGGTCAAAACCACCAGCCCATTCAAGACCGCACCGAGGATGTAGGCCACGGTCAGGTTCCGCGTGAGGAACGAGGCGACCATGCCGATCGACAGCATCGCCAGTCCGAGGAACCAGTAGCCGAGATAATTCGAGAGGAAGAGTCCCACGTCGGGGTCGCCGAGCGACTTGAGAAAAAGGAAGCTCGAAATCCCCGAGAAGACCAGCGCCACGGTGTAGATGGCGACGCAGGCCAAGTACTTTCCAAGCACGATTTCCAGATCGCCCGCCGGAATCGTCAACAGCAACTCGTCGGTTCCCTGGCGGCTCTCGTCGGCCCACACACCCATCGTGATGGCAGGCACGAAGAACAGCAGGATAAGCGTGATCGCGCCGTTCAATGCGTCCAGGTTGCACAGGTTGGCGCTGAAGAATTCGCTCGGCCGGAACGCGGCGCAGGAGCTCAGCAGCAGGAAGACGCAGATAAAGACGTAGCCCGTCGGATTGGCGAAATAGTTGACGAAGTTTCGCTTGAATACGGCACAGAGGACGTTGGTATTCATGGTGATTAGTGATTACCGAATTGCCTATTGGTTAATATTGGGACCGTTCCTGTTATTTCTGCACCGTGGTCAACTGCCGGAAATGCACGTCCAACGGCCGTCCGTCCTTGGTCAGGTCGGCAATCGTGCCGTCGAAAATCAACCGGCCTTCGTCGATGAACAGCACGCGGCTGGCCATGGCTTCGACCTCTTGCAGGATGTGCGTGGAAAGCAGGATCGTCTTGCTCTTGCCCAGCTTGCGAATCGTTTCCCGCACTTCGTGGATCTGGTTCGGGTCCAGGCCGGCCGTCGGCTCGTCCATGATCAACACGTCGGGCTCGTGCAGCAGCACGTGGGCCATGCCCACCCGCTGCCGATAACCGCGGGAAAGTTTGCCGATCGGCTTGCCGACTACCGCGTGCAATGCACACAAGTCGATCACGGCGTCGATCCGATCGGACTTCCGCTTGCCGGTCAGGCCGCGGGCGTCGGCAAAGAAGTTCAGCAGCGAGCGCGGCGTCATGTCGAGATAGAGGGGGCCGTTCTCGGGCAGATAGCCCAGTCGGGCGGCGCCCTCCAGCCGATCGGTGGCCATGTCATGCCCGGCGATGAAGGCCTTTCCGGCCGACGGCGCCAGGTAGCCGGTCAGGAGCTTCATAGTCGTACTCTTGCCGGCGCCGTTGGGGCCCAGAAAGGCCACGACTTCGCCCTGGCGGACTTGGAAGCTGACATTCTCAATGGCCGAAAAACTGCCGTAATATTTCGACAGTCCCTGCGCCTCAATCATGGCGGAAGCCAGGTCTTTGGTCATAACGATCACTCCATGAGCGACTCTCGCGAGAGAGTTCTCGAAGGTAATTTCGATGCAAAAACGATTCGATCCTAACCGAACGACGATCCAGATAAAACCAAGTGCGTAGGGCGGACTTCAATCCGCCGCTAAAAGGCTCATCTTAACCGAACGACGGCGGAGATAAAACCAGGCACCCTAGGATAATTGTTGCCGGAGGTCGCACAGCCTTTCAACCAAGCGCGCAGACCTCAAAGCCAAGCTTTCCCAGGGCGAAAGGCCGGATGACGCCGGCCTCGGCGTGATGTAAACGTTTAGTATAACATGGACGGAATCCAGTGCCAAGAGGGCCGGGACAATTCCGCCATTCTACCGGCAAAACACCCGAAAAGGGAAAAACAGGGAGAATGACAGGAAAATGTACGACAGGAAGATTGGGAAAAATGAACTTATCTTCTTCTCGTCCATTTTTCTGCAAAAGCGGTCCGTTTTTCGTGTGTTTCGTGTATTTCGTGGTTCTATCTCGTCCGTTCCCGGCTATTGAACACAATTCATGGAATCGCTTGATCATGCAGCGTTTTCACAATGTTCTCGGCGATTTCGCCGATCGAGGCACAGGTCGAGGAAATCTTGATCAACGTCGTGCAAAGCCCGGCTGTCATGATGTTCAGCCCGTGAACGTCGCCGTCGCGGAAGTCGGTGCGACACGCCGATCACCGGCTTGCCTTTGGCCCGCGCGTAGCCGAGTTCAATGCACGTGCCCGAGTCGGAATCCGCTCCGTCCAGAATCGCGACGACTGCATCGCAACGGTCGAGGGCCTGCATCAACTTGTCGTAGACCCGCTGCGAAAAATCGGGCAGTCCCTGAAACTCCTTGTCGCAAGTCTGGGGAAAGAAGACCTCCAGCGTGGGGGAAAGTCGCCGTATTTCCGCGAAAAGTTCTGCATTGAAACGTCGCTCCGCCAGCGTGAACAGCGGCCCCGCAAAATAGACATTCATACGTACTCCGCCAAGAAAAGCGAAGAAGCCCGCGCCGAAGAGGCGGGCTTCTTCTTTCGTCATGTTTTTCTGAGGGAGAGGCGATACGCCGACCTCGGTAACCTGCTGCCCATATTCATATTTGCGGGCCAGCGATGGAACCCGGTGTATCGGCCCTTCCTGCGGGCTGATCAGCCAACTATACTATATCAGGTTTCACCGTTCTTGGCAAGCCCGGCGAGGAAATTTCCGTCCATGAAAGCGCACATCGCCCCGATCATCATGCTGTTGTCATTCTCACCTCTGGCTACCCCCCAAGTTGTCCATGCCGACGGGCCGAGCGAAAAACCGCCCGCCGCATCCGCCCCGGCCAGTCCCCAAACCACACATACGCTGGAGCGGGCGGTCAAAGTCCGCCTGGAATACCTGCTTTATCTGCCCAAGGAATACGACAAGAAAGCGGCCTGGCCGCTGATGCTTTTCCTGCACGGGGCGGGCGAGCGGGGCGACAATCTCGACCTCGTCAAGAAGCACGGGCCGCCCAAGCTCGTCGAAGAAGGCAAGTCGTTCCCCTTCGTCCTCATTTCGCCCCAATGCCCGGCGGATCGCTGGTGGAATCCGGTCGCCTTGACGGCACTGCTGGACGAGATCGTCGAGAAATACAAGATCGACAAGAGTCGCATTTACGTCACCGGCCTAAGCATGGGCGGTTTCGGCACCTGGTCGCTGCAAGCCCACACGCCCAAGCGGTTCGCGGCCATCGTACCGATTTGCGGCGGTGGCGAGGCAATTGCCGCCCGCCACCTGCCGCACGTGCCCACCTGGGTCTTTCACGGCGCGAAGGACCCGGTCGTGCCGCTCGCGCAGCGAAGCCATGGTCGACGCCTTGAAACAAGCCGGCGGAAACGTGAAGTTCACCGTCTATCCCAACGCCGGTCACGACGCCTGGACCGAGACCTACGCCAATCCCAAACTCTACGACTGGCTGCTGGAGTAGAAGCGGTCCGGGAATGAAAAGTTGGGCAAGAAGTAATTACAGCGACCATGGCGCCCGCAGAGCCCGCTGCATCATCCGTTGGGCAATCCCGTCACCCACGATCGTCTCTTTCTGCGGGTCCCAACGGATCGTCCGGCCGGTGCGAATGGCGATGTCGCCCAAGTGGCTGATGAAGTCCGACTGCACTGCCGAGTCGATGTCGCTGACCGCATCCTTGCGGGCCAGAACGCTCGACAGGAAATTCTGGTAATGATGATTGTCCTGGAGCAAATGGATCTCGTCGGGCTTGATCTTCACCTTCAAGAGCGAAGCCGGCTCGGCCAAGATGCCGCCCCGCGAGGCCGAAACCCAGCCGTTGGCGCCGACAAATCGCGTGGCATCGCCGCCGGCCTTCATCGTGAACTCGACGCCCCCCGCATAACGGCCACGGATGTCCCAATCGACGACCGTGTCGAACAGGCCTTCGGTGGGGATGCGGCCGGTGCCCTGGTACTCGACCGGAATGTGCGGATAGCCCCAGTGCGCGATGTCCAAGGGATGGGCGCCCCAACCGGCAATGAAACCCAGGGCGTAGTCGTAAATGTGCCACCGCCCGCCGCCGATCACGCGATCAGTGGTATACGGCGCCACCGGCGCGGGGCCGAGCCACAGGTCGTAGTCGAGTCCCTCGGGCACCGGCTGCGGCGTGGGGTTGCCGCCCGTGGCCCCGTTGGGCGCAACGACGTGGATCGCCTTCAATTCGCCCAGGTATCCGTTGCGGACCAGCTCGCAGGCGAAACCGCAATGCGTGCTGAACGACCGTTGCTGCGTGCCGTACTGGAAAATCGCCCCGTGGGTGTGGACGACCGCGCAGGAGGGCCTTGTCCTGCTCCATGCTCACGCCCAGCGGCTTCTCCACGTAGACGTCCTTGCCCGCCCGCACGGCGGCCAGCGCGATGGGCACGTGCCAATGGTCGGGCGTGGCGACGACTACGGCGTCAATATCATTGCGGGCCAACAGTTCGCGGAAGTCGTTGTAGGCCTTGCAGCCCTTGTAGGTCCCCTGCCCCGTCGCCGTAGCGTACTGGCGGTTAATGTTCGCAGCGGCCCCCTCGCGGCGCGACTTCATCGGATCGGCCGTGGCCAGGCTTTGGCCCTGCGGCAGTCCGAGGAAGCCGCCCAGCAGGCCACCTCCTTGACCCCCGACGCCGATATGGCCCAGGGTCACGCGGTTACTGGGGGCGGTGGCGCCAAAAATCCGCGCCGGCAGAACCAGCGGCGCGGCAGCCGTGGTGGCCGCCAGCGATGCCCGCTTGAGAAAACGACGCCGGGAAAGGGTTTGCTTTGAGAAAACCATGATTCATTCTTTCGTTTTACTTCTGATGCTTGTCCCGGAGGGACACTTGAAAATAGCCCAGCGATTTATCGCTGGGATCGGAAAACCAAAATCGATCCCAGTCCCGGAGGGACGACTGAATTAGGCCTGCGATGGCTATTCAGTCGTCCCTACGGGACTATCAACTCTCGCAATCTCTGTAACCCAGCGATAAATCGCTGGGCTATTCTCAATCGCCCCTCCGGGGCAAGAACGCGTTTCTTCAATTTCCACGTCACTCGGGGCCGTAAATCTCCAACTCGCGAATGGCCGGGCTGCCGCCGTAGTAACCGGTGATGTTCAACTGGATCGTGGAACACCTGGTCGGCGGCACGGGCACCGTCAAGAGGTTGTTCTGGTACTGGGCGTCGCGGACCTGCTTGACCACTTTGCTGTCACAAAGGATTTCGAAATCCTTGGGGGCGAAATTGTGGTGCTGGTATCCGAGGATGCGGATCGTGGCCACGACGGCCGGCTTCTTCATCTCCACGCGCAATTGATACAACTTCTGATTGTCGACTTCGTCCCAATAGGTATCCGGGTTGCCGTCGATGGCGGACTGGGGCGGCCCGGCGGCGCCGTCGGCCGCAAGTCCGTCGGGATTGGTGGCTTTGCCCCCCAGGGCCAGGTTCTCGCCCAACGGAATCGCGTTCAAACGGGCTTGAACGACCGCGTTGTCGCACGCGGCCCGGGCCTGTTTCAGTTCCCCGCCGATTTGCCCGCGGGCCTGCATGCCGAGGGCCTCGGCGACTTCCGCGACGGCCAGGGCCGCTTCATCGCGCACCGCCGCGTCTTTCAAGTAGCCGGCCGCGAGTTGGGCCGCCGCCCGGCAGGGAACCTTGCCCAGCGCCGCCAGGATCGGCTTGATCTCTTCGTGGCCTTTGCTCAGGGCAATGGCTTTGCGGAAGACAACGACGCGGTCGTCCGGCTTGCGATCAATGGCTGCCGCAGCCAGGTTCGCCACGCCACGCAGGGCGAGCACTTTAATCGTGGCATCCTGGGTTGAGGCGGCCTCGGCCAGGAGGTCGTCCAGCGGCGCTGCATCGGGCCAACTGGCCAACGCGCGGACGGCCGCCCGCCGCGTGCCGACGTCGCCCGTCTTCAGCGCGGCGCGCACGGCGTCGCAGGCCTTCGGACCGCCCAGTGAACCAAGCACCGCGACCAGCGAGGCCTTGCGTTGACTGTTGGCCTGTCGCATGGCTTGGAGCAGCGGATCGACCGTGTCCGCATTGCGATAGATCGAAACCAGGGCCGCTTCCACGGCGGCACGATCCGGAGATTTGTCGAGAAGTTCGATGACTTGCAGCCCGGCCTTCGCGTCGGCCAAAGCGCCCAGGGCACGAATCGCCTCGGCACGTACACCGGCGTCCTGGCTTTCGGCCGCGGTCAACAAGGCAGGAACCGCTTCCTTGGCCGAACGTGCGGCCAGGACCCGAATGATCGTCCGCTGGATCGCCGCTGGCGATTGCTTCAGGCTGGCCACCAGGGCCGCATCGACTCCCGGGCCGCAAAGTCGGGCAAGGCCCTCTTCCACTTGCTTCGCCAACTTTTTGTCGTCGGACTGCAAGGCAGCAACCAACTCGGGCACGCTGGTTACATTGCCGACGCTGGCCAGCGCGGCCAACCCCGCCTGATGGACGGCCGTGTCGTTGCTCGCCTGGGCCTGCGTGATGATCGGCACTGCGGATGGCAAACGTTCGTCGGCCAAAGCCTGAACGACGCGAATTTGAGCTGCCGGAGATAGGCTTGCGAACCTGTCGGCAAGCTTCTGGAGAAGACCTTCCTTGGGATCGAGGTGCAGGCGCTCGAATGGCCGCAGATTGCATTACCGGGTTGGCCAGGGCATCGATCAACGCATTGGCGCCCTTTTCATTGCCCAGCAACTCCGTAGCAGCTAGCAGCGCCACGTGGTGCGCCATGCGCACCTTGGTGGGAGCGTCTAGAACGCAACATGCTACATGACTCAAGGCCATCGAGGCAAGTTCGGTTTGGCCTAGGGTGTGAAAGTCCCTTGCGAACTGCAGGAGCGTCTCAGCGTATTGTGGCCTTAGGTCGGCCGGATGAAGCTTCGCATCCAAGAGAACCTCAAACGCGTTTTTGCCGCCGATTTGACCAAGGGCATTCAAGGCCGCAGCGGCGACGACGCGATCCGGGTCCGCTAACGCTGACTTCAGCAAGGGGACTGCCTTCCAATCACCCCGCACGCCCAGCGAATGGAGCAGCCCGGCCTTGGCCAGGCCTTTCGCCTTCTCGGCCGCGCAGCGCAAGGCGGCCGAGGCCTCGTCGCCAGGGATGCGTTCCAAGGCCGAACGGGCCGCAAAGGCAAACTGCTCATCAGCGAGCAAGGCTTCCAAAACCGGCACTTCCGCCGCCGTGCCGATCAAAGCAAGCTGCCGACAGAGGAACCGCTTGCCGTCGGCCGTCGCCGAACCGGCCAGCAGAGAAACGTATTTGCCGGCCAGGAATTTTCGCGTCGGTTCGTCCCTTGCGCCCAGGATCAGTGTCAGTTGCTCGGTGGTTAGCAAGTTGGCGCGATTGTCGCCGAACTTGTACTGGGCCACGTCCTTGAGCAGGCTGTCCAGCGAACGGAACTGACCTCCAGGCTGCTTGATTCGTATTTCATCTACGGACCTGATTTCGGTGTGCAGTCCCGACGCGCGATTGCTATTGTCGCTCTCCGTCCCTTGCAACGATGGTGGGCCGGCGCTCGCTACGCGATCTTGCCCCACCCTACGATCTGTTACTTTTCCCGTCGCGGCCCACTCGACTCCGCGAACCAACAACGCCTGGAACCCGGCGTTTTCCATGGCCGCCACATTATGACCGAGGACAAGGTTGAAACATCGCCCGCGGCCAAACTCCGTGGTCAGCGCCACCGGCTCGTCCTGACCGCTGCCGCCGTGTTGCTTGGCAGAAAAAGCCGTGGCCAGGACTTTCTTCTCCGGCTGGGTCGCCATGCGGTGCCAAAGCTCGTCGGTTGTGGTAAACGGCTGCAAACCCTTGGTGATCGGATGTGCGGGGTCGGCCAACTTGACCTCGAAGGCGTGAATCGCGCCGTGCCCGGTAGTGCCCAGGCCCCATGTGCCGCCGATGAGTTTCTGGAACTCGGGCCAGTCGAAGAAACTGGCGCCGCCGGCATGCACGACCACGAAGCCGTGCCCATTTCGGACGAACGCCAAAAAATCCTTGCGGGTCTGCTCCGGCCACGCCTTCACTCCGCCAGTGCCCACGCCCCAGTTGTTCCAATTGCTGACGATGCAATCGAACCGGGCGAAGCTCGCCGCATTGCATTGGTCCGGGTGCTCGGTCACCTCCACCGTGAAGCCGCTCCTGGTGAGGATCTGCTTCAAGGCCGGCGTGGTCTTACGCCAATCGTGATTGTTCTGACCGCTGAAGATCAAGACGTGGAGTTTGGGCGGCGTCTCAGCCGCACCGGCGATACGCCCCGCGCAGAGAAGGGCGATACTGGCGAACAAAGCGACGCGACGAAATGCGTTCATCGTGGTTATCCTCCCTTATTTCACAACTCGAAATACATAACTGCCCGAGCCGACCTCATACACCGCGGCGCCCGCCTCCATGCGGAGAAACTTGACGCCCTCGGCCTGGGCAGCCGGCTTGTCGGACTCGGTAATTTCCGCCGCCGACCATGGGTACATGGTGCCCGCGGCCGGCACATAAACCGCAGCGGTCGTGTTCGGCGGGATGGCCACGCTCAGCTCCAGGCCCTTGGGCGTCCGCTTCCAGCGGGTCGCGATCGGGCCGTGGATCGAAACGTAGGTCGCCGCCGCCCAATTCAATCCTTCGCCCGGCACCGGTTGAATGCGGATCTTGTCGTAGCCGGGGCTCTCCGCGCGGATGCCGCCCACGACGCTATACAGATACTCGCCCACCGAGCCGAAGGCATAGTGGTTGAACGAATTCATGCCGATGGTCTGGAAGCCGCGGTCGGGCGTCCAGCCGTCCCACCGTTCCCACATCGTCGTCGCCCCAAGCTTTACCTGGAACAGCCACGACGGATAGGTCTCCTGGAGCAGCAGCTTGTAGGCCACGTCGTCGCGGCCCGCGGCGTGCAGGCCCGGCAGCAGCCGCGGCGTGCCGATGAAACCAGTGGCGAGGTGCCAGTTGAACCGCTTGACCTCGTCGGCATACTTGGCCGCCGCCTTTTCCCGCAAGGCGGGGGGCACGAGATCCATGGTGAAGGCCAGGGCATAGCCCGTCTGGCTGCACCCGCTGAGCGAGCCATCGGGCTGGAAGAAGGCGGCGAAACGCTTACGGATCTGCTGGGCCAGCGTCGCATAGCGGCGGGCGTCGTCGCTCCGTCCGATGGCCTCGGCCATTTCCGCCATGATCCGCGACAAATGGGCATAGTAGGCCGTATCCATTACTTCCCGGGTGGCGCTGCCGCCCAAATTGAGCCAGTCGCCGAAGCCGCCGACGTTGGGCACGAAATCCTTGCTCTTGGCAGCGACGAACTGCATGTAACGCTCCATGGCCGGGAAGTGCGCGGCGACGACCCGCGTATCGTTGTAAGCGCGATAGGTGTTGTAGGTACACAGCAGGGCCGCATCGCCCCAGGCGGTCGAACCGCTTCCGCACCCCATGTCGGGCGAGACGTGGGCATACGATCCGTCGGCATGCTGTGAGTCTTCGCACATCGTGACCAGCCAGCGGGTGAAGAACGCCTGCACGTCGAAGTTATAGGCCGCCGTCGGGGCGAAAAACTGCGTGTCGCCCGTCCAGCCCATCCGCTCATCGCGTTGCGGGCAATCGGTCGGTATCTCGAAATAGTTGCCTTTCTGGCCCCAAACGATATTTTGGAAAAGCCGGTTGACCAGCGGGCTGGAACATTCGAAACGGCCCGCCGGCCGCATGCAGGTGTGCACGATGATGCCGGTCACCGCGCTGGGTTCCGGTTGGTAGTCGAGCCCCTGCACCTCCACGTAGCGGAATCCATGGAACGTGAAGCGGGGCTCCAGCGATTCGTCGCCCGTGCCGGCGAGGAGGTAGAAGTCGGTGGCGGTGGCCCCACGGAGGTTGACCGTGTAGAGCGTGCCGTCGGGATTGAGCATTTCGCCGTGGCGGACGGTGATCCGCTGGCCCGGCTTGCCATGGATTTTCAAGCGCGTCCAGCCAACGATGTTCTGGCCGAGGTCGAAGATATACCAGCCGGGCCGCGACTGCGTGACCCTGACTGCCCGCAATTCCGCCTGCCGCTGCAAGCACTCGGCCGGGGCGGCCTGGACGGCAATCGTCTTGCCTTGCTCCGAACCGATGTTCACGGGCTGCCACGCTGCTTGATCGAAGCCCGGCAGGTCCCAGCCGTCCATGCGGACGCGTGCGTCGTACTCGCAGCCCAGTAGCAAATCGGCGTGGCGAATGGGCCCCGTGGCGGCCTTCCAACTCGGGTCGCTGACCACGGTTTGGGTGCTGCCGTCGGCCAGTTCCACGACAAGCTGCACGAGCAAGCGCGGGTCGCCGCCGTAGTTCTTGCGCTTGCCCGTGAAGGCCAGGTCGCTGGCGAACCAGCCGTCGCCAAGGATCGCGCCAATCGCATTGTCGCCGGTCTTGACGAAGTTCGTCACGTCGTAGGTTTGATAGTAGACCCGCTTGCGATACTCGGTCCAGCCCGGCGTCAGCTCATCGCGGCCCACGCGCTTGCCATTCAGATGCAATTCATAGCAGCCCAGGGCCGTGACGTAAGCATCGGCGTGTTTGACCGGCTGTTGGATCTTGAACTCTTTCCGCAGATACGGCGCGGGCACACGGGCGATATCGTTCAGCGCGGGCGTGCCCCACGGCGTGCCCGGCGACGACTCGGCCAAGGCCCACTGGTCGTCATTGAAACCCGCCTCGTCCCAGCCTGTCGGCGGCTTCTGGCAAGCCCGCCACGCGCTGTTGATCGGGCACTTCAGGTCGTCGCCCGATGCAAACTGCACGACCACCTGGCCAACCACGGCGGCAGGCAGAAAATCGGTGTTCTCGACCGTCAGGGCCACGACGTTCGCGCCCGCATGCATTTGCGCGGTAACATCGATCCGCGCCGTCTTTTCCCACCACGCGCTGCGGCCCACCGGCTTCTGATTGACCGCGACGGAGCAGAGATTGTGGGCATACAAGACCACGACCGCGCGGCGGACCTTCCGGTCGGCAGGAATCTCGAATTGCTGGCGGAGCGAGAACTCGAAGACACCCGGCTTGGCCTTGGCAGTGGGGAAATGGACCCACGGCAGGCCATGCGTGTTCAGAACGGCATCGTCCCTGGCCTGCTCCGGCGAAGGCTGATAGGCTGCGTCGTAACCGATCCAGGCCGCCTTCCAATCGCTGCGACTCAAAAAGCCCATCGACCAGCGGGCGGACGCGCTCCAAGCCGAAGCCTGCCCGTCGCGGTCCCATACACGGACCTTCCAAAAGCAGCGCGTCCGCGATGTCAGAGGCTTGCCGGCAAACTCGATGCCGTAGCTGTGCGAGGAAACCACCTTGCCGCTGTCCCAAAGGTCGCCCTCGTCGCGTGCCAGGGCTTCGGGGCTCGTGGCCACCAGAACCCGGTAAGCCGATTGAATCTCGCCGCGCCGCTGAGAACGGAGCGTCCAACCTAGTCGCGGCTGGGCAACGTCGATTCCCAGCGGATCGTCGCGACTTTCGCAGCGCAACTCGGCGACGGCAGCCGCCTGGATGACAGCGGTTCTTGACACAGCAAGGCCCCAGAAAGGTAGCATCCCAATACTTAGTACCCAAAATCGTCGCGTCACGGCTGATTTCCTCCTCCGCCTGGTCGATCGTAGCAGCAACCGCCCAGTATAACATGCCGCGCGACGGGAAACCATGATGCCAAGCCTGCAATGCCATCCGTTGGCCACGACATCACGGCTCGCAAGCCCAGCGATCTGCTCGTGCCGGGGTTGGCGCGGCGGGGCTCCTGAATGCTGGGCGGGAGCCTCAGTTGCCGGGAACCAACGGCCTAAGCCAGTGCGGGACCGGTTCCTGCGAACAACATAGTCGCCCGTCAGCAAAGATGGCGATTTGACGGTACCCCGAGTTGAGATCGCTGTTGTCGTATACCGGCACGTAGGGCAATCGTGAAATTGCTGCCGCAAGATTGTTGAGCGACCTTGCATACCGCTCGCGCAACTTGTCAACAGGGACGTTGTGACCGCCTTGCAATACTCGCATTGCCACCCGCTCAACCGATTGTTGGGGGCCTGCGAGTCCAATGTAACACAAGACAACTGTATAGCCTCTTCGCGCGGCCTCTTCCAGAAACCCAAGCTTCTCCCCCATGGGGTCGGAAAAGACTGTTTCGAAGATGAAACTCTCACCCTGGTCCAGCATTGCGCGCCTTAATGCGTCTGCCAGTCGGGCGGCTTCGTATGGCTTCACTCCGAGTTCCGCGGCCAGGACGTTTGCGTTGACGAACCGAAACCCTGCAGCGGCCAGATGCGCGTGGAAGAACGTCGTCTTGCCGGCTCCGTTGGGCCCGGCAATCGCCACCACTACCGGCCGCCGGTCGAACGTTGCAAAATCGATCATTCGCTCGCTCGGAATTCCCGCCCGACAAACCGGCCCGGGGTGCGAGTGCCGTCGGCATCGATGCGGACCAATAGGCCCGGCGCACCGGAGACGGGTTCGAAGTGAGGGAACGGTCGGGATTCGAGGAATGAGGACACCCGTTGCCGCCCCGCGTCGGAATCGACCTGCGCAAGGCATTCGGACAAGGGCCGCACCGCGCCCGCTCGTCGCAAGGCAAGAGCGCGGCGCCTTCCAGCAAAGGCTCCACGGCGCGGCCCAATTGGGCCCAGAACTCGATCTGCCCCGCAATCGATCGTTCCGCGGCTTGGGCTGTAAGCCGGGCGTCAAGAACAAGTTCGTCGGAAAGTTTAACCGGCTGGCTCATACTTCAATGGTAGCATTTTGCTACCGCGATGGCAAGTCCGTCCACCGCCGGCTCAATCGCGTAAGCGCATATCCCGTCGGAGGCGCAGGGTCCGGGAGACCTGTGGTCGACGGCTCGGCTCGGTAAGAGTCCGGCCACAACAGCGAAAAATCCGCTTGCGGTCCTCCCCCGGGCCTCTTGGAAACTCGCGCAAGTTGGTTATAATCGGCCGAAAGTGGCACGTTCCGGCATTCCTGGGCCGGCCCGCCGCCCCCTACGGGCCCACGACATTCCGCGAACCGCCGCCATCCCATTCACCGACCGAGGAAATTCCATGTCCACGACCATCTTCACCACTGCCGCCACCCCCGCCTCGATTGAATCTGCCTACAAGATCGCCAAGGAACGCTACGCCGCACTGGGGGTCGATACCGAAGCCGCGCAGAAGCGTCTGGCCGCCGTGCCCGTTTCGCTGCATTGCTGGCAAGGCGATGATGTCGGCGGTTTCGAAAGGGCCGGTGAAGAACTGGGCGGCGGATTGGCCGTTACGGGCAACTACGCCGGCAAGGCCCGCACGCCCGATGAACTTCGCAGCGACGCGATCAAGGCCCTCGCGCTCATTCCCGGAAAACACCGTTTCAACCTGCATGCCTGTTACGCCGAGACGGGCGGGAAGCGGGTCGATCGCAACGAACTCTGCCCGGAGCACTTCAAGGGCTGGGTCGATTGGTGCAAGGAACAGGGATTGGGCATGGATTTCAACCCGACCTACTTTGCGCATCCCAAGGCGGCCGACGGCATGACGCTGTCCCATCCGGACACCGGCATCCGCAAGTTCTGGATCGAGCACGGCATCGCCTGCCGCAAGATCGGCGCGGCGATCGGCGCGGCCCTCCGCAAACCGTGCGTGACGAACTGCTGGATCCCCGACGGCATGAAGGACCTGCCGGTCGATCGCGTCGCCCCGCGGCAGCGCCTGACCGAGGCCCTCGATGAAATCTTTGCCGTCCCGGTCAATCGGGCTGACAACCTCGATGCCGTCGAGGCCAAGCTCTTCGGCATCGGCTCGGAGAGTTACGTCGTCGGCTCACACGAATACTACCTGGGCTATGCCATCACGCGGAAGAAGCTGTTGTGCCTCGACACGGGCCACTTCCATCCCACGGAGACGATCGTCGACAAGCTTTCGGCCGTCTTCAGCTATCTCGACGAGATCCTCCTGCACGTCAGTCGCGGCATCCGTTGGGACAGCGACCACGTGGTGATCGTCGACGACTCGCTGCTGGCAATCGCCCAGGAACTGGTCCGCGGCAACTTCCTCGCGCGGACGCACATCGGCCTGGACTACTTCGACGCCTCGATCAACCGCGTGGCGGCGTGGGTCATCGGCACCCGCGCGATGCTCAAGGCCCTGCTGCTCGCGCTCTTGGAGCCGATCCAATTCCTACGCGACCTGGAGAAGGCCGGCGACTACACCGCCCGGCTGGCGATGCTGGAAGAGTTGAAGACTTCGCCCTCCGCCGCCGTTTGGGATTACTACTGCCTGAAGCAGAACGTGCCCGTCGGCCCGGCCTGGATCGGCGACGTGAAACGGTACGAAAAAGACGTTCTTGTCGAAAAGGGTGTAATTGCGTCCTCTCGGACTGAGGAGGGAACGGCAAATCAAGCCTTCGCACGCGCGGATTGCTCCAACAGTCGCGGATAAGCAAGCCCGTAAATGATCGTGGCGACGAACCCGAGGGACGGCAGGATGAAGGCGATGGCCATGCCGTAGGTGTCAGCCAGCCAACCCATGAGCGGCCCGGCAATGGCACCGCCGACGATGGACATGATCTGGATGGACGCCCCGACCTTGGTTTTGGCGCCGAGGTTGCGCAGGCTCATAGCGAAGATGAATGGGAACATGACGGACATGAACAGCCAGCAGAACGGCAGGATCATCCAGGAGAAATGCTTGATGTCGGCGATGATCACCAGGAGGATGACGACATTGAAGATGCCGTAGAGGGCGAGCAGGAGATGCGGCTTGATGGCCTTGCTGAGAGGCGCGCCCGTAAAGCGGCCGGCAGCGTACAGGATGTTGGCGAAAGTCATTACATAGGCGGCCGTGGCGCTATGCGTTGCGCTCCGGTCAGCAAGCCGTACCAGGCAAAGAGCGGGGCGAGCACCTCCCGGCCATCGACATTGATGACTGCGTTTTCCAGGATGTAATTCACGGCGTAAGCCATCATGCTGATCTGCGCGACGATGTAAAGGAACTGCGTGACGATGCCCCACACGAAGTGGGGCTGGCGGATCAGTGGGGCCTTGTGGACCGAGGAATCGTCCGCGTCCGGATTTTTGTCGCTCTGCGTCTCGATGTCCGGCAACTTGACGAATGAGAAAACCACGAACACCACCACCACCACGCTGCCGAGGGCGACGTAAGGCAACTGGAGCGAATGGAAGTCCACCGCCGCTTCGCTGCTGCTCTGCTTGCTGAAGAGGAGCAGTCCGCCTACGGTGGGAGCGAGGATGTAAGCGAGCGAATTGAAGGCCTGGGCGACCGAGAGCCGGCCGGCGGCGCCATTCTTCGGACCGAGAATCGTGACGTAGGGGTTGGCCGCGGTTTCAATGCAGGCCAGGCCGCTGGAGAGAACGAACAGGGCGAGGAGGAAAGACCAGAAGGTCTTGAACACCAGTCCGGCGGGAATGAACATGAAGGCGCCGGTCGCCACGACCAGCAATCCCAGCAGGATGCCACCCTTGTAACCGATGCGGCGAATGAGCAGCGCCGAGGGCAACGCCATTAGAAAGTACGCGCCGAATACCGAGGTCTGGACGAGACCGGACTGGGTCTTGCTGACATGGAGAATGTTCTGGAAATGCCGGTTCAACACTTCCAGCATTGCATGGCAAAACCCCCAGATGAAAAACAGGGACGCGACCATGAGGAAGGGGAACAGCAGGTTGCCAGCAAGACGCTGGTTATTGTTTTTCATGCTAGTATTCCCTTAATTCCATTCCTCGTCGGCAAAATGAAAACTCGTCTCGGCAAGGATATCGAGAGAGTCAAGCCAGCCCCGGTCGCCAATTTTCCTGTTTATACTCGTACGCTTTGCCCAGGTCAATTGGCTAGGACCGGCCTTTTGCTCACGCGGTAGAGGTGAATGGCACGGTGATCCCTGAAATTGTAAACGCCCCCACCGACCCCGTGTCGGTGGGGGCGTTTGCAGTTTGAGATGATCACGAGGACATCTTTGCGAAGAAATGTTCCGGAAATATCTGCCGGGTCCCTTGGAAACCTTTCGTGATCGACTATAATCGACCGGCATAATGAACCCAAACCCGTTTCTCGGCGTGTTTTTCCACTGGCTGGGCGGCCTGGCCTCGGGCAGTTTCTATGTGCCCTACCGTTTCGTGCGGCGCTGGTCCTGGGAAACCTACTGGCTGGTGGGTGGGTTCTTCAGTTGGATCATCGCTCCTTGGGTACTGGGTTCGCTGCTGACCAACGACTTGCCGGCGGTGCTTCGCGAGGCCGGACCTACTTGCCTGTTCTGGACGTATTTCTGGGCGCGATGTGGGGGCTGGGCGGCCTGACCTTCGGCCTGACGATGCGCTACTTGGGCATGTCGTTGGGAATGGCCGTGGCCTTGGGATACTGTGCGGCTTTCGGAACGCTGATGCCGCCGATCTTCCACCGCGAGTTTGCGACCAAGGTGCTGGGCACGCAGTCCGGGCTGATCATTCTGGCGGGCGTTGGGGTTTGTCTGGCGGGGATTGCCGTGGCCGGCCTGGCCGGCATGTCGAAGGAAAGGGAAATGTCCGACGAGCAGAAGAAATCGTCGATCAAGGAGTTTGACTTCAAGAAGGGCATCCTCGTGGCCACATTTTCCGGCGTGATGAGCGCGTCGATGTCGTATGGTCTGGATGCCGGCGAGCCGATCAAGCTCATCACTACTCAGCATGCAACGCCTGCCTTGTGGCAAGGGCTGCCGGTGCTGGTTGTCGTACTGCTGGGCGGCTTCACGGCCAACTTCATCTGGTGCGTATTGCTGAACATCAAGAACAAGACGGCCTATCAGTACGTTAGTGGCACGGTCCGCAACGGCGGGCCCAACCGCGACGAGGAGACCATTATTGAAACGGCCATCGATGCGCCAAGCGAAGAAGTCGTCGAACATATTCCGCGTGCGAAGCCGGAACCCGCCCGGGTCCCCATGTTGTCGAACTATTTCTTCTGCGCCGTGGCCGGCACAACCTGGTACATGCAATTCTTCTTCTATACCATGGGTGAGTCTCAGATGGGAAAATACAAGTTTTCCAGTTGGACTTTGCACATGGCCAGCATCATCATTTTCAGCACCCTGTGGGGGATTGCCCTCCGCGAGTGGAAAGGCTCCAGCCGACGTACGATTGCCCTGGTAACGCTCGGCTTGGCGGTGCTGGTAGCTTCCACGATCGTGGTCGGTTACGGCAACTACCTCGGAACCTTGCCGGGGACGCAATGAGCCCACCCGGCGAGACCAAAATCAACCAACAACTTCAACCTAGGAACCCATCATGACCGCATTCCCTGACATCCAAAAAATCCGATACGAAGGCCCGCAATCGAAGAAGGCCCTCGCTTTCCGCCACTACAACGAAGCGGAAGTCGTGGCCGGCAAGACCATGAAGGACCATCTCCGCTTCAGCGTGGCCTACTGGCACACGATGCGCGGCACCGGCGCGGACCCCTTCGGCCCGGGCACGATGCTTCGTCCCTGGGAAACCGGCGTGGACAACGTCGACATGGCCCAGAAACGGGTCCGCGTGGCCTTCGAGTTCATGGAGAAGCTGACCACGCCCTTCTTCTGCTTCCACGATCGCGACGTCGCCCCCGAGGGCGCTTCGCTGGCCGAAACCAACAAGAACCTCGACGCCGTGGTCAAGGTCATCAAGGAAGAGATCGCGCGGACCGGCATCAAGCTGCTGTGGGGCACGGCCAATCTCTTCAGCAATCCCCGTTATGTTCACGGGGCGGCCACGAGCCCCAATGCCGACTCCTTCGCCTACGCCTCGGCCCAGGTGAAAAAGGCCCTCGAGGTGACCAAAGAACTGGGCGGCCAAGGATACACGTTCTGGGGCGGTCGCGAAGGCTACCAGACCCTCTGGAACACCGACATGAAACGCGAGTTCGAGCACCTCGCCAAGTTCATGCACATGGCCGTCGACTACGCCAAGCAGATCGGCTTCACGGGGCAGTTCTACTTCGAGCCCAAGCCCAAGGAGCCGACCAAGCACCAGTACGACTACGACGCGGCCGCCTGCATCAATTTCCTCCGCGCCTATGGCCTGGCCGACCACGTGAAAATGAATATCGAGACGAACCATGCCACGCTGGCCGGGCATTCCGTCGAGCACGAGATGGACTACGCCGGCGCGCAGGGTTTCCTCGGCTCCGTCGACGCCAACACCGGCGACCTGCTCCTCGGCTGGGACACGGACCAGTTCCCCACGGACGTTTACCTGACGACGAAGATGATGCTCGTCCTCTTGAAGTACGGCGGGTTCACCACCGGCGGGCTCAATTTCGACGCCAAGGTGCGGCGCGAGAGTTTCGAGCCGGTCGATCTGTTCCATGCCCACATCGGTGGGATGGACGCCTTTGCCAAGGGCCTGAAAATTGCCGCGGCGATCCGCGCCGAAGGCGAGATCGACGGCCTGCTCAAGCAGCGTTACTCCTCGTGGGATTCGGGCGTCGGCGCCGAGATCGAGGCCGGCAAACACAACTTCGCCTCGTTGGAGAAGTACATGCTCGCCAAGGGCGACGTCACGCCCAACACCAGCGGCCGCCAGGAACTGCTGGAGAACATCGTCAACCGCTACGTGTTCTGAGCGTTACATGCTCCACCCCGGCCGATACTCCGGTGTTACGAGCGCGTTGGCCTCCGGGCAGTTGCTGAACTTCATGTTCTCGCTGTCCCACTGGAGTTCGTGCCGGCGAAGCGGCCGGCGATCACGCCCAGCATGCCGATCTCGGTAAGGGGCGCGCCGTACGCGAAGAAATCGGAGCCGGCCTTCCGGCCCGTGCGGATCGCATCCAGCCAGTCCTGGTGGTGCTCCTTGGCGCGGGGGATGCTCTTGGGCGGCCGCTTGTAGGCCTGCATCTTGGCCTCGGGGATGATCCGCACGTCGCCGGCCCCGTGCGAGCCGTAGGTGATCGTGCCCTTGTCACCCAGCACGACCGCGCCGGTCTCGACCGCTTTGCGGCCGGGCTCCAGGTCGGCAGGCCGCGGAATGTGTACCGTGCCGCTGTACCAGTGCAGCGTGATCGGCCCGCGGTTCGGAATCCCGGGCACCCCGCTCTTGGCGGCGAACTCGTAGGTGATCTTCTCGCCCTTGGGAAAGGCCAGACCCTGGGTCTTGATGTCGTAGCCCGGCGTTTCGGAAACGATGCTCTGCGGCGCGCCGAGATCGAGGGCCCAGAAGACCGGATCGACGACGTGGCAGACCCAGTCGCCGATCGTGCCGTTGCCAAAGGGGACCCATCCCCGCCAGACGTAAGGGAGGAACGCCGGGCAATAGGGCCGCTGCCGGGTCGGGCCGAGCCACAGGTCCCAGTCGAGCGACGCGGGGACCTTCCACTCCTTCTTCAGATCGCCCAGGCGGTCGATGCCCGAGTTCACCGCGCTGCAACCGCAATGGATGGTATGCACGTTGCCGATGGCGCCGTCGAGGATCCACTCCACCAGCAAGCGGCAGGACTCGAAGGAGTGGCCCTGATTGCCCATTTGCGTGACGACGTTATGCTCCTTGGCGGCCTTGGCCATGGCGCGGCATTCGGCAACCGAGTGGGCCAGCGGCTTCTCGCAATAGACGTGCTTGCCATGCTGCATGGCCGCGATGGCCGCCACCGCGTGGTTATGGTCGGGCGTGGCAACCACCACGGCGTCGATCTGTTTGGCCATCTTGTCGAACATCTTGCGGAAGTCGCGGAACCGCTCGGCCTTGGGATGGTCCTTAAACGTTCCCCCGGCGTAGTCCCAATCCACGTCGCAGAGGGCGACGATGTTGTTGCCTCCCGCCACCGCGCCGACGTCGCCCCGGCCCATCGAGCCAACGCCAATGCCGGCGATGTTCAACTTCTCGCTGGGCGGCGTCTCGCCGCTCTTGGCTATGGCCCGCCGCGGCACGATGGTCACCGCCGCCATGGCGGCCGTTGCCACGCCCAGGAACTCACGACGCTTGCAGGTAGTCTTCTTCATAGGAAATCTCCGTTTGGTGGATGGGTTGGGCAAACGTTAGGATTGGTGGATCAATAACTGTTGCATAGTCGCCTTTCGCTCCGCGAAAGAATGCCACTTTCGCGGAGGGAAAGGCGACAGTTATTGATTTGCCGATCTTTAGTCAAATCCTAACATGCCCACGGGCCCGATTGCAAGAGTCGCTACTCGAAACGCACCACGGTGAGAGAATAGGCCGGGAAGGTGTAGTTCGTGTTCCCGTCCTCGATCCCGTGTTTCCAGGGACTTTGCCGGGGGATGATGGCCCGTGGCTTGTCGGCCGTGTTGACGGCCTCAAGTGGCCCCGACAACTCCGACACCTCCGCCACCGGCTTGCCGGGAGCGAATCCGCCCAATTGGATCCGTGCCGCCACGGCCTTCGCACTTGCATTCACGACCTGCAGGACCAGCGTCTTGCCGTCTTCGCTGCGTTTGGCGTTCGCATCCAGATTATCTTCCGCACCGGTCACCTGGCACTTGACCAGTTGCGGCAGGTAGTTGCAGGAGAGCATCAGCGTCACGTAGCCGGGCGGTTGAAGCCAGACCTGCGAAAAGTTGAGGAATAGCAGGCCCTGGTTCCAGCCGTTGTCGTTCTGGCCGTCTGGCTGGAGGCCGTTGGCGGAGGTAACAATTGGCAGGCGGCCGTCGCGCTCGATGGCGTTCAGGGCCAGCGCATTGGCCAAGGCACGCTTCTGCGCGTGGTTGCCGGCGTTGAACTCGAAGACCACCACCTTGTGTCTGGCGCCGCCCGCAACCTTGTCCAGGGCGTCGGCGAAGGAGAACATTCCGTCCAGCGAGGAATTGAACGTCACGGGGTGGTCCGTGTCCACGTGTACGTCGAACCATACCTCGCGGCCGTGCCGCCTGGCGAGTTGCAGAATCCGCCGCTGCCCGGCGAGGCTCGTGATGCCGGAGGCGGCGCCGCTGAAGTTCACCGGGATCCTGAATGCGTTTGCCATAGCAGAAGTCGCCCACGACGAGGATGATCTCCGGGTCCCGCGCCCAGATTGCCTCGGCCAAGGCCTCGAACCGGGCGGCGTATTTCTCGTCCACCCGTTCCTCGTTGCCGAGTTCCATGTACTTCAACTTATAGGGCGCGGGATGCCCGTCGCCCGCGCGTTCCGGCCCCACGGGCTGTCGGCCGGCCCCTTGGCGTATTCGATGAAGTCGGCCATGTCCTGCGGCGTCTCGCCCATGTTGAAGGCGGGGACATACTCGAAGCCCGCCGCCTCGCAGAAGGCCATGAAGTCCGCAATGCCCCAGCCGTTGGAGGAATAGCGATACCAGGTGCCCGAGCAGGGCGGACGCCGGTCGCGCGGGCCGATCATCTTTTTCCACCTGTATTCGCCGTGGTTGACCATCGAGCCGCCGTAGCGGAGCACGGTGATGCCCTGGTCGATCAGCCCCGCGGCCACATCGCGCCGGACCGGCAGCCCCTTGAATCGGCCCCACGCGCCGGGCTGGAGGAACGCATGGCCGAGCGTTACCGAGCCGGGCTGCTTCAACACGAGCGCGAAGCGGCCGGCACGGTCGGCGGCGCGGGGCGTGAGCGTGAATTCCACCCGCCGCCAATCCTTGTCCGCGATGGCCAACGGGGCCTCGGCGTAGACCTGCGAGCCGTCGCGGCTTTCCAGCGCCGCAAAGAGCGTGGCCGGTTTCTCCGCGCGGACCCACACGCAGCCTTCATAAGGCTTGCCGGCGACGAAATTCATCCCCCAGCGGTTGAGGCCCTGGTTCTCGATACCCCACTGGCCCGCGCCGGAATCGAAGCTCATGGCCTGCGATTGCCCGCCGGTAAACGGCTGTTTCGAGACGATCGCAAAGCGGCCCGTGGCCGTACCGCGGCGGACCGCCCGCCACAGACGGCTGATCTCCGGCCCAGCGATGGCCAGCGGCGGTTCCTGGAAGCTCTCGCCGAAAATCATCTGGCTATAAATGCCGCCGTAGATTTCATGGTTCACGTCCTCGATGCACGCGCCGGTGAGGTACCGCGAGACCGGATGAAGCACGTTATCGGCCCGAATTTGGATAACGGTTTCCTGCGCCTGGGCGCCGCCCGGGGCGGAAAGTGCGGTTAGGATCGCTAGGTTCAGTAGGGTTCTCAGCGGTTTGTCCGTGGTTCTCATGGGTTTGTGCCCTCCCTCCAATTTCATTTTCGCTGGTTCCAGCAATGGAACACAACCCCGTTGGGGTTGAATGTTGACGAATACGGTTTCCCAGGGTAGGTGCTCGTACCTCGCACCAACCCTGGGCTTCCGGGCATATCCCCGTTGGGGATGAACTGGTTGATAAATGGTACATGATTTACGCATCGAATCCCAAGGGGATTCTGTCCGAAAGCCCCGGGTTGGCCGGAGGAACGACGGCCTGCTCTGGACTCACCTATCCGGTTACGGCGATCCTCTTCCGCTCCATGCCGCGACGGAATCCTCAAGTGCTTGCGAGCCAGAAGGTTTCGTCGCCTTTTCCGCTCCTCTGCGTGCAGTCATTTTCAGCGGCGCCCCATTCTTGGAAGAAATCCGGGCGATTTGCGATTTTTTTCCCGTGCTGGAAGCCCATGCCGGGAAAAGACTTAGGGCAAACTCGCTGGCCGCAGCGCGGCGTGTCGCGGAAAATTATCGTTTCCGCCACTTGACACGCGTTCTTAGTTATGGATAATTAAGATACTTAACGGATATATATAGCAACCAATCGACGAGCAAAGGGAAAAGAGACGAATGACAGGAAGATGTACGACAGAAAGATGGTGGAAAAATGGATTCCCTTTTCTTGTCGTCCGTGTACTCACGGGCCATGTTCTTGTCAACAATTGTTCCTCACCGCCGCCACCTCCATCCGTTTTGCCCAAGCGAGCCGATTTCATGCCGATCCTTGCCCTCCTTCCGCCTTGCAGACACGTCCTACCCTTAAGAGTGGAAACCCACGTTTTTCCGGGCGATTTTTGGAAAGTGATAACCAGCGATACCAGTCCGATGGTACGAGAGCGTTCCACTATTCACGGTATAAAATGGGCGAAAAACGCGAAAACAATTTCCTTTGGGCAAATACGGGCAAGAATCCCCCATCAGTGTAGTGTGTGTCGCGTTATGAAACCGCTGCCAGTTTACTTTTGCCCCGCCTTAGTGTATCCTAGCAAGCGCATGGCACCCCCGGAATCTTCCGGGCTCTTTGGCCCTTCTGGCCGAGGAACAGAGGCAAACGGCCCTGCCATGCGGGCCAAACCAAGGCCGTGGAACACCGGGCCAGGAACAAGCCCTGTCCTACGGCCGAACAACCGAAGAGGAGTGTCGCCATGAGCAGGTTCTGCCTGAGTGTCGGTCTTTTCTTGGGCCTTCTGGCCCGTTCCTTCCACCCCTTGGCCGCCGCGGAGGTTCCGCCGGTCCAGGATCCCGGTGACGTGCCGTTGCTGCCGCCGGCCGTGCGGCAGGCGATGCAAGATCGCAATTTCGCCGACGCCCGCAAGGCCATCGACGAAGCCGCCAAGGCCAAGGACGCGCCCGGCGATTACCTAGCCTATCTGCGGGCGTGGTCGCTTCATCTGGAAAAGCAACATGACCAGGCAATCGCCGCGCTGGAGAAGTTCGAGAAGGATTTTCCCCAAAGCACGTGGTTGCGCCGCGCCCGTTTCGCCAAGGCCCAGGCCATGCTTGCCAAGGGCGACTTCCGCGGCGCACAGGCGATCTACGAACAAGAAGGCAAGTATCTGCTTTCCGCCGCGCGACGGCAGCAATCAGCGGCCGTCTACCTGGAGTTTGCCGACGCCCGGTTCCAACCTCACCGCGCGGACCAACAGCCCGACTACAAGAGCGCGCGGGAGTTCTATGCCCTCGCCCTGGATACGGGACTGGCCGCCCAGCAACGTGCGGAAGCCGAGTTCCGCATCGGTTACTGTTTGCAGAAACTTGGCGTTCCGGCAGAGGCGGCCAAGGCATATCAAAAGTTCCTCGCGGACCATTCCGACGACCCACGAGCTGATGGAAGCCCGCTACCGGATGGGCGAATGCCTGTTGGCCGCCGGCAAGCTGCCGGAAGCCCGCAAGGCCTGGAGGGAATTGTTGAAGACGGCGCCGACCGTGGTGCTCACCACGAAGGCGGACGGCACACGGAGTGTGCCTGCTACTTTACAGCCGTCGCCCGCCAAGGACATTGCTAGCCATTTCCTTTATTTTTCCCGCATTGTGCGCTATCGCGAGCCCCTAGAACTAGAAAATGTCAAGCATGATTGGCCAGCCGAGGCGGCTTTCCATCTCGCCGAGACGTGGCGCTGTCCGCAACCGGCCAACGACGAAGACCTGCGGCGGGGCGTCGCGGCGCTCAAGGATTTCATCAACCGCTTTCCCACGCACGAACTGGCCGGGACCGCCCATCTGCGAATCGCGCAGAGTCAACTCCACCTGGCCCATCACGACGAGGCCGTGGCCACGCTCCAACAGTTCCTGCAAGACCCGCGCTGGAAAGATTGCAAGGAAGTGCCCCAGGCTCGTATGTCGCTGGGTCAGGTCTATCACGGGCAAAAGAAATACGCGGAATCCCTCGCCGTGTGGCACGAATATCTCACCCGCCATACCGCCCATGAAGGCTGGAAGCGCCGTGCAGCAATCGATCATCGACACCGAGTATCTTGTCGGCCACGAGAAGTTCCAAGCGGGCGACGAGGCAGCCGCCAAGCTGCTGGCCGCGTTCATGGACCGCTATCCGCTGGACGCCCGCAACCCGGGCATCCTCTTTATTTACGGGCAGATCCACCAGCGGCAGAAGAAGTGGGAGGCGGCCATCGCCGCTTGGCAGCGGCTCGTGACCAAGTATCCACGCTGCGAAGAGGCCTCGCACGCCCAATTCATGATCGCCCGCACGCTGGAAGAACACCTCAACCGCTATGACGAAGCCCGCGAGCATTATCGCCTGGTCACGGGCCATGATGCCGCCGAGGCCGGGGCGGCATTGGCCGCGATCCCAGCGAAGAGCATGCAGGTTACGACCGAGCGGACATTTCGTTCCCGCGAAACGCCGCAACTGAAGCTGGCCACGCGCAACGTGCCGGCGGTCAAGGTCCGCGTCTACAAGATCGACCTGGAAACCTATTTTCGCAAGATGCATTCCATCGCCGGCATCCAGCGGCTGGACGTCTCGCTGATCGATCCCGACACGACGCTGGAATTCGCGGTGCCCGATTATGCCAAATACAAACCGCTGACAAGCTCGATTCCCCTGGCGCTGCCCGATGGCCTGAAGGCGGGCGTGGCAGCGGTGACGGTCAGCAGCCGAACGCTGGAGACCACCACCTTGTTGATCCAGAGCGATCTGGAGATTTTCGCGAAGAGTTCGCGTGACGAAGTGCTGATCTTCGCCGAAAACGTGGGGACCGGCAAGCCGTGGCCCGGAGTGCGCCTGCTGCTTTCCGACGGCCGCAGCGTCTTTGCCGAGGGGAAGACGGGCAACGACGGCTTCTTCCGCCAGCACTACCCGGAATTGAGAGACGTCCAATGCCTGCGGGTTTTTGCCGCCGCCGAGGGCGGGCACGTGGCCTCGACCGCGCTGCGGCTGGAAGGCGAGTCGGTCATGCACGAACTGGCCGACAGGATCTTCGTCGATACCGATCGCGGCGTCTATTTCGCTGGTGAAACGGCCCACGTTCGCGGCTGTGCCCGGCATGCCGACGGCGACCGCTTCGTGATCGAGCCGGGCAAGAAGCTGACTCTCGAAGTCCTGGGCGGCGCCGACCGCGCGTCTGAGGCGCCGGGAGGCGACGCTATCGCCGGTGGGCACGTTTACGTGGGATTTTCTTTTGCCCGCGGAAATGCCGGACGGGACTTATAAAGTTCTCGTACACGATCAAGCCGGGCATCGCCAGGCTGTCGCTTTCCAGATTGCCCGGCCGGAGGAAGAGACGTTGCACCTGGTCCTCGACCTACCCAAGTCGGTCTACTATCGCGGCGAGACGATTGAAGGGACGCTTCGCGCCGTGCTGCCTCAGGACCGTTCCTTGGCCGGCGTAAAGGTGAGCTACCGCCTGCGCAATGTGACGACCGCGGCGGCGACCACCGCCATGACCGACGCCCGCGGCGAGGTCCATTTTTCAATCCCCACGGACGAATTGGAGTCCTATGGCGACGCGCGATTCGAGGCGGCCGTCCCGTCGAGATCGCTCTCCGTGCAGCGCGGGATTACCATTGCCACCCGCGGCTTCTCGATCGGGCTGAAAACGACCCGGCAGGTGTTTCTGGCGGACGAGACGTTCGACATCCGCGTAACGACGACCGACGCCGCGCATCGGCCAAGCGCGGAAAAACTGACGCTCAAGGTTTTTCGGCAAGACCAAGTCGGCGAGACCACCCGTGAGGAATTGGTCGCGGAGCATCCCCTCGCCACGGCAGCCGACGGAACCGCCCGCCAAACCCTCAAGCTGACTAAGGGCGGCACATACCTCGTTCGCGCGACGGGCGCCGATCGCTTCGGCGACACCATCTCCCGCGAGTTGAATCTGAGCGTCTCCGGCGACGACGATCCGCAGCGGTTACTTCTGTTGGTCGATCGCAGGCAACTCAAGGCCGGCGACCGCGCCGAGGCACAGATCGTTTGGCGCGGACAGCCCGCGCTGGCCGTGGTCACTTGCCACAGTGATCGGCTCATTGAGCAGAGGCAGATCGCGCTTGCGACCGGTACGAATCGCTTGCAGATCCCGGTGACCGCGGCAATGGCCCCGGGCTTCACGCTCACGGTGAGCGTCATGGCGGATCGCCTCCCTGTAGGGAACGCCCTCCGCGGCGTTCCCGCCGTAGCCGATACGGGGCACGCGCATGTGGGTCAGCGCGTTCCGAATGAAACGCATTCGCCTTCTTCAAGGAACGCCACAGAGGGCGTTCCCTACAGTCGTGAAACACGCCTGCACGAGGCCGCCTGCGCCTTTCACGTCGATCCCAGCCTGCAGGTGAAGATCGAGTGCCACCGTCATGGCGATGCGGTCGCCGCGCCGCGGCCGGGCGAGCCGGTTGACGTGACCGTCACGACCTGCGACGCCCAAGGCAAGCCGGTAACCGCCGAAGTCAGTCTAGCCATGCTGCCCGCAGATCGGGGAGAGGTCGGGGAACTGGTCAGCGGGTCGCTGACAACTTTCTTTCGCAACCATGGTCGCGCGACGCAATTCCAGGCAACCTCCAGCATCCAGTTCCATTATCAGCCGGCCAATCGCGTGATTGGCACGGCCGAGCCGGAGGAAGACGTACCGGTCGTGCCGGCGCACATCGCCTCGCAGCAGGGAATTCCGGTCGCGAAGCCGCAAGCGGCGGACGACAATCCTTTTGGCGACACTCCGGCTGCGCCGGCAGCAGCAGTCCCATCAGCCTCATCTGCCGACAATCCGTTTGGCGACGAGTCGGCGCGACGCAGGCTGTAGCGCCGGCAGCACCCCACCCCCAGAAACTGCAGTCCGCACCCGAGTCGACGGTCGCACGGTTTGCGCCGCCAACGTGGTCCGGCTATTGGAATCCGGCCATCAAGACCGGCGCCGACGGTCGCGCGACGATCTCGCTCACGCTGCCGGACGATGTGACGAATCTGACGCTCGTGGCCAAGGCGATCACACCCGAAACGCTCGCGGGCCAGGTATCACAGAACCTCGTGCTGAAGAAGGATCTGTCGGCCGTGATTCATCTTCCGCCGGCCTTCACCGACGGCGATGAAGTGGAACTGCCCGTCGTCGTGCAAAACCAGCTCCTCGACAAAGGGACGCTGGAAGTGGCGCTGAGCGTGAAAGTCGACGGTGTCGAGTGGAACGACAAGAAGATTCTCGAAGTGAAGTCTCGTGGTCGGCTGGAAACGAGCTTCAAGACAACCATTCGTCAACTGCAGCGGCCGGCCCAGGAAAGCGGATACTTGCCGTTGCGGTCAGAGGCCGTCTTTACCGTTTCGGCAAAGGCCGGCAGGCAAAGCAACGTTTGCCGCCGCAGTGTGCCGGTTTTGCCCTACGGCCGGCCATGTCGCGTAACGGTCGCGGGCGTGGCCGGCGGCGATGCGACGGTCGCGATTGCGCCGTCGCGGCCCCACTGGACCACGCCGACGCTGCAAATCGCCGTCAGTCCGAATATCCAACGGAGCCTGTTGGATCTGTTCGCGCCGGCTCCTGCAGAGAATGCGGGGCACCCGCTTGCGAGTCGTGGCGTTCCGGCGCCGGGACAAATACTTTTCATAAAGAACGCCACGGAAGGCGTTCCCTACAGCGATGATGCAACGATCGGAACGGAAGGCATTCCCGCAGCCAGCGATTTGATGGCTGCCCTGGCTTTAGCGGAGCTCTATCCGGCCAACAGCCCCGAGCGACATAGGCTCGACGAACAGATCCGCACGACGCTGAGCCTGCTGATTGCCACGCAGCATGAGGGCATCTGGTCGATCAACGGCCGGCAATGCACGGTCGAGACCTGTGGCTTGGCCTATTGGTCGCTGGTGCTTGCCGACAAGGCCGGGTTCGACGTGCCGAAGGATGTTCTCGATGCGGCCCTCGGGCGGCTCCGCGGCAGCACCGGTAGCGACCAGGAAAGCGACCTGGAGGCCAAGGCCATCGTGTTGCATGCCTTGGCGATCAGCGGTCAGGGCGACTTCGCCCTGGCCAATCATCTGTTGCGCGATCGCAAGTTGCTTTCCCCGCTGGCACGGGCCTATCTGGCCCTGGCGCTCGTGCAAATGGACCGCAAGGAAACCGCGGCTGACGTCTTGAAGGACCAGCCGGACTGGCAGGCTAAAGCCCACTCTACAACCCCTGGTGGGCCGGCGCTGCGCTTGTCCCACCCTACAGCCGAGCCGGAAGCCAAGGAAGGCGACATCGAAGCCCAGGCGTTAACGGCCCTGGCCTTGCTGGGCTTCGACCCGGCGTCGCCGCAGGCCAAGGCTCTGATCGAAACGATTTTGAGCCAACGTGCCGGGCCTCGCTGGACGCCGGAACAAGTGACAGGCCCGGCCGTTCTGGCCACGACCACGTGGCTGGCGAAAGAGCGACCGGCGGCAGGGCCGTCCCGCTTGACGATCGCCGTCAACGGCAAGCCGCTGAAGACGCTCGATCTCGATCCGCAAGGGCCGACACAAACGGTCGACGTGCCCCTGGCCATGCTCGTCAAGGGAAAGCAGCGGATCGAGCTGCATCCCAGCGGTCCCGCGCGGCTGGCCTATCGCTGCACACTGGGGGGCGTCGATCCGGCGGAAAACGTCGCCGGCTCGTCGCCCGCCTGGCATATCGAGCGGTCTTACGAGCCGCCGCTGATGGAGGTCGAGGAGCAGGAGATCGCCCGCGGCTTCAGCGCGTTGAGCGGCGATATTTACCGCGCAACCTTCAGCAATCGCCTGACGGGGCTTCCCGCCGCCCGCCGCGGTTTCGTGGAATTGACCGTGTACTGCAAGAATAGGGAACAGGCGGCTGCCAACGCGCCGGGGCTGGGTGCTGCCGGCGGTCGAGAATTGATGATCGTCGAACCGCTGCCCAGCGGGACGACGGTCGTAGAGTCGTCGTTGGACGGCCCTTTCGATCGTGCCGAAATCCTGCCTGGGCGGATCATCTTCTATCTCAACCATCGGACACCGAACTCGACGATCCGCTACGAGTTGGAGGGCGTTTTCCCCAGCTCGAATCTCATCAGCCCGACCGTCCTCCGCCGCGCCGGCCGAGACGCCGCCGTTGGCCGTCGCCAAGCCAAAATCGCTGGTTGTTCTGCCGCAAGGCGCGGAGCGCCGATCCTTATCGCCTCTCGCCTGACGAGCTGCTGGCCCTTGGCACGATCGCCAAACGCAAGGGTGACATCGCTGCGGCGACCCGCTACTACACGGAACTCTTGGAGTCCTGGCACGGTCAACCGGGCTTCGGCCTCTCGGACGCCGCCTACAAGCAGACGATCTTCGCGCTCATGGAACTGGGCATGGGCCGCGCGGCCCCGGCAAAGCTCGTGCAGTACTGCGAAGTCATCAAGGAGAAGTGGCCCGGCGAGCCCGTAACGCTCGATCAACTGCTGACCGCCGCCGCGGCCTACCGCGAGATCGGCGAGCTCGAGCGGAGCTACATGGCCTGCCGCGCGGCGGTCGAGGGCAATTTCACTCGCGAGAGCGGCGTGGCTGGCTTCCTCGACACCCAGGGCGAGTTCCTCCGCAGCGTGAGCTTTATGAACCGCCTGCTCGGCGACTATCCGCCCGAACCCTACCTGGCCGAGGCCGAAATGGAGTTGGCCCAGCGGGTCTATGCCAAGGCCGCGGAGGTTCCAACGCTCCCGTCTCCCTCCGGGAGACGCGAACCTGCCGGCCAGCCGAAGCTCGATCGCGAGGCGCTGCATCGGTCGCGCGTGGCAGAAGCTTGAGGCCTTCCTCACCGGTTATCCGGCCGATCCGGCCGCCGACCAGGCCGCTTTCGCCGCGGCCAACGCACAACTCGATCTCAAGCGCTATGCCGATGCGGCCCAGGCCGTGACCGCTTACGCCCGCCGCTATCCGAAGAGCGACCTGCTGGATTCCTATTGGTACATTCTGGCCTACTGCGACTTCGCCACGGGCAAGCACGCCGCGGCGATCGAGATGTGCCGCAAGGTGGCCCAGGCCCAGCATCTCGACAAGCAGTCGGGCCGCATGGTCGATCGCGCCAACAAGTACCGGGCGATCTACATCCTCGGACAGATCTATCAGAGCCTCGGCCAGCGGGGCGACGCCATCCGCGAGTACCGTCGCGTCGAGGACCGCATCCCCGACGCCAAATCGTCGGTCAGCTATTTCCTCCGCAAGCAGATCGCGCTGCCGGACTGCACGACGCTGAAGCCGGGCGCTGCGCTGGCGCCGGGCAAGGGGGCGGAGGTCGAATTGAGCTACCGCAATATCGCAGAGTGCGACGTGAAGGTCTATCGCGTCGACCTGATGAAGTTCTGCGAGGCGGGCCAGGCCCTGGGCGATCTGTCACAGGTCAACTTGGCCGGCATCCGGCCGCTCAACGAGGCCTCGGTCGCACTCCGCGACGGCAAGGATTACTGCGATCACGTGCAGAAACTGGCCTTGCCGCTGAAGAAAGAAGGGGCGTACCTGGTCGTTTGCCGCGGCGAGGACCTTTACGCCAGCGGGCTGGTGCTGATCAGCCCCTTGGAGATCGAGTCGCGGTCCGATCCGGCCACCGGGCAGGTCCGCGTCTTCGTCAAGGATGCCACGACCGGCAAGTACCTGAGCGACGTGCAGGTCAAGCTCATGCCGCGGGCGATGCCCGGAGTAGTCAACGTGACCGGCACGACGGACTTCCGCGGGGTGTTCGTGGGCAATTGCCCGGCAACCGCGGCGACGATCGTAGCCCAGGCCGGCAGCGGGCGTTATGCCTACTTTGCCACCTCGCCGCCGGCCAACGACACCCGCGGGGCGGTTGCCGCCACCGCTCGGCCGGAAGACGATCCGACGGGGCCTTTCAACCTGGCATCGAAGACTTGGGTGGACAACGGTGGCACAGGCAAACTATCCGAATTTCCCACCAATCTCGATCTTGCCGTCTCGCAAACCCAGGAAATTCGCAAGGGGACCACGCGCTTGCCGCGGCCCGCTCCGGCGCCTGTGGCGCCGCTGCCGGACCGCCCGTTGCCTCCGCCGGGTCCCAACTCGCCGACCCAGCTTGCCGGTGACGAGAGCCTGGCCGAACGGAAGATCCGTGCGGCGCTCAAATCACCGACGCAGTTCGAATTCGTCGAGACGCCGCTGAAGGACGTTGTCGACTACTTGCAGGACTTGCACCATATCGCAATCCAGCTCGACTCGGCCGCGCTCAAGGAGGCAGGCGTCGACGAATCGACGCCCGTGACCAAGAACCTCAAGGGCATTTCGCTCCGCTCCGCCCTGAAATTGATGCTGGACGAACTGCAGTTGAAATACGTTATTCACAACGAAATCCTCTTAATCACCAGTCCCACCAAGGCCGAAAGCGACGAGTACATGACAACGAAGGCCTATCCCGTCGCGGATCTGCTCAGTCCGGATTCTAACGGCGCCGTGGACTTTCAGACGTTGAAGGACTTGCTCACCAACACAGTGGCGACCAAGACCTGGGTGGATAACGGCGGCACCGGCACCCTTTCCGACATGATCGTGGGCAATCGTGCCATGATCGTCCTCTCGCAGACCCAGGAAGTTCACGAGCAGATCGAGGACACGCTGGAGATGCTTCGCAAGGCCGGCGGACTGAAGACCGCCGCGCAGCACGGCGCCGCCGAAGATCTTCCCGGCAGCGACCTGCCCGCCCCGACCCCACACGGCGCCTTGCACCGCTGGCAGCCGGCGCGGCCCGTTGGCGGCGGCATGGGTGGAATGGGTGGCGGCATGGGCGGCATGATGGGCGGCAACCAGACGCCGTTTGTCATCAGCGTCATTCCCGTGGTGGGTCCCCAGGGCGACGCCGATTTGCTGGGAGGCCTGAAGAGTTCCAACGCCGCCAATCAGAAGGCGAAAGTCCTGCACCTCAAGCAGCGCCAGGACGCCGGCCAAGGCCAGGGCGCGATGGGTGGCATGGGCGGCGGGTTCTTCTGATGATAAACGTAGGGTGGGACAAGATCGCGTAGCGAGCGCCGGCCCACCAAAATGTGCTTTTCAACCGATAACGGTGGGCCGGCATCGCTACGCGATCTTGTCCCACCCTACGAATTTCACCACCTTTGAACAAGGAGTTTTTCATGAAACGGTTTGCTTCAGTCTTTGTCGCCCTGGCGGTATTGACCGTCGTCGGTCAGGCCGCGCCGCCAAAGCCAAAGAACGCCGCGGCCGACGCCAATGCGGGCAAGCGTCCCGCCGTCACCCAGCATTCGAACTCGCCGAGCGTGCCTTCCGGTCGCGACGACGAAGCGGCCGAACAGCGGATCCGCGACGTGCTTCGTTCGCCGACTCAGATCGAGTTCGTCGAGACGCCCTTGAAGAACGTCATCGACTACCTGAAGGACCTGCACCATATCGAGATCCAACTCGACACACCCGCACTCAAGGAAATGGGTGTCGATGAATCCAAGCCGGTGACCAGGAACCTCAAGGGCATATCGCTCCGCTCGGCCCTGAAATTGATCCTGGACGAGTTGCAGTTGAAATACGTCATTCACAACGAAGTGCTCTTCATCACCAGTCCGACCAAGGCCGAAAGCGACGAGTACCTGGTAACCAAGGCCTATCCGGTGACGGATCTGGTTCGCCCGTATCCCGACGGCGCCGCGGATTTCAAGCCGCTGAAGGAGGTGCTCACCAACACGGTGGCCACCAAGACTTGGAACGACAACGGCGGCACGGGCGCCATTTCCCAGATCATCGTCGCCGATCATCCCCTGTTGGTCGTTTCGCAAACCCAGGAAGTCCACGAGCAGATCGAGAACACGCTGGAAATGCTCCGCAAGGCAGGCGGATTGCAGGGTGGAACGAAATAGATACCCTTGTTTCCGGAGGAACTGTAGTGTTTGGCTCTAAGTTGCCATATTTTCCAACAACGCGGTAAAATCGCTGTAACTGGCCGTGGCAAATTTGTGTATACTACACGCAGTCGTGCGAAATACTGCAAACGGATAGGTTGATGTGAATCTCGCCCTGTTGCTGCGCTTCGCACCAACTCATACCGCACAGAGTGTAATGTTACCACCCCTAGAATGAGGAGTCTTCCATGAAATTGTTTGCTTCCACCTTTGCTGCCCTGGCGCTATTGGCTGCCGTCGGGCAGGCCGCCCCGCTGGATTCGAAAAATGTCGCGGCCAACGCCAAGTGGGTCGTACACGTCAACGTCGACGCCGTCCGCGATTCGCACGTCGTCCAGAAGGCCTTTGAAACTTGCCCCAGGTTGAAGGACTCGGGCAAGCACTTCGACATGATTCGCGACAAGATCGGCGTCGATCTCCGCAAAGACCTTCACGGCATTACCTTGTACGGGCTCGACAGCGACAAGACGCACGCCGTGGCCATCGTCTTCTCCACGGTCAATCAGAAGCTCTTGCTGGAGAAGGCCGCGAAGGCCGCCGACCACAAGGTGACCAAGCATGGCGAGATCGACATCCACTCCTGGACAGCGAAACACGGTGCGAAAACCCACACCACGGCCGGAGCGTTTTTCAAGCCCGACGTCTTGGTCTTCGCGGCCAGCGTGGAAGGGGTCGCCGCGGCCATCGACGTGCTGGACGGCAAGTCGCCCGGCATCACCGATGCGAAGTCGCAGTTGGGCCTCCGCGTCAAGCCGGGCACGACCTTGCTGGTTCGGGCAACCACCATCCCGCCGGAGGCGAAATGCGCTGTCCTCAAGCAGGTCGAATCGTTCCGCGTCGCCCTGGGCGAGCACGACGGCAAGTCGTTCTATCGTGCCAGCCTGGTCATGAAGTCGCCCGAGGCCGCGGCCCAATTAAAGACGATCACGGATGGCGTCCAAGCCATTGCTTCCTTGAAGTTCTCCGGCGACGCCAACGTCATGAAACTCGTCGACGGCCTGAAAGCGACTGTCAAGGGCAAGACCGTTAACGTCCGCTGGGATGCCTCGGCCGACGATGTCTGGACCGTGGCGGAGAAACTGGCCAAGAAGGCTGCCGAGCACATCAAGAAGGGCGGCAAGGGCCCGTTCTCCAAAGAACGGCAAGGCGGGCAAGTGCCCGGCCGGCTGCCAGTGCCCGGCTTGCAAGGCCAAAGCCAAAGCGGAAGCCGAAAGCAAAGCTAAGGGCGGCAAGACCGATAAGTAATTCATCTGCATAAAAAAGAAGGAACGACGACTGCTGAATCGTCGAACCAAACACGCCCACGACAGGCCAACTGTCGTGGGCGATTGCATTCAATGAGTCTACGATAACTGCGCAACCGCGGTGCTTCCCATGCCCGATGTTTTCTTTCATTCGCACGTTGTCCAGGCCGACGAGATCGACAATTTGGGTCATGCCAACAACGTGGCCTACATTGCCTGGCTGCAGGCCGCCGCCGTGGCGCATTCCGCCGCGCAAGGCTGGCCCGGCTCGCGTTATCACGAGTTGGGCCAGGGTTGGGTTGTCCGCTCGCACGCGATCGAGTATCTCGTGCCCGCCTTTGCCGGTGACCACGTCGTGGTCGAGACCTGGGTCGCTACCATGAAAAAGGTGACTTCGCTGCGGCGCTACCGGATCGTCCGCAACGGCGACGCTGCCTTGTTGGCCACGGCCGAGACGAATCGGGCCTTCGTTGATCTCACCACCGGCAAGCCGGTCCGTATTCCGCCCGAGGTCACCGCGGCGTTCGTAGTGGTCGAACGGTAAACTATGGGACAAGGATTTCAACTCGTCTTTCAGGCCGCCGAAGGCCGCGTCGTTCGCAAGTTCGACCAGGACCGCGTCCTTCTCGGGCGGAGCATGGTATGCGACGTCGCCTTCGACTCGCCGCACCTCTCGCGGAAACACGCCGAAATCCTTCGCGATGCCGACAGTTGGATCGTCCAGGACCTGCAGAGCCGAAAAGGGATCGCCGTGAACGGCCAGCGGGTTGCCAGGCAGACGCTCGCGCACGGGGATCGGATCGTTCTGGCGCCGGACTGCGCTGAGCCGACGGCGCTGGAGTTTCGCTTGGCGGAATTCGCCGGCCAGCGCCCAAACGACCGGGGCACCCGCTTGCGGGTCGCGGGTCGATGACGAAGCGGGACCGACCAGCGTCGTTGCCAGCATCGACCTCCACGAACTGGCGAACACCCTCGGCCAATCCAGCCGGGAAAAACGGGTGGCCATCGAACTGCACGCCGAGGCGGCAGGCAAAATATTGGCTGCCGCCGACGCCCGCGCTCAGGCCCTCTTCCAGCCCGCGGTCCAATTGCCGGTTCTCAGCCTCTTCAAATCGGCGGGCGAGATCCTGCTGGCCAACGAAAGTCTCGACGAAATGCTGCAACAGGTCGTGAACCTGATTGCCGAGCATCTGCCGGGACGCCGGGGCGTGGTCTGCATGGTCGACCAGGCTTCCGGCGAAATTCAGCCGCGCTGCTTCAGCTTGGAGCGGGGAGCGGGCGGGGAGCAGGGAGCGGGCGGGGCACCCGCGCAGCGGGTCGGAGAACTGGGGGTAGCCGAAGAGGGTTTAGAGATCGATAAGAAGAGTGCGCAGTACGCAGTGCGGAGTACTCAGTACTCAGTACTGCCGACCGCTCCCCGCTCCCCGCTCCCCGCTCCCCGACCCGCTGCGCGAGTACCCCGTCCGCCATCCCACCGGCCGTTTCAGATCAGCCAGAGCATCTTGCAGGAAGCGGTCCGCGTCAAGCGGGCGATGCTGGTGGCCAGCGCCGACGACGACCCCCGTTTTCGCACCGCGGTCAGCATCCATGAGATGGGCATCCGCTCGGCCATCTGCGTGCCGCTGTATCATGACGGCCAGGTCGCGGGTGTAATCTACGTCGATTCGCAACGGGAAGCCGGGCCGTTGAGCAGCCGCGATCTGGAAGTCTTGACGGTGCTGGGCCTGATGGTCGCCGCCGGCATTGCGCAGATGTCGCTCCGCAACGACGTCGCTCGGGAGCGGGCAATGCGCAACCGCCTGGCCCGCTACAATTCGCCGCACGTGGTCGAGCAGATCATGCAGCTCACGCCGCGGCAGGAAGACGAGATGCTGGCCGATGAATACGAGGTCAGCGTGTTGTTTGCCGACCTCGCCGGCTTTTCCGCCTTGGCCAAGAGTTGGACCGCGGCGGAAGCGGTGCGCGTGCTGAACCTGGTATTCGAGCGTTGGACGGCCAACGTCTTCCAACTCGACGGCACCTTGGACAAGTATATCGGAGATGCCGTGATGGCGGTCTTCGGCGCCCCGTTGCGGCAGGCCGACCACGCCCAACGGGCGGTGACCACGGCCCTGGCCATGCAACGGACCTTGGACGATTTGAATCGCATGCGTCCGCAGGAGCCCGCCTTGCAGTTGCGCGTCGGCATCAATTCGGGCCGCGTGATTGCCGGTGATATCGGCTCGCGGCTGCACAAGGCCTACACGGTCATCGGCGACGCAGTGAATATCGCCAGCCGCTTGGAGACATCGATCGCCCTGCCCGGTCAGATCGTGATTGGCCAGGCGACCTACGAGCAGACCCGGGAGCGATATGTCTGCGAGTCGCTGGGCGAAGTCCAACTTCGCGGCAAGCGGCAAACGATCCGGGCGTATCGGGTGGTTGGGAACCGAGAGGGAACCGGCGCACCCTGAGGCCCGCTGCTCCCACCCGACAACTGGCACACGCCCGCAACCGGCGATTATAATGGGATCTTCCGACTATCACCCCCGTTTTCCCTGGAACTTGCCGAAGGAGTCCCGCATCGTGATCCCGACATTCCGCCGTTACTGCCTGACCGTCGTGTTGGCCATGGCCAGCGCTTGGCCTTCTCTTTCCGCCCTTGCCGCTGAAAAACCCGCCACCCCCGTCGAAACGCCCGAGCAGCATGCCGTCCGGATGAAATGGTTCTCCGAGGCCCGCTTCGGGCTGTTCATCCACTGGGGCGTCTACTCGGTGCCCGCGGGCGAGTGGAAGGGCAAGACGAACTACGGCGAGTGGTTCATGGAAGAGACGCACATGCCGGTCTCGCAGTACGAGAACTTCGCCAAGCAGTTCAACCCCGTAAAGTTCGACGCCAAGCAATGGGTGGCCCTGGCCAAAGAGGCGGGCGTGAAATATCTCGTGATCACCAGCAAGCATCACGACGGCTTTGGCATGTTCCCCTCCCAAGAGACCGACTGGTGCATCAAGTCGACGCCGTTCCAACGCGACCCGCTCAAGGAGCTTTCCGTCGCCTGCCGCGAGGCGGGCATCAAGTTCTGTCTGTATCATTCGATCATGGACTGGCATCACCCCGACTGGGGCAAGCGCCGCCCCTGGAACGACAAGGCCGCCGGCCAGCCCGACATGGACCGCTACACGGCCTACATGAAGCGGCAGCTCAAGGAACTGGTGACCAACTACGGCCCGCTGGGAATCCTTTGGTTCGACGGCGAATGGGAGGAGCCCTGGACCCACGACCGCGGCGTCGATCTCTATGCCTATTGCCGCGGCTTGCAGCCCGACATCATCGTCAACAACCGCGTGGGCAAGGCCCGCGCCGGCATGGAAGGGATGGACAAGGGCAAGGGGCTGGGCGACTATGGCACGCCCGAGCAGAACGTGCCCGCTAACGGCTTTGGGCCGGGCATCTATTGGGAGTCGTGCATGACCATGAACAACCACTGGGGCTACAACAAGCACGACAATAACTGGAAGTCGGCCAAGGATCTGATACACATCCTGGTGGATTGCTCCAGCAAGGGCGGCAATTACCTCTTGAACGTCGGTCCGACATCGGAAGGCCTGATTCCCGGGCCCAGCGTCGAGCGGCTCAAGGCCATCGGCCAGTGGATGAAAGTAAATAGCGAGAGCATCTACGGGACCACTGCCAGCTCGATCGGCAAGCCGCAATGGGGCCGCTCGACCACCAAGGGCGAAACGATTTACCTTCACGTTTTCGATTGGCCCAAGGACGGCAAGCTCGTGGTTGAGAAGCTGACCAAACCGGTGAAGAAAGCCTGGCTGCTCTCTGACTGCGAGAAGAAGCCCTTGACGACAACGGTCGGGAGTAACGGGCTTGTGATCGAGGTGCCGGCCAAGGCGCCTGACGCGGCCGACACGGTGATTGCGATTAAGGTTCTTTTGCCCACGCGCAATGGGCTCTAGAGACGTAGGGTGGGCCGAGTGAAACGAGTCCCACCAATTGTTGACGCCAAGAACATATCGGTGGGACTCGTTTCACTTGGCCCACCCTACAGCTTTCGCCTCTGCTTCCACCTGGCGAGCGAGGCCAAGGATTCAGCCGACCGTCTGCCGGCCAAGAGCCCCTCGACGCTAATGTCCTCGTCGAGTTCCGGCCAATGAATGCCTTCGCCCTTCCCGATCAACTCGTAGTGTCTCCGTTCCTCCTCGCTTCCATCGAGCAGTCGCGGATACCAAACCAAGGGAACGGAAAACGCACGTCCGTCATCAAACGACACGGTCATCGAATCCTCCGAAAAGCGGACGGACTGGGCAGCAACTCGGGTTTGGTTCTCTTCCGCCATTCGCTTCACAGCACTTCGATCCGATAGGTCGTCATCCAAATATCAATCTGCTTGAACCGCGACTTCACGCGATCCTTGAACGACGCGAAGAATTCTCGGCTTTCCGGGGTGTCGGGGACATCGACAAAGACGCGAACAAGGTCGTCCCGGTAGACTTAGCCGCCATGTTCCCACTGGCCGCGGATCGTCTGGCTTTCAAAAGAAACGGCACCGAACCGTTCTTGCAACTCGGCTAGGGTTATGCCGATTACCTCCTCGGGCATCGGCTCGCCGTCATTGAACCGCAGTGGCAGCAGGATCTCGAATCGCCGGAATTCTTTGCTCATAATTGGCGGGACCTAGCACAGTAAAAGAGATTCCCTCAACGGCCAAATGCGCAAGGGCGGATTCCGGCACCATCGTCTCGCCGTTCGACCAACTCTTGGCGGGAAAACGCCCCGCAAGGTAGCCCAACGCTTTGGTCTGGGACTGCGCGTCAGGAAAGCGAATTAAGACCATAAATTTACCTCTCAACCAAGGAATGTCCAACGGATCCTCGCTTATAAATATATCGTCGTTTCCCGTGGCCTTCAACAGGCCCGGTTCGGCGGTATGCTGGCCGTCCCTCCGAAGCGCAGCATCCATTATTCACCCCCCCGCGCCGGCGAGGAGTTGGCGTGCCTTCGACTTGAGAATCGCGATAAAAGTGCTGAAGGACACGTATCGGCCATATTCGGCCTCCTCGGCGGGGGAGAGCCTCCCTTCGCCGTGACGGGTTGCAAGGTCGTCGACATAGGCCTGCAACTTACGATCAGCTTTGAGCGCAAGAAGTCGCCGCGCCGATTCGGGTGTAAGGCAATTACCAAGCGGCGAAACGAGACGGTCGAGGGCAAGTGGTGATTTTGCGTTCCTCATCGTAGGCTAAATTATACGGCGCCCCTAAGCGTACTGCAATGATAAAAATGCGCCTGGCGAGGCGAAGGACTCATTTCATCCGTGCGCAAGACCGAATTTTCCCCTCACCGGACTGGAAATTCCGCTCAAAACGGTGTAAAACTCCACAATGATTGAAGAGATCGCTCCTACCTACGCATTTTCCCAGCTTCGCAACCTCCTCGCCCAGCGGATTGCCATCCTCGACGGCGCCATGGGCACCATGATCCAGCAGTTCAAGTTCAGCGAAGCCGACTATCGCGGCGCGCAGTTTGCCGCCCACCATCGCGACCTCAAAGGCTGCAACGACCTGCTCGCGGTTACCCAGCCCGAGGCGATTATTGGAATCCACCGCGGCTACCTGGAGGCCGGGGCGGACATCCTCTCGACCAACACCTTCAACGCCAACCGCGTGTCCATGGCCGACTACGACCTGGTCGATCAGGTCCGGACCATCAATCTCGCTGGCGTGGCCTGTGCGCGAAAAGCCGTCGATGAGTTTCGCGCCGCCGCGGCTCCTCAAATGCCCTCACCCCGACCATGGGTACATGGTGCCCGCCCTCTCCCAGCGGGAGAGGGGAGTTCTGGCCCCTTCATCGCCGGTTCGATCGGCCCCACGAATCGCACCGCCTCGCTCTCGCCGGACGTCAACAATCCCGGCTATCGGGCCGTGAACTTCGACCTGCTGGCGACCGCATATTACGAACAGGCCGAGGCCCTTGTCGATGGCGGCGCCGACCTTCTCCTGGCTGAGACCGTCTTCGACACGCTCAACCTCAAGGCCTGCCTCTTCGCCATCGAAGGGCTGTTCGCCAAGCGACGGATCAGGCTGCCGGTGATGGTCTCGGTAACGATCACCGATCTCAGCGGCCGTACGCTCTCTGGGCAGACGCTGGCCGCTTTCCTGGCCTCGATCGAGCACGCAGATTTGCTGAGCGTGGGCATCAATTGCGCGCTCGGTCCCGAGCTGATGCGGCCATACATCGAAGAACTTTCGCAGCTTTGCCCGACGTGGACGAGTTGCCATCCCAATGCCGGGTTGCCCAACGAATTCGGCGGCTACGACGAGACGCCCGAGCAAATGGCGGCCGTGCTCGGCGAATTTGCCGATAGCGGCTGGCTGAACATCGTCGGCGGCTGCTGCGGCACGACGCCGGGCCACATCCGCGCGATCGCCGCTTGCATGCGCGGCAAGCCGCCCCGCCGCCCGCCGCCGCCCCGGCACGACACGACCCTCAGCGGCCTGGAACCGCTGGTCATCCGTCCGGACAGCACCTTCATCATGATCGGCGAGCGGACCAACGTCTCCGGGTCCAAGAAGTTCGCCCGGCTGGTCCGCGAAGGCAACCTGGCCGAGGCCGTCTCCGTCGCCCGGCAGCAGGTCGAGGGCGGGGCGAACATCATCGACGTCAACATGGACGAGGGCCTCCTCGACGGGCCGAAGGTGATGACCGAGTTCCTTAACCTGCTCGCCGCCGAGCCCGACGTGGCCCGCGTGCCCGTGATGATCGACAGCTCGAACTGGGCCGTGCTGGAAGCGGGGCTGAAGTGCGTGCAGGGCAAGTCGATCGTGAATTCGATCAGCCTCAAGGAAGGCGAAGAGCAGTTCCTGGCCCACGCCCGGCTGGTGCGAAGATACGGTGCGGCCTGCGTCGTGATGATGTTCGACGAAGAGGGCCAGGCGGTCACCGTCGAGCACAAGCTCCACATCGCCCGCCGGGCCTACAAGCTGCTCACGGAAAAGGCCGGCATGAAACCGGCCGACATCATTTTCGACCCGAACATCCTGGCCATCGGCACCGGCATCGAGGAACACGCCCGCTACGGCCTGAATTTCATCGAGGCCACGCGGAAGATCAAGGAGCTTCTGCCCGACGTAAAAATCTCCGGCGGCGTGAGCAACGTCTCCTTCGCCTTCCGCCGACCAGGGGTACCTGGTGCCCGCGACACCGTCCGCGAGGCCTTCAACGCCGCGTTCCTGTATCACGCGATCCACGCCGGGCTGGACATGGGCATCGTCAACGCCGGCCAGTTGGCCGTCTATGAAGAGATCGAGCCGACGCTCCGCGAGCGGGTGGAAGACGTTATCCTCGATCGCCGGCCCGATGCCACCGAACGGCTGGTGGCCTACGGAGCGACCCTGCAAGGAAAAGCCACGCAGGACGACAAGGCCGATCCGGCCTGGCGGCACGGCGCCGTCGAGGAGCGGCTCAAGCACTCGCTGGTGCATGGCATCGTGGACTTTATCGAGACCGACGTGGAAGAGGCACGGCAGAAATATGCCGTCTGCCTGGAAATCATCGAAGGGCCGCTCATGGCCGGCATCCAAGTGGTCGGCGACCTCTTCGGCGACGGCAAGATGTTCCTGCCGCAGGTCGTGAAGAGTGCCCGCGTGATGAAGAAGGCCGTGGCCTACCTCATGCCGTTCATGGAGGCGGAGAAGCAAGAGAAGGGGAGAAAGGGAGAAGGGGAGAAAGGGAGAGGGGGCGGGGCACCTGCGCAGCGGGTCGGGGAGAAAGGCAGAGCGACCCGCGGCACGATCGTGATGGCCACGGTCAAGGGCGACGTACACGACATCGGCAAGAACATCGTGGGCATCGTATTGGGTTGCAACAACTACACGATCATCGACCTGGGCGTGATGGTCCCTTGCGAGAAAATCCTGCAAACGGCCCGCGAGAGCAAGGCCGACATGATCGGCCTCAGCGGGCTGATCACGCCCAGCCTGGAGGAGATGGTCCACGTGGCCCGCGAAATGCAGCGGCTGGGGATGGACGTTCCCTTGTTGATCGGCGGCGCGACGACGAGTCCCAAACATACGGCCGTGAAGATCGCCCCGGGCTATGCGCGCGAGGTAGTCCACGTGAAGGACGCCTCGCGCTGCGGCCCGGTCTGCGAAAAACTGCTTTCGCCGGAGAAGCGGCCGCAGTTTGATGCCGAGAACCGCGCCTTCCAGGTCCAGATGGTTGCCGCCTATCAGCGGAAGCAACAGTTGAAGCTGGTCTCCTATCACGAGGCCGTCGAAGGCCGTTTCCAGACCGATTGGGCCGGACACGAGATACCCGTGCCGTCGTTCCTCGGTGTCCGCACGCTGGCCGATTACCCGCTGGAGGAACTGGTGCCGTATATCGATTGGGCGCAGTTCTTCGCGGCTTGGGAGATGCGAGGCAAGTTTCCGGACATTTTGCAGCATCCCGAGCGCGGCCCCGAGGCGCGAAAGCTGTACGACGACGCGAGGAAGTTTCTTGACAAGATCATCGAGAACCGCTGGCTGCGGGCAAACGGCGTCTATGCCTTTTGGCCGGCGGCCTCTTCGGGCGACGACATCATCCTTTATGAAGACGATGCACGCAGCGAGGAAAAGGCCCGGCTGCACAACCTGCGGCAGCAATGGCTGAGCGACACGCGAAGGTGTTACTACTGCAATGCCGACTTCATTGCCCCGGTCATCAGCGGTCGCAAGGACTACATGGGCGGTTTCGCCGTGACCGGCGGCCTTGGCACGGACGAGCTGGTTCGTCGCTGCGAGGCCGACAACGACGACTATAGCGCGATTATGGCCAAGGTCTTTGCCGACCGCCTGGCGGAAGCCTTTGCCGAACGGTTGCATGAAATTGCGCGGCATGACTGGGGATACGGCCAAACTGAGAATCTCACGATCCCCGACATGCTGGCGGAAAAATATCGCGGCATCCGGCCGGCGCCGGGGTATCCTTCACTGCCGGACCATACGGAGAAGCGTATCCTTTTCGATCTGCTCGATGCGGTTCGCTCTGCGGGCATTACGCTCACCGAGAGTTTCATGATGCTACCGGCGGGGTCGGTGAGCGGTTTTTACTTCGCCCATCCGGGCTCGCGTTACTTCGCCATCGATCGCATCACCCGCGACCAGGTTGAGGACTACGCCCGCCGCAAGGGCTGGAAGCTGAAAGAGGCCGAGAAGTGGCTGGCCCCCGTGCTGGCCTATGATCCGGAGTGAGAATTGGAGTCGCCGTAGATCATAACACGGATTTTGCCGCTGCTGGTCACGTATCCGCGGTACATGCCCTCGCTGTTGTAGCTCATCGCGAGGTTGCCGTGCCGGTCGAGTACGATCACTCCACCTTCGCCTCCAGCACGCTTGATCTTCTCGTGGATTACGACGCGGCTTGCCTGGGCGACCGTCAATCCCTTGTACTCGACAAGTGCAGCGATATCGTTCGCCGCGACCGCGCGAATGAAGTATTCACCATCTCCCGTAGCCGACACCGCACAGCTCTCGTTGTCGGCAAAAGTCCCCGCACCAATCAGCGGTGAATCTCCCACGCGGCCTGAGAGCTTGGCCGTCAACCCCCCGGTGGAAGTGCCAGCCATCAGGTTGCCGTGCCGATCAAGGCTCACGCAGCCCACGGTGCCGAATCGGTGTTCTGGCGCAAACCGGCTTGGGGATTCCCCGAGTGCTGCGGCATTGGCTTTGGCGGAAGCGGCACCTTCTGTCGACGGAGTTCGTCCTCAAGCTGCTGCCAGCGCATGTGCGTGTAGAAGTACGAAGGGTTCACGATTTCCGCTCCAGCCTCGCGGGCGAAGGCGTCGGCCCCTCGCCCGCATAGCAGAACATGCGGCGACTTTTCCATTACCAGTCGCGCGGCAACGATGGGATTCTTTACGGTGGTGGCGCCAGCCACGGCACCAGCGCGGCGGGTGCGGCCATCCATGATGGCTGCATCCAACTCGTTTCGTCCATCGCGCGTGAAGGCTGCCCCTTTCCCCGCATTGAACAACGGCGAGTCCTCCAACACGCGAATGCTCGCAACAACAGCGTCACCGCTGGCGGCTTGTTCATTTTGCAACTGGGCATGTCCCGCGCGAAGCGCCCTTTCCAGAACCTCGCGATACTCCGCCTCTTGGCCGGGAGTCATGAGTTTCTTAGACAACACACCGGCACCACCGTGCAAGGCAAGAACGACCCGCTCGGCCGTGTCATCTGCAGAACAGGCTGACGCCAGACAATAAACCACAAGTAAGAGAACTGCGACGGTACGATTCATATTTGCTCCTTGTTGAAATAGGGAATTCCAGACGCAAGACTAGCCTACTCCAAAGGGGCCTACTTCACCTTCTCGAAGGCAGCCTTTTCCGCGGCGAGGCTCTCGGCGGCCTTCGTCGCGGCGGCGGCCATTTCGGCGGCCGTCTTCGCGGCACGACTTTTCTCGTCGAAAAGCTTCTGGGCCGCGGCAGCCTCGCGGGCGGTCTGCTCCGCGACAACTCGCGCGGCGGCCGCCTCGGCCTGCCGCTGCTTGAGAGCCATCTCCAGCGTGGGCGGATTCGCGGCCAGACGGCCCACGATTTTCCCGTCGGCAACTGAGGTCAGGCGGACCTCGCCCGACCAATCGCCGGCAACGATCCGGCCGCCATCGTGCGTGGCCGCGACTTTCATCACCAACTCGCCGAAGGACTCGAACTGGCGAAGCGGATTGCCTCCACCGCCCCAGAGCTTGACCGTGCGATCGCGGCCGCCGCTGACAAAACGCCCGTCGTGAAGGAATTGCACGGAACTCGTGCCACCGGAATGGGCCGCGATGCGTTTGATCCGCTTGCCGTTCTCCATGGCCCAAAAGGCGATCGTGCCGTCTTCGCTGGCCGAGGCCAGGACGTTCGAGTCGTCGCGCCAACTCAGGGCCGTCACCGCCGCCTTGTGGCCTTCCAGTGCCTGGAATTCACGATCGGTGCCGGCCTCCCAGACCCACACGCCGCCGGCCCGGTCGGCCGTCGCCAGGAGTACGCCGTCGGGGCTGAACTCCACGGCCGTCACCCAATCGGTGTGCTTGCGGATCTCGACGAGCGGAGAACCATCGCTAATATTGAACACGCGGACGATCTTTTGCGGGCCGCCCAGGGCAATCAGCGTTTGGGCGGCATTGATGTCGGCGGCCAGAACGGCGTCGAGTTCGTCGCCCACCTGGGAAAGCCGCTTTCCGCTGCGGACGTCATAGACCGCCGCCAGGCCGCGGGATGCCGCCTTGCCCCCGCCGGCCAGGAGCAGCTTGCCGGACCGGCTGAAACGGAGCGACATAGGGAATGCCCTCGGAAAAAGGCAAGACGCCGGCCAAGCTCCGCGGAATCGGTGTTGTACAGGACGATCTGCCGCTGCCCGGCGATGGCCACCAGCGGCGCCCAGGGACTGGCCGCCAGGGCCGTGATCGCGGCCGGACGCGGCGTGTAGACCGGCGGCTGGCGGAAAACGCCTTCGGGCATGACCGCCGGTCCTTCCGGCCGAGCGGCCCCGGCGGTCATGGCCAGGTTGACGCGCCGGCTTCTTGACCTCGACCTTCGCGCCGGAATCCTTCAATGCCCCGCCGACGATCCATTGCCGCAGGATTTCCAGCTTATTGGCCGGAAGTTTGTCGCCGCGGGGCGGCATGTGCGGCTCGTCCTTGTGCGTTACCAAGGAATAGAGGTAGGAGCCGTCCGTGTCGCCGGGAGTAATTACCTCCCCGCTGGCGCCGCCCTTGCGGACGCGTTCGTAGCTGTCCAAGGCGAGGTCGTTGGTCGCCTTTCCTTGGTTATGGCAGGCGAAACAGTGTTCCCGGAAGATCGGCCGAACGTGTTCCTCGTACGTGATCTTCGGCCCCTCGGCCGCAGGCCGTTGCGACACGACGCGAGCAAGAGTAGAGCGAGCAGGAATTTCAGGAAGCGCCTGGGCATAGTGACAATGTAGGCATCTAATGATTAAAACAAAACTCCCGTGAGTTCAGCAGGCTCCAGAAAATGTCTTCTAACACTTCTGCCGGCTTGGGCTGGCCGTCGACCAGTTTCTTCAAATTCTCAAGCTCGTCGGCCGCCGGTTCGCGACTCAGGCAACGGACGTATAAGGTGCGGATGATCTCCTCCGGACTCTTCTTCGCGGCGAGCAAATGCTGGATTACCTGGCCGCCGCGGATCTTGTTCTGCACCGTGTCGCCGTTCAACAGGTGCAGGGCCTGCGACAACGTCGGCTCGCTGCGGACATCGCAGGCACAGACCGTCTCGCGCGGCGAACGGCCGAAGGTCGCGAGGAAGTAATCGGACGTCGCCCCGTCGGCGATCTGCACGGCCCGCGCGCCCAGCGGCAGGCCGCGAAACTTGTCCTTGGTTTCCGTCACCTGCGTGATGCAGTCGCGAAGCATCTCGGCCTGGATCCGCCGCACGCGGGCGTGGGCGAAGTTCCGCTGGTCGCCTTCGTTGCTGGCGTTGGTTTGCGTCGCCCGCTGATAGGTCTGCGAGAGGCAAATGTCGCGCACGAGCCGCTTGAAGTCGTATTTGTATTCGACCAGCTTGCGGCCAAGTTGCTGGTAAAGCTCCGGGTTGACCGGCGGATTGCTGACGCGGACGTCGTCCACCGGCTCGACGATGCCGACGCCGAAAAAGTGGGCCCAGATGCGATTGGCCACGCTGGGGGCGAAGTACGGGTTGTCGGGCGAGGTCAGCCAGTCGGCCAGCACCTGGCGGCGGTCCTTGCCCTTGCAATCGGCCTTTGGCCCGCCGAGGAATTTCGGCTCCATCACCCGCCCGCCGACGGGATGGTTCACCTCGCCGCCGCCACTATTGAAGATGATCGTCTCGCGATAGTCTTCGCCTTCCTTGCGGCCGACCTGGCTGAAGAAGGCGGCGAAGCTGTAATAGTCGTCCATCGTCCAGCGGTCGAACGGATGGTTGTGGCATTGGGCGCACTGCACCCGCACGCCCATGAAGACCTGGGCCACGTTCTCGGCCGTCTTCAGCGTGTCGCGCTCGATCTGGTAGAAGTTCGTCGCCGGCGACGAGAACGTGCCGCCGCGGGCGGCCAGCAGTTGCCGCACGATCTGGTCCAGCGGCACGTTGCCGGCGATCTGCTCGGTAAGCCAACTGGAATAGAGGAAGATCGATTTGTAGCTTATCCTGTGTCTGCCCGCCCGAGCGGACCATGAGCAGTTCGGCCCACTTCATGGCCCAGATTTCGGCAAAGGCCTTTCGCTCCAGGAGGCGATCGACCAGCTTTGCCCGCTTGTCGGCCGACTTATCGTCGAGGAAGGCCCGATATTCTTCCTCAGTCGGCAGGACGCCGGTGATGTCGATCGTCGCCCGCCGCAAAAAGGCCTGATCGCTGCAAATAGTCGCTGGGCGCGATGCGGAGTTTTTGCAGCTTGGCGTTGACCAGTTCGTCGATGTAGTTGGCCGGCGCAACCGCAGGCGGCGAGTACTTCAGTCCGGCCGGAAGCACGATCGCCTGGCTGCCCACGGTCTTGGTATCGAAGCGGGCGAGGATGAACGCCTCGCCCCGATTGGCGGCGGTGACCAGCCCGTTGGGCGCGACCGGGGCGGAGTTGTCGTTGTTGCTGTAGAAAAGCGCGCAGCGCGGTGACGTCCTCTGGCTGCCGTCGCTATAACGGGCACGCGCGATCATCTGCTGCTTGCGCCGGCCCCTTCCAAGAGCATCTCGTGGGGAAAGATCTCGATGCCTTCCACGGTCGCCACGCTGGGCGGATCGTTCGGCGCCCCGGCCTGGAGCCAGGTGAGCAGCGCCTTGGCATATTCGCTCGTCGGCTCGAACCGTTTGCCGCCCGTGTGCGGCACCGCGCCCAGGGCCTTTTGCAGAACCAGGCTCTCTTCGGGCACGGCCAGGTTCACGCGGCGATAACCCAACTCGCGCGTGAGGCGAAAGTAATCGCCCTCGGGATCGAAACCGAACAACGAGAGGCGGAACCCATCCTTGCCGCGGGCCGAACCGTGGCAACTGCCAACGTTGCAACCGGCACGCATGAAGACGGGCATGACGTCCCTGCGGAAACTGACCGGCGGGACGACGGCCACGTCCTGTACGGCCAGCGGCGTCGTAGCGGTTTGACCGTCGTATTGGGCCTGAAGCGTGGTCGGGCCGTTGGCGGTCGGATAGACTGTGCCACTTTCAATGCGGGCGATGCGGGCGTCGGCGACCGTAATCTTGGCCTTGGCAGTCACGTCTTCCGTCACGCCGTCGGGTCGCGTGGCCACGACCACGATCTGCTGCCGGGCCAAACTGCTGCGAAGCTGGATGTCCGGCGGGTAGAGATCGAGGCGTGCGGTGGCGGCCTGAGCGGAGGCGAGGAAGGTCAAAATAGAAAGGGCGGCAAGGATAGTAGCAGGCACACTCGGTGTGCCGTCCGCCCGATTTGCTCCGGCATTGTGGGATTTCTGACAGTACGACCTGCACACTTTGACGCCTTTTGATAATGCTGGCAATAACGAGCGGACGGCACACGGCGTGTGCCTGCTACTTTGGCTCATGGCTTTGCCCCCTTCTCCGCCCGCAATTGCTCCAGGCGGCTGAGCGGCTTGGCCACGGCTGGCTTTGGCTGAGGTTGCGGCGCGGGTTTGGCTACGGGCTTGGCAGCAGCGACCACGGCCTTGGGCGGCAAGGGCGGCTGAATCCGCAGTTCTCCCCCGCCCACGACGTGCGTGATCGGCTCGCCCTGCGATTTCACCACGGCCCGGCAATAGATCGTCCTATGCACGCCCGGCGGCGACTTGGACGTCGTGGCTAATCGGAAAAATGACCTCCCCGGCCGCATCGTCGATCTGCCGCGGCTCGCTGGTCACTTCGTTGGGCAGCCCGAGCAGCTCGACCGCCGCCGGGGCTTCTAGCTTGCGGGTCTTTTCGATCTTCACGACCAGGCTCGTCTTCTGGCCCTGCTCGACCGCGGCCGGCTGGAATTGGAATCGCAGCCGCGGCTCGGCCACTTCCAAGTCGGCAAGTTGCGAAGAGACCACCAGCGGCCCATCGCCCGCGGTCGATTCAGCCAGCACGGCAATCTTCCAAGTTCGCATCACCGCTCCACCGTCGGCCGTGAGGGGAACGACCGCTTGGGTCTGGCCCTCGGGGATCGTGATCGAATCCGGCGACGAGACGCCCGGCGGGTTGTAAAGCATGCGAAGCGTGATCGGCCCCTTGAAGGTGCTATCGCGGGTTGCGGCCACCTTCAATTCCATGTTGCCGTTCTGCACCAGGGGAACCTTGGGCGGCACCATCTCGACGTGGAACGGCACCGGCTCGGCAACGGCCACGGCCATGCGGTTACCGATGTAACTCCAGACGTCGCGATTATTGTCGCCGCGGACGAGCATCGTCTTCTGGACCAGTCGGCCCTCGATCGTGCGCTCGCCCTCTTTGTGCCGTCCCACCACTTCAACCAAACCCGCCTGCGGTTTGGCATCCGCCGCAGCCGAAAGGAGCACTGGCGCTGTGATTCTGATCGGCGGCAATCGGCAATACTTGCGCGGCAACCTTCTCCGGCAACCCCGCATTTCCAGACCCACGTCGCCGCCAAAATCTTCCCGCTGAGTGCTGACCATCAACGCCATGCGGTTCCCTTTCGGCACCGGGGCGACGATGTCGACGTAGGTCGACCGCTCCGGCAAACCGACCGTCAACCGCGGCTCGACGGGCGCGACTTCCACGCGATAGACGAACTCCGGCCCGCCGCGGCCCATCTGGTCGGTGATGCTGATGACGTACTGGTCGTCCTCCGGCGCGGTGAAACGAATATAGCTGTCCGGCCCGTTGCTGTCGTCATTGAAGGCGATGAACTGGCCCTTGATGCGGGAAATGCTCAGCGTGCTGTCCAGCGGCGTGCGGAGTTGCCGGGCGAAGACGCGGACGTCGAACGTCTGTCCCTTCTTCGCCGCAAACACCCAGCAGTCGTTGTCGCCCGGCGGGTCGATCACTCCGTTCAGGGCCGCCGGGGCGGTGAAGGGCGTGGCATGTTGGGCGTCGTTGTTGGGCTCCTTCTCCAGCACGTTCTCCAGCGGCGAGAGGCGGAACGGGTTCGACGACGGGGCCATGCCTTGACCGTCCTGGGCCCAAACCGCGAAGCCGGCCTGGGGTCCGGGAGGAAGCGTGAGCTTCTGCACGATCGGCCCGCCCGCGACGCCGAGGTACGTCACGTCGATCGTTTGCCCGAATCGGCCACCGGCCGGGTAAATGGCCAAGGGACGAGGAAACGTGCCGACGTGCAGGCGATAATGGCAGCGATCGGAGCCCCCGAAGGCGCTCTCGCGGACCTGGATCACGTAAGTGCCGTCGCGGGGGACGATCACCGAAGACGCGCAGTCCTGGCGCAAGAGCGGCGTGTCGTCGGCCGCCGCCAGCACGTAGCGGTTGGCGTCCATGATCGCCACCGCGGGATCGAAGAACGTTCCGCCCAGCCGCAGGCCTTCCACCTCGACGCTCAGCCGCTGGCCCTTCTTCGCCTCGACGGCATAGTAGTCGACGTGCTCGTTCAGGACCACGCCGTTGACCGTGGAATTGAGACTGATCTTCTGCGGCTTGGAAAAGTCGCCGTTGGGCTCGATTTGCTTGATGTCCGGCAGCGCCCCGACGCTGAAGGTGACCAGGTTGCTGATGCCGGTGGCCGACTGGAGCCGCAGGGCGTGCGGTCCCAGCGGGCAGTCGCCTGCCAGCACCATAAGGGTCTTTACCCGTTTGTCGGGCAGCACTTCCATCGATTTCAGCGCGATGCCCGGCTCGTAGAAGAGCAAACCGCGGGCGTCGCCAAGACGCTGGCCGGAAAAGACCACTTCGACCTCCTGCGCCGCGCTGGCCGCCACGCGGGGTAAATCGGTCGATTTCGGGTACGGCCGCGGAGAGGACACTTGCGCAGAGGACAAGAACGGCCGAAAAAGTAGCGTAGGGTGGGACAAGGTTGCGTAGCAAGGGCAGGCCCACCGCGATCGATAGTGTCCAGCGGAATGGTGGGCCTGCGCTTGCCGACCCGCTGCGCGGGTACCCCGAATCTTGTCCCACCCTACGTTCTTCTCGCCAAGTTGTCCTCCCACGCCCGTCCCTCATCCCAACAACCCCTGCCGCATCTTGCCATCACGAATAATATTGATCGGCCGGTTGCCGGGCGCCAGCAGGCGTTTCGTGTAGTCGATTCCCAGCAGATGATAAAGCGTGGCGAACAAGTCGGCGGGACCGATCTCCTCGGAATCGGGCTCCGCCGCGGTGGCCGTCGAGGTCGCCGAAAATCTTGCCTCGTGCAATGCCGCCGCCGGCCAGCGCAACGCTGAAGACGCGCGGCCAGTGGTCCCGGCCTTGGCCGTTGTTGATCTTCGGCGTCCGGCCGAATTCGCTGGAGAGCATCACGATCGTGCTATCGAGCAGACCCGTACGGTCCAGGTCGCGAATCAAGGCCGCAAAGGCCTTGTCCAGCCGCGGCGCTTCACGCCGCGTGCCGCCGGCAATCTGGGTGTGGAAGTCCCATCCCCCGTAAGTCACCGAAACCACGCGGACGCCCGCAGCGATCAAACGCCGGCACATCAGCAACCGTGCCCCGGCCTCGTTACGGCCATATTCGTCGCGGATCGCAGGTAATTCGGCGTCAAGATTGAACGCCTCGCGGGCCTTGACCGAACTGATCAAGCTATAGGCCTGCTGATAAAACGTGTCCATGGCGCCGATCGCGTTGGCCTTCTCGACCGCCTCGAAATGGGCGTTCACGGCGTCCATGGCGTTGCGGCGGCGGGTGAATCGCTCGGCATCGACGCCGTTCGGCAACGCCAAATCGCGTACGCGAAAGCCGCCCTGGGCCGGATCGGCGCCCAGGCTGAACGGTCCGTAGGATGAACTGAGGTAGCCCGTGCCGGCATACGGATTGGGCATGTTCGGCACGCAAACGTAGGCCGGCAGGTCGGCGCGGGGGCCCAACTCGTGGCTTACGATGCTGCCGAGGCTCGGATACTGGATCGCCGGGCTGGGGCGATAGCCGGTAAACATGTTGTGCGTGCCCCGTTCGTGCGCCGCCTCGCCATGGCTCATCGAGCGGACAACACAGAGCTTGTCGGCAACGCCGGCCGTCTCCGGCCACAACTCGCTAAAGACCTCGCCGGGCAGCTTCGTCTTCACCACTCCGAACGACCCGCGATACTCCAGTGGGGCGTAGGGCTTCGGGTCGAACGACTCCTGCTGGGACATTCCGCCCGGCAGGAAAATGTGCAAGATACTTTTTGCCCGCGGCGCCTTGGCCGATGGCCCCTCTGCGGCCCGGGCTTGCTCCCAATGGAGCAAGTCGCCGAGGGCAAAACCCATCGCCCCCAGCGTTCCAACCGTCAGAAATTCGCGCCGCGAGGGCGCCGACAATGGATTCCCCTGACAATTACATCTATATCCACGCATGGACCGAACCTCCTGTGTAAGCGTTTCGGGAATTTTAACAGCCGCGGCTGTCAAGGCAACCATTTTTCAAAACCCTTTCCTAAATCCAGGCGGAGAGCCCGTTTATGACAACCTGTAGGGGTGACTCTAGTCGCCCTGTTGCCACAGAGAGCAACTAAAGTCGCCCCTACAACGCGAAAACTATTCGTCGGTTGGTTCTAACCGAACTTTTTTCAGCGAAACTTTTTGCTCGCGTTGGGGTTAAATCCGCGCGGCCTATGGGTAAATCGACGGTCCCACCTATTCCGTTTGGCAGCTTCGGTTTTTGCCGCCTCCCAAAAATGGCCATTCCCACCTATTCACATTCAGGAGTGTTCTTATGTTGCGAGCCACAGTGTCTCTCGCGTTTGCCGCCCTTCTTGGCCTGAATTTGGCCATAGCGGCCGACCAGGTCCCCAAAACCGCTGCGGCCAAGGCCCCGGCCAAGCCCGCCATAGCGAAGAAGACGGCCCCGGCCCCGGTGGCAACCAAGCCGGCCGCCGTCAAGACAGCACTGGCACCCAAGAAAGCGGTCGCCACGCCGATCGCCCCCAAGAAATCCGTCGTAAAGCCAGTTGCTGCCAAGAAACCGGCCGCCAAACCGATTATTGCCAAGAAGACTGCCGTGAAGCCGGTCGCCAAGAAGGCGATCGCCAAGCCCGCCAAGGCGGCAAAAAAGTCCGTCGCGAAGAAGGCCGGCAAGGTTAAAGCCAGCAAAGTGGCTGCGGATCCCCTGGTCGCTGCCCGCAGCAATCTCTTCAAGGCTGAGAACCAGCTTCGCCAGGCCAAGGCCCAGGTAGCTTCCGCTCGCCGCCAACTTCAGGCCGTCACCAAGGCCAAGAGAATTGCCAAGCAAAAGGCCGCTGCCGCCGCCCGTAAGGCCCTCAAGGCCAAGAAGGTGGCTGCCGCTGCCGCCGCGCGTAAGGCCGCCAAAGCGAAGAAGGCCAAGTTGGCGAAGAAGGCGGCCATAGCGAAGGCTGGCAAGAAGGTTGCACAGGCGAAGAAAATCGCTTCAGCCAAGTCCTCCAAGAAGGTTGCGCCGGCCATGGTAGCAAAGAAAGCTGTGCACGCCGCCAAGCCGGCAAAGAAGGCCGCACCGGCCAAGAAGGTTGCCCCGGCCGCCAAGCCCGTCCCGGCAAAGAAGGCTGCCCCGGCAAAAAAGGCCACTCCGGCTCCCGCCAAGACGGTAAGCCCAAGCAAGCCCGCCAAGTAGCAAGCGGTTCGCCTAAGCTCTGAAAGAACGAAGAGAGCCCCCTGACCTTGTCAGGGGGCTCTTTCAATTAAATGTTGCCACTCCCACCGTAAGAAAGTGGGCTCAGACGCACCCGACACAGTCCGTTATTCCTCACCGTCCGAGAATCGCCATCGGCTATCGCAGCCCCGTCTCCGCTGCCGGACAAAATTGCTTGCGGCTAGGAAGAGAAGAGGCAAGGCTGGTGGCCCACTTTGCGTGGCCGCCAGCACTTCCCCTGAGCCGTCCCGAAATACGGTGGTATTCTGGTGGAAGTGAGGAAGTGAGGGTCACACCTTAAAATATAACTTTCGCAGAATGGCGGTCGAAGCCCGAAAGTTAAGTTTTAAGGTGTGACCCCGATCCCCGATCCCCCGCGAGTTCAGCAGTTGTAATAGAGAAAAGGCCCGTGCATCGGATCGGGCAGCCCCGGCTACGCCCGCAGTGCGGCGGTCCATCTCGACCCGCGAGCCGACTAAGTGAATGGGCGTCTTCTGCCAGCCATGGGAAATGGGATAGGACTTCCCGTTGACCTCGATTGCTGAAACCGTGCCAAGCCGGCCATAGTCGAGTTCCCGAAACAGCGGCAGGAGCCAGCGTTCGCGGGTGACCGACGTGGCAGGATCGCTCTCCGGCAGCTTGCCAAGGGCGGTTTGAAACGTCTGCCATTGCCCTAGCAGCCGGTTCCAAGCCCCGTTGATTACCTCGTTGAGCCGATCGCCGGCACGGTGAAAGTCCTCGGGCTTGAGCCCTTCAAGGCCCGAATCCCCATCGGCGATACGCTGTAAGAGGTCGGCCGGCAGGATGGCCCCTTCCGTTCGGACCGTGGTGAACAGTTCTCGGCGTTTGGTTTGCATGGTCGCGAGCCCTTGGGGGCGGGTTTCCTCGGTGCGACCCCATCCAGCTTGCCTGGATGGTGAAGGAGGTTGATCAGCTAAGGGCAATAACCCAAGTCAGCAAGACCCCATCCAGCTTGCCTGGATGGTGAATCAGGTTGGCCAGCTACCGAGACGCTCGCAGTAGCCGGACAACCTTCTTCGCCCATGGGACAAGCCCATGGGGGTCGTATTACTTCTCGTGGTTCGCTTTAGCTCTTCAACCTTGTTCACCATCCGGGCAAGCCGGATGGGGTCTCGGATTCGTTGGTTCTGGTTCGCTTTAGCTCTTCAACCTTGTTCACCGTCCGGGCAAGCCGGATGGGGCCCTCGAATGGTCGTTAGCCCTTCCCCGGGAGATACACGTAAATGCCCAGCACGTCAGGCGGCAGTTTGGGCTCGATTTCGTGTCTCACTTCGCGGGCCTTGGTCCCCGTTGCTTGCCGCACGCGGCGGTGGGCGTCGAGCAGTTCCTGGCCGTGGGCAACGGCCATTTTCTTCAGGTGCGATTTCAGGTGCTCGTAGCCGGCCACAACGCGGGAAACAAAGTCACGGGCCTGGTCGGAGCTGATGTTGGCACCCGGCGTGGCACCGAGCAACTTCTCGGCGGTCTCGTCGTCAATCCACTGAGCACTTTCGGGGGAACCGGTGAAGCCGACGAGCTTGCAATCTTCCGCCAGGAGCGGCTGCGGCGGGAGGTCGCCCCGGAAGGTGTTGATGTGGTAACGGAAGCGGACCAAGAGCAGGGTTGTCCGCACTTGAACCTCGCTGGTCCGGATTGCCCCGCAACGCCGGGCGATTCCATCGGACTGTGGGTCGAGGGCGGTATCCATGACAAAGGATGCGAGTGACTCCACAATCGCGTGCGTGCGGCTGAGATAGGTGATGCCTTCGCCCGCGGGAAGTTCAAAGCGGGCCTTGAGTGAGGCCGGGGCGTCGATGCGGTCCTTCAGTGCCCGCGGCAGTTCGCCAAGGCCAAGTTCCACTGTGCCGTTTCGTTCGCTGACGGTCGCCCCGTGGGCTTTGAAGGCCGTTTTCGTGAATTCGGCAACGTCGGTACTGGAGCCGATGGCCGCCTGGACAGCCTGCAATTCGCGGGCAACCTCGTCGGTCTTGATGGTCTCCTGGGCGAACATGGTGCGGGAGCGTTTCTCGCGTTCGGAAACGGCGTCCCAGTCGTCGTGAATCTTCTGCTTCTGAGGCTCGAAGTAGTCGTCGAACAGCATTTGCTGTTGATCGAACGAACCGGACTTCTCCCGCAACAGCAATCCCTCAAACACGGCCTGGATGACTTGCTCGGTGTTGACCGGGACCGGGACCGATATACCCAGCGAACTGCGGATCTTCTTGTGCTTCCGCAAGAGCACGTCGAGCACGATGCCGTCAATTTGATTGTCGGTGCCGTAGTAGGTCAGCACGCGGACCTTGGTTCGGACCTGGCCGTAGCGGTCCACGCGGCCTTCCCGTTGTTCGTGCCGGGTCGGATTCCAGGAAAGGTCGTAATGGAGTACCGCGTCGAAATCCTTTTGAAGGTTGATGCCTTCGCTGAGGCAATCGGTGCAGACCAGGACACGTTTGCCGGCTTGGGAAAGCTGGAGCACACGCTCTTCGCGTTCCGCCGGCGGCAACGTGCCGGTGACGGCGGCCACTTCCACACCTTTGGGCAGCCGTTCGCGGAGTTGTGCGGCGACATATTCGGCCGTGGGAATAAAGCGGCAGAACACGATGGGATGGTAGCCTTCGTCCAGCAACCCCTTGATCACGGGGATGACGTTTTGAAGCTTGGCATCAAGCTTGCCCTGCAAGTCGTCGGCCTGGCGGGCCATTTCCAAGAGTCGGCGGCGGTGACGAGTTTCGTCGCCGGCCAATTCGCCGATGTCGCTGCCGGGGGCGGTGTCCATCCGCTCGGCACCCTCGTCTTCTTCGAGGTCCAGGATGGTGCGGCGACCTATTTCGTCGGCATCTTCGGGCGTGTCCGTGTCGGCGACGGCCGCCCGGTTGCGAAGGGTGGCGGCAGCCGCGGCCGGGCTGGAGGCCAGACTGCGAAGCAAGGCCAAGGCGGACCACCATCGGACCCGCTGGTGGTGGCGTTTTTCTCCAGGCTCAAGGACTATCTCGCGGGCGTATTGCAAGACTTTCTCAAAGAGCTTCTTGTATTCTGGCGTGAGTTTGTACGACGATTCCTTCTCTTCACGATCGGGAAACGGCGTATTGGCCTGGAGGTAATGGCGGATGTCGGCCCGACGCCGTTGAACGAAATGCTGGGCCAGTCGGCGGCGGTGCTGCTCGTTTTCCCGGCCAGTCAAGTCGTCAGGCAGATTAGAAAAGTCGGGGCGTAGGAGCTTCAGCAAGGAGCGAAAAGCCTCTTCGTTGCCGCTATGCGGCGTCGCGGTGACCAAGATCAAGTGTCGGTCGGCCTTGGCTGCCAGGCCGGTGAGAAGCTGATGGCGTTGGTGACGGCCGCCGCGTCCAACGCCCCCGAAAGCACAGGAGTGGGCTTCATCGACGATCACCAGTTCGGGGCAGGCCCGTAAGAATTCCTGCTGCCGGCGGTCGGACTTGATGAAGTCAATGGAGACGACAACGTAGGGGTACACCTCGAACAACGACCGGCCAAGCGAGCAGTTGCGTTCCAAGCGGTTGACCGTGCTGGCGAGCACCAGTTCGGCGTTGATATGGAACTTGTCGCGAAGTTCTGCCTGCCATTGCTCGGCCAAGTGCGGCGGGCAGAGCACGCAAAGCCTGCATGCTTCTCCGCGGTCCAGCAACTCCTTGGCGATAAGGATGGCTTCGACCGTCTTTCCAACACCCACGTCGTCGGCAATGAGCATCCGCACCGTGTCGAGCTTGAGGGCCATGAGCAGCGGCACGAGTTGATAGGGCCGGGGCTCGACGGCGATCCGGGCGAAGGAACGAAAAGGTCCGGCACTGGAACGAAAACCCAAGCGGACGGCGTCACGCAGTAGCCGGCAAGAGCGGTGATCGCCGATTTTGTCGGGCGATGGCAGGGCAAACTGGGCCGAGTCGATCTTCTCCAGTGAGGGATATATGCCTGTAACTTCGTCCTCGGTTCCGCCTAGCGGCCGGAGAACCAGCAGGTCTTCTTCGGACTCGGGCAGGACAACCCATTCCCGGTCACGGGCTTTCACAAGCGAACCGACAGCGAATTTGATCATGGCAGGAGGCCCGTAAACGGGCCTGACAAGAAACGATGAAGCATTAGAAAAACGACTGTAGCACGCCTCGGACCCGGCGTAAACGTCGGGCCTATTACCGGCTGAAGCCGAAAACGGGCGTAAACGCCCGTGCGCCCCCCGGGGACGGGTGTTGCGTCAGCAATTCCAGGGGCGTTTACGCCCCTTTGCCGCGAGGCGGTAGTAGGCCCGGCGTTTACGCCGGGTGGGCCGAATCGCACGAAACCTTCCTCCTGTCCCATTGCGCTGTCAGCCCCGTTTACGGGGCTCCCACCGGCTGAAGAAACGGAGAGGGCAGGCCGGCCCAAGTGACGAAGACTTCATCGCGGGCACGGGTAAGGCTGACGTAGAGAAGCTGTTGTTCGCGGGCCCTGGCCGCATCGTAATCGGCCGGATCTTTGCTGCGTCGCAACGTGGTCATGTGCGGCACAACGCCTTCCGAGCAGTCGTAAACGAAAACGACCTTGTATTCCAGGCCCTTGGCCCGGTGCATCGTGCCAAGGTGAATGGCTTCGGTCTGGGTGGATTCTTCATCTCGGCTGAGTAGCTGGGACGAGATCCCGGCGGCGGCGAGTGCCTTTTGGAGCGATTCGAGCCGTGAACCAATGCGGGCGAACACCGCGATTTCGCGGGGCTGGAGTCCCTGGCCAAACAAGTGGCGGACGTGCTGGGCAATGAAGGCGTCTTGTTCCTTGGACGTGGTAAATCCCCGAAGCGTCGGTGCCGGACCCTTCAAGAGGCTCTTCGTTCCCTTGCGGGTTTCGGTGCCGCCGTCCAGGTCGTCGGCCAATTCCGGCAGGATGCGGTCGGCAAAGCGGCGGATCTGTTCGGTGGTACGGTAGTTGATGCGGAGGACATGAGAACGGCCGCGAACGTCGATTCCCAGACTTCGCAGGCTGTATCCGCCGGGGTAAATCCGCTGGCCGGCATCGCCAATCAGCATGAGATTTCCGGGATTCTTGGCAGCCAAGACGGCAAGGAAGCGGATTTCCTGGGGCTTGAGGTCCTGCACTTCGTCGATGACCACGGCGTCGAATGGACTCCGAACGCGACCAGTTTGAATTGCCTCGGCCGCCTTGCGGCAAATCTGCGTCCAGGGAGCGAGCCGTTTGTCGGCCAGTTCTTCGTAGACCTGTTGAAAGACCTTCCAAATCGCCTGCCTCTCTCGGACTTGCAGCCCTCGGCCACGGCCGGTTCGCTGGGCATCCCGGTATTCATCCCAAGACAGAATTCCTCGGTTCTCTACAACGCCCGTCCACTCGGCCAACAGGAAGTCCTTGTCGAACTGGGCCCCGCCGAAATCCTGGAACCGTTCGATGAGCTTGGCGATCCGCTCTTCGTCGGCCGGGGCAAGCAGCGAATCGACTTCCCGGGCCAACCGAAGGGCCTGGCTATGCACCGTGCCAACGGTGATCAACTTCCGTTGGCTGGCGGATGTTCCCACGCACTGAAGGTTCTCGGCGTTCAACGCGTCCCTCACTCGCCGCACAAGCATGGCAACGTCGGCACCCTGGCGACCGCGATACGTGTGGAGTTCGTCGAGAACAAGGAAGTGGAGTCCTTGGGCTGCCTGGACCAAGGTGCGGCGTTCGTCCGGCCGGGTGAGGATCAACTCCAGCATCACGTAGTTGGTGAGCAGGATATCGGGCGGATTTGCCATAATCCGCTGTTTCTCCTCGTCCTTTTCCTGTCCAGTGTACCGTTCAAAGGTGACAGGGCCTCGGCCATCGGGATAACCGTGACCGAGAAACTTCCGCAGTTCGCCCAACTGGCTGTTGGCCAAGGCATTCATCGGGTAAACGACGATTGCCTGGATGCCACGTCCCGGCCCGCGGCGTAATACATGGTCCACGATAGGGACAATGTAGGCGAGACTCTTTCCGGACCCCGTACCGGTTGTCAAGACATAGTTGGCCCCGATGCGTGCGACGCGGACGGCCTCTTCCTGGTGTCGGTGGAGGCGAAGCGACTGCCCCTCGCCGGATTCCTTATTCATACGGAAGATCCGGCGACATTCCTCGTGCAAGATGCGCTGGTCAACAAGCTGGTCGGTGCGATAACCGGGCTCAAACGAGGGATTAAGCTGAATCAGTGGGTCAGGCCAGAGAAGCCCGCCTGCCAATTCAGAATCCACCAAGTCCTGGATTCTATTGTCACGAATCTGAATGAAGCTCCGGATGTATGACGAATAGTCGTCAATCAACCGGTCACGAAGCCCGAATACGTCCATTTTTGGAACTCCCTAGGGGTCTCTCCGGTCAACAGTCGCCATTGCCGTAGCGCTTACCTCGGGGTGCGCACTCCATTCCTCGGGGCGCGCACTCCGTTCCCCTGGGTTGCACCCCCGCCTGTTGGCGTACAACGACCGATGGAATTTCGGGGCAATGGCTAGATCGCCATTCTATCCCCTGGCAACTGGGGCTCGCAATAAGCATAAGCAATAATGGAAGCGCGCTGATGCACCGGTTGGCAATGTGGTCCAGCCCAGCACGATATGGACCGGGCCGCTGTGGTCGCTGGACCGCACGGACACGACGCCCCGCCGGGTTCCTACGCGGCAATGCGGGAAATTGGCTGAAAATGCCTCGCCAGGGCGTGTTCAGGATCGGACCAGTCCGGCGCGCGCTCGCGGCTCAGCGCGCGGACGGATGAGGGATGAGGGATTAGGGATGAAGGCGGCGGGGAGACGGGAGCAATCCGCCCTCACCCCCGGCCCCTCTCCCAGAGGTAGAGGGGAGACGGGAGCAGGGGGCAGGGCAGGGGGCGGACGGAGACACCCCTCACCCCCGGCCCCTCTCCCGAGTACGGGCGAGGGGAGCAAGCCGCCCTCACCCCGACCATGGGTACATGGTGGCCGACATGGTGCCCGCCTTCTCCCGAGTACGGGCGAGGGGTGGTTTTCGGCAATTTGCACGCGAAAACGTTGAGCGCACTTCCGACTTTCGAAAAGTCTCTTCGGCGGCAAGAATCGGCGACTTCCTCGGGAAATGCGGGCCCGGCAGGCTGCGCGCGAGCGGAGTTTCCGGAAATCCGGAAGGGGGAACCGTACAAAATCGCCGGCCAAAACGTACTTATTAGGGTGGATAGCTACGACGAATAACGTCTGAATACGGTAAGTGTCACCTGCTCCGGCCACACCCATAGGCTTTCTTGACAGGAAGATGGCCCGTGAGTACGACGACAGAAAGATGAATTCGAAGGAGCGGGAGAACGGGAAAACCTAGGGCGCGAAGTACCAATCGCAAGACGAAGATTGACGCCGGCTTAGGTCTGCATTTTCTTGACGACCCAGAGTACCGGGTGCCCCGATTATCCTGTCATTGCCGCCTGATATGTCGTTCGCAGTTACCATACCAGTGGCCAGATAGAAAAAAACAGAATTTCTTGACTGAGCGCACCACGCCTTCGCGGAGGAAGGATAACTAACTTGCCTAGCTTAGCAAAACGTGGCCAAGCGTGGTCAAAAGTAGTCAAAAGTAGTCAAAAGTAGTCGAACGTGGCCAAAACGTCATCGAAATGGGCCAAACGGCCACCCATCCTTATGCTAAATTTATCTACTCTTAGGAGTGTAAAACCGTGGTTTTCTGCCGGTTTTCTCGGTGCGAGCAACTTCTTTCGAATAAGACAATATTATCTATTTGTGGTATAAATGGACGCGAAAATACGAAAAACGACGATTTTTTGGCCCGTTTGGGCCAAAATGCCCAAACTGCACCACGTCTGGGTGGTCGGATGGCAGGCATTCCGGTTGCGAGAAATGTGCGCGAGTTCAGTTTTTGGAACTTTGTTCTTGCAGGGACGGTGTTGGGAATGCTGGGGAGAAGGCGAGAAATCCGCCCTCACCCCGACCATGAGTAAATGGTGCCCGCCCTCTCCCGAGTACGGGCGAGGGGAGCGGGAAGCGGAGAAGGGGAAATGACTTCGATTTTGGACCACACCGTGCTGGACCGCACGGAAGGCGTCCACCCTATTTAAGCGCTGCATAGAAAAGCACTTACGAATGTTTTGCCGGACCACGACAAAGCGTCCGGCCACGATCGACTTGCTCTTTGGCAATTTGACTCAGCGACGCGCAAGCCAATGCGCGTTGCGCGGTCCGGGCAGGCTCGCCGCCTGCTCCGGCCACACCCAATGCTTTCTTGACGGGAAGATGGCCCGTGAGTACGACGCGTGTTGTGCCGCAAACGAACAATTCCAGGGGAGTTCCTGCACAGACGCTATGTGGAAATTTTGTCCGATTACTTGCTTGGCGCAAGGCCCCACGTGTGAGGGATTTGATCGCGATTTTCGGCCAAAACCTCTACCCCCAATTTGGCAGCGAGGGTCCATGACGTTGCCCGGTCAAAAAAGCCGTTGAATACGGTTTTGGCCGGGGTTTTCCAAGAACAATGCCCGGCGGAGGAGGCGAATTTGGACCACACCGTGATAGACCAAGATTTTTTTGTTGAATACCGGAATACCGTGTTTGTGTTAAATCTGAGGTTTTCAACAACGAGCGCCGGTTACCATTATTCGTCGCGGGCGATGTAGCAGACCAGCGAACGGCTCTCCAACTCCAGCGACCAGTCGGGCGACGGCGCAGGGCCGTCCAGGTCGGGATAAATGTCCTTGGGCGAGGGCGCACCGGTGTTGACGAACTGCCACCAGGAATACGAACGCACGACCGTCGGGAAGACGAACTTCTGCGGCGTCCCCCCGCCGTGCAGCATGATCAGCAAATGGTGGTTGGGCAACTCCTCCAAGTCGCTGCGCGGTACGGCCCCCAGAACGCACATCAGGCTGTTGCCGCCGTGCGACCAGTCAACCGGACTGCCCCAGGGACAATACCAACTCACGTCGGGCAGGCCTCCCGGCCGGATCGGCTGGCCCGTGAGGAAGTCGGTCCGGCGCGTCGTCGGCTCGCGGCGGCGGAAGGCGATCAAGCCCTGCACGAAGCGGATCAGCGCATCGTTCCGTTGCACCAGTTTCCAATCGAACCACGAAATCGCGTTGTCCTGGCAATAGGCGTTGTTGTTGCCCTTGCTGCGTCCGCCGGCACTCGTCGCCGAAGAGGATCATCGGCACGCCCTGGCTGAGCAGGTTCGTGGCCATCATGTTCTTAATCTGGCGGATGCGCGCACGGCCTCTATCGTGCGCCGCGTACGAGGGCCCTTCGTGCCCGTAGTTGCAACTGTAGTTGTTGTTGTCGCCGTCGCGGTTGCCTTCGCCGTTGGCCTCGTTGTGCTTCCAGTTGTAGCTCACCAGGTCGTTGAGGGTGAATCCGTCGTGCGAGGTGATGAAGTTGATGCTGTGATAGGGCCGCCGGCCGCTGGCCTGGTACAGGTCGCTCGATCCGGCCAGGCGCGTGGCCAGCGGCCCGATCATGTTCGGGTCGCCCCGCCAGAAGCGCCGCACGTCGTCGCGATAGCGGCCGTTCCACTCCGCCCAGCGGAGGCTGCCGAAGGTGCCCACCTGGTACGCCCCGGCCGCGTCCCAGGCCTCGGCGATGATCTTCGTGTCGGCCAATTGCGGGTCCTCGCTGATCGTCTCCACCACCGGCGGATTGGGCACGAGGTTGCCCTCCCGGTCGCGGCTCAAGATCGAGGCCAGATCGAAGCGGAACCCGTCGACGTGGTAGTTGTGCACCCAATGCCGCAGACAATCGAAGATCATCTCGCGGACGATCGGATGGTTGCCGTTGAGCGTGTTGCCGCAACCGGTGTAGTTGCGATAGTGCTGGCCGCCGTTCTCCAGCATGTAGTAGACGCGATTCTCCAGTCCCTTGAAGCTCAGCGTCGGACCGTACTCGTTGCCTTCGGCCGTATGGTTGAAGACCACGTCGAGGATCACCTCGATGTCCGCCGCGTGCAAGGCCCGCACCATCTCCTTGAACTCGCGGACCTGGGCCCCGGGCTCCTTGCTCACGGCATATCCGCGATGCGGAGCGAAGAAGCACAGCGGGTCGTAGCCCCAGTAGTTGGGCCGCGGCGGTCGATTGCCGAAACAATCGAGGATCGGGTATTCATGCACCGGCATCAGTTCGATCGCCGTGATGCCCAGCGACTTCAAGTAGGGAATCTTCTCGATGATGCCCTCGTACGTGCCCGGGTGCTCGACGTTGCTGGAAGGCGACCGCGTGAAACCGCGGACGTGAGTCTCATAGATGATCGTCTCCGCCAGGTTGCGGCGGAGGTGCCGATCGCCCTGCCAATCGAATTCGTCGTTGATGACCACGCATTTTGGCGGCCGCACGATCCCGCCCTCCGCCGGCAGGAAATCTCCGGCCAAGGCCCGGCAATACGGATCGATCAATCGGGCCTGGGGGTCGAAGCGGTAGCCCCGGAGCGGTTCGAGAGGACCGTCGACCTGGAAGTGATAGAGCTGCCCCGCCCCGGTTCCGGGGACGAACACGCTCCAAACATGTCCCCACCGGTTCAGATCGGGATTGAATTCAATAATGTCCGCCGGCTCAGGGTCGTCGACGGCGTCGTACAGCAGAACCCGCATGGCGGTCGCATTGCGGCTGAAGACGACAAACTGGACCCCTCCGTCATGCACAATGGCACCATAAGGGAGGGGATGCGTAAATTTTAGCGCCGACTGCCGCTGCGACATGGCCGAAGACTCAATGGTGCAATCCGTGTAAAAGGCAATATCCGAAGCATAGCACGAATCAGTAGCAAGGGACATCTTTTTCACCGCGGGGCGAGGCAGGGAGGTACGGAGGGTGGCCCGATGGCGAGCGGATTACGCGTGGCACGGGCGCTGATACCTCCACTACTTCGGACGCACACCCTGCGGAAAATGAAGATCCCTGCCAGCGGCGGCAACCCTTTGCTGATCGGCACTTTACCCGGCAGACGCTTCAATTGGCAGTCTAGGCGTGATGATTAACTTCCGAAAACGTCAACCGGCCCAGTGATCGCAAGGTGCGAATCTGCTGGGGGAAAGCGACCACAACCAAGATTACTCCTTTTCCGGCTTCGCCGCATCTTTCTTTTCCGGATTGAACACGGCGTGGCAATCGTGGCACGACTTGTCAAGTTGCTCCATGGCGTCCTTCGCGCCGGCCTCGTTGCCGGCGTGGGCCTTCGCCGCCAGATCGACCGCGGCAGCCCGCATCTGGGCCGCAAATTCAGTCCATTTCTTGCCCTCGGCAGGCTTCTTCGTGTCGGCGACGTAAAGCGTAGCGTTCTCCGCAATCAGTGCCATCGTGGCCGCGTTGGCCGAGGCCTCGCCAGCCCGCTTCTTGAAGCGACGCAGGCTGTTCTTCAGCTTGTTGTTGATGTTCGGCACTTGATCCTTCATCAGTCCGTTGAGTGTTGCCACCTTGCCCCACTTCAATTCGCCGCTCCCGGTGCCTTGACCGTCAACGGCCGCCTTGAGAGCCTCGATGGCCGCCTTTGTCGTAGCATAGTCTTTCGTCTCCGCCAATTTCCGGGCCGCGGCAGCGATCGCCTTGGCGGACGATTTAGCGGGGTTATCCTGATCGTGCAGGCCCAAGGCGATAGCGATCAACGTGATCGTGTTGCCGTCGCGGAGGAATCGGCCCTCGACCTGGCTGTCGTATTCGCTCTTGTCGACGACCGCCTTTTCCAGATCGGCGGTCAGGATTTTCACCTCCGCGGCCAGGTCGTCGGCAGACGCGAACGTCGAGAATTTTGGCGCAGCGTCATCATCGCTCGCAAAAGTCGACGCTGGTGAAACCATAAACAGGCCACCCACGAGGGCGCAGGCCATTCCGAATCCGAGCGAAGCTTGTAAGCGTCTCATGCAACTCTCCTTATGGCAGGACTATAAAATCTAGCTTAACGATTCCCCCCATTTTCCCCCATTCCCCGCCTCTGTCAAGCACCCCTTTCCCACCCCCTGCCCTTGCGATTATACTGCCAACGGTACGGAAAAAGGGATACGAAGAAAGATCATGGCGAAAGTCACGTACAAAGATGCCGGCGTCGATCTTGACATTTACCGTCAGTCGATGGCCAAGCTGCCGAAATTGCTGAACAGGACGTTCAGCCCTCGTGTCCTCCCTCTCGATGGTGGATTTGCGGGCCTTTTCCGCCTCGACTTCGCCAACCGTCTTTTCGCCCGCAATTATGAAGACCCGGTGTTGGTTTCCTGTTCCGATGGCGTCGGCACCAAGCTCAAGGTGGCCTGCGCGGTCGGCAATCACAAGACGGTGGGCATCGACTTGGTGGCCATGAGCGTCAACGACGCCCTCTGCTGCGGGGCCGAGCCGCTCTTCTTTCTGGACTACGTGGCCATGCCCAAAGACGATCCCGGTCTGCTGGAGGATCTCGTCCAAGGAGTGAGCGACGGCTGCATCCAGGCCGACTGCGCCCTGCTAGGCGGCGAGACGGCCATCCTGCCCGATCTTTACGCTCCCGGCGACTACGATCTGGCCGGCTTCTGCGTCGGCGTGGCCTCGCGAAGCCAGATCATCGACGGCGCCGCGGTAACGCCCGGCGACGCCGTGCTGGGACTGGCCTCCACCGGCCTGCATTCCAACGGTTACAGCCTGGCCCGCAAGATCGCCTTCGAAGTCGGCGGGCACAAAGTCACGGACCGCGTCGAGGAGCTTGGCGCGACGGTCGGCGAGGTCTTGCTCACGCCCACACGAATCTACGTCCAGCCCGTGCGGCAGGTCTTGACATACTATCGCGTGAAGAGCGTCGTGCATGCCATCGCCCACATCACCGGCGGCGGGCTGCACGAGAATCTTGCCCGCGTGATTCCGCCCGGCGTGCAGATTGTCATCGACCGTGGCAGTTGGCCGGTGCCGCCGGTCTTCACTTGGTTACAACGGATTGGCGGCGTCGAGCAGGCCGAGATGGACCAGGTCTTCAACATGGGCATCGGCATGGTACTCGTGGTAAGCAACTTCTACGCCGACAGTGTATGCCATCAGCTCGCGCATGCCGGCATCGAGACCTATCGCATTGGCCGCGCCGAAGCCGGCCCGCAAGGGGTCGTCTGGGGCGAACTTTAATTTGGAGTGCGGTCATTCAGGACGGGTCGAGGAATAACTTCGCAACTCGGGTGGCATGCCTTCACGCGGCCGTTACAAAGTCGCGGCAACATGGTAATCACAACCGGCCGCAGGTAGGCATGTTTGCTGCCGGGCCGGCATGTCTTGCGTCACGTGCCCAGGCCACCATGCCCGGGCACCATGCACTCATGGTCGGCGGCCGGTTGGGCTCTTCCCGGTTGCGCCAGGTCCTTGACGGCCGCGTGAAGGCATGCCACCCACCGCTTTCGCCGAGCTTTGCGAGGCTTTGGGTTGCGGTTATAATGACCGCATGATTAGCCCGGAAGCGCGCTCCCGTCCGACCTCGGGTGATCCTGCCCGAGACCCACGACACAATCCCCTTGGAAGACCTCGTGAGAGAATTTCAAGGGCGACTGGGCGAGGCCCTGGCAATCGTTGGCGGCGTTGGTTCCGGCAAGACGACGGCCCTGGCCCACATTGCCGCTGTTGTTGCCGAGAATCTCAAGATCTTCTTCCTTGACGAACCGTCGCCTGCGGAACTTTATCATGCGGTCGCCGTCGGCGCTGTCGTTTTCACATTGCGAGAGCCGGAGGATTCTCTCCGACGTATCAGCTATTTGCTCGCCCCTTGGACCGACGACGACCTGGCCGAATATCTCCTTGCGCGGCACCCGCAACATTGTGGCTCCGTAATGAGGCGACTGCATGCGGCGGCAGACCGCGACTTGCCCACCGGGCTGCCGGAACTGTGGCGCGTGGTTCTCGATCGCATGGCGGAAGATGAAAGTCTCCTCACGGCGAGCAACGCGCTTCGCTTCGAGGTTCGCGCCTGGTTCACGGATCGCGAAGATCTGGAAGCAGCCCAGCAGTACCACCTGGCCACGCTGACCAAATGTTGGTCCGTGGCGAAGGAAGCGTATAGGAAGCTCCGATCGGGGAATATCGACGACCGCGCCTTGCTCATTCTCCGCCACGATCCCGTGCAGCTTCTGCTGGCAGCCGATGGGCTGGCACGCATCTTGGAATCGCCGCGGGGATGGCGGTGGTTGAAGCAGCCCCTGCCGCGGCCGCTCGTCGCGCGAACCGGACCGCTGCTTACCTCTTCCGCCAGGGAAAACCTGTTGCGAGCGATTCGCCGTTGGAACAAATCGCGTCAGGCCATGGCCGCCAGCTTGCTGCACGCCGCGGGGCCGGGCTGGATTCCCGACTCGGACCGCGCGTACATCCTGTCGGGCGCCTATCTCGCCGGGGCAAAATGGCAAGGGCTTCGCCTGGTGCGCTGCAAGATCGAGCGCTGCGACCTTCGCGACAGCGACCTGACCGAGGTCGTACTCGACGGTGCTGCCGCCGCGGGGGCCTGTTTTGCCCGTTCGATCTTGCGACAGGCGTCGCTGAAAAAGATCGACGCCGAGTATGCCGACTTCAGCGCCGCCGTGCTGTTCTCGGTCAAGGCAGATTTTGCCGAACTGAAGGGAGCAAACCTCCGTGCCGCTGATCTCCGCTCGGCATCGCTTTCCGGCGCGGTGCTTTGCGGCGCAAACCTGGCCAACGCCTGCTGCGACGATGCGGACCTTCGTGATGCCGATCTCAAGGACGCGAAGATTGACGGCGCAAGCTTTGCTAACGTCAACTTCGAGCAGGCCGACCTCTCCGGCCTAACTTTGCGAAAAGCAAATCTCAAGGGAGCGCGGTTTCCTCGCGCGCGTCTGTTGGAGTGTGACTTGGAAGAAGTCGAGTTGCCGGCGGCTGACTTTCATTGCGCGATACTTGCTCGCGCCTTGCTCACGTCAACACGTATGCCGCGTGCCAACTTCTCGCACGCCCGTCTCTACGGAGCGCGACTGGCGGACATTGACTGGGAGGGGGCAGACCTGACTTTTGCCGACCTCCGCGAATGCACGTTCCATTTTGGTTCCAGCCGCAGCGGCCTGGTCGGCAGTCCTATCGCCAGCGAAGGGAGCCGCACCGGTTTCTACGGCGACGAATACGATCAGCAGACGTTTCGTCCGCCGGAGGAAATCCGCAAGGCGAATCTTTGCAAGGCCGACCTCACGGGCGCCCAACTCGTGAATACCGACTTCTATCTCGTCGATCTTCGTGGCGCCAAGTACTCGCCGGATCAGTTCGAGTACCTCCGCCGCTGCGGGGCAATCCTCTTTGACAAGGAATAACCCGGATTATTCACGCCCGCATAGAAGCCCGACGCGCAAGCGAGTTCCCGCGCAAGACGTTAGGCTCGCTTGCGCGTCGGGCTTCAATCCAACACTCTATTTCGGATCGCCCTCGGGCCGTGAATAATCCGGGATAAGGACCGCCAAAGCGTCACATCGCCTGTGCCACGCCGCCGGCCCCCAGGGAGGCCCCGGCCTTTTCCAGCGCGTCCAAGAGTTCTTGCTGCGAGTAGCCGCCGCGGAAGACCGAGGGATGATTGGGGTCCCGCGCCGAAAAGATGGCGATCACGGGGATCTGCCGGCTGCCGAGCACGTCGAGCATTGCGCTCACCTCCGGCGAGTCTTGCGACCAGTCGGCCTTGACGGTTACGACGCCCAGCCGCGTCAAGGAGTCGATCACCGGCGCGCCGTTCGCAGGACCGTGTTTTCGTAAAGGTGGCAAGTGGGACACCAATCCGCCGTAAAATCGACCAGCACGGTCTTGTATCCGACGACTGCCGACGCCGGCCCCTTCACCGTGGCCGTTCCCGGCGGCGCAAGCCTCTCCGCCATCACCGTGGCCAGGCCGGGCAAGTGGAAGCGACCCAGGCTGAGCCCGGGGAACATCACGATCCAGATCACGCACGCGACCGCGGCCCCCACGGACCACGTACGAAGCTTGGCCATGACGTCCGCCACGGGCGAAATCCGGCCGATCAACCAGCACAAGAAGGAGAGGCCGAATAACAGCCCCACGGTCGGCACGACATACTCCGGCTTCAGCACCGCAAGAAGATAGACTACTGTGCCCATGAGCACGAAACCCATGAAGATCTTGAAGGTTTCCATCCACCCGCCGGGCTTGGGCAGGAATCGCAATAATTCGGGAAAGGCGCCGATCAAGAGATACGGACTGGCCATACCGATGCCCGCGGAAAGAAACACGGCATAAGTCAGCCAGGCCGGCTGTGCGGTGGCCCATACCAGGGCCGGCCCAAAAATGGGGGCACTACAGGGCGTGGCGAGAAACGTGGTCAATACGCCTTTGAAGAACGCCCCCACGGCGCCCTCATGGGAAGCCAACTCGCTCGCCTTGCCGCTCCCCAGAAACGTAGGCAGCGGCACTTCCCACACGCCCATGAAACTCAAAGCCATGACGAACACCACGGCCGTGAGCGTAATCGTAAACCAGGCCCTTCCGAACAACTCGCCCCAGCCCAGGTGCTGCGGCCCCACGGCGAGCGACGCAAACATGAACCAAACCGCCAATAGGCCGAACGAATACCAGACATTGAGCATGAAGGCCTTGCGGCGGTTGTGTCCGGACTGCTCGACAAAGGAGAGAATCTTCAGACCGATCACCGGCAGCACGCAAGGCATGATATTCAAGATCAGGCCGCCGACGAAGCCGGCGAAAATGGCGCCCATGATTCCCAGGCCGACATTTTCCTGGCGAACATTTTCGCGAATCTGCTCCACGTCGAATGCCGGGCCGACCATCTCGCGCAGTTCGGCGGCATTGGTGAACGGCAGCCAATGGATTTCGCCGTCCCTTGTCACGGTACGCGCATCTCGTACATCGGGCGGCTGCCCCGAGTTGGCAGCCGCCGGCGATGCACCCGTACCTGCCGCGACGATTGGCGGTGCAGCCCTGCCGGCCGGCACAAAGGGATTGGCCGCCGGGACACTTGGCGGAGGCGTGACACTTGGCGGCGCGGGAGCCGGTGTTTCCTTCGGCCGTTGCGGCCCGGCAACGACTACCGCTGGCACATCGGGTCGCAACGTAGCCGAAAACGGATAGTCCTTCGCCTGCGCGCACCCGTTAGCATCGCACAGTTGCATTTTCGCTTTGCCCTGGATCTTGACGGTCTCCGCCCGCACTCCCGCGGCAAACTGGATGGGCGCAACCCACTTCACCGTGCCTGAGTGCGACTCCAGCAGCAGTCCCGGAAAGGCATCTTCATCGCGCTCATTCTGGGGAGGCGTGACAGCCTGATAGTCACTCGTCACGCGGACGTCAGGCGAGGCATTGACCGTGATGGTCGTCCGCCGCGGCCCGCCGGGCGCCTGCGTGATCGAGTAGGTATGAACTCCCGGCGGCAGGGTGGCCGAAATGAACAACTGGGCCGAACCGTCGGGCCGCGGCGTGGTAAAACCAGCATCCAGTTTCGGGACGCGGTCCCCTTCGCCCAAAACACCCGCAGCGGCGCCCGAGGAAGGCCCGAAGTTACCCGGTCCCCCTCCAAAGGGTCCCAAATCCGGCGGCTGTGCCCATACGGTGACCGCAACAAGACACCACGCAACTCCGGTCAACCAGCCGAGAATTCGCACCAGGAAATTACGATTTCGCATGAACCCATTGCCCTTTCCAGGATATTCAAGAATTGAACATGGATTTATTATAACCGACACTCGAAACTTGAAAAACGTTGAAGTGTACCTGGAAAATCTGGGAATTCTCGAAAATTGCGGACTTTAGATCCCGGGGGCTTGTTTCTCCGCGCTACGCGAGTATCTTGGAAATGGGTCTGGCATGGTCGACAAGGAGATCTCTGTGTGAAATTGGTGATTGCCATTATTCAGCCTACGAAGCTCAAAGCGGTTTGCGAGGCATTGGAGAAAATCGAGGTCACACGGCTGACCGTGAGCGACGCCCAAGGCTTTGGCCGGCAGCGTGGACGGACGGAAATGTATCGGGGACACGAGTACACGACCACGCTGCTCCGTAAAGTGGCGTTGGAAATCGTGGTCAACGACGATTTCCTGGATCGGACGATCAACACGATCATCCACGTCGCCCGCACCGGGCCGGAAGGGACGATCGGCGATGGCAAGATTTTCGTTCTACCGGCGATGGAGGCCATTCAAATCGGCGCAGGCAGCCGCGGACCAGGTGCGGTGTAAGGGTTAGGTCTTAGGGCTTAGGGCTTAGGGCTTAGGGCTCTAGACCTAACTTCTAAGTTCTACGTTCTAAGTTCTAAGCTCTAATCGGCCTTGCCTTTTCCATCGGCCACTTCAACGCTCGCGCCGGGTTTTTCGGCAATTTCCGGCGCGCCGGCGGCATCTTTCTCAAGCTTGGGAAGCCCGAATTTCTGCTCGCTGGCATCGGCGTCGAGAAAGACTTCGTCGGTTTCCCGCGCGTCGACATCGCGCCGCAGCAGATAATAAATGGCCGTTGAGGCGACGCCAAAATAGCTGAACGAATAGCCGATGGCCAGCAGTTTCACCCAGCCGCTCCAGAAGACGATGATCGCCCTTGCAGCGTGGGCCAGCGACGGGTCGCCCGAGCCAACGGTCAACTCCTGAATTCGTGCCGAGCCCGCACCCCAACTGGCGGCCCAGGAAGCCAAGGCAATGACCGACGCGGCGAAGGTTTCCACCACGATCCAGCCCAACCAGCCGATGAGCGAAGCCACGATCACATAGAACAAATAGCGCAGCGGCCGCTGGAAGACATAAGAGTACGTCCGATTCAAGGCATCGAAGCTGTCGGTCCCCTCGACGCTGATCGTGGCCCACATCAGCGGCCAGCCTAGCAGCACGCCTGCCAAGAGGATAGTCATGACGGCCCCGCCGGCCAGCACCAGCGGCCAGATCAGGGCCGCCACAGCGGCGAGAAAATCGTACTTCATCAAGAGCCCCAGCACCAGGATCGGCAGCACGATCAGGGCGACTCCCAGCATGGGCAGCAAGGGCGCCGAGAAATAGGCCAGCCACTTCGCGCGGGCCCAGCGCAGCGCCGCTCCCCAGCCCACCTGCTCGCCGCTGGCCAATTGCACCGCGGCCACGCGGCTGATGGCCGCCCCAAAGTAGGCCCACACCGCCAGACTCCAAACAGCCGAGAGCAACAGCGAAAGGAAATCACCTGCCGTCATCGACTCGCCTTCTGTGAACCAGTAGCCCGCGACCGGCGTCGGGATCGACAGGATCCGCCACACCGGCCGACTGAGCAGGGCCCAGGTATGAAACAGCGGGCCGCCTCGATCACGGATCTTCATGCCCCGCCAGTCAAAGCCAAAGGTTGCCGACATTTCGGGATTGGGAACCAAGTCGCCGAACGGGCGATTCGGCACCGTATGATCGATGACTTGCCAGGGCGACTGGCCCGGGAATTCGCTGGTCCAACTGCTGTTGGGAACTGTCTTGGTTGATTTTTCGCCGTTTTTCTCGACCCGTGGATTTTGGGCGAGTCCCTCCAAGCCCGGGGGAAATGCCTTGGTAACACCCTCGCCGTTGATCTCGACGGTCTCCTCGTGCGAGAAGAGGCCTGCGATGGCCGACCACCCCAGCAGGGTCAGCAAGACCGCCGCCGCCCCGAAGGTGAGCAGGCGGAGGGTCACCGCCAGGCGAAAGCTCTTGGCGATGCTCAGCCAAGGAAAAATCTCCGACCAACGAATCGCGCGTAGAGCCACTCCCTCGTTTTCCAGCATGGCAAATTTCCTTTCCAACCGGGGCCAATACTACCGAAACACCCGCCGTGCCGGCATTTTATACGAATTGGGGGGATTCCTGCAAGCTAGGAAAGATGCGAATTGCACTTTTTCACATTGAAGCCCGACGCGCAAGCGAGGAATCGGTTTTCCGTACTGTTTGAGGCTCATTCCTCGCTGACCCGCAAGCGGGTGCCCCGTCGGGCTTCAATGCCGCCTCTCATTGCAACACGTGCCACACTTGACGACAATCTTCTGTTATGTCCAATCTCACGCCGTCCCGGGCCCCCGGCCTCTTGAAAGCCATCTTCGCGCACGCTCAGCAGGAATCCGGCCTGCACGCGGCCGAGCATCCGGAGTTGGACCGCAAGGTGATCGCCGTCCTCGTGACCACCTGCGTCGTGCTCACGCTGCAGAACTATGTTTTCCGCAACGGCAGTTTCCAACAGGTGCCCACATTGCTGGAATGGCTCGGCGGCAACGATTTGGCCGCTTGGATCCACGCCCGGACCTACGCCGTTCAGGACCGGCAATTGGCCCAACTCCTTTTCTGGGCGGCGGGCAGCGTCACGACCTACGCCCTGATTCCCGCCCTCGTCATCCGACTCGTATTGCGCGAGCGGATCGCCGATTACGGTCTGAACGTCCGCGGCATTCTTGGCAGCGCTTGGCTCTACCTGGCGATGTTCCTCTTCATGCTCGGGCCGCTGGCGCTGGCATCGCAAACCGACGCCTTCCAGGCGAAATATCCCTTCTATCGTCTTCAGCCCGGCGAGCCTTTCTGGCCGCGGCTTTGGGTCTGGGAGATGGCCTATGTCGCCCAGTTCTTCGCGTTGGAGTTTTTCTTCCGCGGCTTCATGCTTCATGGGCTGCGGCAACGGTTGGGGATTTATGCGATTTTCGTGATGACGGTTCCGTATTGCATGATCCATTTCGGCAAGCCGATGGCCGAGACTTTTGCCGCCATCGGGGCGGGGATCATCCTTGGTTTGATGAGTTTGAAGACGCGTTCGATATGGTTCGGCGCGTGCCTGCACGTGGCCGTAGCCATGTCGATGGATTTCTTCTCGCTTTGGCACAAGGGGATGCTGGGATAAGCACCCAGCCAAGAACAACTCCGTAGAACGGGATACGAAAAGCGGATGGGGAGGGATTCGAACCCCCGGTGGGCTTTCACCCACTGCGGTTTTCAAGACCGCCGCAATAGTCCACTCTGCCACCCATCCAAATCGAAGGGAACCATGTGCTCCAATTCTACCTAAGAACCATCCCTGGATGTGATGGCAGTTGGTTGGCTTTCCGCCGGGAACCATGGTCGTGGCAAGCCCGCATTCAAGGAAAAAATCTTGGTCTATCACGGTGTGGTCCAAAATCGCCTCCTCCAGCAAATCCGCGGGGCATTTTTCCTGAAAAACCGCGGCAAAAACCGCATTAAACGACTTTCTTGGCCGGGCAACGTCATGGACCGTCTCTGCCAAATTGGGGGTACTGGTTTTGGCTGAAAATCGCGATATAATCCCCCACGCAGGGGGCAATGCGCCAAGCAAATAATTCTTGAACATTTGTGCGTAGCCTTTGTGCTGGGATTCTTTTAGGATTTGGCGAAGAGTAACCTGCGCAGTTGGACGTAGGACCGATTTACGACCTTGTCCGGAATCGGGCCGTACATCGGCGACATTCTTGCCGGCCGGATTCGAGGCCGCGTCGTGGTGGAACTGCCTAATACTGTTTTTAGCCATCTCAAGTTCTCGACCGCGGATGTCGCAGATGTCGCAGATATGAAGATGGTTTTGCGACGGTTGGAAATCCCTCGCAATATCCGCGCTATCCGTGAAATCCGCGGTTTGCTTCACTTGCCACTCATTTTTCTTTCCCTGCCTGAACATTGCCTGCGCCGCGTGACCAGGCTGATCCCTTGGCCGGAGCAGGCGGCGAGCCTCCCCCGGACCGCGCGACGCGGTTGACCTGCCGCGTCGCAGAAGCGTATCAAAGAGCAAAAAGCGTATCAAGACGTTACTCGTCGTAACTATCCACGCTAATAAGTACGTTTTAGCCGGGGAGTTTACACAGTTCGCGTTGCGGATTTCCGGCAAATCCCGTCTCCCGCAACCCGGCCTGGCCCACTTTTCCCGAGAGATTCCACAACTTCTTGCCGGCGAGATAATCTTGCCGAAAGTTGGAAATGCGCTCAGGAAATTCGGGGGCCAGGAAGTCCGATTGCAGCTCCCCTTGCATCCCTCATCCTTCATCCCTCATCCTTCATCCTTCATCCCTCATCCTTCATCCTTCATCCCTCATCCTTCATCCTTCATCCCTCATCCCTCATCCCTCATCCCTCATCCTTCATCCCTCATCCCTCATCCCTCATCCTTCATCCTTCATCCCTCATCCCTCATCCCTCATCTTTCCTCCTTCAAGGCTACTGTGCGCATGAACAGACATAGCGGCCGCCAGCCGGCCACAATAAGTGGCCAATTTCTCCGCCCCGGCAAGCTAGAGAACTCTTAGTACTACGCATGGGGGGCTGTCGTTAGCATAAGGTGGTCGTTTGCACGGCGCGCTCTGTTAGTCTTTTGTTAATCGCCATGAAACGCTTGACAGATTCGCAGGAAGGATCATACTCGTGGCTGCTTCCAAGAATCTGCAACAGGAGTTCGTGTCGTCGAGCAAGCAACAACCAAGCAATCGTGCCATTCACGGTTCGCGCATTCGGGAGATGTTGTCATGTTCACGGTTCGTTCCAGGAAAAGTTTTTTCTCTCGCTTCAATCCATTCGGCGGCCGCAAGCAGAAACCGGCGCCAACGCGCAAGGCCCGCAAGTCCCTTGTGGTTGGAGGGCACGCACCGTGACCGTGCCGGCAACGTAGACCCGTTGGTGGCAGAATGGGGCAGCGTGTTCGGTTTGATCGCGGCGTACTTTGGCGTCAAAAACGCACAATACGGCATCTTCGGGTCCTACTCGTCAGGCGTCATCTCGTATGCTGACATGGCGGCAAACGAGGCGGGCTACCAATTCTACACGGCTCTTTACAACGCCTTCCTGAGCAATCCCACGTCGACGGTTCCATATAAGTTTGACGTTGCGAACTACAACTTCCCTAGCATGAACGAACAGAGGAACAGGAACAGTTATGTGGGGTGCTCGCATAAAATGATGTAGACAAACGTCGATGAATAGGTTATGCTTCCGTCCTGGAATCCGAAGGATACTCGGATAGTTTACCAAGTATCGGTGCCGTCGCCCAGACAAAGTTGTCGTCGCGGGACTTTTCACGGAGGAAATGACATGACCGCACAAATCACTCGCCAAGCTCATAATTCCATCACCATCGAGGTCACCTTGCCGCTGACCGGCTCCATGCTTCGGGCCGAAGAAGCGATCCAGGATGCGCTTAACGAAGTCGGCCTGCTGGCCACCGAAAAGAATCTCGAGCGGTTCGATACCGATGGAAGTCCCATCCAACTCGGTTCGGTCCGCATGACCAGCAAGGGGCAGTTCGCTCAAGATTACGAAACGCCTTACGGCAGCGTCTCCGTGCTTCGGCATGTCTATCAAACGTCCGAAGGGGGCAAAACGTTCTGCCCGCTCGAAGAGAGTGCCCGATTGGTTCTCAACGCCACGCCGAGATTTGCCAAGTTGGTCTCCTACAAATACGCGGAAGCCGGAGCCGATGCGGTTGTCGCCGATTTATTGGAATGCCAGCATCGAAAGATTTCCAAGCGATACGTCAAGTCGCTGGGCGACATCGTCGGTGCCTATGCCGTTGCGAAAGAAGAGACCTGGAGCTACGCATTGCCACAGTTCGAGCATCCGTGTGCCTCCATCGCGATCGGCGTTGATGGAACATGCATGCTTTTGCAAGAGGACGGGTGGCGGGTGGCGATGACGGGAACGATCGCGTTTTACGACGCCCAAGGGGAACGCCTGCATACGATTTACGCAGGCGCGACCCCAGAGTACGGGAAAGAAAAGTTCCACGCGAAATTCCAACGCGAGGTGGAGCGCGTGAAGAATGCCTATCCGAACGTGCCGTATATCGGTCTGGGCGACGGCGCGGCAGACAACTGGAGCTACCTGAAACCGTTGACGGACCACCAGACATTGGACTTTTACCATGCCAGCGAGTACGTGGGCAAGGCGGCGATGGTGGTGTTCAAGGGAGCGAAAAAGAAAGCAGAAAGAGAAGCGTGGCTGGAAAACCAGCTTCATCAATTGAAGCACAAGCAGGGAGCGGTGAGTCGTTTGCTTTCGGTCCTGGATGAATTTCTTTCCACGACGCCGCTGAAAAACGCGGAAGATGCGAAGGCGGTCCTGGCGACGATCACCTACCTCCAAAACCAGAAGGAACGGATGAAATACTCTTATTCGGTGCAGCGGAACTGGCCGATCGGCAGCGGCGTGACGGAAGCGGCATGCAAGACCTTGATCAAGCACCGCTTATGCAAATCGGGTTCGCGTTGGAAGGACGACGGCGCTCTCGCCGTATTGTCGATACGTGCGCTGCGACTCACCACAGGCCGCTGGGAAGAGTTCTGGCGAAACCTCGACCAATATGGCTGCCCCACACTCCCCGCGTAACATCATCTTATGCGAGCACCCGTTATGTGAATGGGATAACCCCTAATGACCTGTTGGACGTTCCCCCTTCGCATATTATTGGCGGCAGGATTATTTGGGTAATCCCGCCTGGAGATTTGAACTTTCTGAAATGAACGACATTGATAGACTTTGTCACCGTGACCAGCTAAACATTTCCCTTCCGCCTGCACCATCAGGCAGCCTGTAAATTCCGGCGATGCAAGAAGGCAGTTCGATGACACGGAGAGAGACATTCATTAAGTGCATTGTGTGGTATATTGGGGCCTTGGTGTTGGCTCCGCTGTTTTTGTGCGCATGTGGCGTATGGAATACAGCGGTTGGTTGCGTAGCCGCTCTTCCTGCGATATGGCTGTTTCCTCTCGCTCTCGTGGTAGGTCTCAACGACTACACTGCTGTTGCCGTCGCCGTGAGGCAGTGACTCGCCTTCCTCTAGCGCTAAGAGCATTGTAGGACAAGGACTTACGGCGGGGGAGGAGGGCTTGATAGCAGAAGAAAAAGACCTCATGCTAACAGGTGAGTAATTCATGTTTCCACAAATTCTGCTAGCAGAGGTCCAACTATGATTTCAACAAAAGAACTGGATATTTTCAAGGCCCAAGAGCAATTTGAGCGGATGCACGAGTTTTTGAAGCAAGCGCTGAGCGAAGGGCGACGCCTCGACGAAGTGGAACGCGGGATGTTTCCGCGAGCTATGACCATGTGCCTGGAGTTTTTACGGTCCTTCGTGGAGGCCCATGGGGATGGGGATCGGGGAGAGACCGTAGAACGGGAAGGGGAGACGTTGGCGCGCCTGCCCGAGCCGCATGAGAAGCGGTACTTGTCGATTTTCGGGGAATTGCTGATCGGCCGCCGAGTCTACGGGACTCGGGAAGGCCAAGCGATTGGATGGTCGCCCCTGGACGCGACCTTGGGATTGCCCGCTGGAGAGAATTCCTATGTTCTGGAGGACTGGTTGCAGCGGTTGTGCATCCAGGACGCCTTTGGGGGATCGGTGGAGTCGCTCCGTGCCTGGTTGGGGACCACGGTGAGTGTTCGCACGGCGGAGCACATGAGTCGCGAGATGTCGCAGTACGTGGACGACTTTCGCGGCGAAGCGGTTCCTCCTGCCGAAGAAGAGGAGGAACTGCTGGTGATAACGGCCGATGGCAAGGGTGTGCCCATGCGGCGGACGTTGGCGGCGCGGTTGCGAGCAGAGTCTGAAGCTGGGGTGGGAGAAAAGGGAGGAAATGCCGCAGGCGCGGAAACGGCAGGAATCACGGCTGTCGAGGAAGAGGCGCCTTCTTCGCCTCCGGTCGAGCGTTTGGCGGGGCAAGAGAAAAGCAGCGGGGATGCCCCGGGAAAAAACAGATGGCGTATGTGGGATCGGTTTACACCCAAGCCCGCTTCCCTCGTACTGCCGAAGACGTGATCGACGAGGTGCGTCGGCGAAAGCGTGCCCGGGAGCGGCCCGAACCGCAACACAAGCATGTGTGGGCAGAGATGACCCGGTTTAAGGAAGGGGAGGTGTTGGCCGCCGCACCGATGTTGTTCTTCGAGATTCTTATGGAGTGTTGTCGGCGGGACCCGGCAAACAAGAAGCCGTGCATCTGTGTCATGGATGGGGAACGCCAGTTGTGGAAGTTGGCGGCAGAATGGTTTCCCGAGGCCATATGGATTCTGGACCTGTTCCACGCGTTGAAACGGCTCTGGGAGGTGGCCCATTGCCTGTATGCGGAGGAGAGTGCGGAGGCGGGAGAATTCGTGACGCATCATCTGCGCATGCTGCTGCAAGGCAAGGTCGGTTACGTGCTGCGCAACCTCCGTCCCTTGGTGAAGGCCTACAAGCTGAAGGGGGCGAACAAGACCACCGTGGAGTCCGCGATTACGTACTATGAAAACAACCAGGAACACATGCGCTATGACGAATACTTGGCGGCAGGCTACCCGATTGCCAGTGGCGTGGCGGAAGGCGCCTGCAAGCACCTGGTGAAGGACCGCATGGAGCACGCCGGGATGCGTTGGGAGTTGGAAGGGGCTCAAGCAATCCTCTCGCTGCGAGCCATCTACCTCAACGACCTCTGGGATCAGTTCATCACCTACCGTGTTACGACAGAACAGTCGCGTCTATATGGCAAAGATGCACAGCATGCTACGGCTGCATAAAGCGGCCTGCGAGTTGCTGCCCGCCGTGATAGGTTATCTCTTCCAGATAGGCTTGGCGGTAGGAGCCATGTACGCCCGTGAGCAGACAACCCGTCATAGATGCTACGTGGCTTACGTTTGCCTGCTTTTCTCAGATGTTGGGATTGCCTTGTGTGGTCCCTTCCTGTGTTTTCTCATAGCGGGACGTCCTGGCGAGTAAGACATTGCAAAGTCATCGCCGGGCTGGCCTTGGATGAGGGTCTGTGGCCGCGCACAGGGCGAAGCCTGTGTTGGTCCACCGAGCCTTGATAACCGATGAGAAGGATCAGAGGGGGAATACAAACGGGACAGGTGAAAGCGCCGGGAAAAAAACCGGCATGGAGTAGCGGATGAAAGAGCCGTACAGGAAAGGACCAGCGATCCAGCCTGACCCCGAGTCATGCGCCGGCGGTGGTGACACCGTGGGCGAAGCGTTGACAGGGGCAGACGCAGGCCAGCCATTGAGCTCCGAAATCAGTCCTTCGGCGTGCCGACCACATACCTGTGAGGGGAAGGCAACATGAGCAGTGACGGTACTCGCGAGCCACTGCGCGACGCCGCGGAGTCGAAGACCCTGAGCATGCGTCGAAACTCTGTGCGCGGGAACCGGGAGACCCTGGAAACTCCCGCGCCGCAAGGCGCGGGACGGTCCGGAAAGGCACTTTGCCGCACACCGGACATGAACGTTCTCAGGGAGTCGGACGGTCTCATAGTACCAAAGAAGCGGGCGAACAAAACCGGCCTGAAGGCGGTGGCGGAGTCCGTGGAGGGAAGGGGACCGACCAAGGGAAACGTCAATCGAACCTTACTCGCGCCGGACACAGTGCCGGGAACAGCGTGGAATCGGATCGATGGGCTTACGAGCAGAGGCACCGCGGAAGACACGCTACGCCGCTGATCGTCACTCACCCAAGGTAAGAGCCGTATGAGGTAGTTCCTCACGTACGGATCCGTGCGGGGGGCGCGCGCAACCGGCGTCCCTACCGCGACCTAATTAGTAGGGGGGTTGCTGTGTACCACGGCAGATCCGGCAGAAGAAAACCGCTCCGCGGCACAACCAAAGCGGTAATAAATTACCGCACTCCAAAATGGCAGGCCGCCGGCGGCTGGCAAAACTGGTCGCTCTCGGCCAGCGGCCCCTACCAGGCCACCATTTACGGCAACTCGGCCAGCGGGACCCAGAGCGCCAACGGCAACGGGGGGGACTCCTATCAGTACAGCGAGTATTACCAATTCGGCCTCAACGGGCAGTGGCAGGCCACCAGCGGCAGCGGCTCGGCCGCCGGCGGCGAGTCGCTGGCCAGCGGCTACGCGGCCAGCGGCGGCTGCTCCAACGTGCCGGCCTGGGTCGCCGCCCCGGGCAGCGCCTGGAGCGGCAGCGTGTCGGCCGCGGCCAACAGCGGCACGAGCTACGACTACTCGACCAACTCCACTTTTACGCCCGGCAGCGGCTCCGGCAGCGGCTGGACCAGCACGGGCAGCGCCTCGTGCACGGTCTGGGGCGCCAGCGACTCCTCGTTCACCGCCAGTTCGCCCTTCTCCTCCTCCGGCGCCTATGGCGGCGGCGGCAGCATACCGTATTCCGGCACAGCCTCGTGCAACGGGGGCGACAATTCCAGCTTCAGCTATACGCAGTCGGCGACCCTCCAGGCGGACGGCTCGTGGGCCGCGGCCAGCGGCAGCGGGAGCACCTCGGGCGGCACCAGCCAAGACTGGTCCTACGCCGGCGGCGGCAGTTCCTCGCAGACGTTAAGCACGGCCTCGGTGATCGATGATCTAGGTTCCTGGACGGAAAGCCAAAGCACGACTTCGTCGGGCCAAACCCTTGCCGAGTCGGGGTCGCAATCGTTTTCGATGGGCTACGGCACCACGGCCACGCTGGCTTCCGGGGCCAGCGCCTGGGTCCAGAGCGGCTCGGGCAGCGCTTCGGGAAACGCCAGCTACTACGCTTCCTATACGGCCTGGGGCTCCGGATCGGACGAAACGGACGCGGTCAGCGGAGGGGCCGAGGGCGTCATCGTTAACATTACCAGCAATGCCTCCGCCGGGGACATGAGCGAAAGCAACGTGGCCAGCGGCACGAGCAACTATTCCGACACGATGACCCTGGCCGGCGGCGTTTGGACGGACGATCCGAGTTTGTCGGCTTCGACCAGCAGCCAAAGCGGCTACACTTCGGCCAACACGAGCTCCAATTCGTTCGACGAGCCGGGCATGGGGGACCATGGCGGGTATTCGTCCGGGAACGTCACCAGCAACGCGATCGTGACGACGACGAGCAACTACAATTTCAACTCGGGCCAGTGGAGCTCGACGACGGCCTTGAGCGGCAGCGGCCAGGCGAACTGGACCAGCGGCGCGTACTACAATAACGTCTATTACCCCAGCGAGGACACCTGGTCTCAGGTGGAGACCAACTCTTCGTGGTCGCCGCTGGGGAGTGGCACGGCCGTTTCGGAGACCGTGAGCAGCACGTACGCCGGGTACCCGGCGCCGGACCCCGCCTACAGCAGCAGCAGCGCCCAATACTCCCTAGCCGACTTCAGCCAGACCGGCGGTTTGTGGGTTTCTGGGTACCCGTTCGAGTTGCCGACGCTGGGGACTTCCAGCGGGCTGACGACGGGCGGGACGGGTTTTCCCGGGAGCGGGCAGACCTTGGGTTCGATTCCGGCCGTTCCCGCGATCGTCTCGAACTTCGGCACGCCCACGCTGCCGGGGGCAGCGGGTGTCACTTTGCTGCTCTCGGCCACGCCGGACTCGCTGGCGGGTCTGGTGCCGTCGCCGGTCTTGGTGGCGGCGGAGTGGGGGATGGCCTTCACGCCGCAGACCGTGCCGCAGACGGCTTTCGCCGTGGGCAACACGGCCGGCGCCGCGGCCGGTTTCACTTCCGAGACGATGGTGGGGGCTGGCGGCGTCTTCGGCGGGAACAACGTCGCCGTTGTCGTGCCCGTCACGCGAGCGGGAGCGGTGGTGAATTACGGGGACTACGGGGTTTCGGCCGGCAACCCGGCAGAAGGCGGCGGAGTCAGCGGGGATGACGATTACGAGGGGGAAAGTGACGACGCCTCGGCTGGCCTTGGTGGCGATTCCGCAGATTTCGCTTCTCTTGGATCGCAATCTCAAGGCGGCATTGCGCCGGTAACATCCGCTATTCAGGCGCATCCGGTGAGCCTGACCGACGCCGACGGCGGCGTCACGAACTTCGCTTACAATTCTTCCAGCGACCTGACGAGCCTGACGGATCCGGACGGCACCACCACCACCTGGACCCTCAACAGCCAGAACGACGTCACGCAAGAGACCGATGGCCAGGGCAACAGCACGTCGTTCACCTACAATTCCTCGAACCAGTTGACCAGTTACACCGACGCCGACGGCAACGTCCGCACCTACCAGTACGACTCCGCCGGCCAGGTCATTACCGAGACCCTGTATGCCACGGCGGCCGACGCCGTGGCGGGCCAGAACGCCGAGGACACCCTTCATTACTCTTATGATTCCTCCGGCAACATGACCTCCGAATCGGACGACGATTCCTCGGACACCTATACCTACGACAGCCAGAACCGCCTTACCAGCGTCACCGAGACGAGCGTGGACGCTCCGACCGTCGTTCTGACCTACCAGTACGCGGCCACGGGCACGCAGCCGACGGGCGTGTCGGCCACCATCGACGGCGTGGCCGACTACCAGGACGCCTATACCTACAACAGCCAGGGGCAGTTGACGGCTATTACCCGCACCGGGCAGAGCGGCGGCGACGCCGTGGCGGACGAAACGATCGACCTGACCTACAATGCGGCGGGCCAGGTCGAGACGATCGACCGCTACCAGGGTGGCCAGTTGGCGGTCGAGGCCGACTACAGCTATGACTCCGCGGGCCGGCTGGTGGGCCTGGTGTATGAACAAGGCACGACGGTCCTGGCCAGCTACAGCTATTCCTACGCCGCGGCGGCCGAGTCCGGCGAAGCGGCCGCTGCCTCGACTCCGTCGCCGTGGCTGCCCGGCGGCGCGATGCTGCCCGCAACCAGTGTCCAATCGATCGATACGGCCGGGCTGGACCAGGCGATCTCGCCCGAGCAGCTCGTGGCGGGCGTGACGTCGCTGGACGGCTCGGTGGCCTATTCTTACGATGCCGAAGGCCAGCTTACCGCGGCCACCTACTCGGGCAGTTCCGTGCAGCCCAACGAATCGTATTTTTACGATGCCAACGGCGACCGCACGAGTTCAACGAGTTCCGCGGCCGTGGTCATCGGCGCGGACAACGAGGTTCTTTTTGACGGCACCTACACGTATACCTACGATGCCGACGGCAACGAGACGGCGAAGTTCATCGACGTACACGACACGGGCGTGCTCGCCGCGGGCGACACCGGCCTGACGCAGTACACGTGGGATGCCGGCAACCGGCTGGTGCGGGTCACCACGAGTGCGAGCTATGGCGGCACGCCCACGCAGACGGTCGTTTACCTGTACGATGCCGAGGGGCGTTGGATTGGCGAGAACGTCGAAAACGCCTCCGGCCTGGTTACGCACGAGACCCGCTTCGTCTACGATGGCAACCAGATCGTCTTGCAGTTCGACGAGAACCTGTCGGGCGGCACGGGCTCCGTCACGACAATGACGGCAGCCGACCTTTCACATCGTTACCTGTGGGGATCGGCGACAGACCAGCTATTGTCCGACGAGCAACTTCTCCCCTCCACCTCTGGGGGAGGGGCAGGGGGTGAGGGCTATGACTTGACTCAGCCCGGCACGGTCGTGCTGCCGTTGACGGACAATCTCGGCACGGTTCGTGACTTGGCGATATGCGACCTGACGAGCGGCACGACGACGGTGGTCAACCACCTGGATTACAATTCCTTCGGCGTGCTGCTCAGCCAGACGAACCCCCCGACGGGCAACATTGCGGCGGTGGATTGCCTCTTCGGCTTCACGGGGCGGGCGTTCGACACGAACACCGGTTTGCAGAACAACGACAATCGCTGGTACAACGCCAGCGTTGGGCGGTGGGAGAGCCCGGACCCGGATGGGTTCACGGCGGGGGACACGAACGAGTATCGGTACTGTGACAACAGCCCGGCGAACGCGACGGACCCGACGGGGCTTGAATGGTCGAACCAGGCGGCCGAGAAACGGATCAAAGCCCTTGCTGAGCAGAATGCCAAACTTATCGAAAGCCTTAGAAAATCGAACAAGAATGATCCCCGCCTTCTTTTCCTGGAGATTCAACAGCGCATCTTGGAGAAGTTGCTGCAAGACGACCATTTCGCTAAGGATGCCCAAGCCGCTGGATGGCTCGCCAACGTCCTTACAGTCTTTATGAAGTCCCTGCTCAACGCAGTGGATGAGAACATCGCTGGCGTGGTCAAAGGAAGGCTGTTGGTCCCGACACCGGACAATGCGATACCTAATTTCCTGGATGGCAAGCAGGCTGGCCCCTGGTGGTATGACTGGAAGGGTGAGGCGGACGACCAGGTCCATAAAAGCATGACGAACAAGCTTTCGCTACAGACTAGGCAGGAGGTCTGGGCAATCGTGATGGCAAAGATTCACATTTTGTTTGACCTCTACTACGCTCTGCTTTACAATGGCGCAGGGACAGATTCGGACTGGAATTTGATCGGACAATACGTTTCGGAAGCTGCGAGCGAAGTTGGCGGCAGGTGGGGTCTCACGCAGAAAACGGGCGAAACGCTTGGCATTATTCCCGACATTCTGAAAATGCGGAAGGAGATGCGTGACCGGGCGAAGAAAAAGTTGAAAGAGCACGGGATCGATCCCGAAAAGAACCCCTACGATCATCTGAACAGAGATCAGTTGCGGAACGAGTACCGGGAAAACTCGCACCCGCACTAACGTGAACACGAGACAACATCGGGAATTATGAACCTAGTTCTTCTAGCTTCTATAGTCATGGCGAACGTCCGGGG
>CAVRDP010000006.1:0-399586 GCA_963719885.1 uncultured Planctomycetia bacterium | reverse complement strand
CTATCGATGAAAAAGAACTCAGGCCCTGCGAGATGCCGGAAGGGATATTCGCTTACCACGTCCAGAATTGGGCCGAGGACCTGTCTTTCCTGGCGATCCAGCAGGGCGGCCGCGATGTCTGGCGGCTGGCCCCGGAAGCTTTCGATGCCCACGGCAACCCCATCTTCCGCACCTGGCAACGGTTGCTGACCGACCCGGTCTTCGCGGCCCGAATGGCGGGCAAGGCCGATGCGATCCACGGCGGCAATGAGCTGGCTGAGGATTATTCCAGCGACTGGTGCCAGGTCGACGGGACGCTGGCCGAGGGTTTCTACGTGCAAGCCCGCGGCGGGAAGAGCTTCAGTGCCAACGACGGTGCCCAATACAAGATTTCGCGCTACGTGCCGGACGCCGCCGGCGGCTACCGGCTGCAGTGGCGGACCGGCCGGGCCGCAATGGGCAACATTGCTCGGCCGGGTGAAATTGTGGGCGCGATGCGCATCCGCCGACCGATCAACGGCCTGCTGAGCGTCGTCGACCAGTCGCGCTGCGGCATCTTGCTATACGACGAAGATGGTCTGTACGTTGATACGCTCTTCCCTGATGGTCGCTCGTTCAGCCCGGCGGAGATCGGGGTTTACAGCCTGCCGGGCGAGTTTTTCGCGGGCACGGTCTTTCCCAACCGGGCCAATGGCAAGATCTATATTGCCGTGGGCAAATACACGCCCCTGATGTTCGAGGCCCGCGGCTGGTCGCTGCAAGAGAACCCGGTGCGGCCGTTGCCGAGCGTTGCAAAAACGGTGACACTCCAGGCCCGGCAGGTCGCCAGTCCGCCGGAAATCGCCCTCAGCGTTCGCGGTGGATCGGGCGCTGCGCGGGTGGCGCGATTCGCGCCCGCCCTGGGCGGCGCCGTTCTGGACGGCAGCCTGCTGGGCTGGGAGGCCTGCGAGCCGGTGAATTTTCGGGCCGATCCGGAGCAGACGGTGGAAGTCCGCTGCCTGTACGATCCCGAGCATCTCTACTTCCGCTGGCACGCGCGTTTGGGAAGAAAGTTCCAGGCGAAACCGCTGCCGGCGCCGGAGCGGATCTTCACGCACGATCGGCTTGCCGATACGCTGAGCTTCTACATGCAGGGCGATGCCGACGCCCGGGCCATCCGAGCAACTGCCGGTCGCCCGGGGGACGTGCGACTGGTGTTCGGGCTGTGCGAGGAAGCCGGCCGCGTGCAGCCGGTGTTCGTCGGGTTGTATCCTGAGTGGTCGGGGCCGGGGGCGGCCCATCCGCAGATCTACCGCACGCCGGTGGGGCAGGCGGTCTTCGCCCACGTGGGCCCGATTGCCGGCGCAAAGCTGATGCACGTGCTGGACGCCGACAGTCGAGGGTTCGTGCTCGTGGCCGCAATTCCGCGCTCCGCCGTACCGCGGCTTGTGCAGCCGTTTGCCGGAGGGTATCGGACGATGGTCAATTTCGAAGCGACCTTGGCCGGCCACAACAAGTTCTGGTGGGCCAACTCCGACGGCTCCGCAAGCCGCGAGACGTACGACGAGCCGAGCGAGGCCCGCCTGTATCCCGGGTCCTGGGCGCCGGCCCAGTTCCAGGGCGTGGAAGGGGGCGTCGTGGTCCGCAACTGGCTGGTGTGTGGCCCCTTCGGCGGCCCGGGCGCGGAAAAATTCACCGCCGATCCGAACGGCAAGATGCCCGGCACCGATCGCGATTGGAAGCAGGCCGTGGGCGAGTTCTGCGAAGCGGCCACGTACCCGCCGGACTCGGGCAAGGTGGACCGCGACGCGGTTTACCGCGGCGAGCTGATCCGCGGCTACTGGCCGGAGTTGAACGAGGTCCGTTGGCAGCCGGCCACCGTGGCCGATCTGGACAACCGCGTCGTGCTAGGTCCCTCAGGGCAGGTGTGGTACGCCGCAACCTGGCTCTACGTGCCGGACGACACCGAGTTGGAGTTCCAGTTCCAAGGCCATCCCCAGGCCATGTTGCGGTGGTTTCTCAACGGCCGACTCGTGTTGCGCGGGGAAATCAAGGAGGTGCCCGGCGAGGCCTCTTTGCATCCGGCCGCCAACAAGCGCTTGCTGCTGCACCGTGGCTGGAACCGGGTGTTGGTGCGGGGCTATTGCACCGGATATCCGCCGTTCCGCGTGGGCCTGGTGTTGGCCGGCCCAGCGGAGACACTCTGGCGGTTGCGACGATCCGCCTCGCCTCAGTGAGAACCCCGCCCACCCGCTATCACGGGCAACGGTTTTTTCCCAGCAAATATAACGGACACCTGGCATCGTTGGCGACCTATTCTATCGCTAGCTCGCCGAAAACAGCGACTATTTCCGTTTTTTCCACTGGCACAACAGTTGCTTCACGAAATGCCGGGGTTGCTGGTGACACCTGCTTGTTGGTGAGGCAGTCAAGACCCTCGTGTTTCCGGACTCGATCGTCAGTGGGGATTATCATGACTTGCCAAACGCCGACAGCTTGCGGACGACTGAATGCGTTCCAGAAGGTGATGCTGCAATGGAGCAGCCTCCATCCGTACAACGCCGTTCATGCCTACAAGATCGCCGGACCGCTTCGATTGGGCGACCTCGCGGAAGCCGTCGAAACCACGTTTCGCCGCCATGGCCTGGGAATCGCCCACTTGTCGGCGGACGGGCAGTCGTTCCGGCATGAAACCGACTTCCAGCCCGAAGTCGAGGCCGTTGCCAGTGGCGATGATTTCATCAATAGCGTGTGGCCCTGGTTGTCGGCGACTGCCCGCCGGCAGTTCATGTGGAAATGGCTGCCGATGAGCGGCGGAATATCCAACGTGGTGGTGCGCGACGCGTGGATGCACGCCAATCGCCACGTAATTCTGGACTACCAGCGCGGCGTTCCAACCGGTCCCAATGTTCCGATCGTTCTTTCGCCGACGACATTTCGAGATCACCTGAACGTTGGCGTCTCCTATCGGACGGCGGGATTCTCCCGCGCGAAGATCGACGGCCTGATGGAGATGTTTCGCGATCAGATCGAACATCCCAACAAGGCTTCGCGGGGCGAGCTGCGGCGACCGCCGGTCGCACGGCCGGCTGCGGAACCAGTCGCGCCGCGGTTACATGAGACGGTGGGACCGGCGAATCAATAACTGTCGCGGTTGTGGGGATGACGAGATTGGGGTGGCATGCCTAAGCCGCTCCGACGCGGCGCAGGCATGTGGTGAAGTTCCGGCCGTTCCCAGCATGGCTGCGCGGCATCGAAGCCGCTATTCCATGCCACCCCGTGTCGGACTTGCGACAGTTATTGATTCGCCGGTCCTTGGCGCCGACAGCCTGAAGGCGAACGCACGCATACGCGCGGCCGCCAGCAGCAGGTCTCGCCCTTTACGCTGACGCCGCCGGCGGGTTCTGTTCCCGCTGCCAGCGACGCAGCCGTTTCCAACATATCTCCGCCAGTTTGCGTGCCGTAGCCACCCGCGCAATCTTGGCGCTGGAATGCTTCCGCATTTCCCAGACCAACAAAGGACACGCGTCGAGAATGTCCTCTTGTGATAAAGGTTCCGCCCGGGAAGGAAATTCGTACATCATGCCACATCTTCCTCGCTGTCCGACACGAAGTCGGGAAGCCGGTCGCGCGCTTGCCGTGGGTGTACGCGTTCGGGTACACCGGGGCGAGGCAGGTCGAAAGACGCCGAAACAGCGGGACGAAGGTTGCGCGACATTCGGCCAACCCGGCATGAATGCCGGGCCGATTACCGGCTGAAGCCGAAAACGGGCGTAAACGCCCGTCCTTCCAGCGGAACGAAAACGCCGCACGACGCACATACTCTTGCTTCCAGCCGGTGCTTGAAACGACCCGCGGCGCACATGAAACCCGCCATCAGAGGGAGACTTTTCACGTCTTTTTTCCGTTCAAATCTCCGGCAATCCGCTGTTTTTCTCGGACTGCTCTAACCTCGCGGCAGGCAACGCCTTACGGCGCCGTTCACGCCCCGTCGAGGCCGTCTGAAGCGACTGCCACTATAGCAAATCGCGGGCTAATTCGTATTATTCCGTAACTACCCAACGGAAAGGGACAGGCAAATACAACCCGAAACATGCCCCGGGGGGAAAGCCCTCATCTTTCATCCCCGCCTCATCCTTCATCCCTCATCCTTGATCCCTCAACCCTCAACCAACACACAATCATGAGAGAACCCAATTCACGTTTGGCCCAGGCCCGCGAGCGGAAGGAAGCCTTTCTGCCGGAGATCGCCCGGCTCTCCCTGGAGGGCCATACCAGCCGGGAGGTCGCCGAAAAAGTCGGCGTGCCAAAGACGACCGTCCTCCGCTGGCGGAATTCGCTGCGGAGGGAATGTGCCTCGCGATCCGTAAAGGAGACCATGGAAATGATCCACAAACTGAACGAGCGCTACGATACGATCTACCGCAAGGCCCTGGAGGGCCTGGACCGCGACGTGCAGCGGATACTATGCGACAACGCCTTCCGGAACCTGTTCCCCGATTGCCGGCTAAGCGACCGGTGGGTCCGCACGGGGTCCCGCGTGGAGGCCCGCCGCACGCTCAACCTGTTCAAGGACAAACTGCTTTACGTGGACGCGATTTTGGACCACATCGTGCTGGACCAACTCGTCCGCAAGACGCTGCTCTTCTGCGAGCAGAAAAAGCCTGATTTCGTGGGCATCGAGGCCGAACAGTTCCAGGAGATGAAGGATGAGGGATGAAGGATGAGGGATGAAGGATGAAGGATGAAGGATGAAAGAAGAAGCAGGGTGGCATGGGATAGCGGCTTCGATGCCGCGCAACCATGCTGGCAGAGGGCAGAGGATGGGATGAGGGCCTCGATTTTGGACCACACCGTGCTGGACCACGCGGAAGGCGTCTACCCCAAGTAAGTGCTGCATGGAAAAGCACTTACGAATGTTTTGGCGGACCGCGAAACAGTCCAGGTCCGGATAGGCTCGAACCGTTCTTTGAAAATTCGGTGCTGCGACGCGCAAGCCAAAGCGCGTCACGCGGTCCGGGGCGGACTCGCCATCCGCCCCGGCTAAGGTATATCCATTGCCCTGCGGCGCAATGTTTACACGGAGGCCGGCATCTTGCATCTCCGCCGCCGGCGGTTATGATCGGGAGATCATGAAGGTCAATCTGTATCTCGCCGGCAGCGTACTCGTGGCGGCCCTCGGTGGGCTGTTGTTCGGTTTCGATACGGCGGTAATCTCGGGTACGACCGATGCCCTGAAGGTCGTTTTCCACCTCGACAGCGCCTGGCTGGGCCTTTCCGGCGGATTCTGGGTGGGGTTCACGGTGGCTTCGGCGCTCATCGGCACGATCATCGGCTCGATCGTCGTAGGCCGTCCCGCCGATACCTGCGGCCGGCGGAGCGTGCTGATCGCGATCGCCGTGCTATACGTGGTTTCCTCCTTGGGTAGCGCGTTTCCCTGGAACTGGGGCTCGTTTCTCTTCTTCCGCTTCTTGGGCGGGCTGGCCATCGGCGGCGCCTCGGTGGTTTCGCCGATGTACATTGCCGAGATTTCGCCGGCCGCGGTCCGCGGACGGCTGGTAGCAGTCACGCAGTTCAATATCGTCGTCGGTATCCTGCTGGCATTCTTCTCGAATTACCTGATTGTCAAGTGCAATGCCAAATGGCACTTTTGCGCGGATGAATGGCGGTGGATGTTCGGTGTCGTGGCGATCCCCTCAGCGGCGTTCTTCTTCCTGCTCTTCCTCACGCCCAACAGCCCGCGGTGGCTACTGGCGCGTGGACGGGTCGACGAAGCCCGCGCGGTCTTCCGCCGCCTGGGCGCGGCGGATGTGGAAGGCGAACTCCGCGAGATCCAGGCCTCGCTCAACGTCGCGCACCATACGCCGGACGAGTCTTTTTTCAGCAAGGCTTATCTGAGGCCCATCCTGCTGGCCGTGGCGATTGCCGCCTTCAATCAGCTTTCGGGCATTAACGCACTCATGTACTACGCCCCGGCGATCTTCCGCATGGCCGGCGCGAGCAAAGACAGCTGCGCTGCTGCAGTCGATCGCCGTGGGCGGCACGAACCTTATCTTCACCATGGCAGCGATGTTGATCATCGATCATTTCGGCCGCCGCCGCTTGATGGTCGTGGGTTCGCTCGGCTACATCGTCAGCTTGAGCAGCGCCGCATGGGCCTTTTTCACCTATGGCGATGCGTTCAACGTGGTAGCCCGTGCATTGAAAGACGGCGCCGATGTTCCCGCTTCGCTTACGGCCTCCGTGGCGACCGGCGGAACGGTCGTGCTCGTCAGCCTGCTGTTGTTCATCGCCTCGCACGCATTCGGGCAGGGAGCCGTGATCTGGGTCTTCATCAGTGAGATCTTCCCCAATCGCGTCCGCGCCCGCGGGCAGGCACTGGGAAGCTTCACCCACTGGATCATGGCCGCAGCCATTTCCTGGACCTTCCCCATGTTTGCCGAGGCCTCCGGCGGATACGCCTTCGCCTTCTACGCCGCGATGATGGTTTTGCAGCTTGTTTGGGTCTTGTTGATCATGCCTGAAACGAAGGGTGTCTCGCTGGAAGCGATTCAGCACAAACTGGGCATCGAGTAACATGAAAGACCTGATGTTGATCGTGGAATCTCAGGCCGGGGTGGTCCGGCTGACGTTGAATCGGCCCGATCGGCGAAATGCCCTGTCCGAGGCCATGTTGACTGAACTTGGGGCGGCGCTCGATCAGATCGCCGCGGACCGGTCCGTGCGCGTCGTGGTCCTGGGCGCCGCGGGAGCGGTTTTCTGTTCGGGACACGACTTGAGCGAAATGGTGGGCCGCTCCGAGGCCGACTATCAGACGCTCTTCGCGCGGTGTTCACGAGTCATGCAACAGATTCGGCGGCTTCCCCAGCCGGTCATCGCCCGCGTGCAGGGAATGGCCACGGCGGCGGGATGCCAACTGGTGGCGACCTGCGACCTGGCCGTGGCGGCGAGCGAGGCGAAGTTCGCCACGCCCGGCGTGAAGATCGGCCTGTTCTGCACGACTCCGATGGTGCCGCTGGTGCGCGCGGTGCCGCCGAAAGTGGCGATGGAGATGCTGCTGACCGGCCTCCCGATCACCGCCGAACGCGCCCTGGCCGTGGGACTGGTCAATCGCGTGGTCCCGGCAGACCAGCTCGACGCGTCGATTCGGGAATTGACCGAGGCGATTGTCGGAAGCAGCGCCGCGATCGTGAGTTTGGGCAAACGCGCCTTCTACGATCAACTTGCGCTGGACGAGCCCACGGCCTACGACCGTGCCACGCGCCTGATGACCGAAAACGCGCTCCAATACGACGCACAAGAGGGGATTTCCGCGTTCCTGCAAAAACGAACTCCCCAGTGGAAGGACGATTTATCAGCGGTCGAAGGATAACTTCCCGACTTGGGTGGCATGCTTTCACGCGCCAGCGGGCAAGCATGTCGATTGCCGGCGCAACATGCTTACCCGCTGGCGCGTGAAAGCACGCCACCCATAAATCACCAACTGCGTGAGACAAAACACGAGATATGTCCTTGATCGGTTTTGACGATTTGCATCGGTTTGCGGACGGCCTTCCGACTCCAATTTCCGTCGTGGCGGCGGGCGGCGCTGATCCAACCGTATTGCAGGCGTTGTCGCTGGCACAGCAACGCGGATGGGTTGAACCGGTCCTGACCGGTTCCTTGGATGAAATTCGGCGGCTGGCCGCCGATCTGCGGATCGACCTGGCCGGGTTCCGCATCGTCGATGCCGACGACCCGGCAAGTGCCGCGGTTGCCGAGGTCAAGGCCGGCCGTGCCCGAACCTTGATGAAGGGGCAGATTGCTACTCCCGCGTTGATGAAGGCCGTTTTGTCGCTCGAGACCGGTTTGCGGACGAATCGCTGCATCTGCCAGGTCGTGCTCATGGAAATCCCGCGAGATCACCGCCGGTTCCTCTTGTCGGATACGGGCATCACGATCCAGCCGACGCTCGATCAGAAAGCCGACATTTTGCAGAGCCTCGTCGAGGTGGCGAGGGTGTTGCGCGAGCCGGGTTCGGCCGATGTGCCGCGGATTGCCGTCATGGCCGCTACCGAAAAGCCCTCGGCAGCGATGCCCGACACGTTGGATGCGGCGGAACTGGCGCGGCGGAACACTGCCGGCGAGTTTCCCGATTGCCTGGTCCAGGGGCCGCTCTCGTTCGACCTCGCATACACCGCAGGCGCCGCCGAGAAGAAGAAGATCGAAGGGAGCGTGGTCGGCGCTGCGGATGCGATGCTCTTCCCGGACCTGTTGTCCGCCAACTTGACGGTGAAAGCGATCATGTACACCGCCGCTTGCCGGTTCGGCGGTGTGCTCTGTGGAACGGCCTCTCCGGTCGTATTCATGTCGCGTGCCGACACGACGGCCACACGTCTCAATTCGCTGGCGTTGACACTGCGCGTGCTGTCGCGCTAACCGATCCTCAATTGCCGGCGGGGAGGATTTCGCGAGGAATGTTGAACATTCCGCCGCCCATGCCACCTCCCATACCACCCATTCCGCCGCCCATGCCGCCCATTCCGCCGCCCATTCCTCCCATTCCGCCTCCCATGCCTCCCATCATGCCGCCACCCATGCCGCCACCCATACCACCTCCCATGCCGCCCATCATTCCGCCGCCACCCATGCCACCCATTCCGCCGCTCATGCCACCCATCCCACCGAATCCACCGGTCATCCCGGTTTGTTTGATGGGCAACACGAGGTCGGCCACCGGGTAGACCTTGGTGGTCATGTACTCATCGCTCTCCGCCTTGGTCGGCGAAGTAATGAGCAGCACTTCGTTGTGGATCACGTACTTCAATTGCAACTCGTCCAGCAACAGTTTCAAGGCCGAGCGGAGCGAAATGCCCTTGAGATTCTTCGTGACCGGCGTGCTTTCATCGACGCCCGCCTCCTTCAAGGCCGCCGAATCAAGCTGGATCTCGATATGGTGCAGATCCTTCAGGTAATCGACGACGTTTTTCAGCGGCGTCTCCACGAATTCGATCTGGGTCGGCGATTTCAGGGCTTCGACGATCTTCTTTTCGGTCGGGCTCGTCCGCGAGAGTTCCGTGGCGCGTGTACTTTTCCTTGCGACGCGCCGTGAGCTCCTTCCAGACTTCAGCGTCCGGATAGACGATCGGCGGGTCGTCGGGAACGGGGACGTGCGACTTCTCGGTCTGATACATGGAATCGAGGTAGCCCTTCTGTGCGGCGACGCGGACTGCCATGATGTTGGTATAGGCGTCCGTGATGCGAGCGGTGTTCGCGGCTGCGACCACCATCGGTCCCGCTGACGGCAGGGAGCGTTTGATAACCTTTTCGGCCTCGAACGCGGCCGACTCTTCCGCCAAGCGGTGCCGGCCTTCGGCCATCAACGCATCGAAACGTTCCATCAACTGCTTGACTTTCCGCTGGTCCTGCTGGAGCGCCTCGTTGGCCATTTCCTGTTCGCGTTTGGCCATCTCTTGTTGAATGCGCTCTTGCTCGCGGTGCGTGAATTCCTCGCCGCGACGCCTGATTTCCCGGCCCGTGGTACGGAGCATTCCCATTAAGCGGTCGCGCATTTCAGGTCGGAGTTGGGTCTCGGCCATCAGATCGTTGGTCTTGTTCTGAATCATGGTTGCCGCCTTGGCCGGATCGACATTGACCAGGCTGCGGGCCTGATTGATCGTATTCTGCACGTCCTTCTGCCACTGCTCTTCCAAAGCGTTGGATTGATTGATTTCCTGCCTGGCGGCGGCGCCTTCGGGCGGGGGAAGTCCGCTGTTGTCGCCCTGCAAGTTCAGGTCACCTTGCAGGTTCAGATCGCCCTGGCCGCCGACGACCGGCGCGTTGCCGCCTGCCTTGGCCACGGCGCCGCCGGCGGGCACCGGAACATTGCCGGCCTTCCTGGCAATAGCGTCGTTGATTGCCTGGGCCTTAAGGTCGTTGGGATTGCGGCTCAGGGCTTCGCCCGCCAACTTGCCGGCGCTGTCCAGGTTGCCGCCATTGAGGGCATCACGGGCCAGATCGGCCAGGCCGCGTCCACCCGCTTCAATCTCCTTTTTCGCGTTGAACAAGCTTGCGCTATCGATCAACGGCAAGGTTCGGCCACCATCGACTTTCGCCTGGTTCACCAGGCTGACCAGATAGGCGTTGTTGGCGCCCGACTTCAACGCGGGAATGTCCCATGCCAGTTTTTCCGCGCCGGCGGGACCATCCACGGCGATCTCCACTCCCGAAGGCTGATTGTCCGCGGTCAACTTCGCGGTGCCGACCACCACCGTGTCGCGGTCGCTGCGCATCGGTGGAAAAGTCTTCGGATAAACGTCCATGCCCTCGGGCCACTTCACGCGGTCTCCAGCCTTGGGCCAGAAAACTGAGCCGTGCACGGCCCGTGCCAGACCGGCCCCGTAGGCGCTAGCATCCACACTGGCCAGTTCAGGCGCCACAATCCCGCCCGTGCGCGCGGCCAGGGTGCCGAGCAACTGTTCTTGGATTTGGGGGCCGACTCCAAAGGCGATGAACGGCGCCCGCTGGGCAACGAGATCGTTGACGAGGCGGTCGAGTTGATCGGTCGTGAGCACGTTGGCACGGCTGCTGCCGTCGCCGATATAGACGATGGCCCGCGCCGACTTGCTATCGCTGGCAAAACTCTTGGCGGCCGCTTCCAGGACCTTCTCCAGGTCGCAGGAGCCAAGCGGGGTCCGCTGATTGAGCGCACTGAGGGCCGCGGCCATCTCCGCACTGTCGGGGGCCACAAAGCCTTGGGTCAAGGGCGCCGCGTTCAGGTCGAAAGCCACGAGCTTGACGTGATCGTTCGCGTCCAGCTTCGAGAGCGTCGACCGAAGCGTGGCCAGCGACTTGGCGCGATAATCGCCCGTTCTGGCTGGCCGCCGTGCTGACAAGGATCACCACGTTGCGCGGTCCACTGGCCGCCGGAACACCCTGGGCGGGGTGCTCGGCGTACCCGCTTGCGGGTTGCGGGTCGGCTTGCGGGTGGCGGGTCGCCGACGGTTTGAGAGTCAAGGCAAAGACGTTGCTCCCATTGCCTTTGGCAGCCCCGTCGCCTCTGGCAGACCCGTCGGCCTGGGTAAATCCATCGAACTGGGCTGCTTCACGGCCCAACGCCTGGGTTTGTGCGGTCATGGCCAACGCCACGCTGAACACGGTTGCCAATGCTAACGACATGAGTTTCTTCATGGCAGACGGCCCTCCACAGCCGCAGTCCGGTCAAGAACAAAAAAAGCCGACGTGGGGGAACACCCGCAGGTATTCCATCACATCGGCTTACTCGCTAACGAGCCCCCCGGCACTCCCGGATTGCTCTCTATCTAGTCATCCGAACAATTCACGCGAGAGTTACGATCCTGGGCGTCGCCACTCTCAATACCCATCAGTCTAAACGCTCCAGAGACAAATAGCAAGAGGACGATTGCCTTTTCACCAAATTCTAATTATTATCGGGATGCACGACGGGCTTGGATTGGGAGACGTACGCTATGGGCCGGCATGAAATTATCCGAATCAACATCGGCGGTCTGATCGCACTGATCTTTTCCCTCGCTGCGACCGCCGTGCCGGGCGCTTCGGCCAAGGACTGGCCCCAATGGTGCGGGTCCGATGGAAAGAACATGGTTTCGGAGGAAAAGGGCCTTCCCGAGTCGTTCTCACCAGGTCGGAAGCGGAGCGACGGAATGATCGACCTGTCCACAGCGAGCAACGTGAAATGGGGGGTGAAACTGGGCGATGCCTTCTATTCCACCCCTTCGGTGGCTGGAGGAAAAATCTACGTCGGTGGCCTGGACGGCCCCAGCGGGATCTTCGTCTGCTTCGACGCCGCCAGCGGCAAGCGCCTTTGGCAATGGAAGGCCCCGCCACGCGAGGTGCCGCACAAGATCGACGGCTTTTCGATCGGCATCAGTGAGATTCCGCAACAGATCGGGGTTTGCTCGACTGCGGCGGTCGAAGGGAACCGCCTTTATTTCGTTTCCAACCGTTTCGACGTGGTTTGCCTGGATGCGGCCGGTTCGCGGGCGAAGGCCAGCGACGCTCGAGTCGTATGGACGTTCGACATGTGGGAGAAACTGGGCGTGTTTCCCTGCGACACGTCGAATGCTTCTCCCTTGATCGTCGGCAACCTGCTCTACGTGACCACCAGTAACGGCGTGGATCGCAACACCTTTCACGACCCCGCCAAAGAGAAGAACCGCAAGATTCCGGCCCCCCACGCACCGAACTTGATCGTGTTGGACAAACGGGACGGCCGACTTGTGGCTAGCGACAACGCGCCCATCATGCCGAATATCCTGCACGGCCAGTGGTCTTCGCCCAGCGTGGGCATGGTGGAGGGGCGGAAATTGGTGTTTTTTGGCGGCGGCGATGGGGTCTGCTATGCCTTCGAGGCCCTGGCGTCGGTCCCGGAGAAACCCCTGCGGCTGAAGACTGTCTGGTCCTATGACTGCATCCCGCAGGAATACAAGGCCGCGGGCGGTTCGGACTGGATTACGTATTATTGCCTGGGCGACAAGCGGGTCCATGGGTCGTTGAACAAGCACGACGGCAAGTACGTCGGCCGCAGCGAAATCATTGCCACGCCGGTCTTAGCCAACGATCGCGTGTATGTCGCCATTGGGCGCGATCCGGCCCACGGCCGTGGCCGCGGCGCCTTGCACTGCATCAATCCGCGCGGCACCGGCGATATCACCTCGAGCGGCAAGGTCTGGACCTACCAGGGTCTCGATCGCACGCTTTCCACCGTCTCGGTGGCCGACGGGCTGCTGTACGTATCCGACGTTGGAGGGCGGCTGGCACTGCCTGGACGCCGAGACGGGCAAGTGCTACTGGATTCATGACACGAAGTGTGAAGTGTGGGGATCGACCTTGGTGGCTGACGGCAAAGTCTATATGCCCACGTCCAAAGGCCTCTGGATCCTGGCGGCCGGCAAGGATTTGAAGGTCCTCGCGCACATCACTCTCGGGGGCAAGGTGTACGCCTCGCCCATCGTGGCCAACGGCACGTTGTACATTGCCACCAACGCCGGCTGGCTTTGGGCGGTCAGCCGGCGGTAAGGGGACTTATCGCTGCGGCTTGAAGACCACGGTGGCCAGCGGCGGCAAGGTGATGGTGATCGAGGCCGGCCGGCCGTGACTCTCCCGCGGCTCGGCCCTCACGCCGGGACCGTTGCCCACGTCGCTGCCGCCGTAGAACGTCGAGTCGCTGTTGTAGATCTCCTGGAACCAGACGGCCTCCGGCACGCCCAGGCGATGGCTCTGCCGCACGACGGGCGTGAAGTTGTTGCAGACGATCAGGTAATCGGCCGGATCCTTGCCGCGACGCACATAGCTCAGCGTGCTGTCTTCGTGGTTGTGGCAATCGATCCACTCGAAGCCGTGATAGTCGAAGTCGACCTCGTGCAGGGCCTTTTCGCGGCGCAAGAGCCGGTTCAGGTCGGCCACGCACTTCTGCAGGCCCTGGTGCGACGACCATTGCAAGAGGTCCCATTGCAGGCTGACGTCGAAGTTCCACTCGTTCCACTGGCCGAAATCGCTGCCCATGAACAAGAGCTTCTTGCCCGGGTGCGTCCACATGTAACTGTACAACAGCCGCAGGTTGGCGAACTTCTGCCACAGGTCGCCGGGCATCTGGTCCAGGAGCGAGCCCTTGCCGTGGACCACTTCGTCGTGCGAGAGCGGCAGGACGAAGTTCTCGTGGAAGGCGTAGATCAGGCTGAAGGTCAGTTCGTCGTGGTGATACTTGCGGTGGATCGGCTCGTGGCGGAAGTAACGCACCGTGTCGTTCATCCAGCCCATGTTCCACTTGAAATTGAAGCCCAGGCCGCCGAGGTAGGTGGGCCGCGAAACGCTCGGCCAGGCGGTCGATTCCTCGGCAATCGTGACGATGCCGGGGAATTGCAGGTGCGTCTGCTCGTTCAACTCCTTGAGCAAGCTGATGGCTTGCAGGTTCTCACGCCCGCCGAACTCGTTGGGCAGCCAGTCGCCCGGCTTGCGGCTGTAGTCGAGATACAGCATCGAGGCCACTGCGTCGACCCGCAGGCCGTCGACGTGGTACTTGTCGAGCCAGAACAGGGCGTTGGAGACGAGGAAGTTGCGGACCTCGTGGCGGCCGTAGTTGAAGATCAACGTGCCCCAGTCGCGGTGTTCACCACGGCGCGGGTCGGCGTGCTCGTACAAGGCCGTGCCATCGAACTGCCGCAGGCCGTGGCCGTCGCGGGGGAAGTGGGCGGGAACCCAGTCCAAAATCACGCCGATGTCGTTCTGGTGGCAGAGATCGATGAAGTACATCAGGTCTTGCGGCGTGCCGTAGCGGCTGGTGGCCGCAAAATAGCCGACGGTCTGATAGCCCCAACTGGCCGTGAGCGGGTGCTCGCTCACCGGCAGCAGCTCGAGGTGCGTGTAGTTCATCTCCTTGCAGTAGTCGACAAGCTGGTGGGCCAGGTCGCGATAGGTCAGCCACCGCGACGGATCGTCGCCCGGTCGCTTCCAACTGCCGAGATGGACCTCGTAGCACGCCACCGGCTGCTCGTGCCAGAGGGACTCGCGACGCTTGTCGATCCAGTCGCTGTCGTGCCAATGGTAGCGATCCAGATCGACGACCCGCGAGGCCGTGCGCGGCGGCACTTCCGCGGCGAAGCCGTAGGGATCGGACTTCTCGAAAACCTCATCGTGGTGCCGGATCTGGTACTTGTAGAGCGTGCCCTCGCTGAGCCCGGGCACGAACAGTTCCCAGAAGCCGCTGGGGATGTGCTTTCGCATCGGATGCCGGCGGCCGTCCCAATGATTGAAGTCGCCGACGAGGCTCATGCCCGTGGCGTTCGGCGCCCAGACGCAGAAATTGACGCCGTCGACGCCGTCGATCGCCCGCAGATGGGCGCCGAGACGGTTATAGCTCTGCCAGTGCCGCCCTTCGTTGAGCAAGTACATGTCGTACTCGGTCAAAAGGTGGGGAAAGGCGTAGGGATCGTGGATCGTGGTTTTCATTCCTACCTCGTCTGCCACACGCAGCATGTATCGTGAACTTTCGGTCTCAGTTGGACAGGGGCAGATGGCCTCGAACAAACCCGCTGGATGGATGCGACGCATTGGCCGTACCGCCTGACCGTGGCCGGGGTCGACGACCCAGGCCTGGGCGGTTTCCGGAAGGAACGCCCGAACGGCAAGGGCACGGCGTCCCGAATCATCGACCTCGTGGGGTCCGAGAAGTTCGAATGGGTTATGGTGATTTCCCTGGATTAGTCGGTGGATGCTTTCCAACGCAACGCTAGTACGCACACTTTCCTCCTTGTGAGAACCCCGGCCGAAAAATAACTACCAGACATTTGCAAGGCTGGCATGCCGCTTCACGGCGTAGCCGGGCAGGCATGTTTCCGACCGCTGCCCGAATGCCCGAATCGGAAACTAATTCCTCGGCCGATCCTTAGCTTAGCTGCATATTTTAGCCAAACGGAAAGCTTTTCGCGAAGCCCCCCGGCCAATTTTGTACGCCAATGGGGTTTACCAATGCCCCCTTGTAGCGGTTTCGGCTGGTCGAATCGCCGCCGCCGACACTCCACGTCGTGAAACCGTAGGGCCCGATCGAGCCTTTGCCACAGGTCGGAGTTCTTTACGGGAATCATTTGCCCGAAAAATTCCCACCGCCAGCCGTTGGTTCGCCATTCCGGCAGGCCAAAACGAACCCCCTGCCAGATGTAATCGCTGCATTCGACCAGTGTCACTCGGGACGGTTGGTCGAGTGATTCCAACGCCCGAACGACGGTCAGCAGGTCGAGTCGTTCGCCAGGGAGGTCGGGCTCGGCATCATTGGCTTCGAACCGCTGCGTCCCATCTTTGGTCCGCAGTACGAACTGCCAGTGGCCGCTGCCGGGGGTACGGTCGACGTGGGAAAACAACAGGAAGTGGGGTGTCGCGAAGTCCATTGCTGTTGGAGCTATATCGGGGCGAGGGAGTTCCAAATTGTTGTCAATTTGCGGCGGCTCACACAAACAGAAAATTTATTCCGTTGCCGTTAAGTGGGCAGACTGGATAAACTCTTACAAAAGTCTTCCCTAACAACCGGCGTTTGCAAATCGATTCAGCGAATCGGCGGTTGTTTGACCGCAGGATTAAGCGCGTTGGGCGAGCGATACAACGATGGTAACGGAAAGCGCGAGGGACAGAGAGTGCCGAGCCGGCTGCGCACCGGTGGCATCTATTATGAAATAGGAGAGAGGGCCGAGCCGGCTGCGCGATTCGACGAACGTCCGTGCCCGTGGTTCTTGCCCGAGATGGTTCCGGCCGTAGGCTTCCATGCTTAGAACGACACCAAGAACTTGGCCCTCTCCCCAAGTAGGTCCATTCTGCCGGAAAGGACTAGTGCGGGATGATCCAGTGCAAAATCTGAAGTTTGGCAGCCGTTCGGAGCACAACAGGCCTTCCCGGCAGAAAGGACCTGCTGGCCGTCCTTTTTCAGGCCACGAGCCCCATCGACTGGCAGTGGGCCATCGCACCGGCCACGAATTCGTCGAAAATCCTCAGGTCCAGGGCCGAGGCCGAATCGCTTTCCGGATGGAACTGGGTGCCCATCGCAAACCAGTCTTCCATCGTGCTCTCGATCGCTTCAACAACTCCGTCCGGGCAGCGGGCGGTGACCATGAAGCCGGGGGCGACGTCGTCGATGGCCATGTGGTGCACGCTATTGACGCGAATCTCGCCTTCGCCATAGACGCGCTCCATGATCGTGCCCATTTCCACGACCAAGGCATGGCGATGGTTAGGATCGGTAGCGTCAAGGTGCGGCAAGGCCCTGGGCAGATCCTCCGGAATATGCAGCAACAGGGTGCCGCCCTGAGAAATATTCAAGAGCTGCATACCGCAGCCGATGCCGAAGACCGGCATCCGTCGCTCGGCGATCAAACGCATCAACATGCGGTCGAAGTCCTCGCGGCGCCGGTCCAAGAGTCGGACCGAGGGGTGAAGCATGTAACCGTCGTTGCGCGGATCGAGATCGGCCCCGCCGCAGAGCACAACGCCGTCCAAGGTGTCCAACACCCGGCTTAAATCCTCTTCTTCCCTCAATGGCGGAATAACCACCGGCACCGCACCGGTCTTCGTGAGGGCGTCAAAATAACCCGCGCTGAGAAAGGAGAAGGCGGGCGTGTCCTTACGGGCCGAGCGATAGTCAGCGGTCACACCTATTAGCGGCTTCATAGCCATCGAAACTCCTCTGACACGTCCTGTGTCGGTAAGCAGGATTGCCCATGGCACGCAAGAGGAAGTCGTTGATCGCTTGACCCGGAGGGCGGGCATAGGGAAGAAGGAACCCCCCGAAGAGACTGAGGGGGACGGCAAACAGCCCTTAACAGAGAACTTAGTCGAGCCCCCTGACTGGTCGGCTATAGTCTGCCGACCGAAGTTCGGTTCTCGGATAGGTTCGAAAGCAAAGGGAATGCGGGGCGTCAGTCCCTGGCGACCCGAGCGCGGACCTTTTCCCACTGGCGGCACGTCGCGATAATATCAACGCAGGCGCCGAAGCGACATCCTCATGTCACCTGGATTGGGCTGAAACTCCTGGAGCTATACGCGCCTCCCTGTAAGAAATGCAAGTCTTCCGGAGTGTAAGGTGTCTTCTCACGAATTACAAGCGCTTCCCACATCTTGATGCTTGCGGGTTTCTTGGCCACAATATATGGTGGTGATTGCACAGCTAGCATTGTGGGTTGCCACAATGCGAGGATAATACATTGGCACTGGAAAGGTAAGTCCTTGCACAATCTACGACTGCTTGCTTTCGTTGCCATCGGCCTGCTCCTATTGGCCGCCCCCAAGGCATCTGCCAAGGAACCGCCGAAAAAGTACGACCATGGAGTCATCATCCGCTTTGAGGGAGAGATTCGTCCCGGGCTGGAAACGTATTTTTACCGCAAGCTGGACGCCGCCAAGCAGCAGAGCGCCGACCTGGTGATCCTGGAGATCGACAGCATGGGCGGGGAGATGTTTGCCAGCTTGCGGATCGCTGAACGCCTGCAGCAACTGGGCTGGGCGCACACGGTGGCCTACATTCCGCGCGACGCCATCAGCGGGGCGGCGATTGCCGCATTGGGCTGCGACGAAATTGTCATGGCCCCGCAGGCCCGGCTTGGCGACGCCGGTCCCATCGTTCTCGGTGAGTTTGCGATCTTCGAACATGCGCCGGAGAAGATTGTCAGCTATCTCACTGATGCCCTGCGCAGCCTGGCCGAAGCCAAGGGACGTCCGCCGGCGTTGGCTGAGGCCATGGCCGACAGGAACCTCAAGGTTTTTCACGTTCGCAATCGGAAGACGCGCCAGGAGACCTATATTTCCGAACGCGACTTCGACGCCGCAGCCAAGGACGAGTGGGAGAAACTGGAAGCAGTCGCCGACTCCGGCGACAACCGATTCCTGGCCTTAACGGGTCGAAAGGCAGCCGACGTGGGGCTTGCCGACGCGCTGGTTGGCAACCGTGACGAGTTGGCTAGGCGCTACGGGCTCAGCGAGTCGCAGTTGCACGTCATCGAGCCCACTGGTGTCGATATCGCCGTGGAGTACCTCAACTGGTGGTTGATCACCGCCTTGCTCTTGATCGTCGGCCTGAGCGGACTGTACATGGAAGCCATGGCGCCCGGCCACGGCGTCGGCGGGCTGATCGCCGCGGCATGCTTTCTGCTCCTGTTCTGGAGCCACTTCCTCGGCGGCACGGCCGGTTGGCTGGCGGTCTTGCTCTTCGTCTTGGGCCTGGCCTGCATCGCGGTGGAGATCTTTATCTTGCCTGGAACGATCGTGCCCGGGCTGGCCGGGGCGGCCCTGGTTCTCGTGAGCCTGGTGATGGCCTGTCAGGGATTCTTGCGTCCGGAAACGCCCCGCGACCTGCACACCTTGGCGGGGACGATGGCTATGGTCGTGATTTCCTGCGGCATCTTCGTCGCCGTGGCTGTGGTGCTTACGCGGCGGATGGATTCGCTGCCGCTGCTGAACCGCTTGATGTTGGCCCCGCCCGATGCAGAATCGGCGACGGAAAAGGCTTCGGGCTCGACGGGCGAAGCCCGCCTTGCAGTCGGCGACGTGGGCGTCGCTCACACGCCGTTGCGGCCCGGCGGGAAAGGCCGCTTCGGCGAGCGGACGATCGACGTGCTTGCCTGCGGCGATTTTCTCGATCGCGGCACGCCGATACGCGTGGTCCGCGTAACCGGCAACCAGGTGCTGGTGGAAGCGATCGAGGAGCAGACGTAGCATTCGACTGGGATACCGCTACGCTGATCCTGCATGAACAAGAATGCCAAATATGGTGGCATCGGCAACAACATGGGCTGCGATTGGCCACAGCAACCCGCCCGTTCGACCTCTCAGCCAACCTAACAGGATGCCGTAGAGGCCGGCCATCAGGGCCCCCAATGGCCCTGGGGGATATCCTGCGACATGAAACACCCCGAAGACAGCGCCCGAAATGATTGCCGCTGTTTGCCATCCCCATTGGGACTCCAGGGCGTCGTAGATCACGCCGCGGAAAAGGATTTCTTCCAGCGCTGCGTTCACAACGGAAAAGCACGCTCCCGCCAGAATCGCACTGCCGAGACGCGTCCCGGGCAGGCGGGCAGAAAGCGCATGCACGTCGGGATTCATGATGTACTGGTAGAGGACCAAACCCAGCGTTGACAAGAGAGCGATGCCGGCCGTGGCAGTCAAAGCGGCCCAGTCCGATCTCCCGACTGCCAGCCAGACGCACGTTCGCCGGAGCGGAGGAAGAATTCCGCAGAGCAGGGCATACGCCATGGTGGGGACAAGCAGATACCAGGGCCAACGCCCTGCCGCCGGAACATGCAGCGCCAGCAGAAACAGGACCAGGAACACGCCCGCATGGAGGGACCGCCAATTCAGCCTTTTCGGGTTGGAAGTCACGATTGGTGTGGGCATTAGTCGCTGCATCCGAAACCGATACTGTGCCAATTCCTCTCCCTAATGTCTCAGCCCGCACGCCTTCTCCGCCCGCAGCAGCACTTCGGCCGCTTTCTTGCGGGCGGTGGCGGCCCCATCGCCGAGAATTTCTCGGACCTGCTCAGGATGGGCGACCAATTCTCCGCGGCGCTGCCGGGCGGCGCGAAAAAATCGACCGCCAGATCAGCCAGGGCCTTCTTGACCTCGCCGTAGCCGAATCCGCCGCGGCGATACGTGGCTGCCAGCGTCTCGCGCTGTTCGGCGGAGGCAAAGAGCGAGTACAACTCGAACAAGTGGTCGCCTTCGGGCGGCTTGGGCTGCTCGGGCAGACGCGAGTCGGTGACGATCCGCATGATCTGCTTGCGCAGGACCTTGGGATCCTCGAAGACCGGCAGCGTGTTGCCGTAGCTCTTCGACATCTTCTGGCCGTCGATGCCGGGAACCCGGGCGGAACTGCCGAGGATCTTCTCCTTCGGCAGCACGAAGGTCTCGCCGAACTCGTGATTGAAACTGCCCGCCAGGTCGCGCGCCACCTCGATGTGCTGGACCTGGTCCTCGCCCACGGGCACGATGTTCGAGTCGTAGACCAGGATGTCGGCCGCCATGAGCACGGGATAGGTGAACAGCCCGGCGTCGGCGCGGATCCCGCGGGCCTTCTTGTCCTTGTAGGAAACGCATCGTTCCAGCAGGCCCATGGGTGCGCCGCTGAGAAGGATCCAGCAGAGTTGGGCCACCTCGGGCACGTCCGACTGCAGGAACAACGAGGCCCGATTCGGATCGAGCCCCAAGGCCAACAAGTCGAGCGCCGCATCGAGCGTATAGCCGCGCAACTCGGCCGGATTGCGGACCGTTGTCAAGGCGTGCAGGTCGGCGATGAAGTAAAAGGCCGTTTCGGGCGTGTCTTGCAGGTCGATGTACTGCTGAATTGCGCCGAAATAGTTGCCCCAGTGGAAACGCCCGGTGGGCTGAATGCCGGAAAGAACGCGTGGCATGGCAGGGATGAAGAATGAGGGATGAAGGGTGAAGGATGAATGCGGGATGTCGGTGTCACTCGACGAGGAGCGTTCCCACGACGTCACGCACGGAAGCTGCGCCGAGTTCGCGCAGGGCTGCCGGCAGGGCATCGAGCAGTTGCATCGAAACTGTGGGGTTGTAAAAGTTCGCGGTGCCGATTTGAACGGCCGTGGCACCCGTCACGAGGAAATCCATGACGTCGTCGATCGTGGCGATGCCGCCGATGCCGACGATCGGTATCCGTACCGCCTGGGCCGCCTGAAAGACCGCTCGCAAGGCGATGGGCTTGATGGCGGGGCCGCTCAGTCCGCCCATCATCCGCCCCAATTGCGAGCGCCGCCGCCGCCAGTTGATCGCCATGCCCAGGCAGGTGTTGATCACTGCAATGGCGTCGCTGCCCCCGGCCTCGGCGGCCCGGGCAATGCAGGCGACATCGGTCACGTTGGGCGTCAGCTTGGCGATCACCGGCACGCCGCATGCTTTGCGGACGCCGGCCACCACGCCCTCGCACAACCTGGGGTCGGTGCCGAAATCGACTCCGCCACTGACATTGGGACAGGAGACGTTCAGCTCCAAGGCATCGACGCCGGGTAAGCCGTCGAGGCGGGCGGCCATTTCCACGAACTCCTGCCGGCTCTTGCCTGCGATACTGACGATGATCTTCGTGCCCAGCCCGGCCAGATACGGCAACATATTGGCGGTGAATGACTCGATGCCGTCGTTATCCAGGCCGATCGAATTGAGCATGCCGCTGCTCGTCTCGTAGGTCCGCGGCGGCGGATTGCCGGGGCGAGGATTCTGCGTGATGGTTTTTGGCAGAATTCCCCCTAGACGGCCGAGGTCCACTAGCCCGGCCATCTCCTGGGCGTAACCAAAGGTCCCGGACGCCACGAGGATGGGGCTGGCCAGGCGCAATCGCCCCAAGTCTACGGCAAGATCCACGTCGGCAAGATCCACGATCAAATTGGCCTTCGGCAAGACATGGCGACAGTGGGCTGTCGCGCAAGGTCAAAAGCACCAGTTTAGCGCTTCGGCCGAGAACTGTCAATTTGCCTAGATCATGCCGCCGTGCGTACGGTAAGGCGTCATGTGGTCCGGCTGATCAAGGAGCCAGAATCGCTCCCATTCGTCCTGGATGAGACGCAGGTTCTCCGAGGTGTAAATCGCTTCCTGCGCCCGGCGGCTGGGGTCGCCCGAGTAAGCGGGAATGGCACATCCGCTGGTCGCAGAGACCAGCCAGCCCAAGGTCAGCGTCAAAATCAAATTGCGCACGTGACGAATCCTCCATGCAAGGGAACGATAATCGATTTGGTCAAACAATGGCTTCAGCAACTGTGTGTTCCAACACAGTCGATTTCCTTACGGCCGAAGTCGTGACTTGCGAGAGGAGAAAAATGCTGCTGCGGGAAAAACAGCGTAGGGTCAGGGTCAAAAACCTCGAAACCTGCTACGAACCGTTATCGGGCTGGTGGTCGTAACTCGTTGTGGCGCCAAGTTTTTCTACCATGGAACCGCCACCTTCTGATGCCAACTTTGCCCGGATTGCCGCTTGGCGTTCGAGCTCCCGAACGCGTTCTTCCATCTCCTTCCCTGGCTTGAAGGTGACGACGTACTTCTCGGGAACGAAAACTTTGTCGCCCGTTCGCGGGTTGCGTGCCTTGCGTGGCGCGCGCCGCTTGACCTCAAACACGCCGAAGTTGCGCAATTCAATACGGCCCTCTTCCACGAGGGCCTCGACGATCGCGTTGAAGGTTTTCTGCACGATTTCCTTAGTCTGCAACTGAGTCAGCCCAATTTCCTCGGAAATGGTGCGAACGATCTCCTTCTTGGTCACGGCTCGAATCTCCTGGTAGAAGAGGTCGCCAGCGGCGTTTCCCGGGGATTTCCTCAGTCCCCACGGAACCACTTATCATGCTCCAAGTGTAAGCCCTGTAACGAGTAGAGTCAAGGTCAATCGGAGCGAAGTGCGGTCGCGGACTGGGAAATTCGTCGTGAGAACGACTGCCATCGTCCTCCCCCAGCGATTTAAGCTTCTAGGTCGTAAGTGTATGTTTTCAAAGAACTTAGAACTTATTTCCCGACCCAGGTCCAGGGCACGCCGGCCTCGGGCAGGGAAAGGGAACGAAAGCGTTAATCGGCCTTATAGACAGGAAACTTGAACTAATCGTTAGAATCAGCGCAATCGGAATAGGTTTACACCGGCACGATATTCCGCTGTGCCTCGATTTTCTCCAGCACCACTAGCTTGCCGCGATTGCAGCCCGGACAACGTTCCGCGGCCTGCTCCCAGGCCTCCGGGCTGGAGAGATTCGAGTTCCAAAATGGCCAGGTGCGGCACTGGCGCGGCCGGCCATCATAGACCATGCAGGTTCGGCTTTCGCCGTGAAAGAAAACGCAATCGCCGTTGGGAAACTCGATCAGGCTCTTGCGCCGACCCCCGATAGAGTTGGCAACCCGCCGCACGTACCGCTTTTCGAACTCGTCGAGATCCAGTTTCAGCAGCGCGGCCAAAGCCGCGATTTCAGCTTTGTTGACCCATACGTAGCCCGGCGCCCCCGTACAGCAACTGCCGCACTGCGTACACTGAAATCGTAGCCCGGCGTGATACCAAGGTGTTGTCGACATGGCAATTAAAAAATTATCTGGAAAGTTTGCGAGGTTATTTCGAGTTTCAATGCTAAGTAACGACTAGTTCCTCCCCTGGCGTGGTTAACAGCGATGCAACCTCGGGCATCAGTCCGTAGGCCAAGGCAAGCAGTTTCATGGGGTGAATGGTCCGTTTCGTTGTGCCTTGCTCCATCTGAATGCGGCAGGAACTGCACTCCGTCGTGCCCGCTTGGATCGCCGGATTCCTCAGCTTGGAAATTAGTCCCCAGCCTGCCCGCAGACTGCTGCGGTAGTTGCGGTGCAACATGCCGAAGGTGCCCGCCATGCCGGAACATCCCTGCTCGATATGGTGCAATCGCAAACCGGGGACCAGTCCCAGCAGGTTTTCTCCCGGAGTGCCGACGTTCAGCGCCCGCAGATGACAGGGAGTGTGGTATCCCAGGCTGGCGTGAACCAGTTTGAAGTCGAGTTGCAACTTGCCCGTGAGGTGCATTTTCCAAAGATAGCTGCATGCCTCGCTGCTGTGTTCGGCCACCAGGCGCGAGTCCTCATCGTCGATCAGATGCAGATACTCGTGCGTCAGACAGAGCACGGCGGCGGGTTCCGTGGCGATGATGTGGTAGCCTTGCCGCACGGCCTCGGCCAGGAGGGCGATATTATGCTTGGCAATCGTTCGCGCCTGGTCCAGTGCGCCGCAAGCGATCGAGGCGATGCCCGAACACCACTGGTCGGCTGGAACGTAAACGCCGATGCCGTTGTGTTTGAACACGCTCACCAGCGCTTCGCCCAATTGCGGGTCGTGGAAGTTGGCGAACGTATCGACGAAATAGAGCACCCGGTGCGTGCTGCGGCGGTTTTGCCGGGTCAGCCGGCGACGGGCCGCGCGGCGGAGAAAGGGCCGCGCGGCGACGCGTGGCAACTTGCGTCCCTGGGCGATTCCCAGCGTCTTCTCCAGGAGCCAGCGCATCTGCCGGTTGCCGAGGGCCCAATTCGTCAGCGGAGCGAACAAGCGGCCGATCGAGGCCAGCAGATCCAGATGCGTCATGACCCAGTCGGCGAAGCGCATGCCGTTGGTCCGCAGATAGGCGGCCTTGGCCTCCATCATCAGCTTGGGGATATCGACCCCCGCCGGACATTCCAAGCGGCAACTGTGACAGTGCACGCAGAGGTCGGCCACGTCCTTGAAGGAGTCGCTCGACAAGCGACCCAAGTCGATGCTGCGATTGAGAATGCCGCGGATCAAGTTCGCCTTGGCCCGCGGCGAGGCCTCTTCGGTGGGCAGGAAACGGAAGATCGGGCACATCCGCACTTGCGGCGACTGCGAACGGCACTCGCCGCAGCGGTTGCACGGCGCGGTGGCGTCGGCCACGCGCTGCGGGTCCCAGTTGACTTGCAGTTCCACAAGATCGCGAAGGGCCGGCGTTTCGGGCCCTTCGGCGGGCAAGTCGCCTTCAAGCTGCGGCGGCCGCAGCGGCGGACGCAGGTTGCGCGTCATCAACTCCGCATCGTCGCTGATGATCTTGCCGGGATTAAGCACGTTCTCGGGGTCGAATATCTGCTTGACCTGCCGCAAGACCTCGTACAGCGGCCCCGCCTGCCGCCGCAGGAACTGGGTCCGGCTGAGCCCATAGGCGTGCTCGCCGCCGATCGTGCCGCCGACGTGGAATACTTCCTCGTAGAGTTCCTCGGCCATCAGCCGCATCCGCTGCACGTCGTTGGGGTCGTCCAGATCGAGGAAGGGCTGGATGTGCAACTGCCCATGGCCCGCGTGACAAAGCAGCGATGCCGTGACCTGCCGGCGTTTGAGCACGTTTTGCGTCCGCACGAGGAAGTCGGAAAGGACGTCCGGCGGCACCGACACGTCCTCGACCACGGGCACCGGGCGGCTGGGGCCCTTGAGTCGATACAAGAGCGGCATGGCCCGATTCGGCAGGTTCAGGAAGAGCTCGGTCTCTTCCTGGTCGAAGGCCTGGCGGCTGCCAAAGGCCAGGCGGGCCTGCTGCTGCACGCCTTCGATCAGACCGCGCATCTGGTCGCGCATTTCCTGCGGTTCGTCGCCTTCGAATTCGACCAGCATGGCCGCTTCGGCCTCGGCGGGAATCAGCAGGTCGAAACGGACTTCACTCTCCCGCACCAGGCTCAAATGGCGGCGATCCATTAAATCGCAGGCCGCCGGACGCCACGGCAGGATCAATGGCAACGAGCGCGCCGCCTTGTCCAGGCTTTCATATAGCAGCAAGACCACGCCGTGATGCCGGGGCATGCCCTGGGTGGCCAGCGTGGCCTCGGTGATCAGGCCCAAAGTGCCCTCGGAACCAACCATAACACCGGCCAAATCGAGGAAGTTCTCGGCAAGCACGTCAGCCAGATTGTATCCACAACGATTCAACGGGCTCTTGGGTTGCTGGCTGCGGATGACGTCGGTCGAGGCGGCCAGGATCGCGGAAAGCCGGTTGATCAGTTCCCGTTTGCGGGGATTGCCGTCGATACTGACGCCGGAAACAATCGGCTCGCGGCCGAATTCCAGCACCTGCCCGTCGGCCATCACTACCTGCAGGCCCTGGACATGCCGCCGCATGGAGCCGTATTTCAGCCAGCGCGATCCGGAGGCATCGATGGCGATCATGCCACCGACCGTGGTGACCGCCGCATTGGCCGGATCGGGCCCGAAGACGCGTCCTCGCGGCCGCAGTTGGGCGTTGAGCCGCTCCTGGACAATTCCCGGTTGCACGCGGACCGATTCCGCCTCGATCTTGACGATCCGCCGCAGATACTTGGAAAAATCGATCACCAGCCCCGGCCCCAACGATTCGCCGGCCACGCCGCTGCCGGCGCCGCGGGCATGCAAGGAAATGCGTTTTTCGGCCGCATATTGCACGCAGGCGGCGACATCGGCCGTCGATCGCGGGCGGACTACGCCCAGCGGCCGGATCTCGTAGATGCTTCCGTCGCTGGAGAAGAGCTGGCAGAATAGGTCGTCGCACCGCACGTCGCCTGAAATCAGTCCGCGGAGGTCTTCCTGAATTCTCTCGCGCTGGTGATCGATCTCGTGCATAAAGGAGAAATCCGAAAAGAACAACCTCTACCTTCGGTCTCCGTAGATCAAGGTCATCAGTTCGGCCCGCGTCGATGATCCGGTGCGGAAGTGTCCTTTCATGGCCGAGGTGATGCACAGCGACCCCGGCTTCCGCACGCCGCGAATTGTCATGCAGGTATGTTCCGCCTCGACGATCACGGCCACGCCTTTGACCTGGAGCTCTTCGACCAGCAGGTTGGCGATCTGCTCGGTCATGCGTTCCTGGACCTGCGGCCGCCGCGCGACTTCCTCGACCACCCGGGCCAGTTTGCTCAGGCCGATGATCCGCGGTCCGGGAAGGTAGGCTACGTGGGCCTTGCCCAGGAAGGGCAACATGTGGTGTTCGCACATGCTCTGGAAGCTGATGTCCCGCACCAGGACCACTTCATCGTAGCGCTCGGTGAAAAACTTCTTCAGATGCCGGCGGGGATCGAGGTGCAGGCCGGCGAACAACTCGGCATACATCCGCGCCACCCGGGCAGGCGTCTCGCGGAGTCCCTCGCGATCCGGATCTTCGCCAACGGCCAGCAGGATCTCGCGAACCGCACGTTCGATGCGGACGTGATCGACCTTGCCCACAGAGGTCTGCGCCGCTCTTCCTGGCCGTCGTTTTCGCCCGGCAGGCTGCCGAGCATCTCGTCTTGGGTTTTACCGACGGTCGTCATCTGCCTGGCGCTCCGAGGAAAGAAAAGCCTTTGCAAGAACTCATCTTAAGGCGAGGCGTACCGGCGGTCAAGGTAGGGGAAACAACCCTAATTCGCACTGAAGCGTGGCGGAAATACGCCGCAGGGGCCGTTCCGCGCGAACTGCCCCGCGGTAATCGCTTCCAGATATTCCAGCAGCATCTGCGCACGGCGGTGAACATTCACCTCGGCCAAGAGCGTTTCCTTATGGCCGATTTCGATCTCCAGCATGAAACTGATCACGTCGGTAAGCATCCCCAGCGGAATGTCGGTTGCCAAGAGTTGATCCATCTGCTCCTGGGCGTCGGGCAACAACGGCAATACGCGGACGAAGGCGTCGCGGAGTCTTTGCTGCAAGACCCGGCCGGTCGGCTTGGGGCAAACCGGATAACAGTCCTCGCAAAGGACGACTTCGGCTTCGCGGTAAGACTTTTGCGGCTCGATTTCCCGTACTAACCGCACCCTCCGCAGCCCCAACAGCAGTACGTTATAGGTCCCATCCTCCAGACAGTGGTAAGTGGTCACGCGGCCGAGACAGGCCGTTGGATAGAGCGTCGGCCGGCCTTCATAGTCGCTTTCCCAACCGGGGGCCAGCAAGGCCATGGCGATCAGCCGGTCTGTGGCCAGGGCGTCTTCCAGCAGGGAGCGGTAGCGGGGCTCGAAAATATGCAACGGCTGCATGACGTGCGGAAAAAGCACGAGATTGGGCAGCGGAAAGAGCCGCACTTTTCCCGAAAAATCCTGGGGCGGAAACGACAAATCCTCAAAGCTCGACATGGTACAGGATTATAGGAGAACCGGCCTCCAAAGGCCAATCCCCTTGACACGGCGCACGGCAGTATAGCAAAATCAAGCTTGTTCTTAATCGTCCCTCCGGGACGGGGAAATCCAAACTCGGAAGGTTCCAATTCATGGCCGGGCCAACACGAACGAGCGATGCGAAGAAACATGCGGCGGAGGTTGTTCGCTTGCTCCGCCGCCACTACCCTGACGCCACGTGCTCGCTGGATTTTCACACGCCCTTGGAACTGCTCGTGGCGACGGTCCTCTCCGCCCAATGCACGGACGAGCGCGTGAACCTCGTCACGAAAGACCTCTTTCGCAAGTATCGCGCGGCCGTGGACTATGCCAAAGTGCCCATCGCCGACTTGGAAAAAGACATCCAAAGCACCGGCTTTTATCGCAACAAGGCCAAGAGCATCCAGAACTGCTGCCGCCTTCTGGTCGAACAGTACGACGGCCAGGTGCCGCAGGACATCGAGCAACTGGTCGAATTGCCGGGCATCGGCCGGAAAACGGCCAACGTAATCCTCGGCACCGCCTTCGGTATCGCCTCGGGCGTCGTGGTGGACACTCACGTCACGCGCCTCAGCCGCCGCCTGGGGCTCTCGCAACAGAAAGACGCCGAGAAAATCGAGAAGGACCTCATGGAAGTCATTCCCAACAAGGAATGGGTAGCCTTCAGCCACCGCATGATCCAGCACGGACGGAAGGTTTGCGCGGCACGCAAGCCCCAGTGCGATGTCTGCCCGTTCAGTACGATTTGCCCCAAAGTGGGTGTTGAGTCCCTGTAGGGGCACGGAGTTTTTCCTTTCGGACAAGGGTGTTGTCATGGTGCTTTCCGGCCACGAGATCCGCCAACAATTGGGCACGAACATCGTCATCGATCCCTTCCAGGAGGGCCGGCTCAATCCCAACAGCTACAATCTCACGCTGCACGATGAATTGCTGATCTACGAAGAGGTCGTGCTCGACATGCGGCGTCCGAATCGGGTCCGCCGGTTGACGATTCCCGCCGACGGCCTGGTGCTGCAACCGCACCAGCTTTACCTGGGACGAACGATCGAACGGACCGAGACCCGGAACTACGTGCCGATGATCGAGGGGCGCTCGTCGATCGGCCGCTTGGGGCTCTTCGTCCACGTAACCGCCGGGTTTGGCGACGTGGGCTTTTGCGGCTACTGGACCCTGGAGATGTTCGCCGTGCAGCCGGTGCGGATTTACGCCGGCGTGGCGATCTGCCAGATCTTCTATCACGACATCCGCGGCACGTTTACCGAGTACGCCAGCGACAAGTATCAGAACAACAACGACATCCAGCCGAGCTTGTTGTTCAAGGAGCTCTCGCCCGGCTGCGAGGATCCGCAGCGGACGCTCTCCTTCGGGTTCGACCGGCCGTGAGACGATGCGCGATGAGTTGCACAGCTTTCGGCCCCGGGTGGCATGCCTTCACGCGGCCGTCCCAGACTTGGCGCTGTTGGGAAAACCTGGCCGGCCGCGGGTAGGCATGTTTGCAGCGGGGGTTGTATGCCTTCACGTCATGCGCCTGCGCCAACATGCCCGGGCACCATGTACTCATGGTCGGCGGCCGGTTGGGATTGCCGTATTACTGTGACGTGTGACGGCCGCGTGAAGAGGCATGCCACCCCCGCCTCAAAACTGCTCGACTTGCACCGGCAGGCCGTCGTTGATCGTTGCCAGACGGCGCAACGTCTCGGGGTCGATCGTCACGGGCAGATTTCGTACGGCGCCGTCGGCCAGGGCGACGTTGAAGCTGGCCACGTGCCCGATCTGCCCGCCGGAACGAAGTCGCACGGCAAGCTCGTCGAGCGTAATGTTGCGCGGTTCCGTCCAAGGGATCTTCAGGCCATGCACCTCGACGACGAGAATCGTTTTCGCGAGTCCGTCGGTGATGTCAGCGGTCCGAGTCCCCGGCGACCCCGCCACGCCGCCGATCGTATTCTCTCCCGTGATCATCACGTAACTCGTCTCCCCCTCGCCGGCGCTGCCATCGCTGGGACAGCGAAATTCTTGCGGCATTTGCTTGACAAGGGCCAGATTCTTGGGGCTATTCCACAATTGCTTCGGATCGTACTGACCGTAGATATCGTTGCGGTCCAAATACGGCAAAATGGCAACGCGCCAACTCATTAGCGGCTTGCCGTTCTCATCGGTGGTTACCGCCGGAGGAAATTGGTGGTGCTGAGTCTCGTACATATTGAATGCAAGGCTAATCTGCCTGAGCTTGTTCGAACACGACGCCCGCCGCCCGGCCTCGCGCGCGGCATTAATGGCCGGCAAGAGCAAGCCGATCAGTATGCCGGTGCACGGCACCAGCAGGGCCAAAGCGACCACCAGGATCACGATCCAGGCCGTGCCCGATTTCCGCCGGGCATCTTCAGCGGGCTGGGAGGCCTGTTGCGCGGGACCGGAGCTCTGCGGAACGATGACGCTCGCTCCGCAAAAGGCGCACGTGCCGCGACGCCCCGCAAACTCGGGTCCGACGCTGTTCTCTTCTCTGCACTGGGGACAAGTGAAAACAATGGGCATGACCGGAACTCCTGTTTTCGAGGGAAAAACAGTAGTGTAGCAAGCCGAGCGCCGGTTGGGTAGCACCGGGAAAGTCTGGATTCCCTCGTCCCGGAGGGACGATTGAGAATAGCCCAGCGATTTATCGCTGGGTACGGAACTCAAATGCCCCTTCGGGGCAGGAAAGCGACACCTGTTTGCGTCTGCGCATCCTTCAGACGGCTGAACCCGTTTAATGTCAGGCTGGAAAGCCTGACGTGCAGAATTATAATATCAGCCTGGAAAGCGTGACGTATAGTACAATGTCAGGCTCGGGCACCAGGTACGCGTGGTCGGCCTGACGTATGGTGGAACCAACTGTAATCGTGGTAACCGGCGCGGAGAAGTGCACGAGCCACGTGGCGTTGTTGTTGGGGTCTGCGCTCACCGATGACTGCCCCGGACCGTATTGTATCGTTGTCACCGTGAGCGGAGTGAGGTTATACGCGACCGTGGGCGACGTGATCGGCGCAACACTGACATTGGTTGGCGGGACGTTCGCGATGCCGTTCAATACGAGCGATACATTACCGTTAGCGCTACCAGAGCCTGGGAGCGTAAAGGTCACGGCGACTTCGTAAAAGTCAACGTAGCTCGGGTTGGCGGCCTTAAAGGCCGCGGAAACGGTTGCGGTTTCGGAAATAAACGTGGCCGTGCCGGCGGTGCAGCCCGTAGGAATGTTGAGTCGGGGCCAAGCTTGAACTTTCTATTTCAGCAAACAGGCGGCCCTCGGCCGCAACCTCCCGGCATGCTATTCCGATGCCATGGCGAGGGAGGCGAGAGTCGCCAAGAACCGCGTAATTGGTGGGTCTTCGCCGACCATGGGTACATGGACCGGCCGAAGAATAACTTGGGGAAATTCCGTAAGACGGATTGTTAATCCGTCCGCGATTTCCAGACGGATTGCCAATCCGTCCTACGGCCAAGTGCTGAAGTTATTCTCCGGTCGGGACATGGTGCCCGTCGACCGCATTCTACTCACCTTCCGCAACGGAAACTAATTCGGGATCACGGTCCCGCGTAGCGCCATTCCAGGATCCCGCCGGAAAAATTCGGCTGGAGTTGGACTTCAATCCGTAGGCCGGTCGTCGTGACGGGCGGGAAGCTGAGGCGATTGAACTGGTCGAGCGTCACGCCGCCGTGCGACGCTCCCGGAACGGGTTTCCACGTCTTGCCGTCCTTGTAAAGCAATCGCCACGACTTCGGCGTCCGGCAGAAGCCCATGCCCGTATCGTCGAACCAGTAGACCTCGACCGAAGCGATCTTCTTGGCCTTGCGGAAATCGTACTGCACCCATTCCGACGTGCCGCGGTGATCCCACCAGGTGAACCGCGGGATGCCTACGTCGCTGGATTTCGTGGGGATGATGCCATCGTCCAAGGCATCGATCGTATCGCTGTCGAAGCAGTGTGAGGCCGAGACTCCCACGTCTGGCGGCAGTGGCGCTGACCACTCCTGAGCGTCTTCGCTGTCGCCGATCGTCGGAAAAGCCGTGATCCGCAAGCGGGCTGCGCCGATGGGGATCAGCGTAACCGTCTCGACCGGCTCGGCCGAGCGGACCGGGCTGGCACGGAGTGTGTTGAGCAGACCACGGGAATCGAGCGTCCAGCCGGGAATCTTCTTGGCCTTGGCCTTGATTGCCAGCGGGACGGTTTCCGGCGTGAACGGCTGCGCGGCAAGCGGGCCGGGGCTGCGAACCAGCTCAAGCGAGCCGGCCGGCGCCCCGGCGTCCGGCACCAGGCCGTAGTTCCATGGCGTGGTCGGCAGCAGTTCCAATTCCGGCCAGGCGTCGCTCCCGCCGTAACGCGACCATTCTTCGCCGATTTTCAAGGAGAACGCCAGCGGGCCGTACTCGACCGATACGGCGTTCTTGTTCTTGGCCCAGGTCTTCACCCGCACGGCCATCGGCAACTGCAAGGCGACGGCGTCGCCGTCGTTCCAGTCGCGCTCAATGCGAATGTACGAAAGCCCTTCGGCAACTACCGGCGTTTCGGTTCCGTTGATCCGCAGCGAGGGCTTGCCGCACCAACGCGGCACGCGGAGATACAACGGGAACCTGACCGTCTTGGGCGACGAGAGCTTCAGTTGGATCGTGCCGTCGAACGGATAGTCGGTCGTCTCGGCCACGGTCACCGTGGTCCCATCGCCCACCTTGGCGCTCACGTCCGACGCTGCGTAGAGCGATGCACAAAGCCCTCGATCGCCAGTGGCCAGCCACAACTCCTCGGCGTAGTAGGGCCAGCCGTGCGAGACATTGTGCTGGCAACAGCGATACACGCCCGTGGGGCTGAAGGAGAGCATCGTGCCGCCGTTCTGAATGCCCGGCGCCTTGTTGTGGCGGTCCATCCGCACCATGTTCGCGCCCGTGAGGTAGTGCAGGGCCTTCTCGTCCGGGGTCATTGCGGCGGGCAGCGAGTTGAAGGCCACCTCTTCGCAGCGGTCGGCCCAGAGCGGGTTGGCGGAGAACTTGACGAGCATCTCGAAACTGTGCATGAACTCGACCCAGGAGCAGGTTTCGCATCCTTGCCGCGGGTCCGTATAGCCCGGTCGGCAGTTTTCGTCGGCCGCATAACCGCCGCCGGGGAATTGGCCGTAGACTCCCATCAGGGCCTGGTAGTTTCGCTCGGTGGCGTCGAGGAACTTCTTGTCGCCGGCCTGGAGGTAATAAACGCCCGGCTCGCGGAACCCCTGGGCGAGGTTCACGCCGTGCCAGTTGGCGATGCCGTCGGCCCATTTGGCGCCGCGGCGGTGGATCTTGGCGGCCAGGTCCAGGAGCCACTTTTCGCCAGTGCGGTTGTAAAGCCAATAGACGCTCTCCAGGTTGTCGTCGGCCCGCATGTTGGGCCAGAACCCGGCGAGAAAATCAGCCTCGGGATAAGCCAGTTCCCACTTGAAATAGTGGGTCATGAAGGGCAGCACACGCTCGTCTTGGGTGTATTCGTAGAACGACTGGAGCACGTTCAGGGCAAGCATGTTCGGCCAGAGATCGGCCTTGCCGTCGAGCGACCTCTTCAGTTCCCGCGGACCGAACCAACCGTCGGGCTCCTGGTTGGCGAGGATCGCATCGACCCACCGCCGCGAGTCCTTGAGAATCCTTTCGTCGCGAAGCACGTAGCCCAGGTCGCCGTAGCCCTTGAGCCAGTAGGGCATTTCCTCCCAGCCGCTGTGGCCGTGTCCCTTGGGGTTCGTCCAGGCGTTGCCCTCAAAGCGGCACCAGGGCGAGACCTCGGGCAAGCGGCCGGTCATGCCGTCGCGCTCCAGTTCCAACTGACGACGCAACCAGCCCTTGGGGGTGATCGCCCCGATGGGAAGTTTCATAAGTCGGCTGGGCACCAGCGGGGCCCGATTCGAGATGTATGGCGTCTCAGCGTTGGCCGCGGCTGGCTCGCGGACCACGCAAACGCTGTCCGCTCGCGCGGAACCTTGGACGAGCAACAAGACCGCGATCGCGGGGACGATTCTCATTTTCATGGGTTTCCTCCTGCTGGTGTGGCCAACTGGACCCATTATTGTCAAAGCCGAAATCGATTGCAAACCTATTTGTGGGCAAGCGAGACGCTATGTTGCCTTTTCGCCCCAACTGTGGGGGAAAGGCAACATGGCCGGCAAATGCGTGCCGACGAAATTGGCCGAGATTTCGCGTGGTAAACTTGTCTTATGACGAGCGAAGTCCGCGAAATCAACCAGATCGAAGGCTTGAGCGAAGTCCGGCCCGCTTGGCAAACACTGTTGGCGCAAACACCGGGCGCCAGCTTCTTCCACTCGCTGGACTGGCTGGAATGTTATTGGAAGCACTTTTCGGCCGGACAGCAACTCCGTGTCCTCGTGGCGACGGAAAACCGGCAACCGGTCGGCATCCTGCCGTTGGTCGTGCGGAGCGAGTCGACCCGCGTCGGCCGCCTTCGCATCTTGACCTACCCCTTGCATGATTGGGCGACCTTCTTTGGGCCGATCGGCCCGAACCCGTCCGCGACTCTCGTCGCCGGCTTAGGGCACGTGCGGAAGACGCGGCGCGACTGGGACGTGCTCGATCTCCGTTGGATCGACGTCGATCGCACCGATCTGGGCTGCACCGAACGCGCCATGGCCCAGACCGGTTTCCGCCCTTGCCGGCAAAAGTGGGACCGAACCTCGTGGGTCGAATTACCAGAGACTTGGCAGGCCTACTGGCGAGGCCGTGAGGTGACGCACCGCAAGAACATCGATCGCCTTCAGCGGCGTATGGCGGAGCAGGGCAAGATCGAGCTGATTCGCTATCGGCCCGAGCCGGCTTGCGGGGGCGAAGTCGATCCGCGGTGGGACCTTTATGGCGCCTGTGTCGCTCTCGCCCAGCGAAGTTGGCAGGGCGAAAGTGGCGACAAAACGAACCTCTGCCACGTCGAGGTTGGCGGGTTCTTGCGCGACGCCCATGCGGCTGCCGCACGTCGTGGAGCCGTTGACGCCTGCCTGCTTTATTTCAACGATGCGCCGGCCGCCTTCATCTACAACTACTACTGGCACGGAACCGTCTACGCCTTGCGGTGTGGTTTTGATCCCCTCTTCAAGCATCTGCGGCCCGGTCAGGTCTTGGAAAAAATGATGCTTGAAGATGGGCATCGTCGCGGCGATCGCGCCTATGACCTCGGCACGGGCAGTCACGACATCAAGCGGGCATGGCGAACCAGCGTGCAGACGAGTTACCGCTTCAGCTACTTTCCCGCGTTCGTCTTCCGGGCGCAACTGCTGTCGTGGAATCGCTGGCTCCGCCACCAGATTCGCGGCGAGCACGACATTGCGTGCTCTTCGTAGGATAGGTTTTTTGACCTGTCGTTTCGTGACAGGTTGAAAGCTATCCTACACGTAAGATAGAGAGACTGAGACGGGTCTTGCGGTTATACCGGCTAGGGACAACTTGAGCAAAAACTTCGTGCCTTTCGAGTGACCGATCGTTGCCATTGCCATATCTTCTTGCCTCGCAAACACTAAAGTCGAAGACGAATCTGTCGCGCTGCGGAGGATCACGCAGGAAACTGCATTAGGGCTCTGCGAATTCTAATGCGTAAATTGCCGATAGCTTAGACTGGCGGCATTCATCCTATCTTACTTTTTCTACGCAGATGTTCATTTATGGGACACTCTGCGCATTCATAGGAGTATTCATTCAGAAATGTTGACTTGTTTTCAACAGATCACCAGTGTGGAAGATCTTCGGGACTACGTCAACACGACGATTTGCAATCAGTATCAGCTTCAGACAGGCGCCTTTCCAATGACAGAACGGATTTTGCGGCGGCGCGACAAGCCGTGTGGAATCCACTTTTGTCTGTATGGACCGTGCGCCACCCAATTCTCGGCCATCTGGGAAACGGACCGGAACAAGATCCTTTTCTATGGTTCCGGGGGGGAACGGTTTCAAACGACGCAGTTGATCGATAGTCCGAAAATCGGGCCATTCGCGTAGGAATACAGGGAGGTTCGTCATGCTGGTGTTGTCCAGGAAGGAAAGTCAGCGAATTCAAGTGGGAGACTCGATTGTCCTGACGATCGTGCGGGTCAACGGCGATCGAGTTCGGGTAGGCATCGAGGCCCCGGCGGAAGTGCACGTCCGCCGCGGAGAACTCCAACCGCAGGTGCCTCCGACGACCGCAACGGCGCCGCCGGAGGGCTGAGAATGGTCAGAACCGAACGTGATGCACGTAGGCCGGCGGGACGTTGGTCCAGATCCCGTCGCGGCGGATCTCGCAGTCTTCCAGCAGTTGGCCGACAAGGTGCCCGATGCCGCGGAGTCGAATCCGTTCGGCCTTCCCGCTAATGGTTGCCTTGAGCCGCCGGATTCCCATGTACTCGAAGAACGAAACCGTCGCTCCCGGTCCGGCAAGCCGGCGGAGGGTGCTGAGAATGTGCTCGACTTCCGCCACGGCAAAATTGTTCATTGGCAGTCCGGAAACAATCACATCGTAGGCGATGTCGGCCGGCAGGTCCTCGATCGGGCAGTGCAGCACGCGGCAGCGCTGAGCCACCGGCTGGAACTCGGGATCCGAACGAAAGAGGTCGTTGAGGCGAGCGACAAAGTTCTCGTTCAACTCGACCAGATCGAGGCAATCGGTCTTTTGCATCCTGCGGATCAGGTGCCGGGTCACGGCGCCGGTGCCGGGTCCGACCTCAAGGATTTCGTCGCGGCCGATCATCGGCCGGGGCACCCGCTTGCCGGGCACCCGCTTGCCAGGCACCCGCTTGCCGGGCACCCGCTTGCGGGTCGCGGACAAAATGGACCAGCGCCGCCGACAGCCGCCGTCCGCTGGGCAAGATGGCCCCGGTGGTGCGGAAGTTCCGTCGAAACTCGCTAAGGAACAGTCGGCAATCGGCAATTCGACCCGCCATGATGGAACCGATGATCATTCGCGTGGTGGATTACAAACCAGTCTGGTGGACGGCCAGCGATCCATTATCAGCCACCGGCAGGAACGGCAGGCAACCGGTGGCACAGCCACAGCCGCGGCGGCCACCGAGCACAAACTCGATGCCGACCGAGACATTCCAGATTTCCTGGCCCTGGCCACTCCCCTCGAAGCTAGTGTTTGGGCCGGCGGCCGCATTGGGCATAATATAGCTGAAAGTGCTCGTCAGCGCCAAGTTCTTCGTCAGCGGCATCCGGCCGTCGGCGCCGAAGACGATTGAACCGGGTCGCTCGGCCAAGCCCAACCGGCCGGCCAGACTGGCATCATTGCACCACGTGTGTTTCCAGTACAAGCTGCCTTGCGCAATCGGCCTGAAGGTAAATTGATCGTAGGCAGCGGTAGTGAAATCATAGATGGAGCCCGTCGAGCCGTGCTCGGGCAAGGAGGCCTGGATGCCGATTTCGTTGCAGGGGTTGAACTCCCATGCCGCTTTCACGCGCCATTGGCCGAAATTGAAATCGGAAAAGTAGTTGTCGAAGAGCCAATCGTAGGCGAAACCCCAGGTAAAGGCGCCTTGCTCGCCCGTGATCCGCTGGAACATGCCGATCGTGGTGAAAATCTGCTCGCGGCTTGTGGCGGTGAAACCACTCGTTTGTTCGGGATTTTCGGGGTAGTTCGTGCCTTTCAGATCGCTGACCCCCACGGAGGTTCCGGCCTGGAGGGCCAGGCCGAAACGGGGAACGATCGCCAGGGCGGAGTTGGCGCCTAGCGTCATGCCGAAGTTGCCGTTGATGTTGCCGACGTTGAGGGGGCCCTTAAACGCATCGACCGATGAGAAGACTTCGAGATTGAACCGGCGGAAGCAGGGGTAGCACTCTTCCGAATCACACCCGCAGCCTTCCGGATCGTCGCAATCCGGATGCTCGCTGTTCAGATGGAGGGATGGTTGGCCGGCGCCCGCCGGAACCTCTTCCACATACGGCTCTTCACGCAAAGCCTTGGCCTTCGTCGGCTTCGGCTCGACAGTGACCGGCATTTCTGTACCCTGGGTCTCCTCGTATTTTGAGCGCACAATCCTTCCTGGCTCGTCATCGTCTCTGGAGCGCGTAATCACTCTCGGCTTGCTATCGTCTCTGGAGCGCGTAATCACTGCTGGCTTGCCGTCGTCTCTGGAGCGCGTAATCACTCTTGGCTTGCTATCGTCCGCGCCTTGCTGAGCCGGAGTCTTGCTCCGCACCGTGGTGGTGGCCACTCGGCTGGTTGCCTGTTCTCTGGCAATACGATCGAGCGTCTGCTCCAGGCCGTGGAGGTCGTCGTCCGTGAGTACTTCCTTGGCATGGAGCAAAATGCGGTACTGGTCCATCCGCGTCAGATAGCCTTTGTCCAAAGCGGCGAATAGTTCCTCGCGGATTTTCTGGCGTCCCATGGCTATGGCTCGGGCGCTGCGCTCGGCCGCCGTAGCGGAGGTCATTCCCCCGATCCCAATTGCCACCAACAGTACGGCGGCAGTAAGGTGCAACAAAAATCGCATGACAATCCCCCCTGAAAGTGCTAATTGCGGCCTGATTGGCGGTTAGAATCGCTACAACCGTTACAGGCAGTATAGGCAGAATTGTCATCGGAACCGTTACCAGCGGAACTTAAAGCACAGGACCCGTAGGCAACAAAGTTTAACAGGCCATAGGCCGGACAATCGGAATAAACGATAAAATTGCCGCAGATTACCTATTTTGCAGACGCGCAATTGGTTGTACGTCAGGCCGACCACGACCATGAGTACATGGTGCCCGCCATGGTCGGCCTGACGTACATTGAGCGCAAAAAAAACCGGGGACTGTGCGCCCCCGGCTCGGTATTGCGTTTCGTCCTGATTCGTATCTCCCGCGGCCTAGGCGGCCCGGCGACTAATTCGGTCGGGCGACTCGGCCACGGCCGGCTTTTCCATGCGGTAGCGATACTGCATCAAATAGGCGTCCTCGGGCGTGTCGTCGTAGAACTTGTGCAATATGGAAATTGCCCGGAAGCCGTTTTCGCGGAAGAACAACTGGGCTCCCACGTTGGTCTCACGAACTTCCAATACGATGCGGCTGCGTCGCTGTACCGAGAGCTTGGCGATCAGCTTGGCAACCATCTGACTGCCGACGCCCAGGCGATGGCAGATCTTGGAAACGGCGAAGTTCAACACGTGAATCCGCGTGCGGTACAGTTCGTAGATCATGAAGCCGACAACGCGGCCCTCATGCTCTGCAACCATGCCGATGCAGTTGCGTTGCCGCAGGCAACGGATGAAATCTTCGTCGACCCAGGGGAATTCGAAACTTTCGCGCTCGATTCGCAGGACTTCGGCCATGTCGCGACGGATCATCCACCGTATGTGAACACGGATTTCCTGCTTCTGCTCGGAATGCATGGCGGCCTCCTTCCTTGTCGGCACGTCACAACCCAACGAAACTTGAGATAACGTAATTATCCCCCTAACAGCGGGTTTCAGAGTCCTGGACAAAACGGTTGATTCTCCAGAGTTCAAGGCCCCGAAAAACGAGAGCTCGTGTCAAGAATCCTCATGGCCCGCCACGATGCCCGCCGGTTCCAATCCGCGGCTGTGGCTTCGATGGGGGAAAGCGTAACAGAAACCTTTGATCAAGCCAAGATGAAGTTTTTCGGTTCTTTCGGTCGGACCAGCCAAGATCATTCGGGGCGCAATAATGCTAACCGCGAAGCACAAGCGGGGGCGGGCAGAAGATTGTCCTCGCTTAGGCTTTGGGTTAATATGGCGCGAAAAACTAGGCTGGGAAAAACGGCTTAGATTGGGTAAAATAATGAATCATGTATTTACCTGAAGCTCGACGTATCGCCGTGATTGGCGGGGGAATCTCCGGTTTGGCAGCCGCGCATCGGTTCCGGGAACTGGCCCCCCAGTCCCGAATAACCCTTTTCGAGGCCGGTCCGCGGCTGGGAGGCGTCGTTTCGACCGTGCATCGCAACGGTTTCCAGGTCGAGCAGAGCGCCGACAATTTTATCACCACGGTGCCTTGGGGGCTTGACCTCTGCCAGCGTCTGGGTCTGACGAGCCAGCTCGTGCAGACCAATTCGAACTGTCGCCGCACGTATGTCGTTCGCCGTGGCCGGTTGCATCGACTGCCGGACGGTTTCCTGATGATGGCCCCCACGCAACTTTGGCCTATGGCCGTCACGCCGATCCTTAGCCCGCTGGGAAAACTTCGGGCGGCCCTGGAATACTTCATCCCTCCTCGTCGCGACGATGATGATGAGAGCATGGCCCAATTCGTCCGCCGCCGGCTTGGCCGGGAGACGTTCGAGCGGTTGGTCGAGCCGTTGATCAGTGCGGTCTATGCGGCCGACATGGAGAAATTGAGCGTCAAAGCCACGCTTTCCCGCTTCCGCGAGATGGAAAAGCAGTACGGCAGCCTGATCCGCGCCATGCGGCAGCAGATGAAGCACAGGGCCAGCGCGGGTACTCTGTCGGGCACCCTGTACTCAGGGTCGGGGTCGGCGGAGAGCGGCGCTCGATATAGCATGTTCGTGACCTTGTCCGCGGGGCTCGACACGCTGGTCGAGGCAATCACCGCACGATTGCCGCCGGAATCGATTCGCCTGAATTCGCCGATCGAACAGATCGAGCACAGCGGCAACGTCTGGCGGCTGCTTCCCGCGGGAGCTGGCGAGTTCCTGGAATTCGATGCCCTGATCGTGGCCGTGCCAGCACATCGTGCCAGCCCGTTGCTGGCCCCGATCGACGCGGAATTGGCGGCGGAACTGGGACGAATCGAGTATTCGGGCACGGCGATTGTTTCGCTGGGTTACAACGTGCGGCAGGTGGGGCATCCGGTTGGACGGCATGGGGGCCGTGGTGCCGTCGATTGAAAACAGCCCGATTCTGGCTTGTAGCTTCAGTAGTCAGAAATATCCGCATCGTGCCCCGGCGGGGAAGACGCTGTTGCGGGTCTTCGTCGGCGGGGCGCGGCGGCCCGAGTTGGCGGAAATGCCCGACGCCGAGCTCTTGCCGCTGGTACTGGCGCATTTACGGCCGCTCTTGCATATCGAAGGCGAGCCGGTGTTTTGCGACATCGCCCATTGGCCGCGGACGATGCCCCAGTATCACGTCGGACACCAGGAGCGTGTGGCCCGGATCGAGGCCCGTTTGGCCCAATTGCCCGGTTTGAAGATGGCCGGCAGCGCTTTTCGCGGGGTCGGCCTGCCGGACTGCATCCACAGCGGGGAGCGTGCGGCAGAGGAGATTTTGGGTTAGAAATTTCCGCACCACCCTTGCATAGTCCTCCGGCCATGCGTCATAATAACGATCCTTAAAGAGTCCAACGCGACCTTGGGAGAGCTTTCCATGCAAGTCGGCCAACTGGGCGTTATTGACTACGCGATTCTTGCCATCTACGTCATCTTCGTCTTGGGAATCGGATTCGCGCTGAAGCGCTCGATGAAGAGCAGCGCCGATTTCTTCATGTCCGGCCGGTCCATTCCCGCCTGGATCACCGGCTTGGCGTTCATGTCCGCGAACCTGGGCGCACTGGAGTTGGTGGGCATGGCCGCCAGCGGAGCGAAATACGGGGTCGCCACGAGCCACTTCTACTGGGTCGGAGCGATTCCCGCCATGGTCTTCCTGGCCGTCTTCATGATGCCGTTCTATTACGGCTCCAAGGCCCGCAGCGTGCCCGAGTATCTGAAACTGCGGTTTGACGAGCGGACCCGCTGCCTGAACTCGATCAGCTTTGCGGCGATGACGGTCTTTGCCTCAGGCATCTCGATGGATGCCCTGTCACGGTTGTTGCATCAGCTTCTTGGCTGGGACTACCACATCAGCTTATGGATTTGCTCGGCGGTGGTGCTGGTCTATGTGCTCAAGGGCGGCTTGACGTCGGCTATCTATACCGAGGTCTTGCAGTTCTTCATGATCGTGCTGGGGTTTGCCCCGGTGGTTTACTTGGGTATGAAAGACGTGGGGGGGTGGAACGTCCTCAAGTCGCAGCTCGCCGTGGTCGCTCAGGATCCGGGCAAGATCGGACTGCCCGCGCCATCGGGTCACGTCTTTGCCGATAATGCCTGGACCAGTGCCTGGCAGCCGTTGATTGCCGGCCCCGCGCATAATCCCATGGGTGTGGATGTCTTCGCCATGGTATTTGGCCTGGGCTTTGTCCTTTCGTTTGGCTACTGGTGTACGAACTTCCTCGTGGTGCAGCGGGCCATGGCGGCGCGAAACATGACGGCTGCCCGCCGCACGCCACTGATCGCCGCCGTGCCCAAAATGATCCTGCCGATTCTGGTCATCCTGCCTGGCATGTTGGCCGCGGCATTGGCAACTATGCCGCAGAAGGGATATCAGCTTCCGGCAAAGCATGTTGAGGTGTCCGAGAAAATTTTGGCCGCGATCGACGATGCCGGCAAAATGGAAGCCAAGCAGGGATTCGAGCTAGTCAGCGCGGCCGTCGGCGCGAAATTGGACGAGGCCAAAGTCGCGGCGCTCATCTACAAGTATGACCTCGTCTACAAGCATGAATCCGGCAAGTTCGGACCTGACAGGAGCGAGTTGCAGAAGCAGCTTCAGGGCGCTGTCGCCGAGAACGACTACAACAACATAATTCTCTCGTTGGTGACACGATACTGTCCTTCTGGGATGCTGGGTTTGGCGCTGACAGCTTTGTTGGCATCGTTCATGTCAGGTATGGCAGGCAACGTGACGGCTTTCAACACGGTCTGGACCTACGACTTGTACCAGGCCTACATCGCGCCCAACAAGAGCGATGCCCACTATATGTGGATGGGCCGCGTAGTCACGGTCGTGGGCATCTTGTTGAGCATCGCCTGTGCCTACTTCGCAAAGAACTACGACAACGCCATGGACGTCATCCAGTTGGTATTCGGATTCGTGAACGCACCCCTGTTTGCCACGTTCTTGCTGGGCATGTTCTGGTCGGGAACCACGGGAACCGGCGCGTTTCTGGGCCTGTTGGGTGGGATTGGCTCGTCGGCCCTGGTGCATGGCCTGACGATGGCCGAAGGGAAAGGTGGATGGTTGGGGCATGTGGTCTGCACGTTCCCGTCGACCATGGCCCAAAACTTCTGGCTCGCGAGTTTCGCCTTTATTGGCTGCTTCACACTGACCTTGGGGATATCCTTTGTGACCGAGCGCACGAAAAATAACGAGGAACTGAAAGGCCTCGTCTATGCGCTGACTCCCAAACTTCCGGAGGAGGGCGGATGGTGGATCTTGCGACCGGCCGTTCTGGGCATAATTCTCCTGGCGGCGTGCGTGGCCTTGAACTACGACTTCTGGTAAAGCTGACTGCAATTCTGCGAGGTAATGCAATGCTCGATCTTCGTTTGCCGATGGGACTGATGTTCGCGCTGGTAGGTGCCATGTTGATGGTCTACGGCGTCTATACAAATTCGAGCCCCATGTACCGGGAGCATTCTCTGGGCATCAACGTTAACTTTTTGTGGGGCATGGCGCTGTTGGGCTTCGGCCTCCTCATGCTCGGACTCGCGCTGGGCCGCCGCCCGGGAAAAAGCCCGTGAAGGCAAAGGCAAATAGAACGCCCGTTGGACGACCCGCGCCCCGAAGCGAAGTCTTGCCCGGTGGATTCTCACGCAAAGGCGCAAAGCTCGCAAAGAAGATCATGACAATTGCCCTGCTTTCTTTGGGGCTTTGCGTGAGAATTTGACTCTCGTTCGTCTCTTACCAACCCAATCGCTGCACGTCTTGGATCCGGTTGTCATGCGGCGAATAATCTCCCGTGGCCAGCGGCCGGTAAACCCAGGGATAGCGATCTACGGGATCCGGCGACGAGGCCGTTTTCAGCCACTCTTCAACCTGCTTACTGCGGCAATAAAGCCGCACAACGGTCGCCGTGCCCTCAACCGGATGCGAGGCCAGCAGCCAATATCCGGGTGCCGGGGCTTCGCCATCGGTCAACACCAGCGGCCGCAATTCGTGCGGCTGTGACGCCATCTCCGAGTAGGTTACCCAGGTCCAGGCGTCGCAGTTCCAGCCCATAAGGTGTTGATTGCGAAGCACCAGTCGCACGCGGGCCCACGTAGCCGCCGCGAGATAGCGGTCGGTCAAGATCGTGGTTTGCTGCCCGAGTTCGCGGTTGAGCGTGAAACAAACACGCTGTTTTGGCCAGCAAACGACGATGCATAGGAGAATCGACGCTGTCGCAACCAACGCTCGCCAGACCACACGCTCCCCGCTCCCTGCTCCCCGCAGGAACAGAATCAACGGGATCGGCCAGAGGGGCGCCAGCCAGTGCAAATTCTTGAAACCCGAGCCAAGGACGATCGCCAGGTAAAGCAGCGTAACGGTGGCCACGGTCCCCTGCCAAGCATCGCGGCGCAACGCCGCGACGATTCCCACGGCCGCAATCCCGCCGGCCCCAAGCACGAAATATCCCAGGAAAAGCGGGGCGGATTTCCAGCGGGGAACGTCGGCCAGGTAATGGTTCACATACTCCTGGTCGAACGTATCGATCCAGTAGCGGAGCGAGCCATCGCACCAGCCCCAGATCGCATAAAAAGCCGCCGTCGCCAACAGCAGACCACCGGCGGTCACGGCCCAGCGGAGCGTTTGCCGGCGGGAAATCGGCTTCCACAACGCCATCGCCCCCACGCTGAGCACAAACATCACCGGCCCCGCATAAAGCACTAGCGTGGCCATGAGGATCGAAATAGCCCACGCCCAGCGGGCGCGCTCGGGCGAGAGCATCGTAACTCATCAGCAGGAACATCGTATACATGGCATCGGTCACGCCCGGGTTGCCAATATCCGACATATAGCGATCGTAGCCAACATAAAAGGTGAAGTTCACGGCCGCCAAAAACATCAGGGCGGCTAAGGGCAGGGCGGCCCATAGAAGCCCGAAGCGCGAGCGAGGTATGCCACCGATTTCCTCGCTTGTGCTTCGGGCTTCTATGGACGGTCGGGAAAGCCGCACCGCGACGAGGAACCCGCCCAGCGACCAGATCCAGAACGGCAACCTCGTGGCCGCCTCCCGGTGTTCGATAAGCGTCAAGAGCCCGAGCGTCCAATAAGAATTGATCAACGACGGATTGACGACGACCGTTCCCATCCGCCCGCCCGGTATGGGATCCCAGGTTTCCAACTCACGATAGGGAAGGAAGTGGTCGTGCAGGCTTTGGGCCAGTTCATAGGTCTCGGTCCCGTCTTCGTTGAAGCACTGTTGGAATTGTTCGGGGAACATGAGTAATATGCCGGCCAGGCTTGTTGCCAGCCCGATGGCCGCGGCAGATCCGTAGCCTCGTGCCCAATCGGCCAATTGGGCGAGCGACTCTCTGGGCCGCCAGGCGACGAGCGTTAGAGCGAGAGTCCAGGTCACCCATGCCACGAGCAGCGAAGTCCGCCCGATGCCGATGGTCTGGCGAAGCAGCAGGCAGACGACCATCAATGCCGTGCTGTTGAGCGCCATCGCCCAGATTGGGGCCGTGGCCCGCGTGACCGGAAACCGGCAAAACGCCATCACCCCCAGAATGGACGGTACGACGAAGAGCATGACCACTGCCGCGGTTGCGGCCACGGCGATGAAGCCCGCTCGATTCGCCACCAAGTAGACCGCCAACGGCGCGATCAGCAACGAGCCGATGGCCAGGGCCTCGAAAGGCCAGCGGACCGCGGCGGAAATAACTTGTTTGGCGTCGGGCACGGATCAATCCTCACATACGGCTCATTGTACTCTTGCCCGTTCAAGTTAGAATAACGGAAAACTTCGGGAACCGATATGAGAAACGTGATTGCATTAGTGTTGGGTGGCGGGCAAGGTACGCGGCTTTACCCCTTGACCAAGGTTCGTTCCAAACCGGCTGTCCCCGTGGCGGGAAAGTATCGGCTCATCGACATCCCCATTTCCAACTGCATCAACAGCGGCTTGAACCGTGTTTACGTGCTGACGCAGTTCAATTCCGCCAGCCTGCACCAACATATCCGCAGCACCTATACCTTCGATGCCTTCGATCGCGGCTTCGTCGAAATCCTCGCCGCCCAGCAGACGCTGGACAACTCCAACTGGTACCAGGGCACGGCCGACGCCGTGCGGCAAAACCTGCGGAACATCGAGACGCCGGGCATCGACTACGTGCTGATCCTCTCGGGCGACCAGCTCTATCGCATGAACTACCGGGAGATGCTCAAGACGCACCAGGAGAACCATGCCGACGTGACGATTTCCGCCCTGCCTATCGACAGCACCCAGGCCTCCGCGATGGGGATCATGCGGGTGGATGCCACGGGGCGCGTGGTCGGCTTTTTGGAGAAACCGAAGACGCGGCAGGAACTCGATCTCGTGCGGACCGATCCGGCCTGGATCGACGCCCAGGGCATAGAGAGCAAGGGCCGCACCTGCCTGGCGAGCATGGGCATCTACCTGTTCAATCGCCAGACGCTGGTCGACGCCCTGGAAAAGACGCCTTATCGTGATTTCGGCAAAGAGGTCTTTCCGGCTTCGATGCGGACGCACCGCGTTCAATGCCACTTGTTCGACAGCTATTGGGAGGACATCGGCACGATCAAGTCGTTCTTCGAGGCGAACTTGCAGTTGGCCGATCCGAGCCCGGCGTTCGACCTCTCGGTGCCCGGTGCTCCCATTTACACGCAGGGGCGATACTTGCCGCCGACGCGGATCGACCGGGCGACGATCCGTGGCAGCCTCGTGGCCGACGGGTGCCGCATCGAGGAAGGCGCCGTCGTGGAGAACAGCATTGTCGGACTGCGTTGCGTGATCGGCCGCAACGTGACGGTCCGCAATTCGATTCTGATGGGCAACGACTTCTACGAGCTGCCGCATGAAATCGCGGCCGACGCAGCCGCCGGCATTACGCCGTTGGGCGTCGGGGCCGGGTCGCACATCGAAGGCGCGATCGTCGACAAGAACTGCCGCATCGGTTGTAACGTCCGCGCGGTCAACAGCCACGGCATTGAAAACAGCGAAGAAACGCCCTTTGGCATGATCCGCGACGGCATCTTCGTGGTTTGCAAGGGAACCACGTTGCCCGACGGCTGGGTGCTGTAAAAAGGATGAAGGCGGAAGGATAAGGGATGAGAGATAAGGGATGAGAGATGAGAGATCATCCCTCATCCCTCATCCTTCACTTCACCCCCGCGGGCAGCGTGGTGCTGAGATAAACGCGCACGGCCACGTCGGCCTCGGAAAACAGCGCCCCTTTGTTCTCCTGGGCGTTGGCCGGCAGGACCGACAACCGCAGCCGTTCGGGTTCGATCTTCAACGCGGTAAAGAGCTCGGCCGTTCTGGCGACAACGGGCGTAGCTGAGTTCCCAGCGGTCGCGGAACAAACAGTCAGGCGGCAGCGGCTGATTCGAGGCCGTGGCCACGATCTCGACCTGCTGCGGCTTGCCGGCCAGTTCATCGGCAATCTTCTGGATCGGGCCGTTTTGTCCGGGAACAAGCTCCGTGGTCGCTTTCTTGAAATAGACCATGCCGCCGATGGCAATCTGGTCGCCCTGCCCTGGCACGCGGATCCGCGCTTTTTCCATTTTCAGAACGCGGACCGTCCCTCCCGGATCGCCCACGGCCGAAATGAGAGCGGGACTGCCCCGACCCTTGCCGCCGCCGGGCAGCATCGAGTTGCCCGGCATCAAGCTCCAGCTCATGAACGGTTTCCATTTGGGGCCGAAACGGTACTGCAACGATTCGATCGCCGCCTGCTGCTGCTGGGTCCGCTTGCCCTTGGCTGCCTGGCCGGAGGCAATGGAAAACATGACCACGAAAAACGACATGATGATGGTGATCATGTCGGCGTAGGAGACCATCCACTCCGGTGCGCCATCGGGTTTTTCTTTGCGCAGTTTTCGCATGACGATATTAATCGGCCTAGGCGTACCGCCGTTCGCGGAGTCGCGGAGGCAGGAACATTTCCAGCTTTTGCCGGACTACGTGTGGATTATCGCCCCCCTGGATTGCCAGCACGCCGCGAACGACGATCTGCCGAGCCAGCAGTTCCTCGTGACTCAGATAACTCAGCTTTTCGCCGAGGGGAATACAGATCAGGTTGGCCAGCAGGGCGCCATACAGCGTGCCGATCAAGGCAATGGCCATCGAGGGACCGATCGTCTCGGGGCTTTCGAGGTTCCCCAGCATGAGGATCAAGCCCAAGAGCGTGGCGATCATGCCGAACGCCGGTCCGCAGCGGCCGACCAACTCGACGATCTTCTTCGCCTCGCGGTGCCGCGCGAGGCGGGCTTCGACTTCGTGGGTCATGATTTCGGCGACGACCTCGGGCCGCGTTCCGTCGGCCACCAGTTGGACTCCCAGGGCCGTGAACGGGTAGCGGATTTCTCGGGCCCGGGCCTCCAGGGCCAGCAGTCCGTCTTTCCTGGCCAATTCCGCCAATCCGACGAGCTCATTGATCAGCTCGGACGGCTCCTCCAGCCGGCCGAAAAACGGCTTCCTGAGGATGGAAAAGAGGTTCTGCAATTGTCGGGACGGAAAGCCGATGAGCGTGACCGCCGCCGCGCCGCCGAACACCATGAGCAGCGCCGGCGGGTCGATGAACGTGTTGAGTGTGGCCCCGGTCTTCCCGAGTATCAAGACGCCACCCATTGAGGCGAAGCCCAGGATCAGTCCGGCGATTGTGGTCCATTCCATACAGTTGGTTCCTGCACCAAGCCTAGCAGGCACAGTCCCTGTGCCGTCCGCCCTGCCGTTTCTGCCGCACGTTTTCGTTCAGAGGCGTTGAGCTTCTGGCGGACGGCACACGGAGTGTGCCTGCTACTTTCCGTAGCGGGTGCCACACATCTATATCGTGAGAATCTTCGGCCAAATTTGATACAATCGGCACAGGCGGCAACATCCGCGGAAAAGGCAAAGTTGCGGCAGTCGCTAAAGTCAACGCAGCTTATTGGCCCTTCCCAAACAAGAAGCCGCTACGAGCGGGTTTCAACGAACAAAATTCATGTCGATCGCACCCAATACCCCCATAAAGATAAGTTCAACACTACCAATTTGGGCATAAATGGACAAAAAAGAGATAGCGGGCGCGGGATCGCGTGCCGACCAAGCTGCGATTCGTGCCCGATGTGCCCTAATTAGATCCCCCCTACTGCTTTCGGTTTATTTTTCACTCCGCCTTTCCGGGCGCCCTACTTGCACTTGAGAAGCAGGTTTGCTAAACTATCCTCAATTGCGCTTCGGAATCGAAGCGATGGAGTATGATTCGGACAGTGAATTCTCTAGCAACGAGGAGTATGACCGATGACACTGCTTCGCCGCTTGGGCTGCGTGGAGATCTGGTTGACAGTGGCCGTCTTCGTGATCGGGACGGCCGTTTCGAATAGCATGGCGGGAGACGAGCCCGACAATCCGCCTGCGAAGACGAAGCAGCGAACGAGCAAAAACGATCCGAGCAGTCCCGATTATCGCCCATCTGCCATCGAGCACAAAGGCGAGGCCGAGCGCGACAAGTTGCTGGCCACCATCAAGGCGAAGCTCGAGGCTGCCGAGATCAAACCGCCCCACTCCAAGAAGGCCGACGGCGACTTTTTCGTTATCGGCACGATTGACCTCAAAAACCATCATGCGGCCGTCGATTTCGCAATCAAGGAGGGGGTCCAGGAGACGATCGACTTCATCGCCGATTTCGTGCTGGGCAAGGAGCGGGGCATGGTCCGCGAGTGGCGGGTGTTCGGCCGCGCAAAGAACGCGAAGGCCGCCGAGGCCATGCGGACGAAAGCCAAGGCGGACTCGATCGAGGGCCAGCTTGCCGCGTTCAAGATGAGCACTTCCGGCAAGAAATCGCCGGACGACTATTTCGTCGTCGGCACCGCGGACCTGAACAAGGTGACGGAGAACGCCAACATCCGTTTCGAGGTCCTCCAAGGCATCAAGGCCACGGCGGACTTCCTCATCGACTTCATCTTCAACTCGGCGAAGAACCACAAAGGCGAGTGGCACGTCTTTTTCCGTGGCCACACCGAGACCCAGGCGACCGATTATCGCCAACAGATGCGCGACTGGTACGACAACATGGAAGCCGAACGTGCCCAGCTTGCCGCAATCTACAACGCGAAAACAACGGTCCGTACCTGAGGGCGTTAATTCCGGCCGTGGTGTCCACGGCCACCAGTTCTGAAGGGAGTGCTGCGCGCGCATGGCGCAGCTTTTCGCCTCTGTAGAAGGATAATCAGGGGTGTCGGCCATTTTTACGGAAGAACGTGGCATCAGCGGATCCCTGTTGGTAACAGCCAGCGGGCCGTCTCCGCCGCGCCGTGACAGCCGGGACTGGCAAGCCCGTTGGATCATGGTCTTCTTCGTCGTGGGCGTGGCGATTCGGCTGATTCGTTACCTCTTGCGGTTTCCGTTGTGGGGCGATGAGGCCATGCTGGCCCTGAACTTCCTCGATCGCGATTACGCCGGTCTCATGCGGCCGCTGGATTTCCACCAGGTTGCCCCATTGCTGTTCCTGTGGATCGAGTTGACGGCTGTCAAGCTGCTGGGATTTCACGAATGGTCGCTACGGCTCTTTCCCTTGCTTTGCGGCCTTGCCAGCTTGTTCTTCTTTTATCGCCTGGCCAAGCTGCTGCTTCGCGGCACGGCGTTAGTCTTGGCGGTGGGAGTTTTCGCCGTAACCTACTCCAGCCTCCGCTATGCCACGGAAGTGAAGCCCTACGCCGTCGATCTGATGGTCTCGACGCTCCTGCTCTTGTTGGCGGTGCGCTGCTGGCGACAGCCCGACCAAACCCGCTGGCTCTGGGCGTTGGCGGCGTTCGTGCCGCTGGCCTTGGGTTTGTCGCACCCGGCGGTCTTTGTCGCTGGCGGCGTAAGTCTGGCCGTGGCAGCCGCTTTGCTGCGGACGCGGTCCTGGCGCGGCTGGTGGGTTTGGGGCGTGTACAACCTGGCGCTGGCCGGCAGTTTTCTCGCTTGGTATAAACTGACCATCGGGGCCCAAGCGGGGGCCGAATTGGACGTGATGACCCCCTTGTGGAGCGACGCATTCCCGCCGCGCGATTCACTCATCGGCCTGCTGGCGTGGCTGGTGCGGGTCCACGCCGGGCCGCTGCTGGCCGTGCCGCTGGGTGGCGACAACTGGGGAAGCATCGGGACGACGCTGTTGTGTCTCGTCGCCGTCGGCGCGCTCGTCCGCCGACCACCGACCGCCGACCTCTGCGCGGTGCCCGGGTGCCCGGGTGCCCGTCGCTATTGGCTGCTTTTGCTTTGCTCGGCCCCGTTTGCTTTGAACTTGATCGCTGCTGCCATCGGCCGCTTCCCGTACGGCGGCCACATGCGGCTCACTATGCATCTGACGCCGCTGGTCTGCATTCTGGTGGGCATCGGGGCGACGGCGGTGATCAAGCGATTCCGTAGGTCCCGCTTGCCGAGCGGGACTATACTGTTCGCGGGCGAAAATGATAGAAGCCCGAAGCGCAAGCGAGGCGGGAACCCTTCACCTCGCTCGCGCTTCAGGCTTCTATGGCCGTGGCGAAAACGGCTTATTTTCGCCCGCGAGCAGTATAGCCTGCTTCACGCCAGACGAAATGCGTCAAGTTCTTTGGATATGCCAACTTCTCCCGCGGGTCTTCGCGCAATCGTCCCTTCCGGCAGGAAGGCCCTACTTGGGGCCGTGATCGCCATGCTACTCGCGCTGGCGGCGCTATCGACCGCACGCGATTTCTACTCGCCGGGCAAGGAACAGAAGGAGATCCGCAAACGGGATTTCGCCGTCTGGTTCTGGGGCAGCATGGAACGGGACCACGAAGTGGTTTGCCTCAACAGCGATCCAAAAGAGATCTCTGCGCCGGCCAGCGCGTGGCGGGAACATGGCGTCTCGCCGCAGTTTCTCTGCAACGAGCGGATCTACTCGCCGCGCCGGGCCCGCGGTCAGGTCTGCGACTTGAGCCGCGTATCGCGGCAGCGGCCGCTGGCATGCGTGCAATACTGGACGCACTTTGCGCCTTACGATCAGGCGGCCTTCCAGCGCTGGCTCGACGGGATGAAACAACGCTACGAATTGATTGCCACAGAGTATTATCCGATGCTCGAGGACAACGATGACAACCGCGTACACGAGCCGCCCGATCGTGTCGAGGTGTACGAGTTCGTGCCCAAGGGGTCATGACGTGGTTACGGCAACTGCTTCACCGGCCGTAGGACGTACTTTACCTCCTCGACGGGGAACAGCCGGCACAGGCGGCGTTCGTAGCAGTCGAGGCTGGCGATGCCCAGATTGATGAGCGGCTCGAGCGCAGTGCGCACAATGCGGTCGAAAAGCGATTGTCTGAGCAGCCGGAAGCGGACGCTCTCGACCGTAAACCTTGCGGGGCTGTAGAAGTTCGGCACCTTGCGCCGCGGCTGATCGGCTTCGTCGCAGAAGTAATAGAACGTATACAGCCCGAAGAACCGCACGTGGGTAGGATCGGAGTAGCCGTAGGGATTCGAGAAATGCGGGACGGCGATCTCGATCCTTCCTTCCGGCCGCGCCACGCGGTGGATTTCCGCCATCAATTCCATGAACCGCGGCACGTGCTCGAGCACGTGCCGGCAGACGATTTCGGCAACGCAGTTGTCGGGCAGGGCCGTCAGCGGTTCGTTGAGATCGGCAAGGATATCGACGCCCGGCAGGGCCACGCGATCGAGGTTATAGAAGCCGGCAATTTGCCGTGCGCCGCCGCCGAGGTTGAGCCGGATCGCCCGGCCCGCCGCCAGATCGCTTTGCACTGCGGGTTCGAGGAATTGCATCCCTGCCGGCTCCGTTTTTCGACATTTCCCAGTTACCGTCGGCCGGAAACCGATCCCGCGTCGCATGGTCATGCATCTTACCAAGGTGCCCCGCCTAGGTCTAGCTGCAAACCCGGTTGGTGCATGATGTGGGAAATGCCGCTCCTACCGCACGATCCGCCCATTTATATAGACGTCGCCGGCGATCTCCCGGACGGCGATGTCCTCCACGCGCCAGGGCAGCGGAGATTGTCTCCACACCCAAACCGGCGACCGGACTGGGCGCCTCGCCGCCGCCTGCCAACTTGGGGGCGATGAACACGTGAACTTCGTCGATCAACCGGGCATCGAAAAGACTTCCCAAGAGCCGGCCGCCACCCTCGATCAGCACATTGGTCATGCGCCGCCGGCCCAGTTCGTCGAGCAACATTTCCAGCCGGGACTGCGATGTCGGCCCGTCACAAACCAGAACTTCGCACCCCGCCGCCTGAAGATGGCCGCAGTCGGCGCTAGCCGCCTCGGGGCCGACGGCCACCAGCACCGGCACTTCCCGTGCGGTGCGAACCAACTGGCTTGTGAGCGAAAGTGAGGCCCGCGTGTTGACCACGATCCGCAAGGCCGTCCGCGGCGGGCACCATGTCGGGCACCATGTACCCATGGTCGTGGTCGTGGTCGTGGTCGGCGGCCGGGCCGTCAATCGGGGATCGTCGGCCGCCGCGGTTCCCCGACCGACCACGATCGCATCCATGCGGCCGCGAAGTTGATGGACCAACTGCCGCGATGCGGGACTGGAGATCCAGCGACTATCGCCAGAGCGCGTCGCGATCTTCCCATCGAGCGTCATGGCCCACTTGGCCACGACCCATGGCTTGCCTGCCGAGAGAAGTTTCAAATATGGGGCGTTGAGCTTTCGGACTTCGTTTTCCAGGACACCGGTTCGAACATCGACGCCGGCCGCGCGAAGTTCCACTAGGCCGCCGCCGGCAACTCGGGGAAACGGGTCGGCCATGGCCGCCACCACGTGCGCGACCCCGGCCGCAAGCAGGGCATGGGTACAAGGCGGAGTCTTGCCGTGGTGGCAACAGGGCTCCAGCGTCACGTAGAGTGTCGCTCCGCGGGCCCGCGGGCCGGCAATGTGCAAGGCTTCGACCTCGGCGTGCGCCTGTCCGAAACGGCGATGCCAGCCTTCGCCCACGATCTCCGCGCCGCGGGCGATCACGCAGCCGACCATCGGGTTCGGTTCGACGAAGCCTTGCCCTTGAGCAGCCAACTCCAGGGCCCTTTGCATGTGCCAGAGGTCGAGCGAAGGTTGATCCATAAATTCCAAATCTCAAATCCGAAATCTCAAACAAATTCCAAGTTCTGAATTCAAAATTCCAAACAAACGCGGATTTGAGATTTGGAATTTGCCCCTGGAATTCTAGCTGCCGGGCGTCCAGAGCTTGCCGCCGGAACCGGGCGATTCGCTGCCAGGGGTCCAGAGCTTCGAGGACTCGGCGGCCGGCGAGGGAACCTCGGCCGCGGCGCGGCGGCCGGGCGCGGCGACGGGCGTTCCATCGGGATTCAACAGCCCAACATTGATCAACAACTGCGTCAAGGCCTGGGCCACGCCCTGTTCCTGGATATGTCGCGACTCGATGTGCTGCATCAACTGCATGGCGGGTTCAACGTCGCCGTGCCCAAAGCGGAACGAGAGCTCCATCAGATCCCAAACGGCACACGACTGGCCGTTGGAAAGCGCGTTGCGACGTCCTTCGTCGATGCTTGCCATGCCATCCTCCAAGGTCGTCGCCGATTGGGCCAGGAGTCGATAGGCCTCCATGCGTTCCGGGCGGCGGGCGAAGACCGGGCGATCGATCACGGCCCGGGCAAACTTCCGCGCGGCGTCCCAGGCGTGATACAGCCCGGCGCGATGGAAGGCGAGCACCAAGTCGTCGTCTGACAATTTTTCCACCTCGACCCGGACGAGACGCACCAGCGGCAGCCAGCGGACCTCGCCAAGCTGCGGCTCGATCGGCCCCAGGGTCGGCAGGCCGAGTTGGGACCGCAAATCGTTGAAATCGAACTCCGCCGGAGAACGGCCCGACCATTGTTGCATGACGAGAATGGCCGCCAGGGCCTTCACTCGGGCTGCGGGATCGGCGGCCGCTTGTCGCAACGATCGACCACCGAGAACGCCCAGCGGATGGTCCGGCCAGCGGTTCAGCAGCGCTTGGCGGAAATCCTGGACCAGCAACGCATCCACCTGGGCTCTTGGCGCGCCACGAGGTGGAACCCAGCGATGCGCGATCAGTTGATGGCTGGCGGATGTCTTTGCCATAAGCGTTTCTTCCGGCTCCGGTTCCAGGCTGTCGCCGCCGGCCTGGCGAAGAATCGCCTTGGCCTGATCGGCTTCGGTCTTCGTCAGGCCAACAATTTCCAGCCGTGCCGCCCGATCGGTCTCCCGGCCGAACAAGAGCAATTGCCCGAGGACGCCCGGCATGGTGTCTAAGGAGAAGCCGTCGTCGCTGCCCAGTGCGACACGATCGAGCAACATTCCCGCCATTCGCGGCGGAGGGGAATCGTCGACCGGCCATTGGGATCCGTCGACCGGAACCGGGACTACGTGGCGATCAGACAGAAGCGATTCGTGCAGCCGCTGCCAGTCGCGGACCGGCCACGTCCAGCGAACGATTTCAACGTCATCGCCCAACGGCGATTCGCTCATCAACATCGCCATGGCTTCAGATTCCACGGCATCTTCCAAAGCGACGGACAACGTGGCGAACTTCCGCAGCGCCTCCCGTGCTCCAGCATCGTCGGCCAGCCAGCTACGGACCGACGCCAGATGATTCCATACGGCGGGTGCGTCGGCCGCTTCGCCCGCCAGTGCGGTCAGGCGATCGGCCGTTTCCTGCCATTGGGCCTTCTTCAACGGGGCAGTAGCCGCTTCAAACTTTGCCCGCCAGGGGGCGTCGGGCGGACAATCCAGCATCGGCGGATCACTCTTCAGTAGTAGAGGAATCTCAGCCGATCGGTCGATTTGGATCAGTCGTTCCACCGTCTCGCGATCTTGCGGATCTAACGTGGTCAGAAACTGGAGCAAGGCCCGGCCGGCCACCCAATGACCTTCTTGGATCAACACGTTGCCGACAACGGCGGCCGCCTCATAGACGCGGCTTTGAATATGGCCGTCGCACAGGGCGATGGCTCGCTGCAGCTTGCCCATGGCTGCCTGGCCGCCTTCCGAGACCGCTGTCAGCAAGGCCGATTCGGACCAGGCCGTGGAATTTTGCGGAAAGCGGTCGACGAAGCTGGCCACGTAGGCCGGCGCCCCGTCGAGTTGGTTGGTCACGCGCAGGAGTTCCGACTTGATCGCCATCAGGCAGGCCCGGCATTGGCCCTTCTCTTCGAGCTGATCGATATGTTGGATACAGGCGATGAACTGCTCGCCTTCGATCATGCGATCGATCTTCTCCAGCTCAGATAAGAAGTCGGGGCAACAGAACTTGATTTTCTTGCCGGTTCCGCCCGGACAAAGGGAATAAGCGTCAAGGGCCATGGTGGCGAGTTCCCGCTAGAAAGGGCCGTAGACGCCACCCAATAGCACCCCGATCGGCCGGCTCCGGCCAAGCGAGCGAGGTAATTCAGAAAAGGCGTCTGGAAAATCGGCCCTCGCGGGCCGTAAGAAGGAGAATTCTATCAAATTCATTGCCCGGCGGGCAGGCGTTGGCAAAAAACGGAATTTATTCCGGTGCCTTGCTCTTGAGACAAACGGAATGAACTCCGCTTGACGAACGGCCGCGGTTGCGGCCGGTTGTAAAGATAGGTAATTTGCAATAGATTTTACTATCAAATAGATTTTGTCGATAACATAATTCGGAGCCTTCAGGAGGATTTTAACGATTATTTGTGTTCTGCGGGCAAAAACTGGTCGATTAGGCAGTTGTTCGCATCCTCGTACTGTGTGGAGAAGACGGCGAGCGAACCATGACCGGCGAGTCGGCTGGCCAAGATAAACGAGGCAAAGGATTTCCGCTGACGTTGCCCGGGTGCGCAAGACCTCGCGAAGGATATTATGGAGGACAGTCTGGTGAAAATCGCTATTCGGCGCATTTTAGAACTGGTTTCACGACCGGGTTTTGGCGGCCGCTCTTGTCGGTGGTCTGAGGTCGTGAAACCAGTTCTCGTGACCCTGGCGTGGGTCGGACTGCTTCTTGGCCATCGGGCGTGGGCCGGAGACGGAGACTGGGCCACACCTCAACCAACACCGGAGGGCCACGCGGAGGTCATTCCGTCAAGCGAAAAGCCGAAACCGTCTCCCATGCCCGACAGCATGCCCGACCCCGACCCAACTCTGGTGGGTGAACATCAAACGCCGATTGGCGGCATATTCGGCGATACGCCCTCGGGGGTTTGTGAATGGTGTGGTGGTGGACACTGCTTGCCGCCGACGTGGTCCGCCGATACCTCAGTTTCGGTGATGGCCATGACGCGACCCGCCAATCAACGGCTGGGAACGAATTCCGTGGGAGCCGGTCCCCTTCCCGCGGGCAGCGTTGTCGTCACCAGCAGCGGCGTCCAAACCCAGGTGAACTATGATCAGTACTTGAACGACGAGATCCAGACCGCGGCTTTGGAGGTCCACACGCCGACGCAAACGGTCAGCCCGGCCTGGGGCCTGACGATCAGCCGGTTCCTGGGAAGGGACGGCGAAGAGAGGGACCACTTCCTCGAATTCGGCTTCAACGGTTTCGAGAACTTCTCGTCCTCGCTGACGGTCAACGGATCGATCATCCCGTTCTACGACACAACGCCTTACATCCAACAGATTCTTCCCCTCGTGCCGCCGACGGTTCTGTATTACCAGGGAAGTTTGACCAGCCCCTTCCCTATTTTTCTGCCACTTAACGGGAAACAACAGGAACTGATAGCCCAGTCATTCTCGCAACGCGGCCTGAATTACGACCAGGCATTCAATCGCTCCGATACGATGTCGTCAAGCTATACCAGCAATTTCAATGAATTCGAACTGAACTATCGCTTTAACGGCCACAATCAGCCCGATCAACTCGTGATGAATCCCAACGGCCACTGGTATCGCGAATGCCAGCACGGCTATTACTACTCGTACTTCTTCGGCATGAAAGGCATGGTCATCAACGAAAAGTTCGACTACCAAAGCTCGGGCAAAGAGTACGCGGCCGCAACTTACACGCCGACAACACCACCGGCGCCGGAATTCACGCATGCTGGTGACTATTCGGTGGCCACCTACAACACGCTGCTGGGATTTCAGTCGGGCGGAAAACTCGAGTATCGCTTTTGTCGCTGGTGCGTGGATACGCACGGCAATGCCGGCATGTTCATAAACTTCGCCCACCAGTTCAGTCTCATCCAGACCCGATTTGGTTTCGACGGTGGCGGCAATGTCCCCGACCCAGCATTGCCTTACTCGCAATTAACTAATAGCGAGCCCCTGGGAAACAGGTACGATCCGTCTAGCGCATGTGCAGGCCAATATCGCTTTTGCCGGCGGGTTCGGCGTGTCGGGAAGCTACAAGTTCTTGCCCAACCTTGTCGGGCACGTATCCTACGACATGTTGTGGGTGGGCGACATTGCCCGTGCTCCGGAGCAGATGGAGTTTTCCTCGGTTCCGGAGAGCACCGTCAATCTCATCAACACCAAAGGCTCGGTATTCTACGACGGCGTGAGTTGTGGAATCGAGTGGGATTGGTAGCTTTCTCGCTCCGATCATCTGATCATTCGATCACTAATTTTGGGCCCGAGGCGAATTTTTTATCGTCTTGCCCGTTCTAACTTGTGTAGCGATCTGGCCACAAGGAACAACCTGGCAATATGCGTAACTACTTTTGGCTACGCAAGTTATGGCGAAAATTATGGGTTGTGGGCAATTCCCGCGAGGTGGTTTTATCGGCATAATCCAAAAATATTTTGGATTGCTCGTGCAAATCGCTTGCAAAGTTTGCGAGTTTTAGTATGATAGGGATTGCAGGGTTCATCAGAGATGAATTACCGGCGTTCGGCCTTAGTCACCCAACCGTGAGGCAGCGTTTTCGTCGTAGTCGAGTCCCGGAGTGCTTACGGGCGTCGCTGCGCGCGCTGCTGAACTGAAACAAGCGTCAAATTGAGGCAGCGTTCGTACTCGCAAGCACAATAAAAGGGATTCCGGCTCATGTTGCGCAACCATTATGGCTTGGCGGGGCGACGGTTCGTCGCTTTTCTCCTCCTTCTTTTCTTCTGTGGCTATACGGCAAGTGGTGCCACCATTATTCCTAAACCGTTTGGTGAAACCAGCCATATCGGAACTTCGGTGTCTCCCAGCATTTTTCCTGGCGGTTCGTTTGGTTTGAGTGCTTCCTTGTCGGTGAACGGGAGCACCGACCGCTTTCTTCTCGGGACGGGCACCCTGGATATAAGCGGCATAGTGCTGAATTCGAGCTCGAATAGTTTGAACTGGGATATTTCGTCGCTTTCCCCTGGCCTAACCCTTACGCCGACGTCCGGCCCTCTGGGTGCCGGGGACGAGGTGACCCTCAACGGACAGGTCAACGGCGGCGCGCTGAAGAAGTCTGGTACCCAAAATGCAACCCTGACGGTTTCCGGCACTAATAGCGCCGGCCAGAAGATGACTTCGTTGCCCGCGACCGTGGTGATTGACCCGCTCCAGCCACGGAAACTTACGGTCGTGTCCGGCGATTCGAAGAAGAGTCCACTCGACCTGACCCCGACGGCGGACCCTGGCGGACTTCTCTCCGGCGCCATGGTGCCGCTGACCGGCTATTCGGTGACCTCCACAGGGGGTTCGAACAACGCTACGATCGTGCGCAGTGACCAGCGTCGGACAAGTGTTCGCCGACACAACGATCAACCACGGCGGGACCGTTTCCGTGCCCTTGTCGATCGAAGTCTCAGGCATGGGTAAGGTGAAGTACAGCGACTCTGCCAGTTTGAGCGTAGTCACCGGCGAAGCGGCTTCGGTCCACGACACCACGAACTATCCCTCGCTCGGTGTGGACTATAAGGTCTCCGCCGCCAACGTGGGCTTTGCGGCCACGGGCGGCCCGGTTTCCGGGGGCACGGTACAACAATTCGGCGCGCCGCTCTCGGCGCCGATCGCGGCAAATGCGCAGATTGCTTCGTTCTCCTCGTTGAACAGCCTTTCTTCGCTCGTGGAATACGCCGGCACGGCCGGTACGAAAGCCAGCTATAAGAATTCGCCGAACACCAACACGATCATTGCAAGAGGCGGCGGTGTTCCTACCATTTCGAGCGGGACCGGCACCGTCGGCAGCGAGTGCCAGATCCTCGACAGCACGGCGGTCAGCAGCGCCATGACCGTGACCATGGCCTGGCGCAATCGAAACAACGACGAGAACGGCGTGAACAAGTTCGGAACCGGCAGGGGACAACCATCGCCGGCATTCCCATTGAGCTCGGACGTTTGGAACTTGTCCAGCGACGTCGTCGATATCGGGGGAGTTTCCGGCACGACGACCCTCGCCATGCAAATGTCGTTTGACGATGCCATCAACACCTCGATGGACGGCGGACAAATCTCGACCGTCTACAGTACCTACCTCGCCGAGTTGGACAGCCAGAACCAATGGGTGAACGCGAGCACCCTCACATCGAAAGGGGCTGCGGTCACACCGGCCATGCAGGGTTATGCCGGTTCGCTTTCGGCGTTCCTGCAGGAGTATGAGGTGACGGATAAAATACCGTTGAGCCAATTGGCCGGAAGTTGGGGCGTCGCTGTGAGTCCCGGCGGCGTAGGGACCTCGTGGGCGATTGTCAACAACCTCAACTCGGGCGGTAGCCAGTTCGCCGTGGTGCCCGAACCGTCAACCTGCGTCCTATTGGGAGCAGGTGTCGTTGGCCTGCTTGTCTATCGAGTTCGCCGAAAGGCCCGGCGCATTGCCCTCGTGGCCTGAACCGCGTGGACGACTTTAACCAATGGAGAATGGAGAATCGCTGAGTCAACCTCCCAATAACGCACGTTTGTCGATCCTCCCAAAGGAAAAGGGCAGGGGACCTCGCGGTTTCCTGCCCTTTTTCGTCTTGACATGCCCTTTGCTCAGAACCGCAGTTCGGCGCCCAGATGCAACCCCTCGGCCCTGAAGGTCGTCATGTTCCCGGTCGGCGGCACGGGGCTGAAGACGGTCGCCGATCCAATGGGATAGGCGGGAGTTCCAGGCCCAACGGGGATCTGAGACGCCGCGCGAACGACGTTCGTCCAGTAGAGCAAGTCGTAACCCCCCGTGACCTTCAGGTGGTCCGTGACCTGATACCCGAGATTCAATTCGAGCTGCGGAATCACCGAGAAACAGTTTCGCGAGATCTCCGGCGACGCGGTCGACGGAGGCAACGGTCCACCGCCCGAGTTCGTGGTGTCGAGTTCAGTCAGGTAGTACAAGCTTACGTTCTGGTTGTTGAATCCGACTGCGGCCTTGCCGACAACATCCAGCGACCAGTGACTGAAGGTGTAGACGGCGTCCAATCCCAGTTCGAGGCCGTTGAAGTCGTTGACGGTCCGATAATTGTTGATGTTGGTATACTGGTTCAGACTCGGGTCAAATTCACTGTCCTGTTCATTCACGGAGTCGATCAGCCGTGCGAAGCGATAACCGCCGATAGCGTCCAGGCGGAACGTCCGGGCGGAAGAATCCGTCCAGTTGACGTCGCTGTCGTTGGTCGACCATTCGCTGGCCTGCAACTGGTGGCGCAACCATATCCCGGCCGACTGGAAATAGTCGTTCGTGTCGACCGTAATACGGCCGGCGGCAATGCCCGGAACGGCTACGAAGCCTGGCACGACGCCTGGGATGGTCGGATCATAGAATGCCCGTACCAACGGAAACGTACTGCCGGTGGTTTGACCACTGTCGTAGTTGTCCGGCCGGCCGGTAACGTCGAAGTAATTGGCCTCCAAACCCCAGCAATGTTCGCCGTCGAGCCACATGCCGGTGTCGATTTGGTAACCCTCATGGGTGCCGCTGCGAATCACGTCATCGCCGAATACCGTCGCGCCGACAGCTCCGCCCGTATAAGTCGAGACCATCGGAGGCAGGTGCGCGCCATTGGTCCACAAGATAAGATACTCGCCGCGGAACCAGACCCGGCCCGGCGCACCGGCGAAGCTGTCTTCGTCCGATGCGACGATTCCTGGTTCGGCCGGACCTTTTGGCGTCGCCGCTGCCGACGGAGCGGCTGCTGCGCCGGCGCGGCGTTCGCTGGCGTGCTGGCAGATTCGTCCTTGAATGGACTTGCGGCCTTGCCCATGTTCGTTGCCGACGAGCTATCGGCAAGTGCAGCAAAATTCAGCGTGTCCGTGTCCGCGGCGAAACTTCGCCCTCCGCCTACCGTTGCCAGGCCCAGCAACAACAGGCAGACTCCTTTCAAGCTGGTCCAGGTAATCTTCATTTTTTCCCCCTTGGAATGATAGTGTGTGGTATTCGCGTCCGACCGGTTGTATGGGAAGCAAGGACTATTCCATGTTTAACGAATCGGACAGTCATAGCGATTTGCATTAGAATAGGTTTAAGAGAGGTGGTTCTGGGGGTTTGGGGAGAAATATTCCATACGATGATTCTAGGGAAACTAGCAACTATTTGAGGATTAAGATGGGTTGCCTGCTGACCCCATACTCTCCTAAAATGAAGGGTTTCGGCAAGGTCTTGTATCGATGGCTGATTCCGACATCCTGATTCAGGGCGCCCGAGAGCACAATCTTCGGGACGTAAGTCTCGTCTTGCCCCGAAATCGCTTGATTTGTTTTACCGGCGTCAGCGGCTCCGGCAAGAGCTCACTGGCCTTCGATACGCTGTATGCCGAGGGACAGCGCCGCTACGTCGAGAGCCTCTCCAGTTTCGCTCGCCAGTTCCTCGGACAAATGCCCAAGCCGGATGTCGATTTGATTGCCGGGCTTAGCCCTGCGATCTCGATTTCACAAAAGTCCAGCGGCACGAATCCCCGCTCGACGGTAGGCACGATCACCGAGATTTACGATTATCTCCGCGTTTTGTTCGCCCGTGTCGGCAAGGGTCACTGTCCGGAGTGCCATCGGCCGATCACGGCGCAAACGCGGGAGCAGATCATCGATCGGATCGGGTTGCTGGCGGGCGGTACACGGTTTCTGGTGCTTGCACCGCTCATTCGCGGTCAAAAAGGCGAGTATCGCGACCTGTTCGAGGACTTGCTGAAACAGGGATTTGTCCGTGCCCGGGTCGATGGCAGCGTCGTCCGGCTGACTGATGATCTGCGGTTGGACCGGCAGATGCGGCACGACATCGAGGTCGTCATCGACCGCCTGGTGGCCGGCCCAAAGATTCGTCCACGGTTGGCCGAGGCCGTCGAGTTGGCTTTGCGTTCGGGTGAAGGCAACTTAATTGTCGCAGAAGAAAAGGACGGGGCACCCGCGCAGTGGGTCGGCGGAAGGATGAAGGATGAAGAGGAAGGAAGCCCTCACCCCGACCATGGGTACATGGTGCCCGCCCTCTCCAAGAGGGAGTGGGGAGATGACATTCATCCTTCATCCTTCACCCTTCATCCTTTCTCTGCCCATTACGCCTGTACCCACTGCCAAAAGAGCTTCGAACCGCCCAGCCCGCAGTTGTTCAGCTTCAACAGCCCCCAAGGAATGTGCCCGGAGTGCAGCGGGCTGGGACAGATTTATACGTTCGATCCGCAGCGGTTGATTCCCAACCCCAGCCGCTCGTTTCAGCAAGGTTGCATTGAGTTGTTGGGCAAGTGGCGCGAGATGGGCCGATGGAAGCGGCACATCTTCCGCGGTGTGGCCGAGACGCTCGAGCGAAAGCATGGACTTCCGCCCGGCAGCGTGCTGGAAACGGCCTGGGAAGAACTCGACGAACGGGTCCGGCACGCCCTGCTTTGGGGTACCGGCGACGAGCACGTCACGTTCACCTGGCGGGGCGGGGCCTCGGGCTACAAATGGGGTGGACCGTTCGAAGGGATCGTTCCTAAGCTGCTCGCGCAGTACCGCAACACGCGCAGCCGTCCTCAGCGCCGACAACTGGAAAAGTACATGCGGATCCTCGGTTGTGAGCGATGCCATGGTCGCCGACTCAACGCCCAGGCCTGCGCAGTGACCATCACGACGGCGGCACAGCTTGCCGACGCCCAGGCCGAGAAATCGCTGCCGGAGGTTTGCCGGCTTTCCGTCAGCGATGCGGCCGAATTCTTTTCCGCCCTGGATCTCGACGCCACGGGAGCAACGATCGCCGCCGAGGCCGTCAAGGAAATCCGCAGCCGGCTGCAATTCCTCAAGAACGTCGGCCTCGAGTACCTGACGCTCGACCGCACGGCCCCAACCCTTTCCGGCGGCGAGATGCAGCGCATCCGCCTGGCAGGCCAGATCGGCTGCGGGCTGGTGGGCGTGCTCTACATTCTCGACGAACCGTCCATCGGCCTCCATCCCCGCGATAACGACAAGCTGCTGGAAACGCTTGCCCAGCTTCGCGACCAGGGCAACACGGTCGTGGTCGTGGAACACGACGAAGACACCATGCGGGCAGCCGACCATATCGTCGATTTCGGCCCTGGGCCGGGCGTTCGCGGCGGCCGGGTCGTCGCTGCCGGAACGCTCGCGGAAGTGACTGCCACTGAGGAGAGCCTCACGGGGGCGTATCTTTCCGGCCGCCGGCGGATCGAAGTGCCTTCCGTCCGCCGCATGGTTTGCGGTGGAGGTGAAGGGGAGAAAGAGGGAAAGAGAGAAGGGGAGAAAGGGAGAAGGGCGGGGCACCCGCCCCTCTCCCCTGCTTCTTCTTGGCTCATCATCCGCGGCGCCCGCCACAATAATCTCAAGAACATCAACGTCGAGATTCCCCTGGGCGTGTTCGTTTGCGTCACCGGCGTTTCCGGCTCCGGCAAGAGTTCGCTGGTCAGCGACATCCTCGTCGAGGCCTTGCATCGCGACCTCAACCTGGGCATCGGAAACCCGGGCGAGTTCGACAAGATCGAAGGTATCGAGCATCTCGACAAGATGATTGCCATCGACCAGTCGCCGATCGGTCGCACGCCCCGCTCGAATCCGGCCACCTACATCAAGGTGTTCGACGAAATCCGCCGGCTCTACACCCAATTGCCCGAGGCCAAGACCAAGGGGTTCGAGCCGGGTCGTTTCAGTTTCAACGTCAACGGCGGCCGTTGCGAGGCCTGTGAAGGCAACGGTTCCACGAAGCTGGAGATGGATTTTCTGGCCGACATTTGGGTCACCTGCCCCGTCTGCGAAGGCCATCGTTTCAACCGTGAGACGCTGCAAGTCCGTTACAAGGGCAAGTCGATCGCCGAAGTTTTGGAGATGGATGTTCAGGAAGCCCTGACTCACTTCCAAAACATTCCGGCCATTGCCGACAAGCTGCGCACGCTGCACGAGGTGGGATTGGACTACGTGAAGCTCGGTCAGCCATCGCCCACGCTCTCCGGCGGCGAGGCCCAGCGGATCAAGCTCGCCCGGGAACTCGTCAAGAAGAGCACGGGCCGGACGTTCTACCTGCTCGACGAACCAACGACCGGCCTGCATTTCGCCGATATTCAGTTGCTCCTGAAGGTGCTGCACAATTTCGTCCAGGCGGGCAACACGGTGCTCGTCGTCGAACACAATGCCGAGGTGATCAAGACGGCCGACTGGATCATCGACCTTGGACCGGAAGGCGGCGCCGGCGGCGGGCGGATCATCGCCACCGGCACTCCGGAGCAAGTCGCGAAGAATCCCGACTCCTTCACCGGCCAAGTGCTCAAGCGGTGGCTTGCACGCGGGAAAGGGAGAGAGGGAGAAGGGGAGAAAGGGCGGGGCACCTGCGCAGCGGGTCGGGGAGACAAGGAGGTCTCCGTGTCTCCCCCTCTCCCCTTCTCCCCTTCTCCCCTTCTCCCCTGCCCCCCTGCCCCCCGGGCCGAACTGGCCAAGGCGATCAAGGTCCGTGGTGCCCGGCAACACAATCTCAAGGGCATCGACGTGGAGATTCCCCGCGACCGGATAACCGTTTGCTGCGGTCCCAGCGGCAGCGGCAAAACTTCGCTGGCCATGGATACGATTTACGCCGAAGGCCAGCGGCGCTACGTGGAAAGCCTCAGTTCCTACGCCCGGCAGTTCGTCGACAAGATGCAGAAACCGCGGCTCGATCATATCGAAGGACTTTCGCCGGCCATCGCCATCGAGCAGAAGCACGCCGGCCACTCGCCCCGCAGCACGGTTGGCACGGTTACCGAGATTTACGACTACCTGCGGATTATCGTCTCGCGGCTCGGCCGGCCGTACTGCCCCGGCTGCGATCTGCCGGTCGGCACGCAGACGGCCGACGAGATCATCGACAAGATCATGCAACGGCCGGCGGGCACGCGGCTTTATCTCATGGCTCCGCTGGAGATCGAGGTCGGCGAGAAGTACGAAACCCTGTGGGATGAGATGCGTGCCGCCGGATACGTCCGCGTGCGGATCGACGGCCAGACCTACTCGCTCGACCGGGGCACCCGGCGGGTACCCAGTACTCTGGGTGGCGGGTCGCCGCAGATCGACCGGCGGCGAAAGCACCGTGTCGAAGTGGTCATCGACCGCGTTGCGATCCAGCCCGATGGCCGCAGCCCGGGTGCCCGCTCGCGAGTGGCCGGCAGCGTGGAAATTGCTTTGGCCAAGGGACGCGGCGTGCTCCACGTGACCGAGCCGCGCGACGATGTGCCGGAACCCAACTGGCCTGTGGAAATTCACAGTCAGCACTTTGCCTGCCAGAAGTGCGGCCGAAGCTTCGAGACGCTCTCGCCGCACAATTTCTCGTTCAACAGTCCCTTGGGCTGGTGCCCGGCCTGTGAAGGTTTGGGCGTGCAGACCGGTACCAACCCCGCGGCTTTGCTACGCGATCCCAAGCTCTCGCTGGCCCAGGGCGCCGTGGCGTTGTGGCCAGGCGCGTCGAACCGTCTTTTCAGACTGATGTTGGAGAGCTTCTCGCGCGGCACCGGCATACCGATCGAGGTTCCTTACGACCAACTCGGCGGCAAGCACCGCCGGCTTATAATGCACGGGACCGCGGAGCAGTGGTTCGACACAAGTCTCCCCTCTCCTTTCGGGAGAGGGGCAGGGGGTGAGCGTGCAATCTGGCCATCCTTCCGCTTTCAATTCAAAGGTCTCTACCCCGCCCTGGAAGAAGCCAGCCGTGTTTCCTCCGGTTTCCGCGGCCGCTTGGAACACCTGGTGGACGAGGTCGATTGCACGGTCTGCGGCGGCAGCCGATTGCGCGACGACGCTGCCGCCATGCGTTTCCGCGACCGCACGATCGATGAAATCTGCCGCCAACCGTTGGGCAAAATGCTTGCCGACTTCCTCGCTTGGAAGCCGACTGCCACGGAGCGCAAGATCGCCGGGGAAGTCTACCGCGAGATATGCAATCGTACGCAGTTCCTGGTCGACGTGGGACTCGACTATCTCACGCTCGCCCGGCCGGCTCCTTCGCTTTCCGGCGGAGAAATGCAGCGCATCCGTTTGGCCGCGCAAGTCGGCAGCGGGCTGTGCGGCGTGCTCTACGTGCTCGACGAACCAACGATCGGGCTGCACCCCCGCGACAACGCCCGGCTGCTCGGCGCCCTGAAAAAACTTCGCGATCTGGGCAATACCCTGCTCCTTGTCGAACACGATCGCGAGGTGATCGCCCATGCCGACAAGCTCTTGGATTTCGGTCCCGGCGCCGGCCGTCAAGGCGGGCAGATCGTCGCCGAAGGTTCGCCTGATCAGGTCGGCAAGCGGCGCGGCTCGGTCACGGGTCCTTATCTCACCGGCAAGAAGGCGATTGCGATTCCCACGAACAGGCGGATGGCGGGGAATGACGCGGAGAAGGGGAGACACGGAGACACGGAGACGAAGAGGTCTCCGCGTCTCCGCGTCTCCGCGTCTCCGCGTCCTGCTGCCCTCGCTCCCCACTCTTGGCTCGAGATCCGCGGTGCCCGCCATAACAACCTCAAGAGCATCGACGTCAAGATCCCGTTGGGCACGTTTACCGTCGTCACCGGTCCCAGCGGCAGCGGCAAGAGCTCATTGGTCGAAGACGTGCTCTATGCCTCACTTGCCCGCACGTTGCATCGTGCAAAAGCCTTCGCCGGCGCCCACGACTCCATCCTCGGCATTGAGCAGATCAACAAGGTGATCCGCGTCGATCAGCAGCCGTTGGGGCAGACCCCCAGTTCCAACCCGGCCACGTTCACGGGGGCCTTCGACCTCATTCGTGCGCTTTATGCCCAACTGCCCGAGGCGAAACTCCGCGGATACCAGCCGCGGCGGTTCAGTTTCAACGTGCCCGGTGGCCGTTGCGAGAAGTGCGAGGGCAACGGCCAACTCCGCATCGAGATGCACTTCCTGCCCGACGTTTGGGTCGAGTGCGATACGTGTCACGGGCAGCGCTACAACGAGGAGACGCTCGCCGTCCGCTATCATGGCAAGTCGATCGCCGAGGTGCTCGACATGCCCTGCGGCGAGGCGGTGCAACTCTTCCAGAGCATTCCCAAGATTCGCCGCATCTTGCAAACGTTGTGCGACGTGGGCCTCGATTATCTCACGCTCGGCCAGTCGGCCCCGACGCTCTCCGGCGGCGAAGTCGCAGCGCGTGAAACTGGCCGCGGAACTTTCGCGGCCCGACACCGGCAACACCCTCTACCTGCTGGACGAGCCGACCACCGGCCTGCATTTCGACGACCTGGCCAAGCTGCTGGACGTGCTCAATCGCCTCGTCGAGTTGGGCAATACGGTCGTGGTCATCGAGCACAATCTCGACGTGGTCAAGACGGCCGACTGGGTCATCGACATGGGGCCCGAAGCCGGCGAAGAAGGTGGCTACGTCGTTGTCGCGGGGACTCCGGAGGACGTGGCGGCGTATGCGGAAAGGGGAAGAAAGGGAGGGAGGGGGAAAGGACGCGGAGACACGGAGATGGGGAGACGCGGAGAAGAAGAAGTCTCCGTGTCTCCGCGTCTCCGTGTCTCCGCGTCCTCTTCCGCGGCCCCCTTCCGCTCCCACACCGGCGAAGCACTTATCCCTGTGCTCGCGGCCGGTCCCTATGCACCGCGCAAGCTCTTCGACTTTGCCGCGGCCGAGATCCTCCGCGAGGGCGATCGCGATATTACCGAAGTCGGCCAGGACGCCCGCATGCCTTGGGAAATCGACGGCCGCCATTGGCACACCGTGGCCCGCGTCGGCCGCAATGGCAAGCGTTGCCGTTGGGAAGGCCGCATCCTGGGCGATGTGATCGACCGCATCCAGAATCAATCGGAGTTGTTCAGCGAAACCGACTGGAACTCGCGGTCCGTCGTCGAGATCCGTGCGGCAAAGAAATCCGACGGCTGGTTCTTTCACGCCATTACCGGCGAGGAATGGCTGCTGAAGATGAAATTCCGCACGGCCCGCAACACTTTTTCCCGCGACGAGCTCGTGCGGCGGCTGGACCTCAAGCCGCTGAACGACATGCCGGAACTGCCGCTCTACGGTACCGAGCCGCGGGTCAAGGTCCGCAGCCTTCGCGGTCCGTGGCAGGAGATCGAACTTCGCGTCCACGGCTACAGCGAGATCGATCGGCCGGAGTTCTGGGACTACGTTGATCGGGCTGTAGGCGGGTTCGGCAAGTACTCGAAGCAAGCCCTGGAGACGGCGGATATCTTGCAACCCTGGAAGCAACTGGGCCGCAAGTGGCATTTCGCCCGCCGCGGCTTTCCCCTGGGCGGCAAGGTCGAGTGGGAAATGGACGTGCTTGAGGAGCTGGTCGAACTGCTCAACGAAACGGCCCCCTATGGCCAACTCCTGTGGAACAACAAGCAAGTCGTGCCGCTCTACGTTCCCCAGCAGCACGAGGCCTGGGCCGCCGTGCAGACGAAGAAACTCGACGCGGTCCACTTGCACCTCACCGGACCCAAAGGCCGCTTCACCCAGGGACGGATTACCGGCTTGGGGTTCGATGCCCGGGTCGATGGCGAGAAGACCGGCATGGACGTGTTGCGGATCAAGTTCCGCTCGACGGAAGACTTGCGCCGCGGCGATCTCGCGGCGTTCCTCAAAGAGCATCTGGCGGCGCTGGAGAAGAAAGGCTGATCTGGGTGGCACGTCCCTGAGCTTGCGAAGGGCGTGGTTTCTCGGCCTTCACGCTTTTCACAAGCTCAGGGACGTGCTACCCAACACTTGCGGAAGACCGACCGCGCACCACCGGCAAGGCTGCCGATCGCGGCCACGGACAAGAGGAGCCAACTGCCCGCAACGAGCCAGGGAAAGCTTTGCGGTTGATAAGAGAAGCAAACCCGGTTCTCGCCCTGAGAAACCTGCACGGCGCGAAATACGAGGTCGCCGATCCAGACCTTGCCGGGGCGACCGTTAACCAGGACTCGCCAGTTCGGGGCCCAACGGTCGGTAACCAGCAGCCAACCGTCACCGGGGCACGTCACGTCGAACGCCAGCTCTCGATTGTCGTAGCGCACCAATCGCACCGCCATGGGAGCGGCCGGATTCAGCCGCGTACCGTCGACTGAGAGGCCCGCTTGCGGACCAGCGGACTCCTCGTCCGCCGGATCGGAGACGACCATGCACAATTCTCGCCGACCATGGGTACATGGTGCCCGCCTGGCCCGCGCGATCAAGCAATCTAGCGTCTCCCGACTGCGGGGCATCTCGGCGGCCTGCGCGGAGAAATAGATACGGTCCGCACCCTGCGCGAACTGCGCGAGCGCCGGATCTGAGATCCAGCGATCGTACAAGTCGCTGCGGAGCACGTTGAAACAGCGGAGCACGGGGATCTTGGCGACGAGGCACGCGTTTCTCGGCGCGGGAGGATCCAAAGGCAAGGCGTATTGCCGCGCCAGTCCGTCGCTGCCCGCATCCATGGCAGGCCGATGCGCCTCTTCGGTCGCGGCCCAGAACTCGCGCCGGTCGGTGTACATCGCGGGCTTGCTCAAGAGAACGGTCAACACGGCGTCGCCGACCGCCAGCGCCAGCGCCGGCCGGGCGAACGAATAGACCCTTCCGGTCCGTGCCAGCCACCAGGCGTGCAGCATCATGGCAGCACAGCCGAACCAGATCGTCAGCACGTGAAAAATCGACAAGACCGCCAGGCCGGCATATTTGGAAGGGACGTGTACCATGCCGAGGACCACAACCAGGGTCGCCAGGGCGGCAATGGCCAAGGCCAGCGTCAGGAGTCCGAGTCGCCGCAGCACCGGCGAGTTTCGCTCGTCGGCCGAATTCTGTAGGTCGCGTGCCGCCATGGCGGCGAGCAAGGCCAACGTGAGAAGAAAAAAGCAGCGAAACGCGGCAGCGTGGTGGAAATACCGCATCGGCGGCAGAAGGTCGTAGAGCCATCCGCGCAGCGGCAGGGCCTTTCCCAGCGACGCGGCAAGGCACGTCAAGCCCATGCCCCCCGCCCACCAGCGAAACGCGGACCTGCGCAGCAACGGCGCCGAGAGCCCCAAGACCACCAGGAGCGGGGCCAGATAGATGCTGCACATGGCCACGTCGGTCGTCCAAAGCCTGGCTTTGCCCGTCATGGCGGCGATCGCGACGTAGGGGCTGGCAAACGTGGCGAGGGCCTGGGGGTCGAGCGCTTGGGCCCCGATCGAGTCCTCGCGCGGCAGGGCATGTTGCCGGTCCGTGTAGCCCCGCAACTCTTGCAGGAAACCGACGTAGGCCGGAGACAACACGCCAAGGCTGACTACGACGAACAAGGCGAACGTTGCCAGCCGCCGCAGGCTCCAACGCCTCCACATCCGCCCTAAGCACCAGGCGGCCAGGTAGCAATAGCCGATGATGACCAGGGAGGGATAGCCCGACAAGGCCGCCAGCCCCCAGATAGCGCCGGCCTGAAAACCGGGGAGCATGCGCTGGCTGTCGATGGCCGCCTCCAGACGCCAAAGCGTCCATGGCACGGCAGCCATCACGACCAGGTAGGCCGTGTATTCAGCCTGTCCCGTGAAGACCGCCGAGAAGGCGTAGCCAATCGCCGCGGCGAAGGCTGCCCAGGCGGGTGCTTGCCAATATCGGGCCAGCACCACGACGCCTAATCCGCCCAGGCACCAGATCATCAGCCAATAGACACGAAAAGCCCACTCGTGGGGTCCCAAGACCGCAGCCAGGCCGACCGTGACGGGCGAGAAGGCGCCAATCTCCGGATCGAAACCGGCCGGGCAGCCGCATTCCACCAGCGGCGTCCACGTCAGGAGTTCTCCGTGACGGGCGCAATCCGCGATGAGCATGAAATACGGACAGAAGAAATCGCTGGCATCGAATCGGCCGGTGTGCCGTCCGACAACCAGGGTGCAATTGGCGATCAGCACGACCGCCACGACCGCCAATCCGGCACGGAATCCGTCGGAGTTTCGGTCATTCGACATGATGATCCATCTGATGGCCGCAGGGAAATAATCGACAGTCGCGATACGGTGATCCCAAATAACTTTGCGCGATTCTGGGAGAATCAGCGGCGAAGGGTGGTTGGCGGCTCAGCCACCAGCCACCATATCGTGAGACGGTGATTTTAGCAGGTTTTCCAGGCAGTTGGCAATCTCAGAAGCTGTTTCGAAACCGGCCGTGTAGGATGGGTTGCGAATCAATATCAAGGGGACTAGGATATTGTACTGTGGCAGGCCGGATCAAGTGCCGAACGTCCACTTAACCCGGAGTTGAAATCCATGTTCCGAAACCTGACGACCGTTCTATCGGCTACCGCGCTTTCGCTGGCAATCGGCTGCTCCAAGGGGGAGTTTAAGGACTCGTCGCCGACCGGGAGCAAATCCGAAACTGAGGCGGAGTTCAAGGAGTTGTCGCCGACTGGGAGTGGATTCAAAGTACTGATGCCGGGAACCCCAAAAGAGATGACCCCGGTGACAGCGACGGGAATCCAGATGAAGACGTATGTCGCGCGGGACAAAGACGGAAGCTATATTGTCACTTACGCGGATATGCCGATCCCAGACAACGAATCATCGGCACAAGTTCAATCGCGGCTTGATGATTGTCGCGACGGCCAAGTCGGTAGTTATCCCGGCGGCCAACTCGCGAGCGAGTCGCAGATTAAACTCAGTGGCAAGTATCCTGGTCGCGATATTCGGGTCGTTGAGCCCAGCAAGCAACGGTATACTCGCTCGCATTTCTTTATCGTTAACAAGCGGCTATACGAGATTATCGCCATTGGCGCACAGTCCTGGGTCGACTCCGCGGAAACGAACGCGTTTCTCGACTCCTTTGCTTTGGTTGCGAGGTAGCGCTGTGTCTGAATCCCTCCTCCCGCAACGTTTCCTCTTTCGTTTCTCGGCCCCCTGCCTCTATCGCGATCCGCTCTGGAAAGCCGGTCGCGCGGGGCTGGACGAAAAGCACCGGCTGATCAATCTTGCCGAATTGGAAGACCGCCCGGCGATGGCCGAGGTCCATGCGGCATGGAGCGAAGCGGGGCTGATGTTTGCCGTGTCGGTCGGCGGAAAAAAGCAGCCGGTCTGGTGCCGTGCCTCGCGGGCGGAGGATAGCGATGGCCTGCAAGTCTGGATCGACACCCGCGACGTGCATAACGTCCACCGTGCCAGCCGCTTTTGCCACCGCTTCATTTTTCTGCCCAGTGGCGGAGGCCGCAAGTTCGACGAAGCCTTTGGCCAGTCGCTGCCGATCAATCGTGCCCGCGAACCGGCTCGGCCGGTGGCCGCGGGGCTCTTGCAGGCCCGTAGCCAAATTCGATCGGACGGCTATCGGCTGGAGTGTCTTGTTCCGGCCGAGGCGATGATGGGATTCGAGCCGGACGAGCACCCCCGCTTAGGCTTTACCTATGCCGTGATCGATCGCGAGTTGGGCGAGCAAACCTTCAGTGTCGGCCGGCCCATGCCCTATGACGAGGATCCCAGCCTTTGGGCGACGCTGGAATTGGTGCGAACATGAATGTACAATAGAAGACAATCCACTTCGAGGCAAATCCTACCATGAACCGCACGCTACGAATCTTACAGACCTTCGTGTTCTTCCTTTTTGCGTTCGCCGTCTGGCTCATCGCCGCCACCCAGGCCCTGGCGCAAGCCCCGTCTCCGCCCAAGCCGGCGGAGGGCGGCACGATGGATTATATGCTCTCCTATCTGGTCGTCATTCTGGCGATTGTGCTCGGACTGCTGGTCGTTGCCAAGGCCAGCAATCGCCGCGACCGCGAACGTCCCGCGGGATACGTCGAGAAAAACATCATGGCCGACGAGTAGGGGATAAGGGATGAGAGATGAGGGATGAGGGATGCCATTTATCTCTCATCCCTCATCTCTCAGCCCCGCTCAGCTATCCCTTCTCCGCGCCGACCCCTGCTCGCCGCGTAAGGAATTTGGGCGGCTGAATGGCGTGGCCGCCGCCGACCGCGACCATGGGTACATGATGCCCGTTGGCAAAGAAGGCCGCAATCCGCTCGACGACAAACTTCTGCTCCTCCGCCCGCAACTCCGGGAAGATCGGCAGCGCCAGCACTTCGTCCGCCGCCCGCCGCGTCTCCGGCAGGTCATCCGGCTGATGGCCCAAATAGCGGAAACACTCCTGTTGGTGCAGGCCCAGCGGATAGTAGATTTCCGTGCCCACGCGGGCCTCGGTCAGGGCTTCGCGGAGCGGCGTGCGCAGGCCTTCGGGTACGCGAACCACGTACTGGTTCCAGACGTGCCGCCGGCCGGGCTTCGTCTCCGGCAGCACGATCGTGCGCTGTAGGCCGGCCGCGGTGAAAAGCTCCGTATAGCGATCGGCGTTCGTCTGCCGCAAGAACGTCCAGTGGTCCAGGAGGGGGAATTTGACGTTCAGCACGGCTGCCTGGAAGGAATCCAAGCGGCTGTTGATGCCGATGCACGAATGGTAGTATCGCGGACGCATCCCGTGGCCGCGGAGCAGTCGCAGGCGGTCGGCCAGATCGTCGGACTGCGTGGTCAACATGCCGCCGTCGCCGGCCCCGCCGAGATTCTTCGTCGGATAGAAGCTGAAACAACCGATGGCGCCGATCGAGCCCACGCGGCGGCCCTGGATTTCCGCGCCGATCGCCTGGGCGACGTCTTCCACCAGCGCGATGCCGCGCGGACCGGCGATCTCGCTCAAGGCCACGGTGTCGACAGCCTGTCCGAACAAGTGTACGGGAATGATGGCCTTTGTGGCCGGCGTGACCAGCGAGGCAACCTGCTGCGGGTCGATATTGAACGTTTGCGGGTCGATATCGGCAAAAACCGGCCTGGCGCCCAGCCGCGTGACCGCGCTGGCCGTGGCGAAAAACGTGAAGCTCGGCAGAATCACCTCGTCGCCGGTGGAGACGTCCAGAGCCATCAAGGCCAGCAGCAGGGCGTCGCTGCCCGAGGCGCAGCCGACGGCGTGTTTCGCCTGGCAGTAGCTCGCGATATGCTTTTCGAGCTGCGTGACCTCCGCGCCGAGCACGAATCCGCCGCTATCGCAAACGCGGCCGAGCGCGGCGAGGATTTCCGCTTTCAGTGCCGAGTGTTGGCGTCCCAAGTCCAAGAGCGGAACGCCTTGGATCGCACCATTCTGACTTCCCTGTCCGTTATTGGTGAAACTCATCGTGGCTGCCCAAAAGAATGACCCGTGCGGCCGCGGCACTTGGCTTCCATGCCAAGGAATCATGCGGCGCGAAGGGAACTTACCCATTCGCGCCGCGAGAGTCAACGCCAGAACACAAATGTCATGTTGTCGGTAATGATTAGTGTTCCCTTTGGCGCCCATTTTCCTGAAGTTTCCATCAGCGACGGGCGGCATGCGCGTGGTGCTGGCCGCCGGCGCGCTGGCCGAAAACGTCGAAATCGTCTTTGAACTGGCGTGTCCCGGCGTTGCCGCTCTTGGTCCAAGTGCCGTGGCTGGTCGTGGTTTGGCCCTTTGGCCCGGTGCGGGTCCCTTGCTCGGTGACCGTGTTGCCGCTCTTGGTCCAACTCTTGTCGACCGTGGTATTTCCGCCCTTGGGACCGGTGATCGTCTTGTCCTCGGTCAACGTATTGCCGCTCTTGGTCCAGGTGCCGTTACTGGTTGTGGTCTGACCCTTTGGCCCGGTGCGGGTCCCTTGCTCGGTGACCGTGTTGCCGCTCTTGGTCCAACTCTTGTCGACCGTGGTATTGCCGCCCTTGGGACCCGTGATCGTTTTGTCCTCGGTCAACGTATTGCCACTCTTGGTCCAGGTGCCATTACTGGTTGTGGTCTGGCCCTTCGGCCCGGTGACCGTTCCTTGCTCCGTGACAGTATTGCCGTTCTTGGTCCAACTCTTGTCGACCGTGGTATTGCCGCCCTTGGGACCCGTGATCGTCTTGTCCTCGGTCAGCGTGTTGCCGTTCTTGGTCCAGGTGCCGTTGCTGGTCGTGGTCTGGCCCTTCGGCCCGGTGACAGTCCCTTGCTCGGTGACCGTATTGCCGTTCCTGGTCCAACTCTTGTCGACGGTGGTCGTGCCGCCCTTGGGACCCGTGATGGTCTTGTCTTCGGTCAGCGTGCCATTCTTGCCGCCGGAATTCGTGGCGCTGCTGGAACCGGCGGCGGCGTTCGCGGCGGCCGGGGTTGTCAAGCCTTTGACGCGGGCCTCGGTGCCGGGATGGCGCTGTTCGACGCGGGCGCGCAGCCGTGGCGGCAGTTTGCCCCAGGCCTCGTGGGCCCGGTTGGCCGCCGCGGCGGCCCCTGCCTGGTCGCCGTTATCGCTCGCCTCCTGATAAGCGGCTACCGCCTGACGCAAGTTCTGGACCTGCTGGCGAACCTTTTGGATTTGCTCGGGCGTGGCGTTTCCTGGGGCGCCTGCCCCACCACCCTGCGCGAAAGCACTGCCCGATACGAGGGCCAATGCCATGATCGAAGGTGCGAAAGACCGTGCGTTCATTATTGTCTCCTTGGTTGGTTGACTGGCCTACCTTATTTACCGGGCCCCTGCCGATTTCTTTCACGGGCCCGCGCTCAACGTCACAGGTTGCGTCCGAAAGTGTTGGCGGGATTGAAGTTACTTCGCCGGTTTTTTCGGACGAAGCGATTCGAGCCAGACGCGGTAGTCGATCGTGTTTCGCGAATTCTAGGAAAAAATCTTGGTCTATCACGGTGTGGTCCAAATTCGCCTCTCCTCACCGAGTCCGCGGGGCATTCTCCCTCAAAAACCGCGGCTAAAACCGCGTTCAACAACGTTCTTGGCCGAGCAACCTCATGTGCCGCCGCTTCTGGGTTGCCGGCGTAGGTTTTGGCCGAAAATCGATACTCAACCACCACACAGGGGGCAATGCGCCAAGCAAATAATCGAGAAAAACTTGCGGACGGCCTCTGCGCAGGGACTCCCGTGGATTGTGCGTTTGGCGCAGGAATACGCGCGCCCACGCGTTCCAGCCGCGCCCCTGCTTGCCCCCGGCGCGCTAAGCCGGGGGCCGTTTCAAATTGTCAAAGAACAAAAAGACCGCTAGCCGGACAATCTTCGCGGTCCGACAAAACATTCGTAAGTGTTTTTCTATGCAGCACTTACACGGGGTGGAGGCATTCCCTGCGGTCCACCACGATGTGGTCCAAAATCGAAGTCCTTTCCTTTTCTCATCCGCGAATTCGCCTCCCCCGTTCCGGGATGGTCTTTTCTTCCGACACGTAGTCTGCTCCGTACTCTGTACTGCGTACTCTGCACTCGGTACTGTGTACTCCGTACTCTACTCCCCTGTTCCCCTCGCCCGTACTCGGGGGAGGGGCCAGGGCGAGGGCAGTTTGCAGCCTTGACGACTGCTCCCCTCCCCGCGTCTCCCTTCCCCTTCCGCCCTCCGCCTTCATCCATCCTTCACCCTTCACCCAATAAGTACGTTTTAGCCGGCGATTTTGTAAAGCTCCGCATCCCATATTTCCCCAAACTGCAATCGCGCAACTCGGGCGGGCCCGCTTTTCCGGAGGAATTAGCCGCTTTCTTGCCGGCCGGATAATTTTGCAAAAGTTGGAAGTGCGCTCAGCATTTTGGGCGTCAAAAAGGGGCGCATCTGCGCTCCGTACTGTGTACTCTGCACTCCGTACTGTGTACTCTGCTCGTTCCTCCGCGTCTCCCCATCTCCGCGTCTCCCCTCCCTCCCTCATCCCTCATCCCTCATCCTTCATCTGGTACAGCGACTCGTAACGGGCGGCCAGCTTGGCGGTCATCCGCGCCCATGCCCCGGGCCTTGTCGGCGGCCCGCCCCAGCGGCCGCCCGCGGAGCCATTGGCAGACGGTCGACTTGGCGATTTGTGGCCAGTTTCACCGTGCTGGGCGACGACAACCCCCGCTGGCGGGCGCAGAGTTTTGGTCTATTGAACATTCCTTTTGACGGTATAATTTACCTAGGAGGTTCCGATGACAATTGGAACTGAAACCCTACTGACTAACTTGACTGTTGGCGAAAAGCTCGCGGCAAGGGACCTATTATGGCGTGATTTGTCGCGTAGTCCTTCGGCGTATGCTTCGCCGGATTGGCATGGAGCCGTGCTCGCGGATCGCCTCGCAAATTATTGACTTACCAGTCTTAAACAAAGTGCATTGAAAAAGGCGGCGGCAAATGCCAGCAGAAATGACGGCAACCATTGACAATGGCGTTCTGCGCCGGACGGGGTTTTGCCGTTCCCGGACCAGACGCGCGTGAGAATCACTATCGAATCAATCGGCCGCGGCCCAGAGCCCGCATCGGCCTGGAAGGCGCTCAAAGCGCGGCTGCGACTGCGGCCTGTTCATGGCGGCGGAAAGCACTTCACGCGGGACGAGCTCCATGAACGCCGTTGACACGAATGTCCTCGTTTACGCCTTTGACGCGGACGAACCGGCGAAGCAGGCCAAGGCCCAGGACCTGCTGGATCGCTTGGTTCCGCAGCGCGGCGAAACGGAGCTGCTATGGCAGGTTGCGGGCGAGTTTCTCAATTGTCTTCGCAAATGGCAGGCGACGGGACGCATGTCGCCCGAGGATGTGGAAGCCAATTTCGGCGACATCATCGCTTCATTCCCGCTCCGCCTCCCTGTTGCCTCGCTTTTCGCCGTCTCGTTCGAGCTGCGCGCACGCTAATCGTTGTCGCACTGGGACAGCCTCCTTGTGGCGGGGTGCAAGGAAGCAGGCATTGACGTCCTTTACACCGAGGATCTGGACGCTGGGACCAATTACGACGGCGTGCGAATCGTCAATCCATTTTCGTAGGGCGCTTTTATGGCAAAGCGACGATCCACACGATCCGCCACAGCAATGCTTTTGGCGAAGCGGTCCGGCAGAAAGTTGATCTGTCCTTCGTTGTCATGAAAGGCTGCCATGACCCCGCTTCCACCGTCCATCCCGCCACCTCCCTTCCCCCACCACACCACCAAAGATGGCACCGCCCTCGCCGCGCATCCCTCGATACCGAAAAGGTTCCTTGGGAGTACCTTTTAGCCGGCGATTTTGTAAAGCTCCGCATCTCATATTTCCCCAAACTGCAATCGGCGCAACTCGGCCGGGCCGGCTTTTTCCCGAGAAACTAGCCGCTTTCTTGCCGTCCCGACAATTTTGCAAAAGTCGGAAGTGCGCTCAGCATTGTGGGCGTCAAAAAGGGGCGCATCTGTGCTCCGTACTGTGTACTCTGCACTCCGTACTGCGCACTCCGCTCCCTTCCCCGCGTCTCCCCTTCCCCTCCCCTCGCCCGTACTCGGGAGAGGGCGGGCACCATGTACCCATGGTCGCGGTGAGGGCGTCTTGCTCCTTCCCCGCGTCTCCGCGTCTCCCCTCCCTCCGTCCTCCCTCCTTCATTCCGGCATTCAACAAAAAAATATTGGTCTATCACGGTGTGGTCCAAATTCGCCTCCTGGGCAGGGAATTTTTCCTGCATTTTCCTCGAAAACCCGCATAAAACCGTATTCGACGGCTTTTTCGCCGAGCAACGTCATGGACGGTCGCTGCCAAATTGGGGGTTCTGGTTTTGGCCGAAAATCGCGATCAAATCCCTCACACGCGGGGCGTTGCGCCAAGCAAATAATCGGGCAAACTTTTCGCATGGCCTCTGCGCAGGTACTCCCTTACTATCCACAGTTATTACCGAACTCGGATTATTGCCTGAGAACCCCGGGTGGGCGCTCCGGGCAGCCGAGCCCGGTCCGCTTCTCGGATAGGTTCTCGAATAATTCTCGCTGTTTCTCCCGGTCCGGCAAAATCGTCGCAAGTGCTTTTCCATCATGCGATTCAGCAGGGTCGATCTCTCTCGTGTGGTCCAGCACGTTGTGGTCCAAAATCGAATGCTTTTCCTTTCTCCCTCCTCCCCTTCTCCCCTCGCGCGTACTCGGGAGAGGGCGGGCACCATGTCGGGCACCATGTACTCATGGTCGTCGTCGGGGTGAGGGCAGTTTCCAGCCTTGACGACTGCTCCCATCCCCGCGTCCCCGCGTCTCCCGCCTTCATCCCTCATCCCTCATCCCCATCATCCTTCGCCCTATAAGTACGTTTTAGCCGGCGGTTTTGTACAGTTCAGCATTCCGGATTTCCGGAAACTCCGATCGCCCGCGGCCGGCCGGGCCTGCCCTTTCCCGAGGAATGCGCGCGTTCCTTGTGCGGCCGAAAGGATTTTCCGAAAGTCGGAAGTGCGCTCAGCGTTTTTGGTGGTTCGCTTCACGAATTGCTGCTCCCCTCTCCAGTACTCGGGAGTGGGGCCGGGGGTGGACTCCTAAAAAGTCAAACTGCGGTGTCTTGGTTTTGTATCCCGTTTTCGTTCGGGAGAGATGTGACTGATGGGCGTTTACGCCCATTTCCGGCTTTAGCCGCTAATAGGCCCGGCATTCATGCCGGGTGATCGTGCGGACGCAGCGCCTCTTGCCGCTGAAAGTCCGCGAAAACCCCTCCTGTGCATGGGTTTGTCCGGCAACGCTGGCGGACGGACAGCCTGGAAACGCGTCTGCGCTGCGATCGCAAGTCATGTTGTGTAAACAACTTACGACAACGGTCCCGGCGTTTTTGCGGTCCTTTGTCCGGGAACGTTCCCGGACAGTGTCCGGCAACAAGTCGCGCAAGTGCTTTGTTTGTAAGCACTTGCGTTTCCGGACACGGCCCGGCTCTCGTGCCCGCGGCATCCGCGACCGTTTCTGGTACGGGACACGTAATCGTGCCCTCTCCATGCACCCTACTTCTCGTTTTTTTCCTCATGGAGAAGTTCTTGGTGGCGGCAATATCTCTCCCACTATCTATATCTACGAAAGTGAGCACGGTTAGGCGCAGAGGATTTTTTGAAGTCGCTTTTCTTGTTTGCGCGCGCGCCGTGGAAATTGCACACGGCACAAAAACCGCACAATGAATTCCATTAAATTCCATCCAAATCTTGGAAGTTTTTAGCAGGCCAGGCCGGGGGTGAGGGCAGATTGCTCCCACTCCCCATCTCCACGTCTACCCTTCCTCCTTCCTCCTTCCTCCGTCCTCCTTCCTCTCTCATCCCTGATCCCTCATCCCTCATCCTTCCTCCTTCACCTGGTACAGCGACTTGTGGCGGGCGGCCAGCTTGGCGGTCATCCGCGCCCATGCCCAGGGCCTTGGCGGCGGCGCGTCCCAGCGGCCGCCCGCGGAGCCAGTCGCAGACGGTCGACTTGGCGATGCCGAGCGCGTTCGGCGATTTCCTGGTAGGTGCGGCCCTATCCGGCGAGTTGGGCGGCGCGGGGGAGCAAGGCCGCCTTCTCCGCCCGCCGCGCGGCGAAGTGCGGGTTGCCCTTCTCTGATGGTTCCGTTTTCATCGTAAGAAACTCCGGTCGTTACGGGGCCCCCGGTGCAGCCGGGGCCTGGCGGACAACCGCCCGAGCAATGGACTGGATGTAGTATACATAAGTTCATATTTCGTGCAAATAGCCTCCGCGCTACAAAATGTGGGGCTCAGTCAACCGCCTGCATACCAGGGATTGGGGCGTAGAACAGGAAACCCTTGTTCATGACCGAGCGCTCGTAGTCCCCCCCTTACGGAAAATTCGCTGCGCGGAGCCGCGATTGATCCGCAAGCTCCTCTTGGTGTCAGGCAGTGGGTCAGACCGGCAGGCTTGCCGGAGTACAGAAATCGTTGGATAATAACAATAAGTAAGTTATGTTCATCGACCTAGCGCGTTTAATGTTGTGTGGACCAGCGCAACCCAAGCGGTCGTGCATCTGGCTCGGTTGGCGGCTTGGGATGGCGATTCCTCCATTTGACAAGAACGGCAATTTGCCCCCGGGAGTCCACGACACCACGGTGCGCGAAGTCATCGAAGGGATACTGCTGATTATACGTCGCGCGGCTGAAGATGATTCTAACCCGAAGCGCAAGCGAGGGCCGTAAGTCGTTGCCTCGCTTGCGCTTTGGGTTAGTATGAAACGTATCATTTCAGGCCGTGCGAAGTATAAGATCGGAAGGCGGCCATGATTCAGAACGAGCGACAGTATAACGTGACGAAACGGCAACTCGCCAGGATGGAGGACGCGCTGGAGTTCGCCAGCAAGGACAAAGACGCAATGGATGCGCGGGTTTACGACGCCATGGTTGCCGGGTTCCAGTCGCGGATCGACGATCTTCGGTGACAGATGGACGAGTACGACAGTTTGCCCAACACCGGCGCGTTGCGGTTGGGATCCGTGCGCGACATCGCGTCCACATTGATTCAGGCGCGAATCGCCAGGCGTCTGTCGCAAGAGGATTTGGCCAGGAAGCTACACGTCAAGGCACAACAAATTCAGAAGTACGAAGCCACCCAGTACCGCTCAGCGAGCCTTCAGAGAATACTGGATGTCTTCCAAGCCCTCGACCTCGACATGGAGGCAGTCCTGCCGTTGAGAAAAGAGGCGTAAAGGTAAAGGGCATTTCCGGTGGCCGGGTCGATTCTTGCCGCGAGCAACAATCTTCTCTTTCACCGCGCACGGCAGAAGGACAAATGATTTTGCACCTTCCCATGTTGCCCAAAGGCCCAAGATTTTGTGAATGGCTTTTATTCCTCCACCGATGCTGCCAGTGAAGCCCTTCACGCGCTCTGCGGCGTCGAGCAGGCCCTCCGCCGACACGGAATACCATTTTCGATTGGGTTTCTCGCTTAGCGGACGCTATTTGCGCGACTCACCCACTGCAAACGACCGATAAACCGAGATTGGATGAACCGTAATATTTGGGTATCGTGAATATCGCATAAATGCCTCGATTCCATCCATCGCCCCAAACAATTGACGAAATCCTCGTTCAAAGGCTATTTGCTCGGAACCGCTCTGCGATTCACCAAACTCGGCCATTGGGTCGAATCGACTATCGATGGCCTCTGGAATTGACGTGATGAGCCCAAACACAGTTAGCGGTACGTTTGGACGATTTCCGTAACCGTATAGCAGATGTTGTGGATCTTGATCGACGAAGCAATCTCGCTTGAGATTACAAAAAACCTGGAAACTGGGACACTTCGGAAAGGGGTACGTCCGGAAATTGATGCGATTTGGCATGAAGGTGTCAATCCACACCTTGATCCCATCCAACAACCATTGCTCGACCCCCGAAAGCTGCTTTGCTGCCATCCCCCCGAGGCTCGACTCCAACGCCTGCAATTGCTTTGTTGCAATCGCCTTCTTGTTATGGTCGTGAGTCTTGCGAACCTTATCCTTCGCTGCTTCAATTTGTTGCTGAAATGCAACGTACTCCGGTGCCTGCTTGAGCGATTCCATGCCGCACCGCGCAACGAAATTAATCACATCGAAGAATCGCTCGCTAATCGCGAGAATGCGCGGATAGTCTTCGATAACGCACGCGCCCGTGGCCTTTACGTAGGGGTATCCACGAACCGCCGCTCGGACAGCCTCGGGCGACGACTCATCCGCCTCTATGGACGCCGACAAGTCAATAACTAAGTTCAAACCAGATAGTTCGTCGTCAACGCGATTCAAAATATCGTGGTGAAGTATCTTCGTTTCCAGCGTAGATCGCTTTTGAGCATATTCCGCACCGAGCGTTGCTTCAGCTATCTTGGGAATCCCGAACTTGACGCCAGCCTTTTGGCCTTTTCCATCATCATCCGTTATAGCGACACGTTCGCGCAATCCTCCTTCAAATTGACTCCAAATTGAAGCCGCCTTTTCAAAGTCGAGGTAAAGAAGGTCGCGAACTTCCGTAAATGCCATGATCATCTACCTAACGGCAGTAGTCGCAAAAGAAAAACTGATCGATCTCGTAAAAACTCTTCGGTATGAGTCCGAGTTTCAAGTCCTCAAATCGTTCCATCGGAATACGCTGATTCTACTTCCACCAGGAGATTGAAACAATTGGCACTGAACTGGAAAACGGCGCATCACTCATTGTACGCTGGCTCTCCCTGAATATCAGTGAGGTGCCCTCCTTTATGGAAGGTCGCACGGCATCCCCTTTCGCCGCCCTCCTCCATGAGCCTCTTGAACAGCTCCGCCAAGCCGTCGGCCACGGCGTTCCAGCCGTCCGATTGCCGTCTCCAATCGGTGAGAGGCTTCGCTTTGTCCGGCAACGCGCTCAATGCGCGAGCGCCGTCTTGTCCCAGCGGCACTTTTCCAGAATCACGGGCACCACGACCGTCTGGCCCGCGTTGTGCAGTTCCAGGGCCTTGGGAATCTCATGCTCGGTGATGTAGTCCGTCGCCAGGGCGGGGACGCTTGCCAGGATGAGCACTACGTCCGCCTCCGCCAATTTGCCTTGGATCGCCTCGTCCCACGTGTCGCCCGGGTCGATCATGCGGTCGTGCCAGTGAGCGGCCAGCAGACCCTCGTTCTTGAGGATCTTGAGTTCGGACTCCAGGCGGGCGCACTGCCGCACGTTGCTCTTCGAGTAGCTGATGAAGACTGCCGGCTTCCAGACCTCATCCCGCCGCGCGGGCCCTTGGGAATACGCGTCGTTCGGCCCCGACGGGTCCACCGACACCGTGCCGCGGTCCTTCGTCGCGATGCCCGTCTCGCGGCGGTTCCGCTCGTCGGCTTCCAGAGTCGCCGTCTTGACCCATTCGCCTTGCACCTGGGTCTCCTCGAGCGGGTCGAGCCCCGCAATGCCGGCGTGGATGTCGCGCATCTCCGCCTGGCAGAGGCCGGCAAGCTGCCGGCGGGCCTTTTCGGCCCGGTCACGATGATCATCACCTGCCGGTCCTGCGGCTCCGTGCGGAGCAGGGCCCTTGCCCCCTCGCGGGCGAGGATCGCCCCGCTGCCCCACTGCCGCTTCTTTCCCTTCACCTGCTCGATGAACTCGTGCAGGCGGACGATGGCGCGGGCCACCAGCCCCTCCGGCAACGCCGGGTACGTGTAGCGGAGCCGCGTGGCGTCGGCCACGGCGGCAAAATCCTCCGCGCCCCGGGGCTGCTCGTCGGGCAGGGCCTGCGGCACAGAGCCACACGCCGCCAGAACGCGGCCCGCTGCGCGTAGGCGATTTCGAAGCGTTCCATGATCTGCAGCAGGTAAGCCCGCATCTTCGCGTCCTTCTCCCTCCGCAGCACCTGGTCCGCGTCGGCCTGCGTCAGCACGCCGGAGAGCTTCTCCGCGCCGCACCAGGGCATAGACGTTCTTGGTGAGCCAGTCCGGCTGCAGCACCGTCGCCTCGCGGAGGCGGGGATCGTTGCGGTAGTTGAGCGCCGCCCCCAGGTTGTGCAGGATTTCCGCCAGCGAGTCCTGCTGGCCTTCGTCGGTCACGCCGTGCGCGGCGCACAACGCCCGATACTCGGCGTAGGTCAGGTGCGCCCGCCGCTTCTTGCCCGCCCTGAGGGCCAGGCGGACCGCATCCCAGGCCGCGGGGAACGGGTCATGCACCCACTCCAGGCGGTCCGCCTCGCGGCAGAGGGCCGCTTTGAGCTTGGCGATGCCCTTGCCGGACTTGCAGTCCATCTCGACGAAGCCGCGGATTAACGGGTACCGCTCCGTGAGCGCGCCGCGGTCCACCCTGGGACGGCAGCCGGGCACGTCCCACTTGTTGAGGGCCACGATCACCGGCGGGCCTTGGCCCTGGGCGTCGGTCCCGAAGGCCCGGATGAGCCGCAGCCAGTACTCGGCGTCCTCGCGTTCGCTGTTCTCGCGGCCCGTGAGCACGATGACGTACACGCTCCGCACGCTGAAGAAGAACTGGTGCAGGGCATGGGTGATGACCTGCCCGGCGAAATCCCACACGTGGGCCGTGACCGGCTGCCGCCGGCAGCCGTCCATCGTCCAGTCGCACAGGGCGATGCCCGGCGTGCTCTCCTCGCCCTCGCGGAACGGCTGGCCGCGGAGGGCCCGTACCGTGCAGGTTTTTCCGGCGGCCCCGCGGCCCACCAGGATCAGCCTGACCTCATTCAACGGGCGGGTTTGACCGGCCTGCCGGCCGAAATAGAAGTCGAGGATCGACTTTGCGGATGCTAAGCCCGCGCGCCTCTCGCGGATCGGCGCCGAGGACGGCGGGCGACAAGTTGAGGGCCGGATTGCCGTGCAGAAATAGGTGCTCCAGCTTCGGCAATTCTCTGAGGGAGGCCGGCAGCGCGTGGAGTTGGTTATCCTGAAGCCAAAGGTGCGCCAGGGCCGTGAGCCGGCCGATCTCCGGCGGCAAGGCCGTAAGCTGGTTACCAAAGAGGCTAAGCTCCGCCAGGGCCGTGAGCCAGCCGATCTCCGGCGGCAGCTCTGTGAACTGGTTGTCAGAGAGCCAAAGCCTGGTCAGGGCGGTAAGTTGGCCGACCTCCGATGGCACCGCCGTGAACTGGTTGTCATCGAGGTAAAACTCCGTCAGGGCCGTGAGCCGGCCGATCTCCGGCGGCACCGCCGTGAGCTGGTTGGTAGTGAGGCTAAGCAGCGTCAGGGCCGTGAGCTGGCCGATCTCCGGCGGCAGCGCCGTGAGTTGGTTGCCATCGAGGAAAAGCGTCGTCAGGGCGGCTAGTTGGGCGATCTCCGGCGGCACCGCCGTGAACTGGTTTCGATTGAGCTCAAGCTCCGTCAGGGCCGTGAGTTGGCCGATCTCCGGCGGCAGGGCGCGGAGGCCCAGTCCGCTCAGATCGAGCGTGTCCTTTCTCCGCTCGCGGCAGGCTTCGATGCGCGTCACGGCCTCGGCATAAGCGGCCTCGGCGTCAGGCGGTTTCTCGCTCATCGTGGGTGAACAAGGGGGTGAAAATGGTGACGGCCGCCAGATATGGGACGCGCGGGCAATTTTATTGCGACAAGCCTTCCTATCTTCCCTGGATTTGGTGGACGTCGCCCTTCCTGTTCTGCGCCCCTGGTTCCCAAACCTACTTCTTAGCGGGTACCAGGCGGTTTGACAAGTGGGGCGGAAGAAGCCCAGACGGACTTCCCGGCCTTGCCTTTCCTGCCGCAGCCTCTTTTTCCCGCCCCTGCAAGCGGATAAGACGGCAGCGTCGTCGTTGTATTTTCGGAAACGCGGAATTATCCCTCTGCGGCCTTCGTTGCGCGTTTCCCACGCCTCCTCGGCATCGGGTTCAGACCGGCAGGACCTATGGTAGCTTCGTTTCACGCGCCACGGGTATGCGGTGCTGGCCGCCGGCGCACGATGCATCTCGACAGCCGGCTTGCGCTAGCTATATTGAGGAGAGGCTGGCCGTGGCGGTTTCCTCCGCCACCCGGTTGGTAACCACATTCCGTCAACCAAATTGCGCGCTCGCGGAAACGAATGGGGCCCGAGACGCGTCCAAATCCCGGTAAGCGGCCGAGGACGGTTTCAGCCGAGGCCGGGATTTTCGTTGCGAGGAGTAAACGCATGGGCAGTTACGCCACCCTTATGTTCGGGCATTTTTCGATGGGCGAATTCAAATCGCACATCCCATTGGAGCCATTGCTCTTGTTTACGAGAGAGGATTACCGCGAGGAGCCGCGGAGCGACGGCGAGGAGGAACTGGTGGAGCGAAAGTTCGTGGTTTCCGCATCTGTCGCGAAGAACCGAGCTGATGCACGCGGCCTGACCATTGAGGTGTGCCAACGCCTTTTCGAAGACTTCCGGGTAGACAGATTCTGGAACTTCAGCCTTACGAGCGGGCGTGAGTGGAGCACTAAGAACAAGGTTAGCTTCAGACAATACCTAGACGCTTGCAAGTACGTGTTCAAGAAGCACACGTCGTGGTATCTGGAATTCGATGACAAGAAGATCAGTAATAGAATTCGACGAATCTTCAGCGAAGGTTTTTTTGCTGATGACGTTGAATACTACTTTCAGGAGGCACATTACTGTATCCTTATGCGGGCGTTTCTGGAAGTCATCCCCCCGAACACCGAGATTACTTTGGACTTCAGCGATCTCGTTTGGGGGCAGTATTTGGATCTCGATGGCGTTGACGATGTTTACGGTTATTTTATGCAGACGTTAGTGCAGCGAGTTGGTCTGCATTACCAGTTGTACGGGTTTTTGTTTGAGAACGATCCCGATGTTGAACGTCGGCTCCGAAAGCGGTTGGACGAATTGTCAGAAGACCAGTTCATTGAGCACGTTCTTTTGCCGCTCTTCGACAAAATGGGGTTCCAGCGCGTTCAGAAAGTGGACTTTCATGGGCCGAATGAGTTCGGTTCAGACGTTCGGCCATTTCGATACGTAACCCCTCTCGGCACCCTGGAATACTACGCTGCACAGGCAAAGGCGGTCGGAATTCACGGGTCATCTGGTAAAGACGGAAATGCCGGCGAGCTAATCAGCCAAGCGACACAGGCTTTCTCGGTTGCATTTGTGGACGACATTGACAATGAGCGAAAATTTATTGACAAGTTCATCGTCGCTACTACTAAGACGATCAGCCCTGGGGCGAGACATGCCATTGAAGGCGCTGTTGAAGGAAAACGCAGTCTGATTTTTTGGGATAGTGACGCAATTGTCGCGCTAATGAAAAAGCACGGGCTTGTCCAATACCTTCTCTTCACTCAGCTCGCATAGTTTGAGGCGAGTCGGGCCGGGTCGCTCCCATGCGATTGCAGAGGGCCGCCCCCCGGAACATTCGGCTAATCTCTGCACACTACGAAGACCCCGCAGGCGGTCGCCGCCAAGGAGACGGCCCGCATCAAGGCGGAGGAAATCGTCCGCCCCTACGCGCAGCGAATCGCCGACAACGCCGGCGCGAGCGCGGGAGGACAATATCGCGCTGGGCCTCAATCCGCGGATCTCCGGCCGCACGCCGATCACCGCCCCGGTGACGTGCCCGGTGCTCACGGTGGAGTCGGCCGCCAACTTGCAGATCACCATCCGCTATCGCGACTCGGCCACCGGCGTCGACACCAAGGCTAAGCCGCGCGGCGTGACCGCCTGCCAGATTCTCGCCGCCGCCTCGCCCACGCCGATCACCGACCCCACGCTCTTGCCCTTGAAGGTGCTGGCCACGAAATCGCCGGTCGTCGTACACCTCGACGCCTCCGAGGCCAACCTGCCGGCCTACTTCGCCGCGCGGTGGGGCGTTCAAACAGGCGGCGTCTCGCCCTGGTCGCCGATCATGAGTTTTATGGTGCCGATCGGCGGGTGAGCGGGGCCCCGCTTGCCGAAAAAGGCCCGCTGCAACGCCCAGATGACAGCCTCAGAGCGCGAGCAGGCCGGCACTTTCCACTTTGCCGTGAGAAGTGACAAGCACCGGCCTGCCCCTGACCGTCGCCGCCCGAAGGCCCGCGAAGCTGCCGGCCGGGAAGCGCGTCCGGAAAGCGGATCATTTCTGGCCCTTGCGGCGGAGTTCTTCGACCTGGGCGGCGCGCTTCTCCGCGTCGGGGTGCCCCAGCTCCCGCAGGTAGTCCACGTAAGCGTTCTGCCAGCGCGAGGCCCCGCTCCCGCTCCCCCTGCTCGCCCAGCAGCACGCCCAGGTTCCAGCAGTCGTTGGCCTGCCCCAGCCGATCGCCGATCTCGCGGTGGATGGGCAGAGCCTGCTCGTAGCACTCACGCGCCTTGCGGGCCTCGCCCAAGGCGGCGTAGGCCAGGCCCACGTTACCCAGGGCGCTGCCCTCGCCGCGGCGGTCGCCGATCTCGCGCGCGATGACCAGGTCCTGCTCGTAGAACTCGATTGCCGTGCGGGGCTCGCCCAAGTCGGCGTAGGCGACGCCAAGGTTGCCCAGGGTCTTGCCCTCGCCGCCGCGGTCGCCGATCTCGCGGTGGATGGCCAGGACCTGGTCGTAGAACTCGATCGCCTTGCGGGGCTCGCGCAGGTCGACGTAGGCGAGGCCCAGGTTGCCCAGGGCGCTGCCCTCGCCGTGGCGGTCGCCGATCTCGCGGCTGACGACGAGGGCGTTCTCGAAGAACTCGATTGCCCTGCGGGCGTCGCCCAAGTCGGCGTAGACGACGCCCAGGTTGTTCAGGTCGTGCCCCTCGCCCCGGCGGTCGCCGATCTCGCGGCAAATGACCAGGGCCTGCTCGTGGAAGTCGATCGCCTTGTGGGGCTCGCCCAAGGCGGCGTACGCGCTGCCCAGGTTGCCCAGGTGCCCGCCTTCGGCCCCGCGGTGCTTGAGGCGGCGGGCGGCGGCCACCGCGGTCAGGAGCCACCCGATCCGCTGGCGGGGATGGAGGCGGAGTTCGAGCACGTAGGCGCCGGCGCGGGGGTAGTCGTTGGCCAAGCGGGCGGCGGCGTCGCTCGTCGCGGCGTGGCGGGCGGACCACGCCTGCGCCGCCTCGATGTTGGCCCGCTCGCGGTCGAAAAGCCCCAGCGCGGCGGCAATGTTTTCGTTGCCTTTCTCGTAAAGTTCCTTGCCGTTGGCGACGAGGCCACAAAAATGCGCGGCGTGGCGCTCCTCGGCGGGCAGCCGCTCGCCGCCGTGGGCCGGGTCGTCGAGGCGGGCGGCGGCGAACAGCCGCGTTAGGTCGTGCAGGCGGTAGCGGCCCTCCTGTTGGCCGAACTCGACGAGGCTGTAGCGGAAGAGCGTGCCGAGCTGCGCATTGCCCTCGTCGCCGCAGACCACCACTGCCGCCGCGGCGTCGAAATCGGCGGGAAAAACGGCCAAGGCGCGAAAAACCCGCTGGGTCTCGGCGGGAAGCTGCCGGTAGGAGAGGTTCAACGACGCCTCGACGCCGATCTCGACCCCCTCCGCGCCGATCTTTTCCAGGCGGGTCACCTCGTCCTCCAACTCCCGGAGATACTTGGGCGCGTCGATGTCGCTGCGGACCTCAAGAAAACTGGCCGCCGCGCGGAGGGCCAGCGGCAGCCGCCCGCATTTTTGCGCGATCGCCGCCGCCTGCCCGCCGATCAAGGGGCAGATTTTTTGCAAGAGTTCAGCGGCCTCCGGCTCGGCAAGGCAATCGAGGTCGATCGCCTTGAGGCCCGGAAGCGTGAAGCGGGTCCGCGAAGTGACCAGCAGCAGGCAGCCGTCGGGCGGCAGCAGCGGCCGGACCTGCGCGGCGTCGCGGCGCGTTGTCGGCCAGCACCAGCACCTTCTTATCGTGTAGGAGCGAGAGGTAGATCGCCTGCAACTGCCCGGCGTCCTCGGGAAGCCTGACGTCGGGCTCGAACCGGGAAATGACGGCGGCCAGGGCATTGGCCGCCGAGAGGGGTTTTGGATCGGTGCCGCGGAGCGCGACGAGGATTTGGCCGTCGGGGAAGCGGCCGTCGAGCGCTTCCGCGGCGGCCAGGGCCAGCTCCGTCTTGCCCACGCCCCCCTGCCCCCGCATGCCGGAGATCGTCGCGCCCCGCTGGGCCGCCGCCACGATTTCTGCCAGCTCATCGCTGCGGCCGGTAAAATCGGCCACCGGGGGGCGGAGGGTGTGGGGGGCGGTGGCGGGGGCGATGAAAGGATAGTGGCGGCGGAAGACGGCAGGGTGCTTGCCGTAGAGCGCCAGAACGTCATCCCAGAACAGAACCTCGACGCTGAACGGCTTGCGTTTCCGCTCGTTCAGCCGACGAACGACGGCCTGAATCTTCACGTCGCGGGGGGCCGTGGTGGCGAGGATGAAGCGGGCCAGCTTGGGCTTAAAGCCCCTGGCCTTGGCGATCTCGCCGCGCAGCTCCGATTCGGTGACGGCGGCGTTGAGGGCCGCATCGTGGCGTTTGCATTGGATGCCCCAGTACTGCTCGCCATGCGGCTGGCCGTAGACATCGACGCCGCACTGGGGCTGGCCCGTGCGGCCGTGCAGCTTGACCGACGCGCCCCATTCGGCCTGGTAGATGTCGTAGAGATGCCGCTCAAAGGCCTGCCAGTCGGCCGACGGCGGCACCTGCATATCCGACGGTTGCATTGCAAAAGCCTCCCGATGCGCGACGACCGTTATTGTAGCGAATGGCCGCGGGGCTGCAAAGGGAATGCACGGGGGTCGCAACGGGGTCGCCGCTAAGTTCGGACACTCTATTACCTTTGAATTTGAAACTGATTTCGATCCGGTCAAAAGGGACTGACACGGGGTCACGGCGTCACCGGCAGACTCTTAGCGGTTGCGCAGTCTGGCCAACTGCTCGGTCAACACCTGCACTTCTTCCTCCAGCTTCGCGAGATTCTCAAGCAGGCGGATTTGTGTCTGTTGCGCCTCTGCGGCCAGGCGGCGCTGACGCCGATATGCAACCAGTTGCGGGCGATTAAGGTGCAATCGCTCGACGTGCGCAGCGCCTCTCGCGGTCAACGGATGCAAGATGCCTTCGCTGTCCTCGCGCAGATGAGTCGCAGAGTCATCGTGTAGCGGATGAAGAAGGCGGCGAGACATATCCTCGTGCCAGTAATCGCCCTTAAATTCATTGCACGGATGGCAGGCATAGACCCAATTCTCCGCTCCGTCGCCGCCGCCTTGGGAGCGCGGCTGGAAATGGTCGAGCGTGAGCTCTGCACCGACGTCCGTCTCGGCCACCCCGCAATAGCCGCAACGAAAGTGGAAGCGTCGGCGCAGGGACTCGCGTTGGTCGGCTCGCATTTGGCTACCTGTCGGCCTCAGAGCCTTGGCCACCGGCCAGCACGGCCTCCACTTCGCCCTCGATCGCCCGCCGTTCCGTTTCCGCCTCGCTGAGGAAGCTCCGCAGTCGCTCGACCAAGGCCGCTTTGCGCGCGGCGAGGGCCTCGAGCCTGCGATTTTGAGCCTCCACGAGCTCGCGCTGGTGCTCCAGACGCTGCGTTGCGGGGCCCAGATAGGCTGATTCCAGCGCGAGCAGCTCGTCCGTCAGTGACGCCAGCTCGATACGATCGGCATCGGAGAGTGAGCCCACTTCCTCATGCCGCCGCAGTTCCGCGAGCCGATTCCGTTTTCGCTCGTCCCACACGACAAACTCCTTCCAACCGACAATCAACGGATCGAAGAATTCAATTCTCCGAGCATCCTGATTTTAACCCGAGACAGCCGTCGAATCAAGGAACGGCCGAAACATCTTCTCTTGTGTAGACTGGATTTCGCCCTCTGCAATGGGAGCGCGCACTTCATCAACGTGGGAATCGACCTTACGACCAGGGCCCTGGCAACGCACGCCTGGCGGCGAACCCCCGAGCGATTTCTGAACTCCTTCCCGGCCATGGGCATGAGCGGCATGCCTGCAACCCCATCCACCGTGTGTGGATGGTGAAACCCGTGCGTAGGGAACGCCCTCCCCGGCGTTCCCGGAGGCCGAGCGCCTCCCAAACGGAACGCCGCGGAGGGCGTTCCCTACAGTGCCGGTTTCTTAGGACGTAGCGATTCGAGCCAGATGCGGTAGTCGATCGTGTTCTTCCATGCTGCATAGGCCTCGCCGGGACCGACCAGCGCCGTATTGGCCCCTTCCAGTCGCGATTCGACCGGGCCCCAGGCCCCGCCACCCGCAAGCGGGTGCCCGGCAAATCGGCGGCGGTAATCGGCGGCCGAAAGCGACTGCGGGGCCGCGGCCGCCTTGCTTCGCAACGCTCGGCCGTCGAAGGAACCCGCGGCCAGCTTGGCGATGCCGGGCGGAGAAATGCCCCAATATTGGTTCCAGCCGGCAATACTGTCCGGAACGCCCATGGCATTGAGCTTTTTCGGACTTTGGCTGGAGACCAGGGCCAAAAGTGGTCCCGAGCCGCTGTACAAGTCCTGTTCGCTGTGCCAAGCAACGGCCTTCTTGATATTGGCAACGGCCGCATTCATGCGCTCGGCCAGGGTCTTGCCCCGCCGTAGTTCGGCGTTCTTGCCCAATTCGCCCCGGCTGAACCGCCCGATGCGTTCCGTTTCCGCCGGACTTTGCCGATCCAACTGCGAGGTCAGCAAGGCCGCGTCCGTATCGAACAAGTTTCGCGAAGCGGTGATATGGATGATGGTCCGCCCGTCTCCCTTGGCCGCGCCGCGAAGCGGCGCAAGGAGGTGTACGCGGATCGCCTCATGGAGAACCAGCGTGTTGTGACGCAGTTCGAAGAAGGCCTCGGTCGCTTGCCCCATTTGATGCACGGTGAGGCCCGAGAAGCCTGAGAACACGCAATTGTCGACGAGCACGTGGAACAGCCCGCCACCGACACAATCGATGCCCGTGCCCTGGGAACAGTACAATAAACAGTTTCGCACCGTACAGGCCGCAGGGTCTTCGAGCCGTAGGGCCGGCCCGTTGCCGCAATGGATGAGACGGCAGTTCGCCAGCCGCAGCGGGCCCGCCGCACGAGGAGCAGCGAAGGCGGCAGGAAGGCGTTGGCTTCCGCGGGGCCGCACTGGATGTCGAGCCCCTCGATCACCAGCGAGGCCTCGCTTTGAATCAAGGGCGCTTCCGTCAGTTGATTCAATCGCGAAACAACCAGGGTCGGCCGGGTCCCGGACGCCGCGCGAATCGCCAGGGCCTTGCCGTGCAGATCCAGCGGAGCGATGCGGATCGGATCGCTGCCGTTGATTTCCAGGGTATCGCCGGATGCGGCGGCGGAAATCGCCGCGGCCCAATCGGGGTAGGTTTGCCGGGTCACTCCGTCTTGGGCAAGGATCGCGAAACGCAGCGGCCGCGTGACCGGCGCCGGAGCAACATAGGTTGCTTCCTTGCCGTCGATTTCCCGATCACTGCCGGATGCGCTTTCCTGCCGGGAAGAACTGCCGCCGACCATGGGTACCTGGTGCCCGACGATGCCGTAGAGCAGGATCGGCAGCAGCAAGAGCAACACCCCCAAAGCAGCAGCCTTGATACGGTCTCGCCTGCTCCATCCGCGCACCGGCGGAACCAGACGTACGCCAGACTTTCTTGCCTGACTTAACACCGGCGGGCGAGGCGCGGGCGGCGCAGGTGGCGGCGGTGGCGTTTGCGATCGCAGCACCGGCGGTGGAATCACTTCGTGATTCGGCGCCGGCAGCGGCATCAACGTCAAACCGGCGGCCACGGTCGGGCTGGTCACCACCGCCGCCGCTGCCTTCCCCGCAGGGCGTGCTTCCGAGCCGGCCTTTTCTGCGGCCGTCCCCGTCGAAACTGCCACCGCTGCCGCAACCCGGAGTACCGGGTGCCCCGCCGGGCCGCCGGAGACGGCCGGTAGTCCCTTTTCTGCCTGTTCGGTGACTGCCACCGGGCCGCCGCCCTGCAATGCCTTCCATTGCCGTCGAAACACCTGCCCGACTTCCGCCGCCGACTGGAAGCGATCGGCAGGGTCCACGGCATGGAGTTTCGTAACCACGTCGACCAGCCAAGGCGGGATCGACGAACTGTTTGCCGATAGCGACGCGGGCTTGCCGTCGGCCACCTGTCGGATCACCGCCAAGGTCGTGCTGCCCGAATAAGGCGATTGGCCCGTACACAAGGCATAGAGCACGCTCCCCAAGCTGAACAGGTCTGCACGATGGTCCAGGGCACGGCCCAGGGCCTGCTCAGGCGCCATGTAGGCCGGCGTGCCCATGATCGAACCCGGTAGCGTCACGCCCGCATCGTCGGTCGCCCGCGCCAGGCCGAAATCGGCGATCTTCACCTGGTCGGCAGGCCGCGCCAAGAGGATATTGGCCGGTTTCACGTCGCGATGAACGAGTCCGCGGGCGTGTGCTGCGGCAAGACCGGCTGCGGTCTGGGCTGCGATGCGCACGATCTCCGGCAGGGAGAAGGGGATCCGCCGCCGCAAACGGTCGTGGAGAGAGACGCCATCGACGAACTCCATCACCAGCAAGAGGAGTCGGTTCACCTCTTCGACCGAATAGATCGTCACCACGTTCGCATGACTGATGGCCGCGGCGGAACGGGCCTCGCGGAGGAAACGCTCGCGCGCGGTCGCATCGTCGCCCAATTGCGGCGTGAGCACTTTGACGGCCACGAGACGGCCGAGTACCGGATCGCGGGCTTGAAAGACGACGCCCATGCCGCCGCGGCCGAGCAGTTTCAGCACGCGATAACGGCCCAGGCGGCCGATGCAATCGAGGCTGTCGGGCGGATCGAGGAAGGGCAGGGCCGCATCGGGTCGCCAGGCCTGCTGGCCCGGCCCGCCCGTGGGTACACGGGACGGCTCGGAATGCCGCGTACCCAACGAATCGAGCACACCGCGCATTGCCGGGCCAAGTTCCACGCGCTCCCCGCGGAACTGCTGCACCAAGGGTTTCGCGGAGCGCTCGCCCGTGGCGAGCGACTCCATTGCCGTCCGGCAGGCGATGCACTGTTCCACGTGGGCAGCGACGGCGGCCTCTGCATCCGGACTGATGCGGCCTTCGAGCAAGTCCTGCAACACTTGGCGGTTGGGGCAAGCGGTCACCGGCATCAGAGGCCCTCTTGCTCTTCGATCTGTTTACGGAGTCGGGCAATAACGCGGCTCTTGGCGATATAAACCGCGCCGGTGCTCATCTTCAAGGTGCGGGCGACCTCGTCGGCCGGTTTTCCTTCGACCGCCGTCTGCCAGAAGGCCTGCCAAGTCGAGTGGTCGACCTTGCCGCGGACTTGCTGGGCGGCCCAATCGAAGCGTCGTCGCTGGTATTCTTCTTCCCACAGGGCTTCGTCATCCAACGGCGCCGGCTGCTGTTCGATCAACTGCTTGACGCCCGTGTCGCCGGAGCCGGCCGGATGGCGTTTGCCGTGGGCCACGGCATCGCGCAGCTCATTGCGGGTGACGGTAAAGAGCCAACGGCGGAAACCGCCGCGGTCCGCGTCGTACTGGAACTGCCCGACGGCCCCCGCCACGGCGCGAAAGACCTCTTGTGTCAAGTCGGCGGCATCCGCGTCTTGCAGGCCGTGCTTGCGGCCGAAGGCATAGATCAGCGGTCCGTAAATACCCGTAAACTCGTTCCAGGCCAGCGTGTCCTGCGAGTCGCGAATCCGAAACAATAGGCTAGGACGAGTCGAAACCGAATCGATCACCAAGAAAGCTCCAGGCTCCGGCCGGCACACAACTCCGCAAGACGGAATTCATTCCGCGGAAACGGATGGGAATCCGTTCTCCCAAGGATCCGGAAAGTCTCAGCATGCCGGCCATGCATCACTGCCTAAAGTATACACCGGAGGGAAACTCCGATAACGCCGCAACCCCCCGAAATTAAATCCGGATCTGGTCATTTTGGGCAGAACAGAAGTTCTTCTTCGGCCGGTCCTTACTGCGGCGGCACGACGACCTCGAACGCCGAGCCCTTGATCTTCCGTAGCTCGTCGTGCAGCACGGGAATCCGCGGGTCGGGCGCGACCGAAATCGCCCAGTCGATGCCGTTGTCGGCCACGAACATGCCGTACTTCTTCAGGCCCTTGAGGATCGCCTGGACCTCCGGGGAGAAGCCGGAGATGTCGAAGTCCTGCTTCAGTCGCAGCCGTTCGCCCATCCGCGGCAGGTTTTGGTCTTCATGCGGGCTGGCAAAGTGCGTGGCCGGCGCCACGTAGGCCCGGCGGGTCTTGACCACCGTCACGCGCATGGCGTGCTCGACGATGCCCCGCCGGATCTCATCGTACCGCACCGTGGCCGGGAAGATCGGCAGGCCGGCGGCGTCGGTCGAGGTCCATCCGTCGGGCCGGAGCTGGTTCGACTTCAAATCGAAGATCGAGCACTGCGCGGCCTGCCAGCCGTGGTCGGTCTTCTTCGTCGCGTAGAATTCGTAGAGCATCCGATGGACCGGATCGACGACGCTGGCGTGCCGGTCGCCGCCCTGCTTGAGCACGTCGCGCTGCACGTCGTCCAGCGTCAGCGACTTGCCCGACGCCTGCCGCTGATAATCGGCGGGCCAGCCTTCGATCGGCGTATTGGCGGGCACGGGGAAGGGGCCCTTGTCCGATTCGCCCGCATAGTCCACGATCTTCACGTCCACCCGCGGCTGGTCGGGCGGCACGAGGACGAATCCCATGTCGGCGTTGTAGCGCAGCGGCTTCTGCGCCCGATCGACGCAATGATGTTCTGCGAATTCGGGTGCAGCGGCCAATCGGAAACAACCTGGTTCCAGGGGTTGTCCGCGGGGAAGACCTCCAGGGCCGAACAGATGGCGTCGGCATCGGGCGTGCAGAAGAGGATGGGCTTGGTGATCGGCGGCATCTTTGCGGCGCGGATGCGGGCCAGCCGGGCCGGATCGCTGCCGGTCGTCCCCTTTTTCGCCGGGGCGGCCGTGGCAACGCCCTCGGGCGTCGCCGTAAGGTCGACTTCGCTTCCGCTACGGCCGTTACGGATCGTCCCTCTGATGTGGTAAACCGGCGCCGGCCCAGCTACCGCAGCGGCACCGGCTGCCGGGGTGGCCGGCAGATCATCGCCCACCAGGCGGATGTCGCCGAAGTACAGAGTGGGTGTTGCTCCTTCCGCGCAGGCAAGGTACCACTTGCCGACGGCCGACAGGTCCGGCGCCGTGCCGTTCACGTTCGTCAATTCGTCGATGCCGATCTTCACCTCGTTCTTGCCGGGGTTCAGCGCCAAGGGGAAATCGACGCGGGTCTGGAAGCTGGTCGTGCGTTTGTGTTTGACCGTGAAGGTCAAAGGCACTTTTTGCTGCGACGGATTGAAGGCCTCGAACTGCAGGCTGACGAACGGCTTCCAGTTCGCGACCCGGGCCTGGCGATCGCCGAAGCTATCGCCCTTGGCAAAGACGACCTTCAGCGCCTTGCCGCCCAGTTCCTTGCACTCCTCGATGGTCATGGCCGTGCCGCCGTCGCTGCCCGTGTCGTTGGGGATCTGGCCTTGGGCGACATTGAGCAGGGTCTCTTGGCGCGCGGCGGCCTTGTTGGTGGCGCAGGCCGTCAGCAGCAGGAAGCCGGCAACCACCAGGGTGATGTTTCGAGCGATCATCTTACAATCCTCCCTTTGCATGTTTTGCTTTGACAGGATCGGCATTGCCCAATTGCGGCGGGCCTGGAGCCGATCCCCAACCAGTTTCAAACGCCCATCCATTCTAGCAAGGCGGGCTCCGCATAGCTAGCAAGAAGGGTGGTACGGAGTTCAACTCGATAAGCTGGCAGCCGACTGGGAAGCCTGCCGCGGTCTATTTCGGCATCTTGGGCGCGCATTGCGATAGTCGGGGATAATCGGATTGTGATATAATGAGGGGAACGCCCTGGCATCCCCGATGCAACGTGTTGGGGGGCTGGGGGCGCTATCTGTAGGCAATGAAGATTTCGGGACGGTCGATGCCGTGTTGCAACCGGCGCGACCAAGCGGACCGGGCAGGCGGTCGCCTTCCTGCCTTTCTGGCGATTCCTGCCCGGTCCGGCCCGATTGAAAGGCAGGATCTATGGCCGAGCAACCCGGCGAAGTTTCTCAATGGCAAGGTGCTCAAGACGTGTTGCGGCTGGCCGAAGCCTTACGCCACTCGATATCCCACATTGACAGTTGGGATAATTGTCCCGGCTGGCCGGATGATCAATCTGGGGTCCCGTTTAGTCTTGAAGATGCCGTGGATAAGGCAATCGAGATAGCGCAGGCACTAGAAGCCTTGGGCCAAGAATCGCGTTTCTCGCAAATCGCGGATGGCTTTTTTCCTGGCACGAAACCCGAGCTATTCGATGGGGTGAATTACGCAATGTGGTCCGTGTTCTCCTTCGCCAGCGGCCTGCTTACTCGTATCGGTCTCGGGCGATTCCGGACATCCGACTACCCCATAAATGACGACTATCGGGAAAGCAACCAGTTGGTTTCATCGCTGAAGGAAGAAGTTTGCAAATTGGAAACCGTCAGCGTTGTTGTGAGAGATTACCTTCATTCCGTCGCGCGTGAACGCCTAAAACGGCGAACAAGCGATTCTGGCGATCCTGTTTCCCCAACTCCACCCGGCACGTCGTATATCGTCGTTAATGACTATCTCAGTGAGTATGTCGATGGTGGTGAATGGCCCGTTCTTTGCGTAGACGACTTGTTTCCAGACGACCTTGCGATTATTCAGGAATTGTTGCAACAGGAACTGAATAAAGGAGGTCCGCCCGCCTATGAGGTCACTGTCGTGACGGAGGCGAGTTTATCGCGGAAGGACTTGATTGCAATGCGGATCAAATGGAAAGACTTTTCAAATCGTGCAAGCACTCTTGATTTTCCACGCGATCCAATTGGCTGCGCCTTCATCGAGGCGAAAAAGCTTGAGGGCGAGTTACGGCGTACTGATCGTACGGGAGTGAGTCAGCTTCGGTTGCCTCTGGCGCCCGGAGAGAAGCATTATATCGCGGCGCCTTTGGGCGGTACAACAGTGGGGCCGACATTCGAGCCTGGGACTGTTGAGCCAGCAATAGAGAAACTTGGTACGGTCGATCCTGGGACCGACACTCCGGAACCGTCCGCTCTGACGATTCCTGCCCGGTTCGGCCCCCCACCCGAACCCGCAACGAAAAGTAACGATAATGCTGACATCGAATGCTACGTAACACTTCAACAGGCGGCAGCGATGGTGAGTCGCTCAAAGCGATGCCTTGAGGGTTACAAGAAGGACGATCCGTCAATGCCATTACCTAGGATTGAAGGGGGCGGCGGAAAGCCGGCTGAGTGGGCCTGGAACGAGTTACGGCCTTGGCTGGAGAAGAAATTCGATCGTCCGCTGCCAGTCCGATTTCCCGCGGATCGTCTCCGATCGGGCTGACCGAAAACCGCCGAAGGTGACCGAACTTCCGGCACTTCATCGGACGGAAACAGATAACAGACCGCACAGAACCGCCGAACTTCTGAGAAGCATCTTATAGACTACATCGCGTTGTTTCCAAGCACTCTTGCGAAAGGAAAACGCGATGGAAAATCCAGTCTCGATTGCGCCGGACCGGAGCGTGATCTGTGCCCTGGTGGAATTGCGCGGCGGGCACCTTGAAACCGTGGATGCGGCGCAAGACGAAGGACAAACTTCATACGTAATTTATCGGAACGCCAGTCAATTGAAGTGTCTTTGCTGCGGCGCTGTGCGGTTCCGCCTGCGTTCCGCTTGCCGGCGCCTGCCACTGTTCGTCTGCGATCACTGCGGACAGATGCTGGAAGAACATTGATGGTTGGCCACTCGCACCTTCACCTTTGTCAGTTCGCCTGTTCAGGGCAGGGCATCGGGGGCGGCCGGCCAAGCTGGAGGGGGCCATGTCGGGCTGGCTCAGCCATTGCGTCACGCTCCACCACTGCCAATTGGGGCCAGCCAGAGGAAGCCTGGCTGGGAGGTCCATCGGGGCGCTCTGGCTCGCGCCCAACATTTGGGCTAAAATGCACGAGAGGGTGCTCAGACCGGGGACGGACGGGGCAGTCCATCCTGCGACGCGGTTTTAGAAGAGCCCTTTAAGAAACAACGTGCGCCATGAGGTGTCAAGGCTATGGCTGAGTTACTTGTACGAGATGTCGAACCGGCAATTCTCGCCAGATTGAAGAAACGCGCCGACGAGCACCGCCGGAGCGTCGAAGACGAGCACAGGGCAATTCTTCGCGACGTCCTGCTGGCGGGCGACCAGGAGACGCCCGCGATGACATTTGAAGCGTATCTGCGGAAAATGCCGGACGTGGGAACGGATGCGGATTTTTCACGAATCGAGGGATCGATCCGAGACGTTAACCTGGCTGAGTGATGCGGTACCTGCTCGACACCAACATTGTTTCCGAATTGCGGAAAGGATTTCGCTGCGATCCGGCGGTCTCTGCGTGGGAGCAGGCGGAGTTGATTCCGTATGGTGGGGCCATTTCGGTGCTCACGATTGGCGAGATCCGTAAGGGCATCCAATTGATCTCCCAGCGTGACCAGCAACAAGCCGCACGGTTGCAACTCTGGTTGACGGGACTGTCTCAAGATTTCGCGGGCCAGATCTTGCCTGTGTCCAGGGAGGTTGCTGAAGAATGGGGGCGTCTTAACGCACTGCGTCCGCTTCCGGCGGTGGATTCCCTGCTGGGGGCAACCGCCAGGGTACACGCCCTGATCCTGGCCACTCGCAATGTGCGGGACTTGCGCGCGGTTGGTCTTCAGGTTGTTAATCCGTTCGAGTTCGGTGCCGGCCCATGAGGATCAGAATCTGGATGTGCTAGTGAAGTGCTGCGTCTCGCCTTTTCATCCTTGAGCCTGCCGAGTTCTTCTTGAAAACACGATCACTGGACTCGTTCAAAATCGGCATCTGCCTGCTCGAAGAACTTCTTGACCAAGAGGCGGACATCGGACTTCACGGGATTCCAAAGGGGGCTCTCCATATTCCGCCCATTCAGTTTGCGGCACCGATTGCGGGAGGAAACTTCTCAGTTCCGTCCAGTCGAACACCTGGTCAGTAGCCATATTCCCAAACTCAGTTTGTTTTCCGACTTCCATAACGCCTCGCTTGACGAAAAAACGCCCCGGAGCCCCGCCACGACTTCGGCGATAACCCCTTGTAGTGATTTGACTTACGAAAGCGGAGGGCATGGGATTCGAACCCACAACCCCTTGCGGGGCATCTGATTTCGAGTTACGAAAGAACCTCCGCCTGACTTTCCGCAACCCTCTATTTCCCGGCGTTTCTTGAATTCTACGAGATCCAACCCGGTTCGTTTTCGTCCGTGGATGCTCGACTTTATCAACACTTTTATCAACACCCGGCCAAGCTTCTACAGGGCCGAAGGACAGTAAGGCAGTATAGCAGTTCGGCTGTCGTTAATCAACAACCCCCCATAAGTTCTGTGACGCAAGGTGACGATGTTCTCAGTCGCGTCACGATCATCGTCATTCCATAACGTGTTGAGAAATAACATCTTATGGCAATTGTGACGCAAGACAGCATTTTGGGTGATTTGGCTTTTCTTTTCCGTCTTACTTTGGCTTGGCATTACGAACAGTCCGAAACTGCTTGAAGATGATGCCAGCGAAAAGGAATATTCCTCCAAACCTTCACATGGAATAGATGGAAAACAATTTTTGTCTCGTTCCTACGATGCCTTAAAGTCTCAATCGGTAAGGACTTGTGACCAACGGCTCATTCCGGTTGGAACCAACGAAATCTGGCTTTGCGTGTCCTCAACATCAGGGGTAGGCAGTGATCATGTTGGTCACGGCAACCGTCCAGCCAAAAGCGGACGGTCATTTGTAACCCTGGTATGGGAGATAGTGCGATGAGTAGGAAAGTGTGGGCTCCAGAGGGGAACGACTCCTCGACGGAAATCTCGGTCCCCGAAACGAAGAAGGAGCCGGATAAGAGGGCGATTGAAATCCCCTCGAATCTCGAGTACTTCCTCGACAACGCGGATGTTCCGCAGATCAAGATTCCGTATGCAAAGGGCCGGCAGACGTGGCCCCTGGGCCATGACTTGATTCGTGGTCTTGCCGTCAATCATCTTTATCGGTCCAGCGGCGGAATTCCCCCGTCTGCTGCCCAAGTTGATGCCTTCATCTCCGTCTTGAAGGCCCAGGCAATGTTGAACGGCCGTAAGGACGAAGGCGAAGATTGGTCCGAAGATTTGCTGGAAAAGGATGCTGTTCTCTTCTGCATCTTTACTCTGATCCAGCGAAAACACCCCGAGCCATGGGTGGCGACCGCAGGCCAGATCCTCGATGCTGCGAACGTCTTGGCCGCGAAGGAGCGGGTTGCCAAGCCCAAAGATTGGCCGAAGAGTCCGTCGCAGATGAGTGTTGCCATCAAGGAGCGGCATCCGCTCGGCTTGGGCTGCTGGAAGAAGAGAACGTACGTCTGCAGCAGGAAAACGAGCAACTCAAACGCCGGTTGGCGGCGGCCCGCAAGAACTCGTCCACTTCCTCTAAGCCGCCTTCCAGTGATATCGTCAAGCCGCCCAAGCCTCCGCGCAAGGACGGTAAAAAACGCAATCGTGGCGGACAGCCGGGCCATGAACAACACCTGCGGACGCCGTTTCCCGACGAGGCCATCGATAACCTCGTGACCTATACGCTCGATTGTTGCCCCGATTGCGGCGGCTCACTCCGCCCTTCCCCGTATGCGGCCGAGGTGCAACAGGAGGTGGAAATCGTCGCCACCCCGACCATCGTCAGCGAACACCAAGCGTTGGCTTATTGGTGCAATCGCTGTGGGAAACTCCATGCAGCGTCCCTGCCCGAAGCGGTGCGGAAGGCGGGCCTTTTAGGCCCACGAATGACGGCCCTGGTGGCCTTCATGAAGGGTGTCTGCCACGCCTCCTTCTCCACCATCCGGAAGTTCCTTCGCGACGTGGTGCGGGTGAACGTCTCCCGCGGCTACTTGGCCAAGTTGATCGACAAGGTGAGCGAGGCGTTGGCCCCCTCCTATGCGGAGTTGTTCGTGCGGCTGCCCGACGAGGCCGTGCTGAACATCGATGAGACGGGGCATAAGGAAAACGGCGAAAGATTCTGGACTTGGTGCTTCCGCGCCGCGCTCTACACGTTGTTCCGTATCGACAAGTCGCGTGGCTCGAAGGTGCTGGTGGAGGTGTTGGGCGAGGAGTTCAACGGCGTGTTGGGCTGCGATTATTTCAGCGCCTACCGCAAGTACATGCGAGAGTTCGGCGTGCTGGTTCAGTTCTGCATGGCCCATCTGATCCGCGATGTGAAATTCCTGCTGACTCTGCCCCGCCGTGAGGACCAGGCTTATGGCCAACGGTTGCGCAACGCGCTGCGCGGCCTGTTTGCCGTAATCCACGGCCGCGGAACAATGACTGCGGCGGGCTTTCAGCAGGCATTGGCTGCCGCTCGTCAACACGTGTTGAGGACAGCCCTGACCGGCGTGCCGGACACGAAACATGCCCGTAACATGGCCAAACGCTTCCGCGAACACGGGGAAGCCTATTTCCGCTTCATTACGACACCCGGCATCGCCCCAACCAACAATCTGGCGGAACAAGCGATGCGTTTTGTGGTGATCGACCGGCACATCACCCAAGGAACACGCAGCGAGAAAGGGCGCCGATGGTGCGAACGGATCTGGACAGCAATTGCCACCTGTGCCCAACAGGGTTGCGCGGTGTTTCAGTTTCTTGCTTGACTCTGTCCAAGCCTATCTCTCCGGTACTTCGCCGCCTTCGCTCCTGCCGTCCGGCCCCTGACGGCGCTCTCACCGCTTAACTTCCTCTATCATGTCAGTGGCCATTTGACCACGCTCTGTCACTACGTGAATCGCTACCGCATTTTGAACCCAAGGTGGTTCTTGCCAGACATCTTGAATCAGGGTTTGAAGGCCCAAAGGTTCCGAAGGCAAGTCTTCCGGGATCTGCAAGTCGAACCCTGGCGAAATCGTGGCAAGTATCCTCGAAACCTGTTGCCCTGGGACGAGGGTTCAACGCAAGTTGATTTGACAATCAGCTTCGAGAACCCGCCAACCACGATCTACGTGGAGAACAAGTACTTAGCGGAACTCAGCCCCCATGTGACGAATGGGCATGCCGGTTTTCCTTCTGACCAGTTAATCAGAAACATTCGGGTGGGGCTGCTCGAAGCCGGGTGGTTCACCAAGGGAGACCTGGTTGCCGTTCCGCCGCGAGATTTCGTCTGCATTCTGCTGACTCCGCGTAAGGGCAATGAGATTGTCCGCTGGTACCGGAATCCGAAGAACGTCATGGCCGCCATCCCGCATAGCGACAAGCTGGTGGGTTTGCCCAAGACGCCGTTTGTCGGGGAACTGACCTACGACGAATTGATCAACGTGCTGAAGCGACAGCGGCCAAGGTTTACGCGGCCCGAGAAGCAGGTCGTGGACCAGGTCGTGGAATACCTCGAATTCAAGCTGGATAGCGGCTCGATGTACGACGTGCCCATGAGGAAGTCCAAGCTCGTCACCATTACGAAACCGGAGGAGGTCAATCATGGCTAGGCTTATGTCTCAGGTGAAGGGCGGCTACTATTCTGCCGCTCCCGAGGCCGTTGCAGCAGTCCTGGAACGACTCAGGCCACCGGACTACGAGGAATGCCTTGTCTTCGATCCGTGTGCGGGAGAAGGGCATGCCCTGCTTCAACTTGCCCAAGGGCTTCATGCGATTCCGTATGGAATCGAACTATCCGAAGATCGTGCAGCCGTGGTCAGGGAGTCCTTGCCTGAAGGTCAATCCCTGGCTCCTGCTGATTTCCTTCGCTGTGGAATCAGCTACCGATCGTTCTCGTTTATCTGGTGCAACCCACCTTACGATTATGGAACAGGAGGAGAAGGGCGTGTTGAGAATCAATTCCTTGAAAAGGCGGTCCATCTTCTGGCCGACCACGGCGTGTTGGCGTTGGTGTGTCCGGAGGACATCGCGAGCAGTTTCTCTACCGTCGATTTCTTCCAAGAGCACTTTCAGGACATTTCGGCAATGCCCTTCCCGGCGAGGGTCCGCAAGTACAACGAGATGATCGTGCTGGGCCAGAAGCGGAAGATGCCAGGTCTCATGGATTCTGACGGGAACAACAGCCGCTGGGACTGGCTGGAAACATGGCAGAATCTCCACACGGTCTACAAGCTGCCTGCAGGTGTTCCTCCCAAGCGGTTCCTGAAGCTGGAACCTACGGATGCCGAGCTTTCGCGGCTTGTGGCACAAAGCCCATTAAGGTTTCAGATTGAACCGCCAGCAGACAAGTTTAACTTCAGGCCCAGACCACCTATGAGTCCGGGGATCGGTCACCGGGCAATGCTCTTGGCAAGCGGTCATATCGACGGGCTGATCAAGCCTCCCGATGAACCTCCGCACGTCATCAGGGGCACGGCAACCAAGGATCAGTACGTTGCGTCCTGCGACGAAAATGAAAACGAAGATGGCAGCGTCACGACGCGAACCGTCATCTCCGAAAAGCCAAGACTGGTAATCCGCGTCCTGGATTCTGAAGGGAACATTTCAACGCTGGAGTGATGAAGATGAGAACCATTCTCCACTGGCCCAAGAGCCCGAGCCGAACGCAGCATCATATTCTGGGGCTGCGGCTCAGGTGGACGGACAAGAGCAAGCGTTACCGGATTGAGAAGTTTCCCGAGGATGGAGATCCCATCTTCATCATCCTGCTGAATGACGGCGGATGGCGATTCCTTGTCTTCGTCATCAGCTAATCTTGAAGGATATTCCTCCGGAGGGTGAAAGCGGATGGCGGAGGTTGTGCATGGAGTTACTGAATAAATTACCCATCCAAATCCGGAATTCAAGGCGACGGCACTACTTCGACCAGCATCTTGAGCGGGCCCTTGGATTGATCGTGTACGTGGGCCATGGTAAGTGCCTGTATCCGGAGGACTGGCCCTATGCGGGCCATTTCAAAGACATAACCGAGCTATGGGTTACGAAAGTTGGGCATAAACCAAGGCTATTCCGGGCCTTGCTTGAAATGTTGAAGGTCGTGGGCAAAGGCTTCTTTCCAGAGCCTGCCCTTAGTTGGCTCAATGCCATAGTGCGAAAAGCTGGGGATCCAAACTACATTTGGGAGGAATCCAGCAATGGCTTGGTTCTCGGGGAGTTGTTGTATGCAGTCTGGAAGGAACACAAGGCTTCGATAAAGGCCAACGCCGAGGACTTGCAAGTGTTCTCGGGGCTGGTTGATCTTCTTGTGACTGCTGGCGTCAGGGTTGCCGCTGTTTTACAGAACGAACTTGAGTCGGGGCAGGAGTCTTGACGCAAGCACAAACCAGGAATAGACCATGACCAACATTGGGGAAATCCGTAAGAACGAAGTGTCCTTCTGTGCCGACGTTAAGTCCCTTGCGGATGCTCTATTTGCTTCTCACCCCGAGTGGCCCTTTGCTACAGTCAAAATAGAGGAATACGGGATCCTCGCATGACCTGGAAAGCGTTCCGGGACAAATACGAGACCGAGAAGTTGGCGAGCATGTCGCCACGGACTCTCGGAGCTACGGACACCGCCTTCAATCACTTGGAAAACCTGCTGAATCCAGCAAGGCTCAGGAGCCTCACGGAAAACACGATCAGTTTGTTCCAGGCCAAGCTTCGGGCAACGAAGGTCAAGGAAACCTCGATTGCAAGCTATCTCCGGCATCTGAAGGCGGCTTTGAATTGGGCGGTGTCGATGGGGCTGATTCCCGCTGCACCCAAGATCAATATGCCCAAGCGTGGGAAAGGGCAGAAGATCATGAGAGGCAGGCCCATCACGGCAAAGGAATACGCGAGGATGTTGGAAGCTGTGCCGCAAGTGCGACCCAAGGATGCGGCCTCTTGGAAGTATTATCTGACCGGTCTGTGGCTATCCGGGCTGCGGCTGGAGGAGTCTTTGATCTTCTCTTGGGACGAAGATTCTCCAATCTCGGTGGACCTGAAGGGCAAGCGTCCCAGGCTTCGGATTTACGCTGAAGCTGAGAAGGGGCATAGGAACCGGTTGCTCCCCATCACACCGGATTTTGCCGAGTTTCTCTTGAAGACAGCGGAGGCCGAACGGAAAGGCAAAGTGTTCAGGCTCGATGGCACTTTCACCGAGAAGCCAATAACACCGGGAAGGGTGAGCCGAGTGATTTCCAAAATCGGCGAGAAAGCAAACGTGGTGGTCAACAAAGCTCAAGGGAAGTTCGCCAGTGCCCACGACTTCCGCAGGGCGTTCGGGACCAGATGGGCCATGAAGACCAAGCCCATGCTTTTGCAGAAGTTGATGCGGCACAACTCGATTGAAACCACGATGCGGTACTACGTGGAATTGGACGTGGATGACATGGCGGAAGAGCTTTGGAAGACCGAAACGAAGGTTATCAACACTTTTATCAACAACCCTACCAATGAGGACAAGAAAACAGAAAAGGAGTCCAGTGACGCATCATCTGAAACTCCTTTATCTGATTAGACTTACGAAAGCGGAGGGCAAGGGATTCGAACCCTCAACCCCTTGCGGGGCATCTGATTTCGAGTCAGACCGCTAGCCGTTCGCTTACCCTCCGAACGCACCTTCCAATATATAAGACATTCTCGCCCGCGACAAGGTTCCCCCCATTTTTTGGAACCATTCATCCGAACCGCACCAGCCCGAGCGCGGCAAAACCGGATTCTTTCGCAGCACTGTTCCCGTAACCGACAAGAAGAAGTCGCGCAGGCGGCGCCATCCGACCTTTTTCCATGCCTGCGTCCTAGGCCGAGGATGCCGATCAGTTCCGTTCTGGCTCCGGCGCACAATCTAGCGGTTCTTGCGATTGATTTTACTATGCGCGCGAATTACTTTGTTTTCCGACCGACTGCGCGTGATGCCGATAGTTGGCGTAGAAGCTGTTTCAGAACCGCCCCCACAAGCGCAGGCGCCTCCCCTAGATACCGACGCTTGCGCCTATGCTGCCAGCCAGGTCTTGAAACAGCTTCTTTATATCGGATGACACACACCGCCAATGGATGGGCACCTAACGAAGGACAAACACCATGAACGAAGGCACTTTCCGCGTCGTTACGCGGGCGCCAATGGCGAGATTCGTATCCGCGATTACGATACGGCCGAAGCCCTCCTCAAGCGTCACTCCCAGGTCGGTGTCGATGACTGCAGCACCGACCTCGCCCTCCGCGGCCTGCCCGTCTTCCGCGGCCTGATCGGGCCCATACCCGAAGGCAAGGATGTCATCCGCTACGAATCGCCCGAGGTCTTCGAGACCCTCACCAAGGAATGGAGCGCACACCGGCCTACGCGGCGGCGCTGGCGCGAGCAAGACGACCGGCTAGCCAAAATATTGCCGCACCAAGCGGCGGAATCGGGGAAGGTTCTTCACCTCTCGCACCGCGTCGCGAAACGCTGCTGCGTCGGGCAGCGCCTGCGCAAAGTAGCCGCTCACGCGAGGCAAACGTCGCAGCGCCAACGGCGGCCCGTAGAGATGGAACTCGCCTTCGATCAGTTGCAGCATCAACCGCCCACGTTCCGCCAGGGTCGGCGGAGCAATGCGCCCCCCGCCGCTGAGCATGGCCCTAGTCTGACGAAAAATCCATGGGTTGCCCAGGCAACCGCGGCCAATGGAGACGGCGTCGACGCCCGTCTCGGCGAGCATCCGCACGGCGTCGTCAGCCTCGCGAATACCGCCGCCGCCGATGACCGGCAGGCAGGTCGCCTGCTTCAGCCGGGCCAGCACGCCCCAGTCCGGCCCGCCAACGTAAGCCTGTTGGACGCTCCGCGCATGCACACTCACGGCTGCGGCGCCGGCGTCCTCCGCCCGCTGGGTCACTTCCACGGCCGTCTCCTGGCCGGCGTCGGGGCCGCTGCGGATCTTGATGGTTACGGGGATTGCAACGGCGCGGACGACCGCAGCGACGATCTGCCCGATCCGCTCGGGAGAATCCATCAACGCCCCCCCTTCCCCACGGGCCAGCAAACGTCGGATGGGACACTCGAAATTCAAGTCAACAAGATTGAATCCCAGTTCGGCGACTACCGCCGCCGCCGCCGCCATTGTCGCCGGGTCGGCCCCGCTGATTTGCCCGGCACGTGGCGACTCGGATGGCTGCGTATAAAGCAATCGCAAGGCACGGCGGTCGCGGCGAGCTACGTCGGCCGCGTCGATCCGCTCGGTGACCACCAGGCCCGCTCCGGCCTGTTTCATGAGCAGCCGGAAGGGGAAATTGGTATGCTCCTCCATGGGGGCTAGGGTTAGTCGATTGGAAATGGTAATCGCCCCGATTTTCATGGCGTATAGTCAATTGTGGGGGATTGCGGACGGAGCCGGCTCTTCCGGCCTGCGATAATTGGCCGACCGCCAACTTTACAGCTCTCCAGCATACCGAAACTTGACGCGGCAAAAAGCCGCAAAGTATACTGGATATTGGAATTGCAGACGATTACGTCTTGGAAACGAAGGTTCTCATGAATCACCCCTTTCGTCTTGGGATGGCGATGGCCATCCTGGTCTTGGTGGGCTTGGCTGTCGATCGCGCGTCGGCACAACCGGCCGGCAAGGCGGCGGTTCGACCGGCGGCGGCTCGACCGGCCGCGGGCGCTCCCGCTGCGACCGGGACTGATAGTGGCTGGATCGATCCCGGCTTGCCTTTCCGAAAGCTGGCCCCGGGCGTCATGCAGGACGTCATTCCCGATCGCAAAGCCGGTGAAACGATCGAACGCCATGACGTCACAGAATTGCTCTATCTCGACGATACGTTCGATTTCGCAAAGAATGCCACCTTCCGCCACGAAGTCTGGATGCTGGATTTCCGGTATAAGCCCATTCGCATGCTGTGGGCCGATATCCCAGGTCCCGACGCCCGCATGCAGCGGAAACTAGTCTGGTACATGGTCTACCAGGTGAGGAATCCGGGCAAGGTCTTTCGGTCCGTGCAGGACAACAAGCCCGTACCGGAACAGAACCTTTTCAAGCTGGAGACCGTGGATAAACCGGTGCGCTTCATTCCGGTTTTCACGTTGGAAGTCCATAACGCCTTGCGGAAAGAAGTGGAAGGCTCGGCGAAGGCCGGTGTCGAGCAATACATTCCCATCGTTCTCCCCGCGATCCGTGCCCGCGAGGACAAGAACCGCGAGTTTCTCACCTCCGCGAACATGGCTGAAAAGGAGATTCGTGTCGGGGAGACGGTGTGGGGCGTTGCCACGTGGACGGACGTCGACCCGAACAACGTCTGGTTCTCCGTCTACGTCGAAGGTCTGACGAATGCCTACAAGTTCGTCGACGATCCGGCGAAGTACGCCGCCTCCAAGGGCAAGGGCCTGTCTCGTGAAATTCGAACCAAAGTTCTCAAGCTCAACTTCTGGCGGCCGGGAGACGAATTTACGGTGAAGGAAACCCAGGTGCGGTGCGGGGTTCCCGAGTTGCCGGGCGGCCCGCCCTTGAGGCCATCTTTCGAGTGGGTTTGGTGGAAAACGTTCCCGCCATCGGACAAGCCCGTTCCGCCAGCGAATTGATTTGCTGCTTCCCCCCGGTTGACTTCGGTTGCCCTTTTTATTACAAATAAGGGTTTCCGGTCTGTGGAGCCAACCTGCGCAAGCTGGCCGCCGGGATTCATAAGCGGAAATATAGCAACGAGTTAGGTGTTGAGATGGCACATAAGAAAGGTCAAGGGTCCAGCCGCAACGGTCGGGATTCCAATGCCCAGCGTCGCGGCGTGAAGCGGTTTGGCGGCGAGCAGGTCCGTGCCGGAAATATTATCGTGCGACAGTGTGGCACGGTTTTCCAGGCAGGACAGGGCGTCGGCCAGGGCAGCGACTATACGCTTTTCGCTCTGGTCGATGGTTTCGTGAAATTCGATCGCGGCGGTCGCCGGATCCAAATCGTGCAAACGCCGAACTAAAAGGCACGCCCAAGCATGGCCGCGACCCTGCTCAACGGCAAAGCACTGGCGGAAAAGATCCGCGCCGAGATTGCGGCCGAGGTCTGCGAGTTCACTCTCCGCAGCGGCGTGAAGCCCTGCCTGGCTGCGGTCCTGGTTGGCGAAGATCCGGCGAGCCAGGTCTATGTCCACAGCAAGCAGAAGGCCTGCGAGCAGAACGGGCTGACTAGCCGTCTGCACAGGCTGGGCGCCGCGACGACCACCGATGAGCTCTTGTCGGTGATCGATCGTTTGAACGGCGACCCCGGCGTGCATGGCATTCTGGTGCAATTGCCGTTGCCCAAGGGAATCGATACGACCTGCGTTCTGGACGCGGTCCGTCCGCTGAAGGACGTCGATGCGTTCCATCCTGAGAACGTCGGTCGCATTGTCCAGGGCCGGCCGCTCTTTCTGCCGTGTACTCCGCACGCGATTCAGCAGATTCTCTTGCGGCATCAAATCCCCACGGCCGGCGCGCATGTCGTGGTGGTCGGTCGGAGCGAGATCGTGGGCAAGCCGATCGCCATGATGCTCATGCAGAAGGGGCCCGGCGGCGATGCCACGGTGACCGTCTGCCACAGTCGCAGTCGCGATCTGCCGTCGATCACCCGCGCCGCGGATATTCTTATCGTGGCCATCGGGCGGGCAAACTTCGTCACCGCCGACATGGTAAAGCCGGGCGCCGTGGTGATCGACGTGGGAATCAATCGCACGGACATGGGGCTCGTCGGTGACGTCGATTTCGCGCCGGTCAGCCAGGTCGCCGGCTGGATCACGCCCGTGCCCGGCGGCGTCGGGCCGCTGACGATCACCATGCTGCTGCACAACACGCTGCTGGCCGCGCGGCTGCAAACGGCGTGAGGGTCATGCTCACGAGCATCCCATGCTGTTTCCGCAGTTGTAGCAGAGGTAGCAATTTCCGGCCCGGGCGGTGATGGCGCCGCAGCGATCGCAACTCGGGGCGTCGGCCTGGAATCGGGCGAACTGCTCCTGCCGGGCAACCATCGCGGCCTGAGGTTCGCTGGCCACCGCAATCCGCGCGGCGGCTGTCGCCACTGCCGCTACGGTGGGCTTCTTCGCCATCGCCACTCCGTGGCCATTGGAACCGTTCGTTCCGTTGGCCCCGAGCGATCCATTGGCGCTGCCGTTGCCGTTGTGAGCGGCACCATTGGCTGCGGCCCCATTGGCATTGGTTGAAGCCCCGTTGCCTGCGTAGGATCCATTGGCCCCGTTGGCCTGACTGGAAGGCACACTGGTCGTCTGCGACTTGGAAGCTCCTTGCACGCTGTTTGGCCCGCCAGCCTTCGTGGCGACGGGCCGACTCTCTGCTTCGATCTCTCCCGCAGGGCCATAGGGCGATTGGCCGGCCTCGACCGGCGAGACGGGCACGGCCTTGTTCATCTCGCCGTAGCCGGGCAGGAACGTGATCCCCAGCCAGCGGAAGATGTAGTCCACCAGGCTCTTGGCGATCTTGATGTCCGGGTTCTTCGTGTAGCCCCAAGGCTCGAAGCGGGTGTGCGAAAACTTGTTTACGTACACCTCCAGCGGCACGCCGTACTGCAGGCTCATCGATACGGCCGTGCCGAAACAGTCCATCAGGCCGCCGATCGTGCTCCCTTCCTTGGCCATGGTGATGAACAGCTCGCCGGGTCGGCCGTCCGGATAGAGCCCCACGGTGATGTAGCCCTCGTGGCCCGAAATGTTGAACTTGTGCGTGATCGACTGCCGCGTGTCGGGCAGGCGCTCGCGGCGGCGGGCGGGCAACGACCTTCTCGGCCACCTTCTCGGCCTTCTTCGTCGACAGCGGCTGCGCTTCCTTCGAGCCGTCGCGATAGATGGCCAAGGCCTTCAATCCCAGCCTCCAGCCCTCCACGTAGGCCTGGCCAACGTCTTCCGGCGTGGCCTCCTTGGGCATATTGACCGTCTTGGAAATCGCCCCGGAAATGAACGGCTGGGCGGCCGACATCATGCGGATGTGGGCCTTCCACGAAATCGATCGCGTGCCGTGCGAGGCCTGGAACGCGCAATCGAACACCGGCAGGTGCTCCGCCTTCAACTCCGCGGCGCCTTCGATCGTGTCCTTCTCGTCGATGAACTTGATGATCGCTTCGACCTGCGAATCGCTGTAGCCCAAGGTCCGCAAGGCCAGCGGCACCGTCTGGTTGACGATCTTCAGCATCCCGCCGCCGGCAAGCTGCTTGTACTTGACCAGGGCGATGTCCGGCTCGATGCCCGTCGTGTCGCAATCCATCATGAAGCTGATCGTGCCGGTGGGCGCCAGGACCGTCGCCTGGGCGTTGCGGAAGCCGAAGCGGCGGCCGCTGACGAGCACTTCGTCCCACAGATGCCGGGCGGCGTTCTGCAGGTACTTGGGACAATTCTTGATCTGCTCGACCTTCTCCCAATGCATTTCCATGACGTGCAGCATCGCGTCGCGGTTCTCTTCGTAACCTTCGAACGGCCCGACCGCGGCCGCCAGCTCGGCACTTGTGCGGCAGGCCGTGCCGTGCAAGAGGGCCGTCACCGCTCCGCATAGCCCGCGGGCTTCGTCGGAGTCGTAGGCAGCGCCGCTGGCCATGATCAGGCAGCCCAGGTTCGAGTAGCCCAACCCCAGCGGCCGGAAACGATGGCTGTTGGCGGCGATCCGCGGCGTCGGGTAGCTGGCGTGGTCGACCAGGATTTCCTGGGCGATGAACACCAACCGGCAGGTCGCCTTGAAGCGCTCGAAATCGAACGTACCGTCTTCGCAACGAAACTTCATCAGGTTGATGCTGGCCAGGTTGCAGGCCGTGTCGTCGAGGAACATGTACTCGGAGCAGGGGTTCGAGGCGTTGATCCGCCCCGAGTTCGGGCAGGTGTGCCAACGGTTGATCGTCGTGTCGTACTGCACGCCCGGATCGCCGCAAGCCCAGGCCGCCTGGCTCATGCGATTGAGCATATCGCGGGCCGGATAGCTCGGGCCGGCCTTCTGCGGTTCGGTCACCCAGTGCGTCGTCCACTGCTGGTCGGCGGCGACGGCTTCCATGAACTCGTCGCTCAGGCGGACCGAGAGGTTCGCGTTCTGGAAAAGAATCGAATCGTAGGCCTCGGTGGCCTGGTAACCGCCTTCCTGGATCAGCGTGCGGGCCTTTTTTTCCTCGCGGTTCTTGCACTCGATGAACTCCATGACGTCCGGGTGCCAGTCCTTGATCGACTGCATCTTAGCCGCCCGGCGGGTCTTGCCGCCGCTCTTGACGACCGCGGCGATCTGGTCGTACACGCGCATGAACGACAGCGGCCCCGACGGCTTGCCGCCACCCGAAAGCTTCTCGCGATGCGAACGCAGCGAGCTCAGATCGGTGCCGGTGCCCGAGCCGAACTTGAACAACATGGCCTCGCTGCGGGCGAGTTCCATGATGTCTTCCATATTGTCCTGGACGCTTTGAATGAAACAGGCCGAGGCCTGGGGGAACTCGTAGGGGTTCTCCGGCTGAACGGCCTTGTTTTGCATGGCATCCCAGTGCCAGTTGCACATGGCGCCCTTGATGCCGTACTGGTGGAACAGGCCCACATTGAACCAGACGGGCGAATTGAACGAGGCGTACTGATGAATCAACAGCCACGACAGGTCGCGGTAGAAGTTCTCGGCGTCGGCCGCCGAGGCGAAATAGCCGTCTTGCAGGCCCCAATCGGCGACAGTGCGGCTGACGCGATCGACGAGCTGTCGCACGCTCCGCTCGCGTTCCGAGGTGCCGTTTTCGCCGTAAAAGTACTTGTTGACAACGACGTTCGTTGCCAATTGGCTCCAGAATACCGGAACTTCGCAGTCTTTCTGCTCGAAGAGCACCTCGCCGCCTTCGCCCTTGATGGCGGCGGTCCGCGTTTCCCACTCAACCGTGTCGTAGGGTGTTGCTGCGTCCGCCGGACAGAAAGCCGGTTCAACCGTCAACCCCAGGGCGGGGCTCCGCGACAATCGGACCGCGGGCCGGTCTGCGGCGGGGTACCCGGGGCCGGGTACTCGCGCAGCGGGTGGGCTTGCGGGTCGTGGGTCGGCGGACGACTGGATGGTTTCACTTTCCTTGGAATCCATTATAGAACCTCATCCTTTGTGAATCGATGGCTTTACTTACCATTTTCGCGGATAGCGGCGACACGAATCGTAACCGGAGGAAAAAGGTTCGTATCGTTCCTAACCGCTGACAGGACCAATCCTTGCCCAAAATAGGTGCACATCAGTATAGAGAAAAGACTGATCGCGCAGGCATCCTACCCAACCTATTGTATACCTCGTCCACGAGAACCACAATATGCAGGAAAGATTGTCCAAGTTTAGCCGTTTCTTCACGAACGTCAATCGCAGCCCGAAAAGATAGTTCTAAAGTAATGTGAGCATTTGGTTTGCGGAAAGTGAGCCGCTAGCTAAGCTAGCATGAGGCTGCCAATATAGTATCCGTAAGTCGTTTGCTAGTAAATACTTGTGGTTTCTGAATGAACGGAGGCCGTGCATGACGATTTTGGGTGATATACAAGTGATGGCAAAAAATAGGTGGTTTAGTGAAAGGATATTCAAGACCTCTGTGGTCACAACGCGGGCTTGGCTGCGTATGAAATCGAGAGGTTTCTTTGAACTACGTGGCCTGTTAATCCGGCTTGAATGAGTTGGGACGAGAAAAACGGTCTCTTTGGGGCCGCCACAATTCTTCAATTTGCCACGAGATTGCTCACACCTTCTTTTCGGATTGCTACGAAATCGTTCAACACAGGCGATCCAACCCAACTGAGTACGGGCCGCGCACGAGGTCGAGCGGCTGTGCCAGATCGGGGCGGCCGAGCTACTAATGCCTGAGGAGGAGTTCCGACGCGACCTCGCATCCTATCCGTTCTCGCTTTCCTCCCCATTCCCGTAGGCTCCCTGGCCGAGCTCTCGAAAGCGAAGGAACTGAAATCGCGAATCCTTCAGTTGATTAACAATCCCTCTTACAGAACGCCGCCAAGTTATTCTTCGCCAAATCCTCAGCCCGCCTGCTTGGCTGTCGACTGACCCTTCGATCCGTTGTTTCCACTGGCGGTCCGCAAGCGCTCGACCAAGGCATGGATCTGCTTTTCGAGATGCGGCAGGGCCTCGAATGCCTCCGCGCAATCGAGGTCGTCGACATGCCAATACTCGATGCGGTCTTTCCAGAGCGGGAACTGCGCGGCCATCATGGCACGGTGCTCCGCCTCCTTGAGGGCGACGACGAGGTCGGCTTCTGCCAGGTCGGCAAGCGTGAGAGCCTTGGGCTCGCGCGGCCGGTCCTCCAGCGGAATGCCCCGCTCTTGCAGGGCATCGATCGCGTGGAACGAGATCGGGCCGATATTGCCCCAAAACCCCACCATCAGACCACGCGAATCGGCCTTCCAGCACAATTGCTCCCGCTTGGCCAGCCAATTGAAGTAGTGCTCCGCATAGCGACTGCGGTAGTAATTCGCCGAACACACAAAAATCACTTTCTTCTGCATCCCGCGATTATAGCCGATGCCTTGCGGCCGGGCCATGCCATTACTGCCTTTTGACATTGCCTCGAATCGCCCGTCTTAGTATCTTCCCGCCATGAAAATCGCTATCTTCCTCCCTAATTGGGTGGGAGACTTGGTCATGGCCACTCCCACACTACGGGCCGTACGGCGGCATTTTGGCCCCTCGGCGCGGGTTGTCGGTATTCTGCGCCCGCAATTGGCCGAACTGCTCGGTGGCAGTCATTGGCTCGATGAGCAATTTCCTTTCGATCCCCAGTCGGGTCGGAAGAAATATGGCGGTTTGGCCTTGATCGGCCGTATGCGGCGGCAGCGTTTCGATATTGCCTTGCTGCTGACCAACTCGTTGCACACCGCGGTACTGGCTTGGCTGGGCGGAGCAAGGCAGCGCGTCGGTTACGCCCGGGATGGGCGATCGTTGCTCCTGACCAAGCCGCTCCGAACGGCCCGAGTCGGCCGGCAATTCCTGCCCGTGCCGATGGCCGAAAGCTACCTGGCCCTGGCCCGAGCAGTCGGTTGCCCCGAGGAATCGCCGCAGTTGGAACTGAACGTCACGGCGGCCGAAAGCGAGCAAGCCGAGCGCGTGTGGCGCGACTTGGGCCTGCGGACCGATGGACGGGTCGTGGCGCTGAACTCCAGTGGGGCTTATGGCACGGCCAAACTGTGGCCGATCGAGCATTGTGCCACACTGGCCCGGCAAACCGTCGCACAACTCGATCACGACGTGCTCGTGCTTTGCGGCCCCGGCGAGCGCGACGCCGCCCGCCAGATCGTCGCCCGTGCCAATTCGTCGCGGGTCTTTTCCTTGGCCGCGCAAGCCGTCAGTCTCGGGCTGACCAAAGGTTGCCTGGCCTGGTGCCGGCTGATGGTTTCGACTGACAGCGGTCCGCGGCACATTGCGGCCGCCCTGGGCAAACCGGTCGTCACGCTCTTGGGACCGACGTTGCCGGCCTGGATCGAGAACCCCAGCGTCCGCGGTCCCATGCTCCGTAGCGAGTTGGAATGCCTGGGCTGCGGCAAGCGTACCTGCCCGCTGGGGCATTGCCGCTGCATGCGAGATCTGACACCGGAGCGGGTTTTGGGCGAAGTAGCCGCACTGCTGCGGACAACCACGGTCAAGGCGGCATAGGGAGAAGCGGCATGGCGGTGACGATGGCGATTCAAGGCAGCAGACGCACTAAGTACTCAGTACTCAGTACTCAGTACTATGTTGTGCCAGCCACGTTGGCGCCGGCTGCCAACATATCGATCGCCCAGCGCTGCCGCGAGACTTTGGAAAACGCCGGACTGGTGGAATTCGACGAAGTGATGCACACGACAGTCGGCCGTTGCTTGCGCGTGTTGCCCGACCGCGAGAACTGGTATCTGCCGGGTAGCAGGCACACTCCGTGTGCCGTCCGCCCTTCCGGCACACCGTCCGTGGAAGCATGGCGCCACGCATCTGCCACTTTGGCGGACGGCACAGGGACTGTGCTTGCTACCTCGGCGGACGGCACAGGGACTGTGCCTGCTACCTTGGGCATGTACCTGAAAAAACATCGCGCCCGCACGTGGACGACACGGATCGCCGCCGCTTGCGGCACGGCGCCTCCACTCAGCCCGGGCCGCGTCGAGGCTGAAAATGCGCTGGCCTTGCAGTCGCTAGGCATCGACGTCATGCCGCTGATGGCTTTCGGCGAGAAACTGCACGCCGACGGCCGGCTGGAATCGTTCCTGCTGACGGAAGAACTGGTCGGATATTGCGAGCTGCAGGAATTCATTCAACGACGGTTCCCCTCTCGAAGAAGCAATGGTGGGCCGGCGCTCGCCGACGCACGATCCGCCAGCGGGTGCCCCGGCGAGCTAGTCCCACCCTACGGCTCCCTGCTCCCCGCTCCCCGCTCCCTGCTCTCTGTCCACGCTCTGCATCGCTTGATCGTTCAAGTGGCCGATATCGCCCGGCGGTTCCATGCAGCCGGGTTCAATCATCGCGATTTCTACGCCTGCCACTTCCTGACCAAAGAAATATCGCCGGGCCGGTTCGATGTCCGCTTGATCGACCTGCAACGGGTCCAGCAGCGGCGCTGGTTCCGGCGAAGATGGATCGTCAAGGACCTGGCCCAATTGGCCAGCATGTCGCCGGACGATCGCGTCGGGTGCCGCGAAAAGGTCCTTTTTCTGCGGACCTACCTGGGCGTGCAGAAGCTGCGGCCGCAGGACAAGCAGTTGGTGCGCGAGATCCTTGGGAAACTATCGCTGATCCGCCGCCGACCACGAGTACGCGGTGCCCGGAGGCACAAGCCATGAGAATCGGGCTGGTCCTGGAACAATTCGATCCGGGCCGCGGCGGCCGCGAACAGTGGACCTGGTCGTTCACCCAGCGGTTGCTGGAGTTGGGCCACGAGGTGCACGTCGTAGCGCGGGCCTTCTCTTCCAAGGCCCTCCGCTTGCCGATCGCCTGCCACTCGATCCAATGCGATCCGTCGCCGATCGTCTTTGCCGGCGCTGTGCGGGCCGTGCTCGAACCGTTGGCGCTGGATATCGTCCACGACATGGGCATGGGCTGGTACTGCAACGTCTTCCATCCTCACGGCGGATCGATGGCCTCCAGTGCCGAGCGGAAGTTGCTCTTCCTGCCGGCATGGCTCCGCGGCTTGAAGCGGATGGCCAACCGGATGCTGCCGCGGCATCGCACGTTTCAGACTCTCATGCAGCGGCAGTACGCCGACCATGGACAGATCGTGCTGGCCCTCTCGCGGGCGTCGGCCGCCGACTTCCAGCGATTTCACGGCGTGGCCCAGGAGCGGATCCGCATCGTCTATAACGGCGTCGATACCGAGCGTTTTTCACCCCGGCAATGCAGGCTGCAGCGGCAGCCGACGCGGCGCCGCCTGGGCCTGGCGGACGACACGCTGATGGCGCTGATCGTGGCCCACAATTTCCGTCTCAAGGGCGTGGCTACGTTGCTGGGGGCGATGCGCCGCTGGCAGACCGCCGGGAGAGCTGTGCGGCTGGTGATCGTCGGCGGCAAGCACATCGATTCGTGGCAGCGCTATGTTGCCCGCCTGGGCTTGAGCGAGCAGGTCGTGTTTGTGGGGCGGGTCGACGATCCACTGCCGTATTATGCCGCCGCCGACTGTTACGTCCATCCGACCTACTACGATCCGTGCAGCCTCGTCGTACTCGAAGCGGCCGCCTGCGGTCTGCCGCTGATCACCAGCCGTTACAACGGCGCGAGCGAGATGTTCCGCGACGGCGAAGACGTGCTCATGATCGACGACCCGGCCGACGACGCGGCGATGGCCGGCGCCATGCGGGTCTTGCTCGACGACTCGCTGCGGCGGCGACTGGGCGAGGCGGCCCGGGCAACGATCTTGAAGCATTCGTTCCAGCGAAACGTGGACCAGATTTTGGGAATTTATCAAGAGATCCTCGACCGCCGCAACGGATTGCCGCATGGTTACCAGGTGCTGGAAATGCGGCTCAGCGGCGGAGATTTGCGGAGCAGCCGGGCGCAGGGCTCGCGATTGCTCGACATTTTGAGGATACCTGACAAGAGCGGGAAGCGACCGAATTCCGGCACGTCCCCATCGGGTTTTGTCAGGCATCCTTAGGGCAGGAGTGCAGAAATGAGAATTGCCTTGGTCATCGATCACTTGGACCCGCGCCGCGGCGGCGCGGAACAATGGACCTACCAGCATGCCGAGCGGTTGCTGGCCCGGGGACACGAAGTCCACGTCGTGGCCCAAGCGGTGAACGGTCCGGCGGCGCGGCTGGACATCGTTGCGCACGCGCTTGGCCCGATCCGTTCGGTGCTCAAGCGGGCGGCCGCGGCCGAAGCGACGCTGCGACGCTTGACGGTCGACATGGTCCACGACATCGGGCTGGGCTGGCATAGTCACGTGCTGCAATCGGAAGACGGCTCGCGACTGGCCCAATGGGAACAGAAGCTGCTGTTGCTGCCCTCGTGGCAGCGGCCGTGGAAGCGGGCGATGCTGCGGGTGTTGCCCCGCTACCGCGACTTCCGCAGGCTCATGGCCCGGCAATTCGGCGACCCGCAGCGGATCGTGATTGCCGTTTCGCAGATGTGCGCGCGGGACTATCAGCACTTTCACGACGTGCCGGCGGAGCGGATCCGCCTGGTCTATCACGGCACGGACAACCTCCGCTTTTCGCCGGTCCATCGCGATCGTTGGCGCGAGGAAATCCGCGATCGCCTGGGCATTTGCGAAGATGAAGTGATGCTCTTGTTCGTGGGCCACGATTACCAGCGGAAGGGATTAGTGACGGCGGTGCGGGCAGCAAACCGCCTGGCCGCCGAAGGGGCCCCGGTACGGCTGGTGGTCGTGGGCGGAAAGAAGCGGCGGCGGGGACAGACAAAGGTGTCAGGAACCGTTTGTGCCAAGCGCCCTCCGGGCCGTTCCGGCAAACGGTTCCTGACACCTTTGTCTGTCCCCATGGCCGACCCGCCTGGCGGCACAGTAATCCACGTCGGCGCGATCGACGATCCGGTCCCCTATTATGCCGCCGCCAACGTCTTCGTGCTGCCTACGTTCTACGATCCATGCAGCCTGAGCGTTTCCGAAGCGGCGGCCAGCGGGTTGCCGAGCGTGACAAGCCGTTTCAACGGCGCGGCGGAGTTGCTCAGCGAAGGCGTCGACGGCAGTGTGATCTCCGATCCGGCCGACGATGCGGAACTGGCCGCCGCGCTCCGCCCGCTCCTGGATCAAAACCTCCGGCAGCGGATGGGCGAAGCCGCGCGGAAACTGGCCTTGAAACACACCTTGGACTGCAATTGCGACCAGATCGTATCGATCTATGAGCAGATCGCCGGTCAGAAAAGCTCCGGGGCACCCGGTACTCCGGGTCGCGTAGCGCCGTAGGACAGGTTTTCAACCTGCCCCGAAACGGCGGATTGAAAACCTGTCCTACGCGGACACGAGGGACAAGACACCATGAGAATCTGCTTATACACCAATACGGCCTTGCCGAAATTGGGCGGACAGGAGATCGTCGTCGACTCGCTGGCCCGGCAGTTTCTCGCTATGGGACACGAGCCGGTCGTGCTGGCCCCCTGGCACGCATCGCAGGGCCCGTTCGACGCCGCAGCGGTGCCCTATCCCGTGGCCTGGCATCCGCGGTTCCTCTCCACGCGCAGGTTCGTGTCGTGGTATGGCCGTTGGATGGCGAAGCTGCATCGCACCTACGGCTTCGACGTGATCCATTGCCACGGGACCTACCCGGCCGGCTATGTCGGCGCGTGCTGCCAGGCCGTGCGTCACTTGCCGCTGGTCATCACCAGCCACGGCGACGACATGGCGCCGTTGGGACTTTACGATCGCAAAGCGGACCTCCGCGGGCGATATCGACTGGCCCTGGAGCAGGCCGACGCCACCGTGGCCATCAGCAATTACACGGCCCAACTGTTTCGTGAAACCTGTCCGCAGTTACGGCGGATCGTGCCGATTCCCAACGGCGTCAACGTCCAGCAATTTGCCATACCGGCACCGCGGCCCGCCAATCTCGCGGCATCGATTCGTCCAAAGTCCTATCTGCTTTTTCTGGGCCGGCTCGATCCGCGGAAGGGAATCGACGTGCTGCTGAAGGCAATGGTCTTGCTGCGCGGCCGTTGCGATTTGGATCTGGTCGTGGCGGGAGGGGGACCGGAAGGGCCGGCGCTGGAAGCCCTGGCCGCACGGCTCGGCCTATCGCGGCGAGTGCATTTCGTCGGCCAAACGGTAGGCCGGCAGAAACTGTGGCTTTTGCAAAACAGCCTGTGCATGATCGTTCCTTCGCGAACCTGGGAGGCTTTTGGCGTCGTGGTGGTCGAAAGCCTTGCCGCCGGACGGCCCGTGATTGCCTCGCAATTGCCGGGCCTGGCCGACCTCGTGCAGCCCGGCCAGACCGGCTTGCTGGCGCCGCCGGAGTCGCCGCAAGGACTCGCCGACGCGATTCGGCAAATCGCCCTGGATCCGCAACGTGCCAACGCCTGGGGCCAAGCCGCCCGACGGTTCGTTCAGCCCTTCGACTGGAGAAACATCTCCCAGCGGCATCTGGATTTGTTCGAAGAACTGATTATGACCAAGTGTCGCCGCGGCATATACTACGGCAGGATCCGGGCGAACACCGGGAATTGTGCAAGGCCGACGGCCGCCCCTGCCCGCCTCCCTATCGCGCCGGCGCGGCCAACGCGGCCGACGATCTCGGCCGGCACCTACTTGTAGGTATCGTACAGGCTGCGAATCTTCAACGCCCGTTGCACCGCGTCTTTCGTCATGGGCAAAGCCGGGCGAACGATGATCGTCACGGGCCGGGCCGGGTCGACATGCACGAAGTTGTCCGAGAACCACGCATCGACGCCTTCAATTTCCAGCCACGTCCACAAGGCGGGATGCGCGGCATGCAGCGTGATAGCGAATTCGCCCGACCCCTTCTCCGTAATTTTGGCCGATAACGCCGGATCCAGCAGGTTCAACTCGCGGGGATAGGCCAGCGTGACGAGATTCTCAGAAACCGCCTGGCCGGCGACGTCCAACCACAGCCAGACGAGGATCTTCTTCCGCCCGTGTTTCGTCACGACATCGCGAAGATCGAGCGAGCGGATCAAGCGGCTTTTTCCGGCCGCAATGTCAACATCAATCGAGCCCTCATGGATCTTGACGCCGGATAAGTCGGTGACGTTCCACTGAAGCTTGCCCTGACAGTCCTCCCGGCGGTCGCTGGTGACGTAGAGATCGACTTTCCCACCCTTGGGGTCTTCCGCCCCGGAAACGAGCAGGGGGGCATAGAATCGCCGGGCCATGTAATGCAGCGCTTTCCAGCGGCCGAAATAATCGACCGACGACCACGACGAGCAGGGCCAGCAGTCGTTGTACTGCCAATAGACGCAGCCCATCGACTGCGGCGCTTCGCGGCGCCAACTTTCGGCGCCGTACTTGATGCCATAACCCTGGGTAATCTGGCTCAGCCATAAAGTGCTCTCGAAATCTTTCGGCTCGCGAAAGTACTTCTTGACCAGGATCATGATCTTGTCGGTGCCGACGTCGCCGTCCTCCTTGACGTCCATGTACATGCGGTTGGAGCGTTCGTGGTACTTCATGACCTGCGAATAGACCGACTGCCGGTCGGCCGCCGTGGTGAAGGTCCGGACCGTTTTCGGCTCGGGAAACGACTGGAAGCCAAACTCGCTTACGAAGCCATGAATGTCACGATAGACTTCGAACGGCTTGCCGCCGTGCCACACCTCCCAGAAATGGACGTCGCCACAATCCGGCGAGCCGGTCACGTAGTCCGACTGCGGCGCGAGGCGATGGATTTCCTCGCCCAGGGTGTCGCGGAAGAGTTTGTAATAGTCGCCTTCGCTCATCTTGTCGGCGGTCCACTGCTTCCCGCCGCGGAAGAACATGATCTCGTTGTTGCCGCACCAGAGCGCGATCGAAGGATGATGCCGCAAGCGGGCGATGTTGTCGCGGGCCTCCGCTGCCACATTCTTGAGGAACGCATCATCGAAGGCCGGGTAGGTCGAGCAGCCGAATTTGAGATCCAACCAGATGCAGATGCCCCGCTCGTCGCACAGGTCGAACAGGGCGTCGTCTTCGTAGTACCCTCCGCCCCAGAATCGCAGCGTGTTCATGTTGGCCGCCACGGCGTCGTCGACATAACGGCGAAGAATGTCCTTGCTCAGGCGGTTGGCAAAGCAGTCGGCCGGGATCCAGTTGGCCCCCTTGGCAAAGAATGGAACCCCGTTGACCTCGAAATGCAAGGGCATGGCGGCCGTTTGCGGCACGGCGCGCAGCGTTCGCAGGCCGATGCGTTTGGTCATGCTGTCCAATAGTCTGCCGCCATGCCGAAGATAGACTTCGACGCGATACAGAGGCTGATCGCCCATGCCCGCCGGCCACCAAAGGCGCAGGATTCTCGATGGGAATGTCAACGTTCGCCTTGCCCTGCTTTAGATCGGCAAGGTGATAATCAATGCACTCTTCGCCGAGGAAGACCCGAACGTTCGCATCGAGATCGCTGCTCGTGGTCGGGCGGGCCGCCACCTGAACATTGAGCGTGATTACGCCTTTCTTGGAATGGTCCTGCAGAATGGCCACATCATCGAGCCGGGCCAGATCGAAGGCTTCGATCCCGATATTCCGCCAAACTCCGTAGGTGATCAGTGTCGGTCCCCAGTCCCAGCCGAAATTGCACGGCTCCTTCCGCACGTAGCCGGCCCCCGGATAGGCCCAAGTGGGCAGTTTCCGCTGGCCTTCCTTGGCCCGCAGCAGCGGTAGCACAGAGTCGAACCGGATTTCGATCGTGTTGCCATTCGGCTTGAGTAGTTTCTTGACGTTGAATTCGTAGGCACGGAACATATTGTCGGTCCGGGCCACCTGCGCGCCGTTGAGGCGGATCGTCGCCAGGGTATCGAGGCCCTCGCATTTCAGCACGATGTATTCGTGCGTGAGCAACTCCGGCGCGACGTCGAACGAGCGGCGATAGAGCCAGTTGGCCTCGCCGACCCATTGCACGGCTTTTTCATTGTCGCGGTAGAACGGATCGGGGATCTTCTTGGCGGCCAGGAGATCGGTATGGATGCAGCCCGGCACGGTGGCGGGGATCGTTTCGCTCGTGCCTTCCCGGATGACTTGCCAGGCGCCGCCCAGGTCCAGCCTGGCGACGCCGCCGTCGGCCTGAGCGGAACCGGCGATGCTGAGTGCAATTACGAGAATGCAGCAGGGGAAGAAGTTCTTCGATTTCGTGGACATCTTGGTATTCATGGTTGATTCCTGGCGAGTGCGCTTTGGAGTGCGAGGGCTTGCCACCGCTTTTCAGTACGGCCGATTTCGCGTCGGACGGGCCTCATTGCGTTCTGAAAAGCGATGGCAAGCCCTCGCACTCCAAAATGGTTGAAACCCACGGCTACCATCATACCGTCGCTACGCGACGAACGGCAAGCAGGCATAAAATGGGCAACAAGATGAGTACGTTTTGTCCACCCAAGAAACAACGGCGGCTCGACTTTGCAGAGTCGAGCCGCCGTTCAGGCTAGACCAGACCTCTCGCCCACCGGGGCTAGAGACGGGCGTAGTTAGTTGCCGCAGCCCGCCGACTCGCAGGCCGTCCCCTCTTCGCAGCAACGCGGCCGGCAGCAGTGGATGACCGGGCAGCAGACGGTCACCGGAACCTGCGTGCAAACCACCACCGGAACGCACCGCGTGACCGTGTAGGGCACGCACTTGGGCACGAGCTTCCAGCACTCGATCGTCTTCGTGTAGCACACCGGCTTGCAGACCGTGTAGGGGACCTGCTTCACACAGGTCTCGGGCACCATGTGGCAAACCTGGTAAGGAATCTCCTGAGTGTGACACTCCTTGACGACGTGGCAGACCTGGTAGGTGCAGGTCTTCACCCGCTGCTCGGGCACCATGTGGCAGACCTGGTAGCAGCAGGTCTTCACGCACTCCTCGGGCACCATGTGGCAGACCTGGTAGGTGCAGGTCTTCACGTGCTGCTCCGGAACCATGTGGCAGACCTGGTAGCAGCAGGTCTTCACGCGCTGCTCGGACACCATGTGGCAGACCTGGTAGGTGCAGGTCTTCACGCGCTGCTCCGGAACCATGTGGCAGACCTGGTAGGTGCAGGTCTTCACCCGCTGCTCGGGAACCATGCGGCAAACCGTATACGGAATCCGCTTCTCGTGGCACTCCGTCACCATGTGGCAGACCTGGTAGGTGCAGGTCTTCACGCGCTGCTCGGGCACCATGTGGCAGACCTGGTAGGTGCAGGTCTTCACCCGCTGCTCCGCAACCATGTGGCAGACCTGGTAGCAGCAGGTCTTCACCCGCTGCTCCGGAACCATGCGGCAGACCGTGTACGGAATATGCTTCTCGTGGCACTCCCGCACGATATGGCAGACCTGGTAGGTGCAGGTCTTCACCCGCTGCTCGGGAACCATGTGGCAGACCGTGTACGGGACCTTGCGGACGCAGGTCTCGCGAACGTACTTCACGCAATCGATCTGCTTCTCGCAGATTTCCGGGACCCACACGCGGCAGCACCTCACCGGGTCGCAGCACTTGCACGAGTCGCAGCAACCGGCGGGCTCGCAGCAGGCAACCGTTTGGGTCTCCCAGTGGCCGCCGCAGCAGCGCACGGTCTTCGTGCAGCATACCGGCTTGCACACCGAGTAGCATTCCTCGCGCTCGCAGGTCTCGTACACCGGCTTGCACACCGTGTAGCAGACGTTCTTCGTGCAGGTCTCATAAACCGGCGTGCAGGTCGTGTAGTGGCACACCCGCTCGCAAGTTTCGTACACCGGTTTGCAGACCGTGTAGCAGATCTCGCGGGTCTTGGTCTCCCACACCGGCTGGCAGACCGTGTAGCAGTAGTTCTTGGTGCAGGTCTCGTAGACCGGCTTGCAGACCGTATAGCAGTAGTTCTTCGTGCACGTCTCGTAGACCGGCGTGCAAGTCGTATAGTGGCACACCCGCTCGCAGGTCTCGTAGACCGGCTTGCAGACCGTGTAGCAGATGTTCTTGGTGCAGGTCTCGTAGACCGGCTTGCAGACCGTGTAGCAGTAGTTCTTCGTGCAGGTCTCGTAGACCGGCTTGCAGACCGTGTAGCAGATCTCGCGGGTCTTGGTCTCCCACACCGGCTGGCAGACCGTGTAGCAGTAGTTCTTCGTGCAGGTCTCGTACACCGGCTTGCAGACCGTGTAGTGGATCTCGCGGGTCTTGGTCTCGTAGACCGGCTTGCAGACGGTATAGCAGTAGTTCTTGGTGCACGTCTCGTAGACCGGCTTGCAGGTCGTGTAGTTGCACGTGCGGACGTGCGTTTCCCACACCGGCTTGCAGACCGTGTACTGGACTTCGCGGTAGCACGTCTCGGGGACGTACTTCACGCAATTGATCGTCTTCTGCTCGCACACCCGCTCATAGCAAGTCTTGTAACAGGTGTACTGGCGCTGCTCGTAAACGATTTGCTTGCAGGTCTTCATCACCGTGCAAGTTTGCTGTGGGCAGCAATCCTCGCAGCACGCTCTGCAATGGCAGCAGGCGATACCGCAGAAGCTGGCCTGAACCGAGCTTGCCGCAATTACCGCCAGCACCACCGCCGTCAGCAATATGGCTAATATCCTTCTCATTGCATGCCTCCCTAAAATCCCCCGGAATGGTCTGGCCAAAGGCCTGGTCTATGGTCCGTAGGCCGTCTTTGCCTACATTTTCTATTCGTCTTATTCACTCACTGCACATTAGCTATGCTACGAAAAACGCGCATGCAGTGCGTTCGTCGAACACGTCGCATCTAACCCATATCATCCAAATCGGCGTGTTACATAAGACCCTATCGTCAACTTGCGTTGTTTGCTTTACACGAGCCGGTCGGGAAGATCGGCAAATCTGCGGAGTTGCTGCCGGTGGCATGTTCTCGAAGGATAGTGCTTTTTATTCGGTTCATGCCGGTTGTCCGTCAAGTCGCCGTGAGAAGAATTTTGTTGACGCAACTACGTTCTTGACCTAAGAAATCTTATGAAGACCAATCGTCGCAATGCGTTTTCGCTGAGCGAAGCCCTGATCCTGGCAGTCATCATGGCCGTAGTGGCTGCTACCATCATTCCGCAGTTCTCGACCTCCTCCAGGGAAGCAAAGATGAGCAATCTGAAGTTCAATTTGCACCTCATGCGGTCGCAGTTGGAAATATACAGGGAAAACCACGCCGGAGTTTATCCGCCGGCCGCAGGCAACGCCGACTTCAGGAATCAATTGACGCAGAAGACCGATCGGAACACGACTCTCGACCCGATCAACGGGGCATGCGGCCCTTATATCGTGGGCGAGATTCCGATTAACCCGTTCAATCGGAGCACGAGCGTCGCGATCCTGCGAGGCGAAAGCGAGCCGACCGCCCCAACGGGAGGTGCCGACGGCTGGCAGTATAATCCGCAGCACGGCTGGTTTTATCCCAACAACAGCGAATATTTCCAGAGCGGGGGCAGTTTCACCAATTGAACGAACCTTTGCGCCAGGCCTCGCCTTGGCAACCTTCTTCCATACCAGGGCCCCTTCGTGCCGAGTGGTGCGAGGGGGCTTTTCGTTTCTTTTGCCGGGCGATGCCGGGCCGCGTCAGATTCACAACACCCCTTGCTGGAAATCCTTTGAGGAAATAGGATAGATCTGTTGCAAATCTGGCCAGAGTATTGGCGAGCGCGAAATACACGCTCTTCCAGAGGATTGCTCACCACTACCCGGTGGTGTAATGGTAACACAAGGGTTTTTGGTACCCTCGTTCCTGGTTCGAGTCCAGGCCGGGTAGCTTCCCAATTTGCCAGGCTTCGCCATGTTCCGCCAAGTCTGGCCGTAAGTCCTGATTATTCAGGGCCTTATGCGGTTCTTGGCATGACTGGCGAGACATGGCGGGAATTGAGCGCGTTGGCTTGCGCGTTGCCGTTTGGGAGGCGCGCGTCGTCGCGCGCGTCGGTAAAAGCTGCCGTTTCAGGTTCCGGGATTTTTTCCTTGACGCCCGCCGCCCGGTCGAAATCCGCATCCGTCACCTGTAGGTAATGCTTCATCGCAACCTTGACCGTGTTTCCGATCCATGCCGTCACTACATGAATCGGGAAACTCTTCGTTAGCTCGGTTTCACGGGTTGACCGGAGATTCTGAAAAGGTTTCGGCCAGGGCTTCAGACCGGCCCGCCGGGTAATCCGTTGCAACTGGGTCCGGAGATTCGCGTTACCACACCGATAGCGTGTAATGACGTGCTCGGGTAGCTCGCCAGTTTCCAGGGCAGCAAAATAGACCGCTTCCAAGTAGGGGCGCAATTCGGGGAAAATCGGAATTTCCCGGCTTTCCTTCCCCTCAAGGTGCTCGGTTTTGGGGGAATGAACCGTGATACGGTTCCGCTCCCAATCTACGTCAGTCCAGCGCAAAATGAGATGTTCGGAGGGGCAGCGCAAACCGCCATAGCGACTAAGGGCGAAAAGCAACCGCCATTGTGCATCGGGGCAGGCTTCCAATACCTTCCCGGCTTCCTCTTGCGTAACGTAGTATTCCCGGTCTTTAACCGCCTTGACCGCGCAACCCTTCATATCTGCAAACGGGTTTTCGGAAATCAACCGCTTGCGCAGGGCAGCGCCGAAAAATTGCTTTGCCCGCCCGCAAGCGCGCCTTACCGTGTTCTCGGCATACTCCCGGAGCATGAAAATCCGAAAATCGTCACAATCGCCCGGCGCAATGCTATCAAGGGGCCGGTTAGCGCCGAAATGTTCCAAGAGGTTGCGCCGCGCCAGGTTGAAGTTACATAGCGTGCCCGGCTTCAAGTCCGTTCGGCCGCCGATATACTGGTCGAGAAATTCGCCCAGCGCCGCCGGTTTCGTTTCCTCTGTCGGCTTCCGGGGGTGAACCAAACCCACCGCCGCCAATTTGCTATGGAGCGTGTCGTCACGGCTCCCTACCCATTCCGCCGTATCGGGGTCCGGGGCGCGCCGAAAAGTAGCGCCGTCAGTAGGTTTTCGACGTGCGCCTGTACGGTCCGCGCCGCCTTAATCGGCGTGGGGCCTAGATAAATGGTTCTCCGCTTCCGGTTTGGACCCGTGAAGCAAATTCGCCGGTTTCCTTCCCGGTCGGTTGAAATGCTCGCCATGTTTCTGCCTTTCGTTTCTGCCTTTCGTTTCTGCCTTTCCGCCCTACTTGCCTTTCGGCTTTCGTTTTTTCTCACTAGGGGGCCTGGTTTCCGTCGTCAGACTTAGCCCCAAACAATCCGCAATCCGGTCAATTCCGTCGAGAGATAGACCGCCCTTGCCTTTGATAAACCGGCAAAGCGTTGCTTCGTCGATGCCGGTTTGCTTGGCAATCTCATAGCGGGTTTTAGGGCCGCCGTCGATTGCCGCGCGTAACTGGTCACTGAATTTGATTCGTTCTGCTTTCATCCCTCCCATTCTATAGGATGCCTGATTTTACGTCAAGTAGTCTTATCGGTCGAGGTTCGGGGCCTGAAGCTGACGATCGTGTTCGTCACCAGGGCCACCGGCTGACGACCGGCTCGGCCTGTTGCCGTCGATGCCCGTCACCAGGGCCGCCCGCTGAAGCTGACGCCCGTGCTCGGCCTGGTCGAGGGCCGGGGCGTGAAGCTGACGCCCGTGTTCGTCACCAGGGCCGCCGGCTGACGCCCGGCTCGGCCGCCGCCGATACCTACGTCGATACTCGTCACCAGGGGCCACCGCTGAAGTTGACGGGGCCGCCGTCGGCTGACGACCGTGTTCGGCCTGGTCGAGGTCCGGGGCCTGGTCGAGGTCCGGAGCGTGAAGTTGACGATCGTGCTCGTCACCAGGGCCACCGGCCGCCGATCGGCCCGGCCTGTTGCCGTCGATGCTCGTCACCAGGGCCGCGCCGCCGGCTGACGCCCGGCCCGCCCGTCGATTCCCACGTCGATGCTCGTCACCGCGGGCCACCCGCTGAAGCTGACGATCGTGTTCGGCCTGGTCGAGGGCCGGGGCCTGGTCGAGGTCCGGAGCGTGAAGCTGACGCCCGTGTTCGTCACCAGGGCCGCCGGTTGACGACCGGCCCGCCCGTCGATTCCCACGTCGATGCTCGTCACCGGCCGCCGGCTGAAGCTGACGCCCGTGCTCGGCCTGGTCGAGGTCCGGAGCGTGAAGCTGACGCCCGTGTTCGTCACCAGGGCCGCCGGCTGACGCCCGGCCCGCCCGTCGATTCCCACGTCGATGCTCGTCACCGGCCGCCGGCTGAAGCTGACGCCCGTGCTCGTCACCAGGGCCGCCGGCTGACGCCCGGCCCGCCCGCCGCTGATTTCCACGTCGATGCTCGTCACCAGGGCCGCCCGCTGACGACCGGCTCGGCCTGGTGCCGTCGATGCTCGTCACCAGGGCCGCGCCGCCGGCTGAAGTTGACGATCGTGCTCGGCCCGGTCGAGGGTCCGGGGCCTGAAGCTGACGATCGGCCCGGCCGCAATCGCCTGCAGCGCCGCCGGAAATGGCGGGGAGGTCCGGGGCGTGAAGCTGACGCCCGTGTTCGTCACCAGGGCCGCCGGCTGACGCCCGGCCCGCCCGTCGATTCCCACGTCGATGCTCGTCACCGGGGGCCGCCCGCTGAAGCTGACGATCGTGTTCGGCCTGGTCGAGGGCCGGGGCCTGGTCGAGGTCCGGAGCGTGAAGCTGACGCCCGTGTTCGTCACCAGGGCCGCCGGTTGACGACCGGCCCGCCCGTCGATTCCCACGTCGATGCTCGTCACCGGCCGCCGGCTGAAGCTGACGCCCGTGTTCGGCCTGGTCGAGGTCCGGAGCGTGAAGCTGACGCCCGTGTTCGTCACCAGGGCCGCCGGCTGACGCCCGGCCCGCCCGTCGATTCCCACGTCGATGCTCGTCACCGGCCGCCGGCTGAAGCTGACGCCCGTGCTCGGCCTGGTCGAGGTCCGGAGCGTGAAGCTGACGCCCGTGTTCGTCACCAGGGGCCACCGCTGAAGTTGACGGGGCCGCCGCCGGCTGACGCCCGTGTTCGGCCTGGTCGAGGTCCGGAGCGTGAAGCTGACGCCCGTGCTCGTCACCAGGGCCACCGGCTGACGCCCGGCCCGCCCGCCGATTTCCACGTCGATGCTCGTCACCGGCCGCCGGCTGAAGCTGACGCCCGTGTTCGGCCTGGTCGAGGTCCGGAGCGTGAAGCTGACGCCCGTGCTCGTCACCAGGGCCGCCGGCTGACGACCGCGCCGCCCGCCGATTTCCACGTCGATGCTCGTCACCGGGGGCCGCCCGCTGAAGCTGACGATCGTGCTCGGCCTGGTCGAGGTCCGGAGCGTGAAGCTGACGATCATGCTCGTCACCAGGGCCACCGGCTGACGACCGGCCCGCCCGTCGATTCCCACGTCGATGCTCGTCACCGGGGGCCGCCCGCTGAAGCTGACGATCGTGTTCGGCCTGGTCGAGGGCCGGAGCGTGAAGCTGACGATCGTGTTCGTCACCAGGGCCGCCGGCTGACGACCGGCTCGGCCTGGTGCCGTCGATGCTCGTCACCAGGGCCGCGCCGCCGGCTGAAGCTGACGATCGTGCTCGGCCCGGTCGAGGGTCCGGGGCCTGAAGCTGACGATCGGCCCGGCCGCAATCGCCTGTAGCGCCGCCGGAAATGGCGGGGAGGTCCGGGGCCTGAAGCTGACGCCCGTGTTCGTCACCAGGGCCGCCGGCTGACGACCGGGGCCGCCGCCGATACCCACGTCGATGCTCGTCACCGGGGGCCACCGCCTGAAGCTGACGATCGTGTTCGGCCTGGTCGAGGTCCGGCGCGTGAAGCTGACGATCGTGCTCGTCACCAGGGCCGCCGGCTGACGACCGGCTCGGCCTGTTGCCGTCGATGCTCGTCACCAGGGCCGCGCCGCCGGCTGAAGCTGACGATCGTGCTCGGCCCGGTCGAGGGTCCGGGGCCTGAAGCTGACGATCGGCCCGGCCGCAATCGCCTGTAGCGCCGCCGGAAATGGCGGGGAGGTCCGGGGCGTGAAGCTGACGCCCGTGTTCGTCACCAGGGCCACCGGCTGACGCCCGGCCCGCCCGTCGATTCCCACGTCGATGCTCGTCACCAGGGGCCACCGCCTGAAGCTGACGATCGTGCTCGGCCTGGTCGAGGTCCGGAGCGTGAAGCTGACGCCCGTGTTCGTCACCAGGGCCGCCGGCTGACGACCGGCTCGGCCTGGTGCCGTCGATGTTCGTCACCAGGGGCCGCCGATCGGCTCGGCCTGGTCGAGGGGCCGGGGCCTGGTCGAGGGCCGGAGCGTGAAGCTGACGATCATGTTCGTCACCAGGGGCCACCGCTGAAGTTGACGGGGCCGCCATCGGCTGACGATCGTGTTCGGCCTGGTCGAGGTCCGGGGCCTGAAGCTGACGATCGTGCTCGTCACCAGGGCCGCCGGCTGACGACCGGCCCGCCCGCCGCCGATTCCCACGTCGATGCTCGTCACCAGGGGCCGCCCGCTGAAGCTGACGATCGTGCTCGGCCTGGTCGAGGTCCGGGGCGTGAAGCTGACGATCGTGCTCGTCACCAGGGCCGCCGGCTGACGATTGCCCCCCGTTGCAAGGTGGGCAACCGGCCGCAATCCATGCAAGTAGCTCACTACGTCGATACCGAACCGTACCGCAAGCCGTGTTCTTACCGCGTTGAACCGTTGCCCCAATCTTGACCGGGGCCGGGGCCGCGCCGTTGCGAGAATGACGCCACAAACTGCGCCTCCCCATCCCTAGTAACTGCGCCGCTTCGGCCGTCGTCAACAATTCCGGAATGATGTTTTCCGGGGTGGGGTCAATCGGCATTTTCCACCCCCTGCCGCGCGTCGGCTTTGATCCAATCGAGAACCCATTGTCCGATATAGAGGGTCCGCTTACCCTTCCGCGTGAATCGCAACTCACCGGATCGCCGCGCCCGTGCAAGCGTGGCAGGGGTCAACCCCAGGGCCAAATAGAGCGCACCGTCATCATAGATGCCATCCGGCGCGATGGAGACTTGTTCTTGCATTGTGATTTTCCTATTGGGGAGTGCTTGGAAAGAACACGATGCAATCTAACGCGCGATTCTTAGAATGGGTGCGGTTGGGTGCGGTTTGGTATGGTTTGGGTGTTAGTTTCGGTCAGCGCTGGGTATGCTCGTCACCAGGGCCGCCCGCTGAAGCTGACGCCCGTGTTCGGCCTGGTCGAGGTCCGGAGCGTGAAGCTGACGATCGTGTTCGTCACCAGGGCCGCCGGCTGACGCCCGGCCCGCCGCCGATTCCCACGTCGATGCTCGTCACCAGGGGGCCACCGGCTGAAGCTGACAATCGGCTCGGCCCGGTCAAGGTCCGGAGCGTGAAGCTGACGATCATGCTCGTCACCAGGGGCAGCGCCGCCGGCTGACGCCCGGCCCGCCGCCGATTCCCGCGTCGATGCTCGTCACCAGGGGGCCGCCGCCTGAAGCTGACGATCGGCTCGGCCTAGTCGAGGGCCACCGGCTGACGACCGGCCCGGCCTGTTGCCGTCGATGTTCGTCACCAGGGGGCCGGAGTGTGAAGCTGACGCCCGGCTCGGCCTGGTCGAGGGTCCGGAGCGTGAAGCTGACGATCGTGCTCGGCCTGGTCGAGGTCCGGAGCGTGAAGCTGACGATCGTGTTCGTCACCAGGGCCGCCGGCTGACGACCGGCCCGCCGCCGATTCCCACGTCGATGCTCGTCACCACGGGGCCGCGCCGCCGGCTGACGATCGGCTCGGCCTGGTCGATGTCCGGAGCGTGAAGCTGACGCCCGTGTTCGTCACCAGGGCCGCGCCGCCGGCTGACGATCGTGCTCGGCCTGGTCGAGGGTCCGGAGCGTGAAGCTGACGATCGTGCTCGTCACCAGGGCCGCCGGCTGAAGCTGACGCCCGTGTTCGGCCTGGTCGAGGTCCGGGGCCTGAAGCTAACGACCGGCCCGGCCCGGCCCGCCCGTGTTCGTCACCAGGGCCACCGGCTGAAGCTAACGCCCGTGTTCGTCACCAGGGCCGCGCCGCCGGCTGACGCCCGGCTCGGCCTGGTCGAGGGGCCGGGGCGTGAAGCTGACGCCCGTGCTCGTCACCAGGGGCCGCCGGCTGAAGCTGACGATCGTGCTCGGCCTGGTCGAGGTCCGGAGCGTGAAGCTGACGATCATGCTCGTCACCAGGGCCGCCGGCTGACGCCCGGCCCGCCCGCTGATTTCCACGTCGATGCTCGTCACCACGGGGGCCGCCGCCTGAAGCTGACGATCGGCTCGGCCTAGTCGAGGGCCACCGGCTGACGACCGGCCCGGCCTGTTGCCGTCGATGTTCGTCACCAGGGGGCCGGAGTGTGAAGCTGACGCCCGGCTCGGCCTGGTCGAGGTCCGGAGCGTGAAGCTGACGATCGTGCTCGTCACCAGCGCCGCCGGCTGACGATCGGCTCGGCCCGGTCGAGGGTCCGGGGCCTGAAGCTGACGATCGTGCTCGTCACCAGCGCCGCCGGCTGACGACCGGGGCCGCCCGCTGATTTCCACGTCGATGCTCGTCACCAGGGGCCGCGCCGCCGGCTGACGCCCGGCTCGGCCTGGTCGAGGGTCCGGGGCGTGAAGCTGACGCCCGTGCTCGTCACCAGGGGCCGCCGGCTGAAGCTGACGATCGTGCTCGGCCTGGTCGAGGTCCGGAGCGTGAAGCTGACGATCATGCTCGTCACCAGGGCCACCGGCTGACGATCGGCCCGCCCGCTGATTTCCACGTCGATACTCGTCACCAGGGCCGCCGGCTGAAGCTGACGCCCGTGCTCGGCCTGGTCGAGGTCCGGAGCGTGAAGCTGACGCCCGTGCTCGTCACCAGGGCCGCCGGCTGACGCCCGGCCCGCCCGCCGCCGATTCCCACGTCGATGCTCGTCACCACGGGGGCCACCGGCTGAAGCTGACGATCGGCTCGGCCCGGTCAAGGTCCGGAGCGTGAAGCTGACGATCATGCTCGTCACCAGGGGCAGCGCCGCCGGCTGACGATCGGCTCGGCCTGTTGCCGTCGATATTTGTCACCAGGGCCGCCGCTCGGCCCGGCCCGGTCGAGGGTCCGGGGCCTGAAGCTGACGATCGTGCTCGTCACCAGGGCCGCCGCCGGCTGACGACCGGCTCGGCCTGTTGCCGCCGCTCGGCCCGGCCTGGTCGAGGTCCGGGGGGCCTGAAGCTGACGATCATGCTCGTCACCAGGGGCCGCGCCGCCGGCTGACGACCGGGGCCGCCGCCGATTCCCACGTCGATGCTCGTCACCGGGGGCCACCGGCTGAAGCTGACGCCCGTGTTCGTCACCAGGGCCGCGCCGCCGGCTGACGACCGGCTCGGCCTGGTCGAGGGGCCGGAGCGTGAAGCTGACGATCGTGTTCGTCACCAGGGCCGCCGGCTGACGCCCGGCCCGCCGCCGATTCCCACGTCGATGCTCGTCACCAGGGGGCCGCCGCCTGAAGCTGACGATCGGCTCGGCCTGGTCGAGGGCCACCGGCTGAAGCTGACGCCCGGCTCGGCCTGGTCGAGGTCCGGGGCCTGAAGCTGACGATCGTGTTCGTCACCACGGGGCCGCCGATCGGCTCGGCCTGGTCGAGGTCCGGGGCCTGAAGCTGACGCCCGTGTTCGTCACCAGGGCCACCGGCTGACGATCGGCCCGCCCGCTGATTTCCACGTCGATACTCGTCACCAGGGCCGCCGGCTGAAGCTGACGCCCGTGCTCGGCCTGGTCGAGGTCCGGAGCGTGAAGCTGACGCCCGTGCTCGTCACCAGGGCCGCCGGCTGACGCCCGGCCCGCCCGCCGCCGATTCCCACGTCGATGCTCGTCACCACGGGGGCCATCGGCTGAAGCTGACGATCGGCTCGGCCCGGTCAAGGTCCGGAGCGTGAAGCTGACGATCATGCTCGTCACCAGGGGCAGCGCCGCCGGCTGACGATCGGCTCGGCCTGGTCGAGGGTCCGGAGCGTGAAGCTGACGCCCGTGCTCGTCACCACGGGGGCCGCCGCTGACGATCGTGCTCGTCACCAGGGCCGCGCCGCCGGCTGACGATCGGCTCGGCCTGGTCGAGGTCCGGAGCGTGAAGCTGACGATCATGCTCGTCACCAGGGCCGCCGGCTGACGCCCGGCCCGCCCGCTGATTTCCACGTCGATGCTCGTCACCACGGGGGCCACCGGCTGAAGCTGACGCCCGTGTTCGGCCTGGTTGAGGTCCGGGGCCTGAAGCTGACGCCCGTGCTCGTCACCAGGGCCACCGGCTGAAGCTGACGCCCGGCTCGGCCCGGTCGAGGGTCCGGAGCGTGAAGCTGACGCCCGGCTCGTCACCAGGGCCGCCGGCTGACGACCGGGGCCGCCGATCGGCTCGGCCTGGTCGAGGTCCGGGGCGTGAAGCTGACGCCCGTGCTCGTCACCAGGGCCGCCGGCTGACGACCGGCCCGCCCGTCGATACCGGGGCGTACACCGCTGAAGTTGACGGGGCCGCCGGCTGAAGCTGACGATCGTGCTCGTCACCAGGGCCGCCGGCTGACGACCGGGGCCGCCGATCGGCCCGGCCCGGTCGAGGGTCCGGGGCCTGAAGCTGACGATCGTGTTCGTCACCAGGGCCGCCGGCTGAAGCTGACGATCGTGCTCGTCACCAGCGCCACCGGCTGAAGCTGACGACCGGCTCGGCCTGTTGCCGTCGATGTTCGTCACCAGGGGGCCGGAGTGTGAAGCTGACGCCCGTGTTCGGCCTGGTCGAGGGTCCGGGGCCTGAAGTTGACGCCCGGCCCGCCGTGCTCGTCACCAGGGGCCACCGCCTGAAGCTGACGATCGGCTCGGCCCGGTCGAGGTCCGGGGCCTGAAGCTGACGCCCGTGCTCGTCACCAGGGCCGCCGGCTGACGACCGGCTCGGCCTGTTGCCGTCGATGCTCGTTACCAGGGCAGCGCCACCGGCTGAAGCTGACGCCCGGCTCGGCCTGGTCGAGGTCCGGAGCGTGAAGCTGACGATCGTGTTCGTCACCAAGGCCGCCGGCTGACGACCGGCCCGCCGCCGATTCCCACGTCGATGCTCGTCACCAGGGGGCCGCCGCCGACTGACGCCCGGCTCGGCCTGTTGCCGTCGATGCTCGTTACCAGGGCAGCGCCACCGGCTGAAGCTGACGATCGTGCTCGTCACCAGCGCCACCGGCTGAAGCTGACGACCGGCTCGGCCTGTTGCCGTCGATGTTCGTCACCAGGGGGCCGGAGTGTGAAGCTGACGCCCGTGTTCGGCCTGGTCGAGGGTCCGGGGCCTGAAGTTGACGCCCGGCCCGCCGTGCTCGTCACCAGGGGCCACCGCCTGAAGCTGACGATCGGCTCGGCCCGGTCGAGGGGCCGGGGCCTGAAGCTGACGCCCGTGCTCGTCACCACGGGGGCCGCGCCGCCGCCCGTGCTCGTCACCAGGGCCGCCGATACCCACGTCGATGCTCGTCACCAGGGGCCACCGCCTGAAGCTGACGATCGTGTTCGGCCTGGTCGAGGTCCGGGGCCTGAAGCTGACGATCATGTTCGTCACCAGGGCCGCCGGCTGACGATCGGCCCGCCCGCTGATTTCCACGTCGATGCTCGTCACCAGGGGCCGCGCCGCCGGCTGACGATCGGCTCGGCCCGGTCGAGGGTCCGGGGCGTGAAGCTAACGCCCGTGCTCGTCACCGGGGCCGCCGCCGATACCCACGTCGATGCTCGTCACCAGGAGGGCCGCGCTTTTCGGTCAGCGCTGGGAAAGAGGTTGAAACCTTGGGGGCGAATCCGGCAATTTCTTTTGAAATTTCTGCTCTAACCACGGTCGCAACTCTGCCCAGTCCCATTCATCCGGTTTTCCGCCGCCACCATCGACGCGCGGAAGGGGCATTTCGGCCTTATACTTTTCCAAGGTCCGTTTTGACCGATTGACGATTGCCGCCGCCTGAAGCAACGTGACAAGTTCGGTGCCGTTGGAATCGGCCGCCGGCTCGGGTTTGATTTCTTCGGCCGCCGCTGCGAAAAGACGGGGGTAGTTGTCCGATTCGCGGAAAATATCGAGCGCTAGGGTAAACTCCCTCGATAGCGCCGCCTCCGCTCGGCTTAGTGCCGTTTCGTCAAGAAAACTCAAACGGTCGCAAAGCAACAATTCGCCGTCACCAGCAGGTTTCGGGGGCGCATCATCCCACCAGCTAAAACCGAACGCGCCCGGCAAGTTGAAGGCACACGGCTCATCTAATAGGGGATCGCGTTCCATTGGTTCCCGCCCGCGTCCCGTGAAAAGATAAGTGGTGTAAGAGGGAACGTGAGGGGCAACCTCTCTCATCACGCTTTCGACGGTTTCAACGACGCGCCAACGTAGTGTAGAAACGGCCGCGTGCCAGTTTGGACCGAACGACCCGCAAAGGTCTATCACCGAATCACAAGCACGGGTAAGACAATCTTCAAACTCTGCGGGAAATTGACGATACCGCTCGGAATACGTTCCTACCTCTTCGGTCAACATATCCAAGGACCACCAGTGTATAAACGGATCGTTGGAATCGTGCGATAACCGCGCGATTTTCCCCATAGCCTGACAGTCCATGCTAATTTGAGCGTGGAGAATGTGGAGGGGACTAGGGAAAGCCTTGCTTTTCATGATTCTGCCTTTCAATTTTCGGGCCGAACCGGGGGCGTACCGTCGAAAGGCAGAATGACGGGCCGCCCGCCGGGTTCGCTTGGCCGGGGCGTAGCTATCGCCGTCGGCCTTCCCGATTTCCTTGATTCTACAACAACTATTGAACGGATGGAATGGAAAGAACACCGCCGCCATATTTCCCAGGAAATATCCCGGCCGCCGTCGATGCTCGTCACCGGGGGCCGCCGGCTGAAGCTGACGATCGTGCTCGTCACCAGGGGCCGGAGCGTGAAGCTGACGCCCGGCGCGCCGCCGGAAATGGCGGGGAGGTACCGGAGCGCGAAACTGACGCCCGTGCTCGTCACCGGGGCCGCCGGCTGACGACCGGCTCGGCCTGTTGCCGTCGATGCTCGTCACCAGGGCCGCGCCGCCGGCTGAAGCTGACGATCGTGCTCGGCCCGGTCGAGGGTCCGGGGCCTGAAGCTGACGATCGGCCCGGCCGCAATCGCCTGCAGCGCCGCCGGAAATGGCGGGGAGGTCCGGGGCGTGAAGCTGACGATCATGCTCGTCACCAGGGCCACCGGCTGACGCCCGGCTCGGCTTGGTGCCGTCGATGTTCGTCACCAGGGGCCGCCGATCGGCTCGGCCTGGTCGAGGGGCCGGGGCCTGGTCGAGGTCCGGAGCGTGAAGCTGACGCCCGTGTTCGTCACCAGGGCCGCCGGCTGACGACCGGGGCCGCCGATTTCCACGTCGATGCTCGTCACCACGGGGGCCGCGCCACCGGCTGACGATCGGCTCGGCCCGGTCGAGGGTCCGGGGCCTGGTCGAGGTCCGGGGCCTGAAGCTGACGCCCGTGCTCGTCACCAGGGCCACCGGCTGACGACCGGCCCGCCCGCCGCCGATTCCCACGTCGATGCTCGTCACCAGGGGCCACCGCTGAAGTTGACGGGGCCGCCGTCGGCTGACGATCGTGCTCGGCCTGGTCGAGGTCCGGAGCGTGAAGCTGACGATCGTGCTCGTCACCAGGGGCCGCCGATCGGCTCGGCCCGGTCAAGGGTCCGGGGCCTGGTCGAGGTCCGGGGCCTGAAGCTGACGCCCGTGCTCGTCACCAGGGCCACCGGCTGACGACCGGCCCGCCCGCCGCCGATTCCCACGTCGATGCTCGTCACCAGGGGCCACCGCTGAAGTTGACGGGGCCGCCGTCGGCTGACGATCGTGCTCGGCCTGGTCGAGGTCCGGAGCGTGAAGCTGACGATCGTGCTCGTCACCAGGGGCCGCCGATCGGCTCGGCCCGGTCAAGGGTCCGGGGCCTGGTCGAGGTCCGGGGCCTGAAGCTGACGCCCGTGCTCGTCACCAGGGCCGCCGGCTGACGATCGGCTCGGCCTGGTCGAGGTCACGGGTTTTGCTATTGGGCCACTTCGGAACCCTTGCCCGTTTCTAATCGACCCTAAAACCCGTGCAAAAATGCGTAGCTTTACCGTGCGGTTCCGACACCGGCCGCCGCCGCGCCGAATCCCCCCTTCCCCGTGGGGCTTGCGCAGTGTTTTTACTTTACTTTGGAGTTTAGGCCGTGTACGTGCAAAAGGTTTGCACCCCATACCGGGAAGATGTGCCGCGCTACCGTCCTGTAAGGACCCGCACACGGGGGGGCCGGAGCGTGAAGCTGACGATCGGCTCGGCCCGGCCAAGGTCCGGGGCCTGAAGTTGACGACCGGCCCGCCCGTGCTCGTCACCGGGGCCACCGGCTGAAGCTGACGACCGGCTCGGCCCGGTCGAGGTCCGGGGCCCGAAGCTGACGCCCGTGCTCATTACCAGGGCTACCCCCCGGTTTGGGTCCTTTCTGGCAAGAGGGCCGAAAAACACTGTTCCCGCCGGGGGATCGCTTGCTAGACACACTCCTTCCGCAGCGTTTCGGAGCGTGAAGCTGACGCCCGTGTTCGTCACCAGGGCCACCGGCCGCCGATCGGCCCGGCCGCAATCGCCGGCTGTAGCGCCGCCGGAAATGGTGGGGAGGTCCGGCGCGTGAAGTTGACGATCGTGCTCGTCACCACGGGGGCCGCGCCGCCGGCTGACGACCGGGGCCGCCGTCGATTTCCACGTCGATGCTCGTCACCAGGGGCCGCCGATCGGCTCGGCCTGGTCGAGGGCCGGAGCGTGAAGCTGACGATCGTGCTCGGCCCGGTCGAGGTCCGGGGCCTACACCGCTGAAGTTGACGGGGCCGCCGGCTGAAGCTGACGATCGTGCTCGTCACCAGGGCCGCCGGCTGACGACCGGCCCGCCCGTCGATTCCCACGTCGATACGCGTCACCAAGGGCCGCCCGCTGAAGTTGACGATCGTGTTCGGCCTGGTCGAGGTCCGGAGCGTGAAGCTGACGCCCGTGCTCGTCACCACGGGGCCGCCGATCGGCTCGGCCCGGGCGCAATCGCCGGATACGGTGGGGAGGGCCTAAGCGTGAAGCTGACGATCGTGTTCGTCACAAGGGCCGCGCCACCGGCTGACGCCCGTGTTCGGCCTGGTGCCGTCGATATTTACGTCGATGCTCGTCACCGGGGGCCACCGCCTGAAGCTGACGCCCGTGCTCGTCACCAGGGGGCCACCGGCTGACGACCGGGGCCGCCGTCGATTCCCACGTCGATGCTCGTCACCGGCCGCCCGCTGAAGTTGACGCCCGTGCTCGGCCCGGTCGAGGTCCGGAGCGTGAAGCTGACGCCCGTATTCGTCACCAGGGCCGCGCCGCCGGCTGACGACCGGGGCCGCCGTCGATTCCCACGTCGATGCTCGTCACCACGGGGCCACCCGCTGAAGCTGACGATCGTGTTCGGCCTGGTCGAGGTCCGGGGCCTGGTCGAGGTCCGGAGCGTGAAACTGACGCCCGTGTTCGTCACCAGGGCCGCGCCGCCGGCTGATGACCGGGGCCGCCGTCGATTCCCACGTCGATGCTCGTCACCGGGGGCCACCCGCTGAAGCTGACGATCGTGTTCGGCTTGGTCGAGGTCCGGAGCGTGAAACTGACGCCCGTGTTCGTCACCAGGGCCACCGGCTGACGACCGGCCCGCCCGTCGATTTCCACGTCGATGCTCGTCACCGGGGGCCGGCTGAAGCTGACGCCCGTGTTCGGCCCGGTCGAGGTCCGGGGCGTGAAGCTGACGCCCGTGTTCGTCACCAGGGCCGCCGCCGATTCCCACGTCGATGCTCGTCACCAGGGGGCCGCGCCGCCGGCTGACGATCGTGCTCGGCCTGGTCGAGGGGCCGGAGCGTGAAGCTGACGCCCGGCCCGGCCCGTGTTCGTCACCACGGGGGCCACCGGCTGAAGCTGACGATCATGTTCGTCACCAGGGGCCGCCGCTGAAGTTGACGCCCGTGCTCGGCCCGGTCGAGGGTCCGGGGCGTGAAGCTGACGCCCGTGTTCGTCACCAGGGCCGCCGCCGATTCCCACGTCGATGCTCGTCACCAGGGGCCACCGCTGAAGTTGACGCCCGGCTCGGCCCGGTCGAGGGTCCGGGGCCTGGTCGAGGTCCGGAGCGTGAAGCTGACGATCGTGTTCGTCACCAGGGGCCACCGGCTGAAGCTGACGATCGTGCTCGGCCCGGCCGCAATCGCCTGCAGCGCCGCCAGAAATGGCGGGGGCCGCGGCTAACGCCAGAAATGGCGGGGAGGTCCGGAGCGTGAAGCTGACGATCATGCTCGTCACTAGGGCCACCGGCTGACGCCCGGCCCGCCCGCCGCCGATTTCCACGTCGATGCTCGTCACCGGCCGCCGGCTGACGACCGGGGCCGCCGATCGGCCCGGCCCGGGCGCAATCGCCGGATACGGTGGGGAGGGCCTAAGCGTGAAGCTGACGATCGTGTTCGTCACTAGGGCCGCGCCACCGGCTGACGCCCGTGTTCGGCCTGGTGCCGTCGATATTTACGTCGATGCTCGTTACCGGGGGCCACCGGCTGAAGTTGACGCCCGTGCTCGGCCCGGTCGAGGTCCGGGGCCTACACCGCTGAAGTTGACGGGGCCGCCGGCTGAAGCTGACGCCCGTGCTCGGCCCGGTCGAGGGTCCGGAGCGTGAAGCTAACGATCATGCTCGTCACCACGGGGGCCGCGCCGCCGGCTGACGATCGGCTCGGCCTGTTGCCGTCGATATTTGTCACCAGGGCCGCCGCTCGGCCCGGCCCGGTCGAGGGTCCGGGGCCTAAAGCTGACGATCGTGCTCGTCACCAGGGCCGCGCCGCCGGCTGACGACCGGCCCGCCCGTCGATTTCCACGTCGATGCTCGTCACCGGGGGCCACCGGCTGAAGCTGACGCCCGTGTTCGGCCCGTGTTCGTCACCACGGGGGCCACCGGCTGAAGCTGACGATCATGTTCGTCACCAGGGGGCCGCCGGCTGAAGCTGACGCCCGTGCTCGGCCCGGTCGAGGTCCGGGGCCTGGTCGAGGGTCCGGGGCGTGAAGCTGACGCCCGTGTTCGTCACCAGGGCCGCCGCCGATTCCCACGTCGATGCTCGTCACCAGGGGCCACCGCTGAAGTTGACGGGGCCGCCGTCGGCTGACGCCCGTGTTCGGCCTGGTCGAGGGTCCGGGGCCTGAAGCTGACGATCATGCTCGTCACCAGGGGCCACCGGCTGACGATCGGCCCGGCCGCAATCGCCTGTCAGCGCCGCCGGAAATGGCGGGGAGGTCCGGGGCGTGAAGCTGACGCCCGTGTTCGTCACCAGGGCCACCGGCTGACGACCGGCCCGCCCGCCGATTTCCACGTCGATGCTCGTCACCGGGGGCCACCGGCTGAAGCTGACGCCCGTGTTCGGCCCGGTCGAGGGTCCGGGGCCTGGTCGAGGTCCGGAGCGTGAAGCTGACGATCGTGTTCGTCACCAGGGCCGCGCCACCGGCTGACGACCGGGGCCGCCGTCGATTCCCACGTCGATGCTCGTCACCAGGGGGCCGCCGGCTGAAGTTGACGCCCGTGCTCGGCCCGGTCGAGGGTCCGGGGCGTGAAGCTGACGCCCGTGTTCGTCACCAGGGCCGCCGCCGATTCCCACGTCGATGCTCGTCACCAGGGGCCACCGCTGAAGTTGACGCCCGGCTCGGCCCGGTCGAGGGTCCGGGGCCTGGTCGAGGTCCGGAGCGTGAAGCTGACGATCGTGTTCGTCACCAGGGCCGCGCCACCGGCTGACGACCGGGGCCGCCGTCGATTCCCACGTCGATGCTCGTCACCAGGGGGCCGCCGGCTGAAGTTGACGCCCGTGCTCGGCCCGGTCGAGGGTCCGGGGCGTGAAACTGACGCCCGTGTTCGTCACCAGGGCCGCCGGCCGCCGATCGGCTCGGCCTGTTGCCGTCGATGCTCGTCACTAGGGCAGCGCCGCCGGCTGACGATCGTGCTCGGCCTGGTCGAGGGGCCGGAGCGTGAAGCTGACGCCCGGCCCGGCCCGTGTTCGTCACCACGGGGCCGCCGGCTGAAGCTGACGATCGGCTCGGCCCGTGTTCGTCACCACGGGGGCCACCGGCTGAAGCTGACGATCGTGTTCGGCCTGGTCGAGGTCCGGAGCGTGAAGCTGACGCCCGGCTCGGCCGTGTTCGTCACCAGGTCCGCGCCGCCGGCTGAAGCTGACGCCCGTGCTCGGCCTGGTCGAGGGCCGGGGCCTGAAGCTGACGCCCGTGCTCGTCACCACGGGGGCCGCGCCGCCGGCTGACGATCGGCTCGCAAAAGGTACTTGCCAACGGGGTGCCGTGGAGGTTTCCCGGCCCGTATTGTGCGGTTTTTGTACTTACGGGGCGTGAAATCCAAGTAAGTAAGCGAACACGACAATTTACCAGGGCCGCCGGCTGAAGCTGACGATCGTGCTCGGCCCGGTCGAGGGGCCGGGGGCCTGAAGCTGACGCCCGGCCCGCCCGTGCTCGTCACCAGGGCCACCGGCTGACGACCGGCTCGGCCGCCGTCGATGCTCGTCACCAGGGGCCGCCGATCGGCTCGGCCTGGTCGAGGGGCCGGGGGCCTGAAGCTGACGATCATGCTCGTCACCACCAGGGCCGCCGGTTGACGATCGTGTTCGGCCTGGTCGAGGTCCGGGGCGTGAAGCTGACGCCCGTGTTCGTCACCAGGGGCCACCGCTGAAGTTGACGGGGCCGCCGTCGGCTGACAACCGGCTCGGCCTGGTCGAGGTCCGGGGCCTGAAGCTGACGCCCGTGCTCGTCACCACGGGGGCCGCCGCTGACGATCATGCTCGTCACCAGGGCCGCCGGCTGACGACCGGCTCGGCCGCCGTCGATTCCCACGTCGATGCTCGTCACCAGGGCCGCCGCTGAAGCTGACGCCCGGCTCGGCCTGGTCGAGGGCCGGAGCGTGAAGCTGACGATCGTGTTCGTCACCAGGGCCGCGCCATATTTCGGCAGAAATAGCCGCGCCGTCGATACTTACGTCGATGCTCGTCACCACGGGGCCGCCGGCTGACGACCGGCCCGCCCGTCGATTCCCACGTCGATGCTCGTCACCAGGGGCCGCCGGCTGAAGCTGACGCCCGGCTCGGCCCGGTCGAGGGTCCGGGGCGTGAAGCTGACGCCCGTGCTCGTCACCAGGGCCGCCGGCTGACGACCGGCCCGCCCGCCGCGGATTCCCACGTCGATGCTCGTCAACAGGGGCCACCGGCTGAAGCTGACGCCCGTGTTCGGCCCGGTCGAGGGTCCGGGGCCTGAAGCTGACGATCATGCTCGTCACCACGGGGCCGCCGGCTGACGACCGGCTCGGCCGCCGTCGATTCCCACGTCGATGCTCGTCACCAAGGCCGCCGGCTGACGACCGGCCCGCCCGCTGATTTCCACGTCGATGCTCGTCACCAGGGGGCCGCGCCGCCGGCTGACGATCGTGCTCGGCCTGGTCGAGGGGCCGGAGCGTGAAGCTGACGCCCGGCCCGGCCCGTGTTCGTCACCACGGGGGCCACCGGCTGAAGCTGACGCCCGTGCTCGGCCCGGTCGAGGGTCCGGGGCGTGAAACTGACGCCCGTGTTCGTCACCAGGGCCGCCGGCTGAAGCTGACGATCGTGCTCGGCCCGGTCGAGGGGCCGGGGGCCTGAAGCTGACGCCCGGCCCGCCCGTGCTCGTCACCAGGGCCACCGGCTGACGACCGGCTCGGCCGCCGTCGATGCTCGTCACCAGGGGCCGCCGATCGGCTCGGCCTGGTCGAGGGGCCGGGGGCCTGAAGCTGACGATCATGCTCGTCACCACCAGGGCCGCCGGTTGACGATCGTGTTCGGCCTGGTCGAGGTCCGGGGCGTGAAGCTGACGCCCGTGTTCGTCACCAGGGGCCACCGCTGAAGTTGACGGGGCCGCCGTCGGCTGACAACCGGCTCGGCCTGGTCGAGGTCCGGGGCCTGAAGCTGACGCCCGTGCTCGTCACCACGGGGGCCGCCGCTGACGATCATGCTCGTCACCAGGGCCGCCGGCTGACGACCGGCTCGGCCGCCGTCGATTCCCACGTCGATGCTCGTCACCAGGGCCGCCGCTGAAGCTGACGCCCGGCTCGGCCTGGTCGAGGGCCGGAGCGTGAAGCTGACGATCGTGTTCGTCACCAGGGCCGCGCCATATTTCGGCAGAAATAGCCGCGCCGTCGATACTTACGTCGATGCTCGTCACCACGGGGCCGCCGGCTGACGACCGGCCCGCCCGTCGATTCCCACGTCGATGCTCGTCACCAGGGGCCGCCGGCTGAAGCTGACGCCCGGCTCGGCCCGGTCGAGGGTCCGGGGCGTGAAGCTGACGCCCGTGCTCGTCACCAGGGCCGCCGGCTGACGACCGGCCCGCCCGCCGCGGATTCCCACGTCGATGCTCGTCAACAGGGGCCACCGGCTGAAGCTGACGCCCGTGTTCGGCCCGGTCGAGGGTCCGGGGCCTGAAGCTGACGATCATGCTCGTCACCACGGGGCCGCCGGCTGACGACCGGCTCGGCCGCCGTCGATTCCCACGTCGATGCTCGTCACCAAGGCCGCCGGCTGACGACCGGCCCGCCCGCTGATTTCCACGTCGATGCTCGTCACCAGGGGGCCGCGCCGCCGGCTGACGATCGTGCTCGGCCTGGTCGAGGGGCCGGAGCGTGAAGCTGACGCCCGGCCCGGCCCGTGTTCGTCACCACGGGGGCCACCGGCTGAAGCTGACGATCATGTTCGTCACCAGGGGCCGCCGCTGAAGCTGACGCCCGTGCTCGGCCCGGTCGAGGTCCGGGGCCTGGTCGAGGGTCCGGGGCGTGAAGCTGACGCCCGTGTTCGTCACCAGGGCCGCCGCCGATTCCCACGTCGATGCTCGTCACCAGGGGCCACCGCTGAAGTTGACGGGGCCGCCGTCGGCTGACGCCCGTGTTCGGCCTGGTCAAGGGTCCGGGGCGTGAAGCTGACGATCATGCTCGTCACCAGGGGCCACCGGCTGACGATCGGCCCGGCCGCAATCGCCTGTAGCGCCGCCGGAAATGGCGGGGAGGTCCGGGGCGTGAAGCTGACGCCCGTGTTCGTCACCAGGGCCACCGGCTGACGACCGGCCCGCCCGCCGATTTCCACGTCGATGCTCGTCACCAGGGGCCACCGCTGAAGTTGACGCCCGGCTCGGCCCGGTCGAGGGTCCGGGGTGTGAAGCTGACGCCCGGCCCGGCCCGTGTTCGTCACCACGGGGGGCCACCGGCTGAAGCTGACGATCATGCTCGTCACCAGGGCCGCGCCGCCGCTGACGACCGGGGCCGCCGCCGATTCCCACGTCGATGCTCGTCACCGGGGGCCGCCGCTGAAGCTGACGCCCGGCTCGGCCTGGTCGAGGGTCCGGGGGGCCTGAAGCTGACGATCATGCTCGTCACCACGGGGCCGCCGGCTGACGACCGGCTCGGCCGCCGTCGATTCCCACGTCGATGCTCGTCACCGGCCGCCGGTTGAAGTTGACGATCGTGCTCGGCCCGGTCGAGGGTCCGGGGCCTGGTCGAGGTCCGGGGCCTGAAGCTGACGCCCGTGCTCGTCACCAGGGCCGCGCCACCGGCTGACGACCGGCTCGGCCTGGTCGAGGGCCGGCGCGTGAAACTGACGCCCGTGTTCGTCACCAGGGCCACCGGCTGACGACCGGGGCCGCCGCCGATTCCCACGTCGATACCAGGGCCACCGGCTGACGACCGGCCCGCCCGCTGATTTCCACGTCGATGCTCGTCACCGGCCGCCGGCTGAAGCTGACGATCGGCTCGGCCGCCGTCGATGTTCGTCACCAGGGGGCCACCGCTGAAGCTGACGCCCAGCTCGGCCGTGCTCGTCACTAGGGCCACCGGCTGACGACCGGCCCGCCCGTCGATTTCCACGTCGATGCTCGTCACCGGCCGCCGGCTGAAGCTGACGCCCGTGCTCGGCCTGGTCGAGGTCCGGAGCGTGAAGCTGACGATCATGCTCGTCACCAGGGGCCGCGCCGCCGGCTGACGACCGGGGCCGCCGCCGATTTCCACGTCGATGCTCGTCACCAGGGGGCCGCCGGCTGAAGTTGACGCCCGTGCTCGTCACCAGGGCCACCGGCCGCCGATCGGCCCGCCCGCCGCCGATTCCCACGTCGATGCTCGTCACCACGGGGCCACCGCCTGAAGCTGACGATCGGCTCGGCCCGGTCGAGGGTCCGGAGCGTGAAGCTGACGCCCGGCCCGTGCTCGTCACCAGGGCCACCCGCTGACGACCGTGTTCGGCCTGGTCGAGGTTCGGAGCGTGAAGCTGACGATCATGCTCGTCACCACGGGGGGGGCAGCGCCGCCGGCTGACGACCGGGGCCGCCGCCCGATTCCCACGTCGATGCTCGTCACCAGGGCCACCGGCTGACGACCGGCTCGGCCGCCGTCGATGCTCGTCACCAGGGGCCGCCGATCGGCTCGGCCTGGTCGAGGGGCCGGGGGCCTGAAGCTGACGATCATGCTCGTCACCACGGGGGCCGCCGCTGACGATCGTGTTCGTCACCAGGGCCGCGCCGCCGGCTGACGACCGGGGCCGCCGTCGATTTCCACGTCGATGCTCGTCACCACGGGGCCACCGCCTGAAGCTGACGATCGGCTCGGCCTGGTCGAGGGTCCGGGGCCTGGTCGAGGTCCGCGCCGCCGGCTGACGCCCGTGCTCGTCACCAGGGCCACCGGCTGAAGCTGACGCCCGGCTCGGCCCGGTCGAGGGTCCGGGGCGTGAAGCTGACGCCCGTGCTCGTCACCAGGGCCACCGGCTGAAGCTGACGCCCGTGTTCGGCCTGGTCGAGGGTCCGGGGCCTGAAGCTGACGATCGTGCTCGTCACCAGGGCCGCCGCCGATTCCCACGTCGATGCTCGTCACCAGGGCCACCGGCTGACGACCGGCTCGGCCGCCGTCGATGCTCGTCACCAGGGGCTGACGATCGGCTCGGCCCGGTCGAGGGGCCGGGGGCCTGAAGCTGACGATCATGCTCGTCACCACGGGGGCCGCCGCTGACGATCGTGTTCGTCACCAGGGCCGCGCCGCCGGCTGACGACCGGGGCCGCCGTCGATTCCCACGTCGATGCTCGTCACCACGGGGGCAGCGCCGCCGCCCGTGCTCGTCACCAGGGCCACCGGCCGCCGATCGGCTCGGCCTGTTGCCGTCGATGCTCGTCACCAGGGCCGCGCCGCCGGCTGACGATCGTGCTCGGCCCGGTCGAGGGCCGGGGCGTGAAGCTGACGCCCGTGCTCGTCACCACGGGGCCGGGGCGTGAAACTGACGCCCGGCTCGGCCTGGTCGAGGTCCGGAGCGTGAAGCTGACGATCGTGCTCGTCACCAGGGCCGCCGGCTGACGACCGGCCCGCCGCCGATTCCCACGTCGATACTCGTCACCAGGGGCCACCGCCTGAAGCTGACGCCCATGTTCGGCCTGAAGCTGACGATCGTGTTCGGGGGGCCGCCGCTGAAGTTGACGCCCGGCCCGGCCGCCGTCGATTCCCACGTCGATGCTCGTCACCACGGGGCCGGGGCGTGAAACTGACGCCCGGCTCGGCCTGGTCGAGGTCCGGAGCGTGAAGCTGACGATCGTGCTCGTCACCAGGGCCGCCGGCTGACGACCGGCCCGCCGCCGATTCCCACGTCGATGCTCGTCACCAGGGGCCACCGCCTGAAGCTGCCGATCGGCTCGGCCCGGTCGAGGGTCCGGAGCGTGAAGCTGACGCCCGGCCCGTGCTCGTCACCAGGGCCACCGGCTGAAGCTGACGCCCGGCTCGGCCCGGTCGAGGGTCCGGGGCGTGAAGCTGACGATCATGTTCGTCACCAGGGCCGCCGGAAATGGCGGGGAGGTCCGGGGCCTGAAGCTGACGCCCGTGCTCGTCACCAGGGCCACCGGCTGAAGCTGACGCCCGTGTTCGGCCTGGTCGAGGGTCCGGGGCCTGAAGCTGACGATCGTGCTCGTCACCACGGGGCCGCGCCGCCGCCCGTGCTCGTCACCAGGGCCGCCCGTCGATTCCCACGTCGATGCTCGTCACCAGGGCCGCGCCGCCGGCTGACGATCGGCTCGGCCTGGTCGAGGTCCGGGGCGTGAAGCTGACGATCGTGCTCGTCACCAGGGCCGCTGCCGATTCCCACGTCGATGCTCGTCACCAGGGCCACCGGCTGACGACCGGCTCGGCCGCCGTCGATGCTCGTCACCAGGGGCAGCCGATCGGCTCGGCCTGGTCGAGGGGCCGGGGGCCTGAAGCTGACGATCATGCTCGTCACCACGGGGGCCGCCGCTGACGATCGTGTTCGTCACCAGGGCCGCGCCGCCGGCTGACGATCGGGGCCGCCGTCGATTCCCACGTCGATGCTCGTCACCACGGGGGCAGCGCCGCCGCCCGTGCTCGTCACCAGGGCCACCGGCCGCCGATCGGCTCGGCCTGTTGCCGTCGATGCTCGTCACCAGGGCCGCGCCGCCGGCTGACGATCGTGCTCGGCCCGGTCGAGGGCCGGGGCCTGAAGCTGACGATCATGCTCGTCACCAGGGGCCGCGCCGCCGGCTGACGACCGGGGCCACCGCCGATTTCCACGTCGATGCTCGTCACCAGGGGGCCGCCGGCTGAAGTTGACGCCCGTGCTCGATCGGCTCGGCCTGGTCGAGGGGCCGGGGCCTGGTCGAGGTCCGGGGGGCCTGAAGCTGACGATCGTGCTCGTCACCACGGGGACCGCCGCTGACGATCGGCCCGGCCCGTTGCCGTCGATGCTCGTCACCAGGGCCGCGCCGCCGGCTGACGCCCGTGCTCGGCCTGGTCGAGGGTTCGGGGCGTGAAGCTGATAGCCCCCCCGTGTAAGGGTCCTTCCGGCCTTAGCGCCACGCTCAATGTTCCCGGTAGGTGTTCGTGCGTAACATATAGTGCGTGCGTGCAAAGTTTTGCTATCGGGGGCCGCCGATCGGCCCGGCCGCAATCGCCGGCTATAGCGCCGCCGGATACGGTGGGGAGAGCTGACGCCCGGCTCGGCCGTGCTCGTCACCAGGGCCACCGGCCGCCGATCGGCTCGGCCTGTTGCCGTCGATGCTCGTCACCAGGGCCGCGCCGCCGGCTGAAGCTGACGCCCGTGCTCGGCCTGGTCGAGGGCCGGAGCGTGAAGCTGACGATCATGTTCGTCACCAGGGCCACCGGCTGACGACCGGCCCGCCCGTCGATTCCCACGTCGATGCTCGTCACCGGGGGCCGGGGCGTGAAACTGACGCCCGGCCCGTGCTCGTCACCAGGGCCGCCGGCTGAAGTTGACGCCCGTGCTCGTCACCACGGGGCCGCGCCGCCGGCTGACGATCGGCTCGGCCCGGTCGAGGGTCCGGGGCCTGGTCGAGGTCCGGAGCGTGAAGCTGACGCCCGGCCCGTGCTCGTCACCAGGGCCACCCGCTGACGCCCGTGTTCGGCCTGGTCGAGGGTCCGGGGCGTGAAGCTGACGATCATGTTCGTCACCAGGGCCACCGGCTGACGACCGGCCCGCCCGCCGCCGATTCCCACGTCGATGCTCGTCACCAGGGCCGCCGGCTGAAGTTGACGATCGGCTCGGCCTGGTCGAGGGTCCGGAGCGTGAAGCTGACAGGGCCACCGGCTGACGACCGGCCCGCCCGCTGATTTCCACGTCGATGCTCGTCACCGGCCGCCGGCTGAAGCTGACGATCGGCTCGGCCCGGTCGAGGGTCCGGGGCCTGAAGCTGACGCCCGGCTCGGCCGTGCTCGTCACCAGGGCCACCGGCTGACGACCGGCCCGCCCGCCGATTCCCACGTCGATGCTCGTCACCAGGGGCCACCGGCTGAAGCTGACGCCCGTGTTCGGCCTGGTCGAGGGTCCGGGGCCTGAAGCTGACGATCGTGCTCGTCACCACGGGGCCGCGCCGCCGCCCGTGCTCGTCACCAGGGCCACCGGCTGACGACCGGCCCGCCCGCCGCCGATTCCCACGTCGATGCTCGTCACCACGGGGCCGGGGCGTGAAACTGACGCCCGGCTCGGCCTGGTCGAGGGTCCGGGGCCTGAAGCTGACGATCGTGCTCGTCACCAGGGCCACCGGCCGCCGATCGGCCCGGCCTGTTGCCGTCGATGATTGTCACCAGGGCCGCGCCGCCGGCTGACGCCCGGCTCGGCCTGGTCGAGGGTCCGGGGCCTGAAGCTGACGATCGTGTTCGTCACCAGGGCCACCGGCTGACGCCCGGCCCGCCCGCCGTCGATGCTCGTCACCAGGGGCCGCCGCTGAAGCTGACGATCGGCTCGGCCCGGTCGAGGGGCCGGGGCCTGAATTTGACGCCCGGCTCGGCCGCCGTTGCGCTGTGTAGTTACGTTACTTTGGATTTTGCGCCTTGTACGTGCAAAAAGAGCGCCCCCGGATCGGGAATCAGTGGCCGCTATTGCCTGGTAAGGACCCGCACACGGGGGGGGCCGGAGCGTGAAGCTGACGACCGGCCCGCCCGTGTTCGTCACCAGGGCCACCGGCTGAAGCTGACGATCGTGCTCGGCCCGGTCGAGGGTCCGGGGCTTGGTCGAGGTCCGGAGCGTGAAGCTGACGCCCGTGCTCGTCACCGGGGCCGCCGGCTGACGACCGGCCCGCCCGCCGCTGATTTCCACGTCGATGCTCGTCACCAGGGCCACCGGCTGAAGCTGACGCCCGTGTTCGGCCCGGTCGAGGGCCGGGGCGTGTTCGTCACCACGGGGGCCGCCGCTGACGCCCGTGCTTGTCACCACGGGGCCGGCGCGTGAAGTTGACGCCCGGCTCGGCCTGGTGCCGTCGATGCTCGTCACCAGGGCCGCGCCGCCGGTTGACGATCGGCTCGGCCGCCGTCGATGCTTGTCACCGGGGCCGCTGGCTGAAGCTGACGATCGGCCCGCCGCCGATACCCACGTCGATGCTCGTCACCGGGGCCGCCGCTGAAGCTGACGCCCGTGCTCGGCCCGGTCGAGGGTCCGGGGCCTGGTGGATGTCCGGAGCGTGAAGCTGACGCCCGGCCCGGCCGCCGTCGATTCCCACGTCGATGCTCGTCACCAGGGCCGCCGGTTGACGACCGGCCCGCCGCCGATTCCCACGTCGATGCTCGTCACCACGGGGCCACCGCCTGAAGCTGACGATCGGCTCGGCCCGGTCGAGGGTCCGGAGCGTGAAGCTGACGCCCGGCCCGTGCTCGTCACCAGGGCCACCCGCTGACGACCGTGTTCGGCCTGGTCGAGGTCCGGGGCGTGAAGCTGACGATCATGCTCGTCACCACGGGGGCAGCGCCGCCGGCTGACGACCGTGTTCGGCCTGGTCGAGGGTCCGGGGCCTGAAGCTGACGATCATGCTCGTCACCAGGGGCAGCGCCACCGGCTGACGCCCGTGTTCGGCCTGGTCGAGGGTCCGGGGCCTGAAGCTGACGATCATGCTCGTCACCAGGGGCAGCGCCGCCGGCTGACGACCGGCTCGGCCTGGTCGAGGTCCGGAGCGTGAAGCTGACGATCATGCTCGTCACCACGGGGGGGGCCGCGCCGCCGGCTGAAGCTGACGATCGTGTTCGTCACCAGGGGGGCCGCCGGCCGCCGATCGGCCCGCCCGCCGCCGATTCCCACGTCGATGCTCGTCACCACGGGGCCGGGGCGTGAAACTGACGCCCGGCCCGGTCGAGGGTCCGGGGGGCCTGAAGCTGACGCCCGGCCGTGCTCGTCACCAGGGCCGCCGGCTGAAGCTGACGACCGTGCTCGGCCTGGTCGAGGGGCCGGGGCCTGAAGCTGACGCCCGGCCCGCCCGCCTACTTAGGTTCTTTCCGGAAGGGTGCTATCAAACGATGTTCCCGGCCCGTGATCGGCTGTAAGATATAGTCCGTCCGGCAGAAACTTACTCACCGTAACCGGCCGTTTTGACGATTTCCATGATTTCCGCGCGCGCCGTTTCCGCCAAATTCCGCCATGCCTTGACTACCGCCCGCAAGTCGCTATCATCGAAAAGCGCGTTGTTTGGCGCGTCGGTAATTTCCGGAAGGGCTAGAATCCCGTGTTTTTGAGGGTTGTTCGAGTCCAGGCCGGGTAGCTTCTTACTGCTTCCGCTCGGTTGACTACTCTGTCGATAATCACTACACTTTTAAGTTTACCGCTCTGATCGGTCCAGGCTGGTAACCATTTTTCACTTGACCGCAGTGCCCGATTAACGCCGGACGCCTCCCTCTTGCGAGGGTCGACATAGCCGGTGTGCCTTGAGGAGATTTGATTTTGGCTACCGTACTCGTAAAAGACTTGATTGAAGCTGGGGTCCACTTTGGCCACCGCGCCAGCCGTTGGAACCCCAAGATGCGGCCGTACATCTACGCCCGCCGCAACTTGATCCATATTATCGACGTTCGCGAAACGATTCGCGGCCTTCTGCGCGCCCGAAAATATCTGCAAGGAGTGGCGGCCCAGGGGAGCCTGATCCTGTTCGTGGGGACGAATGCCAGGCCAGCGACACCATCGAGCAGCAGGGCGTGCGTTGCGGCATGCCGTTCGTATGCGACCGCTGGCTGGGCGGGACGCTCACCAACTTCCGCACGATTCGCAGCCGATTGGGCCGCTTGGAAGAGCTGGAAGCCATCCGTTCCGGCGAGGAATTGGCCACGTACTCCAAGAAGATGCAGTCGGCCCTAGCCCGTGAATATCGCAAGATGTATCGCAACCTCAACGGCATGCGGACGATGAACCGCCTGCCCGAATGCCTCGTCGTGATCGACCCCCGGAAAGAAAGGAATGCGGTCAAGGAAGCCCGCAAGCTGGGCGTGACGACCCTGGCCCTGATCGACACCGATTGCGATCCGGATGAGGTCGATTTGGCGATCCCGGGCAACGACGACAGCATTCGCTCGATCGAGTTGATCGTGCAACTCCTGGCCGATGCCGTGATTTCCGGCAAGAATCAGGCCGGCGAGGCAAAGCAGGAGCGGACCGAGGGTGCAGATGTTGCCGCCCAGCCGGCGGTGGCTGTCGCTGCTTCTTGAGCAGGTTTTCCTGCCCAAGCCACCAGGACTTGCGCGATTCTGTGAGGCAATACGATCAACCGCCTGCCGGAGTGTCAAGGCGGCTGCCAGTAGGTCCCTCCTGCCGGGAGAGACTATTGTGTGGGCGGATCGCTGGAAAACGTCGGATCATCATTACATCGTCGCACATTAGTCCTTTCCGGCAGAAAGGACCTACTTGAGACAAGGAGATAGTATTCCAATGGCAGAGATTACCGCTTCGGCCGTGAAGGAACTGCGGGAAAAGACCGGCCTTCCCATGATGGACTGCAAGAAAGCCCTGACGGAGGCCAAGGGCGACATGCAGAACGCCATTGAATGGCTGCGGATCCGCGGCAAGAAAGTCCAGGAGAAGCAAGCGGACCGTTCCACGTCAACCGGGCGGATTGCCGTTTTCTCCGAGATCGAACCGGGCGTCGGGGCCTTGATCGACATCCGTTGTGAAAGCGCCCCGGTGGCCAACAACGAGCAGTTCATCGGTTTGGCGAATGATCTGGCCCAGCAGCTTGCCAAGGGGCCCGGCGCGGCCACGCCCGAGGAGTTGCTTGATCAGCCGTCGCCCAGCGGGGCACCCGGTACTCCGGGTCAGGGCACGACGCTCCGCCAACAGTTTGACGACTTGAACAACCGCATCCGCGAGAAATTCGTCCTCCAGCGGATTCTGCGGGTCCCCGGCCCCACGGCCGGCTATGTCCACTTCAACGGCGCGATTGCGGCTCTGCTGCAAGCGGAAAACGCCAGCGGCGCCGCCGAGTTGCGCGCGATATATGCATGCATATCGTCGCAATGAAACCGCACGTTCTGCACAAAGAGGACGTTGATCCGGCATTGGTGGCGAAAGAACGCGACGTTCCTGGACCAGGCGATGACGCAGGAAGCGGAAAAAATCAAGACGGAAGCGGAACGCGTCCTCGCCCTGCCAGATCAGCAAATCCAGGATCCCAATAACCTGGAGCGGATGACCAGCAGCCACGGCCGCGCCCGCGGCGACCTGAAAAAGGCCGAGGGGCTGGCCAAGAACAAGTCCAAAGTGATCGAGGGCCGCTTGAACGTGTTCTATGCGGAGCGCTGTCTCATGGAACAACCCCATGCCAACCAGGCCAAGTACGAAGGCAAGAAAATTGCCGAGTTGGCCAAAGCGGCCGGCATGACAATCAAGAACTTCATCCTTTGGGAATTGCCCAAGGAGTAACTCATGTCTGCATCGGACGGTGTTTCGATCGGCCAGGACTCAATCGGTCAGGGTCCGGGCGGCCGGCGTTTCGGCCGCGTCGTGCTGAAGATTTCCGGTGAGGGCTTCACGCATCCCGGCGAACGAGGCATCGCCATGGATGCCGTGGTCCACATCGCCCGGCAGACCAGCCAGGCGGCCAAGCACGGCATCCAGTTGGCACTGGTCATCGGCGGCGGCAATATCCTCCGCGGGGCCCAGTTCACCTGCGGCAATTCCAGCATTCGCGAGGCCACGGCCCATTACATGGGCATGCTGGCCACGGTGATGAACGGTCTGGCCTTGCAAGACGCCCTGGAATCGTTGGGCTGCGACACGCGGCTGATGAGCGCGATCCGCATGGACGGCGTGGCCGAGCCGTATATCCGCCGCCGTGCCCGCCGGCACCTGGAGAAAGGCCGGATCATCATCCTCGCGGCGGGCACCGGCAGCCCCTTCGTCACGACCGACACGGCCGCAGCCCAGCGGGCGTTGGAACTCGATGCCGACATCCTCGCGAAGGCCACGCGGGTGGACGGTGTGTTCAGCGATGATCCGGAGAAGAATCCCCACGCCGTTCTGTATAGCCAATTGTGCTACGAAGACGTATTGCGGCAGAATCTCAAGGTGATGGACACCGAAGCCATCGCCAAGTGCCGGCAGTACGCGATGCCGATCATGGTCTTCAACTTCCGCAAGGAAGGAAACATTGAGAAGGCCGTGATGGGCGAAAGGGTCGGCACCTTGATCCAGGCTGCCGGAAAAAACTGAAAAGGCACCAACTCATGACCATCGATGAAATCCTCTTGGACGTGGAAGAGCGCATGGAAAAGGCGATCCACGTCCTCAAACATGCCCTGGCCGGGATTCGTACCGGCCGGGCCAACCCGGGCCTGGTCGATTCGCTCCGCGTCGAGGCCTACGGCTCGCAAGTGCCGATGAAGCAGCTTGCCTCCGTCGGCGCCCCCGAACCGAATCAGATCGTCATCCGCCCTTACGATCCGGGCACGATCAAAGACATTGAAAAGGCGATTCAGACCAGCGATCTGGGCTTCAATCCGCAAAGCGACGGCCGCGTGATTCGCCTGAACGTGCCGGCGCTATCGACCGACGTTCGCCGCAAGATGGTTGCCCGCATCAAGGAATTGACCGAGGAGGCCAAGATCGCCGTTCGCAACGTCCGCCGCGACGGCAACAAGATGGCCGACCAGGCGGAGAAGGACAAGGATCTTTCCGAAGACGAGCGCGACAAGGTCAAGGAAGACATTCAGGAACTGACGAAGCAGTACGAAACCCAGGCCGGCGATCTGGCCAAGGCCCGGGAAAAGGACGTGATGGAGGACTAGCCGCCTGCCCCCGACTTCTTCAAGTCCTTGACATCATAGGGATGCGGTCGCTTGCGAATGACTTTGGCCTCGATGATCGTGTCGGCTGGACCAACCGTCGTATCGTCGGGATTCCGCCGCTTGAGCTTGGCCAGCACGTCAAACCCACTGATGACGCGGCCAAACACGGTATGAACGCCGTCGAGATGCTTCGTCGGCACGAAGGTCAGGAAGAATTGCGAACCGCCCGTGTCGCGTTGCGCCGTGTGGGCCATGCTCAGGCTGCCGCGGAAGTGTAAACGATGATTGTCTTGAAAGCATTCGCAGGGGATGGTATAGCCCGGCCCCCCGGTTCCATCACCCTTCGGGCAGCCGCCTTGGGCCATGAAACCGGGCAACACGCGGTGGAACTTCAATCCGTTGTAAAACCCCTTGTCCACCAGCGTAATGAAGTTCAGCACCGTGTTGGGGGCTTCGTTTTCGAACAACTCGATCACCATGTCGCCCGCGCTGGTCTTCATCTGAACGCGCGGCAGATTGTCGGCTTTGGCTTCCGCTTCACGAATCTTCTTCTCCTTGGCCCAGCCGGCTTTGGTTTCATCGATCATGTCCTGGGTAGTGGGCGTAATCCCTATGCATCTGGTTGCTTATTTCAGACAGTGCGCCAGAGGCTTGGGCCGTCTTGAGCCAGCGGTCGGCCAGATCATACTCGTTCACGCAATAGGCTGCCACGCCAGCGAACGCGGGCACGTACTTGTTGGTGCACTTATTGTCCATGAGCGTCTTGCCGAGTTGAAAGGCTGCTTCGTAATCCTCTCGCCCCACACGTTCGCCTAATGTCGAGTACAGGACTTCCGTGATTTTGGGATCGGCGTTGGGGGACTCGGCAAAGGCGCGTTCGGCCGCTGCAATCAGCGTCCCTTCCATCGCCGTCGCTTTCTCAACCCCATCCGTGTACTGTTTGCGAATTGCCGCCTTCCTAGCGGCGTCCGTCGAGGTAGCATACTCGCTCTTCAGGGCCCCCAGGTTCGCGATTAAATCAGTCCACTCCTTGTTGATCTTGACGAAATCCTCCGACTTGCTGCCGGCGGCCGGCCCATCGGCCTTGCCGCCTGCGGGCGGAGATACCTGATCGGCAGCCAAGGCCCAGGTGCTGAAAAGACAAAAAAGAAAGACAAGCAATGTACGAGCCAACATGATCATTTTCCTAGACAATAGGTTCTTTCTGCCGGAAAGGACTAATATGCGATGAACCATTGAAAAACCCACCATTTTCAGCGGGGCAGAACGGAATGGTCCTTCCCGGCAGGAAAGACCTACTGGCCGACTCTCCACTATCCGTTCTACGTCCCATACCGTACCATATCAAGCAAATTTGGCAAAGAGGCACAGTGGATGGCAAAACGAAAGAAACGGAATGAATTCCGTTCTACGAACCAACCGCCGACAAACAGGTCTCACCGTGGCCCGTCAACGGCCGCGGCACGGCCCGTGGGAGTGCGGATCATCGGTGGCAGATTTCGCGGGCGGAAATTGGAGTATTCGGGCGATCTGCGCACCCGGCCCATGAAAGATCGGGTTCGAGAGGCCCTATTCAATCTTCTCGGCCACGCAGTCGAAGGCAAGATTGCCATCGATCTTTTTGCCGGTACCGGTGCCCTGGCGCTGGAAGCCCTCAGTCGCGGGGCGTCGCGGGCTGTTCTCATCGAGCGACATCGGCCGACTGCCCAGACGATTCACCGTAACGCCACCACGCTGGGGGTTGAAGCGATCGTCAACATAACGCCATCCGATACGTTCCTTTGGGCCAGACGCCTTCCCGACTTGGGTTCGGCGCCGTGGATTGTCTTTTGTTCGCCGCCCTACGAATTCTACGTCGCCCGAAAGAATGAAATGCTGCAACTCTTGCATCGCTTGATGCAAACGTCCCCTCCAGATAGCCTTTTTGCCGTGGAATCGGATAACCGGTTCGATTTTCGTGAGCTGCCGGCGGCCGACGAATGGGACATTCGCCCCTATCCACCGGCAATCTTAGGGATCTGGGAAAAAGCGAATTCTCCACAAGTTCCGTGTCTTCCCTAGGTTGCGCCTCGTCGGAACTTTCGATTCGCGTTTGATTCCTCCCTGTGAAACAACCGATCTAATCCGATGCCAGAAGATGCATATTCTGAGCACGCAGTTCATGGAGGGGAGGCGCGGAATGTTTCGTGGGCGAACGGACTATAGTTGGCCATTGATACTCGTCTTGATTGGGCTCTTTTTCCTGAGTCTAAGGTTACCGCGACAGTGGGAGCGGATTGCCCGCCCCACGGCATTGGTGCTGGCGCCACATAAGTCGCTGCCAGCCAAGGACTTGCCTTCTGCTGTAGGCAGCCGGCGCGAGGTGTTGCCGCTGGATGTTTTTCGCTTGATCAAGCCGGCTAGCCAGGTTGGCAGCCACGCTGACGGCCTTGCCAGTTCCACATCGCGAGCGAAGCCTCAGACGTCACCCACTGTAGTCATGCCTGTCGTGGTCGCGAAATCGCCCGGTGCAGAAATTATTCCGGCTGCTGCGCCTGTCGTGGAACCGGCGAAGGTTACGGTTACTGCCAAAGGATCGATTGACAGTCAGACCGACAAGGCAGTGCTTCCCTCGCCGAGCACTTCCCGTCAGCCGGTTTTTCTGCCCCTTCAGGAAACGGGAAATGCGGTCGCATCTGCGGCTTCCGAGAAGACCGACGAAGTGCGGGTCCTGCGCGATGTTCCAGAGAGTTTGCCTGGTCCCGACCTCGGCCCGGATAATGCGGCTGCCACCGGACCAGAAGTTCGTCGCTTGCCGCCGCCGACCGCCGAAGTTGTCCAGGCCCAGCCGTCTGAGCAGCCGAGTGGAGATTCCGACGTGGTTCACCAACGGTTCCCATCCACGGCGATCCCCGAACCGTCCATCGCAGTCGAGCCATCGCCGGTGATGGCGGAAACGCCTCCCAACCCGATACGTGCCGTCGTCCCCGAGCCGCAACCACCGGCCGTCCAGAATTTGCCTTCGGTCAACGCGCAACCGGCCCTGCCGGAAACCAATGCGATCACGATCGTCGACGGTGAGAAGCCGGCGGAAGTTGCGAAACCAGCCGACAAGGCCGGACCAACTGGGCCGCAGACATCGGAGTCTGCCGCTAGCAAGGCGTCGATGGCGACCATCGGGCCGATGCGTGCCATCGGGCGGGCTTGGGAAGAGCCGACACATCTGCTAGGTCAATTAGACGAGCTGAAGAAGCACGATATGACTCAGGGGTGGGCATCGGAAACCTCGGCTACGATCCACAAGTTGGGGCCAGCGATCTCGGTTGGTGCGGCACAGACGGCGGAGATTCTTCAGCATCTGGAACAACTGGCAGGCGAGACGCCGTCGCTATTGACGAAGATCAGTGACGAAGCCCTTGCCCAGAATCTTTCTGGCACATCCCAGGGCCTGGAACGGCGAATCGCGATCTGGAAGCAGATCGGCCGGATGGGCGGCATGGACGCTGCCAACGTTCCCTCGCCGGCCGTCGATCCGCGCAGCTTCAACAAATGCCTCAACGAGATCGATCAACTCACGAGCACTTCGCCGGAAGGTCACGCCTGGCGGAAGTACATGCTGATCGAGTCCTTGCATGACTGGGCGGCACGGAGGCGCAACAACGACGAGCGGTTGCCACACGAGCTGGCCCAACAGGTGCTTAAGCGTTTCAACCAGATGTCATACACTTCGCACCAGCGGCAGTTCCTCACCTCCGGGCCGATGGCCGCGCTCAATCGGGAGATGCTGCGGCATACGGCCGGACCGGTGGAATCGAGTCGTTTGCTGCAACACCTGGAGAACTACGAGACCAGCAGCCTGCCCAGCGATGCCCGGTTGCTGGCGCAAGACTGCCAATTCCTGTCAGTCGGCTCAGGAACTCCACAGCGGGAGTTGGGCGAACTATTTGAAACGCGCTATCGCAACGCCAACTTGCGGATTGCCGTCACCGCCGAGTTGCTCAATCGCATGATGCCCAAGCGGGAACCAGAGTACGCGCCGGTCCAGGATACCATCCAGGGTGTGCCGGTCCGCGGCCAGAGCCTGATGGCCAGTGAAATTACCGTGCGCATGATCCCCGATCCGCAGCACGTCCGCTTGGCGGTGGAGGTCAACGGCGAAGTGGCCTCCGAGACCCACTCGAACGCCGGTCCCGCCACCTTCTATAGCGATAGCGAATCGAGCTACATCGCCCGCAAGCCGATCGTGATCAGCCTCCGCGGAATTCGCATGGAGGAGACGCAAGTTGCCGTGGACAACAATTCACAATTGAAGGGTGTCTCGACGAAATTTCAAAAAATACCCTTTTTAGGCCAGGTGGCCCGCAGCGTGGCCGAATCGCAGTATAATGACAAGGCGCCGGCCGCCAACGCGGAAGTCCGCGGAAAGATCGGTGCCAAAGCCAAGGAACGCGTCGATCGCGAGACGACGGAGCAGATTACCGCCGCCGCCAAGCGGCTGCAGGACGAGGTGCTTGGCCCGATGGATGCGTTGTTGCTGGATCCGACGATGATTGCCGCGGAGACGACCGAGAAGCGATTCAGCATGCGGATCCGCCTGGCCGGTCCCGATCAACTTGGCGGCCACACGTCGCGTCCCCAGGCCCCGTCGGACAGCCTGGCGAGCCTTCAGATTCACGAGAGCATGCTCAACAATGTGTTGGCCCGGCTGGAGTTGGACGGCCAAACCTTCGATCTGGCCGGGCTTGGCCAGCGGCTTGCCCAACGCCTTCATCGTTACCAGCCCAAGCCGGTCGATCCGGATCAGGAGGACGTGAAGATCAGCTTCGCCGTCAAGGATGCGGTCCACGTCCGCTGCAACGACGGCCGCCTGGAGATCACGCTGGCAATTGCCCGCCTGAGCAAGGGATCGCGGAGATGGAAGGATTTCCAGGTTCGCGCCTTTTACCGGCCGGTCGTGCAGGGCCGCTCAGTTGATCTGGCGCGTGACGGCGTCGTGCAGTTGATCGGCGCGCGGATGGGCATCTCCGCGCAGATTGCCCTGCGTGGCGTCTTTTCCAAGGTCTTCTCCCAGAAGGAGCCGATACACGCCACGCCCGAGTCGTTCGTCAAGAATCCGAAGCTCGAAGGCGTGGTCGTGACGCAGTTCGTGGTCAACGACGGCTGGATTGCGGCCGCGATCGGGCCCCAGCGGACGATCACGGTGCAAGCGGCGACGACGCAGCGGTAGGTGGTAGGGTGGGACAAGCGAGCGGGCACCGTGCGCAGCATGGTCGACGAGCACCGGCCCACCAATAACTCTATCATTCTTGTCGGGTGGCGTGCCTTCCCTTGATGGCCACGATCCATGCTTTGATTTGGCCGTCCCCCCCGTTCTCCTGCCATTGCCGCAGACTTTGGTTGCAGATGATTCGCCCAATGGATAGAATCATACGATAGAGATCGCGCGGTCAATAATGCACACTATGCTAGTCTTTCTTTTCTTCATCTTCGTTGTGACGACGAGGATGTGCAGTGCGACTACAGTTGTTGCAGCACGCGCTGATCCCGATGTCGAGCACGAGGCCGGCGCGGATGTCGTCAAGTGCCTTGTCGGCCAATCGCTCAAGTTTATCCTGAGAGTTGGCAAAGGCCTCGTCCCATCGCCGCTCGTCCGCGAGCTCGTCGAGAATGATCGCAGCAATCGCGTCTTGGTCGGCCTGTGGAAGCTTTTGAACTTCCGCCAGAGCTTGTTGCAATAATTGGGTCATGTTCCAGCGTCCTCTCTCCCGTGACACGAAGCGCTGTTAACGCGCAACCGAAAGGTACGAATTCCTTCCCCACACCATTCTAACTCGCTCGCGACTGTTCGGGAAGTCAAAACAGCAGCTATACCCCCGAAAACGTCCGCAAATCGGCCCCAAAAGCCTTCATCCGGTCTGCCTGCGCAGCCTTGATTTGGGCCAGATCGGCCGCTGCCGCCGGCTGGTCGTAGGCGAACATGTAGAACTTCACCTTCGGTTCCGTGCCGGAGGGACGCACCGCCACATAATTGCCCGCAGCTTCCAAGTCGAGGATCACCAAGTCGCCCTGCGGGCCACCCAACGGTGCCGCTTTCCCGCCGGGAACGGCTACCGTGTCATTCAAATAGTCGCGCACCCGGGCCAACTTCAAGCCGCCCAATTCCCGCGGCGGACGTGAGCGGAAGTTGGCCATCAGCGTCTTCATCGCGTCCATGCCCTGCTCACCGGGCATTTGCACGCTGATCTGGCTCTCGCTATGACAGCCATAGCGAACGAACAGTTCGTCGAGTTGTTGGTGCAAGGTCTTGCCGTGGGCCTTCAACCGTGCGGCCAATTCGGCCAGCAGGAGGGAGGCCACGGCGGCATCCTTGTCGCGGACGTGGTCGCCGGCCAGGAAACCGTAGGATTCCTCGGCGCCGAAGACAAAATCCTTCGGCCCGCGAAGATCCATCTCACCGCCGATATACTTGAAGCCCACGAGCAAATTGCCGGCCATCTGCACGCCGTAATTGTCGGCAATCCGCCGCATCAACTCCGTCGTGACCAACGTTTTCACGACGTACAGCCTGGGATGAAGCGTGCCCGCAGCCTGCCGGGCGGCGAGGAGCGAATCGGTCAAGAGCGAGCCGATTTGGTTGCCTGTCAGCGTTCCCCAGTCAGCATCGGCAGCAGGGGTCAAGCGGGCGGCACAACCGAGTCGGTCGCAGTCGGGGTCGGTGGCCAGGATCAGGTCCGCGCCGATCTCACGGCCGCGCGCAATCATGGCGTCAAAAACAACGGCGTTCTCCGGGTTGGCCACGTGGCCCGGGACGTTGGTAAAATCGGGATCGGGCGTGGCGTGCGGGCCGAAGACCTCGACGTCCTCGAATCCGGCCGCGCGGAGCACCGGACAAACTGCGGAAGTGCCCACGCCGTGTAGCGGTGAGTAGATGATCTTCAGATTGCGCGGTCCGGCCGTGCTCTGCCGCATCACCGCCGCGACGAAGGCCGCATCGACCTCTTCTTGGCAATACTCGATCCGGCCCGATGCCAGTCCCTCCTCCCACGGAAGCCGCGCAATTTCCTTGACTTGGTAGACCCGATCGATCACGTTCTGGTCGTGCGGCGGAAGCAACTGGCCCCCGGTCGACCAATAGACCTTCAAGGCGTTGTCGGTGGGCGGGTTGTGGCTAGCGGTGATCATAATGCCGCAATCGCAGTTCTTGTAGCGAACGGTGAAGGATTCCTCGGGCGTACTGCGATACCCGTCCAGGAACCAGACCTTGAAGCCGGCGGCAGCCATGATCTGGGCACAAAGCTCGGCGAACTCGCGCGACCGATGCCGCGTGTCGTAGGCGATGGCGCAAGCGAGCGGCTTATTGCCGACCACTTGGCGAACATAATCGGCCAAACCCTGGGCGCTTTCGCCGATCGTGCGGTCGTTGATGGCATTGGTGCCGATGGGGTAAAGCCGGCCGCGGCGGCCGCCGGTGCCGAAGGGGATGGTCGTCCAGAAAACGTCGTCCAGCGCCTGCCACCTGCCGGCGGCGATATGTTCGGCCACCGCGGGCGCATATTCGGCCAGATAGGGCGCGGTGAGCCAGGTGCGAAGGTTCTCCACGGCCTTGGGCGAAAGTTTGCCTGCCGCGGCAGCCACGTCAAGTTGTTGCAATGCTTCTTGGGTGTTCATCATGGGAGATATTGTACGAAATGGCGTGAGCGGGGAAAAGCGGGGAGGGAGGGCCACTTCGTAAAACGAAATTCATTCCGTTCTACATAGGTCTGCCCCGCTACGACTTTGCAGTTTGCCTGGGACAGTTTGTTGGGACTTGACGCGCTGGAGTTCGCCAATTAAGATCACGCTTGTCGGCCTGCCGCGACCAACCTTCGGTCGGTGCCCGGTTCCGGCATGCATGACGAGGCTAAGAACCCAGTACATGATTACGAGCAGGAGAAAACCATGCGTGAGGAAATGAGTCGCCGTACGTTCGTCGCAGGATCGCTTCTTTCCTCCGCCGGCGTTGCCATCGCGGGCGTATCGTGCGCAGCGGATGGTCTGCAAAAGGCCAGCCCGCCTACGCCCAAGGCCGGTTTGGCCCGAGGCAAGATCGGGAACCTCGAACTCAGCCGCCTGATTCTCGGCGGCAACCTGCTGACGCATTTCACGCACAGTCGCGACCTGCGTTACGTCTATAGTCTTGCCGCCCGCTACAACACGGACGAGAAGATCCTGGAGACGCTCGCGACGGCCGAGGCACAGGGCATCAATGCCGTGACCATGCACAATCCGCCGCATCCGATGTCGCTCTTGCGGCGCTACCGCAAGGAACGCGGTGGCAAGATCCAGTGGATCATCTGCCCCACGGCGACGGTCGAGCCGGGCCTGGCCCAGTACCGCCAGCACGTCGAGGAATTGATGAAGGACGGCTGTGAAGCGATTTATCTGTGGGGCGTGCATGCGGACGCGTTAGTGGCGCAGGGAAAAATGGACCTGGTCGCGGAGGCGGTCGAGTTGCCGAAGAAATACGGCGTGCCGTCAGGCGTGGGCGGCCACGCCCTGGACGTTGTCCGGGCCTGTGAGCGGCACGGCGTGAAGGCCGACTTCTACATCAAAACCTACCACAACCACAGCTACCCGACGGCCCCCAAGCCCGAGCAGATCACGGCGCCGCTGAACGAGTATCCGGGCTACTGGTGCTCCAATCCGCAGGAGACGGCCGACTTCATGAAAGGCGTGCAGAAGCCGTGGATTGCCTTCAAGACGATGGCCGCGGGCGCGATTCCGCCTCGGCAAGCCTTTCGGCGGGCGTTTGCCAGCGGCGCCGACTTCGTGCTGGCCGGCATGTTCGATTTCGAGATCGCCGAGGACGTGCAAATCGCCCAAGAGGCGGCGGCTGCCCATCGCGACCGCGAGCGGCCCTGGCGGGCTTGACGGAAGATAGAAAGGCAAAGAGTGACCGAACCCATCATCAGCGTTTCCGGCTTACGGGGCATCGTGGGTGAAACCTTGACTCCGGAGGTTGCCATCCGTTACGCCGCCGCCTTTGCCGCCGTGGCCCCGCCGGGACCGATCGTGCTGGCCCGCGACAGCCGCCCCTCGGGCAGAATGCTGGCCGGGGCGATCAACAGCGGGCTGGAGGCCGTAGGGCGATCGACGATCAACGCCGGCATCGTTGCCACGCCAACGACCGGCGTGCTCGTGCGGCATCTCGGAGCGGCCGGCGGAATTCAAATCACGGCCAGCCACAACCCGTCGCCCTACAATGGCCTGAAGCTGTTTTCCGCCGCGGGGCGTGTTATCCCGGCAAATCTGGGCGAACAGGTCTTGCAACAGTACCGCACCGGCCGCCCGGCCTGGGTTGCGCACGAATGTTTGGGAACCGGCGAGCTCTTGATCGACACGCAATCGGCCCACCTGGCTTTGGTCCTGGCGACGGTCCAGCCCGAGCCGATTCGAAAGCGTCGCTTCCGCGTGCTGTTGGACGCCAATCACGGCGCCGGCGGCCCGCTGGGACGGCGCCTGCTGGAGGAACTCGGTTGTACCGTAACGATCCTCGGCGAGGAGACCGACGGCCACTTCGCCCACACGCCCGAGCCCACGGCCGAGAACCTTGCTGGCGTCTGCTCAGCCGTAACGGCGGCCGGGGCCGATATTGGCTTCTGCCAGGATCCCGATGCCGACCGTCTAGCGGTAATCGATGCCGCCGGCCGCTATATCGGCGAGGAATACACGGTGGCCTTGTGCGCGGAGCAGGTCCTGCGGCACGCAAAGGGACCGATCGTCACCAATTGTTCCAGCAGCCGCATGACCCAGGATCTGGCCGAACGAGCCAGCGTGCCTTTCTTCCGCTCTGCCGTAGGCGAGGCCAACGTGGTCGATTGCATGCTTGCCAACGGTGCGATCTTTGGCGGCGAGGGCAACGGCGGGCCGATTCATCCTGGCGTGGGCCTGGTGCGCGACAGCTTCGTCGGCATGGCGTTGCTGCTGGATGCGATGGCCGAATGCGAGCTATCGATCGGGGCAATGGCCGATGCCCTGCCGCGCTACGAGATCGTGAAGACCAAGATTGCGCTGGTGAAGGAGAAGATCCCCGCCGCATTGAACGCGTTGGAATCGCATTTCCGCGACGCGGCTGCCGACCGCCTGGACGGCTTGCGCTTGGACTGGCCAGGCCGTTGGCTCTTGGTCCGCGGCAGCAACACCGAGCCGATCGTTCGCGCCGTTGCCGAAGCGCCGACGGAGGTGGAAGCCCGGCGGCTCTGCGAGGAGGCGGCAGAGGTGCTAAACGGCGCATGATTTCAAATTCGTCAAACCACGAAACACACAAAACACACGAAAAGGAAAAGACCTGGAGTACGAACGAATCGCGATCAAGTTCTTTATTCCATTCTCATTGTCTTCTTTCGTGTGTTTCGTGTGTTTCGTGGTTATTTTTCACTTTTGTCGAGGTTATTTCTTCCCCTCGATCCGGTCCTTCCCCATCCAAGCCCGCAGGACCTCGGGCACGACGATCGACCCGTCGGCCTGCTGGTAGTTCTCCATCACGGCGATAACGCCGCGGCTGAGGGCGATGGCGGTGCCGTTGAGCGTATGGACCAGTCGCATTCCCTTCTCGCCCTTGACGCGATAGCGGATATTCAGCCGCCGCGACTGGTAATCGGTGCAGTTCGACGTGCTGGTGACCTCGCCAAAATCGCCCCGGCCGGGCATCCAGGCCTCGAGGTCGAACTTGCGATAGGCCGGCCCGCCAAGGTCGCCGGTCGCCGTATCGACCACTCGGTACGGCACGCCCAGGCCGTCGAAGATCCGGCATTCCATGTCCCGCAGGTAATCGAGCATGTCGTCGCTCTCGCCGGGAAGCGTGTAGGCGAACATCTCGACCTTGGTGAACTGGTGGACGCGGTACAGCCCGCGCGAGGCGCGGCCCGCGGCCCCGGCTTCCGTGCGGAAGCAATGGCTCATGCCGCAGAGCTTCAAGGGCAGGTCTTCGGCATCGACCGTCTGGCCGGAGAATAGCCCGCCGAGCGTAATCTCGGCCGTCGCCACCAGGCTCAGATCGCTGCCTTCGATGCTATAGATCTGCGTTTCCGGCCCGCGGGGAATGAAGCCGATGCCCTGGAGCACCTCGTTGCGGGCCAGGTCGGGCGTGGTCAGGGGCGTGAAGCCTTCCTTGAGCAGCACGTCCAAGGCATAGCGCTGCAAGGCCAGTTCCAGCAGCACGACGTCGTTCTTGAGGAAGTAGAATCCGTGCCCAGCCACGCGGGCCCCGCCTTCGAAATCGATCAAATCGAGTTTCTCCGCCAACTCGACGTGATCCAGCGGCTTGAAATCGAATTGCGGAATGGGCGTCTTGCCACGAAAGAGTTCCAGGTTCGCCTTGTCGTCGACTCCCACTGGGGCTGCCGGGTGCGAGAGATTGGGAATCGCCCGCACGATCGTATCCGATTCGGTGGCGATCTGGTCGAGCTTCTCCTGGAGCGCGGCGGCCTCGTCGCGGATGCGGCGGCCCTCTTCTTTCAGCGCCTCGCGCTGCTCGGGCGGGGCCTTGCCGATCGAACGGGCCGTCTCGTTGGCCTTGCGATTGGCCTCGTCCAACCGCGTTTGCAGCGTCCTCCGCTCTGTTTCGAGGGCGACGAACCGATCGACATCGGCCGTGGCGTTGCGGTTCCTGCAGTTCTGCTTGACGAGTTCGACGTTATCGACGATGAATTTGCGGTCGAGCATGATTGTCGGGAAGGAAGGCCAGGAAATCTCGGAGCGGGAGAAGGTCGCATTATAGCAGGAATCGACCGTTCACACCACCCATCGCTCGCCCGTGGTCTTGTGCCGGACCTCGACCTGCGGCCGCTCTTGGCCTGATATCAACCGGAATTCCAGTGGCAGCTTTTCGCTGGAAAGAACCTCCGCTCGCTCAAGCGTCGATTCGCCGACCTTTTGCAGGCCTCCGCCCAGATGCCGATACATCTCGAGCGACCAGGTCTGGCGATTGAGAATCAGCAGCTCGCGCACTCCGATCCGCGAATAGAACGGTATCTTTTCGTAAGTGCGATCGCGCGGACTGGTGATCTCGACGACGAAATCCGCCGCCCCGGTCCAAAACGCGTTGTAATTCCCAGCGGCCGTGCCGGCCAGGAAGACTACGACGTCCGGCACGCGATAGTCGTGTTCCCAGTCTTCCGCGGATGCCGCAAGATTCACGCCAGGTCGGACTTTGCCGAGGCCGCGTTTGGAAATGGCCGCCCCCAAAACATACGCAAATTCGAAAACCCAGTCCTGATGATCGTCGCTCGCCATGGGAGGCATGAAATAGACGCCTTCCCAAACTTCGTCGTGTTGGTCGGCGCCCCACGCATTCCGCTGCGCTTTCAGTTCTTCCTCAAGCCGAGGATTTTCAATCAACATCGTCATGGAATTTCCCCAATTCTTCCCACAACCGCGCTGGCCTTGATGCCGCGATGATAATCGACCAAGGAGAACTTCTCGTTGGGACTGTGGGCGTTGTCGTCGTCCTGGCCCCAGCCCAAGAGCAAGACGTCGGCGTGCAGGGCCTCGTGGAACTTGGTAACGATGGGGATCGAACCGCCTTCACGCGTATAGACCGGCGCGCGGCCGAAGGCCTGCTCGAGCGCCCGCGCGGCTGCTGCCACGTAGCGGCTTTCCAAGGGCACCATCACGCCCGGCGCGCCGTGGTGGTCCAGCAGTTCGACCTTGACGCCGGGCGGCGTAATCTCGGGCAGCCAACGCCGCAGCGCGGCGGTGATCTTCTCGGGCGACTGATTTGGGACCAGGCGAAAGCTGAACTTGGCGCCGGCCTTGGCGGGTAAGACCGTCTTGGCCCCTTCGCCCTGGTAGCCGCCCCATAAGCCGCAGACGTCGTAGGTCGGCCGCGCCCAGCGACGCTCCAGGGCCGTATAGCCCTCCTCGCCCATCGCCCCATCGACGCCGATTTCGGCAAAATATTCGGCCTCGTCAAAGGGCAACGCGGCAAACTCGTGCCGCTCGCGCTCGGTCAGCGGCAGCACGTCGTCGTAAAAGCCGGGGATCAGGACCTTGCCACGGCGATCGACCATCGCGGCAAGGATTCGCGCCACCGTCGTCGCCGGATTCGTCACCGAACCGCCGAAAGACCCCGAGTGCAAGTCGCGATTGGGCCCCGTCACGCGGATCTCATAGTAGGCGAGTCCCCGCAGGCCATAGGTAATGGCAGGAATGTCCCGGCTGAACTTGCCGCCGTCGCTGATGACCACGCAGTCGCACGCCAAGCGGGAAGCGTTCGCGGCGATATACGCTTCCACCCCCCGGCTGCCGACTTCCTCTTCGCCTTCGATCAGGAACTTCAGCCGCAGCGGCAGGCGGCCATGAACGTTCAGCCACGCCTGGGCGCTCTCAATGTGCGTGAGCACCTGCCCCTTGTCGTCGGTGGCGCCGCGGGCAAAAAGATTGCCATCGCGCTCAGTCGGCTCGAACGGCGGACTGACCCATAACTCCAGCGGGTCGACCGGCTGCACATCGTAATGCCCATAGACCAGAACGGTCGGGGCTCCCGGCATCTCGGGCGATTCCGCATAAACCAGAGGATGACCAGTGGTGGGGATAATTTCGGACGAGAACCCCATCTTTCGAAGTTTAGCATCCACCCATCGGGATGCCTTGTTGATGTCCTCCTTGTGGGATGGATCAGCACTGATGCTGGGAATTCGCAGGAAATCGCACAGTTCGGCCTCAAATTGCGCTGCGTGGGCCGTCAAATACTGGTCGAGGGCGGGCATGCATGAACCTTTCAACAAAACCTGTTCCGGAAAGTCGATTACCAATATAATGGCACAGAAAGCACCATACTAACGCGAAGCGCCAGCAAGGGCAACTTCTAAGCCTCTCTTCGCCTACTCGTCGCACTTGGAATTACGTTGTCCGAGGAAAAGATGACCGACCATGCCGCTGCCGCAGTTGCCGAACAGCCGACCGAGACGGTCCTTCCCGAACGCCGGAAGCGCGAGAAACGCAAACCGAAGAAGCAGCCGCGCTATAACGTGGTCCTCTGGAACGACGACGACCACACCTATGCCTATGTCATTACCATGCTTCTGGAACTCTTTGCCTACCCGTTGGAAAAAGGCTATCAGATGGCCCAGGAAGTCGACACTCAAGGGCGCGTGATCGTTCTGACCACCACCATGGAGCACGCCGAGTTGAAGCGCGATCAAATTCACGCTTACGGCAAGGACATGTTAATCGCCAATTGCCAAGGATCGATGTCGGCCTCGATTGAACCGGTGGAAGATTGAGGACGTCAGGCCGACGATGGGTACGTGGTCGGCCTGACGTACGACATTGATTTTCGCTCTGGTCTCCCGCTGATCAATTTGTTACACTCCGCCGGAATTCCTTGCTTGCCACGGAAGAGTGTATGGAAGCACTTTTCCTTCGTGGCGCAGGTAGGTTCGAATGGAGTTGGCGATGATCGGAAAATGGGCATTCCGGATTGTGGCTCTCTGCCTGGTGCTGGGCATCAAGGCGACGGCGATCTCCCGGGCCGATACCCCCTGGTTCAACGACTTGCTTTTCACCAGCCGCGTGGAGGCCGATCCGGCCAAGCCCTACACGCTCAAGGAAGAGCATGGGCCGTGGATCATCATGGCCTGCAGTTTCAATGGCGAGAACGCCAGAAGCAGGCGCATGACCTGGCGCTGGAAATTCGCAAGCGGTATCGCCTGGAGGCCTTCGTCTATCTCCATAAATTCGAACTGGACGATCCCAACGGCAACGTGGATCCGTTGCGGGCCTCGCCCCATCACCGTCAGTACCAGATGGTCACGGTAAATCCCAAGGCCTGCCGCGACGGGGCGATCGAGGAAATCGCCGTGGTCGTGGGTAATTTTCCGGCGATCGACGATCCGGGCGCCCAGCGGGCCCTGCAAAAACTGAAGGCGGCCGATCCCCAATGCCTCCATGCCACCCAGGAGGATTCGCAATCGCGGAGCCTCGCCGTTTGGCGGTCGCTTCAGGCCGGTGTCCGGAACTTGCCCCAGTTCGTGGAGGGCCGCAAGCAGACCGGACCGTTGGCCCACGCCTTCATCACCCGCAATCCGCTGCTGCCCGACGATTACTTCGCTCCCAAGGGAGGCGTGGACGAACTGGTCTTGAAGATCAACAAGGATGTCAAGTACAGCCTCTTGGATTGCCCCGGAAAATATTCGGTGCAAGTCGCACGCTTCAGCGGCGAAGTCATTTTGAATCAGAGCGAGATCCGCGCCATTGAATCCGGCGCCAAGGCCGGGCCGGAATCGACCAAGCAGACTTTGGCTACGGCCGCCGAGAAAGCCCACGAGTTGACCGAAGCCTTGCGCGTCAAGGGCTGGGAGGCCTACGAATTCCACGATCGCAACTACAGTCAGGTCACGGTGGGCCACTTCGACGAAGTCGGCACCCCAAGCCCGGACGGAATCGTAGTCAACAATCCACAGGTGAATCGAATCATTGAAGTTTTTCGGGCCAAGACAGTCGGTGTTCCCGGTGCACCGGGGGCGATCGAGCCGAAATCGCTGGTGGGCATCTTCTTCGATGCCCTGCCGATCCCAGTGGAAGTGCCCAAGCGATCGATCAGCCGCCAGTTGACACAGCGGCTGGAAACGGCCGGGCAGTAGGTCCCTTCTGCCGGAAGGGACTAATGTGCGACGACTGGGTGAAAAGCCCGGAGTTTTCGAGCAAGTTGACGCACAATAGTCCCTCTCGGCAAGAGGACCTACTTGATATCTTGGCGGATTGTTGTAGAAACATGCTTCATCTCCTGGTTCTAGGCACCAGTAACCGCAAGAAAGGCCAAGAACTTGGCCGATTGCTGGCCCGTGTCGGCGTGGAACTTCGCACGCTGGCCGACTATCCACAAGCCCTGGACGTGGTGGAAGACGGCGACACGTTCGCCGCCAACGCGGCGCTGAAGGCGACCGAGCAGGCCCGGCACCTGGGCCAGTGGGTCCTGGCCGACGACAGCGGCCTGATGGTCGATGCCTTGGATGGAGCGCCGGGGGTGTTTTCCGCCCGTTACAGCGGTCCCGGAGCGACGGACACCAGCAACAATCAAAAGTTGCTGGAAATCTTGCGCGACGTGCCGCTGGAGAAGCGCGGCGCACGGTTCGTCTGTCATATATGCGTTGCCGACCCCAGCGGCGCGGTCCGCGGCGAAAGTGCGGCCTCCTGCCGCGGCCGGATCCTCTTCGCCTCCAGCGGCAGTAGCGGTTTCGGCTACGATCCTCTCTTCGAGATCGTTGAATACCATCGCACTTTCGGCGAACTGAGTCCTCTGGTCAAGGCCCATCTCAGCCATCGCGCCCGGGCCGCCGCCCGCATCGTTCCCCGCTTGATCGAACTGTTCGGCGGCGAAGAGTAACTCGGAGGAACACAAGAGAGAAACCACGAAACACACGAAAAGGAATACAGGGGAAAGCAAGGTCGAGTACCGACGCACCGTTATTTACAGCTCTTTGTTTCATTTTCTTTGTCTTCTTTCGTGTGTTTCGTGGTTTCCCCCCCGCTGATTGCATGGAAAGAATGATGCCGCGATTTGCCTTGTTGATCCACGACAGTCCTCGCGGTTTGCACTACGACTTCTTCCTGGAAGAAGGCGATACGCTGAAGACCTGGGCCCTGCCACGCCTGCCCGAGGCTGGGCTCGAAATCTCTTGCGAGGCCCTAATCGACCATCGCCCGCTTTACCTCGACTACGAAGGTCCAATTTCCGGCAGCCGCGGCACGGTAACGCGCTGGGACCAAGGAACCTATTCGGTCGAACTGTGGACCGATGACGAGATCCTTGTCGAACTCGCGGGAGCCAAACTCAGCGGGATGGTCGGATTGCGGCGGCAGGCAGAGTCGCTCGATCAATGGTGGTTCGAATGGAAGAGGGAACGGTAGCAAACTACTTTGCCATTTCCGTCGTGCCGGCGACGACCAACTCCCCCTCTTCCAAGCGAATTGTCCCGATATGGATAATCTGCTTCCGCTTGCCCTGGGCCGACGGGATCTTGATCAATGCCACCGGGTCGCCATCGGCCTGACGCCAACGGAGATCGACGCTGGATTTTTGGGCAGCGTCGGTAATCTTGTCCAGCACGATCCGGAACGACCAGGGAATCGCTCCCAAGCGGGCCTTGTGAATGCGTAGTCCCACGACGTCATCCGACTCGACAAAGGCGCTGATCTGAAGCGAAACGACACCGTGGAATCCCCCGCGATCGACCTGGCAGGCCAGCGTGATGCCCTGCGGGCCGATATGCACGCGGGGATCGCGCATCCCTTTGGGCAGCAGCGTGGGATGGTTCCGCGGCAGGTCGACGGCCAGCCAACCGTTGATGGTTCGTGCCTTGAAAACCTGCTGCCACGGTCCCTTGTCTTGCAATTCGTTATGCAGCGTCGTGATCTGCGTCAAGAGGAGATCGCTTTCCTTCTCCTGTGCCTCGACAGGGATGGAAAGTGCTTTACCATAGAACTCGGGCACCTGCTGCGATGCGCGATAGACGGCATAGATCGCCGCCCCCAAGACGCCCAGAACAACGACAGCGATCAACGTAAATCGAACTCTTTTCCGCATGCAAGTCCTCGCAACTTAAGGTAGCAGGCACACCGACCATGCTGCGCAAGGTGCCCGGTGCCTGCTACCTTTATCCTACGAACCGCAGCAAGCCATAGTTCTTTTTGCCCTTGCGCACGATGATGATCGATTCGCTGGCCAGGTCGGCGGACGTCAGCCGCGTATCGACGCTTTCCACGCGGCGATTGTTGACATAACCGCCGCCCTCGCCGATCGCGCGGCGGGCGTCGCCCTTGCTTTTGGCCAGGCCGACCTCGAACAGGGCGTCGATGACGGCAATTCCCGTGCTCTCCAGCAAAGAACGAGGCAATTCCTTGCTGGGAACGTCGGCAAAAACCTCCGCAAGTTGCGTATCCGATAATCGATCGATTTCCGCGCCGAACAAGATTTCCGACGCCTTCAGAGCCGCGGCCAGACCCTCGTCGCCGTGGACCAGGCGGGTGAGATCGGCGGCCAGTCGCTTTTGCGCCGCCCGCTGCCCGGGATTGGCGGCATGCTGGTTCTCCAACTGCTCGATCTCCGCCTTGGCCAAGATCGCTGAAGTATCGCAGGCATTTGCCGACGTCGGCGTCCTGGGTGTTGTACCAATATTGATAGAACTTGTAGGGGCTGGTCTTTTCGGCCGAGAGCCAGAGGGCGCCGGACTCGGTCTTGCCCATCTTCGTGCCGTCGGCCTTCGTCAACAGCGGACACGTGATGCCGTGGAGCTGCACGCCGCGGATGCGCCGGGCGCAGGTCGATTCCGGCCGTGATGTTGCCCCACTGGTCGCTCCCGCCGGCCTGCAACTCGCAGCCGTAATGTTCGTTGAGGTAGACGAAATCGTAGGCCTGGAGCAGCATGTAGCTGAACTCGGTATAACTCAGGCCGGAGTCGGTCCGTTCCAGCCGCGCCTTGACCGAATCTTTGGCCAGCATGACATTGACGGGAAAATGCTTGCCGATGTCGCGCAAGAATTCGAGGTAGCCGAAGCGGCCCATCCAATCGTAGTTGTTGACCAGCAGGGCCGCGGTCGGACCGCAGTCGAAATTGAGGAACCGCCGCAACTGCTTTTCCATGCTGGCAACATTGGCGCGGAGGACCTCGACGTTCAAGAGGTTACGCTCTTCGCTCTTGCCGCTGGGGTCGCCGATCATGCCCGTCGCCCCGCCCACCAGGGCCAACGGCCGATGCCCGGCCTGCTGGAAACGGCGGAAGAGCATGACGGCCACGAGATTTCCCACGTGCATGCTGTCGGAGGTGGGGTCGAAGCCGACGTAAATCGTACGTCGCTTCTCCTGGAGCCACGCCTGGAGATTGGCGTCGTCGGTGGTCTGGTGGATCAGTTCGCGCCAGCGGAGTTCAGCGAAAATGTCAGGCATGGGGGGACAAAGGATGAAGGATGAAGGATGAAGGGTGAGGGATAAAGGATGAGGGATGAAAGATTAGATAACGCTCATCTCTCATCTCTTATCCCTTATCCTTCATCCCTCATCCTTCCGTTACCGCCACATATCGTCACCGGCGAACGGATGTGCCGGGCCGAGCAACTTCGGCTTGGGCAGGGCCCTCATGGCGTGTTCGGCCAGTCGCAGATCCTCCTTGGTCGTGATCTTGATGTTGACGGGCGAACCGGGGACGACCGTTACCGGATGACCGATCCGCTCGACGACCTGCGCGTCATCGGTGACGGAAAAGTCGCCCCGCCGCGCGTAGGCATCTAGGAGCAACTGGCGGCGAAAGACCTGCGGCGTCTGGGCTTCCCAGAGGCCATCGCGGGCAACGGTCTCTTCGATCTTACGATCGCGGCCCACGCGCTTCAAGGTGTTGGCGACGGGGACGGCAAGGATTGCCGCCCCGGTCTTTTCGGCCGCGCGGAAGACTTCGTCGATCCAGGCATCGGCAAGGCAGGGCCGCGCGGCGTCATGGATGCAGACGAAATCCGCCTCGGGTTTCACGCGAGCCAAGGCGGCGGCCACGGAATCGAAGCGTTCGGCGCCGCCCGGCACGACGTCGATGCCGAGAATGGCCACGTTGGAGCCGAACTTGAAGTTGAAGTCCTCGCGGTCCTCCGCTGCGATTACGACCAGCACCTGTACCACGTCGCTCCGCTGCAGGAAGCGTTCCGCGGAATACAGCCAGACGGCCCGGCCCGCCAGCGGTACGAACGGCTTCTTATAGTAGTCGTCCTTGAAGCGACTGCTGCGTCCGGCAGCGGGCAGAATTACGGCAAACTTGGCCATGCGAATGGAAAGAACCTACTATGGCCAAGCCACCGTTGAGCCGTCGGCCGTGATCGCTTCATTGCCGTCGATGGTTGCCAACGCCTGGTAGACCTGCATGTCGATTATGTTGGGAACATAGTGTACGCTGCCATCGCAGGCGGCGAAGTTCGCGCCGGCCACATGCCGGCTCATGAAGCTATAGGTGTCTTGCCAATCTTGAGAGTTGTTTTGCAGCGCAACTCCGGGGACGGTATAGTTCAGCGGAACGCCGCATGTTGCCGTCGAACCGTCGAACCAGAACCAGGCCGACCACCCGCACCATGCAGGCACGGCCTCGCCAACGAGAAAAGTCTTGCTGGCTCCGTCGCGAATATCCATGTTGGCCGTCAAAATCGGGGCGCCCATCGCGGTGCCGGGATTGTTGGTCGTTCCGCCGCCGCGGCAGATAACGCCGTTGCCGTGATCCAAACCGTCCGGACTGCCGCTGTTCCGTCCCACCGGCCAAACATTAGGGTTGGGCGTACCTGGGTATGATGTCCCCCAGTTGCTTCCGGCACAGGCTTTGTAATTCGTCGTGGCGGCAATCGAACCGCTGCCGAACATCTGGTTGCCGATGGTGCCGCGCTGCGTGTCCGATGGACAGAGAAAGGTCGGGACCGGCGTTTGCAGGACTTGGAAGTTGTTGTAGCCGGAATTGTCATTGGGACAGTATCCCAAGTCCTGACCGAGCATCACCTGGTTATAGAGCGGACCCTGGTCGAGGTTCGGCAACAACGACGTCATCCAACTGACACCCTGCGCAGCCGGACCGTTGGCGGTGGTGCTACCGGTTGGAATGCCGCTTTGGGTCGGAGTGCCCGCTTTGGCCGAGGGTACCACTCCCCAGTTCAATGGATATTGCCTCATGGTTGTTTCGTACTGATTGGCGGCCTGGGCAATATTGCGGATGTTGTTCGCGCACGAAGTCCGACGTGCGCTTTCAATCGCCGACATGATCGCCGGCATCGTGAGACCGATCAGGATGCCGATAATCGTGATCACCACCAGTAACTCGACGAGCGTAAACCCCGCCGCACGCCGCTTCGGCCGACTTCGCTGTTTCGGCCTGATTTGAGAACCCCGGCACCAATTCCAATTGTCACTGTGTTGGAACATTTGATCCACCTTCCACGTTCGCTCCGGTAAACCGCGAGGCGAGTTGCCTCTTCTGCGCCCCGCTTGCCCTCTCTGGCCAGCATACTGCAATTTATCGCAAATGGGAAGCGCGTTCAAAAAGGAAATACGCCGGGAATAATTCGGGCCACAGCAGTCCACCTCGCCAGAGGGGAAAACCCAGCCCAAAAATCATTGCCAGATCGATTTGCCAGGGTGCCACAACCTTTTTTTCGGCAAGAATCCTGCCTCCCTCGGCGCTCATCGGCCGCAACAACCGTTCGACGATCGTGGCAGGCTTAGCTACCTGTGTTTCACTATCGGACTCGCTTGAAGCCTGAAACTCAATGGCGATTCTACCAATAGAGGGGTTTTCCGTTTTTTCAGGATAGCAATAAAAACCGGCCCCGGCCTTCGTTCCGTATTGCCCAGCCTTTACGAGCCGCAGTAATAACTCGCTCCCAGTCGACCGCTCGCCGAAGACCTCTGCTAGCACGATCCCGCTCTGTAGAGCGGTGTCTAGGCCGATCTCGTCAAGAAGTTCTAGCGGTCCAAGCGGCATGCCAAACTTGACCATGGCGGTATCGATTTGCTGAATCGGCACTCCTGCAATGACCATTGCCAGGGCCTCGTTAAGATAAGTCAGCAGCAGACGATTCACGACAAAACCGGGGCCATCGGCTACGACCAAGGGCAACTTTCCTAACGAGCTGGCATGGGCAACGACCGCCGCCACGGTTTCGGGGCTTGTTGCCGGACCGGGAATCACCTCGACCAACGGACGCCGGCGGACGGGATGGCAAAAGTGCAGGCCGCAAAAGCGGCCGGGCGCGGCCACGCTCGCGGTCAGCCTCGCAATTGGAATCGTACTGGTGTTCGTGGCCAGAATCGTGCGATCAGCCAGGTTCTGTTTGATCTGGGCGAACAGGGCCTGCTTCGCCGGCCGCTTCTCGACGATCGACTCCAGCACGAGGTCACAGTCGCCAAGGTCGGCGTCGTCCAGGGTGTAGGCGATGGGTTGCCGCAGCAAGACGCGCCCCCAACACCCTTGGGCCGCTGCCAACTCAACTTCCGCCGTAGCCGCGGCGAGTCGCAGGGCCATCGGGTCCCTGTCCATCAGAACGACCGGGATTCCATGTACAGCGTGCTCGATCGCTATTGCCGTGCCCATGATCCCCGCACCGACAATCCCCACGGAACGAATCGGCCGCGCAGCCCTCGTCTCGGTGATGCGCCGGCAGTTCTCTCGGCACTGCGCTACTATATGGCGGACGTTTTCCAGGGCTGCGGAGGTTGTATACTGATTTTTCATAGCTGGATTATAGTCAAAATTGCAAGTAGGTCCCTCTTGCCGAGAGGGACTAATGTGTTTTCGGCCGCGTGAAGAACTGGGATGGCTTCGGCGGAACATCGCATAATAGTCCTTTCCGGCAGAAAGGACCTACTTGCCGAGAGGGCTTGACATGTCGCGCAGTCATGCAGACACTTTCAGCATCCCCACACGTCCTTTTTCCATCACGGAACCGCAATGCCTGAGATTCAAGCCTTTCGTGCCGTTCGTTACAACCTTGGCCAAGTCGGCTCGCTCGGCGACGTGGTCGCACCGCCGTATGACGTGATCGGCCCCGAGCTGCAGGACGAGCTCTACCGGAAGAGCCCCTATAACGTCATCCGCCTGATCCTCAACAAGATCGAGCCGGGTGACGACGACGAGGCCAACAACCGCTACACCCGGGCCAAGCGGTTCTACAAGGACTGGCAATCGGAAGGCGTGCTTTACACGGATCCTGATCCGGCGATCTACGTCTATCACCAGGAGTTCACCGCCGAGGACGTGACCTGCAATCGCCGCGGTTTCATGGCTCGGTTGCGGCTGTCGCCGTTTGGCGAGGGGCAAGTCTTTCCGCACGAAGAGACCCTGCCAGGTCCCAAGATCGACCGGCTGATGCTCATGACCACGACGAAAGCCAACCTGAGCCAGATCTTCGGCCTCTACCCCGATCCGGCCAATGAGGCCCAGGCAATCCTGGACGAGGCAATCAGCCGCCTGACGCCGGTCGTGGCGACGGATCATCTGGGCGTAGTGAACAAGGTGTGGGCCGTGACCGACATTCGCACCATTGCCGCGGTGGCCGCCGTGGTCGGGCCCAAGCCGATTTTCATCGCCGACGGCCACCACCGCTACGAAACTGCTTGCGAGTATCGACGCCATATCTACGAATCGGGCTTCCTCAGCAAAGAACATCCGGCCAACTTCGTGCTGATGATGTTCGTGGGAATGGAGGATCCGGGGCTGATCGTCATGCCCACACACCGGCTCTTCCGCGGGCGACCCGGAGTACCGGGTGCCCCGCCGATGACCAGCGATGAGTTGGCCGCCCGGTTATCGCCCTATTTTACGATCCGCCGGGCTGGTCAGGGACCGGACCAGGCGCCCGCCGTTTGGGAGGATATCGAAACGGGCGGCAAACAGGGCACGATCGGCCTGTTTGCGCAGAAGGACCGGCGCTGGGTGTTGGCCGATCTGAGCGAGGCCGGCCGCAGCCGCATGGCCGAAGTGGCCAAAGAGCACACTGCCCCCTGGCAGGAACTTGGAGTGGCGATCCTCCATCGGCTTCTGATCGAAGATCTGTTGGACGGCAAAGATCTGCCCAAGCCCCGTTACGTCCACTTGGTCCAGGAGGTGGTCAATGGCCTGGAGACGGGCGAGTTCCCCTTGGCGGCGCTCGTAATGCCCGCCACCGTCCAACATATCCGCACGATCAGTCTCACTGGCGAACGCATGCCGGCCAAGAGCACCTATTTCTATCCCAAGCTACTCAGCGGGCTGGCAATCAACCCACTGGAATAGAATAAAGTAGCAGGCACCGGGCACCGTGAGCAGCATGGTCGGTGTGCCGTTTGCCCTACGGCTCCAGCCGCATGTTTTTCAGAAGCCGGACGTACTGGCGGACGGCACACGGAGTGTGCCTGTCTACTTTTCTTGTTCCGTGTTTCACGTGAAACGTGCCTGGGGGAAGTTTTCCGGATGCTGAAACTGGGTGTTTCACGTGAAACGTAAGGCGCGGCTGGGTTATTCGGCCACCAAATTGCCATTTCCTGGCAGTCCGATCCATGGTTACAATCTGCGCGGCTGTCCTACGTATTCATCACGCTCCGCGTAACGCAGTTCCATCACGCGGAGCGTGGTGAGTAAATAAACGGCCAAAGCGCATGGAGGCGTGATGGGTCGGTCCCTGTGTGTGGCAAACCAGAAAGGCGGCGTGGGCAAGACAACCACCGCCCTGAACCTGGCCGGCGCGCTGGCCAAGGCGGGTTGCCAGACCCTGTTGGTCGATCTTGACCCTCAGTGCAACGCCACTACCGGGCTCGGCCGGCAACCGGTCACCAGCCATCCACTGGTGTCGGGCACGCCCATCCGCCAGGGCGTGGCGGCGACCGACATTCCTGGACTCGACCTGCTTCCCGGCAGCCGGACGTTTCGCGACGTAGAGACCTTGACCAAGGACGACGCGGCTCACGCTGCCCGGCTTCGCGAGCACCTGACCCGCGGATTCAGCACCTATGACTACATCCTGATCGACTGCCCACCGTCGCTGGGACCGCTGACCAAGACGGCCCTGGCCAGTTCCGACGAAGTGCTGATGCCGATCCAGTGTGAGTTCTTCGCTATGGAAGGCCTGACGCAGATGATCGCCACGATCGGGCAGATCATGCAGCAGGCCGGCCACGCCTTGCGCTTCGGCGGCATCGTGCTGACGATGTACGACCACCGCCTGGAACTGACCCGGGAAGTGGACCAGGAAGTAAGGGATTTTTTTGGAGAAATTGTATTTCAAACCGTAATTCCGCGCGACGTGGCCGTTTCGGAAGCCCCGAGCCACGGGCTGACGGTGATCGACTACGCGCCCTGCTCGCGCGGCACTCGGGCGTACGTTGAACTATGCATGGAGGTATTGGATCGTGACTAAGGAACGTCGACTCGGACGCGGCCTCGAAGCACTGTTAGGTCAACTTCCCGGGTGGAGCGGCGCCATCCCCCCCGGCCAGCCGCCGGCCGGATCGCAACCGCTTTCGGTGCCGCCGGCTGATCCCAGCGCGGGGCCGGCCACAATTCCCATTCGACCGCTGGATGAATCGCCGGTGGCCGCGCAAGACCCGTCTGCCGCAACGGCCGGGCAGCCGGTAAGACGGATTGGCAATCCGTCTCACAATACTGGCACCGATTCCGCCAGCCCGCTGAAACTGCCGATCGAAACTATCCAGCACAATCCGCACCAGCCCCGGCAGGACTTCGATCCTGACGAGCTGCAACGTCTGGCCGACAGTATCACATCGCATGGGCTCCTACAGCCCGTGGTCGTTCGGCCTTGGGAAGGCGGCTATCAACTTATCGCCGGCGAGCGTCGCCTGCGTGCCGCCCGCCTGGCAGGCTGGAGCGAGGTGCCGGTGACGATCGTCGCGGCCGACGATCGCCAAACGGCCGAGTTGGCCATCGTCGAAAACCTGCAGCGTAAGGACCTCAACGCCCTGGAGAAGGCCGCTTCCTTCCAGCGTTACCTGGACCAGTACGGCGGCACCCAGGAGGAGCTGGCCGGCCGGCTGAAGCTCGATCGTTCCACGATTGCGAACCTGATTCGCTTATTGGAACTGCCCAGCCCGGTGCAGGACGCCCTTCGTCGCGGCAAGATCACGCCTGGCCACGCGCGGGCCCTTTTACCATTGGGCGAGGAGCGCGAGCAAGTGGCCTTTTGCGAGCGGATTCAGAAGGAAGGGCTGAACGTGCGGCAGATCGAGGCCCTGGTGCAGGAGGCAATCGCAGCGGCCGACGGCGGACCGGTCGGGGTCGTGGGAAGTGACGGCTCGGTTGCCCAGCCGCCGCGTCGCACCTCAGACCATGTTGCCGCGTTGGAGCAGGAGTTCCGCACCGCGTTGGGAGTACGGGTGAAAATCACGCACGACGCCCGCGGGCGTGGCAAGGTGGTGATTGCCTTCGGCAGTCACGAGGAATTCGACCAGATCCGCCGGCACATCTGCGACGGCGGCCGCGGCGAGCGGAAGGGAAAGGCGGGGTAGGTTTCCTAGGACGAAATTCATTCCGTCTTGGCCCACTGAACCCATTTCGTTGTTTACGGGTCTTTCAAAGAGACCCCTGTTTTACGCAGGCGGCGATTGCTTTCGGCCGAGTTTTCCGCTAAGATAGCGTATGATAATACTTTCGGGGCGTGGCGCAGTCTGGCTAGCGCGCCTGGTTTGGGACCAGGAAGTCGAAGGTTCAAATCCTTTCGCCCCGACCTTGAAGGCCCGTTGACAGCACTTGTCAGCGGGTCTTTTCTCTTGACTGGGTAAGCACTTGCGGCGACCGCCCCGGCTTTCCTGCCTTCCCCCCTGTTGTCGGTCGTCTTGTCCAGAGTTGCCCCCGATATGCACGGTTTGCCGGTGGTTGGTGCAAACCCTGGTGCAAACCGGAAAGGCGTCGAATTGTCGGTGCCCGTTGCACTTGCGGCGATTCGTGCCGAGTCAGCTTGCCTATCTTTCGGCCCTACCCCCAGCGGCAGCGCCGGCAGGGATTCCACGGCCCCGGCCACGTCCAAGAGCTTCGGATCGGTGTAGACATTCATGGTCAGGTCGATAGTCGAGTGTCGCATACATGCCTGTGCCGTTCGCGGCGTCACCCCGTTCGCACTCAATAGGGTGCCGAAGGTGTGGCGAATGGCGTGTACGTCAACCGTCCGGCCCCGTTCGTCCCGTTTCGGAATCCCTGCAAGCTTCAAGTCCCGGTCAAGGATTCGCACCAGCCCGGCCGGAACGGTGAAGATAAGGCTATCGGCCGGCAGCGTCGGCACGGCGGCCGGCAGCGGTAGGACGTGCCCCGCAAGGCCCCCGGCGTCGCCCTGGTGCCGGTTCCCCGGCTTCCGGTGGTTTCGGTCAAAGGCCACGGTTGCCACGGCCAGCGCGGTATCCTGTGCGGCCTTCGCCTTGTCGGCCAGCCATTGCCGAAGGTCGGCAGCCAGGTCAGCCCGAAGCGGTATCGAATTACCTTCCCGGTTCTTTTCGTCGGCAGCGTCAAGCACCAGGAAAGCCGGTTCGGTGTCAAGCACCAGTTGCCCCACGGTGAGCGAAGCCAGTTCCCCCTTACGAAGCCCGGTAAGCACCAGCGTCTTGTAAATCAGTTCCCGTTCGCGCCCGAGCCATTCCAGCCGGCGGCGGGTGTCTTCCCGTAGGACGGCGGCCCCTTCGCCTTTTCGCTTGCCCCGGCGAATCATCATTGCGTCGGCCAGCGGCCGGCGGCGTGCCACGTCCAAGAGCTTCACCAGTTCGCTTTCCGTCAGCGCCCGGCGCTTGCGGCGGGGATCGGCTTTCGCGTCGGCCTTCGGCACGGTGGCGAAGGGATTCGACAACAGCCGACGATTCTTGACGCACCAGTTGCCGAACGTAATGCAGGCTTCGCGGTAAGCGTTGCGGGTTGTCGCCCCCATGCCTTCGGCCTGCTTGGCGACGTGCCAGCGTTCCAAGGCGGTGCCGTTCAAGTCGGCCAGCTTGCGAAAGCCACAGTCAGCGGCAACCCGTTCAAACCGGCGGCGGGTTTCGTCTATTTGCTTCCGTGTCACGCCCTTTGCCTTCTGGTGTTCAAGGAAGGCGGTAAAGTGTTCGGCAAGCGGCCGGTCCTGTTGGTCGATTGCGGCCGATTCGTCAGCCGTCAGAATCCCGCCCTTCACTTTCTCGGCCCGCCGTTCCAATTCGGTGAGCAGAGAGCGAGCGGCCGATTCGTCGCGGCATCCGGTCGCCACTTCCTGCACCATCCCCGAGCCGTCCCGATACTTCGCGGTGTAGGTCCGAGCGGTAATCACGATACGGTCGGTGCCGTCCTTCCCGACGGTAACGGGTGCCGTCCGTCGTTTCTCTTTCGCGTCGAGCCACTCGGCCAGCCGTTGCCCCTTGCGAACAATAACCTTAGCACCAGCCGGCAGCGGCTTGGTTGCGGTCTTCTTGAATACGCTTCCCATGATTCGCCTTTCGTTTTCCCCGGCGTCGAGCCGGTCAATTCGCCTTTCGTTTCGCCTTTCGCATTGCCAGCGTCGGCCGTGCCAGGTTTTCCGGCGTCGGCGTCGGTGGCCTCGCGTTGGGGTCCGGCATCAGCCGAAGCCCCAAGTAGGCGGCCAGCCGGTCGGCCTTGTCGAGCCGTAGCGACGTGCCACCTTGCATAAAGCGCCCAAGGTTCCCGGTGGTAATGCCGGTCGCCTTGGCAATTCGGTATCGAGTCAGCCCGCTTTTCTCGATTGCGGCCCGTAGCACGTCGGTTATCGTTCGGTTTGTCATAGTGCTATATTATTCCTTATCGGCGGTTCCGTCAAGCGGTGTCCGGAATCGGCCTGCGCTTTTCTTTCTGTCAGGGTTCCCCGTGCGCAGCACATAAGGGGGAACCCCTGTTATGGTCCCTTATGGGACAGGTGCAACCCCGGTTGCATAGGTTTTGCACGGAAAGTTGCATAGGCTATACAACCCCGGTTGTCTAGGGTCTTTGTGGGGTAGGCGTCGGCAATGCACGGTAAATTGACGCTCCCCGGTCCTGCCCACCTCGGAAAACTTGCAGTACCAGCCCGGCCTTCCGAAGCTTGGCGACGCGCCTTTGCACGGCCTGTTTGCTGCACCCTATTCGGGTGGCAATGCTTTTCATGCTGGTGCAAGCGGTGCCGTTCCTGGTGTCACGGTAAAGCACCAGCCAAGTACCGATCTCCACCCGAGATAATTTCACCATGCCGGCGTCAACGAAGGCGTTCAGCACGGCGAAGCGGTCGCCTGTCGAGCGTCGAGCCGGCTTTCCCTTCGGCCTTGCCGTTGTCCTGGTGCCGTGCCGGTCGTCGAGCCGTTCAGCCGGTGCATCGGCGGCGGTTCCTGCCCTACGTTCAAAATCGGGGGTTCGGAAGTCATTCGTCGCTCCCCCTGGTCGCCTTCGTCAGCGTCGGCCGGCGGCGTGGAATCCCATAGGCGGTGCAAATCGCTTTGCAGCTTGCCCCGAGCCGGCCCGCCGTCGGGATTCCATGCGTTCGGATTCTCGATTTCTGTGAAGCGTTGCGTTCGGCGGTCGAATTCAAGCACCAGGTCTTTCGGTTGCGTGTGCCGCGCCTTCAGGTGCCGAAGCGTAACCGTCACTGTGCCATAATCCCCGCCGTCTTCCGAGGGACAAGATAAAGGCATCGTCGGCCCCGAATTCCAGTTCCGACGATTCGCGGAATGAAGCCAGGTTCAACCCGTCGCCCGAATAGGACGTTCGGCCTTTGTTGTCCTTTGTCCTGCCCACGGAAGAAAGCACCAGCACGGCAACCCCGGCGTCGGCAAACTGACGAAGGTAATCCATCGTCGAATTGACGGAAGCCCGGTTGTCGGCGTGTTGCCCCGGCGGCGGGATTCGCTGGATATAGTCCAAGCACCAGCAGGTCGAGCGCGGAAGGCGTCAGCCGAAGCGGCCACGTTTTCCAGATTGAACGGCGGCCGGACGAAGGCCAGCCGGTCGGCGATGGTTTCCAAGGTCCGAATCCCCTGGTCGAACCGGTCGGCGTGTTCGTCGGCAAAGCGGCGGTATCGAATCGTTTCCCCGTCGATCCCGGAAAGCCTGGCTAGCTGCCGGTCGAGTAGCACCCCGGCCGGCATTTCGACGTTGCAAACCAGCGCCTCAACGTCGGCGTCAGCCGCAAGGCGTCAACCACGGCTTGCATGGTGAAAGCCGTCTTGCCGGCCCCAGGTGCCCCGCCAAACAGCGTCACCAGCTCGGGCCCGATTTCGATTCGTGCCAGCGCCCCGGCGAAGCTATCGGGTAGAACGTCGGCGGCGAGCCGGTCAGCACGTCATCGCGCCAGCCGTCGAAACAGTCGGCGGCGGTTTGGAAGTTTGCCTTTTCGTTCATGGCGTCGGCCCCCCCGGTCATACCACTTGCCCCAGCCGACGAAGCGCCCGCACTTGCGGCAGTCCCGGCGGGTCCGGCCTTCGCTGATAGGGAAGTCGGCATACTCTTTCGAGCCGCAGCGGCAAGGCTTGTCGAGCGTCCCCGAGCCGACGGCCCCCGGTAACGGTCAGCGGCGGCGGGTCCGGCGGCAGCACGGCCGGCGAGCTTCGCACGTCGAGCGCCGATGATTGCGGCGCGGCGGCGGTCTGGTGGCCCTGGTCGGCCTTCGGTGCCGGCGTCGATCGCCAGAGTCGAGCAAGAGCAGCTTGAAGATCAGCGGCCGGTGCCGGTTCGGGTTCCACGGCAAGGCCCCCGGCTTCGCTTGCGGTGCCTCGGCGGCGGTTCCTTGACTGTCGAGCCGTCCGGGGCGTCTTGCGTCGGCCCTGGTGTATCCTGTTGCGTCAGCGGTCGACGATGTAGGCGAAGCCGACGGCGGCAAGCCCGCACTCGATACCCCGGCGAACGTCTTTCGGCGGCATCCCCGAGTCAAGCCCCGGTTCTTCCAACAGCGCCACGGCCAGCGGCAGCGGACAACGAAACTCGGCAAGGTTCGCGGCAGCAGAGAATAAGAGCCGGTGCCGGTCCCCAGTGGTTGCCCCGTCCGCAATGAATTGACGAGGTCGCCCTGTTCAGCGCCGGCGAGCCGTTGCCGGCGGCGCGTCGAACGGCCTTCGCTTCGCCTTCTCTCGCCACCAGGTCGGCGGCGGCTTGCCAGTCGGCGGCGGCGGCCTCGCTGGTGCCCGTCACGTTCGGCACGTCGAACGGTGCCGGCGTCTTGGCGAGTTCCACGATAGCGGCCAGCGGCCCTAGCAGTTCGTCATACGTCAGCCGGCGCTTGTGAAGGCCGGTCTTCGCGTGCCGAGAGTTTGGGGCACGGAAGGCCCGCACTTTGTCATACACCCCGGCGTCAATCGTCACGGCGGCCAGTTCCGCGAGCTGTTCGGCGAAGCGTCGCGCCGTCCGGTGGAAGTCGGCCGACGGCGACGGCAACCAAAGCGCGGTAGCAGCCCCAGGTGAAAGCCTTTGCTTCCTGAGAAGAAAAGCAACATTGCGCCCGGGTCCATGCCATAGCGTTCCACCAGGGAAGTGGCGAGCGCCCCGGCGTCTTTGTGCGCATACTGCAATTCTTCGCTGTCGAGATCCCACCATAACCACGGGGACCAGCACGGCCCGGTGAAGCCGGCGGTATCGAGAATGCCGTAGGCGTCGGCGCGTTGCCGAAAATCGTCACCAAACCGGAAAGCGGAGAAGTAGGCTTCTTTGGTCACTTCGGCTTTCGCGTCGCAAGCGGCGTAGGCAGCGAGCGCGGCGGCAGCGTCAACGAGCCTACGCGGTTCGTAGCAGCCCCCGAGAATTCGGAAGGCGTACCGAAATTCAGATTTCATCGGCGACACTCCCGGCCACGTCTTGCGGCGGTTTGGAGGAGTCGTCATCATCATCGGCCGCGCCGGTGGTGACAATCGGTGGAGTCGTGCCCGTTCCGTTTCCGGCGGGGTCCGGTTGCGGCGCGAAGGCGTCGGTCGGCGGTTCGTCAATGCCGACAACTTCAAACCGCTTCACCCGGTTGTATTCCGTGCCGTCGTCATCCTTGCGAAGCGTCACTTTCACCCGGCAGCGGATACCCGGCGGCAAGGCGCGCTCAAGAAGTTCAAGCCGATCAATGCCGAGCTTCAATAAGTCCCGCTTGCTTTGTGCAAGAGCAGCGGGGGTGAGCCAACAATCATGGTAGACGTGCCGGCCCTGGTGATCGCCTTCAATCAGTTTGAAGACAATTTTGACGCCCGGTGTGCCCTTCGTCTTGGCGTTGAACGGGTCGGCGGCGACAACATGGCAGGTGTATTCACCCGGCGGCAGCGGCGCGAAGTCTTCGGCCGCTTGGGTTTCACCCCACGCCCGAGAGAGGTTTTCGCGTTCGCCCTGGTGTAGAATGTCAGATAGACTTTTGCGAGTCATTGAAAAGGTACTCCGTTACAGAGCAGCGCCGGCGGCAATCCCCGTCGGCGTTGCGGTTTCTTGGGTGAGAAAACGAAAGCCCGTCATCGGCCAGCGCCTTTCAGGTTCCGGACGGACGGACAGCCGGCGTCAATCCACGATTCGACGGCGGCGCGATTCCAGCGGACAAGCGCCCCGAGCTTCACGGGTGTCGGCATCCGGCCGGCATCCGAAAGGCGGTAGACGTGCCGTTGAGAACAGCCGAGCATTTCGGCGACGGCGGCCACGTCCAAGAGTTTGGCCGAAGCGTTGGCCGGCGAAAGAAGGGTTGCGTTCATAGCGGATACCTCAAGTCGAGTCGCGGCCGGCGAAGTGCCCGCCGCATGGCCGAAGTATCAGCCCTGGAATGGAAACCATATTTCCAGACTTGATTCATTCCGGCGCGAAGGCCAGAAAAGCCACGTCTTGCCCGAGAAAGTCAGCGGCAGAATTCTGCGCCGGAATAAATCAGCCGGTCTTGACACGTTTTCCGGCGCGAATTCTTCCCGCGCTATGTCACCCGGCCGTTGGAATAGAGCAGATTGACAGCGAGCCGTCAGGGGGCAAAAATGGCGGTGGAGTGTACGAACGCTAAACCACGATTCAGAAAGGCGAATGATGTTCAAGAAAATCCTTGTTGTCGTAGCTGTGCTGGTTGTGCTTGGGGTTATCTTCGGCCGGAAGCGGCCGGAGGGGGACCGCAGCAACCCCGCCGTTTCCAAAGTTTCTCCCGAAACCCCTGTCAGCCCATCCGTTCCTCCTCCTGTTCGGCCGCACCGTGCAGGCACGGGGGAGATTACTACCGTTTCTCTGCCTGACGGCGGTGATGTTGCGTTGGCCGTTTCCGAAGCGGCCCTTGATCGGTTCACCCACCTTTCTGTTGCAAACGATTCGGCAGGGGTAGAACAAATGGGCGCGGCTGGCTTGCTGTTTCTTGTGCCTTCCGGCACTCATGTCCGCGTCATTTCGTCGGGCATAATGACCTTCGAATTGCGCATCCTAGATGGTCCAAAGACCGACCAGTCATGCTTCGTGGAAGCCGAGCGAGTGGACAAAATTCAGCCCGGCAGCAACACAACAAACCCGGGCGACTTGACGAGGAATCCCCCGCCCCTGGCTCCTGGTCATCCGGGGTCACGCACTGCAAGACCGCGCAACGTTACCACGCTTTCGGTCCCTAGTCAGGCGCTCGTTTCTGGTGTCCTCTCTAAACCGGACGGTTCCGTCTTGGTGGCCGATTCAGAAGAACATGCCGAACGTGCATTTCGTTTCGCGGCGCAAAAAGAGACGCTCGCAATTTCTGAGGGGCTTGCCAAAGGTGCCCTTTGGTGGTTGCCCGCTAGGACGCGAGTGAAAGTGCTTGCACGCGATAACGATTATGCGAAGGTGCAAGTTGTCGATGGTCCGAAAAGCGGCAAAACGTGTTTTGTGTTCGAAGGTTTCCTTGAAAACGTTCCAAAGTGAGCCACAAATCCTACTTTACGCGGTGCCGATAGCGGTCAAGAGCCGCTTTCACCTGGTATCCGTTCATCTTGAATTCGCGCCCAAGGTCTTCGTATTTTCGGTAGCGGCGCGTCGCCCAAGCGGTAGCAATCCGCTTGTCGGCTTGCGGGTCGGTATCGCAGCGCCGGCCCCGCTTCGCCGTTGCCCGCTTCCCCGGCGCCGAACCGGCCCCGCTGTTCCCTTCGCCTTCGCTCGGGTTGGCGGCCGGCGGTATTACTCCTTGAAGCAGCTTGCAAACTTCGGCAAGGCTAAGGCGGTTTGCCTCGGTGCGGGTGTAGCCGAGAGTGGCAAGCCAGTTGTATAGGACCGTCCGGCCGAAAGGAATGCTCGGATGGCGAATCGCCCAAAGGTGTCGCAGAGCGTCGGTGCCGCGCCTGTTTTCGGCGAGCGTCCTTCCGACTTCGGTGTTCTCCAGGTCCGCAAGAATTGAGGCGTATTCGGCCAGCACAGCCGACAAGTCGGGGTATGCGGCCAGCGCAGCCGGCAAGTTGGGGATTTCGGCCAGCAGAGCCGACAACTCGGATGGAAGTTCCATGATCTCGCCTTTCATTGTGCGGGTCGGCCCGAGCCGGCCGGCGTGAAAGGCGAATAACCCGCCGTGCCGGCCCAAGCCGCTTGGACGGTAGCTAGCCGTCCTTCCCGCTCTTATTCTAGATGTTTGCCATCAGGTCCGCAATTCTGCCGCGCGTCCTGATAGCGTGTTCCGATTCGGCGGCCTTCACATTGGCTTCGGCGGCCAGCGCGTTGGCGTCGTCACTCCCCGGCTTTTCCGGTGCGAGGATGCCCATGCCCTTGACGATTTCCAGCGCGGCTTTCACGTCGTCCCCGTCGATCGCCTTTTCCAGACAATCCACGGCCTTGCCGGCGAGCCGTTCAAGGCGAGCGTAGTTTTCCCGGCGAAGTTCCTGCCGGTCCCGGTTCCATGCCGCTTGGAAGGCGAAGTCTTCGCGCAGCCAGGCATGAACCGTCACCCGTGCCACCCCGGCGGCCGTTGCGGCGTCGGTAATCGTTTTGCCGGTGAGCAGTTCGGCAAGCACTTTCACCTGTACCGGCGAAAGCGGCGAAACTGTCAGATTTTGTTCAGTTTTGTTCATTGCAACTCCGTTTGTAAAAGGACGGCCAGCCGTTCCCGGTCGGCCGGTGGGAAGAGTGCGCAGAGCGGCGGCGAGATTGTCGAGCCGGTCACCCCGTTCGGTTCTTTCGGATTCGTCCTGGTGCCCGGCGTCGGCGCTATTCGAGCCTTGCGGCGGCGTGCCGGCCAGAGTACCATAATGGGTGTCGGCGTTGTCGTTTTCCGGTTCGCTGGTGCAAACCCTGGTGCAAACCGGCGAAGGCGTTGGCGTAAACCGTTGTAATGTCGGGAGTTCGGAAGCGTCGCCAACGGGTTTGGGACCAGGAAGTCGAAGGTTCAAATCCTTTCGCCCCGACTTTGAGGGATTTTCCGCCTCAAGGATCGGGCAATGCGGGAACCACCGCCGGCTCAACTTACCGCCCTGCTAGGGCGACTCGGACTGGCAACCGACCGCGACTTCGAGAGCGTCGAGGCCACCGTTCATCGCATGGCCGGCAACCTGCCGCGATTCGAGTCTATCTGGATCGACGCCCTCCGCCAGGCCCATATCCTCACCCATTTTCAGGCAGCCGAAATCCATGCAGGTCGGGGTGAAGCACTGAAGGTGGCGCGCTACGTTGTGTGTCAACCTGTCCAGGAATGTGGCTACTCAGTCCTCTATCGTGCGGAAGATCTGCAAACGCGAGAAATCGTCCGCTTAGCGGTCTTTCCGTCATCGAGCCACGATCAGAACGCACTTCGGGCAAACCTCGAAAAACTGATCACCATTGGAAAAGGCTTGTCCCATTCGGCCGGGTTGATCGCGGCGACCGGCGTGGACGGCTCGCGCCACTGGGCGGCCTCGTCCTGGCTCGATGGAACTTCGCTGGCCGATCTCGTCCTTCATCACGGTCGCTTTCCGCCCGCGGTGGTTCTGGAAATTGCCCGTGCGATGCTCGGCGAATTAGTCGCCCTGGAATCGGCGGGCTTGATTCACGGCGATATCCGTGTGCAGAACGTCCTGATCACTAAGGACGGCGACGTTCATATTCCTCACCCGGGCCTGCGCGGCACGATTCGCCCACATGAGGGTATATCGTACCACGATCTGGTTCCCGATGCTTGCAGCACGCTTGCTCCTGAGCGGGTCACCGATGGCACGGCGCCAACCGTGGCGAGCGATCTCTTCGCATGCGGCTGTGTGTGGTGGCATATTCTCTGTGGCCGGCCGACGCTGGGAGGCGGCGATACACTGACCCGCTTGCGTGCGGCCCAGTCGGCTGCGGTCGACGACCTGCACCAGTGGGCGGCCGATGTTCCCGACGTGCTGGTCGAGGCTATTAACGACTGTTTGCAGAAAGACCCGCAACGCCGGCCCAGGTCGATGGCCGATTTTGCCCAGCGGCTCGGCCCTTTGCGCCGCCACGGTTGCCAGGCCATCGCCCGATGCCTGGTCGCCGCGGCAAGACCTCGCGCTCCTTGGCTACGATCGAAGCGGGTTCCAGCGAAGCAGCCCGCGCGCCCTCATCGGCTCACGGCCGCCGCTCTGGCTCTCCTGGCCGCCTTGGCCGTGGCCTGGCCGCTGTGGGTCGCACGAAACAAACCGCAGGGAGCAGGCGGGGCACCTGGCGTACCGGCTTGCGGGTTGCGGGTCGGGGAGCAGGCGGCGTACTCGGGGCACCCGCTTGTGGGTTGCGGGTCGGGGAGCATTGCGACGTTGCAGGATAAGGCGCCGCGAAAGCTTTCTCCGCGACCGATGGTCGACACGGCAGTCACTCCGGCCGGCTATTCCGCCACGATTGACCTCCCTGCTCCCGAACTTCGCCTGCCCACCGACCGGCCGGTTCGTGGCGAGGAACTGCGATTGAAATCGGGCGAACGGGTCCGCGCAAGGGGACGGGCCCGGATCGTCGTTCCACGCGAAGGACTCGCGGTCGAAACCGATCGGGTATCGTTCGAAAACGTCGATTTCGTGCCCGAAGAGCGTGCCGATCAGCGAACGATCGGCGATACGGCATTGCCGGCGCTAATCCGCTTGCTGGCCGCCGAGTGTGAATTCGTGGGCTGCTCCTTTCAATCGGCAAATGGCAGCCCGGAATTGAGCGCAGCCATCGTCTGGCAGCAGGCCTCCGCCCAGCGGCCGACGGCCGTTGCCTTGCCAGCGGGCCGAATCTGCATCAAGAACTGCGTCTTTCGCCGCGTAGGTGTGGGCGTCGAGTCGCGCGTGCATGGGGCCCTCGCTCTGGAAATCGTGAACTCGCTGCACCTGGGACCCGGCCCGATGATCCGCTTGACTCATGCGCCGACGGCCGACGAACCCCTTCGCGTCAGCCTCTCGCAGGTCACGCTGCGCGAGGCCGACGCGCTGCGTGGACTGCCGTTGCAACGATCTACCCGATCCCTGCGGCGAAATCACCATCGAGGCCGCCGGTTGCGTATTGGCGCCTCGTGCACAAGCCGCAGTCATCCTCGTGACATCGAACACTCCGCCGGACTCGCTGTTGCACGAAGTAAAATGGACAGGCCAGGGATCGGTAGTCGCCAGGCAAGTCGTCTTTGGCCGATGGTACGGTCGCAACGGCGGGCAGACGATTGACGATGCCACGATCTCGATTGCCGGCCTGGTCCGCGGCGAGGTCGAATTTGCGCGAAGATTCGACGGCGAGCCGGCGAGCAGCCAGGTCGTCAACTTCCAGGCGCCACTTCGGGACTCCGAGTCTGCGGGCGCCGCTACGCGGGATCTGCCACCGGAAGTCAAGGCCCAGCCACAGACTCGACCCTGATTTTCCTTTCTTGCCTCTTCTTCTTTGCGCCTTGGCGCCTTTGCGTGAGAATCCCCTGCCGCGAACTATCCGTGTCCAAAGCATGTCATCTACCCAACTTCGGCCGGGCAGTTTAGAATGAGGTGCTTGATAGGATCACTGCCCAAGCTGCCGTGCCCATGCGAATTCTGATCGTTGACGACGAGAAAATCAAACGCATCACGCTGGCCGACGATTTGTCGGCCGAGGGGCATGAAGTGGTTGCCGCGGCTGATGGCGAGGACGCCTGGAAGCAACTCCAAACGGCGCAGTTCGACGTCGTGGTCAGCGATCTGAAGATGCCGCGGCTGGACGGCATCGAACTGCTGAAACGGATCAAACAAGGCCGCATGGCTGACATGGCCGTGATCATGATGACGGCCTACGGCAGCATCCCCGTGGCCGTCGAGGCGATGCGCCTGGGGGCCTTCGACTTCGTGACCAAGCCGTTCCGCAACGAGGATCTCTTCCCGCTCCTGGCCCGCTTGGACCGCACGACCCGGCCGCCGGGCGAAGCGCAGGCGACGGGCGAAGCGGGCCCGCCAAATCTGGAACAGATGGTCGTCGGCCGTTCGCCGGGCATGGTCCGCGTGCGGCAGATGATCGAGGTTTGTTCGCGGACCGAGGCCAATGTCCTCTTGTTGGGCGAGACCGGCTGCGGCAAAGACCTGATCTCGCGGGCGATCCACGGCCTTTCGCACCGCCGCAAGTCTCCTTACGTCAAGGTCGGCTGCACGCTCTTTCCGGAGAACCTCATCGAGAGCGAACTGTACGGTCACGAAAAAGGCTCGTTCACCGGGGCCGAGCAGCGCCGCAAGGGCCGCTTCGAAATGGCGGAAAACGGCACGCTCTATCTCGACGACGTGGACGACATCCCGCTGGAGCAACAATCGAAGCTTCTGCGGGCGATCGAGGAGAAGGTTTACGAGCGGGTCGGCGGCACGACGCCCATCAAGGCCAACGTGCGGGTGATTGCCTCAACGAAGCGGAACCTTCTGGAGAAGATCGGCGAAGGAACGTTTCGCCAGGACCTGTACTATCGGCTCGACGTGCTGCGGATCGTGGTGCCGCCTTTGCGCGAGCGGATGGAAGACCTGCCGCTGCTGGCCGAACATCTGTTGAAGGAGATTGCCGGCGAGGACCTTTGCGAGGTTGAGCCTGGGGCGCTCGACCGGCTCTTACAGCACGATTGGCCCGGAAATGTCCGCGAGTTGACCCACGCCCTGGAGCGGGCCTACTTAATTGGCAGCGGTCATATCACGGTCGAGATGCTGGAAAACGAAATGGCCGGTATTGCCGCGCCGGCCGCACAAGGCGCGGCGGGCGGCAAAGCAGAAATCGCCGGCGATTTCCAGGCCGCCATGGACCAGACCGAGCGCGACCTCTTGGAACGGGCCTTGCGGACCGCGGCCGGCAATAAGACGGCTGCCGCGGCCGCGCTGGGAATGAAGGCCTCGACCTTCCGCGATAAGCTGGCCAAGCACGGACTGGGGTGAGGAAAGCCGCAAGGGAGATTAGCCGAAGGGATTCTCGTCGGCTGCCGGCTTCTTGTCGTCCGCAGGTTTCTTGGCATCGGCCGGTTTCTTGTCGTCCGCCGGCTTCTTCGCATTGGCCGGCTTTTTCTCGGCGGCGGGAGTAGCGGCCGGTTCGGCGGCCTTGGCATCCGCTTTTGCCGGCGGTTCGTCACTGAACGGATTGTCACCACTGGCCGGCTTTGCCTCGGGTTTCTTGGCGTCAGGCTTGGCGGCGTCAGGCTTGGCGGCGTCGGGTTTGGCAGCATCAGGCTTGGCCGCTTGCGGTTTCGCGGCGCCGCCATCGCCGAACGGATTGCTGGCGTCAGGCTTGGCGGCATCGGGTTTACCGGCAGCCGGCTTGGTCGCTTGCGGCTTCGCTGCGCCAGTATCGCCGAACGGATTACCGGCATCCGGCTTGGCAGCATCAGGCTTGGCCGCTTGCGGTTTCGCGGCGCCGCCATCGCCGAACGGATTCGTGGCATCAGGCTTGACGGCATCGGGTTTCTCGGCTTTGGGCTTCGCTGTGCCAGTATCGCCGAACGGATTCGTGGCATCAGGCTTGGTTGCGTCGGGCTTCTCGATCTCGGGCTTGGTCACGTCGGGCTTAGCAGCATCGGGCTTCTCGATCTCGGGCTTAGCTTCGTCCGGCTTCGCAATATCTGGCTTGGCAACATCGGGCTTGGCGCCCGGGCCTTCCTTCTTCGTATCGGCGGGTTTCGTTGCATCCCCCGCCCCAAACGGATTCGCAGGCACGGGCACTGTCTCGGCCGCGGGCGCCTTGCCTGTATCGCCGGGAACCTCAATCGACTTGGTTGCGTCGCCCGTGGATTCGACCGTCTTGGCCTCCGGCTCCGACGACTTCTGCAAGGATTCGCGCACTGCTTTGGAGTTTTCCTGATATCGCACCCGGCGTTCATCTTCCGTCTTCTTCAAGACCGCCATGCGGGCTTCCAGGCGGTACTGTTCCAACGTGTTGCGATCGCTGCCCTGCACGCGCTCAAGGGAGCGGGCCACGTTATAGGCGCGGATCGAATCGGCGGCACTTTCCAGCTTGGCGCCGCGCTGGAAATCCGACTCCGCGTCTTGCGGCCGGCCTAATCGCAGAAGGGTCAGACCGCGGAAATAAAAGCAACGCGGATCCTGGCTATGCCCGTCAATGGCGGACGAAAAAAGTTGATGCGCTTTCAAATAGTCTTGTGCGAAATAGGCATGAACACCATTGCCGTAGATCTGACCGAGGACCACGTCTTGGGCTGCCAACGGTGCAGACGACACAAGGATCCATCCGGCGACCAAAAAGAAAACACTCCGAGACATGACATCTGACTCCTGCAGGAACCTGACTCCGATAACCACGGCCGAGAATGTGGAAAACAAAACCGGGCGCTATAGACGATCCTAATTGTTACTGCGGAGAATATCAAGCAACATCTTCCAGTAGCGACCGCATTTTCTCGCACAACCCCCTCTGCTGGTGATTTCTCGGTGTATAGTCGAGGTTACTTACCACACCGTAGGGTGGGTGGAGCGCGGATATCCCCGTCCATCGTGCGTTACACGACCCGGTCCAGAACACCAATTTAACCCCGCCAGTGCCAGAACCAATATTCATAATCGGCCAGCAACTGGAGATTCTTGTTAGGCGGCAGAACGGTCAACTCGACGAGCGGCAGGTTGACCAGGAAGCGGCCTCTGCGGGTTTGGCAATAGATGCCGTCGAACTCGTCGCAGAGGTCGGTCCGCGGATCGAGCAATTCGATCACCTCACAGCGGTCGACTGCCGAGTGCGCGGGGGTCGACGGCGGGGGATAACAGGCCATGAACGGCAATTCAAGATGGGCGGCCAGGTAATCGTAATAGCGGGCCAGCGACTCCGCGTCGACTCGCAAATTCCGGCTGCCCGGAAGACCGAGGGCCGTGAGAATTCGTTTCTTGCGCTCACGGTCAGGCTGAGGTTGCACGGGTATCCATGGTCCTGGCCAGGGGACGTCGTTCATCGCGGCGAAGAGCATCGCTTGGAACTCCTGTGGATCAATGCGGGTTGATTGCCCTCGATCCATCAAGGGTTGCCACTGCGCCGGGTCGATACCCGGAGAGCGCAGACGCGTCATGCGCTTGGACGAATTCGGTCAATTTCAGCCGCATCATAGAGCGGCCGCCGATTTCGAACAAGAGCAGTTTTTTCGGCAAATCAGTTGGCCTTGGTCTGCCATGAGAAAATTGGTAGACTTGGCCGGAAAAGTAGCAGGCACAGGCCCTGTGCCGTCCGCCAAGCGGTGAGAGCCGTTCGTGCCTTACCGATCGCCTGCCGTGGCCTATCTCCTCGCGCGGACGGCACACCGACCAAGCCGACCAAGCTGCGCTCGGTGCCCGTCGGTGCCCGGTGCCTGCTACGTTAGCCGAAGGAGCAGTTGCCGTGGTCGTCATCGACAGTGACTCCCGAGCAGTCGGTTTCAGTTTGAAGACCGCGTACTACCTCTGCCATTGCAGCCTGGCAGCCTACGGTGGACCAGGCAATTGGCCGGAGACCCTTGCCCTGGACTCGATCCGCACCTTCCAGTGCGAGGCATTCCATGGATTTGTCGCCGCGCAGAGGGACGTGGCGATCGTCGCCTTTCGCGGCACCGCTTCGATTGGCAACGCCCTCACCGACGTCGAGGCGGCGCTGATCCGGCACGACATCTTTCCGGGGCTGATCCATTTTGGATTTGCCCGGGCCGCCGAAACCGTTTATCCTACGGTCCGCGCCCTGCTGACCGACTTGGACCGCCGACTGCCGATCCTGGTTACCGGCCACAGCCTTGGCGGGGCCATGGCCACGCTGGTTTCACACCGTCTGGTCCACGAAGGGTTTCCGGTCCGCGCCGTCTATACTTATGGTTCTCCCCGTGCCGGCAACCGCATCTTCCACGATGCCTATCGCCTGCCCAACTACCGTTTCGTGAACGACAACGATCTGGTGCCGCACTTGCCCATGCGGCTCTGCTACCACCATGTCGGCGACTTGAAGCTGCTCACGCGCGACGGCCGGTTGCTGGAGGAATACGGCGATTGGAAAGACAAGAAGCGGCAGCTCGTCAAGCACGCCAAGCACGTGCAGCGGGCCCATCGCAACGACGAAGATCCGCCCTTGAAGCTGGGCGAATTCGATTGGCTGGCCGATCATCATCTCGACGGCTATCTGGCGGGCATTGCCCGATTGCTGCCGCGCGTTCCGCGACGGCGGCATCCCGAGTATGCCGGCATCGAGTTGGACGCGGTGCCTTTGCACTACCTCGACGAACCGGCCGAGCCGGTCGTTCGCCGGCCGAAGATGGCGGACGTGCCGCGACCCGGAGTACCGGGTGCCCCGCCTGCCCCGGCAATCACCCAAAACGAACTGGCCGCAGCGTTCCACAAGCAGCCGAAAAGCAGGCAATAGCAACCCCATTACTTCTCATCGTCGCTCAAACGACTATAATAAACGGTTTTGCAATTCGCCTGGCCCTCTTTTCCCCCGGAGTTCGCCCATGAGTACCGAAACCGTCAAGTGTGACCGCGCAGCCTGGATCAAAGGACCAGCCTTCAAGTGCAGCCCCGCTCCGGCGCCGGCCCCCACGGGACGGGCCTGGCGGCTGGTCTTGCTGGGAGCGCCGGGGGTAGGCAAGGGCACGCAGGCCGAACTGCTTCAAGACCGCCTGGGGGCCTGCCAGTTGTCGACCGGCGATGTCTTTCGGGCTGCGAAGACGATCCCCGAGGCCGAGCGCAGCCCGGCCATGGCCGCGGCGCTGGAGCACATGCGCAAGGGCGAACTGGTGCCTGACGCGACCGTGCTCGAGATGGTCCGCGAGCGGAAAGAGTGCCTGCGCTGCCCCGGCGGGTTCTTGCTCGACGGTTTTCCGCGGACCGTCGCGCAGGCCGAGGCCTTGGCCGTTCTGCTCGACGAAGTGCAGGTGAAGCTCGACGCGGTGGTCGACTACTGCCTGCCCATCGACGAGATCGTTCTGCGGCTTAGCGGGCGGCGGACGTGTTCCACATGCAAGGCGGTGTTCCACGTGACCGGGCGGCCGCCGAAGGTGGAAGGGGTCTGCGATCATTGCGGCGGTCAACTCATCCAGCGCGAGGACGACCGGCCCGAATCGGTCCGCGTCCGCATGGAGGCCTATAACCGCAGCACCGCGCCGCTGACCGACTATTTCCGGAAGAAGGGCCTGCTGGTCCAGGTCGATGCCCACGGCTCGCCGGAAGAAATCTTCCAGCGGACCATCAAGTTATTGAATTAGGGCAACGGCAGCCAGTGCGGCCGCTCCTTGGCGGGCAGCACTGCCAAACGGTCGATCCAATAGGCGTTCAGTTCAGCCAGGACCGCCTCGCGAAGTCGCTCGGCGCTGTCTGCGCCCCGGCGGCCGTGGCCACGGCCCAGGGAATATCGATGTTCTCGATGCACATCGCCCAGTCAAGGAAGGTCTTGTTGCCCAACCAGACGTGCTCTGTCTCCGACCAAAGGGCCTTGGCTTGAACGGCCCGACCGGTAAAGCGGAAGCAGACCTCGACCGCGAAGCGAACTGCCTGCGGCAAGGAGTAGCGGCGTGCCCGGCGGCGGATCGATCGTTGACGGCAGGTCGAGACCCGCGGAAGCCGCGGGGCGGTTTGGAAGGCGATCATACGGTGCTCTTGGGTTTGCATACGGGAATTCGTGATGGATGGCCGCGAGTACTTGTGCAGATGCTGTAGGATGGGCGCCCGAGTCCCTCCACGAAGGCAAGGACGGACTCGGAGGACCATCCTGCAAAATCATCTTGACGCAGGCCCTACGGTTCGCCAGCCGGTTGCTCAACGTTGGGGGCGGGCTCGTCACGCGTGGAATCGACCTGGCCGAACGAGGGGCCTGTCACGCCCGGACCCTCTTTGCGCTTTTTTCGACGATCGCGCTTCGCCTCCGCCTTCTGCCGCTTCAGGGTCTCACGCTGACGTTTCGCGTACGTATTGCCGTCTTTGGCCATGTCGAGTCCTCCACCTGTTGACAAGAAACGACCAAGCGCGGCGGATTTGCCGCGGCCGGCCGTTACTGAAAAAGAAAACACCTCCGCAACCGGAGTACCTAGTGTGGCAACTCGGTCTACGTTCACGAGATCAAGCGGATCAGCCGCGATCCAAGAGACATCCGCGGCAGGTCGCCTGCAGGCGACTCGGGGCGAAGAATTTGGAGGGAAGCTGAGAGGCCGGAAATCGTCCGGCCCCACATTGGCAGAATTATACCATGATCGTTCCGCGAGGGGAACCCCAGCGCAAATTCGGGGTTTACGATCGCCCCACCGCCTTTTCCAGGGCCTCGGCCACGGTGCGGAGGGCCTTGATCCGGGCATAGTATTTGCAATTAGCCTCAAGGATCGTCCAGGGCGCGTGCGGCGTGCTGGTGCGGCGGAGCATCTCGTCGACGGCCGGCTCGTATAAGGGCCGCTTCTCGCGATTGCGCCAATCTTCGTCGGTGATCTTCCATTGCTTGTAGGGCGTGTTCTGCCGCTCCTGGAAACGGCGGAGCTGCTCCGCGGCGTCGATTTGCAACCAGAACTTCACCAGCACCGCGCCGAAGTCGGTAAGTTGCCGCTCGAACTGGTTGATTTCGTCGTAGGCCCGCTTCCAATCGGCTTCACTGCAAAAACCCTCGACCCGCTCGACCAACACGCGGCCGTACCATGTGCGGTCGAAGATCGTGATATGCCCGGCCTTGGGGATGCAGCGCCAAAAACGCCAGAGATAATGATGGGCCTTTTCCTCTTTGGTGGGCGCGGCGATGGGCACGACTTCGTAGCCCCGCGGGTCGAGTCCCAGCGTGAGCCGCTTGATGTTGCCGCCCTTGCCGCCGGCGTCCCAACCCTCGTAGCAGATTACTGCCGGAATCCGCGCGATGTACAACTCGTGCTCGGCCTTGAGGAGCCGCTGATTGAGCTCTTCGCGCTGGACTTCATAGGCTTCCCGATCGATCGAAAGACTTGAATCGACGCGGCCGAGGATCGTGCCCGCCGGAGGCCCGGCATCGTCAACCCCCACCCCCTGCCCCTCTCCCGAAGGCGGGAGAGGGGAGCTAGCTGCCCGTTGCGCCAACGCTTCGCGCACGGCCGCAATCAGGGTGCGAAACGCGGTCACGCGGGCAAAACGCCGCTGGCTGGCTGCGACGATCGTCCACGGCGCGGCCGCACTGTTCGTTTGCACGATCATTTCTTCGACGGCCGGCAGCCATTGGTCGTAGTGCCGGTGCTGCCGGCGCTCGGCCTTGCCGACCTTCCAGGCCGTGGCCCGGCTGTCGAGGAGCTGCTTGAAGCGTTTTTTCTGCTCGCGCTTGCTGATGTGCAGCCAGAACTTGACGATCACCGCACCGCTGTCGGAAAGCTCCTGCTCGAACTGGCGGATATCCTCCCGGGCCTGCGGGACTTCGTGCTTGTCGATTGCGCCTTCAAGATAATCTTCCAGCACGTGGCGATACCAGGAGCGGTCGCAGATGGCCCACTCGCCCGCCGCCGGCAGCTTGGTCCAGAACCGCCACATCCAGGGATGGAACCGCTCGGTTTCGTTGGGCGGGAGAACGGAATGGACCTTGAATCCGCGGGGATCGATCGCCTGGGTCAGGCGGTTGATGATCGTCCCCTTGCCCGCAGCGTCCCAGCCTTCGAAGACGACGATCACGGGCACCCCGGCCGAGCGGGCCAACCGCTGGCATTCTCCCAATTCCTGCTCCAGGAGGGGGAATTGCTTGTCGTAGTCTTCCTTGGAAATCGTTTGATCCAAATCGATAAGTTCCAACATGATGTCCCTCACAAACAGTGCAGCCGGGGAAGAAGGGCACGTTAGTCTAGCATTATCCTAATACGGAGGAACGCGAGAAGCAATACAGTGGGCAAAGTAGCAGGCACACGGAGTGTGCCTGCTACTTTGCCGGCCGCTGGACGTGGGGTTTCCATCCGTTACAATACCCGTAGATTGTGCAACAACGGTTGGCGGATAGCCTTATATGACGGACAAAGAGAACGATTTTTTGCGGCTGGGCGATTGTCCCACTTTGGACAACGCCACGCTGGTGCTTTCCTTTACGGGCTGGATGGACGGCGGCAACGTGTCGACGGGCACGGTCGAGCGGCTGGTCGATCTGCTCGGCGCCCGGCAGATCGCCCAGATCGATCCCGAACCGTTCTATATCTACAATTTCCCCGGTCCAATGGAGGTGGCGGCCTTGTTCCGACCTTACGTCGAGGTCGACGAAGGCGTGCTGAAGAGCATTGCCATGCCGTCGAGCACGTTCTTTTGCCACGAGCCGGCGCGGCTGGTCTTGTTCGTCGGCAAGGAGCCGAACCTGAACTGGCGGGCCTACGGGGATTGCGTCTTTCGCCTGGCGAAGCGCGTGGGGGTTGCGCGAATTTTGTTCATCGGCTCGTTTGGCGGAGCGGTGCCGCACACCCGCGAGCCGAGGCTTTTCATTTCCTGCAGCGACGCCCCGACGCTGGCCGAGATGGAGCCTTACGGCGTGCGGCGGAGCGGCTACCAAGGGCCGGGCTCGTTCACCAGCTTTCTCATGTCGCAGGCCCCCGCAGCCGGATTGAAGATGGCCTCGCTGACCGCCGAGATCCCCGGTTATTTGCAAGGGGCCAATCCTGCGTGCATCGAGGCCGTCACGCGGCGGCTGGCGAAGATCTTCAAACTGCCTTTGAAGCTCGATTCGCTCCGCAGCGCCAGCACCGAGTGGGAATTGCAGATCTCCAGTGCCATCGAGAACGACAAGGACCTGGCCGAAAAGGTCCATCAGCTCGAACACGAGTACGACGACGAACTGCTGAAGATGGGAACGGAGGAAGGGGGGTAGCATCCGAAGCGGCGCTGCGCAGCAGCACACGAGAAAACCAAAACCGTAATTCTTTAGCCGTCTGAAGTACTGAACCGCGGATTACGCAGATAGCGCGGATAAAACGATGCCAGTAGCAATGTTGATGACATAGGTTTTGGCCATGATTCTGCCTATTCTCGTCGAGGCAGTTTGCAATGCGTCATGCGTCTGATGGCGTTTGCAATTGACGTTGTTCCCCCGTAGAATAGGCTAAGAGGAAAGACCCCCACCCGCCTAGCAAACCTACCGCCCGTCACGTTACGTTATTCTTCGAGGATGCCGATATGGCTACCTGCTTCCCACGATTCTTATCGATCGGTCTTGCGTTCCTGCTGCTTCCCCTGCTTCTCGCCCCGCCATCCGGGCCCAGGAGAAGAGCGTCAATCCGGGCATCAACGCGCAGTACGAGCATGACCCCGACCCGAAGAAATACGTCGGCACGATGGAGGTCGAGAGCCGCGAGGTGTTCCGCCTCCGCAAGGAGATCGTCGCCGCTTGCCGGCTCAAGCCGGGCATGGCGGTGGCCGACGTCGGCGCCGGCACCGGCCTCTTCACGCGCTTGTTCGCCGCCGACGTGGCGCCCGGCGGGACCGTCTATGCGGTCGACATCGCCGCGAACTTCCTCAAACATATCGAGGCCACCTGCAAAGATGCGGGAATCAAGAATGTCAAAACGGTACTTTGCAAAGTCGATTCGAGCGAACTGCCGCCGGGCTCGGCCGACGTAGTCTTCCTGTGCGACGCTTATCACCACTTCGAGTTTCCTCAGAAAACGCTGGCCTCGCTGCATGCCGCCCTCAAGCCGGGCGGCCGGTTGGTTGTTGTCGATTACCGGCGCGAGAAAGGCAAAGGCCCGGAATGGGTCTTCAAACACGTGCGGGCAGGGCAGGAGGTCTTTACCCGCGAGATCGAAACGGCCGGGTTCAAGCTCCAAAACGAGGAGAAATTTCTCCAAGACAACTATATGATTGAGTTTTCCAACGTACCCATCACGCTCCGCCGTGATGAAAAGACGCCACAGCGGAACGCGATGAGTACGGTCGGGGAAAAGGCATCACGCGGGCACCGACCGGGCACCCTGCTTGCAGGGTCGGCGTTGGTCGGCGCGATGAGTACAGTAGCACCGCTTGGCTTCAATCGCGACATCCGCCCGATCTTCGCCGGCTCGTGCTTCACGTGTCATGGACCCGATGCCGGACAGCGGAAGGCCGACTTGCGCCTGGATGTGCGGGCCATCGCCGTCAAGGAAGCGATCGTTCCGGGCAAAGCGGCCGAGAGTCCGCTCATCGAGCGGATCACGAGCGACGATCCCGACGAGCGGATGCCGCCGCCGGTCTCCAAGCGGCCGCGGTTGTCGCCGGAGGCCGTGGCCAAAATCCGCCGCTGGATCGACGAGGGAGCGAAGTACGAGTCCCACTGGGCCTATATCCCGCCCACGCGGCCGCCGCTGGCCAAAATGCCGGAGAAGTACGTTACCAACTGGCCCCGCAATCCGATCGACCACTTCATCGCCGTGGGGCATGCGCAGCAGGGTTTGCAGCCCTCGCCCGACGCCGATCCCCGCACGCTCTTGCGCCGCTTGCGCTTCGATCTCACCGGCCTGCCGCCTTCCTTGGAAGAAACCGACGCCTTTGCCACTGAGCACTCGCCGGTTGCTTACGAGCGAACAGTCGACCGTCTGCTGGCCTCGCCGCAGTTCGGCGAGCGGATGGCCATGTACTGGCTCGACGTGGTTCGCTACGCCGACAGCGGCGGCTACCACAGCGACAACGAGCGGTCGGTCTGGCTCTTCCGCGATTATGTGGTCCAGGCGTTCAACGACAACCGGCCCTTCGATCAATTCACTATAGAACAATTGGCCGGCGACTTGTTGCCCGGCGCGACCCGCGAACAGAAAATTGCCTCGGGTTACAACCGCCTGCTGCAAACGACCGAGGAAGGCGGGGCCCAGGCCAAGGAGTATACGGCCAAGTATGCGGCCGACCGCGTGCGCAACACGGCCGCGGCGTGGCTCGGCTCGACGATGGCCTGTTGCCAGTGCCACGATCACAAGTACGATCCCTTCACGATGAAGGATTTTTACAGCTTTGGGGCGTTTTTTGCCGACGTCCGCGAGGAACCGATCAGCCGGCAAATGCAAACGCCCATGCCCACGCCGGAGCAAGAGGCCCGGCTCAAGCAGCTTGACGCGGAAATCGGTGTTCTCGCCAAGCAGAAACCGCCGGCGAAGAAGCTGGAGGAACTCAAGCGGCAGAAGGCCCGGTTCGAGGCCGAGATTCCCACCACGCTCATCACCCAGGCCGTACCACCTCGCACGATGCGGATCCTGCCCCGCGGCAATTGGCAGGACGACTCGGGCCCCGTGGTCGAGCCGGCCATACCAGAGTTTCTGGGCAAGATCGGTGTGAAGGACCATCGGGCCACGCGGCTCGATCTGGCCCGCTGGATGGTCTCGCGCGAGAATCCGCTGGTCGCCCGGGTGCTGGTCAATCGGCTGTGGATGATTTTGTTCGGCCAGGGCCTGGTGCGGACCGGCGGCGACCTGGGCACGCAAGGCGCCCTGCCGTCGCACCCGGAGTTGTTGGATTGGCTGGCCGTCGAAATGATCGAGAGCGGCTGGAACGTCAAGCACGTGATAAAGCTGATGGTCATGTCGCGGACCTATCAGCAGACTTCGCGGAGCAATGCGGACTTCGACCGCCGCGACCCGACGAACACTTGGCTCGCCCGGCAAGGCCGCTTCCGCCTCGATGCCGAAATGGTCCGCGACAACGCCTTGGCCGTCAGCGGGCTGCTCTCGCCGCGGATCGGCGGGCCGACCGCCAAGCCTTATCAGCCGGCCGGATATTGGGATTTTCTCAACTTCCCCACGCGGCAGTGGCAAGACGACCACGGCGAGAACCAGTATCGCCGTGGGCTATACACGTTCTGGCAGCGGACCTTCCTGCATCCCAGCCTACTGGCCTTCGACGCCTCGACCCGCGAGGAATGCACGGTCGAGCGGCCGCGGTCGAACACGCCGCTGCAAGCCCTGGCGCTATTGAACGATCCGACCTACGTGGAAGCCTCAAAGGTCTTTGCCGGGCGGATCGTTCGCGAAGGTGGCCGGACGGAAGCCGAGCGGCTGCGTTACGCCTATCGCCGCGCAATCCAGCGCGAACCGACGCCCGCGGAAGCCGAGCTGCTCACGCGGCTTTATCGTCAGCACCGGGCGCAATACCAGGCCGATCGCGCTGCCGCCGTTGCACTACTGAAAGTCGGCGACGCCAAACCGCCCGAGGGCGCCGAACCCGCGGAATTAGCCGCCTGGACTTCCGTGGGCCGGGTCGTATTGAATTTACATGAAACGATTACACGCGATTGAAGACCATTTATCAGGCAAGAATCGATGACAGAAAAATGATGGCAGAAAAATAGTACAGCAGGAAGTGTCTGTCTTTCCTTTGTATTTTTCTGTCAACATTTTTCTGTCGAAAGGAATGTTTATCCCATGCCGAACATTTTGGATACTCTGGGCACATGTTGTACTCGCCGGGCCTTTTTGGGACAGGCATCGGCCGGGATTGGCACGATGGCCCTGGCCTCGTTGTTGCACTCGGGCGAATTGTTGGCCGCTGCCGATCCCAAATCGTTGGCCAGCCGCGGAATGGTCAATCCGCTGCACTTTCCCCCCAAGGCGAAGCGGGTGATCTGGCTTTACCAGTCGGGCGGACCGACGCACCTGGAAACCTTCGACCACAAGCCGCAATTGGCCAAACTCCACGGCCGGCCGATGCCCGATTCGTTCACCAAGGGGCAGCCGATTGCCCAGCTTCAAGGGGCGAAGCTGAATTGTTTCGCGCCGCAGTTCGGCTTCAAGCGGTTCGGCAAGTCGGGACAGGAAATTTGCGAGCTGTTTCCCCATCTCGGCTCGATCGCCGACGAGATGTGCATCATCCGCTCGATGAAGACCGAGGCCATCAACCACGATCCGGCCCACACCTTCATGAACACCGGCTCGACGATTTCCGGCCGGCCGGCGGCGGGCTCCTGGACGATTTACGGCCTGGGCAGCGAGAACCAGGACCTGCCCGGCTTCGTCGTGTTGACCTCGACGGGCCGCGGCGGGCAGCAGCAGCCGATCTCGTCGCGGATGTGGCACAGCGGCTTCCTTCCCAGCCGTTACCAGGGTGTGAAGTTCCAATCGCGGGGCGATGCCGTGTATTACCTCAGCAACCCGCCGGGCGTTACACCGCAGCGGCAACACGAGACCATCGACACGATCGACGCCATCGACCGCCTGCGGCAGGAGGCCGTCGACGACCCGGAGATCGCCACGCGAATTGCCCAGTACGAACTCGCCTTCCGCATGCAGACCGCCGTACCCGAACTGACGAATCTGACGACGGAGCCCAAGCACGTGCTGGAGATGTACGGCACGACGGGCAACGACGGTTCGTTTGCGGCGAATTGCCTTCTGGCCCGGCGGCTGGCCGAGCGGGGCGTGCGCTTCATCCAGGTCTACCATCGCGACTGGGACATGCACGGCGACCTGAAGCGCGACATGCCGATCAATGCCAAAGAGACCGATCAGGCTTCGGCCGCGCTCGTCAAGGACCTCAAGCAGCGGGGCCTTTTGGAGGACACGCTGGTCTTATGGGGCGGCGAATTCGGCCGCACGCCGATGAACCAGGGCACGGGCCGCGATCACCACATCAAGGGTTTTTCCGTATGGATGGCCGGCGGCGGCATCAAGCCGGGCATTACCTACGGCGAGACCGACGAACTGGGTTATTACGCCGTGAAGGACGTGGTTGAAGTCCACGACTTGCATGCCACGATGCTCCAGTTGTTGGGCATCGATCACCTGCGGATGACTTTCCGCTATCTGGGCCGCGATTTCCGCCTGACCGACGTGGCGGGGAAGGTGGTGCAGGGGATTTTGGCGTGAGTTGCCTTGTGTGACTTCCGGAGGCGCCGGAAGTAGGGTGGGCCGAGTGAAACGAGTCCCACCGGCAGTACTCAGTACTCAGTACTCACTCCGCCTCGCCCCGCATGATCGCGGCAAGACGGCGCTGGGCCGCGGTCAACACCGGCGTTTCATTCAACGCCTTCCAGAACGCGAGTTGTTCGTCGGGAGGCATCGCGATCACATGCTCTCTCGCTTCATGAATTTCCCGCTTGGCCTGCGGCACGGTTACAGCTCGGATGTAATCGCTGACGCTGATATGGCGAAGTTCGGCTGCCTTCTTCAGGCAACGCTTACTTTGCTCGTCCACGCGAATCACCAAGGAACTGGCCTTTCTGGTTGCAGACGATTCCTTACCGGAACGAGGGGATCCCATGGCGGATGCTCCTTTTCTCCAATTGTATTCCGCTGTTCAATACGGTCGAGAAAGATCCCGCTATTGTAAATAATATAAGAAAGCAGCCACAAAGGGGGGTGGGGTGTAGTTAGATTCACTCACGCCAAGTCGCATTGCGAAGGGTGAATTCATAGAAGAATTCAGGACGTGTCGGCTCTTTAGGCACGTACCATTCCAGCTTGCCCGTTACTGTAATCTCTTGTCCATCCTTAGGCAGATGTTTATAGTCGTCCCAATCCTTCCAAATCACCTGAATCCGTTTCTTTCCAAAGTGAATTAGCGTGTGGATTCCCTTGTAACGCTTCCCCGAAGACTCAAATATTCCACTTAGAGTAACTGTCCTACGGTCGTAGCTGGCTAATTTATCGTCGGTCGTCAGGATAACGGGTACGTTATACCAGACCCACATTTTATACCAGTACCACATTACACCAGCCAAGACGCAAGCCAACAACGTGACTCCGACAAGAAGTTGCTGCCGAGAGAATTGGGGCCGCCACATCTTGCCCTTGTTATGCGTTTCCCCCGCAGGAAGGCACGGGCTTTTGGGCGGACTATCAAAAGGCTGTCGGCAACTTGGGCAATCGCCTTCGACGGTTATCACGACCCGTGTACTACAATGTGGACATCTTTGCATTTCCATTGGCATTGACCTCCCTGCCAACATTCTGACCTTGGCGGGGGTTCTTGGCAAGCCAGAAGGCCCCTGAAATGGCTACATTGCGGAGCCGAATTGGGCTTCCGTCATACACGATTCAGAAAATATTTGCCCGGATTAGTAGTTCATATATGGGAAAAAACCAAATTGGGAGGCGACTTGCCCGAAAGCTGCGGGCGAAGCGTCCCGGCTGCTAGTCTGGCAAATGTCTATTACCCAAAAAAGTTCTCACCTCACTTGTCCGATTCTTCCCCAACCCCCGGATGCTCTTGCTTTTCTTTCGTGGACAACTGTGACTTAGGCAGAATAGCAAATATCCACCCAATAACGCCGACCCCGATCGCAACGTAGAAGAAGGGCGGGCTAAGGATTTGTGCCTCCTCCAACCAGAACAACCCCACCATCGCAATACCCAACAAGTAAGCAATCATTCGATTCGACATGCTTGACTCTCTCGGTCGGTTCTCAGACAATTAGGATACAACATCTGCACCCCGCTTTTGTTAACGAAGTGGACCGATTGTAAGTGAGGGGAAACCGTCAATCAATGCCCTCGTTGCTGCTCTCTGCAACGCCGGTGCATCCTGTCACCCTTCCGTCCAATTCCCCGCCTCGCGCAAGCACCCTCCCGCACAAACCGCCAGGCCCGGACACTCGGCACAACGCAGGGCCGCCTTTTGCCGCCGCTTCCAGGCCCGAAAGACCGCGCTGCGGGCGATCGGCTTCCAATCCGCCTGGAGTATGTTGCCGCCGGAAACCGCCGCACCCATGGACGGAAGCACGCGGCCGTCGGGCTCGATGCGCACGGCATCCGCGCCGGCCCGTGGCCCACGACGGACCTGCTGGGCCAAGGTCCGCGCAGGGATCAAATTTCAGCGGCGGATACCAGGTGAAGTGGAAATGACTCAGGCCCGATTGCTCGATCCAACGCGCGGCGGCAACCAACTCGCTGGCCGAGATGGCCCAACTCGACGGCTCGTCGTCACGACAGGCGATGGCGAAGAAACGTACTTCGCGCACGCGGTGGTCGTCCAACAGTTGCAGTGTCCGGTCGATCGTTTTCCACGTGGAAGGCACCAAAACGATCTGGGCGGCCAACGGCAGCTTGAGGTTTGCCAACGCCTCCATCGCCCCGAGGGCGCAGCGATAGTCGCCTCCGCCGGCCAAGGCGTCATGGACCTCGCCGATTGCCGAGAGGAACGGGAATTCGATCTCGCGGACCCCGGCGGCGGCCAGATCGGAGAGGAATTTGCTGCGCAGCCAGATCGCTTGCCCGGCCGCGGACGCTGACGTGCATGCCGAGCTGTACCGCTTGGCGCACGGCTTCCACGAGGTCGTCGGCGTCCGGATCGTCGCCAACGATGAAATGAATCTGCTTCACGCCCCAAGCGGCCAGCCGCGGGAAGATCGGACTCAGTTGCTGGGGATCGGCCAGCGGAATGTCAGCCGCTTGCGGCGGCGGGGCCGGTTTCTCGGCAAGGCCGAGACGCTCGAAGAGTGTATGGAAGCCCGACGCGCAAGCGAGGAATGCGTTCTTCCAGCTATCCACGGGTATTCCTCGCTTGCACGTCGGGCTTCCATGCGTGTTGCCGCGGACTTTCCGGCAGCCCCTTACACCACCGCGGCACCGTCGGTCGCGCTGCAGACATACACGGCCGGCTGGTTGCCGGTCTTGGCCTGATAGGCACGCGACGTGGCAGCCACGAAATCATCGCCCGCGTCGGCCCGCACGATCGCCACGGCGCAGCCGCCGAAGCCGGCCCCGGTCATCCGCGCACCGTAGCATGCCTTGTGGGCCTGGGCCGCCTCGACCATGACGTTCAAGGCGTCGCTGGAAACCTCGTAGTCGTCGCGCAGGCTCGCGTGGCTCTCGTTCATCAGCCGGCCCAGCATGGCGATGTTGCCGCGGCGCATGGCTTCCACCGCCCGCACGGTCCGATCGTCCTCGGTGATCACGTGCCGCGCACGGCGCTCGGTCGTGGCGTCCAATTGCCCGTCGAGGCCTTCGAGCATGGCTACGGTCACGTCGCGCAGGGCGCGGACCTGGAAGAAGGCGGCCGCCGCTTCACACTGCGAACGTCGCTCGTTGTAGGCCGAATCGACCAGCCCGCGACGCGTCGCCGTATCGAGGACCACGACCGCCACGCCCGCAGGCAGCGGCGCCGGCTGCAATTCCAGCGAGCGGCAATCGATAAGCATGGCATGGCCCGCGCGGCCGGTCGAAGAGATCAACTGGTCCATGATGCCGCAGTTCACGCCGATCCACTTGTTTTCCGACCGCTGCCCGAGCTTGGCCTGGGCCACGGCGTCCCAGGCGATGCCGCTCACGGCGGCAAAGGCCCGGGCGGTGGCCATCTCCAGCGCGGCCGAGGAGGAAAGCCCCGCCCCCAACGGCACGTCGCCGGCCAGCACGCCTTCCCAGCCCCGGAGATTCATGCCGGCATCTTGCAGGCACCAGGCGACGCCCTTGAGGTACTCGATCCAGCCGGCCTTCTCGTGCTTCAGCCCGGCAACGTCGAACTCGCGGACCTCGTGGTAGTCGATCGAGTAAACATTCACGCGGCAATCGCTGCGCGGCCGCAGGGCGATCCAGACCGCCCGATCGATGGCCAGCGGCAGCACGAAGCCGTCGTTGTAATCGGTGTGCTCGCCGATCAGGTTGACTCGCCCCGGTGCCCGCACGACAAGCGCGGGGGCTTGTCCAAAGCGTTCCGTGAAATATGCGACAATGTCTTTCTTCGCCAGCGGCATAGGAGTGGATCTTCCTTCGCGAGAACCTGAACAAGGGATGGACACCCAGAGCAACCTATTATGGTGCCCCAATTTTGGGACGGCGTCAAGGGGCCCCCTGCGCGGTGGCATGCCTTATTGCCAGAACCGTCCGCCGGACGTTTGCTGACTGGGAGCAGCGCTGCCTGTCGCGGAACCGGCCCTGAACGTCCGGCGGCCACTCGGCGGGTCGGCGGGAACCGACCAATTGGCCGTCGGCCCTGCCGCGACCGGTTGTGGGGCTACCAACGATGGGTTGGATGATGGTACTGTGGAAGCCGCTGGCCAGGCGAACGACGGCGGCGGAACCGTGGCGGAGTTTGCCGAAACGGTCGGGCCAGACCTCGACCCGCCGGCTGGGCCGGCAGGAATCAGGGCCATGGGGGCCACGTCGCCCGACGACTTGGAATGCGTCTTGGCCATCGCCGAATCAAATTCTTCCTTGACGGTCTGGCCGAGATTCTTCGCTACTTCCTGCCCCTGGCCGGTATAGATCTGATGAATCACGCTGGGATCGTTCATCACCAGGAACGTCAGCACCGCGAGCTTGGCATAGCAGGCGAAGTTGGGCCACCATTCAGGACCGACGAATTTCATGGCCGTGCCGAACGAACGTCTTCAGGTGCGGCCGGCCGTCCCATTCGACGCTATAGATTTCATCCAGCAGGAGGTGAATAAAAAAGCCCAGGCAGACCGCTGCCACCATGAACAGGCGCACGAACATGCTTTCGCCGTAGAATAGCAAATAAGTCAACTCGCCGAAGATGGCCATCGAGGGAAAACTATGGAACATGCCGCGATGGACCGTGTAATGACGGAGAAAATGCGACAAGCCGAAACGAATGGCCAGATAGATGACGGCCCCGGCAAGGATCAGCGTTTCCTGGGTGAAATTGTACGAGAGCAGCCGGGTGATGAGCATCGTGGGCACGACCGAGGCCAGGAAGGTCGTGATTTCCCGCAGGGGAATGCCCGGCCCGCTATCGATATCGGGCAAGATGCCACCGACACTGCATAGGCCTGCCCCGACAACGCTGGTCGTCAGCGGCACGCCGTATCCGAGGTGAGGCCACGGTCCCGCAGCCGATGCCAGCGAGTGTGCTGCACTTGATATGGGTTGGAAACATCGCCATCGGTAGGGTCTCCGACGTGTATAGCAGGGAAATTGCGGTATTCGGACTCTCTTGTAGCCCAAGGAAGTTTGTTCTCCAAGATCAATTTGTAAATTCTTGAAATTGCCTATATTTTTCAAACTGCCTCTTTTCGTTCTTCTCTAACTGGACCTTACCCATCGGCGATCACTTGATACACTTATAGGGCTCGCATGAGTCTTCTTCGTCCCAGATAAATCCAATTCGCAAGAGTTTACGTGCAATCATCTCCTCAACCGCAGGGAATCCATCGGAACCCGTACGAATCGCCTTTGACTGACGGTGCAAAGGCAGACCGTCCCCTCAATCCGAGCGAACCCGCCGCCTTGCCGAAGAAACCATTCCGCGTCTGTTGCTCCGTCTGTCCCTTCCGGCCATGGTGGGAATGATGACGCAAGGCGCGTATTATGCCGTGGATCGTGCCTTTGTGGGCATGGCGTTGAATCCCGACGCCCTGGCGGGCATCACCCTGGCTTTTCCCTATATGCTCGTTCTCCTGGCCGCGGCGATGCTGGTTGGTTTTGGCGCCGCGGCACAGGTCTCGATCAAGCTGGGAGAAAAGAAGAAGGACGAGGCCGAGCAGGTCCTAGGCAACGCGGCGCTGTTGCTCTTGGTCTTTTCCGTTCTTCTCACGGTCGTGGGGCAGGCAATGTTGGCCCCGGTCTTGCATGCCCTGGGGATCTCGGGCGACGTATTCCGTTACACGCATGAGTACCTGCAAATCCTCATCTTCGCCACCGGTTTTCAGTTGTTCGGCTTTGGGCTCAATGCCGTGATCCGCGCCGAGGGCAACGCCCACACGGCGATGTGGACGCTCTTGATCGGCGTGTTCCTGAACTTCTTTCTGGCTTGGCTGTTCCTCTTCAAATTCCATTGGGGGATGCGCGGCGCGGCGCTGGCCACGGCAATCGCCCAAGGCGTGTCCGCCGTGTGGGTGCTGGCCTACTTTCTCCGCGGCAAGAGCCTGGTGCGTCTGCACTGGCGGTACCTTCCGCTTCCACGGCCCGACGTGCGGCAGGATCCTGCTGATCGGCTCGCCGATGTTCCTCATGCAGCTATTCGGCGCCCTGATGTTCGGCATTGTGAACTATCAGGCGGGAAAATACGGGCAAGCGGAATATGGGGACGGGGCAATTGCCGTCTGGGGCAGCATTTACGCGCTCTTCATGCTGGCTAATATGCCGGTCTACGGAATCAACCAGGGCACGCAGCCGATCGTCGGGTTCAACTACGGCGCCAAGCGATTCGATCGGGTGAAACAGGCCCTCTTGACCGGTATCCTTTATGCTTCAACCTTGACGGTCCTGGGTTTTGTCGTTGCGATGGTCGTTCCAGGACCGTGGATGAAACTGTTCATCAACGCCGAAACCGCCAACCGCTCGGAATTGATCGCCTTGGGCGTGCATGCCATGCGAGTGTCCTTCCTGTTGTCGCCCTTGGTCGGTTTCCAGGTCGTCAGCGCCAGTTATTTCCAGGCCACGGGCAAGCCGCGGGAAGCCACGCTGCTGATGCTTTCGCGGCAGGTTTTTTTGCTCATCCCCTTGGTCTTGATCCTGCCGAAGTTCTTCCAACTCGACGGTGTGTGGATGGCCCTGCCGATCTCCGACGGAGTGTCGTCGTTGATAACCGGCGCGTGCCTCCTCTTCGAACTCCGCCACCTCGACAGCCGCCATCAAGCAATGACCGCCGAAAAATCGGCAGAGGCAGCGTTAGCCGCAGAGAATCCGGTGCTGCCGGAGGACGTGATATGAGCGCAAAAAAAAGCTCGAAGGCATCCGGGCCTTCGAGCGTGAAATGGGCGATCGTAAGATTGGTTCCGAATCCCTATCGACTAGGCGCGTGGGCGGTTACCGGTCAGACCGCTGTAATCGGTGCGATCTTCGGCATGCCACAAGGGCATGCCGCGCAACACGCGTTCGGCCAACATCTCAATTTTCGCTTTGGATCCGGCAGGCGCGTCCGTCCGGCAAAACTCCGCACTCTCGACGGGGTTAAAGTCTTCGTCGTGGCCACACTCCAAAATCGCTTCAAATACATTCCGCATCGAAATAAAACTCCCAATAACTACTCGTCTCGATTTCCCAGCCAGGAATGGTGCGTTCCATTCACGCCGGAATCGTCGGCTGGCTCAGATTCCACCACACCAGGAATGGCCTGGGGGATGGACTCAACCCTTTCTGGGCAGGATCGTGTCGTAAAAGTAAACCATCTATTATCCACGGATCTGCATGTTTGTCAAGGGTTAGGACGATATTTTTCTTTCGTTAGTTCAGATTATTTTCCCCCACCGTCTGCCTACAAAATGAGCAGATTGAGAAAAGATTGACGACTAGAACGGATGTAGATCCGGAGGATGAGTAAAATACATGCCCATTCTGGTGTAGTGTCTCGTAAATAGCGTTCTGTAGGGAACGGACTCCGTGCCGTTCCATTCAGGGCCGAACGCCGCGGAGGGCGTTCCCTACAGGTAACGAACTTTCTGAGACACTGCTCTACGAACCTGGCAATGCCTTCTCGCCCGGCGGCTGCACCGGCCCGCTTTCCTCGGGATGCCGGCTGTCGTACTCCGCGAGCAAGACCGAGGGGCATTCGTCCGCCACTCCGCAGGCGGGGCAGACGATGCGAATCAGGTCCGAACTACTGAGCTTCAGATTGTGGGTGCTGCAAATCTCGTAAAGTTCGTGCAAGTGCCGGCATGGCATGGGCAGATCCTCCGTATGGGGAAAAATTCGTTTCAGCAAGTCGCTTCGACTGCCAGGTCGTCCAACCAGGCTTCAATCAAGGTGGCCTGATTCGCATTGCGATCGATCTGGCCAAGGGCATCCAGGCACCGCTCCAAACAAGCGGCGGCCACGATCGCGTCGCCGCGGAAGTGCTGTATCGCAACTTCCAACGGCCCCCGCAGCTCGGGATCGGAGGGCAGTGGAAGGTCGCTGCGCGCGTGCAATAGACGGCGATAAAAATCGGCGGCAAAGGCCACCACCTGGCGGAACCTGGCCCGCCGGGCGGGCGCCTCCTTGCCCGCCGCATCGACGAAGGTGGCAATGGTCTGGGCCAACGCCGCGCTATCCAGCACCTCGGCCGACAATTTCTCCAGCAGCGTACGGCGACAACGCCAGAGGTCGGCGTCGGCCAGATCGACCGCCTGCTGCAGGCTCCCCTCGCTGAAACGGGCCAACCGCGCCGCTTCCGCCTCCCCCGAGTACGTGGGGCCCGCGGTCACAAGCCCCTTGGAGATCAACAGGCGGGCAACGGTTTCCTCGGGCAGCGGCAGGAAGCGGATCAATTGGCAACGGGAGCGGATCGTCGGCAGTTGCCGCGCGGGGCTCGTGCCGATCAGAATGAGCACGGATTGCGGGGGCGGCTCTTCCAGCGTTTTCAACAGGCAGTTGGCCCCCGCCTCGTTGAAGAGATCGGCGTCGTCGATGATCGCAATCCGCCGCCCGCCCATGAAGGGCTTCAAGCCGATCCAATGACAGAGTCCCTCGCGCCCACGATGTTGCAAGTCGCCGAGAAACAACTCCACCGGCAGAAACGCCTTGTCCTCCGGCTTGGCGACGACTTCGATATCGGGATGCGTGCCGGCCAGGGCCATCGCGCAGTTTGGGCAGGAGTTGCACGGGTCCAGGGTCTCCGCCGGCCGCCACTCAGAGTACTGAGTACCCGCGGAGGACCGGGTACCCCGGCAGAGCAAGGCCTGGGCGAAACGCAGCGCGAAGGCCCGCTTTCCCACCCCCGCCGGACCGCAAAACAGGAAGCTGCTCGCCAGCCGATTCCGTGCAACAGCCCGGCGGAGCTTTTCCACTACGTTGTCGTGTCCTTCAATGCCTTGCCATGTCATGCGTGATCTAATTCTCCTCCACCGCCGCATCCACGTCTTCATAGGCAATCTTATTCATCACCCGCTGGGCCGCAACCCGTATGTCCTCCTGCACGACGTCGACCGGACGTGCGGCGTCGACGACCACGATCCGGCCCGGTTGCCGCCGGGCTTCTGTCACAAAGCCTTCGCGAACGCGGGCGTGAAATTCCAGTCCCTGCATTTCCATGCGATCGAGCCCGCGGTTGATCCGCGTGGCGGCCACATCGGCGGGCAGGTCGAGAACGATGGTCAGCCCTGGCAACAGGCCGCCGGTGGCGACGCGGCCAACCTCCCATAGGGTCTGCACGTCTAGCCCGCCCCCATAGCCCTGGTAAACCACGTTGGCCAACAGGTAGCGATCGGCAACGACGATTGTTCCTGCGTGCACGCCGGACGGATTACCTCCGCAACCAGTTGCGCCCGGGCCGCCATATAGAGGAGCATTTCACTGCGCCGCCCGATGGCCAGGTCGTGGCGGTGGAGCAGCAGGTCGCGGACGGCTTCGCCCAGGGGCGTGCTGCCCGGGTCGCGACAGGCAACCACCTGCCGCCCCTGCTGGCGCAGCCACTGGCAGAAGAGGTCGATCTGGGTTGACTTTCCCGTTCCGTCACCGCCGTCGATGGAGAAAAACATGAAAAAGAGGGCCAAGGTCATGGGATGTAACAAACCCATTGTACCCGGGTTTTTGCGCAAAGCGAAGATCCCCAAGGACCGGCGAATCAATTACTGTCGGAGATTCCACGGTATTGTGGTAGTATACGAAATGTGGATGTTTTCTGAAACGGAGGATTCCTTTAACGGCACGGAGGCCAAGGATGGCTTTTGTATTTCAGCAGCGGTACGAACCGAACATCGAGGAGCGGATGCGGGCGTTTTCGCAGACGTTGTCAGAACGGGATCGACGGCGATTCGCGGCCCTCGAAGCGGCGCGATTGGGACACGGTGGAATCGAGTATGTCGCCGATGTTTTGGGATGTTCAACACGGACCATCGAGCGCGGAGTCGACGAACTCGGCCAGTTGCCGACCGACCCGGCTGCGGGACGGGTACGGCGTCCGGGTGCTGGTCGAAAAAAAAGACCGAGTCCGAGCCCGAACTCGTGGACAATCTGAAAGCGATTCTGGATGTCCGCATCGCCGGGGACCCGGACGAGAAAGACGTGCTGTGGACGGACCTCTCGCCGCGACAAATCGCGGATGCCGTGACGGACATGGGAACGCCCGTCAGTTCGCCAGTGGTACAAGACTGGATGGAAGAGCAAAAGTTGGGGCGACACAAGATCGAGAAAGTCTTGGCGGGTGGACAGAGCCCCGATCGGGACGCCCAGTTCCTCCGGATCGCCAAACTGAAGGCCAAGTACTTTGCGGCGGGCAACCCCGTGTTTTCCCTCGATACCAAGGCAAAAGAACATCTCGGACAACTCTTTCGCGAGGGCCGCGTGTGGACGCAGCAGCCATTCCGGGCGTTCGACCATGACTTTCCTAGCTGGGCTACCGGCGTGATCATTCCGCACGGTATCTACGACCTCGCCCGTAATCGCGGCCACATCAACATCGGCCTGAGCCACGACACAAGCCAATTCGCGTGCGACAGCTTCCGCTGGTACTGGAACCGGATCGGCCAGCGATGCTACCCGTATGCGAAGTCCATCCTCTTGTTGTGCGATTGTGGCGGAAGCAATTCGGCGGCACAGTATCTTTTCAAACAGGACTTGCAACACCTCGTCAACGATTTGGGAATCGAAATCCGAGTGGCTCACTACCCGAGCTACTGCTCGAAGTTCAACCCGATCGAACGCCGCTTCTTTCCTCATGTCGGTCGCGCCTGCCAAGGAATGCTGTTCGACACTCTCGACACCGTGGTGCGCCTGATGCGCAAGGCCTCGACCACCACCGGCCTGCAAACCACGGTCAATGTCATCCACCGCACTTATGAAATCGGCCGCAAGGTCGCCGACAGTTTCAAAACTACGATGACTATCCTCTTCGACAACTTGCTACCGAAATGGAACTATGTCGCCAAACCCCGATAAACCCGACAGTAATTGATTCGCCGGTCCCAAGTAGGCACCGGCGGAAGGATAACTTCCCGATTGGGGTGGCATGCCACCCTCGCGGAGACACGGAAGTTGTTCTTCGGCCGTCCTCATTGCCCCTGACATCCGGCCTACCGCGCGGCTGCGTCGTGGCTGGTGGCAACCGCGGCTTCATCCGCCTTTCCGACCAGAGAACTCAACTGGGAACCCACGTCGTGCGTCCCGCAATCAGGCAGATTCACGGCGGCCGTGGAACCCGGGTTGATGGGTTGCGGCGGTGCGGCCGGCGGTTGCGGTGATGGCGCGGGCAGCACCTCCGGAGCCGTGCCCGACGGCTGCTTCGCAGGTGTGCCCGGGGCCGAAGCCGGTGCCGTGGTCGGCATTTCTCCGCCTCCCGCGGCGGTGCCGGAGAATTGCGGATTCGCCCCTCGGCTGAGGACCCGCGGATAGGTATAACCATAGTCCAGGTACAGGGCGGCCGAACGCGAGCGGGCACGGCGGCGGGCATCGAAGTAAGCCTTCGCCGGCCAGGGACCTTCGGTCAGATAGACCCCGTTGTATTCCAGCAGCGATCCCTTGCGGAAGTGAACGCCGGCGATCGACCGCGCGTAGTTGGTCACCGAGCCGAAATAGTCGCTATCGGCCTGAGCCAGGGTGCGGTAGGCGTTGATCTTGTTGATGAAGCTGTTGGTGTCGGCTGCCTCAGATTCGGTGGTCGCTATCATGGCCTCCAGGTTGCGCTTGGCCGCCAAGCGATGGTTGAAGTTAGTGTCGTTCATCACCAGGTTCGCTTCCATGTCGCGAATGGCGAAGGCCACCTGGTGGGAAACCTCTAATTCGGTCTCGCGGAGCTTGGCCCGATCGCGGGACAACGCCAATTCGGCGTTCTTCACGCCGTCCTTTTGTTTGCGGAATCCGAGCGGTATCGAGGCCTCGATGCCGATGTGCCAGTCCTGGAATTCTCCGCTCCCCACGTTATCCAAGGCCCCGTTGGCATAAGTCACACCGTTGACCGTGGTGTTGCCCTTATCGAGCAGCTTGTCGCCCAGGCCCAGCCAGCGATAGCGGGCGTCCAAGTCGACGCGGGGGAGCAGGTAATTCTTGGCCGCGATCAATTCCAGTTCGCGCTGCTTGACCCGCCAGCGGGCCTCGCGAAGCTCCGGCGAACGGGACATGGCCTCGCACTGTACCTGCGCCCAATCAAAGCTGATCTTGGCCGTCGGCGGATCGTCGACGGGGCGGATCAATCGCCCATCCGTCGCGGCCAGGCCCATCAGGTAGCGGAGATTGGCCTCGGAGTGGTAAAGCCGCCACTGGGCCTGTTCGGCCTGGATGCGCACGGAGAAATACTGCTCGCGGGCGTAGGCCTCGTCCGCCGCGCTGCGAACGCCCGTGTCGACCAAGCCCTTGACCTTCTGCCACTCAACCAACACCTTGTCGCGGCATGTCACCCAACTGTCGAGGCTGCGATAGGCGAAGTACAGGTCCCAGTACTGGTTCTCCACCTCCGAAACCAGGTTTCGAACGCTCCCTTCGAAGGCAGCCAGGGTAATGTCCGTATTGAGCCGGGCGAGGAGGACGCCCTGGTTGAAGCCCGGGATGGCGCCGGACCGGCGATGCCGTTGTACTCCACGCCGTAACCCTGCAATAACGGCCGGCGGATTTCCATCTGGAACGAAGTCGTGTAGTCGGACAAGAACTGTACCGTTGGGTTGTCGCGTTCGAGATCATAGGCCGCGGAAGTGCTCACGGAGAGCGTCGTGCCATTGCGCGTGGTCTTGACTAGCGTGGCATCGTATTCGGCCACGTCTTGATTCAGATCCAGCGGCACGGTGCTGGCGAATCCCGCGTTCACGTTCCGCGGCTCGTGATTGCGCTCCCAGAAAAGGTCCGTGGTCAACTGGGGGTCGAACAGCGATAAGCTGGCGTTGATGCCGAAACGCGCGTCGGTTTCCGCGATCGCCGGGTCGTATATCGTGGTCGCTGCATTGGGATTGTCGGTTAGGAACGTTGGCGGGCCCGGGGCGATCTGTTCCGGGAAGGTCCGTCCGCCGACCTCTTGGGCCCCAATTTGACGCATCACCTTGGCATTTTGCAGGGCGAAGCGAATGGTGTTTTCCAGCGAAAGATTCCAATGTTCCGTGGGGGCCGGCCCGCCTAGTGAAAACGGCCGGATCGTGCCTTCGACTTCGCTGAAAGGAGGCTCGGGCAGGTCGGCGTTGTCGATCGTCTGCGACATCCCAATATAATGCGAAAGGTCGCCGTTGTTGCGGAGGTAGAGTGGCTGTTGCGGCGCGCAACCGGCAAGGGTTGCGGCCACGCACAGGAGGACCACTGCAACTTTCGGGGGATAGCAACGCATCCGCTCGCGTTCCTCGAATACGGGACGCCGCGCGGGAAGGCCAAGCCTTTCCACATCGACACGAGTTGTATCTGCCCCCTTTGCCAGCAGCCGCTCTCGGAAAGCGCAATACACGCACACCACCGAACTCAACTAACCGGCAAAGTTGTTATCGACAACCCAGTCACTAAACTTGTGAGCTTCTTCTTTATCGGAAATGTGGTCGTATACTACCGAAGCTATGCAGTATCACTAAATTACCGAAATCGCGTCGCACTTCCCCCGGGGGAGCTATTCTTCGGCCGATCCCAAGTCATCAATCGCTGAACCGGATCGACCAATCGACTTCCCCACCGGCTACGGTCTTGATCAGCAACCGTGCGAGATCCTCTTCCTGGCCGAGCACAGCCGTGGCCGGGCCTGGAACGGCTTGTGCCCCCACGGCATGCGATTTCCCGGTACCGGCCGGCAGCCCAACGCGGATTTGATATGGATCGTCGGCCACAACTCGGCTTCGCCCGCTGAGGGTCTTTGTTGCCGGGTCCCACTTCTCTTGCAGCAGATCGATCATCCCTTGGGTCACGTGGCGCGAGGTGCTGACGACTTGCGGATGGTCGGTCCGCGGACGGACGGCGAGGATCATGCACGACGTTGGCGGTAGGCTGACTTTGAGCCGGCCTTCGATCGGCGGCAAGAGCCGGTTGCCCCAGAAGTCGAATGCCGCGAAACGCCTGGCCTCCGGCAGCCCGATACGGTCCAGCGGATAGTCGACGTTCCAGGGCTTGCCGTCCCAGTTGAACAGCCCGATGACGTTGCGCCGCATGCCCCCTCGGCTGTCGGTCACCAGCCAAATCCGCGGAATCTCTACTTCCAGCAGATCGACTGGCCGCACCTGTCGGCCGTGAGCGGGCATCACCCGTTTCAAGACTTCCAGCCGGTCGCGCTTGAGTTGCGTAAAATCGTCGCTGACCATGAACAACTGGCCCGTGATCGAGACCCATGAAGCGTTGGCCCGGGCCTGGTCCAACGAGAGGCTGGGGCGAACATAGACAACGTCAGGATCGTTGTACCAGATACGGCCGTTGAGGTGATAGTTTCGCGAGGCGATCCGCGGACCGGTAAGGACCGAGTCCCAACTGCTGCCGCCGTTGTCCGGCCCCACGCGCATGGCATCGACCAGTCCAAAGGCCCCGCCGTAGCTCCGCATGTTTTGCGGGGCACAGCAGCCCAGCAGGAAGACGTCTTTTCCGGCTGCTTCCCTGACCAGCTTCAAACCGCTGCGAAAGGCCTCAATATTCGTCTTTTCCGGATCGTGCAGCACGGAGTCGCCGAAATGGTCGTCCTTGTACTCGAGATTGACGTATTGCGGGTGAACGGCCGCGCCGGTCGATAGCCCGTCCATTTTGAAGAATCCGTAGCCCCAGTCGTGCGAGATTTGGTGGACGTAATCGTGCAGGTATTTTCTTGCTTCCGGGTTGGTCATATCCATGCACGTTCCGCCCCAATCCGTCTCGAACGGTTTGCCGTCGGCCGTCTTGGCGAACCAATCCTGGTGGTCCTTGAACCAGGGATCGTACCAAGTGCCGGCGAAGGGCATGAACCATAAGCCCGGCGTGAGGCCGTGGGAGCGAACCATGTCGGCCGTTTTCTTCATGCCGGACGGATAAGGGCCATCGGGACGCACGCGGGTAAAATTCCTCCGCGGGCCGTTCTTGGAGACGCCGTCCTGCCAGCCGTCGTCGATTTGCAGGAAGTTGAAGCCGAAGGGGGCCAGTTCCTTGGCGGCGATTTCCGTCTGCTTGACCATGGCCTGCTCGTTCGACGAGCCGGCATGATACCAGGTGCAGTAGCCGCAGGGCTGAGGGGGAAGCTTGATATGTTGCTTCTTGGCAACGGCATCAGCCCAGGCTTCCATGCCGACACGAACGTCGTCGAAATAGCCGATGGCGAAGGTATCCAACTCGACCGTCTCGCCCGACTTGACAGTTAGGCGGCCATGTTCCAGTTGGGCCTCGATTTGGAGTTGCTTATCTTTTTCCTCGGCGAAGACGACACCGCTGCCGCGCTCCGTCGAAAGGAATCCGGCGACGATGCCGTTGCGGGTAGTGGGATCGGCTGCGGCCAGCCACATATAGCTACCGATTTGCTTACCGGGCTTGGACAGCCCACCGGTGCCCAGTATCTTCAGTTGGTCGTCTGTGCGACTGAATTCGAGCTTCCCGTGAAAGACTGGGAATTTGTTGATGATCAGCGGTTCCTTGCCTCTGTTCTGAAAGGTTGTTTTCACGATGGCAAAAGGAAGGTCATCGGGCAAATCAATTGCGATCTTGAATCCCATCGGTCCCTTCACGGCAACGAAATCTTCCGCTCCAACCATCTTGGCACTCAAAACGGTCTTGCCTTTGGCGCGGATCGCGATGTGACTCGAGTCTGGGGCGCCGCGAACCTCCAAGAAACGATTTTGATTGATGAGAAAGCCATCCTCAGCCGCGCGAATCCCGCCGGAAGATGCCACGAGCGTCATCAACGCCAAGAGGGGAACCACAAACGTCTTCATGCGTCATCTCCTTCGACAGAAAAATGAGGGACAGAAAAATGGCGGAGACTTGGGCCTTCTCCCATTTTTCTGTCCCTCTATCTTTCTGTCGAAACGGGCTTTGTCAATTTGCGCCGCGGGGACAGTTCCGTCGGTTACCACAATCTCTGCACGCCGTACGCGTCCATCTCGGAGTCGGCGCCTGCAATGGCCATTTTTTCTACTTGTGCCTGTGCTATCAAGAGCCGGTCGAAGGGATCTTTGTGGTGCATTGGCAAAGTGGTCAGGACACTCGTGTGTCTCGGTTCAATTGCCAGAATGGTGAAGTCGTTGCCAAGAATGCCGCGTTGCATGAACTCGTCGTAGGGCGATCGCAGATCCAGTTTGCCGAGGCGAACTTTGATCGCGATCTCCCAAAAACTGGCGGGGCTGATATAGACATCGGTTGTCGGGTCTTCGATAAGACATCTCGCTGACGTGCTCAACTGCGCATCGTTCAGTACGAACCATAGGAACGCATGAGTGTCCAGCAACACTCTCATTCCATATACTCCGCGAAGTCCCTGAGATGCTCATCGTCATCGGCAACGATAATCATCATCCCCTGGCAGTTGCCCGCCTTTCGCGGCTTTCGCTTCGGTTGCTCCTCCGCGACAAGCCGCGCAATCGGGCGCGCATCGCGCGTAATGACTAGCTCCTCGCCGGCCGAGAGGTGGTCGATTAACTCCGGCAAATTCGCCTGGGCAAGTTCAAGAGTTACAGAGGTCATGCATCTTTCTCCTCACGTGTTGAATTATATTTGCACTACACGTGGGGTGCAAGTCATTAACTGGCAACCGAATTGACGCGCTGTGCGAGAAGGCGGCAAACCGAGTCCACCATGTTACTTTCCCCGCACGTCGTAGCACTGCAGCACGTCCTGGTCGCGGAGATAGAGTCGCCGGCCGGTTACGACCGGATGGGGCCAACTGTTCTTCTCACTGCGGTCCGGGGGATCGAAACGGCTCAACTCCTTATAGCCATCGGGCGAGGCCTTGATAATCGCGACCGTGCCCGCCCCGCCTTCTGCCCGCAAGTAGAGCAGCCCGTCGGCATAGACCAGCGATCCCTTGCCAATTCCGTGTTTCTGCCAAACGGCCTTCCCGGTCTCCAAGTCCTGGCAGGTCCAGCCCTTGCCCTCGGAGAATCCGTAAAGATACTTGCCCACCAGCACGACGCCTCCGTGGTGGTTCGTCATGACCTTGTTGGCATAGGATTCCTCGGCCGAGAATTTTCCGTCGTCTGCCGTGATTTTGAAGAGATTGCAACCGACCCCGTAGCCGGAACTGACATAGACCTGGCCGTCGTGATAAATGGGCGTGGGGATCACGGCCGTCTCGCCTTTTCGCGCCGCGCGCCAGAGGAGTTTGCCGTCGGAGGCGCGGATTCCCGCCACGCTGGCCACGGTGAGCTGGACGATCTGCCGGACGCCGCCGATTTCGATCAGGATCGGCGAGGAGTAATGGATGCTGTCGGTAAGTTCCTCGCTCCGCCAGATCGTTTCACCGGTCTTCTTGTTCAAGGCCACGAGATCGCCTCCCTTGCCGCCGGGCACGAGAATCACCTTGTCGCCATCCACCAGGGGCATTCCGCAGAAGCCCCACTCCGGCAACGGTCCGTCGAAATCCTTCGCGTAGTCCTTGCGCCAAATTTCCGCGCCGGTGGCGGCATCCGCGCAGAGCACTTGACCGTATTGGCCGACGGCGAAGACGCGGTTGTCGTCCACGGTCGGCGTGCAGCGTGGTCCGGCGAACCCACCCCAACCGGGCGCGCCGGACTTTCCCACCTTGGTCTTCCATACGATGGCGCCGTCCGCCCGGTTGATGGCAATCAGGTAATTGGCGTCGCCGATGGTGAACAGCCGATCCCCGACGACGCTCACGCCCGCATAGCCGATTCCCAATCCCGCGGCCTTCCAGACAAGTTTGGGGCCACCTTCCGGCCACTGCTTGAGCAGCCCGGTATCGGAGGAATGGCCGTCGCGGTGGGGGCCGCGCCATTGCGGCCAATCGCCAAAGGCAGTTGGGACGCTAATCGATAGCGAGACGAGGAAACCGACGACCATTAGAAATGCATAGCGGGGGCTCACGAACATCTTCACGAAAAATCTCCTGTTGCAGAAAAATGGTTGTACTGATTCAATGGTTGGACGCGGGGGGCAGTGTCGGCGGGAGTGCAAGGACAACAGATCCTTCTTGCACCGGATGACTACCGTGGCTCTTTGGCTTGCAAGTTGGCAAAGTACGTCTGGGCGTTGGCCTTGGTCCACAGTCCAATCTTTCCCGCACCCTTGAACGTCTCGTCCTTCACGTCGAGATGGGGCTTGCCATCGAGATAGCAGCGGATGTGGTCGGCCTTTTGGACTACCCGGAGCGTATGCCACTCTCGCGAAGGAACCTTGATATCGACCGTGCCCAGTTGGGTCCGCTTTCCGGCGACGACCTTGTAGACCCGGTAGTTGTCTTCCAAAGGATTCATGCGGGCGATGTAGTAATTGTCGGCATCCTGGTATCGCCACACCAGGCCGCCGCCTTGATCGAGCTTGCCCGCCATGGCTTTGAAAGCAACGGTCACGTCGATGTCGGTGAAACTGGTATTCTCGGCGACACAGAGGTTGAAGAAACGGTTGGGGCCTTGGTCGGAGGTCTGGGCCAAAACCTTCTTGCCGTCTTTGTCCTCCAAGACTTTCCACACGCTGCCCTGGCCTGCGCCGGTCTTAGCCGCCGTCCAGCCTTGGGGTAGTTCTCCAACTTTCGCCTTGTCCAGGGACAAGGCGAAGTGAGCCGACATCTCCACCTTCTTGACGAACTTGGTCGATTCGGCAGACGAGGCTTGTTGCCCCAGACAGCAAGCGGCAAGCAGCAAGAAAGTGATTCTAGTTCGTTTCAGCATTTCATCCCTTGCGTTCGTATCAAACCTGGACAACCGGTGGTCCCATTCTATGCTCCAACGAAAATCGACTTCTGACCAATCGTCGTAAGTCCTTTTGTGCCATAGAGTGCGGGAAACAGGACTTGAACCTGCACGACCTTGCGGCCACCAGGCCCTCAACCTGGCTAAATCGCACTTCGGTTGCATTCTACTTGTGGGACACTTGGGTTGCAAGTCCCTGAATCGTAACCGATTAGCTCGACTTCGCGCTTCAGTAGCAGGGGACTTGCGTGGGCTCTATATGGCCCATATTGTGTCAGATTTGTGCCAGATTTCTTGGCCTGACACACGCCAGGTTTGTTGCGGCGGCCCTTCAGATCCTGCCCGCTTTGCCTCCGATACCTAAAAAGAGGCAAGCCTGCGAAACCTTGCCGGCGGCAATCCCATGCCAAAACCTGCCCACCGATCTTGCCGATTTACCAATCTGCCCCAGCACCAAGGAACCCCTCCGATGAATACAACGGCAATGCCGGCCGAGAAGCCGGCCAACTTGACGGCCCTGCAACTTCAACTGGTCGACTTGGCCGCTCGCAGCAAACAGGTGCCGCCGGACCGATCCCAAGAACCTCGCGGTCCAGGTATCGTGATCCACGGCAAGTAGGCTATCGACCTGCCAGCACGAATCTGCCTAACCTGCGGCATCCTCGCATCCCCTCCTGGATGCATTGCCCGACCACCGTCACCTGCAATCATTGCAGTAGAAGGCCCGCCTGTCGGTGCAGGTTCAAAGTCGCTACTGTGAATTGGCTTGAACCATGACGAAACACCGGCAACCGCGGGCCTTCCCTCTTTCTTGGGCTTCCCGCGGCATTCTGCCGCCCTTCCGGCCGCGAACACCCTGGTGCCGACGAATCTCCGAAAGCCGTGTAACACCGCCCGCCAACCGCCGTACGAGGATTAGTGCGAAGTGATTATCGGAGACATCGGCACAGCAGTTGCTCATCGTGCTGATGTGGCGGAACGGTTGCCAAAGGGGCAGCCGGCGTCGAGGTCTTGAGTATCGAAAGGGCACTACCATGGAACCCAACACAGGCATGATCGTACGGGTGCTGAAACGGCTGAAGGCCGCCGTAGGCTATCACGAGCTGGGAATGACGCAGCACGCCTTGCGTTGTCTCGACAGCCTGGATTTGCTGGGCAAGATTGGACCTTTTGGGGTGGTTCAAGACGTTCTGCGTGATGTGTTCATCACGAACCCGGAGAATCACGTCTCAGCCGCCAACGCATTGGAGGTTGTCGCCTGCATGCTATCGACGCCTGCCAGACATGCGATTCAATTGACGCTGGACACCTGTTATGGACTGGGGCAAAAAGACATAGCGGGGCAAAAGTCGCCACAATCTTTGCCTTTGAGCCGCCTACGGCCGCGCTGCCCCGACGTAATCTCGGACTGACTACGTGCGTACCGCCAGACCTTGCAGCGATTGCAACAGGTGGTACGGCGATTGCTTAAAGCGGCAGCGTGGGAACCGGCGACGCGGACGAGTTGGCGAAGGTCATTCGCGAGAAGATGAGCCTGAACGTAGGTTATCAACGAGATCGGCAGCGGCAAGCCGACACCGCTAGAACGGCAGCCATGCCGACCAGCCCGCCGATAATGAACCCCCACGCCCATACGTTTTCGGGGTCGGTTCGCCAGAATTCTTCTGGCCCCAGGCCGAGCCAACGAAAGCGATCCATCACGACACCAGCCGACCAACCGAGAATGCCGCCAACGAATCCAGCCATGAGTGTCGCAACTGTCACCAGAAGAACCCGCATCGCTCCCCTTTCTTCCCTTGAGTAACAGACCATGCCGTAAGATGGCTCCAGAACGCCAGCGTGACCAGCGGGGCCAAGATCAACATGACCACCACCCTCAGGATGGCTTCGGCGGTATGCGTAATCGTCCCCATGGCGTTCTTCCCTTCCAAAAGTCAAGGCGGGAGGGGCACGCCGATATAACGGTGAGACTGTCCGTGGGCTTGCGATCAAGATCCCTGTCAATGTCCGCTTGAGTGGGCATGATAGCCGAGCATCGACCGATATGGCCGCGGAGGGGCAAAGGGTCCGGTTGTGGCTTTCGCGTCGAAAGCCGTTGAGTACGTTGTTTTGCTGTCATTGACTTCTCTGTGTTGTGGTTTACCGCGGCTCAAGGTTGCTCAACAAATTCATCTTAACATCAAGATCTGGGACAACAGCCGACTCCATCAGCCGATCGCCACGCCCTTCACTTCCCTGCCTTCGGTGCCGCCAGCGAATCCTCAAACGCCCGGATCTGCTTCAGTGCGGCGGCAAGATCCCAGAAACGGATTACAAGACCCGACGAATCCGAGCCACTGACGGCGAGTTGACGACCATCAGGAAGCACGACGACGACGCCCAGTGGCATGCAGACGCCGGTGTTCAGGGTTCCCCGCAGCCGACCACTCCCAGCACCCCACACGTCGATGGCGTAGTCGTCCGGGGAGACCGCTCGCGTCGCCGCAAAGACGAACTTGGCGTTGGCAGTCCACTGCAGTCCATCGACGGCGTTGCAGGTAGCCAGATGCGAGGGATACAACTCATTCACGAGCTGACCCGTGTCCGTCTTCCAAACCCGAACGCGATAGGACGGCCAGTAACCTTCGTCATGTTGACGCTCGGTTGCTATAGCCACCATTGACTCATCAGGAGAGAAAGCGACCTTGTAGCTTTCCACGCGTTCAGCGAGTTTGGCATACCGATGTCCAGCCGGGTTCCATAGTGCCCGTACTTCAAGCTCCCGGTTCTTCAAGAGAATGACGGCGTGCTTCCCGGTTCGTGATTCAACGTAGTCACGCACGCCATCCGGCATACCAGCCAATTTGCCTCGACTTTCCCATGTCGTAGTGTCGTAGGCCACCAGCGTGGTGATTTTGTCGTCATAGTCGTAGCGACGCAAGAGGAGAGATCGCCCGTCGGCAGTAAACCGCGGAGAGGAAAAGCAATAGCCCGCCTTGCCTGGAATCCCCCCTGCGATTCGTCGCACTGGTTGCCACGTCCTCGTGTCGAAGACCCAACAGTTCACAAAGCTAATAACCGCCGCCAGGGAGCCATCCGGGCTTAACTTGAGGTCGTCGGGACTATACCAACGGACTGGTGTGGCGGAAGTGTCCGGCACAGGTATCTCTTTGAGGAGTTTATGTGCGGTGGGGTCCACGACTATGAACGGTGTGTTGCTGGCCACGGACACGAGCAGTCCCGCGGGTGTCAGCACTGTGTGCAGACCATGTTGGAAGTCGTGCAGTCGGACCGTGCTTTCCGGCTTGAACTCTGGCACCCATGGCCCAATCCCGGATTCAGTGAGGCGAAGAATCTCCAGAACCTCGTCAGGTGCATTCGCCCGATCATAAACCCGAGCCCGGGAGTGGTCGCCCTCCGGCACTTGTAAGACCACTCGGCGATCGAAAGGGGGCAGACGAGCACCATCGTCCGGTAGCTTCAACAGCAGCTTATCGAGCCGCTTCCGGTCGGCATCTGGAATTGTCGGATACCCGCCGCCTTTCGATGCAAAAGGCTCATAGGAGAAGTGATAGACCCGCCCGTCGCTGGCAACTTGGCATCCAAAACGGCACTCGCGGGAGAAGTCTGGCTCTCGTGCGTGTGCCCGCGGCTCATCGTCCACAATCGCGGTGACGATCAGTTTGAGCGGCACCTCGACCCGGTCGAATCCGCCTTTCGGTCCAGGAAACCATCCTGACTCAACTTTCGCCGTGTACGGTTGGATAAACCGGTCATATTCGCTTCGCTTTGGTCCCGGCTTCTCTTCCGCCACGGCAAAGGAAATGCAGCCGATCACGACGACCACGCACAGACACGACCGGCACATTGCGTTCATGATGGACCTCGACAAAGCCTGGGAACTGCCCTCGCCCAACGATTCTATGCCGGCGGACTGCGATGTTCAATCTGGGGGCAGGAATCGGGGACCGCAGGCCACCGACGCTTGCCAACCCAGCGGAACAGCCAGGTAATGCCCAGCCGCTCCTACGATACTTCCTGCGGCCTGGTCACAATCTGCCCCGGCAGGCCGTCACGCGAGCACGTCGAACTCCGTCTCATTCGCCCCGTTCGACGCGATCACATCGCCATCCGAAATCGTGAATCGCCATCCGCACCCACACTCGTAGTGCAAATCGTCGTGTTGGACGAGGTTGCACGACTCGCCACACTCCGGGCAAACGCCCCACGTCAAAAAATCCAGATCGTCACCCATGAGTTTCGTTTGCATGGCCTCGGCTCCTGAAGTGAAAGGATCGCACCCGCGGTCAACGGGCATCTGGCTGATACATTCATAATACTGGCGACGACCAACGAAGGCATGAACCGCTCGGCGTACCATGCATAACCCAATTTGGTTAAGCCGACCGCCAACGGTAGGCAATCAGGGCAGAATGTGCCGTTCGCCACTGCCCGCCTGACGCCCGAGTCGATCTGCCATGCCGACTGGAAGGTCGCAGGCATCCATGTTAGCATAGCGGGGAGTCCTGTCGCTTAGAACGTGAGTGGTGTCGAAAAAGGGAAAGTAAAATGAAACAGATCGTCCGGTCTCTATTTGTCGTCCTGTCGGTTCTCGTCTTGTTTACCAGTGCCCGCTCCGCTTTCTGCCAAGAGGCAACAACCCCTCCGGGAAAATCCTTCATCGATTATTTCCTGCCGATGCCTATCAACGGTTCTCTTTCCACGGATGCCTGGGGAGCCGCCGAGGTTGGTGCCCGCGACCAGAAAAACGGTCTGGAGGACGCGACCATGACCCGCTGGGACTATTGGGACGGGCAAATCATCAAGGCCCCCGATGGCAAGTATCATCTGTTCGCCAGCCGCTGGGATCAGGCCAAGGGGCACAGGGAATGGGGGAACTCGCGGGCCGTGCATGCCGTCAGCGACAAACTCACCGGGCCTTACATTGACAAGGGGCTTTGCTGGCCAAACGACCAAGGCGGTAAAGGCCACAACGTGACGGCGCTGGTGCTGCCGGATGGCCGTTATGGGGTCGTCGTCAGCGAGACCCGGCCGGGCACCGTCTTTGTCTCCAAATCCTTGGATGGCCCCTGGGAGCAGTTGGGAATAATCAAAGGTGAAGGGCTGCGGGCATCCAACATCAGCATCATGGTGCGGCCGGATGGCGACTATATGATCGTGCCACGCTCGGGGCAGGTCTTCATCAGCAAGGCTGCCGACGGCATCCTGGGACCGTACAAGTCGATGGGGCCGTCCGCCTTCCCCAAGGGCATCCCCAATCTCGAAGACCCAGCTATCTTCTATTCCGGCGGCCTCTATCACATCGTCGTCAATTCCTGGAGCATGCGAAAGGCATACCACCTCACATCCAACGATGGCAAGCGTCACTGGGTCAACCGCGGCTTTGCCTATGATCCGACCAGGGATTTCATCCGCTACACCGATGGCACGGTCAACCACTGGCACAAGCTGGAACGTCCCGGTGTGCTCGTCGAAAACGGCCATGTGACCGCCATGACCTTAGCTGTGCTCGATACCCCTAAAGAAAAGCAACCCGGCAACAATGGGCACGGCAGCAAGATTATCGTCGTTCCCTTCGACGGTGCCGCTTTGGATCGCGATCTGCAAGCTGATATCCGCCGCATTTCCCTCGACGGCAAGGAGGGTGTGCCTGCACCCATGGCTGAGCCGGGCACGGACGGCATCGACCGTATCCACAAGGTGGAGACACCGGCGTTGGAATTATTTCCGACGAAGCAGAAGCCAGCACGGGGCACCATCATGGTTTTCCCCGGCGGCGGCTATAGCATCCTCGCCATCAACCACGAGGGCTACTTTGTCGCAAAGAAGCTCAATGAATTCGGCTACGACGTGGCGATTTTGCTCTATCACGTCAACGCCGGCAAAGAAACCCGCGAGCTGGCGATCGCCGATGCGAAAGCAGCACTTACGCTTCTGCAAAAGCGAGGCGGCCAATTTGGGCTCAGTACGAGGAAGATAGGCGTGATGGGCTTTTCGGCTGGTGGGCACCTCGCGGCCCGTTTGACGCATGCGACTGCGGCGGGCACGCCGCCAGATTTCGTGGTGTTGATGTATCCGGCCTACCTGGAAAAGGACGGCAAGGTGCTCGACGACGTCGCGCCGGTGAAGACCCCCGCCTTTGTTTATGTCGCGGGAGACGACAAGCTGGCGCCCAGTTCCATCGTGTATGCCGGAGCATGCCAGGAGGCCAAGGTTCCGTGCGATTTTACCAAGACGGCGAACGGTGGCCACGGGTTCGGCCTCAAGCTGCCGTTGCCGCCGGACGTGAAGGACTGGCCCGAGAAGCTGCACGTCTTCCTCGACAGTTTGAAGTGATCCGCCCTGTGTCAGATTTGTGTCAGACTTGCCGGCCAGCATAGAAAAAGGACTCACGGCCAATCGTCGTAAGTCCTTTTGTGCCATAGAGTGCGGGAAACAGGACTTGAACCTGCACGACCTTGCGGCCACCAGGCCCTCAACCTGGCGCGTCTGCCAATTCCGCCATTCCCGCAGAAGCAGTATCCTTCTTAGTTTATCTCCCCACGACGCAACGTCAAGGTGGGGCGTAGGACGCGAGGCGTGGAGCATGGAGCGTGGGCCACGAGATACGGTCCACGGGCAAACCATCGGTTCCCTCCAACGTCTCACGCCCCACGATGCTATTTGCGCCGCTTTACGACAAGCACGGTTCGATCCAGACCTCTTGGCGGTATTGCGATCCCCGAGATCGCCATGCCCTCGAGTTGCCGGCGAAGAGTCACCGCCATTTCCGCAGCAGGCCGATCGTATGCCGCTTGCAGTAGCTTGCCCACACCCAGCTCGCCCAGCGGCTTGCCATCGGCCCCAGGCGTTTCCAAGGCGCCGTCAGTACACAGGACCAGCGTTTCGCCCGGCTGCAACTCGTAGCCGGTCTGCTCGTAAATCGATTCCGGTCCCTCGCCCAGGCGAGCGGAAATCTGGGTCAACGATTCCCAGCCGTCGGGACGAATGACCAGTACGCCCGGATGCCCGGCCGAAGCAGCACAGACGCGGCCGGTGGCCGTCTCGATCAGGCCGTAGAAGAGCGTGGCGTGCTGGTCGCCGGCCGAACCGGTCCAAAGCGTCAGGTTCAGCCGCTTGAGCGTCTGCTGGGCCTCGCGGTAATACTGCCCATGGGCACGCAATGCCGCCTTCAGTCCGCTGGCCGCAATGGCTGCCTGGATACCGTCGTCCATGGCATGGCCGACCGCCACGGCGAGCAATCCATCGGGCAGGCAGAACCAGTCGTGAAAATCGCCGCCCAACGACTCACCCTGTGCAGTCCAACCGGCCAGGTCCCAATGGTCCAACAGCGGGGCGACCGTGGGCAGTTGGTTTCGCTGCATCCGCTCGGCGGCGGCAATCTGCTTCTTGATCGCGGCGGCGGCAAAACCTTCCTGCCAGAGCATTTCCCGCTCCAGGTCGGCAGCCAAACGCCCGGCAACGACTTCGATGATGTTCGTCTGCTGTGCGGTGAAATCGCGTTTGACGTTGGAAAAAATCCACAATGTGCCGAGGATCGTCGTGGACGTGGAGATGGGCACGCATACGGCAGCGGCAAACTCTTCCGGAGCCCGCCAATGACGCATCATCGGCGTGTCTTCCAACACGATGGCGTGCCCCAACATTGATTCCAGATCGGCCACGGCGCCCTTCAATGGCCGAGGGGGCGCCGTGAGCCGATCCAAAGGCAGTCCCCAACAAGACCTTAACTTGAGCTTGCTGGTTGCCTCGTCTAGAAGGTACAAGGCTGCGGCATGGCAGCCGACGGCCTGGGCCCCGCCGCGCAAAACGGCTTCGAGCCGGTCGGCCAGGTGTTTCGGTTCTTCGGGGTGCGGCACCAAGGGCACGCCCGCGGCAAGTTCGGCCTCGCGCTCGACCAGGGCGCGGCGAAGTTGCAGGATCTCTTCCAACATGCCGCCGATGGCCGATGCGAAGCTGCGAGCGGCCTCGAACGAAACCGGCGGCGATTCTGTTTCCCCTTCGACGCCGCTGAGCGTGAGATGCGCCGGCAGAGATCCCAGATCCCCGGTTGACCGCTGCGGACCAACTCGATTCGGCCCTCGATTTGGCGTTGGAAATCTTGGGCACCGGTCCGGCTGCATATTGAAGAGTCCACCCGGTTGCCCGCTGGAAAGCTTGCAGCACATCGGGCAGGCTGGCCACGGTAACGGCGGCGGATTTCGCGGCGCGGGCGGCGGGCTCGGCAAAGAGCCTGAGAGTCGAGAGCGGGGGGCTGGTTCTGGCCACGGGGAGGTCTTGGGGATTGGGGAGCGCGGTCTTGCCATCCGTCCGTGGCCAACTTATGCAGGGTTGCGCGGGCAGTAAGGGATCTGCCGGCAGAGGGCATCGACTTCCTCGATTTCACCTATGCTTCGCAACCGTCGCATCATCCGTGACCGGCAGAATTTAACATCGGCGCTATCCGACGAAAAAGCTGAGAAGGTTTTCAGGATGCCGTTTGTAGGACCTGAGGCCGGATAGACGGGCGAGATCAACTTCCCACATACTTCGCATAAACCGTCCGCGCCACCGCGGGATCGTCTGTGCCTTGGACGATCGCCCGGCCGTCGGGGAAGAGCGTTAATTCGTAGCCATCGACCGTGAGTCGCAAGAGGAACGGATTTCGCGTCACGCGGCCCAGCCCTTCCAGCCGCCGAGCCAGCTCGTCGAGCGGCACACCGGGGCCGGGCTGGGTCAATTGCACGGCGTTGCGGCCGCAGAGCACGGCGGCCCGGCTGCCTTGCTGCCCGGCCAGCCAGGCGAATTGCCGCTGCTTGCATACCGGGCAATCGGCACGATCGCGGAGATCGCGGACATCGAGCTGCAGAAAGCGGTTCTGCCAGAGGTCGATGACGGTGAGCTGCCGGGAGACGGCCGCCCGCTTGCCGCTGAGAATCTTGATCGCCTCCTGGGCCTGGATCGAGGCGATCACGCCGACAATCGGCGCCAACACGCCGGCCGTATCGCAGGTTGGCGTGCTGCCCGGCGGAGGGCACTCCGGCAACAGGCAGCGCAGGCAGCCGGTCTCGCCGGGCAGGATCGTCATGGTCTGCCCCTCGGCCCCCAGACAACCGCCGTAGACCCAGGGCAAGTTCAGGTGGACGGCTGCATCGTTGAGGAGATAGCGCGTTTCGAAATTATCGGTGCCGTCAAGGATCACGTCCACGCCCGCACACAGCGACTCGACATTCTCCGGGCCGACGTGGGCGACGATCGGCTCGATTTCGACCGTCGAGTTGGTCTTTCGCAGTTTCTCGGCCGCGGCCACCGCCTTGGGCAGGCCGGCGGCAACGTCGGCTTCGTCAAAGAGCGTCTGGCGGTGCAGGTTGCTCAATTCGACGAAATCGCGATCGACCAGTCGCACCTTGCCCACGCCGGAGCGGACCAGCGTATTGGCCAAGAGGCTTCCCAAGGCCCCGCAGCCGCAGATCAAGGCCCTGCTGGCGGAAAGGCGGCGCTGGCCCTCTTCACCCAGAGGGGCATAGCGCATCTGGCGGGCGTAGCGGGAGAGGTCGGGAAGTGGGGTGGGGTCAAACGCCATGGGAGAGTTGCACACCAATAAGCAATAATTGAGAATTGCAAATTGCAAATTGCAAATTGCAAATTGGAGGAGGCAAACAGCGGAGACGAGGTCGTGACAATGGGACCGAGAACAGAGTGCACCAACGAGCGGGAGTTCTCACGCAAAGGCGCAAAGACGCAAAGGAAAAGAACGTAGAAAGGAAAATGGGGGAAAGGAAAATAAGCGCAGCGTGCAAAAATGAGGAAAGAGCCGCGAGGATACTCGGAGCCATGCCGCACTCTCTCTTGAACGCCATTATTTTCCTTTCTTCCATTTTCCTTTCTTCATTCTCTTAGTTCATTTGCACTACAACCCCAGTTCCTTCTTTACATCCTGGAGCGAGTTACTAGGCTCGCCTGCTTCCGCGGCTTTTGCATGCCCAGTTCTTTGAGGTCCTCATATTCTTGGAGTTCCTCCTCGATCATTACGAATTCCTCGTAGGGAAGGACCGCGAAAGCCTTCTTGCCGTCGCGTTCCAGAATGTTGGGATGAATCGTTAGCATGTAACCCAAGTGTACCGTTCGGGGCCAGTTTTTCCAAGCCCGTGGCGGTGGACTGGACTGCGGAGAATCAGCCACCGCTTGCAAGCCTTCAGGTCGAATACTCAACGAACTCGATATCCACGCTCGGGTAATGCTCACTCAAGACCGCTCTAAGCTGCCTTGACGCTGCAAACGGTGCACTCCACGGGATACGTCGAATCGTGCCATCCCGCATGGTCACTCTCAATTTGCTTGAACCTTCATAAATACTCACCTTGCACACGTCGCCCAGTGGAATAAACCCCGCAGAGCGTGGAGATCGCGGCGAGTCCCACCAAATTACGTCGTCACGGATGCCGAATCGCCCAACCTCGTTATTGACGAAAGCATAGATGCGACTGATGCACCTGAACAGCGCGAACGCGGCAATCGGCCCAAAAACGATGGCGCGCTGCCACGGCCGAACCCCGAACGAGAAAAAGCCAAGCGTTGCAAGAGAAAAACAACCGCCAACCAGGAGAGAGATAATAATTGCGTGACAAGCCCCTTGGCTCCTTGCCTTTTGCTCACAGTTCAATAGTTCCATTGGCTCTCACCCTCTTCGGGAAATGGACCATTATAAGGCTTTTTCCAAGAACCTGGCCGTCACTGACTCTCCGCTTCGCGCAACCATCTCCGGCGTTCCTTTAGCCACGACCTGGCCGCCTTGCTCCGCCGCCCCGGGACCGAGATCGATGATGTAATCGGCCGCTTTCATCACCTGCAAGTTGTGTTCGATCACGATCAGCGAATGGCCGACCGCCAGCAAAGCGTCGAAACAGTCCAGCAATTGCACGGTGTCGGAAAAGTGCAGCCCGGTGGTCGGTTCGTCGAGGAGGAACAGGCAGCGGCCGCGCTTGGCCGCCGACATGTATCCGGCCAACTTCAGCCGCTGGGCCTCCCCGCCGGAAAGCGTGTTGGCCGGCTGGCCCAGCCGTACGTAATCCAGCCCCACGTCGATCAACCGCTTCAGCCGCGACTGCACCTTCGGCCGCCCGCGAAAGAACGTGAATGCCTCGCGGACCGTCAGTTCCAGGACTTCGGCGATATTGCGGCCGCGATAGGTCACGTCGAGGATCTCGTCGCGGTAGCGGGTCCCATGGCACTGGCTGCACTTCATGAACACGTCGGCCAGGAACTGCATGTCGATGCGGATGTAGCCCTCGCCCTGGCAGGCGGTGCAGCGGCCGCCGTCGACGTTGAAACTGAACGTGCCGGCGTCGTAGTTCCTCGTTTTGGCCTCGACCGTCTCGGCAAATACGCGGCGGATCTCGTCGAACACCTTGAGGTAGGTCACCGGGTTGCTCCGCGGCGAGCGGCCGATAGGGCTTTGATCGATCATGATCGCGTCGTCGATCTGGCCGTCGCCGAACACGTCGTCGCAGGCCAACGGTTGCGGGGCCTCCTTGCGGAACCGGCGGCACAAAGCCGGGTAGAGCGTGTCCTCGACGAGCGTGCTCTTGCCGGCGCCGCTCACGCCCGTCACCAGGCAGAGGACGCCCAAGGGGAATTCGACGGTGACGTTCTTCAAGTTGTTGCCCCGTGCGCGGCGAGGCGGATCCAGCCGTGATTGGGCTGTCGTCGACCATGGGTACATGGCGGGGCACCCGGTACTTCGGGTCGGCCCATGCCCACGCTGCCGCGGCGGCCGGCCAAGTAAGCGCCGGTGAGGCTGTCGGACGAGGCCTCCATTTCGGCCGGCGTGCCTTGAAAAACGACGCGGCCACCCCGCTCGCCCGCCCCGGGCCCGATCTCGATCACGTGGTCGGCCGCGCGGATTATCGCCTCTTCGTGCTCGACGACGACCACGGTATTGGCCCGATCGCGGAGCTTCTGAATCGATTCCACGAGTGCGTCGACATCGCGGGGATGCAGGCCAATCGACGGCTCATCAAGCACATAGAGCATGTTCACGAGGCTCGAGCCCAGTGCCGACGTAAGGGCCACCCGCCGCGCTTCGCCGCCGCTGAGCGTGCGGACGGTGCGATCGAGCGCGAGATATCCGAGCCCCACCGCTTCGAGATAGCCCAGCCGAAGCTGCACCTGCTGGAGCATCATTTGGCCGATGCGGCGCTGCGCATCCGACAGCGGAAAAGGGGTCGGGTCTAATTTGCCGCGCAGCGGCCCGGAGGGTGCTTCGCACAAATTAGACCCGACCCCTTTTCCGCTCAGTTGGCGGAAGAACTCCGCGGCCTCGCCGATCTGCATGGCGGTGATCTGGGCGATGTTCCGGCCTCCGATGTGGGCGTCGAGGGCCTCGGGCCGCAACCGCGTGCCTTCGCAGGCAGGGCAAGGGCGGTAGCTTCGCCAGCGGCTCAAGAAGACGCGGATGTGCATCTTGTACTTCCGCCGCTGGAGCCAGGCGAAAAAACCGTTGAGCCCGCCAAAATTCCTTTCCGGCGCGCCCTGTTCGATCAGTTTTCGCTGGGCCGCGGTCAATTTCAAATACGGCACGTCCACGGGGATATCGTAGTCCGGGGCCAGGGCCAGCAGTTCTTCCAGTTCGTGGGCGTAGGCCGGCGTGGTCCAGGGTGCGATGGCTCCCTCGCGGAGCGACTTGTTCGGATCAGGCACAACCGCATCCATATCGACGCCCGTGATATTGCCGAAACCCTCGCAATTCGGGCAGGCCCCCAGCGGGCTGTTGAAACTGAACAGCCGGGGCTCCGGCGGGACATATTCGATGCCGCAATCGGCGCAGGCCAAGGTATTGCTGAAGGCCAGCCGCCGCCACGCGCGACCGTCGATGGTACAAAGCCCCCCTCTCCCGCCGGGAGAGGGTTGGGGTGAGGGCGTGGTGTTTGCGGGTGAGGGCGATTCTTCCACGAAAGCAAAGCACTTTCCCAGTCCTTTGCCGAAGGCCGTTTCCAGCGAATCGCGGACCCGCTGCTCCGTGGCGCCGCCGACGGCAAGGCGATCGACGATAACGTAGGCGGAGTCAACTATCCGGGACGGCTCATCCTTGCTCGACTGAGTACTGAGTACCGAGTACTGAGTACTAGCCACCTCATCCAGATTCACGACTCGCCCGCCGATAATCGCCCTGACAAAACCTTCTTCCCGCAGCGCAGTGGCGGCGGCCAAGGACGAGTCACGGTTGCCATTGAGCGCGAAGGCCAGCATGTACGCGCGTGCCGGCAGGAAGATTGCCCAGCAGCGCGGCAACGCTCTGCGGCGTGTCGCGCTCCACCGCGTTGCCGCAGCCGCGGCAGACCACCTGGCCGATCTTGGCAAACAGCAGCCGCAGATAGTCGGCCACTTCGGTTGCGGTGCCGACGGTCGCCCGGCTCGATCGGCTGCCGCCGCCTCCGGTCACGGCGATGGCGGGCGGAATGCCGTCGATCCGCTCGGCTTCCGGCTTCTCCAGGCGGTCGAGGAACTGCCGCGTATAGGCCGAAAAGCTTTCGATGTAGCGCCGCTGCCCCTCGGCATAGAGCGTGTCGAGGGCCAGGCTGCTCTTGCCGCTGCCGCTCAGCCCGCAGAGCACGACGAGCTTGCGGTGCGGGATATCGACATCGATCGATTTGAGGTTGTGGACCGCCACGCCTCGCAGCGAAATGTGTCCCGCAACGCTCATGGGGTTTCCCACTGAAGAAAAAGCTGGTAAGACGAATCCGTTGTCAGAACTATTCTCCCTCGTATCCGAGTTTCTTGGCCTGAGCAAAATCTTCTTCCGCTTTGGGTTGCTCGCCTTTCTTCGCATGGACCCTGCCCCGTATTTGATAGGCAAAGGCCCAATTCGGGAAGAGGCGGATGGCTTCGTTGAGGTCAACAATCGCCTTATCGAAGTCGCCCTTTTTCTCGTAGGCGATACCTCGGTCGAAATATCCCCCGGGAAGGTCGGGTTTAAGCCGAATCAACTCGCTGTAGTCCGCGATTGCTTTGTCGTATTCGCCCTTCTTCCGGTGAGCGAGACCCCGCCCGTCATAACACAAAAAAACAAAGTCTGGTGGCAGCAACTCGCAGGCCGCTTTATGCAGCCGTAGCATGCTGTGCATCTTTGCCATATAGACGCGACTGTTCTGTCGTAACACGGTAGGTGATGAACTGATCCCAGAGGTCGTTGAGGTAGATGGCTCGCAGCGAGAGGATTGCTTGAGCCCCTTCCAACTCCCAACGCATCCCGGCGCGCTCCATGCGGTCCTTCACCAGGTGCTTGCAGGCGCCTTCCGCCACGCCACTGGCAATCGGGTAGCCTGCCGCCAAGTATTCGTCATAGCGCATGTGTTCCTGGTTGTTTTCATAGTACGTAATCGCGGACTCCACGGTGGTCTTGTTCGCCCCCTTCAGCTTGTAGGCCTTCACCAAGGGACGGAGGTTGCGCAGCACGTAACCGACCTTGCCTTGCAGCAGCATGCGCAGATGATGCGTCACGAATTCTCCCGCCTCCGCACTCTCCTCCGCATACAGGCAATGGGCCACCTCCCAGAGCCGTTTCAACGCGTGGAACAGGTCCAGAATCCATATGGCCTCGGGAAACCATTCTGCCGCCAACTTCCACAACTGGCGTTCCCCATCCATGACACAGATGCACGGCTTCTTGTTTGCCGGGTCCCGCCGACAACACTCCATAAGAATCTCGAAGAACAACATCGGTGCGGCGGCCAACACCTCCCCTTCCTTAAACCGGGTCATCTCTGCCCACACATGCTTGTGTTGCGGTTCGGGCCGCTCCCGGGCACGCTTTCGCCGACGCACCTCGTCGATCACGTCTTCGGCAGTACGAGGGAAGCGGGCTTGGGTGTAAACCGATCCCACATACGCCATCTGTTTTTTCCCGGGCGCTCCCCGCTGCTTTTCTCTTGCCCCGCCAAACGCTCGACCGGAGGCGAAGAAGGCGCCTCTTCCTCGACAGCCGTGATTCCTGCCGTTTCCGCGCCTGCGGCATTTCCTCCCTTTTCTCCCCACCCCAGCTTCAGACTCTGCTCGCAACCGCGCCGCCAACGTCCGCCGCATGGGCACACCCTTGCCATCGGCCGTTATCACCAGCAGTTCCTCCTCTTCTTCGGCAGGAGGAACCGCTTCGCCGCGAAAGTCGTCCACGTACTGCGACATCTCGCGACTCATGTGCTCCGCCGTGCGAACACTCACCGTGGTCCCCAACCAGGCACGGAGCGACTCCACCGATCCCCCAAAGGCGTCCTGGATGCACAACCGCTGCAACCAGTCCTCCAGAACATAGGAATTCTCTCCAGCGGGCAATCCCAAGGTTGCGTCCAGGGGCGACCATCCAATCGCTTGGCCTTCCCGAGTCCCGTAGACTCGGCGGCCGATCAGCAATTCCCCGAAAATCGACAAGTACCGCTTCTCATGCGGCTCGGGCAGGCGCGCAACGTCTCCCCTTCCCGTTCTACGGTCTCTCCCCGATCCCCATCCCCATGGGCCTCCACGAAGGACCGTAAAAACTCCAGGCACATGGTCATAGCTCGCGGAAACATCCCGCGTTCCACTTCGTCGAGGCGTCGCCCTTCGCTCAGCGCTTGCTTCAAAAACTCGTGCATCCGCTCAAATTGCTCTTGGGCCTTGAAAATATCCAGTTCTTTTGTTGAAATCATAGTTGGACCTCTGCTAGCAGAATTTGTGGAAACATGAATTACTCACCTGTTAGCATGAGGTCTTTTTCTTCTGCTATCAAGCCCTCCTCCCCCGCCGTAAGTCCTTGTCCTACAATGCTCTTAGCGCTAGAGGAAGGCGAGTCACTGCCAGTCTGGTTTGAGCCGAATGGTCTCGGTGTAGTCCGCAATTTCCTTGTCGAACTGGCCTTTGCTGCCATAAGCCAGACCCCGTTGCATATATACCTTGGCATCCTTTGGATCAAGCCGGATTACTTCCGTGAAGTCGGCAATCGCCTTGTCGTAGTTGCCGTTTACTCGATATGCGTAACCTCGATTCCAATACGCCTTGGCATAGTCGGATTTGAGCCGAATGGCCTCGGTGTAGTCGGCAATCTCTTTGTCGAAGTTGCTTTCTCCTGAATACTCGGGTGCAAATCGGAACGCTTTGCCACGACCGCAATACGCTTCAGCGTTCTTCGGGTCCAGCCGGATTGCGTCCGTAAACGCAGTAATCGCACCGTCATAGTCGTGCATGTCAAAGCACGACGTACCCTTTTCGTAGGCTTCCTTCGCGGCATCAGCACCTGCCCCAACATTCGGCAGCAACAAGAATGCGATCAACACCGTCGCCCAGCACTTCAATGTGTTAATGAGCTTTGCTCCAGGCTAGATTCCTTGGGTCGCACCGAACTGATTTCTCTCTATCCAGGATAGCAACCGGCCGGGAGCGTGGCAATCTCAGCAATAATGCGTCAGTTGCTTTGTCCAGGCTTGTTTGCTAGGATTTAGAGTGTGTCAATACTCACAGCAGGAGACTCCAAATGCCAGAAACGCCAACCGTGGAACAACGCCTCGAAAAGCTGGAAGCTGATGTCGCGGAACTCAGGCGGCAATCGGCGGGCGAAAAGAAGAAGGAGTGGCTTTCGCAGGTGGCCGGGTCGTTCCGAAACGACCCGGACTTTGCCGAAATCGTTAAGTTGGGGCGGGAGATTCGCGAGGCAGACCGGCTGCAAATCGGCGAGTAGGAGGCTCCACTTTGTTCCTGTTTGACACGGACCATTTGGTAATCATCCAGCAAGCAACTCTGCCGGACTTCGGCGCTCCAGCTTTGTGGCCCTTCCCCTCTGTCCAGTTCCGCAACGCCATGGTAGAATATTCACATGCAGACGATTGAAAAAGCTTATGATGAAATCGTTGACTTGTTTGCTCGCGGAAGCAGTCCCGGCGAGATTCTCCGGTTTCACCCTTCTCGCGCCGCCCAGCGGCGGGCGCGTTACCTCTTGAATCGCAACAAGGCCGGCGAGCTGACTGACGACGAGGCAGCCGAACTGGAGAGGCTAGGACAATTCGAACACCTGGTGCAACTGGTGAAGGCGCGTGCCCACCTGCATGAGGAAGTCGGGACGTGACGGCCACTTACATCCCGACTGGCCTTCGTCAACGAGTCCGCCGTCGCGCAAAGGGCTGTTGTGAATACTGCCTGCTTGCCGAGCAAGACTCGTTTTTTGTCCACGAACCAGACCACATCGTCGCGGAAAAACATGGGGGAGCGACCACGGCCGAGAATCTTGCTCTGGCATGCTTCGACTGCAATCGTTTCAAGGGCTCCGACATCGCTTCGCTTGATCCAAAGAGTGGCAAGTTGGTCCGTCTGTTTAACCCGCGAACCGACGTTTGGGCTGAGCATTTTCAGGTGGAAGCGGGGCGAATCCGTCCCTTGACTGATGTGGCTCGTGCGACGGAAAGGCTGCTAAAGCTGAATCTCCCGGCTCGGGTCGAAATACGAGCGACCTTGACGCGAGTCGGCCGATATCCTGGCTAAACCCGGAACAATGTGCAATGCCTTTCGACAATCGTCACGTTACCATCATGGGCCTGGGCCATTTTGGCGGCGGGGCGGCCGCGGCCCGCTGGCTGGCGGCTCAGGGTGCGATCGTCACCGTGACCGATCTGGCGGACGAAAAAACTCTCACGGCCGCGCTGGAAAGTCTCTCCGACTCCAAAATCGCCGCCTTCCACCTCGGCGGGCACCGCGAAGAAGATTTTTGCCAGGCCGATCTCGTCGTGGTCAATCCGGCGGTGCGACCCCAAAACCCCTGGCTGGCAATCGCCCGCGAAAATGGTGTCCGGCTGACGACCGAGATCGACCTGTTCCTCGATGCCTGTCCGGCGGCCTCGATCGGCGTGACGGGCTCCAACGGAAAATCGACGACCTCGGCCATGATCGCCGCCATCCTCCAAGCTGGCGGCCGGCAGACTTGGCTAGGCGGAAATATCGGTGGCAGCCTCTTGGATCATCTCGATGAGATCGGGCCCGACGACGGCGTGGTGCTCGAGCTGAGCAGTTTTCAGCTTTCGTATCTTCGCCCGGAAACCCGCGTGCCGCATATTGGCGTGATCACGAGCTTCTCGCCGAACCATCTCGACTGGCACGCCAGCATGGATGAATATGCCGCGGCCAAGCAGGTCCTGCTCCAGCGGCAACGGCCCGACGATCTGGCCGTGCTCAACACGTACGATCGGCGGCTGTGTTCGTGGAAGCGCCTTGTTCGCGGTCGCGTGTTGCCGCTCGTGGCCGATGACGTGATTCCTTCTCTACAGGTGCCGGGCTGGCACAATCGCATCGACGCCGCTTGCGCGGCCACCGCCGCTCGGGCGCCGGGTGCAGCCGCGACGCGATCGAGCGAGGGCTGCAATCGTTCCGCGGCCTGCCACAACGGATGGAGCTTATCACCGAGATCAAGGGCCGCTCGTTCTACAATGATTCCACGTCCACCACGCCCGAATCGACCATCGCAGCACTCGAATCGATCGGCCAGCCGGCGTTTCTTCTGGCCGGCGGGCACGACAAGGGGTTCGATTTCACCGCGATGGTCGAAACGATCGGTCGCCTGGCCGTAGGGACGGCATTTTTCGGTGAGATCGGTCCCCGGCTGCACGACCGGCTCCAGGCCTCGCACGTCGATTGCCTCTCGATCGCCGTGCCGACGCTCGGCGAGGCACTGGACTGGTGCTGGCAGAATTCCCGGTCCGGCGACGCGATCATCCTCTCGCCGGGCTGTTCGAGCCACGACCAGTTCCGCAATTTCCGCGAGCGCGGGGAACGATTCGACGAGTTGGTGAGACGGCTAAACTGCACAGAGGAATAAACCACGAAATACACGAAAAAGGGAAGAACATGGAGATTTTTCATAGAGACGGCAGCTATCGGATTATGGGTACGTGCCTTGAGGTCCAAAAGCGACTTCTTTGTTCCATTCCCATCTCTTCTTTTCGTGTGTTTCGTGTATTTCGTGGTTTTTCCCCTACGTCCGTCTATCGTTTCTCGTCGCCCCCCCTGTTGAACGGTTTGGCGAATTCAAGGTATAATTGAGTCTGAATTCATCCTTGAACCCGCGAGGCGTTTACGCTCATGAAAGTCGCGCACTTCGAACAGATTCCCAACGACGACGTCAAGATGGAAGGGGCCAACGGCTGCCGCATGCGGTGCCTGATCGGCCCGGACGACGGCGCACCGAGCTTCACGATGCGGCAGTTCGAGGTGGCCCCCGGCGGCAACACGCCCAAGCACTCCCACCACTACGAGCACGAGGTCTTCGTCCTGGAAGGCGAGGGCCTGGTGCTGGATAGCCGCGGCGAGCATCGGCTTTTGCCGGGCACGGCCGTTTACGTCGCCCCCGACGAGATCCACCAGTTCCGCAATACCGGCAGCGGCCCCTTGAAGTTCCTCTGCCTCATTCCGCATCCGCTGCGGAGCATGATGGCGCCGTGTGCCGCGGCCTGCGGTTGTGCGTAAGGTGCCCAATCATGCCGAAGGACCCCGCTTCCGAAATTGCCGCGCTCCGCGAGCAGATCCGCCACCACGACACCAAGTATTATGTCGAGGCCGCCCCGGAGATCGGCGACCGCGACTACGATAAGCTCCTGGAGCGGCTCAAGCAGCTTGAAGCGGCACATCCCGAGCTGATCGTGCCCGACAGCCCCACGCAGCGAATCGGCGATCAGCCGGTCAGCGAGTTGCCGCAAGTCGAGCATCGCGTGCCGATGCTCTCGATCGAAAACACGTATAGCCTCGAGGATCTGAAGAGTTTCGGCGTGCGGACCGCCAAGCTCTTGGCCGGCGAGCCGATCGAGTGGGTCGTGGAGTTGAAGGTCGACGGCGTGGCCGTGTCGCTGGTCTATGAAGACGGCCTGCTGGTCGCCGGGATCACCCGCGGGAACGGCCGCGTGGGCGACGACATTTACCACAATGTCCGCACGATCCACGACATCCCCTTGCGGTTGCGCGGCAAGAAGTATCCCGCCCTTCTCGAACCACGGGGCGAAATCTACATGGCCAACAGCGATCTCGTGCGGCTCAACGAGCGGCAGAAGGCCGAAGGCAAGCCGTTGTTCGCCAACACGCGGAACGTCACCGCCGGCAGCATCCGCCAACTGGACCCGCGGATCTGCGCCGAGCGGCGGCTGCGGTTCTTCTGCCACTCGGTCGGCGATCGCGAGGGCCTCGACGCCCGAACGCATATCGAGTTCCTCAAGGAAATGGCCGATTACGGCATCCCGATTACGCCCGGCGTGGCCTGCTTTCCCAGCTTCGAGGCCGCCACCGAGCATTGCGAGCAACTCATCGAGCGGCTGCACGAGCTGGATTTCGAGATCGACGGGCTAGTGCTCAAGGTGAACCGCTACGACCAACGGGACAGGCTGGGGGCCACGTCGAAGGCCCCACGTTGGGTCATCGCCTACAAGTTCGAGAAATACGAGGCCACAACCCGCGTGAATGCCATTCGGGTGCAGGTCGGCAAGACCGGTACGATCACGCCCGTTGCCGACCTGGAACCGGTCGAACTGGCCGGCACGATCGTCAGCCGCGCAAGCCTGCACAACGCCGAGGAAATCCAACGCAAGGACGTCCGCGTTGGCGACGTGGTCGTGGTGGAAAAGGCGGGCAAGATCATTCCGCACGTCGTCCGCGTCGAGGTAACGGAGCGGAAGGGCGAGTTGCCGAAGTTCCATTTCCCCAAGAAATGTCCCGAGTGCGGCACGCCCGCCGTCAAAGACGAGGGCGGCGTCTACATCCGCTGCCCGAACCCCGCCTGCCCGGCCCAGATCAAGGAACGGATCCGCTACTACGCCAGCCGCAACGCCATGGACATCGAGGGGCTGGGCGACAAGCTGGCCGATCAACTGGTCAATCAGAAGCTCGTCGCGGGCTACGGCGATCTCTACCGCCTGACCGCCGATAAGCTTTTGGACCTGGAGCGGATGGGCCAGAAGTCGGCCGAGAACCTGTTGGAAGGGATCGAGGCCAGCAAGGGCCGCGGCCTGGCCCGCTTGCTGAATGCCCTCTCGATCCGTCACGTGGGCAATCGCGTGGCCAGCGTGTTGGCCGAGCGGTTCCGTACGATCGATGCCCTTTTGGCTGCCGGGGCACCCGGTACTCCGGGTTGCGACGAATTGAGCCGGACCAACGAGATCGGTCCCGTGATTGCCAAGAGCGTTTATGATTTCCTGCATTCCGACTTCGGCTGCAAGGCGATCGAGGATCTGCGGTCGCAGGGCGTGATGATGGGATCGACCTCCGCCCCGGCCGCCGTCGCTGGGCGCAGAAGTTGGAAGGCAAGACGCTCGTCGTTACCGGCACGCTGGTGAAGTACGGTCGCGACGAGATCAACGAGCTCATCACTCAGCACGGCGGGCATGCCGCTTCGAGTGTTTCGAAGAAGACCGATTACCTCGTCGCCGGCGAGAAGGCCGGCAGCAAGCTGGAAAAGGCCCGGCAACTTGGCGTAAAGGTGCTGAGCGAGGAAGAATTCGAGAAACTGATTACATAAAAGGCAATTATCTACGGCAAACAGGCCCGCTTCAACGTAGCGACGTGGCCGGCCAATGCGTCGCGGAATTCGTCGTATTGACGGGGCGAAAGCCGGGCCGATTCCTTGTCGTCGATGACAATCGGCAGCAGGGTTTTCTCCAGGAATCCCCGGGCCGCATTGGCCGCGGCGGCGCCCTTGCCCGAGCGGCGGGCCTTCTCGATCAGCCGGTCGCAGGTGTGCAAGTAGCGATAGTCGTTCACGCCCTGGGCCGTCCTCTCCCAACCGACCGTGTCGCTCAGCCCGTGCGCCGAAGGGTAGACCACGGCCCAGGACGACTCGTCGTCGCTGTAGTCGAAATAGGGCTGCGAGCAGACGTACATGTAGCCGTTGCGGAGGAAGCCTTTCATGCCGGCCTTGGCGGCCACAAAGGCCCAGCGGCCGATGTCGTGCCGCACGCGGTCGCCGCTGTAGTCCCAAATCTGCCGGCCCCCCTTGGCCACCAGCTTCAGCGAGAGCTTGTCGATGTGGGCGATGCTCACCGGCATGGTCTCGAAATATGCGTCGCGGCCGCCGCCGGTCGAGTAGTAGCCGCTGAAGAGCGTGCCGGGACAGGCACGCGTACGGATCTTGATCATCTCGCCGCACGATTGCACGTTGCCGTATTCCGGCCGGGGCTCGTCGAGGAAGTAGTAGACCCGCCGGGGCCAGCCCTTCTGCCGGGCGTGCTCGTCCAGGTCGCCGTACACGATCCGCAGCAACTCCTCGTACGACACGCCAAACTTCTCGCGGGCGGCCGCCTCGCAACGGGCCACGCAGTCCGGGCCAAGGTCGTTCGGCAGGCCCGACAAGTCGAGCCCCTGGTAGCTGTCGCCGGGCATGGTCAGGCCGTACTTCACCGCCAGGGCCATCCAGCGATCGATCCGCGTGTAGTCGATGTCGGCCTTGCCGCCGGCCACGCCGCGGAGCACGGCGCCGGGGCCGCCGGTGATGGCGTTCATGCCGTGCTCGGCCTGATCCTTCATCACCTGCTCGGCAATCTGCCACCAGCGATCTTCCAGTTCCGGATACGCCGACATGAACGTGCCGGGCGTCGATCCGGTCACCGAGATCGTCAGATCGGCCACCTTGTCGAGCGTGAAGGGGTGAACGGTGAGCTTGATCGGGATCGTGGTCGACTTGTTGCCGGCCACGATCCGGAGCGAGCCCGTGTAGATTCCCGGCAGGGCGGAAGGCGGGACCGTGATCGTCAGCCACAGGGCCCGCGTCACGCCGGGCCGCAGGTCCAAGGTCTTGGAAGTCCTGGAGGATGTACGGCAGCAGGTGGCCCATGCGGCTGTGCCCCTCGCCTTTGAGGAAGTTGCGGACCTTGCGGACCTGCACGGCGGCGGCCGGGATCGGCGGCGGCGAATTGGCCTCCGTATTGGTGCCGATAAGATCGTCCACCATCACCTTGACGCCGTCAAGCCGGGCCAGGGGATAAAGCCCCATTTGTGCCGCCTGACGCTCACCCCGGGCCGCGGCGATCACCAGCGCCTTGCCAATTTCCTGTGGCGGGCGGGCATTCACGGCCACGTTGTCTTCCGTATGCGCGACGAAGGGAATGAATCCGCGGTCGCGGTCCTTCGCGCTGGCCACGGGCTGCTCGCCGTTGGCCTTCGGCACGCTGACCACCATCTTGGCGTTGAACTGCGCCTTGCGGCGTGCGTTGAGCGTCTCCATGAAATTCCGCCCCTCGGCCAGGCGGTTTTCGGGATAGACCACCAGGAAGCAAATCCCACGGCCCGGCGGAGTGTCGGCCTGCGGCACGACCCTCAACAGGCCGTCGCTCACGGTGGCAGTGAAGCGGTGGATCTTCTGAAAGCTAGCAATGTATTTTTGCCATAGATCCTGGCCCGGCAGGTCCTCGTCGTCCTCGTGGGCATAGTACTGCTTGGCCAGGAAATCCGCTCCGCTCCTCCGCTCGCTCAAGACCTCCTGCCCGTTGACCAGGAGTTTGCGCCAATGGAAAGCGGGCAATGTGCCCCACAGCCCGAACATGTCCCAGCAGAGGTTTGCCTCGTAGTGGCCGTTGGGCAATTTGAGGCGGAACTCGCGGCCGCTGGCGCAATTGCCCGTCAAGGCGTCGGGCATGTAGGCGATCATGGCATAGTCCCCGCCGATCCAGCCGTAGCCGCGATCGTCGCGGTAGGAAACCTGCTGGGTGCAGCCCTCGAAGGCCGGGTACACGGCCGCCCCCGGCGGGCCAAAACCGATCGCCCTGAGCCCTTCGACTGCCGGCAGGCCCGAGCCCTCCAGCCGCACGTTATCGAAGAACAGCGTCAGCGGCTTGCCTATCGGCCCGATACAAAGTGTCATCAGGCGGACGGTGGCCAGGTTGATCTTCTTCCGGTCGGCGAAGTTGCGTGCGTTCGACTTGGTCAGGCCCGTGAGGTTGATCTCGAAGGTGCTCTTGCCAGGCCGTATCACGACGCCGTTGTCGTTGTAGCGGCTGCCGTAGTCCTTGCTCGCGGCGTCGTCGATGCGGGCACCGCAGCGGACCGGCTCATCCTGCGGGTTGAAGACGTCCACTTTCAGCAGGACGTAGTCCTTGAACTTCCGCAGGGCCCGGCCGTCGATGATCCGCAGCCCCATGTAGGATTTGCCATCGGACTGGACCCGCAAGGCGTTGCGGCCGTCGGTAGCATGTTCCGCGACGACCGCGCCATCGCCTTCGACCAGGTTCGGGCCGTCCGGCTCGAAACTGGAAAGCAGCTCGACGCCGGCCGGCCGGACTTCGGCCTTCTTCGGCGCCGGCCTTCCCTTGGGCGCGGCGGTCCCGGCCGGCCGCGACTCGATCCGGCCCGTCGGCTGGCGGGCCAGTCGCACGTTGTCGAAGTAGAGTGTCAGTGGCTTGGCATTGTCGTCCTGGACCAGGAAGAAGGCGAAGAGCGTGAGCTGCCGGGCATTGAGATATTCCGGTTTGTCGTTCTTCTTCGTGGCTTCGCGGGGCAGCTTCGTGTAGTCGACGTCGATCGTGTTCATGCCCGGCTTCACAGTCACGGAGCCGTTGAACCGCAGGTTGTAGTTCGTCGCTTGCGGATCGCGGACGAGTAGTTGCAAGTCGACGTTCTTGTCCTGCGGATTGAAGACGTCGACCAGGACCCGCGAGTTCTCGTGCAGCAATTGCAGGGTGCGGCCGTCCTGCAGGGAGAAGCCCGGGTAGTCCTTCTCCTTGCTGACGAGGCACAGGCTATGCTCGCCGTCGGAGGCATGTTCCTTGACCACGCGGCCCGCGCCGTGATCGACGAGGTCTTCCTGACCGGGTTCGAAGCTGGACAACGGCGTTTCGCCGTTGGCCGGGTGGTGGACGATGGCCGATTTCATCCAGGAAGCGCCGGCCGCGGCCGTCAAGTCGCCCGCTCCGCCGCTGGCGATGGCCTGGAAGACCGTGTCGGCGATCAGCTTATGGCCGGCGGGCCCGAGATGTACGTTGTCCCACACCCAGTACTGGCGTTTGAGGGCCTCTTCACGCGAGCCGGCCTTGTGGAAGGCGCCGGCCGCGTCGACGAAGCCGGTCTTGCGCTCGCGGGCCACTTCGAAAGCCGCGCGGCACAGTTCGTTGCGGGTTTCCCACGCCGCGAATCCGGGGCAGGTCGTCATCACCAAGACCTCGGCTTGGCCCTTGGTGGCGCGGCGCACCCGGTCGATCGCCATTTCCAGGTATTGCTGGTAGCGCTCGCCGCGGACGCCGCTGTCCCAGTCGTTGCCGCCGAACCAGATCACGACCAGGTCCGGCGAAGGCGCTTCCTGCAGCCAGCGCGGCATGAGGATCACGTTCTGGCTCAGCGTCGTCCCGCCGATGGCCGGGTTCACCAGCGTCACTTCGCTGCCATAAGCCTTCTTGAGCTGCGCGACCAGTTCTTCGGCCCAGATCCGTTCGCGGTTGGCCCAGTGGTGCTTGTCGGTCAGCGAATCGCCCATGGTGACGATGGTCACGGGCTGGTGGGCCTTGAGCTTGGCCAAGAGCCGCGGCAGCCCCGGTTGCTTGGGCCGGTAGTCGGTCATGTCGCGATCGATGTGTTTCTCCAAGGCCATCCGCTCGAGGGTGAACGAGCAGGCCGGATGCTCGCGCCAGTAGAACCACTTGCCGACCCACACGTTGCGGAAACGGCTGGGGGCATAGCCCTGCCTGGCGTCGACCGGCGGACTGGAAAGCTCGGGGACCAGGTCGCTCCAGGGCACGGTGACCTTGACCCAATCCTTGGATTGGATGGGAAAGCAGTAACCGTAGCGCTGGCCAAAATCCTCGCCGTCGATGAATTCCAGCCCGCCGCAGTTCTTGGAGCCATCGCCCTTGACCCAGAAGCTGAACCCGTCGAACTGGTCCCATTCGCCCTTGGGGTTGACCCAAGCCGTGAAGAACTGCGGGGCGGTGGACTCGACGAGGGTGAACTTGCAGGCCTTGCCGAATTGGCCGTCGACGAGTTCCACCGTGCCGGCGGGGACTTTTTTGTTGTCCTTGGTGGTTACGTCGCCCGGTTTATGCAACACGCGAGTCAAATCGCAGAGCAAGGGCTGTGGCGTCTGGCCCCAGGCCGTTGAGGCGAACACGAGAGCAGTCAACGAGAGTAGCCACACACGCGTCATTTCGAGTCTCCTGGTCGAGAAAAGCTGGTTATTCCGGTCGTAGGGTGCGGAAAGGGGAGGATTACAGGCACGGCTCCTATCATAGCTTCGCCGACCATGCTTTGCACGCTGCCCGGACGAGCGACGACTTTTTCCCGCCAAATGCCCGCATTTCCCGTGCTACGCTTTCTCAGAGATGGAGCAACCCGTGAACGCCCCCTTTGTATATTCCTCTCTGGCCGCCGATCCCGATCTCGGTGAGCTCGTCGACCTGTTTGTCCAGGAGATGCCCGGCCGAATCAGTGCCCTGGAAACCCAGGCCCGGAGCGGCGACTGGCAACAACTGGGCCGAACTGCCCACCAGATTAAGGGGGCTGCCGGGAGCTACGGCTTTCATGTAATAACGCCCTATGCTGTCCGGCTGGAAAGCGCGGCGAGGAACGGCAGCCCCGAGGAAAAAATTCTCTCGTCGCTCGACGAACTGCTGTATCTCTGCCGCCGCATGCGCAGCGGTGTGCCGCCGAGGGAAGACGAAGTGTGAGCGTGCGGGGGCGAATCCAGATATGATATGGGTTTCTCTGAACAACTTGTATCGTGTCCCTGATTTCTTGCAGGCTTCATCCCTCATCCCTCATCCTTCATCCTTCGCCTGCTACTCCCAGCGGCCGATTGGGCAGCGGAACACGCGGCCACGGGCCTTGACGTTGATCCAACAGCCGCAGGCCGCGCAACGGTTGCCGGTGCAGCGGTCGCAGGTACGGCAGATTTCCAGGCGCTGGCGGTACTGGGCGTCGTCCACGATGCCGCAGCCATCGCCTACGAAGGCGACGACCGACTGAAAGAGATTCGACGCCTGCGTCGCGAGCGGCGGCATCTCCCCTCGCCCGTACTCGGGAGAGGGGCAGGGGGTGAGGGCAGCTACCTCCCCTCGCTCTCCGGGAGAGGGGCCGGGGGCGAGGGAAAAGTTGACTGGCTCTAGCAGCGGACTTCCCGCCATAACGATTATCATGTTTTCCCGGCCGCACTGCATCCTATCCATATCGCCAATACTTCCTATATTTGGTGGTCGCGGTAGGGACCGCCCTTGCGGGCGGCCCCCCGCACAGATCCGTACGTGAAGCACTACTTCATACGGCTCCTACCTCGAGTAATTACGACCAGGGCTCCGGCGGGATCTCCGCTTTGCCCTGCTCGTACGCCCCGCGATCCGATTCCACCCGTTCCCGGCTCTGTGTCCGGCAAGAGTAAGGTTCGTTCGGCGTTCCTCTTGGTTGGCCCCCTTCCCTCCACGGACTCTGCCACCGCCTTCAGGCCGGCATTGTTCGCCCGCTTCTTGGGTACTATGGGGCCATCCGACTCCCCGGAAACGTGCGTGTCCGCCGTGCGGCTATAAGCCTTCGCGGACCGTCCCTCGCCGGAATCCGGCGGGGGAGTCTCCAGGGTCTCCCGGTTCCCGTGCAAAGAGTTTCCACGCATGCTCAGGTTCTTCGACTCCGCGGCGTCCCTGCGCGACTTGCGATGGTCGTCGCGTAGGGTGTGGCCTTCCCCATTGACAGCACAAGGTCGGCACGCCGGAAGAATGATTTCGGAGCTCAATGGCTGGCCTGCGTGTGCCCTTGTCAACGCTTCACCCGCGGTGTTGCCACCGCCGGCGCATGACTCAGGGTTGGAATGGTTCGCTATTCCTTTTCCATGCGGCTCTTTCATCCGCTACTCCATGCCGGTTTTGACCGGCGCTTTCGCTGTCACCTTTTCAGGTCACAGGAAGGCTCGCGGGCCGCTCGAGCCGACTTTGCTCCCAAGATCGTCGCCGAAGGCGACCTGCTGAAGTTCGACCAGACCACCTCCGGCGGTCATGCCGGCTTGGGCCTGGGCTTCATCAAGCTGGAATGGGGATTGTTCGAGGGGGGCAAGCGGGTCGCCGAACTGCACGAGGAGGGTCTCGCATCCGCGAAGCAAGGGCCCAAACGGATTCCATTGCGGACACCATCGCCTTCGAGGTCAACCAGTCCTACCGTCAGTTGATCGCCGCTCGGAAGGGTATCGATCTCTCGCGTCCCGCCGTGGAGCAGACCTTGGAGACCTATCGCCTGGTCGTAGCCCGCGCCCGGCAGGGCGACGCGACTCCCGCCGAGCTCACCGACGCCCAAGCGGCGGTGACCCGTGCCCAGCAGGACTATTTCAACGCGATTTACGACTACCTGACAGTTTTTGCGCGGTTGGAATATGCCATGGGAACCGCGCCGATCGCGGCGACAGCCGGAATGGGACGTTAGACTGTCCGCGGTTGGAAATGGATCGTTTTCCCCGCAGCCATCGAAGCCCGAAGGGGCACCCGCTTGCGGGTCAGCGAGGCAAGCGGTTCGGTCCCTGCCTTGCGCTTCGGACTTTGACCATTTCCGCCCGCGAGCCATATAATGGCTGTCCGCACGGTTTTTGCGGCAAGGATGGTTTTTTGGCAAGGGAATAACAAGGAGGTAGAACCCGGTTTGCAATCTTCGATTTCGGAGCACCTCCGTGGCCACGACAACCCCTCCTACGGTGACCTCCCCGCCACCGCAATCTGCCGCGACGCCGCCCCAATCTGCCCCGCCGCCGGCGACCGTACAACCACCTCGCCGCCATCTCCCCAAGTTTTGGGGCCCGCTGGCAGCGATTGCCCTGGCCTTGATTCTGCTCTTCGCCTGGTGGTCGCATGGTGGAAACCGTTCGGTCACCGAAGACGCCTTCGTGGAGGCGCACATCATTAACGTGGCGCCGCAGGCCGTGTCGGGCCATCTCGTCTCCTTTTTCGTCGAGGAGAACGATCAGGTCGAAAAGGATCAGGTGCTGGCGGAAATCGACTCGGAGCCCTACCACGACCAGGTGGATCTGGCTCGACGCAAGCTCGAAGCGGCCGAAGTAGAGCTCAAGCGACAAGAGACCGCCTTGGCCCGGCTGCGGCTGGAAGTCCCCCTTCAAATCGAAATCGCCCGCCGGACCTTTGCGGTCGCCAAAGCGGATGAAGCCCGGGCCCAAGGTGGCCTGACACTCACCGAGGAAGAGGTCGATCACGGGGTCGAAGAGGCCCAGGCCGGACTGGAGGCCGCGACGGCGGACCTGCTCCTGGCGCAGCAGGAATATACGCGATTCACCAACCTGCAAAAGGAGGGAGCCGTGCCGCTCCGCAAGGCCCAGGAAGCGACCCAGGCCCGCGATAGCGCCGAGGCCCACCGAAAGCTGGCCGCGACGAAGCTGGCCAAGGCCCAGGCCGAGCGAACGCAGATCGACGTTGCCAAACGAACCGTGGAAGCGGCCGAGAAGACGACGCAGAAGGCGAGCAAGGGTGTCGAGCTGGTCGAAACCTCCAACGAGGAAATCCGTGAAATCGAGCTGCTGACGGAGTTGAAGAGAGTCGGCGTGGCAGAAGCCCGCACCATGCTGGCCGCGGCCGAGCATCAGCTCAAATACACCCAGATCCGCGCGCTCTGTCCGGGCATCGTGGTCAAGCGCTATCGCCATCTCGGCGACTTCGCCTCGGCGGGTGTGCCGATCCTGAGCATGTACAACCCCGACCTGCTCTACGTCACCGCCAATTTGGAAGAGACGCGACTACGCGGCGTCGCGCCGGGCAACCCGGTGGAATTGCAGGCCGACGCCTTCGCCGAGCCGTTCCACGGACGCGTCGTCTGGATCGAGAAATCGACCGGCGCAGAGTTTGCCCTGATGCCGCGGAACGTCGTCGCCGGCGAGTTTACCAAGGTCGTGCAGCGAGTGCCCGTACGCATCGCTATCGATAAAGATGAACGTTGGCCGCTTTTGCGGGCCGGGCTCTCGGTGAAAGCCGTGATCAGCCACGGCCCCGGGGACCCGCACTGGGCCGAGCAGACCGCCCGGGAAATGGCGGACGCCGAAGAGCGTTTTAACCGCGCAAAGGAGTGACCGTGTGACGCAAGTCGCGAGAGCACCAGCCCCGCCCCGAGACAATCCGCCGACCCCGGCCAGCAGCCCACCCTGGTTGGCGGCCGTGGCCATCATTCCCATTCTGGCCACCGTCTACCAGACGCTCGTATTGACCGACGTTACCGATGACGTGATCCGCCTGGGCATCGGCGCCGAACACTACAGTATGATCTGGACCAATGTGTCCTGGGGCGTGGCGATCATCTACGGGGTCTTTGCCGGCATTTGGGCCATGGCCCGCTACGGCGCTCGGAACACGCTGCTGGTCGGACTCGTCTGGTTTGCGGCGGGAAACTTGCTCTGCGGGGCGGCCACCGACCTCAGGACCCTCGTCCTGGCCAAGCTCGTGGAGGGCGTGGGCAAAGGGATGGTGATTGTGCTCTGCCGCTCCTTGCTTTACCGCCAGTTCGACCGGAAAGTGATCGTGGCCATCGGCGTCTACGGCGTACTTGCCTACGCAACCCGCCCCACCACGCCACTGTTGACCGCGCTGGTGAACGAAGAGCTTTCCTGGCGGTGGATCTTCTGGGTGAACGTGCCGCTGGCCTTGATGGCGCTCCCTCTGGTGCTGCGCTTCGTCAAGACCGACCGTCCGCCGCAGCCGCTGCCGCTGCGGATCGACTGGGCGGCAATCACGACCTTCGTGATTTGGGTCGTGGGCCTGACTTTTACCTTTGGCTGGTATCGCAAGTGGGGCGGATCGACGTCCCGCACTTTCACGACAATCGCTCTGCTCGACTTGATTTTGCCGGTTGCCCTCGCGGCATGGGTCGGCGCCGGCCTGTCGGTCAGCGAACACTTAAGCCGCATGTTCCGCGTCCGCATCTACGTCCTCGCAATGTCCATCCGCACGCTCATGCTGTTGCAGCTTTTGGCGGTGCTGACCCTAATCGCAAACTACTGCCTCGAGCTCCGCGACTACCCCCGAGACGTGACTGGCTGGATCCTGGCCCCGGCCTCGCTGACCATGATGGCCTCGACAATCCTGACCACCTGGTTTCATCGCCGCGACTTGCGACACGCCTGGCTGTTGATCGGCGTCGCCGGCTGCGCGGGGTGTCTGTGGTGGATGTCTTCCCTGGACAACTTCACCAGCAAGGGAGAAGTGGCCTTCATGATCGGCTGCTGGGGGCTGTTCGTGGGGTTGTTCCCTCCAGCCTTTCTGCAAGACGAGGTGGAAGGGCTGGATCGCCGCGACTTCCTCTATGGCGGGGCGCTGGCAGTCGTCGCGCTAATCGTCCCGATGGTCGTCATCCCGACCATGACCGGCACGATCGTTTCGGCCTGGACCGATCGGGCCTTGGACGCCGAGCGGATGAACCTGCAAGAGAACCGCCCCGAAGTCCAATCTGCGTCGGCTCGTATCGCCGATTATTACCGACAGCACGGCGTGGAGGCCCCTGATTTGCCGCACATGGCGTCCACCCTGCTGGGCACCTTTGTCGCAAAGGGGGCCGTGGCCCACGGCATTCAAAGCGGGCTCCGTTTCCTGAGCCTGACCGTGGGCTCGATGGGCTTGCTAGTCACGGTCCTCTTGCGCGTAGGCCACTCGCCACACCGGGTCAATAGGTGCAGGGTTGGCCATCGGTCCCTACGGCCCGAGAGCGGGTTTGAAAAACGCTGGAATGTTTCGTCGCGGCCCGTAAAATTCCACGCCGGATGCGATGATCGTATCAAGTTTGCCGGAGGTCAAGCATGGATTCAACAATGATCGCCGCGATGGCTGCGCTTGGCGGCTCCATCGTGGGTGCGACGGGAACTTTCGTAGGCTCTTTGATAACGCAGCGATTTCATGACCGGCGGGACTTGCTGGCCAACCAAATTGCTCGGCGGGAGGCGCTGTATTCCGATTTCATCACCGAGAGCGCGCGACTCCTGGTCGACGCCCTGGAGACCAACGTCGTTGACCCGAAGGATGTGATACCAGTCTACGCCCTCTTGAGCCGCATCCGGCTCTGCTCGCCGCCGCGGGTCTTGGCATTGGCCGAAGAGGTCGTGAAGCACATCATCGAAACCTACCCCAAGCCGAATCTTACGCCGGACCAAATCCGCGAGGAGACCGTGAACGGCGTAGATCCCTTGAAAAGCTTCAGCGAGATTTGCCGCAGTGAACTGGAACTCGTGCAAAGACAGTTTTGACGACTTTGCGGAAGAAAAAGGTGCCATCCTTAAAATTTAGGGCCTGGGAATAAAAAGGTGCCATCCTCAAATTTTGGGCCTGTGGGCAAGGCGGGAAGGCGAGGGGAAATGTGCCGTCTTCCGGCTCTTTCTTGGGCCTCCCCCGCGCGCAACGTCGACTCGATTCCCAATTGCTTCGCGGTCCTACCCGTCCAATCGGCGCTCCCATAAGGGCAGCCGCGGCGGACAGAGCGGCGTAGGGCGTTCAACTCGGCCTCGGACTGCGGGTGGTTCACGATTTCCAACCAATCCGCCGGGCGGGACAGCGGCCCCGGCGAGAGGATGGGAAATGCCGGGTCGTCGCGCTCGCCGCGACGCAGGCTCGACCAAGGCCATTGCTCCGCACGCGCCACCAGGTTCGCCCGCAAGGCGTTCCGCTCGACATAGCGGACGACCTGGTAGAGAACACGGTACGCCATGCCGCCGGGAAAATACCGCGATGCTCGTGACATTCATACGCTTTTACCTATACTAGGCAAGCTTGTCAAACGTGTTTTCTTCTCTCTAAGCGCCGATCCTGCCTAAATTGGCACACTGGTGGGTGGCACCTTTATTTGTCCTTCTCCTCCCGTCGGTTGTCGAGGGTCGCTGGACTAGGTCAGCGCGTGTCGGTCTCAGCGCTTGGCGGGCGTGATGCACCAGGGCACCACATCAAACTTTCCGCAAAAGGCGAGATCGTGAAGACGGCCGCCAAATAGATTCAAACTCACGCATTGGCCCTGAGTCAGGAGGATGCAGGGGAGGATGCAGAGGATGCAGACTTCAGAGAATCGCGAAACCAGCGAGCATGCGTGACATGGTCTAAACTCCTTCAGGTTGGCAAGCGGCAGAGTCCGACCGACGGGCCGAACCCCGTCACGCTCGTGTTATCGCATATACAAGTTGCACCAAGCGGTGAAATTTTGCGTTAATTCGGCAGATTTTTCGCGAAGGGGTCTTGACGAGGCGAATTCTTTCGCTATACTGGGTGGGAGCAGCGAATGAATTCGCTGAAAGACCGCCTTTCCGTCTTCGCGGCGAAGAATGTCTGCTAACAAGCTTCCTATTACCGGGAGAATTTGTCCTATGCCCCGCCCAGCTTCCGTCCAGCCCACCGAAGTGGAGATGCAAATCCTGCGGATCCTCTGGGAACTGGGCCCCAGCCCGGTACGCGAGATCCATAAGCGGCTCGAAGCCGCCAAGGGAACCAACTATTCCACGACCGTCAAGATGCTGGCGGTCATGCTGCAAAAAGGGCTCGTCAAGCGCGACGAGGACGCCCAGCCGCACGTCTATCGGGCGGTCCTCACGCGGGCCAAGACCGGCAAGCGGATCCTCGACGACCTCATCGAAAAGGTCTACGAGGGCTCCGCCATGGCCCTGGTCTTGCAGGCCTTGTCTGCGGGAAAGGCCACAAAAGCAGAGTTGGACGAGGTTCGCCGCATACTTGACCAAATGGAGGGCAAGTAGCCATGTTGCAACTCCTCACACAATCGAGCTGGGCGGATCGAATCGGCTGGGTGCTGGTCCATTCCCTCTGGCAATTTGCGCTCGTGGGGCTGGCGACGATCGTACTGCGGCGGGCCTTGCAGCGATGCTCGGCCGCCACCCGCTACGGGGCATTGCTTACGGCCATGATCATCATGGTCGCCATGCCGGTGGCGACCTGGTTCTCGCCTTGGCTTGTCCCCGCTCCCGCGGCAGCGGTCAAGCCTGAGCCGGTCGAAAACGTTGAGAATGTCTCTCCGTTGCAGCCTCTGGACGACACGCTGCCGATGGCCGCCCGGCCCGCGGCATCTCCGCTGGAAGTTGCGGCGGAACCGGAACCGGAACCTCAGCGCGTGGAACCCCTGCCGACTGGCCCGGCCTCCTCGTGGTCGCTGGTGAAGAGCCGCGTGGAGCCGTGGTTGCCCGAGATCGTGCTGGCCTGGTTTGTCGGCGTCGTGGTGGCCGCGTTCCGCCTGCTTTGGAGTTGGCACACGGTGCGTCGTCTGCGGAGGGCAGGCATTTCGCCCGTGGGAGATGCGGTGCATGGCGTACTGGAGCGGACGGCAAGGAGGTTGGGGCTCGCGCGAACGGTCGAGGCCTTGCAATCTAGTTTGGTCAAGATGCCTGTCGTTTTGGGCTGTTTTCGTCCTGTGGTCCTGCTGCCGCTGTGCATAGTAACGGGCCTGCCGGCGGCGCAACTGGAAATGATCCTGGCCCACGAGCTGGCTCACATTCGCCGTCACGATTACCTGGTCAACTTGCTGCAGACGTTGGTAGAGACGCTCTTTTTCTACCATCCGGCGGTGTGGTGGCTCTCGCGTCAGATCCGCAACGAGCGGGAGAACTGTTGCGACGACGTGGCAATGGCCCTGGCGGGCAGTCGCGCCGAGTACGGTCGGGCCCTTCTGGCCATCGAAGAGTTGCGGGCCGCATCTCCCGCGCTTTCCCTGGCGGCAGGCGGCGGATCGCTCCTCGCCCGGATTCGACGGATCGCCGGGCGGGAACCGACCCCGCGCGTTGTGGGAGGGGGCAGTATTTTAGGCGTCATTTTGGTCTCGCTGGCAATCGCCGTCGCCGCAACCTGGGGCGCGGCAGATTCGGCAGATAGCCGGACGCAGCAGGGCAACGCAGAAACCGTTGTCGTCGGCCAAGTCGTCGATGCGACGGGAAAGGGCGCCGCCGCCGCACAAGTGGCCGTCGTGTCGCGATCGCGAAATAACTCGACGAACGGCCTCTTGGACGACGAGCAGCGTTTGCTCGGTTCGACCAAGGCCGATGGAGAAGGCCGGTTCCGGCTGAGTATTCCGAAACTCTCCTCGGCGGCATACCTGGATACGAAGCTGGTTGCGGTCGCCGCTGGCTTCAATCTCGGTTGGAGACCGATCGGGGAGGATGTCGAGAATCCCAGCGTCACCGTTACGCTGGCCGCCGAGCAAACGATTCACGGGAGGGTCCTGGATGCCGGCGGAAGACCAGCCGCCGACACGAAGGTCTGCGTCACAAGCTTCGGCAAACGCGTGTTGAATGATTTTGACGGAATTCAGTGCTGGATGCCGCCTTCGCAAGTGCCTTTTTGGCCGCAGCCGAGAACCACGGATCGCGAGGGCCGTTTCACGTTGCGCGGGGTTGACCGCAGTCAGATGCTGAACGTGCAAGCTGCGCGACGATCGTTTTGCCATCGACTGGATTCAGATTGGAGCGGCCGGCGAGAAAGACTGCGCACGCCGCGATACGCCCATCGGGAGAGGTGATTCTTTCGCCGCCGCCGGCGCGGATTTTCGAGGGCAAGATCACATACGAGGATACTCGGCAGCCGGTGGCCAGAGCCCGCGTGAGAATTGACGCGACCGTCGCTTTTCCCTCCAGTTGCATCATGAACATGGCGGGCCAGACCGATGCGGAGGGCCATTTCCGACTCAATCCCTACTCCGGCAAGATATTCTTCATTTCCGTCTCTCCGCCTGACGGAGAACCCTACCTGGGTTACGAAAAGGAGATCAAACTGTCGGATGGTCAGCCGCCGCCACAGATTGAAATTGCACTGCCTCGCGGGGTCCTCTTGAGGGGCAAGATCGCTGACAAGGCGTCGGGCGAGCCCGTAGCGGGAGCGACGGTCCAGTACGAAGATCAATCGCGGCCGATCTATAGGCCGGACCGTTTGCTTCCGGACTCTTCTCCTCCGCGCGTGCTTGGCGTCAGCCGGGCCGACGGCACATACCAAATTGCCGTTCCGCCAGGCCACGGTACGCTATTCGTCCAAGGTCCCGGCAACGATTATATTCGGCAAACGATCAACACCAGGGACTACAACAAGAACGCAAGTTGCGCACAAAGACATTACGTCAGCGCCTATGCTTCGCTTGATCTGAAGCCGAATCAGGAACCGGCCGAGTTGAGCCTTGCCATTCGACGCGGGGCGGCCGTGCAGGGACGCATTGTCGGCCCGCAAGATCGTCCGGTCGGCGACGTGTTGTTGCTCTCGCGGCACTTTGTACATTTAGGTGAGGACACGTTTCGCGGCTTGCCGATCGTTGCCAGGGACGGCCAATTCGCCTTGCACGGGTTGGATCCCGAGACCGGCGTACCGTTCTACTTCCTCGATCCGAAGAATGAGCTTGGCGTGGCGGTCGATATTTCGGGCAAGTCCGGCGCGCACGGGCCGTTCGTCGTGCATCTGCAACCGTGCGGCAAGGCGGTTGCGCGGTTTGTGACCCCGGCGGGGAAGCCGAGGGCGAAGTACAGACCCAACTTTTCGATTATCGCATTGCCCGGTCCGTCCCCGTGGGATTTCAAGCACGCCAAGCGGCAACTCGTGTCCGACGAGGATTTCGTGGCCAATTTCGACCGCCAGCACTATTGGGAAGGGCCCGTCACGAACGACGAAGGACGTTGTACTTTCCCCGCATTGATTCCCGGGGCGAGGTATCGCATCAACCTCATGAACAATCCGGGTGATTGGGATGAAAGGGATTTCACGGCAAGATCGGGCGAGACCGTGCAATTGCCCGACATCGTGGTTTCGGAACCGGACGCAGCAAAGGCGACCGATCCCTCCGGCAAGTCTTCCACGGCCAAACCCGCTGATGAAACGTCGTCCGACAGCGACCAATCTGCGGCGAGGAAAGCGGCTAATACCGAATCGAAGCCGCTTCGCGCTCACCCCTTGGTGGCGGCGCCCAATACTGCCGAAGCTAGGGCAATTGCCGAAATCGAAAAGCTGGGGGGCAGGGTCTGGGCTTTGGAATACGAAAACAGTCCAGGCAAGCCAGTGACTATCGTAAACCTGATCAGAACCAATCTCACTGATGCTGGTCTGGTGAATCTCAATGACTTACCGCGACTCGTACATCTCGACCTGCCGTTCACTCAGGTCACCGACGCTGGGCTGGTTCACCTTGAAGGGTTGACGCAACTCGAAATGCTGAACCTGGTCAAAGATAACATCACGGATACGGGGCTGGAACACCTCAAGGGCTTGACCCAACTCCACGACCTATTCCTGGGTTACACCAAGATTTCGGACGCGGGATTGGCAAAACTCAAAGGCTTGACTCAACTCGAATCGCTGGACCTGTCAGGAACCCGGGTCACCGACGCCGGATTGGATCATCTCAAAGGGTTAACTCACCTCCAAACATTGTTTCTGGCAGAAACCCCGATCACCGGCGCTGGGCTGGCAAAGCTGAACGGCTTGACCAACCTCCAATCGCTGCAACTAGCAAATACCCAGGTGACCGACGCCGGGCTGGCGAGCCTCAAAGGGTTGATCCACCTCCGAGAGCTAAAGCTGGGCAAAACGCAGGTCACTGGCGCTGGGCTGGCAAACCTGAACGGCTTGACCAACCTCCAATCGGTGGATCTGGAGGAAACCCAGGTGACCGACGCCGGGCTGGCGAACCTCAAAGGGTTGACCCACCTCCGAGCGCTAAAGCTGAGCAAAACGAAGGTCACCGACGCCGGGCTGGCGAACCTGAGCGGCTTGACCAAACTCCAATCGTTGGACGTGGGGAATACCCAGGTTACTGCTGCCGGGCTGGCGAACCTCAAGGCATTGACCGACCTCCAAACGCTGAACCTGCGGGAAGCCGAGGTCACCGCTGCCGGGCTGGCGAACCTCAAGGGATTGATCCAACTTCAACACCTGGACCTATCCGTAACCCGGACCACCGACGCTGGGCTGGCAAACCTCAAGGGTCTGATCAAACTCCAATGGCTGGGCCTCGCAGGAACCCAGGTTACCGATACGGGGCTGGAGCATCTGAAAGGACTGAAGCAGCTTCAGGACTTATTTCTATACGGCACGCAGGTCACCGATGCCGGGCTGGCGAATCTAAACGGGCTGCCGAATCTAAGAGCGCTGGGCCTCGCGGGAACCCAGGTTACCGATGCCGGGCTGGCAAACCTCAAGGGATGTACCAAACTGGGCCTGTTGGATGTCGCGGAAACCAAGGTCACCGATGCTGGCCTGGCGAATCTTAAAGGGTTTGCCGGACTCTACGACTTGGTCCTGTCGAGGACCAAAGTCACTGACGCTGGGCTGGTTCAACTTGAAGGGTTGACGAAGCTCCAGTATCTGTTATTGTCGGGAACCCAAATCAGCGACGCCGGACTGGAGCATCTCAAAGGATTGACCAAACTCCGGCGGCTGTTTTTGGGGGGAACGCGGGTCACCGACGCCGGCGTGAAGAAACTCCAGCAGGCATTGCCGCACTGCAAGATCGACCGTAGTTCTCCTCCCGCTGTGAAAGACTCAACCTCCACCATTCCCAACCAGGGCAAGATTTCGGCAGCCGCTGGCGCAAGTCCCGATTCCGCAGTCCCCAAGGCGAACGACCAATCCAGCGAGACTTCCTCCAAGCCCGCTGCTGAAACGCCGCCCGCAAGCCGCCAATCTGCGACGAAGGAAGGGGCTGAAGCCGAGTCGAAACCTGCTCCCACTCCCCGCCACTTGACGGCTGCCCCAGCGGAAAGGGTAATCGGGGAACGTCCGCGGGGAAACTGCTCGATCAGCGGCAGCGTAGTCTCGGCAGCGACCGACACGCCTATCGGTCACGCAAGGATGTACCTGCACTACAACATTACGCACGGCTCAATCTTCATCAACACGACCGGCGACGGTACTTTCAATTTCCAGGATATTCCTAATGGGCCGTTCTCGCTGCAAATGTCGCATACTCCGGGGTACCAGGATGTTTCCTACAATCCCGACGGCAAAGCCGGCCAATTCCCGCCGTTTTCGCTTAAAGACGGCGAGCATCGCTCCGGCATCGTGCTCAAGGCCCAGCAATCCTGCCGTGTTTCCGGCAAGATCCTGGGCGAAAATGGGAAGATCCCGGAGAACATCGACACTTTGTCCGTATTGGCCTGGTTCAAGGTAGACGACGGCGAGCAGTATAGGAGCGAGCAGGCGACGTCAATCGCGCCGACGGTTCCTACTCGATTGATGGCCTTGGCGGCAAGCCGGTTTACATCATGGCAATCGACTGGCAAGCCGCGCGAAAGGGCGATGCCTGCCCGCCAATCTACTATCCCGGCACTTTTTCCCGAAAAGATGCGAAGCTGATTACTTTCGACAAAGAGAAAAGCATCGACAGCGTCAATATCACGCTGCAAAAAGCAGGAGGTTTCATTCTGGAGGGAACGGTGCGCGACGAAGCCGGGAAGCCTGTGCCGGAGGCATTTGTCGTCGTGAATCGGCGCGACATGCACTTCGATTTCGTCACGGCCTACAGCGACGAACAAGGGCGTTATCAAATCCAGGGCTTGGCGGAGGGTGAGTTTACGGTTCACGTCGATGCGGTACACCGGGCAGCAACTCGCAGGCCGCTTTATGCAGCCGTAGCATGCTGTGCATCTTTGCCATATAGACGCGACTGTTCTGTCGTAACACGGTAGGTGATGAACTGATCCCAGAGGTCGTTGAGGTAGATGGCTCGCAGCGAGAGGATTGCTTGAGCCCCTTCCAACTCCCAACGCATCCCGGCGCACTCCATGCGGTCCTTCACCAGGTGCTTGCAGGCGCCTTCCGCCACGCCACTGGCAATCGGGTAGCCTGCCGCCAAGTATTCGTCATCGCGCATGTGTTCCTGGTTGTTTTCATAGTACGTAATCGCGGACTCCACGGTGGTCTTGTTCGCCCCCTTCAGCTTGTAGGCCTTCACCAAGGGACGGAGGTTGCGCAGCACGTAACCGACCTTGCCTTGCAGCAGCATGCGCAGATGATGCGTCACGAATTCTCCCGCCTCCGCACTCTCCTCCGCATACAGGCAATGGGCCACCTCCCAGAGCCGTTTCAACGCGTGGAACAGGTCCAGAATCCATATGGCCTCGGGAAACCATTCTGCCGCCAACTTCCACAACTGGCGTTCCCCATCCATGACACAGATGCACGGCTTCTTGTTTGCCGGGTCCCGCCGACAACACTCCATAAGAATCTCGAAGAACAACATCGGTGCGGCGGCCAACACCTCCCCTTCCTTAAACCGGGTCATCTCTGCCCACACATGCTTGTGTTGCGGTTCGGGCCGCTCCCGGGCACGCTTTCGCCAACGCACCTCGTCGATCACGTCTTCGGCAGTACGAGGGAAGCGGGCTTGGGTGTAAACCGATCCCACATACGCCATCTGTTTTTTCCCGGGGCATCCCCGCTGCTTTTCTCTTGCCCCGCCAAACGCTCGACCGGAGGCGAAGAAGGCGCCTCTTCCTCGACAGCCGTGATTCCTGCCGTTTCCGCGCCTGCGGCATTTCCTCCCTTTTCTCCCACCCCAGCTTCAGACTCTGCTCGCAACCGCGCCGCCAACGTCCGCCGCATGGGCACACCCTTGCCATCGGCCGTTATCACCAGCAGTTCCTCCTCTTCTTCGGCAGGAGGAACCGCTTCGCCGCGAAAGTCGTCCACGTACTGCGACATCTCGCGACTCATGTGCTCCGCCGTGCGAACACTCACCGTGGTCCCCAACCAGGCACGGAGCGACTCCACCGATCCCCCAAAGGCGTCCTGGATGCACAACCGCTGCAACCAGTCCTCCAGAACATAGGAATTCTCTCCAGCGGGCAATCCCAAGGTCGCGTCCAGGGGCGACCATCCAATCGCTTGGCCTTCCCGAGTCCCGTAGACTCGGCGGCCGATCAGCAATTCCCCGAAAATCGACAAGTACCGCTTCTCATGCGGCTCGGGCAGGCGCGCCAACGTCTCCCCTTCCCGTTCTACGGTCTCTCCCCGATCCCCATCCCCATGGGCCTCCACGAAGGACCGTAAAAACTCCAGGCACATGGTCATAGCTCGCGGAAACATCCCGCGTTCCACTTCGTCGAGGCGTCGCCCTTCGCTCAGCGCTTGCTTCAAAAACTCGTGCATCCGCTCAAATTGTTCTTGGGCCTTGAAAATATCCAGTTCTTTTGTTGAAATCATAGTTGGACCTCTGCTAGCAGAATTTGTGGAAACATGAATTACTCACCTGTTAGCATGAGGTCTTTTTCTTCTGCTATCAAGCCCTCCTCCCCCGCCGTAAGTCCTTGTCCTACAATGCTCTTAGCGCTAGAGGAAGGCGAGTCACTGCCGTACACCGCGGATTTGTGCGAATGCGAACCCCTCTGGATCTCGACAAGACCAGCGCGAAAACGCGACGGGACTTCACCTTGGCACGCGGGGTGGCGATTTCGGGCAAGTTCGTGGACGAAAAGGGCAAGGACTGGCAGATTGGTGAAAGCAACGGCAACGCCATGGTCATCAAGGACAAGCCGGATAAATCAGACTTTTCAAACTTTAGCCTGACGCATTTTGGGAACAAGTATCGACCCGAGAATGTGGCAATGGCTGCCGGCGGTTCTTTTGCTCTTGGCGAAGGCGGCTACTGTTACGGAGACATGCATTTCCCGACGAAGAGCACCTTTCTGATTCAGGGCATGATGCGGGGGAACACAATGATTGGTTTTGCCCCCAGTAAAGAACGCCAGAAAGTCGTGAAAATCCTCCTGGACGGCCGGAACATCATGGAATCGGGCATCGAGACCAAGCCCGGCCAAGAGATCAAAGACGTCACCATCGTGATTGGAACTGCGACGAAGGAAGGGTCTAGAACCGAATCGAAACCCGCCCCCGCTCCCGCCGTGACGACGGAATCGAATACTGGCCAAGCGAAGACGATTGCCGAAATCGAGAAACTGGGCGGCAAAGTCACCCTGGATGAAAAGGACCCAGGCAGGCTCTTCGTGAACCTCGGTCGCGCGGACGCCAAGGTGATTGATGCGTTGGTGGAAGACCTTCATGGTTTAACGACGCTGCGAACACTCTCCTTGACGCTCGCCGAAGTGACCGACGATGCGGAGCTGGAGCACCTCAACCGGCCGCCCACCCTCCAAACGCTGAACCTGATTCTCCACAATGTGACCGACGCCGGGCTGAAGCAGGTTAAAGGCTTGACAAAGCTCCGAATGCTGCACGTGGCGCACACACAGGTAACCGACGCCGGGCTGGTGCATCTCAAAGGCTTGATACAACTTCAAGAACTGCACCTGGAGTTCACCGCGATAACCGATGCGGGATTGAAGCAATTGAAAGAATTGACCCAACTTCAAACGCTGGGCCTAACGGGAACCGAGGTGACCGATGCGGGCCTGGAGCAACTCCAAGGGTTGACCGAACTCCGAAACGTGCGACTTGACCTTACCAAGATAAGCGATGCGGGACTGAAACGCCTGACGAGATTGACACAACTTCAAGGGCTGAACCTGGACTTCACCGCGATAACCGACGCGGGATTGAAGCAATTGAAAGGTATGACCCAACTCCAAACGCTGAACCTGCGGGGAACCCAGGTCACTGACTCAGGCGTAAAGAAACTCCAGCAGGCATTGCCGAACTGCAAGATCGACTACAAGCCCGCCGATGAACACCCCGCGCCGCGGCGCCGAAGGCGGCAGCGCCCAAGGCGAACGATCCTTCCGGCAAGACTTCGGCGGAAAAGCCGGCGAGCACGGAAAAGCCGGCCGAGGCGCTTACCTACACGGGCCGGGTGACCGACAAGGAAACCGGCAAGCCGATTGCCGGAGCCACGGTCACCGTGCTCCGAAGAGTGTCGAGCAGCAGCCTGGCATTTGAGAAGTGGCCGAGACTTGGGGAAACCAAACACCAGACCGACGCGGAAGGGCACTACACGTTGACCTTCCCGCCGGACCAGGCCGCCAATCAGCGCCTGTTCCTTACGGTTACAGCGGAACATCCGAACTACGTTCCTTTGCGCGACAGTTATGGTTTCTACGGAATTCGCAATGACGAGAAGCTGGGCCAGCGACCGTTCTTCCAGAACATCGCCTTGGAGCCGGCGGAAAAGATCTTCGGAACCGTCGTGACCCCCGCCGGGAAGCCGGCGGCAGGCGTGACGGTGAAGGCCATCTCGATGTCCGGCAAGGATGACTACGACCAAATGTCTTGGACCGACACGACGACGAACGACGAGGGATACTTCCAAATCGACGCAACCCAGCGCGGGGAGGCCGTGTTCTGGATCATTCCAAACGACTTTGCGCCTTCAGCGCATGTGGCACACGCGAAGCGGGGCGATTTTGGCCGCTTCGTCCTGGAAAAGGGACTCGTGTTGAAAGGACGCGTCGTGGACGTGGACGGCAAACCGCTGCCGAATGTCTGGGTGAATGTTGAAATTTGCGGCGGCCCGGCGAAGAAATCGATCGCGATGCCCGTAATCGATTTCGTGGCGCGATCGGCGTTGAGCGGCCAGACAGGCGAATTTGCCATGGTGCCGCTGCCGGCCGGCGTCTACTCCTTGACGGTGGACGATCGGCCTTGCGACAACATGAAGCCGGAAGACGCCTTTCACCCGCCGCCGGCCGTCTTCCTGAATCGCCAGATCACGCTCGACCAGGACCAGGCGGAGAAATCGCTTGAGGTCCGCGCGGTCCCTTACGTAGTCGTCCAGGGCCGGTTCTTCGATAGCGCCGGCAAACCCAGTTCGGGCTATGCGCCGACTCTCTGGGCAAGGGCAGACGACAGGCAGGATTCGGCCTGGTTTGCCGCAAAAGCGCAGTTGGACGAGCATGGCGGATTCCTTGCCAAGGGGCCAAGAGGACTCAAGGGCACGTTGCAGTTGATTGACAACGACTACCACGCCTTTCGGGTCCGGGTTTCCAAAGATGCTCCCTTGAGCAAGCGTCACCGGGTGAAACTGGGTGCGTTGGAGCGAGACATGACGGACATTGCCGCCATCCGCTACAGGGCGCCCATCCTGTTGGTAAAGGCCGTGGCTGAGGACGGCACGACGATCAAGGGATTCCGCGCGACGATCAAGTACCAGCCCGGCCGCGAACCGCAAGACGAAGCCACCCGTGACGAAAAGCCGAGTGGCGACGTGCAGCTTCGCACGTCAGGACGACGGCCGCTGGCGCTCCTGCCAATTGCTGCCCGACGAGGAATTTACCGTTCATGTCGAGGCCGAAGGATATGAGCCGAAAGCGGAGAAACTCAAGCTGCCCGAAGGCGCGGTCAAAGAGTTCGAGGTAAGGCTCAAGGAGACAGGTGAATCGCGCTTGCGGCCACAACAAGTGAAGCCCCCCGTGCCCGAGGACGTGGACAGAGGCATGTTGTTGGACCAATTGGACCCAAGCGAGGCTGAACGGAGATAAGCCAACCGTGGGCTGTAACCTCTTCGCCGATCTGCCTAGGTAAACGATAGAGAAAACAAGTTCCCCGGGTTCCAAACCCGTAACCCCGGAAAACGGGCGTCATGGCAGGGCACTTGACAAGCGCGAAAACACCATCGAAAATCACAAACGTTGGGCCACTGCCGAGGGGTCCCGGTGGCCAAAAGAAAGGTACGGGCCCCGTGACCGTCACCGCCGAAAGCAGTGTCATGCGGGCTAAACGCTACCGCAAGACGAGGGGTGATGGCGGAAACAACCACCACCAATGGCAGGACCAAGCCCATGAAACTATCAGCACGATGCCTCGTTAGCGCGGCGGCAGTCGCCGCCATGCTTGCCGCCGCGACCGGCGCCAGGGCGGAAACCTGGACGCTCGAACTCAAGCGGCTGGAATCGCCGGGCCGCTACGCGCGCCCCGACTATGTCTATCGGGCGACCATGCCGCAGTCCTTCTTCGTCCAGATGGGACCGCAGGGCAAGAACTACGCAAATCAGTCGCAAGCGGCTGCCTTCAAGCGGCTCGTCCATAAGGAGCCGAAGTACCAGTCCGCTTGCCCCTTTCGCGGCGTGGCCAAGCTGGGCTCGCAGGAATTCGCCTTCGCACTCGATTCGGTATCGCCGCCGCCGAAGGACGGAAAACCCGATGCCAAGAAAACGGCGACCGAGCGCCAGAAGCCCAATGCCGACTCGGCCGTCGCCAAGCTGGCAGATCGGCTCCTCAAGGCGACAACTCCCGCCGACACGCCGTCGCCCAGCGCGATAAGCTACAATCGCCTCTACTTCGACTTCAATCGCAACGGCGATTTGACCGACGACAAGGTAATCGAAGCGGAGATGGAATCGGGCCCGCGTGCGATGAGCGTCCGCGGACAATCGTATTCTCAGTTCCAGTTTCCGCGCATTGACGTGACGATCGACGCCGAGGGAACCAAGCTGGACTATTCCTTCTTCCTCACGGGACGAGGGATGGTTTCACCGGATTACAGCTATGCCTCGGTCTCGCTCAGCGCGGCCGCCTACCGGCAAGGCGACATCACCCTGGAGGGAAAGAAACACCGCGTCGTCCTGATCGACTTCAACAGCAACGGCCGCTTCGACGACCAGATCAGGATCCGCAAGGACGTCCGCACGCTCGACGGGCGACTTTATCCCGAGCAGGGCGACATGTTGCTGGTCGATCCCGACCCGAGTAATCCGGGGCTCGATTCACCGTACGATGTCACGTCCGGCAAGAGCCGGCATTATGTCTCGAAGCTGGTGAATATCGACGGCCGTTACTACGACATGCAGGTCACTCCGGCCGGCGACCGACTCACCTTGACTCCTTCCCCCGCGGCCTTGGGCAGCGTGACGAACCCGAACGACGGCTACCGCGCGGTAATTTACGGCGACCAGGGCTTCCTCAAGATCAGCGGGAACAAGGGCACGTCGACGCCCGTTCCGGAGGGCGAGTGGAAGTTGCTCTCCTACACCATCAGCCCGACGGCGCCTGCGGAACCGATCAAGCCTGCGGAAAAGAAGCCCGCGGGGAAGAATGCGGTCTCCCAGAAAGGTTCCTTGTTGCAGGGCCTGGCCAAAAGCTTGGAATCGCTGTTGGGCGGCTCGACGCCGCCCGGGTCCCGCTCCGGCTATACGATCGTCGCTGCCCAGGCGACCGCCGCGTACAAGGCGGTCGAGGTCAGGAGCGGAGAGACTGTCGAGCTACCCTTCGGCCCGCCCTACAAACCGGTCGTGACGGCCGATTTCTTTGAGGACGGCAATCAGGGCAAGCTGCTATCGTTGGGCATGTCGCTGGTCGGCTCGACGGGCGAGGTCTGCACGAACCTGACGGTAAACGGCCGCCAACCCGGGAAACCCGAGTTCACGATTACCGACCCCAAGGGGAAAATCGTCGAACAGGGCAGCTTCGAGTATGGCTGAGGCTTCACCTGCCGATACTCGTGGCGAGTGCCATCGGAGCTGGAAGCAGAATACCACGTCCGCGTGAAGATGCAGGCCGGTCCCTTCGCGATCGACCAGGACAACGACAGCGTGATTCGTCCCGCGGCAATCCAGCGATAAGGATTTGAGTAAACCTTTCTATTCCGAAGGAGAACAGCTATGGTTCGAGAGAGTCGTTTGACCGCCGTGGCTTTGACTGCCACGTTTCTTTTGCTCGCGCTGCAGGCCGCCGCAGCGAGAATCGTCCAAGCGCAGCCGGCTGCCACGAATAGGGTTGCCACGACGGTAGAAAAGGCCGATCCCCAGCCTGCGCCTGCACGCTACTTGGCAAATGGGCATCGATTTGAAGATGCCAAGCTTGGTCGGGGCCTGGCATGCCGATTCGATTTCGATGGCCCTGCCCGACGGCAGCCGCAAGACGCTCGGCGGCGCAGGCCAGTCCGTAACCCTGACCGTCTCCGGAAAGACCTGCAGGCTCCGGGTGGGCACAACGGTCCTCGCCACGATGGCCTACCTGTTCGATCCAAAACAGGATCCCTGGACCATTGACATGAAGTCCCAGGAAGACCCAATGGGCGCAATGTTGGGTATATGTGCCTGGAAGGGCGACCGCTTGCAGATCAGCCTCGACGACCAGGCGAAGGGCCGGCCTGGGGACTTCGACAAGGAAAAGCATGGCATGGTGCTGGTCCTGCGGCGGTCATTTCCCGGCCCGCTGCTGCTGGTCATGAACGCCGACGGCGGCAGCCCGCGCCCAATCGACCCGCGTCAAATCCTGGCGATGCCCGAGCTCACGTTTGTCGGCACTCCCCACTGGTCGCACGACGGCCGCAAGATCGCCTTCGACGGCTGCGCGCGGCGTTGGGCGAAGACTGCAGCAACGCGCACGTCTTCGTGGCCAATGCCGACGGCAGCGGAGCGAAAGACTTGGGAGCGGGGGCCATGCCGAGCTGGTCTCCCGACGACAAGCAATTCACCTTTTGCCGATACGGCGCGGAGTACGGCGTCTGGATCATGAATACCGACGGTTCGCAGCCTCGTCAGGTCGCGGCCGGCGCCTGGGGTTCGCAATGGTCTCCCAAGGGCAGCGAGATTGCCTACACCACTTACGACAACCGTGGCGCGGCGCTCTGCATTTACGACGTCGCCAAGAAGCAGCGTCGCGAGTTGGAGCACAAGTCCTACCAGCAGATATACTGGGGAATTACCTGGTCGCCGGACGGCACGTGGATTTGTTTCAAGGGGGTCCTGCCCGGCGGCGGCGAGGAAATCGCTGCCCTCTCCGTGGAAGGGGCGAAGAAAGGATTCAAGGTGCTCCTGCCAAGCTCGGCCTTGCCCGAGGTCGGCAATGCCGACAATACGATGTCGTGGGGTGGCGGCGGCGGGCAGATCCTGGTCCGCATGCAGAGGAAGAGCGACCGCCAGCCGCAGCTCTATCTACTCGATCCCATGGGCATCAAGCCGCCCCAGCTATTTCCCAACTTCCCGGCGGGTTGGCTGATCGGCCACAACCCGGCCTGGTCGTGGGACGGAAAGAAAGTGATCATGGCCGGTTACCTGGCCAAGCCGAAGACGAAATGAAAAGGAGAGCCATTATGCGTGCATCGAGCTTTCGATGGTGCTTTTCGGGAGGCTTCGGGTTTGTGGCCGCTATCGTTGTCATCGGCGTCGCAACCCACGCGCCGGCGCAGCAGAGCAACGCGGCGAAAAGGCCGCCCGCCCAAGCCGCTTCGCTGTTGAAGACGCTGCTCAACGCCTTGTTGGCGCCAGCCACTCAGCGGAAAGCAGGAAGCGGAGACGATGATCCGGCCGCCCATGCGCTTTACGACCAGATGGTCGAATCCCTGCGGCAGGCCAAGTCGCTCTCGTACGTCAGCCACTATACGTTCGCCACGACGCGTCACGACGGCGGGATTCTGATCGACTGCACTTACCACACGTGGTTAAGGAAGCCAAACTACTTTCGCGTCGAAGTTGAGCGGAACATCCGCAGCCCCCAGGCACGGCTTTGGTTGCCGACGGTTTCTTCCGTCCTGTGGATTCAGCCGCCGCTGCCGCCTTTTCTTCCGCTGGCGGTCCCGCTTCTTTCTCTCCCGAAGAAGGCATCGGGGCCTAGCGGCATTCTCATCGGCGACGGCACGAATCTCTGGATCTACTGGCCGCAAGGTCGGCCCCCGATGACCAGGGAGGAAGCCAAAGACCCGGAGGCGAGCAAGCACGCACGCCTCACTTGCTACCTGACCAAGCCCACCCCGCTGGGCGGCCATTCCATCGGTCACGAAGTTTGCCACCTCGGCATGAGCATGCCGGTCCTCGATCCGAGTACTTTCCACGGCTACACCGACTGCCTGCAACAGTACCTCGACGGCGTGAAGGGCCTGGGGACGGAAAAACTCGGCAACGAGGAATTCGACAAGATCGAAGTCAGCATCATGAAACACCAGCGAATCTGGTGCCTGTGGCTCTCCAAGAAGGACCACCTGCCGCGGAAACTCAAGGAAACGGTGCGAGTCAGTTTCGATCTGGTCATCACAGAAGACTGGTCCTCGGTCAGCCTTAACGCCGAAATGCCCGAGACGCTCTTCGCCTGGAAACCGCCCGCGGGCTGGACACCGTGGAAGATGCCCGGGCCGGAGGAACGGCTCCTGAAGCCGGGCACGAAGGCCCCCGACTTCAAACTGGCCTCGGCCAACGGGACGCCGATCAAAATGGCCGACTACCGCGGCCAGGTCGTCTGGCTTTACATCTGGCGGGCCGGCTGACCGGCCTGCCGCGAGGAGATGTGTCATCTCCAAGAAGTGTACGTGCAATACAAGGACAAGGGCCTGGTGATTTTGGGGCTGAACGCATCCGACGACCGGCAAATTGCCCTCGACTTCATGCGTGAAAACGGCGCCACCTTCCCCAATATCCTCGACTCGTCCGACGCCGCCATAAAAGTTTCTTTCCAGGATTATCAGAACTCGGCCTGCCCGACGAATTATCTCATCGACCGTGAGGGGAAGATTATCCTGGGCTGGTGCGGCTACGAGGCCGGGCATGCGCGGGTGAAGACCGCGCTGGAGAAGTTGGGCATCAAATAGAACGTTGCCTGTGAGCCCATAAGCTATACTTCCGGTCGATTGTCCGGCCGGGCGTGTTTTCAACGAATGGAACCCCGACCTGCGGGAAATTAGCGCGGCGCCGTCGGCGCGGGGGGATGAACAACGGTTTTTTGCACTTGCGGTTCAAGGAGAATACTCATGTCTAGATTTTGGATCGGATTTGTGGTGAGTTGTGGAGTAGTTGCCGTCACGCTTTTTGCGTACCAACTGGGCACGGCGGCGGAACCGGTTTCCGGCAGGACGGCTCCCGGAGCGTCAGGACGCTTCTCAACCGCTTCGGCGCGGCAAACCTTCGGAGTCCCTCCGGCGCAGGGCACGGCGGTCGCAAAGCCGCCCGAGGAGCCGCTCACGGTGCTGAAAAGCGGTCCGGACCACATTCGCGTGGCTTTCCGCCTCAAAAACAGCCCGGCCACGAGTGTGAACTCGGCAATGCAGCAGTTGTTCCGTTTGGAAGGCGGGTTTCAGAAGTCGACGGCGACGTCCGCCAAAAGTGCAGCGGGCTCGAGCGTGGCAATTGTTCCTGAACCCGTCACCAACAGCCTGATTGTCAGCGGCCCGCCCGAGGCCGTCGACGAGGTGCGGGCATTGGCCGAAAAGCTGGATGGCAGGCCGCCGATGGTCTTGGTGGAAATGGAGATGGGCATCGTGCCGCTTGGCGAAACCAAGGCTGGCGAAAGTCCCAATCCCAAGGAAAAGTCGCCAGCGACAACGGCCGAGCCGTTCCGGTTGCCGAAACGGCCGGAAAAAATGGAAACGACCGCCCGCGCTCGGGTGATTACGATGGACAATCAGCCGGCGTTCATCCAGATGGGATCGCGCGTCCCTCGTCTCAGTTCCATCAAGGAGTCCGGTAGCGAGGTAAGACTGGACAACGTCGGGCTGATCGTTGGCGTCACGCCCAGAATCGGCGACGGGGCGGTCACAATGCAGATCGACGTTCGAGCAATCTCAACTGGCGCCTGGAGAGGGCATCCCGATCTCGGTTGCGGGCGACAAGGTGCTTCGCTCGCCGGTGATCGATGCGACCACGGTACAGACGACAATCAAGATTCTGGATGGCCATCCCATGATCCTCGGCAGCGCCGCCGGGCAAGGCAAAGCCGGCAAAGAACTGGTGTAGCGATTCACGTAGTGACAGAGCGTGGTCAAATGGCCACTGACATGATAGAGGAAGTTAAGCGGTGAGAGCGCCGTCAGGGGCCGGACGGCAGGAGCGAAGGCGGCGAAGTACCGGAGAGATAGGCTTGGACAGAGTCAAGCAAGAACTGAAACACCGCGCGACCCTGTTGGGCACAGGTGGCAATTGCTGTCCAGATCCGTTCGCACCATCGGCGCCCTTTCTCGCTGCGTGTTCCTTGGGTGATGTGCCGGTCGATCACCACAAAACGCATCGCTTGTTCCGCCAGATTGTTGGTTGGGGCGATGCCGGGTGTCGTAATGAAGCGGAAATAGGCTTCCCCGTGTTCGCGGAAGCGTTTGGCCATGTTACGGGCATGTTTCGTGTCCGGCACGCCGGTCAGGGCTGTCCTCAACACGTGTTGACGAGCGGCAGCCAATGCCTGCTGAAAGCCCGCCGCAGTCATTGTTCCGCGGCCGTGGATTACGGCAAACAGGCCGCGCAGCGCATCGCGCAACCGTTGGCCATAAGCCTGGTCCTCACGGCGGGGCAGAGTCAGCAGGAATTTCACATCGCGGATCAGATGGGCCATGCAGAACTGAACCAGCACGCCGAACTCTCGCATGTACTTGCGGTAGGCGCTGAAATAATCGCAGCCCAACACGCCGTTGAACTCCTCGCCCAACACCTCCACCAGCACCTTCGAGCCACGCGACTTGTCGATACGGAACAACGTGTAGAGCGCGGCGCGGAAGCACCAAGTCCAGAATCTTTCGCCGTTTTCCTTATGCCCCGTCTCATCGATGTTCAGCACGGCCTCGTCGGGCAGCCGCACGAACAACTCCGCATAGGAGGGGGCCAACGCCTCGCTCACCTTGTCGATCAACTTGGCCAAGTAGCCGCGGGAGACGTTCACCCGCACCACGTCGCGAAGGAACTTCCGGATGGTGGAGAAGGAGGCGTGGCAGACACCCTTCATGAAGGCCACCAGGGCCGTCATTCGTGGGCCTAAAAGGCCCGCCTTCCGCACCGCTTCGGGCAGGGACGCTGCATGGAGTTTCCCACAGCGATTGCACCAATAAGCCAACGCTTGGTGTTCGCTGACGATGGTCGGGGTGGCGACGATTTCCACCTCCTGTTGCACCTCGGCCGCATACGGGGAAGGGCGGAGTGAGCCGCCGCAATCGGGGCAACAATCGAGCGTATAGGTCACGAGGTTATCGATGGCCTCGTCGGGAAACGGCGTCCGCAGGTGTTGTTCATGGCCCGGCTGTCCGCCACGATTGCGTTTTTTACCGTCCTTGCGCGGAGGCTTGGGCGGCTTGACGATATCACTGGAAGGCGGCTTAGAGGAAGTGGACGAGTTCTTGCGGGCCGCCGCCAACCGGCGTTTGAGTTGCTCGTTTTCCTGCTGCAGACGTACGTTCTCTTCTTCCAGCAGCCCAAGCCGAGCGGATGCCGCAGCCAGCTTTGCTTCCGCCGCAGCCAGTTTCTCCTCCATCGCGGCAAGGCGACGCGCCAGCGACTTGCTTTCAGAACCCGGGCTAGTTCTTGACAGGATCATGGGGCGGTACGATACCAACCTCACGCGATCCGAACAAGATCAAGAGGTGGCCGTGCCCCGAGAATCCCTGCAAACCCAGGATCTCCAAAATGCCGGGGCTGGCTCGTTACAGTCGTCCGTTTATCACCCCGTCATACGGCTACTATAACTGTGACTGTGAGCCTGTGAATGGCTACGAACTGGTGATTATCATTACGCCACACATCATCGGGCTGGAAGAGGCCAAGAACATCCGCTGATGCCGCGCCGATCGGACCGTGGATGACGGCCGCGTGAGATTTGGAGTGCGGGAATTCTGCTCTTGCAATGCCTTGTAGTTCGAGGTATATTGCCGCCATGACGACCAAACGAACCAACCCGGACTTCCTCAACGGCGTGCCGGAACTGCTGTTGCTCAGCCTGCTCTCCCGCCGCCCGATGTACGGCTACGAACTGGTCCAGGCCATCCGCGCCTCGACCAACGGGACCCTCGAATTCGGCGAGGGTTGCATCTACCCGGTCCTCCATCGCCTGGAAGCGGAAGGGATGCTCGGTAGCAAGCGGGAGACGGTGGCGGGCAGGAGCCGGGTGGTCTACCGCGTGACTACCAAAGGCTCGAAGAAACTCGCCACGGCCGTGACCACCTGGCAGCAGATCGTCCAGGCCGTCAACCATGCCCTGCAAGGAGGCGAACATGGACAGCCAGCCTTGGCTCGATAGGGTACGGCAACGGCTTGCAAAGCACGCCCTGCCGCCGAGCTACGTTCAACGATTCATGGAAGAACTGGCGGATCATCTCAACGATCTCAAGGAGGAGAACATGGAAGCCAGATGCAATTTCCCGACTGGGCGAAGCGGAACAAGTGGCCGAGGCGGCTGTCGTCGCCTACCGACGGCGCAGTTTTCTTGGCCGACATCCCACGGCGGCGTTTCTGGTGTTTGCTGTTTCGCCAGTCATACTCTGGCTCTTCGTGTGGTCTGCGTTCGCATGCCTAGCACTCGACCTCAACACCAGTAAAACTGACCGGGGAATTTGGTTGTATATCGAGCACCATTGGCTTTGCAGTCTGATTGCCGCCGTTTGTTCGACGATAGCGGGCACTTTCTACGGCGAACTTGCCGTATGGCTTGGCATCGGCAGGAAATGGACGCTCGCCTCTTATGCGGCAATCGGTGCCATCGCAATGTACCTCGAATTTGGCCTCGGCTTGGGCACTGTCACCGTGACGTTACCGGCGCAGTTCGCAGTCCCATTTGCCGTGGGCTGGTGGTTCATCAAGCGGAGGTGCGAACAGAAATATGCGGGGACGAAGGTCTTGGTTTTCGCCATATCGCCGGTCCTGGCACTTTTGATTTTGTCGAATGTCGTTATCTTGGCCCTGCACCCGGTTCAGGAATGGATTGAGCACGAGCAATATAAGCAATGGACTGCGCAATCGGATGCTCCAATGCGTTTTTCGCCTGCCGCTTTAGAGGCTGCATGGTATGCAAGCTACCTCCTAAGGCGCAGTCATCCCAACGGCCTTGGTCAGCCTCCTTTACTGCAAACTTGCGAAGGGGTTCGGCTTGGGCAGAAGGTGGATATTCATCCCGTGTACGGTGATTGTTACCTTCGAAGCGATGAGCCTCTTCCATACCGCAATGTACTGGCGGAGGCAGCACAGCGGCTGTTTGATTCCCTTGACGACGTGCAAGATCCTGGCTGATTGCATCGTTCCTCTGGCCATCGGCTGGTGGTTCCTGCGGCGGAAGCGTGACCAGAGCCAGTTGCAACTGGCGTCGTAACAAGAGTTCTTGAGGAGAATTTACTGGACAGCGCCCTTCACCCAGCTAAAATTTATGGTAGACCGTATCAGACGGCAGGAAGCGACTCTCATTACCCACCGGAAAGGCTAGAATCATCGGCATGAAAACATTCACAGCCATCCTTCATCATGGCGAGGCTGACGAAGGCGGTTTTTGGGCGACGTGTCTGGAAGTTCCCGGCGCGAATGGCCAGGGAGAGACCAAGGAAGAATGTCTGGGCAACCTCAAGGCAGCCGTTCAGCTCCTGCTGGAAACCGAACGCGAAGAAATTTTCCGGCTCGATCCCAAGGCGGAAACGGCGGAACTGGTGCTGGCATGAAACGTCGGGCATTGCTTGCCCATCTTCAGGAACATGGCTGCGTGTTGGTTCGCAAAGGCGGCAGCCATTCCATCTGGAGCAAGCGCGCAGACCGGCCGCAAGGAAGCCATTCCCCGCCACACCGAAATCAAGAAAGGTCTGGCACGTTCCATCTGTCGCAACCTGTCCGTGTCGCCTCCGCCCGGCAACTAAAATCGGCTCAGGGATTTATTGCAGCTCATCGCGCGGGCAGCAACAAAGCCACCTGCTCTTCCAAGCGAACAACCCAGGGACGGCTGGAATTGGCGTCGTAACAAGGGTTCTCGATGAGCACGGACCTCGTTGTGACAAAGGCGCGATGACTTTAGAATAGGGTTATGGCGGCCCACGACAGCAAGATCGAACGAATGCCGGCCCGCGGGGAGCGGTTCGCGACCACGCACTGGAGCATCGTCGTCAGCGCCGGCGGGCAGCACGGGGTCGAACGCTCGCCGGAGACTGCCCGGGCGCTGGCCACCCTGTGCGAGAACTACTGGTTCCCGCTGTATGCCTTCGTGCGGCGGGCCGGCTACTCCGCCGAGGACGCCCAGGACCTGACCCAGGAGTTCTTCACCCACCTGCTGGGTCAGCACTTCCTGGCCAACGCCGATCGCCAGAAGGGAAAGTTCCGCTCGTTCCTGCTGGGCGCGATGAAGCACTTCCTCTCGGACGAGTGGGACCGCGCCCACGCCCAGAAGCGCGGTGGAAGCCGGACCGTCATTTCGCTGGACAGCCTCGATGCCGAGACCCGCTATCGCCTGGAGCCGGCCAGCGACCTGACGCCGGAGAAGATGTTCGAGAAGCAGTGGGCCCTCGCGCTGCTGGCCCAGGTCCTGTCGCGGCTCCAGGACGAACTGGTCGCCGAGGGAAAGTCGGCGTTGTTCGAGGCCCTCAAGGACACGCTGACCGGCGTCCGCTGGCGCACCTACGCAGCCATCGGGGCCGAACTGGGCATGAGCGAAGGGGCGGTGAAGGTGGCCGCCCACCGCCTGCGCCGCCGCTACCGGGCCTTGTTGCGGGAGGAAATCGCGCAGACGTCTGGCCAGTTCGGACGAAATCGGGGAGGAAATCCGTTACCTGCTGTCGTGCTTGTAGCTCCATTTTGGCGTTTTCACGTTTTCCCTGTAAGGGGTATCCGGTTGGATCAGGTTGGACGTGCAAATGGTAGCAGTTTTGCTTAACGGTATTCGGGCCGAAGGCCCAGCCGTCCACTCAGCGAAGGCGGGCACCCGGCGTTGCCGGGTCGGCCCTGGTAAATCGTTTCCCCTCACTTCTTTTTTCGGCCCAACGGGCCAACCGTTCGCCAAGAATCGAAGGGGAGAATGGTTGGCCCGTTGGGCCGGAAATGTCTTGCGATGGCCTTCTGTACCAGGGCGGAGCCCTTCGCTGGGTGAGCTGCCGGGCCTTCGGCCCTAAGAAAACCTTTTCCCTGTAACCTTTTCCCCGATTTACCCAAGGAAGTAGTGGAGACGACCAGTGGCAACAAGGGCCCAGACTCATGGACGCAGAAAACCGCTGCCCCGCCTGTGACGCCGAATTGGCCGCCAACGCGCCCCGCGGGCTATGCCCGGACTGTCTGCTCAAGCAGGGGCTGCAAACGACCCCGCTGCCGTCGGGGGGCAGGCAAGTGCCGATTTCGTGCCGCCCACGCCCGCCGACTTGGCGCCGCATTTCCCCGACCTGGAGATCCTGGCACTGGTGGGCCGGGGCGGCATGGGCATGGTCTACAAGGCCCGGCAGAAGCGGCTCGACCGGTTCGTGGCCCTGAAGATCCTCTCGCCCAAGATCGGGCAAGACCCGGCATTCGCCGAACGCTTTGCCCGCGAGGCCCGGGCGATGGCCATGCTCAACCATCCCCACATCGTCGCGGTCTATGATTTCGGGCAGACAACCTCCAGTCTCCCCTCGTCCGTACTCGGGAGAGGGGCAGGGGGTGAGGGCGATTCGATTCTCCCCTCGCCCGCGACCATGGGTACATGGTGCCCGGGGAGAGGGGCCGGGGGTGAGGGCGGCCCGGGTGAGGGCAGTCTGTACTACTTCCTCATGGAGTTCGTCGACGGCCTGACGCTGCGGCAACTGCTGGACGCCGGCAAGTTGGCGCCGGAAGAGGCCCTGGCCATCGTGCCGCAGATCTGCGAAGCCCTGCAATACGCCCACGACAAGGGCCTGGTCCACCGCGACATCAAGCCGGAGAACGTGTTGCTGGACAAGGAGGGCCGGGTCAAGATCGCCGACTTCGGCATCGCGAAACTGGTGGGCCGCGAGGCGCAGGACACGGCCTTGACCGGCGCGGGCCAGATCGTGGGCACGCCCCAATACATGGCCCCCGAGCAGATCGAGCACCCGCTGCAGGTCGATCACCGGGCCGACATCTACTCTCTCGGCGTGGTCTTCTACCAGATGCTCACCGGCGAGTTGCCCATCGGCCGCTTTGCCCCGCCCTCGAAGAAGGTGCAGATCGACGTGCGGCTGGACGAGGTGGTGCTGCGCGCCTGGAGAAGGAGCCGGAGCAACGGTATCAGCAGGCCAGCGAGATCAAGACCGAGGTGGAAAGCATTGTCACGACGCCGCGGACCGCCGCTGATCGTAAGATCTGTCCGGCAGATCCCAAATCTCCTTCGACCGGCGGGCCTTGGGTGTGGGCGGATACTATTGCCTTTCTGGGCGGAATGGTATGGACATCGACCGCGGCGCGCGTAGTTGCCAATGCCTCCGCGCTAGGCTTCCTTGGTTTCCTTGGCTGCCTGGGTTTTCTACCATTTCCAGGGATGCATCGCTGCTTTGGCTTCTCTGGGTTCTTCTTTTTCTTCGGGTTGATCGGCGTGGCTGTCATGATCGAATACGCGGCGCGGCATGGGCCAAGAAGCACGCGGAAGGACGATCGATAAGGGACATGCAATGCGGCGAAGAAAACGCCTTGGCAGCGGCTTCCGGTGCCTTACGCGCACCCTACTGCGGCGCCGCCGCGATTGTCGAAGACGGCCCTGGTAGGCACCGTCTGGGGCGGGCCGTTCTTCGTGATCATCATCCTCTCGCTTTGCATTATTACTTTGTGGCTAACCTTGAGCATAAATTCTCTATTGCCGTTGCTGTCGCCGATCCTGATACTGCTCCTGGCCACGCCGCTCGGCGTTCCCATTTTGGGATACGTCGCCCTGAAACAGATCCGCCATTCGGCCGGCCGTTTGTACGGGCTGGGGCTGGCACTCTTCGATCTGTTGGCGTTTCCGCTGCTGGCGCTCGACGCCGTGATCGCCGGCCTTGGCCTTTTTGCAGCGAGGGCTTCGGCAAGCTACTGGAGCAGCGCTGCTGGGACATACGGCGATCTTGTTGGAGTGGTTGCCGTCTTGCTTATCGTTGTCGCCTGCGTCGTCATCGACTTCCTCACCATCCGCTGGGTGTGGCGCGCGGTGAATCGGCCGCCCGCCGGCGCAGCTCCCGGCTGACCAACCCAAGCGCGCCGGGCTGAAGACGATGCTCTCGGTTGCCGCACCGGTGCCGGCGTTTGTGCTTGGTGTGTTTGGCTTCGCTTTTCTTCTGTGGTCGCTGGCGGAACGCTTTGAAAGCGCGTATGCCCGAATCCAAATGCGCATTTTTGAAGCGGACGCAAAACTGGTTGACCAACTCGTTCCGGGGCCAACGCGGATGCCGGGGCAAATGCAGGACAGCGCAGTGAGGATTCCCAGTCGCGACCCGCAAACCGCCGAGGTCAGTGCCGACGTTTTCGCCCGGCTCTTGGCGGATGGCGCCAAGGAGCCGGGGTTGCTGGATGAGCAAACAAGGGAAGGCGCTGGTGGCCGAAACTGGCAACAAGTTCGCACTACATGCGTCACGGCAAGGTCCATGGCGAGGGCTGGGTAGACGGGTTTCTCGGCATCCGGCGGCACAAAGACGTTCGCCAGTTGCGAGTCGAATTGAACGTCATGCAGGGCATGAACAGCGCCTATGAATGCTGGAAAATCGCCTGGGAGGGCAGATCGCCACCGCCCAAAATCGCCTGGGACAGCAACTCGCCGCCCGAAGCCGCGCGGGCATTCTTCCTTCCGTTTTCCCGGCAGGACGGCACGGCAAGATATCTGGTCATCGCGTTTGAAGTCGGCAGTCCAAGGCTGGGCGAATTTAACAGCGGCGAGAGTCAGGCACTGACCGAGCAACGAGATTCGAGCATTTCGGCGGCTCCCTGGGGCGATTGGAACGCCGGGTGGCGCGTGCGCCTGCGTGCTGCCAAGGCCACTTGGGCTTCGGAAGAACTGCCGGAATTCACGGTCGACCTGCGCAAGCAGAAAACGGCTGAGCCCGATGCCGTGCAGCAGTCCTTGCACAATTGGCTGTTGGACGTGGACGGGCGGCGATTCCGGCTCCGCATTTTCACCACGTCTCGGGAACACAAGCAGGTCTTCGAGCCCGGAACCACGCGGCAGGACTTCATCGCATTTCGTTTCCACAAGGATGAGAAGGATGAGGCGGGGCTTCACGTCCGAACCGGCGAAGGCGGCAACTGGATCAATTCCTACGAACTGGATCCAATCGGAAAAGACGGCCAGGTGTTGAGCCATCCCAAGCCCGAGGACCGCTTCCAGTGGACTGCGGGCAAGCATGTCGTGAAGATCGCCTTTCCCATGATGCCCAATCCACCGGCGGGTTATACGGAAGCGGATCTCGCGCGTTTTGTGTTCAGCAATGCGGTGGAGGTGCAAATCCAGGGCAACGTCTCGCTCCATCCCGGGCAGAAGACGGACGTGCGGGTTGTGCAACCAACGCGCGGCGGAAAGTACACGGCCAGCGCCTTCCTTCGCGTGGCCATGCGGGAGCCCGTTCTTTCTCCAACTGAGAGGGATCGTTTTGATATCTACAAGTCTACGCAGCGAGAGCTTCTTCGGAGCCGCTTCATCATGCTGGCCGCCCTGGGGAATCCGGAGTTGGCCAAGCTACCATCGGTTCAGCGAGCAACCGTCGCTGGTAATCCAGCGAACTGGCTGATGAGTCAACTGCGAGTCCAGTTTCCCGGCAACGCGGAAATCATGCAGGTGAGCGCAAGCAGCGCCGATCCGGAGGAAGCGGTAACATTAGTAAATGTCGTCGTCAACACATACCTCAAGGAAGTGGTCAACGCCGACCACGACCAACGGCAATTGCGACTCAAAGAATTGGAACGGGCCCACGCGGAAAAGGAGACCGAAATCCGCACAAAGCGAGAGGAATTGAAGAAGCTTGCCGAGCATTCAACGACTTCCGACAGCGTGGCTCGCTCTAGGAAACCGGACCCAGCCGCCGAGAAGATGCAAGCCGACATCAAGAACCTGGATGTAATGTTGACGGCGCTCGCGAAGGAAAAGGAGATGCTAAAGGCCGATCTCCGCGTTATTCAGCCGGTCACATTGCTGAAAGAAGCGACAATACCAGAGCAGCCGGCTGCGCCGCAGGGACCGGTCTTGATCTACGAAGTCGATCCGACGAGTACCGTGTCCGCCTCCGATATGGACAAGCTCCTGAAGGCGATCGACCGGCGACTCAATTCGGGGGCGGAGAAGCTTGCCAGGGTGCGAAAAGTGGGCGATGGGCGGATCGAGGTCGCCCTGCTGCGCAGCAACGACGCGGACCGGCAGCGGGTCGAGCGGCTGCTGGCACGACCCGGCACGTTGGAGTTCCGCATCCTGGCCAACAAGCGCGATGACAAGGCTGTCATCGAGCAGGCCCAGAAAGACCAGTTCAAAACCGAGGTGCTTGATCCTTCCGGCAAGAGATTGGCCTGGTGGGTACCGGTGAAGGCTGGGGAGGAACAAAGTCTTGCCGGTGATCCTGACATTGCCCTGCGCACCAAGAAACACGACCATCGCGACATCACGCAAATCCTCGTCGTCGCGGATCCCTGCAACGTCACCGGCGCCTACCTTACCAAGGCCGAGGCCACTGCCGACAACCGCGGATCTCCCTGCCTCAATTTCACGTTCAACGATGCCGGCGGAAAGCGGTTCGCCAAACTGACAGGCGACCACCTGCCCAGCGGCAACTTCAGGCACAGGCTCGGCATCATCCTTGACGGCGAGCTTTACTCCGCACCGCGTATCATGTCCACAATTTCCAAGCAGGGCGCAGTCACGGGCAATTTTACCAAGGAGCAGGTCTCGGAACTGGCGGACAGCTTGAATAGCGGGAGTCTGCCCGTCCGGATTCGACTGGTGCGGAGGTCGGACCCCGCAGCCGCGGTCGAGCACTTCAAGCAGATTGCCGTGGCCATTCACGACTACTACGATGCCAACCACCATTTTCCGCCCGCGGCTCTTTACGGCCCGGACGGCAAGACACGCTACAGTTGGCGGGTGGCCCTGCTGCCGTTCCTCGGGCAGAAGCTGCTCTACGATTTCTATCATTTCGACGAGGCGTGGGACAGCCCCAACAATCGGAAAGTCCTGGAGAAGATGCCGGACGTGTTTCGCCGCCTGGAGGAACCGGTCGAGTCGAACAATGCCTGCTGCTTTGCCTTGGTCGGCCCGGATACGGTCTTCGACGGCAAGGAGGGAACCAAAATGGAAAGCATCACGGACGGCACTTCATGCACCATCCTGCTCGTGGAAGCCAAGCGAAACATCCCCTGGACCAAGCCCGAAGACATCCCCTGCGATCCCCACAAGCCGCTGCCGGCGTTGGGCGGCTATTTTGAGGGCGGGTTCCACGTTGTCATGGCCGACATGACGGTGCGATTCATCCCCAGCACGGTCAGCGAGAAGGTTCTCCGCGCGCTGATCACCAAGGCCGGCGGGGAGCCTGTGGAAGTTCCGGACGTACCGGCGACGCCGCGCTTGTACGATCTATCGTGGAAGCGTGCGTTCAAGCCAATTCCGCCGGAGGCCGTGAAGTGTCTTGCGTCGCTGAAGGCCGCACAACGGTTGCTTCAGCAAGCAGCGGCCCGCGGCGACGGAGTGAGGAATCCCGAGCAGTGGCGGTCGTTAACCGACGAAACGAGGCGCGGCAGCGCGGAACTAATGGAGCTGCTTCGCGACACCAAGGCATGGCCGCTGGTCAAGAAACAGGAGGAGTTGTTTCGCCTCATCAAAGATGCCAGCAAGCCTGGTGACCTTCCGCTTTCAACACAAGATGCCGGCAAGGACCGTAACGAGACGATCGATCGCTTGCAGAAGCAGATCAACGACTGCTCTCGGCAAATCGAAGAAATGGTCGTGAGACACGACGGTCAGTGAGCAACTCCGAAAGTTAAGTTCTAAGGCGTGCCCCGATCCCTGGTGCTTAAAGTGGTTTGCGCGGAAAAAAACGTGCGGGTAGGCCATGACAGCGCCTTGTCTCGCTGACACAGGGCTAGTCTAGCACCTGACGCCTGCACCGAAGACGCCTGCACCCAAAACCAGCCAAGACTTTTGAATACCTGAAAGTCAAAATCCGGCGTGAGGCGAAACCAGCGAGGTTTTGGGGCGGGCACGGTGATGCCCATAGCATAGCAGAAGTACACAGGCGATTGCAGCGATTGGCCGCCGCCGTCATCGTGTCAAGCGGCAATTCGGAAAAACCGCCGGCCCGCCGAAAATTTTTCCCTTCCGCCGGAAAAGCCCTCTTGACGACACGTGTCGGCTTGCCGTACAATTGCCTGCCGACACACGTCGTCTCCATGAACCGAAAACGCATTGCAGGAGGGAGCATACCATGTCAAAACCGGAAGGAAGCCTGACTTCCGCCCAGCACGAAGATCATGGAAGCGGTCTGGGCGAGTGCGGAGCAGGGCGCCACCGTGGCCCAGATCTGGCAGGCCATCGCCGCCCGGCGGCGGGTGGGCCGCACCACGATCCTCAACCTGGTCGACCGCCTGGAGAAGCGCGGCTGGCTCGTCCGTCGCGACCGGCAGAAGCCCTGCCACTACCTGGCGGCCCTGGGCCGCGAGGAAACGGCGGCCCTGCTGGCGAACGACTTCGTCGAGGACTTCTTCGGCGGCTCGGCGGGCAACCTCGTCATGAGCCTGTTGGGCTCCCAGCGGTTGAAACCGCAGGAGATCGAGCACCTGCGGCGTCTGCTGGAAGCAGGACCGAAACCCTCCCGCGAGAAAAAGGAGAAATAGCCATGTCGCGCCTCGCTACGATCGTGCCGCCTGCCGAGGCGGTGAGCTACCTGGTCAACTGGGCCGTGGCCGCAAGCCTGGTGTGCATCGTGGGCCTCGTGGCGGTCCGCCTCTGCCGGCGCGGTTCGGCGCCCCTGCGGCACGGCATCCTGCTCTGCACGCTGGCGTTGACCCTGCTCTCGCCCGCCGCCGTGTGGCTGGCCGGGCGGAACGGCCTGGCGATCGTTCGCCTCGACCTCTCCGACCGGTCCGACGCGCCCCCAGCCGCCCTTGCCAAGGAGACGGTCCCCCGCATCGCGGACCCTGCGGCGTCGCCATCGGCAAGCGGCTTCACCCCGGGAGACATGCCGCCTCTCGGGCTGCCTCACGGCCGCCTGGAGATGCCGTCGGAGTCGGCATTTTCGGACCCGCCCGGCGACGCTACGACGGCGAAGTCGCCGCTGCCGGCGACCACACCCGAAGCGTCGCCCCCGGTCGCGGGCGAGTCGTCGCGGCCGTTGCCGGAAAAATCCCCGCGCTGGGCCTGGTGGCAAGCGGTCGGCGCCTTGGCTGCCTGGCTGTGGGCGATCGGAGCTGCCGTGGCCCTGCTTCGCTTAGCATGGGGCTGCCTGGCGCTGGCGCGGTTCTGCCGCCGGCTCACCCCGCTATCGGACCCCGCATTGGAGACGGTCGCCCGCCAGGCGGCCCGTGCCGTGGGGTTGCGGAAGCCACCGCCGTTGTTCCTCTCGCGCTGGGCGGGCGTGCCGCTGTCGATCGGGCTGACAAGGCCCGCGATCGTTCTGCCTGAAGCCATGCAGTTTCGTGGGGCAGGTTGCCAACCTGCCAGCGACACCGCAACACAGGCAGGTTTGCAACCTGCCCCACGACCCGACCCGGAGCAGTTGCAGGCGGTCCTGCTCCACGAGATGGCCCATATCGCCCGCCGCGACCATTGGGTCGGTCTCGGGCAGCGGCTGGCGACGGTGTTGTTCTGGTGGAACCCGCTGGTCTACCGCGTTGGCTCCGAACTGGCGGAACTCCGCGAGGAAATCTGCGACAACTACGTAATGTCGGTCCACGGCGGGGGGCCGCGGTTGGCCCGCATTCTGGTCGATCTGGCCGAGCGGGCCACGATTCGGCCACCCCTGCCCTCGACAATCGGCATCTTGGAACCCCGGCGGACCGGGCTGGCCGGCCGCATCACCCGACTCTTGAATCAGGAGCGAAACATGGAAACCCGAATGGATCTCAGGTCGAAAGTGTTCGTGAGTCTTGTTGGTCTCGTTATGCTGACGGGGATGGCCTCGATCGGCAGTCTGCGATTCGCCCGGGCGCGGTCTGAAGCCGCCGGCGCGGATGCGCCGGCTGCAACGGAGAAGAGCCAGCCGCTACGCCCGTTACACCCGATCGGACGGACGCGGCATCTCCGGCCTCGCCCGACGCAGCACAATCATCCCAAGCGAAGGCGGTGCAAGTCCTCGCGCGAGTGGGCAATGACGTCATTCTTTCCTGCGATGTCCTGGCCGGCATCGACGACATGCTGGCCGGCGTCAAAGATCGAATTCCGCCCGAGAAGTTTGCCGAGCGGCGGGCAAAGCTCGTCCAGGATGTAACGGCCGGCATCGGCGAATTCAACGCGCATGGCAAGGACCCCGATCCGGTCAAGGGCATGTCGCCCTCGCACCGCGCGCTCATCGAGCAACTCGTGCGGTGGCAGGTTGCCGTCAAACTGATCTACCAGGACTTCCTTGCAAAGGCGCCGAAAGAAGCCCTTCCCGCAATCCAAGAGACCGTCAATCGCCACTTCGATGAGACGCAGCTCAAGGCCCTCATGAAGCGGGAAAACGTGACTTCCCCGGCCGATTTGGAGACGGCCCTTCGCGCCAAAGGCAGCTCCTTGGATCGCGAAAAACGCATCTTCATGGAGCGAGTCGCGGCCCGAGAATGGATCGAGCAGAAGATCAAAGGCGAGAGGGACAACGAGGAGATTCCCCACGAGGAGATGCTGAACTGGTACCAGGCCCACATCAAGGAATTCGAGGAGCGGGGGACGAGCTTCTCGCACGCCCAGAAGGAGATCAAGGAGAAGATCAAGAGCGAGCGCCGCGAGAAGTGCTACAAGGAGTTCGTGAGAGAACTTCACTTGAAGCACCCCGTCTGGACAGTCTTCGAGCGGCCGCTGGTCCAGGAGGTCATCATCGTCGGCAACGACACCTACCTGACCTCGGTCCTCAGGAAAGAGGCCGAACTCAAGGTGGGTGATGCGGCCGACCCCTCCGCGGTGGAAAACGGCCGGCGAAAAATTGAAGAATACTACAAGAACAAAGGCCATAGCAAGGTCCGCGTCACCGTCCTGGAAGGCAACAAGGCCGGCGATCTGCGGGCCGTGTTCGTCGTCGACGAAGGTCCGCGGCAAAGAATATCTTGGCTGAACTTCGTCGGCAACCACTTCGTCAGCAGTGCCAGGTTGAAAACGATCATCAAGTCCCATCCGCTCTATTCCTATCTCGTTGCCGGCGAGGTCGACCGCAAGCAGATCGACGAGGATGTGGGCAGGCTTACCGCCTATTACCGGGGCCTCGGCTTCTTCAAGGCCCGCGTTGGCCGCGAACTGGAGTTCAATGAAAAACAAAACTGGCTGACGATCAATTTCGTGATCGACGAGGGGCCGCGCTACACGGTCCGCAACGTCACGTTCCTGGGCAACAAGAAGGTTGATACCAACCGCCTGCTCCAGAAGCTTAGACTGCTCGGCGGCCAGCCCTTCGACCAGAATCAGCAAAACCTCGACCTGCATAAGCTCCGCGACGAGTACGGAGGGGACGGCTACGTGTTCGCCAAGATCGAGGCCGACATCCGCCTTCTGGAAAAGCCCGGCACGCTGGACATCGTCTACAAGGTCGAGGAAGGCGCCGCTATCGGGCCCGCCGCACCAATATCGAGATCAAGGGCGAGAATCCGCACACGCAAATCACCACGGTGCTCAACCGCCTCTCGGAAACGGTGCTGCGGGATCGTCCGCGGGGGAACTGTTCGATCAGCGGCAAAGTCGTCTCGGCATCGACCGGCGAGCCTGTCGGCGCTGCAAGCATGCACTTGTCCTATGAACCTACCTACGCCGCGATATTCATTAACACCGCCGCCGACGGCACCTTCACATTCAAGGATATCGCCAAGGGTCCATTTTCCTTGCGAACGTCGCATACGGCTGGATACCAGGATGCGATCTACAATCCCGAAGGCAAGCCCGGTGAATTTCCCCGGTTTTTGCTTGCCGATGGCGAGCACCGCTCCGGGATCGTGCTGAAGGCCAAGCCAGCCTGTCGAATTTCCGGCAAACTCCTCGACGAGAAGGGGAAGATACCGGAACAAATCGGTACTTGGGACGTATTAGCCTGGTTCACGGTCGGCGGCACGGAATACCAAAGCCAGCGGGCGGATTTCGTTGGGGCCGATGGTTCCTACGTGATTGACGGCCTTAGCGATAAGCCGGTCTACGTCATGGCAATCAACTGGCCGGCAGCGAAAGAAGGCAATGCCTATCCGCCCATCTACTACCCCGGCACGTTTTCCCGAAGCGACGCGAAGTTGATTACTTTCGATAAACAGCAACGTGTCGACAATATCGACATCAGACTGCAAAGAGCAGGCGGTCTCGTCCTCCAGGGAACCGTGCTGGACGAGGCCGGAAAGCCTGTTTCCGGAGCATTTGTCGTCGCGCATCGACGCGACATGTACTTCGACGTCGTCACCGCCTACAGCGACGAACAAGGGCGTTATCAGATCCACGGCTTGGGGGACGGCGAGTTCCTGGTCCACGTGGATGCCGCACACCGTGGATTCGTGAGGACGCACGCTGTTGTTGATCTCAGTAAGACGAGCAAGAACGCGGGACACGACTTCACCTTGCACCGGGGGGCTTTGATTTCCGGCAGGCTTGTGGACGAAAAGGGCAATGACTGGCAGATCGGCGAAAGCGAGGGAGACGCCAAAATCGTCAAGGATCAGCACGTCACGGATGAGCAAGAACAAGATTCAAGCTTCTTCGTGACAGGCTTCCGGAACAAATACACGCCCCACGATATCAAGGAGAGTTTCGGCGGTTTTTTTGCTCGTGGCGAAGGCGATTACCACCGTGGCGAGATGATTTTCCCGACGAAGAGCACGTTTATCATTCAAGGCATGATGCCGGGGCAGACAAGGCTCAGCTTCTCCCCGCTGAAAGAAGGGCAGAAGGTTCTGAAAATCCTCCAGGGCGGGCGGAACGTCATGGAATCGGGCATCGACACCAAGCCCGGCCAGGAGATCAAGGACGTCACCATCGTGATTGGGACCGCCGAGGCGACCAATCCATCCGGCAAGACTTCCGCGGAAAAGCCGGCTGAGGCGCCTCGGCCGAAATTGACGGCGGAGGAGTCGCGGATGGCGGTGCTCCTTTTTCAGGGTTGGAAAGACGCACGTGATCGCCTTGCTTCGGGCGTCTTTCGCGCCCGCGGACACCTATCCTCCGACAGCCGCGATGATCCGCATTGCGAGGGGCCGCTCGACTATTTCTGTGCCGTCGATTATCGCAAGGGTCGACTGCGGTTCGATCACGACGTACCTGTCGTCGACCGAGATCGCGAGGAATCCGGAAAGGTAATTGGACATACGTTCCGCGAATTGGGCAAGTACTACCAGGTTCCAACGCGCACCGCCGAGTGGTCGAATCGGCAGAAAGATGTCGTTTACCTCCGTAAGCCCGGCACTCCGGCCGTGGATCAGGCCGCTCCGTTTGACGTGCGCTGCATCGGAATGATGAATCTCGCTGATTTTGAGAGATTCACGAAATTCGAGCCGTTGGGCGCATGGATCCACAAGCGCTCACGAACGTTTCGGCGGCCGGAAATGGCGTTTGGCGTGTGAGTTGGACAGCGGCGCAGGGAGTCAAGTTCGCCTTATGGCTCAACCGCGACACCGGCTATGGACCAATTCGTTATGAGGCCCGGTGGCCCGACGGCCATCAGCCTCCTATCGAGTTGAGCGAGGCGACATGGACGCAGGTCGGCAACGTTTGGGTGCCCAAGAGCGTGAAAATGGAGCGAAACGAGGGGCCTGAGCGCTCCAGGCTCGATCTTGTCTTCGAATGGAAGTCCGTCAACCAACCGATCGCAGATGACCTTTTCGAATTCAAGTCCTTGGTGCCGCCCGGGCAGCCCGCGCAGGTGATCAGCTTTGAATCGGGAAAAGGAATTCTTCTTGAGCGAATCAATCATTCGGGACTCACATCTCGGTGGAAGTGAACGTTCACCGGTAATCAAGGATTGCCGCAAGCAGGTCGAGGCCGTCCTTACGCCCCAGCAGTTGCAGGGGAATGAAGCCCCTGATGATGGTCGATGAACACGGCGCGATCCGGGAGTCCTTCCCCTTGCTTCTCCCCCCTCTCGTTCACCGACCGGACCGGCTGGGCGGCGTCGTGCGCGGCCCGGGCTTGAACTTGTCGGCGGCTACGAGCCGCTTGCCGTCGAACACCTCGATCTGGTTCTCGATCCAGTCGACCATGCGATCGCCGCTGCGCAGTCCCAATGATTGGGCCTCGAACACCGCCGGATCGATGGGTTCATTCACCTTGGTGTGCTTCAAAGTGAAGATGCGACCATCCGTCGAGTTCTTGCTTTTCGGATTCTGGTAATACTTGTACTCGATTCTGGCGGGAATAAAGACTCCCCGTTCTTGGCGGAAACTGCGTTGTTCCGCCCTCTCCATGTGCCCGCCGTGCTCGTCGTCAAATATCCGCGTGGAGACGACGTTGAAACCGGTCTCCGATGAAAACACGTCTTCGCTCAAGCCGTAGGGGCGGTAGCGGATGAAGAAAACGTACTCGGTGGCCGTTGCCTTGCGACGTTCGCGAAGAACGACGTTCTTTTTCGCATAGTCGGAATCGGCGCCACGTTCGCCGCGGAGCCGCACTGGCCCACCAGGAGCAGGTTTCCCCATAGGACAGGCCGCCGTCATCGCGGATAAAGTAACGAGGATCGATAAACGTGCCACGGTTGCCGTACGGGTGCACTGCCTCAGGCCCGTCACGGTAAAGAATTCTGAATGGCTGGCCGGGATTGCCGGCGGCGGCGGGAGCAAAACCTTCAACGTGGTCACGCAATTCATTCACGGGAAACTCGATCGAGTGTTCCGCGGTTCTCACGAACCGCCACTCTCGGGGCTCGGAGTAAAAAGGCGGCGGGGGAAAAGACGGCATAGGAATTTGCGTGGACTTGTCGCGATGTGGCGGCGGGGCGGTTTCCCTTGGCGGCGGTGAGGACTTGATCTCACGGTAATCGGTGCGAACCCGGTCTCGGCCGGGCTCGACGTAGAATTCGACGACCGCACGCGTCGGCCTGCTCGTCGGCTCTTCCAGTTCGTAAGTCCCGCTCCACGAGACTATCGCCCGGTAGTTCGCGTCGATCCAACGTCCAAGCATGTCGAGTATCTTGGGCACCTCGTCACCTTGGATCTCGCGTCCCCGGTCGGCGTGGACGCCGTCTGCCGCGTCCAATGCGGCGACGGCAACCTGCATCGAAACGGCCTTGTGCGTCATCGAAACGGCCTTGTGCGTCTTTCCTGTCTCTTTTTCTTCGACGAGTACATAATAGCCCTTGGGCGGAGCCAGCCTAAAGAGATCCTCGTCCAACGGTTCGTCCCAGTGGAGGTTGGTGAAAGTCACGGCCATCTCGCCATCGACCGAGTGGAGTTGCACGGGAAGGTTGCTGCGGGGATCCAGCCAGAGTTTGACGTATAGGCACTTGTCGCCCATGATTACGGAATTCTTCACGCGATACACCCGGCATGGCGTGTCTCCGATGTTCTCGTCGGGCAAACGTTCCGCGGGGGCGTCTTTCATCTTGATCAGGTTCGTCAGCAACTTGCCGCACGGAACCATCTGCCCCTGGGAATCCTTCGGAACGTCCCGGATCGTAGCCTTTTTCGACTCGGGTTCCATCTCCAGCGACTTGCCTTCGCGGAAATCCTCGATGGAGATCCCGCGCCCGGGACGTTCCACGCGGACTCGATCGCGTTCCAAGTAGACTTTGCAAGTCTCTTCCCGCCGATCTTGCCACCGCCCTTGATGCACGCGGAGGTCGTACGTGACACTGCGGACCTGCGCCAAGTCGAGTGTCTGCCCCGGTTTCCAAGTGTCGGCATTGGCATCGGCTGCGGACTTGGCCGCGGGTTTCCCCGCCGTCCTGGCGGCAGCCTCGTCATTCTTCGTCGACGCGCCGGGCTTGCCGGCAGAAGGCGCCGACTTCGGGGAATCAGCCATAAGCCGCCGCGGCGCGGCAAAGGGGTGCAAGGCGGCTGTCCAGACGACGACAAGCATCGCACCCAATAGAAGGAACCTGCCCGTGCGCGGTCCGACCGGCAACCGGCTCAGCCCCGGCTCAAGGATCGCCCGGATCCGCCGCTCCAGCGAGTTGCGGCAGGCCATGGCCACCGCCGCAGCGGTTGGCCGCGGACGGCAGACCGCCGCGGCCACGTCCAAGAGCACCGTGGCGTACTGGTCGGGGCGGGCGCCGCAACGAAGCACCGCGTCATCGCAAGCCAGCTCCCGCTCCACTCGCATCCGTCGGGCCGCCAGCCACGCCAGCGGGTGGAACCAGTAGACCGCGCATGCCAGCCGTGCCACGACCTGCCAAGCCACGTCGTGCCGCGCCACGTGGGCTAACTCGTGGACCAAGACCACCCGGCGTTTGGACTCCATCCAACGATCGCAATCGGTGGGCAACAAGATCTTCGGCCTGCGCCATCCAATCGTCAGCGGCACGTCGGATTGCGGGCTGATGCCGATTGCCACCGTACGGCGCATGCCGAGCTGGCCGCCGATGTCCTCAAGCAGCGTCTACCAGGAAGGATCATGGAGCGGGGAGCCGCTGTTGGCCAAGCTCCGTTCTGCCCACAAGGTCCGAGCCATTGCGAGCAGTCCCATTCCCATCCCCAGCGCCCAGAGGAGGACCACTGTGCCGTAACTCCAAGCCAGCCGTGAAGGACGGTCCGAGTGACGCTCTGCCGCTGCCGGCGACACGGCCCGCCCGGGATCGCTCGGCGTGGATTCCGCTTCCTGACGCAACGCAGGAGCCGACGATGGCGGGCGGGAATCCGATCGCCGAGGCGGCGAGAAGATCGCCCTATCGAAAGAAGCCGAAGACGGTGCCTCATGCCGCGATGCGGCGACCTCGAACTCGCTCGCACGTGGGGATGCCGTCGACACGGGGAGGCCCGCAGCAACGGGAATCTCGGCGACGGGGATACTGGGCGACATCGGGAATTTCGGCAAGATCGGGCAAAGCAGGGGGAGGAGCAACAGCCCGCCATGGCCAAGGCCCACACGCGATGCCGCATCGCGGCTGTCGTGCGCTGCAGCCCAAGGTTCACCAGCATGGCAATTGCCAGCAGCAACGTCGCCGCGGACACCAGTTCCAGCCCGGCGGGCCAGAGGAAGTCCGCGCCGTGCTCGATCCACTTCCATCCGTTGAAGATCATGTCAGGAGTGCTCCTTTCGGGCTTGGTCGATGAGCTTGCGCATTTCGCCGAGATCCGCGTCCGTAAGGCTGTCGCGGGTCACGTCCAAAAGGGCGGCCAGGGCCACAGAGGGCCGCCCGCCGAACAACGTACTGACGATGCCTCCGAGAACGGATTTCTGCACTTTCTCCTTGGGGTCCAAGGCACGGTACAGGTACCGTTTGCCCTGGTGGCGATAGGCCAAGACACCCTTTTTCACGAGGCTGCTCAGGATGGCGCGGACGGCCGAATAGCTGGGCGGATCGGTCAATTCGGCCACCACGTCGGTCACGGTGGCCTCCTCCAGGCGATAGACGGCCTCGACAATCTGCCGCTGCCGCTTCGCCAAGTCCATGAGGTTCTTCGGTTTGCCCATGGGCGTGTCTCCCTTCGAGATAAATGTGCTGCAAATACAGCATGTGCTGAGATTATAGCAGGTCGCAAGGGTCCGTCAAGGGGATTGTTGCAGATTTCTTGGTGGCCGTTTCTGCGCAACCGGCCACTTCTTTCGTCCGTCGAGCACGAGAAAGACGAAGGATGAGGGATGAAGGAGGAAGGAGGAAGGCGGGAGGGGAGACGCGGAGATGGGGAGATGGGGAGATGGGGAGGACGTGCTGGTGCCGATGCGCGCATTTCCAGCGGATAGAGGGGGAGTTTTTGGCTCTTTTGCCGTTCGCTTTCCACTACATTCCAAAATAATGCAAATCGTTACAGACGAACGGCTTGCGATCCAAGCGCGTCCCGCCCGGGCGGTTGCAACTTTATCATTTGCCGTTCTCCTGCCTACTTATTCGTAAGGGGATTCCCTGCGCAGAGGCTATGCGGAAAGTTTGCCAAATTATTTGCTTGGCGCAGGGCCCCGCGCGTAGGGGATCGAATCGCGATTTTCGGCCAAAACCTGCACCCCCAATGTGGCAAAGACGGTCCGTGACTTTGCCCGGCCAAAAAAGCCGCTGAATACGGTTTTCACCGCGGTTTTCCAGGAAGAATGCAGGAACATGACCGATGGAGGAGGCGAATTTGGACCACACCGTGATAGACCAAGATTTTTTTGTTGAATGCCGGAATGAAGGAGTAAGGCAGAAGGGGAGAAGCGGAGACGGGAGAAGCGGAGACGGGAGAAGGCGAGATGGCGAGATGGGGAGATGGGGAGATGGGGAGATGGGGAAAACGTTGATTTTGGACCACACCGTGCTGGACCAGGCGAGAGAGTCCCACGGGGCTGAAACGCATAATGCGAAAGCACTTGCCACGATTTTGCCGGACCAGGAGAGGCAGCGGGAACTATCTCAGGCAATATGTCCGGCGTCGGGAATAACTTTGCATAGTTACGGCGAATAACGCATGGATACGGTATTAGTTCTCTGGCAATTCGCTTCTGCGGCGCGGCAAGTCAACCGCGCCGCGCGGTCCGGGGCAGGCGCGTCACCTGCTCCGGCCAAGGCATTGGCCTGGACACGCGGCAGGCAATGTCCGGGCACGGACAGAAAAAGGAAAGACGGGGGGTAAGGGAACGCTAATAATCACTAATTACCACTAATAAGAGAAGATTAGATTAGTGTTCATCAGCGGAGATTAGTGTTCCAGGAACTCTCCCCATACAAAGGCCCGCACGCTCATTTCCATACTACTTGGGGATCGAGTAGAAAAAAACGGAATTTCCTGACTGAGCATCCTCGGCTTCTTAGGAAGAAGGCGAGCGAAATTACCTAACTTACCAGAACCCGGCCAAAAGTAGTCAAAAGTAGTCAAACGTAGTCAAACGTAGTCAAACGTGGCCAAAAGTGGCTCAAACGTGGTCGAAATGGGCCGAACTGACACCCAACCTGACGCAGTTATTGTTCCCTCTGAGGAGTGTCAAGCCATGGTTTTTACCTAGTTTTTGCAGTGTGAGCAATGCCTTGTGGTGGTAGAAAATTGCACTAATAGTGGTACAAAAGTCCCAAGAAACACGAAGAACTCGCTCAAGTGGGCAAATACGGGCAAGAAACTCCGCAAATCAATACCATCGGGTGGTCGGCTGGCAGCGTTGTCGAGCCCGGAAAAACTCGCGTGACGCACTTTATGGAATTTAGTTCTTGCAGGGCATAGCAGTCCCAGCGATCGCCTACCAGTGGACGGTTCGGCAAGACGGTGCGGCCCTTTTTGCAATGCGGTTGCGGCCGTGCCATAATGGCCGTCTGATAGCCGCGATAGCCCGCGCTCGCCATCTGCAATCTGAAATCCCGCCTCACCCCAACAATGGAATCTTGCCATGTGTCGTACGCTGATTTTCGCCTTCTTGCTCACCTCCACTGTCCAGGGCGCCGAGCAAGTCGTGTGGCAGATCGGCCGCCCCGATCACAGCTATGCGGAGTTTGCCTTCGCCCGCGACTACCAGGCTTATGCCAAGGCATTCGGCGCCCGTCCGGTGGTGTTCGACGTGGGACGGAGCGATGCCGGGCGGGATTGGCCGTTCATCCAACCCGGCCCGGACGACGGCTGGTCGCCCGCCCGCGCTCAGCCGCGGACCGTTCGCTTCAATCTTGCCGAGGCGCCGCGGGGCGTGTTCACCCTGCGGATCGAGTTTGCCGACGTTCAGCAGCGGCTTCCGCCGCGGTACCTGGTGGCCATTGGCGACAGGACGGGCAGCTTTCAGCTTGCCCCCGGCGGCGGTGACGAGTCGCTGACGAACCCTCGTGCCGGAAAGCCGCAAAAGCTGGAATTGACCCTTCCCGCCTCCTACCTGAAGCAAGGCGGCAACGAAATCCGCCTGACGTGCATCGAGGGTTCGTGGGTCCAGTACGACGCGATCACCTTGCTGAACGACAAGGAAGGCTCGATGCCGCCGGCGGCCATCCAAAGCGTGTCGGTCCGTCCGACTCCGCTGTTCATCCGCCAAGGCGGCGAGGTCCGCCGCGCGGTCGACGTGGCCGTGGCGACTACCGGCCCAGCCGCGGGCCTGACGTTGCGCGTCGAGGCCGCGGGGCGGACGTTCGAACGTCCCTTGCAAACAGCTTTCGCTCTTCGGTTCGGTCGTCGAGGAGGCGGGCGTGCCCGATTTGCCCGGCCCGTTGGACGTGAAGGTCACCGCCACGCTCAACGGCCAGGTGAAAGCGGCTGCCGCGCGGGTCCTCCCGCAGCGGCAAGTGGCGGGTCTACGTGGCCGCAAGCTCGCACACCGACATCGGCTATACGGACATCCAACCCAAGTGCGCCGAACGGCATTGCCAGAACATCGACGCGGCCATCGACCTGATACACCGCTTCCCTGAATTCCGTTGGAACACCGAGGCCGCCTGGCAGGCGGAGAATTACGTCAACTCGCGCAGCGGCCAGCGGCTGGAAGATTTCTACCGTTTTGCCCGCGAGGGGAAGATCGGCATCCAGGCCCTGTTCTGCAACGAACTGACGGGCCTTTGTTCCCATGAAACAGCGTGCCGGCTGACATGGTTTGCCCACAAGCTGTGTCACGTGCAACGGCATTCCCTATCGCAGCGCGATGATCAGCGACGTGCCCAGCCAGGAGGCGACCCTGCCGATGATCCTGGCCTCGGCCGGCATCCGCTATTTCAGCAGCGGGATCAACAACGATCGGGCCTACCCGTTCACGCACATGCAAGGCAAGTGTCCTTGCTGGTGGGAGGGGCCGGACGGCAGCCGCGTGCTGATGATGTACACCTGGCAATACGCCCAGGCCCAGCAATGGGCGTTGACGGAGAGTTTCCACGAGGCCCGCTCGCGGGTTCTGCAAAATCTGGCGAACTATGAAAGCCGCAAGGATTATCCTTATGACGCGGTCTTCCTGCACGGCGCGGTGAGCGACAACCAGCCGTTGGATGCCCGCCTGGCCGACGTTGCCCGGCAGTGGAACGAGAAATACGAGTATCCCAAGATCATCCTTTCGCACAATGCCGAGTTCTTCGAGTACGTCGAGAAGCATTATGGCGACAAGTTGCCGGTGTTTCGCGGCAGTGCGGGCACGTACTGGGAAGACGGGGCCGCCTCCTCGGCGCGGGAAACGGCCCTTTGCCGCAACGCCCAGGAGCGGCTCGCCGGCGGCGAGGCCATGCTGGCCCTGGCCGATCGGATCGGCACGGCCAGCGACTATCCGGCTGAAGAACTGTACAAAGCGTGGCGGAATTGCATCCTGTACGACGAACACACCTGGGGCGCGTACTGCTCGATCAGCGATCCGGACAGCGAGTTCACCAAGGCCCAATGGAAGATCAAGGCCCAGTTCGCCCTGGACGCCGAGCGGCAGTCCAAGGCGATTCTGGATCGCGGCAGCCGGGCCTTGGCCGCGCAGGTGCGGACCAATGCCAAATCGCTGGTCGTCTTCAACCCGGCCAGTTGGACGCGGAGCGACTTCCTGCGGGTCGAACTGCCCAAAGATATCGGTATCGTCGAGCCGGGCGTTGCCTCGCACACCACACCGCACGGCACGTTCGCCCTGGTCAAAGACTTGCCGCCCTGCGGCTACCGCGTCTTGAAGCTCGGGCCCGCGACGAAACAACCGGCCGCCGAGAAGCTTCCGGGCAGCACGATCGAAAGCCGGTTCTATCGCGTCGAGTTCGATCCGGCCAGCGGCGGCATCGTGAGCATTCGCGACAAGGAACTCGACCGGGAACTGGTCGATCGGAAGGCCCCGTATCAGTTGAACCAGTACCTCTACGTGGCCGGGGGGAGCAACGCCACGCGGATCGTGATGAATCCCAGTGCCCCCGCGCCGGACTTGAAGATCACGGCCGCCGGCAAGGCGAAGATCCAGCGGAAGCGCATGCCCGGCATGGGCGAAATGATGGCCGTCGAGGCCTCCGGCGCCATGGCCCCCACGGTGATCAGCGCGGTCCTCGTCTGGGACGGGATCAAGCGGATCGACATCATGAACTACTTCGACAAGCAGCAGACGTACGCCAAGGAGGCCGTTTACTTCACGTTCCCGTTCGCCGCCCAAGGGCCGACGGTCCGCTACGAGGCGCCCTGCGGGATCGTCAACGCCAACCGCGACATGTTGCCCGGAGCGTGCCTCGACTGGTTCACGGTGCAGCATTTCGTGGAGTTGGAAGCTCGGGATGCGGCCATTGCCTGGGCGACGCCCGACGTGCCGCTGGTTTGCTTCCAGGACATCAACCGCGGCAAGTGGCTGCAAGCGCTGCCGATGAGTAACGGCCACGTGTACTCCTACGCGCTGAACAACTATTGGCACACGAACTATTGCGCCGGCCAGGGGGGCGATTACATGTTCCGCTACGCCATCACGAGCCGGCCCAAGGCCGATAACGTGGCCTCCGCCCGCTTCGGCTGGAACGTCTCCAATCCGCTGCGGGGCGTGGTCGTCAAGGCCAATCCGCAGGGGACACTGCCGGGCGTGCCGACCAGCCTCGTCACGGTCGCCGAGCCGAACGTTGTGGTCACGGCCATGAAGCGGGCCGAGGAGGGCAAGGCCCTGATCGTGCGGCTCTGGGAACTCTCCGGGCAGCCGACCACCGCTCACCTGCAGTTGAGCGGTCACATTTCGGCCGCCAAGGCCCAGGCGTGCAATCTGGTCGAGGAGCCCGGCGCCCCGTTGGAAATCCGCGACGGCCAGGTGGCGGTGCCGATCCGCGGGGCGGGGCTGGCTACGGTGCGGATTGAATAAGCCGCTGGCCGAGCGCTACGGTCAGGTAGGTTGCCGCCGCGAGCATGATGATCGCCGGCCCGCAAGGCAGCCCGGTCTGAAAGCTCACGGCCAGGCCGACCACGGTCAAGACCATGCACGCCACGACGGCCAGGACCATCATTTCCCAAAGCTGCCGGGAAAAATGCCCCGCCACCGCGGCCGGCAGCGTGAGCAGGGCGATCACCAACACGATGCCGACCACGCGGAGCAGGATGACGATCGTCAACGCGGTCAGGCACAACAGCAACATGTAGTACACGTTGACGCGAACGCCGCGGAGTTGGGCGAATTCCTGATCGAAGCAAACCGCTTGGAACTTGTTGTAGAAGATAACGCCCAGCACGATCACCAGGGCGTCCAAGGCCAACACGCAGAACAGATCGCCGCGGGTCAAGAGCAGAATGTCCCCAAAAAGGTAGCTCATGGGGTCGGCGTAGCCGGGCGTTTTGGCGAAGAACAAGAGCCCGATCGCCATGCCCACCGACCAGATGGCGCCGATGACCGTATCTTCCCGCTGCTTGGCGCGGAGACTCACGCCGCCGATCAGCAAGGCCGAGGCCAGGGCCGCAACAACGGCCCCGAACATCGGATCGCACCACCGGCAATGCCAGACCACTTGCACGTACAGGGCCGCGCCGATGCCGCCCAGCACGCTGTGCGAAATGGCCCCGGCAATATAGCTGATCCGCCGCGTGATAACGTACGTGCCGATGATCCCCAAGGACACGCTCGACAACAGCCCGGCCAGCAGGGCGTAGCGGATTACGGGGACATCAGGACTCGATAGGGCTTCGAAGAATTCAGTCATGTATCTACCCTCACCCCCTGCCCCTCTCCCATCCTGCCGTACCCGGCAGGCGGGAGAGAGGAGTTCTTGAAATCACTCATGCACATGCTCCCGATGGCAGAGCACGTCGCCGTGGCGGACCATGTTCACGTCGCCGCCGTACATGTCGCGAATCAATTCGGCCGTGAGCTGACTGGCCGGATGGACCACCGCCTGCCGATTGACGCAAATCACCCGCTGCACCAGGTTCGTCACGAAGCCCAAGTCGTGCGAGACCAGTACGATCGTCATCCGCTGGCCAAGCTGACGAAGCTCGTCGAACAGCCGGGCTTCCACCAGCGAATCGACATTCGCCGTCGGCTCGTCCAAGAGCAGCAACTCGGGTTGGCAGCACAGTGCCCGGGCGATCAGCACCCGCTGCCGCTGGCCGCCGGAGAGAGCCGCGAACGGCCTGGCCGCGGCGTCGGCCATGTGGACCTGCTCCAAGGCCTTGCGTGCCGCGTGCCGGTCGCCGCCGCCATACCAACCGAGCCAGCCGCGCAGCCCGGGTTGCCCCAGCCGCCCCATCAGCACCACGTCCATCACCGTGACCGGGAACAGCGGATCGTATTCGGACCGCTGCGGCATGTAGCCAATCCGCAAGCGGGCCTGTTCCGGCGGTTGGCCGAAGACCAGGACCTCGCCCTGCGTCGGCTGGATCTGGCCCAGCAGCAGCCGCAGGAGCGTCGTCTTGCCGCCGCCGTTGGGCCCTACGATGCAGACCGTCTCGCGATCGCAGATCGTCAGGTTCACGTCCTCCAGCACGGGCGTGGCCTGGTAGGAGAAGCTGACGTTGCGGAGTTCGATTACCGGGCTTGTCATTCCGTCTTTCCGCGATTCGAGGCGGCAATTTTTCGTGCCACTTCGTCCAGGTTGGCCACGACGTCAAAAGCCAGGTCGTCCATCGGCAGCACCGCGCCGCCGATCGCCTGGGCGATCGAGGCGGCAATCTGTTGATCGAACTGCGGCTGCAGAAATATGATCTTCACGTGGTCGCTGCGGGCCTTGGCGATGAGGGCAAAGATTTGCCGCGGCGTGGGGAGTTTGCCTTCCACCTCGACCGACTCCTGCCGCAGGCCGTAGGTCTCGGCAAAGTATCCGAAGGCCGGGTGGAAGACGTAGAACGCCTGCCCGCGGTAAGGCGCCAGGCTGCGTGCGATGCGGCGATCGAGCGCGTCGAGTTCGGCGTCGAGCGTCTGCAGGTTGGCCTGATAGATCGCTCCGTGCCGCGGATCGGCCTGGCAAAGGGCCGCGGCTACGTTGGCGGCCATTGTCTTCAGCCGCGGCGGCGACAGCCAGACATGGGGATCGGCTTGACCTTCGTCCTCATCGCTTGACGCCCGCCGGGCAATTCCGACGGCGGTGTCGACGACGGTAAACTGTGCGGGCCCTCCGGCAACATGTTCGATCAGGCGGTCTTCGAACGGCATGCCGACACGAAAGAAGAGCCGAGCCTGGCTGAGATCGATCACTTGCCGCGGCGTCGGCTCGAAGATGTGCGGGTCTTTTCCAGCCTGCACGAGCACTTCCACACGCACATAAGGGCCGCCAATCCGTTCGACCAGGTAGGCGACCGGCGCGATGCCGGCGAAGGTTTTCAATGGCTCGCTGTCCGACACGGCAACGAGCAAGGGCAGATCGGACGGCGCGCCGAAAACCGCAATCATTGCCGCGCCCAGGAACCCGACGCCGAAACCGATGCCGAGTCCGATGGCCAGGAGACGCCGAAGGGTGCTACGAGCCTTTTCAGCGGGAGCGTCGCTCACGGCCGGCCTCGCTTGCGGGTTTCCGCCCCGCAGATCAGATGGACGGCGTGGCAGTCCTCGCATTGGTGCAGAGGGTGGTTCTGGAAAAAGTCTCCCAGTGTTTCCGCTGGTCGGGCGTGAGAATGCCGGAGCCTTTGCACAGCGGGCAGACGCTATCCAGCGCCGCCAGGATGGCCGCGCGGATGAATTCCGAGCGGTTTTGCACGCCCTGCATCGCTCGACGGAGGGCTTCGTCCACCTTGAAGGTGATGATCTCGTGTTTCTTGGCTTCCGGCACGGCGGGACCTGCGGTGGGCAATGTTTTAATACATTGTATTACCGCCGCACTCCCAAAGCTACTCCCCCAAGGCATCCACCGGGTTCTCGATCGAGTTTTGGATCATGATCGCCTTGTGGCCCTTGTAGGCCCCCAGCTTGGCGCGGAATTTGGGCACGCCCTCGACCGATACGATTACCGGCTGATGGACATCCTTCTGCGTCGTGATGATGTCGCCGACGCGAAGCCGCATCAGTTCGCCGGTGCCGATCCGGGTCTGGGCCAGGCGGACCTGAACGCCGACGGGCGAACTGCAGATCGTTTCGCTGATCTGCTGGATCGTCTCCTTCGAGGCGTTCTTGCGGCCGTAAGTAACCCAGTTGTTGGCCGACAACTTGCCGCCGATGCGCTCGATCGAGTTGTACGGGATGCAGAGATTCATCATCCCGCGGAGATCGCCGATCGTCAACTCGAAGCTGATCACCACCACGACCTCGTTGGGCGGCACGATCTGCACGAGCTGCGGATTGCTCTCGACTTGCAACACTGCCAACTTCAGGTCCATGACGTTCTCCCAGGCGTGCCGCAACTCTTCCAGGAAGAGGCCGGTGATCCGCGAGACCAGCCGCAATTCGATTTCGGTGAGCGGGCGCCGGGCCAGGGCGCCCATCTCCCGCCCGCCGCCTAAGAGCCGATCGATGATGGGGTACAGAATCGACGGGTTGATGTCGAGAATCAAGTTGCCTTCCAACGGGTCGGCCTTGAGCAGGTTGAAACAACTGGGGTTCTCCAGGCTGAAGACGAACTCGCTATAGGTCAACTGGTCGACGCTCGTAAGCTTCACCTCGACGATGCTCCGCAGCAAGGCGGACAATGCGGCGCCGAAATTGCGGCCGAAACCCTCGTGGAGCGTCTGCAAGGCCCGCATCTGCTCTTTGCCGACCCGTTCCGGCCGCTTGAAGTCGTAGGGGGTGACCTTCTCGCGGCCGATGGCAGGGGACGACTTGACCGGCGCTTCGGCGACGGGCGATTCTTCGCCGGTGCCCATCGCCGTGAGCAGGCTTTCGACTTCCACTTGAGAGAGGACTTCGGTACTCATGGTTCATCTCCCCTCGCCACGGCTGGGGAGAGGGGCCGGGGGTGAGGGTAATCCGTTACGATCGTACCTGGCCGTTACCGTAAACAACGTATTTGTAGCTCGTCAATTCGTTCAGTCCGCAGGGGCCGCGGGCGTGGAATTTGTCGGTGCTGATGCCGATTTCCGCCCCCAGGCCGAATTCGCCGCCATCGTTGAATCGCGTGCTGGCGTTGATCATCACGGCCGAGCTGTCGACCCGGGCGGCAAATTGCCGGGCCGCGTCGAGATCGCGAGTGACGATCGTCTCGGTATGCTGGGAGCTGTAGTGATTGATATGGCGGATCGCCTCGTCCAGCGACGCAACCACCTTCACGGAGATCACCGGACCGAGATACTCGGTGAAGTAGTCCTGCTCCGTCGCGGGCTTGGCAGCGGGCAGGAGCTCGATCGTCCGGGCGTCGCCGCGGATCTCGATGCCACGGTCGATCAGGGCCTTGCCGATTCGCGGCAGGAGCGCCGCGGCTGCGTCGGCGTGGACTAGCAGCGACTCGGCCGCGTTGCACACTCCCAGCCGCTGGCACTTCGAGTTTACGGTTAACCGTTCGGCCATATCGGCATCGGCCGTGCGATCGACGTAGACGTGGCAGTTGCCGGCAAAATGCTTGATGACCGGCATGCGGGCTTCTTCGCTCACGCGGCGGATGAGGCTCTCGCCACCGCGGGGAATGGCCACGTTGATCGACTCGGGCATGCGGAGCAACTCGCCCACGGCAGCACGATCGGTCGTGGCGACCAGTTGGATGGCGTCGGCCGGCAGCCCGGGGCACCCGGTACTCCGGGTTGCGGCGGCCGCAGCGGACAAGAGGTCCACGATCGCGCGATTCGAGTGGACGGCTTCCTTGCCGCCGCGAAGGATAACGGCATTCCCGCTCTTGACGCAGATAGCCGCCGCGTCGGAGGTCACGTTCGGCCGCGATTCATAGATGAAGAAGACCACGCCCAGGGGAACGCGGACCTTCTGCACCTCCAGGCCGTTGGGCCGAATCGACGAGGAAATGATTTCACCGACGGGCTCCGGCAAGAGGGCGATTTCGTCAAGTGCCGTGGCCATGGCTTGAATCCGCGCCGGGGTCAAGCGGAGGCGATCCACGGCGGCAGCGGTCAGGCCGAAGCCACTAGCCGCGTCCAGGTCATGCATGTTGGCTTCGATCAGCGCGGGGGTACATTCGACGAGCCGCTTGCTCGACGCCCGCAACCAGGCCTGTTTCTGCGCCCCGGTAACGACTGCCAGATCGGCGGATGCCCGTTTGGCACGGGTCGCTATTTCCAGGCAGTAGGCGTGCAGATCATTCATGGCGGGAGTATCCCCAGGATGCGGGCGTAAGTCAACGGCGATTTGCGTTCCGGCCGTCGTTGGTGTCTTGTCCGAAAGAATTATAGCATAAGTCTTTAGAGCGACTACTGTAGATCCTTCTATCGGAAAGGACTAATGTGCGACGACTTAGGGAGTGCCTGAGGTTTTTCGAGTGTGCTGGACCAAAATCGTCCCTTCCGGCAGAAGGAACCTACTAAAGTCCGCCGGCCGCTTCGAAGACCAGCAAGGCCTGCCTTGCCGCGGCCACATCATGCACGCGCAAGACGTCAACCCCCTGCTGCGCGGCGGCCAAGGCGGCGCCGATCGTGCCAGCCGTGCGGTCGGCCTGCGGATCGCCGATGATCTGGCCGATGAATGCCTTCCGCGAAACGCCGACAAGCAGCGGACAACCCAAGTCGCGAAACCGTGACAAATTCCGCAACAAGGCCAGGTTGTGTGCCACGGTCTTGCCGAAGCCGATCCCCGGATCCAAGGCAATGTGGTCCTGGGCAATCCCGGCTGCCGCTAGGGCGTCGCGACGAGCGGCCAGCCAGGCGAGCACGTCTTCGACAACGTCGCCATACTGCGGATGAATCTGCATGGTCTGCGGCGTGCCCTGGATATGCATGGCACAAATCCCACAACCGCTCTCCGCCGCCAAGGCCAGCAGATGGCCATCGGCGGACAAAGCGGTGATGTCATTGATGACTTCCGCCCCGGCAGCGAGACACTCGGCGGCGACCGTTGCGCGGGACGTGTCGATCGAAATCGGCACGTTCGTTTGGCCGCTCAAGGCTACGACCACCGGCAGCACGCGGCGGAGTTCCTCTTCAGCCGCGACCGGCACGGCGCCGGGCCGCGTGCTCTGGCCGCCGACATCGAGCATGCCGGCGCCCTCGGTCGCCAGGCGCAGGCCGTGCTCCACGGCTGCCGCAGGCTCGAAAAATCGTCCCCCGTCAGAGAAACTGTCGGGCGTCACGTTCACCACGCCCATCAGCAGCGGAATACGGCCGGGAACAACTGTCTTCGTTCGCAATCGCCAGGAGAGAGGCATGGAAAACGCTCCATGTTTGAGATGAGGAATGAGAGATGAGGAATGAGAGATGAGGGATAAGAGATGAGATCCCTTACCCTTTATCCCTCATCCCTTATCCTTTATCCCTCATCCCTTCTCACCACGGCTTTTCCATCAGCGAGACAATCTGCGCCGCCAGGCGCTGAATGGCCCGCTGGTGGCTCGTCGCGATCGATTGGCCGACTTCGGGCACCACGCTGCTGGCGGCACTAACATCGACGGCCGCACTGGGAACGGGTACGGTCGGGATGTCGCGGACCGGACAGCCGCGTCGGTCAAGCCAACTGACCTTCGCCACCAAGTTCACTTCCATCTCGCGGGGATCGCCCGTGAGACTTTCGAAAAGCAGGTGCTTCGACTCGCCGCTGATCGTGCCGATGAGGACCGTATCGGCGGACGGCGAAGAGACGACCTTGTAATGGGTCCGCCGTTCGATTTCCTTGACGACCGCCTCGGTCAACTCCTCGCCCAGCTCGCGGCGATAACTGCCGCAGTCGAAGACGGGCACGTACACCGTCTCGATGCCTTCGGGGAAGAGCGTTCTGGCGCCGAACTGGTAGTTGCCCAGGCCCAGGCAGCCGGCCAGCGACGCCAGCAGCAGAGCCAAGGCCGCTCGCAAGGAACGGAGTCCGGTGTTGGCAGAGATTGCATTCCCTTCCACTCTATTTTCCGTTGCCAAAGGGGGCAGTCAGCCACTTGAAGTAATTGGGCGGTTCGTCGGGTTCGTTCTGGATTTCCTGCATGCGCTTCCGCGCCCGCTCGCCATACGACGTGCGGGAGTATTTATCGAGGAGCACCTTATAGTACTCGCGGGCGGCGCGGAAGTCGCGCTTGTTGTCATAATACTGGGCCATGATCCACTCGCGTTCGGCGCGCTGCTCGAAAAGCACCGCCTGCGCCTGGCGAACGCGGCGTTCCTCGTCGCCAAGCTGGCCGGGGAATTGCTTGATCGCCTGCTCGGCAATTTCCTGGGCGTCGTTCAGCGGCACGATCGAATACTTCGGACCCTGGTAAATCCGCATTTTCGCCTGAAGTTCCAGGAGGTGCGCATCCTTCTGGTACTTGCTCTTGGGATGGTTCTTTCGCAGCAGGTCATAATGCTCGGCCGCGTCTTCCCATTCGCCGCGGCGGAAGTGGGCGTTCGCCACGCGAAACAAGGCCACGTCGGCCAGCGGACCGGTCGGATCGTGCAGCCACACCGCGCCGTAACAGGCCATGGCGTTGCCGAACGTATCGAACCACGGTTGCGTCTTGTCGGTGGGGTTGGGCGTCATCGGCCAGTGGTGCGTGCGCAGATCCAGTTGCTCCCAGTACGTGGCCATGGCGAACAAGCGGGCAATGACAATGTCCAGGTAACGCGTGTTGTCGTGCTTCTTCAATAAGTTCACGTACGAGTCTTGCGCGTTGCCGTAGTGGTCCGAGAAGAAGTACGATTCGCCCTCGAGAAACATGGCGTCTTCTTCCATGGTCGAGTCGGGCCAGCGCCACGAGGCGGTATAGAATTCCTTGGCCGCCTGGTCGTAGTTCTTCGCGTTATACTGGGTCTGGCCGCGGTCGTAGGCCTCACGGGCAAGCTTTTGGTCGGGGCCCCAGCCAATCGCCTTCTTGAACTCTTTCCAGGTGTAGTCGGGCGCCAAGTGCGACCAGCTCCATTCGCCGTCGTCGTCGTCATCCGACTTTTTCGGCGATGCGCTGACGGGCGCGATCGTCATCGGCGCCGATGGGCCCGGACCCGCGTAGCCGGGTGGCGGGCCGGCAGGCGCATTGGTCGCGTCAGACGGCGGGGCCGCTGCAACCCCATTGGCCCCGGCAGGCATGACGTTGGGATCGAAGTAGCGCGTGGTCATCGGCGTCAGCGCGTCATACGGCGCTTGCGGGGCCGCATTGCCCTGCGAGTAGTTTGCGGGCGGATACTTGGCCGGCGGAAGGGCGTTGTTCGGCGCGTTACCCGTTTCCGTCACAGACGCCGTAACCGGAATTTGGTTGGCGTCCGACGTATCGTGCACCTTGGCCCGTGCCATGCTCGGCGGCGAAGTGGAGGCGCAGCCGGCAAAAAAGGCCAACAGTCCGGCCAAGGCCATGGCGGACAAGTTTTTGCCGACGTTCGTTCGTGGCATAGGCGACATCCTGTCGGGCGACATGGCGACATCCGCTCGCTGTCGCGAGCTGCTCGGCTATTTCCAGAATTCGTGGAGGTAGTCGAACATCCTTGGTTTCCGACCCAAAAGATTAGCGATGTAGTGGTTTAATACGCCCCGCAACTCACCCAGCATCCGGGCGTCGATTTCCATTCGCCGCCAGGCCTGAGCTTCCAAATCGGCCAGTTGGGCCATCGTTCGCAACACTCCGGCACTGACGGAAACGACGTTGCTCTTTCCCCGACGGCACTCTCGGCAGAGGGCCCCGCCGTGAATCCCGCCGAAGGCAATCCGGCCAGCCAGGTCGATTTTCGTTCCACACTCGGCGCATTGGTCCAAGGCGGGCGAATGGCCCAGGAACCGCAGCGCGCCGAGCTCGAAGCGCGCCAGTCGCCGCTGGACCACCTCGCCCGCCGCCAGTGCGGCGAGCGTTTCATCTGCCAGATCGAAAAGTTCAGGATGAGGATCGTTCTCGTCGGTCAAATCACCCAGTAACTCGGCCACGTAGTAGGCGGCATACAGCCCGGCCAAATTCCGTCCCGTGGGGCGAAACCGCCGCAAAAGCTTGGCCTCCGTCACCAGGTCGAGCGCTTCGGACGATTTGTGGAGGAAGACTATTCGACAAAGGGTCAGTACGTCAAGAGCAGACTCAAACGGGTTCTTGAGTCTGCGAGCGCCCTTGGCCAAGGCGCTGAGTTTGCCGAATTCCCGCGTAAACAGCCAAACGACGAGGCTTGTTTCGCTGAAATCGATCGTGCGGAGCACCAGGGCGCTGGCTTTCTCGGAAGGCATCGGAAGGGAAATTCAGCGGCGGGAGGTGAAAAACAACGGTAAAATCCTATCCCAACAGTTGGGGGAAAGCAATCCTGAAATTTCCTTGTGACGCGTCTCGCCCCTCCGGCAACTGACCTTTTGACGGGCCGATGTCACCGGCCGGAGAAAAGAACGAACCCTAGTGCGAAAAGGAACAGAATCATGTTGATGGCAGATGTTACGACCACGACCTGGGATGCTGCGAAAACCTCCTTGCAGAACAGTTTTCAGCAGGCATTGGATCAGGTCATCCTGTATGGACCCAAAGTCATCGCCGCGATCGCGGTGGTGGTGGCCGGCTACCTGGTGGCCCGCTTGATTAGTAAAGTGCTCATCAAGGTGAGCGATAAGCTCGGCTTGCAAGTCGCCGCTGAGCGGAGCGGATTGGCCCAATCGATGCAACACATGGGCGTCGAGCGGAATGTGCCGACCATTCTGGGCACGATCGGTTTCTGGTTGTTGATGTGCGTGTTCTTCATGGCGGCCTTCAATATCCTGGGGCTGACGGAAGTCTCCACCGCCATGGCCAGCGTGGCCCAATACATTCCGAATCTGTTGGTGGCCACCGTAATTGTCGTCGTGGGATTGTTCGCGGCAACATTCCTCCGCGGCGTGATTGCCACGAGCACCGACCGGCTGGGCATCTCGTATGCCGAGCACCTGGCCAACGGCTGCTACTACACCTTGGCCCTGTTGACGTTCATCCTCACCTTGAAGCACCTGGGCATCCAGTTCGAGTTGCTCAATAACATCATTCTCCTGGTCTGCGGCGGGCTGGCCTTGGGCTTCGGCCTGGCCCTGGGCCTCGGCGGCCGGGACGTGATGGCCGGAATCCTCGCTGGTTACTATCTCCGCCAGCGGTTGGCCGCGGGCGATGCCATCGAGGTCGCCGGCATGCAGGGCACGGTCCGCGAAGTCGGCCCGGTGGCCACGATCATTGAGACCGATGAGCACGGACTGGTCAATCGCCACACGGTGCCCAACACGAAGATGCTGAACGAAGCGGTCCGATAGGGCAGGTGAGAAGAGGTTGGAGACTCGGCAACTTTCGAGTCAAAATGATGTCCTTCGCAAGCCCTGGGTTCAGGAATGACCCCAGGGCTTTCTCATTCAACCATCACGTACGGCCCCCGTCGGTCCATCATTGGGGGTAAGTCGCGTCGTTATTGACTTTCTCGCAGTGTCCGTCAAAGAAGGCCACGATCACCTTGCCGGGGTGAGCGGAAACCATGATGTTGGGCGAAATCGGCCAAGGAGGATTAACCGGCTGGGTCGTACCGTACTGTACGGGCCAGTGGAACGCCAAGGCGGAGCAAGCCGCTGCCGCGGATCCCGCCGAAGCCAAGGTGGTGGTCCACGGCCCCGAAGTTGGATAGGTCGAAGTACCCGCGCGTGGGTAAGTCGCCGACCCGTCGCCCGTGCGTTCGCCCACCATGATGGTGGTCGACGCCGTGACCGACTCGCCGCGCGCGTATGCCACCTGGTTGGGGTTCGGCCGGCTGGTGAGCTTCGAGGTTGTCGTCGGAGCGACCACATAGGGTGTAGGTGTGGAGAAATCCGTAGGCGGGTTGTTCACATAGTTCACGAAGAAGCCATCGTTGACTCCGTAGCTCAAAAGCGCCTGGGCGTTCGTGGACGTGGGGTCAACCGTATACGGGTCATCGGGACAAATCGTAACCTTCAGTTCCATCGTCGAGATCGAGGCGACATTATTGGCAAGGACCGTGTTCCACATGTCACCACGGTCCAAGTAAGGGAAAAGTGCCTCGACCCAGTTGTATTGAACATTCGTTGGGGGGGTTCCGTGCGGAAATTGATTCAGCACGCCCGGCAGGTGGTTCTTTGCGAGTTCGTACGTGAGAATCGCCGTGGCCAACTGCTTTTGATTATTCGAACAGGTGGTTTGCCGGCTCTGCTCACGAACCACGTTCACGCCCGGAATGATGATGGCCATCAAGATTCCGATGATCGTAATAACGACCAATAGCTCGACCAGGGTAAAGCCGCGCGGTGGCCGGCGGGAAGGATTGAAAATTGGGAACTGAAAATTGAAAAGTGAAAATTGAGGGCGGCGGTGGACGCCGCGCTCGGCCGGGTAGTCGCGTTTCCAGGGTAATTTGTAATTTCCGATCTCTCGTTCCATGGGTCGCTCCTCCATTTTTCAGGCGATATCTCCTGCCCCTACGGTCTATTGTCGTAGAAAATCGGAAAGAATTCCAGCCCTGAAAAAAAATCGAGAGAAACGCTGGATTTCTCCGCGGGAATTTGAGACAATAGAAACGGGCAAGGAGTATGGTTACCGCCGAGCTTGCGGAGTTCGCAAGGTGGGCTTGAGCCCGCGTCTTCCAAGTTCGCATGATGAATGGCTGGCACTTGGAGGTGGACCAAAGTCCACCCTACTTCCTTGTTGGCACTGGTGACCTAGAAGGTTGAAGGAGTCTGATCATGGCACGGCAGAAGAAAAAGGGTCGAATGGGACGGGTTCGGCCGGCGTTTACGCTGGTCGAGTTGTTGGTGGTCATCACCATCATCGGAATGTTGATGGCATTGCTGATGCCGGCAATTTCCGCAGCGCGGGAACAGGCCCGGCGAGCGCAGTGTTTGAGCAATCAGAAACAGATAGGCCTCGGCATGGCGGGGTTTGAAAGTGCGAAAGGCGCCTATCCGGGTTGGCGGAATGCGGTGACGACAATTCCCTCCACGGGGGGGCCAGTCGTGGTTCCGTGGCCGGCCATGTTGATGCCCTATTTGGATCGCACCGATATTTGGCAGCAGCAAGTCAAGCCCTCAGGCGCGTGGAGCGCCTTTGTCACGTCTGGCAGTGGGTCCTATTTGAAGGTCTTCGTCTGTCCCAGCGATCCACCGGCGAGCACTTCGGGCGTCGGTCCAAGCGCCTACGTTGCCAACGGCCTGGTCCTGCGAGATCAATTTCTTTATCAGAGTAATCCGACGACGTATGGAGCGTTAGGGCCGCAAACCTTGGATTATGTCTCCGGTAACGACGGTACCGCGAACACCCTCATGCTGAGTGAAAATACCCAAGCGCCTCCTACGGCTGCGGCAACAGCAGGCGCCACGGGCAAGACCCACTACTGGTACGACGTGCCTCCCGCCACCGACACCAGCAATCCGTCGACCGCAACCGAAACCAGCCTAGGGACAGGGCTAGGGACTACTCCGCTCCAGATCACGCAGACTTTTGGTATTCAACTCACGGCAAGCGTTTATGCCTCGGCTTTGCAGAAATTTACTACGCCTTACAACAGCCAGCTTACCGCCTATAACGGAAACACGATGACGGCGAACATCAATTCGGCCCACAGTGGCGGATGCAATGTGATCTTCTTCGATCAACACGGCCAATTTCTCCGCGACGACGCGGGCGTCAACTTGGCCACCGGCAGCACCACAGTCACGGTTTACCAGATTCTGGTGACTCCCGAGGGCAGCAAGAACGGTACTGAGCCAACGGCCGACGAAGGCGAGTGGTAATACGCTTACCGTTCTCACCAGACTCATAGCCCCTTGGCACCAACCTGCCGAGGGGTTTTTTCTTCCACAAAGTAGCAGGTACTGGGCACACTGTGCAGCAGGGTCGGTGTGCCGTCCGCACGGCAGCCCCGACCGCATCTTTCCCTTTTTTGGCGGACGGCACACGGAGTGTGCCTGTTCTTTTCTTGCCCCTTTTGCGATTTTGGGAAACAGTCCAAAGAACCGGCGCGAGTTTGCCGATTATTCCGACTGCATGGTTTAGGAAGACTTTAACGGCAGATAAGACGCAAAAGAGACTTATCAAATCTTCCTCGTCACGCAATCTTGCCAGATTACCCCAAACCTGCACCCCACAGGTTCACAGGTCATGCCCAGCAATCCCACGACGCTGTTTCAAAAGCCGGGTATGCGCCTGTAGGGAACGGACTCCGTGCCGTTCCGGGGCTCGCGGAACTTGCGGAACGGCGGAGTCCGTTCTCTACAGGCCCCACCAGCCTGCTTTCCCAGGTCGGTTCTCGCGACCGTCGGGCTTGCCGTGCTGCTGCTGGCCGGTTGCCGCACCATCAACCCCTACGATCCCAGACTGGAGCCACCGATGCCTGCGGCCCTCCAGCCGCCACGGGAAATGAACAAGGTCTCCCTGCCGGCCTATCGCATCGAACCGCCGGACGTGATCCAGATCGAAATGCTCAAGCTGATCCCCAAGCCACCCTATCGGGCCGAGGTCTTCGATGTGCTGGAGATCCGCGCCAACACCCCGCCCGACCAGCCGCTGGACACCCAATACTTCATGGTCGAGGCCGAAGGCACAATCAACCTGGGTCCCATCTACGGCACGGTCCGCGTGGCCGGCATGACCATCGACGAGATCCGCGCGACCTTGAACAAGTGGCTCAGCAAGACGCTCCGCGAGCCGGCCGCCAGCGTACAACTGGCCCGTGTCTCCGGGGCCCAACCGGTCACGGGCCAGTACCTGGTCGGTCCCGACGGCACGGTCAACCTGCGGCAGTACGGCGTGGTGCACGTCGCCGGCAAGACCGTGACCGAGGCCCGCGTCGCCATCCAAAAGCACTTGGAGCAGTATCTCGACTCGCCCGAACTGGCCGTCGACGTGGTGGCCTACAACAGCAAGGTGTACTACGTGATCACCCAAGGGGCCGGCCTGGGCGACAACGTCCGCCGCCTGCCGATCACCGGCAACGAGTGTGTCTTGGACGCCATTGCCGAGATCAACGGCCTGTCGCAGGTCTCCAGCAAGAAAATCTGGATTGCCCGGCCGGCGCCGCACAATTTCGGCTGTCAGCAGATCCTGCCCATCGAATGGGACGCCATCGCCCAAGGGGCGCAGACGGCGACGAATTACCAGCTTTTGCCCGGCGACCGCCTGTTCGTGGCCGAGGACGAACTGATCACCTTCAGCAACGTAACGGCCAAGGTCACCGCCCCGATCGAACGCATCTCCGGCATCCTGGGGCTGACCAGTTCCACGATCCGCGGCTACGAGACGATGGGTCGCAGTTACAACCGTACCCGGTATGGACAATAGCATAATGAGAACATCAACCCCCCGAAATCTATCTGCAAGTGTCGTTGCTGCCGCTGCCCTGCTCTGTCTGATGCTGCAGACAACGGGATTTGCCCAATCGTATTCGATTCGACCGACCTGCAACCCTAACGCCCAGTGCATACCGAACACGGCGACGTTCGGGTTCAATGATACGGATTGGCGGCAATGGCCGGCACAGCCTCGGCCAGAGGAGCGAAACCCCAGGTCGGTTGGAGCTCATCCCATTCCAACTCCGACACCGGTTCCCGAGAAGCGGCTTCCTGACGCGGAGGAACTACGCAAGAAACCAGCGGCTTCCGGCGAAAGCAACGGAGGACCGATCTTGCCCATGCCAGGAGCAACGCCCGGTCCGACGGCAACCCCCGATGTGAAGATCGATAGCGGCCCGACCACGGGCCCGGCCGGCTCACATGGGAGCCAGATTCCAAAGCCGCTGACCCCCGAGGGACTGCAAGGCATTCCCGTCCCCTCGCTTTACGAGAGAACGCCAAAAGCCGAGAGTGGTGGCGTTGCACCCCTGGCGCCACCCAAGGAACCACTCGCCCCGGGAGGAATCACTCCGGAACCCCTGCCGCCGACGCCGGGCACTCCTGCGCCTCCCTCGCGAAAGACTTCAGACAAAGACACCCCTACGCCCCACGTACCGAAGACTTCGGACAAAGACGCTCCTGCGCCACTACCGCCGAAAACTTCCGACACAAACGTTCTGGCTCCTACATTGCCGACTCGGTCTCCGAACGGTGTTCCGTCCTCCACACTGAAGCCGGACGATCCGCTGCTTCCGGACAAAGGCAGTTCGCTTTCAGGGCGCAGAAACGACGCTGTCGCGATAAGGACGACGGCGACCCAAGGTGACTTGGCGATGCAGGCCAACTGGAATGCCTCGTTGGAGCCAGAAGCCGTGGGCGACAACCGCCTGCGCAGCGCCGACTTTGAATACCCGAGTGCCGCACATATCGACACGCCCAGCCGGTTGGATGAGAATCACTTGCGCAGTACCAATCATAAGGAGCGCACGTCGGAGATGGGCAATCCCCTCCGCTGGGCATTGGATGGATATTGTCCCGTCCAACTGAAAGAGAACGATCGCTGGGTCATCGGCAATCGCGATCTTCAAGTGGTATATCAGGGGCAACTATTCCATTTCGCCAGCGATATCGCTCGAAAGCAATTCGAGGCCGCTCCGGAGAAATATGCCCCGGTACGGAGCGGCAATGACGTTGTCTTGGCCATCGAAGAGAATCGTACCGTGCCCGGCAACGTGAACCACTCCGCCGTTTGGCATGGGCGGCTCTATTTGTTCTCCAACTCGGCAACGCTATCCATGTTTCAGGCGGATCCGGCTCGATATGCCAGCCGTCCCCGGGAAACATCCCTACGGGTTCCTGCAGATTCGCTGTGACGGCTACGCGCACCTAGCGGCTAATACGTTGGATAGTAGCCCTTGTAGTTTTGGAAGATTTGCGGATTGACCAATCCGTTGCCCCCCATGGGAACCTCTATGCCGGGCGTACCCATGTAACCGCGCTGCATGGGCCTGCACGCCGTTGATCTGTTCGCTTACGTGCGAGTTGAAGTTCTGCTGCTGCATGGCGGGTTGGACGGCAGTCGTATAGGGACTTACCGTGCCGCCGTTGGTCGGTGTCGTGTACAAAGCGTTCCAGGGGGTGTAGCCGTTCGGCCGTTGATAATCGTTGTACGGCTTGGGAGCAGCACCAGCCGACGGATTGGCAAACGGGTTCGAATTGATACCCAACCCAGATTGATTCATCATGTTGTACATCGGGTTGGTGTTGGCAATGTAATTGTTGGCGGTCGGCGTCGGGGGGGCGACCGGGCTTGGCAGCGGAGTATAGCCCACTGGGTTGCGTACCGGCGATAAACCATTAGTATAAGGATCGTTCCGGGGAGTGCCGGACGTATAACCTCCAGTCTGTCCGTAGCCACCCGTTCTGTCCGTAGCCTGCGGTCTGCCCGTAGCCTCCCGTTTGTCTTCCAGGCTGGTAACCTCCGCCTGTGGATGGCCCGGCCTCCGTTGGCGATGTCGGCATCACAGGCATCGGGCGCTGCGGAGCCCTCTGATCGTAGGGAGAATAGGGAGAATAGGGACCGCGATACGGCCTGCCCGTTCGGACATCGTCACCGGACTGTTGGTTCTCACCGACGGTGGGAGGTGTTGGCAAGTGTACGCGGCCAGCATTCTTGGCTCCTTGTTTCCACTCCAGATCCTGGATGGTCGTCAGGCCGAAGAGGTCATCCTTCAAAGGAACGGTCGTAATCTCGGACTCGGGCGGGAGACAGCCGCCGACCATCATCACAAAAAAGGCCATTGAGGCGTGCATAGCTAAAATCCCCTAGAAAAGCTGGTGCCCGGGGGCGCGCAGCATGAACAAGGACCGTACGCCGCAGAACAGTTAGATTGTATGCTTTTTCTGACGGCAAAGCAACTGTTCTTCACTAATTCTCGGCGGGTAGGCTTTAACCCACCTTCACGCGAGGGTGGGCTAAAGCCCACCCTACTGGCGATTTTCTCCAATATCAAATGTGGTACATTTGCTCGTCCTGGGCTTTGGCTCGATCCAACAAATCGGCCAATGTAATGCTTTCCAGCATCTTCCGCTGTACGACGGTGACCTCTTTCCAGGCTTGCATCAGCACTTTGACGGCCGGAGAATCGGGCGAGGCGCTGCACGTTCTGGCCATTCTCTTCGGACGAACCTTCGATCACTTCCATGACCTGCCCCAAGGAAATCTCCTGAGGCGTCTTGATCAGATGATAGCCGCCGGCCGCACCGCGAACGCTGGCCACCAATCCAGCGCCCTTGAGTTGCAGCAGAATTTGCACCAGAAACCGTGGCGGCACGTCGTGCCGCTCGGCAATCCTGCGAATTCGCACCGGTTCGTTCGAACCGTATTGGGCGGCTAGCTCCAGCATCGCAATACAGGCATACTCAGTTTTTGCAGATACTTTCATCGCAATCTCATTCTTGACTAGGATTAGAATCTTGCCATCGGTCGAATCCATGCTCCCAACGGACTCCGTCAATTTTAGCAATGTTATCTAAGCCAGTCAAGTATCCCCTGGTCGGGTTGATTCGTCCAAGACCATTTCGGGCCATTTTGTCCCTCGATATTCAAGCAAGTTTGAGGAACCGGGGGTATTGACGAGTGGCGAACGGGTCGAGACGATGTAGGCTCCTGAGGGCTGTTTTTCGTAGGACACTTGGAAAGGCTTGGCAGATGGCGGAAAAGGCTTATTTGGCAATCGACATGGGTGCGTCGAGCGGACGCCACTTAATCGGGCGTTTCGACGGCCGAAAACTGCGGCTGGAGGAAGTATACCGCTTCGAAAACGGTCCGGTCGATCTGGGCGGCCGACTGTACTGGGACCTGCCGGGACTGTGGAGTCGCGTGCGGCAGGGCCTAGCGGCCGCCGGCGCCGCCCAAGGCGGCAATGCGATCGCCAGCGTGGGCGTCGATACCTGGGGCGTCGATTTCGGATTGCTGGGACGCAACGACGAATTGCTCGGCAATCCCTATCACTATCGCGACAGCCGCACCAACGACATGCTTCAGCGGGCCTTCACAATCGTTCCCCGCGAAGAAATCTTCCGTCACACGGGCCTGCAGTTCATGCAGTTCAACACGCTCTATCAGCTCCTGGCAATGAAGCTTGACAACTCGCCGCTGCTGGAGGTTGCCGAAACGATCTTGTTCATGCCCGACCTCATGCACTGGCTGCTGACGGGCGTGAAGTGCAACGAAATGACCGAGGCCAGCACCTCGCAGTTCTACAACCCGGTGAAGTGCGGTTGGGCCACCGAGTTGCTGCAGAAATTCGACCTGCCGACGCATATCCTCGGCCGAATCGTGCAGCCGGGCACGAAGATCGGGCCGCTACGCGGCGGCCTGGCGGCCGAAACCGGTCTACGAGCCCAGGTCGTGCTGCCCGGCAGCCACGATACGGCCAGCGCCGTGATGGCCGTCCCCTCCGCCAGCAAACCGGGATTGCGGCCCGACTGGTGCTATATCAGCCTGGGCACCTGGGCCTTGATGGGCGTTGAATCGCCCGCCCCGGTGATCAATGACAAGGTCCTTGGCGCAACTTCACCAACGAAGGCGGTGTCGGCAATACGATCCGACTGTTGAAGAACATCACCGGTCTGTGGCTCGTTCAGGAATGCCGCCGCGTGTGGAGCCAAGGTGTACGGACGTGGAGCTGGGAGGATCTCAACCGGCTTGCCGCCGCCGCGCAGCCGCTGGCTTCCTTCATCAATCCGGACGCGGCCGATTTTCTCTCGCCCGACAACATGCCGCGGGCGATAGGCGATTTCTGTGCCAAGGCCGGCCAAGTGGTCCCGCAAGACGAAGGGGCCGTTTTGCGTTGTGCGCTGGACAGCATTGCCATGAAGTTCCGTCACGTGCTGGGCTTATGTGAAGAACTGGCGGGGGGGCGGATCGAGACGATCCACATCGTCGGCGGCGGCACCCAGAATCGCTTGCTTTGCCAGGCCGCCGCCGATGCTTCCGGCCGCCGCGTCGTCGCCGGTCCGGTCGAGGCCACCGCCATCGGCAATATCATGGTGCAGGCCGTGGCCGACGGCGCGGTCGGTTCGATCGCCGAGGCCCGCGAGGTCGTGCGCGGCAGCTTCGACGTCGAGGAGTATGAACCGCGGAACACGGCCGCCTGGGACGATGCGTACGAGCGGTTCTTGAAGGTCTTGGAATAAGGGCTAGGTGCAGCTTTTCCCGCGAGACGATCGTCACCCACCCTTTGGAAGTCGTAAAGATTACCACGGAACCAAAGATGCCCTTTTTCCTGGTCCACAACGTGTCGGTCCGTTTTGACCCTGCCGCGCGAGTCGTTTGTCAGAAATCGCGGTTTTCGGCCGAGAAACGCGATGCTCCCTCCCCCCTTCTGATCGTGCGGTCCACCGATAAACATTGCGGCAAATCACCCCCTCCGATGAAAACAGAACCGGCAAGATGTCTCGACGGCGGCCAGTAGGTGCTGCCTGCCGGGAAGGACTATTGTGCGCCGGCCCGCTGGAAAACCTCGAGTCTTTCTCTGGATGGTTGCACACCGGTCCTTTCCGGCAGAAAGGATCTGTCTGAAATTCCGACGCGCGGAGGAATGTCAATTCCGCCGGTGCGAAGAAATCCGAACCGGGGCAGCCTCGCCAGCCTGCCCCGGACTGCGCAACGCGCATTGCCTTGCGCATCGCAGAACCGAATTGCCAAAGAACAAAATCGACCCGCAGCCGGACGATTTCTCGCGGTCCGGCAAAAACATTCATAAGTGCTTTTTATGAAGCGCTTAAGTCGGGCGGATGCCTTCCCTGTGGTCCACCACGGTGTGGTCCAAAATCGAGGTCAATTCCTTTTTCCCGACTGCAACTCCGTCCCGTTCCGTCCCGGTATCGCCCCGTTCCGTCCCGGTTTTGTCCCGTTCTGTCCCGTTTCCGTCCATTTCCGTCCCGGTTTGTCCCGTCCGTCGACACGTGCTGCCGCGGTTTCTCCCTGCTCCCCTCACCTGTACTCGGGAGAGCGCGGGCACCATGTCGGGCACCATGTCGGGCACCATGTACTCATGGTCGTGGTCGGGGTGAGGGCAGTTTCCCTGCTCTTCCTGCCTTCCGCCTTCATCCCTCCGCCTTCCGCCTTCATCCTTCATCACACCGTAGTACGACGTTATTCGTCGTAACATTCCATAGTTTTCTACCCAATAAGTACGTGCGAGCACCGGACAAACGCGGTTTGTCTTGCGGTCGTGGCGCACGATTGATCCGCAAGACGTTTGTCGCCAACGGTTTACGAAAAACCATATTTTCCGGGAATTGTTCAGAAAAAATCGAAAAAACCAAGCTCCCTTTGGGGGACGAACTGCGCACGGTCGCTGTCAAGCCTCCCGCCTTCATCCCTAATCCTTCATCCTTTCACCGGGAGCTATTCGCTCCTCGATCCTGTCATGCCGCCCCAGGGAAAGCACTTTGCACGATGGCACTTGCGGCTCAACGTGGACCCCGAAGAATTCCGGGCCGTGATAGGAACCTAACAAATGATCCCACAACGAAACCTTGCCCTGCTTTCAAACCGTCTGGCCCGTGAAGGCGGGCGGCGCATACCGGAGACCGTCCTGGAAAGGGATTACTGCTTGGCGTGGTTCTTGATCGCGCTTTCGCGGACGCCGCTACGGGAGCGGCTGGCCTCCAAGGGCGGAACGGCGCTCAAGCGATGCTACTTTGGCGACTACCGGTTTTCTGAGGACCTGGACTTTACGCTTACGGCCGAATTGCCCTTCGACCTGATCCGCCAGGAGCTTCATCCGATGTTCGCCGAAGTCAGCCGGTCTGGAGGCGTATCGATCCGGTTTGCCCATGAGGACAAGCAGGCACATCAGATTGGCCATGCCTCGCGCTCTACCACACCCTACAGAGACGACGACGCGCTCTGATCGTCATTTACGGCGGGCACGCTTGCGCCAGGCTGCGAAGCGCCGCCCGGCCCGCCGCTATAACCGCCCGGGCTTGAGCGGCCAAATTCTGCGCTCCGTGCAACTCCAGTTTGGGACTCAATTGGCCAACACCCGTAACCTTGTCGAGGTCCCGATCCGCTTGCGTTTGTGCTTGCTCGGCTTGCAAGGCTTTGTTCCTGGCGGCGACCCAGTCGGGAGCCTTTTCGAACGAGGCTTGCCGCACCCGCGCCATTTCGTGCACCGCCGCCTTCAACTTCGCGGTCGCTTCGACGAACAGGCCGTCTTTGTCGAGTTTCTCTTTTTGGTCGGGCGAGAGCATCGCTATCTCATGGGCGTAAGCCGCCGAAGTCGGCGTGCCGGCGTGCGGCGGCAGCGAGAGAACGCGATGAACTTCGCGATCGATTGCCGCGCGCGTCGCATCCACCTTGGCCTGGGCCTGCATGAATTCGGAGCCCGATCCCTGCTCCGCAACAAAGCGGTCTTCGATTTCGCGCATTGCCTCGTTGCTTTCGACCTGCTGGGCGACGGCGCCGTCGATCGCAGTCCGCGCCTCGACAATCCGCTGCTGGGCCGCTTGGAGTTTCCGCTCCGACATTTCCTGGCGAGACACGGCACTCTCGAGCACCTCTTCGGCCACAGCGATTTGAGCGCGAATGCTGTTGATTGCCGTCTGCCGCTGGAACTCGGCGTTAGCGAAATAGGGACTCGTGGCGTACCAGTAATCATCGTCATAGTAATCGCCGTAATAGTCATCGTAAAGCCACCAGGGGTGATGCCAGTGATGATGGTGGAAATGGCGCCATCCCGGGTGGTGCCAGCCGGGGTGATGCCTAAAGGCATGGTGGGGCGTGTGCGAGTGCAAATTCTTGTGCGACTGTTTCACACTTTTCGGGACCGGATGGAACCGCTTGAATTTCGTCGGCGGAACCGCGTTTTGCCGCGAGGTCGAAGGCTTGCCCAAGTTCTTGTGGTGCCGGGTCTGCGGTTTGCCCGGCGCGCTCCGCTGGGAAAGGTGCTTCTGGGGCGTGTGCTTTTGCGGCTCATGCTTCTGAGCTACGTGCTTTTGTGGTGCAGGCTTCGGAGGCACATATTTCTTATGCGAGGGCTGTTTCCGCGCCGGCTTATTCGGCGCATGCGACTTGGGCGGACGGTAATTAGGAGACGGCATCCGCGCAGCATAGCCTCCACCATAATTCCCGCCACCACGATAGCCGCTGCCTTGAAAGCCTTTCGCTGCGTATCCGCCGCCTCTGGGTCCTGCCATTGCGCCGGGCAATGCAGAACCGACGAGCAACGCAGTGAATACCACGCGGAAAACGATGGCACACCAAACGGGCAGCACCCGGCTGCTGGCCAAAGGGAACGTCGCCATGAGCACTCTCCGTGTTTGAAATCCTTTGTTTCGCGATACGCCGCTTGTAAAAGAGGGCAAAATTACGACTAAACGAGAACGCTAAGACAATAACTATTTCAAAAAACCCGATGCAACCACTGCGACGGTGCAGGCCGGCCGGCGCCGTCAAACTACTTCGCTCCCAGTTCCGCCGCCTTGGCAGCGTCGGCCTTGGCTTGAATCGGGTGCTTGGCTTCCGCGTTCGCGCGGCCCGGCCCGCATAGGCATCTGCATACTCCGGATCCAAAGTGATCGCCTTGGAGTAGTCTGCAATCGCGTCGCTCCAACGCTTCTGGCTCTCGTGGATACCGGCCCGCGTACAGTAAGGCCCGGGGTTCTGCGGATCGATGCGGATCATCTCGCCGCAGTCGGCCAGGGCCTTGTCGAAATGGCCCTGCGCGGCAGCGATCGTGCCGCGGAGCTCATACGAATCGGCGTCGTTTGAGGCCAGGCGGATCGCCTCGTTCACGTCTTCCAAGGCCTTTTCCAGTTTCCCTTTTTCGAAGTAGGCCCGCCCGCGGCCACGGAGCGCTTCGACGTTCTGCGGATCGTGCCCGAGGACGGCCGTGTAATCGTTGATCGCCCTGTCCAGGTCTTCGCGATCATGGTAGATCATGGCCCGGCTTAGCAGCGACTCGCTATCGTTCGCATTGATGCCGATCGCCTTGTTCAGGTCGTCGAGGGCTTCCTTCGGTTTATTCTTCTCGAAAAAGACCTGCCCGCGGCCGCGGAGCGCGTCGACGTTCTGCGGATCGTGCCCGAGGACGGCCGTGTAATCGTTGATCGCCTTGTCCAGTTCTTTCCGCTCATGGTAGATCATGGCCCGGCTGAGCAGCGACTCGCTATCGTTCGTATCGATGCCGATCGCCTTGTTCAGGTCGTCGAGGGCTTCCTTCGGTTTATTCTTCTCGAAAAAGACCTGCCCGCGGCCGCGGAGCGCGTCGACGTTCTGCGGATCGTGCCCGAGGACGGCCGTGTAATCGTCGATCGCCTTGTCCAGCTCTTTCCGCTCATGGTAGACCATGGCCCGGCCCAGCAGCGCCTCTGTGTCGTCTTTATCGATGGCGATGGCTTTGCCCAGGTCGGCCAGGGCCTCTCCCAGTTTATCCTTTTCGAACCGGGCCCGCCCGCGGCCGCGGAGCGCGTCGACGTTCTGCGGATCGTGATTCAATGCCGCCGTGAAGTCGGCGATCGCCTCGTCCAGTTTCTGCTGGTTGTAGCGGATTTGACCGCGGGTTGCCAGTGTCGCGGCGTCGTTCGGATCGAGGCTGATGGCCTGGTCGAGATCCGCCAGGGCCTTCCCCGGCTCTGCCTTCTCAAACCGGGCCCGCCCGCGGCCACGGAGCGCTTCGACGTTCTGCGGATCGTGATTCAATGCCGCCGTGAAGTCGGCGATCGCCTCATCCAGTTTCTGCTGGTTGTAGCGGATCAGTCCGCGGGTCGCGAGGGCAACAGCAGCGTCCTTGGGATCGATACGAATGGCCTCGTTCAGATCGTCCAATGCCTTCTCCGGTTCGTCCTTCTCAAAGCGGGCCCGCCCCCGGCCCCGCAAGGCCTCGGCATTGGCTGGATCGATCTCGATGACGCTCGTATAGTCGGTGATTGCCTTGTCGGGACCATCCTGGTTATTGTGGATCCGGCCGAGGGCGAGCAGGGCCTCAACGTCCTTGGGGTCCTGGTGGACCGCCTCGTTCAAGTCTGCCAGGGCCTTTTCGAACTCGCCCTTCTCCGAATAGGCCCGCCCGCGACTGCGGAGCGCTTCGGCGCTGCTTGGATCGACCTTGATGGCGCTGCTGTAGTCGGCGATCGCGCGGTCCAAGTCCTCCCGATTGTAGTAAATCAGGCCGCGGGCGAGCAGGCTCTCAACGTCCCCGGGGTCCAGGCGGATCGCTGCGCTCAAGTCGGGCAGGGCCTTTTCCAGCGCGCCCTTTTCCGAATAAGCCCGCCCGCGGCTGCCATCCGCGTTGGCGTTGTTCGGGTCGAGTTCGAGGGCGCGGGTGAAGTCGGCGATCGCGTGCTCCAGGTCATACTGATCGTAGTAGACATGTCCCCGGGCGAGCACCGCCACGGCATCTTTCGGATCGCGCTCGATCGCGAGGGTGAAGGAGGCGATGGCCGCATCGAGATCGCGTTGGTCCCAATGCGCCATGCCCTTCTTGAATGCCGATTCGGCGTTTTCCGTCCGCGGGCCGGCCGCGGGCCGGCTGCACGACGAGAGCAGCAGCATGAGCCAGAGGGCCGCCCCTAGTTGATGGCTGTTCATGGTTGGTCTTTCGGTAGTTCGCGATTCTTCTTTAACGCTTCTTCTTCCCTTCGTTGGTGTTTCTTGTCCTCCAGGGCTTTTTTCTTCTCCCGATCCTCTCGGAGCTTGTCGAGCAGCATCTTGCGATTGTCCCTGCTATGGTCATCATTCGTGCCGCCCTTTGCCGTCCCCGCGTCATTGGCAACTCCGCGCTCATCGACCTGGCGCTGGTCGTCTGTCGCGCCGGCACGAAATACCCAGGAGGCCCCAACGGCAATCAGAATACAGACTGCGCTGAGTCCGATCCCGACCGCCCAGCTACGGGCCGACCGGTAGGAGCCGAACCAACTGGCACGCGGTGGAGGAGCCCCGGGCGTGGGCGCAGTCATTGTCGCGACGGGCGAAGGCCTCACGCCCAGGTCCGCAAGCGGCGACGCTTCAAGTCTCGTGGCCTGTCGCGCATGCGCGGATCCGGCACATCCGCGGGCATTTTGCTCAGAAGGTCGCTGGCCATGATCTTGTGCGTCCCCAGGAAGACGACGTTGCCCGCTTGGATCGGCGCACGAGCGATCTTCTTCAGCGGATCGTTGATCGAGGTCCCGTTCCGCGATTCGAGGTCGACGAGAAACACGCGGTTCCCCTCCCGTTCCAGGCGAGCATGGTGGCCCGACACCATGTCCAACGGAATCACGACGTCGTTGTCGGGAAGTCTTCCCACGGTGATCGAGGAGAGGTTGGGCCAAGGCATGGGCGTGTTCAGCCCCAGCGTGATCGCCTCGCCGCGGCGAACTTCCCGCGGGCGGTCGATCCGCTGGCCCGCCACAAACGTGCCATTGGTAGAAGCAAGATCTTCGAGCAGGAACGTTTGCCCCCGCTGGGTAAGCCGGCAATGCCGGCCGGACACAGCCGGGCTATCAACCTGGAGATCACAATCGGGCAAACTGCCGATCGTCCAAGTGCGCTCTTTCATGGTTGCCAATCCTTCTTCTATTGCGGCGTTTGAATTACGAATTTTTGCTCGCCAAGCATGAAACGGCAGGTTCCTTTGAAGGAAATCTGTTCCACTCTCAACCACACGCCATTGATGGACTTGTTGTTTTCCACCACCCACCGGCCATCGTCTTGGCGGTGAATCCTTGCATGCCGCGGGCTGACGAGGGGATCCTTCGACATGACGATTTGACAGTGCGCGGCGTCCTTGCCCACCCAATTCTCGGGGCCGTCCAACAAGAAGCGGGCCCCCTGGCCGGCGTCGGTCAGTTCGACGATTGCCGCGCATTGGCCGCCCGACGTGGCGGCGCCTCCCAGAAGCGCGTAGCTTGCTCGCCGGCGTTTGGGGCTTTCGGCCCAGCGGGATCGGCCGCGGCTTGCTTCTCGAAGCCGAAGCGGGTGCATCCAATGATGAACTCTTGACCGTGCTCCAGAATGGCCTGGCCGACCCGCACGTAGGTTCCGTTGGTGCTTTGCAAATCGATCAGGCTCCAGCGGTACTTCCCTCTGACGAGCGTTTGTCGCAACTCGGCGTGGCGACCGGAGATCTGGGCGTCGTTGGGAAGAACCAGGTCGCCTTCCGTACGACCGATCGCAAAACAATCCTTGCGGATGCGAATCGACTCGCCATCCTCCTCGCCGTCGTCGCAAACCGTCAAGATGGGCGTGGGTGGCCGAAGGGTCGGCCGGAAGAGCGGCGGGCAATCGGCCGCGGCGGGCGGCGCGGTGGCGGCCGGCGCGAAGACGGCCGGCGATCGTCCGGGGGCCGCCGGCCGAAGCATTTGCAGTGCGCGGCGAACGTCATCTTCGGTTTCCAATCGTGTTCCTTGATCCGCCATGTCATTTCCTCAAACGGGTTCGAATTACAAAAGAAACCATAACAGACACGCCAGCAGCGTCAGGGCCGGGAGCATGACCGCCGGCGAAAGCAGGATGGGAAGGAGCCGTAGGGTGGGACCAGAGAGCTTGCGATCGCCGGCCCACCAAATCCCTTGATTGGTAGGCCGGCCCTCGTAGGGCTTCAGGGCCGCCACGATTTCCGCGGGCAAGTGCGGCCGTGCGGCAGGGTCTTTCGCCAACATTCGATCCACCAGCGCGGCGATCTCCGGCGGAACGTCGGGTCGCAGTGCGCGAAGGGAGGTCGGTGGCTCCTGCTGGTGTTTGTTCAGCACTTCCAGGGGATTCTTGCCGCGAAACGGCGGGAATCCGCTCAGGAGAAAGAACAAAACGCATCCCAGGCTGTAGATGTCCGAGCGAATGTCGGCCTCGCGCGAGTCGGCCACCTGCTCGGGCGACAAGTAATGGATCGTTCCCAGGATTTCGCCCTCCCGCGTCAACCGCGTGCCGGTGCGGTGTTCATCGACCAGCCTGCCCAGCCCGAAGTCGAGGATCTTCACGAGCCCGGTTTGCGGGTCGAAGATGAGGTTCTGCGGCTTGACATTGCGATGGACGACGCCTTGCCGATCCGCATGTGCCAGACCGGCGGCGGCCTGGCGGACGTACGCGCAGGCCTCGCTGACCGGCAGCGGGCCGCGCCGGCCGACGAGCTGCGCGAGCGTTTCGCCGGCAACGAACTCCATGACGATATAGGCTGACTCTCCGGCCAACGCAGAGTGCAGAACCCTGACAATGTTCGGATGCCGCAACCGCGATGCGATGTGGGCCTCTTGCAGGAATCGCGTCTTGCGGGCCGGATTGCCGGCCAGTTCCGGCTTGAGGACCTTTACGGCCACCGGCTTGGAAATTCCGGCATCCATGGCAAGATAAACCTCCCCCATCGCCCCGGCCGCCAACAGCCTTTCGATCTTGTAGCGGGGATGTTCTCGCAATTCCAACGGCAGCCGATCGAGGCCGGGACCATCTTTCGGACTAAAAGCGCGGGTACTCTGATCGCCCGGGTTGTGAAGTTTGTCGGCGAAGTTCGATTGCTGGGCGGCCTTGAGCAGCCCGATGAAACCGTCGTCGGGCGCAGCGGCGACCTTTCCGGCGCAGGGATTGCATTGCGAAAGATGCACCTCGACGACGGCCGCCCGCGCAGAATCCAAGAGGCCCCGGGCAAAGGCCACCAGGTCATCGGCCGACGGGTGCGATAGCGTTGGGACTTTCATAATTCGATTCATTGCGCAGAATCCGGCGAGTCCACTTTATGGCCCTTATTCCCTTGGATACCGCCTGCATACCGAGTAGTCCATGCCACGCTTCCCCTCCACATCTTAAAGAACGCGCCTGGCCGACAGTTCTTTCAGGAATCTGATGTGTTGCTAACCTAATTCAAACACGGTCTTACGGATTTGAACGCGCGCCGATGGTTGCTTGTCGGGCGGGGCCTGACCTACAGGCCGGTTGTATTCCTTCATTACCGCTTCGTCGGCCTCGAACTTGCAATTCGGCAACGCCTCGTGGAGCTTTAAGAGGCCGCGGGCGGTGACCCTGGTCTTCTTCGAGGTGCAGCTCCCGAAGTGCCGCAAGATTTCGCAGGTGTTCGAGCCCCGCGTCGCCAGTCCCCGTCTCGCTGATGTCGAGAACCGCCAGTTTTGGAAGTGCGGGCAGATGGCCGAGGCCGGCGTCGTCCAGTTTGCTGCCGGCGAGTTCCAGCCGCTGTAGCTTTGTCATGACGGCCAGATGCGCGAGGCCCGCGCCTGACACCTGGGTGCGCCTCAACTGCAGTTCGACGAGCTGGGGAAAGCGGGTGAGCGTTTTCAGCCCAGCGTCGGTGATCTTCGTGGCCACAAGATCAATGGTCGTCAGGCCCTTGAGTTCAGGAAGACAGGCGAGGCCCTGGTCATCGATGGGGGTATCGTTAAGGTTAATCCAATGCAATTTACTCATTTTCGCGAGGTGAACCAGACCCGGCCCCTTCACGAACGTGCCTCCACAATTTAGCGACTCAAGGTCTTCCAGATCGCTGAAGCTGGCCAGCGCGGCGTCCGTGAGTGGCCAACACCAAAGCATCTTCAGCTTCTTTAGCTGCCCGAGCCGTTTGAGGCCTTGATCCGTATAACTGGACGAACAAAGGAAGATATTCTCCAGATTCGGCAACTCCGAGAGTATCTGAAGCGTTTCATCCCCCGTATTTGTGTAATTCAGGTTTATCCACAGGAGCCGATCGAGGCCGCGGAGACGTGCCATATCGTGGTCGCTAACCTTACAGTGTTGCAAGTCGAGGCGCAGTCACCCGAAACGGCTCGTGCGGCAAAGGGTTGACCGACTTCCTCTCGCCGCTTGCCAACTCGACTTCCACACGACGGCCTTTGATGTCGAGGGCCCACTGGGCAACCTCGCGATCGTCGGCTTTCTTCTCGTTGAACGGGGCGATGGCGAGGGGAGGGGCGGAGATTTCAGATTTATGATTTTGGATTGCCGATGGGGAAGCGACCACCTCCGCGGTTTTTTCCTGGGCCGTGGCGGCCGTCGACTCCGTTGGCTTGCCCGCCGTATCCGCCGGAACCAGGGAGACACGGAAGCCCACGACGTGGTCGCGGAACCCGGCTAGGTGGTGGTCGCGGTACGCCGACCGGCAGACCCCCGCCGGGTAGAACCAGCCACCGCCGCGAAACACGCGGTGCGAGCCACCCGGGGGCCCCGCCGGAGGCAGCAACTCGCAGGCCGCTTTATGCAGCCGTAGCATGCTGTGCATCTTTGCCATATAGACGCGACTGTTCTGTCGTAACACGGTAGGTGATGAACTGATCCCAGAGGTCGTTGAGGTAGATGGCTCGCAGCGAGAGGATTGCTTGAGCCCCTTCCAACTCCCAACGCATCCCGGCGCACTCCATGCGGTCCTTCACCAGGTGCTTGCAGGCGCTTCCGCCACGCCACTGGCAATCGGGTAGCCTGCCGCCAAGTATTCGTCATCGCGCATGTGTTCCTGGTTGTTTTCATAGTACGTAATCGCGGACTCCACGGTGGTCTTGTTCGCCCCCTTCAGCTTGTAGGCCTTCACCAAGGGACGGAGGTTGCGCAGCACGTAACCGACCTTGCCTTGCAGCAGCATGCGCAGATGATGCGTCACGAATTCTCCCGCCTCCGCACTCTCCTCCGCATACAGGCAATGGGCCACCTCCCAGAGCCGTTTCAACGCGTGGAACAGGTCCAGAATCCATATGGCCTCGGGAAACCATTCTGCCGCCAACTTCCACAACTGGCGTTCCCCATCCATGACACAGATGCACGGCTTCTTGTTTGCCGGGTCCCGCCGACAACACTCCATAAGAATCTCGAAGAACAACATCGGTGCGGCGGCCAACACCTCCCCTTCCTTAAACCGGGTCATCTCTGCCCACACATGCTTGTGTTGCGGTTCGGGCCGCTCCCGGGCACGCTTTCGCCAACGCACCTCGTCGATCACGTCTTCGGCAGTACGAGGGAAGCGGGCTTGGGTGTAAACCGATCCCACATACGCCATCTGTTTTTTCCCGGGGCGCTCCCCGCTGCTTTTCTCTTGCCCCGCCAAACGCTCGACCGGAGGCGAAGAAGGCGCCTCTTCCTCGACAGCCGTGATTCCTGCCGTTTCCGCGCCTGCGGCATTTCCTCCCTTTTCTCCCACCCCAGCTTCAGACTCTGCTCGCAACCGCGCCGCCAACGTCCGCCGCATGGGCACACCCTTGCCATCGGCCGTTATCACCAGCAGTTCCTCCTCTTCTTCGGCAGGAGGAACCGCTTCGCCGCGAAAGTCGTCCACGTACTGCGACATCTCGCGACTCATGTGCTCCGCCGTGCGAACACTCACCGTGGTCCCCAACCAGGCACGGAGCGACTCCACCGATCCCCCAAAGGCGTCCTGGATGCACAACCGCTGCAACCAGTCCTCCAGAACATAGGAATTCTCTCCAGCGGGCAATCCCAAGGTCGCGTCCAGGGGCGACCATCCAATCGCTTGGCCTTCCCGAGTCCCGTAGACTCGGCGGCCGATCAGCAATTCCCCGAAAATCGACAAGTACCGCTTCTCATGCGGCTCGGGCAGGCGCCAACGTCTCCCCTTCCCGTTCTACGGTCTCTCCCCGATCCCCATCCCCATGGGCCTCCACGAAGGACCGTAAAAACTCCAGGCACATGGTCATAGCTCGCGGAAACATCCCGCGTTCCACTTCGTCGAGGCGTCGCCCTTCGCTCAGCGCTTGCTTCAAAAACTCGTGCATCCGCTCAAATTGCTCTTGGGCCTTGAAAATATCCAGTTCTTTTGTTGAAATCATAGTTGGACCTCTGCTAGCAGAATTTGTGGAAACATGAATTACTCACCTGTTAGCATAAGGTCTTTTTCTTCTGCTATCAAGCCCTCCTCCCCCGCCGTAAGTCCTTGTCCTACAATGCTCTTAGCGCTAGAGGAAGGCGAGTCACTGCCCCGCCGGATCATCCGTAGGCGTGTTCGTATAATAATGCTTGTCGTACCAGTCCTGACACCACTCCCAAACGTTGCCGTGCATGTCATACAGTCCCCATGCGCTAGGCCGCTTGAGACCCACTGCGTGCGGCATGCCAGCAGAATTGCCCTTGAACCACCCGTAGTCGGAAAGCTCGTTCTCGTCGTACTCCCTGGGAACTGCTTTGCCGCCCAAACTGAAGCCGTATCGGCCCGTGTTCCCCGCGCAACACGCATACTCCCACTGCGCCTCCGATGGCAGTTGGTACACGCGCCCCGCCGCGCGCTCCTCGGGCATCTCCGATAGTTTTCGGCAAAACTCCACCGCATCGTCCCACGACACGTTCTCCACCGGGAACCGCTTCGTGTCCTGACCGGCTACCTTGTCTTTGCCCTTGCCCGAGAACTCGCTGGGATTAGCGCCCATGACCCGCTGGTACTCTTGCTGCGTCACCAGGTACACGCCGAAGTAAAACGGCCGGGTGATCCGCACACGGTGCTGTGGCCCCTCACCCGGCAAACGATCCTTGTACCACGGGTCATTAGGGTCATTATTAGGTCTCTTCAAGTCCTCTTCGATCAGTTCCTTGGGCGAGCCCATCTGGAACTCGCCCGGCGGGATGAGCACCAGCTTCATGCCGATGGAGTTGGTTTGGACCACCGGCACGTTGAGGCACTTGGCCCATGCCTCTTGGTGCTCTTTGGCCTTCTTTTCGTGGAACGGGGCGACGGCGGGAGGCGGAGTTTTGGACTCGGGATTTGAGATTTCGGATTTGGAATCGGCCCTTGGAGCGGGCGACCCACCGGCGGGTTGCGCGGCATCGGTGGCACGCGCCATCTTCGCGCGCTCAGCCGCCGTGTTCGGAAGAACCAGGGAGACACGGAAACCCCGGCCGTCGGGCCAGTACCCGGGGTCCATGTAGCGGACCGCGGACCGGCATTGCCTCGCCGCGCTGCCCCAGCACCCGCCGCGATCCACGCGGTCCGGGCCCTTGGAAGGACCCGCTGGATCATCGGTCGGCGACTTCGCATAATAACCGCCGTCGCACCAATCCTGGCACCACTCCCAAAGGTTGCCATGCATATCATACAATCCCCATGCGCTAGGCCGCTTGAGACCCACTGGGTGCGGCCTTCCGCCAGAATTGTCCTTGAACCACCCGTAGTTGGAAAGCTCGTTTTCGTCTGACTCCTTTAGAATCGTATTGCCGCCCAAACTGAAGCCGTAGCGGCCCATGTTCCCCGCACGACACGCATATTCCCACTGCGCCTCCGACGGCAGCCGGTACGTGCGCCCTGCCGCGCGCTCCTCCCGCATCTCCGTGAGCCGATTGCAAAAATCCACTGCATCGTCCCGCGACACAGACTCCACGGGAAATCGTTTTGTGTCCAGACCGGCTACCTTGTCTTTGTGCCAGCCCGTCGCCGAAAACCGGCTGGGGTTCTTCCCCATCACCCGCTGGTACTCTTCCTGCGTCACCAGGTAGGTCCCCAAGTAAAAGGGCCGGGTAATCCGCACCCGGTGCTGCGGCCCCTCGCCCGGCAGAGTGCTCCTGTACCACTGGACAACCGGTGTCTTCAATTCCTCTTCGATCAGTTCCTTGGGCGAGCCCATCTGGAACTCGCCCGGCGGGATGAGCACCAGCTTCATGCCAATGGAGTTGGCAAACTCGACTGGCGTGCCGAGATGTTTAGCCCAAGCCGCTTGATGCTCTTCGGCCTTCTTTTCGTCGAAGGGGGCGACGGCGAGGGGAGGGGCGGAGATTTCAGATTTATGATTTTGGATTGCCGGTGGGGAAGCGACCACCTCCCCGGTTTTTTCCTGGGATGTGACGGCCGTCGACTCCATTGGCTTGCCCGTCGTATCCGCCGGAACCAGGGAGACGCGGAAGCCCTCGATGTTGCCGCGGAGCCCTGGTCCGGCGCGGCTCGCTGACCGGCAGCACCCGGCACTGTCCCAGCTCCAGCTACCGCCGCGAGCCACGCGGTCCAAGGCCCCGGGAGGCCCCGCCGGATCATCCATAGGCGTGTACGTATAATAATCCTTGTCGTACCAGTCCTGACACCACTCCCACAAACTCCCGTGCATGTCATACAATCCCCATGAGCTAGGCCGCTTGAGACCCACTGCGTGCGGCATGCCAGCGGAATTGCCGTGGAACCACCCGTAGTCGGAAAGCCCGTTCTCGTCGTATTGCTTGGGAACCGCTCTCCCCCCCACACTGAAGCCGTACCGACCTGTGCTCCCCGCGCGACACGCATATTCCCACTGCGCCTCCGACGGCAGTTGATACGTTCGCCTCGCCGACCGTTCCTCCGGCATCTCCGATAGCTTCCGGCAAAACTCCACCGCATGATCCCACGACACACACTCCACCGGAAATCGCTTCGTGTCCTGACCGGCTACACTGTCTTTGTGCAAGCCCGTCGCCGAGAACTCGCTGGGGTTAGCGCCCAGCACGCGCTGGTACTCTCCCTGCGTTACCAGGTAGGTCCCCAAGTAAAAGGGCCGGGTGATCCGCACCCGGTGCTGCGGCCCCTCGCCCGGCAGACGGTCCTTGTACCACGGGTCAATTCCCGGTGTCTTCAATTCCTCTTCGATCAGTTCCTTGGGCGAGCCCATCATGAACTCGCCGGGCGGGATCAGCACCATCTTCATGCCGATGGAGTTGGTGATCTTGACCGGCACGCCGAGCTGCTGGGCCCACACAGCTTGGTACTCCTTGGCTTTCTCCTCGCCGAACGGTGCGACGGCGAGGGGCGGGATTGGGGATTTGAGATTTGGGACTTGAGATTTGGAATTTGAGATTTGAGAGTCGCGCTTCAGCGTCAGTTTGACCTTGACCACGTCGCCGCGGCGGACGGTAACCGAGTCGCGATCGAGTTGGAACTGGTCGGTGCTGCCTTGCGGGGCCAACTCGTATTGGCCCGACTTCAGACTGAGCTTCCAGCCCGAACGGGCATCGACCACCTCGACCACCTCGCCGCCTTGCTTCACGGCGACCTGCACGTTTGGGTCGTCGGACTCGACGACCAGCGTCCCGTCGGGCGTCCGCATCATGAACAACACGCCGCACAACAACAAGGCAAACAACGCGGCGGCAGCGGCGACCAGGAAACCTCGCTTGCGGAAACGCCCAAACCATGCCCTCACCCCCTGCCCCTCTCCCGAGGACAGGAGAGGGGAGACAGAAGCCTTCACCCCCTGCCCGGAAGGCTTGCGAGGGGAAACTCTTTCCTTCGCCGTCGCGCCGGAAGGTCGGACGCCTTGCTGGATCTCGGCGAACAAGTCAGCTAGGCCCGGATCGACCGTTGGCGCGGGGCTCCCCCGAAGTTGGGATGGCTGGAGCCGTGCTCACCCCCTTAGTGAACGGCACGAGGGCTTTGGCGACCTCGGCCGGCGTCTGCGGCCGATCCGCCGGCTTCTTCGCCAGCATCCGGTCAACGAGATCGGATAATTCCGCCGGCGTCTCGGGACAAATCTCGCCCAACGGACGCGGCGCCTCGTTCTGATGCGCCAGAAGCAACTTCGCGTCGGAGTGGTAGTCGAAGGGCAGGACGCCGGCAATCAAGTAATAGAGCGTGCAGCCCAGGCTGTAGATGTCTGCCCGGATGTCGGCGCTGGCCGCGTCCATCGCCTGCTCGGGGGCCGAATACTCGTAGGTCCCCATCGTCATGTTGGTCTTCGTCAGGCCGTGCGCGGCCTTGTTCTCGCTCACGACCTTGGCCAGGCCGAAGTCCAGGATCTTGATCACGCCGCTGTCCTGCGCGAGCATCAGGTTCTGCGGCTTGAGGTCGCGATGCACCAGTCCCCGCTCGTGGGCATGCTGCAGGCCCAGACAGGCCTGCCGTACGCAACGGCAGGCGTCTTTCACGCCCAGCCGCCCCCGCTTCTTGAGCAGATCGTGGAGCGTCTGCCCCGGCACGAACTCCATCACGATCGCCTGCAACGAGCCGAAACTCTCGGCGTCGTAGGCCCTGGCGATGTTCGGGTGGTCGAGCTTGGCAACCGCCTTCAGTTCCTGCTCGAAACGCAACAGGGCTTGGGGGTTGTCGACCAGTTCCGGGTTGATGACCTTCAAGGCCTGGCGGCGGTCCATCCGCTGGTGATGCACCTCGTAGACCGAGCCCATGCCTCCGCGGCCGAGGAGCCGCACGATGCGATACTTCGTCTGCTCGCGCAACTGCCGCGGAATCGAATCATCGGCGGCAACGTCCGCCGCCGGCGGGGCCTGCCGGGCCGGCTCGTCCGCCAAGGCTTTGGCCCGCGGCAGGGCCAGGGCCGCCAATTGCCGGGGAGTTGGGTGCGTTAACTGCCTGGTATCCATGGAAATGGCTCCCGAGAACGTGGTTCGGGTGGATCGCGCGGATCGACGCATTTTCAGCAACATGAAATCACCTGCCATCATAGTACGTGGGGGGGTGCTTGCCAAGTTGGGTACCTCCCGCATTTCGAGCAATCCATGCCGCGATTACCCTCCACATCTTAGAGAATGCGCCTGGCCGGCGATTCTTTCAGAGAAGATTCGGAAAGTCGAAATCAGAGGTCGAGCAACCCAGCCGCCTCTTGACGCAACCGGCTTAGAACTCGAGACTTAGCGATATCGACCGCATTCTTGGAAAGCCCCAAGTCGGCAGCGACTTCGGCGGACGTTTTTTCTTCAAGAACGCGTAACGTGAACGCTCGCCAAGTCGTCTCCGAGAACTCCGAACGGACGATCGCCTGCAGGCGGCAAAGCAAGTAGTGGTTATACTCCCGGTCCCAGGCCTGACTAAGCTCGTTGCGCGAATCCGAGAGAGCTTCCAGCAACGGCTGAGTCCCCGGTTTCCCAAGCTTCTGTTCACTTTGCCGTTTTCGCCAAAACAAGCTAACCTGATTGGCTGTCAGAGTTTTGAGCCATGTGCGAAAGGATCCGTCGCGTTGCCTTCGAAAGCGGGGCAGGTGCTCGGCAACTTTGGCGAGCACCTCCTGGCAGATGTCCTCGGCGTCTGCGGCCAGGGCCGCATCCAATCGAATGAATCTCTCAACAAAAGGCCCGTAAATCGCGACGAATCGAGACCAGTCGTCGTGATCCAACGTCTGCTGTAGACGACTTAACAGACTTAAGGAAGTCAGGTCCATTGCCGTTGTCAGGAAAGCCTCGGTGCGGTGGCCAGAGTCGTTGGCTGCTTGGACGACGTGGGCCTGTTCGCCGGTTGCGTTCTCGTCGATTCGATGAGCGAAATTGCTGAATTATGGCCTGCCGGCCTCCGGCACGTCAACCGCCCCCACCAGGGCCGAAATTGCCTTCCGAATCGCCGCCGACAGCCTCTCCCAAGCCTGGACAACCTGTTGCAAGTCAGTGCTAACGGAGGCCAGCACATGACAATTAGAGAGCGTCTCTTGCGGGTCATTTGCATTGCGGCAACCTGGGCAATTGATGCAAGTGCTTTGTTCGAATCGGTTGCGTCGAATTCGTTTACGGGTTCGATCCCCGCCGCCTCCACAGAGCCATTGGGGCGACTGATTCGCCGGTGTCCTAAAACGGGACAGAATCGCCCGGGGCGGCGACTGGACGGACGGACAAGTGCCGCGAACTCGGCGGGGGGCAAGGCAAAGTACCGTTTATCAGATATAATGGTCTCGACTTTCCGACGAATGACCAAGGCCCGCAAGAAGGCCAGGATAAATCACCGTATGGTTTTTTGAATAGACCGCGAGGCGGTCGGCGTTTCTTGCCGTGTCGCTGTTCGGAAAACAAAGTCCGTCACCGGCCCTTGCCACCACAAAGAAACTGCTCGATCCTGCCAATTCCCATCGCCCAACTGTCCAGGATCGATAAAATTGCCCATGAAATCCCGCGTTTTTCCCCTTGTGCAAGCACAAAGAATTGCACAAAGAAGTCATGGAAAACGTGGGAAAACAGGCCAAAATGCTGGCCGACTCCACCATCGATCCGGTCGACATCTGCCTGCCCACCGCGCTGCGCAACGTCGTGCGCGGCAGCTTCAACGTCGAAGAATATGAACCGCGAAACACGGCCGCCTGGGACGATGCGTACGAGCGGTTCTTGAAGGTCGTGGAGTAAGGATGACGATAGAGTAAAATTGCTGCTTGTGGGAAATATTGCGGTTCACCTTTGTTGCCGGGACTGATGAGCGGGCCGGTCTCTCGCAAAGTTGTGCCATGACTGCGGAGTAGTCTTTATGAACGCCGATGAGGAACTGCGCAAGAGGGAACGGATGCTCACGACGCTGCTGAACACTTCCCCCGAGGCGATCATGCTGATCGATCGTGAGGGAACGATTTTGGCAACGAACGAGGCAACGCTTCTGCGGCCATGGTTCCAGGGGCGCCGCGTGTCTCGGGAAGAGCGTCTTCGACCTGTCGCCTCCACACTTGGTCGAATCGCGCCTGGCACGAAGCGACGAAGTCATTCGCACGGGCAGGCCGATCCGCTTTGAGGAAGAGCAGGATGGGTGGATCCTCGACCAGGTGCTCTGCCCGATTCTCGACGACCACGGCCAAGTCGCGGAAATGGTCGTCTATTCCTTCGATATTACCGAACGCAAGCGGGCGGAACAGGAAATCCTGGCAAGCAAGAACCGTCTGGAGGAACGGATGCGATTCGAGCAGTTGCTTGCCGATCTTTCCGCAATCCTTGCCGCTTCTTCCGCCGATCAAGTCGATGAAGCCATCGATCACTGCCTTAGGTCCCTGGCCGAATTCCTGACGGTTGATCGGCTGAATGTCGTGGAGTTTGCACCGGATCGCACCTACGGAACGAGAACACACTCGTATGCCGTGGCGGGAGTCGAACCATCCCCGATCGACGTGGCCTGCGTCAAACAGGCTCCCTGGTATCTCTCTCAAGTCCGGGGAGGCCAAACTGTCTTCCTCCCGCTCCTTCCCGACGGGCTGCCGGAAGATGCAGTTGAAGAACGGCAATTGTGCCGCACGCTCGGTATCCGGTCCCTCGTTGCCGTGCCGTTGAGTATCGGAATGGAGGTTATCGGGCTGATCACCTTTCAGTTCGTGAAGCAGCCTTGCGACTGGCAACCGGACATTGTCTCTCGCCTGCATCTCATCGGAGAAGTCTTTGCCAATGCGCTGGTGCGCAAGCAGTCGGAGCGGGTATTGCGGGAAAGCGAATCTCGTTTCCGCACGCTTTTCGAAGATGCGCCGGTGGCCATTGGCATCGGGCGGGACGGGGTGCAGTTCCACGCCAATCGCGCCTTCCTGAAAATGTTCGGAGTCGACCGTTTGGACGAAGTCATCGATCGGCCGATAGTCGATTTCTGGGCGCCCGAGTGGCGAGCGATTATCGACCAGCGTGCCCATCAGCGCTCCATGGGCTCGCCCGTTATTTCAGAGTACGAAGCGACCGCACAACGCAAGGACGGTACGCAGTTTCCGGCACACCTCGCGACAACCATGGTGGAGCTTCCCGACGGTCGGGCCACCATGGCCTTCATCACCGACCTCACCGAGCCCAAACGGGCGGAGGAGAAGTTGCGGGAAATGCAGATGCACTTGGCCCACGTCGCCCGGCTCTCCACGTTGGGCGAAATGGCGGCGGAGCTTGCTCACGAACTGAATCACCCGCTGTATGCCATTCTCAACTACGCCAAGGCCGTTCGAAACGTGCTCGCCGAGGAAGGTCCGCCCGATCTGGAAAGGCTGCGCGAATGGACCGAGGAAATCGCCGGCACGGCCGTATCGGCCGCCGAAGTCATCAAGCGATTGCGCGCCTTCGCGCGGCGCGGCAACGCGCCTCGCACCTCCTGCCACATCGAGGAAATCGTGGAAGAGGCCGTCGGGCTGGTTGCTCTCGAACTGCGCCATGCCCGCGTGAGAGTGCAGACTTCCTTCGCCGCCGGCATGCCGCCCGTTCTGGTGGACCGGGTGCAGATCCAACAAGTCCTGGTCAATCTCCTCAGCAACGCGAGCGACGCCGTGGAGGCCTTGTCGGCAGACCGCCGGACCATCGCGATTTCGGCCTCGCCGGGCGACGCTGTGCTGGAGGTTGTCGTTTCCGATCGCGGCGCCGGACTGCCGCTCGGAATGGAGGCAAGAATCTTCGAGCCCTTCATGACCACCAAGCCGGATGGTTTGGGGATGGGGCTAAGCATCGCACGCACGATTGTCGAAGCCTGCGGGGGCCGGTTGTGGGCCGGACCCTGCCCCGAGTACGGCACCGCTTTCCACTTTACCCTGCCTCTTGATGATGGAGTCTAACGCCATGGCATTTGAGCCCGTGGTCTTTGTCGTCGATGATGACGAGCGCACCCGGAGGTCGGTCTGCGCGCTGGTCGGTTCCGTGGGATTGAAGGTGGAAGCATTCTCTTCCGCCGAAGAGTTTCTTGCCCGCTATGTGCCGGGCTGTCCCGGTTGCGTCGTCACCAACGTCCGCATGTCCGGCATGAGCGGGATGGACCTTCAAGACCGGCTCGCCGAGCGGGGCATCCCGCTGCCGGTGATCGTGCTGACCGCCTACCCGCGGACCCGGTCGACGGTCCGCGCAATGAAGGCCGGAGCGGTGACCCTGCTGGAGAAGCCGTACGACGATGAGGAGCTGTGGGATGCCATCCGCAAGGCCCTGGCGCAGGAAGCTGCCAGCCGCGGCGAGGTCCAGCGCCGATGCGAGATCCAGCGGCGAGTCTCGCAACTTACTCCGGTCGAGCGGACGGTGATGAACCTGATCGTCCAAGGCAAGCCGAACAAGAGCATCGCCAAGGAGTTGGGCCTGAGCATCCGCACCATCGAAAGCCGCCGACATCAGGTTTTCGCCAAAATGGGGGTCGAGTCGGTTGCCGAGCTCGTCCGCCTGGCGATCGAAGGCGAATTGGCGGAGTGAACCGGGCAATCTCTTCGGCCCGTTGCCTCCAGGTCTTCCTCGGTTGGCTCGCCGGATTTCACCCGTCGCCCGCGGCACAGTTTCTCTCTCCGCCGCGAAGTTGCGGGAACCCGCAAAGTCTTTCGGAAAGCCGTCTAGGTTGGAAAGCGGCCGCCACAGTACCATAGCTTAGCTGGCGAACCCGCGATTTTCTCGTCAACGGCTGTCTGGAAAACAGACTCGTGTCGCACTGTGGGTGAGCCGGAGAATGTCTGGAGTTTACGCCCATGAGCTACTTGAAGAGTTTTGCTGCCGATTCGGATCCGGAAGACATCCTGTATATCGTCGACGACGACCCTGCGCGCGCAAGTCCATGGCGGCGTTGGCGGCGTCCATGAAGATCAAGTGCGAGAGTTTTGCTTCGGCGGAGGAACTCCTTGAGCGCCACGATGCTTCGCCGATCGGTTGCGCCTTGATCGACTACCGGCTGGGCGGAATGGACGGCCTTCAGCTTCTGGCTGGCCTTCGCGCCCTGAACAGCATGCTGGCCGTGATCGTCATCAGCGGCCAGGCCGACGTGGCCCTGGCGGTCCTCGCCATGAAGAGCGGGGCTTTTTCCGTGATCGAAAAGCCCTACAGGCAGGACGATCTGGCCGAGGCGATCCGTGGTGCGCTGAGGCACAGCCGGCAGGCGTGGCAGTCGCGGGACGAACGAAAGGACGATCGCCTGTCACAGCGAAATGCCTTCCTGGTTTACGATTTGCACGACGGTGCGGCCCAATACCTGTCCGCGGCACTTATGGAATTGGAGCGCTATGAGCGATGCCGCGGCGTGCGGCCCGACGCCGCCCGGGCGGCTTTCCAAAACGTGCAAGGACTCGTGGCCCGCAGCCTGGAGGAGGTGCGAGGCTTGATTCAGGGATGGCACATCATAACCGGCGCGCAGAGCGTCGCAGAGGTCGTGGGACGCGTTGCGTCCGACTTCCGGGATCGCTTGGAAATCGAATTGATTCACGGTCCGGTAAGCGCGAGTCCAAACATGGAATTGGCCGCCGCGATCTACCGCATCGTCCAAGAATCGCTCACGAACGTCTGCCGGCACAGCAAGAGCCAGAAGGCACGCATCGAGGTCCGGGAAGGCGACGGCCAAGTACACATCGACATCAAGGACTGGGGAATCGGATTTGATGACAGAGAGGTCGGCCCCGGCAAGTTCGGGCTCCTGGGAGTTCGTCAGAGGGCGATAGCGCTCGCCGGGGAAGTCAGGGTGACGAGCGCATGCGGCCATGGGACGCGTGTCTCCGTTTGTATTCCGGTCGCACGAGACATGCCGGGCTGACCGTCGCTCGCGTGATTTCGACGCAGCGCAGACCGGTTGCCCACCCGGGCCCTCTCCTATTGATCTTTGGCATCAGAAATGAGCCATTCTCGCCGATTCGGTCCGGCTGTTTGCGATGGTCGCGGACCTGCCGTGGCCTATTCCCATGACAAAGATCAACAGGTCCATCTCCGCTACGGACCTGCGGCAACCCGCAAGAACCTGCGACAAGTGCGGTTTGACGCCCCCTTAGCGCGCTCTACGATAAATAAAGAAGCAAGGCAGTCGGCCCCCTTGCCGCAGAGCAAGCACATTACGGAGAAAAAATGGAACCAACCGAAGGCACGTTGTTCATTGTCGAAGACGATCCCAGGTCGCGAAAGGCTTTGGGGGCGCTAGCGTCGTCGATGAAGATCAAGCATGAAATATATGCTTCGGCCGAAGAGTTCCTCGAACGTTACGAATCGTCGCTGTCGGGCTGTGCGCTGTTGGATTATCGCCTGGGAGGCATGGACGGCCTGCAACTTCAGGGAAAGCTCCAGGCCATGAATAGCATGCTCTCTGTAGTCCTGATCAGCGCTCACGCTGATGTAGCCCTGGCCGTCCGCGCCATGAAGAATGGGGCGCTGACTTTGATTGAAAAGCCTTACCAACAAGACGAAATGAGCGATGCCATCCACCAAGCCATGAAACGGGGCGAGGAAGTTCGCCGGATGCGCGAGGGATCGGCAGACCAGCGGCAACACCTGGAGTCGCTCACGGCGCAGGAGCGGCAGATGGTCGACCTGGTGTTGGCCGGCGTGCCGCAGAAGCGCGCAGCTCGCCTGCTCAAAATCAGCCTGCGTACGGTGAACCGATTGCGGGCGGCAATTTACCGGAAAATGGGAGTTGGCTCGGCCGTCGAGCTTGCCCGGATCGTGACCGGTTTGGAGGGAAACGCGGTGAACGATGTTCCCCCGCTTGCGGATGATGCCATGAGCCAGGAATCGAGCTCGCCGAGCGCGCCGAATCGGTTCGGCCGCACCCTGTCGAATGCCTCTCACGACGAGGTGCAACATTCCGCCAGGCTGATCGCCTATGATCTGCACGACGGCCCGGCTCAGTATCTTTCCATGGCGTTGATGCATCTTCAGCACTGCGAGCAGTGCGGGGACGTGCAGACCGCGATTCGGGACGCAGCCTTCCAGAATGCCAAGAAGCTCCTGATGCGAGGCAACGACGAGTTGCGGAGCTTCATCCGCGGATTACACGCGACATCCGCTTCACAGGGCCTCGTCGATGTCCTGCAGAAGGTGATCTCCGATTGGGGGAACCAACTGGACGTTGAGTTGGTCCACGATCCGCAGCTCACGCAACCGGACCCCCGGGTGAGCACTGCGATCTATCGTCTTGTCCAGGAATCGCTCGCCAATGTCGTTCGGCACAGCCAGAGCCGAAAAGCACGCGTCGAGATCCGGCAGGAGAATGGCCAACTCTTCGTCGAAATCAAGGATTGGGGGATCGGCTTCGACGCGAAACGAATCGCGCCCGGGCGATTGGGCCTCAGTGGAATCCGAGAGAGAATGAGGTCGCTCGGCGGGGAAGCCCGGGTGATTTCCGCACCCGGCGAAGGAACGCAAGTGGTCGTTCGTATTCCTTTGCCGTGAGAATTGCCCGTCGTTCCTCGGTCCTAGTGTAGTGACTCAAACAGATGGGGATTTATCCTTTGAACACAACCCTGTACGGAACGCCACGGAGGGCGTTCCGAATTCGCGGAACGCCACGGAGGGCGCTGCGAATTCGCGGAACGCCACGGAGGGCGTTCCCTACAGGGTCAAAACAGGCGAGCAACGTCCTTTCCTGCCCTGGTATCGTGTTCCGGCTCGTGGCCCCTTGCAATCCGCTTGCGCCGGCGCAAACACCCGGCCAAGCCAGGCTAGGCTCAGTTCCACGGTCAGGTATTTCCCTGGCCCGACGCTCGGATGGCTGCCTTGCCGGCCTGGATCAATGCCTTGCTTATCCAGCCGACGCGGTCATCTTCTCGTTCAAAGCGGACGAAGCGTCAATGTGGCATTCTCATGGATAGATAGCCAATTCTGCCGCAGGAAGTCGACTGCCGTCGCCACATGGCACAAAAATGCCACTCTCGGTAGACATTCCTAATCTAAGTTCAAGAGATGGTGCAGACATTCTTCATCATCGGATGAGCGTTTCATCGGTTCCACCAACACACCAGAGAAGGAAAGAACATGTTTGCAAAGATGAAGACGGGGACGAAGGTCCTGGCAGGGTTCGGGATCGCCATCGTAATCGCGCTGGCGGTCGGTTTCGTCGGCTACCGCGGAATCAGCAAACTCGGCGGCCACGTGCAGGCCATCGGCGGAGACTATCTGCCGAGCATCCGCGGGCTGAACAAGGTTGGCAAGGGAATGATTGGCGCGGGTTATTCGGATCGCGGTCTAGGGTTTTTGACGGACGAGACAGCCCGCGGAAAGCAGTACAGGCGGCGAGAGAACACCTTGAAGATGATCGACGACGGGTTCAAGATTTACGACCCCCTGATGAAACGGCCGGAAGAAGAGGCCCTGTGGAAGGAGTTCAAGGGCCATTTCGACGAGTGGACTCGGAAGGAGCAGCCGGTGTTCGACCACTCCCGCGAAAGGGACAAGCTGGTGAAAGCGGGCGCGAAGGTCGGAGACGCCAAGGTCAAAGAGATCGACGCCAACGTCCTCGCGGAACTGGACGCCTGCCGCGCCTCATTCGATAAAGCCGGCGAAATACTGGAGGAATTGCTAGGGCTCACTGCCAAGGATTCCGACGACGCGATGAAACAAGCCGAAGCCGACGCCACGTCCTCGGTCGCGCTGATCTTCTCCGCCATTGGCCTGGGCTCGCTCCTCATGGTCGCCTTGGGAGTTTTTCTCGCCAGGAGCATTTCCAAGGTGCTCACCACCCTGATCGGCGAGGCGACTCGTCTGTCTAAAGCGGCCGTGGAAGGCAAGCTCCAGACCCGCGGCAACCCGGAATTGGTCACCCTCGAATTCCGCCCGATCGTCGAGGGCGTCAATGTCACGCTCGACGCAGTGATCGGTCCGTTGAACGTGGCCGCCGAGTACGTCGATCGCATCTCCAAGGGCGACATCCCCGCCAAGATCACCGACAGCTACAACGGCGACTTCAACGAGATCAAGAACAATCTGAACCAGTGCATCGACGCGGTCAATGCCATGTCGGCCGACGCTGTAATGCTCGCGAAGGCGGCCGTGGAAGGCAGGTTGGCCACTCGGGCCGACGCCGCGAAGCACCAGGGCGACTTCCGCAAGATTATCGAGGGCGTCAATGCGACGCTCGACGCGGTGATCGGTCCCGTGAACGACGCGGCAACGGCGCTGAAGGCCATGGCGGCCAAGGACTTCACCCGGCCGATCGAAGGCGACTACGCCGGCGATTTCAAGGCGCTGAAAGAGGCCGTCAACGCGGTTGTGGAGAACGTCCGCTCGGCGATCGGCCAGATCACCGAGAGTGCCAACCAGTTCGCCGAGGGCTCGCGGACGATCGCCGAGAGCGCCCAGACCCTGGCCCAGGGGGCCCAGACGCAGAGCGCCAGCGTCGAGCAAATGACGGCTTCGACCGAGGAACTTGCCCGCAGCGTCAGTGCGGTCAAGGAGAACGCCAACGCCTCCACGCAAGTGGCGACAAAGGCCAACCAACTAGCCGACGAGGGGGGCAAGGCGGTGCAGAAGTCGATCGAGTCGATGGAGCAGATCCGCAGCAGTTCGCAACAGATCAGCGAGATCATCCAGGTGATCTCGGAGATCGCCAGCCAGACGAACCTGCTGGCCTTGAACGCGGCCATCGAGGCGGCCCGCGCCGGCGAGCATGGCATGGGATTCGCCGTGGTGGCCGACGAAGTGCGGAAGCTGGCCGAGCGGTCGAACCAGGCCGCCCGGGAGATCTCCTCGCTGATCAAGGAATCGACCACCCGCGTCGAGGAAGGGGCGCAGCTCAGCGCCCAGACCGGCGAATCGCTGAAGCAGATCATCAAGGCCGCCGAGGAAACGGCGGCGAAGATCGCCGAGATCGCCACGGCCACTGTGCAACAGGCCGCCAATGCCGAGGAAGTCTCGAAGGCCATCCAAGGCGTATCGCAAGTGACGGAGCAGGCGGCGGCGGGAAGCGAAGAGATGGCTTCCAGCAGCGAAGAACTTGGAGCCCAAGCTACGGCGCTCCGCGACCTCGTGGGCCAGTTTCGCGTGGGGGCCGCCGGCGCCTCACGTGAGAGACTGGTCAGCGTGTCGGGCCAATCGGCCTAGGAGAGAGTAGCTTGTTCCTTTCCGGGGGGCGGCAGCCTCCGTGCTGCCGCCCCCCTTTTCGACAACCACCCGCCAGAATGTCAAGACGGCGGCCAGTAGGTCCTTTCTGCCGGGAAAGACTATTGTGCGCGCGCCGCTGGAGAACTGCGGGGCTTTCACCAAATCATCACACATTAGTCCTTTCCGGCAGAAAGGACCTACACCAGGGAGACATACGATGGCCACGGCCACACTAGAATCGCGAAGCGTGGAGAACACGTTCTCCGAGGTCCACGGGACCATGCAGTTGGTCAGTTTCATGCTGGGCAAGGAGTTTTACGGGATCGAAATTACGAAAGTCCGCGAGATCATCCTGATTACGGAGATCACGCGGATCCCCGAGACGCCGCACTATCTGAAGGGACTGATAAACCTTCGCAGCACGGTAATTCCGGTCATCGATCTGCGGGCCCGCTTCGGCCTGCCCGAGGCGGAGCTTACGGACGACAGCCGGATCATGGTGCTCCAGGCGTGCGGGAAGACGATCGGCATCGTCGTGGACGCAGTCAGCGAGGTGCTGCGAGTGAAACACGACCAGATCGCACCGCCGCCGCCGACCGTCGCCGGGCTGGGCAGGGACTATCTCAACGGACTCGTGAAACTCGATAACCGGCTCCTCATCCTCCTGGAGATCGACAAGATCTTCGCAGCGGAGGAAATACGCGAGTTGCAGGATGCCGCAGTCGGCAGCTAGATGCAACTTGTTTCGGACGGAGAGGCGGAGACCATGAACAATCGAGTTCTTGTTGTAGATGACGATCGAACGGCGCACAATCTGATTGCAGGTCTGTTGCGGAAGTTCTACGACGTCGCTACGGCCGCCAGCGGCGAAGAGGCCCTGATCCTGACGGCGCAACGGCCGCCCGCCGTCGTCTTGATGGATATCATGATGCCGGGAATCGACGGCTACGAGACCTGCCGCCGCCTGAAAACCGAGCTCGCGGGCGAGAACATCCAGGTCATCATGGTATCCGCTGCGTCATCGGGAGAAGAACAATCACGGGCCTTCGAACTTGGAGCGGACGCCTACCTGGTCAAGCCGTTCGATCCGTATGTTTTATGTTCCGAAGTCCGCTTGCAGTTTCGCCTTCGCGAGGCGATTGACCGGGTAACGTCGATTGAGACCGAGATCGAGTCCCGCTGCGCGGAAATCGAGCGGCTGATTGAGGACCATAACCGACATACCTCGGCCATGCAGGATTTTGCGGTATTCGCTTTGGCGAAACTGGCCGAATCGCGGGATGACGATACGGGGGAGCACTTGATCCGGGTCCGCAGCTATTCCCAGATCCTCGCCGAGCAGCTCCGCCGCGGCAGCCTGTACGCCCCGCAAATCACCGCACAGTTCCTGAACGACTTGTATCGAACCAGCCCTTTGCACGATATCGGCAAAGTGGCCATCAGCGACACGATCCTGCTCAAAGCGGGCAGGCTCACGCCCCATGAGTTCGAGATCATGAAGACGCACACTGTCCTTGGGGCAAGAACGCTTGAACAGGTCGTTTCCAATTCGGAGTGCGGCGGATTCCTGGCGATGGCCGTGGCGGTTGCCAAGTCCCATCATGAGCGTTTCGATGGAACGGGGTATCCGGAGGGCCTGCAAGGCGGAAGCATTCCTTTGCCGGCGCGAATCGTCGCCTTGGCCGACGTTTTCGATGCACTCACGTCGACGCGGGCCTACAAGCCGGCGTACTCGCCCGTTCACGCCCGACGCATCATCTGCGAAGAATCGGGAACGCACTTCGATCCGGTGGTCGTGACCGCGTTCGCGGCGGCATTTCAGGAGTTTCTTGCGATCCACGACAGCAACCGAGAGGGTCTGGACGCGACCCGGAGTACCGGGTGCCCCGGCCCGACCGATTCGGCCATGGAACTGGGCTTTCCGGTCCGGACACCTTCCGAAACACTGGCTTCTGCCGAACAGGAACGAATTTGATGCGGGCCGACTACATCAATCCCTTTATCAAGTCCTTGATTCGCGTTTTCCAGACCATGCTGGGCTGCGAAGTCCGTCGCGGGCAACCCTATCCCAAGGTCAACGACTGTTCCGAGCATCCTATCAGCGGGGTGATCGGACTGTCGGGCCGGGCCGTAGGCACGGTTGTCTTGAGCCTCTCGGAAATGCTCGCGATCAGGGGCGCCTCCACGATGCTCGGTTGCGAGCTTAGCCAGATCGACGCCGACGTGTGCGATGCGATCGGAGAACTGACCAACATGGTGGCCGGCGCAGCCAAGGCGGAGCTGGAGGAATATCAGCTTTCCGTCAGCCTGCCCAACGTTGTCACCGGCAAGGACCACAACGTCCGTTTTCCGTCCACCGTTACGCCTCTGTGTGTGCCGTTCGAGACCGCTTGGGGGCCGCTGTTGCTGGAAGTCGGGCTAGCGGAAGTCGGCAAACCGGCCGCCATGCCCGGAGGGGACTGAGCCATGCCCCGGGAGCCTAGAAGGAGTTGATGATGAACGCTGCGGAAAATGCCGCCCAGAACGACTGGATGGAGGGGATGTTGGGAGAATTCCTCGATGAGTCGGGCCAGTTGCTGGACCGGCTCAACGAGAACCTGCTCCAGCTCGATGCCTTGGTGCAATCCGAGGCGTCCGACGACCATCCTCCCTGTGACGAAGCGCTGCTGAACGAGATGTTCCGCTCAGCCCACAGCCTCAAAGGGTTGTCGGGCATGTTGGGACTCACCGACATCAACAACCTCACCCACCGGCTGGAGAACGTATTCGATGCAGCCCGCAAGGATGGCCTGCCCGTCACGGGGGACGTGGTGGAGTTGATGTTCCAGGCGGTCGACCATCTGGACAAGCTGGTCGAGTCCCTCAAAGATCCGGCCGCCGAGCCGATCGAGTGCGGCATGGTCATCGAGGGGATCCATCGGCTGCTTGAGTCGCACGGCGTCGAGCGGAAACAGAGTTCCCAGGCGGATGCCGAGAAAGCCCTGGCCGAACTGGCCCATCAGGCCGACACGGACTCCCCTCTCCACGCCCCACAGACAAGCCACCCGCAAGCGGGCACCCGGCAAGCGGGTACCCCAGGTGCCTTGGGGTGCCCCGAAGAGGGCGGGCACCATGTACCCATGGTCGAGGTGTGGGCGGCCACGGCGCCGGAGGTTGACGCGCTGCCGGCAACACCGGTGCAGAGCGGATGTGAAACTTCGCCCAAACTCGACCCGAGATCAGAGCACGATCCTTTCGCGGGTATTGAAGACGAAGTCGTCGTCGCAGATAAGTACATTCCGATTTTCATCGATGAAGCGGGATTGTCGCTCGACCGGCTTGCGGAGACGCTTCTTGCCATTGAAAATGGCGGCAACCGGGAGAGCCTCAAAACACTCCTCCACGTCGCGCACCAGGTCAAGGGCTCGGCGGCTACCGTGGGCCTGAACAGGCCCGCCAAGTTGGCGCATCTGATGGAGGACCTGCTGCAGAATCTGGTGAACTTTGGTGAAGTTCTGTCGCCGGAAGCCACCGAGGCTTTGCTGAAGTGTACCGACAAGCTGCGGCAGTACCTCGACAACCTGAAACAGGGACGCTCCGAGCCTGACGGTTTCGGCCAGGTGGCTTGCGAACTGCTGGCTGCGCAGGCGGCCGGGATGCCCGCGAATCACACGCTGCCGGGACACGCCGAAACGGCCAAAGTCGATGTCTGTGCCCCCGCCGCCCGGCAAGAGCCAACGAGCAGTGCCGAAGTTTCCACTGGCCACGCGACAGAAATCACTTCCCACCTCCGCGGCTGCGTGGAGGCGGCCGCGCCCGCGGGGATGCCCTGCCTGATCGGCCGAGTCAGATTTCAGCCGCAGTTGCCTATGGCGGGGCTCAAGGGCCAACTAGTCTACAACAAGCTCGCCAATCTGGGCGAGGTATGCTATTTCAACCCGCCGCCGCAGCAACTCGATGAACTCAACGTCCTGGAATACGTTTCCTTCGGTCTCGTCTCGAACAAGCCGGGCGACTTCGTCCGCGAGAGCCTGAAGATCGCCGGGGTAGAAGAGTTGACGGTTGAAGTGCTCTCCGGTGGCAGACTCGGAACAAAGGATGCCTCAGCCGTCTCGTGTGCCGCCGACCCGCCGCCCGCAAGCGGGAACCTGGCAAGCGGGTGCCCCAGGTGCCCCGCGGGGACGGCAGCGCCGAAGGCTATTGGCCCTGGCCCAGCCGGCATGTCGCCCACAAGGCCGGCGGCCAAGCAGGAGGAACCCGACCACGCGGACGGCGCAACCGCAAGAGGCCGAAGCCTTCCGGCCGACGGAGCCCGCACACCGACCGAGACCCTGCGGGTCGATATCGAACAACTCGACGAGTTGATGAACCTTTCGGGACAACTGGTGATCAGCAAAGCCCGCTTCGCACAGTTCGGCGATCAGCTCAAGACCCTCCGCGCGTCCAAGCGGTGGATGCAGGCGATGACGCGGCTCCTGCCCGGCCTGGGGCGATTGGGCGACGAGGATGACGGCGACCGAGATTGCAAGTCGCCTGCCGCCGAACTGCAAACCGTGCGACGCCAGGCCAGGCGGTTTCATAACGAATTAGAAGGCGTCTTTGAGGAAATGAAGGCCCTCGAAAAAGTTCCCGACTCGATCAATGATCTCTTCGAGGCCATTCACCAGCTTGACCGGGTGAGCGATGCCGTCCAAAAGGCGGTCATGGATACGCGCATGGTGCCCATCGGTCCGCTGTTCACTCGTTTCAAGCGGGTCATCCGCGACATCACGCGGGCCAACGGGAAGGAGGTCCGCCTGGTCATCAACGGCGAGAAAACCAAGTTGGACAAGCGAATGATCGACGAGCTGAGCGATCCGCTGATCCACATGGTCCGCAATTCGGCCGATCACGGCATCGAACTGCCCGACGTGCGTGAGGCGGCCGGAAAACCGCGCGAGGGGACTATTACCCTCGACGCATTTCACCGCGGCAATCACGTGGTGATCCAGGTCCGCGACGACGGCGCGGGACTGAACACGGAGCGCATCCTGCGGAAATGCCTGGAGAAGGGCCTGCTCACCGAAGCGGACGCACAGAAAATGACGCTCCACCAGATCCACCAGATGATCTGGGCGCCGGGGCTGAGCACGGCCGAGAAGGTCACGGAGGTTTCCGGCCGGGGAATGGGCATGGATATCGTCAAATCCAAGATCGATCTCCTCCACGGCACGGTGGACCTCCAGAGCGAACCCAGCCTGGGAACACTACTCTCGATCAAACTTCCTCTCACCCTGGCCATCCAGCCCAGCCTTCTCGTGGAAATCGACGGCGATGTCTTCGCCATGCCCATGGAGTCGGTGGTCGAAATCGTCCGTGTGCCTTGCGACAAGCTCTCAACCGTCCACGGGCAGCGCACGGCGTGGGTCCGCCAGCGTGCGATTTCAGTTGTTGATCTTGACCGTGTGTTCAATTGGACTGGCCGGAAGCAGCACCAGCGGGCAGGCGGGGCACCCGGCGGGGCACCCAGTACCCTGGGTCGGGGTCCCGGCGACGTGACGATCGTAATCGTCGGCGAAACGAAGAGCGAACTGGGCCTGGAGGTCGATTGTGTGCTCGGCGAACAAGAGGCAGTCATCAAATCCATCACCGAGAACTACCGGAACGTGGCGGGAATCACCGGCGCCAGCATTCTTGGCGACGGGCGGGTTTCCCTGATCCTTGATGTCACCGCCCTAATTCAGATGGCAGCTACCCGCCCTGCCGCCAATATGCTGGAGGAACCGACATGACCCCGCTCAACACGGCCTCGGATTTGAAACACGAACTCCTCGAACAGTTCTTCGCCTCGGCGACCCACGACGCCTCGGCGGCCATGTGCCGCTGGACCGACGGGCTGATCACCTTGACGTTCGACGAAGTCCGCGACATCGCGGTCGAAGACGCCTTCGTCGAACTGAATCTGAGCGACCAGCCTGCGACGATGGTCGTCCTGACCTTGGAGGGCGATGTCGGCGTGCGAATGATCCTCATGTTCGACAACGACGATGCCCGCCGATTGGCCGCATCCCTGTTGGGAAGCGAGCCCAACAGCGAGTCCCAGTGGAGTCCCCTGGAGAAGTCGGCGCTGCTGGAGACGGGCAATATCCTGGGCTGTGCCTACATGAACGCCCTGGTGCGTCTGATTGACGTGGAAATGGTCCCGTCGCCGCCATACTTCATTCAGGACTACGCGGCCAGCGTGCTCCAACAGGCCCTGCTGGCGCCTGCCATGGTCACCGATAAGGTGCTGATCTGCCAGACCGGCTTCCGACGCGAGGGCACCATGTACCCATGTGTCGGCGAGGGAAAACAACTCGACTGGCGCGTCTCTTCATCCCTACCGCGGAAATGCGGAAGGCCATGGAGGACAGCGGTTTCATAATGGCAACAGAAACCGAAAAAGAAACGATGGTCGGCATGGGGCAGGCTTTGCCCGGCGGGCGCCGCAACGCCTGTGGTCGATTCTAGGATCTTGTGTCGCCGTGGCCCTTTGTGATCCGCAACGCCGCGTGGGCGCCTGAGCCACGTGGTCCTGCCCTCGGCCGCCGGGCGGAGCGGGTCCCCGGCCAAATTCGCCGATACGGCCGTTCCGCACATGCTTCAACTGCTCCGCGAGGCGGGAGTCGGGCACGTCCGCCGCTGAACAAGCGGACTGGTCGGCGACGGATTGGTGGCGAAGATCGCGGGCGGCGCCAGCATGTTCGGCCACGCCATGCCGATGGAAGTCGGCGAATGCAACATCCAGTCCATCCTCAAGGCCTTGCGAGCCGCCGGCATCCGCCTCGGGCCATGGATGTCGCGCGGCAACAAAGGACGCCGCGTGACCCTCGACTGTACCAGCGGAGAACTCCTCATCGAGATTCAGGGGAGTCCGTCCAAGATTCTATAGACTGATAACACCATCTTAATTCGAGACCATAGTCATGACAAGAACACTTCTCGTTACCGACGACGCCGTCATCATTCGGGAAATGATCAAGGACTTGGCCACCCAGGCCGGGTGGACGATCGTGGGCGAGGCCAGCAATGGCCAGGAGGCCATCCAGCGCTACGCCGAGCTGAGGCCTGATGCGGTCACACTTGACCTCGTCATGCCGGAGCACGACGGCCTGCACGCGCTTCACGGCATCATGCAGATCGATCCCAACGCCAAGGTCGTGGTGATCAGCGCCTTGGAGCAAAAGGCCATCCTCAAAGACGCCTTCAAGGCCGGCGCCGCCGACTTCCTCGTGAAGCCGTTCAACCGGCAGACCCTGCTAAGCACGCTAGAACACTTGGCGCCGAGCGGCGCGTGATGCGAAGAGGTGCAGACGCATGACCAGCGCAGAACGTAACCAGGCCGAGCGCAGCCTGCGGGAAAGCGAGGCGCGGTTCCGTGCTGTTGTCGAGACGTCGCCCGATGCGATTGCGGTGGTCGATGCGAACGGCAACATCGTGATGGCCAACCAACGAACGGCCCTGCTGGCCGGTTTTGACAACGTGGCGGACCTGCTTCACAGCAGGACGAGCGGTTTCGATCTGCTGGCGCCGGAAGACCGCCTGCGCACCGCGACGAGACTCCGGGACGGGCTGAACTCGCGGGCCACGCAGACTGCCGAGTACTGCGCTGTCCGCCGTGATGGAACCCGCTTAACCGTCGAAATCAGCAGTTCGCCCTTGAACGATTCGGGTGGCACTCCCCGCGCAGCGGTTGTAGTTATCCGAGATGTCTCCGATCGCAAGCGGGCGGAAGACGAACTGCGCAAAAGGGAACGACTGCTCACGACGGTGCTGAACGCCTGCCCCGAGTCGATCGTGCTGCTCGATCGTGAAGGAACCATATTGGCAGGGAACAAGGCACTGTTCGACCGTTGGGAATTGAAGGAGCACGATTGTCTCGGAAAAAGCCTCTTCGACCTCTCGCCTTCCCAGCTTGTCGAATCACGCCGGGCGCGAATCGAGGAGGTCGTCCGCGCAGGCAAGCCGCTTCGCTTCAAGGAAGAGCGGGCCGGGCTGTTCCTCGACCAGACTGCCAGTCCGATTCTTGACGACAAAGGTCAAGTCGCGGAACTGGTTGTCTTTTCCTTCGACATCACCGAGCACAAGCGGGTGGAGATAATGCTGCAAGAGGCCAAGGAAGCCGCCGAAACGGCCAATCGGGCCAAGAGCGAATTCCTGGCCAATATGAGCCACGAGATCCGCACGCCGCTGAACGGCGTCATCGGCATGACCGGGCTGCTCCTGGATACCGGACTCACGCCGGAGCAGCAGCAATTCGCGGAAATCGCGCGTTCCTGCGGCGAAAGCCTGCTCACGGTCATCGACGACATTCTGGATTTCTCCAAGATCGAGGCGCGGAAGTTGGACCTGGAAATGCTCGACTTCGATCTCCGCACCCTGTTGGAGGACACCGTCGAGATGCTGTCGCCCAAGGCCGCCGAAAAAGGTTTGGAGCTGGCCTGCATCGTCGCGCCGGAAGTGCTTTCGCTCGTGCGGGGCGACCCGGGCCGCTTGCGGCAGGTCCTCGCCAACCTCCTCGGCAACGCCATCAAGTTCACCCACCACGGCGAAGTGATCGTTCGCGTGGGACTCGATGCCCAAGACGAGCAGACGGTAGAGTTGCGATTGGCAGTAATCGACACAGGGATCGGCATACCGCCCGACCGCCTCAGCGCCCTGTTTACCCCGTTTACCCAAGTCGATGGCTCCACGACCCGCAAGTACGGCGGCACCGGCCTGGGGCTGGCAATTGCCAAGCAATTGGTCGAACTCATGGGCGGCCGTATGGGAGTTGAAAGCCAGCCGGGCAGGGGGTCGACGTTCTGGTTCACCGCCGTGCTCGAAAAACAACCTCAAGGACGATTGCCCGCAGACCTCCCTCTTGCGGACCTGCATGGCATCAAGGTGCTGGTAGTGGACGATCACTCGACCAATCGGTTGCTGCTGGCCACTTTGCTTACGGCTTGGGGCTGTCGCTTCGCTGAAGCCGCTGACGGCCACGCCGCGCTGGAACAACTGGCGGAAGCCGCCTGGAATGACGACCCGTTTCGAATCGCGCTGATCGACATGGTAATGCCTGGCATGGATGGTGAAGAACTGGGCCGCAGGATCAAGGCGGATCCGCAACTCCAGGCAACGTGCCTCATCATGCTGACATCCCTGGGACAGCGCAGCGACTCCACGGGTTCACTACAGTCCAGCTTCTCCGCCCATCTGCCGAAACCGATTCGCCGGTCGGCCCTCCACGACTGTTTGGCCGCGGCCATCAACGGCAAGACGGCGACCGACAGCGGCCCTCCGGCAGTCTCCCCCACGCAACGCGGCGATGTCAGACCGAGCGCGGGCCGGGCGCGGATCCTCGTGGCGGAAGATAACCCCATCAACCAGACGGTGGCCATCGCCATTCTCAAAAACCTCGGCTATGGAGCCGACGCCGCGGCCAACGGCGGCGAGGCCCTCAAGGCCCTGAGAGAAATCCCTTATGACCTGGTCCTGATGGACTGCCAGATGCCGGAAATGGACGGCTACGAGGCCACTCGCTGGATCCGGAGCCGCGATTCCGGCGTCGACAACCCGGACGTTCCCATCATCGCCATGACCGCCCATGCTATGAAGGGCGACCGGGAGCATTGCCTGGCGGCGGGAATGAACGATTATCTCTCCAAGCCAGTCCAGCCCAAGCAATTGGCGGAGATGCTGGCTCGTTGGATTGTCTCCCCTCTACCGCCGGGAGAGGGCGGGTACCATGTGCCCATGGTCGGGGTGAGGATCGTCTTCGACGAAGAAGAGCTTCTCAAGCGGCTCATGGGCGACAGGGAACTCGGCCGTGCCGTCATTGCCGGATTCTTGGACGATATTCCCCAGCAGATTGATACGCTGAAACAGCGCCTCGGCGAAGGCGATGCGCCACTTGTCAGCCGCCACGCACACACGATCAAAGGCGCCGCTGCAACCATCGGCGCCCAAGTCCTTCGGGACGTGGCTTACACGGTGGAACAGGCTGGCAAAGCCACCGAACTGGAACTGGCAGCCAGATTGGTTCCCAGGCTTGAGGAGGAATTTGGCCATCTCAAGGTTGCCATCGAACAATTCAACCAGACTTAGTGCATCTTCCGCGGATACCCTTAACACGCTTGAACCAAATCATGGCAACCACAACCAGCCGTCAATGGATCGTCATCGAACTCTCGGATCAGACGTACGGATTCGATGTCGATCACGTGCGTGAAATCGTATCGCTCCAGGACATGCACATCCACCGCATCCCGCAATCGCCGGCATGCGCCGAGGGAGTGATTGTGCTTCGTGATCGGCCCATCGAAGTTATCGACGTGCGTTCGACGCTGGGACTGTGTTCCCTCCACAAGGAGGCGGAAGGGATTACGAAACTGTTGCAGGAACGAGAGGAGGATCACTGCCGCTGGATTCAGGAACTCGAAACGTGCGTTCTCGAGCAGCGCGAGTTCCGGCTGGCGACCGACCCGCACAAATGCAAATTCGGGCAATGGTATGACAAAGTAATGGGCGACCCTCAGGGATTGTCGCGGCTCACCAATAATGATCTGGCTTTGACGAGCCTGCTTGAGCAACTCGATCAACCCCACAAGCGAATCCACGCGGTTGCCGAACGGGTATTGGGCTGCGTGAGCACCGGGAGGATAGGCGAGGCGAGAAGAATCCTGGATGAAACTCGCGATACGGAACTCCGCTCGCTCAGGCAGATCTTCTCGAAGTGCCGTGCAAAAATGGAGATCGTCAAGCGCGGCGTGTTATTCGTTTTCACCGAGCAAGAAGGCGCGGTCGGCGGGTTGGTCGATCGAGTCGTCGAAGTGGCCAGGTTTTCGGAAGACCAGGTCCGACCCGTCGAGTGCGCAACCCTTGGAAGAAGCATGCTCGCCGGCGTCGCCCAATGGGGCGACGCGGGCAGGATGGTGCAGCTACTCGACGTTCCGGCAGTTGTCTGCCGGAGCCGAAGCCATTCGAACCCCAAGCTGTCGTGCCCCCGGTAGGCCACCACGGGCGCGCGGCGGTTCATTGAAGGCAACGACCTAACAATGGAGGAACATCATGAAAACACTGATCGTCGAGGATGATTTCACTAGCCGGTTGTTATTGCAGAAGCTTCTGCGCCCTACGGAGAATGTCACACTGCCGCCAATGGCCGCGAGGCCGTCCTTGCCTTTCGCATCTCACGGTGGGACTCGTTCCACTTGGCCCACCCTACGGCTACGGCTCGCCGGGGGCGGCGACTGGGCGGACGGACAAGGACGCGCGAACTCGGCGGTGGACAGGGCAAAGTACCGCTTAACAGATATAATGTACTCGACTTCCTGACAAATGACCAAAGCCGGAAAGAAGGCTAGGATAAATCGCTCTAAGGTTTTGGGAAGCATGGAAAACATGGAAACACGCAAACAAATATATAGACAGGAGTTACGTCAATGACACGGGTCGGAATCGTCGGTCTCGGTTTCATGGGCATGATCCATTACCTGGCCTACCAGCGCCTGCGGGGCGTGAAGGTCCACGCCGTCTGCGAACTGGACCCGGTGCGGCGTGGGGGCGACTGGCGGACGATCAAGGGCAATTTCGGCCCGCCGGGCGAACTTGTGGATCTCTCCGGCGTGGCCCAATACGCCGATCTGGAGGCAATGCTGGCCGACCCCAACCTCGACCTGGTCGACATCTGCCTGCCCACCGCGTTGCATGCTCCTGCCGCAATTCGGGCCCTCTCGACAGGGAAACATGTCCTATGTGAGAAACCGATCGCGCTGACGCCCGCGGATGGCATTGCCATGGTCGACGCGGCGGAAAAGGCGGGCCGCATGTTGATGATCGGCCACGTGCTGCCATTCAATCCCGAGTATCGCTTTGCCTACGAAGCCATGACTACGGGTCGGTATGGCCCGGTCAAGGGCGGGCACTTCAAGCGGATCATCTCCGATCCATTGTGGCTGCCGCGGTTCTACAACCCCGCCGTGATCGGCGGCCCGATGCTCGATCTGCACGTCCACGACGCCCACTTCATCCGGCTCACCTGCGGCATGCCGCGCTCGGTGCAATGTGCCGGGAGCATGCGGGGCGAAGTGGTCGAGCGCTTCCACGCCCAATTCCGTTTCGCAGATCCGGAACTGATCGTAACCGCCGCCAGCGGCGTGATTGCCCAGCAAGGCCGGCCTTTTACGCATGGCTACGAGATTTACCTCGAACAAGCGACGCTGCTCTACGACTTTGCCGTTATCGGCGGCCAGCCGGTGACGGCTACGCCTTTGACCGTGCTCACCGCAACGGTCGCGTCGAGCGGCCGGAGCTCTGCGGCGGCGATGCGATCACGCCCTTCGAAAACGAGCTGACCGAAGTCGTACGGGCCGTGCAGTCCGGCGCGCCGTCGCCGCTCTTGGCCGGCGATCTGGCCCGCGATGCGGTGGTCTTATGCCGGAAAGAGACCGAGGCTGTGGTCACCGGGCAGGCGGTGCGGCTTTAGCACTGCGAGGCAGGCCTTCTTGCCATGGGCGACAAGTTGATGTAGAATCGAGTGTTTATCACGAAATCGGAGGCGGAAAAACCATGACACTCAAGCAAGATCGCGAAAAATTGGCCCGGGTGAAGCTGGCCTTGGCCGACAAGTACGAAAATCTGGCCGGCACGATCAAGAGCCAGCCGCGGAAAGCCAGCTATCTCCGCCATGCCGACAAGTTTCGCCGCCAGGCGGCCGACCTGCGGCATTTGAACAAGTAGATCGTGCTATCCTTCCTCATGCCCGTGGCCGTTGCTTGACGACACTCTTTTTGGAGGAACAGATGGATTGGAGGTTCGCATCATCCCGTCCTCCGATCCACTCCTTCGCGGATCCCCAAGCGGATTAAACGACCATGCTCGATGCCCCTGGGTGCCCCGTTTTTCGTGGGAAGGCCCGCCTTCTCGCCTTGGCCTTCGTCACACCGATCTTCTTCTGCGCCATCGGGTTGCGGCCGGCCTGCGGCGGCGGCGAAGAGGCCGCGGCCATCGAGCAGCGACTGGCGGCGACCGACCGCTACCTCGCTTCCGACGTATGCGAAGGCCGCGGATTGGGAACCAAGGGCATCGACCTGGCGGCCGATTACATTGCCGATCAACTCCGCCAACTCAATCGCTACGGCGCTGAAGACCGATCTTTGGGACGGCGGCCCTTTCCAGAAGTTCACCGTCGCCGTCGATGCCGAATTGGGCCCGAAGAATCATCTGTTCCTGGTCGGTCCACCCAAGGGCGAGGCAGCGGCAAGTCCGCATGCGAAGATCGAGTTGGTGCTGGGCAAGGATTACACCCCCTTGGCAATCAGCGGGAACGGCAAATTCGACCTGCCCTTGGTCTTCGCCGGCTACGGGATCACGGCCCGCAAGGCCAACTACGACGACTTTGCCGAGGTGGACGTGGCTGGCAAGGCGGCCGTCATGCTTCGCCACCAACCGCGCGACGAGTTGGACGACAAGGAATCGGCCCCCATCAAGGAAACCGCCTACACGGCCTTCCGCCACAAGGCCTCCAACGCTTGCGAGCACGACGCGGCCGCGGTCGTCTTTTGCAGCGACCAGGCCGAAGTCCGCCGCCGCCGCGGCAAGGACGATACGCTGCTCTCGTTCCACGTCGCCGGCACCACGTTCACCCACCCCGACGTGCCGGTGCTCACGTTCCGCAGGGCGGTGATCGACAGCATTCTCCGCGATCTGGACGAACCGGAACTTGGCGCGATCGAAGACCAGATCGACCACACGCTCAAGCCGGCCAGCCGCGAACTCAAGGGCTGGCGAATCCAGGGCGAGACCGACGTGCGGCACGTGCACTGCGAGGTGAAGAATGTCGCCGCCATCCTGCCCGGCGAAGGGCCGCTGGCCGACGAGGCGATCGTGCTGGGCGCCCACTACGACCACCTGGGCTACGGTTCCTATAGCACGCTGCCTTCCAAGCCGGGGCCAATTTATCACGGGGCCGACGACAACGCCTCGGGCGACGCCGTGGTGCTGGAGATTGCCCGAGCCCTGGCCCAACGGCCGCAGAAGCTCCACCGCACGGTACTATTCATGTTTTTTACGGGCGAGGAATGGGGTTTTTGGGGCAGCAGCTATTACGTGAACGATCCGATCGTGCCCATGAGCAAGACCGCCGCCATGGTCAACCTGGACATGGTCGGCCGGCTCCGCGAAGACGCACTGACGGTCAACAGCGTGGGTACCGGGCACGGGCTTCAGCGCGCTGTTGGACCAGGTGAATCGGCCCTACGGATTCCATCTCACGAAGGTCCCGTGGGCATCGGGCCGCAGCGACCAGGCCTCGTTCTATGCGAAGCGGGTGCCGAACATCCACTTCTTCACGGGAAAGCATCCCGACTATCACCGTCCGACCGACACCTTCCCTCTGGTGAACATTCCCGGAATGCGGCGGATTGCCGGCTACGTGCACGACGTTGACGGTGGCCCTGGCCGACGCCCCGCAGCGGCCGGACTTCGTGGCCGTGCCCATGCAGCGGCGGGTGGGTTCTATGCCGCGGCCGTTCCTGGGCTGCGTGCCCGATTTCACCCGCGAGGAGCCGGGTTATCCGATCAGCGCAGTGATTACCGGCAGTCCGGCCGATCGCTGCGGTCTACGGGGAGGCGACGTGATCGTGAAGTTCGGCAAGCATCACATCGGCATCTGCGACGATTTCGACGATGCCTTGCAGCAGTACGCGGCGGGCGATCGGGTGAAGGTCAGGGTCCGGCGGAAGAGCGCGACGATGACCTTCGAGGCCACGCTCTCCGCGCCTCAGTGAGGACCGTGCTCATCCCGCACCGCCGTGATGTTCTTTCATCGCGGCGGAACGTGTGCCCGTTTTTTTCCCGGCGCTTTGCGGTTCCCGCGCCGGCGCTCCGGCAGCAGAAAAAAAGACCCGGCCGGGATTTCTCCCAACCGGGTCTCGATTTGTTTTGACTTGGTAGTGATTCTCGTTTCTGAACCAGCTTCAGAACTGCCCAATTTCTTGCCTAAGTGCCGGACGTGAGGCCGGCAGGCAAAATATCCTTAGAAAGGAGGTGATCCAGCCGCAGGTTCCCCTACGGCTACCTTGTTACGACTTAGTCCCAATCGCGGAGTTCATCTTCGGCGCTTAGCTCCTTGCGGTTACCACGGCGACTTCGGATGCCCCCCACTTTCGTGGCTTGACGGGCGGTGTGTACAAGGCTCAGGAACACATTCACCGCGGTATGCTGACCCGCGATTACTAGCGATTCCAGCTTCATGCAGGCGAGTTGCAGCCTGCAATCCGAACTGAGGCGCGATTTTTGGGATTTGCTTGCTCTCGCGAGTTCGCTTCCCTTTGTGCGCGCCATTGTATGACGTGTGCAGCCCTAGTCATAAAGGCCATGAGGACTTGACGTCATCCCCGCCTTCCTCCGGTTTAACACCGGCGGTCTCGCTAGAGTCCCCGACATGACTCGCTGGCAACTAGCGACAAGGGTTTCGCTCGTTAAGGGACTTAACCCGACATCTCACGACACGAGCTGACGACAGCCATGCAGCACCTGTGCTTGTTCCACCCTTGCGGGTGTGGCCCGGCTTTCACCGGGTTAATCCAAGCATGTCAAGACTAGGATAAGGTTCTTCGCGTAGCCTCGAATTAAGCCACATCATCCACCGCTTGTGTGAGCCCCCGTCAATTCCTTTGAGTTTCAGCCTTGCGACCATACTCCCCAGGCGGAGCACTTAACACTTTCGCTACGACTAGAAGGTTATGGGGGACCCTCCAATCCAGTGCTCATCGTTTACGGCTAGGACTACCGGGGTATCTAATCCCGTTCGCTCCCCTAGCTTTCGTGCCTCAGCGTCAGTAAAGACCCAGTAAGCCGCTTTCGCTCCTGGTGTTCCTTAGGATATCAACGCATTTCACCGCTCCACCCTAAGTTCCGCTTACCTCTATCTTCCTCGAGCCCGGTAGTTTTGGGCGCAATTCCTCGGTTGAGCCGAGGGCTTTCACACCCAACTTTCCGGGCCGCCTACGCACCCTTTAAGCCCAGTGATTCCGAATAACGTTTGGACGGTTCGTCTTACCGCGGCTGCTGGCACGAACTTAGCCCGTCCTTCCTCTGAGTATTAGTCAATCCAGAGGGAGTACCCCCTGGAATTTCCTCCACTCCGACGGCGGTTTACAACCCGAAGGCCTTCATCCCGCACGCGGCGTCGCTCGGTCAGGCTTGCGCCCATTGCCGAAGATCCTCGACTGCAGCCACCCGTAGGTGTCTGGGCAGTGTCTCAGTCCCAGTGAGCGGGGGCATGCTCTCACACCCCGTACCCATCAATGCCTTGGTGAGCCGTTACCTCGCCAACTAGCTAATAGGACGCAGTCCCCTCTTCAGGCGGAATCACACCTTTGGTCCAAAGACGTTATCTGGTATTACCTCCGGTTTCCCGGAGCTATCCCAGTCCTGAGGGTAGGTAACTACGTGTTGCTCTCCCTTTCGCCGCTGTCCTTCCCCTTGCGGGGAATTCTCGCTCGACTTGCATGCCTAATCCACGCCGCCAACGTTCATTCTGAGCCAGGATCAAACCCTTCAATTAATTATTCGCTTCTCCGTCAGGATTCCTCCCGCCGGATTAGTTAACGCTTATTGAAGAAGCTTATCTGGCAAACAAACTTCTTTTTGGCATCGACCTCCGACTCGCGTCAGAAGCCGAATACCGTTCTCAAATCCAGTTCAAAAACTGGCTGAAAATCAGAATTGAGGTTATCACTACCAAATTGTCAAAGAGCAAATCAACTGCCCCGGCTAAAACAGGTCGTTTCAGCCGAGACGAGTCATTCTATCAGATTTCGAATCGGTGTCAAGAGGCCCGGAGGGAAATTTTCCTCTAAACCGGCCACCCATTCGCGAGATTCTTAAAGATCGGCCCGCTGCGGCGAGAAACTTGAATAACCCAGCTCTCTCAGCCGCAGCATTGATGAACCTGATTATGGCAGCATCTCGCAAGTATACAAGGGGCACCGGGGGAAAATTCTTTGCGGAATCGGAAGTCGACGTTTTCTTGGGCCTTTCCTGGCAGGCCTGGACAAAATCGGCTGAGTTTGCGGGCGGCGGCAATGATCGGTAACCGGGCCGACGGCTGGCGGCCGGCACGTCGGATGGCACGTCCCTGTGCAGACCAAGCTACATTCGGTGCCCGAAGGGCATAGAAGCAGGCCAACGACCACCATTCCCGGGCTTTTTCGAGAGAAAGGGCGTACAGTGGGAAGGAATCGTTCTGTGCGGCAAGGCGGACCGGTATCTTGGCGGGTAGAATGGGGATGGGTGGTTGTAGAGAATTCCGATACAATAAGAGCGGAAATAATGGAGCTTTGTCATGACGACGACATTTACGCCGGAAGTGCGAAAAGCCTTGGAAGAGGCTGGCGAGCAACCGCTGGAGATCATCGATCAAGATACTAAGCAACGCTACGTCCTCTTGAAGGCGGATGTTTTTGATCGTATTCATCTGCTCTTGCAGGGCGGCCCCTTGTCGAAAGAAGAACAGCGATTTTTGCTTGAGCAGGCTGGTCGCCGCGCCGGATGGGACGATCCGGAAATGGATATTTACGACGATCTTGCTCCGCTACGGTGAAATTCCCTTGTCATGACGCGCGGTGACGTTGTAATCCTCGAAGTCTTTTTCAGTGACAACCAAGGTAGCAAGGTTCGGCCGGCACTTGTTGTTCAGAGCGACTTCTTGAATGAACGCCTGGCCGATACGATCGTTGCAATCATTACCAGCAGCCCCCGCCGGTTTAGCGGTTCAGGTAGTCAGCTTCAGATCGATCCCGCATCGGTAGCAGGAAAATCTTCTTGCCTTCGTGCGCTGTCGGTCGTGCAGTGCGAGAATCTCGTAACGGTCGATAAGTCGTTGATCCACGCCAAGATCGGGCGTCTTTCGGAGAGCCTGATGCAGGACGCCGATAAGTGCCTGAAATTTACTCTTGGCGTGCGATAGTGGCCGGTGGCGGCATTTTCAGGGCCGGCCCTCCGAACCGGTGGCGTTTGAGCAAGTCGTGAGAGAAATCCGCCAGGGAACCGGCTCTTGAAGTACGAATTGGCCATCAACTACCGGCGGTGAAGCGGCTTCTTGCTGGAAAATCCGCCGCAATTTCCCTGTCTTATCCTTCCTCAAGACTGCCTTCACTTACCCTGTCGGAAAACCCGATGGAATCGGTATGAAACCCCAAGTTGGCACTTGGCAATTGATGGCACGGGTCGGACATGGGCAGTGGGCCGGCGTCTATCGCGCTAGTCCCGTGAATGCGCCCATCAACCGCCCTGCGGCTTACGCGGTCAAAATGCTGCATGTAACCAGGCAGCAAGACGCCTTTGCCATTGAAATGCTCGCCCGCGAGGCCCGGGTTGGCAGCCAGGTTTCCCATCCGCATCTGATTGCGATCCTGGAATCGCAGATCAAGCGGGCACCGCAATTCCTGGTCATGCCGTGGCTGGAAGGCGCCACGCTCCAGGCCTACACGGCGGCCCGGCGACTGCTTGATCCACCGGCCGTGCTGTGGATCGCCCGGCAAACGGCCGAAGCCTTGGCTGCCCTAGACCAGGCGGGCTGGATGCATGGCGACATCAAACCGAGCAATATTCTCCTTTCGCTGCAGGGACACGCGACGCTCCTGGACCTTGGTTTCGCGCGACATTGCGACGACCGGGTTGAAGACTCGCGGGCTATTACCGGCACCGGGTATTACTTTGCCCCGGAGCATTTCAGTTCCGTTTACCGCCCGGACGTCCGCAGCGACATCTATAGCCTGGGCGTCGTACTCTATCAGTTGCTTGCCGGGCGGTTGCCCTTGGAAGGCGCGACGCTCGAGCAGATGGCTGTCGCGCACAAGCAGACAGCGCCGCTCAATCTTCGCCGCGTCGCGCCGCACGTGCCGCCGCGCGTGGCCGAACTCGTACACGGGATGCTGGCCAAAGATCCGCTGCGGCGCCCGCAATCGCCGGCCGAGTTGGTGGCGGAACTGGTGCGGCTGGAGATCGAGACGTTCAGCGAGAGGGCGGCGTGACGTTTTGGAAAATCAACTATTTCCACGTTACGGAATAAGTTATAATAGGGCGTATGTCAACTATTATCGCCACATCTGAGATTCCGGCTCTTGCCCCAACGCCGCGACTGCTCACGGCCGCCGATCTCGCCGCGATGCCAGACGAACTTCCGTCCGGCCCTGTAAAGTATGAACTCGAAGACGGGAGGCTGGTCGTTATGCCGTTACCGGGAGGGATTCACGGGGCAGTCAAGGCAAACATCGTGTTCCAGTTGAAATTACAAGGCGATCAGCGTGGTTATGGCAAGACACTTACCGAAACGGGTGTGATTCTGCGCCGCGACCCGGATCGAGTCGTCGGTCCCGATAGTTGTTTCGTCGTGGCCGCGTCATTGCCGCTGAGCTATTCGCCGGAGGGTTTTCTGACGGCAGTCCCAGCCCTGATCGTCGAAGTTCGTAGCAAGAACGACACGACTGCCGAATTAGAGCGGAAAGCCGGCGAATATCTGGCGGCCGGGGCACAGCTCGTTTGGGTCCTCGACCCGATCCGCACGGTTGCGGTCGTCTATCAAGCGGGACATCCTCCAAAGCTCCTGAATTCGGCAGATGATTTGACGGCTGATGGGGTTATTCCCGGATTCCGTTTGAATGTCGGCGATGTCCTGCGGGTTTGACGTGCGAAAAGCTACGTACTCAGCCCGCGCACCCACTCGTGAAACGCCCGAATCCAGGTTGTTTCGTCGTTCTCGTGCCGCCGGGCGAGGAAGCCCTCCAGAATCTCCGTGGTTAGTTGCGGCAATAGGGAACTGCGTGTCTTTGTTGCGTAGGTTCCATCGGATTGCAGCGTGTGCATCCGCAACGATTCTCCGTCGTAGAGCCATACTTCCGGCACGCCCAAATCACCGTAAATTGCCAGCTTGTCCATGGTGCTGCGAGAGATTTCCACTTCGATGGCCAGATCGGGCGGCGGGTCGCGTGTCAGGTCCAAGTCAATCGAGCCGCGGATGAGCGATTCGTTCGTGATGTAGTACGATTCATCCGGCTCCAGGCCGCGCTGCTTCAGTGGGGCCTTCAAGGTTGCCGCACCGGTACTTCGAATTGGAATGTTCCGCTGCATCGTGAAAGCTTCGACGAGCCTGCCCAACAACTTGTGGTACCGCCCATGTTCTGCGGAAGGTGACATGATTTCCAGCGTACCGCGATCGTAGGTCAAGCGTTTGCCAGGCGAATCGCTTTCGGCCACAAGGGCCTCGTAGGTAGCCCAAGAAATGTTGGACAGAACGATGCGAGTTTCGCGATGGGGGGCGACGATCGACATGGCTTGTCACCGAGTTGGAAGACCAATCATGGTGGGCCTGCACTCGCTACGCGATCTGGTCCCACCCTACAACTCTATCCTATCGGGACACGGCCTTCAATTGCAACCGTTCCCCCCGATAGCTCAAATCCATCAGCTCCATGGGGTGCATCACCTGCAGCCCGAGCCCCGCCTGCCGCACTTCACGCTGAATCTGCAACAAACATCCGGCGTTGGCGGCGAGCACAATTTGTCGCCGGTACTGAGGATGTTGCCCAGCTTGCGGCGAGAGAGCCGGTCGGACATCTCCGGCTCGGTGAGATTGTAGGTTCCGGCCGCGCCGCAGCAAACGCCGGCCTCCGGCAATTCGCGGAGTTCGAGGCCGGGGATCTTGGCCAAGAGCCTGCGCGGCGCCGCGGCAATCCGCTGGGCATGGGCCAAGTGGCATGAGTCATGATACGTGGCCGTGGCCTCGACGCGGCCACTGAAAGGCACGACGCCGAGGTTGTCGAGAAACTCATGTACGTCTTTCACTTTGTCGGCAAAACGGGCGCGGTGCGGTTGCAGGCCGTCGTGCCAGTGATATCCATATTCCTTGAGCATCGCCCCGCAGCCGCCGTGGTTCACCAGGATCGCGTCGTAGCGGTCGAGTTCGAAGGCCACGAGATTGGCATCGGCCAACCGCCGGGCGCCGATCGTGTCGCCGTTGTGCAAGTGAATCGCGCCGCAGCAGCCTTGCCCGCGTGGCACGAACACGTCGCAACCGTTTTCTTGAAGCACGCGAACCGTCGCCCAGTGGACAGGGCGGAACATGGCATCGGCGACACAACCGACGAAAAACGCCACCCGGGCCCGTTTTCGACCCACGGCCGGCAGGAATTTCGGCAACCGCGGGCCGGGCCGGGCCGGCGGCGGCAGCAGCGGGACCAGGCGGCCCAACCGCCCGGGCAGGAGTTTCAGCACTCCCAGCCGCTCGATCGCCGCTACCACGCCCAGCCGCTGCAACAATCGCATCGGGCCAAGTAAATAGCGCAGGCGGTCGGCATAGGGGAAAAGATTCAGGAGGATCCCGCGGCGGAAGAGGTCCCACTGTTTTTCCGGGCGAGTGTCGTTGGCTTCGACGGCCTGGCGGAACGGTTCGATGAGCCGGCCGTATTGCACGCCGGAAGGACACACGTCTTCGCAGGCCCGGCAGTCGAGGCACAATTCGAGATGCCGCTGCATGCGATCAGTCAGATCGGTGCGGCCATCAGCGACCAGACGAATGAGTTGTATACGGCCGCGGGGACCGTTGTTCTCGTCGCCCGTCTCCAGGTACGTGGGGCACGACGACGTGCATAGCCCGCAGTGGACGCAATGCAGCAACTGGTCGTGGGCGATACCCGCCGACCATGGGTACATGGTGCCCGGATTGCCGTCGCCGGACTCGTTCGTGTTGTCGGGGTTGCTGGAGTTCATGAGTACGTCGACTGTAGGGAACGCCCTCCGCGGCGTTCCATGATGGTCACGGAGGCATTACATTTGGAACGCCACGGAGGGCGTTCCCTACAAAAACCTTCCGGGGTTCAGGATTCCTGCGGGATCAAATCGTTGTTGGATCGAACGCATCAGTGCGACACCGGGGCGAGGCGGCCCCCATACTTCGGCCGCCGCAAGTTCAACGTTGGCGGGCGTGGCAAGCACGGTCAGGTGGCCGCCGGCCGTTGTGGCAATCGGCCGCAGCGCGTTTCGTACGACGTTGGCGAAACTCCCCTCGCCCACTACCATGGGTACATGGTGCCCAGGGAGAGAGCGGGCACCATGTACCCATGGTCGGGGTGAGGGCCCGTAAATCCGAATCACGCCGTTGCCCGCGTGGGCCTGGATCGGCGTCGTGGGCAATTCTCCGGCGACTTGCTCCACGACTTCAATCATCCGGCTGGGCATCACGTTGATCTGGAGCGTCGCAGGACTTTCACTCAGCCAGTCCCACACCGAGTCGACCCTCACGCCGACGATCGTCGTCAAGCCATCGGCCCCCAACGCCCGCCACTCGTCGCACAAGATGTTGGCCATCCCTTGAACGTCGGCGGCGCCCCCTTCGAAACCGATGGCCAGCCGCGCGGCAGCCGTGTCAGGCATTGGCGGCAGAGGGCAATGCGGCTGCGCGGGACCGGCCAGCAATTCCACGATCATTGGCGTCGTCCGGCTGCGGCCCAGGGCGGCCAGCAGGCACTCGGCCTGTTGGAAGCTCGGTATGTCGCAGATCACCAGGGCCGAATGGGTCGGCAGCGGACGGACCATGAAGGTCGCTTGCGTGATCACGCCGAGCGTGCCCAGCGAACCAACCATGAGCCGGGGAAGATTGTACCCGGCTGCGTTCTTCACCACTCGGCCACCCCCGGAAAAGGCCTCGCCGCAACCGTCGATCGCCCGAATGCCAATCAGGTAGTCGCCAATGGTGCCATGGGCGTAGCGCCGCGGGCCGCAGGCATTGGTCGCCACGATGCCGCCAACCGTCGCACGGGCCGGCTCGGGAGCGTCGATTGGCAGCCATTGCCGCTTTGTCGCCAAATGCCGATTGAGTTCCGCTAGGGTCAGGCCCGGTTCGACGGTGATCGTCAGATCGTCGGCCGGATGGTCGAGCACACGATTCATCGGGCATAAGGTCAGTCCAATGCCCGGCCGCAAGGGGCGTGGGCCATAGTCGAGACTGGTCCCGCCGCCGATCGGATAGACCGGCGTGCCGGCCTTGTACGCCGCACCGATCAATGCCGCCACGGCCGCCTCGTCGGTCGCCGCGACGGTCTGCGGGCACCATGTACTCATGGTCGGCGGCAGTTCTGGTGCGGTGATGGTGGTCATGAGCTAGGCACTCGAAACTTCTTGCCCGGATTCAGCCGGCTGGCCGGATCGAAGGCCTGGCGAACGCGGTACATGGCTCGCAAATCGGCTGGCGTAAAGAGTTTTTCCATCAAGTCGATCTTCTCAAGCCCCACGCCGTGTTCGGCCGTGATGCTGCCGCCGCAGGAGATACACTCTTCGAGCACTTCGCGACTGGCCGCCTGGGCCGGGCAGTGAGGTCGCGATCGCGTTCATCCAACAGCAGGATGGGATGGACGTTGCCGTCGCCGGCATGGGCCACGTTGACGATGCGGACCTGATACTTGGCCGAAATCTCCGCAATACGGCGGAAAACGTGCGGCAGGCGGGTCCGCGGCACAACGCCATCCTGGAGCACGTAACTCGGGCTGAGCCGCCCCAACGAGCCAACGGCCATCTTACGGCATTTCCAGAGCAACTCCCGCTCGGCCGGCGTCTTGGCTTGCAGGATCTCGCCCGGTTTCCAATTACGGCAAATAGCGATGACCTGTTCCAGCAGTGGATCGAGGCCCGCCTCGGGTCCGTCAATCTCGATCACAAGCACCGCGGCCGCTTCCTTCGGCACGCCCAGGGCAAAGGCCGCTTCGACGGCGTCGAGGATCCCGCGATCCATGAGTTCCAGCGCGGCCGGGACGATTCCCGCGGCGATGATCTGGCTGACGGCCTGCGAGGCGTCGTCGATCGAGGCAAACGTGGCGCGGATCGTACGGCAGGCCTGAGGGATCCTTGTCAGCCGGCACCAAATCTTGGTCACGATCGCCAGCGTCCCCTCGCTTCCGCAGACCAATCGGGCAAGGTCCAGCACGGCCGGATCCTCTACCGGTCCGAACTGCACGATCGAGCCATCGCCCAGTACGACTTCCAACCCGGCGACGTGGTTGACGGTCACGCCATATTTCAGCGTGTGCGGACCGCCGGCGTTGGTGGCCACATTGCCGCCGATGGTTGCCGTGCCCTGGCTTGACGGGTCGGGCGCGAAGTGGTAGCCGGTCCCCGCCAGCGCACCCGTGAGTTGCAGGTTGAGTACACCCGGCTCGACTAGGGCCAAGGCATCGCGAAGCCGGATTTCCAGGATCTTGTTCATCCGTGTGAGCATGATCACCACGCCGTTGGGCGGCGGCGTGCAACCGCCGGCCAGCCCGGTGCCGGCCCCGCGAGCAACGACGGGGCAATCATAATCCGCGCAAATCCGCACGACTTCGGCCACGTGTTCGGTGGAACGCGGAAAGACCACGGCCCGAGGCATGCGGCGCTCGACGGTGAATGCGTCGCAATCGTAGACGACCAACTCCGAAGGCGCCGAGAGAACATTCTCGGGCCTCAATGCCGCGCGAAGCTTGCGGATCAGGTCGGTGTCGGGCATAGCCGGTCAATCATTGTTCCACCGTCGACCATGGGTACATGGTGCCCGGGTCGGCGGGGAGTTGAAGCCTACCCACTGGGAGCTTACGGATAATGTCGCTGTCGGGCGCATATTCACCGCTTCAATTATAGCCCGCCGACCACGACCATGAGTACATGGTGCCCGACATGGTGCCCGGGTCACTTCTTGATCGGCCGGCCGAGTTTCTCTTCCACGCTGGCGACCTTCGATTGTAGACGGCCCGATCTTCCCTTACGCGAGTCGATTTTGATGGAACATTCGATGCGGTTGCAATCGGCTGCCATGGCTTCGTAGCAACGGCGAACGACATCCAGGACCTGGTCGATCTCGCCTTCCAAGACCGTGCCCATGGCGTGGGTCTGATAGGCAAGTCCGCTTCGATCGATAATATCGATGCTACGAGCCACATATTGACTCAAACTCTCCCCTTTGTCGAGGGGAAACATGCTGAATTCGAGAAGCACCATGGTTTGACTCCTGATTGCTGAAAGGGTTGCGTCCTGCCTGCGTTTCACAAAGGCATTTTACCCCAATCCGGTAGGAAAGAAATCAAGGCCAAGGAAAGAAGTCGCAACGAGTGCGATCACATAACTCGTTGTATGACAATGGGTTACGAATTATCACTTAGCCCCGTAATCCGGCAAGATCCGGCATCGATCTTGATCCCGAAGCATGACTCTCGGTAGACTTTCGCCCCCGAAGGGATACTAGGCGCGAATGGCCAGTCGTTTGGAACGTGGAATCATTGGAACCGTGCTCTTGGGCTGGCTCAGTTGGGCTGTCCCGACGACGCCGGCTTATGCGCAGCCCGAGGCGATGCCGCTCACGGTACTGGACAATCGCAATACGGCGGCGTCCCAACCGGAATCCGTCATGCCGGGTCCGTACGTCCCGAAGCCGCAACCGGTGATTGATCCGTGTCCGCAACCGTCGTTCGAAGGATCTGCACCCGGCATCGCCCCGCCCGCGGGCGCCATTTCCCTGCCCAATCCACAGTTTCCACAAGCGGCCGCCGACCCAGCGTACTGCGTGCCCGCGGCGCCTTGGACTTGGCAACTCCTGCCCGATGGGCTGATGTTCAAGAACTATCTGGCCGGCAATGAAGAAGGCCGTCTCGGCAGCCAATTGTATTACGACAAGAAGATCGGCTGGACCTGGGACGCCAGTCTCGGCGGTCACGTCGGCATCCTCCGCTTCGGCACGCAGGACCCTGCCTGGCCGGAAGGCTGGCAACTCGATGTCGACGGCGTCGCGCTGCCGCGTTTAGACAGCACCCGCAGCATGGTGTCGACCGATTTCCGCATTGGCTTTCCGCTCACGCATCGCGAGGGGCCGTGGGAATTCAAGTTCGGTTATTATCATCTCAGCTCGCACCTGGGCGATCTCTACATTGAGTCCCATCCCGGCGTCATGCGGCTGCCCTACATTCGCGAGCAACTGGTCTTCGGCGTGGCCTATCGTCCGATCTGCGACTTGCGGTTCTATGGCGAGGCGAACTTCGCCTTTTACGAGAACGGTGGCGCGCAGCCGTGGGAATTTCAGTTCGGCATCGACTACAGTCCCGCGCAGCCGAACGGGTTCTACGGTTCGCCGTTCGCGGCCGTCAACTCGAAGATCGAAGAGGACTTGAACTACAGCGGAAACATTACCTTCGAAGCCGGCTGGCAGTGGCGCGGCCCCACCGGTCATACGCTTCGCGCGGGCCTCGAGTACTTCGACGGCTACAGTTTTCAGCGGCAATTCTACAACGTCTATCAGCAGTTTATCGGGGCTGGCGTGTGGTATGATTTCTAGATTTCAGCGCAGCCTCTCCGGCCGCTGGCCGACGGTGACGGTGAACTCCATTGTCTTTCCGTCACGATAAACCGTCACGCTGGCCTTCTCGCCGATCTTCGTCCACGCCACCTGCAGACCCAACTCGGCTGGGCCGCTCACGAGCTTCTTATTCCACTTGGTGATGATGTCGCCGGGCTGGATGCCGGCCGCGGCCGCGGGCGAATCGCGAAGTACGCCGGATACGAACGCTCCGCTCACGCCGAGCTTCTCCGACTCTTCGGGCGTAAGCTGCTTCATCGAGACTCCTAGCCAACCGCGGGCGACCTTGCCCGATTTGATCAACTGGTCGTAGACCTGGTGCACCATGTCGCTGGGAATGGCGAAACTGATGCCCTGGTAGGTCGGACCGACGATTGCCGTGTTGATGCCGACAATCTGGCCTTTCATATTCACCAAGGGACCGCCGCTGTTGCCCGGATTCACAGCAGCGTCGGTCTGCAGGAAGTCCTGGTAATTGACGTTCTCCACGACCTCGTGCCGCCCGGTGGCGCTCAAGATCCCGGCCGTGACTGTGCGGGCCAGGCCAAACGGATTGCCGATCGCCAGGACCGGATCGCCCACTTCCAGATCGGAGCTCTTGCCCCACGGGGCAGCGGTCAAGTTCGCGGCGCCGATTTTCAAGACGGCCAAATCGCTGGCCGGATCGATGCCGACGACCTGGGCCCGATGCTTGCTGCCGTCGCTCAATTCGACATTGACGTCCGAGGCCCGGTCGACGACGTGGTAATTCGTGATGATGTAGCCCTCGGCGTCGACGATTACGCCGGAACCCTGGTCCTGCTCGCGCAATCCGCGTCCGGGACCGAAGAGGAAGGACGAAAGTTCGTCGTTGTCCTGTCCGTCGAGGCTGCGCGAGGCCTTTACGCCCACGACGGAGGATTGGACGGCCTTGACCACGGTACGGTACTGCCCAATCGTGGCCCCGCGGCCTTCATCGAGCAATTGCCGGGCGACTTCGGCTTCGGCCCGTTCCTTGCCCCGCGTGGCGGCGTATTGGATCTGTTCGACATAGTACAGCACAATCTGTGTCAGCAGCACCATCAACAGCAGAATCAGGAGTACCCAAATGGCCCAACCGAGGCGAACCCCACTGCTATGGGGCTCGTTGCGTGGATCGGGTCCGAAGGGCGGGATTGACTGGGGAGGATATTGCGGATTACCGTGTGGGCTGGGCCAACTATCTGGAGGAATTCTGGCTTCGGACATGGGCACTGCTTCTCCAATTTCGCGTTGTGCGTGAAAGACGTTTGATCAAATTATATCCTTCTCGTGTCCTATTTGTTAGAATTGGCTCTTTTCCAAACGGGAGACACTTCCATGCGAACATTCCTCGTAACCGGCGGGGCCGGATTCATCGGTTCTCATATCGCGGACGCCCTCGTCCAGCGTGGCGACCGCGTCCGCGTGCTCGATAACCTCAGTACGGGCAATTTGGCGAACTTGGCCGCCTTTCGCGACCGCATCGAACTGATCGAGGGCAATATCATCGACGCTGCCACCGTGGACCGGGCGGCCGCGGGGGTCGATTGCATCTTTCACGAGGCTGCCCTGGCCTCTGTCCAATGGAGCATCGACCGCCCATTGGACAGCCACGCCGCCTGCTGTACGGGCACGGTGAATATCCTGGATGCCGCGCGGCGGTTGGGGGTGCGGCGGGTGGTTTTTGCGGCCTCGGCAGCCGCATACGGGGATCAGCCTCTGAGTTCCAAGCGAGAGACCGATCTTGTTGATCCGCTGTCGCCTTATGCGGCGGCCAAACTGGCCTCGGAGTACTACTGCCACGCCTTCTCAGCGGCCTTCAAGCTGGAAACCGTCGCCTTGCGATACTTCAATGTCTTTGGACCGCGACAGGATCCTGCCAGCCCCTACTCGGCGGTGATTCCGCTTTTCATTACGGCCATGCTCTCCGGCCGGCAGCCGGTCGTCTTCGGCGATGGCCGGCAATCGCGAGATTTCGTCTTCGTGGCCAATGTGGTGCAAGCCAATCTTCTGGCGGCTGATGCCCCCGGCGTGGCCGGCCGCACCTTCAACGTGGCCGAAGGACGTGCGACCGATCTGCTCAAGCTGATCGGTCTGCTCAATCAGCTTCTAGGCACGAGCATCCAACCACGACATGAGCCGGCCCGGGTGGGTGACGTTCGCGAAAGCCTGGCCGACATCACCCAGGCGCGAAAGTGTCTCGGCTATGAACCCGTGGTCCATTTCGACGAAGGCCTACGGCGATCGATCGATTATTACCGCTCGATCGTGTGACCGGCTATTGTTGCCCCCTTGACCATGCCCGAAATTTCCCGCAAAGTATACTGTCAGCTTTCACTGGGATTTTTCGCTTCCTACTTTTACGTCTTCCGGAGGGGATCGTTCATGTCGTTACAAGGTTCGGGCCAGATCGACAACGTAATGAAAGAAGAGCGGCTGTTCCCGCCGCCGGGCGATTTTGCGGCCAAGGCCCGAATCGGCTCCATGACGCAGTACGAAAACCTCTGCTGCGAAGCAGCCGAAGACCTGGAGCGATTTTGGGGACGCATGGCCGCTGAGTTGCACTGGTTCGAGCCGTTCAAAACAGTGCTCCAGTGGGACGAACCGCTGGCCAAGTGGTTTGTCGGTGGGAAGACGAACGTCTCCTATAACTGCCTCGATATCCATCTGCAAACGCCGCGGCGGAACAAAGCGGCCCTGATCTGGGAGGGTGAGCCCGGCGATACGCGCGTGCTGACCTACCAGATGCTGCACGACGAGGTCTGCCGGTTCGCCAACGTACTGAAGAAGCTTGGCGTCGGTCGAGGCGACGTGGTTTCGATCTATATGCCGCTGGTGCCGGAACTGGCGATTGCCATGCTGGCTGTGGCGCGCCTCGGCGCGATCCACTGCGTCATTTTTGGCGGCTTCTCCGCCGAGGCAATCGCCGAGCGGAACAACAACGCCTCGGCCAAGGTGATCCTCACCGCGGACGGCGGCTGGCGCCGCGGCAAGCAGTTGCCGTTGAAAGAAAACGTCGACGTCGCCTTGCAAAAGTCGTCGACCGTCGAGAAGTGCGTCGTGCTCCGCCGTACCGGCAACGCCGTGACGATGACCCCCGGCCGCGATTTCTGGTGGCACGAGTTAATCGAGGCAGTTAGCGACGACTGTGCGGCCGAACCGCTCGACAGCGAGACGCCGCTGTTCATCCTGTATACCAGCGGTTCGACCGGAAAGCCCAAGGGCATCCTGCACACCACGGCCGGCTATAACCTCTTCGCCAAGAAGACGACCGAGTGGGTCTTCGACGTTCGCGACGACGACATTTATTGGTGTACGGCCGACATGGGTTGGATCACGGGCCATTCCTACGTGGTCTACGGTCCGTTGTCGGCCGGGGCGACGGTCTTTATTTATGAAGGGGCCCCCGACGCGCCGGACTGCGGCCGCTGGTGGCAGATGATCGAGAAACACCGTATTAACATCCTCTATACGGCCCCGACCGCCATTCGTACGTTCATCAAGTGGGGCGATCCTTGGGTCGAGAAATATGACCTCTCGAGTCTGCGGCTATTGGGCAGCGTGGGCGAAGGCATCAATCCCGAGGCCTGGATGTGGTACCACGAGAAGATCGGCGGCGGCCGCTGCCCGATCGTCGATACCTGGTGGCAGACGGAGACCGGCGGCATCATGATGAGCCCGCTTCCCGGCGTTACGACTACCAAGCCCGGCAGTTGCACGCGGCCGCTGCCCGGCGTGTTTCCCGAGATCGTGGGCGAGGACCGCAAGCCGGTGGGCACGGGCAACGGCGGCTGGCTGGTGATTGCGAAGCCCTGGCCAGGCATGTTGCGAGGGATCTGGGGCGACGACGAGCGCTACAAGCTGCAATACTGGACCGAGGTGCCGCACAGCTATCTTTGCGGCGACAACGCCCGTCGCGACGAAGACGGCTACTACTGGATCATGGGCCGAATCGACGACGTGCTGAACGTTTCCGGCCATCGCCTGAGCACGATCGAGATCGAGAGTGCCCTGGTGAGCCACGAGGCCGTGGCGGAGGCCGCCGCGGTTGGCCGGCCGCACGAATTGAAGGGCGAGGCCGTGGCGGTCTTCGTCACGCTGGCCGGCGGATACGAGCCCAGCGAGGAGTTGCGGCAGCAACTCAAGGACCACGTCCGCAAGGAGATCGGCTCCCTGGCCGTGCCGGACGACATCCGCTTCACGACATCGCTGCCGAAGACCCGCAGCGGCAAGATCATGCGGCGTTTGCTCCGCGACGTGGCCGCCGGCCGGGAGACGGTCGGCGATACGACTACGCTGGAAGATTTCAGCGTCTTGGCCCGGCTGCGGCAACAGGAGGAGTAAGAATCCGCAGAAACGGCAGGAATCTTAGAATTGACCTACTTGCTATTTTCAGAACCTGCATTACTATAAACATTTATTGGACCAGTAGAGGTACTGCGCCCAGTTTCAGCAACGTCGCAGAACGGATGCCGTGGCGAATCGCCCAAAGGAGGGGGGAACCAGATGGACTTTCCGGAGGTGTGCGATGACTGTGCGAGACGTGATCGGTGGTATGCTCGGCCTGGCAGTGCTGGCGCTTCTGGGCTTCGTCGTCTATAAAGCGGTAGCCAACAATCCCGTTACGAATCAGCCGGCGGGGAACGATTCCGTAACGAATCAGTCGGCAGGGAAGAATCCCGAAGCAAATTCGCCGGCAGCAAATCCGCCGGCAGGAAAGAATTCCCTGACGAAGGAGGATCTTAAGGACATTCTCAAGGAGATGGTGACCCACCGCGACTTGGATGAAGCTGCCAAGGGTTGGGCTAGCAAGACAGATTTCGACGATCTTCGAAAGAAGGTTGCCGCCGTCGAGAATGGGCCATCTTCCAGTGAGGCTCAACAGAAGACATTGGCAGAGTTCGAGAAGCGCGTCAAGACGCTCGAAGATCGTACCTATGAACAGGCATCGCTCACTAAAGAGGTCGTAAACTGGGTTCGTGACGTAGGCAATGTAGCAACGCTACAGGCGTATGGGTCCAAGGACAGTGACACGCCCGCGTCAAACGTGCAGCGTTCGGGTCGGCTGAAGATTGTCAACAGGATGAACTCGGATCAAAGGGTCGTCGTCAATGGCACGGACTTGATTACGGTGCTAGCGAATGAGACGCGGTCCCTCCCGGTCCCTGTCGGAACCGTTACAACTCAGATCTCGGGCGAGGGGCCCATTTCGTGGTTCATTGGCCCGCAAAACTACACCCAAGAGATCATCATTGCTCCCGTGGGGCGAAATCCGCTCAGCACGACGACCACCGGGATCTGGCAAGACCCAGCGACGGGCATATTGTATACCGTGGCCCAGTAACCATGCCCCGAACGGCGTTGTTGCCCGAAATTCGATTCAGTTCGCCGTAGCGGAGCCTGACGTCGAGCGTGCAGAGGCTTGGGAAGTGTCCTGTACGCTCCTGTTGCTGACCCACTTCTGCCACTGGGCTTGAAGTTCGGCCAGGTCGCGGACACCGTAACAATCGTGGGCGGCATGGTCCCAGCCGTTCTGTTGACCGGCCCGGGCAAATTCGATGACCTTCGGTTTTTCCCCAAGGCCTGCCAGGAATTGGGCAACGGAGGCGGCCGCGGCGTAGCCCTCGCGATCCGTATGGCCAATCCGCGATGCCTGGAACAGCGTCTGGAGTTGAGGCCAGCGGCCGTCGTTCGCCCAACCGGCCGCGATCTGCCGTCGTGATTCCTTTCGTCCCGCGTCATCGGCCTGGCTGGCAATTCCCTCGTTTGCCCAAGCAGGGAGCAAGTTGGGGTAAGTGAACGTATCGATGACGGCATGCACAACCTCGTGATGCAGCGTCGCGCCGACGGCGCGATCCACGGAAGTGGTCAGCCAAATGTGATGGAATTTTCGTTTCGGCGTATCGATTGGCCAAGTCAGACCGTCGTCTTCGTTCGCCGAAATGATCACCGTGATCATCGCCGGGCCTTTGCCGCTAGGCAATTCCTTGCCCAGCCACTCCAATGCCGCTTGCTTGCGAAAGACCTCCGCCTGTTTGGCCACGGCCTCGGCGATCGCCACATTGGGGGCGATAACATTGAAATTGTCGGTCAAGGCCGTTCCGGCGGCATGTCCGAGAGCGGGACAAAGAAGAACGAACGAGATTAAGAACCGTGCGGCGGGACGCATGGAAACTCCCTCCATGGAGTGGGGTTAGGAAAAATCCGTTTTCCTTCGGCGGCGTCATTCATAACGCACGCACACCGTTCTAGCACGAATTCCCGAAGTCTCCAATTCCAATTTCTTCGAAGTCCCGTTTGGTTCGAAAACAAGGGCCCGACGCTGCGGCGGATTCTTGACAGCGATCGGCGTCCTCGTTAGGATCGGGGGCGTTGCGCGGGACCAGAATTCTCGTATTGCACGAGACTCGATATTTTCTTGACCGATCTCTCAAATTTGGAGAAACCATGACCGACATGCAAATCGGCATCAACCTGGAATTCGTCCGCCACGCGGATAAATCGTTCGAGTACGGCGGGCAGCGCGCGGCTGAGTTGGGCTACCGCTACATTGAGCCCTGCTTTCTGATGGGTACTTGCCTGCTGAGCAACGCGGGCTACTGCCATATCCGTTCGCTCGACATGGACCCGCAGTACTTCAAGGACTTCTGCCAACAGCACCAATTGAAGATCTCCGGGGTCAGCTCCCACTCCGACCTGCTGGATACGCGGATCGGCGTCGAGTACGCTCGCAAAGGCATCATGTACGCCCGTGCCCTGGCCGATCGCGGGCTGTTCGACACTCCGCCCGTCGTGCAAATCTGCGAGACGATGCACCCGCCGGCGTGGATGGGGGTCGAGGATGCCTTTGCCGTGATCAAGATGAACCTTCGCCCGATCCTGGAGTGCTGCGCCGACAACGGCGTCTGCCTGGGCGTTGAGCCCCACGGTCCTTACACGGCCCACGCACAGACCATGTTGCGGATCTTGGGGCTTTTCGATTCGCCGTGGCTGAAAGTGAATTTCGACACGGGCAACTCTTACCTGGCCGGCGAAGATCCCTATCATTTTCTGGAGGCCGTGAAAGAGAAGGTGGTTCACGTGCACGCCAAGGACATTTCGATCGCCCAAAGCGATGCCGAGCGCGGCAAAGTGGAAGGCACCGCCGTGGGCTGCGCGTGCGGCTCGGGAGTGATCGATTGGCGACGGATCGTGACGATCCTCCGCAGCGTGAATTATCGCGGCGTGTTGTCGGCGGAATGCGGCTCGGAATCTCAGGCGGCCGACAGCCTGAAACATCTGCAGTCCGTGCTGGCTGCGGCCTGAACGCCTGCGGACGCCTGTCACGCGGGTCAGCGACGCGGCCCGGGGCGGCGGCGCCGATCGGCCAGACTCGTTCGCAGGTTGGACATAGTGAGTGAGGCCATGACAATGCAACGCAAAGAATGTGTCCAGCGGGCCATCGAGTTTCGCCGGCCGGGCCGGGTGCCGGTCGTCTTCTGGAACCGCGACCAGACCGACGGCGACGTGATGCTTTACCACCTTGCGCTCGGCGTTCCGGGCCACGGTTCGGTGAACGCCTGGGATTGGTCGGTGAATGAATGGGGCTACCGCTTGGAGAAATCCGGCGACGGCACGATGGGCCATCCGGTCGAGCCCTTCTACCACGACCTGCCGTCCGCAACGGAAATTCGCGTGCCGGCGTTGCGCGAGGAGGAACGGATGTCGGCGGCGCCGGCCTTCTTCGAGACCTGCGGCGACCGTTACCGGCTCGCCAGCTTCGATCTGAGCGGGTTCACCGTCTATACCCTGCTCCGCGGTTTTGAAAACGCCATGCAGGATTTCCTGCTGGAGCCGGCCGGCTTCGCCCTGCTCATGGACCGCATTGCCGAGTTCGAGTGCGATCTGATGCGGATGGCGGCACGGCACGGCTTCCACGGAATTCACTTTGCCGACGACTGGGGGACGCAGGCGGGCATGATCATCTCGCCGGCGATGTGGCGGGAGCTTTTCAAGCCGCGCTACGCCCGGCAGTTCGCCCTGGCGCACGCCCTGGGACTGCACACGTGGTATCACTGCTGCGGCGAGTTCCTGGCGATCATGGAGGACTTTCGCGAGATCGGCGCGGACGTGCTCAACATTTCCCAGCCGAACGTGAACGACATCGCCGAGGTTGGCCGGCGGTTGCGCGGCCGGCAATGTTTCATGATGCCGATCAGTTACCAGACCGTCTCGATCAGCGGCACGCCGGCGGACATCCACGCCGAGGCGCAGCGTCTGTTCGACCACCTGGCGACGCCCGACGGAGGCTTCATCGGCTACGTCGAGGAATACGGTGTAATGGGCATGTCGGCGGAGAACTATTGCGCCTGCGGCGAGGCGTTTCGGCGACTAAACGTTTGACGCGGGATCGAACGAAAAATAAGGCTCCATATTCGCAAGCCTCCGTCGCGTAGCGACGATACGAGGGTAGCCGTGGGTTTTAACCCACGGTTGGCAATAGAAGCAAACACGGTCGTCGCGTAGCGACGATTGAACAATCAGGCGTCGCTACGCGACGCAGGAGAGGTTTGGGGGGCCGTTGACCGTGGGTTGAAACCCACGGCTACCATCATAGCGTCGCTACGCGACGAGTCCCATCCTGCCCAGTTGACAACGATCTATCCCCAACTATGCTATTGGACATGATGTCATCACTCAAAAACTTGATCATTGCTGCTGTTTTCCTCTTCCAGGTCTCCCCTGCCCTTGCGGCTGGACCGGCTGCCTCGTGGCCGGCGGTCACGTTGCCCCCGGCCCGCGACGTAACTCTCTCGGGGCCGTTGGGCGAGGCCCTCCAGCGCGGCGTGGCCCGGCTGGCCAAGCCCCCCTATACGGAACCGTGGCTGCGGGCCGACGTCTCCTTCGAGGTCAACCGGATCTTCACCAACTACAGCGGCGACGTCTCCGGCCGCTTCCTGGAACTGGCCAGTTTGACCAGCCCGGCGGGCCAGCTCTCGCCGCCGACCCTGGTCCCGCTGCTGAAAACGATCGCCCGTTTTCAGAAGCCGGACGGCCATTTCGGCGTTGCCGTGGACCTCAATAAGCCGCTGCCGAGGAACGCGCCGCCGATTCCCATGCTGTGGGGCAATGCCCGGCTGCTGGTCGGCCTGGTGACCGCGGCCCGGCAATTCCACGACGCGGAACTGCTGGCCTCCGCCCGGCGGCTGGGCGATTTCTACGTGCACTCGGCCGACCAGTTGTGCTCGCCCGCTCGCGAGGCCGACTATCGCTCCAGCGGCACCGGCGGCGACGGTTATACCTGCTGCTATTTTCCGGCCATCGAGGGCCTGGCGATGCTCTACCGCGCGACCAACGACGACCGCTATCTGAAGCAGGCGGAGCGGATGGCCGAGTTCTTCACGAAGTTCGACTGCCTGCCGATCGACCACAGCCACGGCAACCTCTGCGCATGGCGCGGCATCCTGGACCTGTACGAGATCACCGCCAACCGCACCTACCTGGACCGGGCCGCGGCCAAGTGGGACGCCGCCGTGAAGGGAGGTTTCGTCTGGCCGCTGGGCGGCGTCGGCGAACACTGGTACGTCTCCTTCCCCGGCGACGAGGGGTGCAGCGAGTCGGATTGGCTGCGGTTCAGCCTGGACCTCTGGCGGTTCACCGGTCAGACGCGCTACCTCGATGTCGCCGAGCGGCTGCTGCAGAACCAGTACGCGACGAACCAGTGCCCCAACGGCGGCTACGGCATGGCCCACCTCGACGGCGACGCGGCCGGGCCCGTCGCTGCCATCGAGAAGATCGAAGAATGGCCGTTCTGCTGCAGTTTCCATGGGCCGCTGGGACTGCACTTCCTCAAGAGGCTACCTGGCCGCCGGCAGCGAGCGGGGCGTCTTCGTCAATTTCCCCTATAGCTTCACCGCGCCGGTCAAGGCGGCCGGGCAGGAGTGGTCGGTTTCGGTCCGCAGCAAGTCCGACTACCTGCAAGGCCGCACCCGCATGGAGATTGAATTGGCGCCGCGGGACAAGGCCGCGAGCCCGCGGTACGCTCTTGGGTGCGGGTGCCCGAGTGGGCTTCCAATGTGAAGGTCATCGCCGGTTCGGGCGATCCGGTGCCGGCTCCCGCCGAGGACTGGCTATCTGCGGATCGAGCGCGAATTCAAGGCCGGCGACAAGCTCACGGTCGATTTCCAGAACGCGCTCGCCCTGGAAGGCCGGAAGTTCCAGAAGGTGCAGGTCGCATGCGGGAAAAGTCTCGCGGGTGAAGGACGTGGCCGTGCTTGCCGGCCCGGACCTCCTCTTCGCCACGCCCGTGAAGACCGGCGGGCGGCCGGTCCTGCTGGCGACGCTGGATGCGAGCCGCCAGCCTGAGTTTCCCCGTGGGCGGCGACGGGCAACTCGTGACGGTCGCCCTGCCCGGCATCGATGCTACCGAATCACAGATTGCCCAGGCCGTCCAATCCGGGCGGCCGGTCTTCCTGCGGACGTGGCCTGGAATCGTTGCATCGCGGCACGGCACGCCCGCGTTCAAGTCGGTCGTGGACGATGAGCGAAATGGCCGGGAGCAGCATGAAGCCGCGGCGTCTGCCTTTCATGTTCGATCTCGTCGTCGTGCCTGCGTCCTCGCTGGGCTCGGACCTCGCCAAGTTGGCGGCCAGGGCGAAAGAAACGGAAAACGAGCAGACGGCGCCGATCTTCGGCGAGAACCTGGAAAAACGGCCGGAAATCTGGTCGAGCAATGCGGGCTGGAACTTCACGCCCCAGGGGCTTCTCGTTTCCGCCGGGGACACCGGGCTGATCGACGGCGAGGGCTACGGCGACTATCGCTTCGAATTCGAGCTGACTATTCCCAAGGAAGGCCAGGGGATCGCCGGCTGGATCGTTCGGGCAAAGGACGAAGACAACTGCCTGATGTTCCAACTCCAGACGGCCGACAGCGCCTTCAACGCCCCGGAGTTCAAGACCCGGCCGAACACCTTGCGGCCGCACCGACGCACGGGCGGCCAATGGGAGATCGCCGAGCCCGTGACGTTGCCCAAGGTGATCCACAAGGGCGAACCGCACCAGATCGCGGTCGAGTGCCGGCAGGGGACGGTCGAGGTCTTCCTGGACGGCCAACAGGTTTATAGCCGGGCCGGCGTGGACCTCCGCGGCGGAAGCGTCGGGTTCCGCGCCTCCGGACCAGCCGAACAGGGCCTGTTTCGGGCGATTGGCCTGAAGAAGCTCTAGGGTGGGTGCAGCACGGAAGCCCTTGCTCCATGGTGCGTTACGCGAACCGGTCCAGAACCGTGGCACGTGTTTCCAAGGGTTCGACTCCGTGCGTAACGCACCATGTGCTCAGCGGTTCGCTTCACGCACCCTTCAACCTGGTGAGAAATGCGAGCTAAAGCCGCGGGGACCGTTGGGCAGAATGTACGCATGGTCGGCATGGACGACGCAGGCCTGTTTCGCGCCAAGTTGCACCTGCGGCGGGGACGAGTATACTGGCGGTGTTCCGGTCCTAAACATCTTCCCCGTCCGTAAGGAGAAATATCATGATGCTCACAGTCGTGCCGGTATCCGCCGTATTTCCACTTCTCACGATGCTGCTGATGGGTGGTGGTGTTGGATTGCCCCTCGGGGTACCGCCGTTGCCCGAAGACCCGATGCTGGCCCGCATCGCCCCCGAAGAGTGCCTCGCCTATACAAGCTGGGCGGGCATGGACACGCCGGACGCCAAGAGCAAGAACCAGACCGAACAGTTCCTGGCCGAGCCGGAGATCCAGCAACTCTTCAGCGAGGTCGAACGAGTGGTCCTTGCCAAGATCGGGGAGAACACGCCGCAGCAGCAGGCGGCAATGGCCCGCGATGCAATCCGATGGGGCAAGATGGCGCTTATGCGGCCCACGGCAGCGTTCGTGTCGTCGGTTGGCATCACGCCCGCAGGTCCCGACGTTCATGGCGGCCTGGTAATCAATGTGGGCAAGGACGCGGCGGAGTTGAAGGCTGATCTGGAAAAGTATCAGGCGGCCCTGCCTCGGCCCGCAGAGAAGGTTGAGATTGGCGGAGTCTCCTGCTATCAGTTCAAGATTGGGCCCGGCGCGACGGTAATCGCTTGGGGCATCAAGGGCAAGTACTTCGTGGCCGGAGTTGGCGATGGTTCGCTGGAAGGCATCCTCCAAAGGGCGCACGGCTCGCCGCCCGCTTGGCTGACGGCCCTCCGCAAGCAGTTGCCGGTCGAGCGGCCCTCGACGCTGACGTATCTCAACGTCAAAAAGGGCGTTCAGCAGTTTGCCCCCATGGGCGGGCCGCAGGTCCGCACGATGATCGACGCGGCGGGCCTGGGCAACGTCACGTCGTTGGCTGCGGTGAGCGGTCTGGAAGGCGAGGGATTCGTGAGCCGGACGCTCGTGGGCATCGAAGGCAAGCCGGCCGGCATCTTCAGCATCGCCGCCGCCAAGCCGCTCGGCCCCCAGGATCTGGCCGCGATTCCCCGCGGCGCCAATCTCGCCGCAGCGGGCCGCTTGGATCTTGCCCGGCTGACGGACACGCTTCTGGCCGCCGCCGACAGGATTCAACCCCAGGCGGCGCAGGAGATCAACCAGAACCTGGAGAAACTTCGCGAGCAGTTGGGAGTCGATCTCCGCAAGGACGTTATCGCCTCGTTGGGCGACGTGTGGTGTGCCTATAATTCCTCGGACGAGGGCGGGCTGATCTTGTCGGGACTCACGGTCGTGGTCCAGGTCAAGGACTTCGAGCGTTTGTCGGCGGCCCACGCCAAACTCCTGGCCCTGGCCAAAGCGGCGCTCGCGCAGGGCAACGAGCCGTCGCGCAAGAAGACGGCGGGCCGCAAAACGGCCGAAGAGGTGGAGCGGGCGGACGAGGCGGCAGCGGCCCGTGGGCAAGTCACCCGGCCGGCCTCGCGGATCGAGCACCTGCGATTTGCGGAGGAGGACGTTTACTTCCTGTCGGCCAACGACTTCCCCATTGCGCCGGCCTGGTGCCTCACCCGCAGCCAACTGATCCTGGCTACCTTCCCGCAGCAGATCAAGGCCTATCTGTCACGCAGGGCCGATTTCAAGTCGCTGGCCGCAGCGCCCGAGGTGGCTGACGCGCTGAAGAGCGGTGAAGGCCCCATCGGTCTCTGGTATTTCGACGCGCGAAGCCTGCTGGACTACCTGTACCCCATGATGTGCATGGGCGTCCAGATGGCCAGCAGGGAATTGGCGCGGGAGGGGATCGACCTGAATGTGTCGATCATTCCCTCGGCGCCGACGATTTACAAGCACCTGCGGCCCGGCGTCACCGTGTTGCGGCGGACGGCCAGCGGCATTGAGGTAGCCAGCCGCGGGACCGTGCCGGGGAGCAGTCTTGGCTCGGCGGCGCCGTTTGCGGTCGGCTTGTTGTTGCCCGCAGTATCTTCGGCCCGCGAGTCGGCCCGCCGCGCCCAGTCGGCGAACAACCTGAGCCATATTGTCCTTGCCATGCACACGTACGCGGCGGTCTGGGGCACGTTTCCGCAAGCCTACCTTGCCGACAAGAAGACCGGCAAGCCGCTGCTGAGTTGGCGAGTGGCGATCCTGCCTTATCTCGACCAGCAGTGCTTTACGAGCAGTTCCACCTGGACGAACCCTGGGACAGCGAGCACAACAAGAAGTTGGCCGACACGGTCATTATGATTTACCGCAGCCCAGCCAGCCGCACGAAACTGGGGATGACCAACTACTTGACCGTTCGCGGCAAGGACACGGCGTTTCCCGGCAAAAAGGCAATTTCCTTGGCTGAAATTACGGATGGCATGTCCAACACGATCATGGTGGTCGAGGCCAGCGACGCCAAGGCCGTGCCCTGGACGAAGCCCGACGACTTCGAGTATGACGAAAAGAATCCGGCGGCCGGGCTGGGCGGTTTGTTTCCAGGCGGCTTCAACGCGGCGTTTTGCGACGGCTCAGTGCGGTTCCTTTCCACGGACATCGACGCCGAGACGCTCCGCAATCTGTTTAACCGTCACGACGGCAAGCCGATCCCGGCGGATGCCATCGACAGGCCGCCGGGCGCAGGTAGCTGAAGAGGCTGGTGGATGGCATTCGCGCGATGGCCTATTTGGGCAGCGCCACTTCGACCTGCAGTATCCTAGCCCACCTCCCACTTGCCGGATGGTGAATCCGGCTGCACTGGCCAGGGCCGCCTTCCGCCGGATTGGATCCATATTCTATCGGGTGACGATCAAACTGACGAACTCCTGAATCGACAACTTATCGCATCCCTTCGTAGCCTTGGTCCTGGGCGAGCAGCCGATCCGTATCCCTAAAGCCCATTTTCATGCGCTTTTCCAGAATGTCCCGCGCGAAGTTGTGGCCGCCTTGCATGACGTGGTCGGGATCATCCGTTGGCTCGATCACCATGGGGTAAATGTCATCGTATTGTCGCAAATGCATCCAGCCCGGATCGTTATGAAGCTTCGCATCGATATCCGGGCACAAGTCTTGGATCTTGCGCATCGTAGCGACAAAGTTGTTGTAGGTTCGGGCGACCTTGACATCCGCGTTGATCTTGTTGGAGAACATGATCTCCATGAACCGCGAGCCTACTTCCTGCAGGTTCGTTGGAATGCGCCCGGCGTTGCGAAAGAGGTTGACCACGATGAGCAGTTTCTGGCCGTCGCTGCTGTAGCCCTCGATGGCCTCGCTCAAGGGCGTGTTGGAAAACACGCCGCCATCCCAGTATTTCTTGCCGCTCAGGTTTGCCATGGGAAAACTTGGGGGCAGGGCTCCGCTGGCCACGATGTGCTCGACCGTGATGGGCTGGTTCGGGTCACGGTTGGAAAAGGATTGGATTTCGCCCCTCTCCACGTCGACGGCGGTGAGAACCAGCTTCGGCGCCGCCGGACTGTTGAGCTTGGGAAAATCGACCAGTTCTTCCAGGGTCCTTCGCAGAGGCGCCACGTCGTAGAGGTAGGTCCAGAAAAAGAAGTCCGCAATGTCCAATCGCGGTAGATAGAAGTTCGGGTTGCCGTAGTTGGCGGCCGCCTCCTGCAGGGATCTGGGCAGTGCCGGCGGCAGGTCCATGGCGAAGCGTCGCCAGGCCTGCTCCAGCGTCTTGACGGGACCACAACGTCCGCCGGCCATGAGGGCCGCATTGATCGCCCCGATCGAAACCCCGGCGATAACGTTCGGTGGGAACCACTTCTCTTGCGACAACCGCTGGACGACTCCCACCTCGTACGCGCCCAGCGCCGCCACCCTGAAAGACGATTGCCGTTTCCATGATCGTTTCCCTTTCTTGTTCTTGCGGATAAGACGATGCGTTGCTCTCAGCACTGGCCATTGTATTACTGCATCCGGATTGGACTAGAAGCCTGTGTGGGGTCAAACCACCGCCGAAGGGATGATTCGCGCCAAGTTGCACCGGCGGCTAGGACCAGTATACTGGCGGTGTTCCGGTCCTAAACATCCTCCCCGTATTACATACCGCAATCTGTTCAACCGTCACGACGGCAAGCCGATCCCGGCGGATGCCATCGACAGGCCGCCGGGGCGGGGCAGGTAGGTGAGGAACGGCTTTACGGTCGGACCGTGAACGCTGCAACAGGTCGAATCCCCGGGCGTTGGCTGGCGGCTTAAGACTCTGCACGCTTTTCCCATTGCTCTCGAATCTTCTGAAAACGGCCGATTCGCTTGTCGATCTTTGCTATTTCCTTCGGGTAGAATTCCAACAGCGTGTCGCACAACTCAATCATCCACTTCTTACGAGAATAGCCGGGATTTACCGTGATGCGATTCGAATTCGCAATTTGAATTTGGCCCCAACCAAGCGCGCCAATCGTAAGGCACTCCCAAGCGAGGAACTCGATGGGAACAAAGGTGACATTCTCGATCAATGCACGGATGCCCTCGATGTCATAATCGATCATCAGGAGCACAAAGTAGTTCCTGTCATCTTCGTAGAATCGTGCTAGTCGTTCAACGGAGGTCAGGTTGGGCATGTTGAACTTGGTGCTCAATCGATGGGTCTTGACATCCACGACGTAGTAGAGACCTGCAGCGTCCTCGAATGCCAAATCAGCCATTGCGCGGCGGGCAAAGTCCGAGGAATACTTGGCGCAGACATCATCGCCTACGATCGCTGGAAAATGTTCGGAGAGAATCTCTTGAATGGCATCGCCTGCGGCACGGGGGCTTTTGGCCGTGCTTCCCGAGAGAAAGTCCGCTTGCTTGTTGAGAAAGTCCTTGACCTGCGTTTGTACGATCAAGTAGCGATCGCTATGGAACAATCTGCTCTTCATCACGGTTCTTCTCCCTCAAACAGAGAGCGGCTTCGATGAAGTGCGGAATTCTTGCGTGCCGCGCCCTGTTCCGCCAAGGTATTTCGCTCCCAGAACACGCCGTCACGATATCCTTGGATTGAAGTGTCGGCAGTTGCCATTGCCAGGCGTTTTTCCGCCAAGCAGCAAAAGTGTTCGTCGATTTCAACCCCTACGAACCTGCGGCCAAGTTTTCTTGCTACGACGGACGTAGTCCCCGAACCGAGGAAGGGGTCGAAGACGACGGCGTCTTCCTGGGAACTGGCGAGCACCAGCTTCGCGATGAGTTTTTCCGGTTTTTGCGTTGGATGATTGGTGTTTTCCGGCATGGACCAGAAAGGGACGGTGATGTCCGTCCAAAGATTCGAGGGGTGGGTAAGGCGATAGTTTCCGTTGGCAGTTTCTTCCCAGTCCTTGGGCTCTCCGCTGGCATGTTTGTAGGGCGCGATGACCCGCCGTTTGACCTTCACTGCTTCCACGTTGAAGGTGTACTGCCGGGAAACGGTCAAGAACCAGATATCCTCGGCGCAGTTCTTCCAGTTCGTCAAGGCCCCGCGGCCCTTTTCACGTTCCCAAGTGATTCGATTTTGCAGGATGAAGTGGCGCTGGGCGACTCTCTGGATGGCCGATGAAGACCGCCAATCGCCGCAAATATAAAGCGAAGCCGTCGGCTTCAAGATCCGCCGCAAAGGGACAAGCCATGATTCGAGCCACGCTTCGTAGTCTTCAGGCGGACAGGCCTTGAATGACTTGCCGTTGAACGCTTTGTCGAGGTTATAGGGCGGATCGGCGATAAGCAGATCGACGAACGAGTCAGGCAAATGCGGTATGACCTCGAACAAGTCCTGGCAAATCGTCCTGCCGAGCACTGCGGTGGCCGATTGCCGGGAGTTGAGGCGCAGCAGTCGTGCGGAAAGCTCTCGCGACTCAGCGGGGGCGAGATCAATAGTCCTGTTGCGCAGCGCGCGGCGTGGCTTCATCATGAAGATATTATCGTGTTCTGGCAGCTTTTCACAACCTGGAGCGCGGCCGCGGTCGCTCGCCAATCCGCCGAACTGATCCAAGAACCATATCGGAAAGACGCGTCTTGGGATACGTCACCACAAGTAGGCCGGCCAATTCCCCCTTCGGTTGCGCAATCGGCACTGCCCCGCCGATTTTCCCGGATTCCTGCTTCCGCTTGATCCAATCGACCAAACATCGGTTTTCATTAACACTTAACATGAAAGGCTTTACGATCAGACGCAGACTCGGCAGCCGATCGAATCCCCCCAGCCGTCGGGCACCGTCAGCGTGCCTCGACCAGGACCAGCGCCGGCGACTTGATAGCCGGTCTCTTTACGAAACACAGGCAGGAACGGCCACCGACGGATGAAGTAGCGGAATTCCAGAATGGCCACCCGCCGCGCACTATTCCCGCCAGTTTTGGCTCGGCCTAGCAAACGCACGCTTTACGGTGGACCTCGCGTGCTATCGTGCTGGGATCATGGCGCAACCGTTACAACAGTACCGGTTATCGGTTAAAGTCTGACACGGCCTTCCGGTCCTTGACTGCCTTCCCCCCTTTCACGTTCGGACTTTCGTCCCCCCTGCCGCTGAAAAGTGCGCAAGCTGCTTTTCTAGCAACAGGGGCGCTTGACCAAGTTCACGGGCACAGAACCGGGGAACAACCATGCGCCAACGCAAATCGGCGAGGCGCGGCCAGTATGGCACAGTTTTCCAACTTCTTACACTTCAGCGGCCTGTTGAAGCCTCCTTCCGCCTAACGGTATAATGGCGGTTTTACTTTGAAACGACTATGTTTCACCGATCCCGTTTGCTTCGAGCGAAGCAGGCTGCCCCCGGATCAAGTGTAAATCGGGCACCCATTGGGTGAACAGCCGACGATGCCGGAGGCGCGCCAAAGCCGAGGCGTATCGAGTGGGAGATTCGATTGTCACTGTAGTCCGCTTGCTTTCATTTTGAGAAGCGGCACTCCGCCAGGCTTTCGGGAGGGCGTAGCCGATCCTGAGCAGAGATTGGGCGAGCACCTTGCGAACTTCTACTTGCGAGGAAAACTTGACCTTGGCTCGCCAGACAGCCTGCTTGAACAGTTCTTTGTCAAGGCATCAGGGAAACTGCGGGCTCATGTGATTGACTTCATCGGTCGCAATATACACGAAAAGGGCGAAAGCATCCCAACGCCTGTCGAAGAACGGACGAGATCGCTCTGGGAACGTAGAATCGAAGTCAATCGAGGTCTGTCCGACAAGCCTTCCCGATGCGAGTTGGTGCCCTTTGGCTGGTGGTTCGTATCTGGAGTGTTCGACAAGCAATGGAGGCTGCGACAGCTCATGACGGTCCTTCAACTGGCCGGTACGGTGGAACCGGACAGCAAGGTCGCCGAATACCTTGCCACCTTGAGTGTTTCATATCCAAGCGAATCGCTGACCTGCCTAAGTTTGCTAATTGACGGTGATCTAGACGGTTGGAAGCTCTATGCCTTGCGAGAGAATGCACGCACCATCCTACGAAATGCCCTCCAGTGCAATAACGAACAAGTAAGACGGGATGCAGAGGATCTCGTGCATCGCCTTGCAGCAATGGGGCATCTGGAGTTTCGTGACTTAGTGTCGTAACGCCCGGCTAAACACCGCCAGAAGCATTTCAAGGCACTCAACGTGCCGTTCCACCTCGTCCCAACAGCGCGCCGAATCTAACTCCAGACCGATATGCACGCGCCACACGAGAGGATCCTGCAGGCAAAGCCTGGGAGCGTAGCTACGATCGGCCACCGTATTTTCGCCTTGAATTTCGGCACTCCGGCTGAAGACTTCGGCGGGGCGGAACTTCCCCTCTGAGCACGAAATCTTAAGCCGAAAATCTCAAGGCCTCCTGGCTGCTGGTCGCCGCACGCGAGGCCCAGCAGAGTGCAGCTTGTCAGACACAATATATGCTACTGTTAGATAGGCGATAAATATCCGAAATGGGTCGCTTGATAAATCGCTCTCGGGTTTTCTGAATAGACCGCGCGGCGGTCGGCCTTTCTTGCCGTGTCGCTGTTCGGAAAACAAAGTCTCTGGTTCCCACCGCAGCCTCTCTCTATTTCGCCTCCCGGTGTACTTGTCAAACGGAGGTAGCAGTGTATACTGACCATCTATCGAGGCGAATTCCGGGTTCTCGCCACACTTGAGCCTGCCGCGAACATCGTTCAGTCGCCTTTGTCCGTTCATTTTCTCGATAGGATGAGCTGGACCCCAAAATTTGAACCAGTACATTTATGTTGGAAGTTGGTTCTTATTTTAACCGATGAGGAGGTTCAGGACAATGGCCAGGAAGGTGAAGGTCGCAAGGACAGCGGCGGTGGCGAGTGGGCGCGGCGCGGCATTCAAGGCACGCGTCGCATTAGCGGCTTGCAAAGGTGACAAGACGCTTGGCGAGTTAGCGGGTCAGTTTGGCGTGCATGCCACGCAGATCTCGACCTGGAAGCAGCGGCTCTTAGAGGGCGCCGCGGACTTGTTCGAGGATCGGCGTCGCAAGCAGCGTGCCGAGGAGAACAATCAAGAGGAGCTTTTTGAGCAGATCGGTCGCCTGAAGATGGAGGTCGAGTGGTTGAAAAAAAAATCTGCCCAGTTCAGTTGACAGTCGTCGGACATGCGTTGAGCCGGGGCATGGCGAGTTGAGTCTGCGACGGCAGTGCGAACTGCTCGGCCTGGCCCGCGGGAGTTGGTACTACGAGCCGGCCGGCGAGACGGCGGTGAACCTGAAGCTGATGCGACGGATCGATGAGCTGTACTTGAAGCGGCCGTATTTCGGCAGCCGTCGCATTGCCGATGAGTTCGACGTGAATCGCAAGCGAGTGCAACGGCTGATGCGGGTCATGGGTCTGGAGGCGATTTACCCGAAGCCCAGGACGACGTTGCGGTGTGCAGAACACAAGATTTACCCGTATTTGCTGCGGAATGTGGAGATCGAGCGGCCGAATCACGTCTGGAGCACCGATATCACGTATATCCCGTTGCAGGGAGGTTATGTATATCTGACTGCAATTATCGATTGGTATAGCCGGTATGTGTTGTCGTGGCGGTTGTCGAATACCTTGGATGGAGCGTTTTGCATCGCGGCCCTGGAGGAAGCCTTGGTGACAAGCGAGCCGGAGATTTTCAATACGGATCAAGGAGTGCAGTTCACCAGCCTGGCGTTCACGGGCTGTCTGGAGTCACGCGGTGTGGCGATCAGCATGGATGGCCGCGGTCGGGCTTTGGACAACGTGTTCGTGGAACGCTTGTGGCGAACGGTGAAGTACGAGGAGGTGTACTTGAAAGACTACGCGAACGTCTGGGAGGCAGAGACGAGCCTACGTGAATACTTCGAGTTCTATTGCCACGATCGCAGACATCAGAGCTTGGACAATCGCACGCCGGCAGAGGTTTACGGGGTGCAGCGAACGAAGCGGAGCACTAGGCGTGGGACGAACGCTCCGCGCTGAACATTAGTGTCCGCAACGTACGATTGCGGCGATGACGCGACGGAGGTGGCTCCCCCGAAAGTGCAAAAAATTTCGCCGCCCCCCCGGGGGGGCGGCGAAGGCAAAGAAAAGACGGCCCAAACAGCCTCTTTAACCCTTTACAGATACAGCCCGTTCTCTGGTACAAAGAACGGGGTCCACCTCAGTTCTCTCTCTTCGCGGCAAGGAACATTGTTAAGCGGTTAAGTCTTCTTAGCCAAAGTTGCAGCGGAGTTCGCCGCCGCATTTCTGGCATTGCTGGCTTCTCGAAGGGTTGCAGGCGTTGCACCACGTCTTGCGGCAGTGCGGACAATTCACCCCCTCGGACTGCATCGCCATGCCGCCGAACCCTCCCTCGTATTTCTCGAGAGTCTTGCCGCATTGACTGCATTTCCTGGAAAAGGTGTACTCGCCTGCAGGGGCGCCGCTGAACAAATTCTGGAACCATCCCATCGTGTTTCTCCACTTTCTTTGCTACGATCGTGAGCCCATGCTAAGAACTATTGATTCATGGCTGGCCGAATCAACCCTTGGCCCTGCCGCGACGGCCGACTGCTCCTGAATGCCCTACACTCCGTTTGCCGCAGCGCCAAGTTCCTTTTCGGAGACCGTGCTGCGCGGCTCTTTCCGGCTCACATTGGGACAACCGGCTGGCCGCAATGCGGGCATGGGGGGCACGCTGCCAAAGGGACATGCGAAAGGTCTACGCCTGGCTCCGGCTGGCATGAAGAACACCATGTCGTCCGACATGCCAAGCAACCCGCTCCGCCACGAAATGGGCCGCTGGACCGCTCCACCTTCCGGCCGCATCGGCTGCAGATCAGAAGACGTTGGTCCTGTTGAGAAACCCACCATTTCACTTCGGAACGCCGTTGCCGTTCCTCCATCCACTTTTTCAGTCGCATGAACATTTGATGACCTCGCGCAGGTGATGATGAAGTCGAGATTTTCTGCCTCTCTGTTCGAGAAGCGGCGGCGAATTGGGGGAAAGGTCCCCGCCTTGCTACTTCTGGGCGTCCGCTATGGCTGTAGTGCTCAGGGACTAGCCCAATTCTCAGTACGGCAGCGGAGCACCCAACTCGAAGCCCTTGTGAGCGCAACGCACGGCCTCGGCAGTGTCTCCCAGGTCCCGGTAGACGACACTGAGGTTGTTCCAAGGAACGCCCCATGTGGTGTCTTCCTGGATTGCGGCACGCAACTTCTGCTTTGCCAACGCTGCGTTGCGCGCTTGTGCGGCTTGAATTCCCTCGTCGTTCAAAACTTTTGCACGTTCTCGAC
>CAVRDP010000005.1:0-155473 GCA_963719885.1 uncultured Planctomycetia bacterium | reverse complement strand
CTGCCACTGCCGTAAGAGCCGCTGCCGGAGAGGACAACTGCTGCCGCCGGAATCGACGGTCGAGCCGCTGCCATCGCCGGCCTGCCAATAACCGGCCGAGCCGCTCGAACCGCTGCAATAGGTATCGTTGGTGTTGAAGTTCCACGAGGTGGTCTCGCTCTGGGCCTGCGAGAAGCCGCCCTGGATCGACCCGCCGCCGCTGCCGCTCACGCCGGAATAGGACGTGTAGCTGCCCGAGCCCGAATAGCCGGCCAGCGTGGTTTGGCTGCCCGTCGTGGTCCCGCTGCCGCTGGTGGCCTGCCAGGAACCGTCGGAACCCAGGGAGTAGTAGGTGGTGTGGCTGGCGGAGGCGCTGCCGCTGGCGATCTCGCTTTGCGTGCCGCTGGAAACCCGGGAGGCCGGAAGGCCGAAGCTGCTGAGCGTCGCCGTGGGGCTGCCGCTGCCGGAGTAGGAACTGCTGTTGGACGTCGTCAACGTGTCGCTGCCGCGACCGGAGTACCGGGTGCCCCGCTGCCGCTGCCGGAAACCCATTGGCCGCTGGAACCCAAGTAGCCGCTGCTGGTGTAACTGGAGGTGTCGTTCTGCGAGGCCGATTGGCTGAAGCTCCCCGAGAGCGTCACGCCGCTGACGACGTGCGAATAGCTGCCCGACTGGCTGGAGCACTGCCAGGTCGAACTGCCGTTGCTGCCGCTACCCCCGGTCTGCTGCCAATTGCCGCGACCGGAGTACCGGGTGCCCCGTCCAGAGTATACGACGCCGAGCCGCTGGCCGAGGCCGACTGGCCGTTGTCCTCGGAGGTCGTGCCGCTGTAGCCCCAGCCGTTGCCCCCGGAACTGGCCGGCAGGTTGAACGAGCCGCTGCCGGAGGCCTCTTGATAGCTCTGGCTGAACGACGTGGTCGTCTGCGTGCCGCTCTGCGACCAGCCGCTGGAGTTAAGCGTGGAAGTCGTGTTGTAGGAGTCCAAGGTGCCGCCGTGTTCGTTTTCGTACCAACTCGTCCCGCTGGCCCCGCCGCCGCCCGAGTAGGAGGTCGTGAAACTCCCTGAGGATTCGACGTTGCCTTGATCCGTGGAGGTGTTGTAGTTGTAGGAAACCGAATCGTTGGTCGTTAACGGAAAACGAACGGAAAACGCGGAAAACGGAACGCGGAAAACGGGTCAGCGTTTCCCCCGTTTTCCCCCCCCATGTTATCAAAGAATCCGCGAATGTCCGCGTCAAGCACCCAGTTTACCTTGCGATGCTCGATGCCTACGTACAATGCGTCTAACGCGTTGTGGCAGCCTCGCCCGGGCCGAAACCCATAGCTGAAGCCCAGGAAGTCCTCCTCGTAGATTTGTTCGAGCACGGGCTCGACGGCGTACTGGACGATTTTGTCTTCCAAGGCGGCAATGCCCAGGGGACGCTGGCGTCCATCGGCCTTCGCTATCCATGCCCGCTTCGAGGGTTGTGCCCGATAGGTTCCGCGATGCACTCGACTGTGGAGGTCATCAATCTTTTCCTCCAAGTCTTGCCCGTATGCGTGCCACGTCACTCCGTCAACTCCCGGCACAGCATTTCGTTTAAGCTCGAAATACAGTCCTGGAGCGTTTCCGGGGTGATATGGTGCAGCAGAGCGGTAAACCGCAACTTTGTCCTGCTTCGCTGCTTCTCGTACGCCCCGCAAACCCAGCCACGCTTCCCCGGCTCTGTGTCCGGTGCGAGTAAGGTTCGTTCGGCGTTTCCCTTAGTCGGTCCCCTTCCCTCCACGGACTCCGCCGCCGCCTTCGGGCCAGCATTGTTCGCCCGCTTCTCGGGTACTATGAGACCGTCCGACTCCCTGGAAACGTGCATGTCCGGTGTGCGGCATAATACCTTTCCCGACCGTCCCGCGTCTTGCGGCGCGGGAGTATCCAGGGTCTCCCGGTTCCCGTGCATAGAGTTTTCACGCATGCGCAGGGTCTCAGACTCCGCGGCGTCCACGGGCGGCTCGCGATTATCGTCGCTCATGGTGTTGCCTTCCCCTTGACATCACAAGGTCGGCACGCCGGAAAAATGATTTCGGAGCTCAATGGCTGGCCTGCGTGTGCCCCTGTCAACGCTTCACCCGCGATGTTACCACCGCCGGCGCATGACTCGGGGCTAGAACGGTTCGCTACTCCTTTTCTATACGGCTCTTTCATCCGCTACTCCATGCCGGTTTTGACCGGCGCTTTCGATGTCCCGTTTTGCTTTTCAATACCAATGACGTCCCCTTTTGCTTTTTGGTTTCCCTTGACGTGCCCACAGGTGCCATTGCAGTCTAATGGAACTGCCGATTGCACGACGGTTTGCGGCCAATTGGGCAGGAGATGTCAAGAAAAATCTTGGCACTTCGCAACGAATTTGCCTCGAACGAGTTAGTCGGCATTTGTTATCAGTGGGGGAATCGGCGCATGGTTCAAACCAGGGTAACAGTCTGGCGGCCTGTAGGGAACGGACACCGTGCCGTTCCAGCCTAACGGAACGGCACGGAGTCCGTTCCCTACAGTCGCACGTGTTACCCAAACGGTCGCTGAATTGAACCATGCCGGAATTGGCGTATTTCCTTGCCTGCGGAGGAATGCCCCTCCGCCGTGCGCAAGCAAACCGCTGCTCCCGCGCCCCAACCAATGGCCAAGGGGCCGTTGGAAACTGCGGTCGAGTACAACATCAATTGCGGGGCCGCGGCGCACGCTTCGCTCCGGGCTTCAGCGACCGAAGGGCAACATGTACTGGATTTCGAGTCGTCCGGTTGGGCGCCGAGTTACTGACTTCCGTTGGCCAGCCTTGTTGCATTACAATTCTGACGGTTTAGAATAGGCTCCAGACAATGCCGTTTACGTGGATTGTCCGATGTAGGGCATTTATCGAACGGCCGCAGGGGGGTGAAAGCCAACACAGTCCATCATGCATACCTTGCAACAGCGTCGAGATTTCCTGAAGACAACGGGCGTTGCGGCCGTCGGGTCGTTGGCGTGGGGTGTCAGCGCCGAGGTGAGCCAAGCCAAGCAGCCCGTTGCCTCCACGGCCAGGCTCCTGCCGGGTTGTTGCGCGTATTCCTACGGCCTGTATCTTCAGAAGGGGCAGATGACGATGGAAGAGTTTATCGTCAAAGCCGTGGAACTGGGCCTCTTGGGCGAGATATCACGACGTACTGGCTGAAATCTACGGACCCGGCCTATCTGGCCAGCTTGCGTTGTTTCGCTTACAGGCAGGGAATGCCTTTTTCGGGGCTGGCGATTCGCGACGATTTGTGCCAACCCGACGCCGCGAAGCGGAAGGAAACACTCCAGAGCGTGAAAAAGTGGGTGGATGCCACGGAGTTACTCGGTGCGGGACACCTTCGCGTGTTCGGCGACCGCCTCCCGCCCGGGGCCTCCGAGGACCAAGGGGTTGAATGGGTTGTCGAGACCATGAAACCGGCCTGCGAGTACGCCGCGAAGAAAGGCGTGATCCTCGGCATCGAGACCCATTACGGTCTGTCGATCCAACCCGGAAAGGTCGTGGAGATACTCCGCCGCGTTGATTCGCCGTATGCCGGATGCAATCTGGACATCAGCAATTTCCGCGACAACCCATACCGGCATATCGAGGCCTGCATCCCCTTTGCCACCCACGTGCACGTTCGCGACTTCTACGGCGAGCACAAGGCGCCCTTGGACCTCGACCGCGTTCTGGCAGATATTCGCCAGAAGCGGGTACAAAGGATACATGTCCGCCGAATATGAGGGTCAGGAAGACCCCATGACCGGCGTGCCGAAGCTCGTTGGAAAAATCAAGGCCCTGTGTAGGAAGTACTCGATCGCATAGCTCTTACCCCCGGAGGACGTCATGTCCAATCGCCGCACATTTTTGCGTCAAGTAGTTGGTGGCGCCGCCTGTATGGCGGCGTCTGGAATCGTTGCGCCCGCGTCCGCGCGGGCGCCAATGACCGAATCCGCTTTGGCCTGATTGGCGCCGGCGGCCGTGGAAAGGAAATCTTCCAGGTCGCCCTTCATTGCCCGAACGCTGAGGCGGTTGCCGTGGCCGATATTTACCCGCGGCGCTTGGACGAGGCCCGGGCGATTGCCCCGGCCGTCAAGACCTACGACGATTACCGCCGCCTCTTGGACGACAAATCGATCGATGCGGTCCTCATCGCCACCCCGCAACACCAGCACGCCTTGTGCTTCGTGGCCGCGATCCAGGCGGGCAAGGACGTGTATCAAGAGAAAACCATGGCCTTCAACCCCGGCCACGCCAAGCGCATGCGGGCGGCGTTTGCCGGATCGGGCCGCGTGGTGCAGGTGGGCATGCAGATGAACAGGCGCCGAGCGTCGACAAGATCCGGGAGTTGGTCGCCGCCGGCCGTCTGGGCGCGATCACGGCCATCCAGGCCCACCATTACCGCAACGCCCCCTATGGCGGCTGGCTCAGGAAGATTCCCGCCGACTGTGATGCTCAGCACGTCAACTGGCCGGCCTTCGAGGGCGAAGCCCGGCACGATGCCTTCGATCCCCAGCGTTACGTGAACTGGCGATTCTTCTGGGATTACTCGGGCGGCAACGTCTTCGAGAACATGGTCCATCAGGTGGCCTTCTGGTATAAGGTCTTGGACTTGAACATTCCGCAGTCAGCGACCATGGCCGGCGGCAATTACCGCTCTCCCAAGATGGAAGTGCCCGACACCATGTCGGTCTCCTTGAATCAATCGGAGAAGCTCCTCTTCACCTGGAATTCCATGTTTGGCAACGCCTACTTCGGCGAGACCTGGGACTACCTCTTCGGCACGCAGGGCGCCGTCTTGCACAACGCGACGGACCGGGTTACGTACCTGCCGAAAGGGGAGAAGAAGAGCGAATCCGAGTCGGCCGAGACCGGCGGTTACCTGGATCGCACAGAGCATCATATACAAAACTTCTTCGACTGCGTCCGCAGCCGCAAAGAAACCAACTGCCCCTTCGAGATGGGATACCGAACCGCGATTGCCTGCCAGATGGCCATTGCTTCCTATCGCTTGCAGCGCACGGTGCGGTGGGATCCCCAAATCGAAGACATCGTATGACCCGAGCCACCATCGGTTCCACCGTAGCATACTCCAAAACCAATGCGAGCATTACCCCAATCCGGGTCCCACGGAGACCGTATTAGGAGAACGAGAATGTCCCCACAGAAACACGTCGTTTTGGTCGCGAGCTGCCTGGCGTTGTGCTGGGCCGGGTTGGCCGGCACGGTCGGGCCGGCCGAGGCGGTCGTCTACGTGGTCGACCGGGCGGCCCCCGGCGCGGGGGATGCCAACCCGGGCTCGGAGGAGAAGCCGCTGAAGACCGTGCAGCACGCCGCCGACGTGGCCAAACCGGGCGATACGATCTACGTCATGGCGGGCCGGTACAACGAGCGGATCAAGGTGAGGACCAGTGGGGTCGACGGTCAGCCGATCAAGTTCCAGGCGATGCCCCGGCGCTCGGCGACGGTGGGCGGCTTCGACCTCGACGCAAGTTACATCCGTATCGAGGGCTTTGAGATCACGGCCGACAAGCCAACAACGGCCGTACAACTGCGCGCCAGCCACTGCGAAGTGCTGGATAACTACATTCATGACATGATGGAGGGCGTCTCGGGCACGGGCGGAAGCAAGACTTTACCCTCGGGCAAACGCGACTACTCGGACGTGGCACATAATCGGATCGCCTACAACAAGGTCTGCCATTGCGAATACGGTTTCCTCCTCATCGGCAATGACTGGCTGGTGGAGAACAACGAGGTCAACCGCCTGTTCATGTACGCCCCGGGCCGTTCGTTCGACGATTGTGACTACACGCGGTTCTTCGGCACCGGTTGCGTGCATCGCCGCAACTATTATCACGGCAGCACTCAGCGAGAGATCAGGACGGCGCACGTGGATTGCCTGCAAACGTTCCCGGGCAACGACGGCAGCGCGGTAAATGTTGTCTTCGAAGACAACGTCTGTTTCGACTTCCACCAGATGTGTATGGTGGAGAAGCTTGGCCCGCGTGCCGACCTGCGGAACTGGACCTTCCGGCACAACATCGCCTCGACCAATTCGCCAACGATGCGCGGCGGCTGGGGGCCGGATATCATCAACACCACGCACGTGACCGTTGAGAACAACACCATCTCCACCGTGAATTGGTCCACGATCGGCCTGCGGAGCAAGGAATCGACTAACGGCCAGATTCGCGACAACATCCTCTACGACGCTGAGCGCGCCGTTGTCGATGGCGACGAGACCTTCTCACCCGCTAGGCCGCTGATCGAATACAACCTGACGTTCAAGACCGCGCCGCTGGCGGGCGCGACGAACGTCAACGGCAGAGATCCGCTCTTCGTGGATGGCAAGAACCGCAATTTCCGCGTGCGCAAGGGCAGCCCGGCCATCGGGGCGGGCAAGGGCGGCGTGACGATCGGGGCCCTGGAGTACCCCAACGTATATTACGTCGATCCTCGCCATCCGGCGGCGGCGGACGAACCGGCGTGGGGCTATCCGGGCGTGCCACTGGCGACGCTGGCCAAGGCAATGGAAATTGCGCAAACTGGCGAGACCGTGGTCGTGCGCGGTGGCGTTTATCGCGAAACGCTGAAACCCGGCAGCGATGGCGTGGCTGTGCGGGCCATGAAGGGGGAGAATGTGACGATCAGCGGCGCGGACACGATCGAGGACTGGCAGCGGACCGCCGACGGCAGTTGGTCCGCGCCGCTAGGCGATGAGCCGAAGAAGGTCCTGCGCGACGGCCGGCCGTGGACCGAGTTCACTTTCGACAAGGCCGCCGGACGGATCATGGTGAAGACGGGCGGCGACCCGCGCCTGCACGTTTTCGAGACGGTCGTGCGCGAACAGGGGATCGATCTGGCCGGCAAGAATGGCGTGCAGGTTGATGGCATCGAGGTGCTGAACACGTTGAAGGTACTCCGCTACCCGTGGAAACAATAACTTCCTGAACTCAAGGAACAAGTTGCGATGAAACGTACTCATCTGGCATCATTCTTGGTCCTGGTCCTTGGGTTAATCTGGTTGCCCAGAGGAACTTTCGGCGCGGAGCGGGCTGAAGTGGCGCTTCCCGCGGGCGTCAAGGCCGTTTGGGACGTGGACCAGGCTTTTCGCGAGAAATCACCCACACGTCGAGCGCGTCTGCCTGAACGGCCTGTGGCGCTGGCAGCCGGGGGCCATCGGCCAAACAGCCGTTCCTCCAGGCACTTGGGGCTTTTTCAAGGTTCCCGGCGCATGGCCGGGACCAAACCAGTTCGATCGCAAAGAATCGCAGACCGCTTACCCCCACGCAAGTTGGAAGAAGCAGGACCTGGCCAAAGTCATCAGAGCGTGGTATCAGCGGGAATTCACCGTTCCCGGCGATTGGACGGGCAGGCGCATTGCTTTGTCATTGGATTATTTGAATTCGGTCGCGACCGTTTATGTGGACGGAAGAAAACTCGGGAAGCTGTGTTTCCCGGCCGGTGAATTGGACCTGACGACTGCGGTGCAGCCCGGAGGCAAGCACGTGCTCTCCATATTTGTAGAGGCCCTCCCGCTCAAGGAGACGGTGCTGGCCTTCAACGACACGAACATGCCCCAGGAGATAAAAGGCTCGGTGAAATATCGGGGATTGTGTGGCGATGTCTTTCTGGTAAGCACGCCTGGGCAAGCGCGTGTGACGAATGTGAAAGTCGATCCTTCGGTGCGACAATGGGCCCTGACGGTGCATGCCGATCTGGCCAAACTGGCCTCCGGGGCGGACTACAAGCTTCAGGCGAAAATCTCGGACCAGGGTCAACTGGTCAAGACCCTCATCAGCGCGACGTTCAAGGACGCGGATCTCGAGAACGGCCGTTTCAGCTTCACGCAACCGTGGAAGCCGGAGAAGCTGTGGGACCTCAATACGCCGAAGAATCAGTACGATTTGGAACTCTCGCTGCTGGACGGCGCCGGAAAGCCAGTGGACGTTTTCCTGCCGGTGCGCTTCGGTTTTCGGGAATTCTGGATCGAAGGCCGCGACTTCATGCTCAACGGCACGCGCGTTTTCTGGGATAACAAGCCGCTGGACAATCCCACGCTTGGCGCGGGGCTGGCTACCTACGCCGCCGCCAAAGAATCGATCGAGCGTTTGCAGAGCGTAGGCATCAATATGGTCTATACGCACAATTACGACTGCAAACCCGGTACGCATCTTAGCTTTGACGAAACGCTGACCGCCGCGGATGACACCGGCATGCTGGTTGCATTCTCAATGCCGCATTTCCACGATTATGACTGGAAAACCGGCGATGCCGTACGGACGAATGGGTACGCGCAACATGCGGCGTTCTATGCGCGGGTGGCCCAGAACCATCCTTCTGTGGTGGCCTATGCGACCAGCCATAATGCCACCGGTTACTTTGAGGTCATGAACCCCGACTTGATCGACGGCCTTTATGCGCCCCGCCCGATCGTAACCAGAACACGGCGCTCAAGGCCCAGGCGATCATCCACGAGCTAGACCCCTCTCGGATCATCTACCACCACTCTTCCGGCAACCTGGGCATGATGTGGACGAGCAACTTTTACCTGAACTTTGTGCCCGTTCAAGAACGGTCCGATTGGTTTGAGCATTGGGCGACCAAGGGCGTGAAACCGATCTTCACCACGGAATACGGTATGCCTTATTTCCTGAATTGGACCATGTATCGGGGGTATTTCCGGGGCAAACTGCCCTGGCAAGGTCATCAGGGCAAGGTTCCGTACGAGCTATGCGTAGCGGAATGGGATTCGCAGTGGCTCGGCGATTCCGCCTTCAAGCTCAGCGAAGAAGAAAAGAAAGATTTGCGCTGGGAAGCCAAAAAGTTCAATGCCGGGCAGCTTTGGCAGCATTGGGAATACCCCGTTTACTTTGCCGACCCCGTTTTCGAGGGCGTAATGGAAGTCGTAGCCCGGTACACCGCCGACAACTGGCGCGCCTTCCGTACCTGGGGCGTGTCGGCCGCCAGTCCCTGGACGTTCGACCAGTATTGGAGACTCCGGGCCGGGGTTAAGCGTAGTCGCCAGGACCTCAAGGTCGATTGGGTTAAGCTGCAACGTCCCGGCTACAGCCCCGATTTCATTGATGCCCGATACGACTCCATGATCTATTCCGACGATCGTGCGGACTGGGTTCCCACGGTGGCCGGCCAGGCGCTGCTGCGCAACAACCGGCCGCTGCTGGCGTACTTGGGCGGCAAGGCCGGCGCATTCACCGAAAAGGGGCACAATTTCCGCGCGGGCGAGACGATCGAGAAACAGATCATTGTCGTTAACAACAGCCGCGCTACGGTTTCGTGCGACTGCGCCTGGTCGGTGAACCTGCCCACGCCGCACAGCGGCAAGGCAGCCTTCACGTCGCCGACCGGCGATATCCACATGCAGCCGCTGAAGTTCTCCCTGCCCGCGGGAGTCAAGCCTGGCGCCTACACGCTGCAGCTCTCAGTCAAGTTCACTCCCGGCGGCACACAGGAAGATACCTTCATAATTAACGTGCTGACGCCTGACCCGGCGCCGACAGCCGGCGGCAAGTTGGCCATTTTCGACCCGCCGGGCGAGACTACCAGAATGCTCAGAGCACTGGGCGTGCATGCTGACGCGGTCCGGGCCAATGCCGATATGGCGAAGTACGACTTGCTGATCGTCGGCAAAGACGCGCTTACGCCTGAAGGCCCTGGCCCGAACCTGACCCGGGTCCGCGAAGGCCTGCGGGTACTCGTCTTCGAACAGCACGCCGACGTGTTGGAGCAGCGGTTCGGGTTCCGCGTACAGGAGTACGGTTTACGAGAGGTTTTCAGGCGGGTCCCCGATCACGCGGTCCTGGCTGGTCTGGATGAGAATCTCATGAAAAACTGGCGCGGCGATGCGACGAATATGGCGCCGCGCCTGAAATACAAGCAGTTGCCTTATCCGATGATAAACCCTGCGATTACCAGCGCCGGCGTGACAGTCACACGCCCCTGGCGGTGCGGCAACCGGGGCAACGTCGCCAGTGTGCTGATCGAGAAGCCGGCCTGCGGCGATTTTGTGCCCCTGGTGGATGGCGGCTACAGCCTGCAATACAGCCCCCTGATGGAGTACCGCGAAGGAGAGGGCCTGGTGATTTTCTGCCAGATGGATGTCACCGCGCGCACGGAAGCCGATCCGGCCGCCGAACGGCTGGCGCGGAACTTACTGTCCTACACCAGCGCTTGGAAGCCTGTCGCGCAGCGCACCATCCTTTATGCCGGGGATCCAGCCGGACAGAAGCACCTGCAACGGGCGGGCTTCGCGATTGAGCCTTACGCCGCAGGGGCGCTGAGGGCCGATCGCGTCCTGGTGGTTTCCGCGGGCGGCGGCGCCGCCCTAGCCGCGGACAAGGATGTCATTGCGACGTGGCTCAAACAAGACGGGCGCGTGCTGGCCCTCGGGTTGGACTCCGCGGAGGCGAGTGCGTTTCTGCCGGTCAAGATAGAAACCAAGTCAGCCGAGCACATTGGCACATACTTCGAACCTCCAGCGGCGAATTCGCCGCTGGCCGGCGCCGGCCCGGCGGATGTCCACAACCGCGATCCGCGGCACGTCCCGCTGGTCACTGGCGGTGCCCAGACTGTGGGCGACGGCGTGCTCGCCTATGCCTTGGAGGGCCGCGTGGTCTTCTGCCAGATTGCGCCTTGGCAATTCAATATCAAGCAGCAGAATACCAAGCGTACTTTCCGCCGGACCAGTTGCCTTCTTTCGCGGTTGCTGGGCAATCTGGGCGTCCATGGGCAGACTCCGGTTCTAGAGCGTTTCGCGGCACCGGTCAAACTGACCGATGGGCAATCGCCGGAGTGCCGCTGGCTGAATGGATTCTATCTGGACCAACCTGAAGAATGGGACGACCCCTATCGGTTCTTCGGCTGGTGAACGGTTGGTTCCGGTGAACGCGCAAGCTGCGCTTTGTTTGCCCGCCAGACTCATTTTGGTGATGGACTTGAATGAACCAACTGAAACCACCATGGCAGGTATACGAACCTGTTCCGACGCATTAAACTGATTTTGGCTGACGAGCGGACAGATTCGTTTCAGGTTGCCGCAGTTTGAACCTTCTTTGCCATTTCGCCTCATGTTAGAACTGAGATATGAATCGTAGTGGTCCCAGCGCCAGCAGCGAAGATAATTCGGCCCGCATCGGCCAAACCTTCCTCTATTTCGGTTCGCTGACCCTTTTTCTCTATCTGGCAACGCCGATCGGGTATCTCATCGACATCCCGACGACGTTCATGTTGAAAAACCAACTGGCGCGAAACCGGACCAGGTCTCCACGTTCCGCTTGATTACGGCCATTCCCGTCTACTTTGCCTTCGCCTTCGGCCTGACTCGCGACTTGTGGAACCCCTTCGGCCTGCGGGACCGCGGCTACTTCCTGATCTTCGGCCCGGCGACCGCGATCGTATTCGTTTTCATGGCGTATGCACCCGTGTCCTACCGGGGACTCTACCTGGGGATGCTCGCGGCGATGATATTGGCAGTTATTAATACTAAATCATAGTAACCAGTAGATGTGCTTACAACAGAAAAGTTCCTCGCGTGCGGGGCATGATGATCGGCGCGCTAAGCCAAGGTCTCGTTGACCTGTTTCTCGACGACCAGGCGCAGGCAGCGGAGCCTGGCCCGCAAGGTGTTGCGGGAAATCCCCAAGGTCTCGCCGCTTCGACCTGGTTTCCCTTGACGTGCTCCAGGACTATTGCAGTGTAATGGAACTGCCGGTTGCACGACGGTCTGCGGCCAATTGGGCAGGAGATGTCAAGAAAATTCGTGGCACTTCGCGGCGAATTTGCATCGTAAGAGTTAGTCAGAATTTGCCATCAGTGGGGGAATTGGCACATTTCCTAACCTGCGGCGGCGTGCCCCACCTCCGCAGGCAAGCCAACTTTCAGCATCACGCCCTGCCAACGCCCCGAACTATACCTCTCGTGGCCTGCGATTGTGCCCCGGCTCCCTCGCAGCGGTTGCTTCCAACTTCGGAAGGACTGCTTTACAATAGGGCCAAGTTAACCGTCATCAAGTTCACTGTTCTCGGCGGAGACGCCCATGCAAATGTCTTTCCCTCACCTGAACGGGCTTATGGCGGGTATGATCGCCCTAATGCTTACCGGGATCGGTCGTGCAGACCAAGAATCCGGCCCTCCGAAGCAGTCGTCGCCCTCCACCACCGTAGCCGATCCCGAGGCGGATCACGATGCCCTACGGGCCTTGGTGCCGAAATACGAGCAAGCCGCCATCGAAGGCAAGCCGGAACTGCTGCAACCTTACCTGGACCCGGAGTTCAACGGTGTCATGGTGACCAGTGATGAGGTGGACAGCGCTACTTCGTTGCAGGACTACTGGGCCAAGATTCAGAAGTACATGGGAGAGGGCGGTAAGTACCGCGTCAAGGTCCATGTGGCGGCGCGGTCGATCCTTTCCGGCGACCTGGCGGTGGCTCACGGAACGACGTCCGACGAGGTGACCACAGCGGGCGGAAAGACCTATCAGTTCGAGGGACGCTGGACAGCCGTGTGCCGTAAACGGGACGGCCAATGGAAGATCCTGCGCATCCACGGCTCGATGGACCCGATCCTTAACCCGTTTGTCGCGGCAACCGTGCGCGGATCGTCGATCTTTGCCGGGGTGGTCGCCGGGATCGTGGGCCTGGTGTTCGGCTGGTTCCTCCATGTCCTATGGTCTCGTCGCAAAGCTAGTGCAACCAAGTGATGGCCAGGTATCGGCTTAACCTCGCTGACCCGGCCGACGACGACTATCTGCGGGCAGTTCTGGCCGCGACTCCGATGCCAGGGCGGGTCACCGTTGGCTTTCAACGAGAGCCGAGTTACTTCGGCGGCGCGGTCGTAGATGGCCGGTTCCGCCGGGTGGTGGCCGCCCGCGATGCGGCGTCCAACCGACTCGTTGGCTTCGGCTCTCGATCGGTCTTGGATCGCTATGTCAACGGCTCCGCCATGCCCATCGGTTACCTCAGTAGTCTCCGCGTACTGCCGAACCATCGCCGAGGTTCTGCTCGTAGCTCGCGGCCAACAGCGCAATCGTCGACGCCAAAGTACATGTGGCAGAAAGCCCCCTCGACAGAGTAGTTCCAACCTGCGGATTCCGCCATTCTGGACAAGCCCATGAGTACAGATTCCTTCAGCAAAGTCGCCACGTGCAGGCTGCCAGCCTCGAAGAAGCTCCTGTTGCTCCTGTTCAACGTGATCCCATTGGCCCAAGTGGTGACCATCGGTTGCCTCGTCTGGCGGTTGCGAGAATCCCCTTGGACGGCCCTGGTGGCGACGCTTGGGATTCTCTATGTGCTTCCTCCGGTGGCATCCCCGCAACCATGTTCCTGATGCCCATCCGCCGCCGCGTCATCCCCGTCGGCTCGCGGGATTTCTTCGTCTGGTGGTTCACGTTGAATCTTCAAGTGCTGCTGTGCCGGTTCTCTTTTTCTGGAAGAACTACTTCGGCTCGTCCCCTCCTGCTATAGTTTCTGGCTCCGAGCATGGGGGGCGAAGATCGGAAAACTAACCTACTGGGCGGCGGGCACGGCCATCCTCGATCGCCCTTGGCTGGAAATCGGCGACCATGTGATCTTTGGCGCCAGCGTGCGACTCAACGCCCACGTGTTCATGCCGGACCAAGGGGAGATGGTGCTCGTGCTCGCCCCCATCAAGATCGGAGACCGGGTGATCGTCGGCGGCTATTCACTCCTGGTGGCGGGAAGTGAAATCGTGTCCGGTCAATGCACGCGAGCATGCCAGATCCTTCCGCCGTTCAGTCGGCTGGAGGCGGGCCGACGGATCAAGACGTCGCAGGAACTCGTAATCCAAGACACCGGCGACGTCCATGATCTATGACATCCACGTCCATATCGCCCAACTGGCATGCCATCCAGCGACCGACCGCTTCCTGTTGGATAAGAAGAACTGGTATCTGCGCGGGTTCCTCGGCCGACTGGGCTTCACGCCTGATCTGCTGCGTCACAGGAAGGCGAACGAATGGATCTGCGAGAAGCTGGCCGAGTGGCTCGCCGTCAGTAGCATCGACCGCGCGGTCGTGCTGGCCATGGACAGCGTCTACGACATGGAAGGACGTCCTGACCCATCGCATACCCGCTGGGTTACCGACAACGACTTTGTCGCCGATCTGGCCGAGGCGCTGCCCCTCCATCCTCTTTGGCGCGAGCGTCCACCCTTATCGGGCCGATGCCCTGGAAGAGCTTCACCGTTTGATCATGCGTGGGGCATGTCTGGTCAAGTGGATTCCCTCGGCCCAGCGCATCCGGCCGGATTGTCACCGCTGCATCCCTTTCTACGATCTGCTGGCGGAAAAGCGAGTCCCGCTGCTTGTTCACACGGGTAATGAGCACGCCTCGTCCCGATCGCTCAACCAGTGGAACGATCCCGCTCTGCTCCAACTCGCCCTGAAACGGGGTGTGACAGTGATCGCTGCACACTGCGGGGCAAGGGTTTTTCTCCATGAGCGATGCTACTTCAGCACTTTCCACCGCATGGCCCTGGAGCACCAGAACCTCTACGGCGACCTCGGGGCCTTCGGTATTCCTACGCGAATCCGCATTCTCAGAGCCATGCAAAGGTGTGATCGGCTCCTGTCGAAGATCGTCTACGCCTCGGACTTCCCGGCGTGGGTCATGCCGAGGTGGTTCATCTTCTCGATCGGCCGCCAAGCGGTGCGAGAGATCGTCCAAGAGAAGAACCCATTGCAAAAGCCTTACCTGCTCATGCAAAAAATGGGCATGCCGGAGGAAATCTTCTCGCGAGCTGGTGAGCTGTTGCGGATTGATAGAACCCATCGGAGAGACACATGAACATCCGGGCCTGGCAGCTTCCTTGGAAAGAACAGTGGGTCCCGCACGCGCTTTTGGACGTGCTGCGTGGCTGCAACATCTCTTGCCGTGCTTGCTACAACACCGAGCCGCCGCAAGCAAAAAGCCTCGACCAGATCCAGGACGAGTTCGAGATCATGCGGCGACATCGGCGGCTGGATTCCATATCCGTTGTCGGGGGCGAACCAACCATACACCCACAACTAATCGAAATCGTTCGCCTCGTGAAGGCAGCCGACGTCAGCGTGGAGTTGTTCACGAATGGCTTGCTTCTGGAACGGGAACTCTTGTCGCAGCTCAAGGAGGTTGGAACGGATCTCGTCTTCCTGCACATCGACGCGCACCAGAACCGGCCTGATCTGGACGCCACGGTGCCACAAGCCCTCGCGCAGTTGCGGGCGGCCAAGGCCGCCGAGGTGGCTGCGGCGGATATCGAAGTCGGTCTGTCCATCACGGCCTACCCCGATGCCTTGGGGGAAGTCGATGAAGCGATCGAGTTCGTCCTGAGTTCTCCCCACGTTGATTACCTTGTGGTAACCCTGTTCCGTAACGTGCCGGCGATCCCGTGCCTGAAAGGATGCCTGGAGACCGGATTCCGTGGCGAGCCGATTGCCACGCAGACAGATCGTCAAAGCGGACTGACCAACGAGCTATTGGCAGTGCGGTTGCACGATCGGTTCGGGCTGCTCCCGTTCGCGTACGTGGGCTCGAACCTCGACAACCAGGACCTCCGCTGGGTTTCTTATCTGATCGGCGCTGCGGTAGGCGGAGACCGACCGGCAGCCTGGGCCATGCTGCGGGCCTCTGCTATCGAACGTCTCTTTCTCGTCCTGTCGCGGTGGCTTCGGGGACGTTACCCATTCTACATCAAGCAAGATCCTGGCCGATTCAGGCTTCAGTTGATTCTCAACGCGATGACGGGCGGGCGCCCTTGGTCGAACTTGCAACTCCTGGCACATTCCTTTAGTAAAGGTCGCATCCTGCGCGAAGCGATTGCTCTTCCAAAGCCCGGCCCAACTCGATCCCGACGGCCGATTGCGGCACTGTCGGGACTGCCCCGACGCCTCGGTCCGGCATGGTCGGCTCGTGCCGTGTTGTATCGCCGATCGGTTATTGGACGCTCCGTGACTCGCTCGGGCGGTCATGTGTGTTCCAGAAAAGCATGGTCCTAGGCGGGTGGTGAGGGAGTTCGTCGAGCAGGCAGGCCATCGCTTTGCCTGAGTAAACAGGTTGCCAACTACGATGTATACAGCACAGTTCTTCGCAGATTTTCCCGAAATGAAACCATGAAACCCACAAAGGACACCCAACACCGCCTGGCCGCAGAGCCGCTACGCGGACGCCTTGCCGGAGCTTCCGGCCACCAAACCTTGGTGAAATCGAAGAGGGTTCGGGCCTGGTTGGCGTCGGACGGTACGGCGTCGGCCATACGACCCGTTGGCGGAGCAAAGTGCCCCTCGTTCCCGACTGCAACCTGCGGCGGTCACCCCCAACTCCGCGTGTAAGCGGCAGGGCCGGCGTCAAAAAGTCAGGAAACCTTCGGTTTTTCTTGACCGACAGGCCCTTTGACACTCCCGCCTGACTTTTCAGCCGCGGCAGCCAATTGACAGGATGAGTATTACGCTGCTGTGGCACCATCAGCCGCAGTGGCTATACGAACCTGTTCCGACGCATTAAACTGATTTTGGCTGACGAGCGGACAGATTCGTTTCAGGTTGCCGCAGTTTGAACCTTCTTTGCCATTTCGCCTCATGTTAGAACTGAGATATGAATCGTAGTGGTCCCGGCGCCAGCAGCGAAGATAATTCGGCCCGCATCGGCCAAACCTTCCTCTATTTCGGTTCGCTGACCATTTTTCTCTATCTGGCAACGCCGATCGGGTATCTCATCGACATCCCGACGACGTTCATGTTGAAAAACCAACTGGGCGCGAAACCGGACCAGGTCTCCACGTTCCGCTTGATTACGGCCATTCCCGTCTACTTTGCCTTCGCCTTCGGCCTGACTCGCGACTTGTGGAACCCCTTCGGCCTGCGGGACCGCGGCTACTTCCTGATCTTCGGCCCGGCGACCGCGATCGTATTCGTTTTCATGGCGTATGCACCCGTGTCCTACCGGGGACTCTACCTGGGGATGCTCGCGGCGATGCTCTTGTCCCGCTTCATCGCGGCGGCTTATCAAGGTCTGATGGCCCTGGTAGGCCAGGAGAAATTGATGTCCGGACGCCTGACCGTGTTGTGGCAAATCGTCAGTTCAGTCCCCTACGTTGCCGGCGGATTGGCTGCGGGGTATATTTCCGACCATCTGGATCCGAAAGACACTTTCTTGCTGTTTGCCGGACTCGTCTTTTGCCTTGGCCTCTTGGGATTCTGGAAGCCGCGCTCCGTGTTCAGCCAGGCCTACGATCAACCGCAGGCCAAGGGCACGAATCTCGTGGGGGACGTCAAGCGGTTGCTGAAACATCGGGCTGTTTATCCGGCGGTTCTGATCATGTTTCTCTGGAGTTTCGCGCCCGGTTCGAACACTCCGTTGCAATACTATCTGAGCGACGAGCTCCACGCATCCGATGCCGTATATTCATACTACAACGCAATCTTCGCCGGGGCGTTCATCCCCACATTCCTGCTCTATGGATTCCTTTGCAAGAGAGTGGCTCTCAATAAGCTGCTTTGGTGGGGAACGATCATTGCGGTGCCGCAGATGATTCCGCTGGCGTTCATTCACTCGGCCTACCTGGCCCTGGTATTGGCCGTGCCGATCGGCTTGATGGGCGGGGTCGCCACCGCGGCATATTACGACTTGGCCATGCGGTCCTGTCCGCCAGGCTTGCAGGGAACCTTGATGATGATGGTCGACGGCGTCTATGTGCTGGCTGGCCGTGGCGGCGACGTGTTGGGCTCGAAGATTTACGGCAGCAGTCCGACGCACGGATTCCTCTATTGCGTCATTGCGATAACGGCCGTCTATGCGCTGATCCTGCCTTTGATTTGTCTGGTGCCGAAAGAATTGATCGCCACTGCGGACGGCGAGCCAAACCCGAAGGTCGAGGCCGAGATGTTGAAAGAGATCGAGGCAACATCCTGAATTAGAATTAAAACCTTGATTTTGACGGCTTTCCAACGATTTGAATTATGAGATGGCAATCTCGGACCGCTGTCGCCGGAAAAGTGTCGGGTGGCCGCGGTTCACCGGCCAAGTGTCAGAAAAGGAACCTATTCGGACACCGATTACCCCCCGCGGTGTCGGGGTCTATAATGGAATCGTAACGGCCTCCTCATCATTTCCTAACAAACGACTGGTAAAATCATCATACGGTAATTTCAAGTATAGTTGTGCGCGAAGCTGCCTTATATCGTCTCTAGCCTCCTTCGCGGACTTCTGAGCGAATCTCCGTCTTGGCGTCCGTTTGGCGGAACGCCGGCTGTCACCGAACCTTCGTTCAAGATAGGGGCTACTTGATTGTGAGGAAATGGAATCTCAAGATCCTCGGATCCGTGATCTTGTTCCTGTCGTCGGCCTCGCAAAGGCGGGCGGACATCTAGTACCAGGAGGTCTCCCGATGAAAAGGCTATTTGTTTTCGCGCGGATCGCAAGCCCCGCGTGCCTGACGGCCCTCTTCGCCTTCCGACTAGCGATGATTTGCGTGTTTTTAACGGCGGTATTTTCCGCAAATACCTCGTTCGGCGCGAATCTTTCCTGGCAAACCGTCTCTGGCAACTGGGCAGTAGCAACGAATTGGAGCGGAGGCGCGCTGCCGACGACTTCGGACTCAGCGTTTGTCGACAACGGCGGTACCGCTACCGTGACAACCGCAAACGCGACTGCCGGAACGCTCACGGTCGGCGACGTCACTGGCGCTGGGGCATTACAGATTTCGACGGGTACAATCGGTATCAGCAATGGCTTGTACTTGGGCTATGACCTTGGCAGCGCTGGGACCGTCAATGAAAACAACGCCAGCAGCCTCTCTGCGCTTGACGAGTACATTGGTTATCAAGGAACCGGAACCTTCGCTCAGGCTGGTGGCATAAACACGATCACGGGCGGCTTGAATCTGACCTCAACTTCCGGAAGCTCGCTGTATTATCTCAGCGGCAGCGCGGTCCTTTCCGCATCGAATGAGACGATTGGATCGTCCACGGGCTATGACCTTCTTCAGCAGTCCGGCGGAAGCAATACAGCCGCGAACATCACGATTGGCCCTAGTGGTCGTTACGTACTCAGCGGGGGTACGCTGCAACTCCCGGCCGGTTCAACCTTCACGAGTTCCGGTACGCTCGACGGCGGAAACGGCCCAGGCGTTATTGACTTTTTCGGCACCACGATGGATTTGTCGCAATGTACGATCGTGAACTATTCGTCGTTGTCCGTAAACATCGGTGCGAACTCGCTGCTCATCCTCCCCGCCGGTTTCAGTGGCACGGGCAGTTTTGCGCACTACTCGAATGCCGGATTGCTTGAAATATTGGGCTCGACCTTTACTGTAGGCCCGGGCCAGAGTTTTTCCGGCAGCGCGAACATCAGCGATCCGCTGGTCTGCCAAGGGACGCTGGTGGCGACCAATGGCGCCATCAATCTTTCTGCCGGGATAACGCTTTCGGGAACGGGAGTGGTGTCGCTGGGCAGCGGAGGGCTTACGACGGACAACACCGCGTCGACAATGACCGGCGGCAGTCTCTCTGCCAATGTCGAATATGTGGGCTACTCGGGATCGGGCAGCTTCACGCAAAGCGGCGGAACGAATACGGTGGGTTATATCACCAGCACACTGTACCTGGGTTACAATGCCGGCAGCGTGGGGACCTACAGCATGAGCAATGCCAGCTACTTGTCCGCAGGGACTGAGTACATTGGGTATTCCGGTTCCGGTTCCTTCGCACAAACGGGCGGCACGAATGCGGCATCGTCTCTCTACGTGCGCACTGGACCGTACAGCTTGAGCGGTTCCGGGAGCCGTCTATCGGCATCGGGCGAGTACGTCGGACCCGGCGGCTTTACACAAAGCGGCGGCACAAACAGCGTTAGCGGCAGCTTGTACTTAGGTTATGAGGGATCGGGCAGCTATTCCCTCAGCGGCAGCAGCATGCTGTCCGCTCCTTCCGAGCAGATTGGATTCAATCTTGAAGGTACCCCGGTACCCGGCCTGTTTCAGCAGAGCGGCGGAACCAATAGCGTGTCGAGTAGCTTCGCGATCAGCGACAGCGGCAGTTATCTGCTGGGCGGTGGTATGCTGCAATTTGCCGCGGGCGCTACGTTCAGCGATTCGGGAACGCTGAGCGGCGGAACCGCCGCCAGCGTGCTCAGTTTCGCCGGCAGTTCCACCGTCGACCTCAGTCAAGGAACGCTCGTGGACACGTCGTCCATGTCGTTGTACCTCGGCCCGAACTCGCTGCTCATCACTTCGTCAAATTTTAGTACCACGGCGACGTTCGCAAGCTACTCGAATTCCGGCGCGCTCGATATCCACGGCATGAGTTTCCTGGTAGGCCCCGGGCACAGTTTTTCCGGCAGCGCGAACATCAGCGATCCGCTGGTCTGCCAAGGGACGCTGGTGGCGACCAATGGCGCCATCAATCTTTCTGCCGGGATAACGCTTTCGGGAACGGGAGTGGTGTCGCTGGGCAGCGGAGGGCTTACGACGGACAACACCGCGTCGACAATGACCGGCGGCAGTCTCTCTGCCAATGTCGAATATGTGGGCTACTCGGGATCGGGCAGCTTCACGCAAAGCGGCGGAACGAATACGGTGGGTTATATCACCAGCACACTGTACCTGGGTTACAATGCCGGCAGCGTGGGGACCTACAGCATGAGCAATGCCAGCTACTTGTCCGCAGGGACTGAGTACATTGGGTATTCCGGTTCCGGTTCCTTCGCACAAACGGGCGGCACGAATGCGGCATCGTCTCTCTACGTGCGCACTGGACCGTACAGCTTGAGCGGTTCCGGGAGCCGTCTATCGGCATCGGGCGAGTACGTCGGACCCGGCGGCTTTACACAAAGCGGCGGCACAAACAGCGTTAGCGGCAGCTTGTACTTAGGTTATGAGGGATCGGGCAGCTATTCCCTCAGCGGCAGCAGCATGCTGTCCGCTCCTTCCGAGCAGATTGGATTCAATCTTGAAGGTACCCCGGTACCCGGCCTGTTTCAGCAGAGCGGCGGAACCAATAGCGTGTCGAGTAGCTTCGCGATCAGCGACAGCGGCAGTTATCTGCTGGGCGGTGGTATGCTGCAATTTGCCGCGGGCACTACGTTCAGCGATTCGGGAACGCTGAGCGGCGGAAACCGCCGCCAGCGTGCTCAGTTTCGCCGGCAGTTCCACCGTCGACCTCAGTCAAGGAACGCTCGTGGACACGTCGTCCATGTCGTTGTACCTCGGCCCGAACTCGCTGCTCATTGTTCCCAGCGGATTCAACCCGACGACGGGGTTCGCACACTTCTCGAACGCCAGCGATTATATTAACAACGGCAGTTTCACCGTAAGTGCTTCGCAGAGCTACTACGGACTTGGCACCTTTTACGATCCCTTGGACTGTCAGGGGACCGTCGTCTCGACCGCCGGTGTGATCAATCTCGCCGGCGGCATTATGCTGTCAGGGACGGGATTTGTATCATTGGGCAGCGGAACAGTTAGCACCAACAACAGCACCTCAACGATTGTTAGCGGATACCTATCCACGGCAAACCAATATATCGGCTATTCGGGTAGCGGCATCTTCACGCAATCGGGTGGGACCAACGCGATCGCCGGCGGGCTTTTCATCGCCTTCGCGTCGGGCAGCAGCGGGACTTGCAATCTCGATGGCGGCTTGCTGCAAATCAGCAACGGACTGACCGCCGGTGCTGGTGCCGCTACGTTCAATTTCACTGGCGGGACGCTCCAGTCAACGGCTTCCTTTTCCACAGCGATGCCGATGAGCCTTGGAGGAACCGGAAGCATCGCGACCTTCGATTCTATGGGCAATACCTTGACGCTTTCCGGCCTGCTATCTGGTTCCGGAGAGCTGATCAAGGTTGGCAGCGGCAGCCTCGTTTTGAGTAACTCGGGAAATAGTTACTCCGGTGGCACGGCCATCAATGCCGGATTCCTCGAAGCTTCGACAACCGGTAGTCTCCCGAACTTGTTGACGTCACCCAAAGTCACGGTCGCCAGTGGCGCGACGCTCGTACTAGGCGTCGGCGGATTGCGCCAATTCACAGCGGGAAACATCAGCACGCTGCTTTCGGAATCTGGCATATTTTCATCTGGAGCAAATCTCGGTCTCGACACGAGCGGGGGCAGCTTCAGTTATAGCGGTTCGATCGGGAATACGGGCATTGGCCTGGTCAAAATGGGTTCAAATACCTTGACGCTCACTGGGTCCAATCAATACGGCGGCGGGACAACGATTGCCGGCGGCACGCTTTCCATCGCCAACGACTACAACCTCGGAAGCGGAAGCTTGACTTTGACCGGAAGTGGCGCCCTGGAGCTCTATGGTTCCAGGGCCTTTACATCGAGCAAGAATATTGAAATCCTGCAAGTTGGCATTATTCAGCAAGACGCTTCGGCGCCAGCAACCTATTCCGGCGCGATTGGCGGCCCGGGCGAATTGCTCAAGTCGGGGAATGGGACTTTAATCCTCAGTGGAAGCAATTCATTCACGGGTGGCATAGTTGTCACAACGGGCGAACTCATGCTGGCCCAGGCCTACTCGATTCCCGACGGTGCGCCGCTCACCGTGGGAAGCGGTGCCGACCTGGTATTTGATCCGTCGGCCAGCTACCAGCGGACCTTCGCTTACCGTTTCACAGCCTGCTGCCCCCGTGCCGGAACCCGGGACGGGCGCTTTGCTCATAGTCGGATTCATTGCGATCATGACACGATGCTACAAACGTCGGTAAAGCATGAAGGAATGGAGTCACATTGGTCAGAAGTCGGTCTTGGTCTTTTCGGTTGCCTACGGGTCTCAAGAACAAATCCGTTTTCCGGGAGTCCCGATAAACGATCCATTTCTCGGAACGACGGCCGGCCAACTAATCTGCGTCGGCCACCCGACGAGTTTGACGGCGCGGTGGTGGGCTGGTATACTCGACCGTGGGCGGCACGCTGGACTTGTCGATTTATTCTCGCGGTGGAACCATGAGATTTATTGCATCCGTACTTCTTCTGGGGTTCGTGTCCGTCGCCTCGGCGCAAACCGTTAGTTTCACCATCAACACATCGCAGACCTCGTCGATCTCGCCCCGAGGCGCGGGGTCAGGCGCGCGGGTAGAGTCGAGAGGTGGCGCGGTGGTTTAGGCGTCGGCATATTCTGTTTCGGGGTTTCCCCGTCTGTGTCTCAATAACCGCATGCCGTGCTCCGTTTCCACCTCCCGCTCATCGAACCGGACGGGCGGATTTCCCGCATCCGGCTCTCGGACAAGGTTCATGGTTTCGCCCACGAGTGACGACGCTGGAAGCGAGTGAGGTTCAGCAATCCAAGCTTGCGCTCCAGATAGCTGTCGGGATATTTGCCGTATCCCAGCCCCTTGATCTCGAACTTGCGGCATAGCCACTGACGGACCCGGCGATTGACGTGAAGGTTCACGATGGAAAACGCCGAGGTGTAGGTTCCGTAACAGAAGTAATTGGCCCACCCACGCAACACCTGATTGACTTGGTAGACCAACGCTTCCGGCCGGATGAACGGCGGGAGTTTGCCTACCAACTCGTTGAGTTGACGGCAGACCCCGAGGACCTTCTTGCGCGCCGGTCAGCGCGCCGAGATAGGCCCCTCCCGTTCGCCGGGAATACATCTGGCCGAACGTATACCCAAGGAAATCGAACGATTCGGCAGGCAGGCGGCAGACGTGCGTTTTCGTTTCGTTGACCGTCAATTTCAGCCGCGTCATCATGTCGCGCATCGCCGTCAGGGCGTCATCCGCCCGGCGACGACACAAGATCACGAAATCATCGGCATAGTTGACAATCCGGGCCTGATAACGGGTCTCATGCCCGAGGGTCTTCCAACCCAACACGAAACGGCGCATGTACAGATTCGCCAACAAGGGTGAGATCGGCGCGCCTTGCGGCGTGCCGCGTTTCGTATCCTTGTTCCGCGTGGTACGCCGTACTCGACCGCGCTCGTCCGTTTCTTCCACCGGCGCCACCAGCCATTGCTTGATCAGGTGCAGCATGGCCTTGTCGCTCACGCGACGCGCGACGCTCAGCATCAACTCCGGATGCGGGATCGAATCGAAGTAGCCGCTCAAATCGGCATCGACAACTGCGCGATATCCTTCGCCCAGAAGTCGATGCACTTCTTGCACCGCCTCCAGGGCACTACGGTTTTCGCGGTAGGCGTACTGTTCGGGTTGCAAGTCGGCCTCGAAGATCGGTTCCAAGATCAGCAACGCGGCGGTTTGCACCACCCGGTCGCGGATCGTGGGAATCCCCAAGGGTCTTTGCTTCCCGTCCGGCTTCGGCAGGTAGACCCGCCGCACCGGTTGCGGTTGATAGCTTTTCGTTCGCAATTCCTCCGTCAGTTCGTCCAACCACCGCTCCACCCCGTACTGCTCGATGTCCGCGAACGTTTGGCCATCGACGCCGGATGCTCCGCCGTTGGTACGGCATTGCCTCCAGGCCGCTTGCAACACATCACGGCGATACACCTTGTCGTACAGGGCATAGAAACGAAAGTTGGGCGAACTCTTCGCTTTGTCATGCAGTGCCGCGCGGAGTTTCTGCAAGGGATTGATGTTGGTAGGCTCTTCGCCAATCATGCTCTGCTTTCCTCCTGCGTACACTGATCCTTGAACTGAGGCCCCTTGGCTCCACCGGAATTACCCGGCTTCAACGCTACTACGAGCCTCTCCGCCACCAACGCAACCGGGCCTGGCCCTCGCGGGTTGCCCGTTGCGGTTGCCGCCGCTGTCATCGTCGGCTTCCCGTGCTTCATGTGCATTCCTTCGATGCATGCCGTCGCTCTCTACCCCGTTGGAACTACAGAGTGCCTTTATCACTGCCTTCCTCTGCAACACTGGCCTTCCCCATCTGACCGTCAGGTCGGCTTCCAAGTTATTCGTTTCGGGGCCTCGTCGAGCGTTTACTTGCGTTACGGCCTACATCTTCGCGGGATCACCAAGTGATCCTTTCCATCGAAGGCTTCGGCAACTGCCGCTTCGATTGCTACTGGGCAAGCGACCCTTCCCAGGCGGGACTTCCACCCGCTGAAACACACACGCATTCACGGCGAACGGTCAGACCGGAACTATTCACTTTCGGGCTTGCAATGAAATTAAAGTAGTAAGTTCCGGTCTGACCCCGACGGAGATCGGAGATCGACCCCGACGGAGATCGTTGGCTGGCCGACCAATCCGAGCATCGCTAGAGCAGCGGGAAGAGGAATCCCGTGAAACGCAGGCCCGTCGCAGCCGGAAGCGGGCCGCCCGCCGCATTGCCGCCACCCAATAGGCACTGTGATTCCGACTTTGGGCCCGTTATGCTTGGGGCGGGTGGTTGGCCTTGACGCAGCCGGATCGAAGCAAACGCCCACGTAGCTTGTTGCGATTTTTTCCAGGTCATGCGGCGGCGGTTGATTCGACTATCTGATAGATGTCCCCCACATGCGTTGAGGCGAGACAGATTACATGACTGATCGTGAACTGCCGGATTGGGATCGGCTTGTTGAGCAACACGCGCAACGCGTATTCCGGGTGGCGCTGCGGATCTTGAGATCCGTCCAAGATGCCGAGGATGTGTCTCAGGACGTGTTTACTGAAGCCTTTCGGTTGCACCAGGCGGGCTCGGTCCAGAGTTGGACGGGCTTGCTCGTGCGGCTCGCGACGTTGCGGTCCATCGATCGGCTGCGCCGGAATCGCCCGACCGTAGAGCTACGCGAAGGCGATCGGATGTCAACCGTGGGGCCATTGGAAGAGATGGAGGCCAAGGATTTGGAGCACTGGTTGGGGAAGACCATTGCTCAACTGCCCGACCAGCAGGCCACGGTCTTCGTTATGCACCACTTCGAGCAGCTATCACGCGACCAAGTTTCCGCGGCCTTGGGCATCTCCCCCGAAGCCGTCTCGACATCGTTGTACAAGGCGCGGCAACATTTGCTGACGCAACTGGCCGCATTCAATCAAGGAGACAGAAAATGAACGACGAACAACGCCCTCCCAACTTAAATAGCCTCGAACCGCCTTTGCAGGCAGAAGTCAACGCGGTACTGGCGGCATCGATTCCAGAGGATGCGATTGAGCGGGTCAAAGTGCGGGCCAAGGAGTTGGCAGCTACTATCGTTTCACCGTCTCATGCCTCTGGCTCCCAAGGTCAAGTTTGGAGAGCCTCGCGCTCCCTCATCGCGGGTCTGATCGCCGCGGCTGTGGTTTTGGCCGCCGTTTTGTTCCTGGCGTTTTGCCCGGCCGACTTCGACCTGCACGCCAAGGGAACGCTGGAGCCGGTCGATCGCAAGGACGTCTACGCTGGCGCCGATGGCCAAATCGATGAATTCGGGACGGATATTCAGGGCGTGCCGATCGAACACGGCTCCTGGGTCAAAAATGGGCAACTCTTGCTGAAGCTCCGCAATCCCACCTTGAGCGCGCAAAAGGTCGATATTGACGGCCAGGTGGCCGTCGAACGCCAGCACGCTGCCGACATCCGGCACGAATTGAACACCAACGGGCCGACGCTCAAGCCCGACGATTGGGCGCGGCTGCGGGGCCAGTTGACCGAATCGGAACAAAAGCTGAGCAGCTTGAAGGCCCAGGCCGATATCACTGCGGGCAAGGTTGCCGATCTCGACCTGTATAGTCCGATCGACGGCCAGATCGAGACCTGGGAGCTGAAGAACCGGCTTGAAGGCCGCCCGGTCCAGAAGGGCCAGTTGCTGCTCCGCGTCGCCAATGCGGAGGGCGACTGGGAACTCGATCTGCACATGCCGGAAGATCGCATGGGCCACATCGCCCGGGCCAAAAAACTGGCCAACGAGCGTAATGAGCAACTGACGGTCTCCTATATCTTGGCCACGGAGCCGGGAACGACGCGGACGGGGACGGTCAAAGCGATCGTCCCGGCCGCCGGAGTCCGGGAAGGGGACGAAGGCAACGTGGTGCTGATCAAGGTGGCCGTCAACAAGCAGGACATCGATCCGGCCAATCTCCGCGCGGGCGCCGCCGGTGACCGGCAAGGTGCATTGCGGCCAGCGCTCGCTGGGCTACGTCTGGTTCCACGATCTGATCGATCTTATCCAGGTGCGCTCGAACTCCGGCAGGTAGAAATCGCCTGGCAAACCGACGGCAAAAACCACCGTATTCTCAGGCGCGCGGACCGGACGGACCGGACCCCGGACCCGACGGACCCAATTGACTTTCCGCGGACCCGACCCCGACGGACCCAATTGACTTTCCGGCGCATATTTGCTCCCGCGATTAATGAGCCTTATCACTAGGAGTAGAACGATAGCGCCCACAGTCGCCACAATCAGTTCGCCAACTAGTACAGGGAGGCCGCCCAGCGAAATCTTCAGAAGCCCGAAGAGATATCCGCCGAGAAACGCGCCGATGACGCCGACAATCAAATCGCCAACCAGGCCAAAACCACCGCCTTTCATGATTTGGCCCGCAAGCCAACCGGCGGCAATGCCAATGAGAATGAACCAGACAAAGTCCATAGCTACGTCTCCTTGTTTTAGAGGTGGGACAATAGATTCACGTAAGAACAGCGAAGCCCACCGACCGCAACGGCAAGTGAGACGATGAACCCTGGGACTGGGGAATTGAGTCGCCGTCCGTGGCGAGAGTTGGTTCGTGGGGCGGCGCTAAGAACTGAATGTACACGGTCGGCGTCGCCCGCGATCGCCCGAATTATATGCGCCGTCGCCCACGATAGGCAACCGACCGATGCGATCCATCTCATTCGGATTCTTCAATGACCGAAATCCAAAAAAAGCAGAAGATATATGTCACAGTCAGGCTTTATGGATCTTAAGCACACCGACTAGTGCCAGCATGCTCAAGGCTATGGCGACGACTGCGACCGCGTTTACTATCAAACGACCGTATTTTCGGAGCGACGACAGCCCAGCTAAGGCGCGGCGGTCACCCCACCTCCGCAGCGAAGGTCATTTCCAGCACGCGTCGGCGTGCCCCTCCTCCGCAGGCTAGCGCCGATGCAAGCCTCCGGCCGCCGCGACGAGCGCTCGGCTGCTTGGCGTGCCATCAGGTCATCCCTTTTCTCGGACACGTCGAAATCCACCGAGTTCCGAATTTACCCGCCAACCCGGTCGGGGCATATCCGGCTGTACCCCCAACCGGTATCCTTAGCATATTGGGCAACCAATTCGCGGATGTTTGATCAGAGGACTACCAGTATCGGCGGTGGGCTGCTTGCCGCCAGCGCTTCGCACTAAGCGACGAAAGTTCGGCGCGAGTGCGAAGAGAGTCCGGGACAGAGGGGACGCGATGTTAAGATAGGGAGAGATTTAGGACTGTAGCGGTTCCAGGCTCAACTTAAGTGGGAAATCCGGGACAAGGATTGTTTCTACTTGTTGCATAAGGATATGTCGATTCTACTCGCCGCATCCGATCTAATCACACTCAACTTTTTTCGGGAGAAGGAAGATTCATGAAAACCTCACTTGCACTCATCGTAGTGGCAACGTCGGTTTTTGTTTTCACACAAGAAGCCGATGCTCAATGTGGATGTCAGCAGACGGTGTCCTATTACGCGCCGATTTCGACGACAGTCGATTTCTACGCTCCGACCACTGCCTACTACGCTCCGACCACTGCCTACTACGCTCCGACCACTGCCTACTACGCTCCGACCACTGCCTACTACGCTCCGACCACTGCCTACTACGCTCCGACCACTGCCTACTACGCTCCGACCACTGCCTACTATCCAACTTCGGCGTATTACGCCCCAACCACGGCATATTACGGCGGCGGTGGCTATTACGGCGGTGGCTATTACGGCGGCTACAATCGCGGCGGATTGTTCGGCACTGGCGTGGGCGGCTGGGCCGGTCTTCGTGGAATCGACCGAAGGTGGGATCGTCGCGGGTGGTAAACGGCAAGGTCAATATCGGCTTCCCAGCCATGTATGCCGGCCCGAAAAAAAATTCAATAGCCGTCTTGTCGCCCTGACTCTGCAAACGCAAGTCCGCTTTTGCATTTTGACACTTCCGCCAGGGGCTTGTCCCATCAGCCCGTAGCTTTCTGGGACTCCGAGAAATCCACCCTATTCTCGGAACCTCGGTCGGCTGACTTGCCCACGGCGGTCACCCCCACCTCCGCAGGCAAGCGGCACGGTGGGCGTGGAAAAGTCGGAAAACCTCGATTTTTTCTTGACGCTCGGCCGGCAACTCGAAGCTCCCGCCTGACTTTACAGCCGAGACAGCCAATTCTATTTTCAGACAGTATAAGCAGCTCGACGGCGATGGCGCACTCGCTTCCGGCCGTGTTCAACTCTTGTTCAGCAAGGCGAAAACTTTTGTGAGCGAGAACAAGAATGTCAAACTTGCGCGCTACGGCAACTGCCGTCCATAGAACTTGCTCAGCATCCGCAGCCGCTGTACCAGCGACGACACGATCGCGCCCAAGACAATCAGGAAAAGGGCAAACAAAATATGCCGGGCGACCGATGTGTCGAAATGCTCCTGCAGGCCGGTCCGCCGGTAGTAGAAATCGAAGACCAGGACGCCGTAGGAAAGCAACGACATCACCGTCATGAAGCTGACGAAGCGGACCTGGAACCAGAGGCCCGATCCGGCGATCAAGAGCGGATAGCCGACCACCAGGGCGCTGGCCGCGCCGTCGGCCACGAACAACAACACGATCAACAGCATGAGCGAATCGAGCGTGCCCCAGACGAAGCGGGCGGCGGGCACCATGTACCCATGGTCGGCCAGCCGCTCGTGGCCGACGAGCTGCTGACACACGACCGCGAGGTCGGCATGGCGCGTTGAAGACGCCGTATTGCATCGGCGCGGATTGGCTATTGATGGCTCCCCCAACCGCATCGCTCTGGCCCCTACGCCACGAAGGTGCCGATGGCGATCCTCAGCGCGGAGCAGCGGACAACTTTTGGCGGCAGGTAAGGTGCTGGTGCTAACAAGAGCCTGCCGTGGCCTTTTGGGACTCGTGAAGGCAAGCAATTCATTGCAGATGAAAGACCTCTTCCATGCCGGCCCACCATTCATTGGCGGCACGGTCGACAAGTGGCTCTTGGCATGGCTTGCACACGTCCCACCACTTCTGCGTAACGGGATCGGCCGCCATCTTGGCCATGTCGGCGTCGAAGTCGTTGCCAAGATACTCGAGGTAGCTGAACAGATAATGCCGATTGTCGGGCAGGCGGCGCAGAAAGATCGAGTAGTTGCGAATGTTGCACTCCTTGATCATCTTGAGCACGTCCGGCCAGACCGCCGCATGTAGTCGAATATACTCTTCAAGCTTTCCCGCCCTTACGGCAATCACCGATCCATAACGCTTCATATTTTGTCTCCTGGTTGGCGTATTTGCAAATGATCCACACGGCTCTTTAACCGCTCGTCGCCTCGCCAAGGTAATTCCCGTAGGTCATGGCCAGCACAGACGCAATCAGCGCCGCCAGCCCCAAGGCGATGGTCAATGATGTCCAGGTTCGGCAGCCTTTCCATTCCCGGAAGACCACCGCCACCAGATTGCTGAACAGCACGAGCATGATCATGTGGATGGCCCAACTCGTGTTCGCGTTGCTCATCCGCACGTGTCCGAGATTGTAGAAGAAGAACTGCCCATACCACAGCGTGCCCGTGAGCATGGCAAGCAGATAGTTGCCGCCGAGGCTTCCGCCGTTGCCGGGGGCCAGTCGAGTCAGTTGTCCGAGCGTTCGATTTCGCCGGGCCAGGTAAAGGCTATAAAGCAGCGCGGTAACGAAAGCTCCGCTGTTGACGAACGGATAGGCGATATTGCCCTTCCAGTAACCAGCCCCGTGCTCGTAGGCCAGGTCGACGATCGGCTTGGCCACGTCTTCCATGGCGATGCCGTACACGGCCGAGAGGACGCCGGCAACGAGCGAGAAGAAGAGGCCCTTGAGCAGATTGAATTCACTTGCCTGCAAGCTGCCGCGAAAATCGAGTTCCTTCAAACGCCCCGCGGCGCCGCAAAGGGCGATGCCCAGGATACCGACGCCCACGCCCGCAACGATCCAGCTTGAGCCGTTCTTCTCCAGGATCTCGGGGAGCGCGCCGTGAATCAGCGGCATGGCCACGGTCTTGGTTAGGGCCGAAAGCCCCACGGCGATGGCGTAGGTGAGCGAGAAGCCGATGTAGCGAATCGAGATGTTGAAGGCAGTGCCGCCGATACCGTAGGCCATTCCCATCAAGAACGCCTGAAGCATGACGATCTTCGATGCCTCCGCCAAGACAGCGCCGAGATCGGGGATGGTGAGCACTGCCCCGACGATAGGCCAGATCAGCCAGCACCACGCGGCCTGGGTCATCCAGAAGATTTCCCACGCCCATCGGCGGACATATTTCTGCGGCGTGTAGCAGTTCGCCGAGAGAAGGCGCGAACAGAATGGTAACCGACGCCTTCCAGAGAATTGGTTGGAATGGAGATCATGAAGGATACTTCCGCAGTTCAAAGGGTCTCGTCGAATTCGCCCAGCGCAAGGGGGTAGCGGCCGTGCTCGCGCACCAGCTTCACGATGTAGTCGTAGGTATGCCCTGAAACCGCGCTGGATACAGAATGGTCTGACTGGAAGATCATGCCGCCGCCCTTGGCCGCGTTGAGTTTTCGGAGCACATCGTGGCGGATCGCCTCCCGTTCGCCCTTTTCCCAGAGCTGGATGTCGCCGTTGCCACAAAAACCGATCCGATGTCCGAAGCGCCGGCGGAGATCGACCGCGTCCATGCCCGCCTTCACTTCCAGCGGGTTGTAGGCGTCGATGCCCACTTCCACATAATCCTCGAAGATCGCGTTGACGTTGCCGCAGCCATGATATATGACCTCCAGCCCCTTGGCATGGCAGTGCTCGACGATCGCCTTGACCCAGGGCTTGTAGTAGGTCCGCCAGTAATCGGGCCGCATGAAGGTGCCTTTCTTGTAGGCCACGTCACCCCAGATGACGAACCCGTCCAGCCATGGACCGGCCGCGTCGATCGCCGCCTTGGAACAATCCAGGTAGAACTGGCCTACACGATTGAGCACCGCGCCGAAGCGTTCCGGCTCCAGGGCCATCCACAGCATGTGGTTCTGCGGACCGATGAGCCGGGTCATGCACTCGGAACACTCGCCCATGCTGCCGTAGACCGGGAAATCAGGCCAGAGCGACTTGACCGTCGCGACCCACGCCGGCGAGTTCCGCTCGAAACTGTCGCCCACGCCCGCAATCTGGTTGTCGCCCGCCGCGAAGTATCGCCGCCGGTCACACGGATCGTCGAACACGGCCGCCTCGAGTTTCTGCAGGGTGTCGATCTCCCAGGCGATGAACTCGGGCATCGGGCAGTCGAATCTCTTCCGCAGGATCGCCCCGTAGCCCGTCTTGACCACGACTTCCTCGGCCGTCTCCTCAAGCGTCTCGAATGAGCGGATCCAGGGGTCCATGTTCGGCACCGTGGCGATCCAATCGAGGTCGTAATAGTAATACGGATTGGCGTCTTCCGCCAGGCCGAGTTCCTTCCGCCATCGCCGAATGAAGCTGCCCCAGAAGAAATCGCTGATCGGCACGCGGTCCGGCTCCTCGTGTCGCAGGGCCTTCTTCAAACGCTGCAGCTTTCGCAGCGTGTTGTCTTTCCGCGCGGCGGCGGAAGAATCCGTTCCGGTCGTCTCGAACATCCCCATGGCAGAGGTCCTCCTGGATGGTCATCGCCCCATTGTAATTACCGTGGCATGGAATACAATGCCTGCGGAAGTGTTGTTCTTGCCCTCGCGCCATACGTCTAAGAGGAATATCATGACTCGATCGTTCATTGGTTGCCTGGCCGCCATGGCCTTCGTTTCCGCGGCTTGGGCGTCCGGCCTCACTATAGCCGACGGGCCGTTCAAGCCCACCATCGAATCGCTCAAACAGTACCGCTGTCCCGATTGGTTCCGCGATGCCAAGTTCGGCATCTGGGCGCATTGGGGACCTCAGGCCGTGCCCATGAACGGCGACTGGTATGCCCGTGGAATGTATGAACAGGGCAGCAGTCACTACAACTACCATGTGGCCCACTACGGCCATCCGTCGCAATTCGGCTACAAAGACATCATTCCCCTCTGGAAAGCGGAGAAATGGGATCCCGAGAAGTTGATGGCGTTGTACAAGAAAGCAGGGGCGAGGTACTTTGTCTCCCAGGCCGTACACTGCGACAACTTCGACCTATGGGACTCCAAGTTCCACTCCTGGAATGCAGTCCGGATGGGTCCGAAACGCGACGTGGTCGGCCAATGGCAGAAGGCGGCCCGGGCGTGCGGCCTGCCGTTCGGCGTTTCGGAACACGTCGGCTACAGCCGGAGTTGGTTCCAAACCAGTCACGGCGCCGACAAGACCGGGCCGAAAGCCGGCGTGCCCTACGACGGGGCCAACCCCAAGTGGCGCGAACCTCTATCATCCAGCCTCGACACCCAACGGTTGCGTCTACAGCAATGACCCGGATTGGCACCAGGAATGGTTCGTGCGTATGAAGGATCTCGTCGACCAGTATCATCCGGACTTCTTCTATACCGACGGCGGCATTCCCTTCGGCGACGTCGGTCGCAGCCTGGTGGCGCATTTCTACAATAGCAACCAGGCCAATCACGGGGGCCGTTTGGAAGCCGTGTACACCTGCAAGAGCATGGGCACCGGCGGCAACTTCGCGGCCGGCGTCTGTGTCGAGGACGTGGAGCGCGGCGTGTTGCCGGCGATTTCCCCGCTGCCATGGCAAACCGACACATCCAACGGCGACTGGTATTGCCGCCGGAACGACCATTACAAAACAGCTCCGCAGGTCGTTCGCCAGCTTGTCGACATCGTCAGTAAGAATGGCAATTTGCTGTTGAACGTGGTGCAGTATCCCGATGGCAGTCTGCCGCCGGAGTCCGCGCGTCTGCTCGAGGACCTCGCTGCATGGTTCGCCGTCAACGGAGAGGCCATCTATGCGACGCGCCCATGGCGCGTCTTCGGAGAAGGACCAACGAAAGTGGCCGGAGGACATTTCAAGGAGAGCTTCACGTTCACGGCACGAGACGTCCGCTTCACACAAAGCAAAGACGGCGCCACGCTGTATGCCATCGTGCTGGGCTGGCCGGAGGACCGAAAGATCTCGATTCGTTCGCTGGCCAGCCGATCCGGACCTTCGCCGAACAACATCAAGGAGGTCGTGCTTCTGGGATACGACGGGAAACTGACATGGCGGCAAACTGCGGAGGGGCTGTTGATAAGCCTGCCGGAAAAGCGGGTGTCCGAGTACACCGCCGCCTTAAAGATCAGTGGCGTCAATTAGCGGCAAGGGAATCGACGTGGTTTTCTTCTGGCTTACCGAGCGGGAATCTGCGCCTCATTTGACGGTTTGTCCGATCTCGGCACCGTCGGAACTCCACAACCGAGGGGACGATGATCCTGTCGTGGCGGCCCAGCCAGGAAAGACCTCGAGACGCCTGTTCTGCGGTAGCCACAGCGGCGCGGCAGGCCAGACCGGATAGACGCCATGCAGGCCTCGCCGTGAGCGGACGGCAGTCATGGCCGCCGCGGCGACGGGGGGGGCGGATCGCGGCGGCATCGGCGGGCAGGACCCGCGGTCAGCGGCGTCAATACAATCGCCCTCTAACCCCGTCGGCCAGGTCGGCGGCGACGGCCGAAACGCCCCCCCACAGGTATCTGTGCGTTCGTTGTTAGAAATCTCAAGCGGCGGGACTTCATGCAGGATAGGATGACAGGTGTTGACCCGAACTGTGGTCACCATTAGCCTCCTTAGGATGGGAAGACGCATGAGTTTTCAACGACGAATACGAGCCGATTCCTCAAAACGCCGGCTCGTGTTGCCACCTTAACCACTAACGGAGTTCGCGGTTACGTTACTCACTGGCGCCGGCGTTTCATTGGGCGTCGAATCGACGACCAAAAAACCGCCGCTCCGGCCGATCGGGGGGACCGCCCGCTTCAGGCTCGAGGCGCGTGGGCTGCTGGCCGCCAAAGCTAAAATTACTGTTGCCCTTCTCGTTGATCACGAAGCTGAAATTGCCGCCGCACGCGGGCCACTTGTGGTAGCTGATTCCTGGCGGAGCGTACGCTGGACTACCGCCTTCATAAACCGCATCGTTGCCATAATGGTAAAGAATACCGAGGCTGGCCTGCGCGCCACGCCTTGAGTCAGACCGCCAGTAGTCTTAAAGTGGTCTTTTTCGCCCAAGCTGCAGAGCGCGCCGACGGAACAATCCCATCCCATGCCGGCTCCCATGATCGTGCCTTCATAAAGGCTGTTGCCGCCATCGTCGAACAAGAAACCGACCGAATAATGACATCCCCAGCCGCAGCCAAATCGTTGAAAGAGTGGCTCGGTACGCGGGTTGCCGTCCCAGGCCGTTCGTGCGATAAGCCGTTGGCTGTTGCCGCCAAAGTCACGGGCGAATCCCATGCCGCACCAGTAACCTCCGCCGTGGGAGAGATAATCAAATTCATAAACGTTATGGCCGCCCCCGTTGAGGATGATGCCGATGCCACCGTCACCCACCTGGCGGATACCAGCGCCCACACCTTGTCCAAAACCTTCGTAACCAGGCGTTGCCGGTATGCGGTGATTGGTGGGATTCTTGTAGGAAGTGATATAGAGGCCGCCGCAATAGTAGTGATCGTGGCCCACGGTGTCCTCCAGCAATCCAAAACCCAAAGGAGCCCCAAAGCCCTGGGCCCACATGGCCGCGTGATAATCGTTCTCGCCACCGCGGCCAATAAGGATACCCACGCCGCCTAATGCTTGTCCCTGCACGCGACGCACACCCCGATAAGTATTCTTCCCGCCATGTTCGACGATAATTCCAACACCGGCGATTGCCGAAGCTTGGGCGAGGTCGTCTGCCTGGTAGGAGTTGTTCCCCTCCCGGTTGACCACCAGGGAAACGCCAAGCATGGCCGCGCCTTGGATACCAGGCTTCTTACCGTGGAAAATATTGCCGCCACCTAGATTCAGTACGATGAGAACCGGCCGATCAAGCGAAGTCGTTCCCTCTTCGTACGTGTTGCCGTGGCCCAAATCGATCACCACCGCGACATCTTTCATTTCATCCAGCTTGTAGGTCTTCGATTCCTTCCCGCCGATGAGGATTGTGCCCGCCGGAGTATCGATCTTGGCTACCACGTGGCCGGTGACCCCTTCCACCGCAATCTTGCCGTCGGCGGGAAGCTGCTTGAGCTGATCCAGCAATTTGGGATCGGTTAAGGGGACGAGTGCTTCAGCGGCCTCGATGAGGGCCTGGCGATCCATCTTTTCCATCAGGTCGACCAGCGCTCGGCCACGAACGCGGTCGTTGAGCGTGTGGCCGGCTTGGTTCTCCGACACCAGGACCGGATAGAGGTCACGCACCATCGTGTCAATCTCGGTTTTATTGAGCGGCGCCAGCGCCCTTGCGTGAGCAATACGCGCTTCTTCGAGGGCCTTTTTCACCACATCCAAAGCCTGCTCGGGCGATGAGACCTTCGCAAAGGCCCTGACCGTGCGCCTGCCGAGATCGAGGCTCGGTGAGGCGGTAGCCAGTGCCGGCCCCAAGCCCGACGGGTCGTCCACGATCGCCTTGTGCAATTGCCGGGTGAACTGTTCGGCTTCAGCGGGGGCCTGCAGCGGATCGCGCAGCATGTGCTCGTACGAACTCAATCGACCAATGCCGGTCAGTTCTGAACCCGTATTGCTCCCGGCCGATTGTTGCAGTTTCTCTGCGAGATAGCTCTGAAAGCGGGCAAAGTAGTCGGTCGCCCGCCGACTTTGCAGCGTATTTTGCATTTGCTCCCGCAAGTACTTCATTTTGATTGGCGCCTGGGGGTCGCCGTAAATCGGGTTGGGAACGTCGACGGGATGGGGCTGCGCGGACGTCGCAGCATCATCGGCCGCCCAAGCTGGTAACGTCACCGAACTGAGTAATCCGGCAGTGATTGTGAAAACTCGAAACAAGTTAAAGGGCAACATTTCACCATTCCCCACGGTATGTCTTTCCTTCGAACAGAGCCAAATGGAACTCGTTACCCTACACCAAAGGTTGGCATGGTGCAATGGTCCCTGGTCCTGCGGCGGAGTGACTTTGCTCCGCGATTAGGGCCATTTCATTTATGGCCCTTCTTCCGCCATAGGCGGTCTCCGTCAAGTCGCAGTCGGTTACACCATCCCCTGCGCCGACTGCACCGGATTCTGCACCGCTTTTTTGGCCGACCCTCGGTTTTTCCGAGGATTTTGCAGGTTGTTCGGTTCCTTCAGGGGCGATTGTGGCCCTTGTTTCGCCTAAACTTCGCCTCAATCGTGTCATTATCATCTCCTGACAGGCTGCATTGTCTTGCCGCCACCCCGAGCAACCTACCAGGAGACCACCATGCCCAAATCCACCCCTACGCCTACATCACCACCGCCAGAGGATCGCTCACCACGCCGCCCGGAAGCCCCAAGATCCTGATCCACACCCGGCACGGCAAGGCCGTCGGTATCTACTGCGGCCAGCCGGCCAAGATCCTCCAAGTCGAGACCCGGGATGATCCCCGGCCCGCGGTCCACCAGGCCATGCCCTCGATGATCAACCCGCAAACGAGCGTCGAGGTGGTCGGCGGCTACGGCACGTCGGTCTCGCACATGCTGGCCATGGCCTTCGATGACGCCTCGATGGACGCCGATCTCTGCGAGGCGCTGGTCGCCCATGAAGTTGTGCTTGGAGAGGAGTGGACTGACGGCCGGCACCGTCTTGGCGTGGACTGTGTCACCGAGGGCGATGAGGGTCTGGAACAACGGCTTCTGACACTGGGGTTGCGGCAGCGGGTGTCAAGAAAAACTTGGTCACGCAGCGGCTAATTTGCCACTCCAGAGTTGGTCTCAATCACCACTCATGGTGGATGACGATGCAATTCCTTGCCTGCGGAGGAACGCCCCACCGCCGCAGGCAAGCAGTCGTCCCGAACCATGCCTCAAACAGTGTGCCGCTTGCAGACCAGTCGCGGCGCAGCCGTTGCCAGCGCGGGCGGCGTGCCCGGGCCGTATAACCCTGCTTGGGAAGCCACGCTCCTCGTCGCGCCCGCCGCATACCCCGCCACGCTTCCATTGCGTACCGGGCTGGTACACCGTGCTCGCGCGAGGTAGCATAGAATATCACTGGTGAGAATTCGGCCGTGATCGGCGTTAGGCAACGCCACGCCGCCCAAGAGGTCAAAAGGTGCCAGCATGGACGAACAGAAAGCACAGACGTCCAAAGCGGAGATCCCTGAAAGAAGTGAGGGACAAAAAGCATGGCTCTTGCGAAAGGAACTGGTCGCAAAGGGCGAGTACGAACAAGCTCTTGCGTCATTGGAGCACTTTTTACAGACTGAGAAGCAAAACCGGCAACAGAGGAGCCTGCACCAAGAGCGTGGGTTCCTGCATCTCTATTTTGGTCACCCACAGGAGGCTCGTTCGGAGTTTGACGCTGTAGAGCTACTGCAAGAGGCCTGTTTTCACACACGGCCCGGGCGGCTCCAGTCGGACGGGCCATACAACGCAATCGGCGTAACCTACTGGCTGGAGGAAGCGCAGAGAATTGGCGCTGGCGTTCTGGCGATACACAACAAGCATGCTGTTACGAGGGCGCGTCTCCTATTCGCAAATTGGCGGAGGCATTGAAGCCGGTCTGCTGCTCTGGTTTGGGGCCGTGCATGAACGCTGCGAGGATGACGTGACGCTCGTCCGCAACCTGTATGAGAAAAGACTCGCGAGCACATTCTGGTCTCACAACTTGAACGCGTGGCCGGGGCCTATCGTACGATTCTTTCTCGAGAGCCTCGGCGAAGAAGAACTGCTCAACAGTGCGCCGCGGCCGCGAGATCTTTGCGAGGCACGTTTCGCACTTGCAATTCGCGCCCGCGCAAAGCGTCGCCATGCGGCATACCAGAAACACCTGCGACTCGCAGCCATGCCCGACGAGTCGTCGGGAACACACAATCCTTGGCCTTTTTTTCTCGCACGGCACGAGGTCGAGAAGTAGCCATTGAGGTTCCGCCTCCGCTCATCTCCGAATTTGATCGGGACCGAGCAGGGGCCGCGAGGCGCATTGTTCGTGCCAACAATCACTACGAGTGCATCATAATCCCGAGGATTTGATCCGTGGCAACTTCAAGCATCGAATTGCGAGACCGATTCTTGGGATGTTTGCTCGGTTGTGCCGTGGGGGATGCTCTTGGCGCTCCCTATGAGGGACTCTGGTCGCGATCCATTCCTAGTGAGGATTTGTTGCTGGCGGGTTTTGCGGAGTTCGAGGGATACTCGCTCGGGCAATACACGGACGACACTCAGCTTTCTGTGGCGACGATCAAGGCAATTCTGAAAGTGCGAGATGTCGTTCCCCACGAAATCGCACGATCCATTGCCGGGCTCTGGAAGAAGCAGTCCGTCATCGGCCCCGGCGGTGCTTGCACACAGGCTGCCCATCGGTTCCTCAAGTTCCGTGACTGGGCTTCTTGCGGCGCTCCGACAGGTCAGGCCGGGAATGGGGCGGCCATGCGAACAGCGGTGCTTGGCCTGTTCTTCTTATGGGATGTTCAGCGTCTTCCCAGCGCCGTTGCTGATGTCTCGAAGATCACGCATCAAGATGCGCGGAGCATAGCTGGGGGAATCGCCATTGCCAAAGCCGCGCAGTCCCTTGCTAGCGACAACGCCACTTTGCCATGGTCGTTTTGTGACGAGATCGCTGGAACCATCGAACCATACGAAGACGGATTTGCTGCCATGGTTCGGAGGCTCCCTAGACTTCTGGAAGAAGGAGAAGGTGTAGCGATTCCCGTAATCGCCTGGTCGGGAATGGAAAGGCCGGAATTCGACCAGCCCATCATCACGCCATTTGTCATCCCTACGGTTCTGGCGGCCCTGTGGTGTGTTTTGAGGCATCCCGACTCTTGGCTCAAGGCAGTCGCGGAGGCTATCCATCTGGGCGGGGATGTGGACACGTTGGGCGCCATCGTCGGGGCGTTGATGGGAACAAAGCTAGGGCTTGGAGCAATCCCCCGGCACCTTATTGACGGCGTGGTCGACTCGGAGCGGCTTCAGGGCATCGCCCTCCGCTACCATGCCTTGGTGGCAAGTGAAAATCGGCAGACTGGAACCTAGCCGCCAACAGCTACTGGCCGCAGAGTCGCTGCGCGGCCGCGTTGGTTGCGGTGCTGGCCGCTGCGGCGTGATAAAATCAAATAGCGACTCGGCGCTGGTCGCTCCGATTGGGGCGGCGTCGGCCAGCTCCCCGTTGGCGGAGCAAAGTGCCCACGATCCGCAACGCTTGCCTGCGGCGGTCACCCCCTCCTCCGCAGGCAAGCGGCACCGGGCGCGTGAACAAGTCAGAATACATCGAGTTTTTCTTGACGCTCGGCCGGCAACTCGAAGCTCCCACCTGACTTTACAGCCGAGACAGCCAATTCTATTTTCAGACAGTATAAGCAGCCCGACGGCGAAGGCCCACTCGCTCCCGGCCGTGTTCAAATTCTGTTCAGCAAGGTCAAATCTTTCCAGAACAAGAACATGTGCGTCAAACTCGGCTTACGGCAACTGCCGTCCATAGAACTTGCTCAGCATCCGCAGCCGCTGCACCAGCGACGACACGATCGCGCCCAAGACAATCAGGGAAAGCGGCAAACAAAATATGCCGGGCGACCGATGTGTCGAAATGCTCCCACAGGCCGGTCCGCCGGTAGTAGAAATCGAAGACCAGGACGCCGTAGGAAAGCAACGACATCACCGTCATGAAGCTGACGAAGCGGACCTGGAACCAGAGGCCCGATCCGGCGATCAAGAGCGGATATCCGACCACCAGGGCACTGGCCGCGCCGTCGGCCACGAACAACAACACGATCAACAGCATGAGCGAATCGAGCGTGCCCCAGACGAAGCGGGCGGCGGGCACCATGTACCCATGGTCGGCCAGCCGCTCGTGGCCGACGAACTGCTGACAGACGATGGCGATGATAGCCCAGGCGGCGGCGAGGAGACTAATCTTGACGTGGAACGGCGTATCGACCCCGCCGTAATGATAGTTGCCGATCTCCACGAGGTAGAAAACGCCCAGGGCCCCCAAGCGCGAGGCCAAGGCCGGCTGGCGGCGGGCCCACTGGATCAGGTGCTCAATCAAGTTCGGCGGCCGCACGGAAAGCGGCTCGTGCCGGGCGAACCGCTCCAGGTCGTCGGCCAATGCGGCGGCCGAACGATAGCGATCGGCCGGCGACTTGGCCAGGCACTTCAGGCAGATCAACTCCAAGGCCGTGCGGCACCCGCGGATTGATCTGCCGCGGATAGCGCGGTTCCCGCCCGAGGATGTCCAACAGCGTGTCCAACGGATTCTCCTGCCGGAAGGGCGGCTCGCCTGTCAACAACTCGTAGAGGATCGCCCCCAGGCTGTAGATGTCGGTGGCGGGGCCGACCTCGGAATTGTGGCCCGAGGCCTGCTCCGGGGCCATGTAGCTGGGTGTGCCGGCGATCACGCCCGTGGTCGTCGCCTCGGAGCCGGGCACGAAAACCTTGGCCAGGCCGAAGTCGGTCACGTAGGGCTGGTCGTCGCGGTCGAGGAGGATGTTCGAAGGCTTCAGGTCGCGATGGACCACGCCGTGGGCGTGCAGGTGGTCGACCGCGCGGGCGACCACGCTCAGCAGCCGCACGATCGCGTCCAGCGACAGCCGCTGCCGCGCAATCCGTTCGGCCAGGCTTTCGCCTTCGACATATTCCATCGTGAAGTAGTGCTGGCCGTGGTGTTGACCGACGTCGTGGATCTGCGTGATGTTGGGATGCCGCAATCGGGCGGCGGCCCAGGCCTCGACCTGAAAGCGGCGAATGTGTTCCGGCGATGCCAGGTGCGTGGCCAGGATCATCTTCACGGCCACGGTGCGGTCCAGAGCTTTTTGCCGCGCCTTGTAGACCACGCCCATGCCGCCCCGGCCGATTTCCTCCAAGAGCTCGTAGGGGCCGAAATCGCGGGGAAGGTCTTGGCCTTCGAAGCCAGACAAATCGAGGTCGGAATCGAAACCTCCCGCCGGCGCCAGGCCTTCGAGGGCTTCGAGACACTTCAGCGACGCCGCCAGTTCCGGGTGTTCGCGGAGCAGGGCCGCGCGATCCGGCCGTTTGCCCGCCTGGAGCTGCGACAGGTAGTCGTCCAACAGTTCGAGGAGTTGGGGATCGTCGGGAATCATTTCAGCGGCCGGAAACTCCGAGATAAACCACGAAATACACAAAACACACGAAAAAAGACCAAAAGATTGAAACCAAGAATCAAATGACGATAGGTTCGTACTTTAGGTCTTTCCCTTTTCGTGTGTTTCGTGTATTTCGTGGTTGCCTTTGTTTCTATTTCGGTTTCTCTTCATCTCCCAGCGCCTCTTGCAGCTTCTTGATCGCCCGCATCCAGAGCATCTGCACGGCGGGGCGGGAACGCTCCATGCGCTCGGCGACTTCGTTGAACGACAACCGCTGCAGATTCCGCAGCACGATGACCTCCTGGTAATCGGCGGGCAACTGGGCCAAGGCCGCGGTCACGCGAAGCTCCTCATCGATTTGCAGGAATTCCTGGCTCGGCGTAGGGCAGGGGGCCGCCGGCTCGGCCACAGCGAAGGCCTGCGTCGAATCCTGCGGCGAACGAATGGGTACTTCCCGCCGTGCCTGCCGCTTGGCCGTGCCCCGGTAGCGGCGCACGAAATCGGCCACGTTATGCGCCAGGATCCGCTTCAACCAGGCTAGCCACTCCTGCTCGCTGCTGCCGCCGAAACGCTCGAAGTCGCGAAAGGCCTCGAGCATCGTCTCCTGGACCAGGTCCGAGGCGTCGACCTTCGCCCGCAGCCAGGTCTCGACCTGCGCCCGGGCAACGATATCCAAGTAACTACGACAGAGCGCGAATAGTTGGTCGCGGCACGCGGCGTCGCCGTGGCGGGCTTGAGCGATAAGTGCCGAAATGTCGGGAAACTGGGAATCGGACATGAAAAGTTCTTAGTGCTTAGATCTTAGATCTTAGTTCTTAAGAACTAAGTTCTAAGCTCTAAGCCCTAACTCCTTCTTCAACCACCTCAAAGCCAAGTTCCTGGATCATACGATAATCTTCGGCCGGCGGTTGGCCTTGGGTGGTCAGATAGTCGCCGACAAACATCGAACTGGCCGCATACAGCGCCAGCGGTTGCAACCAGCCGAGGTGCAATTCGCGGCCCGCCGCAACCCGAAGGTCGCAACGGGGATTGGCCAGCCTGAACAGGGCCAGGGCCTTCAGACAGTAGCGGGCCGACAGCTTCTTGGGATTGGCAGCCGTCACGGGCGTTCCTTCCACGGGCGTAAAAAAATTGACCGGCAGGGCCTCGACCCCGAGGTTCCCCAATTCCAGGGCCAAGTCCACGACGTCGGCGTCCTCCTCGCCCATGCCGACGATGCCGCCGGAGCAGATCTCCATGCCCGCGTTCCGCACCGCCCAAAGCGTATCGAGCCGGTCCTGGAAGGTGTGGGTCGTACAGATCTGCGGGTAGAAGCGGCGGCTGGTGTTCAGGTTATGGTTCACTCGATCCACGCCGCACTGCTTCAGCCGCCGGGCCTGCTCCTCTTGCAAGAGGCCCGGCGAGACACAGATCTCAAGGTTATACGCTTGCTTGATCTTGGGAACGAGTTCCGAGACGAGATCGAGTTCCCGCGTACCCGGGCCACGGCCGGAAGTGACGATGCAATAGGTCTTGGCCTTCCGTTGGAAGGCAGCCCTGGCCCCATCGAGAATCGGATCGGCCGTCAGCAGGGCAAACCGGGAAATCTCGGCTTTGGAGACCCGCGACTGGGAACAATAGCCGCAGTCTTCGGCACAGGCCCCACTCTTGGCGTTGATGAGGAAGTTCAGGCGAACCTGGTTTCCCCAGCACTGGCGACGGACGCGATACGCGGCAGCCAGAAGGTCCAGCAAGTGCTCGTCGGGGCTGCGGAGAATCGACAACCCTTCTTCGGAGCTAAGTTGATGTCCCTGAAGGACGCGCTTCGCCAGTTCATCCCAGCGACTCGCGGCAGCTTCGCCAACGGCCCGGATGTTCGCTTCGACTTTGTTCATGACGCGATTGCAGCCGATTGCGTCAGCGGGGAGCCAGCCACTTGTTGGGCTTGGGTGCTGGTGTGGGGTTCAGGTGCAGGAATGCCTCAGTGCGTTTGATGCGCTCGTCCAATTCCGAGTCGTATTGTTCGGCCACGAAGTCCCTCACCAAGTCTGCACGCTCACCCACGGGAACATAGCCGTACGTCTCCTTCCAGAGGGCTTCGAACTCCTTGTCGGTGATCTTCCGCAACATGGTTTCCAGTTTTTCCCGCTTATGCATGGCTCTGTCCCTTTCTGCTGGGCATGGTGGGCGTCCTCTCGAATCTTAACGCACGAGTCCGTATTATACACGCTCCGGTAGACCCGCGGTTGAACCAAAGCGGATTCTCCCGGGCAGCATGCCACCCATTGGTAGCATGAAGCAACGTTTTTTCCCAACGTAGATCAACATTCCAAGCGAACCATGTCACATTGCTGAAGCATGCCTTGCCGGCCGGCTGAAACTGTGATAAAATTCCTGATTCGGCATTGTTCTCCCGCAGTAGGAACTCCAAATCATGAAAGACAACATTCACCCCAAGTACGTGGAAACCAAGGTCACTTGCGGCTGCGGCAACACGTTCGTGACCCGCAGCACCCAGGCTGAACTCAAGGTCGATATTTGCAACGCTTGCCACCCGTTCTACACCGGCAAACTGAAGTACGTCGACACCGCGGGCCGGATTGAGAAGTTCCAGCGGAAGTTCTCCAATACGGGTTATGCCAGCCTGCAACGCGGCAAGAAGAAGCCCGTCGAAGCCCCGGCCGAAGCGGAAACGATCTGACACGAGTAGGGTGGGACCAGATCGCGTAGCGAGCGCAGGCCCACCGTAATGTGTTTTCCAGCCGATCATGGTGGGCCGGCATCGCCGACCCGGACTACCGGGTACCCCGGATCTTGTCCCACCCTACACCCTATAAGTCCGTTTATGCGCGAGATTCTGGAACAGCAGCTCGCTCGCTTCGAGGAGTTGGAGCGTCTGATGGTTGATCCCGACGTGCTGGCCAACCCGGCCCGTCTGGCTGCGATTGCGCGCGAACATGGCTCTCTGGCCAAAACGGCGACCAAGTACCGCCGCTTCAAGCAGCTCAACGTGAAAATCATCGAGGCCAAAGCCATGGCCTCGGGCTACGACCTCGAGTTGCGGCAGTTGGCCGAAATGGAACTGGTTGACTTGAAGGCCGAGCGGGAGGCCCTCTGGACCGAAATCCTCGATATGGTTGCCGGCGGCGAAGACGCCCAACGGACCCGTTGCATGCTGGAAATCCGCGCCGGCACCGGCGGCGATGAAGCGGCCCTCTTCGCCCGCGATCTCTACGAAATGTATCGCCACTACTGCGAGGCCAAGGGCTGGAAGGTCGAAGTCATGGACATGAACTCGACCGAACTGGGCGGCTTCAAGGAAGTCATCCTCGGACTGGAAGGCGAGGGCGTCTACCGCGCCATGCAGTACGAGAATGGCGGGCATCGCGTGCAGCGCGTGCCGGAGACCGAGACCAAGGGCCGGGTACACACCTCGGCGGCGACGGTGGCCGTGATGCCCGAACCCGAGGACATGGAAATCGACCTCAAGCCGGCGGACTACGTGGTCGAGCGAATCCGCCGTGCCAGCGGTCCCGGCGGCCAACACGTCAACAAGACCGCCAGCGCCATCCGCTTGACGCACACGGCCACGGGCCTGGAGGTTTGCTGCGTGGACGAAAAAAGCCAGCACAAGAACCTCTTGAAGGCCCTTCGCGTACTCAAGAGCCGGCTGTACGAGATGAAGCGCGAAGCGGAGATGAAGAAGCGATCGGAGGAACGCCGCGAGAAGATCGGTTCGGGCGACCGTAACGAACGCATTCGCACCTACAATTTTCCGCAGAACCGGCTCACGGACCATCGCATCAACCAGAATTTCAATCTCGAGAACGTGGTTGCCGGCAACCTCGCCCCCGTGGTCGACGCCTTGATCGAATGTGACCGCCAGGCCCAACGCGACGCGTTTGGAAATATTGATTGAGTGGGTTCACCATGTCCACCGCTGCCCCTTGGACCGTCGGCCGGCTGTTGCAGTGGACGGCCGACTATCTCAAGGGTCGCGGGGCCGACTCGCCACGGTTGGACGCCGAAATCCTCCTGGCCCAGGCGTTGGGCTGCCAGCGGATCCAACTCTATACGGCCTTTGAGGACGTGCCGGCGGAGGACAAGCGGACGGCCTTCCGCGAATTGGTTCGCCAGCGGGCCGAAGGAACGCCGGTGGCCTATCTCGTCGGGCGGCGGGAGTTCTATTCGCTCAGTTTCAAGGTCGGCTCGGGCGTGCTCATTCCGCGGCCGGAGACCGAATTGATCGTCGTCACGGTGCTCGATCTGGCCAAAGAACTCCCCGCTCCCTCACCCCCTGCCCCTCTCCCAGAGGGAGAGGGGAGACATTCCAGCCCGCCGCTGATCGCCGATGTCGGCACGGGCAGCGGCATCCTCGCGGTGACGTTGGCCAAGCGTCTCCCGACAGCCCGGGTCGTGGCGACCGACACGAGCAAAGTCGCGTTGGGGATTGCCGCGGAAAATGCCCGACAGCACGGCGTTGCCGACCGCGTTCAATGGGTCGAATGTGACCTGCTCGCGGGGACCGGAACCGAGCCGAAGTTCGAATTCATCGTGAGTAATCCGCCGTACGTCAGTACGGCCGAGTACGAGAAGTTACCGCGGGACGTGAAGAATTTCGAGCCCCGCGCGGCCCTCCTGGCCGGCCCCAAGGGGACCGAAGTGATTGAACGCTTGATTGTGCAAGCGGCCGAGCGGTTGCGTCCGGGCGGTCACCTGTTGATCGAGATCAGCCCCATGATTCATGGTGTGGTGCAAGCCTTGTTGGCCGCCGTGCCTGGATTGCAGCCCGGGCCGACGGTCAAGGATCTCGCCCGGCAGCCAAGGGTGGTACAGGCGAAGAGGGTATAGTTTTCTTGTTCCAGTCCCAGACTTTACCGCTCGCGATTGAGATTGGCCCACGCTGGCCTGTAGCAGAGATCCAATTATACCATGCGCTCTTGTGCTTAAGAGTTAAGAGAGTTAAGAAGAATTCCCTTGTTCTTGACTGAACCGGACACTACAATTAAATTGACAGTCGGGGCAAGATAATTGCAGAGGAGCTTTTCAAACATGATTCTCATCCGCTTTTCTGATGCTGAATCGAAGCGCCGGGCTTTGGGGTTCTTAGCCGGCCGTTTCTCGTTCAAGAGTTGGGCCAGCGGGGAAATGGCAGTCCCCGAAGCGGCGTTGGCCCATCTGGCGACCGAGGGCGTAACTTTTTCCGTTGAGGGGCCGGCTACCTATGAGCGACTCATTTCGGCGATTCGAAATTCTTCTGCCGCAACGGTTTAACGACGGCCGGCGAGTCCCGGACGAGTTGATTGCCGACACGCTGCTTGAGCTTGAGGAGCGTTTCGGCGCAGTCTCGTCCGAAACCCAAACCATCCGCGGCTTGTGGCGTCACGAGGACAACTTGTTCCGCGACGACCTGATTCGCGTATTCGTCGACGTTCCTGACGTTCCCGAGAGCCGCCAGTTCCTCCTCGATTTCAAGAGTCGCCTGAAGGTCAGATTCAAACAACTCGATATTTGGATGACGACTTACGCGATCGAAGTCATGTAGAGGCAAAGCCCGGACGGGTGCTCAGCGCTCATATTTTGTGCTTCTGCCGGAAGTGGTCTCGCACTTGCTCCATTGGAATACCCTGCCCGGCACCGATTTGAGCAGCGGCCCGGTCGATGTGGGCGAGTCGTTCCGGCGTAAAGAGGTAATCAGGGCCATTGACATTGGGGACGGGGGAGTAGACTCACCCCATGATGCATGATTCGGGAATTGCTAACCGGAGGACAAGACGCGTATGAGCTACAAGAAAATTACCATTAAACAGGTGATCACTGACATCGAGCAGAAGAAAATCTATCTTCCGGCCCTCCAACGGAAGTTCGTTTGGGGCAAGGATCAGATCGCACTGTTGTTCGATTCCTTAATGAGGAACTACCCGTTTGGAACATTTCTGTTTTGGCGACTGAACCGCGATAGAGCGAATGAATATGTTTTTTATGAGTTTCTCACGGAATACGACCAGAGAGATCCTTACAATCACCGCAAGACTGGAGCATTCTTGCATCCGGAGGTTATCGGCGTCTTGGACGGTCAGCAACGACTGAGCTCGCTGTATATCGGCCTCATGGGGACCCATACGGAAAAAACTCCTTATAAGCGGAGCAAGAATCCGAATGCCTACGAGAAAACGCGTCTTTATCTGAACATCCTTTCTCTCCCTTACACCATTAAGGATGACAACATTGCGACACTGGAAGATCGGAACTTCGAGTTTCGTTTTTGGACCGAAGAGGTGGCTCGTTCCAGCGTGACTCGCAAGGTGGCCGCGGAAGACGGGACAACGTCCGGAGACGAAGCAATGTTCTGGTTGGAAGTTGCGCAGGTTCTCAAATGGAACGAGGCACCTGAGTTTGACCAGATTATTGAACGCTTTCGAGAGCAATGCCGGACCAGCGAGCAGAAGGCCGCGATTACGCAGAAGTACCGCTTCATAAGGCGAGGCTTGGACGTATTCCACAGATGTATTCAGATACATGAACTGATCAACTACTTTGAGGTCGCGAAGGATGACCTCGAAGACATCCTGAAAATCTTCGTCCGGGTGAACAGTGGAGGCACGGTCCTGAGCAAGACCGATCTGCTTTTTTCCACGATCGTGGCGACATGGGACGATGGACGCGAGCAAATCGAGGGCTTGCTAAAGACGATCAACGAGAAGGGTGACAAGTTTACCTTCACAAACGAGTATCTAATGCGCTGCTGTTTGGTTCTGAGCGACGGGCCCGTGCTCTATAAGGTCAAGTCGTTCAAAGCCGAGAACGTGCAGAGAATCCGTGATGAATGGCGGAAGATTGCAAAGGCGGTGAAGGAGACCGTGGATTTACTCGTCGAATTCGGTTTCAGCGGCAGCTTGCTCACGTCACAGAATGCGACGATCATAATTGCCTACTACATCTACAAGGGCGGCGATCTCAGCAACGAATCGAAGGACGGAATCCGGAAGTATTTGATTCATGCGCTTCTGAATGGGATCTACGGCAGGCGCAGGAGCAGTTGATCACTACGTTGCGAAGTTCTCTCCGTGAAGAAGTGAGGACGGAAACGGGTGGAATCAGTTACCGGGGCCGCAATCGCAGTTTTTCCTTCGAGGAGTTGCTAAAGACCAAACTGCCGCAGCAAAAGTCCCTTGCGGTCACCGAGACCGACATCGAGAGGTTCTTGCAAAGCACCAAAGGCCCGTCATCGTTTTTTGTGCTCTCGCTTCTCTATCCGCAGTTGCGTTACAACGATGTGCTGTTCCATCAGGATCATATTCATCCGGCGGCTGGTTTCACTAATGAGAAGTTCCAAGAGATGGGAATAGCGCAGGACCATTGGCAAGACTGGACTAATTGCCGCGACGGCGTCCCCAATCTTCAACTGATGGAGGGCCGACGGAACGAAAGCAAAAATGCGACACCTTTGAAAAAGTGGCTCGAAACGATGTCGGAATCTGAGCGCGCGGCATTTGCCAGCAGTAACTATTTTCCGGCAAACGTTGGTCTGGAGTTCAAGGACTTTGAGCTGGACCCCAAAATTTGAACCAGTACATTTATGTTGGAAGTTGGTTCTTATTTTAACCGATGAGGAGGTTCAGGACAATGGCCAGGAAGGTGAAGGTCGCAAGGACAGCGGCGGTGGCGAGTGGGCGCGGCGCGGCATTCAAGGCACGCGTCGCATTAGCGGCTTGCAAAGGTGACAAGACGCTTGGCGAGTTAGCGGGTCAGTTTGGCGTGCATGCCACGCAGATCTCGACCTGGAAGCAGCGGCTCTTAGAGGGCGCCGCGGACTTGTTCGAGGATCGGCGTCGCAAGCAGCGTGCCGAGGAGAACAATCAAGAGGAGCTTTTTGAGCAGATCGGTCGCCTGAAGATGGAGGTCGAGTGGTTGAAAAAAAAATCTGCCCAGTTCAGTTGACAGTCGTCGGACATGCGTTGAGCCGGGGCATGGCGAGTTGAGTCTGCGACGGCAGTGCGAACTGCTCGGCCTGGCCCGCGGGAGTTGGTACTACGAGCCGGCCGGCGAGACGGCGGTGAACCTGAAGCTGATGCGACGGATCGATGAGCTGTACTTGAAGCGGCCGTATTTCGGCAGCCGTCGCATTGCCGATGAGTTCGACGTGAATCGCAAGCGAGTGCAACGGCTGATGCGGGTCATGGGTCTGGAGGCGATTTACCCGAAGCCCAGGACGACGTTGCGGTGTGCAGAACACAAGATTTACCCGTATTTGCTGCGGAATGTGGAGATCGAGCGGCCGAATCACGTCTGGAGCACCGATATCACGTATATCCCGTTGCAGGGAGGTTATGTATATCTGACTGCAATTATCGATTGGTATAGCCGGTATGTGTTGTCGTGGCGGTTGTCGAATACCTTGGATGGAGCGTTTTGCATCGCGGCCCTGGAGGAAGCCTTGGTGACAAGCGAGCCGGAGATTTTCAATACGGATCAAGGAGTGCAGTTCACCAGCCTGGCGTTCACGGGCTGTCTGGAGTCACGCGGTGTGGCGATCAGCATGGATGGCCGCGGTCGGGCTTTGGACAACGTGTTCGTGGAACGCTTGTGGCGAACGGTGAAGTACGAGGAGGTGTACTTGAAAGACTACGCGAACGTCTGGGAGGCAGAGACGAGCCTACGTGAATACTTCGAGTTCTATTGCCACGATCGCAGACATCAGAGCTTGGACAATCGCACGCCGGCAGAGGTTTACGGGGTGCAGCGAACGAAGCGGAGCACTAGGCGTGGGACGAACGCTCCGCGCTGAACATTAGTGTCCGCAACGTACGATTGCGGCGATGACGCGACGGAGGTGGCTCCCCCGAAAGTGCAAAAAATTTCGCCGCCCCCCCGGGGGGGCGGCGAAGGCAAAGAAAAGACGGCCCAAACAGCCTCTTTAACCCTTTACAGATACAGCCCGTTCTCTGGTACAAAGAACGGGGTCCACCTCACTTTATGGAATTCTTCAAGCAACGGAAAGAGGTGTTGCGAAACGAGCTGAAGAAGGTCTTGGCGCTGACGAACGAGAATCCCCCGGAGGAGATGGTGGAATGGAATGGTCGTTACAACGAAATTGAGAATCAGGAAGGCTGGATAGCGAGAGAGGCGATGGAATAAGCACCATTGGCCAACCCGAACGCGGAAAAATTGTCAGGAAACATCGGCGCGAACCAGCCCTTGAAGACGCCGGCCTCACAACGGACAAAAATGAATGGCACGCCGCAAAAGCGAAGAAATAAAGGATACCCGGACCGCCGCCCAAATTTGCGGCGCCGCCGAGGCACAGGCCGTCAAAATTCCTATCACTTGCTCCAACAGGGGCTGAGGTATTCATGGCCGTCGTAACGACCAAACAACGGAAAGAGGCCAATAGGCTAATCTCTGGACATCGCGTTCGAGCAACCCAAAATGGTCTCGAAACACCTGACTGGAATGCCGCCCTCTGGCGGTATATGGATTTACCTAAGCTAGTTGAGATGATGGCAAGCAAGGCGCATCCCTTTGATCCGCGTGGACAAGTTCGAGGACAAATGGGAGGGATTCATGGCCCCTTTACCGGAGGATGAATACCACGGGTTCTTTGCACAGAGCCAAAAGGAGTTCGACTTAGATCGATACGAGCAGGGAGAGCAACTGCGCAAATTCTATTATGCAAGTTGCTGGCATCTTAGCGACATCGAATCAGATGCTATGTGGAAGCTCTACATGAGCGACAACGAGGGGTTGGCAATCCGCACGACTTACCAAAGCCTGATCTATTCGCTTCGGAAAGCATCTCAGGAGTTCCTTATTGGCAAGGTGCGATACACGAAGCCCTCGAAGCCGTCCGCTGGTTTATCCATGCTCCTTACTTGTATGACGAAGCGTGAGCCATTCATTCACGAAAAGGAGGTCAGGGTAATCTGGCACGACGCGGAAGCCGAACATATCTACTACAACAAGGACGCCGATTCAGTGTTCAACCCTAATGCGCGACCGCCCGTCAAGCAGTTCTCCTGCGACCTTAAGCAGCTAATTGAAGAAGTGTACGTCTCGCCCAAAGCCGGGGCGTGGTTTGCTCCTGCGGTAAGAGACTTGCTCGAAAAATACGAGTTGAAGGGCATTAAGGTAAGCCAATCGGTCCTCTCCGGCGAGCCAACATGGCCGAAACCGATGGGATGACGTCAACAGGAAGAGGAAATCCGCAGGTTCCTCGATTGGAGTTAAGTTCAAAACGGAAGACGGTGGAACCTGCCTAGGCTCGGCCCACCCTACTTCTGCCGCGTTGTGCAGGCGAAGAAAGCATGGTGGAACTAATCATCACGGGCGGTGTGCCGTTGCACGGCACGGTCTGGGTCAGCGGGGCGAAGAACGCCGCACTGCCGATGATGGCCGCGGCGATCCTCGCCGACGCGCCCGTGGAACTGATCGGCGTTCCCCGTTTGACCGATGTTCGCACGATGGGGCGGCTGCTTCGCCAACTGGGCGTGGACGTCGTCCGCCACGGCGACCACTTGGTGCTGACTCCCGTCGATAGCCGCGTGGTGCGGGCACGGTACGCGCTGCTGCGGCGGATGCGGGCCGGATTCTGCGTGCTTGGGCCGCTCCTGGCCCGGCGGGGCTCCGCGGTGGTGCCGCTCCCAGGCGGCTGCGATATCGGCGACCGGCCCGTCGATCTGCATCTCCACGGGCTGGCCGCCTTGGGCGCCGAGGTGCGGCTTGATCGCGGTTACATCGTGGCCACGGCCCGACGGCTTCGCGGGGCCGCGATCGACCTCTGTGGTCCCCGCGGTCCCACGGTAACGGGCACGGCAAATGTCCTTTGTGCCGCCGTGCTCGCCCGCGGACGCACGGTCATCCGCGGCGCGGCGCGCGAGCCGGAGATCGTCGACCTCGGCCGGATGTTGAACTTGCTGGGAGCGCGGATTGGCGGGCTGGGCACGCCGGTCATCGAAATCGAAGGGGTGGAGCGGCTCGGCGGGGGTTGCTACCGCATCATTCCCGATCGCATCGAAGCCGCAACGCTGATGCTCGCCGCGGCCATTACGGGAGGCGCGGTGAGCGTCGTGGGGTTGTTGCCCGATCACTTGCAAACCTTGCTAGCCAAGCTGGAGGCGAGCGGAATTTCAATCGATATTCAGCCGCAAAGCGTGACCGTGCGGGCCGATGTGCGGCCGCTTCCCGTGAGCGTGGCCGCCGAACCGTATCCGGGCCTGCCGACCGATCTTCAAGCACACTGGACGGCATTCATGGCGATGGCGGCCGGCCCTAGTTTCGTAAAGGACCACGTGTTCCCCATGCGTTGGGGACACGTAGCCGAACTCAAGCGGTTGGGTGCCGACTTGCAATGCGTGCCCGGCGGTGTGCGGATTGCCGGGAACTGCCGTTATCAAGCGGCCGAGGTGGCGGCATCCGATCTGCGGGCCAGCGCCGCCTTGATTCTGGCTGCCCTTGCGGCACGAGGGACTACCGTCATCCATGCGGCCCACCATCTCGAGCGCGGCTACGAGCGGCTGGACCTCAAGCTGGCGCAGCTTGGCGCTCGCGTCGAGCGAGTGTCGTCGCGGAAGATCAATCATGAATGAGAAAACCGCCCCCGCCTGGACCGCCTGGCTGTTTGCCGGGGCAACGCTGCTGGGGGCGTTCTTGCTGTTTCAAATTCAGCCGCTGATCAGCAAGTTCATTCTGCCTTGGTTCGGCGGGGCGCCGGCGGTCTGGACGACCTGCATGTTGTTCTTTCAGGTCGTGCTCTTTGGCGGTTATGCCTACAGTCACCTGCTGGTCAGCCGCCTTGCGCCGCGAGGCCAGGCCATCGTCCAAGGTCTGCTCTTGCTTGCGGCGATGACCGTGCTGCCCATTGCGCCGAGCACGTCGTGGAAGCCGATCGACAGCTCCGCTCCCACGGCCCGCATCCTCTTGCTCCTGACGGCGACGGTGGGCTTGCCGTACTTCGTGCTCTCGACCACGAGTCCCTTGCTCCAGGCCTGGTTCAGCCGAAGTTTCCCCGGCCGCGCGCCCTATCGCCTTTACTCGCTTTCGAATTTCGGTTCGCTGCTGGCCTTACTGAGCTATCCGCTGGTCTTCGAGCCGGCCTTCGATCTGGCGACGCAGTCGAGGCTCTGGTCCTGGGCCTTTCCCGCGTATGCCGTACTGACCGCTGTCTGCGGAGCGGCCGTTCGGCGATTATACCGCACACGGTCGGGCGTGATTGAAGCCCGAAGCGCAAGCGAGGATGTGCAAATCCATACCTCGCTAGCGCTTCGGGCTTCGATTGTGGTGACGAGTACGGTGGTACCGCGCTGGTTCCAACGGGTGCTCTGGCTGCTGCTGCCGGCCTGGGCGTCGCTGGTCCTCTTGGCGACGACGAACCATGTCTGCCAGGACGTGGCCGTGGTGCCGTTTCTGTGGGTCGTGCCCTTGTCGTTGTACTTGTTGACGTTCATTATCTGCTTCGACCACCCGCGGTGGTACGTGCGGCCGTTATGGGCTTCCCTGGCGGTCATCGGCATCGCGGCGGTAATGGGAACCGACAAGATGCTCGACTGGCTTACCGAATCGTATCGGCACGAAGGCATGTTGTTAACCTACGCCCATCAACTGGTCCTGCACTTCGGCACGATGTTTTGCATCTGCATGGTCTGCCACGGCGAGCTTGTGCGATTGCGGCCCGACCCGCGGCATCTGACGGAATTCTACCTGATGCTATCGGCCGGTGGGGCGTTGGGCGGCGCGGTCGTGAGCCTGGCTGCGCCGCACTTGTTCAAGACGTTCCTGGAATGGAACATCGGCATGCTAATCGCATACACCTTGGCAACTGTGGTCTTGTTCCTTGCCGTGCCGAAGACCGGCCCGCGGCGGACGGCCGCGCTGCTCTCGTGCGGCTTTGCCGTGGGCGGATTCTTTCCGCTGCTGTTCTGGCAAGGCGACCTCCGCCCGCAGGCCGCGGCCGATCCGCGGCTTGTCGGCCGGCAGCGGAATTTCTACGGCGTGGTTTCCGTGTGGGAATTCGATTGCGATCGGCCCGACTTGCACCGCATCCTCATCAAGCACGGCACGATCCTGCACGGTCAGCAATTCGTGGCGCCGGACAAGCGTCGCCTGCCGCTGAATTACTACACGTACGAAAGCGGCATCGGGCGGACGATGCTTGAACTCCAGAAGCCGCACAAGCCGCTCCGTGTCGGCGTTGCCGGCCTAGGCGCGGGCACCCTGGCCTGCTACGCCCGAGCAGGCGACCACTTCACTTTTTACGAGATCAATCCCGTGGTCCGTGAAATGGCCGAAAAGTTCTTCAGCTATCTCAGTGACGCTCGAGACCGGGGGGCGGCGATCGAGGTGATCATGGGCGATGCCCGCCTTTCGCTCCAGCGGCAGGATCCGCAGAGATTCGACCTGCTGGTGTTGGACGCCTTCAGCGGCGATTCCGTCCCCGTGCATTTGTTGACCCGCGAAGCCATGGACATCTATCGCCGCCACGTCGCCGACGATAACGTGATTGCGGTCCACGCCACGAACACGTATCTTTATCTTTTTCCCGTAGTGCGGGCCCTGGCCGAGGACGCCCATCTCGGTTGGCGGCGGGTGCACACGACGGAAGACGCCGGTAGATTCCGCCTCCGCGGCGATTGGGTCGTGGTCAGCGGACGGCAATCCTTCCTGGATGCGATCCCCAACGTCCCGCCGCCGCCCCAGCAGCACGATGATTTTAGGATTCCCGTCTGGACCGATCAGAACAACAACCTGTTCCGAATCTTGGCGGGTGGCCGCTAGCAAAGTGGCAGGCACACTCCGTGTGCCGTCCGCCATTCGGAAAACATCTGCGACTGCAATCGCAGGGCGGACGGCACACGGAGTGTGCCTGCTACTTTGAGGTTCACCCGAACTTCCGTCCCGTCAATTGCTCAAAGGCCTCGACGTATTTCGCCCGCGTTTTCGCGACAACATTGTCGGGCAGGGCAGGGGGGGGGCTGTTCTTGTCCCAACCGCTGGCCGTCAGCCAGTCGCGGACGAATTGCTTGTCGAACGAGGGTTGCCCACGGCCGGGAGCATATTGATCGGCCGGCCAGAAGCGGGAACTGTCGGGAGTGAGAACCTCGTCGATCAAGAGGATCTGGCCATCGACCTGGCCGAATTCGAACTTCGTGTCGGCGATAATGATGCCGCGCTCCCGGGCAAAAGCGGCGCCGCGCCGGAAGACATCGATGCTTCGCTGCCGCAGTTCCTCGCTCACCTCGCGACCGACCGCGTCGACCATCCGCTCGAACGTGATGTTCTCGTCGTGGCCCGATTCCGCCTTCGTGGCCGGCGTGAAAATGGGTTCCGGCAGCCGGGCGCTTTCGGTCAAGCCAGCGGGAAGGCAGGTGCCGCAGACGGTGCCGTGCTTTTGATACTCGGCCCAGCCCGAGCCAGAAAGATATCCCCGTACCACGCACTCGATCGGCACCACCTCGGTCTTTCGGCAGAGCGTCGTTCGACCTTCCAACATTGAGAGATCGATGCCATCCGGCAGATCCATCTGCCGGATGTCGGTCGTGACCAGGTGATTCGGCTCGCCCAAGCGATTGAACCAGAACGCCGCGATTTGCGTCAGCACGCGGCCCTTGTCGGGAATACCGGTGGGAAGGACCCAGTCAAAGGCACTCAGGCGGTCCGTGCTCACCAGGAGCAGTTGCTCGCCCAGATCGTACACGTCACGGACCTTGCCCCGCCGCACGGGCAGTCCAGGAATGGTGGTTTGCAGGACGACAGGGGATGGCATCGGTCTTATCCTTGGCTAAGAAGACTCGTTCCCCGGCCAGGCGAGCTGGCCGGGGTCGGCAAGTTCATTCCGCGAAACAGTTACCATCCTCGAAATATACCTCTGCACGCACAAATTGCCTAGGAGGTGCGCTCGGTAGTTTTCCGGTTCTCGCCCCTGGAACCGCTTGAACCAGAGACAATACTGGGGTACACTTCCCCAAGGAGGATCCCATTCTGATGGGGCAGATACGATTTATTGTCTCACCGCCGCAGCGCATCACGGAAGAAGTGTTGCGATTCACCTATATGTCGGGCATGGATCGGGTGCCGTGGGTCGTGCATGCCGAGGCCGATGACGGCGAATTGGTGTTGGAGCGAGATGTTTCGGATTCCGGCGCCGTAACCGTTCCCTGGCATGTGGAAGGTCACGGCCTGTTGGCCCTTTCGACCGGCACGCTGATCGAACGCTGGGAGCCCTATCATCTCGCCGTCGAGCTCGCCCGCGGCACGATCAACCTGCTTCGTAGCCAGCTTTACGAGTGGCAGTCGATCGGCCTGACGGTTCCCGACGAGGTGCACGCCCGGCTGCAAGATGCCATCTTCAAATTCAGTTGGGCCGTGGTCCAGCAGCAGAGCGACGATGGGGCAGCGGCCCAGGAAGCCCTCCGAAGTGCCTTGGACGCCTCGCAACTCCTGGCCGCGGCATACTCCGAGCAAGTGATCGCCGTCCGCCGCCGGGCGACGGGCCGGTTGCCGTCGCTGCTGGGCGGCACGCTCAGCAGTGCGGAAATGGACGCCGCGACGGGCCAGTCCTTCCTGGCAGCGTTCAACATGGCGATGGTGCCTGTTTATTGGCGCGACGTGGAGGTCGCGGAAGGCAACTTCGATTGGTCGATTTGCGATCGGCAGATGGAATGGTGCCGCGAACAAGGTTTGCGAATTTGCCTGGGACCGCTCTTGCAGCCCGATGCCCGTGGCCTGCCCGATTGGGTTTATCTCTGGGACGACGATTTCGAGAGCCTGCTGTCGGCGGCCGGTGAATTCGTCGATGCGACCGTGAAACGCTATCGCGGAAAGGTCGATCTCTGGCACTGCGCAGCCCGCGTGAACACCTCGCAAGTCCTGCGTTTTTCCGAGGAAGAAAAACTGCGGATGGTGGCCTGGATCGTGTCCCGGGTCAAGCAACTCGATCCCGACCGGCCGCCGATGGTCGGCATCGATCAGCCTTGGGGCGAGTACCAGACGCGTCGCGCGGTCGATCTCTCGCCGATCCATTTTGCCGACGCGCTGGCCCGCGCCCGCTTGGATCTCAAGGCGATTTTTCTGGAAATGAACTTCGGTTGCTTTGCCGGCGGCACGTTGCCGCGGAGCGAAATCGAGGTGAACCGGTTCCTGGATTACTGGGGCTTGCTGGGCCTGCCACTGCTGGTCGGCATGAGCGTGCCCAGTGCCGACGGCGCCGATTCCAAGGCCCGGCAGAAGATCGACTTCTCGGCCGGCTCGTGGAGTCTCGCCGCGCAGCAGGCCTGGGCGACGCGCTATGTGCCGCTGGTGCTTGCCAAACCGGGGATCCAAGCGGTGGTGTGGAACCAGTTCGAAGACGGCCAGCCGCACGATTTTCCCCACGGCGGCCTGCTCACGCCGCAAGGTCGAGCCAAGCCCGCCCTGCACACGCTCGCCGCCCTCCGCGCGGCTTATTTTAACCCGCGGCCCGGGGGATGAGGGATAAGGGATGAGGGATAAGGCCCTCATCTCTTATCCTTCATCCTTCCCTATTTCTTCCGCCCCAGGCACACCAGGCACATGTCGTCGCTCTGCGATCGCTTGCCGACAAATTGCTTGACGCTGCCCAGGATGTTCCGACCGTGGGCCGCAACGTCCGGGCCCGACACCGCAACCTGTTGGAACAGCCGCGGGAATCCGTAGAGTTCGTTCTTTTCGTTCATCGCTTCGGAAATGCCGTCGGTGTACAACACCAATCGATCGCCCGAGTCCAAGGGATGCGAGACCTGCACGTAGTCGGCATCCTCTTGCACGCCCAGCGGCAGCCTGGTGTTGCTTTCATCGATCGCCTCGATCACCTTGCCGGCGTGACACAAGTAGGCCGGAGGATGACCGGCGTCGACGAGGGTCAGTTCGTGACGCCCCGGATCGAGCACGGCCAGGACCAGCGTCACGAAACGATCTTCCCAGCCGGCGGAAAAGAACACGCGGTTCAGTTGCGCAACGGCCTCGGCGGGCGACGGCTCGCTGGCCAGGCAATAGCGCACGTCGGCCGACAAGCGGGCCATCAAGAGCGAAGCCGGAATGCCTTTGCCCGATACGTCGGCCACGACCACCGCCAACCGCCGGCCGGGCAAGGGAATGTAGTCGTAATAGTCGCCGCCCAGCTCGTTGGCCGGCTCGTAATAATGAAAGAATTCGTAGCCCGCAATTTGCGGCGAACGGGACGGCAGGAAGCCGCGGAGCACGTCGTGGGCGACTTCCAGCTCGTGGCTCCGCTTCTGATCGCGGACGGCCATCTCGTGCAGTTCCGCGTTCTCCACGGCGATGGCCGCCTGGCAGGCCACGCTCGCCAGGACTTCAAGATCGTCGCGGCTGAAGCGGTTCCGCTGATCGGACGTGTCGATCTGGATCACGCCCGTCACATTGCCCTGGCTGTTGATCAACGGCGCGCACATCACGGAGCGGATATGGAAGTCGACGATGCTCTCCGAGGCCTTGAAGCGCGAGTCGGACGAGGCATTGGCCGAGAGGATCGCCTCCTTGCTGGCCATGACGCCTTGTACGATCGTGCGGCTGATGCGGACCGTGTCGACCAGTTCCGGGCGGCGATGCTTGAGGGCCCGGGGAACCAGCTTTCCCGAGGCGTCGCGAAGCACCGTGACGCCGCGATCGGCCTGGGGGAAGATCGTCAGCAGGCTGTCGAGCACTTTCGGCAACACGTCGTTCAGCGCCACGGCGCGGCCGAGGTTCCGGCTGATTTCCATGAGGGCCTTGAGCTTGGCATGGGGATTGACCTCCAGGCGCAAGCTCGACGAACCCGAGGAGATATCCAGCCGCGTCATGACCGTGGAATTATTCCCGCCGTACTCATCGTCGACCATCAAGGCCGTGGTCTCGAGACGGGAGGCGCCGCGACCTGGGGTACCGGGTGCCCCGCCGGTCACTTTCTTGTTGGCCGTGTCGTCGTGGAAAACCATGACCACGTCACTGAGCATGATGCGATCCTGATCGCTAAGCAGATGTCGCTCGCGGATCTGCTGGCCGTTGACGTACGTGCCGTTGCGGCTCTTCATGTCCTCGATATAGAATTTGTCGTCGACCCGTCGGATCCGCGCATGTTGGCGGCTGACCGCCAGGGTGTCGAGCACAATTTCGCACTCCGGATGCCGGCCCAACACGCACGACTCTCGGTCGAGCGTGAACACTCCGCCGGCGTGCGGTCCCTCAATCGCGCGTAACTCGGCCATGGTATGCGATCCTCTGCCTTCTGAATCCCACGTCCTGATTTTAGGATGTAGCCTAGGGGGGAGTCAACGGCTTAAGAACGCAACGTCTTGGCTGGGCACCCCTCCCTGGAAGGGAATTCATTCGGTTTGCCCGAAAAGGCAAGGCAAGATCGCTCTGTTCCCCTGGCGCGAATCTTCGTATGATCGCGGCCTTCATTCTACGGACCACGGAGCAGCCAAGATGCGCACCAAGCAATTCAAGACCATCGTTTTCATCTGCACGGGCAACTTTTATCGTTCTCGGTTTGCGGAGTACCTGTTCAATGCCCTCGCCAAGTTGAATGGCCTGCATTGGCGGGCGACCTCCCGAGGCTTGAAAACATGGGCCGTGGGGGCACACGAAGGCGCACTTTCCGAATTCGCCGCGTACAGGTTAACCGCGATGGGAGTTCCCTTTGACGGGGAGCGGTTTCCCATTCAACTTCTGGATGCCGACCTGGAGAACGCCGATCTCGTCGTGGCCCTCAAGAAGGCCGAGCACCACGGCATGATGGTCGAACAATTTCCTGCTTGGGCGGATCGCGTTCATTATTGGCACGTTGATGACATGGACTGCGCTACAGCCGACGACGCCCTGCCCGTTTGCGAGGCAAGCGTGAAGTTTTTGGTGAATACGCTTCTGGCCGATCAGGAGCGGCGAGACGCTTCAGCAGGCCAGCGGCGGGCGGCGTGATTTCCCCGCGTAGACTCAGCCCTACTAGCCCAATCTACAAGAGGCCACGCTGCCGCATACGCGACGCGACTTGGGCGGCGAACAAGAAGAGTCCGAGGCTGATGATCGCCAGACCGACGAGCCTGACGAGAAAGCCCGCCACCACGAAGGGAATTCCCGCCGTGGGATGTTTCCGCCACGAAAGCGGGCGAAAGCCGACCAGGCTGATGCAGACGCCCACGGCAACCGTGACGGGCGCGCTCCAATCCACGCAGCAGACGCCAATCGAACAGAGGACGGAAACGACCGTCGAAAGGACCAAAAGCGACCACAGACTGTATTGAAACGGGCGGCGTTGAGAATCGCTATCATTCATTTCTTTCAATATAGCCCAAGCCGACCGATGCCGGAATGTGCGCCGCCTGGAAGAAGATCGAACGCTGACACGATAGTCCACGCATTCTCTCAGTGTTCTTCCGGTGGCATTGCCACGACCCTGGAACGGTGTTACACTTGGATTATGCTTTGTGGCCAGGTTTACAACGCCTTTTCACAACTCCTTTAATAGCAGTGACTTGGGGAATGGTGTAACGGTAGCACGACTGACTCTGGATCAGTTAGTCAAGGTTCAAATCCTTGTTCCCCAGTTTCCTAAAGCCTTGCGTGACAATAAGTTACGCAAGGCTTCTTGTACCAAGGGAGGCAACGGAACCGCCATGACTGCGCCGCGTCGCATGCTGGTCCTGGTCGACGGATACGTCGATACGACTACGGCCAAGACGGCCATCGGCGTCATCCGTTATCGGAGCGAGGAAGTCGTCGCCGTGCTCGATCGCGGCGGGGCAGGGAAGACCAGCGGCCAACTGCTGGGCGTGGAAGGCGCAATTCCCGTCGTGGCCGCGCTGGCCGATGCCCCGGCGGCCAACACGCTGCTGCTGGGCATCGCGCCGCCGGGAGGCAAGATCCCCGCACACTGGCGGCAGATCGTGCTGGAGGCCCTCGAGCACGGCATGACCGTGGTTTCCGGCCTGCACGATTTCCTGGCCGACGATCCCGAGTTCGCCCAGGCGGCCGTGCGCGACGGCGCGGCGCTGGTCGATCTTCGCCGCAACGACGAGCACGACGTTTGCCAGCGCCGCGGCATTCGCGCCGAGTGCCTCCGCATCCAAACCATCGCCAACGATTGCAGCAGCGGCAAGATGGTCGCCGCCGTGGAAATCGCCATGGGCCTGCAAAAAACGGGCGTCGACGCCGCTTTCGTGGCCACGGGCCAGACCGGCATCCTCGTGGCCGGCAGCGGTTGTGCGGTCGACCGCGTCATCTCTGATTTCGTCGCCGGCGCGGCCGAAAAACTCGTCCTGGCCAATCAACATCATGAGGTGATCGTCGTGGAAGGGCAGGGGAGTCTCTTTCATCCTCGCTACTCGGGCGTGACCTTGAGCCTGCTCCACGGCATGATGCCCCACGGCCTGATCGCCTGCTACGAGATGGGCCGGAAGGTCGTATCCGGCATGCCCGACGTGCCCTTGCCTTCGCTGCGGAAGGTGATCGACTTCTACGAAACGGCCGCCAATCTCATGCATCCCTGCCGGGTCATCGGCATTGCCGTCAACGGCATCAAGTTCTCCGATGCCGAGGTGGCCGCCGAGTGCGCCCGCGTGGAAGACGAGTTTCAATTGCCGGCGTGCGACGTGATCCGTCACGGGCCGGACAAGCTCGTCGCGGCGGTGCGGAAAATGCGGGCGTGAAGAACAGCCGAAGAGAGGGGAAACCACGATGTCGCGGAAACGCCGTAGCGGACATTACTGTTGGTCGTGTGGCGCGATGCGGCCCAACGAAAAGTTCTACAAGACCCCATCCAGCTTGCCTGGATGGTGAATCAGGTTGGCCTGCTAACCCTGTCTCGCGCCAAAGCCGTGCAACCTTCTTCACCATTCACACGAGGTGGATGGGGTCGAGTATGTGGTTGTTTTCTGCTCTAGCCATCCAACCTTGTTCACCATCCGGGCAAGCCGGATGGGGTCCTGGAGGGGTCATCACGCCGACCAGCCTTGCACAGTGTCCGATGTTTCCCCCACGGCCCGCCGTACGATTACGCGCGCTCGCGGACCCAAGCACGGAAGAGCCATCGCTCTTGAATCCCCGATTGCGCACTACAATGAGGCGCAGTCAACAAGTTCGGACTACCGATGGGATCGGAATCTCGTTTGAACGATTCCCCACCGACATTTTGGGGTTTCGAAGCCGTTGGTAAATCGTTATTGACGGCTGATGGTATTCGCGCGCGTGTGGCCCAGAGCCATGGGAAGCGGAAGTAAATGCCTAAAGATGAATTGCCTGACGATCTGGTTGAGTTTCTTCAATCCGATCGCCGCCTTGAATACGACGCGTCAGCGTGCGAGATCGGCGTCTTTACCTTGCGCAGCCTGGAGGAGGTCGAGGAAATCGATCTGACCGTCTGTTGCAAGGATCAGGAATCGACCCGCGTCGTCCACGCGCTGGACCTCTTGAGATCGTGCGAAGAGTATGATCCGCGGGGAATACTCGTCTACATTCCGTCGCTGCGCAAGTACGGCTCGTATGATAGCGAAGGGCAGGTCCTGATAACTTACCGGGGCATGTCGTGGTCCAATTTCCTGGCCGATCCGGCAAGATACGTCAACGCGGCATGGCACCTCGACACGGAAATTGCCGAGGCAACTTTCGCGGATAGGGCGACCGACCGCATCGTCGACGTCTATTCCGCCGCCAACAGCATGGAGGCCAACAGTCTCTGCGAGAAATTAGACGAAAAGGGCATCAGCTCACAGATCGTGGGCGAAGATCTGGGAGGCGCAGCCGGCGGTCTGCCGCTCGGCACCGTAATAGCGCCACGCATCTGGGTGCGGGAAGGCGACGCCGGACGAGCCCGCGAGATCATCGAGGAATGGACGAGCCAACCTCGCCAAGACTGGAGCCGTCCGGCCGAGTGTGCCGAAGTCGCCGAAAGCGATGCGCAAAACGAGGTGGAAATGGAGGCGGAGTTGGAGCCAGAGTCGGAAGAGGAATTGGAGGACGAAATTGGGGAAGAGCCAGAGGAGGAGGACACCGCGATCGCGTCCGATATTCGCTTCGGCTGGTTCAGCCCGGTATCCATGCTCGCGGCAGCCTGTATTTTGGGGGGAGTCCTCTGGGCTGCGCTCAATTGGATAACGATCCGCGAATACCCGGCGATGGCCGAGGGTCGGCTCGTGGAGCATCGGATGCACTTCCACACCACCCGCCTTCCGGGCGACGAGAATCTCCTCTTGCCGCATCCGCGATTCGCCGGTTCGATCCGCTACGATCTGCAATATGCATTCGTCGTCGATGGCAAGACGTACTACGCTCGGGTTCACGACGGCAACTTGGGCAACACGCAGACGCTCATCCATTATGATCCCAGGCAACCGGAAAAGAACTTTGCCGGCCCGCTGACGCCGCCTTGGATCATCCTGCTCTGGACGTTGGGAATCGGCGGGCTGCTGGCGTATTTTGGATACCGATTCGGGACCCGGACCCCAAGTGTTGCTGCATCTTCGACGATACCCCTCTAGTAAAAAAGCAAAACTTCAAAGAAACTGCTGCGCCTAACGTCGCTCTCGTTCGTAGTTATATATAGGCAGGAGAGATGTTGCCGCCAGCGAGGGCATCCCCACCCGATGAAAACCAGAAGTGGGGTGCATGGAGACGACACGATTACGTGTCCAGTACAAGATACGGTTGCGGATAACGCCGGTACGACACTCAATCCCTGTCCGGCAACGCAAGTGATTACGAGCAAAGCACTTGCGCGGCTTGTTTCCGGACACTGTCCGGGAACGTTCCCGGACAAAGGACCGAAGAAACGCCGGGACAGTCGTCGCAAGTCCTTTACAGAACACAACTTGCACTGGGCGGCAAGTAAAGCTTCGTCCAACCCGTCGGCGCAGGGATTCGCCCAGGGACGAATCCGCTCCGATAAGGGGGAGGCAAAGGAGAAGGAGTCTGGAATCTGCGACAAGTCCGCAGGACCGACAAGGCGCATCAGGAGGTGTCGTCGGGCGAAGGAGTGGTTGCTGGAACGCCCAAAGCCGACCGACGCTCGTCGGAGAGATTCCAGGGCAGGAACGATTGAATGTCTTCGGGTGCCTTTCCACCGGCGGCTGCACAATTTTCAAAGTACCACGTCAGCCACCGTCGCGGATTGATTTTCCAGCGGACCAGCGTTGCGAAAAGCGAAAACATCATCGCTGCCAGACGGCCGCTCCACAAGGAGCCGGAACCGTAGAAGTTCTTCCGTGCCACGGCCGGGCCGCGTACTTCTCGTTCCGACGCGTTGTTGTCCATCGGAATTCTTGGATCTTCGACGAACCGAGTCAGCCCCATCCAGTGATCTTCGAGGCTATCCAGAACTTTACGGCACGGTTGGCGGAGTTCGGGATCGGCGAGTTCTTTCACCGCCTCGGAGTGCATCGCCTCCATCGCCCCACCTAACAACGCCTGTTGCTCTTGAAACTTAGCTGAGTCATGAGGGTGCTGGAGACGTTCTCGATTGACTTGGTAGAGATGCCGAATACGGCGCAGCCAGGCAATCGCCCAAGGCGTCAACTCCGGCCAGCCTTTGCCTACTCCCACGAAGTCCCGCCGTACATGCGCCCAACAGAACGCCAACACGATCAACCCCGACTTCACCAGCGCCATGGCTTTGTAGCCCGAGTACCGATCGACTTCCAATGTCCCCGAAGCTGCCGGACCAAAATGTGCTTCCGGCACCTCGTGCCCCCGGCTGCGATCGAGCAGATAGATCACGGTGTCCTCGCCGAGAACCATCCACAACCACCAACCGTAGCCTTTTTTCCCGTCAAAAATCACGAAAACCCGCCAACGGGTCTCGTCGGCCTGATGGAAGCTGCCCTGCCGATTCCGTTCGCAGAGGGCATTGTAGATTGGCGTCAATATGGGCTCGATCCGCTTGAGCCCGTCGTTCACCGTGCCCGCCGGCAAGTCCAGATCGTACTGTTCGAGTTGCCCCAATAACCGCTCCGTGGGCCGATACGATGAGTACTTGTCTAACAAGACATGCACCCAAATCGAGATGCCGTAGTTGCCTTTGGGGATCAGCTTGGGTGGCGGCGGAGCCGTCAGCGTCCGCCGTGTGAAATCGCAATTGCATGTCGTCCGATACCGTCGCCGTCGAATCCGCCGCCGATGTGGCCGCACATCGATCTCCGTCACTTCCGAATCCTCGGTGTCAGATATCATCGCGGCTAGCTTTCCGCAATGCGGGCAGGCCAGCGCTTCTTCCGGCAATGAGACGAATTCTTCCTGGACCGGCAGATGGGAATAATCGTGCCGCCCGTGTCCAGCATGGCCAGGCTGCGCACCGCATTCTTCCCGGCAGCCGAGACTTCTTCGGGATCGAATAAATCGTTGGAACGGTCGCTGCGGGCAGACTTCTCCGACTTGCGACCAAAAAGCTTGTCTTGAAGGGCTCGCGTCTCGCCCCGGGATTGGTCAAGTTCCTCCTTCAACTGCTCGATGCGCTTCACGGCATCAGCATGCCGGCTTTTCCAATAGCCCACTTCGCAACGGAACTCTAACGTCAGCTTCTCCAACGCCCGCTCGAGACGCTGAACAGCGGGACAATTCTCACAGGAGACCACCGTCCCTAGCGTCTCGGTCGGCTGTTCTAACAACGCGGCACTCATGAGGCCACGCTTTACCCAAACCGATCAAACCACACCAGATCAATTTCTTTAACACACCCCCATGGACGGGTTGGACGAAGCTTTACGGCGGCAACGACGCGTATCCGGCTGTCCGTCCGCCAGCGTTGCCGGACAAAACCGTCCCCAGAAGGGGTTTTCGCGGACAGAAAAACGAGCCCCGACTGGCATGCACGTCGTGGGGAGTGGAAGCGAAAAGAGGCGCGTTGGCGCACATTGGGGGGGACCTGAGTGTCCGGCCTACGCGCGGGATCTTACGCGCAGCCATGGCTGAAATCGGGCACGGCGGGTGCCGCGCCGTTCCCTCAAGTTTCGACCCTCAGCGTGTTGCCATGCTTTGAAGCTTGCCGAGTATTGTAAACCACGTGCCCATAAAATAGAGTCCATTTCACCGTAATACATTGCTGGATAACGAGTTGCGACTGATTCGAATATCAGCGAGGATTGACATTAATTACCAACCGGGATAAAGTGGCAGCATTGTGAGCATGGACCCCGATCAGATCGCTGAGAGACTGAGCGAACTCGAGCGGCTGTGCCGAAGCCAGGGCGTGCCCTTTACGGTGCAGCGACGTGTCGTGTTCCAGGCAGTCCTCGAGCGCGACGATCACCCCACCGCAGATCAGATCCTTGAAATTGTGAAGGACCGCGTTCCCGGAATTTCGCGGACGACGGTCTACCGCGTCCTTGATACGTTGGCGGAGATGGGAGTCATCCGCCGCCTTCATCACGCGGGCGTTTCCTCGCGGTTCGACGGGAAGATTCACCGCCACCATCACCTGGTCTGTAAGATGTGCCGTAAAGTCATCGACCTGGAGGACAAGAAACTAGACCGAATTCGCGTATCGCACGTCAACCCCGAGGGATTCGACGTCGAGGACTTCTCGGTGCACCTGATCGGGACTTGCTCGGCATGCCAACGTACTCATCACGCTCCACCCTGATGAACACACTTTTTTTGGAAAGGGCCGTATCTATGAAACAAGGCAAGATGGTTCGGTTCAGGTACTCGGCGACGCTCGCGCTGCTTGGCGGCGCGCTGGCCGGATGCCTGGCATGGTCGCCGGGCACCATGTACTCATGGTCGGCGGCCGACTCGCCGCCCCTGACGCCGCAAGGCAAACATGGCGACGCCAGCGCGAACAACAGTTGGCGGAACTCCAAAAGCTCAAGCTCGCCAGATGTCACCAAGCCCCCGGCCGGTCTCGATCCGGTGGCTTGGGCGGAGTGCATCCCCGAGGACAACCCGATGACGCCGGAGCGCGTGGAATTGGGGCGAAAGCTCTATTTCGACACGCGGCTTTCCGTGGACAACTCCGTCTCCTGCGCCACCTGCCATGACGTGACCCGCGGCTTCACCGATCAGCGGGCCGTCTCGGAGGGAGTTTCCAAGGGCGATAAGAAACAGTTCGGCAAACGGAACGCCCCGACCACGCTCAACGCGCTCCTGCTGCAGACGTTCTTCTGGGATGGCCGCTCGCCCAGCCTGGACCATCAGGCCAGGCAGCCGATCCTCAACCCGGTCGAGATGGGGATGCCCGACGAAGCGGCCGCCTTGAAGGCCATCGACGTTCCCGAGTATCAGGAGGCCTTCAAGAAGGCCTACGGCCGGGAAATGAACTACGAGGACGTGGGCCGGGCGATCGCGGCTTTCGAGCGGACGCTGGTTTTCGTCGATTCGCCCTTCCGCCGCTTCCTCAACGGCGATGCGACGGCCATCTCGGCCCAGGCCAAGGCGGGTTTCGATTTGTTCAACGGCAAGGCCCGCTGCACGGCTTGCCACCAGATGAACCCCTCCAATCCGCTGGGCACCGACAACCGCTTCCACAACGTGGGCGTATCCGCCCGCCACCAGAACTTCGAGGGTTTGGTGAAAACGGCCCTCAAGTTGCTGGAGGAAGGGGCGTCGGAAAAGAAGTTGGACGAACTGGCCGTGGCGACCGACCTCAGCGAGTTGGGGCGGTTCCTGGTAACCCGCAACCGTTCGGAGATCGGCTCCTTCCGCACCCCCCAGATTTTGAACGTCGGCATCACCGGCCCGTACATGCACGACGGGTCGATGGCCACGCTGTGGGACGTGATGGACCACTACAACAAAGGCGGGGAGGCCAATCCCTTCCTCGACGGCGGCATCGAGCCTCTGGCCCTCAGCGAGGCGGAGATCGACCAGGTGGTGGCCTTCCTCTTCACGCTCACCGATGTCCGCTTTGCCGCGGAGAACCAGCGGCAGTTCGATCTGCAAAAGGCCATCGCCAAGAAGCAGCGGCCGTTCCGCGACGAGGCCATGGCCCTGCGGAAGGTCCTGCCCTTCGAACAGCAAGTCATGGGCACCAAAGGCAAATAACAAGGAGCAAACGCACGATGGCTATTCATAAGAGCGTGGAAACCAAGTACCTGGAAGAGCGCGGGCAATTCTACCGCGGCTTGAAGAATCTCGACCGCCGTTCCTTCCTGAAGGTATCGGCGGCCGCCTTGGGCGCGACGGCGGGGTTCGCTCCGCCGCAATCATTCACGCCCGTGGCCGTGGCGCAGGGCACGGAAACGGCCGCGTCGAAACCGGCCTTTCGCTTCGCCTATATCTCGGACTCGCATTTGTACGAGAAGAATGTCAACGACCGTTTCGTGCGGGGATTGCTCCGCGCGGTCGACGACGTGAACAAACTCGACCCGCAGCCGGACTTCGTTTTCTATGGGGGCGACCTGGCGCAACTCGGAGCGGTCACGCAGCTCGAGTTCGGCGGCGCAGATCCTCAAGAATCTCAAGGCCCCTTTGAAGATCATGGTCGGCGAGCACGACTGGTATCTCGATTTGGGCGAGAAGTGGCAAGAGTTGTTCGGCAAACCGACCTACTCCTTCGACCACAAAGGGGTCCACTTCGTCGTTCTCAACAGCGTCAAGGAACGCGACTTCTGGACCGCCCGGGGCATGTCGCCCATGGACCGCATGAAGACCGTGGCCGGACTGGACAACGGCGTCCAAAGTAATTTCACGGTGGGTGAAGAGCAGCGGAACTGGCTCAAGGAGGACCTGGCCAAGCTCCCGGACGACGCCCCGCTTATCATCTTTTCGCACTCGCCGCTCTACAAACTCTACAAGTACTGGAACTTCTGGACCGACGACGCCGACGAGGTCCAGGCGATCCTCAAGCGTTTCCAGCACGTGACGGTGATTCACGGGCATACGCACCAGTTGCTCACCAACCGCATCGGCAACATCCATTTCCACGGGCTGCTCTCCACCGCCTGGCCCTGGCCTTACGCCCCGGAGGGCATGCCGCAACTGACCATCCAGATGAGTCGTCCCGACCCGTTCGATCCCAACGACGGCTGCGGCGACGGCGAGGTGCGGGTCCACCCAGACGGCCTGGTCGACAAGGTCTACAGCCTCTGGAACCGCAATCCGATCACCGTGAGCCGGACCTACACGTCCAGTTGGGGCAAAGAGGATATACCGGCCAAGCCTAACCGGCCGGCGTATTGAACACACAGGGGCGCCGACACGCACATGCCTACCCGCCGACCACGACCATGGGTACATGGTGCCCGACATGGTGCCCGGCGTGAAGGCATGCCACCCTGGGCCTATTGAAGACACATAAGACAAGTGAACCCACACAGGGAGATTAACCATGAAAAACACGTCGATCCGATGCGCCCTCTGCGGCGCCGCCTGCCTTCTACTGGCAGGATTCCTCGCCGGGTGCGAAGAAGGCACGTCGCCCAAGCCGGCCGCACAGGTCTCTGCCAAGAGTTCGAAGCCTTCCGCTGCTGCCGATGCGACCGTCAAGCCGGTTGCCTTGGATGCCGCGGCGAAGAAGCAGCCGGATTCCGCCCCGGCCAAGACCGTTGCGAAAGGCGGCGAAGATACCATGAAAGTTGGCGCATGCGACGGCGGCGACGCTGTCGAAGTGTCCAAGGAACTCAAGGGGAAGCCGCTGGCCGACAACTTGATGGACCAATGGAAGCGCAACCACCCGGAGGTCAAATGGGTGGCGGAGGAGAAAGAGCGGCACACGCTCAAACCGGCGGCGGACAACTCCGACCTGCTCAAGGGCGGCCAAGGGAAAGGCGACACCTACGGCAACTACACCGAGCGCAACCTGCTGACCTGGCAGCGGGAAACGGAGAAGTTCGCCGCGGAAGGTTCGCGGATCTTCCACAATGCCGACGAGTTGGGCAGCACGGTCGCCGTTTCCTGCGACATGTGCCATCCCCACGCGGCCAACACGCACCCCGAGACCTATCCCAAGTTCCAAGTGCAGTTGGGCCGCGTCGCGCTCTTGCGCGACATGATCAATTGGTGCATCGAGAACCCGGTGCGCGGCGCCAAGTTGGACCCCGACGGCCCGAAGATGCGGGCCTTGGAGGCCTACATCATGGCGCAGCGGAAAGGCGTGCCCATGGACTACGGGAAGCATTGATCGCGAGCCGTAGGGTGGGACCAGATCCGGGGTACTCGGTACTCCGGGTCGGCAAGCGCCGACCCACCGTAATGTGCTTTCCAACCAATCATGGTGGGCCGGCGCTCGCTACGCGATCTGGTCCCACCCTACACCCGCCAACAACCAAGAAGTTAACATGAAATCCACTTTCTTTTCCCCATCTTCCTGTCGCATTTTTTCCTGTCGTCACCCTTCGTGTTTTCCCCTTTTCGTGTGTTTTGTGTGTTTCGTGGTTGCCCCCATCGCTGCTCTTGCCCTGCTTCACGCTTCCGCACGCGCCGCCGAGGAAACGCCCTATCCCCGGCCGGAGTTGCTGCTAGAGCCGACCGCTTTGGCAAAGCCGGAAATCGGCAAACCGTTCATCGTTCTGGATGCCCGTGCCGCAAAGGCATTCGATGACAACCGCATTCCCGGGGCCCGCTGGGTCGATGCGGCGGCCTGGGCCAAGGCCTTCAAGGATGGGAAGGATGCCGAGGCATGGAGTCGCCGGATCGGCGACCTGGGAATCGACGGCGAGACGAAAGTCGTCGTCTATGACGGCAGTTACTCGAAAGACGCGGCCCGGATCTGGTGGATTCTGCGCTACTGGGGCGTAGCCGACGCGCGTCTTCTTAACGGCGGCTGGGCCGCCTGGAAAGCGGCTGGCCTTACGATCGAGTCCGAAAAGCCGCAAGCACCCGCAGCGAAGACCTTTCAGGCAACGCCCCAATCGAAACGCTTGGCCACGAAGGAGCAACTCTTGGCTTCTCTGCAAGACAAGACGCTTCAGATCGTGGATGCCCGTTCCGAGGCCGAGTTCTGCGGAACCGACAAACAGAAGAACAAGCGGGCTGGCGCGATCCCCGGCGCCCGGCACTTGGAATGGATCGACCTGCTCGACAAGAAGACGCAATGCTTCAAGAGCGCCGATCAGCTTCGCAAGCTCTTTCGGCAAGCCGGCGTGGATTTGGAAAGGCCGACGGCGACCCATTGCCAGTCGGGCGGACGGGCTGCCGTGATGGCCTTCGGCATGGAGTTGATGGGCGCGACGGGCGTGAGCAACTACTACGCAAGCTGGAATGAGTGGGGCAACGCCGACGATACGCCCATCGTCACCAGACCTTGAGACTTAGCTCGCCTTGGCCCGGATCCTCGAACGGTCCGGGCGTCGGGTTGGACGGGTTGCGGCTCTTGCCGAAATAATCGGTGTCGATGCGAATCGGCGTGCCATCCGGCTGTTCATAGGGAAGATTCGGGATGGCCGCCCTGCCGAGCACGTCGGTCGTCACCAGTTGGCGCGGCCGCTCAGCGGCCCAGGCCTTGTCGAAGCGACCTTCGAGATAGAAGCCGTCGGTCTTCTCGACCAGTTTGAGGGCCGGATCGAAGTTCACCGCGACGAGCGGATTCTTCTCATGCTTGCAGGGCTTGGCGTCCTTGAGGAACACGTTGCCGTCCATCCTTACGGGCAGACGCGCCGCGTCATAGGAACTCAAGTTGCCGTGCATGACGAAGAGATTGTTGTAGTAGCGGTCATCGCCGCAGGGATTGTCGTGCAGCCCTGCAACCTCGGTGGAGTGCGCCTTGTGGAAGGGTGTCAAACGGCCGTCGAACGAATTCACGTTTATGCCGCCCGCAATGAGGTTCTGTACGAAGGCCCCGCCTTGCGAAACGGTAAGCAGCGTCCGCGGAGAAAGGAACACGTTGTTATCTACCAGGAACGGCCCGTGGTCCACCTCGACGAACAGGTCCTCGCTTTGGTTCTCGTGAAAGAGGTTTCCCGACACCCGCGTGCCCTGGGCCATCCAGTCCAACCAGAGTCCGCGGCAGGTCCGGTAGATGTGATTCCGCATGATCTGGACGTCGATGGCGGCGTGGAACTTGATGCCCGCCATCTCGGCGCCCGAGAACAACTGCCGGACGTGGATATCGTGGATGGTATTGCCGGTGACGGTGCTGAACGCGGCGCCCAGGCTGCCCACGACGCCCGCCTGTTCGCAGTGCGAGATCGTGTTGTTGCGGACGACATGGTGACCGATGGTCTCCTTGTTCCAGCCGTTTTTCAGGGCCCGCTCGATGGTCTTGACGTAGCCCTCGGCGGAATTGGCCGATTTGTTGTCCCACTCGTCGCCGTATTTTCCCAGCGCGATGCCCGAGCATACGGAGTGGCTGATCACGTTGTTTTCGATGATCCAGCCTTTGCTCCAATGCGTGCCGATCAGGCCGATCTGCTCGGCCGTGGGCGGCGCCCAGGGGGTGGCCGCGTCGCGGAGCGTGAAGCCGCGCACGGTGATGTAGTCGATGCCCGGCTTCTCCGGGTAGAACACCGTCCGGCGGACATTGATCTCCACCCGTTGCGCATTGGGGTTGGCGCCCTTGAACTGCGCCCAGATCGTGGTGTTCTTCTTGTCCACCTGGGCAAACCACAGCCCGGTATTCCTGCTAGCGGTTTCGGCGGGCATCAACACTTCGTTCAGCTTGGCCGCCTCGGCCAGCCACTCGCCGTTGAGATAGACGGCGCCGGTGTGATGCTGGCGGCCCTTGGAACTGAACCAGTCGCCGTGGATGAGGTCGCTGTAAGGATTGAAGACGCCGAAGAAGGAATTGGGAAGGATAGCTTTCCAGACGTTGTCCTGGACCTTCTCCCAGTTCTTGACGACTTCCGATCCCTTGATTTCGACGTTCTCGCCGGAAGCGGCCTGGTAGACGATGCGTTTCGCGTCGGATACGCCGCCGCGCGGCGGGCTGATGCGCTCGCGGTACACGCCTTCATGCACGGTGACGACATCGCCCGGCTGGGCGAGATCGGCGGCACGTTGGATCGTGTGGAGGGGCGACGCCTGCGTGCCGGGGTTGGAATCGTTGCCGCTGGGAGCTACGTGCAAGTCGGCGGCGTGGGCCGCAGCCAAAGGCGCCAGCAGCGCCACGGCGACAAGGGTTGTGAGAGCGTGTCTGGCGAGGCTGTTCATGGGGTGGGTTCCAATTCAAGGGTCGGTCGATCACCGGTCGGCTCGTGATGCAGCCGTCCCGTCAGGGCCTCATTGTATTTGGAAAAAAGGGCGTGTCAAATTGGCCTGCTCCATGGTGGACCCTATTAATCCCGATTTGGTGGAGAAGTCCACGGTCAGAAATCGTTCCGTCTTTCCGCGGCGCCTCTTGACAACAAGAATTGCTGTAGTGATTATAGGAGGCGCTGGAGTTCCTTCCCAAGTTCCCTGATGTAAGGAGAGACGACGATGAGTGTGTTGAGTCATTCGTGGCGCTGTTTGCTTGTGGCGACGGCCTTGTGGGCGATGTTGGGCGCCGCTTCCGCCCCCGCAGCGGCCGGTGATCAACCGGCAACTACACCGCCGGCGGCTGCCGACCGCCAGAAGCTCGAACAACGACTGCAATCCATCAAGCAGAAGGTCGAGCAACTCGAAAAAGACGGCAAGCACGACGAAGCCCAGAAGCTCAAGCGTGAAGCCTACGAGATGATGACCAAGCTCCGCGGCGGTTCGACGGCGCCCCCGTCGGCCGTCTCGGGTCCCGAGGCCGACAAGATTCGCGGGCAATTGAAGGAACTGAGCCAGAAGGTGGAGCAATTGGAGAAAGACGGCAAGCACGACGAGGCCGAACGCCTGAGGAGCGCGATCCGCGTGCTCTACGGCAAGATCGATCCGCGGGCTGCCGCCAATGCGCTGCCCGGTGGCCCCGAGCGCGAGCAGCTTTACCAGCAAATGCGGGCGCTCCATGAAAAAATCGCAAAGGCAAAGCAGGAAGGCAAGCAAGATGAAGTCCAGCGCCTGATGCAGGAGGCCGAGGCATTGCGGGCCAAGCTGTATGCGCAAGCGGGTTACGCTTCCACTCGTTCGCAACCTGGTGGCGACCGCGACGCGCGTTTGCAACATCTCCGCGCGGCGGCCGAGAACCTGAAGGCCGCGGGCTGCGAACCCGAGGCCCAACACGTGATGCAGATGATCCAACGGATGCAAGCCGAAGGCAACGACGCGAGTCGGCCCGGGGGCGAGAGAACGCGCACAGGCCAGGAATCACGGCGCGGAGACGAGGCCCGTGGCCGTCGTGAACTTGCTGGCGAGAGCACGCGCACAGGCCAGGAATCACGGCGCCGAGACGAGGCCCGCGACCGTCGTGAACTTGCTGGCGAGAGCACGCGCACAGGCCAGGAATCACGGCGCCGAGACGAGGCCCGCGACCGTCGTGAACTTGCTGGCGAGAGCACGCGCTCGTCGCAGGATGGGCGGCAAGGATCCAGCCGTACGACTCCGCCGGGCGCATCGGCGCCGAATGCCCGAGAATACGGCAACTCACCGGCGGTCCAGGAATTGAGAGGCCAGGTCGAGCAGATGCGTCGCGAACTGCGCGAGCTGCGCGAACAGCTCAACCAAGCGAAGGGCAGCCAGAACAGGTAAAGCAAGTAGCCTTACCCTGCCGAACCGTGACAACGCGGGCCTGCGATTTTTCGCAGGCCCACGTTGCCCACTGGAAGGACCGTGGTGAGTAAAATGGTGAACGATCAAGCCGCCGTGGCCGTCGAGAGCCCGCCGCAGGTCGAGCAGGACGAGAGGAAGGAACCGGCCAAGGCCAAACCGAAAAAGCAGCCGCCGTACGCGGTCGTGCTCTTCAACGACGACGAGCACACGTTCCAGTACGTGATCGAGACCCTGAGCAAGGTTTTTGGTTACCCCCTGGAGAAGTGCTTTACTCTGACCGAGCAAGTTCATCAGCAGGGCCGCGGTATCGTTTGGTCCGGCACGCTGGAGTTGGCCGAACTCAAGCGCAACCAGATTCGTTCCGCCGGACCCGACTTCTACGCCGCGAAAAAAATTGACTTCCCGCTCGGTGTGACCGTGGAACCGATGCCGGGCTGAATCAACAATGCGTGCTTCCAGGCGTTTAGCCCTGGCACTTGTGCTGGTTGTCTTCCGGAAAAATACGCCAGGGCCAATTCTTGCAACTCCTCCTGGAATCAGGAATGCCTATTCTGAAAAACGCAGTACGGCAGTCACGATTCCCCGAATCCTGATAGGAGATAGAATTCATCGTTGGTTCGAAACCCCATCTTCTTCTCTATTCTTGGAGGAATCATCATGAACCGATTCTGGATCTTCATGATTTTGATAGCGTGCCCAATCGTGGCGCTTGGGCAAAGCAACGGAGCGAAGTCATCTGCAGTTGCGCAAGGCAACGGAGCGGGAGCGCACAGTTGGAGGCATCACATCAACGGCTATGACGGAGGTGACTGGGATTGGTGGAGTGGGGGTTCCGCACAGACGCCTGAGGGAGCGGCCCTGCAAGGAGCGGCACAGGTCATCCGCGCCGCAGGGGACTACAACCAGGCCACAAGTGCGGCAGCCGTCAATGCAACCCAGGCCGAGAGCAACGCGATGCGGAACCAGGTCCAAAGCGTGCAGACCTTCTATGACATGCGCAAGTTGGCAGCTATGAGCGCGAAAGGCTGCGCGGTCCGCATGCCACGCCGGAAGAACTTGCCCGCCGAGCCCATGCTGCAGCCCCCCGCGCTCTAAGCGCGAGCCAGATGGATCCCGTCAGCGGCGTCTTGTATTGGCCCACTGCTTTGCAGAATGCCAGTTTCGAAACCGAGCGGATCGCACTGGACGAGTTTGCGGGCAGGTGGGCAAAATACGGTGACCTGGACTATGACGATCGAGCGCAGGTGCGCGAGAAGATCGGCACCATGTACGTTGCGTTGAAGTCGCAGATCGCATCGGTCCCGCCCCAGGACTACGTTGAGAGCCGCGCGTTTCTCGAGAGCCTGCTTTACGCCACCACCCGGGCCGTCCTTTAGAATTCGGGAACCTTACCCCCCCAAGTTGGTTGTTTTGCCGCCGCGCCGACAAAAATGGGGGAGGGGTTCCGTAGGAAATCCCCAAAATCCTCGACCGAGCGCTCGTCGTCCGGCCCTGGGAGGAACCACGATCGCTGTTTGCAGTTCTCGCGAGGGGTCCTGGTTCCATAAAGACATGAAAGTGAGTAAAATATGGACTGAACCAGGGCCCTATCTTCTTTTGGAGGAGTCTTCATGAAACGAATGTGGATCTTCATAATTTTGGCCGCCTGCCCGGTCATGACGCTTGGGCAGACGGGCAATGTCGCACCGGGGAGTGGACAGGCCTACCATCCGGCCGTGCCGGCGGCTTCTACCACGGTTTACGGTGGCGGCGGCTACGGCTACGGCTATGGTGGTGGCGCGCAAACGGCGCAGGGCGCCGCCTTGCAGGGCATGTCGCAGGTCATCAGCGCCGCGGGGCAGTACAACCTGGCCACCAGTGCGGCGGCGGTCAACATGACCGAGGCTGAGAGCAATCAGTTGCGCAACAACGTCCAAGGCACGCAGACCTTCTGGGCAATGCGCGACATTGGCCGCGAGGAACGCGCGAAGGAACGCGGTCCGCGTCTCACGCCCGAACAACTTGCCGCATTGCCCGCGACGGAGCTCCCCGCGGTTTGAGCACAAGTCAAATCGATCCCGTCAGCGGAGTGCTGTACTGGCCGGCTGCCTTGCAGGATGCCAGCTTCGAAGCGCAGCGCGGCGTGGTCAACGAGCATACGGCCAAGTGGGTGAAGTACGGCGGACTGGATTACGCCGATCAGAAGGAAATCCGCGAGAACATCGACAGCATGTTCGACGGCCTGAAGTCGCAGATCCGCGCGATCCCGCCGCAGGATTACGTGGCCTGCCGCACGTTCCTGCAGAGCCTGCTCTACGCCACCACTCGCACCACCCTCTAACCGCAAATATCAACGACGGGAGTTTACGCATGAAAACAAGATGTCTGATTCTGGTCCTTACTGTCTGCGCCTGCCTGACCCTCGGTGGCCCGAAGCTTTACACCGGTGAAGTGCCGGTCGCGGTGAAACTTGCCCCGGACTTGAGGTCGGACAACGAGGCCGTCAAGATGAAAGCCCTCGACGCCATGGGCGCGGAAGGCGGAGCGACGGCCCAGGCCGTGAAGGATATCGAAGGTCTGCTTAAAGACAAGTCGGCCAAGGTTCGCGCCCACGCGGCGATGGCCCTGGGTTCGATTGGCCCCAAGGCCCTGGATTCCGTGCCGGCCCTGGCCGAGTTGGTGAAAGACCCCGACGAGACCGTGCGACGCACCGCCGTGCGGGCCATCATGGCCATTCACCCTGGCCCGAAGGTGATGATCCCGATTTGCACCAAGCTCTTGGAGGATCCCAATCCGGCCATCCGCGGGCGGATCCTTAACGCCGTCGCGGATCGCGGCATCGAGGCCGTGCCCGCGCTGATCGAAGCCTTGAAGGACGACAAGGCGGCCTTTTGGGCCCTGCTCATTCTTCGGGATATCGGCCCCGTGGCCAAGGCCGCGATTCCGGCGATCACGGAGAAGCTGAAGGACAAAAAAGCGGAGATTCGCCGCGAGGCCGCGCTCACTCTGGGCGCGATGGGTAAAGACGCAGTGCCAGCCGTGCCGCAGATTGCGGCCCTGCTGAGCGACAAGCACGCCGGCACGGCAGCAACATTCGTGCTGGGCGAACTGGGGCAGATTTCCAAGGAGGCCGAAGCGACAGTTCGTACCAACGCCAAGAGCGACGACGAGATGCTGAGCACGGCGAGCCTTTGGGCCCTATGCCTGGTCCATCCGGAAGACAAGGAACTGCTACGCGAGACGATCGAGAAGCTGGTTGCGCGGCTGAAGGACAAGAATGAGTTTGTTCGTCTGGCGGCCGCCCGGGCTTTGGCCGCATTGCCGCCCGCGCCAGAAATCGCGGCGCCCATCTGGGAAAAGGCCATGAAGGATGCCGATGAGACGACGATGCGTTATGCCATGGATGCCTTCGCCGCCCTGGGGGCGCCGGCCGTGCCGCGATTGACCAATGCGTTGAAGCACGAGAAGTTCCGCGTCGAGATCGCCTACGCCTTGGGCCGAATTGGCCCGGCTGCGGCCGGGGCAACGGGCGAATTGGCCAAACTGGTGGAAGACAAACACTCCCGCGTGGCCCACGAGGCGATCATCGCCTTGGGCGATATCGGCCCGGGGGCCAAGGACGCAGTGCCGGCCTTAACCAAGGCACTGGAGCAGGCCGACGACAGGGACTTGAACTTTGGGGCGATTGCTTTTGCCCTAGGCAAGATCGGTCCGGGGGCGGCCGCCGCCGAATCGGCTTTGCTCAAGCAATTGGAGAGCAAAGACGACAACGTGCGACTGCTCAGCGCCTGGGCGCTGGCCCAGATCTGTCCGGCCTCGGCGGACGTGGCGGCGAAGGCCGTGCCTGTGTTGGCGGCCGGCCTGGCATTGCCGGTCGTGGAAGATCGCCTTTTGTCCGCCGAGGCCCTGGGCGGTTTTGGCCCCTTGGCCAAGAGCGCTGCCGAATCCTTGAAGAAGGCCGCGACCGACGAGAACAAGGACGTTCAAGAGGCCGTTGCCACTGCCCTGAAGGCCGTCGAGCAAACTGCCGCTGCGCCGACAACGCCGACTACCGCACCTAGCGCCGCCGGACAGTACGTGCCGGGCGACTTCGTCGTCACCGTTGAGGACAAGGTCGAGATCGGCGTGAAGGGTTCACCGGGCGAGATCGTGCCAAAGGGCACGAAGCTCAAGGTGTTGGAGATCCGCGGATCGTGGATCGGCGTGCGGATTGACGGCAAGGACAAGACCGGCTGGGTGCTTGGCGAGCAGGTCGGCAGGCCGTAGAACCCGGCGTCGCGTCGATCGGATCGTGAAATCATGGAAGGCGGGGCCGCGAGTCATCGTGGTTCCGCCTTCGGTTTTGGAGTGCCGTGGGCGAACTTGTCTTGGTCGCGTAGCGACGATTGATGGTTACCGTCACAACGTCGCTACGCGACGAAGCAAATGACTACGATGTGCCTCCATTAGGTTGATTGACGCCCCCCTCTACCGCGCCATTCTTGTCACGACTGCACGCGTGTTTTAACAAAAATGTCGCGCACACACCGTTCCGGCCATTCCGGACCCACACGCCATCCGGAAGCCAGAATCTCTGTCTTAGGTCGTGTTTTGCGGATCTTTTCAAGCCACCAAGCCCGTAACAACCGGCGCTAATACCCGGCTGGCTTCCCCCTCGCGCTTTGGCATCACAATTGCGTCAGCAAAGGGTAAGCAGATCAGGCTTTACAGCCTAACCTCATTGTCAGGCTGGAAAGCTTGACGTACTTGCCACTAGCCTTGGAGAAAGAACATGAGCGTCGAACTGATCGGCACGAGCGGCACAAGCCGCATGGTGCTCCCGGAATTGCCCGCCTTGATTGGCCCCGAAACGGCGGGCGACACTCGGAACGATGACGTTGATACCAATTACCTTTGTCTTATCAGCCAGGTCGACGACCAGTTGGTCGTCTGGGACCTGGGGGGCAAGAGCGGCACTTTCGTCAACGGCTCGCGGGTCAAACGCGCAACGTTGAAGGACTCCGACACGCTCGGGTTCGGCGGGAATGAGTTCCGCGTTCGTAGCGAGCGACCGCCGAAGCGTTATCTCTACGGCCCGCGGAATTGACGGGCTTATAGAAACGTTGCCAGGCCATTGAAGCCCGACGCGCAAGCAAGGAACGGGCTCTCCCCGCGCGTTGCTTGCGCGTCGGGCTTCAATTACTTGCCTACGACTTCCAGCGGCACCGCCGGCAGCACGCCGAGGGAAATGCGCCGCGTGGCGGGCTTGAACTTGGCGTTTTTCGCCTCGGGCACGCGCTCGACCGATGCCTCGATGATGGCGTTGCCCTGCCAGCCGGGCTTGAGCTTGGCGGCATCGGCACGCAACACGATGTCGAGGCCCTCCTCACTGGGCGCGACCTTCTGGATCGACAGGCCGTCGGGCGGCTCGCTCAAGGTCAGTTGAACCATCTTCAGCATCGGTCCATGGGGTCCGATGAAGTGCAGTTCCGCCGTTCCGCCCGAGGGCAGTTTGACTTCTTTCATGCCGCCAAGTCTGAAAGGGAGCGCTCCCCGTCCGCGGCCGATGATCTCGACCATCCACTCCTGCGCGGGAACGAGATGGCGGTAGTAGTAGGCCTGCATCATGTCGTCAGCGGGGACGGCCAGGCGGCGAACCTCGCGGCCGGCGATCGTCGCGCGACCTTCCATGCGGAGCGCCGTGGGGCCCGTCCGGGATCCAGGGGAACCGTCAGGGTCAGTCGCATTTTTGCCTGCCCGGCGGGGATCTTCGCGCCGCTCAGGCGGAAACCGCTCGGAGCGTCTTTCAGTTCCAGGTCGATCGGTCCGTTGAATCCGTCACGGCGCAGGGCATGCACGGTGATCGGCGCCGCCGCGCCGGCCCGGATGTTGACGCTCGATGGCACGACGCGAAGCTCGAAATCGGGCCGCGGCGGGCTGATCCGCAGGCGATAGGCATATTCCGGGCCTCCCTGGTTCTGGGCGTCGTAAAGCTGCAGGTAGTATGTGCCGGCCGAGGGCAGCACAGCCCGCAGCCAACTGTCGGCATGATGCGTGATCAGACCGCAGGCCTTGTCCTCGTGGTCGTCGTTGAAGGCCAGTTGCCGTCCCGCCGAGTCGGTCAGCTTGAGCACCGAATCCAAAGGTGAATCGAGCCTGCGGGCGTAGACCTCGGCCACGATTTCCTGCCCCGGCTGGCCCTCGAAACAGAACACGTCGCGGTCGCCGGGCCGGTCGATGCGGCCGTTGATGATGATCGGCAACTTCACCCGCTGGGCATGTTCGGGCGAGTCGTTGGGCTCTTGTTCCACGCATTCCGGCAGCGAATCCAGCGCGAACGGCAGGCGGTTGATCGCCCCGTACAGAGATTCCGGGTCAACTTGTTGGAATCCCCCATTCGTGCCTTTGGCATTTATCGTCGAGCTATCACGCGGCAGGTTCCAGCCCTGCACGGCGACGCGCGTTTCTTCGCGTGCCTTGCCGCCCAAGGGAAAAATAGCGGTGACGAAGGGCAGTTCGCCCAGGGCCATGCGGTAAATGAAATCCTCGCGGCCGCGAAAGCACGAGTCGTTGATCTCGACCACGTAGTTGCCGTCGTAGGGAACTTCATACTCTAAGACCGGATCGGGATGGAAGCGGTAGCTGCCGGAGTATGCCACTTCCTTGCCCTCCTCGTTCCTGAGCGTGATCGCGGCCTGGAACCAGCCCGGCACGGCGTCGGCAATGTACGGCACCAACTGCTGGGCACTGACGGCAATCACCAGATGCTGCCCTTTTTTCGCCGCGAAACGGTAGCGATCGACCTGGCCGGAGAGGATCTGCCCATTGACGACCGTCGGCAGTTGGACATCGATGACCGGTTGCTCGGCTACGGCAGAACGCCCTTCTTGGGCCAGCTTGCGCAGAGGTCGCGCCCCGGAAGATCGTCGTCGTCGACCGGTTTCTTTACGACTTCCGGCAAACGGCCGATCTGAAAGACCAAGGGGTTCGTCAGTCCGGCCGGCGTTTCCAGCCGCAACTCGCGGACGCCGGGCCCGGCGTCGGGCGACGCGGTGACATGGAGCACGGCCGTCTCGGCGATGGCCGGGTTAGGCGGCCGGTTGTAGAACTTCACCAGCTTCTTGCGGATATCGAAGACCATCTGCCTTTCTTCCGCCGACAAGGGGGAAGTGTTTGCCGGCGCCAGGGCGGACGGCACACGGAGTGTGCCTGCTACTTTGTCGCCTTGCTTGGCAGCCGACTTATCAGCCGATTTGCCGAATGCGCCGGCGCCGCCCGGCGTCCGCTCGAGCAGGGCCTTGAGCTTGTCGCGCAGTTGATTGGCCTGCTGCTGGGTCATCGGCTTGATGAGTCCCACGACCTTGACTTGAATGCCGGGCCCGGAGATATGGGCCTCGGCGACACCATCGAGGAACTGCCCGCCGACACGGACTTCGAATTCCGTGCCTTGCCGTCCCCCGGCCGGAAAGGCGTAGCCCACGCGCGGCGATTGCTGGGCCGAGGATTGGGCGGCCCAAATGATAAGGGCGGCAAGCAGGGTGGCGATGAGGAACTGGGGTCGGTTCATGTGTCGAATTTGGTGAGAGTGTTGCTAAATAGTTACCAATTTCCTTATTTGCCGCCGCAACCATCTTGAACGTCGACTGCACAAGCGGCCAAAAACAATCGTTGAGCTGTCGGAAACGGGAATTCCGCTCTCCCTCGTCTATCAGCGCTGCTGGATCGTATAGGTGTGCGGCTCGCCGATCATCGTCACGACGTTCGCGGCGCGATGCACGATGACCGCGAACAAGTTCAGGATGTCCCTGCCCAGGACGCTCATGTCCAGGATTTCGTAATTGGTGCACGCCGCATATTCGCCCCTGAACGCAACCCATTTTCCGGCATCGCGGAGAAATCGCGCAACGGTGGCGATCGTGACCGAATCTGCAAGTCCGCCGATTCCGCCGATCTGATCCGCGGAACGGCGCAATGGCAGCCCCAGCAACTTAAGCACGGCGGCACTGATCACGGTACGGTCCGCTCCTGTGTCCACCAAGAACTCAGTTCTGTGCCACGTTCCATCGCTCGCTAGAATTCCCCCGCGAATAACCGGCCGCACGATGCCGTCGTCGCCATGACGCCACTGACCGTTAAATCGCATATATCCTTGCCACCTTTTCCTTGGGAATGTACCGCGTGAACCATCCCTGGTCCTCGGGGTGGGCGGCCTTGGCTTTTGCGACGGCCTCTTCGACGGAGTCGCTCACGAAAACCTCCTGGCCGGCAATGCAAATGCACTTGCCGCGGTATCGGGAATAGATCTCGGGAACATGCGCCTCGAGCCAGTCGCTGTTACGGTCGAATTGTTCTTGCTGCTTTTGCGCAGCGGCGGCCTCCTCGGCGCTCAGCGTTTCTTCGGTCATAATGATCGGCGAGTCCATATTCTCCTCCTTTTCAGTGGTTCCATGATATTCTACTGTGGAGCTTTGCACGAGCAAGAGGTCATCCGGGTGGCGTGTTGGCATCACATGATCTCTTTCAATCGGCCGCTGGAGGGCACGCCGTCAGCGGCCGAGGGGCTCACGCGGGCGACAAGTCCAAGCGGATGCGGCAACCGGGCTTCGGTGTCGATGCCCAACTGTTCGTACATGCTGCCGATGACATCGCAGGGATAGACGGGCCGGTCCTTGACTTCCTCGCCCTTGGCGTCGGAAGCGCCGACGACCTGCCCGCCCTTGAATCCGCCGCCCGCCAGGACCGTCGAAAATGCCTTGCCCCAGTGGTTGCGTCCGCCGTTCCAGGGGGCATCCCAATCCACTTTGGGCTTGCGGCCGAACTCGCCGGTCCACCAGACGATCGTGCTCTCCAACAGGCCGCGGTCGGAAAGGTCCTGCAACAGGCTGGACAGGCCTTTATCCATCTCGGGCAGCTTCCGCCGCATGATTTGGAAATTTTCCTTGTGCGTATCCCAACCAGGGTAATTGATCGTGATGTAGGGCACGCCGCGCTCGACGAGTCGCCGGGCCATCAGGCAGGATTGCCCGAACTTGTTCCGGCCGTAACGATCGCGAAGCTCGTCCTTTTCCTGCGCCAGGTCGAAGACTTTTCCGGCGTCGCCGAGAATCAGGTCGTAGGCCTGCTTTTCGGACTCCTGCAGGCTCGCCAGCCGCGGGTCATTCGCGGCGGCATGCTCGAGCGAGTTGAGTTCTTCGAGCAGTTCACGGCGTTTTTTTTGCCGCTCGTCGGAGATGCCCTGCACGACGACGCCTTCCACGGCGAAGCGCTTCTGGGACGGGTCGCCGCCGGTGGCGAAGGGCTTGTAGCGGATGCCCAGGAAGCCGGCCTCGGAGAAACGCCCTTGCAGTTCGGTGAGGACGATGTACGGCGGCACCAGCCCCTTGTAGCCGGCGTCGTATCCGCGGAAGAGCGAAACCACCGCCCCGGTTCCCGGATAGACCTGCCGATCGCCCGGCAGGCGGCCCGTCTGCGTGGCGTAGGAGGCCGTTTCGTGGGCGAAGATGCCGTGCGTCATACTGCGGATGATGGAATACTTGTCGGCCTGCTTGGCCAGATTGGGCAGCAACTCGTTGATGCGGATGCCCTCGACGTTGGTGGCGATGGGTTTGTCGAACGGCCCGCAATAGTCGCGGCCGGCGGCCGGTTTGGGGTCGAAGGTATCGGTGTGCGGCGGCCCGCCCCACATCCAAATTTGGATTACGGCTTTGGCTTTGGCCTTGGGACTGGGCGTTTGTTCCGCGGCCAGGTTTGAGAGGCCAAACTGGTTGCCGATCACCAGGCCGGCGGCGCCACCTAACATCCGGCAAGCCGCCTCGCGACGCGAAATCGCTGCGCCGCTGGTCGTCGATTCATCCGTATTGCTCATGGTTTTGCCTTTCTTAAATCCGTGACCGCCACCACCGACACGGGGTCGGTGGGGACGTTCCTAGGTTGGGTCGAAACATTAATGCCGATACATGAACTCCGCGCTGTTGATCAGGGCCCAGGCGAGATCGATGACGGCCTCGCGACGGGCCTTCTTGTTTGCATCCATGCTCTGCAGGGCAATTTTCAACTCTTCCTCGGTGGGGAAACGCGAGAGGATGGTCAGATACAAGATCCCTACCACCTGCCTCCGACCATCGGTAGATGGTGCCCGCTGTCCAGCCGCCAGCAGTCCTTGAATCTTCGGACTTTGCTCCAGTTTCCGCTGAATGTGCGTCGAATTCAACATGTGCAGCCGCTGCGCCGCGCTGATGCGGTTGTTCCGCTCCGATTCCAGGCCCGTATCGCGCGGCGGCCGGCCGAATTCTTCCAGGAACGGGCTGGTAATGCTACCGTCGGGCAGGGCGATCGAACGATGTCCCTCCGGCAAGAACGTGTACGGCTCCGGAATCGCGCTGGAATACTTCTCCGTCGTGCCGGTGACCTGGCAGATGGCATCGATCAACACTTCGGCCTCCAGGCGGCGGAGGGGATAGAAGGCGAAGTTCGCCTCGGCCTCCGGCCTGTTGCCACGGCCCAACGAGGAAAGCTGATAGGTCTTCGAATTCAGGATCAAACGAAAGATGTGCTTCAGGTCGTAGTGCGAAGCGACCAATTCGCGTTCCAGGCAGGCCAGCAACGCGGGGTTGCTCGCCGGGTTGCCCGGACGAATGTCGTCGGGTTCGTGAATGATGCCGCGACCGACGAGCCAGTACCACGTGCGATTGACGATGTTGCGGGCGAACCAGGGATTCTTGGCGTCGATCAGCCAATCGGCGAAAACCTCGCGGGGATCGCGGTCCGCCGGAATGCGGGCGGCAGTGCCGTCGGGAAAGACGGGCACCGCGGTTGTGGCAGCGGCGCTCTTATCCGCATCTTTGCCGGGCGTGATGGTCGGATCGAAGAAAACGATCTCCTCTTTCCACTCCGCCGTCGATTTGTAGCCGATCTTCGAGAAGAAAACCGACATGCCGGCCAGGCGTTCTTTGGGCCACTTCTCCGTCCGCACGCCCATCAGCGCCAAGGCCACGGCCTGGGCGATGGCCGCAGGCTGCCGGCTCTGGATGGCACGATAGAAGTTCACCGGCGGCACGCGGAAATTGCTGCCGCTGGAAGTCAGCAACTCCCGTGCGAAGCGGTCGTAGGGCTTGTTCTCGCGGATCGAAGTGCGGATCCAATGGTAATAGGCCTGGGCCGCGTTGGGCCAAAGATTGATGGGGAATTCGGCCTTGATTCGCAGCAGATCGCTCCACTTCATGGCCCAGTAGTCGGCCAATTCATCGCGCTCCAGCAAGCGGTCGATCAATGCCCGCCGCTTGTCGGGATTGCGATCGAGCAGAAAATCCCGGGCCTCCGCCGCGGTCGGCAGCGTGCCGATGACGTCGAGGTACACGCGGCGCAGGAAAACCGCGTCGGAACAAAGCGGTGACGGTTGCAACCCCAGCTTCTTCAAACGGGCGAATACCAGTTCGTCGATCTTGCCCGCAGGGGCCAAGTTGGCGGGACTCTCGAACGGGCGGACGGGCGCGACCGGGGCCGGATCGGCGCCGAGCACGGAAGTCAGAAGAACCGCGGCAAACGATACGGACATCTCTATTGTTCCAAATGCGAAAACGCCACGCCCTCGATTTCGACCAATAACTCGGGTCGGCAAACATCGGCAATCGCATAAATCGTCGGTAACATTCCCAAGCGTTTCTCGCAAATCGCGCGAACCGCCGAATAATCTTCCGGCCGCTTAATATAGACGCGGGCGAACCCCAGGCTGGCAAGCGACGTGCCCAAGCCAGGCAAACCGTGCTGGGCCAGGTTTTCTTCCGCGATCAGGGCGGCGATGTTGTCCAGCGTCTCTTCAGTCTGCTTGGCCGCGTCGCCCACGTGGCGGGTCTGCGAATGGGTGATGCTCGCCGTGCCGGAAATGAAAATCGTCGTATAGGTGCCGCACGATAGAACCATTCCCCGAGAAAACTTGGGACTCTGGGGGCTGTAGGCAGTCGCGTAGTCATAAGCCGCTGTCTGCCGCGGATTTTCCAGCGGCACGGCCCGGATGTCGTTGCGATCGGAAACCAAAGCGATGGCGCTGAGCACGATGCCGCGGCCGGCCGTACCGATACCCGTACTCGCCGGAAAAACCCGCCGCTGTAGTCCGGCGGGCGCACGGCCGTTGAGGAAATGAATGTCGCGGAAGAAGTCGGTCCTTGCGCGGTTGAGTTCCTTGTAGCGCTGCACCGGCCCGTCGTTGTCGACGATCCCACCCAGGTAGATCCATGTGCGGATGACCTGATCGAATCGGACACCGACCCTGCCGAAACCTCTGCACACTGCCTCCATAGCGCCCAGACTTCCATCGTAAACGGACCTGCCCTCGACTTGCGGCACGGTTTTCGTGCAATGCACCCAGGCGATACCGTTATGGCGGGCGATAACCAATTCGTCGCTGACCCGCTCGATTGCCACCTCTCCAAGGCCCTGTCCTACGCCCAAAGCCTCGACCGCCAGCAGCTTTCCGCCACACGGCGGCTGGGGAATATAGCTGGTCGCCGGGAGTTCGCGACCGTAAAAGTCACGCATGATCTGCTGGCACCGGGCGAGATGCGACATATCGGCCAAGAAAACGGCCTGATACACGATCGACCCCCGCGTGCCCTCTTCGCCGATTACGGCCTCGATCGTTCGCAGGGCGTCGTCAGCCTGCTGGTCAAAGGTCGCGCCGGCCAAGGGCGTGGCTGCGGCGAAGACATGCCGGACGTCGTTCAAGTCGACAACCGAGTACCCCACTCCAGAGTGTGAAATCTTGCGGATGGTATGGTCGGCCATGGTCAATCCCTTCTGTGAGAAGGCAGGACTGTGCAAGAAGGCAGGATGGGGGGCTCTCGCGGTGCGCAGGCAACTTATTATATCTTACTTAACCCCAGAGCTGTCAGGAAGGGCCTCAAATATTTTTTCGTGGTATCATATTGTTTTCCGATGCTTCAGAGCCTCGCGTGTGCTGCCATGCAACGTAATTCAGTCCCGAACGGGCGTGCTTTCCTTTGGCTCTTCTGGCTCTCTCTGCTCTTCATCACCTTCCTGCTGGCCGGCAACTTGGCGGCCTATCTTCGCTACGGGACGTTTGCCTTCGAGTCGGGCGAATACTACTACAACCGTTTGCTCTCGATGTCGATGGCCAAGGCCTTTCAGACCTACGGCATCAACTTCTACGACCCCTTCTCCCGGCAAGAGCCGATCTTCTACCAGTTCGTTTCGTACTGGGCCCTCGGTTGGTTGGCGGGCCTCCTCCGTATCGAGCCGTGGACGCTGGCCAACGTGCTCCAACTCTTCGTGCCGCCCGCACTGTTCGCCGTCATCTATCACCTTGCCAAGTTCCTGACGGGTAGCCGGGCAGCGGCCCTGGCGGCCACCCTTTTGGCCTTCCTTTTCGGCAGCCTGGAATTCCTCTTTACGGGAACGGACCGCATCATTTTCTACGGCAATCATGCCATCGTCCTCGATCTGTTGCGTCAACTGAGCACGTTCTACATGGACAACGTCGGGCTGCTGCTGGGCTATTTCACGCTCTTCTGCTTCCTGAAGGCCGGCATGGACGAGCGGCCGGCCACCAGACGCCGCTGGTCCGCGGCAATGCTGCTCGCGGCGGCGGTTGCCTTCAACGTCCACCTCTTGACGGCGATCTTGATTCTCACGATTTGCGCCTGGTGCTGGCCGCCCGCACGATCGCCGAGGGAGACGTACCGCTCCGTCGGCTGGTCTGCGTGGGTGTGCCAGTGGCAATCGCCTACGGTTGCCTGCTGGCGGTCACTGACTTTCGTCCGCCGATGACCACTGTACTGGCGATGGGCGCCGCGGCGGGGCTTTTCTTCTTTTGGCACTCGCGTCAAAAGAAGTGGTTCCTGCTCTTGGCCGCTTCGCTGGTCCCGGTCCTGCTCTATTGTGCCTGGAACCTCTACGTGGTCCACCGCTGGGGCGGCGAGCCGCTGTTCTATCACGAGAAGTACCGGGCAAAAGACTTGGCGATTCCGGCCGGCATCTACTTGGGCGCCTATTTCCCCATGCTCGTCCTTGCCGCGGTCGCCATATTGCGCTCTCCAGCGCCGGCGGCCCGCTGGCTCTATCGAGCGATCGGACTGGCAATCCTGATGACGGTTTTTAACCACGCTTGCGGATACAACAACCATCCTTATCGCTTCATTACCTACACAAGCCCGTTGCTGGCGATCCTGGCCGTACAAGGTCTGCGAACTCTTTGGGAAATGAGCGCCAGGTCGCGCCTGGCCCGAGTGCTGGCAGTTGCCATGGCGTGCCTTCTGGCGGTGGGGATCGGCAGAAACCTCTATAGCTACAGCCGCTACGCCCTGAGGCTCCAGTACGCGATCGACCCGGGTGTCAAGGAGATCGCGGCAATGATCGAAAGCGTCCGCGCAAGGCAGCCCGAGTCCGTGTTTTACGTCTTCTCGCCGCGGATCCATATTGCCCAAGTGACGCCCTATACCGGCACCAGGTTCCTCTTGCGGTCCTACTTGCAGACCGGCGGCGACGAGGAACATTTGATTCGGCTGGCCCAGGCCCCGTCGGCCGAAGCTGCTTGCGCTGTCATCCGACAGGATGGGATCAAGGTCGATTATGTCGTCGCCGATGAAGACGGGCGCTATCGCCTGATCGTCGTAAAGTAGCAGGCACACTCCGTGTGCCGTCCGCAATGTGGCGAAAACGCCGGTATGTTATCACCGCACGGCTTTCGAGTCCATTGGCCTCGGGCGGACGGCACACGGAGTGTGGGCCACTAAAAACAGGGCAAAAATTACAAAAAACTGGTCTTGGTTGTTAGGGCGATTTTTGTTCTTCTACGGTTTTTGTGAGCACAAAGGAGTTGTTCATGGAAGCCGTCAGGGAAGACAATGCATATTCGAGTCCAGCCTACAAGTTGCGTGAGTTCTTCGAGAAGAGCCGTGATCGGTGGAAGACCAAGGCCCTGAAGCGCAAGCAGCACATCCGGCGACTGGAGAAGCGTGTTGCTGAATTGGAGGCCAGTCGCCGGAATTGGAAAGAGAAAGCGCAAGCCCAGGCCCAGCGTGGCAGCGCAGTCGTGAATGATGACCGCAAACAAAAAGAAACCTGAGCCTTCCCCTGCACCCGCGAGCACCGCGCCGGCGGCCATGAACGTGACGCCGGTGGCCGGGCATCAGTTCGGTGCTTCCCTGATATCGCTGTTCGCGGACTTGGTGTTGAAGGCCGCCACAAGTCAGCGTGCCGCAGCGGGCGTGCTGCAACTGGTGGCGCCGTACATTCCTTGCTTGCCGCGGGTGCCTTGCGCCAATTCGGGCCGCATGTGGCTGATGCGGCTGGGACTTTACGAACTGCTGCGGAAAAAAGAGGCGGCCAAGGACTGGGTGTGGATCATGGATCACACGGTACAGTTGGGACCGCACAAGTGCCTGGTGATCGTCGGCGTTCGGCTTTCGACGTGGCGTCAGAAAGAAGCGCCGTTGGAACACGAAGATTTGTCGCTGCTGAGACTGGTTCCCATGGAGCAGTCCACCGCGGCCGCGGTGGCGGAGCAACTGCAAGCGACGCGTCAGGAGATGGGCGTCGTGCCCGTGGCGGTTCTCAGCGATGAAGGTGCGGAGTTGAAAAGCGGCATGGCGTTGTTCCGCGAACAATCGGCCGCGGCGCACCGTGTGCCGCACGCCTTCGACATCAAGCACAAAGTGGCGATATTTCTCAAGAGGGAACTCCACGACGACGCTACGTGGCAATCCTTCGTCACCCGCACCAACCGCACGAAGTTGCAGACCACGCTGACGGATCTGGCGTTTCTGGTTCCGCCCAGCTTGCGGACCAAGGCACGTTATATGAACTTGGACACGCTGGTCGATTGGGGATGTCGCGCGTTGGCCTATCTGGACGACCCGCACGACATTCTCGCGCGGACGATAGACCGCAAAAAACTGCAACAGAAACTGGGGTGGCTCTGCGAGTACCGCTCGGCTTTGGCCGCTTGGGCGGAACTGCTGGCCATCGCCAGAGCAAGCGATAGGCTATGTCCGCAGGAAAGGGTATCATCGTCACGCCGCGAAGGAATTGAAAACGCGATTGCTCCCCCTGACGCGAACGCCGGGCGGTCGCCGCCTGCGAGCAGCGATTGTGGAGTTTCTCGAGGAACAAGCCAAGGGCCTCAAAAAAGGACAGCATTTGTTGGGTAGCAGCGAGGTTTTGGAGTCGCTCTTGGGCAAGTACAAGCGTATTCAAGGAACACACAGCAAGGGAGGCATGACGGGATCGCTGCTGAACATCGGAGCTGCGGTTCTGCGGAAAACTTCGGCCACAATACAAAATGCACTGGCATCGGTTCCTGTTGCCGCCGTGGGAAAGTGGATCCGCGAAAACCTCGGCTTAACGATCCCCGCCCAACAGGCGCTCGCCTTCCAATGGAACAAAAACAGTCCGAAAACCCAAACATTCACTACACCAAGTTTTTAGCGGCCCACACGGAGTGTGCCTGCTACTTTGGATCGGCAAAATACTTTTCCAGCTCGCGTGGGACCGGCTCGCTGAGGATCTCGTCATAGTTGCCTCGGACCTTTCCGCCGGTAAATCGCCATTGCCCATTCTGGAAGGCATAGTGTATTTCGAAAGTCCGCCACCCTTGATACGGACCTGTGCGGTCGCCTTTCCCGCTGTCTTCGACGATCACCAGTGCCGAGTCGGAGCCCGTGCGGTGGCAGTGGACCTGAATGGTGGGCCTGCTCAAGTACTCCATGCCGTCCGCTCGGGCTGCGGCGACCCGTGCCTCGATCAGTTTCCTGAGTTGGCTGTCCGGCGTGTCCGCGCAGCCCGGCAGGAGCGACATCGCGGCGAGTACGATCAGACTGCTGCTGCACTTCATGGTACGACCTTTGTGGATTTTGGTAACTTGCACCCGCGCCGAACATGGTGGGCCTGCGCTCGCCGACCCGCGCGGGTGCCCGGGATCTGGTCCCACCCTACTGTCGGTCTTGCGAAACCATCGTCCGCTGACGATAATATATCACATGCCGGCGTTTGAAAAAACTGAGAACGAGGTCGGCCGGAAGCCGCTGGAGTTCAGTCCGTCTTGGCGCCGTTCGGCCTGGGCCGAATGCGTGGGGCTCGTGCTCCTCGTCGGCCTGCCTTTAATCTTCACGGCCGGCGCGATCGCGCTCCATGGCCCGCCCGACAGGCTGGCATGTGGCGATGACGGCAATATCGAACTGTTCACCTGGCACGCGCTCCATGACGTGCAACTGAGCAGCATCCGCACGCACGGCAATCTGGCCGAACACCTCGGGCCGATCTATTTCTATCTGCTGGCCCCCTGGTACGGGCTTTTCGGCTGCAAATACGCGGGCCTGCAACTCGGCGCGATTGCCATCAATCTCCTGGCCATCGGCGGCGTGCTGGGCGTCGCCCGCCGTTGCGGCGGCCGGACGGCAATGCTCTGGGCGGCACTGCTGGTGACGTGCTACGTGCGCTTCATGGGCATTCCCTGGCTGGCCAGTGTTTGGCTTCCCTGGGTCGTGATCCTGCCCTTCCTGGCGACCGTCTTCCTCTGCGCCGCGGTCATTACGGGGCGGGTCTCTTGCCTGCCGGCCGCCGCCCTCGCCGCCTCCTTCATCGTGCAGACCCAGGTGGGCTATACGATGGTGCTCGCCGTGACGATGATCCTTTCACTGCTCTCGCTCGCACCCAGACTTCGATCCTGGCTGGCCCTCGATCGCCCGCCGACCATGAGTACATGGTGCCCGGGCAGCCTTCCCAAAGCCATGTCGATCGCCGCGATCGTCCTGGCCATCCTCTGGACGCCGCCCGCAATCAAGCAGATCTTGGGGATGCCGGGCCGGATCTCGGAAACCGTGTACTATTTCGCCGGGCAAGGCGTCGGCCACTCCTGGCGGGAGGCGGGAAAGACGCTCGGCTGCGCGATGGCGGCCTTTCCTGCTTCGCTCATGGGTGTCGATCTGAAAAGGCCGCACATCGCCGACTCTTTCGACGGACCGTCCGGGCAGCGCACGATCGTCCTGTTGCTGGCGATTTTGCCGGTGGTCCTTTTGCCGCTTTGCTACCTGCTTGCCCGGCGGCAGCGCCGCGCTTTCGACGCCGCGCTTTGCCTCTTGGCCGCCACGCTGATTCCGCTGTGCTTGTTCTCCCTCCGCCGGCTGGCCGGCGGCATCGAGTTCCACCACGTTTTCTGGATGACGGCACTCGGTTTACTGAACGTCTACATCATCGGCAGTACGCTCATCATACTCATCACGCTCCGCCGTGATGGTCTTGCATCGCGGCGGAGCGTGATGAATACGTTGGCCGTGGCAACCTTGGTCGCCATCGGACTGATCAGCCTCAGCAACGTAGTCGATGCGGCCAGAGACTTGCCTATCGTTCAAGGCAAAGCGTTCGACCCGTTCATGCACGAGCCGGACGACGCACAAATCGAGGGCGGCGACGAAGACGACGCGAAGCATTTCCTGGCGGTGGCCAGCCAATGGCTGCGCGGGCATGGCGTCGGCCAATACCGCCTGCGGATCATCGGACTGCATCGCTCCGGGATTGCCACGGGGATGATCCTGGGCTTGACCAAACAAGGGTTGCCGCCTGCGCTCGATCCGTGGTACGCGCGGGTCTTTTCGCCGCAAGATGCCCCGCCGTCGCGACCCACGGGCGGCGTGTTCCTCTTGTGCAATCGCCGCTACGGCAAGCAATTCCAGGCAACGCCCGGCGTGGAAATCGTCGCGGAATCTTGTTTCGCGGTGCTGCTTTGGAGCCGCAACGACGCCGTGGGCGAGCAGCCCGGAGCAGGAGACCGTTTATGAGCGGACTTTCGATCGCCGGCGTGCCGGCAGCCCGGCCGCTATGGACCCGCTACGTGCTTTGGGCGCTGGCCTTGAACCTGCCCTTTGACGTCTGTCATCCCGCGGGGCCGATTGTTGCCGAGCCCGTGCTTCGTTCCTTGGCCATCAATCTCGTGTTGTTCGTTCTGCCCGGCCTGCCCTTGGCCGGGGCGATGATCGGCTGCGGCTGGTTGAAACGCTTGTCTTGGATGTGGGTCGTATCGTTGTCATTCGCCGTCTTCATGGCGGTACTCGTGGCCCGGCACTTGATGGGCCTGGGCGTGGAAAGCAGCGCCTTCTGGAACGCGACCTGGATCATCACGAATCTGGCCGTGGGCCTCAACGCGTTCGTGGGCGGCGAACCGGCCTGGGGCCTGCGCTTGCGGCAGCCCTACGTGGCGATCGGCGCGATGGCCTTTCTCGTGTCTTACGGCGCCTGCTTCTATGGTGCGTGTTATATCGTCGAGAACCAGGAAGACCACGATTGCAAGATCCAGGCCACCGCCCATGCCCTTTTGACCCAATTGCGGCCGGATAGCCGTCTTGTGGTGCCTCACACAACTTACTTGACGCATCCGCCGTTGGTCCACGTCTACGTGGGCGGCTCGTTCTTGTATCATGGCCAGTTCGAGCGCCTGGCCGTCTACGACCCCGACTGTCCGGAGGGCGCCGCGCTGGATGTCGGCGCCCTCTACAATTTCTACCAGCAGCATCCCTGCCGCCTGGCGACGCGCACACCCAGCATGTTCCTCGCCGCCCTGACCGCCGGGCTATTGGCCTGCTGGATCGGGCGGCTTACCGGCAGCCGTTGGCTGGCGGTCTTGGTTCCGTTTGCATACATCGCCTGCCCGGAAGTTTTCGTGCGCTCGTGTTACGGCGGTTACCTGGCGATAGATCATTTTGCCGCCTTGCAAATGCTCCTGGCGGCCGATGCCTGGGCCAGGCAGCGCGACCGCGACACGCTGAGCACGGCCTTCTTGGCCGGTTTGTTCGCCGCCGTAGGCGACCATAAGCTGGTCGTACTGGCTGCTGCCGTTGCCGTTTGGGAACTGCTGCGGGTGGAGGGCAGGGCCCTCTGGCAACGGCTGGCGGCCGTCGTGCGGCATCCGCTCTTGATCGGCTTTGCCGCCGGCACGGCTCTCTTCTGGGTCTACGCTGCGGTGGTCAACCCCACGGCGTTCTGGCTGGACCATATCCAGCGCCACGTGATCGATCGCATCTTGCATCGCAATCCGGTCAATCTCTCGCAATATCCCAGTCTGCCGCAGATGTGGTGGGAGTTCACGATCTACACGGGCGGCCTCCTCTTGCCCCTGGGCGTCTGGGCCTTGGCTATGCTCTGCAAAGTAGCAGGCACACTCCGTGTGCCGTCCGCCCCGGTCGTCAGCGATCCCATGCCCGCAGGCTGGCGCAGCGCCGGGCCTGTGGGCCTTATGGGTGTTGATGAGCGCCATCGGGTTCACCTGGGTCGATTGGCATCAAACCAAGCACCTGGAACCGATGCTGCTGGCGTTTTATCTGGCGATCGGTTGTTGGGCGGCGCGGGGACGTTGGCCGCTGTGGATCGTGAGCGTGGTGCTGCCGGTGGTGGCGATCCTCGGCGTCATGATGATCGGCGAATTGGCCCGGAATTTCAGCAGCCTGCCCATCGCCCCCGGCTGGTGACTTTGTTGACGAACATTGCGCTCCGCCGAGAGCGCAATGCTCCACGCGGGCGGGGCTGACGAGGCCCCGCCGCGTTTGCGCAACGCGCCTTTGCGAGGGCGCGTCGCAGGATCGAATTTTCAAAGAACTGTACGAGCCTATCCAGACCTGGACTGTTTCGCGGTCCGGCAAAACATTCGTAAGTGCTTTTCCATGCAGCACTTACATCGGGTGGACGCCTTCCGCGTGGTCCAGCACGGTGTGGTCCAAAATCGAGGTCATTACAAATCCTTCATCCCTCATCCCTCATCGAAATCAGGCTTTTTCTGCTCGCAGAAGAGCAGCGTCTTGCGGACGAGCTGGTCCAGCACGATGTGGTCCAAAATCGCGTCCACGTAAAGCAGTTTGTCCTTGAACAGGTTGAGCGTGCGGCGGGCCTCCACGCGGGACCCCGTGCGGACCCCGCGGTCGCTTAACCGGCAATCGGGGAACAGGTTCCGGTAGGCGTTGTCGCATATTATCCGCTGCACGTCGCGGTTCATGCTGGTCGCCAGGTCGTTGGTGTGCGAACTGGCGATCAGCCGCAGCTCCGGGTTCCGCCCCAGGACGAACGCCGGGAAGCGGCGGCTCACCAGCTCGCTCTTGCCGTGTTGCGGGGGCAGGAAGATCATCAGCCGCGGGCAAAGGCCCGCCGCCACCCGGTCCAGCCTCTCCGCCAGCAGTTCGTGGTGCCAGTTCGCCCGGTGGTTCGGCTTCGTGTGGAGCGTGAACGCCAGCAGGCTCGTCTGCGCCCGTTCCATCGCCTCCAAGTGCCGCTCTGCCCTGGGCAACCACTTCTCGCACCTCGTCAATTGACATCTGAGCAAGATCATCTTCGGTGAACTCCTCCCCTTGAATCGGAGCGCCTGTTCCCTCATTTTCCGCCTCGGGCGGCATTCCCATCTCCTTCAGCAGCTTGGCGGTCGCATCCAGGGCGGCCTGGGCGCGGGTCAGCCAGGCGGGGTTGCCGGCCCGGGTTTTGGTGCGGAGGGACCGCTTGTTTTTCGAATCGTCGCCGGGGCAGTCGGTGACCGTGCGAATTTCCTCGTCGGCCCGCGAGCGGTCCAGGCCCTCCAGCGCCTTGCGGTAGATCGTATCGTAGCGCTCGTTGAGTTTGTCGATCATTTCCATGGTCTCCTTTACGGATCGCGAGGCGCAATCCCGCCGCAGCGAATTCCGCCAGCGGAGGACGGTCGTCTTGGGTATGCCGACCTTCTCGGCGACCTCCCGGCTGGTATGGCCCTCCAGGGAGAGCCGGGCGATCTCCGGCAGAAAGGCTTCCTTCCGCTCGCGGGCCTGGGCCAAACGTGAATTGGGTTCTCTCATGATTGCGTGTTGGTTGAGGGTTGAGGGTTGGCTGCGGATGGCTGGTTGTCTGCATTCGCCTGTCCGTTTTGTGATCGGTAGTTACGGAATAATACGAATTAGCCGCCATTTTAATACAGTTGAGGTCGCTCCGGGACGGCCTCAACAGAGCGCCAGCGGCGCCGTAAGGCGTTGCCTGCCGGGAGGTTAGAGCAATCCAAGAAAAAGAGCAGATTGCAAAAACTGTGAACAGAAAAAAGACGCGAAAAGTCTCCCTCTGATGGCGGGTCTCGTGCGCGCGCGCGTCGTTTCAAGCACCGGCTGGAAGCAAGAGTATGTGCGTCGTGCGGCGTTTTCGTTCCGCTGGAAGGACGCGCGTTTACGCCCGTTTTCGGCTTCAGCCGGTACTAGGCCCGGCATTCATGCCGGGTTGGCCGAATGTCGCGCAACCTTCGTCCCGCTGTTTCACGATGTCAACCCCGTTCACGGGGTTCCCGCCTAGCATGACCGTCTGAATCTCCGTAATGCGATTAGAGTGCCACATGAAGTGGAGGTTGTGCACCTCACCAATCCTTATCCGCAATCTCGTAGGGATCCTCTTGATGCAGTTTGCGGGCCGCCTCGCGCAAATCGAGCAGTACGTGTCGCTGGATCACAAGCAGGGTCACACCTTAAAATTTAACTTTCAAAAGAAAGTCAAATTTTAAGGTGTGACCCTGCTGTCTGACCCTGCTGTCTTGCCTGTCTTGTCTGCGTGTCTTGCGGGGGGCGTTAGCCGGTGGATTCTGACTTATGGGGGTTGCCCCACCGATTGCCGCGGGGATTCCATTTTATTAAACTATCCCCATTGTGCGGTTTCCCCTTTCCTCTCCACGCAAAGGACGCCGGAGCGTTATGGAAATACTTCATCAAGAACCAATTCTCTGCCCTTGTGGTGAGCATTTCGTTGCCTTTTACCTTTCCGGTATGGGTCTCGTTGTTGCTCTTACGAGAGGCGGAACCCCTACCACAGACCTGCTCATCACGTCCGTAACTGGCGGGCGATCTATATCCCTTCAGGTGAAGACTGGCAAAGCCGCCCACGAAGTCCGCAAGCGGAACCCCGACAACAGTCAATGGACTTGGCGGACGGGGCGTAGGGCTATGACCGTATCCGACCCCTTTCACTGGTATGCGTTTGTCTATGTCGGAGATTGGCTTAACGGCACCGGCTTTCCGCAAGTGTTCTTTGTCCCGTCCGAATATGTTGCCAAGAGATTACTCGGAAACCAACCGGATCAGCAAGAGTGGTTTTGGATGAAAGAGAAAGAGGCGGAACAATACTGCGGCTTGGCGGGATTTAAGAATCTTCAAAAGGCGATTACGGGGTAGTGTTTCTTGAACCTATGGCTCCCTCATATAGAATAAGACGGCTATGGGCGAAAGGGCATAGGGGTATGACCACCTTTCCCTATTTCGACTGTATCCTGGTATTGATCGTTTGTAAGCCATTTGGTATTAAGCCTTTCCTTCGTTTGTATATCAAGGAAAGGAGGAGCCGATGGAACGGCGATTTGAGCAGCGGGTGGAGGAACTTTTGGAGGGTGCGGTCCTGGATCCCCGAATACCTGAAGGGATGACGGATCGCCTTGAACGGTTTATCGAACCCTTTGCGGCGATCATGGAGAGCACGGAGCAGGAACGGCACGTCTGGGAATACGTGTCCGGGTTGTTCTCGGACGTGAAGCGGAAGAACGCTGAGACCATCGCCTATTTTCATAATCAGGATCGGCAAGCGCTGCAGAAGTTTATTGGGCAGTTGCTTTGGGACGACGGTCTGCTGATCGAGGAGTTGGCGCGGCAGGTGGGCACGGAGTTGGGCGAGTCGGATGGCGTGCTTGTTTTCGATCCCTCGGGCTTCGAGAAACAAGGCAAGTCCTCGGTTGGCGTGGCACGACAATGGTGTGGCCGACTGGGGAAGATTGAGAACTGCCAGGTGGGCATTTACCTGGGTTACGTTTCGCGCAAGGAGCATGCCTTGGTGGACGTGCGGCTGTATCTGACCAAGGAGTGGGCAAAGGACAAGAAACGGCGGGCGAAGTGCGGTGTTCCCGATGACACCCGTTTCCAGACACGGCATGCCCTGGCCTTGGAGATGCTGAGTCAACACCGGACGACGTTGCCTCACTCCTGGATCGCAGGCGACGACGAAATGGGGCGCAGCTCGGCATTTCGCCGGGATTTGCGGACTTTGGGAGAACAGTATCTGCTGGCCGTACCATCGAACACGCTGGTGAGAGATCTGGACGCACCGCCGCCGGAGTACAGTGGTCGCGGACCGCATCCTCAGGTTCCCTTCAAGCGTGTCGATCGCTGGCGCGAGGCATTGCCGGAGAGTGCCTGGACGACGATCGATGTCCGCGATGGGTCGCGAGGTCCACTGGTCGTGAAGGCCGTGAAGACCCGTATCCAGGCGAAGACGGATCGGCGTCGCAACGGTCCCGAAGAGATGTTGGTGGTTCTGCGGGAAGAGCAAAGCGACGGAACGATGAAGCACGGTTACTATCTCTCGAACGCCGCGCCCGAGACGTCTCTGGCAGAGTTCGCGCGGGTAGCCAAAGCTGAGCATCGGATCGAGGAATGCCTCCAGCGGGCGAAGAGCGACGCGGGGTTGGCTCAGTATCAGGTCCGTAACTGGATCGGTTGGTATCACCATCAAACACTTTCGCTGCTGGCGGCCTGGTTCCTAACCCAAGAAGACCTTCGGGGAAAAAAAATACACACCGGCTCTGACGGTCCCGAGGATCCGCGACATTATTGCAGCGCTGTTATGCCGCGCCCTCGATTGCGGATCCCCCGACTACATCAAACGCAGGAGCGATCGCATTTCACAGCGTAACGAACTTGCTTATGCGTACCATTGGAAATCGTGTAACCGCTTGGCGCCTTTGAGGATCAATCAACGGAAATAGTGGATACAGTCAAACTATAGTGTTCCATAATAATTGACTGTCGGGTAGCGATTCACGTAGTGACAGAGCGTGGTCAAATGGCCACTGACATGATAGAGGAAGTTAAGCGGTGAGAGCGCCGTCAGGGGCCGGACGGCAGGAGCGAAGGCGGCGAAGTACCGGAGAGATAGGCTTGGACAGAGTCAAGCAAGAACTGAAACACCGCGCGACCCTGTTGGGCACAGGTGGCAATTGCTGTCCAGATCCGTTCGCACCATCGGCGCCCTTTCTCGCTGCGTGTTCCTTGGGTGATGTGCCGGTCGATCACCACAAAACGCATCGCTTGTTCCGCCAGATTGTTGGTTGGGGCGATGCCGGGTGTCGTAATGAAGCGGAAATAGGCTTCCCCGTGTTCGCGGAAGCGTTTGGCCATGTTACGGGCATGTTTCGTGTCCGGCACGCCGGTCAGGGCTGTCCTCAACACGTGTTGACGAGCGGCAGCCAATGCCTGCTGAAAGCCCGCCGCAGTCATTGTTCCGCGGCCGTGGATTACGGCAAACAGGCCGCGCAGCGCGTTGCGCAACCGTTGGCCATAAGCCTGGTCCTCACGGCGGGGCAGAGTCAGCAGGAATTTCACATCGCGGATCAGATGGGCCATGCAGAACTGAACCAGCACGCCGAACTCTCGCATGTACTTGCGGTAGGCGCTGAAATAATCGCAGCCCAACACGCCGTTGAACTCCTCGCCCAACACCTCCACCAGCACCTTCGAGCCACGCGACTTGTCGATACGGAACAACGTGTAGAGCGCAGCGCGGAAGCACCAAGTCCAGAATCTTTCGCCGTTTTCCTTATGCCCCGTCTCATCGATGTTCAGCACGGCCTCGTCGGGCAGCCGCACGAACAACTCCGCATAGGAGGGGGCCAACGCCTCGCTCACCTTGTCGATCAACTTGGCCAAGTAGCCGCGGGAGACGTTCACCCGCACCACGTCGCGAAGGAACTTCCGGATGGTGGAGAAGGAGGCGTGGCAGACACCCTTCATGAAGGCCACCAGGGCCGTCATTCGTGGGCCTAAAAGGCCCGCCTTCCGCACCGCTTCGGGCAGGGACGCTGCATGGAGTTTCCCACAGCGATTGCACCAATAAGCCAACGCTTGGTGTTCGCTGACGATGGTCGGGGTGGCGACGATTTCCACCTCCTGTTGCACCTCGGCCGCATACGGGGAAGGGCGGAGTGAGCCGCCGCAATCGGGGCAACAATCGAGCGTATAGGTCACGAGGTTATCGATGGCCTCGTCGGGAAACGGCGTCCGCAGGTGTTGTTCATGGCCCGGCTGTCCGCCACGATTGCGTTTTTTACCGTCCTTGCGCGGAGGCTTGGGCGGCTTGACGATATCACTGGAAGGCGGCTTAGAGGAAGTGGACGAGTTCTTGCGGGCCGCCGCCAACCGGCGTTTGAGTTGCTCGTTTTCCTGCTGCAGACGTACGTTCTCTTCTTCCAGCAGCCCAAGCCGAGCGGATGCCGCAGCCAGCTTTGCTTCCGCCGCAGCCAGTTTCTCCTCCATCGCGGCAAGGCGACGCGCCAGCGACTTGCTTTCAGAACCCGGGCTAGTTCTTGACAGGATCATGGGGCGGTACGATACCAACCTCACGCGATCCGAACAAGATCAAGAGGTGGCCGTGCCCCGAGAATCCCTGCAAACCCAGGATCTCCAAAATGCCGGGGCTGGCTCGTTACAGTCGTCCGTTTATCACCCCGTCATACGGCTACTATAACTGTGACTGTGAGCCTGTGAATGGCTACGGGTTGGCGTAATTGCCGACCGTGATCTCGGTGAGGGTGGCGCCATCGTACTTCCAAAGCTGGCCATCCAAGTAGCCCGCGGAAGGCGGCGCGGTGCCCACGTCGGCCTCGAAGTACAGCGTGTTGCCCACCGCCGTAAGGTCAAACGGGTTGGGGTTGGAGAAAGTGCCAACCGTGATCTCGGTAAGGGTGCCGCCGTCGTACTTCCACAACTGGTCGGTGGCCGTGGCCCCGCCTGCGGCGAAGTACAGCGTGCTGCCCACCGCCGTCAATTGGTAGGGCATGGCATTGGCAGCGGTGGTGATCTGCGTGACGCCCTTGCCGTCGTACTGCCACAACTCGCTGTTGCCGGCGGAGTCGGCGGCGGTGAAGTACAAGTTGGCGCCCACCGCCGTCAGGTCATCCTCGAGGTTGTTGAAAATGCCGATCTGCTTGAGCTTGACGCCGTTGTACATCCACAACGGGTCCTGGCCTGTTGCGAGGTAGCCGCCAATGTACAGCGTGCTGCCCACCGCCGTCAGGTAAAAGGGATCGCAGGCGGTGCCATGGACGCCGCCGATCGGGACAGTTCCTGCGGCGGTGCCATTCGTGCGGAACAGTTCCTCCGTTCCGGCTACGGTTGCGGAAAAATAGGCGTACGCGCCAGCCTGGACAAAAGGGTAGCCCGAGTTATCGATCCAGACCTTACTGCCGATGTCTTTCAGGAGGGTTGCGCTGGGCAGGGAGGTCGCGTTGAGGACCACGCGGTCCTCGAGGGTTTCGAATTCCAGCCGGCGGTTCGCCCGGCCTAGGCGCGACGCCGGCTGGCCACGGTGTTTTGCCGGCATGGTTTGGCAAAGGCATTTCCTGGAGGGAAGCCGAGAAAAGAAAGGGAACGTCATCGTTGTATCTCCTTCCAGCGCGGCGAACGGCCACGGCGGTGCCATGGTCCCCATGCAAGCGGTTTCGAAACCAGCAGGGATGCGGTCTCGGTATTGGTTCGGCGACAGCCTCGCGCTTGTGCCTTTTGATTAACCTGACCCAAGCTCCCGATAGTTATTCTAACCAACAATGGCCAGAATATCAAGCAGGTCAGGCCGACCACGGGCATCCGCCTCACAGCCGCCTCCAGTTCGCCTTCCTGTCGATCTCTTTTTCGATCAGGTCGTCCGCAGCCTCCGCCGTTGCGCTTTAGAAGTGGCGTTTCCGCGCGGCAATGTCACCGGAGAAGCTTCCCGCACAGGACGTGGCTGCAGGAGTGGGGGAGGCGGCCATGGCCGCCTCCCCCACTCCTGCAACCACTTGACACACCAGTTCCTCTGGTTTAGGTTGACTTGTGTCGGAAATCGAATTTCCTATCAGTGACCCGCGCATCAAGCTGCGCTTCCGGGCCACCCATGCTGGAAACCCTTTGGCGGAGCGATAGACGCGTGCGACCGACGGGGATATGATGATAGGTAGATTAGCAGTGGAGCGAATCATGGCGAAACAAGACTTCCTTGATAACTTCCGAATTGCGAGAAACCTCTTTTACCATCCGCGCGTCCAGAGAGATAGCAACCAGCTTGATCCGAAGACGATTGAACACTTGGTTGCGCGAGCGGCAATCTGGCTCACGCCGAAATCAGTCAATGGATTCAATCCGGCTGATTTTCCAGAGCTTGGCCTCGACCGACAGCGAGAGTTGCAAAGTGCTGTCCAAGATTTCTTGACCGTGGCAAAACAGGTGCCGCCGAATGAGCCTGCTAGTCCGGAGCAACTGGGTAATGCAAGGGTTGCGTTCGCGAAGATGTTGGAAATCCTTCAGCCGTACCTTCCAAGTCCATCGGATGCGGACGAGGTTGAGGAGGCGCTCAAGGACATACCATTTCCTGCGTGGGTCGTGAATTGGGATTACGAATTGGGCAATGATGAGGACGGGGCACCGGCAGTTTGGGTCAACCTCTTTGCTGATGAAAGCACCGCGCCTCGGAAAGAGTTCGGTCGTCTCGCATTGCAAATGAATGCCAGCATCCAGAGGGCACTTTCCGCAATGGGGAGTCGCAGGTGGCCTTATGTACGGATGCGGACAGCAGTCGAGCATAAGATGGCGTGAGCACCCGCGATGGCACTGCACGACGATATGTTGACACTCGCGCGAGAACTCGTGGATCGAAATCCTGGCGCGGCAGTTGCAGCGGATTTACGGCGGGGCGTGTCAACTGCCTATTACGCCCTTTTTCACCTGCTCATCCATGAAGGCACGACTCGGCTCATCACGGTTGTTGCGCTTCGGTTGCGGGTGGCACGCAGCTTCGATCACAAGATCATGAAGAACGTCTGTCAAGAGTATGGGCGATTAAACATGAATGCAGCGGGACAGCTAGTCACCGCTGCGGGTCAAGTCATTCCATCCGGCCTTAAGGCGATCGCATCGGAGTTCGTAGTGCTCCAAGAAGCGCGGCACCAAGCGGACTACAACACCGGAGCGACGATCACGCAAGCGCAAGCCGACACCGATGTGATGCGCGCGGAGTTGGCATTTCTCGATTGGGCCGCCGTGCAAGCCGATCCGAGCGCGGACACCTTCCTCGCCGAATTGCTTTGCCGAGGCATCCGCAATCGATAAGCTACTTTCCACGTAGGCTGGGCCTCTGCCCTGACAACTCCAGGAATATGGAGGACTATTGCGTCAGGCCGACGTTTGACGTTACGGCGATGCGCAAACACCCAAAGTCGCTGTCGGATGATGCCTGCTATCCGGGCATCGTAAAGGCCGGTACCCGCCACCTGGGCACTGTCAAGGTCGTATATCCCTTCCACCCACTTTTCGACCAAGAAGTGCGCGCCGTTCAGTGCGATGCCAAAGGGCGGAAAGGTCAACTGCTCGTCGAGACATCCCAAGATCGGCAATGCTTGCCCGCCTGGATGACCGAGCCGACGCGCCTTGCGCTTCTCACCTTCGGTTGGCAGCCGTTCGTTTCCGAGCAGGCGTTGCGCCAACTGGACGCGTTGTTGGCATCTCTTGACCAACACGATCCGCCGCCCAAACTAAACTCCTGAACATGTGGACTTCGTTTCCTCACGCCTCAGGAGATTTTCCATGAACCAACCACGTTCCCCCTTCGATGGCTTTCCGCTATTCCAGGAACAACCTGATATATGGAATAGCCTGGATCAAGCCACACAAGAGCAAGTCTTGCAGTGCCTGGCCCTGCTCGTGCTGCAATATCACCAACAGACTGCTCGCGGCACCGCGGACGAGCGTCCCCTGAAGAAAGGATATTCGACATGAACGACAAGATCAAAGCCCATCATCTTCAACGGCTCGCGGTTGTCTACGTGCGACAAAGCAGTCCCACCCAAGTCCGCAACAACCAAGAGAGCCGGCCGCGGCAACGCGCCCTCAAGGAACGGGCCCGCGAGCTGGGATGGCCCGAGGATAGGATCCTCGTCCTGGAGGAAGATCACGCGCGAACGGCCAGTTCCACGCATGGCCGACAGGCCTACCGCGAATTGGCCGAGAAGGTCGTGGAAGGGCGCGTGGGGATCATCCTGGCCGTCGAGGTTTCCCGCTGGGCACGCGACAACGCGGCCTGGCAACTGCTGCTCCGCGACTGCATCTTCGCCGCTGTCCTGCTGGCGGACGAACAGAAAGTCTACGACGCCAACGATCCCCACGATCACGTTCTCCTTGGCATTCAGGGCGTGTTGGCCGAGTATGAACTGGGGCTGCTGCGGAAACGCATGCAGGAGTGTTGGTGGGAAAAGGCCAAGCGCGCGGAGATCTTTACGAACATCGCCACGGGCTACGTCGAAGTCCGCGGCCAGGGACTCGCCAAGCACCCCGACCGGCGCGTGCAACATAGTCTCGATCGGATGTTCCAGAAATTCGAGCAGATGCCCAGCGTGATGAAACTCTGCCAGTGGTATCTCGAGGACGAGGAGCCGCTGCCCTACGCGGCCCACGGCGACGACCCGTATCGCGTTCAGTGGTTGCCGGCCAATTACAGCCGTTTGCTCTGGATGTTGAAGAATCCGGCCTACACGGGAGCCTACGTGCTCGGTCGCACGCAAACCGTCGTCCGCCGCTGCGAGGACGGCGAGTTGGTGCGACGACGGCAGTTGGTCCCGTCTAGGCAATGGGAGGTGGTGGAAAAGGGCCGCTTCCCCGCGTATATTAGTTGGGAGCAATACGAACGGAACCTGCTCAAGATCCAAGGGAACGCGACGATGAAAGGCGACGCTTCGCAGGCGGCCCCGCAGTACGGTACGGCATTGTTGGGCGGGCTGTTGCGTTGTGGCCGTTGCGGGCGGCGGCTCGCGGTGCATTACGATTACGCGGGAGGGCCGCGTTATATTTGCCGCGACGGATGGCGGGGACGCGAACAGGGCGTGCAGTGCCTGTCGCTTTCCGGAAGGCAGGTCGATCCGCTTTTTGCGCAACTGCTGCTGGAAGCTCTTCGTCCGGCGGCCATCGAGGCGGCACGGCGTGCTGCCGAGTTGGGCGACCAGGAGTACCGGCAACAGCAACAACGCCTGGCGGAGGAGTTGAAGCAGCGCGAGTACGAAGCCGAACGGGCTCGTCGGCAATACGATCGCGTGGAGCCGGAGAACCGGCTGGTGGCCGCGGAACTGGAACAACAGTGGAATGCAGCCCTGTCTCAGGTGGCCGCGGTCCGTGTGCGTCTGGAGGAATTTCAGAAGCAAAAGGATATGCCTTTGAACGAAGCGGAGGTCGGCCGATTGATGTCGTTGAGCCAACGTTTGGAAACGATCTGGGACGCGGAGCAGACCGACGTGACGATCAAGAAACAGATCGTGCGTCTGTTAGTCGAGGAAGTGGTCGTCAAGCAGGGCGAGTCGCCTGACACCGTCGAGCTATGGATCCACTGGAAAGGCGGTCACCATACGCCGCTGACCGTTCCGCGTGTCGGCCGTCGTGGCCACGGGTATGCCGCGGAAGCGGCGTTGGTGATCGGCACGTTGCATGCGGTGTGCGACGATGCGCGGCTGGCGAAAGCGCTCAACCGCAATGGCGTGCGTTGTGGCTCGAACGCGTGGACTGCGGACTCCGTGCGACGTTTCCGCCACGGGCACGGCATTGCGCCGTTCGACGCCGAGCAGAAGCAGTCGCAAGGATTACTCACGGGCGAGGAAGCCGCACTGGCGCTGGGCATCAGCACGATGAGCGTGCATCGACTCGCGCAGCAAGGCATCATTGCGGCGAAACAACCTGCGCCCGGCTTTCCCTTGGTGATCCGCCAATCCGATCTTTCGCGTGTGGAAGTCCAGGAATCGGTTCGCCGCATTCAACTCAGTTTACCACGTCCGCTACCAGCCGATCCGAACCAATTAAAACTGTTCTAACCCCAGAAATCCCGCGAAAAACGCGGAACTACACCCCTATCACGAAAGAATGGTGTATCATGTCAGAACGACTAACGGCGGCCTGACCCCATTTTTCTCCAAGATCCATCCGGATCCCCACGTCCGCCGCCGCTTCGCCTGGGAAGCCCGCGACTTGTCGACGATCTACCCGGCTGTGGTCGCCGCGGCGCGGCCTTACTGCCGCGACAGTAGCTATTAACGCTCCGTCGCCCCGGTTCCCCTGCGGGCTTCCTCCCGTTGCGAGGCACAGCGAATACACTGTGCCACATAGGGGATGGCGTCCAGGCGGGACTTGGGAATCTTTCCACCGCACTCTTCGCAGCGGCCGTAGCTGCCCTCTTCGACCCGTTGGATTGCCGCTTCGATCTGGTCGAGTGCGTCTTTGTCGCTTCCCAGCAGGCTCAGCGTGAGCTCCTGATCGGAATTGTCGCTGCCAAGCTCGGCCATGCTGGTCGGCATGCTGGTGGTCCTGCTGTGGTCCTTGTTCAGGGCGTTATCCTCCATCTGAGTCATGTCGCCCAGGAGTCTTGCCCGCAGGGCCAAGAGTCGTTCCCGATGAAGTGCAAAGTCGTTATTCGTCATTTCGTAAAGCCAATTCCTTAGTTGATAAGCGGCGATGAGATACGTGGTTCTATTATACCAGATTTCTGTTCGGTAGGAGGCCTCGGTCCATATTTCACAAGGAGCGTTGCAAAACCGTAGGGTGGGCCGACGGGCGCCGAGCGCAGCTTGGTCGGCGAGTCCCACCATCTCCAGCGTCTCTCATGGTGGGACTCGTTTCACTCGGCCCACCCTACAACTACAACTCGGCCACCCGATGCCGGTTCAATCGTCCGCTTTCGTCGCGGGAGGCAGCGGCTCGTTGGGCCGGACCCCGTACTTCCGTTGTCGCGCTCGCCCGTGAGGACAACCGCCAAAAGTCACCAGCATTTCGAGGGTCTGTACGAAGCGGGCCAGCCGGTTGCCCTGCCTGGCCCTGGTGCAGATCGGGCATTTCTTTTCACAGAATTCCGGATCACCCATAGCTTAACCTCAGTTCACTTCTTCCTTGGCCGCACTTTGTAGTTTCCGCGGCCTTCGTCGTATTCCAGGCCGATGAACCCCTTGGCCTTGATGTCCTCGAGCAAATCGGAGAAGCTCCCATAGCCATAATAGCCCTCGTTGAAACCCGGATACACGCGGCGAATGGCCTGCTTGAGCGTCGAGCCCCACAAGGGATCGTAATCCTGTTCCACGGAATGAATGACCTCCAGCACCCGCTCGACTGCCTCTTGCTTCTTGTCCGCTTCCGTTTTGTCCGCCTCGGTCTTGTCCTTTTTTGGCGGCACGGAGGGCTTGCGGGCCTTGCGAACCAGATCATCGTAGTACAGGAATTCATCGCAGTTGGCGATCAGCAGGTCGGACGTGGAACTTTTCACCCCGCAGCCAATGACGCGGTGGTCGTTCTCCTTCAACTTGGAGACAAGCGGCGAGAAATCGCTGTCGCCGGAGAGCAAGGCGAACGTGTCGATATGCTGTTTGGAATAGCAGAGATCCAGGGCATCGACGACCATGTGGATGTCGGCGCTGTTCTTGCCGCTCATCTTGCTCTGCGGGATGTCGATCATTTCCACGCCTTGGGAGTGGAACTCCCGCACCGAGTCCTCGTAGTTCCTCCAGTCGCAGTAGGCCCGCTTGAAGACGATGCGGCCCTTTTCCAGCAACCGCTTCAAGACCAACTGAATCTGGAACTTCCCGGCCTTCATGTCCCGAACGCCAATGGCCAGGTTTTCGAAATCCACGAATACGGCAATCAACGGTTCTTCCGACATTCAGTCTTCCTTCACTTCGCAGGTTGGACGTGTCGCGGCGGCAAAGATCTAAGCCCTCTATTATAGCGTACTGCCGCTAAATCGCTGGCACGCGGTCCGTCCCCATGGTATCCTATGGACAGGCAAAAAGGAGCATTCCATGATAAGGCCTTCGCGGCCCGCACGCAAGGCGGGATTCCTGGGATTACTGGCGACGGCATTCGTCGCCTTCTACAGCAAAATCGACGCGATCGATGCCGCGCCGCCGGCCGCACCGCTGGCGGTCGCTCCCGTCCCGGCGGCCAAGGGGCCCGTGAAGAATGAGATTGCCATCGACTACGCCGAGACGCCGGAACTCAAGGACTGGGTGGAAACAAAGTTGCGGCCGACGCTGGAAAAATGGTACCCGATCATTGTTGCCAGTCTGCCCAGCAAGGATTTTGTGGCCCCGCAACGGCTCACGGTGACCTTCAAGAAGCAGATGCGCGGGGTGGCGCATACGGCTGGCACACACGTTGTCTGCGCCGGCCCCTGGTTCAAGGCGAACCTTAACGGCGAGGCACCGGGGGCGGTGGTCCATGAACTGGTACACGTCGTCCAGCAGATTCACAACCGCAACAGCCCGGGCTGGCTGATCGAAGGGTCGGCCGATTACATCCGCTGGTTCAAGTACGAGCCGAAGTCCAAGCGGCCTCGTCCCAACCCGCGCCGGGCCAAGGTGACCGACGGCTACCGCACCACCGCCGCCTTCCTCAACTATCTGTCCGAGAAATACGACAAGCAGATCGTCGCCAAGCTCAATGCGGCGATGCGCGAAGCGAACTACACGGAGGAATTATTCAAGGAATATACCGGCAAGGGCCTGGACGAACTATGGCAGGAGTACGTCGCTACACTAAAGTAACGGCGCCGAGCAGCAGCAATAGGCAAAAAATGATCAGAGTAATATCCATCGCCATCATTGTGAGCGTCATCGGCGCTCGGGCAGCGCCGGGCGGCGACACTCTGCCGAGACCGGCGAAGTCGCCGCCCAAAATCGGCTTGAATTGCCCGTATACTGGCTTTGTCGCCGCCCATGAACCGTTCGTGCCATTCGGGGTGACTTACTACCGTCCCGGTACCGGCTGGGCGCCGCAATTGTGGAAGCAGTTCGACGCCGAGGCCACGCGCCGCGACTTCGCGCGATTGAAGAAACAAGGCGCCAACGTCGTGCGGGTCTTCATCTCCTTCGGCTCGTTCTTCACCGAACCGGGCCGGCTCGATCCCGAAGGTTTGGCGAAGTTCGACCGACTCCTCGATCTGGCCGACGAGGCCGGGCTATACGTCCATCCCACGGGTCCTGATGCCTGGGAGGGCATGCCGGCGTGGACGGCAGGCATGAACTTCCTGAGCATCGACGCCAACGAGCCCTCCCTGAAAGCCCTGGAAGACTACTGGCGGATGTTTGCCACGCGCTATCGCGGGCGGAGCACGATCTGGGCCTACGATCTGCGGAATGAACCCAGCGTCGCCTGGGATACCCCGTACCTGCGGCGCCAGTGGGCGGCGTGGCGCAAGGCGAAGTTTCAGGACGTGGTGCCCGATCCGATCACCGCCGAACTGGCCGACTACCAGCGTTTTCGCGAGAGCATCGCGGCAAAGTGGGTGGCCCGCCAGTCCCGCGCCGTCCACGCCGCCGACCCCAAGGCTTTGGTGACCGTGGGCCTGATCCAGTGGTCGGTCCCGGCGCAGCGAATGAAGCCTGACCAATATTCGGGCTTCCGGCCGGCGGTCATTGCCAAGGACCTCGACTTCCTGGAACTTCACTATTACCCGTTGGTAACGGGCGCGTACGACTACGGCGGCCCGGCCGCGGAAACTGCCAATCTGGCGGTGCTGGAGGCGATGGCCCGCGAGTGTGCCGAGGCGAACCGGCCCCTGGTGATTGCCGAGTTCGGTTGGTACGGCGGGGGTCCGCTCAACCCAGGCGGCAAGCCGGCCACGGAGGAACAACAGGCGGAGTGGTGCCGAAAGGTCGTGGAGGTCACTGCGCCGTTGGCCTGCGGCTGGCTGAATTGGGGCATGTACGATCATCCCCAGGCGCAAGACGTGAGTCGCTTGACCGGCCTGTTTACCGCCGAGGGGAAAGAGAAGGCCTGGGGCCGCACTTTCCGCGAATTGGCCCAGCGCTATGCGGCGAAGCCCCTCGTGCACTCTCTTCCCCATCGTCCCGACTTGCCCTGGCAGTCGTGTACCCAAAGCAGCGACGAAATGGAAAAGTTCCGCCAGGCCTACCTCGCGGCTTTTAGAGAGCGGTAATTTCAGAACTCCAAAAGCCGCACGCCGTTGCCGTTTTCCTCCGGGAACACGGCGCGCCCTTTCTCCAAACGCACGCCGCTGGCCACGTCGCGGGCAATCAATACGGCCCCGTCCATGTCGACGTAATTCAGCAGCGGCAGGAACTGGGCAATCGCTGAAATGCCCACGGTCGACTCCGTCATGCAACCGATCATGACCTTCAGCCCCAACCGCCGGGCCACGTCGATCATCCGCCGGGCCGGGGTCATGCCGCCGCACTTGACCAGCTTGATGTTGATGCCATGGAAGAAGCCGAGGCAGCGGGGCACGTCTTCCTCGATCAGGCAGCTTTCATCGGCCATCACCGGCAGGGCCGATGCGGCGAAGACCCGCTTCATTCCCTCCCAGTCGTCAGCCGGCAGCGGCTGTTCGATGAATTCGACGCCCAGGCCTTTCAATTCGTGGGAGTTGCCGATCGTCTGCTCGACGGTCCAGGCACAGTTGGCATCAACGCGAAAGACGGCCGTGGTGTGCCGCCGCAGTTCGCGGACGATCGCCAAGTCGTCGGGCGTGCCAAGCTTGATCTTATAGATCGGCCAACCTGCAAACTCGTCGAGGATCTTGATCCGGTTCTCGAGAGTGTCGATCGCCAGCGTGTAATCGCTGAGCGGGACGCGGTCCAGTTCGAGACCCCAGACGCGATAGGTCGGCTGGCCAAGTTTCTTGCCCCACAGGTCGTGCGCGGCGGCATCCAGGGCCGCCAGGGCAAAGCGGTCATGCCCAAGCAGCGGCAAGGCCCGCTGCCACAACTCGGCCGGATCGGCCAGCGGCCAGCTTTCGATCTGGCTGCGGGCCGCTTCCAAGTCCGCGACCATGCCGGCCGCCGTGATACCATAGTACGAACCGGATGCGCCTTCGCCGTAGCCGGCCAGGTCGCCCTCGCGCAGCTCCACGAGTACATCTGTCTGCATGACGGTGGCACCGTGGGCGGTGCGAAAGACGTGCCGCAGGGGCAGATCGATGGTCCGCAGTTTCAGTTGCATGGGGCGATTCTCGGTAGGTCCCTCCTGCCGGGAGGGACTAACGTGTTTCGCGTGTTGTGAAAAATTCGAAGTTCTCCGGCGAAACATCGCACAATAGTCCCTCCCGGCAGGAGGGACCTACTCGCCACAGGCAGGATGCCTACGCTACTTCGGCCAAACTGAATTCAACTCCCAAACGTCCAACGAACGGATCGTGGCCTCGCCTCCTTCGCTGGAGATCGACAGGGTCTTATTGCCTTCCGGCGGCAGGAAACAGTAGGCCATCTCCACGCGGCCGTCGGCCGTGAAAATCTCGATCGACGCGCGATCGACAAGCACCCGCATTGCGAGGCTGCCTTCCGTCAGATCGACCACGGCCGACGTGCCCAAGGCGGTAAGCCGCTTGTCCTGCACATCGTAAACAATCGGCGTGCCGCGGATATCCAAGGCAATCGTCTTTGCCGTGCCGGGCTCGATCTTCAGTTGAATGTCGAACAGGTCGCCGGAAACTCCCGCCAGCGGGTTCCGGCCGGGCTTCAAGACGCCTTCGAACGACTTCTTGCCCTCCTTGTGCAGACTGTCCACCTCCTCGACCGGATGTGTGCATAGCCGCACGCCTTCCGGGAAGGTGCGGAGCGAGAGTTCCACCGGAAGCGACATTTGCTGGTTGAAGGGCATGTGAGGATAGTTGCCGCCGTTCATCCAGGCAATCTGGATCCGGCGTCCGTCGGCAGGCGGGATATCGCTGTAGCTCTGGGCCGCATAGCGCTGGCCGCCGAAATGCGCGGAATACAGCCCCGCCTCCTTCTTGAACGTCATGCCGTCAAACGTGCCCAGGACGTAATGGTTGTTGGCGCCCCAGAAAACCCATTTCGTCCTGGCCGGGTCGCCATCGATGGGCAACTCAAAGAAATCGGGACATTCGCCCGACCCGGGCATGGGCACGTCGCAAAGCCTGGTCCACTGCTTCAAATTGGGCGACGAGAAGAGGGCGTAGGTATTTCCGTCGAGGTACAGCGCCATGATCCACTTCTTGCTCGGCTTATGCCAAAGGATCTTGGGATCGCGGTTTCCGCCCACGATATGTTTCAGGACCGGGTTGTTTTCATACTTGGTGAAGGTCCGGCCGCGGTCGGTGCTATAGGCGATCGACTGGGTGAACGGCTGGCCTTTGGACTCGTCCGAGGTCCCGCCCGCCGACGTGTAGATGCAGACGATAGTCTTCTCGTCGCCCTTCTGGAAACCGGCCGTGTTCTCCCAATCGACGACGGCGGATCCGGAAAAGATGGTGCCCAACTTGTCTGGCTTGATGGCGTGGTCGAGTTGCACCCAGTGGAACAGGTCGGGGCTGACGGCATGGCCCCAGGTCATGTTGCCCCAATTGATGCCGAAGGGGTTGTGCTGGAAGAAAAGATGGTACTCGCCCTTGTAGAACACCAGGCCGTTGGGATCGTTCGTCCAGTTTGTTTTGGGCGAGAAATGGAACTGCGGACGGTAGAGTTCCGCGTAAACCGGCGCCGGCCGGGCCGGCCGGGCCTTGGGCCTGTCGTCGGCCGCGCGGACGGCAGCCGCCGCCAGGACGATTTGCAGGACGAGAAGGGCCGTCAGTGCATGGATCGTTGTTTTCATTCGGATTTTTCTCGCGGGTGTCGAATGATGTTACACGATTCTGGGACGCCTGTCCAACTGTAGGGAACGCCCTCCGTGGCGTTCCGTATTGACGGCATCCATCCTCTTGACGGAACGCCGCGGAGGGCGTTCCCTACAGGAGCCTCAGCAAATCACTTCGGCAGTTCCTTGTAGCGTTTCACGTCGGCCTTGTTCTCGCCGCGGAAATTGCAGAGGACTTGGACGTCCGAAATCCTGTCCCCGTCGTGAACGAAGGACAAGATCCCGTTGTTTTGTGCAATGACGGGCACGTAATAGCGGCCGTCGATCTTGCTCAGATAGTAAGGCGTGCCATGCATCCCGATCTGCGCGTGGACGTCCTGGAAACGGCCCGCATTCAAGTCGTCCAGGCTGCGGACGCGGGCGATTTTCAAGTACGACGCCGTCAGGTACCACCAGCCGTCGCCGGTGGGAAACAGATCGTTCATGCTCGCCATGCCCTCGGGGACGCGATATTTTGCCAGGACTTTGAAGCTGTCGTCGCGGTACTCGGTCTTGTAGATGAAACCGGGGTCGGAAATGATGTATATCGCGCCGTCGGCAATGGTGATCGACCGCGTATAGGCGCTGCCGAGAAAGCCGAGATGTCTCTTATAAACCTGCTTGAGGCCGTCCTCCCGGCGAACGAGCTTATAGATGTCTTGCGAGTTGGCCGCGATGACGTAAAAGGCCTTGGTGGGTGGATCGTAACGCACGCGATGGGGCCGTTCCGGCAGGCCGTGGACTTCCTGGATCCGCTGGAAGGCGTCGCCCTCGCGGCGATAGACCCGCAGGCCATCGCGGCCCGTGTCGTCCACGACGAAAATCTCGCCGTCCGAGGCGATGGAGTGCGGCCCCGCCAGCGAATCGTCGAGCGTCTGCCAGCGGGCGATGTCGCCGTCGAGCTTGCGGCTCCAGAGCACGCGGTGATGCCAGCAGTCGACGAGGAAATACGTGTCGCCGATCTTGTCGAGAAACGTGGGCGTAAAAAGGCGGCCTTGCCAGCCCTCGCTGTCCGCCGCAGAAGAGGTGGCCGGCGCGGACGCGGGGGCAGCGCCCAGAACAACGATCAGACAAAACGCGGCGGAAATCATGGCGAGATGTTGAAGGGGCTTTTCCATGAGGGGTTGTTGTTTCCAAACAGTCACTTGTTCCGTTATAATACCATACCGCCGCGATTACTGGCAGATTGGCCGTCGCGCATGCCGTACAGGTTCGCCCTGGTCATCGCCACGGTGCCGGGCTGTCCGGCGCCGCCGGCTGCAATGACATAGAAACAACCATTGGGAGGGGAGTCGCATGTTGACCTACAAGGCGATGTACAAGTTCTTGGATAGAGGGGTACATGCCGAGGTCCTCGATTTTCCGGGCGCGATTAGCTTTGGGAAGGACCTCGACGAGGCGCGGCGCATGTTGACGAGTGCCCTGGTGGATATGGCAGAGACGAATCTGACTTTCGGGGAACCATTGCCGCAGCCCAACCCGGCCGTGACCGACCCCGAGGCCGACATCGAGGAACCGATCCATCTTCTCTTGTCCGCCGCCACGCACGTTGCCGTCGTGCCCGCAGGGTGAACCCATGAAGCGACGGGATTTCTCGCGGCATTTACGCGCGTACGGTTGCAGGTTCGTCCGCGAGGGCGGCGACCACTCCATCTGGGAGAATGGGGCGAACAGGCGCAGAACTTCGATTCCCAGACACAGCGAGATTGCAAAGTACACGGCCATGCGAATCTGCCAGCAACTGGGGATTCCGGCTCCTGGGTAGGCCCCAATCCAGCATTGCCGACCAATCCGAGCGGACCGGCGTCGAGAAGCACGACTTGTGTCACCAGCTAATTCCTTTCAAAGCCGGCGGAAAGAGATTGCGCTCGGGAGGACGATCTTCATCAAGAGATCGCACCAGGTACTCGAAGGTATCCTTTTGCTCTTCCTGGTCCTCTTCCATCCAAGATTCCAGCAACGCGGCAAACTGCTCGCTCCGGTCCTTTATGGGCAGATGTTGTTTGAGCACTTGCAGAACGAACTGATCGGGCGGGATGCCGTGCCGACTGGCCTCGTCAATCAGCCGTTGCTCAAGATCGGCTGGTCAAATCCAATGTCAACGTCATCTAATTCGTTTCCCGGTGCTTGTTTTGGCCTGTTTCTGACTTAGATTGAAATTATACACCGCCGCTCAGGATCGCGGAAGTGAGGAACTTCGTGTCATCTCCGATCCGTAGAAGGGGGCTGACAGCGCAACACGATCTTGAATCCCTCTCTCCGCATAGTACAATAACGGGTTCGCAGACCTAGGGAGACCGAGTTTGCGTGGAGGCCTGCCCCATGGGACATTGCGCTGTTTAGAACCTCGTTGGAGTCGTTTTACGAGAGAGAAACGTGAATGGACCGATCAAAGCTCTTGGCCCTCGTAAACAAGATCAAAACGGCTGGTTACTCCTACGACACGGAGACCGTTTTGAGAATCGAAGAGTATTTCGACGGAAATGATGAGGCGTACTCGAACATTTGTGCGAATAGCATAAATCCGCCGTCGGCGCAAGCACTGAAAGGATATTTGCTTGCCATACGCGCGAAACCTTCCGTCTCCGATGTGTTCGTTCGAGTCTACGAGATTGAAGATGCTCTTGCGTTCAACGATGCGTGGATCGGCTCGGACACCGTTTTCGTGGTTACGACTGCCTAAGTCAGTGAGGTTGAAGAATGGTTCAGGCCGCTAGCCCCATCGAATGTCTCGGAGGAAGCGCGTTTGGAACGATTTAACAATCTTCCGGTGATAGGAAAAGGCTCACGCTTGGTGGCCGTATGGTGGGACTGATTGGTGCGCAGCACGGCACGGTGGCAGTGCATGTTGCCGCTGGGTGGTACGAGCCGGAAGTCAGAAATCTTGGTCCAGGCCGTCCACAGTCAATCGTGGTTGCGTCTGACGCCGCTGATGGATAGGATTGTACCTAAGGAACGCAAAGATGAAACGCATGATTTTCACTCTGTTGGTCATTGCCTTGGCGACTGCCGCCCAGGCCGCCGATCTGGAGCTGAAACTCCGCAGCCGCGTAGAGACGGCCAAGGGTTCCGGCAAATTCGACGTGGTCACGAAGATCGAGCATTGGGACCCGCACAAGACGGCGGTGGTGATCTGCGACATGTGGGATCGCCACTGGTGCAAGGCGGCCGCGGTGCGCGTTGCCGAAATGGCCCCGCGGATGGACCGGGTCGTGTCGAGGCTTCGCGACCAGGGCGTGCTGATCATCCACTGCCCCGGCGAGACAATGGGCTTTTACAAGGACCACGCGGTGCGCAAGGCGGCCCAGGCCGCCCCGCCTGCCGAGCCGTTTAATCGCCGCGGCCCGGCGATTCCGCCAGGCCGTTTCCCCATCGACGACTCCGACGGCGGTTGTTCGGACCAGCGGCCTTGCCCACAGGGCCTGGTCTGGACGCGGGAAATCGCCACGCTCCAGATCAAGCCCGGCGACGGCATCAGTGACAAGGGCGACGAGGTGTACAACCTCATGCGGCAGAAAGGGATCGAAAACGTCATCGTGATGGGCGTGCATACCAACATGTGCGTGCTCAATCGGCCCTACGGCATCAAGGCCCTCGTCAACAAAGGCATGAAGGTTGCCCTCTATGCGGGACTTGACCGATACCATGTACAACCCGCGGATGCCGCCCAAGGTCGATCATTTCACGGGCACGGATCTGGTGGTCGAGTTCATCGAGAAGTATTGGTGCCCGTCGCTCACCAGCGACCAGGTGCTTGGCGGTGCGCCGTTCCGCTTTGCCGCCGATCGACGAGCCGGGCCACAATAAGAGATAAACCATGTCGAAAAACGTTGAAATCAAGTGGTTGAGCGAACCGGAAGAGCACGACTATCCGGCAGCGCTGTCGTACTTGTCGCTGCTCTATGATGAAGCGACCGCCGCCGTGTGGGTGGAGAAGCTGAAACTGCGCGGCGATTTCCAAGTTTAAGGCCAAGGATATTTTCCGGGCATCCGGCTTATCGTTGCTCGGGATCAGTAATTCTCACGTCGAAAAGGACGAAGAGAAACTGAAGAAAGGGACTGAGTTGTCGCCTCTGCTGCTGGTCCGAGATTCGGCCAATGGAAAAGTCGCCATTGCCGACGGATATCATCGGCTCTGCGCGGTTTACTCTTACGATGAAGACGCGGTAATTCCCTGTAAAATCGCGTAGGGGCAGGGGGGACGAAATCCTTCGACAGAAAGATGCCCGTGAGTACACGGGGAGCAGAAAAATAGGGGAAACAGAGTTCAGGAAAGGAATAGTGCTATAATATCGGAATCGGGCCGCACGCTGGAAAAGGAGATTTCGATGACCGCTACTGGCTTCATTCGCTGGGTCCTGCTTGGGTTCCTCATCAACACGACGTTCATGGCAGGGCAGGGGGGGGCCCAAGGGAACCAACCGCGCAAGCCGGCGGCCCGCGCTCCCACGGAGGAAGAGTTCCGCACGCGGCGCATGCGCATGGTCGACGAGGAGATCGTCGCCGCCGGGGTGAAGAATCCGCGGGTGATCGCCGCCATGCGGGCCACGCCGCGGCACGAATTCATGCCGGCCAGCCTGTGGCCCAACGCCTATTACGACATGGCCCTGCCGATCGGCGAAAGGCAGACAATCTCTCCGCCGTTCATCGTGGCCTACATGACCGAGGCCCTCGACCCGCAGCCCAAGGACAAGGTGCTGGAAATCGGTACCGGCAGCGGCTACCAGGCGGCCGTATTGAGCGGCCTGGTCCAGGAGGTCTATACAATCGAGATCGTGAAATTACTGGGCGAGCGCGCCGCCAAGGTCCTCAAGCGTCTGAACTACGCGAACGTACATGCCAAGGTCGGCGACGGATACCTCGGTTGGCCCGAACACGCCCCGTTCGACAAGATCATCGTCACCTGTTCCCCGGAAAAAGTGCCGCAGCCCCTGGTCGACCAGCTCAAGGAAGGCGGGCGGATCGTGATTCCCGTTCGGCGAGCGCTACCAGCAAACGTTGTATTTGCTGAAGAAGACCGACGGCAAAATGGCGCGAGTCGTTGCTGCCGGTGATCTTCGTGCCCATGACCGGCAAGGCCGAGGAGGGCGCCCCCAAGCCCGACCCCAAGAATCCCACCCTGCACAACGGCGATTTCGAGCAGGTGTTCGGCGATCCGCCGCAGGTCGTCGGCTGGCACTATCAGCGGCAATTGGAAGTCGTCACGGCCGACGATGCGCCGTCGGGCAAGCGCTACGTCCGCTTCCACAATGCCGAGTCGGGCCGCTACGCCCAGGCCCTGCAAGTCTTCGGCGTCGACGGCCGCTACGTCCGCCAATTGCAAATTTCCCTGCGCGTCCGCTACCGTAACGTCCAGCCCGATCCCACGGCGCAGCAAACGCCGCTCGTTGAGGTGCAGTTCTACGATGAGAACCGCGCCACGACCGGCGATCAAACGCTCGGGTCGGCGCGGCAGCAGCGACTGGAGGACCGAATCCAAGAAGATCACCGTGCCCGTGCGTGCCCGGGAGGCGCTGATCCGCATCGGACTGTTTGGGGCCACGGGCGAACTATCGCTGGACGACGTGCAAATGAAAGGCTTGCCGTAGGTAGTAGCAGAATCGGGTGCATTGGCTTGTTCTGGCAGAAGTTGTCCGAACATGTCGATGTCCATGTACTCCTTATGCTAGCTTACTCATGATGAGCTTGAATCTCGTTCCGCTGACCGGACGTTCTGCAATCAGCTTTCCATCGTAGACAATGCTGAACATGCCATAGGGCGTTGGAAGCTCCCTTGATGCCTTGGCACTCCTGACGCGCACCACTTTCGTCTCCAGCCCCAGGCCTCCGGACGCCTCCGCAATATCCTTCACACACTTTGGAACCATAGGGCACTGATCGGCAGCCAGGATCGTGAGGCCCTTCCTGTACCTCTTCAATACTCGCTCCCTTTCGACGATGAAACGAGGATCAGGGGCTGCTTTCTTGAATTTCTTGACGAGCAGCTCGTAGGGAGGGCTGCTCTCCACCGAGACAAAACCCGCTTTGATGAACAAACCGCTTCCGGCCATGAAGCTATCTGAACTTGTGACAACTGCGACCCCTCGGCACTTGCTCTTCTTCGCGTCCCTCAGACAACTATCCAGCAAGAGAGCGCCGAGTCCTTTCCCCGTGTGCTTGCGGTTGATCATCAGGCAGTGGATGACAAAGTAACCCTCCGCCTCGACGGGTCTCCACGCATGACTGCCAGGGGCATACTCGATCACCCCGATATCACCGAATTCCCGTGAGCGGAGCACCTTGAACCTCAGGCCTTCCGCGTAGCGCTTTTGAGCCAATCACACTTGCGGCGATGTCCCTCGGTCCTGCCAGGCTTGCGGCCGCAGACGCCACAACCGCCGATGTTGTCGGCATTGGTGTCGATGATCTCACAATCTTTCATCCTGATCCTCCGCTCGCTCTTGCCAGACTGAGTTGCGGGATATCACGCAGGCCTGGCGTCGACGCAACATGAATCATGGTAACCCGTTGGTCGTTCGTCGTGTTTCCGCCAGAGTGATATCCAGTGTACTGAAGTCGCTCAGAGACTCGGCAGGCAAAGGCCATGCACGCAGCCACGGACGGCTCTTGTAGTCCTCCATTGTAGCTTGTCGACAAGTTGCGCTCAAGCCTCCGCGCCTGCGTCCCAAATTACGTTGGTTTCTTGAGGCTAGGCCGGCAATTCGTCGCTGCCCCGACTTTTTCGGCCAAACCGCTCCGAGGTTGCCATCTCGCCACCCTACGCACTGAAGATCGTGCCTGGCCCCTTACCCAACCCGATAGCGAAACGGTTCGTTGGTCACCTCGTATCCCGGTCGTATGGCCACGTTGAGCACCAGCCCCAAGGCCAGGCAGTGGGCCAATAGGCCGGAACCGCCGTAACTGACCAACGGCAAGGGCAATCCGGTAACCGGCAACAGGCCCACGGTCACACCGGTGTTGATGAGGACTTGCACGGCCAGGAGGGACGCCACGCCCGCGGCTAACAGCTTGCCAAAAGGTTCGCGCGTCTCCAATGCCACCCCGACGGTCCGCCAGACGATCAATCCGTAAAGCAGCAGCACCAAGGCCAAACCTGGCAGACCCAAGCGTTCGCTTAGCACGCAGAATATGAAGTCGGTATGGTCCTCCGGCAAATGGTACACGGCCATGTCCTCAGTCGCGGGCACCCGCTCGCGGGTGACGGAAACGAGACTTCCCCACGGTCCGCCCAGGGCCATCATCTTGCGGCCTTGGTACAACTGGTAGGCCTCGGCCATCGGCTTCTGGCCCGGGGCGGGCGGACTGAAGAGTACTCTGATCCGCGATTTCTGATAGGGGCTCATTTGCATCCAGAACAATGGCAAGAGCAGCACGCCCGCCATCAGCACGCGCAGCAAGTCGCCACGCCGGGCCCCGGCCACGAACAACATCACGAACAACACCGGCAGGAAGACCGACGCCGTTCCCAGGTCGGGCTCTTTCAGCACCAGCAGCACGGGCAGGGTCGTGAAGGCCAGCGGAACCAGCAGTCCACGGAGCCGGCGGTAGTTCTCGCGATACATCAAGTATCGGCCCAGGACGAGAACGAAGGCCACCTTGGCAAGCTCCGACGGTTGCAAGCCGACGTGTCCCCATCGCAGCCAGCGATGCGCCCGTTGACGGAGCGAAAGAGATAGACGGCCAAGAGCAGCACCATCGACAGTGCGAAGATCGCGTAGCTCCAGTGGCAAAGCCGCCGGTAGTTGGGCACTGCCGCAGCCAGCATGACCATCATTCCAAGGAAGGCCCACAGTATTTGTTGCCGCAGATAGTGCCGTCCGCCATCGCCGAAGTCTTCGCACCGCGCCAACCCAAGCAGCCCAAGTCCCATCAGCCCTGCCACGCCCAGGGGAATCCACCAGGGAATGCGATGCACCCAAACGGCGGCTTTCACGCGGTTAATCCTCAAGCGGGGCAGGGCAGGGGGGAGGCGAGAATTTGGACGGGATTATAGGGCAAAGGGCGTTGGCCGTGGAGGGCAAAAAGCACAGAGCACCCCGCGCAAAAACCTTGTCGAAACCGGCCATTATGGTGGTAAAATAGGCACTTTAGTGTATATTGCATACACCAATTACGGTCATATTCTATCTTCCGACCAGATTGCCGTAATCCACAGAGATTACCCAACCTACTTGATTTTCTTAACCGCGGTGATATGTTTAGAGGGTACTCGGGAATTACTTTGTCCAACTTTTTTCGCTAAGCAATTAGGAGAACGGTAATGAATCGCACAGGTTTGAGAAAGATGCTCGTGGCGGGCGTGTTGATCTTTGGGCTCGGTTTGTTTGCCGCCCAGGCGAATGCCCATTGGTGGGGGGGTGGTGGCTCGTCCTGCTGCGGCGGCGGCTACGGTGGCTGCGGCGGCTGGGATAGCTGTTGCACGAGCTATGTCCCGTGCTGCGGTTGTTATTCCGGGTGGCACGGTTGCGGCTGTCACCACCGGGGCTGCGGCTACGGATGCGGATGCGGCTGGTCCTGCTGTGACCCTTGCTGGACTTCTTGCTGTGGCACGTCCATCGGCTATGCGGGAACTCCTGTAGTTGGCGGTTGCGGTTGTGGCGGGACGGTAGTCGCCCCCGTTGAAGGGTCGTCCATGCCGGCCCCGGCCAGCGCGCCGACACCTGCCCCCGCACCGGCCAAGTCGAACACGGCGCCCGCGCTGCCGCCGTCCACGACGGCTCCGGCCGCGCCAGCGGAGAAGTCCGCTGCTCCCGTCCTGGGAATTCCAGGTACGACTTCGCCATTGCTGCCTGATAGTGGTGGCCTGAATATCAAACCAGACCGTAGTTCGATCGAGCCGACGGCCGGCGACAGTGGAATTCTCACCGTTTGGGTGCCGAGCGAGGCCAAGGTCACGATCAACGGCATGCTCACCAAGAGCACCGGCAGCAAGCGGCACTTTGTTTCCTATGGCCTGCGCCCCGGCTACATCTACAAGTACGTGGTCAAGGCGGAGGTCGTTCGCGAAGGCAAGATCGTCACGGATGAGAAGACGGTTTCGCTGACGGCCGGCGAGCAAGGCGGCGTGGCGTTCGGCTTCAATGTCGAAGGCCTAGCGGCTGCCGAGTGATCAAGGCTGGTCTTGTAGGGAACGCCCTCCGTGGCGTTCCCTAGGGAAGAAATTCGCCCCCGCGTGGAACGCTGCGACCCGCAAGCGGGTGCCCCGCGTTCCCTACAGTGAAGAAAACCATAGCGGTCTCCCGCCCGAGTGTTCGGCAGGAGGCCGTTTTTTCTTCGCTCCCCTCGCCCTTTTCGGAAGATGGCGGGCACCATATCGGGCACCATGTACTCATGGTCGTGGTCGGGGTGAGGGCCATCACTAGCACCACGTTGCAAGTCGAATTGGAAGGTCGGTGGCCTTGGCAGCAAGAGAGACGGTGATTCGAAAGACCACCCTATTGTGACGCTCGTTTGGCCATGCATGCGTCCACGACCACCCCCGTCATTTCTTGACACCGCCGGATACGCGAACCATAATCGGGTTCTTGAATCGCTAAGGTTGCAATGCCTCCAAGGAGATAAGACGATGGCAAGGAGAAATTGCGAACTCGGTTTGTGGCTGGTGTGTTGCTTGTTTGAGGCTTCCGGTGGCGTTGTGCCCGCACCCCTTTACGCCGAAACCCGCACGGCTGCCGCTTTGACGCCGGAAGCCGTCTGGGAGGCGATCGACGCAGCCAAGGATGGCGACATCGTCCAACTCCCCGAAGGAACGGCAGTGTGGAAGAAGGGATGGAACGCCAACCATTGGGCGAAGATGAAAGCGATCACCATCCGGGGCGCCGGAATCGACAAGACGGTCATTTGCGACAATCGTCCCACGAGGGATGCCGGCCAGATGCCCTTCTGGCTGGCCGGCGTGGAAGGAAAACCATTCCGCGTCACGGGCATCACCTTCGATGGCACGGGCTATCCCAATGCCGGAGTATGGGACGGCATGATGGCGATCAGCGGCAACTGCAAGAACTTCCGCATCGATCACTGCAAGTTCAAGAACGCCGACCAGATGATGAAGATCAGCGGCGACACCTACGGGCTGATCGACCACTGCTATTTTCACGGCATGGAATACAAGGGCCGCCTCGTCCAGACCATCCGGTATTTTGGGCCCGGCGCCGCGAACTACCGCAAACCGCTCAGCCTGGGCACTGCCGACGCCCTCTATTTTGAGGACAACGAGGCCTATTTCAGCCCGGAGGTGGTCAACCCGGACGGCAACAACCCCTGGATCGTGCCCTCCGACGGCGCGCGGATCGTGATCCGGCACAACAAGATCATCAACACGCAACTGGAGATCTATCGGCCCGGCATGAGCCAGGGGCTGTATGGCTCCCAGAGCGCCGAGATCTACGACAATGCGTTCTCGGCGGTCGGACTCAACAATTACCGGCCGCAGTGCTTTATCTCCATCGGCGCAGGGGTGAACATCGTTTTCAACAACACCGTGACGGGCACGACCTACAACGGCCGCGTGATTGAACTGCGGAACGAGAGGGCGTGGCGCCACTTACCGGGCTTTCCCAAGGCCGACGGCAAGATTCCCAGCGACGGCAATCAGATTCCCGCCGGCCAGGTCGGGGCGGGCTATCCGTGCTTCGGCCAGGTTGGTTGGGCAACGAACGTCGACGGCGTCTTCAAGCCGACGCCGTGCTACGCGTGGAACAACACCTTCAATGGGGCGCCGCTGCGCATGGAAACAAGCCGCCGCGCGGAGGCGAACGAAGCCGCGACGATCAAGGAAGGGCGGGACTTTTTCAACGAGGAGCCCAAACCCGAATACTACAAGCCGTTCGTCTATCCCCATCCGTTGCAAGAGGGATGGGAAGCGCTGATGAAAACCGCCGCCGCCCGCGCTGCCGGCTCCGGCATTTCCGCGACGACGCCCCCTGTGAGTAAACCGTGAATTAGTCTCTACCCCAAATTGTACAGGAGCCCTAGCGATGAGAATCGGATTCATGCGATTTCGGTCGTTGATGGCGGTGTCTTGCCTTGTCGCGGCCGGTTTATTGCCCCGGGCCGCTTGTGCCGAGACCCGCACGGCTGCCGATTTGACGCCGGAGGCCGTCGGAAAGGCGATCGACGCGGCCGAGGACGGCGACATCGTCCAACTCCCCGCCGGCACGGCCGTCTGGTCGAAGAAGGGCTGGCACACAGGCCATTCGCCCAAAGTGAAGGCCATCACCATCCAGGGTGCAGGAATCGACAAGACGATCATTGCCGTGGATAAAAGCAAGTCCGGCAATACGTGTTTCGAGTTGGAGGGCGTGGAAGGCAAGCCGTTCCGCGTCACGGGCATCACCCTCGACGGATCATTACACCCCGACGAAGCGAGCTGGGGCGCGCTGATGAGCATCAGCGGCACATGCAAGAACTTCCGCATCGATCACTGCAAGTTCAAGAATTCCGATGTGATGCTGATGATCAACGGCGGGGGCGACCGCTGCACCTACGGGTTGGTCGACCACTGCTGCTTTGACGGGCAGCTTTCGCACGGTGGCTGCCTGCAGCCGATCTGTTATGCGGGCCCCGGCGCGGCCAACTATCGCAAGCCGCTCACCCTGGGCACCGCCCAGGCGATGTACTTCGAGGACAACGAGGTCAATCTCAGGGGGGCCGTGGCGACGGGCGACAACCCGTTTATTGTGGCCATCAACGCCGCCCGCGTCGTCATCCGCCACAACAAAATCGTCAATGCGGAAATCGAAATCTACGGCCCCGGGCAGAGAAAGTACGGCTGCCAGAGCGCCGAAATCTACGACAACCAGTTTGCCACGGTCGACGGGGGCAGGCCGGGGGGCTCCATCTTCATCGCCGCCGGCGCGGCCATCGTCTTCAACAACACCGTCACCGGCGCGACCTACGACTGCCGCGTCATCCCACTGACGAACCACAGGGCGTTCATGGAAATGCCCCCTTGGGGCAAGGCCGACGGCAAAAACCCCCTCGATGGCAACCAGATCCCCGCCGGCCAGGTCGGGGCGGGCTACCCGTGTTTCGGCCAGGTTGGTTGGGCAACGAACGTCGACGGCGTCTTCAAGCCGTCGCCCTGCTACGCATGGAACAACACCTTCAATGGGGCGCCGCTGCGCATGGAAACGAGCCGCCCTGCGGATGCAAACCAGGCGGCGACGATTAAGGAAGGCCGGGAATTCTTCAATGGGAAGGCACCGGCCGAATACTATATGCCGTACGTCTATCCTCATCCGCTGCAACGAGGGCCCTGACGTGCCGAGCCTCCCTGGGGCCATCATTTCGGTCACTGGCCATCGGCCTCCGGAAAATCGCATACTTTGGTTCGGTGGTAATCTTTGTCCTGTCCAATGGAAGGGCGCTGTCGAGCGAGTGCATTACGCGCTCGTTGCAGATTTTTGCCGATAATGCGATAATAGGGGTTTATGCCGAGTTGGCCCCCCGGCCGGCAAGTGTCTAGTTCTTTTTGGAGATTATTGCCCGTGTACGATTCCGTTGCCGTCGTCGGCGCTACCGGCGCCGTGGGAACCATCATTCTCAAGTTGCTCGAGGCGCGGAAGTTTCCTTTCCGCTCGATCAAGTTTCTGGCTTCCAAACGATCCGCGGGCAAGCCGATTACGTTCTGCGGACGCGCCTACACGGTCGAAGAACTGCGGCCCGAGGCCTTTGTCGGCGTGCAGTTGGCCATTGCCAGCACGCCGGACGACGTGGCACGGGATTTCATTCCGCCGGCAGTCGCCCGCGGCTGCGTGGTGATCGATGAAAGCGGCTATTGGCGGATGGATCCCAAGGTACCGCTGGTGATTCCCGAGGTCAATCCGCACGCGGTCAAGCGGCACCAGGGAATTATTTCCAGTCCTAACTGTTCGACCACGCAGATGGTCCAGGCCTTGAAGCCGCTGCACGACGCCGGCCGTGTGCGGCGGGTGATCGTAAGCACCTACCAGGCCACGAGCGGCGCAGGGCTCTCCGGCACCCGCGACCTCGACGGCGGCACCCGCGCCACGCTTGCCGGCCAGGACTACAAGTACGAGGCCTTTGCCCATCCCATCGCCTTCAACTGCATCCCGCAGATCGGCTCGCCCAAGCATCAAGGCTACACGTCGGAAGAAATGAAGATGGTGCTGGAAACCCGCAAAATGCTGGAAGACGACACGATCCAGGTCTGTCCCACGTGCGTCCGCGTGCCGGTGGCGAATTGCCACAGCGAGAGCATTCTGGTGGAGACCGAGCGAAAGATCACCGTCGACGAAGCCCGGCGACTGTTCGCGGCCACGCCGGGCCTGGTCGTGCTGGACGATCTCGACAAAAAGATTTATCCCATGCCGTTGGTGGCCGATAACCACGATGAGACGTTCATCGGGCGGATCCGAGAGGACCTCTCCTCGCCCAACGGTTTGGCCTTCTGGTGCGTCAGCGACAACCTTCGCAAAGGCGCCGCCACCAACGCCGTGCAGATCGCCGAATTGCTGGTCAAGGGCGGGAAGTAGCACGAGACTCCCCTCGCCCTTGGGAGAGGGGCAGGGGGCGAGGGGTGATGCGAGTGTGCAGGGCCTTCCCAAGAATCTCCCCTCACCCTAACCCTCTCCCGAAGGGCGAGGGGAGTTCCAACATGCGCACCATCAAGCTCACCCTGGCCTACGACGGCACTGATTTTGCCGGCTGGCAAACGCAGCAAAGTGGGCGAACGGTCCAGGCGACCCTTGAAGAAACCATCGAAAAGATTACCGGCGTGCGGTCATCGACATTGGCCAGCGGACGGACCGACGCCGGCGTGCATGCCCTGGGCCAAGTCGTCAGTTTCCGTACCGAATCGCGGCTGTCGGCCGAGGTCTTGCAGCGGGCCCTCAATGCGGAGTTGCCCCACAGTATCGCCGTGCTCGACGCGGCCGAGGTACACGAAACTTTCCACGCCACGCACGATGCGGTGCGAAAACGCTACCGCTACGTTATCCACGACGGGCCGATCCGCGACATTTTCGCCCGCCGCTACGCCTGGCATTTCACCTGCGGACGGTTGGATGCCGACGCCATGCAACGGGCGGCCGCGGCACTTATCGGAACGCACGACTTCAGCAGTTTCGAGACCACGGGAGCGCCGCGGAAAACGAGCATCCGCACGGTCCATGACCTCCGCGTCGAACGGGGCAGGGGGGAGCAAGAGCACTTCGTCACCGTGGAAATCGAGGCCAACGGATTCCTTTATAACATGGTCCGCACGATCGTCGGCACGCTGGCCGATGTGGGCCGCGGCGCCCGGCCGGTGTCGTGGCCTGGCGAGGTGCTGCAAGCGATGGATCGCCGCCGCGCCGGCCGAACCGCGCCGCCGCAAGGGCTTTTTCTTGTCGCTGTACAATACCCGATTGAAGAAACCAAATCCGAAATCTCAAATCCGAAGTCCGAAACAAATTCAAAATACCAATGAGGAAATGTTCAAAACCCCCGCATCCGTGTTTCGGTCATTCGTGTTTTTGAATTTTGTGATTTGTTTTGGATTTTGGATTTGAAATTTCCGTTTATGCGTATCGCCCACATTATCACCCGCTTGATCCTCGGCGGCGCCCAGGAGAACGTCGTGCTCTGCTGCGAGGATCTTCTTCGCGATTACGGCGACGACGTGCTCTTGATCACCGGTCCGGCGCTGGGGCCGGAAGGCAGCTTGCTCGAGCGGGCCAGGGCAGGGGGGATGCCGCTGGCGGTCCTTCCTTCTTTGCGGAGGGCCATTCATCCTTGGCGCGATCTGGTTGCGTACCGCGCGATTCGCCAGGCGTTGCGGGAATTCCGTCCCGACGTCGTGCATACCCACAGCGCCAAAGGCGGAATCCTCGGTCGCGCCGCCGCATGGCAAATGGGCGTTCCCGCCATCGTTCATACAGTACATGGCGCTCCATTTCATCGCTATCAAAACGCGGTGGCGCGGGCCCTCTTCCGCGGCTGCGAACGGTGGGCCGCGAAACGATGCCACAGCCTTATCAGTGTGGCCGATGCCATGACCGACCTGCTGGTTGACGCCAGTGTGGCCCCGCGAGAGAAGTGCACGACGATCTATAGCGGAATCGAGGTCGAACCGCTACTGGAGTCGCAGCGACTCCGCGACGCCGTGCGCCGCAAATTAGGCTATCGGCCCGACCACGTGGTCATTGGCAAGATTGCCCGGCTCTTCCATCTCAAAGGCCACGTGTACCTGATTGAAGCGGCGCAGCGCCTGGTTCGCGCCGAGCCGCTGGCCCGATTTCTTCTCGTTGGCGATGGCGTGCTGCGGGGCCGACTCGAACGGCAAATTCGTGCGGCCGGCCTGGAAGGACATTTCCAATTCGTTGGATTGGCCCCGCCGGAACAGATTCCCGGCTTGGTCGCTGCCATGGATATCGTGGTCCACACGAGCCTGCGGGAAGGGCTTGCCCGAGCATTGGTGCATGGGCTCTTGGCCGGCAAGCCGGTCGTCAGTTTTGACATTGATGGAGCCCGAGAGGTCGTAATCGACGACGTTACGGGCTACGTGATTACCCCCCAAGATTGCGGGGCATTGGCCGCAGCACTTCAGCGACTCTCTGCGGATAGTACACTGCGAACTCGCCTGGGAGGGCAGGGGAGGGCCCAATGTCAGGAAAAGTTCTGCCATTATCGCATGACCCGAGACATCCGAGCCCTCTACGAGCGACTGTTGGGAACGGTAAAGTCCAGACAAGGCATATCTACGTAGAACGGAGTTTATTGTGTTTGCTTGAAAGAGACAAGGCAACGGACTAAATTCCGCTGCTACGAATGAGCGATGGTTGTCCATTGCTAGACAAGGCTAAGGCTGTTAGAATTAACGGCTTACAACGGTTTTCCCTGACTGAGTGGCTCTCCGGAAGATCTTTGCCGTACCCGGCATGAGGGCGAGTGATCGTGGTTCAGAATTGTCTCGGTTCCTATCGTTTATTGAAGGTAATCCATACCGGTCAAGCCAGCCAGCTTTGGCAGGCCTACGACGATGGCCGGCAACGAATGGTCGGAATCAAGGCAATCTTGCCCAAAGCAGCAAAAAATAGCGAGCAAGTCGGTTACTTGCGTCAGGAGTTCAAAGTCGGCCAGGAAATCAAGCACCCTCGGATCATCGAGGTTTACAATTTTGACATCGACCGCGGTACTCCTTTCCTGGCCATGGAGTGGTTTCCGGCCCCCAACCTGAAAAAACGCGTGCGAACCAAGGAAGACCGTGAAAAGCTCTATCCATTTCTCCCCACGATCGTCGAGCAAGCAGCGGAAGGATTGGGATGGATGCACGGCAAGGGCTGGGTCCATCGTGATATCAAGCCCGAGAATTTTCTGGTAAACGACACAGGACAGGTAAAATTGATCGATTTCGGGCTTGCCCAGCGGCCCTCGGGGTGGCTGACAAAACTGTTGCGGCTGAAGCCGAAGATCCAGGGAACGCCAAGTTACATGTCACCCGAGCAGATCCGATGCGGGGCTTTGGACCAGCGTGCGGACGTGTACAGTCTTGGATGCGTGCTCTACGAACTTGTGGCCGGAGCACCCCCATACACGGGATCGACACAAGAGGAATTATTCGGTAAACATTTGAAGACGTCGGTTCCATCCCTGGAAGCGGCCGATGGCAATGTCACTGCTGATTTTGCTAATTTAGTTCGTCGCTGCCTGTGTAAAAACCCGGCCGGTCGGCCGGCTTCGGCCCAGGAAGTCCTGGAAGCGTTTCACAAGATGCGGATGTACCGGGTGTTCCCGCATCGTTCCGGCACGGCCGCACCATAAGACTCGAGGTGAAGATGGCTGAAAGCACGCATCGGTTGTCGTTTGAGCGGCCTATTTACGAGCTGGAAGCGCGTATCCAGGAACTCGAAGCTCTTTCGGCGCAGAAGCCCGAGGCCCGGAATGAAGTTCGCCGACTGCGGCGCGTGTTGACTGAATTGAAGAAGCAGATCTACAGCCAGTTGAAGCCCTGGGAAACGGTCGAAGTCGCCCGCCATCCCGATCGCCCCATGACAACCGACTACCTGGAACTGGTCTTCGACGAATTCATCGAACTGCATGGTGACAAAACTTTCGGCGACGACCGGGCCATACGGACCGGCTGGGCCAAGCTCGACACGTATAAGGTCATGGTCATTGGCCACCAGAAAGGCAAGACGCTCAAGGAGCGGAACTCGTGCTTCTTCGGCTGTGCCCATCCCGAAGGCTACCGCAAGGCCATGGCCAAGATGAAAATGGCTGCAAAGTTCCACATGCCGGTCATTTGCATGATCGACACCCCGGGCGCCTATCCCGGCATCGGGGCCGAGGAGCGCGGCCAGGCCCAGGTCATTGCCAGTTCGATGTTCGAGATGTCGCGCTTGGCCACGCCGATCATCTGCGTGGTGATTGGCGAAGGCGGCTCGGGCGGTGCTTTGGGCATCGGTGTCGGCGATCGCGTGGCCATGCTCGAGCACGCCTATTATTCGGTGATCAGTCCCGAAGGCTGCGCCGGCATTCTCTGGAAGAGCCATACCTACAAGGAGCAGGCCGCCCAAGCGTTGAAAATGACTTCGAAGGACCTCTTGCGGCTGGGCGTGGTCGACGACGTGATTCGCGAACCGTTGGGCGGCGCCCATCGCGATCACCACCTGATGGCCAACCGCTTGAAGCAGTTCTTCCGCAATTCGCTCCGCGAGCTGATCGAGCGGCCGATCGGCCAGTTGCTGGAGGCCCGGTACCAGAAGTTCCGCCGCATGGGCGAGTTCCTGGAAGGCAGCATTTCCCCCGGGGAACCTTCCCGCGAGGAACCTTCCCCGAGTGAATCGGCAAGTGCTGAACCTTTGGTTCCTGCTCCGCACCGCGTACCTGCCGAAGCGGTGCTTCCCTGAGAACTGGTTGAGGTCGTTTATGGGGCGTGTTATCCGCATCGGTCTGCTTGTCCTTCTGCTCTTGGTCCTGTTGCTGGTGGTTTGGTTGCGACAGACCCCTGAAGGGCGCGATTTGGCCGACGAATTGACCCACCGTTGGCGGCGGTCGCAGCAGTCGCAACACAGCGGCGAGGAACGCGAGGCCGCTGAGAAGCTGACGGCGATGGGTGCGAGATTGATCCGCTCGGCGCCGCCGGAGCAGTATTTTGCGTCGATCAACTGCAACAACCAGACCCTGGGCGACGACGGTTACCGATTGGTCGGCAAGTGCCGCCGTCTGGAATCGGCAACCTTCATCCACTGCGATTTGAACGACGACCGGATGCAGTACCTGGCCGGACTCGGCGATCTGACTTCGTTGAACATTGTCGATACCCCGGCCGTGACCGACGCCGGAATCAAGAAGATCGCATCGCTGCGGAATTTGGTCGGGTTGCTTTTGTCGGGAACCGGCGTTGGCGACGCAGGGCTCAGGGAGATTGGCCGACTTCCGGAATTGGCGACGCTCGATCTCTCGCACACCCAGATCACCGACGCCGGGCTGCCGGCCCTGAACGGCCTCGACAAGTTGCAATGGTTGGTCTTGATCGGCACGGCAGTCACGGACGACGGCGTGGCCAGGCTGGGCGGCCTGTCGAGTTTGCGACAGCTCACCCTGAAGGGAAGCAAAGTGACCGACAAGGGCAAAGCGCAGTTGATGAAGATGCATCCCGGATTGACGATCGACTGACGCGCGATTCCCGGCACCCTTCGAGTGCCAAAGTAGCAGGCACACTCCGTGTGCCGTCCGCAAAGTTCGTTTGAGGTGGCCATTCAGAGTCTCTCAGGGCCTCGGTATCAGCGCCCTTTTAACGTCCGATAATGTTTCTTATGTTCGGTCGGAGGTACCGTTTTCCCCGGGAAATATGGGGTTTCTGGTTTCTTGGGGCCTGCTGAGTGGACGTTACGATTTGCTGGGCTTTGGAGAGGCCGAAGTTTGCCGAGGAGTTGCTCGGAGAACAGTACTCAGTGCATGCTAAGCGGCATCGCCAGGCGCGGATTGGCAGGGGGCGGAGAGACGGTTTGCCCAACTGAAAACTGGGTACTGAGTACTCTGTACTTTGAGCTCTTGGGGCGGATCGAGCCCGGTCCCGGCCGGCGGTTTTGGCTGTCCGCCGCCACCCCCCTGCCCCGCGGCCGGATCACAGGCCGTTTCGGGTGGCGTTATAGTGGCTGCCCATCGTTTCATAGCCGTGGATCGTTGATCCGCTTCCGCACACCCCGCTTATCCTTTCCGGCTCCCGTGCATCCTTTTTCTCCTCTTTCTCCTCGCCCCAAAGAATGTACACACGGTCGCGCGGCAAGAGCTGGTAATTCGTCGCCGTCTGCGCACCTTGGACGATGGCATCCCACTCGATGGGCAGGATCTGCTGGCAGTCGAGGCAGCCGAAAAAACGCGGCGCCGACCGGGCAATCCAGATTTTCTTGCTGGAGATCTGTGACAGACCGTCGACCTGGGCAATGGCGTCCAAGACCGTCTCATTGCCGGTGATCGGCAGACGTTGGATTTTGTCATCCCGACCGGCCACCTGGGTGATGACGTAATAGACCTTGCTGTTGCAGGCCACCACGTCCACGGAAAGTTCGGGCGAGTCGAGATACTGTTTCAGGTGATCTTGGATAGCGACGCGGGCCTCGGTCACCGTCTTGCCGGCAATTTTCAGAACACCATAAGACCGCAGGTAGATCAGGCCGCCGAAACCAACCCGGTATTGGCCGGTGAGCGGTTCGACCCCAGAGACGCGGGCCAATTGTACGCTTACCGACGGATCCTTGATCCATCGGTGTAGCGACTCGTTCAAGGTCGTGCGGATTTCGTCGATGGTCATGCCCGTCACGCGGACGGAGCCGTAGGTCGGACCGAGGTTGATCGTGCCGTCGGTCCCAACTGTATAGCAGTTGTCGATTGGCTGGTCGGATAGAGCCTTGGCACGAATCTGGAGCACATCGAAGACATCGACGAGATGGGATCTCGGCTTCTTTGGAATGAGCTTGTGGATCTCGATCTGGATCACATCAGGCGGCTCAATAACGTACTTGGACTCGGCCTTCTTGCCGGAATTCGAAACCGGATCGCTGCTGGACCCGCCAGCGAACAGCGAGTTGGTGCAGATCAACACTAGAGCCGCCATGAACCGAATACTGCGCATGTTTCGTGTCTCCAGAGGGGCAGGGGATTGGAGGATTGCAGGCGGGAGTTTAGCGGGACTTGGCAAACAGGGCAAGAGCAGATTGCAACGACGGGATTGCGACGATAGAATTAACATGGACTTACTTCGTGGGGTTGAATCATGTCCAGAACCATTGAATTCGAAACGGAACTTACCGGCAGCAATACGCTTGCGTTGCCTCCTGAAATCGCCTCGGCCTTGCCGTCAAATGGAAGGGCGACGGTCGTCGTCTTCGTGGATATGGATCCCGACGATGCCGCTTGGAAAAAGGAGGCTTACGAACATTTCCAATCGTCGTCTCCCGAGCGAGAACAATCTGACTGGCAGGAGTTCATTTCGCGCACCTACGGATCGTGTAGCAGCCTTGGGTTAGAGGAACCGGAAGACTCGCCTCTCACGTCTCCACCACGAACGTCACCGGGCCGTCGTTGACCAACTCGACCATCATGTGGGCGCGGAAGCGGCCGGCGGCCACGGGAACGCCTTGCTCCGCCACGGCCTGAACGAAAACTTTGTAAAGCTGCTCCGCCAATTCCGGCCGCGCAGCGGCGTCGAACGAAGGTCGCCGCCCCTTGCGGCAATCGCCGGCCAAGGTGAATTGACTGACCACAAGCACGGCGCCGCCCACCTCGCCAACGGAGAGGTTCATTTTTCCCTGCGGGTCGTCGAAGACCCGCAGGGAGACGGTCTTCTGCGCCAGTTGCCGGGCGTCGGCCTCCTGGTCGCCCTGGACTACTCCCAGCAGAACCAGCAATCCCCGGTCGATCTGGCTGCAGATTTCTCCCTCCACGGAGACCTGGGCACGACTGACGCGTTGAAGGCAAGCTCGCACGGGAAAGCTCTTAGTTCGTAGACCTTAGTTCTTAGGACATGTGGCGGATGGTCTAGAACCTAAGCTCTACGTTCTAAGACCTCCACAACTCAGTAAACCATATTCTGCGCCGCGACACGAGACCTTCAGCATTCCGCCCGTTCTGCGTAGAATATCAGTATGAAACCAAAACCCTTGATCGCAATTACTTTGGGCGACCCGGCAGGCGTCGGACCGGAAATCATCGTCGGCGCTTGGACCGAAACCGTCGTCCACGATTGGTGCCGGCCGCTGGTGGTGGGACATCCGGGCGTGATCCGCCGTGCCATCGAACTTTGGCAAACGGACCTGCACGTTCAAGAGATCGGCTCGCCTGAGGAGGCCGAACCCACCGCCGGCGTCATTCCCTGCCTGGCCTGCGGGTCGGACGACGTGTTGGACATTTCGCCCGGCAGGCTCGACGCCCGAGCCGGGCAAGCGGCGTACGACGCGGTCGTCGCGGCGGCACAGTTGGCCCTGGGCAAAAAGGTCGATGCAATCACCACGGCGCCGTTGCAGAAAGAGGCATTGCACCGCGCCGGACACGCCTTTCCCGGCCATACCGAACTGCTGGCAAGCCTCTGCGGCGTGGAAAACTTCGCCATGATGCTTTACCTGGGCCCGGACGACGTGCTGCACTCGCCCGCAGGGCTGGCCGTGGTCCACGTCACGCTGCACACGGCCCTGCGGAATGTGTTCGACGAGTTGACTGAAGACGCCGTGTTGGCCAAGGCCCGGCTGGCTGACGATTTCATGATTCGCTTGACGGCCAATCGGCCGCGGATCGGTATCTGCTCGCTCAATCCGCATGGCGGCGAGGGCGGTCTGTTCGGCCATGAAGAGCAGACCATCATCGGGCCGGCCGTCGCGCGGGGAAGGGCCCAGGGGCTCGATCTTACCGGCCCGCTGCCCACCGACACGCTGATGGTCCGCGCCCGCGACGGCGAGTTCGACGCCATCGTGGCCATGTATCACGATCAGGGGCATATCGCCTTGAAGCTGATGGGGATGCACCAGGCGGTCAATGTGACTTTGGGCCTCCCTATCATTCGCACCAGCGTGGCCCACGGCACGGCCTTTGACATCGCCTGGAAGCGGCGTGCCGAAACCAGCAGCATGATCGAGGCCTTGCGCGTGGCCAGCCATTTGGCGGCCGGCAAGGCGCGGCCCGCAAGCGCGCGGAAGAAGCCGGCGCGCCGAAGGCTGAAGTAGGTCTCTCCTGCCGGGAGGGACTATTGTGCGATGAGTTTTTCAAAGGCCCAATGTTTTTCCAGCGGCGCCGGGCACGTTAGTCCCTTCCAGCAGAAGGGACCTACGGCCCCTCCTTCAAGCGATCGTACACGGAAACCTCGCGCGGATCGAGGTCGTTGGGATTGAGGCCTTTCTTTTGCGCTGTGGCGAATGCGGCCGAGGCCTCGGTTTTTTTTCCTAGTAGCAGGTAGGCCCAAGCCTGATGAAAATATTGTTCGGGGGCACCGTCGTCCTGGATGGCCGCCGCCAGGTCTTCCAGGGCCTTCTCGGGCTCTTGGCGAGCGATATGGATGATGGCCCGGGAATCGAGCACCCCAGCCAACGGTCCGCTGATCGCCAGGGCATCATTGATCAGCTTGAGAGCTTCGTCCAGATTCTGGCCGGACCGCGCCAGGTTTAGCGCCGAGATTGTTCATCACCTGATAATTCCCCGGCTCCTTGGCGAGGATCTGGCGGTAGTCGGCGATCGACTTGTCGTATTCCCGTTGCTGGGCGTGCACTGCGGCAAGACTCGGCAAGAGCGATATCGGGTGCCCGGATTTGTTCGATGCCGCTTTGTTCGATGCCGCGACCAGAATCTTCTCCAACTGCCGGTATTGGGCGGCGTCTGCGGCCCGCGAGTGGAGTATGACGGACGCAGGAATCCGCAACGTTTCCGCCGGGAACTTTTCCCAGCATTGCTCCAGGACCTGCAAACACTCGCGGATCCGTTTTTGCCTGGCAAGATAGTCGGCGAAATAGATGTCTCCCGTGGCGGAGACTCGCGGGCTCCGCAAGGAAGCGAAGAGCGCGTCGGCCTTCTCGGCAAATCCGCCGGCAATGACCCGCTTGCCTTCCGCCTTGAGGCGATCGCTGAATCTTTCCATGACCTGGGCCACGAGCAACAGTTGCTGTCCGCGATCCCTGGGTTCGGCGCGGGGATTGTCGAGGAAGGCCATGGCCAGGTTGCCGGCGGCCTCGTAGCTGCCGCGGAGGAAGTGATGCTCGGCCCTCAGCCGCACCGTGTCGAACAGGTTGGGGGCGGATTTCTCCAAGGTCTGCAACCATTTGTCGGCGTCGTCGAGTTGTTTTCTCTCCAGGAGCGTATTGATGTAGAAGATGAGATATGCGGGCTGCACGGCGGCCTTCTGGCGCCGAACACGCTAAGCATGTGCCGTTCGTAATTGTTCCAATCGCCTTTCTTCAAGTACAGCTTGGCCAGGTTGAAATAGTCGACCGGCGTGGCGTCCGTGCCTTTCACCAGGTCCTCCATGGCCTGGATGGCTTCGCCGATTTTTTCCTTTCGGGGGTCGGCGAGGAGGAAATGCACCTTCGCGCGCTTGTCGTCGATCGAAGGGGCCTTGCTGCGAAGGTTCTCGTCGATCAAGGCCATGCCTTGACAGAGATGTGTCGAAGTCTCCGCGGCTCACCGAGGACGTCGGCCAAGGCGCGGCGGGCCCAACAGACGTCGGTGAGCGTTGCCGGCGTTTCCAAGCGCAATGATCTGCTTGAGAAACGGTTCGGCCAGGTCGAGCTTGGCCCTCCGCAGGTAGAAAGCCGCCACCTGCCGCAAAACGCGGCTGTTTTGCGGCGAGGCCTTGGCGGCTGCCTCGTAATTGTGCCTGGGCCTTCCCCATGTCGTTGATGAGTTCACAGCACGTGGCCAACGTGATCGGGGCCTGTTCGCCCTTGAGCGCTGCCCTGGCGGCGGGGATCAGCGGCCGCGCCTTGTCGGGCTGGCCCACGTCGACCAGAAGCTGCACTAGCGCGATCCAAACTCGATCGGCCTGGGGATTCAAGGCCCGGGCCTTCAAGAGCGCATTCACGGCCCGCTGCCCCATTTGGATCATTTCCGAGTCGGCCTGACGCGCCCCTTCCGATTTTTCATGCTTTTCCTCGACGCTCGTTTTTTCATCCCTAATGGCGGCTTCCAGGTCGCGGTGGGCACTCTCGCCTTGGATTTCAGTCGTTGAGCCAGAAAGGCGTACATTTGTCCCTGCCGCAAGAAATCTTCGTAGTTCTTGCTGTCGGCGGCAACCGAGTTTTTGACTTCCTCCGCGGCCTCGGCAATGTCGCCCGTGAAAACCTTCACGTAGGCTACCTGTTGGTTCATCTCGGTGAGGAGCGGACTCTTCTGTTTCTCGAGGTAGTCGATCAACTGCTTGGCTTCTTCGATATCTGTTCGGCGCCCGCGGGCCACGAGGAGCCGCACGGCACGGCCGATCATGTCGCTGTCGCGATCTCCCATGCGATAGACGGCATTGGTATAGAATTCCAGGGCCTGATCGGGTTCGTCCTGCATCTCGCAGATCTTACCGGTCAAGACGGCCAGGGCCGACCAGTCCGGGCGGACTTCCATGGCTTCTTTCAGGTAGCCGCGGGCATCCATGAGCAACTGCGGATCCTTCTTCTTGGATTGCACGAGGGTGCGAATGGCCTTGCCATAGAGCCAATAAGGTCCGCGGCCGCCCAGTTGCTCGATCTCCTTCAACTGTTTGTCCAGTTCCGGCAAGTCGGGTGTCTGGCCTTTTTCAAAAGCGCGAAGATTCAGATCGCAGAGAAGATAGCGCACGAGGACATTCTTCGGATCTTGTTCGGCCACGAGGCGGCAGTAGGAGCGGGCCAAATCGAAATCATTGGCTTGAACGCTGAGGGCGGCGAGACTGCTCCAGAGATGCGTTCTTTCAAAATCCGTCATCTTGCCGAGGCCCTCCGGAGCACCCAACTTCTTCAACACCGCGACCTGTTGGGGATCCTTGCGGCGGACGGCACAACTGGCCCGCTTCTCGCGGATGATCGGATGATCGCCCAGGCTCTGCTCCGCCCGATCGATGCAGTCCGAAACCTGTTTCCACTTCTGCTCTTTTTGGCCCGGAGCCGTCGTGTTTTCAGCCTGGTACATGGTAAGGTTGATCAAGGCCAACCAAACTTGCACGCTCTTGGGAAACTTCTTGGAGCAGTCCTCAAGATACTCTTTCGCGGCTTGACCACGCTGTTTCGCAACCGTGAGATGTTCGTCCGTATCTTTGGGATCATCCTTTGCGAGGAGCACTTCCGCCTTGAGCACGGCAACATTGGGAGTCAGCGCCCGTTGCCGCTCGATCTGGTCGAGCAACTTATCGACAGGTTCCCAGTCGCGTTTTTCTTTGTCTTCACGGTAGCGCATCATAATCAAGATCCGCGCCAAGGCGAGCGCCGACTCCGAATCGGGACGGGGACCTCTGAGCAGGATGCTGTATTGCTCGGCGGCGGCCGAAAAGTTGCCGCGGCCCAGGTAGATCTCGGCAAGTCCCGTCCGGGCCAAAATGAAGTAAGGATCGATTTTCAGGGCCGCCAGATAGGCCTCAATTTGTTCTTCGACTTTGCCCTGTTGACGGTAACATTGGCCGAGGTACAGATAGGCAAACTTCTGGAGATCGCGATCATTGGGGTCGTCGTGCAACTTGGGCAGGACTTTTTCGAAGGATTCTTTGGCGACGATCCAGTCATTTTTCATGAACGCCAAGCGGGCCTCGAGGAATTCGATGCGTTGCGGCTTGTAGCGCAGGTCCCGCAGTTCCTTGATTTCCTTTTCGGCCTCGTCGAACTTCCGGTCGATGATGATGTTCGAATTGACCAGGTCCCAAAGAATTTCCACGTAGCCGAGGGTTCCCTTGGTGTTTTCCAGCCCCTGCCGGAGGACGGCGATCGCTTCGTCGTGCCGGCCGAGACGGTTCTTGACGTCGGCCATGACTGTATACATGACGTGGCTCCGCTTGTCCGCCCTGATGCCGCGATTGAGGTAGTCTTCCGCCGTCTTGTACTGCCCGTTCGCCAGGTAACAGAATCCGGCGATCCACAGCCCCACGGAGTCTTCCGGCGCCAATTCCAACACGCGGTTCGCCTGCACCAGGGCCTCGTCGAACTTCCGTTCCTCCCGGAGATAATTGGCATATTTCTGGAATGCCGCCACGGACTTGGCATTGACCTCGACCTCCTTGCCGTCTTTATCTTTGACCGCCTTTCCGTCTTTATCTTTGAGTTTCCGGTGAATCATGTCTCGCAAGACTTCTTCGGCCTCCGCTTTCTTATCGAGCCGTGAACGGAGAACGTTTGCCAGTTGAAAGTAGCTGTCGATCTGGGTGGGTGCACGTTCTATGGCCCGCTCGAATTGCTTTTTGGCCTCGTCATACTTCTTATCGTAGAAGAGAATCTGGCCGCCGAGATCGAGCAATTCAGGGTCGTCGGGAGTTTCGTCCGTCAACACCTTAAGGTGCATTTCAGCATCCGATAGACGCCCGTTCCAGATCGCCATAACGACGAGCTTCCGCCGGGCCTGATACAATTCTTCCCGCGACAGCGAGCCGTCGGCCGTACGCAAAACGTCTTCCAGAGTAATAAAGGCGGCACGGGCGTTATGAGGCGGCAGTTCGGCGCAGTGCGCCCAGCGTTTCGGCATGCAACTGCCCCAGGCGCAATTGCTTACACAATTCTTCCGGGGGCAAGTTTTCGGTGGCTGCGCAGCGATTTCGACAACTTTGGAAGAGGCGGCGAGGGCGTCAAGCTTATCCCCGCGGGTGTCAAGTGTGTCGCCGCCGCAGTGCAGCGGGTCGGCGTATAACAGGCCCAGGTGAAGTTGTCCTTTGCGGTCCTTTGGTACGAGCGCACCATAGCTCTGCAAATGGTGGATTGCTTCCTCGAGATTTTTCTCTTCCGCCAACGGCCCCAGATCCGGTAGCTCGTTAGAGTCCTTCGATTTCTTGCGAAAAGTACCCTCCAGGAGGTCGATCGCTTCATCGAGATTTTTTACTTCGGCCGCCCGAAGTCTTTTCGATTCCTCCGACTGGTCCGACGCGACCGTCGACGCATCTTTGCGCAATAGCGACTCACGTGCCGCAACGCACGTGCCCCGCAACTTAAGGATCAGATAATCGGCCTCCGCTCGCTCCGACGCAATCCTCAATGCGTTGGCTTGGCGGCGGAGTTGAAATGCGTGCAGCAAATGCACGCCGCCACCCAAGAGCACAACCACCACCAGGCAGATCGCCGCAGGGCGCACGTTCAACGTTCGCATGTTCGGGTCTCGCAGAACAAAATTCGATATTCCTCCATTATATCACGACCGCGACTATTTCCATTACCAGTCCCCTCCGTAGAACGGAATTCATTCCGTTTGCCTGAAAAGACAAGGCAACGGCATGAATTCCCTTCTACGAAGCCGCCATGCCACCGTGAATTAGTTTCCGCCGCCGCGAAAACCATGCGGACAGCAAGACCATCACCACCACGCCGATGACAATCTCGTAGCCCAGCCAGCCGTAGCGCAGGCCGTAGTAAAAAAGCTTGAAGTACTCGCTCACGATGAAGAGGAATCCCATCTCGCTCTGCCACCAGTTCTCGCTCGCGAACTCGTCCGACGGCGCCGAGACCATCGTGATCTCCACCGGCCGCTCGGCCAGGACCAGTTGGAAAATCCAGCGGGCCCGACGGGTATGCGGACCCTCGGTGACGATCATCAGTCGCTTGGCTGGGTGATCGGCCAGGTATTCCGCTACCGCTTTGGCCTCGTCGAATGTGGTTTCCGCCTTGGAATCCAAACGGACGACGCGATCCGGCGGCACGCCACCGTAAGCCAGGATTTTCAAGTTGATCTCGAAAAAAGGCGGGACCATGCCGCTGACCTCGCTGGGGTGGGCGGCCACCGTGTTCAAGAGGACCTTCGGCGCCCAGCCGCCATGCACGAGGGCCGCCGCCACGAAAGGCCGGGTGTTGACACTGCCGTTCAGCAGCACCACGGCGTCGGCCTTAGCGTCCGCCTGAAGCGGAAAGCGGCCCACGTCGAGCCACTTGGCCAGCAGGGGCAAGGTCTGCTGCCGCAGAATGAAAACGACAATCAGGATGCCGCCGACGGCAAGGACCAGCCACCAGCGGCGCTTCAGGCGCTTCATGGGGGGGCCTCACCGATTTTCTTCCGCAGTTCGTCTTGAAACGCGGCGGCCCTCGCGGGAAGCGGACGCGGCGCGGCGCCTTTCGCCCGGGCATAGATCAAGTCCAGCCAGCCAAACATGAACGCTTTCACGCCGGCCTGGCTCCGCCACCAGCTTTCGATGCGGCATTTGGGATCGGGAAGGATCGCCAGCCCTACCCGCTCGGCGTCTACCGGACCGAGTACCTTGTCGAACACGTACCGCAGCCGGCCGCTGGTGAACGGACTACAGGCGATCCTTACGGTCGAGCCGGGGTGTTCCTTCAGCCATTCGGCCAGGGCGTGGGCTTCGCTCCACGCGCCACGGGCCTCGGCACGAATTGCCACTACGTCGGACGGCGGTATCCGCTGCTTGTCCAGTTCGCTACGGCACGCCCGTTCGAACGATCGCACCGCGCCGATTTCCACGACGCGCGTATCGGGAGGCAGGAGCAGGAGGATCTTTCGTCCGGGGGCTTCCGCATGCCAGGCGGCCGCATGCTCGAAGGGCTCGAAACCGTCGACGCCCAACTCTTCGCCATGCAGGCAATAGACGTTGGCCGACAGCGGCGACTCCCGCGCCAGCAGCGGCCAGGCAAGCAGTTGCAGGATGAGCGCGTGGCCCAGCCCAAGGAGCACGACAACCGCCAACACGATCAGCGTGCGGCGTCTGCGGAACCTCGAAAAAATCATGACGCGGGTTCCTTCGCCTCGTGATAATCCTGCTCGGTGTTCACGGCCCAAACGTTCGACTTGTCGCATGTTCCGGCGACGATGTTGTCGACCGCCACCATGGCCGTCAGCATCGAATGGTCCTGGTTGTTGTAGCGGTGCATGCCGTTGCGCCCCAGCAAGAAGAGGTTCGGAAAGCGATCCACGAAACGGCGGACCTCGTCGAAGCGGTCGTACGTGCCGAAGTAGGCCGGGTAGGTCTTGGCCATGCGGATCACCGTGGCGTCCAGCACGGCCGAGCGCTCGATGATGCCGATCCGCTCCATTTCCCGGCTTCCCAGGTCGATCAATTCCCGGTCCGACATCTTCCACAAATCGTCGCTCTGGTAACAGAAATACTCCAGCCCAACCCAGACCTTGGAACGATCGGAGACCATGTAGGGACTCCAATTATTGAAGATCTGCAAGCGGCCCACCAGCACGTCCGGCTCCTGGATGTAGATCCAATTGTCGCGGATCAACTGCTGCCCCTGGCTGGAATCCTCGCGGACCTTCAGTTCCTTCAGCAAGAGACCGACGGTGATGAAGTCGCGGTAGATCAGCCCCTCGCTCACCTGCCGCACCTCCGCCGGGACCTCGTCCAACGCCCGGACAAGGTCCCTGACGGGCATGGTTGAGAAGAACCAGTCGCCGCGATAGACGGTGGTCTGGCCGCTGCGGGGATCGACGGCTTCGACGGCCGCGATGCGCTCGCCGTCGACTTGGATCTTGCTGACCCGCTGGTGATGGACGATTCGACCGCCGCGCGCCAGGATTTCCCGGGAAACCGTCTCCCACATCTGCCCCGGACCGAATTTGGGATAGAGGAACTGCTCGATAAGCGAGGTCTCGGTGCCTTTCTGGGCAAGGTCGCGACGGCGGAGAACTTTGCCGGCGATGTGTTTCAAGGCGCCGAGGATCGACAACCCCTTGACCCGTTGCGCTCCCCATTCCGCGCTGATGGCCGAGCAGCGCTCCCCCCACACCTTTTCCGTATACGATTTGAAGAACGTGCGATACAGCTCGCGGCCGAAGCGGTTGATGAAGAACTCTTCCAGGTTCTTCTCCGGCCGGAAGGGAAACAAGGCCGCGCGGAGGTAACTGAAACCGATCTTCACGATCCGCGGCAGGCCCAGCTTCTTGATCGTGTCGAGGCTGAGCGTGATGGGATAGTCGAAGAACTTGCGGAGGAAGTAAATGCGGCTCTTCCGCGGCCGCAGGAGCATCACCAGGTCGCACTTCTCCGGGTCGGCCCCCTGCCCTGCCCCGGCCGAGACACCTGCTTGCCGGATACCGGCTTGCGGGTGGCGGCTCTTGCCCTGGTAGCTGATGGTGGCCTGCCCCGACTCCACCTGCTGCATCGGCATGCGATCGAGCCACCACTCCATCACGCGGTCGGACTTGGAAAAGAAGCGATGGCCGCCGATGTCGATGCGGTTGCCCTTGTAGTTGGCCGTGCGCGATATGCCGCCGACATAGTCTTCGGCCTCCAGCACGATGGGCACGATGCCGGTCCGATCGAGCAACTCGAAGGCCGCCGTCAAACCCGCTGGCCCGGCCCCGATGATGATCGCGGTTTGCTCCATCGACTACACTTTCGCGTAGCGGCCGCTGGAATTCACGCGGGCATGCACGTCGTCGACAATCCAGTGGATCGCACAAATGTGAACGCTCTCGATCATGCCCATGTCGTCCAGCGGCACGTGGAGGCCGGCGTGGGCCATCTGCTTGAGCTTGCCGCCGCCGAAGCCCGTCATGCCGAAGGTCGTGAGCCCATGGCGGTTGGCCCAATCGACGGCAGCCAGGACATTGGGACTGTTGCCCGATCCGCTGATCGCCACCAAGAGGTCGCCCGGCTTGCCGAAATTCATCAATTGCTGCACGAAGATCTGGTCGTAGCCGCAGTCATTGCCGATCGCCGTCAGCCAGCCGACGTTGTCCGTGAGGCTCAGCACCCGCAAACGCCGCCGCGACTCGTCGCACAGATCCTCCTGCCGCAGGCAACCTTTGCCGAGATCCTCGCAAAGATGCGATGCCGTGCAGGCCGAGCCGCCGTTGCCGACGACAAAAACCGTGTTGCCACGCTCCCAAGCGGCATAAATCAGCTCTGTCAGGTGGCTGACCTCTGCCGGGTCGACGCGGCTGAGTTCCTGTTGCAAGCGCTCCAGGTAGGTTGGATAATCGAGCGAGATACCAAGCATTTGACCTCCTATGAGTCTGGTTCCTACGTCCGCCTCTTTAGGATAGCTGATTTTGCGCGGATCGTCCACCACCTTGCGAAGTAACCACCCATTATGGGCAATGGCCGTAACGGAAGCTTGTCCACCCCCCTGCCCTGCCCTGTGTCTTTATGCCCACCGAACTCGATCTTGTGATCCCTGTCTATAATGAAGCCCACGTCTTGGCGGCATCCGTCGAGCGTTTGCGGGCGACGATGCTCGGGTTTGGCGGCCTCACGTGGCGGATCGTGGTCATCGACAACGGTTCAACCGATGCCACGGCCCGCATCGGCCAGGAACTGGCCGAGCGGCTGCCCGAGGTCCGTTTTCTGCACATTGAGCCCAAGGGCCGCGGCCATGCCCTGCGCACGACCTGGATGGAAACCGATGCCCGTTTTTCGCTTTACATGGACGTCGACCTCTCGACCGACCTGGCCGCCGTGGGCCGCGCGCTCGAGCTCCTGCGGCAAGGGGCCGATATCGTGACCGGCTCGCGACTTGATCGGGCTTCGCGGATCACCCGCTCCTGGAGGCGCGAAGTGCTTTCCCGCGGGTATAACCGGCTCGTCCGTTGGATGCTCGGCGCCCGCACGTTCGACGATGCTCAATGCGGGTTCAAGGCGGTCCATATCGAGACCGTACGGCCACTCTTGCCGCTGGTCGAGAACCAGCATTGGTTTTTTGACACGGAGTTGCTCGTTTTGGCCGAGTATGCCGGCCTGGCGATTCGCACGTTGCCGATCGTGTGGATCGAGGATCCCGACAGTCGCGTAAACATCCCGCGAACGATCTGGGAGGACATCCAAGGTCTCGTCCGCCTCCGCCGCACCGCCCGCAACCTGATCCAGCGGCGAAAGTAGCAGGCACGGGCACCGAGCGCAGCTTGGTCCCTGTGCCGTCCGCGCAAAGTAGCAGGCCCATTCCCCTGTGCCGTCCGCCCAAAAAACAAAAGATTGACATCCGCGGGATTTAATAGTACTCTAACAGTTGCTTTTTCTGGAGCAGTGTCGATCGCATCGTCGGAAGAGGCTATCCGTAGAGTTTTTGGTCGCAAGGCGACATTGGGCACCGTGTCGGATACCATGTACTCATGGTCGTGGTCGGCGAGGAATCGGCTTGCTGGCGGCACACTTCTCGCTCGGGCTTCAATACCCCCCTTGCGGTGCTTCCTTGACGAGGTGGTGTATGTCGATTAAGGTCACCTGCCCGAATGGGCATGCGCTGCAAGTGAAGAGCGAATTTGCGGGGAAATCGGGCCTCTGTCCGCATTGCAAGGCCCGCATTGACGTTCCCCAACCGGAACCGCGATCGGTCTCCGAGGACGATCTGCTTGCGGTTTTAGGGGCGCCGCGCGCGGTTCCACGCACTCCGCACTCCAGCGAGCCGTTGCCCCATCATTCTTATCCCGCTTATTCCGAGGCACACGCCGAGCAGCCGAAGAAGCGGGAGTCGAAGAAGGAAGGCGCCGCCGGGGCACCCGGTCGGGTACCCAGTACTCTGGGTGGGGGTCCGACCGATTCGTCGTTTCTGCGGCGGAAGAGGGTCTGCCCGAAATGCTGCCAGATCATCTCCGTGGAGCAAGCCGACTGCCCTCTCTGTTATACGTCGCTCTCCCAGTGGGCGTTTCCCGTGCCGGACGAAAAGACCGCGCGTGAGAGCGGCAGCCGCGCATCGTGCCTCCACCTGGGCCTCCGCAAACTGCAAGGCGGGCTGATCGTGGTCCGTTTCGGCGAACATCGCATTCTCGACGATCTGACCGTGAAGAAGTTCGGCGAGGAGCTCTTCCACGTGGCCGATCGACCCGATTGTCAAAATCTGCTCTTGAACTTCATCGGCGTCGTGGGCCTGTCCAGCGCCATGCTCGGCATCATGCTCATGTTGCGGAAGAAGATGGGCCAGAAACCGGGCAAGCTGAAGCTCTGCCAGGTCGGTCCCGAGATCATGGATATCTTCCACTCCACGAAGCTGGGCCAGCTCTTCGAGATCCTCGACAACGAGCAGCAGGCAATGAAGGCCTTTGCCTGATCCTTTGCCTCCCCTGCCCTGCAAGAACTAAAACTGTTTTTAGCCATCTCAAGTTTTTTGACCGCGGATGTCGCAGATATCGCAGATAAGGAGATGGTTTTGCGATGGTTGGAAATCCTTCACAATATCCGCGCTATCCGTGAAATCCGCGGTCTGCTTCGGTTGCCTTTCATTTTTCTTTCCATGCCTGAACCTTGCCTGAGCCGCGTGTCCAGGCTGATACGTTGGCCGGAGCAGGCGGCGAGCCTGCCCCGGACCGCGCGACGCGGTTGACCGGCCGCGTCGTAGAAGCGAATTTTCAAAGAGCAAAAAGCCTATCAAGACGTTATTCGTCGTAACTATCCACGCTAATAAGTACGTTTGAGGCGGCGATTTTGTACAGTTCCGCATTCCAGGTTTCCGGCAAATCCCATCGCCCGCAACCCGGCCGGGCCCGCTTTTCCCGAGGAATTCGACGATTTCTTGCCGGCGAAAACATTTTCCCGAAAGTTGGATGTGCGCTCAGCACAGTTGGCGTATTACGGGGCCAGAAAACGAGTCAGGAACCGATATTATGGAAGTTAAGTGTTGCCGCGGAAGCTCACTTCGCGTCGCGGAACACGAGCGGCGCGAATACGAAGAGGTCGTTCCGCGCGGTCTCCCAATTGTGGAGGCCCTTGCCCTCCACGTAGACGTACCGGATCTTATACTTGTCGAACAGTTTCAGCGTGTCTTGGCAGGGCAAGTATTTTAGGTCATGTTTGCCGTTGGCGACCCAGAGCAACTTCAGTTTCTTTTTCGTCCCCAGGTCCTGCAGCGCTGCTTGGTGGTCTTTTTCGAACTGCTCGCAGCTATCCAAGCCGCCAATGAAGAGGCCGATGTAGGCGAATGTGTCCGGGTTGGCTAGTCCGAAGTTGATCGTTTGCAGACGCCCATCGAAACGCCAGCCAGCGCCCGGTGTTCCCGGTCGGCCTTCACCGGGAAGCGATTCTCCACGTACGGGATAACGTCGCCTAGCAGGTCCGACCCAAAGGCATCGGCCGTCGTGAACAGGTTGCCGTTGGGCATGACGACGATCATCGGGACCGGTTTGCTGGCAGCGTACAGGTTGTCGAGAATGGTGTCCGCCGCCCCATCCTTCACCCAACCGGTTTCGTCGGAAAGACTGCCGTGCAGGAGATACAGGACCGGGTACTTCTGGTCCTTGGAAAACCCTGGCGGGGTATAAACGCGCATCTTCCGCTTGCAGCCGGCGGCCTTCGAGTCGTACCCGACCGTCTCCACCTTGCCGCGCTCAATTCCCTCGCGGCGGACGTCGAAGCCTTTCGGCGGCGTGGGAAGCGAGGCCGGCATGAGGTCGACGAGGTCGACCACCAGGGATGGGAACAAGCGGATCGCGATCAGAGCCAGTGCCGCAACTCCGGCCGCAAACCAGAAGATCAACCGTTTCACCGCCTCGGCCTCCAGAAAGCACGTGGGTTAGGGCAAATTCCGGCAGTATTATACGGTGCCGCGTGCCTCCATGCTCAACGCTGCCCGGGCGATTGGGTCAGTGACCTGGTAATTCGGATCCAGCGTGGCCAACGTCATCTGGGCATACGCCGCCGGACCGCGTTCGGGTCGTTTTCCATAGCGCTAAGTTCCGGAATGAACACCTTTGCATGTGACCCGAGCCTTCCGATGACCTCAGAACGCTTCGGCCTGGGCGTAATGCAACTTGGAATAGCGCATCGCCTCCCGCAGCACGCTTATGATCTCTTCCTGTTCGGGGGCAATGTTGGCTATGGCGAACGCCGCACGAAACCGCACAGGATAGTTCCGCCGCTTACCCTGAAACAGGCATTTTCCCTTGTCGTGCAAGAGTTTCAGCAGCCCAGGGACCGCGGACGCGGCCAGCGGTCCGAATCGTCCCAGGGCCACGGCCATGTAGCCGCGCACGTTTTCGTCGTCGCTCCCAAGCAATTCCGTCATTACAGGAATGGCTGCGGAGGCTGCGGCGCCGATCGACGCAAGCCCTTCAGCCGCCTGAATGGCAACAGAGACATCCGTGTCGCGGAGTGATTCGATCAACGCGGGCAACGCCGCCGTCACTTCCATCGCAGACTTCGTCAGGGCGGCGACAGCCTGGAACCGCACGTTTGCCGACGGGCTCGACAAGTCGGCAATCCACTGCTCGACGGCCCGGCCGGGAACTGCGCGCCTGCCAAGCACCTGAAATGTGGCCGCATCCAAGGCATCCAGCGGAACGCTCAGCCGCTCCACCAGCCTTAGGAGTCCTTGCTCCTGATCAAACGGCCCGCCGTGCCCGAAGCACTCCTTTTCTTCTGGCAGCGGGGCTCCTTCATCAGCGAGGACCGAGCCACCCTGAACCAAGCGCATGCGGATTCGGCTGCCGCTTCGATAAAGCGTGAAACCGTGCGTGCCGGTCCCGCCCTCAGTGATGAAGCCAAAGACCGGAGCTCCCGAGGCAGAGATTGCTCGAAGCGCTCGGTCGATCGCCGGACTCCAGACCTCAGCGTGCGGCAGACCGCTTTCGCCTCCCGACATAAAGAACGACGGATCACAGACGACCGTCCAGCCATTCACGTGCGTCAACGACCTCCCTGGAGCCGTTACTGAGGTAGCATCCTCGAACGAAATTGTGCCAACGGGCTCGTCATCCGGAAAGCCAAGTTGTTCCAGAATCGCGAAAGTCGCTGACTTCGGCTTGATGAATGAAGATCGCGCTCGTGTGCCACGACATGATACACTTGATGAAGGCCTGACCAACAGGGTGGTGTAGGCCGGGGAACTGCCCCCCGGCCCCAACCCCAAACCGGACGTGCAAGTTTCCAAGCATCCGGCTTTCCAGATGGTTCTGTACTCATTATACCCTCGCATGGTTCAACTTGTGGCATCGTAGACAAAGCGTCCGGATGTTATCCAAGCTGTTGGCCATTTCGAGGTTGGCAAAGCGGTTGACAGGTTCGATATGATCCGCGTGCGAGGTCTTGGACGTGACCACGGCCGCGCACCCACGGCAATGAAAGCCGTCTCGGATCAATGCCTTCCACTTGAGGTCTCCCCCACCCGGTCTTTGACGATCAGAAAGAACGAACGCAGCTTCCCATTCATCGTCGCCCGAGCCTGACTCAAGACAGCCAGGTTGATAGGGTGTCGGCGACGAGCAAGAGTAAGCCATGGCCGTGTCCTGAAAGCGGGCCAAAGCACAGGTCTCGTGGACCCCAAGGGGCTTTGAGAGGCTGTACCTGCGGAGACATTTGGCAGTCGATATGTCTTCCTTCCTGCATATCGCTTTCACCGTTGTCCAGAAAGCCTTGTAGTCCAACCCGTTCGCAACTTGGTTGAAGTTGTGGGCTGCCTTGAAGTAGTTCGACCAGCCACGGATGACCGCCGAAGCACGGACAAGGCGGACCGAGATGCTTTCCTGCATTGGACGATAGCGAAGGGCTTCGTCCAATCGGGTCTGGATGTTGGTGATTGCCTTGCGGCCTACCTTGATCTTGGGGACGAGAGCCCCGGATCGACCAACACCTACCGAGATGTTGAACCCGAGAAAGTCGTACCCGTCTCTCAAGTGAGTTATCCGGGTCTTTTCGGCGGACAGTTCGAGCCCACAGGTTTCCCGAAGAAAATCGCGGATCTCGTCCTTCAACCGTTCTGCATATTTCCGACTACCGCGCGTGATGTACACGCACCAGTTGTCAGCATAGCGAGAGAACCGGACATTCGGCTGGCCGTAGTTTACCCGCTTCTGATTGGCGGCGTCGCCGTGACAACCTTTGGAGTGGAGAAACCAGTCCAGTTTGGTCAGCACGACGTTGGCCAATAGCGGCGAGACCACGCCACCCTGAGGAACCCCTTTTACGGTCGGATGAAGGACTCCGTCGATTTCCACGCCCGACTTCAACAATAGTTGGATTAGGGCAAGGAACTTGTTGTCCGTCACCTTTTCCCTGACGCACCTCAAGATCGCTTTGTGCGAAATCTCGTCAAAGCATGCTTTGACATCGCCCTCGATGATCCAGGTAAAGCCGTGAAATGCCATCTGCTGGCAGCGGTTCACGGCATGGTCTGCGCTCCGGTTGGGCCGAAACCCATAGGAGCTGTCATGGAATTCGACCTCGAAGATGGGTTCCAACGCCATACGTATTGCCTCCTGGACAATCTTGTCCCGCAGACAGGGAATTCCAAGCTGGCGCATTTTGCCGTTAGCTTTGGGTATTTCCACCCGTCGTAGCGGCAGGGGCCGATACGTACCGCGTTTCAATTCCAGGCGTAGTCTTTCGAGTCGGCAATCACGGTTCGTTTCAAAATCGTGAACGCGGACCCCGTCTATGCCTGTTGCTTTGCCACGGGAGCGTTTCAGCACACGGTCACAAGCTGCCGCAATCCACGTGGGATTGTGCATCAGGTCCATCAGGTTGCCTATCCGGCCTTCGTATGGGTTGGTCGGAAACAGCGGGGTTCCTGACTCCCTGTGTTGCTTATGAACGTGCGATTGCTCCCAGAGCCTACGCTGGACTTCTTCTATGTTCATCGGAAAGCCTCCCGATTTAGCGAACCCTTTGGTTGTCCAGCACAAATCATCCTGCACCCCTTCGCCATGTGATCGTCGTTAACGTCTCCGACTACTACGGGTGCTCCGCCACTCGGCTGCCTCATCGGTAGGTGCTTCGGCCGGTCCGACGACCGGCCTCGCGCCGTGACTACCCTACTCAGTCGAGCTTCACTGGTTCCCTTGTTGACACTCAAGCGTCTCCGTTTAGACTCCGACTCTTATCGTATACCCAACAGCGGTCCGCTGCTCCCCTAAACATCACGGGATAATTGGTTGTCCCGCGAATCCAGCCACCTGAGCCATGTACCGCTCGCAAGGCAAAAGTGCTTGCGGTCGTTTAAGACATCCCCTAGCTCGGGGCCCGTTTTCCCGAGCGGCTCTGATATTAGCGGGGATGTGGTGTCGTTTTACCGAAGGTATTAGTCGGTTCCTTTCGTAGTCATGCGGAGGCTTTACCTAGCAGGACTCCCAAGGCTACAGAGCGTTGCCCGTGTCCTACATTGTCAGGGGAGCTATCTGGCCGATGAATCACGTACTTCATCAACGTACCCCCTAGGTACAGTGGCCGACCAAACGGCCACGGTCAAATTGACATTATCAACAAGGCGTCCCGGCCTGTTCTTCAAGGGAACAGAGCCGGATACATCAGTCGCACTCGCCCGCCCGACGCCGTCCCCTGCCGGAACGGTCCACGTTGAGTTACGCTTCAAGTATCTGACGCGGGGGCGGACTGCACAAGCGGGCGGCGGGTTGTCGCGGGTGGCGTTCACCGGCAGCGTCTTGGTTTTCAGGGTCCATTGTCAGTCCGCTCGATCCTCACGTTTGGCAGGGACTTTTGCAGAAGCGAGAGATCGGCGTCCGGAATCGGGTCATCTTGCTCTATCTCAAGCTTCCGCAAGTTCGGCAGACTTGCAATGACGGCGATCTGTTCCTTCGTGATGGGCACTGTCTTCAGCACAAGTGTTTCAAGCCTCTTATGGCCTCGCAATGGCTCCAGGATCGTGTTTTTGCTGACATAGTCGATCTTGAGCCGCTTGAGATTTGGGAAGCTGGCAGCCGCCTGCATCCCTTCTGCTGAAAGAAGCGTCCTGGAAAGACAGAGATCGGTAACGGATTCCATCCCCGCCATCCTTCCCAGAAACGCATTGGCCCCTTCCCAGATTTCAAAGAGATAGATCGTTTCAAGGCGAGGGAATTGCTTGACGTATCCAAATCGCTCGTCAGAGACTTTGCCCGTAAGGAAATCCACCTCTGTAACTTTCGCCGCTACGTCGGGCTGATCCCGAACGAAGCCCTCAAGGAACCGCGGCTCAGGCCAGATGATTCTCGTCGTTTTGCCCGCTTTCAGGTCCACGACTTGGTTTTCCCATTGCTGGCTCGCAGCCACCCTCGAACCCCAAAGGAACTCGAGGACCAATGGGATGGCGATAAAACACAGCATGACCGCGACGAGAATCAGCGAAAGACGTTTCATGGTTCAACTCCCTTCAACGGGCTGAAGCAATGGACGGCAATCCCCGTATTTTGACGGTCAGACGGCAGACGCCGTACCCTCCGACACCAGCCAGGCGCGAGCTACGGCTTATTTTACCAAGGTCGGGCGGTCCGCACTACGACGAGGCGTCCCGCTCTGCGGCCAGCCCTTGTTGGCAGGTCTTACGCAATATAGGGGTTATCCGGTGGTTCACAGCCGCGAATCTCTCGCCAATACTCATCAACGACATCGGCATCAATCGCCACCGCGCCCGATCCGGCCCAATGTCGGTCCTGCCCGTTCTTCTTGGGACGTGAGCACCAGTAATCGAGTCCAGTATTCACATTGTGGTAATTGGCACCTGCTCCCCGGCCCCTGAGCGACTGGAGTACAAGGCCCCTGTAATAAAGGGTTTGCCCGGTCTTGGACAAAGTGACCCGACCGATGCGAGCGCCCCCTCTGTCACTGCGACCTGTCTTGCACTCGATGTACATGATTTGCGTTCTTGGAGGGTGTTTTGTGCTGCTTGGACGCCGAATTTGCACGGCAGGTTTTCGGGTCGCTTTCTTTGGTGCCGTCCCTCGAAACTCCTGTCGGCTGACGACAACGCCCCGCTCTCGCAACACCGCTTCAATGGCTTCAATCTCTCGGAGATAATGGCTGGCGAAAGGCCCACCGCTGGAAAGCTTGGTTTCCTCATAGCTAGCGATTTCGCAGGCCAGCTCGTTCTTTAGTTCGTCGGTGGGCCTCGTAGCGAGGTAGCGAGATCGGATTTCGACCTGCGACTTGCGATGGCGTGGACCGCGTCCCATGGTTAACCTCGCTCGCCATTTTGGCGCAGTGTTTAGACGAAATTGCCAACGGGGTTCTAAATTGTCACACTCAGTAGTCCCAAATTTGGGCTATGGCGAGTAGTTCGCCATAAGTCGTTGGTATGTTTGATAATCGAGTCCGAGGGTTTTGTCGGCGCCCAGTGCATGTTCGATGACCTGGGTGATCCAATACAACATTTCCTGGAAACGAAGCAATTCGAGGAACAACTGCGGTTCCTCGCTGTACTTGCCTTTGGCGAAACGAAAATGAATCCATACCCAGACGTTGCGCAGAACGAGGGCAATGCCCACGAACAAGAGCCGCAGCCGCGGATCGCGAGTGCAGGTCTTGATTCGGGCCTCGTTCATCTGGCGGTAACTGGTCTCGATGCCAAAGCGCTTGCGATAGGTTTCGCGGATCTCCTTGGGAGTGCGATGCACCTTCCAGATCGCGTACAGAAGCTTCTTTCGACGCCGCTTGCCGCTCTTTTCGTGCGTGTAGTTCTTGCTGGCGACACAAATCTTGACCCACGCGCTGGTCTTCTTTTTCTCCTTGGTTTGCGGCGACGTGAGCGTTTCCCGATAGTAACCGTTCTTTCTCTTCAGCAGTGCGCAACCCATGCGGAGGCGATTTGGGATCCTTGGGCTTCCGGCCCCGTACGACCGCGGGAATGATGAAACCGTAGCGGGCACGGTGAAGATACTGAATCACTGCCACGCTGAAAAACCCCTTGTCCAGCAGGAGAAAACGGATCTTGACCCCCCGCCGACGGACAATCGCCAGCAAGCGTTGGACAACCTCCTTCATCGATTCGCCGTACTCGACGTGTGTCAGCGCCAAGGTATACCGGTAGCCCTTGTGCAGAACCACCGCCGTGGCGTAAGCGTGAAAATGCGTGGTGCCCGATTTGGGCTCGCCGCGAAAAATCTCCTTGGCATCGTAAGCCGGTTGCCCATGGTAGGGAATCAGCGTCAAGTCGATCGCCAGCATGCGAGATTTGCGCCGCAATGCCTTGGGCATGTGAGTAACCAAGGCCAAGTTCAGCCGACGTTCCAATTCGATCATTTCCGGCAATGTCGCCGCCAGGGCATTGCGAATCGTCTGGTCGGTCGGGGCATCGGCCAGACTGCGACAAGCAGCAAATAGGGAAACTACCCGCGCCGCGGCAATGAGGAGGACTTGGAGCAAGACTGAACTCGAACATTTGTAACCCTGATACTCAAACCGAAGTGCCGTCCCCAGCCAGTCCTCGGCATAGGCATGGACTTCAGACTTAGTGATGATATACTCCGTTTGTGAACGCATAGGTCTCTTCCTTGATTGAACCTGGTTTGTTATCCACCAAGTTCTTTACTGGAAAGACCTTGCGTTCATCTATAGCAATTCATCAAATTTGTGACTAC
>CAVRDP010000004.1:0-167014 GCA_963719885.1 uncultured Planctomycetia bacterium | reverse complement strand
GAATCGTAGCGATTCACGTAGTGACAGAGCGTGGTCAAATGGCCACTGACATGATAGAGGAAGTTAAGCGGTGAGAGCGCCGTCAGGGGCCGGACGGCAGGAGCGAAGGCGGCGAAGTACCGGAGAGATAGGCTTGGACAGAGTCAAGCAAGAACTGAAACACCGCGCGACCCTGTTGGGCACAGGTGGCAATTGCTGTCCAGATCCGTTCGCACCATCGGCGCCCTTTCTCGCTGCGTGTTCCTTGGGTGATGTGCCGGTCGATCACCACAAAACGCATCGCTTGTTCCGCCAGATTGTTGGTTGGGGCGATGCCGGGTGTCGTAATGAAGCGGAAATAGGCTTCCCCGTGTTCGCGGAAGCGTTTGGCCATGTTACGGGCATGTTTCGTGTCCGGCACGCCGGTCAGGGCTGTCCTCAACACGTGTTGACGAGCGGCAGCCAATGCCTGCTGAAAGCCCGCCGCAGTCATTGTTCCGCGGCCGTGGATTACGGCAAACAGGCCGCGCAGCGCGTCGCGCAACCGTTGGCCATAAGCCTGGTCCTCACGGCGGGGCAGAGTCAGCAGGAATTTCACATCGCGGATCAGATGGGCCATGCAGAACTGAACCAGCACGCCGAACTCTCGCATGTACTTGCGGTAGGCGCTGAAATAATCGCAGCCCAACACGCCGTTGAACTCCTCGCCCAACACCTCCACCAGCACCTTCGAGCCACGCGACTTGTCGATACGGAACAACGTGTAGAGCGCGGCGCGGAAGCACCAAGTCCAGAATCTTTCGCCGTTTTCCTTATGCCCCGTCTCATCGATGTTCAGCACGGCCTCGTCGGGCAGCCGCACGAACAACTCCGCATAGGAGGGGGCCAACGCCTCGCTCACCTTGTCGATCAACTTGGCCAAGTAGCCGCGGGAGACGTTCACCCGCACCACGTCGCGAAGGAACTTCCGGATGGTGGAGAAGGAGGCGTGGCAGACACCCTTCATGAAGGCCACCAGGGCCGTCATTCGTGGGCCTAAAAGGCCCGCCTTCCGCACCGCTTCGGGCAGGGACGCTGCATGGAGTTTCCCACAGCGATTGCACCAATAAGCCAACGCTTGGTGTTCGCTGACGATGGTCGGGGTGGCGACGATTTCCACCTCCTGTTGCACCTCGGCCGCATACGGGGAAGGGCGGAGTGAGCCGCCGCAATCGGGGCAACAATCGAGCGTATAGGTCACGAGGTTATCGATGGCCTCGTCGGGAAACGGCGTCCGCAGGTGTTGTTCATGGCCCGGCTGTCCGCCACGATTGCGTTTTTTACCGTCCTTGCGCGGAGGCTTGGGCGGCTTGACGATATCACTGGAAGGCGGCTTAGAGGAAGTGGACGAGTTCTTGCGGGCCGCCGCCAACCGGCGTTTGAGTTGCTCGTTTTCCTGCTGCAGACGTACGTTCTCTTCTTCCAGCAGCCCAAGCCGAGCGGATGCCGCAGCCAGCTTTGCTTCCGCCGCAGCCAGTTTCTCCTCCATCGCGGCAAGGCAACGCGCCAGCGACTTGCTTTCAGAACCCGGGCTAGTTCTTGACAGGATCATGGGGCGGTACGATACCAACCTCACGCGATCCGAACAAGATCAAGAGGTGGCCGTGCCCCGAGAATCCCTGCAAACCCAGGATCTCCAAAATGCCGGGGCTGGCTCGTTACAGTCGTCCGTTTATCACCCCGTCATACGGCTACTATAACTGTGACTGTGAGCCTGTGAATGGCTACAAAAATCGCTGAAGCATCTCGTGGCGGAATGCGCATCGACTTTGCCGTACATCCAACAACTGGCTTTCCATGACCTCCTTGAGCTTTGTTATCGGCTGCTCTTGCTCCTCCAGAACATCCTCGACAATTCGCCATGCCTCGCGCATTGGTATGCTGGATTTCAAGCCACGCCGCATAGTATCCGCGACGGCGGTAAGCACCCTTCGCACAAGCGCCTCGTTTTCCACTCCGCGGCAACATTTCCGGACATAGGCGTCAAAGAGGGCTGCTCGATTGGGAGCGTCGATTTCCTCGAAGCACGATGCGGCCAAGCTAAGTTCGTACGCCGATCGGAATGACCTGCACAAATCCTCGGCGTTGCTTGGAAGTGCCGTCGTCGCATGGGCGCGAAGCACTGCAAGCCGCTCCGCGTCGCCGAGGTCGAGAAGGCGTAGAACTTGGCCGCCTATTTCCTGGGGCAGTTTAAGCTCTTCCTGCGACGTGAAAAGGATCGGAATCGGCGACCGAAGGTAAAACGCGTGAAGACTCCTAACCAGTTCTTCCTTTTGGTCGGCCGGACATTCGTTGAAGCCGTCAACCACGAGCACCAGTCGTCGTCCCTGACCTACGGCAAGCCAAATAAATTTCAGTGCGGTCTCTTGACAAAGGTGGGCGATACTTCGGTCCAGTAGCGGCAATAGCTCCCCGGAAAAATCCCTCGCGCGAAGAAAGATCGGGATCTGCCCGGAGTCGATCGCGGCCAGGGCCATATAGCGTACATGATGCGACTTCCCCATGCCCGAATTGCCGATAAGCTGGCCGTGTTGGCCCAACCCGAGGAAGTTCGCAATGGCATCCGACCGCTTCGTTTCACCGTCAATCTCCACGCGCGACGAAACCAAAGGCGGGAGGCCAGTTTGGAAAGACTCCTTGAATCGTTGACAATAGTCGTTGATAGTTGCCGTCGCAACGAGGGCGTCTTCTTTCGTCTCAATGGCCTCGCAACCGGCCGACCGACAGAGTTTAACATGGCGGCCAAGCAACGACACGAGAGAAGCAACTGTTGCGCGCCCCGCTGCGAGATCAGGTCATGCCCCTTTTCGACGAGTTTTGACCAAGCGACGGTTTCATCGCTGGGCGAGTCAACGACGCCACCCAAAAGCGTGAATGCTGCCTCGCGGCCGTCCATCGCCTGTTCCAGGTCCTTGACGACGATTCGCAACCTTTCGAATAGGCTGGTATCCGATATACCACGCTTCGAAAGGCGACCTAGCAGGTCTTTTGTGATTTGCCTTAATTGGTCTGTCCGGCCTTGCGCGAACCCGAATCACGTCCTCTCGCAGATCGGCGCGAATCGTTTGGCTGGCCGTCGTATCGACGATCAACACGCCTCGCAGTTGCCTATCGGCAACTAGCCCGTCGGCAAGGCGCTCAATTGCCGACCAGAAGTCTGCTCCCTTTTGAAGTCCATGCTTTGCCTGTACCTCCACCAGCCTGCCGGCGTTCGTTTCGATTCTAATGTCATCCCCGGGACCTCCCGTCTCGGCGGCAATCGCCACAGGCACATCCGCCTCGTCTTCAAACCAATCCAGGGGATTGGCGCTGAGCACATACGCCGAAACGAAAGCGAACACTTCCGCTTGATAGTCCATCCCACGCCCACATGCGCTACCGCTCATCGCTTTGCCGGTAATGGCTGATGTATTAAATTATTGGCTTTCGCCAGCGCGTCTATCATTTCTGGAACTGACGTAACGCTTTCCCTGATTATATCCAAGACTGAGGGGCTTTCCCATTCTTCCTTAATGGAGACTAGACGGCCCTCCGTTCCCAGCCAGACCCGCGATCTCGTCATTACTGGGCCCTTCCCGCTCTGTTTGTCAAGGAGGGAGGCGGTTATTGCCGAGCGTTGCACGCTGCGGAAGGAGGCCAAAAGGCTGTCCATGCTTGAATGCCATAACTGCCGCCGACGAGCGGACTTGCAAGCGAATCGCGGTCGCCAAATCGTTCATTTTCCAGTTTCATACGTATTATTGGGTGCGCACGACGACGACGACGATCGATAGCGGGGCTTCTCCTCCGCGGTCAGTCTCGGAGACGATTCGCCGGGCAAGCGCCGGGAAACCCGGGGCGAACGCAATTTATTTCGTACGTAAGTATTATCGGGAATAACTGTAGTACTAACTGGCGAATAAAGCTCTGATACGGTTCTTTGTTCTTTGACAATTCGGTTCTGCGACGCGGCAGGTCAACCGCGTCGCGCGGTCCGGGGCGGGAAAAGCCACCTGCCCCGGCCAGGGCACCGGCCTGGACACGTGGCACGGTGCTGACAGAAAAAGCAAAGGTGAGCAAGGACGGAACGCTAATGAACACTAATTATCACTAATAACACAAGATCAGTGTCAATTCGGGAAGATTAGTGCTCAAGGAGTTCTGTCCCCGTGGGCGCACACGCTCAATTCCATACTACCTGGGGATCCAGGAGAAAAAAACGGAATTTCTTGACTGAGCATGTCAAGCCCCATTGCACAAAAGAAAACGAACTTGCCTAGCTTACCAAGACGTGGCCAAAACGTGGTCAAACGTGGCTAAAAGTAGTCAAAAGTAGTCAAACGTGGCCGAAAGTGGGCCAAAAGTAGTCGAAATGCCACCCGTCCAAAGTGTATATTATGACCACTTGCTGGAGTGTAAAGCCATCGTTTTCCCCGTGTTTTCTTCGTGCCGTCAACGCCCTTCGGAAAAATCGCATTGCACTATCTTGGGGGTAAAACGGCCGAAAAATCGTGAAAACGGTGATTTTGGCGACGAATGTGTCGGGACAGCTCCGAAATCCACTCTAGATGGTGGTCGGCTGAGTGGATTTCCAGCCTCGGAGAACCGGCACGTCACGCTTTTCAGAATTTAGTTCTTGCATGGAGAGCCGACCGCTTCGCCGTTGAGGCGCAGGCTACGATCGCCCCTCCTACACCGCCAGAATGTTTTCCGGCGGCACGTCGGGCTGGAAGAGATTGGGCGGGCGCACAAAGTTGCCAATCAATCATTTCTTCCCGCTGCGGTTGAGCAGCCCGCGGGCCTTGTCGACCGCGTCCTTGTTCTTCGCCACCCGCAGCACCTCTTTCATGGCGGCGGCGACCTCGGCGGGCTGCGCGGCCACCATCTTCTCCGACATCGCCACGGCCACGACAGCGGCTGCGGCCCGCAACTTCGGCTGGTCGAGATAGTCGACGGCGACCGCCAAAGATTCGGGCGTGCGGATCTGCTTCAGAATGTCCAGGGCCAGCCGCCGCTCGTCGTCCCGCTGGGCCAAGGTCATGATCTCGTGGAACATGGCCATCCGCGGACCGTTGGGAATGACGAACTGCCGGGCAACGCGAATGTAAGCCCGCAGGGCGCCGATCTTGAGTTCCGGGTCGCCGCGCTTGACCAGATCGAGGATCGCCGGCCCGGCGTCGGCGCTGGTCCACGCGCCCAAGGCCTGGTAGGCGGCACGACGGACCTCGACGTTGGAATCCTTGGCGGCAGCCGCAACGGCCTGGAGGGCCTTGTCGCCGCCGACCTTGACAAGCACTCCCAGAAGCATGCACTTTGCCGGCGTCTGCGCCGCGCGATCGCATCCAGGACTTTCGCCGCGGACGCATCGCGGTCCGACATACGCTCGCACGCGGCACGCAACGCCGCTTCGGCGGCCTTGGCTTCCGCGGGCTTGTCTTGGGCGACCGCCCGGGCAATCAGTATCCCGAGATCCTTTACCGGAATGGTCGCGCCCAAGGCGGTGAGGGCGGCCGAGCGGATTTTGGCGTCGGGGTCGTCGGCCAGCTTCAAGAGGACCGCGGTCACGGCCTCGATGTGCCGCCGTCCGGCGAGATCGATCAACACCAGCCGGCTGTCGCCCGATGCCGATTGCAGCCGGGCGGCCAGCAGGTCGTCGATTTCCTTGGCGGAAAGATCGGCCAAGGTCTCAGCGGCCGCTGCGGCAACGTCGGCGTTGGCATCGAGCGCGGCGTCCAGGAGCACGGGTCCGCAGGAAGCGTCGCCCGATGTTTTCAGCCCGCCGATCGAAGCGATCCGCACGTCGCGGGCGCCGGTCTTGGCGGCCTGAAGCAGGGCGTCGCGGGCCTTGGGATCGGCACGATCGGCCAGGGCCAAGAGCAGGAGGGCCTTCCGCCGGCAGCGCCTGGCCCAACTCGGTCAGCAGGGCGTCGGTCACTTCGGATCCGGAAATCTCCCGGGTCAACTTCAGGCCCAGGGCGAACTGTTTCTTGTCGGCCGACTTTAGCAGTTCCACCAAGAGCGGGAGGCCGGCCGCGCCACGGGCGACGATCGCGCCGTGGACGCCTTCGAGCACGCGGTTCTGGGGCACGTCGGCCTTGCGCACCAGATCATAGAGACGGATAGCTTCGCCCTTATTGCCTGCGGCCAGGTACGTCTCCGCGCAGCGGACGAGCGCGTCGGCAACCTCGCCGCGCACCGCCGGCGGAGCGGTGCTGAGGGCCGTTTGCAGGACATAGGCGGGAGTATCGCCGCCGAAGCGGCCCAGCGCCGCGGCGGCTGCCGCGGCAACTCCCGTGTCGGCATCGTTTAAGCGTTTCGCCAAGGCGGGCACGGCCAGGCCGTCGTCGTGTCGCACGCCGATGGAATTGATCACGCCGATCAGCAGGCGGCCTTTCAAGCCGGCCTCGGCCTTCCGCAGGGCCTCGTCGCAGGCCGGGTCAGGAATCGCTTCCAGCGCGATCCGGGCCCAGGAAGAAAGTTCTTCGTCGGCGAGATAGGGCGCAATGGCCGGCACGGCGTCTTTGTTTCCGAACACGGCCAGCGGCTTGAAGGCCTTCACCTTCTCGGTCTTGGGCGCGTTGGATCGAAGCACGGCAATCAGCTCGGCGGGGTTGACCGCCGGCGCAGGCTTGGGCCGAGACGGCGCCCGCAAGGGCGGCGGCCAGCAGGAAAGTATATTGGATTTTCATGGTTCTCTCCGATGGGAATTGCAAAGTTGGGTTGTAGTAGTAGGGTGGGTCGAGTGAAACGAGTCCCACCAACCAGGGTCAATTGCATTTTGGTGGGACTCGTTTCACTCGGCCCACCCTACTGCTTCGGCCAGCCCCAGGCAGCTTACACGCGCCACGGCTCGCGCAGCGATTCGGAGCGCAGCCGGTTGGCCTCGTCGTCGCCGGGGAACTCGTTCTTCACGGGATCATAGGTCAGCTTCCGGTCCAGGTAGAGCGTGATGTTCGCCGCATGGCAGGCGATATGCCCGTAGCAAGCCACGTCGGCGTTGCACAGCGTTTTGCCGCGCGACTTCACGCAGTTGAGGAAATTACGGATGTTGTACGTCGCCGGGTAGCCGCCAATCTCGGCGACCTTGCGGCCGGCGAGGAGTTCGGGCGAGCTGAGGATCAGCTTTCCGCTATCGCCCGTTTCGACCCAGCCCGTATCGCCCTCGAAGCGCACCGGGCAGGAGCCCAGCGGCAGCCAGCCGTCGTTGCGGAGCACGAGATTGACGCCGCTGGCGTAGCGGGCAACGAGTTGGCCGTTTTCCGGCGGATTGTATTCGACCGGGGCGGTGCCGTCGGCGTTGGCCGCCCACTGGCACATGTCGACGCAGTGCGAACCCCATTCCAGGACCCCGCCGCCGACGAGTCCGCCCCCTTTTTCGAAATTGAACCCGTCGAGACAGCCGCGGTTGAAGGGGCGCCAGGCCGCCGGCCCGAGGTACAGGTCCCAATCGACCTCTTCCTTGGGCGGTTCCGGCTCGGCGGAGGACCAGCCGCTCTGCGAGGCGGTCATGCCGGCCGGATGGGCATACACGGTCTGGAGCTTGCCCAGTTTTCCCCGCCGCGCGAGCTCGACGGCGAATTGGATGTGCGGCAGAGCGCAGCCGCTGCGTGCCGGCCTGGAAAATCTGGCCCGTGCGGCGGAAGGTCTCGGCCAGGATCAAGCTCTGGGCGATGTTCTTCGTACAGGGCTTCTCGCAATAAACGTCTTTACCGGCGTTAGCCGCCAGCATCGTGGCGGTGGCGTGCCAGTTCGGGCCGGTGGCGATCAGCACGGCGTCGATGTCGTTGCGGGCCAGAAGTTCGCGGAGGTCGCGGTACATGGCGCAGTCCGAGTTGCCATACTTCCCGTCGACCGTCTTCTTGACCGCCTGGCGCCGATTGGCCTTCACGTCGCCGACGGCTACGACGCGAACGTCGGGCTGTTCAAGGAAGCAGCCCAGGTCGTAGCCGCCGCGATTGCCGATGCCGATGCCGCCGACGATGATCTGTTCGCTCGGCGGCGGAGCACCGTCTTTACCAAAGACCTTGCCGGGGATAAAGCTCGGCAGCGCCACAAAAGTGGCCGCCTGGGCCGCCGTCGTGAGGAATCGCCGTCGCGAAAGGGGGGCTGGATGATGCGACATCGCCGTCTCCTTGTATGAAAGTTTGGAGGGGAGGGGGGTGGGAGTGTACGTGAAAGGACAATCTACTGGCAGGAACCGCCGCGTGTGCCGGGAACCGGAGGAACCGCGCGACGTGCGGCGCGAATACACGTTCATCTTGGCCCGGCGACAGGGGAATGTCAAGCCTTTGCCCCAGAGGAGGGGAGCAGGTGTCCCACCAGCCATGTTATCCCTTGAACCGGTCGAGATGCCAGCTTGGTTTGGGGGGCTCGGCAGGCGGGCACGCCTTGCAAGAACTAGATTCGGCTTAGTTCCGGCTGGTGCAGTCTGAATCAGCACGAAGATCGGAGCGCAGAAAGAGCAGCGCGGCTTGGGTCCGATCCTCAACGTAAAGCTTCCTGAGAATATGTTTGACGTGCTGCTTCACGGTCTCGATGTCGATTTCCAGTTCTTCGGAAATCGCTTCGTTGGAAAGTCCATCAACGATCTTCCTGAGGACTTCCATCTCCCGCGCACTCAACGGACTTCGATCGTTGCGGGCAAGGGCCTCCATGGCGGCACGACTGACGACCTGACGAATCTGGCCAGCGTCCAAGCACTCTTTCCCGTGGCAACCCTGCGGATAGTCTTCAGAAACTCGTCCCGCGACGCCCCCTTGAGAACATATCCCTGAGCGCCTAACTTTCGGGCAAGTGCCATTGCTTTGACTTCGTCGCTTGCCGAGAAGATCAGTACCGATATGCCCGGATTCTCGCACATGATCTGCTCCAACGCACTGAGGCCATCGGAGCCTGCCAACCGAACGTCCAATAGCAGGACGTCGGGCTGACAAGTCGAGCGCCAGCTTGACAGTTTGTTCACACGTCTCCGCCTGACAAACCACCTCGATTTCGGTACCTCGAACCAGACTGGCAACTCCAGCACGAATCGCCACATGATCATCAGCGATCATCAATCGAATGCCCATTCATCACCAAATTCTAACCAAAAGCTAAGACGCCTAGAATGTTTATATATCTTATTCGATCCGAACAACTTCGTCAAGAAGAAAAATACCATAAAAATATGTCGAAAGAAAATGGCCGGCGACTCGACACTTATTTCCGAACCGGATGCTGATTACGACTGGTCAATTATGGAAACGGATTCTACAGCACCACCGAGCCCGTAGGCTTTGGTCGCGTGGCGGGGGCCGCTGCCGGGCCCTCGAAGAGATTCCGGTCGGGCCAGGCAGGGGTGGCATCGATCGCCTGGTGAATCTTGTCGACGATCTCGCCCACGGCCGTCGGCTGATCGGGCATTTGCCCATCCGAGTTCAACAACAGGACCCAGTCAATGCCGTCGGAGCGATGTTCGATATAGGCCCGTACGCCCGCTGCCACGCCACTCTTGTGAAATTGGACTCCGCCGGACCCTTCGGTCACCGAGTCCCAGCCCAGACCGACGTGCGAACCACTGCGTCGCGGCGTCAACGAAGGGACAGCGGCGAGCATCTGCCGCCGGGCATCGGAACTCAGAAACGGCTTGCCGCGGGCGCCGCTGACGGCGGTGAGGAAGCGGGCCAGATCGACGACCGACGCCAGCCAATTTCCCGCCGGAGCGACAATCGGCTCGCGGCCACCGGGAAGTTCGCGGCCACTTTCGCCGTAGCGATGGGCCTCGCCGACCGCGTAGGCCGGAGCAAGTTGCTCCAGCCGCATCTCGCTGATGCCCATGGGCCGCAGAACGTGCTGCCGCACATACGTTTCATAGGGCTGGCGGGCAGAGCGCTCCACGACCACTTTGGCCAGGAAGTAGCCGAAGTTCGAGTAATGGCTTTCCGTGCCCGGCGCGAAATCCAGCGGCTGGCTCAACCCATAACGCAATACCGTGTCGGCCGAGAGAGGCAACTTCTCCGCAGCGGCGCGAGAGATCTTCTTCGTGTGGCGGAGCACGTCGCTATGGTACTTCGTATTCCAACCGCCGGCGTGCAACAGCAGATGCCGCACGGTGATCTTCTCGACCCCGGAATCGATTTTCGGCTGGCCCAGCGGACGCGGCCTACCCAACAGCGGGTAGATCGGATCGTCCAACAACAGTTTCCCTTGATCGACGAGGTGCAGCACGGCGACGGCCGTGATCGTTCTGGTGACGGTGGCGGTCGAAAAAAGTGTGTCGAGGGTCACGGGCTCGCGGGTTTGGACGTTGGCCAAACCGTAGCCCCGGGCCACGAGCAACCGGCCGTCTTTCACAATGGCCAAGGCCCCGCCAGGAATTCCGCGGGCTTTGAGGGCCTCGTTCACGATGTCGTCGAAAACGGGCAGTCCTTGGCCGACTGCCGCCGGACCATGCTTCGCCGCCGGGGCCGGTTTGGCTGCCGCAAGGGCGGTTGGGGCTGGCTGCGGCGCGGAACTGTTCTTAGGATGTGCGGGAGAAGATGTGCTGCCCCGCGGCGCGACGGCAATCTTGTTCTTGGCAATGCCCGTGACGCTTGGCTCCGCGGCCAAGCTCGACGTATCCGCGAACCCCAGAAGCGCAGCGACGATCGGCAGGAGAATGATTCGGGAGCGAATGAAGGGCCGATTTTGATCCATGCGGCTGAATCTTACTGGAATCGGGACCTACGATCAAGCTCTACGCGATAAAATAACCCATGCACAATAAACATATTGTCCGATGTTGGGGGAAAAAGACTTTTTTCGATCAAATTTCTTATTTAGTGAGCAAGATTCTCGATTTTGCGGTAACATAAGGGCAGCGCCTTGGCGAACGGTCCTATCCACACTAGTTTCTCACGGGAGTATTCCAATCATGTCACTTGGCAAAGGGTTTCAATTGCTGGGAGCAAGTTCTCTGGTTCTGCTAACCCAGTTGGTCGTGGCAGGCGAAGCACCCTCTTCATCCAAAAACGACGCGGCCCCTGCGGCCGCGAGCGAATCGGTCGAGCAACTGATCGGGCAACTCGACGCGGCCGATTATGACACGCGGGAAGCGGCGTGTGGAAAACTGGCGGCCAAGGGGAAGGCAGCCATTGCGGCGCTGGAGAAGGCGGCCGCCAATGGCAACCTGGAGGTCTCTAGCCGCGCCGCAACGATCTTGGGGAAGCTGCTGAAGTCTTCCGACGAAGCCACGGAGAAAGCGGCAACCGATGCCCTGCAACGCCTGGCCGAGGGCGACAGCCCTGCCGCCGCACGCAAGGCCAAATCGATCTTGGACAAGAAGAACATGAAGAACAATGCCCCGGGCATCGTCGTGCCGGGCAACGGCTTCGGCGGGCAGATCATCATTAACGGCGGGCAACTGAACATTGGCGGCGGTGCTGCCATGCGCACCATGAGCGTCAAGAATGTCAACGGCGTGAAGGAAATCACCGCCACAGAAGATGGCAAGACGGTGAAGATTCAGGACGATCCCGCCAAGGGCATCAAAGTCGAACTCACGGAAAAGCAAAACGGCAAGGAGGTCACGAAGAAGTATGACGCGAAAAACGTCGACGACTTGAAGAAGAATCAGCCCGCCGGTTATGAGCTCTATAAAAAGTACGGCGGCGAACAGCCGGGCAACGCCGTCATGCAGTTTCGCATCCAGGCTGGAGCAGGAAATCTTCTGCCGGTCCCCGGCAATGCCATCCCCGCCGTGCCAGCCGTCCCGCTTCAGCCGGCGTTGCCTTTGCAGCCTGGCCAACGCCGGCCGTTGATTCCCGTTCCCGGGCCGGGGCGCCCGGCGCCGCGGCGCCGCAGGGCAACAGCCAACAAAGCGAACTCGCGACGCGACTGGTGCAGAATCTTTCGTCCCGACTGGAACGACTGCAAAAAGCCGAGGCCTGCAAGGACGCCTCGCCGGAGTCCAAGGCCGAGTTGAAGAAGCAGATCGACGAGCTTTCCAAGCGACTCCAGGACGTTCGCGGACAGTTGGGCGATAGGTGAGTGGCGATAAGCAAGTGATGAACAAAATCGAGCGTGTATCGGCCGTTCTTAAAGGCGCCCAGCCCGATCGGCTGCCCGTATCGTTCTGGTACCACTTCGACCCCGAAGCCGACTGGGGGCCAAAGGCTGTCGAGGCCCACGTTCGCCACGTCGAGACCTATGATCTGGACTTTCTGAAGGTGATGTGCGACGAGCGGTATCCGCTTCCGCACGGCGCCGACGGTATTATCCACGACGTCGCCGACCTGGACCGGCTTGCCCGGATGGAGGGCGATGAAGATATGTTTGGCCGGCACCTGGAGGTGCTTCAGGCATTGTCGCGCCGATTTGCCGGCGAATTGTTGATGACGACCACGATATTCAATTCGTGGAGCACGCTTCGCCGGTTGATGGCCTCGGACAGCGATGTCCACGGCCCACCAACGCGGGGCCGGGTTGTCGATCTTCGCGACACCAAGCTCTCACGATTCCTGGCCGAGGCCCCGGACGTTCTGGCCAAGGCGCTCGATGCGATCACGCAAACCCTGAGCAACTTTGCCCGCAATTGCCTGGCCGCCGGCGCCAATGGAATCTATTTGTCGGTCCGCGACGACTGGGTCGATACGCTGGAAAACGGGGCCGGCGTTTACGATCGGCTCGTTCGCGGTAGTGATTTAAGAATCCTTGCTGGCGCGGCAGGCGGGACGTTGAATGTCCTGCACGTGTGCGGCAAGCCGTTGGATTTCGCCCGATTTGGGCGGTATCCTGTCCAGGCCTTGAATTGGGCCGACCGCATCGGCGGGCCGCAAATCGCGGACGTGGCGCCTTGGCTTGGCCCGGCAATTTGCTGCGGGATCGACAACCTGGGCACTCTCCTAGGCGGTTCGCCTGCCGATATCGAGCGCGAAGTGGCCGACGCGGCTCAACAGGCGGCGGGGCGGCCGATCATCATCGCCCCGGGCTGTACCTTTGACGGCAGCGCGGTTCCGCCTGCCAACCTCCGAGCCATTCGCCAAGCGGTTGACCATTTGTGCGCACGTTGCGGGGTAAATGGCTGCGTGAAGTCCGACGCAGGCACGATGTCGAGCTTCAATGTGTGACAGCGAGGGCTGTGCCAATTCGGGGAAAATGGAATACGTCGTATGCTTAGTACGCGGTCATCTTGTGCCCGCATTCTAAGCAAGTGTCTCCATGTGACATCTTTGTCTTGTGTAATCTAAATTGCCAAGGGCCTTTTCGCTCCTCATTTTACACCGCAGACCGGTGTGCTGCGGATCTGTGAATCAGGGATGGCACATTGTTTGCATAACCGGGTTCCGGAAGTGGCTGATGCCATGGAGGTACAGTTTTTCGAGGATCAGTTATGGTTAGCCTATTGAATGAAACCGTTCCGTTAACGGATCGGGATTTGGAGCGCCACGTTACGGTTCGTCTGCTCAATCGCAACGTGGTTTCGTTACGGCAGGTCGTCGTGCAGGCCAGCAGCGGCACGATAACGCTTCGCGGCACCGTTACCTCGTTTTACCAGAAGCAACTTTGCATTCAGGCCTGCCGTGACGTGCCCGGCATGGTGGCTTTGGTCGATAAGGTGGAAGTCACGCCGATCATGTAGTACAATTCGCTATCATGCGTATTGCTGTCGGCGCAAATCACAGCGGGTATCTCGTTCGCGAAATGCTGATTGAAATGATCGGCCGCTTGCAGCACGAGATCATCGATCTGGGGGTTTTCAACAGCCGCCCGGTGGATTATCCCGAAATCGCGGCACGCGTGGCGGAACTGGTCGGTTCGGGGCACGTCGATCGTGGCATCCTGATTGGCGGCACGGGTCTGGGAATGTGTATTGCCGCCAACAAAGTGGCGGGCGTCCGCGCAGTCCCGTGTCACGACGTTATGACGGCCCAGTTCAGCCGTTTACATACCGACTCGAATGTCCTCTGCCTATCAGCCAGTTTGCTGGGAAATCGTCTCATTCGCCATATTGTCGATACCTGGCTGAAGACGCCCTTCGAGGGAGGTCGCCACCAGGCCCGCGTGGACAAGATCACGCAGTTGGAACGTCAGTCCTGATTCAGGCGGTAGGAGACGATCAATCAAGGCGGCCGGACTTAATCCTCTCATCCCCTCCCGTAGGATTAGTATTCTAACCAACTGCTAACCTATTTCTCATTTCCCACTAACACGCACCGGCTAGCATACGTTATTATGCTCGTGGGTAAGGTCCCGCGGTGAAGTGCCCGATGCCAGATTTTTCCTGAGAAATCATGGTTTTTGTTTACCTGGCGAACGCTAGGCAATGAAACAAGTTCCATGTTATGAAGTCGGCTCGGGCCAAGAATGTCACATCGTACTAAAGGAGAGAATGCAATGAGGTACTTCCCGTCCGTTCGGTCCAACTGTTGGGCTGTGGTGTGCTGTGCAATGGCCGTGCTGGGAATCGGTTCGCTGGCCAAGGCCGGCGGCCCGGTGACTTACGAAAAGGCCGGCGATCTGTCCGGTACGCTAACGAGCATCGGCTCCGACACGCTGCTCGAACTGATGAACTACTGGGCCGAAGACTTTAAGAAGATGTATCCCAACGTGACCTTCCAGATCGAGGGCAAAGGCTCGGCCACGGCCCCGCCGGCGCTGACCGAAGGCAAGGCGATCTTGGGGCCCATGTCGCGGAAGATGAAGCCGGAAGAAGAAGACGCTTTTGAGGCCAAGCGGGGCTTCAAACCGACCCGCTATGACGTGGCGCTGGACTGTCTGGCGGTTTACGTCAACAAGGACAACCCGGTGAAGGGCTTTACCATGGCGCAGTTGGACTGCATCTTCTCGAAGACCCGCAAGAGCGGCTACGAGGACGTTTCCACCTGGGGCCAGGCCGGTGTCACCGATCCAGCCTGGGCCGATCTGCCCATCAGCCTCTATGGCCGTAATTCAGCCAGCGGCACTTATGGCTATTTCAAAGAGCATGCCCTACTGAAGGGCGACTACAAGGACAGCGTCAAGGAGCAGCCCGGCTCTTCAGGCGTAGTCAGCGGCGTGGCCAAGGATCGTCAGGGCATCGGTTATTCGGGCATCGGATACAAGACGTCGGAAGTCCGCGCCGTGGCATTGGGCAAGACCGAGAACGACAAACTGGTCGAGCCGACGTTCGAGAACGCCATCAACGGCAGCTACCCCCTCGGCCGCACGCTGTATATTTACGTGGCGCAAAAGCCCGGCGAGCCGCTGCCTCCGCTGGTCAAGGAGTTCCTCAAGTTCGTCCTCTCCAAGCAGGGCCAGGAGATTGTCATCAACAAGGGCGGCTACGGGCAACTGCCGGACAAGATGATCGAGAAGAACGTCAAACTGCTTGATTGATGCATGTCGAAACCTAGCCAGGCTACGCTACGAAGAGTGAAACGGCACGATCTCCTGGCCCGCTGGGTGGTTACGCTCGGTGGCGTCGTGGTGATCGTCAGCGTCCTTGGCATTCTGGTGATGATCCTAGGAACCGCCTTGCCCTTGTTCCTGCCGGCACGAGCACGCCTTCTGGCCGAAGCCCCTTTGCCCCTGTCGCTGAAGGCCGAGGGCGTGCTCGGGCTGGGGATCGAGTCCGCCGCCAACGATAGTTGGCTGGTAGCCCACATTGTCGATTCGTCGGGAATGTTTCACTTTGTCGACCTTCGCAGCAAGGAAGCGATCGGTGGCGCTGACGCGAGCCCGGGGGTCAAGAAGCTCCCCTCTCCTTCTGGGAGAGGGGCAGGGGGTGAGGGTGGTTTGCAGTCAAGGGCGGCGAAAAGCAGCCATATCACCCCTCACCCCGGCCCTCTCCCGGAGGGAGAGGGGGAGCCTGCCCGACTCGCTTTGCTGGGAGCCACGCCGAACGGCCCTTCGGCCTTTACGCTCCGCTGGTCGGACGGCACAGTTTCGCTCGTTAACGTCGTTGGCAAGACCGAGGTCGCAGGCAAGATCCTCAAGATTCCGCAGTTCACCCTGGAAACGGTGGCCACGATGCCGCCCGACAAGTTGGGCGTGCCCGAGCAAGCCATCCTCCGTCGCACGGGTGACGAATCGTCGCGCTGCGTCGCGTTGTATCACGGCAAACAGATCGTCGTTACCCGTCAAAGCGAAGATCTATCGGGCGATAAGAGCGAAACGCGGATCGTTCTCGACGAAGGAATTCCCGGGCCGGTGACGGCGATCGCCCTCGATCGTAGCGGCACGATGCTCTATGCCGGTACGGCCAGCGGGTCGATCTTATGGTGGCGATTGAGCGACACGCAAGTGGTCGACCACGACCTCGTCCCGCCGTCGTTGGAGAAGCAGGCAATTACCTCGCTCGGATTGATGCTCGGCGACGTGACTCTCGTAGTGGGAAACGCCGGCGGCGAGGTGACCAATTGGTTCTTCGTGACACCGGCCTCCGAACTGGAGAAAAAGCCCGCGGCGAACAGGCCGAGCATGAGAAAGAGGTCAAGAAGCTGACTTACATCCGTTCGCTGGCCGGGCATGGGGCAGCCATTCGCGAAGTGGTTCCTTCGCCCCGCAATCACGCCTTGTTGGTGGGCGACGCTGCCAACGTAGCGACGATGGACTACACGACCAGCGAGCGGCAATTGCTCGCCCTGCACGACGTTGCGAAGATCGCCTTCGCGCCGCGCGGCGACATCGTCGCGGGACTCGTGGGCGACCGGCTACAGGCCTGGCGGATCGAGGGCAGCCTGTTGGGACTGACGGCAAGCAGCGTCCATCCCGAAGTGAGTTGGTCAAGCCTTTGGGGTCGCGTCTGGTACGAAGGTTTCAACGCGCCCGAGTTCGCCTGGCAATCCACGAGCGGCAGCGAGGACTACGAGCCGAAGCTGAGCCTGGTACCGCTGGTCTTCGGCACCTTGAAGGGGACGTTCTATGCGCTGCTGCTCGCCGCCCCTTTGGCCCTGGGCGCGGCAGCCTACGTAAGCCAATTCTCCTCGCCGGCGCTGCGGGCGTGGGTCAAGCCGGCGATCGAGATCATGGCCTGCGTGCCGTCGGTCGTCTTGGGGTTCCTGGTCGGTCTATGGCTGGCGCCGGTCATCAAGGATGGCTTGGTGGCCCTGTTTCTCAGTGCAATCTCGATACCCGTGGTGTTTACCTTGTTCTTGCTGCTTTGGCAACAGGCGCGGAAGTCGGCTGCGGCCCAGCGCCGCGTCCGCAGTCGCGAGTTCCTTCTCGCAGGCTTGTTGCTGGCGGTGGGCGTGGTAGTGGCGGCGTGGTTGTCCACGCCGGTCGAGCAACGGCTCTTTGGCGGCGATTTGACCCTCTGGTTATCGAAGCGTTTGGGCATGGTTTATGATCAGCGCAATAGCATCCTGATCGCCTTCGGAGTCGGCTTCATGGTTATTCCGATTATCTTCACGCTGGCCGAAGACGCGCTGTCCAGCGTGCCCCACAGCATGACGGCTGCCTCCATGGCCCTGGGGGCCAGCCGCTGGCAAACCCTCTGGCACGTCGTGCTGCCGTCGGCCAGCCCCGGTATTTTCGCGGCCGTGATGATCGGCTTCGGACGGGCAGTGGGCGAGACCATGGTTTTCCTGATGGCCACCGGCAACTCGGCACAGATCGACTGGAGCCCCTTCAATGGCATGCGGACTCTCTCGGCGAACATCGCCCAGGAACTCCCTGAAGCGGCAGTCGGCGGCACCCATTACCGCGTTCTCTTCCTCTGCGGGGTAGTTTTGTTCGTGATCACATTCATGCTCAATACCATTGCCGAAGTCGTCCGCCAGCGACTGCGCAAGCGTTATGGCCAATTCTAGGGACTTTGCACAAATCGTCGATGAAGCAACAATAAGGCAGGGTGGGACCACCGATCGCAGCAAGCGCCGTCCCGCCAATATTGGGTGGAAAACAAATTACGCTGGGCCTGCGCTCGCCGACCTGCGACCCGCAAGCCGACCCGCTGCGCGAGTACCCCGTCCCAGGTCCCCCGGATCTGGGCCCACCCCACGAGACCAAAATGACTGAACCCCGCCAACCCGAACCCGACACGCCAAGCCTCGCGACCGAAACGCCTCAGGCGAGCTTGCCGCGAGTCCGCGCGGCACGACGCAAAGGCGATCAGTTCTGGAGTGGCGGTGAGCCGATGGTATGGGTGGCGGGAGGCGCGTTGGCCGCTGTCTTGCTGGGTGCATTGACGTTGCTTGCAGTCGTCCTCTACAACGGACTCGGCGTGTTCTGGCCGGCCGCCGTGGAACAGGTGCAACTTGCCGACGGCACTCACTTTCTGGGCCGGCGGCTGGACAGCCACACCGATCCGCAGCGCGGCGCACAGGTCCGCTTCAAGACGGCCAATCGCGAGTTCGACCCCAAGCGAGAGGATTTTCGCTGGGTAATGAAAAGGGACATCGCCGCGAGCAATTATCCACGCGATGTCGTGGTTCTGGAACGCCAGGCGAATGGAGAATTCTTCGGTGTTTTGCACGATCTGAAAACGCCAGGGCTGGATATTCCGGAAAACAGCAACTCGGCCAAGAGGTTGCAGCAGGCCCTGTGGGCAATTGCCGTCCGACGGGCCGAAAGGCTCGATCCGTTGCTGGAACAGATCGCCACGGTGACCGAGCAGCGCAAGCGAATCGAATTGGCGAAGCTCAAGGCGACCTACTACAAGCAGCAGGCCGAAGCGCGCACGGCGCCCGATGCGGAAACCGTAGCCTTGCTGGATAGCCGACTCCAGGAATTGAACGCCGAGGCCGCGGCGCTGCAAACCCAGAGCGAGCGGCTTGTCGCCGATCGTACGGCGACCGAAGCGAAGTTGCGGGGAAACGTTGCCGTCTTTCACGACGGCCAGGGGGCCGAGCGAACCATCGCGCTCATCGACATTGTTCGCGCCTTCTCTCCCAATGCGATGGGCGCCCTAGGCAAAGCTGGGCACTACCTGGCAAAGATTTGGGAGTTGCTTTCCACGCCGCCTCGCGAGGCCAACACGGAGGGCGGCGTGCTGCCGGCAATCTTCGGCACGGTGGCCCTAATCCTGCTGATGGCCCTGTGCAGCTTCCCCTTGGGGGTGCTGGCGGGCGTCTATCTCGGTGAATATGCCCGCGACAGCGCGTTCGTCCGTCTGGTGCGGATCGGCGTGAACAACCTGGCCGGCATCCCTTCGATCGTCTATGGGATGTTCGGCGCGGGATTTTTCATTAATTTCGTGGGCTGGCACATCGACCATTCCTTTTACGCCTATCGCCTTGCCAATGGACCGGTTTACGGTACGGGCGGCGTGCTGTGGGCCGCCCTGACGCTGGGATTCCTCACCGTGCCGGTGGTCATCGTCGCCACGGAGGAGGCGATCCGCGTGATCCCGCGCAGCGTCCGCGAAAGTTCCTATGCCTTGGGTGGCACCAAGTTCCAGACGCTCGTGCGTGTGATCCTGCCCTCGGCCTTGCCGGGCATCCTCACCGGATTCATCCTGGCGATGGCGCGGGCGGCGGGCGAGGTTGCCCCGCTGATGCTCACGGGCGTGGTGAACGCGGCGCCCACTCTGCCGCTGGACGGCAAGTTCCCCTTCCTGCACCTGGAGCGGCAGTTCGAGCACCTGGGGTTCCATATCTACTCGGTCGGCTTCCAAACGCCCAATGCGGAGGCCGCCCGCCCCATGCTCTATGTTATTACCTTGCTCTTGATTGTGATCGTTCTGCTTTTGAGCAGCGCGGCGATTTACCTGCGGAACCGGATGCGAAAAATACTCCAGATTCGAACGATATGACGAGATTCACGATGGACGACCCTGCCCCCAGCACGCCGCAAGCTCGCAAGATCGAAGTTGCCGTGCATCCTGCCGCCAGCGTGCAAGACGCGATCGTGCAAGTCGAAGACTTGTCGCTCTTCTACGGCCGCAACCAGGCCCTGAAGGATGTTACCATCAACTTCCCCCGCAACCAGGTCACGGCCTTGATCGGTCCCTCGGGCTGCGGCAAGTCGACCTTGCTGCGCTGCCTGAACCGCATGAACGACCTGATCGACGACATCCACACCACCGGCAGCATCTTGGTCGATGGCCAGCAGATCCTCGACCGCTCGACCGACGTGATCGAACTGCGGCAAAAGGTCGGCATGGTCTTCCAGAGGCCGACGCCTTTTGCCAAGTCGATCTATGAAAATGTCGCCTACGGCTTGCGGATCGGCGGTGTCCACGACCGCCGCACGCTGGACGAGGCGGTGGAAAAGAGCCTTCATCGGGCCGCCCTGTGGGACGAGGTCAAGGACCGGCTGCACCAGTCGGCCCTCGGGCTCTCCGGCGGCCAGCACCAGCGTTTGTGCATCGCTCGGGCCATCGCGGTGCATCCCGAGATCATTCTCATGGATGAGCCTTGTTCGGCGCTCGACCCCCGTTCGACGACCCGCGTCGAGGACCTGATCGGGGAGTTGCGGGGCGAGTACACGATCATCATCGTCACGCACAACATGCAGCAGGCCGCGCGGGTGTCGGACCATACGGCGTTTCTTTTCGAAGGCATCCTCATCGAATTCCGCCCCACCCAGGCCTTGTTCACTTGCCCCGCAAAGAAAGAGACCGAGGACTATCTGACTGGGCGGTTTGGATAGATTTGCCGGCATGGTATAATAACACCCGGCCATTCCCATCTCAGCCAAACGAAAGGACCCCCTATCCCATGCCGTGCAACACTTCCACCCTACAACTCCGCAAGCTCGTCCTCCCAACCGCGATCCTGTTGTTTGCCGCCAACCTTTTTGCCGCAGATCGTCCCGGCTACACGGACACGCCTTTCCTGCCCGGCTCGAAGTGGCGGGTTCACGACCGCGACCGCCCCCAGCCGCCGCTGGTCGCCCCCGGCCGCGAGGCCGGACAGCCGCCGGCCGACGCCATCGTCTTATTCGACGGCCGTAACCTCGACCAATGGACCGGTGGAAAAGCTGGCGGAATCGAGGATGGCGCGATCAACATTTTCAAGACGGGCGAACTCCGCACCAAACGCAGTTTCGGCGATTGTCAATTGCACGTCGAGTGGGCCACGCCTGCAAAGGACGACGGCGGACCCATGAACTGGGGCAACAGCGGCATCCTTTTCTTCGGCAAGTACGAGTTGCAGATCATCGAATCACACGACAGCCTGATCTATGCCGACGGCATTGCCGGCGCCATTTACGGTCAGACGCCGCCGCTGGTCAACGTGGCGCGGAAGCCGGGCGAATGGCAAACCTACGATATTGTCTGGGAGTCGCCGCGTTTCGAGGGCAAGAAGCTCATTCGGCCGGCCTACTTCACCGCGTTTTGGAACGGCGTCCTCGTGCAATATCACAAGGCCTCGCTGGGACCAATGAAGCATCGCGCCGTGGCCACGTACGATTCCTTTGAGTCCACCGGCCCGTTGGCGCTTCAATACCACAATTCGGCGGTGCGGTTTCGCAATATCTGGATCCGCCCCTTGAAATTGGAAGAGTAGGGCGGCGATGAAATCATGCTTCGTAGTGAGAATCCTTGCTGCGGCGGTCCTCATGCTGTTTCCGCTTTCCGCCACCGCTGCCGACCGGCCTCTGCTTTGGATCGATGCCTGCGAAGGCGAGCCGGCTGAGTATGCCGACGTCGTCGCGGATCTGGGCAAGGCCCGCGTGGTCTATCTGGGCGAGCGTCACACGCTCGAGCGACACCACGCTACCCAGGCAAAGCTGATCGCCGATTTGGCCCGGCAAGGGGCATTGCTGGTCGTGGCCCTGGAGCCGCTCGAGGTTTCCCAGCAGCCGAGCATCGATCGTTTCAACCGCGGTGAGATCGATTTTGAGGGCCTGGCCGCGGCCATTAACTGGGCGAAGCGCTGGCCGAGCTACCAGCAGTACCGCCCCGTGCTGGCGGCGGCACGCAACGCCAAGGCCCCAGTAATCGGGCTAAGTCCAAGTCCCGAAGTCATCCGCGCCGTGGCGCGTTCCGGCGGCGTCGACCGGCTCGACCCGAAACTACGCAAACAACTCCCTGCGGAGATGGATTTCAAGGATCCGGTCTACAAGAAACTCCTTGCGGCCCAGTTGATGGTCCATATAGCGGCGTCGCCCGAGAGGCTGCGTCCCATGATCGAGGCCCAAGTCGCTCGCGATGAAGCCATGTCCGCCGCCTTGACCGATTATCTTCGCTCTGAAGCCGGCCGCCATCGCAAGGCGGTCGTCGTCTGCGGCTCGGGGCATGTTGCCTACGGGCTTGGCACGCCGCAGCGGGTCCGCCGCCGCTTGGGCGATCCGAACGATCGCATCGTCGTACTGGCCGGGTGCGGCGACGTTCGCCTATCGGCAGAAGAAAAGGCCGCTGCCAGGCCGGTGGAAATCTCCCACGACGAGTGGCGGCAGGTTGGACGCCCGGTGGCTGATTACCTGGAGGTTACGTGCCCAAGTGGGAAGTGAAAGAACAAAAGAGCAATCCCTGCAAGAACTAAATTCTGAAAAACGCATTGTGCCAGCTTTCCGAGGCTGGGAATCCAAGCAGCCGACCACCATATAGGGTGGACTTCCGAGCTTGCCCCGACACATTCGTTGCCAAAATCGCCTTTTTCACGATTTCTCGGCCGTTTTATCCCCAGGATAGTGCAATTCTATTCCTCCAAAGGGCGTCGACTGTATGAAGAAAACCAGGGAAAAACGATGGCTTGACACTCTAGCAAGTGGTCTTAATACACAACTTGGATGGGTGGCATTTCGGCTACGTTTAGACCACTTTCGGCCACGTTTGACTACTTTTGACTACTTTCGGCTACACTTGGCCACTCTTGACCACATTTTTGGTAAGCTAGGCAAGTTCGTTTTCTTTTGTGCGATGAGACCTGGAACGCTTGGTCAAGAAATTCCGTTTTTTTCTACTCGATCCCCAGTAGTTTGGAATTAAGCGTGCGCACCGACGGGGACAGAACTCCTGCAACACTAATCTTCTCCGATTGACACTACTCTTGTGTTATTAGTGATACTTAGTGTTCATTAGCGTTCCGTCCTCGCTCGCCTTTCCTTTTTCTGTCAGCACCGTGCCACGTGTCCAGGCCGGTGCCCTGGCCGGGGCAGGTGGCTTTTCCTGCCCCGGACCGCGCGACGCGGATGACCTGCCGCGCCGCAGAACCGAATTGCCAAAGAACAAAGAACCGTATCCGATTATTATTCGCTGGGGACAACTACAGTTATTCCTGTAAATCCGTATTTACTAAATACTTCGCGCCCGCAGCGGGTGTCGCGGTGATTTCTCCGCAAACCTCGTCTTCCGGCCTGGCTGCGCATGAAAAGCCCCGCTATTGCTCGGCGGCAGCATCATGCGCACCTAATAAGTACGCAGGAAACCGGAAAATGAACGGTTCGGCGTCCGCGATTCGGTCGCAAGTCCACTCGTCGGCGGCAGTTATGGCATTCAAGTATGGACAGCCTTTTGGCCTCTTTCCGCAGCGTGCAACGCTCGGCGCTTTCCCGCGCCGCGCCGCGCTTGCACGCGCGAGACGAGGCGGCGGGTGGAGTTTGCGCGCTTTTTTGCCGTGCGCAAGTTGCCCAATCGTTCTCCCTGTTTTCCCGAGGAATAACGCGGTTATCCGGGAATTCCACGCTGCCGACTTTAGCAAAACCTCGGCAAATTCGTATTATTAGGTGCGGGACTCAGTGGATAAGTAACCACAACTATACACGCCGGCGGCAGGCCCTGCCGCGGCTTATCGTTACCCACATCTTTCAGACCCCATCCAGGCAAGCTGGATGGGGTCGCTTCAGGACTTGTGGGTAACGACAAGGCCGCGGCGGCCCGCAGTTTCACCAACCACGAAAACGGGGGAATCATGAACAAGTCCAACGACGATGCGGCCGCGCCCCGGCCGGCGAAGCAGGCCCAGCGGGCCGAGGTCGCCAGGCTCGCGCGGCAGGGCCTGAGCTACCGTGAAATCAGCGAGAGGACCGGCGTCAACCAATCCACCGTCGGCAAATGGGTGCGGGCCCTGCGGCGGAAGCGCGCGGCCCGGAAAACCATCGACCCGGCGGAAGCGATCCGCAGGAAGATCGAGCGCCTGCGGGCGATTTCCGGCGAGCTCCTCAATGCCTGGCGCCGCTCGCAGGCCGATAAGCAAGTGCGGGTCGTCGAGACCACCGGCCCGGCCGGCGACCCCGCCGCGGCAAAGGAGAAAAACTCGCTGCGCAGCGAAACCCAGACCGGCAACGCCGGCTACCTGGCCCAGGCCATGAAGGTCGAGGGCCGCATCGAAGTACTCGAACAACGCCTCGCCGAGCTGGAATGCAGCGAGGCGGCGGGCCCCGGCGGCGGACCGGCCTCCCTGGCCAACCTCAGCGACGACGACCTGGAAAGGCTCACGTCCGACGAGTTCGAGAACTTCGACGACGACCAGCTCTTTGTCATCGACAGCCGCTTGCGGGCGAAGCGCAAGCGCGAGGGCGTGAAGTTCGAACGGCCGTTGCTGACCAACGAGGACCTGGGCAACATGAATGACGAGCAGTTCACCGCGCATAAGCTCCGACTGCAGGCCAAGATCGACGCCCAGAACGCGGAAGCCCCGGCCCCCGAGACGCAGCGGACGGCCCCCGGCGACCCCCAGCCGCCGGCCGGCGAGGCGGAATCGCAAAAGAACCCTGCGGAGCGGGAATCTCCACCCGAGGCGGCCGAGGCTGAGACTGCCGTGACGGCTGCGGCAACGCTCGCTCCGGTGGAAAACCCCGAAAAGGTCGAGGCCCCGCCGCTCACTGCGGCGGAACAATATAGGGCTCGGATGCGCGAGCGGGCCGCGAGAAAACACAAATACGATCGCTACACGGACCCCAGAAATTGTGCGTTTTGAGGAGGTTGGAACCGTTCCACTAAACCATGACCGACATTCAGGTTTTCATCGAAATGAGACGCTTCTGCAGGGCGAAGCGCGGCAGAACCTGCTGGCGTTTACGACCTACAGCAAGCCGGACTACGCGATCAACTGGCATCATGAGGAGTTGGCCAAGAGGCTGGACCGCGTGGCCGCGGGCCTCTGCCCGCGGCTGATGGTCTTCATGCCGCCCCAGCACGGCAAGAGCGAACTGGTCTCGCGCCGCTTTCCGGCCTTCGTGTTGGGCCGCAATCCCGACTTGCGGCTGATTTGCGCCAGCCACACCTACGACCTGGCCGTAAGTATGAACCGCGACGTGCAGCGGATCATGGCCGGCGACGCCTATGCGCGGGTCTTTTCCAAGACGCGGCTCGCCAACTCCCCTCTCTTTTCCGGCGAGGGGCTCAACGGCTCCCCTCGCCCTTTGGGAGAGGGCGGGCACCGTGTACCCATGGTCGGGGTGAGGGCGTATCGCTCCCCTCGCCCTTTGGGAGAGGGCGGGCGCCATGTACCCATGGTCGGGGTGAAGGGTTCCGGTCCCAGGATGCGGGCCCGCCGCACGAAGGGCTTTTTCGAAATCGTCGGCCACCGCGGCAGCCTGCGCTCGGCCGGAGTGGGCAATTCGATCGCGGGCAATCCGGCCGACGGCGCGATTGTCGACGACCCGTTCGGCAAGCACGAGGACGCCGACAGCCCGGTCATACGCCAGCGGGTCTGGGAGTGGTACACGCACGACCTCTACCCGCGGCTCTCGGCGCATGCCTGGATCGTGCTCACCCACACCCGCTGGCACCGCGACGACCTGGCCGGCCGGCTTTTGCGAAAGATGGCCGACCGTTCGGCCGACCAGTGGGAGATTCTCTGCCTGCCGGCGGTCCGCGGGGAAGGGCCAGCCGACCCGTGCGACGACCGCAAGCCGGGCGAACCGCTTTGGCCTGCCTTCAAATCGGCGGCCGACCTGGAAATCATTCGCCGGCAGGACCCCCGCGCCTATGCGGCCCTGTACCAGCAGGATCCGGCCGAGGCCTCGGCGGCCGAGTGGGCCCCCGAACTGTTCGGCGACTGGATCTGGGTCCCGCCGGAGAAATGGCCGAAGAAATTTGACCTGGGGGTGGTCTGTGTCGATGCCAGCAAGGGCCGCAGCGACAAGCCGGGCGACTATTCGGCGATCGTCTTCATAGGCTTCGGCGAGAACAATCTGCTCTACGTGGACGCGATTGTGGAGCGGATTCCCCTGGACCAGATCGTCCGCAAGACGGTGGTTTTTTGCGACGAGAAGCGGCCCGATTTCGTCGGCATCGAGGCCGAGCAGTTCCAGGAGTTGCTGGTGCATGAGTTCCTTCGGCAGTGCGGCGAGCAGTTCGACACGCGCTGGCCGCTGTGGAAGATGATGACCGAGGGCGTGCCCAAGATCGCCCGCATCCGGCGGCTGAGCCAGTACGTGATCAACCGGGAATTGCGCTTCAAGGCCGATTCGCCCGGCTGCCGCCTGCTGGTCGATCAGCTCATGGATTTCCCGCTGGCCGAGCATGACGACGGCCCCGACGCCCTGGAAATGTGCATCCGGCTGCCGTGCGAGCTCCAGGGGTCGTAGGACCGGCGCGTTCCCGCCCGCGCTGTTCCCTTTTGACTAGACCAGGTCGTGTAAGGTCACTATAGTCAATGCCGGTTATCGCGGCTGTTTTTTTCATTGATATGGTTGCAGTATGCCGACTTGACATATATCAAGTGACGGAATATGCTTAGATATTGTCCGAAACTTCTTGGATCGGGTTGTCCGCTCGCGGAGGCAACAACATGCCTCGTATGAACAAGTCCACTGATGCTTACGACAAGCGATTTGACTGCCCGTGTCCCGTTTGTGGCCAGGGGGAACTTCTCTCAGTAACGATCCCGCATGAAGCCGAAATCAAACACGATGGTCGCCTATACAGGCTTCCCGTTCCCCGCCTCCAGGTCAAGAAGTGCAATGCTTGCGGTGAAGTTTTTTTTGACGCGGCATCGCACGACGAAATCTCGCAGGCCTTGCGCACGCGTTTGAATCTCCTGTCCCCGCAGCAAATCCGGGACCAACTCACGGCACTCGGCCTGATGCAGAAGACATTTGCCGAACGGATTCGCGTGGCCCCGGAGACCGTCTCTCGTTGGTTGAGCGGAGCCTTTATTCAATCTTGTGCCATGGATCAACTGATGCGAATGTTCTTCCAATGCGAGGAAGAAAATCGCCAGAAGCTTAAGCCGTGCAACGTAGTCCACGAAGCTGGTTAAGCACCTCGCCTGCGAGCTTGCGGACGGATCGTTGGAGCTGATGGACGGTCACGCGCGTTCATGCTCATTGCCTTCGATCGTCATTTCCTACGTTCCGTGCTCAGGCGACTCTGGACAGCCCAGCTTGGAAATTGCGGCCAACGCTGCATCCGGCTTCAACGGCCGTGCGCCCAGGGCCACAAGCCCCGCATTTCCGGGAACGTCGAACGTGCGGATGCGTTTGCCGGCGGCGATCAATTCCCGGCAAAAGCCCTCGGTCTTGCTGCCGGGCGCGGCGTGGGCGATGAAAATCTCGGCGGCCGTTTCCGCTACGAATTGATTGCGCAGCCCGGCAAGTTCCGCGGTGATACGGCGGTGTCGCTCCGCGAACGGGGAGAGCAAGAGCAGGCGACCGGCATCGATCGCCGGCCGCCAGGGCGATGGAATACGCATGCGATGCAGACTCCGGGCCGGGCAAATCACAATCGGCTGGGTGCCCCGCAGGAGCAGGGCGAGACACTCTTTTTCCATGGGCGTGTGGAATCCGCTTACGACCGGGATTCCCTCGTCCCGAAGTTTTCTCGCGGTATCGTAAATCCGCAGAATCACGTCGCCCGGGCAACGCGTCGAGGCAAAGAACCCCAGCAGCGGACGGCGGAGAATCTCCTGATTCCCAATCGTCCAGGCGCCGCCGGCCGTCATCTCCAGTTGGGTTACAGCGAGATTCATGGCTTTCGGTCGTTTCTACGCCCCTTCCCGGTCCCTGGCGGCATCCCGGTCTTCGCGAAGGAAAAGCCGAAGCTCGGTTACGGGGATATCAAAGGCAGCCAACAATTGACGCAGCGAATCGCGTAAACTGTTCGCCGATCCGTGAACTTCCGCAAAAATACCTTCACCAATCTCCCCGGCCGATCGGAGTTCGTCGCGGTTGCGGCTGAAGCCGCGGTGTCCCCGGTTGGAAATAAAACTGGTATTATCCGGCAGGGCCCGAAAACGGTCGGGGTCGCGGCGAAGCAACTGCTGGCAGACCAACTCGAAAAGCCGTCGCCAGGTCGTGATGCCCGTCGTCCCCTGGCCGTCGAGAATGAAGCCGTGGGGACGTTTGTAGGTGAAGTCCTCATCGACGGAATGCGGTTGCTCGCGATTCAACTCCCGAACGATTCGCTCGTTCTGCTCACCCTGCCCGGATTGTTCCTCGGCTTCCAAGCGGACGCTCGTGTACTGCTGAACCATGGCGGAGAGTTCGGAGGCCAAGTGATCGAAGGCGGCCATTTTCTCGTTGTAAGTCCGCTTGAACTGCACGCCTTCCTCCAGGGCTTCGGAATCATTGTGGTCGATCGAAAGCCAGATGTCGTCAGAAAGCGCGAGCAGGTTCTCGCGGACGGCCTCCAAATCTCCCAGGATCCGGCGCGTCCGGTCCTGCATCGAACTGGGGTTGATCGGCGTCATTCGTCGTCCTCCTCGTCGTCTTGGCCTAAACGGTATTTGATGTCGTAGTTGATAACGTAGTCTAATTCGCCGTCCGTTAATGAATAAAAAACGGCGAGGGCGCGGTCAATGTCGTCCATTTCTGCTTTCGATTTTCCTGGGCAGAACTCCTGGAATTCAACCCCGTCCTTTCGTCTTCGGCGGATGGAATTTGCCTTGTAACTGTCCATGAGGCGGGAAAACAAGGGGGAGAATACTATACTCTTGTCCTCCCCAAGAAAGGCTCGTGGGAGCGGGAAAGGTCGTAATATCGCGCAATGCCACGTTGCGTCCATTGCCAATCACGATGAACCACATGTAAAAGAGGCTGCTGTTTATCACACTCCCTGCCACGGGCACGAGGTTGCGATCCAATAGCGGGAAGTCCTTGAAGTGATGAACGGAACGCTTGGCGGTTGCGGAGCGAAAGTAGGGCAGGAAATCCATGCCCCTGATCCAGTACAGCGGGCTTCGATAATAGTGGACGATATGGCGTGACCGAGGATCGTAAATCTTTTCAATACAGGAAGTCTCTGACCGGATTTTTTCGAGAACTGTTCGAAGAAAGGTATTGCCGGCCTTCGGGAAAGTACCGTTCATGCAAAGTGAAGAAACGTCTCCAAACTCCAGCAGTGCGAAGAGTGTGGGGCGTATCTCCGTATGCCATCGCATGAGGTTTGTTGTTCGAACGACAGGACCAGAAACGGCCCCGTGCTGGCTCAGCACTATCACCGCGCGAATGTGTTCCAGTCCGTCAAACAACTTTCCCGGTCGGTCATCGAAGCACGCTGCCCAAATGTTTTTGGAACCCCTCAGGTATCGCTGTTGCAAGGGAGCCATACGGTCGGTGCAAATCGCCGATAGCTGAACGATCATGCCAATCCGGGCATCTTCGCGTGCAATCCGAAAACACCGTTCCAGGACGTTAGCGTAGAGATTTCCGCATGCTTCGGTATCAAAGCCGATTATCCGGTATTGCTCTCGAACCGTATGGTATTCGACGTATGGCGGGTTGCCGATAATCACATCGAACCCTCCTTTGCCATTCATAATGCCAAAGAACTCGGCGAACCAATGAAATGGTGCGTGGCCCAGCCGCCAGTTTGCAAGCTCTTTCATCGCAATGCCGTATTCGCCGGCGGTGTAGCCGTCAAGTTCGTTGGTAAGCGAGTCCAACCGCCTGCGAAGCTCCTGTTTTTGCCCGGCAAACTCACAGGCGTTCATGCCATGCTTGGTCTGCATCTCATGGAACTGCTGGAAGGCGCGATCGACGATTTCCGCCTCCTCGACGATGCGCTCGACTTGGGCCCTGAGCTCGTCGTCGGCAAGCTTCCCAAGGACCGTCCGCTTCACGTCGTCCAGCGTTGCGAAGCCGACCAAGGTATTGCCCGGCCGAATGTTGAAGTCAATGTCGGGGAGAGGTTCCAATTGGCGGACGTTGTCGACTTGAGAGACCAGCTTCAGGAAAAGCCGCAGCTTGCAGATTTCGACCGCTTCCTCCATGATGTCGACGCCATAGAGATTCCTGACGATGATGGATTTTAGGACGAAGTAGGCGGCATTCGGGTGGCGAGCGACTTCTTCAAGAACGCCGCGAAAATCCTCGAACTTCTTGGGCGAATGCCGCACCGCCCTCACCCCGACCATGGGTACATGGTGCCCGCCCTCTCCCGAGTACGGGCGAGGGGAGCCTTGCGCCAAGTCCTCCACGAAGGTCTGCATGCGGTCGAGGCAGGCTTCGTAGAGCGGTTCCAGGATATTGAGCGCGGCAAACAAGAACGCCCCCGAGCCGCACGTCGGGTCGAGGACCGTAATGCCGGTGATGGCGTGATAAAAGGCCCGCAGAAGTTCGGGGCCTTCCGAGGAGAGGATGGCGTCTTCGGCAAAACGGCGGATGTCGAGATTCAAGGTTATCAGGTCGTTGATTTGCGCGATGCCGCCGCCGGCAAGTTTTTCGCGAACCTCCAGGCAGCGCTGGCGGCGGGCGACATATTCCCGCCACGTTTCCGTAGGCAGGGCATATTCGGCGCTTGCCGGGCGATTCCAGCCGTCGCGCTTCGCCACGTCCTCGATTCCTTGCTCGATTTCAGCGGGAATCGGGACGATCTGACCCTTTTCCTCGATCACGCCCTTGCGGACGGCCGGATAGATATAGCGATCCGGGGTCTCCTGGAGAAGCCGCCACAATGCCGAACCGGGCTGAAAGGCCACGGCACAGTTCTTCCGGGCCTCGTCGAAGAGGTAGGGAATGATCGTGTTCCGGCCGATGTAGTCGGTGATGTCCTCCTTGGTGTAGTAGGCCCCCATCTGCTTCTGGTTGATGTATTTTTCGAAGATGTAGCCCAGCACGTCGGGGTTGATTTCCTTGTCGTTGCGCAAGGGGCGGGTGTCGAGGGTCCACTCGTATTGATCGAAGAAGCCGAAGATCCGCTCGAAGGCCTCGTCGGGGATGTCGATCTTGGGATTGTCCTTTTCCAGTTCGTGGACGTCGAACAGACCGCCGTTGACGTACGGCACGTCGCCCAGCAGGTCCTTGAGGCCGGCGTCAAGCTCCCGCTCGTCGGGCTGCGTCGAGAACCCCTGGTGGAAAAGCGCGAGGAGGAAATAACGGTAGAACGTATGAAACTTGCCCTTGCCCTTGCGCAGTTGGACCAGGCGCAGGCGGTTCCGCAGGTAGTCCTTGTCGCGGTCGAGGAAGCCTTTCCTCTGGATGAAATAGACGAACATCAGCCGATTGAGCATCAGCGAGGCGTACCACTCGCGGTCGGCCTGTTCCTGGACCCCCTCGATGAACCCCAGGAAGGCCTTTTGTTCCTTCTGGAAGTAGTCGTAGAACTTCTTGGTGATGCGGTCGCGGTCGAACGCATCGCGGAGTTTATGGACGGTCCCCAGCAAATCGAGGGCCTCTTCCTCGTCCAAGGGGATCTGGATGGCCTGGAGTTTCTCGATCAGCGAATCGCCCGACTGGTGCGCCGGGTAGAATTCATGTCCGCGCCAATCGACCGGTTTCCAGACCTGCTTGGTCCGGGTGGCGTCGGTGTAGATCACCAGGTGCTCGCGGGCCGCCCGGCGCAATTGGGTTTCGATCTTGCGCTGGGTCTTGAAGTCGGGCATTTTGTCGGCCGTTTCGGCCAGGCATTCGAAGACCTGGACGCCGCGTTTTTCGGCGAAGCCCCGGAGTTTGTAGCGCTCGCCGCCGATGCCCAGTTCCAGGTCGGCGGCGTGCCGGTCCCAGCCCAACTCTTCGATGAAGAGCGCGTCGAAGTCGAAGACCTTGAGGTACTGACGGACTTTGGGGATGCTGAGGGTCATGGTTGGTATTCCCGGTTGCCGGGGCAGAAGTTGTCGTTTTTGCGCGTTGGTCCTTCTGCGACCCCATCCAGCTTGTCTGGATGGTGAATCAGGTTGGCCAGCTAAGGTCGCAAGTCCGCCACTCCCGAGACCCCATCCAGCTTGCCTGGATGGTGAATCAGGTTGGCCAGCTAAGGTCCCAAGTCCGCCTCTCCCGGACCCCATCCAGCTTGCATGGATGGTGAGTCAGGTTGTTCCGGCTAAGGCTGCGCTGCGACGGATTGCGCCCATATCATATTCGCTAAAGGTCCCCGCGTAAAATCCTTCCTGCCAAATGGGGATCTGCCCCATCACAAACGCCAAGTTATTCTGAGAGTATTGGAGACGACCTTTGGCACGCGCAGCAAGCAGCACCGGCGAGACTTCGGGTTTTGCGCTGAAGGTGGCTTGGAGGTGGTCGTCGGCCCAGAACTGTTCCAGACGCCGCATACCATCTTGCTCCCAAAGCGGATCGACCGTATCGAGAACGCCAGCATCGGGCATGTTCGGCCATGCAGATTTCAACCAACCCGTCCAGGAGTATCGAAGCTGGAACGCCGGACGCAGGTTCTCGCTACGGTAAAGCGGATCAAGGGACATAGCCGTTCTCTTAGCGGTTCAACCTTATTCACCATCCAGGCAAGCTGGATGGGGTCTTGCTTTCGCGGGTCGTGTGCCTTAGCGGTTCAACCTTATTCACCATCCAGGCAAGCTGGATGGGGCCTTGCTTTCGCGGGTCATGTGCCTTTAGCAGTTCAACCTTGTTCACCATACCGGCAAGCCGGATGGGGTCCTGAAAACGGGTCTTGACTGGGTTCTAGGTTCAGCTACACTTCAATTAGCGACCAGAACGGGCCGGTCCTTACCGACTCAGGACGTAGTCCCTGGCCGCTTCTTTTTTGGGACATATTCGTTATCCTTCCGCCCGAAGTCCCATCGAGCAAATCACCCGCGGCTCCTGCGACTCGTCCTCTTCGTTGATGATGCACAAGCGGCCTTCTTCGCGAAGTTCCATGACGCGAGAGGCCAGATCCTCGTCACCGATGCCGCTGCGGAGTTGCCGGTTGAGCGTATCGATGGCCACCTGCCGCAAGGGATAATTATAAATCTCTTCAATGGCCCGATGAAGTTGGGCGGTGTCAAACAGGGTGCCCTTGATTTCATCGGCATAGCGCTTGAGGCGCTCGTAGGTTCGGAAACGTGCCCCCGAGGGCCGCCCGAGTTGACCACCCACACTTTTCTCTTCCGCGGCAATCAGCTTCACCGCCTCACGGACAAGTTCGTGGTGGTTCGGATGACGGGCCAAAGAGGGGGTCTCCGGTTCACATGCGGCTGCTTTGAGGACAGCGAACTGCGATTCGGTGACCGCGCCGCCCGACTTGTCGAGCCAGGCCAGGGCATCGTTCCCCTCGGCCGTGCGGACGTAAGTGAGAACGCCTTCCGGCTGCCCCGGGGTTGCCCTGTATGGCTTGGTGGCATAGACGACGTTGGGCAGGTCGGCAATAATTTTTTGCAGCGGCGGGTCGCGGTCGATGGCGTTCTTCCAGATTTGGAAGGCGAAAGAGCCGAGATCGACTTCCGTGTCGGCCTCGCCGTCCATGATGCCGGCCTTCTCCGTGAACAAGTCGCGCACGGCCTGCTCGTCGGCGTCGTCCTCGAAGAACGCCTCATCCGTCCCGACGACCTCCGCATTCTCCCGCAGCCGCTTGCGGACGCGGGCGCGAAGCTGGATGATCCGCTCAACGCCGTCCGCGGGCAGGAACGAGTAACAGAGTATTCTGTCTGATTTCTGGCCGATACGATCGACGCGGCCGGCCCGCTGCACCAGGCGGATGATCGCCCAGGGGAGGTCGAAATTGACGACAATTGCCCCGTCCTGGAGGTTCTGGCCTTCGGAGAGCACGTCGGTGGCGATCAGGACGTTGACTTCCGCCTGGGTGCGATTTCCGCCCGCTTGTCGTTCGATTCCGGGCTGAAGCGCCAGGCGACTTGCGTCGGATTGTCCGTGTCGCCGGTGACGGCGGCGAACTTGCCCACGCCGCGCGACTGAAGCTGCTGGGCAACATATTGCACGGTGTCGGCGAACTGGGTGAAAATGATGATCTTCTCGTGGGGATGCCTGCCTCGATCAGGTCGAGGAGCTTGGCCAATTTGGCGTCGCGGTTTGGCGACCAATCGCCGCACAGATTGAGCACGCCGAGCAGGATCTCGACATCATGCCGGAGGTGTTCGACCAATTGTGGGGTGAAAAAACCGGCAGGCAGCCAGCGGAAGCGGGTTCTCAGCGGTCCTTCATATTGGGCGTAAATCAGCGCGGCCTGCTCCTGGAAGTCCGCTGCGGTGTGAAGGGGATTCCGAGCGCCGCGCTGGCGCCGCCGTTTTCATCGTCATCTTCCGATGCGAACAGGTCGTAGTCGGCATCGGCATCGGTGAAGCGGGCATCCAGCGAACTCGCGTCCTGAGTGCCGATCGGTACGAGTTGGCCGTTTTCCAGGGCGTGCAGATAAACGTAGTTGCGCAAAATGTGGCGCTCGACCGACTGCAGGAAGGCCTGCCCGCTGCTCTCCAGCCGCTTGAAGAGATTCGTGCGGCAGAAGCCCATCAGCCGTTTCCCGGCACGGGACAGGTCATTGATGATCTTGGCCTGGGCGGCGGTCGGCGGCTCGTCGGGGCGCTGGTGGACGTAGTTTCCCAGGCCGTAGCGGGGCAGGGTCAGCGACTCGATGGCGGCGACGACCGGCGTGGAATAGAGCCGTGCGTATTGGTCGTTGGGGTCCTTGTCGTCGATCTTGAACTTGATCGTCTTGGGGCAGCGGGTGGGAAAGTAGGACTTGCGTCCGTCCGGGAAGGTGAGGAACTTGCGGCCGCTGGCCGGGTCCGTTTCCGCATAATTGTCCTGGATGAAGCTCCGCGTGCGGCGGACGAGATACAATCGCATCAACTCCCGCCAATCGTCGGCATACTGCGCTCTTCTCGAACGCGGCGAGGGAGCGGACGGAACATTGGTGGCGGCGAATGAACTCGGTTTCCCCAATCTCGCGGAGATAGTTTTCCGGCCGGACTCCCACATCCGCCTCCTCGGGGACAAAAAGCCGAAGCTGGTTCGAAAGGTCGATATAGGTCTTGTTGTAAGGGGTCGCGGTCAGCAAGATGACCCGGCTCTCGTTCTTGCGGACGTATTCCTGGATTGCGCGGTAGCGTTTGCCTTCGCGATTTCGCAGGTTATGGCTTTCGTCGATGAGAATCAGCCGGTAGCGAGGGAGCTTGGGAAGCTCGGCAATTGCCTGGCTGATCGAGAGAACTTCGCCGCGCAATTTGTACTTCCGGCGATAATCCCTCCACATCGGCACGAGATTCTTTGGGCAGATGATGAGCGTTTCCAGGTCGTGATCGATCCTCGAAAATTCGCGCAACGGCGGTCGCCATCAGGGTCTTGCCCAGCCCAACCACGTCGCCGATCAAGACGCCGCGGCGTTTGTTCAGGTGATGGGCGGCAATCTTCACCGCCGCGACTTGGAACTCGAAGAGCGTGTCGGCGAATTCGCGGGGGAGTTGGAACTGGGTGAGGCCGGCGCGGGCCTCTTGGGAGAGGTGGTAGGCGATCTTCAGATAGATATGGTACGGTGGCGGCGCCAGCGGCCGGGCCCAGCTTTCTTCGATGATCTCGATCAGCTCCATGGAAATGTCCCAGCAGAAGCGATCGTCCCAGCGGTCCTCGAACCATTGGCCAAGTTTCTGGCAGGCGTCCTGGTCGAGGACGTCGATATTGAGTTCGCCTTGATGCGACAATCCGGCGAAGGTCAGGTTGCTGCTGCCCAGGTAGCCGACCTTGGGACTGATCGGGTCGGGCCGGAAGAGCAGGTAGAGTTTTGCGTGCAAGGGGTGGCGGACGAACAACTTCACGACGACCTTCTTGGCGCGAAGTTGCGCGGCCAGCCGGCGCAGGCCAGCCTCATCGTCGTTCGTTGGGGCGCCGTACATGAGTTGATCGCGAAAGTCTGCCGCGAGCTTTTTCTTCAGCCGCAGCGCGGTCTGGTTGTCGATCGCATTGGCAGTTTTTACGACGCTTAGGGCCTCGCGGAGGTCTTCCTGGGGAAGCCGCTGCATCCCGACCAGGAGACGGCAGCAATTTGCGTCCCCGCCCGACCAGGCGCTCGATGAACTGGTCGATGGCTTTCCACCCCCGGAGGTTGAAATAGCCGACGCAGAAGTCGGCGCAGTCAGAAACGGCCAGGGTGTCACGGAGGGCGGGGAGAAAGGAGTTGTCGATGTTGTCGAAAATCCTTGGCATCGCTGGCAAACCCCTCGGGGAGAAACGCTAGCCGGGAAAAGCCCGATTTTACCGCATGCGGGGTTTGAGAACAATAAGCACCGGAAAAGTCTGAAAATGTCGGTAAAGCAGGAAAGCCATTGTCGTGCATCTGGCTTTCCAGCTTGTCCCTGTCCATGCCAGGTCGGAATGCCTGACATAAGACAATGGACCGCCCTACGCCTCGGTGGCCGGTTGCCCCAAAGAAAAAGTCCGCACAAGCAGACCACGAAATCGCTGCCGGGCGTCCAAGAAGAGCCAGAAGACATAGACATTCGATGCCAAGAGGGCAATCACCAGCAGACACACGCCAAGCCATGGCCGATCAATCTGGCCCGGGGTGCCATCCTCGGCGCCGACCGGCGCCAGGCGGCCAATCCTTGAACCGGCCGATGGCGATGGCACCGGATTACTTGGATTCAGCAGCGGCCCTCCATGTGCCACGGCTGACCTCGGTGAGACGGCATAGGTGGGCGGAATATTTTGCGGTTCCCTGGGCGGCGGGGCAAAGCCCGTTGGCGGTGGAATGCTCACCGGCCCTCCGCCCGACGAGGAAAGGGGCGCCGCGGCCGTCGCCAACGTCACCGGGCTGGCAGCCATGGTCGTCGCCGCCGTGGGGGGCAATAATGAGGCGACCGACACCTCGCCCGGCAATTTCTCATTCCCCGGCGTAAGGCTAAAATGGATCGGCCGCATCTCCCGAGCGTCGCGCGGCACGTCGATGTCGCAGGTCTGGCCGGGCCGTAAGGCTTGCAGCGTCGCAGGGTTGATGTGAATGACGAAGTCCGTCCCACCATTGGATGCAGGTCGGTAGCCAAGGTCCACGCCCACGAGGGCCAGTGCAAGGCACGTCAGCGTCGGGCTCATAAGGATAATCTCCTTCGGGCTTGTGAACGGAATTCATTCCGTTGCCTTCTTTTTCAGAAAAACGGCATGAATTCCGTTCTCCTTTTCAATGGTAACTTGCGGCGGTAAGATAATCCAGAGGACCATGAATCGCGCACTTTGGATGAAAGCCCTGACCGAGGCATGGCGGCAATTGCTCGCCTCCGTGCTGTTATTGACGTTGTTCTCCTGGCTTTTCGTGTGGCTGATGAGCCGCTTTCCCGTAGGCGGAATGGGGATCATCCTCAAGTGGCTGCCAGGTTTCGTGCAGTCGATGGTGGGCGTGCCGCTGGATATGCTCGCCACGCCAATCGGGCAATTGAGCATCCTTTACGTCCACCTGGTAACGATCTTGGTTTGCGTCGGCTGGGCACTCGGCCGCGGATCGGACTCGGTTAGCGGCGAAATCGCCCGGGGGACGATGGATTTGATCCTCTCATTGCCCGTCTGGCGGGTAAGCGTGCTCGTGGCGCCAGCCGTGGTGACCGCGGCGGGATCGATGCTTCTGGCAGGCTCGGTTGAATTGGGCACGATCCTGGGACTGGCCTGCGTTCATTTCGAGCAGCCCGTGCCCGCGTCCGCGTTTCTGCCGGGAACCGTCAACCTCTTTTGCATGATCTTCTGCTTTACGGCCATTACGACCTTGGTCTCGTCCTGGAGCCGCGACCGCTGGTGGACAATCGGCATCGCCGGCGGGTTCTACATTTTTTCGCTGATCCTGAAGTTGATCGCGCGGATGTGGCCCCCTGGGAAGTGGCTCTTCGGCCTGAGTTTCTTGAGCCCTTTCGAGCCCCAAGAGCTGATTTTGATGCAGGATCACGGCGGCCGCGCCGCCCTGCAATACGATCTCACGCTGCTGGGCATCGGGTTGGCCTGCTACGTGGCCGCCACGCTGATTTTCAGCCGGCGCGACATCCCAGGACCGCGGTAGCATGGTCACCAAAACGATGCGTTTAGGTCACAATAAAATAGCCCGTTCCGCATGGAGGCCGGATTGACGCCCGCGCCGGGCGCGTTACAATGTCGGTTAATCTGCCATTCGAGAACCTACTGGAGAACCAGATTCGACTGGGAAGAACTCGTGGGCAAGCTAGGGTTCTCGCGTGGGTTTTTTGGATTTTGACCGGGGAGATGTCATGGAGACGACGATCGAGGTTCCCAAGGCCTTTTCCGTGCGCGACGATCGCGAGTTCTTGGCCTTCAAACATTTGATGGCACGCCTCAATCCCCTCCTTCGCGTGCGACAGGTCGGCATGGGCCTGCATGTCAACAGCGGCTATACCGTCTTTTGGGGGTTGGTCTCGCTGGAGGGTCAGAGGGTGACTCGCGATGAATTCGATGAGGCCTTGCAGGAGGCGGGCCTCGACTTCGAACATCACGCCGCCCAGGTCGACTATGAGACCGTCGCCTGAGCAAAGTAGCAGGCACCGGGCACCATGTACGCATGGTCGGTGTGCCGTCAGCCCGAAGTGCGAGGAGCCGTCGCAGCAAATGAAATGTTGTGAGGAGTGTTGTCGGATACATGGGGCGGACGGCACTCGGAGTGTGCCTGCTACTTTGCTTGTGCCGCGCAGGCGCCGCCCGCGGGCAATCCAATAGTCCTTCGACGGCCCGATCGCAATATCTTCGAACCACTGTGGCATGTGTTCGGCATACCACTCGGGCCGCTTGGTGACGACGAAAATGCGGCCGCCGGGCGCAAGGCGGCATGACCGGCCTCCAAGAAGAAGCGGGCGATGCGAAAGCCGGCATAATACGGCGGATTTGCCACGACGACGTCAAAGCTCTGGGGATCCCCACCAGGCCCGCAGGCGCTGTGCTCGACCGCGATATTGCCAAGCCCGTTTCGGCTTGCACCCAGGGCCGTACACTCCACGGCCCGGGCGTGCGAATCGACGGCGACAATGCCCACGCCCTCAGCCCGGAAGGCGGCGGCAAGCGACACCGTGCCGCTGCCGCAGCCGATGTCCAAGACCCGATCTCCGCTTGTAATCTCCATGGCGGCCATGAGCTGCCTTGCTCCCGGGTCCACTTCGCGATGCGAGAAGACTCCGGGCCGGCTGACGGCGTGGATCATGCGGCCGTGGTCGCGAAAAACGAACTCGCAGCGGAAATTCCTGACCCGCTTTAGCGGCCGGTCTCGTCGGGCAAGATAGACCGTGCCTTGCGACGACTCGCGACGGGTCACCGTGGCAAATAGCGTCCGCATTTCCTCGTGCAACCAGCGGTCGTGCGGGTTGTCGGTGCTTGTCACAAGGACTCCGCCGGCTTTCAGTCGCTGGTGGGCCTCTTGCAACAATTCCCGGGTCAATTCCGCATCGCCTTGGGCATTGAACGGCAGTGCCACGAGGTCGACCGACTGCGGTGGAAAGTCCGACGAGCAACCAAGGGTGAGATTTGGCAGCTCGTTCCCCTTAAATCGCCGCGCCTTTTCGGCCTGATAAAGATCGAGGTAGTGGCAGTAAACGGCGGCGTTCGAAAATTTCTGCGCGGCCGCGGCAGCCAACTGGGCGACGCCTTGTGAAGTGCAGAGCACCCGGTCAGGGGAAAAGGCGTCCAGCGCGTCGATGAGCAGTTGTTCCTGCGGGCGGACTTCAACTTCGGGATCGCGGTCGGTCATGCATGAATTGTAGGTCCGTCCTGCCGGGTTGGGGTATCGTGCGACGTTCCACGGGAGAACTTCAAGTTTTCGCTGCGGCCACGGATATTAGTCCGTCCCGGCAGGACGGACCACCTTGGGATTCTTGCGGGTGGTCAAATAAAATGGGCCGCCCCGCAGAGATTCCTCTGGTCGGGGCGGCCCTGGGGAGAATCAGCCATCGTCTCCGGCGCAAGCACGATGGCAACCATCGTTCACGATCCGTTACATGGGCAGCATGGTTCACAGGGTGCAGCACAACCGCAAGCTGGGGCACACGTCCCCGGGGCCGGCTCAGGGCCTCGATCTCGTCCCAGTTGCCACGAATAACACATCTTGCAACCGCCGGCAAACACCGGCATCAGCAAGAGGATCAGTACCCAAAGCCTTCTCATCCCGCTGGTCTCCTTTCTTGGCAGGTCAGTTCCATGATCAATTCCAATTGCCATCATTCCAGGGAAATTGTGCGCCATGGTGGTGCATAAGCAACTCGAATCTCGTCGCCGCGCCGCGATTTTTGCCGCTGCGGCCGGCCGGTGGCGTAAGACGTTCTGCCTGGCGAAACTTTACGGGAGGAAAGTGCGTGGAGTTCCCGAAGGGTGGGCCTACTGCACGTTGCACAACGAGTCAGTTTCTGGTTACAATCCAGTTCTTCACCCCCTATAAGGAAAGTCCCCAAACGGCCGTTCCCAAGAGCTTGGCGGTGCTGCGGAAGGCGTTTCGGGCAGGGCAGGGGGGTTGTTGATCACCATGAACTACGAAGCCTACGATATCGGCTACGATGCCTATTGGGAAGGTGCAGAACTTACCGACAACCCCTACGATCCGAAGGAGGAAGCCAACGCCTATCAGTCCTGGGAGGAAGGCTGGCGGAAGGCCCGCGTGGATGATTACGACGAAGACGATTGATAAGGTTGGCAACGGCAAAATGCTGTCGATGGCGTCCTTGAATATTGCGTTCGGGTAGTGTTCGTTTGCCTGAATGGTATAATACGAAGAGGAAGCGCAGCCCTATGTATAGGCGAGATGGTGCAATGAAGATTCGATACGACGCTGAAGTGGATGCCTTGTATCTGGAATTCCGGTCTGTGGCACCGGGGACCGCGGAATGCCGGGAACTGACCCCGGATATCACCGCCGACTACGGCCCGAACGGCGAGTTGGTCGGCCTGGAAATCCTCGATGCCTCTCAGGTGTTGGGGGACCAAGCGGGCAAGGTAGTGTTCGAGTTGTCGCCGCTGGGCACCCCGACAGCCGTCTAAATTCGAGAAGGTCAAGGCGGACGAAGGTCTCAAGAAGACCTACTCCTCCCACACGGTCCGATAGGCCCCCAATCCTTCGCAGTACTCCAGCAGCCGCGTGTAAAACGGATGCCCGCCGAGCGTGGCACTGTCGCCAACCATAAGCAACTTCCGCCGGGCACGGGTCATGGCGACGTTCATGCGGCGAATGTCGCCCAGGAAGCCGATCTCGCCCTTGGGATTGCTCCGCACGAGCGAGATGACCACGGCCTCCTTCTCGCGGCCCTGAAAGCCGTCGACGCTATCGATTTCCAGCCCCGGCACGTCCAATTGCTCGCGAAGCAGGCGAACCTGGGCGCCGTAGGGCGAGATCACGGCGATGTCGCGGGCCGCAAGGCCGGCATCGACCAGTTCCCGCACCTTGCGAGCAACCAGTTCCGCCTCCTGCCGGTTCAGGCGGCTCTCACCGTCGGGCTCCAGTTCCTCGTCGTAGCCCGCCCCGGCGGTGTCGATGAACTCCAGCGGCCACTCTGTAATCCGTGAGGCCGCCACGCCCGCCAGGTCGCAAAGGCGATGCTCGCGGACCGAGGCGTGGGCCTCCAACTGCCCGTCGTAAAGTTCGCGCGATGAAAAATCCATGATCGCCTGGTGCATGCGATATTGAACGGTCAGCCGCCGCGCGATGTCGGGCCCATAGTGATTCACGAGCCGTTCGAAGAGGCTCGTACCAAACCCCTCGGCTACTGCCTCCTGGCTGACGACCGTGGGCGGCAGTTGGCAATGATCGCCGGCCAGCACCAGGCGATCGCCGCGCAAGAGCGGGATCCAGCAGCCCGGCTCCGTGCTTTGGCAGGCCTCGTCGATCACCACGAGATCGAAACGCCGCGGGCCGAGCAGTTGGCTGTCGATGCCGGTAGTCGTGGCGCAGATCACGGCGGCCGAGTCCAAAATACCCTCCGCGGCCTGCTGTTCCATCTTCCGCGCGTCGGCCAGCAGCGAGCGGGCGTCATCGCGAAGCTGCTTCCGCTCGCCCGGCTTCGGCGCGGTCCTGCGCTGCCGGCCGGCTTCGCGAAAGAGACTCATCGCCTGCTTGACCAGTTTGCGGGCCAAGCGCACGTCGCGATGCCTTTCGACGAGAAGATCGAGCGTATGCTCGCGGAGTTCCGGCAAGACCCGTGCCGGATGCCCCAACCGCACGGCCCGCTCGCGGAAGTTCAGCAGCCGCTCGAAAATGTTATCGACCGCCAAGTTGCTCGGGGCGCAGGCCAGGACCTTGCGGCCACGGCGAATCGCCTGGCGGATGACTTCCACGACGGTCGTCGTCTTGCCGGTGCCGGGCGGGCCGTGGATCAGCCCCACGTCGCGGGCTGACAAAGCGAACTGTACGGCATCGAGTTGCACCTCATTCAGCGAGCTGTCCAGCGCCCCGATGGCCGGATCGACGCCGAACTCCGGCTGCCGTTGACCGAGCAGCACGTCGCGAAGCACCGCCGCCCGGTCACCGCGGAGCACGCGGGCCTGTTCCAAGGCGGCCCGCTGCCGTTGCGTGGCCACCTCGTCGAAAGCAATGTCGATCCGCCAGGTATCGTGCTCGCTCAGTTCGTCCGGCAGGCTGTCGATCGCGACGGAGATCGATGTCTCGCTGTGTTCACAGACCACGCCGCGGTAGGAAATCTCGGCACGGTCCTTGTGCGGCGAAAAGACCACCGGGCTGCCGACGTTGAGGCGAGTCCACGGCAATTGCCCGCCGGTGCGGCGAATGAGTTGCACGAGGCAGCGCCCACCCAGGCCGGCGTTTTCGTCGGCAACCACCAGGTCGATCAGGCTATTGCCGGTCTTCTCGGCCTCGGCGGGCGATAGTTTTCTGGCCTGCTGGGCCACGCGTTGGGCCTCGGCCCGGCTTTCCACGTCCAGAAGCCGGGCAAGCCGGGCAAAATGGTCCTCCGGCCCGGAGGTCGTCGCGCGATTGGCGGCGATGCGCACACGTACGCGACGATCGCCGAACTTATGGCCGTCCAGGGCCTTCAGCAGCCGGCCCTCCCAGCCGTCGGGGACTTCGACCACCGCCGCCGGGCCGCGAAATTCGATCCGGCCGACCCGCTTTCGATCGAGCCCGCCGGTGCGATCGAGGAAATCCAATATCTCGGGCTTGCTGGCGCGGCGGGGCAGGGGTTCGATGTGGAGAAGGGGCATTCGCAGGATTGTAGGCCGGCGTCGCCCGGCCAGCAAGCCAGACGGGGACACCGGGGCCTCGAGTAGGGTGGCATGCCTCACGCGGCCGTCAAAAAGTCGCGGTATCAGGGCAATCGCAACCGGCCGCCGACCATGAGTACATGGTGCCCGGGCATGTCGGCCCAGGCGCGTGACGTGAGGCATGCCAACCGCGCAACGAACATGCCTACCCGCGGCCGGTTGGGCTTTTCCCGACTGTGCCAAGTCTCTAACGGCCGCGTGAAGGCATGCCACCCGCGCAAAGGCACGGAAGTGATTATGCGTTCGATCCTCAGCCCTTTCCTGCGCCCGCAAACATGGCTTCCGCGCCGCGGGCCATCTCTTCCGGCGAGACGTTGGCGACGTGCGTGGCCAGGGTCCACCTGTAACCGAACGGGTCCTGGAGCGTGCCGGTGCGGTCGCCCCAGAACATGTCCTGCACGGGCATCTGCGTCGTACCGCCCGCAGCCACGGCCCGTTGGAAGGCCGCATCGACGTCCTTCACGTACAAGTAAAGCGAATTTCAAACATGGGGTGCTGCGATTCCGTTGGCACCATCCTCGGACCGGCGCCCATGGACTACATGGTCCTATTTGGGTAGATTCTAGCCTTGTCGTGCCCCTAACCTTAGCGCGCAAAAGGCCCACGTCATGTTCAACCGAGTTTCTAAACTTTTCGTTTCTTCCGTCATCGTCTTGCGTTTGGCGGCGCTGGCCGTAACGGCCCCGGCGGCCGACAAGCCAGCCGCAAAGCCCCCGGCCTGGCAGCCGGCCCAGCCCGCGGCGATCCAACGCTGGCAAGACATGCGTTTCGGCATGTTCATCCATTGGGGCCCGGTGAGTCTCAAGGGCACCGAGATCGGCTGGTCGCGCGGCGCTCAAATCCCCATCGCCGAGTACGACAATCTCTACAAGCAGTTCAATCCGAAAAAATTCAACGCCGACCAGTGGGTCGCAATCGCCAAGTCGGCCGGCATGAAGTACATCGTGATCACCACCAAGCATCACGACGGGTTCTGTCTCTGGGACACGAAGCTCACCGACTACAACATCATGAACACGCCTTTCCATTGCGACGTGGTCAAGGAGTTGGCCGCGGCCTGCAAGAAGCAGGGTATGGCTTTCGGCACCTATTACTCCGTCTGCGATTGGCACCACCCCGATTTCCCCTGGACCAGCCCGGGCGGAGGGACGAAACGGGCAAAGTCGGACATCGACGCCTACAACCGTTACTTGCTGGGGCAGATCGAAGAGCTGGTCAAGAGCTACGGTCCGCTGCTGACCTTATGGAACGACGTGCCGCAGGAGTTCCATGGCCGCGGCGCCGCCACGATCAACATGGTCCGCAAGCTCCAGCCCGACATCCTCGTCAACAACCGCAGCGGCGACGGCGGCGATTACGATACGCCCGAGCAGCAGATTGGCAAGTTCCAGATGGACCGGCCCTGGGAGACATGCATGACGATCTGCCAGCAGTGGGCGTGGAAGCCCAACGATGAACTGAAGACGCTCAAACAGTGCCTGCAAACGCTGATCTACTGTGCCGGCGGCGACGGCAACTTGTTGTTCAACGTCGGCCCCATGCCCACGGGCGAGATCGAAAACCGGCAGGTCGAGCGGCTCAAGGAAATGGGGGCCTGGATGAAGAAATACGGCGAGACGATCTACGGCACGCGCGGTGGACCTTACACGCCGACCAAGCAGATGGTCTCGACGCGCAAAGGCAATACGATCTACGTCCATGTCCTCGCCTGGAGCGGCGACAGCCTGACATTGGCCCCCATCCCGGCCAAGGTTGTCAAGAGCCTGGCCGTTACCGGCGGCGAAGCCAAGGTCGTCCAGACCGATGCCGGCATCGAGATTTCCCTGCCCAAGGCCAACCACCGGCCGTTCGACACGATTATCGCCCTGGAACTAGACAAGCCCGCCATTGAAATTGCGCCGCTGCCCGGCGCCGGAAATGACTTGCCGGTGCCCATGAAGAAAGTGCCGGCCAGAAGAAGGCTGTAAAGAAGACGGATACGCGTCCAAACTCAGTCCTCTTGAGCTGGACCCCAAAATTTGAACCAGTACATTTATGTTGGAAGTTGGTTCTTATTTTAACCGATGAGGAGGTTCAGGACAATGGCCAGGAAGGTGAAGGTCGCAAGGACAGCGGCGGTGGCGAGTCGGCGCGGCGCGGCATTCAAGGCACGCGTCGCATTAGCGGCTTGCAAAGGTGACAAGACGCTTGGCGAGTTAGCGGGTCAGTTTGGCGTGCATGCCACGCAGATCTCGACCTGGAAGCAGCGGCTCTTAGAGGGCGCCGCGGACTTGTTCGAGGATCGGCGTCGCAAGCAGCGTGCCGAGGAGAACAATCAAGAGGAGCTTTTTGAGCAGATCGGTCGCCTGAAGATGGAGGTCGAGTGGTTGAAAAAAAAATCTGCCCAGTTCAGTTGACAGTCGTCGGACATGCGTTGAGCCGGGGCATGGCGAGTTGAGTCTGCGACGGCAGTGCGAACTGCTCGGCCTGGCCCGCGGGAGTTGGTACTACGAGCCGGCCGGCGAGACGGCGGTGAACCTGAAGCTGATGCGACGGATCGATGAGCTGTACTTGAAGCGGCCGTATTTCGGCAGCCGTCGCATTGCCGATGAGTTCGACGTGAATCGCAAGCGAGTGCAACGGCTGATGCGGGTCATGGGTCTGGAGGCGATTTACCCGAAGCCCAGGACAACGTTGCGGTGTGCAGAACACAAGATTTACCCGTATTTGCTGCGGAATGTGGAGATCGAGCGGCCGAATCACGTCTGGAGCACCGATATCACGTATATCCCGTTGCAGGGAGGTTATGTATATCTGACTGCAATTATCGATTGGTATAGCCGGTATGTGTTGTCGTGGCGGTTGTCGAATACCTTGGATGGAGCGTTTTGCATCGCGGCCCTGGAGGAAGCCTTGGTGACAAGCGAGCCGGAGATTTTCAATACGGATCAAGGAGTGCAGTTCACCAGCCTGGCGTTCACGGGCTGTCTGGAGTCACGCGGTGTGGCGATCAGCATGGATGGCCGCGGTCGGGCTTTGGACAACGTGTTCGTGGAACGCTTGTGGCGAACGGTGAAGTACGAGGAGGTGTACTTGAAAGACTACGCGAACGTCTGGGAGGCAGAGACGAGCCTACGTGAATACTTCGAGTTCTATTGCCACGATCGCAGACATCAGAGCTTGGACAATCGCACGCCGGCAGAGGTTTACGGGGTGCAGCGAACGAAGCGGAGCACTAGGCGTGGGACGAACGCTCCGCGCTGAACATTAGTGTCCGCAACGTACGATTGCGGCGATGACGCGACGGAGGTGGCTCCCCCGAAAGTGCAAAAAATTTCGCCGCCCCCCCGGGGGGGCGGCGAAGGCGAAGAAAAGACGGCCCAAACAGCCTCTTTAACCCTTTACAGATACAGCCCGTTCTCTGGTACAAAGAACGGGGTCCACCTCATCTTACAGAAAAATGGCTGACAGAAACGTCGGAAGGAAAACCACGAAAGACACGAAACACACGAAAGGAAAAAGAGAGTGTAGGAACACTAATTTTCATTAATCCGCCTCAACGACCGCGAGTACATGGTGCCCAACGTCGTCTCCGGATTAGTGTTTATTAGCGTTAATTAGTGTTCCCCTTTCTCCCTCTTTTTTCGTGTCATTCGTGTGTTTCGTGGTTCTGATCTTCCTGTTCTTCTTCTGCTGTTTTTCTTCTTACATTTTTCTCTCAAGGTATTCCCGCCATATTGCTACTGAGAAGGTGGTGATGGTGCTGGCGGCGGCGGTGGCAGCTTCCGCACGGTATTCCATGGCCTGGCCGTCGGGGCAAACGCCTTGTCGGCGGAACTCGGGGCTGGCGGCGGCGACGGTGGTGGCGGTGGTGGCGGCGGGGCAGGCGGCAGTGAAACGGCAGTCGCGGCAACCGGCGCCGCTTCTGGACCGCGGCGCCGCCGCTCGTTGAAACGCACCAAGTTCGTCCCCAGGCGGATGATGTCGCCGTCCTTCAACGGCATCGGAGCCGCAAGCGGTTGGCTGTTCAACCGCGTGCCCAGCTTCGAGCGGTTGTCTTCCAGGGAGTAGCTGCCGTCGGGCATGCGGCGGATTGTCAGATGCTCCGATTCCAGGTCCTTGTTCGTCGGGCCAAGAAAGGGCAGCGGCAGGTGATCGCCGCGACCCAGGATGGTGGCCGGCTGCGTGAGATTCAACTGGCGGCCGGTACGATAGCCGTCGACGACGGTCAGCCAAGCGACGCGAAAGACGACGTGCGCCAGTCCGATGGCCGCACCGATCATGAGCCCCAGTATGACGAAGGCCGCGGCCCGGCTGGAACGGCCCGAGTCCGTCAGCTTGAGCATGCAGATCCCGTCGAAGAGCAATGCGCCGATCAAGCCGCCCGTCGCGCCGCCGATCAAGCCATTGCGGATCTTGCGCAAGGAACGATCATAGATGCCCTCGACAACGCCGACCCCCGAGCCAAACACTATCCAGCCGATTGCGCGGGAAAATCCGCAATAGAACATCACCGCCCCGACCATGCCGCCAGCGACACCGCCGATGCAACCGCCCAGGAGCCCCGGCCCCGCGCGGCGGGCGAGTTGCCGCCAGCGGCCGTTGGCCATGCCGCCCAGCACGTTCAGCCCGAGGCCGATCGCCGCTCCCATCGTTCCTGACGTGACCGCGATGCCCACGAAGTCCAACAACACGCTGACCGTGGCCGAGGTCCTTAGCGGATCGGTGGCCAAATAGGAACGGGCGATCTCCGAAACGCCCCAGCCCAGGAAGGCGGCCCAGGCGGAGATCATGGCGCTATAGTAAACGAGTCGAAGCAGGGACATGGGTATCTAAAGTAGGGTGGGGTCAAGCGCAGCGCAGACCCACCAATTTCCGGCGTTCTGTGGTGAGTCTGCACTGCGCTTGACCACACCCTACGGTTTCTCCGGATAGACTTTTGCACGTTCGCTCTGGTAACGATAATAAACTTCGAGGGTCAACACGGCCAGGGCCGTACTGTAGACCCGGCCGCCCTGGAGGCCCCAGGCGTCGGTCGGATCCCAACTGCCGCGGCGGCAACCTTCGTCTTCGCCGCATTGCCGGTCGACCAGTTCGTCGCGAACGATGTTGTTCCATCGCTTCCAAGCCTGACCGCCCGCCTGGAACATGGCCAGAGTTCCATTATAAAACGTATAGCACTCGCCCGGCATAGTGATGAATCCCCTCTTTTTCGGCTGCTTGTCGCCATGCTTGAACGACAATTCGGCCTCGTCGGCCAGGTACTTCGCCCCGTTGACGACCAACGGCGAGTCGGGCTGCTCGAGGATGAACTGATGCACGAGCATGCCGATCGCGGTCGGAGCGTCGGTGTGCAGGTTGTGGCGCGGCTGGTAAAACGTCCGCGGGGAGACATTGTCTTCGCATAGCTTGAAGAAGGCTTCCATCCGGGTGATGCAATCCTCGCTGGCTTCGCTGACCCCGGCCCGACGGGCGGCCTTCAAGGCCAGGACCTGCCAGCCGGAGACGGAAACGTCGCTCGGCTCGTTGCGACATTCGGTGTACCGCCAGCCGCCGTCGTCGTGCTGGGCATAGTGGATGAACTGCACGGCATTCTGCGTTGCCTGGCGATAGGGGTCGAAAGGCTCGCGCTGGAGCGACGCGGCCATTTCGCAGGCGTCGGCCAGGGCGAAAGCGGCAATCCCGTGCTCGTACATGTTGCACTTGCCCGTGCCGTGCTCGAGGTCGAGCAAACAACCGTCGGCCCGCTGGTGGAGCACCAGCCAATCGAGCCCATGGCGGACGCAACCGGAATATTCGGCCTCGTTGAAATCGTAATGCCCGCCGGCCTGGAAGGCCAGCACGGCCAGCCCGGTCAGGGCGATGCGGTGTTCGCTGCCGCCGACGGGGCAGACGTCGCCTTTCTTGCAGCGGCCCTCGGGCCGCGCATGGAGCACGTCGGGCCCCCAGTGGCCGTCTTGCGCCTGGTGCCGGGCGAGCCAATCCAGCCCGCGGCGGACGGCCGCCTCCGATTCCAACGTTCCCCCGTAGGCCCCGATCCACTCCTTCCGCTGTTGGTTCTGGCGGACCTCGGCAATTGGCACGTGCAGCGGATCAAAGAGCAGCCTCGCGGAGCTTGCATTGCGGGCATACAGCGCGTCCGCGCCGGGCGATCGGCGATCGGTGACGAACACGATGCCGAGGGTCAGCAAGAGCAGCAGGGCGATACTAGCGTCGGTCAAGTATTGCAGGCGCCGCTGCCGGCGGCGGTCCGTCTCGGCCGATGGGCCGCCTGCCAGCACGACCGGCGGCAATTGAGATTGGGGAAGGGACATGGAAGGAACTCCTGCGACGTTATGACACTCTTTCTATCATACACGATGGATAACGGTCCGCCATGTGAACCGACGCCCACTTCGGGGTTCCAAGCGGCCCATGCTGCGATCCAAGAGGCGCGATTTTTGTCGATTTGCCGCCGGTTCTTGACATTGATCGGCATCCACGCCAAGATTAGGGGCGTTGCGCGATCAAACCTGGACTTGCCCTTTGCTTTCGTAAGTTATACACTCCTGTTGGGGAGTGGCTCAAGATGGCATACTTCCACTTCCTGTGAAATGAGTGACCTTAGTATCCCACACGAACTGCTTTGTCGGATGAAGCGCAACCGTGAGATGATCGATGAAGAGTTGCCGGAACTGGCCAAGCGCGACGCTCGAATGAAAAAGGCTGCGGATGAGGACACGCTTTGCGGACACTTGCGTCGCGCGATTCATGGAAGCCAACGGTCGTTAAAACGCCTTGCCTCGGACGCAGGCATCGCCACAAGCCTTCTTTGCGATTTCCTCGAGGGAACGCAATCGTTGCCGTCCAACGTCCTGGATCGCCTCGCGCAGGGCGTTGGGGTGAGCGTATTGTTGACGCTGCAACACGCCACCGGAGACGTTGAGTAACCAAGTCCGATATGCGCCGGCAAAACGTCTCGCTGAACTGGCGGAAAAGGCCAACGAAGGCAAGCGGATCCCGGTCGAACAAGCGCGATACGAAGGCTACATCGAGGTCGATAACCTGCTTGCCGCGCCGCATCGTTACCGTAATCACAATAAGCAAAGTATGATGTCCACCGCCAAGAATAAAGCCAAGCGAACGAGCGTTGCAAATCGGCCCGACACGGCCCGGCTGAAGAAGGACAGGAAAGCGGGCAGGCTTTTCGTCTCTTTCTGGAATATCTGCCTGGAGAATCTTCCCCAACCACCGTGGAGTTTCACCTATTCGAGTCCAAAAGGCCGGCACGGTAGAAATACTTCATAAGGGGAAAACGGAGGATCACAGCAGTTCCGCCCCACCGAGTTGGATGTCGCCGCCTTCGAGTTCGACCCTCTCTAGGACGACCTCTTGGATGTCCTCGCAAGCAGCGCCGACTCGCTCCGAAAGTTGCCCGATGGTGTCGCCGCTGGCGACGATGCGGTGCCCGTCGGCGCTGAAGGCTACCCACTGGCCATCGTACGGTTTCAGATCCTTTGCAGGAAACCTTTCCCGGTTCTGCCGGTAGGTTTTCGTGATTGCTAATTTCATAACTGCTGCTCCCTGGAAAGGTCGGCTGTAGGGTTGCGTCCCAACTGACCTGATTATACGTTCATTCCTACCTCGTTCCAATACAGAACAGGTTCTTCTTCCCGCGAACATACATCCGGCCGTCCTGAAAAGCGGCGCAGGTGACGCAGCCCTCGCCGAGATCGGTCTGCCGGACCCGCTTCACGCCGGCCCGCGTAGGCGCGAGGATCCAGCACTTGCCCGCCTCGCCGAAGACATAGAGCCGACCCGGAGTACCGGGTGCCCCGCCCACCAGACTGGGCGACGACTTGCACTTGAAATCGTTGAGGTCTTCCTCCCAGAGCTTGTCGCCTTTCTTGGCGTCGTAGCAGGTGAGCATGCCTTCCGAGGCGAGTAGGAAGACGAATTCCTCGGTGGCCAAGGGACTGCATATATCGGGCGTGTTGTCTTCGCCCTTCCAGAGCACGTGGCTGGCGGTGACGTCGCCGCTGCCGTCGGCGCGGATGGCAACCACCGGCGCGGAATCGTTGGCCGCCGCAATCACCACGTTGCCGGCCAATACCGGCGACGGGGCCACGTCGGCCTGCGAACCCTTGACCCGCCACAACTCCTTGCCCCCGGCCGGATCGTAGGCGATGATCCACGGGCTGGCGGCCGTCACCACCTGGTCGCGACCCGGAGTACCGGGTGCCCCGGCCACGCGGACCACGATCGGCGTGGTCCAGGAACTTGGCACGGCGCGGACCTGCTCCCACACCGTGTGCCCGGTAGCGATATCCAACGCCAGCAACTTCGAGCGGCCAGCCTTGGGCGTCGCCTGGTCGAAAGGCACCAGCAAGAGGTTCTTGTAGATCGATAACGAAGCGGCGTGGCCGTAGGGATTCTCGGGGATGCCAAGACTCTGCGACCAAGCGAGCTTGCCGTCAAGATCGTAGGCCGCCAGGTCGCCGTTGGCGAAGATCGCGGCCACATAGCGGCCGTCGCTGGCCATCGTGCAGGCCGCATAGCCGGTGTCGTCGTTGAGCTTCACAGGTTTGCGGCTGTCGGGCGTGGAGGGCGCGTCGCGCTGCCAGAGTAACTTCCCGGTCTTCGCCTCGTAACAAAAGACCTGCCGCTGCTTCTCATCGGCGCCCGTGAAGAAGATGCGGCCGGCCACGACCACCGGCGAGCTGTTGCCTGGCACCGGCACGGGCGACTTCCAAACGATATTCTTGCCGGACGGACCGTCCCAGTCGTCGGGCACGTTGGTGTACGGCGAGATTCCGGAACCGCCACGGCCGCGGAAACAAGGCCAGGCGCGAGCCAGTTCTTCTTCGGAGATGCCGGCGACTTGGGCGGGCGCGTCGTTTTTCGGTTTCGCGGGGACATGGGCCGCCGGCATCTTTTCGGTTATCGCCGTCTTCTCTCTTGGCGCTTCTTCTCTGATCGCCAACTCTTCTCTCGGCAACCTCCGTTCTCTCGGCGGCGTTTCCGTCGTTGCCGGCTTCTCCCTTTTCGGCACCTTTTCTCGCGGCGGCATCTCTTCCACCGGCGCGGTGGTCGCCGCTTTCATGGGGCCGGCGACCGGCGCGGTCGTTGCAGTCGTTGCAGCCTTTCCTTCCGGCGCCGTCGTTTCTGCCGCCTTCTTTTCGGACGCCTTTTCCCCGCCGGTGGCAGCAGCCACTTGCACGTCCGGCTTCTCCGCCACCGTGGCGTGCAACGGCACGATCAAGCCGACCGCCGTCGCAGCGAGCACGACGAACAGTCCGGCGACGGTCCACCGCGCGGCCGGAGTCCAGGTCGCCTCCCAGTCCTGCTGCGCTGCGACTGGCGGCGGTTGCGGTTGCTTCCGCCGCAGCGTAACGGCCCACTTGGCAGCGGCCAACGAGACGACGATCCCGCCGCACAAGAGCACAGCCCCCGAAAGCGTAAATGCCTGCTGTCGAAAGTGCGCTTCGCGCTCCTCCCGGTCGAGTTTGCGGATTTCCTCTTTGATCGAGTCGTTGGCCGGTTGCTCCTTCAGCGCCGCCTTCAGCACATCCAGTGTCGAAGTCTGAGAGGATTCCTTCATCGCGACGGGATCCTTCATCGACCGGTGCAAGAAATCATAGAGCATCAGTGCCGCAACGATGATCGAGAACATCGCGGCCACCGTGGCGGTACGCACGGCCATGCGATAGGGGACAAGATCGGGGGTCGAAGACTGTTCAGGCATGGTTCTATCGTTTGCGTTGGTATGTAGGGTGGGCCGAGTGAAACGAGTCCCACCATGTCTTGAGGTGATTCCGTGGTGGGACTCGTTTCACTCGGCCCACCCTACTGCTGGATTTGGATCAACTCCTGCCGCGCGTGCTCCTCGGGACAGTACCAGAAGCAACGTCCGCAGGAGACACAAGCGCCACGGTCGGGTTCGTAATCGGTGCGGCGGCGGCGCACGGAAAGCTGCACCAGCTTGGCGGCGAAAACCAAGCCCACCCAGCCGCCGAACAGGGCCCCGCCGAACGCGAACTTCTCCACGACCGCGTCCGCTCTCTCGCCGAGCGACTCCATGGATTCGCCGGTCGCGCGAAATGCCTCCGTGGCGTCGGTCCGCGCCTGCGACCGGCCGGATTGTGCGAGCCGGACCTGCCCGGCAAGTTGGACGGTCGGATGCAGGCTGGCCAGCGACGACCGCATCGCCCAACCCAAGAGCGCCCCGCCGGCGATCAGCAGCGGCGCCGCACCGAGCACGACGATCAATCGCCGCCGGGCCGCCGTTCGCTCGGCGGGCGACGGCACGACGGTCGGCCGGCGGATGGCCCCGTAGGGGCAGGCGTCTTCGCACAGCCGGCACTGCACGCACTGCTGGGGCGGGATCGTCAGGTGCCGCCAAGAGACCCGCGAGAGCAGCGCCAGGATCGCCCCGTAGGGACAGAGCCAGCGGCAGTAGGGCCGGCCGATGAACAGCCCGACGCCGAGGGACGCCGCGCTGAGGGCCAGCATCGAGGCGCTGGACGAGAGGCGGAACAGGCCCACGAACGGGTCGTAGCGGCAGATGATCCACGCGGAACCCGTCGCGGCGAAGAGCACGGCTGCCCCAAGATAAACGTAGGCCAGCAGTCCCAGGGCCTGATCGATCCACGTTGGCACCTGCACCGGCCGCACGGCGACAAGTTCCTGCACCGCCCCCAACGGGCAAACCGAGGCGCAGAACGACCGGCCGAAAAAGAGGGTGTACACCAGCGGCAGCGCGAAGACGGCAATCACCAGTCCCCCCACCGCGTAATCCTTATCGAAGACGGCCTGCGTGACGTTCTGGATGGCGCCGATCGGGCAGACGCAGCCTTTCCGCCAGAACCCGAGCCAGGCCAGCGAGACGATCGAGAGCAGGAACAGGCCCGCTCGCGAGCGATGTTTCACCGCGAGGAACGAGGCCGCCGTCAAGGCCGACGTGAGAAATGCCAGATCACCGTACTCTCGCCACGACGGTCGCGGCACAGGTGTTTGCGCTTGCGGAATCGGGTGGTTGGTGAAATCGGGCGTTGAATGCAGATCGGCCGCGCGCAGCGTTTGCACGGCGATGAAAAGCAGCAAGAACAACAGTAGTGGCGTCAAACGCTTCACGTGGTCCCTTTATTGTGCTCGGCAGACGGTGGCGATGCATGCGGCTTCTCGCCATGCACTCGCTTGTGTGCCTGCGCCCTTTCTGCCGCCTGGGCCGCGCGACTCAGCAATTGCGGCGAGGCGGCCGGCACGCGACGAAAGGCCTCCGTGGGACACGCGACGGCGATCGAGCACTCGTTGCAGTTCAAACAACGGTCATGGCGGACTTGGAGGAATAGCGAACCGTTTTGCACTTCGCAGCCTTTGACGCACTTGCCGCAGGCGATGCACAGGCGCTCGTCGATCGTGTACTCGAAATACCGCTCGTTGGCCCTCTTTTCGATGTACGTGCGGGTAATGGCCCCGGTGGGACAGAGCTGGTGCTCGGCGCCCGTTTCCAACACGTCGTCGTTTTCGGGGAAGAAGCCCGTACACTTGTCGCAGTAGCCGCAGAGGGCGAAGCAGTTCACCGCCTTGACGGCGGACAGGTCGAGCACGCAGTTCGTCTGGCAACGGCCGCAGGCCACGCACTTGTTGGGATCGAGTTGCCAGACCTGCGGCAGGCGGCAACCGGAAGCCTGGCTGCATTCGCTGCAATTGGCGTTGGAACTCGGGCAAGCGGCGGTCGCCGATCGCTTGTAGAATAGCCAGGCCGAAAGCGAGCCGATGCCGCCCAGGGCCGTGAAGCGGGCGGCGGCGCAGCATCATACCGCGGCGCGTGATCGGCGATTCGTCGTGGTTCATTGCTTCTCCTCGTTGCTGGAATTCTTCTCGAAGATGCGGACCTTCGCCGCCGACCCGGTTCCCGGGTGCCCCGCGTCGAGCACCAATACGCGACCGCGGCGATCGGCGGCCAGGTCAGCGGGCGTGTCGCTCAACTGCGCCGGACCGGCCACAACGGTCTGGAAGCGGCCGCTGCGGGAATAGACCTTCACCCGCGGTAGGCCTTTTTCGGCCGTCACGAAGCGACCGTCGGGCAGCACGGCCAACTGGGCCGGGTTGCAACAGCCGAAAAAGCCATCCACCTTCGATGACCCCTTACCCCAGGCGGTTTCATACTCGCCGTTATGCATGTAGCCTTCTACGCGCAGCGCGCGGGGATTGACGACATACACCAGGTCATCGGTTCCCGCAACCAGGTCGAAGTAGTGGTTCGTGACCAGGAACCCCGCGCGGTGCTGCGCTGGATCGGGCTGGCCGACCGGTTCCAACAATTGACCCGCCGCATCGAATCGCCAGACGAGGCGATTGCCCGCGTCGGCCACCCAGACTTCGCGTTCGGTCGTGGTAATCGAAGTGAAGATTGCCTCTGGACCGCGGGACGCCCAAACCGCCAGCCGCGTGCCCGTGGGGACGTAAACCTCGACGTGGTTTTCCATCCCCACGTACAATAGTTGATCGCGACTTGAAGGCTCGATAGCGCCGACTGCCAGACATCTCGGTTCGCCTGGCAGCGCGAACACGGCAAGTTTCTTGCCGTCGCCCGAGTAGCGTCCGATGGCCCGGTCACCGCCGACATAGATCTGCGATTCCGCATCGACGGCCAAGGCCCGCGGTTCGCGAAAGTCGACGGGGAACCCGGCGGCTTCGTGATAACCGATCATCGCCGCATCGATCGGCTCGGCCGCCTTGAGGGCGGCTTCCTCGTCGGCCTCGGTGGTTGCGTCGCCGGAAGTTGCTACCGGTTTCGTATCGGCCGAAGGCTCGATCGCGATTCGGATGACAACGATCGCAACGACGATCAATATCGCGGCGGCGACCAAGGAACCGGCAATCGTCACGTTCTTGCTTCGTCCCATGATTAGTGCTCCGCCACGTCGACGCATACCATGCGCGTACTGTCGCGCACGATGAGCCGTCCCGCCACCAGGGCCATCGGGCCCCAACTGCAGGAACCGTCTTCAATCACCTGTGCCCGGGCAAGGCGACGATAGCCCGCCGGCGAGGCCCCCGCCATGGACAGCACACCGTCGTTGTCGAGCACGTAAATCCGTCCGTCGGCAATCAGGTACGGGCCCGAGCCAAACTTCTCCCGCCCGCTGTTCCAGAGTTCCTTGCCGTCGAGATCCATGCAGACGAGTTGCTGGTCTTTCTGCCGCACGGCATAAATGTGTTGCTGCCAGAGGACCGGCGTCTGTTGCTCGGAACCGAACTGCCGGGCGGCAAGGCGGAAGAGCGTCTGCGGCACGATGCGGCCCTCCTCTTGCCTGAGTTGCAGCATGAGGCCGCCGGCGTTGTAACCGCCGCAGAAGAAGATCCGCCCCTCGCCGACCACGACGGGCGAGGGACAGGTGGCCATGGCGATCTGCCATTCGGTGCTGTCCCAGAGCAGTTCGCCGGTGTCGGCCGCAATGCCGGCCACGCCACCCTTGCCGCAATAGACGTACATCCGCCGGCCGGCGAACTCCATCGGCACGATCGAGACGTGGGTCATCGTCCACTTCCGCGGATTGGGGCTTTGGCAGATGACCTTGCCCGTACGGTAATCGACGGCCAATATGAGGGCCTTGCCGCCGGGGGCGATGATCAGCCGGTCGGTCTTCGTATCGATGAAGGGACATTGCCCGGCATACCACGGCGGCACGGTCGCGCCGTGTTCCAGCACGAGGTCGATCAGCCAGCGGGCCTTGCCGGTTGCGGCGTCCCAACAGGCGAGTTGGCACTTCGGTCCCAGCGTAATGACAAAATCGCCCACCACGGCGGGAATGGTCCGCGACATGCCATGGCTTTGGGCGACGAGCACGCGGTAACCGTTCCGCCAGATCTCGCGGCCATCGTCCAACGACAGGCAGCGGAGCGTATCGGCCGATCGGTCGATGTCGTCGATCGCGCCGCTTTGCAAAGATTGCAACAGCAAGTCATGGTGCTGGAGCAAATGTTCGATAATGGCCTGCTTCAGCGCGTCGTAGTCCGACTGCGAGACGGTGGGACGTGACGAACCGCCGGTATGGTCCCCGACGGGAAACAACGGCGCCAGGGCCGCGTCAATACTCTCATGGCCCTTCGGGAGAGGGGCAACCAGGGCTTGGGCCAAGCTGGCGCGGTCCGCGGCGGAAAGGCTGCGGAGCAGATCGCTGGACGTATCGTGAACGTGGTCGAGCACGTAAACGCGTCCATCGCGGACGGCCGCGGACGCGTAGCCGTCGCCCAGCGGCACAGTCCATAGACGCTTGGGGCCCGCGGCCGGCCAAGTTCGCGCCAGCCGGACCGTTTCCTTGTTGATCGCGTCGTGGTCCGGGCCACGGAACCACGGCCATGCGGCGGCGATCGCCGAAGGCCGGCCGGGACCTGGAACGGGTTCGCCCGGTTCCGGCCGCACGGCCGCCGCGGCCGCGGCCGGGGTCAAGGCATCGGCCGGGACCTGATCGAGGCCCGGCACACGACATACGATCGGTACGGCGGGACCGGACCGGACCCAGCGGACCACAAGCAAGAGGCCCATCATCGCCAAGAGCATCGGCAGCAGGGTGCTGCCGTACTTCAGCAGCCTTGGCGGGGAGGGATTCGACATGAGCGGAACGTCTCGTGGTAGGATACCTCTGTCATAACCCGCCCTGACCGCAATGTCAACCCCCTTTAGAGTGCGGTCATTCATTATCGCTTTTCTTCACTTTGGAATCGGCAATTCATTGCCGGTTTTCTTCTGCCGCGCAGCGGCTTTTTTCTTCACCTTGGAAAACAGTAATTACTCGCCGCATACCGAACCTATAGTCAGATTCCCCGGGACTGATGCCGCGAGCGATCGATCTTCTCCTGCAGTTCGCTGGCTTTCTTCTCCGTATCGTCGATCGAATCGCGGCGGAAAGTGCCGTCGCGGGTGTAACCGACGTACGGCAACCAGTCGTTCGAGCGCAGCGTGCGATGTTGCTGCACGAGTCGATATAGCGGGTCGGCCTCGATCCGTTTCAGTTCGTCTTCCGGCTTGCCGTCCGGCAGCCTCTCGCCAAGGCCCTTGAGCACCGCCTGCGCCATGATCAAGTGGCCGAGGTCGCCGGGATGAACGCCATCGCCAGCGAAACGATAGGCGGGATCGGCCTTCCGTCGCTCGGCCAGGGCGGTTGCCATCGCCGTATGCAGATCGACGGTCGCAACACCTTGGATCCGCAACGACATGATCCAGCGGGCGTAGTCGGCCAGTACGTCGTCATACTTGATGTATGGTCGAAACCAGCTCCATGCTTCACCTTCTTTCATCACGTTTCCATGAAACGCGGTGGCATCGAAGACCGGCGGCGTGAGCCACACAATCTGCCCGACCCCATGCCCCTGGGCCGTCTTGATCAGCCGCATGACGCCGTCTTGAAAGGCCTTCATCCGCTCGGGGCTCTGCGGATGGTAGATGCCGTCGTTCATGCCGTAGCAGGCCAGCAGCACCTGCGGTTTGACCTTTGCCAGCGCCCGCCCCAGCCGCTCGTGAACACAAGGCCGCGGAAAGGGGTGTCCCGGTTCGGAGAGGCCGGACGTTGTCTCGCTGGCCAGGCCGATGCTGACGATATCGAACTTCTCGTCGGGATGCCGCTTGTCGAGATAGTATTCGAGGAAGCTCACGTAGCTTCCGCCCTGCGTGATGCTGTCACCCAGGACCAAGATCCGCTTGCCGGCAAGATCCTTTGCCAAGAGTTGCGCTTGTACTCCCCTCTCCTGCGACCACGACCATGGGTACATGGTGCCCGGGGAGAGGGGCAGGGGGTGAGGGCTTGGACGGTAAGGGCTCGGACGGACCGGCTGCCGCACGGTCGGCCCGGGCAAGGACGGCAATGTTACCCAGGCATAGGAGGGCCAAGACGGTCCAACACGCGATGCGGAACTTCTTCACGGTAATCTCTCCGGCGAATCGAGGTAAGGGAAGTACACCGCTTAGATAATGCGCCTGCGAACCGATGTCAAGTCTTTTTTCGATTGCCACCCTTTACGATACCATCTAAACTGAAAGTAAACTCCCCGGCGAAAACGCTCATGCAATCGATCCAAGTATTAGGCCCCGGCTGCCCGGAATGCCGGCAACTGAAAGCCGACGTGGAAACGGCCCTGCGGCGGCTGGGCATTGCGGCCGCCGTCGAACATGTTACGGAAATCGGCCGGATCATCGCCATGGACGTGCTGCTCACTCCAGCCCTGGTGATCGACCGCCAAGTCTGCCTGGTGGGACGGCATCGATCGATCGAGCAGATCGAGGAACTTTTGCAACGTCACTTCTACGCCAATCCTCCCGGGCCATGACAATCAAGACAGCCCTCACCGCCGGACTGCTGCTTTTCGTGGCCGCGAGCCTTGCGATGCCGATCGTGCGGCACTTCACGGCCAAGCACCGTGTGACAACCGCCGACGCTGCCCCACCGCGGCCCGATGCCCTGGTGGTCTACTACTTCCGCGGCAAGGTGCGTTGTCCCGCCTGCCGGACGCTGGAGGCCTGCTCGCGCGAGGTCGTCAACGAACGTTTTGCCGCCGAAGCTGCCGACGGCCGCATCGAGTGGCAGGCGATCGACTACCAAACGCCGGGCAACGAACATTTCCTCACCGACTACCAACTGCTCACCGGCGGCGTTGTGCTCGTGGAGTTTCGCGACGGGCGTCCCAAGCGTTGGACAGCCCTGCCGGAGACGTGGAACATGACCGGCGACCGAAAGGCCCTCGCCCGATACCTGGACGAAGCGATCCACACGTTCCGAAAGGAAGGGCCATGAACCTCCACGACCCATCTGCCACGATGGCCTTCGGCTTGGGCCTGTGGACCGCGATCCAGCCCTGCCCGATGACGGCCAACCTGGCCGCCGTTTCCTACCTGGGACGGCGGGCCGGTTCACCCCGCAGCGCACTATTCGCCGCGCTGCTTTACGCCGCGGGACAAATGATCGCCTACGTCATTCTTGCCCTGCTGGTCCTCAACGGCATTGCCTCGGCCTGGCGATTGTCCGTGTTCTTGCAACAACACGTCAATCAGATCCTTGGGCCGGTTTGGATTCTGACCGCAATGGTCCTCCTGGACCTGATTCACTTCCGTTTGCCGGGGGTGGCGGTCGGACCGAAGTGGCAATCACGGATCGCCGCCTGGGGAGCGTGGAGCGCCCTGCCTCTGGGGATTGTGTTGGCCCTGGGCTTCTGTCCCGTGTCGGCCACGATCTTCTTCGTGGACTTGCTAGCGATTGCCACAGGCGGTGGATCGCACGTGCTATATCCGGCGATCTACGCCTTGGGCGCGGCCCTGCCGGTACTCGCTTTTGCAATTCTGCTGGGGCTCGGCTCAGGCTGGCTGGGTACGGCCCTGCATCGCACGCAGCAGGTGCAATGCTGGCTGAACCGGGTGGCCGGCGGAGTGTTGCTGGCGGTAGGTATTTACTATGCGCTGGCGTTCGACTTCGAGGTGTTGCCGTTCTAACGTACTCAGCGTGTTCTCCGTAATGCTCTTTCATCACGGCGGAACGTGATGGGCACGAGGCAAACCATGAGAACATGGTGCCCGAGCCCGCCCCACATGAGGATTTGCACAAGTTATTGTTCTTTTATGGCTTCCAAGTTCGCCTTTCTTTACACATGCCGCCGGATCGTCTAGAATCGAACGTGTCCATGGCAGAACCGACGCGTGAAAGCACAATGATGGAACTCGACCTCGCCTTTGTCGATCAAACGCTCGACCGTGTGGGACGGAATCCGGACAGGATTCTGCCCGTGTTGCAGGTCTTGCAGCGTCATTACCGCTACCTGCCCGGGGAAGCCCTGCGACGGGTGGCCCAAGAGAGTGACATTACCCTGGCGCAGATCGCCAGCGTCTCGACGTTCTACTCGCAGTTCCGCCACCGCCCGGTGGGGCGGAACCTGATCAGCGTCTGCAACGGCACCGCCTGCCACGTCAAGGGCGCCGAGCGGGTCTATGACGTGCTCCGCGACTATTTCAAGATCAGCGGCAACGACGATACCGACGCCACGGGGGAATATACCGTCGAGAAGGTCTTCTGCATCGGCTGCTGCACGCTGGCGCCGGTGGTCCGCTGCGGAGACGACGTCTACGGCCCGCAGACCACCGACGGCATCCCCCACTTGATTCGCCAGATCCAGGCCCGTCACGGCCACGGCCAACCGCTCGCCGGGCTGGGGCTGGTCGCCGGTGGCCAGTCCCAAGGCCAGATCAGGATCTGTCTCGATTCCTGCTGCCTGGCACGCGGCTGCGACCGAACGTTCCGCTCCATGGAACACGCCCTCCGCGAGAGCCACGTGCCAGTCCGCATCAAGCGGGTGGCCTGCGGGCTGATGTGCGAACAGGCCCCGACGATCGAAATCGAAGTCCCCGGCGGGCCATCCAAAGTCTACGCGAACGTCACCGAAACGGCGGCCGCGGCCCTCGTCGCGCGGCATTTTCGCCCGCAGCGGGTCGCCACGCGGCTGCGACGCTTCTTCACGCACGCCCTCGATCGCCTCTTGGACGATACCCCGGCCATCTCGCCGCAGACCCGCGCCGTGGGTCCCCTGGAGCCGGACGTAGCGGCCTTCTTCGGGCCGCAGATCCATATCGCCACCGAACACTTCGGCGCCAGCGACCCCTTGGACCTGGATGAATACCTGGCCCGCGGCGGTTTCACCGCGCTGGCCCGTTGCCTGGAGAAGATGCAGCCGGCAGAAGTGGTCGAGGAAGTCCGCCAGAGCGGGCTGCGGGGGCGCGGCGGGGCCGGTTTTCCCACCGGCGTGAAGTGGGGCATCGTCCGCCAGGCGCCGGGTCCGTCCAAGTACGTGATTTGCAACGGCGACGAAGGCGATCCGGGGGCCTTCATGGACCGCATGCTCATGGAATCGTTCCCCTACCGGATCATCGAGGGCATGTCCATCGCGGCTTACGCCGTGGGCGCCGCGAAGGCCATCGTCTACGTGCGGGCGGAATACCCCTTCGCGGTCCAGCGGATGCACGAGGCCCTGGACCGCCTGCGGCAACGCAACTTGTTCGGCAGCCTGGCGGCAGGGCATCCGTTGGAGCTCGATTTTGACGTTTTCGAGGGGGCCGGGGCCTTCGTCTGCGGCGAGGAAACGGCGCTCTTGGAATCGATCGAGGGACGCCGCGGCATCCCCCGCCTTCGCCCGCCTTATCCGGCCCAGAGCGGCTTGTTCGGCCGCCCCACGCTCATCAACAACGTCGAGACCTTCGCCAACCTGCCCTGGATCTTCCGCAATGGCGCGGCGGCATTCGCCCAGCACGGCACGGCGAAGAGCAAAGGGACCAAGGTCTTCGCCCTGGCCGGCAAGACGGTCCGCGGCGGGCTGATCGAGGTGCCCATGGGCATCACCATCCGCCAGGTCGTCGAGGACATCGGCGGCGGCATCGCCGGCGGCCGCCGCTTCAAGGCCGTCCTCATCGGCGGACCCTCCGGCGGCTGCCTGCCCGAGTCGTTGATCGATACGCCCATCGACTATGAGTCGCTGGTGGAGAAGGGCGCGATCATGGGTTCCGGCGGGCTGGTCGTGCTGGACGACGGCGACTGCATGGTGGACATTGCCAAGTATTTCCTCAGCTTTTGCCAGCACGAGTCCTGCGGGCGCTGCACCTTCTGCTGCGTCGGTACGCGACGGCTGCAGGACATCCTCGAACGGCTCACAGAAGGCGCCGGGCAGGAGGGCGACCTGGAGGAACTCCAGCGGCTGAGCGGGCTGGTCAAGTCGGCCAGCCAGTGCGGGCTGGGCAAGACGGCGCCGAACCCCGTGATCACCAGCTTGCGGTATTTCCGCGACGAGTACGAGGCTCACCTCCAAGGCCGCTGCCCGGCCGGCGTCTGCAAGAACCTGATCCGCTACGAGATTCAGGACAACTGCACCGGGTGTACCGTGTGCGCCCAGCACTGTCCCGTGGGGGCCATCGGTTGGTCGCCCTATACGAAGCACCGCATCGACCCGGCCCTTTGTACGCGTTGCGATGCCTGCCGGCAAGTCTGCCCGGCGCAGGCGGTAAAGGTGAACTAAGCATGCCGACGATCAAGATCGATGGGTGGCATGCCTTCACGCCGGGCACCATGTACTCATGGTCGGCGGGTAGGCATGTTTGTTGGCTGGTGCAACATGCCTACCCGCTGTGCGTGAAGGCATGCCACCCCGTATAAAAACTGTGTAATTCATTGTTCGCGAGATCCCAACATGCCGACGATCAAGATCGATGGACGAGCAGTCGAGGTTGCAGACGGCGCCACGGTGCTGGCGGCCGCCCGCCAGATCGGGGTCCACATCCCCACAATCTGCTTCGGCGAGAATGGCTGCCCGCCCTCGGCCTCATGCCTGGTATGTGCGGTCAAAATGTCGCGCACTGGTCAGATGGTCCCCTCTTGCGCCGTGCAGGTCGTCGATGGCATGGAGGTCGAGTCGCAAACCACCGAGGTCGAGGAGGTTCGCCGTGCCGCGGTGGAACTGTTGCTCAGCGACCACGTGGGCGATTGCATCTCGCTCTGCTCCCAGAGTTGCCCGGCGCATACGGACATCGCGGCCATGCTGCGGCAGGTCCACGCCGGCCGCTTTGCCGACGCCATCGCCATCGCCAAGCAGCACTTGGCCCTGCCGGCGACCTTGGGCCGCGTATGCCACCGGCCCTGCCAGCGGCCGTGCCGTCGCAAGACGTTTGATGCCCCGGTGGCCATCGGCCAGATCGAACGCTGCGTCGCCGATCAGGACCTGGCTTCACCATCGCCCTACCTGCCCGACAAGGCGCCGCCCACGGGTCGCCACGTGGCGATTATCGGCGGCGGGCCCACGGGCCTGTCCGCCGCCTGGCACCTGCTGCTGCGGGGCCACGATTGCACGCTCTTCGACGAGCGCGACGTGGCCGGCGGCAGCCTGTTCGAAGAGTTCCCCGCCGACGTCTCTGCCACCGCAGGTGGTGGCTGCCGAGGTGGAGCAGATCCGCCGCTTGGGCGCTGGGTTCGAACTCGGCAGCCCGCGTGTCAACGCCGCTGACTTGGAGCAACTGTTGGCCGAGTTCGATGCCGTCTTGTGTGCGGTCGGCCGGGTCAGCAGCCCGCAGGCGGTCCAACTCGGTCTGGCGACCGGTCTGCACGGCATTGGCGTCAACCGCTTTCTCCAGACCAGTCGCCCGCGGGTGTTTGCGGCCGGTCAAGCCGTGCGCCGCAGCGGCCGGCGGGTCCACTCGGTCGCAGGCGGCCGGCTGGCGGCGATCTACCTCGACCAATTCCTTCGCGGGGCGCCCCTGGTCCGCCAGGTCCAACCGTTCTCCAGTCACGTCAAGTGCCTGAAGCCGGAAGAGATGCCACAGTTCATGGCCGCCAGCCTCTCCTCTTCCGCGGGAAACGGGGCAGGGGGTGCCGACAAGCTCCCCTCGCCCGTACTCGGGAGAGGGGCAGGGGGTGAGGGAGATCCATTGACTCGCGAGGAAGCCATGCGCGAGGCCGGCCGGTGCTGCCGTTGCGATTGCCGCAAGGCCGACAACTGCCGCTTGCGCCAGGCCGCCGAGGAGCTTGGCGGCCCGGCGCAACCGCTACGCCGCGCCGCGCCGCGAGGTTGAAATCCGCGTCGATCATTCCCTGGTCATCTACGAGCCCGGCAAGTGTATTCGCTGTGGAAACTGCCTCCGCGTGGCAGAGAAGGCCGGCGAACCGTTGGGGCTGGCCTTCGTGGGACGCGGATTCGACGTGCGGGTTTCCGCCCCGCTGGACGATGCCTTGTCGGCGGCCCTGCAACGGGCCGCGCGGGAGTGCGTCGAAGCCTGCCCCACCGCCGCTTTAGCCCTCAAGCTGGAATGCGATCTGGCCGCTGTAGGGAACGCCCTCCGTGGCGTTCCGGTTCCCGGCGTTCCGAATCGAGGGCATTCGTCCCCCGCATGGAACGCCACGGAGGGCGTTCCCTACAGTCCACCCGCCAGGCCCTGGCCTGAAGAGGACCTTGCCGCCGCCCGGCAAGCGAGCCAGCCGACCCGCGACGTGGAGTGGATCGAGCCTGTCATCCCTTGCCAGTCCGCCTGTCCCGCCCATACGCGGATACCTGAATACTTGGCGGCCATCGCCCGCGGGGACTTTGCTGCGGCCTACAAGATCAATCTGCAGGACAACGTTTTTTCGGCCGTCCTGGGTCGTGTCTGTGCGCGGCCCTGCGAAGCGGCCTGCCGGCACGGTCGGCCGTCGCAGGGCGAACCGTTGGCCATCTGCTACAGCAAACGCGCGGCCGCCGATTTCGCCGCCGACCATGAGTACATGGTGCCCGCCGTCACCCTGGCCCCGCTCTTCGACCAGCCGACGGGCAAACGCGTGGCGGTGGTCGGCGCCGGCGTGGCGGGCCTGACGGTGGCGCGGGAACTGGCCCGCTGCGGCCATGCCGTCACCGTGCTGGAAAAGCACGTGCGGCCGGGCGGCATGCTGAACCAGGGCATCCCGGCCTTCCGCCTGCCGCGCGACATCGTCGACCGCGAGATCGAGCAGGTCCGCCGTTGCGGCGTAGAAATCCGCGGCGGCGTGGAGGTCGGCAAGGACGTCACGCTGACCGATCTGCTGGCCCAACATGACGCCGTGGTGCTCGCCGCCGGCACCCTGCGCCGCAACCGCCTCGATCTGCCGGGCGGAGACCTGGCCGGCATCCGGCATGGGCTCGACTTCCTCCTGGAGGTCAACCTGCAGCGGCTCACCGCGCTCTCAGGCGCGACCATCGTGATTGGCGGCGGGTTCACGGCCATGGACTGCGCCCGCGCGGCCAAACGGCTCTCCGGCTCGACGGTGACCGTCTGTTACCGGCGTTCCCGCCACGAGATGCTCGTGACCCCCGGCGAGTTGGAAGAACTGGAGCGCGAGGGCATTCCCCTGGAAGAAATGCTCGCGCCTACGGGCTACGAGGGCGACGGCGCCGGGCACGTCCGTGGCGTGCGTTTCGTGCGCACCGCGCTGGGCGAGCCCGATGCCAGCGGCCGGCGGCGGCCGGTCCCCATTCCCGGCAGCGAATGCGTCTGGCCGGCCGACAACGTCATCCTGGCAACCGGCCAGTTCCCCGATACGAGTTGGATCGACGCTCCGCTCCGCGGTCAACTAGTTGGTGACGACGGCTGGCTGAAAAGCGGCCGGGCCGTCCGCACGGCCCACGAGAGACTATTCGCCGCCGGCGACTTCGCGCAGGGCGCGATGAGCCTGATCGACGCCATCGGGCATGCCAAGCGGTGTGCCCGCGAGATCGACACCTTTCTTTGCGGCACCGAGCGGTGGGGCGAGTTGGCGGTGGTCGAGCAGGCCGCCTGTACGGGCCATGGACCGAGCAAGAATGGGACCGTGCGGCAAGCCATGCCCGCCCGGCCCGTGGCCGAGCGCCGCCTGACCACGGAAGTCGAGACGGGCTTCTCGGCCGAGGCCGCCCGTGCCGAGGCCACGCGCTGTTATCTCTGCTCGTACATCCTGGATCTCGACGCCGCCCAGTGCATCCATTGCGGCGCCTGTCTGGACGTCAAGTCCGCGGAACGCTGCATCGTGCCGGCGTGGGGCCCCGGCCGCCGCAACGGCGCCGCTCTTGGCCAGCCCACTCTGGTCGAGTTCTTCCAGGAGCGGGCCCGGCTGGCAATCAATCAGGACGACTGCCTGCGTTGCGGCGCCTGTGCCGACGTCTGCCCCATGCAGTGCATCCGCATCCGCAGAATCGTTCGCGTGCCCGGCGCGCGGTGTGCGGGTAATAACAAGGGATTTTGTGGCAGAATTCAAGCAGTGAGAAGCCCGCGACAGAAGGAGACTCGTAATGCCGTTGGAAACAGAAGCCGTCTATGAAAACGGCGTATTGAAACTTGATAAACCGCTGCCTTTGGACGAGCAGGAGCGAGTTACAGTGCGAATCCAACCGCAAGTCAGCAGGATTCGCAAAAGTGCTGGATTGATTCCCTTGCCCGGCCAGGCCGATGCGACGGATTTTTTGCTCGGCCCGGAAAATCATCCGTGGGAGCGGTCATGACGTTTGCCGACATTCCGTCTGGTGCCGCTGTCTTCATTGACGCGAATTCGATCATCTACAGCCGTTAGCGGTTGGAACCGTTGGCCCAAAGCTCTCGCAGGTGGTCCGCGCTGGAGACGGTTGCGGCGGCGTCGAGGATCTTCTCCAACTGCTCCCAATCGTCGATCTTCCGGATTTCGGACATGAGTTGGCCGGCGGTATCGGGAAACCTGAACGTCAGCATCTTCTCAATGCCCTTGACGAGGCCCCGTTCCATCCCGATTTCCTCGAATGTGTTAATGAAAGGCATGTGCTTCTCCTCTTCATAGCGTCTTACTTGCTCATGAAACTCGATTTTCAGATTTCGCGGCAGTTCCATCAGCCAGTCGACCAATCGGAACAATTGCCGCACCTTTTCGGCATCCCAACCTCGCCCCAGGAGGCCCTTGATCAGCCCAAACTTCCGGTCTTTTCGTTCGCCGAGTGCATGGCGGGTCTCCTGCGTGTCCAAGTGGGCCAGAACCACCGTGGCGAAAGGATTGTCGCTTTGCTCCAATTCCGACCGTCGGGCCGCATAGTCCAAGAGCTTGACGATCGGAAAACGAGAGCGCGGCTTCCGTGCCCCAAAGTCGGTAACCGTAGCTCTGGGGCCGCCAATTGGGGTTATCGTCGCCCAAGACGGCGAAACTGGCCACCCTTCTATTATACATGACGAAGATGCGGCAGTTGTAAACATACATCCGCCAGGGGAACTTGGCCTCGTCGGTCATCTGCACCTCGACGTGAACCAACACCCACTGCTCCTCGCCGCTTTTCAGCCAGACCTTGACGAGTTTATCGACATATCGCCGTCCGATTTCCGCCTCCGGCGCGATTTGTTGCAGTTCCTTGTCCAACGACTCGCACGGCCGGCCCCAGTCGATGTCGGCGTGGGCCTCGGGAAAGAACAATTGCAAGAAGTCCGCAAGAAAGAAGTCGAGGGCTTCTTTCCAAGGGCTGTCGTAATCGGCCATGGGCGGCTCCTGCGCAAAAAGGAGGGGCAAGTTGTTTTCGCACAGTATACCGGCAATTCACAACGTGGCGGAAGGGGCGAAAACCCTCGGAACTGCGATTTGGGTGCGCGGCGAACCAGGGCCAGACCAATTAACTTTCACTTCTTCGCCGCTTGGCCGCCACGATCAAGCTAATTGGTGTCGGTCCCTTCTCTCCGAAAGCAATGCTCGCCCGTCGCTCTTCCGTATTCCTCCTGTCGTGCGGCGCACCATCCGTTTTCCCATTCACGAAAATCTTTGCTGTCCTCATCGTGGGGATTGTCGGTGACATCCTCCTCGCGCCCGAAAGCGTCAAAGCCCTCTTGATAGGCACCGTTGGTGGAATCATCGCTCGGATCATTTGCTGGATCGTTGCTGGCCATTAGACAGACTCCTTTTCCTAAAACGGAATGATATGAAAAATGATGGACACAAATATGCTCCGCACAGTAGAAAAGGCGGCTCCCCCAACCGTTATCCACACCGCTCCGTACTGCGCTCACTTGTCGGAGTCCGCCTCTTTTTCCGCGACGACCTTTTTCAGGTGGTCGTGGTATTTCTTCATTGCCCTTGTCTCCTCAAGGATGTTTTCGTAGTTACTTGGCCTAGCTTCCTGCGGCCACGATTGAATCGCGGCCACTTCCGAGTCAAAGGTTTTCTCCGCCTTCGCAACCTTCGCCTTCCAATCCGCATTTGTCTCTGGATGTTCAAGCAGGTTTTCAAGTGCGTTGCTTGCTTGGACCAAATTCGCGCGGTACGAGTTGGCCTTCTCGATGGCCTTATCCCGCTCTTCCCTTTCCTCGTGCCTCTTTCTTTCCGCCGCTTCGACGATTCCGTTTCGTCTCTCCTCCTCTCCTTCCCCTCTCGTATTCTGTACTGTGGAACTTTTCTGGCCAGGGTCTAATGTCCGCCAACCTGACGAAGGCGGCTTCCCGTCCACACTCTCTACGGTTAGTCCTTCGAGTTGCTGCCATCCAAAATAGTCATCCAAATGCAACTCGCTTGTGAATCGGACCCGATGTTCCTGGCCACCCTCGTCCTTTCCCAGATACATACCACGAACCCTGATGGTCTTGCGTGATTCATCCGTGGCCGTTATGCCAAGGGCAGTGACTCGCCTTCCTCTAGCGCTAAGAGCATTGTAGGACAAGGACTTACGGCGGGGGAGGAGGGCTTGATAGCAGAAGAAAAAGACCTCATGCTAACAGGTGAGTAATTCATGTTTCCACAAATTCTGCTAGCAGAGGTCCAACTATGATTTCAACAAAAGAACTGGATATTTTCAAGGCCCAAGAGCAATTTGAGCGGATGCACGAGTTTTTGAAGCAAGCGCTGAGCGAAGGGCGACGCCTCGACGAAGTGGAACGCGGGATGTTTCCGCGAGCTATGACCATGTGCCTGGAGTTTTTACGGTCCTTCGTGGAGGCCCATGGGGATGGGGATCGGGGAGAGACCGTAGAACGGGAAGGGGAGACGTTGCGCGCCTGCCCGAGCCGCATGAGAAGCGGTACTTGTCGATTTTCGGGGAATTGCTGATCGGCCGCCGAGTCTACGGGACTCGGGAAGGCCAAGCGATTGGATGGTCGCCCCTGGACGCGACCTTGGGATTGCCCGCTGGAGAGAATTCCTATGTTCTGGAGGACTGGTTGCAGCGGTTGTGCATCCAGGACGCCTTTGGGGGATCGGTGGAGTCGCTCCGTGCCTGGTTGGGGACCACGGTGAGTGTTCGCACGGCGGAGCACATGAGTCGCGAGATGTCGCAGTACGTGGACGACTTTCGCGGCGAAGCGGTTCCTCCTGCCGAAGAAGAGGAGGAACTGCTGGTGATAACGGCCGATGGCAAGGGTGTGCCCATGCGGCGGACGTTGGCGGCGCGGTTGCGAGCAGAGTCTGAAGCTGGGGTGGGAGAAAAGGGAGGAAATGCCGCAGGCGCGGAAACGGCAGGAATCACGGCTGTCGAGGAAGAGGCGCCTTCTTCGCCTCCGGTCGAGCGTTTGGCGGGGCAAGAGAAAAGCAGCGGGGAGCGCCCCGGGAAAAAACAGATGGCGTATGTGGGATCGGTTTACACCCAAGCCCGCTTCCCTCGTACTGCCGAAGACGTGATCGACGAGGTGCGTCGGCGAAAGCGTGCCCGGGAGCGGCCCGAACCGCAACACAAGCATGTGTGGGCAGAGATGACCCGGTTTAAGGAAGGGGAGGTGTTGGCCGCCGCACCGATGTTGTTCTTCGAGATTCTTATGGAGTGTTGTCGGCGGGACCCGGCAAACAAGAAGCCGTGCATCTGTGTCATGGATGGGGAACGCCAGTTGTGGAAGTTGGCGGCAGAATGGTTTCCCGAGGCCATATGGATTCTGGACCTGTTCCACGCGTTGAAACGGCTCTGGGAGGTGGCCCATTGCCTGTATGCGGAGGAGAGTGCGGAGGCGGGAGAATTCGTGACGCATCATCTGCGCATGCTGCTGCAAGGCAAGGTCGGTTACGTGCTGCGCAACCTCCGTCCCTTGGTGAAGGCCTACAAGCTGAAGGGGGCGAACAAGACCACCGTGGAGTCCGCGATTACGTACTATGAAAACAACCAGGAACACATGCGCTATGACGAATACTTGGCGGCAGGCTACCCGATTGCCAGTGGCGTGGCGGAAGGCGCCTGCAAGCACCTGGTGAAGGACCGCATGGAGCGCGCCGGGATGCGTTGGGAGTTGGAAGGGGCTCAAGCAATCCTCTCGCTGCGAGCCATCTACCTCAACGACCTCTGGGATCAGTTCATCACCTACCGTGTTACGACAGAACAGTCGCGTCTATATGGCAAAGATGCACAGCATGCTACGGCTGCATAAAGCGGCCTGCGAGTTGCTGCCATGCCAAGTTCGCTTTCAAGAACCTTGATGTCGTGATATGGGCTGTACGACGGGATGTAACTGCTGACCACAGGGAACGCACTTGTCTTATCTAACCACCTTTCAGTGGTGAGCAGTGCCTTTAGTTTGTCGCTCCCGTATTCAACCCCGTCAATGTCGTCAACGCGCACGCTCGAAATGCTCCATCCGAGCCTTGGGGAAATGCCCAAGGCAGTAAATCGTACCGTGTGCTGTCTACCGTCGGCATCCGAATCCACGTACGCGCCGCGCATATCCATGGATTGTTCGCCCGTCGTCTTGATCTGGTACTCGTTTTCAAGAAACGTGGCATGTTTCGTGAAAGGCATATCGGCATTTCTGCGAATATAATCGCTGACGGCAGGGCACGCGGACTTCTTATTCGACCACCTTTCGTCCGCCTTCTTCGCGATCACAGCCTCCTCTTTTTCGTTCTTGGCTTTCTGCCGTTGGTCGCAAATAGAAGAGTACATGGAAAAGCACATAAAACAAAGAGCAGGACCAGCCACCGCCGCCACAATGAGAAATCGCCAAAAGAAATACTCGCCACGGCTAAGCCTACGGCCCCCGCTGCTCGTCCGCATCATTTCGTCGAGATATTGCATTTCTGCAACATTCGCGGAACGCTCTGCTGCCTCTCGAATTCGCCTGAGATCGTCGCTCATAAGCACCTCGCAGAATTGTACTTGTGGTGAGGTTCGCTCAGCCGCCCAATGCGGACGATACTCCATTGTAGCCAGGCGCGGGGTGGCAAACAATATACCCATTTCAGACGACACCGAACACTGCTTCGTCGGCGGATTAAACGCGACTGGAAGGACGGTCGTGTATTGCTGGCGAACCCACCCATACGGTCGAATTTCCCGTCAGATCGAATTGGTCGGCGGGAGGAGCGGCGGGTTGCCGTCGATGGTCGGCGTGGCCGTCCTTCCCGCCAAATGTAGCGTCGAGCCTAGGCATCCACCGGCAGAGGGTGCCCCGCCGCTGGCACTCGAGACGGGGAAAGCGGCGTTGCTGGCAGCGTCGAGCGTAAGCATCCAACCGGGCAAGCCGGTGGCATTAGGGGAGGGGAGGGCGGCGTTGCGGATAGCGTCGAGCGTAAGGTATCCAACCGCGCAAGCCGGTGGCATTAGGGAGAGGGAGGGCGGCGTTGTTGTAGCGTCGAGCGTAAGGTATCCAACCGGGCAAGCCGGTGGCATTAGGGAAGGAATCCCACCGGCAAATTTGCATCACGGCGGAGCGTAATGAGTTCGCTCGGGCGCGTCCTTCTTCCAGGCAATCGCCGCCGTGGGGCAGGCGGCGACGCACTCCGCGGCGACTTTCGCCAGGGCCTCGGCCACCGAATGACCCAGCGGAACGCCGATCCGCACGTCAAAGCCGCGGCCGATGTAGGTCAGACCGAGCGCCTCCCCTCCGGCCGCCGTGATCTGCACGCAGAGGCCGCAGTCGATGCACTTGCCCGGCTCGAAAAGGATGTCCGCATGGCGGATGTCTTGCTGATAGGTCCGCCGCTCGGCCTTGAAGCGGCGCGGATCGGCGCCGTATAGAGCCGAATATCTCCGCAGCCGGCAAGTCGCCAGGGCGCGACAGTCGCAATGCAGACAGCGCGCGGCCTGTTCGGCAACCGCCGGAACGCCACGGAGGGCGTTCCCTACACAACGCGGGACTTGCGCCGTATCCGTGGCAAGCTGCACCAACTCGTCGTGGGCCATCTTCCCGATCCGCGTCGTAAACGGCGGACCCATGCCGGTTACCGCCTGGCCGGAAAGAAACTGATCGATGGCCACTGCGGCCTCCTTGGCATCGGCCACGCTACGGATGCCGGTCGTTCCCTTGCCGCGCAAGGCATTCCCAACGGCAAACAGGCCCGGCAGGTTCGTCTCGTAGGTGCGTCGCTTCACGGCAATTCCGCCCCCGGAAACGCCGACGCCCCAGGGCGGCGCCTGCTCGGCCGCAGTCCAACCGACGGCGATCACCACGGCGTCGTATTGGGCCCGAAGTTCCACAAGGGAGACGTCGCGGCCGATTCGCGTGTTCAATCGCGTTTCCATGCCCAGTCGCAGGATCTGGGCGATCTCGCGCTGGAGCACGTCGCGGGGCAACTTCTCGGCCGGAATCTCGCGGCCGAACATTCCGCCCAGCGCGTCCGTGTCGTCGAAGATCGTGCAGGCGTGGCCGCATTGGGCCAGGTAATAAGCGGCCGCCAGCCCGGCCGGCCCGCCGCCGACAATGGCTGCCCGCCTGCCTGACGCGGGGCGGCACGGCGGCAGGTAGGGTTCCGCCGAGGCGAGATCGACGTCGGCCACGATGCGTTTGAGCTCGCAGATCGCGATCGAGCCGTCGAGGTGGCCGCGGCGGCAAACCTTTTCGCAAGGGGCCGGGCAGATTCGCCCCAGCACGGCCGGCATGGCAATGTCGGCCTTGACTGTGATCAGGGCCTCGCGGAGCTCGCCGGCGGCAATCTGGCGGAGCATCTGCGGGATGTTCATCTGCGCCGGGCAGCCGAACGAGCAAGGGGCCAGGCAATCGCCCAAGTGGTCGCTCAAGAGCAACTCCAGCGTGCTGCGGCGGACGGCATGGACCTCGTCGGTCTCGCTTTCGACCTGCATGCCGTCGGCCACCGGCGTGGCACAGGCCGGCACCAGGCGGCCGCCGGGCAAGAGCTTTACCAGGCAGACCAGGCACGACGTTCGAAGGCTCACACTGCCGCGAGAAGCAAAGCGTGGGGATCTCGATGCCAAGCTGCTCGGCCGCGTCGAGGATCGTCGATCCCGGCGGTGCGTCAATTTCGCGTTGGTCGATGGTGAGGTGAGGCATCAATTTCATTCCACGAACATGACAGGGTGGCATGCCTTCACGCGCAGCGGGTAGGCATGTTTCTAACTTGGTGTAGACATGCCTACCCGCCGACCATGAGTACATGGTGCCCGGCGTGAAGGCATGCCACCCTACAGTTGTTCTATCTTCACTTATTGCACGAATACCGCTTGCACCGGACAAACCTGGCGGCAGGTGTCGCAACGCGTACACTTCTGCATGTCGATCGTGTGCCGGACGTAGGGCGTCATGGGGATGGCGTCGGCCGGACATTTCTGGGCGCAGAGCGTGCAACCGATACAGGCATCGCTCACGCGATAGGCGATCAAGTCCTTGCACTTGCCCGCCGGACAGCGGCCGGCCAGGTGGGCCTCGTACTCGGCGCGGAAGTAACGCAGCGTGGAGAGCACCGGGTTGGGCGCGGTGCGGCCCAGCCCACAGATGCTGCCGGCCCCGACGGTGCGGCTGAGTTGTTCGAGCGACTCCAGGTCGCCCTTTTGACCCTTGCCGCCGCAGATGCGATCGAGGATTTCGCGCATCCGCCGCGTGCCGATGCGGCAGAGCGTACACTTGCCGCACGATTGGTCCTGCGTAAAGCGGAGAAAATAACGGGCCATATCGACCATGCAGTCGCGATCGTCCAAGACGACCATGCCGCCGGAACCCATGATCGCGCCGGCCGCGGAGAGGGCCTCGAAATCGACCGGCGTATCGGCCAACTCGGCGGGCACGCAACCGCCCGACGGCCCGCCGATCTGCACCGCCTTGAACTTCCTTCCGCCGGCCACCCCGCCGCCGATCTCCTCGACGATCTGGCGGACGGTGATGCCCATCGGCACTTCGATCAGGCCACCCCGGACTACCTTACCGGCCAGGGCAAAGACCTTCGTCCCCTTGCTCTTTTCCGTGCCGAGCCGGGCAAAGGCCTCGGCCCCGTTGCGGAAGATCCAGGGGACCACGGAGTATGTTTCGACATTGTTCACCGAGGTCGGGCAATCCCACAGGCCCGACTCGGCCGGGTAGGGCGGACGCAGCCGGGGCATGCCGCGGCGGCCTTCCAACGACGCCAGCAAGGCCGTCTCTTCGCCACAGACGAAGGCCCCGGCCCCTTCCTTCACGGAAAGGTGCAGGCGAAAGTCGGTGCTCAGCAAGCGATCGCCCAGCAGCCGGCGGTCTTCCAGGACGTGCAGGGCCTCGCGGATTCGTTTCACGGCCAGCGGATACTCGGCCCGAATGTAAAAGATGCCTTCGTCGGCCCCCACGGCCTTGGCGGCGATGGCCATGCCTTCGATGATGCGATAAGGAAACGACTCCAAGAGCATGCGGTCCATGAAGGCCCCCGGGTCGCCTTCATCGCCGTTGCAGATGACATATTTCTTTTCACCCGGCGCCGCCCGGGCGGTGGCCCACTTTTGCCCGGTGGGAAAACCGGCCCCGCCGCGGCCCCGCAGCCCGCTGGCCCGCACCTGCTCGATGATCTGCTTGGGCGAGAGGTCTTCCAGGCAGTGCCGCAGGGCCTTCGAAGCCGTCGTGATGGATATACTCGTCGAGGTCGGTCGGATCGATCTGGCCGCAAGACTCGGTGGCCACATGCTGCTGCGGCCCAAGAAACGCGCAGACCGGCCGGTCGCGAACGTCGATCGCGCGTTCGACTACCGGGTCGGTCGTCTCGTCGCTGAGGAAACGATCGAACCAGCCGCCCGCGCGATGGGCCATCCGTCGCCAAACCGTCTTGGGCTGAAATTGCGAAAGCACGATTTCATGAGCGTGTTCGGCTTGAACTCGGGCGAACAGTTTTGAAGGTCCGCCGCCGGGCGGAATCAGTTCCACTAGCGGCGTCTGATGGCACATCCCCACGCAGCCGACCTGCTTCACCACGGCCGCGACACCGGTGGCGGCCAAGGTGCGGCAGATGGTTTCATGCACCTTCCCGCTGCCCAAGGCCACGCAGCAGGAACCCAGGCCGACGCGGATCTCGCCCACCGGGCCATCATGCACCGCCGCGGCCAAACCGGAGGGCCGGCCCTCGCGGTCGTCCGCAAGAAAGGCTTCGATCACCTCGCCGGTGCGGTGCCAGTTGAGGTGGCCATAGGTCACCTGGTCGATCTGGATGACCGGGGCCAGCGTGCAGCAGCCGAGGCAGGCGACCTTCTCCACCGTGAACAGCCCCTTGGGATCGGTATCGTTGCCGGGAGCGATGCCGAGGTGACGTTCCAGGGCGTCTTGCACCAATTCCGAGCCTTTGACGTGGCAAGCCGTGCCATGGCAAACGCTGATGATGTGCTTGCCGACGGGCCGGTGACGGAACTGTGTGTAAAATGTGGAAACCCCCTCGATCGTCGCCGGGGTGATTTCGGTCAGCCGGCAAACGCGTTCCATGGCCTCGCGGGGCAGGTAACGAAAATGCGACTGAATGGCCTGCAAAACGGGGATTACGGCCTCGGTACGACGCCCCAGACGCTCAACGGTTTCATCGATGAACTGGAGATCGGAATCGTTCAAGGCCGCGCGGTTGGGAGGTAGGTGCTTATGATCGGAGGCCAGATTCCATTGTACAACATGGCGGGAGCCGAAGACAGGAGAAGGCGAACCTTTAGGGTGGGACAAGCGAGCGTAGCGAGCGCCGGCCCACCCTACTTCTGCACCGCCCACAAATAGTGTTGCGAAGTTACGTACAAGACCCCGTTTGCCACGACCGGCGTGCAATAAGCGGGTGTGCCAAGGTGGATGTTGGCCAGCAGTTTCTTCTCCTTGCCCGCGGCCAGCACGAGCAGCCCCTTCTTCGTGCCGAGGTAGACTTTTCCGTCGGCCACCATCGTCGAGCCCCAGACCTCCGAGCCCGTGGGGTAAAACCAGTACTTCTGGCCCGTCTCGGCGTCGAAGCAATAAAGACCCTCGAACGTGTCGGCGATGTACAGGAGGCCATCGACAATCGACGGCGAGGAGAGGCTGCGGCCGATCGGGTAGGACCAGACCTTGGCCGACCCGGAGTACCGTGTGCCCGCAGTCACCTCCCCGCTCTTCGTGGCGTCGATGCAGGTCAGCATGCCGACGCCGCGGCCGTGCGACGGGTCCTGGCCGATGGTCACGTAGACGCGGTTCTTGTAAAAAACCGGCGTGCCGATGATCTCGCTGAAGCAGATGCACGTGCCGTCGTTGTTGTTGCCGCGGTGCTTGCGCACGTCGCCATCGAAATAGGCCACTTTTTTCCCCTGACCCGGAGTACCGGGCGCCCGACCTTGTACTCCGGCGGATTGCAGTCGAATGACCAGATCTTCTTGAGCTTGACAGGCTCCTTGGGCATCGCTGTCAGCGGCTCGAAGGCATACAGCACGCCATCGCCGGCGCCGAAGAAAACTTGCGGCTTGCCGTCGACCACACCCAGCGAAGGCGACGACCATTGGCCGTGAAACAAGCGCGTGCCGATCCGCTCGTCGTCGCCGGCCACCATGCGGCCCGTTTTCTTGTCGACCACGATCAGACTCGGGGCCAACGGCCGCGGCACGCGGGTATGCGAACGATCGACGCCGTTCGAAGTGCACACGTACAGAAAGTCGCCGTGGACGAGAATCGAGCAGTTGGCGGCATCCTGGACCCAGACGTCCAGATCGTGGATGATGTCGAGTTTCCACACGATATCCGCATCGGTGGGCTGCAACTTGACCGGCGGACAACCGGGGCCGGCGATGAAACGGCCTTCGTCGGTGAACGGCCCGTCGTTGCCGTTGGACAGCCCCTTGACGTCGAGGCAGACGATTTCGCAGCGGTTGGTGACCAGGTAAATGCGGTCGCCATCGACGGTGGGCGACGAGCAGACGCCCAGGCCCATGTTGTCGAAGTTGAAGTCCGCAAGGTTCGTTTGGAACCTGGGCACGATCAATTGCCAGAGCAGCTTGCCGGTGGCCTCGTCGAGGCACATCACCAGCCCGCCGCGCGTGGAACGAATTCGCGGGTCTTGCAAGGCTTCGTCATTGGTTCCCAGGTAAACGCGGCCGTTGGCGATCGTCGGGTTCCCGTATGTCTGCGTGCCGAGCCGGGCGACCCATTTCACGTTTTGCGTGGTAGCCATGTCGATGCCCGCGCCCTGGGGACTTTTCCTGCCCGGGACGAACGACTCCGGCAGACCTTTTTCGTCGGAAATCATGTTACAATCGTCGCGGCCGCCCCAGCGCGGCCAGTCGGCGGCATGGAGACTTGTGGTCAAAAGGACGGTGCAAACGAGCGAAGACAGAAAGAACGAGAAGTGAGTACGAAACATGGTGCAGTTCGAGGCGGGGGAGGGCAGGGCGGGAAGACTATTATTATATCATGCCTGAAGCCCGGTTGCATATAGCGAAACGCAGCAGGCACACTCCGCCGCGGGACACGCTTTGCTGAGTCCGGATGCCACCGGCTTGCCCGGTGGAGTGTCACGCTCATTGCTACACACAGAGACGTGCCTCTTCGCATTTTTCGTCCCCCGTTCCCCTGCGACGGCGTAGCCGTCGCAGGGGAACGGGGGACGATATGGTAGCGCACGTCGTGTAGCAGGGATCGTAAAAATCCACCGGGCAAGCCGGTGGCATTTATTTTTGGACCGCAACCCGATGCGTCGGCACGGGCCGGCCGGGACGGAGGCTGCTGAGCGCGGTAATCGTGGCGTCGAGCCGCAACCCGCAAGCGGGTGCCCCGGCCGCCGCGCGCAGGGCACCTTCCACGATCGCCTGAAGCTCCTCCGGCCCGATATGTACGCGGGCGTTGATCCGCATCGCGGCTTGACTTGCCGCCGGATCGAGACGGCCACGCACGAAAACGGGACCATAGTTGCTCGTGACATTGCCCGTCAAGATCTCGCTGCCGCCACCGATGACCAGCTTGACGTGGGCGATCTCCGCCCTACGGGCAACCAGCGCGCGGCGAATCTCTTCCAACACTTCTTCGGCAAACGCCTGCCAATCCACCGGGCCGCCGACCATGGGTACATGGTGCCCGCGCAGCAGGACCGAAGCGTTCAGCCATCCCAACGCGGCCTCGCCTTCGGCATACGTGTCGTAGTCAACCTCTAGCACGTGCTGGCCGGCGGAACGATCGCACGCAACGTACTGGAGCCAGGCATCGACGCCCTCGCCGGTCAGGGCCGACATGGTCAGCAGCGGCTTGCCCGGAAATTGCGCGGCGAGCGAAGCCTGCAACTCTACCACTTCGCCGGCCGCCAGGCGATCGGCCTTGTTGAGCACGATGAGGTCGGCCTCTTCGAGTTGCTTTTCATAGATATAGAGCACGTTGTCGGGGAACCGCTCGGCAGAAGCCCGTTCTGCCGCCGCACGCAATCGTGCGAGCACGCGGACCTGGTTGCCATCGACCAGCACCGACAGCGGGGCCAGGTTGAACTGCCTCCCATGGAGAACCTTGAGCGGCCGCATCACCGTGGCCGCCAGATCGGTACAACTGCCGACCGGTTCGCCCAGCAGTACGTCGGCCCGGTCGCGTTGGGTCAGCCGCTCCAGCGCGGCGATCATATCGGGGAAGCGGCAGCAGAAGCAGCCGCCGGCCACCTCCTCGACGCACGCGCCGCTGATTTTGAAGACCTCGCTATCGACCAACTCGGCCGCCTGATCGTTAGCCACCAGGCCAACGCGCTTGCCCAGCTTGGACAATCGCAGGGCCGCCTGGGCGAGGAGCGTTGTCTTGCCGGCGCCGAGGAAGCCACCCACCAGAATCAGTCGCGGACGGCTCCCCTCTACCTCTCGGAGAGGGGCAGGCGGTGAGGGCAATGTGGTTTCGTTGCGCATCCTCAGTCTTTCGCCTTGTACATGATCTTGCACTTCGGCAGCGGTTGTTGCAACCGCTTCACGCCGTCCGCCGTTACATGCGTGTGAGTGACATGCAATTCTTGCAGCTTGCTCAGGGCGGTCAAGTGCGGCAGACCGGCATCGCTGATTTGCGTACGGCCGAGGTGCAAGAACTCGAGATTGACCAACACCTCAAGCTTCGGCAGGCCAGCGTCCGAGATGGCGGTGTTGTCAAGATTGAGCCACTTCAGGCCGCGGAGCGCTGCGAGCGACCCCAGCCCACCATCCGTAACCCGCGTGGTCCACAGGTTGAGCTTCACGAGCTTGGGCAACCGGTCCAGTGCGGCCAGGCCTTCATCGCCGATCGCCGTCTTGCTCAGGTCGAGATCCTCCAGCGTCTTGCAATTCGCCAACCGAGCCGCGCCGGCATTGGTGACCTTCGTGCCGGAAAGTCGTAGTCGCTTGAGCTTCGGCAGCCCTGGCAAGGACTCGATACCCGCGTCGCCGATCTGCGTATTGGCCAACAGCAATTCTTCCAACTGCGGCTCTCCGAGCCGCTCCAGGACAGCGTCGGTGACGCGGGTATCATCCAGGCCCAGCGATTTTAGTTTCACGAGCCCGCAGATCAGCCTTTCGAGACCGGCATCGGTAATCGGCTGTTTCGAGAGCTTCACCGCCCGCAGGCCCGGCAGGGCCACGATCTTGTCCACGTCCGCGTCGGTCAATTTAGCCTTCAGGGCATCGACGGCAATCGGCTCACCCTGTTCACCGAGTTTCACCGCGATGCCAAGGTCCCTGAGCGCCTTGACTTTGGACGTTGTATCGTCGGCCGAAGTTTGGGCGGCGATCGATGCGGTGATGCACGCCATAGTAATCAGGAATGACTTGATCATCGGTTTGCTCCTAATTCATGTGGGGGTCCTTGATGGACGCGATTTATTATAACGTAGCCGGGTTTTGCATGCATCGGAAGGCTGTAGGGTGGGACAAGGTCGCGGAGAGTTGGTGGGACGCGCGCAAACCGGCCAGACCGCGACCGAAGTCCCACCAACACGCCGGTTTGCTTGTCCCACCCTACACGGTTTGCCCCTCCCTGAATCGTGCGAGGTTATTTATCGTCTAGGCCCGGCCAGTACGCGCGGCTCGATCTCGCTGCGCCGATAAATCCGGAAGCGGCCAGCCTGTTCGTAAGGCACCGCCGACAGGTCGTAGTGGTTCAACGCCGTGTGCAGATGCCGCTCGGGAATGACGATCCATTCCTTACCCAACGCGGGCGAGGGCAGCGGGTCGTCGATATCCAGGTTCACCATCTGGCCCGGTTGCAAGCGGCGGCGCAAGTCGCGATCGAGATAGAAAACGAGCGAGCCGATCCGTTCCTGGGCCATGAACACCCGCGACGGCAATTCCCGGCTGCGATTGACATACTCGGCGAAATCTCGGCCGGAAAGCCCCGCAGCGACTTGGGGAAGGGCGCAACACCAGCAGGACAGCCAATTGACCGCAAATGGTCGCTGCCGCCAGCCCCAGCGTCAGGCGGTCCCGGCCGCGGAGCCAACTCCAGAGCGGCGCCAGGGAGGTCAGCGCTGCCACGACGGCCAGCGTCCATGCCGCCGGCGAAAACCGCGTCGGTAACGCAACCTGCGTGACGGCGAAAGTGGTCGGCAGGCCCAACGGGCCAATCAGGCAGGTACACCAGACGATCCAACCCATCCAACGCTTGGCGCCGTCGGAAAACACGCCATCGATCTTCCTTTCCCAGACGATCGCCACCAGGATCGCCATCGCTGGAAAGACCGGCCAGATGTACGTGAAGAGCTTTGAACTCGCGAGCGTGAGGAAGAGGGTGCAGCCGACAAACCAGCAACCGATCAACAGCAGCGGTCGGTTGCCGGGGGCGGGAAGCGGGGAGCGGGGAGCGGGGAGCGGGGAGCCGAACTTCTTGCTCCCAGCTCCGTGCTCCCTGCTCCCTGCTCCCCGCCAGCGGCTGGCGGTATCTCGAACTAGCACGGGCAGGTAGGCAACCCAGGGAATCCCGCCGACGATGAGGATGGGAAAGTAATACCACCACGGCGCCGTGCCGTGCGGCTGCCAGTGGGTGAGGAAGCCGAGCAGGTGGCGCTCGAAGAAATAATAGTGCAAGAAACCCGGTTGGGAACGTTCCACGGCAAGATACCACGATGAGCCGATGATTGCCGCCACGGTCAAGGCCAGTGCGGCACGGGCGCCGTGGATAAGCCGCAGCCGCCTGGAAACGATGAGATAGCCACCGTAGGCAATTCCCACCATGGCCACGCCTGCCAGCCCTTTGGTCAGAATGGCCAGCCCCAAGACCACGCCCGCCGTGGCGGTCCAGGCCCAGGCCCGCCGCGAGGAACCGCCGCAGTCCGATTCCCAGAAGGACAACAGGGCCAGATTGACCCAGGGTATCAAGGCCGCATCGTGGGCAGGCAGTTGGACGAGGGCCACCGGCAGGATCATCGTGGCATAGAACAGGCCCGCGATCAGGCCGGTCCGCCGGCCGAGCATCCGCCAGGCGAGGGCCGCCGTGGTCAGCGTGCCCAGCATGCCGAAGAGCAGGCCCGGCAGGCGGACGGCCGCTTCCGACATGCCGAAGATTTTCAGCGAGGCGGCGATCGCCCAAAAATAGAGGATCGGTTTGTCGAGGAACGGTTCGTCGAGTATCCGCGGCACGAGCCAATCGCCGCTTTCGACCATCTTCTGGGCAACGGCGGCGTGCAGGCCTTCGTCCGGATCGACCAGGGGGATATACGGCGCCGCCAGCAGCGAGCAGAGGACGCTCAGGCCGGCCAGAAAGGCCAGGCCCAGCAGGCCTTTCCAATCATCGTTCGTCATGCGGCCGCCTCCATGCCGTGAGTTTACATGAAACCCGGCGGTCGAAAAAGGCCAGCACGGCCATTTTATGACAGAGCTTGGCGACGCTCAGCTAAACTCGCCGCGGATGTACTCTTGCGTGTGCTTTTCTTTGGGATTCTCGAAAAGCTGCTTGGAATCGCCGAACTCGACAAGATAACCGGTGCGGCCGCCCTGCGTGGTGTCGACGTACAGGAAGCCGGTCTTGTCGGCCACGCGCTGGGCCTGCTGCAAGTTGTGCGTGACGATGGCGATGGTGAACCGCTTCTTGAGTTCCAACATCAACTCTTCGATCTTCCGCGTGGCGATCGGATCGAGGGCCGAACAGGGCTCGTCCATGAGGAGCACCGCCGGTTCCGTGGCGATGGCCCGGGCAATGCAGAGCCGCTGTTGCTGGCCGCCGGAGAGGGCCAGGGCGCTCTTGTGTAGCTTGTCTTTGACTTCGTCCCAGAGGGCCGCGCCGCGGAGGGCCTGCTCGACCTTTTCGGCCTTGTTGCCCTTGAAGCCGTTGAGCCTCAGGCCGAAACTCACATTGCGATAGACGGTCATCGCAAAGGGATTCGGTTGCTGGAAAACCATGCCGATGTGGCGGCGGACGGCGACGGCGTCAATCGCCGGCGCGTAAATATCGGCGCCCTGAAAATGCACGTGTCCCTGGAAGCGAAAGCCGCGCACCAGGTCGTTCATGCGGTTTAGGCAGCGGAGCACCGTGCTCTTGCCGCAGCCCGAAGGCCCGATGAAGGCCGTGATGCAGTTCTTCTGGATCGGGATCCGGGTGTCGCGCACGGCCTTGAAGTTGCCGTAAAAAAGTTCCTTGATATCGCAATCGATGACCACGTTCTTATGGGCCGCCTGGGCCGCGGTTCCATCGCTGGTTGACTTCTCTGCTTGAAGCATGGCACGATACTCCTGCTATCTGTTGCGTTGCGAGAGGGCCTGTCCGGCGAGATTGAAGGTCAGGACCAGGAGCACGAGGACCAGTGCCGCGGCCCAAGCCATCTCAGTCTGATTATTATAGGGCGAACCGGAGAAATTGTAAATCAAAACGGCCAACGAGGCCGTAGGTTGCATCAAATTGACGTGGCCGCCGCTATGGATCCAGAAGTTGCTGAAGAGGGCCGTGAACACCAGCGGGGCCGTTTCACCCGCCGCCCGCGCGATCGCCAGCATCACGCCGGTAAGGATACCAGGCGTGGCCGTGGGAAGCAGGACGTACCAGATCACCTGGGTCCGCGTGGCCCCCATGCCGATGGCCGCCTCGCGCATTTTCGGGGGAACCATGCGAATCGCATCCTCGGCCGTCAACATCACCGTGGGCAGCATCAGGACCGAAAGGGCTACGGCGCCGGCGACCGCGGAGAATCCGCCGGTCAAGAGCACGATCGCGCCATAAGCCAGCACCCCGGCCAGAATGGACGGGAACCCGCTCAGCATCTTCGCGCCAAAGCGAACGACCTGGGCCAGGCGTGTGTCCGGCCCGGTCTCGGCGAGATAGACGGCCGCGACGATTCCGAAAGGAATGCTGATCAGCCCGGCCAGCCCCACCATCACCAGGGTGCCGAGTATCGCGTTGCCGAAGCCCCCGCCCTCCTCCAAGGCGGCCGGCGGAAGCGACGCGAGTGCCTCCCAGTTCAGCCGTTGCAAGCCCTTGACGGCGAGCATGTAGACCACCGAGAACAAGGGGACCAGCGCGGTAATCGTCAGGGCGGCAGTAATCAGCGTAAAGAGAAAGCTCAACAACGTTCGCGGGCGGCGAAGCGATTTCTCCAAATCGGCGGTCGTAATCCGCTCGCCGGCCTCGACGGCCGCGGCCATGGCCTGATGACTTACGACGGGGTCTTCCATCAGCGGCCTCCCTTCAATTCCCGTGACGAACTCTGCAAAATTAGCGCGCCGATGACATTGACCAGCAAGGTAATCAAGAGCAGAACCAGCGCCGCATACATCAACACGCCCACCAGCTTGGGATTCGGTCCCGCCTCGGAAAAGCTGTTGGCCAACAGGGCTGCCAGTGTGTCGGCGGGCGAAAAGAGCGAGATGGAGATCTTGTTGAAGTTGCCCACCAGCATCGCCAAGGCCATGGTTTCGCCAAGGGCCCGGCCGAACGCCAAAAGGATCGCCCCGAAGATGCCGGTCCGAGCCGTGGGCAGAATCACTGCCAGAATGGTTTCCCACCGCGTGGCGCCCAATCCATAGGCCGCTTCCCGCAGCTTGGGCGGCACGCTCACCAAGGCGTCGCGGCTGATGGCAGAGACCGTGGGCACGATCATGATCGCCAGCACGATGGCGGCGGGCAGCATTCCGCGGCTGCCCAAGGTCGTCGAGAAGAACGGGATGACGCTAAGATTGTCGTACAGCCAGTCACACATCGGCCGGATCAAAGGGATGATGACGAAGATTCCCCATAGCCCGTAAACCACGCTGGGAATGGCCGCCAGGAGTTCCACCAGGTTCTTCAAGAACACTTCCAGGCCGTTGGGCAATTTGCCCCAAAAGGCATGATATTGAAGTCCAAACGGCTTGAGCGCCTGAAACACGGCAGACGACAGAAAGCGCTCGCTCAGGAAAGATTGCCACCGCGAGGCCCAGGATCGACCCCAGCACCAAGCGCCAAAACGGAGCTATAAAACGTGCCCCATATTTCCGGCAAGATGCCGTATTCGTTCTTGTTCGGATCCCAAGTCGTTCCCGTGATGAAACGGAACCCGTACTCGCGCATGGCCGGCATCGCGGGCACGGCGATCTGAAAGACGATGTAGACGACAAGTAGGACCGTGAGCCAGGCGGACGCATAGGCCAAACTTCGGAAACAAACGTCGCACGCGATCTCCACGCTGGTCGGGGGCCGCGAGATCGATGATGATTCGTCGGTGAACTTGGTCATGCCCTTGCCCCAAGGCCGGACGACATTGCCGCCGGCCATCCCGCTGCCGCGATCGCTGCCGACAGGCGGCAACGTCGCGCAAATGTCCGCCTATTTCTCGTTTTTCACGTAGCCGTATTCCAGATAGCCGATCGACCCGGGAGTCGACTTGATCGATGCCGCGACGCCTTCGTTGCCCTTGGCCTTGGTTCCCACCGGCCAGTTCGGCTGCTTGTTGACACCGGGGCTCTTGGCGAAATCTTCGCTAATCGCGCTAAGGTGCTTGGTGACGACGAAGGTGGTGCCGCTGCCGTCGGCGCGAACGACGACGTTGATCTCGCGAGCGGGCAATTTGACGCCCGGATTGGCGTCGGCAAGTCGCCTTGTCGTTCCACTTCGTGATCTTGCCCAGGAAAATTCCCGCGTAGGCCTCGCGCGTCAGCTTGAGGTTGTCGACACCCGGCAGATTGTATGCCAGCACGATGCTGCCTGCGGTCATGGGAAGAAGTTGCACGCCCCCGTCGACCTTGGCGATCTCATCGGGGGTCATGGCGGCATCGCTGGCGCCGAAGTCGACGGTCTTGTCGATGACTGCCTTGACGCCGGCCCCGCTGCCCACCGACTGATAGTCGATCTGCACTTCCGGATGGGCCGTGTTGTACATCTTGAACCACTTGCTATACAACGGCGCCGGAAAGCTTGCCCCGGCGCCCTGCAGCTTGACGTCGCCCTTGGCCTCGCCTTCGACGGCGATGTTCGCCAGGGCCGCTTTCACCTTGTCCGTTACATTCGTCGGCAACGGAATGTAGCCCAGCGACTCGCTTTTCTTCTGGCCATCGCTAAGACAGTAGATGAGAACGTCCTTCAAAGCGCCGCCCTTCTTTGCGTCGGCGTACTTCTTGTAGGCAATGATCCAGGTGTACGTCACGATCGGATACGACTCATCACCTTCCGGATCGGAAGCCCAGACGATCAGATCTTCCGGCAGCTTGACGGCAGCCAGGGCCTTCTGACCGGATGCGATGGTGGGCTCGATGAACTTGCCGGCCTTGTTTTGCAAAGACGCCATGCGCATCTTCGGGCCGCCCGTCCCACCACCTCCGCTGCCCGAAGAACAACCAACTCCACCGCATAACAGCAGTACCAAAGACAGCATTGCAAGAGACGATCGCACGTGGGTCATAAAAGATTCCTTAATCAAGAAATACATAAAAATAGCACGCGCATTTCACCTTATCGCCGGACCTTGCGTGTGACCAGTGCCCCGCCGCATTCTTATCCAAATGCTAACCGGTTGCTAACACTGTTCTAACAATTCGGCGTAAATTGTGTCGATCCGCGAGTTTCAAGCTTGCATTGGTCGGCGGGCAGCCATAAAAACCTCGATTAGATGAATTAGTTGCCTTCGGACTGGCAAGCGTGTTATAATCGCCTTTTCCCCCCGTCCCCCTGGTTTGGAGCCCACCGATGCAATCCGCTCGCAAGAATTCTGTTTCCCGCCGAGATTTCCTCAAAAACAGCGGCCGTGTGGCCGCCGCCACGACCCTGGCAGCCTCCATGGTCCCGCACGTCCATGCCGCCGAGAACAACACGATCCAACTGGCCCTGATCGGCTGCGGCGGCCGGGGCAGCGGCGCGGCCGCCGATGCGATGTCCGTCAGGAACGGCCCTGTCAAGCTGGTGGCCATGGCCGATGCCTTCGCCGACCGCCTCAACGGCAGCTATGGGTACATCAAGCGGCAGTTCACCGATCGGGTCGACGTCCCCAAGGAGCGCCAGTTCGTCGGTTTCGACGCCTACCAGAGGGCGATGGACTGCCTGAAGCCGGGCGACATCGCTATTTTTGCCACCCCCTTGGCGTTCCGCTGGGTGCATTTCACCTACGCCATCCAAAAGGGGCTGAACGTCTTCATGGAAAAGCCGCTGACCTCGGATGGCCCGACGTCCCGCAAGATGCTCAAACTCGCCGAAGAGGCGTCGGCCAAAAATCTCAAGGCGGGTGTGGGCTTAATGTCGCGGCACAACCGCGGGCTCCAGGAACTGGCCGATCGCATCCGTGGCGGTGAAATCGGCGACCTCGTCCTCATCCGCGGCTACCGCATGCACGGCCCCCTCGGATCCATGCTGTCGACGGTCAAGCCCGCCGGCATGTCCGAAGTGGAATACCAGATTCGGCGGTTCCACAGTTTCCTCTGGGCCGGCGGCGGATGTTTCAGCGATTTCTTGATCCACGTCATCGACCACTGCTGCTGGATGAAGGATGCCTGGCCGGTCAAGGCCCAGGGCGTGGGAGGCCGCCACTACCGCGGCGACTACGTCGACCAGAACTTCGACTCGTACGCCATCGAATACACGTTTGCCGACGAAACCAAGTTCCTCTTGGAGGGGCGCTACATGGTGGGCTGCAAGGATGATGCCTATGGCAGCTTCGCGCACGGCACCAAGGGCACGGCGATCGTCTCCCGCAGCGGCGACTGCGGCGGACCTTCCGCCACGTTCAAGGGCCTGGGGTCGTCGCGGAAAAACATGCTTTGGGAAGCCAGGGGTTACAAGAACGACGCGGGACCCTACCAGAACGAATGGAACGATCTGGTCGACGCCATCCGCGACGACAAACCCTACAACGAAGTGAAGCGGGGCGTCGAGGCCAGCCTGGTGACCTCGATGGGACGCATGTCCGCGCACACCGGCCGGATCATCACCTTCGACCAAATGCTCAACTGCGACCACGAGTTCGCCCCGGGCCTCGAAAACATCACCATGGACGGCCCCGCGCCGGTGATGGCCGACGCCAAAGGCAAATATCCGGTGCCGAAACCGGGCATCGTAACCGACCGCGAGTACGCGTGACGGAGTAGACGGAGTAGGCTGGGCCGACGGGCACCATGTCGGGCACCATGTACTCATGGTCGTGGTCGGCGAGTCCCACCATCTTTCGGCGTTTCGCATGGTGGGACTCGTTTCACTCGGCCCACCCTACGGTGAGCTTTTTTGAGCCGCTTCTCACTTCTTCGGTGAGCTGGTTGCAGCCGAGTGCTGCGATTGGCTGCCGGAGAGATTCTCGCGCTCGTCGTGCCGCAATTCGTGACGGTCGGCGCCGAGTTGTTTTCGATCGGATTCGGTCTTCGTCCGCTCGCTGCTCAATGCCTGCCGGTCTTGTTGGAACTGCTGAAGGTCCTGCTGCAATTGGCTCGAGTTGCCGGACGCCAGGTCGGCGCGAATTTTTTGCCAATCGGCGCGGAGCTCCTGCCGATCGCTGCGCAGTTCCTGGCCGTCGCTGCGCAACGTCTGGCGATCGGCGGCCAAATTGCCGAGGTCATGCTGGACGTTGCCGGAGTCCTGCTGGGCAGAGGAATCTTGACCTCCGCTGGACGAACCGTCGCTGCCGCCGGACGGGGCTTGGCTGCCGCCCGAAGAACTCTGGCCGTTGCCGGACGGGCCGCCCGCTACGGTTGCCGGTTGTTTGCTCGCGGATGCCGTACCGGAATTGGCCAGCTTTCCGCTGCTCTGGCCGTTGGAGTTGGAATTCTTTCCAAGCTTCTCGAGGTCCTGGCCGAGTTCGTGGCGGTCCGCTGACCATTGATGCAAATCGCTGCTCTCTTCCTGGCGGTCCGCGCCCAATTGCTGTTTATCTTGCTGCAGTTGCGATAGATCCTGCTTGGCCTGGGCAGTATTGCCCGAGGCAAGATCGCTCTTCAGTTTGCTCCAATCGGAGTGCACGTTCTGGCGATCTTGCTGCACGTTTTTCTGGTCCTTGTGCAACGCCTGCCGGTCCTGGTGCAGGCTGTGGTGGTCCTGCTTGAGATTGTGCTTATCGTGCCGGACCGGGTGTTGATTCGGATCGGCTTGTGGATACGAATGAGTGCCGGCCCGTGCCGCAACTGCGAAACTGACGACCAGCGAGACTGCCAATGCCACGACGGTAAGCTTTTTCATGGTGTGCTCCTGAGAAAAGAAGGGTGAAAAGTCGATGTACCGGGAGAGTTGCACGAGAGTAGGAAGCGTTTCGAGCCGTGATATCGAACTGGTTGACGAGGGTCGCGAAGGCTGTGATAAGAACGATGCCTCCGCAAGGAAAACATAGGTTATTTCCCACCGCCGGACGGAAAAACACGCTGGTCCCGGGCCGGAAATCTGCTTCGGCAAGCGGCGGCGGCGATACCACCGCTAGGATCGTTGCCGACCGTCTTGGGAGTCGGGAAAGCCATCCCGGTGCAATGAGAAAGGGAGGCCGGCGATAAAGCCCGACCTCCCGCAACGCTAACGGGCAGTACCTGCCAAGAGGAACCGCAAGCACTCAGTAGCCACAACCGGTGCCGCAGCCGCAACGACTTCGATGGCCGCAGCGTGGTCTGCCGCAAGACGAACAACCGCAATCCGACCCGCAACCCGAACAGCCGGAGCAGCAGGGCACTTCCACGGTCTTCTCGACCATCTTGCAGACCTGGACCTGGATCGTCTTCTGCACCGTGTGCGGAACCAGGACGCAATAGTTCTCGGACTTCTGGACCTCGTGGGTCTCGCAGACCGTGACTTGCTCATTGCGGGTCTCGGTCTTCGGCACGCAGACCGTGTAGGAAACCTCGTGGCTCCGCTGTTCGAACGAGCACTCGGTGACCTGGCAGGTGTGCGTGCGATTTTCGCAGTGATACTCGCAGACCTGCTGAGAACAAGTGTGAACCTGATTCTCATAGTGGCAAACCTTGACCGTGCAGGTCCGGGTCTCAGGATGGCAGACCTCCACCTGGTAGGTGTAGGGCTCCTGGACCATCTCGATCTTGTTGACGGTATACTGATACGTCTCGTTCACCCAGTTGGGCACGTAGCAACGAACGGTGTGCATGCACACCGGGGCCGGTGCGCAGCCGCCGCAGCCACCGCCGCACGATGTCGCACCGCAACCGCAACCGCCGCAAGGACTGCATACCGCAACCTGGTGCTCCTCCCAATGGCCCTTATCGACGCAACGGCAGCCGGTCTGTTGGACCGGCACGCAGTGCTCTACGCAACGCATCCCTTGACGGGTCTCGCAGGCGGGAACCATGACGGTATACTGCTCCGTCTTGTCGGTCCAAATCGGCACGCAAACCGTATAATGGGTTTCCACGGTCTTCATCGTCGGCACCTGGACCTGGTAGGTCTCGGTCACCGCCCGCGTCCTGGGAACCGAAACGCAGTACGTCTCGGTTCGAACGTGCGTCTCCGGAACCAGCGTCGTGTAGCATCGCTGCACAGTCTTCGTAACCGGGACGACCTCGCAAACCGTAAAGTTACGGGTGTGGGTTTCCGCCACGCACTGGGTTTCGCACACGGTACGCTCTTCGGTAACCATGGTCGGCACCAAGATGGTCTGCTTGATCATCTGTGGAGCACAAGGGGCGGCACAACCCCCACATGCTGCCGGAGCAGCGCAACCACAATCGCCCGCCCGGGCGACATCGACCGCCAACAACAAGGCGGCCATAGCGAGGAACCATCGCGCACGCATCATAGGAATCTCCTCAAATGGGGAACCAAAAACGAGTTGGCCCGGACACCACGTCCGAAAAAATGCAACTGACGTCAGCCTGTATGTTATTCAAGCCCTGCAAAATGACAAGTCTGCGAAACCGAAAAAAATCAAGATTTCCGTACTTCACGGTCTCCTAATAATCGATTTCATTACCGCCATCGAGGGGGTTGGGCGATAGATAAGACTTGGCGGCCGATCCCGGTCGACGCCGCGGCCACGGGTTTGTCTCCCGATTCCAATTTGTAACATGGCTATTACCAATCTATTACACAGATAATACAAAACCGTTATCCCCGGGCACTGCGATCGGACGTACAATCAAAGGCTGTTGGCATCGATTCCATGGTTTCCGAAAGCATTCGTCATCAATAATTCATCAACGAGCCGCCTGCCCGCCCTTTTCACCGCATCGCCACCCCACGCCGGGCATCCTCAGGGGCATCGGCCCAACATCCTTCTGAGCAGCGTCTTCGGACCTTATGCCCAGGACGACGAGTATGGCAGCCGGGTGCGGAACCCGATGGAGTTGTATCACAACCAGGTGACCCGCGTGCAGGGGCCGTTTTCGCTGCGCCTGTTCCATCGTTCCTGGGGCCTGATGCTCATCCAGGCCAACCTCGCTGCGCCTTGCACGCTGCTGGACTATCCCGACCTGGACCGCTTTGTCGAGGAGCTTCGCAGCCGTCGCTACGACATCGTCGGCATCAGCGGCATCGTGCCGAATTTTCTCAAGGTCAAGAAGATGTGCGAGTTGGTCCGCGAGCACTTGCCCGAGGCCAAGATCGTCGTGGGCGGGCACGTCGCCAACATCCCCGACCTCGCGCGGCGGATCGACGCCGACCACGTCGTCCGGGGCGAGGGGGTCCGCTGGTTTCGCGAGTTCCTGGACGAAGACCCCGAGCAGCCCATCCGCCACCCGCAAATCATCGCCGGACACGGCACGCGGACCGTGGGCATCACCGCTGCGGAGAACATTCGCGACATGGCCGCTACGGTCATCCCGTCGGTCGGCTGCCCCGTGGGTTGCAACTTCTGCTCCACCTCGGCGATGTTCGGCGGCAAGGGACACTCGGTCCGCTTCTACGAGACGGGCGACGAGTTGTTCGACATCATGTGCCAGCTCGAAGCAAACCTGAAGGTCCAATCGTTCTTCATGATGGACGAGAACTTCCTCCTGGACCGCGGGCGGGCCCTGCGGCTCCTGGAACTCATGGAGCGGCACGACAAGGCCTGGGCCTTTTACATGTTCAGTTCCGCCGGCGCGCTGGGCTCCTACAGCACGGAGCAACTCGTGCGGCTGGGGCTGACCTGGGTCTGGCTGGGCCTGGAAGGCGAGGACAGCCGGTACGCGAAGCTCCACGGCACCGACACGCGGGCCCTGGTCCACCGCCTCCAGGCCCAGGGCACGCGCGTGCTGGGCTCGACGATCATCGGGCTGGAGGGCCACACTCCGGAGAACATCGACGCGGCGATCGAGCACGCCGTGCGCCACGACACCGTCTTCCACCAGTTCATGCTCTACACGCCGCTGCCCGGCACACCGCTCTTCGCCGACCTTTCGGCCCAGGGGCGGATGAAGGACGAAAGCGAGTGCAACCTGGCCGACGTCCACGGCCAGTCGCTCTTCAATTACCGGCATCCGCACATCCGCGGCGGCCTGGAGACGGAGCTCATCGTGCGGGCTTTCCAGCGGGACTTCGAGGTCAACGGCCCGAGCATGGTGCGGATGGCGCGGACGATGCTGGCCGGTTGGAAGCGGCACAAGAACCATCCGGATCCCCGCGTCCGCCGCCGCTTCGCCTGGGAAGCCCGCGACCTGTCCAGCGTCTATCCGGCCGTGGTCGCCGCGGCGCGGCTTTACTACCGCGGCAATCCAACGCTGCGCGCGAAGATGGATGCGATTCTCAAGGACTTGCACGCCGAGTTCGGTTTGAAATCGCGGTTCTACGCTGCCGTCGGTGGGCGGTACGTGTACTGGAAGATGCGCCGCGAGGAGAAGCGGCTGGCACGCGGCTGGACCTACGAACCGCCGACCTTCTACGAACGGAATGAAGCGGCCCAACGCTTGGCCTCCGGCAACGGCCCGCAGGCGACGCTCTGTCAACCCTTGACCTGCCGCGGGGCAGGGCTGCCGATCGTCCAAACCGCCCGGCTGCCGGAACCGCTGGCCGTCGGGTGAACCGTATTGCTTGCCTTCATCCCATTCATGGTTTCGGTCGGGATAGAAGGTGATCGCTACAACAGTATCTACTCTCCCAGCAGCGAGCGAGTCCGCTAGGGCGGCATCTGCCTTCCGCCTGTTTATCGTCTAGCTCCCTTTGCTTGGCTTCCCACCATTGATTCGCAGCTTGGCGAGAACCGTCCTTGGCGGGGGGCTATTTAGTTGAAGGGCGCTGACAGGACACATATTCCCCCTGTACTCTTGAGCCACCGTTTTTGGCTCGGGTTCCACGTCACGTGTTCGTGCGCTGGCATTGTCACGACCCTGGAACGGTGCTACACTTAGGTTATGCGTTGCGGCCAGGTTTACAAGACGTTTTCACAAACCCTTAAATAGCAACGACTTGGGGAATGGTGTAACGGTAGCACGACTGACTCTGGATAGGTCGGCAGGGAAGTTTGGGTAGTCTGCGTAAACACTGACGGTTATTCAACTTACGTCACAAACCCTTTGCAGCAACCATCTTAGCTGCGTTTCTGGTCACTCTACTTCACCATACTTCGACCTACAAACACCCGCTGCGCACTGTCGTCCGACAGTGCGCCTCCGCAAGTCCTTATCGCGACTAATCCCGTCTCAGTTGGCGGCCTACCCCCTCCCCCTTGACAAATGGTTTCTTCGCTCCTACGCTGGTGGGTATTGGCTATGATACAATCCAATTTAGGAGTTGGTCATGCGCTCGCTACGATTCGAGTTGTTGGAGAGCCGGAACCTCCTTTCCGCGCTGGTTATCCCGCAAGATGATTCCGTCGTCTTGCAAAGCGGCACGCTGACATTGACCGGACCTGGCGCAATTACGGCCGGTGCCGCCCTAACCATCGGTGCTGGCGGTGTCTTTGTTTTCGATCCCACCGGTGGAGGCGGCGGCGGTGGTGGCGGCGGCGGCGGTGCCATCTTGGACGGTGGCAACCTGATTTATGCGACCGACGCCCTCGTCACCCCGACCTTGACGAACGGTGCAACGGCAACGGCGGTCGATCCAGTGAATTGCTGGGCGACTGCGGTCTCCGTGCCGGCGGGCACGGCCACTAGTGACGATGGTAGTTTTACCGTCACCAACCAAGGGACGGCCTATTACAATTCACAAGGGAGGCAGGTTGCGGAGACGACTTCCGGCACAATCACACCGACGGGCGGGACGGCACAGCCCTTCCAGTCCACGAATACGACGATAACCGACCCCAACACGGGCGCGTATACGCAGTACACGAGCGACCAGCCGCTTGCCAATGATGACGGCTTGTTGACGGCGGACACCAGTGGCGGGACGGTTGTCGCCAGCGACGGACAAGGCAACTCGACGGTGACGCAAGACGGAAACCTGCTCATGTCAACGTCGGCCGCCGACCAGACCCTCACCACCTACAGCCTCATCAACGGAAGCGCGGTCCCGCAGGCAACGCTCCCCACGGGCCTGCCCGACCCTGGAGGCCAGCCCGGTTTCGCTGAGCAGTTCGCAACCCCCGTCTTTAATGTCAACGATGGCGGGCTGGGGTGGGTGCTAGGCGGGAACGTCCTGGCCAGTGTCCAGAGCCTATCGATCTGCATGGGTGCCGGCTACGCCAATCCGGGCTACGGTGGCGATGGCGGTTACACGAGCAGTGTTACTGGCGCTACCCCCACGACCGTTGGTAGCGGCTGGCAGACTGTCACCCAATGCCTAAACCCGGCACCGGCCACCACGCCGGCAACCTGGTACTGTAATACGGCGCAGGCAACCAGCAGTTTCCGGCTTGCGGACGGCTCGCAGACAGCATTCGGCGGGGCGAGCAATGTCGCCCTTAGCGGCACCCCCGGAACCACGTGGAATGTAACAATCCAGGGAATCTCGACCATTTGCATCACGGACTCCGCGCCGACGACGCCGCCCACAGACCCCGGAACGTTCGGCGACGGGGCTACTTGGAACGTAATGGGCGGCGTCGGGAACGGCGGTTCGGGCCTGCCTATGCCCTCGGTTGCCTATGCTCCCGGCATCCCCATATCCTCAATGTCCGGCGCTACGGGCAACAGCGTCACGGCGACAAGCGGGCCGCCTTCGACCTTTAGCACGACGCTCACGGTCACGATCCCGGCAAGCGGCGTGACGGGCGTGCTGGCGTCAATCTCCCCGTCGCTCGGAAATTCCGGCCGCGCGCTAGTCAGCGTTGTAACAACCATCGACGTGACCAGCGTGACCTACGTATCAGGACCGTAGAAGGAGGCAAGCCATGCACAAACACGCGAAGATCGCCTTATTTGTTTCTCTGCTCATCGTCCTTTCGCCGATTTTGGCCTATTTGGGCTATTGCAAGGTCCAGGCGACGTTGCTCGATGTCGCCTACGGCAAAAGCCAAATAGTTATTGGCGTGGTCATGCAGGTTTACACGCACGCGACCGGACACCTGCCGCACAACGTCGGCGGATTGAGTTGGCGGGTGGAGCTATTGCGCGTCGGCGGCGACCCCGATGGGCTGGCGCTATATAAGCAGTTCCACCTCGACGAGCCTTGGGACAGTCCGCACAACAGGAAGTTGATCGAGAAAATCCCTTCGTGGCTCCAAGACCCGGAGGGCGAGAAGGGGTATACTTGCTGGCGCGGGATCGAGGGGGAGGGCTGTGCTTTCGACCATGGCAAAACGGTGTCGCTGGAGGGGAACCTAGAGCGCCGCGCCTTCCCCGCCGTGGTATTGGCGAAGGAAGCGTGCCCCTGGACCAAACCGGCCGATGTCCCCGTGGCGGAAGTGGAGAAGGGAACCTGCCTCCGTTGGTTCAAGGACGGCGTGTACACCCAGCGCGACGACTCTGGCGACGGTTACACCCACGCAGTTCGCTGCGCGGGGGGAGGGGAAATCGGCTGGTGGAAGACCAACCATTCCATGCTGTTCCGGCTCCCCAAGTAGCCATCATGCAGACTGCCTTACGGTCCAGGACGGAGGCCCAGGCACGAAGTTTGCGTCCACGATCCAGGTCACGATCCCGGCGAGCGGCAGCATCATGGTGGCCTCTATCGACATTTCCTCTATGACGAACCTGGGCTGGTGTACCGTTGATGTGTTGACGAGCATCAACGTCACCGACATTTCCTATCTCTCAGGACCGTAGGTGGACTTATGTTTCCCATATCTCGACGCGCAAAAATTGCAACCCTGTTTGCTTCGTTCGCCGTGCTTGCGGCATTAGTGGCTTATGGGTACTTCGGAAGCAGGAGAACCCTGGACTACGACAAGCGAGGGAAGTTTCTTTGCCTTGACATCGCGACATACGAGCAAGCCACCGGCCACCTTCCTCACGACATCGACCGATTAAGCTGGCGGGTGGAACTGCTTCGCTCCGACGGGGATATTAAGCACTTGGCCATCTTTCAACAATTTCACCTTGACGAGCCGTGGGATAGCCCGCACAACAAGGGATTGATCGAGAAGATTCCTTGGTGGCTCCAAGACCCCGATGGAGAGCGAGGGTATTCGTGCTATCGCGGCGTTAGCGGGAAGAATTGTGCGTTCGATCACGGTGCGACAGTGAAGGCCATACCGTCAGGAGACCCATCGCCGCTTGCCGCCGTGATAACCAAAGAGCCCTGCCCTTGGACAAAGCCAGCGGACGTTCCCGTAGAGGAAGTAGTGAAGGGAGACTGCCTTCGTTGGTTTACCGGCGACTTTTCCATCGCAAAGCAGAACTCCGAAGATTCCTTCACTATCGTGCTAGGCTCCGGCGGTGATTCGCGAAGGTGGGCGAAGACGAAGCCAATGCTTGACGCCTATTTTCGTTTCTCCAAATAGCCTGGTCGAGCCTGCCCTGCCGTTTCGACGCCAAGAATAACTGAATCTGAGCGGCCTGCGGATTTGGGCGAAGAGTAGGGTCAAACCCGAATGGCACTTGAACTTTTGTAAGTCGTTTTGTGGAAAGGTGATATGGACATAAAGGGCCTCTCTTGTCAAAAGGGGGTTGTGAAAGACCAATTCCCTAATGGCAAGGAGGCCAAAGATGGTTCAATCGTTTCAGGCCGCAGTAGCGGACGCTCGCCAACACGGCAATTTGTACTTCTCCGCGTTGCTCTCCCAAGATCGCATCGAAAAAGCCTTTGGGAAGGCAAGGTGGCTTTGGCAAGGTTGGATTTATACCCCTGCAATCACGGTTTGGGTCTTCCTCTCGCAGTGCCTCAGCCCCGACCATTCCTGCCGCGATGCCGTGGCGCGGCTGATCGCCTGGCGGGTCGCGCGCGGTTTGAAACCCTGTTCTGCCGACACGGGGGCTTATTGTACGGCGCGAAACGATTTGCCGGAAGACGTACTTCACGAACTGGTGCGCGACACCGGCAAGCAGGTCGAGGAAGAATCGCCGCCAGACTGGCTGTGGCTGGAGCGAAACGTCCGCGTCGTGGACGGATCGGGACCGTCACCATGGCCGACACGCCGGAAAACCAAGCGGTCTATCCGCAACTGAAAGCCCAAGCCCCCGGCTGCGGCTTCCCCATTGCCCGCGTCCTGGTGATCTTTTCGCTCTCGGTGGGCACCGTCTTGGAGGCGGCGATCGGCAAGTACAAAGGGAAACAGACCGGCGAAAACAGCATGCTGCGCGAACTCTATTCCTCGCTGGCCGAAGGCGACGTCGTGCTCGCCGACCGCTATTTCAGCGGTTGGTGCGACATTGTGCTGCTGCGGCAACGCGGCATCGACGTCGTGCTCCGCAAACATCAATTGCGAGCAACGGACTTTCGCACCGGCAAGCGCTTGGGCAAGGACGATCACTTGGTTTCCTGGGCACGACCACAACGGCCGCGATGGATGACGGCCGAGCAATATGCCGCGCTGCCCGAGGTGCTGACCTTGCGCGAGATTCGAATTCGTGTCGCGGACAAGGGGTTGCGTACGAAGTTGCTGGTCGTGGTGACAACGCTGCTCAATGCCGAGAAGTACACGCGCGAGGAGCTTGCTTCGTTGTACCGGCGTCGTTGGCAGGCAGAGCTTCACTTGCGCAGTCTCAAGGTGGTTCTGGAAATGGACCATTTGCGTTGCAAGACACCCGAACGGGTTCGCAAGGAGTTCTACACGCATCTCGTGGGCTACAACCTGATTCGCGGCGTGATGGCCGTGGCCGCTTGCCAGTCCGGCCAATCTCCCTGGGAAATCAGTTTCAAGGGCACGCTGCAAACGCTCAGCCAGTTTCTTCCCGTGCTCTTGACAGCGGCGACGACCGAAGCGTGGTGCAAGGCATTGCTGGCGGCTGTGGCTGCACATGTGGTCGGCAATCGGCCCGACCGCTTCGAACCGCGACGAGTGAAACGACGACCTAAGCCTTACAAGCTTCTGCAAAAACATCGACGCCTCTACACAACCCGAGACGAGAAAAGCAGTTAGACAAATTCAAGTGCCATTCGGGTCAAACCCTAAAACTTAACTTTCGAATTAAGTTTTAAGGTCGGACCCTGCTCTTCTCCCCTGGTGGCGACTTTGCGCACCCAGGGCGGCACGATGGATCTGGTTGACCGCTCACGGCGTTTGAAGTTGCGCCAGCGTCACCACGTGTTGGCGGGGGAACGTCGGCCCCACGCCGCCGAGCACCCGTTGATCGGCGACACAGCACTTGCAGCCGAGAGTCATTGCCAGACGCAGGTACGTCATGTCGTAGTAGCTTCTGGCGTGATCGACGGCGAGTTCCACAGATGCCACCTCCGGTCAGCCATTGTCGCGCAGCTCCTTCAGCGACGCCATCAGGTCGTGTTCTACAGCGCCAGCTTTCTCGCGACGTTTTGCGATGCGTTGGTACAAGGTCCGCCGCTCGGGGGTCATGCGTGCCATTCGCTCTTCGCGCAGATCGGCGTTGACCAGGTCACGGGCTTCATCGCGAGCGGCGGTTGGCGTCGTTGTTTCCAATGCTGAGTCTCCTTTGCTAGGGGCGCAACGCTATATAATTCTACCTCCCGAACACGGCCACGTCCATTCCGAGCAAGACGAGCCCCTCCCGCATGCGGGTACCAGAACGAGGCCGCCGGTCGTCGGATCGAAGCCCAAGCCGTTGATAATCAGGCTCGTCGCATACTCGCCCGGGCTGACGGCGCTGTTTGTCGCCGCGGCTATCACATTGGCCACCTGCGTGTTGTTGCAGCTGGCACCGTCGGCAATAACGGTAGCGAACAAGGAGCCGACCGTCAGGCCGCTCACGCTGATGGTGAGGGCTGTGGCCGAAGCGTGGATCACGCGGCCGCTGCCGCTGCTAAGAAGCACGGAATCGTCGGCGGCATTGCGGTTGAAACCCGCGCCATGGATCACGAATGTCGTGGCGTTGGCCGCCACGTTCGCGCTCGATTCGACCACGGTCGGGCGGATCGTGAAGGGGGTCTGGGCGCTGGTGCTGGCGTAATCGAGGGTGCCGGGGAATGAAGCTACCACGGTGTAAGCGCCCGCGGCGGAGGGGGCCCCGCGCAAAGGCTTGCCCATCGCCGTGCTGCCGGCATAGTAGGCCAGCGTGGGACTTATGCCTTCCAGGCTGGCGGCGCCGTTCACCGTGGCGGTGGCCGGGAAAGGTTTGCCGGTATACGCACCGCCGCTGTCGCTGGCCACAATGGCGGGGGTGGGCCGCACTACCCACGGTTCAAGGTTTTGGCTGCTGCCGTCGTCGGCAGCCAGGTAAAGGGCGCTGCCCACGTCGGACAAAGTGCCTGGGCTGGAAAGATCGCCACCCGTATTGGTCGTGACGATGGTGGCAGCGGTCATGTCGCTGTCGTACCCCCACAACTGGTCTGTGGTGCCGTCGAAGGCGACGAAGTACAGGGTGCTGCCCACTGCCGTCAGGAAGCCGGGGTCGAAGTTGACGCCTGCACCGGGCGTGATGTCCGTGAGGGTGGTGCCGTCGTACTTCCACAACGGGGAGTCGTTGGTGGCAACATCGTCGGCGAAGTACAGGGTGCTGCCCACCGCCGTCAATTCGTAGGGGTCGGAGCCGAAGGTGCCGACCGTGATCTCCGTGAGCGTGGTGCCGTCGTACTTCCACAACTCGCCGCTGCCCGAGGCGTCGGTGGCGGCGAAGTACAGGGTGCTGCCCACCGCCGCCAGGTTTTGGGGGTCGGGGTTGGCGTAGCGATTCACGTAGTGACAGAGCGTGGTCAAATGGCCACTGACATGATAGAGGAAGTTAAGCGGTGAGAGCGCCGTCAGGGGCCGGACGGCAGGAGCGAAGGCGGCGAAGTACCGGAGAGATAGGCTTGGACAGAGTCAAGCAAGAACTGAAACACCGCGCGACCCTGTTGGGCACAGGTGGCAATTGCTGTCCAGATCCGTTCGCACCATCGGCGCCCTTTCTCGCTGCGTGTTCCTTGGGTGATGTGCCGGTCGATCACCACAAAACGCATCGCTTGTTCCGCCAGATTGTTGGTTGGGGCGATGCCGGGTGTCGTAATGAAGCGGAAATAGGCTTCCCCGTGTTCGCGGAAGCGTTTGGCCATGTTACGGGCATGTTTCGTGTCCGGCACGCCGGTCAGGGCTGTCCTCAACACGTGTTGACGAGCGGCAGCCAATGCCTGCTGAAAGCCCGCCGCAGTCATTGTTCCGCGGCCGTGGATTACGGCAAACAGGCCGCGCAGCGCGTCGCGCAACCGTTGGCCATAAGCCTGGTCCTCACGGCGGGGCAGAGTCAGCAGGAATTTCACATCGCGGATCAGATGGGCCATGCAGAACTGAACCAGCACGCCGAACTCTCGCATGTACTTGCGGTAGGCGCTGAAATAATCGCAGCCCAACACGCCGTTGAACTCCTCGCCCAACACCTCCACCAGCACCTTCGAGCCACGCGACTTGTCGATACGGAACAACGTGTAGAGCGCGGCGCGGAAGCACCAAGTCCAGAATCTTTCGCCGTTTTCCTTATGCCCCGTCTCATCGATGTTCAGCACGGCCTCGTCGGGCAGCCGCACGAACAACTCCGCATAGGAGGGGGCCAACGCCTCGCTCACCTTGTCGATCAACTTGGCCAAGTAGCCGCGGGAGACGTTCACCCGCACCACGTCGCGAAGGAACTTCCGGATGGTGGAGAAGGAGGCGTGGCAGACACCCTTCATGAAGGCCACCAGGGCCGTCATTCGTGGGCCTAAAAGGCCCGCCTTCCGCACCGCTTCGGGCAGGGACGCTGCATGGAGTTTCCCACAGCGATTGCACCAATAAGCCAACGCTTGGTGTTCGCTGACGATGGTCGGGGTGGCGACGATTTCCACCTCCTGTTGCACCTCGGCCGCATACGGGGAAGGGCGGAGTGAGCCGCCGCAATCGGGGCAACAATCGAGCGTATAGGTCACGAGGTTATCGATGGCCTCGTCGGGAAACGGCGTCCGCAGGTGTTGTTCATGGCCCGGCTGTCCGCCACGATTGCGTTTTTTACCGTCCTTGCGCGGAGGCTTGGGCGGCTTGACGATATCACTGGAAGGCGGCTTAGAGGAAGTGGACGAGTTCTTGCGGGCCGCCGCCAACCGGCGTTTGAGTTGCTCGTTTTCCTGCTGCAGACGTACGTTCTCTTCTTCCAGCAGCCCAAGCCGAGCGGATGCCGCAGCCAGCTTTGCTTCCGCCGCAGCCAGTTTCTCCTCCATTGCGGCAAGGCGACGCGCCAGCGACTTGCTTTCAGAACCCGGGCTAGTTCTTGACAGGATCATGGGGCGGTACGATACCAACCTCACGCGATCCGAACAAGATCAAGAGGTGGCCGTGCCCCGAGAATCCCTGCAAACCCAGGATCTCCAAAATGCCGGGGCTGGCTCGTTACAGTCGTCCGTTTATCACCCCGTCATACGGCTACTATAACTGTGACTGTGAGCCTGTGAATGGCTACACTGTCGGGAACTTTTCCAACAGGAACGGAACGGGAACGGGGTCACACCTTAAAACTTAACTTTCGTCATTAGCGAAAAGTTATATTTTAGGGTTTGACCTCGACCTCGACCCCACCTCAGAAATGACGAAGGACTTGCGCATCAATGTTCAACGATATCCGCAGCCTTAAGCAGTAATTGGCCGCGGCCTCGTACTCGCAGGATCCGGACCTCGTCGTCAACGATCGTGAAAACACAACGGTAGGGGTCTCCGTACCTGGTCTTGAACAGGGCCTGACGCAGTTCGAAGTCGAATTCGGCGTTCTCCGGCGCAAACGAGCAAGCCAACGGTTGCCGGCTAATCCGTTCCGTACAGGACAGGAATGCCCGATACCAAGAGACAGCGCCTTGCGGGGATCGCCCAAGTATGTAGCAGTATATCTCAGAGACGTCGATTTCAGCCGGCTGAACAATAACCAGTCGGTAGCTCATGCGTCGCTCGTTATACCGTGGCGTTTGCGAAACTCGGCGTCGAAGTCGGCTAGCGGTCGCATCCGTCCCGCCTCCATCGCCTCCAGCGATTCCCGAATGGCCGCAACGTTCTCCCGATATTCGGCGTCCGACGGATTCTGCATCCGCCACAACTCGAACAATTGAAGCCACGTCACGTCCGATTCCGCGCCGGACACCAGCGAAACCGCGAAGTCATGAAACCGATCAAGCTCTGTCTTCGTAATACTCATCCCAAACGTCTCCTAACCCGTATTTTACGGCTCAAGCCACCGTCGTCAACCAGCCGCCGCGGATGGCGGATGGGGAGCCGGCATCGTCGGCCAGGATGGCCGCCGAAGGGGCCTATCATCGGCCCAATTCCGCCAGGAGGTTCTTCAAGCATGACGCGAGGATCTTGCCGTAGCGGGGATCGGTGCTGCGAAAGATGCGGCTGTTCGTGACCTGGGCGGGATTCAGTTCGCTTGCCAACTTCAGGTTGAGCGGCTGTTTGCGCTTTTCGCCGACCTCCGGCAGCCTTTCCACCTTGACCCGCACAGGCACGAACTGGAAGGCATCGACGGCTTTTCCGGCCAATCCGGCCTTCTCCGCGTTGTCCGGGGTCAAGGCCACGAAATCGTCCGGCCCGCGCTGATAGATTTTCCTCCCTGCGGCATGCAGCAGCGGCGCCGTACACCATATTGCCCGCCCACCCGCCGGCAGCGGACGCGGCCCGGAGTCGAGGAACGCGATGGGCTCTTCTCTCGACTTGGTGAGACAGTACACGAAGTAGTTTTGCACCGGCCGCGTGCATGCGCCGATGACCGTGGGCTGGTCCGCCACGTAGTGCGTTTCGTATCCGTCCCTGCCGAAGCAAGGACACCAGTAGATGGGCAGGCCCGACTCCAGCAAGCGCAGATAGGCAAACGGGGAGAGCAAGACGTTGTATTCGTTCTGCTCTCCGCCGGGGCCATTGCCGGCCTCCACATAGATGGCCTTGACCTTGGCTTTGAATAGTTCCGGTTCGCGGTTGAAGGCGGCAGCCACGTCGCGGCAACTGCCGGCGAGGTGCAGCACGACCTTTTCCTTCGAATTGCGCAAGAGCGAGAGCAGGAGCTGGACGCCGCCCTGGAACTGCTCGGCTTCGTCGAGCGCCTTGTCGTCACGGCTGCGAAGGGGCCGGCTGAGGCCGAAGGCATAGGGCGTCTTGCGCCCCGTGATGTGCATCATTTGCTCGACCGCCGGCCGCCCCGGCCTGGTCGCCTGATGCTCGCCCAGATCGAGGATGATACCCTTGATGTCGAACTCCGCGAGGGCGAACAGACACGCCAAATCGTAGTGGTCGTCCGGGTCATCGTGGGGATGGCAGAGGTCGGTGGAATGGATGATGGGGACCTTCGGGGCCACGGCCTGCCCGCGGACGACAAGCGCCAATACGAGCACAAGCATTGTGCAGAAGAGTCTCAACATCGCATGTTTCTCCTGGGAAGTGATAGATAGCGTCCCTAAGCTTGCCGTGGCTGCGGATCAAAGTCAAGACTTCGCGGCAAATCGACCCGCGCGGTCGTGGTCAAGAAAAATACGCTTGGCCCGCAATTGACCTTGCCGCCACATCGGCCGTAGAATGCTACAGTCACAAAACCCAGCCCCGTGAAAGCAGAGCCATGAATGCGCCTCCCGTGCCAAAACACGACTTTCCCATGCGATTCAGCCTCAAGGGCCGGACCGTGGTCTTGCGTCCCCTGGCGGCCGAGGATCGTGGGCCGTTGATCACTTTCGCCGGCGAACTGCCCGAGGATGACCTGCTCTTCCTGGAACGGGACATTACCCGCCCGGCCGAGGTCGATGCGTGGATCAAACACACGCTGGCCGGAAACCTTTCCACACTCCTGGCCTGGGAAGACGACACCGTTCTGGGCTATGCAACCTTCAACCGCGGGAACGTCCGCTGGACCCGCCACGTCGCCGAGCTCCGCGTCGTCGTCGCCGAATCAGCCCGCGGCATTGGCATCGGCCGGCTCCTGCTGGAGTTGGCCTTCGAAATGGTCCAGGAACTGCCGGTGACGAAGATCATCGCCCGCATGGCGCCCGAACAAAGCGGCGCGCGGACGCTCTTCCAAGGGCTGGGCTTCACCGAGGAAGCGGTCTTGCGGGACCATGCCCTGGACGCGAACGGGCAGACCCACGATCTGCTGGTCCTCAGCTTCGCCATCCCAACGCACCGGGACCTATGTTGCGAAACCTGTGGGATTCCCGTCTTGGAGGCACTGGTCCTGGACGGCGCCAGGCTCTGCTCGAATTGCTACGAATCGAGGTACAGCGAGCTCGGCGGCGAATAGCAGCCCGAATCAACGCTTCAGCACCAAGACGTAGGGTGGGACAAGGTCGCGGAGCGTCGGTGGGACGCGCGCAAACCGGCCAGACCGCAACCGAAGTCCCACCAACACGGCGGTTTGCTTGTCCCACCCTACACCTGAATCAACGCTTCAGCACCAGGTTGTCCAGATAGAACGTCGTCTTGTACGTGGCGTTGCTGCTGAAGCCGATCCAATCGAGCTTCTTGAAGCGCGGATTCGCCATAGCCAGATTGTGAAACTCGCGGGGCGGCTGGCCGGGCAGGCCCACGCGCAGCGTCCAGCCGTCCTTGGCCGCGTCGCCGAGGCCGGCCGTGATCTCGAAATGAATCCACGTGTCGGCCGGCATCGCCACGTTTTGGCCGGCGCCAAACACAAGCCGCGTATCATACAACGCGAACTGCGGGCCGGTCGCATAGGGCGACCCGTCGTAGTCGCGCCATTCGAAATTCATGCGCGTGTCCTTGGAGACGCGCAAGTCGAACGAATTGTGGATCCGGCCGGTCTTGTGTCCCAGGTTCTCATAGGTCAGGTGCGGATCGTAGACGTTGCTCAACCCGGGGGCATCCACGATCTTCACGCTGTGCTTGCCGCTGGCCGCGGTCTCGTCGGTCACCTCGATCGCGTCGCCGCGATTCTCGACGTGCGACACGGCCCCGCTCGGCCGGCTGCCTGCCGGCTGATCCTCGAAATCGTCGCTGATCTCCCGCGGCGGCAGGCCGGGCGGAACCTCCATCGCCGGATAACTTACCGCACGGGCCTTCGCTTTCCACAACTCGTCGCCGTAAACGCCCGCCAGCGTGAAATCGAAAGGCTTGAAGCCCAGCCACAGGGCCGGCGAATCGGGCGCCAGGCGGTAGTCGTCGCGGGCCGGATCGACGAAGCGCGGATCGGCGATCTGCGAGCCTTCTTCGTGCCCCTTGGCCTGCCAGGCCGCCAGCGTCTGCCCGGCGAAGAGGATCGGCTCGTGCCGGGCCTGCCAGTAAAGGTTGTTGCGGGAAACGATAGTGCAGCTTGTCCCACGGGCCGGCCAGCAACGCGCCCGTTTCCCAATAGATGATGTTGTTTTCCAGCGTGAACGACAAATGGTCTTCCAGCCGGGTGGCCTGGATCTGCTGCTCCTTGCTCTCGGCCAGGATGTTGTTTCGCAGCACGTTCTCCTTGCCGTAGTGCTGGTGGAAGCTGCCCGTCTTGGTGCGGTAGACGAGGTTGTTCTCGAAGAGAATGCCCGTGCTGCCTTCATCGGTATACAACCCCCAGCCGCCGTAGGAATGGGAATAAATGTCGTGGAAGACGTTGTTGCGAACCACGCTGCCTTCGGAGGGGCCGAGCGTATAAATTCCGCCCATGTCGGTCATCAGGCCCCAGCCCAGGTGATGGACGTGATTGAAAGCGAACGTGTTGCGTTTGGCCAGGCCCTGACTGTAACCCCACGTCCAGCCGGCGGAGATGCCGGTGTAGAAGAGGTCGGCGATTTCGTTGTGCGTGACCCGGTTGTCGCCGCTCTGCCCGATCCACAGGCCCACGGCGCAGGGGAAAATGCTGCCGCCGTGAAGCATGATGTTGTTGTCGATTTCCACGTGCCCGGTCCTTTGGGCTTCGTCCCCCACGATCCCCATCTCGCCGACCCGCACGGCCCCGGCCCCGAAATCGTGAATATAACAATGTCGCAGGGCACAATCGCTACAGGCGTGCCGGAACCAGACCGCATAAATGCCGACGTGGCCGATCTCGCAATCTTCGATCGTCACGTGCCGGGCGGCGTCGGCCATGACCGTCGCCTCGATCTGCGCGGCGGCCTGCATGGGTTGGAAACCGCTCCGCGGCGTGAGCCACTGGCCATGGCGGAAGGCCAGCCCGCGAATGGCGACGTGCTCGACGAAGCGGCCCACGGCGGCATCGCCTTTGAGGACGAGGAACTTCTCGGCCACGGGAGCGACGACCTGGGCCTTGGTCATGTCTTCGCCCGGGGTACCCGGTAATCCGGGTCGCGGCATATAGTACAGCCAACCGTCGCGGGCCAGGAACCATTCGCCGGGCGAATCCAAGGCGCCGAGATAGTTCTCCAGGATGTAGTGCGAATTGGGCGTCCAAGGATTTCCCCCCGTGACCCTCGGGCCGCTGGTCGTCAACAAGCCGCGCTTGGCGTCGATTTCGTCGAGGAACCGCCGCGTGTTATCCCAGTTATGATAGACCACCAGATTCACGTCGCGGAGATCATCGTCCGGGCCGCAACGTCCGAAGGCCTGCCGGGCGTCCTCCGGCCGCATGCGCACCGTCTGCCGCGCCTCTCCGCGCGGCCCTCTTGCGGCCCGATCGAGCGGTGTTTCATGCAAGTCCTGCAGGTAGAAGAAGAACTTATTCGGCGTGCGTGCCCGCGTGGCGCGGTGGCCCTTGACGAACAACTGCTCGAAGTACCAACGGCCCGCGGCCACTTCCGGAACGTGTGTTTTCCAGATACCGTTCTTGTCGGGCTGCCATCCCGAGAGGACGCGTCCGCCGCTGAATACCGGGTGCGCTCCGGGGGCAGCTTGATAAGCGATCGGCGCCTCGGCCGTGCCGCTGTCCAACGGTTCGAGCACGAGCGGTTCCGTCAAGGGATATGTGCCATCGGCGACGGACACGGTCACGGCCTGCGTCAACGGGCCTTTGGCCTTCAGTGCGCGGATCGCGTCTCTCGCTCCGCGCAACGTGGCCAGGGGTTTCTCGGCCGTTCCAGGGTTGGCATCATTGCCGTTGGGGGCGACGTGGAAATCGGCGGCCGATGCGGCGGGCACCATGTACGCATGGCCGACGGCGCAGAGCAGAACGGTGGTAAAGATCGTTTTCAAGGCAGGCTCCTTCGAGGCGGGTGGGGTGGGCGGGGCAGCCCCGGTTCGACACTAAAAACCGTCGAACGGAGAAGCTGCAAGGGAGGCAACCACGAAATACACGAAACACACGAAAAAGAGAAGAGACGGAGATTGTTTACAAAGTTCTTTGTTCTATTTGTCTTTTTTCGTTTAGTTCGTGTATTTCGTGGTTGCCCCTATTTTCTTCGTGGGGCAGGCTGATGCAATCCGATTCTGATTGCCGTTCGTGGCCTTGTCAATCCCGCAGGGCCTCCGGCGCTGAACTGCCAAGTCCTCCGTTGGATGAAACCGTCGATCCGGCGTGTTTTTTCATGTCGATCGAGACCTGGGTACCGAAGCCGCGGATGGTGTTTTTCGAAATAACGTGCGTACCGCTATTCGGACTGCGAGGCGACGCGACGAAAATACCAACGGCGCGCGCCGAGCCGGAAAGAGTGTTGCCCGTGATCGACGCCCCGTCTCTTTTCGGAGTTACGATGACCATGCCATTTCCCGAGTCCATCGACAGCGTGTTGTTCCGGATCGTGAGGGATTGGGGCAGCGGTCCTTCAGCATGAATGCCGACCGCCGAGCCTTGCACCGTCAGCGTGTTCCCCGTGACCACGGTGTCCTGGGCGAAGAGGCCCAGGCAGGCGTTGCCGTCGGCCTGACAGGCAACCGTATTATCGGCGATCTTGATTCTGCCGACGTAGGAAGCGTAGAAATCCGGCCCCAGATAATCGGCGATGAGGGACCCAAAACCTCCGCCGCCGGTGAGGTTGCCGCCCTCGACGCGATTCTGGCGGAAATCGATATCGAGGCCGCCGATGGCCAGGCCGACCGCGGTTTTCGCATCGGGGTGCAAGGTAAACTTGTTCTTCGTGAACTTCCAGTGGGCTGCATATTCCCCCATGCCCGTTTGCCGGACTTCGAACGTGTTGCCTGCGAAGCAGCCATACTGGCTGTTCCGTTGCGGCAATTCCAGGATGGAAAACGAAGGCCCGACGCAGGTGATGCAATTTCCGCTGAAGCGGAAACCGTTCAAGGTATTCATGTTCAGGCCGGTTACGTTGCCGCCGCCGATCGAGCAATCGATCAGGAAACGGTTATTCTCGGCCGTGAACCCGAAAGTTTCCGTCACTGCCAGCGGTTCCGGGCCTTGCACGATGAGATTCTTCACGCCCACGTTGGTCGTCGCCAGAGACGTCACCTTGGCGATCAAAGGGGTCGAGAACGAGCGTGCCAGGGGCGTCGCGAGACGGAGGACGCCCGTGGAAGCATCGACGGATGCGACCTGGGATGTTTCGGTCGGAATGACGTCGCCCGTTGCCTGGGCGTAGATCGCAACATAATCGCCTTTGGCAAAATGCGCTGCGTCCTGCGGCTTGGCAAGCGTGACCGTCGTGGCGTCGGCGCGGGTGGCCTGCAGTGAGCAAAAACCGCCGTTGCGCGACGTGTTCTGGAATCGGATCGTCGCATAATCGGGGCCGAAGGCAAGCATTGTATTGCGGACCTCGGTCGCCCCAGGCAAAATGGAGTGGCGGCCCTTCGGACCCTGGAGGAGTTTTCGCGCCTGGCTGACCGGAGAGCGTCACGTTCGAGCCGATGATCAGATTGTAGAACATCCAAGGATGGCTGCTCGGATAGTGTGAATTGAGAAGATACGTGCGTGCCGGGAAATACACGGTGCCTCCGCCGGCAGCCTTCTCGGCGGCATGGATTGCCCGCTGGATTGCAGGCGTGTCGTCGGCTGCGCCGTCGCCCACGGCGCCGTAGGCAGTGACATCGAACGTCCTCTCTTCCACCCGCAACACCCTGACGCCGTAAGGCGCTGTGAGCTTCACGCTTGCGCGACCCGTGAGGGCCGGGCTGATCATCGCCCCCGTCTCCGCATCGCTGAGCCGGCAGCCTTGTACGTCAAACCCCAAGGCTTCGCCGCGGAGAGAAATCTCCGCGTCGACCGCCTCGGGCGACCAGCTTGCCAGCACGATCAACGCCGTTTTCTTGGCCGGGTCGGAAAGGACCAGCCACTTCACCATGCTCGGTTTTGCGAGCAGGGCAGGGAAGGGGTCCCAATAGTTATGCACCTTGACGCGATCGCCGCCATAGCCGAAATCGGTCAAGTACTTGTCCAGCGGGCCAAGGTGCTGGATCTCGTGGACCGTGCGCATTCCCCACTCGATCCGCGCCCGCAATTGCTGGAGTTCCTCCTTGGACATTTTTCCGGCCAAGCCGGCGAGCACCTTGTTGTCCGACCCGGCGACGGCGTACAGGCTTAGCGGGAAATTGCCGATCTGCCGCCCGGTGGTCTCCGTCCGCAGCCACTCGGGCGAAAAAGGTTGATCGTTGGCCAATTCGTGGTCCAGATCGGCCGTGGCCCAGGTGTGCACCGGGAGCACGATCGTGTTGGTCATGTGGACGACCCATTCCAGCGGCTCGCTCCGCTGCCGCCGCCACTGCATGAGCAGGTTCCAGGCCCGCTTCTGGTATTCCCGCTGGTTCCAGAGGACCAGGCAAGGCTGGATCTCGCCGTCCTCGGTCAGGTAGGCGTCGCTGGTCCGCGGATTGGTGGCCAGGTGCGGATAGGTATTGTCCCAATACAGACTGACGCCCCGCTTGAACCACTCGTTGGCGAACCAGCAGCCAAAATCGCGATAGCTCGGGCCGAAGGTGACATCGACCGACCGGCCGAGCGTGCAGTAGCCCCGCGCGGCGCTGGCCGGGTCCAGCGGGGTGCGGGCGTGGACATCGACTTGGGCGTCCCATTCGTCCTGGAAGACGGCGTATTCCGGCCGCGCCGCCGCGGCTTCCATTTCTTCCTGGTACACGGTCAGCGGCCGCTTGGACCCGATGTCGCGGGCGCGGGTGGCGAAGTGCGAGACACTATCGGCCCAGTTCCACGTGCCGTGGACCAGCGGCGGCTTGTTGCGTGCGACGTAACCGGCCAGCCACGCACCGTCTAACGCCTTGCCCTCGCGGCAGGCGAGGAGCTTGTCGACGATCGTCCAGTCGTCGCGGAAGGGACCTTGGCTGGGACATTGCAGCCCGCCGAAGGGGACCACGGCCAGCCCCACTGGGATATCGGGCAAGCGTCTCCGCCAGTCGGCCGGCAGGGGTTTTGTGGGCGAGGCCTGCAGGCCGAAACAAAGTTGCCGCGGCGTCTGGAGCACGATCGGCCGGTTGACGAGATAGACCTCCAGGGCGAGCACGCCGTCGCGACGCACGAGCCGATGGGTAGGCGTCTTGGAATTCCCTTTTTCGGTGACCCAACCGCGGTCGTTCTCGCCGAACCAGGCCAGTCCGCGCTCTTCGGCGCCGAGCCACACGTAGGGCACGAAGCAATTCCGCCAGTCCCTGCTCCGCGCGGCCTTGGCGCCGTCCCACACGACGCCCTCTCCCGCCGGCGCCGCGCCGGAGTAGTTCTGCCGCACCCCATCGCCGATCGAATGCATGAGGGGAATTTCCGCGTCGCGGAGCGGGATCTCGATCCACAGCCGGCTGATCTCCGACGGGCTGCGGCCCGGTCCAAGTTGCATCTCGACCTTCATGCATCCGTCGGGCTCGATGGTCGAGCGGGTGTCGACCTGCAGGGCATCGGCAACCATCGTTGCGCGATATTCGGCGGCGGAGGGTTTCGTGGAGACCCATGCCCCGGCCGTGCGCGTCCATGGCTGTTCCTTGCCGGCGCACAAAACGTGCAAGCGGATGGGACCGGCCAGCAAATCGCGGCCCAGGCTCGTCACGCGGTCCCAGAGGCCAAACCCGTTCATCGTATAGGTCCGTCCGACAACGGCGACGGTGTCGCCCGTCACGCGGATCGGCTCCAGCGGCGGGAAGATTTCGCCGCTGAGCCCCAGCTTGTTCTTCTCCCAGGGGAAATGCTTGCGGGCGAACGTGAAACGGTCGCCCGGCTCGACGCGGCCGTCGGCCCGGAGCAGATCGGCCGCGAGCGTATAGGCGCCGTCGGGCAGTTCCGGAATGGGCAGGTCCCGCTCGGCGGCGCTCAAGGGAACTTTGGTGGCGAGCACGGTCTTGCCGCCTTCGTCGGTCAGCGTGAGGCGGACTTGCGCGGCATTCTCGACTGGCCCATCGGGCACGCACTGATAACAAATCAGGCCGCGGCTGGGCAGCACGTCGCCCTTGAGCTCCAGGGCCTGGGGCGAAACCGCTTTCAGCTTCTCCGGCTGGAGGTAGCGCCGCCAGGCGTTTTCGGCTTCCTGGGGCAAGAGCGCCTTGCCGTACAGGCGAACATCGCGAAAGATGCCGATCGGCTCGGACGGGGTCAGTTGCACCCGCGTGCAAAGCCCCTTGTTGTCGGGCCGCGCCAGGCCGCGGCTGAGCGTCTTCTCGGCGAGGCGGCCGTTGACGTACATGGCAACCGTCTTCTCTTTCCAGGTAATGAGCAGGTGATACCAGGTTCCCGGGTGGAACTCGGTCCCCAGGCCGTCGCTGACAAAGTGCAAGCTGTTGCCGGCAGGAAAATACAGGGTCATGGGCTTCAGTCCCAACTCACCGCCGTCGTTGATAAAGTACAGCGAGAACGGCCCGTCCACAAAGGTGCGATTGTTGTCGACGAAGTTGTTCACGCCCACCGGTTGCAGCCAGAACTCGATCGACCCGTCGTGCAGGTCCAGGAGCTTGGGAGCGGAGATCGTCAAGGTTCCCAGCCAGCCGCGGCTGGGCGACGCGGCGACAAAGCGGCCGGCCCCGGCCTCCACCTTCAGGCCCTCCACGCGGTTGACGGTCGGCCGGGTATCTTCGCGGAGCGGCAGTTCCACCAGTGGCGAATGATTGGCGACGAAGTAAGGCGGGCCGGATGCCACGGGGCCGTTGCCCGGGCTCGGCCCGGCCTCGTCCACCGGCCAGAACTTGACGGTCCGCGTGTGGATCCGCACCTCGTCGATAGCGCCGGCAAGTCCTGCGTCTTGCCGCTCATTGTTGCCGATATAGATCGGGTTCGGGCGGTTCTCATCTTCTTTTTCGAGGAGCAACCCTTCGCCCCATTGCAGCGGCTTGGCCTGGCATTCGCGGCCATCGACGTACAGGCGGCGGAAGGCGATGGGAAAGCCGTCGCTGATTCCCGCCACGTGGACCCACCGACCCAGCGGCACCGCGCCGGGCGGACTACTGGTGCGAGTTTTCGTCCTGTATGTGCTATTGGTCGTCTCCAGGTGCAATGCGCCCTGCGCGTCGACCAGCAGCGCGAACCCTTTGCCATCGACGTTGCCGGCAGGGCGTTTTTCACTCCTTGCCGGCCGGCAGACGATGTAGGCCTCCTTCTCCGGATACCGGTCCAGTTTGATCCAGGCCTCGATCGAGACGCTTCCGCCGGGAAAGCCGGCCGCGGGAACGATCCGCACGGCGCCCTTGCCATGCACGTGCAGCGACTTTCCGAACTTGCCCGGCGAGGCCACGGCTGCGTCGCCGAGGATCTCGCTCTTCGCGATCTTCGCCGTGCCTTCGCTATCGGAGAGGTCTGGGGCGTCGAAGGGACAGAGGAGGTACGTATTGGCGTCTGACCGGTAGGGCGCATTGAAGGCCACGTCGGTGGCCGTGGCGACACAAGTCAAAGCCGAAAGACAACTGCTTACAATCAGTATTCGTGGAAAAGACATCATTTGTCGGATGGGTCCGTGGTAGATTCGAATTCTGTTAATAGGCTCCTAGGGCGATCGCAACTCCCAGTAAACCGCGTAGCGCTGGTAATGCAGCTTGTAGAGCGGGCTGAATGTTACGTCCACCGGCCGGCCGATCCCCTTGGTCCGGTAGGTTATCGGCTTGCCCGATACCGGCTCCAGTTTACTGACGAGCTCGGCCGGTTGGCAGACAAGCTGCGGGATCGGCGGCGTCGGCACGCGGACTAAATCGGTCTGGCCGTGCGTCCAGAAATTGATCTTCTCCAGTCCTTGCGTGCCCAATTCACCCGCCAGCACGATCGGCCCATGGAAGATCGCCACGATCCGCGGGTTGTTGCCCGGCAACGGCTCCGTCCGCAGACCCATCGGCAGCCGGACCTCGACGACATCGCCCTCCCGCCACTCGCGCTGGATGCCCACATAGCTGCCGGGCTGGCCATCGACCTTTGCTGCCGCGCCGTTGACTGTGACTTGCATCCCCTTCTGCGCCGAAGCCGGCCAGCGGACCTTGAGGAGGAGCGAGTGCGGTTTCCCACAATGAAATGTCAGTCTGGTGCTGTCCGTATCGGGGAACTTCGTCTCCTGGCGAAGCGTGAGCCCCTTTGCCTTCCAGTTCAATTCCGCCGGGATGAAGAGGTTCACGTACAGCGCGCATTGCTGATGGAAGAAGATCGTGTCGGCATACTTAGCGTGGTTTTCCATCCCCGTGCCGGTGCAGCACCAGAAGGAATCCTCCGGCGTGGAGTAAACCTTGAAATGGCCCGGCTTGAGCGGGACGAAATAGGTCACCATCCCCTTCTGCGGCTCGATCGAGCCCAGGATCTGGTTGTATAACGCCCGTTCGTAAAAATCCATCAACTCCGCCGACGGTTCCAACGCAAACAGATGCCGGGTGAGCTTCAGCATGTTGTAGGTGTTGCATGACTCGCAGGTGACCGGGCTGAGGTGCCGGGCGAAATCGGCGATGGGGAAGAAATGCTCGTCGTCGCTGTGACCGCCGATGGCGTAGGAACGGTTCAAAGCGACTGCTCGCCAGAAGGTCGTGGCCACCGCCAGCAATGATATGTCGCCGGTCAGCTCGAACTGCCGCACGGCGCCCGTGATCTTGGGAATCTGGGTGTTGGCATGTTTGCCGTCCAAGCGGTCTTCACCATGGGCCAGCGGCGCGAAAATGGCCTCGTGATTGAAATCCTTGGCCAACTGCAGGTGATCGGGGTTGCCGCTGATGGCGTACAGATTGGCCAGCACCTCGTTCATGCCGCCGTGTTCGTTGCCCAGTGCATTCTGCTGTTGCGCGTGACTGAGCCGGCCGATGCGGAACTTCAGCCAGCCGGCCATCTTCTGCAGCACGTCCAGGGCCTGCCGGTTGTCGCACTGGACGTAGGCGTCGAGCAGTCCGGCCATGATCTTGTGCAACGTGTAATAGGGGGCCCAAACCGGTTTGCAGGCGTCGACGCGGTCGAAGAATTCCTCGGGAAAGGCCGCGAGGTAACCCTGGTTGCAGCCCTTGGCCGGCAGCGCTTCCTGGCACCTGGCCAGTTCGGCCACGATGCGGTCCACGCGGGCCTTCAACTTCTCGTCGCCCGTGCTGGCATACATCAGGGAACAGGCCGAGAGGTAGTGGCCCAGGCTGTGGCCGCGGACTTCGCAGCCGGGCGATTCCCAGCCGCCATAGGGTTTGGCCGAGGTCGGCAGGCCGGCCGTGAGACGAAACGTGTGCAACAAGCGGTCTGGATCGAGGCGGAGCAAAAAAGCCTTGTCGAGTTCCATCGCGTCATGGAACGGCCCGTCAAGCAGGCGGACCTCCTTGAGCGAGAAGGCCTGGAGCTTCAGTGGTGCCGCCAGCGCCACCGTGAGCTTGCTATCGGTGGCCACCAAGGCATCCGCCCGGGCCGATTCGGGGGACAAGCCGCAAGCCAGCGCCAGGGGAACGACAAGAAAACCAGCGGTGCGGAGACGATTCATGCTGGACCTTTCAACGGCGGAAATCTTGGGAGGGCGAAGAAATCCATGATAGCGTAGGGCGGGGCGGTATTCAATCGTAGCAGCGAGCCTGGGTGCATTCCCGTTTCTGCGCGTCAATGAACAAGCGGAGTGGCGCGAATTGTCCGGCAAACCGCTGCGGAGCGGCGTGAATCGAATAGCCGGGGGTGGAGCGCAGCGCAACCCCCGGTCGCGAGCCGAAACCAACCAAAGCCGCGTAGCGGCGCCACGATCGCGCCGATCGGGCGGTGGTGATGCCGCTACGCGGCATAGGCCGCACGATTTTGACTCCGGGGGTTCCGCTGCGCTCCACCCCCGGCTACTCACATTTTGCCGCTCCGCGGCACGCGTAGCGACGATACCCGATGCAATAACGGCAATGCAACCAGCGAGCCTAATGATCCGCCGCGCAAGAGTGGCATTCCAACACGGTGTCCTCATCCTCGTAGGCAGGGGCACAGCAGCAGAGAAATTTCAAGACGACCGAGCCGGTGTTGCGAATCTGATGCCGGGCGCCGGGCGGAATCGCAATTGCGTCCCCGGGGCCGACCGGGCGGATCTCTTCGCCGAGGTGCATCGATCCGTGACCTTCCAGGATGTAGTAAATCTCTTCCGTGCGGGGATGATAGTGGGGCGTCGTGGCTGCGTGGAGCGGAAGCCGCGCTTCGGCCAGCGACTGCTGGCGAATACACGAATTCCGATGGGCCAACAGTTCGCGAATCTCCGAGCCGTCTTTCGTCGTGAAGGCCGGCACGCGATCGATATTGATAACGTCCATGGGAAACCTCAGTTAGTCCATGATAACGGAGGGCAGGACGGCGTTCAATATGTTGGGCGAGGAAGTCCTCTTTCTCTGATTCCAGGAAGTATTCGGCGGTCCCCTCCACCCAATCCTTCGCTCCACCGCGACATTCGTGGTATAATTGACCACGAAGGAGGCAAATCATGTTTACGCGGATCGAATCCAATCCGAACGTGCTGGGCGGCAAGCCGTGCGTTAAGGGTACGCGGATCAGCGTCGAGTTCATCCTCGAACTAGCGGCTTCCGGCGCTAGCCGCGACGACATCGTCCGTGCCTATCCGCACCTCACAGCCGCGGACGTCGAAGAAGCCTTGCAGTATGCCGCGCACTTCCTCCGGAATGAGGTCGTACTGTCGGCCGAGGTCGTGACGTGAGGCTGAGCGACTTCGGGCTGCTGACCGACGAAAACATTCACACGGCGGTTGTCGCCGAGTTCGCGCGATTGGCTTTGACGTTTACGACGTTTGCGAGAACGGCCTGTTCGGTTGGGATGACAGCGCCTTGCTCCAATTGGCCCATGCGCAAGGTTGCGCGGTAGTCACGCACGACAGGGACTTCGGCACGCTGACCGTGGCACGCCTGGAACCGTTCGTCGGGATCGTCTATCTTCGACCGGGACACATCGATCCGCAGTTTACGATCGAGTCTTTGCGGTCGATTGTCGCCCAAGACCTGGAACTCGCGCCGCCTTTCATCGTGGTCGCGAAACGAACCGCCAATTCGGTTACGATCCGCGTCCGGAACCTGTAGCGAGTTCGTTATCGGCTGAGAGCCGTCATGTGTGGTCTGTTCAGCCTTTTACGCCACGAAAATACACTACGTTGCGCTGGTCGTCAATGTACCATTCAAATCTGTAGATTGGTTCGCCATTGCTTGGCTTTTCTCGCGCTTCCCGAACTGTCCGCATTCGTTGCTTGTAGGGAAAGTCGAACCAAGACGGCAATGTCCCGCCGGCGGCAAATGTCCACCGCCCCTGAAATTCTGACGCGGCAGGCTCTTCCGCAAGCGCGGCCGGATCGTACATTCCCAAGTCGGCATCGCCTGCCCGGATCTGAATCCGGGCGGCCCTCTTGAATTGAACCTTCGCGACTGTCCGCTCGCCGCCGACCGCGCCTTGGTAGGAATAGTCGATCTTCTCAACCTGAGACGGGTCGAAGTATTTCATGTACCGCGCAAGGTATTCGGCTTTTGTGGGGACCGGGCGGGAAAGAAACCGCCCAGGAACGAGAAGAGCGTACAGAATGAGCCCCGCAAGGAGAACCACGGCGATGACGCAGCACCACTGGGCGATTACGCGGCACCACTGAGTGAACCGAGAAGAATATGTGCGTTTCATTCGCCTTTCCAATTGAGTACCCAGCCGCGCGCGGCAACTGTCCGCGTTGTGCCGTCCAACTCCACCTCGACAGCCTCGTCCCTGAAATTCTCGATGACCCAACTCCCATCGGCAAACAGGTACAGGGCCACGCGATGGGGCGCGCGGAAGCTGTGGCCCAGGGGGCGCAACATCGCCTGCGCGCAACGTCTCCAACTCGGCCTGCGGCAGCCCCAAGAGCGACTTGGGATCGCCCTTGACCGGCAGGAGATGGACGTTCGACGCCGAAAGGTCCACTTTGCCGGAAAGCCGCTTCGCCAGCCCGTCCGTAAGCAGGACCGGCTTCCCCGCCGCGATGAAAGCGGCCAGTTTTCCGGGCAGGCCGGGGTCCTTCAGGGCGTGGACCGAGAAGAAGGCTGCCTTGGCCTCGGCGGGAAACTCATGGCAGGGGACCAAGGGCAGCCCGAGCATGCCGACGAAGTCGAACACCCGCGGCTCGTTTTCCGCGTGGCTGTTGGCCGGCTTGTAGGCCGCCACGCCGATGATCGGCCGACGGCGGACTTGCTCCGCCACCGCGAGCAGTCCGGGGATGTTCCGCCGCAGCGTCTCGATGTTCTTCACGCCGGTATGCTCCAAGAGCGACCCGTAACAAAACAACAGCGACTCGCGGGCGCCGCCCAGCACCGTCTGCCGGGCCTGCTCCAGGTAAGTCCGCTCGGTCGTGCCGTAGGGGTCGTACCAGCCGCCGCCGCACTTCGGACCGCCGATGCCACCCAGCCAGCGCATGATGAAATAGCCTTCGTACTGCGGCGTGCCGCCCCAATGGTTGTCGCCGTAATCGCGGGTTTCCGTGCCGACCCAGATGCGATCGAAGTCGGCCGTCTCGCGCAGGACCTCGTAGCCCCGCTCGTGGAACTGGTCGTACCACTGGGGATACTTGATGATCAGCCGGGCCTTGGGATTGACCCGCTTGGCCGCCGCCAACAGCCGCTCCTGCGACACGCGAACCATCAACTCGCAACGGTAATCCTCCCACGTGTCACCGGCCACGGGATAGGTCCGCTGGCCCACAGTGACCGTTTTGGCCTTGCGGGCCGCATCGCACTGGGGACACTTGCAGTCGGTGAACCAGAAGTCGTCGATCATGGTTTCGTCGAACAGCCCGGCGGCGTACTGGAAGATCTGCTGCAGCCGTTCCTGCGTGGCCTGGTCCGTATAGCAGGAGATGCCTCTCCAGCCCGCGACGGAACGCTTGCCGACGCGGGTCGTGGTTACGCAGCCGGAGACTTCAAAACCGGCCGCCTGGAAGCGCTGCTTGGCATGCAGCAGCGTCTCGCGCTGGGCCTGGTAATCGTCGCGGAAGGCCTCGATGTAGACCTTGGTCACGGCCGTTTTCCGGCACCAATCGATCGCCGCGTCGATGCCGCCTTCGCTCGAGAGATGGTCTCGCACATTTTGGGCCGTGATAAGCGTTGAGAAGCGGTGGATGCCCTGCTTGGCCTTGGCAAGGTCCCAGAGGCCCGCTGCTGGGTGATCCTCGGCCACGGCCGGGCCGCTATAGACCAGAGCCACCACGATCGCCGTGAGGACCGAAATGGTTACTACTCTCTTCATCGCACGCACCTCCAACCCATGTGAATCCGCACTGGGTGGCATGCCTACAGCCCGGCGTCGCCGGGCTAGGCATGTGATACCTGCGCGGGCCTCGGGAGAAGACATGCCTAGCCCGGCAACGCCGGGCTGTAGGCATGCCACCCATGCTAGGTATGCCAACCAATACGGAAATTATCTTTCGGCAATTCCTACGCGAACAACAACCCGGCATAGCCCACGCAGCGCTGCGCGTCGTGGGAGACTGCGGCACTGGTCGTGTAACCGACCTCCTGACAGCGGTTCAGGGCATGCAGGCGGCCCAGGGCGCTCAGGACCACGACCGCCGGCAAGACGCCGCACATGCTGATGTGGTTGTCGCGCACGGTTCGGTACAGCCGCTGGGGATCGAGCGACAGCAAAGCGTCAAGGGCCATCCGGTCGCGGCGGCGGGTTTCGCCGTCGGCGGCGAAGTGGTTCATGTCGCTGGAAATCACCAACAGCGGCCGCTCGCTCAGGGCGGCGAGCACGCCGGCCATCTGCTCGCCAAAGCGCTGCAACTCCTCCAGTTCGCCGCCATGAATCGTGATGCCGACCACGCGGCTGTGGGCGCGAGCCGGGCGATCAGCGGCAATTGGACCTCGATGGCATGTTCGTGGGCGTGGGCCGCCGCATCGAGTTCCAAGCCCGGGATCGACTCGGCCAACGTCCTGGCCAATCCCGGATCGGAATCGAGACAACGCCCCGGCAACTGCCAGGTGCGGTGCGGGGCAACGGCCCAACGGGCGCCTCCCGGACGATGCCGCGGCGCAAGCACGATGACTTGCGCGGGAAACTTCACGCGGCTGAAGACGTCGGCGGCCAGTCGGCCCGAATAGATCCAGCCGGCATGCGGAACCATGGCCGCTGCCCAGGTTTCGGCTTCCGGCTTGTGCGCGAACCATTCGTCAAGCATGCGGTCGATCTCTTCGGGCTGGCGGGGATAAAACGTGCCGGCAACCGCCGGCAAGCGAATATCGGTGCCCGCACGCGGTTTCGCAGCGCTGGACACCGCGATCCGATCGACGGTCGAAACGGCCTCCAGACTGAACACCGACGATCCCCGTGCCTTGGTTGGCGACCGCAGCAGATCGACCGCCTGGCGGAGAATATCTTCAGGCCCGGCCTGCGGGTCCCAGGCGAGCGCCCAACCACCCTGCTCGACCACGAAAAGGGCCCGCTGAAGCGGACCCAGACCTTGCAACTGCGGCGCCGCGGGCGAGCCGTGCATGGCTGCGTCCCAGAGGACGGTTAGGCCAATGGCGGCCCCGGCAATTGCCGTGGGATGGACGCCGCTGCGTTGCCAGAGATCGGCGGCGGCCTTAGTCATTTCGAACAAGGTTGACTGCAGCGGGAGTTCTCCCAAGATATTGACCTGGCTGCAATCGGTCCGCTCGGCGCTGCCGGGCAGTTGCAGCGAAAGCACGATTCCTTGGACACCGCCGTCGAAGGCGCCCGGCACATAGAACGCAGGAATGGCTCCCAACATCAGCGCGTGAAGGTTCTGGCGAACGGTATCGGCAAGCATGGCCACGTCGGCCTGTCCGGGACCGGGCCGCACGTTCGCCTGTATTCGCTGTTCCTTGCTCCCTGCACCTTGCTCTCCGTTCGCCGCTCCCTGCGCCCCGTTCCCTGCTCCGTGCTCCCCCAACATGCCTACCCGCCGTCGGAGGCGGGAAGGCATGCCACCCTGCTCCCCCTGCTCCCTGCTCCCCGCTCCCTGCTCATCATGCAGCGTCTTGAGTTCACCTTCGATGGCATGTCCCTGAAAGGTCATCAGGGCCGCATCGTCATCCTGCCAGGCATTGGCGGGCAGGCCGGCCTTCTGACATACTTTTTCCAGAAAACCCTCGGCATCGAGGTGATGCTCCACGGCCACGCCGGGAAGCAGCAGCCCGCTGCGGTCGCCCTTGGCAATTCGCAAGCCGTGCTTGCCGATGATCACCGCATTGCGGCGCTCGGCGCCCTTGGCCAAGACTGGTTCCAACTTGCCGAGGAGCCATACGTCGACGTTGAGATACGGCAACTCGACCGGTGAGATCGGGGGGAAACGTCGATCATGTTTGGCTGCGGCCACGGTCGCGTGCTGGATTGCCTTGGAAAGCGGCACGGCCTGGCCGAGTGAGCCACAACAACTTCGCAACATGCCCGAGCGCCTCAGCGTCACGAATACGCCGGCCACCGCCATCGGCGCAAGACCGGCCAGCACTGGTTCGAGCGGCTGGGGGACCTGGCCGAGAACTATGGCAATCAGCCGCTGGCCGGTGGCCTGGAAGATCAGACGCTCCTGGTCCGGCGTCAATGCGAAATTCTCGATGTCAGGCTTTTCGGCGGCGGCAGGGGAAACCGATGCCGACCCGCGGGTACGCGAGTACCCCGCCATGGTCTTGTTGACACCTTGTTCTTCAGGCGGCCGGGGAACGGTCGGCAACTGGCTTTTCGACCTGGCGTATGCCGCGATGCGCACCGGCCGGCGGCGGGCCCCCCATTCACCGGGGCCGTCGCCGAAGCGGCCCGCGATCGCCAGGCCGCAGCCGCGGCAACGATCTTGCTGCATGGCGTAGACGCTCAAACGGTAACCGTCGCGTCCAATAAGCACCTGCCGGCAGTTGGGGCAATAAGTGCTTTGCCGAGTGCGATCGCTGACATTTCCCGTATAAACATAATTCAGCCCGGTGAGTTTGGCAATATCGTGGGCCTTGATCAGCGTGGCAGGCGGCGTGGGCGGGATGTCTTGCATGCGGAAATCGGAGTGAAAGGCCGTGAAGTGCAGCGGCACGTCGGGCCCCAGGGTCTCGACGAACCAGGCGCATAAGCGTTTCAACTCTTCCTCGGAGTCGTTTTGTCCAGGAATGAGCAGGTTGGTCACTTCCAGCCACACGTTGCTCTCCCGCACGAGCCACTGGAGAGTGTCCAGGACCGGGGCCAGGCGCCCGCTGGTCAGATCCCGATAAAAGTCCTCCGTGAAGCCTTTGAGATCGACGTTCGCCGCGTCCATCAATTCAAAGAACGGCTGGCGTGCCAAGGGCGTGATATAGCCGGCAGTAACCGCCACGGTCTTTACGCCCGCGGCACGGCATGCCTTGGCGCAATCGATCGCATACTCGGCCCAGACCACCGGGTCGTTGTAGGTAAACGCCACGCTTCGGCAGCCTAGCTCCCGGGCCGCACGGGCCACGGTTTCGGGTTCGGCCCACTCGCCCACGGCATCGACTTCCCGCGACTTGGAGATTTCCCAGTTCTGGCAGAACTTGCAGCCCAGGTTGCAGCCGGCCGTGCCGAAGGAAAGGACCGAGCTTCCGGGATAGAAATGATTCAGTGGCTTCTTTTCGATCGGATCGATGCAGAAGCCCGAACTGCGGCCATAGGTCGTCGTGACCATCTGGCCATGGAGATTTTGGCGAACGAAGCAAAATCCCCGTTTGCCATCGGCCGGCGAACAGCCCCGCGGGCAAAGGTCGCAAAAGACCTTGGCGCCGTCATCGGACTGGTGCCACCAACCGCCGGGCCTGACCCCATCGGCCGTAACAGCGCTTTCCGGCGGAAGAACGGTGATTCGCGACATAGTATGGGTCGTCCATCTGCATGGGCTTTGGCCCAATCTTCATTCCCAGCACCTCCAGGAACATCCGAAACCACTCGGGAGCCCAGGCCGAGCGGCTGCACTCAATCCTATCCGCTGTTTCGACCGGCTGCAACGTGCCGACCGGCAAGTGATGACCCCTCGGAACCGCAATCGGGACGTAAGTTACAGGCAAGTGGCGAGTTCTTGCCCCGGAGGGGCATCTGAGAATAGCCCAGCGATTTATCGCTGGGTTGACCGGGCGATCGAAATCGATAGTCCCGGAGGGACGGCTGAAACGTTCGGCAGCGCCCTGTTTCATTCGTTCCTCCGGGACGGGGAAATCCAAGTCAACTTATGCGAAACAACGAAGGTTGGCCGCACACTATTTCGATGGTTGATTTTCAGTTCGTTCACTTACCTCTTTGCCCAAGAACGCCTTGATCACCCGGAAGGTTTCTTCTCGTTTGGAAAGAAGGAAGAAATGGTCCCCATCGAGGACATGGATTTGAAAGTGCGGCAGCCGCTCGGCAAGTTTGGATGCGATCGACTGGACGTGAGCAATCCGAAATCCCGAATCCTGCTTCCCATTAACCATGAGGATCCTGAGAGTGTCTTTCAGTTCGGGCACAATCGCCAGGGGCGGAACTGAGGCGAGCGAAACGCAGCAAGAAAAGCGATCGGGATGTTCGTTGTAGAGCCGGAACCCAGCCGGGCCACCTGCCGAGATCGCCATGAGACACGGCTTGCGGATCGAAAGCGGCCTCTTCCACTTCACGTCCTTGTACATGTCGTCAAGGTACTGCATCGTGCCATCATGCCAACTGGCACTCCATGAGGGCAGGAGAACTATCGCACTGGGGAACTCCTCCTTCAGCAGGTAGGTGTAGAATAGAAAGTTGCCGCCGAACCCATGGAGGAAGACGATCACCTGCGTATCATCGGTTACCTTGTCCGGATAGTACGCAAAATAGTGCCCCTTTGAGGGCCGCTTATCGGCCAGGCAATATGGCAGGGCGGAATCGACATTCTTGAAGAGGGCGTCCGACGATATACTTGTGTACACTTGATCCAGGTTCGCGTAAAGGCCCTGGGCCTGGTTCGCCGTAAGACCGATCTGGGGTGTACCCATCACGACCACGCTCTTAACGACAGTTCCCTCGGGCAGGCAGTCTCCGCCCGCCTGGAAGAGTTTGTAGCCGTCCGCAAACCGCTTCGGCACGTGAAACGGCGGCGGCAGCGATCGCGTCGGGAAGGTACATGATTCAACCTTGCCGACAACATGAGAACCGCCAATGACTTGGTCAGCGATGGCAGCAAGCATGGAAACGGCTGCCAGAAATCTTAGGAGTTGGACCATGCAACGCACTCCCTCACGACGAGCTCGGCCGGCGGGCCTTGTGGCGGGCCGCCGCCTTCTTCAGAGCCAGGGTTGGGGCCGGCGGGTTTGCCAAAAGATCCCAAAACCGGTCGCGGTCCCGGTCTGACAGCGGCGCGGACGACTCCTCGGCAAACGGGCGGTCGTCCTCTGCCACCACTGTCGTCCGGCGGACTCGGATTTCCGTCTCGCTCACCTGCTCGATTATGACCGTGGCGTTGGCGAAGGACTTTGGCAGGACCAGCCTGGCCTTCGCGTCGGTGGTTCGGGTTTCGGTGAGCACGGGACCTCCTTCGGACACTCTCCAACTGAAATTATAATACCACGACGTGCGACGGCCAGTCAGTGGGACGATCGTACCGTATTACCACAAGACGCCAAGGTCGAATGATTCGGTGCATGAAAACCATGGCATTTCCGTCAGCATACGTTATGCTGATTATGTGCAGATTGTCAAACCTGAATTGGGAAAGTCCGCAGAATAGATAGAAGGAGGGTTTTCCGTGGAAATCACCCGTTGTTTTGCCCGACACCGGCTTGGCGCCGTTGCCATGATTATGTCTGTCCTTGGAACGATGATGTTTTGCGAGTCCAAGGGCCCAGCCAATGCCCAAACACCGGACGCTTTTGCCCAGAACCAACGTCTGGGCCGAGGCGTGAATGTCCTCGGCTATGATCCAATCTGGAAGGACCGGCAGAAGGCCCGCTTCCAGGAGAAGTATTTCCGCTTGATCCAAGAGGCGGGGTTCAACCACGTCCGGGTCAACCTGCACCCCTTCCGCGATGGCAAACTGGGCGAAGACGACAAGCCCAGCCCCGCCTGGTTCGAGACGCTCGACTGGGCCGTCAAGCATGCGCTCGCCAACCGGCTGATGGTGATCCTCGACTTCCATGAGTTTCAGGCGATGGGCGATGATCCGGCGGGCAACAAGGGTCGCTTCCTGGCCTTGTGGCGGCAGATCGCCGAGCATTGCAAGGACGCCCCGGACGACGTGGTCTTCGAGGTCCTCAACGAGCCGAACAAGAAGCTTACGCCCGAGCTCTGGAATCCCTTGCTCCGCGAGGCCCTGGCGATCATCCGGCAATCGAACCCGCACCGCACGGTGATCGTCGGGCCGACATCCTGGAATAACATCAAGGACCTGGACAAGCTCAGCTTGCCCGAGGAAGATCGAAGCCTGATCGCGACTGTCCACTACTATAGCCCGTTTCCGTTCACGCATCAGGGCGCGGCCTTTGCCGGACTAAGAGACAAGACCGGCGTGCCGTGGGACGGGACGGAGAAGGAGCAGCAGGCCGTTCTGAAAGACTTCGACACGGCCCAGTCATGGGCCGAGAAGCATCATCGTCCGATCTACTTGGGCGAGTTCGGCGTGTACGACAAGGCGGACATGGCCGCCCGCGTGCGTTGGACAAGCTTCGTGACGCGCCAGGCGGAGAAACGCCAGTGGAGTTGGGCCTGGTGGCAGTTCGACGGCGATTTCGTCCTTTACGACGTGCGGCGCGACCACTGGGTCGAGCCCATCCGCCGGGCCCTGACGCCAGCGGTTGTTGACTTGAACGGGAAGCCGTCGATTCGCGCCGACACACCCAAGGCGTTTCAGATCGCCGAGGACGCACAGTTCGTCCACATCGAGACGCCGGACCTGGCGGCGGCCGTCCGTAAGAAGGACTATGTGACCGGGATCTCACGGCAGTCATTCCTCGACAAGAAAACCGGCTTTCGCGATCCGGGCTTCGGCCTGGACATCGTCGATTGGATCATGGAGCCGGGCAGCGATGCCGCGTACCATGACCGCCTCGCCCCGGAACTGATCTACCGCAACGACGGCGAGTTCCATCTCTACCATGGATCGCGGCCCAAGCGGAGCCTGGAAGGACCGCAGATCTGCACGCAGGCCGGCGCCTTGCAGCCGTCGATCATCCGCGGAAAGGGCTTCGTCGCCGTTCGGCAGCAGTTCACTTACCGCACGGCGGCCCCCGGCAAGAAGACCGGTTCGGTGTGGACGCAGTTGCTCGTCTTTCCGGCGGGCAAGCGGTACTTTATTTCCATGGACAAGATCGACGCGGTCAATTCCAGCGAGGCGATGTTCCTGCGACTCGACATGCCGGGCCACGTGCGGCATGTCAAGGGCGACACTTTCAGCGAGATCTACCTGAGCTATCGCGGACACATTCCCTCTGCGGAGTTCCTGACCGACTTCCCGCCGGATGCCCGCTTCGACTACCGGCGGGACCGCGATCCCCTGCCGGACCGCTTCATCCGCGGCTACCGGCTCCGCGATCCGGCGACGGGCAAAGCCGGTCCCTGGTTGCTGGGCATGACGTTGGAGCCCTCGGTGGTCTGGGAGGCGTGGTGTCACCAACGGGGCTACGTGTGCATGATCGAGGAGTTCGGCGGGCGGCCCATCCGGCCCGGACAGTCATTCAGCGCTGCGTTCGTGGTGGGGTATTTTGATACGCTTGAGGAAGCCGACCGAGTTTACGACGCGTACAAGGGCCACACGGCGCTGGAGGTATCTGCCGACGGATGGAAACTGACGAAGTGAGGAGCGGCGAGAAGGCAATAGTTGTTGGCCTACCGCACCTTGGAAAACGTGGCGTGATTCGACGGAATGTCGTCAATCCGACTACCGTCGCAGAGTGACTCGCCGGGGTCTCCGATCGCTTCGAGGACCGCTTGGCGCAAGTCCCGCTGGAGGGGAAGGATGGGCGGCACCGGCACCGCGTCCGGCGCCTCCGTCGCCGCGGCGACCCCATCCTTGCGATCGGTGGCGGCGCCCTTCTTCATGAAGAGATTGTAGATCGACCATTGCAGCCGGCTGCGCTTGCCGCACAGCGGGAAGCGACGCGCCAGCGACAAGGGGGCGTAGAACGTCTCGTAGGCCGCGATCTGCCCCAGGCGGAGCTCATCGCCGGACATCTGCGCCGGCCGATAGACCACGTTGGCCTGATCGTACTTGTCCCAATCGAAGGAGATGATCCGCTCGGCCTTCTTCATCTCGTACCAGGTGAGCGTGCCCGGATAGGGCGTGAGGACGGAATAGGCGCAGACGTCGAAGTCGGCCTCGACATTGAACCCCGCGGTCTGTTGGAAGACCGAAAGGTCGTCGCCGTCGAAGCCGAACATGAACAGCCCGAAGACCATGATCCCGTAGGAGTGGACCTTCTCGACAAGGGCCGCGTAGGTTTCGGGCCGGTTCACCTCCTTGTGGACGCTCTTCAGCGTGTCGCGGGAGATCGACTCGAAACCGATGCTGAGCATGGTGCAGCCGCTGGCCGCGGCCAGTTCGAGCATGCGGTCGTCTTGCGCGAGCTTCGAGGTCACGCCCGCCTGCCAGCGGATTCCGCGGCCCTTCAGCGCCCGCATGATCTCCTTCGGGCGTTCCGGCGAGCCGAAGAAGTCGGCGTCGTTGATCGAGATCGTACGGGAGCCGCAGTTCTCGACCTCCCGGATCACCTCGTCCACCGGACGGTAGCGGACCTTCAGCCCGTTCATGAGCGGTTCGGCGCAGAACGTACAGCCCTGGTGGCAGCCGCGGGAGGTTTGCACGAAGGTGCGGTTGACGTAACGGTTCCGCTTGATCAGTTCGTAGCGCGGCATCGGCAAACCGTCCATGGGATGCAGGCGGTCTGCACGATAGGCGCCGCCCATCGCGCCTTGCTCCAAGTCGTCGAGGAGCTTCTCGATCACGAGCTCCGCCTCTCCGATGATCACCGCGTCACAATGTTGGAGCGCCTCCTGCGGCATGAAGCTCGGGTGGACGCCCCCCATGACGACCGGCACGCCCCGCGCCCGGAATGCGTCGGCGATCTCGTAGCCGCGGTTCACGTAGCTGGTCATGGCGGAGATGCCGACCAGGTCCGCCTTGAGGTCGAAGTCGATCGACTCGATGTTCTCGTCGGTCAGCACCACCTCGTAGCGGTTGCGGGGAATCACCCCGGCGACGGCAAGCAAGCCCGCCAGGGGCGAGTACAGGGCCCGCCCGAGATACAAGGGCCGGGTGGTCAGCGAATTGGTCTTCGGATTGATGAGATGGACGACCCGATGACGCATGGGGCTGGCTCCTTGGGATGCGCGACAAAACCCAATTCGGACGTGTCAAAATTCGGCCGATGCCCGGTGTCGTGAGGTGTCCGCAGGGAAATTTGCCGTAATTAGGGATTCCATTCAAGTACCTCCCACCATACCAAGAACGGCCCGTGCGAGGAAGGTCGGTCTTGGGTTCAATTGCTTTCTGCGTCTTTCGCACAACTTCCGCAAATTTTTGTACCCCTCTCCTTGCAGAATTTGCGAATCGTGATTATGATTGAAAAGTGGTCCGGGTGTACCACGTTCGTGGGATCCAGCGGTCACCAGGAAGTCAAGGGTTCCGTGACTCGCATATTATCAAGGGGAGTGTATTACAGATGTTTCGACTCTGGCATGGTTTCAGTGTGGAGGGTTCCTCACTTCGTTCGCGGAAGGCGGTGCGTCCTCGCCCGCTTCGCATCGAGTCGCTGGAATCTCGCCAACTTCTGTCGGTGGTCATCAGCCCTACGAAAGGCCTGCAGACCAGCGAAGATGGGGGCGGGGCGGTGGTAAGCGTCTATCTGACGACCACTCCGACGGCGCCTGTCACGATCAATCTGTACAACAGCAACCCATTACTAGGAACGCTGTCGACGAACTCGCTGACGTTTACTGCGGCCAAGAAACCGCAGTCGTTCCGCATTACCGGGCAACCGGACGACCAGGTTCAGGGCACGGCGTACTACACGATCTCGGAGAGCGTTGTGAGCAACGATCCCAACTACAACGGGCAGCCCCTGCCGTCCCTTTCGATCAAGAGCAACCATCCGCGCGGTTTGTCGCCGGGAATCGCGGTATCGCCGACCAGCGGCCTGAACACCACCAAGAGCGGCGGAACCGCCAGCTTCACGATCAAGCTCACAGAGAAGCCCCAGGCCCCGGTCAGTTTTCCCATCACCACTTCGAACGCCGCGGAAGGGATTCCCAACGTCAGCGTGGTCACGTTCACGCCCGCCAACTGGAACCAGGCGCAAACGGTTACGGTGACCGGCCAGGACGACGGCGTGTTCGGCAACACGAACTACAGTGTTGTCGTCGGGCCGGCAAGCAGCCAGGACACGGCATATAACGGGAAATTCACGAAGAGCGTGGCCCTGGTGAACAAGGCCAGCACGGACGTTTCGCGATTCAATGGCACCTACATCGGCAGCTACACCGGCACGACCACCGCCCCCGGGGCTCCTGGGCAGCCGGTTTCCGGGACTGTCGAGTTTACGCTCAATAACGGCGTGATCACTGTGACTTTACCGGATCCGGGCAGCGGCACGGTCCGCAGCAACGGCGACGGCAGCTTCCTCGTCGGGTCCGGGGGAGTCGACAACTCATCGTTCAGCGCCGTTTTCCAGGGCATCGCGAACTCCACGCGCCGTGAACGCCTCCGGCACGTGGCATTTCAGCGAAGTGATCGCGGGATTTACCGTCACCGGCAGCGGCTCGTGGACGGCAACCCGGTCCTGATAAGCCCGGGCCGGCGGCCTGCAATGAGCGGCGTCGCAATGTGACTCTCAACTTCTCAACCGCCGAGCGGCGCTCGGTCGCCTCGGATCCGGTCTCTTCCTCCTACGGCTCGCGGCACGCAGAACCCCAGGCCCTGTTGCGGCGGGGTTGCCCCAAGGTTATTGTGGAACTGCGTGGCTACCCGGAAAGTTGGCCGCAAATCAAATTGGGAGGCGATCATGAGACGGTTTGAGACGACATGCCTGAGAAGCGGTATCCTTTGCGTCGCGTTGCTGGTTGCTGCCGGACCGGTCAGGGCGGCTTCGGGCACCATGTACTCATGGTCGGCAGACGACGCCCCACTGCCCGATGGAGTCCGGGCCGTCTGGGACCTGAAGCTGGCCGAGCGCGAGGCAACGCCCACCCGCGAACGGATATGCATCAACGGCCTGTGGCGGTGGCAGCCGGCCGAGAAGGCGGATGGCGTGCCAACCGGCCGCTGGGGATACTTCAAAGTTCCGGGCTGCTGGCCGGGGATCAACGATTACATGCAGCACGATTGCCAGACCGTCTTCGCCCATCCAAGCTGGAAAGGCGTGAAGCTCGGCGACCTGGCCGCGGCCTGGTACCAGCGCGAGATCAGCGTGCCCAAGGAGTGGGCGGGCCGCCGCATCAGCCTTTGCCTGGAGTACCTTAACTCCAGCGCCACCGTCTTCGTCGACGGCCGGAAAGCGGGCGAAGCGCTCTTTCCGGCAGGCGAGGTCGATCTCACGGCCGTCTGCCAACCGGGGAGCAAGCACGTCCTCAGCCTGCGGGTCGTCGCCCGGCCGCTGCGCGAAGTCATGCTCATGTTCAACGACACGAACGCGGCCCGGGGAGGCACCGCCCGGGTCGAGCGGCGGGGGCTGTGCGGCGACGCTTGGCTTGTCGGCTCTCCGGCGAAGGCGCGGATCGGCAACGTCAAGGTCGACACTTCGGTCCGCAAGGGACAGATCACGCTAGGCGTGGCGCTGGAGGACTTGACGCCGCACAAGCGATATACGCTGCGGGCCACGATCACCGACCACGGCCACAAGGTCCGAGAGTTCGTCAGCAAGTCGTTCGAAGCAGGCGACCTCCAAGGCGGCCGTTTCGAGCTGACCGAGAAATGGAAGCCCGAGAAACTCTGGGACCTGCACACGCCAGAAAACGTCTACGAGGCGGCGGTCTCGTTGGTGGAAGGTGACGACAAGGTCTCGGACGCCGCCCTGCCGGTGCGGTTCGGCTTCCGCGAGCTATGGATCGACGGCCGCGACTTCTACCTCAACGGCACGCGAATCTTCCTCTCGGCGCTGCCGGTAGACAACGCCGCGGTGAGCGCCCTGACGGCCAGCTACGCGGGGGCCAAGGAGAGCCTGCTGCGGCTGAAGCGGATCGGCATCAACTTTGTCTACACCCATAATTACGGCTGCGAGCCCGGCAGCCACCTCGGTTTCGACGAGATCCTCCGCGCGGCGGACGACGTGGGGATGCTCGTGGCCTTCTCGCAGCCCCATTTCGCCCAGTACGACTGGAAGATGCCCCGCGCGGCGGAAAAGAACGGCTACTCGCATCACGCCCGGTTCTACGCCGGTGTGGCGGGGAACCATCCCTCCGTGGTCTTCTATGCGATGAGCCACAACGCGACCGGCTACGACGAAGACATGAACCCGGAGATAATCGACGGCACCCACAGCGCCCGCGAACCGTGGTCCGCCAACAACGTCAAGGGGGCCTTGGCGGCCGAAGCGGTCGTCACCCGGCTGGATCCGGGCCGCATCGTTTATCACCACTCGTCGGGCAACCTGAGCTCGATGCACACCATGAACTTCTACACGAACATGGCCCCCTTGCAGGAGCTCGACGACTGGTTCGAGCACTGGGCCACCGCGGGCGTGAAGCCGGTCTTCACCTGCGAGTACATGGTGCCGTGCACCTGGGATTTTACGATGTATCGCGGCTGGTACCGAGGCGTGCGGACTTTCGGCAACGCCGAGGTGCCGTGGGAATTCTGTATCGCCGAGTGGAGCTCGCAGTTCCTCGGTGACCGCGCCTACCGCCTCAGCGAGGCGGAGAGGACGAACCTTCGCTGGGAGGCCCAACAGTTCCGCAACGGCAGGCTCTGGCATCGCTGGGACTACCCTTACCAGGTCGGCTCGCCCGTGTTCGACAACCAGCACGAGATCATCGGCGCATACCTGGCGGCGAACTGGCGGGCCTTCCGCACGTGGGGCGTCTCGGCAATCTCCCCCTGGGAGCACAGCTTTTTCTGGAGCCTTCGCAAGGGAGTCGATAAGAGTCGCAAGGAACTCAAGGTCGACTGGGAGCGACTGCAACGGCCCGGGTTCAGCTCGGACTACATCGATGGACAGTACGAACGCATGGACATGGCCTTCGAACTCTCCGATTGGATTCCGACGGCGGATGGAAAGGCCATCTTGCGGAACAACCAGCCTCTGCTGGCATATATCGCCGGTAAGAAGGCGGCGTTCACCAGCAAAGACCATAATTTCTATCCGGGTGAAACGGTCGAGAAACAAATCATCGTCATCAACAACTCGCGGGAGACGGTGACAGCGGACTGCAAGTGGTTGCTTGGCCTGCCCGAGGCGATTCGCGGCAGCGCGAAGGTGACGCTCGCCACGGGACAACAAACGCGGATCCCGCTTCTCATTGCACTGCCCCCGGAACTGACACCGGGGCGATACGAACTTAGTGCCGAGGTAACCTTAAGCAACTGCGAGCTACAGATAGACAGTTTCGCGATCGACGTAATGCCGCTCGGGACGCCCTTGAGGGTCGCGTTCTTTGATCCCAAGAACCCGCCGCCGCCGAGTTCGTTTGGCACATTAACACCGTCGACTGCGAGGCTTGCACTTTGGGATCCCAAGGGTGAGACGGCCGCGCTGCTAACGAAGATGGGAATCCAATTTGGGCCGGTTCAGCCAGGCTCCAGTCTCGCGGAGTACGATATGCTGGTGGTGGGCAAGGGTGCTCTAACGGTGGACGGCCCGGGGCCGGATCTCAGCCGCGTCCGCGAGCGGCTGAAAGTCCTCGTTTTCGAGCAAACCGCGGATGTCCTGGAGAAGCGGTTGGGCTTCCGTGTCGCCGAGTACGGCCTGCGGCAGGTTTTTGAGCGCATACCGAAGCATCCCCTGCTGGCCGGGCTCAAGGCGGAGAACCTTCGCGACTGGCGGGGCTCCGCTACCCTCCGGCCGTCGCGATTGGACTACGACACGAGCCAGTCGTTCGGTGGGCCGGCGGTCCGCTGGTGCGGCATCGAAGTGCCGCGGGTGTGGCGCTGCGGCAACCGCGGCAACGTGGCCTCGGTGCTTATCGAGAAACCGGCTCGGGGCGACTTCCTGCCGATTCTCGACGGCGGCTACAGCCTTCAGTACAGTCCGCTCCTGGAATACCGCGAGGGCAGGGGGCTGGTGCTGTTCTGCCAGATGGACGTGACCGGTCGCACCGAGCAGGACCCGGCCGCCGAGACGCTCGCCCGGAACCTCCTCCGCTACGTCGCCGGGTGGAAGCCATCGGCACGCCGCCAGGCGCTCTTCGCCGGCGACGCGGCGGCGCGGCGGTACCTGGAGTTCTCCGGCATTCCCGTGCAATCCTACGATGGCGGAAAACTCTCGCCGGACCAGGCCCTGATCGTTGCCAGTGGCGGGCGGAAGCTGGCCGAAAACGCAACGGCCGTCGCTGATTTCCTCAAGGTGGGCGGTCGCTTGCTCTGCCTCGGTTTGGACGAAGGGGACGCCAACGCCTGCCTGCCCTTCAAGGTAGGCATGACGAAGGCAGAACACATTGCCTCGTACTTCGAGCCCCCGCCGGCAAACTCCTTGTTATCGGGCCTTTCGCCGGCGGACGTGCATAATCGTGATCCCCGCAAGCTGCCCCTGGTGACGGCCGGTGCGACGGTGCTGGGCGACGGCGTACTGGCCCAAGCGTCGAACGCCAACGTGGTTTTCTACCAACTCCCGCCCTACGCCGTGACCGCCGCGGAGGGAGAGTCGCCGTCGTTCCTCGTCGACAGTCAGGACGCCATTGAGGGCAAACAAAGTGCATTGGTGACCATGGGAATGACGGCGGCCGATACACAGTTCGGACAGCGCGTCAGCGCGGCGCCTCAGGTCGGCAAGACCTGCACCTTTGCCGCTTTTATCAAAGGCGTGGGCGGGCCGGTCGTCGCGCATCTGGAGGTCGAGCGGGCCGGGTCGCCATGGGACCGGGCCGTGAAGGGCCCCAACGTCCTGGTCCCGGAGAACGAGTGGACTGACGTACATGTTACGTTCAAGTGCGCGCAACCCTTCCCGCAAGGCTGGCAAGCCTACATCGGCTGTGCCCAGGATGGCGCACGCTACCGGGCCGACCTGTTCAGGCAGTACGAAGGCGACTACGTGCCGTGGAATGCCTCCGCGTCGCAAGCCGCGGCGGCGGGCCCGAAGAACCTTTTTGTCAACGCGGGCTTCGAGAGCGGCCCAAAGCCCTGGTTCTTCCAGCACCACGAGCAGCTCAACAAGCGGCGGACGTACCGCCGGGCCGCAGTGGCCCTCACGCGCCTGCTGGCCAACATGGGGATCAGCGCAGCGACGCCTCTCTTGTCGCGGTTCTCGATGCCGGTCGGCGCAGATCAGCCGAAACCCGGCCCCTCGCCGATACGCAACGGCGACTTTCGCCAGGCCACCGGTTCCCGCACGATGCCCGATGGTTGGCAGTTCTCCTCCGAGTCCAGGCAGGCCACTTGTACCCGTCAGCCCCTGGGCGGAAACGGCGGATGGGCGCTATGTCTGGCGGTGGGCGGCACCGGAGACAAGGGCCGGGCCGGCGCCATTTTGACTCAGCAGGAGGTGCCAGTGAAGAACGCCCAGTGGTACCGCATTGCCTTGAAAGCGAGGGCCGAGGGCCTGGCCGGCAAGACCGTCACTTGGACCGTCCAAGACACGCAAAAGTGGACTGCGTTGATCGACTACCAGTCGTTCCGCCCCACCGAAAATTGGCGGACCTTCCGCTTCCTGGTACAGTCGCACGACACGGCCGACAACCACACGCGGTTCCAGATCTGGCATGATGAGCACAGCGGGACCCTGTGGCTGGCGGACATCACCATGACGCCGGTGCCGCCGCCGACCGCCGGCCGATGGACGCAAGGTCTTTACCTGGACCAGCCCGTGGAATGGGACGATCCGTACCGCTTCTTCCGTTGGTAAAGGGCAGGCTTGACAACGCTGTCCTCTTGGACAAGACTGGTTAAGAATCGTGCAAGGTCACTTGGAACACCCTTTTTCCATCGGAGAGATTTCATGCGTTGTGTCGTTTTGGGAATGGTTGTGGCGTTGGCAGGCCTGATGGTGAGCGAGCGGGGAACCGCCGCCGAAATCGGCAAAGTGCGGCACGTGGTGCTCTTCAAGTTCAAGGAAGGGACCACTGCCGAACAGCAAAAAGCGGTTGAGGATGCCTTCCGGGCACTGCCCAAGAAGATCCCTGGAGTCATGGATTTTGAGTGGGGCACCAACATCAGCCCGGAAAATCTCAGCCAGGGCTTTACGCATTGTTTTCTGCTCACGTTCAACAACGCCAAGGACCGCGACGCGTATCTCCCCCATCCGGCCCACAAGGCCTTCGGGAAGCTGTTGAGGCCCTGTCTCGACAAGGTCCTGGTGATCGACTTCGTGGCGAAGGACTGAGAGGCGACTCGGAAGGTCCATTGAAGCCCGACGGGGTACCCGCTTGCGGGTCAGCGAGTGAAGCCCACCCACTGGCAAAGCAGCTTTCCGCAGTGTATCCTAGGTGGCATCGGGGTTTTCATTAGGTTATATACGGTCTTGACCGAGGAGTTGAAAAATGAAGCTGACGCGGATTTGGGCAATCGGGCTGGCGGCGATGCTGGCGTATGTGAACCTGGCAGTCTCTCAGGAGCGGCCGAAACAACCGGGGTTGCCGCCCGGCGTGCGGGTCCTGCGGGATCTCCAATACGTCGAGGGCGGCCACGAACGAAATCGCCTGGACCTCTACCTGCCCGAGAAGGCGGAGGGACCGCTGCCACTGGTCGTGTGGATTCACGGCGGGGCTTGGTGGGCCGGGAGCAAAGAGGGCTGCCCCGCGGTGCCGCTGGCTACCAAGGGCTACGCCGTGGCCAGCATCAACTACCGTCTCAGCCAGCACGCCCTCTTCCCGGCCCAGATCGAGGATTGCAAGGCGGCGATCCGCTGGCTGCGGGCCAACGCGGCCAAGTACCGCCTCGACCCCGACCACATCGGCGTCTGGGGCTCGTCGGCCGGCGGCCATCTGGTTGCAATGCTCGGCACCACGGGCAACGTCAAGGAGTTGGAGGGCGAAGGCGGGAACCTCGACCAGTCCAGCCGCGTGCAGTGCGTCGTCGACTGGTTCGGCCCCACGGATATGGCGACGATGGGCAAGCAGGCCGACAATCCCGGCACGCCGGTGGCCAAGCTCATCGGCGGTCCCGTCCAGGAAAAGAAGGAAATGGCCCGCAACGCCAGCCCGCTGACCTACGTCAGCAAGGACTCCGCTCCCTTCCTCATCATGCACGGCGACCAGGACAACACGGTCCCCTTGGACCAAAGTGAAGTGCTGGCCAAAGCACTGAAGAAGGCCGGCGTCGAGGTCGATCTCGTGATCGTGAAAGGCAACGGGCACGGGGGGCCGGGATTCAATACTGTAGAGAACCGCAAGCTCATCGAGGACTTTTTCGCCAAGCACCTTGGTAAAGAGAAACCATAGTCTTGGCATTTTTTACACCATTTATTCTTTGGAGATCACCATGATTCATCGTGCTACTCGTCGTCAATTCATCACTGGCCTGGGCTGCGGGCGTGTCGCTGCCGCTGGTCCTGCCGCGGTTGGCCCGGGGCGACAGCCAGGCCCGCAACCTGCGCGTGGGGTTCGTAGCGACGGGCGGCCAAGCCGGTTCGCACACCGGCTTTGCCCATGGCGTCGGCATGAAGTGCGTGTGCTTTGCCGAGGTGAACCGCTCGAATTGGAATGGAGTCTTGAAAAAGGAGGGCTGGGGCAACGCCAAGGGCTACACCGACTGGCGGAAGATGTTCGAGAAACACGCCAAGGATCTGGACGTGGTTTTCGTCGCCACGCCGGACCACAGCCATTTCGCCCCGACCATGACCGCCATCTCCCATGGCATCCACTGTTACACGGAAAAGCCGCTCACCTGGTCGGTGCGGGAAGCGCAACTCCTGGCCGAGGCCTACGCCAAGAACCCCAAGGTCGTCACGCAGATGGGCAACCAGGGACACGCCGGGCAGGGATGGCGGATCGCCTACGAGTTCATCAAGGGCGGCGCGATCGGCGACGTGCAGGAGTTCCACACCTGGACCAACCGCCCCATCTGGCCGCAGGGCGGCGAGCGCCCCACCCGGACCGACCCCGTGCCGCCGTCGTTGGACTGGGACGCGTGGATCGGCCCGGCGCCGATGCGGCCCTACGCCGAGCGACTGGTATCAGCCCTTCGTGTGGCGCGGATGGGTCGACTTCGGTTCCGGCGCCTTGGGCGACATGGCCTGCCACACGACCGACGGCATCTATGCGATCATGACGCCCGGCTACGCCGCCACGGCCGAGCCGATCTTCATGACGGCGCCAATCAAGGAGCAATTCCCGGCCGGCATGACCATCAAGATGACCTTCCGCGCCAAGGACGGGGCACCCGGTACTCCGGGTCACCCCGGCTTCACCACGTATTGGTATGAGGGAAGGGGCCCGCACGGCGGCGACAATATGCCTCCCACGCCCGAGGAATTGAAGACCGACGGCCGCAAACTGCCGCGGACCGGGAACATGATCGTCGGCAGCAAGGGCAAGATGCTCGTCGAGGGCGACTATTGGGACAGCCCCCGCTTGATCCCCAGCTCGAAGGCCAAGGAGTTCGGCAAGCCCAAGCAACTCTTGCCGCGTTCGCCCGGCCACCACGAGGAGTTCATCATGGCCTGCCTGGGCGAGAAGCCGTGCGCGTTCAGCCAGTCGAACTTCGGCTACTCCGGCCCGATGGCGGCCAACGTGCAGTTGGGCAATCTCTGCGCCCGGGCGGGCAAGAAGTTGGAACTCGACGAGCAAGGCCGCATCACCAATGACTCGGCCGTCAACGACTTGGCCTGGCGCGAGCCGCGCAAAGGCTGGGGACCGTTGACGTAATGACACCCCGCCAGCGAGTCCAAAAGGCCCTGAACCACGAGATGCCCGATCGCACGCCGCGCGATTTCTGGGCGGAAGAATGCACCTGGCGGCGGCTGTTGGCCCACGTGGGCCACGACGACCGCGACCGCCTGCTCGACGAGTTGGAAGTCGACGTGCGGCACTTGGAGGCTGCCGGACCGGCCGAGCGGGCGGTCGGTGACGGCATGTATCAGAACTTCTGGGGCGAGCGCGATGTCTATCGGCCGACTCCCTGGGGTCCGATGCGCGAAGACGTTCGCGGTGCGCTGGCCGACGCCACGACGCTGGACGACCTGCGGACCTTCGCCTGGCCCTCGCCGGACCAGTTCGACTATGCCCCGCTGGCGGCCCTCTGTCGCCGCTACGAACCCTATGCGCTGCAGTACGGCTTTGCCGACGTTTGGCAGCGGCCCGGGCTGGTGCGCGGCTGGGAAGGCATGTTCGTGGATATGGTCGAGCGGCCCGACTGGGTCCATTTCCTCGGCCGGACGTTCACGGACTTCTACCGCGAGGACTACACCCGCGCGGCCGAAGCGACCGGCGGCCGGATCGATCTCTACTTGCTGCTCAGCGACGTGGGCAGCCAGAACGGCCCGCTGATCTCCCGGCCCATGTTCCGCGAATTCGTCGCTCCCTATCTCAAGGAAATGGCCGACTGCATCCATGGCCTGGGCGGCAAGGTCCTTTATCACAGTTGCGGGGCGATTTATTCGCTGATCCCCGACCTGATCCAGTTGGGCGTGGACGTTCTGGATCCGATCCAACCGGTCAAGCCGGAGATGGCGCCGGAGCGGCTGAAGGCCGAGTTCGGCGATCGGCTCTCTTTCCACGGCGGGATCGACATGCAGCGGCTCTTGCCGTACGGTTCGCCCGCGGAAGTTCGGGCCGAGGTCCGTCGCTATTGCGAAACGCTTGGCCGTGGCGGCGGGTACATTTTGGCGCCCGCCCATCTCTTCCAGCCCGACGTGCCGCCGGAAAACATCCTGGCCGTTTATACTGCTGGCGGTTGAGATTGTCATAATCCACACTAAGCGCGAAGCGTCAGCGAGCTAACGACGCCAACCACCATCAAGGGTGGACTTGGGAGCTTGTCCACAAATATTCGATGCCCAAATTGCCGTTTTCATGATTTCTCGGCCGTTTTTCAACCATAATAATAACACGACTATGCAGCCACAACTAAGCCACTAGAGCCATTACGGGGGCCGGGTGATCGGACGCGGGGTCAGGGTCGGACGCGGCGTCACGACCTAGATCAGCTAGGCCCAGCGAACCCACGTCGCGTTGAACCAGTCATCCTCCGGCTTTGCTACTTTGCAAACACCGCCCGGGCCCACGCACTACGGTCCCCGGAATTGCGGGCCGTGCCGTTCCAGACGAGTTGGCGAACTCGGGCCTTGCCGTCGGCGCTGTCGTCCACGGCTACGTCGAACATAATTTCCTGGCCTTCGCGCGGAACAAAACCGAGCGCCGAAAACGGCAGCGCGGCTTCCAGCGTATAGCCCTTGCCGTCGCCGTCGGGAATCACCACCATGGCGCACTCGGGCTGGGCCGCTGCCCTCACGAAATGCCACCGGCAACGACCGTCCACCCGCCCGGCGCTGAGCAGGACCTGCCGGTCCGTAAAGAGCAACGGACCGGGCTCGCCGAGTTGCTCGTGGCCGACGAACAACTCGACGGCATCGCCGCTCCATAACATGTCGCCCTGGTTATCGTTCCGCATGGGCGTCGCATCGGACACGTGTGCCAAAAGGTACAGATTTTCCTCGTTCCAACAGAGCTTGAAGGTCGCCTCCAGGCCGGCCGCGTCGGCGCCCTGCACGAGCCGGGTCGAGGGGATGGTCTCGGCAGGCGTTCCAGGCCAGTTCACGGAACGACCATCGAGCTTGATCGGTCCGGTTGCCCGCGAGATCTTGGCCACCCGCTTGCCGGTCCCCGACGACGTGAATCGCGGATCGTTGAACGCGAAAGGCGGGCGATCGCCGAGGAACACCTGGTAGATCTCGTAGTTGGTCTTCATCATCTCGCCCAGCATCGTTTTCCAGGGACGATCGGCGACCGACACCAGGCCGGTGTTGGCGTTCTCGCCGTTGAGCCTCTTGAAGAACCGGCCCGTGAACGATTGATCCACGAGCGTAAACCACTCGATGCCGACGACGTAGCCCAGCGCGGCCGCTTGCTCGACGTAGTTGCGATAGCCGAGGCCGCGTTCGCGTTGGCTGGAGACGTCCTTGCCGCCCCCGGGCAGGCCGCTATCCCGGGGCGAATCATAGTAAAACTCGCTGAGGATCATGGGACGTCCGCCCGTCCACTTATCGATGCGATTGAGGAAATCCTTATCGAGATAGTAGGTGTAATAATTGAACGACACGACGTTGAGATACTTGCCGCTGAGCCGGCACAACTGCTCGTTGTTGATCGTGCCCGACTGGAGGCGATTGCCGATGAGCAGGTGGTTCTTGTCGTACTTGTGGAAGGTCTCGCTAACGAGCCGGAAATAGGCGTCTAGGAAGAGGCCGGTGAACTGTTGCAGGTCGGCGGCGGCAGCACGGGTCTTGACCGGCAGTCCCCGCTCGGCAACCTTGGCGAACGACGTAAACGTGGTCTCCCAGGCCGCGTTGAAAGCCGCGATGGTCTGGTATTTCTCCTCTAGCATCCGGCGGAGGCGCTGTTTGCAGGCATGCCTGCCGTCGAGCGCCGGGATGGCCCGCGGGAGATCTTCGTAGAGCGGTTCGTTATTGAGGAAATAGCCGATGATCAACGGATCGTCGGCCCGGGCGGCGATCTTGTCGGCGAAGAGCTTGTCGCAATGCTCGCGGATGGTTACGTCGAACGGATCGAATGCTCCATGCGTGCCCGGCAACTCGGGAAAACCTTCCCAGGGACTCAACGGCAACGACGCGGCGCAAGGGAACCGCATCCGCTTGCGTACACCTTCGTCGCCGGCCCCGAACTGCGCCGGCCGAGTTAAAGCCCCACTTGCGAACCCGTTCGACCATCCGTGCCGTGTACTCGGCATTGGTGTATGGGCGGCCGGTCTTGCGGATCGTATTGGCAAGGTGAAAGGAAACGGCCAACGGTCCCCAGTAATTTTCCGGGTGCCAGGCCGTCTGGAACTGTCCGCTGTGCGAGGGCAACCACTCGTAAATCTGCTCGCGTCCTTGGACGAAGGTGTAGTCGTCCGACGGATTGAACCCGCAGATGCCGAGGTGGAAAAACGCATTCCCGTCGGGATCAACGAGGATCCACCGTTTGCCGTTTTTCTTGACGTGGAAGAAACCCGTCTGTTTGAGCCCGAGCTTTGCCCGGCTGCCGGGCAGCCCGCCGAAGGCGTCGGTCGGCGGTGGTTCGAGGGCCGCCAGGTATTTCGCTTCGGCCAGGAGGTCGTTCTTCAACTCGTCTTCCGACTTCACTTTTTCGGGGAAGCTTGCGCTGATGTTTTGGCCGAACTTGTCGACGAGGACCTTCGGTCCGGCAGACGAAGCGCCGAGCGCGATCTTCAGCTTCATTGGGCCGGCGGCGGGGTTCGGCACGTCGAACTGCCAGTGGAAAATCTTCCATCCCCACTCGCGATTGTCCTGCAGTTGTTGGAAACTGTACGGCGGCGTCTGGACGGTCAGGCTTGCTCCCTGCGAATCACGGAGCATGAACCGCTTGGCGTTGCCTTGATACAGAAAAGGCTTGGCTGGCTTCTTGGCGGGGAAGGGCGTTTCGGCCCCGTCGCCGATCTTCCACGAGCCGCCGCCGGCGAACTTGAAATCGACCAGCATATCCATGCGGAGAGTCTTGGCGTCCTTGGGCAGATTCGAGGGCGCAAGCGTGACTTCGCCGCTCGCCGCGTGAAGCGATACCTCGATGCTCGCTCCGCTGTCAAAGCGGATGTTCGCGGTGGCGCCATGGACGCGCCGCTCGATCGGCTTGCGGATCTGGTCCCAGTGTTCGCCCACGAGTACGGGGTAATTGAGTTGGAACTGTCCCATGCCGCCGGCGTCGATGGCGACGCCTTCCGCTTCCAGCTTCACGGTAACGGCCGCTTCCAGGGGCCCCGCGGCAGCCAGGGAAAACAAGAGCGTGAGTGCAAGATAGTATTTTCGGGTTGGCATGGGGTGTTTATCTCTGGTTCCGGCGAGCGATGGACTTGGCGCGGGCGGCAAGTTCCTTGTTGGCCGTCATCTTTGCGACCTGCTTCATTACTGCGGTCACTTGAGGATCGCGACTGTCGGCGACCTTCTCGGCGATGGTCACCGCGGCAAGGCACGCTTCCTCTCTGAGGGCCGGGTTGTCCAGGTGTGACGCGACCAGCGCCAGGGCATCGGCTGTGGGGACGTTGCCCAGGGCGCTGAAGAACGAGTTGTCGCTCCTCGTCGCGGTCGGCCAGGGCCATTGCGGTCTTCAAGGTGTCGAACTTCTTCGTGTCGGGCGCGTCTTCCTGAGACACGAGCCGCACAAGGCCCCGCAGGGCGAGGATCTTGACGGTCTTGGTCGGGGGCGTCCTGACCAGCTCGACGATCAGGTTCAGTGCGTCGGGCGTGGGCCAATCGCACACGATGTGGAGGGCGGTGTCCTTCGCTTGGGGGTCGTTGTCAAGCATGGCGGCGCGAATGGTGTTGAGGGCCATGGGCCCGCCGGCCGTTCGCAACGATCGCAGCAGAGCAAGCTTGGCCTCGCCGCGGGCTTCCTGCATCGCCCCGCAGATTGCGTCGGCGATTTCCGGTGGCGTCGAGGTGGCCGTGAACGTAAGGGTTTCCCCTTCGCCGACCGTCTTGCTGACGCGCACGCCGTTCACACTGTACTCGACGCGGAGTTGTTTGGCGTGTCCCTCGGACGGGTCGCCGAAGTTGTCGTTGGAGGCCTCGATCGCCAGCACGCCGGTCTTGACCAGAACTGCCACCTTCTTGGCCACGTTGGCGAAAACGCCCGCCGACAGGTCCCCATATTCGGCCTTGACGATGACGACGTTTCCGCCGGCCGGTCTGCTCTCGCGGGCACAAAGGGCCAGCAGCACGCTCTCGGCTGCCTGAACATCGGCAGACGAGCGGGCCTTCACCAGGACGTTCAACAGGGCGGGCAGGTCGGCGGCACAGGCCTGTTGGCGCAGTGCCCTGAAGGCGGCCAGGCGGACGCCTTCCTCAATATCTTCAGCGGCGGCTTTCAGCAGGCTGGCAGTCGATCCGGGGATGTTCCGCTGGCCGATCATCTCGACCGCCAGGCTGCGAACCTTGGCGTCCTTGTGGGTAAGCATGACCCGGATCGTGGCGTCGGCGTCCTTGCCGGGGAAATTGGCCAGGCAGGTCCGCGCGGCGGCGGCCAGGTCGGCCTCGCCTGTCAACGACAACTCAGCCAGCAGCGGCAGGGCAGGCGCGTAGCCCAGGTGCGTCAGGTTCTGGACGGCGGCCAGGCGGACTGCATGGGGTCCCTTGGAGGCCAACGCGAGCAGCGCGGGGCCGGCCGACGAGTCGCCCCGGTAGCCCAGGGTATTGGCCAGCAACACTTGCTTGTCGGCGGGCAGCTTAGGCAGTGCCGCGGACAGTGCGGCGGTGACTTCCGGCCCAGGCAGTTCCATGGCCGTCCGCGCGGCCGCGGCGGTCAGGGCATAGTCCGAGCCGCGGACGGCCTCGAGCATGAGCGGAATGCCTGCCTTCCCGCGGGCGAGGATCGCGCCCCGCAAGGCTGCCACGCGGACCTGTTGCGGCGCCTGCGCTAGCCCGCGCAGCCGGTCGTAGATCGTCTGCGATTGTGGGTCTTGCCGGTTGGCAGCGCCTCGGCACAGCGGAATAGACCCTCGCAGATTGCAAGTTGCTTGGCGCCCGACGCGCCGGTCAGGGCGGCATCGAGGGCCTTGGCGGCCTCGGGCGTGCCGATGTTGCCCAAGGCCCGCGCGGCGGCCCGGGCCGTCTCGTTGTCGGCTCCGGCGAGCAACTTGGCAATCGCGCCGACGGCTTTGGCATCGTGGCGGGCGCCGAGACTGCCGATCACGCCCAGCAGCGGCCTGCCCTGGAGCTTGCCCAAGGCGTCGCGGAGCGCGTCGTCCACCGACGGATCGGGGATGGTCTCCATGGCATAGCGGGCCTTGCGAGAGCTTCTCATCGCCCAGCAGGGAGGCCAGGACTGGGACCGATTGCTTCGTGGCGACTCGGGCGAGTTGACGGCAGGCGGCGGCCTTCTTCTCCTGGGTCGCGCCCGACTTGAGCACGGCGATGAGCTTGGCCTCCTGCGCGAAGTGACGGAGGCAGCGGTGGCGGCCAACAGCGTGATGGCCAGGATGAGATTTCTATGATTCATGGTGGCAATTTTTCTTGGATGTAGGGTGGGACCAGATCCGGGGTACCCGGTACTCCGGGTCGGCGAGTGCAGGCCCACCAGGGACCAGCGAATTTCAGCTATGGTGGGCCTGCACTCGCTACGCGATCTGGTCCCACCCTACGTTCTAATACACGTACGGTTCTCGCATGGCCCGCGAGCGGAGGCGATTGGCCTCATCGTCGCCCACGAACTCCTCTTTGACCGGGTCGTACTTGAGGCTCCGCTTGAGCCACATGCAGATGTTGGCGGCGTGGACCGTGGTCATGGAGTGGTGCATCACTTCCGGGTTGGCGACCGCCGGCTGGCGGCTCTTGATGCAGTCGACGAAGTTCCGCATGTGGTCCAGCGACCTGCCCGTGCGGGCCACGTAGTCGCCGACGACCTTCTTGAACTCGCCGAGCATGGCCGGCGACGAGACGTCGGGTCTCGAATAGCCGTCGGCGGCAGCGGCCCAGCCTTCGCTGCCGTCGAACCGCTCGCCGCATGAGCCGTGCCAGTACTTGTTGCCGCGGGAGAGGATCATCCGCACGCCGTTGGCGAAGTGGGTGACCATGCCGTCGCCGGTGTCGTTGGCGACATACTCGTACTCGACGGGCGAGGACTCGCCGCACCCCAGTCCCGCCTGGGCCTGGGCGAAGGTATGCGCGCCCCATTCGCCGATGCAACTGGTGTGGAAATCGTAAAGGCCCCGCCACCCGCCGGCGACGTAGCTGGGGTTGTAGGGCCGCCATGGGCAGGCGCCCAGCCAGGCGTCCCAGTCCACCTCGTCCTTGGGCGGCTGGGCGACGGCCGGCAGCCAGGTCGTTGGGCATCTCGGCGGCGTCCCAGGGGGCGATGTGGGCGTAAGCCGTGTGGATCTTGCCCAGCCGGCCCGTCCGGGCCATCTCGATGGCGAAGACGTGATTGGCCTCGCTGAGACGCTGCGTGCCGGTCTGGTAGACGCGGCCGTAGCGGCGTGCCGTCTCCACCACCGCGCGGCCCTCGGCAATCGTCATGCAAGAGGGCTTCTCCGTGTAAACGTCCTTCCCGGCCCGCATCGCCAGGATCGAGGCCATGGCGTGCCAATGGTCTCCCGTGGCGATCAACACGGCGTCGATGTCCGGCCGCTCGGCCAGGAATCCATTGATCTCCGGATACATGGCGCAGTCTTGGGTGCCGTAATGGGTATCCACGAAGTTCTTGACCGCCAAACGCTGTTTCTTCTGCAGGTCGCAAATCGCGACGAACTGCACGTCCCGCTGGCCAATGAGCGCGTGGAGGTCGTCCATTCCGCGGTGCTGGATGCCGATGCCCCCGGCGAGGATTTTCCCGCTGGGCGGCACGGCCCCGTTCTTGCCTAGCACAGTTGCCGGGATGATCGCCGGCAGGGCCAGGACCGCGCCTGCCTGGGCTGCCGACCTGAGCAACTCACGTCGTGTTACTTTCGTTTTCCACATTCTCCTTCTCCTGGGCTGTTGAAATCGCGACTGCCGAAAGGATCGGCTCGTTAAAGAGACATTGTAATCACCGCTGCCAGGAATCTCAAATGATTCGCGCCGGGTGATCCGCACCGGGTGGCATACCTAAGCGGCGTCGAAGCCGCGCAGGCATGTTGTTGCGCGGCAGCCGATGGCGGGACATGCCTGCGCGGCCGACCACGACCATGAGTACATGGTGCCCGACATGGTGCCCGGCCGCTTAGGCATGCCACCCTCCTCGTTCGACCCCTACGAAGCTTCCAATCGCCAGGGCGCCCGCATCGGCCGCGCGAGCATCCCGGCGGCCTCGGCATTGCCGACAATCTCCTCCTTGGCCGGGTCCCAGCGGATCTTCCTCCGCAAGAGCATGGCGATGTTGCCCAAATGGCAGATCGTGGCCGAGCGGTGGCCGATCTCGACCGGTTCGATCGGATCGTGGCGACCCTTCACCGCGGCGACGAAGTTGCGAACGTGATCGAAAATCAGGTCCTTGCCGACGTTCTTCTCGCCTTCGCCCGCGGCAACCGGCAGGTGGATCTCGCCGGCGGCGATCTTCGAGGTCGCGATCGATGCGGGCTGCGACTTCACGCCGTCGTAATCGAAGTTGACCCAGCCCTCGCTCCCCTCGAAGCGCACTCCCCAGAACGGCTTCCGCCGGACGCACTCCAATTCCACGCCGTCGGCGTAGCGGGCACGGAAATGGACCTTGGTGGCCGTGTTGTACAGCCCGCCGGGCGGCGGCCACTCCGACCCGGCGTCCTCGAACTCGACCGGCCCGCTGCGATCCGTGCCCAGGCCGCACTGCGCGATGTCGAAGGCATGGGCCCCGAAATTTGTCGTCTGCCCGCCCGAGTAATCGCGGATGAAACGGAAGCGGTAGAAGCAGCGCCCGGCATGATAGGGGGCCGTAGGCGCCGGCCCGAGCCAGAAATCGTAGTCGAATCCGTCGGGCACCGGCATCGGTGTCCAGCCCGGCCCAGGATCGATCGCATTGTTCGCGGGCACCAGGGCGGTGACTTTCTGGAGCCGGCCGATCCGCCCGTTGCGGACCAGTTCGCAGGCGAAACGGCACAGCGGATTCGAGCGGTACTGGCTGCCGGTCTGGAAGATCCGTCCGTGTTTCCGTACCGCCCGGACCATCGCCTGGCCTTGGCCGACGGTCAGCGAGAGCGGCTTTTCGCAGTAGATGTCCTTGCCCGCCTTCGCGGCGGCGATGGTCATCAAGGCGTGCCAATGGTCGGGAACGACGGTCGCCACGGCGTCGACGTCGCTGCGGGCCAACACGTCGCGAAAATCGGTGTACGCCTTGCAGCCGGAGTATCGTCCCGAGGCCGCCTTCGCGGCGTAATACGCTTCGACCTTTTCCTGGGCAGGCTTCCGCCCCAGGAACTGGTCGGGCGTCCGGTAACCGTGGCTGGCCGTGTTCACGTCGCAAACGGCGACGACCTGCACGTCGTCTTGCTGGAGGAACGCGGGAAGATCGAGGGTGCTCTGATTGCCGTTGCCGATGACAGCCACGTTGATGCGGTTGCTAGGCGCGGCCGCAAAGACCGCTGACGGCATGACCCAGGGGGCTGCGATCGCCAGGGATGCAGCCTTGACAAAATCGCGGCGATTGAGCGATCGCGCGAGACGGCTTTGGGGAAACTGAGACATGCTTGGCTCCGGGGTTCGATTTGTATGGTTCTTTATGCGGAGGAAGGGAAGTTATATAATAGGCACTTTACCACAAGTTCTCTCGGTTCTCCACCATGCCAATCCCCCCACAGCCGGCTCGTTTCCTTTTTGTCACCTGTCAGGTGGGGGCGGAAAAGGCGGTCAGGGGCGAAGTGGCCCAGCGCTGGCCGGACTTCCGCTTCGCCTACTCACGGCCCGGGTTTCTCACATTCAAGCTGCTGGAGCAGCAATACCTTGCGCCCGACTTCAACCTCGCATCGGTCTTTGCCCGGGCCTACGGTTTTTCGCTGGGAAAGGTCTCGCTTGGCGATCCGGCCATCGCCGCCCAACAAGCATGGAACCTGCTTGGCGACCGGCCCATTCGTCGGATCCACGTCTGCCAGCGCGATCGGGCGGAACCGGGTGAGCACGGTTTCGAACCGTCGATCACGCCGACGGCGATTGCCGCCTACGAAGCCCTGTGGACCGCCTGCCCTCGCCCCGAACGGCTAGCGGTTGGAAACCATCTCGACGAGCAGGCCGACCCGGGCGACTGGATTGCCGACTGCGTGCTGGTCGAGCCAAATGAATGGTGGGTCGGTTTCCATCGCGCTCATTCCGTTCCGTCCCGCTGGCCCGGCGGGATCCTCAGCCTCGCGCTGCCGGAAGACGCGGCCAGCCGTACCTGGCTGAAAATGGAAGAGGCCCTCCGCTGGTCCCAATTGCCGGCCGCGGCCGGGGCGCGTTTTGCCGAGATTGGCAGCTCGCCCGGCGGCGCCAGTCAGGCTTTGCTGGGCCGGGGCTTCGAAGTCATCGGCATCGATCCGGCTGAAATGGCCCCACAGGTTCTTGGAAATCCCAAGTTCCGCCATATCCGCCGCCGGGCAATTGCAGTCCCTCGTCGGGCCTTTCGCAAGGTCCGCTGGCTCACGGCCGACATGAACGTCGCCCCCAACTTTACGATCGATGCCATCGAAGCCATTGTGACGCATGCCGAAGTCAATATCCGGGGCATGCTCTTGACCCTCAAACTCCCGCAGTGGCAGTTGGCAGCGGAAGTCCCCGCCTATCTTGCCCGCATTCGCAGTTGGGGTTTTAATTTGGTGCGGGCCCGCCAGTTGGGCCACGATCGGCGGGAAATATGCGTGGCGGCATTGCAGAAGCCGTTTCGACGAAAGCCGGTGAGTTGACAATTTCGTGATCGACGCCTTGAAATCTTATGCCCGGAAATTGGGGATCGGGGGCAAGAAGTGACGCAATTGTGCGAAGCTGAACTCAGAGCGGTGAATGGCGTCCTGCGCCGTTTTCTCCAACGGCGAATCGAGTTTCCCGTATTCCGCTGGCTCGGGCTGAACGGCCAGGGACTCGACATCCTCGAAGTGGGCTGCGGCTCAGGATACGGCGCATTTCTGCTCTCCCGCTTGAAACCGAAAAGCTACGTGGGGATCGACCTGATGCCCGAGATGCTCGATCTGGCACTAAAACGAACAGACGTTCCCCACGCCGACTTTCGGCTCATGGACGCTGCCGATATGCGTCAGATACCCGATGCCAGCAAGGATGTGGTGGTGATCTTCGACACCCTTCACCATATTCCGAGATGGCGGGAGGTCCTGTCGGAATGTGGTCGAATCCTTCGCCCTGGCGGGGCGTTATTCCTGGAAGAACCCAGCGTCTCCGCAATACGATTGTGCGATACCCTCTTCCACTGGGACCACCCCAAAGACGCGATGTTCACGTGGCGGGAGTTGGAGGGCCGTTTGCATGACGTTGGGTTCACGGTAAGAGGTCGCTGCCGCCTTTGGCCGTTTCGAAGCTATTGTGCGGTCAAGACGCCGCAGGCATGAAGATTGTCCTCGCACTCAAGCCCATAGTCGCACATGGCGGGGATATGGCCTGCCTCGGCGGCCTTTTTCAGCCATCGTCGTTTTTCCTCGGGATCGCTGCATTGAAGGGCATAGCGGTATTTGGCCGCGATGTCGCCTCCCTCCGCAGCCTTCCGCAGCGGATTGTCCTGGCACTCCATCTCTTGTTGAACCATCTTCAACCTCCCTGTCAAATCAATATAACGCGCGTCGATGGCCTGTCAATCTCGTCTGCCTGAGTCACTGCACGAGTTTGTTCGGAAAGAACTCTGGAACGCTAATCTCAGCTAATTGACACTAATCTTTATCGTTTTAGTGGTAATCAGTGTTTGTTAGTGTTCCGTCCTCCCCCGCGTTTCCTTTTTCTCTCCGTGCCCGGACATTGCCTGCCGCGCGTCTAGGCCGGTGCCTTGGCCGGGGCAGGTGGCGGGCCTGCCCCGGACCGCGCGGCGCGGTTTGCCTGCCGCGCCGCAGAATCGAATTTTCAAAGAGCAAAAGACCGTATCCAGACGTTATCCGTCGCAACAATCCACATAATTAGTACGTTTGAGCTGGCGGTTTTGTACAGTTCCGCGTTGCGGATTTCCGGAAACGCCGATCGCCCGCCGCTCGTGCGGGCCTGCTTTTCCCGAGGAATGCGGCCACTTCTTGCCACTGAAAAAATTGGCGAAAATCGAAATCGTGTACGGTGTTTTCGCGTCCAATTGGCCGACAACTTCCCTCTCCCGCTGGGAGAGGGCGGGCACCATGTCGGGCACCGTGTACTCATGGTCGTGGTCGGGGTGAGGGCCTTTTGCTTCATCCTTCATCCCTGACCGTCGAAAACCCGATCCAGTTCTCGCATCAAGCTTGCCGCCGACCCGACCTTCGGCCCGGATTCCTGAGCGGCCTGGGGCCCGGCGTTCCGGCAGCCCCGCTTCGCCTTCCGCCTTCCACCTTCCGCACCACTCTTTTGGAAGAGTTCGTTCGGCAACGTTGCCGAACGACGATCGCCGCAAAACTCGTCCAGCCGAAGATATAAGTCGTTTGGCACAAACGACGTGCGTCGATCGCGTGGCTTTCCCGCCGCACCGCCGTTCACCAACCCCGCCGAGCTGGTGTCGGCAACTCCGTTTTCTTTTCGGGAGACGGGCGCGGTGTGGGCTTGCCTCGCTGCCTCGGCGCCCGTCTCGCCAGCCTTGTCGTCTGGCGCGATCGCCTGTGGGCAGGCCGGCGCCGGCGCTCGGTCCCATCCAACCGCGCCTCCGCTATGCGGAGTTTTTCCGCGGCCGCGGCCGCCTCGGCCTTCAGCGCCGCGCGGGTCTCCTCGTCCGCCGCCGCGTCTTTGTCCGCAGCCAGCCGCGTCTCCAGGCGCGGCGAGTCCTCATCGAGCGCTTCCTGCGCGTCCCGGAGCGCGGCAAGACGCCCGGCGTTCGACCGCGTCGTGACGACCGTTTGCAGCTTCCGGCCGGACTGGGTCGTCGTTGTCTTCACCGTCCGCGTGAGGCCGTCTTCATTTTCATCGCGAGCAGCGTCCCTTTTGAGGTTTTCGAACCATTCCCGCCGCAACCGTTCGCGGCAGTGCAGGCCCTCCATGGCCTTCATCGCCGCCAGCGCCTTGCCCAGGCAGGCGGCGTTGCCGGTCCGCGGCTCCGTGCGGACCGTGGTTTTGGTGGTCGGGCTGCCGCCGGCCGGCTCGATGGTCAGCACGGTTTCCGTGCGGCGATCGCTGCGGGAGCGGTTCCACTCCCGCAGGGCCCGCTGGTACAGCGACTCGTAGCGGGCGGCCAGCTTGGCGGTCATCCGCGGGGTGCCCAGGGCCTGGGCGGCGGCCCGTCCCAGCGGCCGCCCGCGGAGCCAGTCGCAGACGGTCGACTTGGCGATGCCGAGCGCGTCGGCGATTTCCTGGTAGTAGCGGCCCTCTCCGGCGAGCTGGGCGGCGCGGGGGAGCAAGGCCGCCTTCTGCGCCCGCCGCGCGGCGAGGTAGGGGTTGCCCTTCTCTCGTGGTTCTGTTTTCATAGCAAAAAAACTCCGGTAGTTACGGAGCCCCCGGTGCAGCCGGGGCCTGGCGGGCAACTGCCCGAGTAATAGACTGAATATAGTATACATACGTTTACATTTTATGCAAGAGGCCCCGCGCTACAAAATGTAGGGGTCAGTCAACCGCCTGGGCACTAGGGGTTGGGTCGGGCAGTGGGAGGCCGCGAACGCTCGTAATCCTGGATATGAGTTACGCGTCAGTCTTCTTACTGCGGTCCTCCGCGCTCGGAACCATTCGTCCATAGCTTGGAGAAATACAAGCAGAAGCAATCGGAGTGCCGGAGGGCCGGGCGTCAATTTGGTCGAAATCGACCTTACCCGCACGGGTCGTTGCGGTCCTTGCCATCCAGGCGGACAACATGAACGACGAATCGCAGAAGACGGCGCGACAGCAATGCGCAACGGCTGTCCGCCCCTTTTCCATCCCTTTTCCATCCTTGGTATAATAAAACCCGTGCCGGCAAATCACGCGTACCCAACCTTGCCGTCGTCCTGCGGAACGTTGGGACGCCGCCCAGGGCGACCGCAAGAAGTGGAAAGGCTGGGATTGGGGCCGAAGAGGCCAAAACAGACCTCAAGGAGAATGGTTCCGTGGCGAAAAAAAGAGCGGCTAAACAGGTAACCGCGGCGAGCCCGATTCGGAAACGGCCCGTTACGGCGCGTAACCGGCCTTCCTGGGAAGAACGGTTCAAAGAACTCCAGCGGTTCAAGGCGCAGCACGGGCATTGCCACGTGGCGACCAGAGACCCGGAAAATCTCTTGCTGGGCTATTGGGCGGACAACTGTCGCAAAAAGAAGAAGACCGGCGGAATTTCGCCGGAAAGAATCCGCCGCCTGGATGCCGTGGGGTTTGTTTGGGATGGGGAACCGGCCATCTCGCGCGAATGGAAACAATGCCTCCACAATCTGAAAGCGTTCAAGAAGGAACACGGGCACTGCAACGTGCCGCGCGGTTACCCGGCCAACCCTGCGCCTCGGCGGCTGGGTCGGCCGCGCCCGGGAGCGGTACAAGAAGGGAAAACTCAACGAGGAACAAGTCCGCTCTTTGAACCTGCTCGGTTTTGTGTGGGTCCTGCCGGCAAATTGGGACCGCCATATCGGTGAGCTGAAAGCGTTCCATAGGGAACATGGCCACTGCGACGTGCCGATGCGGTATCGGCCGAACCGTCGTCTGGGCCGGTGGGTGAGCTACCTCCGCCAACGCCGGAAACTCGGCACCCTCGCCAAGGAACAGCTCCGCCTCCTGAAGGCCCTCGGCTTCTCTTGGAAACTGCGGGAGCATTGCGCCGCGGTCCCCTGGGAAATACGGTTCAAGGAGTTGAAACGGTTCAAGAAGGCCCACGGACACTGCAATGTTCCGGGCGGGTACAAACCGGATCCGTCCCTGGGCAATTGGGTGGCCAGGATCCGGCAATTGAAAAAGCGAGGCGTACTTGCCAAAGAACAAGTCCGCCTCCTCGACGCCCTCGGCCTCGCTCGGGCGCGGCACATGAAGCCCCAGCCGAAGAAGCGAAGCTAGTTTCTTTGGTTATAATAACTAGCTGCGTCCCCGTTTCGACTCCGGAGAGGCGCTGGATGCCATTTCCGCGCAATACCCTCCCAAGGAGACGAACGCAGCGCTAAACATCACGGGCTGCCCCCTTGTTGACCCGGACCCGTGAGCGTTCGCCGGCAGATTCTCCAGCAGGCCCGGACAGGCGGCGAGGCTGGTCGTCTGCATGATCGAGGTCGTGCTGATTCCCCGCAAGAACTCCAGGTTCGAGCCGAGCTTTACCTACTGATAGGCCGTCGTTCGGTCCATAAAGTTGTGGGCAATTGAACTTCGACTTGACCATCCGGCCGCCTAACCGGCCCCGAAAAGATGCCAACCCCAGAAACTACTGCCCCGGTTTTCCACCCCACGGCAATTTAGGAGAGATAGGAAGCATGGATGAATCTGCCTCCATCTCGGGCGGCTTTGATCTTAAACTTGCCAGCAATTGGCATGGTTACGAGTGAGGGTATCTCGTCGTTACCAAGGTGCCTTGGCGGAACTCGCCGACCAAGCCGACCATGCTGCGCACGGTGCCCGTCGGTGCCCGTCGGCAGACCCTGCTGCCTAGATTACGCTCCACAGGCAACATGCCTAGGCTACCACACATTCAAGATGCCTTCGCGACAACTTTGTAAGCCGTGCTTTTGTAATAAAGGAGTCGGCAACTTTCCGCCGATTGACGCCTTATTGCCCCGATCGATCACCTTCCATTGCAGATCGCTTTAACGCATTTGTAACACGGAAAAAAACCGATGTGATCGCTCGGTCCAACCCTGTTGACGATCTGAATGAGCATCCTTACAATGAGGGTTTCGCACTCTGACGATGCCTACGGAACTGCCCTCACCCCCTGCCCCTCTCCCAAAAGGAGAGGGGAGTTCGTTGAACCCCGCCCTTTTCCCATCCTGCCGCAAGCGACAGGCGGGAGAGGGGAGTTGATAAATCTCTGAAGGAGATACATTGTGATGTCGCGACAGACCGCGGGGTCCATGAGCCCGCTTCTACTCGCCCTGGCTTTGCTCGTCTTTGGGAGTCAAGTTGCCTTTGCCGGCGATTTGCCTTCGGCCTCGGGTGACACGCCCTACAATCAGGTCTCGGGTGAAAAGCCGGTGAAGCCCGGAGAGGGCCAGTCGGACAAAGCCGTTTCGCCTGCCGGCGAGATTCGCGTGCTGGATCCGAAAACGGTGGTCGATCGGCGGGCACCGGGTACCCCTGGTCGGCAAGGCACGCATAGCAAGTCGGCGAAAAAGAAAGCGGCAACCGTATCCAAGACCAATTCCAAGCAAACCTCTGGACCGGCAGTCGAGGAAGCCACCGACGATACCGTAGGCGAACCGTTGGCCCCGAGCCTGGTCGAGCTCCTTCAGCAGGAAATCGTCAGCGCCCTTCACAATCGCGGCATCGACAGTAACTTCGCCCGCTTCCAACGCTATACCGGATACAAGCTCGATTCGTCCGCCGCGGCCTACACGGGTTCCGAGTTGGCGGGCAATTGCCGGTTGTCCTGGTACGACCACATGCAGCGTCATCCCTTGGGCGCCGTGGCCGAGGCAGAGGAGTTCACTCGCGACGTGCATGCGGCGGTCCTCAAGGACCGCGGCGGACTGGCCCGCCTGCTGCCGATCATCGCCGACAAGCTGGATCTGCCCAGTGCGCAGGCGCCGAAATTTCCGAAGGCCAAGACGCCGCAGGAGGCGCTGGACGTCGTCAAGTTGGCCTTGATCGAGGCCCGGGCGGCCCAGGCCGCGGCGCTGGCCCCGCTCACCAAGAGCGAGATCCGCGAGCTGTCGTCTTATATTTACCCCGTGATGGTCGGGCAAAACAGCGTGGCCCATACGCTCAACGATCGCGGCACCGGCCGCCGGCTGGTCGACCTGATGGAAAAGATGGACCGCGGCGCGATGGTCACCGCGGCCGAGGCCCTGGTTCCCTTGACCGATCCGGACTTGCTCGATCAGTTGAAGAACTATCCGGACACGGGCGACGTGTTCGTCGCGGGAATTACGGGGCACGTTGTCGCCAAGATCGAAACGCCTGCCGGGGCGATTATCATCGGCGGCAAAGAAGCCAACACCTATGAGCTTGATTCCATGGGCGACGTGGCCTTGGTGATCGACCTGGGCGGCGACAATGTATATCACGACGGCACGGTGTCGATCGAGCGGCCCCTGCTGGTGAACGTCAATCTTGGCGGCCGCAACGTCTATCGTTCAGCCAAGCCGGCCGTGCAAGGCGGGTCGATCCTCGGCGTCTCGATGATCGTCAACCGCGAAGGCGGCAACCGCTACGATGCCAACGACCTGGCCCAGGCCTCGACCATCGGCGGCGTGGGAATCATCGTCGAGTTCGGCGGCGACAACATCTATCGCGGCGTGCGGCGGGTCCAAGCCCAGGCCATCGGCGGCGTAGGAATCATCATCAGCCACGGTACAGGAAACAAATACCACGCCGGCATGTGGGGCCAGGGACTCGGCGGGCCGCTGGGATTCGGCATCATCGACGATATCGGGGGCTACGACCAGTATTACCTGGGCGGCCTCTACGTCAATTCGTACAAGCAGGAGCAAGGGACCCCGGGCTACGAGGGCTTTGGCCAGGGCGTGGGCGCCGGCATCCGCCAGGTCGCCTGCGGGGGCGTCGGCATGTTGCTCAACGGCGGCGGCCACAACGTCTACGAATTCGATTACCTCGCGCACGGCGGCGGTTACTGGTGCGCCCTGGGCTTCGCCCGCGACTTCGGCGGCCATAGCCAAAGCCTCATCGCCCGCAAGAACTTTTACGGCGGCGAGCGCACGGAGAGCCTCTTCCAGCGCTTCGGCTGCGGTTGGGGCTGCCACTATGCCCAGGGATTCTGCTTCGACGATAAAGGACACAGTACTTTCGAAGGCAGCATCATGGGCAGCGGCATGGCCTGGGACTGCTCGGTGGGGGCCTTGTGCGTTTTCGGCGGCAACAATCACTTCGAAGCCGCCAACAGCCTCGTCCAAGGCTGCGGCGCCGAAGGAAGCCTGGGCATCCTTTACCAGTACGGCGACGACTCCGAGTTCAAAGGCTATGGCCAGGGCTATGCATCGTCGAACCTGACGTATCACAACGCCGCCGATTGCGGCGGCAATTTCAGCTTTATGGTCTGCTACGGCACGGGCAACAAGTTCGGCTGCGTGCGCAGGAGCACTCGATCATCCAGCGCGGAACCGCCGGCGGATTCCTCATCAGCCGGCCCCGCCACGATCAGGCAACGCCGACCGCCAACCGTCCCGATGGAAAAACCACAGCCGGACCGTGAATAAAGGAGAGTTCTCGATGTACGTCAAGTATCGCGTCCCGTTTGCCGGGTTCTTCGCCATTGCTCTTTTGCTTGCGGCGGTAAAGGCGACCCTGGCAGTCGACCCGCAGCCCGCAGAGGCGCGACCTGGGCAGGACGCCCATGCCACGCCCGCCGTCAGCAGGCTCCCGCCCGTGGAGACGAAGAGCGATTCGGCGGCTGCGAAGGAGCCGGCCGTAAAGGAATCGGCTGTAAAGGACTCGGCTGGGGCGGTCAAGACGGCGGCGAAAAAGGTCAAGCAACTCTCCGCGGAGATGGCGGCACGCCGCGATAAGGTGCGGCAGATATTGGCGGCCCTCCGCGCTCAGCCGTTCAACACGCAGCAGAACACCTGCACCGACGTTCTGGACTTCTGCCGTGCCTTCGGCTGCGACACGGAATTGACCGACAATGCCACCTCCGGCCAGAAGGTCAACGGCATTACCTGCCTCTGTTGGAATATGCCCTGCGCCGGTTACGAGATCATGACCGTCAGCGAAGGGCATCTCGCCCCGCGCGTTGGCTACGGCTATCAGAACGACTCGTCCGAGCTGGCCGCCGTCCTGGCCCTCGCGCGCGTTCCCGCCGAGTACCCGGCCCGTGCAGGCAAGACCGTTCGCACGGTGGCCGACTTGATCGAGTATGAGAAGCTGACCTGCCGCCCCGGCCTCGACATGTCGCTCAAGCTCGTGGCCCTGGCAAGTTACGTCCAGGAACCTTCCTGGAAAGACAGCCTCGGCGGCCGGTGGACGTTGCAGCGCGTGGTGGCCGAAGAATTGGGCCGCCCCCTGGGCCCGCATCCCTACGCGGCGACCAACCGGCTGCTCGGGCTGGGCGTCGCCCTGGATCGCTTCAAGAACGACAAGGTCCCGCTGGACGGCGACCTGGCACGAGCGAAGCAGTACATCGACGAGTCGATCGACTACGCCTACGCGACGCAGAACACCGACGGCAGTTGGGGCCGGCCGACCGGCCGCGATTATGCCACGGCCGTCTCGTCCACGGCACATATTCTTGAGTGGCTCGTCACGACCTTGCCTACCAGACGCCTTGAGGAGCCACAGGTCGTGCGGGGCATCGATTTCCTGCACAGCACGTTCATTTCGCCGCACTATCAGACCTACATTGCCACGATGAGCGCCCGCGAGATCTCCGCGGCGATGCACGCCGCATTTGTGTTGAACAGGTATGACCAGCGCGTCTTCGTTCCCGCCGATCCGCCGCCGAGCGTCGAGCCAGCGAAGACGGAAAAGCCCGAATAGTTGACAAGGCTTTCCCGCCTAGGTAGGATAAACGTCTCTCCCACCTTCCCATCCACTGCCCTCCTGGAGACGTATCATGGCAACACCCATTCGCCCGAACCGGCGTGCATTTCTCAAGACATCGGCGGCCGGCGCCGCCACGCTTGCGGGGCTGAGCATCGCCCGCAGTGCCCACGCTGCCGGCAAGCAAGAAATTAAGATCGGCATGATCGGCTGCGGCGGACGTTGCGGCGGCGCGGCTGACGAGTCGCTGCAAGCCGGCCCCGACGTGAAGCTGGCCGCGATGTGCGACATTTTCCCCGATCGCTTGCAGTTCAAATACGGCTTGTTCAAGAAGAATCGGCCCAACCAGGTCATCGCCGATCAAGACCATCTCTTCCCCGGTTTTGACGGCTACAAAAAGGTGATCGAGAGCGTCGACGTGGTGCTGATCGCCTGTGCCTCGAAGTTTCACCCCATGTACGCCGAGGCCGCCCTCCGCGCCGGCAAGCACGTCTTTGTCGAGAAGCCGCACGGCATCGATCCGGTCGGCGTTCGTCGCATGCAAGCCGCAGCGGCCCTGGCCAAGCAGAAAAACCTGAGCTTGCTCTCCGGATTACAAAGCCGTTTTCACAACGGATACCGCGAGGCGGTCCAACGGATCCATGACGGCGCGATCGGCAAGGTCGTCGCCATGCAGGTTATGTTCCTCCGCGGCCCGTACCAGCTTGTCAGGCGCAATCCGGCCTATACCGAGACGCAGTACCAGTTCAGCAACTGGTACCATTTTTGCTGGCTTTCCGGCGACGACGTGACGCAGTCGCTGGTGCACAACATGGACCGCGCGGCCTGGATCCTCAAGGAGGAGATGCCCGCCTGGTGCTTCGGGCTGGGCGGCCGCTCGGCCTCGTTCGGCGATGAGTACGGCGACATGTACGATCATCACACCGTAGTCTATGAATATGCCAGCGGCACGCGGGTCTATGCCCTCTGCCGCACGCAGAACAATTGCTACGGCAACTCCGGCGACATTATCATGGGCAGCAAGGGCCAGTGCGACCTGGGAAGTTGCAGCATCAGCGGCGAGACGAACTGGCATTTCAAGGGTCCCCATAACAACCCGTATGTCGACGAGCAGCGGGCGCTTATCGAATCGGTCCGCAACGGCAAGCCGATCAACAGCGGGTCCTACATGGCGGGCAGCACGATGTCGACCGTGCTCGGCCAGTTGGCCTGCTACACGGGCAAGCCGCTGAAGTGGGACGAAGTGGCCAACTCCGAATTCCAATTCGGCCCGGCCCCGGACGTTGCCAGTTTCGACACGCCGCCGCCTTCGAAGCCGGACTCCACCGGCAACTATCCCATGCCGAAACCGGGCCTTTACGATGATCCGTTGAAGTCCCCCAGGGTCCCGGCGGAGAAGGCGTATCATCCTTTTGCTTAAATCTGAAACGACACCAAAACCATGCCCAGTACATTCTTAGCAATCGCCCTGGCCGCAGGCGTCGTTTCGGCCCCGCCCGACAAACAACCGCCGGCGGCGAAGACTCGCGTGCTGATCGTCGCCAACGTCGATCCCTGGCACGACGGGAAGAAAACCGCTCCAGTCGTCCAGGCCAACCTGGAAGCGGATCCGCGGATCGACGCCTACATCGTCGAGGACCCCGAGTTCCTCGCCTCGCCGCTCGTGGGCGACTACGACGTTATCCTGCTGGAGTTTTACAATCCGAAGCCGCTGCGCCATCAGGCCGAGGCCGAGAAGAACCTTGCGCAATTGGTGAAGCAGGGCAAAGGCCTGGTTGTGCTGCACTTCTCCTGCGGGGCGTTTTCCACCTGGCCGGAATATGCGGACCTGGCCGGCCGGGTCTGGGACCGCAAGACCACGCACGATCCCCGCGGCCCGTTCAACGTGAAGATCATTGATCGCGAGCACCCCATCACCCGCGGCATGGAGGATTTCCAGGCCGACGACGAGTTATACGTCTGTCTGACCGGCGAAAAGAAGATGGACGTCCTGGCCACGGCCCAATCGAAAGTGACCAAGAAGGAATACCCGATGGCCTTGGTCATGTCCTACGGCAAGGGGCGGGTGTTCAACACGCCCTTGGGCCATGACGGCAAGGCCATCGCCATGCCCGGGGTGGCAAAGCTTCTGCAGCGCGGCGTCCTTTGGGCCGCGGGGCGGGAACCGTAATAGAGGAGTTTCCCATGCAAATCGGCTTTCACACCGACGCCTTCAACTCGTCCTACTGGAACTTCGACAAGTGCCTCGCCTGGGCCCAGGCCAACGACGTTCATTTCATCGAATGCGGGCTGATCGACGGTGCAAGCTGGATCCACGGACTGGGCTACCAGCCGCACATTGCGCTCTATCAGGACCCGTTGCTCATGCGGCGGAAGATGGAACGCTTCGGCGTGCAGTTCTCGCAGTTGGACGCCGCTTATCCGTTGTCCGGCAGCGACGGACCGCTGTACGGCGTGCCCTACGTGCTGAAATCGCTCCCCTGGGCCAAGCTGGCCGGTTGCCCGCGGATCGCCACAACCGACGGCCTGCACAAGCCGGAGGGCCTGAACGACGACGAGGCCATGGAACTGATGAAACGCAGCTACGGCCAGATCATCGCGGTGGCCGAGGCCTACGAGATCACCGTCAATATCGAAGTCCACGGCTATTTCACCACCAACCCCGACCGCCTGGAGCAAATGCTGGCCTTCTGCCGTTCGCCCTATTTGCGACTGAACCTCGATACCGGCAATTCGTTCATTGCGGGCCAGGATCCGGTGGCCTTTTGCCGCCGTTTCCAGGAGAAAGTCGACCACGTGCACGTCAAGGACGTCAGCCCATCGTTGGCCGAGGCGGTCCGCGGCTCGCAGACGGGCATAGCCGTAAGCCGCCTGCGCGATCGGCGACGGGGTGAACGCGGCCAACATCCGCCAGGTGCTTACGATCCTCCGCGATCGCGGCTATAATGGCGTGCTCAGCATGGAATGCGAAGGCGCCGGCGGCCCGATGATCGAGCGCTCGCTGGCCTGGCTGCGGACGAGTTTGAAGGAACTGGGAATAGCGGAAGAGCCGTAGGGTGGGACAAGATCCGGGGTACCCGGTATTCCGGGTCGGCGAGCGCCGGCCCACCATGATCGGCAGTGATTCAATTGGTGGGCCGGCACTCGCTACGCGATCTTGTCCCACCCTACAACTACATCGATACAACCTAAGGGCATCGCCATGCCATCAACCGCCGACAAAGAATGTCTCTATCAAACCCGCCTCCGCCGCTATGTCACGGCCATGCGGAATGGCAAGCCGGACATGGTGCCCATCCGGCCGTTCGTGGCCGAATTTACGGCCAGGTACGCCGGCTATACCTGCCAGGAGGTGGCCCACGACTACGAACTGGCCTTCCTCGCGGCGCGGAAGTGCGCGGCCGAGTTCGATTGGGACGCCGTCGTCTCGAACATGGTTTACTGCTGGACCGGGCTGACGCAAGCCATCGGGCTGAAGTATTACGGCATTCCCGGCATCGACATCCCCGCCGACACCGGCTTCCAGTACCGCGAGCCGCCGCAGAACGAGGCCTGGATGCAGCCCGATGAATATGACGCCCTGATCGAGGACCCCAACGGCTACCTCTTGAACGTCTGGCTGCCTCGGGTGGCCGCCGGGGTCTCTGCCCCGGGCGAGCCGACGACCACGGCCAACCATCTCTCCTTCCTCAAGGGCGGGATGGCGATGATGAAGTATTTCAACGCCTTCGGCACGCAGAACGCCCTGCTGCGGAGCGAGAGCGGCACCGTATCGGCCATCGCCGGAATCGTCAAGGCCCCCATGGACATCATCGCCGACAAGCTCCGCGGTTATCTCGGGCTGGTCGACGATTTGTTCGAGCGCCGCGACAAGGTGGTGGCCGCCTGCGAGGCCCTCATGCCGCACCTCTCTTGGGTCGCACATGCGACGGCCGATCCCCAGCGGTTGGTGCCCATCGGCTACTGGATGCACCGCGGCGGCGTGCCCTTCGTATCGCCGGAAATCTTCAAGAACGTCTATTGGGCGACCATGAAGCCGATCGTCGAAGAGCTTTGGGCCCACGGCCACCAGACGCTGTTCTACGCGGAGGGCAAGTGGGACCATCACCTGGAGTCGTTCGCCGAGTTGCCGGAGCGGAGCATCGTCTATCACGTCGATCAGGGCGACGTTGAAAAAGCGCATCGCGTGCTGGGCGAGAAGTTCTGCTTGAGCGGTGGCATTCCCAACTGGATGCTCACCCGCGGCAAGCCGGAAGACGTGCGGCAGCAGGTCCGCAAGGTGCTGGAAATCGCCGCCGGCAATGGGGGCTATATCCTCGACGCCAGCGCCATCGTGCAGAACGACGCCACGATCGAGAACATGCGGGCCATGACTGACGCCGGTCGCGAGTTCGGCGTTTATTCTTCCGGCTCTCTGGAACCGTTGCCGCCGCCGTTCGAACCGGCGCCGACCGCGCCTGGGCTCCCGGTTGCACCAGGCCGGCCGCGCCCGGGGTCTGTCAACCCTGGGAGGAGAAGCTGGCCGAGATTCCGCCGATTCAAGGCGACGCCGCTTTGTGCCGCCGCGTTTGGGAGGACATCGACGCCCTGGCGTATATGTATGTCTGGCAGGTGCTGCTGTCGTTTTGAGGAACGGTTACCAATCCTGAGTCGCGAGAGACGTGCAATGGCCGATTATGACAGTCCTTGGAAAGAAGCCCTCGACTTCTTCTTCGAGGCTTTTTTGGAGTTGTTCTTTCCCGAAGCGCATGCCGATATCGACTGGAGCCGGCAGTGCGAGTCATTGGACAAGGAACTGCAACAAATCGCTCCGGAAGCGGAAATCGGGCGGCGGTACGTCGACAAGCTGGTCAAGGTCTGGCTGAAAAGCGGCGAGGAACAGTGGGTGCTGGTCCACGTCGAGGTACAGATGTCCGACGACGGCAAGTTTACCTGGCGGATGTACGTCTACAATTTTCGCCTGTTTGACAAGTATAATAGAGAGGTGGCCAGTTTTGCCGTGCTGGGCGACGACAACCCCCGCTGGCGTCCGACCAGTTTCGGCTACCAGCGGTGGGGCACGGAAGCGGGATTACGTTTTCCGATCGTCAAGCTCCTGGATTATGCGGCAAGACGCTCGGAGTTGGAGGAAAGCTCCAATCCCTTCGCCACGGTGGTCCTGGCCCATTTGGATACGCAGGAGACCCATCAAGACCAGGGCCAGCGGAAAGACCGGAAGTTCAGGTTGATCAAGAGGCTTCGCGAGCGAGGGTGGAGCGAGACGCAGGTCCGCCAGCTCTTTAAGTTGATCGACTGGATGATGGAACTGCCGCCGCCCCTGGCCAAAGAATTTTGGAAAGAAGTGAACCAGTACGAGGAGAAAGAACACATGCCATTCATTACAACTCCAGAGCGATTTGGCCGTATCGATGGCCTAACCAAGGGCATTGAGGCGATCTTACGAGTGCGATTTCGGGATGCCGGCAACCAACTCATGCCGGAGATTCGCCAGATCTACAACCTGGAACAATTGGAGAAGATTCTCGATGCCGCCGAAACTGCCGCCAGCCCCGAGGAACTGCGAAAGCTCTGGACCGGTGGGGCAGCCAGTTAAGACCAGGCCGCAAAGGAAAACGCCGCCATGGCCATTCCGATTTCACTTCCCGATTCGTTGCGGGCTTTTCTGGACGCGGAGATGCGCGAGCGCGGCCACGAAGAGTCTTGACGCATGCGCGGCTGGTCTGCTCGAACGCGAACAACGGCTTAGGCCACCGCGCAGGACGTTCGAACTGGATCGGCGGACGTACGGGCTAACGCGGCTGAGCGATGGTCAAGATTTCGACATGCGGCGCTGGAGCATCGCGATCGACGCGGACCTTCCCTTCGAACCGGCCGCGCCCGGTTCCGGCAAGTTGGACTTGGCGGAAACGTACGCGGTATGTCGGCACCTGTTTGGTGAACGGGGGAGGGGTTTTGACGACTGGAAAGGGGGCTTCGCGTTTCCTTTTGCCCTGGAAGTCCCCGGTGCGGCGCGGCGACCGGCGTATTTGCTCAACGTGATGAACTTTCGTAGCGGCGTGGAGTACAATCTGCGCAAGCTGGTCGATCCGAGCGACGAGCGGCTGCAAAACCCGATTTATTACCCCCCGGACGCCGCCGAGTTTCCCCGCGCGGAAATTCATCGGTTCATGGCATTTTTCGCCGGGTTCCTGGAGGGCTACTTCGAATCGCTCACGATGTGGTGGAAGGACCGCTTTCTGTTGGCAGTGGAATCGAATCTGATCTTGTACGGCTTCGACGGCGAGGAGTTCTTCACACGAGGTTTTGAATCGTGCGAGGAATTCGAGAAAACCCGCGCCACGCTCGCGGAGCGCCTTCCCGCACCGGGCTTTTACGCGCACGACCGGGATTGATGGGCGGTAGGGTTAGAGATTATAGGGGCCAGGCAGTCTTGAGCGAAAGTTGCAATCGTGAATGAAATCATCGCGGCAGTGACTCGCCTTCCTCTAGCGCTAAGAGCATTGTAGGACAAGGACTTACGGCGGGGGAGGAGTAAAGCTTCGTCCAACCCGTCGGCGCAGGGATTCGCCCAGGGACGAATCCGCTCCGATAAGGGGGAGGCAAAGGAGAAGGAGTCTGGAATCTGCGACAAGTCCGCAGGACCGACAAGGCGCATCAGGAGGTGTCGTCGGGCGAAGGAGTGGTTGCTGGAACGCCCAAAGCCGACCGACGCTCGTCGGAGAGATTCCAGGGCAGGAACGATTGAATGTCTTCGGGTGCCTTTCCACCGGCGGCTGCACAATTTTCAAAGTACCACGTCAGCCACCGTCGCGGATTGATTTTCCAGCGGACCAGCGTTGCGAAAAGCGAAAACATCATCGCTGCCAGACGGCCGCTCCACAAGGAGCCGGAACCGTAGAAGTTCTTCCGTGCCACGGCCGGGCCGCGTACTTCTCGTTCCGACGCGTTGTTGTCCATCGGAATTCTTGGATCTTCGACGAACCGAGTCAGCCCCATCCAGTGATCTTCGAGGCTATCCAGAACTTTACGGCACGGTTGGCGGAGTTTGGGATCGGCGAGTTCTTTCACCGCCTCGGAGTGCATCGCCTCCATCGCCCCACCTAACAACGCCTGTTGCTCTTGAAACTTAGCTGAGTCATGAGGGTGCTGGAGACGTTCTCGATTGACTTGGTAGAGATGCCGAATACGGCGCAGCCAGGCAATCGCCCAAGGCGTCAACTCCGGCCAGCCTTTGCCTACTCCCACGAAGTCCCGCCGTACATGCGCCCAACAGAACGCCAACACGATCAACCCCGACTTCACCAGCGCCATGGCTTTGTAGCCCGAGTACCGATCGACTTCCAATGTCCCCGAAGCTGCCGGACCAAAATGTGCTTCCGGCACCTCGTGCCCCCGGCTGCGATCGAGCAGATAGATCACGGTGTCCTCGCCGAGAACCATCCACAACCACCAACCGTAGCCTTTTTTCCCGTCAAAAATCACGAAAACCCGCCAACGGGTCTCGTCGGCCTGATGGAAGCTGCCCTGCCGATTCCGTTCGCAGAGGGCATTGTAGATTGGCGTCAATATGGGCTCGATCCGCTTGAGCCCGTCGTTCACCGTGCCCGCCGGCAAGTCCAGATCGTACTGTTCGAGTTGCCCCAATAACCGCTCCGTGGGCCGATACGATGAGTACTTGTCTAACAAGACATGCACCCAAATCGAGATGCCGTAGTTGCCTTTGGGGATCAGCTTGGGTGGCGGCGGAGCCGTCAGCGTCCGCCGTGTGAAATCGCAATTGCATGTCGTCCGATACCGTCGCCGTCGAATCCGCCGCCGATGTGGCCGCACATCGATCTCCGTCACTTCCGAATCCTCGGTGTCAGATATCATCGCGGCTAGCTTTCCGCAATGCGGGCAGGCCAGCGCTTCTTCCGGCAATGAGACGAATTCTTCCTGGACCGGCAGATGGGAATAATCGTGCCGCCCGTGTCCAGCATGGCCAGGCTGCGCACCGCGCTTCTTCCCGGCAGCCGAGACTTCTTCGGGATCGAATAAATCGTTGGAACGGTCGCTGCGGGCAGACTTCTCCGACTTGCGACCAAAAAGCTTGTCTTGAAGGGCTCGCGTCTCGCCCCGGGATTGGTCAAGTTCCTCCTTCAACTGCTCGATGCGCTTCACGGCATCAGCATGCCGGCTTTTCCAATAGCCCACTTCGCAACGGAACTCTAACGTCAGCTTCTCCAACGCCCGCTCGAGACGCTGAACAGCGGGACAATTCTCACAGGAGACCACCGTCCCTAGCGTCTCGGTCGGCTGTTCTAACAACGCGGCACTCATGAGGCCACGCTTTACCCAAACCGATCAAACCACACCAGATCAATTTCTTTAACACACCCCCATGGACGGGTTGGACGAAGCTTTACGGGGAGGAGGGCTTGATAGCAGAAGAAAAAGACCTCATGCTAACAGGTGAGTAATTCATGTTTCCACAAATTCTGCTAGCAGAGGTCCAACTATGATTTCAACAAAAGAACTGGATATTTTCAAGGCCCAAGAGCAATTTGAGCGGATGCACGAGTTTTTGAAGCAAGCGCTGAGCGAAGGGCGACGCCTCGACGAAGTGGAACGCGGGATGTTTCCGCGAGCTATGACCATGTGCCTGGAGTTTTTACGGTCCTTCGTGGAGGCCCATGGGGATGGGGATCGGGGAGAGACCGTAGAACGGGAAGGGGAGACGTTCGCGCGCCTGCCCGAGCCGCATGAGAAGCGGTACTTGTCGATTTTCGGGGAATTGCTGATCGGCCGCCGAGTCTACGGGACTCGGGAAGGCCAAGCGATTGGATGGTCGCCCCTGGACGCAACCTTGGGATTGCCCGCTGGAGAGAATTCCTATGTGCTGGAGGACTGGTTGCAGCGGTTGTGCATCCAGGACGCCTTTGGGGGATCGGTGGAGTCGCTCCGTGCCTGGTTGGGGACCACGGTGAGTGTTCGCACGGCGGAGCACATGAGTCGCGAGATGTCGCAGTACGTGGACGACTTTCGCGGCGAAGCGGTTCCTCCTGCCGAAGAAGAGGAGGAACTGCTGGTGATAACGGCCGATGGCAAGGGTGTGCCCATGCGGCGGACGTTGGCGGCGCGGTTGCGAGCAGAGTCTGAAGCTGGGGTGGGAGAAAAGGGAGGAAATGCCGCAGGCGCGGAAACGGCAGGAATCACGGCTGTCGAGGAAGAGGCGCCTTCTTCGCCTCCGGTCGAGCGTTTGGCGGGGCAAGAGAAAAGCAGCGGGGAGCGCCCCGGGAAAAAACAGATGGCGTATGTGGGATCGGTTTACACCCAAGCCCGCTTCCCTCGTACTGCCGAAGACGTGATCGACGAGGTGCGTCGGCGAAAGCGTGCCCGGGAGCGGCCCGAACCGCAACACAAGCATGTGTGGGCAGAGATGACCCGGTTTAAGGAAGGGGAGGTGTTGGCCGCCGCACCGATGTTGTTCTTCGAGATTCTTATGGAGTGTTGTCGGCGGGACCCGGCAAACAAGAAGCCGTGCATCTGTGTCATGGATGGGGAACGCCAGTTGTGGAAGTTGGCGGCAGAATGGTTTCCCGAGGCCATATGGATTCTGGACCTGTTCCACGCGTTGAAACGGCTCTGGGAGGTGGCCCATTGCCTGTATGCGGAGGAGAGTGCGGAGGCGGGAGAATTCGTGACGCATCATCTGCGCATGCTGCTGCAAGGCAAGGTCGGTTACGTGCTGCGCAACCTCCGTCCCTTGGTGAAGGCCTACAAGCTGAAGGGGGCGAACAAGACCACCGTGGAGTCCGCGATTACGTACTATGAAAACAACCAGGAACACATGCGCTATGACGAATACTTGGCGGCAGGCTACCCGATTGCCAGTGGCGTGGCGGAAGGCGCCTGCAAGCACCTGGTGAAGGACCGCATCAAGCGCACAGGGATGCGTTGGGAGTTGGAAGGGGCTCAAGCAATCCTCTCGCTGCAGAGCCATCTACCTCAACGACCTCTGGGATCAGTTCATCACCTACCGTGTTACGACAGAACAGTCGCGTCTATATGGCAAAGATGCACAGCATGCTACGGCTGCATAAAGCGGCCTGCGAGTTGCT
>CAVRDP010000003.1:0-258494 GCA_963719885.1 uncultured Planctomycetia bacterium | reverse complement strand
TACGAAGGTTCCAATCAATTTCTGATCTTCGGGTCTACTCTCACATACACTGGCGGAACAACGATTGGCAGCAACAGCGATTTGAAGCTCGGCTATGCAGGTACACCGCAAAGCATAGCCGGTCCAATCACGAATAACGGAACGCTGTTAATTGACTGTGGCGGCAGCACTATAACTTTTGGCAACGTCATTAGCGGGGCAGGTAATCTGACCGTCGAAGCAACCGGGACGTATCCGGTCGCTTTGTCAGGTACGAATACCTATAGTGGCGGCACGACAATCAACTCCGGCACGCTCCAGATCGGCAATAATTCTGCACTGGGAAGTTCCTCTGGAACACTGACCGTCAACAGTGGCGGGACGCTAGACCTCAATGGTTACAGCATCACAGTCGGTTTGTTAGCGGGCGGCGGCAGTATCACCGCCGCTGGTTCTAATGGGGGTACGATCACCGACAACCAAGCTGCCAATGCAATGTTCTCTGGGCAAATTCAAGGTGGCTCCAGCAATGTAAACCTTATCGTCTGCGGCAACTATACTCTGACAATTGGCGGCACCGATATTATTAATTATCTTGAGGTTGATGCTGGGGCGACGCTGGTGCTTAGTGGTTCGTTGACCTATAATTCCTATGGCGTTGTGGAAGTCGAGTCCGGTGCTACACTGACCGTTACTGGAGTCCTGGATAACTTCTGCGGCTCGATTTGGGGCTACGGCACGTTCAATATCGCATCCGCCGCGACCGTAGTCAGCGATGGTTCGTTATTTGTCGATGGTGGTGCGCTAGTCAATAATGGCTCCCTCCAAATCGGAAGCGGTACGTTAATTGTCTTTGGTGGTACGTTAACCAACAATGAGTTCCTCCAAATTGGCAACGGAGAGGCCAATGGCAGCGTTTATGGCAGTCTCGTGGACAATGCCATCTTGGACTTTGTGCAGACTTCATCGCAAACATTCAGCAATACGATCAGTGGTTCTTCCGGAGCACTAATCGAGAATACTGGCACTGGTGAGATCACGCTAACGGGGTTGGATGCCTTTTATGGGACATTGGGCAGCGGTGTCCAGACCTAGAGCGGGGAGCCATCGAAACTGCCCCACCCCCGGCCTCTCTCCCGCAACCATGGGTACATGGTGCCCGGCGAGGGGAGCAGGGAGCGGAGAGGAAAACGCGGCAGCCACCGAATTTGGCGAATTTGCGCGCCACAGGCGAGTTAGCCACCCCGCAAAGTCGTCGAACATTCTTCCCTCGGCTCTCCCTGAGACCGTAATTTCTCGCTCAATTGGCCGACAATCTGCATACGGCCGCCGTGCTGCTTTACGCCTTTGTCCTCATCGACAAGCCCACAGTGAAAGGCGGCCGAAGCCCCGCTCCGACGCCGCCGTTGCCAGCGCAGGCGGAAGGTGTCTGCATGCTCGGTTTTGAAACAGTTTCTACGAACTCGGGATCGCCTTGCCGCCGGGGTCCGGCTCGTTGTTTCGTCTCATGCGTCGCAAGTTCATGTCGCGTTGCAGCATTTCGAACTGGGCCAAGACCGACCCTGGCACGGAACTCTCGTCCGCCTGCGGCTTCGTGCTTTCGCCCGGAATGGCCGGCTCGCCGCGGACTTGGCTGCCCATAGTTTCCAACAGGCTCCGCATCCGCTTCAGTTCACCGGCAAGTTCCGCCTGCTGCTGGCCGGCAAGGTTCTTCTGCTCGCTGAGGGTCTCGGCCTGTTCGGCCGCGCGGCGGCGCATGGCATCCAACTCGGCTTCCAGGGCCGCGCGTTGCTGGAGCCAGTCGGCCTGCTGTTGCTTGGTGTACTCGATGACGTCCGCAATTTGCGCTTCGCTCGTCAACCGTGCCTGGACTTCGGTCAACGCCGTGGTCATGGCTGTCACTTGCGACAATTGATTCTCGACGTTTGCGTACAGCTCGTGCAGCTCCTTTCGCTCGCGCTGTACATCTTCCTTGATGCCTGTGAACTCACCGGCAATCTGACGGAAACCCTCGCGAATCTCCCGCAGGTCCGCGTGATCGTCGAGGAACTGCTGATAGCCGGCGCGAATTTCCGTCCAACCCTGTTGCGTCAACTGCTGATCGGCCTGTAATCGGCCGTGCAACTGTTGAAGTTCTTCGATCAAGCGCTGGATCTCTTCGCGGAAACCGATGAGCCTTTCATCCGAGTCCGCTTTTTGTCGCGTGCTGACCTCCAGGCACCTATGCCTTGCGAAGAGTTCCAGCGATAACCCCTGGAGCTGATCGAACACGTCGCCGAAGAATTCGGTGAACTCGTCTTGAGTCTTGGAGAATTCGTCCAGGGCTTTACCCGCAAACTCGGCGTTGCCCATAGGCTCTTGCAGATCGACCGACATGACGACACACCTGATGCGTGAAAGTTGTTTGGCGGCCGCCTCAACCGCGTGGTGAAAAGTGGCGCAAGTCTTGCGACTTGTCGAGATTTGCGTGGGCGGAAATCGCCGCAGGCCGAATGGCCGACTACTGAAATCTACGTCAAGAAACGGCCTTTGGCAAATTCCACTCCCCGAGTTGCCGCGACACACGTCCCGGTCGGCGCCAGCCATCGCTTCGAAGTCCTTGATGCTGAAGCATTCACTGCCCGGAGAACGGCTTCGGCACGCCGGAAGCGATTTCTTCCGAGCAATTGCGGCGGGAGAGCGGCGGCGGCGATCACCAGTCAATGTCCAGCCGCGTGTGTAGAAGCAAGGCGAGTTGGGCCGCATTGCGCTGGTTGTCGATGAGATCTGCAGCCACGCGAGGAAGCGACATGCCCTCGATTTCCCATCCAATCACGAAATCGCTATAAGCATCGATGGCTACGGCCGGCGTTTGTGCCGTCTCAAGCTCGATCGCGGTTCGAAGCGAGGCGCTAAGGGGACCGCCGGCGCCAATAAACCAGAGGCGGCGGCCCCCGCCGCACGTCCGCAGACGGGGCGTGGCGCTCTTCTAGGCAAGACTTCAGAAGTCGGGGGTCAAGCGGAGACGCGCCTCGCCCGCCCGGCAGCAATTCACGAAAATCGCCGCGGCGGAACGTATCGAGGACTTTCGCCCGTCCGCCGCAACGTAGTCGTTCCGGGCAATTTCGCCCTGCGGACTCCTGCTGCTTTGATAAGGCCGATGATTGGCCCTGGCCGCCGAGGAATTCCATTCGCCACTCCTGATCGAGCTGGGCAACAAGTTCGGGATGGGCATCGAGGAAAACTCCGATGTCGTCGTCGGCTGTCTCCGCAAAGGCCGCGATCAGGTCCTTCAGGTCACTCTCCAGGTCCTTCAGCGGTTCGGCGATGGCCGCGACTCGGTCTTCGAGGCCCCGTAACATGATCGCCGCACAGCGAAGGGCCGCCACGTCGCGGTTCCATTCAGCGCTTTGCGATGTTTCGGCGGCATGGGGCTTTTGTAAAGCGCTCAGAGCAAGCCACGTCTTGGGCCGCGGCCGGGGCGAGGTTGCCGCCGCGGCGATGTCGATTTCCGCCTGAGTGAAAAGCGATTCCAGCCGCTGCCGCCGCGCACCAACGTCGGTTTTCAGGCCTCTCAAGCCGTCGAGCGTGGCCTGGGCGACCGCCCGCGCAGCCGACACCCCGCCTTGGCCCTCCAGCCGCGCAAATCGCCTGTTGCAGGGCGGTGGCATGTTCCTCCAGCAGCGATGGTACGGCGGGATCCGTTTCGGGCTGCGTTTCTAGCTGTTCGTGGATCTGCGCCAAAAGACAATCCAGGCTTTGCAGCGGCACGGCATCCTCGCGACACGCGTCACCCAGCCAGCGCTGGGCCGTCTTACGGCAAAGCATATCGGCGGCTTGGGCCACGAATTCCTTCTGAGTCCGCCCGATCCGGCATAAGCCAAAGGTCCGCACGGTCATCTCCGACGCATCCGGCTCGTGGTGCGAGTCGAAGAACACGCTGCCCGCCGTCGCGGTGGCCAAATCGAGGAATTGTCCGACATTCTCCGTCGCCTGTTCAAATTCTTCCCGGTAGAGCCCATCGCCCAGATGTACGACGCGGGTTACGTCGAGGGGGGAAACCTCGGCGGCAAAGGCAGGCAGCCCGAAATCGGCATCGCCCGGATATCCTTCGCCGCGGCCGAAGGACTGCAACTCGCGAAGGCAGGAACAGGCGTTGGCCCTCGCCAGCAACTTGCCGTGCGGGTCGTGACCGGTCCAGTGCAAGAGTACGCCTGTCAGCCGAGCGTCGGAGAGGGAAAGATCAGCCAGCAGCTTGCGGACGATGTAAGCCACGTCGAGCAACATGCCGCTACCCGTGCCTCCGGAAATCGACGTAACCAGGACGACCTGCAGAGCCGCGGGGAGGATTTCCTGCCCAACATGCTGGCCGGAGGCGGCGATCGCTTCGGCCGACGTCATCGTGGAAATCGCCACTTTGAGTCGGTCGATCATTTCCGGGCCGTGATCGACGAGGGCGAGGCGGCCCAAGGGGCGCAGCCCTTCCGTGTAGTGCGATTTTGGAATACGCCAGAGCCACCGCCGCCGTAACCACTTCAGATACTTTTCCGGCGCCTCGTGATACTCTTCGGCGCGCGCAGCGGCATAGCGATCGTTTCCGAAAGCCTCAGCGCACGGGACGGATCTCCCCGGGTTGCCTCGGCAAGTGAGCGTCGATCGCTGTCGACCAGGAGCATCTGCAGGACGGGCATGGCCGCCAGGTCGCCGAACCTGTCGGACCATCGCAGGCGAAGGCCCTTGAGCACGAGCCCGGCGGTGCCGCCCAACCCAAGCACCAGGCAGGGGCGCAGACGCCACGCTCCCGAGGCCGTCTCCAGCGGCGGCAAATCCTTGACGGTATCGGCAGGTCCGCTGAATACGAACGGCCAATCCTCGCCGCTGGCTGGGATCGGCTCGAGTTTCGGCCAGGGAAGATCCGACGTGAGATGGTCGATGATGGAGGGCAGAGCACTGCCCTCGAACAAGAGGGTCGGGCCGGACGCGGCCGCCGCTTCGGCCACCGCTGCCTTCCGCGGTTTTTGCTTCTTGTGCTCCTGCTGCTCGTGGGGCAAAGTGTCTACGGTCTTCGTCGCGCTCGTATCTCCTCTGGGGCCCTGGGATGCCGGCGGGGGCAAGTCGCCATGCCCGGGCGACTTGCCGGACCCGCCGCCGTTGCGCAACCGATCGACCAGATCGTGGCACGACGGAAATCGATCTTCGGGGTTTCTAGCCAGGGCCCGGGCGATGACGGCTCGGTCATCAGGCGGCAGCGGCTCCAGCCTGGGACTGCTGTGCTGGTGCTGCATAACGAGCTGTGCCTGGTTCCGTCCGGAGAAAGGCAAGACGCCCGTGAGTAGTTCCTGGAAGACAATGGCGAGGCTGTATTGATCGCTGTGCAGGCTGGGGTGGCCCGCGAACACTTCCGGCGCGGCGTAGACGGGGGTCAAGCCGCCGACCAGCGATACGGTGGTGTCCTGGATGTCTTTTACCAGTCCGAAATCGGCAACCTTTACGCGGCCGCTGAGAATCAGGAGGTTCTCCGGCTTGATGTCGAGGTGTTGCAGCGAGAAAGCCTGCCGCATGTAATCGAGCGCATCGGCCGCATCGCTCAAGTAGACGAGCAACTCATTGCGCGGGATTCCCGGGGCGCCTGCGGCCACACATTGATCAAAGCGATTCATCAGGCTCGCGTCGGCCAACTCGGTGACAATGATCAACTGCCCGTCGACCACCTCGATGCGTTCCAGGCTGAGGAGGAAGGGATGGCGGACTTCCTTGATGCGGCTGAGCGCCTTGAGTTCGCGGCTGGCGCGTTCTCCTTCGAGGCAGCCGTAGATGAACTTGATCGCCTTGGCGAGTCCGCCGGGGGCGTCGGCCTTCCAGACTTCACCGTAGCCACCGGCGCCGATCCGCTCGCGAATCGTGTATCCGGGAATGATCTCTGCCGTCATGCAGGCCAACGGTGACACGATGTGGTTTCCTGGATGTTGTTAACGGATGACCTGGTTCTCCGCGGTCCCGGGTTTCGGCGGGAAAGCGATGTTGTTATACGAACGCTCGATCGAATCCAGCGTTTTGGAGAGCGAAGAGGCATCCAGGGCCGCCGACGATCCGCCGAGATTGGCGCGCCGTAAGGGGGCGTCGGTCCGCTTCCGCTCCTCGAACAATGCGCCTTCGCCCAGCTCACAGCCGGCTTCCAGACACTCGACGCGTTCCGCAGGACTGCTGATTCCCGTGGCAATCACCTTCGCTCCACTCTTGCCGATCGCCCGGACGATTGCCCGATTAGCGCACGAGTCCAGCGCATTGCCCGGCATGCCGCGGACGACCGAGGCAGCGACTGTGACGAAGTCGGGACGTATCTCCGCCAGAAGGGCCGTGCCGGCGTCCCTGCCGCCGAAGTCGGAGAGGGCGACGGCCGTCCCTAATTCGCGGAGCCGGCCGCCGGGCGCAAGGGTCTGAGCAGTTTCTTTTGCCGCCGTACAGGGCACCGCGATAACAAGACGATTCGGGTCTGGCAGAAGCTGGCAAAACATGCCGGCCAATTCAAGCAGCCGCCCCGCGGCGACCTCGGCCGAATCGACGTTCACGAAGATCAAAAATTCGCCCGGCATCACCGCGGCCTGTTCGACGCCGCGCATCCGCCGCAGGTGGCGGAGCCGCGCGGCCGCACGGCCCGGAATCGGTGCTGGGAGGGGATCACTCTCGAAACCAGCCGGCGGAAGGTCTTCGTCCGAGGATTCATAGCCGGCTACCTGCCCTTCTTGCAGACCGACGATCGGCTTTAATCGACCTTGCACGCAACCGCTGAGGAGCGTCTCGTGCAGGCGGCGAACGGCGCGGTGGAGGTCATCCGCGGAATCGCCTCGGTCCGCGCCGGCATACGCCGCGAAGACCTGGGTTACCGTTGCCAGCCCGGCCTGTGACTTGCCGCAGTAGAAGGCGAACTCGACATCGGCCACTTGTACCATGTCGCCGTCGTGCAGGTCAGCCTCCTTGATCCGTTGGCCGTTGACGAATGTGCCGTTGGTGCTGCCGAGGTCTCGAATTCGGGTTGCCCGTCCCTCGCGCACCAAGGCGGCATGCTCGCGGGAGACACCCTGGGAGACGACTTGCAGATCGGTCGATTCCCCGCGCCCAATAAGGAAGGGCGACTTGTCAAGGAGCGTTTTTTCCGGCGGGCCGCCCTTGGCGGGAAAGTGTTCAAGCCAAGGTAGACCCAAGGCGTGTTCCGGCATGAATTGGGTTCGCATGCTCTCTGCCCGTCTTGCTCCACAATGAGGTTACTGAACGATGGTCTGCCACGCCGAATGGCTCGTGAAAAGTGATACTGCCCCTTTACGGTGAGACGTTCTCCGGCGTGGTTCGCCGTCGATCACCTGGCCGGCCTGATCACGTTTACGCCACGAAACCGTGCCGACGCAGTCCACAGTCCCCAATAAAACTTAACATGTATTTGCCCAAGCGGTGGGCGGATCCAGGTATTTTCCGCCGGATTTTGGAAAAAATCGTGGTCCACTGGAAAAAGTAAGATAAAGTTGAGATAGGCGTTTGTCGCGCAGCGTTTCTCACGCGCTTGCCGACGGGCCCTTTTCGTGCGAGGACGATTATCGCCATGAGTTCGCAGCCAGTCACCGTCTTGTTGGTGTCCGAGGAGCGGGGGCTGCTCCGCTGCCTGAGGAAACTCCTGGAAATCTGCGGTTGTGAGGTCTGCCCCGTCGGCGCCTTCCGGCAGGCGGCGGCCGCGCTGGAGTCCGTTTCGCCCGATTTTCTCATTCTCGATGGCCAACCCGGCTTGGATGACGCCTTGGAAATCAGCCGTTCCCAGTCGGCGCGGCGGGCCCGGGGCGAGCTTTATACCTTGCTCCTGATACATTCATCAAAGGTCCAGGAACTTTACAAAGCCCTGGAAGCCGGCGTTGATGATTTCCTGGCGAAGCCGGTCGTCTATTGCGAACTCCTTGCGCGTCTGCGCCGCGGCGCGGGAGCTTGAGTTGGAACGACGCCTTGGCGAACACTGCGGGGTCGATTCCTCGACCGGGCTGCCGAATCGCCGAGCATTGGAAAGCCGGCTGGGCCAACAGTTGTCTGCCGGTATCGGCAAATCATCGCTCGCGGCGTGCGTGCTGATGGAGGTTGATTTTTTCCACCGCGTCAATCATCAATTTGGCCGGCTCGTGGGCGAAACAGTCCTCCGTTGCGTGGCGACGAGGTTGCTGGAACTGAGCGGGGAATCAGGGTTTCTGGCATACCTCGGCCGCGGCCGGTTTGCCTTCCTTCTCAACAAGATGGCCGATGAGGAAGCGGCCGCGTGGGCCGAGTGCTTGCGCCGGCAATGGGCCGAATCGGAGATCCTCGTCGGGGAACGTCGCCTGCAATTCACCGCAAGTTTCGGCGTGGCCAGCCCCGGCGCCGACGGTCCGATCACGGCTGGCGAAGTCCTCCGTCGTAGTGCCACGGCCCTGGATCTGGCGAAAGCCTCGGGGGGCGATTGCGTGTTGCGCTACGGTCAGTTCGACGACCAGGATGAGGCCCGGTCGACCTTTGCCGCGCCAGGAAGACTTTTCGAAAGCGCCGTCGCCCGGGACGTGATGATGCCCCTGCCTTGCGTCCTGTCGAAGGACGAACTCGCCAGCGAGGCCGTCCTTTTGCTCCGCCGCAGCCGACTCGCTGCGCTGCCGGTGGTCGATGAGGACGGGAAGCCTCTGGGGATCGTCACCGAGAACTGCATCCTGGGGGACCTCTCGCCCCACGAAATGGCGTTTTTGACCGTGGGCCAGGTGATGAATCACGAAGTCGCGTGCCTCGACGAGAATTCGAGTTTCGCCGAGCTTGTCAAGAGCTTCGCCCAGGACGCTGCGACACCGATCGTGATCACCCACGATGGTCGCCCAACCGGGCTGGTGGTGCCGGAGAACCTTGTGGTGCTCGGTCGCAAGTTAAGCAAGGAGGACCTGACCGCGACGGTTCCCTATTCGCCGCTGAGCGACTACCTGGTGGTTCCCGATCTCTGTCCGGCGGGAACTGCCTGTGGGGACACAAAAGAATAGGACGGGCTTTTTCGGCCGCGGCTACTTCTTCGCAACCGCGGTAAAGTACCGATTCACGATGCGGTCCAAGTATTCGGGCCGCATCTCCAACGGCAGGTCGTTATAGCGGCAATAGTTCTGAATCTGTCCCAGCAAGTCGCGGGGATGACAACGGCGCATCGGCCGTTTGCAAGGGCGATAGTGCTTTGCCAGAAGATAGTCGATCGAGGCCTTCTCGTACTGGAAGCCGAGGCTGCGGGCGTAGGCCTGAAAGAGACGATGGAACTCCGCCTCGTCAGGGTCGGCGATTTCGATCTTGTAGGGAATCCGCCTCAGAAAGGCCTCGTCGGCCAGGCTCGACGGCTCCAGGTTCGTGGAGAAGATTATCAACTGCTCGAACGGCACCTGGAACTTCTTCCCCGTGGCCAAGGTAAGGAAGTCGTGCCGATTCTCCAGCGGGATGATCCAGCGGTTGAGCAACTCCGCCGGTTCGATTCGCTGACGGCCGAAGTCGTCGATCAGAAGGCAGCCACAATTGCTCTTCAACTGCAAAGGGGCTTCACTCACGTTGCTGCGCGGGTCGTGGCGGATTTCCAGGCAATCCATCGTCATTTCGCCGCCGATCACCACGGTGGGCCGCCGGATCTTGACCCAGCGACGGTCATAATCGGCCTTGCGGACGATGCCTCGCGAGTCGTCTTTCGTCGGCTCGTGATAGGCCGAGTCGTAGAGTTTGATCAACTGCCCGCCCTCGATCAGCGCGTAGGGGATCCAGATGTACTGGCCGAAGCAACTGGTAATCCGCCGGGCCAAGGTTGATTTTCCGTTGCCAGGCGCTCCGTAAAGGAACAGGCCCGCCCCGGAATTGACCGCAGGACCGAGATCGGCGAAGAGGTTGGGATCGATCGAAATATCGGCAAAGGCCTGTTCCAAGCGGTCGCGTCGCGGGGCCTCGGCCCGAATCGTCTGGGCGCCGACCGACACGACGTAGTCGGCCAGGGGCACGGGCGCAGGGCCCACGTACGCGCAGGCCTCCATCAGCGATTGGGTCCGTTGCCGTCCTTCCTCCGTCAGGCCGTAGACGTGGTCGTTCAGCGGCGCTGAGGCCGAATAAACCAGAAACTGGCGGCAGCGCAACGAATGAAACACGTTTTCCAAGATGCCCAGCGGCAGCCCGACCTCCTCGGCAATTCCACGGCCGCTGTTGGACCCGACGACAAAAAGGTACTTGCAGACGAGCGCTTCGACGAGCGCCGTCGACAGGCCCGTTTCCTCGATCGTGCGGGGCGTGCGAGGCAGAAATTCCTCTTCGGACTGAATTGCCGCCAGCAGTTCTTCGCGCAGCGAAGCGGTGGCCACGGACGACATCGAACGACATCCTTTCGACGCGGGTTTAGCGAAAGTTCTCAGTGAAACTATACGTCATGTTTGACTACTTGGCGCGGGACGCTACTGGGGTGATCGTTTCCATCACGACCGGCGCGTCTTGCCCTGACTTTTCGGCGGTTGTCTTTTCTCGTAGCGAATTTGTGGGACCTGTCGCTTTTTTGGGTCCGTCCTGAAACTTGATGCTAATTGCCCCGGTATTGCTAGAGCTGAACACACTTCCAACTTTCGGAAAAAAACTGTTCGCTGGCGAGAAATCGTCGAATTCCTCTGAAAAGGCGGGCCCGGCCGCGTTGCGGAAGACGGGATTTGCCGGAAATCTCGAATACGGAGCTATTCAAAAGCGCCGGCTCAAACGTATTATTATGTGGACTGTTACGGCGAATAACGCCCGAAAACGCTCACCGGTGCACTTTGCAAGAATTAGTTCTTGCAGGGCGAGAGACTAGTTCCTTAACACCACGCCCGCCAAGCGATCGATCTCGATGACTTCCTGACATTCGAGTGAATGTTTCTCCGCCAAGGCGTGCAGCCGCCGGCTCAGCAAGGCCAGTTCGCCATGCCGGGGGTCGGAGGGATCGAACTTCCGCAAGGGCAGATAATCCAGAATGCTGGGCGTGCCAAAGCCCTTGCCGCCGGCCACACTGTGCGCGGCAACAAGGTCGTGGACGAGCGAACTGTTCAGAAGCGCCATAAATAGTGCGCCTCGTCGCCGCTCGCGCAGGCAACGAGCACGCACGTCTCCTGGGGCACCACCGGCCGCAGGCCCAGCAGCGGATCGTCCCACAACTCGACGACCGCCGCCCGGATCTTGCGATCCATCCGCCGCCAGATCACTTTCGCCGCCGCCAGCGTGTAAGGCCCGACGTTGTACATCGAATAGAACGGCTGCCGATCCTGGTAACGGCGATAGGCGGCCCGGGCGGTCAAGAGCGGCGCGAATCGTTGCAAGTAGTGGAAGGTGCGGGGATAGTCGCGGCGAAAATGCTGCTCGTCCAACCCCGTGCGGGTCTGCGGATCCTGGGCCAAGAGCAGATGGGCCGAGGGCCGGGCCGACCAGCGATCGACGTCGATCCAGCGCACGAGCGGATAGAGGAGGTCGGGCTCGATCTCGGCTTCCACCGCTTCCACGCGGCGCTTGGCCTTGCCGACGAGGTTTCGGACGCGCACGCCGCCGGCCACCCTGCCCTGCACCTCCAGCCAGTAGACGGCGTTGGCGCCGCCGCTGTTGGCGCCGAGATGGGCCGTGTATTCCGCCCGGCCGACGGGGCACCCAGTACCCTGGGTCGGGCCCAGATCGACCGCCGACTCCCGCGGCCGCACGATCCAAGGGGTCGTCGGACGCTCGGGATCGATCGGCTGGGCAAGGCACTCGCAGTGTGCAAGAGCAGGGAGCGGGGAGCGGGGAGCAGGGAGTCCTTGTTCAATCGGATCGGTAAGCGGTTTGCATTGGACCTTTTCAACCCTCCCCCCTGCTCCTCGCTCCCTGCTTCTTGCTCCCTGCTCTCTGCTCTCCGCTCCCCGCTCTTCAGCGACCACTTTACGTATCGCACCGGATAGATCGTCGGCTGGCCTTTTTGCAGGACGACCACGCTCGTCCAATTGGCCGCATCGCCGAACGGCCGAAGCTGAACCATGTCGTCCACTTGCAATACGCGCAACGGCGGGCCGTCGGCGCCAAGGCGAAAACGGCGGAAACCGTCCCCTGCCCCTTTGGTCTGAAAGAGCGTCTGCGTGATCACCATGCCCAGGCGTCCCGCGGGACCCAGATAACGGTCGGCGGCGGCGTAGAGCACCAACATCGACAGGTCCTTCTTGCCGCCGCCATGCCGCGCCGCGTTGCCGGAAAGCGAGAACAGGCCGTAACGCTGCCAGTGCGGCTTCGTGGCCTGGCGATAATCGTCGGGCAGGTTGTCCCAAGCAATCCAGGGCGGATTGCCGACGACAAAATCGTAAGCGGCTTCGTCCGGCCGCTGGTCGAGGATCGCATCGCGCGCGAAGACCGGAACGTCGATCGGCGTTTCCGGCCCGATGAGATCGACGATCGCCAAGAGATAGTTCGCCCGTGCCGAGGCCACGGCCAGCGGATGCAGGTCGAAGCCGACGATGGAAGGTGCGGGTGTGCCGTCCGCCAGCCGCCAGCGGCGGAGGGCGGCCAACAAGAACGTCCCGGAGCCGCAGGTGGGGTCGAGCAAGCGGGCTTCGGCTGCTCCGTGGTAACCGACCTGGTCGAGCACGTGCTCCGCCAGCCAGTCGGGCGTGTAATATTCGCCCAAGGCATGCCGGACGGCACGGGGAAAGAGCGATTCGTAAAGCGGCTTGAGCAGATCGCCGCCGCCGGCCGCGTGTGCGATGATCGCCAGCGGGTCGTAGCGGGCAATGCGTGCGGCCGCTTGCGCTACGGCCCACTCCAATGCCGGCGACCAGGCCGAGACCGTCCAACCAAACGGTGCGCCACGCCACGGATCAGTCACTCCCAGGGCGGAAAACAGGGCGCCGCTTTCCACCGACTCGATCAACGTGCGAACGTGACCGATCGCTCCCGGATCATTTCCGACCAGAGGCGACATCCTTCCCCGCGCAGTCGCAACGACATGGCCCACCAGCAGTTTCAGCAGGAGCACGTACCACGATTGCAGGGCAAACAATACGATCCCCGGCCGCAGAGAGTCGTAGGGGACGCCGTAGTGCCGCGCCAGCCGGTCCAGGCGGGCCTTGGGCCGCGGCCAGTCCTGGCCGCAGGTCTTGCGGAAGAGGGCCGTCCACGCTTCCAACGACGATTGCACCACATCGGCTGCCGGGCCACCGATCGCCGCCGCCAGCGCGCCAGCGCCATCACGCGTGGCCCCGGCCTTGCCGCCAAAATCGCCGATAATTCGCTCGCGTATCGGTAGAACGGAATTCATTCCATTGATTTTAGCAGACCGGAATTTATTCCGTTGGTCTTGGGAAGCCGTAGGGTGGGCCGAATGAAACGAGTCCCACCATAAGAATCGCTGGGGATGGTGGGACTCGTTTCACTCGGCCTACCCTACTGTCCGTATTTGCCGTTGGAGCCGGAATGTTTGACCATCGTAACCTCGTTGCCCCGGGCGTTGAAGTCGACGCGATCCATGAAGGCCTGCATCAGCAAGATCCCCCGGCCGGTGACTCTCTCGAGGTTGGCCGGGTCGGTCGGGTCGGGCAGTGCCGTAGGGTCGAAGCCCGGGCCTTCGTCGCGGATGACAAAAACTGCCTTTCCGCCGGCCAGCCGCACTTCGACTTCGATGCGACGCTCCTGGTAGGGCGACTGGTGGCGGCGGGTTTCCGCCAAATGATGGTAGGCATCGGCATCCGTCTCGCGGAGTGACGAATTGAGTTCCAGGTTCCCGTGAAACAACGCATTGGTCAAGGCTTCACCCAAGCCCACGCCCAGACGGACCCGGTCGGCGTGATTGCAGATGCCCAGGGCCAAGCATTCCTCCTGAAAATGCACGATCAGCGGGGTGAATAGCGCGGGATCGTTCGCCAAGGAGAAGACGCGTTCGCTGCGGGCGAGACAATCCATGGCCTTCTGGTAGTAGGACTCGTTGATCGAGGCTTGCAGAACTTTATGCACGGTGTCCCGCAAGCTGCCTTGCAAGAACGTTTTGGGAACGTAGCTTGCCGCGCCCAATTGCAGGGCCTGGAAGGCAATCTCCTCGCTGCCTTGCGACGTCATCAAGATGACCGGCACGCGCGGATACTTCTCGCGGACGCTCGAAACCAGTTGCAGGCCGTCGATGGGGGCCATTTGCAGGTCCGTCAAGACGAGATCCGGCAGGACCCGCTCGATCTGCTGCAAGGCCTCTTCGCCGTTACGGGCGTAATCGATGGAAAAGCCGGTCTCCATCTTCAAGATACCGCCGGCCACCGTTCGATCGACGGCACTGTCATCAACGACCAAGACGCGCGTCATGGGGTTACCTCGACCTTATTGCCTGCCAACATACGATCCGCCAAAGCGGCCATCAGTTCCCCTGCGGATTGATCAAGAACCGGCAAGACCTCGCGCGCACCCTCGAGGTGGCCGTCTTTCGCCATGGCCTCCAAGCGCTGTGCCGGTTCCAGTACGCGGCGGGCCCCGAAATAGCGCACCGAACCCCGGAGCGTATGTGCCGCCAGGCGGAGGGCCGTGGCATCGCCGGCGGCGGCGCGGCGGATTTCCGCCAGCAAATCGGGAATCTCGCGCAAGGCGGTCTCGACAATCGTGTCCAACAAGTGCTCGTCGCCACAAACCGCGTTGAGGGCCGCGGACCAATCGATCGTCGCGTCCGTCGGGAGCGGAGAAGCGGCCGCAGCCGCGGACGCCTCCACGGGCCGGAAGACCCGGCTCTCGATCGCCGCAAACAACTCCTCGGCGTCGATCGGCTTCGAGGTATACCCATCCATGCCGGCCTCCAGGCAACGCTCGCGATCGCCCTTCAGGGCGTGAGCGGTCATGGCGATGATGGGAAGGTGACGGCCGCAACCCGGAGTACCGGGTGCCCCGCGCTCGCGGGCACGGATGATCGCTGTGGCCTCCAGGCCGTCCATCTCCGGCATTTGCAGGTCCATCAGCGCGAGGTCGAAGTCGCCCGTCTCGGCGGCGGCCACGGCCTCACGTCCGTTGTTCGTTACCGTGACCGCGTGGCCTTCGCCTTCCAGCAGGGCCACCGCCAGTTGCTGATTCACAAGGCTGTCTTCCGCCAACAGGATGCGAAGACTGCGGCCGCGGAAGCGCCGCTCCTCGGCCTGGCCGGGCTGGCCTCGTCGCTTCCCCAGGATGCCCAGGGCCAGCTCGACCGCTTCCAGCAATTCGGACTGCTTGATCGGCTTCAGCAGATAGGCCCCGATCCCCAAATGCTCACATTCCCCCATATCGCTCGGACGATCGCCGGACGTCAGCATCATGATCACCGGGCCGTTGATGCCGCGGTCCTGCCGGATCTGGCGGGCCAACATGAAACCGTCGACGTCGGGCATGTGGGCGTCCGTAATCACCAGTGGGAATGGTTGGCCGGCATGTTCCGCCTGCCGCAACTGCTCCATGGCTTGCGCGGCATTCTCGACGCTCGTGGGACACATTTGCCAACTGGCGAGCACGTCGTTGAGGATCCGCCGGTTCGTGGCGTTGTCATCAACCACCAGCACGCGCATGCCGTGCACACACAGCGGTTCGCCCGATCCCCCGCAGGGAAAATCCGGCGCGGCCTCGGCCGGCTCGGTGTCCGCCTGGCCCAGGCGAACCGTAAAATGGAACTGGCTGCCGCGACCGACTTCGCTTTCGACCCAGATCTGCCCACGCATCAGGCCGACCAGGCGGGAGGCGATGGCCAGCCCCAGCCCCGTTCCGCCATGCCGCCGCGTCGTCGAGCTGTCGGCCTGCTCGAACATGCCGAAGATGGCCGCATGTTTCTCCGCGGGAATGCCGATGCCCGTATCGCCCACGGTGAAATGCAGTTCCACGTCGCGGTGGCTTCCCTCTGCCTCCGGAAGAGGGCTAGGGTGAGAGCTGATCACTGCCCCTCTCTGCGCGGGAGAGGGGAGCTTTTCGCGGGCGACTTCCAGCACGACCTCGCCGCGGGGCGTAAACTTGATGGCATTATTGACGAGGTTGACCACGATCTGCCGTAGTCGTTGGTAGTCGCCCACAACCCAAGCGGGCACGTCGTGATGGATGTGGCAGGCCAGTTCCAGCCCTTGTTGGTGGGCGGGAATGGCAAACGATTTCATGGTGTCGCCCAGGCTTTCCCGCAGATGGAACTTCTCGCACTCCAACACGACCTTCTCGGCCTCGATCTTGGAGAAGTCGAGAATATCGTTGATCACGCTGAGCAGGGCTTGGCCCGAATCACGGACCGTCGAAAGATACTCGCGTTGCTGGACTGTGAGTTGGCCCTTGAGAACCATTTCCGTCATGCCGATCACGGCGTTCAGCGGCGTGCGAATTTCATGGCTCATGTTCGCCAGGAAGGAGCTCTTGGCCCGACTGGCCGCTTCGGCCGCCTCTTTCGCCGTTCGCAGCGCTTCCGCGACCCGCTTCTGTGCGGTGATGTCCTGGGAAATGCCGAAGGTGCCCACGATTCGCCCCTGCTCGTCGTATAGCGGCAGTTTCGTGCTGCAAACCCAGGTGGTACGTCCGTCCGGCCAGGTTTCCTTCTCCTCCTTGTCGATGATCCCTTGCCCGCTGCGCACGATTTCCTGCTCGTCGGCGAGTGCTTGCAGGGCGTGTTCGTCGGTGAAAAAGTCGACGTCGGTCTTACCGATCGCTTCACGGGGATCGTGCAATCCGAAAAAACGCGCCATCGCCTGATTGATGCGAATGAAGCGGCTTCCGGCATCCTTGAAATAGATGTTGTGCGGCAGGTAATTCATGAGGGTTTGCAAGAGGTAGCGCTCCTGCTGCAAACCCTCGTTAGCGGCCGCAAGTTCGGCGGTGCGATCGTGGACGCGTCGCTCCAGTTCCGCTTGGGCCTTGCGAAGCTCCTCTTCCGCCTGGCCGAAGGCACGGAACAGGGGAGTAATTCCCGCCAAACCGGCAAACAGGCACATCGCGGTAACCAACCCCAAGGTTTCGGTCTCAATCTGCCACTCGGATCCGATACTCGCATCGCCCAGCCACGCTCGGTAAAGCAGGAGACAACGCCGGACCGCCATCACGGCAATACCGGCCGCCACCAGTCCCCACGCCCATCTCCGGCCCGTTATCCGCATTAAACGGATGGCAAGAACCGCCGCCGCAAGTTGCAAAACTGTGGAGACGACAAGGATGACGGCGGAAGCCAACATAGTCCCACTCACCAGGAGGGTGCAGTCGATCGAGGACACTCCTCGCCTAGCCCAGGCAACGATTGGTCTCTGTTATTGTAGGGTATTGGTCGAGAACAGTCTACAGTCGATTTCTTTCAAGCGTTGTTACGGCTTGACTTTGGGAAACGGTTTCGCCAGCGGCTCGGGGGTCAAGAAAAGCAGGGCCAGGCTCGTGGAAATCACCGGATTGTCTTCCGCAATGCCGGAACCTGTCCAAGCGCCCTTTTCCTCGTCCTGGGACTTCAGCAGAAGGTCAATACCTTCTTTTCGCCAGTCATGGTCACCGAAGCGGGCTTGTCCCGTCAATCGCGCGGCCCGCTCCAAGGCCCGCAGGTAATAGAAATGCCAAAGGCGGCTGCGGGACGGGCCTGCGACGGGTTTCTTTCGACAGTGAAGTGTTTCGTCAGCCATTCCTGGCCTCGCTGCACGGCCCGCTTGGCAGCTTCACGCTCGGCCTTGTCATCAACCCGCCGGGAGGCAATCGCTATGGAGATCAAGCCCGCGACACGTGTCGCTCCCCAAACCATCCATTGGCTTGTAATAACCCCACGATCCATCCTCATTCTGGTCGGCAATCCAATGATCGAGGGCCAATCGCCAGGTTTTCTTATTCACCGCAGCGCCGGCCAAATCGGCCTCGTGTAAGGCGAGCAAGGCAAATTGCGTATTCGAGGCATCGCCACCGGCACCGACCCTGTACTTAGTGGTTCCATAGGTCCATGCGCCTGGGCGAGGTTTTATGCGAATCTGCGACTCCTCCAGCCACTTCACATTGCGGCGAATGGCCTCGATGTCGTTTTTTCGGCTCGGCAGCGCAAAGCACCAGGGTTTGGAGAGCCACCACGTAGGTTGTTTTCGGCTTCAGCGTCCGAACGCTTGCCAACAATTTGGCCAGGCGATCATCGGCAGGCTTTACGCCCGATTTCAGGAGGGCCAGCGTGACCAGGGAAGGAACACCTCCTTCCTGGCCTGCGTAGTCTTCCACCTTTCCATTCCGACTTTCAAGTTGCTTGAAAAGAAACTCGACGGCATGATCACGGGCCCGGACCAACTCCGGCGGTTCCGGCCGCGACTGGGGAGCGTCAGGCGGCCCAGACACGACCATCGTCAACAACAGAACATTAGCAACACTACTCAGAATGTTCGACCTCCTTTTTCAGAAATCGGAAGTACCCAACGATCGTACCGCCGCCCTTCGGCGTAAAGTTATACTTCGCAGCCGTGCCCGACTAGCAGGACTTTCTAACGTCGTCACAATCTCCCCACAGGCGGAAACCGCCGAGAAAGGCGTTCTCGTTCTTGCCCAGGCGGGCTTCCGGGGGAAGCTTCTTGATCAATCGAGAGTTGCCGCCGCCAAGGACAACATAATCGGCGACAAAGGCCAGCCGCAGGCGGGTGGCCACGTCGTCAACGAACTCCCGCCACTTCTTCCGGCCAAAACGATCGAGGCCGCGCTGGCCGACGTGGTCCTCGAAGGTCCGCCCTTTGCGGTAAGGCAAGTGGCCGGCCTCCATCGGTACCACGGTCTTGTTCTCCAAGACCAGCGTAGTACCCAAACCGGTTCCGAGGCCGAGGAACAACATGCGTCCGCCTTCGAAGCTGCCCAAGGCCTGCATGGCGGCGTCGTTCACAAGCTTGACGGGCCGGCCCAAGGCGGCAGTCAGATCGAACCCCACCCAGCCGATCCCCAGGTTCGGCGGCTCGCGGACCAGCTTGCCATTAGCGATCGGTCCGGGAAAGCCGATCGAGACGACGTCGTACGACCAATCCTTGGTTGCCTCCAACACATCGGCCACCATCTTCTGGGGCGTGAGATCGGAGCCCGACGGGATCTTGAGGACATCGGTCCGTCCGGTTGTCAAAAGCTTGATGTGGGCTCCCCCAACGTCAATCGCAAGAACATTCATGTTTCAATCCACGCCCGCGCACGACGGGCGATTTTGCCTTTTACTGTTGTTGTTGTTCATCTAGGCCGCGAATGGGCACTGGCCGTCGCACGCCATCGATCAATTCGACGGTAACATAAGTCACCTCGGCCTCGGTAACCTGAACCAACTCTCCTTTGCGATCCGCTTCCACGTCCACATGGACGGTAATCGAAGTGCGGCCGACCCGTTTAAGCGTGGCCCAAAAGCTGACGATGTCGCCTACCAGGACGGGCCGATGGAACTCCACGCGATCCATACCGACCAGCATGATTTGCTGCCGGGGCCAGTTGGCCTGGCGCATCTCGTGCTGGGCCGCTACGGACCCGGCCAAATCGAGGTGGCTCAAAATAACACCACCAAAGATAGTGCCATGCGGATTGGTGTCTGCCGGCATCATCACGACTTTGATCGCCAGGAAACGATCCGCACCAGAGAGGGTAGATTTGCCCGAGTCCATCCGCCTATTGTAAATCAACGTCGCGGCCGTGACAATTCTCGCATGAGCCAAGAGGCCGTGAAAGGCAGAGAAACAGCAAGGCCGCTGGAACTCGTCAGCTCCAGCGGCCCTGTTTTTGAGGTATCGCTGCCCAGAAGTGAGGATTACACCTTCTTCACTTCGGGCTTCTTGGGCTCAGGCTTCTTCTCCGGGGCCGCGGCCGGGCCGGGGCCATGGTGGCCGCCGAAGGCGCCACGAGGACCGTGAGGGCCATTCCCGTGCGGACCGCGCGGGCCTGCTGGGGAACCTGGAGCTGTCGGGCCATGCTCGAGCGCGGGCACCGGGCTTGCCGTGGTGGCCAGCTTTGCCGTGGCCAACTTTGCCATGTTGACCGGCTTTGCCGTGGCCGCGCTTGCCGTGATGACCGGCTTTACCGTGGCCGCGCTGGCCGTGATGACCGGCTTTACCGTGGCCGCGCTGGCCATGGTGGCCAGCCTTGCCGTGACCGCGTTGGCCGTGCTGCCAACCAGACTTGCCATGACGACCGGCTTGGCCGTGGCCGCGTTGGCCGCGCTGGCCAGCCTTGCCGTGACCGCGCTGGCCGCGTTGGCCATGCTGCCAACCCGACTTGCCATGACGACCGGCTTGGCCGTGGCCGCGTTGGCCGCGCTGGCCAGCCTTGCCGTGACCGCGCTGGCCGCGCTGGCCATGCTGCCAACCCGACTTGCCATGACGACCGGCTTGGCCGTGGCCGCGTTGGCCGCGCTGGCCAGCCTTGCCGTGACCGCGCTGGCCGCGTTGGCCATGCTGCCAACCCGACTTGCCATGACGACCGGCTTGGCCGTGGCCGCGCTGGCCGCGCTGGCCAGCCTTGCCGTGACCGCGCTGGCCGCGTTGGCCATGCTGCCAACCCGACTTGCCATGTTGACCAGGCTTGCCATGAAAGCCAGCGTGCGGCGACTGGAAGCCGGGACGACCGGGCATGCCGCGGGCCTGGGCGAGCCGAATGTGTGCGGCTAGGGCCCCACTCAGCTTCGCATAGGCGACCTTGAACTCTTCCAAGCTGATCTTGCCGTCATTGTTCGTATCGATCTTCTTGAAGATCTCCTCGGCGGAAGGCAACTTGCCAGCGAACGGACCCTTGCCAGCCATTGGACCCTTGCCAGCCATTGGACCCTTACCAGCCATTGGACCCTTACCAGCCCACGGACCTTTACCTGCCATCGGACCTTTGCCAGCCCACGGACCCTTGGGTCCACCGGCGGCAGGTCCCTGCGGGCGACCAGCCTGGAAGGCCTTGAAGCGGGCCTCCATCTTCGCCTGGGCGTCCTTCAACTCCTGCAAGGTAATCTTGCCATCGTGATTGGCGTCGATCCGCTTGAAAATCTCCTTGCCCAGTTCCTTGTTCTTCAGGTGGGGCGAGGCCAGAAACTCTTCTTCGCTCAGAACACCATCCTTGTTCTTGTCGAGCTCCTTCATCAACTGCTCCGGCGAGGGCAAAGCATGCCTCTCGCCCGGTTTGGCCGGCGGGCCGCCCTTGGGCGGATCGGCCGCGAGCCCGAGTACGGCGTACCCCGGCACCGCCAGGGCCAACGTGACCAGCCCGGCAACAACACAACATAACCTTGACATAAAATCTCCTTCCAAAGAGAGACCGATTAAAGTTTCGCCACCCCACCGTCGGGGCGGCCAGTGCTTCCGACAATTATTACGGCCGCTTGGAAAGCTAGAACAAGCTAGCGCGCACCCTGAACAGGTGCAGCAGCACAACTGCGGCCAAGCATTGAACCCCGCCGGGGCAGAGAAGTTTCTCAGGATTTTGGTCGATTCCTAAGAAACGTCAGAAGCGATAGTCCAGTCCCAAGTTGACTCCTTGGGCCCAGAAGTCCGACGTGTGGAGAACGAACGCCGGCTGCGTGCCGGTCCCCGGTGCCCCTACGGACGGAAACTGCTCGGAGTTGATGTTCGTGCTGATTTGATCGCCGGGCCGGGCCACATTGCTCCAGTACAAGAGCGTGTAGCCAAGGGTGGCCTTCAGTCGCGGACTCAGATCATAGCCCAGGGTAAACCCGATTTCAGGCATGACGGAGAACTGCTGCGAGTCGTGGATCCCCGAATTGCTCGGCAGTGCCAGCAGACCGCCGGGCTTAGCGTGGTGGTGACGCCGTTGATGATCGCCGTCGTCCAACCGTTGATGAGCACCTCCGTGTTCGTCTGTCCGATTCCTAATTTCAGGAGTGTATCGAAAGACCAGCGGTTGCGGTGCCATTGCGTCGCGAACCCCAGTTCGCCGCCGTTGAAATCGTTGCGGGTGTGAAACAGGTCGGCTTGGGTAAACGTCGTCCCCGCAGCCGCGGAAGCCGTGCCGCCGGTCACCTGATCGGCGATGGTCAAACCATCGGTCAGACGCTGGAAACGGTAGCCGGCGAGGAGGTCGATGCGCCCGTCGCAACCGTGAACGATCGCTTGCCGCCAGAGGGCCTCGGCCCCTTGAAAGTTCTCGGCGGAAATTGCGTTGAAGCTGCCATTGAATATATTGGGATAGGCAATCTTCAGCGAGGTCGGGCCATTCGTGGTCCCGGCCAGGGTGCCGGGCGACACGTCGTAGTAGGGCCGGGCCAGAATGGGATCACCCATGCTCGCGATGCTGTACGTTTGCGTATTCTGACCCAGAATCAAATAGGAGAATTCCACCCCCGATTGCTCGCAGCGGTCCAGCCACAGCCCGAAGGACATGCGGCCGCCGGCATGCAGGCCGGTGTTCAGTTCCTCGTTGCCGAAGAGCACCGTGGTGTCGACACCCGGCTGGATCGTGCCCGCCGTGGCCAGGGGTGTGCTAGCAGGACTCGTCGTCAACAGCGGCGGCGTCTGCCCACCGCGGACCCACCACAGCAGTGCCTCGCCGCGGAACCACAATCGATTGCATAAGATTTCGCGATAAGCGGGACCACAACAGCCAAAATCGTTCTCCTCGCCGCCTTCGTCGGAATTTCCGAACGGCTCCGCCGCCAAGGGAGCGTTCCCTTCGTCGACGGCCACGGGGTGCTGCGGCGGCGGAGGTGTTCTCCGAGCAGGCTGCGATCCATCATCGGAGCTTGTCGACCACTCGGCATTTTTCCTCCTGGTTCGTTGATTTGACGGCGAGTCAACGGTCTTGCGCGGGACCGGACTTGTCAAACGTGGTGTTTCGTCATCCGGAACGACCGCGCGGCTCGGAAGTTCCTCGTCCGAATAACTCTGTGCGACGGCAGATGGTTGCCGTCTCGGCGAATCCTGCCATGACGGCTCCTGCCCGGTGGCCGTGGACGAGAAGACCATTCCGCTTGCCACCAGGGCCAAAAGGAACCACAAGCCAGTCGCCGCCCAATGGCAACCGGCGTGGAATCGAATCCTTGGCAAGCAAATTTCCTGGCTTCCTGAGCCGGCCGCTTCGCGAAAAAAGGCTATCGTGTTCATGGAGTTGCCGTCCCCCGCACTGAGGTTCTTGAGCGCAAAAATTGAAGATTGAATCGCCCTACACTCTTCTTCGGTCATAATCGTTACAATCGTCAATCTTTTCTGAAACGGAAATACCAATCGCTTTTATCCAGATTGCCTAAAGGTGCTAACTGGCATCGCTCTGCCACCGGCAGGCGAATCGTGAAAACGGCCCCCGATCCGGCACGGCTGCCAACCTCGATCCGGCCGCCGTGCTGAGTCACAATGCGCCAGCACTTCGACAGCCCCATGCCGGCGCCGCGGCCGGCTTGCCGAGCAGAATAGAAAGGCTCGAAGATATGCGGCCGCTGCTCGGGCGAGATACCTGGCCCATCGTCGGCGATCGTAATCGACGCTTCATTGCCATCGCTGGCGACCGCGATCTCGATACGGCCGCAATGGCCCAGGGCGTCCAGGGCGTTCTGGCAGAGTGCCCTTATGGCCACGGTCAACTGCACGGGATCGGCCTCAATCCGGACCGTGCTCGGTCGCTCGACGAAGACCACGATCGTTTCCTGCCGGGCGGCCAAGGGATGCAATTCGTCGATCACTCCGCAGACCAAAGCGACTAAATCGAGATCTCGCGGTTCCAACTCCGGCGGGCTGGCAAACAATTGCAGATCGGCAATCATCTCGTGGACGCGCATGGCCTGGGCGTTCATCAAAGCAAGGTCGCGGCGGCGTTCGGGGGCGGCTTCGTCTCGCAAAAGAAGTTGTGCCCGTCCGGCAATGACGGCCAGAGGATTGTTGAGCTCGTGGCCCGCGCCGGCGGCAAACGCGGCCATCGCCGCAATTTTCTCGGCCTCAACCGCCTCACCGAACGATTGTTCCAGAATCGACAGCCTTGCCAGCCTTGCCATCAACCCCCTCAGGCATCCGGCTGCCCGGTGAGTTGCAGCCCAGCGGGACGCGGCTTCCAGGCCGAGCCGCAAGTGCGAGGACGAGACGGCCGGCTTGGTGGGCAGCATAACGAGGATGCCTGACGAAACAGGCGGGGTGCCAATGCTACGGACGGCCCGCTCCACAGCCTCGATGACGGCTGGATCGAAACGCGGCGGCGATAGCCATTTCGGCGGCGGAAATTCCGATTGTCCGGCACCCGTTCGCTTGAGTGCGGCCAGCCACTGGCCCGGATCTTGAAGCAGTGCGAGAAGGCGGGCCTGCTGACTTGCACCATCTCCATGCACGGACGCCAACTCGGCCGCCACTTTCGAGGCGACGACCGCCACTGCCACGCGTGCGGCAATATCCTCCTTGATTGCCGCATCCAGCTCCACATCCGCCGGCTCGGCATCCCATTGAAGCCACGAAAGCCCGTGCTCTGCCAGCAGTGCGGCCAGATCCCCAAGACTGCGCGGCGGCGCAGAAACAAGGCGATCTGCCTTCAGCGCCATCCAGAGGGCCAAAGGCGGATCGCCTTGTAAAATTTCGTCGATTGTCTCGATCGACCGGCCTTGCGGTCCGGCCAGAAACCATTCGCCCAACTTGATGGCCGCAACGTCGGACATGGGCAACCATGACCACTGCGACTTGGCAACAAGGGGAGGCAGCGCGATCACAAGGTATGCACAATCTCAACGTGCAGGTACGGCTTCAATGTCCAGATGGTGGCACATCCGCTCCACCAACTTCTCGACCTCGAACGGCTTGTGCATGAAGTCATTGGCCCCGGCGGCCTTCAACTCGGAAATCTTGTCGTCCTCGACCATGCCGGAGATGCAGATGATCCGCACGTCGTCCATGTTGTGGTCGGCACGCACCCGCTGGCAGACTTCTTTGCCGTTGATGTCCGGAAGCATCACGTCCAGGACGATCAGGTCGGGGTGATATTCCTTGACCATCATGCCGGCGTCAAAACCGTTGTTCACGGTGCGGGTCTCGAAACGGCCGTCCCGCGACAGGACGTCGGTAATCAATTCCACCAACTCGGCATCATCGTCCACGATCAAGATCTTCCGCTTGCCGCTTTCCAAGGCGTCCGTCGGAATGCCGTTATCGCGCATGAAACCGAAAAGTTGGTCGCGCGGGATGCGGCGAAAGCGACTGCCGGGAACGCGGAAACCCTTCAGTTGCCCCGAATCAAAGCAACGGATTATCGTTTGTTGACTGACTTTGCAAATCTTGGCCGCTTCGCCCGTCGTGAAAACCGTCTTCATCTTCACCATCCCTCTAGCTGACTTCTCTCAGCCAATTCAGCGAGATTCCCGGTCGAACCGCCGGCAGGCACTTCCTGGAACCTCTAGTCCTCCGTGTTCATGGCACTAAATTCGCCGTGTACGCAAAGCCCTCACATCCCGAAAACCAACCTAATCGGCAATATCATCCAGTAATGCCGACATTACCGAATTTGCCAACGAACGCAATTATAGCTATCTCCCCAAGTTAGTCAATACGAGTATGAACTCCCTAAGTTCCAACGCCGAAACGGGTTAGAACACCTCCCCAAACAATCTTGCCTGCCCAGCCACCCGTTGTGAAAATTCCATCCTACGACTTGCCCTCACATTCTCTATCTCCCGCCACCCTCCAAGTGGACCATCAATACCGCCAAGTCCGCAGGGGTAATGCCACTGATTCGGCCCGCCTGGGCCAAATCCACCGGCCGCACTCGTTTGAACTTTTCCCGGGCTTCCGCCCGAAGATGAAGAACCCTGGCAAAATCGAGGGTATCGGGGATCTTGCGGGCTGCCAGGCGATGTTGGCGGTCGATATCCACCTGCTGGCGAGCGAGGTAACCTTCGTACTTTGCATCGTAGGTAACCTGTTGGGCAATTTCGGGGGAAACATCGTCGAGTTCAGGCAGCCGGGCCGCCAGGTCGGTCCACTGGATCTCGGTCCGCCGCAGCAATTGGGCCAGCGACAACCCCTCCGAGCGATGGTTCTCGATGAGCATCTCCACGCGGGCGATCTCGCCTAGCTTGCGTTGCAACCGCTGCCAGCGGTCGGCGCCGACCAGTCCCAGCATATAGCCGCAGGGCGTCAATCGGCGATCGGCGTTGTCTCCGCGGAGCGACAAGCGGTACTCGGCGCGGCTGGTGAACATGCGATACGGTTCGTCGACGCCGCGGGTCACGAGGTCGTCGATCATCACGCCCAAGTAGGCTTCTTCGCGGCGCAGCACGAGTGGATCCTTGCCTTGAAGGCGCAGCACGGCGTTCACTCCGGCCAGCAGTCCCTGACCGCCGGCCTCTTCATAGCCGGTCGTGCCGTTAACCTGTCCGGCAAAGTACAGCCCGGCCACGCGCTTCGTCTCCAGCGAGAGCTTCAATTGATCGGGCGGTGCATAGTCGTATTCGATCGCGTAGCCGTAGCGCACGATCTCCGCCCGGCCGAGGCCCGGGATCATACAGACCATCTGGTCCTGGACCTCCCGCGGCAGGCTCGTGGAAAGGCCGTTGACGTAGACCTCGCTCGTCCGCCGTCCCTCCGGTTCCAGGAACAATTGATGCCGGTCTTTCTCGGCGAAACGGACGATTTTCGTTTCGATCGAAGGGCAGTACCGTGGCCCGGTCGATTGGATCTGCCCGGTATACATCGGCGCCCGATGCAGATTGGCCAGGATCAGCTCATGGACCTCGGGCGTTGTATACGTGATCCAGCAGGGCAGTTGTTCGCAATCGATGCGGTCGTTCAAGAACGAGAACGGCTGCGGCTGCGGGTCGCCGAGTTGGAGTTGCGTCTGATCGACGTCGATCGTACGGCCGTTGAGTCGCATGGGCGTGCCGGTTTTGAAACGCTGCAGTTGGAAACCCAACCGCGTCAGCGCCCCGCTGATGCCGAGTGTTGCGCCTTCGCCCATGCGGCCGCCGGCCATCTGCGACTCGCCCACGTGGATCAGACCGCGCATGAAGGTGCCGGCGCAGAGCACGACAGCCGCGGCGTGGTAGAGCGTGCCGTCGGCCACACGGACGCCGGCGATGTGGAGCGCGGCCCCCTGCCCTTCCGTGACGAAATCATCAACCGTTTCCTGCCGAACGCTGAGGTTCGGCTTTGCTTCACAAAGGCGTTTGATTTCGGTCTGATAGGCCCGCTTGTCGGCCTGTGCCCGCGGGCCGTGCATGGCGGGTCCCTTGCTGCGATTGAGCACGCGGAATTGGATGCCGGTGGCATCGATGGCGCGGCCCATGGCGCCGCCGAGGGCATCGATTTCGCGCACGATTTGTCCTTTGGCCACGCCGCCGATGGCCGGATTGCAGCTCATCTGGCCGATGGTATCGAGATTGGTGGTCAGGAGCGCGGTTCTTGCCCCCATGCGGGCTGCGGCGAGGGCCGCCTCGGTGCCGGCGTGTCCGCCGCCGATGACCAGAACGTCGTAATCGTAGAAATTGCTCATTAGGTTATCATAAGCGGAAGTTGGGCGGGCGGCAAAGCGGAGGTCGTAGCGCGGGCGTCGAGCCTGCGACCGTAGCGTAGGCATCTTGCCTGCGTGTGCAGCGTAGGCGCCTTGCCTGCGCCCTGTTTTTCGGGCCGAAGGCCCAGCCGTTCACCCAGCGAAGGGCAACGCCCTGGTAAATAATGGCCCCAATATCTCCTCTTTCGGCCCAACGGGCCAAGCATTCGCCTCCAAGGCACCAGGAAGCTTGCCGGTGAAGAAGTCATCAGGTAGTATGATCTGGCGTGATTGTGAGGGAGGAATCATGATTGCCAACGACCAGCAGTTACAAACGACTTTGGAACGCATTGCCTGGTTCCAAAAGCAAGTGGCTCATCTGCGCGAAACAGAGACCAATCCGGTGAATTATCGGGCATCGGTTTCCGGATTCCTGGCCAAGATTGACCGCATGCAACTCGATGTTCGAGAGTATTTCAGCGTTCTTCCGGCAGAACGCGTCGCAGCGACCTAACCGAGAGTTGCGGCATGTCAATGGGCATAGATTGAAAAAAGAATTCATCGATTATCACAATGAACGCATATTCCAATGCTGAGGAGACAGAGAATGAGCGCGACGACAACGTAATTGCAGGCTTGACGCCAGCCGAGCCGCGGTCGCCCCTCACCGTCGGCGAGTTGAATGCGTTCTTGCTCAATCTTCCCTCGTTGGGCGATGATGCGGACGAATTTGCCCAGGATGTTCGTGCCGCCCGCACTGAGTTTTCGGCGGTGGCCAGTCCATGGGATTGACTTTTGGTCCTAATATTCTGGTCGGCAAACCCATCGTTAAAGGAACGAGACTGAGCGTCGAATTCCTATTGGGCCTTTTGGCGCAGGGTTGGCCGGAGACCGAGATTTTGTGTAACTATCCCGGATCGGAACGAGAAAATCTGCTCGCGTGCTGGACCTATGCCAGTAAAGTTCTGTGTGAGCTTGTGGGGATCGAGCAGGTGAGGTTCAAATGACCACAGACCAGGCTGGACTGATGCGGGAACTCGAAGGTTCGATTCCCGATCATCTCCGCGAATTCTGGACCCAGAGCCTTTGGGCCCTGCACTCGGCAGCCTGGTTGCGAAGGCACTGGGAGCGAACCGGCATCGTGGAGATTGAACTGGCCGACACCATGCCCGACGGCTGGCAAATCTGGCTGGACTGGCACAAAGCAGTCGGCCCGGACAATGCCACAGAAATCAAGACACTGGAAGTGGACCGTGGCAGCTATCTCGGCTACATTCGCCTGGTGGGTCGTCGCCGGGGTCAGGCGAAGCTGGAAGATTACTGCTGGCCCGACACGATGCGATCCTTCCCGGCGGAGTATACAAAGAAGCCTTTGCTCCGCGACCAGGAGATGTGACGACGATACCGTCCGAGTGGCTCGCTTGGCCGCGGCTAGTTGGACAAATATAATCTAACCGGAGGACGAAGCCATGAGCACTATTCGACTTCTCGTCGGCACGCGAAGGCGCGTTCGTCTTGACATCCGACGGCAAACGCCAACAATGGTCTATCAACGGCCCCTTCTTCGGCGGCTGGGAAATCTATCATCTCAAAGGCTCGCCCAACGATCCGAACCGGATCTACGCCTCGCAGTCCAGCGGCTGGTTCGGGCAGATGATCCAGCGCAGCGACGAAGGTGGCCGGACGTGGCAGCCGATGGGCAATAAGTTCGTCTACGACGGCGTACCCGGCACGCACCAGTGGTACGACGGCACGCCACATCCCTGGGAGTTCAAGCGCGTCTGGCACCTCGAACCGTCGCTCACCGATCCTGATACCGTCTATGCCGGCGTGGAAGACGCCGCCTTGTTCCGCTCCAGCGACGGCGGGCTCTCGTGGCAGGAACTCCCCGGGCTGCGCGGCCACGGCTCAGGGCCGAAATGGCAGCCCGGCGCCGGCGGGATGTGCCTGCATACGATCCTCTTCGATCCGAGCGACTCCGGCCGGATCTTCATCGCCATCTCGGCGGCAGGCGTCTTTCGTACCGACGACGCAGGCCAGACCTGGCGGCCGATGAACCGCGGGCTGAGATCCGAGCACATCCCCGATCCAACGGCCGAGGTCGGCCACTGCGTACACCGTATCGCCATGCACCCTTCTCGCCCAACTGTCCTCTTCATGCAGAAGCACTGGGACGTCATGCGCAGCGACGACGCCGGCGATTCGTGGCACGAGGTCAGCGGCAACCTGCCAAGCGATTTCGGATTCCCCATCGAGGTCCACGCCCACGAGCCGGAGACGATCTACGTCGTCCCCATCAAGAGCGACGCGGAACACTATCCGCCCGAGGGAAAGCTGCGCGTCTATCGCAGCCGCAGCGGCGGGAACGAGTGGGAGCCGCTCACGAAAGGCCTGCCGCAAAGCGACTGTTATGTGAACGTGTTGCGCGACGCCATGGCCGTTGATGCCCTGGATCAGTGCGGCGTCTATTTCGGCACCACCGGCGGGCAGGTCTACGTGTCGGCCGATGCCGGAGACAGTTGGGCGGCGATTGTCCGCGATCTTCCGGCCGTGGTCTCCGTCGAGGTCCAGACATTGCCATGATCCGAGTCCTTCTGCCGATCCACTTGCGAATGCTGGCCGGGGTGAATGACGAGGTATTTCTCGACTTCCAGGGGCCGGTCACGCAGCGATCGGTCCTCGACGCGCTGGAAGCCGGCTACCCGATGCTCCGCGGGACGATCCGCGACCAGGTCAGCGGCAAGCGGCGCGCGTTCCTGCGGTTCTTTGCCTGCCAGCGGGACCTGTCCCATGAGCCGCCGGACGCCCCGCTGCCGGATGCGGTTGTCCGCGGGGCCGAAGCGTTTCTGGTTGTAGGAGCCATTGCGGGCGGATGAGGGTACCATGAAATCCTGACATGGACCGTTAGAATTTCATGGTGCCATCAATAGCGCATCACGCGCCGCAGGAGCCAGAGGCCCCAGAGCATCAACATGATGTTGCCGGCCCAGACGAAGATCGTGGGCAGATTGCCGTTCTTCACTTGATCGGCGCCAACGATCATTGCCGGATAATAGGCGATGAGGATCGGCAGGAAACAGACGAAGAAACTGGTGAGGAAGTCGCGGTTGCGCAGACGGATCGCCATGGGAACACCGACCATCGCGAAACATAAGCAGGCAAATCCGCCCGCCCAGCGACGCTGCGGCACGGAGAGCAGGCGATAGTATTGGGATGACAACACGCCCCGTGCGTACTCGTGCCCCCTCCAATCGCCGTTGGTCAGTTCGTCGAAATCGCCGCACGTCATTTGATAGGCGGCCAGGGCGGCCATCATCTGCTCGTACTGCTCGACTTGCGCGTGGGCTGTGGCGATCGCGTCGGGCAGGCTCCGTAGCGGCAGATTCGTCAAAGCGCCGGAGCTATGGGCCCGGCTGGCGTCGTTCAAGGGAATTTCAAAGACCTCCACGTCGGGAAAGGCCAGGGTTTGGTGGCCGCCCACGTCGATCACGCCATTGCGCACGAAGACCTTGAGCACGCCTTCAGCCCGATCAAAACGCAAGACGGCCTCCTCGGCAGTAATGGTCGTCTTGGGCGAAGTGCCGTGCCCGGTAATGCTCACGGTCACGCGTTGCAGCTTCCGGCCGTCGATGTCCTTGACATTGATGGAAAATGTCGAGGTGCTATAACGGCGCTGCGACTGCAACATGCTGTAGGCGATTTCTTCGACGGCCTCGACCACCACGCGCTGGATATTGATGTGGCCCCAGGAGTCGGCCAAATCGTTGAGCCAGAACGGTGACCAGACTCATCATGAAGGCAAAGATGAACACCGGCCAAAGTAAGACCATCGGCGAAATGCCCAAGGCCTTGATGGCCACCACCTCGTTCGCCCCGGAGATCCGCGCGAAGACGGTGGTGCAGGCCAGCAAGAGGGTCATGGGCACCGTGACGCGCAATGTTTCCGGGAGAAAATAGGGAATCAGCCGCAGGGTCGGCATCATCGGCAGACCTTGCGCCGTGGCCTCGCGACCGACAAAGCCCAGTACGACCATCATGGTCAGTGCCGTGACCGACACGGCGAAAACTTTGATGACTTCAATGAGGACGTATCGTGGCAGGATCGCCATGGAGGATGGTACCGCGCTTGATCGTGACGGGGAAAATGCACAATCTGGGGCCGGTAGTTTCACGCCGAATCGGGCATGGGTCAAGAGCAATACCGGGAGAACGGCATATTCCGTTCTACGTGACTCGGTCCCGAACGAAGCCCGACTTTACAGAATTCCGACAATTCTCCATACTATGGTTTCTCATTCCTGGAGCCGACACGGATGGCAATCTTGTCCCTGAACGAAACCACGACCTTCCGCTGGTCGTTCGAAGACGACGTGGCGCATTATGCCGCGGCCGGCATCAAGGCCATCGGTGTCTGGCGGCAAAAGCTTTCCGATTACGGCCAAGATCGCGCCTTGGAACTGGTCCGGCAGCACCACCTAAAGGTTTCGCATTTGTTTTGGGCGGGGGGGTTCACGGGCAGCGAGGGTCACAGCTATCGTGAAAGCGTGGAAGACACGGCCGAGGCCCTGCGAATGGCTGCGGCCCTGGAAACCGGGTGCTTGGTGGTGTGCAGCGGCGCCCGGGCCGGCCACACCTTCAACCACGCGCGACAACTCGTCCAGAGTGCGCTCAAGGAACTGCTGCCGCTGGCCGAAGAGTTCGGCGTGGTGATGGCCTTGGAGCCGATGCATCCGGGCTGCGCCGCTCGATGCACGTTTCTTAACAATCTTGACGACGCTTTGGACATTATCCAGACTGTCGACCGTCCGCAAGTGAAACTACTGCTGGATACCTACCACTTGGGCCAGGATCCGGGCCTGGTCGAACGAATTCCACAGATTGTTTCACAAATCGCCTTGGTGCAGCTTGGCGACGCGAAATGCCCTCCCCGGGGAGAACAGAATCGCTGTCGCCTGGGCGACGGGATCGTGCCCTTGCGGCAAATCGTGTGCGCGTTGCGGTCCGCGGGATACGACGGCTTCTTCGACGTGGAACTGCTGGGTGAAGACATCGAGGGATTGGATTATCGCGGACTGTTAGCTCACGCCAAAGAAGCATTTGCCGAACTGATGGCACAATCATGATCGGCGAGTATAATGGGGAAATTCAAATGGTAGGGTGGGCTTTGGCCCATCTTCACGTGAAGGTGGGCCAAAGCCCACCCTACTGCCAAACCGGAAGAGCCATTTCCTGGAACACGGTCTGGGCCGATGCTCGTTGTCAGCCGCCAACTGCAAATCCCGCTCGCGGAATTCGATATCACTTTCGTGCGCAGCAGCGGGCCGGGAGGACAGAACGTCAATAAGGTCAACAGCAAGGCCGTACTGCGGTGGGCCGTTGGCCGCAGTCCCTCGCTGCCGGAAGCGGTGCGGGTGCGGTTTCTGCAGAAATATGCCAACCGGCTGACGACCGAAGGCGAGTTGCTCGTGACCAGCCAGCGTTATCGCGATGCGCCGCGCAATTCGCAGGACTGCCTGGAGAAACTTCGCGCGATGCTGTTGGGCGTGGTGCATCCGCCGAAACAGCGGCGGGCGACGCGTCCTACGCGCGGTTCCGTGGAACGCCGGCTGCGCACGAAACGCCGGCAGTCGGCCGCCAAGGAAAACCGCCGCTTACGGGAGGATAGCTAATACCAGTTTTTCCGCCACTTGTTATACTATAATACTTTGAATTGTGCCTATCGATCCTGTTGAAAAAAGTATGTTTCATGGCCCAGAATCAGGATATTGATTTCATTCTTCGCGACTGGCCCTATCAGCCGGGAGTGATCAGCGCGGGATCGTGCGAGCTCCCGGCCGCCGCAAGGTGCTTCAGATGCGGATCGAGCTGGGGTTGCTGCAGATGGAATTCACCGGCCGGCCCGATGGAGAACGTCCCGGCGAGATGGACACGTATCTCGATCTTATGAAGAGCCAGTTTGGTGACGAGAAGGAGTCGTCGCAGGTCTTGACGGACGAGCAGTGCTTCGAGATCGACCGCGAGTTCGTGCAGTATTATCACCGGCGGATCTGCTGCCTGGCGTTGCGGGAATTCGACCGCGCCGTGGACGACGCCGATCACACGCTGGCCCTGATGGATTTTGTCGCGGCCCACTCGCCTAATGAAGACTGGACGGCCTCGCACCAGCGCTATCGGCCGTTTGTCTTTTTCCATCGCACCCAGGCCCTGGCCTTGGCGGTGCTGGAACGGTCGGGGCCGGAAGCAGCCATCGAGGAAATCAACAAGGGCCTGGAAGAAATGCGGAAAATCTTCGTCCAGGCCGAGGCCGAAGAACAATTCGAGTCGGACGAACTAGTCGGTCAACTTCGCGAGTTGAAGGAATCGCTCCGCAAGGAATATCAAGTCGGCCAGACGCTAGCCGAGCAGTTGGCCGAGGCCGTGGCCGCCGAGGAATACGAGCGTGCCGCCCGGCTTCGCGACGAGATCGCCCAGCGGCATATTCCGCGCGAAGGGCCAAAGTAGGGACGACGTCGAAACTCCGGCAAGAGATTATAGGACCTATGACCACCCAATCACGCGGCCGTAAAGGCATCATCCTGGCCGGTGGGGCCGGAACCCGGCTCCATCCGGTCACTCGGGCGATCAGCAAGCAATTGTTGCCGATCTACGACAAACCGATGATCTATTACCCGCTGTCCACGCTGATCCTGGCCGGCATCCACGACATCCTGCTGATCTCGACCCCCGAGGACATCGGCGGCTACCAGCGCCTGTTGGGCGATGGCAGCCAGCTCGGCATTTCGATTACGTATGCCGTGCAGCAGCGACCGGAAGGACTGGCCCAGGCGTTCATTATCGGCCGCGATTTCGTCGGCAAGGACAACGTCACGCTGGTCCTCGGCGACAACATCTTCTACGGCCAGTCGTTCCGCAAGACGCTGGAAAGGATATTCTGCCAAACCTCCGGGGCCACGGTATTTGCTTACGTGGTCAAAGATCCCGAGCGTTACGGCGTGGTGGAGATCGATACCCAGGCCAAGGCGATCTCGATCGAGGAGAAGCCCAAACAACCGAAGTCGCATTACGCCGTGACCGGGCTCTATTTCTACGACAACCAGGTCCTGGACATTGCCGCCCAACTGAAACCTTCGCCCCGCGGCGAGTTGGAAATCACCGACGTCAACCGCGTCTATATGGAACGCGGCCAGTTGCAGGTCGAGATTCTCGGCCGCGGCTTCGCCTGGCTCGACACGGGCACGCACGAATCGTTGCTCCAGGCCTCGAACTTCGTGCAAATGATCGAACAGCGGCAGGGCCTGAAGATCGCCTGCATCGAAGAGGTCGCCTGGATCAAGGGTTTCATTGACAACGAGGGTTTGCTGCGCTTGGCCAAATCACAGAAAAACGCCTACGGACAATACTTGCACGATCTTGTAACCAAGTAGAAGGATGAGAGATGAGGGATAAGAGATGAGAGATAAGGGATAAGAGATAAGTCGCTCCTTCATCCTTCATCCTTCATCCTTCATCCTTCATCCTTCATCCCTCATCCCTCATCCCTCATCCTTCATCCTTCATCCTTCATCCTTCATCCTTCCATGCAAAATATTCTCGTTACCGGTGGCGCCGGATTCGTCGGCAGTTGTTTTGCCAGGACCACGATCGCCCAGGGGCAGGCCCGCATCGCCAACCTCGACTCCTTGACTTATGCCGGGAACCTCGATTCGCTCGAACCCGTGATCAAGAACGATGCCCACGCCTTTATTCAGGCCGACATCACCGATCGGCCGGCGGTCGATAAGGTGTTTGCCGAGCATCGGCCGACGGCCGTGGTACACTTCGCCGCCGAGTCGCACGTCGATCGCTCCATCGACAACCCGTCGCAGTTCGTGGTGACCAACGTCTTGGGAACATTCCATATTCTCGACGCAGCGCTGCGTTACTGGTCGAAGCTGGCGGAACCGGAAAAAAACCAATTTCGCTTTCTGCACGTCTCGACCGACGAGGTCTACGGCTCGCTCGGGCCGACCGGCTTCTTCACGGAGAAGACCGCCTACGATCCCAGTTCGCCCTATTCGGCCTCGAAGGCCTCGGCCGACCATCTAGCCCGGGCATATCACCACACCTACGGCCTGCCGGTGCTGGTGACCAACTGTTCGAACAACTACGGGCCTTACCAGTTCCCGGAGAAGCTGATTCCACTGATGATTCTCAACGCGGCCGAGGGCAAGAGGCTGCCGGTTTACGGCGACGGCATGAATGTCCGCGACTGGCTCTTCGTGGAAGACCACTGCCGGGCCTTGTGGTGCGTGCTGACCCGCGGCAAGCCGGGCGAGACCTACAACATCGGCGGCAACTGCGAGCAGCCGAACATCGAGATCGTCCGCCGCGTCTGTGCCTTGGTCGACGAGTTGCGGCCGGGGCTGCCGCATTCGCCCTGCACTTCACTGATCACTTACGTGAAGGACCGGCCCGGCCACGACCGTCGCTACGCCATCGACGCTGGCAAGATCCTGCGCGAGCTCGGCTGGAAGCCCGAGCACAATTTCGAGTCCGGGCTGCGGCGGACGGTCCAATGGTATCTGGAAAATCCCCGTTGGGTCGAGCGGGTGCAAAGCGGCAAGTATCGGCGGGAAAGGCTGGGGTTAGGTAATTGATCAGATGATGATGGAACCTTCCGAGGACTTGGCAGAGACATTATCGAGTATGGAATGCGGAAGCTCGCGAAACGAAGACTCCTGGCAATCGTTGTCTTAGCCGCGCCGGTTATCTGGCTCGGCGCTTCGGCGCTGGTCACGTGGAAATGCACGCGACGAAGCGGCCCTCCCTTTAACGAACCGCCACCTGAAGCCGCCTGGGCGGAAGTGGAATCGCACCGTTTGAAGACCGGCGACGGGCAGGAAGTCGGCGCGTGGTTCGTGCGTGGCGATCCACGGAAGGGCTGCGTCCTGCTCCTCCACGGTGTCCGCAACTCACGCCGTCAGATGCTGCCGGTGATGCAATATCTCGCCGAGGCCCATTTCACCGTCCTGGCAATCAGCCTGCGAGCACACGGCGACTCGACGGGTGAGATCTGCGATTTCGGCTGGAGCGCCCGGCATGACGTCGCGGCGGCGATCGAGTTCTTGCAGAAGGAGTGTCCCCGAAGGCCAATCTACATCGTGGGGCGTTCTATGGGGGCAGCGACGGCGATCTTTGCCGCCGGGGATCTAAGGGGACAAGTTGCGGGCTACTTTCTGGAACAGCCCTACAAGGATCTCACGAGCGCGACGTGGAACAGGGTGCAGCACTATCTGCCTCCGGTCCTGGATTGGGCCGCCTATGGCGGCCTGCGGCTATGGGCCCCTGTCTTCCTGCCGGTCGCTCCCGAACAGCTCTCGCCCTACGATCACATCCGAGACATTCCTGAGAGCGTACCTGTCGTGTTCGTCACCGGCTCGGCTGACCGTCATGCCCACCTTGATGAAGTGACGGCCATGTACCACCGGATCGAGTCGCACGCTAAACTCGTGATTTTCAACGGGGCACAGCATGAGGATCTGGATCGCGCCAACGCGAAGCTCTACAGGACGACACTTCTCAATTTCCTTAACTAGCTCTCGATAATCAGCGGGAACTCCAAGGCCGGGTCGCCGATGCGGACCGAGGTCTTGCCGGAAAGCAGGTCTTCGAACAGCCGGCCCACGAATTCCGCCCGCCAGCCGCTGGCCAGCTTGGGCCGCCAACGAGGTTCAGAGCCAGATTGGCCTGGCGACATTCGAACAAACGCCGCAACAGGCTGGCTGCAAGCAATGACCTTGTTTACCTGCGTGCGATTCACGTGGCTTTGAGTTCTTCAGGACTTACGCCAATCGACAGCGAGACCTTACCCCATACTTCCGGCGGGAGGTTTCGGCTTAGCTCCGACCAGATCAGATCGTGTTTTTCCTTCATTCGACGGCCGTCGAACTTGCGGCTGACGATCACGACGTGAATGCAATCGTCGGAGCCATCCGATACATCTACGAGGTCTTCACGATCCCGAAAATAGCCTCCCATGAGGACGTCACGGATCTTCTGTTTCAGTTGTTCATCTGCCATCTTTGAGTTCCTTTCAGAGGTTATGGTCAATCCAATGGCGTATGCTGTCAACAGCACTCAGATAGTCGCGAGCATCTTCGTGGTTCGATAGATCGGGATTGTAACGCCATGCGGGAATCCAGAGGTTGACGATATTGAACACTCCCCAAAGCTGAACGTTCTGCCGCAAACGATCCAATCCGTTTGCCAGTCGGAGTAGTATTTCAAACTCGTGCGTAAATATCGTCGCGCGCTCGGCGAGCAACCTGCGACGCTGCAACTCTTCTTCAAGGTTGCGCAGATTGCTGCACCCATACATCCGCATGAGCTTTACCTTCAGGAGGCATTCGATGGAATATCCGGCCATGTACATGGCACCGCGCCATCTCGTGGCGCCAAGCAGGGCATGCGCGTCATCCCTACGGTGGACAGCGGCCTTAGACTGCTCTGTTACGCCACTAAATAGTTTCTGTTGCTGAAGGGGCGTTTTTTTCTTTTGGTTAGTTACGGCAGCCGAGTATTTGCTGCCGGCCGGAGCTATTGTTGTCAAAATAGGGACACCATGGGTTCTGCGTGAATTGGGTTTCGACTCGTCGGGCCGATTAGCGCATGGGTTCCCTTGCCGTGCCATTCTCCACTGTCGAATTGTTCACAGCGGCGTGCTCAGCCGGCGGCGTGATCCGCCAGCACGATCAAGTTGTGGCAGAACACGCCCAGGCCCACGGCTGCAGCAAAACTCCTAAATCCTCGAAAGTAACATCGAACCAAACGAAACGCCCGTTTTAAGCCGGAGATCGTCCCCTCGATCCCCGCCCGAAAGGCATACCAGTGGGCAAGCATCTTGTCGACGAAGTCCTGCATCCGCGTGGGGATCGCCAGCGTCGCCACTTGCTTGGCCAATTCCTCGAACTTCGCCTTTTCCGGACAGAAGCCCTTGTCCGCCGCCACAACCTCCGGCCGCGCGCCAAAGAGTTTCTTGTGCCGCTGGATCACCTCTTCGGTCAACTCGCAGTCGGGCAGTTGCTTCTCATAGACCTCATAATCGGTGATGAACTTCTCTTTCGATTCGCACAACAAGACCTTGTGGCCAAATTCCACCGGCTTCTGTCGCTTGCCACGCTTGATCAGCTCCGTGTGTTGCTCGAAGAGACTGAACACCCGCTCGCTGGCCGGCACAGTTTCTCCCGCCACCTGCGCCCGCCGGGCGTTATGCACGATAGTCTGCATCGACGACAGATAAGCCTTCAGTTCCAAGGCTACGCCGGCCAGAGCCGTCGTGCCCTGGGTGGTCACAAAAGTGCAGAATTCCCTGGCAATCGCCACGATCCAAGCGGTCCGCTCGATGAGCGTGGCAAAGGAACTCTTCACCTTCCGCTGGCGAGACTTCGACTTGCTGGGCATGTAGCGGGTAATGTAAAGGTGCAGCCGCTTGATCTTACGGTCATGGAAGCGGTGCGGGCAACTCTCCGGGGCAATCTCTCTTGCCCGTTTCAACAGCCGCGATGCCACCCGCCAGGTGTCCCAGAGAAGCGACGAGTCCGTGGGATAATGGATATTCGATTCCACGGCAGTGGTGTCGGTACGAATGACCTGCGTGCTCACCGCTCCCTGGGCAACGCCGTACTGGCCCAGCAATTCGTTGACCCGTTTCCAAGTCTGGGGACGGATGGCCAGAAAGCACTTGTCGAGGAAGGTGAAGTCCATCACGGCCTTCTTCCGCATCCGCAGGAAGTCCTGTAGAAACGGATCGCTGCCGATGCGGATGATCACATCGCGGAAGGGCAGTCCTTCGAGGTGCTGCACAACGAGGGCCCGCAGGATGTTCTCCGATGTGTAATCGCCTTCGCGGCCCTCCTTGCCACCCTGGGACAGCTTCTGCAGATCCGCATGCACCGCCGAAAGGATGTCGGATTTGGCGTCCAGCACTTGACTAATGGCCCGATATCGGGCACGATAATCACGTACGACCTTGGGCAACCCGTCATCCTTCGATTCAAAACTGAGCACGGCTTCCTTTTTCCGACGCATCTTTATCCTCCTCTGGTCTTTCGTGAAACAATAAACCATGAGGATAAGGGTGCGTCTTTTTTCGTCAAGGCCACCTTGCGAAATTAGCTCGCGCCGCTTCCGCAACAGAAACTAAATAGGTCACGGGGCATGGGCTACCGCTCCTGAAAATCGTCATAGTCCTGAGTGGTGTAACAGGTATTCAACCACCAAATTGCGGTCAAACCTTACCATATTTTCGCGGCCAAGCAGGGTGTTGTCAATGGGGTGGTGTGGAGTTGTCGGATACTCACCCCTCCAAAATCAGCGGGAACTCCAATGCCGGGTCGCCGATGCGGACCGAGGTCTTGCCGGAAAGCAGATCGTCGAACAACCGGCCCACGAATTCGGCCCGCCAGCCGCTGGCCAGCCTGGGCCGCCGCGAAGACTCGGCGTATCCGCCTGCGGGCGCCGCCAGCCGCCAGGCGATCCAATCGCGGATGTCGTTGGGTCCGCCCACGAGGTTCGGGGCCAGATGGGCCTGGCGACAGACGCTGCCCAAGGCCGCGAAGAGAAACTGCCCGAGGACGGAAAGCTGCGGCGTCGCCTCCCGCGGCGCGCGGAGCGGACATTCATCGGCGGGCAAGGCCAAGGCCCGCTGAATACAAGCGGCAATGTCGTCGATCTTGCGCAAGAGGTCGCCGCGTTCCATGCCGCGCACGGCGCGAATCCGCTTCACGTCGGCCGTCTGCCGCTTGGCAAGCTCGATGATCAGGTCGTCGCGGAGCACGCGCCGCGCGGGCTGATCGCGATGCTGCGCCACGCCTTCGCGCCACTTCCATAGTTCATGCACAATCGCCAGGCTCCGCTGGTCGAGGCCCGAGTTGCCCGAAACCCGCCGCCAGCGCTCGCTCGAACGTCGCCCGGCAAAGCTCTTCGCACCAAGCCGCGGTCTCTTCCTTCATCCACGAAAGCCGGCCCAACTCTTCCAACCGGGCATGAACGCGGTCGCGAATCAGCCCGAGATAGTAAACGTCTTGCACGGCATAGTCGATTTGCCGCTTGGAGAGCGGCCGCTTCCGCCAGTCAGTCCGGGTTTCCTGCTTCTGCGACGATTCGCCCAAGAGTTTGTAAACGAGCGTTGCGTAACCGGCCGGGTACTCGATGCCCGCCAGGCCGGCGGCAAGCTGCACGTCGAAGAGATTCTTCGGCAACCGATCGACGGCCAGGAGACAGAACTCCATTTCACCGCGGCGGCATGCACGATGGTCTCGTGGTCGCCATCGACGACCACCTCCCAAAACGGCCGAACGTCATGCACGACCATCACGTCGATCATCGCCAGATGCCGGGGCGTACTGACCTGGATCAGGCAGAGTTCGGGCCGATAGGTATTCTCGGAGACGAATTCCGTGTCCAGCGCAATCCACGGACACGCGGCAAGTTGCTGGCAAAGCTCGCCTAGCTGGCTATCCGTTGTGATACTTTCGTAGTCCACGCTGTCCTTTCCCAACACAACAATTCCCGCAACCGCAATCTTGCCGCCATGCATACAATACGTAGAGTCTACATGTTCGTGGCCGGTTTGCACAGATTGGAACGACTAAAACGTCACGAATTTAATGGCATGGTGATTGACATCGGGGCGTAATTGGGGATACTTGGGGCTTGTTGTTAAATCTCGGAAACGAAGGAGAACGGCCGTGGCAAACTCCATCTTGGAAGCGGTGAAAAGGGGGCTTTGGGATTTCCAACCGCATACGGTCGATTACAACGAGTTGGAAGCCTCTGACGCGATGCCGGGTACGCGCGAGAAGCTCGATATTTTGGCCGAGCATTTGCGTCGCGATGTGGCAATTTTGCATTTCAACGACTCTCTTGAGGATGATCGTTTCGACCGAGAAGACCCCGTCGACCGGTCTCGCCGTAAGCCTCGCTAGCGGCGAATTTGGAGTGCCGCGCGGGCACCATGTCGGGCACCATGTACCCATGGTCGTGGTCGTCGCCGCTTTCTACTGAGTTTTGCGAGGCTTTCAAGAGAACCAGCCAAAGCCGGGGCACCTGGTACTCCGGGTCGGCGGCAAAACAAAGCGGTACTGAATTACCGCACTCCAAAGGACGGACATATCGACTTGAAGGAGGGCAACTGTCGCCACAGCCACCGAGCTTGCACTGCTGTCATGAATGCCCCGATTCGCCGGCGCTGCTCGGGCGGGGCGTGATTACTGCACTGCTCGATCTGCTCCATGATCAATTGACTTGCCGAGGAACCGCTTTTGGGCCCTTGCTTCGCACTTTTCTTCAAGCAGGCCGTCCCGATCTTGTTCCACAGTTCGGCGCGATCCAGGAAGCGATCGATATAGTCAATCTGTTGGGCAACAGGCAACTGCGAGTACTGTTCGACTTTGTCGAGCAACCAGGGTTCCAGGAGTACGGTGATGTTGTGCCAGAGCATCCGGCGTCGGGAATCGTCCATATTCTGGATCGTCGAGCCCAAATCGTCGGCATCTTTGAACTCGATATCGACGCGGCTGAGAATCTTCTGCCGAATCTCCATCGATTCCTGGCTCAGGTCGCGAAGCACCAACCAGCGAAACAACTCCTGCCGAGTCGCGACTGCCGGATCGGGCAGGGGAACATAGACCATCAAGAATCCGGCCCCCGCCGCCACACTCAACATCGCAATCACGACTCCGGCGATGAGTAAGCCGTAACGTCCTCGAATCACATCCATCTCCTTTTCTTCGGCTATTCCGGGGCTGCGTACGGAAGGTGGGCAATTGTTGGGCGGGCGAAAGCCCGGCCTACTGCTCAAAAGCTCAGGAATGGGCAAATTGTAACACACATCACGTATTGACGCCAGATTCTCTTGAATCGCTTTCCACGCCGGATTCTTGGTTTTCCGGCTTGGTTTGCCTGCCCCGAAGGGGTGTCACTTCATCCAGCAAGAACCTAACACCATTCCCCTACGGCCGCTGATCAGGATTGACTTCGCTGCGGAAAAATGGCAGGCTGATGGTTTCGAGGCTACCCGAAAAATCGTAAATTTCCCTTACGGAGTTCCTTCGATGCCCCTTTACTCATGGCTGTTAAGTTCACTACTGGTCGGCCAGATTGGCGGCGATCCTTCCGCGGCCGTAATGGTGGCTCCGCCCACGGCTATTCAACACGGGCCAGCGATTCCGGCCGTAACCTTTCCGGGAACCCCTGCCAATGGCGGTGCATCGATTCGCGAACCGGCTTTGCCCGTGGTCGTAGGACGCAATGCCATCCCCTCAACTAATGCACCGGCCACGCCGACACGAGTGACGACTCCCCAACTGGTGGCCGACGCCCTTGCCCTGCCGCCGGGCAACACGATTAGCGGCCGGCCGGTTTCACTGGTGTCGGTCGTCGCGACAGTGCCAGAACGACCGCGGCAAATCGAGGCAGTTCACGCTTATTGGAGGCTGGCAGAGGCCATGGGCGAATATCATTTTGCTCACGAGCGCCAGCAGCGTCTAGCCCCGCTGCGGGCGGGAAATGGCGAAGCGGCCGATCTGCGGACCGCTCGGGCGATTGCCGAAGCACGACTGCGAGAAGCCGAAGTACAGCTTACGACTGCCCAACATGATCTGGCGGAGATTCTGTCCCTCGTTCCCGGTACTCCCCTGCCCTTGCCCGCCGATCAACCGCTGGTTGGCCCCTATCGCACGTTGTTCGCTGAATTGTTTGCCGGGAAGACCGCCCCGCTACGTGCCCGAATGCTCGACCAAACGCTGCCGCTTCGCACCCGAGCGGTCGAGAGTCACGCCGCCGCCCTCTTGGCGGCCGAAGACGCCTTGGACGCAGCCATCGAACTCCAGACCAGCGGCCAGGACCATCTGGCCGGCGTTCTCGTCGCCCTGGATGCCATGGACCGGCAGCAACGGGCTTTTCTGGCCGCCGTTTGTCGTTATAACCACGAGATCGCCGATTATGCGCTCGTGGTCGTTTCACCGCAAACGACACCGGAACTCCTCGTCGGCACGCTCATCAAGTTGAAGCCCGACGCGCAAGCGAGGAATGCGGTAACGCCACTGCCCACCACGGCCACACTACCCGCAACCTATCAGCAGCCAGTCGTCCCGCCTGGGTCGAACTGGCCGACCCGCGCGGTGCGGCCGGGCGCCTCGTCTGCTCCTGTAGGGAACGGGCTCCGTACCGTTCCCGACGATTCGCCGGGTAGCGTCGGTGTCCTGCCTGCGTCGCCCGCGTTCGCGCCTTCCAATCCGTCGCCGAATGATGACCCACAGGAACCCCGATTGGCCCCTCCGCAGGAATCGGCCATCCCACTCGTCCCAGAAAAGCCGGCCGGCCCCACGACCCACTCCAGCCAGAAGCCGATTGGCGAAAACGGTCCGCCCCAGGCTTCCGCGCAAGGGGCAGGGAGCGGGGAGCGGGGAGCGGGGAGTCGGCCCAACACAAGCGGCCCTCCGCAGGCATCCGCACTGGAAACGTACCCAGGGTTGACCAGCTTGACGCCGGCCGAGCGAACCGCCAAACTCACAACCAGTTTGTACGGCACTCCCCGCTCCCCGCTCCCCGCTCCTCGCTCCCCGCTCTCTGCTCCCACGCTACGTCTGATCGATTGCCTGCGAACCACACCGGCGAACAACCGGGCGAAGGCAACCGATGCCTATTGGAACACCCGGCAAATAGCAGCCCAGTATCAGAGTTTCGTTGAACAAGCCCACTGGCTGGATGCCCTCGGACCGACGCTTTCCGCCGAAAATCCGCCGTCACCGACAGCGATGTTGAAACTTCGCAGGGCCCGCTTGGCCGTCGAGGCCGAACGAGCCGATACTGAGGCCGACTCGACCGCGGCCCAATTCGAACTTGCGGGCCTTGTCGGTTTTGGGGCCGAGAAGGGCCTCCCACAGCCATCTTCAATTCCTTTCGTCGGCCGGCTGCCGCTGCCTGCTTCGCGATCCGATCGCTCCTGGTCCCTGCGGCGACTGGAAGCAACGATTCCGCAGCGGGAGCAAGCGATCATCAACCAGGCTGCCGCGGTAGTCGAGGCCGATTCTTCGCGGACGGCGGCGACCACCGATTTCCTCGCCAGCCGGTCCTCCGTCGATCGGGTGCTCGCGGGAATCGAGGTTCAGGCTCGCGAGACTTCTGCTTTTCTGCGGGGTGTGACCGAATATAATCAAGCTATAGCCGAGTACGCGATTGCTACCCTTCCCATGAATACCGAGGCTGAAAAGTTGGTCGCGGTATTGGGAGTTGAGAGCGGGGAGCGGGGAGCGGGGAGCGAACAGCAATCGCCCAAAAATTGGCGATTCGCTCCCGCAGGCAAGAATCCAAATCGCTAAACCGCAAGCGAGGGTCGATGCTGAAAATTGGCTCCCCGCTCCCTGCTCCCTGCTCCCTGCTCCCCGCTCCCCGCTCCCCGCTCCCCGCTCCCCGCTCCCCGCTCCTATGGTTCGTCCGCTGGAAATTGGCCCACTGGTCATCGATCCGCCGCTGCTTCAGGCGCCCATGGCCGGCTTTACCAACTATGCCTTCCGGCAAGTCGTGCGGAGCCACGGCGGAGTTGGCTTGCCGGCCACAGAGATGTTCAGCGCCCGGGGATTCTTGGAGATCGATTCCCGTTACGAGCGTCCACCCGAGCGGTTGTGGGGCGTTCTGGATGAACCTCGCCCGCTGGCAGCGCAGATTTGGGACAATAATCCCTTGCTCATGGCGGAGGTTGGCCGGCGGCTGGCCCGGGAGTTTCACGTCAGCGTGGTGGATATCAATTTCGGCTGTCCGGTCCTTGACGTGACCGAAAAGGCCCAGAGCGGATCGTATCTGCTACGTTATCCCGACCGCGTGGGCCAGATCGTGGCGGCCGTGGCCAAGGCCTGTGCTCCGACGCCGGTAACGGCCAAAATCCGCCTCGGCGCGTGTCGCGACACGATCAACGCCTGCGACGTAGCCCAGGCGGTCGAAGATGCCGGCGGGGCCGCGCTGACGGTCCACGGCCGCACGGCTGCCGACATGTTCCGCGGATCGGCGGATTGGGACGAGATTTCGCGCATCAAGCCGTATCTGGTCCGCATTCCCTTGATTGGCAACGGCGACATCACCACGCCTCAGGCCGTCGTCGAGGCTTTCCGCCGCTACGATATCGACGGAGTGATGATCGGCCGGGCCGCGCTCAATCGACCCTGGCTTTTCCGCCAGGCCCAAGCCGCGCTCCGCGGCGAGCCGATCCCACCGGATCCCAGCCTGGTTGAACAACGTCAAATGCTGATCGAGCACTTCGGCCTCCTGACCGCGCAATTTGGCCCACAACAAGCCACGGTGCTCATGCGAAAATTTGCCTGCTGCTACGCCAACGGTCGCCCAGGCGCAAGAGTATTCCGGGCCACCGTCGGCAAGGTTGCGACACCCGCCGAGTTCTTTGCCGTGGTGGAGAACTGCTTCCCGCGTGAAGAACTGCCAGAACGGCCTTGATCGAAGCTTGGCGAGGCATTACCAAAGACGATTTACACCAGGGTCACATGGATGATAGCCTGCGCAAAGTCGTCGGGCTTGATCTTGCCGACCATCGGCTTGCGCATTCCAACGAACTGGCTGGGGTCGACTTCGGACTTTCCCGAACGGATTCGGTGATTGCGGACACAAGGCAGCGCGCGGAGTCGAACGCGGTGGGACGACCAAGAATAAGATTGTCCAACTCGATCGCCGCTTGGCAGGCCAACGAAGCAAGGTCGCTCTCCAGCCGCCACGCGCCCAAATCCTGAGGGTGCTGCAAAACCGACATTGGATTCCTCTTTATGGAAAGAGCCATGTAATGCGGAAGACTTCCCGGCCTTCCCAGATTATCTATTTTGTCGTCATTTCGGTACCATATCTTAATCCTGGGACGGACGAAACCCGCAGCGCGAGTCCGTCGTACAGCCGGGCGACCAAGGGCGACAAAATCCGCCGGAAGAAAGGGGCTTGCCGGAACGGCAAGAGGTGGATTCGGCGGACGAGAGGAAATGGCCCGGCCGGGAAAAAACATCGACCGACGAAACGGGACAGGCCGTAACCACGCGCATGGAAGATTACACACACTCCGAAGAGCGGCAACCCACGGTTTCTGCGGGGTTTTCGACTCGGCAGCCACCTCCTGTGGTGGAAACCGGCTGTACCGTCCGCGGTAGAACGTGGCGGAAAACGTGGGCAGAGGCCTTCAATCGTCCCATTTTGATCTGGGCGGCCCGTGTCCGTGCGGCGGGCCACGCATGCCGGAGTGGGTGCCGCGGCAGGCAACTGCGGAAGGGCGCCGGTGCCGCGGCTGGCGGGCACTGCGCAGCGGTCGGCGGATAGAAGACGATGCATTTTTTAACAAGAACCCTTGCTAAAATTAACAGAGCGGTGTAGGATAAATACAGAGTTGGTAATTTCATTTTGCGGAGAGCCACTCCAGGAGCGGGCCGCCCGCCGTACTTGTCGCACGGTGCGGGGTGTCCTGGAGAGGCTTTCTTAGGGTTGAGGACGGGATAACCATGAGCGTGGAAGCCCCCAATTCCGATGCTGACCTGATGGACTTGATTCGCATTGCCGGTCCCTTGAGCGTCACCGAACTGGCGGATGCAATGGAAGTCACGGCGACGGCCGTGCGTCAGCGACTGACTCGGCTAATGGGCCAGTCGATGATCGAGCGCGAGGCGATTCGCGCAGGCCGCGGTCGTCCAAAACACCGTTACTCCCTTACTGACAAGGGGTTGCGTCAAACGGGCTCGAATTTCACCGATCTGGCCCTGACCCTCTGGCGAGAGATTCGCACCACGGGTGACGAAAACCTCAGCCGCGATGTACTACGACGGATTTCGCGGGCCCTGGCTGCGGGCTATGCCGCGCAAATTCAGGGCAACACACCCGCCGAAAGACTCGAGTCGTTATCCGAGCTGCTCAACCAGCGGCGAATCCCTACTACGGTTGGGTCAACAGACAACCACTCCACTCTGACGGCCCATGCCTGCCCTTATCCGAATCTGGCCGAAGAGGACAACAACATCTGCATGATGGAGAAAATGATGTTCTCTGAACTTATCGGTAATGAGTTGGAGCTAACGCAATGCCGGTTACACGGAGGGGGTGACTGCCGATTCGAAAGCACGGAGCAGGGAGCAGGGATGAAGGCGGAAGGATGAAGGGTGAAGGAGGGGTGAGCGGCGGAGCAGAAGGGAAGGAGCCAGTACTCAGGTATTGTGGGTACATTCATCCTTCCGCCTTCATCCTTAATCTTTGAAAGGAACTCGTGAAAGGGTATACTGGCGGGTTTGCTTCCCTCACCCCCTGCCCGTCTCCCGCAACCATTGCTGCGAATGGTGCCCGGAGAGGGGACATTTACGCAATCAGGAACGGATGCATGACTCAGCCTTGGATTGAAGGACGATTCGACCCCAACGTAATGACCACCTCGCTGGAGCAGGCCATCAATTGGTCACGCCAAGGCAGCCTTTGGCCGATGACCTTCGGCATCGCCTGCTGTGCCATCGAAATGATGTGTACGGGGGCCGGCCGATACGATCTCGATCGCTTCGGCGCCGGGGCCTTTCGGGCCAGCCCAAGACAGTCGGACCTGATGATCGTAGCCGGCACGGTGAACTACAAGATGGCGAGTCGCGTACGGCGGCTTTGGGAACAAATGCCCGATCCGAAGTACGTGATCGCCATGGGCGGCTGCACGATCGGCGGCGGGCCTTACTACGAGTTTGGATACAACATCGTTCCGGGAATCGACTTGTTCGTGCCGGTCGACGTGTACGTACCGGGCTGCCCGCCACGACCGGAGTCGCTGCTGGAAGGCCTGATGCGGCTCCAGGACAAGATCATGGGGCAAAAGATTACACGTCCGCGGGAGGACTCGGCGCAGACTGGAAGCCTAGGCTACGAAGGCGTCGCAGGCGGAACGGCTACGCCACAAGGCGGGTTTTGGAGCCGCTGGTTTGGTCCCGGCGTCAAAACGCCCGATGAGTTGCCGCTGCCGCACCATTCGGGCTACGTCAACGCGGAAGAAACGCCGTTGGTATTTCATCAACAACAATTCAAAGCACAGAGTTCACAAGCGACACAGGGGAAGAAAAGCGAGACATGAGCGACGTTTTGGCGATCAGCGATTTGCACGTCCAAGTGGCCGGCAAGCCGATCTTGAAAGGAGTCAGCCTGGCGATTCACCGCGGCGAAATCCACGCCCTGATGGGTCCCAACGGCTCGGGCAAGAGCACGCTGGGCTTTGCCATCATGGGACACCCGGGCTATGAAGTCACCGCCGGAAGTATTACCTTGAACGGCGCCGACCTGCTGGCCATGGAGCCGCACGAGCGGGCCCGGGCCGGCTTGTTCCTGGCCTTCCAGCGGCCGGTGGCGATTCCTGGCGTGAAGATGGCCGACTTCCTCCGCCACGCCGTGACCAACGTCCGCCGGCCGAATCGCAAGGAAGGCGAAGAACTGATCCCCATGCGCGAGTTCCGCAAGGAGTTGCGCGAAAAGATGGACAGCCTGCGGGTCGACCAGGAGTTCGCCCGCCGTTACGTCAACGACGGTTTTTCCGGTGGCGAGTCGAAGCGGGCCGAAATCTTGCAGATGGCCATGCTGCGGCCGAAGTTCGCCGTCTTGGACGAGACCGACAGCGGTCTGGACGTCGACGCCGTGCGACTGGCCAGCCTGAGCATCGCGCAGATCGGCGGCCACGAAATGGGAATCCTCATCATCACGCACCACGAACAACTATTGGAGTACAACCAGCCACAATTCACGCACGTGATGCTCGGCGGCCGGATCGTGGAGTCGGGCGGGCCGGAACTGGCCGCGGAATTGCACAAGCAGGGCTATGACCGCGTGCGTGCCGCCCATCCCGAGGCCGAGGTCGACGAAGCTGCCATGGCGGTCGCGGCGAGTGCAGGCTGAACCAAAGCACCAAATCGGATTTTTTCACCCTATTAGGAGGCGAAACCCCGCCGGCTTTTACAGGCCTCGACCGGTGTTTCGACAGATCGATGGCAACGGACACTAAAACCCGCCAGGAAGATTTCCTGGGCGAAATCAATAAGTACGATTTCCGCAACGATGAGCACTATGTGTTCAAGGCCCGCAAGGGACTGGACCGGCAGATCGTCGAGGAAATCTCGGCGATGAAGGGCGAGCCGCCATGGATGCGGGAGTTCCGCCTCAAGAGCCTGGAGATTTTCAATTCCAAGCCGATGCCGCTCTGGGGCGGGCGGATCAACATCAATTTCCAGGACGTGTTCTACTACCTCAAGCCCACCGACGGCCAGAGCCATTCCTGGGAAGACGTGCCGGCGGAAATCAAGAACACGTTCGACAAGCTGGGGATCCCCGACGCCGAGAAGAAATTCCTCTCCGGCGTGAAGGCCCAGTATGAAAGCGAGGTCGTCTACGGCTCGCTTCGCGAGGACATGGCCAAACTCGGGGTGATCTTCACCGACACCGACACGGCGGTGCGCGAGCATCCGGACCTGTTGCGCGAGTATTTCAGCACGATCATTCCGCCGAGCGACAATAAATTCGCCGCTTTGAACTCGGCCGTCTGGTCGGGCGGATCGTTCGTCTATGTGCCGAAGGGCGTAAAAGTCGCCTTTCCCTTGCAGGCCTATTTCCGCATCAACGCCGCCAACATGGGCCAGTTCGAGCGAACGCTGATCATCGTCGACGAGGGCGCCCAGGTACATTACGTGGAAGGCTGCACGGCCCCCATGTACAGTACCGAAAGCCTGCACTCGGCCGTGGTCGAAGTAATTGCCAAGCGCGGCGCCCGCGTCCGCTATACGACGATCCAGAACTGGGCCAACAACATTTACAACCTGGTGACCAAGCGGGCCATTGCCTACGGCGATTCGCTCGTCGAGTGGGTCGACGGCAACCTCGGCAGCCGCTTGACGATGAAGTATCCGTCGATTTACATGATGGAACCGGGCGCCCGCGGCGAAGTGCTTTCCGTGGCCTTTGCTTCCGCCGGCCAGCACCAGGACGCCGGCGCCAAGGTGGTCCACTGCGCCCCGCATACATCCAGCCGCATCGTCTCGAAGTCGATCTCCAAGAACGGCGGCCGGGCCAGCTATCGCGGCCTGTGCAAGATCATGCCGGGGGCCAAGAAGTCGAAATCCAGTGTCGTCTGTGACGCCTTGATCCTCGATCCCCAAAGCCGCAGCGATACCTATCCCTATCTCGAGATCGAAGAGCAGGACGTAAACGTCGGCCACGAGGCCAGCGTGTCGCGGATCGGCGAGGAGCAACTGTTCTATCTGGCCAGCCGCGGGCTGAGCGAGGCCGAGGCCTCGACGATGATCGTCAGTGGGTTCATCGAGCCCTTGGTCAAAGAGTTGCCGATGGAATACGCGGTGGAAATGAATCGCCTGATCGAGCTGCAAATGGAGGGAACCGTCGGATAGCATGATCGAAGCCGCAACCACCGGAATTACCCAAGAGGCATTCGAGGCCTTTCTTTCTTCGCGGTTGGAGCCGCGCTGGCTGACCGATCTGAGGCGGAATGCCTGGAAGGCGTTCCAGGACCTGCCTCTGCCGCACGACCTGCCGCCGGGGCTACAGCAGGAAGAATGGCGGCGGACAGACATTCGTCGCTTCCGTTTCGACAAGTTCCCGCTGCCCAGAGCGTGGAGCGGGGAGCAGGAAGCAGGGAGCAGGGAGCCAGAAAGCGGGGTGGCATGCCTAAAGCCCGGCGTTGCCGGGCTAGGCATGATGGGTGCCGCGCAATGGCCTCGCTTCCCCCTCTTTCAAGCTCCCCGACCCGCTGCGCGAGTGCCCCGCAAGTTCCCTGCTCCCGCCGTCGCTGCTGACCGCGGGTGTCGACCTGGCGGGGAATGTGTCGGCCGTCGACAGTTGCCCCTATGAAAGCCGGCTGGACACGGATCTGGCGGCGCGGGGTGTGCTGTTCGGCAGCCTCGACGAGTTGGTGCAGCACCACGGCGCGCGCATCGAGCCGTATCTATTTACTCGCGCCGTGGACCCGCTGTACGATAAGTTCTCCGCGCTGCACGCCGCCTGCTGGTCGGGCGGGATGATTCTGTACGTGCCCAAGGGCGTGGTGATCGACCGGCCGCTGCATACGTTTTCGGCCTTATCGGCCGGGCAAAGCGATTTCGGTCACGCCTTGATCGTCTTGGAAGAAGGTTCCGAGGCCACGCTGCTGGCCGAGACTGCCAGCATCGGTCCGACCGCCGCGGGCTTGCACTGCGGCGCGGTGGAGATCCTTGTTGGCCCCGGCGCGCGGTTGCGTTACGTCAACTTGCAGAATTGGGGCAGCGGCGTCTGGCACTTCGCCCATCACAAGGCCCTGGTCGGCCGCGATGCCTCGCTGCAATGGACCATCGGCGCCCTGGGCAGCCGCCTGGCCAAAGTCAATCAGCATGTGGCCTTGGTCGGCGAAGGGGCCCATGCCCAGGTCAACGGGGCGATGTTCACCGACGGCACGCAGCACCTGTCCTATCACACGCTCCAGCATCACGAGGCGCCGCATTGCACCAGCGACCTGCTCTACAAGGGCGCGTTGCAGGGCGAGTCCCGCATCGTCTGGCGGGGCATGATCAAGGTCGATCGCGATGCCCAGAAGACCGACGGCTACCAGCGCGACGACAATTTGATCCTCAGCGAATCGGCCCGGGCCGATTCGATCCCCGGCTTGGAGATCGAGGCCGACGACGTGAAATGCTCGCACGGGGCCACGGCCGGACGCGTGGACGATGAGCAGGTGTTTTATGCCCAGGCCCGCGGTCTCACGCGCAAGGAAGCGATCCGCATGATCGTGTCCGGTTTCTTCCAGCAGGTCTTCGATCGGATCACGGTGGAAAGCGTCCGCGAGGCGTTGGGCGGGGCGATCGGGCGAAGGGTGCGGGAATATGAGTGATTTCGTGCGGGTCTGCAAGGTCGGCGATGTTGCCGATCCCGGCAAGCAGATTTTCGACCTTGGCGAGCGCTACATCGTGCTCTTCCACGTCGAGGGACAGTTTTATGCCTTGGACGACCTCTGCACCCACGACGGCGGCCCATTGGGCGAAGGAACCCTCGAAGGTCTTACCATTGCCTGTCCGCGGCACGGCGCGAAGTTCGACATTCGTGATGGCCGCGTGCTGTGCATGCCCGCCACGAGCGGCACGCCTCGCACCAAGGTCAAGGTCGAAGGCGACGAGGTGTTCGTGAAGATCGTCGACCGGCCGAAAAAGAAGTACGTGTGGGGATAAAGTAGCAGGCACCGGGCACCATGTCGGGCACCATGAACCCATGGTCGTGGTCGGTTGTGCCGTCCGCCCAAAGTAGCAGGCACACGCCGTGTGCCGTCCGCTCGTTCGATTACCGGAGATTCACCATGCCAATCCAAGAAGAGAGCGTTTATTCGGCGTTGAAGCAGGTCCGCGACCCGGAATTGATGGTCAACGTGGTCGATCTGGGCTTGATCTACGGGGTTGCCGTGGAGGACGCGGGCGAGAAGACGAACTTGGGCGTGATGATGACAATGACCACGCCGGCCTGCCCTTACGGCCCTCAGTTGGTGGCCGACGTCCGCGATGCCCTGATGGCTTTGGCCGGCGCCGGCGAAGTGAAGGTCGAAGTCACGCTCACTCCGCCCTGGTCGCCCGAGATGATGACCGAAGACGCGCGGGACGAGTTGGGGATGTTTTGAGTACTGAGTACTGAGTACCGAGTACCGAGTCACTATCGAAGTCATTCTCACTTCCCCGCCACCGCTCCTCCTTCAGCAGAACCCTGCCCGCCGACATCCAGCAATTTCAAAATGACAGCATATCCCGGGAAGAAATTCGCGGAGTTGACCGGCCTGGTGATCACGGCCTTGGCTTCCGCCTTGCTAAAAAGAGAGAACACGCCTTGGTTGAGATTCACACCGCGAATCTGCTCGTAGGGCAAGACCTCGACCGGGCCACTGGCAAGGCCCAACAACTTCGACCGCCGGAACTGCAAGCCCTGGGGCAGGAACGCCACGTCGCCCATCCAGGGCACGGTGCGGCCGGCTCGCAACTCGCCAAGCATGCGACTGGCAATCATCTTGGCAATGTGGTCGCGAAGTTCGTCAAGATCGGCGTCCAAGTTCTGCACCTTCGCCGAATAGCGGATCGTTCCCCGCGGGGCACGGAAGGTCAAACTCAACTGGGTTCCCGTATAGGCGCCCTTGTAGAACATGCGCGTGGCGGAATAGGTGAATTCCATGATTTCGTCATACAGCAGGCGAAACTCGTCGCGGCCGCGGCGGCGAGTCAGCCCCAATTCATAGCAGCGGAAACGGTAGCGTCCAAAGGCCATGCCCAACACCAACGACGCCGCGGCCGCGGCCAGCAGGATTATGGCCAGGACGTGCGGGTGGCGTCCGAAAAGCAAGACCACGCCCGCCACGCCGCCACCGACGGCAAGCCCGACGCCCAGCCAAGAACCGTCACTTCTGCATCGTTCGAACAGCAGGCGGCCCATTCCGGATGCACCGGCAGTTGCCTCGGACGAACCGCCGGCCACGGGTACACGGTGCCCGCCTTCGCGTTGATGTTCGATCCACTCGGTCAGCAGCGCCGCCAGCACCGAGGCATTCTTGGAATCGGGTCGGATCCTCGCGGCCGGCTCGTCCTGCCCCCGCCGCCAAAGACAGATCTTGCCGTCGAAGACCGCCACCTTGTCGATTTCGGCAAAGGGCAGGCTTTCCACGGTTCGCCCGCGGGTAATTTGCAGTTGCATGGCGGCGAGTCTCCAGCCGTCGCCTTCCAGCACGGCGCCGCCGGCCAGGCCCGCGGCAGTCCGTTGCTTCAGGTCTTCGATCACGCGGACAATAAGTGCGGCCAGAGGATCGGCGCCGTTGACGGGCATGCGATTCGTCATGCACATCGGCTGGTCACTGTCGGCCGTCCAAACCTCGAAACGGCGGACGACTCCCTGGAAAATGCCGGCGGAAAACTTCGACGTCCGCTTGATGCGCTCGGCAACCACCTGGGAGTCCTGCACCTCGATGTCTGCGGGACCGCCGAGCCAGCGGAAGCCGCTGCCGGTATCGATCACCGAGCGTTCGGCCGCCTTTTGCCGGACCGCGCGGACCTCGTTGACGACCAGCAGACAAACAGCTACGCCAGCGACGATAACGCCCGGTAGACCACCATCCGGGACAAACGCCACCAGGGCAATTCCCCCCATTAGCGCGAGCACGCCGAGGAGGCGAAAGAAAGGTTTCAGCCAAATATTTTCCCGGTAGTTGACGGGAATCCCTGCTGCCACGATCCGTTCTCCAACGGCCTGAGCGATGAAAGACCAAACTTCACGATAGCAGTCGGCCCAAGACCTCGCAAGAGTGTTCCTGCTGGTTCCGTTTGCGTCAGTCCTGCCGAATAAAAGGACGGGATCCAGTCGGCAACCACGGAAAACCAGAACAACCCCGGCGAAATAAGATATGGTTTCAATAGGCACCACGACGGTACGAATTGCTGTTGTTTCCGGCGGAGAAGACTCATGAAAATCCTAGTTGTCGACGATGACCCGATTTGCCGCAAGATCGTGGTTAGCAAGTTGAAGGGCATCGAAGACATTGACGTTAGCGAAGGCGAAGACGGCAACAAGGCCCGGGCTTTGCTTAAATGCAATCACTACGACGGCGTGATTATCGATTGGCAGATGCCGGGCAAGAGCGGCGTGGAAATCGTCCGCGAAATTCGCAAGACCCACGGCACGATGCCGCTCCTGATGGTATCCGGCGAAGCGGAGAAAGAACGGGTGATCGAAGCTATTCGGGCCGGCGTCACCGATTACCTGGTCAAGCCGTTCGACCCCGAGATGCTCCAGGCAAAACTCGCCAAGTTCGTTGAATTGGCCCATCCGAAAACACCCGCCCTACGGGTGTGACGCGGCTTGTCCCCGGTTGCGCGGAGATGCGTCGGTGCTATGCGCCGTCGACCCACCCTGCTTCTTCTTGATTTGACAACTTCCCGCCCGCGCTTTACAATCCACACCATGGTGGGGGCGCCGGAACCGCCCGCCGTCGCCGAAGCACTGCGACTTCTTCGTAGAACGGATTTCAATCCGTTCCAACGGAACCAATTCCGCTTTACGGAGGCCAGCGAGGGAGATTCCATGCCACAAGCCATTGTCGACCCGGAAGAACTGCGGCGGTTCGCCCAGAATCTGAGGAAATTCAGTAGCGAGATCCAGGACCGCGTGACCTCGCTGGGAGCGCAGATGTCGGCCCTGGAACGCACCTGGCGGGACCAGGAACAAAAGAAATTTGCCGAAGAGTTCGAGCAACACATACGGACCCTCGCCCGCTTCGTCGAGGTCATCGAGCACCACGTTCCTTATCTGAATCGCAAGGCCGAAATCATCGAAGAGTATCTCCAGCAGCGATAACAGGCAGCAATCATGGGTCGAGCCCGCCTCACCAGAATCGATGCCGTGCAGGAGATGGCCGCCGCGGTCGACGCCTTTCGCAACGAGGCGATTGCGGCCTTGGAGAACCTTGACATGGAAGTCCGCCGCGCCCTGGAGTGGATCCATCACGATCGCCACGATCATTGGAACCACCAGGTCCGCCGCGGCTGGGAACGCATCACCGAAGCCCGCGTACAACTCCAGCAAGCAATGACGGCTCGCCGCATCGGCGAACACGACCCAGCTTGCATCGACGAAAAGAAGGCCCTGGCCCGAGCCAAGCAGCGACTGGAGACCGCCCAAGAGAAAGTCGAGGCGGTCCGACATTGCGCCCGGGCGATCGATCATGCGGTAGACGAATACCGGGGGGCGCGGACGCCGCTGACCAGTTGGCTGGAATCGGAGGGCCCCAAGGCCCTGGCGGCCTTGCACCGCATGATGGACAACCTGGAGGAGTATCTGGCCCTGAACGCTTCAAGTCGAGTGGGCTTTAGCCCGCCCGGCGCCGAGCAAGCCGTGCCGGGCGCGTTTTCCGAGGCGGCCGCCGAGGAACCTGATTTTAGCGGCGGGCCAAAAACCACCCTACCCGTGGCCGTCAATCCCGATACGAACAGCCCGGCAGAATCGGAAGGGGGCTCTCCATGAGGCTTTGGGACCTGACGGGGGGAGCGGCCAAGCTAGAATTAGCCTTGGAGACGCTGAAAACCAAGACGGCCGACATCGGCGAGGCCTGGAGCGACGAGGCCTACGCCCGTTTCCTGGAAACCTACGTGGAACCGATCGAGCCGCGGATGAAAACGATGATCGACGCCATCCACCGGTTGTCCGAGGTGCTGGACGCAGCCGAACGGCAATGTCGCGATGAGAACTCATGAGAGCGAATGATGACTGAACCCTTTTCTCCGGATGGACCGCAGCAGATTCTCGCCGAATTGTGTCGCCTTGCAGCCGAGCGAGTGCCCGCCGAGGAGGCCATCACGACCGGCTTTCATTCCCGCAATGAGGCGGCCGAGAGGACCTACCAGGAGGCCCAGGAGACGCTGACGACCCGTTATCACGAAGAGAAGGCGGCAGCCGAGGCCGAAGACGCGGCGTTGCGAAAGGAAGCCAGCGCTCGCTTCGAGAGCGAGAATTCGGCCGTACTGCGGCAATACGAAGAGGCCCGGCAGGACGTTGCCGATCGCTTCGAGAGCGAGAAGGTCGCCGCCGAGCAGGAGATGCAGAACGCCCAGTGGGAAGCGAGCACCATTGCCGAAGCGGCCAAAGGCGGTTCGGGCGTGCAGTTGAAAGAGATCCACGCCCAATTGGAATCGCGGTGGCAGGAGTTGCAAACGATCCACCGCCAGGCCGTCGCCCTGTTGAATCGCTGGGGACAGTGGCGCGACTTTGTCGATCCGCAGCCGATCAGCATCCTCGTGGAACGACACCCCATGCGCCGCTTCTGCCATGCCTTGGACATGGCACGGACCCAGTACCATGCCCTGGCCAGCCAGTTCACGCCGCGACTGGTTCAAGGTTTGCGGCCGATAGCCATCTTCTTCTTGCTTTGGGCTGTCATGACCGTGCCGGCCGGGGCCTTGTTCGGCTGGAACAACGTCGAGCAATGGGTCATCGCCAGCGCCGCGACAAGTTTCTTCCTTTTCGTTTCCATCGGCGTGCCGGTCAACATCGTGGCACGGCGGCGATGTGCCGACTACTACCTGGCCTTGCGGCGGACGATGCTCGAGGCCGGCCTGGATCGCAGTTCCACCCTGGAGATGGCCAAAGGCGATGCTCAACGGTTATTGGAAGCCATCGACTCCCGCCAGCGGGCCGAGATCGGCCGGGCCAATGAGATGCTCTTTGCCGCAATGGGCGCGAGCCTTTCGCAACGGGAGCGCGAGACGGCGGAGATCGAGGCCACCTACCCGCCGCGGCTGGCCGCGATCCAGGCCGCTCGCGACCAGGTCTTGCAGCAGGCCGATGCGAAGTACCCTCCCCTGCTCCGCGAGATGGAATGCCGCTACCTGGCCCAATCGGCCGCTTTGCGTGAGACCTGCCAACAGGTCCTCGCCGCCAGCAAGGCCCAGTATGAGCGCGAGTGGAACGAGATGGCCCAACGCTGGAACGCCGGCATCGCCCGCTTCGTCGAAGCGGTGGAAGTCATCCGCAAGAACTGCGAGCGGCTGTTTCCCGACTGGAATGGGGGCGATGCGCCTTCATGGACGCCGCCCACCGAAACACCGGTCGCCGTTCGTTTCGGGCAAATCAACGTGCAATTGGCCAAAATCCGCGGTGGCATTCCCGACGATCCGCGTCTGCAGCCGCCAGCCACCGAGTTCACCCTGCCGCTGCTCTTGCCGCTGCCCGACCACTCGCTTCTCTTGCTCAAGGCGGGCGAGGCCGGCCGAGCCGGGGCGATCGCGTCGCTCCAGGCTTCGATGCTCCGTCTGCTGACCTCGATGCCGCCGGGCAAGGTCCGCTTTACGATCTTCGACCCGGTCGGCCTGGGCGAGAATTTCTCGGCCTTCATGCACCTCGCCGACTTCGACGAACAACTCGTCTCCAGCCGCATCTGGACCGACTCCGACCACATCGAACAACGGCTGGCGGACCTGACGCAGCACATGGAGAACGTCATCCAGGTCTATCTCCGCAACGAGTTCGAGTCGATTCTGGAATACAACGCCTTCGCCGGCGAGATGGCCGAGCCGTACCGCATCCTGGTGATCGCCAACTTCCCGGCGAACTTCACGGAAACGGCCGTGCAGCGGCTGAAAAGCATCGTCGCCAGCGGGGCCCGCTGTGGCGTGTTCGTCCTGCTGGGCGTCGATTCCACGCTGACGGCGCCGCACAACGTGCGCGTCTCCGATCTCGATACCGATGCACTGCTCCTGCGTTGGACCACCGGCAAGACGCCTGCGCCACCATTGCGCTCGACCGCGATTGAAGCCCGAAGCGGGCACCATGTCGGGCACCATGTACCCATGGTCGTGGCCGGCGAGGCCGAGCAAGACCAGACCTCGCTTGCGCGTCAGACTTCGATGGACGCGGGCACGCTCCCCTCGCCTGTGGTCGACGCGGCCATGGCGATTGAAGCCCGAAGCGCAAGCAAGGCAGTGCAAGACCAGACCTCGCTTGCGCTTCGGGCTTCGATACCGGGGCAGTTCGTCTGGAAGCATCCCGAATACGGCGCCGCGCCGGTGACGCTCGACGCCCCGCCGCCGCCGGAACGGTTCACCGAGATCGTGCGTGCCGTGGGCCACGAGGTCCGTGACGCGGGCCGCGTCGAGGTGCCGTTCAACTGCGTCGTTCCCGCCGAAGATGCCTGGTGGACCTGCGACAGCCGCGGCGGCATCGACGTTCCCTTGGGCCGCGCCGGCGCGATGAAACTGCAAAACCTGGACCTGGGCCGCGGCACGTCGCAGCACGTGCTGATCTCCGGCAAGACGGGCTCGGGCAAGTCGACCCTGCTGCACGTGCTGATCACCAACGTGGCCCTCCGCTATAGTCCCGACGAGGTCGAAGTGTACCTCGTCGACTTCAAGAAAGGCGTGGAATTCAAGGCCTACGCGCGGTACCAGTTGCCGCACGCCCGGGTGATCGCCATCGAGAGCGAACGGGAGTTCGGCCTGAGCGTATTGCAGCGGCTCGACGCCGAGCTGCGGTCCCGCGGCGATCAGTTCCGCCGGTTGGGAGTGCAGGACCTCAAGGGGTTCCGCAACGCCCAGCCTGACGAGAAGTTGGCTCGCATCCTGTTGATAATCGACGAGTTTCAGGAACTGTTCGTCGAAGACGATCGCATCGCCCAGGAAGCGGCATTGCTCCTGGACCGCCTCGTACGGCAAGGCCGCGCCTTCGGGATCCACGTGTTGTTGGGATCGCAAACGCTGGGTGGGGCCTACTCGCTGGCCCGCAGTACGATCGGCCAGATGGCGGTGCGGATTGCCTTGCAGTGCAGCGAATCCGACGCGCACCTGATCCTTAGTGAAGAGAATACGGCCGCGCGCTTGCTGACCCGGCCGGGCGAAGCGATCTACAACGACGCCAACGGTCTGTTCGAAGGGAACCATCCGTTCCAGATCGTCTGGCTCTCGGACGACGAGCGGGACGATTATCTCCACCGACTGGCTGAGTTCAGCAAACGCAGGCAAAATGCCGACGCCGACCACGACCAGGAGTACGCGGTGCCCGACACGGTGCCCGGCGGCCATCAGAATCTTCGCAGGCCGCCGCCGATCGTCTTCGAAGGCAACGTTTCTGCCGATCAAAGCGAGAACCCCGAGTTGCAAGCCAGCCTGGCCGCGGAGGCCTGGCCGGAAGAATGTCCGGAACCACATTTCTGGCTCGGCTCCGCGGTGGCCATCAAGGGGCCGACATCCGCCGTCTTCGCCCGCCAGGCCGGCAGCAACCTGCTCCTGGCCGGACATCGCGAGGAAGCCAGCCTGGGTGTCATGGCCACGGGGTTGATCGGGCTGGCCGCGGAATACGCGAACGTGCGCGTGCGATTCCGCATTCTTGATGGCACGCGGCCCGAAGCCCCGGAGGCCGGCTACTGGCAGCGGGTGGTGGAAGTGTTGCCCCACGACATCGTCATTGGCCAGGTCCGCGAGGCCCCGAATATGCTCGGCGAGCTTTTTGCGGAGCTGGCCCGCCGCCAGCAGGAAGGCCAGGACGGCTTGCCGCCGATCTACCTGCTGATTTACAATCTAGGTCGCTTCCGTGATCTCCGCAAAGAGGATGATTTTTCCTTCGGCCGCGAGGACGACAAGCCGGCCACGCCGGGAAAGATGTTCGCCGCGATTCTCCGCGACGGACCGGTCTGCGGGATTCACACCATCGCCTGGTGCGATTCCTACGCCACGGTCAACCGCTTGCTGGACCGGCAGGGCCTCCGCGATTTCGATTTGCGCGTCTTGTTCCAGATGAACGCCACTGACAGCAGCAGCCTGATGGATTCGCCCGACGCCGCCCGGCTGGGCGTGCATCGGGCCATCTTCTACGATGGCGGCCACGGCCAGATGGAGAAGTTCCGTCCCTATGGACTGCCATCCGCGGCATGGCTTGCCGAAGTGCGGCGGCAGTTGTTCCGCCGGGTGGGAAAATAACTCCCCTCAGATTTTTCAAGAGTTTCATTGGCAAAGTATTTGTAAATATTTTCAAATATCATTTGCAAAGACTGTTGAATCTGGGTATATTAAAACAAGTTGGGCAGGGGCCCTGCCGATGTGCAGGTTCTTGTCCACAGAATGGGCTGCAATCTTTCTTGCAGCCCTGAACGTAGACCCCCATTATGAGGCAGCGTTAGGCCGGCCGCAGGAATTTGGAATCGCGTAGGAAGGATTGTCAGTCCGTCCGACCGCGTGCCGTAGATTGCAGATCATTTTCCGCCGCCCGCCACATCCCGGTCCCTGATTGCCGCCGTGCACGCCATCGGCTTGCCGCGGATCGTTCTTTGGACTGGGTGTTTCCCTATTCGAGTCCGTCGCGTGACTTGTCGCGCGCGATGGTTGTTGCGCATAACGATTAACTTGAACGAATTGGAATGACCACGCTTCGCAGAGAATCCGCCGCGAATGTAGTTTCGTGGGTTGAAAATACCTCCCCAAAATTCGCTCGAACGCCTGGATCAAGGATTGTCAAAGGTGAGAACCATGTTTGACAAAACGACGGGGCGAGGTTCGCAGGCAACGCCCCGCAATTTGCTGGATATTCGAAACGCTAGAATGAGGGCACCGATGGGGCGAACATTTTGTGCCGTGGTGTTCGGATTTCTATCTGTCCTGGGCTTTGCGGGCTTGCCCGCCGGAGGCGCGACTCTGGATTTGAGCGCTCACCCGCCTGATATATCGGCGGGCTTTCTCAACGCCAGTTACGATGCGGCGACGGGAATATTTAGTGTCGTGGGGTTTCCGATGTCGTTCAATCTCAGCGGCACGTCTACTCCGGATTATCGTTGCATTACCGATGGCGGCTATAGCCTCGAGGTGCAGCTCACCCCGGCTGGCCGGCCGGTTCCAGGAACAGGAACTCTGGACATCACCGGCATCATCCCCGGCCTGGCGACAAGCGGCACGCTCTTGACCGGCCAACTCTCGAAGTGCGGATTCGAAGCGGCCGGGGGAGATATCTTCGAGTTCGCTTTCGACGACTTGGAAGGAGATTTGGCGCCGTATTATGGGGGCTACAACGGTGCAACCGAAGCCGGCGTCATCCTGGATGCCCAGAATTCAGGCTTTACCGGAAGCTTCGCCAACAGTTTCACGGCCGCGCCCTTCTTAAGTATTTCGGACAATGCCGCTATCGTGCCCGAACCCTCGACCACCATCCTGCTCCTGAGCGTGTTGGCTTTGGGGCTGCCGGCATGGGCCTGCCGCCGCTTGCGGCGCGGAGCACAGTCAAGTGAGTAGCCGTCCGCAAAGTTCGCCCGGCTATTTGGCACATTGATATGGATAATCCGGGCCAATCCGATTTTTGCCCGAAAATTCTTCGCTATGTCCGCAGTTTGACAGTCGCTTGCCCTGTAATTAGGATGGACGTTTTGAGTGGACTATAGGCATTGTTCGGCTGGACGGAGATGCGCAAGAAGTGCAGACTGTGCACGAAGTTATCCATTGCGCATCATGCCGCGCGTTGCGCTCCTTCTCGTCGATTAGAGGCATCAGGCAATCATGATTTCCAGGGCGCTCCGCGGCTTTCTGAAGCTAACCAGGCGTCCGAAGTCGAAGGTTTCAAGCAGGAAGCGGCGGCTGAGGTTGGAGCCTTTGGAAAGTCGGCGACTTCTGACCCTGATCGGCATCGCCCCGAATTTCCCCTTGATCTTTTTCGACAGCACCGGCCATTTCCAGTATACCGCCGCCACTCACGCGCTCGATGTGACTGGCACGCCGTTGGCATTCATGCCGAATGGATTGCCGGGAACCACGCCCACGCCTATCACCGGCACGGCTGCGGTTGATATACACGCCTTGGTCGACAATTCGGGCAATCTTATCGGCGGAAACCGGAGTTACTCCGATGATTTCCAGATGACCGGTACCGTCGACGTCAACGGCAACAACTACTCCGGCACGCTGCTCACCGGAAAGGTCCTCCAGTTCGGCAACCAATACAACAGCGGAACGAGCACCGCCGAATTCGACTTCCGCTTCCAATTCGACGGAGGCCAGTTGCAGTCGTTCTATACGGGCATGGACATCGGCGTGACCATGGACAGCGAAAATTCCACGACGTTCACCGGAAGTTTTCAAAGCGATTTCACCGGCGGCGCCAAGGGAGAAGTCGGGCCGATCGCCCCGTTGCCGGCCTCGATCAACGGTTTCAAGGTCGACGATCTCGACGCCAACGGCGTGCTCAACTCCGGCGATCCGCGTCTCAACGGTTGGACGATCACCCTCAGCGGCACCGACGACAACGGTAACCAGGTGTCGGAGTCGACGACCACAGCCACGACCGCCGCGGGCGTCGGCGAGTATTCCTTTACCGGCCTCGCGCCCGGGACCTATACCGTTAGCGAACAGCCGCCGCTGCCGACGGGCTGGGCGGAATCGGCCGGCGGCGCCACGATCACCCTCACCAGCGGCGAGGAGGCAGTCGCCTATTCCGGCGAGGCGGGCGACCTCCTGCCCGGCCAGGCCGAAACGGTCGTCGCGGGGCTGGCTTTCGGCAACTTCGAGCAGGCCTCGATCAACGGCTTCAAGTTCAACGACCTCGACGACAGCGGCCTGCTCAACTCCTCCGACCCGCGGCTCAATGGCTGGACGATTACCCTCACCGGCACAAATAACCTGGGCCAGACCGTGTCGGAGTCGACCACCACGTCGACGACCTCCGCGGGCATCGGCGAGTATTCCTTTAGCGGCCTCACGCCCGGGACCTATAGCGTCGAAGAGGTGCAGCAGACCGGCTGGATAAAGACCGTGGGCGGGACGAAGTCGATCACCCTGACCGCCGGCGAGGCAGCAGTCGCATATTCCGGGGAAGCGGGCGCCCTGCTCCCCGGCCAGACCGTAATGGTCGACCCGTGCCTGGCTTTCGGCAACTACAAGCCCAGTGCTATCGTGCTGGGCATGGGCAAGAGCCCCACGACTCCGCAATCCGTCCAGGTCATCGACCCCATGACTGGGGCCGTGTTGACGCAGTTCGTACCCTATGGAAACAGCTTCCTGGGAGGCATCAATCTTGCGACCGGCGATCTTAACGGCAGCGGATACGACGATATCGTGACAGGACCGGGACGCGGCAGCGTGCCGGAAGTCGACGTGTATGACCAGACGGGAAAACTGTTGACGCAGTTCCAGGCCTACCCGTCGTCCGTCAATGGCGGCGTGCAGGTGGCGGTGGCCGACTTGTTCGGCAATGGATTGGAAGACATCATTACCGTCCCCAGTTGGGGCCCCGCCGAAGTGCGCGTCTTCAAGAACCTGGGCGTCGTGGGCGGAACGCCGGTATTCAGCGCAACACCGACCCTGGATTTCCTTGCCTTTCCCTCCTCGTTCATCGGTGGCGCTGTGGTGGCCGCGGCCGACACGGGAAGCGCGCCGAACGGCGACGCGGAGATCATCTTGGGCAGCGGCGCCGGCATCCAGGCCGCGGTCGAGGTCTATGATGTCAACGGCACGACCAGCTTTGCGCCTGCGGTCCTGGCCGCGCCGACGACGAGCTTCACTCCCTTCGGCACGCCTTCGCAGCCTTTCCGAGGGGGAGTCTCGCTCAGCGTAGCACAGGTCAGCGCGAATTCCATGCCGGATATCGTCGTGGCCGCCGGCGCCGATGACCGTTCGCTCGTGAACGTCTGGAGTTGGAACGCCGCGACCGGAACCTTTTCGGGCCTCGCGGCCGCCGGCAGCAGCGGTGTCTCGACTTTCACCGACCCGAGCTACAATTCTCCCGTCCAGGTGACGACCCTCAACAACGGCAACGGCATCGCCGATTCGATTCTTGCCGTGCAGGGGCCGGGCGGGACGACGAATCACGTGCTCCAGTCCACCATCCTCGGCGTTTCGCCGCTGACACTCTCGTCACCCACGGTGCTTCCGGGCAATTACCCCGGCCCCTATGCCATCGCCGGCATCGGCAGCTTGTTGCCCAGCCTGGCGGCCGCGGAATCCGCCACGACGAATTCGGCGGACCCACCCGTAAATCCGCCCGCCATCCCAGCGGCGGCGGCAACCGCGGCGCCAGCGGCAACCGCCGCGCCGCTGGCGGCGACTGTGCTGGACCGGACGGCGACCGCCCCAACGCAACCGGCCGCGACCGGCATCCTCGGCATTTCGCTGCGTTCGTTTTCACCTTTTGCCGCGGTCCCGGTCAGTTCCCCAGGCCCGGTTGCGGCGGCCGTAATCAACAGCAACGCCCCGGCCTGCCGACGGCGACGAACAAAAAGCAGTCGATCGTTCCGGCGCCACTTTCGAATTGGTTCTTTGCCTGGTTGGGCAGGTAAGCGGAGCTTAGTAAGACGGAATTCATGCCGTCAAGAACGGATTGAAATCCGTTCTACGAGGCCCTTACCATCGGGCTTCGAGGCCGACGTTGGCCCCATAGAGAAACAGGCCTCCGCCGGGGTGCAGTTGGTTGCCGCTGGGGCTCGTGGCGAAGTTGAAGTCGAGTTGATCGGTGGCAAGGGCCAAATCTTCGACCCAAATGAGGTTATAGCCGGCCTTGACCGACCAGACGTCCGTCAAGCGATAAATGCCCGAAAAGTTGATCTCGCCCTCGAAAGCCGTAGTGCCGGCATAGGCCGACGTGCTCGGCCGGAGGGGAAAATTGGGAAAGTCGATTACGGATTGGGTCTGTTCCGCATCGTTCGCGTAGATACCCGCTTTGCCCGTCATTTCCCAACCGAAGCGGTTGACGGTGCTTCGCAGCCGGGCACCGATCTGCCCGCCGATCAGGTGATTGGCGGTGTGAATATCATAGGCGCCGTTTTCCACGCCGCCAGCCTCGTTGCGCTGAACGGCGAGGTTCAGTTTGTTGCCGATATCGAGATAATGAATGCCGGCGAACCATGCCAAGGAGCGGCAGCGGACCGCGCCGCAGGCAGCTTTGGCACAACCGCACTCGTCAAAGGTCGCCTCGCCGCAGCCGCAATTGCTGCAGCCGCAATCGCTGCAACACCCGCAGCACCAGGGGAGGTTCAACTCGAAACTTTTCACGCTCGACACGTAGTCCGTCTGAACCTGATTCATGTTGACAAAGACATTGCCGGCAAAGTTGCCGGGGAAAATCAGATAGCTTGAGGCATCAGGTTTTTCGGTGAGGGCGGAGCCACTTTGGAAAAGTCCGAAGTAGCTGAACTCCAGGGCCAGGCCGTTGCACGGACGCACGCCGAACGTCGCCCGCAGGCCCGGATCGAAGCCGGAATTAAGATCGGAGGTCAGTAGGAACGTCCTCCCCGTGTTAGCGTCTACGACGACCGGCCGGTTTTGGGATAGGGGGACCTGTTCCAGCAAGAGTGCTTCCACGTCGGCATAGACACGAGGACACGCGCGGCAGTTCAGGGAAGGGAGGCACTGGTCTTGTCTCTTCTCCGACCTGAAATCGTCCGGTTCGGGCGCCAGGCCCTCGCCCTCGGGAGACTCGCAGGCAGGCTGGCCAGTGTCTTCACCGCCGCAGGCTTCTCGGGCAACGTCCGCAGCAGTTGAAGCTTTTACAAGAGTTACGTCGTCAGCGGCGTCCAGAGACGGAGGCCAGGCCATAATCATTATGGCAGAGACGAATACGGTCAAAAGACTACGCATAAGCATTGCAGCCCCTTCCTTTCCCTTAATCCGTATATCAGGATCGGTAGGTTCTTCTTGCGTAATGCGTATATTAGGATCGGCAGGTTTCTCTTGCCCAGTTCACCCAAACCACCATGATCCGGAAAACCGTCCTGCAACCGCAAAAAAACAAGGCTCTTCCGGTTTTACGTGCAAACCGGGCGGGACTCCAGCAGGCGTTTTGCACCTGAACCTGGAAGAACCAAGACAAACGAAGCAGAATGCCCGCGGCAAAGATCGCCCGTCCGATCTCTAGTGGATGATGCGCCTCGGCAAGAAATAGAAGAAACCACCTTGTAGGGTGGTTTCTGTTGTCTATGAACTTCAGGCGTTGCGCCTGCGCCGCCGGCTTCGCCATGCATATCCCGCCAGTCCGAGGAAACCGACGCCGAGGAGTGCGAGGGCAAACGGTTCCGGGACAGCAGTGTAGGTGTAAATGACGGTCCCCGTCAAACCGGCTTCCGGCGGGGTGGAACCTTGCGAGGCAAAGGCAACGGTGACTCCGCCGCTAGGCGAATACTGGCAGCCTATCGACGTTGACGTTGAGGCGCTGAGCGAAATCGTGCCAGCACCGCTAAACTCACTTAGCACGCCCGCGCTCGTGTATGTACTGCTATCAGCGGCAGTCTGCGTCACCGCCCCGAGCTGGCTGATATACTGCTGTCCCGTCACCACCCCCGACAAAGGCCCGAAAGCGCTGCCTGCCTGCACGTTGAGTTCCGGTGAGAGTAGGCTGGGGCTGGCGGGGTCTGACACAGTAAACGTCGACCCGACATAGGCGGTTCCAATGGAGGGAACTGGGTTCCCAAATAAAAGACCTGAAACATTCTCGACCGTGAGCGCCGTACCCTGTAGAGTACCGGTCAGATTCAACGTCACCGAGTCCAGCGTTCCCTGGCTCGGATCGAACTTCGGGAACGTCAAATAGCCCACCGTACCGGACCCGCTCGACCAGTCGGTCGGAGTGAGCGGAATCGGGGTAGCAGTTACGACTTCCATGGTATCGGCCCGTACCGACGCGGCAAACGCCAACACGGCCAATACGAACAGACCTTTTGCAATTAATAGATTTCTCATTGTTGAATCCCTTGGAATAGGTTACGTCGCCAGTCGATTTCAAAAATCGACGCTCAGGGAATCTGCTTCTTCCTTGAAAATTCTTCGCACGGGGAACCATTGCCGATTGGTGAAAACCGACTTGCCATCCTGTATTCACCCTCTGCACGTCCTAATTCTTAACTTGCCTGTTGTTGCTCTCTTGTTTTTCGAAAAATGTCTTGGAACTCGTAGTTACGGCTGACCAACGACGATAATGAACCGACGGATCCGCTGAGCGGATGGGGAAAGGGAAGACACCTAGTCCGTAGAACGGCCCACGGCAAGCCGATGGCTTGCACCGCGAGCAAACGGTAGACTAGGTGTAACGCTGCCTCACGCTTTACGTAACGCTGCCTAAGAACCGTAACCGCAGGCTTGCCGTATTGCGTGACACCAACAGGCAGTACGGACAAAGCCCAGCCCGGAAACTATCAGTCTCCAGACCATAGCCACTAAATTATCTGACCGATGTAGTATAACCTGTCTCGCGATTCTTGTCAACAAACCGGCGGGCCAAATTCGCAGCAAAGCTAGCTTTCCTTGAATTTTCTCGGAGTTATATACCTTCGATGGGGTATGTCTTTACCAAAAATAGGTATTTTTTAGTGGTCAAACGATCAGTATTCGCGAGTTCTTTTCCACTAGAGGGGGTGCGGAAGTCCTGGTTTGCGTCTTAGCCGGTGCCGGTTCCCACGCTCCCCTCAATCATGGTAACATTAAGAGATTATCGGGCGTCGCTGAATTCAAAAGGGTTTCGTTCTCAGCACGTCTTTTTCGCATGGTACCCGCTATGACGGCTGAAACACCAAACGCCAAAGGCGCCATGACTTCCCAAGGGGCCTCTCCCCGCCAGCAGCTACCGCTCTGGGCGCGCTATGCGATCGCCATCGCGATCACGATAGTCGTAACGTTGGTAAGACTTGCATACGATCCGGTCCTGTCGACCCACTCCGTTTTCCATTTCTATTATGCATCGGTTGTCATGGCCGCCTGGTATTGTGGATTGGGCCCGTCGATCTTGAACGTCGCCCTGGGAGCGGCCATCGCAAGCTACACTTTCGCCGAGCCGCGCGGTTCTTTTCGGATTTACGGACTTGGACACCAGTTGGCGCTAGTCATGTTTTGCGTCATTAGCAGCTACATGGCCTATCTTATCTACTGGTTGAATCGCGACATTGCGCGGCGACAGCAAGTCGAGCACGACCTCCGCGCCAGTCAGGAACAGTTGCAGTCGCACCAGGTCGAGATGGCCCACATGGCGCGTTTGAGCGTCATGGGCGAGATGGCGGCGAGCCTGGCCCACGAATTGAACCAACCGCTGCACGCTGCGAAGAATTACGCCCGGGGAGGCATTCGCCGCTTGCTCAAGCATCCGGAACACGACACAGAGTTGATGACGGCCTTGGAACGCATCGGGGAGGAGACGGATCGCGCGGCGGAAATCATCCGCAGAGTCCGCGAATTCGTGCAGAAAACCGGCCCGCAAGTTTCCAGGATTTCCGTCAATGATCTGGTCCAAGAGGCGGTGACGATCGTCAACCTGGATCTCAAGCGGACGCGTGCCAGGATCGTCTGTGAACTGGCGCCCGACATCACGCTCGTGGAAGCCGATCCAATTCAAATCGAGCAGGTCATGGTGAACCTCGCCCTCAACGGTCTGGAGTCGATGCACGACATGCCCGAAACAGAGCGGGTGTTGACCATCGGCACCCGTCGCTGCGACGAGCAGACCGTGGACGCAGGCAAGATGTCTGCGCCGCAAATGGAAGTCTTCGTGCGCGATCGCGGGAAAGGTATCGGCGCGGAGGAGATGGAAAAGGTCTTCGAGCCTTTCTTTACCACGAAGCCGGAAGGGATGGGCATGGGACTGGCGATCAGCCGCTCGATCATTCAAGCCCACGAAGGGCGCCTTTGGGTCAGCGCGAATGACGACCGCGGCTGCACCTTCCACTTCACGCTTCCCGTCGCTGAGGAGAGATGAACGATGGCCGGCAAATCGACCGTATTCGTCGTCGATGACGACCCCGGGGCACTGGAATCGCTGCGGTGGATGCTCGAACAAGCCGATTACCCCGTCAAGGCATTCCGATCGAGTCGGGAGTTTCTCGATGCCTATCGTGCTGCGGAAAGGGGCTGCCTGGTGCTGGACGTGCGGATGCCGGAAATGGACGGCCTGGCGTTGCAACAGACCCTTCGGGACCGCAAGATTCGCTTGCCGATCATCTTTATGACGGCCTACGGCGACGTGCCGATGTGCACCGCGCCTTCCGCGGAGGAGCAATCGATTTTCTGGAAAAACCGGTCGACGACAAAGCACTGCTGGATCACATCGAAAAACTCATCGCCCAGGAAGAGCAGAACCAAGTCGCCAGCGGGGGCATCTGTTTCGGCGACCGCATAAAGCTGCTCACACCGACCGAGAGCGAGGTCTTGGAGGCCTTGATCCAGGGGAAGACCATCAAGGAAATCGCCCGGGCGAGAAAGGTCTCCGTGCAGACTATCTGGCGGCATCAAATGAACATTTTTTTCAAGATCGGCGTGGAAAGCCAAGTCGAGTTGGTCCGAGTCGCTACCGAGTGGCAGTTTCAACAGGGACATTAGGCGGCAAAGTAGCAGGCACCGGACACCATGCTTGCATGGTGCCCGGTGCCTGCTACTTTTTGCGCAAGAACAGCAGCGTGCGCCCGGAATGTGGAATCGGTTCTTCCTTGAGCAGGCTGAATCGCTTGCTGAAGGCTTCGCAAACGCTCTGAAGGGTTAGGCTCTCGAAAAGATCGACGCGGAATTTCATCAAGCGGCGAAACATGCTATCGTCGGTAGGGATGAACTCCAGCACGAGATCGCGGTCGGTCAGTACCGCAAACATCTCGCACGTCGCCTCCCGCGAGAGATTGCCCGCCACCAGCAAGTGATGCAGCAAAGCCAGGGCGAACAGGCAATCGCCGTGTACGCGATCGACCAGCGCCGGTCGTTCCCGATTCATGAAACCCAATGCGGGACTGGGATTGCCCAGATCGACGACCATCGGCGTAATCGGCGCGGGCTGCTTGCGCAGCCACCGGTAGAGCACTTCCACCGCATCGTGGTCGGCATCGACGGCGACCACGTCCGCGCCGCACTCGGCGGCCAGACGACTATAATCGCCCGTGTTGCAACCCAGATCGAGGACCCGCCGGGGCCGCGTTCTGGAACAGGAATTCAGCGACGAGCGACTTCTCGGCCTGCTCGGCCTGTTCGCTGTAATTGCAGTTGCACGTATAGCCCGACCAGCGCCTGCGCGGTCGATAGGCCGCGGCCAACTTCGCTAGCTTGCATTGCAGACGCCGCAGATTGGCAATTTGGGCCGTGGGATCGGGACGGGGCCTTTGCAATCTTTCCTGCCAGGTCTGGTCGGACCTTTCGGCCCAACGGGTCAAGAGCAAGGGCAGCGTCACGTCGAACAATAACCCGGGTCGGAGCAGTCCCAGGGGGCCAAATCCCCGTGCCACCTGCTCCACGCCGCAGCCACCCAGGTTCGCCAGAAAATACGAACGCAGGTCCCAACCGCGATAACGGCACAGCAGGAGCGGAAAAAGGAACATTTGCTGGAACTGGCCCAGGGCGAACCAGAGATCCAGGCGCCGCGGACGCTCGATCGAGGCCAGGTCGATAAACTTCGGCCGCCCTCCGACAAATTGGACGTTGTAGGCCGAAGCATCTTTGAGCCCGCAACCGGCAGCCAGCAGTCGAAGCTGTATATCGATCGTCCGCATGCCCGCATCGGCAAGCATCGAGACCGACCATTCGTAAGGATAGGTAATCGGCCAGATGGCCTGATGTTCGAGAAAGTGGGTGAAGCCCGGATGCTCGGCCGATAACACGGCCAGCAGGGCCGGATCAGTGATGAATTCGCTGTCGGCAAGGTGCGACTGCCGGGTCAACTCGGCCAGGATCCCGGTGTCAGCCAGACTTGCGAGCACCTGCTGGCACGGTCCGTCAATCGCGCGAAAAACCCGGCCTTCGCGGACAAAGACGTATCCCGACGGGTTGCGGAAGGAACCGGCGACACGACCATGATCCAAAGGGGAATTGCCTGGGTCATTCATGGATGTTTGCCCCGTCTCAGCAAGAGTCGTGCGAGATGGTCTTTTGCGCTCACCGATTTTTCGTTGACCGCCAGGACCGCGCGGTATTTCGCAATGGCCTCCCCGACCCGCCCTAACTCCTCCAGCGATTGGGCGTAGGCCAGCAGGGTATCCTCGTCACGGGCATCGATCGCCGAAGCCATTTCGAATTGTTGGATTGCCTCCTCATGCCGATTTTCGGCCGCCAGCGCCAGCCCAAGATTGTAGTGGCCCACGAGGTTCGGGTACATCGTGTCGCGGACCCAAAGCGTTTCGCTGTCGCGCCAATAGCCCGCCTGTCGCCAGGCGCCGACGGCAAGCGCGGCAACGATTCCAGCCACCGAGAGCGCCAAAAGAAAGATAGCAGGCACACTCCGTGTGCCGTCCGCCCTGATGTTCCAGTCGTATGCCTTTTCGGAAGCGGGAGGCCCTTGACGGACGGCACACGGAGTGTGCCTGCTACCTTGGAGAAAATCGGCCAGATCGCTCGCGGCCCAAACCAGCCCAAGCACCAGGCCGATCTGCGGCAAGTACGTGTAGCGATCGGCCATCGACTGCCCGCCAACCTGGAGCAAACCGATCACCGGGACAAGCATTCCCAGATACCACAGCCAGCCGACGAGTATATATGGCGCCTGCCGTCGCAAGGCAAATGTGCCGGCCGATATTACCGCCAGGACCGCGGCCGCTGGGAAAACCATTCGGGCCGAAAAACCGTTGACGGGATGCGGATAGAGAACGGCCAGCCCCTGCGGCCAGAAGAAACAGCCTAGGTAACTCACGTAGGCGACCAGGACATTGGCGCTGCGGGCCAGCCACGGAACAGCTTCCAGCGACTGGATGGCCGCGACCTGGGTATGGACGGTCAGGCGCAATCGGCCACCGAGAGCAACAGCAAAGGAATCTTCTCGACGAGCAAGTGCCAAAAAGCCTGCCAACGTCGCAAAGGCCAGTAATCCAACAACAGCAGGACCATCGGCAATGTCACCAGCATCGGTTTGGCCAACAAGCCCAAGGCGTACACTACGCAAACGATCGCATAACGACCTGCCGTTCGTGGGCCGCGAACGTAACGCACGTAGGCCCCCAGCGTGAGCACAAAGAACAGTCCGCTGAGAACATCCTTCCGTTCCGCGATCCAGGCCACCGATTGGACCCGCAATGGGTGGACGGCAAACAGGGCAGCCACCAGGCGCAGGGCCAGAGGCGGCCCGTCATCTGTCGCAGCAGCAGGAACAGCAACACCGCGGTGATCGCATGCAGGGCCACATTCATCGCGTGGTGCCCGCCGGCCTTCAGCCCGAACAACTGGCAATCCAGCATGTGCGAATAGGTCGTCAGCGGATGATAGGTATAGGCATGCCAGTGGTAAGAATAATAACGCAGGCCGCCCCAGGTAAAGCCGCGATTGAGATGCTCGTTCTCATAGACGTAGTGATCGTCATCGAAGTTGACGAAATCGTGGCCTCCCGTCTGGCAGAAGACCAGAACCACGGCAAGGACACAGGAATCCGCAGATCGCCAACATCACGGGGCGACTGCCCAAACGTGACGGGCTCTCGTAATCTGGAGCCGCCGCCGCAAAAACCGGCCGTGGAGACGCGTACGGGTTTTCGGACATCGTTTCGGACGAATCAGGCGGTCGATCGTTCATCCGTGACTCCGTAGTACCCGCGATACCACTCGATGAACCGGGCAATTCCCTCTTGCAAAGGCGTGCTGGGGCGAAATCCGGTGTCGCGCACAAGATCGTCCACGTCGGCATACGTTTCGGGCACGTCGCCGGGTTGCATGGGCAGAAAATTCTTCGTGGCCGTGCGTCCCAGAGATTGCTCGACCAAGGAGATCATCTCCAGCAGTTCGACCGGCCGATTGTTGCCGATGTTGTAGACCCGATAGGGCGCGCTGCTCGTGCCGGGATCGGGCCGGGCACCGCTCCATTGCGGGTCGGGCTGCGGGACGCGGTCCATCACGCGGAGCACACCCTCGACGATGTCGTCGATGTAGGTGAAATCCCGCCGCATCCGGCCATGATTGAAGACGTCGATCGGCCGACCGGCAAGAATGGCCCGCGTAAAAAGGAACAAGGCCATGTCGGGCCGGCCCCAGGGACCGTAGACCGTAAAAAACCGCAGCCCGGTGGTCGGCAGCCGGAAGAGATGGCTATAGGTATGGGCCATCAATTCGTTGGCCTTCTTCGTGGCCGCATACAGGCTCACGGGATGGTCGACGTTCTGATGCACCGAAAACGGCATTTGCGTATTGGCCCCATAGACCGAGCTCGACGAGGCATAGACCAGGTGCTTGACGCCCGTGTGCCGGCAACCTTCCAGGATGTTCGTAAAACCCAGCAGGTTGCTGTTGACGTAGACGCCCGGATTTTCCAGGGAATAACGCACTCCGGCCTGGGCCGCCAGATTGACGACCACGTCGAATCGCTCGCTCTCGAATAGCCGGGCAATCGGCTCCCAGTCGGCCAAGTCGAGGTTCACGAAACGCCAGGCTCCCTCGGAAGAACTGGCCACTTCGGCCTCCAACTGCTTGAGGCGGTCCAGCTTCAACTGCACCGAGTAGTAGTCGTTGACGTTGTCCAGGCCCACGACCGTATCGCCCCGGGCCAACAGCCGCCGGGCGGTGTGGAAGCCGATGAACCCGGCGGCGCCGGTGACGAGAATCTTGCTCATAGGAAAATTATGCCTTGACGATCTTCTCTCGCCCGCGTGCCACCTTCTTCGTCGCATTTCGCGTATCGACGACCAGCCGGGCATGCTCGACGATGAAGTCGTAGTCGTAGGCCGAGTGGTCGGTGGCAATCAGCACGGCATCCTGGGCGGCCAGGTACTCCGCCGTGAGCGGACAACTCACCATATCGGGCACGTTGTAGTGTCGCATCTTCGGAAGCCGGGGCACGTGCGGGTCGTTGTACGTAAGTACTGCGCCGCTGGCCAGCAGTATTTCCATGAGCTTGAACGAAGGGCTTTCCCGCGGATCGTCCACGTCTTTCTTATAGGCCACGCCCAGCAGGCCGACACGGCTGCCGCGCAACGGCTTGCTCGACTGGTTCAAGGCCTCGAGGAGCCGGTGGATCACGTATTCCGGCATGCTCGTATTGATCTCGCCGGCCAGTTCGATGAAACGGGTCGCCATGCCGTTCCGCCGGGCCAGCCACGTGAGATAGAACGGGTCGATGGGAATGCAGTGCCCGCCCAAGCCGGGTCCGGGATAAAAAGCCTGGAATCCGAACGGCTTGGTCCGGGCGGCGTCGATCACCTCCCAGACGTCGATGCCGATCCGCATGAAGAGCATCTTCAATTCGTTGACCAGGGCGATGTTGACCGAACGGTAGGTGTTTTCCAGGATCTTGGCGGCCTCGGCGACTTCGCAACTTGAGACCGGCACGACCTGGGCCATAGCTTGGCCATAAAGCAGTTCGGCCAGCCGGCCGCTGGCCGCGTCGATTCCGCCGACGACTTTGGGAATCCGCTCGGCGGTGAAGTTCGGATTGCCCGGGTCCTCCCGTTCGGGACTGAAGGCGAGGAAGAAATCGCGGCCCGCTTGCAGTCCGCCCTTTTGCAGGATCGGCAGGACGACTTCCCGCGTGGTGCCCGGATAGGTTGTGCTCTCCAGGACCACGAGTTGTCCGGGCCGTAAGGCCGCGGCAATCTGTTCGGCCGTCTGCTCGATGTACGTCAGGTCCGGGTCGCGGGTTTCGTTCAACGGCGTGGGCACGCAGATCAGCAAGGCGTCGGCCTCGCCCAGCCGCCGCATGTCGGCCGTGGGCACGAAACGGCCGTCGGCCACATGGCGGGCGATCCACTCCGCGGGAATGTGTTTGATGTAGCTGCGGCCAGCCAGAAGCTGATCGACCTTGGCCTGATCGACGTCGAATCCGATGGTGCGGAATCCGGCCGCGATAAAGGCCCGGATCAGCGGCAGGCCGACATAGCCCAATCCGATGACGCCGACTTTGGCAGTCTTGCTTTGAATTGCCTGTTCGAGAGAGGAATTGCTCATGGACGACAACCTTCTGGGTAATTGCGGAGAACCGGCGAATCAATAACTGTCGTGCTTTCCAACGTAGCCCGCACACGCCGTGTGCCGACTACGTTAATTCTGACGCCTATCGATTCGCCCGTCCTTAGGCCGGACACGGACGTGGCATCGGCCATGGAAGCCATTATAATTTGCCTGGGAACCGCGGAATAGAACAGGGTCTGCGAAAACCATCGGCTACCGCCTATTTGCCTGACAGATTGCACGGGTTAGAACGGACTAAAACGATTGGGGGGGATGTAATGCGAATTCTTAGGAGAACTGCTATCGCTTTACTTCCGCTTGACGCCGTGGTATTCTGCCTTTTGGTACGTGTCCACCAAACAACTTCGTGCCAACTAGCCTGGCACAAGGACCATATCATGAATCCCGCTCCTGCGATCGACCGTTCGGCGCATGCCGCTGGGAGCGACACGATCCGCCTGGCCCTGGTGGGCTGCGGCAATCGCGGCGCCGGCGCATGCCGCGACGCCCTGAGCACGCCGGGGCCGGTGCGACTGGTCGCCATGGGCGATCTGTTTCCCTTCCCCCTGGAAAACAGCCTCAAGAACTTGCGTAAGTACGACGATCTTCGCCCCCGCATCGATGTCCCGCCGGAACGCCGCTTCGTGGGCTTCGACGCCTACCAGAAGGTCATCGACTCGGACGTTGATCTCGTGCTCTTTGCCACGCCGCCCCATTTCCGGCCAATCCACTATGCGGCAGCGGTCAAGGCGGGAAAGCACGTCTTCCTGGAAAAGCCCTGCTGTGTCGATGCCCCCGGCTACCGGCAGTTGCTGGCCGCAAACGAGGTTGCCAAAGCGAAGCGACCTATCGGTCGTGGTCGGGCTGCAACGCCGGCATCAGCCGCTGTACCTGGAAAAGATCCAAAAGATCCGCGACGGCGCAGTCGGCCAGGTACGGCTCGTGCGGACCTATTTCAACGTGTCCGGCACGCGGGAGGGCAGGCCCAAGCCGCCGGAGATGAGCGAGATGGAGTACCAGATCCGCCACTGGAACCTGTTCTGCTGGCTGTGCGGCGATCACCTGGTCGAACAGGCCTGCCACTTGATCGACGTGGCCAATTGGGTCATGGACGCCCATCCCATCCGCGCCAACGGCATGGGGGCGCGGCAGATCCGCATCGGTCCGGGCACGGGCGACATCTATGACCGCCATATTATCGAGTTCGAGTATGCCGACGGCACGCGGCACTACTGCCAGGCCCGGCAGCAGCCCGGCACCTGGAGCGACGTCTCCGAACATCGTGCACGGCACGCAAAGCCGAGATGACGCTGGGCGTGGGGCCTGGGGCGACGGCGTCGCCGCCACGCCGCGGACGCTTCGCGGCAAGGGTTTCGAAGGCCAGAATCCCTATCAACGCGAGCACGACGACCTGATGGCCAGCATCCGCGGCGCCGGGCCCTATCGTTGCGAGGGCGACTACGGGGCCACGAGCGGCATGACGGCCGTCATGGGACGGATGGCGACCTATTCCGGACAGCTCGTCACCTGGGACGACGCGATCCATTCCGAGTTGCATCTGGCGCCCGACCGCTACGCCATGGACGCCCGGCCTCCCACGGTGCCTGATGCCCAGGGGAACTATCCCGTCGGCGATTCCGGGCGTTACTCGCGCCGTGAAGTCCGTCTACAATGACCACCAGGTCATTCCTGCATTTTACCGGCAACATCAGCAAGGCCACGCCGGCCGCCGCCACCAGGGCCCCGCCAATTGCCCGCACGCTCACGCGCTCGCCGTATAAGTAGACGGAAAACGGCAGGATCATTACGGGAATCGTCGCCAAAATCGTGGTCACAACGCCCTCAAGACAGTTTTGCAAGGCCAGCATGAACATCGATACGCCTACAAACGGCCCAACCACGGCCCCGCCGAGGAGGATCAGCATCGGCTTGCGTTGCCGGCTCGCTGCGACCATCGGCCGCCAGCGCCCGAGCAGGGTGATCAATAGGACGTAGCCTACCAGTGCGCCCAGAATTCGTATCAGTGCCGATGCGGCCGGGTCATACTCGGCAATGCCGTCCTTCGCCAGAACCGTGCCAAGGGCCTGGGCCGCGGTGGCCACGGAGCCCAGTAAGAGCCCATAGCGCAACTCCCTCCGGGAGTAGGGATGCTCGTCGCCGTCGGGCTGTTCCAGCACTACCCATAGTACGCCGGCCAGGGTGATAGCCATCGCCAGCCAGGCCTGAGGGCCGAGACTTCTGCCGTGCCATCCCCAGGATATGAGGGCTGCCGTGGGAGGCGTGAGCGAGGTCACCACCAGCAGCGACAGCCGTGGCCCAACGACCAAGAAGGCCTTGAACAAGCAGAGGTCCGAGACGAAGAACCCCAGGAAGCCCGAGACGCCCAGCACCTGCCAGACGCGCGGGTCGGCATCCGACGGCCAGGGCAACCCGCGACGCAGGTAGCCATAGGCCATCAGCATTCCCACAGCCAACAGCAGTCGCAGAAAACTTACGGCCAACGCGCCGATGTGCCGTCCCGCCGAGGTCCAGGCCAGGGCCGAAAAGGTCCACAGCACGGCTGTGGCCAGCGCCGCTAATTCGCCGATATGTGCCTGAGTCATTCGTTCGCCTGGAGGCATTCAACCATGAATCTGGATTCCCAGAGCGCTGGCGGCAGCCGTTTTCAGAAAAGTGCGACGTTTCATGGCGGGCGGGTCCGGGGAGGAAGGCGGGGGCGGATTGGCAGGCTATGCTTATTGTCGCTTGCGAGCGCGGCAAAGTCAACGTGCAAAGAACAGCTTGACGATCACCGCCCCCAGGCTGAGAATCAGGCACCAAGCCGTCGTGAACTTGAACATGTCGATCATCGCGAACTGGCCCGGCCAGAGCAGCGAGTGCCGCAGACCATAGACCCGCTGCATTACCCCCCAGGAATCGCGGGGGATTTCGCGACGCGGCGCTTCGCGGGAAGGTGGTTCGTTCACGGGGAAAGCTCGCGGTGGGGAAAACTGGGTTTCGACATCGACCATTCTAGGGGCAACGCGCGTGCGATTCAAGCCGATATCGCGCAATTTTCCTACTCCATTCGCCTGACCGGTTTACTTTATCAACCACGGCAGAATCATGTAGGAAAGCGAAAACAAGTTGGACGCGATGTACAGGCCCATGCCCAGGCAGTGCAGCCAATCGCGGCGGACACGCAACAGATCGATCAAGGCCACGATTCCCAGGACAAGCAACGTCAGCATTTGCGCAACGGCGGCAATCCACTGGACCATGATTAAGACTTCGAAGGAGTTCCAGGCCGACAGCAACCCGGCACTGCCGGCATAAAGGACTGCCTCGCCCACAGTAACGATTGCGAGCAAGCAGAAACTCCCCTTCCAACCGCGTTTCTCGCGGACTCGCCGTGCGGCCAGAATAAATAATACGGCACGAACAACCTCCGTCACCGCCGTGAACAGGATTAGCAGCCAATACGCATGTAGAAAATCGCCAGCTTCGCGAAGCCTGATGTAATAAACATAATAGGCCACGGACACGAGATATATGGCCGAGTCCGGGATCATCACGCTCATCAAGATCCAGTGCCCCGGCGCAAGCCGTCCGCGTTGGCGGCGGAACCACGCGCGGACGAGGACGGCCAGCCCCACGATTCCCGCTGCCATCAAAGCCACGTAACTGAATCCGATGGCCCTAAGCACGGTCGGAACCTGAACCGAATGCAAGTCCCCAGTCGAACTCTTCTCCAGCAGTCGCAAGGCTACGTCGACTTTGAACATGACGGCCGTGATCGCCGTCCAGGCCAAGAGATGGATGATGCCCAGCCGCGGCGGTTGGTAGAATTCCGGCTCATCGGGAATCGCCGCCGAGGGGGGCTCGCCCGGGGTCGTAACCGGATTGGCCGCAGGAATTGGATCGGGCTCTTCAGTGTTCATGTGATGCGGTCCTCGTCGCGTAGCGACGTTATGATGGTAGCCGTGGGTTTCAACCCACGGTTTGCGATGCGCCCATGTCATTTTCCGTCGCGTAGCGACGACTGAACGTCAGCCCCATAGGTACCGTTCGTCGAGTTCAATCCCGTGCCGCGTGAGCAATTCGCGATATTCCTCTTGGAAGCTCTTCGTGCGGTGATGTTCGCGCTGTCCTTGTATGTAAGTAATTACCGACGGCAGGTTCGACTTGCTCACCGTAAAGGCGCTGTACCCATCCTGCCAACCGAAACCCTTCAAAGGGGGAAAGCTCTCCTGGATCCAGGCCGAAGAACCGCCCTTGATCAATTGGGCGATCTTGGCCGGCGCCAACACCGGCGGTGCGCCCAGCAGCACGTGAACATGATCTTCGGTTCCGCCGATTTGCGAGGGCTTCATCTTGTTCTGCTTGGCAATGCCGGCAAGAAAGGCCCAAACTCGCTCCTCGATATCCGATCTGATCCAACGCTCCCGATTCTTGGTGCTGAAGACGACGTGGTAATGCAACGACGTGTAGGTGTTTGCCATGCTTTCAATCGTCGCTACGCGACGCGCCGAAGGGTGTGGGAGCCGCAGTCCGTGGGTTGAAACCCACGGCTACCATCATAGCGTCGCTACGCGACGAGGGACTAGAGCCCGAACCCCTTCAAAACGCCGGGCGGCCACGCCGGCCATTGCTCGGCCGACTACCGTTGGGATCGCCTGGAGAACCGCCGGAGGGAGTCAGTCCGTTTGCTGATGGAGAACCGCTATCGAACAACTGTGGTCCACCGGTTTGCAACGGAACCGAGGGCTCGGTGCTGAATGTTGCCGACCGCGCCGCCGAGGACGGGGCCGCGTTGTACCGGTCGTCATCCGTCCGCGAATAGACGGAAGACATTGGGGCGATCGGAGCCGACGAAGGTGCAATCGCTCTATTCGATGAAGCCGCCGTCGGATCGGCATAGGTCGGCCGCATCGCGGTGGCCGAATCGGGACTGGCCGGCCGATCGAAAACGGTCGGTCCGCCGCAACCCGGAGTACCGGGTGCCCCGCGAAGCGTGTTCCCCGGGGCATCTTCGTCTGCCGGGGCCCGCCAGAGACAGACACTGCCGCGCGACGGCTCGTGCGCAGCCGTCGCCAGCAATCGGCCGTCGGGTGAGAACCGCAAGGCCTCGACCGTGCCGTTGTGTTTGAGCGTCATCAGGTCCTCGCCCGTCGGCACGTCCCAAATCACCACATTGTTGTCCGCGCTGCCCGAGGCCAAGGTCTTGCCGTCGGGCGAGAAGGCCAAGGTCCAAACCAACCCCTGGTGCTTCTTCAAGACGAACGCCTTCATCGGGCCGGATCCAGAGGGTGCCCCGTCCAGCGGCCAAAGATCAATCTGCCCGTTCGCACAGCCAACGGCCAATATATGGCCGTCAGGCGAGAAAGCCACGCTTTGGCCTCCTGTGCTGCCGATGGGCGTCGCGCGGCCGCTCCGCAGGTCGATGATGGTCACCGTGCGGGCCGCTGTACCGACTGCGGCCGAGAGGCTGCACACGGCCAGGGAATTGCCATCGGGCGAAAAGGCCAGGCTGACCGGCGTAATGCCCTGGCTGATCGACTTGGGCGGTTGACGGTTGTCCAAGGCACAAAGTACCAGTTCACCCGTTTCGAACTTGCTGCGGTACTTGCCTGTTCCCACTGCCAAGGTGCGGCCATCAGGCGAGACGGCCATGCAACTGACCGCATGGTTGAAAGGGGGAAAGGCCGTGGCCACGGCCCTGCGGGTCTTGAGGTCCCAGACACGGACCGTTTTGTCGACGCTGCCGGTGAGCAGCTTGTCGGTCAACAACGGCTCGACGCAGGTAATCACGCCGCCGTGACCCTGCTGGCCGGCCGGATTGCCTTCGCCGCGCAAGACCGCACGGAGCTTGTAGGTTTCAGAATCCCAGAGGAACAGCCCGCCGGCGCTGGTGGCAGCGGCCAGCATCGTGCCGTCCTGGGTATAGCCCACGACATTCGGCACGCCCATGGACAACTCGAGAATGGCCAACTGCCGCCCCGTGTCGATGTGCCAGACGCGCACGCACTTTTCGTCAGCCGCCACGGCCACCCGTTCGCCCAATTTGTCGAAGGCGATGTGCGTGATCGGCCGGCCTTGCGCGGCGATCTGTTTCGGGAACAGTTTTCGCGCGGCGAAATCCCACAAGCGGACGTTCCCCGCCATATCGCCGGAGGCCAGGAGCAGGCCGCGACGCGAGAATTCCAAGTGGGTAATCGCTGCCGGATGCGCGGCCGGAAAGAGGCCCAAGAGTTTACTCGTCGAGAGGTCCCAGACCTTGATCTTCGCCTTGTCCGCAGCCGCCGGATTGACCGGGTCGCCGTGGCCGGTGAGCAAATAGCGGCCGTCGGGCGAGAGGGCGATCGTCGTCAGACCTTCCAACTCGCTCGGATTACTAATCTGTCCCGCCAACTGCCCGGTGGCCGCGTTCCATATATGGATCTCCGCCGGACGCTTCTTGCTGCTGTTGACGGTAATCACAAAGCGGCTGTCGACGCTGAAGACGACCTCAACCTTGCCGGGCAGGTCGGGCAGCTTCTGCCGCAGGGCTCCGGTCGAAGGCTCCAGGATTTGCACCGAACCTGGCACACGTTCCTCCGCGTCGCCGGTGCCGACGGCCATCAAGCGGCCATCATTGGAATAGGCCACGGAATAAACCGCGCCGACCAGCTTCGGCACTGTGGCCAGCACGCGGGCCGGATCGAGGCTCCAAATCCTCACCCGCGATTTCACGGTCGAATCCGGACCCGAGCTTTCGCCGACGGCCATCTGCCGTCCGTCGGGCGAGAAGGCCAGCGCCACGCCGGACCGCGACGACGTCTGCAACGGTCCCGGCCGGTCCGCATCGGCCAGATTCCAATCCGTGAGATAAGCCTCGAAGCTGTCCCCTGCCCCATCACAGGAGCCGGTGCCGATGAGCTGACTGCCATCCGGCGTGAAGGCCAAGCCGCTGACCCAGCCGTCGACGGGCGTGTCGGTCAACATGTCGCAAGGCTGGCCGCCGTCGACGTTCCAGAGGATGGCCGATTGATCGTCGCCGGCCGATACGACCTTCTGCCCATCGGGCGAGAAGGCCACGGTTTCGACGTCACCGAGATGCCCGCGGAAGGTCCGCAGCAGGCCGCCTGTATTCGACCAGAGGCAGGCCGTTTGATCGCGGCTGGCGGTCAAAAGACTCTTGCCGTCGCGTGACCAGACTACCCGCAAGACTTCATCATGATGACCGCGGAGGTCGCCGTGGAAGCGGCCCGTGGCGGGTTCCCAAAGCCGCACGACGCCGTCGCGGACGGCCAGGGCCAGGGCCAGGGTCGAGCTATCAGGACTGAGGGCCATGGAGTTGATGCCGTCGCCAAAGGCCCGCGTTCCGAGCAGATTCCCCTTGTTCACGTCCCAGACAAAGAGGCGCCGTCGTGCATCCCGGCAAACACCACACCGCCGTCGCTCGACAGGACCAATGCCTGCGGACGCGGATTGTGGAAACGCCGCAGGACGCGACCATCGGCCGCATCGCGGACGACGATTTCGCCGGAGTAGTCGCCGCTGGCCAGCCGCTTGCCGTCAGAGCTCATCGCCAGAGAGATGATCGGGGATTGATGATCGTTGACCGGCCGCACGGCGTCGGGCTGGCGGATGTTCGTGCCGACGTATAGGTTCCGACCGTAGGCGGCAGCCCACGCACCGCCGCTGGAGATGACCAGCCCGCTGGCACGCCGGGCCAACTGGTCTTCGACGATCAGGCCGGAACTCCGCGGCGGCACGTTTCGCTCCAGGGCCACGGTGGCCAACTTTCGCCCCACGGCCGCATCCCAGACGATCAATTGGCCATCGTCGCCGAAGGTAATGATCTGCGAACCGTCGGACGTGACCACAGCCTGCCGGACCACGTCGGAATGCCCGCGCAGGACGTTGCTGCCGCCGCTGTGGGCAGCCCGCCACAGATAGTACCAGGCGAAACTGCAAAGCTTCTGCTGGGCTGCATCACTGCGATAAGGCTCGAGCAACTGCAAGACCTGGTTCGTGTCGCCACGGTCCCAGGCTTGCTTGGCCAGGCGGATCTGCGTGACGTACAACCGGTGCAGGTTCTCTTCCTGTGTCTGCTGCTCGACCGTCTGGTGGCGGCTTAGTTCGTTCTGCGCAGCGAGGTAGGCTTGTTGGTGGGTCTGATCCAGACGCTGGTTCTGCGCGGCCTGATCCGTGGCCGTCTTGGCCTCGCGGGCTCGTTGCTCCGCCAAGGACTCGGCCGCCGTCCAGCGGTCCTCGAAATGCTTGCGCTCCTTCTGGGCCGACGCGATCAGATCCTTGTGCGTGGAGAGATTGACCATGAGGGCCACGATCACGGCGATCGCCGCCACTAGGGCCGTCGAGACTCCAATCAGTGTGGCCCGAGAATGATCGTAAGGATGCACGACAGCGCCGCTGTAGGCCAGACTCGGATCGGCCAGCGCCGCCGGGTTCGCGGCCGAATATGGCACGGGATCCATCGCCCGCCATGGCGCGGCTGTTTGCTGGGCTACCGGGCCCTGCCCACAACTGCTTCGTGCGGCGTGCCGGCACGGGTGCCACTGTACGGGCGATGGGCCGGCTCAGCCCGATAGGAACGTTGGGGTCGCGGCTCATGGGAGTGACCGGCGGATTTGCCGCGGGACGACTCCGCGTCCGCGTCACCGGCATCACCGTCACCGGCATCACCGTCACTGGCGTCCTCGTCATAAGATGCGAATTTCGGGGGATGATCGTGGTCCCTCCGATGCTCGCGATTATGATCATGTCGATGCAACTGTTCCGAGTCCTGAGACTCGTCTGGCGACTGCTCTTCGCATGGATCATTCCGGTCGTTTTCGTCCGCCGAGTGGTTCGACCGGGCGTCGTCGGACTCGTGCGGCAATCTTCCATCCCTGGACTCGTGCGACATGATTCTTCCCTCCTGGAAATTAGTCGAGTGTATTGTCACCGAAATGGGCACGTGTGAAAAGACCGATTCGGGATAATTTGGCGATTCTGGCCGCTGGGTCTCGGCCTTGATTGTAACCTTGTCAAATGGCGGCATTGCTAGCGGAAGGTAGCTAGTCGTAGGATGTGCCTTGCCGTTTTACCCCGCGTCCGTATAAGATGGTTGATCCTCATCAGGCAGGAAAGCCCTTCATGACATCATCCCAAACCCCACCGCGCCGCACAGGCCCCCATTCGCAGTGGTCGACGCTGGCCGTCCATGCCGGCGAGGACCAGGAACCCAAACCCCGCGGGGCGGTCACTGACCCGATCTTTTGCGCCTCGACCTACGCCTTTTCCGATACCCAGGCCCTGATCGACTTCATCGTTCAGAAGCAGCCCCGCGAGGAATATGCCCGCTATGGCAACCCGACGGAAAAGACCGTCGAGCGCAAGCTGGCGGTTCTCGAGGGAGCCGAGGCAGCCGTCCTGTATGCGACCGGCATGGCGGCCGTGTCGGGGCTGCTGCTGGCAAAGCTCAACGCCGGCGATGAACTGGTGCTGTTCGACGAACTCTATCAGCGGACCCGCGAGTTCTGCCTGAACGAGCTCGGCCGCTTCGGCATCGTCACCCGGATCGTGCCGACCGGCGATTTCCAACAGTTGGAAGCGGCCCTCTCGCCGGCCACGCGGCTGCTGTTCTGCGAATCGCCCACCAACCCCCATTTGAGCGTCATCGACCTGGAGCAGTTCGCCGCCCTGGGCCGGAAACACGGTATCGAGACCGCCGTCGACGCCACGATGGCGAGTCCCTACAACGTCCGGCCGATCCAGTACGGCATCGACTACGTGCTGCACTCCTGCACGAAGTATCTCTCCGGGCACAATGACCTGTTGGCCGGCTCCGTCGCCGCTTCCCAGGAGAAGATCGAGCCGCTACGAAAATTCCGCGGCTATGCGGGCATGACCAACGCCCCGCACGCCGAGTACCTGCTTCTGCGCGGCCTAAAAACCTTCGAGCTGCGCATGCAGCGGCACAACGCCAACGGCCAGGCGGTGGCCGAGTATCTGGCCGCGCACCCGCGGGTCGAACGGGTCTATTACCCCGGACTGCCGCGACATCCGCACTACGAAATCGCGCATCGAACCATGCGCGGCTGCGGCGGCGTAGTCACTTTCACCGTAAGAGATGCCGATTGGCGGCAGACCGCCCAAGTCGTCGATGCCATGCGCCTGCCGCAGATTGCGGCGAGCCTCGGCGGCGTTGAGTCGCTGGTCGAACAGCCACTGATCCTGAGTTACTACGAGTTCACGCCCGAACAGCGGAAGGCCTTGGGCATTCCCGATAACATGATCCGACTCTCGTGCGGGATCGAGAATACGGAAGACTTAATAGCCGACCTGGCGAGGCTTTGGAGAGCCGGTAGGATGGGACTGCGGGTGCAAACGGGAAATCCCAAACTCCAAACATCGAATCTCAAACAAATCTAAGATTCAAAGTAAGAAAATTCAAAACGACCGTTCCCCTCATTTGAATTTTGTCTTTTGAGTTTTGTCTTGGATTTCGGATTTGAGATTTGGGATTTCCCTGCCTTACCGCATGCCGCGGAACTGACTCCACGGCTTTTCGGACGGCTGGGCCATCGGCACTTCGGGGCTGTCGTGCCGGGAGACCTTCAGCGGCGTTCCCTGGGCCCAAGTAATGCTGCCGCCGCATTTTGGACAGCGGGCGACCTCCTCGGACAACACCGTGGCACAGTGGGGACAGTGCAAAGCGTCCTTGCCCAACCGAAACCATTTCAGCGGCAGGATCGATAGTTCCGAGGGAACATTATCCCAACGGATGGGACGATGACAGTGCTGGCAGATCTGGCCGCGACCTTCCAGCCGGCCGGCACAATGAGGACAGGAAGCCCGCCCATCGAGTGCGAAGGCGGCAATCACGCCGATCGGCCCAAGAAACAGCCCGAGCACCGCCCCGGCAATCGCCGCCTGACGCGCATGACCGATGATGCCCGCCGCGACACCGGAGCCGAACCAGAGCCAGAGCCAGAAAAAGCCCGACATAAGCAACGCCCTTTCCTCCCATCCTACATCCGATGGGCCGCAAGAGCAATGGGGCGCGCGGATCGGCGTTGAGGCCCGACGCGCAAGCGAGATTGTTCGCCAACAAACGTAGAAAGCCGATTTCTCGCTTGCGCGTCGGGCTTCAACGCCTCACTACCGCCTTATTCAGCGGCTTCCATCGTGGCCTGGATGTCACCTAGGGTACGGCCAAGCCGCTTTCGCTTGGCACCGGCGGCGGCCGAAGGAGCATCCAACCGTGGAGTTTCTGCTTCCGGCGCGGTCCGCAGGAGGTGTAAGATCCGCTCGTTCATGTCCGGGCCACTGGGTGGAGCACCCAGCTCCCCCACGGCGTCATGGACCCCATACAAGACGGCCTGCCGCACTCCCTCACGAATCCAGTTGAAGAAATTCATCGTTTTCGCCTCCATGCCAAACAAGATTTCGACATGGCGCAGGCAGTCATCCGGATCCGCCGCGCCGCGCCCGGTACACTACCGAGAGACCGGCGGCGTGTCCAGGCGAGATTTGGGCCGCGGGTTCTGGACACCAACCGATTCCACCCAACTTCTCTATTTTTTCGAAACTGAGCTTGCTTTCGGCCCCGCCTCCGGGTAACAGTGGATGGTCATGCCTTCACCCGACTGGACCATCATCCGCACGCCCGCTTCGACCGTATGGAGTTACCCGCAAGCGGGTGCCCAGGCCGTGCCCGAATCGCTGCTGCACAGGATCGCGCTGGACCCCGGCAAGATGATCCGGGCCGCGGCGTCCCGCCCGGTGAAGATTGACTGCGAAAGCCTGATTGTCGAGGCCGACTTGAGTGTGGGCGATCGATCGATACCGGTGGCTGTCAAACAATACCGTCCGCGCACGGTGTGGAAGGCCCTGGCCGCGATTCTTCGACCGGCCAAGGCGATCGAGAACTGGCGAAAGGCCGAGTTCCTGCTCTCGCGCGCCATTGCCACCCCACGGCCGCTGGTTGCCTGCCGGCCGCGCGGCTGGACCACTTCGAGTACCAGCTTCCTGGTCACTGAGTGGATCGGCGGCGCGGAGAACCTGCATCTCTTCGCTTGGCGAATCGCCACCCGGCCGCGCGCCGTGCGGCTCCATGTCGCCACCCGATGTGCCCATGCCCTGGGTCAACTCCTCGGGCGAATGCATGCCGCCGGCGCAGCCCATCGCGATCTCAAGGCAGCCAATCTGCTCGTGGTTGAAGAGGGTTGCAGGGTGATTGTCTGCCTGGTCGATCTCGACGGCCTTCAACCGGGCGGGCAGGCCCATTTCCAGCGGCAAGCCCGCGATCTGGCACGGTTGGCGGCGGGACTCGCCGCGCATCCCTGGGTCACGCGGTCGATCTGCCGGCACTTTCTCCGCGCCTACCTCGGGGAATTTCCCGCGAAAGGCAGCGCATGGAAGCCCTTATGGCGGGCAATCGCCGTGGAAGCGGAAAGGATCATTCGCCGCAAGCAGCAGCGCGGTCAGCAAGTGCTTTAAGAACAACCGCCCGCCAGGGCACTAGGCGCGGCAAGCCTGCGCGGTCAACGGGTGTTGTGGTTGCCGTCGCGTCGGGCGTCACCAGTTCCGCCCCGTCGCCCTTGTGGCGGAAGACGCAATTCCTGCCCGCCGCCTTGGCTCCGTACAGGGCCGCATCGACCCGGGCCAACAACGATTCATGCGAATCGCCGTCCAGAGCCTCGGCCACTCCGCCGCTGACCGTCAGCGGCAAGTCCGTGGCGATCCGGCCCCGCAAGCGGTCGGCAAAACACGTCGCCCCCTCCAGATCGGTTTCCGGCATGATCACCACGAACTCCTCGCCGCCGTAGCGGGCTACGACGTCGGTCTCGCGGACCGATTCATCGATCATCCGCGCCAGTTGCGTCAACATCTGGTCGCCGTACAGGTGCCCTTGCACGTCGTTGATCTGCTTGAAGTGGTCGATGTCGAACATGGCGACGGCGAACCGGGTGCCATAGCGATTCATCAACGCCAACTGCGTACCCAAGGCATCGTCCATGCCGCGGCGATTGTTCACGCCGGTCAACGGATCGGTGCGGACCTCGGTGAAAGTCATGAGGTTGGCGCTTTGCTGGCGAATTTCTTCGTGCGCGTTGGAAATCTGCGACGCCAGGCGGAGCGTGGGGCGGAGGATCTCTTCGGCCTCGCGGCAAAGATCCTTCCAGGCAGCTTCCTGCTGCTTTCCGTCCAGCTTGCCAACCCGTTCGCGGAACTTGCTCACGCTGGCATGATGCCGCACCAGGGCCTTGCGGAGATCCCAGGCGATCTTTTCCAGTTCGGCCGCCACGAGCTGCGCCCGCCGCAGATCACGCCGCGATCGGGCCGGCTTGCCGTTGGCGGACGGCGTGCTTCTGCGGCCAAACACGTAGCCGATCAAGGCCACGACGGCCAAGGCCACGGGAACTGGAACGGGGATTGCCAAAAAGTTGAAGTTCATGCTACGCGCCCATTCGACGTTATCAGAAAATCAGTATTGCGTCCGCGATCCCACGCCTTTCATGCATACGAATCCAACGATGATGACCGCCGCCAGCGCGAATACCCAGTGCCGGGGTTCCATTTGATTGATGAACGACAGGACTTCGGACGCGATTTCTTGCATGATGCCAGCTCCACGGAGGGAGGCCCCAAAAATGTCCCACACAAGTTTAGGTCAGGAACGACGGCCGTGCAGAATCGCCGGACGGATGAGAAGAGCAAGATCCCACCCATCCGGGGTATGATTTCAAGGGCCGACAGGGCTTGGGCCCCCCCTTTTCAAGACGAAACGTGGTGTTAGGATATGGTTTTGGCATTGGTTTTCCGCCGGGCAAATTACGGGCAAAGGCCTTTGCTGCTGATGGAGATTGAAGTATAATTTTTGGCAATCGAATTTTGACTCGTGCGAGAGATTGGGGGCGTAGCTCAATTGGTTAGAGTACCGGACTGTCGAATTGAGCAGAGCGATTTTCGCTCCTTCCGAAAACAGCGTATAAACCGTTACGCTTCTTAGACTTGCGGTTAAACGAAGTAAACCCGCACAACGTCGCTTTCCTTCAAAAAACGTCGCTTACAGGTGTCAGAGACACCCGCTCTGTGAGCCAGCGGATGCTTTTCCGGACACTTGTTCAAAATTCGGCAAACCTGCCTGGATCGGGCGTCAACGCATAGCGTCTCGAAAGAAGCCTCTTCACTTTTTGCTGGCGCGATCCGGTACTCTTTCGGCACCCCGACGCTGCGGGTGTCAAACAAACGAAGGCTTACCTTCGCGGCGCCTTCGACTCCGGCTACGAAGCGGGCGCAGAAGACGCCGGCAGCGGCGAACTCCTCACCGAGACCCTGGATCTGCGGTATGTCCTCTACGACCTGGACGGCAAAACGAAGCGGGCGATCGCCCTGGGTGATCTGGTGATGGCCGTGAGCGTGGAGACGCTGGAGCACGAGGAGGATTGCCGGTGTGGGCTCTGTACAGCGATCAGGGCTGTCGGTGGGTGAAGGTGGCCACCGCCCAGAGCTTGGCCGAGCGTATTCGATAGCTAAAAGAGGGGTGCGAAAGTCTGGCGGCAGCCAACCGCGTGCCGCCGCTCGCTGTTCTTGACACTGATCGGCGTTCCCGCCAAACTTAGGGGCGTTTGGCACGATCAATACTCCTTTCGGTGGCAAGTCGGCCCGTCTCCAATAACCTCCAGCACGATGGCCCAATCGCTTACCCTCAACGAAATCCGCGCCCGCGCCCTCGCCTTTAGCAAGGAATGGAAGGGCGAGAAAAGCGAGTCTGCGGAGAAGCAATCGTTCTGGAACGAGTTTTTCAGCATCTTCGGCATCCATCGCCGCCGCGTGGCCTCGTTCGAGGTCAATGTGGACATGCTCAACGGTGCGCGAGGCAAGATCGACCTATTTTGGCCGGGCTTGCTCCTGGTCGAGCATAAGAGCGCCGGCAAGGACCTGGTGACGGCCTTCAAGCAGGCCACCGACTACTTCGACGGGCTGGACGACGACAACCTACCCAAGTACGTGATCGTCTCCGACTTCGTACGGTTCAAGCTCTACAACCTTGATGACAATACCGAAGTCGAATTCCCGCTTGCCAAGCTCCATCAGAACATCTCTGCGTTCGGTTTCCTCACCGGCCACACCTTCAAGTCCTTTGAAGAGGCCCCAGAGGTCAACGTCAAGGCCGCCCAGCACATGGCGGATCTGCACGACGCGCTGAAAAAGAACGGTTACACCGACCACCCGCTAGCGGTACTGATGGTTCGGCTCATGTTCTGCATGTTCGCCGACCACACCGGGATCTTCCCACGGCAACTGTTCCGCGACATTATCGAGAGCAAGACCGACAAGTCTGGCGTCGATGTCGGCCCCATGCTTATTCAGATCTTCGAGGTGCTCGATCAACAGTCTGAAGCTCGACAAACGAACCTTGACGAGGACTTGGCCAGTTTCCCATATGTAAACGGCTTGCTATTCAAAGATCCTCTCAAGACGCCTGCCTTCGACGCTGCCGCGCGCACGACGCTTCTCAAGTGCCTGGCCTTCGATTGGTCCGCCGTCAGCCCGGCCATCTTCGGCAGCATGTTCCAGATGGTGATGGAGGAGGAGAAGGGCAAACGCCGCAAGATCGGCGCGCACTACACCAGTGAGAAGAACATCCTCAAGTGCCTTCGCCCTGCGCTGATCGATCCCCTACTCGCCGAGTTCGACAAGGCGACGACGGAAAACTCGCTGACAAAGCTCCTCGCTCGGATCGCCGAAATGGACGTGCTGGACCCGGCGTGTGGCTGCGGCAACTTCCTCGTCATCGCCTACCGCGAGTTACGCCAGATCGAGATCGACATCTACCGCAAACTCCAGCAACTGCGCAAGCGCACGGATGAGCGACTGCTCTCGGTCGCGTTCATGCAGGGGCTGAACGTCGATCAAATGTACGGGATCGAAGTGGAGGAGTTTCCCTGCCGGGTTGCTGAGACCGCGCTCTATTTGATCGACCATGTGATGAACATGAAGGCGTCCGAGGAGTTTGGCGAGGACTTCGTCCGCCTGCCGCTGAAGGAAGCCCCGCACATCGTGACCGGCAATGCCCTGCGAATCGACTGGGCCACGGTCACGCCGATCGACAAACTCGCGGCCATCGTCGGCAATCCGCCGTTCATCGGCAAAGCCATGCGGAACGACGCGCAGGCCGAGGACATGGACATAGTCTTTGCGGATTGGGACAAGCATGCCGAGTTGGATTATGTCGCCGCGTGGTACAAGAAGGCGGCGGACTTCATCAAAGGTACAAGCGTGCCCGTGGCATTCGTCTCGACCAACTCGATCACGCAGGGCGAGCAGGTGTCCATCCTCTGGCCGCGATTGGTGGAGCGTGGCGTCCGCATCCGATTTGCCCATCGCACCTTTAGTTGGACTAACGACGCGCCGGGTTGCGCGGCGGTACATTGCGTCATCATCGGCTGGGGCTTGACCACGCCTAGCGCGTGCCTGTTGTTCGACTATGAAACGCCCAAGAGCGAACCACAGGTCCGCGAAGTCAAGCGGATCAACCCGTACTTAGTGGACTACGAGGACGTGTTCATCTACCCTCGCCGCAAGCCGTTATGCGAAGTACCTGAGATCAAGTTCGGCAATATGCCCAACGAGGCCAAGCCGCGCCCGAAGGACTTGGAGGGCAAGTATACGGCCGAGGAGATCGCCGAACGCACTACGGACCAGTTGTTGCTCACCACCGAGGAACGGGACGCGCTGTTGAATGTTGAGCCGCGCAGCCAAGTGGATTCGCCGTATCTACGGGTCTGAAGAATTCATCAACGGCATCGAGCGTTGGTGTCTGTGGCTGCGAGACGCAACACCGGGCGAACTGAAGGACATGTCTCACGTCATGCGGCGCGTGCATGTCGTCAAGGCCAACCGGCTGGCGAGTAAACGTGAGGCAACACGAAAGTTAGCTGCCACACCGTGGCTCTTCGGCGAGATTCGTCAGCCGGACACGCCGTACCTCTTGATCCCTTCGGTATCGTCCGAGTCGCGAGCCTTTATCCCGATGGGCTTCATGCCACCAGAAGTCATCGCCAGTAATCTTGCCCTCATGGTCGCCAACGCCGACCTGTACCACTTCGGTGTACTGCAATCGACCATGCACATTGCCTGGGTTCGCCAGGTCTGCGGGCGGCTCAAGAGCGACTTCCGCTACAGCAACGAGATCGTCTACAACAACTTTCCGTGGCCCGACGCGCCTACCGACAAGCAAATGGAAGCCGTCCGGGCCGCCGCCCAATGCCTGCTCGACACCCGTGCCGCCATTCAAGCCCCTGTCGAAGGCCAGAAACAACAAACCCTTGCCGACCTCTATGATGCCGACGTAATGCCCGTTGCGCTGGTCAAAGCCCACAAAGGCATCGACAAAGCCGTGGACGCCTGCTACGGCCCTACCACCCCAGGCAAAACCAAGCCTAGCTTCGACACCGACCTCTCTCGCGTCAAGTACCTCTTCGAGCGCTATGCGGCCATCATTGCCGCTGGACAGATGAACTTCAACCTCTCCGGTCCAGCCAAGGCCAAGCGCGGCCCCAGGGCGAAGAAATAACTCGCCGTCTTGCTCTATCACGAACTGGCCCAGCCGATGGCGGAGGGCCGACCTATCCGCTTGCAGTTCGCGGTGGCCACAAAGCTGAAGAATCCCGACGTTCAGGTGTACGAGGTGGCAGCCGATCCGCAGCAAATTGAAAGGATGAAGCGGATCGTGGAGCGCGTGCGGGAGGGCATTGAGCGGCAGATTGCCCTGCTACCGCGACTTTGTGACGGCCGCGTGAAGGGATGCCACCCATATCGGGAAGTTATTTTTCGGCTGATCCTCGGCGCGGCCACCCGGTCAGGCCTTTTCTTTACCTCACGCAACGGGTCAACGGCCGCACGCCTGCGGCGGGTCGGGGGCGATCAGCTAATCGTTCACGAGAACATTACCCGGCACGCCGCGTTAAACCTCCGAGAAATTTGTATGGGCATGGCAATGTGCAGTAATCTCCGGGGACCGGCCGGAATTACGTCATGTGTCAGAATGGAATTGCCAAACCGGTGCGAATATTGCGGTAGGGGTACAGTTTGCGTCCACCAATAGATGATTCCTTGGGTTTCTAAACATCCTTCCCGTTTTTATCGACTACTCCGCTTCACTACAACACCCTAGAATGCAGGTGGACTTGGAGTGCCGCTACCAATTTTGTAGGGGCATGGCAACGTGGAGTAATCCGCGGGGACCGACGTGGGTTATGTCTGCCCAGGGTTCCCTCGGTTAAGTCATGTGTTCCTGCGTTCCCATAGGCGGGGAGACCGGCAGCGAATTGGGAGGTAGTTCCATGAGGCGTTTGCTCTCGCATGCGTTGGGGGTAGCAACGGGGTCAGACCGGCACTATGCACTTTGCATGGCAAAGTGCATAGTGCCGGTCTGATTGTGCCAAGAAGCTTGGAAGAGGAAAACGCACATGACGTGAGTTGAAACCTTTTGTCGGAGCCCTGCGGGTCGCAGCCCGCTCAGGAGAGCCTGACCAGCACCTGGAAGCCAGCCTTGCGCGTCGGCGGGAAACCAATGCGTGATACGTAGGCGGCGATCCCGAAAGCCATGCTATCGAGCCTCGAAAGGTACATAATCGTCGGCGCCTTCGTCGTTCAGACTTCGGGGGTCACGCGAGCGTTCCGCAATTTGGTCAGGAACGCATCGGCCGGCCGGGGTCGGAGAACATGTGCAGACGGGAATAGGGGTTCCCCAGGAAGTTGGGAGATCCTGTCGTCTCCACGAAGAATTCCCGGGAGGGGGTACCGGGTGACCAACCCCAGGCCCGACGCTGCCCCACGCAGCGGCGGCGGGAGCGAAACATGCGTGCTCCCGTGGTACCGCCAAGTGAAGGAAACGAAACGCGGCGGGAGGGACGACAGGAAGTCGCAGTGCCTTGATAGTACCGACGAAGCCGGGGAACTTGACCCGCAAGGACCCGGGGGATGGGAAGCGAGGCACCGAGTAACCACACCGTTGGCGGGAAACACCTGGAGAGGCTTTGAACTCTGGTGCGGTGTTACCGTAACGCCAACGGATAGCGAGTGACGAGTTCGCCTCGGCGTCGTGTCGTGCGCGAAGCGAAGCGGGCTACTTGAGGAACCGTATGGTCTAATGTGTCCACGTATGATCTGTGGGAGCCCCGGGTGAGCAATCACCCGGGGCCACCCGGCCCCCGCCGGTCCTGGACCCCGCCGGTCCTGCGTACCAGGCTCATACTCGGCCCAACGTGCGATCAGGAGCCATTGCCGGGCAAATTCAGCGAACCCGGCAAAAGCCAGGCAGCCTCAGCAACTGCGGACGCCGAATCATCCACCATCCGTTGATCTTGTTGGCCGTGATCTCGCGTGCGCGGATCATCCTGCGAAGCATCGGCACCGGCAGGCCGGCTCGGATAGAGTCCAGATTTCTTGATGGGTATCGGTCTGCTTGTCTGGCGTCCAAGTTCAGGCGTAGCGAGAAAGCGAGCACTCGAAAACATCGATAACTTCCGACGCCGCAAGGGATTCTACGCGTTTTTCAAAAAAAGTTCGGGCTTGGCCCGAATTCTTGTAAACGCTTGACCTTGGCCTTGAAATGCATATTATTCCCGCTAGAGATGGTAATCAAGGGTGAGCGGCCGCAAGGCTTCGGGGGAATCGAAGACCGAAGAGGTACACTCGCAACCCCATGACCGAATTAGGCTTAGTACCAGAGATGTGAGTTTTCAAATTGCCGAAGGAGGGTTCGGAATATGTTGCCGAGGTTATTCTTGAACGGTTGGCTGAGCGGCTCGATTTCAGGGAACTTGAGAAAACGATCCGTGGGCAGATCGGCAACCCGAGTGCCCGGTCGGCGTGGGTCGGTGGGTGATCGCCGGCTGGCGTTCGAGCGGCTGGAGCACCGCAGGCTGTTGACCGTTTCGGGTACGTTCTGGGTCAACGGCACGGTCAGCAAGAGCGACAACATCGTCTTGTTCAACGGGCCCGATTCCATGCATGTCGATACGACGGAAAAGATCAAGGCCGTGTTCACGAACACGGGTACGGAAACTTGCAGCGCCGAGTTCTTTCAGAAGTATACCCCTGGCGGCGGCGGCCTGGTAACGTTCTCGCCCTCAAACGTTGACGGCCTGGCCCCGGGCAAGTCAGCCACTGTGTACATCACGCCTACTCACCGCAGCAATTTTGCCAACGATGTGACCGTCGACGCACACCTGTACGTCCCCGGCACCAACCACGCGGCTTTCGCACCCGTGGACACGATGACCATCGTCACAGTCGACTTCAAAGCAGTCAACGCCGAAGAAAATGCTATTTACTCCGCGGACACGCCGCCGGAGATGCTCGCCGCGGGCGACTATCGCATCACTCCCCGCAAAAATACGCCGGTCGAGGTTTTTGTGGAGCCCGATCTGGCCGCCAGTGGAGGCCAATCCGTCACGCTGCGGGTGCTTGGCCAGTCAGCGGACAACGGAACGGTGACGGTCAATGGGGGACCAAGCTACGCCGTCACCAAAGGCACCGACTTCTTCGTCAATTTGATGGGGGGCGGGGGGGACGGGCAGACCAAACCGGCCGTGAAGTTGGCGTTTGGTAAGAATGGAAAGGTCACCAACGTCGATACAATCACCAGTACCCAAAACCCGCATGCCAACCAACTGCACCTTTCCGTCGAAGTCGGAGGACAGACTACGCAGGTCCAAAGCGCCGGATTCAGCGTCGCCGCGATCCCCAACGGCATGAGGTTGGGGAGAACGACGCCGGCTCCAGTCCGCACCATCGGTTTCAATGTCGCGATGATCGTCCTTTCGGATAGCGGCAACTCTGCCGACCTCGGTCAAGTCGGGGTCGGCGAGTTGGTCCAGGACACCAAAATATTAGAAGGGTATATTCCCATATCCGAGAACGAGGAGATCTCGAACGGCCAGTATGCGGGTCCGGCCTCGACGCACGCATTTAACGATAAGCACACGACGCCGCTGTCTGCAATCTTAAGCGCACTTACCAAACCCCCTTTCTATACCTCCGGTACGCTCGAGACCAACCAAGTCTACGAATTCGTCGATGCTCGCACTGGCATGGCGGGAATCGCGATCGACGGCTCGGGATACGTCATTACCAAGACCTACACCGTGAAACTGGGGCTCAATCCGACGATCTCGGGCTCGATCACGAAACAGGGGGACGCGGTGGCCGTTGTCTACATGGGACAGTCGTTTAGTTCCACCACCGGCGGCGGGAAAACCATCAATGCGCCCTTCAAAAATGTCGCGCTTATTGCAACGGGAAACAGTGCTCAGCCTTCCCAGTGGACCGGCGTCCCGGCTGACTCCAACTCGGCACCGGCCTTAACCTCGACCGCGGGCGTCTCCGACGCTGTGTTTTCCGCCTTGGGCACCTCGTCAGTGATCACCGCAGAGAACGATCCGTTGGCGGCATCGAGCGCGGAGTCTAGCGTAGAGATGATGTCCGCCACGGATGAATACTTTCGATCATTGGCAGGAGAAGTGGAAGGGAACGGTCTCGTGACATTGCCCGATTTGCTGGCTGCCTGAAAGAACATTAACCTCGTATAGCATCTCAGGCAAGTGCAGCAATGCGTTTGTCGCCGCGGAAGTACGGCTTGCGTCGGCCTTTGCCACATGCCACCAGGGACGGGTAATCTGGCGAATGCTGCGCTGTGCCAACAAGTCCAAGTCGCGTCGGCCTTTGCCACGGCCGCTATCGCATGGACATGGCAATTCGGGGTCGAGTGCCAACAAGTCCAAGTCGCGTCGGCCTTTGCCACGGCAAGACGGCCGAATTGACCCACCTGGAAGTGCCTGTGCCAACAAGTCCAAGTCGCGTCGGCCTTTGCCACGTCCTTGAGCGCGGCGACGATCGTCGCCGCGGGGTGGTGCCAACAAGTCCAAGTCGCGTCGGCCTTTGCCACCCGCTGTGGCGGGGCGCAAAGACGCGGGCAGCGGGTGGTGCCAACAAGTCCAAGTCGCGTCGGCCTTTGCCACGACCGACTGGACACATACGCAAACGAGACAGAACCAGTGCCAACAAGTCCAAGTCGCGTCGGCCTTTGCCACCCGCAAATTGGAAAGCCTGGGGCTGGAATCGGGATAGCGTGCCAACAAGTCCAAGTCGCGTCGGCCTTTGCCACCACCGCGCAGATGGCACGAGGGACGGAACGTTGGAAGTGCCAACAAGTCCAAGTCGCGTCGGCCTTTGCCACACTTTTGGCATTGACTTACTTGGCTCACCAGAAAGGAGTGCCAACAAGTCCAAGTCGCGTCGGCCTTTGCCACGACGGATCGGGCCGCCATTTTTCCCCAAATTTAGGGGTGCCAACAAGTCCAAGTCGCGTCGGCCTTTGCCACCAGTGATCCGAATATCGAAGAGGGACCGCCGCAGCCGGTGCCAACAAGTCCAAGTCGCGTCGGCCTTTGCCACTCTCCCCCTATCCCCTCATGAGCCCTCATGAGGACTCGTGCCAACAAGTCCAAGTCGCGTCGGCCTTTGCCACCACGAGGTTCCGGTGAACGTTTGGAAGGGATCGATGGTGCCAACAAGTCCAAGTCGCGTCGGCCTTTGCCACCGGCGACGGCCTTGGGATGCCGCGCCCACTCCAGCACGTGCCAACAAGTCCAAGTCGCGTCGGCCTTTGCCACCCGGTGGCGAGGTTTGTCAGCCTGACCGTCCAGCGTGTGCCAACAAGTCCAAGTCGCGTCGGCCTTTGCCACCGGCCGCGCAGAGCACGTCGTAAACGCCGTCCATGTAGTGCCAACAAGTCCAAGTCGCGTCGGCCTTCGCCACCGACGCGACGTTGGAGGCCGAGGCGCTGGATGCCGGTGTAGTGCCAACAAGTCCAAGTCGCGTTGGCCTTTGCCACCTACGAGAAACTGATTGCCGAAGGTGAGCAGTACGGGCGTGCCAACAAGTCCAAGTCGCGTCGGCCTTTGCCACCGAGACACGGCAACCGCTGTCCTGGAGGCCGGAGAGGACGTGCCAACAAGTCCAAGTCGCGTCGGCCTTTGCCACCTTCCTCTTCAATTACCGGAAGATATTTGGCAAGCTGGTGCCAACAAGTCCAAGTCGCGTTGGCCTTTGCCACCATTCCGACGGCAGGCAGGCTGTCGTGATCAGGACCGGGTGCCAACAAGTCCAAGTCGCGTTGGCCTTTGCCACCCCTGGAAGTGCAAGGGAACCGCGTCCGTCTGGGGGTGGTGCCAACAAGTCCAAGTCGCGTTCGGCCTTTGCCACCATCGCCGCGCTCGCAACACGCGCAACGGACGTAGCGGTGCCAACAAGTCCAAGTCGCGTCGGCCTTTGCCACCGGCCCGCGCCGACGGCATATCGGACCTGTTCGTACTGGTGCCAACAAGTCCAAGTCGCGTCGGCCTTTGCCACCGCCACGACGCAGGGCTTTTTCTATTGCACCGATACGGTGCCAACAAGTCCAAGTCGCGTCGGCCTTTGCCACCAGGCCGAGGCCCGCAAGCACACGTCGGACAAGCCTGTGCCAACAAGTCCAAGTCGCGTCGGCCTTTGCCACCGGCACCACTCGCAATCCCTTTGGTAAGAACGAGTTACGCCCCGGTTTTCGAGAGGTCCGGAAACGCGGTCCGCTCTGTGCGTCCCACGGTCCCTCGATAGAGGGGTTCGTTGCCACGTAAGTCCTTACGCTGCATGGCCTTCGAGCGGTGACGGGGTTTTCCACGCCATTGCAGCCCTCGAACTGCGGCCCGAGGCGGCTCGTAACCAAATTGCCAAAAAACAACGCGAACTGGAATTGTTCCAAGGGGTGACCAACCTGAGAGTAATTGGTCGAGGCACATCCCGTGGCAAATTGAAGCCCTATAGGCTTCACCCATAGTTTATTCGGTCGCGTACCGGAGTCAGATCCTCTCCCGCCTTCAAACCAAGCCGCCGCGCAATCCGCTGCCGCACACGCCCCCAGAACTCCTTTCCCTCATACCAACGGTCCCCTCGCAACACGTTGCCCGAGGGATCGCGAAAGAAGACCTGCTTCTGTCGGCCACGCTCGAAATCCTCCGCGTCCAGTGCCTCCGCGAGTTCCAATGCCAGTTCATTGAGACCTTCCTCGTCGCTGGCTGAACCCTCGCCGCCAATCGCCTTCTTCCAATGCGACTTGGAAACGGACGCGATAACGAACCCTTCTCCGTCCTCGGCGGGCGTCAATCGTACGTAACCTTCGCCGCCGAACGGCGCGGCCAGTGCCCCTCGGAGCCGCACGCCGTCGGAATCGCAATACCAATAGTCACGCCCACCCTGCTTGACGCCCACGGCGCTCAGCCGGTAGGCATCGGCATGGCGCAGTCCAGAAACGGCGCTGAAGATTCTGAGCGGCGTTCAAGTCGGCATGCGCTACCACCGTGCCGCCGTCGTCGGTCAGCGTCACGAGTTCTTCACCGCCTTCCCAGGGGACTCTCACGCCGGGCTGCAATCGTTGCGCGGCAATGCCCGACTGTTCAGCCAGCGTCTGCAGTTGCCGCTGGACGCCTTCGGAAGCGAGGTCTTCGCTCGTGAGGAGATGGGCGCGGCAGGCGGGCGCTCCGGTTCGTGCGTGGAAACGACTGCTGAAGCCGGCGCCGGTCGTGCTTACGACGATCCCGTAGATCTCGGCTTGCATATTCGTTTGGGCGATGATCTCGCGGTGGCACCAGCGCATCAACTGCGAATTCTCTCGCCGCGGACGGTCCGTGCGGAAACGATAGCGTGCCAGGTCCTCGAAGAGGATTAGCCGGCACGGCTGGTATCGACGTTGCCAGCCTTTCCCCTCGGCTGGTACAAAACCGCGAGCCGCTTGCACAATTAAATCGCTGCCGGTCTTCACCCGGTCTTCCTTGAGTCCCGCGATATGCTCCAACAGCGTGGCCGCAAACGTGCCGCGCTTCTCACGGTCCAACCGGTTGATCTGACCGTAGGATCGGCCTCTCAACGTCCAACCGATAAGCAGCTTCCGTACGGCTTCCAAGTAGTTCACCGCCCAAGCGGATTTGCCCGCGTTGTAGCCTCGCCGCTGTTTTCGGTCCGATCCATCGCTCGTTCGCCGACGGGTGTCCTTTCGCCATCGGCCCAGCCGCACGCCAAGGATCTTCTCCATCTCTTGGTGGAGCTTCTTTGTCTCGACCTCCCAATGGGGCGACGGGCAATCGACCAGCTCCTTGAGACGCGCGATTGCGGCCGGCTCAAACGCGGTCGATCCGCGCTGGGACAGCTCTTCCTGGATGGCAGCAAGCAACTCCTCTAATCCTGCTTGCCGCTCGTCAGGCGATTCCTTGACTGACAAGCGGAGAATTCCCTTGAGGCGGTCGGAGTCACGCCGCAGCGCCCGCAAGTCGTCGTATGCGGCCTTTCTCGCCGCAAGCGCGTCCCGATCCGGCGTTTCGCCTGGTAGCGACAACAGGAAGGATCGTTCGTGCCGCGCCAGAGGTCGCGGGCCGTATCGGCCCGGAAGGCCATGCCGGTCGCAGGTCGCCCCTGGACCAACTCAAACACCGAACACGACCCGAACGTGCGCAGGCCAAGGTCAACCGACAACACCCGCAGACCCGGGGCAAGGGAATCCACGTGCTCGCTTTTCCGCGCAGCCCGGTCTGGAAGTGGTTCACAATAGGAGGAGTCACGATGCGACCGCGGCGGTCGAGCCATTCGGCTGGCGCCTGGGAATCGACTTCCAGGACGAGTTTCAACCACACCGGTCCAACCGAACCCGCTTCCAGTTCCTCGGGCCTGCGGTTTTCGAGATGCCGCCGGCTGAAAAACACTTCGCCGCCGCCAAGATCAGCCGAATACTCTTGGTGTGCCGAGCGAAAAAGTAGCCGCCGTGACTTGCCCTGCTGGTCGTTCCAACGTGGCGCGTCCAATTGACCTGACGGTGCAAGCTGAATCTGGAACCTGGCTTCCGCGAGACCTTCGGCTCCCGCAACCAGAAGCGGTACGGCAAGGTTCACCTTTCCATCATCGAGGTGGACGGCGTAGTTGCGCAGATTACTGCCGCCGGGGGCTTCATAGCCGGACCACCGCGGATGGTGAATAGGATCGGGCGGGGTGTAAAGGGCGCAGCTCTTTTTCTGTCGAGTAGCCGCTCAAGGGCGTTGCATCGCGCGAGGTCAGGCAGCAGGTCGTGGTCCTGCCATAATGGTTCGCGCCCCTCCACAGCCAACCATCGGAAAAGGTCGGGATCGCCGAAACGTCCCGGCAGCTTGGTTTGCAACTCCGCCAGCATCTCCATCCGTGAAGTCCGTGTCGTGCCGGCGGCTCCCAGCCAACGCTCGCGCAACCCTGTCCCAGGCGCGGATCGTGCGAAGACCGATGCGGAACGGCCGCCCGTCGTCGGCCAAGGCGATACGCTTCAACTCCTTGTGCCGCTCTGTTTCGTAGCGACGGAGTTCGGCAACCAAGGGCAAGACGGGCGTCAAGGCGGATTGCTGCCACTGGAGAAGCTCACACACTTGGCGGTGCTCGTCGGCTGCACGATGATTCCAGCTTTCCCAAGAGAGAAGATGCGCAACCGCCAGCCGCAGCGCAAGTCGGTCCCATGGCGTAAGCCCGCAACCTCTGTCACCGAATCGAGAGGCAATCGGCGGCTTCAGAAAGGGCAGCAGACCGAGGTCCTGCTTCAGGTGCCGGATGAGCAGCGGCACGCCTTCAACCTCTTTACGTTTCTTTTTCTGATCTTCAATGAAAGACTCTTGCCAAGGCTGTCCGGCCCGAACTCTCATCACCCAGGTCGACGGTCTGTGTTGTGGTTTTGATAAGCGTTGCCCAACGGCTGATTCACGCCACAGCTTGGAAAGCGCCTCTGCGTCTGAATTGCCAGACTCCCATGCGCCGACCCATTCCGGCAAAGGTTCGACGATCTCTTCAAAAACCTGCTGCTTGCCTTCGCTCCTTGCGTCCATGAGGGGGCTAGCAAAGCCGCCAGCCGCTTGGGCGCTTCCCGGTAACGGCTTTCCTTCCTTGTCGAGCAGGATCGACGGTACGATTGCTTCGTAGAGCCGCCGCAGTTCTGTCAGCACGTCCTCGTCCGAAGCGGCACGTGGCTTGCCATTGGCGGCTTGCAGGTCGCGTGCCATTCCGATTGCGGCCTCCGCGACGGCTTCCTCGGAGACGACGCCGTCCTCAGTGCAGTAGCTTCGCCCGCGGCACAAGAGCAGAACTCGCTCGATTTCGGCGACGGCGTTATTTACTACCGAGTGCGTCAGCCAAAGGCTTTTGCGTACCCGCTCGCCGCTGTCGCCGCGAGGAAGGATCATTTTGAGCTTGATGGAACGAACGGCCATGTGGTTCTCTTCAGAATCGAGAAGCGGTTAACCGCGTTCTGCTTCGTGCGAGCATGCCTTGCATGATACGCCAGTCGGTCGTTGCCTGCAATCCTCCTGCAAACCTGCGGCCCTAACCCAGCACGTCAAATCCAGGCATCTTCCGCGGCATCATAACTTGCACACCCGTCTTAGCCGTCAGACGGCGTGCATCCGCGATCCTCGCCCTACCGGCGTCTTTCATCGCATCGACCGACGGCACCGTTTCTCGCCCCATTCCCAAAGGCCACCTCCGGCCAAAACGGGGTGGCCTGCACAGAAAGGTCACCCTTAATGTCCACTGCAACCACTTCTCCCGCTGCTCCCAGTCCCCGTCGCCGCTGGCATAAGAAATTCGAGGCGATGATTCCGGCCATCGTCAAGTGCGCTCGCTTTGCCTTTCGCCATGTCCGCGGCCAGGACCGCCAGGACCTCATCCAAGAGACCGTGGCAAATGCCCTCGTCGCGTTCCGGCGGCTCGTTCGCCGCGGCCGTGAGAGCGTCGCGCACGCCTCGGTATTATCGAAATACGCGATCCGGCAAATCAAGGATGGGCGTCGCGTGGGCTCGCGGTTGAACGTGCGCGAGATGCTCTCGAAGTACGCCCAGCGGCACAAGGGCTTCCACGTCGAACGCATCGACCACTACGAGCCGCAAGAGCAGGAATGGACGCAGACCGTGATCGAAGATCGCACGGCTGGCCCTGCCGACATCGCCCGCACGCGAATCGACTTCAGCGACTGGCTTGATTCGTTGAAGCGGCGCGACCGCCGGGTTGCGGAGTTCCTGAGCACCGGCGAGACCACGAAGACGGCGGCGAAGAAGTTCCGTGTCAGCCAGGGGCGCATCTCGCAGTTGAGGCGCGAGCTTGCCGTCAACTGGCGTGCGTTCCTCGGCGATGACCCCGGCCCTGCCGCTGCCAACGCGGCATGATCTCTCATCTCTGGCTGGCACTCACGCCACGCCCATGCGGCCCGGCCCTGACAGCTTCATTTCCTCCGAGCTTGCCAGGGCCGGGTTCTCTTCGATTTCCTGCCCAACGGAGGATCGCATCGTTCTACATCCCACGTCATCCGCAATTACAAGGACCCAAACCATGACCATCGCCATCCTGTTCGCCATCTCCATCATTGCCTCGATCATCCTTGCCTGGCTGTTCCGCCGCCGTTTTGCCGAGTACATCCCGAGCAAAAGCGCCGTAAGCACGTTCGGCATCGCCGCGCCGGTCGTCTTGCTGCTTTGCCTCGCGATTCTGCCAGACGTTCTGTTACTCATTTCTGCGATAGCTTTTATGCCACACTACCTCAAAATCGTTGTCGGCCTCTCGGCCGCGACCTGCATTATCTATGCCGGTTGCTCAAAGCGGACGGAAGTTCCGAAGCAGCCGGCAATTCACTGGTCTGCTCCGGAGACCGGCTACCAAGCCGACACTCCGCCTGACCCGCAACCGGAGACCCAATGAAAACCACTATCTTAGCTCTCAGTCTGTTCGCCGCTTTCGTCTGCGTGATCGTATGCCTGCGCCAGCTTCGCGTTGCGCAGCAGCCATCTGTCGTCGTGACAAGCCAGGGACCGACGGTTCAGGAAATTGAACGCATGGCTCAAATCCTCGTAAGCAAGGTTCATGTCGCGGATGTCCTAATCGGTGAGTCCGACGATTCCAAAGGGGCGTTCTTGATACGCGGCGATGCCGCTATTGCTGTTGACCTGAACAAGGCAGCCATCACCGAGAAGGACAATGACCACAAGCAAGCAACGATCCAGTTGCCGCAGCCGAAAGTCGTTCTCGCCCGCGTCGATCACGAGAGATCGCGCGTGTACGAGTTTCGCACTACCAGTTGGATTCCCTGGCATGCGCAACCCGGCCGTCTGCTGGAGCAGGCCATGCTCCAGGCACAGCGCATGGTCGAGCAAGCCGCCAACTCACCCGAGAACATCGAACAAGCCCGAAGACAATCCGAAGTCATCATCGGCGGGTTTTATGAGCACGTGGGCTGGCATGTCGAGGTGCGATGGAGAGATCAGCCGCCTGTTCAGGCTGTCGATGCAGCAGCCAACTGATTCGGCGGTAATGCTTAGCGCTCGCGGATCGCGGCGTAGTCGTGCAGCTCCACGCCGTGGCGGCGCAGCGCAATCGGGTCTTCTCGAAGAACCTGGCCCCTTGGTTGGTCCGCCCGGATGTGGTGAGCGCCCGACATTGAGTCAGCCGCGTCGCGCAGAGCAACATGGCTGTGGCCAGTCCTTTTTTGCCGTGCCCCTGGTCGACACACACGTTCGCGATGTAGAGGCACTGTTTGGCCGCTATGAAATCGGCGGAAAGGTGTGCCTTGCTGCGACCGTGCTTCCTGGTTTCCAGGACCCACTGTTGATAGCGGGCATTGGGCGGGGCACGATAGAACCAGATCTCGTATCCCTGCCCGTACACCCCTTGCACCTCGGGAATGTCCTTCAGCTCCTCGGCTATTGGGGACATCGGACTGGCCATGCACCACGAAACCACCATCAGCGCGGCTCCGCCGATGGCCCCGCCGAGAACCCAGTATGTAAGAATCTCCACCGGAATGTCACCTTCTACGCGCGAGTACAATCGCTCGCCTTGCAAGTAAGGTGGAAATGCCTAGGCAATCGCCATGCCGTCCGCGTTTCAAATCCTTAATCGCTTACAGGCGAAGAATTTGTGTAAATCTTGCGTACGGGCCAGCCCCGGATCGGATTGCATTTTGCCCGATGTCGCTGGCAAAATGCACGATTTGCACACGAAATAGAAGAGAAGTTACGGACGCTACATGAAGCATCGGAAGACCAACGCCCAGCTTCGCTCGCTTCAGACGCTCGGCATCTAGGCCGGGGCAATCGCAGAACCACACAACCATCAACCACGGAAACTCATCATGCCCATGACAATTTCGACCGGCCTCTCTAAGAAAGTTGGGACGGCCAATTTTGGGAGCGTCGGCGCAACGTGCAACGTCACGTTCGAGGCGGATCACAACCTCCTGGAACACGATCTCGACGGCTTTCATCAGCGCGTTAAGAGCGCCTTCATTGCGGCACGACAGGCGGTGAATGATCAGCTCGCTCGCGAACTGGACGGCACGGCCGACAATAGCGGCCACGCTGCGCCGGCCACCAACGGGGCCAGCAGCAACGGTGCGGCGCATGCGAACGGCCACAACGGCAATGGCAACGCAACCAACGGCGGCGGCCATGCCAACGGCAATGGTCGCGCGAAGCCCAACGGCCGCCGAGCAACTTCGAGCCAGATTCGGGCCATCCACGCCATCGCGAACCGCCTGGGCCTCGACCTGGCCTCCACCTTGCAGGAACGCTTCGGCATCGACCACCCGGAGGATTTAGCTATCAGTCAGGCCAGCGAGTTGATCGACAGCCTGAAGGCCGAAACCAACGGCACCGGAGGACGCCGATGATTGCACCAGCAGCACCGCACCCTAACCAGATCGCCGAGAAACTGACTGGCAGGGCCTACACGTCCTGGTCGGCGATCTCCTGCTACTGTGCCTGCCCTTTACGCTACGAATTCCGGTACTGTCAAAATCTGCCCGAGCCTACGGTATCGGCGGCGCTCGCCTACGGCGGGGCTTTCCATGCCGCGTGCGAGCACCACTATCGCGAATTGCTGGAAGGCAGGCCCGCGCGGCGCTCGATGCCCTGATGGCCGCGTACAACGACGCATGGACCGAGCACGACGGCAAAGAGGTGCAGTTTGGCAAAGATGATGATCGTGGCACGCTGGACGATCTGGCGGCCAGGATGTTGTCCGCGTTTCAGGAGAGCGAGATTGCCACCCCGCCGGGCACGATCATCGGCATCGAGGAGGAATTGACCGGCGATCTGGTGCCGAGTGTACCGGACCTGTTGGCGCGCGTGGACCTGCTGGTCGATGCTGGTGATCATATCGTGATTACCGATCTAAAGACCGCGCGGAGCCGTTGGAGCCAGGAACAGGCCCGCGAATCGGGCGGGCAACTGCTTCTCTATCACGAGCTTGCGAAGCCAATGGCCGAGGGCCGACCCATCCGCTTGCAATTCGCGGTGGCGACCAAGCTGAAGAGCCCGGATGTCCATCTATATGAAGTGGAAGCCGAACCGCAGCAGATTGACCGGGTGAAGCGAATCGTGGAGCGCGTGTGGGAGGGCATTGAGCGGCAGATTTTCTACCCGAGTCCATCCGCGATGCAGTGTCCGACGTGCCCGTATCGAGACGAGTGCCGAAGGTGGGCAGGGTGATCGCACTTGAATCTAAGCCAACGTCGGCCGCTTTTTGCGGCCAGCACGTTGGCTCTTTTCTTAGCCGTTGGCAGGTGTCCAGCACGCAACGTCACGCCGCACGGCGAACTGCGTGGGCGCTGGATGAACGGGTCGGGAACGACAGGATGGCTGGCGTGTCGCCCTGACTGGACGCGGTCGGCTCGGACGCTGGCCTTCGTAGCCTTCGCAAGCCGAAAGCGGCAAGGCAGGCGGCTCCCACGGCAAGCAGGGCGAGCGTGCTCGGTTCTGGGACAGAACTGACCAAGCTGACGCTGTTTGCGGCATAGGTCACCTGCCATCCACTGGGCAGACCGCTCACCTGGGCGAACTGGCCGGTCGTCGGGCCGTTGATGATCTCGTAGGATTTCGAAGGATCAAGAGCGTAGTTGTTGAGCATAGCCAGATCCAACGTACCTTCGTTGAGCGTTGCCAGTCCGGAAACATCGAGTTGGTCATATCCGCTTCCCGGCGTACCGCCGTCGAATTCCATGATGAGGGTGCTTGTGGGATCGAGGAGGATGTTCTGCACTGAGACGGCGTCCGGGCTGTTGCCAACGTGATAGTTGGCCTGATACTCGACATTCCCGGTCGTGCTACCGGCGCCTCTAACAAATTCGGTGAAAGTCAGTTCCTGGCCGACGCCGGTTGGCCCATTGACCAGGCCGTTGTTGACGAAGTTGGCATTGATCGTGGCGGTGCCGGTGGCGGTGAGGACCTTTGTGTTGTCCACCGACGAGGCGTTCCCGAGCTGCGCACCGTTCAAGGCCGTCAGACTTCCACCAGCGCCGAGGTTCGTCTGACTGCCCAGGATGGCTGTGTCGGCAGAGAAGATGGCGACCGCATTGCCCCCGACGTTGAACGTGCCGCCGACGCCGGGCGCACCGCCCTGATTGAACTGGCCGGCCTGCTGCGAGTTGCCGATGATGAGGTCGCCGGTTGCGGTCAGCGTTCCTGCCCCCGTAACGGGGCGTGCGATCAGCCCGGCGGCCTGCAAGGTCGTGCCGGTAGCCAGGGTGATACCTCCACCGCCGTGGGAAATCCCGAACGGAGCGTTCAAAGTCCCCTGGGTAATCGCAATCGCCCCGGTCGAACTCAGGCTGTCGGCACCGAGCAAAGCCACACCGCCGGCCCCACTCTTGGTGAACCCACCTGAGCCACTGATCGTCCCGGCAAACGTGCCATCCGTCGGCTGATTGAACACCAGCGAGGCATTGTTGATAATGCTCCCTTGCAGGCTGTTGGTCGTGCCTTGGAGCGTTCCACCGTTGACGGTCGTGCCGCCGGAATACGTATTGCTGCCGGTCAAAACCAGCGTGCCGGTCCCTTTTTTTACCAAGGTCCCCACATTGCTGATGACCCCGGAGTAGGTCGTGCTGGTGTTGTCACTTCCGACGGTGAGGGTCTGACTGCCCAGGTCGATCGGCGCACTGCCAGCCATCGAGCCAATGGTCAAATTGTAGCTCCCCAGGCCGAGGCTCCCTCCGCTAAGCTGCATCTGCCCCGTCACGGTCGTGTTATCTACGAGGGTGAAGGTCTTCGTGCTGCTGATGGATGGGTAGTTTTGAAACGTGTAGATGTCCACCGCGCTGCTGTAGCCACCGCTGTACTGTCCTCCGGCAAAGAAGACCTGATTGCCGGCGGACGTCGCCGCTAGACCATAACGTGCCTGCGACAGTTGCGCCGTGGACCAAGAGCCCGTGGATGTTTTGTAAATGTCCACCGCGCTGCTGCTGTAGTTGCCGCCAGAGTCTCCTCCGGCGAAGAAGACCAGATTGCCGGCGGAGGTCGCTGCCAGATTTTCACGCGGTGCAGCCAGAGTCGCCGTGGACCAGCTACCCGTGGACGTGTTGTAGATGTCCACCGCGCTGCTGTAGGGGAATCCGCTGCTGTAGTACCCTCCGGCAAAAAAGACCTGGTTGCCGGCCGAGGTCGCTGCTAGATTTTCACGGGCCTCAGACAGAGTCGCCGTGGACCAGCTACCTGTGGACGTGTTGTAGATGTCCACCGCGCTGCTGTAGCCGCCGACGTAGCCATTGCCTCCTCCGGCAAAAAAGACCTGGTTGCCGGCGAAGGTCGCCGCAAGCTGGCAGCGCGCCTGGGAGAGGTTCGCCGTAGACCAGGTTCCCGTGGACGTGTTGTAGATGTCCACCACATTGCTGATGCCGTCGCTGGACACGCCACCGCCGAAGAATATCTCATTGCCCGCTGAGGTTGCCGCGAGCACATCCCGCGGAACCGACAGAGTTGCGGTGGACCAGATTCCCGTGGACGTGTTGTAGATGTCTACAACGTTACTGGCGCTGTAGTTGTAGTTGTACCCTCCGGCAAAAAACGCCTGGTTGCCGGCCGAGGTCGCTGCAAGATAAATGCGCGCTTGCGACAGGGTCGCTGTGGACCAGCTACCCGTAGACGTGTCGTAGATGTCCACCACATTGCTGATGCCGTAGCTGCTGTCCCCACCGGCGAAGAAGACTTTGCTGCCCACCGAGGTCGCCGAAAGAAAACCGCGAGCCTGCGACAATTGTGCCGTGGTCCATAATGGCGTCCAGTCGTCGGCGGAAGCGTTGTTGAGCCAAAGCGCGGCCAACGAGGCCACGGCGAACACGTAGATAAACCTTCTCATCCAAAAACCCTTCCCTTCTATCAAGTGGTGAAACCTATGGGTCAGCCGATCTGGCGTTCCGTGACCACGTGCTTGGCGAAACGAAAAAAGGAGCGCCGACAACCAAGCCGCCGCTCCTGAGACCCTTACCACGGGGCACCACGGACCAGCACCTGGCGCCGACGCTCCTTGCGGAGCGCCGGTCCAAGCACTGCTTCCGTGGTACAAGAGCCAATCGGCTCAAGGTGGTAATGTCTCAGGAAAACAGGACTTTGACGCAACGCGTCGATCAAATTATCTTCAGCGGCCGTCCAGCGGCCCTTCTTATCTTTCCATGCGTATCCGGTTCGTCAAAATCGGCCCGGCCGGCGCAGAGTCGCGCGAGCCCGATGCCAGCTATTAGTCTAATCCGCAGATAGAGGGGAGGGAACTGGGGTGGTAAGAATTTTGCAAGCAGCCAGAGAACCCGCGGCCGAAAGTTCACGGCCGGGTCGCGGGCACGGCCGCAGATCGGTCCCGAGCCATGACCAAGTAGCGGCTTCGCCGGTCGTCGATGCTGTCATGCTAGCACGCACTGGGGACAACACTCACGTCGGAAACCGCAGGACCAGCGCGGCCGCCGCCCTAATTTGGCCTACAATCGCGGCTAGAATGTTCACCTACTAGCTAGTCTTTGTGCTCGTTTTCATCACGAGCTGAGCAGCATGGTCAAGACGGCGATAGACATGCGGGCGCAGCGGCCCTTGTTGCTGCGGGCAACAATTGGCACCGCGCTCAAACAGCAACCGCTCGTGGCATGTAGAGCCGCAGGTCGAAGTCCAGCAAAGCAAGGTGGTCTATGAAGCTTTCCACGGCGTCGTGCTCGGCCGGATCGTCGAGCTGGGCCTCAAGGTCGCGAAATACGAACATCCCCAGAGGAATACTGCTGGCCAGCAGTTGTAGTGCCCTGTCCAGGCGTGCGTCTGGAGCCAGGTTGTCCTTCACGCGCAGGAGAACCGGTCGTAGGCGAAGTCCTCAGCATCTTGAAAGGACTGGCCGCCGGACCAGTGCTGGGTAGCAGACCAGATGCCCTTGATAATCAGGCCGATTGTGGGCTGCGGGTATCGTAGGAGATCGGATAGGTCTTCGATTTTGCGAAGGAATTGTTGTTGGATGTGGGTCATTAGAGTTCGCCCCTGGGGGCTGGATTAGTTGGCTGGCAGCGCTGTGCTGCCGGTTATGAGGGTTCGCAGTCGGGCCGGATCTGCCGTGCGGATCTGCCGCGACGAACAAGGTGTTCTCGTTACCATCACGATAGCGCAGGTGGGCCGGGAGCGCAAGGCCAGATTACAAGATTCTCCGCGGCTCATTTCGGCAGGGCGACCGAAGGCCAAAAGCAGTACGCTCGACGGTTCGGCACAGATCGACTGCAAGCTTTGGACAGTGGAAAGGCCGCCAACTCCTTGCAAAAATTTCGTCTGCAAGGTGTTGACCGGGCCGATGTCGTATGCGCCACCCTTTGGCCTCTGCTACCACTTGGCCCTATGCGCTGCCCGTGGCCTTATGCGCTGCCCGTGGCCTTATGCGCGTCCCGTCGCCCTACGCGCTCCCCCGTTGCCCTACGCGCTGCCCAAGACCACGGCCAGCCTTGTCGAACGGGCGTGCTTCGCACGGGCAGAGGCCCCTACGCGCTCACTGAGGCCCTCTCGTCGCCGACAGCCTTCTGCCTCAGCCAGGCCGCCAGACGCGCGGCAGGGGGCCTGTGAGGGCGGCAAGGGGATGCTTGGCCGCGCGTAGGGTTGGGCGGTAGTTGGTAGCGGCGGCGCATAGTATGACAGCGGCCAGTTCGGCACCTTGGGTTTCGGTGTCATGGCGGGCACGATAGATCCTGTCTTGGTCCTTCGAGCCGGTGGGTGAGGGTCCCAAGACAGCGAAAACGGGGGTTTCTGGGCGAAAAACGGCCCAAACTCCGTCTTGTCTTGCTGTCTTGTCTTATTCGGTGAAGAGAGATACGTATAGATGCACACGATTACGGAGGAGGAGAAGAACAAGTGCTCTCATGCGTATTTATCTCTTTCAAGACAAACAAGACAACAAGACAGACAGGCATTTTTGCCCATTTTTTCCGTGTTTTCAGGCATTTCCGTTGTCTTGGCCGCTGTCTTGGCCGCCCAATTCGGCAAGACAGCCGCCCCACGGCAACGACAGCCCCCAGCAGCGCACCGTCCCATCGAGCCGCTGTTGCTCGCGTTCAGCCCCCGCCAGGCGAGACAAGAGCTGGTCGATCCGTGCCTCCCGCCAGCGCGTGTCTTGGAGGAGTGACCGCCGCACGATGTCGTCGGCGATGAAGACCCGCGGCTGATCACCGCCTCGTGGCGTGTAAAGGCGGATGCCCATGGTCGCCACAGTCGCTACCGCCGTTGAGTTCTGTGGGTTCTGCGAGTTCAGCGAAGTCCGCCCGTTTGGCCGGAGGTCGCTGGAGAGAACATGGGCAACGCTACGTTCGACGTAAACCGTGCCTGTTCCACCAGAGCCGGTCTCAGGCACGCGCACGGTGCTGCTCAAAATGTCTCGTAGGAGCCGTACTTCGTCGCGCTCGCCTTGACCGATGAGCGCAGCACGGGCACCGATCATCCGACGCAGCGTTTCTACTGCCACGTCTCGCGTTACCTCGCGGCCGTACATGAGAACAGCGTGCATTGCGGCCGGCACGGCGAACGACTCGACGAGTCGCCCGTGTACGCCGGATACCGCCGTGTTCCTGATGCTCTCGGCCAACTCCACCGCTCGCGGAGCCGCCCAGATCGCCGCCAGCATCAACTGCCGTCCAAGCTCGCCTAGCTCTCGGCTGCTTGGCAGCGAGAGTTCACCGCGATTCCGTGGCGGCATCATTTCCAGCCTGATGAACCGGTTTCGGTCCTGCCCCCAGATGTCTCCAGACTCGATGGCGGCAAACCACGCGATATGGCGCACACCATAGCTGATGCCCGTCTGATCGGCCGTGCCGCGGAGGATTTCGCCACCGCGGCTAGAGGTCCTGAAAAGCTCCAGGACCTTCTGACGTTGCGAGTACAAGTCGAACTCGTCGATGACCACGGGAGCCGCGTTGCAGCCTATGCGCTGCCGTAAGCCCGCTTCCGTTGATCTATCCGCGGCAATCGTCCATTCCCCAAGCACCGGCACAAGGACCTGCGAAAGCAACGTGCTCTTGCCCGAGTCGCTGGCACCGATGATGGAAACCAACGGTCGCCAAGTCCAGCACGCCTGAACGCAAGTTGCTGGAATCAAAGCCGCCACGACCTCGGCATCGCTTGTGTGCGTCCAGTTCCAATGCCCGAGCACGTTCTGCAAACGCTGCAAGGCCGCCGCCGCGATCTCTGGCGTCATGCGCTGCACGTCCTCTTGCAACCGCTCGCTCCATGCGGCATTGGCGTTGAAGTCGACGATCTTGTTGCCGAGCCGCGGATGTCCGACCGCTTCAAAGTTGCACCCGTCGTAAAGGCACGCTTGTCCGCCGTTGACGAGCAGCATCCGGTCTTCGTGTCGCCATACGCCCTGCCCGACGAACCTGCTGGCCGTCAAGCGCGGGGCCGTAGCCGCTGCGATGGCCACCGCCTGTTTCAGGGCGTCCGGCGTGTATCTGCCTTCAGGTGGCCGTCCTTGCTCTCGCCAGAGCCCTTCTAGCGCACGCCGACCCATCGCCTGGAACATCTCTTCGAGCCTCCAGTTTGCGGGGCTCTTGACCCGCCAGCGCTTGCCGGTGTCGGGTATCCAGCACATGATGGACTGGTCGTCCATTTCGCCGAGCACGTCGATCCCGAACGCTTCCAAGACCTCGCTGCTGTCGGGTTGTTCGGCGACGGGCACGGCCGCGGCTGGCTGGGCTTGCATCGCGTCCTGCAACAAGGCCCGTTCAATGTTGTCGCGATTGAGCGCGATTCCAAGGCTCTCGGCCCGCCGTTCGACCTCGTCGATGAAGGCGGCCCGGCTGCGGGCGTTCTCGATCTGCACGGTATCTAGGTGGATGGCGGTGTCGCCACTCATCACCGCCACGCGCACACGGCGTGCGCCGCGGCCTGGCATGGGGTCAATGCGGATGGTGGTCTCCGGCATGGTTTGTGTCGTATTGCTCATTGCCGTGCCTCCTATATGCTATAGACCCGTGTTTGGTTGAATGGAACCGCAGGCGTTGACAGGTCCCTCTGAACGAGGTCCTGCACCGTCTGGCGGACATGCTCTTCCTCGCGAGCCGGTTGGTTGCGGGCCTCATTCCAGATCACGCACAGCTCTTCCACGACCTCGGGCGGCACTCGCTTTCCGAGCAGGAAACCAGCAAGCCGGAGCAGGCTGTCGTGTCGATTGCCCGGCCCTGTGCCCTGGAGGATCTCCAGCCAATCATCCGTGCCATAGGCAGAAACGTACTGTGGACGCGCTGGGCCGACTCCGACGCGACGTACCGGCGTGCATGATGCCGGAATCAGGTCGGGCGAATCGCCAGTTACGCTGAGGATCGCCTCGACAGCGGCATGATCTTCGAGCCAGGTCTTACCGTCCCAGACTTTGGTCCAGTGGTCCCGCGTATGATGCCGGCCAGGCAGTCGTGCCCAGTTGCCGTAGCGCCGCTGCTCGTTTACGTCGGGCTGCTTGGGAAAGACCTCGGGGGCCTGGACGAGCCCGCGTTGGGCATAGTCCTGCACGAGTCCCGTCGCGAACGTATGGACCCGTTGTGAGGCTACCGGCTCGGATAGAACAACGAGGAGATGGAACCCGCCGCCCCCGTTGGAATCGAGCAAGAGCGGATGGAAGCCTCGTTGTTCCAAGTCTGCGTACCAGCCAAACGCCGCCTTGGCATTTGCCGCCGCGAGCGCGGCTTGGTCGTCGCCGTGCTGGTCAATGTCTACGAGGAACCATTTGCAGGTGCAGTCCTGCGAGATGGCGTGTAGCCCGATCAAGTTGCCCTGATCGTGGCCGCGGAAGTGCTCTTCGACTATTTCGGTTGTAAGAGCCCCTGGCGCTCGCAGGGCTTTGTTTGGTGCCGTGTAGTTGTTGCTCTTGCCGGGGGTTCGGCTGCCGATGGGCAGGTAAGAGCCGTAAACGTCGGAGCGGTTGACGAGCCGCTCCTGGGTCCATAGTGCGAGCCGCCCAGCCTCTCGTTGCCAAGCGTTGCCTGTTAGGTCCAGCATCGACCGACCATGGCCTGCTGGGATGTTGTGTTTTGTTGTTGGATTTGCTAAACTAACCATTGTTCTCAGGCATCTCCTTGATGCTGTTGGGTTGCCACCGATTTTGCGCTCGGATGGCTAAAAAAGTGAATCACTCTGCCGGGCCGATCACCTTGATCGGCCCGTGCTGTTTCTATATGCCTGCTGCCGCAGGTTCCGCCGTGGCATCTGCGCCCGGCAACTTTACGCCGAAGTGCGCGGCAAGTCGCTGCACGTCTTCGGGCATGAACACGCGTCGTCCGGAGACGCGCTGGGCCGGCTCGGCAATGATTTCGTGGCTCAAAAGGTACTCGATACGATAGGCTTTAACGCCCAGCAGGCGTGCAACATCTTTAAGGCTCATCGAATTGGACATGGATTCCTCCGGTTGGTTTGGCCGCATTGCTTGCGGCGGTGGTGATGCCAGCGCGAAGCACCGCACCGGCAATGAAGTAGGAATACGACCGAGATGGCGGAACAACCGCCGTGTGGTCAAAAAGAAAGTCAAAAGTCAGAAAGTTGTGCCCGTGGTCACGAGGCAGTTTCTAATGTAGCAGATCCCAAACCCGAGCGCTAGAGGCGTTTCAAGATTTTTTTCTGCCGGGCTGTTTACAACAGAAAAAGGCCGGTCAGGTCAATCGACCCAACCGGCCCCTACCCAGCGAGTTCAGAGAAGTTGCCTACACGATCGGCAACGACCTCGCCGCGGATGTCGTCCCTGCGGCAAGACCGCCGGGGATCAAGCACGCATCCTGGGGATCGTGCCGACGATAATTGGCGAGCGCCACCTCGTAGGAACTGCTGCCGTAGCTGTAGCGACAGCCGTGGGTGCAACTGTCGTAAACGCCGATGTCTCGCTCATCATCACACGCACAGCCTTCGCGAGTGGGCTTCGGCTTCAACGCCGCCACCTTCTCCAACATCGGATAGACACGGCGAGCCCACGCGAAGCTGTTGCAGCCGGTGGCCGGATAGCCGGTCTCCTCCTGCAATTCCGGGCTGCAACACAGTGTCAACGTCAAGCCAGCGGCCTGGGCAATGTCACGCAGCCTGCCAGCGAGGTCCACCTGCTGGTCCAGCGGCACGACGCCGACTTCATCGCCCGTCTCGTCTTCGTAGCGCCGCAGATCCGCCTGGACACGACGCGCGTAGCACGACCCCAGAAACGAAATGGCAATCCGATCGACGTGGCCGGCGAGTTCGCCAGCCAGCCGCGTGAACGTCTCGACGTGGTAGTCCTCGCCATATTGGTCCGAGACGAACACCGGGTCGAACCGCCACAGAATTGCGCTGGGCGGAACCATCCCCGCAAGCTCGCGGACGCTCGCGACGACGCGATCGGCCGGCGGAACGTGCGGTTCCACCGGCGTGCCGCCCAACCCCGTGACGGTCACGTTCCAGAGCACCGGATAGCCGATTTCCAGCACGCGCCGCAGGACCGGAAAGAACGGCCTGGGGTTCTTCGTCCAGAAGTCGAAGTGGGTGACGTTCTCGGGCCGCATCGAACAGCGGCAGCGTCGTGGCGGTCCCGAGGGAATGTAGTCTGCAAAACCCGCCTCCAGGCGATGGGAGAACCATTCGCCATAGAAGGCGGGGATGTCGGTCCGGCGGCTCGCGCTGATGCTCTTGGCCGTCGGGGTTAGGTTTTCAAGTTTCCAGTTCATTTCAGACATTATTATCTTCCTTGTCAGGGCTGCAATCGCTTGCTCCCAGCCGTGCCCTCGTGAGCGGCTGGCGATGAAAATAGTGGTTGTTGAAGGCCATCCCCACGTCGCCCGAATCGTGGAAAAGACGGCCCGCCATATTCCGATAAACTTTGGACGCGAATGCCGCAGGGGGAACAAACGAGCGTAAGTGCCTGGAAATACGGCACTTTCGTTGTTCCCCCTCGCGGGGAACAAGCATCGCAATCAGCCACCGCAACCCCGAAGGGGTCCAGCAGCCCAGCCACCAGTCCTGAAGCTAGGCATTTTCATCTGCTTCCGCTCCTTCCACCTGGCGGACCGCATCCATGCGAATGGCGATCAGCCAGCAGTTGTCCTGTCCGATGCGGGCGCGGTGCCTAGCCTTGCCGCTGCTGGTGTCTACAAGCACCCATTCGCGCTCGCGCCAACTCCGAATCACCGCGTCGAATTCGAACCCGCCCTCCGTCAGCACGCGCCGCAAGGTTTCGGAACGGAAACCGACCCACGCGCCGCGGTTGTCCCAGCGACCTGCCCAAGTACGACTACGCGATTGACCATCGCGATAAAACTGATCACGGCGCCCGCGAGCCCAATCGATTGCATGTTCGAGTGCAGCCGCGGCGGAATCGGCGTCTGGGGCTTCAGCGGTCAGCTCGTCCCAGAGCATCGCCACGATATCCTCATTTTCCCACGGCAACTCCAGCGCGTCGTGTGCCAGCGCGGACAGCCATTGAAATTGCAGCGAGTGCCGCTGCCATCCTCGAAATCAACCGGGTCACCGTTGGCTCGCTGTTCATACGCCTCGATGCGTCGCCGGTAATCCTCACGCCAGGTATCCCATAGGTCGTGGTGATCGACTAGGTATTGGACGAAGATGCGACCCGCAAAGCCGTAATGTGTCACAAGCTCTTGGTTCAACTGCCGTACAATGGCAGCAGTCTCGGCTGTGGTGCCGCCGAACGGGCTGCCCCATAACGAGAAGCAGCGGGCACGGGCACCGCCCTTCTTGGTCAAAGATACGATGGGGACTTCGCCGGTCGTGATCAACACTGTCGACAACCCGGCAGTAGTGTCATTCTGGCGACCGCGCGTCCTGCCGTTGGCGACCGAGTAGACGGTCTGGATGACCTCGTCTGGCGAGTCGGCGAGTCGCGTCTCGTCGATGATCAGCGGCAAGTCGGCCAAAGCAGCGGCAATGCTGTGACGGAACACCGCAGTGGTATCCCAGTTGAGCATCAGCGAATTGTTCGCCGACTCATCGGGACAGCCCCAGACGGCAGCGACGATACGGAGGATGGTCGTCTTGCCCCGTGACGTTGGTCCCGAAAAATCCAGGACGAAGTTGGGAGCGTCCAGCATCTTCAGCAGCGCGGGCACCAGCGCGACATAGAACGCAAACCGCGCTCGCGGAAACGGCCTGGTGAGAATCATGATTTCCAACCAACCGATCAAGTGCCCGCCCGAGCCGAGCCCATCCGCTACCTGTGCCGGACCATCACCACTGGCGCGAAAATCGAATTGCGGCGGGCGGGCTCGCTATTCCCGTCGATGCGTCCCTCGCCGCGATGACGCGATTCGGCAGCACAAATACATCTCGGCCATCGATTGTGTGCCAGCCCGTGTGCCGCGTAATAATCACTGCTGGAATGGCCCCGAGATTGGCCCCCTCGTAGGCAGCCAAGTAGGCCATGACACTGCGGGCATTCACGGCGGTGATCGGCAAACCGACGCGAGCCAAGCCGATGATCCGCGGATTGGTGCTAAGCTGCTGGCGGGGAACTTCGTGGTGGTGCCAAGCGCCGTTGCGGTTGAACGCCAGTTCCAGCAATTCCACGCCATCGTCGCCGACGAGTCGACGAACGATGACCAGGGCGGCATACAAGACGAGCGTCGTTCCAAGAGCAACGCCGTCAGCCGAAAGCGTCCAACCGCCGGGCACCATGCTCGTCACAGCGACCGGGGCTGTCGGCAGTACGTCCAGAACGCGAACAGGGGTGTCATCTTCGTCAGGGGGGGCGCCGCGTCCTGTTCGCAGCGTCATCGAGCTGTTGATCAGCCTCGGCGGTACTGGGGTCGGCGGATTCCTGGGCGTGCTGCGAATCCTCGTCGCCGTTGATCTGGTCGGCGGGCGAGTCCCCGTTGGCTTGATGCCCGTTGTCACCTCGGACACGGATACCACGAGGCGCGGCGCTGGGGCGTCGGATTGGAATTGGATGAAAGGCCGATCGACATTAAGGGGGATCCTTCCTGGAACCGACTCCCAGTCCGGCCACGGAAATGCGGCGACAACTCCGCCACAACCAAGAGGCGGCGGCGCGGCAATCCGCACGCGATCCGAAGTTAGTGGTGACCGCGCAGCACTGATACAGTGGGCGAGTGACGCTCGCTATGCGGTCGGACCCGTGGGCCGATGTCGGTAGGAATTACCGACTTGCCGAAAATGTGGGAGGCGTATTGTTGAGGTAGCTTTGCTTGTGAAGCTTTTCCTAGAACGAGAAATTAAATTCTCTGACCCTGAGTTGGGTATCCTCAACAATCCAGAACAGCACAGGGGTGCGAGGGATCGCACGCGATGCGCAGGGTGTTCAGTTTCATAAGCTTCCTGGCCCTCAAAGTCCGTCCCGGCGTAACTGCCCAGGTATTAAAGTGGACCGAGGTAATCGCCAGCAAAGCAACGTGCTGGATTAGATGGAGGCGTGTGTTGCGCCAGTTTTGCGCTAAATCCCTTTTGCCAAAAACTCACGACCAGAGCGAAGCAAGCTTGAACTCCATGTTCGAGCAACATTGCTTCAGTGGGGCCAATTGTAACGCGCCCTGACAGTCTGTCAAGCAACCGCCACGATTTTTTCGGGATGATTTATCGCAGATATTCCTGTCAGGCCGAAAGCACTTAAATCGGCATTTTGCGGTGTCTGGGCGACACTGGTGGCGGAGGCAGATTCTGCCGCCGCCGCTGAAAATCTTCGGCGTCCTGGCGGTGAATCCGGTATCGCGCCTTGCCACCGGGCTTGATCGCCGTGTTCGTGGCCCGAAGTTCGTTGCTGCGGATGAAGGCGTAGATTTTGTCGACATGCACGCCCCACTCTTTGGCGAGTTGCGGCGGCGTGAGCACTTTGGCCGTCTTGTCTTCTGGTCTTACGGCCGGCTTCTTGGCGCCAACGGCCGACTGAGCGGCGAGGCGCTCGACCGAATCTCGGAATAGCTGGACGATTTCGGCCCCGGCCTGTTCCAGCCGCACCAACGCCTGTTCTTCTTCGCCCGCAGGCTCTTGCGCTTGCTTTCCGACCTTTGCGGCAGCCCGGCCCAAAACGATGGCCTTCCGACCGAATGGCTTGCCGTCGAATGGTCGGAGGGTTTCGATGGCAGCTTGGAGCTGTCGCAGGCACGCATCCAGCAGATGGGGTTCGACGAAATCCAGCCCGGCGACGAGATCGGCACCAACGGTAAGACCAGCAGGTTTACGCAGAAGTTGTTTCGGCAAAGCTCTCCCTTGCGCTGGGGTGACGTATCGGGCCAGCAGGTATTCGCAGCGTTGCCGCACCGACTCGAAAGGCGCCAGTTGCCGGGCTCTTGCCGCATCCATTGCTTCCTGCACTTCGGCGTCAAGTTGCTCCGTAAACCGATGCAGGACGCGCTGCGTCCGGAGGTTCGTCCCATCATCAACTTCAGCTTTGCCCATCGCAGGATTCCTTGAGGATCATTACCATGCTGCGCAGCATTTCGTAGCAGATTATTCTACGGTTGGGCTTGGGCGTCGGCTACCGGGGGCTTTTCCGGCTCTTTCTTCGTTGCCTCACTCTTCGCCGCTTCCGGATGTGCTTTCGATTCGTCCGCAGGGAAGAGCCACTGCCGAACGTGATCCGTAACCACCTTCAGACGATCATCATCGACCCCTTCGCGGTAGACCGCCGACATGTCGTCCGGGACCTCGGCGTGCCCCATGATCGCCCGCGTCGCGATCGGATCGCGAGCGGCGTCACCGATCGTCTGGAACGTGTGGCGGAGGCCGTAGAACCCCAGCCCTTTACGGTACACGACGTGCTCTTTCTCTCCGCGCTTGACCTTTGCGCTGCGGATTACCTTGCCGAACTCCTTGCTGAGGGTGTTGTCGCTAGTATCCTTCCTCCATCGCTGACCGTACTTCGTGATGAACACGAGGTCAACGTCCGCCTCGTCGATCGGCTTTGGCCGTTTGTCCAGAGATTCCTTGATCGCGGCCACCGTTTCAGGCCAAAGGGGAATGCGTCGTGGTACACCGGTCTTGGGGCGAGGATAGTTGATCCAACCGGTGTTCAGATCGACTGCGCTTGCCGGTAGCGTGCCGCAATCGGCCGGGCCAAAGCCACAGTTGATTCCCAGGAGGATCATCGCCTTCATGTGCAGCCCCGCCGCGGCCAGGATCGCCTTGATTTCGTCGGGCTGAAACATCCGCGGAGCCCGCTCAAACCGAGCCCTACGAAGTGCCTTGCGACTAGGACGGCGGAAAGCCTGGCCGTATTTGATGGGCCGGTCAATCAATGTCGCGTCGTAAGCGTATTTGAACAGCACCCGGACCCGTGTTATTTCGTTGCCTAGGGCGACCAGCTTGCGCGTTTTCGCAAGCTGCTTCCGCAGGGCCTCAAAATCATCAGGGCCGAGGTCATCAACCAGCCGATTGGCCCCAAAGGCTTCAACCACCCTTTCGCAGGTTTTCTCGTAGTCCTGCAAGGTTCGTTCTACGATCTCGCGGGTGTCAACCAGGTGTCTCTTGCTGGCAAGGAAGCGGTCAACCAGATCCTGCACCGTGAGGCCATCGACTTCCTCCCGAGGTTTTCGACCGGCGTGGAGATCCCCCGCTTGTTTCTGGTAGAGCGTAAGCGCGTCCTGCCAGTTCTCCCAGGGCCCAAAGTAGTGGAGTTTCCCCCGGATTTTCTTCGCCCAGCGCCCCGTTGCATGGGCGAAAAGGGGAAAATCCGCATAAGGCTTAGGGGGCTTGTCAGCCGATTTTTTTGTGGTAGACTTAGCCATAATACGTTTCGCGGAACGGGGTTAGTAATTTGGTAAGATAGGTAATCAGGTGTCACTTCGGGTGTCACAAGCATTTTACCGACCGCACGCCGCGAGGCAACAAGTTGTGACAGAATAACGACTTGGGGGCGTAGCTCAATTGGTTAGAGTACCGGACTGTCGATCCGGTGGTTGCGGGTTCGACCCCCGTCGCCCTCGCTGATGTAAAATAAGGCCCAGTAATCACTTACGACTACTGGGCCTTGTTCGTTTCTTGGGCCGATCCTGGCTGACCTACCAAAAACCTACCACGAGCTATTCTTTCGGCTTCGTCTCCTCCGCCTTCTTCAGCCCGGCCGGGACCGGCATCGAGTCGATGGCCGCCTGCAACTGGCTTGCCGTGTTGACGTACCGAAGGGTGGTGGAATAACTCTTGTGCCGCATTAGCTTTTGAAGGCACTCGGGCTTCAGCCTAGGGGCGTTCACCGTAGCAAACGCCCGCCGCAGATCATGGAACCCGTAAACATGACAGGCTTCCGTATGGTCGTGCTTCTCGGCACAGTCCAACTTGATCCCGACCTCCTTCTGGATTCTACCAAACTCCCCCCAAAGCGAGGAGCGGTCCTTAGGCCAGTGAAAAACCAGGGGACCATCACAGGCAATCCGCTGGAGATGCTCCACGACCACCGGGTGGAGAGGAACGGATTCGTCCCGCTTGCCCTTGTTGTCCGGTGCCCGGGTGATGGCCGTCGCCGCCGTCAAATCGAGGTCTTCCCGACGCAACGACAGCAACTCGCCAATCCTCCAGCCGGTCATATAGGCCATGACCAACAGGGCTCGCCACCAGTCCACGGCCTCGTACTGCTGGCCCTTATTCTGGGGCAGCACGGCCAAGGGACACGCCTTGTCGTAGATCGTTTGAAAGTGCTCGGCCGTGACGAACCTGGGAATCTTCTCGGGCTCCCTGACCATCCTGATCCGCGGAACCTTCGGGACATACCCCCACTCGTGGGCTACCCGTAGAGCAGCCCTGATGTGCCGCAGATCCTTGTTGACCGTGGCCGGGGAAATCGAGGACTCGGGATTCTTGCCACGCTCCTTCTTCCTTGCCGCAACAAACGCATCGACCGTTTGGGTTCGGATTTGATCCATCCGCCCCGGCTTCAGGAGCCGCTGAAAATGGTTCAACGCCGCCTTTACTTCCTCACGGCTGCGGCTCGCCAGATTTGGCAGGATCTTCGTCTCGTACTCCTCCCGAAACACCGTCCAGTTCTTTTTGCTTGGCGGCTGATGCACCCCCAAATCCAACTCGGCTTGTAGCCGCCGGACCCGCTTCTCCGCCTTGTTCTTTCCCCTGGCACCGGCACCGCAGCTTTCCGCGTGACGCTTGTTGTCGAGATCGTACCAACCGACGTACCAACTGGCCTTGTCGCCTTTTTGCTTGACGTCCTTTGGATATTGGAACACCCAAACCTTCTTATTCATCGCTTTACCTCATCTGGCACCAAAAAACAACCAAGAAAACAACGGTCCCACCGACGCCTTCCTGGTTATTCTGGTGCCTGCCAGGGACGACGGTGGGACCGACGTACACAATTCCATCCGAACCGCTCTAGTTGGTATCCTCCCTTCCTCGATTCTGGTAGGCCATCAAATCGCTCAAGGTGTATCCGATCCTGCGGCCAACGAGCCGCGTATGACTGATCTCGCCGCGTTGTCGAATATCGCGAAGTTGGTGCCTGTGGAGGCCGAGCATGCTGGCCGCCTCCACTTCGGAGTAGACCAACCGATCATTGCTGGTCTTCTTAAGTTGCTCCACCTCGGCCAGCACTTCCGCCACAACGGACTTGATCAAAGGCTTCAGAGCGGATTCATCAAACCGAAATTCTCCCATCTTGTCGTTCACCGGCCGCAACCGTGGGCATACAGCAATTGGCCGCATCCCACCTTGGTCTGCATCTTTTGCCTTTGCTGGTGCTGTGGCACGCCGGAACTGGCCTCTATACCGTGGCATTTTCATCCGCTCTAAATGAAATTGAAGATTGGGCTAAGACCCCATCTACAAGGGTGTTTTGCTTCTGGCCGGGCTGCTGCTGGCTCCACTACTGAAGATGGGAGCAATTGTTAAATTAGGCAAGCTGCCGGAAAGCGATACAGCCCCCTAATCTAGGCCATGATAGGCATTGCGTTTCTACGCCGTGCCAGACAAGAAAACAAAAACGGAGGCGACGTTGCCGTCACCCCCGCTGTCGTCGTTGTCGCCGCTCGGGCTTCGGGACGCTTCGCCATCCCTTTCCCCAAGATGCCAATTCCAGAACGACCGCTTGATCAAGCGGTCGATTACTGCGTATCGTGCTTTGCCAGAATGCCCTTCAGGTCCTCCGGATCAAAGGAAACATCCCATTCCCAGACTCCGAATCCGCCCTGGGAGTTTACCGCCTTGCACCACTCGGCCAGAAAGCTCCTCTTCGATTGGTCCTGCTGAGTATCCTGCCCCTTGATCTCCAAAACGAGCATCTTGCCGCTCTTCAGTCGGATGATGAAATCGGGCCGGTACTTCTTCACCACGCCCTTGAAGACGTACAGGATCTCGAACCCCAGGTGGTCGTTTTTCGCCCAGGCGTCCACGTTCTTGTCATGATCCAGGATGAAGGCTTCACTGGCCTCCCAGGTGCTATCGTAGACCGCGAAATTGATGTGCGAGCGTTTTGCCCATTCACAGGGCTTGCCCGTGTACCAGGTCCGCATATCGCCCGTGCTGCGGATGGGGAACTGATTATCGAACACCGGCACCAACTGGTCCGTGTTCTCCTGCCGGATTGCCTCCCAGATATGCTGAACGATCTTCGTCATGTTCAACGTCAACAGGATTCTCCGACGCAATTCATCCTGAGAAAACAACGCTGGTTGAATCCGAATCCGATCTGACCGGATAACCTTTTCCACCAGCCCGATCAACTGGGCCAACAGGAATTCACGGTTCCCCTTCCAGGCCGGTTTTATCTGATCGTAGATGTCCCGAGCCGTCTCAAAGATGATCTTCTGCATCCGGAACTTGCGACCTAACTCGGTAAGGTCGATCTCGGCAATCCGCTTCACGTCCGGCTTCCCCTCGATCACCGGAGCCAACTGTGCCAGGGTTGCCGTATCCATCGCCCTGATTTCCAGCACCGAGACCTCTTCCAGTTCCAGCCGCAGGACCGGGGTATAAACATGATCGATCCGGATCACGTTGGGCCAGGTGATTTCGTATTGCCGCTTTTCCGCTACGGGCTCGATTTGGGTCTTGTGGCTTGGAGGGGGAGGAGGAGTCCCTTCACCGCCTTCATAGGGCAGGAAAGTGAACGGCACCCCGAAGATGTTGACGTACTCGGGCTCGAACAGCCCCGTCTTCGGGTCAACGTCATACGAAGTCCGCCGCAATCCTCGCCCGACAACCTGCTCGCAGAGCAACTGGCTGCTGAAGGCCCGCAGCCCCATGATGTGCGTCACCGTCTTGGCATCCCAACCCTCGGAAAGCATGCCCACGGAAATGACGTTCTGGATCTGCTCACCGGGTTGTCCCGTCTTTCCCACGGTATCCACGATCCGCCGCAGCCACTCCGCCTGCTGATCCTTGGTCAGCTTCTTCGTCGGAGTATCGGCATCATCTTCGGCATCTTCGTCACCATGCCCGTTCAACTCGGCCGCTTCAACCTGCGACTCAGCCTTCTCCAAAACCTTGGAGTCGATATGCAGGGTACGCTGAGGATTCCGCAATTCGTCAATTCGGACTTTGCCATGGTCGAAGGAATACTTCACCCTGGCTGCCGTTTCCGTGCGGTTTCCCACGGTAATCATTACCGGAGGTGTCGGCGATCCGGACTTCTGCCAATGCTGGGCCGTCTCCAACCAGTCCTTGCCCAGGAGGTAATACCCGTTCAAAACCAGGTCCGGCAATGGCTCCTGCTCCTCGGCCTTCCGATTCAGGTCATCCTTGACCTCGGGGTCGTTGTAGATGTGGTACAGCCGCGACTTGTAGTCTGAAGTCAGCTTCCCATCGTCCCGAACAACGATCCGCGGGGTCTTGACCAGGCCCGCTTCAATGGCGTCGTTGAGCCCGAAATCGCTGATGATCCAATCGAACAGGGCCTCTTCGCTGCTCTGCTTTCCAGACGGGACAAACGGTGTAGCCGTAAAATCATGGCAGCACAGGATTCCTCGGGCACGCTGGATTCGATCAAGTCCGCCAATCCATTTCGTCGCTTCTTCAACTTCCGATTTGCTGACCCCTTCAACCTTGGAATCAGCCGGAACTCTCCAGGCATGATGGGCCTCATCGTTGATCACCAGGATGTCCCGAGCACTCGCCATCTCGCCCAGCACTTCACGAACGTAGGCTTCATCGCTCTTGGCCCCCCGCTTATCAACACTCTTCTTCTTCGCAACCTGTTCCTCAGACTCCCAGTTCAAAACATGCCAGTTGTGAACCAATATCCGGCCCTGGCGAAGCTTCTCGATCGAGCCCGCTGGCACGATATTGAACTCATCGTAGTAGTTCCCCGGACTATCGGGAATCAAGACCTGGAGCCGGTTCCGCACGGTCAGTCCTGGGGCCACGACAAAGATGTTTCTGGAGAACCGAGCATCCTCGCCATCGGTCACTTTGTTGAGGATCTGCCACGCCGAGAGCATGGTCATCACGACCGTCTTGCCCGTCCCCGTAGCCATCTTGGAGCAAAGCCGCTGGAAAAGACCGCCATCACCAGGGACGACGATTCCTTTCCTCTCGGCCGGAGGGGACTCCACGAGCCAAATCAGGGTTTCGATCGCTTCCAATTGGCAGAAGAAGAATCTGCGATAATCCCGTTCCTCCGGGTCCTGCCAATGTTCAAGCAGCCTGCGAGTAATCCCCGTCACGCCCGGATAGTTGGCCTCCCGCCATGCCTTCACCTTGGGCCGGATCTTGTTGACCAGCGGCAATTCCCGAAAGATCCCAGGATCATCAAACGACTTGGCCCCAGGAGTCGCCGTAACGTACCCTGCTGGCCTCCGCCCCTGGTGCCGCGTAAAGAATCGAGTCTGCCGGTGATAGGCCCAATAACTCGACGGCTCTTCCCAGGGAGAATTGATAATCAGTTGGTCGATGGAATATTTGGCATCAGCCATTCTTCTGCCCTCGCTCTAAGTTCACGTCTTCGAATCCAAACTCAAACCGATTTCCCGAGGGTCGATTCTCTTGCAGAACTCTTCATGCGAAGAAAACTCCTTATGCCGGGGCAGGATGGTTAAAATCACTCCGAGAGCCCATCGTTCCATCGTGCGAGCATCCGCATCGGCTACACCTGAATAGGCAGCATGCACAATTCGCGATCGAAGATCATAGAGGCTCTTGGCCCTGTGGATAATCTTCTGCCTATCATCAGGATCTCGCCCCAGTACGACAGCCAGCCTATCAGACCAACGTTCCGTCGTTGTCTCTTCGCCATCCTTGATAAGCAGTCTTTCCAAAGCTATCGTAGACCCTAAAAACCGCATGTCTACAGTAGGAGCAACGATTGCACGTCCCAGAGCTTGGAAGCCCTGCACTACTGCTGTTTCCAACGAGTCTCGTTGCTCAAAGGGTTTGTCGACGATGTGCTGGATGTTCGCAAAGTGGCACCTATTTGTGAGGTGCTCTATTTTCTGAGTATCCAAGGCAAATTCAGTATGCGGTCCGCCGACTTCAGAATTGATGTGGAAACGGTGTTGCTCATTCTGGCCTAACGACACCATATTCCAAACACCAGACGCGATCTCTGACCACAGGCCAAACCGGGCCTTGTTGCTAGGCGAGTGAAAAAGTTGGATATGTGAGCGAAGGATGTTGATCCCAAGCAGAGCCTTGTCCGACGCGACATCTGCAACGCGGCTGCTGTGAGCACGGACGGAAACTCGGGCAAAGCCTCTATACTGTTGGGCACATCCCTTCACCTGAGAGAGAATATCTTGCTTCTGGCGTTCCTTATGATCATCGTCATCGCCTCCGAAGCGATGCTCTTCAATGAACTGCTTGGATTGTTCCGACGCTGTGCTTGAGGGCAGGAACTCTACTTCCCCAATACGCAATGGCGTTGCAACCAGGAGATTAACTATTGGAACCAGAGAGACCCAGACTTGAAGCTCATCGCGTAACGGCTTAAGGATTTGAAAACGCACGAAGTTTATGAGATCTTCGCCCGGAAGAACCCCGTTGCTTGATTGAAGAATCATCCGTACCCGCTTTTCTACGGCATCACGGCCTACAAGATCCCGTAGTTCCTCGTCTTTCACTGATTCCTCAACGAAGGAATGAAGGGCATCCATGCCATCATTGAAAATCACGAGCGTCGGGCCAGAGTCCTCAGGAATGGCTCCCTCAAAGGTGCCCTTGTCCGACGTGAACTTGAAACGGGACCCGCTACCTCCAATTATCGTGTAGTTGCGACAACCCTCTGGAACCTGTGATCCTACCCGAGTGAATTCGTACACCTTCCCAAGATGCTCTGCAAGACGACGCTTATCGTAACCCGAAGCCTGTTTCGCCATCACCCGATCTCCACGATCTTCAGGCTCTCGATTCCTCGATCATCCACGATCTTCACCGCCGCCCGCTTGTAGTCGCCTTGCTCAAATGGCAAGGAGACGGTCCCCCGATAAGCTTCGATCAACTCGTCGTCAATTTCTGCCTTGAGGTTCTTCGCCAGCCTGGCCCAGCCATCCTTGGGGCCTGCCATGGGGAAGAACACCTGCCGGGGAAACAGGCTTCTGCCGTCATAATCCGTATCCAGCATCCACATGGCAATCCTGCTGGTGTCGCCCGACTCAATGGCCCCCGTCCTGGGGTTGAAGTAGTCGAATCCATGAATCTCGACTTCCCACTTGCCCTTGTTTTCCCCTTTCTTGACTTGGCGGAGTTCAACATCGGGTTGTCCCATGAGCCAATAAGACTCGTTGCTGGCCCGCTTCTTCTTCAAGTCATCCGTCAAAAGGTCCGTATTCATCTGGACCTTCAGCAACGTGACTCCGGGCCACTTCGTTTCATCAATATCTTTGGCGGCTTCAGGATCGAACTGGAATGCCGCGAAGACCACGATCTTGGGCGTGGGCTTCAATTGCACCGCCTCTTCCAGGGCTAGTTCGACCTGCCGCTGCTCAAGGGGAGCATACTCAGGACCGAAAGATACCACAACCCGCTCAACTCGGTCTCCCTTGGTTTCCCCTTCACACTGAAGCCACCGAGCAGCCCCCAGAGGTTCAAGTCGGCTGAATTCGATTCGCTTTCCGCCCTTGGCCCGGATTCCACAAGCCAGTAGTTCATCACGCCGCTGCCGCTGCCTGAGGGTCTCTCCGTACCGGGCCACGGACACGTCCTCCGTGAATTCCAGCTTCGATTGGGCCTCAAGCTGATTCAAGCCGGGAAGAGCAGCCTGAGCATCGAGATTGACCGGCTTCGATTCGACAACGATTTCCGTCACTGGTCTGACGGCGGGAGCGGGGACCGCCTCCAACGTGAACGGGCCAGTAACCCGAGCCTTTTTGCTATCAACCTCGGGCTCACTGTATAACGGTTCAGGAGGTGCGTACTTCTTGATTAACGCATCCAGATCAGGACCGGGCAACCCTTCCTGGATTTCCGGATTATTTGCGATTGCCCCAAGTGTAACGTGCGGTACCTTCTTATACCTGAAGCCGCCACCAACTCCCTTGCCAGGATCGAGAAGATCGAAGAATTCAAAAAGCGAAGTCATGAGCCTTTGCTTCGCCAGTGCGACGGCAACACGGGAGCTATCGCAGGTTATCCAACGCCTACCCAATTGCTCGGCAACGAAGGCGGTAGTTCCAGAACCACAGGTCGGGTCCAGAACCAAATCACCAGGATCGGTCGTCATCAGCATGCACCGCCTAATGATCTCCGTGTTGGTTTGAACCACATAGATGGGACTTGAAGCTCCTCCCAGCCCATCCCACCAGTTTGAAATCGGCACGTATCCGAAATCATCCATATAGCTCTTAAAGCGTAGCTGACCGGGCTGTGCGATTAACCGTCTTGCCATAGCGAGACGATCCATTCCAGGGGTACTGCCATCATCTGTCTGGACTGTGGTCTTCCAGCAGTTGCCCTTTCCGGGAGAGTACTTTCTTCCGTTGCAAACAAAGTCGAGGCTCTGGTTCTTTCTGACACCGCCGCTTGTCATCGGATTGGACCTGAATAATCGGGCACCAGGGTAATCAGTTAGCAGTTGCCGCGGGCTCAGACGGTAATCTTGGACATCTCCCTTTGGATTAGGACAATCCGAGACCATGAATTCGCGTCCATCAGGCAACTCAACAAACTTGAACTCAGCGATGGTATCCGCATTCAGTTCACGCCTCTCAAAGAGCGGCCGAAACTTGATAGCCTCATCACCGCCATCTCGACGCGGCTTCTTCGTATACCAGATCAAATAATCATTCACGGGGTCCATCAGGCCGCTTTTCTGGCTCCCCTTTTTCTTGACCGGAATCAGCACCACATGACACGGAACGCCAAACACCTCATCCATAAGGCCACGGACAAGATGGACATTCTCATCGCTGATTTGAACAAAGCACGATCCACTGTCGGTAAGAAGCTCACGCGAAAGCAGGAGTCTATCGCGGAGGCTCGTAAGGTAGGAGTGAATTCCGACCTCCCAGGTATCCCGAAAAGCTTGAATCATCTCAGGTTCCTGAGTCAGATCTTCGTCCTTGTCGGTTTCCCCCATTTCGCGGCGATTCACGAATGGTTGGAAGTTGGACCGATACCGGATTCCATAAGGCGGGTCGATGTAGACCATCTGGACTTTGCCCGCCATTCCCTCCTTCTCCAAGAGCGAGTTCATGACCATCAAAGAATCCCCGGCTATCAGACGGTTGCTCCAACCGTGGGCATGACGGTAAAAATCAATCGCCTCCCGCAACGGCGGATTCTCCTGGGGCTCCTCGAAGAGCGACCGCTGGACCGGCTTGCTTGGACTACCCGACCTGTCCCCGTTCCTCTTCTGCACGGCACGGATGATCGTCCTCGGATCAATCCGCTCGTGGACGTGGAGAGAAACCGTGGGCACCTGGAAACTGCACCGCTCGGCCTTGCCTGCCCAGACAAGCTGAGGATCAAGGTGGGGGTCGTACTGGTAGGTCTTCTTTTTTTCCGGATCAGGGTCAGTCTGCGGAGTTACCAGCCCCACAGGAGGATTATTCACACGGGTCTTGTCTTTATGGTCGTAATGGACAATCGGCCGCTTTTCAGGCTGGGCCTTCTCACCGTTGGATACCTTCTTCTTTGCCATTGTGGGCTTCCCTTGCTTCTTGGCCGACTTCAACGGCCTTGCTGACTTCTCCCGGTTTTGTCGGCTCTTGCTCCGTTTCGCCACAGTCAAACCCTCCTTGGTGGGGATTTACCGGCTTTTCGCCCTTATCACCACCAAAATGCTAAACAAATCTAGAGTCTACTCGCGGACAGCCTGCATAGCCAGCTACCCGGCCCTGCCGGTAGGGGCGTCCTCAATGGACCAAGAGGGATTTCCCTCGCTTGTGGCGTTGCAGAACCATTTTCGCTATACTCACCGATGAATGGAAGGTGGCCTATGTCGCCACCGCCACAGCATCCAACTTCACCTTGAGAGAATATTCGAGCCGTGCTTGAGCCACGGCCATGAAGACAACTTGAACGACGCGTGAGCGTCGAGAAACTGCTTCCGAGAAGTACGGCCACCTGAGTTTTTGCAACTCTTGAATCACAAGAGGCGGTTCCTTGATCCACGCTCCCCGCAAGGGGAGCGGCGGCCAGGGGACCGTTCTTGTGAGCCCTTGGCCGGGCTTCTCGGAGCGATACTCTGCGTTCGTCGCTCCCTCTTTTGATTTCTTGGCATCCAGCAACGGGAATGAGGGACCCACCGTAGACCGTCATTCTTGATAATGTCGTTCGTGGCTTATGCAGCAACTTCCCTTCGGGTACGGGATACGTGAATCACTCAACCATTTTTTCTGGAGTTTCGTTCATGGTCACACGAGCATGCGTACTGATTTTAGTCATTGCCTCTCTCTGTCCCGTTGCCTCAGCAGCGGACCCTGATGGGCTACAGGGTGCCTATGAGCGCTTGAAGGACCATCCCGATCCGAGCGTGCAACGGAGGGCCCAATCGTGGCACGAACTGACTAAGAGCAGGCAGTGGCAGGACGCCTCCGGGGAACACTCCATCGAGGCCCGCTACATCGACTATGATCCCCAGAACGAGTCTGTCACGATCGAGACTCCCCAGGGCAAAAGAATCACGCTCTCTATTCAAAAGCTGAGTGAAAGAGACAACAAGGTCGTCGCCTCGATTCAGAAACTCAAGCCCTCGATCGTTGCAGAGCTTCAGAAGGCTCGTGAGTCCTCTCCAGCCGAGCAGAAGGCTGACGATGCGGAATACCGTCTTTATGACACCAAGCTTCGGATGCAGTCCGCGTCGGACAAGGCTCAAAAGACCTCTTACGAATCGCACCAAAGCGAGCAAGCTGCCATGGCTGCTGAATCCACAACACCCAACAATCTGCGAGGTTTAGATTCACGGACAGGCCCCACCGAACTCAACCCCTCCGGTAGGCTCGGTGGAAGAGATCCACTCTTTGAAATGTCACGACGTTCCTCTATCCAATCGGCACAGAATAAATTGGATTCCGCAAAGGCATCGGCGAAGGCAACCGAAGAGGAGTATCACACTGCTGCCCACGATTTTCTATTGTCCAAGCAACGGGCCTTGATGTTGCGATCTATCGCCTGGAAAAAGAAGATCGAAGAAGAATGTCGGCTACGGGATTCCGTGGGAACCTCCATCCGAATCCTCGACAACGACCGGGTTGAGCTGAAGTACACATTTTCCGACGAGAAACAGTGTCGCGACTGGAAGCTGCGTCACCTGGACTCCTCCGCGAATTCCCTCGAACCCATAGTGCCGTCTTCCACAGGGCTCGCCTTGCACAACGCATTCTTGCAATGTCGCATACCGTTTGTTGCGGACGTGGAGTGTCAAGTCAGCCTTCACCCAACTGGTGCCGATCAGAAGCTTACAATAGCTTTCGGCAATCCACAATCATTTCATCCGTGGGTGTTCGAGCTTCCCGCCGATAAACTTTCACCGGCTCAAAAGCCATCCTCAACGAGACCGAGTAAGTCAGCGACAACGACACCGCATAAGACCGTGACAATGAAGCGTCCAAAGGCTGCTTCGGGAACAGGACGGTCAACCCAGCCTCCTCCCTCCGAGACCTTGTCATTGAAAGCAGATGAGGACCAGACAGTTGCCTTTGTCCTGCAAGGGGATAAAAGCCAAGGCAGGCTTAATGCTGCACCGGTGGTCGTGCCTGATGTTGTTAACAAGTGGCTGCAGGAGAACATGCAGGAGGCAAATATCCCATTTGGCAGCCTGGATGGCTTGCTGTTCAGCGTAAGCACACCTGACTCAATTGGCATCACCGAGATCACCTTGCGTGGTCATCTTGATCCATCGTGGCTAAGAGCGTTGACTGCTTCTCCCTTGGCAAAGGAAGTGGCTGTCCTCAAAGGACATTCGGGTCCAGTAATTCGAGTCGTGGCATCTCCTGATGGGGCACTCCTGGCTTCGTGCAGTGAGGACCGAACGATTAAACTATGGGACACAAAGACGCACACCAACACTCACACATTAGTCGGGCATCAGAGACCCGTGATTGCAATAGCCTTTTCACCAGATGGAAAGACACTAGCGACCGTCGGTGCTGACGAGAACGCCATTCGTGTCTGGGATGTTGCCGCAGCCCAGGAACGCAAAACGATCACAGAAGGAGCGGAAGGCGTATCTGCCGTGGCTATTTCTCCAGACGGTAAGTTCTTGGCTGGGAATCCCGGCGACACCGTGACGCTCTGGGATCTGACTACGGGAGGTCGTATTGCCACGCTTGCCACTGATCGCTGGCCAGGTAAAGCAGACGGACTGACATTTTGTTCGCGGAACATATTGGCCTGTTCCAAAGGGAACGCAGCCATGCTCTGGAACATCAGCAATGCCAAACACGTATTTTTGCATACGGACAATGATTGTAGCGGGATACTGACAGTTTCCGTGGACAGTAGGACACTTGCTGTTGCTGCCGGAGAATCGCCGATCACTCTTTGGAGCCCCCAGGCATGCCAGCAAAGAACTTTTCTCAGCCCAGGTGGGCACGATGCCTACATCCACAACTTCGCTCCTCATGCATTAGCGTTCTCGCCCGATGGTAAGATCCTGGCTTCTGCTGATCGTGGGGGCACCATAACATTGTGGAATACAAGAGGCGGGGAACGACGAGGTTCCTTCAAGGCCCACGAAGGAGGCACATGGTCCGTGGCGTTTCTGCCAGACGGAAAAACATTGGTTTCGGGAGGTATGGACAATACCATTAAGATTTGGGATTTGGCAACGGACCGTTAGGTCCTGGTGCTCGTATTCGCGAAGGAATAATCATGATCACTGTCAAATGTCCGTACTGCCAAGCGGCTATTCGCTGCGATGACTCCTACGCTGGCCGAGCCGTCCTCTGCCCAACCTGCAAGAAGCAGCTTCAGATGCCCCGAGTCGCAAAGCCGCTTCCGGCCCAACGTCCCCCGTCTGCATTGCCTGAAGCTGAGCCCGCTCCTGACGACAAGGATGACCTCTCCTTCTTGTCTGGCGGTTCTTCCCCAGCAAGTTCTCCCAGCTACTCGAAACCTCGGTCCTACATTCCGAAGAAAAAGAACAAAAAGAAAACCGACCCGACCTTGTTCATCGTTGGGGGAATTGTTGCATTGGTTGCCGTGATCGGGATCGGATTGTTTGTCTCCGGTTCGATACCAGGCATCTCTAACACCAGCGAGCCGCAGGCCGTATTAAGCAAGGCACTCGACGAATGGATCGCGGGTAAGAAGGCGATAAGCGTAGCGTCGTTCTGTGACTTTGATCAGGCATTTCCTTTTCGGACTCCGGTCAAGTATGAAATCGAAACCTGTCAACCTTCGGATCAGGCGGGCCAGGCACGAGTAGCCGTGCTGATACACTTTACCCATCCCAACCCCAACTGGTGCCAAGAACGGAAGGTCTACATCGTAAATCAGCGAAACGGCAAGTGGAAGATTCGGTCTAAATCAGACGATTTGAAGTCCCCGGCGACAAAAATGAAATTCGATGAATGGAACAAGCTTATTTTTTTGGCGTCCAGCAAAGGGCCTGCACAGGCAAAGGCCGAAGCGGCCGAGGCTGAGATGCCTATGGTCACACAAGGGTACGGCACTCATGACGATGTTAGAAGGCTCACTCGTGAGATAGGTGAGGGAGCGACAGAGAGAGAAACGCAGTACTCGGCTCTCCTTGAGGCTAAGAAACACGAATTGGAAGCACGACTCAAAGCAGAGGATGATCCTGAAATACGGGAAGAGTTGAAGTTTTGGACCACCGTCGTGTCGCCGGATGAAGCCAACAGAAAGCCGTCGGCATCACGAGAACCGGAGCAGCCAGGGAAGAACGCGGCTTCAGCAGCTACACAGCGTACAGCAACTGTGCCAGAACTGATCGCACAACTCAGATATCCTGGGCTTCGCCTACAGGCAGCCACGGCCTTGGGACAAATTGGTCCTAACGCTCACAGAGGCAGTTCCGATCCTCTTTGCCACACTCAAGGACGATCCGTCCGCTGCCACAGTCTTACAAACGGCGTTGACCGGGATTGATCCAAAAGAGGACTACGAACAAACGTTTGAAGTGGCAGTCCCAGGAAGGAGAGGACAAGGTCTCTCGAGAACCACTTAATCTCATGGTGGATTATCGGCGGCTCACCGAAGTTTTTTGGAAGGCTCAACATGACGAGGAATATCGTCGCGATCTCAATAAGGGAGGTATTCATATTCGTGTTTACGCGAAAGACCCAAAATCTTGGAATTCGCCGCCTTCTCCATCGATCGTTACTATTGTTGGGGCTGACTATAACTCCGGTGGTCAAACACTTGTAAACGCCGGGAAGATTTCGTGTGCGCACCGGTTGAAAAGCGTGGCGCTTGGGGGTAAAGGATACCTCTATTCTAACTCCGGGTTTAAGGGAAAGCGACAGGCGGCCCCCCCTTCCCGAGGGAAGGGGGGGCCGGTCGCAACGATTATTTCGACGGTTCGGTTTGGTCCGTTTCCTGCGGTTTTGCCGTAGATTCTGCCGCCTTCCTGCCCAGCGAACGGCGACGGGCATCCTTCAGCCGGTAGCTTTCGCCGCTGGCCTCCAGGATATGGCAGCGATGGGTGAGGCGATCCAACACCGCACCGGTCAAACGCTCACTGCCCAAGACTTCCGTCCATTGCTCGAAGGGCAGATTCGTGGTCACGATCACACTGGTCCGTTCGTAGGCCATGCTGATCACGTCGAAGAGCAACTCCGAGCCGATCTTGCTCGCCGGAACGTAGCCCAGTTCGTCGAGGATCATCAGGTCCAGCTTCGCCAGTTGTTTCTTCATCCGAGTCAACTGGTATTCTTCGCGGACTTCCATGAGTTGCGTGATCAACTCCGTGACGCGCCAGAAGCGGACCCGCTTGCCCTGCTGGCAGGCGGCGATGCCCAGCACGGTCGCCAGATGGGTTTTTCCCGTGCCGGGATTGCCCACCAGGATCACCGACTCCCGCTTGGCGATGTACTCGCCGCGCAGCAACTCTCCGACCAGCACGCGATTGAGCGACGGCTGGGCCTCGAACTTGAAGTCATCCAGCGTCTTGGGATTGGGGAAGCGGGCGGCCTTCAGCCGTCGTTCGGCGGCCCGTTTCTCCCGCTGGATCAATTCCAGTTCGCAGAGTTGCAACAGGAAGCCCAAGTGATCGACGTTTTCCGTCGCACAGCGGGCTGCCACTTTCTCGCACTCCGCATGGAAGGCAGGCAACTTCAATGCCTTCAGATGATGTTTCAGCAGTACCGTGCTTTTGGTTTCAAGCTTCTTCATGGCAGCCCTCCACACATCGCAGGGTGTCATACTGGGCCAGTTGCGGCGGAGCAACCACGCGGCCTTGTAAATGGGGCCGACCGTCCAGGCGGAAGTACTTCAGCGGCACCTCCCGACCCTCTTCCAGCAAGAGTCGGATGGCATCGACCGTCAGCGCACCGATCGCCAAGGCCCGATCCACGGCCCTGGCCAGTTCCCCGAGGTTGCAGGACTCCAACAGCCGCAGCACCTTGATGAACTCGCGGCGGCCCTCGTTGCCGCGTTCCCCTTCCAGTCGTCGCCTGAGCACCCCAAAGCCTTCGGGCAGATCCCAGTCGTCGAAGGGCTTGCCGTAATCCAAGGCCCCCGGTTTCCGCTCCAAAAGGGCCAAGTAATGCACCGGGTTGTAATGGACGTTCTCCTTGTCCCAGTCCCGAGGATGTTCGGCGACCACCTGGTCCTGCACCACGAACCGCACCCGCTCGATCCCTCCGCGGGCCACCACCGCATGGTGCGCGTGCTCAGTCGGCACCGAATAGTCGTTCCGATCGAAACGGACCAAGGAGAGCGAATTGGCCTGGCATGTCTCGATGCGTTGGGCCTCGAACGCGTTCTCCGGCAGCGGCAACATCGCCCGGCGATCCTCTTCCAGCATTCCTTGCTTGGTGTCTGGCTTGCCACGAACCTGACGATTCAGTTCCTGGCGGCAACTCTCCACCAAGCCTTCATTGAACTGCTCGAAGTCGTCCAGCTTCGGCACGGGCACCAGGAAGTTCCGCCGGGTGTAACCCACGAGACTCTCCACATGCCCTTTCTCGTTCCCTCGGCGGACCAGGCAGAAGTGATGCTCGAAGAGGTAATGGCTCTCCAGTCGCAGGAACTCCCGCGTGAACGCCCCACCCCGCTTCTGAATCACCTTGGTTACGGCAATCTTCGTGTTGTCGTAAGTGATCCGCCGCGGCACACCGTCGAAGAACTCAAAGGCACGACGATGGCCCTCCTGGAAGGTCTCCGTACACTCGCGGGGAAAGATCTGACAGAAGACCGCGTCGCTATAAGGCAACGACATGACGAACACCGCTGCTTTCCGCGTCTGGCCACGGTAGATGATCGTTGCCTCGCCGAAATCGACTTGGGCTTCGCCAGGCCGGTGCGCCAGCGGCATGAAAACCTCTGCCGAACGCTGCTTGTAGCGGCGGACCTCCTCCTGGACCACGGTTCGGCTGCCGTGATAGCCTCGCTCACGCAGCCGTTCCAGAATCCGCTTGGCCGTGTGCCGTTGTTTCTTCGGCATCTGCTTGTCGGCTTCGAGAATCTCGTGGATCAACTCCACGAACGGCCCCAGGACAGGCTTCGCCCGCGGCTTCGTCTGCCGGTATCCAGGCGGCTCCTCATGCTGGAGGATCTTCTCCAGCGTATCCCAATGCAGGCCATACTCCTTACGAGCCTGACGCTTCGACAATTCGCCGGTCAACACCCGGCGTCGCACTTCGCTCCATTGTTCCATGTTCGTGTACACTCTCGATGACCTCGCGGCAGGGGGCTGATTGTGACGGTTATACCGTTACAAGCCTTGCTTACCCTGCGGCGAGTGGGTTCAAGAGCGCCACGTTTTTCGACCGTTACGCAGGCCCCGGCCCGCGCCACGCTTTCCGACCGGCGTTTACACAAACTGCCGCTCTCGGCAGACATTGCAGCAAGCCCTTCTGCTGAGAACTGCCCTTCCAAGGCTAGCGAGGCATCCAGCTTCCTCGCCATCAGATTCATGGCACGAGCCTGCATACTCTCCTTGTAATATAGGTAGTAGACCCGGCAAGGATGCTTCTGGCCGATCCTCCAGGATCTGCGGGATGCCTGCCTCAAGGTGAACAGGTCATATCCAGTTTCGTAGAAAATCAGCGAGGAGAAGTTATGGTTTCCTGCCGCATCGAACAGGGTTAGGCCCGTTCGTACCGGCTGGGGATGGGAAATGATCACGTCTACCCCAGGAGCATTCTTGGCGATCCATGCACCTCGATTTCTTGTGGGAACCTTGTCGGCTTCAAGGATCTTCACCGTGAACCCCGCCTGCTTCACGATCTTCTCCAAGCGGTCCAGAACGGGGTGACTATTCGTGTAGACGCAAAATACCCAGCATTGCCGACCCTGATTCTTCTCTTGCCGCAGAATTTCCAGAAGCTTCTTCTCCTTGGGCCAGAGACAATTGCTGTTCAGAGTCGGTGGACAAGTCACCGTGACGAATCGGCCTGCCTTATCTGTGTACCCGACCGGTTTCCAATCGTAGGGATAATCGGGATAGGCCAGCAAGGCATGGAGCATTGCCGACAGGAGTTGATGGTTCCCCTTTCGCAGAAGCTCCTTCACCGCATCTTTTAGATCGGCTTCCATGACCCGATAGGGTTCTTCAAGCTCCGCAGTCATGCGAACTGAAGTCGGGTGCTCGTCGTAACTGGGGAGGTCCGCGGCGACATCCTTCAGGCTGAGGAAGATCGTGTTTCCGATCAGGTGCCGGCCGTACAGCGTGGGCATGATCCCAGGCTGTTCGGCCTGTCGCTTCGTGGTCTTGCCGTTGCTCCGCCGGTTGTCGTCAGCGGTCCCGGTCCGCTCGGTGATAATGGTGTCTACCCGTCCATAGCGACGGGAAAACTCCATGTCGTTCTCCCAATCCAGGTTCTCTGCCTTCAGGCTGGTGGGCGACAGCCGGAACAAGAGGGACCGGACGTGACTGGCCTTGCCTCCGATCAGGGTGCCCGTCATGCCGATTACCTTGCTGCACGAGGCCACCAGGGCTCCCAAGGCGTTCGCACGGGCCGAGGTTTCCGATTTCTCCTCATGCAGTTCATCGGCGACCACGTAGTTGAACACCCCCTTCATGTGCTTGTGGATGTAATCGGCCGGTGCCCAAATCGCCTGACCTTCAGCGTACTGCCAGAGTGGTGCTCCGCAAAGGCGAGTGATGGGAATGCCGTCCTTGTCGTAATCGACGATGATCTCTGCCGAACATCGCTTCCGGGACCGTTCCAAATCCTTCATGCTGAGGAATCCACCTTCTCCGTTGGCCTTCTCCCGCAACTGGGCGCCACAGTCGGGACAGCGGAGAATGCCTCGACGGTCCTTGATGGCAGCAGCCCGCCAGTAAGGGCCATTCTTGGCGACCGTCTCACCCATGATGAGCCAAGTGGGTTTGGTCGGCTTCGCTCGGGGATATGAAAGCAACTCCCGCCACTTTTCCAGAACGTGAACCTCGATCGTGCTCGGATGGAAAACCTGCCGTAGCTCGGCCCGCCACGTCTCCACAAGGTGCGGCGGGCACATCACAATTGCCCGATAAGGCTTCCCTGCGGCATGGGCGTGGACTGTACAGGCTCCCATCTGGCTCTTGCCGGTTCCACACTCGGCACACAGGAATACTGCCTTCTGATGCTGAAGGGTCTTGACTGCTGCGGTCACTACATGGGCCTGAGCAGGCAGCAACGCCCGTTTGAGGTCCAGTTTGACCACGGCATCCGTTGCCGGAACGTGCAGGGGCTCGAAAGCCTGCCGGGCACGCTCGGCCACCAGCGAACCGTAGCAATCCAGATATTCTTGCAGTGTTTCGCAGTTCATGTTTCAGCCTTTCGATTACAGGTCTTGGAACAACTTCTGTTGTGGCGATTGTTCCTTCGATTCTTCGTTCAGCTTCCGCTTGCTTCGTGCCCTTGCAGTTCCGACTTCGATTAACGCAAAAGCGGGTTGCTGCAATGCAGGCAACATTGCTGCAACCTCAGGGGGCAGAACCTCCTTGGCCCGATAGGGTAGCCGCAGAAGATGGCTCTGCTGCATCTCGACCAACAGGAGCAGGATATATTGAGTCCCAATCTCTGAGGGCAACGGCCAGTGAACATGGAAGTAAGAATGGGCAATCGCATCAGCCCACGACCAGGTTGCCTGCCAGATCGTGAACTTCACGGGACGAATCCCGTGAAACGACAGGTGCCTCCTCACTTCCTTGACCAGCTTCTTCTTGGGCCAACCGGGAAGACTTCGTTCTTCTGCCATGTTCTTCCTGCCCTCCTTTAGGCCCGCATCAGCAGGGCACGCTCTCTCACCCCTTGCGAGACGATCGCATCCAACGCGTCGGGCTCGGTCTTTAGCACGCCAACCGTAGCCAGAAATCCGCTGGCGACGACAATTCCGCCGCTGCTGACCATCGTTTCCTTGATCCTCGGAATCCAAGCTCTCAAGAGCGGTGTGGTGTATCGCGGCCCTGTCAATTCCGCCCACAGATGATCATCGCTCATATTTGGCATTAGCCCCGGAATCTTGGCCAATGCAACCAGGTGGATCACTCCGGGCGAGAGCTTCGTAACGGCCGCACTGTACGTCACCGGCTTGCCGTCATTCGCGATTCTTGCCTTGAGCATTCGCTCGGTCGTCTCGCCTTCCAGAACAAACTCGGCGTCAACGTCCGGTTGGTAGAGGGTTGCTCGCACCGACCTGACCGCCGTATCAGGCCCCGTTGCACTGAGCAACAGCAGCCCCGGAAACTCTTGCCCGTATCGTCTCCGCAGCTTCATCCTTCCGCCATACTCGCTTGACCAGGCCGCTGCATGACAACGGAGCCGGAATTCGCTCTTGCTGGTCTTCATCACGATTGCGGGAAGTTCACTTTCCACGGACATGGATCTTCCTTTCGTTTTGCTTGAAGTGGGTTTGGCAACAGGACTTAGCTGCCTTCAATCTTCGACGATGACCGATGATCCTCCATCCGCCGTCATTCAGCAGGATGATGAAGATGGGATCTCCATCCTCGGGAAACTTCTCGATTCGATAGCTCTTGCTCTTGTCCGTCCACCTGAGCCGCAGCCCCAGAATATGATGCTGCGTTCTGCTCGGGCTCTTGGGCCAGTGGAGAATGTTTCTCATCTTCATCACTCCAGGGTTGAAATGTTCCCTTCAGAATCCAGAACCCGGATTACCAATCTCGGCTTCTCGGAGATCACGGTACGGGTGGTGACGCTGCCATCTTCGTTTTCATTCTCGTCGCAGGATGCCACGTATTGGTCCTTGGTTGCCGTGCCCCTGATGACGTGCGGAGGTTCATTGGGAGGCTTGATCAGCCCGTCGATATGACCACTTGCCAAGAGCATTGCCCGGTGACCGATTCCTGGACTCAAAGGTGGTCTGGGCCTGAAGTTAAACTTTTCTGCTGGCGGTTCAATCTGAAACCTCAATGGGCTTTGGGCCACAAGCCGCGAAAGCTCGGCATCCGTAGGTTCTAGCTTCAGGAACCGCTTGGGAGGAACACCAGCAGGCAGCTTGTAGACCGTGTGGAGATTCTGCCATGTTTCCAGCCAGTCCCAGCGTCTGTAGTTCCCGTCAGAATCCATGAGACCTGGCATCTTCCGCTTCCGGCCCAGCACGATCATCTTGTTGTACTTGCGGACCTTCGCCGGGAAGGGCATTGCCGAAATGTCCTGAAAGTGCTCTTGGAAGAAATCGACGGTGGCGAAGCTGCCCGCAACATCCTCCGGACACACCAACGCCATAACTCCGTTCTCGGCCAGTAAGTGGAATGCCTTCTCAAGAAATTGGCTCTCAACACGGCCTTGTTCTCCTGTCGCATAGTCGTAGGGCGGATTACAAAAGATGAACGAGAACGAACGATAGCTGATTGCACAACGGAGAAAATCGGCTGGTGCCAGAGATTGACCTTCAGGCAAGGACTCCCTGACCACGGCTGCACGATCTTCGGATAGTTCGATTCCATAAGGAATCGCATGAAGCCCTTGGGCAAGTTGAAGCAGGGCATGCCCTTCACCTGCACACGGATCGAGAATCAAGCAGTCCCCGTAGTCCGGTGGCCTGAGTCGTTCCAGGACCGCTGCAACGGCTTCGGGAGCAGCAGCGTAGTAGCCGCCCTTCACCTGCGACATAAGCCTAGCCATGATTGACCTCCTGCGGTTTCGTGATGGTGACGAGCTTCGGCTCGCATCGGGGCACTTCGTAGTTCATGCCGGTTCTTTCTAGCTTGTATTCCAAGTACTGGACTACTTGGTCAATGAGCGTTTGTTCCGGCCTTGTGAATCGTGACCGCTGCCGCTTCAGCACCCGGATCAAGTCCCCATAGGTCAGTTCTCCGACAAAGGGACCCTTGGGCAGCCCCACCAGCTTTTCGTTGTGGGGAATAGATGCCATGACGTTTTCTGGATTCTGGTAGTAACGAACCAATTCGTTTCCCTTGCTCGGGGCCAGTAGGATGCAGACGAAATCCCGTGGCGGTTTGATGAGTTGCTCGCCATGCTGGAACCAGCCGCATTCCAGCAGCCCTACGCGAATGTTGCGGATAAGCTGGTTGCTCGGGCCATTGCTGGTATTGGGCGACAAGCCGGCTAGGTACTTCGCCTCAAAGTAGATCGTCGTAGGCGGGTTCTCGAAGCTCATCGTAAGATCCACTTGCGTCGAGCCCTCTTCCCAAGGGAGCAATTCCCTGGGATATCTTGGACGATTCCTCCAGGGCTCAACTTGCAGGTTCCGGAAAACTTGCCTTCGGAACCGTTGGGCCTTCAATCCCAAATTCAAAATGTCGGGCAGGAACCAGCGAGGATTCAAGATACGAAATGCCTGGGCAATGTGGCCCGTAATCACGTCCTCAGATGTGGGCCGGATGATCAGCGGGCACTTGATGTTGCCTTTTCCTGCTTCACGGCATACCTTGCCACCTTTCCTGTGCATTTCCGTCAGCACGTTGCCTCCTCCGCTTTTTGAATCGTGTGGAGATTGTTGCAGCCCCGCCACGCACGGCACTGACGGTAAAACTGGCAACCCGAGCAGTTCATCGGGTTCTCGTTGGGGTAGAATGCCCCAGCGTCAATCGCCCGCTCCACGGCCTGGATCAAATCACCCAACCTTGCGGCATCCGCGTCATCCCGAAGGGTCTCGACATACTGAATTGCCGGCTTCTTCGTCTTCACGAGGACCACGTAGCGAATCCCCGGCTTCTCGCCAAAGTATTGCTGGATGGTATGGGAGTAGGCCGTCGCCTGAAGCTTCGTCTCGGTTTCGGATTCACCGAATTTGCGAGAGGCCGTCTTGTACTCGTTGACGACCAGGCCATGATCGTCCCGATTCAGGAGGTCAAGAACTGCAATCAGAGGCTTCTCAAGAACTTCACCGCTGCTGGTGAAGATGGGCACCATGATCGCAATTTCCACCGCGACGATGTTCTGGGGAGGCGGCTCCTGCATGTAAAGCTCCAGGAGTGCTATGCCTTGGGCGAGAAGCTCATCCTTGGTTTCCTTCTCTTTGTATTGAACCGGCTGCCGATCCTCATTGGCCTGCCATGCATTCAGGAAGGTCTCCTGAACATGCCCGGCGGGAATCGCCTGCCCTGCCTGCAAGAGCCGGTGGTACGCAGCGAGTCCCTCGTGAACGCTGCTGCCGAGGACCAGGACACTCGGGGCATACTGCCGCTCAATCTTGAGAATCCGCTCAAAGTAATACTGAAGAGGGCAGCGGAGGTACTGCGACAGACTTGAAAACGACCAGTGAGGCCGCATCGTATTGACCGGGCTAAAAGGACGTAGCGTTGCTTGTTCGACTTCCAATACAGTTGACATGTAATAGTCTCCTCGGGTGTAAACAAGAAGGGCGGTTTAATGGGCATTCATCCTTGCGTCGCATGACTCCGACGCAGGCTTGGGGACCGCCCCTTTCCCCCGGCATACCATACACGCCGCTCGGCCCCCGCCCCCTGGCATCCAATTTGGTGCGACCGTTCGGTCCGTCTACATGCGATTTGCTGCAAGGGAACTGGCTCTTTGCTCAGTTCCAAGAATGTCCATGACTGTCGTGTCCGACGAGTTCGTCGATAGAGACAAGAACGGACAGGTCATCCAAGTCCGGTACAGTGGCTTGAAATCGTGAACTCAACTCATATCCAGCAAAGATTCGACACACGCCACCAGACATCGTGCCTTGCATCGACCATAGGAATGAACTGGAAGATCACCGACACTGGAGTCAACGAGGTTCAGGACATCGACCATTACCTCATCGCAATCGGGCAACAGCCAGAATTCACGTTTGGCATCTTGAAGTGCCTTGGTAATCTTCCATGCGGGTTGGGTTTCCACTGCTCTTCTCAGGTCTGCGATTTCCTGGGCCAAATCCGATTGAGGAGGATCAGGCAGGACAGGGTTGTTGGCTTGGTTCTTCATCCGTAGGTTCCTTTGAATGTTTTGATAGCGACGTTACTTTCGTCTCCAGGTGCTGGGCTGAATTCTCTTCAGAATTACTTTTTCTGTAATATTGAGGCCGAATATGGTTTCTTCATCCAAGTACTTTCGCGGCTTTTGTCCTCGGCTCTGTTCTAATAGATGGTTTTCTATGTCTTCTCATACTTTGATCATCCGGCAGAAAACCGAGTGTCGGGCTCCAGGAATTGTTCAAAGCAATTGCATACTTTGGTTGGCATAGGGCAATTGTTTCATACTCTTCTCTTCAACTCGTTCTTCAGCCCTTTGAGATCCAGAACTGGATTCGATTTTGCTTTGAAATTCCGGCTCCGTCTCTCTTTGTGTTCATGTCCCTGGGCATGGCTGAGTATTGACGGTAGGCCCCCGAACCATCTTCACGATGAACGTGAAGATGGTCCGGGGTGACGCGACCGGGCTAGGCCCGATTGTTGCCAGCAGGAGCATTCAGTCCGTCAATGACGACTGCCGCCTGCTTCTTTGTCAGGTCGTACAACCCAACGGGCTGACCGAGAATTTGTTCAACCTCGGCTTCCAATTGCGATGTCGAGAGTCGCATCCGCTTGCCAATCGACAGCAGGAATTGCACCTGCTTGTTGGTCGCCGGCTCGTCGGGCTTGTGCCCATTGCCGCTTCCATTCGTGGAAGGCCGACGATTGGTCTCGGGAGCAGCACGGCCATTGGTATTCCTGGCTGCCCTGGGCTCCTCATCCCGAGAAGCGATTGCTGCCGTACTTTGTGCCCGCTCGATCTGCTGGGCAAGAGCCTCTTCGGCCAGGTCGTAGAGTTCCTTGACCTGTTCGACGACAGCTTGAGGATCATTCACCGTAGCGGTGACCTCCCCTTCGATGTTGATGGAGAAGCCCTCCGAATTGTAATCCTTCGAGAGCTTCCTGGATAAACCGACATTGCATTTCAGCATTCTGAAATCTCCTTGTGTTATTGTGATGGATGGTACAGGGACCGTGGGGACCGGGATTGCCCCGGCCCCCACGATCACCCACGTTGTTCCGCCTACTGCGGCTGGAATTCCGAGTCCTCCAGTTCGTCCTCCACGATGTCGTTCGGCTCGATGAGTTCCGTCTCCCCTTCGAGATCCAGGTCATCGTCGTCATCCGGCTCCTGAACCTCCGCTGGCCGCCTGTTGGACACCTTTTTCAAGGGCACCACGAACGACTTTTCGTAGTCCTCACCCGGCTTCAAGATCCGGATATTGCGACGACCCGTCTTGACGACGTAGAAGTCCTCGCCCTTGTACGTAACGATGTTCGAAAATCGCATTGTCGCGTCTCCTTATCCAGGCCCTATGGTGTTGTTGTAAACGAGGCGGTTGCCGGGCCTTTCAAGCCATCGCCCCCTTCCACGCCAAAGACACCGCGTTGCTGGCCGCACCGCTGGCAGCACACATCACGATGCGTTGGTTCGCCGTGTGCCGGTTCCAGGCACCGCACCCGCGGCACCCTTCCCCGACACTCGGTACACACCGTTGCTGCCACCGCCACTAGGAGCACACTTGACGCTGCGGCTTATCGCGAGATTGCGATCATGCAGCAGGAATGAATGAATCACCCTGGCACTGCTTATGCGGCCGTACTATCGACATCACCACCATGAAACTTCTTCCAGGACTTGGCCAGTTCCCTCCTCAACTGGCTGATCCTGCCTGCGGAAAGATCGAACTTCTTTGCCACCGTGCCCGTCTTCTCTCCTGTCGCGAGAAGCTTGGCGATCCTCCGGACTCGGTAAGGAAGAGACTTGAGCCACGCAGTGAAGTCCATCTTCATCATGGCCACTGCCGCTGGTCCGGAGTTCTTGTCTTCGATGAAGACCTCCAACCACGCATCCTCACTCGTGTCGTATTGATCCAGCCGCTCGACATGAAATCCCTTCTGCTGCTGGGCGTACTGCGAAGAGACATCATGGACATTCAGCTTGCTGCCCACCTTGCGACCGTCCTTGACTTGGGCAACACCGTACCGGGCCAGCACAGAGGGATAGGCCAGATCGACCTTGTTGAGTTGCACGAGGCGAACGTATGCCTTCAATGCGTTGCAAACAACTTCCTGAACAAGTTCCTCACGTGCCTCCGGCTTAAGGTGCCTGAAGGACACTGCCGCATGTTGCCGGATCTTAGGCAGCATCAAGAGAAACGGTTTGTGCCACTGAGGAACAGGACGACGCTTGGTTTGTCGGATCATCATTCGGTCTCCTTTGAAATGTGGTTGCCACCGGGGACACCACGGTCCCCAACGACAAATACACGCCCAGCATCGCCCGTCCACTGGCAGCCGAGGGTAACCGATACGTTCCATCCGTCTGATAGATGCAGCTACGACGGTTGTTGCCCCAAAGAGAAGATTCGGGCTCTGAGAGTGTGGGAGAGAGTGGCTACGATTCGCAGCCCGTATTCATGAGCAGTCGAAGCCGGGAATTCGCCAACTACCAGTTCCCGCTTTCAAGGCTGAAATCCATTGCTGCTGTTGGGCCAAAGAACCAGATCAGGAAGACAATAAGGGTGAATACTCCACTCTGCCAAATGAGCTTGGGAGTACATGCCTCAAGACCGCAGAGGGTGAAGCTCGTAATAAACAGCGATCCTCCTCCGATCCATAAGAGCATCAGGAGATTGTCGTACAGATGCCAGAAGGACATCTGCGGGTTAAAGATAGATCCTGCAATCAACATCATTCATTCTCCTTCGGGTTGAGTATATGGCCTTCACGACTGACCGTTCCCGTTGTAAGAGTTCACGGTTGCCTGTCCCTTCAGGCAGGATTAGAGAAGAGACGCGGAGCATACCGCATCAAAAGAAAAGACCGGACGGGCTGGTGAGCATCACCTCAGCCCATCCGGTACTACCAGCGTGGAGCTTCTTCGTCAGAGCCCGAGAGGCCTGAGAATGAACCAGTAGGTTGCAATGATCAACACGATCCAGAAGAACAGTCCTCGATTCTTCCATCCCGAGGTGGCATGACCGCTGCTTCTACCCGTCACCAACGGCATCCTGTCTGTCCCCATTCGCATGGCACGTATGTCATCGGCCATTTGCATCTGCAGGTTCGTCTGCATACGGGACTCAACATCGTTCCCGTCATTCATGTACTGATCCTGTCGTCCCATGATAAATCTCCTCATTGGAAAGAAAGTGAAAATCTTCTCTAAACGGGTTTGAGACCGGACCGTCCGGCCCATCGCTCTTACTCTCCCTCCGTGGAGAGCAAGCACGACGGATCGCAACTAGGCAGCCTGTGCGGTTAGCCCAGCGTACAGATCGAGAATCCCGTGCAGGGCGATCGTGCGGCGGACCAGGTCCGCTGTAGCGATTCGCGGCGTGAGGACTGAGGTGAAGGCGTTGAATAACCGCCAGAGATTTCGCGGCGAGTCACGGAAAGCGGACAGTGCGGAGTGGTCCCATTCCTGGAGAACCTGACCGATGTTCGAGCTTGCGATCACACCAGCACGATAGGCCTGCATGATTAGGCCATCCGAGACTTGATCGGGTGTCGAGCCAGCCGGGCAGTGAGCGACGTCGATAACATGGGCGTCGTATGCCGTGAAGCGGCGATCCTGGGCCGCCTGCATCGATCCAAGCTTGCCGATTGCGGAAGTAATGAGGCGTGGAAGGTCGCGTTGAATATGTGCTGTGTGCTTGCGGGCCAGCTTGATCTCACCCGAGAAGCTCAAGTTGTCACACACAAACACATTAGCTCCGCACGCGAGCCCGGCTGGGAAAGTCATGTCGTGCGAATTTCTAAGGCCAATGACCGTTCGGTAATTTGCCTGACCTGTGCCGAGGGCCAGAGTACCGAAGTACTTCGCCCCGTCAGCAGATAGGCCGTGGTTTTCGCGAGAGATCGTCCCACCAGCACTCAAGAGAGCAGCCTTCACTCCAGCAACCAGGTCCGCGTGTGGAATCGGCTGCCAGGTCCGCGTAGCTGCGGGCGTGGGAACTTGGGCTAGTTCTTCGCAGGTGACTTCGCGTCCCCCGCGATGTAAGATGAACGTCATGATTCGGTCTCCTATCGGTTGCGGTTGCATGCCGGAAACGACCGTTCCCGGCCACCGACTACACCCGCATGGGCCGCACCGCACTAGCAGCCGCAGTACGCGATCCGATCGGTCCCCTGAAAGAAGTTTGGGGCGGAGTCATCAGCAGAGTGCTATTGCCCCGAAGAGAAGCCTATGGCCAGGGGCTGGAAGCCTATGGCCAGGGGCTGTGAGAGTTTGAGAGTATCAAGCACGTGACGCGGTAAGTCGTGCCGATTCTGGATGACTTTGTTGGCTATTCGTCGCGAAGTCAGGGTCGAATTCTTATATTTCGATAGAACCTGCCCCACTTAGCGAGGGCTTGGTCTTTCTCTTTCTCTGCCCTCGCGTACTCAACTTGCTTACCATAATCTTCGGTGACATCTTGTGTTCTTGGCGACACTTCGACCGTGATAATATGGGTCTTGCTGGCATGGTCGGTATTGATACCCACCGTGAGTGCGGTTCCCGCTTGTGGTATTGCTTCAAATAACGGGCAGACAATAACCTCATAGTCGAGGTCCGACTGCAACGCCTCAATTACCTTATCTGCTTTCATCGTGAAACGATGCCAAGTGTTTGTAGGAAATCATAACGCAGCAATGTTTTAACGCTGCGTCTCCGCGGCCACTCGTATGGTTATTGTTTGGTCATTTCATGTTTTTCTGTGTAAATCCAAGAGTCATTGTCCTGGACATATTTTCGCAAACCTTCTGTGGGTTCAGTTATGACAATATTGGGGCCGCCGAGAGATTTGTCATCTCCCTCGATCCTCCCTCGAATGTCGCCATTCTTTACCGCAGTCGCGAGTCGTCCATCCGCTTCCTTACCTGGGAGATACTCAATTAGCTTATCGCCTTTCACCTTGTATTTGAGAATAATATAACCTTTGATGAGTTCGGGCTTCCATCCCATTTCAGGCTTCCATTTTTCGTCAAACCTGGGCATCGAATAGTATCGCACGTCGTCTACGACGGTTGGAATCAGGTAGAAAGTCCGTGCCTGTGTCCCTGTTTCCTTAAGCTGCAAGACGCCTTTTGGGAGTCCGTCTTCAATGGAAATGACCCTGGTATTTGAGGCGTGTCCATTCTCCTGTTTCTCTGATGAGACCCATGTGCCGACGAGCGATTGGTCAATCTCGTTCTTGTCTGGATCGGAGAGAGGGAATTTTGACTCTGGGCAGCCCGTCAACAAGAGGAAGAGCAGGGAAGTCAACAGGAACATCGTCTTCGTGGTCGATTGCATGGCTTAGCTCCTTTCAAAATGACTGAAGAATTGGAACCGCAAAGACCATTATTTTAGAACGCCACCAGTGGGTCCGTCAACTAGCCCCTAAGAAACGGAGCTGTACGGGAAAATGGGAAGGAATAATGTTCTCCGTTCACTCCTGCCAGTCTTCCTTCTCGTCGTCCTCTTCCGCTTGCCCAAATGTCCAGCCATCAGGCCGAGCATTCTTCCAGTGCCTCGGGTCGGAGTAATGGACCTCGATCGTCTTCTTTGCCAGCCCGTACTGATACTTCCCGAACATGTTCAACGGAAGATCGCCACGAACCATGAAGCCTTTCACGTCAAGAGGCTCGTACTCACCAGGATCAACCTGGCTCCAGGCAGAGTGCCAAGCTGCCCATACGCAGTCATGAGGTAAGCGTCAAAGAATCGCCAGTGCCTTTCGCAGCCCCAAGTCCGCTGCCGGGCCACGGTGCAAGTTACGATAATCGAGACGGGCAAGACTGGCGGCGCGTTGGCGTGGTTCCCAGGATTTTCCCTTGAATCCTATAGAAAGGCCCGGCGGGGCCTTCGAGCCTCTTTCCAGAGACCCTACCAGACCCGCCGGGCCTTGCGGTTTTGCCCTGATCCGGCACTGGCCGGGTCGGGGGCGGGACCTTGTCCTGTTCGGCGGACGTGTTCCAATCTCCGTCGAGCTAGGGAGGCACGGAAGCCCAGGTTGTTGTTGCGGTTCCCAGGCTCGTTGTTGTTGCGGTTCGCCGAACGGCAGTTCCTGGCGTCGTTGTTCCAGCTCCCGCCCCGGTTCACGCGGTTCGAGCCTCCTTCGGACAAGACCCCTCGATGCTTTCAAGGACGCGGTGGCGGAACGTCATGCTTTCCGCCCGCCTCACGAACGCCAACAGCGGCTCGACGTGCCGGGCAACTTCCTCCTCCGTCCAGCGACCGCTCATGTAGTTGTCCTGGTACTGGGCCATCTTGTGGCGGAAGCGGGTCCGGCTTCGGGCGGCCAGTCGGACTCGCCCGGGATACACGCGGTAGCCCAGGAAGGTCATCCCGCGAGAACATGCGTTCAAGCAAACCGGTTTCATCTCCAACTTGAGCGCGCCGCCGAGAAAGTGGGCGATCTCGTTGCCGAGTTGCCGCAGCCGCTGTTTCTGCGAGTCCCACACGACGAAGTCGTCCATGTAACGCACGTAGCGATGGCAGTGCATGGTCTCCTTCAGGTGATGATCGAGGATGGCCAGGTAGTGATTGGCAAAGAACTGGCTGGTGAGGTTCCCGATCGGTACGCCCCGGCCCGGCGACGCCGCGTGGCTGTTAATGACGCCGTCCAAAAGGGCCAGCAGCACGGGGTCCTTAAACCGGCGGCTAAGCAGCCCCTTCAGTACTTCGTGATGGATGCTGTCGAAGTATTTTCGCACGTCCATCTTCAAGTACCAGTCTCCGCGCCGGGAGAAGCAGGCTGCCCGAGCGATGGCTCCGTCCAACCCCTTGCCTCTTCGGCAGGCGTAGCTGTCGTGGATCTGGTACGACTCGAAGTGAGGCTCCACGACGTTGATGATCGCGTGCTGCGCCACGCGGTCGCGGAAGGGGGCGACGCAGATCATTCGCTCCTTCGGGTCGTAGACCTTGAACGTCCGGTAGGGTCCCCAGGCCACGGAGGCGGAAAACAGTTTCTCGCGCAGGATACGCAGCCGCGCATCCAGATCGGCACGAAAGCGAAGGACCTCCGCCTTCGCCCGCTTGCCTCGGGAGGCTTTCCAAAACGCCAGCCGCAGGTTGTCGGCATTGGCGATGCGTTCGATAAGCTCACCCGCCCGTTTCATCTTTGTGCCCAATCCCTACTCGGACCACCGCGAGGAAAGCCTCCCCGTACTTTTCGGCCTTGGCGTCCCCAAACCCGTTGATCGTCTTCAATTCGGCTATCGTGGCGGCGCGGTTCTTGGCCATCTCGGCCAGGTGTTCGTTGGTGCAGACGGCGTATACCGGGATCGCTTCCTTCGCAGCCAACTCCTTGCGGGCCTCCCGCAAGCGGACGAACACCCCAAAATCGTCCGCCGAGAGGATCTCTTTGTAGTCCACACGCGCGGCCCCCCGCTTTTCCCTCCGGTAATGGGCCGCTCAATAAATACTCCACGCAGAAGCACCAGCAGGGCGTGTCGCCGTTCTCGACCAACTCCTTCTGCACGGAGACGGCGCGATTGGACCGCAGGAACCGGTTCAATTCCTCCTCCGCTCCCGTATCCCCCGTCGCCGGGATCGTAAATAACTTAAACTGCATTTCGCACTTTGCTCAGGTGAACAATACGCCGACCAAACTTCGCCAGGGCTTCGCCCTGGACCGAGGAACACCTTGTTCTGCACGGTTCACTCACTCCGCCTGTGCTTGCCCGGCTACGGCCCGGCTGCGCTTCGGGCCTACGCTCGGACTGCGCACCGGCTTCGCTCGCTCTCCTTACTTGTCCGCCGGAACAAGGGAGGCACGGAAGCCCAGGCCGAAGTCGCGGCCCCCAGGCTCGTTGCCGTCGCGGCCCGCCGAACGGCAGAACCCGGCGCCGTCGAGCCAGCCCCCGCCCCGGACCACGCGGATCGAGCCCCCCGAAGGCCCCGTTGGATCGTCCGTTGGCGACTTCGTATAGTAGTCCGCGCGATACCAATCCGCGCACCACTGCCAAGCGTTTCCGTGCATGTCGTAGAGCCCGAAGGCGTTGGGCTTGAACTTTCCTACGGGCGACGTGAACACGTAGCCGTCGCTGGCCTTGATTGTCCCCTTCCAGTCCGGGAACTTCGCCTTGGCCGTTGCGTTGGCCACGTTCGCCACCTTAGCCAGTGTCTCGGGATCGTCGCCGCTATAGTAGCGGGTTGTCGTCCCGGCCCGGCAGGCGTATTCCCACTCGGCCTCCGTAGGCAGTCGGTAGGTCTTGCCTTCTTTTTTGCTGAGCCATTTGCAGAAGGCCACTGCGTCGTTCCAGCTTACGTTGACCACCGGGTGCTCGTCGGTCTGCTCGAAACCCGCGTTCCGCCACGAATAATCCTTGTTGAAATCGAACGTCTTCTTCTTGGCGTCCCATCCATAGGCCCCCGGATTGTCGCCCTTCTCCGCGTCCGTCTTGTAAGCCGAATCCTTGACGAACTGGCGGAACTGGCCCCGCGTCACATGATATGTGCCCAGGTAGAATGGCTTGGTAATCCGCACCCGGTGCTGCGGATGCTCGTCCTCTGAAGAAATCCGCCGTGAGAAAATCCATGCCGTAGTTCTTCTTGAAGAAGGCAGCCGTTTCCTCCGCCGACTCACCGCTGCCCATCTTGAACTCGCCCGCCGGGATGAGAACGAGTTCCATCTTCACCCCACCGCCCAAGTCTACCGCAACCTTCTTTGGCGGCTCTTTCGGCTCGCTGAAAGCGGTCCCCGCCATTGCGAAAAGCACGATGCACCCAATCAGGACGTTTCTCATAACGTGTCCTCCCATGAGAGATTTTACTGGCCTGGCGATGCTCGCGCCGAACCACGATGGCGAATGGACCCTGCCGAATGGTAGGAATCTTGAGCAAACGCAACTCGCCCTGATTTTATCGCGGACGCCGGACACTGGGAAGAGTCCCTGGAAAAGCCGCCTATTGGGCGGCGGCAAGCCGACGTGCGGCCCGCTTCCGGCGACGACGGGCCTGGGCTTCACGGGATTCTTCTTCCCGCTGTTCCAGGCGATGTTCGGGATGAGCGGCCAGCCAGCGATCTGGCAGCAGAGCTTCCAAGGCGGCGGTGTCGCCAGGGGCAATGGCTGCAATCCGACGCAGCACGTCGGTCAGATAGGGCCACACGTCCACACAGTTTCGCCGGGCACTTTGCACCAGGGTGTAGAGCGTTGCCGCCGTCTTGCCGCCGTGCTCGCTTCCGAAAAACAGGTAGTTCTTGCGACCGATGGCGACAGGTCGCAGAAGCCGCTCAATCACATTATTGTCTATTGGAATGTTCCCGTCGCTGGTATACCGCACGAAGGCATCCCAACGGTTCAGCACGTAGTCGATCGCCTCGGCCAGTTTCGCCGTGGGCCGCAACGTGGGCCGCACTTCATCGAAGCGGGCCTTCATCTTCGCCAGGATCGGCAACGCTTCCGCCTGGCGTAATGCGCGGCGATCCTCCGGCGACATCTCCTTCGCACGGTCTTCGATGTCGTAAAGCTGCTGCGTCCAGATCATGGCCTCGTGGACCAGCGGGTGGCTGGTCGCCGGAATCGCTTCCTCGAAGCCCCGCCGACCGTGCGCCCAACACGCCACGTCCACAAGGCGACCTGCCGCCTCGCGCACGAGCGAAGTGTAGACGATGTAGCCGTCCGTTTGAAGATAACCACGATAATCGGCCAAGACTTCCCTTGGCCCATCGCGACTGCGGCTGGGTCGGAAATCGTAGAATACAAACCGATGGTCAGCATCCCCGGCGTAACCGCTGAGGTATCCCGTGATCGCCTTGCCGTTGCCCGGCTTGAGCATCTTCACCTCCGTTTCGTCGGCGTTGATGACGATGCTGGCAAGCACCCGCTGATGGATCAACCGTTCCAAAGGCCGCAAAGCCTGGGCCGTCCGACTCAACAGCCCGCAGAGCAGTGCCCGCGACAGCCATCGTTTCAGTGGACCCAGCAGCAGTTCCTGCTGCCGATAGACCGGCAAGTGGTGCAGGAACTTCCAGGTCACCAGCGAAGCCAGGATGCTCGGCCCGAAGGGGCTTTTCTCCACGGCCTGCGGCGGCCTCTCTGTGGTCTGCATCTGCGAGCCGTCGTGGCAGTGGGAACAACCGTAGGTGTACCGCACCTCTTCGACCACGTATATCTTTGCCTCTTCGATCTCCGCCCGCTTCGTGATGTGGGTGTGAATGATGACCCGCTCGGCCCCACAGCAACCGCAAGGCAATTCCTCCGGTGGCAACGGATACTTGGTCTGCCGGTGTTCCCAGAACTGCGGGAACTCGATCCTCGGTCGTCGTGGCTTTCGCTTGGCCCGAGGCAGCGGCGAGTCCGCATTGGTGTCTGGCTGAGTGGTCTCCTGTTTGGTATCCAGTCCCTCGACGGCTTCGGGCACGAAGAGCAACGTCTGGTCGGGCGAGGGAGCGTACCGCTCGCGGCGTTGGCCGAACATCGCCCGCTTGAAGAATCGCAGTTGCTCAGCGGCCTTCGCCAGTTGCTCCTGGTATGTGGCAGCCATCTCTTGTTGCTGGGCGATGACCGTCGCCTGATGTGCGATGGTCTCCTGCTGCTGGGCGATGACGGCCTGCTGATCCGCAGTTGTCTGCTCCAGATCACGAATCCGTTGCTGGCAGGTCGCCAGTTGATCGGCAAGAGATGGACATCCTTCTTCCATGCACAGTGATACGCTGGACACAGCGATTTGGTTCTGTCGGTATCAGAATTTTTTTCGGGGTGGCGTCATGCACGACGCCATTGCGGACGACGCCGCACACTCGCCAAGTCGATGCCTTCCAAGATCAGCGTCAGATCGCTCACTCGCATCTCGATTCCGGCAGGCGAAGTCGATCCGTCCTCACACACAGTCCTCGCAGCCTTCGGTACTTCAAAGGTTCCGCCTTCCAATCGCTTGTACCAAATGACGAGGCCGTCGCCCGCAAACCACAACACCTTCACGCGGTCGCCACGGCGGTTGAAAAAGAGAAACAGATCGCCCGACTCTACCTGCTGGCCCAATTCTCGCTCCACGACTCCAACCAGTCCCTCGAACGACTTTCGCATATCGGTTGCGCCGGTCTTGGCGAACACCCGCAGGGACGAAGGCAATGTCAGCATGGTCGTGTCCTTCGTGTTGCCGGGGCCGCCGAAAGAGCAGCCACCACCGCACCGATCGTCTGGGCATCGCAACCTTGGGCCTGCAGTACGATCCCACCAGGCCACTGGACTTCCAGCCTCCCCACATCGGCCTTGAGGTCACTGACGATCTGCACGGGCACCAGGGCCTGGTTCGCCGATCCCCGTTCGATTCCGCACCGGGATCGCCGCAGCCGCCGTTTCCAGGCATGAAACGAGGCTGGAGCCAGCCCCTCCCTGGAGCAGAACCCCAGAATGCTCTCCCCACTCGCCTGCTGACGCCCAATAACTTCCCGCCAATACCGCCGCCGATCTGCACTCCTGGCCTTCGCCATCGCTTGGTCCTCTGAATGTCGCTGGATGAATCGTACCCACGCATTCAGCCTACCACGGGCCGCAAGGCTGTCGATTTATTGACGTTTACGTCATGAGCCCATTCAGGGTCAACGCCCGTAACCAGCATCGCACAGATCACTTGATCATCCGAATGAACGACAGCATGGATCGTCCCACCCTTCAACTCCAAGGCTCCCTTGAGGAAGTCCATCTGCTTCTCAGGGATCGGGGATTCCTCCAACCCGTTGTTGAAGATTAGAACCACCTTAGATGGCTCGTGCCAGTAAAAGGCTCCCCGATGGGCCTCTGACAACTCGTCTTCAACGTGGGCAACTGCCCGTTGGGCTTCGGTGTTCCAATCTGGCATCTTGATCCAACCTCTCCTTGCTCCTAGTATTCTGACCGCCACATTCACAGAGGCTATTCCCCAGGTTTGGTCCCCGGTTTGCGATGCAGTCGAATCCATTTCTGATCATCCGGACTCAGTTCACGCCATTCAAACGTGGTGATGTTTCCATCTTCTGTTTGGAGAATAACTCGGCTTCCTTCCTGTTTGAGGAACTCAGCACGCACCATTCGGTTCTTACTGCCTGTCCAAGCACGGATTCTTGCCTTGCGTTCCGTGATCTCCTTCTGTTTCCCCTTCACCCATTCCTGATCTTCTTTATTGAGGTCGGACAGTTGAACCTCGACTTGAAAACCATCCCGCCGCTGAAACATCACCGAGCCTTTCTGTTCCTCAAGAAACCTGCCTTCCACGGCCTGATGGTCTTTGACTTTCCAGACGCGAATCCAGGGGAGATCGTCTCCAGGCTTTTCCCCACGTCGCACGAGTTCCGCCTGAACTTCTTTCTGAAGATTCAAGGCATCATAGGGCTCAACAACGAAAATCGTATTGGATGCTCCGCTTACCGCCGTATACCGATGAGTACCTGAAACGATGAATGGTCCGACCAGCGAAATCTGTTTACCATCAACACGGGTGCTGAAGTCCAAGTTCTTGACCAGGAAGATTTGGTTCTCGCGTCCCTCCTCATAGATCTTGCACCGAATCAAAGCGGATTGTTTGCCTTCCAGGACTTGAAGGATCTCATATTCATAGCCGATCACATTGTTCGCATCAACCCGTCTGAAACCAGGAAGGTCGCCGGCTTCCTTGACGGACATGCATTCCGGTCGAATCAAGGGCATCTTGTTCTTATGCGTGAGAAGGTGTTCCTTGAGGTCTGAATCAAATACCGACACCGCGTCGGTGAACTCGGTCGGACTTGATACGGTCTTCTTGCCAGCCTCCGTTTTCGAGGCTGTCTTCTTATCCCCCGTTGTCCGTCTCTGTGCTTCAGCCCGTTCCGCCGCTCTCTTCTTTGAAATCAAATCCGCCGCTTGCTGCCGGGAATCGGCATCAAGTGTCTCAAATGGGACGCGAACTTCGTGACCGTCTTCCTTCCGGAGTGTGAGGGTAACCTGCTTTGTCGTGGCATCCCTCTCCGACTGAACGAAGGATGCCCGGACCTTGTGCCCGTCTTCACTGGACCAACCGTAGACCGTAGTGTCCTCCGCAAGTGGCTTGGTCCCCTGCTCTTGGACATCCTCATGGGAAATTGCTGACTTTAACTTACCTTCAGGCGAGCTCTTCTGTGGATCAATTGACTCATCGATAATAAGACCGATCGAACAGAGCAATTCTGCCTTCGACCCATAGATTCCAACAACTGGACGACCTGTGCCACCGAGCTTCATTTCTGGCTCACCACCACGACCACCAATCCAGTCACTTTCGTAGGAGTCCTTTGAATCGAGCATGGTGCCATTCAGACGCATAAAAAGAACGCTCATGCCATCAACAAGAAACCCACTCTTGACACTGATTCCGCCAATCGCATAACCTTTCTTCGCTACTACTGACCAGAGCTTTCCCTTCTGGCTGCCATACCAGTCTCCTTTTTCGGAGCCATTCTGTGATAAGTAAATAGGGCGGATACCGACGATGACGTCGGTAGCGGGAGGATGGTTCGTGAATTGGACATCGGATGACGCAATCTCCATTCCGATCAGGCACAAGCCACTAGGGGCCACACTCTCGAATGGATTTCCGGCCTGTCCACCGCGACGCTCACTCCGAGTAAGCTTGGGAGGTGAAACCGCCACGGCTTGTTCCGGCTTGGTTTTTGGCTGGGTTACTGCAGGACTGTTCTCAGCAACAGAGGACTTACCGTGGTCTTCGGGGGACGATCCTGTTGCAGCAGGTATGGGCTCCTCACCTTTCTTGGCTGTGCCGTAGATACCGTCCTTATCGCCCATCTCCAAATTGCCTTCGCGGTTAATGATGAAGTATTCGCGTTTAGTGCCGAAGCCGTCGCCTTCTTCCTTGTTCTTCAAGTCAATTCGTATGCCGTCATCGTCTGCCGTCTCAATTACTTCTCTCTTCTTGGCTTCGACGTTCGGGTATTTCATCGTCAAAAACAGTTTGCCGTCTTCCCGCGAAATCGTCATCCTTGATCGCAACGTTTGGTCAAGCCAAACGCCCGTAACTTGCTGTTCGCTATCCAGCGGACGGGAATCCTTACGGTTTGCCGGTTGAATTGTCTTAGTGTTGTCACCGGAAATGTTTCGAGCCGTGGAACAGGGGCCGTTATTATCACAGACTTTCAAATCGCCGTGATTGTCAATCACGTAATAATCACCATCACTCCCGTTTTCTTCGTCCTTGTTTGCCAAATTAAACCGTCTGCCTAGCGGGGAGGGTTGCTCTACAACTTCCCGCTTATTTCCGCTACCGTCCGAATACCGTGACTCAAGAAGGAGTTTCCCGCCCTCCCGCACGATTGCATATTTGCCGCGAAGGTCACTGCTTATGTCCTCCAGCCAAACGCCTACAACTTCTCCCGTGGTTTGTGGAAAGTTGTCGAAATTCCCGTCTTTCTTGTGTTCCGGCGAAGCCGTTTTTGTTACGCTCTTCCCGTCATCCGCGGGCTTGGCTCCTTGGTTTTGTTGCGGGGGCATAGGCTTAGGCAGGTTGACGATCGTAACGACCATGCCAAGGGCCATTAGAACCCCGACCCCGGTCAAGACCGGATGCTTGCTGCAATAGGACAACAGGGGATTGTCTGCCTTGTGGCGACGCAAGGGAGCCTTGCGGCGGGTCGATGGTGAAGAACTTGGTGGGCCAGACAGAAAATCAAGCCCCGACTCTTCCGGTTTGTCTTCCGCAATAGGAACGGCTTTAGGAAGATCATCAATTGGGATTGCTTCGGGAATGTCGAGTTTTGGTGCGACAAAAGCACTCTTGCAATGAGGGCAGGAAAGCCGCTTCCCTCCCAGATTGTCCCTGACAGACACTTGCCGATGGCAGCGAGGACAGGCGATCGTCTGGCTCATTGTTCCTTTTTCCTCGTAAAACGCCTCGGAGTACCCTTGGCTTATGTAAGGGGCACTTGCTCGCCCCCCGTCCTGACCAGCAATTATTTTCATACTTCAGCAATGGCCTGTCAATTACCAGGGGGGTGCAGGGTTCTTCCGGCTGACTGCTCAAGCCGGTTCCATGATTCCCAGCGTTTACTGGAAGAATTCCAGTCCAAGCCGTGTTCTTGGCCCTCCGGCTAAAGATCATGCCGGTCTCGCGTCATTATCAAGTCGGCGGATCAATTCGATTCACATTATCCATTCCTCACCCCCGTTAGGAGCATCCAATGAACATGGCCGAACTTGAAGCCGGAATCCAGAAGCTTGTGACCGCCATCACCGACGAACAGGGAGAGCTACGGCCCATCTCCAGGATCGAATTCGAGATTGTCGGCAGACAGGTCCGCTGGAGCCTCTGGGAAGGATCGACCAGGCTCCATACCCTGACCGATCGAGCGGAGAGGGCTGCCGGCTTCTTGGAGCCCACGGCTGATCTCCTGGAAATGCTGGCCGAGGATGCAGGAAAAGCTTGACGGTCTGCCTGGCTTCTGAAGTGGAGGTGCCTACTGAAACGTGGATCTCCTAGCCCGCTCAGGAAGCTCTTAGAATTCCCGACCCAATCCCACGCCCTACCAAGGTCCAATAAGGGCTTAGAAGCGAATCTTCAAAGCCTCCGTCTTCCGATCCTCACAAACACCTGGACCTTGACTCCGCACCCGCCTGAGCACGAAACTTCCTCACACAAAGTTCGACGGCCTGTGCTGAGGAACGACCTCAGCACAGACCCATCGAACCCATCACCCGGTTGCGTATTGGGAATGATCTCCCGCAGGGTCGTTTGCTCGTAGCCATTTCTTTTATCCCGTTAACACCCGATTCTTGCGAACCGCTCGGGCGGTGTTGCGGACCGACGATCCCTACGCGGTTTTACTCCTCGCCCGGTCAAAAGTTAGATAGTTCCAGAATCTTCCCTATGGACTCTCGGAAGAAAACGAGCTTGCCGCTTTCCCTTGCTCACCTTCATCCCCGCGGTCATTCTCACAAGGAGACCCCACCGAATCGCTGATGTCGACACCTGCACTAATCTCGTCCCAAATAAGGCCCTTTGGAGCGGGTGCATTAGGCTCGCCCATCTGTTTTGCCCACCAATCAATGAAACTGGTCACATCTCTGCATTTCTTCGGGGCCCACGAACGCCACGCCAGAGTACTGAGACTATAGCATGCTTGCCTGACCCGCCAGGCGACGTTACTAATTCGCATTACTGCTTCTGATACTTGGCGAGAAACGTCGTCCAGAGAGTCGCTGTCGATTGTCACCGATCTCGACGCTGTGTACGCTCTATTGACTTCTGTCGCTGCTAACGAGAAGTCCTGTAATACCGATCTTACGAACGCCTTTGCCCGCTCTAACTCTGCGTTGGAAAGCGGGATACGCTTGTGCTCCAAGAACTTAATTGTTTCCTTTAGGCTGTTCTCTATATACCCTACTCGACAATACCACTCCCCTGCCTGATCCTGCAAATTCGCGAGAACCTGATCTGGGCTCGGTTCGGAACTGGCCGACGCTTCGGGCATCGGTTCAACACAAGATGATGTAGCTGCTGCAAGAGGCGGGGTTTCATTCTCTTGAACAACAGGAAAAGCCTCAGTAGGCATCTCAACACCGGTAATGACACATTCAACCTCAGACTCATTCATGCTATTTGTCTCCCTAGACTTACAAGATTTAGAACTCACACATTACTTTGTTACGCACACAGACCTGTTGAAGATCGACATCGGAACAGGTACTCTAAGTATCATTCCGCCGCTGGTAACCCGCAGCTTCCAGGGCAGCAATCGTTTTTTCTCTATGCCACACAATCCCAGGATACTCTTCGTATCCAGGGTAAATGCGTTCACTGACATAGCCTCCGTCATACGCCTTCTTGGTCGGTTCGCCACCGACCTCCCATAGATCAATGTCCTCAAGGGCAATCCCCATGCCCTTTTGGGTCATTCCGAACTCAGGCGCTAATTCTTTCATGGAAACGTATTCTTTGACGTACATACTGATCAGTTTTGTCCTTTCTTTTTGTTTCTTGCCCTTTGTTGTTACTTCCCTAATCACAGCCCGAATCTCTAGCACAACTTTTCTTTCACAGTAGCAAGAAACTTACAAGTACCAAGGACTGCCAGCAGTCGGGATCTTGGGATGGCCGCACTAGAGTGCAAGTACAGGCTAAGCTCGGACGCTTACGATTGAGGTAGTTACAGGAACCCGAATCACTCTGAACGAACCTGCGAGTTCAGCAGCCGCAGCAGAAAGCGGCCAGGATGAGGGCGACGAGGAATCCTCAGTTGAAATGCCGTACTTGCCTAGTCCGCTAGGACCAGGGCTCCCGGCATAGCCACTAAGGGATTAGAGATTATACTTGCGTTGCCAAGGCCCCAAGTAGCACAACGGCCGGAATGGAAGATGGGCCGGAGGCCGTTCACGATCAAAGGCCGCGTAACCAGAAGAGGCCAAGGCATCAGTAACGGGGCCCCCCGGCCGACGAGAAGGGCAAGGCAAACCCGGCGTGAATGCAAAGTCCTTGGTCCAAAGGACAAGAGGGACCATGCAGTTACCCAGGGAAAGCCAAGCCCGAAATAATGGCCGGACCTTCCCTGGTAGTTGTGCCTTTTGCTTGTTCACAGGGAGCCCTTGGACTCCGTTGCCGGATCGGTCTTGATGTTCAGCGGCTTCGCGGACATTAGCAGGAAGGACATGTACAGCTTGAAGCTGAGTCCGGATTGCATGGCGGCAATTCTCGCCCGCTTGTGCCCCTCCAAGGGAACCACAACATGCAGATGAGACATGGGCTCCGGCTCGGGACTTGTCAGTGTCGTTTGGGAGCCTGACGGCATTTTACGCTTCGCGTACATCGAGTAGGGTTCTCCTTTCAAGCATAATCATGGTTCTGTCTGGAACAGAACCATGAAATACAATGGACTCGCAATCAGAGATATGAAAAGGGGAGTTGTCACGTGAGACTCCCCACTCACCTTATTTCAAGCATAAGTACTGTAAATAACAATAACCTTCTCTCATTTTCCTCTAGGCACGGACGGATACTCAGGAGATTTACATTCTGGAGCTGGTATTCGGTTTCTTGTTTTGTGTTTCTTAGACTCGGGGTAGACTATCTTCACAGTCCGGTTCTAATTCTGTTGTTCTATTTCTTTTTCTTTTCTACTTCAGGTTCTGTATTTCTGTTTTCTGGAGCTGCATTTGTACGTTATGGTTTAGTATTGGTCGCCTTACCTTTATATCCCCGCCCCACTGCTTTGTACTTCGGTAGCAGTGAAACCTTGGGTATGGGTCTGGTCTTACGGATTGTTAGCCTCCCCGCTCAATGGTCTTTTCACAAGAAGGTTTATTGGATGGCTTTGAACAGGCGGGACGCAGGTCCCTGCGACTAGAACAAAGCTGAAATGAGCATAGCTCACGCATGGTGTATTGGTATTGTGTGGCGTTAGCGAGCATTTAGGCCGTGCATCAGGATTGGGGATCATGAAGTGAAAGGCATAGACTGGCCGCTAATCTACAGCACGCTCTTGCTTTCCATTAGGGGATCTTATACGGACCTTGTTGTTTCCCGCTCACTGCTCTCGTAAACCCCCGTAATCGAATGTCTATCAACATCTCTTTGAAAAAAGCAAGGAGGCCAAGACGACCTTGACGTGATCGATTACTCTTGGCACTCCCCGTTCTCTAGCACTGCTCAGAGCCGCCTTCGACGCTATTCCGTCGGCCGCCAAGTGTTCGGCGTCGATCACCATCACGGAAATGGTGCCGAAGTCCACGGTTTCCAGCCTACCGGCGGGTCACGGCTTTCTTATTACGGGGCATCCTGACGAAGTAGCGCAGCGCTAGAGATGCCCTACGGGCGCGAACGCCCAGCACCCCGTATCCGCATCCCTGCTGTTGCCAGCGACGCTGGCAGCGTTCAGGAGCCCACGGTACATTGGGGAGGAGCCGAAGCTGGGTAGGTGAGTGAGACTAGCAGATTGGCCGGGGCGAGCCCATGATGCGGCAGTTGGCCACGCCCAGCACGATCATGGCGTTGATCGGCACGATCAGCATGTTACCGACCGTCACCTTGGAGACCGTCACCGCCACGCTGTGGCTGGCGGGATTGAGCAACGAATCCCCGCCGGATCGTGCATAAAAAAGGCCCCGACGCTTGTGTCCAGGGCCATGAAGGGATTGATCTGGGGCTGGCGACGATTAGGCCAGAAGGCCATCGTACCGTTTGTCTTGCTCGTCCTGCTCTTCCTTGCTTAACGGATCAGCATTCCACGGATTGATCCACGTTGCGTCAACATGGAGGACACTCACCTGGGCGGCTCCGGCCATAATCTGCTTGGTGTATCGTCCCTGGCGCTTGCTCTTCAGTTTCCCGTTCGCATCCAGCAGCTTACCGAGGGTCTTAGTGGTCACGGGGAGGGGCCGACCTTCAGCGTGAGCAAGTCGTTGCACCACGGCAAGCGTCACATCGGGAAGGAGATAGAGAGTATCATTGAAATCCCACCACCCCACCTGCTCGCCCCTGTGCCGAAACTTGATCAGTTCCTTCGTCTCGCCACCCTCGCGAGCTTCTTCGGCGGCCCTTCGATGTGTGGTCTCCTGCTCCTCTGCAACGCTGTGAAAGGAGAGGAATTCATTATGATTTGCCGGTACGATGACGGTTTGTTGCTCCCATCCCCAGTCCTCGGGCGAGACGCAGGGGACTTCGTTGGGCCGATAAGCCACGTAGGCACGGCCACTGTGCAACGCCTCGGCCAATAGGTCACGGAATCGCTGGACCGGGTCGCTCCTGTCCTGGTCGCTCTTGTGCGACTGTGCAGCGTCCCTAAGGGCCTCTTGGGCTCGGGCAAAGAAATCGTCGAACTCGGCTTGCCCGATCGCTCCACAATCCTGGGCGAACATCAGGAAGTTCTCTAGCCCGGCGACAAGGTTTGCAGCAATGCGAGCGGTGCGAGAGGGCATCGGATCGCAAAGGAACAGTCGATGCAGGTAATCGGTCTGCTCCTGCGTGGCCTGAACGATGTTGCCATAGTCCTTTGCCAGCCACTGCACGAAGCCCGACATTGCCATGGCGAATAACCCATTCGCCGCGTGGCCCTGGCAAACGGTGACCTTGTGCCAGTTCACGTCCGTTCGGTCAAGCGGAAGGATCAACCCGCGGGAGTTTAGGGATGGCCCGTCTGGTGTGTCTTCGCCGGTCGATAGAATCAGACCTCGGGGGGCCTTGCCTTCGATCAGGCTGCCGTCACCTCGACATCTGGCCCTTCCCGCGCGATTCCCCTGTGATCGCAGAACCAGTTCCGTTTTCCGGTGCGTTTGGTCCGCGTCCCCGCGTGAACCCGCAAAGAGTAAATCATCCACGGTCAACAGCACGTCCTTGGCCAGGAACGCCGTGGCCACGATGGCGTTGCCCGTCGAAAACCAGGCCGCCGGGAGATTGTCGGCGTCCATATCCGCCCCGAAGTGCTGTTGCAGAAGGGTCGCAAGGACAGTCTTGCCGAATTGCGTTGGCCCGACAAGCTGTAGGGAAAAATTAACGTCCCCCGATAAGGCTCTCCAGATTGCCGCATAGGATGGAAGGCTGATCCGATCCGGAGCAGTTTCCAAGAATTCCAAGCTAGCCCGGACCGCCTTGACGAGCTGCCCGCCCGTGGGCGGCGAGGGCAACCGATAGCTCTGAAGTGCCGATGGCAGGCGAACCTTGATGCCAAACGACTGAGTATGCTGTTTTTCGACCGTCCCGATCGTCCCGCTGCCTTGTAAGCCCTTATTCGTCCATGGTTTAGGTATCGGCTGATCGTGAGGTTCTCCTGTCCCACCGTCCCGAGTATCGGCCCGGTCGGCCGCTTTCGCACGGCTGGCGATTTCCATTTCAGCATTCGCCCCATCGTCGGCTAGAACATTCCCAGGGAGTGTAGCGTCAACAGCGGGGAGTGTAGCGTCAACAGCGGGAACATCCTGGCCATCAACATGATCGGCAGCCTGTGGAACACCGGCAGCATCACCACCGGCGGGGTCTCGGGCGGCAAGGCCGATTTCACCGTCAGCCCCGATCGCCCCTCCAGCATGCAGAAAAACATCATGCCCATTATGTTTGACCCAGCCGGTATGCGTGTAGACGATGTCTTGCGGAACATGGCCAGAGAGTTGTTGAATTGCCACTCTGGCGTGATCCCGGATGCCAAAGCCCGACTGTACTACTGCCTCGGCACCGAGTTTCTTAAGCACCCACCCCATCGACTCGAACTCGGTCGCCGTGACCGTGATCCGTTTCGTCTGGCCGCCTACCGTGGCTTCGATCTCGAACTCGCGGGCCTCGTCCATGCCGTCCGTGACGATCAGTTCTTTGACGATTTTGGCGGGGAAAGTGGTCAGTCGCTGGAGATGCTCATCTTCCTTGCCGGGAATGACTCGGTACAGGCCATCGGGTGTCAACCTATAGCCCAACTCCTCTTCGCATTTCTTGCCCTGGTCGGACGGATCAAACGACGGCAGGGTCAACAGATCATCCACCGTCTTGCCGGTGGCGAGGTAGTCGTCCACGCCGATCTTGTCGTCTGGGGCATCGCTAGGCAGCACGACGAGCTGGACCACGGCCTTCCGGCCCTCCAGGAAGACATTCAGGCCCTTGGCCGCCATGATGGCGGCCTTGTCAGTCGTCGTGTTGGAATCAAGCACAACGACCACAGGACGGTTTTCAAGAGGAATTTGGCCCCAGAAACTATCCTGTTTCTTCCAGCCCGTTGGCCCGAGGAGCGCTACGGCACATTCTCCCCGGCTGACCAGAGCGTCCGCTTTACGGACCCCCACGACGATGAACAGCCTCTTCTGCTTATCCAGCACTGCGTCACGCGTGGTTGGAGGAACGTCAACGGCAAGATGGCCACCCTTCGGATTCTCGTACTTGGCGGGTTTCCCGCCCAATGTTCGAGGCTGATCTGGGCGGGCTTGATAAGAAACGACTTGACCTCCAAGGTCATATAGTGGAATCAAGAGCGTCGGGACCTGCCGCTGCCCAAGGCCGAACCTGAGCTTTGCAAGCTCCGCGGCGCTCTCCACCGACTTGTAACCGCGGGCAAACTGCACGGCCTCGGTGATACCGGACTTCGTCAGCAGTTCGGCATGCTGGGGCAGCAAGTCGAGCGGCTGCTGGGTTTTGGCCTTTGGGAGAGGCGGATTCTGCTTTTCCGCAGCAATGCCCGCATCAGCGGGCAGGATAACCTGACTTTCGGGAGACCGGAGAATAGGGCCGGAAAGCCCGTCCTGAAAAGAAACTGTACACATTCGAGGAATTCCTCCATGCACCATAAAGAGGGCCATGGAAAGGAATACCCCGCGTAAAAGCCGGAAAAAGACCGTGTTCATTCGAGACAATCCCCCAGGCACCGCAAAACAGTGCAACCAGAGAATGCCTCGTCGAGTACGGGCAAGCGCCAACTCGTATCGCGACGACTCACCAGCCACAATCATGACCGGCTAAGCGACTTCGGACCCGTCAACCACCCCGCTGTCCATTGGGTCCCACGGCTGACAAACCGAAGCTGCGGCGAAAACGTGGACCGCTCCAACATTAGAAGCTGCTCGTCCACGTATCTGAATTAGAGCGAGGTGGCGAAGAAAGGTCAAGGGAACCGCTGACGCCCAGAGTGGCGTTTGATGCCTGAGAATCAACCTATAGGCACAGGCAGCTATCTGAAGACGCCGAATGGGCCTCCAAGAATTTTGAAAAGAACCGAATTCAGAGCGTGGACATCAGGCACCTGAAATCGACCATCGGGACGATTGCCGCCGTCACGACGACCATTGTGGGCTGCCGCTGCGTTGCCAATGAAACCGGCAACGAGCCGCCTATCGTGGAGGGGCCGTATTTGGCTGACCGCAGGTTTCCGGATCGGTTCACCACAGGCTCCGGCAACCCGATCATCCTCCTGGGAAGCCACATTCGCTTCCCCATCTTGACCTGCGACATCCGGCCGACCATAATCATGGAGTACGCGAGGATCAACGGCGAAGCTGTCACGTTGAACGCGATGGGCAGCAACTCGACGGAGATTGACCTACCAAAAACCTACCACGCCGGGGTTGGTTTGCGGCTTTTATGATCTTCCATGCGGAAAACGTAAGTCCAAGAACCACAAAGCATTATTACGAAAAACGGAATTCCATCGAAGCCCCTTTTTCAAACTGTCGATCCGGTGGTTGCGGGTTCGATTCCCGTCGCCCTCGCTGAAAAACAAGGCCCAGTAATCAGTTACGACTACTGGGCCCTGTTCATTTCTTGGGCCAACTCCTACCCATCCTAATACCGTCATATTCTATCCCGTTGGCTGGCCGCTTGTGGTCGCTCATCGTAGAATTCCACATCCATGGCAAGAAAAGCCGCATTCAAGGTGAAGCGGCAGCGTTCATACCCATCCAGAGGAGGAAAAAATCATGGCGACCCAAGTCGAGCACGAACACTTGCACGCCCATACCCACGCGCATGTCCACACCCACGAACACAGGCATGCCGATGGCACCGTCCATGCGCATGCCCACGAGCACACGCACTCGCATGGGCATTCGCATCCGCACGTTCATGCTTCAGGCGACGAGTCGGAGCACGAACACGAACACTCGATGGAGGAACTGCACGAACATGCTACCGCCGAACACCTGGCCGAATTGCATGAGCATGACGACTGACGATGCCTCCATCAAGGGAGGGATTGTAAAGTCATCGTAGATCGTTGCTTCGCCCTGGGCAACCATTCACGCCCTGGAAAGAAACGACCCGTCACGTGTATCGACCTTGATAATCTCGCCCTCGGCCAGGTACTCGGGCACCTGCACGATCAGGCCGGTCTCCAGCGTGGCGGGCTTCGTGCGGGCGGTGGCCGACGAGCCCTTGATGCCCGGATCGCAACGCACGACCTTGAGCGCGACGGCCACCGGCAACTGCACGCCGACGCATTCGTCGTTGTAGATCAAGGCCTGCATGCCTTCCAGATTCTCGGTCACGTACTTCGCCTCCTCGGCCACCTCCTCCTTGACCAACGAGTACTGCTCGTAGTTCTCGGAATCGAGAAAATGGACGTGGGTCGGGTCGGCGTACATGAACTTGATGGGCCGCTTGCGGAAGTCGGCCTCCTCCAGCGACTCGCCGCCGCGAAGCGTGATGTCGACCTTCTGCTTCGTGATCAGGTTCCGGCCGCGATACTTGTAGTAGGTTGCGGCGCCGCGGGCCGTGGGGCTCTGCACGGTGACACTCTCGATCAAACAGGGGGCGCCGTTGTAATTGACGATGGCGCCGCTCTTGATTTCCTTGGCTTGCATGGCTTCGTTGACTCCGTACTTTAATGGCTGCCACCCGGCGCCTATCATCGTGCCGCGGCAAGGTTGCATGGCTTGGTTCACTACTCCGTACTTAAAATAGTTCCCGATTGCGGATCGACGGCAATGCCGCCCGTGATCCGGGCCAACTCGTCCAGGACCGCCAGCAGGGCGCCGGGATCGAGCAGCTCGTCGGACTCGTCGTCATCGGCAAAGTCGCCGATCTGTTCGAAATGCAGCACGTCGAAACGGCCGTCGTATTGCTTGAGCCGCTTCAAGAGGGGCCTCTGTCCCGGCTCGATCGTGGAGGTAAGCTCCTGGATCAGTTCCTCGACGTGCTCCAACACCTCGGCGCCGCCTGTGTAGCAGACGTCCAAAGCGGCAAAGTCATCGGGCGAGATGAGCGTGAGCGATTCGAACTTGCCCTCGTCGTCCCCGCCGAGATCTTCCAGGCTGTAGCGATTGCTCAAAGCGGCCAGCCTCTTCTCGACCATCTTCAGCATCGGCCGGCGGGAGGCGGGAAAGAGCACGAAGTAGGTTTCGCGCCAACGGTAACGATCGTTTTCGAAGGTAGACATGGCATGAACTCTCCAAGGATTAGTTCGACTCGTCTTCCTGCTGCTGGCCTAGCAGCCAGGACTGCAACGCTTCGACCGCCGTGTCGCGTTCGGGCAGGCTGGCCCAAACCGATTCGGCCTGTTCCAGGCGGATTTCGTACTGGCCTTCCCGTTGGCATTCGCCATCGCCGCAGAAGTGCGGCAGGTCGGAGATCCAGACGATGCGGTACAGCGGAACGTATTTGTCGTCGACGTGGCAAAAAACCGGCATGATTCACCCAGTGGCCATTTCCAAGGAACGACGCGTGGCGGCTGCGACGGCGGCCATCAACCCGCCGCGAAGCCCGGCCTCTTCGAGGGCCTGGAGTCCGGCGATGGTCGTCCCGCCGGGGCTGGCGACGCGATCTTTGAGCACGCCCGGATGATCGCCGGTCGACAACACCATTTGCGCCGCGCCTAGGACCGTTTGGGCGGCCAATGCGGAGGCCACGGCGCGGGGCAGGCCCATGCGGACGCCGCCATCGCTGAGGGCCTCGATGATCACGTACACGAAGGCCGGCCCGGAGCCGGAAAGGCCCGTTACGGCGTCCAGAAGTTTCTCCTCGACCTCGAAGGCCAGACCGACGGCGGAGAGCAATTGCTGGACGAGTTGCCCGTCGCTTGGCGTGGCAGTCCCGCCCAGACAATACCCGCAGGCCCCCTTGCCTACCAAACAGGGGGTGTTCGGCATGACACGGACCAAGCGGACCTTTTCCCCGAATCCTTGCGCCAGGACCGACAGGCGAATGCCGGCGGCAATGGAAATCACGAGCAAATCGGGACTGAGTTTGCCCTTGAGCTCGGCCACTACGCGGACCATTTGCTGGGGTTTTATAGCCAGAAACAGCACATCGGCGCGGCCCGCGGCTTCAGCGTTGTCGTCTACGGCCTGACCGCCGGTCACCTGGGCGAATCGCTGCCGCGCCTCCGAGGAGGGGTCCGACGCGATCAATTCCGCCCCCGACACGAGGCCGGAGCGGACAAATCCTTCCCCCAAAGCGGTGGCCATCTGGCCGGCGCCAATGAAGCCAATACGTTTTCTTATCATAGCTGCCATGCTACGAAATTTGGCGGATAAATGCAAGAGATTCAGATTCTTAAAGACCCGAAAACCGTTGCCTGTGATCCGGTGCTTCCCAGGTTCGTGTTGGATCTGCGCGAGATCTGGTAGGCAGTTGAATCTGGATAAAGACTGACGCCGTGTTACGAAGCACCCGCCGGCTTACCGGTCTCAATCGTTACCCGGGCAAGGGCAAAGGCCGTGAAGAGGGCCTGGATGGCCGCCACGACGACGAGCCAGACCCATTGACCACCCTCGCCTGCGCCGTAGGAGTGCAGCCCGGCATTGAGAATGAAATTGACGACGTACCAGGCCCAGATCACGCCGCCAAACCCCCAAACCGAACCGATCGCCAGGCTCAAATCGCCGTGCCAGCCGGAACGACGGCCGTGCAGAGCGGTCAAGATGATCAGCAGGGCGATCAGGGCCCCGACTTCCTTGGGATCCCAGCCCCAAAAGCGTCCCCAGGAGACATCGGCCCAAAGTCCGCCAAGGATCGTGCCGGCGGCCAGCAGCAGGACCGTCACCTGGAGGACGCGATAGTTCAGCCATGCCAGAGCGCCACAGAATGCAGGCGGGCGACGCTCATCGTCAATCGTGCAATAACGTCCAAAGGCAAAACATCCCAAAGCCAAATTTCCAATCATCCAGGCCACAGCCGCTCCGGCATAGGACGTAATGATCGTCAACACGTGGATGCCCAACCAGAAGTTGCTGCGAAGGACGGGCATGAGGGCCTGGATGTCCTTGGGGAACGGGGCATAGGCGGCCGCCAAGGCCGCCAAGAAGCTGGCCAGCGCACCGAACAAAGCCACGATCCGCCAGCGATAGATTTTCTCCATTCGCTCGTCGCGATCCGCGCTGCCGGCCAAGGCCAAGGACATGGGGATTGCCAAGAGGGCCGAGGGGATAATTCGCGGCAGATACCAGACGAACATCGCCGCCACGAACATCGAGGCCGCCCAGACCAAGGATGCACTCAGGTTCGGCGACGACGACCCCAGATCGGCGCGGGGCAGGATCGCCCCCAAGTCAAATCCCCAGCCGGTCGTCTCACTTTGAATAACGCCCATGTAGTATAAGCCGACAAATAATCCGACGACGAACAGCGCCAGCCGCATGGCCAGGGCAACCGAACGGATGCCCGCCTGAGAACTTTCCGGCGGTCCGGCTTGTTCCCCGCTTCCCGCTCCTTGCTCCCCGACCTGCTGCGCGAGTACCCCGCCCGCTCCTTGCTCCCCGACCCGCTGCGCAGGTGCCCCGCTTGCTCCCTGCTCCTTGCTCCTCGACCCGCTGCGCGGTACCCCGCCTGCTCCTTGCTCCTCCGAATGGCCGTCAACTGCCAACCGATCTTGCTGGTCGGCCCGAGCAGCGGCAGAAACGTCACCCAGAGCGTCAAGACGGATACGCACATCGCCACCCACACGACGGTCTCGAACATGCTCGTGACCGGCGCCCAGCGCGTAATGTACATTCGCACCGCGAAACCGACGGCAACGAGCCCCACGCCTACCACCATCATGACAATGCCGATCCAGAAAAGCGGTTTGCGCAAGACGAGGAACGACAATCCGAGGATGCCCGCGGCCGCCAGGCTCGCCCACCCCGACCAAGAGAACGGATCGACTCGATTGTAAAACACTTCGGCATCGGTGGCAAAAGCCGCGGGATAGGCCGTCTTGGCCAGCAAGCCGCGGTCGCGCTCCACGATGGGAAGCTGCTGTCGATCGGGTTCGATCGCCTCGGCCAGCGTGCGCACCCTGGACGTGAACCGCTCGATCGCCTCGACAAATTGACCTGCGCTTTCAGAGTCGCCGCGGTTGAGATAGGCGGTCCGTGCGTCACCCCAGGCAGCCCGAATCTCTTGAACGTCCTCGGGGGGATAGCCGTGCAGCAGCTCGGTCGATCCCTGCAGCAAGGCCTGCAGGCTGATCCAGGGACGGATCTCGCTGCGATAGCGATCGGCCTCCAAGGCCGTGGCCTCCAAGGCCGGCACGATGCTGACGGCTTCATCTCCGGCGCTGATACAGGCCCCAAGGGAGCTGGGCTGCCTGCAAGGCCAGGCCCTTGGTCCAGCGGCAAAAGTTCTGCCGGTTGGATCGGATTGTCTCGGTGTCGTCTTCAATGAGAATTGCCGGGTCGGGCAGGTCCGAGTCGGCAAGATCATGCATCTTGGCATCCAACTCGGAGATCAATCGCCGCAACCTGTCAGCCACGGACTCGACGCTCCGCACCGGTTTTTGACCGGTTTGGATGGGACCCCAGCGGGCGGCGAATTCTTGCATTACGGGGTCGGTCTTTTCCACCAGTTGGGAGATTTCCCGCTGCAGTTGGTCGGCGCAGGCAAGGCTGCAATTTCTGCTTGAGAAGTTGCATGGCCTGTTCGCTCCGGTCGTTCACGCGGAGATTGTCCGTCTGCACGGTCAAAGGATGAGCCGGCGAGAGGGCCTGGGTAAATCCCTCCCAAGACTTTTGCATGCCGACGAAATCGGTCTCCAGCCAGGGATTGGCCGCGCCCTTCCGTCCGGGATCGTAGCTCAACTGCTGGAACAATCCGAGCGCCTCGTCGAGGTTTCTTGCCTTTTCCTGAAGCGGCGAAAGCACCGGTCTGCGCTTCTTCTGCTGCGATTGCCGCAAAATCGTCTCTATCTCGGCCAAGGTGTCGGCGAACTTCCGAGAGAGGCGGACCTGTCGGGGCGAGACATGCCTGAGCCGGCTGCCGTCCTCGCCCAAGAGCGGCACGCCCAGGACGTCGGTCCGCAGGATTGCGTCGTCGGCAATCAGGAAGGGCACGTCGTTCCACTTTTCCGGCTCGACGGTCCACGCGTAGAGGAGTTCTGCGGCCAGGAATTGCCGCGGCCGACCCTCGACCTTCAGGGCTTCGATCTCGTCCTTGGAAAGCGAGTTCATTTCGGCAATCGTCTTCGCGCCGAATTTCCCAAGACGCGGACGGGCGTCGCCGCAGATCTTCTTGACTTCCGCCCTGGCGAAACTGTCCAGCGGCATGATGCGGCCGTCCTGCAGCACGGGCACCCGCTGCCACGCCGACCAATCGAGACCGCCGGAATGCTCGGCCCACAGCGGGGGAGCGAACGCCAGCAAGCCGAAAACCGCCGAGAGGATTTGTCGTTTCATTCGCATTTGTCCAAGTTATTTGTCCACGGCCTGCGCCGGATTGCGCACGAACCTCACAAAATAGGCGACGAAAATGCCGGCGACAACCAGCAGGCAACCGACGTAAGTCAATCCGCGCCCCGGATCATAGTTGAGCCTGAAGCCCGATAAATATACCGACTCACCCGGCTTGCGATTAAAGGTTTCAGGATTGTATAGGCCGTCCATCTTCGATTGGAACATCCGGTACGACCGGCCCGGAAACGCCGGATCGACGAAATCCAAGGGTGCATTGAGCGTTACCAGGAGATTCTCATATTGGGGTGAATGCTTTGGCGCGAGGTCCGCCGAGGAAGATGCTGTCGCATGTTCGTTCGGCACGAGATCGATCTCGCTGCCGTAGAACGAGGGCTGGCGGGTCCCCGGATCCAGCTTGCGCCAGGCCTTATGAAGGTCGATTGCATAGCCGACGTGGAACGACTCCGGCGCGAAACTCAGTTCTACTCGGCGTCCCTTGCCGGCGATCGTCTTCCGCTGCAATTTGTCCGCAAGGGGCCATTCTTTTTTTTCCACCGGATTGAACGAGGAACACGGCATCCAGAACTCTTCGCTCCGATCGTCAACCGTAAGCCGGATATATGCCTGGCGTAGATGAGGGGGGTCGTCGCTCTTATCAAAACTCAAGGCGCGGGCCGAATAGCCCGGCCGATCTGCCGGTGGAAGTCGCCGAACCGCAAGACGAGCGCACCGGGCGTGTCACGAAAGGCAGTGATGGCGCCATTCATTTCATTCGTCTTTAGCGGACCTGAAACGGTCACCTCGCCGGCCCGCCAGGTACGGAGATAAAGATCCTGGTCGGCGCCCTGGAGGACATCGATCCGCGGCGGGCTGTAGGTTGAAGCTGGATCGGATTTCGCCTTCGCATCATCTGCCGGCTTGTCGGGCGGGGCACCCGGTACTCCGGGTCCCGGCCAATAGGTCCCAAAGACCTTGTCGTCGTAATCCTGACGGTTGAAGACTTCGGGAAACTGGGCCGAAAGGACGAGCGGATGCGAGGCGGAACCGCGATGGATCTTCAGGGCAACCCGCGGATCAAGTACGACGGCCCCCTCGACATCAAACCGCTCAACGTTAGCCTCCACGAGCTCTGCTTCGAGCCCCGAAGTGCCCAGTGCGCGGCGACTTCCGGGCGTCCAACCACCGATCGACAAATCGTACGGCTTCCCGCCGGCATACAGGACGACCCGCCCGAGCTTGCCGAGAGGCCCTTGGGGCTTGGACTGGCGAAATGCGGCCGTTTCTTCCGCGCTGCCGGTCATCCAGAACAAGATTCGCCGCTCGTCGGCCAACGTCTGCTCGCTGCCAACGCCATAGCGAAAGCCGGAGGAATGCGGCCCGACGCCCGGCTTGATGGAAAGCCCAAAGGCCTTTGCCTGTTCCGACAATTCGCGGCCATCCGGTCCGAGCGGCGTGGCCTGGACTTCCAGGCTGGGGATGCTGACGATTTCCGAATTGCTCAGATAGTCGAGGACCTCCAGGCGAATGCCGTCGCGGTCATAGAGCAGGCCTCGATCGCGATGTGCCAGAGACCAAGGCAAAGAACCCAGCGTGCCGTTGTGATAATCGTCCCAACTGAACGGCCCCGACGTGAAAGGCACCACGATCGATTCGACGGGCTTCTCCTGCCCATCAGCGGAGAACACTTTCAAGTGGAATTGCTGTTGACCATCGAGTTCAGGGTGCTGCTCGGCACCCTTATAGGCAAGATCGCTGGACTCGCCCTCGAAGACCGACAACGTGGCTTCGAGCCCGTAGTGACGGCTGAGGAAGCAGCCCAGCAGCAGCACGATCAAGCCGATATGCGGGAGGATGAAGCCCAAATGCGCCAATTTCCACGGCCAGCGGAGAATCAGCGCCGCAGCCGAATTGATCCCGAGAATTAATCCCAGAGTATTGAACCACCACGACCCGTAAATGCCGAACTTGGCCGCGGCGGCGCCGTAGTTCTTTTCAACCACCGTTCCCCACAGGAGGATCGCGATCAGGACCATCAGGATCCCGACCGTCAAGAAAAGCGACCCTACCACCTTCAGGACGGCATGCGTGAGCGAAACCGGGCACCATGTACCCATGGTCGGGGGCCGGTTGAACGACGGGGTATCGGATTGCGACATGAGGCGGGGTGCGGAAGGCGGTGTTTGGATCGCGGTATGTCATCCATTCTACGCCATCCGGCCGGTGGAGAGTAGGGTCGGCCTCGGCCTCGGTCGTACGGCTGCCTGACGGATTTTTCGCATGCGGAGTGGCACCCACGAACTTCTCAATAGTAGCTCTTGGGCGTCGAATCGCTCCAGCCGACCACGGGCACATCGCGTGGCATCACGAAAATCTCGACTCGCCGATTCCTCTGCCGCTGGGCGGCCGAATCGTTGGCGGCCACCGGCTCGTGGGCCCCGAACCCGGCCACCCCGATCCGCTGATCCGGCAGCCCCTGGCTCCGCAGCACGTCGGCCACCGCCAGCGCCCGAGCGGTACTAAGGTGGAAATTATTCGCATATTTCTCCCGCGCCGCCGGGTCGACGATCCGCTGGTTGTCGGTATGGCCCACCACCATGATTTTGAGGTCCTTGGCTTCCGCCAATTGCAGGACTTGGGCCAGTTCGGTGAGCATCGTGCGGGCGGCCGGCTTGAGTTCGGCCTGGCCGCTATCGAACAACACGTCCATGTCGCACTTGCTGACGCCTGTCTCCACGTCGAAGTTCAGATCGGGTATTGCCGGGCCCAGCCCAAGAGCCGGCGGCTGACGGCCGCGGGCAGGCGGCGGCCGTTGGGAAAGCCTGGGTGCGAAGGGTCGCCAGCGAGCCGCGGGCTGTTAGGATCGGCCTGGTCGCGAGCGGCCAGTTCCTGCTCGGCGCGGATCAGTTGATCCTCAACCTGATGCGAATGCGCCTTGAGATTGTGGATTTCGACCAGTTGCGCGGTTCTGCTCGGCCAAAACGCGATTGGTCGTTTCGTAATTCACGAGTTGCGATTTGGGGACATAGCAGCCGGCCACCGGCATGAGCACGCCGGCCGCCGTGACCAAGAGGCCCCATCCTGCGGCCTTCATGACTTGACTCCTTTCATCCCGTGGCACGTGCAGGGCAGGCTCTAACCCGCCTTTACGACGGGCGGGCTGAAGCCCATCCTACTACCACTATTTCTCGAACCAGCCGAGAATCATATCCATCAGCCAGGAATCGAATTCGGCCGTCTTGATCGGTTTGTCGAACCCCCACATGTTCCGCAACAACTCGTACATCATCATGCCCACGAGGATCAAAAGCATGGAAACAAAGACGAGCGACACGATGTTCCATATCGAATACGGGGCCTCGGGCAGGGCGGCGGCCGACGAACCGTAGGCCCCCAGGGCCAAGGCGTCCTCCGGACTGGCCAGGCCGAGTTCGGTGGCCGCGGCGGTCATGGGCATCGCGGCCAGCGTAGGCTCGGCGCCGAGATCTTCATCGAGCATGGCAGCCACGGGCGTGCCGCTGCTGGCAACCATGGTAGCCGCTTCGTCGCCTTCGCCCTCGGTATCCAAGGCGATGACTTGCGAGCCGCTCTCCGAGTCCTCGCCGTCGCCGAGATCGTCCATGGGCGTGAGTTGAAAGTCGTCTTCGCCCTTCAAACCGGAAGCGGCGCCCACGTCCGAGGCCATTCCCAAGAGATCGTCCGGGCCCAGTTCAAGCGACTCTTCGCCGGAAGTCAAATTCACCGGAGCCGAATCCAGCGAGAGGCCGCTGTCGGCCGGATCGACGAGGGAAATACCGCTGTCGCCGCCGATGGAAATGTCGCTGCCGGTGCCGCCGCCGCCGAGCACGAGATCGTCGTCTTCGAGCTTCTGGCCGCTGAGATCGACGGCCGACTCAGCGGCGGGTAGCGGGCGAAACGGCGACCGCGCTGTCTTCCAGCGTGAGGTCCTGATCCAATGTCATGTCGAGGTCTTCGAACTGCGAGACTTTCGCGCCGGCGTCGCCTTTCTTCGCTGCGCCGGGCTGCTTCGAGCCGGCCAGATCGATGCCGCTTTCCAGAAGATTGAGATCGCTGGCGACGGCCTTGCCCTGGGCGGGTTTCACGCCGCTTCCCGCGAGCCGGATGTCGCTCTCGACCGGCGAACGATTCTTGTCGGACCCGATGACCGTGCCGGACAATCCGGGGTCGGATTGGCCTAACTCGATCTCGCTGGCCAGAACATTATCGCCTTCATCCTCGCGGCCGCCGGCGCCGCGCTCCTCGGCCGCGCGCTCGATGTCCTCGGTCTTGAACTTCCAGTCGGCGCCGTCGCGGTATCCGTAGAGTTCCCGTTGGAGGACCATCTGGTTGATGTCGGCAGGCGAAACGCCAAGGATCTTGGCGGCCTCGGCCACGTTGTAGTACTTCTGCGCCATGAAGGTTACCTTTGTTCCAACTGCAAACGAATCTCCCGGGGTAAGGGATTTTCGCCGTTGAAGTCCGTCATCATCAAATCGAAACGAATGTTGCGAACGCTACGGAGGGTGATCTTGCCCGTGCCCGCCTCGATCCAGTATACGCCCATCGTCTGTTGACGGGGATCGAGGACCGTCAATAACTGCCCTTTCTCTCCCATCGGCGAAGGCACGGCGATCAACTCGCCGCCGCAAAAGGGTTGCGGGCTGGGCTGCGAATACGGCACGACATGCTGGGCCATCACTTCTCCGCGACGGTCCAACAGGCAGACGGCCAAGATCACAACGCCAGCCACGGCCAATAGCCCCAAGATTGCCCGTTTCATTTCTTCTCTCCGTGCTGAAACTGGGGAAACTGGGAGCTAACATCTATTCTAAAAGCCCCAGTTTCCAATGCAAGCAAAATGACTGATAACAAAATCGAAACACGATGCGTCGGAATCGGCCGGCCCCGACATCAAGAATGGCATCCAACCGGCCAAAGTCGCAGCATGTAAACCTTTTAAGTAGAACCACTTACAACAAATTGCACGGCCCGGAAGCCATGCAGCGGCGAGTCTATCGCCATTGCGGAGAGGAAACAAGGTCAGCTTGCGAATTCCGGCCAGATTGCCGGATTTGCCGAAGCGGAGGGTTTTTTGGCCTTGCTACAGTGAGCAAAGAAAGGGGACCCGGACGTGCCGCTGGACCTGCAGGCCGCCTTCACCACCGTTTACGACCGTGCCCGTTACGACCTGTCGTTGAATTACCATGTCGAGCTTCAGCCGCCGCCGCGTGACGACGATGTCGAGTGGATGCGGGGGTTGCTCGTGTCGGGCAAAGGACAACGGCCCGGTCCGTAGACGTTGAACCAATCCCCGTTCCCAGCTAGAATTGATTCGTGAACAACCCGCTTGAGAAGAGGAAAGGCAAGAAATGAAAACCCGTGCAGCGCGTTTCATGGGACGTTTCATCGTCAGCGATTCCAGAATCTGCCACGGCAAGCCGACCTTTCGCGGCACTCGAATTCTTGTAGCGGATGTCCTGGAGCAGGTGGCCGACGGCATGTCGTGGGAAGCCATCGTTGAGGACTGGGACAACAAAATAACGAAAGAGGGCATACAAGAAGCCATCCAGTTGGCAAGCCACGCGCTGCTGAAACACGCCGACGAGTTCATCCTGGAGCCGACTCGCTCGTGAACGTGCTCGATGAGAACATTCCGGCCAACCAGCGAGAACTGCTCATCGGCCGCCGCGTTCGCGTCCGGCAGATCGGGCTTGACATTGGCCGTTCCGGAATGCTGGACGCGGAAATCGTTCCTCTTCTGCTCCAATTGCGCCGTCCGACATTCTTCACCCGCGACGAGGATTTTTTTGATCGGCGGTTGTGTCATGCCAAGTACAGCCGGAGACAGGAGACAGGAGACAGGAGACAGGAGACAGCAGGGTCACACCTTAAAATTTAACTTTCTTTTGAAAGGTAAATTTTAAGGTGTGACCCTGCTGTCCTTCGCCATTATCCGCCGCGAGGGCGGGTCGCACAAGCGGGCGGCGTGTCCTTCGCCATTATCCGCCGCGAGGGCGGGTCGCACAAGCGGGCGGCGTGCTGGGCGGGGTTGGCAAGTTCTACGCTTTCTCGACGTGAATGCCCGAGCAAATAACTTCCAGGATACCCGCCGCATTGAAGCAGAACTTATAGTGCTTGTGCCCTTCCTTTTCTGCGACGATATGCTGGGCAAGATGTTCCCGTAGCCACTCGGAGTTGACAATTTCGTATGGCAGATCGTCGCGATCTTCTGGACCAGACGAATCGGCTTCTTGCCACTTCAAAGCTACTGCATTCTCTAGCGTGACCTTGACCAGGTGCTCACGCCAATCGGTGAACTCCAAGATGCCGGTCCGTTTTCTGAGGAGGAGAGAAACAGATTCTGCATTGGCTGTGCTAAACCCAGGATCTATTCGTTGAGCTTCTTCAGCCATGTCAGTGCGATCTCCGCTGTTTGCTGTTGACCGGTGCCACGGTCGCCGCAGCCTCGTGCTTTCACGAAGAACTTCCAGCTATTCTACCCGCGGCCCCGAGGTCGAGCCAGCGGGCGGCGTTGTGTCGGGCGGCTTCGTGGCCGATGGCATGCTTGGTGGCCCATTAGTGCCAGTGTGCCCCACAGGAGAAGCACTGACGAGCATAATTGGTTCGTAGCAGGCTGCCGCATTTGGGACACCGCAGATTTGGTCGCGGCAACTGACTACGGTCAGGTACCGGCAACGGACCTTCCATTATTAGTTCGACTGTATCCTGGTATTGATCGTTTGTAAGCCATTTGGTATTAAGCCTTTCCTTCGTTTGTATATCAAGGAAAGGAGGAGCCGATGGAACGGCGATTTGAGCAGCGGGTGGAGGAACTTTTGGAGGGTGCGGTCCTGGATCCCCGAATACCTGAAGGGATGACGGATCGCCTTGAACGGTTTATCGAACCCTTTGCGGCGATCATGGAGAGCACGGAGCAGGAACGGCACGTCTGGGAATACGTGTCCGGGTTGTTCTCGGACGTGAAGCGGAAGAACGCTGAGACCATCGCCTATTTTCATAATCAGGATCGGCAAGCGCTGCAGAAGTTTATTGGGCAGTTGCTTTGGGACGACGGTCTGCTGATCGAGGAGTTGGCGCGGCAGGTGGGCACGGAGTTGGGCGAGTCGGATGGCGTGCTTGTTTTCGATCCCTCGGGCTTCGAGAGAAACAAGGCAAGTCCTCGGTTGGCGTGGCACAACAATGGTGTGGCCGACTGGGGAAGATTGAGAACTGCCAGGTGGGCATTTACCTGGGTTACGTTTCGCGCAAGGAGCATGCCTTGGTGGACGTGCGGCTGTATCTGACCAAGGAGTGGGCAAAGGACGAGAAACGGCGGGCGAAGTGCGGTGTTCCCGATGACACCCGTTTCCAGACACGGCATGCCCTGGCCTTGGAGATGCTGAGTCAACACCGGACGACGTTGCCTCACTCCTGGATCGCAGGCGACGACGAAATGGGGCGCAGCTCGGCATTTCGCCGGGATTTGCGGACTTTGGGAGAACAGTATCTGCTGGCCGTACCATCGAACACGCTGGTGAGAGATCTGGACGCACCGCCGCCGGAGTACAGTGGTCGACGGACCGCATCCTCAGGTTCCCTTCAAGCGTGTCGATCGCTGGCGCGAGGCATTGCCGGAGAGTGCCTGGACGACGATCGATGTCCGCGATGGGTCGCGAGGTCCACTGGTCGTGAAGGCCGTGAAGACCCGTATCCAGGCGAAGACCGATCGGCGTCGCAACGGTCCCGAAGAGATGTTGGTGGTTCTGCGGGAAGAGCAAAGCGACGGAACGATGAAGCACGGTTACTATCTCTCGAACGCCGCGCCCGAACGTCTCTGGCAGAGTTCGCGCGGGTAGCCAAAGCTGAGCATCGGATCGAGGAATGCCTCCAGCGGGCGAAGAGCGACGCGGGGTTGGCTCAGTATCAGGTCCGTAACTGGATCGGTTGGTATCACCATCAAACACTTTCGCTGCTGGCGGCCTGGTTCCTAACCCAAGAAAACCTTCGGGGAAAAAAAATACACACCGGCTCTGACGGTCCCGAGGATCCGCGACATTATTGCAGCGCTGTTATGCCGCGCCCTCGATTGCGGATCCCCCGACTACATCAAACGCAGGAGCGATCGCATTTCACAGCGTAACGAACTTGCTTATGCGTACCATTGGAAATCGTGTAACCGCTTGGCGCCCTTGAGGATCAATCAACGGAAATAGTGGATACAGTCAAATTCGAAAGCCGTTCTCGTAGAGGAGATTGAATACCTCCACGGTGAAAGGATGCTTATTAAAGCCGATGCCGGTAAAGATGTAGCCTTGCGGCATCTCGGGATAACCTGTCCAACGCCAGCTTCCTCGCTCTTGCACCTTTTGGAACATGGAAGAATCGCCATGCAGGTTAACTACACAAGATTCCTCGCCAAGGTGGCAGTCGATTCGGTACTGGTTTCCCTTCGAACCAACGTCTGCCACATCAACTTCGATACCGGCGGCTGCAAGGATTTTACGGACCTGTGTGGGATCTGGACTGCGAGTTGGAATTATTACAAGCCCCATGATCGATATCGACCTCACTTGCAAAGCCCTGCCCGACCACGGCCGTCGCCGCAGCCCCATGCTTTCACGAAGAACTCCCAGCTATCCTACCCGCGGCCCGGAGGTCGAGCCAGCGGGTGGCGGTCACGGGATGGTTTTTGCTGGGCAGGCTACGGCTGGAATCGTCCGCTGTAGTTGTCCGGCCAGATCACCGTGTAATCATAATCGGAGAAACTGCACCACGCGGCTACCAGGTACTGCATGAGCCCGGCCGATTCGAGCAGCGGGCGGCATAACGCGAAGGCCGCTAGAGGGTCCGTCGTGTGGATGAAAAATTTGATCGTACCGGCACCGCAAGAGTTGCCATCGACCATGTGCGGTAATGATGCGTCACCGCGACGATTGCCGATCGCCTCAGCAATGTCGTCCTCGAAGTCGAGACTCGTGAGCGGGCAGTCTTCTGTAAGCTGAAGAACAAGTTGACAGTTGTACGGCATTTTCGTGGCACCCGTCTACATTTTCATTATGACATCAATTTCTCTAGCGGTTCTTCCACGGCAAACCCATCGCCGGCCTTCTGCTCCTCTCGCGCCCCTCTTCGCTAAGGCCCGTGCCCAGGCAGGGCGACGGGCGGCTGTGAGGCGATGGGCCGAGCTTTAGCACGTTCGGTGCCTCAGTTTGCGGAATTCAAACCAACCCATAACCAGAGGCCGAGTGCAAATGCAATGAGCGTAAAGAAGACCACGCACCAAAAATAGAGTTTGAGTCCTTGCATCGTTTCACCACCTCATGGGTTCTTGTTGTTGGCACGATTCAAGAGAGGCCCACCAGCTTTTTCCAAAAGGGCCATCCTACGCCCTCCACGGCACGCTGCCAACCGGCAGCCACGGTCGGGCCGGCACGGGTGGGTGGGGCTCGCGGGGCTAGGGTCGGGGTTCGGGCGTGGTCATGGGCTATTGCTGGGGTGGTGCCCGTAGCACGGTTTGGCGGTGTTCACGAGGCTGATGTGGCATAGCCGCTTCCGGCCAGCAGCTACTCGCCGTCGTCCTGTTCCTTGTAAAGCGACGCATAAGGTCCCGCTTTCGGCGGACGGCATTTACTGACCTTTCCTTGCATGTCGAATCGAATAACGAATGCCTCATCCGGCGATCGGAACAACCTAGCAGCGATAAATTTGCCTTTCTCTTCGTCGCTTGTTCCTTCAACGTCAGCCTGGACGCTCTCCCACTCCCAACATTCATCAAGGTCGCCGAACAGCATAGCTCCTATTCCAGTGGCCACTGCGATCGTTGGCTTAGACTTCCCATCGCAATCTACCTTTGCCGGCCCTCTCCTGCCGGTAGGCTCGCCGAGCGGAGAACGTCACTTGCTCTTTCGACATCCCGATTTTGTAACCGTCAATAAATCGCCAGCCTTGCGGGCCGTGGTAGGCTGAATGCCTGGGTACGATTCATCCAGCGACATTCGGAGGACCAAGCAATGGCGAAGGCCAGCAGGGCAGATCGGCGGCGGTATTGGCAAGCGGTAATTGAGCGTCAGCAGGCGAGCGGGCAGAGCATTGTGGGGTTCTGCTCCAAGGAGGGCCTGGCTCCGGCCTCGTTTCATGCCTGGAAACGGCGGCTGCGGCGATCCCGGCGTGGAATCGAGCGGGAATCAGCGAACCAAGCCCTGGTTCCCGTGCAGATCGTCAGTGACTCCAGGGCCGACACGGGGAGGCTGGAAGTCCAGTGGCCTGGCGGCGTCGTGCTGCGAGTTCAGGGCTGTGACATGCAGACGATCGGCGCAGTGGTGGCTGCTCTCTCGACGACCCCATCAACACGAAGGCCACGTCCGTGCTGACATTGCCCTTGTCCCTGCGAGTGTTCGCCAAGACCGGCCCCACCGATATGCGGAAGTCGTTCGAGGGCCTGGTCGGAGCAGTGGAGCGAGAACTGGGCCAGCAAGTGGAATCGGGCGATCTGTTTCTCTTCTTCAACCGGCGCGGCGATCGCGTGAAGGTACTATGGTTCGCGGGCGACGGCCTAGTCATTTGGTACAAGCGATTGGAGGGCGGAACCTTTGAAGTGCCGAAGGCAGCCCTGACGGTGCGCAAGGATGGCTCGCCTTCGCCTGCCGGAATCGAGATGCGCCTGAGCGATTTGACGCTGATCTTGGAAGGCATCGACTTGGCAAGCGTGCGTCGTCGCCCGCGATGGCGCTCCGCATGAATTGGCGTCGGCCTACCGAAAAGAAGTTTTCGATATTCTGCGAAACCTTGTAGAAGCTTCGGTGTTTCATAGGACATGCAACACGGACGTTCTGATCTTCCTGAAATCCACATCGAGTGCCAGCAGCAGATTGGCACATTGCAGCAGACCGTCTCGCATCAACAAGCGGTGATCACGCAGCAAGCAGAAATGATTGCCGCTTATCAGGAACAACTGGCACAAGCCGCCGAGCAACTGCGACTTCTGAGGCGTGCGATGTTCGGCCAGCGTCGTGAGCGTTACGCACCATCGCCCGACCAGACGACCCTCTTCACGCCCGAGGCATTAGCGGAAGTGGAAGTTCCGCCCCAGGAAGAGAAGCCCGCTGACGAAGTACCTGCCGCAACGACGAAGAAGCGTCGTGCCCCGCGACCCAGGATCGAGTTTCCCCAGTACCTGGAACATCGGCGGACCGAGTATCCGCTTCCCGAGGCGGAAGTGCCTTGTGGTTGCTGCGGCACACAGCGGACAATCATTCGCACGCATGTGACCAAGCGGTTGGAAATGGAAGAAGCCAAGCTGTACGTGGTCGAGGAGGTTCGCTATACCTACGGCTGCTCCGACTGTCGGGATGGCTCGCAAATGGTGACCACGCAAAGGCCAGCCCAGGCCGTGGAGAAGAGCCCGTTCGGACCCAGTATCCTCGCTTGGCTGGTGACCTGGAAGTTCCTGCATCATCTGCCCGTGTATCGGCAGCAGGAACTGCTCCTCGGCCCGATGAAGCGTTGGCTGTCGCGGTCCTTGCTTTGCGGGCTTCTGGGCCGCACGGCTTCGGCCTTGCGGCCCTTGGAACGGTTGATCCGCCAGAAGGTGTTGGCCAGCGCGGTAGTCAATGCCGACGAAACAACCGCGCCAATGCTCAAGCCGGGGAATGGCAAAGCGATCACGGGCTACATCAGCGGCTACGCCGGGGATGCGGTCCATCGTTACGTGTTCTACGACTTCCGGCCCAGCCGTAGTCGCGACGGGCCGAAGGAAATGTTGGCCGATTATCAAGGTTATCTGCAAACGGATGGCTACATCGTCTATACCTCGCTGGTGCGTGAGGCAGCGGGCCGACTGGTGGACGTTGCCTGCTGGGCGCATGGGCGGCGGAACTTCGAGGAGGCGATCCCTTCCACGAGTCATCCGCTCGTCCACGAGGCGATGATCTGGACGCAGCAACTCTACGACCTGGAGGACCGTGCGCGGGAAATGTCGCCCGACAAACGCCGGGCATTGCGGCAGGCGGAAGCTCTGCCGATCCTGCTGCGGATGAAGGCTCGTTTTGAGGAAGTGCGACCCATGTTGCGGCCAACGTCGAAACTAGCCGAGGCGATCGACTACGTGCTTAACCGCTGGGCGGCCTTCGTCCGGTATACCGAGGACGGAAGGATTCCAGTAGATAACAATGTCATTGAGCGGCTTCTGCGGCCCGTGGCAATCGGTCGCAAAAATTACCTGTTTTTCGGAAGCGAGCATGGTGGCAAGACGGCGGCGACGCTCTACACGCTGGTGCAAAGCGCCAGACGGAACTGCGTGGACGTGTGGCCTTACCTGACCGACGTACTGCGCCGGATTGCGTCTATCGCCCCTGGCGACACGGCTGCTTTGGAGGCTCTGTTGCCGGATCGCTGGCTGGCCGATCATCCCGAGCACCGGCTTGAGCAGCGGGAAGAAGAATCCCGTGAAGCCCAGGCCCGTCGTCGTCGGAAACGGGCTGCACGTCGGCTTGCCGTCGCCCAGTAGGCGACTTTTCCACCGAGTCTTCCCGGTGACCGGCGTCCGTGATAATATCAGGGGCGTAGCTTTTGATCAAAATTCCTGCCAGTTGGCAGGGTCCATTGGCCGTCGTGTTTCGGCGCGAGCATCGCAGGGCCAGTAAACTCTCTTATGGGAGGACGCGTTATGAGAAACTTCGTGATTGGGTGCATCGTGCTTTTCACAATGGCGGGGACCGCTTTCAGCGAGACGAAAGAGCCGCCAAAGAAGCTTACGGCGGACTTGGGCGGTGGGGTGAAGATGGAGATGGTCCTCATCCCGGCGGGCGAGTTCAAGATGGGCTCGCCCGATTCGGACAAGGATGCCCTCACGTTGGAGAAGCCGCAGCACCGCGTTCGCATAACCAAGCCGTTCTACCTGGGCAAGTTTCTGGTGACGCAGGAACAGTGGGAAGCGGTGATGGGCAACAACCCAAGCCAGTTCAAGGGTCCGAAGAACCCGGTGGAAATGGTCAGTTGGGAGGACTGCCAAAAGTTTCTGGGTAAGCTCAACGCGAAGTCAAGCTCTGGGACAGGCAAGTTTCAGTTGCCCAGCGAGGCGCAGTGGGAATACGCCTGCCGGGCGGGGAGCAAGACGCGGTACTGCTTCGGCGACGACGAGACTCCGCTTGGAGATTATGCCTGGTACGGTAAGAACTCAGGCAACACGACGCATCCTGTAGGCGAGAAGAAGCCGAACGCCTGGGGGCTGTATGACATGTACGGGAACGTATGATACGCGAATTCACCTACACTACAACCCCCACTTCAAGGCATAAGCAAAAGATTTAGGGAGGCAAAATCCCTGCTTTTCTACACCTTATGGTGGGTATGAGTGATTGACTGCCATTGGCAAGGGGATAGAATGGCAGTTTCGTCGCCCCTCTGTTGTCGGTAGCTAGGAGATTTTTTCGTGGATACTTTTACTCCCTTTGTTCTTGCGATGATTTTGATGTTTTTTATGTTTTCCCTTCCGTTATGGAAGATTGCAGGTTCCTTGGATCGGATAGCTGCTGATCGAAAATCTTTTCCCCTTCCTCCTCCTAAGCCTTAATCGCCTTCGGAGGTTTAATCATGCCTTTTCGTTCTCACCGTCACGAATCATTTTCGGCTTTCCAAGCCTTCATCAAGCAATGGCTGACGAAAAATCTATCCGCTGTCCAATTAGACGGAAGCGAAATTCCGAAAAAAAACCCTATTACGACCGATGAGGTAACGCTTGATAAACCTCTAAATACTGTGGTGATTGAGTTTCACGGGGATACGACGCGAGATGCGTTGAAAAGGATCGCTGACGGAGAGTTTCGAGACTTTATTTTGCTTGGACCCTCTGGGGATAACGCAAATTGGCGTTTCCATCATGCCCAACACCCCCATAAACTTGCCGATTTTCCGAAGGCAGATGGAATGTATGCCTTCGTAAAACAGTAGCCACGGGGAGGATTAAAAGGCCACTAGACCCCCTAGTGGCTTTTTCTTTTTTATAAAGTATAATTCGGACGTTCCCTCCCCATTCCCCGATTTAGAAAGGTTTAGACGATGGCAGCGAAATTGCCCGAAGGCGTCTACTCTGAAATGGGCAAGGGCCGTAAGCCTTGCCCCCACGCCGGCACGGGGTCAGACTTTAACGGCTAACTGCAAAGCAGTTAGCCGTTAAAGTCTGATTGTGCCAAGAAGCTTGGAAGAGGAGGAAAACCCACATGCAGTGAGTTGAAAACCTTTTGTTGGAGCCTTGTGGGTGAAAGCCCGCCCAGGAGAGCCCGACCAGCACCTGGAAGCCAGCCTTGCGCGTTGGCGGAAAACCAATGCGTGAAACGTAGGCGGCGAGCCCGAAAGCCATGCTCTTGAGCCCCGAAATTAACGAGGTCGTTGGCGCCTTCGTCGTTCAGACAGCGGGGGCCACGCGAGCGTTCCGCAATGGTCAGGGACGCATCGGCCGGCCGGGGTCGGAGAACACGTGCAAACGCAACCCGCAAACGTCGGGAGCAAACCTGCAAACGTGACGTGTCAAGCTTTGGCCGGTTCGGGAAAGCTCTCGTTCTCGATACCGTATTTAATAATCTCGGCAATCTCTTCTTCATTGCGATGATAGATGGCCTCTGTGAAACCATGCGCCTCTGCAAGAGCGACATAGTCTCTAATGCCTTGATCGGCCTGCCGATCACTCAGTGAGCCGGAATTCTGAAGCAACTCACGCACGCGCAGCCAATACTTAATAACCGCATCTTGTGGCAACATTCCTAAACTCCAATTCTCTATCGCACGCGCCGCCACTCGTAGTAGTCGGGGTCGCCGGTGCCATTCGTTCCTTTGCCTTTTCCCTGATTGATTAACGCATTCAGAATGTCGATACCGCGTTTCATGTGAAAGCTAAACTGGTCTGCATCATCCATGGCAACCCTTTGATCCCAAAATGCGGCAACAGGTCCGGATACCAACTCGTACCATCCCGACGGCGCCTTCTTGTGATCGTGAATGTTTGCCGCAGTGCTTCGGCGGCAGTGTTGAACCAAGCTCCAAAAATCGTCGTTGTTATAGTCCCCGATTACAAAAGCCATGCTCTCCAAATCGGCCAGTCCGCGATCGAAATCCGATGAAATGTTGCTCACGGAATATCGCCTCACGCGAAAACGCAATACGACTGGGTAATTTCCCTTTACCCTTGGATTGTCCTTTTGCCATCTGTAAAAGCGGTTCCACGCCCATTGTCGAGCTTGGCGTTCCAGGGTAGTGGTGTAAAAGTCGCGCCCAAAGTCAGTGTCCGCCGCACAGCACTTCAAGTCAATATCGTTCTTCTCAATCGCATCCTTGTCGAATGCCGTGCATCCATGCCAAGGCACGACATGATTGCTTCGCGGCGGCCCCCACGGCGGCGCTGGGTTAAGGATCTTCATGGGAAAGAATCATTCGCTCGGCGATTTTTTCGTACGCTTGAACCATGTCATTATTATACCGACTCGCGGCAACATTCCGTACAGCCTTGCCGTTCTGCTCTCGATGAATTTTAGCAGGGAATAGTTCGCCGGGAATTCTTCACCACGCCAACTTTCAAAAAATCGTCGCTTTTCTTGCATTCTCGCGGAGATCTCCATCCTACGGGTGGTCTGGCGCAAGCTCCCCCAAGCCGCACTGGGCCTTTGGAGTACACACGCTTCGAGTCGGTGCTTGAAACAACCATCGGCGCGCACGAACCCCGTCATCGGAGGGGAACATTTCGCGTCTTTTTTCCGTTCAAATCTCCGGCAATCCGCTCTTTTCGCCGGATTGCTCTAAGGTCGTGGCAGGCAACGCCTTGCGACGCCGATGGCGCTGCGTCGAGGCCCTCCCGGAGCGATCTCCACTTTATAAAATCGCCGTCTAATTCGTACTAATCCATAACTACGAAGCAGAAAAGGAGAGGCCAATCCCTCAACCCTCAACCCTCAACCCTCAACCCTCAACCCTCAACCCTCAACCCTCAACCCTCAACCCTCAACCCTCAACCCTCAACCCTCATCCCTCAACCCTCAACCAACACACAATCATGAGAGAACCCAATTCACGTTTGGCCCAGGCCCGCGAGCGGAAGGAAGCCTTTCTGCCGGAGATCGCCCGGCTCTCCCTGGAGGGCCATACCAGCCGGGAGGTCGCCGAAAAGGTCGGCATACCCAAGACGACCGTCCTCCGCTGGCGGAATTCGCTGCGGCGGGATTGCGCCTCGCGATCCGTAAAGGAGACCATGGAAATGATCGACAAACTGAACGAGCGCTACGATACGATCTACCGCAAGGCGCTGGAGGGCCTGGACCGCTCGCAGGCCGACGAGGAAATTCGCACGGTCACCGACTGCCCCGGCGACGATTCGAAAAACAAGCGGTCCGTCCGCACCAAGACCCGGGCCGGCAACCCCGCCTGGCTGACCCGCGCCCAGGCCGCCCTGGATGCCACCGCCAAGCTGCTGAAGGAGATGGGATTGGACCACATCGTGCTGGACCAACTCGTTCGCAAGACGCTGCTCTTCTGCGAGCAGAAAAAGCCTGATTTCGTGGGCATCGAGGCCGAACAGTTCCAGGAATTGCTGGTCCACGAGTTTGTGCGGCAGTGCGGCGAGGAATACGCCCTGCGGTGGTCGATTTGGAAGATGATGAGCCGGGGCTTCAGCAAGATCGCCCGCATCCGCCGGCTGAGCCAGTACGTGCTCAATCGCGAGTTGCGGTTCAAGGCCGACTCGCCCGGCTGCCGGCTGCCGGTCGATCAGCTCATGGATTTTCCCCTGGGCGATCACGACGACGGGCCTGACGCCTTGGAGATGTGTATTCGGCTACCCTTGGAGATGGAGCAAGGATGAAGGATGAGGGATTAGGGAAGGGACGAGGGATGAAGGATTTGTAATGACCTCGATTTTGGACCACACCGCGTTGGACCACGCGGGGGACGTCCACGCGATTTAAGTGCTGCATGGAAGAGCACTTACGAATGTTTTGCCGGACCGCGAAACAGTCCAGGTCCGGATAGGTTCGAAAGGTTCTTTGGCAATTCGATCCTGCGACGCGCCCTCGCGAAGGCGCATCGCGCAAACGCGGCGGGGCCTCGTCAGCCCCGCCGCGTGGAGCATTGCGCTCTCGGCGGAGTGCAATGGTCATCTGCGGACGACATAATCACAAGAGGAGAATGAAAAAACGGTCGGAAGCGCACACGCACTTCCCGGACCCTGAATACCGCAATCGAAAAGCCGGGGTACCCGGTACTCCGGGTCGGCGGCAGAAGGAAAGCGGTAACGACCACGACCATGAGTACATGGTGCCCGTACCGCACTCCAAATCGGCTACACTCGTTCCTTCGGCGTATACTTGGTGTGCAACAGATGGTGCGAGCGATCGCCGAGGGGCTGGCCGAGGAACTCGGCGTACAGCTTCTGGATATCGGGGTTCTCGTGCGATTTGCGGAGCTTCTTGCCTTCGTCCTCGCGATAGATGGCCGCGATGCGGGACTCGCGGATCTTGTTGTCCGTGAAGCGCGGCTGCCCGCCGCCGCCGATGCAGCCGCCGGGACAGGTCATGATCTCGATGAAATGATAATTGGCCTCGCCCCGCTTCACGGCCGTGATCAGCCGCTGGGCGTTGCTCAACCCGTGGGCCACGGCCACGTTCAGCGCCACGCCTTCCAGGAAACTCCAGTCGGGCAGCGCCCCCTCGATCTTGAGCGAAGCCTCCTTCACGCCCTGGAGCCCGGCCACCGGCGTAACGTGCAGATTGGCCACCGGCAGCGGCCGGCCGGTGACGATCTCGTAGGCCGTGCGCAAGGCGGCTTCCATCACGCCGCCGGTGTTGGCGAAGATGTCGGCGGCCCCGGTCGAAAGCCCCAGCGGCGCGTCCATCTCTTCGTCGGGGAGGCCGGCGAAATCGATGCCCGCGGCGTGGATCATCTTGCCCAACTCGCGCGTGGTGAGCACCACGTCGACGTCGCGGACGCCGCTGGCAGTCATCTCGGGCCGCTGGCATTCGTACTTCTTCGCCGTGCAAGGCATGATGGAAACGACGAAAATATCCTCGGGCCGCTTGCCCAACTTGTTGGCGTAATACGTCTTGGCCAGGGCCCCGAACATCTGCTGCGGCGACTTGCAGCTTGAAAGGTTCGGCAACATGTCGGGATGGAAGTGTTCGAGGAAATTGATCCAGCCCGGCGAACAACTGGTGAACATCGGCAGGGCCGGGCGATTAACCTGTAGGCCGGAACAAGCTTGCGCAGTTCCGGCAGGGGCCGAGGGCGGTTCGAACATTGGTACCCGCGCTGCCGGAACTGCGCAAGCTTGTTCCGGCCTACAGGCTGCTCCCTGCCCGCACAGCGCGGCTTTGAGCCGGGTGAGCAGTTCCGTGCCCTCTTCCAGGATCGTGAGATCGGCGGCAAAGTTCGTATCGAACACGGCGTGGAAGCCCAGCCGCCGCAAGGCGGCCACCATCTTGCCGGTTACCAGTGTGCCCGGCGGGAATCCAAAACACTCGCCCAGGGCGGCGCGAATGGCCGGGGCGGTCTGCACAACGACGTGCTTGCCGGAGCTTTCCAGGGCGGTCCAGACTTCGTCGATCTGATCGCGCTCGGTGATCGCTCCCACGGGACACACGGCCGCGCACTGCCCACACTGCACGCAAGTCACGGTCGACAGGTCGTGGCTGAAGGCCGGGCCAATCACCGTGTCGAAGCCGCGGTTCTGCGGAAAGAGGGCGCCCACGCTCTGGATCTCGGCGCAAACGCTCACGCAACGGCGGCACTTGATGCACTTGCCGGTGTCGCGCAAGAGGGCCGGCGTCGACGTATCGACCCGCTTGCGGGTCCGCTCGCCGGCGTAGGCGATTTCGCGGATGCCCAGTTCGGCGGCCAAGGCCTGAAGTTCGCAATCTTCGCTGCGGTCGCAGGTCTGGCACTCGCCGTTGTGCTCCGAGAGCAGCAGTTCGACCACCGTTCGCCGGGCAACGCGGACGCGGCTGGTGTTCGTAAAGACCTTCATCCCCGCCGTGGCCGGCATGGCGCACGAGGCACAGAGGTTTCGTGCCCCTTCGACTTCGACCACGCAAACACGGCAGGCGCCGATCGTCTGCAAACCTTCCACGTGGCAGAGCGTAGGGATCTTGATGCCCGCTTGTTTGGCCGCGCTCAAGAGCGTCGAGCCATCGGGAACTTCGACGGGGATATGATTGATGGTCAGGTTGATCATAGTAGTTCCTTGGGAAGGATAAAGGATGGGGGATGAGCGATGGGGGATGAGCGATGAGGGGTCAACACTGGGTACTCAGTGCTCAGTACCCAGTACCCAGCCGTCAAGACATTGTTGCTCGTTTCTTGGCTGATCCGCCATCTTATCTTTCATCCCTCATCCTTCTGCTCCCCGTTTGCCGTAGTCGCAGCGCAGGCAACGCTTGGCCTGGCACACGGCGACCGACTCGCGCCAGGGCAGTTCCACTTCGTCGAAATTCTCGCGCCTCCGCTCGACGGGAATCAGGTCGAGCTTCTCGCGCGGCGTATCGACCGGTTCGGCGTCGGGATCGAAGAACGTATCGACCTCGCGGGTCTCGCGCCAGAAGGCGTGGATGCGTCCGGTCAGATACTGATCGATGCCCACGGCCGCCCGCTCGCCCGCGGCCACGGCCTCGACCACCGAAGACGGGCCGGTCACGGCGTCGCCGCCGGCGAAGATCCATTTTTCCGAGCTCTGGCCCGTGACCGGGCTGACCTGAACGAAATCGCGTTGCCGCGTCTCCAGAGTAAAGCCATTGGCAATGCCCTTCAGGTCAAGCGTCTGGCCGATGGCCACGAGAATATGGTCGGCCGGAATGATGAAGGTGTCGCCGCTCTCTTCCGGCCGGCGGCGGCCGGAGCGATCGAACTCGCCCAGCCGCATCGGCAGGCACTTGATGCCCGCCACGCGGCGGCCCGCGGCGATGACTTCCACCGGCGCGGTGAGCAGTTTCAGCGTCACGCCTTCGTGTTCGGCCTCCTCGATCTCTTCCTTGTAGGCCGGCATCACGTCGCGGCTGCGGCGATAGACGACGGTGACCGACTCGGCCCCCAACCGCACGGCCGTGCGGGCCGCGTCGATCGCCGAATTGCCGCCGCCGATGACCACGACGTGCTTGCCCACCGGCACCGAGCCGCGGAGATTGTACGTCCGCAGGAAGGAGAGCGCGTCGGTGATCCCTTCGTCGTGTTCGCCCGGGATGCCCAGGCCGACGCCGATCGGCGCGCCGACGCCGAGGAACACCGCCTCGTAGCCCTTGCCGCGGAGCGACTTGAGCGTGAAGTCGCGCCCCAGCGACATGTTCGTCTGGATGTCCACGCCCAGCCGCTCGATCATGCGGATTTCGCGGGCCACGATCTCGCGGGGCAAGCGATACGAGGGAATGGCCTGCACCAGCATACCGCCGGGCCGCGGCTCGGCCTCGAAGACCATCGGCCGGTAGCCCAGCCGGGCAAGGAAGTAGGCGCACGACAGGCCCGCCGGTCCGGCGCCGACGATGGCGATCTTCCGCTTCGCATTGGCCGGGTCCTCGCGGACCTCTGGCAGTTGGATCGTGACTTCCTGATCGACCATGAAGCGCTTGATGCCGCGGATGGCAACGGGTGCATCGAGCGTGCTCCGCCGGCATTTGTCTTCGCAGGTGTGGAAGCAGACCCGCGAACAGATCGCCGCCAGCGGGTTCTTCTCGCGATGCAGCCGCAGGGCCTCGGCATAGCGTTTCTCGCCGATCAGCGACACGTAGCCCGGGATATCGACGTTCGCCGGACAGGCGTGGAGCAGGGGGCGTAGACCAGCGAGGGGCACACGCTCGCACGGCAATGCTTGTCGCGGATGTGCTCGATGTATTCGTGGCCGAAGTGGCGGATGGTCGAGAGCACCGGGTTGGGCGCGGTCTGGCCCAGGCCGCAGAGCGACGTGTCCTTGATCATCTCGCCCAGGTCGATGAGCCGCTCGAACGTCGGCCTCCTCGCCGTGGCCCTCGCAGATGCGGTTGAGGATCTCCAGCATCCGTTTCGTGCCCACGCGGCAAGGCACGCACTTGCCGCACGATTCTTCCTGCACGAATTCGAGAAAGTAGCGGGCGACATCGACCATGCAGCTATCTTCGTCCATCACGATCAGGCCGCCGGAGCCCATGATCGCGCCCAGTGCGGAGAGCGACTCGTAGTCCAAGGGCACGTTCAAGTGCTGCTTGGGAATGCAGCCGCCGGAAGGCCCGCCCATCTGCGCGGCCTTGAACTCCTTGCCCGACGAAGTGCCGCCGCCCACGTCGTAGATCAAATCGCCCAGGGGCATGCCGACGGGCACTTCCACGAGGCCGGAATTCTTGATCGCGCCGGCCAGGGCGAAGACCTTGGTGCCGCGGCTTTTCTCCGTGCCGTATTGGGCATACCACGCGCCGCCGTTGAGGATGATCGCCGGCACGTTGGCGTAGGTCTCGACATTGTTCAGGAGCGTCGGCTTGCCCCACAACCCCTGCTGGGCGGGGAACGGCGGACGGGGCCGCGGCTCGCCGCGATTGCCTTCGATGGAGGTCATGAGGGCCGTCTCTTCGCCGCACACGAAGGCCCCGGAACCCATGCGGATCTCCAGGTCGAAATCCCAGGGCCGCCCGGCGGAAAAAGCGGCGGAGCCGAAGATATTCTTGCCCAGGATGCCCCGCTCCTGGGCCTGGGCGATGGCAATCTTCAACCGCGCCACGGCCAGCGGGTATTCGGCCCGCACATAGATGTAACCTCGCGAAGCGCCGATCGTGTGGGCGGCGATGGCCATGCCTTCGAGCACGCTATGCGGATCGCCTTCCAGCACGCTGCGGTCCATGAAGGCGCCGGGATCGCCTTCGTCGGCATTGCAAACGACGAATTTTACGTCGCCGGCCGACTCGCGGGTCAGTTTCCACTTCCGCCAGGTGGGAAAACCGGCGCCGCCGCGGCCGCGGAGGCCGGAAACGCGCATCGTCTCGATAACGTCATTGGGAAGATTGGCCGCCACGACCTTGGCCAGGGCCTGGTAACCGTCGCGGGCAATGTAATCTTCGATCCGCTGGGGGTCGATCAGGCCGCAGTTGCGGAGCACGATCTTGGTCTGCCGCTTGAAGAAATCCATCTCGGCCACGTTGGCCACCTTGCGGCCGTCGGGACGGCGGTGCGTCAGCCGCGAAACGATCTGCCCGCGAAGCACGTGCTCGTTGACCAGCGAACTGCCGTCCTGCGGCTTGACGTTCTCGTAGAAGACGTCGTCGATCATGAGGGTCGGGCCGGCGGAACAAGGGCCCAAGCAGCCGGTGCCGATGACCGATACACCGTCGTGGACGCCGCAGCGCTGAAGTTCGGCCTCGATCGCCTGCTTGACCTGCCCGGCGCCCGAGGCGATACAACCCGCCCCCATGCAGATGCGGACCTGCTTGTGGCCAGCCGCCTTCTGGGCGGCCTGCTCGGCCCGGACACGGTCGCGGAGTTCGTTCAACTGTTGCGGCGTGGCGATGATCTGGCTCATGCGTCTTCTCCCGCCTTGGAGTTCGCGGGGCTGCCGTTCGGAGAAACTTCATCCACCGCTTGGCGATATTCGTCCACGATTCGTCCCAGACTGGTCGGCTTGACCCGTTGATGCACGTCGTCGTCGATCATGATCACCGGGGCCAGGCCGCAGGCCCCGAAGCAGCGGCCCACGTCGAGCGAGAACTGGCGGTCGGGCGTGGTCTCGCCGACCTCGATCCGCAACAGGTCGCGAAGCGCGGCCAGCACTTGCTTGCCGCCGCGAACGTAGCAGGCCGTCCCCAGGCAGACCCGCACCAGGTGCTTGCCGCGCGGCACGGTCGTAAAGAACGAATAGAAGCCGACCACGCCGGCCACTTCGCTGTACGGTTTGCCCAGGGCCCGGCTGATTTTTCGCAGGGCGGCTTCCGGCAGATAGCCGAAGAGGGCCTGCGCGATTTGAAGCACCGGAATGAGTGCCCCCGGCATCTCGGCGTACTCTGCCAGAACCTCGTCCAGACGCCCCAGAAGCTCCTCTTCGGTGGCCTCCTGGCACTCCAGACACTTTTCCTCCACAGCCATGATGATTCCTGTCGTTGCAACCGCTTGTTCAAGAACAGACCTTGTCGGTCGGCTAGCGCCAAAGCAAGAAACATTCCAACGCAAAGCAGAATTGAGACGGTGGTCGTAACTCACTGAATGGTAATAAGTTACGAATTCATTTCCTGGTCGCTGGACAATCGCATGCCGCCTGGGTGTCCACGGAAATCCGCTGTCCGGCCACGGAATCCCGCGCAGGCCTATTTCTTATGTCGCCTGATGGGTGCCGTTAGGTTCCTCGCCGCCCTAGGCTCCCTGCTCCCCGCTTGAAAAGCCTGCCAGGTGGCGATAGAATAAAGACCCGACGATGGCGGTTCCAATTCAGCGAGGAAGTCGTATGGTATCCGTTGCGGAAAAGGCCAAGGAAGTCTACGAACAGGACCTCCGGGAACGCTTGGAGGCGGGGCATCGCAACGAGTATGTTGCCATTGAACCGGTTTCACGGAGATTTTTCTTGGGCGATACCTTCATTACTGCGGCGTTGGCCGCACGAGAAGCGTACCCGGACCGGTGGTCGTTTGTAATCCGCATCGGCCACGAAGCGGCATTTCATCTTGGAGCAAGCGCGTCGTGATCGGCACCGTCGATGCTGAGAATCGCGCGCTCTTGGAGATTGTTGTCTGCAGTCGGCTTGCTGGCAACTACATCCCGGTGACGGCTTGGATCGATACGGCGTTCGACGGCCACTTGGTTTTCCCGCTGGAACTCATTCGAGAACTGGCGTTAGACGCGTTGGTTAAAACCGAGGCGATTCTGGCGGATGGTTCCAAGATACTATTGGATACCTACCTCGGGTGCTCGCATAAGATGATGTTACGCGGGGAGTGTGGGGCAGCCATATTGGTCGAGGTTTCGCCAGAACTCTTCCCAGCGGCCTGTGGTGAGTCGCAGCGCACGTATCGACAATACGGCGAGAGCGCCGTCGTCCTTCCAACGCGAACCCGATTTGCATAAGCGGTGCTTGATCAAGGTCTTGCATGCCGCTTCCGTCACGCCGCTGCCGATCGGCCAGTTCCGCTGCACCGAATAAGAGTATTTCATCCGTTCCTTCTGGTTTTGGAGGTAGGTGATCGTCGCCAGGACCGCCTTCGCATCTTCCGCGTTTTTCAGCGGCGTCGTGGAAAGAAATTCATCCAGGACCGAAAGCAAACGACTCACCGCTCCCTGCTTGTGCTTCAATTGATGAAGCTGGTTTTCCAGCCACGCTTCTCTTTCTGCTTTCTTTTTCGCTCCCTTGAACACCACCATCGCCGCCTTGCCCACGTACTCGCTGGCATGGTAAAAGTCCAATGTCTGGTGGTCCGTCAACGGTTTCAGGTAGCTCCAGTTGTCTGCCGCGCCGTCGCCCAGACCGATATACGGCACGTTCGGATAGGCATTCTTCACGCGCTCCACCTCGCGTTGGAATTTCGCGTGGAACTTTTCTTTCCCGTACTCTGGGGTCGCGCCTGCGTAAATCGTATGCAGGCGTTCCCCTTGGGCGTCGTAAAACGCGATCGTTCCCGTCATCGCCACCCGCCACCCGTCCTCTTGCAAAAGCATGCATGTTCCATCAACGCCGATCGCGATGGAGGCACACGGATGCTCGAACTGTGGCAATGCGTAGCTCCAGGTCTCTTCTTTCGCAACGGCATAGGCACCGACGATGTCGCCCAGCGACTTGACGTATCGCTTGGAAATCTTTCGATGCTGGCATTCCAATAAATCGGCGACAACCGCATTGGCTCCGGCTTCCGCGTATTTGTAGGAGACCAACTTGGCAAATCTCGGCGTGGCGTTGAGAACCAATCGGGCACTCTCTTCGAGCGGGCAGAACGTTTTGCCCCCTTCGGACGTTTGATAGACATGCCGAAGCACGGAGACGCTGCCGTAAGGCGTTTCGTAATCTTGAGCGAACTGCCCCTTGCTGGTCATGCGGACCGAACCGAGTTGGATGGGACTTCCATCGGTATCGAACCGCTCGAGATTCTTTTCGGTGGCCAGCAGGCCGACTTCGTTAAGCGCATCCTGGATCGCTTCTTCGGCCCGAAGCATGGAGCCGGTCAGCGGCAAGGTGACCTCGATGGTGATGGAATTATGAGCTTGGCGAGTGATTTGTGCGGTCATGTCATTTCCTCCGTGAAAAGTCCCGCGACGACAACTTTGTCTGGGCGACGGCACCGATACTTGGTAAACTATCCGAGTATCCTTCGGATTCCAGGACGGAAGCATAACCTATTCATCGACGTTTGTCTACATCATTTTATGCGAGCACCCCCTACCTCTGCTACATCGAGTGGTTTGGGAAACGCCTGCCACTTCAGGTCGTTGCCAATGATGGGAAGTTTCCCTTACTGGGCACGGGTTTGCTCGAGCAACGCGTGTTGCACATTGATTACGTCACGAAGACCCTCGCGCTGGATTGATTCGACGCACCCATCCCGACGTGCCGCTTGATTCCCAACTGTGACTCAATTGCTACCACCTTATCGTTGTACACGGTAGCGGTTTGAACGAATCTAAGTGGCTGAATATGCGTCGATGTACGGTAAACTCTTGACTTCGATCGGTATCCACGGCAAAATTAGAGGGCGTTGCGGACGATCAAAATTCCTATCGTTTACCGACTGGGAGCAAATATGACGAAGAATTCGATTCGGATTCCCATTGTCGCGATCCCTCAACAGCCCGCGTTTACGTATCAGGGTGTAAAATTTAGAATCGCGACGTTTCCAGACGCACCGGAGCTTTGCTGGGCAGTTTACCGGGGGCGAGGACGGCAGCGTCGTCGTTTACAAGCGCGATCGTCAAATATGGGAGAAGCTCCGTCCAACGCTCAAAAATCACGGCTACTACTTCGTTAGTATTGCAAAAGTCCTCGGCGGTTATTATCAACCCTATGTCCAACAGGTAATCCTTAACGCATTTCGGGGACCACCACCAACACCTAGCAGCGTCGGCAAGCATCAAAACGATGACCCCAGCGATAACTCACTGACCAATTTAAGCTGGGGGACGAAGAGCGAAAACGCAATAGAAGCTCACGCTCATCGCCGACACGGTAGTAGCCCAATCGAAAAACGGATCGCGGTTCCTGTTCGGCGGGCTATTGTCGACAGGCTACGGAAGATTGGCCCGCCGATGGGCAGGCCATTTGAGGATTTTGTCGAGCGAATCCTCATTGATTACCTTGACGCAAATCCCGGGACAAGAAACTGATCTATTGAGGCATGGCATGAATGCCCTCGATTACCGCCGTCCGGTCAAGCCGCCCCTGGATGCATGCGTCGCAGACGGGGTACGAACGGCGCTTGCGAAGTAGGGGAAAACACGAACCATGTTCCACGTCACCCGCGAGATCGATTTCTGTTACGGACACCGCTTGTTGAACTACGCAGGCAAGTGCCGGCACCTGCACGGGCACAACGGCAAGGCCCTGATCACGTTAGAGTCGTCTCAATTGGACGATCGGGGAATGGTGCTGGACTTCGGCGACATCAAGGCGGCGATGAACACCTGGGTCGATGACAACTTGGACCACCGCATGATCCTCTGCCGCGACGATCCGGCGGTGGAGTTGCTGAAGAAACTCGACGAGCCGATGTATCTTTTAGACGAAAACCCCACGGCCGAGAACATTGCCCGGCTGATTTTTGAGGTTGCGGCCGCCAAGGGTTTTCCCGTGGTCGAAGTACGGCTCTGGGAAACGCCGCGGTGCTATGCGACGTACGATGGAGTGAAGTAGGTCGCATCGCGGCCTAATGCCGGCCGATGCCAAACTGATTGCCGGCCCGCACTACTCGAGTGCCGTCGAAATCGATTTCCAAGAGTTTTTCGCTATGCACTGCGCGGCCGCTTTCATCTTCGAGCGTGGCGATGATCTTCCGCGACTTCGTGTCAATGACCTCGCCGGTGGCAGGATAGGCGAGCGTGCCGTCGATGCCGAAGGTGATCCAGCCCGGCTCGTCACGGAGTTGGATGCTGGTGACCTGCCGGGGCGGCATCTGCGTGGCGTCGAAGATATGGAGGCGCCGATTGTACGAGTCGCAGAGCCAGAGTTCTCGTCCATCGGGCGTGAGACCGATGCCATGGCAAGGGCAGCCATGCATCTTCACGGGTCCCGTCTTGAAGCCTTCGACATCGACCTTGTGCAGGACCTTGCCGGTCTGCAGATCGCCGATCTCGAAGCCGAGCCGATCGTTGACATTGACGTAGCACAAGGTCTGGCTGCCGTTGATCGTGAAGGGGCGAATCACGTTGCTGAAAGGGCCGACGGTCCTTTCGATCGTGTGCTGCTTTGTCTCGGCGATATTGAGCACGGGCGACTTGAGCCCCGCCAGATAGACCCGAGTGCCGTCGGGGCCGTAAATCGTGTTGTGGGCCCCCGAGTTGGTCGTGATCTTGGCTAGCACCCGGCCGTCCATCGCGTCGACGACGTGCCAATGGCCTTTTTCCAACGAAGGCAGATAGATCGTCTTGCCGTCGGGTGAGAGGGCCAGGCGATCGCAACCGCCTTCGTAGCTCTTCTGCCAGAGCACGCGATCGCGCTTCAGATCGATCGCAATCAGGTGCTCAAGCGTGGTCACGTAGAGGCGCGCGGTTTGGGCGTTGGCCGCGATGCCTTTGACGTTCAGCGGCTTGCCTTTCGCGCTCAAGCCGTCGAAGGCGATGCGGCGCACGAACTTATGCTCATGCTCGATGTCGAAGACCAAGACGCCATGCCCGCCAAATTGCAGGTCATCGCGGATGCCGGGCGTGGCGACGTAGAGAAGATGCTGCATGCCGCTCTTGGGAGCGTTGGCCGAGGCAACGGAGCGGCCCTGCGCGAGCAGAGTGATTACGGTCAAGCCAACAACCGCGACAATGCGAGAGAACGGCATGGTATCTTTCCAATTTGGTGTGAACGGGTGGCAAGGAAGGCTTTTAGAACCGCTTGATTATCGTCGATGGCGGGCGGATTGCAAGCCGGCGGGCAGTGCCCTCCTTGCCCCGGGGGGCCAGGGAGGCGCGGTATCGAACTGCGCTAACCGGCTCTATTCGGCCGTGGACTTGCTGCCGCTGGAAGATCCGCTGATCGGCACGCCTTCCGGCAGGGGCCGGGCCGCAACGGGGAAACCGAGCCGATAGAGTTCTTTCTTCACCCGGCGGAAGTCGTCGAAACTGTCCGGGTAGGTCCAAAGCGTAATCGTGGCGTCTTTCGCCCGCCGGTCCGTCAGCGCTTGATGGAACTGCGAGCCGGGCCGCAAGGCCTCGTCGATCGTCTCGCCCAGGTTGTCGGCCACCGGAATGAATTTGAACGCGTCTTCGATCTTGGGCCGCTGACTGCCCGACTCCTGAATCTCGTACATCGTCGGCGGACGAAGCCGAAACATGTACGTCAGGCGAAAACCTTGCTCGGGCGGTATCGTGTCGATCAACTCGGGCCGCTGCTCCGAGAGTTCGGGGTGCCTGTGCTTGAGATACGCCACGGCCTTTTCGACCAGTTCCTTCAAGGGCACATAAGCGATACGCCCATGGTTGAGCTGAAAGTGCAATTCGCGGCCGTCGACCGTGCGGCCCAGCGGGGTGGTAAAACTCTCGATCTGCACCGATTCCGCAGGCGACTTCTCGATCGCTTCCCGCTGGCGGTTGAGAATCTCCAACCGGTTGCGGGCGTCAATCACCTTGGCTGCCAACTGACCGTCGGACGGCGATGGCTGCGCCGCCGACTGCCGGGCGCCGCGCAACTGCTGATCGAGCCCGGTCGTGGCCAGGACCAGCACATCTCGCTCGCGCTCGCGCACGGCCGTCTGGGTCCTGACTTCTTCCATCTCCGTGCTGATTCTCTGCACGTCGTCGTGGAGCGCCTGCTCTTCATGCTGCTTTTGGCGCAGATCGCCGCCCGCCCGGACTACCTCGCTGGTCGGCTTGGCATCCGGCGGCGTGTTCTTGATCTTCAGCCCGGTCATCATGACCATGATAATCATGACGCTGACGACACTGGCCACGATATCCAGGAACGAATCGGCATTGACGGCTTCTTCGGCTTCAACGGTTTGTGCCATAGCTACTCAGTCATTCTTCCACCGACGCAGGGTCGGTGGGGACGTACCGCTCCCTCATCCCTCATTCCTCATCCCTCATTCCTCATCCCTCATTCCTCATCCCTCATCCTTCATCCCTATTGTTTCCTCTCGATCACCAGCCCGCTGCCTTTCAGCGACTGGGTGAGGTCGAACATGCGAGGTTCGGCGCCAGGGGCGAGGTAGAAGTTGAGCACGGGCCGCCAATACATTTCGCGGCCGGCCATGCCCCAGGCGTCCATGATTTCCCAAACCGCGGCGACGAGCTTGTCGGCGTCGCGCTGGCCGCCGTGACCCGGGGTACCGGGTGCCCCGCAATAGATGACGCGGGGTTCGCCGCTATTGCTATCCGGTAGGAGCACGATGCGGTCCGGATAACAATCGACGTGTATCGGCCGGCTGATGGCGGCCGCGTGCCGGGTGGCGTTGCGCAGTGCCCAGCCATCCTGGTCGTGATCCATTTTGACCTTGTCGTACGGATGTTTTTTCTTTTCCTGCTTTTCCTTCTCTTCCTCGGCCGTGTCGCGCTTGGGCGTTTCTTGACTAGGACGCCACTCCCCAGGACGCAGCGGCGTCGCAGGGATCATGGCCATCGAGGAAGAAGGATCCGGTCGCGCCGGCACGGGCGCGGGATTTCCGTCGTTGGGCTGGCCGGTGATATAGCCGTCGGGGCGAACGACTCCGGCCATCGCAGCCGAACCGCCGCTCGGCTGACCATTGGGTTGCATTGCCCCCTGGTTGCCGGGAGAAGTGAGGTTGTTGGGAGCGCCGCCGGAGTTCGTGCCGGGGCATCCAGGCGGACCGCCTGCGACACTGGACCCTGGTGCGCCTCCCACTCCGTTTCCCGTTCCACCGGGAAGCATGGCCGTCGAAATGCCCATACCGGCTGCGACGCTCCCTGCTCCCTGCTCCCCGCTCCCCGCTCCATACCCCGAACCATTTCCCGTTCCACCGGGAAGCATGGCCGTGGAAACGCCCGTCCCGCCTGCGACGCCGGACCCGGGTGCCCCGCTCATTCCATTTCCCATTCTATATCCCGAACCATTTCTCGTTCCACCGGGAAGCATGGCCGTTGAAACGCCCGTGCCGCCTGCGACGCCGGGCCGGGCTTCGCCGCCCATTCCGTTGCCTGTTCCATACCCTGGGCCATTTCCCGTTCCACCGGGAAGCATGGTCGGCGAACCGGTCATGCCGGGAACGGGCAGCGCTGCGTAAGGATTGTTGGCGGCAAACTCGGCATTGGCACTGGAACCGCTGCCGCCACTGCCGGTTCCGCTGCTCCCGTCGCCGTCGCCGCTGCCGCCCAAGCCACCACCGCCACGACCGTTGCGGCCGGGGTATCCGGTGCTCCGGGTCGCGGACGATCCGCCACCGGAGTCATGGGCATAGCGGTCGTCCAGCTTGGACGAATAAACACCGGGGCTTTCACTCCCCCCTGCCCCGCCCTGCCCGTCCGCCGACCATGGGTACATGGTGCCCGCGCCCGTGGACGAACGATAGGCGCCCATCCGTGGCCGCTTGCCATACTTGCTCGGCGCGGCAGCGATCAAGCGGGCGTGTTCCAGCCGGGCCAGATCGACGGCCTGTTTGACCGACTTGGCCAGATTCGGGTCGGGCGGCGGATACTTCAGTTGCCAGGCCTCATTGATCAACTCGTAGCCGAACTCCGGACCCCACGACTGCATCGCGGCCAGGGCGCATTCGTAAAAAAGAATGCCCGCGGGACGGACTAGCAACAGCGGGTACGGCTCGCCCGATTTTTGCGGATCGATGCTGCCTGAGGCGAGCATCTGCTCGCGGGCCGCGCGGATGGCGGCGGCCAACGGATTGCCGGGTCCCAGCGGCTCGTCGAAATCGGCCTCGGTAAAAACGATGTTCTCGGGCTGCAACACGACGGCATCGCCGCGACATTCGATATAGATCGGGCGGCGACGCGTGTGATTGGGACCATCGTAGGGAACGATGGCAAACGATTTCGGACGGTTGCCGGCTGTCTGCTGGGTGCGGGCCAGTTGCTGCTGGGCATCGGCGATGCGGCCTTCGATCTGTCGCAGCTCCTCCTCACCGGCAGCGACGAAGCGGCCCGCTTTCAGTCCTTCATCGGCGGCCTCTTTGGCCTGCCGGGTGAGGTCCTGGAATCGATCGCGGAGCCGCCGGCCGTGGTCTTCGATATGGCCCAGCACCAGGCGGGCCTCGGCCAGTTGGACCTCGGTTTCCTGGCGCGACTTCTTCAGTTGTTCCACCCGCCACTGGACCATTTCCATTTCCGCGGCGATGCTCGTTTGCTTCTCGGAATCTTTGGCCGCGGATTCCTTGACCGCCTGCAGGCGCGCCTGGCGACTGACGAAGAGCAGCAAAAGCACGAGCGCCCCCATCGTGCAAATCAGCACGGCGAGGAAAGGAAACAGCGAGAGACGTGGCGCCCCTCGCCGCCCACGGCGGTTTCTGGCCAACCAAAGCGCTTTCATGCTGCCTTTGAGGTGCGGCGTTTCGATTCCAACTGAACGGGCGGCGCGGCGGAGGCCGATTCAACCATCCGTCCATTGAGCAAATGGATGGCGGCCGCCAATCCCAGCACCGTCTGCTCGAAGTTCTTGGCCCCGGCCAAGGCGGCCAGGTTGCGATTGAGGACGTCCTGAAGTTGTTCGACGTCGCCGGTTGCCTGGAGAATGCGTCCCATCGTCTCCGCCTGCTGGGCCAGCGAATCCTGCACTGCCGCCAGGTTTTGGGCATGTTGAAGCTGCGCCTCGGCAATCTTCTCCCACTGCCGGCGGCCTTGCTCGGCGACGGTCTCCTCGTTGGCCGCCAACCGCTCGGCGTGATGCTTCAGGCTCTGCTCCAAGGCGCGAGTCAGGTTTGCCGCGGCCGCATCCCCCATTTCCGTCCAACGCCCTGCCGCGGCTTGCATCGAGGCCTGCCAGAGTTGGGCCTGCCGCTCGATCAGCCGGTCGGTCGCCGCGACCATCACATCGGCCATGCGGCGCATGGCCACGACCTGGCCGTCGGCGCCGGCCAGGGCAACAGGCAGATACTCGGCCAATTCACTTTCCACTTGACGATCGACGTCCCATAGCAACGCGGTCTCCTTCCGATCGACGAAGAAGTGAACGAACATCAGGACCATCGAGAGCGAAAGGGCCACCGCGGTCGTGTCGAACTTCAGCCCCAGGCCCATCATGACCTGCGCCATCGACGTGTCGAGCGCCTTTGGATCAACGGCGTTCAACGCTCGCGTGATGCCGATGACGGTTCCCAGAAAGCCCAGGATGGGGATCGCCCACACGATCAAGCGAAACAGGCCGTAGCGGCTGTGGGCGAGCGTGGCATCGCGGTCGGCAAGATATTTCAGTTCATCGCCCAGGCCTTCGGTGGAGCCGAGACGCAAGACGTAATACACCGCCGCGCGAAGCCGGCCCAGATAATAGTCGTCCTGCCGATGTGCCGGCTGGCGATCCAACTCCGCATGCAATGTCCGGCAAAGTTCATCCAGCGGCAGTTGGCCGGCGTCGATGGATTTCCAGGGCGATTTGCCCAAGGCCAAGCGCTGGGTGGCGATCTCGGCAACCCGCAGCATAAGCGCCGCCATGGCAATGCAGAACAGCAACACTTCGCCATATTCCACGGGGTGGTGATCGCAGTAACGATGGATCACGGGCACGTCCAACGGACCACCGAAAATCAGGCCGTAAAAAGCCGCACACGCCAGAAGGCCCCACACGATCGGCGACCTCGTGACCGCACGGACAAGATGGTTCAAGGCACTCACAGAAAATTCCTTGGTCAGGGAGAGAGGCTTGGTAGTTTAGGTAATTTCAGCGAAGATTAGCGGACAAAAACGCATTTACACCAAACCATCGGCCCATTTGCAATAGATGTTTAGCAGAATCCGTGATACGAGGTTGTTTGGGAAGGCCGCGAAAAATAGAGAAGAAATTGGATTCTCTTGGCGAGTCCTAACAATCGCCAAACTTTGCGAAAGTCGAAGGGCGCAGAATACCGAAAGATTAAGTGCCAGCCGGCATAACAAGGCCGACGAACTTCCGAGGGGGGGAAACAGTCCGGAGCAGCCTACCAAGGGCGGCCCGGACTGTTTATTTTCTTGGACCCAGGCGATAGAGCGTGTCGCGACCGCGCCGAACTTCGGCGAGCTCGAACTTCGCGACAATCTTGCCGACAATGTGCGTGAAGTAGACCGCATGTCCGGTCGAGGCCATCTCGTGGGCATACTCGACGGCCGAATCGGCCAGTTGGAAACAATCGGCCTGCGGATAGTCTTGAACAAAGATCAGATCGGTGCGGCCCATCTCGACGTGGGCGACATAGTAATCTGGATAAAGCAAATCCCATCCGGTGAACAACACCGCGCCGGGCTCCAACTCTCGAACCAGGTCTCGCACCCGTTGATGATAGACGTCGATCGGCTCTTTGCACGTCGGGGCATAGAGCACGCGGAATGGCGGCTCGCCCGGCGGAACGCGGCATTCCCGCCGGCCTTCGGCGGTCCAACTACTCGGCCAGGCCAGGGGCCAGAGGACGAGGGCGAGGGCAAGGACGGGGTCACTCAAAAAAACAGGCACTCGCCGTGCGCCTGCCAATTTTCTTATGTGAGCGATTGCAATTGGCGTACTACAAGACGCCACTATCCCGGCCCCGCCGAACAGTGCGATCGGCACGTATGTGGCCAGATAGAGCACGTGAATGCCGCCCATGTCGTAGACCAGATCGAAGCCCAGATGCATCACGAAGGTCAATAGCAGGAACAGCATGATCTCACCGTTGCGGCGGCCAAGTTGGATGACTCCGACAACGGCCAATACGAGCCACGGCCAGGGAAATTCGCAGGGCAGATTTCCACCGTACCAGCCAAGTTTCGTCCAGAACTCGCTCATCGGCTTGCGACCGATGAGGCCTGTGTATTGCGGCGGCCGCAGGCAAAGGCCGACACGTCCCCAAAACGAATCGAGTTGGGCCTCGCTCAGGTTCCACTGCGACTGCGAAGGACTGATGACGGTCCGGAAATAGCTGGTGCGGCTATCGGCGCGATCGATCAGCCAATAGGCCGCCAAGGTGACGGCAATCCCTGCCACCGCACCGGCGATCGCGGCCGGCCATTTCTTCGACCATCGTTGCGGGGCCCGGGCAACCAGCAACAACGCGGCGGGGGCCATCAGGCTCTGGGTCGAGTGGACGCCGATGCTGATGCCGCCCAGGCAGGCCGCGGCAAAGAGCCAGCCCGGGTGCTGTCGACCATGGGTACATGGTGCCCGCCGCCAAAGCACAAGGCACAAGAGCACCGCGATCATCAGCATCAATCCCATCGGGTAGACCCTGGCGATGATCGCCTGCGACCAGAACGTGGGCGAGACGGCCAGCGCCACGGCGGCCGCGACCGCCGGCCAGCGGTGTTCGACTAACACACGGGCCAATGCATACAGCAGACCTACCGCCGCCGCCGCGCAAACGGCCGACCACAGATTGACGCGATAGGCCACGTCGCCTACCGGCAACCACGCGGCCACGCGGGCGCCAAGCAGATAGACCGGGTAGCCGGTTGGATGCGCGTAGCCCAGCGTCGAGGCCAGGGTCTGCAATTCGGCCGAATCCGCTTCCAGCAATCCGGGGGCAAGCGTGGCGACATAGATGCCCAGGGCCAGCAGGAACAAGCCCAGCGCGATGAGTCCGTCGCGGCGTTCCCAGGCCAGGCCGTTGTTCGCCGAATGCAACGGATTGCTGACGTCCCCAGCGGTTTGTGGGGTTATCCGAGGAGATCCCCACTCCTGCCTGTCGTGCCCGACAGGATGGGAGAGGGTCAAGGGGTGAGGGTGGCTTGGTTGTTTCATGAATTATCTATCCTACCAATACCGGACCAGTCACGCTCACTCTGCTTTATCAACTTCAAACGAGAGCAATGGCAGTTAGCACTTAAAGTCTGGCCTTGCTACTCTGAGATTAGGGCGTAAGGGTATGTGTACACACGACTTGCGACTTGTAATGCCTCCGGCTTGGCCGGGGATACATACGTTTCACGCTACACACGCAATCCCACGATTCCCTCTGTTTTCCGCGTTCCCGGCGGCGAAGCCGCCGGAAACGCGGAAAACAGAGGAGGGGGTGGCCGGTTTGTAGCAACGAACGTAACTATCCCCCGAGTAAGCCAGGGGCATTAAGCCGTTGGCGGCGATAATGTCGCGCCTTAATCTCGTGTCATTAGCGCCTGCCCCAACGGGGGCGGGAAGTCTGGGGTATTTTCCTTGCGATTTTGCCCGTTTCCGAACATAATGTCTTTCGGGCAACACACTTCTGTTTTCGCGCGCAGCGCAAATTCCGGTGCGACTCGTCGGGACGGCTCTACTATATCTTTTCCATTGATCATCTCCCCTGGCGAACCCGGGCCGCCTCAACAGCGGACGGTTCTCCTTGAAGGAACAGCAGCATGAGAACATGGCGGCATTTCATTGCGGTCGGGATCTTGGCCCTGTGGTCGGCGCCGGCGTTGGCGCTCACGATCAACGACTTCGCGTCCGTACGCAACGACCGCTTCGCATCGGGCTACCCCAACGGCCCTCTGCTGCCGAACACCGACCCGTCCTTCATCGGCGCCGGCTACGATTGGTCGGGCGTCGGCTGGATCGCAAATAGCGGCGGCCCGTCCTACGCCCTGATCACGCCGCGGCAAATGCTGATCGCCAACCACTATTCGCCGGGTGTGGGGACCAACATCCAGTTCGCGTCGGCCAACGGACAAGTGACTACCGTCACTGTCCAGTCGCAACCGGGAACGCACACGGGCTATCCTCCCGACATGGCCACGGCGGAGTTCAGCAACCCAATCTCGCAAAGCGCAGGGGCCACAACCTACTCGATCCTCTTCCAGGGTTACAACCCGAATACCTACGTCGGCTACAACTTGCTGAACTACGGCGTGACGGCGGCGATCGGCTGGAACCAGATTGCTTCGGTCAATACGGGCACCGGCTATAACTTCGAAAGCCCCTACAGCCCCGACCCCGCCTATTACATGAACTACCTTTACGACACGACCACGCCGGATCGAACGACGCTGCAAAGCGGCGATTCCGGCAGTCCGTCGTTCATCGTCACCGGCTCGCCGGGGGTCATGTACCTGGCCGGCGCCCATTATGTAACCGGGACGGGCGGCGGTTGGGACTCGTTCCTGCCCATGTCGTTGCCGGCCCTCGATAGCGACACGGCTCCGTCCGGTTACCTGCTCTCGGTCGTCACTCCGACCACGGCCCGTTGGATCTCGACGAGTTCCGGCGCCTGGGGCACCGGCGGCAACTGGTCCAGCGGCGCCGTGCCCAACGACGTGCTCACCAGCGGGCAGGTAACCACGTGCGCCTCGGTCCTGTTCGACGCATCGGCCAGTTCGCAGCACACCATCACGCTCGGCGGCAACGAGGCCGTCACGTCGCTGGCATTCAACCTGACCCCTGCGGCGAGCGGCGGGTTCACTTTCAACGGCAGCACGCTCACGCTGGGCGAGGCCGGGCTGACGAACAACGACGTCCACACCCAGACCTTCAACAACGCGATCGTCCTGCGGGCCTCCCAGCAATGGAATGCCGGGTCGGGCGGCCTGACGATTTCCGCTTTGGGAAGCCTTAGCTTGGGCACCAGCCAATTGCTCTATCTAAACAGTGCGGGTACGAGCGATTTCGAAGGCGTGATCAGCGGCGCAAGCAGCAGCCTCGCCAAGGACGGCAGCGGCACGCTCATCCTGGGCAATGCCAACAATAGTTTCTCCGGACAGATCTTCATCCACAACGGCACGATCCAGTTCGCCTCGATCCAGAACGTGGGCGGCGGCCCGAGCGCCCTGGGCGCACCGACGACCGCGGCCAACGGCACGATCTACCTGGCCGGCACAATGGCCTACGTCGGCGGTGGAAATTCGTCGAACCGCGTGATCGACGTGGCCGACGGCCCGGGCGCCAGCGGGGCCACGGGCATCATCGATGCTTCCGGCAGCGGCCCCCTGAATCTCACGGGCGGCGTAACCTGCGAGGACGCGGCCGGCACAAGCCTCCTCGTGCTGCAAGGCTCCGGCAGCGGTTCGCAAAGCGGCGCCGTCGTCAACAGCGGCGGCACGACCAACGTGATGTCGCTGGTCAAGACGCAGAGCGGCACGTGGAACCTCTCCGGCGCGAACACCTATACGGGAACCACGACCGTCAACGGCGGGCTGCTGACGATTTCCGGCGCTGCCGGCGCCATCGGACAATCGGCCGCCTTGACTGTCAGCGGCGGGAGCGTGCAATTGGACGACTCTGCCCTGGCCAACAACTTCAGCAGCAACCGCTTGGGCAGCCAGCCGATCAGCTTGCAAGGCGGTGCATTGCAAATCAACCTGGGCAGCGTCAGCGGCGGCACCGAGACGATCGGTTCCCTCACGGCGGCCGCAGGCGAAAACACGGTGGCCCTGTCCGCCGGCGGCGGCAGCGGTATCCTCGGCGGAGCCTCGCTCATCGGCATGCCCGGCGCGACGTTGAATTTCACCGGCCCGCTGAGCAGTACAAATCGCGTGGTTTTCGGCGGCATGCCCTCCGGCTCGAACTTCATCGACGCCGGCACCTTCGTCAACGGGGCCGATTACGCCGTTTACGACGCGGGGGGCTACGTGCGGGCCATGGTCGCAGGCCCCAACGCATCGGACTATGCAACTTCCGTCGCCACTTCCCGGCACGTGCTCTTGACCACGGCGGTCACTTCGCAGCCCTCGGTGACGTTGCTGACGTTGAGCCTTAGCGGCGCCAGCAGCGGCTTCTCGCTGGCCAGCGGCCGAGACGCTCACCCTCTCGAACGGCGGCATCCTCAAGACCGGCGGCGGCATGGCCACGGTCGGCGGCGGAGCGGGCCTCAGCACCGCAGGCGAATATGTCCTTCGCACCGACACCGCCAGCGATCAACTTACGATCGCCACGCCGCTGGGCGGCGGCACAGGGTTGACCAAGTCCGGCCTCGGCACGCTCGTGCTCGCCTCCGGCAACAGTTACGGCGGCCCGACGACCATCGACGCGGGCACCTTGAAGACGACCGCTGCTGCTGCGATTCCTTCCACGTCCCCGCTGGTCATCGCCAACGCCGCCGCGCTGGACCTGGGAGGCCAGAGCCAGACCGTGGCCGGCATCACGCTCTACGACGGCGCCATCGAGAATTCCGGCCCGGCGGCTGTCCTGACCCTGGGCGGAAACGCCGCGGGGGTGACCTACGGCGGCAACGGCAACGGCAACGGCAGCTCGATCTCCGGCGGCACCTTGGATCTGGCCAGCGCGGGTTCGTCGTCCGCCAGCCACACGTTCTCCGTCGCCCGCGGACAGGGGAGCGCCGATCTGAACGTCCTAGCGGACATCGCCGACGGCTCGGCCAGCAGCCAAGCGCTGGTCAAGACCGGCAACGGCATCCTGCAGCTTTCCGGCGCGAACACTTTTACCGGCGGCACGCAAATCGAGGCCGGCACGTTGACCCTGGGCAGCAACCAGGCGATCCCCGCCGCTTCCAGCCTGACGCTTTCGGCCGGCACGCTGGACCTCGGCGGCTACGCCAACACGGCCAGCACGCTGGTCATGAAAAACGGCCTAATCACCGGCAACGGCTCGTTCAGCGCCGCTTCGTTCAACTTGCAAAACGGCACGGTCGCCGGCAGTCTCGCGGGCCCTGGTTCGATAAGCATCACGGCTTCCGGCGTGGTGACCATCACCGGTTCGAACAGCTATTCGGGCGGAACCAAGCTCAGCGGCGGCACGCTCACGGTTTCGGCCGATAACAATCTGGGCGCGGAAAGCGGCGCGTTGACGCTCGACGGCGGGATGCTGCAAGTCGAAGGGACCTCGTTCTCCGCGACCACGCGGCCCGTCACGACCACGGCCAACGGCGGCACGATCTCGGTCGTCGATCCCAACAACACCTTGACCTTGGCCACGCAGAACCTCAATGGCAGCGGGGCCTTCACCAAGGCCGGCCAAGGCGGGCTGCAACTGGGCGGCTCGATCGGCAGCACGGCGATCACCGTCCAGGACGGCACCCTGCAACTCACCGGCAGTGCCAGCCAACTGACCGCCAATCCGGCGCTGACCCTCTGGAACGTGGCCACCTTCTCGTTTTCCAACCATAACGAGTCCGTATCCGCAATCAATCTCACCGGGGGCACGATCAATACCGGCACGGGCACGTTGAACCTGACCGGCAGCCTGACTTACGCGCAATCAATCTGGCCGGCGACCATTCAGGGCAACCTCGCGCTGGGAGCCGCGGCGGGTGCGTTTTCGGTCACTCAGGGAGACTCTACCGACCTGACCGTCGCGGCGAATATCTCCGGCAGTCCGGCCGGCGGCCTAGTGAAGAGCGGGAATGGACTGCTGACGCTCACCGGGTCCAACACCTACAGCGGCAGCACCTCGATCAGCGCCGGCACCTTGCAAATGGGTAACGGCGGGACCAGCGGCACGCCGGGCACAGGGCCGATCGTCGATAACGCCGTGCTGTCCTTCAATCGCTCCGATACCTTTACGCTCGCCAACGCCGTCAGCGGCAGCGGTTCCTTGCTGCAAAGCGGCTTGGGAACCCTGCAACTGACCGCGGCGAACCAGTACAGCGGCCCCACTACCGTCACCGCCGGCACGTTGCAAATCGGCGGCGGCGGCACGAGCGGCACACCGGGAACGGGGCCGATCGTCGATAACGCCGTACTGCTCCTCAACCGCTCCAATACGTTTACGCTTGCCAACACCGTCAGCGGCAGCGGTTCCCTGCTGCAAAGCGGCTTGGGAACCGTACAACTGACCGCAGCAAACAGTTATAGTGGCGGCACCACGATCGCCGACGGCACGCTGAACATCAACGCCGATGCGGCCCTTGGCGCGCTGCCCCCATCGCCGGCGACCAATGTCACCTTTTCCGGCGACGGCACTCTCCAGGCGGGGGCGGCGACCGTGGTCCTGTCCGGTAACCGCAATCTCGCCATCGAAAGCGGTGTCATCGTCACCATCGACACTCAGAGCGATGCCATGACGGTTCCGGGCATCGTCAGCGGCCCGGGTGGCCTGACCAAGATCGGCGGCGGCACGCTGACGCTCAGCGGCGCGGATACCTACAGCGGCGCCACGACGGTCGATGCGGGCATGCTCCGGCTCCCGGCGACCGGCCGTTTGGGCAATACTTCCATCACGATAGGCAATGGCGCAACGTTCGTCCCCACGGCCGGCGCCGTCGTTGCCGGCAGTACCGGCAACGGATCAGCCGGCGCCACCTTGAACCTCAACCCCGGGGCCGTCTTCGACATGGTTGACGGCGCAATCGGCACCTTCAGCCTGAACCAGCAGTCAGGTTTTGCAGGCGCCGCCCTGACCATCAACGGCGCAACGCTCGAGTTCGACCTCAGCAGCAGTGCCGCGGACAGCCTTTTGGTCAACACAGGCGCAGCCGCAGTGTCGGGCACGAACACGATCAGCATTGCCGGCCTGGGCTCCAGCCTGACGCCCGGCGGGACCTATACGCTCATTTCCGCCCCCAGCGGCCTGAACGGCACATTCCTCTTCCCCAACAGCTCGACCAGCGAAGCCCTGACCGTGGGCAGTACGCCGTACAAGCTGACCCTGAACTCGTCCGCGGGCACCCTGTACCCAGGGTCGGCCGAAAGCGTCCACGTCTACGGCGGCACCAGCTATCAGCTTGCGGCCACCGTCGCCAACACGACCATCATCCAGGGCGGCTCGACCACGGTCACCAGCATCATCCAGAATACGGGCACGCAGACCAACAATGTCCCGCTGGACTACAGCGGGCTTTCGGTCGCCCTGTCGGGTGTCGGCAGTCTAGGCAGTTTGTCGCAGTCCGGCTCGGGGCTTAGCCCGACGAACAGCAGTTCCGGTGCTTGCACGTTTACGAGCAACGTGCCAGGCACGGCAACCCTCACGCCCGTCGTGGGCTCGGCCAGCAACGACACGATCGGCGGTGCGGCAAGCGGCGCCGCCCCGGCCACCGTGACCGTGACCGTCCTCGGCCATAGCGCCCCAAACCTGAGCGTGACCAGCGGCAACGACCAAACGGTTTTTGTAGGGGCGACCGGAATCAGCGCAGGATTGAACCTGTCCAACGGCTCGCTGAATCAGGGCGGATTGGCCTTGTTGGATGTCAATTCGCTCGGTGCGGGCGTCAGCGGCCCTACCGGTTTTCAGTTGATCGCCTCCGGTGCGACGCAGTCCTACACCGCAGCGCTCGACGCGAGCGCACCGGCCTGCAGACGCAAACTCTTTCGATAAATGTCGGCGACGACCACACGCTGCCGGGGGCTTCGGCGCCGGCGAACCTTTCGACTACCGCAACGCTCACGGTGCTCGATCACTCCAACGCCTCGTTGTCGCCCACCACGAACCAGACCACGCAAACGATCAACTTTGGCAACGTGCTGCTCGGGGCAACCATACCCAGCCAGAGTTTCACGATTTATAACCAGGCCGCGAACACGTCCGCAGCCTACACGGCGAACCTGAAGCTCACGGGCTTCACGGCAACCGGCGACTCGGCATTGAGCACGAATCTCTCGACATTCAATGGTCTAACGGCGGGCAGCGGCGCCACCTGCACGCGCTTCCATCAACACTGCCAACTACACGACGACGGGAACCAAGACCGTCGCCATGTCTGCTTCCCAGTTGGTCGACAACAGCAGCGTGCCGGGCGCCGGGAACAACAATAACGGGGGCATCGCCATCACGCTGGAAGGCAACGTGGGGAGCGCCACGGCCGACAACAGCAATTCGCCAGGTTCCTTCGGCGCGGCATTGACTGCCCCCGTGGCTCCGAACGCCAGCTACGCCAACCTCGCATCGGCGGTGACGACAACCACCGGAAGCGGCGGCTCTGATCTGGTCGGCAGCACCGCCACCGTCCTCGCCGGCACGAACGACAGCGGTTCACCGCTAACGATCACAATGCAGTGGCGGACCCCGACGGCGGCCGAGCAGGCAAGCATGGCGGTTGCCAACAGCGGCGCCGCAGTCGGGGCACCCGGTACTCCGGGTCCCAGCGCCCTGCCGTCGCTCACGCCGGGCATCGTGGCCGATGGCGGCCTGATTGTCGCCGCCGACCAGGGGTACATGGTGCCCGCCGCGCCGGCCGCGGGCGGCATGCTCGCGGCAAGCAGCGAGACCGCGTCCGCCAGCAGCAGCGACCCGGCGATTTCTTCACTTTCCGCCCTTGATGCGCCCGCGGGGACTTCCGCGGCTGCTTCCGCCGTTCTCCCCATGGCTGTTGCCGCCGTTCCTGTTGGCGCCTCGCAGCAGACCGTGAACCCGGTGCCCGAGCCGGATACGCTGCTCTTATTGCTTGCCGCCGGTGGAGGCGGCCTGCTATGGCAAGTCCGGCGGCGGAAACGGAATTCCCAACGCAAAAGGATTGCACGGAAATAAGCAGCATGAAGGCCTGGGGACAGTTCGCTACGGTCTGGATCTTGGCGCTGTGGTCGGCGCCCGTAATGGCGATCGCCATCAACGACTTCACCGCCGCACGCAACGACCGGTTTGCCTCGGGCTACGTTTTTACTTCGGGCACTTTGACTTCCCTCATCGGCCCGCTGGTGGCGAACACCGATCCAAGCTTCATCGGCGCCGGCTACGATTGGTCGGGCGTGGGCTGGAACAACAGCAGCCTTTCCGGGAACCAGTGCTTCGCCCTGATTACGCCGCGGCAGATGCTGATTGAAAACCATTATCAGCCGGGTGTCGGCACCAACATCCAGTTTGTGTCGGCGACCGGGCAGTTGACTACGGTCACCGTGCAGTCGCAACCGGGAACGCATTCCACCTCTCCGACGTATGCTTCCGACATGGCCACGGCGGTTTTCAGCAACCCGATCCCGCAGAGCGCAGGGCTCACGACCTACTCGATCCTCTTCCAGGGTTACAACCCCAGTGCTTACGTGGGCTACAACTTGCTGAACTACGGCCAGACGGCGGCGATCGGTTGGAACCAGATCGCTTCGGTCAATACGGGCACCGGTTATGCCTGGGGCAATCCTTTCAGCCCCGACCCCGCCTATTACATGAACTATCTGTACGACACGACCACCCCCGGCCGCACCCAGCTCATAGGCGGCGATTCCGGCAGTCCGTCGTTCATCGTCACCGGCTCGCCGGGGGTCATGTACCTGGCCGGCGCCCATTATGTAACCGGGACGGGCGGCGGTTGGGACTCGTTCCTGCCCATGTCGTTGCCGGCCCTCGATAGCGACACGGCTCCGTCCGGTTACCTGCTCTCGGTCGTCACTCCGACCACGGCCCGTTGGATCTCGACGAGTTCCGGCGCCTGGGGCACCGGCGGCAACTGGTCCAGCGGCGCCGTGCCCAACGACGTGCTCACCAGCGGGCAGGTAACCACGTGCGCCTCGGTCCTGTTCGACGCATCGGCCAGTTCGCAGCACACCATCACGCTCGGCGGCAACGAGGCCGTCACGTCGCTGGCATTCAACCTGACCCCTGCGGCGAGCGGCGGGTTCACTTTCAACGGCAGCACGCTCACGCTGGGCGAGGCCGGGCTGACGAACAACGACGTCCACACCCAGACCTTCAACAACGCGATCGTCCTGCGGGCCTCCCAGCAATGGAATGCCGGGTCGGGCGGCCTGACGATTTCCGCTTTGGGAAGCCTTAGCTTGGGCACCAGCCAATTGCTCTATCTAAACAGTGCGGGTACGAGCGATTTCGAAGGCGTGATCAGCGGCGCAAGCAGCAGCCTCGCCAAGGACGGCAGCGGCACGCTCATCCTGGGCAATGCCAACAATAGTTTCTCCGGACAGATCTTCATCCACAACGGCACGATCCAGTTCGCCTCGATCCAGAACGTGGGCGGCGGCCCGAGCGCCCTGGGCGCACCGACGACCGCGGCCAACGGCACGATCTACCTGGCCGGCACAATGGCCTACGTCGGCGGTGGAAATTCGTCGAACCGCGTGATCGACGTGGCCGACGGCCCGGGCGCCAGCGGGGCCACGGGCATCATCGATGCTTCCGGCAGCGGCCCCCTGAATCTCACGGGCGGCGTAACCTGCGAGGACGCGGCCGGCACAAGCCTCCTCGTGCTGCAAGGCTCCGGCAGCGGTTCGCAAAGCGGCGCCGTCGTCAACAGCGGCGGCACGACCAACGTGATGTCGCTGGTCAAGACGCAGAGCGGCACGTGGAACCTCTCCGGCGCGAACACCTATACGGGAACCACGACCGTCAACGGCGGGCTGCTGACGATTTCCGGCGCTGCCGGCGCCATCGGACAATCGGCCGCCTTGACTGTCAGCGGCGGGAGCGTGCAATTGGACGACTCTGCCCTGGCCAACAACTTCAGCAGCAACCGCTTGGGCAGCCAGCCGATCAGCTTGCAAGGCGGTGCATTGCAAATCAACCTGGGCAGCGTCAGCGGCGGCACCGAGACGATCGGTTCCCTCACGGCGGCCGCAGGCGAAAACACGGTGGCCCTGTCCGCCGGCGGCGGCAGCGGTATCCTCGGCGGAGCCTCGCTCATCGGCATGCCCGGCGCGACGTTGAATTTCACCGGCCCGCTGAGCAGTACAAATCGCGTGGTTTTCGGCGGCATGCCCTCCGGCTCGAACTTCATCGACGCCGGCACCTTCGTCAACGGGGCCGATTACGCCGTTTACGACGCGGGGGGCTACGTGCGGGCCATGGTCGCAGGCCCCAACGCATCGGACTATGCAACTTCCGTCGCCACTTCCCGGCACGTGCTCTTGACCACGGCGGTCACTTCGCAGCCCTCGGTGACGTTGCTGACGTTGAGCCTTAGCGGCGCCAGCAGCGGCTTCTCGCTGGCCAGCGGCCAGACGCTCACCCTCTCGAACGGCGGCATCCTCAAGACCGGCGGCGGCATGGCCACGGTCGGCGGCGGAGCGGGCCTCAGCACCGCAGGCGAATATGTCCTTCGCACCGACACCGCCAGCGATCAACTTACGATCGCCACGCCGCTGGGCGGCGGCACAGGGTTGACCAAGTCCGGCCTCGGCACGCTCGTGCTCGCCTCCGGCAACAGTTACGGCGGCCCGACGACCATCGACGCGGGCACCTTGAAGACGACCGCTGCTGCTGCGATTCCTTCCACGTCCCCGCTGGTCATCGCCAACGCCGCCGCGCTGGACCTGGGAGGCCAGAGCCAGACCGTGGCCGGCATCACGCTCTACGACGGCGCCATCGAGAATTCCGGCCCGGCGGCTGTCCTGACCCTGGGCGGAAACGCCGCGGGGGTGACCTACGGCGGCAACGGCAACGGCAACGGCAGCTCGATCTCCGGCGGCACCTTGGATCTGGCCAGCGCGGGTTCGTCGTCCGCCAGCCACACGTTCTCCGTCGCCCGCGGACAGGGGAGCGCCGATCTGAACGTCCTAGCGGACATCGCCGACGGCTCGGCCAGCAGCCAAGCGCTGGTCAAGACCGGCAACGGCATCCTGCAGCTTTCCGGCGCGAACACTTTTACCGGCGGCACGCAAATCGAGGCCGGCACGTTGACCCTGGGCAGCAACCAGGCGATCCCCGCCGCTTCCAGCCTGACGCTTTCGGCCGGCACGCTGGACCTCGGCGGCTACGCCAACACGGCCAGCACGCTGGTCATGAAAAACGGCCTAATCACCGGCAACGGCTCGTTCAGCGCCGCTTCGTTCAACTTGCAAAACGGCACGGTCGCCGGCAGTCTCGCGGGCCCTGGTTCGATAAGCATCACGGCTTCCGGCGTGGTGACCATCACCGGTTCGAACAGCTATTCGGGCGGAACCAAGCTCAGCGGCGGCACGCTCACGGTTTCGGCCGATAACAATCTGGGCGCGGAAAGCGGCGCGTTGACGCTCGACGGCGGGATGCTGCAAGTCGAAGGGACCTCGTTCTCCGCGACCACGCGGCCCGTCACGACCACGGCCAACGGCGGCACGATCTCGGTCGTCGATCCCAACAACACCTTGACCTTGGCCACGCAGAACCTCAATGGCAGCGGGGCCTTCACCAAGGCCGGCCAAGGCGGGCTGCAACTGGGCGGCTCGATCGGCAGCACGGCGATCACCGTCCAGGACGGCACCCTGCAACTCACCGGCAGTGCCAGCCAACTGACCGCCAATCCGGCGCTGACCCTCTGGAACGTGGCCACCTTCTCGTTTTCCAACCATAACGAGTCCGTATCCGCAATCAATCTCACCGGGGGCACGATCAATACCGGCACGGGCACGTTGAACCTGACCGGCAGCCTGACTTACGCCGCAATCAATCTGGCCGGCGACCATTCAGGGCAACCTCGCGCTGGGAGCCGCGGCGGGTGCGTTTTCGGTCACGCAGGGAGACTCTACCGACCTGACCGTCGCGGCGAATATCTCCGGCAGTCCGGCCGGCGGCCTGGTGAAGACCGGGAATGGACTGCTGACGCTCACCGGATCCAACACCTACTCCAACACGACGTCGGTCAACCAGGGCACCCTTGCGGTCGCCGGCACGATGTCACTGCCGGGTTATACGTCCGGCCTGGTCAGCGTCGCTCCCGGGGCCGTCCTCGCAGTGCAAAGCGGCGATGGCACGACCGGCTGGAGCAACGCCCAGATCGGCGCCCTGCTGGGCGACGTCAACTGGGCCAATAACACCGCCTTCGGCATCGATACGACCAACGGCAATTCCACGTATTGCGGCACCATCGGCAACAGCACTAACCAGGCTCTAGGGCTGACCAAGCTGGGCGCCAACACCTTGACCCTGACCGGCAGTGAAACCTATGCGGGCACGACGACCATCAGCAGCGGCACTCTGCAACTGGGCGACGGGACTTGCGATCCGTCCCTGGCCACCAACGGCATCAACATCAGCGCCAACACCGCCTTGCTCTATAACGTGGCTGTGAGCCAGACAGCCGGTTATCCCATCAGTGGCAACGGCACTCTGATCAAGGCCGGCCCCGGCACACTGACCATGACCAACGCCAGCACATTCGGTCTCGACGGCAGTTCTATCGTGAGCATCCACCAAGGCGCGATCAACGTCAGTTCGGGTGGATCGTTGATGAACCTCAGCGAAATCGACGTCGGCGACACGGCGACACAGACGGGGGCACTGGCACTGTCGGGCGGCACCGCCGACGTGACGCTGGCGAACAGCGGCTGGTCGGGTGTGAACGTGGGCTACAATGGCGGCACGGGCCAAGTGACCATGACCGGAAACTCGGCGATCAACGTCACGACGACCAATGGCGGCTGACAACGTCATCGACATCGGCTTCGACAATAACTCTTGCACCGGTTCCGCCGGCACGGTCACCGTCGGCGGAAACTCCACGATGTTAGCCAACGGCGGGAGTCATATCGCCGTCGGGGATGGCGGGACCGGCGCCCTGATCATCAAGGACTCGGGCGTGGTGCAAGCCAGTGTTTTCGAACTCGGCACGACCGATCAGAGCGGCCAGAATGGCGGCAGCGGCACTCTGCAACTCAACGGCGGCACGCTCTCCGTGCCCTCAGTCCAGAACGCCGCCGGCACGACGGGCAATCTGTACTTCAACGGCGGCACGCTTCAGGCCACGGCTGCCAGCGCCGACTTCATCAAAGCAGTGCCGGCGGCACGCTCAACGCCTACGTCCAAGCCGGCGGCGCCGTGATCGACAGCAACGGCAATAACATTACCATCAACCAGCCGCTGGCGCACGATCCCAGCGGCCCGGCGGCGGACGGCGGCCTGACCAAGGTCGGCAGCGGCACGATGACGCTTACCGCCGCCAACACCTATAACGGCGGAACCACCGTCAACGCCGGTACGCTGGCTGTCTCCTCCAGCGCAAACATGGGAACCGGCGGGCTGACCTTCGGCGGCAGCGGCGGAGGAGTGCTCAACATCATCGGTTCGACCACCTTCACCTCCAGTAACGCCATCGCCCTCAGCCAAAACGGCACGATCCAAGCCGACGACTCGGCCGGCGCCACGCTATCGGGAGTCATCAGCGGATCCGGCGAACTGATCAAAACAGGCTCCGGTGTGCTGACTTTAACAGGAACGAACACCTACAGCGGCGGCACCACGGTCGCCAGCGGTACGTTACAGGTTCTCGACGCAGGGGCCTTGCCCGACGGCGGCCTGATCGTGGGCGCGGGCGGGACTTTCAGCTTCGATCCCAACTCGGACTTGCAATCGCCCGTGACCGCGGAAAGTCTCGATATTTACGCGACTGGCGGCGGCAGTTTGGGCAGCAGCGACCCCACGATTTCTCCAGTTTCCGCCCTCGATAGTCCCGCCCTGGTCGCCGCCACCGCGCAGCCGGGCTTGAACTCGGTGCCCGAGCCGGGTACGCTGCTATTAGTGCTTGCCGCCGGCGGAGGCGGCTTGCTGTGGGCAATTTGCCGCAAGATGGACCTCCGGTTGGTGGGGTGGGACAAGATCCGGGCACCCGCGCAGCGGGTCGGCGAGCGCCGGCCCACCAATCCACGTTTCTAACGTATTACTTCTGGTGGGCCGGCGCTCGCTACGCGATCTTGTCCCACCCTACGCCCGTTCCCCGACGGACTCGCAGGTCCATCCCCATTTCCCCCCTACAAAACCCTCACGGACAATCGCTGTGAAGAAGCTGACGGGCACCGTGTCGGGCACCATGTACCCATGGTCGTGGTCGTGGTCGTGGTCGTGGTCGTGGTCGGCGGCCGCTCCCTATCTGACTCTGATCGCACTATCGCTGCTGTACTGCGCCCCGTTGTTCAGCGGGCTGGACGGGCACCAGGTACCGATGGTCGGTGGGCGGGGCGATTGGGACCAGTTCACCTTCCGCCGCCTCACGCCGCGGCTGGCCATGCTCCGCGATCACCAGCTTCCGCTCTGGAACCCGTACGTCAACGGGGGCAACGTTCTGCTGGCCCATCCCCACGACCCGGCCTTCTCGCCCTGGTACCTGCCCACGCTAATTTTCGGCGCTGAACTTGGCGTGCGGATCGAAGTTCTCCTGCTGGTGGTCCTCGGGACCACGGGCATGGCGGCCTTGTTGCGGCAATGGAACGTCTCCAGGGCCGGCAGCCTGCTGGGCGGTTTGCTGCTCATGATGAGTGCCCACCTCACGCTGCACATTGCCGAGGGGCACGTCGAGTGGTTCGCCTTGGGACTGATTCCGTGGGCCATGATTTGCCTGATTCGGCGGGCACCATGTACCCATGGTCGGCAGAATTGGCGTTACCTGCCAGCCGGCGCCGCGGTGATCGCCTCGGCGTTGCTCGATGGTTCGGTCTACATCCTGGCGGTCTTCCTTCCCATCCTCACCCTTTGGGCGGTCTTGGAAAGCATTCGCACCCGCTGCTGGCGGGGCACCCTGTACTCAGGGTCGGCGGCACGGACGGTCAGCATGTTCTCCCTGGCCTTCCTCTTGGGCGCGATCGTGCTGCTGCCGCGCGTCGAATTCGTTGGCGCAAATCCACGACCGACCGATCACAACAACCGGGTGGTTCCCGCGGCGTTTGCGGCGATCTTCTTCGATCCGGGCCAGGCCGAGTTGTTCCGCTCCACGCGCAACCTGGCCAATCCGCCGCAGGAGGAATTGGCCCGCTGTCTCTCTTTGCCGTCCGCCGAGCCGACTGCCCGGAGCGATTGGCAATGGCGGCGGCTGGACGTCGAGCTTTCCACGACCTCGGACTGGGCCGACGTGCGTTTTTCGGGCGTCACGTATGTCCTCCGCTTCGGCAAAGACACGGTGGAGAACATCCCGGACGAACAACTCGATACTACGGCCCCGAGCACGGAGGGACTGGCGATCACGAACAACGCGGTCGCCTTGGTCCATCAACCGGACGTGCTCGTCGAAGAGCTTCCCGCGGGCGCGCGGGGGCTGACCGGCCAACCGCGCCGCGCCGTGCTCCAGGCGGCGCTCTACGTCCACCGCTCGCGCTGGAACAGCCTCCACGTGGCCATCACCCGCGGCGACGAAGGCATGACCCAACTCATCTTGCGGCATGCCGGAACGGTCGTGGCCGACTTCAAGGCCTCGGGGCGAATCTACGATGACCGCAGCAATCGCCAGACCTACGACGTCTCGATGCAAACGCTTACCAACGGCGGAATGTTCCGCGGCAAGTGGATCAAGCTCCACGTGCAATTGCGGAGCAGTTCCGACTGGGCCCGGCTGGAGGTTCCGGGGTTGCCCTATCTGCTGGCGGTCGAAGACCCGGCGCAGGAGGCCCAGAAGGCTTCGCCCTGTGCGACTCGGCCGTTGGAGGTCCGCAGCCCCAATCCGGGGCGGCAGACCATTTCCGACCGCGCAATCCTCTGCGTTCCTTACCCGGAGAACGACGACCTGCACCTGGTGATCCACCAGGGCGTGCAAGGCCGGAGCCGGCTGGATCTGACGGCGGCGCGCTATCCGATTTCGGCGATACGCGACGATCGCAACGGCGAGAAGGCGGAGCGGCTCGTCGACTACACGCTCTCGCGCGTGGCCATCCAGAACGTCTTCGAACCCCTGGCCAAGCCCTGGCGGTGGCAACTCGACGAATGGGAAATGACCGACGGCTGGCACGAATACACATGTTATCTTACCTGGGTCGGCCTGGCGCTGGCCCTCTGCGGAGGAGTCGTGATTTTCCGCCGCCATTGGCCGCTCCTGGCGGCCGGATGGGTCGCGGCGCTGATTGCCATGGGCGCGGCGCTGCCGGTCGATCTCTGGTCGATCATCGCCCAATTACCGATGTATGGCTCGCTGCAAGTCTCGGCGCGGTTCCTGGCCGTCGTGGTTTTCGTGCTGGCCGCCTGCGCCGGCTTCGGCCTGGACTGGCTGGGTCGTTCGGTCGAGCAGTTTCACATCCCCCGCCTCCGCCGCTTGATCGAAGGCGGTGTGCTGCTGATCGTCTATTGCGAACTGGCAATGTTGGCCTGGAGCATTTTTCCCGAGGTCTTCGTCTGCCGGATGGCCACGCTGCCGCAGTACGATACTTTTGCCCAACGCTACGCGGCCGATGACGTGCGTCGCGCGGCCATGTATAGCGCCCATTGCCCCTATGCCAAGGCCAATTCCGGCGTGCTCCGCGATTATGAAAACATCGCCGTTCCCCGCGGTGAGATTCGCCTGGAAAGCGATCCCGCCTATCGCGGCGAGGCCTACCTGCAGGAAGGCCACGGGACGGCCCGCATCGCCACTTGGACGATGTCGAAAGTGACTGTGGATACCCGGCTTACGTCCGCGGACTGCCTTCTGCTCAACCAGAACTTCTTTACGGGCTGGAAGGCCACGGTTCGCCATGCCGACGGCCACGCAACCAGGCAACCGGTCGCCGGCAAGGAAGGACTGGTCGCGGTCGAGTTGCAGCCCGGTGACTGCCAGGTCGAGCTCTACTACCTTCCCGACAGCTTTCTCTGGGGGGCATGGATTTCGGCACTGACGGCGAGCGGCTGCCTGGGCCTTTGCTTTTTCGCAAAGCCCGGCGATTGGAGTGCCGCGCTGGTTACGGGCAGCGGCTGGTGGCGGCGGCTCGTCCGATCGCGAACCGTCATGCTGGCCGCCGGAGTGATGGGGCTCAACTTGCCTTTCCTGCTCTGTCATCCGGCGTGGTCGTTGGTAAATCTCCCGACAATCCGGGCCCTCGCGGTGGCGCTCGTCCTCCTGATCCTGCCGGGCTGGCCGCTGGTGGCCGCCATGGTTCGCTGCGGCTGGCTGGCTCAGGAAAGCTGGGTTGCTAGGATTGTCGTGTCCATGAGCATCTTCGCGATCTTGATCACCGCGCTGCACCTGGCCGGAATTGCTCCCAAGCCAGCCACACTCTGGAACGCGACGTGGATCATCGCCAACCTGGGACTGTTAGTTTTTCAAAGTAGCAGGCACACTCCGTGTGCCGTCCGCCAGAAAATTTCGGCTTTGGAAGAAAACCTGCGGCTTGAGCCGCAGGGCGGACGGCACACGGAGTGTGCCTGCTACCTTTGGCTTCCGATCTTCGCCGTAACCTTTCTGATGTACGCCCACGCCGCAACGTCGATCGTGCCGTACATGGACGATCACGATTATGAGACCCAGGGCACGGCATACAGCCTCGTACACGATCTCGTTCCCAAGCTGCTCACGGATCGGCACACGACCTATTACTTCGCCCATCCGCCGTTGCTGCATGCCTGTGTCGCCGGATCGTTTCTGTATTGGAACGAACTTGATGACCTGCAGCGTTACGAAGCGGCCTGGAAACGGAATCAAGCGGCCGCGGAAGGACGGCTCACAGAGAAGCCGCTCGACGAGTTCTGGCGGCTGCCCGATGGACAGCTTTCCGCGAAACCGCCAGCGATAAGCAACGCGACGCCCGGGGCTGAATTGCCAACGCGGCACCACATCGTGGGTATCGAGGGGAGCGATTACCGCGTCGAGCCGCCGCTGGCCGGCTTTGGTGTGAAGATTCCCGTCAACGACCTGGAAGTCCAACTGCTCTACGACGGCTATTACGCCGATCCCCACGCCCTGGCCACACGGACGCCGAACATCTTCTTTGCCGCCCTGACCGTCGCGCTCTTGGCCGCATGGATCGTGCGGACCACGGGGCGATCGTGGCTCGCCCTGCTCGTCGCGGCCGTTTATGCCACCAGCCCGGAAACCTTCGTCCGCTCCAGCTACGGAGGATATTTCGCGATTTCGCAACTGGCATTGTTGGAGATCCTGCTGGCCGTGGAGACGTGGGGTGCGCGATCCGTGGGGCAGGTTGCCAACCTGTCAGGAACGCGGCAGATTGGCAATCTGCCCTACGTCGGTCAACGCGTCAACGCTCTTCTTGCCGGCGGCTTCGCGGCGCTGGCTTGCCACAAGCTCGTCTTCCTCCCCGCGGCGATCTTCGTTTGCGAGGCAATCCAGAAAGACACCGCGTCGCTCGCCCGCCGCTGCCTTCGCGCGGCCACGCATCCTGTCGTTCTCGGCTTCGCGCTGGGCGCCCTGCTTTACTGGATCTATGGACTCGCGATCAATCCGGGCGTTTTCTGGCAGGACCACGTTCGTACGCACCTCTTGGATCGCCTCACGCATTACAATCCGCTCGGCTATCAGGGCTATCCCGGTCCGGCAGACCTCTGGCTGGAATTCTGGGAGCACACGGGCTATTTGCTGCTGCCGCTGGGAATTGCAGCCCTGGCCGTCCTTGGGCGGCAAGTCCGGCGGCCGGCAAGCGGCCTCGCCCCCGGCCTGCGCGTCATGGTACCGTTGTGGATCGTTTGGACGCTCCTGCTGGCGACCGCCTTCACGCTGATCGATTGGCGGCAGACGAAGCATCTCTGTCCGTTGCTCTTGCCGCTGGTCATGGCCCCGGCCGCGTGGGCTGGCACGGGCCGTGTGGCCCGCTTCGCCGTCGTCGCCTGCATGGCCGTGTTGTTGCTCTGGAATCTCGGTACGCTCCACGCCCTGGCAGCCGACTTCAAGAGCTTCCCCATCACGCCCGCCTGGTGAGGAGCCACGTAGGCCGGAACAAGCTTGCGCAGTTCCGGCACGGATCGGAATCAACGCCGGACCTGCGCAAGCTTGTTCCGGCCTACGCTACTTCGCAAGTTTAGGGACGTGCCACCCATGGCAAAACCGTACACCTTATTATTGCTGGCCATCCTCGGGCCGCTGCTCTACGCCGCCGGATTGTGGTTTGTCGCTTCCAGCGATCGACTGCCGCTGTTGGATGCGAGTTGCTTCAGCGCCGCTTGCCCGAGTCATTTCGTCGGGTCGCGCCTAATTGCCTCCGTGGTCATGGCAACCGGGGCCTCGATCCTGCTCTGCTTTACGCCATGGTGGCTAGGCACGCTGGCTGTCGCTCGACGCTTCCCCGGAAAGCAGGCAACGGCCCACGCCTGGAGTCTGGCCGGCAATACGGCCATGCTCGTGATCGTCTGTTTCATCTTGCGGCATACGGCCGGCATCGGCCGCGGGAGTTTCCTTGTGGCGTGGCTCGTATGGACGGCCGCACTAGGTTACTTTGCACGATTCCGGGAGTTTAGCCCCGGCACTTGTGCCGGCAGACATCCGGCACAAGTGCCTGGGCTAAACATCGTGTTTCGTCCCAATCTGCACCACTTCCTCGCCGCCATCCTCGGCATTGCCGCTGTGGCGATGTGCCTCGTGCTCTTCCACCGCGAAATCTTCCTGCAATGCTTCAACGGCGATGGCACCGAGCTGGACGAATTGGCCCGCAGCCTCCGCCAGCATCTGCTGCCGTACTGGGAGATCGAGCCCACGGGCAAGTTCGGCACGGCCGTGGTCAATCCCCTGGTGACCAGCTCCTATTGGACGCTCGGGTTCCAAGTTCTGCTGGGCGACGGCGAGCTGCCCACGCGGTTGCCTTACTGGATCTGGTGGCTGGGGATCTACTTCACGGCAATGAAGATGGTGCGTCCCCTAGTTCCCGCGCCGCCCCTGCCCCTGGCCTTGGTGCTGTCGCTTTCGGCGCTCTGGTACACGTTCTACACGGGCTATGATCCCTACCAGGGCGATATTGCGAATCCGGGCGTCTCCGATGCCATGTTCGCACTCTGGCTGTTACTGGGCTTCGATTGCCTGCGCCACAAGGACCTGGGCGGATGGGTCACATCCATGGTCGCGGCATCGCTGGTGTTCTACGCCGGCCCCGTGGTCTTCGTGTTGACGGTCGCCGCCGCGCTTTATTGGCAACCGGTTGCCCGCCGCGACATGCTTCGCGCAAGGCCTGGTAGGCGGCGGCATCCTGGCGGTTCTTCTCGTCGCCTATCTGGCCTGGGGCGTCTGGGAAGGCACGTTATCGGCATGGTTCGCCAGCTTTGACGAAGAATGGCTGAGCAAGTACTTCCATCCGCAACCGCGCGGTCTGCAAGCCATTCTCTTTCTGGGCTATTTCTTCCTGGGGTGCGGCGGCGTGGCGGCCTTGGGGCCAATCTATCTCTTGTGGCGAGGTTCGCCCTGGCAGCAAACGGTGGCCACGGTGATCCTCGCCTATCTGGCGATCATCCTCGGTTGTGGCCTGAAGAACCTGCACTACCTCGGGCCGTTGTTGCCGTTGACCGTGACCCTCTGGCTGACCCAAGGTGGCAAGCACTCTCCGAATGCCGTCCGCTTCGCGTCCCCCGCCGCAAGTTTTCTCAGAAACCTTCAGTTTCTGGCGGACGGCACTCGGAGAGTGCCTGCTACCTTTCTTGCCACACTCGGCCTGGCCGTAAGCCTATGGCTTTGCTGGCCGCCCCAGCGGCCGACGTTCATGCTCAACCGCGATCTCCTCGGCCGGAACACGGTCTTTCGCACCAACGACTATGCCGAGGCCTGCCCACTGGGCGCGGATTCGTTCGCCGCTCTATCAACGTGGCGACCTCGGTTGGGAAATCAGCCAGCACACGTGGGCCGGCTACGCGGCCCGCAGCGCCGGCGGGGAGGTCTTGCTTCCGTTGTGCGTCACCGACGGTGGAAGCCCGGCGGCGGGCTACGAATTGGTTCTTGCATCGCCCGACGGCGCTAAGTTATATTGCCGTGATCCGGACTTGCGAAAGCGGCTGGCCGCCCAGCGACCGCTCACCGGTCCCGAGCGGTTTCCCTGGGTCTTTCGGCCGATCGCCCCCAAGCCCGAGCCGCGCGATCCTGATCCACCCCCGTAACGTAGGATTTGCCATGAAACGACGTTCTCCAATTCGTTCTGATTCTTGTTTGTTCCCTGCTCGGCACGCGCGGTCTGCCGGTGACATCCGCCCGGGCCGCCACGCGCACCGCAAAGACCTGTTCCCAACAGGACGTGCAGGCAGCCATCGACGCAGCGCAGGACGGAGATACCGTCGTCGTCCCGGCGGGCACGAGCGAGTACAAGACCATCACACCGCGATCTCCCGTTCTGATAATCAAGAACCGAGGTATTGCCCTGATCGGCGCCGGCATCGGCCGGACCATCCTCAGGGACCTTTCCTTCGATCCCAAGAATCCGTGGTCGGGCGGCCTGATCCATGCCGAAGGCGGCAGCGGCAAGGCACTCCGCATCAGCGGCTTCACGTTCGACGGCACGGGCATCCAAGATGCCGGCAAGCCCGCCATCATCAACATCCACGGCGCTTATGCCGATCTGCGCATCGACCATTGCCAGTTCTTGAATGTCAACGGCGCCATCATGACGAGCGGTCTCATGCGCGGCGTTGTCGATCATTGCCGCTATGAGCTCATGGAAGACCATGCCCTCGGCAACCCCTGCTTCTATTGGATGGGAGGAACCGGTGCGGCGGCATGGAAAACCGCCGTGCGACTGGGCAGCGCCGATGCAATCTACATCGAGGATTGCCACGTGGAATTCCATAACCCCCGCTCCAACGACTCTCCGGCCCTGCCCACAATGGACGGCGCACGGGCGGTTTTCCGGCACAACACGGTCCACGACGGGTTCCTGGAGTTCTTCGGCGTCGATTCCCGGCCACGGGGAACGGTCAGCTTCGAGGTCTACGACAACACCTTCACCGGCAAGTGCTTCTGTGCGATCGGCCTCAAGGGCGGAACGGGGGTGGTGTTCAATAACACGATCCAAGGCAAGTTCAACCCCCAGCCGATTTGGGTCACCGAGTATAGGGCGGGCGGGCCGCGGCAAGGATACGGCCCGTGCGATGGCACGAGCCGCTTCGACGGAAATGCGCCCCTGCATGGCGACAAGCAAGTCTACACTGGCTCGCACTCGGGCAGCGACGGCGCCGCCGCCTTGACCTGCGCCGGCAAGAGCTGGAAGCCCGGCGAATTGGTCGGCTATGCGGTATGGAACGTGACCGACCACAGTTCCGGAAAAATCAGCGCGAACAGCGAAAACACGATCACCGCGGCCCTCAAGGGCGGGAAAAAGAACGTTTGGAATGCGGGCGATGCCTTCAAAGTCACCAACGGCTATCCGGCGCTGGACCAGATCGGCCGCGGTGGCGATGCCGGCGCCGATTCGGTGCATCCGCAAACCTTGGATCCCGTTTATGCGTGGCACAACAAGTACAACGGCGGACCATGCGACCTCAAGGTCAGGCGCATCTATCCCCGAGAAGAAGAATATATTCAGGAGGGCCGCGATTTCTTCAATGCTCCCAAGCCCGGCTACACTCCGCTCCCCTACCCGCATCCCGCCGTCGCAGCCGACGCCGCGGGGGCAACACCCAAACAACCTTGAAAGGGTATTAAGCCATGAACTCTCTGACCATTGCCTTGATGCTGGCGGCAATCAACGCCGTTGCGGCTTCCGATTGGCAGACCGCGTCGCCCCGCGATGAAATCCGTCCGCAGTTCCATCACGAGTCCGCCGGCGGGCGCGACGGCGCCGGCTGCTGGCTGATTACCGCCGACAACCGGGAAGGACTGCACGGTTGGTGGACGCGGACGTTGCCGGCCAAAGGGGGACAAACCTACAAATTCAGCGTGTGGCGCAAGGTCAGCAAGGTCCCCGTGCCCCGGCGGAGCGTGCCGGTGCGCTTGCGCTGGCTGGACGGCAAGGGTCAGCCGGCAGAACGCAACGGGCCGGGGGACGAGCCGATTACCGACCGCGTCCTGAAGGGGTTCGCGCCCCTTGCCGAGCCGGAGTATCCCGCCGACGGCGCCACGGACGCGGAGGGCTGGACCGAAGTGGCCGGCCTCTATCGCGCACGGGCCGGACCACGCAGGTGACGGTGGAATTGCACCTGCAATGGGCGCCGGGCGGGCAGGTCGAGTGGAGCGGGATGACCCTGGCGGAAACGGCGCCGCCGGCGCCGCGCAAGGTGCGGCTGGCGGCGGTGCATTACCGTCCGCATGGCGGCAAGTCGCCCGCGGAAAACTGCCGGCAGTTCGCCCCCTTGATCGCCGAAGCCGCTCGCCGGCACGCCGATCTGGTCGTGTTGGGCGAGACGCTGACGTTTGCCGGGACCACACGGAAGATGGCCGATTGCGCCGAACCGATTCCGGGGCCGGCCACGGAGTACTTCGGGCGACTGGCAAAACAGCACGACCTGTACATCGTGCCCGGCCTGGTGGAACGCGACGGCCATCTGATTTTCAATACCGCGGCATTGATCGGGCCGGACGGCAAGGTGGTTGGCAAGTATCGCAAGGTGGCGCTGCCGCGCGGCGAGATCGAAGCCGGCGTCGAGCCTGGCCGCGAGTATCCGGTGTTCGACACGCGTTTTGGCAAAGTCGGGCTGATGGTTTGCTACGACGGGTTTTTCCCCGAAGTAGCGCGGCAACTGGCCAACCGCGGCGCGGAGGTCATCGCCTGGCCGGTGTGGGGTTGCAACCCGGCGCTGGCCGCGGCGCGGGCCTGTGAGAACCACGTGTACCTCGTCAGCAGCACCTACGAAGACCCGGCGCGGGATTGGATGTTGTCTGCCGTATGGGACCACGAAGGCCGGGCGCTGCGCAGGGCGAGAAGTGGAGCACGGTCGTCGTCGCCGAGGTGGACCTCAACCGCCGCACGCTCTGGCCCAGCCTCGGAGATTTCAAGGCCGAACTCCCACGCCACCGGCCCGTCTGGGAAGCGGAAGCGGGCCGCTGAAAAGCGAAGCGTGATTTGATTGGGCGGCAATCAGGCCCGCTCCATTCTGGCGGGAAAAGGCGGCAGACCCATGCGCAGCGATTCGCCGCCGCCTTCAAACGTCCGCCGTCTCAGGGTGTGCTCGACAATCTGCTTCAACTCGGCCAGGTCCCCCGTTTTTGCGACGCAGGCCGTGGCCAGCAGCGCGCGATGGTCGCTCTCGCATTCCTCATCATGCGCGGTAAAAAGGATCACCGGGGTCCGGGGGGAAAGATCCTTGATTCGCTCAAGCGTCTCCAGTCCGCTGGAGCGAGGCATGGAAATGTCGAGAATGGCCAGGTCCGGCGTTTCCGTAATGAACATTTCGAGGGCCTCGATCCCGTCGCGTGCCAGGACCACGCGATATCCTTCTTCGGCAAACACGGCACGGCAGTACTCGCGAATGTTCTTGTGGTCGTCGGCAAAAAGAATGGTTTTCATCGTCGTACTAACGTCCTCACGAGAGGTGCTGCGGCGCCACAAGACACAATCCTAACGACCATTCGCCAAGCGATCACGACCGACTTGCTGATGCATCCATGGAACTACCGCCGACAAAAGCAGGAATCCTTTTACCCCTCCCCGCAAGGCATTCCCTGTGCCGGATTGCCATAAGTTTCCGCTAAGAAGCGCAAGTGGCAGCGCTCTCGAAGCTTAGGACGACAGTAATCCTGGCTGCGGACGCTCTGGGTCGGGAACTGCCGTCCAGATTTGGACGGCAGCACCGGAAAAGTGTCAGAAAACGGACGCTCGCTCCAAAGTTGGCCCCTGCTTCTCGAAAGGGCGCCCGTGACGTAGGGCTTCCTTCCCGTCACTCGTTATAAAATCCTTCCTGGTCCGCCGTCAATCCATCCGACGGGGCCGCGTAGTTGTAGCACGGCGGCGGCATGACATACGACGGGGCCGCCACCGCAGATGGCGGGGGCGGCGGGGGCGACATGCTCGGGCTGTCGATCGGTCGCTCCGCGGTGTACGTCAGCGGGTGGCCCGAGTTGGATGCCACCGCGTCGAGAACCACGAAAGTTGCCCGACCCGTCTGAGAATCGACTAGGACGTTCTTGATCCGGCCCAGTTTCTGGCCCTGCGGATCGAGGACCGTTGTGCCTACCAGCGCCGAGAGCTGGATCGTCCCTGCCGGGGCTTGAATCGCCGGCTGGTTTGGGCCGGTCTTCGGTTCCGCTGCGGTTGCCAACAGCGCTCCACCGAGAAGCACTGCCGTACAGGCAACCAGTGAAAATGTCCAACGCGCGTCCATGATCTATCCTTTCTAAAAATGTTAGAGAATTGTTAGGAACGCGTTATTACGGCGATAGCATTCTCTGTGCCAAATGGAAACAAGTTTCCGCAGAGAAGCGCAAGTACCGTGGAACTCGCAATTTTAGGACGCGATAGCAGGTTGAGCACCCTTGAGATTCAGGAGCTACCGTCCAAACGCGGACGGTGACAAGAGAAAAGTGTCGGAAAATGGACACAAGCTCCAGGGAGGAGCGGCTTTCGGTGCAGGTCGCTCCATTCCTATCAGGAACGGCCTTTCGGAAGATGTCCGCTCCCTGACACCAAAGTTGCCAATCTGGCACCGTAGGTGTCACCCTGACGCTATATCGCGGCTTCTTCAATACGTCGGCCGGCTCGCGTGGAACCGTATTTCTCGTGATGACGCGACTTCTGTCTAGGATTTCACATCATTCGCGACGTTGGCATCGAAGTTGCTCAAACTTGAATGACGTTCGCAAGCCTCCTTCCGAGTAGTTTCGCTTGCGGAAAAGACCGGCGCTGCGGGGCCAACTGTCAGCGTGTGTCAAGGAATCGCTCATGGCACCTTGGCCCTGCCAGCGACGGACACGTCCGCAAGTGAAGCTGCTTGTTTTCTGCGTTCGCGGGCTTGCGTTGGTTTGACTCTTTTACTCCTGACGGCAAGTGCCGTCAAGGACATCACTGGCAAGAAAGGCAAAAGCCATGTCAATAAATCACTTTTTTGGAAGGGCGTCGTTGATCGCGATCTTGGTTGTTGCACTCTCCACGGGTCTGTCGTTTGTCGCGGGGGCGGGGGCGGAGGCGGAGGTCATGGAGGCGGGGGTTTTGGAGGAGGCGGAGGCGGATTTCATGGAGGCGGCGGCTGGGGCGGCGGAGGATACCACGGCGGCTGGGGCGGAAGTTACGGAAGTGGCTGGAGCGGTGGGACACGTGCCGGCTCGTTCGGTTCCATTGCCCCCTCGCATGCATTCAGCGGCGGTGAATTCGCGCATAGCGTCCCCAGCACGGGCTATTCCGCCGGCCGGTATGCCAACGCGTTTGGCAACCGCGGCTACGGCGACTACTTCGGCCACGGTTGGGGCCACGGCCATGGCCACGGCTACGGGGGTTATGGCGGTTGGGGATGGGGATGGGGCGGTTTCTGGCCCTTGTATGGCGGATGGGGTCTGGGATCGGATTGGGGAGAGCCCTATGGTTACAGCTACGACTACCCGGATGCCGGCGATTATTACTACTCTTACGCCCCAACCAGCTTAGCGGATAACGGCGCAATCGTCGATTCCGGCGCGGCGGCGCCCGAGCAGTTCGCGGGCACGTCGGAGATTGTCCCCACAATCTCCTCTGAGGACCAGCAAGGGGCGGCCGAAGGAGTTCAATTCTACTCCGAAGCGCGAACGGCCTTCCTCTCCGGCGATTACAAGAACGCCTTGCGTCTGGGAGGCCATGCCGCCGTCGATGCACCTCAGAATGCCAAGGTCCACGAGTTGATTTCGTTGGCCTTGTTCGCCCAGGGCAACTATCGCCCCGCGGCCAGCGAGGCCCACGCCGCCATGGCCCTGGGAGCGATCGCCGAGTGGAAGGACTTGTACGGCTATTACGAGAACGTCGACAAGTACACGACCCAGTTGCGGGCTTTGGAAAAGGCGGCAGCCGCCAACCCCAACGACGCAGCGGACCATTTCCTGCTCGGATACCAGTACTTGATGACCGGCGCCCGCGACAACGCGAAGACGGAGTTTGCCGAGGCGGTGAAGCTGACTCCGAAGGACAAGCTGGCCGACTACTATCTGCAGAAACTCGAGTCCAATTCGCCGCTCACGCCTCCCCTGATGGCCTCAAAACCGCAAGGAAAATCGCTGTGACCGGCCTATGGACCCAAGGACCGGCGAATGCATAGAATAACTGTGTGTTAGAGAATATGACAGTTATCCGCTTCGCCGGTCCTAGCGGCATCGCATTTGCGTCACTTTCTTCGTGATAAGGGAAAGTGCCACCAGGAGAAATCCTGGCAAGAAAGGGGAAAATCATGTCGACGAATCTGCTTTTTGGAAGAGCGTCGTTTGCCGCAATCTTGGTTGTCGCGCTCTGCGCCGGTTTGTCGTTTGCCCGCGGGGGCGGAGGAGGGCATGGAGGGGGAGGAGGGCATGGAGGCGGAGGAGGGCACGGAGGCGGAGGTTCTCACGGCGGAGCAGCGCATGCCGGAGGCGGTTACCGCGCTGCAGGGGGAGCTTATCACGCGGCCGCAGCTTATCACGCGGCCGGAGGGTATGGAGCTTATCACGGCTGGGGCGGTGGGACGCATGCATGGAGCGGCGGTCAATTCGCGCACTACGGCAACTGGGCAGGACACCATGGCAACTGGGCCGGGCACCATGACTGGGACAACTACTTCCGCCACGGCGGTTATGGCGGTTACGCCGGCTGGGGATGGGGTGGTTACGGTGGCTGGGGTTGGGGTGGTTACTGGCCTTGGTATTCCGGTTGGGGATTGGGATGGGGTTCGGGCTATCCTTACGGATCCAGCTATTACCCGTATACCAGCGACTATTACTATTCCTACCCGCCAGCCAATTATGGCGGGTACTACTCTTCTTACGCGCCAGCCGATTATGGCGCTGACTATTCTTACTCGTACGCGCCGCCCGTTTATGGTGACAACAGCGCGGTCGTAACGGCGCCGCAGGAGTGGGCGGACGCAATGCCAACGCCCCCGACGATCTCCGCAGAAGACGCCTTGCAATCCTCTCCTGCCGACGGCGAGCAAGGGACCACTGAAGCCATGAAGTTCTACTCGGAAGCGCGAGCGGCCTTCTTGCGCGGCAATTATCAAAATGCCTTGCGACTGGCGAGCCACGCCGCGGTAGATGCTCCTCGGAACAGCAAGGTCCACGAATTGATTTCCTTGGCCTTGTTCGCCTTGGGCAACTACGGCCCCGCGGCCGGCGAGGCGCATGCCGCCATGGCGTTGGGACCGATCGCTGCTTGGAAGGACCTCTTCGGCTACTACAACGACGCCGAGAACTACACGGCCCAACTAGGCGCTTTGGAAGTCAAGAAGTACGAGACCCAACTACGCGCTTTGCAGAAGGCCTCGGCCGATCACCCCAAGTCGGCAGCCGAGCATTTCCTGCTGGGCTATCACTACCTGATGACCGGCGCACGCCAAAGCGCCACGAGGGAGCTTGCCGAGGCGGCAAAGCTCACGCCCGACGACAAGCTTGCCAGTCACTTTCTCGAGGAACTCCAACCAAAGTCGCCGCTGACGCCCCCCGTGATGGCGTCACAGCCGCAAGGTGAAGCGCTCTGAGAAATCCGAAACAAATTCAAAGCAGAAAGAAGAAAGGTCCAAAACGGGATTTCCTGGTTTTGGTCATTTCTCTTTTGAATTTTGTATTTGTTTCTATTTCGTCATTCGGATTTCGGATTTTCTCGTCCGTGCATCCCAAATTTCTGCATCCGGGCGTGCAGCGTCGGCCGCGGCAGTCCTAACAGCCGGGCGGCATGCGTCTGATTGCCTTGCGACCGCCGTAAGGCCTCCACGATAAGAAGTCGTTCAATCTTCTCCAGCAATTCCTCGCAGGCATGGTCTCCTTCGTAAGAGGTCAGATGCCCTCGGATTAGGCTGAGCCATTGCTCTTCGCCGGCAGGAATGGCTTCGTCGGCCGGCGCCTGGGGGTCCATTCTCACCGTCCGGGGCAGGTCATGGACCTGGATCGTGTAGCCGCCGGTAAAGATCATCAGCCGCTGCACCAGATGCTCCAGCTCCCGCACGTTGCCCGGCCAGGAATAATTCACCAGGGCCTCGAGCGCGTTCTGCGACAGGGGCGGTCTTTCGATGCCCGCCGCGCGGGCGAACCGGTTCAAGAAATAATCGACGAGAAGCGGGATGTCGTCGCGCCTTTCCCGCAAGGGCGAAAGCTGCAAGGTGACCACGTTGACGCGGTGGTAGAGGTCCTCGCGAAAGCCGCCCGTGGCGATGGCGTGTTCCAGGTCGCGGTTGGTCGCGCACAGCACGCGGGCGTCCGAGTGGAGCGTTTCGTTGCCGCCTAGCCGCTGGAAGGTGCCGTCTTGCAGGGCCCGCAGGATCTTCGCCTGGATCATCAGCGGGATATCGCCGATTTCGTCGAGAAAAATCGTTCCGCCGTGGGCTTGTTCGAACTTCCCCACGCGCCGCGTCGTGGCGCCGGTGAATGCGCCCGCTCGTAGCCGAACAGTTCGCTTTCCAAGAGCGTCTCGGGAATGGCCGCACAGTTCACGACCACCAGCGGCATTTCACTCCGCCGGCTATGCTGATAGATGGCCCGGGCCGCCAGTTCCTTTCCCGTGCCCGACTCCCCGCGAATGAGCACGGTGGCGTCGGTCGGGGCCACCCGCCCGATCGCCTTGTAGAGTTGCTGCATCACGGGACTGCGTCCCACGATTGCCTCGGACTGCGGCACGGCCGTCTCGGGATTGAGGGCCAGGCGGCCTTTCATCAGCCGGGCCGCTTCCAGCGCCTTGGCGATCGTACTGAGCATCTCCGCCGGTTCGAACGGCTTCAACTGGTAATCGAAGGCCCCGCGCTTCGTGGCCTCGATGGCCGTGTCGGTCGTGCCCTGGCCGGTCATCACGATTACGGGCAGGGCCGGTTGCAGCTTCTTGATCTGGGCCAGGGCGTCCAGGCCGCTCATCCCCGGCAGGCAGATGTCCAAAATGACCAGGTCGACGTCGGCATCCTTCACACGCTGCATGGCCTCTTCGCCGCCGCGCACGCAGACGACCTCGTGCCCGCGAGTTGTAAGAATGTCTTCGAACGCCCGCAGCACGTTCCGCTCGTCGTCAACTACGAGAATCTTGGGCATGGCCTACCGTTCCTAAATGATCGGCTCCGGGGCAACGGGCATCCAGATCGCAAACGTGGTGCCCTTTTCTGTTGAAGATTGCAGGACCAGCCCGCCGCGATGGCGGGCCATGACTTGGGCGGCAATGCACAGGCCCAACCCTGTGCCTTTCTCCTTGGTGCTGAAGAACGGCTCGAAGATCCGGCGCTGAACGTCCTGGGGCATTCCGGGCCCGGTATCGCAAATCCGTACGACGACCATGGGCCGGCCGTCGGCATCCTTCTCGGCATTGGCCGTGATGCGGATCTCGCCGCCGCCGGGCATGGCATCCGCGGCGTTGCCGAGCAAATTCAGCAAGACCTGTTTGAGTTGGGCCGCGTCGGCCATGACACGTGGCAACGCAGGCCGGGGCATGTAGGTTGTCTTAATTTTCTCTCCCTGGAAGCGGGGCGCGAGAAGCTCCAGCGTTTGCTCGATCACTGCGCCGACGTCTTGCGGCTGACAATCGAGCGTCAGCGGGCGGGAAAACTCAAGGAAATCCCTGACGATGCTTTCCAGCCGGGCAATTTCTTCAGAAATTATAGCAAGTTTTCGCGCCAGGTCAGCATTTTCCCCCACCGCGTCCCGGATCGAGAAGAGCCACATCTTCATCGCCGTCAGCGGATTGCGGATCTCGTGGGCGACGCTGGCCGCAAGCTTGCCGACGGAGGCCAGTTTCTCGGCCACCAAGAGCTGATGGCGACTCCGCTCCAAGCGCGAACGCGTGTCGCTGACGTCCGACATCAAGTTCCGCAGGTGATTGCCCATCATCCGCAATTCGTCTTCCTCGGGACCCTGCTCGGATACGTGGCGATTGCCACGATAGAGGTGTGCATCGGCGACCATGCCGCGGAGTGGAAAGAGCACTCGATAGAGGAACAGCCAGAGCAGAAAGCCGCCCAAGAGGAACGTCAACCCGCTGGAAATGCCGACCGCCCAGGTGGTCATGCGCATGCGTCGGCCGGCATGCCTCATGCTCTCCCCGCTGGATTGCTCGTGGAGAGCGATCCATTGGCCGCAGAGATTATAGGCCTCCGTGGAAAGGCGGCCATCGACCTCCGTCAGCAGGATTGCCCTGGCCCGTTCCGTTTCGCCTTTCTTGACCAGTGTGATCACTTCTTCTCGTCGCGCATCGAGTTCGGCCCACGTCTTTTCCAATCGGCCCAAGAGGGCCTCTTCTTTTTCCGATTCTTCCGAAACGGGCGGTAACGTATTGCGGACCATCGCCATCCAGTCTGGGAAGCGCGGCCGCAGCCCGCGGAATTTCTCCTCCCAGGCGGGATTGCCCTTGTCCAGAAGATGGGAGGCAATCAGGTTGTTTCCTTCCAGAAGTGCGATCTGCATTTCCTCGGCGCGGACGCTGGAAAGATTTTCCCGATTGGCCTCTTTCAGGCGATAATTCACCCGCAAGGCGGCATTCAAGGTCACGAGGCTGCTGAGGACCGCCAACACGACGACCCCCAGGATCGTCACGGAAAACTTGGTTGCCAATCTTGAACGCATTTGCAAGTCCTTCCGGCCACCTGCCACTCCGGCGGGCGAGTTTCCCAGGCTACATCCTATACTACTATAGAGTCTCGCTGTAGAACTTTACACTTTGGCACGCAAAGGGTAAAGTCGGCCTGCGCCCCCCGATCCGGACCCGCCTTGAAGAGGGAAGCACGCGGGACAGGTCCGGTATCGGATGTTTGAGATGGAATTGCATACATGGCCCCAACTACGAACCCCGTCCGAGTCCCCGCGATCATTCCACCGGTAACGCTGCCAATCAGCCCACTCGCGACGATAACAGCGGAAACGCCCCACTTCGTGCAGACTCCAACTGAACAAAGGATGGCAACCAGCGCGACGAACAGCAACAGCGACCGCAGACTGAATTGATACCACGGAGGCTTGGGTTCGGGCGTGCTCATGCTCGACAGTATAGCCCAGACCCGCGACCGCGAAAATCCCGGCCGCCCGTTTCCCTATCGCTCCGAGCCATATCGTGCAACTCGGCCGCCGAAGACACCGCCGAGCAGTGAGCCGATGATCGCCGCGAGTTTCATTCCGTCAGCAACCCCATCAAGCAGAGATGGTATCCAAATAAGAAGAGGCACTCTAAAGAGAAATCGCCACATGATTACGCAGACTGCGGCCATCATGACCGCACACATTCCGCCCGACAAGACTCCGAGCACAAGCCCGCGCCAGGACCTTGCGACGATTCCTCCCGTAATGCCGCCAACGGCGATGACCGCTGCAACGGTCCAACTCTTGCAGACGCCGACCGAGCACAGGACGGCCACGAAGGCGGTGAACAGCATCACCGACTGCAGACTGAACTGGTACCAAGGCGATTTTGGCGCGGCGCGGTCATGCTCGACAGTATAGCAGGGATTCCTGCGGCATGGCAGCGGCAGCGGCCGCGACATTCCAGCCACGTCGCTTCAGAGAACGTGCCTCACCAGCGCCGTCGAACCGTCCTCTGGCTTCTCCACAACGTTCCGGCCACTTCTTGGCCCCCATGATTGCCAGAAGCGTCGGCGTGGGCGTAAACTGGCGGAAGACCAGCAAGGCCGCCTGGCGGCATCGTCGAGCAATAGCCCCATGACCACGCCTGAAGCCCAACCCGCTGCACCGGAACCCCAACGCCCTTGGTTTCAATTCAGCTTGCGGACCCTGCTCTTGCTGTTCTTGGTGCTGGGGTCGTCGCTGGCCGTGTTCGGGGCCGTGGGGATCGAGATTTTCCTGGTCTCTGTCGTGCTGGCGGTCTATCTTAATCGAACACGATCGTTCAGGCTTTTGTTCCTCTTCGTGTTCCCTTTATTCCTCTGGATCATAATCTATGTCCATCATTTTTTTGGCGTTTTCACCACCCTGTTGCTGCCCACCTTCGCAACTCTGGGGCAGAATGGCTGGCGGCTGAACTGGCCCAACATTGCCGCCCTGGCCGCGTGGATGCTTTCGGTCGGCGTGCTGCTGACACACGCGGTACGGAGCAGGAAGGTCCTGTCAGTTACGCCGCCGCCATCCTAGCCCAGAGAACGCGGCCCGCCAGCACCGCCACCTTGCCGTTCCGGGCTCTTCGCCGAATTGCCGCTGGCAGGGGCATCGAAGAGCGTTGCGGGACCTCGGAATGCGGGCTTGGCGCGATGATTGCCAAGAGTGCCGGCGTGGGCGTATACTACGAACAGCAGTGCTAGGACCGCTAACCGCCACTCGGGACTGCCCCTGAGCTGTGCAGGCGGGCGGAGTGGCGTAGAATAGGGGCGGAGCGACGCTGGGGCCTTGGCAGGGGCGGCGTCGGGCAACCCGATCGTTAATTCGAGCAACTGAGCATAATCGTGGATGACCGCCTCCATTTCCTGATCGAGTACCACATGGGGCACTCCGCATTGGAAGAAGACAAGGTCAAAGGCCGGGATTGCACCGGGCTAGTTGACGACATGGGATGGAGCATCACGCTTACCGGCGATCATGTCGTTCGTTGGGCGATCGGCGAACTCGACGCGGGGCGGACATCTGAGGCACTCGTGATACTCGCCGCGGTCCAAGAGCCGACAATATGGCGTGACGTAGCCGAGCTATTCCATGTCGCTTACAAGGACCTTGGCTACGACAGAATCAGCAAGGACCAGCATCTCCTGCGGCACGTACAGGAAATTGCGACTCGCATTGTTAACGGCAGCATGCCTGCGGCGGAAGGTTGTAAATACATTTGGTATATTGGCGAGCATTTGGACTTTCCCGACCCCATCGATATTCAGGATTGGGACTATCTGATTAACGGCTGCCAGCCAATAACCGACAAACCCTTGGACAAGCCCAGTTTGCAATCTGAGATAGTTAAGTACGCCCGCAAGATTATTGACCACGCTTCTCAATTGCCATGAGCCGCCGACCGCCGGTGCTTGCCAAGTTACCTTGCGATGCTCGAATACGCAGATCGCCGACGCTACCGTATGCCTCCCTTTCGCCGCCCCTCGCCTCCGGCAGCCGCTGGTGCCTTGGGGGGTTGCGTGGGAGCCAAATGAGGGGGGCACACGGGTGGACGAACGTCACGACATAATCAGCGAGTAATTCCGCAGTTCGGCAATGCTTGCTGAACTTTCGTCACGCCGTCATCGGTGACTTCTGTTCTCAAAGGACAAAATATTTTAGGGTTTGGCTTGATCTCCTCCTCGGTTGCGTCATCTCCAGTCGCAATTGCGCGCACTTGTGCGACCGAGAGAAAGCGATCCGTCATCCTCGCGAAGTATGCCAACCGGTGGCTTTGCAGCGACCGTCGATGGGTAGACGCAGGAGAGGAGCAGTTCGATCGCGGGCTCGGCTTGTGCCAGTATTCCGTCCCGAATCTGTGGGGTCCGCAGGGCTGCTTCCGCCACGTCTGAATCGATAACCAAGGCCTCCGCCAAGACGAGCGATCGGGACTTCTCCGGGATCCGACTCAGCACCGGCTCGAAGATCGCTCTCGCCACGTCGCGGTTGTACCGCGCGAACAGCGCCGCCAGCCGAATTTCGGCCTGGAAGCCACATGATAAACATTGCTCGGACAGAAGGGGTTCTTCGTCGTCCCGAGGCGGTTGGCGAAGGGAAACAGTTCGCCAGAAAAGCTCCTCAACCAGTTGCGCATCCAGCGTTTCTACCAATGGCAGGAGTTCCGCCGCAAGCGAAGCCGCTTCGTCGCTCGCAGACCATTTCGCCGCCGTCTCGAGCGAGGCAAACGCCTCTTCGACCAATTGCTTGGCCCCTGCCGCACGCGTTTTGGCGATCGTCTCGGCCATCGTGGCCAGGATCCTGCCGCGCGCCACGCGGTCGTCAATTCGCTGCGCGATCCTCGTGGCGCAAGGCAGATCGACGGGGGCTATGCGCTTGCACACCGCCCGCGCGGCTGCTTCGATCTCCGTTGGATAGCCGCCCCTTGACCGGATCGCCATCAGCCGCTCGGCCTGATGAGGATTCTCCCGCGCCAGACGCTCGGCAGCCAACTCTAAGAACAGTTGCTGGTGGGCGGGACAAAGCTCTTCGGCCATTGCCTTGGCGGCCGGCAGATCGACGATCGCCAGTCGCACTGCGAACTCCGCCCGCTCCGTCTCCCACGCGCCTTCGGGCATGCCGGCCACCAAAGTCCGGCCCTGACGGAAGAGCCTGCCCGCCGCGTCCGTCTCGCCCGCCGCCAGCCTGCTCTCGGCAATCTCGCCCAGGACCTGCAGCCGTTGGGCGCAGTCTTTGATCGCCGACACGTGCCACGTCGCGAGCCAGCAGGCGAGGCGTCGCGCGTGCGACGATTCCTTGGGCAGCGTGGCGGCGAAACGGAGCCACCAGCGGGCTGGCTCGGAATTATATTGTCGAAGTGACGACTCCAACTCCCAGTGCCAGTAATCGATCAGGTCGCCGATTCCTCCCAACTCTTCTGCGGCAATCTCTGCCAGCGCCTGGGCAAGGCCCTTGCGCTTGGGTGTGCCGCCCGGCATTCGCTGTTTTAACAAGCGGCGAGCCTCTTCCGATGGGGTCAGTGCCAGGAGTTCTGCCAGCCACATCTGCCGCGCCATGCGGAGTTCCGCTTCCGTCCCCATTAGTCGCCGCTGCGAGGCATCGACGATACGGATCACGAGGTCGATGCGTTTCTCCAGCGATAGCGGCAACGGGATCGCCGGCCGCCGGCGCAGGGGTGGCTCTTCACAACGGGCCACCACGATTTCCACGCGCTCGACCTGCTTCTGAATCCACTGCCCATAGAACCGGAAACCTTCTTTGCGCACAAAGATCGGAAACGTCTCGCCAGGCAGCCAGCGCAGGTTGAACCTCCCCTGTGCGTCGGTCAGCACGGGCCCGGGCCGGCGACAGGAGAAGAAATAGCGCTGGTGGTCCTCGTCGACTTCCGCTTCGGCCGCGGAGAAGAAAACCGTCGCCCCCTGCACCGGTCGTCCTTGCCGATCGACCACCCGCCCCGCAATCGGACGGCGCAGACGCGGGTCTCTGTGCAACACGATGTCCGGCAGCCTGCCGCCGGCCAGCTTTCGAACGTCGGACCACGGAACCTCCTGGGCGACCATGTTGTCGGCCGAAAACTTCAAACGAAATTCCACGCCGGGATGGCACCAGAAGGAATAGGTTCCGTCCTCGCCTGTAGCAAGGTGATCCTCCCCTTGGTGTTTGTTTCCTTCCAAAAGCGCGCCGGGGGGACGCCAGGAACATGCGAGTTCGGCCGAGCCGACGGGATCTCCTGCTTCGTCCAGAACGTGGCCGCGGACGACGACCGCCTCGATGGGCGGGATTTCGAGATCCTTGACGCCGGCCGGGATGGTCTCTTTCCATGCGTTGAGGCACGCTGCCGTGCCTCCGCAAGCGATCGCCACTTCCGCACGCCCGGGCAACTGGTAGAACTCAAAGCGGCCTGCATGGTCGGTCTTGATGAGGCCGGAGTAGCGAACGTCGCCGTCTTGGCTGCCGCGCTCGACGGTGTAAAACAGGGTTGCATCCAACGGTTTGCCTGTCCCCTGTTCGCGCAACAGACCGTGTACTCGCACCGTTGGCGCTAAGTGCAGCTCGACCTCCAGCGTCTTACCACCCCGCAGTTCTTTGGGCCTCTCTGACACGAGCAAGTGTGTCGGTTTACCGTTTTCCGGCTCCTCGATCTGCGGAATCGCAAAGAACACCCGCCCCTTGGCCAGCAGCGGCGTTTCGAAGCGGCCTTCGGCATCGGTGACCACAACCGCGCCGGATTTCGTCGTCAAGTTTCGGTTCGGTCCCGAGTTCTCCGACTTCGCGGTCACAACCGAGACGTTGAGCCCGCGCACCATTTCCGCCCGGTCTGCCACGACTCGTCCGCGCACTTTTCCAACTGGACTTAGCTGGACTACTTCGTCCTCCGGCTTCCACAGCTCGACGTGGCAACTCTGGCGGCCGATCGAGGGATGAACCACTTCGATCGTCCGTGCCTCAACGGCCCCGACTGTCGGCAGATAGGCGCAGCCTAGTCCGTCGGTGATCGTCGTCCATTGCGCTCGTAGCGGCAAGGGCGGATCAGGGACTCGTCCGTCACACGATGTGGTGCCCCTTCCCCAGACCTTGTTGACGCCGGTCACGGTGAGCGAAGCGCCGGTCAAGGGCTTGTTCCGCCCATCGAAGACCCGGATACGAAAGTCACGCGGCGATTCGATGCGATTCTCGCCGCATGGCGGTAGCACGAGCCGAAGGGGATCTGGTTGAGTCTTGAGCGACTCGATCCGCTCGTACTTGATCCGGTGGTGAGGTGAGTAGGCCCAGACCACCACTCCTTCGAGGTGGTCCGCCCCTGCCAGCGGTTGCGGGGCTCGGAGTCGAAACCGGCCCGCCGCATCACATCTGGCGACTACTACCGCCGCATCTTCGGGATCCACGATGCAATCGCTGGGCGAATTGGGCGATAAGAGAATGTTGGTAAGCCAGTTGCTCTTGTCCGGTTTCGGCACTTGGAGCATGACCTCAGCTTCGGCGACCGGCTGACCGTCGACGTCGGCGACTGTGCCGTTGACCACGATCGCCCGCGGCTGGGCAAAGAGTTCTTGATGCGTCAAGACGGCCGCGAGCAGGACAATGGTGGTTCTCAACGCGGCAAGTAGCGGGAATGCGGTTCGCTTCCTTGGATCCTCCTCAATCGTTCGTTGCCGCCACAAATCGGTCAAGTATGCGGTCATATCGCGAACTGTCTCCGAGCGACGAGGCCAAAAAAACGACGATTTGGTGGGAATTGTAGTCAGCTCGGCCAATCGAAGCAAGGCCAGTGGAGGGCCATGCCGATCGGGTTGACTTCCAGCACGAGATCGAGCATCTTCTGACGCCCGTAACCGCGTTGTTCCCACCAACCGCTCCACTTTCCCATGATCTATCCTCCCGCACAACAGTCTCCTTCTTCGACGCAGGAGACTTGCCAAAGGTTCGCAATTTCGTGCTCAAACTACATTTACTGTCTTCCCGCTGCCCAAACGCCCCGGGCCAAACTTCCCCGCTTTGCCAGATTGTCGAGGCGGTTTTCCTGATCTGCGACTATTCGTTGGCAGCGATACCCAGGCAATTTGCCCGCGGAACCATTTCTCGCCGCCAAGCGTCCAACTGCGGGCCTCCTGGCGTACCGGCCGGCCCCAAGCTACGATAGAAAAGGTCTGCCGAAGGGAATTGCCATGCTCCGCCGTATATTCGTGCCGTTTCTGCTCCTGCTGGCCCTCTCTGCACCGCTCAAGGCCGCCGTCGATCTCGTCACCCTTCCAACGCGGGAGGGCACGCAGCTTACGATCTACAACTCCGAAGATATTACCATGGTCCGCGAGCACCGCCTGCTCACGGTCAAGGAGGGCGTCAACCGCATCCAGTTCTCCTGGGCCAACACGCTCATTGATCCGACCAGCATCGAGTTCCGCATCCTCGACAAGCAGGACAAGGTCGATCTCGTGGACACGACCTTCCCGGCGGGCCGCAACGACGCCCTGCAATGGAACATCAAGAGCCAGATCGCCGGCAAGATCCCGGTCGAGATCAGGTATTTTACCAGCGGCATCACCTGGGCCGCCGATTACGTGGGTATCGCCAACGAAGATGAAACGAAAATCAACCTGACCGGCTACGTGCGGGTGACGAACGGTTCGGGCGAGCAGTACGACAACGCCCAGACTAGGTTAGTTGTGGGCAAGATCAACCTGGTGGAGAAGATTGCCGATCTGGCGCGAAGACCGGCACCGGGCAAAGAAGGTCTTATGCAGGCATTGCTAAAGTTGGAAACAACGAAGGAAATCGCCCGCGCGGAACGCGACAAGGCGGAGAAGGCCGATGATGATTATGGTTACCGTGCCGATCCTGGCTCGATGAAACCGAAGCAGGTCGTCAAACAGGGCCTCTCCGAATACTTCCTCTTCGCGATCGAGGGCCGCGAGGACATCAAGGACAAGGAGCCCAAGCGGCTGGTGGCCCTGAAGGTGGCCGAAGTGCCGCTGGAATCGATCTACAAGCTGTCCGACCGAACCGGCGACCAGGCATTCACAAAATTCTACCGCTTCAAGAACGTCAAGCTGTTGGACGAAAAGGGCAAAGAGAAGAAGCTTTCCTCGATGGAGAATCTTGGCCTTTCGCCGCTGCCCAATGGCACCGTCCGGCTCTTCTCGGAATACAAGACCAAGGACCTGGCCTACGTCGGCGGCACCGAGACCAAGTACGTGCCCATCGGCGATCGCGTGGAAGTGAACGTCGGGCCGGACAAGGACATCACCATCCACCGCCGTTTGAAGGACCAGAAGACCGGCAACGTCGTCGCGCGGCAATACAAACGCAGGCTCGACGACCAGTTCGTTCTGTACTACGACCTGGTGGATTACGACGAGACGTTCTTCTACGAGGAAGAGCTTGTCTCCGGCAAGCCCGTGCCGGCCAAGATCGAAGTCGAAAGGCAGTTCGACGCGAATGTGGTGCTTTGGGGCTCGGAAGCTGAACCACCGAACGGCTGGACGAGCAACGAGGCGGGGGCTTACGTCGATCTGCACACCATTGCTGGCCGCGTGGAACGCGTCGACCAGCAGCACGTCAAGTATTTCCTGGACCTTCAGCCGGGAAAGAAGCAACGGGTCGAGTACAGCGCGACGTATAAGCGGAGGAAGGTCGGGCCGGAGTTGAATACGGAGAGGAAGCGGGAGCCGCTATAACGCCACCATGGAGAAGAAATCCCATACCAATTCGCCGATGCACTCATTCATTTCTCAGTCCGTTTGCCCGCGCTTGACATCCCCCGCCTCCTGGGTTGCAATAAAGGGATGAATCCTGCGCCTTGCCCGGCTCTCCGCTGGTATCCTTATTCTCGCCGTTTTCGGCGCTTGGGCCTGGATCCTTTTCATTGCCGCCGATCCGGGCACGGGTTGGGGCCAGGCCTGGTTCGAACTGGCCCTGACGAATTTTGCCGCCACTTTCCTCGCTTTCCTGGCCTGCTACGTCGTTTGGCAGCCGGCAGGCAGGCGGCTGCGGCTGGCCCGGGCGGCGTTGAGCGTGGCCGCAATTTTACTGGCGGCGGCCCTGATCGAACTGCCGGCGCTCGTGGGCCTGATCGACTATCGCCGCGTGCTCGTGCCCCGCGTCATGGGCGGCAGCGGGCCGCATAACCGGCAACTCGACCCGGAACTCGTCTACCGCCACCTGCCGCACGACCACTTCATCCACCAGCAGGTGGGCGACTCGGCTGCGGGCCTGGCGATCCCCGTGCGCGGCGGTATCGGGCCGAGTGCCAGTACGACGCCAACGGGTTTCGCAACGCGAAAGATTTCCGCCAGGCCGACGTCGTGCTCCTGGGCGATTCCTTCGTCGAAGGATATGACGTGACCCAGGAGGCAACCTGCGCAAAGCATCTTGTCGATCGACTATCGGCCGAGGTCTGCAACCTGGCCCTCTGCGGATACGGCCCCCAGCAGGAACTGGCCGCGCTGAAACGCTACGGTGTGCTGTTGCAACCGCAGGTCGTCATCTGGTTTTTCTATGAAGGCAAAGACCTGGAAGACATCGACGCCTACGAAACGGTGATGGGCCACTGGAAAGATTACAAGACCGAGGAGTGGGGCTACGCGTCGCGGTCTTTCTTCCTCAACGTGCTCGATCCGCTGGCCTTTTGGCTCGACCAGCGGCGGTGGCGGCCGTCGGAACTTGCGCGGCGCAGGGCAGGGCAGTTGCGGCCCGAAATCCCCGGCAACGGGCGAACGATCTGGTTCGGCGGTTCGCCGCCGGCGCTCGACGAACAGAAAATCGTGCTGTTGGGCAAGTTGCAAACGATCCTCGCTATGGCCAAGGCCGCTTGCGACGCCGCCGGGGCCAAGTTGCTCGTCGTCTATAACCCGCGGAAGGACCGTGTCTACCAGGAGTTTTGCACCTTCGATGCCGACAGCGAAGTGCCGCATTATCAACAGAGCGACCTGCCCGCGCGGCTCGGCGCCTGGTGCGGCCAGGAGAAGATCGAGTATCTCGATCTGACACCCGGGTTGAAGGCCGCGGCGCGGCAGGGCAAACTCGTCTACCTTGTCGACGATCCGCATTGGTCGGCCGAAGGCCACGCGGAGGTCGCCGCGGAGGTTGCCCGGCGTCTGGAGGAACTCCATTGGCTGCACGCCAAGACGGAAGTTCGTTGAGCGATTGGTCAGGCATCAGAAGATGACCTGGAACCGCGTGTACAAGGCGTCTTCTTCCGAAAGCGCATGTTTCATATTCCCGAACTGTATGGGGCTGGCGAAGTTGGCATGTTCCCAGTTGAGTTGCGCGGGCCCACTTGGATAAGTACCAGTTGACGCCCGCGGTCTCCTCCAAGGCTGCAGGGCTCGATTGATCGGCGGTGCCCGTCTCGCTGGCCAACGCCGCTTTGCCGCCGCTGAAGGCCTGCGAGCCGACTTCCAACCGCTCAACGCGGAATACCAACTCCCAGGCCCCCGGCGAAGCCACCGGCGCGGAGGGGTCGAAGGGACGCAGCGGTTCGATCTGCTGGCTGTAGCCGGTCCGCTCTTCGCCCGTGAGAAGATACGTCGCCATGACGTAATAACCTTCGAAGGGCACCTCCACGATCGGCCCCGTGACCTTCGTCGACACGAATTGAAGTTTCTCGTCCTCGCGATAGTACTGCGCAGCGAATCCCAGCGAGCGATAGAAGTAAACCAATTCCGGGCTGATGCGGTGGCGGACCCCGTTGGTCGTCGCGCCGCTGTTGAAGGCGAACCACGTCACGGTCGCCGGCGTGGTGATCGTGGGCGGGGTCGACGACGTAGTGCTGATCGTGTCGTTTTCGACGCCAACACTGCCGGAAATTCCGATCCGCCATCCGCGCAGAATTTCAAAGTCGGTGTCGTTAAAGGGACGGACGACAACACGGGCGTTGAGGTCTTTGTCGTTATTGGTGTCGATGCTGCTGTCGTTGGGGTTGCCATTGGAAGCGGCGACCGCATAATCGAACCGGCCGCAGAACAGCTTTTCGCCGTGGATCATGGCCCCTTCGTCCCGTTGCGGGCAGAGTTGATCCATCATCGAGCGCCTCCATGGTCGGCACGTAACGGTCCTGGATCAGGTCTTCGTAGCTGAACGGTTGCTTGAACTTGCCGATCTCGAACTGAAATTCATCCCAATAATGGACGTTCATGTAGGCGTCGGTGATCGATTTGGCCACCGTACTGCCGGCGAAATCGGGCAACAAGCGAAATTCGTAGTAATTCGCCATTTTGGCCTCGATGCCAAGGCGTGCGCGGCGGACGAGAAACGAATCCGGACTGCCCGTGGTGGGGCTGCCCGCCACGGCCGAATTGCCGGTCGAGGACGAGTCGACGGGATCGAGGAATCCGCGATAATCGCCTTGGAGTTGGCCCGTGATCCGCAACTGGCACGTCTGATCGGGCGACTGCAGGAAAAAGCCGTTGTTCCAGCCTGAGAAATACTTATCCGTAGTCGATATCGGATTGCCTACCGCCTGATTGCCGACGGCCGCGTTCGGTACGGCCGGAACGAACTGGTTGCCGTTGGCGTCGGCCATCGTCGCACCCGCCGCTGCGGCAGGACCTGCCGGATCGGTGGGTGGCAATGGCACCGGTTGGGTCAGCGCCGCATTCGGACCGCGGACTTCTCGCATTTGCCGGACGACCGCCTCCAGGTCTTGAAGGCGTTGCTGGAGTTCCGCAACGGAAGCCGTGTTGGAATCTTGGGAATATGCACAGGGCGTGCGATACGCGGATATTCCAATGAAGACTCCGGCCCCGATCAAGCAATAAACGCGAGTCGAAAAAATACGAAGCATGATTCCCCTCCCTGAGAATTGTAATGTTCTACTTGCCAATTCCACGGATGGCTTGCCATCGCGTCGCTATAACCGACGGAGGTCGCAAGTTCGGCAGTCTCCTTGGATTGGATCGAATCGACAGAGACCGTGGATTCATCAGTTTTGTCGCAACTGGCAGGCTAATCGTGGTTTACGCCCGGAAAGATCGTTGCTTCCGGAATAAGCGGAAGTGTTTCTCCCGTTTTGGCGCAGGTTTCGTGCCGATTTTCCTGATATGCAATCGCCGTGCCGCGTTGTCGCGTGGGCGTTAGTGGGCGAACGGACGCGGCCTGATAACAAAATGGGTGACATGTAAGGAATTTTCCGGAGAATGGCCGTCGCATACCACGGGAAACGCCCGGCATGCGTGATAGGCATCCGTGGCCGACAACGGAAACTGCCTTGAAAGGAGTAGCGAAATAGTAGCGAAATGGGTCAGAACGATTTACGTGGTCGTTCTAACTTTTTGTGCGCTCGTGTGACCCTTTTTGTGCGCTCGTGACCCTTTTTGTGCGTTCCGGTGAGGTTCGAGAGGTGGCGCGTTTCGGTCTTCCATGCGGCCGCCAAGCGATAGAAGCGGCGCACAAAGGGATCGAATCGCCGCGGATTGTTCCACAGGGGAATAGCTCCGGCTTGAGAACCTGGATTCGTCGCGGCAGTTTGTTCATTCATGCCAGTTACTCCTCTATTATTCTACCACCGCCATCTCGGCTCGGGGAAGATGACCTTTTTGAAAATCGGCTTCGGTGACGCGCTCGACCGGCGCCGTGTCCGGGGGCGGAAAACGGGGCGGAACTGCCGCCGCTGGGTCAGGTCTGGCGATCATGGCTCCGGCAAGTCTTGGCCTGAAATTCTTTTCTCTCAGACCTTTTCTCCAAGAAAGTTGCCTTCACAGCACCCGCGCGGTATCCTTGAATGATAGGTAATCAACGGAAAGGCACGACGATTATGGAGCAGTCAATTACGGTCACACTTCCTCCTGAACGTCCTACAGGCGTTGGACGATTTCGTTCGTCAAGAGGGACGTTCGCAGAATGAAATCGTCGGTCAGGCCGTCAAGGAACATCTCTTCCGGCAGCGGTCTCGCTCCTTGCAGGAAGGCCGGGCAACCGAGGCCGGCCTGGATCCCGCCTATCGCGAGATGGCTGCGGACGAGGCCCGCGAAGCCGACGCCCACGAGTGGGCCGAGGCCACGTTGGGGGACGCCTACGATGCGGCGCGGTAATGTTTGGTGGGTCAATTTCGAGTCGTCCGCGGGCGGCGAAATCCGCAAGCAGCGGCCCGCAATCGAGGCTATCTTTTTCAGAGACAGAAAGGAGGGGCGGCCATGGTGATTACTATCGGACCCGATCTTGAATCCACCCTGAACGACTTGGCACACAAGCAGGGCCTGGCCCCCGAGGTCTTGGCCCTCAATGCCTTGCGCGAGCGATTCCTCGCCGCCACACCGTTACAAGCGCGCGATGAGTGGGAAAAACAGCTACTCGGGCTGGCGAGGGATTGCGGGGTATCTCTACCCGATTGGGCCGTTAGCAGGGAGGCGATCTACGAGTAATGGCCTACTTGATCGACACAAACATTCTGGCTCGCCTCGCGAACATCGCTGATGCGCAGTATGCCGTTGTTGCCCGGGCCGTGGTGGAATTGCACCGTCGCGGCGAGGTGCTGCACGTCACGCCGCAAGTCCTGATCGAATTCCGCAGTATGGCCATGCGCCCGAAAGCCCAGAATGGCCTGGGCCTGTCGGCCGTGGACGCAGAGGCGCAGGCCGCCGGGTTCGAGACGGCGTTTCCTCTTCTTGCGGACACCGCGGCCATCTATCCTGCCTGGAAGGCTCTCGTTGTTGCGCTGGGCGTAATCGGAAAGCAGGTCCATGATGCCCGCCTTGTTGGCGTCTGTCACGTTCATGCGGTGACACATCTATTGACACTGAATGTCTCGGACTTCGTTCCAATGGCAGGATTTGGGCCGGGTGTTGCAGTGGTCGATCCCGCTACCGTTTGAGGTGGGTGGCCATTGGTGGACGGCGAACACCGGGTGCAGTATCGCACGGTACGCCGCGTGATTGCATTTTTCCGTGAGGTTCGTGACGTGGTCCGTTTCGGTCTTCCATAGGGCCGCCAAGCGATAGAAGCGGCGCACAAAGGGATCGAATCGCCGTGGATTGGCCCGCAGGGAAAAGGCTCCCGTTTGAGAACCTGGATTCGTCGCGGCAGTTTGTTCGTTCATGCCTGTCACTCCTCTATTATTCTACCACCGCCATCTCGGCTCGGGGAAGACGACGTCTTCGAAAATGCGCTTCGGCGACGGGGCGAAAAACCGCGCGGAACGATTTGGGAGTTCGTTATGGCCCCTTTTCACTCACGGGATCGACCAATTGCGGAACACCTCTTGTATTGCGGAGGCCGAAACTCACCGTATCGTACCCCATCGGCAGCGAAAGGGCAAGATTGCCGACCGTGGCTTACGCTAGTTTCGGCGGATCAGGTCAAGGTTCCCCGCCCTGGGTATGCACGATCTTCCTAAGACCCTCCACTGATCGTACACCCAGCGTTTGTTGACAACCCCCGGACCGCGGAGCAGACTAGGGGAATCAAGGCACGCGTACCAGACCGCGACGGGAGTACCGTCGGGTTGGGTGCGATACCAGAAGCGGAAAGGCAGAAAAATGCGTTGGTTTATGCTACGCAACATTTCGGTCCTGGCATTGGTCCTGTCATTGGGAACGGCACTCTCGTCAGCGACCTTACGCGGACAGAGCATCTTTGTCGCGAATCAAAACAACGGCACGATTGGCGAATACACCACGTCGGGAGGAACGGTGAACGCCTCGCTGATCTCGGGGTTGAATACTCCGACTGGAATTGCCGTATCCGGATCGAACGTGTTTGTCACGAGTTTTGACGCCGGCACGATCGGGGAATACACGACGTTGGGAGGAACGGTGAACGCGTCGCTCGTCTCGGGGTTGAATGTTCCGTTTAGCATTGCCGTGTCTGGATCGGACCTGTTTGTCGTGAACGAAGGCATCGACGGCGGACCTGGTGCCGGCACGGTCGGCGAATACACCACGTCGGGAGGAACGGTGAACGCGTCGCTGATCTCGGGATTGAGTAATCCGGTTGCTATCGCCGTGTCCGGATCGAACCTATTTGTAACGAACGACTACTACAACACGATTGGCGAATACACGACGTCGGGAGGAACGGTGAACCCTTCCCTGGTGTCGGGGTTGACTAATCCGTGGGGCCTTGTTCTTTCCGGACCGGACCTTTTTGTCCCGAATCTTAACCCAGGCACGATTGGCGAATACAGCACGACGGGAGAAACGGTTAACGCCTCCCTGGTCTCGGGGCTGAATGCTCCGATTGGCATTGCCGCGTCCGGATCAGACCTCTTTGTCGAGAATTCCGGCAACGGCACGATCGGCGAATACACCACGTCGGGAGGAACTGTGAATGCTTCGCTGGTCTCGGGGTTGAGTGGTCCGTCTGGAATTGCCGTAACGAACGCTGTTCCGGAGCCGAGTTCGCTGGCGCTCTTATTCTCCTTTCTCGCCGTGGGCACCCTCGGACTTATCGCTAATCGGATACGCGCGGGGTGAAAACGGACATGACTGATGTTGCGTGGAAATATTAGCCATGTCCGTTTTTCCGCTCGTTTTCTCCTCCTTTTTCACTCTCGTACCGTGATTGCCTCTGTCTTGAATGCTCTTGCCGCGTCTGCGTCGGCCTGCAACCGCTCAAGGTGCTCCTGAACGAGGTCGTTAAAGTATTTTTCCTCTGTAAGGCTTCGACTTACCAGGTATCGCGACGAGAAGGCAGTGACTCGCCTTCCTCTAGCGCTAAGAGCATTGTAGGACAAGGACTTACGGCGGGGGAGGAGGGCTTGATAGCAGAAGAAAAAGACCTCATGCTAACAGGTGAGTAATTCATGTTTCCACAAATTCTGCTAGCAGAGGTCCAACTATGATTTCAACAAAAGAACTGGATATTTTCAAGGCCCAAGAGCAATTTGAGCGGATGCACGAGTTTTTGAAGCAAGCGCTGAGCGAAGGGCGACGCCTCGACGAAGTGGAACGCGGGATGTTTCCGCGAGCTATGACCATGTGCCTGGAGTTTTTACGGTCCTTCGTGGAGGCCCATGGGGATGGGGATCGGGGAGAGACCGTAGAACGGGAAGGGGAGACGTTGGCGCGCCTGCCCGAGCCGCATGAGAAGCGGTACTTGTCGATTTTCGGGGAATTGCTGATCGGCCGCCGAGTCTACGGGACTCGGGAAGGCCAAGCGATTGGATGGTCGCCCCTGGACGCGACCTTGGGATTGCCCGCTGGAGAGAATTCCTATGTGCTGGAGGACTGGTTGCAGCGGTTGTGCATCCAGGACGCCTTTGGGGGATCGGTGGAGTCGCTCCGTGCCTGGTTGGGGACCACGGTGAGTGTTCGCACGGCGGAGCACATGAGTCGCGAGATGTCGCAGTACGTGGACGACTTTCGCGGCGAAGCGGTTCCTCCTGCCGAAGAAGAGGAGGAACTGCTGGTGATAACGGCCGATGGCAAGGGTGTGCCCATGCGGCGGACGTTGGCGGCGCGGTTGCGAGCAGAGTCTGAAGCTGGGGTGGGAGAAAAGGGAGGAAATGCCGCAGGCGCGGAAACGGCAGGAATCACGGCTGTCGAGGAAGAGGCGCCTTCTTCGCCTCCGGTCGAGCGTTTGGCGGGGCAAGAGAAAAGCAGCGGGGAGCGCCCCGGGAAAAAACAGATGGCGTATGTGGGATCGGTTTACACCCAAGCCCGCTTCCCTCGTACTGCCGAAGACGTGATCGACGAGGTGCGTCGGCGAAAGCGTGCCCGGGAGCGGCCCGAACCGCAACACAAGCATGTGTGGGCAGAGATGACCCGGTTTAAGGAAGGGGAGGTGTTGGCCGCCGCACCGATGTTGTTCTTCGAGATTCTTATGGAGTGTTGTCGGCGGGACCCGGCAAACAAGAAGCCGTGCATCTGTGTCATGGATGGGGAACGCCAGTTGTGGAAGTTGGCGGCAGAATGGTTTCCCGAGGCCATATGGATTCTGGACCTGTTCCACGCGTTGAAACGGCTCTGGGAGGTGGCCCATTGCCTGTATGCGGAGGAGAGTGCGGAGGCGGGAGAATTCGTGACGCATCATCTGCGCATGCTGCTGCAAGGCAAGGTCGGTTACGTGCTGCGCAACCTCCGTCCCTTGGTGAAGGCCTACAAGCTGAAGGGGGCGAACAAGACCACCGTGGAGTCCGCGATTACGTACTATGAAAACAACCAGGAACACATGCGCTATGACGAATACTTGGCGGCAGGCTACCCGATTGCCAGTGGCGTGGCGGAAGGCGCCTGCAAGCACCTGGTGAAGGACCGCATGGAGCGCGCCGGGATGCGTTGGGAGTTGGAAGGGGCTCAAGCAATCCTCTCGCTGCGAGCCATCTACCTCAACGACCTCTGGGATCAGTTCATCACCTACCGTGTTACGACAGAACAGTCGCGTCTATATGGCAAAGATGCACAGCATGCTACGGCTGCATAAAGCGGCCTGCGAGTTGCTGCCGACGAGAATGCAACCTGGGTACAAAAATACCAGATCCCCTGGTTTGCACATTCTGGCACCTGGCTCTTCTTCAGAATATAGTCAGCACATTTAGGATGATCTGATTCCTTAACCCGGCCCATTTCGCTGGCGACAAATGCCTCCCAAGTATCGATCGGCTGAAGCAAGTCCCTCGGTGTGGGTACCAAGGAATGTGCACGCAGAACGTCTCTGCAAGATCGAACGTGCCTATCCAGTGTGGGTACCAAGTAATACCAGACTGCCAGGTCGCGGAGAAAGAGCGATGCGATCTTCGGGCCGACACCGTTAATCGTCGTCAGTTGTGCATGGACCTTTTTTAGGCCGCCACCCTTAATTTCATCACGCGCCCAAGCAGCAAGCGGTTTAGGCAGCAGTCCTGCCGCGAACTCCACAGCGGAAACTTTCTTGGTCGTCTTCTCGCCACCCGACTTCCAATGGTATTTAGTGCCCTCCGGGGCAAGCGGGTTGAGGGCTGGGTTCACGTTCTTGTTTTTCAGCTTCTGCTTGAACTTGTGCCACGCCGTTGAGGCAATGCATTCATCGAACGGCTCTGATTGTAGTTCTTGTATGACGTCACGCGCAACCGAGGAATAGTCGGGCGATGATCCTTGTCTCTCGTAGGCATAACCGCCTAGGAACACGCGCAGCGATGCCCATAGACCACCATCGTCATCGTCAAAAGCTTGCCAATTCGGCGGCATTAGCCGCTTGACATACAGATCTGACAGCCGTTCAAACCGTTTCATTGCTTATCGGCGATTGCCGTCTCCCGTACGTTTTTCCCATGCGTCGCGCACCGCGTCTTCGATCGGAATTGAATGGAATTGAATTGAGCCTACGCGCGGCATGAAAAGGGCAAATAAACCGTTTCTGGACTAGGAGCGTTGCCGTCAATTTTCGTGCTTACCCCATTTGCGCCCCTCAGCGAACCGATTGTAGAGGGAGTCCGCGATGGCGTCCGCCCAAATGAAGCGGAGTGGGCCTGGAGTAACGCCTTGATTAACGTCGGCCTCGGAGGCAAGGCGGCCGAGAGTCAAGAGGCTTTGCTCAAGGGCGAGGTACACGTCCCGCCAAATCTTGTATTCCATTTCCGAATCCCGCTCGCTATCACGGTACAGGGCAAGCTCGTCATTCGCTCGGCTCGTATTGCCGTCATGCTTGAGGCACAGGTGCGACCAAATCGTTCGAACATTGCCGACCCAGTGGACATTCGGCTTTAGCATCATGGCGATTTCCGAGCCCACGCTTATCTTTAGGTGAGGTATTTTATGCGCGTAAATCAGTTCCGGGAGATGGTGTGCGTTCGGACAATCGTCGATTTCTTTGGCTAGATCGAATACGGCATCCTCGTTGGACTCAAACAGAATTCTTGGGCCGAGTCCGTGCTCCGCCGCACTGTAGTTACCGTCGGGGTTAGTGATCCCGAGAGCAAGCGTCACGTAGTCGTGGACAGCACCGGCATGGAACGATCGACGAAGCGCCATGTGGACGCTCTCGCGTTTTAGGTAATGCTCATGCACTTCGTGTATATCAAGTTCGGCGAT
>CAVRDP010000002.1:0-257521 GCA_963719885.1 uncultured Planctomycetia bacterium | reverse complement strand
GTTCCAAGGCTACGCCGGCCAGAGCCGTCGTGCCCTGGGTGGTCACAAAAGTGCAGAATTCCCTGGCAATCGCCACGATCCAAGCGGTCCGCTCGATGAGCGTGGCAAAGGAACTCTTCACCTTCCGCTGGCGAGACTTCGACTTGCTGGGCATGTAGCGGGTAATGTAAAGGTGCAGCCGCTTGATCTTACGGTCATGGAAGCGGTGCGGGCAACTCTCCGGGGCAATCTCTCTTGCCCGTTTCAACAGCCGCGATGCCACCCGCCAGGTGTCCCAGAGAAGCGACGAGTCCGTGGGATAATGGATATTCGATTCCACGGCAGTGGTGTCGGTACGAATGACCTGCGTGCTCACCGCTCCCTGGGCAACGCCGTACTGGCCCAGCAATTCGTTGACCCGTTTCCAAGTCTGGGGACGGATGGCCAGAAAGCACTTGTCGAGGAAGGTGAAGTCCATCACGGCCTTCTTCCGCATCCGCAGGAAGTCCTGTAGAAACGGATCGCTGCCGATGCGGATGATCACATTGCGGAAGGGCAGTCCTTCGAGGTGCTGCACAACCAGGGCCCGCAGGATGTTCTCCGATGTGTAATCGCCTTCGCGGCCCTCCTTGCCACCCTGGGACAGCTTCTGCAGATCCGCATGCACCGCCGAAAGGATGTCGGATTTGGCGTCCAGCACTTGACTAATGGCCCGATATCGGGCACGATAATCACGTACGACCTTGGGCAACCCGTCATCCTTCGATTCAAAACTGAGCACGGCTTCCTTTTTCCGACGCATCTTTATCCTCCTCTGGTCTTTCGTGAAACAATAAACCATGAGGATAAGGGTGCGTCTTTTTTCGTCAAGGCCACCTTGCGAAATTAGCTCGCGCCGCTTCCGCAACAGAAACTATGTACGACGCACGAGAGAAAGCGATTCGCGACCGGAAGTGGGAAATTGACGCCGCCGACGCAAAGGCAAGATCGAAGGCAAGATCGAAGGCGAGATCAAGGGTGAGATCAGAATGATCCGAACCCTCCAGGGGCTGGCTGGCGTGCCTGTTGCTGAGGAAGACGAGTTGCGCGCGTTCACCTTGGAGCAGCTTCAATCTATGACGAGCGATTTGCAGGAGAAGCTCCGCAAGCGGACGCCTTCGTAGTCAGCGCGAAACACCGGAAGAACGAAGAAAAGAAAACAAGGGATTCGGAAGTCTTTTCCATTGACCGCATAGGAGGTAACCGATAATTTCTGGTCATGCCGCGACGCTCGCGAGTTTCTAGCGGAGGATAGAGGGAGGCTTTCGGTCAGGCCGACTCCAGATATTAGCAGGGTGCTTCTCCAGGATAGCAAGCGTTTGCTCAGACGTTTCCGGGCCGCTTCGACGCGGGCCACGGCGGTCCGGACGCCGCCGTGCCCCTTGAATCCCAGGGCCTTGGCGATCGCTACCATTGGGTATGCAAATCGCCGCCGCGCCAGGCACGCTGCTGCCGCCCGCCTCAAGGCATTGCTTCGCGTGCCCGGGAGCCACCCACCCGGCGCAGCCGAAATGCTTCGTCGCTACGCCGGCAAATCTTCCTTCGCGGCGGGGATATGTGGCGAGGCGAAATACACGGTATAATGTCTATGTGGGCCAACAAGGCGGCTTTGTGAAAATCTTGCTGGCGGCGCGAATCGGTATGGAAAATAAGGATTTCAAGAAATGGCAACAATTCCCCTAGAACTGCCGAGCGATCTACAGGACTTCATCGACGCCAAGATCCAAACTGGGCAGTTTGCCAGCGCGAACGAGTATATCGTGGCTCTGGTCGGTGCAGCCCGGCGGAGCCGTTCGTCAATTGAAGCCGCACTCATCGAGGGGCTGCAGAGTGGCCCCGCTGAGGAATGGACGAGCCAAGAATGGACGGAGATTCGACAGCGCGTGATCCAACGCCATCAAGAAGGTTAGCCCGTGGCTGTAAAAGTATTGCGGCGAATCAAGGCGGCGACGGACGCTGAGGCCATTGCCGACTAGCTCGCCAAGCAAAGTCTCGATGCGGCAGTTCGTTTCCTTCTGCAAACGGAAGCGACGCTAAACTACTTGGCTGAATTTCCGAGCATGGGCGGCAGGTTTATTTCCGATATTCCCGAGCTTGCAGAATTGCGAGTCTGCCGCGTCAAGGGGTTCCCAAACCACCTGATTTTTAATATCGAACATCCCACGGCGATTGAAATTGTGCGGATCTTGCACGGTGCCATGGATCTCGAGGCCGAACTCCGCAATTCGTAGGAACGTTGTCTCTTAAATCCCCCGATCATACAATTCCCTTCGACGGGGGGTGGCGCAGCCGTGTGCCGCCCGATTGACGTTTTAGAAACCGGGGCGTGTAAGGCTCACTGTCATCTCAGTTAACGGCTGGAACCGCTTTGGGATCGCTTTTCGAGCCCCGGCCGGGCGTTGCCAGCCGATCCAGCACCATGAAGCCACGACCGCCTGGCGATCGGCGGTCTCTTTATGACTGCTGACCTTTTTGTCGCTCAAAGATATGGGAGTTGTAGATCATGTCCACAACAATCGAAATCGAAAGTCCCCCCGCTCTTCACGACATCCGAATGCCCCTGAACAACGGCCACGATGAAATCCCGGCGCTCGGTTTTGGCACGCTCATTCCCGACCCCATCGCGACCGGAGTCGCGACCAAGGCGGCGCTGGAGGCAGGATTTCGCCAGCTCGACGCTTCCGAACGGTACCGAAATGAAAAGGAGGTCGGCAAAGCGATCCAAGATGTGTTCCAGGCGGGGAAGATCAAGCGAGAGGAAGTGTTTATCGCCACGAAGCTCTGGAATAACAACCATCGTCCGGAACGCGTCAAGCCCGCCTTCGAGGCCAGTCTCAAGAAACTCCAACTCGACTACGTCGATCTCTATCTCATCCATACCCCCTTTGCCTTCCAACCGGGAGACGAGCAAGACCCGAGGGATGCCAGCGGCAACGTGATCTATGACCAAGGGGTGACGCTGCTGGATACGTGGAGGGCGCTCGAGCGCCTGGTGGACGAGGGCAAGTGCAAGGCCATCGGATTATCCAACGTCGGCCTGGGCCAGACGCAAGAGATCTTTGAGGCAGGGAGGATCAAGCCCGCAGTTGTTCACGTCGAATCCCATCCGTATCTCCCGCAGTGGGACCTTTTGGACTGTTGCAGAAAACATGGCATCGTGTTCCAGGCGTTCGCAGCGCTGGGGCATGGCAGCGAGCCCAAGTTGCTGGAAGATCCTGTCATTACCGCTATCGCCAAGCGAGTCGAAAAAACCCCGGCGCAGGTCTTGCTCGCCTGGGCCATCCAGCGCGGAACAGCCCTCTTGACCACATCGACGACCCCCAGCCGCATTAAGGAAAATTTTGCAGTCTCCGCCCTTCCTGAGGAGGCCATGGAACAAATCAGCGAGGGAATCACGACTCGGGTTCGGTTCAATAGGGTGGTGGATACGGGCGTTCCGGGGTTCATACCCCAGGGGAGGTGACGGACCAATACGTATTGCAGTGGTCGGTGCGAAGGTAGATTTGCAATTCGCGGACCCGTTGCCGCCGAGAGGAAAAGGTGCCAGCGACCAAATTTGACAAGGCTGGAGAGGAAAAGGTGCCAGCGACCAAATTTGACAAGGCTGGGTAATTCGGGCAAAAGATATGCATGGCACGTGCATCGCGGAATTTTCCCGGCGGATTGGTGTACCACGTTCTCAATCGAGGCGTTGGCCGCAGCCGCGCTTTTCGAGAAAGATGGCGACTGTTTGGCCTTCGAGGGAAGAAAAGGTCCCAGCAGACCATGGTGGGCCTGCGACTCGCCGACCCCGAGTACCGGGTACCTCGGATCTGGTCCCACCCTACCCCTTCCTCCTTCCGTCTTCGGTCCGGGCCGGGTATTATGGGGGGAATGCAGGAATTCGCTTCATGAACGATAGCCATCGTGGACCAAGAGTAATAACCAGGGCCGAGCCGCTGCCGCTGCCGGAAAATATTCGGAGCGTGCAACCGGGGGGTGGTGTCTGCTATCGGATCGAGCTTGCCTGGGGACGTTGGCGGCGGTGGTGGTTGACGCATCTTTGGCCTGGCTATGTGAGAAGGATGGCCAAACTGCGGCAGGGCGATTGCCGCGGCGCCCCGCACGAGGTCATCGATTCGCGAGACCTGAAATATTGCCGGAACGTTTGCTGTTGCGGCTGGGCAGAGGCCGACGATCCATTCCGCTGGCGGCAGTCGATCCCCCTGGCGCCGTGGGGTGCGGCCGAATTGCTCCTCATGGGCGGACCGCTCTTGATTTTGACAATCTTGGTCGCTGCATCGCCGTGGTGGTATATTACGTTTCTACCGGCGGGGGGGCTGGGGTTAATCGTTTTTTTCTTCCGCAGCCCACGCCGTCGCGTGCCGCAGGCGCCGGGCCTATGGGTTTCGCCGGCGGATGGCACGATTGCCGAGATCACCGAGTTGGAGCACGACGATTTCGTGGGCGGCCGGGCCGTGCGGATTGGTATCTTTTTATCGATTTTTAACGTACACTTAAACCGTTCTCCGGTGGCCGCGCGGGTGATTGCCCTGCGCTACTCGCCCGGCGAGTTCCTCAACGCCTTGCGGCCGGAAAGCGCCTTGCGGAACGAGAGCTTATGGATCGCCCTTGAGGAACAGTCGCCGCCACACCGGCGACTGGTAGTGCGGCAGATTTCCGGTGCGATCGCACGGCGGATCGTTTGCGACTTGCGGCCTGGCGAAGTGGTCCCGCGGGGGCATGCATTCGGTATGATCAAGCTCGGTTCGCGGACGGAACTGATCCTGCCTGCGGAGGACGGACTGGACGTGAAAGTCCGCGTCGGGCAGAAGGTGAAAGCCGGGGTAACGGTCGTCGCGGAATACAAGGAAAAAAAGAACTTAGAACTTAGTTCTTAGAGCTAAGCACTAAGGGCTAAGCACTAAGCACTAAGAACTTTCCCCCCATGCGTCCCATCCGTACTTTCGCCATCCTGCCGACGATGTTCACGCTGGGGAACCTGGTATGCGGGTTCTTTGCGATCGTGATTGCGTCGCGGGTACAGACGCCCACCGAATCGCCGGAAGGCGTTATCCAAACCTTGGCGAGCGATCCCGGCAACTGCGTGTACAGCGCATGGCTGATTTTCCTGGCGATGGTCTTCGATGCGCTGGACGGCTATATCGCCCGGCTATCGAAGTCGGCCAGTGAATTCGGGGCCGAGTTGGACAGCCTTTGCGACATGGTGTCCTTCGGGGTGGCCCCGGCGTTCTTGCTGGTGAAGATGTGCCCGCAGTTTTCCTTTTGGCATAAGCAAGCGGTGTGGGTGATTGCCGCCTCTTACGCGGTCTGCGCATCGCTGCGGCTGGCACGCTTCAACGTGGAGAGCAGCGACGAGGACGACCACATGAGCTTTCGCGGCCTGCCCAGTCCGGCGGCGGCGGCGAGCGTGGCCGGGTTTGCCATCATGTTCGATACGCTCCGTGTCCAAGACAATCCGCTGGCGCGGCAGTTCGATGTCGGCTTGCAGTTTGCGCTGCCGTTCTTCGCCCTCCTGGCTGCCAGTTTGATGGTCTCGCGAGTTCCTTATCCCCACGTCGTCAACCAGGTCTTCCGCGGACAGCGAACGCTGCGTCACCTGGTTGGCATTATTTTCAGCATCGTGGCCGTCATGATCTTTCGCGACTGGGCCGTCTCGATCGTTTGCGTGACCTTCGTCCTCTACGGCCCGTTACGCTATGTGTGGGAGAAAGTCGTGCAAAGGCGACACCAAGAGGAAAGCATCTTCTGAGGAACATAATGTTTTCAGGCATCGTTGAAGCCCTGGGCACCGTGAGCGAGATCCGTGCGGAGCCGCCCGGTTGCTGGTTGATTATTCGTGAACCCAGGATTGCCGCGGAAACGGCTGTCGCCGACAGCATTTGCGTGAACGGTTGCTGCCTGACCGTGGTGGCGGTGGATGGCGAAACTTTTGCCTTCCAGGCCGGTCCGGAGACGCTCGCCCGCACGAACCTGGGCGATTTGCAGCCGGGAAGTCCCGTGAACCTGGAGCGGTCGCTGGCCGTCAATGCGCGGCTGGGAGGGCATTTTGTCAGCGGCCATATCGACGGCGTCGGCACGCTCCTGGAGCGGATCGACTTCGGGCGACTGGTCCACCTTCTGGTTCGCGGTGCCGCGGGCCTTGGCCCGGCAGATGGCCTGCAAAGGCTCGATCGCCGTTGACGGCGTGAGCCTGACGATCGTCGGCAGCGAGCCCGACCGCTTCAGCGTAGCCCTGATTCCCTTCACGCTCGCGGTGACGACGCTCGGCACGCTGGCCGTCGGCGGCAAGGTGAATCTGGAGACCGATATCTTGGCGAAGTACGTGCAGCGACTGGTCGAGTCGCAGGACTGGAGCCCGGATTGAAGACGGAGGATTGAAAATTGGAATCCGACAAGCAGACGCTTTCGTTCCTGCAGCAGCGTTTCCAGCAGGCCGGGATCGAGCCGCGGACCGACTTGGGCCAGAACTTCCTGATCGACATGAACTTGCAGCGGGTGCTGCTGGAAACGGCCCAGGTCGGGCCCGACGACGTCGTTCTGGAGGTGGGCACCGGCACCGGCGGTCTGACGATGCAGATGGCCCCCTTGGCGGCCGCGGTGGTGAGCGTGGAAGTCGATCGCAATTTGCACCAACTGGCCGGCGAGGAACTGTTCCACTGCTCCAACGTGACCCTCTTGCACACCGACGTGCTGAAGACCAAGAGCCGGATCGAGCCGGCCGTGCTCGAAGCGCTTCAGCGGCAGTTGGAGGCCGGTCCCTGCACGGCGATTGAAACTCGTGGCCAACCTGCCTTATAACATAGCCACGCCGTTGATCTCGAACTTGCTCGCCCTGGACCGTCCGCCATGTACGATGACCATCACGGTGCAGAAGGAGGTGGCCGATCGGATCGTCGCCCGGCCGGGAGTGAAGGACTACGGCGCCCTGGCCATCTGGATTCAGAGCCAGTGCCGCGCGTAGATCGTCCGCGTGCTGCCGCCGTCGGTCTTCTGGCCGCGTCCCAGGGTCTCGTCGGCCTTCGTGCAGATCACCCTTGACGAAACGCTCCGGCAGCGCCCGGTCTTTGTGAGATGCCCGATCGGGCTTTCTTCCACGACTTCGTGCGATCGATGTTCTGCCATCGCCGCAAAGTGCTGCGCAGCGAACTGCTCAGTGCCCGGAAGCAGTTCAGCAAGGTCCAGGTCGACGAGCTACTGGCCGGACTGGGGCTGGAGCCGATGCTGCGGGCCGAGCGGCTGGGGCCGGAGGAAATGCTCCGCCTCTGCGCAGCCGTGCGCGGTTTGGAGTGCGGCGCGGGCACCGAGCGCAGCTAGGTCATCGCCGCTTTGCCGAGCTTTGCGAGGCTTTTCTGCCGATTTATCCCCCGATCAAAGTCCGCTTGCATGAAAAGTGCCGTAGTGGCAAAGGTGGTACATGCAAAGCTGCAAAACTGTAACACCAAAGTGGCGACGACCAGGCACGCATGGTACGCGCACCGCACTCCAAATGGCACCCGTTTGACCTGGGGCCGGACATTTATTAAGATGTAAGCGGATTGGACAAGGAAGGAAGAACTATGCACTTTATTGAAATGTCGGGCAAGACCCTGAAACGCATCGTCAGCGAGGATGAACTCCAGGCCATTGAACTAGGGCAGATCGGCGTGACCGACGAGAGCATGATCCGCGTCAATCGCCAGGGCGACATCGAAATCCGCCGCCAAAGCACGTGGGACGTGATCGGCGGCCTGCTGGGCGACTTCGACCATCGCGTACGCCGGGAAACCGGCTTCGATTGGGCCGATTGTTGCGGCTGCGGGCAAGAAGACGACGCGTTGGCCAAGTAACTGTTCGTTATCGCGGAATGGCGTCTGTTCGTTATCGCGGGATGGCAGTCCAGGCAAGCCCGCCGACGAACAGGCTGAACGTGATGATGGCCAGCATCATCAAGGTGATCCAGCGTTCGGCCCCTTCGGCGCCCCAACTGACGACCAAGAGTCCCAGCGAAAGCACGATCGCCGCGAAGACGAAGAACAACTCGCGCCAATAGCCGTTGATCTTGTGGTTGGTCTTCGCCGTGCGGGCGGCGATTTCCAAGTCGCGCCACTCGCCCGCCTCTTTGGCCTTGCGTTCTTTGGCGGAGGAAGCGGCAAGTTCGGTCTAGGCGTTTCTTCAGTTCGTCGATCTTCTTTTGGTCGTCGGGCTTGGCTTCCCCGCGGCGGTGATTTCGTCGATCTCGCGTTGGATGGCAAGTTCCTTGGCCTTGACGACGTCCTCGAATTGCTCGACGGGCTTGTTGCGCCATCGCTTCCGCACGCTCGACGCCGCGGTGGCTGATCGAGTCGCAGCCTTTGGAAAGCAGCACGAGGACCAAACCGATGGCCACCATCGGCCGCCCGGCCAGAAGAGAAAGGCGGCCGAGATCCGAAGCCAAGTCGGGGGAGATTTTCCAGCGTCCCGATCTGCTCGGCGGGGCGGCGACTGGGACCGGCTGCCGTCGGGAACGACGAACGACTCGTTGCACGCCGGGCACTGGATCCGCTGCCCCAAATGGGCGTCGCTGACTTGGAGTCGATGGCCTTTCGGGCAGGTCGTTTCGTAGGGCATTCCAAAACTCCGCGAACTGAGAAGCGAAAATCGGCGCGTGGCCTTCCAGTCTATTGCAACTCGGGCCGGTCTGCAACGTGTCAGTAGGTCCTTTCTGCCGGAAAGGACTATTGTGCGCCGCGCTTTTGAGTACTTCGGAGTTCTTCCTATTGTCTGGGCACATTAGTCCTTCTCGGCAAGAAGGACCTACTCGATACGCTTCCAAGCGACGGCCCCGCGCCGTAGAATGAGGGCATGGTTCAATTTTCGTTTTGCACGTTCAGCGGGCTTTGCGCGTACATCGATCCTGCCTCCGGCAGCATCCTGCTCCAGGTGATCATTGCGGGTGTACTCGGGGCATTCGGCTATTTCTTCCGGCCAATGTGGCGCTTTTTCCGCTTGCTGGGGGAAAAAAGACCGAATTCCCGCCGGAAAGAACGGAGCATGGCGACGCGGACAAGGTTTCATGATTCCGGGAATCCCCATTATCCGGGGGGTTCTGGTCCGATTGCGGCCATTCCTATATGATCATTATCATGAGTCCCGCACTAGCTCACCCCATGGCCGATGCTCCTCCTTCTTCCACAGGTCCAGCGGCCGAGGTGCTCATCGTCGACAACGACCAGGTCCACGCCGAAACCGTGGCCGAGAGTCTTGATCGGGTCGGGTTCCACTGCTGCGTGGCCACTTCCGGCAGCGAAGGCGCCCGGCTGGTCGAAGAGCGGGATTTCGACGCCATTCTCACCGACTTGAAGATGAACGACGTCGACGGCCTGCAGATCCTCGAACGGGCCAAGAATGCCCAGCCCGATACCGAGGTCATCCTGCTGACCGGCTTCGGTTCGATTCCTTCGGCGGTCGAGGCCATGCAGAAAGGGGCCTTCAACTACCTGACGAAGCCGCTGGACATGAACCAGCTTCGCGCCGCCACGCAACGGGCCGTCGACAGTTCGCGGCTGCGGCGCACGAACCTCGAGCTGAATCGGCGGCTGGACGAGAAATTCGGCTTCGAAGGCGTGATCGGCGACAGCCGCCAGATGCGCGACATCATCGAGCGGCTGAAACGCATCGCCCCCACCAACGCCACGCTGCTCATCCAGGGCGAAACCGGCACCGGCAAGGAGCTCGTCGCCCAGGCCGTCCACCAGAACAGCCCGCGAAAGAACAAGCCGTTCGTGGCCTTGAACTGTGCCGCCTTGAGCGAGAACATTCTGGAGAGCGAACTGTTCGGCCACATCAAGGGGGCCTTCACCGATGCCTCGGCGGACCGCGTGGGCAAGTTCGAATACGCCCACGGCGGCACGCTCTTCCTCGACGAGGTCGGCGACATGCCGTTGGCCACGCAGATCAAGCTCCTGAGGGTGCTGGAGAACGGCGAGATCACCCGCGTCGGCTCGAACGACCCGATCAAGGTCAACGTGCGGATCCTTTCCGCCACGAACCGCAACCTGGAAGACGCCATCGAGGCCGGCACGTTCCGCAGCGACTTGTATCACCGCCTGAAGGTCGTCACCATCCGCCTGCCGAGCCTGCGCGAGCGGAGCCAGGACATCCCCATGCTCATCGATTATTTCCTCAAGCAGTTTGCCGCCCGGCACGGCAAGCGGATCCGGGGAATGTCGGCCGCAGCCCGGCATCGGCTTGTTGACCTTCCAGTGGCCGGGCAACGTCCGCCAGCTTCGCAACGTGGTCGAAAGCATGGTCGTGGTCGATTACGACGGGCTGTTGGACGCCGACGACCTGCCCGAAGAGTTGGCTGGTCCGCCGGAGTCTTCGGCCGAACCGAGCGATTGTTCGCTTGTCGGGCTTGTCGGCCGGACGCTGGAAGAGGTCGAGAAAATGTTCATTTCCGAGACCCTGCGGGTTTCCGGCGGCAACCGCGAGTTGGCCGCCAGCAAGTTGGGAATCGGGGAGAGGACGCTGTACCGGAAGATCAAGGAATTTGGGTTCTGATCGTGAACGGCAACCTGTGATTTGCCCCGGAGGGGCAGTTGAGAATAGCCCAGCGATTTATCGCTGGGTCGCCGTAACGCAAGAAGCCATGTAGTCCCGGAGGGACGACTGAGCGGAAGGCGTTCCAGCCCCATTTTCCGAGGATTAAGTTTCAGTCGTCCCTACGGGACTAATGGTATCTGTCAGCACTCGAACCCAGCAATAAATCGCTGGGCTATTATCAAACGTCCCTCCGGGACGGACACATCTTTCATCCCTCATCCTGTAATGCCTATCCGTCGTCTCTCCCAGTCTCTGATCAACAAGATCGCGGCCGGCGAGGTCATCGAACGGCCGGCGAGCGTGATCAAGGAGCTGATGGAGAACGCGGTCGATGCCGGGGCGACGCGGATCGACGTCGCCGTCCAGAACGGCGGACTGGACCTGATGCGGGTCGTCGACAACGGCGGCGGCATTCCCGCCGAAGAGTTGCCGCTGGCCATCGCCCCCCACGCCACGAGCAAGCTCTCCGAGGCGGATGACCTGTTCCGCGTCGGCACGCTGGGCTTCCGCGGCGAAGCCCTAGCCTCGATCGGCGAGGTCAGCCGGCTGGTGATGCGCAGCCGCACGGCGGCCAACCAGGGGGGGGCGGAAATCGAAGTCTCCGGCGGACTTGCCGGCGAGGTCGCGCCCTGCGGATGCCCTGTGGGCACGACCGTCGAGGTCCACAATCTCTTCTACAACACGCCGGTGCGGCGGAAGTTCATGCGGACGCCGCAGACCGAGTTCGGCCACATCAGCGAGGCCTTCACGCGGATCGCCCTGGCGCTGCCGCGGGTCCATTTCACCTTGCGGCACAACGAGCGGCAGGTGTTCGACCTGCCAGGGCACCCGCTTGCCGCGTACCCGCTTGCGGGTGACGAAAGTCCGGTCGAACGGATTGCGACGCTTTTCGGCCGCGAGTTGGCCGAGCGGCTGATCTTCGTCGAAAGCCGCGACGGCGACGTGCGGATCAGCGGTTGCGTGGCCCATCCCAGCCAGAGCCGCAACAACAACCGCATGCAGTACCTGTTCCTCAACGGCCGGCACATCCGCGACCATGCCTTGCAGCACGCCCTCGCCGAGGCCTATCGCGGGCTGCTCATGGTGGGACGCTATGCCATCGCCTTTCTCTCGATCGAGATGCCGCCCGACATGGTCGACGTGAACGTCCATCCCACGAAGCTGGAGGTCCGCTTCCGCGATGGCGGCCGGCTCTATAGCCAATTGCTCTCCACTCTCCGCAGCAAGTTCCTCACCACCGACTTGACCACGCAGGCCCAGGCGCCACCCGGGCCGGGTACCAGCGCAGCGGGTGGGCTTGCGGGTTGCGAAGATCCCAGCGGCGGGCACGACGAGACGCGGGCGGCCCAGTTGCGGCAGGAGCTCGTCGATTGGGCCAAGGGCAAGGTCGCTGCCTGGCAGAGTCCGGGCGAGCCCGTGCAGCCGAACCAACCGGACTCTTCAGCAGGACCGGCCGGCGACGAACCATGGGCCCGCAGTACGCCGCTGAAGCAATACTCGTTTCACTCGTCTGAAATGGCAACCGAGCGCCGGCCGCTGGAACTTACGCGCCTCGACCTGCTCCGGCCCGCCATAGGGCCCGAAGCGCAAGCGAGGAGAGCCCGTTTTCGCCGGAAGAAGGATTCGTCCGCAGGGACCCGGCGTATACGGCCATCGCGGAACATGCCTCGGTGCGTCCGCCGCAGGCCTTGCAAATCCACGATCGCTACCTCATTACCGAGACCCGTGAGGGTGTGACGATCATCGATCAGCATGCCTTGCACGAGCGGATCCTCTTCGAGCAGCTCCGCGCGCGGATCGATGCCGGGGCGTTGGAGACGCAGAATCTGCTCGTGCCCGAACCGGTCGACCTGAGTCCTGCCGAGGCGGCCATCGCCCTGGAACACCGCGACGTGCTGGGCCAGCTCGGGCTGCGGATCGAACCGTTCGGCGGCGACACGGTGCTGATCACCGGTTTCCCAGCGATGCTGGCGAACATGAATCCCGGTGAAATCCTGCATGCCTTGTTGGAGCGGCTCGTTTCCGGCGGCGGGCAGCCCGATCGCCGCGACTTGCTGGACGACATGCTGCACACCGTGGCCTGCAAGGCGGCGATCAAGGCCGGCGATCGGCTCACGGCCGCGGAGATTGCCGCGCTGCTGGAGCAGCGGCACACCGTGGATGACTCGCACCATTGCCCTCACGGCCGGCCCACGGAGCTAGTTTTCACGAGGGAGGAGTTGGATAAACAGTTTAAACGAATATAATGGAGGAAAAGGAGATTCCATGATTTGCGTCAGTATCGGCCGCGGCCGCCATCGTCACATGATCGCCGAACACCGGCACCTTGCCGAGCAAGGGGCCAAGCTGGTCGAACTGCGGTTGGACTACATCAGCGGGGCTGTCAACATCCGGCGCTTGATCACCGATCGGCCGTGCCGCGTGGTCATCTCCTGCCGCCGCCCCACCGATGGCGGCAAGTGGGCCGGTTCCGAGGAGCAGCGGCAACTCCTCTTGCGGACGGCCATCGCCGAAGGCGTCGAATTCATCGATCTGGAAGACGACATCGCCGCCAGCGTTCCCCGCTTCGGAAAAACGAAGCGGATCGTCAGCTTCCACGATTTCCGCAAGACGCCCGACAACCTGGAGGAGATCCATCGCCGCCTTTCCAAGTGCGATCCGGACATCGTCAAGATTTCGACAATGGTCAACCACCCCGGCGACAATGTGCGGATCCTCAACATGGTCCGCAAGGCCAAGGTCCCCACGATCGGCTTGGGGATGGGCGATATCGGCGTGCCCACCCGCATCCTGGCCGGCAAGTTCGGGGCCCCGCACACCTATGCCACGTTCCATCACGAACGGGCCCTGGCGCCGGGCCAACTCAGCTTCGAGCACATGACCCAGGTCTACCGCTACGAACAGATCAACGCCCAAACGGAGGTCTACGGCGTCGTGGCCGATCCGATCGGGCACAGCCTCAGCCCTTTGATCCATAACGCCGCTTTCGCCCACCTCGGCTTGAACAAGGTCTACGTGCCCTTCCGCGTGCCGCGCGAGGACTTGGGCCAGTTCATCGACGAGGCCGGGACGCTGGGCATTCGCGGTTTGAGCATTACCATTCCCCACAAGGAAGAAGTGATCAAGAAGCTCACCAAGGTTGACGATGCGGTCCGCGGCATCGGCGCGGCCAACACGGTGGTGCTCGACGGTGCGGTGCGGGCCGGTTATAACACCGACTATCATGCCGCCATGTCGAGCCTGGAAGAGGCCATGGAGCTTTCTACCGCCGGTGAAAGATCGCTTTCCGGCAAGAAGGCCCTGGTGATGGGCTGCGGCGGGGCCGGCATGGCCATCACCTACGGCCTGGTCTGCCGCGGGGCTCACGTGCTGGTCGAGCGACATCGCTCCCCGCAAGGCCGAAGCCATGGCCGAGCGCTTCGATTGCGTGGCCATCGATTGGGCCGATCGGCACAACGCCAATCCCGACATCCTCATCAACAGCACGCCGGTGGGCATGCACCCCAACGTCGACGAAAGCCCCTACGAGAAGCATCACATGCGGCCTTCGATGGTCGTTTTCGACGCCGTCTACAATCCCGAGAACACGCTCTTGATCAAGGACGCCCGCAGCCGCAATTGTTCGGTCGTTACCGGAATCGAGATGTTCGTCCGCCAGGCCTGTCTGCAGTTCAAGTTGTTTACCGGCCACGACGGCCCCGCCGACCTGATGCGCGACGTCATCCGGCGGACCATTGGGGCCGTGAAAGTGTGATCAGATTGAAGCTCTTAGAACTTAGAGCTTAGAACTTAGAACTTAGACTAAGCACTAAGTTCTAAGCACTAAGCACCTCCCCATGCTTGAAAGCCCCTGGCCCATCCTGATCGTCGGTCTCGTTCTGGAAACGGTACTGGCGATCGCGCTCTTTCGCACGGGCCGGGGAATTGTGCTAGTCGCGATGGGCGGCGTGGCCCTGCTGGTGCTGCTGGGCGTGCTGATCGAACGTTGGACGCTCACCGATACGAAGCGGATCCGGCAGACGCTGGAAGCGGCGGCCGCCGGTTTGCTGGCCAACGACCCGAAACGGATCGACGCATCATGCATCGTCCCCGGCGCCGATGGCAACGCGGCACGGGGGAAGGTCGGTTGGGCTTTGTCGGTCGCCGAGTTCCATGAACTTACGATCCGCAACCTCGACGTGAAGTTCAACTACCAAACAAGTCCGCCCACGGCCGAGACGACGTTCACGGTCTGGGTCCGTGGCAACGACCGCAGCGGCACGTATCCCGGCGAGATTTCCCGGCCCGTGGCGATGAACGTCAAACTCCGCAAGGAGTCGGGCCGTTGGCTGGTCTTCGGCGAGCCCAAGCACGACGTGCATGAGTAATACCCCACAACCCACAACTGCCACCATGTCCGACCAGCACACCCAGTATGAAAACCCCTTGATTGCCCGCTATGCGTTCGGCTCAAATGAGCGAACTGTGGAGCCCGCAGCGGAAGTTCAGCACCTGGCGGCAGTTGTGGGTGGCCCTGGCCGAGGCGGAGGCAGAACTGGGCTTGCCGATTACTGCTGAACAGATCGCCGAATTGAAGCAGCATGTGGATGACATCGATTTTGCGGCGGCCGAACGGCACGAACGGCGACTGCGGCACGACGTGATGGCCCACGTGCATGCCTACGGGGACGTTTGCCCGACTGCCCGGCCGATCATCCATCTGGGCGCGACAAGCTGCTACGTGACCGACAATACCGATCTGATCCTGTTGCGCGAGGCCTTGGAAATGGTCCGCGGCCGGCTGGTCGCCGTGATCGACGGCCTGGCGAAGTTCGCCCAGCAGTATCGGGCTCTGCCCTGCCTGGCCTTCACGCACTTCCAGCCGGCCCAGCCGACGACGGTGGGCAAGCGGGCCTGCCTCTGGGCCTATGACTTCCTGCTCGACCTGGCCGAGATCGAGTTCCGCCTGGCGAACCTCAAGGCCCATGGCTCGAAGGGCACGACCGGCACGCAGGCCAGCTTCCTGGCCCTGGTCGACGGCGATCATGCCAAGGTCCGGCGGCTGGACGAACTGATCTGCCGCAAGATCGGCTTTGCGGAAAGCTATGCCGTCACCGGGCAGACCTATCCGCGGAAGATCGACGCGCAGGTCCTGGCCGTGTTGTCCGGCATTTCGCAAAGCGCGCACAAAATGGCCACCGATCTGCGGCTCCTGGCCCATCGCAAAGAGATTGAAGAGCCTTTCGAGAAGGAGCAGGTCGGCTCGTCGGCGATGGCCTATAAGCGGAACCCGATGCGCAGCGAGCGGATCTGCTCGCTGGCCCGCTTCGTGATCAGCCTGGAAAGCAGTGCCGCGGCGACCGCGGCCGTGCAATGGCTGGAACGCACCCTCGATGACAGCGCCAACCGGCGGTTGGTGCTGCCGCAGTCGTTCCTGGCCACCGACGCCGTGCTGATCCTCTGCCAGAACGTGACCGCCGGGCTGGTCGTCTACCCGCGCGTGATCGGGGCCAATCTCGCGGCCGAGTTGCCCTTCATGGCCACGGAGAACATCCTCATGGCCGCAGTTGCCGCCGGCGGCGATCGGCAAGACTTGCACGAGCGGATCCGCCAGCACAGCCTGACGGCCGCCGCCGTGGTGAAGAACGAAGGGGGCAGTAACGACCTCATGGACCGTATCGCCGCCGATCCGGCATTCGCCAAGGTCGACCTGACGTGCCTGCTTGAGCCGGCCCAATTCATCGGCCGGGCACCGCAGCAGGTGGATGAGTTCATTGCCGAACAGATCGAGCCGATCCGGAGAAAATATCCGTTGGCTGGGGAGGCCAACGAGGAGCTAAGGGTTTAGAGAACGGTGGTTCTTCCGTTGGGCAAGAAAACGATGAGCAGCGACAACGTTTACCTCCTGTTCTACGGTGACGTGCTTGTCGCTGAACTCCGCAATGTCCTTCTGCATCAGACGACGCACTTTGCCGACTATGATCTGAGGCTCGACGGTAACGAATCCGATCCCCGCACCCGCCGCATCCGAGCTTTTGTGGACGCGTGCCTTGAGCACTGTCGGAGTCACGATAACGGCTTGGCAGACGGAATGGATGATGCGGCTAGCTTTCGGCCTTTTGACGACGTAATCAATTCAGAGAAATGGGCAGTGAAAGCACCTGAGCGGACGAATCGAGTAGCTGGCGAACCGCTTTTCTGCACCGATGGCCAAGTATCTTACGTCTTAACGCCGGAAACCTTGGATTCCATAACACACGCGAGGTGACCGATGAAGAGCATTGTCGACCAACTTCCTCCCGAGATCGCCCGGCAAATTCACCCCGACTGCCGCAAGAACGAGGCTGAATACTGGGCCGTCCGCAACCAATTCCTCGATAAATACCGAGGCCAGTGGATCGGCTTCGCCGATGGCAGAGTGGTCGCCTCGGGCACCAGTCCCGTGACGGTGTTCCACGCCGCGGAGGCGACGGGACTGCGTCCGTTCTTCATTTGTGTTGGAAAGGAAGACCAGCCCTGCCGCATGCGTCCGATCGCCCTTCAGAACGACGCTGTTACGATCGCTTACGGAGGTCCAACACGACATCGTAACCGAGCACGTCGGCCAATCGTGACAGCGTTTCAATTTCCACGTTGTCGACGTTGTTTTCCAACTTGCTAAGATTACCGCGGTCGATTCCCGCCTTCTCGGCAATTTCGCCCAAGCTGAGCCCTTCGCGCAGACGGGCCAGCTTCAATTTCATCAACGCGACCCGCGAAGGGCTCGCCCTCTTGATTCGGTCGCGCAATTCCTCTTCGACCTGGGCAATAGCCCGGTCGTGCTCGGCGCTTCTCTTCGGGCAGGCGTCCCATGACGCGTTCGGCGCGGTCCCCGAGTTGCTTCGTTATTCTTTCCGGGATCATATTCAATCCTCGAGCGGGAAAGCGGTCGCAGGATAAACGGTGTCTTCGTCCAGCTCTTCGTATACGACCGCGATGTATTCACCCGATGGCGTGTACCCGAAAACCATGGGACGACCACTACTACGGCTCGTGCGATGCTCACTGGGATTCATCAAGACATGTTCGACTTCGTCCATGTCTAACCCATGATCGGCCACGTGCTCCGCGTTTCCGCCCGGCTCCAGGTCCCAGAAAACGCGCAGCCATGTCATCAGGCTACTCCTAGGTATTGTATCAAGAAACAACACATGAGGCCAGACACCCGCTTTCCCTTTCGCAAGGATCGACGTCTCGGCTCTACCCGATCTCGTCCAGCAGCCGGTCGACGGCCGTGCCGAGCTTGGCGCCGGTCGGGTCGTAGGTGCCGGAGGCAATCTGGCGCGGATCGCCTGGACGCGGTCCTGGCGAATGTCCGGGGCCTGCTTGGCCTGCTCGACTAAGCGGGCGGCATCGGAGATGTTGACTTCGTCTTGAATTCCCGGCGACTCCACTTGCGACGTGGAACTGGCGGCGACCCGTGTCGTATGCGGGGCATTCACCGCTTGAGGACCATGGACATGTGCGGGGCCGTAAATCTGCATTGCTAGTTCTCCTTGTATTCTACCTTATTCCCACCAGCGCCGCACGCACCATCCGCCTTGACGCAACGAGCGGTTCCATTGCCAGAACCTTCGCAACCACCCTGCCCCGGTCCAAACCCGGGCCAATTCCAGAGCAGTTCGCATCGACTGCTGAAAAGAGGTTCTCTGTCTGCTCCGTTGTCATCGGACTTCAATGCCGGGGGATTCAGGGAATCCGCAAACGCTCGAATCCTATCGAAAAAACGCCCTTTCACGAGTTGTAGCGCCTGTGCGGCCTCAGCCCGGGCGAGTCTGATGCGCGGCAACCACAAGCGTTTCCTTTCCACCACTTGAGTCTGCCGATCATGCAGCACTGATACCTATACGAGCTTCCACTAGGCAGGGTTCTGCAAAATGATCCGGCTCCACGGATTTCGCGGCCGACGACAGGATTTCGGATTATAGGCACACGCCCGCGATTCAAACAAGGTCAAACGGCGGTGAATGAGTCGAACGAGGATTCCCTCATCCGCCCAGCCTATCCAACACCACAACACCCCCCTGCGGGCAGATTGCCAATCCACTCCCGAAAGACAATTGGAACGAAATCTGCATGCGAACTGAAACAGACGGCGAGTGTCTTTCGTATAAGATGGAGGAAAGGAATGATCATGAACACGCAGCCGCAGTCCGAAACCCCTGCCGGGGCCTTGACCCGCGAACATTGGGATGTTCCCATCCGCGTTGGCCTTGCACCCTACGTCGCCTTCAGCCAGTGGTTGGACCGGGAATTGGAGAAACTTATAACCCGTTGGCAGGATAAAGCTGCTCCGTGCTGCGCAGCTTCAAACGCCGGTAACATTTTCGCATCCCAGGAAATATTTCCTAACCTGGCACTCCGGAAGATACGTCTGGTGTTGCCCATCTCGGCCACGTAAAACCCCTCGCTTTCTCTTACCGTAGCGCGAGTGGTGACGATGGCGGGTTTCAATTGCTCCACGACTTCAATTCCGGCATGGTCCATCTGCCAGCAATGTGGTGCAAAACGAGTCATTCGCTGCCCGTTTTTGAGCACTACGGGAACAAAATCTGCCGTCAGCCTCCCGCCTGCGCCAGAACCTCAGCAAAGGGCACGTGAGCCAATGCCCCGAAAAGCGGATGCGTCTGTAGTTTGGCCTTCAGCATCCAGGGCGAATTCACGCCGCAGAGAAATCGGGCGAGCGATCGCGCGTGGCCAAGTTCCTTGCCGTGCTGGCTGCAAAGACTGCGAACCTGCGACCAAAGGGCCGGATCGATCTGGGCCTTCGGCCGTCTTGGCAGCGCAGCCGGCTTGCCGCCACGGCGACACCAGGAACAATGGCCGCAGGGCCGATCCAGCGGGTCGCCGAAATGGGCCCCCAATGCCGCCACTTGGCAACCATCCCGCTCGACCCACTGGGCAACCTGCCGGAGCCGCTGGATTTCGCGAGATTCCCGATGCAACACGCGGTCGTAGAGCGACTTGACCAGTGCCGGCAGATCGCTCGGCCGGTTGCGAATATGATAGCGCTGCCGCACGCCGGCGGTTTTTAGTTCCAGCCACTTCTTCTCGGCCAGGTAGTCCAACGCCCGCACCACGCGGTCGCGCGGCGCCCCAATCGCCTGGCTCGCCTGGTCCAAATCGATGTGGAACCAAGTTTGGGCCTTGCGGGCCTGGGCCAGGACCTTCTGCAGAAATGTCTTTCGCTCGCCCTCGAAATTCCTGAGGATCTCGGCCGACGAAACCAGCGGCTTGAACTGGTACTCGGCATAGAAGGGCGTGCCGGCGTCGATGTGGCCCAACAGTTCCAGATAGGTCAGCAGGGTACGGACGACCGTATTTCGTATGTCGTGGGCGTTGGAAAGGTCGTACATGCTGACGTCGAAATCGTCGCCTTGGCGAAAGACCTCGTCGACCAACGCCGCCACGGCCGACTGCGTCGGAGTGTCGCCGTAGGCGAAGTTTTCCAGCACGTTCAGGTCGTCGGGGCAGAAAAACATCTCGCACGTCGCCGGTTTGCCGTCGCGGCCGGCGCGGCCGACTTCCTGGGCGTAGTTCTCCAGGCTCTTGGCCGGATTATAGTGATAGACGTAACGGATATTGGCCTTGTCGATGCCCATGCCGAAGGCGATCGTGGCCACAACGATCCCCTGCTCCGCTTGGATGAACCACTCCTGGGTCTCTTTCCGCTGCTCGTCGGCCATGCCTGCATGGTAAGGCCGGGCATCCAGCCCGGCCTTGACCAGCCGCTGGGCCAGCTCTTCGGCCGTGCGCTGCAGCGTGACGTAGACGATCGTCGGCCCCGGTTCGTGCTGGGCCAGGGCGGCAAAGAACTGCTCGTCGCGCTGGGCCGCGGAGACGGGCGTGCCGAGCAAGGCGAGATTCGGCCGATAGAAACCGGTACGGATGGCGCAAGCGAGCTCAATGCGGAAAAAACGGCAGATATCGCCCAGCACCTGGGGCGTGGCGGTGGCCGTCAGCGCCAGCACGCGCTCTGCCCGGAAGAGTTGGGCAAAGCGGGCCAGCCGCAGATAATCGGGCCGGAAGTTGTGACCCCATTCCGAAATACAGTGGGCCTCGTCGACAGCGAACAGCGAGATCGCCGTCCGCTGGATCACCTCGCAGAATCGCTCGTTGACGAACCGTTCCGGGGCGACGTACAGCAGTTTCAGCCGGCCCGAGCGGACCTCGTCCATTGCGCTGCGGTATTCGTCCAGGTCAAGGGTCGAATCGAGCCGTCGCGCAGCAATGCCGCGGGCGGCCAGGGCGTCGATCTGGTCCTTCATCAGGGCGATCAACGGCGAGACGACCAAGGTCAGGCCCGGCAGCACCAGGGCCGGCAACTGGTAGCAGAGCGACTTGCCGCCGCCGGTGGGAAAGACGGCCGCCGCCGATTTGCCGGCGAGCAGATGCCCGACCACCTCGCGTTGCCCCGGTTTGAAGTCGGCAAAGCCGAAGTATTGACGCAGCAGGGCCAGGGCGTCCGGCATCGACCAACGCTGCGCGTCGGTGCCCGCCGGTACGACAGTTGGTACGGTTTGGGAAGCAGCCATCGATCAGACCTCCATCGGTTAAGGAGTGAACTTTTGACCAGTTTCCGATTATCGTACCAGACGTGGCGGAATTGGCAAGAGGGCAGCGGCAATATTCTCCAGAATTCCTTCCAAATCAAGTGGCGGGGGTGACGCTACGTAGAACGAAATTCATTCCATTTGCCTGAAGTAGGAAAGGCCACAGCATGAATTCCGTTCTACAAAGCCCCCCAATCTGTCTTGCTCGACGCGGCCACAATTGATAGACTCCGCGGCCCTAGGCAGTTTCGACGTTTTGGCACAGTCTGAGGAGACCGCCGTGTTGGTGAAATGGCCGGTCCGCGTGAAGGTGTACATCGGCATCGGCCTATTGTTGGCGATGGTGGCAATCCTCTCCAGCAGCGGCCTGTACTCGACCTACGCCTACCGGACGCTCGTGAAAACCCTTTCCTGGCGGGTCAGCGAACTGCCCTTGGCCGCCGAAATGAGCGCCCACGTGGCTGACATGCGGGTGACCTTGACCGAGGTTCGCGGACTGCGGGCCAGCGGCTTCCCCGGTTCACGATCGGATGTACTCTCGCTGCGCGTCAGCCTGGCCAGGCAGCAGTTCGTCAGCGAGCTCGGCGACGTGGAAGACACCTTGACCGAGTATTGCAGCCTGCTGGATCACAAGCTCCGTGCCGCCGGCAGCATGGGCGATAACCAGCCGGAACGCGCGTCAGTCCGGCGGATCGAGGATGCCCTGCAACGGATCCATCAAACCAGCAGCGACGAAACCTGGATGTACGACGATCTGAAGCTCAACGACTTGGACCGGGAAGTCATCGACCTGCAGATCATGGCCGTCGACCTGCCCACCCACCTGCACTCGATGTTAAAGGGTCTTGCCGCGGAAGTCCGCGGGCAATACCACGCGCTGCTGATTGGCCTCTGGATCACCAGCGCTTTGGCGGCGCTGGTCTTCGCCATCTTCGTACGCCTCTTCTATCGCTGGATTTTCCGGCCGCTGGAGATTCTTATCCGCGGCTCGCGGAAAGTGGCCGAGGGCGATTTCAACTGCCACGTGCAACTTCAAACGCACGACGAGATGTCGGAACTGGCCGGGGCGATGAACGACATGACCTTGCGGTTCCGCTCGATTCGCGACGATCTGGACCGCCAGGTTCAACAGCGCACGAAGCAGGTGGTCCGCAACGAACAGCTTGCCAGCGTTGGCTTCCTGGCAGCCGGCGTGGCCCACGAAATCAACAACCCGCTGGCCTCGATCGCAATATGCGCCGAATCGCTCGAAGGCCGCGTCCGCGAGCTCTTGGACAGCGCAGGCAGTGTGGACAATATGGCCGGCGGCAACGACGACCGAGGTCCGATCATCGCCAACTACCTGCGGATGATCCAGAGCGAAGCCTTCCGCTGCAAAGGCATCACCGAGAAACTCCTCGATTTTTCGCGGATCGGTCCACCGAAACGTCAACTCACCGACCTTCGCGAACTGGTCCGGGGCGTGATCGAAATGATCGGCCATCTCGGCAGGTACCACGGCAAGAAGATCGAGTTGTGCGATGGCCCTGCGGTCTCGGCCCCGGTCAACGGCCAGGAACTCAAGCAAGTCGTGCTCAATCTCTTGACCAACGCCCTGGACAGCCTGAAGGACGACGGACGGGTCGAAATCCGCTTGGAATCGCGCGACCGCCTGGCCGAGTTGACCGTGGCCGATAACGGCTGCGGACTGGAGCCCGAGGTCATGGAGCGCATTTTCGAGCCGTTTTTCACCCGCCGCCAGGCAGGCCTGGGTACCGGCCTGGGACTTTCGATCTGTTATCGCATCGTATCCGACCACGGCGGAACGATCGAGGCCCGCAGCCCCGGCCCGGGCCAAGGAGCGACATTCCTGGTGCGCTTGCCGTCGAGCGCCGCAGGGGCCAAGGCGGCATAGGGGTGAAGGATGAATACGGGTGGCATGGGATAGCGGCTTCGATGCCGCGCAACCATGCTGGCGGAAGGATGAAGGATGAATACGATTAACCCTGCGAAATCGAACACGAAACTCAGACTCCTCTTCGCCGATGACGAGCGATCGCTCCAGGAACTGATGCGGCTGGAACTGCCGCGGATGGGCCACGAGGTAACCGTCTGTCCGGATGGAGCGACGGCACTGGCGGCCTTGGAACGCAATGTCTACGACTGCCTCCTGGTGGATCTCGATATGCCTGGGGCCAACGGGTTGGAGGTCGTCGCTCGGGCCAAGCAACTTGCTCCCGACACCGAAGCCGTGATCCTCACTGGCAAGTCGTCGCTGGAAACGGCCGTCACGGCGCTCCGCTACGGGGCCTTCGACTACCTCACGAAGCCGTGCAAGCTGGCTGACCTCGGCGCGGTGCTGCGACGAGTTGCCCAGAAACGCGAACTGACTTACAAGTATCGGGCCGTCAAGCAGCGGCTCGAGCGCCTGGAAGGCCCGTCGCAACTGGTCGGCACGTCGCCGCCGATGGAAGCCGTCCGCCGCATGATCGCCAAGGTAGCGCCCACGAACTCCACCGTGTTGATTTGTGGCGAGACCGGCACCGGCAAGGAATTGGTCGCCCGGGCCCTGCACGACCAAAGCCTGCGCGCCGAGATGCCGTTGGTGCCGATCAACTGCGGCGCCCTGCCCGAGAACCTCATCGAAAGCGAATTGTTCGGCCATCGCCGCGGGGCCTTCACGGGGGCCGAAGAACATCGCACGGGGCTGTTCCAAGTGGCCAACGGCGGCACGTTGCTCCTGGACGAGATCGGCGAACTGCCCAAGGCCATGCAGGCCAAGTTGCTCCGCTTCCTGGAGAGCGGTGAAATCCGTCGCGTGGGCGACAACGAGTCGCTGATTTGCGACGTGCGCGTGATCTGCGCCACCAACCGCGGTCTCGATCAGATGGTGGCCAAGGGCGAATTTCGCGAGGACCTCTGGTTTCGCATCAACACCTTCGAAATCACACTGCCGCCGCTGCGCGAGCGGATCGACGACATCCTGCCGCTGGCCCGTCACGTCGCGACCCGCAAGGGGACTCGGTTGGGCACTGATGACGAACTGTTCGCGCCGGAAACGGTCGAGGCCCTGCGGCAACATAACTGGCCGGGCAACGTGCGGGAGTTGGCCAACGTGGTCGAGCATGCCTTGATTCTCTGCGACCAGGCGCCGATCCGTCTGGAGCATCTTCCGCGACGGTTCTCCGTGCGGCCGGCGAGCCCGCCGGCCGTCGCTACCCCTGTGTCCCAAGTCCCCGCCGCGAAACCGTCACCGACCAGTCTGCGCCAGCAGGAGATTCAGGCCATTCTCGATGCGCTGGATCGCCACGAGGGCAATAAACCGAAGGCGGCCGAAGAACTCGGCATCAGCCTGAAAACGCTGTACAACAAGCTCAACCAGGCAACTGCGCTGGATAAATCGGCCTGATCATTCGATCTTCCGCACTACGCCCACCACGATGCCCAGGACCTTGGCATCGCGGACGAAGATCGGCTTCATGGTCGAATTGGCGGGCTCCAGGCGGATACGGTTCTTTTCGGGATACCAGCGTTTGAGCGTGGCCTCGCCCTCGTCGGTAATGGCCACGACGATCTGACCTTTCCGCGCGGTCCGCTGGCGGCGAACGACCACGTAGTCGCCATCGGCAATCTGGTCATCGATCATCGATTCGCCGCGGACCTCCAGCACGAAAAGGCTCTTGTCGGCCGGATCGAAGAGCGTTTCGAAATCGACCCGCTCTTCCTGCTCGATCGCCTCGTGGAGCACGCCGGCGGCAATCTGCCCATAGAGCGGTAGACTGTGATCGTCGATCGACTCGGCCGCCAACTGGATCGCCCGCGACATGTTCGGCTCGCGGGTGATGATCCCCTTCTTCTCCAGGGCCTTCAAGTGACAAACCACCCCGTTGGGTGAGCTGATGCCGAAATTGCTCCCGATTTCCCGCACGGTGGGGCCGTAGCCGCGGGTGCGGATCTTGTCGCGAATGAATTCGTAGACCGCCATCTGCTTTTCGGTAAGACTGTCGAACGGTTCCATAATATCCTCAATTCCATTGTTTCTAGCCATGGGAGGGGGCGACCACAACCGGCCCGCTCCTTATGGACAATCGTACAATATACGGCCGTACATTGTCAAGGGGGTAAAGTAGCAGGCACACTCCGTGTGCCGTCCGCCAGAAGCTCCTAGCTTCTGAATAGAACCGGCGGCCGGGGCCGCAGGGCGGACGGCACACCGACCATGCGTACATGGTGCCCGGTGCCTGCTACTTTACTCCGCCAGGCTGGTAACCACCATGTTGTCGCGGTGGATGACTTCTTCGTAGGGACATTCGCCCAGAACGTCGGCGATCTGGCTGGTCCGCAGCCCCTTGATTCGGGCCAGGTCCTCGTGGCCGTAGTTCGTCAGCCCGCGGGCAATCTCCGTTCCGTCCGGGCCGCGGAGGGCCACGATGTCGCCCTTGGCAAAGCGGCCGTCGACCTCGACAATCCCCGCCGCCAGCAGACTGCGGCCTTTCCGCTGAATGGCCTCCTGGGCCCCCGCGTCGAGTTGCAACAACCCCCGCGGTTTCACGGTAAACCCGATCCAGCGCTTGCGGGCGGCCAGGGACTGGCCTTGCGTGAGGAATAAGGTGCCGACGACCTCGCCGGCCACGATTTTCGGCAGCACCTCGGGATCGCGGCCGCTGGCGATGATCAGGTTTTCGCCGGCACTCGTACAGAGCCGGGCGGCCTCCAGCTTGCTGGCCATGCCGCCCTTTCCCCGACCGCCCCTTTTATCGCGCACCAGGTCGTAAATCGAGCGATCCAGCCGCTCGACAGTGGGAATAATCTTGCTGCCGGCCTGGCGCGGGTCGCCGTCGCAAAGACCATCGACGTCGGAAAGCAGCACCAACAGCGGTGCCCGAATCAGGTTGGTAACGATGGCTGCCAGCCGGTCGTTGTCGCCGAAGGTCGTGTTGCAACTCCTCGACGGAAACCGTATCGTTTTCGTTGATAATGGGGATGGCCCCGAGTTCCAGCAGGGTCAAGAGCGTATTCCGGGCGTTGAGGTAGCGGGTGCGGTGTTCGAGATCCTCGGCCGTCAGCAATACCTGGGCGGCGTGGTGGCCGCCGAAGGGCGAAAGGGCCCGCTCGTAGGCCTCGACCAGAAGGCTTTGCCCGATGGCCGCAACGGCCTGGAGCCGTGGCAAATCGGTAGGCCGCTGGGTCATGCCCAGGCGTCCCATTCCGGCCCCGACCGCACCCGAACTGACCAGCACCACTTTCCGCCCGCTGTGGACTACGTCATGAAGTTGCCGGGCAAGCTGGTCGATGCGGGCCTGATTGAGTTGGCCATCGTCGCGGGTCAGGACTTGTGTGCCGACTTTGACGACGAGCGTGGTGGCGAGGGCGGCGATTTCCTGTCGCAATACGTCGGGCATGATTCAGATAGCATACCCTCTTTTCTCAAACATCGAAAGCTACATTCCCCCCCGAACTGGCCAGTTGTGGGAATCAGGGTCTAACGTTAGAATGCTGTTATGAGCGAACTACGCGACGAATGTGGTGTGGCCGCGATCTATCACCTGCCAGGGCGAGGCGTGAGTCCGTTGTGCACGGAATGTGGGCCGGACGCCGTCTCCCGCCTCATGCCGCGGATGCTGCTGGACATCCAGAACCGCGGCCAATTGGCGGCCGGCATGTCGACCTATCACCCCCATCGTAAACAGCTTATCGGCACCTATAAGGATGTCGGTACGGTTTGCGAGGTATTTCGCATGAACCATCGGGCCCAATACGAGGCCCTGATGAAGGAATTCGACGGTCGGGCCGCGATCGGCCATGTCCGCTATGCCACCTGCGGGCCGGAGGATCGCAACTACGCCCAGCCTTTCGAGCGCCCCCACATCAAGAAGCACAAGTGGTTCAGCTTCGCGTTCAATGGGCAATTGGCAAATTATTCGAAGCTGCGGGCCGACCTCTTGGCCGACGACAACAACCATCTGGCCCGGGAGACCGATACCGAGGTCTTCATCCACCAGATCTGCCAGGCATTGACGGCCGACAAGCAGCCGCCGCTGGTCGACGTCATGCGGGAGATCGGCGCCAAGTTCGACGGTGCGTATAGCATGGTCTTTCTCGATTCCTTGGGAGATATGATCATCGCCCGCGACCCGTTGGGTATCAAGCCCTTGTGCTATGCGATCGAAGGCCCGCTGTTTGCCGCGGCCAGCGAAAGCGTGGCCTTGATGAACATCGGATTCACCCCCGAAAGCATCAAGCCGGTTCCGCCAGGTCAGGCCATCATCATCAGCGACGGGCGATTGGAGATTCAGACATTCGCGCAAAGCGTGCGACGGGCCCATTGCTTCTTCGAATGGGTCTATTTCTCCAATGTCGCCAGCACGCTGGACGGCCGCAGCGTCTACCTGGCCCGCAAGGCCCTGGGTGAGGAGTTGGCCCGGTTGGAGACGGTGCCCATCGACGAGGACACGATCGTCGTCCCCGTGCCGGACACCAGCAAGGCGGCGGCCGACGCCATGGCCTACGCACTGGGCGTTCCTTCGGTCGAGGGGCTGATTCGTAATCGTTACTCCGGCCGCACTTTCATCGAAGGCAGTGGCGACCGCAAGCGGAAGGCGGAAACCAAGTACACGCCGCTCCGCGAAGTGCTCGAGGGCAAGCGCGTGATCCTGGTCGAGGACTCGATCGTCCGCGCGACGACGCTCAAGGTCTTGTTGCAGCGGATCCGGCAGATCGGGCTGCCGCGGGAGATTCACGCCCGCGTGGCCTGCCCACCCATCATTGCCCCCTGTTTCTATGGGATCGACATGTCGACGGTCGGTGAATTGTTCGCGGCCCATTTTCTTCAGGACGGGTTGTCCTTGACGCCGGAGATCGAGGCCCGCATGGCCGCCCGATTGGGGGCCGATTCCTTGCGTTACCTGCCGGTGGAAGCGGTTGCCCGGGCGATCGGTTTCGAACCGGGAAATCTCTGTCAGGCATGTATTACGGGCCGCTATCCGACGCCCTGCGGCCAGGAGCTCGCTCAGATCGCCATCGACAACGACCGCAAGAACATTGCCGGCCGGACCTATGAATCGGTGGGCGGGGCCCGGCAACTTTTCCTCCGCCAGTCGCATTAGAGGCCGCCGACCATGCGTACATGGTGCCCGCGTCGCCACCTCTTGGGATTCATCACGCTGGCTTCGCTCATAGTTTCGGCGGTCCTTTACGGATTCCCGTCGCTGGAGCGCTATCGAACGGTCGGCGACATGGGGCTGCGCGTGGCCCTGGTATTAGGGGTCTTTTGGCTGGCCTGGCCCGACTTGCACCGCCTGCCGCGGTGGTTCTGGTACGTCCTGCCGATCGGCATCGTGGCGTTGCGGTACGCACGGGGGCGCTGTTTTTTCTGATTCCCGCATTTGCGGCCGGGACGATTTTTTATATGCTGTACCGCAAGGTTTGGGGACGATCGCCGCATTGACTTGAAAGGGATCCTAACGATGATAGTGCCTAATGTTCCGGGCGCGCTTACCGGCCTGGCATCGCGACTCAGGCGCAACGCCATTTCCAACATCAAGGCGGCGGGAAACGCGGCCGCCACGGCCCAATCCCTGGCGCCCACGGCCACGGCGGCCATGCGGGAAGTTCTCTCGCAATACAACATGGCCAACATCACGCCCAACGATTTTTCGAATCTGGTCCAGCAAATGTCCGAAAAAGCGGCGATCTCGCCGAAGGACGTGCAGGAGTTGTCGTCGATCCGCGGCGACTTGGACAACGCCGGCATCGGTCCCGACGAATCGGTGAACCTGCTCCAGTTCTACCGGCAGCAGATTGCCAAAGCCCAGGGGGCCGCCGCGCAGTCGTCCAGTCCTGTGGTGGCCAAGGCCACGATTGATGCCCTTGTCGGGCGGCTGAACTGGCTTCAGAAATTTGCCGCCGTGCGCCAACAAGGGGGGCAGAGCGGAGTGAATACGGTGGCATAAAAGCGTTGATCCCTCGATTTATTGACGATAGAATGGACGCATGGGAGGTCAAGATGGAAGAAAATCGCATCGTTATTGAGTTTGAGAATTCGGAAAGCCCCGAAGAACTTGCTGCCGCGCGACAACAGCGCGAGCAGTTCGACCGTAACAGTGCTTGATTGCAAGCGCACATTTTGGAGATCGGCGACAAGTGCCGTGGAAAATGCGTTTGCGTCGCCGGACAGCAGCTCTTCGTAGGCGATACGACACGAGAAGCGATTTCTCAGGCAACTACCGCCCACCCGGAGGATCGCGGTTGGTTTACGCGGTATTAGAATGAGACCACGACTTAAATCGATGCGAACCAACGGCGATTTCAAGATCGCCTTCACCTACGAAGACGGCTTGGTTGCCGAACTTGATTTCAAGAGCCATGTCGAGAATATGCACGGGCCGATTGCCGAGCCTCTTGTCGACGAAAATTTCTTCCGCCAGGCATTCATCGATCATGGGGTCGTCACGTGGCCCAACGGATTCGATATCTGCCCGGACATGCTCCGATTTTGGTGCGAGAACGGATGCGTTTGCACGATGGAAGAAACCAATGCGCACTTCGCCAATTTCGCGACGGCATGAATCCCGATAACCATTGGTGCAGCAGGTCCAACAGTTGATGTTGTTCAATGATGTTGCGGGCGATTGCCGGATTCAATTCCAGATCACCGGGAACATTGTGACCGTGGAAAAGATCGGACATCGTGACGGGTTCTACGGAGACTGATCCATGGCTGCACAAACGATCCTCTTGGAAGGCAAGCCTTATGTGGTCTTGCCGCGCGACGAGTACGACCGGCTGGCCTCGCTCGCTAAGGCGGGCGAATTGCCGCGGCTTCCCCAGCCGGACGCCCAAGGCAATTATCCGGCGGTGGAATACGCCCGCGCCAGCCTGGCTCGAAAGATCATCCGGGACCGCGTTGCGGCGGGAATGAGTCAACGCGATTTGGCCTCGCGGGCCGGCGTGTCGCGTGGAAACGCTCTGCCGGATTGAAACCGGCAAGCATACTCCCAGCGTGCCGACCATCGACAAGCTCGATCGTGCGCTGAAGCAAGCTGCAAAGGAACCGCTAGCCGGCAAGCGGCCAAAGCAGGCGAGAGGGAAAGGCAAGTAGATAGTCGACGATGACGATGTCGCCGCGCCTCATTGCTTGTATTTCTGGTAGCTATCCAGCACGGGATCATTTGCGTCGTCTTCCGCCATAATGACACTAACAAGGGGGTAAAACTGCGTGGAATCGGCTTCGCTGTCTTCGTAAAAAAGATGCTTGATCTTTTCGAAGGCATCTTTCCGGAGCACCACGCACTCTTCCCCCACTTCCGGCGGAATAATCGGGACCGGGGATCCGTCCCGAATAGCCTGGACTTGTTCGCTCGTGAAATTCATAACTTGCTCTGTTTCAAAGAGGCCCCGATCAGAGTCGAACTGATGATGGCGGATTTGCAATCCGCTGCCTTAGCCACTTGGCTACGGGGCCTGATTAACGTATCTGCTTGGCAGTTCACGACTTACGATCCATGCCAGAAGGACCGGACCAGCCTCGGTAGCCAGCTCCTGGCTCCGACACGATCGTAACTGGTTTGTCACCGGAACTAAATCGGCAATTCCGCATCGTGACGTTAATAGGAATCTTATCAAATATTCCGGTTGCGTGGAAGAGGCAAGGAAATCCCACCTTAACGGAAAATCCGTCAAGATCCGCCTATTCTCCACCGATTCTTATAGCACTTGCCACCCCTTGGGTCGGCTAAGGCCTGTTGTTACTCAAGACACACCCCAAGCACTCATGGTAATCACTCATGAATACAACAGACAAGCCAAAGCAACCCGCACACGCTGTCCGCACACCCAATCCGCCCAGGGAAGGCCTGCTGGAACGGCTCTTCGCCTGGTTGGATCTCTCGCTGGTGCGGCAGGCAGCCGGCGAACTCGCCCGCGAATGTCACATTGCCGTTTGCGAATCGACGCGGGAAAAAACCTGCGCAATGTCCCGCGATGAAGCTCGCGGCTACATTCGGGCGTTTGCCCCGGAATTCCTCGGCAAGGAAGTCGATCTTGTCCTGCAGCGCCGCCGGGTCGCGCGAGTCGTTGCGACAACGGATCCTGGCGGAAGCCACCGAACAACTTGTGGAACTGGTCGTCAACGATGTCTACCGGACCAGGTCGCGACGGTCGGTCGGCCGGGCTGCGTAAACAGGTCATTTCCCCTTGTGCCAGACGTTTTCCAGATCGTCGGAATACTGCTTGCGAATCCCTTCGTCGGCCAGAATGTCTTCGGTAACCTGGAGCACTTCCGCACGGCGAAAGACCAGCGGTTCGGTCGGGCCGACCAGTTCGACGACGAGGAACTCTTCCTTGGCGTCGCGCAGCAAGCCGGCCGATGCCAGCATATAGGGTAGGTCCTTTCTGCCGGAAAGGACTAATGTGCCAAACAGTGGCGAAAGGCGAGACATTTTCCAATGGCCGAGAACGCAATCGTCCTTTCCGGCAGAAACGACCTACTGGCCCTACGGCAGCGGATGGTACGGCTGCGAACCGAAGTTCGACGGCCCGGCGGGCGCTCCTGGCGGCATCGCAGGCGTCGTCACCGGCGTTTGATAGATTGGCCCACCGGCCGGAGGCGCAACCGGCGCGGTGCCTGGCGGCGGCGTGTCGATCAGCTCGGCTGGCCCGGCGCTGCTAGGTGTCCCAGGTGGAAGTTGATAAGAGGGCTGGCCGCCAACCGGTGGCCCGCCGGGGGGCGCCGGGACCGGAGAATAAATCTGGCCCCGTGCCGGCGGATTGACCCGATAGCCGGGCGTGGCGACGCCCGTCAGTGATTGCGTACCGTGACGCAGATTCTCGGCCCGACCGAGCAGCTCTTCTTTCGGGACCATGGTCTGAGGGTAGAGTTGATAGTCGTAGGTCCGCACGTCGCGGATCTTGCCGGGGACCAGGTTCTCCGAAAAGAAGTCCAGCGGCGGAATTTCATACCAGGGGGGCGGCACGGACTGGATCAGCGTCAGCGTTTCACAACCGTCTTTGACCAGGCGGATCTTTCGGTTGCCGTAATAGATGGGCGAGATGGCAACCGGAGTAAGACCGACCTCGTTGTCGTCCACGTAAGCCAGCGCCCCGGGCGGATTGGTGCGAATGATCATCCGCCGCTCCACGCATCCGCTGCCGGCCAAGGCCAATAGGGTCGCGGCAACGGCCAGCGCCCGAGCGGCTCGCATTGTCGACCAGCTTCGACCCATGGCAAACGTGTTTCCCGGGACCACCCCCCACAGGGGAGGGGGTAATGAGAAAAATACGAGGAGGGCGGGAGTATAGCGTTCCACGGCCAATGATTCCAGGTCAATTCGGCCGCCCCTAGCGGGCATTGTTGCGCTGAGTTAACATATATAGCTGGAAAATTCATCGTTCCCTCTGCCGAAAAAGCTGAGTGGGGGAAAGATCTTAGGACTTAGCTTTTCGAACTTAAGTCGGTAGTCTAAGTTCTAAGAGCTAAGCACTACCAGGCAACGGCCTCAAAGGACGGCATTTCCATGTCACAGTCAGGGCACTCGTCAGAGCCTCGAATCGACAGCGTCCAAGACCGGCTGGAGTATGCCTCGCTGTCCGACATCGGCCTGCGACGGTCGAATAACCAGGATTCGCTGGCCGTCATGCCGGCCGCCAGCCAGAGTTCGTGGCAGCAGCGCGGGGACCTCTTCGTCGTGGCCGATGGCATGGGGGCCCACGCCGCCGGCGAGTTGGCCAGCAAACTTTCCACCGATACGATACCGCTGGTCTATCACAAGCTAGTGGATCGTACGCCGGCGGAAGCGATCTTGGCGGCCGTCGAAGAGGCCAATGCGCAAATCCACAGCCGTGGCCAGGCGAGCATCGATTTCAAGGGGATGGGAACCACCACGACTGCCATGGCATTGTTGCCTTATGGGGCCTTGCTGGCCCACGTGGGCGACAGCCGGGCTTATCGTCTCCGCGGCAATCGCCTCGAACAGTTGACCTTCGATCACAGCCTCGTGTGGGAAATGCGCGCGGCCGGACAACTCCAGGGACAGGTGCCCGACTACGTGCCGAAGAACGTGATTACCCGCTCGCTTGGCCCCAGCCCCAAAGTCCAGGTCGATCTGGAGGGCCCGCTTCCCGTGGTGCCCGGCGACACCTTCTTGATGTGCAGCGATGGCCTTTCCGGCCCGGTGAAAGACGAAGAGTTGGGCATGGTGCTCGGCAGCATGTCTCCCGCCGAGGCCGTCCGGGCGCTGGTCGATCTGGCGAATCTCCGCGGGGGACCGGACAATATCACCGTGATCGTTGCCAAGGCCGTGGGGCAGTTCTGGACGCATGCTTCATCCAACGGCATGCCTCGCCCCCGTGCCGATCTTCGGCCCGTGAACCCCATGGTCTGGATTGCCATGGGCGTAGTGGCCCTGGCCGGCTTGGGGCTTTTGGTGATGCAAAACTTCATCCCGGCCGCGTTGTGCCTGGTTGCGGCCGCGGTGCTGGGGATCGGAGGGCTGGTCTATCGTCAAGGCGGCGAGAAGAAGGGGCCGCCCATGAACGGCCCGCGCTACGGCCGCGGCCCCTATGCGGCGGTCGTTTGTTCGCCCTCGGCGGAGTTCGTCCGGCACCTGGCGGAAACCCTGCGGGAACTTCGCGAGGCTGCCACGCAGGCCGATCTGACGCTCGACATGGAAAGGCTCAACGAGATCCTCGGTCGCGCCGCTGCCGGTAATCAGACCGGCGATCACGCCCAGGCAGTGCGAAACTACTGCCAGGGCATCAGTTTCGTCGTGGCCGAATTCAAGCGGCAAGGCAAATCACGGCCGGGAGGTTCGCGACGATAAAGAGTGCTTAGAACTTAGATCTTAGAACTTAGGGTTCTTAACGACCGGTTGGCGGTCTTGGCAAGTCTCAAAGCCACAAGCCCTACGAACTCAGAGCTAAGCCCTAAGAACTAAGAACTAAGAACTAAGACCCATGACACGACCGAAAAATCTCGTGGTCGCCCAAAGTGGCGGCCCAACGCCCGTCATCAACAGCAGTTTGCAGGGCATCATCGAGGCGGCCCGCGACGTGGCCGCCATCGGCGCCGTCTACGGCGCCAGGCACGGCATCGAAGGGGTGCTCAAAGAGGAACTGCTCGATCTTTCCGCGCAGCCCAGCGAGGAGGTTGCCCTCTTGCGGTTCACGCCCGCTGCCGGTTCCATCGGCACCTGCCGCTACAAGCTGAAGAAGGGCCAGGACGAAGACTTTCAACGGGTGTTGGACGTCTTCCGTGCCCACGACGTCGGCTATTTCATGTACATCGGCGGCAACGACTCGATGGATACGGCCAACAAGGTCGCCCGCTTGGCCCACGAGCGCGGTCTGGATCTCGTGGCCGTCGGCGTGCCCAAGACCATCGACAACGACGTGGGCGACAGCCCCGTGTTACTGCCAATGGAACGGCGTTTGATCGATCACACGCCGGGCTACGGTTCGGTGGCCCGCTATTGGTTGCATGCGGTGCAGAACGCCAATGAAGAGAACGCCGGTTCTTCGCCGGCCGACCCGGTGCTGGTGCTCCAGGCCATGGGGCGGAAGATCGGCTTCATTCCGGCCGCCGCCCGATTGGCCGATCCGGCCCGCGAGATGCCGCTGCAGATTTACCTGGCGGAGAGCCCCTGTTCGCTCGATCAATTGGCGGACCAGGTCAACGATCAGTTGCGAAGTTCCGGCCGCTGCATCGTGGTCGTAAGCGAAGGGTTCGACGTGGGCGACGTGGGGCGGATGCAAGATGCCTTTGGGCATACCGCATTCGGGTCCAGCAAGCTGACGGTGGTGCAGATCGTGGTGAACTATCTCAACGAGGTCGGTTTGGCTGCCAAAGGGACCGCGGGGCAACGTGCCCGGCACCGATCAGCGGCACTCGATGGCCTATGCCTCGCCGGTTGATCTGGACGAGGCCTATTGCTTGGGGCAGACGGCCCTACAGCTTGCCGCTGCGGGCCAGACGGGCTTCATGGCCACGATTTTGCGGAACCCCGGTTGCGTTTACTCGGTCCGCTACGACAAGGTCTCCCTGGCCGAGGTGGCCAACAGCGAGCGAACCTTCCCCGCCGCTTGGATCGCGCCCAACGGCTACGACGTGACCGACGAATTCGTCCGTTACGCCCGACCGCTGGTGGGCAACGACATGATCAGCCTGCCGATCATCGACGGGCGGCAGCGGCTGACCCGATTCCAGCCGCTTTATGCCGAGAAGAAGCTGCCGGGGTACGTGCCGCAGGGAGAGCGGAGGTAAACGGTCATGCTCAACCTCACTCCCAAACACTCCTTCCTCGTCGGCATCGATTCCGACGGCTGCGTCTTCGACACCATGGAGGTCAAGCACAAGGAGTGCTTCGCCCCCAACGTGATCAAGTATTTCGGGCTGGCCGGCGTGAGCAAGTACGCCCGCGAGGCCTGCGACTTCGTCAACCTGTACTCGAAGAGCCGGGGCATCAACCGCTTTCCGGCCCTGATCGAAGAATTGGAGTGGACCGCCGCCCGGCCCGAGGTGCTCGCCCGCGGCGTGAAAATCGAGATCGCCGAATCCGTTCGCAATTGGGTCGCCACCGAGCCCAAGCCGGCAAATCCGTCGTTGGAGAAGGCCGTGAAGGAGACGGGCGACCCGGACCTCAAGCATTTGTTGGAATGGTCGAGGGCCGTGAACCGCTCGATCGAAGAGATCGTCCACGACGTGCCACCATTTCCCTATGTCCGCCCCTGCCTAGAGCAGATGGTTGTCCAGGCCGACGTGCTGGTCGTCTCGGCCACGCCGCACGAGGCCCTGCAACGGGAATGGGACGAGCACGACCTGACCCGCTATGTCGTGGCCATCTGCGGCCAGGAAGTCGGCACGAAGAAGGAATGCCTGCAACCGGCCAGGCAGTATCGGCCCTGCCACACGCTGATGATCGGCGACGCACCCGGCGATCACAAGGCGGCGGTGGCCAACGGGGCCTTGTTCTTTCCCGTCAATCCCGGCGCCGAAGAAGGCAGTTGGAAGCGGCTGTTGGACGAGGGGCTGCACCGTTTCTTCGACGGCACGTTCGCCGGCAAGTACCAGGACGAGTTACTCGCCGAGTTCGATCGCTACCTGCCGGAACTGCCGCCGTGGAAATCCAAATAGGAGTTTGCTATGCCCGACAAATGTGATTTTGGTCTTATTGGCCTCGCGGTGATGGGCGAGAACCTGGCCCTGAACATCGAAAGCCGCGGCTATTCCGTGGCCGTGTTCAACCGCACCGTGAGCAAAGTCGATGATTTTATTAACGGCCGGGCCAAGGGCAAGAGCTTCTGCGGTTGCCACAGCCTGGAAGAACTGGTGGGAAGCCTGACAACTCCACGCAAGGTACTGCTCATGGTCAAGGCCGGTCCGGCGGTCGACGAGTTCATCGAACACCTCATTCCGCTGCTCTCGCCCGGCGACGTGATCATCGACGGCGGCAACACCTATTTTCACGAGACCGAGCGCCGCACCCAGTATGTCGAAGCGAAGGGCCTGCTGTACATCGGCACCGGCGTCTCCGGCGGCGAGGAAGGCGCGCTGAAGGGGCCCAGCATCATGCCCGGCGGCAGCGAAAAGGCCTGGCCGCTGGTCAAGCCGATCTTCCAGGCGATCTCCGCCAAGGTCGGGCCGAACCACGACATTCCCTGCTGCGAATGGGTTGGCCCCCGCGGCGCCGGCCATTACGTGAAGATGGTCCACAACGGCATCGAGTACGGCGACATGCAGTTGATCTGCGAGGCCTACTGGATCCTCAAGAACGCCCTGGGCCTGACCAACGACGACCTCTACCAGGTCTTCGACGATTGGAACCGCGGCGAGCTGGACAGCTACCTCATCGAGATCACCCGCGACATCTTCAGCGTCCGCGATCCCGAGACGGGCGGACACCTGGTCGACGCCGTCATGGACGCGGCCGGGGCCAAGGGCACGGGCAAGTGGATGAGCCAGTTGGCCCTCGACCTGGGCGTGCCCAGCACGCTGGTGACCGAGGCCGTTTACGCCCGCTCGCTCTCGGCCTTGCGCGACGCGCGGATCCGCGCAGCGTCGAAGCTGGCCGGTCCCTCGGGCAAGTACGAGGGCGACCGCCGGCAGTTCATCGAGCAGGTCCGCCAGGCCCTGTACGCCTCGAAGATCGTGAGCTATGCCCAGGGCTACGTGCAGATGCAGGCCGCGGCCGTCGAGTACAAGTGGCCGCTGGCTTTCGGCTCGATTGCCTTGCTGTGGCGGGGCGGCTGCATCATCCGCGCGGTCTTCTTGCAGCGGATCAAGGAGGCCTTTGACGCCGATCCCAAGCTGGAGAACCTGCTCTTGGCACCGTACTTCAAGGAAGCGACGGCCAAGGCCCAGGAGGCCTGGCGCAACGTGATCGCCACGGCCGTTCGGCTGGGTATTCCCACACCGGCCTTCTCGACCGCTTTGGCCTATTACGACGGCTATCGCAGCGCTCGCTTGCCGGCCAATTTGCTCCAGGCCCAGCGCGATTATTTCGGTGCCCACACCTATCAGCGGATCGATGGCCCCGGCGTGTTCCACAGCGACTGGCTGCGGCTGAGAAAGGAGCCAAATAATCGCCCATGACCGAAAAATTCCTTCACGATCTGTTTTCCATCGAAGGCCAGACGGCCGTCGTCATTGGCGGGGCGGGCGTGCTCGGCTTCGCCCTGGCCAAGGGACTCGGCTCGGCCGGTGCCCACGTGATCATCGCCGATCTGAGAGACGATGCCTGCCAAGGCCGGGTGGCCGAACTCCAGCAGTGCGGCATCAAGGCCGGTTCATGTACGGTCGATGTCACCCAGCGGTCGTCGATCGAAAACTTGTTGGCCTCGACCCTCCGGCAGACGCAGCGGGCCGATATCCTCGTCAACTGCGCCGGCGTGAACGTCGGCAATCCGTTCCTGGAAGCCACCGACGCCGACTGGGACCGCATCCTGGCGATCAACCTCCGTGCCGTCTTCCAGGGTTGCCAGGTCTTCGGCGGCCACATGGTCCGCTCGGGCGGCGGGGCGATCGTCAACATTGGCAGCGTAACTTCCCATCTGCCGCTGTCAAAAGTGTTCGCCTACTCGGCTTCCAAGGCCGGCGTGCTCAACCTGACGCGCAACGTGGCCCAGGAATTCGGTCCCTTGGGCGTGCGCGTCAACGCCTTATGCCCCGGTTTCTTCCCCGCCGAGCAGAACCGCAAGCTCCTCGATCAGGAGCGGACCGACAATATCATGCGCGGCACGCCCATGAAGCGTTACGGCGAGCCGGAGGAATTGATCGGCGCGCTCTTGCTCTTGGTCGCCCCCAAGGCCGGGCAGTTCATCACCGGCACGCACATCAACGTCGACGGCGGCTTCACGGCCGCCTGGTTCTGAAAAGATGAAAAGCGACGGCAAGCCATCGCACTCAAAATCTCACGCCGCGCGTTTTGCGGCTCCCCGCCCCGGCAACGAGAACAGCCCGAACAACTCGTCGTGTGTGAGGCCCAGCTTGCCCGGACCCTTGGCGCCGGAAAAGATGGTCTCGAACAACTCTCGCTTCTCCTGCAAGACGTGATCGATCCGCTCTTCGATGGTGTCCAGGGCGAGGAAGCGCGTGACCGTCGTCGGTCCGGCGGCGCCGATGCGATGGGCCCGGTTGATGGCCTGGTCCTCGACGGCCGGGTTCCACCAGCGGTCGAAGAGGAAAACATAGCTGGCGAATTGCAGGTTCAAGCCCACCGCGCCGGCTCCATAGCTCATGAGGAGCACGTGGGCCGAGCGGTCGTCGCGGAACTGGCGGATCACACCGTCGCGTCGCGTGGAAGGGACCTGGCCGTGATACTCCAGCGGCCCGAACCGCCGCAGAGCCTTGGAGAGCCGCTTGATCGTGGTCACCCACTGGCTGAAGACGATCGCCTTGCGTCCGCTGCCGGCGATCTCCTCCAGGTCGGCTTCGAGTCGTTCCAGCTTCGAGCTGGCCCCGGTGGCGGTGTCGAAGTTGCAGATCTGCTTCAGCCGCAGCACCAGTTCGAAGACGTGCTGGATGGTCGCTCCCTCGCCCATCTCGGTAAGGCGGACGATCCCTTCTTCTTCAGCCAGGCGATAGGTCTCGCGCTGCTCGGGTGCGAGCTCCAACTGGGCGTCGCGGAACAATTTGGGCGGCAGGTCGCCGAGGACTTGCTCCTTCGTCCGCCGCAAGACATAGTCGCTCACGGTGCGGCCCATCTTCCGCGGCTTCATCTCGGGCGAAAGGAAGCCCGGCGCGCAGGAACTCGAAGATTCCCACCAGGTCTTCGGCGCTGTTTTCCACGGGCGTGCCGGTCAAGGCCCAACTCCGCCGCCGCGACAAGCCGCGGACGACCTCGCTGGTCGTGCTGCCGCGGTTCTTGATCCGCTGCGACTCGTCGAGTACGACCAGGTCGAAAGAAATCGGCCGGCCGTCTTCGCCCCGCTCGAGGATCTCGCGGTCGCGGACCACGACTTCATAATTGGCGATCCGCAACGGCACGTCCGCCAGCCGCCATTGCCAGGCCCGCCGGGCCTGATCGCCTTCGATCGCCAGGGTTGGCACTTCCGGCGCCCAGAGCTGAAACTCGCGCTGCCAGTTCGTCACCAGCGGCTTGGGGCAGACCATCAAGACGCTGCGGATCTCGCCGCGGCGGAGCAAGAGGCGGATCGTGGTGATCGCCTGCATGGTCTTTCCCAACCCCATTTCATCGGCCAGGATGGCTGCCTGCCGCGGATAGAGAAACGCCACGCCTTCGAACTGAAAGGGAAACGGCGCCAGCGGCATCGCCAGTTCGCGGTCGGAGAGCAGCGCCTCCAACGGCGGTTGCAGAAGATAGTTCAGGCGATCTTCCAGCTTGATCACGTCTTCCGGCGGTCGGATCCGCGTGGCGTTGAGGTTCAGCCCGCCGCGCCAGCGCACGTTTCCAGCTTGCGGTCCGTGGCGCTGGCTTCCAGCTTGCGGTCCCCGGTCTCGCACGGCTCGGGGAACTCGAAGCTCCGTACGCGGATTGACGCCTGGCGAATGGGAATCTGGATCGCCCGTGGTGCGGCGATGCCGAGTGGGACCGTCGCGACCTCGACGGCTCACGGGGCGTTCCAGGGCACGGTTCCAACCGGTGATGAGAGGTTCCGTCGAGAAGCGGAAATCGCGGGAAACCACCTCCGGCGCCGGCGGCGGCTGCCAGTGTAGGGAACGCGGGGCACCCGCCTGCGGGTCGTGGCGTTCCAGGACGCTCGCCTGCGGGTCGCGGCGTTCCAGGTCCAACGGAACGGTACGGAGCCCGTTCCCTACAGATTCGGCTGACGCTTCATCGGGCTGCCTGTTGGGCTTCTTCGATGGCCTCGCGAATGCGCGTGAAGGGTTCCCACAGGTCGAGCGCCTCTGCGGCTGTGCCCAGCCGCTCGGAAAACCGTTTACGGTCATCGCCCTTCTGCTGCGACAGGGCCAATCGATTCCGGCCCAGTTCGAAGGTAATCAACCGCGGACCATGGGGATGCGAAGCATCAACCCGCAGTGTAGCGTAAGCTTCCGGCTTGCGAATTTCGGCCTCGCTGGACTGCGCAGCCGTAGGATCGGCCTCCGGGCCCGTCCCATTTGATTCCTGCAATTCCTCCGGCGGAAGCACCAAGGGCAACAGGCACGTCCACCAGCTCGCGTAGAGACAGGACCGGTTCACGATCGGTGCACACGACCAAGGGGCTGGTCTTGGCATGCCCCAACAGGGTCGAGCCAATCTGCTCTCCGTACAGGAACGACTCCAGCGTTGGCCCATACAAAATCTGTTGGGCCCGGTTCGGCTTGATCGGCGCGGTGCAATGGAACTCCAGCGGTCGTCCGGCCAGATTCAATACGAGATAGCCGCCAAACAACCCATGTTGCGGGTGATCGATCACGGTGAGAAAACCAATGGCGGGCTTGGAATTATGCTTGTCTGATTCCACGCAAATCCCCTTAGCTGCGCATCTTGTATATATAGTTGCGGTTGCCAGCACGTCTAAACCGCTTGAATTCCTGAACATCCTGTTTTTCGTCGAACAGGGCATCCCAGCGGATGGTGAATCGGGCAGACGGGCGAACCAACTTTAACACGTCTCACACATTGAGCGAGTCTATCTGCAAGAGTGGGGGTGCTGGAGTTTGCCGTAAGACTTTGCGCCACCCGGAGATATTGTGACTTTCCGGGCTGAGACGAGAGAAACAGGCGCTAGAACGCGGCAGGTGCTATTAAATGCTAAAAATGGTTCCCTAAGAATTCTCGTACAGGTCCTCGACAAGTTTTGCAATTTCTGTTTATACTGGAAGTGAAAGGAAACGATCGCATGACTCAAGACCCATCTCGCGGCCGCCCGCCGTTGTTCAGTCAGATTGACGTTGGCCAGCCGGCCTTCCATCCGCCCGTAGTCGCGGGGGCCCGTTCCAACGACTCGGAAGTTAGCGGTTTATTGCGCCAGCTTTTGGCTGGCCAGGACCGCCAGAACGAGTTGCTCGAGGAGTTGATCGGCCAGATCAGTTGTAACCAGCGTCAACGCGCCCACGAGCTAGGTCAATGGAAGCAGGCCAACCCCCGTTTGGCGCGGAATTGCCGGGCGGCGGCCGAGGCCTTGGGCAAGGTTCAAGCCGAGTTCCTCGACAGTCTCACCCGCGAGATCGGCGACAGTTACGAGAACCTCATGGAGGGCGAGTTCATGCTCAACGAATTCGTCGATCGTTTTGGCCCGCGGATGGCCCATCTGAACGGGCTCTTGCAGGTCCTATCGCAACTCAGCGCCACGCCGAACCCTGCCAGCGCGCCCAATTCGCCGTGAACGATCCGGGTTGAAGTTGCCTTGATGCGGCAACTGCGGTGCATCGTGCCGGTAGCATCGCTGCGGAGGACAAGCCTTGGTTTCATCGAAGAGTCGCGCCGCCGTTGCGGCAAGAACAAGATCGCCGCATGAAGGCGGGGAGGAACCCGGCCGTGCGGGCGGGAATACGCGGACCGGGCTTTGGCTCGTCCTGGCCGCCGCCTTTCTCGGCTGGATGTTCGACGGCATGGAGCAAGGACTGTTCGCCACGGTCGCTCGTTCCGCGCTGAAAGACCTCTTGGGGCAGGCGGCGAGTGAAGCCGTGGTCGGAGAGTGGATCTCCTACATCATGGCCGCGTTCCTGCTTGGGGCGGCCTGCGGGGGCGTGGCCTTCGGCTGGCTCGGCGACCGCATCGGCCGCGTCCGAGCCATGGCCCTGAGCATCTTCGTCTATTCGGCATTCATCGGCCTATGTTGCTTCGCCGCTCATCCCTGGCAACTGACCGTCCTGCAATTTTTCGCGGCGACCGGCATGGGCGGCGAGTGGGCATTGGGAGTGGCGATCGTCGTCGAGTGCTGGCCCGACCGGCTCCGCCCGATGCTTTCCGGTGCCATCGGATCGGCCGCCAATTGCGGCTTCCTCCTGATTGGCTCGCTGGTGATGATGTTTCCCGTCACGCCGGACCATTGGCGTTGGGTCGTGGCGACCTGCGCAACGCCGGCCTTCTTGGCATTATTCATTTTGGCCTTTTTGCCGGAATCGAAGCGCTGGCAAGAGTCGGCGCGTCGCGCGTCGCGCGATCCACTGCGGGAGATCTTCAGCACCGGGCTGCTCCGCTTCGTGCTCTTGGGAATCGCCCTCTCTTCGGTGGCGCTGATTGGCACTTGGGCCTGTGCCACGGCGTTCTTGCCCTCGTGGGCCGATCAATTGGCCGGACCCGCCGACCCCTTCGCCAAAGGCAAGACGTTGGCCGTGATGTCCTTGGGCGCGATCGTGGGAAGCCTCTTCGGCCCCATCATTGCCGGAAAGACGGGGCGGCGCGTTACCTACTTCGGCATGTGCTTGTGCTCGTTGGCCGTTTGCCAATTCCTCTTCCGCAACCTGGACTCCTACGGCTGGCCGTTTTTGCTGACGGTCGGTCTGACGGGCTGCTGCACCGCGTCCTTCTACGGTTGGTTCCCCCTTTATCTACCGGAACTTTTCCCCACGCGCGTGCGTGCCACGGCCCAGGGATTGAGCTACAATGCCGGCCGCATTTTCGCCATGGTCGGCGTGCTTGGGGCAGGCCGTCTTCTGCACCTCTTTGACGGCCATTACGAGCGGGCCTGCGCCACGATGAGCCTCGTGTATCTGCTGGGGATGGTCCTGATCTGGTTCGGTCCGGAGACAAAAGGCAAGCCTCTGCCCGAATAGCTTCTTTGCAAAAGCCGTTCCCCCTGTTAGTATGATGGTTGAAACGGCGTCGACGCCGTCCAACATTTCACCGGGAACGACGACTATGAAAACCAGCGATCTGCGACTTTGCGAAACCACGCTTTCCACCCAGTCCGTACACTACCGGATGCCGATCAAGTTCGGCGGCCGGGTGATGCGTGAAGTGTTGCTCGCAGACGTGACAGTGGAGGCCGAAACCCGTGACGGACGCCGCGGCCGCGGCTTCGGGTCGATGCCCTTGGCGAGTGTTTGGGCCTGGCCCAGCGCGGTTGCAGGGCCGACGGAGACGCAGAACGCCATGCTCGCGCTGGCCGAGGAATTGGTCCGCCAGGCCAACGACGATCGCCCCTGCGGCCATCCGCTGGAGATCACGCGCCGCCTGGCCGCTTCGCATGCGGAAACGTCGCGCCGCCTGGCCGCGGGCACCCTGTCGGGCACCCTGTACTCAGGGTCGGGGTCGGCCGGCCTGCCGGAGGCGATCCCGCCGCTGGCCCAACTCGTGGCCGCCAGCCCTCTGGAAGCGGCCATCCACGACGCCTTCGGCAAGATCCACGGCCGCAACAGCTTCGACCTCCTCGGGCCGGAATGGGTCGATGCGGACCTGGCGGCCTATCTGGACGAGCGGTTTGCCGGCGAGTATCTCGACCGTTACACTCTCCGCGCGCCGCAACCGACCATGCCCCTGTATCACCTCGTCGGCGCGCTCGATCCGCTGAGTGACGCCGAACTCGCCACGCCCGTTGGCGACGGCCTGCCGGAAACGTTGGGCCAGTGGATCGCCGCCGACGGACTCACCCATCTGAAGATCAAGCTCAACGGCGACGATTTCCAGTGGGACGTCCAACGCGTGCTGTCGGTCGAGCGCGTGGCGGCCGAGGCCCAGGCGGCCCGGGGCTGTCCCGACTGGCGATACTCGGCCGATTTCAATGAGAAGTGCAGCAGTGTGGAGTACCTCACCGAGTTCCTCGCGCAGGATTGGCCACGATTCGCCTGCCGCCCTGCGGCGCTTGCAGTACGTCGAGCAGCCCATGCCGCGCGACCTGCGGGCGGGCGGCAGCGAGCGGATGGACGCGGCGGCGAAGATCAAGCCGGTGGTGATCGACGAATCGCTGGTCGATTACGAGAGTCTGCTCTTGGCGCGGGAATTGGGGTATTCGGGCGTCGCCTTGAAGGCCTGCAAGGGGCAGAGCGAGGCCCTCTTGATGGCGGCGGCGGCGCAGAAATTCGGCATGTTCCTGTGCGTCCAGGATTTGACCTGTCCCGGCGCCTCCTTCTTGCACTCGGCGTCGCTGGCCGCGCGAATCCCCGGCGTGGCTGCCATCGAAGGCAACGCCCGGCAGTACTGCCCCGTGGCCAACCGCGGCTGGGCCGAGCGCTTTCCCTCGATGTTCCGCATCACCGACGGCACGGTGGGCACCGCCGCGCTTGACGGACCGGGATTGGGATTCTAGAGTAAGAGGCTTACCGGGAGAGCCGTAGGGTGTGGTCGAGCGCAGCGAAGACCCACCATAGAACTGCAAATCAACAAGAATCGGAGGTACTCGACCATGAGAACGTGGAAATCCATCGGCTGCGCCGCGGGCGCGGCAGCCTCGATCGTCCTTTTTGCGATGGCTGTGGCGGGCGCGGACGGCCCGCAACGTGGCAAGACGCCGGCCAAGCCAGGCGGCCGTTTCGTGGGCGTTTCCTGTATTTGTAGTCCCGAGTGGACCAGCATGGCGGAGATGGAGAAACTGATCGATGCGGCGGCCCTAGACGGACCTGACCTGATCGTTCTGACGGAAGGATGCATGCAGAACGCGCCGCAATCGGCCAGTCGCGAAGTGAAAGCGGCCCAGGCCGAGCCGCTCCCCGAATTCGGGCCGATCACCCGATTCTTGGCCCGCAAGGCAAGTCAACATCATACCTACATCATGGCCGGCTATTGGCGGCAGGCGTCCGGTGGGCGGGAGCGCTACAACAGTGCGGTCTTGCTCGACCGGCGCGGCAAGCTCGCCGGTTATTACGACAAGATGTTTCCCACCATCGGCGAGTTGGAGAACGGCATCCTTCCCGGCCGCAATGCCGTCGCCTTCGACACCGATTTCGGCCGCATCGGCGCACTCATCTGTTTCGACTTCAACTTCCCGGAGATCTTCGTGAGGTACAAGAAGCTGAATGTCGAACTGCTCTGCTTCTTGTCGAATTATCGGGCGGGGAGGAAGATCCCCGCGGCTGCGCTGCAGAATCAGTGTTTCATCGCCAGCGCCGTGCCGGGGGAGAACGGCGTGATCGTCGATCCGCTGGGGCGTACCCTGGCCGAATCGAGCATGTACGGAAAGATTATTTTTGCGCGGATCAACCTCGACAGCCGCGTCGTGCATATCGACTACAATGTCGATCGGGTGCGGCGTTTGAAGGAAAAGTATGGGACCTGCGTGAAGGTGGAGACGGCCAGTCCCGAAGCCGTCTATTTCCTCAGTTCGCTGCATCCCGAAAAGTCGGTCAAGGACATGATCCGGGAGTTCGAGATCGAGACGCTGGACGACTACCTGGACCGCGCCCGCAGCGTGCGGCAGGAACATCTGCCGAAGACGAAATGGGAACCAGTCGGATTCATCTGGCGAACCTCCCCATCAATAAGTTCCACGCGATCATCCTCCGCAACGATGCCCGATTCGACCATGCGTGCAAGGTCCTGGACCGTGAATTGCCAGCGCTGGATTTGGACACTCATAAAGAAATGCCCTGCGAAAGGAGAATACTTGAGAGGTTCTCCATGGTTAAGTCATGCCGGGAGTGCCTGCGGAAGTCTACCAGTTCCGTGGTGGTCGCGCAAAGCCTGCGAGATATGATCTTTGCTGAGCCTCCCGGTCTAACCCAGGGCACAGCGGGCCATGGCGGCGAACTCGGCTGAATCCTCTCGGCAGGCGACGAAAAGCTCGTCGATTTCGTGAAGCCGCGCGAGGAGATCAACCGGGCGCAGCGTCGCCACGCTCCGCAATCAGCGCAAGTAGAACCATACGCTGTTTTTTCAGTTCCAAGAGCGGCGCAAGATAATCCCGCCGTTTCTCACGCAGTGCTTCACGGTTCAACCCCAGAACCTCAATGGTCACCTTTCCGATCCGCTGTCGATTGCGAGGAAAGGCAATCTCCTGCCGAAACCCGATGAAGCGTTCGGGGTCCTCTTTCACGGGTCGATGAGCAGCGGCCTCTCAGCGGTAAGATCGTCGCGATGACAACATGCGCGGCGACGTGGATCCGCCAGGGGAAAGAGGTTCTTCTTGCCTTGCTGGTTGCAAATCTGGCACGAGAAAAAGAGGTTGCTCCACTGGTAAGCCAGCCAATAGTACCCCGGTTTGTGAAGTTCGTCTGCGGGCGATTGCTGGTAGCCGGCTTTGGGCCGAAAGTGCTCAACGTCGCCGTAGGCAAGGGCGGAGACTTTACACTCGCAGAAGGCGAACTTGTCGTGCTGGGCGGTGGCCAGGGCCTTCTTGACAGCCGCCGCGGCGTAGATGGTCGCCTTGTGCGCAAACTTCTTTTCGCCGCTCTTGTAGCGCTCAGGCGAACGGTCAAACCGTCGGCACGACTTGCCGCACTCGGCGGCGCCGCGCCGCAGCAGCACGGCGGGCGTTTTGTCCGGCCGATGAATCCGAATCATTTGCCTTGGCCCTGGTACTTCTTCAGCAGTTCGTTAGTGTCCTGCGCCAGGGCCATCCACTTGCGTGCGTCCGCGTCGCTTCCGCCCGGCGGAAGCTGGTCGAGCCGGGATTCCAGCCGCTTCAGTTCCTCACGATCCGCCTTCGTCAGCCGCGGCTTACCGAGCAGTTCCGTGCGCCGCTTCAGGGCCTCGTCGAACTCGGCGGGCCGGGCGGTGGGCAGGTCGAACAATTCGCTCGTGAGGATTTGATCGACGCGCCAGCCGCGCACCGCTTCCACGTCATTGTCGATCACCACGTGGTCCCCCTCGCGCCGCAAGACGGCGATGTTCGCATTCACGCTGGGCGCGGCCTGGACGATCAGCGGGCTGTGCGCCGTGGCAATGAATTGCGTGTTCGGAAACCGTTCGCTCAGGTAGCTCATCAGCTTTCGCTGCCAGCTCGGATGCAGGTGCAGGTCGATTTCATCCACCACGCAGACCGCGGGCTCGGCCAGCGGGTCTGCACTGTCGGGGTAGCGCTCGAGCATCCGGCTGGCGAAATCGACCATCCAAGTGATGAGCGTTTGGTAGCCGTAGCTGATGCCTCGCAGGGGAACCCACCCGTACGGGGTATGGAACTCTACCACTGTAGTGGGACTTTCCTCCTTCGGCTGAGTAAAGCGGGTATCGCTGACGTCCGGCAGGATTTCTGCAAGCAACTTCTTCACCTGCTGGAGACGGTGAAGAAACTGCTCCTGCTTCGTCTTGCTGGCGGCGTAGTCCAACTGAAGAAGCCACTCCTCCGCGTTTCGCAGCGAGGCGTCCTCGGAAAAAAGAGACGCTAGGGGGTCGTCGCGCCTCTCGCTTGCCAAGCGCGAGGAACTTGTCCTACGACCAGCCCCGTACGCGAACGGCGACGAGACTTTTCCGCGCGGAGGTGGCCTGAATTCGATTTCCTTTAGCCTGGGCTTGAGTTCTACTTCCCATTGGTCGACGATACGATCCGCCAAGTTACGAGATGCGCCACCGACGACTTGGACGACACCGGGTGTTTTGCCAACGCCGCGCCAAAGAGAGATCTCATCGAGCATTTGAGAGACTCGGGAACGAAAGGCTGGGGAGGACCCCGTCATCCCCGCTGAGGCTGCAGCAATCGTTCCGATAATCACCTCATACGCGACGAGCGATTGCAGCACGGTTGTCTTTCCCGTGCCGTTGTTCCCCAACAGTATCGTCCAGGGTGCCGGCCGCCCATTCCCGTCCGACAGGTCAAGCGTCTGCGTCTTGCTGCCAAAGCACCGGACATTGCGCAGGCTGAGCGAAAGGAAATAATGCGACTCCGCTTGCCGCGTTGAACCGTTTCCAGAACTTCGCGCCGTAATCGTCGAATTCTTCCTAGCCATGGCCAAAGCTCCCCGCCCACGTCTGATACCTCTGAATTATACGATAATCGCCACGTTGCGCCTATTCTGCCGTGACTTGGGTAGGACCCTAACGGTTTAGCCATAGGTCAGACACCTGGCCTGCCTGCCTCCTTCCCGAGAAATCAAGTACAATTGGCTTTCAGTTCTCTCCTACCTTCGACCAGCGAGTCCATGCTTGAAAGTTGAGCGAACGTGTCCAGTACGATTTCAAATCCAGGCGACATGAAATGCCCACTCCTCCAAAAACCAACGCCCCCTCGCTAGAGGAGATCGTGCGACGGCTGAACCCAAACGTCCCGGCCGGTGCAACGCCGGATGGAATGCCACGAATTCCACGCGACTCGAACGCGGTCCGACAGATCACGACTTTATTACGTGCTGACCCTTTCGGCAAAGCCCTACTGACGGGTCATATCGGGGTTGGGAAATCAACGGAGTTATTATACCTGACCAACGAACTCGCACCTCAGCGTTTCACCATCCGCTGTTCCATCGCCGACAGCCTTGGCGTCCACAACGCGGACACGTTCACGCTTCTTGTCGTTGTTTTGGAAGCGTCGATTCGCGCCTGGATTTCGCAACTTGGGCCAATGCCGCCAGGGCTCGTCGAGCAACTCGTCGATCGCGTTGACAAGCTGCTGCCAAGCGAGAAACGGCCGCCGAAGCCGGCCAAGAAATCTGCTTTAGCACCGCCGCCATCGCTAGCTGAGGTTTTGCGGGAATCGCTTGGGGAAGGTCCGAAACGAATTAAGACGGGCGAGCAACTTGCCGCTTTGTATTCGGACTGTATTCGCCGGCTCGCCATCCGCTATGTCGCCGACGCGGATCTCGCATCGATCAACGTCAGCGCCGTTGCCGAGAGTTGCGAAGTGATTCTAAAGGAAATCGGAGAAAAGTCCGGCAGGCCCGTGCTCCTGGTCATTGACGACCTGGACAAGGTTAGGGATCCCGCCTTGCAGCAAAGCCTGTTCATCGATCGGGCGATGGCGTGGCTGCGCCTCCCCTGTGGAGTGGTTGCGACGCTGCCGTTAGATGCCTATTTCAGAGAACGGAGCGCCGAGATCGACCAATTATGGACCGAAGTACTGGTCCTAGACCCCCTCCCCATTCCCACATCGAGCGGCCTGGTTGGGCCGGAGCCGGCCCTTCAACCCTACTTGAAGATGCTGCGGAAGGCCGGTGCTGAACGGCTATTTACGCCTCGCCAGAGGAGCCGTCTTGCCCATTCCAGTGGCGGGTTGCCACGCACATTCATTTATTTCTGCAGCACTTGCGCGTTATACGCGATCGAGGCGAATGCGAGTCGCGTACTTGACTCGCACATCGACCTGGTCCTTGCAGGATATGGCGAACAAATGGCGCGGCCGGCTTACCGACGTCGACTATGAAGGAATCCAAAAAGTGCTACATTCCGAGGGCGCCAACGTACGTAATGTGGTTCAGCCGCTGCGGGATGGAGTTCTCATTCGGGACGGGAGTCAACCGCCTGATAAACAGTACCGCATTGCGCCGTGGGCTGAACCGCTCTTGAGCGCTTACGAGAAACGAACTCGAGAGGTCGAGGCGAAGAAGAAAGGGGGCTGACGGCGTGTTCCTGGAATATGCTGATTTCATCCGTAGTCTCGTGCTTGTCCGTCCCGCTGTTGGGCATGGTAGTTTGGCGCAAGGATGCGGACCTTGTGCAGACCATAGCGGGCCTCAGCGAGGCTGTGAAGCAAGCGGCCGGCGACGCCCAATTGGCGACGATCCATGCAGAGGGTCATGACGGCGACTGGTTTCGCACCCAATTGATGGAACGGATTCAAGCTACGGACGCCGACCGCACATGGCTGTTCATTTCCAAGATTGAAGAGGTGCTCGGGACGGCAGCGAGGGTCCTCAACGGGGCGCGGGAGCAACTTGGCAGGCTGCGCGGAGTCGTTGTGTTCGTTCGCGAGAACCGCCGCGGAGAGTTCCAGAGAACGTGCCCGGACCTCATGGATTGGGTGGGGTTGCGAATCTGCCTGGCCCATCAGCTTAGCCCCCGCCTTGGTCTCAAGGACATCAACGAATCTCTGAGCCGACTGGAGGAACAGTACGAGTTGCCAAGTCGTTCCTTTTCGGCAGATCCAAGCATCGTGCGGTCCAAGTCGCCGCACGACGCATGGCTTTGGAACGAGCTTCTCGCCATACAATCGGAACTGTCAGCCCCAGAAGCGAGCGAGCAATGATTTTCCTGGGGCCGCCAAAGAAGTTCATTCAGCGCCTGAACGCCTGCCTCGGTGGAATTGACATAATTCCATCCGAAGAGCGAGAGGACAATCTACCGTTCACGTCGATTGAGCATGGGCCAAGAGTGCAATGGGTTATCGGCCGTGGCGACAAGTATTTTGAGACCACGAGGGACGCCCGCGGGCAGCAGCCATTCAGCCTGGGTCCGGCGGGGCGGCTGAGCATATATATCCGGCTCAAGCGATGGCGAAACCCGAAAACTCGCGAAGATGAGTCGAAGCTTGCTGAATACTCACTGGCGTTTTCGGGGCTCTCCGAAGGCGAGGCCCGTATCGCTTCGTTGCGATACGATCTCGATCCGGGCCATGCGACCCCGAAAAGTCCGGACTGGGATGATGAGCTGAAAGACAATATCGCCCATCCCCTGTTCCACTTGCACGTCAATTTTCACGTTTCCGAGCGAGCCAATGACGTTCGGCTGGCGCTGGGGGAGATCGACCCGATACTTGTGCTGCGCAACTTTGGCGCTTGGTATGCCGCGGCAAAATAGGCCGCGGGAGGCGGAGAGCAAGCTGCCATTTTCGCAGGCCGCCTCTTCGCGATCGGAAGTTTCCACCATAAATGGTGGTCGGCTGGTTGGCCTTGTCGAGGTTAGAAATCGTGCTGCGTGTACTTTTCAGAATTTGGTTCTTGCACCACAGCTTACGTTAGTGGCACCACCAGCCCGTCATAGGTCAATTCCATTCCCGGCGGCAGCGTGGCGTTGGTCGCCTCGTGCTCCAGGTCATGGCAGATGTGCGTGAAGAGGGTTCGCCGCGGTTGCAGTTGCCGGGCAGTCTCTACCGCCTCCTCCAGGGAAAAATGGGTCGGATGCGGGCGGTGGCGCAGGCCGTCCAGAATCAGCACGTCGAGCCCTTGGAGCAAAGCCCGGCTCGTTTCCGGAATGCCGTTGGTGTCGGTGCAATAGGCCACGTTGCCGCAACGAAAGCCGAGCGACGAGTAGCGGCCATGCTGGAGGGGAATGGGCGTGATCCGTGCTCCCAAGATCTCGATCGGTTCGGTCTGCACTCGTTGCAGGACAAGCTTCGGCAGGCCCCCGGCCGCGTAGTGCCGCGTGGCGTCGTCGAAGGCGTAGTCATAGGCCTTGCGGATCCGTGCCTCAACCGTCTCGGTGCAATAGACCGGCAAGTCGTGGCCTAGATAGTTGGCAAAGATGCGTAGATCGTCCAGCCCGAAAAGATGGTCGGCGTGCTCGTGGGTGTAGATCACAGTGTGAATCAATCCGATCTGCTCGCGAAGCAACTGCATACGAAGATCCGGGGGGGTGTCGATAAGCAGATTTCCCCCCGGAAGGCCCAATACGACACTGCACCGCCCGCGCTTGTTCTTCGGATTCTGGTCCAAACACGTGGGGCAGCCGCAACCGATGACGGGCACACCATGCGAAGTGCCCGTGCCGAGAAGGATTAGCTGATTCTGAAGATTGCGGTTGACCATGAAGGATGAAGGATGAAAGATGAAAAATGAAAGACCAAGGAGCAAGAAACGGCGGACGAAGAATAGTTGAAGGATGAGGGATAAGAGATGAGGGATGAAGGAAGTGCAAACGGGCGTTTCATGCAAGAGAATTTATTCCGTTTCCGGCCTAAATTCATCCCTTATCCTTCCGCCTTCATCCTTCGCTTGACCCCCCGTATAATAATGGGTAAATTGGCACGATGGAAGAAGTACTGTCACAAATCTGGGACGCCTTAGGCGATATCTTCGGCGGGATCGGCGGTGTGATCGAGCGCTCGCTGACGAGCCTGTTCGGTTCGTCGAACGCGCGGTACATCAAGAAGCTGCAACCGATGGTCGACGCCATCGGGGCCCTGGAGCCGAAATACCAGGCGATGACCGATGCCGAGTTGAAGGAGCAGACGGCCAAGTTCCGCAAGCGCCTGGCCGGCGGCGAGACGCTCGACGACCTGCTGATCGAGGCCTACGCCGTCTGTCGCGAGGCCGGCCGCCGCTTCCTGGGCATGCGGCACTTCGACGTGCAGTTGATGGGCGGCATCGTCCTGCACCGCGGAAACATCGCGGAAATGGTCACCGGCGAAGGCAAGACGCTCGTGGCCACCTTGCCCGCTTACCTCAATGCGCTGGAAGGCAAGGGCGTCCACGTTGTCACGGTGAACGACTACCTGGCCCGCCGCGACATGGAATGGATGGGTCCGCTGTACATGTCGCTCGGTCTGACCGTCGACGCGATCCAGAACGATATGGACCCGGCCAAGCGGCAGAAGGCCTATGCCTGCGACATCACCTACGGCACGAACAACGAGTTCGGCTTCGACTATCTCCGCGACAACATGCGGGACGCGGCCCGCGACGACGACCGCTTCGACAAGCACCGGCAGCAGGTGCAGGGGCCGCTGCACTTTGCGATCATCGACGAGGTCGACAACATCCTCATCGACGAGGCCCGCACGCCGCTGATTATTTCCGGACCGGCCCACGACGACGTGACCCGCTACGTCAAGGCCGACCGCATCGCGCGGCAGTTGAAGAAGGGCCCGCATTTCGAGGTCAAGGAGAAGGAGCACACGGCCCACCTCACCGACGAGGGCGTCCGCGCGGCCGAGCAATTGGCGGGCGTGGAGAGCTTCTACACCGCCGGCAACATGGAGTGGCCGCACCTGATCGACAACAGCTTGAAGGCCCACCACCTTTACAAGCGCGACGTGAACTACATCGTCAACAAGGAAGGCGAAGTGGTCATCGTCGACGAGTTCACCGGCCGTCTCATGCCGGGCCGCAATTGGAGCGACGGCCTGCACCAGGCGGTCGAGGCCAAGGAAGGCGTCCGCGTCAAGGAAGAGTACCAGACCCTGGCCACGATCACGCTGCAGAACTTCTTCAAGCTGTACAAGAAAATCTGCGGCATGACCGGCACCGCCATGACCGAGGCCAACGAGTTCTGGAAGGTCTACAAGCTCGACGTGATCGCCGTGCCCACCAATCGCAAGATGCAGCGGATCAACCATCCGGACGTGATCTACCGCAGCGAGCGGGAGAAGTACGAGGCCATCGCCGACGAAATCGAGCGGATGAACAAGTGGGACGTCATCGTCCCGGAAAAAGGCGACGAGCTGCTAGGCAAGATCGTTCGCGAGAGCGACGAGGCGATCGAGTTCCAGGACCGCGAGACCCGCCAGAAGCAATCGATTCCCCGCAAGCAGATTCAGAGCATCGAGCGGGCGGGCCGGCCGATCCTCGTGGGAACGGTCTCCATCGAGCGCAGCGAATTGATTTCGGGGATGATCGAGCAGCGCGGCGTGAAGCATGAGGTGCTGAATGCCAAGCATCACCAGCGCGAGGCCGAAATCGTCGCCCAGGCCGGGCGGAAAGGGGCCGTGACCATCGCCACGAACATGGCCGGCCGCGGCACCGACATCGTCCTCGGCGGCAATCCCGAGGCCATGGCCTGGGCCCAGCTCCAGACGAAATATGCCACGAAATTGGACGTGCCCGCCCGAGGAAATGGACGCCCTGGTCCACGAGATCGAACAGCGCGAGCAGATGAAGCCCGAGGGCCGCGAAGTGGCCGCCCTGGGCGGCCTGCACGTGCTGGGCAGCGAGCGGCACGAGGCCCGCCGCATCGACCTCCAGCTCCGCGGGCGCTGCGGCCGCCAGGGCGATGCCGGCAGCAGCCGTTTCTATCTCTCGCTGGAAGACGACCTGATGCGGAAGTTCGGCGGCGAATGGGTCAAAAACTGGCTCACGCGGCTGGGCATGCAGGAGGGCGAAGCGATCGAAAGCCGCATGGTCTCCCGCCGCATCGAGGGCGCCCAGAAGAAGGTCGAAGAGCGGCACTTCGAAGCCCGCAAGAACCTCCTCGAATACGACGAGGTCAATGACGAGCAGCGGAAGCGGGTCTACGGCTATCGGCAGCGGATCCTGGAAGGCGCCAGTTGCAAGCAACTCGTGCTGGACATGATCCGCCAGCAGGTGACCGGCCGCTTGAACCAGTTCCTCGCCCGCGACTACGGCACGGAAACGTTCGCCAAGTGGGCGGGCAAGGAGTTGGCCGTGGAGTTCGACGCCCGAGATTTTCGCGGCCTCGATTTCCAGGATGCCCAGCGCTTTGCCCTGGACCAGGCCGAGCGGAAGGCCGAGGGGCAGATCATGGACGCCCTGGAAGAGAACCTTCCCACCGACGTGGAAGACAAGAGCGACTGGAACTGGGAGGCCCTGGCCAAGTTCGGCAACACGCGCTGGCACCTGGGCATCCGCGATCGCGAGTTGAAGCAGGTGGGCCGCGAGCACCTCGATACGTTCCTCTTGGAGAAGGCCAGGGCGGCGATCGCCAAGGTCGATCTTTCCGCCGGCCGCGAGTTCCTCGAGGCCGATTACGGCGTCCGCGCAGCCTGTGCCTGGGTGAAGAACAAATTCGGCATCGAAGTGCCGGTGGAATCCGTGCGGGATTTGCCGCTGGAAGAATTCACGAAGCTCGTCTGCGAGAAGGCCGAGGCCGCTTATCACGAGAAGGAAATCGAATATCCGGTGATGGCCGGCCTGTCGCACTTCACGACCCGCGACGCCGGCGGCCACAAGCGCTACGACCGCGAGGGCCTGGTCGCATGGGCCCGCCAGCGGTTCGACGTGGACCTCGATCTGGAAGACTTGAAGAACCGGCAGCGCGACGAGATCCGCGCCTTGCTGATCGAGCACAGCCGCCGCTTTGCCGAGAAGCCGTTCGATCCGCAAGGCGAGGTCGAGTCGCGGTTGAAGCAGGTCTTCAACGGCGAGACGCTCTCGCCCAAGGCCTTGCACGCCGCCCTGGAGGACGGGCGGCTGAAGGGCCTTTCCGATTGGCTCAAGGGGGACCTCAACTACCCGCTCTCGCCCGAGGCCATGACGCGAATGAGGCCGGAGATGCTGAAGGGCTTCATGGCCTCGGCCGTGGAGGCCAAGTATCGGCCCGAGATGCAGAAGCTGGAACGGGCCTTGCTCATCAACCTGCTGGACGCCGCCTGGAAAGATCACCTCCTGGTGATGGACCACCTCCACGATAGCGTCGGCATGCGCGGTTACGCCCAGGTCGATCCCAAGGTGGAATACAAGAAAGAGGGCATGAAGACGTTCGAGCAGATGTGGGACTCGCTTGGCGAGCGGACGACCGATTTGATCTTCCGCATGGAGGAACTCAACGAAGGTTTTATTGGCTCGACGTGGACGGGGGCCGAGGCCCGGCACGAGGCGCCGCCGCCCAGCGACATCGGCGCCGAGCAGCAGGCGGCCATCGACGGCACACAGAACGAGGGCAAGCGCAAGCCGATCCGCAACGAGGCCCAACGCGTCGGCCGCAACGATCCCTGCCCCTGCGGCAGCGGCAAGAAGTTCAAGAATTGCCACATGCGGAAGGGGGCGTAAGTTGTCGGGAAAGGATTCCCTCGTGCCTTATCTGCTCAACCTCTTCTACTTGCTTCTGCTCCTTGCCGCCTCGCCCTGGCTGGTCTGGTCGGCCATTCGCAAAGGCAAGTACCGCGAAGGCTATGCCGAGAAACTGCTCGGCCTTGCGCCGCGGCGGACGTTGCATAAGAAGTGCTTATGGCTCCATGCCGTGAGCGTGGGCGAAGTCAACCTGCTGGTCCCGCTGTTGGGCTTGGTGGAGCGCGAGCGGCCCGACTGGGAGTGCGTGATTTCCACGACGACGAAGACCGGCATGGCGTTGGCCAAGAAGAAATATGCCGGCCGGACCGTCTTCTATTGCCCGTTGGATTTTACCTGGGCCGTGAACGCCGCCATGCGGCGGATCCGGCCCGACCTGCTCGTGCTGGCCGAGTTGGAACTCTGGCCGAACCTCGTTCGGTCCGCCCGGCGTCATGGGCGCGGACCGCGGTCATCAACGGCCGCTTGAGCCAGAAGAGCTTTGCAGGCTATCGCCGCATCCGGCCGTTGGTATCTCGGTTGCTGAGAAGCATCGATTGCATCGCCGTGCAGGATGAAACCTATAGCGAGCGATTTCGCGCCTTGGGGGCCAGAGCGGAAGCAGTCCACGTCACGGGTTCCATGAAGTACGATGGCGCCCAGACCGATCGCGACAACCGTGCCACGCGTCGCTTGGCCGCATTGGCCGGACTGACCGCGGACGACGTGATCTTTCTCGCCGGCAGCACGCAGGAACCAGAAGAGTCGGTGGCCCTGCAGGTGTTTCGGCAATTGAGTCGCGATTGGCCGCAACTGCGCCTGATCATCGTTCCCCGGCATCCGGAACGGTTCGATTCCGTCGCCCGAATGTTGGACGCTTCCGGCGTTGCCTGGCAACGGCGGACGCTGCTGGGGGCTGGGAGTCCCGGCTTCAGCCGGTAGCGCCGCGAAGATTCCGGCTAAAGCCGGGACTCCAACTCCTCGCGTGTTGTTGGTCGACGTGGTTGGCGAACTGGGGGCCTGGTGGGGAACGGCCCACGTCGCCTTTGTCGGCGGCAGTCTCGGCAATCGTGGCGGGCAGAACATGATCGAACCGGCCGCTTATGGGGCCGCCGTGTCGTTCGGTCCCAACACGCGAAACTTCCGCGACATCGTAGCGGCCCTTTTGGATCACGACGCGGCCGTGGTCGTGGCCGATGGCGAGCAACTCCTGGCCTTCGTCCGAAATTGTCTTGCAAACCCTGCCGAAGCGGCCGCCCGCGGTCAGCGTGCGGCGAACCTGGTCCGCCAGCAGCTCGGGGCCACGGAGCGAACATTCCAATTGCTCGTACCGCTGGTCGCCGGCCCGCAGGAGGCGGATGAGCGGGATCGTCGTGCTGCGTAACTGATTTTGGCGCTCGTTTCAAGGTTGCAGGGTGGGACCAGATCCGGGGTACCCGGTACTCCGGGTCGGCGAGCAGGCCCACCACATCGAGATTGATGAATGTAATGGTGGGCCGGCGTCGCCGACCCGCAAGCGGGTGCCCGGATCTGGTCACCCTACAAAGCCCCTAACCGATAGTTCTTCTCACCCCACTGTCAGATTTGTGTGAAGCTGCGTAAAATGCGCGGTAAATCCCGTCCGCAAAAGCCGGGGCGATCTTGTAATTGTCGCTACAATTCCATAGATTCTATCCACTCGCGTCGGATCTCGGATGGCCCGGCGTGTCAAGGAAGGCCGCCTGGTTTGCCTGGAGGAGATTGCATGAGTGCCAGCTACGACGTTCGTTCGACGACCATGAGTACATGGTGCCCGGCAAAAGTTCCCAAGGAGTCATCCTTCCCACCTATTCTCGAGCGTTCCCCGGGCGAAACCCTCGCCGCAGCGGTTGAGCATGCCATCCGGCGGACCCGCCAGTGGTTGTTGGCCCAGCAAGACGACGACGGATCGTGGTGTGCCGAGTTGGAGGGCGACACGATCCTGGAGAGCGAAACGATCCTCGTGCTGGCCTTTCTCGGGCGGGAGAATACTCCTTTGGCACGACGCGCGGCTGCCTATCTGGTTCGCAAGCAGTTGCCCGAGGGCGGTTGGGCCAAGTTCCCCGGCGGCCGGCTCGACATCAGCGGCAGCGTGAAGGCCTACTTTGCCTTGAAGCTGACGGGCCACGACCCGGCGGCCGAATTCATGGAGCGTGCCCGGCGGGCGATCCGCGCCAACGGCGGGGCCGACGCGGTAAATAGTTTTACGCGTTTCTACCTGGCCCTCCTGGGGCAGATTTCCTACGAACATTGCCCTGCCGTTCCGCCGGAGATGGTCCTCTTGCCGAAATGGTTCCCCGTGAACCCCTACGCGATGAGCGCCTGGTCGCGGACGATCGTCGTGCCGCTTTCGATCGTGGCCGCCTTGGAGCCCGTCCGCCCGATCGAACCGGGGCGCGGCATCCACGAACTATTCCTCAGCGAACCCGATCATTGGCCGCCGCTTCGCTGCCCGGGGCTGCCGGGCGGAACGGGCTGGCTGAGTTGGGACCATTTCTTTCGCGTAATCAATCGGATGTTGAAGTTCGGCCAGCGCAGGGACTGATGTTCTGGCGAAAGCGGGCCATCGAAGCGGCTAAGGACTGGATGGTGGCTCGCTTCCAGAAAAGCGACGGCTTGGGCGCGATTTTTCCGCCTGTAGTTTTCAGCCTCGCGGCCCTGAAGGCCCTGGGTTATACGGACCACAGCCCGGAGGTCGTCGAATGCTTGCGGCAATTGGAACGCCTGACTATCGACGACCCCAGCGACGGCACCACGCGATTGCAGCCCTGCTTTTCGCCGGTTTGGGACACGGGCCTGGTGATGCGGGCCCTGGCTGTAGCGGGCGTGCCGGCCGACGATCCGGCAATCGTGCGGGCGGCCGCCTGGTTGCGGGACCGCCAGACGACGGCGCCCGGCGATTGGGCCGAAACGGTCAGTGTCGCGCCCGGCGGCTGGTATTTCGAGTATGCCAACGAGTTCTATCCGGACGTTGACGACACGGCCATGTCGTTGATGGCCCTGCAAACCCTCTTCCGAGACGAAGAAGACATCAGCTTCGAGGCGGCCTTGGCTACCGGACAGGCCGAGTTGAGAGAGACAGTGGCCACGATCGAGCGCGGCCTGCGGTGGATGTTGGCCATGCAGAATCGCGATGGCGGTTGGGGCGCGTTCGACCGCGACAACGATCGCCACTTCCTCTGCTACGTGCCGTTCGCCGATCACAACGCCATGATCGACCCCAGCACGGCCGACCTTTGCGGGCGAGTGCTGGAGGCGTTGGGCAAACTCGGCCGCCGCCTGGGCGATCCGCACGTCGATCGGGCCGTCGACTTCGTTCGCCGAAGCCAGGAGGCCGACGGAAGCTGGTTCGGCCGTTGGGGCGTCAACTACATCTACGGGACCTGGCAGGCCCTGACCGGCTTGATCCAGGCCGGCGTCTCCCCGGACGATCCGGCCGTGGTGGCCGGGGCCAAGTGGCTCCTGGCCCATCAGCAGGCCAATGGCGGCTGGGGCGAGTCGCCCAATTCTTACGAGCAGCCCGAACTCCGCGGTCAGGGACATACCACCGCCTCGCAGACCGCTTGGGCCGTGCTCGGTCTGATCGCAGCCGGCATGGCCGATCACCCGGCCGTGCTCCGTGGCGTACGTTATCTTGCGCAGACGCAGAACCAAAACGGCACCTGGGATGAAAGCCAATTTACCGGCACCGGGTTCCCGTGCGTCTTTTATCTCCGTTACCATTACTATCCCATTTACTTCCCCTTGATGGCCCTGGCCCGATGGGCCAACATGCGATGCGATTCCCACTCTCCCTGACGACCTCTCTAGCCAGCTATCTTCTGAAGCAGAAGATTGCGGGCCGGAAACGATTCCCGTTGGTTCTCATGCTCGAACCGCTGCACGCTTGCAACCTAACGTGTACGGGCTGCGGACGGATTCGCGAATATGCCGCCACGATCCGCGAGCGGATGTCGGTTGACGACTGTCTGGCCTCGGTCGAAGAGTGCGGCGCCCCGGTGGTCAGCGTTTGCGGCGGTGAACCGCTGCTGTATAAGGGGATCGAAGAGCTGGTGGCCAGATTGGTCAAGCGGAAGAAACACGTTTACGTCTGCACCAATGGGATGATGCTCGAGAAGAAGCTGCCCGGCTTCCGTCCCACGTCGCGGTTGTTCTTCAACGTACACGTCGACGGAATGGAGGCCACGCACGACCGGATGGTCGAACGCGAGGGCTGTTTTGCGGCCGCGGTGGCCGGCATCAAGGCGGCCGTTGCCGCCGGCTTCCAGGTTACTACGAACACCACGGTCTACCGGGAGACCGACATGAACGAGGTCGGCGTGTTGTGGGCCTATCTCGCCGAACTGGGCGTCGGCGGTTTCATGGTCTCGCCGGCCTACGCCTACGAGGCCGTCAGCGCGGCCAATCCCACGGGGGCCGGGCGGCTCTTCATGACCCGCGACGACGTGCATGCCAAGTTCCGCGGCAGCCAAGGCCATGCTCAAGCGGTTCCGCCTCGTCGCCACGCCGCTGTACTTCGATTTCCTCTGCGGCGAGCGCGCTTTGGACTGTGCCGCCTGGGCCAATCCCACGCGGAATGTCGGCGGCTGGCGCAGGACCGTGTTACCTGTTGGGCGATGCCCACTACAAGACATACTCCGAACTAGTCGCCGCCACCGACTGGTCGAAGTACGGGCCGGGCAACGATCCGCGCTGCGAGCATTGCCTGATGCACTGTGGTTTCGAGCCCGCGGCCGTGCTGGAATCGAATCGCCACTTCGGCGACATGTTGAAGATGGCTATGTGGCAGATGACGTAGAAAGTGCAAGGGGGAACCACGAAACACACCAAACACACGAAAGGGGAAGACAAGAAAAACAATGACAGGAAGATAAAGACTATTTCCTCCCCCCGATCTTTCTGTCGCCTGTGTACTCACGGGCCATCTTCCTGTCATTTCTCCCTGTCTTTTTCGTGTATTTCGTGTTTTTCGTGGTTTGCCTTCTTTGTTCATCGCGAATGTCGTCGATCTCAGTTTCAACAACATCAGCCGATCTCGGAATCGTCTTCGCCTTGGCGATTGAAGCCGGATGCTTCGTCGATACCCTCGGCCAAGTTCGCGTCACGCGCGGCGACGGGTTCATCGTAAGGCAGGGGCGCTACGGCGATCGCAATATCGCGCTGGTCGAGTCGGGACCGGGCGCCGATCGCGCCGCCAAGGCCGCGCATGCGATGATCGACGCCTATCGGCCGCGGCTGATTGTTTCGGCCGGATTCGGCGGCGGCCTAGATGCCCGCGTGCAGCGACACGACCTTGTCGTGGCAAACTCGCTTGTTAGGCTCCCCTCGTCCGCCTGTCGGGTACGACAAGATGGGAGAGGGGCAGGAGGTGAGGGCGCCTTGCTCCCCTCGCCCCGTACTCGGGAGAGGGGCAGGGGGTGAGGGCAACGAGATTACGCTCAACCCCACCTCAATCGCCCCCTGGCTGGATGAAGTGCCGAATCTTCATCGAGGACGGTTGCTCACCTTTGATCGCGTGGTCCGCCTTCGCGCGGAGAAGCAGCAGCTCGGCCGCCAGCACGATGCCCTGGCGGTCGACATGGAAAGTTTTGCCGTGGCCGAGGTCTGCCGCGAACGGGCCGTTGATTTCCTCGCGGTTCGGGCGATCAGCGACGCGGTGGACGATGAGCTTCCGGCCGATATCGGGAAGCTGCTCGCGCAGAAGTCGTTTGCCGGCCAACTCGGCACTGCGCTGGGCTCGATCTTTCGGCGTCCCGCCGCCGTGAAGGATCTCTTCAACCTTCATCAGAACGCCCTGGCCTCGTCCAGCCGCCTGGCCAAGTTTCTGGGGATGCTGGTTCAACGTTGGAAATGAAGGAAGGAAAATGAGTGAAAGGAATATTCCTTTCTGCCATTTTCTTTTCTGGGAACTGAAGAATGAATTACCTGAGAAGAAGGAGTTCTCCGAGCGGAACATAGGCCGGATGGTCGCTTTCTACCGGGCTTGTTCGATCTTGCCACAGCCTGTGGCAAAATTTGTGTCGCATCCTTCGGCGCTAACAAGAATCGCTTATCCGCAAGTGTCCGCAATTGTGCCACAGCCTGTGGCACAATTGGAAAACGTGTTCAAGCTCCCAATTGTGCAACCGTCCGTTGCACAAATCTCCTGGGGCCACAACATCGTCTTGATCGAGAAAATCAAAGACTTGCCCACCCGTCTGTAGTGTGCCCGGGAGACGCTGGAGCTGGGAAACCCTTACCGTCCAGCCCTCTTCACCGCTTGGACAAATCAGGCGGGGTTGCGGTATCCCTGGCCGGCTTGGAGTCCCAATGCGCCTCAATGTCCCGCGATTCTCTGAAATCAACCCGCCCCACGTCCAAGTCGGGCAACGGCCGGCGCTGGAAAACGATCTGGTGGCTACCGGCATGCAGGTCGGGGATTGTACATGGCGTCGTATAGGGCGTGCCGTCGGGCTTCAAGAGCTGACTGCCGTCAAATTGGATGGTTGCCTCGAACGGCTCGGTTACAAAGTTGACCCGCACGCGCTCGGCCTGCCTTGTCCATCGGTACACGATCATCAAGACAACCGCCATCAGCAAGCACGCCGCGCAGGCACCGATCCAGCCGCGGCGGCGAAGCGACCACTTGGCTTGGCCCGGTTCGGCACGGGTCAATTCGCCGAACATTTCCCGTGCATTCGCATATCGTGCATCGGCGGCGGGTTGGCAAGCCCTCAAGACCAGGCGATTGAGCCTCTGCAAGACAGGATCGTCAACAAACTTTTCGGCCTCGTCTCCGAGGCTCGGAAAACAACTTGTCGGCAAGCCGGTAATCATCTCATAAATCGTCAATCCCGCCGCATATACGTCGGCGCGTGCGTCCATACGGCCGTCAGGCGGCATATAGCTCTCGGTCCCCACCCGCGACATCTGCCGATCGGCCTCCGTCAACAGGCCAAAATCGGCAAGTCGTAATTCGCCCCCGACGAAGAGGCAGTTTGCCGGCTTCACGTCGCGATGGACCATCCCGGCATCGTGAAGCGCGGCCAGTCCGGCCAATAGTTCGCAGGCCCGCCGCTGGCATTCCTCCGGCGGAAGCGGCCCGGTCTGAAGGCGGCTTTGCAGGGTTGCGGGCCGATAGCTCGGGGCGGCCGATCCCGGCGTGCCCGTCAGATCGTCGGCCAAATCCATGTTGAGCGTGGAAGTCTGGCCCAAGCTGCGCGCATAAAAAACCCGCCAACCTATCCCTTAAGGAGAACGCGCACCATACGGTGACAATTCAGTGTAGCGGGCAATTCCACTACTATCTTATCGGACGCCCGGCGGAAGTGGCAATGCCTCTTAGGAGCGGGAACCCTTCGGTCAGCGGCTTTCGACCACGCTTCGCAGTCCGCGGGCAATCAGCACGGCGCGGGGGACGTGAAGCCTCTTGGCAAGCCGGTCGGTTTCGGCCAACAGGCCAGCCTCCACGGTGACGCTGATCGTCTTCGACCCTGCGCCGATCCGCGGCCGACCGCGTTTGCGGGCACGCTCGAATCGTGCTTGTTCCTCGGGCGTCGCGGGCCTGAAGGTGTCGCCGATCTGCTCCTGGTCGAACTCTTGGGTTGCCGCCTCTAGTTCGGCGGTGGTCATCTGCCAGTAGGCTTTCGACGCGGAACTCTTGGCCCGCCTCTTGCGGGTGTTTGTGTTGTTGACTTTTCGTTCCATCGGAATTCCACGCTTGTCCTCTCTCGTCTATTTTACCATATAGGAAAATGCGCGGGCAAGCCCGACGCGATTTTCTTCCGGCTCAACGCCCCGGCAGGGTGCTCGTATAAACTGATGTAGACACAGCGTCGATAAACCGGTTATCCTTCCGTTTATCCGAGCAACGCTCGGATACCAAATGTCAGCACCGTTGCCTGAGTTAAGTTCCGGTTGCGGAAATGTTTCACGGAGGAAATGTCATGACCGCACAAGTCACTCGCCAAATCAAAGATTCAATCACCATCGAGGTTACCTTGCCGCTGACCGGCTCCATGCTTCAGGCCGAGGAAGCGATCCAGGATGCCCTCAATGAAGCCGGCCTGCTTGCCACCGAGGAAAAGCTCAAGCGGTTCGATACCGATGGAAGTCCGATTCAGCTTGGTTCCGTCCGCATGACGAGCAAGGGGCAGTTCACCCAAGATTATGAAACACCTTACGGCAGCGTCGCCGTGCCACGGCATGTCTACCAAACATCCGAAGGGGGCAAGACATTCTGTCCGCTCGAAGAGAACGCCCGCATGATTCTCAACGCCACGCCAAGATTCGCCAAGATCGTTTCCTACAAATACGCGGAAGCCGGAGCCGATGCTGTTGTCGACGATTTGCTGGAATGCCAGCATCGAAAGATTTCCAATCGATATGTCAAGTCGCTTGGCGATATCGTCGGCGCCTATGCCGTTGCGAAAGAAGAGACTTGGAATTACGCATTACCAGAGTTTGAGCGTCGGTGCGCCTCCATTGCGATCGGTGTTGATGGAACATGCATGCTCTTGCAGGAGGACGGGTGGCGGGTGGCAATGACCGGAACCATCGCGTTTTACGATGCCCACGGGGAACGTCTGCATACGATTTATACAGGCGCGACTCCGGAATACGGGAAAGAAAAGTTCCACGCGAAATTCCAGCGCGAAGTGGATCGGGTGAGGGAGGAGTATCCGAACGTGCCGTATATCGGTCTCGGTGACGGCGCAGCGGATAACTGGAGCTACCTGAAACCCATGACGGACCAACAGACGTTGGACTTTTATCATGCGAGCGAGTACGTAGGCAAGGCGGCAGTGGTGATGTTCAAGGGAAAGAAAAAAAACGCAGAAAGAGAAGCGTGGTTGGGAAACCAGCTTCATCAATTGAAGCACAAGCAGGGAGCGGCGAGTCGTTTGCTTTCGGTGCTGGAGGAATTCGTTTCGACGACGCTGCTGACAAACGCGGAAGATGCGAAGACGATCATGTCGACGATCACCTACGTCCAAAACCAGAAGGGGCGGATGAACTACTCTTATTCCGTGGAACGGAACTGGCCGATCGGCAGTGGAGTGACGGAAGCGGCGTGCAAGACATTGATCAAGCACCGGTTATGCAAATCGGGTGCGCGTTGGAAGGATGATGGAGCTCTCGCCGTGTTGTCGATACGCGGGTTCCGAATTGCTCGCCCGTGGCCTGCATCGTGATTATCGCCGAACGGAGTCCATGCTCACCCATCCACGCGGGCGGATTGATTTTGTCGGTTATTTGCAAGTGGCGAGTCGAGCCGGCGTGGCCCTGCCTTGTGTTCACCATCCCCGAAGCGAGGACACCAGCATAAATCGGGCCTTGCACGGGGGACTGGAAATGGCTGCGGGAATGACGCTGGACCATGAATTGAGTGGTCACGTCCGGCGCTTGGCAAAAAATTTTGCCGCCAGTGTCACGCCCCGAAAACTGGATGCCGCCGGCTTCGACGAGGCGTGGCGCTCGCTGGACCGCCGAACCAGCGCTTACCAACCGGCGCTCACCTTGATAAAGATGCTCCTGAATACCCAGGGTGCAGCTTTGACCGATAGTGCGTCCAGCATTGCCGCCGCCGGCTTCCTGTTCGACATGAATCGTTTTTTCCAGGCATTGCTTTCCCGTTTTCTCGGCGAGAACCTCGATGGTTGCGAGGTCCAAGACGAAAAGATATTGCGCGGGGTGTTCGCCTACGACCTGGCCAACAACCCCCGCTCTTGCTCGCCGCCAAAACTTCGACCGGATTTTCTGGTCCTGCGAAACCAGCGGGTCGTTGCAGTGCTGGACGCCAAATATCGCGACCTGTGGGAAAGAAACCTGCCGAGGGAAATGCTGTATCAACTCGCCCTCTACGCGATGGGCCAGGATAGTGTCGAGCGCCGCGCCACCATTCTTTATCCGACTTTGGACGGCGCGGCACGGCAACAGGTCATCTTGGTCAAGGACCCGCTTCGTGGCGCGGCGAAAGCCCAGGTCATCCTGCGCCCGGTGAATCTGCTGCAGCTTGACGCTTTTTTGAGCGCCAGAGGGGCGCAATGCAGCGCAGTCGGAGCGAGTTTGCCGAGTGCCTCGCTTTCGGAAACGCGCCCAAGGCCGCCAACAACTGAAACCGTGTTCCCATGCCAACGACCGGCATCACCGATAACGCGATTGAAACGCTGATCACGCGGCGGATGACTGGCACGCAGGGAAAGCGCAGGAGGAGTTGGAGGTGTTCCGGGAGTTCGGGAGGGGACATATGACTTAATTCAGGAGAATGTGAATAGGTGTCCCCTGCCTAGAATTCCATGGGGTGAGGCCTCGGGGCGGGCCCCGGGGCGTGACTTTGCCTCGGGGCCTGACTTTACCTGCTAACTGGACTTTTGGCCGGTCCATCCCGATCGGCTGACGTACGCCATGCACAGTCGGACGCAAAGCGGCGATTCATTTCGGGATGCAGGCGCGGACAGAGAAACTCGAACTGCACCGTTCTCGACACGGTTGAAATCCTTGCTAAAATAAGAGTTGGCGTCGTGGGACGCCGCGGACCAGTGGCACCTCGCGGCGGAGCCTGCGCCGCTTGTGTCAGTTGTTTTCCCAAGCCAGAATCAGTTGAGGAGGTCCTCGCATGTCGCCATTATTCGGACCATCGAAATTGAAGGCCAGCCGGCCGTGGCGCTGTTCGATCGGGGAGCCGTCAACACGTAGGTTCGCGCGACGACGCGTAACCGACGCGCCGCGGAGAACGATGGCCACGACGATACGGGGAGCGGAGTACCGAGTACGGAGTGCAGAGTACGGAGCGGGAAGCAGGGAGCCGCCCCCATTGGCCGGAAATTCCCACCCTGTCCCCCTCCCGAAGGAAAAGGGCGTTCTGAGTTCAATGTTCCGGTTTGCCCTGACCTCGGACCTGTTTGTCGTGTTATACTGAAGCAATGGGCACGGTTTACATCGAAACGACTGTCGTGGGCCATCTCGTGGGACGGATTCATCCTGATCCCATCGTGGCCGCACGCCAAACGTCTACTCGCACTTGGTGGTCTGCCAACGCCACAAGTTACCAGTTGTACATTTTGCACACCCGATGAGCTAATGGGGACCGATGATGGTTCGTGATTCAATTACCGAAGAGATTCGAGAAATACGACACCGCCTCGCGGAAAAGTTCGACAACGATGTGGATCGCATTGGCGAGGACTTGCGCCGCCGGCAAGACGCTTCTGGCAGGCGGCTTGTCCAATTGCCAAAACGTCCCCCGCATGTTTCCGCATCGACGAACAAGCCGATGCTCCTAAACGACGATGCTGGGCGTCTTGGAGCGGAAAATCTTTCGTCCTCGCCAGGTAATCGGTAGCGGGCAAGGCCGTCGGTTTGCCTGGGTCTCGGTGCCGGCCTCGGGGCCTGACTTCAACTGCTAACTGGACTTTTCGCCGGTCACATCCGGATCGGCTGACGTACGCCATGCGCGTCGGACACAAAGCGGCGATTCATTTCGGGATGCACGCACGGAGAGAGAAACTTTGCGCCGCTGCTTCGCCCGGAGATTTCGTGGCAAGGCCGACCAGGCCAAGTCGTTCCTTCCGGCCTTCCCCCGCAATCGAAGCCTCTGTTGAACGGCCATCGGATTTGGGGTATAATTCAGGAAATAATCCCTTAGCGACTTTCCATAAACGAAACGATCTTGCACGGCCACGGTCAGCCAAGGAAAGAGAGGAGATAAAATTCATGTCCAACACAATCACGGGCGTTGTGACCAATGGCGTCGTCGTTCCCAACGTACCGTTGCCGGAAGGGACGCGAGTTGAAATTCAGTTGAATCCAACTCCGCCGGAGATGCCGCCAGTTACCTTGGCTCGCAGCACGCCGGGCCAGTTGCGACGCATGCCGCGTGAACAGCGGCAAGCGGTCCTGACAGCGGCGGCGCTGCTGGCGGAAGAGGATTACCGCAACGACAAGCAACTTACCGGCTTTGACGCATTCGGCGAGGAAGAAGTCGATGACGACGAATCGCGTTAGGGGAGAAGCGTGGCGGATCCGGTTCGACCCTGCCGAGGGCGATGAGATCAAGAAGGTCCGCACGGCCGTGGTTGTTAGCGAGAACGCCATCGGCCGGCTGCGACTCAAGATCGTGGTTCCGAGATTGCAGCCTGCAATAAACCCGGCATGAATGCCGGGCCTGTCACCGGCTGAAGCCGAAAACGGGCGTAAACGCCCGTCCTTCCAGCGGAACGAAAACGCCGCACGACGCGCATACGCTTGCTTCCGATCGGCAGTTGAAACGACCATCGGCGCGCACGCAACCCGTCATCAGAGGGAGACTTTTCGCGTCGTTTTGCCGTTCAAATCTCTGAAAATCCGCTCTTTTCCCCGGATTGCTATAACCTGCCCGCAGGCAACGCCTTACGACGCCGCTGGCGCTGCGTCAGGCCCTCCCGGAGCGATCCCCACTGTAGCAAATCGCCGGCTAATTCGTATTATTCCGTAACTACCCAATGGAAAAAGGACAGGCCAATGCAGGCAGCCACGCATCCGTAGCAAACCGATTCCGGCGACCAACGCGACGCGCCGGCGCCCGCCGGCGTGCTCCAGGAGTATGCCGACAACCCTCAACCCTCAAGCAACACACAATCATGAGAGAACCCAATTCGCATTTGGCCCAGGCCCGCGAGCGGAAGGAAGCCTTCCTGCCGCAGATCGCCCGGCTCTCCCTGGAGGGCCATACCACCCGGGAGGTGGCCGAAAAGGTCGGCATACCCAAGACGACCGTCCTCCGCTGGCGGAATTCGCTGCGGCGGGAATGCGCCTCGCGATCCGTAAAGGAGACCCTGGAAATGATCGACAAACTGAACGAGCGCTACGACACGATCTACCGCAAGGCGCTGGAGGGCCTGGACCGCTCGCGGGCCGACGAGGAAATTCGCACGGTCACCGACTGCCCCGGCGACGATTCGAAAAACAAACGCTCCCTCCGCACCAAGACCCAGGCCGGCAACCCGGCCTGGCTGACCCGCGCCAGGCCGCCCTGGATGCCACCGCCAAGCTGCTGAAGGAGATGGGAATGCCGCCCGAGGCGGAAAGCGAGCAAGAAGACGAACCAGTCGACTTGACGCCAATCCAACACGAAGACCTAAAGGGTATGTCCGATGTGCAACTCGCTGCTCTGCGAAAGACTATTGGCGATCAACTACGAGCTGAGCGAGCGGGCGAAAAAGAGCCTCCTGGCGTTCACACTCCACACGAAGCCGGACTACCGGGTGAACTGGCACCACAAGCTGCTGGCGGAGAGGCTGGACCGGGTGGCGGCGGGCCTTTGCCCGCGGCTGATGGTCTTCCTGCCCCCGCAACACGGCAAGAGCGAGCTGGTGAGCCGCCGCTTCCCGGCGTTCGTCCTGGGGCGGAACCCGGAGCTGCGCCTGATCGGCAGCTCGCACACCAACGACCTGGCGACCAGCATGAACCGCGACGTGCAGCGGATACTATGCGACAACGCCTACCGGAACCTGTTCCCCGATTGCCGGCTAAGCGACCGGTCGGTCCGCACGGCGTCCCGCGTGGAGGCCCGCCGCACGCTCAACCTGTTCAAGGACAAACTGCTTTACGTGGACGCGATTTTGGACCACATCGTGCTGGACCAACTCGTCCGCAAAACGCTGCTCTTGTGCGAGCAGAAAAAGCCTGATTTCGTGGGCATCGAGGCCGAACAGTTCCAGGAGACGAAGGGTGAGGGATGAAGGGTGAGGGATGAAGGAGGAAGGATGAGGGATGAAGGATGAGAGATGTGAAATGACCCCGATTTTGGACCACATCGTGTTGGACCACGCGGGGGACGTCCACCCGATTTAAGCGCTGCATGGAAGAGCACTTACGAATGTTTTGCCGGACCACGAAACAGTCCAGGTCCGGATAGGCTCGAACAGTTCTTTGGCAATTTGATCCTGCGACGCGCCCTCGCGAAGGCGCGTTGCGCAAACGCGGCGGGGCCTCGTCAGCCTCGCCGCGTGGAGCATTGCGCTCTCGGCGGAGTACAATGTTCATCTGCGGACGACATAATCACAAGGGAAGATCGAGGGTTTGGACTTTCTCGCGGACGCCGCTTGCGCTGCCCGAAATCGGCCGCGCGGACGGCCACGAGTTGGATGCAATTATTGGCGCCTTGACGCTCCAGCGGTGGGAAATCAAGCTGGATCCCAAGACCGGCACCTTGGATCTGGAGAGGCTCAGACGCCGGGAATTCACGGAGTTCTGACCACTCCTGCGCTGAATAACCAGTACAAGCAGGGCCTGACCGCGCCGCAGATCATCGAACACTATCCGCAGCGGACGCTGGGCGAGATCTATACCGTGCTTGCCTGGTACCATGCCCACGAGGCGGAATTCGATCGGGAACTGGCCCAGGAAGCCATTGATGAGGCAGTACACTTCATTTCAGCCAGTTCACAACCTTGAGCCCCGAAACCCGGCGGAAGTGCGCGTCGTTATTCGTCACGAGAACGGCGGCCAAGGCCATGGCATGCGCGGCAATGAGCAGGTCCTCGGAACCGATGGTTTGTCCGGAACTTTCCAGTTCCTGTCGGATGCGCCCGTAATGTGGCGGGCATTGGACCGCATCGTAATCGTACAAGCGAAACGGCGTCAGCACTTGTCGAACGGCCGCCATCTCTTCGTCGTATCTGCCGCTGAGCCGGGCGCCAAATTCCAGTTCCGAAACCGTGACGGCCGATAATCCGATGGGGTCGCCCGCCGCTTGAACCCTGCGGCAGTTGTCTTCCAGCGTGATTGCCTGTTGGCGTTGCCGGCGTTGCGCGGACGATTTTCCGCCGCGAAGCATGCAAATCAAGCAGTCCGTGTCCAAGAGATAGATCACTTGGGCCAGTCCCGGCGCTGGGGGGGCAGTTGCCGGCGCCCGGCGACATGAATTCTGCGGAAAGCTTTTCGACACCCTCGTGGAAGATTTCCCAGGGATCGCGGGCGACCACGAGGAACCCTTCCGGCGTCTTCTTCAAGTAAACCTCGTCGGTGTCCACGCGAAATTCCTTCGGCAAGCGGATCGCCTGACTGCGGCCGGTTCGGAACACTTTAGCTCTTACCATCCTCAAATCCTCCACAAACACGAGCGTGATAGCTACCAAATGATATACTACATCCTGCCCCATGTCAAGTCGGATTGCCCCGATGCTTCTCCCGGGCCATCCGATCAGGGAATATCCTTTGCTCTTGACCTCCCGCCGCGCTCTTGGCACACTTCCGCAGCCATGAGCCGCCTGCTCTCGCCCAAATCAGCTAAAGCAACCATAAAACCCAGTCGTCCAAGCCGCCTGCCGATATTCGATCCATCGCCCGGTGACGAGTGTCAGCGGGAGAATCAAGCGGTGCGAAGGGGATTTTCTTGGCTCGCGCTGGGCAATATCGTCAACGCGGCGTGTGCCTGGGGACGCGTTGCCCTTCTGGCCCGATTGGGCAACGCCGAAATGATCGGCCAACTGACCTTGGCCTTGGCGGTCTGCAATCCGATCGGTAGTTTGGCCGATCTGGGGCTTTCGGGATCACTGATCTCCGATGCCAAGCGTCAATATCGCCTTCGTGATTACCTCGGACTGCGGCTGCTCACCTGTGGGCTGGCCATGTTGGTCATCCTCGTCACCGCCTGGACCAGCGGCTACGATCCGGCCACCGCTCGATTGGTCGTTCTGGCTGGCCTGGTAGTGATCAGCGAGGCGGTCGGCGATCTGTTTCAGGCAGTCTTGCAACGTCGCGAGCAAATGCGCTGGGTGGCCATTTCCTTGATGATTCGCGGGTTGCTGGGGCTGACATTCTTTGCCTTGGGCGTTTGGTTCAGCGGTGATTTGACTTGGGGCGTCTGCGGATTTACGCTTGCTGCCTGGACGACGCTGCTGACCATCGACATCCCCCGGGCAGTAGTGGCCGAACGGGCCGGACGACGAGGTAGCAGGCACACTCCGTGTGCCGTCCGCCCTGCGGTCCCAGCCGCAGGTTTTTTTTCAAAAGTCAAAGGCCTCCGGCGGACGGCACACGGAGTGTACCTGCTACTTTTCTTGTCACAGGCCAAGTCGCACGAACGGTTGCACCGCCAGATTCCCGTACTTCTTAGTCTGGCCTGGCTCAGCCTGCCGTTGGGGTTGGCGACTGCCGGCCTGAGCCTCATGACGTCGATCCCCCGCTACTGGATTAGCAACCGTCTGGGAAACGAGGCCCTGGGTGAATTTGCCGTGGCCGGCAGCCTGATGGTCGCGATGTCGTTGGTCGTGGGCGCCGTGAGCCAAGCGGCCAGCCCTCGCCTGGCACGTTATCACGCTGTGGGAAATACCGGAGCACTGCTGCGACTTCTCCGCAACCTGGGTCTTTGGCTGGCCGCTATAATGGTAATCTCGCTGCTGGTGATGGCCATCGCCGGCCGATGGATTATCGGTCTGCTTTTCGGGCCGACTTACGTTCCGCTTGCCAGCGTGGCGCTCTGCCTGATGTTGGCTGCCGGTTTGCGCAATTTCAGCATTTTCCTCGGCCGGGCCATTGCCTCCATGCGACGGTTCCGAACCAACTTGCTGCTCCGCGCGGTGGGCATCGTGGCGCTCGTGCTCTTGCTGCCCGGCTGGATCGACTGGCTCGGGCTGATGGGTGCGGCCTGGGCCTTGACGCTGAGTTGGCTGGTCACGGTCTTGGTGTCGTTGGCCGCCGTGTTACGGGAAGTGCGACGGTGCCGGCAAAATGTGATAGAACGCTCTGCGGAAGAGGCAGATGTGGCCACAATGGCTGCGTAGAGGACGTACGGAAAGCTGTAGGGTGAGGTCGACCGTGCCCGACATCTCAGTTCCACGAAAAAACGCTGAATCTCTGGATTTCCCGCAGCGCGACTGCCGAAATCTGGTAGGAGGCGAAGCGATTTCGAAATTCTCGCTTCCAATCGGTATCACACGTTAATCGAGTCATTGCGGCAGGGAGGCCGATGTGGCTGAATTGAGTCGTCTTCGTCTATTCTACCTTCTCCATCTTTCCAAGCCGGCTTCCGATCGCCTCGTTTACCGCGAGATTCGTCGCCTGAAAGCTCGGAAAGTCGTCGAACTGGGGCTCGGTCTCGGCCAACGGGCTGTCCACATCATCGAGGTGCTCAAGGAATTCCACGAGGTACGCGACGTCCACTATACGGGGGTCGATCTGTTCGAAGCCCGTACTGCGGCCGATGGCCCCGGCATCTCGCTCCGTGAAGCTCATTGCTTGTTGAAGGCCACGGGAGGCGCGGATCCAACTCGTTCCCGGCACCATGGGCGAGGCACTTTCGCGGATCGCCAACGGCGTATCACAGGTCGATGTCCTGGTGATCTCCGGGCACATTTCGCCGGAGCAACTGGCGAAGGCCTGGTTCTACCTGCCGCGCATGATCCATGCCCGCACGCAGGTCTTTCAGGAAACGCTCCCTGCCGGCGGAAGCACGGCGATGCGCTTGCTGGAGGCCCAAGAGGTCGAGCGGTTGGCGGCCCAAGGGCAGCGGCGGGCGGCATAGGGGCCGCGTAATCCGGGGCCGACCTACGTAGAACGGAATTCATTCCGCTACTTACTGATTTGAGGCAACGGGATAAATTCCGCTTTACGTACGGCTGCTCCCACCGAAGTTCCGCATTTCTCTTCACAGGCCGCTTCGGGGCCTGGAAATCTCAGCTTCCCTTGCGTAGAATGAAGAAATTCAGTCTGGTTTCAGAATCAGCGTTCCTAATATCTCCTTGCCGGAGAGACCCCTCTAGCGGATTATCCGCCCGCGGGCGTCATGCTTTCCTCTTACAGTTCTCACAACCTTCGCCCCGCTATGCGATCCAACCCCCGGACAATGTTTGAGAAGATATGGGACCGTCACGTCGTACATGCCGAAAAAGGCAAGCAAACGATCCTGTACATCGACTTGCAGCTCGTCCATGAGGTAACCAGCCCGCAAGCCTTCGAAGCCCTGCGACTTTCCGCACGGATGGTCCGGCGGCCCGAGCGGACCGTGGCCACCGTCGACCACAACGTGCCGACCACCAGCCGCGCGTTGCCGATCACCGATGAAATCGCCAAGCAGCAGATCGACACCCTGCGGAAAAACTGCAAGGATTTCGGCGTTCGTTTCTACGACCTCGACGACCGCAACCAAGGCATCGTGCACGTGATCGGGCCGGAACTGGGGCTCACCCAGCCGGGCATGACGATCGTTTGCGGCGACAGCCACACGGCGACGCACGGGGCATTCGGCGCCTTGGCCTTCGGCATCGGCACCAGCGAAGTCGAGCACGTGTTGGCCACCCAGAACGCTCCTGCAGCACAAACCGCAGACGTTGGAAATCCGCGTTGAAGGCCGCCTGCCGGCCGGCGTCACGGCCAAGGACCTGATCCTCTGGGTGATCGGCCAGATTTCGACCAGCGGTGGAACGGGTTTCTGCATCGAATACACCGGCAGCGCAATCCGGGCGCTGAGCATGGAAGAGCGGATGACCGTCTGCAACATGACCATCGAGGCGGGCGCCCGCAGCGGCCTGATCGCGCCGGACGAGAAGACTTTCGAGTACCTTCGCGGCCGGCCTTTTGCCCCCGACGATTTCGACGCCTCGGTCGAGCAATGGAAGAAGTTGCCCAGCGATCCCGGCGCCGACTACGATCGCATGGAACGTTTCCACGCCGCCGACATCGAGCCGCAAGTCACGTGGGGAACCAATCCCGGACAGGTGACCGGCATCGGCGGCGAAGTGCCTGATCCGGCCGGTTTCAGCAATTTCACCGACCAGAAGGCTGCGGCTGCCGCCTTGGAATATATGGGTTTGACGCCCAAGACCAAGATTGCCGAGGTACCGGTCGACTGCGTTTTCATCGGTTCCTGCACGAATGGCCGTATCGAGGACCTGCGGACCGCCGCGGCCGTCGTCCGCGGGCACCGCGTGGCTGACGGCGTGCAGGCGATCGTCGTGCCCGGCAGCCAGCGGGTCAAGCGGGAGGCCGAAGCCGAGGGGCTCGACAAGATCTTCACGGCCGCCGGTTTCCAGTGGCGCGAGGCCGGCTGCAGCATGTGCCTGGCCATGAATCCCGACAAGCTCGAGTCCGGCCAGCGCTGTGCCTCGACCAGCAATCGCAACTTCGAAGGACGGCAGGGCAAGGGCGGACGTACGCATCTCGTCTCCGCCGCCATGGCTGCCGCCGCCGCGGTGGCCGGGCATTTTGTCGACACGCGCCAGTGGCCATATAAATAAGACGGGGCCGTATAAATAAGATTGGGGCAAATGACATGCGATCCTTCACCCAGCATACCGGCCTGGTCCTGCCCATGGACCGCTCGAACGTCGATACGGACCAAATCATTCCCAAGCAGTTCCTCAAGCGGATCGAGCGTTCCGGGTTCGGCCAGTTCCTGTTCTTCGACTGGCGGTTCCTGGACGATGGGACGCCCAACCCCGATTTCGAACTCAACCGGACGGAGTACGCCGGGGCGTCGGTCCTGCTTGCGCGGCGGAATTTCGGCAGCGGTTCGAGCCGCGAGCACGCCCCGTGGGCGTTGGAAGACTACGGTTTCCGGGTCCTCTTGGCCCCCAGCTTCGCCGACATCTTTTACAACAACTGCTTCAAGAACGGGATCCTGCCGATCCGGCTGGACGAGGCCCAGATCGACGACCTCTTCACCCGCGCCGGCGCCCATCCCGGTTACCGCCTGGCGGTCGATCTGGAGACTTGCCGGGTGACTGACGATTTCGGTTTCTCGCTCTCGTTCGAGGTCGACGAATCCCGCCGGCATAACCTGCTGAACGGTCTGGACGATATCGCCATGACCTTGCGGCACGAGGACAAGATCCTGGCCTATGAGCAGGCCCAGGCGGGGCGGGGCACTCGCGCAGCGGGTCGGCGGAGCGGGTCGGCGTGAGAACCTATTTCAAGAAATCTCTCGATCGGCGCGAGAATCCAAGTCACAACACGCGTTTTGAAATAAGTTTTGATCCAACCTTCGATCAGGGAGGCCTTTTTTCATGCGACTTCAAGACATTCTGGCCGTAAAAGGAACGACCGTCTTTACGACTTCGCCCGACGTCTCCCTGGCCGAGTTGGTCCGGCAGATGGTCGAGCATAACATCGGCGCGATGCTCGTCTGCCAGCGCGATGTGACCCTCGGCGAGCGCCTGGTGGGCATTCTCAGCGAACGCGACATGCTGCGCTGCTTTGCCGCGGGCAAATGCGATCTCCAGCAATTGAAGGTTGCCGACGTCATGACCACCAAGCTCATCACGGCCAGTCCCACCGATTCGGTCACCGACCTGATGGGCGTGATGACGACTCACCGCATTCGCCACGTGCCGGTCATGAGCGGCGAGCGTCTCGTGGGCGTAGTCTCGATCGGCGACCTTCTCAAGGCCCAGCACGACCACCTGGTGGCCGAGAACCAGTTCATGCGCGATTACATCCAGAGCTGAAGCAGGGAATTAAGTACGTCAGGCCGACCATGCGTACATGGTGCCCGAGCCTGATCTTGTCCGGCTTCCGGCTTGCTGTCAGGCCAGAAAGCCTGACGTACGTTTCGCCTTCTATCGCCTGACCGCCGGGGTCGGCAGCGGTTGTTCCGACGACTGCGGCAAGGGCAGCGGTGCCTGCCGCTCGGCGGTCCGTAGTTCATCGCGAGTGGCAGGGGCTGCCGTCAACTTGGCGCCACCCGGACCCAGGGTACTGGGTGCCCCACCAGGTACCCGCGGAGTACCGGGTGCCCCGGCCGCGGCTTGCTGCAAGCTCGGACCATCCTGGTAGTAGTAGGTCTCCTCTTCGCGGACCAGCCGCGTCCCCAGTGCCTTGCAATGCAGTTCGGCGCGGAACACGTGGTTGCCGGCCACTTCCGCTTTGGCCTTCACTTTCAAGACAAGTTCGGTCGCCGGGGGAATCGCCGGAATCCGATCGAAAATAACCTGCCCCGGGCTGATGCGATGTGTCTGGCCGTCAGCGCTAACTGGTTCTACGCCGCCGGAGAAATAGGCCAGCACTTCCACGTTCTCGGCTGCCTTGGTACCGCGGTTGCGAACGTGAAGTTCGTAGATCGCGGCCGAACCAATCGGCACCGGGCCTTCCGGGTCCTTCACGTCCAGGCGGAGGTCGGCCATGGCCTCGACCCGAGTGATCGACTTGGCCGCAGCCACGAGGTCGTCGTCAGCGGCCGAAGTGAATTCCAGGCGATTGACACCGGAGAGGGCCAGCGTGCACTTCATCTCCAACACGCGCTGTTCGCCCGGCTGCAACGGATCGAGCGTCCATCGCACCCTGCCGCCGTCGACGGCTGTTTCCGCGATTGCCCCATTGCTGCCGGAGACGAACTTTACTCCCGTCGGCAACTTGGCCGTCAGCTTCACGTGCTTGGCCGCGGCGTCGCCCGGATTGTTGACGTGGATCTTGAAGCGTGTCGGCGTACCGACAAATTGCATGGCGGGGCCTTCGACGTTGACTTGCAGGGCGGCCCGATGGACCAGTACGTGTTCGGCCAGGTCGACGTGGGCGCCGCCGTCGCCGCTGGCCTCGACGCGGATCGTGATCTTCCCGGCTTGTCGTGCGGTCAATTCGATTTCGATCGATCGCTCGCCGCCCGGGTCGATCGTGCCCAGGCGATGCGTGATCGGATGCGTGTCGCCGGAATTAAGCGGCATGAGCGTGAGCATGACGTTCTCGGCCACGCCGTTTCCGCTGTTGCCCAGCTTCAGCTTGTAGATTTCCCGCTTGCCGAAAAACACTTCCCGCGGGCCGTCCAAGCGCATCGTCAGTTTAGGCTCCTGGACTTCGATCATGGCATGCGACGGCGCCTGCTTGAAGTCCCAGCGAACGGCCAGCTCGAAGGGCTTGCTCTGCCGCGGAATGATCTTCAGGGCGAGCTTCTCTTTGGAACGGGCTTCGATCCGCCCCAACACCCACCGGCAGGGATCGTGACGATCGGGGGACCCAGTACCCTGGGTCGCGATCGGGCGGACCTCGCCGCTGCTGGCCGACGATCCGGCCAGTTCCGCCCAATCGGGGAGGCTGACCGTCACGGTGACTTCTTCGGCCGCCACATTGCCGGAATTCTGCAACAAGACTTCATAGGCCGCCTCCTTGCCGACGACGATCTTCCGCGGTCCGATGGTTTCTACCGACAACATCGGGCTCTTGTGATCGATCAGAACGCTCGGCTCTTGCGCGGCGTCGTTGGTTCCCTGATCCCGACCCAGGGTACTGGGTGCCCCGCCGGGTGGCGACCCGGAGTACCGGGTGCCCGCCGCCGGGTTTTGCATGTCCGGCAACTGTGGACCCTGGCCGACGACGCCCGCGTCGTTGGCCCGACCCGGAGTACCGGGTGCCCCGGCCGTCGCCAGATGTTGGGGCTCGGCATCCGTTGGCGGTGGTGGCAGGGCATCGGGGGCCGGTGTTGCGGGGGTCGGCGTGTGCTGAGCGACCGCCGGTGTCTCGGCGGGCCGACTCGCGACGGTTTGCGCGGGCACGGCCGCGTGCCCGCTTGCAGGTGGCGGAGGATCGAGCGCGGACGGCGTAGCCTGAACCACGTCGCCGAACGGCGACTGGCGGAAGATCTTCAGTCGCTCGTGCAGCGGCAAGCCGGCCGGCGCCGCCGACCACGAGTACGCGATGCCCGGCGTGGACGATATCGCCGCATCGCTGCTGGGCGCACCGTTTGGCGGTGGCGGAATGGGCGCAGGGCCGCCCGCCGGGGAAGCGCCATCATATTGGAAGGAGTAATTATTGCCCGTAACCGGGCTTCGTAAGGTAACCGGACGGGGCGGCAACTCCGTCTTGTAATTATCGACTACGGGGGCGGCGGGCAGGTCGGCGTCGAGCTGCGGCGCCGGTTGTGGCTTCGTGGCCCGTGTCGGCACCCGTTGCGGCTGTGCGGTTCCCGAGGAGTCATAGTCATAATTGTGCTGCATCTGGTGCTGGGGTGGCGGCAACTGACTGCCATCGTCGAACATGTTGGCAAATAGGCCATTGAACGGCCGGAACTGCTGATCCGAGCTGTTCTGGGCCATCGCCAACCTGGCCAAGCCCATGAGACATATCACGACCGTTGCCGTAGCAATTCTTCTCTTAAGCATGGTTTTACCCACCCTCTATCTGCATGCTGTCCGTCAAATCTGCCTCGTCATGCGTATCGGATCGGATGAATTTCCGGGATTAGTCAACTTTGTCGAATTGCGCGATTATCGGGATTGAAAGGGTCGCCCGGGGAAATATCACAGGGTCGGGCACGGATGTGTGGGTAAGATGGGCGTTGTAGGATGGGCTTTAGCCCGCCTTGACGCGAAGGCGGGCTAAAGCCCATCCTACTGCCATACCCAGAACCGGAGGAGCCATTAATCGGCAAGGTATTCACGAATGAGGCGGATATTCTCCGGCGGGGTCTCCAAGGGCAAAGCGGCGGTGCCCATCACGCAGTTGGCGCGGGCGCCGACGATTTCAAGCACACGATCGATTCCCCGATAGATCCGCTGGGGATCGCGGCAGGCGACCGCGCAGGGATCGAGATTGACGCGGATCTTCACCTGGGGATGAGTCCGGGAGACCTGCTCAACAAAGTTGGCCTGGTTGGTTTCCACGTTGCAGACGAGGTAGTTCGTGCCGGTCGCAAGGATATCGTCCAGCACGGGATAGGTATTGCCGCCCATGATGCACGGCACGGGGTGACCGACGGCGTCGGCCGCGATTTCCAGGACGCGCCGCAAGGCGGGCATCTCGAGCTCATGGAACTGTTTCGGGGAGAGAATCGGCGGCGCTGCGGCCGATTCGAAGAACGCCACGTCGAGCCCCGCCCGGGCCACCGCCCGGCAAAGCACGGCCTGATTCTCGGCAAGCCGCATGAGCATCTTGGCAAGTTCTTCAGGATAAAGCGCTGCGTCCAGGCAAAGATCGTTGATGCCCCGGAGATTAAAGGCGATCGAAAAGGGGCCGCCCACGGGCAGCCGCACGTCGGCGTCGGGGAACTCGCGCCGGAGTCGCTGCGCCACGGCAAGCATCATCGCGATCCGCCCGTCCCGCTGCGGATCGAACGGCTGCAGTCGGATCCCTTCCTGGATCGTGGAAAGCAGCGGCTCATGGATCCCCGGGATGGCGTCGACCGTGGAGGCGACGACCTTGGCCCCGTAGGCCTCGGCCTCGAGATTGTAAATGTCGATAGCGACGGCAATCACTTGTTGATGGTATTCCAGGTAGGCCGCGCAGTGCGCGGCGAACATCAGTTCCGGATCGCGCGAAACCTCCCATGGAGAGCGCCCACGAATCGGGCGGCATGTTCATAGATGACGGGGGTAAAAGGAATCTTCATGGGGACTTAGCCTTCCGTGTAACGCCGGGCGTTTTCGGTTGTGTATAGTAATAGGATACCACCATGACGCTGACCCCTACAACCCGCGCCAGCCTGCTGCTTCGCCTGCGTGATTCGCACTTCTAGTTTCTCTGGCGTTCGCCGTCTTTGTTAGCGGACAGTTAGTGATTCGCCGGTCCTTACCTGCTCATTTTCATGACCAGCACGAAATAATCGCAACGTTCCAGCGCCCGGCAGTAACTTTTCCGTCCAATTCGGTATAGTATGGGTAGGTGGACGAGATTCGTTGCCGTCTCACCTGCTTGTGATCTGATATATTGGTCCTGTATGCGGGACGGTGTTGTGTCGTTTGAACCACCATCAAACCTGAGTACCTAGCAAAAGGAGATTTTCCATGTTGCGCCCAAGAACCCAGTTTGCCGATTCCGTAAGGCGTCTCTTCTGCCAGAGATGTCGATTTCCACGAGTCGTGTTGCTCGCCTGTTTCACCGCAATGGCCGGCATTGCGGGACAAGCCCGGGCGGAGGAAAATATCCTCAAGCTGGTTCCCGAACAGGCCCTGGGATTCGTGGTCGTCAATCGGCCGGTCGCCGCGGACGCCAAACTTCAAGAGTTGGGCCAACAGATGAAGCTGCCGATCCCGAGCTTGCTCGCCAGGCTTCAGGGCCCCGACGGGATCGGCAAAGGGCTCGACAAGAATCGGCCCATCGCCTTGCTAGTGCTGCCGCCCAAAGACGCCACGAGTCTCCCGAGCATGATCGCGCTGCTCCCGGTGAGCGATTACGCCAAGTTCCTTGAGCAATTCAAGTCCGAAGACACGCAGGCCGGCGTGACGACGATCCAGGTTTGGGGCACGCCGTCGGTGGTCCGCAACGTCGGCGGTTACGCGGCGATTGCCATGCTGCCCTTCCGCGAGGCCCTAGAAAAAGACCTGAAGCTGGCCGACGAGATCCCTGCCACGTTGGCCCCTTGGCGGACCTGGCTGGCGAAGAAGGATGCGGCCGTGGTCGTGCTGGCGCCGGGAATCCGCTTGCTTTCGGCCAAGGTGCAACAGGGGATCGCCGCCGCCAAGCCGCTCTTGGCCCAGGCCGGGGGACAGGCGAAACAGGCCGCGGCGGCCCTCGACATGTACGTGATGCTCTTCCAGGCGGTCGAGAAGGAAGTCGCGTCTGTCGGCTACGGCGCGGAGCGTGACGCTCAAGGCGTGCTCCGCCTTTCCGAGCGGGCCCGCCTGGTGCCCGGCGGCGATTGGGCCGGGGTTTTCGCCGGGATGAAACCAGCGAAGCACAACGTCCTGGCGGGGCTGCCCGACGGGCCTTTCGTCTTCGCCGTCGGCGGACCGCTCTCCGAGGCGGCAATGGGCAAGTTGATGGATTTCTCTTTCGGTCTCATAAAGAACATGCGCGGCCTGTACGGGCTGAGCGAGGAACAAGCCGAGGCGTTTTCCGCGCTTGGCAAAGAGAAATTCCCGGCAGTCCGCGGCCTTTCCTTCGTGCTCGGCGCAGGCCAAAGCGACGAACCGATCTTTGCCCGGATGTTGGGCATCATGCGGGTAAAGAATAGTGAGACGTACCTGGCGGACTACGAAAAGTTCCTCGCGCGCTATAACCGGATTGCCGAGAAGATCGAGAGCCCGATGTTTAAGCCGATCCAGGTCGCGAAGACTGAATTTGACGGGACCCCCGCATTGAAGGTGACGATGCACGTGCCGCAGATGCCCAATATGCCGGCTCAGAGTGTCAAGATCATCGAAAACATGTACGGGCCCGGCGGAAAGATCACGGCTTGGCTGGTGCCCTGCAACGAGCACGCCGTCGTCTTCAGCTACATGAGCCAAGGGCCTCTGCGCCAGGCGGTCGCGGCAATCAAGGAAGGCAAGCCGGACCTGGCGGCCGACGCGGAGGTTGCCAAGGTTGTGGCCTTGCTGCCGCCCGGCGCCGCCTGGAAGCGCGTACTGTAGCCCCAAGGGCGTCGTGGAGTTTGTCAATCGGGCGATGGCCGCGGCGTTGCCTCCCGGGAGCAGTGTGAAGATCCCCGAGTTCGGCCCGACGCCCCCGCTGGCGATCGCCGTGACGAGCGGTGCCGACGAAGTGGAATTGCACTTGATCGTTCCGGCCGAGGTCGTCAAGGAGATCGGCCGGCTTATCGGGACGACGCACCACAATGCCCCGCCGCCTTCCCCCGAAGAGGCCCCGGACGGGTGCAGTCGATAGCAGTAGGGTGGGCCGAGTGAAACGAGTCCCACCAAAATACATGCTGAACCCTGGTTGGTGGGACTCGCCGACCAAGCTGCGCTCGGTGCCCGTCGGCCCACCCTACTACTACAATTTTCCGCCTTTCACGCCCCAGGCTTGATAGGCCGTGAGGCAATCTCTGCGAGAGCCAAAAATGCGATTGGCCCCGATTGCGTCGGTCAACTGCTGGCGATCCAAGTCCGCTCTTAGGCTCTCGCTGACCCGGGTCAAGACCAATACGACGCCTCGGCCGGCAAATTCGCGATGCAGCTCTTTGAGCGCCTTGCCGGCCGAATAATCGATGTCGGCAATGGCCCCCGCATCGACCACGAACCAGCGTACGGGCGAGGGTGAATGGATGACCAGGTGCGACGCTTGCTCGGCAAAATAGTTTGCATTCGCGTAGTAAAGCTCCGCGCCGAACCAATACATTATCAGGCCCGGCTCAATCATGCTTCCCGGGACGACAGGTCCCATCCGCCAGTGTTCCAGCGGATCGGTGAGGACGATCGCCGTATGCGGCCGGTAGCCTTGCCGCACGTGGTCCAACAGCGACAACACGATCGCCGCGATAATTCCTTGTTTGACGCCGATGAACAGCACGATGGCCGCGATGGCAAGCGCCACGGCAAACTCGTTCCGGCATTTCTTACGGATCTCGGCCAGCTCGCCAAGCTTGATCAGTTTTACGCCGATCAGGAACACGATGGCGGCGAGCACCGCACTGGGCAGGTAACTGAGCGGCTTCGTCAGGAAGAGCAGAACCACAAGGACTGTCGCCGCAGTGGCGAGTTGCGCTATCTGGCTGCGGCCGCCCGCCGTATCGACCATTGCCGTTTTGGTGGGGCTGCCGTTGACGACGAACGTGCCGCTTAGTCCTGCCGCCAGGTTGGCGAAGGAGAGGCCCACGAGGTCCGTGTCCTCATCGAGTCGCTCACCATAGCGAAACGCATAGGCCCGCGACGTGGCGGCGCTTTGGGCCAAGATGACGATGCAACACGAAAAGGCGATGGGAAGGACCAGCGCAACATCGCTCCATGTGACGTTCGGCAGTCCGAGCGTGGGCAATCCGTTCGGGACGTCGCCCACCAACTTGATGCCGTGGTTTCCCCAATGGAACATGGCGCTGACTGCGATCATTCCGACCACGGCCAAGAGGGCACCCGGAAAGCGGCGGGCGAAACGTTCGCATCCGACGATCATGCCGACGACGCCGAGCGCAATGCCAACGCTTGCGGGATCAATCCCTCGGAGGTGTTTCGCCATGAAGAATAAATGGCCGTAAAAACCCTCACCGCCGGCTTCCATACCAAGCAGTCCAGGCAACTCCGCAAATGCGACCTGGGCGCCGACACCGGTAAGAAAACCGACCAGCACCGTACGCGAGAGAAAATCGGCAAGAAAACCGAGACGGAGGAGGCGGGCAAGAAGCAGTAATCCGCCCGCCGCCAAGGCCACCAGGCTCGTCAGGGCGACGTACTGCGGGCCGGCGGCATAAGAGGCAAATGCGGAACTGATCATGGCTGCCGTCGCGGAGTCGGCCGCGACTACGAGATGCCGCGATGAGCCGAAGATGGCGAACACGAGCACGGGCAACAAAAGCGTGTAGAGTCCCGTCACCACGGGGGTGCCAATGATCTTGGTATAGCCCATCACCTCGGGAATGCCCAGCGCGGCTAGGGTGATGCCCGCCACGACTTCCGGAACGAGTTTGGACCGGTCGAAGGGGAGGATCCCCTGCAACAAAGAGAACTGGGCAGTTAGTGTCTCGATGTTCCAGCGGCCGATCGAGATGCGCATGGTTGTCCTGACTTGGATCGATATGTCCTTACAACTATCCTGATTATATGGATTCCCCCCCACGGCGGCTATCCGCGTTTTTCTATCTTGCCCCGTCCGCTGCTCCTGCTATGATGAAGCTTCTGTAATGCGACGCTTTCCCCGAAAGAAATATGACGACCGCACAAGATTCGAGACAGAAAAAGCCCTCGGCCGCTGGGCCTGCTTCGTCGTTGGCATTCGCGCCTATGCAAAAGAAATCTGACGATCTTGGCTCGGGCGGCTACACGGACAAGCCCTGGTTCCTGCGATTCTGGGACGGAATGATCGCCACCGGCTGGTTTCCCCTCTTGCTGCGGAATCGCTTGCAAATGTCGCCCCGCCGCTGGGCTATGGCTCTTTTGATTGCGATTATCAGCATCATGAACTTTGGGCTCTGGCTGCTGCAAACGCTCTTTTGGGGACGCCGCATCGCCCGCACGCAACTCCGGGGGGATCCAATCTTCGTGATCGGCCACTGGCGCTCCGGCACGACGTTGCTGCACGAATTGCTGGTCCTGGACGAGCGACACACCTATTCGAACACCTACGATTGCTTTTGCCCGAACCACTTTCTGCTTACGGCCCCCGTTTTCCGGCCGGTCTTGCGGGGATTGCTGCCGAAGCAGCGACCGATGGACAACATGGCCGCGGGCTGGGACTGCCCGCAAGAAGACGAATTCGCCCTGTGCAACATGGGCTTGCTGTCGCCGTACTTGACGATCGCCTTTCCCAACCATCCGCCACAGAACCAGGAGTTTTTCGAGCTCGCGGACGTGTCGCCGCGTCAGCGGGCGCGGTGGCAAAGCGGGCTGACGTGGTTTCTCAAGTGTCTCACGGTGCGAAGGCCGCGGCGGATCGTCTTGAAGTCACCGCCGCACACCTTCCGCATCAAGGTCTTGCTGGAGATGTTCCCCAAGGCCTGCTTCATCCACATCATCCGTAATCCCTACGTGATCTTCCCCTCGACGATCAACCTTTGGAAGCGGCTGTATCGCAACGATGGTCTGCAAATGCCGACCTACGAGGGGTTGGAAGAGCACGTCTTCGCCACATTTTCGCGGATGTATGAAGTCTTCGAGCGCGATCGCAGTTTGATCCCCGCGGGGCAATTCTGCGAAGTGCGCTACGAAGACCTCGTGGCCCAGCCGATCCAACAAATGCAGCGGGTCTACGACGAATTGAATTTGGGCGGGTTCGAAACGGTGCGTCCGCAGATGGAGGCCTACTTCGCCCAAAAGGCCGATTACAAGACCAATCGCTATCAACTTCCGCCCGAGTTGGCCGCGGAAATCAGCCGCCGCTGGGCGAGTTTCTTCCAGCGCTATGGTTATTCCCAGGACCAATGCTAGCAAAGCCAGCAGGAACGTGCCAGCAAGTAGGTCTCTCTTGCCGAGGGGGACTGTTGTGCTTTCCATCGCTCAAGAACCTTGGGCCTTTCACTAAAGCGTTGCACATTAGTCCCTTCCGGCAGAAGGGACCTACCCTCTAGCAAAAGCTGCGCCGCAGCCGCTCACACTTTTTCCACCGCGTGGTTCTTTGCGATGGGCGTATTTCTTCGGGAAAAACCGCGTCGCAGAATGCGGTTGACAGACTGACGGCAAACGCTTAAAGTTTGGATGATCTCTTTTTCAACCTCACGTTCTGGGGAGAATCACCCATGACCCAACCGCGACAGTTGTTGCCCCAGTCTTCGCTTCGCGAGGTGCCGGCGCCGCGGCCCTTTTTCCTTGAAAATTGAACAGGCCCCTTTCGTTCGATATCCAGTCGGGCTTGTTCAGCACGATCGAGCAGGACACGATCCATGCAATCTTTGCGCCGGTACACTACGAGCCGGGTTATTCGTACCCGCTGCTGGTCTGGCTGCACGGGCCGGGTTGGGACGAGCGGCAGTTGTTGCGGATCATGCCGCTGGTGAGTATGCGAAATTATGTGGCTGTCGCTCCGCGGGCCCCTGTTTTCGCTTCGCGGGAAGAAGGAGCTATCGCTTCGCGTGAAGGGGTTATCGCTCCGCGAAGTGGGGCCATCTCCTTGCCGGCAGCGGGCACACCGCGGGCACCCTGTACTCAGGGTCGGGGGTCGGCGGCCTATGGCTGGTCGCACGCGGAACAGGATCTCCAGCAGGCCGAGCAGCGGATTTTCGACTCGGTCGAGATCGCCTTCCGCCGCTTCAACATCCATGCACGGCGGGTCTTCCTGGCCGGCTTCGATACGGGCGGTACGATGGCTCTTCGCGTGGCCATGAACCACCCCTACAAGTTCGCCGGTGTACTCTCGCTGGGTGGCTGCATGCCCACGGGCGGTGCTCCGTTGTCCCGCCTGCCCGAGGCCCGACAATTGGCGGTCTTCCTGGCCGCGGGCCGGCGCAGCACAGTTTATGAGGAGAAACAGGTCTGCGACGACTTGCGACTCTTGCACACGGCGGGCATGTCCATTACCTTGCGGCTCTATCCGTGCGGCCATGAAATTGCACCGCAGATGCTTTCCGACGTCGATCGCTGGATCATCGAGCAGATCGAGGCCAGCAAGGCCGTTAAAGAAGGATGACGGATGAAGGATGAATAAAGCAGGTCAGGGCGTTTTTTCTTACTCATCCTTCCGCCTTCATCCTTCATCTTTCCGCCTTTTGGTCTCCTCTTCTCTCCCCCAAACGTGCATTGACATGCGCGCGGCTTTTCGGGTACATACTCCCCGCCGTATCCTCGTCTTGCGCCGCGCATGCCGTGGCACGGGCGTCCGGCGGCGTCAATCACGTTTGTTCTTTAAGTGTCTCTAAATAGGTCAGACTCGCCTACCATGTACGCATGGTCGAGCTGACGTATGAATAGGTCAGGCTGGAAAGCTTGACGTACCATGGCCGAAAACCGCCAAACTTCGCCCGATGTGTCGCCGCCGGAAACGGCCGCCGACCACGACCATGGGTACATGGTCGACGGAATCTTCGGCAACCTGCGAGCGGCGCTGGGAGGACTGTTTTCCGATCCCTTCCGCCTGGTGCTGGTTCTGGTGATCAATATGGCCATAGTGATGGGCGTCGCCTCGACAGCCGTGATCCTTCGCAATCACAGGCCGAGGCCGAAACCCGTCTCCTTGGCCATGGCCCTCAGCGCGTTGGATCGTGGCAACACGGCCGAGGCCCAGAGCATGGCCGAACGCCTGGCTGTCAGCAAAGACCTCACGACGGAAGACTGGGGTGGCCCCGACTTCATCCTGGGATCCCTTGCCGCAACGGCCGCGGAAGACGTCAGCGGCACACAGCGGCGCGAGTCGTTTCGCCTGGCCGCGCTTTATCTTGCCCGATCGCGGGAACGAGGGTTTCCCAAGCATCGCGAGTCCGCCGGCCTGTATCTCCTAGGCAAGAGCCTTTGTCGCTGCGGCCGTTTCCGAGACGCCTTGTCGGTACTCGAACAGGCGTTGCCGAAAAATGCCGATCGGACGGCCGAGATCCGTTTGCTGCTGATCGAAGCCCGCACAACGACCCAACCGCCGGAACTCGACAAGGCCCTGGCGGAAACGCAGAAGCTGCTGGCCGATGCGCGACTTTCCGATAGCGAGCGCCGGCCGATCTTGATCCAGCAGGCGCAGATTCTCCTGCGCATGAATCGCAGGAAAGAGTGCGTTGCAACGTTGGGCCAAATTCCCGATAACCCGCTGCTGCGCTGCGACATCTTGCTGCTGCGGGGAAGGCTGGCGCTCGGTGAAGGCATGGCCCTGAAAAGCAAGGATGCCAAGGAGAAGCTATCCGGAAAGTCTTTGGACGCAAATCAACCATTGAAACCCCACAGAACGGACGAACTTACCCCGATAGTGTCTGAAAAGTTCCGCTCGGCGATCGACTTGTTCCGTAAGGCGTTGAGCCAGGATCTGGGCGACAACCGCGCCGCGCGGCAAGCGACTTATCTGATTGGCCTTTGCTTGATGGAGCAGGGCGATCTGCCCGCAGCCCTCAACGAAGTGGAGCGGACTTCGCGGCTCTTCCCCGAGACGCCGGAGTCTTTGGCGGCATTGTACGCGGAAGGCGAAATCGCCCGCCGCATGGGCCGCCATGCCGAGGCGGTGTCGGCCTATCGGCGACTCACGTTGGCATATTCCCGGCAAGACGAGTTCTACAACCCGTGGGTCGATCGTGCGCAGTTGAAAGCATCCCTCGTCGGCGCCTGCCGGGAATACTTGAAGGCGGAAAAATATGAGACTGCCGTCCTGCTCAGCAAGTTGCTCGTGCATTTCATGCCCAAGGACGAAACCCTGCTGCTGACGGCGCATATCCATCAAGCCTGGGGCGACAACCTCATGGAGCAGGCGGCACATCTGCCGCCGGAGAAGGCCGAGGAGCTTCGCAAGCAGGCCCGCAGGCAATTCCGCCCGGTCGGCGACTGCTTCAGGGAGGTAGCCCGCGAGCAGTTTACGACCCGAGAGTATCCGGACAAGCTTTGGACCAGTGCCAGCGCGTATCTTGCCGGCCACGACTTCCGCAACGCGGCGGCAATGCTGCGGCTGTACATGCACAACGAGTCCCGCCTGCGGCACGCCCAGGCCTTGGTCGATCTGGGCGAGGCCCAGCTTTCGCTGGGCGAAACGGAGCGGGCCTTGCAGTCGCTGCAGGAGTGCATCCAACAGCACCCGCGCGACGTGGCCATTTATCGGGCACGGCTGTTGGCCAGCCGGGCCGCGATAGACATGGGCGATCCGAAGCAGGCCGAAGCCTTCTTGCTGGAAAACCTCGATGGCGAGCAATTGACCCCGGCGAGCAAGGAATGTCGCGATTCGCTCTTCGCTTTGGCCGAACTCCTGCATAATGCCGCGCACGATCGCGAGGCCATCCCGCGTCTGGACGAAGCGCTCGAGCGCTACCCCGACGCTCCGCAAGTCACCGTCGCCCGCTACCTGCTGGCCGACAGTTTGCGGCGCCGGGCGATGGACCTGCGAGCGGGCCTGGGCAAGGAAGTCTCCTCCGCGGTCCGTAGCGAACGCGCGAACGAAATTCACGGCCTGCTCCAGCGGGCTTTGGATGCCTACGGATTCTTGCAAGACAACCTCAGCCGCCGCGACACGGAGGATTTGACCCCACAGGAAAAGGCCGTTCTCCGAAACTCCCGCTTTGCCGTCGGCGACACTTGCTGCCAATTGGAGCGTTATCCGCAGGCCCTGCGGGCCTACCAGTCGGCGGCGAATCATTACGCCGCCAGCCCGGAAGTACTCGACGCCTATTTACAGATTGCCAACGTTTACCGGCGGATGGATCGGCCGGCCGAGGCCCGCACGTCGCTGGAGCAGGCCCGCTTGGCCCTGCGGCGGATTCCGCCCGAAGCTCGTTTCGAACAAGCCACCAACTATAACCGCAAACAATGGGGCGAACTATTGGATCGCCTGTGCAGCTGTAGGGCGTTCCCTACAGGCTAGTGAACCATGAGCAATTTGCCCACTGACATCCTGATGCAACTCGTCCGGGCGCGATACACCTGCCTGGTGCAGCTTCGTGATTTGGGCCGCCGCCAGTTGGAATTGATCGACCAGGGCAACGTCACCGGCTTGCTGGACGTGCTCTCGGTGAAACAAAAACCCTTGAGCGACATCCAGCGGATCGAGAAGGCCCTGGATCCCTATCGTGGACAGGCTCCCGAGCAGCGGCAGTGGCGATCGGCTGACGATCGCGCGGCTTGTGCCCGGCTGGTCCAGCAGTGTGAGGCGCTGCTCCAGGAGATCATCGTCCACGAAAAGCGGTGCGAAGAAATCATGGTCCAGAAGCGTGATGCCACCGCCGTCCGATTGCGGCAACTCCGCTCGGCCGGCCATGCCCAAGGGGCCTACTCCGCGCAGGCGTATACGAACGTCAATCAACTCGATTTGTCCTCGGGGAGGTAAGTGCTTGCCATGAGCCAACCTGTAATTGCCGCCGACCACGACCACGACCATGGGTACATGGTGCCCGGCCTGGACGCCAGCGCCGATCTGCAAACGATCCTGGCGGCCTGGCACACGGCCACGCTGCGACTGGAACAGACGCACGACGCGCTGCGTGACGAGGTCCGGCAGCTCACCGCCGAATTAGAAGTCAAGAATCGCGAACTGGCCCGCAAAAACCGCTTGGCCGACCTGGGCCAGATGGCCTCGCACGTGGCCCATGAAGTGCGCAATAACCTGGTGCCGGTCACGCTCTATTTGAGCATGCTCCGCCGCCGGGCGGGCAATGACGCGGAGGGCCTCGACATGCTGGAAAAAGTCAGCGCCGGATTCCGGGCGATGGACGTGATGGTCAACGATCTGTTGCACTTCACCTCGGATCGCGATCCGCAGTTGGCCAGCCTTTCGCTCCGCAAGCTCGTGGGCGACGTGCAAGCCTCGCTGGCCCCGCAGTTCGCCGCCCAAAAAATCCGCTTCGAGCTCAAGGTTTCGGGACAGCATACCCTGCGGGCCGATCGCGAAATGATTCGCCGGGCCGTGCTCAACCTCGTGCTCAATGCGCTGGACGTGATGCCCCAAGGCGGCACACTGACGGTGAGTTCGACCGCCTCGCCCGGGGGCACGGAACTGTGCATTGCCGACAGCGGACCAGGTCTGCCCGCGGATCTCCTGGCGACCACGGGTTCGCGGTGCCCGATTTTCGAACCTTTCTTCACCACCAAGCAGGGAGGAACGGGCTTGGGACTGGCCATCGTCTCGCGGATTGCCGAGGCCCACGGCGGGACGGTGGCCGCGGCCAACGGTCCCCACGGCGGCGCGGTGTTTACGCTGCGGTTCCCACGCTACTCGTCTGTTCTCGCTTCGCAGGAGGCTGCCTGATGATCGCTAACGACCCACGCAGAAATGGCTTGGACAATTGCAATGTTGGGTGGCACGTCCCTGAGCTTGCGAAGGGCGTGGCTTCACGGTCTTCACGCCCTTCGCCGACCGCGACCATGGGTACATGGTGCCCGGCATGGTGCCCGCAGGGACGTGCCACCCGTCGTTTTCCCCAGGAGGCTGTCTGATGGCTGCTAACTCACGCATCGGAACTTCTTCTCCGACCGGCCGCGTGCTGGTGGTCGACGACCACGCCCGGGCGTGCGAGTCGATGGCCGACGTGCTGCGCCATGCCGGCCACCAGGTGCAGTGCTGCACCTGTGCGGCCGAGGCCCTGCAAGTCTTGCAGACGGCCCGCTTCGATTGCATCGTCACCGACCTGAAGATGCCGGGCATGACGGGGATCGAGCTCATCGCGGAACTGCGGCAGCGGCAATGCACCACGCAGATCGTGATGGTCACGGCCCACGCCACGGTGGCCACGGCCGTCGAGGCGATGCGGCACGGGGCCTTCGATTACATTGAAAAACCTTTCGAGGCCGAGGCCCTGGAGCGCCTGGTGACGCAGGCCATGCGGCATGGCCGGCTCGTACATCCGGAACCGGCCGATGGCGACCACGAGTACGCGGTGCCCGCAACGGCCGATGCTAACTCACCGGCGATGATCGGCTCCAGTCCCGTGATGCAGGCCTTGCGAGCGCGGATTCTGCAAATCGGACCGACGTCGGAGACCGTGCTCATCACGGGCGAAAGCGGCACCGGCAAGGAACTGGTCGCCCGGGCGATCCATGCCGCCAGCCATTGCCACGGTACGCCGATGATCAGTTTGAATTGCCCGGTGCTCTCGGCCCACCTGATGGAGAGCGAACTGTTCGGCCACGAAAAAGGCGCCTTTACCGGGGCCGACGTTCCCAGGACCGGCCGCTTCGAAACGGCCCATGGCGGCACGCTTCTGCTGGACGAAGTCACCGAGATCGATCTGCCCCTGCAGGCCAAGCTGCTGCGAGTGTTGCAAGAGAAATCGTTCGAGCGGGTCGGCTCGTGCAAGACGATTCACGTCAACGTCCGCGTATTGGCCACGACGAACCGCGATTTGCACGGCGAAGTCTTGGCCGGCCGGTTCCGCGAAGACCTCTACTTCCGCCTGGCCGTGTTGCCGCTGGCCGTGCCGCCGCTCCGCCAACGTCGCGAGGACGTGCCGGAACTGGCTGCTTACTTCTTCCGGCGATCCGCCCAACGCTTGCAGCGCGAAACCTGCTCGCTGGAGCCGGCCGCCGAGCAGTTGCTGCTGGATTACCACTGGCCGGGCAACGTCCGCGAATTGGAAAACATCATTACGCGGGCGTGCGTGCTGACGACGACCGGCCGAGTGACGGCCGACGAGCTGCGCCGCTGGCTGATCGGCCCGCCGACGACCATGAGTACATGGTGCCCGAGTGACGCGGGCCTCGAGGAATGCTTGCCGGTGGGCATCAGCCTGGAGGAAATGGAACGGCGGTTGATCGAGGCCACGCTGGAGCATTATGGCGGCCATCGCGCCCGGACGGCCAAGGCATTGGGCATCGGCATTCGCACGTTGTCCGGCAAGTTACGGCAATATGGTTATGCCCCCCGCGAGAAATCCTTTACGACGGAGGCAGTATCACGAATGCAGTAGACCGGCAGATTTTGCCGCGGAGGAAGCGCAGGAATTGCCGGTTTGGAGCTTAGAACTTAGTGCTTAGAACTTAGACCTAAGTTCTAAGACCTAAGATCCAAGACCTAAAAAATCATGGCACGCAGCTTGCACAGAGTTCCCGCATACCCAACGTATTCACATGTTATCCAGCCTGTTCCAATCGACCACGATCCCCGTCTTGCAAGAAGTCGTGAGCTTCTCGCAGGCCCGGCACGCGGTCTTGGCGGGCAACATCGCGAACATCGACACTCCCGGCTACCAGGCACGGGACTTGTCGGTGGAGGATTTTCAGGCCCGACTGAAACAAGCGATCGAGGATCGCGACCAGCCACAGGTCGCCGACGATAAGTACATGGTGCCCGCCGGCGAGACGGCTCTTGCCCCGAAGCCCTTGATGGCCGAGGTAGCCAAGTCGTCGCGATCGATCCTGCGCCACGACATGGGCAATGTCGATATGGAATCGCAGGTCAGCGAGATGGTGAAGAACCACATGCAGCACAATTTGGCCCTCACGATCCTCTCCGACCAGTTTCGCCAGTTGCAGTTGGCGATTCGTGGAACGGTGACATGACAAACAAAATGACGCCAGTTTCACCAGTTGTAGTTGGCGAATGACGAATCCCTAATCCCTCCCGGAGCTTCCGATGCTTTCGGCCCTCGACATTAGTACCAGCGGACTGGTGGCGCAGCGGATGCGCATGATCCAGATTTCCAACAACATTGCCAACATCAAGAGCACGCATACCTCGAGCGGCGAGAAGGTGCCGTATCAGCCGAAGACCGTCATCTTCGAAACCGATGAAGCCGGCAGCAATGGCGCGGCCGGTGTAAAGGTCAGTTCGGTCGCGAGCTTGCCGACCGAACCGATCTGGAAGCGGGAGCCGAACCATCCCGATGCTGTCAAGGCCGGCCCGCATGCCGGGGAAGTGGCCTATCCGAACATCGACTTGATGACCGAGTTCACCAACGCCTTGGAGGCCGCCCGATCCTATGAGGCCAACCTCGGCGCCATGGATATTACGAAAGATATGGAACAACAAACCTTGAGGATACTGGCGTAGGAAAAAGAAATCCCAAATCCGAAATCCCAAATCTCAAACAAATCTCAAGGGGGAAAATTCCAAGGACCAGAACCCGTTTTGAACATTTCTTTTTTGAATTTGAGACTTGTTTGGGATTTGGGATTTGGGATTTCCTTTGTAAGGCTTGACTCAAAACACTATGGCTCCCATCACGGGCATATCGACTTCTCCCATCCTGCAGCCGGGCCGCGCGACTGGCGCGGCCGCCGGCGCTGCGGGTGGGCCGTCGTTCAAGGATTTTCTCGTGCAGTCGATCCAGGACGTGAACTCGATGCAGGCAGCCGCCGACAAGGCCGTGGAAAAACTGGCCACCGGAGGCGATGTCAACCCGGCCGAGGTCCTCACCGCCGTGCAAAAGGCCGACGTCGCCTTCCAGATGATGATCCAAGTCCGCAACAAGCTGGTCGATGCGTTTACGGAAATCAAGAATTTGCAGATCTAACCTAAGCCCTCACCCTTACCCTCACCCTCTCCTAGTGGAAGAGGGGACCTAATATGGACTTCCTCAATAAAGCTCTGGCTCAACTCAGCGACCTGTTCCGCTCGATGACTCCCGGCGGCCGGATCACGGCCGGTCTGCTGCTGGTCGTCGCCGTGGTCAGCGTCGGTTACCTTTTCCAGCACCAGGTGAGCGGCGGCGACGACTGGCTGTTCGGCGGCAGTGACATTGGAACGCCCACCTTGCAGAAGATGGAAGGGGCCTTTGGCAAGGCCGGCTTGAATGGTTTCACGATTGAAGGCGGCCGGGTGAAAGTGCCTCATGCCCAACGGGCCGCCTACCTGGCGGCGTTGGCCGACGCCAAGGCCCTGCCGCCGAATTTCGGCGACAAGCTCGAGGAAGCCGGGGGCGGCAATATTTTCGAGTCTCCCTCGCAGCGCGAAGAACGTCTTAATCACGCAAAAGAGGAGGAAATGTCGCTGGTGATCAGCAACATGAAAGGGATTGAGAAGGCCTACGTGATGATCGGCAAGCAGGACAAGTCTGGACTTGAATCGACGCGGCTGAAGACCGCTTCCGTCACCGTGTGGGGGATTGGGGGCGTGCCGCTGGACGATGACCAGGTCGACAACATTCGTTACTGCATTGCCGCGGCAAACGCCATGAAGCCCGAGACTGTCACGATTACCGACGCCAACGGCACGTTTCACGTCTGGGGAGAAGGCGACAATGGTGGATCCGGCCCCGACAATCCGTACAGCCGTGCCGAGCGAGCTGCCGTACGCGATTTGAACGCTAATGTCCGCAAGGCGCTCTCCTATATCCCCAACGTCACGGTGACCTCCAGGGTAACGCTCGATCACGAAAAAAGCCGTAGCGTCGAAGAGAAGAACGATCCCAAACCGGTGCCGCTGCGAACCTCGGAGAATTTCCGCACGATGAGCCGCGATTCGGTCCCGTCCGGCGGGGCGCCGGGGCTCCAGGCGCAAGGCGGCGGGCCCATGCAGCCGGCTTCCATCGGCGGCAAGGGCTCGAACGAGACCAACGAGGAAAACAAGAACGAAACGATCAACGTCGTCTCCCACACGACCACTGAGAAGGAGAACTACCCCCTGACTCCGAAACTGGCCAAGGTTTCCGTCGGCATCCCCACGAGCTACTTCGAAAAGGTTTGGCAAGGACGCAACCCGGTCAAGGAAGGCGAAGAACCTAAGAAGCCCGATCAGGCAGCCATCGATAAAATCGTCGAAGAAATCACGCTGGACGTTCGCAACGCCGTCGCGCCGCTGCTGCCGCCCGCGCCCGACGTCAAAGACCCGACGTCGCTGGTGACCGTCACAAAATTTCAGGACATCAAGGCCGCCGAAATTCCGGGTCCGGCGGCGACGCAGCGGGCCTTGTCGTGGTTGGGGCAAAACTGGCCGATGCTGGCGATGGTCGGCCTGGTGTTGTTCAGCCTCGGTATGTTGCGGTCGATGCTTCGCGGCGTTCCGGCCCCGTCAGCGGAGTCGGCCGCGGTCTCGATGCGGGTGACGGGGCAGGAACCCAATTCCAAAGGACCCGAAGAGGCGGTCGAAGCGACCGCCGCCCGCCGCCTTCGCCGCATGAGCGGCAGGGGCCCTTCACTGCGCGACGAGCTCTCGGAATTGGTCAAGGAAGATCCCGATTCGGCAGCCAACATCCTGCGTAGCTGGATCGGACAGGTGAGTTAAACCATGACCACGAAACTTTCCAACGATGGGCTTCGCAAGGCAGCCGTCCTGGTGGCCAGCCTCGATACGGCCGCGGCCGACGCGGTGCTCGATCAATTGACGCCGGAACAGGCCCGGCAGGTCCGCGAAATGGTCGTTGAAATGGACGATATCGATCAGGGCGAGCAACGGCGGGTGATCGACGAGTTCAGAGGGCAAGGAGCTGGGAGCGGGGAGCAAGGGGCGACGAGCAGCGGGCGGGGAGTGGAATGGATGCCCTCGGCTCCATACTCCGTGCTCCCCGCTCCCCCACCCGCTGCGCGAGTACCCGGCCCGCCTCCTCCCTTCCATTTCCTCCACGACCCAGAGTACTGGGTGCCCCGCGAGGCCGAGAAGCTCGTCCGCGCGCTTGGCAGCGAGCGGCCGCAAACCATCGCGCTGGTGCTTTCGCATCTATCTCCCGTCCGTGCCGGGACCGTGCTCTCGCGGCTGCCGGAGGACGTGCAGGTCGAAGTGATCCATCGGCTGGTCGATCTGGAAGAGACCGATCCGGAAATCCTACACGAGGTAGAAGAGGCCCTGCGGTCCAGGCTCTCTCAGCCGACCATGGGTACATGGTGCCCGGAGATGCAACGCCGCCGCGTGGCCGGGTTGAATGCCGTGGCCGGCATCCTGCAAGCCACTGACGGCCGCGCGGGCATGCAGATCCTCGACAATTTGGCGGGCAGCGACCGCGCGCTGGCCGAGAAGCTCCGGGTACCCGCTGGGTGGCGGCAAGTAACGTTCGACGAACTGGCCGGGTGGGACGAGGACCTGCTGGCCGAGGTTTTCGACGAAGCGGGGCCGGAACTGCTGTTGCCGGCCTTGTTCGGCGCAGGCCCGGGGTTGGTGGAGCACCTGCTCGCCCGCATGCCACAGGCCGACGCCCGGGCGATCCGCCACAAACTCGACCATCCCGGCCCGATCCGTCTTCGCGACGTGGAAGAAGCCCGGCGGCAAGTTGCGCGGATTGCCAGCCGGCTGAATTATCGAGTCAACCATAGCGTGGTACGCGCAGCGTAAGATACACAAACTGGTAATGTCCCCACCGACCCCGCGTCGGTGGAAAACTGACTGAGTAGCTATGCCCACGATCCTTCGCGCTACCGACCAGAACATGGCTACGGCCGGCGTGGCGTTCAACTTCGACGATATGGCCGGCCAGGCGAAGAAGTACCTCGACCAGGTCCGCCTCGACGCGGCCAAGATCGTCGTCCAGGCCAAGCAGGAGGCAGCCGCCGCCCGCGCAAGCCCAGGCCGACGGTCGGCAGGCGGCGCTGGCCGAAGTGGACCAGATGATTCAGAAGCAGCTTTCCACGGTCATCCTTGCCCTGCGACAGGCGATCCTCGATATCCATCAGGCCAAACAGGCGTGGCTGGCCCAGTGGGAAACGGCCGGCATTCATTTGGCGGCGGAAATTGCCAAGCGGCTCATCCGCGGCGAATTGACGCGGCAACCGAATATCCCTCTGACCTTGATTCGCGAGGCGCTGCAACTGGCGGCCGGCGCCGGCTGCGTGCGTTTGCTGCTGAATCCCGACGACCATCGGGCCCTGCACAACCAGGTGCAATTGCTGGTCCAGGAGATGTCGGGACTGGGCGAGACGCAAATCGTTGCCGATGCCTCGGTTTCGCCGGGCGGTTGCCGCGTGGAAACCCGTTTCGGCTCGATCGATCAGACGATCGAAGCCCAGCTTGCCCGCGTGGAAGAGGAATTGCGGCCATGACCCTTCCGATTATCGAGCAACTCGATCGCGTCATGACCACGGCCATCACCGGCAGCGTGGCGCAGACGGTCGGCATGACGATCTCGGCGGCCGGCTTTCCTGCGCCGGTGGGGGCGATCGCGGAAATTCAGCGGGAAAGCGGCGCGCCGCTGTTGGCCGAAGTGATTGGTTTCCGTAATGAAATGACGTTGCTCTACCCCTTGAGCGCCCTTGCGGGCATCCGTCACGGCAATCGCGTACGATTGCGGCAGACGGCGCGGTGGCTGCGTGTCGGCAGCGGGTTGCTGGGACGAGTGCTCGGCGCCTCCGGCCGCGCCGTGGACGGCAGGCCGCAACCGGCGCTGGCCGAACGGGCATCGCTCGACCGCCAGCCGCCGCATGCCTGTACGCGGCCGCGGATCGACCGGCCGTTGGACACCGGCATTCGCGCGATCGATGGCCTCTTGACCTGCGGCAGAGGGCAGCGCATGGGAATCTTTGCCGGGTCCGGCGTGGGCAAGAGCGTGTTGTTAGGGATGATGGCCCGCTATACCTCGGCCGATGTAAACGTCATCGCCCTGATCGGCGAGCGCGGCCGCGAGGTGAACGAGTTCATCGAGCGCGACCTCGGTCCGCAGGGGTTAGCCCGGAGCGTCGTAGTCGTGGCCACCAGCGACGAGCCGGCCTTGGTCCGCGTGCAGGCGGCCGCTAGCGCCGCGACGATCGCCGAGTATTTCCGCGACCAGGGCAAGGACGTCATGCTGCTGATGGATTCGGTCACCCGTTATGCTATGGCCCAGCGCGAGATCGGCCTGGCCGCGGGCGAACCGCCGGCCACGCGCGGTTATCCGCCTTCCGTCTTCGCTTTGCTGCCCAAGCTGATCGAACGGGCCGGACGGAGCCCTGCGGGGAGCATCACGGCGTTCTTTTCCGTGCTCGTCGAAGGCGACGATCCCAACGAGCCGATTGCCGACGCCGTTCGCGGCCTGTTGGACGGCCATACGTGGCTCTCCCGCAGCCTCGCCAGCCGGGGCCACTATCCGGCCATCGATGTCTTGACAAGCCTCAGCCGCCTGATGTCCGACCTCGCCGGCGAGGAGCATCGCCGCGCGGCCATCTTGGTTCGCAGTCTCCTGGCTGCGTATCGCGATCACGAAGACCTGATCTCCATCGGGGCCTATCGCCGCGGGGGCAACAAGCTCGTCGATGCCGCCATCGACATGCAAGACGACCTGAACGGCTTCCTGCGCCAGCGCGTCGATCAACCCTCTTCGGTGGACGATGCGCGGCAGGGCCTCTTCTCGTTATACCAAAAGGCGCAGCAACGCTTGGCGGCCGACCGCAACCGTGCGCACACGGCGCCCGCCACGGTGCCCGCGGGAGGCAAGACGTAATCATGGCTAGATTCACGTTCCGGTTGGCGGCTTTGCTTCGATTGCGTGAGTCGCGACGCGACGAATGCCGTGCTGCGCTGGCCGAGGCCTACCGCGTCGACGAGGTCCTCGCCAAACAGTTCGAAGGCCTGGGCCGGGAACTCGACGCGCTGCGGGCATTCTGCCGGAGGAAGGCTTCGCCCGGCGTCGTCGATATCGACCGTCTCGTCGAGGCCCAGCGCTACGAACTCGTGGCACGGGCACAGCAGCGAGACATCGCGCGAGCAACGGGAGACGGTGGCTACCGAGATCGAGCGCCGCCGCCAGGCCTTGGTCGAGGCCGATCGTGAAGTCCGCGTGCTGGAAAAGCTCCGCGAGCGCCAGGCCGAGCAACACCGCCGCGAAGAGGATCTGCAAGAGGCCAAACGGCTCGATGAAGTAGCCGCGCAGCAGGCGTTCCGGCAAGTCCTCCAGGCGGCCCAGGAGGAAATGCCATGATCGGCAAATGGCTGGGCATGCTGGTCTCGCTCGTCGCCGCCACGTGCGTGGCTACCGTCATCGCCGCCGCAGTATTGATCCCGTTCTACGCGCATTCATGGAAGGTCGACCGCGAGCGTTTCGGGCAGGCCATGGCCATCCTGCAGGGCAAGAACCCCGAGTCGCTCTTGCCTCCCCCTCCACCGAAGAAGGAACGCGACGCCGAGCAACCGGCCTACGAACAGTCCCTCGCCGCCCAGGGACTTAAGGCCCGCGAACTGGAGCAACGCGAACTAATGGTGCGGGCGAATATCCGCCAATTCCAAGAGGAACTTAACAAGATTGCCGATGAAAGAAAACGCGTGCAGTCGTTACGCGACGATTTGCAGGCCAAGCTCGACGAACTGAGCACGAGCGCTTCGGCCGCGGGCACGGACAACGTCTTGCAGACCTTGCAGACGCTCAAGCCCAAACAGGCCAAAGAACTACTCGCGCAAAGTCTGGCAAAAGGCGACATCGACGTTGTGGTCAAGCTCTTGTCCGGCATGACTGACAACAAGCGGGCCAAGATCATCGCCGAGTTCAAGACCGCCACCGAGATGGAGCAAGTCGGCGAGGTCCTGAATCGCATCCGCCAGGGACAACCCACCGCGGAGATGGTCGATGAAAGCGGAAAGAAACTTCAACCGCCCAAGGGGCCGGGAAAGTAACATGTCGGCGATGAATCTCGATCTTTCGATGCGGTCAGCCGCAGCCCAACCACAGTATACTGCTACCGTCGCCAGCAATACGGCGAACTCGCAAACCGTGTTCGGCGATTATTTGCAACAGGCCCAAACGCAAGCAACGCATGCGGCGGCCGGGCACGGTGTACCCACGGTCGGCGGCGAACCTACGAGTACATCGTCCAGCGATACGACCGGGTCGCCTGCATCACAAGTTACCAACGCCGCGCCTAATCCACCGATTTCGCGTTCTGCAAATCGCGAGTCGCAGAAGACCGACGATAATTCAGCATCCGAGCGACAAGCTGCGACGCCGGCGTCCTCATCACCTGCCGAGTCGACGCAGTCGACGTCAACAAACAACGACGCGACAACGACTTTGTACCGCAATCGGAACCACGGCAAGCAAAACGCCGGCAACGGGCGATCGCGCCAGGACTCCAACCACCCATCCGGCAACGCTCAGGGAAACGATGCCGGGGCACCCGGTACTCCGGGTCAGGTAACGAAGGACGACGTTGCGGCAGTTGTCGTCGATATCCGCACGGTCGCGGCGGGCACCGTGTACCCATGGTCGACGAACCTGCTCCCGATGGCTGGGGGCAAAGGCACATCTGCGGGTAATGCCCCAACGGCAACGGCGACTCCATCGGTCAGCGCGAAACAAAACGACACATCCGCGGCCGGGCCGGTCGCCATCAAAGCGCAGCAAACGACTGCCACTTCGTTGGCCAACACTAACGGCCAGGCCGTCGTCGCACAAACTGCCGCGACGCCGACCATGCTGGCCACGGCGCGAACCACACCGGCCGAAACACAGACCAGACCGATGGCGGCACAAACGACACCGGTCGTTGTGCGAAACACAGCGGCCGTGGTGCAGACAACAGCAGTCGTGGCACAGAGCACACCGGCCGTGGCGCAGAGCACACCGGCTGTGGCACAGAGCACAGCGGCCGTGGCGCAGAGCACACCGGCCGTGGCGCAGGCACACCGGCCGTGGCGCAGAGCACACCGGCCGTGGCGCAGAGCACACCGGCCGTGGCGCAGAGCACACCGGCCGTGGCGCAGAGCACAGCGGCCGTGGCGCAGAGCACAACGGCCGTGGCCCAGAGCACAGCGTCCGTGGCGCAGAGCACCCCGGCCGTGGCCCAGAGCACAACGGCGGTGGCGCAGAGCACAACGGCCGTGGCGCAGAGCACAACGGCCGTGGCGCAGACGACAGCGGCGGTGGCGCAGAGCACAGCGGCGGTGGTGCAGAACACAGCGACGGTGGTGCAGAACACAGCGACGGTGGCGCAGAACACAGCGGCGGTGGCACAGAGCACAGCGACCGTGGCTCAAACGACAACCGCGGCCCCGACCGATCCGACCAATCCGGCCCCGAAGGAAAGAACAACGGCGGATCCCAAACTGCCGTCGACCTCCGGGTCGCAGTCCGCCATCGTGGGCGGCGCTGGCGTGGCGCCTGCCACGGAAGCGGCCGATACGGTCGCTGCGTCGGCAGCGCTGGCCAACGACGAGGCAACTTCGGTGATCGGCTTGCAGTCGCTGCGAGAACAACACGCACAATCGGCTGTCGAAACGCTTTCGCAATCCACTTCCGCCAACGACACGAACGCAACGGCAACGCAGGCCGGGAACTCGCCGTCCGGCCCCACGGCCGCGGCGCCGCAAACGGTTGCGCAAAACTCGACTGCGGCGGGCAGCGGCTCGAGCACGACACAAACGGCCGATACTACTTTGAGCCAGGCCGACCGTGTGCGCTTCGTGCAGCGCGTGGAGCAGGCCTTCCAGGACATGAGCGGCCAGGGCGGCAGTATCCGCTTGCGGCTGAGTCCTCCGGAACTCGGCTCGCTCCGTATTGAAATCAACGTTTCCAAGGGGGCGATGACCGCCCGCGTCGAGGCCGAAACGCCCGCCGCGCGAAACATTCTCTTGGACAACCTCCCGGCCCTCCGCGAACGGCTGGCCCAGCAAGACATCAAAGTACAGCGTTTCGACGTTGACCTGATGGACCGCTCCGGCAGCGGCATGTCCAACCAGTCGTCGCAGTACCAGGATCCTTCGCAGAATCCCAGCGCAGCGGTCGTCCGCGCGCCTTTCCGCGGCAGCGGCCCGTCGCCCGACGACCCGGGGTACCGGGTGCCCGTCGAGGCGGCGCCGTGGCGCCCGGTGAAGTCGAAGGACACTTGAACATCGTCGTGTGATACCAGTACCACGACCGCCAACAACCCGTTTCCCGTTTCAAAAAAGGAGCCATCATGTCCACTACGTCCGCCGCTTCCGCAGCAGCCGCCGCCGCCGCGACCGCCAGTTCCAGTTCGGCCAGCACGAGCAGCCTGCAATCGCTCACCGTCAGCGATTTCACGCAGATGCTCGTGACCGAATTGCAGAACCAGGATCCGACGCAACCGATGACCAATACCGACCTGATGAACCAGGTGAGCCAGATCCAGTCGATCGAGTCCAACCAGCAGTTGACGAGCACCTTACAGTCGGTGGCCTTGGGCCAGAGCATCGCCTCGGCCGGAAGTCTCATCGGCGCAACCGTGAGCGGACTGGATGCCAACGGTAACCAGGTGAACGGCGTCGTCAATTCGGTTTCGATTTCCAACGGCAGTTCGCTTTTGAACGTGGGTAGTTCGACCCTCCCGTTGAATAACGTGACGCAGATCTCGCCGGTTGGCAGCAGCGGGTGAGCATCGTTCTTAGACCTTAGTTCTTGGAACTTAGATCGTAGGTCGCTTTCCTAAGTTCTAAGCCCTAAGTTCTAAACCCTAACTTTCAAGTTCCAAGTTCCAACTTCTTTAAGGAGCGATAAATCATGAGTCTGGCATCCGCCATGAATACGGCCCTAACGGGCTTGAACGCGTCGGAAACGGAGATCGGCGTCGTCGGCAACAACATGGCCAACGCGAACACCGTCGGCTTCAAGGCCTCCGCCGTGGACTTTGCAACCCAGTTCCTGCAAACGCAGAGCGTTGGCTCAGCGCCCACCGCCGCCGAGGGCGGCACCAATCCAGAGCAAGAGGGCCTCGGCGTGGAGGTCGCGGAAATCACGCCCAATTTCACGCAAGGCACCGTCTCCACGGCCACTAGTTCCACCGACCTGGCCATCCAGGGTCAAGGTTTCTTCATCGTCCAGGGCCAAAATGACCAGGACAATTATACCCGCAACGGCGCCTTTTCGACCAACGCCCAGAATCAACTGGTCACGAGCACCGGCAACCGGCTGCTGGGCTACGGCGTCAACGACCAGTTCGAGATCGATACGTCACAGCTTCAGCCGCTCAGTATCCCCCTCGGCACGGCCATGGTGGCCAAAGCCACGACGGAAGCCACTTTGCAAGGCTCGCTGACGCCCGTCGGCGACATTGCCAACACGGCCGCGATCAGCCAGTCGGACGCGCTCACCGATGAGAACATCACCTATCCCTACGCCAATGGCGGTGCACCTTTCCAAGCGAGCATAGTCCAAGGTCAGGCCGGCCAGCTCACCGGCGACTACAACTATTACGTGACCTACTACAATAGCGCGACCAACACGGAAAGCCGGCCGCAACTGGTGCCGGTCCCCTCAGGGACGTTGAGCAGCAACGAGATCTCGCTCTCGAATTTGCCGAACCCCGGGGGGACATGGACCGACGTGCGGATCTATCGCGACACGACCGATGTGCCGGGCGACACGAATTACTATGAAATCGGCGACGTGCCGGTGGCGACCCTGAACACGGTCCCGAATTACGCCTTTGTCGACGACTTCCCCGATGATGAGATCCGCAACAGCAGCGATACCTTGGTTGCTCCGGACCCTAATTCGGTCAGCGTAACCGGGGGCCAGGTCTTGAATTTCAGCGGCCCGCCCGTCACGAGCTCCACGTTGTTGACGAACGTCGTACAATATGACCCCTCATCCGGAACCTACTCGAACCCCTTTCCGCTTCCCGCTGCGACGGCAGCGAATCCAAATCCAACGGCCACTCTGACTTTCACGGGAAGCAAGGGCGGCAGCACTTTGACCCCGCAAACGTTTACCATCACGAGCACTTCGACACTCGGTCAACTGGCGGCTTTTCTGCAAGACTCTCTCGGCATCCAGTCGCCTCCCGGCAGCGATCCGACGAACCCGATTCCCGACGATAGCGGCACCGGCCAGGCCGCGGGTGTGAGCATCACCGCCGCCGGCCGCATCCAGATCGTGAGCGATGACGGCGTCCTTGAAGCCGCCAGCATCGGTCTTTCCGCGCTGCAATTGACCAGCGGTAATCCGCCCACCACGAACAACGTGGACCTGCCCTTCGATTCAACTCAATCCGCGGTCGGCCAGGGTGCGATGACCAGCATGGTTGCCTACGACAGCCTGGGCACGGCGCTCTCGGTGAACATCACCGCCGTTCTGCAAAGCGTCAGCAGCACTGCCACCACCTACCGCTGGTATGCCGACTGCGGTCAAAACGACCCCGGCAACGGGCAACAACAGGGTATCGCCGTCGGCACGGGCCTGATCAGCTTCGACGGCCAAGGCAACTTGGCCTCATCAACCAATACGACCGTGTCCATCGGGCGGGCCAACGAGCCATCGGTCAAACCCCTGCAATTCAACCTCGATTTTTCCCAAGTCTCCGGCCTTGCCGCAAGTACCGCGTCGTTGTCCGTGGCCAGCCAGGACGGTTCCGCTCCAGGCTTGCTGAACAGTTTTAATATCAGCGATTCGGGCCTGATCAGCGGTGTTTTCAGCAACGGCATCAGTCAGAACTTGGGGCAGATCCAACTGGCGGGATTCGCCAATCCAATTGGTCTGGATCAGGTGGGGCAAAACATGTACGCTACCGGCGTCAATTCGGGGCTGCCGATCTTGGCCAACCCGGGCGAGACGGGAATGGGCACCATCCAGACCGGATCGCTGGAGATGTCGAATACCGACATCGGCGGGAGCCTGATCGACCTGATTAATGCCTCGACGATGTATCAAGCCAACTCGCGGATCATTACGACGGCAACACAATTGTTCGACACTTTGTTGCAACTGGGGCGTTAGAAGCTGTTTTGCCGTCATGATCCAATTAACCCGCTTGGGAGGCGAACCGTTCATCCTCAACGCCGAGCTGATCCAATACGTCGAGGCCCGGCCCGATACGTTCATCACGCTCACGACCGGCCAGCGGCTGATCGTGGCCGAGGCGATGGACGAGGTGCTGCGGCGGGCGATGGTCTACCAACAGGCGAAGCACCTGGTGCCATCGCCCCGAAGGGCCTAAGAATCCTCGCGGACGGAATAAAGGGACGGCAGGAACTGAAAGAGAGGAATGGTTTTCCGCGCCAACCGCCAAACGACAACTTAGAATTGAGAGACGATCCGCCCAGCCCTATTGTAAAAAGAAGACGGCCCCTCACCCTAACCCGCTCCCAGTGGGAGCAGGAACCTGGGAAACCGCGAAACTGCCATGGCCCAGACATCATCCACTCCTGAGAAAAATGCCGACGGCGGCACACGTCCGCCGGCCAAGGGATCGAAGCTGGGCAAGATCCTGGTTCTCGGCCTGGTCGTGGTCGTGGTCGCCGTGGAATGCGTGGTGGCTTACCTGTGTATCCCCACCACGTCCGACTCGGCATTGGCCGCGAGCAACGCGGCCAGGGGCACCCCGTACCCAGGGTCGCCTGCCGATCACAAGAAAGGCAAGACCGAGCCGGCCGAAGAAGGCGACGTGGCGGCGAACGTGGAGGTCGACCTGAAGGAGTTTTCGGTAACGATCTACCAGCCAGCCTCGAACGCGACCTTGCGAGTCGATTTCCACCTGTATGGCATCGTCGCGGCCGAGAACAAGAAAGACTTCGAGCGTCTTTTCGAGGCGAACCAAAGCCGTTTTCGCGAACAGGTCATGCTGGTGGTGCGCAGCGCAGAGATGGCCGACCTGACCGATCCCAGCCTCGGATTGATCAAGCGAACGATCCTCGAAAAGGCACGACACATCCTCGGCAAGCCACTCTTGCAGGAACTGGTCATCAGCGATTATTCATCGTTTGAGAACTAACAAGACGTTGATCATCAAGCGCGTGAGGAACGGATTCCCATGGCGAACGACGATTCCCTGATGAGCCAGGACGAGATCGAGCGGCTCTTCAGTCAGACGAAGCTGGTACCCGGTACTCCGGGTGGGCCCGCGGGCACCCTGCACCCAGGGTCGACGAAGGCGGCTCGACCCGGAGTACCGGGTGCCCCGGCACCGGCCCGCGGGCACGATGTACCCATGACCGGCGGCAAGGACGACTCATCATTGGCCCAGGACGACATTGAAAAGTTGCTCAACGAAGGCGCCGGCAGCCTGCCGGCCACGGTTGCCGGGGCACCCGGTACTCCTGGTCCGGCCGCGGCACCCGCGCCACCGCCGCACCCAGAGGGTACCCGGCCGGGCACCCTGTACCCAGGGGAGGCGGCCACGCAACCGTCCCGGGAACCGGACATTGCCGCGCAGGACATCGAATACCTCTTGGCCCAAGCGGAGAAGGCCCTGGAATCCGTGAACTCCGGCCGGCTGGGCGAAATCCCCACGGGCGTCTCTTCCTATCGGCTTAATGAGTTCGCCCCCGCCACACCCTCGCAGGAAACCGCCACGCTGGATCTGATCCGCAACGTTGAACTCGATTTGAAGATCGAGTTGGGGCGGACCCACATGTATCTGGAGGACGTATTGAAGCTTCGCAAGGGCTCCGTCGTTCCGCTGGACAAGCTGGCAGGTGATCCGGTCGATATTTACGTCAACGGCCGCCTCATTGCGCGGGGCGAAGTGCTGGTGCTCAACGACAACTTTTGCGTCCGCGTGGCCGAACTGATCGTCGGGGCCAACGTGTTTTCCTGAGAAGCTGGTTCAAAAAGCAGTACGGTGCGCTCGGTGCCCGTCGACCGCACCCATTACAAACAAGGAAGTGCAAGGATGCCTTCACTCATCACTCTACTGGGATCTTGCCTGGTCGCGGCGGGCACCATGTACCCATGGTCGGTTGCGGTGGCGGCCGATCTTCCTGCCAACCAAGCCGGGGAACCGTGGTGGTCCAATCCATCGACCGCCGACCACGAGAACGCGGCGGGCACCCGGCACTCGGAACAATCCAGCAGCCTGCCGGGTGCCGGGTCGGCGCCCGCCGACCCGGAGTATCGGGTGCCCGGGCCAAAGGTTACCGAGTACGCACCGGGCACCATGTACGCGGGGTCGTCGGCGACCGTCTCCGCGCCCAAAGTCACGGAAACCGCACCGCCGGGCGGGCACCATGTATCCATGGTCGCGGCAGCAACGGCCGAACTTGCACCTGATCCGCCAAGTCCGCGACAACGCGATACGCCGGGCATCGTGTACCCGCGGTCGGCGGCGGAAAAAACAAAAGTCGACGACTCGGCGCCCGCCTTACTCAACGTGCTGCGACCACTGCGCCATCCGGCGACAGAGCCCGCCGCCCAGCATGATCCGGACAAGAGAGCCGTGCCGATGCCGCCCGCAGCGGATGCGCCGCCCGCAGCAGTTCCTGCATCGCCGCCCGCAAAAGAAGAATCGGCGCGGGCACCCGGTACCCCGGGTCGGCTCGGCCTGGGCAGCGGGCACGAGGTACTCCTGGTCGGCAGTAAGAATCCCCCAGGCAAGAGTTCGCCGCTCAGCGCGATGATCACGGTCGGCGGAAGCCTGGCCGTCGTGCTGGGGCTCTTCTTCATCGTCGCCTGGGCCATGCGCAAGGCCGCTCCGCGCGGATCGCTAGTGCTGCCCAAGGAGGTCTTCGAGATCCTCGGCCGCGCCCTGCTCGGGGCACGCCAGCAAGTGCAACTTCTGCGCTGCGGCAACAAGCTGCTGCTGGTGTCGATCACGCCCGGCGGCACCGAAACCCTGACCGAGGTGACCGATCCGCTGGAAGTCGATCGCATCGCCGGCATCTGCCAGCAAGCCCATCCGAAAAGTGCCACGACGGCCTTCCGGCAGGTCTTTCAGCAATTGGCCCCCCGACCCGAGGTACCGGGTGCCCGCGGCGAGCCCTCGGAGCTCGATAACCTCGAGCCCGTCGGCGCAACGAAGGCGTTATCGCTGGGAGAAATAACATGTGTGAAGAAAAAAGATTGCAAATGGCAGATTGGCGAACGGGGACGGCGCGACATCTTCTCAGTTTGCCGGTGGCGTTCGTCTTGCTCTTGCTGGCGCTTTCGCTCCCGCGGCGGCCCGGGGCGAGGATGCCGGCAGTCGGCCGCTAACGCTCGACGTGCCACAAGGTTTGTCCGCCGGACCGGAAAAGTGGGTCAGCCCGGAAGGGCTCAGTTCCACGATCCAGGTCATGCTGCTGTTGACCGTGCTGAGCCTGGCGCCGGCGATCCTCTTGATGACCACATGTTTCGTCCGCGTGGCGGTGGTGCTGAGCATGTTGCGGCAGGCGCTGGGCACGCAAACGCTTCCGCCCAACCAGGTGCTTACCTCGCTGGCCATGTTCATCACGCTCTTGGTCATGGCCCCGACGTGGAAGCAGGTTTACGAGGGGTCGATCGTCCCCTATACGAACAAGCAGATCGGCCTGGAGCAGGCCTGGACCCGGGCGCGGCACCCATCCGGCAATTCATGAGCGCACAGATCGAACGGACCGGCAACACCGACGACGTGTTGTTGTTCTGGAAGTATGCCTCGACCGAGCCCGCCCCAACCAAGTATGACGACGTGCCGTTGACGGTCCTCCTGCCCGCTTACATGCTCAGCGAATTGAAGACGGCGTTCCTCATCGGATTCCAGATCTACCTGCCGTTCCTGATTTTGGACGTGGTGATTGCCAGCGTCACGGTATCGATGGGCATGCTCATGTTGCCGCCCACGCTGGTCTCGCTGCCGTTCAAGATCCTGTTGTTTGTGCTGGTGGACGGATGGCATCTGGTGGTGGGGATGTTGATGCAGAGCTTCCAAATGGTGAAGTGACATGTCTCCTGACTCTCTAACCGAACTAGCCATTGGACTCGGTTGCGAGGCGATCTGGATGAGTCTCTTGATTGCGGCCCCGGTGCTCGTGGCGGGAATGGTCGTGGGCCTGGTGATCGGCCTGCTGCAGGCGGTGACGCAGATCCAGGAACAAACGGTGGCATTCGTGCCGAAAATCGTAATCATGGTCCTGGTGCTGAGCTTTACGCTGCCCTGGCTGCTGAGCCAGATGATGCAGTATACGATCGACGTGATCGCGGGGATCCCGGGAAGATTTTAGTTCCGATGAACGCACTGGCCTTGCTCAACGTCGAGAAATTCCTGATCTTCACCCTGGTGTTGACGCGGACCAGCGGCGTGCTGATCGCGTCGCCGGTTTTCGGCTTGACGCAAGCCCCGGCAACGGTCCGCGCCCTGATCGCGCTGGCCTTGGCCGTGCTGATCATGCCCAGCCAATGGTCCGCCACCTTGCCCTACCCCGGCAGCCTGTTGGTTTACGTGGTGGTCATCGGCGGTGAACTCGTGATCGGCCTGGTCCTGGGGATGGGAATTACGATCCTGCTGGGCGGAGTCCAGATGGCGGGCGACCTGATGAGCCGCGTCGGCGGACTCACCCTTTCCGACGTCTTCGATCCCGGGACGGCGACGAACGTGCCGCTGTTCTCGCAACTGCTGGCCCTGCTGAGCACAGCCTTGTTCCTGGTCATCGGCGGGCATCGCATCCTGCTGGGCGGCCTGCTGGACACGTTCCGCGCCATCCCGCCCGGCGGAAGCGTGGTCATGTTTCTCGGCACGGGCGACGGCGGTCCGGGTCTCGGCTGGCTCACGTCGTTGGTCGAAATGTTCTTGGTCTTGATCGCGCAAAGTTTCCACGTGGCGGTCCGCACTGCGGCGCCGGTGGTGACGGCCGTACTGCTGGCCACGCTGGTGTTGGGGCTGATCGGCCGCACGCTGCCGCAATTGAATGTCATGGTCATCGGCTTCGGCCTGAACGCCATGATCACGTTCGGCGTATTTTTCGTTTCCCTGGGGACGTCCTTGCTGGTCTTCCAGGATCAGGTTGCGCCGACCTTGCAGGTCCTCTTCCAAACCTTGCGGGTCCCGCCGAACTCCCCGTAACATTCGACCCCCGACATGGCGGAAACCGACGGCGAAAAAACGCAAGATGCAACTCCGCACCGCCGTCAGCAGGCGCGGGAAGAGGGCCAGGTGGCCAAGAGCCAGGACCTGGCCTCCGCCGCCTTGCTGCTGGTCGGGCTGGCGGCACTATTATGGATGGGCGGCCCGCTGGTCGAAATGCTGGCGCGCTACGCGACCGAACAACTGGGCGGCGAACCCTGGCTGGCAGCCGAACCGCAATTCTTCGTCGCCCATGGGCAGCACCTTGCCTACGCGCTGGCCTGCTATTTGTTGCCGATCTTGGGAGTGCTCCTGTTTACGGGCATCGCGGCAAACTTCCTGCAAGTCGGATTTCTTTTTCTGCCGGAGAAACTGGCGCCCGACCTGATGCGGTTGGATCCGTTGCAGGGTTTTGCGCGGCTTTTCTCGCTGGCCAGCCTGGTGCGGTTGGTGATGGGGCTCTTGAAGATGGTGCTGGTGACAGGCGTAGCGTATGCCTGTCTCTATGGCCAGCGCGAGAAGGTCCTTGGCCTGTCCGCCATGACGACGCCGGAGATCGCAGTCTTTCTGGCGCAGGTCCTGATCTGGACGAGCCTGAAGATCGCCTTGGCCTTGCTGCTGTTGGCGGTCCTGGACTACGGCTTTCAATGGTGGAAGCAGCAGCGCGACCTGCGGATGACGACGCAGGAGGTTCGCGAAGAATTGAAAAACCTGGAAGCCAATCCGCAGATGGCCGCGCGGCGGAAGCAGGTCCAGCGGCAACTGGCCCTGCACCGCATTTCCGCCGCGGTGCCCAACGCCGACGCCGTGATCACCAACCCGACCGAATTGGCCATCGCCATCCAGTACGATCCGCAGACGATGGCCGCGCCGGTGGTGGTGGCCAAGGGCGCCGGCCTGATCGCGGCGCGGATCCGAAAGCTGGCCCTGGAGCACGGAATTCCCATCCTGGAGCGCAAACCCTTGGCCCAGGCCTTGTATCGCGAGGTCGAGATCGATCACCCCATTCCGCAAGGCCGCTACGCCGCCGTGGCCGAGGTGCTGGCGTATGTCTATCAGCTCAAGGGGAAGAAGATCCCGACGCCGGAGAAGCGATAGGGACCGGTACTCGACAAGGAGTGCTGGAAACGTAACAATCAAGCGGGCTAGGAAGCGTCGTTTTATGAGAGTTCCTCATGGAAAACCACCCTACGTTGCTGTCGGCCAGAACTTTTGAATCGCGATGAACCTTACTGCTGACCAAATCGTCGCCGATCTGAGACGGTTCGTCACCCCGTCCTACCCGGAAATCGATATCCGCGCAGTGCCGTGGAAGCGCGATCCGACGCGTCTCGCAATCTACTTCACCGACTCGAAGTTCGCCGTGATCTACCCATACCAGCGCTGGCACTACCTTACGCACCTCATCCCGGCTGAATACCAGACCGGCCATCTTGATAACTCGGTTTGGTTTGAATTGGCTCCTGGCGAGAAACCCGAAGACCTTCAATATCCTGACGAGGAACTGATTGACACCATCACTCCGGCCGTCATGAGGCGCTTAATCGGCTCTCGTTTCTTCGAATTCCTCGATGACGTAATGTGCCCACAAAATGCCGATCGGGAACGATGCCAGTGTTGGGGCGACTTCCGAAATTCGCGGCCGATCTTGTTGAGCCGAGGGTTCCAAGAACACGAAATGTTTGATGTCTTTCATGTGCTCATGCGTCAGGGTGGTTTCTGCGACTGCGAAATCCTTTACAACGTCAGTGAGCAAAACCGCCTGAAGGCGGAGTATTGGGTTGCGCGATCGGAAGGTCGTAGGCCGTACGACCCACACGCTGGGGCGTAACAAGGCATTGCGCGAGCAACTCACTCGAGAATTCGTTTCGCCTTGATAATGCCACCCAAGCATTTGGATCATTTTGTTGACATCAACAAAACGATCCCCCACAGGCATGTTACCGGACATAGTAGGGTTTCTGCACGGGAAATTGTCGGGCCTTCGGCCCGACGATTTCTCGCCCGAAATCAAGACGTTCACGTGTGGGACTTGCACCACTTTCCCCAAACCTCGAGCTAACTTATACTTATGGAATGGCAATCGATACTCCCCGGCAAGAACTCGAAGAAGCAGGCACACTCCGAGTGCCGTCCGCCCTGCGGCGACAGCCGCGGTGGTTTTTCAGAAACCTCTGGCCTTTGGCGGACGGCACAGGGACTGTGCCTGCTACTTTGTGCTTTGCCGTCCTGGTCGTACTGGGCGGAATCGTCACGCCGGCGGCACAGGCCCAAATTCGCATCGGCGCGCCGAGCAGCCTGTTCGAGCTTTCCGAGACCGTGCAACTGGACCGTGCCGACGGCGCCGCCTTGGCCCACCTGGAACGGGCCAAGGCCTGCCTCGCCGAGCACCAGTGGGACGAGGCCGTCGAGACCTTGCGGCAGGTGATGGAGAATGCCGAAGGCAAGCTCCTGGCCGTCACCCCCTGGCGCTATGTCAATCTGAGCGATGCCTGTCAACTGCAACTGGCCACACTGCCGCCGGAGGCCCTGAAACTCTATCGCCGCCGCGTCGATCCGGTTGCACAAAAGTGGTATGAAGAAGGCATTGCCCACCGCGATGCGAAGTTGCTGAACAACGTCGTGCGCCAGGCCTTCGCCAGCAGTTGGGGCGATAAAGCGTTGATGGCCCTCGGCGAGATGCATCTGGAAGAGGGCGACTTCTCGGCCGCACGCTGGTGCTGGGAACGAATCCTGCCCGTGAAAGTCCCACCGGGCGCGACCGACACTTGGCCCGGCTATCCCGATTCGACGCTCGATCCGGCCGCCGTGCGCGCCGGCTAGTGCTGGTCTCGATCCTGGAAGGTTTGCCGAGCCGGGCAAGGGAGGAGCTGTCAGAGTTCGTCCGCCTGCATGGCGATGCGCGAGGCCGGTTGGGTGGCCGCGAAGTCCGCTATGCCACTGCCTTGGCGGAACTGTTGAACCAAAGCGCCTTGTGGCCGAAGACCAAGCCGGGGCCGGATTGGCCGACGTTCGCGGGTTCGCCGACCCGCAACGCGATCGCGCCGGAGTTGATCGACGTGGCCGGCGTCCAATGGCGGGTGACGCTCAGGCAGCCGACTCCCACGCTACCAGCCCCCTTGGAGCCGCATGCTTCAGCCGTGGCCGACAATCGGCTCGGGGCACCCGGTACCCCGGGTCGGCTGGCATTTTATCCCGTGATTTCTCGGGGTTGCGTGTTCGTCGCCGATCAAGCCGAGATTTTCGGATTCCGCTGCGATACGGGCCAGCCGGTCTGGGGCGGGGCACCCGGTACTCCGGGTCCCGGAGCATCGATCTACCGGGAACCGGTGGACGTTCCCCTGCTGATGCCAGGACCAGGCGATGCGCTGGGCACGCCGCGTTATACTTTGACCATTGCCGACGGTCGGCTCTACGCCCGCATGGGCTCCCCGATCACCAACCCGCCGCTGCAGCCCGGGGTGTCGCTCGCGGCCGGAAGCATTGTCTGCCTCGACCTTCGCACGGAAGGCAAGTTTTGGAAGGTTGCCGCGGAAGAAGGGTGGGCCTTCGACGGGGCCCCGCTCGTGGCGGGTGGCGCGACTCTTCGTCACCATGCGCCGCAACGATATTCGCCCGCAAGCGCACGTGGCGTGCTTCGATACGACGACCGGCCAAGACGGAACCCCGCCCCGGATGCGTTGGCGGCGGTTCGTCTGTGCGGCCGAAACGCCGGCCCGAGGCACGCTTGCGGAGTGTACGCACACCTTGCTCACGCTGGCCGGCGGTACGATCTACGTGAATACGAACCTCGGCGCGGTGGCCTCCCTAGCCGCCGAGGACGGCCGGATCAACTGGTTGAGCCTGTACCCGCGGGCTCGCAGCGGAAACCTCCTCCGCATGGACGCCCACTGGCAGCGCGATGCGAATCCCTGTCTATTCGATCACGGCCGGCTGTACGTGGCCCCCGCCGACAGCCCGCGGGTTTATGCATTGGACGCCGAAACGGGGCAGATCCTTTGGCCGGGACGGCGTGATGACCGGCCTGTCTTTTCCCCCGTTCAAGACCCGTTGGACGACGTGGTTCACTTGCTGGGCGTGTCCGGCGACTACTTGATCGCCAGCGGCTATAATCTCTATTGGATCAACACTGCCGGTCCACGGGCCGGCAACGTCGCCCATGTCTGGCCGGAAGGTGCGGACAAGCTCGGCTACGGTCGGGGATTGCTCGCAGGCGACTATGTCCTCTGGCCGACGCGGGAGAAGGTTTACGTCTTTCATCAGCAGACCGCGCGTTTGAAGAAGGAAATCGAACTCGCTCCCCTGGGTGTTCGCGGCGGCAATTTGCTGGTGGCCGACGGCCGCTTGCTGATTGCCACGCCCAACGAGTTGATCGTGCTGGGAACCAAGGGAGAGAGGAAGAAAGAATCGCGGGCAGAAATAACAAAAGACTAATTAGTTTCTGTTGCGGAAGCGGCGCGAGCTAATTTCGCAAGGTGGCCTTGACGAAAAAAGACGCACCCTTATCCTCATGGTTTATTGTTTCACGAAAGACCAGAGGAGGATAAAGATGCGTCGGAAAAAGGAAGCCGTGCTCAGTTTTGAATCGAAGGATGACGGGTTGCCCAAGGTCGTACGTGATTATCGTGCCCGATATCGGGCCATTAGTCAAGTGCTGGACGCCAAATCCGACATCCTTTCGGCGGTGCATGCGGATCTGCAGAAGCTGTCCCAGGGTGGCAAGGAGGGCCGCGAAGGCGATTACACATCGGAGAACATCCTGCGGGCCCTCGTTGTGCAGCACCTCGAAGGACTGCCCTTCCGCGATGTGATCATCCGCATCGGCAGCGATCCGTTTCTACAGGACTTCCTGCGGATGCGGAAGAAGGCCGTGATGGACTTCACCTTCCTCGACAAGTGCTTTTCTGGCCATCCGTCCCCAGACTTGGAAACGGGTCAACGAATTGCTGGGCCAGTACGGCGTTGCCCAGGGAGCGGTGAGCACGCAGGTCATTCGTACCGACACCACTGCCGTGGAATCGAATATCCATTATCCCACGGACTCGTCGCTTCTCTGGGACACCTGGCGGGTGGCATTGCGGCTGTTGAAACGGGCAAGAGAGATTGCCCCGGAGAGTTGCCCGCACCGCTTCCATGACCGTAAGATCAAGCGGCTGCACCTTTACATTACCCGCTACATGCCCAGCAAGTCGAAGTCTCGCCAGCGGAAGGTGAAGAGTTCCTTTGCCACGCTCATCGAGCGGACCGCTTGGATCGTGGCGATTGCCAGGGAATTCTGCACTTTTGTGACCACCCAGGGCACGACGGCTCTGGCCGGCGTAGCCTTGGAACTGAAGGCTTATCTGTCGTCGATGCAGACTATCGTGCATAACGCCCGGCGGGCGCAGGTGGCGGGAGAAACTGTGCCGGCCAGCGAGCGGGTGTTCAGTCTCTTCGAGCAACACACGGAGCTGATCAAGCGTGGCAAGCGACAGAAGCCGGTGGAATTTGGCCACAAGGTCTTGTTGTGCGAATCGAAAGAGAAGTTCATCACCGATTATGAGGTCTATGAGAAGCAACTGCCCGACTGCGAGTTGACCGAAGAGGTGATCCAGCGGCACAAGAAACTCTTTGGTGCGCGGCCGGAGGTTGTGGCGGCGGACAAGGGCTTCTGTCCGGAAAAGGCGAAGTTCGAGGAATTGGCCAAGCAAGTGGCGACGCTGGCGATCCCCACGCGGATGCAGGACTTCGTCGACAAGATGCTTGCCCACTGGTATGCCTTTCGGGCGGGGATCGAGGGGACGATCTCCGGCTTAAAACGGGCGTTTCGTTTGGTTCGATGTTACTTTCGAGGATTTAGGAGTTTTGCTGCAGCCGTGGGCCTGGGCGTGTTCTGCCACAACTTGATCGTGCTGGCGGATCACGCCGCCGGCTGAGCACGCCGCTGTGAACAATTCGACAGTGGAGAATGGCACGGCAAGGGAACCCATGCGCTAATCGGCCCGACGAGTCGAAACCCAATTCACGCAGAACCCATGGTGTCCCTATTTTGACAACAATAGCTCCGGCCGGCAGCAAATACTCGGCTGCCGTAACTAACCAAAAGAAAAAAACGCCCCTTCAGCAACAGAAACTAATTATGCTCCAAGACAACGACATAGAGGCTGTCCAAAAACTCAACGAGGCCTATCGACTGATCACCGAGCAATTGGGCCGCGTGATCGTCGGCCAGCAGCAGGTCATTGAAGAACTGCTGATTGCCATGTTCGCGCGGGGGCATTGTCTGCTGGTGGGCGTGCCGGGCCTGGCCAAGACGCTCATGATTCGCACGCTGGCCGACGCCCTGGCCTTGCACTTCAGCCGCATCCAGTTCACTCCCGACCTGATGCCGGCCGACATCACCGGCACGGAAGTGATCCAGGAAGACAAGCTCTCCGGCAGCCGGGGATTCAAGTTTCTCAAGGGGCCGATCTTCGCCAACGTGATCCTGGCCGACGAGATCAACCGCACGCCGCCCAAAACGCAGTCGGCCCTCCTGGAGGCCATGCAGGAATACCAGATCACCGCCGGTGGGGCGCGGCATCGGCTGGCGGAACCGTTCTTCGTGCTGGCCACGCAGAACCCCATCGAGCACGAAGGCACCTACCCGCTGCCCGAGGCCCAGTTGGATCGTTTCATGTTCCACGTCCTCGTCGATTATCCCAGCGAGGAGGAGGAATTCCGCATCGTGCGGCAGACCACGGCGGACGTTGAGACGCAGGTCACGCCCACCCTCAGCGGCGAGCAGATCCTCGCGCTGCAGAAGATCGTCCGCCGCGTGCCCGTGGCCGATCATGTCATCCGCTACGCGCTGGACCTGGTCCGCCGCACGCGGGCATCGGCGGCCGATGTTCCCGATTTTATCCGTTCCTACGTGCAATGGGGCGCCGGTCCCCGTGCCAGCCAGTACCTGGTGCTCGGCGCCAAGGCCCGGGCCGTGCTGCAAGGCCGCTGTTATGCCAGTTGCGAGGACGTGCGGGCCGTGGCTTGTCCCGTGCTGCGGCATCGCATCCTCACCAATTTCAACGCCGAGGCCGAAGGGATCAAGACCGACGAAATCGTGCGGCGGCTGATTGCCACCACGGCCGCCACCGCCGACGGGGCGGATGGCGTGTTTAAGAGGTAATCCATGCCGGCCGCCGCCCAGTATCTCGATCCCGCGATTCTCGCCCGCCTGGAGGGGCTGGCCCTCCGCGCACGGCTGATCGTCGAGGGCTACGTGGCCGGCGTGCATCGCAGCCCGTTTCACGGCTTCTCGATCGAATTTGCCGAGCACCGCGAATACACGCCGGGCGACGATCTGCGGTATCTCGACTGGAAAGTCCTCGGCCGCACCGACAAATACTGCCTGAAGCAGTTCGAAGAAGAGACGAACCTCGTCTGCAACCTGCTCCTGGACACCAGCGAGAGCATGACCTACCAGAGCGAAAAGGCGCCGCTGTCGAAGCTCGAATATGCCAAGTGCGCCGCGGCGTCGCTGGCCTACCTGGTCCTCCAGCAACAGGACAGCGTGGGCCTGGTGACGTTCGACCGCGAGATCCGGGCCTTGGTCCGGCCCAGCGGCAACCCGTCGCACCTGAAGGACATCCTGCAAGTCATGGAGCACGCGGCCGGCGAGCGGAAAACGGCCACCGGGCCGATCCTGCACGAGTTGGCCGAACGCTTTCGCAAGCGGGGGATCGTGATCATCTTCAGCGATCTGTTGGACGACGTCGAGACCATCCTGGCCGGCTTGCAGCACTTTCGCCACCGTCGGCACGAGGTCGTGTTGATGCACGTGCTCGATCCGGCCGAGGTCGATTTTCCCTTTGATCGGATGATGCTCTTCCGCGGCTTGGAAGGCATGCCCGAGCTATTGGCCGAGCCCCGCGCCTTGCGAAGTGCCTATCTCGACGAGTTGCAGAAATTCGTTCATCGGCTGAAGCAAGGTTGCCGGCAGCAGCGGATCGATTACGTGCTCGTGCGGACCGATCAGTCGTTGGAGGTCGTGCTGTCCAGTTACCTGGCATCGAGGAAATGACCGGTCGAATTTCAGATTTGAAATCTCAGATCGCAGATCTCTAAAGCTCATTCTGTTTCGCCACTGCCAGCGCCCCGCGGACCACCACTTCTTCGCCCAGCGCAGCCGGGATGATGGAATAAGTATGGGCCAGCGGCGGGAAGACGTAACGGGCCACTTGACGGCGAAGCGGTTCGAAGAACATCGTCTCGCCGACCAGCGGCACGCCGCCGCCGATGACCACGACCTGCGGGGCCACGAGCGTAATCATCTGGGCAATGGCCCAGCCGAATGTTTGCAGGGCCAGGGCGAAGATCCGACTTGCCGCCGCGTTGCCGGCCGCGGCCGCATCGGCGACCATCCGGCCGCTGAGCTGTTCGATCCGGCCGCCGCAACGGGCCAAGAGATCGGCGGCGGACGGATCGTGGAGATTCTCGCCAACTAACCAGGAGCGCCCGGCAGCGGCGATGCCGAAACCACTGGAGAACGACTCGACCGTCGCGTGAGGATCATCGGCATCCAACCCAGGCCGCAAGTGGCCGATCTCGGAGGCGATCCCGTGTCCGCCGGAGTAGACACGGCCGTCGATCATTAGGGCCCCGCCGATGCCGCTGCCGACGTTCGTATAGAAGACGACGCGATGGCCGCGGCCCGCCCCGAACAAGGCCTCGGCCAGGCCGGCGGCATCGGAATCGTTGGACAGCCCGGCCGGCAATCCAAACGTCTCGCGGCACCAGTCGACCAGCGCGAAATCGGTCCAACCTTCGACCTGATGACTGGTGACCGTCCGCCCAGCCTCCGCGTCGACGGGTCCGCCAAAGCCGATGCCGATGGCCCGCGGCTGGTGGCGCTCGATCAGTTCGCGGCCGATGGCGTCGATCTGGCGGAGAATTCCGCCCGCTCCTGCTTCCAGGCGGATCTCCGCGCGTTGGAACTCGACGAACGGCGAGCCATCACCCGGGCCGACGGCCAATTGCAGTTTCGTAGCGCCGATTTCAATTCCCAGATACATGGTCAATTCTCCTTGAGCAACAGTTCCAGATAGCTTCGTCGTTCGCCCCGGGTCAGGCCGAACGATTGGGCCAGGGATTGGATGCAGGCCCTGGCCGTTTCGATCCCGATTTCTTCGGCAACCAACTCGAACTCGACAAACGTGCCGACGCCCTGGACTTCGTCGAGGGAGGCTTCCACAAGCCGGCCTTGCCAGGTGATGGCGGCCTTGCGGCGCGACTTGCGGACTTCGCCCACCGGCCGGAAACCGACTGCTTCCAACAGAGCGGTCCAGGCGGTCAACGATTCCGGGCCAGGGCCGAGCGGAAGTTCGATCTCCCGGCGGGTCTTGGTCGTGGCGTCGATCTTCGGACCTTTGTACGTGATGAAGTTCGCATCGCCCTTGCGGCGCAGCCTTAGGGCCTCGTCCGTTCGTGCGAAATCTCGCGCCGGATGAGCGAAGTAAACATCGATCTCCTCGTTGACGGAAGAGACGGGAATGGCCAAGTCGATCAGTTTCTGGGCAAAAGCAGGAAGATCAGCGACGGGGAATTTGAGTTCGACTTCGTAGGACATGGTGCGAGAGCAAAATTAGCGAAAACTATCAGACAGAAATATGAAATCCAAAATGGTAGTTTGAAGGGCATTAAGTTCGTAATCCACATTTCGCATTCCGAATTCCATATTTCTGCTCCCTATATTTCTGTCGAAAGTTCGGTCCTGATTTCTTTCGCGGCCTGGACCGGATCTTCAGCTCCAGTGATTGCCCCGCTGACGGCCACTCGCCGGAACCCTGCCGATCTTACCTGATCCAGATTCTCCCGTGTAATGCCGCCGATGGCAAAGGCCGGCAAGCGGATCTCGGCGGCCACGGCGCGCAATAACTCCAACCCTGGGAAACGATCGAATTGCTTCGTGCCGGACGGAAAGGTCGGTCCCACGCCGATGTAATTCGCCCCGTCGAGCACTGCTTGCCGTGCCTGCCGGATCGAATGCGTGGACACGCCGATCAACAGCTCCGGACCGACGATCGAGCGAGCGTCCTTCACGGAAAGCTCCTCCTGGCCCACATGTACTCCATCGGCTTGCGCAAGGCGGCCAGATCGGGCCGATCATTGATGATCAAGAGTGTCGAAGTCCCACGCGTCAACTGCCGTAACCGCCGGGCACGGTCGATAAGCTCGCGATCGGCCAACTGCTTGTCGCGCAACTGGAGGACGTTCCGCTCCGGCGCCGATCAGCCCTCCGGCCATCCGCTCGAATTCCTCGACAGTCGATCGCCCATCCAGCAAGATGTACAGTCGGGCCGTTGCCAAGCGCTCCAGCCCGACACGCGTGGAGTCGATCGCTCGCTGGACTGTGTAAGTCCGATACCGCATCTGCTCGATTGCTACGCCGACAGTAGGGTTAATTATTTTGCTAAATTCTTCGATGCTGCGAAGGCTCTCCTGGAGGCGCAGAAAATTGGCCGTCAGAACGTCAAGAATGTTCTCTCGACTATGCTCCGAAAGGGTGGTAATTTCGGTCCCCACGTCGGCCTGGGTCTCCCGGGCGGCCAGTCGTTGCTCCCAGGGAAGACAGGCCACGGCGGCCGCCAGATCGTGACGTATTTGTTTCAGGTACTCCGTCAGGCAGGCGTCGTCCAAGGCAAAGCGAGCCCAATCTTCGATTACGCGCAGTGCTTCCCGGGCACGATTGGCTGCCGCGTCGAGGATTCTGAGGAGCGGCATTTGGTCGGAAACATGCTGGGAATTCATAATGCGCATACTAACCCGCGACGCACGTGGTGGCAACTCCTTACTCAGGCCGCGCTTGCGCCTCAGGCTAGTTACCTTGATTCCATGCGATTTCAAAGCTACAATTCGGTGGCTAGTACCCCGTTATTTGGGGTGTTGTAGAACGAAGGCTGTTGTCAGGGACGCGAACGCCGATGCACAGGATGCCGTGGCCGGCCTACTTGTGGCCGGGATTGCCGCAGTTGGCCCGTGACGGGAACTGGGCCGCCTTGGCCGTTGCCATTGCGGCGGCGGCCGTGTTGAATGGGGTTCTCCTGGGAACCTGGTTTTGGACCGACATGTTGCCCCCGGCGATGCATATAATTTGTTGGGTTTTCCTAGGAGTGACCTGGAGCTTTTCCGCCGGTTATGGGGCCTGGACCGACCGGCGGGGCACCGGGCGGGGCACCCGGTACTCCGGGTCCGGGTCGGCGGCGACTTCCGAGGAACCCGGCGGGAAGATTTTTGAAGAAGCCCTGGAAGATTACTTGAAAGGGAACTGGTTCGAAGCCGAACGAAAATTGAACATCCTGTTGCGTCGCGACGAGCACGACTTGGAAGCGAGGCTCCTCATGGCCACGCTCTTGCGACACACCAAGCGGTTCGACGAGGCGACTCATCAACTCAATCTTCTCGTCCGGCTTGACGGCGCCCATGGCTGGGCCCTGGAGATTCACCGTGAGGGAGAGTTGCTTGTGGAGGCCCGCAAGAGTACCATTACATCCATGACTACGGAGCATTGAGAGCAAGGGAGATAATTGAATGTACGAACGATTCACTGACCGCGCCCGAAAGGTGATGCAACTGGCGAACCAGGAGGCCCAGCGGTTCAATCACGAATATATCGGCACCGAGCACATCCTACTCGGTCTGATCAAAGAAGGCAGCGGCGTGGCCGCCAACGTGCTGAAGAATCTGGAGGTCGATCTCCGCAAGATCCGCCTCGAGGTCGAAAAGCTCGTGCAAAGCGGTCCCGATATGGTGACCATGGGTAAGCTGCCGCAAACGCCCCGCGCCAAAAAGGTGATCGAGTATTCGATGGAGGAGGCCCGCAACCTGGGTCACAATTACGTCGGCACCGAACACATCCTCTTGGGCCTGCTCCGCGAGCAGGAAGGCGTGGCCGCGCAGGTGCTGATGAACCTCGGTCTGAAGCTGGAAGAGGTCCGCGAGGAAGTGCTGAGCCTGTTGGGGCACGGCATGGAAGGGGGCGAAGGGTCCGAGCGGGCCGGTAGCATGGGGGGCGGCGGCGGTCAGCAGAGCCAAGGCGGAGAGTCGCCGCGGTCGGGCAAGTCGAAAACCCCGGCCCTGGACAGCTTTGGCCGCGACCTGACCGAACTGGCCCGGCAAGGCAAGCTCGATCCGGTCATCGGCCGCGAGAAGGAAATCGAGCGGACGATGCAGATTCTCGGCCGCCGCACCAAGAACAACCCGGTTCTGCTGGGCGAGGCCGGCGTGGGCAAGACGGCCATCGTCGAAGGTTTCGCCCAGCGCGTGATCAACGGCGACGTGCCCGAATTGCTGGCCGACCGCCGCATCGTCGTGCTCGACCTGGCGATGATGGTGGCCGGCACGAAGTATCGCGGCCAGTTCGAAGAGCGCATCAAGGCGGTGATGAATGAAGTCCGCCGCGCTAAGAACACGATCCTTTTCATCGACGAGTTGCACACCCTCGTGGGGGCGGGCGGCGCCGAGGGCGCGATCGACGCTTCGAACGTGCTCAAGCCGGCCCTCTCCCGCGGCGAAATCCAGTGCATCGGCGCCACGACGCTTGACGAGTATCGCAAGTACATCGAAAAAGACAGCGCCTTGGACCGCCGCTTCCAGGTGGTGATGGTCGAACCTTCGACCAAACCGGAGACGATCGAGATCCTCAAGGGTCTCCGCGACCGCTACGAGACGCACCACCACGTGCAGATTACCGACGACGCCGTCGAGGCGGCCGTCGAGCTCTTCCAGCCGTTACATCACCGGCCGCTGCCTGCCGGACAAGGCCATCGACGTGATCGACGAGGCCGGCGCCAGGGTCCACCTCAAGTCGATGACGCGTCCGCCCGATCTGAAGGAAATCGATGAGGAGGTCGAGACCCTCAATCGCGAGAAGGAAGACGCGGTGGCCAACCAGGATTTCGAAAAGGCCGCCGCGCTCTGCGACCAGGCCGACAAGCTCAAGAAGAAGAAGCAGATGATCACGCACGAGTGGCGGGAAAAGTCCCGCGCCACCGACGGCGTGGTCGACGAGGACGTGATTGCCGAAGTCGTGTCGAAGATCACCGGCATCCCCCTGGTGCGGATGTCGACCGAGGACTCGATGCGGCTGATGAAGATGGAAGGCGAGCTGCACAAGCGGGTCGTCAGTCAGGACGAGGCGATCAAGTCGATCTCCAAGGCCGTCCGCCGCAGTCGTAGCGGGCTGAAGGATCCCAAGCGGCCCACGGGCTGCTTCGTCTTCGCCGGTCCCACCGGCGTGGGCAAGACGCTTTTGGCCAAGGCCCTGGCCGAGTTCATGTTCGGCGACGAGGACGCCCTGATCCAGATCGACATGAGCGAGTACATGGAGAAGCACAACGTGAGCCGCTTGATCGGCGCTCCGCCGGGCTACGTGGGCTTCGAGGAAGGCGGCCAGTTGACCGAGAAGATCCGCCGCCGGCCGTACGCCGTGGTCCTTCTGGACGAAATCGAGAAGGCCCATCCGGACGTGTTCAACATGTTGCTGCAGGTCATGGAAGAGGGCCGCTTGACCGACAGCTTCGGCCGCAACGTCGACTTCCGCAACACGATCGTCATCATGACCACCAACGCCGGCGCCGAGTCGATCAAGAACGAGTCGGGATTCGGTTTCCAGAAGCCGGACAACGACGCCTCCTACGACAGCATGAAGAGCCGCTTGCAGGAACAGATCGAGAAGGTCTTCCGGCCGGAGTTCCTCAACCGCGTCGACGACATCATCGTCTTCCGGCACCTGAATGAGAACGATCTTAAGGACGTGATCGAGATGGAGGTGCAAAAGGTTCGCAACAGGCTCCAGGAGCGCGGGCTGGCGCTGGTTCTGACCGACGGTTCGAAGGACCTGATCGTCCACAAGGCCTGCAAGGAGCTCGATTTCGGCGCCCGTCCTTTACGCCGGGCGATCGAGAACATGATCGAAGACCCGCTCTCCGAGGAACTCTTGAAGGGCGAGTTCAGCGGCATGGACACGATCACGGTGGAAGTGGTCGAGGTGGGCGGCAAGAAGCATTTGAAGTTCCACGGCTCGGTGCTGCACGCCCCGGAGCCGCCGGCCACGGTGGGCGCCGGCAGCGGCCCGGCGGCCGCGCCGACAGTCTGAGCAGGACTCCCCTCGCCGGCTTGCGCGAGAGGGGATCAACCCTGACCGATAGCGGGCGGGTTGGCGGGCCGTGATGCGATCACGGTCGGCCGGCCCGCCCGTTTTGCTTTCCTAGCGGGGTGCAATCGGACTTTCGTATTGCTATAATAACATGAACTCAATCGCTTGTTCTCGGAGACAAATGCTATGGCTACCGACTTGGAAACTGTGGTCGTAGAGCCGGATGAAGAGGATGACCCGTTCATGCCGGCGGATTCTGACGGCTCCGTAGTCCTTTACGGAGTTTCGTGGAAGATGTATCGCAGACTGCGCACAATCCGTGAAAACTACAAGCTTCGCATGACTTATGACCGGGGAAAGTTGGAGATCATGTCGCCGTCGCCGTTGCACGAAGGAATTGCTGCGCTACTGGGAAAGCTAATCACTGTTTGGACCCTGGAACTCAAAGTTCCACTTCGAAGTTGCGGAACGATGACGATCCGTCGCGCGGCGCTCAATTGCGGCTTCGAGCCCGATAATTGCTATTACGTCCAGCACGAGCCGCAAGTGTGGGACAAGAAGAAGATCAACTTCAAGGTGGATCCGCCTCCCGATCTGGCCATTGAAGTGGAAGTAACCCACAAACTTGGGAAGAAAACGGAAATCTACGCGGCCTTCCGCGTCCCGGAATTGTGGTGCTGGAGTAAGAACACGCTCAAGGTCTTCGAGCTTTCCCAAGAGGGCGAGTATGTCGCTCGCGAAACGAGCCTATGTTTTCCGACCTTCCCCATCGCCAAAGCACAAGAAATCGTTCGGCAGTTGGGCGCGGCGCACGAGACGGAACTCATCTGCTCGTTTCATGACTGGGTGCACGGCAACGTGCAGCAACATTAAGGCAAGCCGAAACAATATTCCAACCCCGGCAGCGCGGTGTTGGACGGATTGACAATCCGTCTTCCAGACATTCTAATTCCTGCGGCCTGTTAACGGCCCCGAGGAGCATCGCCACCATGTCTGAAGACAAGCGAAAATTCGGTTTCGAAACCCGCATGCTGCACGCAGGACACATCCCCGATCCGCACGTCGGGGCCCGCGCGGTGCCCATCTACCAGACGACTTCCTACGTCTTCAGCGATGCCGAGCAGGCGGCCCAGCTCTTCGACCTGAAACTGTACGGCAACATTTATACGCGGCTCAGCAACCCGACGACGGCCGTCTTCGAAGAGCGCGTGGCCTCGCTGGAGAACGGTACGGGGGCCGTGGCGCTGGCCAGCGGTTTGGCTGCCCAGTTTGCCGTTTTCATGACGCTCCTGGAACCGGGCGACGAGATCGTCGCCTCGGCCCATCTGTACGGCGGATCGATCACCCAGCTCACCCACACGCTGAAGAAACTGTCGATCGCCGTCCGCTTCGTCGATCCCGGCGATCTGCATGCCTGGGAGGCTTCCGTCACGCCCAAAACCCGCGCCCTCTTCGGCGAGATTATCGGCAACCCCGGCGGTTCGATCCTCGACTTGGAAGCCCTGGCCAGGCTGGCCGATAGCCGGCACATCCCCTTCATCGTCGATAATACGTTCGCTACGCCTTACCTCTGCCGGCCGATTGATTGGGGCGCCACGATCGTGACCCATTCCGCCACGAAATTCCTGGGCGGCCACGGCAACAGCATCGGCGGAGTGGTGATCGACTCGGGCAAGTTCAATTTTGCCCGTTTCGCCACGATCGCCGACCCGTCGCCGTCGTACCATGGCCTGCGGTTCTTCGACACCTTCGGCCATTATGGCTTTCTGATGAAGCTACGCACCGAGACCCTGCGCGATACCGGCGCCTGCATTTCGCCCATGAACAGCTTCCTCTTGATTCAGGGACTGGAGACGCTCTCCTTGCGAATGGAGCGCCACGTGAGTAATGCTATCGGCGTGGCCCGGTTTCTCGCCGGGCATCCCAAGGTCGAGCGCGTGAATTACGCCGCTCTGCCGGACAATCCCTATCATGCCCTGGCCTGCAAGTATCTGCCCAAGGGACCGGGCGCCGTCTTTTCCTTTGACCTCAAGGCCCGCGGCGGCGACGTCCGCGAGGCGGGAAAACGCTTCATCGAATCGCTCCAGCTCTTTTCTCACCTGGCCAACGTGGGCGACGCCCGCAGCTTGGTGATTCATCCGGCGTCGACCACCCACCAACAGCTTAGCGACGAGGAACTGGCTGCCGGCAGCGTCGGGCCGGGACTGGTGCGTCTCTCCGTCGGGCTGGAAACACTCGAGGACCTCCTATGGGACTTGGACCAGGCGCGTAGCCTGCGCTATAAGCCTCAACAGCGTATTGACACCGGAGCAGCAGGCCCTGTACCAGGATCCCGACTGCATCCATAACATACTTCATACGGCGAAAACGATCGCAATGGTGGGCCTGTCGGCGGACCGGCAGAAGGCCAGCTATTTCGTGGCCACCTATTTGCAGCGCGAAGGCTACCGCATCATCCCGGTCAACCCCCGCGGCGGCACGATCCTGGGCGAAACGGTCTATCCGGACCTGAAGAGCATTCCGGACCGGGTCGATCTAGTGGATGTCTTCCGCCCGGCCGGCGAAGTCCCGGCGATTGTCGACCAGGCAATCGCCATCGGGGCCAAGGCCCTCTGGACGCAGTTGCGGATCGTCCATCCGGAAGCTGCCGCCAAGGCCCGTGCCGCGGGGCTGCAGGTGGTCATGGACAAGTGCGTGAAGATGGAACATGGCCGCTTCTCCGGCAGCCTGCACTGGGCCGGCATGAATACCGAGATCATCTCCGCGCGACGGGCCGAACAGTAAACCACGCGACCATGGGTACATGGTGCCCGACGAAATACACGAAAAGGGAGAGGCATGGAGAATAATGACAAGAAGATGTGCGACAGGAAAATAGGAACGAAAATCTTATCTTCCTGTCGCCTCTGTACTCACAGGCCATCTTACTGTCAAATTACTTGGTCTTCTTTCGTGTGTTTCGTGTATTTCGTGGTTTCCGTCATTGTGCTGTGACTATCCAATGTCGCTTGACTTTCCTTATTTCGATCTGCAACTCAACGGCTACCGCGGCATCGACTTCAACGCCGACGATCTGTCGGTCGATGCCTGCCATACCGCCTGCGAGAAGCTCCGTGCCGACGGCGTCGCGGGCGTGCTGGCGACGATCATCACCGATTCTCTCGATCGCATGGCCGGACGGCTGGCGCGGATCGCCGCCATCCGCCGGCAAGACCAGTTGGCGGCCGGCGTAATCCACGGCATCCACGTGGAGGGGCCGTTTCTGAACCCGGAACCAGGCTACGCCGGCGCCCATCCGGTGGAGTCGATCCGCCCCGCCGACCTGGACGCGATGAAGCGCCTCGTCGACACCGCCGAGGGGCTCGTGCGGCTCGTGACGCTCGCGCCGGAACACGACGCGGGCCTGAGGGTAACGGGTTGGCTGGCCCAGCAGAAGATCATCGTTTCGGCCGGACACTGCAACCCCAGCCTCGACCAGCTTCACGCCGCGATCGATGCCGGGGTGTCGATGTTTACCCATCTCGGCAACGGCTGCCCGATGTTCCTGCATCGCCACGACAACATCATCCAGCGGGTGCTGGGCCTGGCGGACCGCCTCTGGATTTGTTTCATCGGCGATGGCGTTCATATTCCGTATCCGACGCTCGTGAATTACTTGCGCTGCGTGCCGCCGGACCGCGCGATAATCGTCAGCGATGGCATTTCAGCCGCCGGCCTGGGACCGGGCCGCTATAGGTTAGGTTCGCAGACGGTCGAAGTCGGCGAAGATCTTGCCGCCCGTTCGCCCGACGGTTCGCATTTCATGGGAGCCGTGGCTACGATGCCGCAGATCGCCGCCGGCCTGCGCGACAAGGCCGGGCTGGACGAGGCGACGATTCGCCGATTGCTGGTGAGCAACCCGGTGCGGGCGATCGCGCGGCCAAATGGAATTGCCTGATTCCGGGAGGTCTGCCGCGACCCCATCCGCCTTGCGTGGATGGTGAAGAAGGTTGAACAGCTAAACGAGACGAACCGAATTATCAAGACCCCACCCGGCTCGTCCGGGTCGGTGAATCAGGCTGGAAAGCTAAACGTGTGCTCGACAGTTTTCGGCGCATTTGACGGGGCAGTGCCCTGCAAGCTAGAATAGTGACGGGTAAACCTTAGAACTTATTTCAAGAAACCTCAGGGACTGTGCGAATACAGACCCATCACCACTTTTGAAACAAGTTCTCAGAGGATGCGGTCATGTTGGGCGACGGTGGACTGGCGTTCGAGGAATTTGTCATGCAAGAGCCACTTCCCTTGGCTACGGTGCATTGCGCCATCCTGGAGTTTCTGCGGGACGTGGACGATGCGGTCTTGTTCGGCGCAGGCGGTCAACGCCTATGTGGACGAACCGCGGATGACGCAGGACGTAGACGTGGCCAGCACGCGCGGCCGAAATTGCTGAAGAGTTTCGCGATCTTCTGAACACCCGGTTTCACATTGCCGTGCGCATGCGCGAGATCGGCGAAGGACGCGGTTATCGCGTCTACCAGATTCAGAAGCCCAAGAACCGTCATTTGGTCGATGTCCGAGCGGTCGCGGTCTTGCCTCCGGCACGTCGCATCGGCGGAATACTGGTGGTCGTGCCGGAGGAACTGATCGCCGGCAAGCTTATCGCCTTCCAGCGCCGGCAGGGGACGCCGAAATCCGGAACCGATTGGCGCAACCTGGCCGTCTTGCTCCTGGCGTTTCCCGAATTGAAAACCGACTTCGGGCCGGTCCGCCAGCGACTCGAAGCCGCCGGCGCAGAGCCGGCGGCCATCACCGCCTGGGAAAGGCTCGTTGCGCAAACGATCGAGGCCGAACGGGATGAAGACGACTTTTGAGAACGGATCGGTGAATTTCGATTTATCCGCGGAATTCGCGTCATCCGCGGTAAATCATTTCCGATGGCTTAACAGTTACGAAAGTTCAAGCTTGCACGACTTGGCGTTTTTCCAGCGTGGCAACGGTTAAGCGAAATTCAGCTCCCGACAGGGGGGAATATGGCTCGATTTCGCTAAACAGCTACGCATCAAGGAATTGCGACAAGAAACACCGGAACCGATCCCACCGTCACTAACAGCGTCTAACGGTCAGAGCGCAAATAGTGAGGAGTACACTTATTTTGTATACAAATAATACTCGCAGAGAGTACATCTAATAGTTTGATACGACTGTAAACGCCACACCGAAGAACACGGCAGCTAGCAGTTAAAGTCCGGCCCCGTTGGAGCACTCCCTCTGCTCGTTCCGAAGAACTATAATCAGGTGAAACGCCAGGAACGCGTTGGAGGGCGAACCGGATGACCGCTACGATGAATGTAAGGGTGAACAGGATGAAAAGATTAATCCGGGTTTCGATGATCAGCCTGCTCGCGTTGGAGTTGACCGGTCCCGCTAGCATGGCAGGCGGACTTTCGATTTCAGACAAGGATCTGAATATTACCCTTGCACTTCCCAATGGGTTCAAGCCCATTCCCGATTTTCGCTCGCCTCCCGGAGTTGACATCCGCTATGCTTTCGCGCGCATGGGCCGCGATGGTCAACCCGACGCTTGCCTGTTCATAGAGCGGCTTGGCGGAGTGATCGGCCGGGAGCCCTTGTCGGAAGCACAAGTCAAGAAGTTGGGCGACGCTCGCCTTTGCCACGAGAAATGGAAATCCTTCGACGTTGACGTGTTCGTGGTTAGAGAGACAGCCGCAGGCCGCGCGTATCTCACTCGCAACGTCCAGGTTCCGATCAAACCCCGCGCGATCCAGCTCAAGATTTTCGGGCCGGAATCGCAGGACGCCGAGCTGGCAAGCCTTACTCGCGAACTGCTCACATCGCTGGACGGCCCGAGTAACTGGCTGACCGATGCGGACAGGTACGAGCAATTGGGCGAAGGCGTTGGAAAGTTCCTGGTTTGGATCGTCGGCATCGGGGCGTTTGTATTTTGGCTTGCCGCCCGGCAGGACGAGAAATTTCAGCAGAGGACTCGCGAGATGGGCCTCCCCCCGGAACTGGCTGCGCAGAAGATCCGCCCAAGCTGGGCATGGCATTTACTGGGCGCCTACGTGATCTTCGGCGGAATCGTAGCTGCGTCTGCTTTCTCATTGTGGGCCATACGGAACCCGCTGGAAACCCCTAGCGCGATGCAGAAATCGCTTGGTGTCTTCGCGCTATGCCTGTTGGCGGGGCTGGCAATCATCATCGTTACCGGCGCCGCAGGGCGGCCGCCAGGCGCCGGATTCTCGCGCTTTGCGGACGGGAACCATCGGCCACCGAGGCAGCAATGCCCCCGGCACATGATGATCTTTCCCGTCATTAAAGGCCGACGAGAGAATGCCCCATTCGGGGCATGAATGCGACGGCGGGCGTCCGTCGCGAAAGGAGTTACCAGGGCAGGCAAGGCTGGCGATTTATTGACAGTATGCAAAGCGATTGGGCGAGATTAAAGCCAATACTAATCAAGAATCGTGCGACTTGGTGTCTTCTTGCGGCTTTAGCCGGTTTCGTTCTTGGCGGGATCGCGGGCGTTGGCGCCGGTTTTGACGGGTATTTCGTTGTTCAAACCGACGCCGGGCCTATTCGATGCGCCTTATGTGGCGCATTGTTTTTCGCAATGCTGGCATTCTTCTCTGCCATAGTTTGCATGGAACCTCGGCGCGGACCGAAGACTGGAAGCCAGAACGGGCTAACCCGGATTATTCACGGCCCGAGGGCGGTCCGAAACAGGGTGTTGGATTGAAGCCCGACGCGCAAGCGAGCCTAACGTCTTGCGCGGAACTCGCTTGCGCGTCGGGCTTCAATGCGGGCGTGAATAATCCGGGCTAAGTGTTCAGGTCGGACCGGTCCCGTTTACGCCGTACAGTGCAATCAGAACTGCGAACCCCAGTCGGCGCACCGTCAACTACGCGAACAATCTGGATTCCTTGCCGAACACGCCGGAAGCCAATTACATACCGGCCGACCGATAGTATTCGCAAACCCTTTCCTGAGATCCGGACGGGCTTCGCCGATCATTGGGTTCATCGCCGCCAAGCGAAACCTCTTATAGAAGGAGTCGATCAGCGCGTCCGCGCTCACCGGTCGGTCTTTGGCCACACGTGCCCAGATCCCCCGTATGTCCGCCAGCGCCTTTTTGCTGACGCGGATTCTGCTCATGAAGTCTTCGGCCGACCTTCCAAATCTCTCCGTCCTTCGGCTTTGACCTGCTCGAAGAACTCCTTGAGCGAGACTTCATCGAACTCCACGTACTCCCCGCGATCCAGCTCGTCGAGCCCGACTTGCATTTCGCGCCGCAAGTACTCGGTCGTTTGCCGCCGTTCTTCCAGTATGCGCAAGGCTTCCGCAACCACCTCGCCCTCGGTTTTGAACTCGCCGCAGGCAATGGCGTTGGCTACAAACTGCTGATATTCTGACGGGATCTCAACAGTCATCATGCATGACTCCAGGGGGCAAAGGGGCATTCCCTATGGATATTACCGCGCGGCACAGGCGTGGTCAACGCTCCTCCCACCCGCTAGAATACCCCTATGTTCCAACTCGTCGCCCCTTTCCAGCCCGCCGGCGATCAGCCGCAAGCCATCGCCAAACTCGTCGCAGGCCTCCGCGCAGGCAAAAAAGAACAGGTGCTTATGGGCGTGACCGGATCGGGCAAGACGTTCACCATGGCCAACGTCGTCCAGGCCGTGCAGCGGCCGACCCTGGTCATGTCGCACAACAAGACCCTGGCGGCCCAACTGTACTCCGAATTCAAGGAGTTCTTCCCGCACAACGCGGTCCACTATTTCGTCAGCTATTACGATTACTACCAGCCCGAGGCCTACATCCCGCAACGCGACATCTATATCGAAAAAGACGCCTCGATCAACCAGCAGATCGACCGCCTGCGGCTGGCGGCCACCAGCGCCCTGGTCAGCCGCCCCGACGTGCTGATCGTGGCCAGCGTGTCGAGCATCTACGGCCTGGGCTCGGCCGACGACTACCGCGCCATGATGGTCGGCCTGAGCGTGGGCAAGGTCGTCGACCGCGATTTCATCCTCGCCAAGCTGGTCGATATCCAGTACCAACGGGCCGACTTCGAATTCCAGCCGGGCAAGTTCCGCGTCCGCGGCGATTGCGTGGAAATCTGGCCGAGCTACGAGGAAGTCGCCCTGCGGGTCGAGTTCTGGGGCGACGAGGTCGAACAGCTTTCGATCATCAATCCGACCAGCGGCGAAGTGATCGAGCGAAAGGAAGAGCTGTTCATCTATCCCTGCAAGCACTTCGTCATGCCGGAGGAGCGAATCAAGGCGGCCGTGGATGAGATCAAACGCGAGTTGGAAGAACGCCTGGAACGCCTCCGCCTGGACGGCAAGCTGCTGGAGGCCCATCGGCTCAACGCGCGGACGCGGTTCGATCTCGAGATGATGCAGGAAGTGGGCTACTGCCCGGGCATCGAGAACTACAGCCGGCCGCTGAGCGGGCGGCCGCCCGGCTCGGCGCCGGAGACGCTGTTCAGCTTCTTTCCGGATGATTTCCTGCTGCTGGTCGATGAGTCGCACGTCACCGTGCCGCAGATCCGCGGCATGTATTTCGGCGACCACAACCGCAAGGCGACCCTGGTCGAGCACGGCTTCCGCCTGCCCAGTGCGTTGGACAACCGCCCGCTGCGGTTCGAAGAATGGGAGAGCCGGTTCAAGCAGGTGATCTTCGTCTCGGCCACGCCCGGACCCTATGAATTGGCCAAGACCGGCGGCGAGGTCGTCGAGCAAGTGATCCGGCCGACGGGCCTGCTGGACCCGGAAATCGAAATCGCCCCGGCGCGGAACCAGGTGCCGCACCTGCTGGAACTGATCCGCCAGCGTGCCAAGGCGGGCGAACGCGTGCTGGTGACCACGCTCACCAAGCGGCTGGCCGAGGACCTGTCGGCCTATTTCAGCAAGCAGGACGTCCGCTGCAAGTGGTTGCATAGCGAACTGGACGCTTTTGAGCGGGTCGAGTTGCTCCGCGATCTGCGGCAGGGACATTTTGACGTGCTGGTGGGCGTGAACCTCCTCCGCGAGGGTCTCGACCTGCCGGAAGTCTCGCTGGTGGCGATTCTCGACGCCGACAAGGAAGGCTTCTTGCGGAGCGAAACGTCGCTGATGCAGACGATCGGCCGCTCGGCCCGAAACGTCAACGCCAAGGTGCTCCTGTATGCCGACAAGGTGACCGACTCGATGCAGCGGGCGATCGAAGAGACCCGCCGCCGCCGCGAGATGCAGCGGGCCTACAACCTCGAGCATGGCATCACGCCGGAAACGATCCGCAAGGCGATCCATGCGGACATCGAGTCCGAGGCGGCCGCGCATGCCAAGTCCTACGCGGCCGTGGGCCGGGGCGACGAGGCCCAATACATTACCGAAGAATTTCTCGCCGAGTTGGAAGTCGAGATGATGGCTGCGGCCGAGGCCTTGGAGTTCGAGCGGGCCGCCGCCCTCCGCGATCGCATCCAGCAGATGCGGTCTCAGATGGGTAAGTCGGTGGCCGAGGCGGAAGTCCAGCACGCCGGGGCACCCAGTACCTGTCGCGGCCGCCGCGGCCGGAAGAAACCGCAAGGTCCAGGCGGGCGAATTCCACGGCCCAAGCGCGGCGTGTAGGATGTAGGGTGGGACCAGATTGCGTAGCAAGCGCAGGCCCACCATGATCGAGAACGATAGAAGAATTGGTGGGCCGGCGGCTCGCCGACCCGGAGTACCGGGTACCCCGGATCTTGTCCCACCCTACTGTGCAAAAACAAGGGGAAGGCCGTTCCGAAGAACGCCCTTCCCCTGCAATTCTTCGCCGAAAGAAGAGATTACTTGCTCTTTTCGTCAGTCTTGGCCGGAGTGGCCGGGGTGGCCGAAGGGGTCATCGCCGCCGTGGGCTTCGCGTCTCGGCTTCTTCGGGGGGGTCGATTCGCCACAACCAACCATCAGCATGCCCAAACCCAACAGCAAACCCAATGCAATCTTCTTCATCTTTTCCACCTCTAATCAAGAGTAATGTCAATTTTTCGCCGGAACATTTCCGTCGTCCTATCTTAGATACCGGCCACTAGGCTTTTATTCCCGGCTAAGTTACAATTTCTTCCAAATTCGCCCGTCGGCGGGGTGAGGAGACGGGAAAGCCGCGTTCGCCCCCTGAACGGCTGCTTTCGGGCGATTTCTGCGGATTTTCCCGCCTCTTGGGGAATAAATCTGCTTTTCGGCCTCTCTAACAGGTAGGGCCCGCGATGGCCAGTGATCGCAATAACACGACTGTTCAGCGGCTGATCGACGATCATCTTGACGCCGTTTACCGGTATGCGTACCGTTTGACGGGCTGTGTTCACGATGCCGAAGATTTGACGCAGCAGGTTTTCCTGCTCGCCCAGCAGCGGTTGGACCAGTTGCGCGAGGTCGATCGGGCTCGGGGTTGGCTCTTCACCATCTTGCGGAATTCCTTCCTGAAGATGGTGCAGCAGACGCAGCGGTTCCCGCCACCAGCGTGGGCGTGAACCTGGAGATGGTGCCAGCCAAAGACGAAAATGGCCAAGCCGTGGACAGCGCCGAGTTGCAGGCCGCCATCGACGAACTGACGCCCGAGTTTCGTGTGGTCGTGGCCATGTTTTACTTTGAGGATTGTTCGTACCGCGAAATTGCCGAAAAACTCGATTTGCCGATGGGGACCGTGATGAGCCGGTTGGCGAGGGCCAAAGGGCATTTGCGGTCAAAGTTGTTCGAGACCGAGCCGGTGCGGGCCAGACCGGCGCGGCAGACGTAGAAAAGAAGCACGCAATCCGAGGAAGGTTCGATGGATCATTTGTCAGGGCGCCGACAGCGGCTTTGGGAAGCGATGGAGTCGTGCCGCAACGGCAGCGACAACCTGAGCGATCCACAGTTCGCGGACTTGGCGGCTCGGCTGGCGGAAGATCCGGAACTTCAAGGGCAGTTTCAGCGCGTGCAAGCGGCCGACAAGGCGATCAGGGCTGTTTTTCTTGCGGACGTGCCCGTTCCCGCCGGCTTGGCCGAGCGAGTTTCGCATCGTTTGGCCGAAGCAGCACGGATGGCGATTTCGGATTCGCTTGCGGCGCCCGCTCGTAACAACCCCCGACTCGCCTGCGCCCCTTCGCGAACCGATGAACCGTTTTTCACGACGCCGATTACTGATCGGTTTCACCGCGCTTTCCGCCGCGGCCATTCTCTTCGGCCTCGTTTGGATCGAGACTCATCCGTCCCGTCACGATACGCCGGACACGGTGCTCGATGAGGCCATGGACTTCTTCGGCAAGGACAACCAACCTTTCGGCCCGTTGGTCTCACAGAAGGCTCCGCCGGACGAGTATCCCCTGAGCCGCGACATCGCGCGATTGCCGGATGTTCGCTGGCGATATGTCGAGAATTTTCTGGGCGGTACGGCGGTGGCCTACGATTTGCCCACCAACGGTGGGCGAGCCACGCTCTATGTGGTTGCGCGGAACATTCCCGGTCTGCCGCCGATTCCACCGTCCGACCCCTTGGATACTGGCGGCAAGTCGGCTGCGGCTTGGCAGGCGGGAAACGTGTTCTACGTCCTGGTCGTGGAAGGCGATCCCTCGATGTACCGTAGCTATCTCGATCAGTCGCGCGGGCCACTGACGTAAACCGTAGGTCCCCCTTGCCGAGAGGGACTAATGTGCTCCAAGCTGGTGAGAAAACTTCGGGCTGGTCGAGTGGTCATCGCACAATAGTCCTTTCCGGCAGAAAGGACCTACTTGTACCCCGGCCAGCGAATCTGCTCGTCCCAAACGACCTGGTCGCCGCGAAAGAACCAAACGAAGAGCGTGCCTGGCTTGGCGAACTCATCCCGAGCCAAGTCCAACGACAACGTCTCCCTGATCGACCGCCCAGGTATCCAATTGCAAGTAGGCGGCCGCCGGATTGGGGTCCGGGGTTTCAATGTCATCCAGGGAATTACGATGAGTTTGGACGCGTGCGCCCGGGGGCAAGGCCTTCGGCGGCGAGTGGTGTTGCGTGTCCATGTCTTCGGGATGAACGTGGACATGCACGCCCTGGTTGCCCAGCGAATTGCGGCGGCCGATCATCTTGTAGACCATCTTGTCTTTCGTGAAGCTATGGGTCCGGCCACCCTCGCCCGGATGGTCGAGGCAAGTATACAAGGCATCCTGAACCTTGCCTTTTAGAAGCTTTGGAAAATAAATCGGAGAGACCGTGCCCCCTTTTGGATGCGGACCGGGCACGAGTCGCACTTCGATCGAGGCATTCGGATACAACGACCAGCGAAAGTGAATGGTCAGTGTTTTCAGCCCACCCGGATCGGGAATAATCGCCATCGAGGTCGGGCGAGAGCCTGTCTTGCGCGGTTTGGGTTGGTCGGCATCAGCCTTATCGGAGTCCGCTTTCGGCTCGTCCGGGGCCTGATCAGCGGCAGGCGGCTGCTGGACCTTATCTCCACTCGCGGGCTGGTCATTTCCCGCCGCCTTCGGTTTGGGATCGGCCCCCAAGAGGACGACAGGGGCAAGGAACAGTGGCAAGATCAATAGCAGTGGCAGTATTAAGTGTCTCATTCTTCTATTGTACCCTCGTCCCCCTTGCATTGCGACCGAAGTCGATTATACAATTACAATTCTTTAGATTGCCAGTTGCCACGAGCCAGAGGGAGAGATTGGATGGCCCAATCCTGTGAAGTATGCGGACGTAAGCCGGTCACCGGCAACCAGATCACCATACGCGGTAAGGCGAAATACCTCGGTGGAGTGGGAACCAAGGTGACGGGCATTTCCCGTCGGACGTTCCGCCCCAACCTGCAGACGATCCATATCACGACGCCCAACGGCACGAATCGCACCGCGCGGGTTTGCACCCGCTGCATTCGCAGCGGCGCGGTCAAGAAGCGTGTTCGTGCCGTGCCGTTCCGCCTGCCGAAGGCGGCCAAGACGTCCTGATAGTACTGTCCTGAGTATGTCGTTATCCCGCGCCGAGGTCGAAAAGATCGCCCTGCTCGGTCGGTTGCTGCTTTCCGAAGAGGAACTTCAGCGGATGACCGTGCAGTTGGGCGATATTTTGGGCTACATGGACCTGCTGGGCGAGGTCGACACCACGAATGTCGAGCCGATGGCCCATGCGCGGGACATGGCCAACGTGTTCCGCGACGACGTGGTTCGCCCGAGTCTCGATCGCCGACAGGCCCTGGCCAACGCCCCACACCGGGACGAGGAGTGCTATCTCGTTCCCGCCGTGCTGTAATCAAGAATTCAACCACGAAACACACGAAACACACGAAAAAATTCAACGTTCCGCATTCATCGTTGGGTTTGATGTTTTCCTTTCGTGTGTTTCGTGTATTTCGTGGTTGCCTGTCGGGTGTTTCGTGATTGCCTGTCGGGTTTTGTTTGCAGTTTGAGTTATCATGACCCCGATCGACCGCACCGCCACCGATCTCTTGGCCGACTTGACCGCCGGACGAATCTCGTCCTTGGAACTGACGCGGGCCTACCTCGATCAGATCGATCGCCACGATAGCCGCGTGCGGGCCTTCTTGCGAATCGACCGTCAGGCGGCGCTTGCCCGGGCGGAAGAGATCGATCGCCGCCGGGCGGCCGGTCAACCCCTGGGCCACCTGGCCGGGTTGCCAGTGGCGATGAAAGACGTGCTCTGCACGCAAGGCGAACCGACGACCTGTGCCTCGCGAATCCTGGAGAACTTTCGCCCGCCCTACGACGCCACCGTGATCGCCCGGCTTAAGGCAGCCGATGCCGTACTGATCGGCAAGACGAACATGGACGAGTTCGCCATGGGCGGGTCGAACGAGAACTCGGCCTTTCACCCCACGCACAACCCGTGGGATTTATCGCGGATTCCCGGCGGGTCTAGCGGCGGGGCGGCCGCCTGCGTGGCCGCGCGGATGGCCCCGTTATCGGTTGGCACCGACACGGGCGGCTCGGTCCGCTGCCCGGCGGGGCTGTGCGGCATCTCCGGGCTGAAGCCGACCTACGGCCGCGTGAGCCGCTATGGGCTGGTGGCCTTCGCCAGCAGTCTTGATCAGATCGGCCCCCTGGCCCAAACGGCCGAAGACATGGCCCTGCTCTTGGAGGTCATTGCCGGTCACGACGCGGCCGACTCGACTTCCGTGGATCTGCCCGTGCCGCCCTATGCGAAGACCGTGCGGCAGCCGCTGGCCGGCCTGCGCTTGGGGCTGGTCCGCGAGCATTTTGGCGACGGCCTCGATGCAGAGGTCGACGCGGCCGTCCGCGAGGCGGTCCGCGTCTACGAGTCGCTGGGCGCGATGTCACGTGGCTCTCGATGCCGCACAGTAAATACGCGGTGGCCGTGTACTACATCATCGCCCCCTGCGAGGCCTCGAGCAATCTGGCCCGCTACGACGGCGTGCATTATGGCTATCGGACCGACGAGAAGCAGTTGCTGGCCGACTTGCAGGCCGAGCGAGCGCGCGCTTACAGAAGGCGGGTGAGAAGGCCGCGCTGGAGAACCTCGACAATCCGCTGATCCGCCTGTATCGCCGCAGTCGGGCGGAAGGCTTTGGGCCGGAGGTGAAGCGGAGGATCATGCTCGGCACGTATGCCTTGAGTGCCGGCTACTACGACGCCTATTACAAGAAGGCCCTTCAGGTCCGCCGCCTGATCCGCCAGGATTTTGATCGCGCTTTCGAGGAGGTCGATCTCCTGATCGGACCGGTCACACCCACGCCGGCCTTCAAGATCGGCGAGAAGATCGACGATCCGCTGGCCATGTACCTCTTCGACCTTTACACGGTGAGCACGAACCTGGCCGGCATCGGGGCCTTGTCGATCCCCTGCGGCTTCAGTTCCACCGGGCTGCCGATTGGCCTGCACCTCCAGGCCCCGCCCTTCGAAGAAGAGCGGTTGCTCCGCGGGGCCCACATGTTCCAGCAGGCGACTGACTGGCACAGGCGGAAGCCGGTGCTTGGGTAGGCGGATTGTCGCCGATACCGTTGTAAGCCAGCCGGCTGGACGGTAGAATTTATTGTTGGTGCTTGTAGTGGAGACAGTGGAGAATAATCCCATGTCTAAGGAAAGTCTAGAAACGCGAGTTGCACGATTGGAACGCCAAGTGTCCATGCTGATGCGCAGTCAAGCCAATGAGAATCAACCCGCCCCGGATGCCTGGCGGAAGACCGTCGGCATGTTCCGAGGCGATCCGATTTTCGCGGAGATGATCGAGGAAGCACAACGGCTCCGAGAGGAGGACCGGCGTCTAACTCGGGATACAATGGACGGGGCTGCAGAATAAATCTGCGGGAGGTGATTCTATGCTGACATCCGTGGAAGGTGTTTATCAAGACGGAAGAGTTGAGTTAAAGGAGCCGGTTCCCGAGGGTGTTTCCGGCCGCGTTATTGTTACCTTCGTTCCGGAACGGCATGGCGGCAAACTTAGCGACCTGGGCATTGACCAGGAGCAGGCCGCGGAACTGCGATTCCGGCTGAGCGCGTTTGCCGAAGATTGGGACAGGCCGGAAATGGATGTTTACGATGTTGACTAGTCGCGGCGACGTTGTTCTCGTCCCATTCCCCGACTCGAACCGAGTGACTTACAAGCGACGCCCAGCGTTGGTTGTCCGCGCCGATGGGCTAAATACCGGGATATCACAAACGATCATTGCTCTAATCACAAGCAATCTCTCGCGCAGGTCATCCGAGTCGCTGGCTGGTTACGAAGTCATCGTCCCAAGGTCGCGGGATGGGATTGCGCACCGACTCGGTTGTTATGAGTGACAATCTGGTGACGATTCGCGATTCGCAAATAGAACGTATCGTCGGCCGATGTTCGGAGATGTCGCCGGTCGACGCCGCCTTACGGCACACGCTCAACCTTTGAGTGATAGGAGGCAATGCCATGCCGTCAGTCACGGAGTTTGGAGCCTTCTTCGACCGATTCCGTCGGTTTCAAGACGTGGACCACGACAAATGGGCGGCCTACATGGATCGGGTCCGCTCGGAACTGCCGGGTCTTCAGCAAGCGGTGCGCCGCGAGGCGTTGCAGTCAGCGCCCCATTTCAACATCTTCCGCATCCTCAATATCGTGCAGAAAGAGGCGGAATTTCACACCGCGTTTCTAGAGCACCTGCTAGACCCCTCGGCAACCCATGGCCAAGGGCTGCTTTTCCTGGAGTGCCTTTTCGATTGCTGGAAGAGCCGGATAGCGCCCCCGTTTGGTCCCCTTGACGACGGGAATTGGGCCGTTCGGCGTGAGTTCCCCATCCCGGGCGGAATTCTCGACCTCTTGATCGACAACGACAAGAAGAAATACGTGCTCGTCATCGAGAACAAGATCGGCACCGATGACCACGACGATCAGCTCCGCCGCTACCGTGAGTGGATGGACGCGGACAGGCAAGGCTGGAACGGCCAGCTTGTCTATTTGACCCCCAATGGCCGATGCCCTACACTAAGCCTCTGCGGCGAGTGCTTGTCGCACGATGAGGATATCCGAACGTGCGGGCCGAAACCACCGTGCCCCGGACGATGCAGGTGCCTTTCGTACAATCTGGACGTTCCGCAGCTTCCTGACCGCAGCTTCGCAGCGGATAGAGGCGATGCCCGTTCGGGCGATAGTCGCACAATACCTGGACATTTTGGATGACCTTATGGAGGATTACGATGATGACACCGGCGGAAAGTAAGCTGGTCGAATTTCTGACGAGTGAGGAAAACATGCCGTTCACTGTCGAGATTCTTCAGCGCCGCGACGACATTCGGGAGCGAGCCCTCGCGCGTTTTTGGGAGGAATTGAAGTGCCGCATCGAGAAGACGCAACCTGCTGGGCTTTCCGATTCCATGAAGACATTCCAGCTAAGGCTGACTGACCCCGTAACTGACCCCCCGGACGTCAAACTTGCCTACGTTGACCCGGAATTGAGCGACCAGGATCACTTCCTGGGCTATTACCTCGGTCAGGAGAAAGTTGGCTGGTACTATGGCGTTTGGTGGTTCGGCAAGAAAAAGGACGCCGCGCCGCCCAAGCTAGCGAAACTGCACGAGTTGCCACCCGTTGTTGATCTCCACAAAGAGCTCACCGAGTCGATGAAATTCGGACAGGATGGGACATGCATGGTTTGGCTCCCGCTTCCCGGCTGGGAATCCCTTGACCAGTTCATCGCGTCCTTTGCGGACGCCCCGGAAAAGGTATTGAACGAAATTGCTGATCGCTTTTGGTGTCTCGTCCAAAAAACGCTGTCGGACGTGGAAGAGGCAAATCGGGCGATCACGGGCAAATAATAGGAGGACCGCAGTGCGCGTGGTGCTGTTATGATTGAAAGCATTCGAGAGTTGGAGAACGCGCGCGAAAAACTCCGCGTCCTTGAGGAAGGATACGAAGAGGCTTGCCAGGAGCCCGCCGATGACGAGGAGGTGCGGGAGGCGGAACTTCAGTCGTTGAAGCAGTTGATCAATGAGTTCAAAGAGGAGATCGCCCGCTTCGAGGCGCATCAGCGACCGAGCGCGGTCGCAGTGAGGCCGGCATGAGCAACGGCATACCCTACACCATCGTCATCGGCCTGGAAGTCCACGTGCAACTCTTGACCGCGAGCAAGATGTTCTGCGCGTGCAGCACGCGGTTCGGCGCCCCGCCCAATACGCAGACCTGCCCGGTGTGCATCGGCATGCCGGGCACGCTGCCGGTGATGAATCGCCGCGCGGTCGAGCTTTCCGTCAAGGCGGCCCTGGCCCTGAACTGCCAGATCGCCCGCTTCACCAAGTGGGACCGCAAGAACTATTACTACCCGGACTTGCCCAAGGGCTACCAGATCAGCCAATACGACCTGCCGCTGAGCCACGACGGCTGGTTGGATATCAGCGATCCCAAGGGGGAATTTCCGTCCAAGCGGATTGGCATCATCCGCGCCCACCTCGAAGAAGACGCCGGCAAGAGCATGCACGACGAGGCGGCGGGCAAGGCCGACAGCCGCATCGACCTGAACCGGGCCGGCACGCCGCTCCTGGAAATCGTCAGCCAGCCCGACATGCGCTCGCCGGCCGAGGCCAAGGCCTATCTCACGGAGTTGAAACTCCTGCTGAACTACCTGGGCGTCTCCGACTGCAACATGCAGGAAGGGAGCCTGCGGGTGGATGCCAACATCAACCTGCACATCGACACGCCCACGGGCCGCGGCCACACCCATCGTCGAAGTCAAGAACATGAACAGTTTCCGCGCTGTGGAACGGGCGATGACCTACGAGGCCCAACGACAATACGAAATCTGGCGGGAGACCGGCAAGCGGCTGGGCGAATCGCCCAAATCGACCCGCGGCTGGGACGAAACCACGCAGACGACTTACCTGCAACGCGAGAAAGAAGAATCGAGCGATTACCGCTATTTCCCCGAGCCCGACCTCGTGCCCGTCACCACCACCGACGCCGAGGTCGAGCAGGTCCGCGCGTCGCTGGGCGAGTTGCCGGCCGCGCTCCGCTGCCGGTTGGAAGAGACCTACGGCATCGCGCCATACGATAGCGACGTGCTGGTGAACCAGGGCCGGGCGCTGGTGGATTACTACGTCGAACTGGCGGGGCTTTTGTCCGATGGCAAACTGGCCGCCAATTGGGTCCAGCAAGACGTGTTGCGGACGCTCAACGAGCAGCAGGGTTCGATCGAGCAGTTCCCCTTGCGGCCCTGGCAACTGGCCGAACTGATCGACACGGTCCGCAAGGGCCGGCTGACCACCAGCCGGGCCCGCGAGGTGTTCGCCGAGATGCTTGCCGGCGGCAAGTCGTTGGACGAGACGATGCGATCGATGGGCATCGCCGCGGTCGATGAATCGCAACTGGAGAACCTCTGTCGCGAGTTGCTGGCCGCCAATCCCAAGGTTGTCGCCGAAGTCAGGGAAGGCAAGCCCAAGGGCCTTGGGCAGTTGATCGGCCAAGCGAAGAAGAAGAACCCAAACGTCAACCCGAATCGGTTCCGGGAGTTGTGCGAAGAGTTGATCAAGAAGGGGAGTTGATGCCCATCATCACCCTCACCACCGACTTCGGCAATAGCAGCCCGTACGTGGCGGCGATGAAGGGCGTGATTCTTTCGATCAACCCGGCGGCGACGCTCATCGACATCTCGCACGCCGTTCCGGCCCAGGATATCGCCCGCGGGGCCCTGGTCTTGGAGGACACCACGCCCTGGTTCCCCGCCGACACGATCCACGTGGCCGTGGTCGATCCGGGCGTGGGCACCGCGCGCGCGATCCTCTACGCCCGCATCGGCGCGCAGCAATACATTGCGCCGGACAACGGGCTGTTGGGCCGCTTGATGGCCCGCACGCGGCCATCGATGGTCCTGCGGTTGACCGAGCGGGAGCACTGGCTGGCGGAGGTTTCCTACACGTTCCACGGACGCGACATCATGGCCCCGGTTGCCGCCCAACTGAGCCTGGGCCTTGATCCGCGTCGGCTCGGCCCGGCCGCGGGACAGCTCGATCAGCTCGACTTGCCGCAACCGCAAGTCGTCGACGAGAAGATTCGCGGCGAAGTGATCTCGCTCGATTCGTTCGGCAACCTGATCACGAACATCTCGCACGACCTCCTGGCCGGCAGGCCCAACGACAGTCGGGCTTGTATCGTCTGCGGCATTTATGAGACCTTCGGGATCTATCACACCTACAGCGAGCAGGCCCCGGGGATGCTCGTGGCCCTGATCGGCTCCTCCGGCCGCATGGAACTGGCGATCGTCGGCGACAATGCCGCCGCCCGGCTGGGAGTGTCCATCGGCACGCCGGTGGTCGTGGCGTGGGAATGAGAAAATCCGAAGCACGAATATCGAAATCCGAAACAAATTCAAATGACGGAAACTGCGGACGTTTCGAATTTCTAGATTCCAGGTTTTGGATTTGGTTCGGATTTCGTGCTTCGGATTTCGGATTTTCATGCCATGCCCTCACCTTCCCCCGATCTTCTTCACCATTGGGACCGCACGCTGGTCTGGCATGCCTTCACGCAGATGGCCGAGTACGAACCGCTGATCCTGGAGCGAAAGAGACTCGCCTGAGAATCTTAGACGGGGAAGGTCTTGACACGGCCTCACGCCAGTGCCATAACCGCTAGTAGCATCGCGATTTCCATCAAAACCTGTCGATTCGGTGTGTCATGAAGCGATTCCGAGGACCCCTAGGCAAGATCGCCCAACGGTTGTTTTCCACCCATGCCCGCATGGCCGAGCCAGAGTCTGCCGACGCTCGGCCGGCGGCGGCAAAGCCGCTGGCGATGACCTTCCGCGCGGCCGAAGATGCCGTGGCGGCGGTCGAACAGCTATTCACCCAAGGTCGAAAGATCGAGGATTGCCTGAACGACATCCGGGACGAGGTCGGGCTGGCCTGGCAGGACCAAAGTCGGGCAAGCCAGGAATACTACGATCTGGCGAGGGGAATCCTGCTCGCCCTGGACGACCTGCGGGAGCTCGCCGTCAGCCAGCCGGGCATCGGCGATGTTGTGGCGCGGCTTGATCGCCTGCTCTGCGAACAAGAAATGGCGGCCATCCCTGTGGCCCCCGGCGATGCTTTCAGTGCGGATGCCCAAGTTTGCAACAGGACCGAACCTTCGCGCAACGTCTCTCCCGGTCGCGTGCTGGCGGTCGTCTCACCCGGCTACCGGCGGCGCTTGTCCACCGGCGAGGTCGTGGTGGTTCGGCCCGTGCAGGTCGTCGTCAGCGCAGAGCCGGAGGAGCCCGCGCAATGAGCGAAACGGCCCCCGCCATGATCGGGATCGATCTTGGCACTTACAACTCGGCCGCGTGCGTGCTGATCGGCGGCCAGCCCGTGCTGCTCCGGCCCGAGGAAGGCGCCACGGAACAGGGCATGTGTTTTCCTTCGGTAGTCGAATTTGACAATACGGGCGACTTCGTCCAGGCGGGTGAGAAGGCCCGCCGCTCGCTGCCGGTCTATCCGCGGAGCGTGGTATGGGGCGTCAAACGCTTGATCGGTCGCTCGTATGACCGGGCCAAGGAGTCGGGCGACATCGCCCGCTACGCCTATCGCATCGAGAAGGATGCTGACGGCGGGTGCGCGATTTGCGTCGGATCCCGCACGTACAGCCCGCGCAACGTCACAAGCCTGATCCTGCAGAAGATCAAGCGGGACGCGGAGGCCGATTTCAATCCCATTGGGCGAACGGTGGACGAGGCCGTAATCACGGTGCCCGCGTACTTCGATCCGCTGCAGAAGCAGGAAACCGAGCGGGCCGCGCTCGACGCGGGGTTCCAGCGGGTGTGCCTGCTCCCCGAGCCCACGGCCGCCGCATCCGCCTATCGGATCAAGGTCGCCCAGGAGAACCAATACCTGGCGGTCATCGACCTGGGAGCGGGAACGCTTGACGTCACGGTGGCGCTCTTGTACGTCGACGCCAACGGCCAGTTGCAGACCGTGGAGAAAAGCCACGGCGGAGATACGGCGTTGGGAGGGCTCGACATGGACGACGCCCTGCTCGCCTGGGCGGCCCAGCGTTTCGGCTTGGGGAGCCTGCTGAAGGACCCGCAGGCCGGCATGCGCTTGCGCATGGAATTGGAACGGGCCAAGATCGCGCTCTCGAAGGCGGACGAGGCCGAGGTCGGCTTTGCCTGGAAAGGCGGCCCGGTAAAGCTGCGCTTGCAGCGCCGCGACGTGGAAGCGGCCGTGCAGCCGATCGTCCAGCGGTGTCGAGGGCCGATTAAGGTTGCCTTGGCCGACGCCGGTCTCACGCCCCAGGACATCGCCCACGTCCTGCTGGTCGGCGGGCCGACGATGATGCCCATCGTGCAGAGAACCATCGCCGAGGAATTCCGCGAAAACGCCCGGCTCACAGAGGAATTAGGCCAGCTTGCCACGAAGGGTTTTCCCGTGCATCCCATGGAAGCGGTCGCCCAGGGCGCCGTGCTGGGTGTCGTGGGCAAGGTCGCCCCGCACGGCTACGGGATCATGCTAACCTATTACTATGAACTGCTCGCCCGCCGGCAGCGATACCCGGCCAAGGGATCGCTGGGATTCAGGTATTGGGCCGACGACAACACCATCCGCTTTTCGCTCTTGCGGCAGGCAATGCACCCGGAGACACGGCGGGAGGAGTACATCCAGCTCGGGCTGTTTGAATTCGATTGCATCCCCATGGGCAGTACGCTGGATTTCAGATTTGATTGGGAGTACACCGACAACGGGCTGCTGCACTTGGAAGTCAACCAGCCTGGCGGCGTTTCCATGCCGCTCTACGACGTTAGCCGACTGGACGGGCACCCCGTCTCTCGACCGCAACGGCGCGACCCGAACGAGCAGGCGGTCGAGCCGGAGAACCGGCCGCCACGGAAAGGCTGGTCCGGCGGAGAAATGCAGCAGGCGGTCCGCTTCGGCCAAAGCGTGCTGGAGTTGGCCCGCGCGAAGATAGAGCAGGCCAAGGGCGAACCACGGGCGCACCTGGAGCGTCTTACAGGGCAGTTGGCACAATGGCTGGATGATGAAACGGCCGACCCGGATTTCCGCACGCCCCACGTTCGGGACCTCGGCCGTTCGCTGGTAAACCTGCTGCACGTGAGCCGGCTCATCGACGCCAAGGAACTGACCTCGCTGAAGCAGAACTTGTAGCCATGTTCGAACTGACTTCCGCCCAGTATCGATTTCGCCAGGCAGTGCCCGAGGGCGACTTTTATGAGGCCCTGGGGTTGTCGCCCAAGGCCACGAGCCTGGACGTGGACGTGGCCGGATCGCGGCTTGCCGAACAAGTGCCTTCGATGGCCGCGGAGGTCAGCCGCGTGGTCAATGTGCTTACCCATCGCCAGCGGAAGACGTTGTACGATGCCGTGCGGAAGGTCCGCGACGAAGTGGCCAATTCGCTTGCCTCCCACTACGGCGCCGAATTCAGCCGCACGGTCCCCAACTTTCGCCTTGACCTTTGGGGACGCTGCTGCCGGCTGTTTCGATTCGATCTGACTGGCGACGAGCAGAAGCTGGGCAAAAACGGCCGACAGGCGCTGGCCGAAGCTGGCCCCGGCTGGATCATCCGCGACTTGCTCGATGCCTGCGTGAGTCCCGGGGAGTCCGGCAGAGGCGGCAGCCCGACCTTTGCGATCGTCGGATCGGTGACCAGCGCAAGCACCCAAAGCGGTGCTCGAGCGATTTTTCGCGCTGCAAAACGAGGGGAAGGACGTCACGCTCAAGGAAGCCGAGAAAGACCTGCGGAAGCGACAATTGGCAAACCTCCGAATGACCGCGTGGGGTGTCCTGCTACGGCTCCTCGGACTTGCGCTCGACGGGCTTTGCTTTGTCGCAGCGTGCTATCTCCCGCTGGGGCTCCTCGCACTTGCGCTTTTTTCGCCGTTTTGGTCGTTGACGGACTGGCTCCCGTTCTTTTTCGTGCCGCCGCTACTAATAGTCGCAGCGTGCTATTGGAAGATTCGACGGAAGACTGCTAGGTTCTGCTTAAGAGCAGCGATTGTAGTCTTCTTTTTCGGCGTCGTATGGGCATTGCACTTACTCAAAGCATTTGAAGTCCACTCCGGATGACGCCACAATGTTCGAACTGACCTCCGCCCAATATCGATTTCGCCAGGCCGTGCCCGAGGGCGATTTTTATGAGGCCCTGGGGTTGTCGCCCAAGGCCACGAGCCTGGACGTGGACGTGGCCGGTGCTCGGCTTGCGGAACAAGTGCCTTTGATGGCCGCGGAGGTCAGCCGCGTGGTCAATGTGCTTACCCATCGCCAGCGGAAGACGTTGTACGATGCCGTGCGGAAGGTCCGCGACGAAGTGTCCGAGTCGCTTGTCTCCCGCTATGGCGCCGAATTCAGCCGCACGATCCCTAACTTCCGCCTTGACCTTTGGGGACGCTGCTGCCGGGTGTTTCGTTTCGACCTGACCGGCGACGATCAGAAGCTGGGCGAGAACGGTCGGCAGGAGCTGGCCCATGCGGGCCCCGGCTGGATCATCCGCGACCTGTTCGATGCCTGCATGACAAAGTTGGAATTTACCGAAAGCGAACAGAAGTCCGGCCAGGCGCGACGCGACGTTTGGCATGCCCAGTGCCGCTGTCGGGGCACCACGCGGGTATTCCTGGCGCCACGCAATCAGCCGACTTTGCAAAACGCCGACCGAGAAAAACTGCCCGAGCAGTACAAGGCCGACGCCTATATGCGCTGGCCCCCGAAGTGCCCCCGCTGCAAACAGGTCTATCAACCGACGCAATTCGACGACCGCCTTGAATTCGCCTTGCCTGCCGGGCCGCTCCACGGAGAGGTGATTCGCGGAGAGTCTGATCGTGGCGGCGGCCCGACCTTCGTGGTTGCCGGAGCGGCCACTTGTCCGCAAGCGCCGAAAGGAGTGCTGGAGCGATTTTTGCGCTGCAAAACGAGGGGAAGGACGTCACGCTCAAGGAAGCGGAGAGGGATTTCTGGAAGCGGAAATCGAGAAAGCCCAGCGCGGCACCCAAGCCTGCAACGTCGGGAAAATGGCCGATTTGGCTTATCGTCGTGGTGCTCGGCACAATAGGCAGGTTGTTTTCTTCGATGGATCATTCGGAAAAAAGCGAGAGAGACTGGACGCAACCCAAACTGAATTCGCCCGACTTTAAACAGAACCCGCAGATTCCCGCGCCCGACTTGGAGCGAATAATCAAGTCCTTGAACTCCGCGCACTCACCCGTTCCCAAATCGCAATCGACTTTCCCCAACGTGAAGTCGCTCGATTCGCCGGAACAGCAGTTTCCTCAGCCGCAATTGACTGTACCCCTCACGCCACCGATTATTCGGCCCGAATTGACCCTTCCGGACAACGGCGCGCAGCCGAAATCGTCGGCATCGCCGTAACCGGGCTGCTGCCATGAAACCTTCCTCCGAAATCCTTCGCCACTGGGACCGCACGCTGGTCTGGCATGCCTTCACGCAAATGGCCGAATACGAGCCGCTGATCTTGGAGCGCGGCGAGGGCTGCCACGTCTTCGATATCGACGGCCGCCGTTATCTCGACGCGGTCAGCAGCCTGTGGTGCAACGTCCACGGTCACCGGCATCCGCGCATCGACGCGGCCATCCGCGCACAGCTCGACCGCGTGGCCCACGTCTCGAACCTCGGCACTTCGAACCCCACGACCATTTTGCTGGCCAAGCGGCTGATCGATCTGGCCCCGCCGGGCCTGGGGCACGTCTTCTTCAGCGACGACGGGGCCACGGCCGTGGAAGTGGCGCTGAAGATGGCCTTTCAGTATTGGCGGCAGCGGCCGGACCCGAAGCCGGAAAAGACCTGCTACGTGGCCCTGGACGAGGCCTATCACGGCGACACGCTGGGGGCGGTCAGCGTGGGCGGGATAACTCGCTTCCACGAACTGTTCCGCCCGCTGTTGTTCGAAACCCTGCGTGCCGCCGTACCCGACGCCTATCGCCTGCCGCCGGGAGTGCCTGAAGACCGTTTGCTGGAGCACTCGCTCGCCGCGCTCGATCGCCTCTTGGCCGAGCATCACGCGCGGATTGCGGCCCTGGTGATCGAGCCGCTCGTGCAGGCGGCGGCGGGCATCATCGTACACCCCGGCGGCTATCTTCGCGGCGTGCGCGAGCTGACGCGCAAGTACGACGTGCTCTTGATCGCCGACGAAGTGGCCGTCGGTTTCGGCCGTACCGGCCGGATGTTCGCCTGCGAGCACGAAGGCGTAACGCCCGACTTGCTTTGCCTTGCCAAGGGGCTGACAGGCGGATACCTGCCGATGGCCGCCACGCTAGCGACCGAGGAGATCTGGCAGGCGTTTCTCGGCGACTACGCCTCCGGTCGCACGTTTTATCACGGCCACACCTACGGCGGCAATCCCTTGGGCGCCGCGGCGGCCATGGCCACGCTCGACGTCTTCGAAGAAGAGCGGACCCTCGAACATCTTCCCGAGAAAATCGCTTGCCTTTGCCAGCTACTCGCTCCTCTTGCGCGGCATCCGCACGCCGGTTCTATCCGCCAATGCGGGCTGATCGCCGGCATCGAGTTAGTCCGCGATCGGGCCACTCGGGAATCGTATCCCGCAACGGAAAGAATCGGCCGCCGCGTGTGCGATGTGGCCCTGCGGCACGGCGTCCTCTTGCGGCCCTTGGGCGACGTGGTCGTCCTCTGGCCGCCGCTGGCGATTTCGTTGGAGCAGCTCGCCGAGATCATCGCGGCAGTTGAGTGCGGGATTGCGGAAGTCACGCAATAAGCTCCCCTCGCCTTTCGGGAGAGGGGCAGGGGGTGAGGGACAATTGTTGACGCCTGCGGTAAGCGAAAGCGGCCTGGGGGCTTTGCTCTACGCCTTGAACGACGTTCCGCAGCCGCAGGTTTTGATGGCCAGCGGGTTGTTGAAGACGAAGGCCCGCTTCAGCAGGTCGTCGTGAAAGTCGATTTCGGTGCCATCGACGAGCCGGGCACTGCGGGGATCGACCGCCAGGCGGAGCCCTTGGCTTTCCGAAATCAGGTCGTCGTTCGCCGTGGTGTCGGTGAATTCCATCCGATACTCGAATCCGCTGCATCCGCCTCCGGCTGCGCCGAGCCGCACGATGGTCGTTTCCGGTTTGTTCTTTTCCGCAAAGAGCCGCTTCAGTTCTTTGGCCGCCCGTTCAGTAAGCTTCACTGCCATAACCGTTTCTTATTCCTGAGAGTTTGCTAAAATTCCTTGGTGATCTGAAATTAGACAAGTAAGTCTGTCAAATATCAGTAATTATCGGCCTGTTGCGGCCGATGTCAACTTGGATTGTTGGAGGAAGGCGGATTTTCGATGGAAGCATTGGCTGAAATCGTGGACATTCTGCGTGACGAAGGGGCCGTTTTGCGCGAAACTCCATGGGGACCAGTAGCCGTCGACTTCGGCGACTGGGAAGCCGAGTATCGGGTATTCCGCCAAGGGGCTGGACTTTTCCGGCCGCCGAGTGTCACGCAGGTCGAGATCACGGGCAGCCAGAGGGCCGAATTCCTGAACCGGCTTTGCACCAATAAGATCGATCAGATTCAGCCCGGCGAGGGGGTTGAGACATTCCTGGCCGACGCCAATGGCCGGATCCTGCACCATGTGTTTATTTTTGCCGGACCACAGTCCCTGGTCCTGCACACCGCCGCTGGTTTGGGAAAAAGTCTCTGTTCCCACCTGGACTATTACCTTATCCGCGAGGATGTCCAGTTCCATGATCGCAGTTCCGAGTGGGGAGAGTTGGTTCTCGCCGGGCCGCAATCCGCCGAAATCATCGAGCGGCTGGCGGCTGCGAATCTGCCAAGTGGAAACGACTATCTGGCATGCGTCAGCGCCCCGTGGAACGGCCGCCCGCTGATGGTCCGTCGCCTGCAGGAACGCGGGTTTCAGAGCTTTCATATCGCAGGCGAGGCGGCCGACATGGGCCCACTCTGGCGAGCGCTGCGGCAATTGGGGGCAGCGCCCTGCGGCATGCGGGCCTTGGAAACGATCCGCATCGAGGAGGGGTTCCCCGTAATCGGCATCGATATTACGGAGAAAACTTTGCCCCAGGAGGTCGGGCGGAACGAAAAGGCCATCTCTTTCAACAAGGGCTGCTATTTGGGGCAGGAAATTGTCGCTCGCATCGACAGCCGTGGGGCGGTTAACAAGGTCCTATCGGGAATTCACTTCGGCCCTCTCACCGGGCCGCAAACGGCCGACGTTCCAAGTGCTGGCGGCGAACTGACTCACGGCGGCCAACCGACCGGCCAGATCACGTCTGCGGCCTATTCGCCCGGCTTCGGCGTGAGCGTGGCATTGGCCTATCTTCGCCGGCAGTTCCATGAGCCCAGCACCGTCCTGGATTCGGCCTGGGGACCGGCCACCGTGGTGGATCTGCCGATGCGCTCTGCCTAATACCGAATCAAACTTACGGTTGGGTACTGGGCGATCCGCTGGCGCCCGCACAGCCCCACCAGCTCGATTACGAAGGCGCAGCCCGCCACGACGCCGCCGGCCCGCTCGATCATCGTGCAGCAGGCGGCAATCGTCCCGCCAGTGGCCAACAGGTCGTCGACCATCAGGACCTTGCAGCCCGGACGGATAATGGCATCGGCGTGGACTTGCAAAGTGTCGGTGCCATACTCCAGATCGTAAGTGTGCGAAAGCGTCTTGCCGGGCAGCTTCCCAGGCTTGCGAATGGGAATCAGCCCGGCGTGGATTTCCAAGGCCAGCGGGGCCGCGAAAATGAAGCCCCGGGCCTCGGCCGCCGCGATCAAATCGATTCCCTGCCCGCGAAACGGTCCGGCCAACTGCCGGATCGTTTCCTGAAATGCCGCTGGCGACTGAAGCAGGGGAGTAATGTCGCGAAAGAGGATTCCCGGCTTGGGAAAATCGGGAATATCACGGATAAAGTCAGCCAGATTCAGGAGAGCAGCAGTCGTCATGGGAGGGGCCTTGGAAGGGATCGATGGGAGAAAATGATCAGTATACCTGGAGCACAAGAAATCCGGAATCCGCGATCACGACCATGAGTATATGGTGCCCGACATGGTGCCCGGAAATCCTAAACAAATTCGAATAAGAAGTGCTGAAATGACCTAAACGGGTGGGTTGACTAGGATTTCGCGCTGCCCAATACCTCCGGAATTCTCGCTACTTTCTCTGCGATCGGAAAAACCCGCAAGTTCCATAGAGTTTAACACGATATTAAAAGTGTCACCGTTTACTTTGTTGGCGAGGACCCACCGATGGGCAAGAAATCTGCATACATTTCGGCCGGATTCCTGTTGGCAGCCACGATTTTATCGTCGACCGGTTGCGGCCCGGTCATTTTGGGCCCGAACATTGGCGCCCTGGGCTATCCGATTCCAGTTTCGCCTTACTTCCAGAAGAAAGAAGAAGACGCCTTCTGGAATCACAAGCGTTACGATCGCACGCCAATCCTCGGTCCGTTGCAGGCCGGGGCGCCGGAAGTCGGGTTTGACGCCCCGTCGGAAGACGAGGTCATGCGCAGACTGGAGAAAGCCCGGCCGGTACAAGGTGGACTTCCCTTCCTCCACGAAGTGCAGCGGAACAAGGTCCGTATCGTTTGTGAGCCGATTCAGGACAGTATCGATCCGCCCCGCGTGATGCCGATGGTCGGACCCGTGCAGGTTCACCACGTCCACTTCAAGTGTACTGTGTATTTTACCGAAGTTACCCACGTTGGCTGGCCGATTCCGTACACCACCGTCGACGAGGATTGCCAAGAAGTAATTTATATCGACCACGACCACCTGCACATGGTGGGCAACGTGAATCCTGGACCGGGCTCGGGCTATCCGAATCCTCCACCGATGTAACCGACGACCGTTAGCGGAGTAAGGGGACGCAGCCCCAGGTACCGCGAACCGAACGGATCGCGACACCTGGGGTTTGTCGCTTTACCGCCGCAAGGTAGCAGGCACACTCCGTGTGCCGTCCGCCATGCGGCCCCAACCGCAGGTTTTTTCGGCAATCCCATCGCTCCTGGCGGACGGCACGCGGAGCGTGCCTGCTACCTTGTTGGTCTGCCGCCCCCGTTTTTCCCTCACCGTGGGCCGGTCCGCAGTACGAAAATGATAAAGGCGAACTCGCAGGCAGGGTGCCTGCGTCTTGAAATTGCGCAGGCAGGATGCCTACGCTACGCAAGTCGTGGTAACGCGGTTAAGATCGGCAATCCAGATGAAATCTGTCGGGGCTGGATACAAAGTGCGCATTCTTGCCGCGATGGTATTCGTGCTCCTCGGCACACGCATTGTCGGCGCGGTGGAATCGCCCGATGCGGCCGTGCCGGAGCCGGTCGCCACGAATAATGACGGCTCGCCTGCGCCTGCTTCGGCCCCCATTTCCAGCCGCAATCTGGTCAAGGTGCTCATCGACGGCGGCCCGCTGATGATTGCCTTGGCCGGATGTTCCCTGCTGGTCATCACCTTTGTCCTGGAGCGGGCGATCAGTCTCCGCCGCAGCCGGGTAATTCCCAAACCGTTCGTGACGCGCATGCTGGAACAGATCGGCAGCGGCGAAATGGACCGTGCCCAGGCCCTGGAACTATGCCAACAGAATGGCAGCCCGATCGCCCAGGTCTTTGCCGGAGCGGTCCGCAAGTGGGGCCGGCCGAGCGTCGAGGTCGAGCAGGCGGCGATCGACAACGGCGAGCGTGTGGCCAACCACCTGCGACGCTACCTCCGCGTGTTCTACGGCGTGGCCAACGTTGGGCCGCTCCTGGGACTGATGGGAACCGTGCTGGGAATGATCCAGACCTTCAACGCCATCGCGCTGCATGATGCCCTGGGCCGGGCCGAACTGCTGGCCGGCGGCATCGCCAAGGCCCTGTTGAATACCGCCGGTGGCCTGGCCGTGGCCATCCCCGCCTCGATCTTCTACGTCGTCTTCCTCAGTCGCATCGATCGGCTGATCATGGATATCGACGCGGCGTCCCAGGAAATGGTGAACTTGATTTCGGCCGAGGAGTTGCAGCAACGCAGCGTACGACAGAACAAGACGCGGCGACCGGCAACGCGGGAAGCCGCCTAGGACTAAAGGAAATAACAAATCCGAAATCCGAATCTCGAAATCCGAAACAAATTCAAAATTCAAATCTAGCCGCGAAAGAACGCAAGGATCGTAAAGAGAATTCTTTCGTGTTCTGTGCGTTCTTTCGTGGCTGACACGTTCTTTTGAATTTCGTGCTTTGAGTTTTTGCCATGCCTCTGAAAACACATCCCGACGAGCAACCTGTGCTGAACCTGACGGCCATGCTCAACGTCATGTTCCTCTTGATCATCTTCTTCGTCTTGAACACCAAGTTCCTGGACGACGAACGGCAGATCAATTTGCAGGTGCCGCAGGTGGCCGATCAGGGCAAACTCGCCGCGGCCGCCCAGCAAAAGACCATCAACGTCTATCGCGATGGCACGATCACGCTCGACGGGGCCAACGTAACGCTGTCGGAACTGCCCGCTCGGCTGACTACGGCCCGGGGTCAAGCGAAGACCTTGGGCGTGCTGGTTCGCGGCGACGGACACGGCGAACTCCAGCAGGTGGCTGACGTGCTTGCGGCATGCAAGCAGGCCGGCATCAATGATCTTGCAGTCTCCGTACGACTCACCCCCATGCGGAAATAACATGGGAGCGATCTGGACCTTCCTGTGCAGCCTCGACCGGTTCATGTTGTTCTGGCTGGTTGGGGCTATCGTTTTCTCGATCACGCTGGTCGTACTCCTCTGGACGCGCTGGGGACACAGCCGTTCGCTGGAGAAATGCGTGTTGCTTTCGTTTCTGGCCCATGCCCTGTTGACCGGCTATGCCGCGACCGTGCAGATTGCCAGCTACCGCCCGGCCCCGCGGGAACAGTTCATGCGCATTGCCCTGGTCGACGGTCCGACGGGGGCAGAACGTGGTCAGACTCGCGGAACCGATCCGGCGGCTGGCTCCGTAGTAGCGAAGAATCCGCCGCTGACAGCAATCCCGGCCGACAAGGATCGCGTGGCGGTGAAGAAGGCGGTTAATCCGTCTACACTTCAAAAGCCGCCACTTGTGGAAACGGTCGCGAAGCCGCAAGCAGCGCGGCCTGCAGCAGCGCAAGAGACCCTGAAGCAATTGGCGGCCACGGCCTCGGTGGCTTCCGGGTGGCAGATGGCCGAAGCGGCAGGCAAGTATTTACAGGACTTCAGTACGGCCCATGCCGCCGAGCTGAACAAGGTCGCCGCCGCGCTGACTGCCGCGCCACCAAATCCGCCTGAGATGCCGAATTCGGCGCAGGACGTTAAGGCACCGACGATGGTAGTAGTTTCCCATGCGACTGCTGATGGGAACCTGGCCGCAGAAGCAGCCATGGCTCTTGGAGCGAGCCCTATGCCGGAAACCTATGCGGCCGCTGTCGGGACAAGCCCTATGCCGGAGACGTATAAACTGCGTGTTACGGGCGATCACGTCGGTGTTGCCTTGGCCGGTGGCGGCAGCCAGCAAACCGAGGCCGCCGTACAGGCCGCTCTCAAGTGGCTGGCCGAGCATCAAAGCCAAGACGGCCGCTGGGAAGCCCGGCGGAACGAGGCCGGGCGCGAGGCCACGCCCGATGGCCGCAGCCGCCCCAACGCCGGGGCCGACGCCGATACCGGCATGACCGGCCTGGCCCTCTTGGCGATGCTTGGCAACGGCAACACGCATCTCCGCGGCGCCTATCCGGAAAATGTTCGCCGCGGACTGAACTTCCTCCTGCAATCCCAGAATGCCGAAGGCTGTCTGTCGGGCACGGCCGACCTTTACGCCGCCATGTATTGCCATGCGATTGCCACGTTCGCTTTGGGCGAGGCCTACGGCATGACCGGCGAACGGCGACTGGAACTGCCGCTACGCCGGGCCATCGGTTACACGATCGCCGCCCAAGATCCCTACGGCGGCGGCTGGCGATACAAGCCGCACGATGCCGGCGACACCAGCCAGCTCGGTTGGCAGTTCATGGCCTTGAAGAGTGCCGAGACGGCAGGGATCCATATACCGGAGGCGACGCGGCAGGGCATCATTCGCTACCTGCAATCCGTCGTATCCCACGGCAATGGCGGCTTGGCGTCCTATCGGCCGGCGGAACCGCCCAGCCGCACCATGACGGCCGAAGCGATGCTCTGTTGGCAGTTCCTCGGTATCGCACGCGATCATCCGGCCTGTGACGAGGCAGCCAACTTCCTGCTCAGTTCCCCGCCGGGCGTTGGGCCGACGAACTTTTATTACTGGTATTATGGCACGTTCGTCATGCATCAATTCCAGGGCAATGGTTGGCAGCGGTGGAATACGGCGGTTGCCACCCAGTTGGTGGGTCTACAGAACAAGGCAGGGTCCTTGGCCGGTTCCTGGGATCCCGATTCCGTTTGGGGCGGTTACGGCGGCCGAATTTACAGCACGGCCCTGGGGGCGATGTGCCTGGAGGTTTACTACCGGTTCTTGCCGGTGTATGGAAAGGGCCTTTGACAGCGTTGATCTGGCGAGTAAAATAGATTTAGGTCTTGCCTTCCGCTTACGTTAGGGGGAAGGAATGCGACCCCCCTTTCCCACCTGCCATGGATACCCCCCTATTATGTCTCTCTTCGCCTGGTTTTCACCCCAAGACATGTTGATCATCGGGGTTATTGCGTTATTGCTGTTCGGCAATCGGTTGCCGAGCGTGATGCGGTCGCTCGGACAAGGCGTAACGGAATTCAAGAAGGGCCTGGAAGGCGCTCCTGAAGACGATGCCGCGAAGAAGATCGAGGCGGCGGACAAGAAGCTCGACGACCAGCCCCTTAAAAGCTGAGGCGATTGCGATAGGTGGTGGTCATGGTCCTGCCGCTGGCGTTCTTGGAGTTTTTCGGGCTTCAAGGCTTTCTGATACTTGCAATTCTCGGGGTTCTCTTGTATGGTGAGCGTTTGCCGGAAGTTGCCGCGTCCGTTGGCAAGCAGTTGATGCGTTTGAAGAAGAGCGTGGACGGGATTCGCAACGAGATTGAATCGGCGGCTCGTGAAACGACGCACTCTGTGAATCGGAGCATCGAGGGAGTCCAAGATTCGTTTTATGAGGAGGCCACGGCGCCCAAGTTCGAGCCGCCGCCTGTTGAACCTGTCGGATCTGTCGCCAGCGGACCGGTTGCGGATCCTCACGCGGGTCCGCCAGCCGATAATTCATGATGGGGGCGTTTAGCTCAGTTGGTTAGAGCGCTATGCTCACACCGTAGAGGTCACAGGTTCGAATCCTGTAACGCCCACTATTTTTAAGTCGTTTATTATAAGTGACTTACAACGCGGCCCCCACCAGGGGCCGTTGTCGTTTCTTGGGCTAGGAGATACCTTTGGAGATACCTTTTGAGTGACGAAAGGGAAAATTTTCGACACGGCGCGTTCATTAGACAGGCGTGCCCGTTGAAGGCCGCCAGAGCCTCACAGACGCCGGCTCACCCTGGCCGCGGCTGTTTGGGCGGCCGATTTTCTAAATCGCTCAGAATCGATGCTACAGCGTCGTGGGGCTTTCGCCCCGAGGGCGGATGCCCCTCCGCAGAGGCACCGATCTGAACGGTTCCTTGATTTCGTCGGCCAAGGTCCAACCGGCGCTGCCTTTCGCACTCCTCTCCGTAGAAGATCCTCAAGATTTGGCCCGTGTCGTCCAATCCCCTGTCGGCACCAGCAAGACCAGCGGCTATCGCGGAGGACTTTTGAGGATGCTGGCTACGATGCGGAAACGATTGCGATGCTGCTGCTCAAAATGGCAACGCATTGGCTGGACCCATTCGAGGCGTTTTCTCCTCGCCGGAGGAAAGGAGCGTGCGGCTGAGGGAAGTTTACGACTGACATCCCTGAACCAGTGGCGGCGGGCAAGGCGAAGATATTCGCCTGCCCGTCCCACGGTTCCTTTCACCAAATCTCAAGGCGAAGGCTGGAGACAAGAGACTGGAGACCGGCTGGTGAAACGATGCCGGCAATACTGCGGCGATCGGCTTTGCCAGCTTACTTATCCTTTCGATTGCTTAGTGACGTTAAATATTTAACTCGATTGCGAGCTACGATCGAGACAGTGCTCCATCCTGGCCTTCGCTCGCTGCTACGACGAACTGGCAGAGAAGCTGGCCGACGCCGTGACGCTGCACGCCACGACGGTCGGCAGCGGCACCGTGGCTTGGACCTAGCGCATCCCGATCCACGAGCGGGCCGAGGCCGCCGTGGTCGCCCTAATTGATCTGCGTCTGATACCGCGTCCAGATGGCGTCCATTGCCTCGGCAGCGCACATTGAGAGCTTTATATCGACCAGCCGGGAGACCCGCGTCGTGGCGGGGTTGATCTCGATGGTTGCCCAGCCACGGCGGCGAGCTGCTTCGACGGGCCCGGCAATGTAGGGAAAGACACTCGTCGTGCCGATGCTGAAGACGGCATCAAAACCGGCATCCAGTTGGTCGTACAAGGACTCGACGGTCTTGCGAGATAGCATTTCCCCGAACAGGACGACCCCAGGCCGAAGGATCGCCCGGCACTGGGGGCATCGCGGTGGGAGACTCAGCGCGCCGTAATCGGCTACTGCTTGCTGCCACCCGCATCCGGTGCAGAGCAGATCGTGCAGGCTGCCGTGGATCTCCAGGACGTTCTTCGTGCCCGCCTGGCGGTGCAGCCCGTCGATATTCTGGGTGAATGTCCAGACCCGCTCGAAGTGGGCTTCCATCTTGGCGATGACCTGGTGGGCAGGGTTGAATCGTGCTCCCCGGGTGGCCTGTTCAATTTGGCCGAGATATTTCCAGGTCAGTTCGGGGCGGCTGCGGATCATCTCGCCCGAGAGGATCTCTTCAATCGGGATGCCCTCCTCCGGATGCTCGGCGTTGTAGAGCCCACCGATCCCGCGATACGTCGGCAGACCGGAATCGGCCGAGATTCCCGCCCCGGTGATGAACAACAGGCTACGGCTTCGGGCGAGGATGTCAACAACGCGGTCGATGTCTTCCATCCTGGACAGTGGATTCATGATTCTCTCCTGCGTCACGATGGCACGCTTCGTGACTGCTTTCAATGTACCGCGATCGAGGGCGAGATTCGACCGGGAGCCATACGCGCCGCCGACAGCAAGGCCAACCGGCCCTGATTTTGCCGGTTTTCCTGATCGAACAGCATACCCCCAGGCCCGTGTTGTCCTTGGCGACCGACGCCCACTCAGCCCGCTACAGCTCGCAAGAACCCCGTTGGCGGCCTATGTGTCCAGCCTGGCCAAACAAGCCGCCCCCGCCCGCCGAGGCCGGCAGACGCGATCCAAGAAAGCGTAGCGGGCTGCTGGGCTCATCGCCCGCTTTCTCCGCCGATTCCGTGCCGCGAAACCTGCCCGCTCCCCACCCCCGCGGGAAATGGTAAAATCAGGCCATCGGGAAGGTTGTTCCATGTAGCCGCTTGGACAACCAAGCGGCCTGAGTCGGCGGGCGTTATCGCCTTTCTCCCTTACCGGCTCGGGCCGACCCGATTGACGAGGGCAAAATCATGGGAAGCGTATCCAAGAAAACTGCAACCAAGCCGCCGACTGGCCGACAGCGCATGCGCGACAACGATGTCCTCCGTTTGCTTGAGGATCAGCGCGGCCGCACGATAGCCGAGGTGGCCGCCCATTTTCGCGTTACCGAAACAGCCATTCGCAACCAGCTGATCCGTTTGACAGCGGCGCAGTCGGTTACTCGGCAACGTAGCGACGCCTCAAAAGGCAAGCCGGGTCGGCCGAAGTATCTGTATTACATTACGAGCCAGGTTGCGGCAAAGTTGGCGGGCAGAAAATGAAGGAACTGCTTGACGAGATTCGCGGTCGCGGCTGGCATTGGCAAGCATCTGGTACATGACCGAACATTGACAATCCTTCGCCCCGAGAGATAATCAATTACGCCTTTACGAAAGTTGCCGATGCGGCTCCCCCAATTGCTTCTGATCGCGCCGATCTCGCTGGTACTTGGTGCCGGGCCATCCGCTGCCCAGATGCCCGACACCGCCAAGCCGGAGCGGCCGGAATCGAGGGCCACCCAGAGGCAACTCCACAGCCGCTCGCCCCTGGATCGTGTCGACGCCGTCGGGCAGCTCGCCAAGTTCCCGCCTTTGGAAGGCGCACGGCTCGCCGTGCAGGTGGGCTTGGCGGATCGGGAAGTAAACGTCCGTCGCGCCGCTTATGAAACGCTGTTGGGCTGGAAGGACGACGCCCAGGTTGGCGACTTCCTGCTGAAAAACCTCAAACGCGACGCCACGCCCAAGAAGAACAGTTCCCCCACGGCCGTGCCGGTGCTTGCCGTCCTGCTGGCCTCTGATCTCCCCGAGACGCAGGAGCGGCTACGGAAGTTCCTGGAGACTTGGCTGGCGAAGTCGAAGGATGGCACGCTGATCGTCGCGGCCGTAGCCGACGAATTGGGGCTCAGGGCCGACGTGCAATCGTTCGCCACGCTGAAGAAGTTATCCCAGCAAGAAAGCTTCGCCGACTTTTTCGTCTGCCGCCGCGCGGTGGTTCAGGCGATGATCCACTTCCGCACGACCGAGTCGGTCGAGGCTCTACTCGCCCTGTTGCCGAAGATCGACGGCGAGGTCCGTGGCGATGTCGTCCGCTACCTTGAAGAGATCTCGCACGAGCATTTCGACTGCGACGCCAAGGCGTGGCAGGTGTGGTGGAGGAAGCATTCCGAGGGATTTAAGTTTCCAGAGAATGCCGTCGCGCCGGTGGGAAATGTTGTTGCCCCCCAAGGCGGAAGCTCGTACTACGGGCTGCCTCTTTACGCTCGGCGAGTGGTGTTCGTGATCGATATCTCTGGCAGCATGGCCGGCCCACGGCTTGCAATGGCCCAGCGCGAACTCACCAGCGTCGTCGTCGGTCTGCCTGAAGACGCCAGTCTGGGATTGGTCGCGTTCAGCACGCAGGTCTGGCCGTGGCGGAAGGATCTGGCAATCGCAACGCGGGCGAACAAGCAGGACGCGTACCGGTTCATCAATCGGCTTTCGGCGCGGGGCAGTACCGCTACCTATGACGCTCTGGAAGTGGCCTTTCATTATGACGCCGAAGCAATTTATTTGCTCTCCGATGGCGACCCGAACCACGGCAAGATCGTCAAACCGGCGGCAATCATCATGGCCATTTCCGGCGCGAATCGCGGCCGGCGGATCTCGATTTATACGATCGGCATCGCCCCCGGCGCGGCCGAAGGAGCGAACGAGCTATTCATGAAGACCCTGGCTGAGCAGAATTTCGGCCTGTACAAGCGGGTTGACCAATAGCCGTCGCGGTCGAGCTTGAGAATTCGGTCCACGAATGTCGTTGGCTTCCCGACGCTGTCTTCAGCGTTGTTTCGGTCTGGTTCCCGCCTCCGCAACCACGCCTTCATCGGCGTTGCTGCATTCCATCGGCACCCGCTCCTCCATCACCCGCCCTGGCTTGAACGTGACCGTCACACGCTCGCCGACCATGACCTCCTCGCCGGTAATTGGATTTCGAGCCCGCCTGGGCTTCCGCTTCTTCACCGCGAAGACACCGAAATTGCGGAGTTCGACGCGGCCTTCCGCGGCCAGGACGTTGATGATCGCGTCGAGCGTCTCTTGCACGATCGGTTTGGTTTCCAGCTCCGTGCGGCCGAGTTCGTCGGCAATGCGGCGGACGATGTTCTTTTTAGTCATGGTGCGGTTCTTGCGGTTATTTCAGGGAACATGGCAATTTTGACCGCCAACCCGAAACTGGTTCGTGGCCGAGGTCGGTTATAAACTGAACGCCCCCGGTTCAAACCGTCTGGATCGGGGGCATTTGCCAGGCTTCTATCCGACCGGCGGCGGGACGTTCATGGTCAGCGTCCGGCCAACGAAGCAACTCGGCCGCCTTGAGCTTCTGAAGCGCGGCTAGATCGTAGCCCTCCGAGTCCGCGCCTTTGCGGCCAACCTGCCACGACACATCGTCGAGCGGAAGTGCCAAGCCATTGCTCAAGAGGTCGGATGGGGCGATAATTGTTAGCTTAAGTTGTAACCCAGAAATGGAGATGTTGGAATGGCTAAGAAACCTAAAGTTAGCAAGCCCCAGGCGGTCAGTAAGCCCCAGGCGGTCAGTAAGACCCAGGCCGTCAGCAAGACCCAGGCCGTCAGCAAGACCCAGGCCGTCAGCAAGACCCAGGCCGGGCGTGACTATCCGAAAACATCCGACGCAGCGCGTCCCCATCCTTTGGAAAACGAGCGGATCGCAGTACGTGCGCTTCTTCGGAAGGACCCAACTGGTAGGAGTGTTCACGACGAACTGTACGCTGCAGTGAAGTCGAGAGCCGAAGCGATCTGGCTGCAAACCGGTGGCACCCACGGCCATCAGGAATCGGACTGGCGCCAGGCGAGGGAGGAGCTTGGAGTACCTCCCGAGGTCTTTGTGTGATCAACTGGCCGCTACTTCGCCATGTCCTTGAGCAGCTTCAGCGCCCGCACCTTGACGTTGTTGCAGGCGGGCTTGGCCGGCCGGTCCATCAGTTCGCCAGGCTTGAACGGGTTCGGCACGCCCTTCTGGGCCGGCCGGGCCGGGATCTTCTTCTTCTCGATCTTAACCAGGCCAGGGATCGTGATCGCGCCGGCGCCCTTGTTGCTGAGGCTGGCTTTGATCTGGGCGCCCAGGGCCTCCAGCACGGCGGCGACCTGCGACTTGGGCACTTCCGTGGCCGCGGCGATGTTGGCCAGCAGTTCGGTCTTGGTCAGGGGTTTCTTGGGGTGGAGGCTTTGGCCATGAATTCTGTCCTCCGTGTGGGGTGATAAAAAATGGTCTGTCCGTAAGGGATCCGGATGATTAAAGCCGGTCTGAGCGGGAAATGCAAGCCCTTGCCCATTGGCCAGCGGCAGCCCGGCCGGGGCCGTGGGTTCGGCGCTCGCGGACTTGGCGGGCGATGCCCAACTACAAAACGTAATGCGCAAAAAGCAAGCCCCAGGCAGGCCGAAACCTCCTGGGGCCTTGGAGGGATAATCGCTTCGCAAGAACTATTTTCCGACAACCAAAATGGTAAACGAACCCGGCACAATGGGTCCGCCACGTCCTCCGCCTCGCCGTCCTCCGCCTCGCCGTTCGCCGCCTTGACCGGCCGGTTGTGTCCCTGGTGTCGCGCCGCGTTCAGCCGTGATCAGATAGATCCGGCCCGTCTTGGAATCCAGCGTCGAACATTTCGCCCCAGGCTTTGTGGTTACGTTCTGCTCCACCGCAAAACTAGTGGGACTTGTTTCCTTGATCACCGTCAGCTTTCCATCGCCAGATGAGCAGAATGACTCCATGGTTTGCGGATTAAATTCCGCCGCATCAACACCGCTACCAGTTGGCAGGGTGGCAAGGAGTTTTCCATTCGCGGCGTTGAGAACCAGACAGTTCTTCGCGGCCCGGCAATAGACAAAGATAACATCATTCGCCGGGTCCATAGACAAGCCCGCCGGCTGGCCGCCGTTAGCGCCCAGATCGTAATGCGCGGTTGTCTTCATCGCTTTGCAGTCCACGACGGCAACCTGTGCCTCGTCCTCCACGCAAATGTAGGCATGCCCCTTTCCGTCGGGAGCGCCTTGTTCGGCGCGCCGCCAAGATCAATCGTGCCCGCGATGGTTCCGTCGACGGTGTTGATCGCCGTCACATGCGGAGCGCCATGACTCAAAACATAGACCCGCTGCGTGGACGGTTCAAAGAAAATCCCGTTTGGGCGTCCTTTGACCGGAATGGTCTTGATCACCGCCAAAGTCTTGGAATCGAACATTGCCACCGGACTGCTGCTGGAAAAGGCATGGCCGGTCTTGGGATCGATGGCCACCCCATGACCGCCATTGACGTTAGGGATTTCGCCCGCCAGTTTCAACGTATCCATGTCATACGCCGAAATGCGCCCGCCCTGGCCATTTCGAACCACGTATAGATGGCGGGTATCCGGGTCCGCAGCCACGTAATCAAAGCCGCCTTCGCCCCCGACTTTGGCAATTTTAATGACCTTATACGGCCCATCCGCAGAGTCCGCCCGCGCCGCTTGGCCGAAGGCAAGCGAAGCCGAAATTCCGAACACCGCCGCAATCACTATTTCTGACAGACGCATAATTGCTCTCCACTGATAGGAATCTTGATACCGCGAAACGCGATCTTACGGTAAACGCCGATGGCTGGCAAGAACCCACTGCAAATTCGATCAAATCCGGCCATGTCGATGGCTGCGGGCATCCTTTATGCGGGGTTGGCGCCGCTCGTGTGCCGGCCTTCCACGGTCTCAAAGAACCCTGCTGACGCGTTGGCGACTGGACTGGCCAAAGGATGCGGTCCGGCCCGTCCAGGCCGCCAACGTGGCGGCAAGAAGCGCACGTCGGATTCTGGCGACGGCCGGCCGGCTCTCGGCGGTGGCCAACGTCCTTTCCCGGCCGGATCTGGACCGCGAAGCCTGGCAGGTGCTCGCTCTCGTGGGGAAATGGTAGAATGTGGCCAATGGGATGGCCGCCAGCGATTGCTACGCTACGGCCAAGCGGCCCGGGCTGGCTTCGGCGACCGTTCGGCAAATCTGCGCCGCTCAACCGTAAGTTGGCGCAGTGAAGACTGCCATGGTAATTCTGCGAAACCTATCGGCAATGGCGGCTTTGGCCGTGACGAACGTGCTCTCGTGTGCAGGGCCTATCGCACAGGCAGACACCGTTCGCGATCACCTTTGGATTTGGGGGCATCCCGCAGGCGTCTACAACGCTGGCTTCCTCCGCCCGATGAAGCTGGTCTCAACCATAGAGCCCGTCGATGCCGCCGAGCACATGGGTCTGAAGAACATGATCTTCGTGTGTTATGATGGCAAGCCGACGCCGCCATTTGACGCCTACTATACGCCCTTTCGCAAGTTGGACCAAGTGTACTGGTCGCTGGTCGCGGCAGGCGGAGGCACCTCGCAGGTGGAACGCGAGGCAGCGTTTTCGCTGGCCGAGAAGAATAAGAACCTGGTAGGCTTCATCCTCGACGATTTCTTCCACGAGCCGAGCGAAGGCAACGCGGCCGATCCTTTGTCGTCGCTACAGCCAGATCGCCCATTTCGTGCATCGCTCAGCCCAATGGAACTGCGTGGACTCCGTCAGCGGCAAGTCATCGGTCGGAAACTGCCGCTGATGGCCGTGATCTACACCGGGCAGGTAAAACAGGGTGCGCGGCCTCATATCGCCGAAGTCGATCAACTCTGCCTGTGGACATGGCGGCCGGATGATCTGAAGCACTTGAAGGCCAATTTCGCCGCCCTGGAAAAGATCGCCCCCGACAAACAGCTTTACCTGGGCTGCCACATGTACAACTTCCACGAGTGCAAACCTCTGCCGGTGGCCATCATGCAACGGCAGGTGGAACTGGGCTACCAGTGGTTGAAGGCGGGCCGGATCGCGGGGATCATTTTCCTGGCCACGCCCAACGTCGGTGTCGGTCTGGAAGCGGTCGAATGGACCCGCCAGTGGGTTCGCAACAACGGAGACCAAGCATTGCCGATAGCGAGGGCCAACGGGGCAGTCGTTTCCCCTTCACAGACGCGGTAGAGATGCGACGCCGAAGAGGCAGATTCCTTCCTGGCCGAGTCCGGCCAGGGGCAAACGCGAAAGGTAGAAGGTGGATGCCCCTGACCCGATTGCGCCCAATCATCAAAGCCCGTCGCGAGAATGTAAAAACACTTGCCCATGAATTTACCTCGGGAAGAACCGGCAGAATTTGCGCGAAAATTTTGTGGATTCGACGGAAAACAAGCATGTATACCTCTAGTGGAGATCCTTTAAGAACCATAGAATTTTCTGGCTTCCAAGGTGTCAATTCCATTGGCCCAGGAATCGCCTACTGTGCGAGCCGGCGTAATCGGAAGCCGGAGAGTGTCCCGATGGGCGGGCGTATCCCATGTGATTTGAATTTCTGCTTCCGCGAGCGCCCACCGGCCCTCGGCGCTATGGGAACAAAACCTATCCTTGTCCTGAGCATCGCACTTATACCACGTATTCTTGACCTTGCGATCGGCAGAAAACGACCAGACGCCTATATAATCATGCTTCGTGCTCGTGATGAACCAGTCGCCTAACAATGCCTCTTCGTCGCCAAGCGATTTCCCTGATTTCGCAGGCGTTGAATCCATTTGTTGTTCTCTACCGGCGCTAACTTGCCGTCTTTGGCCCTTCATCCACAGTAGGCCATTCCAGCCCCAGATAAGCCCGACGAATCCAGCTAAAACAAAGAATGCAACTGCGTATCCAGGCAATTTGTCGAGATATGACCAAATTCCCATCACTCCTCCCACAACTAACGCAATGGCCATTTTGGGCAGAGAAATCTCCGCAAGACTATCGATAATCTCAATTCGATGCAGCCATCTCCAAAATGCTTCCCACCGTGATTTCCAGTTGCCGCCCATGATATGTCCGCCACTTGCAAAAAGAACCGAGGGGCGTACAATGGCGGTATCTCGAGCGCCCGTGTCGCCCTAACGGCACGAAATAAATAAAGCCGGAGGTTCCCGCCTCCGGCTTTCATTCTATCCGCTTCGCGTTTTCCTGCTAGGCCGCGTTGCCCATAGCCTTGTCGGAAAGCTCCTCGAATGTCGTCAGGGTTGGGTGACTTCCGCCGCCATTTGCCACCGCCGCGGTCCGCTTGGTCGTCTAGGTGGCCGCCCCGCCGCCTCTAGGGTTTGTACCCCAGTATTTTGGCCTGGTCAAAGTCCGCCCTTGCCCTTTCGGTTTCGCCCTTCTTCTCGTAGGCACGGCCCCGGTTGAAATACGCGTCGGCGTCTTTCGGGTCAAGCCGAATGGCCTCGCTAAAGTCCGCAATGGCCTTGTCAAAGTCGCCCTTGACCATGTAGGCGTTACCTCGCGCGGCGTGCTCCCATGTGTTCTTCGGATGAAGCCGGATGGCCTCGCTAAAGTCCGCAATAGCCGCGTCAAAGTCGCCCCTTCGACGGTAGGCATCGCCCCGGCCGGAGCACCCCCCAATTGTCTTCTGGATCGAGCCGAACGTTCTCGGTGAAGTCAGCAATAGCCTTGTCGTACTCGCGCTTATCCCAGTAGGTTCGCCCCCGGTTGTAATAGGCCCAGCCCGACTTCGGATCCAGCCGGATGTACTCGGTAAAGTCGGCAATAGCCTTGTCGTACTCGCGCTTGCTCCGGTAGGCAAGGCCCCGGTTGTAATACGCCGCGGTGTTCTTTGGGTCGAGCCGGATGGCCGCCGTGTACTCTGAAATTGCCAAATCCAAGTTCCCTTTGAGGTGCGCTGCGCTTCCCCTCTCAACGGCCGCGGCGGCTGGACTGGTGGTGTCCACAATCAGATCATCGAGCCAGCCATGCGGCGGCTCCCTCTCAACGGCTGCGGCGGGTGGACTGCCGGCAATCGGTTCTAAGAGGCTCTCAACCGGCGGCTGTTTCGGCTCCTTGACAGGCGGCGTATTGCCGCCCATCCGGACTCCGACCGCGACAGCCGCGATGAAAACGGCCACGACAATCGAGGCAATGACAAGGGTCCTTCGTTGTAGTTTCCGCCGGGTATCGGGCGCGGTCGCCGGATCGGTTTTGCCTGCGTTTTTTTCTTCTGCGCAATCGGAGTCCGTCGGTTTTGGGGCTGTTGTTCGAAGGCGGGAATATGCCTTCCGGCGGCGCGAGCCGACTGAGGAAGGTAGCCGCGTACCGCTATCCCTGAACCGGATCTTCCATAAACCTCGAAAAATCGCCACCATGGCCATGAGGAACAAAAGCGGGATCAACTTCAGTTGACCGTGACCCATAAGCAGGAAATCCAAGTCTGGAACGCAATACAAGAGGAGGCCCAAGAGGAAGCAAAAACCTATCCCGAGAAGACCGCAGATCACTTCATTGAATCCCTCTTTCGCTTTGTGGGAAGCGGTCTTACTTCTCGCTGGATCGTCAGAAAGGCACTCTCTCGCTTTTCGCCAATCCATCCAAGCCCGATTACGGACCATCGTATCCGGGCCGATTTCCCCGCCGGCCAGAAGCTTCTCGCAAATGTTCTTGCGAGAATGGCCCAAGCTCGTTTGGACCGGAAACGTAGAACCAATCGTTCATCGAAGATGGTGCAAGGTCGTTTTCGCCTGAAACGTCGAACGAATCGTTCTCCATGGTTTCGTTCTCCCCGTGCAGTGGTTGAACTTACCCAAATCTCTGTTTGGGCTGAAGGCACATGCCCCGTTCGGTCTTATGATTCGGGGTGTCTGAGATTCTGTACAGCATAGCCCGATGATTTTCCTTGCGAAAGTCCTGCGCGCCTCCCTTGACATATTGCCAGCCAATCTTCGCCAGGCAATTACGGGTACAGCCTCACGAAGCCCCGACACGCAAGTCAGTTAAATGTTTTTTTGATTCGTATGGTGGTGGCCTGGACATTATGTCCGCCGCCGTTCGCTCGGCAGCGGCACGTGGCCAGGACCGAGCGCATTCCGATCCACGAGCGGGCCGAGGCCGCCGTGAGTGGGCCAACGTGGAGTGAGGCGGGTAGGTGCTTCACTCGTCGCTGGCACTTTCCCTGGTCACGGGCCGGCCTTTCGTGATCGACAAGATCCGCGCCGGCCTCACGGATCGCGATACGTCTTGGGCCGGGCCAAGAGTAGCCTTCATAGGCCCGGTTCTAACTATTCCGCCAACTACACCACTCCCCACCATTCATTCTGTCTTGAACACGTTGGCCTTGTCGTCCAGCGGCCTGATCCAGATGTTGCGAAACCGTACGGGGCTGCCGTGGTGGTCTTGCAGAAAGAGCGGACCGCAGCCCGTCTTGAGGATACTCGCCCGAATCTTGTCCGTGTACGCTGTGTTTTGGTAAACTAACGGGTTCCATCGGGAAATGCTCTCAGTGAAATGGGCCTTATGCTGCACCAGGACGCCGTTGAGCATCGCAGTGATCTCACCTGGCTGGGCTACCTTGCCACGTTCGTCACGGCGAGGCACGGTATACAGGATGTCGTAAACCTGCCACTCGCCCGGCTTCCGAGCGGCGTTGACCAGCGGCGGCGATATGCCGTACAGAGCACCTACCGCCTCCTTGGGCTCGACCGGGTTGTCGTAGGAGTTGAGTATCTGCATCTCGTACATGCCGAAAATGTAGACGCCGCTGTTGCCTGCCGCGCCGCCCTTCGTACCGTCGTCGGGCACGGCAAACTCAACGTGGATTTGGGCGTCCCGGAAGTGGAGCTTCGACACGATGAATCCGTCCCGGACGACCATGGCTCCCTTTACGACCGGCCATTGACAGGGCGTGCCTTTGACGTTCAGAAAGGCTTCGGTGCTGCCGCCGTCGAAGAGCACGATGGCATCCGAAGGCGGCTTGCCGGGCGTGGTGTCCACGATCTTGGGTTGCTCTTCCCAGTGGCCAGAGCCCGAAACGGCCAGGAACGCTAAAATACCCAAACAAAGGTGACGAGAGTTTCTGCGGATCATGATGGTTTTGTTCTGCTCTGCCCTGGGTCCCATGTGATTTCAGTCCGTAGTGTAATCTCGCGGCCAGCGGATTGGTAGCATAGTCAGGGTAGACTCGGGGGCTCCGGACGGCAGTGGCACCGTGGCCAGGATCGAACACATGCCGATCCGCGAGCGGGCCGAGACCGCCGCGATCGCCTGGATGCGGCACCAGGGCATTGGACGTGCAGCCTGGCCCTTGACCAACCGGTCCCACGGGAGACAATGGACGGTATCCCCACCAAGAGGACGGAGGCCATCCATGAAACGCTCAATCGGTTCCAAGACCCTGATCTACCCTACTCCGACCTGGATCGTCGGCTCCTACGACAAGCAGGGCAAGCCCAACGGCATGACAGCGGCCTGGGGCGGCATTTGCTGCTCCGACCCGCCCTGCGTGGCCGTGTCGCTGTGGAAAGCCAATCGAGTCGATGCTTGACGCACTTGTCCTGCCAAGCATAGACTCAGTACCGTGCGAGCCTCGTGTTCCATTCCCTCCCGGAGATCCAGCAATGAAACCCACCCAGATTACTCGTCGTCAGGTATTTGCACTCGGTGCCACCGCTGCCGCAATTAGCGTTGTGCCCCGCCATGTCCTGGGCGGCCCCGGCCATACGCCACCAAGCGAAAAACTGAACATCGCAGGTGTGGGCGTCGGCGGCCAGGGTGGCTGGGACCTCGAACAGGTCAACGACCAGAACATCGTCGCGCTGGCCGACGTCGATTGGGGCTACGCGGCGCACACGTTCGACAAGTATCCACGGGCCACGAAATACAAAGATTTCCGGGAACTGCTCGACAAGGAAAAGAGAATCGACGCGGTCGTTGTGGGCACGCCGGACCATCTGCACGCGATCGTCTCGATGGCGGCCATCAAGCGGGGAAAGCACGTCTACTGCGAGAAGCCGCTCACCCGGACGGTCTACGAGGCCCGTACTTTGGCCACGGCCGCGCGAGAGCACAAGGTCGCCACGCAGATGGGAAACCAGGGTATGGCCTTCGAGGGCAACCGACTGATGACCGAATGGCTCGAAGACGGCGCGATTGGCCCAGTGACGGGAGGCGCACGTCTGGTCCGATCGGCCGACGCACAGCGGCAAGATGCCGCTGTACTGGGCGCAAGGAATCGAGCGGCCCAAGGAGCAGCCGCCCGTGCCCGCCTCGCTCGATTGGGACCTGTGGCTCGGCCCGGCGCCGTGGCGGCCTTATCATCCGGCCTACGCTCCTTTCCGCTGGCGGGGCTGGTGGGATTTCGGTTCCGGCGGCCTGGGCGACATGGGGATTCACGACATTGCCCCCGTCTTCTCTTCGCTGAAGCTTGGGGCACCGGAATGCGTCTACGCAAGTTCGACCGCGGTGTTCGCCGAGACGCTGCCCTTGGCCTGCTGCGTACACTACGAGTTCCCTGCCCGTGCCGGCATGCCCCCTGTCAAGCTGCACTGGTACGATGGTGGATTATTGCCGCCGCGTCCCAATGAACTGGAAGACGGCCGGGAGTTGAACCGTGATGACGGCATCCTGCTGGTGGGCGACAAGGGCAAGATGCTCGTCGAGGGCTGGGGCGGCAACAGTCCCCGGTTGATCCCCGAGAAACGCATGAAAGAATACAATCGGCCGCCCAAGTCGTTGCCACGGTCCATTGGCCACCACAAGGAATGGATCGCGGCCTGCAAAGGAAATGGGGCAACGCGGTCGAGCTTCGACTTCGCCGGTGCCCTGACCGAAACCGTCCTGCTCGGCACGATCTCGTTCGCATGGGCGGCCAGAAGCTCGTCTGGGACAGCGAGAACCTGAAGATCACCAACCTCCGCCGCGCCAACAAGTACCTTCACCCACGAATACCGCAATGGCTGGGCGTTTTGACGCATCGTCCGCGCAATCTCGGCAACTAACAGGGCGAGCCATGAAGATCGGATTGTACAGTATTACGTATCGTGGAGTCTGGTATCGGGGTGAGGCCCTGGACGTTTTCGCCTTGATGCATCTTGCCAAGCAACAGGGATGGGAGGGCGTGGAACTGGATGCGGAGCGCCCCCATGCGGCGCCGATGGACCTCTCGGTCGATGATCGCAAGAGGCTCCGCGGTCTGGCCGGGGATCTTGATCTTCCTATCTCTGCGATCTCTCCGAACAGCGATTTTTCCAGCCCGGCGCCTGTCCAACGAGAGGCCATGATCTGCTACGTGCGGGAGTGCATCAAGCTGGCCGCGGATCTTGGGGCACCGCTTGTGCAAAATCTTTGCCGCCTGGCGGGGGATTACGATTCACGATGGGTTGGCAACGTATGACGAAACCTACGGATACAATCAGTACGGTTACTGGAAAGGTGACCGCCGCGGGTTTGTGGTCGATTGCCTCCGCGAGTTGGCCGGGGTCGCAGAAGACCACGGGATTGTCCTCGCAATGCAGAACCATCGGCCCGACATCGTAAACAATTATCGCGACGTGCTCTCGCTCATTCGAGGACGTTGGCTCGCCGGTCCTGAAGGCGTGCATGGACATCAACATCGAGCCGGAAGCGGAGTCGGCCGAGCATGCCCGGGAGATGGTCCGGGCCACAGGGAAGCTCCAGGTCCATTCCCACTTCAACGCGGAGTTCCGCCGCAAGCCGGACGGCGGCGTGGATGCTGGTGGCCGGCGGCTACTTTGACGATCGCTTCTGGACGCGAAGGGTCGCTTACCGGGCCTATGTCGACGGCACTTGCTGGCGTCGGGTTATGACGGCTACATCGACTGGGAATTCTGCCATCCCGCGATACAAGATGGAAAGCCGGCAGACATCGACTACGTGCATCGAGCAGACCCGGCTGGCCTTGGAGTACATGAAGGACCTCCGGGCGGCCGCGCAAGTCTGAACTGCGCCAATCCGTCCCACATGGCCATGCCGTCGAGGATCAGCTCGCAGACGACCGTCAAGCTGGTCGGCGGCTAACTCCCGTGGTGTATTCGTCCAGCAATCGGCGGAAGATCCGGTACTCGTTGATGGACACGCCCGGCGGCGTCTGGTGGTCAACGCTGGGAATGAATCCGCCGCTGGCCATGAGCGGGCGCAACCGCACGAATTCGCGGCGCATCGCCTCCTCGCCCTTGTTCATGGTCATCTTGTCGAAGTGCCCCACCATGCAGAGCTCCGGGAATTGCTCCCTTAGAGCCATCCCGTCGACGCCCGCCTGCCGTTCCAGCGGCAACACGCCTTGGACCCCCTCACGCAAGAGCCAGGGCACCATTCGGGTCACGTCGCCATCCGTGTCGACGAGGATCACGGCACCCATCTCATGGAGCCGGGGCACGAGGCGGCGATAGTAGGGCGCAATGAATTCATCGAAATGTCGCTCGGAGATCATCGGCCCGTTGTTGTACGAAACGTCCTCGGCGATCGTGGCGAAGGTGGGTATACACGCATGTTCGACCTGATCGAGTATCTTCAGGTTGAATTCGGTCAGGTCCTCGTTGATCCTGTGGATCAGCTCCGGCTGATCGTAGAAGGCGAGGCTGATCTTAGTGAAGCCCATCAGGGTGCGCGGAAACCAGAAATAGCCTTCCAAGGTGATCCAAACGACCGCCTCGCCCTCGGCCTGCCGTACCGCCCAGGGACGCATCGACTCGATCGCTTGTGCATGATGCGGAAACAACCGCGGACGGACCTTCAGGTAGTCGTCTATGTTTGACACAATCCCTTCGACGTGATGCTGCAAGGTTCGATCGTCGCGTCGGTCGTCGAAAACCAAAACTGCTGGTAAGGATCGAGGTCGAAGTATTGGGCAATGTCGAAGACCTGGTTGAACTGGCACGGCAGGCCTTCGCTCTTCCACCGCGCGATCGTCTCGTCCCACCACATGGCCCATTCCCAACGTGGTAGCCGATCGACCTCCTGAAAGTTCATCACCGCTCGGAATCGTTCAACGTGGTTCATAGAATCCTCGACGCTCGGGCAAGGCCACGGCGGATACCGCTGAATGGTTCAGGTTGCATTATAGCTGGTATTTCTCATTTCGCCTCCACTCGGATATCGCCCAGGCCGCTTTCGCCCATGCAACCCGCTACAGCTCGCTAGAACGCGGCTGGGGCATTTTCCGATCGGACTGCCCAACAGCCGCCCCCGCCCGCCGAGGCCGCCAGACGCGAAGCAAGAAAGCGTAGCGGGCTGCTGGGCTCATCGCCCGCTTTCTCCGCCGATTCCGTGCCGCGAAACCTGCCCGCTCCCCACCCCCGCGGGAAATGGTAAAATCAGGCCATCGGGAAGGTTGTTCCATGTAGCCGCTTGGACAACCAAGCGGCCTGAGTCGGCGGGCGTTATCGCCTTTCTCCCTTACCGGCTCGGGCCGACCCGATTGACGAGGGCAAAATCATGGGAAGCGTATCCAAGAAAACTGCAACCAAGCCGCCGACTGGCCGACAGCGCATGCGCGACAACGATGTCCTCCGTTTGCTCGTGGATCACCGTGGCCGATCCGTATTGAGCTTGGTCGATCAGTTTGGCGTTCCAACGGCGACCATCCGCCTGTCGTTGCACCGCTTGACGCTGGCTAAAGCGGTTATACGGGAACGCGACGATATGCCGCGGCGGGGTAAGGCGTGTTACCTGTACTACATTACGCGCCAAGGCGAGGCAGCGTTGGCAAAGATGGCTGATGAAGAAATTGCTCGACAAAAGTCGAAGCCGCGGCTGATTTGGGGCTAACGACCATGGAATTTCACGAGTTCCCCACGATCTGCCGTCGCAGAAGGTCACGTTCGTCAGGCAGGCGACGGTAAGACCTGATTTGCCGCCGCCACCGACGACGGGAGTCGGGTATCGGCGCTGCCGGCCCTGTTGCCGCTGCACCGCGCGGATGGCAGCGAGGAAATCCTGAAATCGCATCCTTACCAATGGCTGCCTGTTCGGGGCGTAGCGGATGAAAACAATCATGGTGGATTGGTCACGTTCGTGCCTTGGCGACCATGCGTTCAAAGATTTCGCGCTGGTGAATCATTGCGGTAACGCCGTCCGTAGGCGTCTTGCTGCATTCCAGAAGAGCCCAACCGGAATAGTCTGCCTTGACTAGCAACGAGATCAGATCCTGGTAGGGATACTTGCCGACGTCGAGTTCGTGGATGTGTGTCGTGGCCCCAAGTCGCTTTTCGACGAGATGAAAGTTGCTCTCCAGCCCGCCGTCGAGAAGGTCTGTATCGTTGCAATTCCAGCAGACGGCTACATTGGGGTGGTCGGCTACGTCCATGATCTCTCTGATGATGGGCAAGCGGGCGCAGCCGCCGTGGACCTCCAGGCGGATCTGCTGGCCATAGTCTGCGGCGAAGCGGCCCAATTCATTGAGTGAACGTCCGATCTGCGCGGTGGTTCTCTGGTGGGGAACGCCTTTGGGCAGGTCGTTTGGCTTGACCTTCACGCCGCTGCCACCGCAATCGTGGCTGAGTCTAATGAATCCTTTGGTCGCCTCGATGGCCTTACTCAAGGCATTCGGATCGACGTGATGAAAACACTCGTTAGTGCCGACGCCGAGGAGCAACACGGGACTCTCGGTAAATCGTTCTTTGACTTCCTTCCGCTTTGCGGCGCTGATACTCGGCTCGACGCCGTGCTTGTGCTGCGTACGTAGCTCGACGGCCAGCACCTTCGACTTAGCGCAATTGGCGATCACGGTGGACAGATCCCAGTCCTTGCCCCAGAGGTAAGTACAAAGGCCGAGCTTGATCTTGCCGCCGGGCTTTTCCGCGGCAACGGCCAGCATCTCAGCCCAAGGACCGGCAAGCATTGCGGCTCCGCCCAGCCGGATCGAGTATTCCAAGAACTTACGGCGGGAAAGGGAGAACATCGCAGGCCCCTCGGCAGCGGCTAGCAAGTAGTGAAACACACGCTATTATGCAGGACGCCGGAGAGCGGTGCAAGCTACAGATGGTCACGGTTTCCCTCCCTCTATCTTCAACAGCCCGCTCAGGGCTTTCTCGATCATGTCCTTCCTGGCCAGCCCATCCCGCCATTCTACCGGAATCCCCGACTCGCCCCAGTACGCCCCGGCAAGCTGGCCGCAGACCGCCCCGGTCGTGTCGTCGCCGAGGTTCACGGCCCGCAAGACGGCTTCCCGGAAGTCCTTGGTGTCGTGGAAGGCCCACAGGGCTTGACCACGTTACCCTTGGCGACAAGCTGAAAGTCAGGGTGCAGGGCATGATTCGTTTCATGAACGCTTTCTTCGCACAGCAGCCTCGCCACTATCATTCATTTGCCGTGAAGGGCTACAGCGGGTCAACTGTCGGTCCCGTGCCATTTTGCGGGAAGCCGCCTGGATTCGGCCCAAAAGGGGTTATTGCTCGAAATCCGGCTTCCGGCGTGTTATGCTGATGGCCTGCCTGCCTATTACCCTCCAACAACAGGAGCCCTCCCATGAAAGTCTCTTGGACACTCGTTCTGAACTGTGGTCTGATTTCCTTCGTTGCGCTGCTCGCGCAAGCGGCCGACAACACGCCGCCGCCCGGCTTTGTGGCCTTGTTCAACGGCAAGGACCTGACGGGCTGGAAAGGCCTAGTGCCTTGTCACAGCTAAAAATTGGGATTGGTCGTTGGGGGTTTTTCTGCGAAGGTGCGGGGAACAAGGAGGTGCCCCGTGCAGAAGATGTATATCGTACGATTGTCGAAACAAGAACGCCACACGTTACGGGAGGTTGTCAAGAAGCTTAAGGGCAGCGGCGAGAAGGTGCGACGCGCCCAGGTATTGTTGAAGGCGGATGCGGACGGTCCTGCTTGGAACGACAGTCGCATTGCCGAGGCTTTCGGTTGTCGTCGCCAGACAGTCGAGATAATTCGGCAACGATTTGTGGAATCCGGTTTTCAAGAGACTCTGGAAGGGAAGAAACGTGCCAAGCCGCCCACCGAGAAATTACTTGATGGAGAGCAAGAGGCGAAAATCATCGCCACTCGCCTTGGCCCACCACCGAAAGGCTATGCCAACTGGACACTCCGACTGCTTGCTCGCAGGGTTGTTGAGCTGGAAATCGTCGATGCGGTCAGTTACGAAACCGTGCGGCGTACGCTAAAAAAAACGGGATGACGAATCGAAAGATTGAATACTGGGTCATTCCGCCGGAAGCTGATGCCGAATTTGTGGCCAACATGGAAGAAGTGTTAGAAATATACGCAAAACCGTATGATCCGACGCATCCGGTACTGTGTATGGATGAACAGCCAGTGCAGTTGGTCAAGGAGACCCGAAAGCCAATCGAGGCTACCGCGAAACATCCTCGGCGCGTCGATTATGAGTACGAGCGTGCAGGGACAGCGAGTATTTTCATGTTTACGGAACCCCTCGCAGGTTGGCGAATGGCGACCGCGCGTCAGTCGAGAACGAAAGTTGATTGGGCACTCGAAATGGCGAGACTGCTGGACGGTCGCTACAAGAGGTGCGACAAAGTGATTTTGGTAAGTGACAACCTGAACACGCATACCAAAGGTGCGTTCTACGAAGCATTCGCGCCAGCTAAAGCACGCCAGTACGTTCGCCGCATCGAATTCTGCCACACGCCCAAGCACGGGAGTTGGCTGAACATTGCTGAGAACGAACTTAGCTCAATGACAAGTCAGTCCATTGGGGATCGCCGAATAGGTGATCTGAAATCGCTTCGCGAACAGATTCGTGCGTGGTCAGACGACGTCAACGGTACCCAACGCGGTGTCGATTGGCAGATGAAAATTGACGATGCCCGATGCAAACTCAAGTCGGTCTATCCCAAAAGTAAGCTGTGACAAGGCACTAGTGGCCGATCCGCCCGCCCGCGCGAAGATGACCCCCGCGCAACTGGCCAATGCGCAGGAGGCCGCCGACAAGGCCATGCGTCAACACTGGAAGGTCGTCGACGGCGTGCTGGTCTACGACGGCAAGAACAACAACCTCTGCACGGCCAAGGACTACGGCGACTTCGAGATGTTCGTCGATTGGAAGATCGGCAAGGGCGGCGACAGCGGCATCTACCTCCGCGGCTCGCCGCAGGTACAAATCTGGGACAACAAGATCGGCTCCGGCGGGCTCTACAACAACGTGAAGAAAGAGAACCCGCACGACCCGCTGAAATACATGGATAAGCCGATCGGCCAGTGGAACACCTTCCGCATCAAGATGATCGGCGAGAAGGTCTGGGTGTGGTTCAACGGTGAACTGGTCGTCGACAACGTCACGCTGGAGAATTACTGGGAACGCAACAAGCCGATCTACCCCACCGGCCAGATCGAACTCCAGCACCACGGCAGTTATCTCTGGTTCAAGAACATCTACCTGCGCGAAATCCCCCGCAACAAATAGAAACCCGAAGTGTCAGCGAGGAGAACCATTATGCAATCCGTTCCGTCTATCCGCCGTCGCGATTTGCTCAAGGCAACGGCAGCCGCCGGGGCTACCGCTGTGTTTCCTTTTCCGGCGATCGCCGGGCAGAAGTCGCCCAACGAAAAACTCTCGATTGCCGGGATCGGCGCGGGCGGGCAGGGAGGCTGGGACATCGGGAACTGTGCCAGCGAAAACATCGTCGCCCTGTGCGACGTGGACGATCGCCGTTGCGAAGCCTCGGTGAAGAGCTTCCCCAAGGCGAAGAGATACCGCGACTTCCGCAAGATGTTCGACGAGATGGGCAATCAGATCGAAGCGGTGGTGGTGGGCACTCCCGACCACACCCATGCCCCCGCCGCCGCCATGGCCATGCGCCTGGGCAAACATTGCTACTGCGAGAAGCCGCTGACGCACACGGTCTACGAGGCCCGCGTGCTGGTGAGCATCGCCCGCGAAAAGAAGCTGGTCACGCAGATGGGCACGCAGATCCACGCCGGAGACAATTACCGCCGCGTCGTGGAACTGATCCGGGCCGGCGCGATCGGCCCGGTCCGCGACGTCCACGTTTGGCTGGGGGCGAACTTCGACGGGCCGCCCAAGCCAGTCAGCCGCCGGCAGTCCGATGCTCCCAAACAGGGCCAGCCCGTTCCCAAGACGCTCGACTGGGACCTCTGGCTCGGGCCTGCCCCGTTTCGGCCGTACAGCGGGACCTACGTGCCGTTCCAGTGGCGTTACTGGTGGGCCTTCGGTAACGGCATCCTGGGCGATTTCTTCTGCCATTTCTGCGACCTGGCCTTTTGGGCCTTGAAACTTCGGCATCCGACGACCATCAAGTCCGAAGGGCCGGTCCATCCCGACAGCACCGCGCATTGGACCATCGCTCGCGAGGAGTTCCCGGCCCGCGACGACCTGCCGCCGGCTGCGCTCACGTGGTACCACGGCGGCGCACACCCGGATTGGGTCAAGGAGAAGAAGATTCCGCAGTGGGGCAACGCCGTGTTGTTCGTCGGGGCTGACGGCATGCTCATTGCCGACTACGGCCGGCACCAGCTTCTGCCCGAAGAGAAGTTCAAGGATTACAAGCGCCCGGCGAAGACCATTCCCGCTTCGATCGGCCACCATGCGGAGTGGATCAATGCCTGCAAGACCGGTGGCCCGACCACCTGCAACTTCGATTACTCCGGCGCGTTGACCGAGGCGGCCTTGCTGTGCAACGTGGCGCTGCGGACCGGCAAGAAGCTGCTGTGGGATGCGGCCAGTCTCAAGGCGACCAACTGTCCCGAGGCCGACCGCTTCCTGCGGCAGGCCTACCGGTCGGGCTGGACGTTATGAGGAACAAGCAAAGGACCAATATCGCTTCTTTTCGAGCACGGAGATGGCGGCCAAAAAACGCGCACACGACGCAGACAATATCCGAAGCGAAGACCGTCCGTGAGACTACCGAGTGCCGTCCGTGTCCTGCCATTCTCGCATATAGTCGTGCCGTGCACCAGTACCCGGCGAATCAGGGAGGAAGTTCCGCCTCGGCTCGGGTGACGCAGCGGCGAAGATTCTCTCTGCCGACGTAAAGATGGTCTTTCGGCTTGGCCTTCTTGAGTTCGACATACAAATCGAGCACGGCCTTGCGGCGCTCTTCGGACGGCGGATGGGAGCGGAACATCGGGGGCGTTGCGATCCGTTGCTTCTTTTCGCGTTCACCGATCTTGGCAATCACCCGGACCATTTCGCGGGGATCGTAGTCGGCCTGGTAAGCCCAGCGAGCGCCGTCGAGGTCGGCCGTTCGTTCATCTTCTGGGCGGAACGGTCGGCTCCAGAGTCGAACCATGATGCCGGTGGCGGCGAATAGACGGTCTGGCGAAAAACCCTCGGCCCCTGCCGAGAAGCTCTGCTGCATGAGCTTCATGCGCCGCAGATGAATCAACGTATGTTTGTGATCCAGGTGCGACAACTCGTGCCCGATCACGCCCACCAGGGCGGCTTCGGTTTCCGCGCTCTCCAACAACCCACGAAAGAATACCAGAGTGCCGCCAGGCAGCGAGCGGGCCTCGCAGTACCGGGACTCGGCCAGATAGACTGTGATTCGACGATAGCGGTCGGCCTCGGCCATCGAAGGACGAATAGTTTCCACCAACCGTCGCAAGTAGTCGACCTCCTTACCGCGAGTGACCACGCGGATTTTCTGCTCCTTGAGAAAGTCAAGATATGCCCGTGTTGCAGTGCGTCCCAACTCCTCTTCTTCCTTGGGTGAAATCTTGATCGCAGCCAGGGCTTTCTCCTCCTGCTGGCTATCCGTGCCGAATAAGCGGTCCAGCATGGCGGTTGGGTCAGGGATCGCTTGCGCCGGTGGTTTTCCAGGAGGTTGGGCAGCCAGCGATATGGCGGGGCGGCAGCCGATCCCAAGTACGAGGATTAACAAAGCAGCGGACGGCAAGCAGGTGAATTTCGCGCCTACGCCCCGCATCGTGGCGTAAAGAGCCCCAGTCGGTAATGGAATTTGTGTGCTTCAATCACTGGTTGCCTCCCAACAGCCCTTGCAGGCCCTTCTCGATCATCTCGCGGCGGGCCAGCCCATCCCGCCATTCTACCGGAATCCCCCACTCGCCCCAATACGCCCCGGCAAGCTGGCCGAAGACGGTCCCGGTTGTGTCGGCATCGTCGCCCAGGTTCACGGCCCGCAGCACGGCCTCCCGGAAGTCCTTGGCGTCGTGGAAGGCCCACAGGGCGGCTTCCAGGCTCTTGACCACGTAGCCGCTGCCGACGATCTCGGGCGGCCGCCTCTGCCCGCCAGGACTGCAAAACGCGAGCCAAGCGTAGGCGGGGCATAGCGTCTGCTACTTGCCTTCCGCGCCCTGGATAATCGTCAACAGCGCCGACGACGGCAGGCTGACGATGGCCCCGCCGGTAATCGGCTTGCTCAGTTTCAGCCCCACCGTCACCGGCCCCTTGTCGTTGGGATCGTTGATCAGGGGCACCGTGATGAACTGGTCCGCAGTGTCGCCATCGGCCCAAGTGAGCGTGCCCTTGACCGGCTTATAGTCGATACCGGCCGTGGCGGTGCCGGCATTGGTCGTGACATAATCGACGCTGACGGCGCCGCTGGTTCCCTGTGTGCGCGACACGGGGATGCGCACGCTGCCCCCACTGGCCGGACCGGAATACGCGAGTCCGGCTTCGCCATATCCGGTGGCTACCTGCCCGAGGCTACCGCTGAATTTCAGGAACCCTGGCGAGGGAACCGAACCATCCACGATGTCCACGGCCGAGCGACGGTATAAGGCGGTGGCCGACCCCGGCGTGTGGGCGGCGTCCGCAATGAGTTCGACCACCAAGGACTTGTTTCCCGGCGTCTTGGCATTATTGAGGATGCTCACGGGAAAAGTCTTGGGCGTCATATCCCCGTCGGCCCACGTCAGCCCCAGGGACTCACCGAGGATGGCGGTGAAATCCGCGCCCGGCTTGGCCGTTCCCGGTCGGGTATGGATAAAAACTTTCAGCGGGCCGCGACCGTCGCCTAGGCGACTTACCGCAATCTTCAGTGTGCCGGCGTCCTTCTGGACGGTGTAGTTGGGCGTATCGAAGGCAGCTTCATTCACGGCCGTGTTCAAGACCGCCACCAAGGCCGTGCCTGCGGCGCCGATCACCGCCGAACCTGTCGGCCTGTTCAAGACGACGCGGAAATCCTTGTCCGCCTGCACCATCGGGCTCGCGAGTACCGCCACCTCGATTTTCTTGGGACCGGATTCACCGGCCGCCCAGTTCAATGTACCCGAGACGGGCGTATAGTCCTTGCCGGCCTTGGCCAGACCGTCGCTGGTGGAGTAGGCCACGCTCAGGGGCTTTGCGGTATCCGTGCCCCCACGCTCTACGGTCAGGGCAATCGTTCCCCGATCCCGCCGCGCGCTGTAAACGGCAGAAGCGAATTGCACGACGGCCGCGGGCGCGTCAGTCCGCAGGCGCAAGGCAATATCTCGCTGGAAGGGCGGAATTGCGAGGGTCTGGGGGCCGCGGCCTGGCGCGGTGAAGGACTGGAGGATCGCGCCGCTGGCCGGGTCGATCCACTGCCCCTGCATACGGTCCGCAGGGACATCGACCTTGAGCGTGGCGCCGGTGAGCACGGCGTTCAGGTTGGGGCCATGGACGATGTAGGCGGCGAGTTCTTTCGCCCCGGCCAGCGCATATCCCCGCACCTGATTGGCGGGGGTCAAGGCGGGAGTCACCGGCACGGCCTCCGGGTTGAAGCCGGAAACAAAATCCGTCAGGATCTTGGACTCGCCGCGCTCTTCCCAGCCGACATACTGATTATTGGCGCCCCCTCCGTTGACGAGCACCGATTTGTAGGCGCCGTTCCAGGAGAGAAGGACGATTTCGTTGAAAAACGCCGTCCAGATGGCGATGCGATAGCGCGGCGGATCGTACCCGCCCACGTCCGCGCCGGCGCCAAACTCGCCGACGATAATCGGTTGGCGGAACTTGTGGAACGTATTAGCCAGGTTGGCAATATCCGAGTCCATCTGCGAATCGGGGGAACCCGAATACCGATGGGGCGAGGCGACGTCCAAGTCGCGCTCGCATGTCTTTTGCGGATAGCTGACGGTGATCAGGTGGACATAGGGATCGTGGGCGCGGATATATGCGGTGACGGCATCCCCATAGCTCTTGGGGATGTCGCTCTGTTCATTGGCCAGCTCCCAGATGTCCACGTACGCGCTGTAGCGGTTGATCAGGTACTGGTGGTAGCCCAGGCAGGCTTGGCGAATGGCGGGATCGGACAAGTCGTACTTCGGCACGCGATCGGCGGGGCCGGGCCAGAACGTCATCACGCACTTCATCCCCGCCTGGTGCAGGGCCGCGCAGAACCCGTCGCACAACTGGTTTTGGCGCACGTCGTACCGATTTTTCCCCGTCTTGTTGATGTTGAATTGGCCCTGGAGCCCGAAGAAATTGAAGGCGTCGAGTATGCTGTTGTGCCGGAACATGTTGTCGCCCGCGTTGGTCATCGACAGCAGTGCATCGCCCAGCGCGGTGGGCTGGGAGTGGATGCCGATGGGGAAGTTCTGCTCGGAAAGCGGGGCTGGCTCGACTAATTTGCCATCCGGGCCCACATAGGGCTTAGACAACCCCCAGTTAAACCCCAGAGGATAGAACACCTGGCCATCGCCCTCGGTCACGAAGCGATAAGGGTTCTTGGGATGCACCCTCAGGAAGCCGGAGTTTCCGGACGCTACGCAGGTGAACTTGCCGTTGGTTGCGTACTTGCCGCCAGCGTCGTCGAAGCTGAGTTGCCAGGTCCAAACCCCGATCTCCATCGGAGCGAAACGCAGCTTCCACGTTTTCGCGTCGTCGTAGAACCCGCCGACGTTGTAGCTCTTGCCTGAGGGTGCCGTGAAAACGGCCCCGATCGTGACATCCTCCCACGGATTGGGATACGCGCCTGCGCAGGTCAGCGCCAGTTCGTAGATGTCGTAGCGCCCGATGCTGGCGGCGTTGGGGGTGACCGTGACGACGGGCACGGCTGCCGCGACGAGGGGAAGCAGCAGGATCAGTACCGAAGCGATGGCAATCCAACTTGTCCGTATTGACAGGCGCATCTTCGTTCTCCCGACATGGCCTATTATGACCTCACGCTGACGACGGCCGTCAGCAATTCCCAGGAGTATACCCGGCTTTCTCACTAATCCGGGATTTTTCCGTTGGCTTTGGGCCGACGACCGTCGCCGACCATCCTGTGTAACATAATGTCCAGACCCCGAGCCGTCCAGCGGCTTTGCTCCCGCAGACTGGCCTCTGTCCTGCCGCTTTTCTTTTCGACGTCACGTTGGCAAAGGCGATCGAGCGTTGTGCACAACCAACATGCGCACCCTTACAGGACGGCCCCTCGATGGACGCCGATCTTCGCCGGGTCCTGAACGCTCACAAGGTCGTGTTGGACGGCGAGTGGCCGGATGTCTGGTGACGGAAAGCGCAGGCGAGTTCTTGTTTCAGCGGGAATCACCTTTGCGTTCTTCGCCGCCGATGTCTTGCCGAACCTGGCTCTTGGGCGCGTCGCGGCTCGCCCTGCCGGCCGGATCGGACGTCAGCCTGGACGGATCTGAGGCGGAAGCGGTCAGTGCCGCCGGAAGGTGCAGTAACTCAGCGTCGTGCGGCCGGATGCGTCGAACGGACGCGGCAGCGGCTGCGCGTCGCCGTGGCGGTTGACGGCCCGGGCATAGGCCTTGTACTTGCCGGGCTTCAGGTCGCGCACCGGATGCGAAATCCAATAGGCCAGGAAGCTCGGGATGGGCCACTCCAGCGGCGTTCCGTCGCCCGACAGGCCGAAGACGTTCCGTGCCCCGCCGGGAATCGAGGCGGCGAACGCGGGCGGCGACGGCAGCACCATGCCGTCCTTCCAAGGCAAGGACAGCAGGTAAGGATCCTTGTCCGGCAGAGGCCGATCGTCGGGAATGACGGCGTACTGCACCGTCTTCAGGCCCGAAAAGCCCACCAACACCTGGCCGCCGAACATGAGCGGTTCCTTCTGGCAGACCTTCGGGACCATGGCGATGGTCTTGGTGGGGCTCTCGACATCCTGGCCAATCTTGATGTAATCGTCGCTCGCCGCCGGTTGGTTGGTGAATACGACGCGCCGCACGTGCCGCGTGTTCTTGAAGCCGTAGTGCTCTTGCACGATCAGACGCACCGGGCCGCCCATCCGAGGCGTCAGCCATCGGCCGTTGTATTTCAGCGCCAGCATCACCGGAGCCGTGCCGGGTGGGTCCTCGAACACTCGGGCCGGCGGCAAACTGCTGCACCATTCCTGCTTGGCCTGATCGTCGGGCTTCAGGCCGTGAAAGGCGATGCGGCGGATCGCCCCCTTGGGCCTGGCCAGCCACAGCACATCGCGTAGCGCCGCGCCCTCCCACAGCCCGCAACTGGATGCATGGTCCATTCCCAGGCAGACCAGGGTCTTGAGAATCCGCACCGGACGCTGCTCGGCCAGGCGCAGGACGTCGGCGTAGGTGATGGCGTTGCCGGCAGCCCTGGCGCGGGGATTATCGAGGAGCTTGCCGTCGTCGCTGATGACGTCCAGGGTCCAGGTCTCCCGCGTCAGTCCGGCGGCGGAGAGTTTTTCCTCGCTGAGTTCCCAGGGCTTCACCTTGTCGCCGCGGTAGTTTGAGCCGACGCCGACATAATCCTGAAAATACTCTAGCTTGCCGCCCGGGCCTTTGAGGTAGGCAGCCAGATCAGGATCCATGGGCAGGGCGCCTGGGGTAGACGCGGTTTCGGCCGAAATTGCGCGGAGTCCGCCAAGTTCCAAGGTCGCTGCTGCGATCAGCGTCGCCCCCAGCGCTTCGCGGCGGCTGATCTGCGGTGAACCTTCGTTTTTCGGGTTTGAATTCGGCATTTTGGCGTCCCTCGACAATTGAACCCATCTTGCCGACATCGAACGCTATCTTGAACTGACATTTCCCATTTGCAGCGAGCCTGAAACCGACCCAGGCTCGCAGTACCAACCATCTTACCATAGCCGCCGCCCCCTGGTCTCGACCGTGCCGTCGATCATCTTCCGCGTCGGGGGGTGGGGCTCCGCTGCGCTACGCGGCCCTGTGCGTCGATCGCAACGTCTTCGATCAGCGCAGGCCCATCGTAGACCAACATCGAGTGCCATCGCCAGTCATAAGGCCGCACGGTCAGTGGGCCGGTCTGGTCCTGCCCGTTCATGCGCCAGATGATTGCAATGAGTCGGTCGCGCAAAGTGGCGTCTTCGACCGCGACCCGAAACGTGATCGCGCCTCGCACTAATTGCCCTTCGCCCGGCGAAACGAGGTGCAGGCCCTGGGCCAAACCGGGGCGAACATTGGCCATCCACAAGACCGACGACATGAGAATGAGCAATCGAAGAGGGATGAGAATGGTTCGAGACATCGAGGCGCTCCCAGTAAGGATGATTGACCGGCCGTGCAAGCCGACCTTGCGCATGCAGTTCTCAGCCGGCGTGAGTATCAGGATAGGACCGCTCGATTCTCGAAGCAAATCCCGGGCCGAGTGGCACGTTCAGCAACATTGGACGCGAGCTGCTCGTTGGATTATCATACGAACACCAACCTTTCAGGAGACTTCAGCATGAACAGCAGAGTGTTGATTGGCTGTATCATGGCGTGCTGGACCTGCGGATTAGCCAGTTCGGCGGAACCACGCCGAGACGTCACCATCGATTTTTCCAAGCCGTCGGGCAAGATGAAATCCTTGCACGGCGTCTGCAACGGCCCGTATGCCTATGGGGAAAACGCCAAGCTGGAAGGCTACCATGCCGAGGCCGGCTTCCCCTGGACGCGGCTGCACGATGTTCATTGGCCTTACTCCGACGCCGTGGACGTCTCGACCATCTTTCCGATCTTCGACGCTGAGGCGGACGACCCAAAGAACTACACCTTCGCAAAGACCGACGACTACCTGTCCGCCATCGTCAGGAACAAGTCGCGAATCGTCTATCGGCTGGGCGAGAGCATCGAGCCTTGGACTCGTTACCATAACCATCCGCCCAAGGACTACCAGAAATGGGCCAAGGTGTGTGTGAACATCATCCGCCACTACAACGAGGGCTGGGCTAATGGCTTCCGGCACAACATCGGCTACTGGGAGATCTGGAACGAGCCGGAGGCCGGGTTCATGTGGACGGGCACGCGCGAGCAATACCTACAACTCTACGAGGTCGCGGCCAAGGCCATCAAGAGCCATGATCCCACGCTGAAGGTAGGTGGCCCGGCAGCGACCAACATCAAAAGCGAACTAGTTAAGCCATTTCTCGCATTCTGCCGTGACAGAAGGGTGCCGCTGGACTTCTTATCGTGGCACGCCTATTACGGCCAACCCCAATATTTGGCCAATGATGCCGCAACCGCACGTAAACTCCTGGACGAGTACGGCTTCAAGCAGACGGAAAGTCATTTGAATGAATGGCGCTACCTGACGACCTGGAGCGGGTTGCGGCCCGGCAATCCCAAGGAGTACACCGGCGTTCCGGAATGGTTTGCCCGCTCGTGCCGCGCCGAAGGGGCGGCTTTCTGCGCCGACGTGCTATTGAGGCTCCAGGACCAGCCCATCGACGTGCTGAACTTCTATTCGGCGGACACCTCGCCCTGGAGCATGTTCGGCCAGTTCGGCATCCCGACCAAGGTGTTCTACGTTTTCAAGAGCTTCCGCGCGCTCATGCAGTGCCCGAACCGTGTAGCGTGCGAGGGATTACCGCCGGGCGGGCCGGTCTTGATCTGTGCAGGCATGTCGGACGATAAGCAGTCCGCCACGCTGCTGGCGAGCAACTTCAAGGGTAAGCCGAGAGAATTGGTCCTAGCCCTGCGCAATTTGCCGTGGAAGGGCGGCGCTCGGGTGGAAATCCATCGGGTCGACGCGGCCAACGACCTCGAGCGGACCGAGGAAACAGCGATCAAGGTTGGAGGCGACACCTTGGAGTTGCAACTGCCGTCCAACGGAGTCTGCCTCGTGCGTGTGAGGACAGAAAACCCATAAGTGCGGCCGGACGCCGGAGCGGATCCGCAAGGACCGCGAGGGCAAGGATCTGAAGGATTTGGACTCCCCCGAGCCGGCATACGATTGCCATATTCATCGTCGACGTCGCCTCGTTACTCTGTGGGTGCCTTGGTGTGGGGTACTTTAGTTCCGGTCCATTCACACCACTTGGCCATCACGGCGGCCCGGCTGGAAGCCCTCGATGATAGTCTGCACGACCGTAGGAAGAAATTCCGCCGGGGGACTCCGGGGACTGCGCGGTCGGGAAAGCGCGGCGGCGGGCTCTACAGCGCGATTAAGTTGCCGGCTCGGCATCGGCCAAAATAGTCGAGGCCAATGCGGCCAATGCGAGGATGGACGGGAGATTTTAGCTTGCTCGATTGCCATGCACCAGATGCCAGGTTCTTACAACTCCAGTGCCCGTGGGCAGGTGCCAGCTTCTTCTTAACATCAAGGTCTAATTCGTCCAAGCCTTCGGCCGGCAGAGAACTACTACGGCATTCCATGGTCGCCGGCTGCCGCATCCAGTGTTCTTGAAGATTCTTGGAGGAGCTTGACAACGGCAAGAACCGTAACGAAGCTAACCAATGGCCCCATTTTTTTGACAATCCAAAGAGTCCAAGATCATGAAGAAAATGTTGTTGCTGAGTTGTACGGTCGCTTTGTCCCTAGTCGGTCTTTCGGCGCAAGCGCAGCAGGCGCGAAGGGAAACGAAATGGGATAATCCGGACGGCCCAAGGGTTCCGGGCGTCGAGCATGGCACCTTCCGCAGCCCTTCCATGGAGGCCGAGGTCGGCTATAACGTCTACCTGCCGCCCGGCTATACCCAGGGCGACCAGCGCTACCCCGTGATTTATTTCCTGCACGGTGCGGGAGGCAACGAGAACTCCGATGCGGCCGGGTTCTCGGGCCTTGTCGCAGGACTGGCAAACCAGAAGAAGGCCCCACCGGTGATCTGCGTTTTTCCGAACGGTGGAATGAGCGGATACCGAGACCGGCCAGAGCAAAAGATCATGGGTGAGACCTTGCTCACCAAGGAACTGATCCCGCTCATCGATCGGACCTATCGCACACGGGCCGATCGGGAAGGACGGGTCATCGCCGGGTTCTCGATGGGCGGGGGCGGTGCGGTCTGGCTGGCGCTGAAACATCCGGACCTCTTCTCCGCCGCCGCGTCGTGGGCAGCGGCTCTCGGTTCGCGCGGTGGCAACCTTCCGTCCCAACTGGAACCGGACAACTTGCGCCGGCTGGCCGGTCGCGTGCGCCTGTTGATGGTCGTCGGGGACAAGGACATGACCTATGCCCGGCACAAACCAGTGGTTAAGAACCTGGAGGAGGCGAAGTACCCGTTTCGCTACCACGTGCTTGAGGGCGTTGCGCACGACCTGGGCCGATATTACGAGAAGACAGGCGAGGAATTGGCCCTCTTCTTGACCGCCGGATTCAAAGCCGAGTCCTCTCCCGGTGCGCCAACTCAATAGGGTACCCGATGACGTGCCGCCCGTGATTGTGAAGTTCTTCAAGCGGTCCGCCGGAAAGTGACCATAGGGCGGGTAACTACAAGGAAATTGAACCACCGGATCTGATCATCAGGAGCAGCCTATCATGTCACGAAGAAAAGTTATCAGTCGCCGGGACCTTATCCGTGGAGCAGTAGCCACGGGAGCGGCTTTCGGCCTTCCCAGGGTTGTGCCAGCCGTCTTAGGGGCCGACAATGCGACCGCCTCCCGCCACCGGGCCGAGGTTGCCGCCATCTACTGTCCCTTGTGGCACCGCTACGACCACATGGACGCCTGGCACGGCTACGGTTGGTGCGAGTGGGAACTGCTCAAAACGGCTCCGCCACACTTTCCCGGTCATTATCAGCCGTTGCGGCCCTCGTGGGGCTTCTTTGACGAGTCGGACCCCAAGTGGTCGCAGCGCGAGATCGATCTGGCCGCCGACTATGGCATCGACGTGTTCCTATTCGATTGGTACTGGTACTCGGGCGTCCAGCTCATGGAAGAGGCCCTGGAGAACGGCTTCCTCAAAGCCCCTAACCGCCGTCGCCTCAAGTTCGCCTTAATGTGGGCAAACCACCCCTGGCGCGACTACTTCCCCGCACCCTACGACAAGCCGTGGAATTCCTGGCTCCCCATGCGGCACTCGCCCGCAGACCTGACCCGCGCGATCGACTACTGCATCGAGCACTACTTCCGGCAGCCCAATTATTGGACTGTCGGCGACCGCCTGTTCTTCAGCGTTTTCGTCCCTTCGGACCTCATCGGCCAGCTTGGCGGTCCGGCCAAGACCAAGACCGTTCTTGCTGGGATCGACGGCAGGCTCCAGCGGGCCAACCTACCCCCGATCCACTGGAACGCCACGGTCTGGAGCCCGCTGCAGGTCGGCACCTGCCAGGAGGCCGGTTTCCATTCGACCAGGACGTACAACATCACCGATAGCGGCAAGACCCTGCCCAACCTGACGCAGGATTACGAGGACCTCATCCGGGCTCACGGTAAGGCTTGGAAGGCCATGGCTACCACGTCTCTGCCGCACTGCCCGGTTGTCACGATGGGCTGGGACGTTTCGCCACGCTGTGAGCACAACGTACCATTCCCCTTTGCCAAGCCCCAGTATCCTTACGGCCCCATCGTTGTCGGAAACACGCCCGAGCGATTCGGACGACTGTGCAAGCTCGCCGCTGATTTCGTGGCCGCTGACAGCAAGCATCCACCCGCCGTGTTCGTCAACGCCTGGAACGAGTGGACGGAAGGCTCGTACCTTCTGCCGGAGGAGAAATACGGCCCAGCCTACCTCAACGCCCTGAAACAAGCCTTCGGGGCGTAATGGCGGAATGAGAACCCGACGCGCTGAAGCCGTGAACGGCAGTGAGATGCTTTGCGAACTTTGCCAATCCGAGGAGGCCCACAATTCCACCACTTCATTCCCCGGACGCTGCACAGCAACAAGTGGTTTAAGAAGCGGTACACGCGGGAGCAAATGCATGAGGGAATCGAGGTTTGCAAGTCGTGCCACCGGGCGATCCACGACCTGGTGCCCGATGAAAAGAAGCTGGGCAGGCATTACAATAACCTGGAAAAGCTCCTGGCCCACCCGGAGATCGGCAAGTTCGTGCGATGGAAACGAGGGTCCGCTCGCAGCGGCGAGAAGGGTTAATCATCCATTCCACTTCGATGATCTGGTGGATCTTGGACCTTCCGTATGTCGAGGACCTGACCTATGAGAACATTCACGTTCTTCCTGCTATTCATCTTAGTCGCGAGCCTTGCCTCTGCGCAGCGCATCACGGTCAAGGGCAACCACTTCCAGGTAAATGGCAAACGCATCTGGATTTCGGGTGCGAACACCCCATGGAAAAACTGGAACGAGTTCGGCAACAAGTTCGACGCCGCCTGGTGGCGGGCGCACTTCCGTGAGCTGCGGGAGAGCCACGTCAATGCCACCCGCGTTTGGATCAGTTGCAACGGTGACAATTCATCGCCCGGCATTGACACCAACGGTAACGTCTCGGCCCCGACCCCGGCGTTCTGGCGAGACCTCGACACGCTCTTCAAGATCGCCCAAGAGAACCACGTTTATCTGATGCTGGCCCTGATCTCGTTCGACCACTCAAAACCGGGCAACCGCAACGCCGAGGCATGGAGGCGGATGTACTCCAGGCCCGCAGGACGGAAGTCGTTCGTGGACAACTATACGATCCCACTTGTGGAGCGAAACAAGAGTAACCCTTGGTTCTTTTCCATCGACGTGGGCAACGAGTTGGTTTGGACTTGGGAGAACCATAAGGTGGCCAGAAAGGACGCGCTCGATCTCGTTGCGCGCGTGGCCAACGCCGTACACGCTCGCAGCCAGGTGCTGGTGTGCGAGGGCGAGGGAGCCGGACCGAAGTATAACAGCAGCAAGTTCGAGGGCAATTTCTATGCGGACAAATCGCTCGGAGCGCTCCAGCCGGGCGCTCACGTCGATTTCTACAACATCCATTACTACGACTGGGTGAGACCCTGGTTCGGAAGCCCATTCGAGCGTTCACCAGCCGACTACGGCATGGATGCCAAGCCCTGCATCATTGGCGAGTGCCCGGCCAAGGGCAGTGCTAACCAGTCGATTGCCGAAAACTATCAACATGCGTTCGCAAAGGGCTGGCAGGGCATCATGCCTTGGACATCGAACGGAGTGGATGACAACGGCAACCTATCGAATATGCGCCCTGGGCTCAAATGGCTCGTGAAGTCCCATGCGGACTTGATCGTGCCGGTTCGGTAAGCCGTAGAAGTCAACGAGTGCCTTGGAAAACTTGAGCATGGCTCACACCATCACGCGACCGAAACGCCCGGGAACTGTTCGCCATGAGTTGCGCGTGGCTACCGTACAGATGAAGTTTGCCCCGACGATTGCCGAGAATCTGGCGAAGATCGAGCTGCTGCTGGGCGAGGCCGCCCATCACCGAGCCGATGCCGTACTATTGCCCGAATGCGCGACCACAGGCTATGCCTATGATTTCTCTCGGCTGAAGCCTGCCGAGATCGCCAGCGCGCTGGCAATCGTGAGCCGGATGGCGGCTCGGTTTCGGATGAACGTCTTGGTAGGCTCGCCCGTCTTTCGCCGCCGGAACTTGTACAACTGCCTTGTAGTCTTTGATCGACAGGGGGCCGTGGTGCATTGCTACGCGAAGTGCCACCTTACGGAGATGGACCGCAAGGCATTCGCGCCAGGTAATGCAGTGGCGCTGTTCGAGATCGACGGCGTCTGTGCGACCACGGTGATCTGCCACGAACGCCGCTATCCCGAGTTGGTCCGCTTGGCGGTCATGGCCGGGGCGAGAATCCTCTTCCACCCCAATGCCGGGATGGATTCGCTGGCCGTGTCGCGTCAGAAACGCGGTGGAAGCGACGGGATCGTCGCGAGGGCCTTCGAGAACGCCATTTACTACGTCTTCGCCAACTCCGTGGGCCCCCAGGGAGACGGCCTGTGGTCCGCAGGCGACTCCAAGATCGTTGGGCCGGATGAGCGAGTGCTCGGCCTGGCCGACAACCACAAGGAAGCGGTCATCATGGCAAACTTGGATCTGTCGAAAGCCACAGGGGTCTACGCGCGGCGTGGATTGACGAATCCTCCATTTCTCGCGCCGCGTTGGAAGCGAATGGTAGGTGCGGTTGAGAGGCAAGCAGTCCGGTCCTCGCTCGCGTACGATCTTCCCGCGATTGCAGATGTTCACGAATCAAGGACGCCAGCAGAACGCAGCCACACCAGGTAAGGACGATGCCCAATACCCCCCGCCTCCAGCAGCAAATCCAATTCCTGACGGAGATCGACAAGCTCAAGCAGGTGTTTCGCCGAACGTGGCTATTGGACCAGTCTCGCTACGAAAACGACGCCGAACACTCTTGGCATATCGCCCTGGCGGCCATCCTCTTCTTGGAATACGCCGACGATCCGAAAGTAGACGTGCTGCGGGTCATCAAGATGCTGCTGGTCCACGACCTAGTGGAGATCGACGCGGGCGACACCTACGCCTACGACGAGAAAGCCTGCCTGGACCAGGCTGAGTGGGAGCAGAAGGCGGCCCAGCGGGTCTTCGGCCTGCTGCCATCGGACCAGGCGACGGAGTTCCGTGGGTTATGGGAAGAGTTCGAGGCCCGGCAGACGCCCGAGGCCCGTTACGCAGCGGCGTTGGACCGCTTCCAGCCTCTGTTGCACAATTATTTGGCTGGCGGACGTGCGTGGTTGGACCATGCCGTCACGTCTGACCGAGTACTTGCGCGGAACCGCTCCGTGGTTGACGGATCGCCGCTACTGGGGCAATACGCAGAGGACCTGATTCGGGATGCGGTGGCCAAGGGTTACTTGTCATAACGACTTCTGTGAAGAACAACGCGAGATTAGGAGAATCATTCGATGGCCGGATTTGTGCAGTTCCTGGAGCAACAACTTCTCGACCCGAGTGCTTTCTGCGGGGCGATTTTTTACGCCGTCGTCTTCGCGGCGGCTGCGTGGGGGGTGGGATGGCTGCTGAAAAGCATTGTCTATCAAGCCATGGAGCGGGATCACCGTGGGCTCGTAGACCGCACGGCGGCCCCCTTTATCGTCCAGTTGATTCGCGCCGTGATCTATGTCGCTGCCGTGCTGCTGTATGCGCACTTGATTCCAGAACTACGCGGGATTGGCACGGCACTGTTGGCTGGAGCCAGCATCGCATCCATTGTCCTCGGTCTGGCGGCACAGAACACGCTCAGCAATCTCATCGCGGGGATGACCTTGCTGCTCTACCGACCTTTTCAGGTGGGGGACCGAGTTCAAGTAAATGCCCCAACGGGTCTCGAAACGGGCCTGGTCGAAATCATCACGCTCGGATACACGATCCTTCGGACGGGAGACAATCGCCGCATCGTTGTGCCAAATTCCTTGATGGCGAACCAAGTTACCGTGAACCTGACCTCGACGGATCGGCGCATGATGGTCGCGGTGCCAATTCGTATCGCCTATGCCGCCGATCTTGAGAAGGCCCGCGAGATTCTGGTGCATCTGGCGAAGCAACATCCGAGTGTTCAGGAGGTCTTGGGTTGCCCCTTGACCACGCTCGGTGAATCGAGCGTGACCTTGACCTTGCAGGCATGGTGTGCAGATGCTGGGGTTACGAACCAGGTGGCGTGCGACCTATTTGAGCAGGCAAAGAAGAGCTTCCAGGACCAAGGCATCGAGATCCCATTTCCCTACCACAATCTCGTTTTCAAAAACACGCCGTCAGGGTGAGAAACGCGTACCAGTGGGAGCGGGAACGGGATTTTTGCCCGTGACACCGCGACGCCGTAATCACACCCCACGAACTGGCTGTAGGCCGCTTGGCGCTGTATACGTTCGTCTGGCGGCCTCTGGCGTTGGGCAGCCTCTTGGTCGTGCCGGGCAATCCAGGCCCGCAGAAGCCCATTCTTGCGTTCTTGAATGCCACGACGGCCGATGTGCCGACTGATCCGCCTCCAGATAACTTAAACGGCTAATCTTCTGATAACTTGGGCAATCTGGGGCACCCGGCAGTCATTCGATCGGGAAGATTGTCTCGATCTTCGGATGCCCGTACTCTGCCGGGCCGGTCACGACCCGCAGGTTCTCCGGCACTTGGATCTCGCCGCCGCCGCGGGTGTGGCCGCAAAGGATGGATGGCTGGCCGACCGTAATTGAGTCGTACGCGGTCGTGGAAGTTTCCGACTCGTCCTGTCAGTTCACGATTGCCGGACCGTTGTCATTGAATTTCGTCACGTCAGCAATCCTCGCCACTTCTTCTCGATGTCCAGAAGCTCTCTGCGCCTGCGCGGTAGACACGACGTTCCGCGTTGGCAGGGCACGCAGCTTCTCTAGGCGTACACGGGCCTCGTCGGCGATGCTCGGGCTCCCCCGCGACTCCCACTTGCTCCGCGCGCGACGAAGGAACACGTGCGGGAAGTAATACTCTTGGCGGAAGCTCTGGAGCGTGTGGGGATGTTCCAGGTAGGCCGCTCGATGGCCCAACTCCCGGATCGTCTCCAGGGCCAGCGTCTGGTCGTCAACGCGGATGCCTTGCTGGGCACGTCGCAAAGCCCCCGCAACATCGTTACCGATGACCGCCATCGCCAACGATATGCACTTCGTCGATTCCAGGTTGCCGACGCCCCAGATGATGCTCGCGCGGCTCAACGCATGCATCGTGGCAGTGAGAACGCTTTCCGCTCCCGCGCCGGCATCAACCAGCATGCTTTCCGTGCCAAGCCAGGCGGCGCTGGGTAGTCCATGGAACGCGGCGATTTCCGCCCCGGCCGCTTGAAGCAGGCCGTTTTCCACCGCACCGGTGCGCATCACAGCCGTTTGCATGTCCATAATGTGGGCGAAGCCCAGGTTGAACACCAGCGGACGCCCCGGTTCCAGCGCCTGGCAAATCACCACGCCACTCAATGCCTCGGCATTGGCCAGCACCAGTTCGCCGGCCAAGGTGGCAGGGGCAGTAACCCCGCCTCCAGGTTCCGAGTTCACCATCAGCGGTATGCCGTACCCCGAGCTTTCGCGAAACACGCCCAACGCGACCGCGGACCAGCGTAACGGACTAACTGCCGTGTAGCCCAGGCTGACGATGGGCCGTTCCGCCAGCGGCACGCCGTCCGACAGCACTTGCGCGATTTCGATCACTCCCCGAGCCTCGCGGGCTGTGTAAAGGCATGGGCGAATGTGTTTCAAACAGTTTTCCGCGATCAGCCGCATGCCCACCAGACCGCGAATCGGCGGAGGCACATCCGCCAGGCAGGTGCCCACTACGCCGTGGACGTGCTCCAGACCGTCGATCACATGGACCAGATCGACGAACCGCCGCGTGTCGATGGGCACAACCTGCTTGTCCACGGCGAGATTGAGCGCGTTACCCGTCCAAAAGACGCTGGGACCGCCCGGCCCTCAACATCGTCACTTGCCCGTCGAGGCTTACGAGCTTGACTTCTCGCGGGCATTGCCGCAGCGCCGCCTGTACGACTTCTGGCGGTATGCACACCGCGCCGGTGCACGGTGCGACCGAACAGCCGTTTTCTCGCAGCAACCGTACGACGAGATCATCGTCGAGTTGCACGCCCGTGTCTGCAAGCACGCTCAGGCTCGCCTCGTGAATTCGCTCAATGTCACTTTCTGCCAGGGGTGGCACGGCCTTCTCTCCTTCTTCATTCTGCGCGTGCGAAAGTTCGTTGCGGGTTCCGTACCGTCAGCAAACAATTCAGCAACATTTCTCAGTCTCCTTGAAAGCGATTGTATCACAACCTGATCCGCGCGTAGCGCACGGTGTTCGCCGTCCCGATGCAATGTCCCAGCACGTCCAGGATCGCCGAGGGCGGGCAACCGGCACGAACCGTGGCCGTGAAGCAGTCCTGGAACGGCTGCTTGAGCGGCACGCGGATTTGCGGGCCGCTGGTGCCGTCCGGCCGGAGTTCCATGACGCGGTTCTCCGAGACGGCCTCTCCAGCAGCGTCCTTGCCCTGGACATAGTAAAAGACCAGCAGCCGCTCCAATCGGGCGCGAACCGCGTTCACGTTCCAGGTGGCGATCTTCATGGTGCCGATCCGATGTCGCGATGGACACTGCCTATCGCGCGATTGACGGTCGAAACCACGATTCTACCGTGGCACAACGACCGCGAAAACGGTCCCCGCCCGCGTGGACCGGGAAGTCGTGCGTTCGCGCTAAATCCAGGCCAAAATCCTGTCATAAACCATTGGTAGCGCCGCCTACGTATGCGGCACCGCCATTTTCACGATGAGAGTCCCGTTGATCGGCCATTCCCTGGTCGGTCGGCGGGGCTTTTGTGCTTCTCTGCGCGCTTCGCTCGCGCGCCGCCGAGCCCTCCGCAACGTCGCGGAGCGGCCGTGTCCCCCTTACACGGCTGCCCCGCGCAGGGGCAGCTTTACCTATCAGGAGTCCCCCCCATGGTTTGTGCGTCACCCGCACCTGCTCCACGTCGTCGCTGGCACCGCCAGTTCCTCGCCCTGCTGCCGCAGATCATCACGCAAGCGAAGATCGCCTTCCGTCACCTCAAGTCCGAGGCCAAAGCTGAAATGATCCAAGAGGTCGTTTGCAACGCGCTGCAAGCTTTCGTCCGACTCGTCCAGCTCAAAAAGACCGACATCGCCTACGCTGCGCCGCTGGCCCACTTCGGCATCAAACAAGCCCGTGACGGCCGCAAGGTCGGCGGCCACCTCAACTGCCTCGACGTCTCTTCTGCGTACTGCCAGCGATTGAAGAGCATCGTCCTCGACAGGCTCGATCATTTCGACGACGAAGAAAACGCCTGGAGCGAGGTTCTCGTCGAGGACCGCCATGCAGGTCCCGACGAAATCGCCCGCACCCGCATCGACTTCTCAGACTGGCTGGCGTCGCTCAAACGCCGCGATCGCCGCGTCGCCGAGTTCCTTGCCAACGGCGAGACGACCACCGCCGCCGCGAAGAAGTTCAAGGTCTCCGCCGGCAGGATCTCGCAGCTTCGCGCGGAACTTGCCCAGAACTGGCGACGCTTCGTTGGCGACGAACCCGGCGGCGCTGCGGTGGCTGCGTAACCGATGGCTCGGATGGGTCGCGAATCGAACCACAGCAACGGCGGCCGGGGCTTTCCCGACCGCCGTTGGTCGATGGGTATCTATTTGCAGGCGATCCTTCAAGTAGACGTTAAATATTTAACTTTAGTTACGCCGCTGCCCGAGCTTCTGCAAAATCCAGAAGAACGAGTGGTTCTTCTGTGCATGAAGTTGGCGACTGTGCTGCAACATGGGTTCGGCTGTCGCAGACGGCGAAAGCCTTCGCAGCGTTCTGGTCGGCGAACTGGCGAATTATGACGGGAACGGTCTTTAGCCCCAGTTCCCTGGCTATGGCCAAGGCAGCGCCATTTTCCCCAGCCGCCTCAACACTGATTTTCTCGGCGGCGTTTATCAAAGCAACATCTCGACCGAATCCGCAAAGCCGGATCGCAAGGTCCGGCAGCAGGACCCGTCGAGCAACTGAATTCTTCGCAACAATGAAAAGACTTTTCCAAGTGAAAGAAGGTTTGGAAATCAATGGCGAACTTGCCCTGGCGATGATTGGAGGCGGAATGCTGGCGAGCATCGTGTTCGAAAGCATTTTGCCGCTGATCGTGATCAGCGCCGCCGTTGGCGTGTCATACTGCATCGCCAGTAAAATCCGCCTGGAGCAGCGCGGGTGTTCCCTCCCCCTTCCCAATCCGCAAAACCCAGGAGAGTTCCGCCAATGAGTGAGCCGACGACCAACACAAACGGCCACACCAAGCCCGAAGTCACCAGCCGCAAGACTTCCAGCCGCAGGGTCGCCCAGCAAGACCTGGCCGCCTTGATCGAGCAAGCGGAGAAGTTCCGCACCGCGGCCCACGATCTGACGCACCAGGCAAACGACCTGGTAAAGGCGCTCAAGCAGCACCGCCGGCAGAACAAGGTGATCGAAACGACCTTGGCCAGCATCCGCCAACTCAAGGGCCTGGGTGTGTAGGCGGCAGTTTTCTTGCTTCCCCCCGCTTCTCTGCATCTTCCGTGTCGTCGAGGCGGATTTGCTCGCGGAGCACCGCCTTGGCGGCCGGAGACCGTTCTACAGCCCCGCAAGAAGCGCCTGGAGCAATATTTGGGCCGCCATGCTGTTCTGGCCGTCTTTTGGACTTCGCCTCGCCAGCGGCTTGCTAGGGCCTTTCTCGAGTTCTTGTTCTTGTTGGGGGTCTCGATCCCGGCAACTTTCCCTTTAGACCAACCATGGAGTTATTCAACATGCCCATCAAGACCAACGTCGGCATCAGCCGCAAGATCGCCGACAACAACTATGGCTCGCGCGGTGCCAGCGTGAATCTGGAAGTCGAGCTCGATTCCAGCTTGATCCAGGAACCCGAGCGTTTCCACGACCGCATCCGCCAAGTCTTCCGACTGGCTCAGCAAGCCGTCGACGAAGAGTTGACACGGCAGCAGGGCGACGGCACGGCAAGTCACGCGACGAACAGTGCTGGCAACGGCCAGGCCGCCCAAGCGTCGCACAACGGCGGCAATGGCAACGGCAACCAGACGAACGGTAACGGAGCCAATGGGAACGGTTCCAACGGCAACCGCAACGGGAACGGACATCACATCAGCGAGAAGCAGTTGACGTTCATCCGTCAGCTTGCGGGCAGCATCAAGGGGCTCGGCGTCCGCCGCCTGGACGCCCTCACCGCCAAGATGTTCAACAAGCCCTTGGCCGACCTGTCGAGTATGGACGGCTCGGGCCTGATCGACACGTTGAAGTCGATCAAGGACGGCAGCATCAGCCTCGACGCGGCCTTGGAGGGAAACGCGGCATGAGACCGCTGGCGGCCTGGCATTACGCCAGGGGGCGTATAGGGCGGGCAATACTCGTTTTGAATTACGAATTGTCAACAGAGGAGGAATTAGATGGGAGCGCGTTCCGATTTGAATAATGTTTACCTTTTCGGCTCGCTCGGAGTAGCTGGGCTGCTCGGCTTAATAACCGGCTCAGTGACCGTCTTTGTGATTGCGGGTGCCGTCCTGATCGGCGCGTCGATTCAAACGGGCGCAATCCGCGGCGCGGGTAACGCGCGATCGGGGAATCGTCGTCGCCTACGGTAGCGAATTCATGCAGCCTCCGTCTCGTGTCGGCCTCGCTCGTCGGGGTCGGCACGGGCGGGTGGCTGCGGAGAAGCACACGCGAGCTGAAGGGTAGGTGGGTGCTTTTCTTTAGGGGTCAGCGGGCGGCTCAGCTTGCCGGCGAGGCCGTGCAGTCAAAGGGGTGGTCTGATGGTCTGTTTTACGCCCACCAATGATAGTCATTATGGTCAATCGGGGGGGCTGCGACCCGTTTCCTTGCGCGGAGGAGTGATTCTATGAAAGAGGCGCAAGGTAGGGTTTTCCTGGCCTAGAAGGACGAGCCAATGGGGCTCGTCGGAAGTTACGACGATCGCGGCGGCGACGCCGCATAACCAGGAGAATCGAGCATGTTGTACCTCGGAATCGATCTACATCGCGTGCAAATGACCGTGTCCCTACGCAACGAGAACGGCGACGTGATCCTTCGTCGTCAAGTCAGCACCCGCTGGGCGAAACTCGAAGAGTTTCGCGGCCAGTTGCGGCAGGCGGGAGCCGCCGGCGAGAAGTTCATCGCCATCGTGGAGGTCTGCGGATTTCACGACTGGCTGGTGAAATGGCTGCAGCAGGACGATGGTTGCCACCTTGTGCTGGTGGTCCAGCCACTGGGGCGATCGGCCGCCAAGACCGACCGCCGTGACGCGAACGCCTTGAGCGAACTGCTGTGGGTCAATCGCGAGCGTCTGCTCCGCGGAGATCGAGTCCAAGGGATACGAACCGTGCTTGTGCCGGGCGCTGAGGAACAAGCGGACCGGCATCTGACCCAACTGCGGGAACAGCTCGTGTGGAAGCGAACGCGAACACTGAACCAGATTCACAAGATCCTGCGGCGCCATAACCTCGAATGGGAGCGGCCCACGAAGAGCTTCCAGACCCGGAAGGTGGCGGAGTGGTTGCAGACCCTGCAACTCGGGCCCATGGACCGCTTGGCCCTCAACCAGTTGCTCGTGCAGTGGAAGCTGTGGGAAGAGCAACTCGCGGTGACGGACACCCAGATTGCCGAGCGTTTCCAGGCGAACCAGGCCGCCCAACTGCTGGCTACGATACCCGGGGTGAGCATGTACATCGCCCTGGCGATCACCTGCCGGATCATGCCCATCGAGCGGTTTCCGCGTGGTCGGAGCCTGGCAAACTTCCTGGGTCTCACGCCAGGCTGCCGCAACTCGGACAAAATGGAGCGTTTGGGCTCGATCACCAAGGAGGGCAGCCGCCTGGTGCGTTGCCTGCTGGCCCAGGTGGTCCTGCACCTGCTGCGCCGGGATCAAACCGCACGGGCCTGGTATCAGCGGATCAAACGGCGTCGCGGCGCGAACATTGCGCGGGTGGCGGTGATGCGGCGGATGGCCACGATCCTATGGCGAATGCTCAGCAAAGGCGAGCGTTGGCGGCCGGGATCTGCCAACTCGGAGACGCCGGCGGCCAGCGATCCTCGGCCGACCCGTCTGTGGCGGCCCAGGCGAACTATGCTGTCGGCCCTGGCGGCGTGCGAGGCCGAAGCCGCTGGTTCCAGTACCGGTTCCTCTTCTCTGTTGCCTGGAGAGGAGGTGACGCGATGCCCGGCATAGACTTCCAGTTGCTTCGTGAGCGGATTGCGATGCGGGACGTTCTGCGCCTATTACAGTTCGAGGCGACGGTTCGCCGCGGGGAACAGTGGCGTGGCCCGTGCCCGGTGCATGGTTCCCGGAATCCCCGGAGTCGTTCGTTTTCGGTGAACGTGCGGTTAGGACGATACCAATGTTTCGATTGTGGAACGCATGGCCACGCCTTGGAACTGTGGTCGGCGGTCCATGGAGTGAACCTGCATGCCGCAGCAGTGACGTTGTGCCCGCTGTTGGGATTGGAGATACCATGGATGACACGTTGGTAGCCGAGGGCAGACGATGAACAACTCAAAAATGGTGATTGCATCGATCGTGGCCTGTGCCACGATCCCTGCGGACCTTGCTCAGTCCGAGGTTGGGGCATAGATCCTTCGGGAGCGATCTCAGAGGGACGTTGGAGTGATTGGGACGAGCTTGGTTTCGCAGGATGGTCGTAAAGAACAGTACCGTGCCAGGCAGTTTGAGTTCAGACCGCCTGAGCGCCTGCCGTACGGCGAGCGGACGCACGAAGGAATGCGTTGGGGTGCAGTCGCGATGACAAGAACGACTGCGACCGGACCCGTAAAAAGACCTTGAGCAATCAGCCCACGAGTTCGTTGATTTTACCGCAGAGAGCCTGCCAGCAGCAGGCAACGATGAAGGCATTCCAAACGAAGCTACCGGCTTCGGCGTAGAGCGTTTGTTCCGTGCCAACTCAAACCAAACAGAAAAATCAGGATAACCCCCCTTGACAACACAACCTCTTTCAGGAATGCCCCACCTCCGCAGGCAAGCGACTGTTACACTCAGAGACAGCTAACCCTACCTTTGATGGTATTAATTACACTGCCGAAGGTGCCTTGGTTGCGTCCCATTTTCACGAGTCCTCGGGACAGTGATTGAGAGACGACAACCCGGGACTTTCTAGCCGCAATCCGAGGGGCGTCCTTGCCGATCAGCTCCACGTCGGCCCAAAGGCTCCTGCCGTCGCTGGTCAGGCGGATGACGTTGCCGCGGTTGTGCTCGCAGTCGATCGAAATGGGTTCCCGAGGGAACGGGACCGGGATCTTCCGGCCCTTGAACTCCTTGAAGGCATTGGTCCAATGCTTCAGCGTGGCCGCCGTGACTCCGAATGCTTCGCCGTTGGTGGTCAGGTAGTTGCTGTAGCGAATCGCTTCCACGCGGAAACGGAAGACCGGCTTGCCGTTGACGTAGCGCACGGGTTTCAGTTCTTTGCCACCGGCAGGAATCGCCTTGGCGATGTTGTCGAGGGCCAGACAGAATCCGCGTGTGAAGTTTGCCGCGGTGATACCGTTAGAGACTGGCAAATCAATTACCAGAAGACGAAGGGGCTATTGGCATGACAGCAATCGCAGAGCGGCGTGCTACTCGGTCGTTCCTTCGTTGACTTCGGCAGGTCGCGTGCCATGGAGCCCTAGTTCACGGAGTTTCATCCGCAGGGTTTGTCGAGCAATGCCCAACTCCAGCGCGGCTTCCTGGAGACTCCCGCCGGTAAGCTCCATGACGCGGGGCAATAGAAGGCGGTCCAGTTGCCGATGCGCTTCCGCGTAGAGGTCGCGGGCATCCGAGGTCATCCGTTGGCGGATCATGAATGTTTCCATCCCCGGCTCGTCGTCGGATCGGGATGCTGCCGACCGTGAGTACACGGTGCCCGCGTTTGTCCCTCCTCTTGCAATGTCGGGCAGGCATTCGGGGAGCAGGACCGTAGCCCGGCACTGAAGCATGGCCTGCTTGAGTAGGCTTTGTAATTCCCGAATATTGCCCGGCCACGGGTAACCTTGGAGTCGCGTCAGCGTTTCGGCGCTGACTTCGGAGATTTCGCGTCCTAGCTCACGGTTGAATCGCCGCAGGAAGAACCGCACCAGCATGGGCAGGTCGTCCATCCGCTCGCGCAACGGCGGCAAATGGATCGAGAATACGCCAATTCGGTAATAGAGATCGGGCCGGAACTTGTTTTCCGCGGACCAGGCCTTTAGGTCTCGGTGGGTGGCAGTGATGAGCCGCACGTCGGTCTGGATTGTCTCCTCGCCGCCGACCCGCTCAAACCGTTGTTCCTGAAGAAGGCGAAGGATCTTGGCTTGGGTAGCGAGCGGCATGTCGCCGATTTCGTCCAGAAAAATTGTACCACCATGACACTGCTCGAACTTGCCAATGCGCCGCCGCTCGGCACCAGTGAATGCCCCTTTTTCGTGACCGAAAAGTTCGCTCTCCAGTAGTTGTTCTGGGATCGCTGCGCAGTTGAGGGCCAAGAATGGGGCTTTGGCCCTCGGGCCGTGCTGGTAGATGGCCCTGGCGACCAGTTCCTTGCCCGTTCCGCTCTCACCCGTAATCAAGACGGGGAAAGTCTGGTCCGCAACTCGGCCAATCGCCTTGTAAACCTCCTGCATTGCCGGGCAGGAGCCAACGATGACTTCAGAGGCCAAGTCATCGTCGGAGCCAGTCTCGGCAATCACCGTTGGCGTACGCATGAATCGGGCAACCTTGACCGCATCGCGGAGCACGCGGTCCAGTTCCTTCAAATTAAGGGGCTTTAGCAGGTAGTCGTAGGCACCTCGTCGCATTGCTTCGATCGCAGCATCGGTCGAACGAGCCGACGTGACAAAGACCACGGGGATTCTCGCGTCAATCTGGCGAATGTCCCGCAGCACATCAAGACCCGATTGATCTGGGAGACGCAGGTCAAGGAGAATAACGTCTGGCAGCTTTGCGCCGAGGCAGCGGAGTCCCTCCTCGCCCGTGTATGCCACCTCAACCTGATTCGCCTGGGGTGGGAAGAGGTGGCCAATTTTCTCGGGGAGCAAGTCCGGGTCATCATCAACGACCAAGAAGTGGGCCATAGGCAAGGAAATCTTAGGGACCTGAGTAACCGGCATGTTCCGCCCGGGATTCCTGCGGCTTGCGGCAGGTAATTCCGGTAGCTACTCATTATACCCGCCGGAGAGAATTTCGCCAGCGGCATAGGCATGGGGTGCGAAAAAGATGCACCTATCAATTGGCATGCTCCTTGGAGTCCACTTCTGTTCGAAAAACAGTCCCGCCCAATCCTTGAATCGCGTGAAGAATCACATTACAGGACAGCCAAGAGCGAGTGAACTCGCCTGCAGGCATCCATCCTGCACGCGATCCGATCAGGCTCCTGGCTGCACTGCTCAGTGCTTTGGCCGCGGACTACTTCCTGACTACACCGCGTTACTCGCTGTATATGGATAATCCCGCCGACATCTACGCCTTGTCGCTGTTTGTGCTGGTCGCTACGGCCTTCAGCGCGATCTGCGAATCGCGGCTTCGCTCGCAGCGTCGCATCGTAGCCAGCGAGCGCCGCTATGCGGTCACGTTAGCCAGCATTGGCGATGCGGTTATTGCGACCGACACCGAGGCCCGGGTGACCTTTCTGAACCCGGCGGCCGAGTCGCTGACGGGCTGGCCGTTGGCGGACGCAGTCGGACGACCGCTGGCCGAGGTGTTCCGCATCATCAACGAGCAAACGCGGCAACCCGTCGAGGATCCCGCGGCGAAGGTGCTCCGGCTGGACACGTTGGTCGGATTGGCCAACCACACGACGCTAGTGGCCCGGGACGGCCGCGAGACGCCCATCGACGACTGCGGCGCCCCCATTCTCGAAGACAGCGGGCGCATTGCCGGCGTCGTCCTCGTCTTCCGCGACGTGACACAGCGCCGTCGCGCAGAGGAGGCCGAGGCGTTGCGCCGAGCCAGCGAGCGGATGGAACTGGCGCTGCGCGGCTCAAACGTCTGCGTCTGGGAGATCGAGATGCCCGACGGCGACTTTCTCCGCAGCCGGTTGCACCAGGTGAATCTTTGGGAGCAACTCGGCTTCGCCCCCCACCCTCCGGCCGGGATCGAACCGACACAAGAACGAATTCACCCGGACGACCGCGCCTCACTCACGGAAGCGATGCGCGCGTACCTGGCCGGCGAAACCGCCGAATTCGAGAGGGAGATCCGCTTCAGCCACTCGGACGGTTCCATTCGCATCATGTTCGCGCGGGGTGTCGCGGTTCGCGATGCCGTGGGCAAGCCGATCCGTGTCCTGGGCACCGGCGTTGACATAACCGGCCTCAAGCACGCCGAGGAGGCGCTGGCCTACGAACGGTTTCTGCTACACACCCTTATGGATCACGTTCCGGACCAAATCTACTTCAAAGACCGGGAGAGCCGCTTTGTCCGCATCAACAAGTCGCAGGCGGAGATCCTTGGCCTGGCCGATCCCTGTCAGGCCGTCGGGAAGACGGACTTCGACTTCTTTGCCGAGGAGCATGCCCGGGCCGCCTACGAGGACGAACAGCAGATCATCCGCACGGGTCAGCCGCTGGTGGGCAAGGAGGAGAAGGAAACCTATGGCGAGGGCCGCGCTGCGCTGGGTTTCCTCAACCAAGATGCCCTTTCGCGACAGCGACGGGAAGCTGATCGGCACGTTTGGCGTTTCCCGCGACATTACGGAAATCAAGCAGGCGGAGGAATCGCTACGCGCCAGCGAGTCGCGTTTTCGCGCCCTGGTCCAGAACTCCTCGGACATAGTCAGCCTTTTCGATGCGGAGGGCACGGTTCTGTATCACTCCCCCGCGGTTGAACGACTGCTGGGATATCGGCCGCAGGACCGGATCGGTCGAAACGTCTTTCGCGATCCCATCGTCCACCCCGACGACCTGGACCGCAAGCGGGCTTTCTTCGACGCCATCCGCAACCAGCCCGGGGCCCCGGTCGCGTCCGAGTTTCGTTTACGGCACGCCGATGGTTCCTGGCGGGACATCGAGGCCGTCGGGCAGAACTTCCTGGATGACCCGCATGTCGTGGGGATTGTCACCAACTACCGCGACGTCACCGAGCGCAAACGGGCCGAGGGGGACATTCGTCGGGCCAAGGAGGACTGGGAGCGGACGTTCGACAGCGTGCCCGACCTGATCGCCATCCTTGACGAGCACCACCAAGTAATTCGGGCGAACCGGGCGATGGCCCAGCGGTTGGGCACGACCCCGCAGCAGTGTGTTGGCCTGCCGTGTTACCAAGTTGTCCACGGTACTGATGCCCCGCCGTCGTTTTGCCCGCATGCGCAGACGCTCAGGGATTTGCGGCTCCACACCGAAGAAGTCCACGAGGACCGCTTGGGCGGCGACTTCCTTGTTACCACCACGCCGCTCATTGACGAACAGGGCAAGCTCGTAGGGGCGGTGCATGTGGCGAGAGACGTCACCGACCGCAAACGGGCTGAGGAGGCGTTGCGGGACAGCGAGCAACGGTTCCGGGTGTTCGTGGATCACGCAACGGATGGGTTCTTCGTCTTCGATGACGCGAGCCGCGTCCTGGACGTGAACCGACAGGCGTGCGAGAGCCTGGGGTACACGCGAGATGAACTGATTGGAATGCGTCCTTTCGACTTCGATCCCGATATCACTCCCGCCACGCTGGGAGAAATCCGTCGCAAACTCGAGGCCGGAGAGACGGTCACGTTCCGGACCCGGCACCGCCGCAAGGATGGGACGGTTCTCCCCGCGGAGGTCAAGGACCAGGCGTTCTGGGAAGGCGGGCGACGGTTCACAGCGTCCCTGGCGCGGGACGTTACCGAACAAATACGGGCGGAAGAGGCGATGGCCGAGCGGCGCGGCTGGCGTCGCTGGCCGCCGATGTAGGTGTCGCCCTGACCGGTGCCGACACGCTGCCCGGCATCCTCCAGCCCTGCGCTGAGGCGCTGGTGCGCCACTTGAACGCGGCCTTCGCCCGCATTTGGACGATCAGCGGGGCGGAGAACATCCTGAAACTGTGGGCCTCCGCCGGGATGTACACTCGCACCGACGGGACCTTCAGTCGCGTACCGGTCGACGGCCGGTCTAAGCTCGGCTTGATCGTCCAGGAGCGCCGTCCCTACGTGACCAACGACGTTCTTAACGACCCGCTCATTCACGACCACGAGTGGGCCGGGCGCGAGGGGATGGTCGCGTCCGCCGGCCACCCGCTCATGGTCCAAGACCGCGTAGTCGGCGTCATGGTTCTGTTCGCGCACCAGCCGCTCCCGGAGACGACGCTCAAGACGCTGGCTGCCGTGGCTGACGAGATCGCCCTGGGCATCGAGCGCGTCCGGAAAGAGGAGGCGCTGCGCGAGAGCGAGGAGCGGTTCCGCGGCACCTTCGAAAATGCGGCCGTGGGAATTGCTCACGCCGACACCAGCGGTCGGTTCCTGCGCGTCAACGAAAAGTACTGCACGATTGTTGGCTACGGACGCGAAGAGCTGATTCGAAAGAGCATACAGGACATTACGCACCCGGAGGACGTTGCGGCGACCATGCAGTCCTTCTTGGCGGTACTGCGAGGCGAATCGCCCGGTCTTAATCTGGAGAAGCGATACGTCCGCATGGATGGTTCGGTGGTCTGGGCTGCCTTGTCCGTGTCACTTCAGAGGGACGCGGCAAGCCATCCGTCTTACGCTATCGGCATCATCCAGGACATCTCGGAGCGCAAACAACTCGAGGCTGAACTGCGGCATGCCAAGGAGGCGGCAGAAGCGGCCAACCGGGCCAAGGACGAGTTCCTGGCCAACGTCAGCCACGAGATCCGCACGCCCATGAACGCCATCCTTGGCATGACCGAGCTGGCCCTCGACACCGAGTTGACCGAGGATCAGCGGCAATCATTGCAGACGGTCAAGGCGGCGGCCGACAGCCTGCTCGGCATCCTTAACGACCTGCTAGACTTCGCCAAGATCGAAGCAGGCAAGCTGGAGTTAGACCGGGCCGATTTCTCCCTGCGGGCGGTGGTCGGGGACACCTTGCGGGCCCTGGCCGTGCGGGCGCACAAGAAGGGGCTGGAGTTGATCTATCAGGTGCAGTCGGACGTGCCCGATGCCCTGGTCGGCGATGCGATCCGCCTGCGGCAGGTCCTGCTCAACCTAGCGGGCAATGCCATCAAGTTCACCGACGCCGGCGAGGTGGACGTACGCGTCGAGGTTAGCGTGGGCGTTGTTGGTGACTTGGCCCTCGATGAGGTCGGTCTGCGGTTCGCCGTGCGCGACACCGGCATCGGCATCCCGCGTGAACAACAGGACCGCATCTTCAGGGCGTTCGAGCAAGAGGACACTTCGACGACGCGCAAGTACGGCGGGACTGGCCTGGGCCTGACCATCTCCGCCCGGCTGGTAGCCCTGATGGGCGGCACGATCACTGTCCAGAGCGAGCCGGGCCGGGGCAGCACCTTCGCATTCACGGCCCGCTTTGGCCAACATCTGCAGCCCGAGGAGCCGGCCGGGTACTCGCGCAGCGGGTGGGCTTCGCCGTGCAGCGATTCCAGTGCCCGACTTCACAACCTGCCCGTGCTGGTGGTCGATGACAACGCCACCAACCGGCATATTCTTGTGGAGTGGTTGCACGAATGGCAGATGCAGCCCGCGGTGGTCGGCGACGCAGCGGCCGCCCTGGATGCCCTCTACCAAGCGGTCGCTCGCGGCCAGCCGTATTCGCTGGTACTGCTCGATGCCCGCATGCCCGAAGTGGACGGCTTGACGCTGGCCGGGCAGATTCGCCAGCAACGAGAACTCTCCGCCACGCGCATCATCATGCTAACGTCCGGGGACCGCCCCGGCGATCTGGCCCGGCTCCGCGAATTACGGGTGGACGCCCACCTTCTCAAGCCGATTCAGCAAGACGAGCTTCTGGAGACGATCTGCAAAGTGATGTCTCCCGCCAACGGCAACGTCCCCCCGGCGGTTAGGCCCGCAGAGGAGCGGGAACAGACCAGGGCGCCAGCCTTCGCCGGGAAGCCGCTACGTGTCCTGGTGGCTGAGGACGATGAGTTCAACGCCCAGCTCCTGGAGAAGGTGATGGGACGGCAAGGCCATGGCGTGCGGTTCGCGAACAACGGTCGCGAGGCACTGGCGCTGGCGGAAGAGGGAGCCTTCGACCTGCTACTGCTGGACATTCACATGCCGGAACTGGACGGCTTCCAGGTTGCGGAAGCGATTCGCGAGCGTGAGCGAACCGTAGGCGGCCACCTGCCCATCATCGCCCTGACGGCGCGGTTGCGGAGAGAAGACCGCGAGCGATGCCTCGCGGCCGGCATGGATGATTTCCTCACCAAGCCGGTTCGGCCCGGCGAGCTGTGGACAGCCATCGAGCGCGTTCTGGAAGCTCGTCTGCCTTCCGGACCCGCCGCGCCGAACTTGCTCGACGCGCCGATGCTGCTGGCAGTCAGCGGGGGCGACGCCGCTCTGCTCGCAGAGATGTGCCAGCACTTTCAGGCCCAGATACTGGAACAGTTGGCAGCGATCCGAAACGCTTTGCGTGACAGCGACGCCCCGCGCTGCGCGAATTGGCTCACAAATGCTGTAGCAGGCTGGCGACGTTCTCCGCAGTCCTCGGCGATCTCGCCGGACAACTGGAGGATCTCGCAATCGGCGCTGAGCTTCAGAAAGCCCCTCCCATCCTGCAACAACTCGAAACGGGAGTCTCAGAACTCCTTAAACAGGTCGAGGGCCTATCCATTGAGCAACTGCAAGACCAGACCGGGGTTCCCCGCGACGGCAACGGGACCGGGCGACCGTGAGACAGCACGTCTACTGGTTGTGCGGTCCGGTCGGGCATCCTGGTCAGTCGATACGTCCGCATGAAGAATGGTTGGCAACTTCAAGAAGAACCTACCGCAGCGGAATCGCGTTTTCGGCAAACTCTGAGCCGTCAAGCGGCACAAGGATTGAACGGAGCATGTCAACCTCCCTTTTCCTCCAGTTAGGGCAAAGTCGTACCGCGGCGTGCCGACGACCGGCTCCGCTGGCGTAGTTTGTTGCAGGCTTGACGCCAAGTTGTCAGGGCACTGCCATCGCTCGAAATGTACCCGAGATGCGTCATATTGGCATTTCAACCCGTTGTGGTCGGCCGGATGACCGACGGTCGTCAACGAAAAAGGAATGACAGTTGGCGGCAGGTCGAGAATGTTGCGGATGTGCTGGACTCGGCCTTCAATGGGATAAACGCCAAACCACATGGCGCCCAGCCCCATGGCTTGGGCCTTGATCAGGATATTCTCGGTTGCGGCGGCGCAGTCTTGAACCCAAAATCCCGGGTGCTTTTGAAGCGTTGGATCGCCGCAAACAAGGATGACGACCGGCGCCTGAACAACGATGTGTGCGGTGGGATGAGTTTCAACAATCCGCTCTCTCGTGGCCAAGTCTTCCACCACCACGAAATGCCAGGGGCGTTCGTCCCCTTCCGAATGGGCTGCCATTGCTGCTTGCAACAACGCCTGAATGGATTCCTTGCTGATGGTCTGATTGCAATACCGACGGACATGGAGTCTCGTGGCAACAACGTCCATAAATCTGCTCACCTCTTTTCCGCAACGTCCCCGAACACGAGGACGGGCGTCGCTGTCCCAAAATTCGTTTCGTTGCTTACTCCCGAGAGGATTTATGTCCTGCAAGGTGCCGGGGCGATTCAATGATATGGTGGAAAACGGCCGTAGTCCCATGAGCTTCGCGGCAAGACACTCGAGCCGGCCGACGTGGCACCGGGCACGTACGTCGGTGCGTTGTTGATGGTAGACGGATGTGCCGGGAGCGGTTGCTCGGCCGGGACCGGGATCTTGTTCACCTGATAGGCCGTCGCCCCCGAAGAAGCCGCCGGAGCGCCGCCGGCCGGCACCGACAACGCTTGGTTCGTTGGCGCACAACCAGCCGAGTTCGCGGGAACGTAATAGTACCCAACCCCCCCGCGGAACCACATGGCTTCGCTAACTGAACTGAAAACGAATAGAATCAGAGCCGCGCCAATCAAGCTGTAGTGAAACTGATGTACTTTCATAACATGAACTCCCTAGGTTCGAGGACAAAGACAGTAGTTCCACAAGACACGCGCCATCGGTCCTAGAGACACTCGACGTTCTGTCTTCTCGGCAACGCCGCCCATGAACAAGTGAGACTACCTATTCAGCGGGCGGTGTGCAGAGATCGGATTTCGTGGCTTCAAGTTGCCGCCTCAACACAGTAGCAATACCCGTTCCGCTCTCGGCGCCGATAAATTCGGTCGAAATCACCCGAAATCCCGTGCGACCACGTGTATGGCGTTGCATCATATTGAAAGGTCGTCGCTCAATTTGATAGAATGATGGCTGGTTGAACTGAAACCCAATCGGGCATTTGAGGGCTGGCAAGCATGAAAGCCGAGGAACTGCGGTTAGACGAATTAGTCCGTTTTGGCGACGGGCTGGTAGACCTACATGGCCGGCGACTTCTCATCCTCGACATTGCCTCATTTGCCCAGTTCTGCCGTGATTTGATCGAGATGGTGGGCCAGGACGATGCCCGCAGGATCATGACGCGATGGGGCTACTTCTGGGGCAACATTGGTGCGGCGACCATGCAGCGACTGTTCCAATGGGACAGCTTGAGCGAATGGATCGGAGCCGCTTTTCGGCTAACTCGGCTCATGGGCGCTGGCACGGCCACGATGGTATCCCAAGAGTTGGATGCGGAAACGGGCCGGTTTTCCATGGAACTCTCCTGCCACGACTCCCTCGAGGCGGATAACTCCCTGACAGAATTCGGGACATCGGACAGGCCCCGTTGCTGGATTCTTATGGGATATTTCAGTGGCTACGCTACCTACTGCCTTGGAAAGAGCGTGTACTTCGTAGAACGAGAGTGCCGGGGGAAGGGTGACGAACGATGTCTGGCGGTAGGCATGGATGTCGACTCCTGGGGCCAAGAAATTGCCGGCGATCTATCCTTTTTCCATGCAACCGACATCCAGGGCAAGATTCAAGCTTTGAGCGATCAGTTGCGCGAGAAGGAATTGGAGCTCCAACGGCAACAAAGCCAAGTCGAATCTTCGGGCCGCTTGAGAATCGCGTCCGTGGAAGTACGCAGCCGCGAGTTTCAGAGAGTGGTCGAGTTGGCCGATCGAGTGGCCAAGTTCGATTCGTCGGTGCTGATCACGGGCGAGACCGGCGTGGGCAAGGAGGTGGTTGCACGTTACATCCACAGCCAGTCGCCCCGCTCGAACGCTCCCTTCGTTGCGATCAATTGCGGTGCATTACCGGAAACACTTCTGGAGAGCGCGCTGTTCGGCCACAAAGCCGGCGCGTTTACGGGAGCAACGAAAGACCGGCCGGGTCTCTTTGAAGAGGCGGAGGGAGGGACTATCTTCCTTGACGAGATAGGCGACACAACGCCGGCCCTGCAACTAAAACTGCTGCGCGTCCTTCAAGAGCGAGAAGTCATGCGCGTGGGCGAGACGCGGCCCTTCAAGGTCGATGTACGAGTGATTTCGGCCACCAATCGCGACCTCCAGCAGGCAGTCGGCGCCAATGGTTTCCGTGAAGACCTGTATTACCGTTTGCGCGTCGTTGAGATTCATGTGCCACCCTTGCGTCAACGAAAAGATGACATTCTCCCCTTGGCCCGCCATTTTGTGAGCAAGTGTGCCATCCGCCTCGGACTGCCTGATCTTCGGCTCGACGCCACGAGTTTGGACTGCCTGTTGGAGTGTTCCTGGCCAGGAAACGTGCGGGAGTTGGAAAATGCCATCGAGCACGCTGCGGTCTTTTGCCAAGAAAGCGTCATTCTGCCGAAGCATTTTCCTTTACAGATCGTGTCAAGAGGCCGGTCGCAGGACAAGCAGGAGTTGGCCGAGACGCCGCATCGTAGTCTGGCGGAGGTTGAACGGGAACACATTCAACGGGTCTTGGGGGCCACTCAGGGAAACCGAAGGGAAGCGGCGAAGATTCTCGGCATTGGTGAAGCCACGCTCTACCGGCGTCTGGGCGACTCGCAGCGTGACGGGAAATCTTAGGAGGCTCTGACAAGATGATAAAGATTGCCGTTTATTCCGGTTAGGCTGAGTTGGGCGTCGGAAGTTTCCAGTTGGGGAAGATGTAGCGATTGCGCAACTCGACCTTATCAAAGCCAGCTATATCAGTCGAAGTTGGGATTATGAGGTTTTTTCCAGTTTTGTCGTCTGTACCGCCGGAGGCAGCCATGGCAGAAAGAGGGGCACCCTACCTGAATGCACTTGCCAAACGCATAATCTACGGTGTCATTCTGACTACGACAACTGTGGCCGCGGCCGTCGCCCAGCCACCAGCAATCTCGTTTGGCCCCGGCGGAATGGCCACGCCTCCTGGATCGCCAGCAGACTTTAATCCTGCAAGGGAGCAACCCGCGCCCGTTGGTCAAGCCGAGACCCTCGAAACGGCTTGGGCGGTTGCCCTGAATGCCGACCAGCGGATCAAGGCCAGCGAGTGGGACGTTTCAGCCGCCCAAAGCGGCTGGAACGCGGCCCGCGCGAGCGCATGCCGTCGCTGACCGTGGGTGCCGAATACTATGCGATTAGCCAGTCGCCGGACTTCCTGGCAGCGGCTGGCCCTTTGGGCACTCTGGTATTGCCTTTGGCGAATCGCGACGCCGGGGGAGGCCATGCCTTCGTAACCCAACCGATCTACACCTCGGGCCGCATTTCCAACGGAATCAATGCGGCGGAAGCGAACGTGGTCGCCCACGAGGCCGACCATAGCAGGACCGTCTTGGACGTCAAAATGAACGTTGCCGAGATTTTCGTGAGAGTTCTTCTGGCAACACGGATCTTGGAAGTCGCTGAAAGCAAGGTCGTCAGCCTGAGTTCGCATGACCGGGACGTTTCAGCCCTGTACGACAAGGGGGTGGTATCGAAGAACGACCTTCTCGCCTCCCAGGTTGCGCTGGCGGATTCCCAACAGAAAGCGATTGATGCCCATGCCGATTTGGAAGTCGCCCAGGCTGCCTACAACCGCGCGCTGGGACGGAATTTGGGGCAGCCGGTATATCTTGTCGAAGTTCAAGATCAAGAATCACTCCGTCCTCTCGAAGAACTGACGAGTGCCGCCTTGTCCCAGAGGCCGGAGTTGACCGCTCTTTCCGCTCAGGCCCGCGCGCTGCAAGATGAAGCGGCTAGCCTGCGAGGGAAGAACGGTCCGCAAGTCGCTGTCACCGGTGGATACTTGTATCAGCAGGACGATTACATCCGGCCCGATGGGTATACCGGAGCCATGGTGGGTGTGGAATGGAACGCGTTCGACTTTGGGCGGGTGAAGAACCAGGCCCGCGTGTTGGACGAAAAGTCTCAGGCGTTGATACGTCTCCGCCGCGATGCCGAGTCGATGATCTCCTTGGAAGTGCGGCAGAAATGGATCGATCTGCAGACCGCAAGGAAACGCGTGCTGGTGGCCCGCAAGACGACGGCCCAGGCCGACGAGAATCTCCGTGTTGCCCGTGATCGCTATCAGCACCAGGCTGGCACCAATACGGAAGTGCTGGACGCCGAGACGCTTCGCGTTCAGGCGTACATGAACCTGTATAGTAGCACCTATCAGGCCGCGCTGGCTGGGCTCAGGCTGCGGTGCGCGGTCGGCAACCTGTGAGCGGCGACTCCCCCATCTCCGGCTTAGAACCCGAAAAACAACGCTCATTCGCCCTATCTAGCACCCGGGAAGGCCCCGTTGTGTTAGGGGTTCTCAATCATCCCTTCAAGACTGCTTCGAGATTGGCCACTTCTTCCGGTGGCAGCGTCGTGCATACAACCTTTCCGCCGAAGCCGCGGAACGAGGGAGCGGCCATCTCGATACCCGTCGAATCAATCCAGGCAATAACGGCCGAATCATCCGGGGCAATATCATCAATGACCTCCGGGATAAGGCATCTGGAGACGCAGAAGTGCCCCTTCCACCAGGTTGCGTCCGCGGCCGCTTTCAACGCTCCGACAATGACGCCAACCAGTCCTCCTACCAATACGCAAGCACACAAAGCAGCAGGATCTAGAATTACATTCGCGACGACGGCGAATGAAATGGGCATGAAAGCGCCCAGTAGGCTTCCCCAGATTCCGGCCTGAATTACCCCCTTGTCAAAAGTCGAGGGATATTCCTCGTCATATTCCAGGTTGCCATATCGATCACGATGCACGATCACCGCATCGTTCAGATCAATCACGAACTTGTTGTTCATTTGCCAAAGCAGCTTGAAGGCTTGAGCCGCGCGACAACGGTCATGAAAACTTACTGCAATAAGTCCCTCCACGGCGTCCTCCGTTTCTAGGCTAACCGAGTGAACCGTCTTGATTCCGATAGGGCGAATGGTTGTCGTTTGCCAGATCCCGATGGATCGAATCGACATGTCTTCGCCTCTGGTCATCCAGTCACCTCGACCGTACTACGCATGTGCATGTTTTGTGCCAAGGGATTTTCTACAGCCAGCCATTCTCAAGGTACCACCGCACCGTCGCACGACTAGGGAACGGTGTTTGCAGCCCGAGACGAGCTGGCAGTACGTCCGGCAGCTTTCCGCTTGGCGCCACCTTAGGCGGTGATGGCGTGAATTTCTCTTTGTACTCGAAAAGCGCCTCGAAAATGGAGTTGCTTTTCTTTGATTCGGTCGATGCTGCGAGGCCCTCGCATATCCTCTCGCTCGATCGGCAACGGAACCGAACCTACCACTATTGGCACCTTCTTGTCCCGCAGATTCTGCCAGGGCAAACTCTACGGGTAATAGGGATTTCACAGTGCCCGGAACCTTGAACGACAACTCAACCCGATGTTCTTCCCTCACCGTTGCGCTGAACCGCATGGCAGACAGAACGGGTTCAGAACGGATAGCTTTTACTTCTACCGCAACGGGTGGCGAAGTTGGCACAGGGCGCCGGTTACACCCGGCAAGCGCCACGACCACCATGCCGACGACGACCCATCGTGTGCGAGACCTATGATTCAACATGACTGCTCCCTTCGATTTCCCTCGTAGTTTTCTGCTTGCTGCGAACCGGCTTTCTGACCCGCTTGGGCATGAGACCTGACTCAGAAACTCTGTAACTGCGATCGACTCACCGCTTGCTACCATAGTCATAGAAGTGCGTCGTTTTGAGAGACCGAGGAGCGATCAGGTCTTCACGAGAACTGCTTCTGGAGTCTGTCAGGAATGATCGCGTGGGGCGCGGCGACCGGACCATACCTCGATGACAGCACAAGCAGTACAACCACGGTAAGCCCGATGCCGGCGACAAGCAGGCTCAGGAATTGCAATCCTCGTTGGATTCCTTGGGCCACGGCCTCGGATCGAACAAAGCTTCCGAGAACCGTTGAGGTCATTTGCGCAAGTTCAGGCCCGGCGATCCCATGCTGTTGGTAATGATCCGCAATTCGCAGAGATGCCTCCTGAACTTCCGGACGGTTCTCGCGGACGTTCATGCGTTCCATTTCCAGCGAACGATCGGTCCACGCGGCGATGGTCGTCGTCGTTAGGGAAGGAATCAAGATGAAGGCAAAGATCAGAACGGCGGCCGCATGTGGGCCGCCGTACAGGAAGTCCTTGGGATCCAGTCCCTCCACCTCGTCCTGCAGGAAACTGGGCGGAATCAACCCGACGAACAACCCCCAGCAACCAATCATCAACGCGAGCCATCCCTTGCTCGTGAACCCGTCGATGGACGACATCCACCATAGGCAAGCGGCACAGCCCACGACACCAACCAACAGCCAGAAATGCCGCAACCGACGACGACGAAAGAAGGTCGTCAGAAAGGTCGACAGCGCCATGGTGAATGTCGCCGGCACAAGAACCGATCCGGCCACCGACCGCGGGTATTCACGAACATCCACACAGTACTTTGCCAGCAACGAGAGGACCATGAGCAGTTGAATGAGCAGGAGGACGCGCGTTACCATCGCCAAGACGTAGACGCGGACGCGGAACATCCTGCGGAGGTGCTCATCGACAGCCAGATGGCCACCAAGTCGAACAACCACTAGCAAAGGCACGATCAAGTCAATCAGGACGCAGGTGGTAAATGCGTTGGAGGTAACACCGCCCCATTTCCGGTACCATGCCACCGTGAACAGCATGCTCACGGCCCAGCCCGCTACCGCGCTGATCCCAAGCCAATCGATGGGAAGGGGGCGCGGCTGAGCAGGACGGTCGGGGCGGATGAAGTGCAAGACCAGGGGAAACGCCAAGAGGGCCAGCGGCACATTGACCCAGTAGATCCAGCGCCAACCCCAGTACTCGTTGATGAAGCTCGTCAAGAACGGAGTCGTGGGACGGGTTGCGTAAGCAATGATTCCGTAGAAACCGATAGCCACAATGGCCAGGCGGTCAAACTGGCGAAGAAGCAGGGATCGGCAAATTACAATCACCATGCCTTTGCCGAGGCCTTCCACCAACTTGGCGATGGTCAGGGCGGAAACGTCCAACGCTCCCCCGCACAGCACGTTGCCCACGGCAAACAAGCCCAGACCGGCCAACAACGTGTCGCGGGCGCCATAGCGAGACGAGGCCCAAATGCCGGTGAACACTCCGTACAACAGTCCGATCCCCCACAGGATTTGGGGCCAGATCATGCTGTAATGTTCGGCTTCGAGGCCCTTGCGGATTACGTCGTCGACCACGTCCGTCAGGACGAACGTCTGGAAGACGGTAGCCAAGATCGGCACGATGGCTATCGCCGCCAACCAAGGCGGCGATTTGTCTGTCGGCTGCTGGATTGGCTGAGTCATTGGAGGTGCTAACCCGAGTGTGATTTGCGGTGATTTCCAAACGCATCAGTATCATGGAATCCGACTCGCTGCTGTTGAGGTCCGCTATAGCGGCTTTCAAGATCGGCAAACTCTTTAGCGGCATTATTCGCCCATTCGGGGTCGCCTGGCCCATGGTCGATGACTGCCCGAACCGAGAGCCCCGCCTGCAATTGCGGCCAGCGGTCGTCCTTCTCGATCCAGATTCGCACGGGCACGCGCTGCACGACCTTCGTGAACTCCCCGAACACGACGTTGCGCGGCATCAGGGCAAACTGGGCTCCGGTTGACTTGTTAACCCAGACGACACGACCCCGGAAAGGTCGTGGGAAGGCGTCGACATAGAGGGTCACCGGGTTCCCCGGCGAGACCCCGGGCAGGCGCGTTTCCTCCAGGTTGGCGGTCGCGTACATCAACTCGGGGTTGTACATGCTAAGCACGGGGCTGCCGGCCGAGGCAAAGTCACCGATATGCCGGTAACATTTGACGACCACCCCGGGAAACGGCGCACGAATCACCGTGTAGCTCAACTCATCCTCCGCCGCAGCTAGCCCCCGTCGGGCCTCGTTGACCATCTCCTTTTTCAGGGCGGTCAGATGCTCTATTTCCTTGATTTGATCATTTCCCGTTTCCGCCAGCTTCACGCCTTCCTTGGCCTTCTGGGCCAGCTTTTCGGCCGCTTCCACGGCCTTCTGGGCCACGTACACCTCGGTGCGGGCCGCCTCGGCCTTGGCGAGTTTGGCGGACGCCAGGTTCTTCTGTGCCACGGCCACATTGCGGGACCGCGTCACCTGCTGGGAACGCTCCAGCGGTATCGCCTCGCGTTGATACAAAGCCGTGAAACGATCGTACTCCTGCTGGGCCAGTACGAGGTCCGCCTGGCCAAGATCCAGGCCGGCCCGAGCCTCCTCGATCGTCTTCTCGACCTCGTCGATGGTGTATTTCAGCGATTCCTTCGCCCGGCCCAGGTCCGCCCCGGCGGCGGCAAGCGTTCGCTTGGCGATTTCGATCTGGATGGGGATCTCGACTCGGAGTCGAGCGAGACTGGTTTCCTGCCGTCGCAATTCGGCCTCGGCTTCATCGACCTTGGTTCGGGCCAAGTTGACTTTGTCGCGATAAAGGACCGGATCGATCTCCGCCAGCACTTGTCCCTGCCCAACATGATCGTTCTCTTCAACCAGGAAACGGCAAAGGCGACCAGAGACGGCCTGAGGCGCCACGTTAACAATGTGCGCCTCAACGAACGCGTCTTCGGTTTCCGATCGCAACAGGCGGGAGCCAATCCAGCCCTGCGACGATGCAATGACCAGGACCGCCACGACAACCACGCCGACAACGATCCATCGCGTGCGAGACGACCGCTTTGCCGCATCCGCGGGGACCGTGGCGCTTACGGGTGTTCCAGGCGCTGCGGGCGCTGGGGGAGTCGACGCAAGAGCACTGGAAGACGTTGGGGTTTGCAGAATAGCGGATTCTGGGGGCGAAATACTCATGGACTTAACCTCGTTGATTGTTTGAAAAAGAAACAGTTCAACATGGGTCACTCCTTTGGCAGGAAGCATCATGGGAAAAATCGAGGATTGTTGCGGACGACGCAAATCGCGTGCCACCGTCGCTGGCTTTCGATTCCACGATGAAATCAGTTTTTCGCATGCACAGGCCACGGGACGACACTTTTGCGGGCGACGCGGCATTTCGAGTGTCTCTCGTTTTGATTCACTTTTCGATCGTTGTGAGAGACCCATTGCTCCGTTTGTCGTTTTCAGTCTGATCACTGGCTCTGCCCCTCTTGCGCAAAGGTTCGTTGCCATCGTGGACATGCAAAGTCTGTTTTCAAGGCCCTCGGCTCCAAATGCCGGCCAGCGGAACAAAAGTTGCATCGAGCGAGAATCTAGATGGACCGGTTGCGTCTTGGGCGCATTTTGGAGCCCCAAGCCGGCATGACCAATCGCCCGTGCATTTCGGCCTTTGCTGAAGCTCGGCGACCGGTCTCAGTCATTTAGAGAAGAGGAAAAGTACCCATGAATATCGAAGACAAAGTTGCGATTGTGACGGGCGCGGCCAGTGGCATCGGCCGCGCGGTCGCCGCGGAATTGGTTCATCGCGGCGTTGCCGCCGTGGCCATGGTGGACCGTTGCGATGCGGTCGAGGAGGCGGCCGCAGGGCTCGACGAGTCCGCAGGCAAGAAGGTCAGCCTCCTGCCATTTGTCGGTGACGTCACCGATGACGGTTTCCGGCGCGCGGTGTTCGACGAGATCGCCAGGAAGTGTGGCACACCTACCATTTGTGTGCCGGCGGCCGGGATTACCCGCGACAAGTTGGCGGTGCGACTGAACAAGGAAACAGGCAAGGCAATGCTCTACCCGGTGGAGGATTTCCTCTCCGTCCTGAAGGTCAACCTGGTGGCCCCGGTCTACTGGGCGCTGGAGATGGTAGGCACGATCGCAGAGAGCCGCCACGCCCGGGGACTGAAACGCTGGGCGCCGCCGGAGCACGTCGAGGGCACCGTCATCTTTATCGGCTCCGTGTCCTCGCATGGAATCGCCGGGCAGATCGCCTATTCGGCGACCAAGGCCGGCCTGGACGGCGTGAGCGCCACGCTGACGCAAGAAGCGATCTTCCACGGGGTGCGTTGCGCCGTGATTCATCCAGGGTTCACGGACACTCCCATGGTCCAAGTCCTGGGGGACGAGTACATCCGGCAGAAGATCCTGCCGCAGACGCAGTTGAAGCGTCTCGTTAGGCCGGAAGAGATTGCTGCCGCCGTCTGTTTCATGATTTCCGACTCGGCAATGAGCGGCGATCTTTGGATAGACGCCGGATGGCAGTATCTGCTGGCCGTACCATCGAACACGCTGGTGAGAGATCTGGACGCACCGCCGCCGGAGTACAGTGGTCGCGGACCGCATCCTCAGGTTCCCTTCAAGCGTGTCGATCGCTGGCGCGAGGCATTGCCGGAGAGTGCCTGGACGACGATCGATGTCCGCGATGGGTTGCGAGGTCCACTGGTCGTGAAGGCCGTGAAGACCCGTATCCAGGCGAAGACCGATCGGCGTCGCAACGGTCCCGAAGAGATGTTGGTGGTTCTGCGGGAAGAGCAAAGCGACGGAACGATGAAGCACGGTTACTATCTCTCGAACGCCGCGCCCGAGACGTCTCTGGCAGAGTTCGCGCGGGTAGCCAAAGCTGAGCATCGGATCGAGGAATGCCTCCAGCGGGCGAAGAGCGACGCGGGGTTGGCTCAGTATCAGGTCCGTAACTGGATCGGTTGGTATCACCATCAAACACTTTCGCTGCTGGCGGCCTGGTTCCTAACCCAAGAAGACCTTCGGGGAAAAAAAATACACACCGGCTCTGACGGTCCCGAGGATCCGCGACATTATTGCAGCGCTGTTATGCCGCGCCCTCGATTGCGGATCCCCCGACTACATCAAACGCAGGAGCGATCGCATTTCACAGCGTAACGAACTTGCTTATGCGTACCATTGGAAATCGTGTAACCGCTTGGCGCCTTTGAGGATCAATCAACGGAAATAGTGGATACAGTCAAACTACGCACTTGTTTGCCGGATCTGGTCGTACGAAGACCTTTTCCAAGAGTCCGACGTCGTCGCGATAGTCAGGGTGACCAAGATTGAAGACACGACAGCCATACTCAATGGTTGTTACGATATAAGTAGCGATTCACGTAGTGACAGAGCGTGGTCAAATGGCCACTGACATGATAGGGCAGCAACTCGCAGGCCGCTTTATGCAGCCGTAGCATGCTGTGCATCTTTGCCATATAGACGCGACTGTTCTGTCGTAACACGGTAGGTGATGAACTGATCCCAGAGGTCGTTGAGGTAGATGGCTCGCAGCGAGAGGATTGCTTGAGCCCCTTCCAACTCCCAACGCATCCCGGCGCGCTCCATGCGGTCCTTCACCAGGTGCTTGCAGGCGCCTTCCGCCACGCCACTGGCAATCGGGTAGCCTGCCGCCAAGTATTCGTCATAGCGCATGTGTTCCTGGTTGTTTTCATAGTACGTAATCGCGGACTCCACGGTGGTCTTGTTCGCCCCCTTCAGCTTGTAGGCCTTCACCAAGGGACGGAGGTTGCGCAGCACGTAACCGACCTTGCCTTGCAGCAGCATGCGCAGATGATGCGTCACGAATTCTCCCGCCTCCGCACTCTCCTCCGCATACAGGCAATGGGCCACCTCCCAGAGCCGTTTCAACGCGTGGAACAGGTCCAGAATCCATATGGCCTCGGGAAACCATTCTGCCGCCAACTTCCACAACTGGCGTTCCCCATCCATGACACAGATGCACGGCTTCTTGTTTGCCGGGTCCCGCCGACAACACTCCATAAGAATCTCGAAGAACAACATCGGTGCGGCGGCCAACACCTCCCCTTCCTTAAACCGGGTCATCTCTGCCCACACATGCTTGTGTTGCGGTTCGGGCCGCTCCCGGGCACGCTTTCGCCGACGCACCTCGTCGATCACGTCTTCGGCAGTACGAGGGAAGCGGGCTTGGGTGTAAACCGATCCCACATACGCCATCTGTTTTTTCCCGGGCGCTCTCCCGCTGCTTTTCTCTTGCCCCGCCAAACGCTCGACCGGAGGCGAAGAAGGCGCCTCTTCCTCGACAGCCGTGATTCCTGCCGTTTCCGCGCCTGCGGCATTTCCTCCCTTTTCTCCCACCCCAGCTTCAGACTCTGCTCGCAACCGCGCCGCCAACGTCCGCCGCATGGGCACACCCTTGCCATCGGCCGTTATCACCAGCAGTTCCTCCTCTTCTTCGGCAGGAGGAACCGCTTCGCCGCGAAAGTCGTCCACGTACTGCGACATCTCGCGACTCATGTGCTCCGCCGTGCGAACACTCACCGTGGTCCCCAACCAGGCACGGAGCGACTCCACCGATCCCCCAAAGGCGTCCTGGATGCACAACCGCTGCAACCAGTCCTCCAGAACATAGGAATTCTCTCCAGCGGGCAATCCCAAGGTCGCGTCCAGGGGCGACCATCCAATCGCTTGGCCTTCCCGAGTCCCGTAGACTCGGCGGCCGATCAGCAATTCCCCGAAAATCGACAAGTACCGCTTCTCATGCGGCTCGGGCAGGCGCGCCAACGTCTCCCCTTCCCGTTCTACGGTCTCTCCCCGATCCCCATCCCCATGGGCCTCCACGAAGGACCGTAAAAACTCCAGGCACATGGTCATAGCTCGCGGAAACATCCCGCGTTCCACTTCGTCGAGGCGTCGCCCTTCGCTCAGCGCTTGCTTCAAAAACTCGTGCATCCGCTCAAATTGCTCTTGGGCCTTGAAAATATCCAGTTCTTTTGTTGAAATCATAGTTGGACCTCTGCTAGCAGAATTTGTGGAAACATGAATTACTCACCTGTTAGCATGAGGTCTTTTTCTTCTGCTATCAAGCCCTCCTCCCCCGCCGTAAGTCCTTGTCCTACAATGCTCTTAGCGCTAGAGGAAGGCGAGTCACTGCCCATGATAGAGGAAGTTAAGCGGTGAGAGCGCCGTCAGGGGCCGGACGGCAGGAGCGAAGGCGGCGAAGTACCGGAGAGATAGGCTTGGACAGAGTCAAGCAAGAAACTGAAACACCGCGCAACCCTGTTGGGCACAGGTGGCAATTGCTGTCCAGATCCGTTCGCACCATCGGCGCCCTTTCTCGCTGCGTGTTCCTTGGGTGATGTGCCGGTCGATCACCACAAAACGCATCGCTTGTTCCGCCAGATTGTTGGTTGGGGCGATGCCGGGTGTCGTAATGAAGCGGAAATAGGCTTCCCCGTGTTCGCGGAAGCGTTTGGCCATGTTACGGGCATGTTTCGTGTCCGGCACGCCGGTCAGGGCTGTCCTCAACACGTGTTGACGAGCGGCAGCCAATGCCTGCTGAAAGCCCGCCGCAGTCATTGTTCCGCGGCCGTGGATTACGGCAAACAGGCCGCGCAGCGCGTCGCGCAACCGTTGGCCATAAGCCTGGTCCTCACGGCGGGGCAGAGTCAGCAGGAATTTCACATCGCGGATCAGATGGGCCATGCAGAACTGAACCAGCACGCCGAACTCTCGCATGTACTTGCGGTAGGCGCTGAAATAATCGCAGCCCAACACGCCGTTGAACTCCTCGCCCAACACCTCCACCAGCACCTTCGAGCCACGCGACTTGTCGATACGGAACAACGTGTAGAGCGCGGCGCGGAAGCACCAAGTCCAGAATCTTTCGCCGTTTTCCTTATGCCCCGTCTCATCGATGTTCAGCACGGCCTCGTCGGGCAGCCGCACGAACAACTCCGCATAGGAGGGGGCCAACGCCTCGCTCACCTTGTCGATCAACTTGGCCAAGTAGCCGCGGGAGACGTTCACCCGCACCACGTCGCGAAGGAACTTCCGGATGGTGGAGAAGGAGGCGTGGCAGACACCCTTCATGAAGGCCACCAGGGCCGTCATTCGTGGGCCTAAAAGGCCCGCCTTCCGCACCGCTTCGGGCAGGGACGCTGCATGGAGTTTCCCACAGCGATTGCACCAATAAGCCAACGCTTGGTGTTCGCTGACGATGGTCGGGGTGGCGACGATTTCCACCTCCTGTTGCACCTCGGCCGCATACGGGGAAGGGCGGAGTGAGCCGCCGCAATCGGGGCAACAATCGAGCGTATAGGTCACGAGGTTATCGATGGCCTCGTCGGGAAACGGCGTCCGCAGGTGTTGTTCATGGCCCGGCTGTCCGCCACGATTGCGTTTTTTACCGTCCTTGCGCGGAGGCTTGGGCGGCTTGACGATATCACTGGAAGGCGGCTTAGAGGAAGTGGACGAGTTCTTGCGGGCCGCCGCCAACCGGCGTTTGAGTTGCTCGTTTTCCTGCTGCAGACGTACGTTCTCTTCTTCCAGCAGCCCAAGCCGAGCGGATGCCGCAGCCAGCTTTGCTTCCGCCGCAGCCAGTTTCTCCTCCATCGCGGCAAGGCGACGCGCCAGCGACTTGCTTTCAGAACCCGGGCTAGTTCTTGACAGGATCATGGGGCGGTACGATACCAACCTCACGCGATCCGAACAAGATCAAGAGGTGGCCGTGCCCCGAGAATCCCTGCAAACCCAGGATCTCCAAAATGCCGGGGCTGGCTCGTTACAGTCGTCCGTTTATCACCCCGTCATACGGCTACTATAACTGTGACTGTGAGCCTGTGAATGGCTACAGATATAATTCAGGGAAAACGGGCGACCGTGAAAGTCGGACTGACCCTCAAGGGAGAACGGCAACAGGTCCTGAATTTCGATTTATTCTGCTACCGGCCGGGAGTAAAGGTATACGCGTTGGTGGACCCATATTACTTGGCGGACTTGAGCAGGGCGGAGAAGGCGGAGTACCTTGTCTTCCTCAAGAGGACGCCTGACGGAACACTGATCCCCACCAGCGGACATTACCAGGCAAGTGAGTCCCTACGGGAAGTGACGCCCGGTTTGATATCGAAAGAAGTCCCCAGCAACGGGCAGCCGCAACGTCCGCCTGCGGCGGACCGGCTTCGCTGACGGGCAATTCGATTCGTTGGCGGCGAGAAGTAAAATGCCATGAGCGTAGCAGCCCTACAGCCCGCAGTGCCGAAACCTGCTCTCTGCTGGTACCACCTCACGCCCGGTCGCTTCGTGCTCCTCCTGCTGGCCGTCGAGGTGCTTCTGTGGGCGTCGGATAGGTTCGGATGGCTGGGGTGGCACAAGGGCTATGCGGTTCTGGCAGGCGTGGCAGTCGTCGGTGTGGCGACGCTGCTGATGCTGTTGTGGTTTGGGGTGGCCCTGGTGCTTCGGTGGGGATTCCAGTTCAGTTTGCGGTTGTTGCTGGCGATGGTGGTCGTCGTGGCTCTGCCGTGCAGTTGGATGGCAGTGGAGATGAGGAAAGGAACAACGCGAGGTGACGCTGGTTGCACAGTTGGGCGGGAGCGTTGATTGGTCGTGGCCGTCAGGACCAGCATGGCTGCAAAGTCGGCTGGGGGCGAGTCTCTTTTGTAACGTGCGTGGCGTCCACCTTAGTTCACTGCCAGTCACGGACGCTGAGCTTGAGCGACTCCGGGGCTTAACCCACGTTACTTCGTTATATCTGGACGATACTCGGGTCACGGACGCGGGGCTTGAACAGATCGGGTGGATGACGACACTGCGAGTGTTGCTTCTTAGCAACACTAAAACCACGGACGCCGGACTGGGCCACCTCAAGGGCCTGACGAAACTTGGACGGTTAGACCTCGACCAAACCAAGATCACGGACGCCGGACTGGAATGCCTCAGATGCATGCCTCGGCTCTGGTCATTGCATCTCGACAGAACTTGCGTCACGGACGCCGGACTGGAATATGTGGGGGTTTTGACAGGACTAGAGTAGTAGCCATTCACAGGCTCACAGTCACAGTTATAGTAGCCGTATGACGGGGTGATAAACGGACGACTGTAACGAGCCAGCCCCGGCATTTTGGAGATCCTGGGTTTGCAGGGATTCTCGGGGCACGGCCACCTCTTGATCTTGTTCGGATCGCGTGAGGTTGGTATCGTACCGCCCCATGATCCTGTCAAGAACTAGCCCGGGTTCTGAAAGCAAGTCGCTGGCGCGTCGCCTTGCCGCGATGGAGGAGAAACTGGCTGCGGCGGAAGCAAAGCTGGCTGCGGCATCCGCTCGGCTTGGGCTGCTGGAAGAAGAGAACGTACGTCTGCAGCAGGAAAACGAGCAACTCAAACGCCGGTTGGCGGCGGCCCGCAAGAACTCGTCCACTTCCTCTAAGCCGCCTTCCAGTGATATCGTCAAGCCGCCCAAGCCTCCGCGCAAGGACGGTAAAAAACGCAATCGTGGCGGACAGCCGGGCCATGAACAACACCTGCGGACGCCGTTTCCCGACGAGGCCATCGATAACCTCGTAACCTATACGCTCGATTGTTGCCCCGATTGCGGCGGCTCACTCCGCCCTTCCCCGTATGCGGCCGAGGTGCAACAGGAGGTGGAAATCGTCGCCACCCCGACCATCGTCAGCGAACACCAAGCGTTGGCTTATTGGTGCAATCGCTGTGGGAAACTCCATGCAGCGTCCCTGCCCGAAGCGGTGCGGAAGGCGGGCCTTTTAGGCCCACGAATGACGGCCCTGGTGGCCTTCATGAAGGGTGTCTGCCACGCCTCCTTCTCCACCATCCGGAAGTTCCTTCGCGACGTGGTGCGGGTGAACGTCTCCCGCGGCTACTTGGCCAAGTTGATCGACAAGGTGAGCGAGGCGTTGGCCCCCTCCTATGCGGAGTTGTTCGTGCGGCTGCCCGACGAGGCCGTGCTGAACATCGATGAGACGGGGCATAAGGAAAACGGCGAAAGATTCTGGACTTGGTGCTTCCGCGCACGCTCTACACGTTGTTCCGTATCGACAAGTCGCGTGGCTCGAAGGTGCTGGTGGAGGTGTTGGGCGAGGAGTTCAACGGCGTGTTGGGCTGCGATTATTTCAGCGCCTACCGCAAGTACATGCGAGAGTTCGGCGTGCTGGTTCAGTTCTGCATGGCCCATCTGATCCGCAATGTGAAATTCCTGCTGACTCTGCCCCGCCGTGAGGACCAGGCTTATGGCCAACGGTTGCGCAACGCGCTGCGCGGCCTGTTTGCCGTAATCCACGGCCGCGGAACAATGACTGCGGCGGGCTTTCAGCAGGCATTGGCTGCCGCTCGTCAACACGTGTTGAGGACAGCCCTGACCGGCGTGCCGGACACGAAACATGCCCGTAACATGGCCAAACGCTTCCGCGAACACGGGGAAGCCTATTTCCGCTTCATTACGACACCCGGCATCGCCCCAACCAACAATCTGGCGGAACAAGCAATGCGTTTTGTGGTGATCGACCGGCACATCACCCAAGGAACACGCAGCGAGAAAGGGCGCCGATGGTGCGAACGGATCTGGACAGCAATTGCCACCTGTGCCCAACAGGGTCGCGCGGTGTTTCAGTTCTTGCTTGACTCTGTCCAAGCCTATCTCTCCGGTACTTCGCCGCCTTCGCTCCTGCCGTCCGGCCCCTGACGGCGCTCTCACCGCTTAACTTCCTCTATCATGTCAGTGGCCATTTGACCACGCTCTGTCACTACGTGAATCGCTACTTCGTGGGGAACCACGCCTGATTTCCGGAGAGAAGTCGATGGTCGACAATATGCCCCCTGATCAACCGCCAAATCGCCCCGCGCCACCTACTGAAACTCAGGCCCAGCCGCAGGAGTTGCAGCAACGCATCAAACAATTGGCAGATGCCGAGCAGCGGCTTCGGGCAGTGATGGACAACGTCGTCGATGGGATCATCACGATCAGCGAGCGGGCCAGTATCGAGTCGTTCAACCCGGCAGCCCAGCGGCTCTTCGGTTACACGGCGCAGGAGGTGATCGGCCGCAACGTAAGTGTCCTCATGCCCGAGCCCTATCGAAGCCACCACGACGGCTACCTGGCTAATTACTCCCGCACGGGTGTGGCAAGAATCATCGGCATCGGGCGGGAAGTGCCGGGACTGCGCAAGGACGGATCGGTGTTTCCCATGGATCTGGCCGTCAGTGAGTTTCACATTGAGGGGCGGCGGGCGTTCGTGGGCATCGTGCGCAATGTCAGTGACGCAAGAAGTCCGAACAGACCTTCAAATTCCTGGCCGATGCTAGTTCCACCTTGGCCGTCTTGGTGGATTACGAGAGCACCCTCAAGAAGGTGGCGCAGTTGGCCGTCCCGATCTTCGCCGATTGGTGCATGGTGGACCTCTTGGACCCGGCGGGAACCTTGCGGCGCGTGGCCATGGCGCACACCCATCCGGAACAAGTGTTGGAGGCCGATCTGGTCGAGCAGATTTACCCGCCCGCCGCCGATGTTCAACTTGGTCCCGCTTCGGTACTGCGGACCGGCCGTTCCGAACTCCTGCCGGAAGTGAGCGATGTCCATTTGGTGGAATTGTCCCGCAACGAGGAACACTTGCAGGTTCTTCGCTCGATGGGCGTTCGATCGTGGTTGAGCGTTCCGTTGTCGATCCGCGGCAAGGTATTGGGGGTGATGACATTCGCTTCGACCCAACTAGGACGACGCTACGAGGCGGCGGAGCTATCGCTGGCCGAAGACCTGGCCCATCGAGCGGCCGTGGCGATCGAAAACGCCCGCTTGTATGCCGAAGTCAAGGAGGCTGATCGCCGCAAGGACGAGTTCCTGGCGATGCTGGCCCACGAGCTGCGAAACCCGCTAGCGCCGATTCGCAACGGCCTGGATCTCTTGGAGATGGAAGGTGTCGATGCTCCCACCGCCGCCTGGGCCCGCGACATGATGAAGCACCAAGTCCAGCACCTCGTGCGACTTGTGGATGACTTGTTGGATGTGTCGCGGATCATGCGCGGCAAGGTCCAGGTTCGCAAGGAACGTCTGCTGCTGCAGGAAGTAATTCGCCACGGCCTGGAAACCGCCCAGCCGCTGATCGCGTCGCAAGGGCATGAGCTGGTGCTGCAAATCCCGCCGGAGCCGATCTGGATCGAGGCCGATCCGGTGCGCATCGCCCAAGTCGTCACCAATTTGCTCAACAATGCGGCCAAGTACAACAACAAGCCGGGCCATATCTGGGTGACGGCTCAGCGGAATGGCGAGCAGGCCGTGCTGCGAATTCGCGACGACGGCATCGGCATTGAACGGGAGTTGCTGCCGCACGTCTTCGACCTGTTCACCCAGGCGAATCGTTCCATCGCGCGATCGCAGGGTGGTTTGGGCATCGGCTTGACGCTGGTCCGCAGTCTCGTCGAGTTGCACGGCGGCGCCGTCGAGGCCCGCAGCGAGGGGCCCGACAAGGGCAGCGAATTCATCGTCCGCCTGCTGGCCATGGCGTCCCTGCCGGGCGAAGCGAGTGCCGCCGGCAGCGCTGCCAAGCCGCGGCGACCGGGCAACGGAGAGCGCCATCGTGTGCTCATCGTCGACGACAACGTAGTCGCAGCCAAGCTCCTCTCGGAGATCACCTCGCGATGGGATAACGAGGTCTACGTGGCGTACACGGGCGAATCAGCCTTGGAGATGGCGAACGCGTATCAGCCCAACGTCGTGCTCTTGGACATTGGCCTGCCAGACATCACTGGATACGAGGTGGCCCAGCAGTTGCGGCGGCAGCCGGAGTTTTCCCGAACGCTGTTGGTGGCAGTTACCGGCTATGGACAGGAGGAAGATCGTCGCCGCTCGCGCGAGGCGGGTTTCAACCACCACCTCGTCAAGCCGGTGTCTCCAGAGTTGCTGCACGATGTGCTCGCGTCTTACGTGGCAGCCGGGTGAAATTACTCGCCCGGCTTTGGTTCAGCTACTAGCCACTGCTGCCGCAACGCAGCTTTCAACGCCAGACACTCCTGCTCAAGTGCGTTGATACTCGCGGAGGAGGGACACTCCGACGCGTGCTGGAAAGGACCTTCGCTGCGGAGGTGGGGGTGACCGACGCAGGCAAGCGGGGCTCGCTGCCATCCCCAACCAATTGACAGTAACTACTACCGTTGGTTCATGAAGCAGACCACAAGTCTACCCGTTTTGGTGGCAAGCCGAGAAATGTCCTCGCACTCCCGCTAATCGTCATGCTGCCGCGGACCGATCAGCCGCAGTCGCTACAATCGACGGGGTGGCAACCGCGTCGAATCTGCCTTTCCTGTTGTCATAGCCCCGCCCTGCCCCTAAGCGTCAGCCAATATCATTGCTTGCCGCTTTGCGGTTTGTCGGGATTCGTGGCAGATATTCCACTGGTCATAGATAACCGGCTGTCCCGACTTTCTCGCGGCGGCCTGGGACTAGATCCGGAGCCGCAGTCGGTCCCTCGATGCCGCTGAGCACTTTGTCCGCGCTTTTTATGCGGTTGCCTCGTCACTTCAACGCCGGTTTGGTGACCTGGCACGTCAAATGCAGACTCCGTTACACGCGATAGATCGAGCGATAGCGCAATGGCAAAATTACCATCGCGAGGCAACCTAGCTACCATGTGCAAAATTGGCTCGCGTTGCAGCCCGTCCCGTGCCTTAGCCCACATTGCAAATGAAGAGCTCCTCGGAGTTGTTTTCGCTAAGTGACCGCCGACGACTCCCCCGTCGTCTTCACGGCATGGTAATTGCTTACTGAAATGCAACTCGGATCGCTCGACGCATCGAGGCACTTTGATGGACGGTAAGAAGAACCACTCCTCGCCCACGGAAGACGTATGCTGCCGCTCATGATGAACGATACAAACGATCTCGATGCGCTGTGCATCAACACGATCCGCACTCTGTCGATGGACGCCGTGCAGGCGGCCAATTCGGGGCATCCGGGCACGCCGATGGCGCTGGCACCGGTGGCCTACTGCCTATGGCAGAATTTTCTGCGATTCGACCCCCAGGATCCGATCTGGCCTAATCGAGACCGCTTCATACTCTTGGCGGGGCATGCCTCGATGTTGCTGTACTCGCTGCTTCACCTGACGGGAGTCAAGGCAGTCAGCAAGGACTACGAGGCCCTTGGTGAGCCGTCGGTGCCGTTAGACGCGATTAAACACTTTCGCCAACTGGACAGCCGTTGCCCCGGGCACCCGGAGTACCGCTGGACCAGCGGTGTCGAAACCACCACCGGTCCGCTTGGCAACGGAGTAGCCACCAGCGTCGGCATGGCCGTCGCCGGCCGGTGGATGGCCGCGCACTTTAACCAACCAGGGTTCGAGAAGCTGATAGACTTCAACGTCTACGCGCTGTGCGGCGATGGCTGCATGATGGAAGGTATCTCAGCCGAAGCTGCGTCACTCGCCGGCCACTTGAGACTTTCCAACCTCTGTTGGATTTACGACAACAATCACATCACCATTGAGGGCCACGCCGCCCTGGCTTTCAGCGACGACGTCGCCACGCGCTTCATCGGCCACGGCTGGAACGTGACCCGCGTTGGCGACGCCAACGATCAAGAGATGCTAGCGAGGGCCTTTCGCACTTTCCAGAGCTGCCGCGATCGCCCCACGCTTATTATCGTCGACAGCCACATTGCTTACGGGGCCCCGCACAAGCAGGATACCAGCGCGGCTCACGGCGAACGTCTTGGAGAGGAAGAGATTCGATTGACCAAACGGAACTACGGTTGGCCGGAAGATGTTAAGTTCCACGTACCGGATGGGATCTACGACCACTTTCGTGACCGTTTCGGCAAACGCGGCAAGGAGCTTCGCGACGCCTGGTTCTGTCGACTACAACAGTACCGGGCCGCCTACCCGGAGTTGGCGGACCAGTTGTATCAAATGCAACACCGCCAATTGCCCGAAGGCTGGGACAAGGGCGTTCCCAAGTTTTCGGTGGACGCCAAAGGGCTGGCGACGCGGGACGCATCCGGCAAAATCCTCAACGCCCTCGGCAAAACAGTCCCGTGGCTGATGGGCGGTTCGGCCGACTTAGCGCCGTCGTGCAAGACGCGGTTGACGTTCGACGGGGCCGGTGACTTTTTCGCCGATAGCCCCACCGGACGCAACCTGCACTTCGGTATCCGCGAGCACGCCATGGCCGCCGTGCTCAACGGCATGGCACTGGTCAAGGTGCGGGCCTACGGTTCCTCCTTCTTGATCTTCAGCGATTACGCCCGGGGGGCTATGCGGCTTAGCGCCTTGATGGAGTTGCCGGTGGTCTACGTCTTCACGCACGATTCCATTGGCGTCGGCGAGGACGGCCCGACGCACCAGCCCGTCGAGCAACTGGCGTCGCTACGGGCCACGCCGGGGTTGATTGTGCTGCGCCCCGCGGACGCGAATGAGACGGCGGAGGCATGGAAGGTCATCATGAAGCTGCACCACGAGCCGGTGGTTCTCGTTCTCACCCGCCAAGCCGTGCCGACGATCGACCGGAGCAAGTACGCTTCGGCCTCGGGACTGATACGCGGGGCGTACGTCCTAGCCGACGCTCCGGATGGTCGGCCGGACGTGCTGCTGCTGGCAACCGGCAGCGAGGTGGCCTTGTGCCTGGAGGCACACGAGCGGCTCAAGGCCGAGGGTATCAAGTCGCGGCTGGTGAGCATGCCGTCGTGGGAACTATTCGACGACCAGCCGCAAGAGTACCGCGACACCGTGCTGCCACCAGAAGTGACCGCGCGAGTCTCGGTGGAGCAGGCATCGACGTTCGGCTGGGCCAAATACGTCGGCGCCGCGGGGCAGAGCATCGGCATGCATTCGTTCGGTGCGTCAGCGCCGTTGAAAGAATTGACGAAGAAGTTTGGCTTTACGCCCGAGGATGTCGTGGCTGCCGCCAGGGAGCAACTGCGGCAGCAGGCCGCTGTCAAAAAATGTCGAACAGCGGCCGCTAACCCCAAAGAGGTGATCGCATGAATTTAGTCGAATCTCTAAAACGCTGGACGACGGTCGTGGCTGACACGGGCGATATCGAAGCCATCGCCGAGCACAAACCACAAGACGCAACCACAAACCCGTCGTTGCTCTTGCAGGCGGCCCAGAAGCCGCAGTACCAGGATCTGGTCGCTGAGGCGATGGGTTCCGTCTTCGATTTGCCTGGCGACGAGGCATTTCGCACCCAGGCGTTCATGGATCAGCTTTTTGTGAACTTCGGCTGCGAAATCCTCAAAGTCGTGCCCGGCCGAGTTTCCACTGAGGTAGATCCCGGACTCAGTTTTGACACGGAAGGTACCGTGGCCAAGGCGTTCCGCCTGATCGACCTGTATGAACGGGCTGGGGTCGGGCGCGAAAGGGTCCTCATCAAGATTGCCAGCACCTGGGAGGGCATCCGCGCCGCCGATGAACTGGAGCACCAAGGGATCCATTGCAATTTGACGCTGTTGTTCAGCTTCGCCCAGGCCGTGGCCTGCGCCGAGGCCGGCGTGACGCTCATCTCGCCCTTCGTCGGGCGGATCTACGACTGGTACCGCAAGGATCGCGGGGGCAAGGACATCCCTCCCGACGAAGATCCCGGTGTCGCGTCCGTTACTCGCATCTATGATTACTTCAAGAAATTCGATCACCGGACGCAGGTCATCGGCACAAGCTTCCGCAAGGTGGACCAGATTGTTCGCCTGGCCGGTTGTGACCTGCTCACCATCAGTCCCGAACTGTTGGAACAAATGGAGAAGGCCGAAGGCTCCGTGCCTCGCCGCCTGAGCGTGGAACGGGCTAAATCGTCCCACGAGGAAAGGATCCATCTGGATGAGAAGACATTTCGCTGGATGCACAACGAGGACGCCATGGCAACGGAGAAACTGGCCGAGGGCATCCGCAAGTTCTACGCCGACACGCGCAAGCTGGAACAGTATGCGCGGAAACTCGTAATGGACCAGATGGCAGTCAGTTAAACGCTGCCACGGGCACGGCGCGGAGCGTGGTGCCCGTCGCCCGCCCTACTTCTATTTTTCAAAGCTTCGTAGACGGCCTCTTGAAGCGGCCGGTAGAAATGATAAGAACGCCTTAATCTCTTACACATAAGGAGTGATTTATGACAGCCACAGTAACCGAGGTAGAACGCAATACCAGAGACGGCATGGCCACGGCGGCCGGTCCTCTTTCGGCGGAGGAGCTGCGCAAGATGCACGCCTACTGGCGTGCCGCGAACTACCTGTCCGTCGGCCAAATTTATTTGATGGACAATCCGCTCCTGAAGGAGCCGTTGCAACTGAAGCACGTTAAGCCGCGCCTTCTGGGCCACTGGGGAACCACGTCGGGTCAAAACTTTCTCTATGTTCACTTGAACCGGGTCATTAAGGAGTATGACCTCAACATGCTCTACATCTCCGGCCCCGGGCATGGCGGACCAGCACTGGTTGCCAACGCTTACCTGGAAGGGACGTACAGCGAGGTCTATCCCGAACATCGGCCAAGACGAGGCCGGCCTGAAGCGGCTTTTCACACAGTTTTCGTTCCCCGGCGGCATTCCCAGCCACGTCGCCCCGGAAACGCCCGGCTCAATCCACGAAGGCGGCGAATTGGGCTACGCCTTGTCGCACGCCTACGGCGCGGCCTTCGACAACCCCGATTTGATCGTCGCCTGCGTCGTCGGCGACGGCGAGGCCGAGACGGGGCCGCTGGCTACCGGCTGGCACGGCAACAAGTTCCTCAACCCCGCCCGCGACGGATGCGTGCTGCCCATTTTGCACTTGAACGGTTACAAGATCGCCAACCCCACCGTGCTAGCCCGCATCAGCCATGAGGAATTGGACGCTCTCATGCGGGGCTACGGCTACACGCCCTACTTTGTCGAAGGCGACGACCCTGCCAAGATGCACCAACTGCTGGCGCACACTCTTGATCTCGTCATCGCCGAAATCAAGGACATCCAGGCCGAGGCCCGCAGCAACGGCTTCAGCGAGCGCCCTTTGTGGCCAATGATCGTATTTCGCAGCCCTAAGGGCTGGACCGGCCCGAAGGAAGTCGATGGCCAGAAGACGGAGGGCTACTGGCGCTCGCATCAAGTGCCGTTGTCCGACATGGCCAAGCCTGGACACGTGCAAGTCCTCGAAACTTGGATGAAGAGCTACAAGCCGGAAGAGCTGTTCGACAAGACGGGCCGCCTCATTCCGGAATTGGCCGAGCTGCCGCCGAAAGGCGAGAATCGCATGAGCGCGAACCTGCACGCTAACGGCGGGTTGCTGCTTAGGGATCTTAAACTACCCGATTTCCAGGAGTATGCTGTCGAGGTGCCTAGCCCTGGGGCCACCGATGCAGAGGCGACGCGGGTCATGGGCAAGTTCCTCCGCGACGTCATGAAGATGAACCTCGACAGCAAGAACTTCCGCCTGGTCAGCCCGGACGAGTCCAATTCCAATCGCTGGCAAGACGTGCTGGAAGTCACCAACCGCGCGTGGGTGGCCGAGACCTTGCCCTACGACGACCACCTCAACCCGGACGGCCGGGTCATGGAGGTCCTCAGCGAGCACCAGTGCGAGGGCTGGCTGGAGGGCTACCTGCTGACCGGCCGGCACGGTTTCTTCTCGTGCTACGAGGCCTTTATCCACATCATCGACTCGATGTTCAACCAGCACGCCAAGTGGCTCAAGGTATGCCATGACATACCCTGGCGGCGGCCGATCGCATCGCTGAACTACCTGCTATCCTCGCTCGTCTGGCGTCAAGACCACAACGGTTTTAGCCACCAGGACCCTGGTTTCATCGACCACATCGTGAACAAGAAAGCGGAAGTCATCCGCGTATACCTGCCGCCCGATGCCAACACGCTGCTGAGCGTGACCGACCACTGCCTGCGCAGCCGAAACTACGTCAACCTGGTCGTGGCCGGCAAGCAGTTGGCCCCGCAGTGGCTGACTATGGACCAGGCGGTCAAGCACTGCACTGCCGGCGTTGGCATCTGGGATTGGGCCAGCAACGACCAGGACGGCGAACCCGATGTCGTCATGGCTTGCTGTGGCGACGTGCCGACGTTGGAGACCTTGGCAGCCGTGGACTTGCTCCGTAAGCACCTCCCGGAGTTGAAAATCCGCGTGATCAACGTCGTGGACCTGATGAAACTCCAGCCGGCGAGCGAGCATCCCCACGGGCTGAGCGACCAGGACTTCGACGTTCTTTTCACGAAAGACAAGCCGATCATCTTTGCGTTCCACGGCTACCCCTGGCTGATCCATCGGCTAACCTACCGCCGCACGAATCACAAGAACGTGCATGTGCGCGGCTACAAGGAGGAGGGTACGACCACGACCCCGTTCGACATGGTCGTTCTGAACGATCTGGACCGGTACCACCTGGTCATGGACGTGATCGACCGGCTGCCTCAGTTGGGCGCTCGTGCCGCTTACTTCAAGCAGGCGCTGCGCGACAAGTTGATCGAGCACAAGCACTACATCGCCAAGTACGGCGACGACATGCCGGAGATTACCGGTTGGCGGTGGGGGCATAGCAAGAAAACCGCCGGACCGCAGGCCAGCGATACCGCGGGGGATAACGTCTGATGAGGGAATCGATGTCATCCGAATTGCCGAAGCTCTATCTTGTCCGGCACGGCGACACGGCCTGGACCGACTCCGAGCAGTACACCGGCCGAACCGACCTGCCGCTGAATGCACGTGGGGAGGCGCACGCACGGCAACTCGGCGAGCGATTGCGGGGATTCTCCTTTATTCGTGCGTTCACGAGTCCCTTGCAGCGTGCTGCTAAGACGTGTAATCTGGCCGGTTTTGGATCGGCGGTGGAAGTAGATCCCGACCTCATCGAATGGGACCACGGCAACTTTGAGGGGATACTTGCCAGGGACGTCCGGAGAGAGCATCCCGGCTGGGAATTGTTTCGCGACGGGTGCCCGGGCGGTGAATCCCCGCAGGAGGTCGCTGCAAGGGCCGATCGCTTCATCGCTCGCGTCCGCGAGATAGGTGGCGACGTTCTGGCGTTTTCCAGCGGCCACATCATCCGGATGATCGCAGCCCGCTGGAATGGGCTGCCGCCGGCCGCTGGAAGGGTGTTTTTTTGCGGCCCGGCGAGCGTGGGCGTGCTCGGCTTCGAGCACGCGAACCGCGATCTACCGATCATCCGGCTTTGGAACTACGTCAGCGAACCGCGCGAGTGAAACGCCGTTCCTAACATACTGAGGCCAAGAATGTCCAATACGAACATCCTCCTGCTGAACGCAGGTTCCAGCAGCCTGAAATGCGTGCTCATGGAAGCCGGGCACCCGGCACCTGGAGCAAACCAGCATCATGCCGGGTGCCGGGTCGGCCGCAAAGTGATTGCCCACCATTTTGTCGACTGGGCCGGCCCGGTGACTCGATACAAGTTTGTGGGCCCCGATGGCCGCGAGCACTCTAACGAGGTCGCCTGGAGAGGAGCGGCCGAAGGAGTGCAGCGCGTCTTGCACGACCTGACGCACGTCAAGCCGGTTGCCCTGCCGGGATATGGCGCGATGGAGGCCGTCGGCCACAGGGTGGTCCATGGTGGTCCATTTACGTCCTCCGTGCGGATCACGCCCGAGATCCGGTCGCGGCTCAGGGCCTTGTCCGACCTGGCGCCGCTGCACAATCCACCGGCTCTGGAAGCCCTCGCTGCCGCAGAAGCGGAATTGCCTGGCGTTCCCCAGGTGGCCGTCTTCGACACGGCCTTCCATGCGACGCTGCCGCCCGAGGCATGGACCTATCCTATTCCCGACAAATGGACGAACGACTGGGGCATCCGCCGTTATGGATTCCACGGGCTCAGCCACGCGTATTGCAGCCGGCGCGCCGCCGAAATGCTCGGGCGGCCGGCGGACGACTTGCGGCTGGTGATTTGCCATCTCGGGGCTGGTTGCTCCGACTCAGCAGTTCGCGGAGGTCGATGTCTCGCCACAACCATGGGCTTTACGCCCTTGGATGGATTGATGATGGGCACGCGCAGCGGCTCGATCGATCCGAGCATCGTGCTATACGTGCAACAACACCATGGGCTGACGGTGGAACAGGTCGAGACGGCCTTGAACCGCGAATCTGGGCTTTTGGGCGTGTCGGGCATTTCAGGCGACATGCGCCAGGTGCTGGATGCGGCTCGTGCCGGTCACCAGCGGGCCCAATTGGCTTTGGCCGTGTACACGTGCCGGGCTCGCCAGGCGATTGGTGCCCTGGCGGTAACGATGGGCGGCGTGGACGGCGTGGTCTTCGCCGCCGGCGTTGGCGAGCACTCGGCGGAAGTCCGAGAAGCTATCTGCGCCGGACTGGAATGCCTCGGCCTGGAGTTGGACACCGCAGCCAATGCCGCTTGCCAGCCCGATGCGGACGTGGCGCGTCCTGCCTCACGCGGCCGGATCCTGGTGATCACAACGAGGGAGGACCTCACGATGCTCGAGGAAGTGCTTCAAGTGCTCGGATAGCACAGCGAAGAGGTTGATTATGAGCAGTGATTTAAGATTTCCAATAGAAACCTGAGAAAGGAAGTACCTATGACAACGACAACAATGGCCGGCCCTACTGCCGCAAGGGCAGTCGATGACTTTGCGGAACTCCGCCGCCAATATGGGTGTGGCCCGGTACACTTTGCGGGAACGGATGAGGCACTTTACGAGCGGCACCTGCTCTTCGATAACGTCGTCAAACCGACCGCCGTGGGCCCGCGAGAACGCTTCGAGGCATTTGCCCGCTCCGTCCGGGACCTCCTCTCGCAACGCTGGTTGCTCACCGAGGACACCTATGAGCGCGAGGACCCCAAGCGCGTCTATTACCTTTCGATGGAGTTTCTCATCGGCCGCTGCCTGGCAAACAATGTGACGAACCTCTTGCTCGACGCCATCGCCAGGCAAGCGGTCAAGCAGAAGAACCTCGATTGGCTCGGCCTGCTTGAAGCGGAACCCGACGCGGGCCTTGGCAACGGCGGGCTCGGGCGCCTGGCCGCCTGTTTCCTCGACTCGATGGCCACGATGCAACTTCCCGCCATGGGCTACGGTCTGCGGTACGAATACGGCATCTTTCGTCAGACGATTCAGGACGGCTGGCAGCACGAGCAGCCCGACAACTGGCTCCGCCGGCCGGATCCCTGGGAGGTCGCTCGCCCTTACGAGAAGGTGGAAGTCAAGCTGGGTTGCTCCTTCGAGTTCCGTGGCGGCGCCCTGCAACCCATCCTCGGCAAGGCCGTCCACGCTGTTCGGCATCCCTTTCGACCGCCCCGTGGTCGGCTACGGCGGCAAGACGATCAACACGCTTCGGCTCTGGGCCGCCGCGGCGCCGGATTATTTCGATTTTCAGAGATTCAGCGGCGGCGATTTCGTCGCGCGGAGGCCGAGACGCTCACGGCCGAGTCGCTCACGCGGGTCCTGTATCCCGACGATTCCACGAGCATGGGGCAGGGACTGCGCTTTCGTGCAGGAGTATTTCCTGGTGGCCTGCTCGCTGGCCGACCTCGTGCGGCGTTTCCGCCGCAGCAATCGCCGACTGGAATACGCTTCCCGAGAAGGTCGCCATCCAGCTCAACGACACCCACCCGACGATGGCCGTCCCCGAGTTGATGCGGATTCTCTTGGACGAAGCGCACCTTGGCTGGGACCAGGCATGGTCGCTGACCCAGCGGACTCTCGCCTACACGAACCACACCTTGCTGCCCGAGGCCCTGGAAAAATGGCCGGTCGCCTGGTTCGAGATGCTGTCTGCCCCGTCACCTGGAGATCATTTACGAGATCAACCGCCGCCTGCTCGATTCCGTCCGGACCCGCTTCCCTGGCGACGAGGGCCGCGTCCAGCGCATCAGCTTGATCGAGGAAGGCGCCGACCAAGCACGTTCGCATGGCGAACCTGGCCATTGTCGGGTCGCACAGCACCAACGGCGTGGCCGCGATCCACTCCAAGCTGCTGCGCACGACGACGGTCAAGGACCTGGCCGAGATGTTCCCCGATCGCTTCAGCAACAAGACCAACGGCGTCACGCCGCGCCGCTGGTTGCTGCTGGCGAACCCCGCCCTGGCCAGTACGATCACCGAAGCCATTGGCGACGGCTGGATCACCGACCTCGCCCAGTTGAGCAAGCTCAAACCGTTGGCCGACGACAGGGGCTTTCGCGACGACTTCCGCAAGGCCAAGCGCGAGGCCAAAGCTCAGTTCGCCCAGTGGCTCAAAACCACCTCCGGGCAGAGCGTGGATCCCGGACACCATCTTCGATTGCCAGGTCAAGCGCATCCACGAATACAAGCGGCAACTTCTCAACGCCCTGCGGATCGTGGTGCTCTACAACCGGCTGCGGGCGAACCCGAACCTGAAGATGCCGCCGCGGACGTTCTTCTTCGCGGGGAAGGCTGCGCCGGCCTATCATCTCGCCAAAGTGATCATCAAGTTCATCAACAATCTGGCCGCCACGATCGACGGCGACCCGGCGCTGCGCGGCCGGCTCCAGGTCGTGTTTCTGCCCGAGTACAATGTGTCGCTCGCCGAGCGGCTCATCCCGGCCAGCGACGTGTCCAACCAGATCTCGACGGCCGGCTACGAGGCAAGCGGCACGAGCAATATGAAGTTCATGATGAACGGGGCGCTGACCATCGGCACGCGCGACGGCGCCACGATCGAGATGGCCGAGGAAGCGGGCGAGGAGAACTTCTTCATGTTCGGCTTGACGGCCGAGCAAGTGGCCGACAGCCGAAGTTGGTACAATCCGCGCTGGCACTACGAACACGATCCGGAAACGCGGGCAGCGTTGGATCTGATCTTCGCCGACCACTTCAGCCGTGACGAGCCGGGGGTTTTCGCCCCGCTGCGCGACGCGCTGCTGACCCATGGCGACCACTACATGCATCTGGCGGACCTCAAATCCTACTTGGAGGCGGACCGGCGGCTGCTGGAACTGTATGCCGACCCGGACGCCTGGGCTCGCAAGGCCATCCTGAATGTGGCCGCCTCCGGAAAATTCTCCAGCGACCGCACCATCGCCGAGTACGCGGCCTTGATCTGGAACGCAGAGCCGTGTCCGGTGTCTTAACGGAGCTTTCAAGAATCAGCGAAGAGGATTTGCCCCTTGGCGATCTCACCCCTTGCGGGCCAGCCCGCTCCAAAAGCAATGCTGGTCGATCTGGCTCGACTCGAACGAGAGTATTATGAGCGTCGGTCGGACGTCGGCGACCCCAATCAGTTGGTCAGTTTCGGCACCAGTGGACACCGGGGTTCATCGCTTCAGGGCACGTTCACGGAGTCGCACATCCTGGCAATCACCCAGGCCATCTGCGACTATCGGCGCATGCGGGGCACCGACGGTCCGCTCTACATGGGCAAGGACACTCACGCCCTTTCCGCCCGGCCCAGCGCACGGCGATTGAGGTCCTGGCCTGTAATGGAGTGGAGACCGTCATCCAACGCGACGATGGCTTCACCCCCACTCCCGTTATTTCGCACGCCATTCTGGTCTACAACCGTAACCGGAAGGAACACTTGGCAGACGGCATCGTCATCACGCCATCGCACAATCCGCCCGAGGACGGCGGCTTCAAGTACAATCCGACCAACGGCGGTCCAGCCGACACGGACGTGACCGAATGGGTCCAGGACCGCGCCAACGAATTGTTGCGCGGCGGAACAATGCGCGGTGAAACGCGTTCCGTTTGCTGCGGCTGTTAAGGCCGCAACCACTCACCATGAGGACTTTGTCCTTCCCTACGTCAACGACTTGCGAAACGTAGTGGATCTGGATGCGATTCGCTCCGCCGGACTCAAGCTGGGAGTGGACCCTCTGGGCGGCGCAGCAGTCCACTACTGGGAGCCGATCAACGAAATCTACGGTCTGAGCGTCCACGTCGTGAACCCGAAGGTTGATCCAACATTCTCTTTCATGACCGTCGATCACGACGGCAGGATCCGCATGGACTGCTCCAGCCCCTACGCGATGGCTCGACTCGTCGGGCTGAAGGACCAGTATCGCGTCGCCTTCGCCAACGACCCTGACTCGGACCGGCATGGCATTGTCACGCCCTCCGCCGGGTTAATGAACCCCAATCACTATTTGGCCGTAGCCATCCGTTACTTGCTCACACACCGCCCGAGTTGGCCGGCACACGCCGCGGTCGGCAAAACGCTGGTCAGCAGCAGCATGATCGACCGCGTCGTGCAAGACCTCGGCCGCCGGTTATGCGAGGTACCGGTCGGTTTCAAGTGGTTCGTGCCGGGCTTATTCAACGGCTCGATCTGCTTTGGCGGCGAGGAAAGCGCTGGGGCAAGCTTCCTGCGGCTGGACGGGACCGTGTGGACGACCGACAAGGACGGCCCCATCTTGGACCTGCTGGCGGCCGAGATTACGGCCCGCACAGGCAAAGACCCGGGCGAACACTACAAGGAACTCAAGGCGGCCTTCGGAACTGCCTATTACACACGCATCGACGCGCCGGCGACGCGGACACAGAAAGTGCGGCTGCAGAAATTATCGCCCAAGGCTATCAATGAGTCAGAGCTGGCGGGCGAGCCGATCATGGCCAAGCTGACCCGCGCTCCGGGCAATAATGCCCCCATTGGCGGTCTGAAGGTTGTGGCCGCTAGCGGCTGGTTCGCCGCTCGGCCTTCCGGCACGGAAGATGTGTACAAAATTTACGCGGAAAGCTTCAAAGACCAGGTCCACTTGGAGAGGATTGTCAACGAAGCCCAACACATGGTCGATAGGGCTCTGGCAGCCGGCTAGGCAACGCCGCGCGCAGGGGGATCCGCGCTCCCCCCTCTGCCCGCGGTTCTAACGGCGGAGGAGCAGGCATCGCGGGCAGAGGGGGCGAGCAGGACCCCCCTGCGCCGCGGTCAAAGATCCCCAGAGTCCAGGTACGTTCGGTACAGAAAGGCAATCATGAGCGTCCAGCGCGATCCATCGATTCTGTCCGGGTTTCCGCCAGGATATCGTGCCTCCGGTTTGCTGTTGCATGTCACGTCGTTGCCCGGCCGTTACGGCATCGGTGACGTCGGACCAGAAGCCTTGGCCTGGGTCGACCGACTCGAGGAAGCCGAGCAAAGCTGGTGGCAAGCATTGCCGCTGGGACCCACGGGCTACGGCGACTCACCATATCAACCGCTCTCGTCGTTTGCCGGCAACTGGCTCTTGATCAGTCCCGAGGGCCTGATTGCGGAAGGACTATTGCAGCCAAGCGAGGCGGCTCATGCTTCCTTTCCGGAAGCGGCCGTCGATTACGACGCCGTCGCTGAATTCAAACGGCGATTGCTGGAAACGGTCTGGAGCCGCTTTGACACCCGGGCAGGGCGGGACCTGAAGATCGCGTACGACCAATTCCGCACTGAGCAAGCGCATTGGCTGGAAGATTACGCTTTGTTCCGGGCGCTGAAGTCCAATTACCGGGGCGTTTCATACCTCGATTGGCCGGCCGAGTTGGTTCGACGGGATCCGGCCGCCCTGGCCGGTGCCAGGCAAGAGCTCGCCAGCCAAGTCGATCGGGTCCGCTTGGCGCAGTTTCTGTTATTTCGCCAGGGGGAGAGGCTTAAAGAATATGCCCATTCGCGAAATGTGCGGTTGATCGGCGATCTGCCCTTTTTTGTTTCCGGCGACTCAAGCGACGTATGGGCCAATCCGGAGTACTTTCTTCTGGACGAACGACGCCGGTCAAAATTCGTCGGAGGTGTTCCGCCGGACTTTTTCTGTGCGGAGGGCCAACTCTGGGGCAATCCAGTCTACGACTGGAAGGCGCTTCGCGAGGCCGGCTATCGATGGTGCATTGACCGCGTGCGTGCGCTGTTGGCTCACGTCGATATGATTCGCCTGGATCACTTCCGGGCGTTTGCAGCCGCTTGGCACGTGCCCGCCGGAGCGCCGACGGCCCAATCGGGTGAGTGGGTCCCCGGCCCGGGAGCCGAGTACTTCGCCGCCATGAAAAGGGAATTCGGCTCTCTGCCGTTCATTGCCGAGGACCTCGGCGTCATCACGCCTGACGTAATTGCGCTCCGCGACCAATTCCACGTGCCGGGAACACGGGTCCTCCAGTTTGCTTTCGACGGCGGTCCCGACAACCCGCACCTGCCCGCCAACTTCGTCTCGAATACCGTTGTCTACACGGGGACTCACGACAACAATACGACCCGTGGCTGGTACGAAGGGCTTCCGGACGACCGGCGACAGAAGCTCCGGCGGTACCTGGAAATCCCCGATGTTGAAAGTACCGCAGTTACCGAGGCATTGTTGAAGCTGGCGTGGTCCTCCGCGGCGGAGCTCGCACTGGCCCCGCTCCAAGATCTACTCAACTTGGGCGCGGAGGCCCGCATGAACGTGCCGGGAAGCGTCAAAGGGAATTGGCGCTGGCGCTCCACGAAACAGATGCTTTCCACGACGGCTTTCGACCGATTGCAAGACCTGACCCGAAGCGCCAACCGATCGACTGTTAACCAAGCTAGTCCATTTTCCCATGAAACCGTCCGCGCAGGAACATGAAGAAAGTGCCGGCCTGACAAAAATCCACGTCAATTCGACGAACTTCGGAAACTAAAGGACAAGTACCATGCGTGTGGGGATTGCGACAGATCATGGCGGCTTTGCACTTAAGGAAGAACTCGTCGCGCGGATCCGTGCGGCAGGGCACGAGGTCGTGGATTTCGGCGCTCACAGCCTGAATTCCGACGACGACTATCCTGATTTCGTCGTCCGGCTTGGCGAGGCGGTTGCCGCAGGCACGGTAGATCGCGGCGTAGCAATCTGCGGCAGCGGAGTTGGAGCGTCGGTTTGCGCGAACAAGATACCGGGCATCCGGGCGGCACTGATTCATGACAACTTCTCGGCTCGGCAGGGAGTCGAAGACGATCACATGAACATTCTCTGCATGGGCGGCCGAACTGTGGGGCCGGCGGTGGCATGGGACCTCGTCCAAACGTTCTTGACGGCTCAATGCAGCCAGGCCGAGCGACACCTGCGCCGCCTGAGCAAGATAGCTTCCTTGGAAGCGGGGCGTAACTCACTGGCAGTTAATTCGACCTTCGCGAAGTAGTTGGAGTGGGTGCTCGCATAAAATGATGTAGACAAACGTCGATGAATAGGTTATGCTTCCGTCCTGGAATCCGAAGGATACTCGGATAGTTTACCAAGTATCGGTGCCGTCGCCCAGACAAAGTTGTCGTCGCGGGACTTTTCACGGAGGAAATGACATGACCGCACAAATCACTCGCCAAGCTCATAATTCCATCACCATCGAGGTCACCTTGCCGCTGACCGGCTCCATGCTTCGGGCCGAAGAAGCGATCCAGGATGCGCTTAACGAAGTCGGCCTGCTGGCCACCGAAAAGAATCTCGAGCGGTTCGATACCGATGGAAGTCCCATCCAACTCGGTTCGGTCCGCATGACCAGCAAGGGGCAGTTCGCTCAAGATTACGAAACGCCTTACGGCAGCGTCTCCGTGCTTCGGCATGTCTATCAAACGTCCGAAGGGGGCAAAACGTTCTGCCCGCTCGAAGAGAGTGCCCGATTGGTTCTCAACGCCACGCCGAGATTTGCCAAGTTGGTCTCCTACAAATACGCGGAAGCCGGAGCCGATGCGGTTGTCGCCGATTTATTGGAATGCCAGCATCGAAAGATTTCCAAGCGATACGTCAAGTCGCTGGGCGACATCGTCGGTGCCTATGCCGTTGCGAAAGAAGAGACCTGGAGCTACGCATTGCCACAGTTCGAGCATCCGTGTGCCTCCATCGCGATCGGCGTTGATGGAACATGCATGCTTTTGCAAGAGGACGGGTGGCGGGTGGCGATGACGGGAACGATCGCGTTTTACGACGCCCAAGGGGAACGCCTGCATACGATTTACGCAGGCGCAACCCCAGAGTACGGGAAAGAAAAGTTCCACGCGAAATTCCAACGCGAGGTGGAGCGCGTGAAGAATGCCTATCCGAACGTGCCGTATATCGGTCTGGGCGACGGCGCGGCGGACAACTGGAGCTACCTGAAACCGTTGACGGACCACCAGACATTGGACTTTTACCATGCCAGCGAGTACGTGGGCAAGGCGGCGATGGTGGTGTTCAAGGGAGCGAAAAAGAAAGCAGAAAGAGAAGCGTGGCTGGAAAACCAGCTTCATCAATTGAAGCACAAGCAGGGAGCGGTGAGTCGTTTGCTTTCGGTCCTGGATGAATTTCTTTCCACGACGCCGCTGAAAAACGCGGAAGATGCGAAGGCGGTCCTGGCGACGATCACCTACCTCCAAAACCAGAAGGAACGGATGAAATACTCTTATTCGGTGCAGCGGAACTGGCCGATCGGCAGCGGCGTGACGGAAGCGGCATGCAAGACCTTGATCAAGCACCGCTTATGCAAATCGGGTTCGCGTTGGAAGGACGACGGCGCTCTCGCCGTATTGTCGATACGTGCGCTGCGACTCACCACAGGCCGCTGGGAAGAGTTCTGGCGAAACCTCGACCAATATGGCTGCCCCACACTCCCCGCGTAACATCATCTTATGCGAGCACCCGTTGGAGTAGACTTAACAGTCCTCCATGTGAAAAGCCGGGAGTATTTGCCGCAAGGTCGCCAGTTATCAGCGAGACGACCATCGACGGCGAGGGAAAGCTGAAGCTCTATGGCTTTCCACGTGGCGACTTCTATTACGGAACAAACAAATTCTACCCAAGCTTGGCGGCGCCATTCTAGGCGATCTCGACTGACCCCCAGTTGCGAACCGGTCCTCTGGGTTCTTCCGGCTTTCCCATGGTTCCCAGCCCGCCGGGCGAGGGCGTTCCGGTGCAAGCAGAGGAGACCATTCGGCGGGAACGCTAGACAAACGGCCGCCTGCCGATTGTTAAGAGCGGCGCATGCTGTTCGGCGCCAAATCGACGTTCTTATCGAACGAACTCATTCCATCAACTGAGCGGCTGCGAGCTTCGCCGAGTCATTACCGGTGGTAAGTCTTCCACGCGCGTCCGCCCGCTGGTGTGCTGCCGTTGATACTTCCTCTCCGTCCTTCGGGACCCTCTCGTCCCGTCCAATCGACAAGTCCTTGTCGGGCTTCACTTTACGAAGTGAATTGAGAATCTCCGCCGCATCGGTACGGCGTCTGCTTTAGGTACAAACCCGTGAGGCTAGAAGCAAGAGTGGCGAGGGCCATGGGCGAAAACTGAGCTTGCCCCATGCGGAAGGAGTTTAGCGATGAACGCTTATTACCTATTGGTTTGGATGGAGGATTCGGGTTGCTGGTGGACCGCGGACGAGTGCGAAGAGCGGTCGCGGCGCGGCGCGGTCGTAATGCTTCGCGGCAGAAACCCGAGACAGTGCCGCCCCGGCAGGCCCTGGGCCGTCGTGGGCCTGGACGAGCTAAGCGAGGCATTGGAGCGGAAGCCGGTGGTGGAAGCCTACGGCGTGCTGGAGGCGCTTGCGGCAGCGTAGCGGTAGCGTAGTGGCCGGCACGCGGCCCGACGTTCTCGCTTGAAAAGGAGGGTTACGACCATGTACCAGATTTCTGTCTACTCCATCACACCCATTTCATTGCTGGGCGCTGCTGCTTCCATTGTTACGAGTTGGATCACGCTCGCTGCAAATGGGAAATATCGGATGGATTCTCGTACAACCGGGCCATGCTCGGCGATCGGAAAGGGCCAACTATGAAGCCTGCATCCAAATCCGGCCCGGCCAGGGGCTCGAAAAACGCGCCAACAGGTATCCGAGAACTGATCGCGGCACTGGCAAGCTCCAGCCCCGTGACGCGGAAGAAGGCACGGGAAGCCCTGGTGGCTCTGGGAGGACCCGCGGTACCCGCGCTTATCCAACTGCTATCGCACCGTCAGCCACACGTGCGATGGGAGGCGGCCAAGGCACTCGGCGCTGTCGCCGATCCAATTGCCGCTTCTGCGCTGGTCAATGCTTTGGAAGATCGCGACGGAGACGTCCGGTGGCTGGCAGCCGAGGGATTGGTCGCTTTGGGCCAAGATGCCCTGCAACCGTTGCTGGCGGCATTGATGGAACGGACTGAAAAGGACTGGCTGTGCGAAGGCGCGCACCATGTCTGTCGCGCTTTGCTCAAGAAGAAGGAGCTTGCCCCGATCCTTCGGCCGCTGTTGGCGGCGCTGGACGAGCACGAGCCCACACTCAAGGCACCGGCGGCTGCCTATGCCGCCTTATCGAGGCTGAGAGACTCATCTGAGCATACGGCGGCGGCAGCGGTAGTCGTGCGGCCGGCAAGAAAGAGGGTTCGAGATGAATGATCAGAAGCTCAAACGGAGATACAGAACAGCACTGCTGCTGTTTCTCACCGTTGTCGCGGGGCTGTGTGCTGGCCCGCTGTTCGCAGGCGCTCCCGAAACGCAACTCCCTTCGAAGCCCTCGTCCGGCGGCGCGGTTGATTCCAGCCATGCCGAGAATGGTTCTCATTCCGCGGCAAGTCCCGAGGTCAAGGAACACGGCCTCACGCAAGAGGCTGTCGACATCGCCCGCGTCTTCGGCTTGCCGATCACCAACTCCATGTTCGTGACCTGGCTTACCGCAATCGGCCTGATCGCTTTCGCTCAGATCGCCACGCGCCGCATGAAGCTGGTGCCCGACGGGGCACAGAACTTTTGCGAATGGCTCGTGGAAACCCTGTACGACTTTCTGCAAGGAATCATCGGCCGGCAACTGGTCCAGCGGACGTTCTGGTTCTTCGCATCGATCTTCATCTTCATTCTCGCCGCGAATTGGGTCGGCCTCATTCCCGGGTCGGACACCGTTGGGTGGGGACACCGGACCGCCGAGGGTTTCCGGATTGACCGGCCGCTTTTTCGCGGGGCCACCGCCGACCTCAACATGACGTTGGCCATGGCACTGGTCTTCTTCGCCTGCTGGACGGTGTGGGCGTTTCAGGAACTCGGCCCGCGGGGTGTTTTGCGAGAATTGTTCGCACCCAAGGGGGAAACGTCCGGCGCGATGAGGGTCGTCATGGTGATTGTGTTCTTTGCGGCGGGCTGTTTGGACATCCTGTCGATCCTGTTCCGGCCAATCTCTTTGAGTTTTCGTCTCTACGGCAACATCTTCGCCGGAGAGAACATGTTGCAGACGATGATGAAGTTGGTGCCGGGCCTGGGCTGGTTGCTGCCGGTTCCATTCTACTTCCTGGAATTGCTGGTGGGCCTTGTTCAGGCAATGGTCTTTATGTTGTTGACCGCCGTCTTCACGCTTCTGATGTGTCCACACGAGGAAGCGGGAGCCACGGCTGCGCATGAGTGATGTAATTCGGCGGCTCGATCGCGCTGTAACGCGATAGCCGCCACACAATAACCGAAAGGAGAACCGAAATGTTTCCCAGTCCCCTGTTGGCGGAAATCACCGGAAGCCTGCACGTCGCGTTGGCGGCCATTGGCGCCGCCCTGGCTGTGGGTCTAATCGGCATGAAGGCCGTGGATGCGGTCGGACGCAATCCCGGCGCGGCCACGCCGGTCTTGGTCCAAGCGATCCTGTCCATTGCCTTCGCCGAGGCCATCGTGTTTTACGCCCTATTCCTCGTGAGATAAGGCCGCATCACAGGCATCAGAACGCCAACGGTGATGCGCCCGCAGTCAAGTGGGTTATCGATCATGAATGCGTTTTTTCTACTGGCGGAGACAAGCGGTGGCGGGCAGCTCGAAGTGATCGGCCGGACTTTCGGTGTGGATTGGCCGCACCTGACCGCCCAGATCATCAGCTTCTGCATCGTTTGTGCCCTGCTTTACCGGTTTGCCTATCGCCCCGTCCTTGCGATGCTGGAAGAGCGTCGCAAGCGAATCGCCGAAGGCATAGCCAATGCGGAGAAGATCAAGACCGAATTGGCCCAGACGGAGGTCGAACGCCAGAAGATCATGCAACAAGTAGGCGCGGAGGCGACCAAGTTGATCGAGGAGGCCCGCGCCGCAGCCGCGCGATTCCAGCAACAGGAGACGCGGAAAGCAATCGCTGCCGCTCAAGCAGATTGTGGCCAGCGCCAGCGAGGCCGCCAAGCGAGAACATGACCGCATGCTGGCGGAACTGAGGCGAGAAGTCGGCCGGTTGGTTGTCGAGACTACCGCGGCGGTCGTCGGCAAGGTCCTGACGCCCGAAGATCATCGCCGCCTGGCCGAGGAAGCGGCGAGGCAGTTGACGAATTGATGTGTGCCTGGAGAAACCTGCCATGAAACGAATCCGGCAAGCCAAGCGTGACGCCAAGGAACTGTTTCGGCTTTGTTTCGTCAGCGGATCGCTGGACGAAGGCCGAATGCGCCAGGTGGTCGAGCGAGTCGGCAAAAGCAAGAACCGCAACCGCCTTAACGTGCTGGCGCAGTTGCGGCGGCTGGTGGAACTCGACCGCGCGCGGCACACAGCCACCGTCGAAAGCGCCACGCCGTTGCCACCGGCGATGCAGGCCAGCGTTCAAGCTGAAATATCCCGCGTGTACGGACCGGGGCTGACGATTTCCTTCATCGACAGTCCGGCGCTGATCGGGGGGATGCGTATCAAAGTGGGCAGTGACGTGTACGACGACAGCGTACAGGCCAGGTTGGCAGCGCTGGAGGCGAGTTTTCAGTGAACGGCGGCCCCGACAACAGCGAGGAATTGCGTGCCATTACGGGACGTGATGATCGCGGCTCATAAAACAATGCGAGGAACCTATGCCTACCCTAGTACAGGAAATTGAAGCGCAGATCGCACAAGCCAAGACGACGCCGACAAGACGGAATGTGGGCGTCATCCGCGAGATCGGCGACGGCGTGGCCAAAGTCGACGGCCTGACCGACGTGATGCTCAACGAGATGCTCGACCTCGGCCACGGAATCACGGGCTTGGCGCTCAACCTCGAAGAGACCGAAGTCGGCGTGATTATTCTCGGTGACTATACCCAGCTCGAAGAGGGTGACGAGGTCCGCACCACCGGCAAGCTCTTGCAGGTGCCCGTGGGCAAGGGCCTGCTGGGACGTGTCGTGAACACCTTGGGACAACCACTGGATGGCAAAGGCCCCATCCAAAGCGACGTCACCTATCCGGTCGAGAAGCTCGCTCCGGGAATCATCCGCCGCGCATCGGTCAGCCAACCGGTGCAAACCGGGATCATGCCGATCGACGCGATGATTCCGATTGGCCGCGGCCAGCGCGAGCTGATTATTGGTGACCGTTCGACCGGCAAGACCACGATCTGTATCGACACCATCATCAGCCAGGCGCGGCTGAACAAAGCGGCGGAAGCCGCCGGTGACAAAGACTATCGTCCCCTGTACTGCATCTACGTTGCCATCGGCCAGAAGCAGTCGACGATCGCCCGGTTGATTGCCGTTCTGGAAGAGGCCGGGGCCATGCCGCACACCATTATTGTCGCCTCTCCGGCTTCCGACTCTGCCACGAACCAATATCTTGCGCCATTTGCCGGCGCAGCGATGGGAGAGTGGTTCATGGACCACGGCATGGACGCGCTAATCGTTTTCGACGACTTGTCCAAGCACGCGGTGGCCTATCGGCAAGTCTCCCTGGTGCTCAAGCGGCCGGCCGGCCGCGAGGCCTATCCGGGCGACGTGTTCTATCTTCATAGCCGCTTGCTCGAACGCGCGGCCCGGGTCAGTGAAAAGTATGGCAACGGTTCACTCACCGCGCTGCCTATCATTGAGACGCAGGCCGGCGACGTGTCGGCCTATATCCCCACCAACGTGATTTCGATCACCGACGGGCAGATCTATCTGGAGGCGGACCTGTTCTACCAGGGCATCCGCCCGGCGATTTCGGTCGGGCTGTCGGTCTCCCGTGTCGGCTCGGCGGCCCAAATCAAAGCGATGAAACAGGTCGCTGGGCAGCTTAAGGGCGATCTGGCCCAATTCCGGGAGCTGGCGGCGTTCGCGCAGTTCGGCTCGGAACTGGACGCCAAGACCCAGGCGCAGATCGACCGCGGCAAGCGCATCATGGAGATCTTCAAACAGCCTCAATACAACCCCATTCCCGTCGAGATTCAGGTGTCCGTCATTTGGGCGGTCCAGAACCAGTATGTGGACGATGTGCCGGTGGACCGGGTCAAGGAGTTCCAAGCCAAATGGACGGAGTTCCTGACCACGCGCAAGCCCGAGCTGCTTCAGAAGATCGTTAAGGAGAAGGCGATCAGCGATGCCTTGAAGGCCGACTTGAAGGCCGCGGCCGACCAGTTCAAACAAACCTGGAAATGAGTACCGAATATGCTCAGCACTCATGACATACGCCGGCGCATCCGTTCGATCACCAGCACCGCGCAGATCACCAAAGCGATGCAAATGGTTGCCGCATCGAAGATGCGCAAGGCCCAGCAAGCGGCGCTGGCGGGCCATCCTTTTGTGCGCCTGTTGTACCGGATGCAGCGCGCGGCGACGACCCGCGCGGCCGAGTTCACCCATCCGTTGCTGGTAGTGCGCGAAGTTCGCCGACGTGCCGTCATCCTGGTCGGTGCCGACAAGGGTCTCTGTGGGGCGCTCAACAGCAACGTGTTCCGTATAGCCGCCCACTTTGATCCTCAATCCACGATGTTCATCACGGCCGGACGCAAGGCCTCGCAGTTCATCGCCCACAGCGGCCGGCAGCTTGTTGCGGAGTTTCCTTATGCCGACACGCCGCAATTTGTGGAAGCCAGGGCGATTGCCGCTTTTGCCCGCGACCTGTTCCTGAAACAGGAAGTCGACCAGGTCCAGGTTGTGGCCACGCATTTTGTCAACACGCTCACCCAGCAGCCCTTCTCTCTTGAGTATCTGCCGGTGGGCGAAATCAAGGCGCTGAAGCTCGAAGGATTGGAACCCGCCGAGGAGCTTGCACACGTCACCGAGTTTCGGTGTGAGCCCAGCGTGGAGGTTCTCTTGGGCTATCTCCTTTCGCATTACCTCAACATTTACCTCTATCAGGTCTTGCTCGATGCCAAGGCCAGCGAGCAAAGCGCCCGCATGGTATCGATGAAAAACGCCACGGACAATGCCGAGCGGCTGATCAAGGATCTGACGCTCGAATACAACAAGGTGCGGCAAGGCAACATTACGAAGGAATTGCTGGACATCGCCGGCGGTCAGGCGGAGTCCGTTTGAGCGGGCCATGTTCGTAACAGATTAGAAAGAACGGGTAGGAAAATGAATACAGGTCGAATCGTTCAGGTGGTCGGTCCGGTCGTGGACGTGGAATTTCCCCAGCCGCTGCCCAGAATCTACAACGCCTTGACTGTCCAGTGCCCAGCCCTGGACGGACCGGTCAAACTGACGCTCGAAGTGCAGCAGCATCTCGGCGACAACTGGGTCCGCGCGGTATCCATGTCCGGGACCGAGGGCCTGAAACGCGGCTTGGAGGTCACCGATAGCGGCGGACCGATCTCGATGCCGGTGGGCGAAGCCGTGATGGGCCGGATATTTGACGTCACCGGCAACCCTGTGGACGAGCGCGGTCCGGTCCAGGCCGAGAAGCGCTATCCGATCCACCGCCCCGCGCCGCCGCTGAAGGACCAAACGACCTCTCCGCAGGTGCTGCCCACCGGCATCAAGGTCATCGATTTGATCTGCCCATTCCTGAAGGGCGGAAAGGTTGGAGCGTTCGGCGGGGCGGGCGTGGGAAGACGGTCGTCATCATGGAACTGATCAATAATATTGCCAAATTGCATGGCGGAGTGTCAGTGTTCACCGGCGTCGGAGAGCGCACGCGTGAAGGCTACGACCTCTATAAGGAGATGTCCGAAGCGGGGGTAATCAACCAGAAAAACCTAAGCGAGTCCAAGATCGCCTTGGTGTATGGCCAGATGAACGAACCGCCGGGCGCTCGGTTACGCGTGGCACTAGCCGGCCTGGCTATCACCGAGTATTTCCGTGACGAGAAGAACCAGGACGTGTTGCTCTTCATCGACAACATTTTCCGGTTCTCTCAGGCCGGCTCCGAGGTCTCGGCCTTGCTGGGCCGTGCCGCCAGCGCCGTCGGTTACCAGCCCACGCTCGCGGCCGAAATGGGCGCTCTCCAGGAACGCATTACTTCCACCAAGAACGGTTCGATCACTTCTTTCCAGGCGGTGTATGTGCCGGCCGACGACCTGACCGACCCCGCGCCGGCCACCACGTTCGCACACTTGGACGCAACGATCGTATTGGATCGTGCGATTGCCGAACTAGGCATCTATCCGGCAGTAGATCCTCTCGCTTCAACCTCCCGGGCGCTGGCACCCGAAATCGTGGGGCAGGAGCACTACGATGTTGCCCGTGGCGTGCAGAAGGTACTTCAGCGCTACAAAGACTTGCAGGACATCATCGCGATCTTGGGCATGGACGAACTCTCGCCGGAGAATAAGTTGACGGTGTTTCGGGCGCGCAAGATCCAACGGTTCTTGAGTCAGCCGTTCAGCGTGGCGCAAGTGTTCACGGGCCGTGAGGGCAAACAGGTCGCGGTGGCCGACACGATTCGCGGCTTCAAGGAGATCCTCGACGGCAAGCACGACGATGTGCCGGAAGGAAACTTCTACATGAAAGGCGCAATTGAGGAGATTAAACAGAGTTAACCGATGAAAGCCGCTGTGGGAGCCTCGCAAGCTCTACAGCCCTACTCCGAGGCGAACATGGGCAACACCTTGAAACTGGAAATCGTCACGCCGGAAGCAACGGTCTACTCCGAAGACGTGGACATGGTCACCCTTCCTGCCGTGGAAGGCCAGATCGGGATTCTCCCCCAGCACGTCCCGTTGATGACCCAAATGGTGCCGGGAGAAATGATTGTGCGCCAGAGCGGCTCTGATCGTTTCCTGGCCGTGGGTGAAGGGCTCGTCGAGGTCACGGGCGACCGCGTGGCCATCTTAACCGATATGGCCCTTGCTGCTGAAAACATCGACGAGGCGAAGGCCGAAGAAGCCCGGCAACAAGCCGCCGCCCGCCTCCGCCAGAAGCTGTCTGCCGAACAAGTCGCGTCGGTCAATGCCGCTCTCGCTCGGTCACTGGCGCAATTGGGCGTCAAGCGACGCCTGCGCAGCAAATAAGCCAAACGCATTTTCGGCACCAAGGTGCGCTCCGTCATTAGCTTCCTTGGAAGCGGGACGTAACTCACTGGCGGTTAATTCGACCTTCGCGACGTAGTTGGCCTAGATTGAACAATCCTCCATGTGAAAAGCCGGTGGCCAGTTGTCATCGAGACGGGCCAGTTCTTGCCCAAGGCACATCGGTGTGTTGTCCGAAGCATGCCAACTCCTGCCCGATCGCCTGAAGAAATGGTAGAATCTTCTTCACGTAGGTACCTACGAACCCCCGGAGGTGTACTGGACCACTTCCTGGTTTCGGATAAGTGACTGACCGAGGTTTTCACTATGGAAATTACACCCTTCGAGGGGCAGGAAACCGCCACGGCCGACCTGCACCGAGCCTTGCTGGCCGTTTCGGAAGCGATTGTCTTGCACCGTGATTTGTCCGCGCTGTTCCACGAGCTGGCCGGTCGGCTCCATCGGGTAGTGCAGTTCGATGGCCTCGCCCTGGTCCTGCACGAGGCAGCGAGCAACATCATGCGCCTTCACATCCTGGAGACCTCCGAGCCCATCCGGCTCCCGCCCGTTATGTCGTTTCCTGTTGAAGACGACCCGGCGGGGTTGGTATGGCAGGACCAGCAACCGCTTATCACCTCCAGCGTGACCGAGCTAGGGCGCTGGCCGGGGTTCCCGGAACGCATGCAGCCGTACGGAGTCCAGAGCTTCTGCTGGCTTCCGCTGACCACCGCCCGGCGGCGGTTGGGCACGCTGGTGTTCACGAGCAAGCAGCCGTCCGCCTACGCTACGGCGGACATGGGCTTCCTGCAACTAGTTGCCAATCAGGTGGCCGTGGCCACCGATAACGCCCTGGCCTTCCAGGAGATCGCGGCGCTGAAGGACCAGCTCTCCAAGGAGAAGGCCTACCTGGAGGAGGAGGCTCGCACCGAGCACAACTTCGAGGATATCGTCGGGCAAAGCGACGCCCTGCGCCGGGTCCTCAAGCAGGTCGAGACCGTCGCCCCGACAGGCTCCACGGTGCTCATTCGCGGCGAAACGGGCACGGGCAAAGAACTCATCGCCCGCGCCCTTCACGACCTGAGCCCGCGCCGCGAGCGGACCTTCGTCAAGCTCAACTGCGCTGCCATCCCTACGGGGCTCCTGGAGAGCGAGCTGTTGGGCCACGAGAAGGGTGCCTTCACCGGGGCCATCAGCCAGAAGGTCGGCCGTTTCGAACTGGCCCACCAAGGCACGCTCTTCCTCGACGAGGTGGGCGACATCCCGCCCGAGCTGCAGCCCAAGCTGCTCCGCGTGCTGCAGGAACAGGATTTCGAGCGCCTGGGCAGCACCAAGACGATCCACGTCGATGTGCGTCTGGTGGCGGCCACGAACCGCGACCTGGCTGCGATGGTCGCCGATGGCCGCTTCCGCAGCGACCTCTACTACCGCCTGAACGTGTTCCCGCTCGTGTTGCCGCCCCTGCGCCAGCGCCGCGACGACATCTCGCCGCTGGTCCGCCATTTTACCCAGCGGTTCGCCCGGCGCATGGGCCGGCGGATCGAGACCATCCCGTCCGCGGTCATGGAGGCCCTGGTTGGCTACCCCTGGCCGGGCAACATCCGGGAGTTGCAAAACGTCATCGAACGCGCGGTCATCCTCTCCCCCGGCTCGTCGCTTCAGGTTCCACTGGGCGACTTGGAAATCAGGGATCAGAAGCCAGACGTCGAAGGTCGCGGGTCACGACGAGGTGAGAAGCCAGCGGCCGAAGATGGGCCGCTGACCTCTGATCTCCGGCCTCCGACCTCCACGCTCACGCTCGCCCACGCCGAGCGGGAGCACATCCTCGTTGCCCTACGCGAGACGGGCTGGGTTGTAAGCGGGGCGAAGGGGGCCGCGGCCCGCCTGGGGATGAAGCGCTCCACATTGCAGAAGAAGATGAAAAGGCTCGGCATTTTCAGGCCCGAG
>CAVRDP010000001.1:0-318599 GCA_963719885.1 uncultured Planctomycetia bacterium | reverse complement strand
GTAGCCTGCCGCCAAGTATTCGTCATAGCGCATGTGTCCCTGGTTGTTTTCATAGTACGTAATCGCGGACTCCACGGTGGTCTTGTTCGCCCCCTTCAGCTTGTAGGCCTTCACCAAGGGACGGAGGTTGCGCAGCACGTAACCGACCTTGCCTTGCAGCGGCATGCGCAGATGATGCGTCACGAATTCTCCCGCCTCCGCACTCTCCTCCGCATACAGGCAATGGGCCACCTCCCAGAGCCGTTTCAACGCGTGGAACAGGTCCAGAATCCATATGGCCTCGGGAAACCATTCTGCCGCCAACTTCCACAACTGGCGTTCCCCATCCATGACACAGATGCACGGCTTCTTGTTTGCCGGGTCCCGCCGACAACACTCCATAAGAATCTCGAAGAACAACATCGGTGCGGCGGCCAACACCTCCCCTTCCTTAAACCGGGTCATCTCTGCCCACACATGCTTGTGTTGCGGTTCGGGCCGCTCCCGGGCACGCTTTCGCCAACGCACCTCGTCGATCACGTCTTCGGCAGTACGAGGGAAGCGGGCTTGGGTGTAAACCGATCCCACATACGCCATCTGTTTTTTCCCGGGGCACTCCCCGCTGCTTTTCTCTTGCCCCGCCAAACGCTCGACCGGAGGCGAAGAAGGCGCCTCTTCCTCGACAGCCGTGATTCCTGCCGTTTCCGCGCCTGCGGCATTTCCTCCCTTTTCTCCCACCCCAGCTTCAGACTCTGCTCGCAACCGCGCCGCCAACGTCCGCCGCATGGGCACACCCTTGCCATCGGCCGTTATCACCAGCAGTTCCTCCTCTTCTTCGGCAGGAGGAACCGCTTCGCCGCGAAAGTCGTCCACGTACTGCGACATCTCGCGACTCATGTGCTCCACCGTGCGAACACTCACCGTGGTCCCCAACCAGGCACGGAGCGACTCCACCGATCCCCCAAAGGCGTCCTGGATGCACAACCGCTGCAACCAGTCCTCCAGAACATAGGAATTCTCTCCAGCGGGCAATCCCAAGGTCGCGTCCAGGGGCGACCATCCAATCGCTTGGCCTTCCCGAGTCCCGTAGACTCGGCGGCCGATCAGCAATTCCCCGAAAATCGACAAGTACCGCTTCTCATGCGGCTCGGGCAGGCGCCAACGTCTCCCCTTCCCGTTCTACGGTCTCTCCCCGATCCCCATCCCCATGGGCCTCCACGAAGGACCGTAAAAACTCCAGGCACATGGTCATAGCTCGCGGAAACATCCCGCGTTCCACTTCGTCGAGGCGTCGCCCTTCGCTCAGCGCTTGCTTCAAAAACTCGTGCATCCGCTCAAATTGCTCTTGGGCCTTGAAAATATCCAGTTCTTTTGTTGAAATCATAGTTGGACCTCTGCTAGCAGAATTTGTGGAAACATGAATTACTCACCTGTTAGCATGAGGTCTTTTTCTTCTGCTATCAAGCCCTCCTCCCCCGCCGTAAGTCCTTGTCCTACAATGCTCTTAGCATAGAGGAAGGCGAGTCACTGCCATTGTCACACCACTCCCAAGCGTTGCCAAGCATGTCGAACAGACCGTATTCATTGGGTTTCTTCGTTCCAACGGGCAATGTACGATTGTCCACATTGTTGTCTTGAAACCAGGCATACTTCGGCAACAGCTTGACGCTCAGCCCGTAGTAGCGGCTTGTCTGGCTGCCGGCTCGACAGGCATACTCCCACTCTGCTTCCGTTGGCAGTCGATAGCCGCCACGCCGCAAATAATCGGGAGCAACTCTCATTCCCTCAGCGTACTGGCCCTGATCGTTTGGTTCATAGCACCGTTGCTCCTTGGGAATTCCCTCCTGTTCGCTGAGCCAATTGCAATATCGAGCCGCATCGTACCAGTTCACACAAACCTGGGGACAGTCGTCGCTAGGGCTGAATTGCTCGATATCGGGCTTCGCAACGTCGGGATTGGCCTCTTGAAAACGCCGGAACTGGGCTTTCGTGACAATCTTGGCGGCAATGGCATAGGTTCGGCCGATTCGCTGTGGGTGGGGAACTTCGTCCGCCCTTCGGTCAGGATCCCCAAGCGGTGATCCCATACGGAACGGTTTGTCGGCGTTGAGGATTACGAATGTCTGCCCTTCCGTATTCACGTACCATCGTTGCTTGTCGGTCGCCTTGCGGTCTTGAAGAGGCTTCTCGCCAACACGCAGTTGGGCGTCGATTTTCGACAGTTCGCTTCCGTCTTTCCACCCCTTTTTCCGCAACAACCACTCCGCGGCACCATGTAAGCCTGGATCTGGATCGTTCCGATAAAGATCGAGCAACTTGGCGATCAGTGGTTCTCGCTCGGCTGCCGGAAACTGCGCCGTGTCGAACTCACCCAGGGACAAGATCAAGGCCCGCCGAATCGATACGTCCGGTTCCTCGTCCAATCGCCGCACAAGGGCCCTGACGTCTGCGCCCAACGGGGCGAAACTATGAATCAGATAAGTCCGCACGCTCGGATCGGGGCTATGTTTCAGGAGCGGCCAGACGTTTTCCGGCCGGTTCATCCGGAGCAGGGCAACAGCAGCATTTGCTTGTCGCTTTGCCAATGCTTCTTTCGTTTCCTCGATAATATTCAATTCCACAGCAAGTGCGTATCCAAGGGTGATCTGGAAATACTCGACCTTGATGATGTGCCTGCCTCGTTGACCCCCGATCGTAACACTCTTTGTGGTGTCCCCACCCCTCCAGCTTGGCAGCAACTCGCAGGCCGCTTTATGCAGCCGTAGCATGCTGTGCATCTTTGCCATATAGACGCGACTGTTCTGTCGTAACACGGTAGGTGATGAACTGATCCCAGAGGTCGTTGAGGTAGATGGCTCGCAGCGAGAGGATTGCTTGAGCCCCTTCCAACTCCCAACGCATCCCGGCGCGCTCCATGCGGTCCTTCACCAGGTGCTTGCAGGCGCCTTCCGCCACGCCACTGGCAATCGGGTAGCCTGCCGCCAAGTATTCGTCATAGCGCATGTGTTCCTGGTTGTTTTCATAGTACGTAATCGCGGACTCCACGGTGGTCTTGTTCGCCCCCTTCAGCTTGTAGGCCTTCACCAAGGGACGGAGGTTGCGCAGCACGTAACCGACCTTGCCTTGCAGCAGCATGCGCAGATGATGCGTCACGAATTCTCCCGCCTCCGCACTCTCCTCCGCATACAGGCAATGGGCCACCTCCCAGAGCCGTTTCAACGCGTGGAACAGGTCCAGAATCCATATGGCCTCGGGAAACCATTCTGCCGCCAACTTCCACAACTGGCGTTCCCCATCCATGACACAGATGCACGGCTTCTTGTTTGCCGGGTCCCGCCGACAACACTCCATAAGAATCTCGAAGAACAACATCGGTGCGGCGGCCAACACCTCCCCTTCCTTAAACCGGGTCATCTCTGCCCACACATGCTTGTGTTGCGGTTCGGGCCGCTCCCGGGCACGCTTTCGCCGACGCACCTCGTCGATCACGTCTTCGGCAGTACGAGGGAAGCGGGCTTGGGTGTAAACCGATCCCACATACGCCATCTGTTTTTTCCCGGGGCGCTCCCCGCTGCTTTTCTCTTGCCCCGCCAAACGCTCGACCGGAGGCGAAGAAGGCGCCTCTTCCTCGACAGCCGTGATTCCTGCCGTTTCCGCGCCTGCGGCATTTCCTCCCTTTTCTCCCCACCCCAGCTTCAGACTCTGCTCGCAACCGCGCCGCCAACGTCCGCCGCATGGGCACACCCTTGCCATCGGCCGTTATCACCAGCAGTTCCTCCTCTTCTTCGGCAGGAGGAACCGCTTCGCCGCGAAAGTCGTCCACGTACTGCGACATCTCGCGACTCATGTGCTCCGCCGTGCGAACACTCACCGTGGTCCCCAACCAGGCACGGAGCGACTCCACCGATCCCCCAAAGGCGTCCTGGATGCACAACCGCTGCAACCAGTCCTCCAGAACATAGGAATTCTCTCCAGCGGGCAATCCCAAGGTTGCGTCCAGGGGCGACCATCCAATCGCTTGGCCTTCCCGAGTCCCGTAGACTCGGCGGCCGATCAGCAATTCCCCGAAAATCGACAAGTACCGCTTCTCATGCGGCTCGGGCAGGCGCGCCAACGTCTCCCCTTCCCGTTCTACGGTCTCTCCCCGATCCCCATCCCCATGGGCCTCCACGAAGGACCGTAAAAACTCCAGGCACATGGTCATAGCTCGCGGAAACATCCCGCGTTCCACTTCGTCGAGGCGTCGCCCTTCGCTCAGCGCTTGCTTCAAAAACTCGTGCATCCGCTCAAATTGCTCTTGGGCCTTGAAAATATCCAGTTCTTTTGTTGAAATCATAGTTGGACCTCTGCTAGCAGAATTTGTGGAAACATGAATTACTCACCTGTTAGCATGAGGTCTTTTTCTTCTGCTATCAAGCCCTCCTCCCCCGCCGTAAGTCCTTGTCCTACAATGCTCTTAGCGCTAGAGGAAGGCGAGTCACTGCCTCCAGCTTTCGAATACCACTGCATTGTCGAGCCAAATACGAACCCCATCATCAAATCTGGTTGCGAGGACATACTCGCCATCCCCCAGCGTGACCTCAGTTGTGGCGACGGCGGCGAAATAATCATGGGGAACCTTTATGGTTGGACCCGCCGGCGATTCTTCCGTCCCGCAAAAATCCAGATGGGGCATCCGCCGTTCATCGAGAATCGGCGATTTGAGAACCGCTTCCCAGTCGTCCGGGGATTGACCCTTTCCCGCTTTCTCCCATTGGTAGAATCGTAGCGATTCACGTAGTGACAGAGCGTGGTCAAATGGCCACTGACATGATAGAGGAAGTTAAGCGGTGAGAGCGCCGTCAGGGGCCGGACGGCAGGAGCGAAGGCGGCGAAGTACCGGAGAGATAGGCTTGGACAGAGTCAAGCAAGAACTGAAACACCGCGCGACCCTGTTGGGCACAGGTGGCAATTGCTGTCCAGATCCGTTCGCACCATCGGCGCCCTTTCTCGCTGCGTGTTCCTTGGGTGATGTGCCGGTCGATCACCACAAAACGCATCGCTTGTTCCGCCAGATTGTTGGTTGGGGCGATGCCGGGTGTCGTAATGAAGCGGAAATAGGCTTCCCCGTGTTCGCGGAAGCGTTTGGCCATGTTACGGGCATGTTTCGTGTCCGGCACGCCGGTCAGGGCTGTCCTCAACACGTGTTGACGAGCGGCAGCCAATGCCTGCTGAAAGCCCGCCGCAGTCATTGTTCCGCGGCCGTGGATTACGGCAAACAGGCCGCGCAGCGCGTCGCGCAACCGTTGGCCATAAGCCTGGTCCTCACGGCGGGGCAGAGTCAGCAGGAATTTCACATCGCGGATCAGATGGGCCATGCAGAACTGAACCAGCACGCCGAACTCTCGCATGTACTTGCGGTAGGCGCTGAAATAATCGCAGCCCAACACGCCGTTGAACTCCTCGCCCAACACCTCCACCAGCACCTTCGAGCCACGCGACTTGTCGATACGGAACAACGTGTAGAGCGCGGCGCGGAAGCACCAAGTCCAGAATCTTTCGCCGTTTTCCTTATGCCCCGTCTCATCGATGTTCAGCACGGCCTCGTCGGGCAGCCGCACGAACAACTCCGCATAGGAGGGGGCCAACGCCTCGCTCACCTTGTCGATCAACTTGGCCAAGTAGCCGCGGGAGACGTTCACCCGCACCACGTCGCGAAGGAACTTCCGGATGGTGGAGAAGGAGGCGTGGCAGACACCCTTCATGAAGGCCACCAGGGCCGTCATTCGTGGGCCTAAAAGGCCCGCCTTCCGCACCGCTTCGGGCAGGGACGCTGCATGGAGTTTCCCACAGCGATTGCACCAATAAGCCAACGCTTGGTGTTCGCTGACGATGGTCGGGGTGGCGACGATTTCCACCTCCTGTTGCACCTCGGCCGCATACGGGGAAGGGCGGAGTGAGCCGCCGCAATCGGGGCAACAATCGAGCGTATAGGTCACGAGGTTATCGATGGCCTCGTCGGGAAACGGCGTCCGCAGGTGTTGTTCATGGCCCGGCTGTCCGCCACGATTGCGTTTTTTACCGTCCTTGCGCGGAGGCTTGGGCGGCTTGACGATATCACTGGAAGGCGGCTTAGAGGAAGTGGACGAGTTCTTGCGGGCCGCCGCCAACCGGCGTTTGAGTTGCTCGTTTTCCTGCTGCAGACGTACGTTCTCTTCTTCCAGCAGCCCAAGCCGAGCGGATGCCGCAGCCAGCTTTGCTTCCGCCGCAGCCAGTTTCTCCTCCATCGCGGCAAGGCGACGCGCCAGCGACTTGCTTTCAGAACCCGGGCTAGTTCTTGACAGGATCATGGGGCGGTACGATACCAACCTCACGCGATCCGAACAAGATCAAGAGGTGGCCGTGCCCCGAGAATCCCTGCAAACCCAGGATCTCCAAAATGCCGGGGCTGGCTCGTTACAGTCGTCCGTTTATCACCCCGTCATACGGCTACTATAACTGTGACTGTGAGCCTGTGAATGGCTACGTAGAATCGAACCGTCCAATCGGTTGTTACGGGGAGCAGTTCCTTGCTTAACTCGCTGGTCAGGATTGGCAGTCCCTTTTCGCCCTGGTCCCTGAACTTTCGGTAGATGACGTCAAATTGCTTCTCGTCGGCGTCCATGAGCAGATTGGCCAGCATTTGCGGATCGGCGGCGTACTCGGTGAGCAAGTGGGTCGCCACACTTCGTTCCGCCGCGCGCTCCGACTGGTGATCGCGAAAGATTTCGTTTAAGCGGGGAAGAAGTCGATACTTCACGGGACGAAACGCTTCGCTCCACGGAGCGAAGAAGGCCGGGTTTTCCAGAACGAGGTCATTGTCCACGAGATCGCCCGCCTTGACCCACCGCGGATTCTCCGGGTCATACTTCGCCAACGCCGAGGCCGCTCGCAACCGTTGGGATTCCTTTCCCTTTGCGGGCGTCTCCACCACCGCCCAAAGTTTTTTCAGCAAGGAGTCCTTCTGCGGCGCGAGAGCGTCGCGGATCACCAGCACTTCGTCCGGCTCAGCGGTGAGCAGCCAACTGTTGCAAAGGTATTCGATCTGCGCGGCATCCACGGGCAGGAGGGCGAGGCTGGCATGGAGCCTTTGCCGGGAGTTCGCCGCCGCCTTGTCGTATTCCTTTCGAAGCAGCGGATCGGCCCATTTTCGATACTCGCTCAGCTCACCAATAATCGCCGGCACGTCGGCTGTGTTCGCCTTAAGAAGTGTTTGCACCAACCCGGCGGCGGATCTTGCCTTTTGCAGTTCGACGACCTGTTCCCGAATCGCCAGGCCCGCGACCGTGGCGACGGCCAGCAAAAGAGCCGCCATCCCTCGAAACCTATAATAGTGGCCGGCTCTCTGCATCATTTTCCGCTGCGGCGGCGTCCAGTCTTTTCTCTGCGTCCAGCACTTGATCTGGAACCACTGCAAGAGCGAGGGCAGTTGCCGGTTCTCCGGGCGGGCATTCCAGACCGTCGCGCGATCCGCCAGCAGCAATTCCACCCGGCCGCGGCGGGTCTCCTTCTGCTTGCGGCTCAGCCAGTCCCGCAAGGAGTGGACCAGATAGTCATGGGTGAGCTGGTAGTATTTCGCGCCAGCTTTCAGCGAGGAGGCCGAATCGTCTTCTTTGCCTTCCGGGTCCGTTGGCGTGATCAGACGGATTTCATTGTCCAGAATGCGGACCAGGTCATCAAAATCTTCTGGGCGACTTGCGTAGCCGGATAATTCCAGCAATTCGGCAGAGGACCGCATGTGGCCCCTGATGTCGGTTACTGATTCGGGCAAGAGGGCCTTGAGGACGGCCCTGGCTGCTTTCTGGTGGTAGCGGTGTTCCGGGGATGCCGTGGCCGCGCTGAATGTCTCTTCGAGGAACGTCGCCCCAACGCCCTCTGTGCCGCCGACTTCCTTCAAGGTCGCCGGCGTCCACGCCTTGCCCTTCATCATCTCGGCAAAGAGGGCCAGCCGGACAGAGACGATCTTACCTTCCTGGGCCAGGCCAGCCACCGCCCGTTTCAAGAACTCCTTCTGCTCCTTGCTCGTTTCGCCGTTGCTTTCGGAAAGTCTGCCGAAGGCCCACCCAAATGCCGCCAGAACTTTCCTGGCATGGTCGCTGTCGAAGATGTCGGCCAACGCACTATTCTGCCCTTCGATCAGCCGAATTTCCAGTTCCCGCAAAAATCGGCTGACGGCCAACCAAAAGTCATCTCGCACCATGACGACGCACTGCACCCGTCCACCGTCGCATTGCCGCAGGGATTGTACCAGGTCGCTGTTCGGTTCTTCCTTCTTGGCGTGAAGCCATTGCTCGAATTGATCGAGAACAATGAGCACTTTCTTGCCGACCGGCACGCCCTGTCCCCGCCGCAGGGCTGCCAGCGTTTCCTTCAACGACAAATGGTCGGACAGGGCAGGACATCGTTTCCGCACGCCGTTCAGCAAGCGTGTCTCGGTTTCTCCCGCGGTGGCTTCCACGTAAACCGCGATCACGTCGGTGGACAGACGGGGCAGCAAGCCCGCCTTTACGAGCGAAGACTTGCCGCAACCGCTAGGCCCATAGATGAGGCCCACCGAGAAGGTGTTGTCGGCGTCCGTTTCTTCGATCCGGGACTTCCAGAACCGGATCGTGTCGGGCAGTCCGTCCCGATCGCGAGGGCCGGGCAGTAATTCGAGGAAAAAGTCGGCGTCGTGGGCGTCGAAGGACCGTAGGCCTTTCGGCACGATCTTGATCGCCTGCTGGTCCGCGGTCGGCGTTTTCGCCGTGGATGGCGGTTGCACGGCCGGTATGAGCGAAGGCGAGGCGGTATCTTTTCCCAGATGGCCCGATTGCTGATTGTCGGTCCGCTCGGCCAGAAAGTGCCGCAGGTCGTCGGCGAAATCATTGGCCGTCGTATACCGTTCGGACGCTCGTTTTGCCAAGGCCCTGAAACAAATTCGCTCCAGTTCCTGCGGAATGTCTTCATCCACCTGCCGCAGCGGACATGGTTCGTGGCCGGTCACCTGCTCCATGAGTTCCGCCTGGCGAGTCCGCATGAAAAGGCTGGCGTCCCACCAACAGTTCGTAGAAGACCACGCCAAGACTGAAAACGTCACTGCGGCAATCCACCCGATGCCCTTCGCCACGGGCCTGCTCGGGACTCATGTAGGCGGGCGTCCCGGCATAGCGCGACCCCTTGCCCACGTCCTGCTCCCGCAAGGCCAGCCCGAAGTCGGCCACGAACGGCTTGCCGCTCTTGTCGAGGAGAATGTTGCTCGGCTTGATGTCCCGATGCACCAGACCTTGCGTGTGGGCGTGGTGCAAGGCCTCGGCCACCGTCGCCACCAGTTCCACCGCTTCGTGCGAAGACAGACGGGACTGCTTGAGACTTTTGGCGAGGTCCGTGCCGTCGATGTACTTCGAGACGACGTAGCAGGGGCAGTCCGCGCTGCTGCCGACATCGAACACGGGAACGATGTGTGGGTGATCGAGGTTGGCGACGGTACGGGCTTCGGTGAGGTAGGCTTCGGCATCTTCGCTGGAGGACACGCGGTGTGCGTGCGGCACTTTGATGGCGACAAGACGTTGCAACTGGTCGTCACGGGCGAGATACACGAGGCCGAAACCGCCTTGCCCCAAGACCCGTTCGATCCGATATCTGCCAATGCGGCCATCGGCCGAGGCGGCCCGCAGGAAGACGCGGCGAACGGCTGCGGCGTTGGCTGGGAAACGCCGCAGATAGTCTTCCACCGCCGGCTCCAGGCCCGAGGCTCGGCGGTGCCAGATCTCGATTGCCAGCAGTTCGCGGAGCAACTCTTCCCGATCGCCAATCTCGGCCTGCGTCAGAAAATCCTCGATCCGCGGTCCTTCGCCCGAAAGCAGCTTCGTTTCGAACTGGTTGCAAGGTGTATCGATCCGTTGCAATCGAGCGCCGGGCGATGCCGAAGGCGGCGGTATTGAACTATCGCGATTCTCCGTGGGAGTAGCTTGGCAGGTCGGCTGCTCTGCGGATTCACTCCGATCTTCAACATGAAACGAATGCGTGAGATCTTGCGTCATGGTTTCAGGCAAACGATCTTTGTCCCATCCGGCATGAAGTGTTCTTCGGCTAGGTCGATAGAAAAGCGATGCTGCCGGCCACGAGCAATTCTACCGTCCGGCCTACGTTAAGCAATACTCCGGAGAAAGCCGTTTTGGAGGGGCGCAACCCCGACCGCAAAACGGGTTCGCACCCGCGAGCAGCGAGGGCTTGGCCATGACCAAGTGATCACGACCGGCCCACATTTCTCTCACACAACATTACGGTCTCCCGTCCGGCACGCGGCGGGAGACCATTGTTATGGGCCTGCGCTGCCCGAGATCAGTAGCCTGCTTCCCGACATTGATCTCGGGGTCCGCCAAGAGGGTCAGGTCGCAGAACCAGAAAATGGTTGTCCGCGGTGGCCGCCCAAGCCGCTTTTTCCGGACCTTGCCGTCGGGAAGTAGGGCCCCGTTTATTGGCCGTATTGGACTCGATCATGATCGTGCCCCTGTAGCAAAAGAGAGCCTGACCGCCTGCCGCCCAAAGGCGGCAGGCATCAGGTGTAATCAATTAGTGCCATTCGTTCGCGATACATTTGCTGCGACGCTCGCCGCAATCAACGAACCGTTACGGTTTTACGGTTACGGTATAGGAAACAAACACTTCGGGCGCGCCGTCGATGACGCCTCCGAACGACACCGTATGTTCCCCCGGCGTCAGCGGCGTAAGAAACGCGGCGGAAACGATGTAATCCGTGCCCCCGTCCGGCAGCTTTGCCTTCACGCCGACCACATAGTCATCGTCCAGGATCGTGGTTTTGCCGTCCACCTGCACGAAGAAGGCCGTGATATCGTCACCCGTGTACTCGTCCGCCGTGTCTAGGAGGTAGTCGGCATCCGCCTCCTGGTTGCGGATATCCTTGGGGAACGGGGAGACGGCAAGAGGGGCGCGTTGTCCGTGTAGAAGACGGGCAGGTACAGCATGGTGCCGGGTTCTACCGTTGCATCGCCCACGAGGACCTCAAACGGGACCTTGGGGAGAGGCGCAGATTGGTCCTCGTTGTAGGCGGCTGTGGCCACCGCCATGTCCGACAGGGAATAGCCCTTGGGGGTTGCATCGGGCGGGAGGACCTTGCCGCCTCCGGCCAGCGCGGAAGCCGTGCAGGCGAGAACACCAACAGCGGCCATCAAGACTTTCACGGCCCGCTGACAATTGCACCACGGTCCGGAAAAAGAGAATCTAGCCATCGCGTAACTCCTTCATCACTAAGAGGGGGAAAATGCCGGGTATGGTCCGGCGACCAGTTCCCGGAAAGCGCCGGGCCGCGAGAAGTCTCGACCTATTGAGGTAATCCGCGTTTGGTCGTCCAACCCATCACGCTTGCCGCGAGAAATCCCAAACACGAGCGTTTTCCGGGAGTACCCGTCTTGCGAACAGCGCTTGGGAGTCTAGAATGGATTAGTCACGGCGCGATATGAAGGGCCAAGCACATGCGAGCGCAACTGCTTACTTAGACCTAGCTTGCGATTCCGATTGGTATATGCATCCTGTGCCGTAACCGCCGGGCCCTGAATAATTCGCGTTAGAATGGCGGACAGGAGCCGGTTTCGGAAACGGCCGGTTCCCGGTCGAGTCATGCGTCTTCTATCCCGCTAACAAGAGGCATTTTTCCATGTCGCACCCCGACGACTCGGTCAGCCAATGGATCGACGGACTGAAGGCGGGCGAGGAAGTGGCTGCCGCCAAGCTCTGGCAGCGATACTACCGGCGTCTGGTCGGCCTGGCCCGCAAGAAGCTGGGCGATAGTCCACGGCGGGTGGCCGACGAGGACGACGTGGTACTGCAGCGCCTTTCAGAGTTTCTGCCAACGAGTGCAGGAGGAGCGCTTCCCGGACTTGCACGACCGCGACGAGCTGTGGCACCTGATTGTCCGCATTACGGAACGGAAAGCTTACGACCAATTAGAGAGGGAGGCACGGAAGAAACGAGGTTCCCGATTGGTAGCGGGCGAATCCGCGTTTATGGATCTGGAAGCATCCGGTCCCGGGGCGGGGATCAATGAGGTGGCCGGCCCGGAACCGACTCCGGAGTTCGCCGCCGAGATGGTTGAGGCAGTGGATCGGCTTTTCGACAAACTAGCTGACGAGCAGTTGCGGCAGATTGCCCTGCACAAGCTGGAGGGCTACACGAACGCGGAGATTGCTGGGAAGATCGGTCGTTCGCTGCCTACGGTCGAACGCCGTTTGCGGGTGATCCGGCAGAGGTGGCGAGGAGAAATGGTGGAGAATGATGGGCTGTGAAAGGCATCCGTCTCCACCTGTTTCGAAGTTCTTCGAACCGGCGAAGGCCACTGTTTACGCCTTGGCGAAAACAACGAATCCCCTCAACAAAGGAGTTCTGTCATGTTCCAAACTCGTATGCTGTTCATCGTGGGGCTATTGGCGCCGGCATTCACTGCGGCAGCCGACGGCCGCTCCGAGAACGCCGCACAAGCAACGCGCGGACCGTCCGCACCGGCCAATTTTCTGCTGACGCATCAGGGTGCCAGCGATGCGGTACTCACCTGGACCGCGGCCATTGCCGGATCAAGCCCCGTTTCCTATTACAAGATCTACCGCAACGGCGTGGTTTACGACAAAATGAAATCTACGACGTACACGGATTCCAAAGCGACCAACATCACGACGCCCGGATATGGGCCGCAGCCCTACGTTCCGGCAACCATCTACAGCTACGCGGTTTCGGCGGTCGATGCCCAAGGGCAGGAAGGCCCGCAGCAAAAGCAATGCACCGCCTGGGTCTATCACGGCGGGGTGGATTATTGGACGCTGTCGCAAAACAGCTATAATGGCGGCGTGACGTGCGACACCAAGGATACGGCCGGTAGCCCGCAAAAAGTCGCGCCTTGCGACATTGCCGTCACCGTGACGGACCGCGCCAACTGGTGGCAGCCTTTTTCCGGGCCGCCGTTTCTGCACAACATGACCCCGACCACGTGGGCCATGGAACTGGGGGCGTTCAACTTCATGACGATCGATCTGAAGCCGACGGTGGCGGGCCAAACGTGGAAGTCCGAGTCTCTGCCACTGACGCGCTAAGCGGGTTCCAGCCCCGGCACCGCGCCGGTGCTCGTGCCGAACTTGCTGGACTCGATGTCCATCCGCTGCAACATCGATACGAATAGATTGCTCAGCGGCGTACTGTTGTTGAGATTCCCCTTCGGAGCAACAACCAGATGTTGGCCGTGCTTGAAACCACCGCCGGCGAGGAGAATGGGCAGATTGGCAGTGCTGTGGTTACTGGCATTTCCGAGATTGCTCCCGAAAAGGACCGTGGTGTTTCGTAGGACCGATTCGCCCCCTTCCTGCGTCGCTTTGAGTTTGGACAGCAGGCCCGCGACGGACTTCATTTTGGCCTCTTCAATCAGGCGGAGCTGCGCGATTTTCTCCGGTTCCTGACCGTGATGGGAGAGGGCATGGTCACCCATGGTCACGCCGGGATTGGGGGCACGCCGTGCTCGCCAATGAACAAGGTAATTACGCGCGTGCTGTCCGTCGCCAGCGCCAACGGCAAGAGATTGAACAAGGCATCCATTTTCCCGATGAGGTCGGCTTGGTTTGGCACGTCTTGAGGAGGCGGAAGGCTTACCTTGGGCTTTGGTTTGCGCGACCAGGCTTGCATTGCCTGTAATCGCTGCTCCATCTCGCGGACGCTGGTGAAATACTCGTCGAGTTTTGCCCGATCGCCGGCGTCGATCTGGCTGCCGAGTTGTTTCGCTTGAGCGCCCACGGCATCGAGCACGCTGCGGCCCTCCGCCAGACGTGCCTCTTCACGCTTTACTTCCTCCGGCGAGCCTTCGAGGAAGAGTTGGGCGAAGACTTTCGAGGGCTTACTTTCCGCGGGCAGATTCACGCCGCCGCGGTTTACCGAGAGGCTCTGCACGAGGCTCGTCGAACTGGCCAAGACCAGAGAAGGGAAACGCGTGGCAGTCGCCAGTTTCTCCGCCACGAATTGATCGAGCGAAATAGTATTACGGAATCCCGCCAGTTCCGGATTCGTGGCCGCGGTGAGAAACGTGCGTTCGGCGTTATGGCCGCCTGCCTCGTTTCCCGGGTGGGCAAAGCCGCTGAAAACCGTGTAGTCATTGCGGTGCTCTTTCAGCGCTTCGAGATACGGCGATTCCTTGAAATCCCGTCCGCTGCCGGTGGGGAAAAAGAGCGGGCCGTGCATGCCCAGGGCCGTACAGATGCAGATCATGCGTTTGGGCTGCGGCGCGGCCGCTGCGCCCGAGACGCGCGGCAGCATCGCATCCAGAAACGGCAAGGCGAGCGAGACGCCGCTGGCGCGGAGAAATAACCGCCGGGACAGGGAACGAGAGGTTCTGGTATTCATGGATCTACTCCGCTGGGCTGCTTCTGGGACTACTTCGACTGGAACATTGAACTTTGCACAACTTCATGGATGAGGGTCCGCAGGCCGTAGGCATGGGGACTGGCCCGCCGCAGGATTTCCTGCACTTCGGCCCGATCGGAAAACGTGACGCCGGCGCCGGTGGAATAGGCGACAAGGTTATTCACCAGGTTCCGCGCGACTGCCTCCTGCTCGTCGAGAAGCAGCTTCTTCAACTGATCAAGATTGGCAAACGCGCGGCCGTCGGCCAGCTCGCCGCCGGCGTTGACCGCCGCCCCGAGGCGGTATTCCAGGTTTCGATGCGTAAGCGGGTCGATTGCCTGCGTTCCTTTTCCCTGCGTCCGATAAGACACTCGCCAGCCGCCGATGACGTTGTAGTTTTCCAGAGCAAAGCCGGGCGGGTCCATGTATTGATGACAGGCGGCGCAGCTTGCCGAGCGGCGGTGCTTGGCCAATTGTTCGCGGATCGTGGTTGCGCCGCGCGTGTCGGGTTCGATGGATCCGGCATTGGCTGGGGGCGGTTGGGTCTGGCGGCCAAGAATGCGCTTCATCACCCAATTGCCCCGCACGACCGGCGAACTGAGCGTGCCGTTGGCAGTAACCTTCAAAATGCTGGCTTGCGTCAATACGCCGCCCCGATGGCTGCCCGGCGGCAACGACACCTTTCGGAATTCCTCGCCAACAACACCCGGAATGCCGTAATGTTCCGCCAAGCGGCGGTTGAGCATGGCAAAGCTGGAATCGATCAGCGTCGCGACTCCGAGATCCTCTCGCAGCATTTCCTTGAAGAACGATTCCGTCTCCTGCACCATCGCCGCCTGCAACAGCTCGTCGAATTCAGGATAAAGCGACCTATCGGGGGTGGTAGCGTCAATGGCTCGAAGATTCAGCCACTGGCCACAGAAATTCCGCGTGAAGGCCTCCGCCTGCGGGCCGGCAAGCAGACGCTCGGTCTGTGCGCAATGTCATGGGATCGTGCAGCTTCCCCTCGGCTGCCAGATGCAGCAATTCGTCGTCCGGCATCGTGCTGGAAAGGAAATAGGAGAGACGCGATGCCAGGGCATAGTCGTCGAGTTTGCCCGGGCGCTGCTGAAGGAATAGAAACTCGGGAGAGACGAGAATGGCCTTGAGCGCCCTGCGCAAGGCGCTTTCCAGGGAAGCGCCTTCCGACAGGGCGTCGTGGGCGAGCCGGAGGTAGCGGGCCACATCACTTTCCGTCACGGGCCGACGAAACGCCCTGTGGGCAAACGCGACGATGAGCTTGTCGGCCGCTGCTTGCGGATTCTTCACAACAACTTCGAAGGCGATTTCACGGCGTGGCGGTTTGGCAATGGGTTTGATCGGAAGGTCGCCAAACACCCGCCGCATACTGGACGGCGGCCATGATTCCAGCAGCGGCCCCTCCATTTCCACCCACTGGATCGCCATGCCGGACCCGCTGTACTTTTCCGCCCCCACGTCCTGAACGTGGCTGCCGTCGGCCGCGAAGTCGCAGCCCGCGGCGCTTAAATAGAGCAACTCGCCCTCCTTCATGCGGATCGTAATTTCCGCCACGCGGGGCTTGTCGAGTGGAAGGTCGAAGGCGGCAGCAAGCCGGTTGTGGGCGAAGTCGGTCACCATCAGCTTGGCGACGACCGCCGGACGGCCGGTGCTTTGATAGGCATAGCCTGACAAGCGCACGCGATAGCGCCCGTGACCTCGGCACGCGCTTCGCGAAGCAGCGTCCCGCCGTACGTCTCGTTGGGGAAGATCACCAGTGCGTCAGGCAGTCCGCGATAGTTCTGCTGGTATCTTGAGCCGTCTTTGTTCAGCGATCCGGTTGGCTTGGCCAGCGCTTCCTGGATCTGCGGCAGGTCGAGATACGAGAATCTCTTCTTCTTCAATTCGGGCCGCAGACCAAAGTTGATGGCCGCATCCAGTGCGGTGTCGGCAGCCGTGAGATAGGACCCGATCTGCGTGGCCGAAAGCCGCAGTCCCTCGGACACGTTGTCGAAGCCGTAAGCAGAACCGTCCTCGGGCAGCAACCCGGCGAGCGGGATGTCGATGGCCAGCAGATCGTGCAGCGTGTTTTCGTACTCCACGCGGTTCAGCCGGCGCCACGGCACACGTCCGGTTTTCGCGCGCCGGGCGGCGGCGTGTTCGCTCAGGAAACCGCCCAACGATTCCAGGAAGGCAGCGACCTCGTTGGCCGGCGGCGGCGCCTCGTCCTTCGGCGGCATTTCGCCCCGCTGCACGCGGTCAAAAACATAGGTCCATTTCGCCTCGGTCGGCGGGTCATCGAGTCGCGTCGAAAGGGCATCCAGGTTCAACCGGCCTTTCTTGCTTTCCGCATCGTGGCACTGCGTGCAGTTGGACTCGATAAAATCGCGTGCGCGTTTCGGCAAGTCGGTGGCCGGCGACGTTGCCGATGCGAACAGCAGAACGATGAATGCGAAAATACCTGGTTTTGTTGGGATCATGTTGTCTTGCCGCCAAGGGATAGTTGTCGATCGGAAAAGCGGCCACTCTATTCTAGTCGTTGCTGAAGCAGAGGCGAAAGCCGACAAGGCTGTGTCGGAGGCCAGGCCTGCTGCCGCCGCGATACGCCGAGCGGCACTCCAAAGGATTGTCGATCCAGGAACCGCCGCGCAACACGCGGCTTTCACCCTTCAGACCGTGCGGGTCAACAACCTCTGTCTTGGGGTATTCCTCGTCGAACCAGTCTTGACACCACTGCCAAACATTGCCGTGCATGTCGTAAAGGCCCCAGGCATTGGCTGGAAAACTCCCTACCGGCATGGTTTTCTCCCGATAGATTCCCTTCTGGCCGGCGCCATAGACGTAATTGCCATTGTAATTGGCCTGATCGGTGGAGATGGTTGCTCCGCAGTGAAATGGCGTTGCCGTACCGGCACGGCAGGCGTATTCCCATTCCGCCTCGGTGGGCAGGCGATATGGCTTCTTATCCCTTTCACGCACTTTGCTGATGAACTCCTGGCATTCATTCCAGCTAACCTGTTCGACAGGCAAGTTTTTATCTCCCTGGAACTTGCTGGGATTCTTGCCCATGATCTGTTTCCATTGTTCCTGGGTCACAGTGTGGACGCCCATATAGAACCCCTTGGTCAGCGTAACCTTATGCTGGGTTTCGTCAGGCTTCCTTTCTTTTTCTTCCTTCGGACTTCCCATCATGAAGTTTCCGGGGCGTATCCAGGCAAACTTCATACCCAGGCTGTTGGTGAAAGTCTGGGGCGGCGCCTTTTCGTCGGCCCGGAGCGGCAAATGGCTTGTGAAAGCAACGAACAGGAAGACGTAGAAGAAGCATTTCATCGGAGCGATCGTGGCCATGCATCGAACCGTCAAAGACGTGGTCGTTTGCCTGAATGGTCTCAACTCAGCTTATTATACGCGGCGGCCACCGCCAATCACATTATTATTTCGGGGACCAAAGCGGCCGCGGATTGCGCGATCTCGGGCGAGGCGTGGGTCCGATCGAAGGCCGATTGATGCGACACGCCCTTGTGGTGAGAGTGTTGGATCGCGTGGCAAACGTCGATGAAAAGTTTCAGCCGCTCCCCTGGGGGCATGTGGTTCTTGTCGCAGAACTCGGTAATCGGCACGCCCTTGACCAGTTCCATGACGAAGTAGGGCCAGCCGCTCTCGGTGGCCCCGGCATCGAGCACCTTGGCGATGTTGGGATGGTCCATGAGGGCCAGGGCCTGCCGTTCCGATTCAAAGCGGGGAATGATCTGCGCGGTATCCATGCCCGGCTTGATGATCTTCAAGGCAACCATGCGGCGAATCGGCCGCTCCTGCTCGGCCATGAAGACGATCCCGCAGCCCCCCTCGCCGATCATCTGGAGCAACTTGTAGGGGCCGATGATCGTGCCCGGTCCTTCGGTGATCGGCTGGTAGGCAACGGTAAGTCCCCCGGCCACGGCCGGTTTTTCGAGAAAGCTTCCTGCCTCCGCGTGCTGGGCCAGGAGCGCTTCGACCTGGTTTCGCAGGTTCGCGTCGCCTGCGCAGGCCTCGTCCAGGAAACGAGCGCGCGCTGTCTGCGGGCACTCCAGGGCGGCTTCGAAAATCTCTCGTTCGCTCATCATGCAGTTAGTCCCTCACATATCAATGCGAAATCGGCGCGGGAAACGTGCCAGAATCTTAGTGCGACTTCAATCCTAAGCAAGTTCCCGCAGCAGCCAGGCCCTGGCGTAGGCCCACAGTCGATTTGCACTCCGCAGCGAAATGCCGAGCAGATTCGCAGTTTCATCGAGCGTGCAACCGGCAAAGTACCGCAGTTGCACGAGTTTCGCAGCCGCGGGTTCGAAGGCGGCGAGCCGATCGAGCACCTCGTCCAAAGCCAACAAATCGAGTTTTGGATCCTCGATCGCCGGATCGATATCAGAAATTTCGACGCGGCGGAGGCCACCCCCCGCCTTCGAAGAACGTTTGCGACGGGCTTGCTCGATCAGAATCCGCCGCATGGCCTCGGCCGCAGCAGCAAAAAAGTGCCCCCGGCTGTTCCAGTTCTGTACTTTCTCGGTATCCGCCTGCAAGTCTCCAATGCTCAAACACTCGTGAAATTCCGCAAAGTTCAGCTACGCGAGTTGACTCGATAGAGAAGATCTATGCCCTGCGTGAACGCTGCCGAGACTGCCTTTCCGGGATGCGGGATGCGGCCTACGGTTGGTCAATAACTCGGGTATAGTACAAGATCCCCAAGACCAGGGTATCTCAAACTGGCAATATTCCTAGAATGCGAGAGGGTCCGCCACACCAACCCGAGGCCTTCACAGGGCACCGCGCTCGCGCAATTGCTGCACGACCACCGCGGCGATCTGCTGGATGCGATCCTGGTCCATGTTGCCGGTCCGCGGCGGGCAGCCCGCAGCGGGCGGATCGGCGAAGCCAAACTCGGCCAGGATGCAACGCAACACCTCTTGCAAGGCGGCGAAGTCGACCTTCTGCCTCTCGCTCTTCGGCTGGCGGCTGGCGCCCACGCGGAAACCGCGGAGCTCCACCGCCGCGCGGACGCCCTCGGGAAAATCGGCCGAATAGAACATGGCGTCGAACAATTCCAACATCCGGTACTGCGCCCGCATAGCCTCGTCCAAACGCCCGGCACGGGTCAGATCGTAGATCTTGCGGGTCAGTTCCGGAACGACGCCGCTGGTGGCATTCGTACCGCCATCGCAGCCGATCAGGAGCATCGGCACGAGCACCGCTTCCGCACCGGTGAGGAAAGTGAAGTCCGGCCGGACGGGCCGCACGGCCGCGATCATCCGCATCATGAAGGCCATATCGCCCGAGGAATCCTTGATCCCCACGATCCGCGGAAATTCGGCCAGCCGGCGGATCGTGGGCACGTCCATCGGGGTGGCGAACATGGGAATGTTGTACAGCGTGACGTCGATCGGGCTGTTCAAGGCGATCTCGCGGAAGTAGGCAAACACGGCCTCCGCACAAAGCTTGTAATAAAACGGCGAGACGATGGCCACCGCGCGGCCCCGTAGCCGGTGTATGCCTCGCAGGCCCGCAACGTCTCGCGGACGTTGGCCTCGGCCGCTCCGGCCAGCACGGGCACGCGTCCGGCCGCCTGTTCACAGACGATCTTCACGATGCGTTTTCGCTCGTCGGCGGTAAATCGCGTGAATTCGCCCGTTGAACCGTTGGGGTACAAGCCATGCACGCCGCCAGCGATAAGCCAGTCGACATACCGCCGCAGTTCCGGCTCGTTGATAGTGCCGTCGTCCAGCATCGGAACCACGTTGGGAGTGAAGATGCCGTGGAGCTTGCCAGTCACGATTGTCTCCGGGATGCGGTGTAAAGTCGCTCGGCCGAACCGGCGGGCGACCAACGGAAAACCTACTTTAGCATAGCATACCGCCGATTAGAGCCAACCACGCCAAGCGCATTTTCAACAATTCAAGAATTCTCCCGCCAGCGAGAAATCGGCAGATTCCTCGGCAAATGGGGGCCCCGCCGGGTTGTGCGCGATTGTAGCGTCCCAAGAAGTAGCGAGCGGGACAGGGTTGGTATTGGATGTTTGAGATGTTTTGTACATCATCTATTTTGCCAAAACCGGACCTGTCCGTGCGCTTCCCCCAACCAGTCGGAGGCGCTGTATAGGGCTCGGCAGCGCTGGGGACGACCTCATTGACTACCGGTGTGCCTCGCGCCTGATCTGAGTCAAAGCGTTCTCAGCAGCGGATCGCGCGACGGCATCCTTGTCCTTCGCCAGTTCCATAAGCGTCGGCAGCGCCGGCAGGCCCAGCTTGCCCAGGGCCTTGGCGGCAGAGATACGCACGTGCAAATCCTGGTCTTTCGCCTGCGTCTTTCAGTAGCGCAGAGGTTTTCCCGAAAACTGGGGCTCTCCCCGCGCCGGCGCCGCCCCTTGCGGAGCGGCGGCAGGCGTAGCAGGGGCCGCCTCCGGCGACTGGGCGGCGTTGAGCGTCAGCTTCATGCCGACGGAGTTGGTGATCTGCTTTGTCCGATCGGCTGCCTTGGGCTCTGCGGCGGTTGTCTTTCCACCAGTACCAGTTCCCTGCGTTGTGGCGACTTGCTTCGCCGGCTCGGCTTGATTGCTGCAACCGGGCATCGCAAGGCTGCCGAGCACCACGGCGACCGGCAACGCAATGCTCGATACTTGTCGGAAGACCGAGTGAATCATGATCTCACCCCCTTGCTTGCTCGGCGCGCCCAGCACGTGTTCTCGCCGACACAATGTCGGAATGAACGCTACCTCTCCTATTTTAGCACCCGTGGCTACCGCCGCCACCCCGTCCGAACCATCGCCACGGGTCAAGGGGTCAGTCCGAGATGATGTTTAGCGTTGCGTTCGTCTCCCGGGGCGGGCATTGCGCGGGCGTTGGAGGAAACGCTAAGAATTCTACAGCAAGACTTATGGAGTGGACGTAAATCGCTATCCAGCAAAGAGTTGGCCGTGCTAGCATGCAAACTGGCCAGGCAACACTCTCTGGAGGCATGAGCACGAATACCCTGAATACCGCGGGATTCGTCCGCAGGGCACCGATGCTCGTTGAAGCGCGAACAGGACGCTATGAATGCTAGCGTGATTAACGGTCGGAGCGACAGCCACTTACGTCGATTTCGAAAGTCTTGCTGTAGAACTATGCACTTTGGGTCTGACCCCGTGACGGTGGGAGAATTGCAGGCAACGACCGACTGGTGTATCGTGCTCGCACGAAGCAAAACGCGGTTATCTCAAAGTAGTGTCCGTCTTTGAGTCCGGTTTCTTCGGCTTACTCTCCGCCGAAATTCGCCCGAATTTCATCGAGCGGTGAGTACGCGATAAAACCTGAGTAAAGATCGTAGTGCCTTTGCTTTTCCTGTGGCACTTTGCTCCGTTGCAAACGAAGTGAGAATCCACCGACCAAAGTGCCATGTCGAACCTGTGCCCAATCAAGAACGTCATGTAGCGGCGCGACGATCCGCTGATTCAAGACCACTCACGGTGCGCCGGCAAGAAACAAAAAAAGCCGATCGGCGAATTAACTCCGACCGGCCGCCATCTCGAAAATCGGGCCTACGATTACCGGCTTGACCCGAAAGCCTTGCCAGCCCGACGTCCGCTTGATCTGCTTGGCTTGACGCTTTGCACACTAGCGGCACCTTCGCTCGCCTCACAACACTTTTGTGTCGCTTTGACGCTCAAGGCTTTGCGGGAGCTTCTTACGGCCCCTGCCAGCCTCCTTTCAAGGTGACTTGCCTAAGTATACTCGATTCTCTATGGCGGTCAAGCACCGCACGAGAAAAGACGTTGATCACAAGGAACTTGCGGCCTGCTGCCGCGAGTTTTTCCCGTGTTTTTGCCTGTCTCCGCGCGTTGAGCCTTGAAAAGAATTTTCACGAAACAGCCGGGATCGAACGTGGTCCGAGGTGCAAAACTTGTCGATGGACGGGAAACCGTCTACGGGTGGGTGGAACACGGACGTCCCCGCACGACACGGTACACCATGCCGCCGGGAAAATTATTTCTCTCCGTCAAAAACTACGGCGCCGGCGAACTGTCGCGCTCGCTGGCTGGCTGGCTGCCTTTCCGTGCGTCCACGTCACGCCGCCATGCAGCGTACCCGTGTTCCCGTGGCCGGAGAAATCGGCGATCGTCGTTCCCCGGCCTTCATCGAAGTGGTAGCCGGCGGCCAGGCCGCGGTTGGTCGCTCGCGCGGGATTGGCATAGAGGACCGCAATTTCGGCTTGCGACAGGGCGCGATTGTAGATCCGGACCTCGCCCAGGGACCCCTTGAACACGTCCTCCACGCCGCTGTCATGCATCAGCCCGCCTACGAGGAACGGGTTGGTGTTGTCGGCGTCGGAAATATCGGCCGGCGAGACCTCGCTGCCGGCGCGTGCTCCGTTCATCCACATCGTGTACGTGTCGCCGCGGCGCGTGACGACGACGTGGTTCCACTCCTTGAGCTTGAAGGGGCTGCGAAGCCGCGATTCCGGGGCGTCCCAACCGAAGACGTAGTCGGAAACGCCGGGTCCGGCCATAGCCTGAAAATCCAAGTTCCCGCTGGGATTGATCTTCAGGCCGATATCGCCCTTTTGGTTGCGATAGGCGTAGAGCCGCATGAAGAGGACTTGGGCCTTGGTCGTCGTGGGATTGAACCACAAGCAGATCGTGAAATCGCCCGAGGTGAATTTCAGGGACTGCGGCAAAGTGGCATAGCCCGGGCCGTCGAATTGCAGGGCAGTGGAGATGCCGGCGGTGGGCGTTTTCGCAGCCGCCACCTTGTCGGGGACCCACGTCGCGCCGTTCTTCAGCGTGCCGTCGTTGCCGTTGCCGGAGAAATCGGCGACAGTCGTTCCCCGGCCTTCGTTGAGGTGGTAGCCGGCGATGAAGTCCTCGTGCCAGGGCAGGCGCGAGCGATTGCCGTATTTCCCCTGGCCCTTGTGGTAGAGTGCGGAAATCGTCGTCGCGTCCAGGGCCTGTTTCCAGACTCCCACCTCGGCAATCTCACCCTGGAAGGAGATGTAATGGCCGTTGTAATTGTAGGTCGTGGAGCAGTAGATCCCGATGCACAGATCGCTCGTGTCGTTCTCCAGTGGCGCATGGTAGCTCGCGGAGGCGTTCAGCGCCCCGTTGATATAGATCCGCTCTCGACTGCCGTCGTAGGTGCAGGCGATGAACGTCCATTGGTTATTGGGAATCGGATCGCTGGAGGTCACTTCGCCGGCCGTTCCCACGGCGCCGTTGAGGCGGAAGTTCAACTCATTCGGATGGCCAATGCCATGCGCGAAACCTACCTGGAACGTCCCCTGGCTACCGTTCAGCGGCCCCTTGTAGAGGATGCCGCCATTGTCCATGTCGGCCGTGGGATAGACCCATGCGGTCAGCGTAAGTTGCGCATTGCTCCCGTCGGTCAGCGAGTCCAGCGACGGGCTGGCCGGAACGGCAACGTAGCTCGCGCTGGTATGCTGGCTGAAACCCAAGGCATTCCGCACGGGAAAAGTACGTTTGCCGGATGCAATCGCCGGCCGCGACGAACGCGTGGTTGCGGGAACGGGTATCTGTGCCGGAAAAGTGCCTTGGGTTTCCTGGCGGGGCTGGAATTCCGGCCAAATGATGTCGGGCACGGCGCCGTCGGGCCGAATTTCAGGCGGTCCGTCAAAGGGGTCGTCGGGATCGGCCCACGCGGGGCCGGAAATGGGCAACAGGACCGCAATCGTCAAGAGTGACCAGAACTTGCACATCAGAGACTCCTTGAAACGAGAAGACCAAGGGCTTGGGTAACGGTTCGCGGATTACCATTATTGTAGTTGCCGGAACCCAACTACGGTAGGCTGGCAAAAAGGATATTCACTGCATCGGCCTGCTGCTATTAGACGAAGCAAGTCTTGATTCAGTTCCCTGACCCCATGATTCCCCATGATTCCCCATGATTCCGTCATCTACTTTCAGACCCAGACTATGGCCAAAAGGGCCCGGAGCCGGTCCTCGTGTGGTAAAATAGCTGCCGCGAAAGAGTGCGCGTAGGCTGCGAGAACAGATCTTGGCCTCCGACAGTGGGGGCAGGGGCATCCTGCCAAACACTCGGAAGAAAATTTGTCAGATTTTGGCGGGACCTCCGTGTAAGAGATTAGGGAAGGCGCCCCCTTGATGAGTTCGACTCCGGAAACACGACCCAGTTTGCTCATCCGCGTCCGCGATCCGGCGGATCGGGCGGCATGGCAGGAGTTCGTCGAGATCTACCGGCCGGTCATCCTGCGGCTTGCCCAACATAAGGGGATGCAGGCCGCGGACGCGGACGACATAGCCCAAGAAGTCTTGACGGCGGTCGCCAAGGCGGTCGAGCGGTGGGAGCATGACCCAAAACGGGCGAAATTTCGCACCTGGCTCCAGCGAGTGGCTAACAATGCCATCCTGGATGCCTTGGCCCGTGCCAAGCCGGACCGTGCGGCGGGTGGATCCTCGGCCCAAGCCGCGCTTGCTCAAAAAGAGTCACGCAATGGGCCCGATTCAGACCTCTTGCGATTGGAGTACCGGCGGGAGGTGTTCCGTTGGGCCGCCCGGCAGGTTCGCAACGAGTTCCGCCAAGACACATGGGACGCCTTCTGGCGAACCGCTGTGGAAGGGCGCTGCGTTGAGGTCGTGGCCAAGGAACTCGCGAAGGACGCAGGGGCGGTTTACGCCGCGCGAGCCGCATCGTGCGGCGGATCCGGAAGAAAGCGGCCGAGTACGAGCAGGAGATGCAAGATGAACGACCATCGAGCCACATGTGATCCGGAACGGATCGAGCTGTTCCTGGAACAGAAATTGAGCGACGAGGAGCAGTCTGTCTTCGAGTCGCACTTGAGTTCCTGTGGCGATTGCCGTCAGCGGCTGGAAACCGCCGCCGCCAGCGAAGACCTATGGGCCGAACTCTGCGAGTCCCTCCGCGACGAACAACTTCCGCCGGACGGCCTGCGTTCCGGCGATTCAGATTCAACAGGCGAGGATGCTTCGTCCGGCCAGACTACCGTGCTGAAGCTGTTGGCGCCCACGGACGATGATCGGATGCTGGGACGCTGGGGGACGTATGAAGTCGTGGGCGTCGTCGGCACGGGCGGAATGGGCGTCGTCTTGAAGGCCTTCGATGCCGCCTTGAACCGGTATGTCGCGATCAAGGTCCTGGCCCCGCACCTGGGCAGCAGCGGAGCGGCACGAAAGCGTTTCTCCCGCGAGGCCCAAGCGGCTGCCGCCGTGGTCCACGACAACGTGATCGAAATCTACGGCGTGGCGGAGGCTGCCGGGCTCCCCTATCTCGTCATGCCCTACGTTCGCGGGCCGTCCTTGCAGCGCCGGCTTGACGACGGAAGGGCCATTGGCCTTAGCCGAAATCCTCCGCGTCGGCATGCAGGCCGCCGCCGGGCTGGCCGCCGCCCATGCCCAGGGGCTCGTTCACCGCGACGTAAAGCCGGCCAACATCTTGCTGGCCGACGGCATCGAGCGGGTGAAACTGACCGATTTCGGCCTCGCCCGTGCGGCCGATGATGCCAGCCTGACGAAGACCGGCGTCATTGCTGGCACGCCGCAGTACATGTCGCCTGAGCAGGCCCGCGGCGAGGCGGTCGATCAGCGGAGCGACCTGTTTAGCCTGGGCAGCGTACTCTACGCGATGTGTACCGGCCGGCCGCCCTTCCGCGCCGAAACGACTTTCGGCGTGCTACGGCGAATCACCGACGAAGAGCCGCGCCCGATCCGCGAGAACAACCCCGAAATCCCCGAGTGGCTTTGCGGGATCGTGGCCAAGCTCATGGCCAAGCGGCCCGGAAGACCGTTTCCAGTCGGCCCACGAAGTCGGCCACCCTCCTGGAACAATGCCTGGCCCACGTGCAGCAACCAACGGTCGTGCCGCTGCCCAACGTACTCATCTCGCTCCCGCGAGATGCAGAGTGCGAACTCCCCTCTCCCTCCGGGAGAGGGGCAGGGGGTGAGGGCGGCCCCACGTTCTCTCAAGCTTCGCAACACTCTCCTCAGAGGAACTCTAGCCATGCTTACTCTCATCGGAATCAGCCTATTCGCCGCTCGGCGTTGTCTCGACGACTCCGCCCGACATCTCCGGCCAGTGGCAGGGAGAGGACTGGGGCCAGGTCGCGCTCACGCAAACCGCGCCGGGCGAGTATACCGGCACCTACACCGACACCGTTGCCAAGGAAAAGGAGCCCGGCAAGATCGCGCTGAAATGGTCGCGGATCGAGCGCCGCTTCAACGGCACTTGGCGTGAGGGCGACGACCGCTTTGGAGATCTCTCCGTCCGGCCGGTCGACAATGAGATTCGCGGCGCGCTGACGACTGATCCCAAATCGAAGATCAATCCCGCCACGCCGCGGCTGGCGGATTTGACTTGGACTAGAAACAAGACCGCTTCGGCGGCAGAGCAGGAAGGGCATGCGCCCAAGACCACGACTCTCGAAGTGCCCGAGGGGAGCACGGCCCGTCCGCCGCTGGCTGTCGCACCTTTTCACGAAGCGACCGCCCGTGAACACCAGGCGCGATGGGCGAAATATCTTCATGCGCCCGTGGTCCAGAGCAATTCGATCGGCATGAAGTTGGTGCTTATTCCGCCGGGGGAATTCGTAATGGGCTCATCCAAGGAACTGATCGAGGGGGAGACGCGGCTGCATGGCGGGGACAACTACGACGAAAAATGGTACCGGAACAATTTGCCGGGCGAAGGACCGCCGCACCGCGTGCGGATTACCAAGCCCTTTTGGCTGGGCGCAACGCCGGTGACGCAGGGAGAGTACGAGCGTGTGACCGGCAGCAATCCGAGCAAGTTCCCCATGAACCCGCCTGAACCCGACGACGACCCGAGGTACGAGCGTGTGACCGGCAGCGATCCGAGCAAGTTCCAAGGGGACCCGCAAAGGCCCGTGGAGCAAGTGTCGTGGGATGACGCCGTGGAATTCTGTCGTAAACTGTCGGCGTTGCCTGGGGAAAAGGCTGCCAAGCGACGTTACGGGTTGCCGACGTAGGCCCAGTGGGAGTACGCCTGTCGTGCTAGAACGACTACCCGCTGGTATGTGGGCGACAACGAGGCGGGATTGTATGATGTGGCTTGGTTCAACACGAACTCGGGCGGGCAGACGCATCCTGTTGGCGGCAAGAAGCCAAACGCCTGGGGGCTGTACGACATGCACGGAAGCGTGTGGGAGTGGTGCCAAGATTGGTATGACAAGGAGTACTACGCGTGGTCGCCTATGGATGATCCCGCCGGACCTCCCGGCGGCTCGTTCCACGTGATGCGCGGCGGCATCTGGTCCGACCCGGCGCGGTACTGCCGGTCGGCGTTCCGCAACTCCGACGGGCCCGGGGGCCGCTACTACGGCGTGGGCTTCCGCGTCTCCCTAGTTCCGGCGGACAAGTGATTAGCAAGGCGAGCAAGCGAAGCGAAAAAAACATTGTTTCGTTCTTTTGAATGAAGCCCGCGGATTCGCCCGATCGGGCCAAACCTTTCGAGGAATTGAACATGCGTAAGAAGACGAGCCGTTTGGGCCAAACGAACCTCTGTGGAAGAAGGCCCCTTTTGGTTCTGCTATGCCTGGCAGGCACGGCCTGTCCGGCGGTGGCGCAGACCTATTATGTCGGCGTCGGCGGCAGCGACAGCAACCCGGGCACCCTGGCCCAGCCGCTGGCCACGATTCAGCAGGCCCTGAACGTGGTTCCCTCCGGCGGCACGGTCGACGTGCTTTCCGGCGTCTACCGCAACCAGTTCAACACGGTGTTCAAAAACAACAATGTGACGCTGCAAGCGGCGCCCGGGGCCTCCGTGACCATTTCCGGCGCCGATCTTGTCAGCGGCTGGACGCAAATCGGTTCCAGCGGGGTCTACGAAAGCACGGGCTGGTCCAACTATTTCGGCCCAGGTTACGGCTCCGGTCCGGCCGCCAGCGCAAACCGCAATCAACTCTTCGTCAACGGAGCCTACCTACAGGAAGTCACCAGCCAGGCGGCGGTCACGCCGGGGACCTTCTATATCAACCCGACCGGCCAGACGATCTATCTGCAATTGGGCGGCAACGCGAATCCCAACGCCGGGACCGTCGAGTGTACGGCCACGTCGGGTCCGCTGCTGAGCACCAACGGCTACAGTAATGAGGTGATCCAAGGGCTGAGTTTCGCCGATTGCGCCAACAACCCCCAGATGGCCAACGCGGCCGTGCAGGTCAGCGGCGGCAGCAACAACGTCGTCAACAATGTCAGCGTGAAGTACGCTGCCGGCGCCGGCATCGGCGTCAGCGGGACCAACTCCCAGGTCCTCAACAGCAACCTCAATTACAACGGCGAGGAAGGCATCGCCGCCTCGGGCGCGACCAATCTGCTGGTGCAGAACAGCACGACTTCCTACAACAATACCCTGCCGGGCAAGCAGTTCGACACGGGCTGGGAGGCCGGCGGCATCAAGTGCGCGAGCGGCATGTCCAACACCGTAATCAACGGCCTGATCTCCGTCGGCAACATCGGCAGCGGCATCTGGTTCGATATTGCCAGCCAGAACACCACCATTAAGAATTGTCTCGTAAACGACAATGGCGACGGCATCCATTACGAGATCTCGTACGGCGGACAGATTTACAATAACGTGGTCTCCAACAGCAAATTCAGCCGCGACCAAATCGGTTTCAATCCGACGACGCTCAACCCCTACTCGCCCAGCAGCCAGGGAATCTATCTCTCCAGTTCCGCCTATTGCAACGTCTACAACAACACCGTCGTGAATAACGACAACACGGGGATCGTTTCCAGCGGGCCGGTTCGCGGGGACGGCAGCGCAAACAATTACAATGTTTTCAGCTACGGCAACAATCTCGTCAATAATATCGCCAGCAAGAACTCGGCCTACCACGATCCGGCCAGCGGCGCGGGGAACTTCTTTGAGTACACCGTGGGTGACGTCAATTCCGCGACCATGACTACGTCCAGTACGGGAAGCACCTCCACTACGGGGGATCTATCTCCCGCCGCGCCTTACAAGTTCAGCACCTCGAATTACAATCTCTTTCAAATCAACGACCTTTTTGAAAGCTGGACCTACACGACTGCCTCGAGTTGGCAGTCGGGAACCTCCCAAGACCTGAACTCCCTTTGGACCGACCCGAAGTTCACGAACCCGGCAGCCGGCAACTACACGCTCCAGGCCGGCAGTCCCGCGATCGGCGCCGGCACGACCGGCCCTGGCTGGCCCGGAATGAGCTCGACGATGGGGGCCAATATCGCCACAGTGGCCAGCCTCCCCGTCATGACGGCAACGACCTATAACGTGAGCAGCGGGTCGACGTTCGGCCGTCGCCACGGCGCTCAGCGGTTCCGGCGGCTTGACCCAGACCGGTGCAGGACTCTTGGTCCTCAGCGGCACGAATACCTATCAAGGGCCGACCACGATCAGCGGCGGCACCCTGCAAATTGCCGGCGGCTTCGACCGGCTGCCGACGATCTTGGCCGTGATCATGGCCGCGGGCACGGTGCTGGATCTCAACGGCAATCCGCAAACGATCGGCTCGCTTTCCGGCAGCGGCAGCGTGCTGGATTCGGCCGCGCTAACGGTTGGGACCGATTCCACCGAAACCACGTTTTCCGGCGCGATCAGCGGCAGCGGCGACCTGTTGAAAACCGGGGTCGGCACCCTGACCCTGGCCGGTTCGAATACCTATAGCGGCAAAACCTATATCAACGCCGGCATCCTGCAAATCGGCAATTACGGCAGCACGGGAAGCCTGGGTCCCGGCAACGTGCTCGACAATGCCACGCTCCAGTTCAGCCTCAGCGGCACCGCGACCGTGGCGAACAACATCAGCGGAAACGGCAACCTGACCCAGGCCGGTTTGGGCACCTTGGTGCTAACGGGCTCGAACACCTATACCGGCGGAACGTATATCGACGGCGGCACGCTGCAATTGGCCGGCGGGCCGAATCGCCTGCCCGCCGGCACCGAGGTTACGATCCGCACGGGCGTGCTGGACCTCAACGGCAACAACCAGTTGATCGGCTCGCTGAACAACGTGAGCACCGGCAGCGGCGGCGGGTCGAGCACCGTCAAGCTGGGCACGGCCACGCTCAGCATCGGCGACGGCACGAACAGCAGCTATCCGTACGCGATCGGCGGCGCAGGCTCGCTGGTCCTGGTCGGATCGGGCACGGTCTCGCTCAGCGGCACCAACACTTACACGGGCGGAACGACCGTCAGTGCCGGCAATCTCGTGCTGGGTTCCCCGGCGTCTATCCCTGCTACGGGCAAGATCCTGATTCAAAGCGGCGGCGCCTTGGACGTCAGCGGCGCCTATTCGACGGTTACGGCTTGGCTCAACGCCGGCGCCATCGCTCCCGCCTCCGCGGGCGCCCTCGCCCTGACCTCAATCAGCAACGAGAACATCAATCTGGCCACGGCCGGCAGCGGAACTTACACGAGCATCAGCTTGGGCTCGGTCGGCGCCAACACCTACAGCGGCACGCTCACGCCCGCGGGCAACACGTACTACCTGGGCGGCGGAGGCGGCACGCTGGTGATGGCCGACAACGCCGCGCTGGTCGCCGCGCGGGGCCTGGTGGTCAACGGCAACGTCACGCTGGCCGGCAGCAACAGTTACAGCGGCGGCACGACGCTCGATGCCGGCACGCTCAATATCGCCGGCGACACCTCGTTGGGCGCCGTACCGGGCAATCCGGTTACGAACGTGACCTTTGCCGGCAACGCGAGCCTGCAGGCCGGCGCGTCCAGCGTCACCCTTGCCGCCTCGCGAAATCTGGTCATCAACCCCAGTGTCACGGCCACGCTCGACACCAACGGCAACAACATGACCGTTGCCGGTGTCATCAGCGGCAGCGGCGGCCTGGCGATCGTCGGCGGCGGGGTGCTGACCCTCTCCGACTCCAGCACCTTTTCCGGCGGCGTGCAGATCAACGCCGGCACCCTGGACCTGGCGCATCCCCTGGCGGTGCAGAACAGCACGGTCAACGTGGGAGCGGGCGGCGCTTTGAGCTTCGCCGCGGGCAACACCAGCCCGACCCTTGGCGGTCTGGCGGGCGCCGGAAACGTCGTGCTGGCCACCGCCGCCTCGCAGTCGGTCACGCTCAATGTGGGCAACAACGGCCAGAACACGACCTACAGCGGCCTCTTGAGCGGCGGCGGCGGCCTGACCAAGCAGGGCAGCGGCACGCTCACGCTGACCGCCCCCAGCACCTACAACGGTCCTACCGTCATCGCCGGCGGCGTGCTGCAACTGCAATCCCCCGCCGGCGGCGTGCTGCAACCGCAATCCGCTGCCGCCGGCGCCATCGGCATCCATTTCATCGGCAGTAATGGCGCCACGGCGTTCTCCGGCACGGGAGGCGTAGTGCCGATGAGCAACTGGAACAACGAGTCGGGCCACACTTTTAGCGGGAGCACGCTGGCAAACAACACGGGCGGCAGCAGCGGCGCGACGTTTTCCCTCAACGGTGCCACGAGTACTTGGGGGACCGGCAGCGCCAATCAACTGCTGAACGGCTACGTCGCCGTCAACGACTACAACCCCATGACTTTAACGGTCAGCAATATCCCATACGCCCACTATAGCCTGTATGTCTACGTCGGCGACTCTGCGGTCGGGAACCAAGAAGAAGCGACCGTCAACGGCACGACGTACTACTACGCCACCGAGGGTGGCGGGCCAGCACGTATACCCCAATCACCAGCACAAGCCCGGCAAACTCTCAATCCGGCAACTACATCGAGGTCGACGGACTGACTGCCAGCAACCAAGCGGTGAACATAGCCGGGGCCACTCAGCAATATGGGGGGCTTTGCAGCGTGGAGATCGTAAACGCTACTCCCGGCGTCAACACCTTGCCCGCCACAACGGCCTTGTCGATCGCCATCGGCAGTACGCTGGACCTCAGCGGCGGCAGTCAGCAAGTCGCCTCGCTGTCGGACCAAACTCCCGGCAGCGGCGGCAGCATCATCAACAGCGGCACGACCGCCTCCGTCCTGACCCTTAGTCTCAGCGGCGGTGCGACCACCTTCAGCGGCATGATCCAGGGCGGCGGCGGGGCACCCTCTGGGTCGGGCACGATCAGCCTGGTCGTAAGCGGCAGCGGCACGCAAGTGCTTGCTGGCAGCAACACCTACACCGGCGCCACCTCCGTCAACGCGGCCACGTTGCAGGTGGGCGACGGCGGCAGCGGCGAGTTCTTGGGCAGCCCGACCGTCGCCCTGAGCAATAGCGCCCTGCTGGTTTTCAATCACGCCAACGCGTTGACCTACGCCGGCAGTATCAGCGGCAACGGCGGCATGACGCAAACGGGCCCGGGCATTTTGACGCTTACCGGCAGCAATACCTACACGGGCAGCACGGCCGTCAAGGCGGGCACGCTCCAGGCCACGAGCACCGCGTCGCTGCCCGGCTACGCAAGCACAGGGAAAATCACCGTGGCCAGCGGCGGAGTGCTGGCCGTCAGCGCAGGCGGCAGCGGCTGGACATCGGCAAACATCGCCTCGCTGCTGAGCAGCAATGGCAGCGGTTTCGCCAGCGGCTCGGCGCTGGGCATCGACACCACCGCCGGCAACTTTTCTTACGGCTCGAATATCGCCGGCAGCATTGGACTGGAGAAGCTGGGCCCTAACACCCTGGCCCTCGCCGGCTCCAACACCTACACCGGTCCGACGACGATCAACCAGGGCGGCCTCATTGTCAATGGCTCACTGGCCAGCCCCGTGACGGTCAACAGCGGCGGAACTCTCGGCGGCACGGGCCATCTCAGCAGCGGCACAGTCGCCACCGGCGGGCAGATTGCTCCAGGTAATTTGCCGCAGGGCTTGAGCTTCAGCGGCGGCCTGCTCTTGGCTTCCGGGGCCGAGATGGACTACGCACTCGATACGCCTTCCACCAGCGACGAAATCGCTTGCGGCAGCCTGATTGTCGGCAGCCCGCTTGGTATTTCCAATTTCGATTTCACGCCCACGGCCAACTTTGCTCCCGGCACGTACGACTTGATCGAGGCCGGATCGCTCCCCAGCGGCGTCCTGGGCAACAGCAACAGCAACAGCGGCACGATCGACGGCTACGCGGCAACGCTTGCCGTGCAAAACAACGACATAGTGCTCAATGTTGTGCCCGAGCCGGGGACGCTGGCGCTGCTGGGCGCCGGCGTCGTGGGCCTGCTCGGCTACGCTTTGCGGCGCAGGGAAACGCGAAGAACAGCGAAGCTAGCGGCCTTCGACCAACAAGACGCCCCACCCATCTTGTCCTTCCCTCCGCATGCGTCCCCGGCGAGCGCGTCACGACAGGCAGCCTGGGGAACAAAAGGCGCCATCCGCCAAATTTAGGATCTTTGGGCAATGTGCGAAGGCGAAGGGTCATTTGTCGTCTTCCGGCTCTTTCTTCGGCCACCCCCGCGCGCAACGTCGACTCGATTCCCAAACTGCTTCGCGGTCCTGCCCGTCGTTGATGAAATGGAATATAATTCACGTTGCGCTCTCTGCGGCTCCGCCGACGGTCGGCGGGGCGCCGGACCTGGGACCGGGCGTTCCGGCCTCGGTCCGTCAATTGTGTGAGGAGGCCAAGTACTCCACCAATAATCTGTCGGATGGCTTTTCATGAAAGCAAGTAGTGTCAAAGTTTGGAGCAGCATCTTCGCGATGTTGCTGTGCATCCAATCCGTCTCCGCCTATTCCCTCAAAGGCACGGTCTATGACTCAAGCACCAACGCCGCGTTGAGCGGAGTCATCGTGTATCACAAAGCGACCGCGAACAGGGCGATTACCGGCGCGTCGGGGGTATTCAGCCTGACAATCGGCGGCAGCGCCGGCGCCCAGTCGCACCAGCCCATGTTGGCACAAGACAAGAAACAACTGCCGGAGGTTCCCGCTGGAACCGATACGCTGGTCTTTGCACGGGCCGGATTTGAGCAACAAGAGTTGGCCGTATCGTTGCACGACACCAATCTCGTGATCAAATTGAGGCCCGTTCATGAAAAGCCCGGGCCGAGCCCGGCGCTCTTTGCCAAACCTTATTATACCTGCCTGCGCAATTTCTATGTGGCCACAACCGGCAACGACGCCAACGACGGCAGCCGGGCACACCCGTGGCGGACGATTCAGCACGCGAACGATATGGCCCCCAGGGCCGGCGATTGCATCAATGTACTGCCGGGCGTCTACGCCTGGGGCGCAAAAATTTCGCATGGCGGCAACCAGGCCTCCTCGATCGGCTACGTCGTCTATCGCAGCACGGTCCTGGACGGCGCCGTTATCACCGATCCCCGGGCCGCGTTCGAAATCCTCGCCGCTGAGAACACCCCGAATTATGTGATCATCGACGGATTCGAACTCGCGGCGTCTTCCGAAATCGTCTATGGGCAGGGCATCAATTGTTGGAATAGCCGTTCACGCCGGTTTCACAGCCATCATATTTGGGTGACCAATTGCATCATCCACGGCTACGGGCAGAGCGGCATCCAAATGAATGACGGCGACTATTATTATGTGATTCACAACACGCTCTACAATAATTGTGCGGCCACGTGCGACGCGCGGGGATCGGGGATCTCCTTTTGCGCATTGAAGCCCGCCACGGGATACACGCCAACCGCGGACGACGCGTACAACCTGACTTTCGGCGTGCTTACGCCGTTCCACAACGTCGTGAACTGGAACATTTTACACGACAACTTCATCAAGAGGTGCGGCACCGTCGCAAATCCGTATAATACCGATGGGAACGGCATCATCATGGATGTTTTCAATAATCGTGGCGAAACGAACGTCGTTTATCCGTACAAGACCCTCATCGCGTTCAACATCACCTATAGGAACGGCAACTATGGAATACACTTGTTCCTTTCCGGGATGGCCAACGGCAACGGCTTCACAGTCGCCAACAACACATCGTACAACAACAACCTGGATCCCGCGAACCGAGGCACGATGCGCGGCGAGATCAACAATAATGGAAGCGAGAATGCCACGGTGATGAACAACATTGCCGTGTCGATCACCGGCGCCGGCTTCCTGCGGTACAACAATACCTATGCCTGTGCCGGCAAGGGTGGCGACTCCTACGTGAACAATATCGACGGCGGTCAGCAGCACGCCAGGGCATGGCTTCCCAACGTCTGGAGCGCCGCGGCGAACAAGGCCGCCGATCCGCTCTGGGTTGACGCGCCCGGCGGCAACTTCGCCTTGAAAGCCGGCAGCCCGGCCATAGGCTATGGGCAAACGAGGGACTTCCTGTCGCTCCAATCGGTAACCTGTGGCGCGTACCCGTACGAAGAAGCAAAGAAACGGTGAGCGAGGAGAACCATTATGCATTCCATTCCGTCTATCCGCCGTCGTGATTTGCTCGTGGATCAAGGCTTGTAAGACCGGCGGCCCGACTACCTGCAATTTCGAGTACTCCGGCGCCTTGACCGAGGCGGTCTTGCTGTGCAACGTGGCGCTGCGGACCGGCAAGAAGCTGCAGTGGGATGCGGCCAGTCTCAAGGCGACCAACTGCCCTGAGGCCGACCGCTTCCTGCGGCAGGCTTACCGGCCGGGCTGGACGTTGTGAGGAATGCAGCTCAACGGGGGCGAATGCCGAGTCTTCAGCGCAGAAAGCGGGCCTTCTGACGGCTAAAAGGGTCGGCAGGTTACAGTGGAACGTTTTTGGCTGGAGTTGACGTGGCCGCCTACTTGACGGCCAGAGGAGCTTTCCCTAACCTAAATGCCATGACGACTCCGGCCATAAAACCCAATCACAAGGCGATCAAGGCGTACTACGAGGCGCTCCAAGCGTACGAGCGCCAGGAAGTTCAGCACGAAACCGCCGTCCGCTCGGCGTTCCAGAACCTGCTGGAACAACTCGGCCGGCAGTTTGCGTGGACCCTCATTCCAGAGCTTTCCGACACGGCGGCGGGCAAGGCGATCCGGCCCGACGGCACCTTTCGCGACGACTACTACATCACCCGCGGCCACTGGGAAGCAAAAGACAGCCATGACCATCTTGAAACGGAGATCAAGAAGAAGATCGCCATGGGTTACCCCACCGGCAACATCATTTTCGAGGACACGCGGCAGGCCCAACTCTACCAGAATGGCGAGCGGGCCATGGTCATCGACCTGACCAACGCCAAGCAGCTTTCCGATTTACTCAACGCGTTCTTCGCCTACAGGGAGCCCGCCCACGACGATTTCGGTAAGGCCATCGACGAATTCAAAGAGCGCGTGCCGGACCTGGCGCTGGGGCTGGTCGAGAAGATCAAGGCAGCGCACACCGACAACCCGAAGTTCATCGCGGCATTCGCCGCATTCTACGAGCTTTGCTGCAACTCGCTCAACCCGAACTTGAGCCAGGCCGCCGTGGACGAGATGCTCGGTGCAGCACCTCTTGACCGAGCGACTGATCCGCACGATTTTCGACAACCAGGATTTCACCCGCCGCAACGTGATCGCCGCCGAGATCGAAAAGGTGATCGACGCCCTGGTCTCGAAATCGTTCAACCGGCACGACTTTCTCAAATCGCTCGACCGGTTCTATCTGGCGATCGAGTCGGCCGCGGCGACGATCGAGAGTTTTGCCGAGAAGCAGCACTTTTTGAACTCGGTCTACGAGCGGTTCTTCCAGGGCTATTCCGTCAAGGTGGCCGACACGCACGGCATCGTCTACACGCCCCAGGAGATCGTCGATTTTATGTGCGCCAGCGTGGCGGAACTGCTGGAAAGCGAGTTCGGCAAGACGCCGGGTGACGAGGAGGTCCAGATCCTCGACCCATGCACGGGCACTGGCAACTTTATCGTGAACCTCCTCCGCCGTATCCCCAAGAAAGACCTGCCGCGGATGTACGGCCAACAGCTTTTCGCCAACGAGGTGATGCTGCTTGCCCTATTACATCGCGGCGCTGAATATCGAGCACGCCTATTACGAGTTGAGCGGAAGCTACGAACCGTTTGCCGGGCTGTGCTTCGTGGATACGCTGGACCTGGCCAAGGGCCAACAGAACACGTTCGGTTTCATGGCGGAAGAGAACGTGCAGCGCGTGGCACACGAGACCGAGGCGCCGATTACCGTAGTCATCGGCAACCCGCCCTACAATGCCTGGCAACTCAACGAGAACGACAACAACAAGAACCGCAAGTACGCAGTGATCGACCGGCGGGTGAGCGAGACGTATGCCAAGGACTCGGCCGCCACCAACAAGAATGCGCTTTCCGACATGTACGTGAAGTTCTTCCGCTGGGCAGTGGACCGGCTCAACGGGCGCGACGGGATCGTGTGCTTCGTCTCCAACAACAGCTTTGTCGATCAGATCGCCTTCGACGGGATGCGGAAACACTTGCTCCAGGACTTCACGCGAGTCTACCATTTGCACCTGGAAGGCAACGTCCGGCACAACCCGAAACTGAGCGGCACGGCGTACAACGTATTCGGCATCCAGGTCGGCGTGGGGATTACGATTGCCGTCAGCGCCAGGCGCCATCGCGGGCGCCGCTTGCTCTTTCATCGGGTCGACAAGAATTTGCGGAGGCGCGCGAAGCTGGCATGGCTGGCCGACCACGGGAGCGTCCGCGGCGTAGAGTGGGCGAAGCTCCAGCCCGATAACCGAAACACGTGGCTCGTGCCATCCAACGGCGGCGAGTTCACCTCGTTTGTTCCGTTGGGTACCCGAGATGGCCGTTTTGTGGCCGAGGCGGGTGAGGCGGTCTTTGGCCTCCGTTCGCTGGGTATCAAGACCAATCGCGACGACACGATCTACAATTTCCAGCGAGAAATCCTTGTTGAGCGTGTTCGTGACCTCGTGGAAAACTACAACGGCGAGGTCGATCGCTATCGTCGGGCCGGCGGGGAGGCGAATATCGACGAGTTCGTGGGCTACGACAAGATCAAGTGGAGTGAAACGCTAAAAGCAAACCTGCGCCGAGGACGGTACGCGGAATTCGATGGGTCGCAGGTGCGGCCCGCGCTCTATCGCCCGTTCACAAGGCGGTACGTCTGTGTCAATGCAATCCTAACTGAGCGAAGGTATCAGTTCCCGCAAATCTTCCCGACCCCCGATGCCGAAAACTGTGTTATTGCGGTGAGCGACATTGGATACCGCGCTCAGACATTCAGTGCGCTGGTCGCGTCGTCGATCGTGGATATTCACCTTTGCGCCGGTTTGGACGCCCACCAGTGCTTCCCATTTTATCTGTACGACGAGGACGGCACCAACCAACGCGAGAACATCACCGATTGGGCTCTCGATCATTTCCGCGAGCATTACGGCGACAAGAAGATCACGAAGTGGGACATCTTCTACTACGTCTACGGCCTCTTGCACCATCCGGGCTATCGGCAGCGGTACGCCGATAACCTGAAGCGTGAATTGCCGCGGATACCGTTGGCGCCCGACTTCCGCGCATTCACCGCGGCCGGGGGGAAACTGGCGCGGCTGCACCTCGATTACGAAGAGTTGGAGCCTTGGCCGCTCGCGTGGATCGAATCGCGCGGCGTGCCGCTCTCCTACCGTGTCGAGAAGATGCGGCTGGCCAAGGACAAACTGTCGCTGGTGGTGAACGATTCGCTTACGTTGGGCAAGATTCCGCCCGAGGTGTTTGAATACCGTCTGGGCAACCGCAGCGCCCTGGACTGGGTTGTCGATCAATACCAGGTCAGCGAGGACAAACGCTCCGGCATTCGCAGCGACCCCAATCGCGCGGACGACCCTGAGTATATCGTTCGTCTCGTCGGCCAGGTAGTCCGTGCGAGCGTCGAAACGGTCGAAATCGTCAACGGCTTGCCGGCCGAGTTTGGCGGTGGCGAGTAACTTTGGCCGTCGCAGCATTGCAAGTACAATGCGGAATAGGTGCGCCATGCTCGGTAAGTGACCTGGCCGCTGACGACTTTGACGCTGGTCTGGGGGCACATGACGGCCAAGCGTAGATAAGGGGCGCCGGAGAGCGAATTCACTCTTGCCGTGGATTTCTGTCGTCCTTTGATTCCGCGGGCGGCTTGGCGCCGCTTTCCTCCTTCGCGCTCCCGGCCGCCTGCAACCGCGCGGCGATTTCCTGCCCTAACTGGCCGAGAAAACCCTTCGCGGCGTTGTAATCGGCGGTGTCGACGCCCTTCTTCAACCGCCCCTCCAGCATGGCCTTCATGTCCTCGACGGTTGAGGCCATCTGACGGTAGTCGGCCGCCAGGGGCGGGCTTAGCTTGGACGGGCTGCGGCGATAGGGGGCTTCGATCTTGGCACGCTCGGAGGCGAAGCCCCGTTCTTGCAACAAGGCCGGCCACTTGATGATGTCCATGGCGCCCGGGGGCGGTCCGCTGGGCGGCGTGTTGCCTCGCGTCCCATTTTCCGCGGCCGCCGTCCGACGCTGCTCACGCTGCTGGGCCTGCTGTTGCAACAACCAGTCCTGGGTGGCCTGCTGCTGTCCGAGGATCGCATCCGCGCGACGCTGCGCTCGCTGGGCAAGGTCTTGCGGATGCCGCTTTGCACCATGTAGTCCTGGGCCGCCGCGGCCTGCTGGCCGGCCAACGTGCCCTGGCCCTTGAGCTGCATGCCGATTGCCTGCTGGGCGTCGAGGCCCGGTAGGATGCCCCCGCCATACCCGCCGCCCCAACCAACGCCTCTGCCGCCACCGCCTCCACTGTGGCCACGGCCGTGTGCCTCGCCGGAGTGCGACTGGGCCGGTGTCTGCCCAACCGCCCCAAGCAAACTGCCCGCCACCGCTGCAATAACAAACATGCGACCTTTCATTTCTTAACCTCCGATCTATTATAACATGCCATTGCCCCGGCCTAGTAGCCGGCCCCGGCCCCACTTGTGGGGAGGCTAGCCGCGCACAGCTCGGCCTCACTCCACATCCCCCCATTCCTCCCCTAGATCGCAGAAAGTCGATGACCACACGTACGTGACCGGAAAAGGACTGGCGCATCTCGCCTCGTTGCAACACCTCCACGAGCTGAGTTTTCAAGGTAGCGACATCTGTGACTCTGGGCTGAAAGAAATTGGCAAGCTCACGCGCCTGTCGAGACTTGACCTGGGCTGGACGCGCGTCAGCGATGCGGCGATCGAACATCTCAAGAAGCTCACAACGGCCGAACATGCGCTTTCCTTCCTCAACGTCGGCGACAGCGATGTCAGTGAAGACGGTGTCAAGCGGCTGCGAGAAGCGATGCCCGGCTGCGCGATTCAGAACGGAACATGATTAGGCTGAAACCAAGTGCTTAACGGAGACTGCCCAACAGCGCCCGTTCGCGGACGGCTAGAAGGCGAACCGCAGATCCAGGCTCACGACCAGCAGTTCGCCCCTGCCGCCGTCTTCTGCCCCAGCCTCGTAGCCGGCATCGCGGCCGAGAACGAACGCATTTGCTTCCGCCGCGAGGTCCGACAGGGTTAGCGCACGGGGCGACGATCCTCTGCTTCAAGACCACTCACGGTGCCTCGGCAAGAAACAAAAAAAGCCGATCGGCGAATTAACTCCGACCGGCCGCCATCTCGAAAATCGGGCCTACGATGACCGGCTTGACCCGAAAGTCTTGCCAGCCCAACGTCCGCGTGATCTGCTTGGCTTGACGCTTTGCACACCAGCGGCACCTTCGTTCGCCTCCACAACACTTTCGTGTCGCTTTGACGCTCAAGGCTTTGCGGGAGCTTTTTACGGCCCCTGCCAGCCTCCTTTCAAGGTGGCTTGCCTAAGTATAGTCGATTCTTTATGGCGGTCAAGCATCGCGCGAGAAAAGTTGTCGATCACAAGGAACTTGCGGCCTGCTGCCGCGAGTTTTTCCCGTGTTCTTGCCTGTTTTCGCGCGTTGAAGCCTTGAAAAGAATTTTCACGAAACGGCTGGGATCGAACGTGGTCCGAGGTGCAAAACTTGTCGATGAATACGGCGGCGTGGCCAATGAAACCGTCAAATAACCCGCCTCTTCAGGGTCGTCACTTTAGAGGACATGGTACACCATGCCGCCGGGAAAATACCGCGATGCTCGTGACATTCATACGGCTTTACCTATACTACGCAAGCTTGTCAAGCGCATTTTCCTATCCCTAAGCGCCCATCTTGCCTGAATTTGGTGGGTGGCTCCTTTATTTGTCTTTAATTGTCCCTTTATTTGTCTCCCCAGGACCTCTGCGTCGATCTTAACGTCCGAACGCCTGTCTCGTGTCCGAACCCCGGCGCATCACCAATCGTGTCACCGGGGCCAAAAAATGACGTTGGCTATTTCAGGCCGCCAAACAAGGACAGAATTGCAGCATCCAGGATGTGGGGCTTCATACGAAGGCTCAGCGCGGAAATCGGCGAGGCAACGCCATCCGTGGTGGCAGTCGCGACCGCCTGCGCGAGGTCGCCGCTGCTGCTGGTGTCGGTGCCATCGGCCTTAGTGCCCAGTGGGACCGGCGGACCGAAGGCCGCGTCGTCCAACGGAAACTGAACCGTGTCGCCATCGTCGACGTTGCTCGAAACCGGCGTTGCCGTGGCGGCGGAGGCAACGGATTTGCCGAACAACAATGAAACAGCCGAGGCGCTGATTGCGGTCGTCGCGTCGGTCTTGTTAACCGTCTCGGTCATACTGATGGTGCTGGCGGTGAAGTGGGCGTCGCCCCCGTAGGAGGCGGTGATTGCCTGCGTGCCGACCGTAAGCTTCGCGGTCCCGAAGGTAGCCTTGCCCGTCGTATCGAGCGAGACTGTCCCCAGCTTGACGCTGCCGTCCATGAGAACCACCTTGCCGGTGGGCGTGCCGCTGCCCGGCGCGGCGGCGCTGACCGTTATCGTGAAAGTCACCGCTTGGCCGAGTTTCGCGGGATTCACCGAAGCTGTGATCGAGGTCGTCGTGGCGGCCTTATTGACCGTTTCGGTCAGGCCGCTGTCGCTGGCTGCGAATTGAGACGTGCTCGTGTAGGAGGCTGTGATTGCATGGCTGCCCACCGTTAGCGGCGCCGAGCTGCTGAAGACGGCTGTGCCGTCGGCGTCGAGCGTGCCCGTGCCCAAGATCTTGCTCCCGTCCTTGAAGGTCACGACGCCGGTGGGAACGCCGATCCCTGTCACCGCTGCACTGACGGTGGCTGTGAAGGTCACCGCCTGGCCGAACACTGCCGGATCAAAAGTGGAAGTCAACACCGTGTAGGTCGGCGCCTTCGAGACAGCTTGCATCACGCTTCCGCTGCTGGCGCTGAAGGCGGTATCGCCGATGTAGGCGGCGCTAATCGTGTGCGAACCCACGCCCAGGACGGAATCGCTCAAGGTGGCGGCGCCGCCGCTCAAGGTGACCGGCGAAGCCGAAGGCCGCGCCGTCCACCGCGAATTGAACCGTGCCGCCGCTATCGAAGGCGCCGGAAGCCGACGTCACCTTGGCGGTGAACGTCACGGTCTGGCCGGACACGGAGGGGCTGATGGACGCCGACACGACCGTGGATGTAGCGACGTGGCTGTCCGTCATCGCCAAGCTGGCGCTGCCACCGTTGCACCACTTGTTTCCAGCAAAAGTTGCCGTAATCGTTTGCCCGGCGACCTTCGAGGCTGCGGCCGAAACGCTGGCGATACCGCTGCTGTTGAGCGCAGCGGTTCCCAAGGTCGTCTTCCCCGCCTTGAAGGTCACGTTTCCGGTCGGCACGGCGCTGCCCGGCGCGGAGGCGCTCACCTTTGCCGTGAAGGTCACCGACTGCGCGGAGGCCGATGCAGTCAAAACGATGCTGGTCGGATCCAGGCACACCGTCTGGCTCAGGCTGGCACTGGCGGCCGGGACGTTGGCGCTGCCCGGATAGACGGCCGTGATCGTAGAGGCGCCTACCGTGAGCGTTGAAATACTCAGCGTGGCTTGGCCTTGTGCGTTCAACGTGCCCGTGCCCAGCAACTTCGTGCCGTTCTTGAAAGTCACGTTGCCGGTGGGCGTGCCCGAAGTCGTGTTGTAAACCGCCGTGAAGACGACCGTCTGACCGGCGACGGAGCCGGAGGGATGGTCGCTCGTGAGCACAAACCCCATCGTGACGGGAATGGTCGGCCCGGTAACGGTGATGGCATTGGTCATCGTGGCCCCCAAATTGGAGCCGCCCAGCGAGAGGAGATACGAGCCGGATTCATTGATGTTCAACCCGGAGAACGTAACCGTGCCGCCTTTGGCCGTCACGGTGACCAGGCCGCTCAACGTGGCCCCGGTGGCGCCTACCTGGACCATGGTCGCGGTTACGCTGCCAGCGAAGTTGGTGTCCAAATTACCCTGGGCGTTCTCGGCGATCACGGTCAGGCCGAATTTGCTGCTCGTGGTCGCGTTGGCCGGCGGTTGAGAGGTCACCACAAGTCGGTCGGTCGTCACGTTGAAAGGCGTCGAAGTTGCCGAAGTCAGGCCGGAGCTTTGCGCTTGCAACGTATAGCCGTTGCCGGGCACGTTGATCGTCAATCCAGAGAAGTCGGCTTCCCCGCCAACGGCGGTTGCCTTCAACGTCCCGCTCAGGGCGCCGCCGGCAGGATTAGTCTCCAGGGCCAGCGTCACGCTGCCGTCAAAATTCGGATCGACGTTGCCATAGAGATCCTCGGCAAAGACCGATACGGTAAAGGCCGATGCGGGGGATACTGTGCCGCTGGGGCCCCACACATCCAACTTGGTCGCCACCAGCGGCGTGACCGTGAATGGGTTGGAGGTCGCCGAGTTCACACCGCTGCTGGTCGCCACGAGCGTGTTGCCGACGCCGGCTACGTCGTCCGTCAGGGAGAAGGCGGCCACGCCACCGGTCGGCGTGAGCGTGAGGGTTCCGCCCAAGCCGCCTCCCAGGGGGTCGCTGACCGTCACGCTGCCCTGGTAGTTCTTCACGACGGCGCCGAAACCGTCCTCTACCGTGACGATGAAGTCAAAGCTGCTGCCGGCGGCGACACTGCTTGGCGGCTGGGCCGTGATGACCAACTGCGTGGCCATGCCGGCGGGCGTGACGTTGACGGCCCCGGCGTTCACCGATGTCAAGCCGGCGCTGGTGGCCTGCAACACATAGCTGCCCGCCTGGCTGAGGGTCAAGCCGGGGAAGGCGGCCACGCCGTTGGTGGCCGCCGCCGTGAGCGTTCCACCCAAGGCGCCGCCGGTGGGGCCGCTCGCCAGGCCCATGGTCACGTTGCCGTTGAAACCCGTCTCGAAATTGCCCAGGTCGTCTTCGACGGCGACGTCAACCTCGAAAGGCGCGGCGACCGAAGTGTTGGCGGGCGGCTGGGTAACGACCGCCAGTTGCGCGGCGTTGCCCGGCAGCACGTCGATCGCGTCGGAAAACGTGATCGGCAGACTGCCGCTGCTGACGATCAACCAGTTGCCTTGTCCGGCCTCGGTGAGTGACAGGCCGGAGAAGGTGGCCACGCCGCCGGAGGCCGTCACGGTTGTGGTTCCACCCAGGGTCTGCCCGAAGAACGGATCGCTGACCGAAATACTGCCGTTGAAGGAAGGATCGGCGATTCCCGCGCTGTTCTCGGCGGTCACAACCAGGCCGAACGGCGCCGGCCACGATGCTGGCGGGCGGTTGCGTCGTCACGACCAACTGATCGCCGCTGACGGCGAAAGTCGGGCTGATGCCCGCGGAAAGGCCGGGGCTGGCGGCCGCCAGCGTATAGCCGTTGCCGGCGTCGTTGAGGGAGAGCGCGCTGAAGTTCGCCACCCCGTCGGTGGCAGCCACAGTGACCGTGCCGCTGAGGGTGGCGCCGCCGGGATTCGTCTGCAGGCTCAACGTCACGTTGCCGCTGAAATTCCAATCCACGTTCCCATAGCGATCCTCGGCGAGGACTTCGAGTCCGAAAGGCGCGCCCGCCAGGACCGTCGGCAACTGAACTCCGAGCAGCGTGTTGGTCAGCAGGGCCGTGTTCAGCGCCGGAATAACCAGTTGGGTGGCCGCAGCCGGGTTCACGGTGACGGTGTTTGTCGTGGCCTGAGTCAAGCCGGCGGCGCTTGCGGTCAACCAGTAGAAGCCGGCCTGGTCGATCGAAAGTCCCGAGAAAGTGGCCACCCCGCCCGTTGCGTTGACCGTGAGCGTTCCGCTCAGCGGACCGGCGGGGTCGGCGATGGTCACACTGCCCTGGAAGGACGAAATCACGTCGCCCAGCGAATCTTCGGCCTTGACGGTCACCCCAAAACTGGCGCCGGCGGCGACGCTGTTCGTCGGCTCGCTGGTAACGACCAGTTGCGTGGGAGTGCCGGTGGCCACGATGGTCACGGCGTCGCTGGTGACCGGGGCCAATCCCGCAGTCGTGGCCTGGAATGTGCAGACGCTACCGGGGCTGCTGAGCGTCAGATCGCTGAAGGTCGCCACACCGTCGATCGCCGTCACCGTGAGCGTTCCGCCCAGCGTCGCGCCGCCCTGGTTGGAGGCCAGGGCAAGCGTCACCAGCCCGTCAAATGTACTATCGACGTTGCCGGCCGCGTCTCCCGCAACGACCGTCACGCTGAAGGGGGCGCCCGCCGTGACTTCGACGGGCGGCTGGGCAGCTACCACCAACTGCGTGGCCGTGACGTTGAAGGGGAGCGTGGCGGCCGACCCCATGTCCGCGGCGGTGACGGAAAGGGCATAGAGGCCGACCTGGTCCAGCGTCAATCCGGAAAAGGTCGCCACGCCGTCCACGGCGGTGGCCGTGAGCGTGCCGCTCAGCGTGGCATCGTTGCCGGTGAAATTCGAGAGCCCGATCGTCACCTGGCCGTTGAACGAAGGATCCACGGCGCCGGAGCCGTCTTCGGCCGCGACCGTCAGGCCGAAGGTCGTGCCCATCGCAACCGCGCTCGGCGGTTCCAAGGTCACCGCGAGTTGGTCGTTGTCGACATCGAACGCTTGCGAGGTCCCGGCCGGCAAAGTGCCGCCGGCGGCTTGCAACGTGTAGCCGCTGCCCGGTTGGTCGATCGTCAGGTCCGAGAATTCGGCCACTCCGTCGTAGGCTGTTTCGGTGAGCGTCCCGCCAAGCGTGGCGCTGCCGGGGTTGTTCGCCAGGGCCAGCGTCATGTTGCCGGAGAAATTCGGGTCCACGTTCCCATAGGGATCCTCGGCCTGGACGGTCATGCCGAACGGCGAACCGGTCAACACGTTATCGTAGGGCCCCAACACCACAAGCTGGGTTGCCGCGGCCGCGCTGACGTAAATCGACTGGCTGTTCCCCGCGCTCAAACCGTTGCTGCCGGCCTGGATGGCATAGCCGTAACCCGCCGTGTCGATTGCCAGGCCGGCGAAAGTGGCCACGCCGTTGACGGCCGTCGCCGTCACTGTTCCCTCCAGCGTCGCGCCAAAAGGATTGTCGATCAGCGAGAGAGTCACGTTGCCGTCGAAGTTGGCATCGAGGGTCCCCTCACTGTCTTCGGCCTCGACCGTCAGGCCGAAGGGCGTGCCGGCCGCAAGGCTATAGGGCGGCTGGCTGGTCACGACCAGTTGCGTGGCGACGCCCGGAACGGTGACGTTGAAGGCCGTCGTGCTCGCAGAACCCAGTTCGGAAGCGGTCGCTTGCATGGCGTAGCCGGCGCCGGGCACGTTCAGCGAGAGATTGGAGAACGTCGCCACGCCGGAATTGGATGGCTCGGTGAGCGTTCCGCTCAAGACGCCGCCGCCGGCGTTGTTGAGCAAAGCGACCGTCACGTTGCCGCTGTAGCTGGGATCGACATTGCCGAAGGGATCCTCGGCCGAAATCGCCAGGGTAAGCGGGGCCCCCGTGGTCGCGTTCTGCGGCTCGGTCGTCACCACTAATTGGGTCGCCGACCCGGGCGTGACCGCGATGAGTTGTTGCGTGAAGGCCAGGCCGTTGCCGCCTAGTTCCAGCCCGTCACTGCCGGCCTGGTCGATCGACAGGCCGGAGAAGGTGGCCACGCCCTGGACCGCGTTGACGGTGATGACGCCCTGCAACCCGCTGGTCGGCCCGCCGGCGAAGTCGCAGAAGTTCACGGTCACGGGGCCGTTAAAGGAGGTGTCCACGGCGCCGGCCGAGTTTTCCGCCGCGACGACCAGGCCGAAGGGGGCGCCGGCCACAACGGTGCTCGGCGCCGGGGTGGTGAGCACCAGTTGGTCGAGAACGTCGAACGGGGCCGAAGTGCCCGCCACGCTTCCGCTGGTTGCCGCCAGGGTATAGTTTTGGCCCAACTGGTTGACGGTCACGGAGGGGAAGTCGGCATAGCCGTTGCTGGCCGTGGCAGCGAGCGTGCCACCCAGCGCGGCGCCGTAGGGGTTGTTGGCCAGCGACAGGGTCACGTTGCCGTCAAAGCCGGAAACATAATTGCCGTAGCGATCTTGCGCGGTGACCTGGACGTCGAAGGGCGAGTTCGGGTTGACGAAGGGGTTGCCGACGGCCCAAGTCCACGGCATCGTTCCGATTTGGGAAAACGAGAATGTCGCTGCCGCCCCGGGATCGACCTGGAAATAATCGGTGTCGACGGAAGGCAGCCCGTTGGAATCCACCTCCAGGTACTGGTCGGCCGCGGTGTCGACCGTCAAGCCCGAGAAGGTGGCCACGCCATTGACGGCCGCGACGGTCGTGTTTCCGCCAAGGCCGCCATACCAGTTGTAGAGCGTCACATTGCCGTTAAAGGACGTGTCCACTTGCCCTGTGCCGTCTTCGGCGGAAACGACCAGGCCGAACGGGGTCCCCGCCGTGAACTCGGCGGCCGGTTGGGCGGTCACCACCAACTGATCCGTCACATCGAAGGAGGACGAAGTTCCGGTGGTCAAGCCGCTGCTGATGGCCGAAAGCGTGTAACTTCCGGTCGGAGCGAGCGTCACATCGGGGAAGCTGGCGACTCCGTTGCTGGCGGCCACGGTCAGTGCCCCGCCCACCGTGGCGCCAGCGGGACCGCTGGCCAAGGCGAGCGTCACGTCGCCGCTGAAAGTCGGGTCGATGTTCCCGTAGGGGTCTTCGGCATCGACCGTGACGCTGAACGGCGAAGCGGCGACGACGGCGCCGTAGGGGGCGTTGACTACCAACTGCGTGGCCGCCGCGGCGTTGACCGTGAAATCGTTGCTGTAGCAATAGAAATTGTTGCTGTATGCCTCCAGGTACTGGTCGCCCGCGGTGTCGACCGTCAAGCCCGAGAAGGTGGCCACGCCATTGACGGCCGCGACGGTCGTGTTTCCGCCAAGGCCGCCATACCAGTTGTAGAGCGTCACGTTGCCGTTGAAGGACGTGTCCACTTGCCCCGTGCCGTCTTCGGCGGCCACGACCAGGCCGAACGTGGTCCCCGCCGTGAGCTCGGCGGGCGGTTGGGTGGTCACGACCAACTGGTCCGTCACATCGAAGGAGGACGAAGTTCCGCTGGTCAAGCCGCTGCTGGTGGCCGAAAGCGTGTAACTTCCGGTCGGAGCGAGCGTCACATCGGGGAAGCTGGCGACTCCGTTGCTGGCGGCCACGGTCAGTGCCCCGCCCAGCGTGGCGCCGGTGGGACCGCTGGCCAAAGCGAGCGTCACGTCGCCGCCGAAAGTTGGGTCGATGTTCCCGTAGGGGTCTTCGGCATCGGCCGTGACGCTGAACGGCGAAGCGGCGACGACGGCGCTGTAAGGGGTGTTAACTACCAACTGCGTGGCCGCCGCGGCATTGACCGTGAAACCGTTGCTGTAGCAATAGAAATTGTTGCTGTATGCCTCCAGGTACTGGTCGCCCGCGGTGTCGACCGTCAAGCCCGAGAAGGTGGCCACGCCATTGACGGCCGCGACGGTCGTGGTCCCGACAAGGTCGCCGTACCAATCCCAGAGCGTCACGTTGCCGTTGAAGGACGTGTCCACAGACCCGGAGGAATCTTCCGCCGAGACGGCGACGCTGAAGGGAGCGCCGGCCGTGACAGTGCTGGGCGGCTGCGAAGTCACCACCAACTGGGTGGCTGCGGCGGCCGGGTTGACGCGAGACGTGGCCTTTGCGGCGCCGTCCGTGCCCGCCGCCTGGGTAGCGTCGGGCGTATGCACCGTGCCGCGCAGCGCCGCCGCAGGCCCGGCAAGCGCGCCGGCCGTATCGAACTCGGGATCGTCGCCCCCTATCGCCATGTTCTCCAAGTAGTCCACCATCGGCATCAGGTCGATGCTGTAGTGGGTCACGGTTTCCGGCGGCCAGGCATACGACACCTGCCCCAAGGTCGTCGCGTTCTTTGCACCGGAAGCTGCATTTTCAGCGAGGCGCTCACGGATGCCTGGAAGTTCAGATCGCCCGACAACACGCCTTCTGCGTCCAGCTCTGGCGAACTGGTGAGGCTGCCCGTGGCGGCGCCGCGCCCGTGAAGACGGTAGCGTTCAGTTGTCCAAAGCCCTCGACGGAACCCGTCACGTCCATGGAACCGCCGAAATGCCATTGCTCGCCGTCGTACGTGGCAGTGATCTTCGGACCGGCTTCCAGCTTCCCGGTGAAACCGAAGGAAAAGCCCAGATTGAGCGCTTGCACGCCCCAAAAAAGCCCGAGCGTGCCCTCGTCCGTAATCGTGCCGTTGAGCGTGTACGTCGCCGAATCGATGGAACCGTCGGGCACAAGTCCAGACCTACGCTTACCGTTCCGCCGATGTTCGGAATGACGTTCCCGTCGGCGACCACACTCCAACCGGGCGTGTAACTCGTGACGGCCTTGATGGCGTTCATGGTTTGCTTGACACCGTAGGCGAGATCGTCCCAGGTCGTGGACAAAGCGGCCAGATCGGTCGTGTATGTGAGGTGACGGTCGCCGACGAGAATCGACGCCTGCTCGTCGCCGTCGGCACCGTCGATCCAGGCCGAAAACGTTTCGCCGTTGGCGGTGATCGGCACGTGGATCGTCTGCGTCCCGTAGTTCAGAATCGTCGTCGAGTATCCCGCGGAGCCGCGGATCTCGAGGTACTCGTTCTCGCTCGTTTCCGGGGTCGTCGTGTCCGTAGTGGTGAAATCGATCGTCATCGGCACGGTTTGGCCGGCCTTGGCGTCCGCCACGGGGATGGGCACGGGTGTAGGGCTGTCGAAGACAATGGGCGCCGCATAGTGGCTCAGCATCTGCCGCGTCTCGAGCGCTTCGAAAACCGGCCGCCGCGCTTGCACCAGACCGCGGCGCCGCAGTGCCGGCCGCGCCGTCGGCGACCCGCCCCGCCACGGGGCCTTGATTTCGCCCGACCACTCTTCCGCCATCCAAAAGAAAAGCGACTCATAGTAGAGCACTCCTTGGGTTTTGCCCCGCTTGCGATCCCTAAGCAAACCGGCCCCGGTTCGGGCACGTTCGCAAATTGCCAACTTCCACTGTCAATAAAAACAACTTCACAACATTGGGTCCTTAGTATAAAACAAGCTAACAACGAAGTAAATAACCAATTTGGGGGTTATGCCGGGAAGATCGGGCTACATCGGCGTAACAGTAGGCAACTAAGAAACTATCTCAAAAGGCGGGAAAAGGCGGCGTAGGGTGGGCCGAGTGAAACGAGTCCCACCACGAAAAACGTGAAAAGACGGTGGGACTCGTTTCACTCGGCCCACCCTACGGCTTTTGAGATAGTTTCTAAATCATGGGCGTCCGGGACGGTTCGTCCGGACTGCCGGGCGTTTCGCCCGCCATGACGCGGTCTCCTGCCAGCCGCACGAACAGCGGAGCCAGGGCCTGCTGGTAGTGTTTCCATCTTCCCACCGAAGTCCTGAAGATCGGTCGGCGAACCTGGACGGCGCTGGCCGTTCTGACGGGCCGTTGCGCTCATGGAACTCCAGGCAAGCCGGCTCCCACGGGAGGTTGCACCAGGCCACGAGCTTTCGGGCCATTCCTTCCAAATCGCCCACGGTCTGCTCGTAGTCCACTTCCAACATGGGCGCCGGCAAGACCTTTCGCCAGTGCACTATCATCCGTTGGTACTGTTGAAATCGCGAGGCAATGTGTTCCGGGTCGTTGGACCAGCGCACTTCCTGGAAATGGGTAATCCAGCAGGAAACGGCCACGTCGCGCAAATCTCGGCGGCAGTGAATGAACTTCGCCCGGGGAAACAGGCCCGCCAAGAGCCCCAGGGCCAAGTAGTTCTCTGGCATCTTGTCCACGATGCGCAAGGCGGTGCGGTCCAATGCCCGAAGTTTCTCCAGGTGCCGCGAAGCGAGGTCCCGGACGGTCGGGCCGTCCAGCCGACGAAGGGCCTCGGGGAGGTCCGCGCCTTCTGCGCCGAGCACGGCCACGGTGTCTTGCGTCAGCTTGATCTCTCCCGCGCCGAAAACCTGCGGGTGGCTGGCCAAAATCTGTTCGACGAGCGTCGTTCCAGACCGCGGCAGCCCCACGACGAACACCGGCAGTTCGCTTTCCAACCCGAAGCCGCGGACCCGCTCGAAGAAATCGGTCGTCGAAACGGCAATCATCCGGGTGACGAGGAGTTCGAACTCTCTCGGGTCGTACTCCTGGCCGCACTTGCGCCATTCGGACCGTTGCAGCGTGTTGCCCCGATCGAGGTGCTCGGCGGCCTCGGCATACTCTCCTTGGGCGTCCAGGACTCGGGCCAGGCCGAAGTGCAGCAACAATCGATCGGCGTGCGAAGGCCCGGTCTCCTCCAGCAAGCGGCGCAGCCGAGCCAGATCGCCGGCGGGAAGTTTGCTGCCCAAGAGCTCTGCCAACTTGTAATGTGCGAAGATAAATCGGCCGTTGTGGCGCATGGCGGTGCGGAAGCAGTCTTCGGCGCCCCGAAAATCGCCCGCTTCCTCCAGGGCGGCGCCCAGGTTGCCGCGGGCCTCGACAAACTCCGGCTTGAGTTCAAGGGCTCGCCGGTAGCAGGCGACCGCTTCGTCTGGGTTCCCCTGCTTCTTCAAGGCGTTGCCCAAGAAATTCTGGACCTCCGCGCATTGAGGCTTGAGTTCCAGGGCTCGCCGGTAGCACGCGATCGCCTCCTCCAGCCTCCCAAACTTTTCCAAGGCGACGCCCAGGTTGCTGTGGACCTCGGCATAGGTGGGATTCAGCCGGAGCGCCTGCCGCCAGCAGGCGATCGCTTCGTCCAGTTTCCCCTGCTTTGCTAAGAGAATGCCCAGGTTGCTGCGGGCTTCGACACAGTCGGGTCTTCAGCTCGAGCGCTCGCCGGCAACAAGCAACCGCTTCGTCCGGATTCTCCTGGTCCTTCAGCACGTTTCCCAATTGATTGTGGGCATCGGCACAATCGGGCTTCAGCTCGACAGCCCGGCGGCAGCAGGCGACGGCTTCGTCCAACTTTCCTTGGTCTTTCCAGGCAACACCCAAGTTTCTGTAGGCCTCGGCATAATCGGGCTTAAGTTCCAGGGCCCGCTGGAAGCAGGCAACCGCTTCGCCCGAATTTCCCAGGTCCTGCAAGGCGCGGCCCAGGTTGTTGTGGGCCTCGGGGAAGTCAGGCCGTAGGGCGATCGTACGGCGAATACAGTCGACTGCGATTCTTGGAGAGCCAAGTTGGGCACAGGCCACGCCCAGCAAGTGCCAGGCGTCGGCCTGCCCCGGATCGATGGCGAGGACTTGTCGGTAGAGTTGTTCTGCGGCGCGGAGCCGCCCGGCCCGGTGATGTTCCAGGGCGATCGCCAGAGTCTCGGATATCGCGATCATAGTTGACTGATTGTATCGCTTTCTTTGTCCGGCCGCACATCGCCGTCAGATCGCCGGACCGCCGAAAGGATGCTTGCGAGGAGGCTGCCAGGCTGGCCGGTTTCCAGTCGGTCGTACATGCAGATAGAACCAGGAACACGCCGCCCACACCCTATACCGACTGTGCGCAGCGGGCTTCTTGTACTTGGGCACCGGGCTGGTATGGCAGTTCCGGGGCAGTTCAGACACCATACGGAATTGGAATACCCGTGTCGCCTACGCCCACGCTACTCGCAACCATCCCAAGGTGCCGTGTGCAATCCGCCTGATTGAGAGGAAGGTAAAGCGGGTCGTGATCGGGATGCTTGACCCCAACCCGAAAATCGCAGGAAAAGGCATTCTGAAGCTGCGAGACGCGAATATCGCCGTTGACCTGTTCCCTGATGACCTGATGGCGAAGATCGAGGAGATGAACCGAGAGTTCATTAGGCATCACAAGAGCGAAGCCGAGCCGCCCCCGCCGGACTCGGCCGGTGCGGAGCCAACGCAGTAGTCCTGTCCGATTGTGTGTCCGCTCCGGACCGGCCAGCGCAAGCGCGCCTTGTCTTACAATCCAGGTCGTAGAGGAGGCCCGCTGGGGCGGGCGGTCGCATGTCGTCCGGGCCAGCTTCAGCGTTCCGCGCCAAGCCGTTTGAGGCAACGACGAACAGCGTATTTGAACGCCTCGCGCTGCGTCTTTGGCAAGCGCGCGTCCTGCTCCAACTCGTCGCGAATCACCTGCAAATCCCATTTGGCGTCTTCGGCGTTCTCGTCTTCGGCTTTGACCTTGACCCACCTGCGCAACGCCGCCCGCGTGGCGTCTGCTAATTCGCGGCCGGCGCGGGCGATCGGCAGCTTGCCGTCTGCGATGGGCGAGGGATCGGCCGCCGTAGCCGTCGTGCTGCCGGCAGAGCGGATCGAGTCGCCGCCCCACTGGTTCCAACCAGTGAGTGAACGGTCCGTGCTCTTCAGCACGATCAGCTCGCCGGACGACGTGCCGACGACCAGCCGCCCATTGTCGAAGACCGGTTGGGTGGAAAGCGGGGTGCCAATGTCGATGCTTCCGTCGATTTTGCCATTTCTCGGATCGACCCGCAGCAATTGGCCGGCGCACGTGGCCACGTAGAGGCTTTTCCCGGCGACGGCGGGCGGCAACGCGGCCGGCTCGCCACCATCGACATTTCCGTGCGGCAACGAGAAGCTCCAAAGTACCTTGCCGGTCTGCGCGTCGAGCGACAGCAAATCATCGCCCATGCAGTTGAAGAGGTTTCCGCCCATCGCCGTCAGCCGCGCACCGTCGAAACGCTGCAAATCAAACGCGCCGGTGCTCGCCGACAAGCTTGATCGACTCCGGCCGTGTATCGGCCGGCTGCGTCCCGCCGGGCACGTAGTCCGGATCGCCAGGCACAGGCTGCTTGCGGGCCGCAAGCCGGACTTTCGCCGCCGCTGGCCACATTGCCGACTCGGCCGTGTCTGCTGACTGCGCCGCTTGATCAGTTCCGGCCGCAGGCCCGCCTCTGCGAGATAGATCGCGCGGCGCCCCTCGGAAGCCAGCAGCGGTTCGCCCGTGCGGCGATCAAAGGCGGCAACGCACTCCTGGGGTATCCTTGCGCCGGCTTCATCGACGCGTCGACTGAGGTAGATGGCGTTTTTGGCGACGATCGGGGCCGATGTGCCGCGGCACCGCCTTGCCAGCTTGATCTCACCGTCGCTTAGGCGGAAGCCATAGAGCGTGCCGGCGAAGGTCGTCAGATAGACATTGTCGCCCGAGACCACCGGGGCCGAAATCACGTTTTCGTCGATCCAGCGTTGCCAGAGCGGCCTGCCCGTGCGGAGATCACGGGCGGCGAAGACAAAGTTAGCCGGCCTTGCGCCGACGGCCCCGCTAGTCGCGGAGGCCGGATAACAGACCAGCACGCGGTCGTCGGCGATCGACGGGGCGGCGATCAGCGGATCGCCGAGCCAGGTGGCCCAGAGGCAATTGCCGCTGGCGGCGTCGAGCACGTAGAGCGTACATGACTCGGTGGTGAAGCTTAGCGTGCCGTGATAGTAAGCGGGGGCCGAAGGGCCGTTGTCCGGCAGCCGCGCCCCCCAGATCGGCCGGCCGTTGTCGGCCGAGACGCAATAGAACGCGGTGCTTTGGAACCCGTCGCCGACAAACACCCGCCCGTCAGCTATGGCCGGCGTCAGCAGCGCTGCCTTGGACGGCAGTTGCACTCGGAGCTGTGTGGGCGACTTGAAATAAACCTTGAAACCCTGCGGCGACTGGCGGGTGATGTTTTCCCTCCTGGTGCGCGAAGGGGGCGGCGCGTTGCGACCGGAGTTCTGCCGCACGACCTCCGCCAGGATGTCCTCCGCATCGGGCGGCTTGCCCGCCGGGGGTGGGTCGCCGCCCCGTGCGGGAGTTGCCGCCACGGCCTCCAAGAGCAGAACCGTCAACCAAGCGATAGACCACCAGCGCACGCACGAACACAATGACATATCCGTACCCTCCTCTCTGAAGTAACGGGGATTGATGGGGCCTCAGTTCCGAATGAGGTCCCCTGATAGCCAATGGAGATCGTCCAGCAATTCAAACGAACCGCTTTTCGTGTGGCCGGGCCGAGGCGACGTCCTGCTGCGCCGCTCACGGCTAGAGGAAAAGCTCAATTGTCAGTATAACGGATTTGTTTCGGCGTGCAAGGACGCGAAGAATTTTGTTAAAAACGGTGCGGTAATGCGCCGTCCAAGGGCATGTCGGACCGAATGAACAGCGAGCAATTAGTGCAGCGAACCGCCGAAAACACTGAACAATGTTCGACTTTCCGCCAATTTTTTTCGCTGGCAAGAAGTGCGCGAATTCCTGCGGAAAAAGGGGCTTGGCGGGGGTGCGGGCGATTGAAGTTTTCATAAATATGGAATGATGAACTATATCGAACGCCGGGCTCCTGCGTACTTATTAGGTGCACGCGCTGGCGACCCGGCGACGAGATCGCCCCGATGGCAGCCCGCGAGGCGGCGGCATGGTTCAATTTGTGGGCCGGCAGGGTAATGCGTCGCGGAGTTCTGTAGGGAACGGACTCTGTGCCGTTCTGGAATACGCGGAACGGCGCGGAGTCCGTTCCCTACAGAACCCGGCCACCGAAGTGTTACCCCGGTTTGAACCATGCCGAGGCGGCCCCGGTCACGAGGCCCCTTGCGCCTAAGGCATACCATGTTCGGTCCACGACTAAAGATTGCGGAATTCACATCGAATTTGACGTTTGCACCCGTAAATCACGATGCTTTCGACAAAGCCGGTCGCTACGCTCTCTCACGATTTGGACCGACACGGTCTGGACCAGGATTTTCAAGCTTATGTCCTGAGGTAATGTATTCGGCTCCCTCTTTGAAGAGAGCGGCACTTTCAAAGCTGCCCTCACCCCCTGCCCCTCTCCCGAGTACGGGAGAGGGGAGAAGGGAGAAAAGAAATGCATTCGATTTTGGACCACATCGTGCTGGACCACGTGAAAGGGCTCCACCCTGCTGAAGCGCATGATGGAAAAGCACTTGCGACAATTTTGCCGGACCACGAGAAACAGAGGGAATTATTTGAGAAGTGGATTGGGCTTGGTTGCCACTGAGCGCCCTCCCAGGGTTCTCGGGCAACAATCCTGTTGCGGGAAAAACTGTGGATAGTAATGACATACACTCCCAAGAGCGGCAACCCCCGGTTTCTGCGGGATTTTCAACTCGGCAGGCACATCCTGTGGTGGAATCGCGTCGCGCCGTTCGTGGTAGAACACGGCGAAAAACGTCGTCACCCGCCTTAAATCGTCCCATTTTCATCCCGCATCCGGCACATCCCGCTTTCGAGAGGCGGATGAAGGAGATATAACGAATGATTAGGGAGTTGTAGGTAAGGACCGTAGCAATATAGGAACTGGGTGATGAACGCGAGGAATCTTTTTTGCACGCTGATCTTGCGTGCGGAACACGCTGCGAAAAAAGGAATCCCCATGATTGTCCGATCAAGCATCTTGCGGTGGTTTGTCTGGCTGGCAACCGCTCTGTTCTTGGCGGTCTCGGCGGGCACAGCAGAACTTTTCGCTGCGGAAGCCTTGGCGACCAGCAAGGAGGCGATGATTCGCGTCTTTGCCCAAGAAAAGGCGCCTCAGCCGATCCCGAAATATATTACCGGCAAATTCTGCGAGCATCTCGGAAACAATATCTATCAGGGGATGGATGCGCAGATCCTCCGCAACCCGACCTTTGCCGACTACCCGTTCGGGGCCGGCCACATGTCACCGAGTGGTGTGGCAGTCTTCCAATCCGATCCCCGCGAGATCGTCCGCCAACTTCAGCAGCAGGCCCAGCGCATCGGCTGGCCGGAGGGGGAGTTGAATCGGCTGGTGGAGGACCGCGACCAGGGCTTGGCCTGCTGGTGGGTACGTGAGGGAAGCATTGCGACCGTGCAGGTCAGCCCGGATACCGGGCCACACGGTGGCCGGGCACAGCGGGTGCAGGTCGGTGCGCCGGCCAACGGCATTGCCCAATGGATCTTTCTGCCGTTGCACCGCGTACGGAACTATGAATTTGAGATTCTCGCCCGCTCGCCCGACCTTACCGCCCTCGGCATAGCCCTCTTCGTTCAGGGCGCACAGCGATCTTGCGCAAAGACAGCCGTGCAGGGATTGTCAGGCGATTGGAGCGTGTTGCACGGCTCGCTGGAGGTCGAAGCCCAGGCGCCGGCCGATGCGGTGTATCGGCTGGCGATCACGGCAGCTTCAGCCGGCCAATTCGTCGTCGCCCATGTCCTGTTGCGGCCTGCCGATCACATCAGGAACGCCGATCCGGACGTTGTGCGGCTCTTGCAGCAATCACGGTTGCCGCTCTTGCGTTGGCCGGGCGGAAACTTCGTCAGTGCCTACCATTGGGAGGATGGCATCGGGCCGTCCGATGCTCGGCCGACCTTGCCAAACTACGCCTGGGGTGGCGTGGAGACAAACCTTTTCGGGACCGACGAGTTCATGGATTTCTGCGGCGCCGTGGGCTGCGAGCCGATGATCTGCGTCAATGCGGGCAGCGGCACGCCCGAAGAAGCGGCCCGATGGGTTCAATACTGCAACGGCTCCGCGGATTCACCCATGGGCCGGCGCCGCGCGGCCGCCGGTCACTCGTCTCCGTACAATGTGCGGCATTGGGAGATCGGCAACGAGCTTTGGGGCCGCTGGCAAGACGGCTGGACGACGGCGGTCGGCTATCTGGATCGCTACCAACGGTTCCGCAAGGCGATGCTTGCCGCGGACCCGACGATCCGGCTCTACGCTTGCGGCGCTCCGATGATGGATGGGCCGCAGTGGAACCGAGACGCTGATCCGTGGCGCAGGCGCATCGCTGACGGCCATCACCGATCATCCGCTGATCGGCGGCTCCGTACCGCTGAAGACCGACCCGCTGGACGTATTCCGCGACTTCATGGCCGTCCCTGACGTGCTGGCGGCGAAGTGGAGTCGGTTGCAGCAGGACATGGAAGCGGCCGGTATTGCTCAACCGCGGCTGGCGGTGACCGAGTTGCAGATGTTTGCCCACCTTGGCCCCAAGGACGGCAACGAACCGGTGCGTCTGACCCGCGAGAATCTGGTGACGCCCGCCACGCAGGCCGAGGCACTCTATGACGTTCTGATCTATCATCGGGCCATCCGGCTTGCGCCGCTGGTCGTGTTGGTCACGCATTCTGCGACGGTCAACCACGGTGGCGGACTGCGCAAGGAGCGCGAGCGGGTGTATGCCAATCCTTGTTATTGGTCCCAGGCTGGTTTTGCGGCGTTTGCCGGCGCCCGACCGGTCAAGATCGAGGTCACTTCGCCGCAAGAGGCGGCGCCCTTGGTCCTGGCTGCGATGAGCAACCAGTCCCTGCTGCGCCGTCATTCAGCCATCGACGCGATGGCTGCCGTGGCCGATGATGAGACTCTTTGGCTGTCGGTCATCCACCGTGGGACCTCGGGACCGATCCGCGTGGTGGTCGAACTTGGCACTTTTCATGCCGGACCAAAGGCGGATCTGTATTTGCTCTCGGCCGACGTCCCCTGGGCGGCCAACACGCTTCGATCGCCCGAGACGATCAAGCCCCAGGAGTCGACTAGCGAGATCCACGATGGCAAGTTGGTTTTGGACCTGAAGCCGTTTACTTGGTGTCGGGCGCGAATTTCCAAATCCGGACAGTGATCGTGCAGCTACGGCGGAAACTCGTTGACGGCCTCGGGTGGTAGACAGCGGGGGGCAACTCGTTAAGATGGATGGCAACGTGAGCCTGAATTTGCATCAGGCTCCGGTCTGAATTGGGAAATGTCGGTCAAATGGAAACCAAATTACTGGCACTATGAGAAAAACTACGATGCGATTCACCTGTTGTCTGATCGGTTCACTGCTGCTGTTCACCGCCGTTTCGCGAGGAGAGGACTGGCCGGAGTTTCGCGGGCCTTTCAGCAACGGTCATGCCACGGCGGCCGAGGATGCGAAGCCGGCCGGACTGCCGCTGCGCTGGAGCGAGACGAAGAATGTGAAGTGGAAGACGCCGATCCCGTATTGCGGCTGGTCCACGCCGGTGGTGATGGGCGGCCAGATCTGGTTGACCACGGCAACGGAGGACGGACACGATTTCTACGTCCTCTGCCTGGATGCCGAGAGCGGTCGGGTGCGGTTCAATCAGAAACTGTTTCATGCCGACAAGCCGGAGCCGTTGGGCAACAGCGTGAACGGTTACGCCTCGCCCTCGCCGGTGATCGAGCCGGGGCGGGTCTATCTGCATTTTGGCAGCTACGGGACGGCCTGTTTGGACACGGCCACGCGGAAAACGATCTGGCAGCGCAGCGATCTGCCCTGCCGGCACTATCGCGGTCCGGGTTCGTCGCTGGTTCTCTTCGAGGACCTGCTGATCCTGAGCATGGACGGAGTCGACGTGCAGTATCTGGCGGCCTTGGACAAGAGGACTGGGCAGACGGTCTGGAAGACGGACCGCACGACGGCGTGGGATGACTTGAACGCCGACGGCAAGCCATTCTCGGAAGGCGATCTCCGCAAGGCGTTCAGCACGCCGCTGATCATCGATTGGCAGGGCAAACCGCTGCTGATCAGTTCCGGCTCCAAGGAGATTTATGGCTACGATCCCCGCACCGGCCGCGAGCGTTGGCATGTCTATCACGGCAGTCACACTTCCGCGTCGCGACCCGTCTTCGCTCAGGGGCTGGTGATGTTTGTGACCGGCATGGGAAAGACCGAATTATGGGCGGTGAAACCGGACGGCCAGGGGGATGCAACCAAGTCGTGCGTGGCTTGGATCGACAGCAGCAAAGCGGTTTCCAAGACCGCTTCCCCGGTAGTGGTCGGGGACTTGTTGTTCATGGTCAGTGACGGTGGCGTGGCCAGTTGCCTGGAGATTGCCACGGGTCACGAGGTTTGGACGGAACGGATTGGCGGCCACTTTGCCGCATCGCCGGTCTATGCGGACGGCTGGCTCTATTTCTGCAGCCAGGAGGGGAAAGTGACGGTGATCAAGCCGGGCCGCACCTGCCAGTTGCTGGCCACCAACACGCTGGAAACCGGTTGCATGGCGTCACCGGCCGTTTCGGGAAGGGCCTTGTTCCTGCGCACCAAAACACATCTCTACCGGATCGAGTCCAACGGGCCGATAGCGAAACGGGAGAAAAGAAAGATGATGAAAAACATTCTCGCATTATGCCTTGGGGCGATCTTGGCGTGCGGCTGGATGACGAGCCCCGCCCTGGCCGCCCCGGCGGGAGAGAAGCCGCCTGTCGTTGTCGAGCCGCTGCGCCCCGTGGAGATCGCCCGGCCCGATTTTGTCGTAGGCAACGGGACACCGGCAAGCGTCACACTGGGGGACCTCCAGGCGGCGCTTAACCGCGGTGGGATGATCGCCTTCAACAGCGGAGGCAGGCCGGTTACCCTTCCCGTCACGAAGACCCTGATGCTGCCGGTCAATACCCGTCCTACGCTGCTCGACGGCGGCGGCCTGGTGACGCTCGATGGTCTCGGGCGCAACCAGATCCTGGTCAAGGGTTGGAAAACGGTCTTAACCGTGCAGCGGCTCAAGTTCACCGCTGCCCGGACGGCCAAAGAGGGCGCGGCGATCAAGGTCGAGAACTGGGACGGAGCGCTTTCGGGTCATCGACTGCCAGTTCGACGACTGCAAGACGACCGGGCCGGGACCGGACATTGGCGGTGGGGCGATCCGGGCTTTGGGGCAAAAACACTGTCTGGTCTCGGGCTGCAAGTTTCACGACTGTGCCGGCTCCAACGGCGGGGCCATTTGCAGCCTTGGCAGCCAACTCACGCTGATCAACTGCTCCTTCAGCAACTGTGCGGCCTTCGGCTATGGCGGGGGTCTGGATGCCAGGCCCAAGGGCAAGGGGATGGGCGGGATCGGAGGGGCGGTTTACGTGGACGGCGTCAGCCAGAACGGCGCTGAACCCCGGCTTTATGTCGGGCAATGCGTGTTCCGCAACAACTCGGCCGGTGACCATGGAGGCGCCATCTTCGCCTTCACCTACAAGGAAGCCAAGAACCTGAGCATCGTCCACGCCTCGGTTTTCGAGGGCAACAAGGTTACGGCCGAGCGGGACCTTTACCTGGGGTTCGCCGGGGCCGTCTATACCCAGGACAGCGAGGTCTATTTCCTCAATTCCACTTTCCGCAACAATGCCTGCCCCAAGCTCGGCGCGGCGATCTTCATCGCCACGGACCGCAAGGCCCGCATCGCCAACTGTGAGATCGCCGGCAACCTGGGCCAGAGCAACGTCAAGCAAGGGGTGTGGGGGCCAAACAACATGGAGTTCGGCGCGGTCAGTTCCGTGCCCTTGGCCCATTCGCCGGCCGAGGCCTACCTGGCCAACCTCCCGGGGACTGAAGCGGCGATCCTTGGCGACGTGAAGGTCAACTACTGCAAGCGGCAGGCGGCTTCGCTGGCGGGGGAAGGTCCTTTGGGGCCGGTACTGCGGGAACTCGACGCCCTGGCCCGCAAAGACGACGCTCGCGGCCAGGAGGCCCAGGAGATCGCCGCAACGGCGCGGAAATGGGTAGCGACCGAGGTGGCCGGCGTCGAGGAAACAGCGCAGAAGCGGCCGGCCGCGTCGCTTCTGGAAATGACCAGGCTTGACCGGCGGGTCAAAGGGCTCCCCGAAGAAGAACGTTTGGCGGCAGCGATGAAGCCGCTCCAGGCCGACCGGAATGTCCGCAGCCTGGCCAAGATCCTGCAGTCGATCAATGCGATCAAGCAGCGGGGATCGCAGCCGAGCCGGCTCAGCCCGGCTGTTGAAGCAAAGAGGCTCAAGGCGTCGTTGTCGGCAATCGTTGCAAACCCTGAAATCTCGGAGACGCTCAAGCAGGAGGCCCAGGACGCGATGAACGGCCTCCCCTAGCACCGGCACTGGCGTTGGTGTAAGCTAATGTGAATAACATCGACGGTGAAACGCCTCGTCACAGGGACGAGAGCATTTCTCGTCTAGTCTTCCAAAGGGAGGTATTTCAATGAAGCGACTTTTGGCTGCGACACTCGTTCTGGTAATCGTCGGGGCGGCTGCCCTTGCCCGCGCCGACGACAAGCCCAACCCAACCGGCACCTGGAAGTGGACGGTGACGTTCAACAACCAGTCCCGCGAGGTGACCTTGAAATTGAAATTGGACGGAGACAAATTCTGCGGAGCCATGCTCGGACGCGATGGCAAGGAGAACCCGGTCCAGGAAGCCACGTACAAGGACGGTGCGGTCTCGTTCAAGGTCGTCCGCGAGCGGAACGGGACGAAAATGACTTCGACCTACACGGGAACGGTGAGTGGGGATACGATCAAGGGAAAGATCGCGTTCGAGCGGAACGGTAACGCGCAAAGCAGGGATTGGGAAGCCAAGCGGGCCAAGGACTAGCGCGTTCGCCCGTTGGCTCACGTTTTTCGCCAGGACATCGAGAACCGCGTCGGGCTTGCCCGACGCGGTTGTTCGTTGGCTGATTTTACCAAGAGAGTGATCGTGCGACTCGCCCGGGCAACCGACATCGTCAAAGGAACGCCATTTCACCACGCCATGAATGAACTGCTTGATTCCGGCCAACCGTCTCTCTACGAGGTGATTACCGCCGGCCCGGGACCGCAGGGAAAACTGCCCCTGACCGATGACTTGCTCCGCAACGAGCCCAGCGGACACGCCTTTGGCATGTCGCAGGATGTGGGCATGGGTTGGAGCGCATCGGCTGTGGACGGACCACAATACGTTTTATTGAGCACCTTGGGAGGCGTTCGTGCGGACGACGGCAGGCCCATCGCCTTGGGTTACCACACAGGCCATTGGGAACTGGTCCTGGCGCTGAAAGCCGCTTCCGAGGAAATCGAGAATGCCGGCGGCATCCCCTACGCCGGTCATTGCACTGACCCGTGCGACGGACGCACGCAAGGCACGACGGGCATGTTCGACTCGCTGGCCTACCGTAACGACGCCGCTTCCGTGCTGCGCCGCTTGGCCCGTTCCATCCCCAGGGCCAAGGGCGTACTAGGAGTGGCCACTTGCGACAAAGGGCTGCCGGCGATGATGATGGCGCTTGCCGGCCTGCGCGGCATTCCCACCGTGCTCATTCCGGGCGGGGTCATGTTGCCCGTCCGTGAAGGCGAAGACACGGCACTGGTTCAATCGATCGGCGTACGTTACGCCAACGGTGAGATCACGCTCGAGGAAGCGGCCTTGGCGGGTTGCCACACCTGCGCTTCGGGAGGAGGCGGCTGCCATTTCCTGGGCACAGCCGCCACGGCGCAGGTCGTGGGAGAAGCGTTGGGGTTGTCGTTGCCTCATTCCGCGCTGGCTCCATCCGCTCAACCGATCTGGCTGGACATGGCTCGGCGCAGCGCCAAGGCCTTGCTGGCCATGCAGCAGCGGGGCTGGAAAACCGGCGACATTCTCACGGAAGCTTCGCTCCGCAATGCCATGGCGGTCTTTGCCGCCTTTGGCGGTTCCACCAACCTGGTGCTCCATCTGCCTGCCATCGCCTACTCCGCTTCGCTGCCGCGTCCTACCTTGGAAGATTGGATCGCCGTGAACCGCCGCGTGCCGCGATTGGTCTCCGTGTTGCCCAACGGGCCGGTGAACCACTCGACTTTGCGGGTCTATCTAGCGGGTGGCGTGCCCGAAGTCATGCTCCATCTGCGGGACCTGGGCCTGTTGGAACTGAACGCTCTCACCGTCAGCGGCCGTCCGTTGGGCGAAGTGCTGTCGTGGTGGGAGAAGTCCCCGCGTCGCACGGCCCTCCGCCGGCGGCTGCGGGATTGCGATGCCGTCGAGCCGGACGATGTCATTCTGTCACCGGGTCGGGCGCGGGAGTTGGGAGTTACGAGCACGATCTGCTTTCCCCGCGGCAACCTCGCGCCCGGCGGATCGATCATCAAGAGTACCGCCATGGACCCGCGCATCCTCGATGCGGACGGCGTCTACCGCAAGACCGGTCCGGCGCGGGTTTTCCTGCGTGAGAAGGACGCCATTGCAGCTTTCAAGGGACAAGGCGCCAAACCGCTGCAGCCCGGCGACATCCTGGTGCTCATGGGGCGCGGCCCGGCGGGGTCGGGCATGGAGGAGGTATTTCAACTCACCGCCGCACTCAAATATCTGTCGTGGGGCCGCGAGGTGGCGGTCCTCACCGACGCCCGCTTCTCCGGCGTCAGCACCGGCGCCTGCATCGGCTGGGCCACCCCCGAAGCACTGGCGGGCGGTCCCCTGGGCAAAGTGTGCGATGGGGATCGAATTCGCATCGTCATCGATCGTTACCGTCTTGAGGGCAGCGTGGATTTGATTGGAGATGTGCAACACCTTTTCAGCCCGGAAGAGGCGCTGCGTGTCTTGCAGCAGCGGCCGTTTCCTCCGGAACTCAGGCCCGACCCGGCATTGCCGTCCGATACGCGGCTCTGGGCCGCGCTGCAACGCGCCAGCGGCGGGCCGTGGGGCGGTTGTGTTTTCGACGTGGACCGCATCGTTGAGAAACTCGCTTGAGGCGGCCTTGCGGAGATAGCCAAGGTCGGGAAGGAGGTCCGTATGCAGAGGTGATCGTTCATGGCTGTTCTTCCCAAAGAGTTGGATTAACGGGCTGTGAAGAGGATCAGTTCCGAACAAGTGTTCTTGGGAGGGTCGATAATCAAACCGTCGCGGATCAAGGTGGCGCCGTCGAGTGTCTTGGTAGTGCCGGTGTTGTCGAAGGTGACGGCGTAACGCCTGCCCGGGTCTAGGCCCTTGGGCTTGAACCGATAGCTCGCCGGGGCGGCGGGGGTCAGGCGGATGAAGGTGGCCCAGCCCTGGGTCTTATCAGGGGAAGCGAACTCCATGGCGAACCAGTCGGCCGACTCCACGCCCCCGGCGGCGTTCACGGGAGCATGATGAAAGACTCGGCAAGTCGAAAGCAGGGGGCGGATGAAGCTCTTGTAGAGGGCTGCATCAGCGCCGGTGTTGTTGCTGGAAGCGCAGGGGGAAACGTGCTAAGGTGGCGGGGAAGGAAGCCTTCAAAAATCATCGGCGTCTGGCCCAGTGCATAGGCGCCGCGGAGGGTGGTAAGGGCGTCAGGGAGGTCCTTGGCGGCGGCCATGCCGTGGCAGGTGACGAAAATCTCGGGGGGCATGAAAACGCTGTAGCCGGCGGCCATGCGGTAAAAGTCGGGATAGACGGAGCGGTCGGACGAGAACTGCTCGTGGTAGACGCCCGCCACGCTCAGGTCGTTGCGGTCGCCGCCCGCGGATGCCTGCTGGAAGATCACGTTGGGAAAGGCCGTGCGGAGCCGGTCTGAACCGGCCAGAAAGGCCTCGTAGTGGCGCAACTCTTCCGACTCCAGAAAGCCGCCACGACTGCTGGCCGGGCCCTCGCCTCGAAAGCAGGCGTTGAAGTCGTGGCGGAACAGGTCGAGCCGGTAGTGCTCAAAGATGCGGCGGACTTCATTCTCCCAGTATGCGGCGGCGGCGGGGATGCCCAGCTTGAGCACGTCCCCCGCGAACCACTCGGGATGCTCGCGTCCCACGCGGCTCTCTTTCCACGGTCCGATGGTGCAGCCGGGCGGCGGCGACGTGAAGCCGTCGCGCCCACCCTCGGTCTCACTGTAAAGACCAAAGAGGAGGCCCTTGGCGTGGGCATAGTCGACCAGGGGCGCCAGGCCGTGGGGGAATCGCTTGGCATTCGGTTTGAGCCACTCGCCGTAGCAGGAGCACCAGGTCGGACAGTCGAGAATGAAGACCTCCAGGCCGGCGGCAGCGGCCACGTCGATGGCGTCGCGCATGTGCTTTTCATCAAAGTCGTCGCCGCGGAAGGTGCAGAGGGACCAGTCTTCGTTGCACAGATATTGCGCGATGGGCAAGTTCGGGCTTGATCGGCGGACACACCGAGCGGCGGACGTGCTGGTGCACGGCCTGGACCGCGGCGTCAAAGTCGCCCGCTATCAGCCCCAGGTGGACGGCGGGGGTGGTGATGGTCTCGCCGGCATCGATTACCCGCAAGGCATTGACGCTGGTTGGCCCGACCTTGAAGGTCAGGCCGTGGGCCTGGCAAAATTCCATGCAGTAATTGACCGGCCAGCCGAGTCCGCCGATGGCGTATTGACCGGTCGCGTCGTTGCGCAAGGCAAAGAAGGGCTTCGCGGCGGTGAGGCCGCGGGTCTGGGCCACGATATTGGCGCCCGGCTTCAAGACCTGCCAGGCGAACCAATCTTCAAACTGGTTTTGCCAGCGTTGCGTATGGCCCAGTGCGAAGGGGGCATCCTGTGCCCAGAGGCGTCCGGCCCAGGGAGCCAGACCGGTCAGGGCCATGGGCTTGGCAGCGCGATTCGTGATCCGAAGGTAACGGATCAGGATGGCGGTGCCGTCGAGGAGGGTGTGAACCTCAAGACGAATGCCAGCGCCGGCATGCGCAAGTTCGACCACGGCATGGCGAGCGCCGCAGCGCGTGGCAGGAAGCTCGTGAACCGCGATCCATTGCCAGCCGGAATCCAGAAGCCTGCCTGGGACGGCAGCCGGGGAAGGCTCGGTCTTGACGCGGATTTCAAAGGCCGGTTCTCGCCAGAACTTGGCCCGATCCGCCCGATCGCCGATCGACCAGCAACGACTCACGAAACGACCATCGAGAAGGTCCTCAACGTAGGTCACCGGACCGGAGTGGTAGCGGACTTCGCAATTGCTCGCCGGGGCGCCCAGGTCAATGCGTGTGCTCTCGGCGCCGCCGACGCTGCGTCCGCAGGCCAGGAGCATCACGAAGAACAAGGCCGGCATTTTGACTTTCCGCGCAGACATGGCAGACTCCCTGCAGGTGTTGAACGACTTGACGGTATCTTTATTTCGGGGCGGCCGCCCGTTTAACTCGATCCACGAGGCCGCCGGGCTTGGCCGGGACGCTCAGGTCAACCCTCTCCAATGCGGCAGGCAAAGACCACAGCATCATGTCCTGATAGTAATCGTTGCCGAAAGTTCTTTCGCCCGTGTCGACGTCCCCGCGCATGATGTTGGGCATGTCCCAGGTGTAACCGTGCAGGCAGACCAGATTGTGCCAGACCTTGCGCACCAGCTCGACGCCGAGTTCCCGCTGTCCATGATAGATGTAGGTCATCGCCAGCATCAAGGCCTCGGGCGGGAAGTAACTGTAAGTGCCATAGCCCTCGACCTTGGCCGGCGTGCCGTCCGGATTGGCGTAGTTGACGGCTCCGTACTTGGTCACGGCCACGTTGCAGCGCTGGATCGTATCGAGCGCAGTCTTCACCCGATCCTGAGAGAGGGCGCTGGCCAGGCCATGGTGATCCGTGATCCACTCGCCGTCCAACTGGTAGCCAAAGACGAAATCGGACTTCGTGTTGGTATCGGGTTCGAAGTAGTTCAGGTAGTAGCCGCGCGGATCCCAGAGCCGCTTGTCCATGTCTTCCCGGGCGGCCTTGATCCAGTCTCCGCACTGCCTGGCGTACGGGCTGTCTCCGGCTTCCTTGGCCATTCTCTCCGTGATCCTGAGTTGGGCAAGGTGTAATCCGCCGAGGTGAGCGGTCATGCCGCGCCAGCCCGGCTGCGGAGCCTCGAACCACTCCGTGCCTGCGTTGCCGTCCGGCATGGAGATGATCCTTTCACCGATGCTGTATTTCCCGGTCGTGCGCAAGCCGACGGTCCAGGACATGCACTTCTTCACCATCGGGTAGAACTCTTTGAGATACTTCTCGTCCGGTGAGTCGTTGCACATCAGGAACTGATCCACCAGCGAAGCCAAGGAGATGCCGTTGCTGGCGAACTGATAGCCCTTGGTCGGGTAGTTGAAGTCGATGTACGGAGTGCTGCCGGTGCATCCGCCGAAGATCCAGGTCGGCGCGCCGTCCGCGAACTGGTAGCCCTTGTAGCCCCGCAGCGTCGCCAGCTCGAGATCGGGGAAGAAGTAGGCCATCGGCAACGATCCATAGAAACTGCAGCCAATGCACTCGATCTGCGGGCAGCCCCTGGGGCATTCGTTGAGACCGAAGAGGCCGTCCTCTTCCTTGACCCAATCGGGAACGGGGGCCTGCTTCTGGCCCAATAGCCGTCCTCGGTTATCAAATACAGCACGTTGATCAGGGAGTCTCGCAACCAAAGCGGCAGCTTGTTCTCGGCGTAGATCACCTGCTGCCAGGCCAGGACCCGCTTGAGAAGCTGCTCGTGATTCTGCGCGAGAAGTTGCGCCGTGGACTCGGCGCTGGGATAGAGCTTGGCATACACGTGACTGAACCATCGAGGCTCGCCTGAAGAGCCCTTATAGACCTCACGGGCTCCAGGTCTGCCGACACCATTCCAGCGGGGAGAATGCCAGCTAACGACAAACCGCACCACCTTTTCCTCGCCGGAGGAGAGGGAGAAGTTGACGGCGGCGGAGCTTCCGGGCCGGCTCGTGTCTGCCGGAGGAAGCGCCTGGGCAATATCGGCCCACGCGGAGCTTCTAGCTCCAAGTTCTCCGCCCATCCGCAGGTTCTCGCGGCCGATCACGCCCAAGGCATAGGAAGCGAGCTTGGAGCCGACCACGACGCCGTGGAAGCCGCCTTCCACGTTGGCCCGCGTGAAGGTTGTTGCTCCGGCCTCTTCGGCATTGGGACCGGGAAAAGAAAATGCCACCGTTCCGCGCTGCGGCGACGTGCTGGTATTCCGCAGGTGCACCTCGAAGGTGATGGCGGGAATGGCCGAGTCCTTCGTATGGCCGGGGAAGAAAGGACTCCACGCCCGCATGCCGACACTCACGGGGGCATCGGTGTCGAACTCCAGATCGGCGATGGGATAGTGTCCCCAATAGCGTATCTGTCTTGGTACCTGGACGCCGTCGAGTTTGAGGTCGGCCCAGACGTGCGGAATGGGCGCACCGTTAGGGCCGCCCTGAAAGCCGCCCCAGCCCTGCTTGGTCTGCTGCGGATCGCAATAGACCCAGGTCTTTCCTCCTACGCTCATGCCGAGAACGGGCAAATTTATCGGTCCGCGGCGGGGTACGTGCGTGTTGAAAATTGTGGCGTAGCCCAGCAAACCGCTCGTTTCCAGGTCGATACAGCCCGTATCGATGCCGCCCAAGGCCATGCCGTTGGTGACGACATTGCCGCGGCGATAGATCACCCCGCAGACCGGATCGGAAAATCCTTCGGCCTTGAACTGGCCCCAGTCGTGAGCCGGCAGGCCGGTCGGAAACAATGTGCCGCCTGCCGCGGCGACAGCGCACATGATAGACCATGCGGCAACCCCCACGGAGAGTCTAAAGATCATGAGAATCCAGTTCCTTTCTGCCTTGGATAGTGAGAATCGTTCATCACCATTGGGCGGTTCGGGGCTCGGTTCGATGATCTTACCCGCTTCCAGGAGCGCGGGCAATCGCCGTGGGGGATGCGAGGACCAGCTTGACCATCGCTGGCGATGCTGCCGGCCACGACTCCAGTAGACCATGGAAATTGATTTCACCGTTGGAGGTTGTCGCATCGAGGAAACTGCGGGAATATCATGGCTTGACACTCTTCAGAGGGAAAGTATTATGGACACCAAGGTGTGGGCAGTTTTGGCGCTTTTGGCCGCATCTTGGCCACCTTAGCCCGTCCATGGCCCGCTTTAACCCACTTTAGCCCGGCTTGGCCCTTATTTGTCAGAACTGTTCGAGCCTATCCGGACCTGGACTGATTCGCGGTCCGGCAAAACACTCGTAAGCGCTCTTCCATGCAGCACTTACGTTGGGTGGACGCCTTCTTCGTGGTCCAGCACGGTGTGGTCCAAAATCGAGGTCATTACAAATCCTTCCTCCCTCATCTCCTGGAACTGTTCGGCCTCGATGCCCACGAAATCAGGCTTTTTCTGCTCGCAGAACAGCAGCGTTTTGCGGACGAGTTGGTCCAGCACGATGTGGTCCAAAATCTGGTGGTTGAGCGTGCGGCGGGCCTCCACCTGGGACCCCGTGCGGACCGACCGGTCGCTTAGCCGGCACTCGGGGAACAGGTTCCGGTAGGCGTTGTCGCACATTATCCGCTGCACGTCGCGGTTCATGCTGGTCGCCAGGTCGTTGGTGTGCGAGCTGCCGATCAACCGCAGCTCCGGGTTCCGCCCCAGGACGAACGCCGGGAAGCGGCGGCTCACCAGCTCGCTCTTGCCGTGTTGCGGGGGCAGGAAGATCATCAGCCGCGGGCAAAGGCCCGCCGTCACCCGGTCCAGCCTCTCCGCCAGCAGCTCGTGGTGCCAGTTCACCCGGTAGTCCGGCTTGGTGAAGAGCGTGAACGCCAGCAGGTGCTCTTTCGCCCGCCGCCTCAGCTCGTAGTAGAGTTGCAATTTGCACATCAGACATACCTCGCAGGACTTCGGGTTCGATTGTCGTCAAGTCGACTGGTTCTTCGTCGTTTTCTTCCCCGTTTTCTGCCTCGGCCGGCATTCCCATCTCCTTCAGCAGCTTGGCGGTCGCATCCAGGGCGGCCTGGGCGCGGGTCAGCCAGGCGGGGTTGCCGGCCCGGGTCTTGGTGCGGAGTGACCGCTTGTTTTTCGAATCGTCGCCGGCGCAGTCGATGACCGTGCGAATTTCCTCGTCGGCCTGCGAGCGGTCCAGGCCCTCCAGCGCCTTGCGGTAGATCGTGTCGTAGCGCTCGTTGAGTTTGTCGATCATTTCCATGGTCTCCTTTACGGATCGCGAGGCACAATCCCGCCGCAGCGAATTCCGCCAGCGGAGGACGGTCGTCTTGGGCACGCCGACCTTTTCGGCGACCTCCCGGCTGGTATGGCCCTCCAGGGAGAGCCGGGCGATCTCCGGCAGGAAGGCTTCCTTCCGCTCCCGGGCCTGCGCCAAACGTGAATTGGGTTCTCTCATGATTGCGTGTTGGTTGAGGGTTGAGCGTTGCTGGCATAGTCCCGGAGCACGTCGGCGTCGGAATCGGTTTGCTGCGGATTGTCGGTGGTCTGCGTTTGCTTGTCCTTTTGTCGTCTGTAGTTACGGAATAATACGGATTATCCGGCGATTTGCTACAGTCCAGCGCGCTCGGTGACGGCCTCGACGGGGCACCAGCGGCGTCGCAAGGCGTTGCCTGCCACCACCTTAGAGCAATCCGAGGAAAAGAGCGGATTTCCAGAGATTTGAACGGCGAAAAGGCGCGAAAAGTCTCCCTCTGATGACGGGTGTCGAACGCGCCGAGTGTCGTTCCAAGTACCGATTGATCCTCCAGCCAGTGCCGCTATCTTGATCGAGGAAATGGCCTCGGAACAGCGTTGGCAAGAGTCCTTTGCCATGTCGCGGGACGTGCTGGATCGGCTGGCGGCGGAGGCGCGTGAGGAATATCGCCAGGGGCGCACCGTGGACCTTGCCGACCTGCTATGAAGTCCCAGGCGACCGCACGTTTTCGAGAACTGCTGGCGCCATTGCCCCACGACGCTCAACGATTGGCGCGGCGCGCGTTCCGAACTTGGCTTGAGAATCCGTCGCATCCGAGAGTCGTCTGGAGGAGACGGTAGGTTGTGTCTTCAAGCCGCAGAAACGCGGCCCAAAACCACAAGCCAAGACGAATTAAGTCAGATGTCCCCAGAACTCCACGGCGGACCTCAAGCGGAAAGACAGCGGCTCGACGGCCATTGCAACGTAATGGAACTGCCGGTTGCACGACGGTTTGCGGCCAATTGGGCAGGAGATGTCAAGAGAAATCGTGGCACTTCGCGACGAATTTGCCTCGCAAGAGTTAGTCGGCATTTGCTATCAGTGGGGGAATTGGCGTATTTCCTTGCCTGCGGAGGAGTGCCCCACCTTGGTAGGCAACTGCAGGCCGTTAAACTCCAGCCGTTCACTTAGGGTGATCGCGTTCTTGGACGCTTGCTAGTAGAGCGTCATTGCCATGAAGAGCCTCAATCGCGTGGCCGGCCTGCTGCAGCACTTGGTTCGGCTCGCCACTTAATTCCGACGGCCCGCCCTGCTGGCGCAGAAAGGCGTCTAGGACCACGGCGATCTCGTCCGTATCCTTCCCGGCCTCTACCATGCTCTCGACAGCGCTCGCGAGAGCGAGCGCTGCCGCGCTGCCGCGACGGGCTGAGGGCGACATGGGAGGCTGTCCGGGGCCAGAAGCAAGATTCAGCAGTCGCGCGATCTCCTCGACGGACAGCCCACGAGCGAGCATGTCCCGTTTGAGGCTGGCAGCGCCCTGCGCTCGGCAAACGCTCCCCCACTGCACGGCCCAGATCGATGCCGCGACGGCGGCAACAACGGCAATAATGATCAGCGCTTGTTCCACCGGAAACTCCTCGATGCCCCGTCATTACAATCGATTCACGGCTCGCCAATTTTTGGGAGCCGACCTTTCCGGCGGCAGGTCGCATGACGTTTAGCCCGGATTATTCATAAGGTCTTCGCGACCAGCGGCAGGGCCCTGGACAATGGGAGTTTGGAAAGACGTTGGTCAGGCATCGACTTGATGGAAGGATAAGGCCCCCTTTCCCCCAATCGCGTTGGAGCGACTGAGGCATGGATTCGATGGGATGGTGCCCGCCGTCAACCGCTGTTGGTGGCGGGCTGTCGTTGGTCCAGGAGACGCTGGACAATCTTCCGATATTGTTCCAGATAGGGCCAACTGGAGGAAAGTTCCACGATCACACGACGAACGCTTTGGCGTACACGAGCGGCGACCTTGATGAAGCGCGTCCGCCAAGTACACGGCTGACCTTCTCCCAAGGGATCGTGTTCACGGCGGCGGTTGTGCCATTGCTGACGCTTCCGGCCGCTGAGGGCTTCGGTAGGGATCTCTTCTTCCGTTACCGAGGCCGACGGCGGATCGGCCGCAACGTGCCGCAAGTGAATAAGCAGATTGAAAGCTGCCGCATGCAAGTACAGCCGAAAGAGATTGGCGAAGTAGCGGTGATCGCTAAGTCGGTCCGCTTGCAATCCGCGTTTGAGTTCTTTGTTGCGGTTCTCGCTTTCGCCTCGGTCGGCGTAAGCATCGTATGCGGCACCCGGCAGAATGAACGCTCCGGGACGGTTGGTGACCACGGCGCGCCGATTCGTGCCCTCCGCGTGGGCTTCGCACTTCACGACCACCCAACGCTCCCTTGACCAGGACTGCGCCTGATACCAGAAGGCCATGAAAAGGCGTTGCGGTTGGCCCGTCTTTTCCCATTCCGCCACGGCGTTTTCCAGCAAAGAATCGCTCTCTTTCTTCAGCCGCGCATTCATGCCGATGCCCAAGGTATAGTCGACGTTCAGCTTCTCGCAGGCTTCATACATCGTGGGCGTGCCGAAGCCGCTGTCGCCGCGGAGGTGAATCCGCACGTCGGGCCAGGCCTGCCGCAAACGCCCGACCACATAGGCCAGATCATCCTGGGCGCCCAGCGTGGCATGTGCGGTGCCATGCAGCAGGCAGACAGTCAACACCAAGTCGTTCTCGGCGCAGGTGATGACTCGCGGCAGGTACTGATGCTGTTCGTAATAACCGTGATAGAAACTCAAGTGTTGCTGGCCGTGGGTCGGGTCGTCGAAGGGATCGATGTCCAACGTGAGGAACCTCGGCGGCTCGGCGAAGGAGGCGATGAACTGGTCGAGAAACATGTCCTGAAGAGCAAAGAAGCTTCTTCGACTCGATGGCGTTCTCGAAACGAGAGAGGGTGGGCTGGCTGGCCAGATCGTCGCCGTCGATCGAGCGGCCGCAGATCAATTTGAAGATCGGATCGCTACGCAACACGTCGTGGTCGTTCTGGTCGACGTAGTCGGCCAGGATGCCGAAGATCCGGGCCCGCGTCATCTCCTCAAAGGTGTGGCCTACGTAGCTCGTGTGCCGAGAATCGGTCAAGGCTTCAGCGAACTGCCGGGTCAGTCCCAACTGCTCATCGAGTTGGCGAATGGGCAGCAAACCGGCGTCACTGGAGACCTGGTCGGTCGAAGGTTCAATCACGACCGGCGTCGAGCCGAGGAAATGGAGTGACATCTGCCAATCAGGCTGTATAATCATCTTCGCCCCTTTCTGGAGTGGACAAGTTGCTTTCCTTACAACAACTTAGATGCTCCAGAAGGGGCAACAATTCCCCAAATTCTTGAATAATCCGGGCTAGCGGACCGGCTAACTTGCCCTGCATCACGAATTCCAGGGTGCCATTCTGAGTGTAGCGAGGCGCACGGAACACCGCAAGCGGGTGCCAAGAGTTCTTGCCGCCGACAGGGTAGGCGAAAGCACAAAGCGGCGCAACAGGTTGCTAGGAAAGGAGTTCCCGCTTGGTTCGCGTAAAGCTTCGTCCAACCCGTCCATGGGGGTGTGTTAAAGAAATTGATCTGGTGTGGTTTGATCGGTTTGGGTAAAGCGTGGCCTCATGAGTGCCGCGTTGTTAGAACAGCCGACCGAGACGCTAGGGACGGTGGTCTCCTGTGAGAATTGTCCCGCTGTTCAGCGTCTCGAGCGGGCGTTGGAGAAGCTGACGTTAGAGTTCCGTTGCGAAGTGGGCTATTGGAAAAGCCGGCATGCTGATGCCGTGAAGCGCATCGAGCAGTTGAAGGAGGAACTTGACCAATCCCGGGGCGAGACGCGAGCCCTTCAAGACAAGCTTTTTGGTCGCAAGTCGGAGAAGTCTGCCCGCAGCGACCGTTCCAACGATTTATTCGATCCCGAAGAAGTCTCGGCTGCCGGGAAGAAGCGCGGTGCGCAGCCTGGCCATGCTGGACACGGGCGGCACGATTATTCCCATCTGCCGGTCCAGGAAGAATTCGTCTCATTGCCGGAAGAAGCGCTGGCCTGCCCGCATTGCGGAAAGCTAGCCGCGATGATATCTGACACCGAGGATTCGGAAGTGACGGAGATCGATGTGCGGCCACATCGGCGGCGGATTCGACGGCGACGGTATCGGACGACATGCAATTGCGATTTCACACGGCGGACGCTGACGGCTCCGCCGCCACCCAAGCTGATCCCCAAAGGCAACTACGGCATCTCGATTTGGGTGCATGTCTTGTTAGACAAGTACTCATCGTATCGGCCCACGGAGCGGTTATTGGGGCAACTCGAACAGTACGATCTGGACTTGCCGGCGGGCACGGTGAACGACGGGCTCAAGCGGATCGAGCCCATATTGACGCCAATCTACAATGCCCTCTGCGAACGGAATCGGCAGGGCAGCTTCCATCAGGCCGACGAGACCCGTTGGCGGGTTTTCGTGATTTTTGACGGGAAAAAAGGCTACGGTTGGTGGTTGTGGATGGTTCTCGGCGAGGACACCGTGATCTATCTGCTCGATCGCAGCCGGGGGCACGAGGTGCCGGAAGCACATTTTGGTCCGGCAGCTTCGGGGACATTGGAAGTCGATCGGTACTCGGGCTACAAAGCCATGGCGCTGGTGAAGTCGGGGTTGATCGTGTTGGCGTTCTGTTGGGCGCATGTACGGCGGGACTTCGTGGGAGTAGGCAAAGGCTGGCCGGAGTTGACGCCTTGGGCGATTGCCTGGCTGCGCCGTATTCGGCATCTCTACCAAGTCAATCGAGAACGTCTCCAGCACCCTCATGACTCAGCTAAGTTTCAAGAGCAACAGGCGTTGTTAGGTGGGGCGATGGAGGCGATGCACTCCGAGGCGGTGAAAGAACTCGCCGATCCCAAACTCCGCCAACCGTGCCGTAAAGTTCTGGATAGCCTCGAAGATCACTGGATGGGGCTGACTCGGTTCGTCGAAGATCCAAGAATTCCGATGGACAACAACGCGTCGGAACGAGAAGTACGCGGCCCGGCCGTGGCACGGAAGAACTTCTACGGTTCCGGCTCCTTGTGGAGCGGCCGTCTGGCAGCAATGATGTTTTCGCTTTTCGCAACGCTGGTCCGCTGGAAAATCAATCCGCGACGGTGGCTGACGTGGTACTTTGAAAATTGTGCAGCCGCCGGTGGAAAGGCACCCGAAGACATTCAATCGTTCCTGCCCTGGAATCTCTCCGACGAGCGTCGGTCGGCTTTGGGCGTTCCAGCAACCACTCCTTCGCCCGACGACACCTCCTGATGCGCCTTGTCGGTCCTGCGGACTTGTCGCAGATTCCAGACTCCTTCTCCTTTGCCTCCCCCTTATCGGAGCGGATTCGTCCCTGGGCGAATCCCTGCGCCGACGGGTTGGACGAAGCTTTACTGGTTCGCCTCGGTGCCCCGCAGTTGCCGGTTGGTTTTGCGGACGGGGCTTTGCGCGGATCGGTCACTGCCACCGTCGTGCGCAATCTGAACGATGTTTGCGCACGGCGGTCACCCCCACGAATGGCACTGGCTTAAGCGTGGAACCGGGTTCTAGGATACAACCGATTGCGATCGGGCATGGACTCAGCTACCACCCTTTGTAGTTGGCCTCTTTAAGCTAGTGTAGTGTCTCTTAAGTAAGTGAACTTATTGGGTACGGCTTTCGTAGTATCTTCATACCAGGGAGGATACCGATATGCGAGTCGCCAGAGCAGTTGTGTTGACGGAAGAAGAACGAACGGCGTTGAGCAAGTTGTCGCGTGGTCGAAGTACCCAAGCTCGAGTCGTCTTGCGGGCTCAGATCGTGCTGGCGGCTGCGGAAGGCCGGCAGAACGACAGCATCGCTTCCGCACTTGGCTGCACACGGCGGACGGTTGCAACATGGCGAGCTCGATTCGTTACCGACCGTGTGGCTGGCATCCTCAAGGATGCGCCGCGTGGCGGACGGACGCCGACCGTGCGGTCGATCAAGGAAGTGGAGATTCTCCGCAAGACCACGCAGGAAACTCCGCCAAACGCCACGAACTGGTCGACACGCATGATGGCCAAAGCGGTGGGCGTCAGCAAGGCCACCGTACAGCGCGTGTGGCGTGACAACGGTTTGAAGCCGCATTTGACAAAGACGTTTAAGGTCTCGAACGATCCCCACTTCGTGGAAAAACTTGTCGACATCGTGGGCTTGTACCTGGATCCGCCCGAACATGCCCTCGTGCTTTCCTGCGACGAAAAAACCTCGATCCAAGCTCTCGACCGAACGCAAAAGAGCTTGCCAATGTACCCAGGCCGTTTGGGTACGATGACGTCCGACTACAAACGGAATGGAACCACGACCTTGTTCGCGGCCCTCGAAGTTGTCGAGGGGAAAGTGATCGCCCAGTGCATGCAACAACATCGCCATCAGGAATGGTTGAAATTCCTGAAGAAGATCGACGCCGAGACGCCGGCCGACTTGGACTTGCACTTGATTGTTGACAACTACGCGACTCATAAACATCCCAACGTTCAGAAATGGCTGAAACGACACAAGCGCTTCCACATGCACTTCACGCCCACGAGCAGTTCGTGGCTGAATCTGGTGGAGCGATGGTTTCGTGACATCACGGAAAAGCGCATTCGACGCGGTGTTTTCAAGAACATCGCTCAGTTGGAGCAAGCCATTTGTGACTATATCGCCCATCACAACGCCAAGCCCAAGGGCTTCGTCTGGGTAGCGAAAGCAGAGGACATCTTGGAAAAAGTTCGCCGCGCCCGAAAAACACTCGATAAACTCCCATCAGCCTGAGACACTACACTAGCGACATTCGTCACCCCCACCGCCGCAGGCAAGCCGACTTTCAGCGTCACACGCTAGCAACCGCCCGAAACGATGACTGTGGTGGCCCGCGTTTCAGGCTGGCTCCGGCGCAGCCGTTGCCAGCGTGGGCTGAAGGCGGGGACCCAATCTTCCGGGTAGCACTAGTTAAGGCGGCTGCATCGGCCGACTGCTATAATCGAGGGCGCTGGTATTTCGTGGAAGGCCACAAACCATGACCGACATCACCCGCATCCTTTCTGCCATTGACCAAGGTGACCCCCAGGCGGCGGAGCAATTGCTGCCCCTCGTCTATGACGAACTGCGGAAACTGGCGGCGGCCAGACTGGCCCAGGAGAAACCGGGGCAAACGCTGCAAGCCACGGCGCTGGTGCATGAAGCTTTCTTACGTCTAGTGGCCACGCCCGATCGTGGGCCAGGCAAGGGCGGGAAGCACTGGGATGGCCGGGGACATTTCTTCGCCGCCGCTGCCGAGGCCATGCGGCGGATTCTGGTCGAAAATGCTCGCCGCAAGAAACGGCTCAAGCGCGGCGGCGACTTGATACGCAAGCAGTTTAATGATTTTGCGATCGAAGGACCAGAAATTCACGAAGACCTGGTTGCCCTCGACGCCGCCCTGGATCGCCTGAAAACGGTTGACTCTCAGGCCGTCGAGCTCGTGCATCTGCGGTATTTCGCGGGGCTTTCCATTCGCGAGGCAGCCGAAATGCTGGGAATATCCCCCCGCACGGCGGATCGGGTGTGGGCCTTTGCGCGTGCATGGCTGCACCGCGAAATTGCGGGTGTGGAGGGCAATAGGGAAAAATAAACGCGTTTCTTGGCGTGATCGCCGCAGAAACGGCGCATTGAATCGGACATCACCTTCTACCGCAATTTCACCGAGGTCCTGGTCATGAACGAACGAGATATTTTTGTTAGCGCGTTGGAAATCGACGATCCCAAGGCGCGCAGGGCTCATTTGCAATCGGCATGCGCCGATGATCCGGACCTGCTTCGCCGCGTCGAATCGCTGCTGGCGTCGCACGAGGTCAATAGCCGATTCCTTGAGACCCCCGTAGTGGAGCAGCTTGAACACCCTCCGCGCCAAGGACCCGCCGCCACGATCGTCATCGGAAAAGACTCCACGCGAGACGAATCACCAGACGCCGACAACTCCCTGTTCCACGGAAATGGTCTCATGCCTCAGAACCAAGACAATCCCGCCGATGAAATCCCGCTAGGTTTTTTGCAGCCGCCCACCCGGCCGGGCTCCCTGGGGCGTCTATCCCATTACGAGATCCTGGAGGTCCTGGGGCACGGGGCCTTTGGCACGGTATTCAAGGCGTTCGACGACAAACTTCAGCGCGTCGTCGCCATCAAAGTCATGGCTCCCGAATTGGCCGCCACTTCGCCGGCACGCAAGCGGTTTCTGCGCGAGGCCCGCGCATTGGCAGCGATACGGCACGAATACGTCGTGAGCGTTTACGCCGTCGAAGAGACTCCTATTCCGTATCTAGTGATGGGATACGTTCCCGGCCAGACCTTGCAAAAACGGCTCGACGAAAGAGGGCCGTTGGAAGTGCTCGAGGTGTTACGACTGGGAACGCAGATTGCCGAAGGTTTAGCCGCCGCCCATGCCAAGGACTTGATCCATCGCGATATCAAGCCGGGCAATATCTTGCTGGAAACGGGTATTCACGATCGCGTAAAGATCACCGACTTCGGTCTCGCGCGTGCTGCCGACGACGCCAGCATGACGCAAAGCGGCATGATTGCCGGCACGCCCATGTACATGGCCCCCGAGCAGGCTCTCGGGCACAAACTCGACCAGCGAGCCGACCTCTTTAGTTTTGGGAGTGTGCTGTACCAGATGGTGAGCGGGCGTCCGCCGTTTCGCGCTCGACAACGCTGGCCGTTCTGAAGCGTGTTACCGAAGAGACGCCGCGCCCCATTTCGGAGATCATTCCTGAAACGCCAGCCTGGTTGTGTGATATTATCTCCAAGTTGCACGCTAAGAGCCCAGACGACCGCTACCAATCGGCACGGTCGATCGCCGATGTGCTCGCCAACTGCGAAGCACAGCTCAAGGCACACTCAGAACTCAAGGAGTTTTCCCTCATCCCGCGCGCAAATCACGGCGTATGGGAGCGTGGAAATGGGTAGTGGCAGCCGTGCTCGTGTTGCCGTTGGTGGCGTACGGCGCGTATACCCTCACGCATTGGCCGCAGCCGAAGGCAGTAAACGTCCAAGCTGGCGGCGCATCCGCGCCTGCCTCGAAAGGACTGATGGTGGAAAGCGCGACAGATTCCGGCTGGCACGGTTGGCCCGCTGACGCTCCGCCGCCCGCCATCGTCCCCTTCGATGCCGAGAAAGCCATGGAGCAGCAAGCGGCCTGGGCCAAGCAGCTTGGCAGCACGGAGGTGCAGAATCTGGGCGGCGAGATCCTCGGGCCAGGTCAGCGATCGAGTTGGTCGCCGGACGGCAAGAAGATCACCTTTGGCCGCAGCGGCATCGGCGACGGAATTCTGATCTACGACCTCGCCACCAAGAAGACGACCGAATTCGCTGCCGGGGGAAAAGACCCAGCCTGGGCCGGCAAGGACGGCCATTGGATCGCGTATGTCACTGGAATGGGGAACGGCGAGGCGATCAGCGTTGCCGAAGTGCCTGCGGGCAAGACCATTCGAATTGGTTCCGGTTGCCTGCCATGGTGGTCGGCTGACGGCAAGACTCTGTTTTTCCAGGACTTTGAGCGGAAAAAGTTGATGTCGACGGAAGTCGCCGCGGGCGGGTCATTCTCCCCGCCGGGCGTCCGTTTTTCTCCCTTCTCTCGCTATCCGGCTGTTTCGCCCGACGGAATGCGAGTTGCCTCGATATCGGGCGACAATCTTATCTTGCAGCAAATCAACGACGGCAAAGTCCTGCATCGCTTCGTGTTGCCCAGCAGGGACCGCTACTTCGGAGGCTGGTCCCGGGACGGCCAGGAATTCGGCTTCGGCGGGCGGCACGACTATGACTCCATGCCTTGCCAGATCATCGACTTGAAGACCGCTATGGCCCGGCAGGTGTCGTCGGCCGGACTGACCATGCCCGCCTGGTCTCCCGACGGCACCAAGATCACCTTTGATCTCTGGGCAAACATGCGCAGCTATATTTTGATGGTCGACGCGCAGGTCATCAAGAGGCTTCCAATATTCAGGATGCGGGAGATCGATGACAAGACCGGCGAGGAACATGTCGTCGCAAGCCCTGACGCTCAATCCCTCGCGCGTCTTCCTGCCGTAGTTAGTCTTGTCGGTGCCGATGGCAAATGGAAACTCCCGCCTGGTGCTCCCTCGCCCGCCGTCGCCCCGTTCGACGCCAAGAAGGCCAAGGAACATCAAGAGGGTTGGGCCAAGCATCTGGGCGTTCCTTTCGAGATCGCCAACTCGATCGGCATGAAGCTCGTGCTCATTCCGCCGGGGGAGTTCCAGATGGGCTCGCCCAAGGAACTGATCGAGGAGGAGTCGAAGACACCGGGCAGAGAGGATTGGTACAGAAATGAAGTGCCCAACGAGGTGCCGCAGCATCGGGTGCGGATCACGAAACCGTTTTACTTGGGAATGCATCTTGTGACGCAGGAGGAATACCAGCGGGTCATGGATAACAATCCGAGTTTCTTTTGCGCAACGGGCAATGGAAAAGGCGCTGTCGCGGGTCAGGACACGGAGCGGTTTCCGGTGGAGAATGTGACGTGGTACGACGTTGTGGAGTTCTGTCGAAAACTATCGAATCTGCCGGAGGAAAAAGCGGCGGAGCGAACGTACCGGCTGCCTTCTGAAGCACAGTGGGAGTTTGCGTGTCGGGCGGGGAGTGCAGGTCGGTACGGCTTTAGTTTGGGCGGTAATATGATTGCGAGGCAGTCCGACGAGAACGGGCTTTCCGACTACGGGTGGTTCAAGGGCAACGCTGGTGGGAGGACGCACGCGGTGGGCCTCAAGCGAGCGAGCGCGTGGGGCTTGTATGATATGCAAGGGAACGTGTGGGAGTGGTGCCAGGACTCGTATGACAAGGAGTATTATGCGAAGTCACCTGTGAATGATCCGGACGGTCCTCCCAAGAACTCGAAGTGCGTGAACCGCGGCGGTAGCTGGAACAGCGAGGCGTGGCACTGCCGGTCTGCGAAGCGTGGCATATTCGGTCCCGGGGCTTGTGGTTTCTACCTGGGCTTCCGCGTCTCCCTGGTTTTGACGGAAGAGTAAAATGCAGCCATGTCCGCAGATCCGTCCAACATGCCGCTGGCAGAGGGGAAAAGGCTCTTCGCTACCACGCAGTGGAGCGTCGTGCTGGCCGCTGGGGATATCGACCGGCATGAAGCGCGAGTCGCACTGGCTCAGCTCTGCGAGGCCTATTGGTATCCGCTGTACGTGTACGTTCGTCGGCGCGTTGGCAACGTCCATGAGGCGCAAGACCTGACACAGGCTTTCTTCGCCCATCTGCTTGAAAAAGAAGCAATCGCCCGAGCGGATCACCATCGCGGGCGTTTTCGCGATTTCCTCGTTACGGCTCTCAAGGCGGGGAAAACGGGGGTCAAAACGGGGGTCAGGGACGGGCCAGAACGATTTACTTCGTTTTCTCTTCTAAATCGTTTTGGCCCGTTTTCTCCCCACGCGCTGCCGGTCGCTCGACGAGGACCTGAAAAGGTGTCAGGAACCGTTTTATTGAAGAAGGGAGGTATGGGCGGCCGAAAGCTTGACAGGAAAGGATGATCTGGGTAGGGTAAGGCTATGGGAAGACCGAAACGAGCAGCCGACGGCGGATTGATCTATCATGTTCGCAACCGCGCCAACGCGCGGATGACGATCTTCGAGAAGCGCGGACTTTGCGGCCTTCCAAGCGGTTCTCGAAGAAGCGGCCGAGCGAACGAAGACGCGTTTGCTGGCCTACTGCGTCTTGTCGACGCACTGGCATCTGGTGCTGTGGCCGCAGGAGGACGGTGAATTGTCGCGCTTCACGGGCTGGCTGACTCTGACGCACACCCAGCGGTGGCATGCACACCGCCATAGTAGCGGGAGTGGCCACGTTTACCAAGGCCAGTTCAAATCGTTCCCGGTTCAGGATGACGAGCACTTCTTGACCGTCTGCCGCTACGTGGAGCGCAAGCGCCCTGCGGGCGAACCTCGTGCGGCGCGCCGAGGACTGGCCGTGGGGCAGCCTTTATAAAGATGAAAACGGTTCCTGACACCTTTTCCCCTTTTCCGGTTCGGACTAATCCACTTTCTTCTGCCAAATGTCATTTCGCGCCGACGAACTTCACCGTCAGCGGCTCCGGCAGGCAGTCGCTCTCGGCAGGACAGGGCGGGCCTTCCCAGTCGAGTCCCATCGCGGCCAGCTCCGACCGGATCAAGCCCAGGTTGAAAATGCAAAGCGTCTCGTCCTCCGCAAAACAGACAAGCCGGCTTCGATCGCGTGTGAAATAGAGCGGCGTAACCTGTTGCGCGCGGCGCCGTCAGCCGCGCAACGTCCCTGCCCGAGTCGGGAAAAACCAACCGCACCACCCCGGAAGCATCGCGTAAAGCGAGCAGGTCGCCGCCGGCCGAAAAAACGCCAATCTTGGCCGAGGGCCCCAAGTCCGGTCCCTCTTTCCAGTCGCCGACCGACCATAACCGCGCGCCGCCGCCGGTGGTCAGCAGCCAGCGTCCATCCGGGCTGAAGGCAACGTTGCACATTTCAAGCACGGGCAGATCGGCCGCGTGGCTGCCCGTTTTCGCCTCCCAAAGCTTGGCCCCAGCGTCTTTGAAGGTGGTGTGACTCCCGGTGGCGATCCATCGCCCGTCGGGACTGACGGCGCAGTGCCGCACATCCTCTTGCGGTCCGAGCCGGCGCTGGTTTCCCTGGGGCAGAGTCAGTTCGCTTGCGCCCGAGCGATTGGGAAAGGCGAAGACCTTGCAATTCTTGTCGCTCGTGCCCCCGCTCGGCCCTGCGCCCATGGCCGCCGCCAAGGTCTTGGGCGGTCCATAGACGCGCTGGCCCGTTGCCCCGTCGCGGGTCATCGGCCATTGCTGCAGGCCGGCGCTGCTGTGGGTAAGAAGCGATGCGGACTCGTCGACGCCGACGGGAAAAATCTTGCCCAGCGGGAGCAGGGCGACCTCCTCTCCGCGCCACAACGTCGGCCACGGCGATGCCTTCCGGCACGGGATATGCCAGCAAGCGTCCCTCGCCGTCAAGCGGGCAACTGCCGGATCCGAAACTGTAGAAACTGCCGGCAAGCGCATGCACGCGGTGCGCGATCTTGCAAATTTCCCGGCCCCTCGCGAAGCGGAACATGCGCATGGCCTGGGGGGAAACGTCGAGGCCGGCCAGCCGATCGTCGTCGCTGAAGTGCAACACGTTGCCGCCAGCGCGCTGCGTCAGCAGGAGTTGGCCGGTCCGCACGTCCCACAAGCGCCACGTGTCGCTCCAATCGGTGCTCAGCAGCCGATCGCCGCAATGGTTGAAGCACACCAATGCGCCGCCGGCTAGATGCGCTTCCAGGGGAGGCATTTCCGGCTCGCCGTTGTCGGCGCGAACAAGGTGGAGTTTGGGGTGCCGCGATTGCTCCGCGATCGCCAGCAAACGGCCCTCGGGCTGCCAGCTTATCCAGGATATGACAAAGGGCGGGGTAATGATCGGCCCGACATTGCCGGTCGCCAGATCGAGCAGGCGGTAGGATCTACGATCGGCGGACCGCGCCAGCAGGATTGGCCGTCGCGGGTTCCACAAGAGCCAATCGAGAGGGGGGCCGGCAAGCGAAAAACGGCGCAGTTCCTTGCCCGAGTCCAAATCGTTCAGGCGCAGCGAGCCGGCGGCGACCAGCGCAAGCTGGCGGCCGTCGGGAGAGAACGCACAGGCCCCGCGCGAACTGAGTACAAGCTCCGGCGTGCTCCGAAGTCGCCAGATGCGTCGCATCAAGCCGTGCGCGGTCTCGCACGATTGCAGGAAATAGCGCCCGTCGGCGCCGAACTGCAGGCCGCCGTAGGCCTGCACGCAACCGATGCCGGGAAGTTGAAAAAGCTCGCGGTCGTCGGCCACTTGCCGAATGCTCACGCGGCCATCGATGCCTCCCAGCGCATAACGCTGAAACGCCGGATCGATGGCAATGTCGGCCGTGTCCTGCGGACATCCGGAACACCGCTGGGCTTCCTCGAAGTCGGGCAGCACAAGGGCGGCGATCGCTTCGGTCCGCAGCTCATCCTGCGAGCGGTCTTTGGGCGTCTCCAGGGCCAGGGCCGATTGGATCGCACGCAAACTGGCGAACCGCTGGCCCGGTTGATTGCTCATCCTCATTGCGCGGGCCGAAACAAGGTACGAATCCCAGAGCCTGGCCAGGGCATCTTGTTTAGCGGCATTGGTCCTGGCCTGCTCGCGCCGAGCAGGAGCGTACCGATGGAAAGGCCCGCAACCGCTGCTAGGAGCAAAGCGGCGACGGTCGCCGTGGCCACCTTGTGCCGCCGGGTGGCACGCGAAAACCGGGCCGGGAGCGAGTCGCGATGGGCGGTCACCGCTTCGTCGGCCAGCCAGTGCTCGATGTCGTCGGCCAGGGCCCTGGGCGAGGCGTAACGATCGGCGGGCTTCAGCGCCATGGCCTTCAAGCAGATCGCGTTCAGCGCCGAGCGATCTCGGGGTTCACCGCCCGCGGCGGCCGGAATTCGCCATGCTCCACCTTGTGCAGGACCGCCCCGATGTCGTCCGCCTCGATCGGCGGTTTCCCGGTCAGCACGTAGAATAAAGTGGCCCCCAGGCTATAGACGTCGCTGGCCGGGCCGAGCAGATCGAGTCGCCCGGCGGCCTGTTCGGGGCTCATGTACTGCGGCGTGCCCAGGGCCGCCCCCATCTGCGTCGCCGCCGATCCGCTTGCCGAGTGGGGTCTGAGTTGGCCTTCGCTCGATGCGCTCGTCAAGTCCGGCCGATCGACCGTCTTGGCCAGGCCCCAATCGACGACCAGCGTTTCGCCGTACTGCCCGAGCATGATGTTGCCGGGCTTGAGGTCGCGATGGAGCACGCCGCGGCTATGCGCGTAGGCAATCGCGTTGCAAACGTCGAGGAAGCGGCCCAAGAGCTTGCGGAGTTCCACGGCCCGTTCGCCGGCGTTCGATTTGTCCGCCGCGGGATCGTGATAGCGGTCGACCGCCTCCTGCAGACTATCGCCGCGGATGAAGCGCATGGCGTAATAGGGGCGACCGTCGGCATATTGGCCCAGACCGTAGACGGGCACGATGCCCGGATGTTCCAGGCCGCCGGTGATTTCGGCTTCGAGGAGGAATCGGGCGCGGCTGTCCAAGTTGTCGGCATGGCGGGGCTTGATCTCTTTGAGGGCCACCTCGCGGCCGAGTTCTTCGTCGCGCGCCACGGAGACTTTTCCCAGTCCGCCTTCGGCATGGGGGCGGAGGATGCGAAACCGCGTGCCGGCCGAGGTGACGATGCCGACCGTGGTGGTCCGCTCGCCCAGCGACCGTGCTGGCCGGGCCGAGGCCACGGCGCGCAGCGAGGCATTCACGTCGCCGTCGCCCAATTGTTGGAGGTCTTCCTCGACCGAGCCCAGCGAAGTCACGGCCGCCAGGCTCTGCCGGGGGTCGTCGCCGTGCTGCTTGAGGTGTTCGCAAACCAGCGCATCGAGCAAAGTCCGCCGGTCGCCTGCCAGGGCCCTTTGCTCCACCAGGACTTCTCCTAGAGGCTTGTGCTTGGCCAGGATCCAGGCGTTCATCGCCGCCACGAGGGCGTCGCGGCTGATGAAATCCATCTGCACGGCAAGGATGCCGAAGAGCAGATTGCGATCATGGTCGTTGGCGGCCATAAAATTCTCGGAAGGGGCGTTCGAGAATCGAGCGAGACCGGTGTATTATAGCCCGGCGGACTTTATTTGTCAGCAATCAAGCGCCAGCCGGGCGTGACGACCGGCGAGTGGTCAGGCGGCGGCGGTTCCAGGAGCTTGGCGTAAAGATCGGGACGACGGGCCTTGAGATAGCGACGGCCGCCGGACAGTTCGATCTTTTCGGGCGTGCATAGCCCCACCACTACCTCGTCACCCAAGGCATGGCTTTTGGCGACGATCTCGCCCATGGGATCGATCACCATCGCGTTGCCGCGCTTGATCGTAACGTGGTCAGTGCCCGACTTGCCCATATCGTGAGCAGTGCCGGTCGTGGCAAGGCTGAACGATGAAGAAATGCGCCCGGTGCTTGCCGCCCTGCAAAGGGCGGCACTGCCGGGCCCTTTATTTAACCATCGCAAGCAGGCCGCCGGCACCGACGCCGGTCAACGTGTTCCATCAGGTGCCCGACCTGCCGCGCTCACCAAGGACGAATGCAAGGCAAGGAGAAGATGGACCGCAGCATGTGTGAAAAATGGCCATTGAGTGGCATTTCCCACATGCCAAGGGTTATCTGTATGGTCACTCGTGGAGGTTAGAGACCATTTCCTAACCTGCGTCGGCGTGCCCCTCCTCCGCAGGCAAGCACTCGCGAAATGCTTCGGATGCGATACGGCAAGCCGGAAGACTGTGGAGTGGTCGCCAACGTCGGCTCGCCTGACTTCCACGGTCGCCGGTACCTGTTGCTTGCAGCGGGTGCCGCAATCGGGTCCAATAAAGCCGTGGAAAACGAAGCCGCGTTGGGACCGTGAGGTGGACAATGTTCAGACAAGAGATGCTTGTCGTACTGGCATTGATGTGGGCCGGCGGCATGCGCGCAAGGCAACGACGCTGCGCCGGCGGCCAATTCCTTTGACCTGCGGCCCGACCAGATCGTGGCCGCGGCGGCCCATAACGCCCGGTTGGCCGTCCAGGTGCAGGCGTTGCTCGATGCGTATCGCACCCAGCCCCAAGGCTACCGGCGAGGCAAGGATACGCGGGGCATTCCGTACGCCCAGCCGGACACCGAAACCTGGTTTCGCTGGCACTTCTACAACGACGACGCGATCCAGAGGTGTGAGGATGCGAAGATGGATCGAATTGTGCAGCCCTATAACCCGCTGGAGGACAAGGGCGTCTCCGTGGATCAGGGAAACGCGGCGAAGTTCTCTTTTGTCGCGGAACACGTCACGGAAGGCAAGCAATCGTTAAAGGCCGAGTTCACAGCGGAGGCGATTGCCGCCGGCAAGGCCGTTATCAAGATTGGGGTGACCGAGGGAGGCGATCTGCACGCCTCCTACAAGAACCAGTGGCGGACGCCTTCCTATTGGTGCCATTACCGCTGGCTGAAGGTCGACCTTTTCAACCCGGCCCCGGCGCAAGTCAGGGTGCGCGTGGCGAATGTGCCGTTCATCCTTCGCCCCGGCTCCAACGTCGTGGCGGTCAAGACCGCCGACACCGCGGGACACGCGGTCGCCTTTACCCAACCGGTCAGTGCTTTTTCGGTCCAGGTCACGGCTCCGGGCCGGGATGCGACACTGTTCATCGACAACGCCCGCTTGGAGCAGGAAGTTCCCGCGGTAATCGCCAAAGAGGGCCGACTCTTCCAGTTTCCGGCGCACGACGGACCGAATACCGCGCCCCTGCTCTGGCCCGGACTGACAGCAGCGGAGGCAAGTACGGTCTATGCGCCTGAACGCGCATTCGGATGGGTCGGTCCGCCGAAATGCGCCTACAGCGCTTCCTCGTTTCGGAGCGAGGACAATGGGATCCTCTGGGGAGCGTGTTCGGGGATCGAGACACCCTTCCGGGCAGACGTTCCCGATGGCCGGTACGGCATTTGTGTCATCGCCACGCCAGGCAGCGGTTTCCAGTGGCCGAAGGGCGCAACAATCCGCGTCGGCGGCAAGGATTACTCGCTTTTCACGGCCCGCGCCGACGAGGAAGCGCGGCGGGCGCGGCTCTCGGGCGAGTTGTGGGACTTCCGGCCCGGCACGTGCATCTGGGAAGAGTTGGTTCGCCCTCCCTTCTATCCGCGCACGGAGATGGTGTTCGCGGAAGCCGTCAACGGGCATCTTCTCCTGGAGTTCCCGAGAACCATCGAGGTCCGCGCCGTTTTCGTCTTTCCCGAGAAGTCGCGGGAAGAGGCATTGAAGGAACTTGGGCGTTTCAACTACCTCATGGCGGAAAGTTGGGACGTGTCGCATGCCTGGGTCAAAGGCGACGTTGCCGAACGGGCGCGCTATATCGGATTCCACGAAGAGGCGTCGCGGCCGGACGCAGTGGCGCAGGCTCCAAGCGCTCTCGATCGGGGCGGAGGATTGGAAGCGCGGCTTGCTGCTGTTTCAGCGGGGACTTGCGGAATCGGTCTACCCCGACACCGTGCCGTCCGCGGAAGAGGTATCCGCGGCTTCGACGCTGAAGGCCTTCGCGTCGCCCGGTCAGAAGGAATGCACGACTCTCGGCATACTTCCGCTTGCCGCAATCCGCGGGCTGCGGGTCAGCACCGGCGCGTTGCACGCGAAGGATGGCGGGGAAGTCCCCGCTGCGAACGTCGTCCTTCGCTTCGGCTGGTTCCATCACAAGTGCATGGAATACGGGCACCACAACCACGCCTACAACTACCAGGAGCACGACCTGGTCAAACGCCCAACGTTGAACCTCTATCCCGGTGCGGCTCGCAGGGCCTACGTGGACATTGCCGTCCCCGCGGATGCAAAGCCGGGCGAATATCGCGGCGAAGTCGCGATCCGCGATGCAACGCGCCAACTGGTGGCGGCGGTGCCGATCGTGCTCGAAGTTCTTCCGATCGCCCTGCAGACGCCGCCGGTTCTCTTCGGAACAGAAGGAACAAATCCGAAATTGCATGACTACGGCATCAACATGGGCACAGGCAGTTACGACGATGCGGCATCGAATGGATTCAAGGCCGTGGCGATATGTCCGTATGACGCCGCGGCACCAACGGTCAAAGGCCGGCGCAGTTGCCTGGAAGGGCATGGTGAAGGACAAGGAGTTCATCGAGTCGCTGATCGCGGACGGCCGTTCTGGCAAGGGCCCTCGGGTTTTCTTCGGCGGATACGTTGCGGGACAACGCGAAGGAAAAGCAAAGGAATTCGTGGATGACCTGGTCAAGGAGTTTCCGGGTATAGAGATCACCGGATACACGGTGCCCCTTTATTACTTTGTCGGGCCGGGCGCCACCGACCTGGCGCCGACCTGGGATTACGTGACGGTTACCCGTGGCAAGCCCGAACTTCTTGAACAGGCAGTGAAGGACGGGAAGTTCTTCTTCTTTACGGATTGGGTCAAATATTCCAAGGAACAATCCGCACGCTTCACCCACGGGTTTTGGTTTTGGAGGCTAAAGGCCCCAGCGCAGCTTCACCACGTTCATGCACAACTGGCATCAGGATCGGCTCGCACGCCCGCTGCCGTACTATGCCCTGGCAGGTATCGGCGGCGGGAATCGCTACGGTGCGTTTCAGGAATCGCAGGCACCGGGCGAGTTGAATCCGAGCCGCGATCTCGTCCTCGTGCGCGAGGGGATCGACGATTACCGCTACGTCTTCACCCTGGAGAAGGCGCTCGCGCCGCGGCGGAGAAGAAGACCGGCGGCGCCGCAGCCGCGGCGGAGAAGAAGACCGGCGGCGCCGCAGCCGCGGCGGCCCGGAAGTTCCTGGACCAACTGGCGGGTGGGCTCAGCCTTGATCTGTCAAAGTACTACGAATCGCGAGGCGGACCGGAAGGCGTGGCTTTTGTCGAGAACTGGTTCACGAGGTCGGACAACCCGTGGACTACAGCAAGACTCGACGAGACCCGCAAGAAGTGCGCAGGAACACATCCTGGAGTTGCAAAGAGAAGCGGAGAGCACGAGGCGGTAGACGGCATCCGGCGCACGGCAAAGGCGCGCCGGAACCCGGCGTAAAGTGGGCGATTATCGGGAACCATCTCCCGCCGACGCCCGAATCAAACTCAAACGCCCCTACCCGTCAATCCAGATCGGGCGAGGCGCTACTCGTCTCGCCTTGATGGGTCGTGAATCCTTCGCACCATTAACGGGATCGAAGGACAAGGCAAGCTCTGTCGCCGGACACATTGCTCTTGCGCGCGCCGGTCACCCCCACCTCCGCAGGCAAGCGGCACGGCGGGCGTGGAAAAGCCGGAAAACCTCGGGTTTTTCTTGGCACTCGGCCGGCAACGCGAAGCTCCCGCCTGACTTTACAGCCGAGACAGCCAAAGGAAAGAAAAGGAGGCAGCGAAAGCGCCGGTCAAAACCGGCATGGAGTAGCGGATGAAAGAGCCGCATGGAAAAGGAATAGCGAACCATTCCAACCCTGAGTCATGCGCCGGCGGTGGCAACACCGCGGGTGAAGCGTTGACAAGGGCACACGCAGGCCAGCCATTGAGCTCCGAAATCATTCTTCCGGCGTGCCGACCTTGTGCTGTCAATGGGGAAGGCCACACCCTACGCGACGACCATCGCAAGTCGCGCAGGGACGCCGCGGAGTCGAAGAACCTGAGCATGCGTGGAAACTCTTTGCACGGGAACCGGGAGACCCTGGAGACTCCCCCGCCGGATTCCGGCGAGGGACGGTCCGCGAAGGCTTATAGCCGCACGGCGGACACGCACGTTTCCGGGGAGTCGGATGGCCCCATAGTACCCAAGAAGCGGGCGAACAATGCCGGCCTGAAGGCGGTGGCGGAGTCCGTGGAGGGAAGGGGGCCAACCAAGAGGAACGCCGAACGAACCTTACTCTTGCCGGACACAGAGCCGGGAACGGGTGGAATCGGATCGCGGGGCGTACGAGCAGGGCAAAGCGGAGATCCCGCCGGAGCCCTGGTCGTAATTACTCGAGGTAGGAGCCGTATGAAGTAGTGCTTCACGTACGGATCTGTGCGGGGGGCCGCCCGCAAGGGCGGTCCCTACCGCGACCACCGAATTTGGAATAGGTAGGCGAGACACGTAATCTGCGTCGCATAGCAGGCCTAAAGGGGCGGCCGATGGTTTATGAGGGTCGCGATTTGACATGATTGAGTAATATCAAAGTTATTTGCTTTCATGCACAACCCGATTTTTCTTCCGCCGCCGCACACGATGGGCGAGAAGACCGGCGGCGGCCACGCCCAAGAGGATAAGCGTTGAGGACTGCCTTTCATTAAATACCTGGGTTCTATCGCCGTGTTCGTCGCCGCATCCCCTCGCACACAAGACCAATCGTGCCGACACTCAGCAGCGCCAGCGTCGATGGCTCTGGCACGACGGTGAGCACGAGATCGTTGTTGTGCACGGCCAGCGTGGCCGGCAGGCCGTCGATCGTGCCGCTGTTGCTGTTGCCCAGGATGCTACTGGGGAGCGAGCCCGCCTCGATCAAGTCGTACGTGCCGGGAGCGAAGTTGGAGGTCCACGTGAAATCGAAATTGGAAAAACCAAGCGGGCTGCTGACCACCAGGCTGCCGCAAGCGATCTCGTCGCTGGTGGAAGGTGTATCGAGTGCGTAATCCATCTCCGCCCCCGACGCCAAGAGCAGGCCGCCGCTGAAGCTCAAGCCCTGCGGCAAATTACCTGGAGCAATGCACCCACCAGCGCTGACCGTGCCGCTGCTGAGATGGCCCGTGCCGCCGAGAGTTCCGCCGCTGTTGACCGTCACGGGGCTTGCGAGCGAGCCATTGACGATCAGTTCACCAGCATTAACCGCGGTTGGGCCCGTGTAGGTGTTGCTGCCTCGGAGCGAGAGAGTTCCCGAACCCGCTTTGACGAGGCTGCCCGCTCCACCGGTACCGTTGGTGATCACACCAGAAAATGTCGAGGAGAGATTGTTGCCGCTGCCCACCGTCAGGGCGTTGCCATTCAATTGTACGCTGGCTCCGTTGACGACGACGGTCCCGCTGTCACCCAGCGCACCGAGGGTCTGGCTGGCACCGAGCGAGAACACAGCGCCGGCCGCCAGGTTAACGGCCGTCCGCGTGCCGAGCGCCGTGGCATTGTTCGAGGCGAGCGTGCCACCGTTGACGTTCACGATATCGTTGCTATTCATGGCGCCGGCCGCCGCACAAATCGTCAAGGCGCCGGAATCGCTCTTGGTGATGGTGCGGGTCGCGCCTCCGTCGTTCAGGGCACCGAGGATCAGCGTGCCCACGCCGCTGCCGTTGTCGGCCACGTCGAAGGTCGGGTTGCCGGTGAGCAGAACCCCTCCGCTGTTGCCCAAGGTCAGGCTGTAGGCCGTATTTGCTCCGCTGCCGCCGCCGGTGAGGCACAGCCGGTTGCTGCCGATGGTCAACTGGCCGGTGATCGCGCTGCTGGATGGCCCCGTCACGTCGATCGTCGAATCGGCCGTGAGCGTTACCGCATTGCCCGCGGGCGTGGTCGGTCCCGTATTGACGATCTCAAAGCCAGTGAAAGAGCCATACCCTTGATTATTACTGCCCTGGACCAGAACGGTTTGGGAGTTTCCGGTCAACCCGGTTGCCACCACGTAGTTGCCTGTCGGGTAACTGCCCGACGTGGTATTACTGATCTGCATGTAGCTCGCGATGTTCGTGGTGCCGTAGTAGTAGGTGCTGCCGTTGAGCGTGACCGACTCGTCATTCCCGACCGTCGAGTCGGCGATGTAGGCGTAAAGACTATACTGGGAATAAGGTATCCCGCTGATCGTCGTCGAGAGCCCCCACACGCTATAAATATAGCCATTGAGAAGCTGATTGCTGCTTCCCGAGGCCCATGTTCCAGCGACGTTCGCGGTGGTCAGGTTCGCGGTGGTTGCGGCACCGTTGTTGTCGGTCACCGGTGTGCTCGAGAAAGATGCCCCCGAGAGATTGTTCCAATTGCTCATTGGCGCCACGCCCGCCGAACCGAGCACAGAAGCACCATTTCCGATAAAGTGGATGCCGATGCCGTTGCCAAGTGGCAATACGGCCATCGAGAGCGTCCCTCCGGCCAGCACGACGGATCCCGAGCCAAGCGAGTAATTGTTGACGATCGGCAGTGACTCGCCTTCCTCTAGCGCTAAGAGCATTGTAGGACAAGGACTTACGGCGGGGGAGGAGGGCTTGATAGCAGAAGAAAAAGACCTCATGCTAACAGGTGAGTAATTCATGTTTCCACAAATTCTGCTAGCAGAGGTCCAACTATGATTTCAACAAAAGAACTGGATATTTTCAAGGCCCAAGAGCAATTTGAGCGGATGCACGAGTTTTTGAAGCAAGCGCTGAGCGAAGGGCGACGCCTCGACGAAGTGGAACGCGGGATGTTTCCGCGAGCTATGACCATGTGCCTGGAGTTTTTACGGTCCTTCGTGGAGGCCCATGGGGATGGGGATCGGGGAGAGACCGTAGAACGGGAAGGGGAGACGTTCGCGCGCCTGCCCGAGCCGCATGAGAAGCGGTACTTGTCGATTTTCGGGGAATTGCTGATCGGCCGCCGAGTCTACGGGACTCGGGAAGGCCAAGCGATTGGATGGTCGCCCCTGGACGCGACCTTGGGATTGCCCGCTGGAGAGAATTCCTATGTTCTGGAGGACTGGTTGCAGCGGTTGTGCATCCAGGACGCCTTTGGGGGATCGGTGGAGTCGCTCCGTGCCTGGTTGGGGACCACGGTGAGTGTTCGCACGGCGGAGCACATGAGTCGCGAGATGTCGCAGTACGTGGACGACTTTCGCGGCGAAGCGGTTCCTCCTGCCGAAGAAGAGGAGGAACTGCTGGTGATAACGGCCGATGGCAAGGGTGTGCCCATGCGGCGGACGTTGGCGGCGCGGTTGCGAGCAGAGTCTGAAGCTGGGGTGGGAGAAAAGGGAGGAAATGCCGCAGGCGCGGAAACGGCAGGAATCACGGCTGTCGAGGAAGAGGCGCCTTCTTCGCCTCCGGTCGAGCGTTTGGCGGGGCAAGAGAAAAGCAGCGGGGAGCGCCCCGGGAAAAAACAGATGGCGTATGTGGGATCGGTTTACACCCAAGCCCGCTTCCCTCGTACTGCCGAAGACGTGATCGACGAGGTGCGTCGGCGAAAGCGTGCCCGGGAGCGGCCCGAACCGCAACACAAGCATGTGTGGGCAGAGATGACCCGGTTTAAGGAAGGGGAGGTGTTGGCCGCCGCACCGATGTTGTTCTTCGAGATTCTTATGGAGTGTTGTCGGCGGGACCCGGCAAACAAGAAGCCGTGCATCTGTGTCATGGATGGGGAACGCCAGTTGTGGAAGTTGGCGGCAGAATGGTTTCCCGAGGCCATATGGATTCTGGACCTGTTCCACGCGTTGAAACGGCTCTGGGAGGTGGCCCATTGCCTGTATGCGGAGGAGAGTGCGGAGGCGGGAGAATTCGTGACGCATCATCTGCGCATGCTGCTGCAAGGCAAGGTCGGTTACGTGCTGCGCAACCTCCGTCCCTTGGTGAAGGCCTACAAGCTGAAGGGGGCGAACAAGACCACCGTGGAGTCCGCGATTACGTACTATGAAAACAACCAGGAACACATGCGCTATGACGAATACTTGGCGGCAGGCTACCCGATTGCCAGTGGCGTGGCGGAAGGCGCCTGCAAGCACCTGGTGAAGGACCGCATGGAAGCGCCGGGATGCGTTGGGAGTTGGAAGGGGCTCAAGCAATCCTCTCGCTGCGAGCCATCTACCTCAACGACCTCTGGGATCAGTTCATCACCTACCGTGTTACGACAGAACAGTCGCGTCTATATGGCAAAGATGCACAGCATGCTACGGCTGCATAAAGCGGCCTGCGAGTTGCTGCCTGACGATCTTCACGGTTCCGCCCGCGATCGTCGTGCCACCACTGTATGAATTGGGGGCCACCAGGGTCAACGTTCCGCTGCCGACTTTCGTCAGGTCGCCCGCGCCGGTCAGGCTACCACCGTACGTTGTGCTTTGGTTGTCGCTGCCCACGCTGAGCGTGACCGCCTGGGAGGCCGCCGTGACCAAGGCAATGCCGCCCATGCCGGCCAGCGCGCAACCGAAGGAGTCGTAGCGGCGCCGGCAAAATTCAAGCCCCCGGCCGGCCCCACGGTGACCGTGCTGTTCTGCATGCCCAGCGGATGGGTCAGGGTTAGCGTGCCGGCGGAAATGGTCGTTGGCCCGGTATAAGTGTTGGCATTGGAGATCGTCGCGCCCCCGGAGCCGATCAAGGTGAGACTGGCCGAACCGGAGATCGCGCCGCCCGACAGGTTGTAGGCAATCGCGTTGTTGGAAAAGACGAGGCTCGCCGGCTGAACCCCGCCGGCGGCAATCGCGATCGTCTGGTTCGTCCCGAGATCGGGAAATGTCACCGCCATGCCGTTGGCATAAGGACTCCCCGAGGGCACGCTCCAGTTGGCATCGCTGCCGGCGAGGCTCCAAGCATGGTTCGTCGCGCCGGTCCAGGAAGCGTTGAAAAGGTTTTCTACAAAACCGTGAATACTTCCCGACGAGTCTTCGTAGCAGCCCACGATTCTGTTTCCGTCGGTACCGTAGATCCACGTGCCTTTTACCCCCAGCGGGTCATCGATGGTCGTGTACGTCGAAGTCGAAATGTTGTAGAGAAAACCGTGGGTCGCCAGCGACGTATCTTGATAGTTCCCGACAACGTAGTTGCCGGAAATCCCTTCGGCGTACGTGCCGTAGTCCCCTCCTTGCGTCGTCGCCAACGGATCGTTGATCTGCGCGTAGGTCGAGCCGTTGTAGAGGAAACTCGAGAAGTTGTACGACGACGTCTCATACCATCCTACGATATTGCCGCCGGATATGCCCGTTGGCCGGGTGAAAGGAAATCCCCAAGGGACAGTGATTGTCGCTAAGGAACCTGTGGAGACGTTGTACTGAAAGCCTACTTGCCCGGACCCCTGGACGTAGAAATAGCCGACCATAGTGTTGCCCGAGATACCTCCACCATACCCGAACGATCCGTTGGGATACGGGTCGCTCACCGTTGAAAACGCCGAGCCGTTGTAAAAGAACGGGTAACTGACATTGCCATTATTAAAATAGAGCCCCGAAATGATGTTGCCGCTGATGCCGTAAGGAACCGTGGCTACCCCCAATGGATCACTGAACGGCGTGAATGTTGAGCCATTGTACACAAAGCCCTGCGCGGAACCATTTTCAGGAACTTGTGACCCAAAGTACCCGAGGATAGTGTTGCCGGCAATGTTGGTAAGGATGGTGCCGCCGCTTGAGCCGCTTGGCGGCGGCTCGTCTACGGTCGTAAATATTTGGGCGGCGGCGGGGCTAGCCCAAATGGCCACGCCCACCAGAGCAAGCAGCAAGTTACCGTGTTTTGTAATTCGTTCCATATCTTCACCAATTACACCCGTTGCGATCAACCGCGCAGCACCCGCCACGGAAAACGCTCAAGGGAAACCAGACCCAGCCAAGAACGGCGGCGCAGTGCTAGACTCCCTTTGAGAGTCTTCGTGTTGAGCTACCAGAACGCACTCAGACAAACAACTCTCGCAGGGAGCTGTGCTGTTGCGAATGGATGGCTCAGGTGCTTGCGCTGCCTACGTATATGGGTTCTGCGTGAAGGGCGGCAAAACAGATTGCAGCCCGCTTTGGCAAAGAACCTGCATCGCATGGTCCTTCACCGTAAGTAAGAGTAGCCTACCAAATCGCTACAAATCTGTCAAACAGTTTGGTGCTCCAATTTGGGACGAGTTTTAGCACGTTTTCGTGCGAATAAGAGCTGCCGAGGCCTTTCGTCGAGGTATTGGCACGCTGAAGACGTTCGGCGTGCCGCCAACGCCAACCACTAGAAAGGTGGGGGCCGCTTCGATCGAGATCCATGACGTGCCGGCCGACCCGCAGCAGATCGATCGAAGCGGATCATCGAGCGGGTTTGGGCCGGTATCCAGGCAGGCGTGTTCTATCCTATGTGCGCCCGGATGTCTGCCGCCTTGGGCGGCACACGGTAGGACTTTTTCTTTAGCTTTGCCTCGCTTCTCGCAATGACCGCCGCCGTTGTCACGCGCAGGCAAGCAGGCCGACAGCACCCCCGCCCGCTCGCCGCTCAATCAAGCTGCCCGCCGTGCCGCGTTCGCCTGGGACGAATGCGAAGGGAAGGAGAGGATGGCGGGGGCGTCTTGTTGGTGGAGGGTTGATGGCTTTGCAGGTCTCGCTGCCCTGTGCCGCCGCAAACCGTAGCCGAGAAGACCAAGAGCACCAGCGGCGAGCAGCACCAGCGTTCCTGGCTCGGGCACGGCAGCCGCAGCGGCCGAGTTCGCAACCGGCGCTGCGGCCAGCGAGGGATCGAAGACGAATGCCCCGCCATTGCCCACGGTCAAGCTCGTCCCGCCGGGCACGGCACCGGCGCTGGTGATTTCCAAGGTTCCGGCCTCGACATACGTGCCGCCCGTGTAGCTGTTGCTCGACCCGCTGAGGATCAACAGCGCGGCTGGGTTGTCCAGGGTAAGCGACTTGCCCGCGCCGGCCAGAATGCCCTGATAGGTGCTGGCCGAGGGACTGGCGTAAAGCAGGCTGGCAGTGATGGTAGCCAGCCGGCCGTCCGCCAAGAGCGTGCCGCCGTTGATCTCGACGGCCCCGGCCGTGAGCGTGCCGCTGGCGCCCACCTCCAGCACGCCGGAAGTCTGCGTGAGCGTCCCGCCGTTCTGCACCAGCATCGAGCTGTTGCCGCCCAGGTCGATCGTGCCGGCGTTGGTACACGGGGCGGTGACGAAGAATTGGTCGCCCGCGCCGCCCTGCACTAGGCCGGAGGTCCCCACCGCCAGGCCGGTGAAGTAGGTAGTGGACGGGTCGGCAATGAGGATGCCGCCGCCGCTGTACCCGCCCAAGTAGCGGACCGTGATCCCGTTTTCGTAGATATAGCCGGGGGGATTGACGCCGCCCTTGCCACCCGCTGAGGTTGAAGAGTTCGTCACCGCGCCATAGAAGCTGATGACGGTGGCGCTTGTGCCCATGGTGGTGATCGTTCCGCCGGAGGCGTTGATCACCGGGCCGAAGATGCTCGAATTGCCGTCCGAGAGGGTCACCGTGTCAACGTTGGTAAGTCCGCCCGTCGAGAAGCTGCCGTTGCCAAGGATCGAGCCGCCGTTGGACATGGTGTTGCCGCTGTTGTCGAACGATCCGCCGGTAAGCGCGATGAGCCCGTTATTACTCGCCAGGCCCTGCGTGTCGACGATGCTTGTGCCGGCGGCCGACTCGATGCTGCCCTGATTGTAGTTCGCAGGGCCGGCGAGCGCCAACTGGCCGCCGCTGGCGGTGACCGTGCCGTAATTCGTGATGGTATCCGTGATGCGTCCCTGGCCCGAGATCGTGCCGAAATTGACGATCGTGCTGCCGTTGAAGGCCGCATTGGGGCCCTGCAAGACGATGCTGGATTCGTTCGTGAAGCTGCTGCCGATCTGCGCCCAGACAGTGAGCGAATCGCCGTCAGCGACGCAAAGCTGACCGCCGCCCTGATTGGCGGCGAACGAGGACACGGTCAGGCCATTGCCTCCCGTGGCGTAGATCAGGCCGCCTTGGTTGGTCAAGGGTATGGCGATCGTGCCGTCACCGCGGATGGCGCCGGTGGCCAGGTTGGTGAAATTCCCGCCGCCGGAGGTGATGAGGCCGCCGTTGAGCGCCACCAGGCCGTAGTTCAAGAAATTGCCCGTGCTCACGATGCTGCCGCCGTTGACATTCACAGTGCTCTCGTTCGTGAAAGTGCCCCCGTCGACGATCGCTCCGCCGTTGACATTCACGGTGCCGGTGTTCGTCACGGCGGCCGGCAGCAACTGCCCGCCGGCGGCGATGGTGGCAGTCCCCAAGTTCGTAAAGCCGCCGCCGACCGAGAGAGGGCCGCTCTGCGTGAGTGTACCCTGGTTGACGAAGTTGCCCGCCACGCTCCCGTTCGCGGTCATGCTGGCGCCATAATAGTTCGTCAGCGAGCCCAGCACGTTGCCGCCGTTGAGCGTCAGCGTCGCGTTGTTCATCAGCAAGCCCGCCGACACGGCGCCGCCGTTGAGCGTCATCGTGCCGTTGTTCACCAGCGTGATCGGGTTGCCGGTGACGCTCACCGTGCCGCCATTGACCGAATAGGTGCCGCTGTTCGTGAAGGAACCGGCCGTGATATTTCCACCCAGGGTCGTTAGCGAGCCGCCGGCTTGGATGGTCATTGCGCCGTCGACTTGGAGGCCTTGGTTCGCGTTCATGGTAAGCGATGCGCCGAGGAGTTGGCCGTAGCCCACCGCGGCGGTGTCGAAGTGAGGCGATCCGGAAACCCACTCGTTAAGAGCGAAAAACTTCTCGATGCGTTTGTTGTTGCTATCGGCAACGAAGATCTCGCCCGTGGGGCTAACCGCCACGCCGGTCGGACTGTTGAATTGGCCGTTTCCTGATCCCGGACTGCCGAAGCACGTCACGTACTGCCCGTTGCTATTGAACTCCTCGATGCGGCCGTTACCCTGATCGGCGACGTAGACGTTGCCGTTGGCGCTGACCGCCACGTTGCTTGGAAAGTTCAAGTCGCCGTTTCCGCTGCCAGCGGTGCCGAAAGATGACTGATACACGCCACTGCTGTTGAACACGGCGATACGGTCGTTCATGGCGTTGGCCACATAGATGTTGCCATTGGGGCCGAACGCAATGCCCCAAGGCTGGGATAACGAAGTGCCGCTGAGGGAATTTTGGTATACGCCACTGCTGTTGAACACTAAGACGGAGTTGCCATTGGTGTTAACCCCATAGATGTTGCCGTTGGCGTCGACCCCCACGCCACGCGCATAGTTTAGTTGGGAAGTGCCGAAGGACAACTGATACTGGCCGCTGCTGCTGAACTCCTCGATGCCGCCGCCATTAAGAGAATTGGCGACGTAAATCAGTCCCGTTACGGGGCTGACTGCCACGCCGTTAGCCTCGGAAAGCATGGGGTTCGCGCCGGTAGAGGTAAACTGATAAACGCCGTTGCTGTTGAACGCCTGGAATTCGGTCCCAGTATCTCCCACATAGACCTGCCCGCTGGCGCTGACTGCCACACCCACAGGATCCGTAAAATAGCCAGGGGATCCACCCGCTCCGGTAATATTTTTGACCCAGGTGTACTGACCGCGGGCGATCGAGGTCGATGCCATGGCGGCGAAGAATATCGCGGCGACGGCCAGAGAGTTCTTTCCGAGGTGCGTTCGCAAGATGGTTTCCATGATCGGTCTCCTGAAAAGAGGTGAGGTCGTTTCGTCGACTCAGGGCAACGCGCAGGGCTTCACGAGCCCACAGCGCCAGACGATGCCATCGCCCCGCGGACGCCAACCATTCCGAGAACCATCACCGGGCGCTGGTTTTCCGTCGGCTACGATACCTACCACAGTACACCCCACAATTCTGGGTTCAATAGAACCAACGGGGGGGCGGATCGAATTTTCCTGCGGAAACCAACTCTATTGGATGGGGGAATGACCGAATTCTGGCCCAGGAGAGGGTAGGGCCAGTCGGTTGCGAAACAAGGTCAAGCCACGTTCCATCCTTGCTCTTGCTTTCGACGCGTACCGCGGGAGGCGGGCCACAATGCTCGACTTCAGCAGCGACGGCACGACGCGCGCTGTGACCGAGCTTTCCTTTACCTATCGCAAGCAGCAGGCCCCTGGCACCTCGCCGCCCGCCGCGCTCGATCAAGCTGCCCGCCGTGCCGCGCTCGCCGGGGACGAACGCGAGGGGAAAGATAGGATGGCTGGGGCGTGGGGTCGGTCGAAGGCCGCTGGCTTCGCGGTTCTTGCTGCCCTGCGACGACGCCAACCGTAGCCCAGCAGGCCCAGGGCACCGGCGCCAAGCAGCGCCAGCGTCCCCGGCTCCGGCACAACATTGAGCACTATGTCGTTGCGTTGCACGGCCAGCGTGGCCGAGTAGCCGTCGATCGTGCCGCTCGTGCTGTTGCCCAGGCTGCCGATAGGGAGCGAGCCGGCCTCGATCAAGTTGTACGTGCCGGGCGCGAAATTGGCCGTCCACGTGAAATCGAAATTGGAAAAACCAATCGGGCTGCCGACAATCAGGCTGCCGCAAGCGATCTCGTCGCTGGTGGAAGGCGTATCGAGTGCGTAGTCCATCTCGGCCCCGGAAGCCAAGAGCAGGCCGCCGCTGAAGCTCAAGCCCTGCGGCAAATTACCTGGAGCAATGTAGCCGCCGGTGCTGACCGTGCCGCTGCTGAGATGGCCCGTGCCGCCGAGAGTTCCGCCGCTTTGGACCGTCACTGCGCTGGCCAGTGAGCCGTTGACCACGAGCTTTCCGCCGTTGATCGTGGTTGGGCCGGTATAGGTACTGCTGCCGGCAAGCACTTGCGTGCCGCTGCCGCTCATCACCAGCCTGATCGCGCCCAGCGTGCCGCCGCCTTGGATCATCCCGCTGAATGTGGTCGAACCGCCGGTTGGGCTGAGAGTCAGGACGGAAGCAGCGGAACTGCTGTTGATGACGCTGCCGCCGCTGCCGTTATCGCCCAGCGAGGCCACCGCCTGGTTCTCGCCGCCAAGGTCAAACGTCGAGCCGGCCGCGATCATCAGCGGCGTGTTGGGCAGGAGGTTGTTAGCGACACTGGTCGAAAAGGCAAAGCTCACGGGCCGGTAGACGACGCTGTCCGAATTTGTGGGCATTGACCCGTCGCTGCCGTAGAAGCTGTTGCTGGCGAACGTGACGCCCGTCACGCCGGCGTCGACCCCGGACGAACAGTTTCTCGGGTAATCGTCGGCGGCGAAGTGATCGCTCCATATCTCGTAAGTGCCGGGCGAAAGTAGATAAGGCGTGGTCAGCGTGGCAAAACGGTACTCACCATTCAACGGCGAGGTAGTGCCCACGGTGAAACTGGCGAGCGGAGAACCGCCGGTCGTGTCGATACTCACCATGTGGGACACGTTCAGCGGCACTGACGTTGCGTAGCCATTATCCCATGCGCCCAGCTCCGTGATATAGATCGGGACGGTCGTCGTGAAGTCGTAACCGAGCGATCCATCGTAGCTGGCTCCAGACCCGGACGCAACACCGGTCGCCGTCTTCGCGGCGATTGAAGGCTGTGGGCCTAGTGTCGCCAGCACACCGCCGCTGATGAGGGTGGGACCGCTGTAGGTACTGGGAGCAGTCAGCGTCAAGCTGCCGGGACCCTGCTTGGTCAGGCCGCCGGCGCCGCGTAGGATGCCGCCGTAGGTTGTGTTCTGCCCGTTGTTGCCCACGTTCAGCGTGACGGGCTCCGCGGCAGCCGTCGCCAGCGCGATGTTGCCGGCGCCCGCCAGACCGCCCAGGGTCGGGCTGATGTTCCCCGCAGCGAAACTGAGAGTGCCGCTGTTCGTCACGTTGACGGTGCTGTTTTGGACCGCCAGGGGATGGGCCAGCGTCACGGTACCGCCGCTGATCGTCGTGTTGCCGCTGTAGGTGTTGCCAGCCGCCAGCGCCAGCAGGCCGCCGGACACGGTGATGCCCATGGGGCCGTTGGCGCCGTTGGCGATCACGCCGTCGAGGGTCAGCGACGCGCTGTTGTTCACCGTGAGGTTATCGTTCAACACCAGCGGTGCGTTGATGGCATGCTTGCCGTCGGTCACCGTGATCGTGGCGCCGTTGCCCGAATTGTTCAAGGTCAGCGTGTTGCTTCCCGCGCCATTGAGAGTATAGCCGACTCCGGCCGCGCCCGAATTGCCCAACAGCAGTGCGCCGAGCGTCTGCGGGGCGTCAAGGGTAATCGTCAGCGCGGCCGTGGTCGAGACATTGATCGCGGCCCCTGCGCCGATGGCGTTGGGTACCCCTCCGGTCCAGTTGCCCGTGTTGCTCCAACTGCCGCTCACTGCCGCGGCCCAGGAGGTGGCTGGCGGGGTCACGTCGGCGTAGGTCGTACCGACGCGCAACGCGCCCATGCTGAAAGCCCCGCCCGAATAGATGACCAGACTCGACAGGGTGCCGATGCCGACGTTGTTTATCACAGTGCCCGTGGAAGGCTGAGCAGCACCTGGCGTCGGGTCAGTGTACAGAGTGAAGACGTTGTTTCCAGACGGCTGTAGCTGGGCCTTGAGCACGAGGAACTCGGTTTGGCCGACCACCTCCGGGCTGGTTGACAAGACACTGTCGGCGCCGCCTCGCAGGCTGATCGAGTAAGGGAGGGCTGAACCGGTGCCCATGAACAGGTCGTTCAGGCTGCCGTGCAGGTAAATACCAAAGAAGCCACCGCCGTTGCCTTGGCCCAATGTGCCCTCAGGGCACAACAGGCAACTGAGATAAACGGTCCCCGATGAAATGGGGCTGAAAAGATTCCGCGCAACCCCGTTAAGGTAGGACGTGGCGGGGGTAGTCAACTCGTTGCCCGTGGTTGCCAGCAACGGGTAGGTCAGCGAACCGCTGCCCACGGTGGTTAGCGCTTCCGACACGTTATAACCGCCTTCATACCATGCCCCGGAAAACCCTTGGCCACCGTTCTGGCCTGCCAGGCTCGATCCCACAGGGTAGGCAAAACCGTCATAAGCAATCAGGCTGCCGTGGGCCGACCCGCCAAGCAGTGTCGCCACGAAAGCCACCGTTAACAATCCTCGCACCATCGTCTTGTCAAACATCTGCTGTCCCTTCAAGCAAGGTAAGCATGGTGGTCGCATCCACGTCCAGGTCGCGCAGGCCGACCGCAACTCCAACAGTGCGCAGCACCCGCCACAGAAACACTCAAGGGAAACCCGACTCAGCCAAGAAGGGCGCGCAGTGCCAGACTCCCTTGAGAGTCTTCGTGTTGAGCCACCAGACGCACGGAGACGAAAACAACTCCCGCCGGAGTTGCGCTGCTGCGGACGGAGGCTCGGGTACTGCGCTGCCTATGATATGGGTTTTGCGTGAAGGGCTGCAAAACAGATTGCAGCCCGCTTTGGCAAAGAACCTGCATGGCATGGTCCTTCACCGTAAGTAAGAGTAGCCTACCAAATCGCTACAAATCTGTCAAACAGTTTGGTGCTCCAATTTGGGACGAGTTTTAGCACGTTTTCGTGCGAATAAGAGCTGCCGAGGCCTTTCGTCGAGGTATTGGCACGCTGAAGACGTTCGGCGTGCCGCCAACGCCAACCACTTGAAAGGAGGGGAAGGGAATGATGGGCGGATCTTGTTGGTCGAAGGCAACCGGCTTTGCAGTTCTGTAGCGATTCACGTAGTGACAGAGCGTGGTCAAATGGCCACTGACATGATAGAGGAAGTTAAGCGGTGAGAGCGCCGTCAGGGGCCGGACGGCAGGAGCGAAGGCGGCGAAGTACCGGAGAGATAGGCTTGGACAGAGTCAAGCAAGAACTGAAACACCGCGCAACCCTGTTGGGCACAGGTGGCAATTGCTGTCCAGATCCGTTCGCACCATCGGCGCCCTTTCTCGCTGCGTGTTCCTTGGGTGATGTGCCGGTCGATCACCACAAAACGCATCGCTTGTTCCGCCAGATTGTTGGTTGGGGCGATGCCGGGTGTCGTAATGAAGCGGAAATAGGCTTCCCCGTGTTCGCGGAAGCGTTTGGCCATGTTACGGGCATGTTTCGTGTCCGGCACGCCGGTCAGGGCTGTCCTCAACACGTGTTGACGAGCGGCAGCCAATGCCTGCTGAAAGCCCGCCGCAGTCATTGTTCCGCGGCCGTGGATTACGGCAAACAGGCCGCGCAGCGCGTTGCGCAACCGTTGGCCATAAGCCTGGTCCTCACGGCGGGGCAGAGTCAGCAGGAATTTCACATCGCGGATCAGATGGGCCATGCAGAACTGAACCAGCACGCCGAACTCTCGCATGTACTTGCGGTAGGCGCTGAAATAATCGCAGCCCAACACGCCGTTGAACTCCTCGCCCAACACCTCCACCAGCACCTTCGAGCCACGCGACTTGTCGATACGGAACAACGTGTAGAGCGGCGCGGAAGCACCAAGTCCAGAATCTTTCGCCGTTTTCCTTATGCCCCGTCTCATCGATGTTCAGCACGGCCTCGTCGGGCAGCCGCACGAACAACTCCGCATAGGAGGGGGCCAACGCCTCGCTCACCTTGTCGATCAACTTGGCCAAGTAGCCGCGGGAGACGTTCACCCGCACCACGTCGCGAAGGAACTTCCGGATGGTGGAGAAGGAGGCGTGGCAGACACCCTTCATGAAGGCCACCAGGGCCGTCATTCGTGGGCCTAAAAGGCCCGCCTTCCGCACCGCTTCGGGCAGGGACGCTGCATGGAGTTTCCCACAGCGATTGCACCAATAAGCCAACGCTTGGTGTTCGCTGACGATGGTCGGGGTGGCGACGATTTCCACCTCCTGTTGCACCTCGGCCGCATACGGGGAAGGGCGGAGTGAGCCGCCGCAATCGGGGCAACAATCGAGCGTATAGGTCACGAGGTTATCGATGGCCTCGTCGGGAAACGGCGTCCGCAGGTGTTGTTCATGGCCCGGCTGTCCGCCACGATTGCGTTTTTTACCGTCCTTGCGCGGAGGCTTGGGCGGCTTGACGATATCACTGGAAGGCGGCTTAGAGGAAGTGGACGAGTTCTTGCGGGCCGCCGCCAACCGGCGTTTGAGTTGCTCGTTTTCCTGCTGCAGACGTACGTTCTCTTCTTCCAGCAGCCCAAGCCGAGCGGATGCCGCAGCCAGCTTTGCTTCCGCCGCAGCCAGTTTCTCCTCCATCGCGGCAAGGCGACGCGCCAGCGACTTGCTTTCAGAACCCGGGCTAGTTCTTGACAGGATCATGGGGCGGTACGATACCAACCTCACGCGATCCGAACAAGATCAAGAGGTGGCCGTGCCCCGAGAATCCCTGCAAACCCAGGATCTCCAAAATGCCGGGGCTGGCTCGTTACAGTCGTCCGTTTATCACCCCGTCATACGGCTACTATAACTGTGACTGTGAGCCTGTGAATGGCTACGCAGTTCTTTTCGTCGCCCGTCGCCGTCGCCAACCGCAGCCGACAAGCGCCATGGCGCCGGCGGCGAGCAATGCAAGGCTCGAAGGCTCGGGAACCGCAAAGGTCAGGAAAACCTGGTTGCCCTCTTTGGCAACGCTGAAATGGCCGCCATTCAGGTTGTTGGCAAAGGCGGTCGTATTGACCGTAAACTCGGCCGGATCGAATCCGCTAATCCCGTCACTGGCGTCGGCGATCAACCATTCTTGGTTGATCGTATCGTCGAAGTCCATCGCCAACCCCGGAACGCCGCCGCTATACGACTCCAGTACCAGGGTGAACTGGCTGTTGGGGGTCGTTCCCGCCGTGATCCCAAGCAGGCCGTTGACGTTCCACAGGTTCCAGTTTGTCCCGGCCGTGCCCGTTGCGTCGTTGATCTCGACGAGGTACTGCCCGCCGGAGTTCCATGTCACCGGTCCTGTCGTGACCGTTCCGGGGCTGTTGCCGGGCTTGAAGGCCCCACCGTTGTACACGTTCACGGAACCGTACGTTCCGGAGCCCTGGGCCAACGAGCCGTAGTAGACGTTCGTGGTTCCGGTCACCGTGCCGTTATTCACCAACAAGGCCCCGTCCAAGTCGATGGCACTACCGCTGCCATCGCTATTGGCGTTGAGTTGCCCACCGGGATCGATCGTCGTTCGGCTCCCGCCCCCGAAGACGATGTCGCTGACGGAATTATTGAGTGTGCCGCCGCTGTTGACCGTGACCACGCCGTTGCTGGTCCAGTCCTGCACATTGCAAGCGGCATTGACGTTGAGTTGGCCGCTGCTGGCGTTCACGCCGCCGTTCCAGTTCAGCGTAGCGTTATTGGCGACCTGCCCGCCGCTGGTGAAATTCGTGAAGTTGTCCGTGCCGTTTTGCTGGAAGACGGTACTGTTGTAGGCGGTCACGCCATTTAAGCTGCTCGTGCCGCCGGGCAGCGTCGCATGGACGCCGGGGCCGCGGAGGTAGCCGCCGTCGATCGTGGCGGCGTTGTACTGCACCGCCCCGCCGCTCTGCGCCGTCAGCGACTGGTAGCCCAAATTGACGGTGATGCCGGCGAGTTGCAGCGTGCCGCCGCTGGCGGCGGTCAGGGAACTCGATTGCGTCGCGCCTTGGAGGACCAGCACACCGCCGCTGACCGTGGTCGGCCCAAGGTAGGTGTTCGCCGCGGTGAGGGTTTCCGTCCCGCTGCCGGTCTTCACCACGCCGCCACCGCCGCTGATCGTGCCGGCGAATGTCTGGGCCGACGGGTTGGCGAACGCCAACGTGGCGTCGTTCGTAATATTGCCCTGCAGGAAGCCATTGTCGGCGACTGCGTCTCCCAGTTGCAACGTGCCTGCGGAGACCGTCGTGCCGCCGCTGTGCGCGCTGCTGCCGCTGAGAACAAGCAAGCCGCCGCCGAGTTTCGTCAGGGAGCCGTTGCCGCTGACAGACCCGGAGTAGGTCTGCGGCATGGGGTTGGCAAAGACCAGAACGGCGTTGTCGAGGATGTTGCCCTGCACGGAGCCGTTGCTGGCCAGGCCGTCGCCAAGCTGCAGCGTGCCGGCACTGACGGTCGTGCCGCCGCTGTAGGTATTCGAGGCCGTCAGGACCAGCGTGCCGGCGCCACCCGTCGTAAGCCCCTGGTTGCCGGCCAGCACGGCGCTGATCGTGGCCGTCCGGTTGTTGACGGTGATGGCGGGCGCGCCCGCTGACACCTGGAGGGTCAGCGTGCCACCGCTGCCCGCGGCCAGCGTCCAGTTGTAGGCGTTTCCTTGGTCGCCGAAGACGAGGTTGCCGATGGTGTGGCTGCCGTCGAGGGTGACCGTAGCGTTGGCCGCGAGCGTCTGCTGGCTGAAGTCGGCCCAGTTGTTGACGCCATCGGGCAGTCCCGCAGAGGCCCAGTTGGCGGCGGCCGCCCAGCTTCCGCCTCCGGCAACGTGCCAGGGATTGAGCGGCAGCGCGAACACCGTACCGTCCCCATTCACGCCGCCGGCTTTGGTCGTCCCGTAAAGCGTGTTGCCGACGAGCGTCAGGCCGGCATAGGGATTTGCGCCGTTGCTGCCGTTGAACGAGGCCAGCACGCTGGGACTCCCGCCGCCCAGGGGGAGGCTGAAGACCGTACCGTCCCCATTCGCGCCGCCGCCCACGGTCGTCCCGTACAGCGTGTTGCCGACGAGCGTCAGGCCGGCATAGGGATTTGCGCCGTTGCTGCCGTTGAACGAGGCCAGCACGGTGGGACTCCCGCCGCTCAGGGGGAGGCTGAAGACCGTGCCGTCCCCATTCGCGCCGCCGCCCACGGTCGTCCCGTACAGCGTGTTGCCGACGAGCGTCAGGCCGGCCCAGGGCCCTTCGCCGTTGCTGCCGTTGAACGAGGCCAGCACGCTGGGACTCCCGCCGCCCACGGGGAGGCTGAAGACCGTACCGTCCTCATTCGCGCCGCCGACCACGGTCGTCCCGTACAGCGTGTTGCCGGCGAGTGTCAGGCCGGCATAGGGAGCTTGGCCGTTACCGCCGCTGAACGAGGCCAGCACGCTGGGACTCCCGCCGCTCAGGGGGAGGCTGAAGACCGTGCCGTCCTCATTCGTGCCGCCGGCCCAGGTCGTCCCGTACAGCGTGTTGGCGGCGAGCGTCAGATTGGCAGAGGGAGTTTGGCCGTTGCTGCCGTTGAACGAGGTCAGCACGGCGGGACTCCCGCCGCCCACGGGGAGGCTGAAGACCGTGCCGTCCCCATTCGCGCCGCCGGACACGGTCGTCCCGTACAGCGTGTTGCCGGCCAGCGTCAGGCTGGCCTGGGGATTTTCGCCGTTGCTGCCGTTGAACGAGGCCAGCACGGTGGGACTGCCGCCGCCCACGATGAGGCTGAAGACCGTACCGTCCCCATTCGCGCCGCCGAGCACGGTCGTCCCGTACAGCGTGTTGCCGGCCAGCGTCGGCCCGGCAATGGGATTTTCGCCGTTGCCGCCGTTGAACGAGGCCAGCGTCGTAAGAGCTTGGCTATGGGTTGCGAACGAGGCGAGAAGAATCAGGCTTCCTGCGGAGATCCGCAGCGCAGCGACCATCAAACCCATAAACCAACGCATATTCTTTTCCTCTTCCTGGTTGATCAACGATCATCTTTCATGGGGGTACCTACCTCTTCATGCCTGCCGGAACCTCGTCAGCGACAGGCCGACGATTGTGATCTGGATTGGCAAGCGACCAATCCAACGCCCACAGCTTCCGTGTCTACGGATTCCGAGCGAAGGTCGTCGCTCGACGACAACATAATGTTGTCTTGCGCTGCCGCCTCCGTGCAAAGGCGGCGGTGCCGACATGCGTTGGAGTCGGCGGTCGTCAAACCTTCGCCCCACGCCGCCGCAGATAAACTACCCCAAGTCCCAGCAGTGCCGCGCCCAAGAGCGCGAGGGTGGAGGGTTCGGGGGTCGCTGCTACATAATCGTAGGTGACTGAGAAATCGCCAGAATAAGCGGAATGCGTGTCTGTATAATAGACAAATCCCGGGACGCTCGCGTTTAACGTAACACCAACGCCGGGTTCGAGATTGAAATTGAGGTTTCCCACGCCGTAGTAATCCGCCAAGACCGAGGGATCAGAGGACGACTGGCTTGCGGTAGAATTCTGCGCCGATGGCCCGTTAATCAAGTCAGTTTGAGTAAGATATGTTTGTGGAAAAAACACATTCTCCGTTGCGTTCTGAACGGAGATCAGGGGCGAGAGAGATCCCGGTCCCGCGAAAGTGAGGTCACAGGTTGCGTAATAGTCGACACTTTCAGGATAATAGCCGTTAGAAGTGATGTTATAGCTGGGGGTGATGGTAGCCGTCTCCTACAACTCGACAGACTGTAACGTACCTAACGCCGGATCGAACGCGGGCAAGGAAACTGTGCCGTAGTCATAACCAGAGGTCACAGTTTGGTCGTAGGTTTGCAGCGAATCGGCCTGGATGTTGCTCGCTGCAAGCAGCAGCGATACGATCAGCAGTACGGTCAGGGTTCGGATCATTTTCGGACTCCTTGTAAAAGGTGGACAAGCGAAAAGGGGGAAGAAGTTTCATGTTTCTCACAAAGGCGCGTCGGTTCAGGAACCACGATGCCGAGTAGATTATCGGAGGCGGTGCGCGGGTTTTGAGCATGGAAGTGCAGTCGACGGCAACCATTGGACCGGCTGCTCGGCGGCCCTGCTGGTGGATGGCCTGCGCGATCAACTCCTTACTCGTCCCAGTCGGGCCCACAATCAAGACGGTGGATTGAACATTGGCGGCCCGTCCGATCAATCGGCGAATTTCACAAGCCCAGGGGGAATAACCGAGGATTGCGCGCATGTTCCATCTGCCCTTGCTGGAAGGCCGCGATCACTGCCGCCTGATTCGGCGCAGCACCCGCCACGGAATCATTCAAGGAAAACCAGACCAGCCAAGACTGGCGCACAATGCCAGACTCCCTTGAGAGTCTTCGTATCGAGCCGCCGGGCGCACTCAGAACGAAAACAACTCTCGCAACGAGTTGCGCTGCTGCGGAGGGACGGCTCAGGTGTTTGCGCTGCCTGCGTGAATCTGGGTTTTGCGTGAAGGGCTGCAAAACAGATTACAGCCCGCTCGGTGGCGAACGAACTTGCGCATGAGCAAGTCGCTTTACCGAGATGGGCATGATTCTACCCGATGCCGAAAAATCCGTCAAGTTTTTTGCCAGGATAATCAGGCAAAATCATAGTTAATTGCGTCTAATCCGCCCGTGAGGCAGGCAAAACGGCGGAGATCCGCCAGTGATTCAGAGTGGCGCATAGCCGTAAGTGGGGGCTTGGCTGTGAACAAACGAGCAGTTTCGTGATTCGGTGGGGTAGCGCTTGCGGTACCACGTGCGACCTTTGGCTCCCCGCGGCAGGATAGGACGCCGGAAAGCCGCTTGGTTCAACTTGTGGGCCGGCAGCGTAACACATTGCGAGGTTCTGTAGGGAACGGACTCCGTGCCGTTCCGCGTGTTTCAGAACGGCACGGAGTCCGTTCCCTACAGAACCCGGCCACGGAAGTGTTACCCTGGTTTGAACCATGCCCGGAAAGCCGCCCAGAAATCACAAATCCAAGCGAAAACGCGCGCGGGACGAGCCCAAGCAACGCTTGACCCGTCCCGTGGATCGTTTCTTGGTCCCCAAAAATCTTCTCGCGAAATTTCCAGATCGGCTTGTTGCAACCTCCATCGGTCCGCGTATGAGAGAGTGACGGGGCTTGTTGGCCCCGCCGCTTACGAGAGATGGTCGAGTGACCGCCCACGAACAAAAACCTCAGATGAAGGAGATCAATAATGTCTTTCTTGGATCGCATGAATGGAAAAGTGTTTGCCGGCCGCAAGGGCCCGCATGGAAATCGCAAACTGTCGTCCCGCAAAGTCTCGTCGCGGAAACCAGACCGGCGGCTGAGCATCGAACACATGGAGTCGCGGGTGATGATGTCCGCCAACCCGATCGGCAATGTCGGCACGCATGACATCGACCAGCTCCTGGCCCCTGCCCTGTTCGCAGGGACGAACCAGCTCGGAGGCGGTCTGGCCACGGCACCCGCCGGGATCAAAGCCCTCGGTGCCGCCCCCAGTCTCAAGATTGTTTCCCCCATCATCATCAACCCTCTCAGGTTGCCCCCGGCCGCCCCGACGCTTACGGCCACGCCGTATTCCGCGTCGCAGATCAACCTGACGTGGACCGCCGACTTCAACGCGAGCACTTACGTGGTCGATGAGTGGATCTCCACCCGACCAATTCTGCGCGCTTCCGCCCCCGACCTCAAACTGCCGGTGCTGGGGCTGGGCCACTGGGCGCAAATCGCCAGCCTGGGTAGCGGCGCCACCAGCTACCAGGTCAGCGGCTTGAGTGTCCTCACCACCTACCAGTTCGAGGTGATTGCCGAGAATGCTTATGGATCGGGCACGTCCAAGGCAGTCAGTGCCACGACCCTGGTGGACCATCCCGCGGCGGATACGGCCTATTCCAACGTCAGCGGCACGCTCTTCGGCAAGAACGGGCCGGTCTACACGGACGTTCAGCAGGGCGCGATGGGCGACTGCTGGTTGCTGGCCAGCCTGGCCGAAGTGGCGGCTCGCGACCCGCAGGACATTCGCAACATGTTCACTTCCGATGGCACCGCCATGGAAAACGGAACCAAGGTCGGCCTGTACACGGTCCGCTTCTTCGACAACGGAGTAGCCAAGTACGTCGTCGTGGACACGGAGCTGCCCTCCGGCGGCACCTATTACGACCAGCCCCAAAATGGCGTCCTGTGGGTGGCCCTGGCCGAAAAGGCCTACGCCGAGGCCAACGGGCAAGGTTATGTGACCACCGGCAACCCGGGCTCGGACTCGTACGCCGCCCTGAACGACGGCTGGCCGTCCTGGGCCTTGGGCGCCATTACCGGGAAGCCGGCGGGCGACTACGCCATCAATCCCAGCAACATCGTCTCCGCCTGGGACAGCGGCCAACTCGTCTGCCTGTGCACGAGCACCCCGGTGAGCCAGTACATCGTGGCCAGCCACTGCTATGCACTGGTCAACTACAACGCCTCGTCGAGCCAACCCTTCGAGGTCTACAACCCGTGGGGAATCACGGCTTCGGGGTATGTTCCTGAAGGCGGGTACTACGGCCTGTTCACCGCCAACTCGGCCTTCATCTCGCAGAACTTCACCACCAACTCCTTCGGGACCGGGGCGGCAGCCGAACTCGGGACCAAGGCCCACCTGACCGCCGAAACCGCGGCGGACCTGGTCTTGGCGGGATGGGGAACCTGAAAGCTCCCCAGCGATTGAAAATCCCAGCGGAAACGCGCACGGGACGGGCTAAGAAACACTTGGCTCGTCCCGTTGATCGTTTCTTGGCCCGGCATTCACGCTCTGACATTCCCCGCGGACGTTCCCGCGTGTTCCACCTGTTCCACCGGGGTCGGACTTTAACAGCTAACTCAGTTAGCTGTTAACGTCTGACCCCGGTGCTACTACAGAAGAGAACACTAATCACGCAACACGCAATACAGGGATGAACTGCCTTCGGCATTTCCGCTTCCTCCGAATCTACCGATTTGCCACAATTGTTGCAAGCTCCTCGATCAACGCTTCCTGCCCCGCCTTGATCTTTATCCTTGCCGTCGCCAGATCGAAGAACTCGGCCCGGTCGATTTCGGGAAACTCCTGCTGCCGCCCGGACTTCGGCGGCCATTCTAGCATGAATGTGTTGCTCTTGATGGCAGCCGGATCGCAGTCACCCTTGAAGGCCCAGGCATGAACGATCTTTCCGCCTTTCTGCTGGACGGGTTTGAGCGGCAGGAACGGCCCCTGCGGTTTCACGCCCGTCTCCTCCTCGAATTCCCGTTGGGCGGTGACGAGCAAATTCTCGTCGCTGTCCGGTTCGCCCTTGGGGATCGACCAGGCCCCATCGTCCTTATTGACGAAGTAAGGACCGCCAGGATGGGCCAGGAGAGCTTGAAGGACTCCATCCTTGATGCGGTACATCAGAAGACCGGCGCTGAGTCTGGGCATGGTCGTAACTCGCTTTCGTCCTTTCGCTGATCGGCGTTGAGCATGGTCGATGTTGCTGGCACCATCAGAAACGGCTCCATGACGATCACGCCCAGCCCCTTCGCGGCGGCGTACTTGAGGCCCTTCGTCCCGGCTTGCACGCTTTCATTGACGAAGTTGTTCGGGTGGCTCTCCAAGAAAGAGCGGCACGGATCATGGCGATTTCCTGTCAGGGGTTGCCGCCATTATACCGGACTGATCGCCAGATTTCATCGGAATCGGCTCGCCAACTGGCAAGTTGCGAGCCACCTAACTATCATAAGACGGTTATGGGGGCATGTTTGTCCCGCCGCCCGCGCTGACAGCTTTCGCCAGGCAGGACGAGGGCAAGAACCCGGCGAACAACTACTCAAAAAACGAACTTGGAGACTGCCGAGAATGGCAAAGCACATGATGAAGACGCTGACGACATTGGCCGTGGTTGCGATGAACCTGGCGACGATCCTCCTCACTGTCGTCAACTCCTTGCAGGCCGTGGAACTGACGCGCACAATCTCGCGCGAGGATCCGAAGTTCAACTGTGCGGAGGCGGTGCTCACCGTCGGCCGCGACGGCAACGTGTATCTGAGCAGCAACGTCCACGATGGCGCCTATATCCTCCGCGTCAGCCGCGATGGGACGCAAAAGCTCGGCGGCGACGCGGTTTATGCCATGGCCAACGCCACGGCCAATGCCGCCGGCGTCATCGCCAGCGCCAATGGGCACTTCAATCACTCGGTCAACCTGTACGACCGGAACGTCAAGCAGTTCACCGCTTGCAATGAATTTCTGGTTAACGACAAGTCCGGTTGGGACGCGCCGGCGCACATTGAGGCAGGGGCCAGCGGCAATTTCTACGGCCTCGACCAGCACCGGCTCCGCATCTTGCGCATCAGCCCCGCCGGCAAGGTGCTGCAGGTGTACACCTTCCCGGAAGAAGCGAAGGCCTGGGACTTCCGCGTCTGCGAGGCCGTCGAGGCGCTCTATCTCCGTGCCCGAGACGGCACACTACGGTGTGTCGGGTTCAACGGCGCGGTGCGGTGGACGCAACAAGTGCCGGGGGTGTTTACCGTGGACGAGGCCGGCACGGTGTACGCCCTGAACGGCACGACATTGAAACGCTTGACCTCTACGGGCAAGCCGCAGGGCGCGATCAACTTGCCCGTAACTTCCGTGACCGCGATCGGGGTCTTCGGCGATGAACTGATCGTCAAGCGTGCCGACGCCACCGAGTTATTTCAAGTCCACGACCTCGCTACCGGCCGCCAGAAACGGGTCGTTCACTCCGATCACGAGCGGGTGACGGCGGAGGTTCCAGGCCTGGTATGGACGGCCGGCCAGGCGGTTCCCTTCAAGGTCCAAGCCAGCAACGCGGCGGCGCGCTGGCGCGTCTGGGCGACCGCGCTGGGCGATTCCGACTGGCGGGAGTTGAAACGAACCGGGGAGCGACTTGATGTGCCGGTCGACTTTGCCGGGTTGTATCAGCTTCGCATTGCGCCGACGCTCAACCCGCAAGCGGACAGCGAGTACACGCTGCGGGCGGTGGTCGAGGTGCGTGCACCGGCCAGTCAGGGCACCGTGAGCGCGTGGACGCCGCACAACCGAATTTGGTGGGGCCGCGGCGAAGCAATTCCGGTGAGCATCGCGGTGCGGCCGACAAAAGCGGCGCCGGCGATTTCGCTTTCATTGAGGAGTTGTCACCCTGGGCGGAGTGAAGGGTCTTGTCGAGAAACAACCGAGATTCGTCGCTTCACTCAGAATGACATCGTGTGGAGTAATGCGGTGGGCGCGGTCACCCTTCCCGCGGCGTTCACGGCGCAACTCGCCCCCGGCCGCTACGAATTCGCGCCGAGGCTCCCGGCTTCACCTGTGTGGCGCAGCCGATCCGCATCGGGCCGGGTTTGGCCGCGCGCTCGCCATTCCGCGTCACGCAGCACGGCGACTATAGCGGGTTCAATTCCACTGCCGACGCCTGGGAGTTTGCCGATGTCGCGGACGCGATGCAGCACCGCGCGGAGATGCTGGGCGTCAACCAGTTCGTGAACTGCATCTTCGCCGGTGGTTACCCGCTCGATTTCGCCAACACTGCCGATGGCAGCGAACTGCTCCGGGACTTGGAGAAACGCCTCGCCGCCGACCCGACCGGTGTGGCGCCGCAGAAGGTGGATTTCGGCTTCGCGCACGGGCATGCCCTCGGCGCGTTCAGCGCGCATGGCATCCGCGAGTGGCTACTGTTGGTAGGCATGGACGCGGCGTTGCCCATCGGCACGTCCACGGGCTACGCCGCCGGGCTCAAGCCCGAGCAGTACGCGGCCGAAATCACCCGCTACACGCAAGCGTTGAAAGACTTTCCGGCGTTTGCCGGCTGGGACTGGGTGGCAAATTGGTGGGTAACGGATGAGAACCTGCGGTTTACAGCGCTCGATCAGAAGACGGCGTACGAGGCTGCCCTCAAGCGCGCCGACGACAGCGGCGCGTGGGACCCGGTACTCGACACCGTCGGCGACCGGACCATCGGCTGGCAGCCGGATGCGCAGCAGATGTTCAAGGACGCGTTGTGCAAAACTGCCGCCAATCTTAGCACGGCTTCCGCCGGCCCATACCGCCGACCGCAAGTCTATCCGCCGCTGAGTTTCGCCAACGTGGATGAAATCGATCTTCATTTCCAAGCCGAGCAAATTTCCTGTCCGGACTGGACGGCGCACGCCACGGACTTCTACAAGCGGCCCGGCAAGCCTGCCTGGATTCATCCCGAATTGTGGAACGACAGCGGCACCGGCGAGCAGATCTTACCGGCAAGTTGGCTGGCGTTGATGCGGGGCGTAGATGGCATCGGCGTCTCGGGCAACATCCCCAACTGGGGCGCGCTGCCGACGGATTCGCGCTCCGGCTATCCCGGCATCCCCTCGGTCTTCCGCGCTGAATGAGTTTGCCCGGCAATTTGGCCCGTGGCTAACGACGCTGGAAAACAACGACCGGATCGCGATCGTGGTTTCACACCGGCAGGTCAAGCTCGATGCGTGGCGCGGCGTCGGCGGCCAGTACTTCACGCGGTTGTGGGAGGCGTTCATGAGCTGTCTGTATGCGCCAGCCGGCGACGTTCATTTTTCCGGAGGACAAACCGGATGTGGGCCGTTTCAAAGCGTTGCTCGTGGTTGGCCAACGCTACGAGATGGAGCCGGCCTTGACGGCGTTGCTCGCGCAAGGCACGGAAAGAGGGCATCGCCATTCTTGCCGACGGCGGCTGCCGGGAATCGCTCGTGAAGAACTGCACGCCGCTGGGCGTGGCCTTCGACCACATCGAGAAACTCAACGGTTTCAATGAAGACGTCGCTTTCTGGGAGTTTCCCCAGGCGCTGCTGGCCAACGCGCCGCTCGTGGCGGCGAAACTGGCCGCATGCACGCCAACGGTCGCCGTGGTGGACCAGCCGGAAGTGCTCGTTAGCGAACGCCGCAGCGGCGACGGACGCTTCGTCTGGGTGGTGAACGACACGCATAGCCCGCTCGATCCCGGCTTGCTCTGGCGAGTCAACAACGCCATCGCCACCCGGCAACCGGTCGTGGCCCAGGTGAAACTACCGGTCAAGGAGGGCGAAGTGGTGTATGACGTCTTCGCCCAAAAGAAGGTTCCCGGCGCCGGGGTCCAGGGATCGGCGGGGATTACGGCCGACCTGCGATTCAGCCACGCCCGGCTGTACGCGGTGTTGCCGCGCGCGATCAGCAACGTCGCGCTGCAGGCGGCGCGTGGCGTGAAACCCGGCCAGGTACTAAGGTGGACGGCAACCGTGCCCGGTATCCAGGCCAGGCTGCCGGTGCGCGTGGAACTGCGCGACGGGAATCGCGCGTTGCTCGAGGAACGATGCACCACGACCGGTACGGGCACGTTGACGGTACCGGTGAATGCGGTTGGGCCGCTGACGCTGACCGTGGTGGAGTTGGTGAGCGGGACGAGGGCCTCCGCCGTGGTCGTGTCGGGCGCCGACGGCGCGCCGGGCAAGGAACTGCGCCTGCCCAGCGTGGCGGCAACGGCCGTGGAGCAGTGGTTCGGACCGCGTCTGCGCAACCTGGCGGTTTCGCCCGACGGCGCGATGGCGCTGGTGAATGCGTTTGATTGGGGACAGAACCTTTACGCCCTGGACCTTGCGACCGGCAAACTGCGTTGGACGGGCAACCTCGGTGATCACTTCGCCTACGCGCCCGTCGCGATGCGCGACGGATTCGCGGCGCAGGGATACGACCTGCACAGCGGGGAAGGGTATCATCTGTACCTGTTCGACGGTGCGGGTCGGGTGCAGCGCCGGTTCGCGCTGCCCGGCCTGGTCGCGCGGCTGACGAACTGGGCCTTCGCGCCACACCTGAACGACCGCATCAACAACTTCGCGGTCGCGGCCGACGGTTCGTGGGTCGCAGCCGCCGGTAATCTGGGGCTGGCGGTGTGGTCGGCGGACGGGAAATTGCTCTGGTCACGGGATTGGTCGGCGGCGCAGCGGCAGACGATGTCGCTGCTGGCGGTGGATGGCGGGACGCTGGTGATGGCCCAAGGAATGAAGCTGGCGGCGGTCGAGGCCCGAACCGGCAAGGGCCGCTGGGAATTGGAGTTGGCGCCGACGGGCACGGTGCAAGGAGTGGCCGCCAGTGCGGATGGACGGACGATCGCGGCGCGGGCCTCAACGCAAAGTGGCCGGGTGTTTATAGTTCGTAATGGCAAGCTGGTCGGCACGTTGCCGACGGCGGCGAATGCGGCGGTGCTGTCGCCTGATGGCAGGCCGGTGGCCGTGACAACCGGTCGCCAACTGAAGTGGTACGCGGCGGACGGACGGTTGCAGTGGGTCTTCAGCGGGGATGACACGTTGCGCTATCCGCGCGTTTCTTCCGACGGAAAACGGTTGGCAGTCGGCAGCGAACTGGGGACGCTGTACGTGTTCGAGAGCGCCACGGGCGATGTCCGCACGCATGACCTCGGCGCACTCGCCGTGGCGGCCTGGCTGCCCGATGGCGATCTGGTTGCGGCGACCTGGATGGGGACGGTTTGCCGTCTCGGACCGGAGGGGCAAGAGAAGTGGCGCGTGCGGCTGGCAGCGGAGTCGCGAGTGGCCCCCGCTCCCGCGGCGACCATCGCCACCACGCGCGCCGCGTTCTGGTCCAACGCGGAGGCCACACCCCTCCCGCTCACGCCGAATCTCATTGCCTCCAAAGCCGTCATTGTGCGGGCGATGCGCGGGGATCGCGCGGTTGAAATGCAGAACCCGGCCGCGATGTTGTTCGACGCAGGGAGTAAGGCGCCGGCCAAGCCCTGGTTGGCATGGAGCAGTGTCGGCGGGATCGATTCCGGTTGGCAGGGATCGTTCAGTCTGGAGATCGACACGTTTCGCACACAGTTGCGGGTGACGGCGATTACGTTTGCGGAGGACCCGGCGCATCCCGAGTCATGGCTGCGCAATGCGCGCTTCGAATACTGGGACGCGGCCAAGGAACAGTGGGTGTTTGCGCAATACTTCACGTCGGATGCGCCAATCCACACGCACAAACTAGTGAAGCCGGTCGAGGCCGCGAAGTTCCGCTTGCGCCGTCCCGATGGTGCGGGCTGGCCGGCCAGCAATCTGCGGATGGCCAAGATCGTGTTCCACGGGGAAACGCTGGGCGCATCGCATCCCGATGCGATCCAGAACAAGCCGGTGGCGGTGTTGTTCGACGAGCGCGAGAGCGATCTGAAGTCCGTCGTGTCGCCGGTCTTCGGCGGTAGTTTCCAGCGCGGAGGCGCGTTCAGCGGCGGAACCTACATTCGCGTCGAGGCCGACAAGTTCATCGGACCGGAGTTTCAACCGCCCTTTGGTCACGCGGTGCCGAACTGGGATTTCGAGATCGTCGAGAAGCCTGAGAAACCCGGCCAGTATCGCTGGCTGCAATTCGCCTACAAGGCGCTTGCGCCCGAGACGCGCGGCGTGAGCCTGCGGATTGGCGGCGAATGGCCCGGCGGTGCGGTCCTGGCCGACCTAGGCGAGCCGTTCCAGCTCAAGGAAGGGGTCTGGGTGCGGAAGCAACTCGCCGCAAAACCGGCGGCGGACTGGACGGTGGTGCGGTTGGATTTGTGGCAAACGCTGCAGGACGGGCTGAAGAACAAGGCCTGGTGGAAGGGTGAGTTTCACGTCCGTTGTCTCAACCTTGGCGCCGTCGGCGGCCCGGCGGGGTTTGACCGGATTCTGTTGGGGCGGACGGAAGCCGCTCTCTCCGCCGGCAAGTAGGCTGCGGATAATCTCGATATCATTTCGTTCAGCAAGGGCGGGGCGTCGTGGTAAAGGCAGCCAGGGAATGCAACATGTGCCGGATCAACCTATCTAAATGGCTAGCGGTGATCGTGATGACCCTCGGCCAGGCTGCCACGGCTTGGCCCCAAGCCCTGTCGGCGGAGCCTCGGCCCCTGAGCCCTGCGTCCGAAATCGCCGGGCACGGTCAGGGCAAAGTCTCCCAACAAACTCCCGTCGGGGCCACTATCGAACTGAGGAACTCCGCCGGTCTGCGCTGGCAACTTCAGCAGCGTGGCGGCCGATGGACTCTGGGTACGCTCTTCGTCCATGACAAGCCCGTGGATTCCGCTCTGGCCTCCGGTCTGCTCGCTCTGCGAAGCACGAGCGGCGGCCGGGAGATTTGGCCGGCAGCGACGGATGGCGAGCGGACGGACGGACGCACCGCACGCTTCTCCGGCAGCGAGAAGATTGGCGATACGATGTTCCGATTTGAGGTCGAGGTGGCCCTCAAAGCGGACTTGCCGGCGGCTACGTTGGCGCCACGGTGGTCGGTAGATAAAGACCTGAGCGGCTACGAAGTGTGCCTGGCGTATCATGGCGTTGGCGACGGAGGGCGTGACACAGCCAGCATGCCCGACACAAACGCCGGGGCGAAGCGGGAAAGGACAAACGGGTGGCGATGCACCGTCTATCCCTTCGCCGGCAATGCCAGAGGCGTGCAGCGAGATCGGTTGACCTACGTCGGTGTCCCCGCCGTGCTCATGTTTCGCGAGGACACGTCGTTGGTGACCCTCTTCGGCATCGACCCAGCCTTCGATTATCTCGACCCCACCACATGGACCGGGGCGACGGGATTCCATTTCGACAGCGGCAGAACGCCGCCGCAGTACCGCATTGGCGGAAAGCTTTTGGCCGGCGTAGACTACTCCATGCCTCTGCAAATCGTCCTTAGCGATGCCGGCAATTCCGCCAACGCCGTCACGCAGCTTGTGCGCACCTGGATCAAAGCCAACGACTACAAGGTCCAGCCGCTGAAGGTCCGCTCGCACCAGGAGGCGTTCGATGTGTTCCTGGAAGGCCGCCGCAAAAGCAAAATGTGGCGCCCCGGGCTAGGCTACCAGATCATGGAGAACTGGCCAGTCGTCTACACCGCCGAATCGCCCATCAACGCCTACTTCGACTACCTGCTTTACGAGCTAACGGGCGACCCGATGTGGCGGGAGCGGGCCTTCGAGACAATAGCCCTGGTGCTCCGCGCCAGCACACCGATCCTCGGGACCCGCATTACGGCGTCATTGAAACCAACTATGAACTGGACGCCGACCCGCGAGCTTGGACCGTCAAAAAGCCGCCGTTCACCGGTGAGAGGGTCGATGCCGAGCTTAAGTCCGGCCGCTTCAACAGTCGCGACCACAGTCCGAACTTCGGCTACAAGCTCGACATGAACGGTTACGCCGCGCACTACATGCTCATGCTATGGAAGCGGGTGAAGGAGAAAGAGGGTGTTGACCAGCGGGAGTGGCGCACGGCGGCCGTGCGCATTGCCGATTGGATCGTGCGCCAGCAGCGCCCCGACGGCGGCCTGCCGCAAGTTGTCGATTATCGTCTCCGGCGGGTTGCCAACGAGTCCGCCTCGATGTCCGTGGTCTCCGGCCGCACCCTGGCCGCCATGCCGATCATCGCGGAAATCACGGGCGACAAGCGATATGCCAAACTGGCCGGCGACCTGGAGCAGTTCCTCCGCGAGAAGGTCGAGGCCCGTTATTGGTTCACCGGCGCACCACGTGGATCTCTGGCCCAAGGACTATGAGGCCGACAGCGTGTGGCACGCGGTGGAGTACTGGCTCGACAAGTACGACCGCACGAAAAACCGTGAATACCTGAAGCGCGCCGAGGCCGACGTGTGGTTCGCCTTCTTGATGTGGTGCCCGAAACAGCTCCCGTGGGTGAAAAACCCAACGCAGACCTGCCATGCCGAGCAGGAAAACTATCTCCAGTATTCGAATTACTGTTACAACAACCGCAAGTATTACTGTCTGGATCGCCTAGCCAAGCTCACCGGCAACCCGCTGTTCAGCCAATTGTGCGAGCGGATCATCCAGTGCGGGTTCTGGGGGCAGGCCGTTTCGGGCGACTGGCTCGGCGGCCAGTACGAGCGAATGTCCGACCCTTGGACGGCGGTATCTCGGGAGGTGAATTCAATGGGGCAGGTTTACGTCAGCGAACTGGCCCTCGACGCCCACTTGCAACTTCTGGAAATGGGCCTGGTCCGCGCGGGGAAGAAGTGAATGGGATCGGCGAGACTGGGCGCAGTTCAAAAGTCCTTCGTCAAGAGACTACCAATCGCACGCGGAAGGTGTCAATCGTCAGGCCGATCCGCGGACTAAGGGCTCGGGAAAACTACTGAGCCGGCAGCCTGGGCCGGGGCGGCCGCGGGCCGCTCCCCCGCCTTGTTCAGCCAGAACAGCGAGCCGAAGGTCGCTTTGTCGAAGTTGAAGGCCGGCTTGCCCGCCAACGGGTCGAACGAATTGCCGCCGAAGGCGTTGAAGCCGGCATGCGGCGGCGCAGTCCTGCCGACGAGCATCGTCCGGGGCCAGCCACGAGGAATTGGCGACCACGCCGCCGTGGCTCTGCACGTCGCCGTGAATGAACTGATTGCCGCGGACCATGTTCCCGAACGTCAGTGGGAAAGGCTGCCGCAAGACGGCCAACTCGCGGTCTGCCGAGAACACCACCGCGTTGGGCGTATCGGTGAAAATGCAGTTGCGGATCTCGTTCAGCGCGCTGGGCGAGTAGTACAGGCGCTCACCCTTGGGGCCGTTGAAGGCGGGGAACCATACGCCAAATCCGCTGCGGAGGCCGACGAAACGATCGACTACGTTGTCCACCGCGCCGGACATTTGGATCCCCTGGAGCGTGTCGCGGCAGAGGTTGTTCAGCAGTACGTTCTGGTAAGCGAACTGACGCACGACGATCCACGAATCGGCGTCGGGCGCGATTCGCCACGGCTCTGTGAGGGTGACGCGGCTCTTGCTGTTGTCCGCGACGGTGCGGACCTGGCCGAACCCCCGGCCCCCGACGATCATCGCCGTTCTTCCCTTGAGCACGTGGGGCGGCCACTCCTGGTCTTTCTGCTCGATGTGGCTCGGCCCGATCCCGGCCGGGCGCCCAGCCAGTTCTCGCCGCCGACCTCGCCGCACTCGAAGAGGATGCTCTCGCCGCCGCCTTCGACGCGGCCGGCGTCGAGGAAACGATTGCGGGCGATGAAATTGTGTCGCACCGGCCCGCCCCAGGGACCGCACGTGTAGCCCCGGTTCGCCTCGCGACAGACGTTGCCCTCGATCAGGCACTCCTCGCCAATCTGGCAGCCGATCTGATTCGTGCCGTACGGTCCGCGCGGCGGGCTGAAGGTGTTGTAAAGCGTGCGACAGCGGCGCGTGCCACCGCCGATTCCGTTCAGCGCCCGCAGGTCGCACCAACTGATTTCGATCCGCTCGCCGCCGCCATAGGTGTTGATCGCTGCGGCCGGCAGCCACTCCTTGGTTACCAGCGGCGTGCGGGGGTTGAAGAGGTCGCAACGGGTGACCGTGATGTCATGCACCGGTCCGGCCGGCGACTCCATGAGGATGTTGAAGCCCGTGTCGTCGTTGCCGCGGAGCGAAAGGTCGCAGATCGTGGTGTCGGAGACCGCATAGACCATCGGCTTCTCCCCGGTGTGACGGAAGGCTGCTGCCGCCGCCCGTGCCTTGTCGGGCAGCTTGGCCGCCGGGAAGCCGCCTTGAAACTTGTCGGGCCGGGCGATCAAGAAGGTGGTGGCCCGGTTCGCACCCTTGAGGTCTACGCCGGGCAATACGCGCAAAGGCCGGGAAATGAGGTATGTGCCGGCCGGCAGAAAAACCATCCCGCCCCTTTCCGCCGCGGCCAGCAAGGCTTCCTCGATGGCCGCGGTGTCGTCAGCGAGCCCATCGCCCTTGGCCCCATGCTTTGTTACGTCGAAGACGGCCTTCGTCTGCGGCGGAGCGGGGTGGACTGCGAGCCCGAGCGGACCCGCGAACCCGAAGGGCCCGTAGGCCCCATGGTGCACCCACACGTCATACAGGCCGTCCGGCAAATCGGCCGGCAAGCGGTAACACACCTCGTAAGCCAACTGATAATCGAGGTGCCCCTGGTAGTCGTGCTTGGCGCCGTGCGTGGCCTCGAAAATCTTGCCGCCGCCACGAGCGACAAGCAACATGCGGGGCTTGGGCCTGGGGGAAAATGCCCGGCAAAGATTGCGGCCGAACACGCGGATCTCCGTGCCGGGCGCCGCCGTCTCGAATTCCAGGAAGTAGGGTTGCGGCTGATTGACCACGTAAGGTTTCGAGGTGCCCCGGGCGCTGACGGACCCAAAGGACCGCAGCCTCTCCTTGCATGACCGCTCCCAACACCTGGGGCGACAGCCTCCGCACGCGCCCGTAGAGGCCGATCACGCTCCCATCGGGTGGCTCTTCCGGCGGCCGCGGCAGCCCGCCGCCGAGGATCTGCGGCAGAAGATCCCTGGCGTCTTGATGCCCCTTTGGAGCCCAGGCGATAACGGTGCTCTCCGGCTCGTCAAATCCCTGGCCGAAGACCAGGAATGGCTCCCAGTGGTTGACGGGGCCGGCGACGTTGCCTATTTCCGGCGTCGCTGAGGCGGTACCCGCGGCAAGCAGGACCATGATCAAGATGCTCATCCTAAAGCGCATGATTTTCTCCCATCTATCTCAACCCTGTCGCGGCGGTCTTGCGCTGCATTTCCAGGACGGTCAGCGACAACGGCGGAAAGCGGTATGCGAGCTTCGAGCCGTCGAGCGCGGTGTTGCCGGGCTCTGTGCGGATGCGGTCGGGATGACGCCAGGAGTTGGCGGCGTCGCGCTTGCCGGCGCCCATGGTGTCGGCAAGCGTCCAGACCTGTACGCTTTTGTTCAACGGGGCGAAAGCGGCGAGGTCCAGGGTCCGCGACTGGGGTTCAGTCGCCGGATTTACGGCGAAAAGGGCGATCGTGCGGCCGTCTTCGCTGAGCATGGCGCTCGTGTCCAACCAGGGGTCGGAGTGTGGTTCTGCATCAATGCGGACCTTCAGAGGCCGTGAACCGGCGTGCGTGGCGTAGAGTTGCTGAGCATAATAGGCAGGGGTCTTGAAAAGGCCCGTACCATTGGTCTGGATGATGCCGCCGCAGAAACTATCGGTCAAGTTGCTGCGATTGGCAATCTCGATCATGTCGCAGTGGCGGTGCATGAAGTTGTGGTAGCGACTGCAGGCCAGGGCATTGTCGAGGGTCCAGAGCATGGCCCGGCCAAGCCCCCAGTCGCCGGCGGTCGTGTTCCACTCGGTAATTCCCAGGCGGATTCTCCGCCCCGGCGCGTTCTCGGCGATCTGCTTGCGGCAGTGCGCGACGTCCTGCTCCATGGCCGCGAGGTTCTGGCAGCCGTAATGGTGCGGACAGATATAGTCGATCCACGGGCCTGCTCTCTGCAACAGTCCGGGCGAGGGAAAGGCAGCCAGGAGTTTGATGCTCGGGTCGACTGCCTTCATGGCCTTGCAAAACTCGACGATCCCTTGCTGATAGGCTTCGTCGCCCAACTCGTTGCCGATCTGCCAGTGGTGCACGCCGTAGGGGACGGTGCGCCCGTTGGCAGCGCGGAGTTTGCCCATGGGAGTCGTGGCCGGACCGTTGAAGTACTCCACCTCTTCGGCCGCTTGTTTGGCTGTTCTACCGGTGAATCGGACGCAGATCAGGGGCTCGGCGCCGACCCAACGGCAAAGTTGGACAAACTCCTCCAGGCCCGCGTTGCCCGGTTCCAGTCCTCCCCAGCAAGTCGTAAACGGTACGCGCTTCGCCGGGTCGCCGATGGTGGCCGTCCACTCGAAGCCTTCGGTCGTGCTCCCACCGAAACGAATGATCCCCGGCCGGAGAGACTTGAGGGCCTCGGCCACGTCGCGCCGCCACCCAAAGACATTGTCGGTCGACATCAGCGAGACCTGATCAATCCAAAGTGTGCCCGGACCGCGGAAGGAGATCGACAAGGTCGCCGAAGGAGCGCTGCCGGTGGGCTTCAAGATCGTCTCGAAGCGATTCCACCGTTGCGTGGGTTGAAATGTCGCGCTCGCGTAGGTTTGCCCTTGACTCCAAATCACCACTTGCACCGGCGACCGCAGTTCCCGGGCCCGCAGGTACAGGGAACACCGCAGCGGCTCTCCTGCTCTGACGTGTTTGCCGTCTTGCGAAACTCCCAGCGTGCAGGGGTCGCCGGGCTTCTGTGTGATCCGCTGGGATACCTTGCCGTTGAATGCCTCGACGGGATCGAGGGCGAAGTCGCCGCGATGGACGGCGCCGTCCGGGTACCAAGGCTTCTCCAGTCGGTCCGTCTCCTTCCGGAATGCGACATGGTAGGGGGGCACACCCTCAAAGCTGCCGTCGAAAACTTGCTCGGCAAACATCGAGGGGGTCAGCCCGCAGAGATACTCGATGAACTGGCCGTATTGATAAGGGCTGATCTTAGCCTGGCAGATCGGCTCGTTGGTCACGGTAAGCGAAATGTTCCGTGGTGAGGTCTCCTTCAGCGCCATCTGGTTGTCATCGTCCGCGGCAAGGACGCAACCCGCAGCGATCAGCCAGCCGAAACACAGGACCAGCAGGACGATCCATAAATGGGCGGCCGCCGTTTTCATTTTTTGGTTCGGCATGTGTCATTCCTTCTTGGTTGGGGGAGGATAGTCCGCTCGTCGTGGGGCGGCAAGTGCACCGCGTGCGCTCAAGATACTGAGCCGAACTACAAGTGTCAACTAGCCGTGGACTCACCACCGCGCGTCGGATGTCCATTTCGGCCGATTGACCAACGACCAGTGTCCTTGCTAACATGGGAGAGGACCATTGCTGCTCGGATCGCATCCCAGCGGAATCCAAATGAGAAATACGAAAAAACGGCTGCGTGCCTCGCCTAAAGCGTGCTTTGCCACGACCTTGACCTTTACTCTTTAACCCCATATCCCCGAGAGAGGTGAACCCGTGAAAAAACTGGTTATCAGTTTGTTGACCGTGCATTGGATGCAGTTCGTCGCCCCGGGCAGTCTGGTCCTGGCTGCCGACCACGACCCGCACATGGTGCCCGCGCCTGTCGCAATCGCCCTCGTGCCGCAGCCGCGGGAAATACAGCGCGGGCCGGGCCAGTTCGTAGTCAAGCAAGATACGGCCATCCTCGTCGACAAAGATTCGCCGGAGGCGGCGAACATCGCCAAGCTCTTGGCCCAGCGGATTCGGGCCAGTACCGGTCTGGATCTCCGGGTTTCGGCCGTCGACAGCCCCGGTAAGCAACCGAGCTCGATCCGCCTGACGACGCGCGGCGCCGATGCCTCGCTCGGCTGCGAGGGCTACCAACTCGATGTCGCGCCGGACGGCGCCGTCATCGCCGGCGGCGGCGCGGCGGGGATCTTCTACGGTACGCAGACCCTGCTGCAACTGCTGCCGCCGCAGGTCTTCAGCACCGCGAAGGTCCAAGAACCGATCGCCTGGACAGTCCCCGCTGTGCGGATCAGCGACCGGCCGCGGTTTGTTTGGCGCGGGCTGTTGCTCGACGTGGCGCGGCACTTCTTCAGCAAGGAGGAACTGAAGAACTTCATCGACCTCATGGCACAACACAAGCTGAATACCCTGCAAATCCACTTCACCGACGATCAGGGTTGGCGGGTGGAGATCAAGCGCTATCCCAAGTTGACCGCGGTCGGCGGCTGGCGGAAGTCGATCGGCTTCGGATTTGCCGCCAAGGACGGCACGGCCTATGGAAAGGACGGCCGCTATGGAGGCTTCTACACCCAAGACGACATCCGCGAACTCGTCGCTTATGCCAAGGCCCGCTACGTGACCATCGTGCCGGAGATCGAGATGCCCGGACACTCGGCAGCGGCGCTCTCGGCCTATCCCGAGTACAGTTGTTTCGGCGGACCCTACGACCGCGACTCCGGGCCAATGGGCATCTACTGCCCTGGCAACGATGCGACCTTCACCTTCCTGCAAAACGTGCTCAGCGAAGTGATCGGGCTCTTCCCAGGCAAGTACATCCACATCGGGGCCGACGAAGTCGATAAGGGCAACTGGACGCGATGCCCGAAATGTAAGGCCCGCATCAAACAGGAAGGCCTCAAGAATGAACACGAATTGCAAAGCTACTTCGTCAAGCGGATGGAACGGTTCATCAACGCCCAGGGGCGCACGCTGATCGGCTGGGACGAGATCCTCGAAGGCGGCTTGGCGCCCAAGGCCACGGTGATGAGCTGGCGCGGTTCGAGGGCGGAGTGACCGCGGCCAAGGCCGGCCACGACGTTATCATGACGCCCACCAGCCACTGCTACCTCGACTATTACCAGGCCAAGGACGGCGAACCGCGCGGCATCGGCGGATTCTTGCCGCTGGCGCAGGTCTACGGCTACGACCCGCTGCCGCCCGGACTGCCGGCCGACAAGGCCCAGCACGTCCTCGGGGCCGGCGGTAACCTGTGGAGCGAGTTCTTCCCCAACTATGCGCAGGTGCAGTACATGGCCTATCCGCGGGCATGCGCCATTGCTGAACTGACCTGGACGGATGTCAGGCAGAAGAACTGGGACGACTTCAAACGCCGTATCCACGCACAGCTCGAACGGCTGATGGTTCAGGACGTACATTACCGAACACCGAAGAAAGAGGATGCAGGCTGGTAACAGGGCCGCGTCGGGTGGCATGCCTTCACGCGGCCGTCACAGACTTGGCGCCGTTGGGAAAACCTGGCCGGCCGCGGGTAGGCATGTTTGCAGCGGGGGTTGTGTGCCTTTACGTCACGCGTCTGTAATGCCGCGCCAATGACATGCCTACCCGCCACCCCGGAGTACCGGGGGCCCCGGCGTGAAGGCATGCCACCCTCGCAAGGCACGGAACTTGTTTTTCGGCCGGTCCTTGGGGCTTGACTGTTCCTGCCAGAAAGATAAGCTAGGGGGATGCCAAATCCTATCATTGCTCACAGCGTTCGGGGCCGATTGCTGCGGCTGGCCCCGAGCGACAATGTCGCCGTGGCCACCGCCGCGCTGCAAGCCGGCCAGCCTGCCGGTCTGGACGATACGCAGGTCACGCTCCTGGACCCCATCCCCTTGGGCCACAAGGTGGCGGTGGCGGCGATCGCCCCCGGCGAGAAGGTCGTGAAGTACGGGTGCCCGATCGGTTCGGCCACCCGCGAGATCCGCGTGGGCCAGCACGTGCACGTCCATAACCTCAAGAGCGATTACTTCCCCACCTTCACCCGCCAGCAACCTGCCGGGGTCGCGAAGGAGTCCTCGACGTGAAAGGTTATCGGCGACAGGATGGCCGCATGGGCATCCGCAACTATCTGGTGACGGCCTACCTGGTCGAGTGCGCGCATCACGTCGCGCGCGAGATCGTCCTGCCTTATCGCGACCGCGGCGCGCAGCTCATCGGCTTCGCCGGTTGCTACCCCAACGCCTACGCCGAGCAGGTGATGCAGCGCCTGGCGACGCATCCCAACGTCGGCGCGGTGCTGCTGGTCTCGCTGGGGTGCGAGAGTTTCAATCGCCGGGAGCTGGCTGAAGTCGTCCGCCGCTCGGGCCGTCCGGTGCACACGCTGGTGATCGAGGAGGACGGCGGCAGCCGGGCGACCGTGGCCGCGGGACGCGCCTGGGTGGAAGAAATCCTCCCCCAGTTGCACGCCACGCCGCGCAGCGACATGGAGCTGAGCGATCTGGTGGTGGGAACTATATGCGGCGGATCGGACGCCACCAGCGGCCTGACCGCAAACCCGGTGATCGGCAAGACCTTCGACTGGCTCGTCGATCGCCGCGCGGCGGCCATCTTCGAGGAAACCAACGAGATGCTCGGCTGCGAGCAGCACCTTGCCGGCCGGGCGATCACCCCGCAACTCGGCGCACGAGTTGGCCGCCGCCGTCCTCAAGGCCGAGTCGTACCACCGCGTTCTCGGTCACGGCAGTTTCGCTTGCGGAAACGCCGAAGGCGGCCTCACCACGCAGGAAGAGAAGTCGCTGGGGGCCTACGCCAAGAGCGGAAGCCGGCCGGTCTCCGGGCTGCTGAAGCCGGGCGATCTTCCCCCGCGCGGCGGCCTGTACCTGCTGGACGTCGTGCCCGACGGCGACGTCCGCTTCGGTTTCCCCAACATCAGCGACAACGCCGAGGCCGCCGACCTGATGGCCTGCGGGGCGGAAATGATCCTCTTCACGACCGGCCGCGGCTCGGTGGTGGGCTCGGCCATCGCGCCCGTGATCAAGGTCTGCGCCAATCCGGAAACGTACCGCCGCCTGGCGGAAGACATGGACGTCGACGCCGGGCGGATCCTCGAAGATCGCGGCACGCTCGACGAAGTGACCGGCGAATTGATCGATCGCGTGCTCCGCACCGCCGATGGCGAGCCGACGGCTTCCGAGTTGCTCGGACACCAGGAGTTCATTCTCCAATACAAGAGCTTCGAGCCGCTCGGGCCAAACTGCCTGCCGCGGGCACCCGGTACTCCGGGTCGGCCGGCGCGAGAGTGAACGCATGCACCCTGCCGACGGCCAAGAATCCGAGCGACTCTCCAGCAAGACTTCGCCGTTGCCGCAAGGGTCCGTTGGCCGATTGTCGGAAGTCTTGCTGGAGAGGCGGTTCTCCGAAATCACGCCGCAACAGTGGAAATCGGGGATCGCCGCCTGGTTGGGCTGGCTGTTCGACGGGCTGGACATGCACCTGTATACGCTGGTCGCCACGCCCTTCGTCGCCCAACTGCTCCTGCTGGACGATCAGCGCAATAAGGCGGTGGGCTATTACGGCTCGTTGATCCAGGCCGCGTTCCTGGTGGGCTGGGCGCTGGGGGGCGGATGGTTCGGCCGCTTGGGCGACCGCTTGGGTCGGGCGCGGGCCTTGATGCTGACGATCCTCACCTACGCCCTGTTCACCGGCCTATCGTTCTTTGCCCAAACCTGGTGGCACCTGCTGATCTGCCGTTTCCTGGCCGCCCTGGGGATCGGCGGCGAGTGGGCGGTGGGGGCGGCCCTGCTCTCGGAAACCTGGCCCCGCCGCTGGGGACCGTGGATCGCCGCCGTCTTGCAGTCCGCCGTCAACTGCGGCGCCCTGCTGGCAATGCTCGCCGCCATGGCACTCTCGTTCGTCCCCTGGCCCAGCCCGACTTGGTCCTATCGCTCGGTGTTCCTCGTCGGCGTGCTGCCGGCCTTCTCGGTGCTGTGGATGGTCCGCAGCTTGCCCGAGTCGGAGGAGTGGCACGCGGCCAAGGCCCGCGCCGGCCGGGCTGCGCCGCGGATTCGCGACCTGTTTCGCGGCGCGATCCTCCGCACCACGTTGCTGACGGTCGGCGTCTGCGCTGGCCCTTACTGCCCACTGGGCTTTCATGTATTGGTCGCTGCAACACCTCCGCAACCTGCCCGAACTGTCCGCCTGGAGCCAGCCCGAGAAGACCCGCTTTCAGAGCATGGCCTTGGTGTTCGTGATGCTCACGTCGATTGCCGGGAACTTCCTGGCCGGGGCCCTCGCCCGCCTCTTCGGCTACCGCCGGAGCATCGCGTCTGTGTGCGCCGTCTATTTTCTTTCCATGTTCTGGACCTATCACCAGCCGCGGGGCCCCTGGGACCAGTTCTGGTGGCTTGCGGCGATAGGCGTTTCCCAGGGTGTTTTCGCCCTCTTCACGATGTACCTGCCGCCGCTCTTCCCCACCTTGTTGCGGACCACCGGGGCCGGCTTCTGTTACAACATCGGCCGTCTGGCAGCCGCCGGGGGGACGGTGTTCTTCGGGCAGTTCGCCGAAGTGGGCGACTGCCGCCTGGTGCTGTTGTATGCGGCATTCCTATTCTTGCCGGCCGCCGTGCTGGCCCTCCTCCTGCCCGATGCCCCCAGCGCTCCTTGAGCGGCTTGGCGAACTCGACGGAGTTTGACTTTGGATCGACCGCCTTCCCTGTAAGAACAGACTTTCATGTAACTGTTTAGCCATCTGGAGTTCTTGACCGCGGATGTCGCAGATGTCGCAGATAAGAGGATGTTGATGCGACGGTTGGAAATCCCTCGCAATATCCGCGCTATCCGTGAAATCCGCGGTTGGCTTCACTTGCCTTTCATTTTTCTGTCTCTGCCCGGACATTGCCTGCCGCGTGTCCAGACCGATCCCTTGGCCGGAGCAGGCGGCGAGCCTGCCCCGGACCGCGCGACGCGGTTGACCGGCCGCGTCGCAAACCCAATTGTCAAAGAGCAAAAATACCATAACCATGCTTTATTAGCCGTAACAGTCCACACAATAATACGTTTGAGCCGGCAGTTTTGTATAATTCACAGTTCCATATTTCTGGAAACCACGATCGCCCGCAGCCGGCCGGGCCTGCTTTTCCCGAGGAATGCGCCGATTTGTTGCCGCTGAAAAGACGTTTTCGAAATTCGGAAGTGCGCTCAGCGTTTTCAGCGGTTCGCTTCACTGATTGCTCGCTGCTTCCCTCGCCCGTTTTGGGAGAGGGCGGGCACCATGTACTCATGGTCGTGGTCGGGGCGAGGGCAACTCCCCTCGCCCGTACTCGGGAGAGGGGCAGGGGGTGAGGGCGTTTTGCTCCCGCGCGGAATTCCCCGTTCTCCCGTCTCCGCGTCTCCTCCTCCCCTTCATCCTTCATCCCTCATCCTTCATTCCTCATCCTTCTCTCCTTCCGCCGTCCGCCGTCCTCCTTCATTCCGGCATTCAACAAAAAACTCTTGGTCTATCACGGTGTGGTCCAAGTTCGCCTCCTCCACCTTTCATTCTTCCTGCATTCTTCTGGAAAACCGCGGTGAAAACCGTATTCAGCGGCTTTCTTGGCCGGGCAACGTCACGGACCGTCTTTTCCAAATTGGGGGTGCAGGTTTTGGCCGAAAATCGCGATGCGATTCCCTACACGGGGGGCCATGCGCCAAGCAAATAATTTGGCAAACTTTCCGCATAGTCTCTGCGCAGGGAATCTCCTTACGAATAATACGCAGGAGAGCGGCAACTGATACAGTGGCAACCGCCCGGCGGCACGCGGTTGGATCGCAAGCCGTTGGTTTGAAACGATTTGCATTATTGTGGAATGTATTGGAAAGCGAACGGCAAAACAGCCAGAAACTCCCCCTCTATCCGGTGGAAATGCGCGCGTCGGCGTCGGCACGTCCTCCTTCATCCTGCTCCCCTCGCCCGTACTCGGGAGAGGGCGGGCACCATGTACCCATGGTCGGGGTGAGCGCGGATTGCTCCCTCGTCTCCTCGTCTCCGCATCTCCCCATCTCCGCTCCCGCAGGGCCCCCTGGTACAGCGACTCGTACCGGGCGGCCAGCTTGGCGGTCATCCGCGGGGTGCCCAAGGCCTCGGCGGCGGGCCCCTGCGGCCGCGCGGAGCCATTGGCAGACGGTCGACTTGGCACCGCCGAGCGTGTCGGCGATTTTCCGGTAGGAGCGGCCCTCTCCGGCGAGCGCGGCGGCGCGGGGGAGCAAGGCCGCGTTCTCCGCCCGCCGCGCGGCGAGGTGGGGGTTGCCCTTCTCTGATGGTTCTGTTTTCATAGTAAGAAACTCCGGTCGTTACGGAACCCCCGGTGCAGCCGGGGCCTGGCGGGCAACCGCCCGAGCCATGGACTGCATGTAGTATACACACGGTCAGATTTTGTACAAGTAGTCCCCGCGCTACAAAATGTGGGGCTCAGTCAACCGCCTGGGCACCAGCGATTGGGGCGCACCAGCGGGAAACCCTGTTCTTGACGGAGCGCTCGAAGTCCCCCCTTACGGAAAATTCGTGCGCACGGAGCCGCGATTGATCCGCAAGCCATTGCCTAATATCTAACGTCGGCCTGACGCCACTCTTCCGTCTCGTTTCTTCGCCATGCTCGACGCCTCCCCAGTCTTCGGGGTTGGCCAGCGCCAAATCGTCCCGCTTTGCACGTTCCCGCAACAATTCGTCCAGGACACGAAAGCCGGGAACTTCTCCCGCCTGTCGTTCGTCCAATTTGATGCAAGGGCGGATACGGGCCGAAGGTGACGCGTATTTTACGAAAGGATGGGTGACTCATGTTCAGAAGCACGGTTTTCGGTGGTGTGGTGGCGGTAATGTGTACTTTGGCGGCAGCCTGGTCCTTAGCGGAGAATAAGGCGCCGAAGGGGCCTGTGCCTCCGGGGGATAAGCCGGAAACGAAGGCGCAGGATACACCCACCACTTCGGTGGGTAAGCCCGACGTGAAACAGGCAGCGACAAAGGTCCCCGCGGTGACCCCCAAGCCGCTTTCGGAACAAGTCAAACGGGGAGTGAAATGGCTCGTCGCGCATCAACTGAAGAAGGGCGGCTGGGGGCAGGGGGAGGAGTCGGCCAACATGGGCGGCGGCGCTAAGATGAAGGATGTGCCCAGCGTGGCCGACACCTGCATGGCCGCCCTGGCCTTGATCCGCGCCGGCAATACCCCTACCCAGGGCGAGTATGCCAAGAACTTGCTGCACGCCATCGAGTTCGTCTGCGGCGAGATCGAGGAATCGGACAAAGACTCGCTGTACGTCACGCCCACCCGCGGCACCCGCGTGCAGTTCAAGCTGGGACCGTATATCGACACGTTCTCGGCAGCCGTGGTGCTGCCCGAGGTCAAGGACCAGATGCCGGATGAAGCGGGCAAGAAGCGGGTGGCTGCCGCCCTGGACAAGCTCTTGGCCAAGATCCAGAAGAACCAGCGGCCCGACGGCACCTGGGGCGGTCAGGGCTGGGCCACCACGATCCAGCAGAACATGGCGGTCAAGGGCTTGAACCGCGCGGCCCAGTATGGCGGCCGGGTCGATGAAGGGGTCCGCGCCCGTGCGGAGCAGCAGGCCCGGCAGAGTTTCGACAAGGGCTCCGGCAAGTTCAAAGCCGACGGCTCGGCCGGCGTGCAGCTCTACAGTGCCGGGTCGAACTTCAATTCCGTGGCCGAATCGGTGAAGACCAACAGCCAGCAGAAAGAGCAACTCGAGAAGAAGCTGGCCAGCGCCGCGACTGCGCCCGCCGAGAAGGCCCAGATCAGCGGCACGTTGCAGCGCTACAAGTCGGCGGAGAAGGACCTGCAAGACGCCCAGACGGCCGTGGTCGCCCGCTTGGACGACAAGCAGTTCATCGCCGGGTTCGGCTCCAACGGCGGCGAGGAGTTCCTGAGCTACATGAACATCGGCGAAGGCCTGGTGGTCAAGGGCGGCGATTCCTGGAAGGCCTGGGACAAGTCGATCAGCGAGAACCTCAACCGGGTGCAGAACAAGGACGGCAGTTGGTCGGGCCACCACTGCATCACGGGGCGGACGTTCTGCACGTCGGCGGCGCTGCTGGTGCTGATGGTCGACCGCTCGCCGCAGCCGATCTCGGAAAAGATGAAGAAACGGTAAGCGATCGTGTGTTCGGCGATAGACAGCCTTGCACGATTTCGGGGCGAGTGTCGCTCCTGTAGGGAACGCCCTCCGTGGCGTTCCATGAAGGCTATGAATACGTTCCATACGACCAAGCAGAACGCCACGGAGGGCGTTCCCTACAGGAGCCGTACCGTGGCGGTTGCCGCGGTCCTTTTGTTGGCTTGCAGCGCCGCCCGCGCGGAATCGCCGGCTGGCGGCGAATCGGCCCACCGAATCGACGCCGCGCTCCAAAAGGCGGCGCGATACCTCGTCTCCAAGCAGTCCCCCGACGGGGCGTGGCGCTCGGAGACCTACGGGGCCATGCGCGACGGCCCGTCGCTCACGCCCTTGATCATGAGCGCCTTGCTCTTTCTGCCGCAGGCCGGGTCCGATGGCCAGGCCGCCGTGGGCAAAGGGGCCGACTATCTGGCCGGCTTTGCGGGCGACGACGGCCGGCTCAAGGTCCAGACCCGCGAACTGCTCTTTCCCGTCTATACGGCCGCTTCGGCCAGCCGGGTGCTGGTCCTGGTCCAACGGAGCCCGCGGAATGTCCGCGCAGCAGGCCTGGCTGACCTATCTCCGCGGCCGGCAGCTCAATGCGTCGCTGGGCTGGCAACCGGCCGATCCGGAGTATGGCGGCTGGGGCTATGCGCTAGACCTGCCCCGCAAGCCCGCTCCGGGCGCGCCGAAGGAGTTCTTGCACGAGTCGAACCTGGCGGCCACGGTGTTTGCGCTGGCCGCGCTGCGGTCCGCCAAGGCGCCGGCCGACGACCCGGCCTACACCCAGGCGCTGGCCTTCGTGAAGCGCTGCCAGTACTTCAGCGACGATCCGGCGGCCGCCGATCCGAAGTTCGACGACGGCGGGTTCTTCTTCATCCCCGGCGATGCGGCGCAGAACAAGGCGGGCGACGCCGGCGCCGATCACTTCGGCCACGCGCGGTTCCATTCCTACGGCACGATGACGGCCGACGGCCTGCGGGCCCTCTTGCGCTGCGGGCTGGCCGCGGACCATCCGCGCGTGGTCGCGGCGCGGAACTGGCTAACGCGCAACTTCTCGGCGGCCCACAACCCGGGCGCATTTGCCGCCGACCGGGCGGTGCTCCAGGACGCGACGTGGTATTACTGGACGTGGGCCGCCTCGCACGCCTTTCTCGCTTCTGGCCTCCAGCGATTCGACACTCGCGACGGGCCGGTCATCTGGCCCGAGGCGTTCGCCCGCGAACTGCTCGGGCGGCAGCGTCCCGACGGCTCTTGGGTCAACCGTTTCACCGACGCCAAGGAGGACGACCCGTTGGTGGCCACGTCGTGGGCGGCCGCAGCCTTGGCCATCGGCCGCGCCATGACCACCGGACAGTCCGGCGTGCCGGGCGAACGATGTCCGGTGGGGGCCCCCAAGCGGCATTAAGCCCACCGTCGCAAGAATTCACGGATAAGCCGAAGGAAGCAGCCGCCCGCAGTCGAGCAGGCGACTAATGCTTGACAATTGGGTTTGATTGGAGGAAAATGCGCTCGTTATTCGAAGTTCTGCTTCTGACGGTCGGTGTCGCAGTGGTAGGGCCACCAGTGTTCCAATTCGGCGTTAAAGCTATAGCCGCCATATCAAGAATCATACGTATATGAGCATAAATATGGCTATCAATCCTGTTAGGCATGAATGCTAGCATCACCCGTCTCCCAGGAAGTCTTGCTGTAGAAATAGTGCCGGTCTGACCCCTGACGTGACGGGCAAAGAGGCGGCCCTTGTGTTCGACAATGCACGGCCCGCTGACAAACTGGAATTCGCCCTGCACTGCCGCATGCACGGTCACGCGCCGCAGGCCCGGCGGCTCGGCCAGGTCGTTGCGATGGACCTCCGGCACGTTCGGGTCCCAAAGCAGTTCCGCACGCGGCACAGGGGCATCCGCGCGGGCCGCAGGGGTATAGATCTTCGCCCACTCCTTCAGCAACTCGCGGGCGTAGAAGAGGTGCCCTTCGGTGGTCATGTGGATCGTATCGGTGGTGGTCCACTTATATGAGCGCAGCGCGCCGTAGCCGCGGGTCATCAGCTCGATGAACGTCGCCCCGCGCTCCTTGCAGAGCCTGCCGAGGGCCTGCTGTTGGGCGGGCGAATAGGCGCCCCAGGGCTTGACGGCGTCGAAGACGAAGACCCGGCTGCCGGCGGCCCGCATGTCATCGATCAGTTTCCGCTCGTCGGCGAGGGTGCGATCGGGCACCACGAGGAGATAGGTATCGGTAGGCCTGTAATCCTGCATGGCCTTGAGGAACTTCGCCACGGCGGTCGAGGCCCCCATGCCGCCGGCGTGAAAGCCGCGGTACTCGACGGCCGGATTGACCGCCCGCACAGCCTCCGCCGCAACATCGAAAAACGACCCGGAGGTGGACCAGTGGGTCGAGATGCTGGCCGAATGCGAGCAGATAGCCATCTTGTGCGGCCCCATCGCCCGGAATACGGGGATCAGCGGGCGGATCTCGGGGTCTTCGAGGAGCCGTTTGCCCAGGGTTGCGGGCGTCTCGCCCGGGATGCGTCCGGGTCGCAGCTCGTTGCGCAGCCCGCCGGCCTCGACGCCCAGGCGGAGATTACCGACATACAAAACCTGCTTCCGCGGCGCGGCCGCGGTGTAGATCACCAGCAGGACGATCTTTGACTTGTCCATCTTCCGGCCGGCCAGGTTCACCATCCGCCAGATGTCGACTTGCACCAACTTTTTGCCCGGCGGCAGCGGCAGGTCATTGACCTCGAACCGGCCGAGCCGTTCGCCGGCGACGGTGCCGGCGTCGTCGACGCGGAGACCCACCATCAAGGGCTTATTGCCGGGGTTGAATGCCTCGAAGCAGAGCGTCTTGTAGCCCCGCCAATCCATGGGACCCGCTTTGCAGTCGATCTTCATGCCCGAGGCCTGGTTGGCGGGAAACGTAACCTTCAGCGCCGAGCGGGCGTGCAACTCCGCCGGAACCGCGTCCGTCGCGATCGCCTCGACAGCGGCGTCCGATGCCTGCCAGTGCGAGCGGCTCTTCTCGACCGACTGGCCGCCGTCGATCAACCGCGGCTCGACGGCGTCCGGAACGATCCTGGCCAGGTCCTCCACCGGCAGCGGCAGCAAGTGGAAGCTGTCGACGTACAGGACCCGCGGGCCGTCGCCGCTGGCAGGGCGGAAGCTCACGTGCGTGATCCGCGCGGTGTCCAACAGGCGGAAGTTGTTCGCCTGAAGGTCGTCCAGGTCGATTTGGAGATGGGTCGTTTTGCCCGGCCGCAGGTAGATCTGGTCGCACGGCTCGAAGCGGTCCCTGAACCCTTGCGACCAGGCGTCGTCGATCCGTGGCGTCAACTCGACCACTTGCTCGCCGGCGTTGAAGACGTCGAAGCTGAGGGCCTTGTACCGGCTCCAGTCGAGCGGTTTGACGGGCATGTTCAGTTGGACCAGGCCCTTGCCAGCGGGGAATTCCAGCTTCAGGCAGGACTTGCCGCTGGTGGCGTGCCGGTCGGACCGCGACGCCGCAACGTCCTGGAACGTCCAGATCGTTCGGCTGGCCTGCATGGACTCGCAGTCGTCGAGGACGGTCTCGACCAGTCCGATCGGCCCACGGTCCGCGGCCGCGGCGGCCCCGCCGACGAGCCCGCAAACCAGCACGCTCCACCAACCAGTGTATTGCCATCCCATTCTCTTGCTCCTTTCAAAACGTAATTCTCAATCGTCGGTGCGGAAGGGGCCGGCCGGCAGCCCCGCACCATTATACAGACGAATAAAGGCGCCACCCACTAAATTCAGGCGAGATGGGCCATTAGCGAAAAGAGAGTGCGCCTGACAGGCTTGCGTAGTATAGGTAAAAGCGTATGAATGTCACGAGCATCGCGTTATTTTCCCGGCGGAATAGTGTACCACGTCCTCAATCGGGGCGTTGGCCAACGGACGCTTTTTGAGAAGGACCAGGACTTTCTGGCCTTCGAGAGGGTCGTCGAAGAGACCTTGCGCATTTGGGATTGCCGATTGGACGGGCAGGACCGCGAAACAGTTGGGAATCGAGTCGACGTTACGCCGCGCGGATGCCGAAGAAAAAGCCGGAAGACGGCAAATGACCCTTCACCTTCGCGCATTTCCCAAAGACCCTAAATTTGGCGGATGGCATTTTTGTCCTCCAAATCCACAACCCATCGTCCAGATTCCGCCACCCCCGCCGCTGGGTCGCCCCCGCCGTCATTTCCACCTATCCAGTCTACTCGTGGGCCGAGCTACGGCGAGCGCAGGGACCGGCTGGGTAACCCAGGCTTCCAGCGTGCGCTAAACTGTGCTTACCCTCGTGGGCGGTGCGAGGTAAAATGCTGCCTTGCAGATGAAGTTTGATTCCTCGCGGCCCGCCAGGGACTTGTGGTGGAATTTCAATCGTTTACAGGAGGGGCGACAATAGTGACCGAGAAGCAATCGAATCCAGACGATTCCTCCGGCCAGCGCAGGCCAGCGGAGGAAATCGCCAAGGCAGACGAGGCCAGGCCCCAGGAAACGCTATCGAACGAGCAGACGAAACAGCTTGTGCATGAGTTGCAGGTGCATCAGATCGAGTTGGAGATGCGGAATCAGGAACTGTGCGAGACGCAGGGGCAACTCGAACGTTCGCGGGCGCGGTACTTCGACCTCTACGATCTCGCGCCCGTGGGTTATTTCACCGTCAACGAAGAGGGATCGATTCTCGAAGCAAACGTCACGGGGGCTGGCTTGCTGGGTGTGGGCACGCGGGATTTGATCAACCAGCCGTTGACGCAATTCATCCTTCCTGAAGACCAGGACATCTACTACCGGCATCGCAAGCAACTCCTGGCGGCGGGCTCGCCCCGGTTCTGCGAGTTGCGGCTAGTGAGGAAAGATGCTGCCCTTTTCTGGGCACGCTTGGACGCCGCCATAACGCGGGACGATGAAAGCGGCGTACGTGCATGCCGAGTCGTGGTGAGCGACATCACGGAGCGCAAGCAGGCAGAGCAGGCACTGCTCCAAGAGCGCGACTTGGTCAGCCACATCATGGAAACCAGCCCCATTGGCATTGTGACGACCGACCGGAACGGGAAGATCACCTATGCCAACGGTCAGGCCGAACGAGTTCTCGGCTTGACAAGAGGCCAAATTACCCGGCGATTCTACAACGCCCCGGAGTGGCATGTCACGGACTGCGAGGGGTATCCCTTCCCTGATGAGAACCTGCCTTTTTACCGGGTCATGGCAACGGGGCAACCGGTCGAAAACGTGCGACACGCCATTCAGTGGCCGGATGGGCGAAGAGTTCCGCTTTCGATCAATGCCACGCCACTCCTTGATGGGGCAGGCCACGCAAACGGAATGGTTGCCGTCTTGGAAGACATCACCGAGTCGCGAGGGCCACGAGCGGGAAATCGCAAGGCTGAACCGACTCTACGCGGCTCTCAGCGAGTTGAACCAGATTATCGTCCGCGTCAAATCCCGTGAAGAACTGTTCCACGAAGTATGCCGTATCACCACCGAAAAGGCCGGGTTCCAGCTTGCCTGGATTGGTTGTCCTGAAAATGGGACCTATCGGGTTATCCCGATTGCAATCGCTGGGCGTGACCAGGACTATCTCGATGAAATCAAGGTTTATGCCGGCGATCGGCCAGAAGGTCCGGGGCCGACCGGCAAGTGCATCCGCGATAACGCCGTGTGCGTCGTCAATGACTTTGAGCGCGATCCTAATACAGCGCCGTGGCACGCTGCAGCAGCCAAACGTGGGTTCCGAACCTCAGCGGCCTTGCCGATCCGTTTCCAAGGAATGGTCTGGGGCGTGCTGATGGCCTACGACAGCGAACCGGATGTCATTCAAGACAAGGAACTTGCTCTGCTCGAAGAAGCCGCCGCCGCCATTTCCCTGGCCTTAGAGAACCTGGATCACGAATCGCAGCGCAAGCAGGCGGAAGTGGCATTACAACGAAGTGAGGCGAACCTGGCAGCCGCGCAACGCATCGCTCATATCGGTTCCTGGGAATGGGATGTGCCTGCCAACACGGCGCAGTGGTCCGAGGAGACTTTCCAAATTTTCGGAGTGAATCCCGGCGACCTGAAGAAGCACCGGCAGACGTTCCTTGACCGGGTTCATCCCGAGGACAAAGCCCGCGTGGACCAGGCCCTGAGTGATGCCCTGGGCGGAACAGGGCACTACGATCTGAACTACCGAATTCTGCTTCCCGACAATAGCGAGAAAGTCATCCATGCACTTGCGGAAGTCATTCGCGACGGGGCGGGCAAGCCGGTATTGATGCGCGGTACAGTACATGACGTAACCGAACGCGAGCAGGCCGAGCGTTGGCTCCGAGAAAGCGAGGAGCGATTCCGCACCCTGTTCGAGCAGTCGCCGGACGGCATCCTGATTATTGATCCGGCCACCGCTCGGTTCGTGGATTTCAACACGGCAGCTCATCGCCAGTTGGGTTATACTCGCGAGGAATTCGCGCAGCTTAGCGTCATGGAGATCGAAGCTTTGGAGACGGCGGAGGAAACCGAGGAGCGCATTGCGAGCTTGACCCGACACGGCAAGGTCGATTTCGAGACCCTCCAACGCACTCGGCAGGGGGAAATCAGGAATGTTCATGTCACGTCCCAGTTAGTGGATGTCTTGGGCCGTCCCGTCTATCAATGCATTTGTGCGCGACATCACGGACCGCAAACGAGCCGAACAAGAGAAACTGGAACTGGAGCGCCGCCTGCTTCATGCCCAGAAATTGGAAAGCATCGGCGTCTTGGCTGGTGGAATTGCCCACGACTTCAATAACATCCTGGCCGGGATCATGGGCTATGCTGATCTGGCACTAAGAGGACTGCCCTCATCCGAGCCCGTGCGCGAGGACATCGAGGTGATTAAGCAAGCTGTCCAGCGAGCGGCAGACCTGACGCGGCAACTGCTGGCTTATTTGGGCAAGGGCAAGTTCATCGTCGAGCCAGTGGACCTGTCGCGCGTCGTGGAAGACAGCAAGAAGATGCTGGCCATGTCCGTCTAGAAGAAGGCTAGGGTAACGTACAACCTGACCGACAACTTGCCGGTCATTCAGGCTGATGCCAGCCAAATGTGCCAAGTGGTTATGAACCTGGTCATCAACGCCTCGGAGGCCCTCGGCGAACACGGTGGTGTGATAGCCGTCTCGACCAAAGCGATCCGCTGCGAAGCCAAGGATCTGGCTGCCATGGGTTTGGGCCAGGATCTGCCGGAAGGCGAGTACGTCTGCCTGGACGTAGCCGATACGGGCTGCGGTATGGACAAGCAGACCTTGGCGAAAATCTTCGATCCCTTCTTTACGACGAAGTTCACGGGCCGGGGATTGGGTTTGTCGGGGGTCCATGGCATCGTCCGCGGCCACAAAGGAGGGACCCAGGTATCCAGCGAACCTGACAAGGGAACAACCTTCCGGGTGTTCTTGCCGGCCAGTGGTCCTTCCGTCCCCGCCGTGCGCAGTGAATCGACCGCTGCTCCCATGCGCAGCAGCGGCACGGTCCTGGTTGTGGAAGACGAGGAGACGATCCGCATTTCGGCGCGGCGAATGATCCAACGCTCCGGGTTCTCGGTTCTGACGGCCAGCGGCGGACGAGAGGCCATTCGCGTGTTCCGCGAACATCAGAACGAGGTCACCTGCGTGCTCTTGGACCTGACCATGCCCGATCTGGACGGCGTTGAGACTTTCCGTGAACTGCACTGCATCCGCCCAGACGTGTGTGTGGTCCTGTGCAGCGGCTATAGCGAAGAGGCTGCAACTGAACGGTTCACAGGCCAAGGGCTGGCGGGGTTCGTTCAGAAGCCCTATGAACTCGACACGCTGATCGCCAAACTTCATGCGGCTATTAGGGAGGAGTAGATTACCAAAATAAAGGTTCCACCAACACAATTCAGGCGAGATGGTGCTTGGCGAAAAGAAAATGCGATTGACAAGCTTGCGTAGCATAGGTAAAATCGTATCAATGTCACGCGCATTGCGGTATTTTCCCGGCGGCATGGTGTACCATGTCCTCTACCGGGTCGTCCGCTATGTCGAGCGGAACGCCTTGCGGGTGAACCTGGTGGCGCGTGCGGACCAGTGGCCTTGGTCGAGCCTGCGTCGCGGCGAGCGCGACGACCCGGCATTTCCCATCCTCTCGCCGTGGCCGCTGCCCCGCCCGGCGGATTGGCTGGAAATCGTGAACTGCCCGCAGTCCGAGGCCGAGTTGTGCCATACCATTACTGAGTCCTGGCAACGCGGAACCCAACGTAGTGGTACCGGTCGCCCGGAGAGCCCCAGTGGCGCATGGCGGAACGGGCGACGACCGGCCTGCTGACCCAGGAACCGCCACGAAGGACACGGACATTTCCGGAGTCTGAGCCCGCTGGGTCGTCTGCGGGAGATTTGGCGTAGTACGCGCCGTGCCAATCCGCGCACCACTGCCATGCGTTTCCGTGCATATCATAGAGCCCGAAGGCATTGGGCTTGAATGAGCCCACAGGCGACGTGAACACGTAGCCGTCGCTGGCTTTGATCGTGTATTTCCGGTCCGGGAGTTTCGCCCTGAGCGCCGCGTTGGCCACGTTGCCGACCTTAGCCAACGTCTCGGGATCGTCGCCACTGGAATACCGCGTTGTCGTCCCGGCGCGGCAGGCATGCTCCCACTCGGCCTCCGTTGGCAGCCGGTAGGTCTTGCCTTCCTTGCGGCTGAGCCACTTGCAGAAGGCCACCGCGTCGTTCCAGCTCACGTTGACCACCGGGTGCTCGCCAGTCTGCTCGAAACCTGCGTTCCGCCAGGAATACTTCTCGTTGAAAACGAAGTCCTTCTTGTCAGGGTCCCAACTCCATGCCCCCGGCTGCCTGTCCTTTTCCGCGTTTGTCTTGTACCCGGTGTCCGTGACGAACTGCCGAAACTGGCCCCGCGTGACGTGGTATGTGCCCAGGTAAAACGGCTTCGTGATTCGCACACGGTGCTGCGGATGCTCGAACTTGAAGAACTCTGCTTTCAGAAAATCCTCGCCGTAGGTCTTGCTGAAGAAGGTGGCCGTGGCCTCCGCTGACTCACCGCTGCCCATTTTGAACTCGCCTGCCGGGATGAGAACCATCTTCAACTTCACGCTGCCGCCCAAGTCTACTGCAAGCTTCTTGGGTGGCTCTTTCGTTTCGCTGAAAGCGGTCCCCGCCATTGTGAAAAGCACGATGCGCCCAATCACGAAGTTTCTCATAACGTGTCCTCCCATAAGAGGTTTTGCTGGCCCGGCGACGCTCACGCCGAACCACGACGGCCAATGGGCCCTGCCAACTGGCAGGAATGGTGATCAGACGCAACGCCCCCTGATTTTATCGCGGACGCCGGTCGCCGGGAAGACTCCGTGGAAAAGCCGCCTAGTGGGTGACGGCAAGGCCGACTTGACCGAGGGCACCCGGTTGGATCCGAAGTTGGCCGTGGCGTATTACAACCGTGGCGTTGCCTACGAGAGGAAGGGCGACAAAGCCAAAGCGGAAGAGGACTTCGCACGAGCAAAAGAACTCGGCTACTAAGCGCATTAGTCACCGGAAACATGCGGCCCGGTCAGATGCTCATGTTCGTCGCTCGGTCTGCGCCAGCCGGCAAATGCGTCTGGGAGGGATAGGACGGGCATCCTTGCACAAGTGCGAGGCTTCAAGTGGCAACGGGAAGCGAACTGCCAGCCCGCCCACGGCCTTCTGAACCAGATCCCGCCCTCCCCACGCCCCGGCCAGAGGCCGCTCTCTCGACTCCAACCCCAGCCCGATCCCCACTAGGCCCCGCCATAATTCTCGGCCCCGGTAAGCGGTTCCCCCGGCCAGCGACAAGACCAGCGCCCACCCCCTTGCCAAGTTCCCCGCCGTCTGGTAGGTTGGTTTTCTGTGTTGCGGGACGGCTGAACAATGGATCGGAGGATTCCATGAGAGGGTTGGTGCATTATGAAGTATCTGAAAGTCCTAATGGGCGTGTTCTTTGCACTATGGCTCGTCGCAATGCTTCCCTTCATTGTCAAACAGCTAGTTGGTGCGGTTTCTGTTGCTGACTTCGCAATCCACGCGGCGGTTTCATTAGTCGTTGTCTATATCTTTGTAATGTTCTCGTTTTGGTCGTTCCAAAGTGCTTTTAAGAAACCAATGCCGCAAGGCGACCAAGGGACAGGCAAACAACAGACGGGCCGTTAGAAGAAGGATTGTTCTACGGGTGGAGGGGTCTTCCATATAAGAACCACGCAAGCGGCTACCCTGAGGAGACAAAGGGGTCGGGAGTCGTTTTTTCGCAAAACAAAGACACCCGACCCCTTTTGTTTCTCCTTTTGTTTCTTCATTTACGACGGAGGAATGCCACGTCCTTTGGACGGCCTCGACCCTGCGGAGAGTCCAGAGGGCACCGTAGAAATATCGCAGAAAAGCGGTTATGATAATTCGAGCCTTGCCCATTCCCAGGGAGACGAACCATGTCTGCCGAACAAAATCCGTATGAGTCGCCCAATTCGGACATTTCGACGTTTTCTCAGGACCGGCAGGGAGAAGAGGGCGCTTTGCAAGCGGAGCAGATTCGCCGTAAATATCTCAATCATGAAGCGTCGGTAAAATCGGTTGGGCTTCTCTTTTATCTGAGCGCGGGGATCTTTGCCTTTGTCGCCATCGCAACGCTTCGCTACGTGCCGGCGTTAGCGATTCGCCACTTGGCGTTCGGCATCGTCGCCGGTTTTGTGGGCCATGGACTCCGCAGCTTGAAGAGTTGGGCTCGCATTCCCTTGGCAATCCTAATCGGGCTAGGATTGGTGAACATGTTCCGCGCTCTGGCAAGCTCTGCTGGCAATCCCATCCGTAACGTGGTCCCAATGGCAATCTATCTCTACATCCTTTATTTGGCCTGGTGTGCGAAGGGCAAGTACGTCTGTTCCGACGAGTACCACACGATTATTGCCCAGACGCCGCACATCAAGTACAAACCGTCGATCATCGTCGAGATTTGTGTAGGCCTGCTGCTCTTGGTCGTCGTGCTGGGCATGTTGTCTGAGCTGGACCCCAAAATTTGAACCAGTACATTTATGTTGGAAGTTGGTTCTTATTTTAACCGATGAGGAGGTTCAGGACAATGGCCAGGAAGGTGAAGGTCGCAAGGACAGCGGCGGTGGCGAGTGGCGCGGCGCGGCATTCAAGGCACGCGTCGCATTAGCGGCTTGCAAAGGTGACAAGACGCTTGGCGAGTTAGCGGGTCAGTTTGGCGTGCATGCCACGCAGATCTCGACCTGGAAGCAGCGGCTCTTAGAGGGCGCCGCGGACTTGTTCGAGGATCGGCGTCGCAAGCAGCGTGCCGAGGAGAACAATCAAGAGGAGCTTTTTGAGCAGATCGGTCGCCTGAAGATGGAGGTCGAGTGGTTGAAAAAAAAATCTGCCCAGTTCAGTTGACAGTCGTCGGACATGCGTTGAGCCGGGGCATGGCGAGTTGAGTCTGCGACGGCAGTGCGAACTGCTCGGCCTGGCCCGCGGGAGTTGGTACTACGAGCCGGCCGGCGAGACGGCGGTGAACCTGAAGCTGATGCGACGGATCGATGAGCTGTACTTGAAGCGGCCGTATTTCGGCAGCCGTCGCATTGCCGATGAGTTCGACGTGAATCGCAAGCGAGTGCAACGGCTGATGCGGGTCATGGGTCTGGAGGCGATTTACCCGAAGCCCAGGACGACGTTGCGGTGTGCAGAACACAAGATTTACCCGTATTTGCTGCGGAATGTGGAGATCGAGCGGCCGAATCACGTCTGGAGCACCGATATCACGTATATCCCGTTGCAGGGAGGTTATGTATATCTGACTGCAATTATCGATTGGTATAGCCGGTATGTGTTGTCGTGGCGGTTGTCGAATACCTTGGATGGAGCGTTTTGCATCGCGGCCCTGGAGGAAGCCTTGGTGACAAGCGAGCCGGAGATTTTCAATACGGATCAAGGAGTGCAGTTCACCAGCCTGGCGTTCACGGGCTGTCTGGAGTCACGCGGTGTGGCGATCAGCATGGATGGCCGCGGTCGGGCTTTGGACAACGTGTTCGTGGAACGCTTGTGGCGAACGGTGAAGTACGAGGAGGTGTACTTGAAAGACTACGCGAACGTCTGGGAGGCAGAGACGAGCCTACGTGAATACTTCGAGTTCTATTGCCACGATCGCAGACATCAGAGCTTGGACAATCGCACGCCGGCAGAGGTTTACGGGGTGCAGCGAACGAAGCGGAGCACTAGGCGTGGGACGAACGCTCCGCGCTGAACATTAGTGTCCGCAACGTACGATTGCGGCGATGACGCGACGGAGGTGGCTCCCCCGAAAGTGCAAAAAATTTCGCCGCCCCCCCGGGGGGGCGGCGAAGGCAAAGAAAAGACGGCCCAAACAGCCTCTTTAACCCTTTACAGATACAGCCCGTTCTCTGGTACAAAGAACGGGGTCCACCTCAGTCGTTCATTTTCATTTCCCCCCGTTGACCGATTGATCGTCGCCCATGAGCCTGCTCGGGCCGCTCGCCGAAACGAACTTGGACGAATAAAGGTGCCGCCCACCAAATTTAGGCAAACGAGCACGCAGCAGAAAGAGAAGGGACTTGACAGGCCTGGGGGGTTTGGGTAAAAGCGTATGAATGTCACGAGCATCGCGTTATTTTCCCGGCGGCATGGTGTACCATGTGCTTTACCGGGTCGTCCGCTATCGCGAAAAGGAGATGCCATGAGACGACGCGAACGCGTACTCTGCGCCTTGGAACACGAGCACCCTGATCGTACCCCCACCGATTTTCAGGCGGTTGGCGAAATTTGGACACGCCTATTTGAACATTTTCACGCGGTCGAGCCCAAAGACCTATTGGACGGGCAGCAACTCGCAGGCCGCTTTATGCAGCCGTAGCATGCTGTGCATCTTTGCCATATAGACGCGACTGTTCTGTCGTAACACGGTAGGTGATGAACTGATCCCAGAGGTCGTTGAGGTAGATGGCTCGCAGCGAGAGGATTGCTTGAGCCCCTTCCAACTCCCAACGCATCCCGGCGCGCTCCATGCGGTCCTTCACCAGGTGCTTGCAGGCGCCTTCCGCCACGCCACTGGCAATCGGGTAGCCTGCCGCCAAGTATTCGTCATAGCGCATGTGTTCCTGGTTGTTTTCATAGTACGTAATCGCGGACTCCACGGTGGTCTTGTTCGCCCCCTTCAGCTTGTAGGCCTTCACCAAGGGACGGAGGTTGCGCAGCACGTAACCGACCTTGCCTTGCAGCAGCATGCGCAGATGATGCGTCACGAATTCTCCCGCCTCCGCACTCTCCTCCGCATACAGGCAATGGGCCACCTCCCAGAGCCGTTTCAACGCGTGGAACAGGTCCAGAATCCATATGGCCTCGGGAAACCATTCTGCCGCCAACTTCCACAACTGGCGTTCCCCATCCATGACACAGATGCACGGCTTCTTGTTTGCCGGGTCCCGCCGACAACACTCCATAAGAATCTCGAAGAACAACATCGGTGCGGCGGCCAACACCTCCCCTTCCTTAAACCGGGTCATCTCTGCCCACACATGCTTGTGTTGCGGTTCGGGCCGCTCCCGGGCACGCTTTCGCCGACGCACCTCGTCGATCACGTCTTCGGCAGTACGAGGGAAGCGGGCTTGGGTGTAAACCGATCCCACATACGCCATCTGTTTTTTCCCGGGCGCTCCCCGCTGCTTTTCTCTTGCCCCGCCAAACGCTCGACCGGAGGCGAAGAAGGCGCCTCTTCCTCGACAGCCGTGATTCCTGCCGTTTCCGCGCCTGCGGCATTTCCTCCCTTTTCTCCCACCCCAGCTTCAGACTCTGCTCGCAACCGCGCCGCCAACGTCCGCCGCATGGGCACACCCTTGCCATCGGCCGTTATCACCAGCAGTTCCTCCTCTTCTTCGGCAGGAGGAACCGCTTCGCCGCGAAAGTCGTCCACGTACTGCGACATCTCGCGACTCATGTGCTCCGCCGTGCGAACACTCACCGTGGTCCCCAACCAGGCACGGAGCGACTCCACCGATCCCCCAAAGGCGTCCTGGATGCACAACCGCTGCAACCAGTCCTCCAGCACATAGGAATTCTCTCCAGCGGGCAATCCCAAGGTCGCGTCCAGGGGCGACCATCCAATCGCTTGGCCTTCCCGAGTCCCGTAGACTCGGCGGCCGATCAGCAATTCCCCGAAAATCGACAAGTACCGCTTCTCATGCGGCTCGGGCAGGCGCGCCAACGTCTCCCCTTCCCGTTCTACGGTCTCTCCCCGATCCCCATCCCCATGGGCCTCCACGAAGGACCGTAAAAACTCCAGGCACATGGTCATAGCTCGCGGAAACATCCCGCGTTCCACTTCGTCGAGGCGTCGCCCTTCGCTCAGCGCTTGCTTCAAAAACTCGTGCATCCGCTCAAATTGCTCTTGGGCCTTGAAAATATCCAGTTCTTTTGTTGAAATCATAGTTGGACCTCTGCTAGCAGAATTTGTGGAAACATGAATTACTCACCTGTTAGCATGAGGTCTTTTTCTTCTGCTATCAAGCCCTCCTCCCCCGCCGTAAGTCCTTGTCCTACAATGCTCTTAGCGCTAGAGGAAGGCGAGTCACTGCCATTGGACGCTTTGGAAATTGATTGCGCATGGGTGGATCCAGAGGTTTCGCGCACACCCACTCAGACAGATGAAACGGGTTTGCTAATCGGCTTGGGGCGGCAGCAAGATGAAAACAGTCCACAACATCTATGGGGCTTACAATGAGGTCGTGCATTATGCCACGACCGGGTGCGCCACGCCTGATGAGATGGACGCGGCGCTACAGTTGCCCGATTTGGACACCTATGATTTCAGCCTCATACCCCGCGTTTGCGAACGAAATGACGACCGCTTTCTGTTGGGCGGTTTCGCGAGCATCTTCTATTACCCGACGCTAGTGCGTTCCATGGAGGACATACTTCTCGACATGGCGCTCAATCCCGAACTGGCAAAACACCTTTTCCAACGTTGCTTCCAGTGGCACATGGACTACCACACCCGCCTGCTGAATGCGGCCAACGGTCGTCTGGATTGCCTGCAGCTTGCCGATGATTTCTCCACTCAGCTTGGCTTGCTCATCAGCGTGGCCATGTTCCGGGAGTTCTTCAAGGAGCCCATCCGCAAGTACATTGAACTGGCCCATTCCTATGGCGCCAAAACGATGTTCCATTGCTGCGGCTCAGCCTACCGGCTGATCCCTGAGTTTATCGACTTGGGCGTCGACGTGCTGGACCCCGTGCAAACCACCACCGCAAACATGGAGCCCACGCGGCTGAAGAGCGAGTTTGGCCAGCGCATCAGCTTCCACGGTGGCGGTGAAACGCAGCACGTACTGCCCCATGGCACGCCCGAAGAAGTGCGGGACAATGCCCGGATGCTCAGCAGCGTGCTCGGGAACAAGGGCGGGTATGTAATGTCCTCCTGCCATTTTTTCCAGGCGGATGTGCCCGTGGAGAACGTGTTGGCGTTTTATGATCTAAGGAATCGCTGCTAGAACAAATGAAGGTGCCACTCACCAAATTCAGGCAAGATGGGCGCTTAGGGAGAACAAAACACGCTTGACAAGCTTGCCTAGTATAGGTAAAAGCGTATGAATGTCACGCGCATCGCGGTATTTTCCCGGCGGCATGGTGTACCATGTCCTCTACCGGGGCGTGGGCCGACGGACGCTTTTTGAGAAGGACCAGGACTTTCTGGCCTTCGAGAGGGTCCTCGAAGAAACCTTGCGCATTTGGGAGCGCCGATTGGACCGGCAGGACCGCGAAGCAGTTGGGAATCGAGTCGACGTTACGCGCACGGGGGAGGCCGAAGAAACAGCCGGAAGACGGCACATGACCCTTCGCCTTCGCACATTGCCCAAAGGCCCTAAATTTGGTGGATGGCTCCTTTTGTCCCCTGGCGGATGGCACCTTTTGTCCCCTTGAACTTGTATCAGAAGGCAATTGCTCCACGGGAAGGGAATCGGTTGATGTTTCTTACGACCATCTCTTGTTTTGTCCTGGTGACTGCTGCTTCCGCGAATAGCGAAAACGATTTGCCTGATGCCAAACCTGTGCCTGAAGTGCAGGTCGTGCCGCTGCCCAACGATGAGGCCTCGTTTCAGCACCTGGGTCGGGAATTGACCCGCTATTATTACGGGCCTTCGCTGTTGCGGCCCTTCTGGTATCCGATCGCCGGTCCGGCAGGACATTCCCTAAGCCGCATGGGCCACCCGCGCGACCCGCACAGCCACAGCCACCACAATTCGGTGTGGATAGCGCACAACGACGTCGGCGGCGTGAGCTTCTGGCCCGATCGCGGTTCTCCTCCCCCGGGACGGATCGTCCACCGTTCGATCGAAGAGTTCCGCGACGGGCCAAAGAGCGCCTGGATGCTTACTCGCAGCGCGTGGCAGGGACCCGATGGCAAGACGGTGATGCAAGAGCGGCGACGGGCGGAGGTCCGACCGTTGGAAGGCGGCCGGTGGCTGCTGCTCATCGACCTGCAATTGGAGGCCCCGGGCGACAAGGCGGTGGTGCTGGGCAAGACCCCGTTTGGCTTCATCGGCGTTCGCATGGCAAAGACGATTGGCGTGCATGACGGGGGAGGCCGCATCCTGAACTCCAATGGTCAGATCAACGAGAAACAGGCGTTTCGCAAGCCGGCCCGGTGGGTCGATTACAGCGGCCCGGTCACCAACGAGGTTCGGGGCGGCATCGCGCTACTGGACCATCCGGCCAATCCCGATCACCCCACACCCTTTCACGTCCGTGACGACGGCTGGATGGGAGTTTCCTTGACGCTCAACCGCCCGTTGACCATCAGGCCGAACAAACCGTTGCGGCTCCGCTACGCGCTTTGGATTCACGACGGCGTGCCGAAGATCGACGAAGTCGAGCAACATTGGAAGGCATTTGCCAAGGACCCCTTGCCCCGGATGACGCGTTTGGAGAGATAGTTCATGAACACCCTGCACACGCAAGGCACGGCATTGTTTCTCTGCTTGGCGGCGATTGCCACCGCCGCCGAGCCGACGACTTCGTATTGCCTGCCTGAGAGCTCGCCGCCCGACATTGCGCGTGGTTCTGGGAATCGTTCGATGATTTCAAGCCTGGTCAGTACAAGGTATTCGTGGACCTGGTGGCCGAGCATTCCCCCTTCCGGGTTCTCACGACCAGCCAGAGGGTTCCGAAAGAGGTCACGGATCCCGATGTCCACGACCTGGTCAAGGCCGCGGCGGCCTACGCGCGGCAGCGCGGACTTGTCGTGGCGTATGATCTCGACGTCGCGCCTGCCCGCGCGGCATTTCACAAGCAGTATCCGGACGAAATGCAGGTCATGCTCAAGATCGTCACATTCTTGCGCGAGCGGGGCCTGGCCCCTTCGTACCAGTGCAAGGGGTTGAGCGGCCGCTGCCGCCTCGTCGACGGCACGGAGGTGGTCGTTGCCGCCAATCAGGAACACGCCGCCGGCCTGCCGATACATACGGAAATCTTGATTCGTGGCGCCGCGGTTAAGGTGGATGCCGAGGGAATTGCCGCCGTGCGTCTGGACAAAGATGGCAAACCGGAAGCTTTGGCGGCGAGCGGCCTGAAGTCTTTCCGTGCCGGCCTTTTCTCCATTGACCTTCCCGACCGCGCTGACGTCGCCTTGAGACGCGACGAGGCCGGCAATTGGCACGGGGTGCTGCAGGACTGCGCCGGCCGCGTTCCGCAACCGCTCGCCGCGATGACCAAGGATTGGCTGCGACTTGCCGTTCCGCCCCCGTGCTTACCGTAGCCACCCGTTGGCGTGACCCGCAACAGCTACCGGCGTCGGAGCATAACCTTCGGCCTACAGGCTCATGGCCAAGCGGAATCCATGGAGAAAGGAGCCCACGTCCGGCCCGAGCCAACTCCGCCGCGCTGATCGCGCGTACTCCGGCCCGAGATACCACGAGCCGCCGCGTAATACGCGATAGCCGGCCGTGGAGGGACCGGCGGGGTCATCCACGGGCGAAACGGAGTAGTAGCGCCTGTCGTAGGTATCGGCACACCACTCCCAGAGGTCGCCGTGGATGTCGTACAAGCCCCAGGCGTTCGGCTTTTTCAGGCCCAAGGGGTGGATCGCCGCCTGGGCGTTGCCTTCGTACCAGGCATATTCGCCCAACTTGGAAACGTCGTCGCCGCAACACCACTGCGTGGTGCTGCCCGCCCGGCAAGCATATTCCCACTGGGCCTCGGTCGGCAGACGGAACGTCCCGCCCTGCCCATGGAACTTGTTGTTGAGCTTCTTGATGAACGCCTGGCAGTCGTCCCAGCTTACGGCGTTGACCGGGTACTTCGGGCCTCGATAGGCGCTGGAGTTGCTGCCCATCATGGCGTCCCATTGGTCCTGCATGACCTTGTATTTGCCCATGTAGAACGGCTTGGTGATGCGTACGCGGTGTTGGGGCCTTTCGTTGTCCTCGGCCTGGCGGTCGGAGGCGGGCGAGCCCATGAGAAACTCGCCGGCGGGAATCAAGACCAGCTCCAGCTTCACTCCCCCGCCCAGGTCCAGGATGCGTTCCTTCGCGGGCGATGCTTCCTTTCCCGAGGAGGCGACGGCTTCAGCGCCATGGTTGCCTTGGGGCGCGGCGGGTTGGTCGGCGCCGGCCGCCGCACCGATCGCCGCCGCCGCAAGTGCCAAGGCCAGACTGACGCGGATCATTGAGCTTCGCATGATCTTCCACCTGTTGCTCTCTGGTGATTTTACTCGAACGCTTTCGGCACGGGCGGCAGACTGCCGGTCAGCGTCGCCGGCCTGGTCCGCCCCGCCTTGGAGAAGTCGAACGGCTTGAAGCCGATGGCCAGTGCGGGCGAGCCCTCCTTGAGCCGGAAATCGTCCTTCTCCGGCGCGACGAAAAGCGGATCGGCCACCAGCGAGTGTTGATCCTGGCCGAATTGCTTCCTGCCATTGCTGGTACGAAGTCGCGTTGTCGAAGAAGCGGATCGGTTTGCCCGCAGGGTTCCAATAGAGGTTGTAGTCGAACCTGGCCTGGTTGTCCCAGAAGTTGCCCAGGACCTGGCTCTTGTTGTTCCAATAGACGATGTTGCGCTCGAAGAAAATGGGGATGTGCGGCTCGCTGCGGGTCCGCTGGATTTGGCCCTCGGTGGCGCAGGCGAAGATGTTGTTGCGGACGCGATTCTCCCTGCCGTAGTGCTGGTGGAACGAGCCTGAGTAGGCGCGGTAAACGAGGTTGTTCTCCATCACGATGTCGCTGGAGCCCTCGTCGTTGTAGAGGCCCCAACCGCCGTAGCCGCGGCTGTAGCAGCGGATGTCGTGGATGCGATTGTCGTGAATGCGGGTGCCGGGCGAGACGCCCAGGGTATAGACGCGCGCCCATGTCCGAGAGCACGCCTTGCCCGAGCGTATGGATGTGGTTGTAGCCCACGTCGTTGTGATGGGCCTGGCTCTCGTAGTAGCCCCAGGTCCAGCCCAGGGAGACGCCGATCTGGTAGAAGTCGTAGATGTCGTTGTGCTCGACGACGTTGTAGGGACAATCGCCGATCCAGATGCCGGCCGCCTCGGCGTGCTTGCGGCCGCCGTGGGCCACCAGGCACTGCCGCACCGTGTGGTGCGAGGCGAGCAGTTCCGGATCGCCGCCGCGCGGAACGGGGCCATCGCCGGCGTGGCCGATTTTCAGGCCCCCGGCGGCCATGTCGAACAACTCGCAGTTCTCGATGAGATTGTCGCGGCAACCGCTGCCGAAAGCCATGGCATAGTCGCCCACGTGGCGTACGGCGCAACCGTCGAACACCAGGTTCCGCCCGCCGCTTACCGAGACCGCCCCGTCCATGTTGGATTCCGACTGGCCGGCGGCCTGGCCCCGCGAGGTCATCACCCAGTTGGAATGGGCCAGCGTAAGTCCGAGAAAACGCAGGTGTTCCACATAGTGGTGGTTCTTCAGGTCGCCCTCGATCACCAGCAGCCGCTCCGCGCGGGGAGCGATCACCGTGGTCTTCTGCGGCTCTTCGCCTGGCGCCGGAACGTACGTCAGCTCTCCGCTGTGACGATCCAAGTACCAGTCGCCGGGCTCGCCGAGCGCTTCGCGCACGTTATCGACCAGGAAGCGTTCGCCCTTGGGCAGCGGCATGCAGTCAGGCCACTTGTCAACTTCGGCCAGGGTGACGACGCGCTCGGCCGGATCGATAGCCGCAACGTGCCGCCGCGCGGCGAACCACGCGCAGAAGGGGACGATTTCCACGTCGCCGCCGGCCCACTCAGCCCGCACGTCGTTGCCCGCGTATCCGAAGCGATCGTTCCACTTGCGGCCGCCCTTTTCGGTAGGCGGAATCTCTCTGGCGATCGTATAATAGCCGTGCCTGGGCAGACGAGGCCGGAATCGCCGCTGATCGTTGACGAAGAGCTGGGTGAACGACCATTTCCCGGCCTTGACGTCGGCCAGCAGCATGTGCCAGCGGCCGTCGGGGCTTACCTGCCAGGTGTCGAGTTTCACTCCGCCGCTGAGCACGGGCCGCTCCTGCGCCATAGGCCTGGTAAACGATCGGCACTTGGGCCGTACCGGTATCCTCCAGCCCGAAGTGTAGCGGTTGCGAAACGAAGTACGTTCCGCCGCGAATGGCCACGACGATCGGGCCGTCGCGGCCGGCTTGTTGTTTCAACCGGCGAACGACCTCTTGCGCATGTTGAATCGTGGCCAGCGGACCGTCCGTTCCCCCCGCGTTGGGCACAGCCTGGCCTCCTGACCAAGCGTCATTCCCCTGAGGCGAGACATAAAGATCGGCCTTGGGCTCATCTGCGCTGCCGGGCCCAACCAGAAACGGCCACGCCGCGATGACCGTAGCCGTACTGAGCAGGATTCGCAAGAGCCGCATGCGGCGCGGTCTGTGCCATGAGGCTGTCTGAAACATTTTTCTCTCCTTCGGCTCGTTCGCCCAAAAACCGCGGCCGACAGCGGTTGGCGAAGATGTTCTTGGCGGCACAAGCCCGTACTCTTGGCCCGTGCCGACAGGGTGGCACTTTTGCCGGAATGAAAACGTTGGAAGGATGGCTACAGTGTGAGGAAAGGCAGAAACGTAATTTTGGCGGGCATCGATCCCGAGAATCGCAAACCACCGTCCCTACCTATAACTCCCTGGTCGTTCGTTGTCAAGGATGAACGGCAGGATGAACGGTTAGGTTCTTGGGGGCGGCCGAAGAATAACATCCATGGATTCACTAGGGTGGCATGCCTTCACGCGGCCGTTAGAGACTTGGCGCAATCGGGAAAAGCCCAATCGGCCGCGGGTAGGCATGTTGGCCCAGACGCGTGACGTGAGGCATGCCAGCCGCGCAACCGACATGCCTACCCGCGGCCGGTTGCGATTGCCCTGCTGCGGCGGCTTTGTGACGGCCGCGTGAAGGCATGCCACCCAGACCGGGAAGTTATTCTTCGGTCCAACCTTCGAGGCATTGACAGGGCCTTATCTCGCAACGAAACTCAATTACAGCGGGCTGCTGCTGTGGGTTCCCGGTGGCCACGACAAGAGGTTCGAACCCCGTGAATCGCGACTACGAACGAGTACTCGATGCGCTCTCTCCTGGCCAAAGACCTGCTCCTGCAGGTGCGGCACGTGCATAAATCATTCGACGGAACACGCGCCCTGGCCGACGTCTCGCTGGACATTTGCGGCGGCGAGGTCCACGCCCTGATGGGCGAGAATGGGGCGGGGAAGTCGACATTCGTGAAGATTCTCGCCGGACTTCATGCCCCCGATTCCGGCGAAATTCTCTTGCATGGCCGAGCGGTCACGCTACGCAGTCCTGTGCAGGCCCGGCGGCACGGCATCGCCATGATCCACCAGGAACTGATGCCGATTCCCGACATGACCGTCGCCGAAAACCTGCTCTTGGGCCGCGAACCGGTCGGGCGGTTCCCCGGCTGGATTGATCGGCATGCGTTGCGGTCAGAGGCCAGGCGACTGCTGGCGCTCTTGCACGTCGATCTGCCCGTCGAACAGCCGATGCGCAATTTGAGCGTCGCGAAGATGCAGGCCGTGGAAATTGCCAAGGCCCTGGGGCAGGAGGCCCGGATCGTGATCATGGACGAACCTACGGCCGCACTCTCGCAGCGCGAGGCAGAATCGCTCTTCGCCGCGATTCGCGTCTTGAAACAACGCGGCGTGGCGATCATCTATATCACGCATAAAATGGATGAGGTCTTGGCCATTGCCGATACGGTAACGGTCCTCCGCGATGGCCGCCATGTTGCCACGCGGCCCGCCGCGGAACTCGATGCGGAGACTCTCATCCGGCTGATGGTCGGCCGCGATCTGCGCGAGATTTTCCCGGGACCCTGTGCCGCCGGCAAGGAAGTCGCGCTTTCCGTCCGCGGGCTGTCCCGCGCCGGTGTCTTCCGGAATATCAGCTTCGATCTCTACCGCGGCGAGGTGCTGGGGCTCGCCGGCCTGATGGGCGCCGGCCGCACGGAAGTCGCCGGAGCGGTCTTCGGTTTGACGCCTGCCGATTCGGGCGAGATCCTGGTCGAAGGACGAACGGTCAGAATCCGCAAGCCTGCGGATGCCATGCGATGCGGAATGGGCATGGTGAGCGAAGACCGCAAAGGGCAGGGGATCGTTCCCGCGATGAGCGTGAAACACAACCTCACGCTTGCCGCCCTTACCGACTTCTGCCGCGGTCCGTTCATCTGCCGTCGCCACGAATCGGCCATTGCCGAAGAGAATATCCGCCGGCTTGCCATTCGCGCATTCGGCAGCGGCCAGGCGATCAGTGAACTGAGTGGGGGCAACCAGCAAAAAGTGGTCATCGCGAAGACGCTGCTCACCCGCCCGAAGATTGTCATACTGGATGAACCTACGCGAGGGATCGATATCGGCGCCAAGGTGGACGTTTACGCGGTAATCGCCCGCTTGGCGCGCGAGGGCCGATCGGTCATCCTGATTTCTTCGGACTTGCCTGAAATCATGTCGCTGTGCGACCGTGTCCTGGTGATGCGGCAGGGCACGCTTGCCGCCGAACTCGACACGACCCAGACCACGCAAGAGGAAATCCTGAAACATGCCATGCCGGCCTGAACCCGGAACCGCTGCCTCACTCGCGGCCGCCATCGGCGGTTGGCTGAAACGCTTTGGGCTGGTCCTTGCGCTGGCGATCATCGTCACCGCGCTGGGCGTCGCGAAGCCGAACTTTCCTGACGTTCGAGCAACCTCATCAATGTTGCCCGCCAGATTTCCATCAACGGCATCCTCGCCGTCGGCGTCACCTTCGTGCTGCTGACCGGCGGGGTCGATCTGTCGCTGGGATCGCTTGTGGCTTTGACCGGCGTCATTGCCGCGCAGTTCGCCCATCCGGGAGATTATCCGCTTGCCGTGCCGCTGTTCCTGGGCATTGCCGCGGGCACGGCCTGCGGCGCAGTCAACGGCGCGGTCATCACCCGCGGCAGCGTGCCGCCGTTCATCGCCACGCTCGGCATGATGACCATTGCCCGCGGACTTGCCCAGGTGATCAGCGGCGGGCGGCCGATTTCCAACATGAATCCGGACATGGTACGGATCGCGGGCGATTTCGCCGGCATCCCCATCCCGGTCGTGATTCTCGCCGGCGTGGCCCTGGCGGCGTGGGCTAATCCTGGCCAACATGCGGATTGGCCGGCACATTTACGCCGTCGGCGGCAATGAAAACGCCGCGCGGGCATCGGGCATCAATGTCCGCCGCGTGAAGATGTTCGCCTACACCTTCTGCGGCGGGCTTTGCGGATTGGCGGGAATCGTGCTCGCCGCGCGGATCACGACCGGACAGCCCAACGCCGGCATTGCCTACGAGCTCGACGCGATCGCCGCGGTGGTAATCGGCGGCACGAGCCTCTCCGGCGGTGTCGGCAGCGTTGGCGGAACGGTCCTCGGCGCGCTGTTGATGGGCGTCATCAACAATGGCCTTGATCTGCTCGATGTGTCCTCCTATTACCAACAAATCATCAAGGGTATGATAATTATAGGTGCGGTCTGGCTCGACCGCCGAAATGCCCGTGGAACTTGACCACTGCGAGATAGGCGCCTGCCTATGAAGACCTTTCCAGTCCCTGACGAAACCTGTTCCCCTGCCGGCGTTATGGCTTCGGTCGGGCGTGTTCTGTCAGACGCGTTTATTCTATCGTTCGCGCTTTCACTTGGCTTCGTCGCCGGTTGCCGCAAAGCATCGGATGCGGACAGGAGCTCGGGCTCCAGGCCGTTGGTGATCGGCGTGTCGGTGATGAACATGGCCAACGAGTACATCGTCAACTTGAACGACGCCATGGCCGCCGAGGCCAAAAAGTCAGGCGTGCAACTCATCGTCAATGATGCCCAGCGCAGCCCGGAGAAGCAGGTGCAGCAAGTGGAAACCTTCGTCGCCGAGAAGGTCGACGCGATCATTCTCAACCCTTGCGAGGTCGAGGCAAGTTCGCCGGCCGTTGACAAGGCCCTCGCTGCCGGCATCCCGATCGTCAACGTCAACTCCGAAACGCAGTCGAAGCCGACGGCCTTTGTCGGCTCGCACGACGAGGAATCGGCCCGGCTGGCCATGGAGTACATTGCTGGCCGCCTGCAGGGCAAAGGCGAGATCGTCATCATGCACGGCTATATGGGACAAGCCGCACAGATCAAACGCGATCGCGGCGCACGCGATGTCCTGGCGAAGTACCCGGGGCTGCACCTCCTCGCCGAACAAACGGCCGAGTGGGACCGTGCCAAGGCCGTGACGCTCATGGAGAACTGGCTGCAAAGTCAGGGCGAGAAGATTTCCGCCGTTTTTGCCCAGAATGACGAGATGGCCATGGGGGCCGTGCTGGCGATCGAACAGGCACAGAAAAAAGGCCGGATTATCGTCGTTGGCGTGGACGCGATTGCTGACGCGCTCCAAGCGGTCCAAAACGGCCGTCTCGACGCCACCGTCTTTCAGGACGCTGCCGGCCAGGGCGGAATCGCCGTCCAGCTTGCCGCAAGACTTGCCAAGAAACAGGCCGTGCCGCAGGAAACGTACATTCCTTTTCAGTTGGTCACGAAAGACAATGTCGACCAGTTCCTGAAATCGGCCCCGCATCCCTGATCGTTTTGACCCGTAATTTTCGTGGAAAGCTGTTTCACGTTCCTTGCACGGGATAGTACTTCTCTCGCATACGACTGAGAAACGCGACCGAGCGGCGAAGCTCGTCCAGGCCGGTATCCCCATCTTCGACCGAGATCCACCCATGGTAGTCGATCCGGCTGAGGATCGAGAAGATCCGATCGTAATCGTTGAGCCCCTTGCCGATCTCGCCGTGGATCAGTTTCGCAGAATAGCCCACGGCGCCGTCGGCGCTGCGCAGATCCTCGATCGAGGCCCCGGGGGCCAGATGGCGGTCGGAGGCGTGCATCGTTACGACGCGATGCTTCACTTTTTCGAGGAACTCGATCGGGTTGTAACCGCCTACCGTCGCATTGGACGGGTCATACTGCACGCCAAAACAGGGCGAATCGATCTGGGCGATGATCTCCAAGAAGACATCTTCCGCTTGAGCGAACTCGGGATAGCGCCAGTTCCCGTCCTTGTAATGGTTCTCCATGCAGAGGACCACCCCGCGGCCCTCGGCATACTCCAGCGACCGCCGAATGCCCTCGACCGTCCAGGCCACGGCCTGCTGCCGCGACATCTGGGGAAATGCCTGGCCGCTGAGCGTGCGGCAGAACCTCGTGCCCAGGGCCAAACAGAGATCGATGGCCCTTTTCTGCCTTTGCAATTGATGGCGTCTCTCGTTCGCATCGGGGTGGGTGAAGTCGGGCGAGAAGCAAAGCATCGAGGAGACCTGACCCGTCTCTTCCAAGGCCCTGCGTACGGCATCCACACCTTCCGGCTGCTGGAACTGCGCGAAGCCTTCGTAGTGCTCGACGCCTTCGCTGCCCAGCGTGGCCGCATCGCGAATCCACTGAAGGTAGTCCATGGAGCCGCGGCAGAGGTCGGCGAAAAAACACTTAGGAAAGACGGAGATGCGGGGACGTTGCCGATTCATGGAAGAGCTCACGATCGCTGCGGAACCAGGACCGATTTCAGGACGCTTCCATCGTGCATGGCCACGAAGGCCCGTCTCCAATCGTCCAGGCCCGTCTTCAGGCCAATCAAGAGTTCGGGCATCAACCGCCCTGCGGACAACAAATGAATGACCTTTTCCCACATCGGATAGGTATGGCTGAACGATCCTTGCAGGGTCACGTTCCTTTGCACCAAGGGGTTGATGTCCAGGGGGATTTTATCGGGCGACCAGCCCACTTTGACAATCCGACCGCCGGGCTGCACCATGCGCAGAGCGATCTCCAACGGGTGGCTGGATCCCGAGGCATCGCAAACCACCTCGGCGCCAAGCCCGTCATGGCAACGAACGACCTCTTCCAGACTTTCGGCATCGACGTTCACGGTGCGCGTCGCCCCTAGTTTTCGTGCAATCTCCAGTCGCGGCTCGTCAACCCGGCGGCCGGCCACCAGCAACGGATCGGCGCCGCAGAGCGCGGCCATGCGCGTACAGAGGAGCCCGATCGGCCCGGGGCCGATGACCACCGCCATGTCGCCCGGCCGGATTACGGCGTTGACGCAGACCGCATGATAGGCCACCGCGCATGGTTCGCTGAGACAGGCATGTTCGAAGGGCAATTCGTCGGGAATGTGATGGAGGCAGCGGCCGGGCACCTTCACATAGGAGGTCACGGCGCCGTGGACTCCGTAGCCGAAGCCCTTGCGCGAAGGGCAAAGATTGTAGCGGCCGCTGCGGCATAAGAGGCAATGGCCGCAGATTTGTGCGGCAGTCTCGCTCACGACCCGGTCGCCTTCCCGGAACTGCTCGACATTTTTTCCCTTCTTTGCCACGGTACCGCTAAACTCATGGCCGAGAATCACCGGGAAGTTCACCGGCCAGGAGTGGCGGTTGTAGGCCTGGTGCACGTCGGAGCCGCACACCGAAACCGCCCCCACCTCCAGTAGCACATCGTTGTCGCCGACTTCCGGAACGGGCATCTCGCGAAGCTCGACGGCCAGCTCAGCCGGCTCGTAATGGACGACAGCCGCCTGGGTTCTTTCGTTCATATCAGGGTTCTCGGATAGGTTCTTACTGAAAGCCAGTCTATAGCACGGGGGCAAGGCGGTCAATCAAGACAGGCAAGGCGACGGCCGAAGTGATCGGCGCCCCGGCCAGCTAGGGGATCGATCGCAAAGAAGAAGGCATCTTGACATTCGCAGGCGGCGGACTATCTTGTGGGAGGCAGTAAATGCCCAAGGAGGATTTGGCAATAAAATGTCGTCGAAAACAGCGATCGTGAGTGCCTTCCTGGCGGTGTTTCTTTCCGGAATCGGTTCTTGTCACGGATCGGAACAAACGACAGACTGCCGCCGCGGCCGAATGGCCCAACTGTGCGGGCCGAACCACAATGGCATCTCGATAGAGAAGGGCTGGCTCACCGACTGGCCGAAGGAGGGACTCAAGAAACTCTGGAAGGCCGAATTGGGGCGGGGCCACTCGTCCGTGGCAGTCATGGCCGGCAAGGTCTACACGATGGGAAGGAACGCAGAGCAGGATACCGTCCTCTGTCTGAATGCCGGCACGGGAGCGACGGTCTGGAAACACTCGTATCCGGCCGCGGACTCGGACTATGGAGGAGGGCCCTGCGCGACACCGGCGGTTGACGGCAAGGCCGTGTACACCCTCAGCGCGGACGGCCAGGCCTTCTGCCTCGATGCGGTCTCGGGACAAGTGATCTGGCACAAGAATCTTCAGAAGGAACTGAACCTTGTCATGCCACTCCACAATTTCTCCAGTTCCCCGGTCCTCGAAAAAGAATTGTTGCTGGCGAACATGGGAACCTCGGGACTGGCATTGGACAAGAAGACGGGCAACGTTGCCTGGAAGAGCGCGGGGGATTCGAGTTACTCCTCGCCGGTGCCGTTCACCCTGGCAGGCAAGCGCCGCGTGGCCCTCTTCGCCACCAGCCAGTTGACCGTCGTGGATCTGGCCAGCGGGCGGAAAATCGCATTTTTCCAGTGGAAGACCCGCGACAACTGCAACTGCGCCGACCCGTTGATCGTGGGAGACGCGATCCTCATCAGTTCGGCCTATAACCGTGGATCCGCCCTGATCGCTGTCAGCGACGGTAACGCCACGGTATTATGGAAGAAGACGTTCGCATGCAAGTATGCCAGTCCCGTGCTGGTGGGCGACTACCTCTACGCGCTCGCCGAATCGGGTTGGGAGAAGGATGACCTTGTTTGTGTGAACATAAGGGACGGTTCGCTCCGATGGACGCGGAAGAATGTGGGAAGCGGCGGCCTCATGGTTGCGGACGGGAAGTTGATCGTCCTCTCCCGCCGCGGCGATTTGATCCTGGCGGAGGCGTCTCCAACCGCCTACACCGAGATCGCCCGCGCGAAGATCTTCTCGGCAGACGCCTGTTGGAATAGTCCCGTGCTCTGTGATGGCCGCATTTACGCCCGCAACGAGAAAGGGACCTTGGTCTGCCTCGATGTGCGGGGAAAATAGTTATAATACCCCAAATCGGCTGGCCAGGTGCAATCCGACGCCCGCCTGCTTGCCGACGTTCCCCCTTCCTCAAGAGAACAGTCCCATGACCACCATGTTCAGCCGCCGATCGTTCTTTCAAATGACTGCCGCCGCTCTTGGCGCGTCCGCCGTCGGCCCCACGTCCGCCCTTCTGGCCGCGGCGCCCCGGCCGAAGCGCAAGTTTACGATGGCCCTTTCGTGCGGCATGGCCGGCGTGCGGGCCACGCCGCGCGAGGCGATCGAATTCGCACACCGCTACGGTTTCGAGGCGGTGGAGCCGTCAGGCCGCTTCCTGGCCGCCCTCTCCGACGACGCGCTGTCGCAGCTCTTGGCCGAAATGAAGGCCAAGAGACTTGTCTGGGCGGCGGAGGACTTGCCCGTGGAATTTCGCAGCGGGGACAAGGTATTTCAGGACGCGATCCAACGCCTGCCGGACTTCGCGAAGGGGCTGAAACGTGCGGGCGCGACTCGAGTCGGCACCTGGCTCAACCCCAGCCACAACACGCTGACGTACTTGGCAAACTTCCACCTGCATGCCCGCCGGCTCCGCGAGACAGCCAAGATCCTCGGCGATTACGGCCTGCGGCTCGGCCTGGAATACGTTGCCCCCAAGACCCTTTGGTCCAACGGTCGCTTTCCGTTCATTCACACGATGGCCGAAATGAAGGAATTGCTCGCCGAGATCGGATGCGACAACGTTGGCTTCACGCTCGATAGCTGGCATTGGTACACCGCCCACGAGACGCCGGCCGACATCCTTTCGCTCCGCGCCGCGGACGTAGTCTGGTGCCACCTCAACGACGCCCCGAAAGGAATCCCCGTCGACCAACAGATCGATAACCGGCGGGACCTCCCCGCGGCTACCGGGGTGATCGACCTTGCCGGCTTCTTGCAATCGCTGGCGAGGATCGGCTACGACGGCCCGGTCGTGGCCGAGCCGTTCCGGCCCAACCTGGGCGCCATGCCCCGCGATCGGGCATTGGAAATGGTGGCGGCGGCGATGAAGAAGGCCTTTGCGCTGGCAATGTAAAAAGCGTATGTGCCTTCGTTGTTGGAAACCTCAAGTTTGACGGCTTTCCCGTGCTTTGAATTCCGATGGCAATCTCGGAATCGGTTTGTCGGGAACGTCAGGCGTAGTTCTGGGCGGATCGGGCGAGCATCAAGAAACGAAGGGTTCTTCAGACTTGCAGGAGGCCACTTGCAGGCGCAATCGCACCAGTACCGATTCTGCTGAAGAAAAAAGGTGCATTTAAGGCCAGCTTTGGGCTATCCGCGGCATGTTGCGCCCGGCCATGAGCCCATATAAATTGCCCCAACAGACCGACTTCCGCCGCGTCTTCGAAAATTCCACACGCGACCCTTGACAGAACTACGCACAGGCTGTCTACTGTAGTACATCGCTAATACACAGGACAAAAGCATGTTCTTCACCATCGACCCCTCCAACGGCTTGGCAATCTACGAACAGGTCGTCCGCCAAGTCGTCTTCGCCGTCGCCGCCGGATCGCTTCAGGCCGGAGACATGGTGCCCTCGGTCCGCGAGTTGGCCCGTGAACTGGCGATCAATCCCAACACGGTGTCTCGGGCCTACCGCCAACTACAGGACGACGGCGTCCTGCAAAGCGTCCGCGGCACCGGGCTGGCAGTGGCCGATGGGGCCTGCCGCCGCTGCCAGGCCGAGCGGCTGAAACTGCTCCGCCGCCGTATCCAGCAGGTCCTGCTAGAAGCACAACAGAGCCGGCTCGAACACGCTCAGTTGCGTTCGCTGGTCGAGAACGAGTTGGCGGCCATCAAGCGAGAGGAGGCATAAACATGACCCCGGTAATTCGATTTCACGAGGTTTCTAAGCGTTATGGGGCAGAAGTCGCCCTGGACTGCTTTTCCCTGGAAGTGCCCGGCGGCTCGGTCTTCGCCCTGCTGGGCGAGAACGGGGCGGGCAAGACTACCGCCATCCGCATCCTCCTGGGCCTGGCCGAGCCCGACAGCGGGCAAAGCGACGGTGCTGGGCCTTGCCAGTGCTGCCCAGGGGCTGGAGATTCGCCGCCGCGTGGGCTACGTGCCCGAGCGGCTCACGCTCTACGACTGGATGACCGTCGAGGAGATCGGCTGGTTCACCGCCGGGTTCTATGGCGAGCGATTCCTGCCCGAGTACCGCCGGCTGGTCAGAACAGTTCGGCCTGCCCGCGCGGCGCAAGATCAAATCGCTTTCCAAGGGGATGCGGGCCAAGGTGGCGCTATCGCTGGCCATGGCCCATGATCCGGAATTGCTGGTGCTGGACGAGCCGACCTCGGGCCTGGACGCCCTGGTGCGCCGCGAGTTCCTGGAGAGCATGGTGGATCGGGCGGCGACGGGCAAGACCGTCTTTCTCTCCAGCCATCAGATCACCGAGGTAGAACGCGTGGCCGACATCGTGGCCATCCTCCACCAGGGCCGGCTGCTGCTCGTCGAGCGGCTCGATGAGCTCAAGGCCCAGGTCCGCGAGGTGACGTTCACGATGAGCAACGGCGCCGTCTCGCCCCCGGACCTGCCGGACGAACTGCTCTTCCGCCGTCAGCGAGCCCGGCAATGGCAGGTCTTGGTGCGTACGGCAGCCGAGGATTGTCTGGCCGCGTTGCGCGGGAACCCCTGCGTGCAAAACGTCGAGGCCCGGGTCCCGAGCCTGGAGGAGATCTTCATCGCCTACATGCAGCAGGGCCGCGAGACCGGCGCTGGATATCTTGCCACCGAGGAGGCCAAGCCATGAACGCCACCATCTTCTGGCGAATCTTTTGGAAAGAGTACCGCGCGCAGGGGGCGTTTTGGATCTCTATGGCCCTGTTGACGATTGTCGTGGAATTGCTCATACGCGCGGGCCGCTGGGAATCCGACGTCCAGCGCATGCAAGCGATTTTTATGGTGGGCCTGGGACTGGCAGCCTTTTACGCCCTGGCATCGGGGGCGACGCTGTTCGCCATGGAACGCGAGGCCGAAACCTACGACTTCCTGCGAGCCCTGCCCGTGAAACCGCTCGTGGTTGCCGCGGGCAAGACGGCCTTTTCGCTGGCGAGCACGGCGGCCCTGTTTCTCGTGGCGTGGGTGTTGGCAATGCTGTTGGCCCGACGAGTGCCGAAGCCGCTTGTCCACCAGACGATCTGGGCCATTGGGGGGCTGGCTGGCATCGAGTTTTGGGCTTGGGGAATCTTTTTCTCCTTGTTGCTGAAGCGTCCGCTGCTGGCGGTCATTCTTGCCGGGACATGCGTCTCAGTCATTATCAGTCGATTCATAGCCATCGATCTCGGTCTCATCAAGACCGTTCCCGGCCGGCTCTTGATCGTGGCGATCGTGACGGCGGCGGACGTTGGGCTGGCGGCCCGCTGGTTCCGCGCGACGCCGCACTTGCCCGCGCAGCCGCGAAGTCCGCGGGCCAGCGAGGCAACCGGCTGGGGTCTCGATCGGGCGCCGTCCGCTGCTGGCATACTCGGCCGGCTCTTATGGCAGGAATTTCGGCAGTCGGCCGCGATGACGGTGGGCCTGATCGTCATGCTGCTGCCCATGGCTTTCTTGTTTTACATGAATTGGCTATTTCGCTTTGCACCGGATGCGGGCTGGCACTGGTTCTACGACTTCCTGCCTGTATTCTCGTTCGCGGGCTTCTTCAGTGGCCCGCTGCTGGGTTCGTCGGTTTTCCTTGCCGATCAGACGGGCTGCCGGTTCCGTTTCTTGGCCGAGCACGGTGTTCCGGCGCGGCTGGTCTGGCTGAGCCGGCAGATCCGCGGTTTGCTCGTCATGCTGCTGGGGCTGCTGCTGATCCTGCCGCCCCTGATCGGAATGGTCGCCACGGACCACCCGCCGAACGGCACGCTGGTGATCGAATGTCTGCTGGGACTTGCGGTTGCGGCCTACGCCTGCGGGCAGCTTTGTTCGATGGGCATCCGTAGCGGGATCCTGGCGGCAACCTTTGGTACGATCCTGACGTTTCTGCTCTGCGGCTGGGCAACCTTGACGTACTGGCTCGGCTTGAGTTGGCTGTGGACCGTGGGCCCGCTTTTGCTGGCATTCATGGCCGCCACGTGGCTGCACGCCCCGAATTGGCTCGTTGAGCGCAAGAACTGGCGGGGGCGGCTCCGCCTGGCCTTGGTGGTTGCGGTTCCCGCCCTGGCGATCCTGGTGGCGATTCCCCTGGTGCGGGTCTACGAGATTCCGCTGGTCGAGCCCGGCTTTGACGTAAACGAATGGACCCGGCCGGCCACGCCGGAGGAGCAGGAGACATTGGCGCTGTGCGCGGGCGGACAAACTACTGCCTACTCGACTGCGGGAGGTGCAAGAACTGGGCAGGTCGGCCGCGACGGGCGCCCTTTCCCCGCCCGCCGCCAACGCGGCGGCACGGCGGAAGGCTGGAGAGCAGGCAGTCGCGCTGGCCCTGGAGATCAGCCGTCGACCGCCGCTGGTGGGCAGCCGGTCTGATCAGGAGGGGCTGGAGGACTTCTTGGCCTACTTGGTTCTCGCCAGCGGGAAACAACTCCAGTCCGAGGGAAAACTCGATGCGGCCTTCGATCGTTACGTAGCCGCCGAGCGAATCGCCCTCCGCACACGGAAATCCTGGCATGCTGAACCGGAGATCGGCATCTGTGAGCAACTCACGCAGTGGGCGGTGCAAAGCGGACAAACGTCGCAGCGGCTGCTCGAAGCCCTTCGAATCCTGGAAAAACTGTGGCGGACGCCGGTTTCGTACAACAACAACGAGATCAAACGCGAGTATCTCTGGGAACGTCGCGCTCTGGAGAGAGATCCTGCGAGCCTGCAGTCGACTACGCGCGCATGGTACGACCCCTATATCTACATGTCCTGGCTGCCCTGGGAGCGAGCCCGGGCCTCGCGGCTGCTGAACTACTTGACAGCCGAGGAGTTCACTCGCTATAGGACGGCCGAGGAGGTGCTGGCGGCCGGAGGTTTCCTGGCTCGTCCGCCGGACGAGCAAATGTCGCCGACGCTCTATGGGGATATAACTTACAAAATCCTGAGGCCGTTCGTCACACCCTACGCGCGTCTCGTCGTGGAGGGAGGGACCGTGAGAAGCGGATTCCTATTCGCTTATTTGAGGGTCGAAACCCACCGCCGCGCCACGCGGCTGATCCTGGCCCTGGAGGCGTGGAAACTCGATCACGGCGGGCTGCCCGAGTCGCTGGAAGACCTCAAGGGTAAATATCTCGATCAACTGCCCGTCGATCCCTATACGGGCAGAGCATTCAGGTACAAACCGAAGGGGCTTGCCTGCTACGCGGCGTGGCGCCCCCCGGACTTCGGCGAGCTGAAAACACTTGAGCCGCGCCGGCCGTTCGTCGCGTGCGACTCCTGGGCGGCGAAAGGATACGAGGAGTTTTTCAATAGTGAACCGAGGCTGCCCGAACCGCCCCAAGGGAGCACCGCCGCCCCTGCGCCCATTGCGGAATGGGAGGGCGTCTGGGTGTTTCCGATTCCATGACCAGCAAAGACCAACTGCTTGGCGCTGATTTCTTGGGAGTCATGCGTCTTTCGAGGTTTCCCAGAGAAGGATCGTTTTCCGGGACGCTGCCGGCCGTTCCATCAAACGGTCCTGCCGAGCAATCTGGGACGGCCGGAAGGCATTCGGGGGGAGAAAGCTAACCTCGCGTTTCGAGAATGGAACGATTCTTGACACGAGGCGCGCCCCCAATAGGTTAATGGGGACCGGGGCTCGCGGGCGCTCCCAGGAAAAGAACATTTTTTCACAAGGCGTCCGGCGTCATTAGACTTGCGGATGATGCGTCGCGGCTGCCAAGAGCGGTACGGCTACCCAGGAATATGCTATAGTTGAGTTGACCTTCAATTCTTATTTCTCGTCATTGCTCAGCACCGGAGACCAGGCCATGAAATGCACGTGCCCTCATTGCGGCAAATTCTTGCGGCAGGAGAGGAACCCGGAGGGTTTCAACTTCTGTACCAACTGCCAGCAGCTCTTCCTGTGCCCCCCGAGCCAAGAATGCCACCCTGGATTTTGGGTGTCGTGGCCATCCTCATCGCCAACTGGCAAGTACTGCGTATCCTATAGCAGTGCGGAATCGCCAGGTCGATCATTCCGCTTCGTCCCTTGGCGCCACGGGCAACTCAACGGTGACGCGGGTGCCTTTGCCCGTCACGCTGCGGATGCTGCACTTTCCACCCAGCAGCCTTGCCCGTTGCCGGATGCCTTCCAGGCCGAAGTGGTTCTGCGGAACGACCTTGGCGTCAAACCCTACACCCCAATCACGAATCGCGATACGAAGACGATCCCCGTGTTGCACGAGGCTGACGCTGATCCTCTCACTCTTGCTGTACTTGCGGGCATTTGTCAGGGCCTCTTGGGCAATCCGGTAGATGACGTTTTCCATGGTCGGGTCAAGCCGGTCAAAATCGACTCTGTTGCGATACTGGATCTTCGGCCCTTTTTCACGGCCTGCCTCATGGACTAAGAGAGCGACGGCCTCCACGACTCCTGATTCATCCAGAATCGGCGACCGTAAACCGGCGACCAGACGACGGACTTCATGATTCCCCCGCTGGAGCATGGCTACACCGGCTGCGTAAGCCTTCGACGCTTCCTTGGGATTCTCGTCCTTCAGGTGATCGAATGCCTGAAATTGCATGATCGCCCCGACTAACTGTTGGGCCAGCCCGTCATGGATTTCGTAGGCCATGAGTCGCCGTTCGTGGTCGCTCGATTGGAGCAGATGCTTGAGCATCCGCTGCTGCCGTTGAAGATCCTCGTTCGCCTTCGCCAGTTCAGCGGTACGTTCCTTGACCCGCTGCTCCAACTCGTCGTGGGCCTTTTTCAATGCTTCTGCGGCCTGTTTATGTTCGCTGATGTCGACGCCAACCCCGCCGACGAACCGCCTCCCCGTCGAATCTTGGAAGGGAAACTTGAAGTTTCGACAGTAACTACGCTTACCGTCGGGCGTCGTGGATTCTTCGACGACTTCAACAACTTGACCACTGGAGAGAACTCCTTGATCATTCTTCCTGAAGAGCTCGGCTGTTGCCGCGGGCCAAAGCTCGAAATCCGTCTTCCCTATGCGGTCTTCAGGCCGTACTCCCACGCGCCTCGCACCGGACTCGTTGACGTAGACGTAACGCCCTTGCTCATCCTTCATCCAGGCGATGGCTGGGCTGTTGTCCATGAACAGCTTGAACCGCTCTTCGCTCTCCCGCAACGCCTCCTCGGCACGCTTGCGCTCCGCGTCGATACTCTCCAATGCGGCAACCCGACGCCGCATTTCGACCAGTTCTTCGATGAGTTGCTGTTTGCTTTTGTCCTGATCTATCATAGCAGACCCCGAACTTTCCTAATGCCAGGTTCAAAAGGGCGAAGTCACTACGACTATTGTAGACGATTTCTCTGTGTTCCAGGAGGGTAGGCACATGTTCGTCCCGCACGGAGAACGCTCTTAGCAATTCAACTTTCGAGTGCCTTTCAACGGGTCATTTTATGTCCGGGACGAGGATGTAGGGGATCTGCGGCAGGAGCGAGGGCGAAATCGCGCGCTCCTTGATCGCGATCCCAGTTCCAGGCCCCCGGGTGATCATGGCCGATCAGCCCGTTGACGATCGTGATCTGCGGGACCGTGCCGTCCAACAGGTTGGCGACGATCGCGTGGCCCTCTTCGAGTCGGGGCAACACATCGGCCTCGTCGGGCGTCGAGACGCGGAATACATACGCGCCTTGGGCGGCCCACACAGGTGGCCGAGCCAAGGCCGGAGCGGCCAGAATCCGATCCCAGGCTGAAGCATTCGAAGTGGCAGCAAACGCCGCGAGCAGTGTGGCGGCAAGGAAAGGCATGATTCGGTTCATAATTTCCTATTCTACCAGCAGCGGGGGACTTTCGCTCTCGCTGCCGCCGAACACCACGCCGTGCCGCTCGCGGCCCAGCGCGGTTGCCACGATGGCAAGGAGGAAAATCGTCGCGGCACTCGTGGCCATGACGTGGGAATACGGATATTGCTTGGCCAGTGCGGATTGCACGCTGGCAATCGAAGCGGCAATGAAGTTCCCGCACTGGTAGGAAAAGCCGGGCAGAAAGCCGCGCACGCGGTCCGGCGACAACTCGTTTATGTGCGCCGGAACGATGCCCCAGGCCCCCTGCACCATGAACTGCATAACCACCGCGCCGGTGATGATCGAGGTCATACCGGAAGAGAACGCCCAGAGCGGCGTCGCGGCCAGGGCACCGAGGAAGGCCACGATCATCATCCTTCGCCGCCCGAGACGGTCGGACGCCAGCCCGAAGGTTATGCCGCCGACAATCGCCCCGGTCATCATCAGCATCACCACCTGCGAATAGGAACGGGCGTCCATGCCGCGGAACTGCTTCATGAACGTGGGGAACATGTCCTGCGTGCCGTGAGAAGTGAAGTTCATCGCCGCCATCAGCAGCGTGAGATAGAGCCAGATCTTCCAGTGCGAGCGGAGAGTGCGGCCCAGTTGTGACCAATTCTCCGCCTTGGTACGCCGCCAGATCTCCGATTCCTCGATGCCGAAACGGATCAGCAGCGTCAACAACGCCGGCAGACCGCCGAGCAGAAACATCACCCGCCAGCCGAACCGGTCGAGCAGGAACCATGCCGCCACGGCCGAGAGCAGGTAGCCGGCCGCGTAGCCTTCCTGCAGCAGTCCGCTCAGTACGCCGCGCCAGCGGGCGGGCACTTTCTCCATGACCAGCGACGTGCCCACGCCCCACTCGCCGCCCATGCCGATGCCGAACAGCGCCCGCAGGATGAGAAACACGGTCAAGTTGGGCGAAAATGCCGTGGCCACCTCGACTACCGAGTAGAACACCAGGTCGATCATCATGGGGATGCGGCGTCCGTAGCGGTCGGCGAGCAGGCCGAAGATGAAGGCCCCGACGGGCCGAAACATGAGCGTGAGCGTCAGCGAGAAAGCGATTTCGGGCTCCGACACGCCAAAATCGTTGGCGATGGCCGGCAGGGCGATCACCACGAGAAAGAAGTCGAAGGCGTCGAGCGTCCAGCCCAGGAACCCCGCGACGACGGCGAAAACCGCCTCGCGGGTCGGGACGGCCGCCGCGGCGTTGCCTCCGGTATCTGGCAGGGCAACGGCCTGGAGTTCGCTGCTTTCTTGTTGCGCCATGCGGCTTTCCTCAACGGCTCTATTCGCCCTAACAGTCCACACAATAATACGTTTGAGCCGGCACCCTTGTATAATTCACAATTCCATACTTCTGGAAACAACGATCGCCCGCAGCCGGCGGGGCCGCTTTTCCCGAGGAATTTGCCGGTTTCTTGCCATCGAAAAAAGTTGCCAAAAATCGAAATCGTGATCAGTGTTTTCGCGTCCAATTGGCCGACAACTCCCTGTTCCCGCCAGGAGAGGGCGCGCCATGTCGCGCACCATGTACTCACGGTCGTGGTCGTGGTCGTGGTCGGGCAGAGCGCGGACTCTCCGTTCGTGCGGTCCACCGCGGTGTGCTCCAGAGTTGGACCAGTGCATCGTATCATTTCAAAGCGCCCAGCGTATATTCGCCGAGCCCTGGAAACGACTGCGAAGCACCCTGACCGGCGAAAATCCGATCCAGTTCTCGCATCAAGGTTGCCGCCGACCCGCGCCGCGGCGAGGATTCCTGTGCGGGCGGGCTGACCGGCTTCCGGCGGCCGCCTTTCGCCTTCTTTCGCCCCTTTCCGGCCCCACCCTCTTGGAACACTTCGTTCGGCAACGTTGCCGAACGGCGAACGCTGGCGAAATCGAATCCCGGCAGAGGCAAATCGTTTGGCAGAAATGATTTGCGGCGATTGCGCGGCGTTTCCGCCGGACTGCCGTTCGCCGGCCGCACCGACCCGGTATCGGCAGCTCCGTTTTCTTTCCGGGAGATGGGCACCGGGTGGCGCACCCCGCTGCCTTGCCTGCCTCGTCGTCTGGCGCAATCGCCGTTGCGCAGGCCGGCGCCGCAGGCTCATGCGCAACCAACCGCGCCTCCGCTATGCGGAGTTTTTCTTCGGCCGCGACCGCCTCGGCCTTCAGCGCCGCGCAAGGCCTCCTCGTCCGCCGCCACGTCTTCGGCCGCATCCAGCCGGGCCTCCAGGGCGCGACGCTTCTCATCGAGCGCTTCCTGCGTTTCGGAGCGCGGCGAGACGCCCGGCGTCCGACCGCGTCGTGACGACCGTTCGCAGCTTCCGGCCGGACCGGGTCGTCGTTGTCTTCACCGTCCGCGTGAGGCCGTCTTCAGCTTCATCGGCCGCCGCATCGCGCTGGAGGTTGTCGAGGCATTCCTGCCGCAACCGTTCGCGGCAGTGCAGCCCCTCCATGGCCTTCATCGCCGCCAGGGCCTTGCCCAGGCAGGCGGTGTTGCCCGTCCGCCGCTCCGTGCGGACGGTGGTTTTGGTCGTCGGGCTGCCGCCGGCCGGCTCGATGGTCAGCACGGTCTCCGTGCGACCGTCGCTGCCGGAGCGGTTCCATTCCCGCACCGCGCAATGGTACAGCGACTCGTAGCGGGCAGCCAGTTTGGCGGTCATCCGCGGGGTGCCCAGGGCCTGGGCGGCGGCCCGGCCCAGCGGCCGGTCGCGGAGCCACTGGCAGACGGTCGACTTGGCGACGCCGAGGGCCGCGGCGATTTCCTGGTAGGTGCGGCCCTCTGCGGCGAGCGCGGCGGCGCGGGGGAGCAGGTCCGCCTTCCGCGCCCGCCGGGCGGCCAGGTGGGGGTTGGCTTGTTTCATGGTTCGGTTCCCGATTGTGTGGGGGCTGGCGGCGTCCGGGCCCGGCCCTGCGGGGCCGCGCCTGACATATACCGTAATTATCCATATATACAAATGCCTGTCAAGAGGCGGAAACGAGAATTCTGGAAAGATTTCCGCCGCGAGGTCGTCTCCGTCGTTCTAAGTGGTTGGCCGCCAAGGGCTTGCGGCGCGGCAGAAAAACGCGGAATTCGCCGGAAATTTCCCCCGGAATCTTTCCGAGCTGCCGGGCCAGGCTATCGGCGGCAGACAAAGCAGCGCAACTCCATGGCCGGCAACGCCTTGAGAATTCCGTAGCTGTTGAGCGAAAGGAAGCCGCCGACCCCTGCCAACGGCCTTTACGGTTCATGGACGGCGAAACGAAGCGTCGCGATCTGCAAGAACTGAAGATCAAGCGGGCAATCGGCATCTTGGACCTTTGGCACGTGACCGAATACTTAGGGAAGCTGGCCTACTGCTTTCATGCCGAAGGGAGTGCCAAGGCGAAAGCGTTCGCGAGAACCATCGCCAAAGTTCCAGCGGGTGGCCGCTGGACTAGAACCCGTAGGATTCGAGCTGGTCGTTGCTGCCGAAGCCGAGGTAGACGATCTTGTCGGCGTACTTGACGGCGCTGCTCAGGACCTGTCCGTTTTCATTCAAATACCACGTACCGTTCAGAGTCAGTTGTTCCGTGTAGGCAAAGAACTTGCTGTCCTTGCTGAACACGAGGTCGGCAATCGCGCCGTTGACCGCGGGGCCCACTTCGCGCCGTCCTTGAGGACCGAATAGGCTCCGGCGTTTTCCATCACGAAGGCCAGGTGTTTGCTGTCCGGGCTGAAGGTCAGGTCGCTGAACGGACCGCTCGCGCTGGTTGTGATCGTGGGGCCCACCTGGTTGCCGTCTTCGATCGTCGCGTACGAATAATTCGCGCTCGCGCCGAACCGCTGATGTGTTGGTCCACGACGTAGGCCAGATGGCTGCTGTCCGGGCTGAAGGTGAGGGAGTTGTAGGTAAACGCCCCTGACGCCACCGCGTTTCCGTCCTCAAACAGAGTGCACCCTCGCCCAGTGTTCGATTCCACGTAGGCGAAGTGCCGGCTGTTCGGACTGAACGTGACATTGAAGATCCAGTTGCTCGCCGTAGCCACGGTCTTGCCGTCTTCGATCAGCAAATACGACGTCCCGTTCGGTTTGACGTAGGCCGTGTGCCGGCCGTCGGGGCTGAACGTGAGGGACTCGATCAAGCCGTTTGCCGTGCCCACTACGCTGCCGTTGTCGACCACTTGGTCGCTCAAGGTCGATGTCCCGTTGCTGGAAACCACGACATTGTTCTCGATGAAGGCCAGGTACTGGCTGTTGGGGTTGAAGCAGAGGTCGGAAATCCCCGGGTTGATGATTGTGGTGTTCGGGGTGCTGTTTTCGACGACCGTCGCCGTGGCGATCGCCTTCCCGTCTTCGATCACCGTGTACGCGTCGGTGGTGACGTTCTTCAGCGTACTCGTGTTCTCCGCCACGAAGGCCAGGTGTTGGCTGTTGGCGCTGAACTGGAGCTGCGAGATCGCTGGTATTGGCGCCGGGCCACCTGCGCGCCGTTCTCGATCACCGCGAACGACTTGCCGGAGGATGTGACGGTCTTGGCGACGAAGGCGAGCTTCGTCGTGTCGGGGCTGAACGTGAGTTGCGAAATATTGTCATATACCGGCCCGACCGGATTATACGACGCGCCCGTGTTGAGGCTCTCGAAAACCTGTTCCGTACGGTTGTTATATTGTTCCACATAAGCGCGGACCGCAAAATTCGAGCTTACGGCGGCGCCGACCACGCCGGTCATCAGCTCGCGTCGTTCCAGCCTCTCCAGCGACAAGGCCCGACCGCCCAGCTTCTTCCAGCGGCTCCCGCTGTTGCGGCGGCTGGCCGACTTCTTTCCAAATAACCGATTCAATAGTGACATGATTCAATCTCGTTCCAAGCAAGGTTCGTTGTGTTTCGGGCGGCCCCACGGCCAACCTCTCCCCTTGTAATGGCAAACCGCGTGAAGCACCCGACAAGGCTGTCACTCGCTACCACCCTGCCTCTACGTTTTTGGGGTAGTTTCGGCCGCCGGCCGACCCGATCTGGCGCTGCCAGGGCCACCCACGGGCTTCCCCCTGCCCATCGATTCCGGACATTTTGTCCAGGATGCCGCCTTCAACGACTTGTGGTAGTGCGGGCCGCGGCGCAGTAGAATCAGCCGTACGTCGTCGTTGATCGCTGCGTTTGGAACGGCGGCCAGCCCTCCGTTGGCGCCGAGCAGGTACCAGAACTTTAGCACGAAAGTAAGTCATGCGTTTCGCCCTGCCCGTGGCCGAACATCGGACTGAGCGGCCAGACCTTGCACGTCGTAACGCGAGTGGTGGCAGGCCGACGGATGGCAAGTAGGTCAATCAACTAGATCATTAACGAAAAAGGATCAGTCATGAAAATGTCGGAATTCGCTACCAATGAACTGCTTGAATCCGCGGGCGCTTTGGCGCATCTCACTGACCGCGAAAAACACCTGATTGGCATTGCGGTCACCGCCACTCGTGGTTGTGTTGCCTGCACGGGCGGTCGCCTGAAGAAGGCGATCGACGCAGGCGTGCCTTACGCCGCGCTCGTGGCGGCGGTTGATCTAGCCGCGGCGGTGAATGCCGGCGTCACGGTTGCCATCGCCCTCCAGGGCGCCGACCTCAACGGCATCGCCTGCAACGACGGTGTGTGTACCGCAGGGCTTCCTACTTGCTGATATGAGCCGGTGGGCGGAAATCACCTCCGCGACTCCACTCTGGCAGACCCCAATGCAAAGCATTACAACCTGCCGCACCCACCATCACGCGATCCGCTTGCCCGCTTCCGGGCCTGCGGACTGATCGTAAACCGCCTCCACGCGGATTTTCACCGCGTAGCGCAGCGGCATCCCGATGCCTTTGTCCTTGATCTGAGCCGCCAGTTTGTCAAACAGCGGCCCTGAGGTGAGCAACTCCGCCGTTCCCTTGACTTGGTAGCCCTTCGCGGTGCCGGGTTCGATCACCGTGACGGCCACTTTAGGATTCCGCTCCAGGTTCTGCCGCGTCTTCAGCGAGAACAGGTCGCCGAACACGACGTGCTGGTCGTCGAGAACCTGCACCGTCCCCTTGGGTGTGACGTTCGGCTCCCCATCAGTAGTGGAAGTCGCCACCCAGCCCATCTTGCCCGCGAAGAACTCCTGCACCTCTTGTGGAATGCTTACCATGCTCGTTTCCTTTGTCTAAGTGTTTACAAGACCAGCATCCGGCCCGTCCGGACTACAATGAGCCTGAAACCGATCCAGCCTCACGCAACCAACCATTTTACCACGGTGCATCTCCCTGCCTAGCGTCTGGGTAGTGGTACGTTTTTCCGGTGCCACGGCGTTCACGCGTGCGCAACCAGGTGCCCTTTTCCAGTGCCGCAGCACCTGACAGCTCTACTTCCAAAGGGGCCTTCCTCGGCCCCCGGCCGCTTCGATTCATGCGCTGCCAGGCCGTCCATCGGCCTCCTCCTGCCCGTCGATACCCGGGCATTGTCCGGCTTGTGCCCGCGCCATGGCCCGCCAGTGGCCTGCCACAGCCGTACAGTGCCCTGACAAGCCGGGCTGAGCGGTATGCCCATCTTCGAGCGGATCGGTTGGGACGAGGACGAGACCGCCGTGTTGGTTGCTGAACTCCGAGACCAAGCCGGCATCGAAGTCTGGTTTTGAGCGCCGGTGGGGACCCGTTCGCCAAAAACGCGGCGGCCTCAGCGCCGCAGGAGGATCAAGACCCCAGCGGCAACAGCGAGGATTGAAAGTATCGTTCCGCTGTGGGCGACCGCGATGCCCAGTAATGGGAGGACCCCAGTGAGAATCAGCCAAATTCCTAGCAGCGTAAATCCCCAGTTCGGACGATTTTGCCAGAACCATTTCATGGTTACAATGCTCCGTACGGGTTGACACTCAGCGCGGCGGCAGCGTTCGCCGGGCGGTAAGCAGACTCAGTATGGCTACGAACAGGGCCGCGCCAATGATCGACCAGATCACCGGGAAGGAATGACCACCGATCACCAGCGTGAACAGTTCCGGCAGGGCCAAGAGCCGGGCAAGCCAGGTGCCCAACAGGGCGCCGATGAAGCCGAGCACGATCGAGACCAGGCAGCCGCCGTGTGAGTAGCCGACGATCGACTGAGCCAGCCCCCCGCAGATCCCGGCCACAACCAAGAGCACAATTAGATCAAGCATGGTAATCAGTTAGCTCCAGTGATTTTAAGCGTTTGATCCGGCAGAAACGGAAAAGCGGTCCCATCGCGGGTCGCGGTACCGCGATGAATGAAGCGAAGCACTGACTCTCCTCATACTAGAATACTACGGAGTGGCCGAGGAAGAGGAAACCCTACGGCTATCCGCGGCCAAGTACGCTCTGCCCCGCATCCGGGAGCGCAAAGGCGTATGGTGTGCCTAGCCGCGAAAGGGCCAAACTTCGGGCCGGACGACGACGCTTTACCTTTACGCAGCGTCAACGTAGAATACCCGACGTACGTGCTGGAACGGCGATTGCAAAGGAGAACCGATTTTGGCTCAGACACCGACTATTGTTCCTTGCCTCTGGTGCGACGGCCGAGCCCTGGAGATGGCCGAGTTCTACATCTCGCTTTTTCCCGACTCGCACATCGATCAAATTCTCAGGTCGTCGGTCGATACGCCTGGGGCCAAGAAAGGCGACCCGCTCCTGATTGAATTCACTTTGGCGGGCAAGCAACACCAGGTCCTAAACGGAGGGCCGCACGATCCGTTTAACCTTCCTGATGCGATCTCCCTTTCTGTTCTTTGCGGTGATCAGGCGGAAGTCGACCGACTGTGGGACGCGCTGACAGCCGACGGCGGCCAGCCCATACAGTGCGGTTGGCTGAGGGACAAGTTCGGCATCGCCTGGCAAATTGTGCCGGAAGCCCTGCCCCGGCTACTGCACGACAAGGATTCCGAGAAGGCGAAGAGGGTGATGGAAGCCATGATGCAAATGGTCAAGGTCGACGTTGCCGGGCTGCAAGCGGCGTACAACGGCACCGTAGCTCCGTTGCTGGAGCCAACGCCGACTGCCCTTTGATCTTAGATGGTTTCCATTATACAACGATTATCTAGCTTGCAGGTGCATCGGAGAATTCCATGACAGAATCGGCAACCCCGAGAATAGTTACCCGTGATGAGTGGGAGCGGGCCCGTGCTGAACTGCTGGTCCGCGAAAAGGCACACACACACGCCGGCGACGAACTCGCCGCCGCTCGGCGGCGTCTGCCGATGACGCGGATGGAGCCGGTCAACGTCGTGGGGCCGGACGGACCCGTGCCTTTGCACGATGTGTTTGAAGGCCGGCGCATGTTGATCGTGTACCACTTCATGTGGAAGAAGGGCGCACCTCACCAGCAGCAATGTGAGGGCTGCACGCACAGTCAGGTCGCAATGAACTCCGCCGTCCGCGCCTATCTGGCCGCGCGCGACGTGAATTACGCCGTTTTCAGCAGCGGCCCGTGGAACGAGATCGTCGCCTATCGAGACTTCATGGGCTGGACGACGCCGTGGTATTCGACCGCCGACTCCAGAGATGTGCTGGCGACCCGAAACGGTGGTGACCTCCGTTGTTACCTACATGTGGGCGACGAGGTGTTCGAAACGTATGAAACGAAGTGGCGAGGGATCGAGGCCATGCTGCCTACCCTGCAGTTGCTCGACCTCACTCCATACGGCCGGCAGGAGACGTGGGAGGACTCGCCGATCGGCTGGCCGCAGGATCAGGCTGGGTCGTGGTGGCGGCGTGACGGCCGCCCCGTTGCTCAGTGGACGCGTACCAGCGCACCGGTCAAATAGAATGGGCGCGCTCCTGGCGGGCCTTTCTGGCCACGAGTGACTGCCGGGACGCCTTTGGACGCTGTCGGCCATCAGCGGGCGTCCAAGAAGGCCACAGCCGGAATGGCTTAACCTCTCTTGGCCCTGTCGCGCGCGGACGTGGGATTCTCGCTTTACCGCAGCCCAGCCCTTATGCGCGGCCAAGCACGCTCTGCCCTCGCCGCGCCCGCCACGTTCGACAGGGCTGGCCTGGCCGGGATGCGGGGCCGAGGTCTTGGGCAGCGCGTGGGGCAACGGGGGTCACAGGGGATCGCATAGGGCGAAGGGGAGCGCATAGGGCCAAGGCCAGCACTCCGACCATCGCTAACACCCTGCAGACGATTTTGCAATGAGTTGACCGCGTTCTGCCCGCCCTCTGTCCGCCCGATGACTGCCCGCGGTTTGCAGTCGAGCTGTCGCGGGTCATCCTTTTGCCCCTCAACCGGCCTGCTGAACTGAGCCGCTTCGATGGTCGTCGCCGACGCGGTGCGTACTGCCACGGTCGTCAAATTCTGGCCTTGCGCTTCCGGCTCGCCTTCATTACCGTGACGGTAACGACGACACTTTGTTCGTCGCGTCATTCTACATAGGCCATCACCGATGCCCGACACAATACCGCAATCTGATCCGCAACCCCGTCCAGCGCCACCTGTTGACGCCTTCTTCGCTCGCGTCAAGCAAGAGGTCCACGAGCGACTCGCCCGCAAGCAGCGCGACAAGACCCCGCCCCAGCCAATGTTCACGATCCCCCAGGCAGCCGCTTTGACCGGCAACGATGTCTACGCGATCCGACACATGATAGTCGATCAAGAGATCCGTGCCGTCAATCCGACCGGCATGCAACTGTTGATACCGCGTGATCAGGTGCTGAAGATCATGGCGGGCAACGTGGACAACTACCCGGACGATTCGGCATCGCAGTAGGCTGCCCGAGCGGATATTCAATCGGCTTCTTTGTCGCCTATCGAACCGTCCGCCGCAGACATGCCCCCGACCGGCTGCAAGCCCGCCGTCTTGACCATGCCCGTCAACTCGACATGCGAAGCCGAGCGCAGATCAGTTCGCAAGTGAACATTGCCGACGCGATTGTAGGCTGCATTAGGGCGACGGCCGTTCTCGCCCGAGAGTGTCGGATGTGAGTGCCGCTCCGTCTCGGTGCAAGCTTGACAGCATCGAAGGCTCGCGCAGCGCCCGCGATGGTCATGGGCTCGGGGCACCGGCCCAAACCACGCCTCTTGCGCCCAGCGTTTGCGGGCCGGCTCGGGCGCAGCCGTTGCCAGCACAGGTTGAAGGCTGGGGCCATGGCGCTCTTCGTGGTGGCGATCTTCTTCTGTGATCGCCTCAGTGGCCTTCATGCACGCGTTTCAGTGGTGTTAGAATTCGGTTAGAAATGGGTCGTCAGTCGCGATTCTTCGCCGTGCCCTTGGGCAAAAGACCTGGAAAACTGGCCAACGCTGATTTATGCCAGCCCCTCCTGTTATAAGTCGTCTTTTACCCATCTAAAGCCACCCCCTTGCATTTTCCAATCATGCAAGTCATACTTGTGGTGTCGAGAGCTAGCGGCCCCTTGTGGCCGCCTTCACCAAAAATTGAGGCAGCGCCCCGCGTCCGGCACGTCGCTGGTTTGTCACCAGCCGGCGTCTTCGGACTGCACTTCTGAAAAATCGGCTCTGATCGAAGGGCTGCTCCACGCGGCGCGGTGGAGATTCTCTCGCTATACCCCAGGGTCTGACGACCTTCGCTTGGAATCCGTCGACGCGGAAGTTGTGGGCGTTTGGATTTGTCGTTTATCAAGCAAGTTTTTTGAAAGGGTCGTACCGTTCGACTTGACTCCTCGGCGTGTGCCAGGGTGTTGAACGGCTGCTTTGTCAGGAGTATCACCTATGAAACGAATAAAAAACTTGTGGAACCGCTCGGATGTGGATAAGACAGGCTCAGACTTACATCAATTGCGGAGACTGATCATGTTTGAGAAGACGATGGTGCGCGTTTCGATTGCAGCGTTATGGGCGGCGACCGTTGCGACGCTGACTGCTTCCGGTCATTGGCGCACGTCGAGGAAAAACATGAAACGACTGTTGGCCGTCCTGGCGGCTGTTCTGTTGCTAAACTGCACTGGTCTCCTCGCAGCGACCGATGTGATCGACAAGTCGCCGGATCTCGGTGCTGGTTGGGACCCCATAGGATATCTTGATACCCAGGTGTACGCTGACAGTTTCGTCGCCCCAATTAGCGGCCCCATCACAGAACTCGGTACGTGGTTGAAGGAGTACAATGATGGAAGCTGCAACGTCACGTTTCAGGTCTATGGCTCGATTGACGGCAACGCGGCGAACGGACCGGACATAAGTGACGTTTACGCCACGACCGGCACCGTGTCCGGCTTGTCGCCCTCCGCGCTTACGTATTACCAGTTTTCGCCGCTTTCTGGTGGTACTCCGTTGATTCTAGGGGATACCTACTGGTTCGGCATCAACGCAATTGGCGCAACTTCAGGTCGTTATCAAGTCGGAAACCACACGCGAAATAGTGGCGGCATTGTTGATAACGGGACGTTCTGGTATTCAAACAGTCCGCCGGTGTTCGACGGGAAAAACCTGACACCAGAAATGGCGTTTTCCGTCAGCGTGACAGCAGCGGTTCCCGAGCCCTCCACCCTTGCCCTCCTGGCCGCTGGTGCCATTGGCCTTGTCGGCTACGTCTGGCGGCGAAGGGTAGTGAGAACTGCGAAGCCAACGGCCTTCGACCAACAAGACGCCCCAGCCATCCTGTCCTTCCCCTCGCACTCGTCCCAAGTGAGCGCGGCACGAAGGGCAGCTTGATCGAGCGGCGGGCGGTGGTGCTATCGGCCTGCCTGTGATACGTAAAGAAAAACTCGGTTGCAAGCCGCCCGCATGGGCGACCAGTCTTCTTGGCTGTTGTTGCTGATTATGAAGTGGCACGCCGGCCGTCGTGGGCGTGCCAATACCTCGGCGAAAGGCCGCGGCGACGCTTATTCGCATGATAATATGCGACAACTGAGGCGAAATTGAGCCGAGAAAGTGTTTGACAAATTTGTAGCGATTTGGTAGGCTACTCGTAGTTACGGTGAAGGACCATGCGATGCAGGTTCCTTTGCCAAAGCGGGCTGCAATCTGTTTTGCAGCCCTTTCCGCAAAAACAATTCTAAGCCGTAGGCAGCGCAAGCACCTCAGCCATCCATCCGCAACAGCGTGACCCCTTGCAAGGGTCATTTTCGTTCTGAGTGCGTCCGGTGGCTCGATACGAAGACTCTCAAGGGAGTCTGGCACTGCGCGCCTTTCTTTGGCTGGGTTCGGCTTCCCTTGAATGTTTCCGTGGCGGGGGCTGCGCGTGCGGTTCGTATGTTTTGTGGCGTGGTGCGGTTTCGAGAAGTATCAGTTGTTTACTTGGGGAGAACAAAAATGAATCATCGCATCTCGTTCTTGGTCCTAGCGATCGTTTCGCTCGTCATGGGCGAAGTGGCGCAGAGCAAGGCCGACACTTTCGTTAACCCGCCCCTGCAGGGCTCGTATTCGAGCATCGTCGTCTTCGGCGACAGCCTATCCGACGCGGGCAATGCCGCCGCGATGTATCCGGGCATCGACCCCGGGCCTACCAGTCCAGGCCCGGAGTTTCCTTATGTCGGCTATTATCCCGATGGGATCCACTACTCGAACGGCCCGACGTGGGTAGAGCAGCTTGCGACGCACTATGGGCTGCCGATGACACCGAGCCTCAGCGGCGGCCTCGATTACGCCTATGGCGACGCGGCGACGGGTATGGGCATGTCGAACTCGGCGACTCCGACGCCCAATCTGGGTACGCAGATGAACGACTATTTGGCGAGCCACACTCCTTCTTCCACCAATCTGTATGTCATTTGGGGCGGGGCAAACGACATCTTCCAGGGGCAGACCAACATGGCCATTCCGGCGGAGAACATCGCCAGTCAAATCCAGACCTTGTACGACAACGGCGCGCGGCAATTCCTGGTTCCCAACTTGCCGCCCCTGGACGAAACTCCGTGGGCGCTCATGACCGGCGGCACAGAGGCCGTGGCAGTCGGCGAGTTGTCCGTCTGGTTCAATGAGGAGTTGGCGGGCAACCTGAGTGCTCTCCAGGCCACTGATCCGGGCATCAGGATCAGCCAATTCGATACCTATGACCTCTTCAACGATGCCATCACCAACCCGGCGAATTATGGGTTGACGAATGTCACTTCCATGGCCATGTTGGACCCGGCCAACGCCGGTACTTACCTCTTTTGGGACAGCGTGCATCCCACGGCCTACGGCCACGAACTCCTCGCCGAGCAAGCGGTGCAGGGGGCGGTGCCTGAGCCCTCCACGCTCACTCTCTGTTCCGTGGGTGCTATCGGGCTGATTGCCTACGTTTGGCGGCGGCGTAGGGCGAAGGCATAACGAAGGCTAACTCGTAGCCGTCCAGACCGCTCCGCATCGCCGCCAGGAGCCAACCGGGGTCAGACCTTAACGGCTAACTGCTTCGCAGTTAGCCGTTAAAGTTTGACCCTTGGCCCGCTCTTGGCCCGCTTGGCCCACCCAAGAGGGAAGCGGCCCATGGCACTGAAAAAAGAAAAGGCGTGGCTCTGGTCCAGCGCCCTCTTGTCGTGGTAAACTCCCGACATGGGCAACCTGCAACAAGCCGATTCTTCCGAACGCGGCGGCCGGCCCGGCAAGGTCCGCACCATCTGGCACCCCCTGTTAGTGCGGCTGCTGACCGTCACGCTCGGTTCGGCCTTCAAGGTCGAGCAGGAGAGGCAGTGACTCGCCTTCCTCTAGCGCTAAGAGCATTGTAGGACAAGGACTTACGGCGGGGGAGGAGGGCTTGATAGCAGAAGAAAAAGACCTCATGCTAACAGGTGAGTAATTCATGTTTCCACAAATTCTGCTAGCAGAGGTCCAACTATGATTTCAACAAAAGAACTGGATATTTTCAAGGCCCAAGAACAATTTGAGCGGATGCACGAGTTTTTGAAGCAAGCGCTGAGCGAAGGGCGACGCCTCGACGAAGTGGAACGCGGGATGTTTCCGCGAGCTATGACCATGTGCCTGGAGTTTTTACGGTCCTTCGTGGAGGCCCATGGGGATGGGGATCGGGGAGAGACCGTAGAACGGGAAGGGGAGACGTTGCGCGCCTGCCCGAGCCGCATGAGAAGCGGTACTTGTCGATTTTCGGGGAATTGCTGATCGGCCGCCGAGTCTACGGGACTCGGGAAGGCCAAGCGATTGGATGGTCGCCCCTGGACGCGACCTTGGGATTGCCCGCTGGAGAGAATTCCTATGTTCTGGAGGACTGGTTGCAGCGGTTGTGCATCCAGGACGCCTTTGGGGGATCGGTGGAGTCGCTCCGTGCCTGGTTGGGGACCACGGTGAGTGTTCGCACGGCGGAGCACATGAGTCGCGAGATGTCGCAGTACGTGGACGACTTTCGCGGCGAAGCGGTTCCTCCTGCCGAAGAAGAGGAGGAACTGCTGGTGATAACGGCCGATGGCAAGGGTGTGCCCATGCGGCGGACGTTGGCGGCGCGGTTGCGAGCAGAGTCTGAAGCTGGGGTGGGAGAAAAGGGAGGAAATGCCGCAGGCGCGGAAACGGCAGGAATCACGGCTGTCGAGGAAGAGGCGCCTTCTTCGCCTCCGGTCGAGCGTTTGGCGGGGCAAGAGAAAAGCAGCGGGGAGCGCCCCGGGAAAAAACAGATGGCGTATGTGGGATCGGTTTACACCCAAGCCCGCTTCCCTCGTACTGCCGAAGACGTGATCGACGAGGTGCGTCGGCGAAAGCGTGCCCGGGAGCGGCCCGAACCGCAACACAAGCATGTGTGGGCAGAGATGACCCGGTTTAAGGAAGGGGAGGTGTTGGCCGCCGCACCGATGTTGTTCTTCGAGATTCTTATGGAGTGTTGTCGGCGGGACCCGGCAAACAAGAAGCCGTGCATCTGTGTCATGGATGGGGAACGCCAGTTGTGGAAGTTGGCGGCAGAATGGTTTCCCGAGGCCATATGGATTCTGGACCTGTTCCACGCGTTGAAACGGCTCTGGGAGGTGGCCCATTGCCTGTATGCGGAGGAGAGTGCGGAGGCGGGAGAATTCGTGACGCATCATCTGCGCATGCTGCTGCAAGGCAAGGTCGGTTACGTGCTGCGCAACCTCCGTCCCTTGGTGAAGGCCTACAAGCTGAAGGGGGCGAACAAGACCACCGTGGAGTCCGCGATTACGTACTATGAAAACAACCAGGAACACATGCGCTATGACGAATACTTGGCGGCAGGCTACCCGATTGCCAGTGGCGTGGCGGAAGGCGCCTGCAAGCACCTGGTGAAGGACCGCATGGAGCGCGCCGGGATGCGTTGGGAGTTGGAAGGGGCTCAAGCAATCCTCTCGCTGCGAGCCATCTACCTCAACGACCTCTGGGATCAGTTCATCACCTACCGTGTTACGACAGAACAGTCGCGTCTATATGGCAAAGATGCACAGCATGCTACGGCTGCATAAAGCGGCCTGCGAGTTGCTGCCGCAGGAGATCTCCGTCGGCAAGATGCTGTTGCAGGTGGACATTCTGCTCGTTCGCCGGGAGGGGGGCGAGCTTTCCGAGGCCGACGCCCGCGACCTTGCGGAATTGCTGCCGCTGCTGGACCGCTTCAGCCTGGCGGAATTCAAGGCCCCGACGGACGCCATGGAGCGGGGCGATTTTGCGCATCTTCTGGGCTGCGCTTATCTCTGGCATGGCCAGCAGAGCGAGCCGATCGGGCATGAGGAGATCTCGCTGTTGGTCGTGGCGCCCAACGTAAATAGGCCATTGCGCGACGACCTGCGGCTGCTGAAGTGCGAAATCCATGAACAGGAGCCGGGGATTTTCCGGGTGACCGGGCAGCCGTTCGACATCTGGGTCGTGGAAACCAACGTCATGGCCGACCGGATCCAGCCGATCCTCTCGCTGGTCAGCCGCGCTTTCCTGAACGACCGTGAGAGTATAATAGAAAGGCTGGCTGAGCTTGGCGAGGCCGCCCTGGCCCGTTGCCGTTACGTGGTGCAACAGGTGCAACAATTCCGCAAAGAGGAGGACATGGCAATGCAACAGGCGCTGACGAAGACCCTGAAAGAGTTCGACGAGGAACTGGTGGACCGGATGGTGCAAGAGCTTCCCGCCGAGCGGCGGCTGCGGGGACTGCCGCCGGAAGAGCGGCTGCGGGGACTATCGCCGGAAGAGGTTGCGGCCGCCCTAAGCGCGGAAGACGCCGCGCAACTTCGCAAATTGCTGGACCGCAAGCAAGGCCGTCGCTAAGTCCGATCGTGTACACTATCACCGGAGGACAGGAGGACATCAGGGTCGACATCAGGGTCAGCCCTTAAAATTTAGCCTTCGTAGGACGGCGGCCAGCGGCTATTCCACGTCGTAACGGCCGTCGCGGACCTTGCGGTGGATCGTGCTCAGCGCCGCGGAGCCGATGCCCGACCCCGATGCCCTGCCCGATGTCCTCTGCAATCAGTTGCGTCCCCGTTTCGATCCTCGGCCTTTGGTTTTCGCACCAGCCAGCCATTGGGTCACTTCGTCGAGCGACTGGCACTGCGCGAGAAACTGCATCATGCGTTCCGCTTCGGCCGCAGTGAGTCCCGCAATTTTCTCCTGGATTGCCGCTGGGACCGTCCCGTGCCGGATAGTAAGGAAAGCCAGGATTCCCCTCTCCAAGCCGCGTTTCTCACCGCGCTGCTCGCCAACGCGGATGAGGTCTTTGCCGGAGGCAGTTTCTTCCAGATCAGGCAGTTCTCCTAAGAGCATGGTCTCAATCTCCTTCTTCGTCTTAGGTCATGCGGTCCCGGAATTCCCCCCGGACAGAGGCCTTTCTGGGCTTTCGCCCTGTGGTTGCCCCTTGGGCCTCACGTCTTCGGTCAAGCTGTTGAAGATGGCGAACCCAGCCGCGAAGCCCACCATACTTGCGGAGCAGAGATTCGCGAACCGCGCGAACAGCTTCCACATTTTCATCTCGAACGGACATCTTATTTTCTCCTAATCGTTTGGCCCAAAGCAACTTTGGGAATCGTTTCGGGCGACACCAAAAACGGTGCTCGCCAACCCGCGTTTTCGCAGGAGTCCTCCAACTGTGCCTTGCGCCATCGGGTTTGCCAAGTGAGCATAGTTCCAGGTAAGCAAGTAATCGATGCGATGTACGACGGCAATCGCCATCTGCAGGGCGTCGCCGGGCTTCGTATCGGGAACCACATGCCGGTCGAGCAACCGCTCGGCAAACTCGCGGGCCGCAGCCAATAGCGGGAGAAACCGCAACCGGTGCGCCATGGCAACCGCCTCCACCTGCCGGGGAAAATGACCCGCTTGAAGCTCATCCTGTGTGACGGATGACACCCAAAGCGTGAAATGCTGCCGCTCCGAGTCCCACCATTCACGGGTGCTGACGCGACGCCCCAGGGCCAACACGTCAGTGCCCTCGTACCAATACGAGGAAACAATCGTCGTGTCCAGGTAAACGGTCGGTTTCTTGCCGGCAGCCTTCATCACTATTGATTCTAGCCCGCTGGGGCGGGGGTGTCTAGCCGGCCGACGCCTTGCCGGGCATGGTCGGTGCCCTCCAGACCCACGGCGAACTTCTGCACTGGCACCCGCTTTTCCCGTTTCCCCATTTCTCCTGATTTCCCCGGTGTCCGGCATGGACGGGAAAGCATCGGGAGGAAGTAGGGAAGAGCCGGGTCGGGAAGAAGAGAGGCAAGTCGCCGATCTGTGCGATCCTTGCACGCCGCTCATATATCGAGTATTCTCAGGTCTTGTTCAGCCGTTGCTCGCGCCCCGCGGCGGCGGCGGCAACCTGGCATTATCGACACCTACAGAGGCAGTCATGAGACGATTCTACCCGGTTCTTCCATTGTGGCTCGGCCTGGCGTTGGCAACAGCGGGAGGGTGGCACTGCTGCGCCGCCGAGCCGGTCGCCAGGGCGGACCCCTTGGTCTACCTCTTGGACGCCCCGGAAGACTCGGTCGGCTCGCTGACTGAAAAGGGCCTGACAAAGCTGCACGGTTCGGCGGGATTGGAGGAAGACGACCGCAGTCACCGCTTCACGGGATGCCCCGTGCTGATGAACGACAAGATCGTGGCCGTTTTTCATAAGCATGCCCCGGCGGTTGACGTTTATTTGCGGCAGCCCTCGGGCGTGACGTTGTTCGCCACACTGCGGCCGGTCTGCGACGGTATCGTTGATTTGCAGCCGATATCGCTTGCCATTCGCCAGAACAGCCGCAGCGCGGTGGCAATCGAGGTCAAGCTTGCCGCCGCCGGCAAGCCGCCGAAGCGGATCACCTACGAACTGGACGCGGGGGCGGCGTTCATCAAGACGACAGCCAGCGAGGGCATTCAGTCGCTGCAGGTGGAGGCCCCCTGCCGCTTCGCCATTCTGCCCGACTTCTTCGGCGATGACATCCTGGTCGATGCCGCGGCGATTCCCACGGGCCGGGCGGAATTGCCCAGCGAGAATTTCCTGCTGCACATGATCCCCGGCGGGAACACGATCGTGATGACGGTTTCCGAATCGCGCGAGAACGACGTCGCCGTCACGCTCTCGGAGCATGGGCCGCGGCACATCGTGGCCTCGTACGTCTCATACGGGAAGAAGCCGCGGATATGGGTGGCGGTGCTGGCGGGCCAGGGGATCTGGCACAAGCACAACGTTGCCCTGGCCGACGCCGACAAGCAGATCGGCCTGGATTGGAAAATGCCGTTTCCCGCCTTGTGGCGCGTCGACTGGAGCACGGCCGACAAGATGACCGAGAGTTGGGAGATGCTGCTCCAGCAGCCCGACGGCAAGTACGTCATGCAGGGATGGTTCGGCCAGAACGAGGCCGAGGGTCAGAGTTTCGGGAAGGAGTTCGGACCCCGCGACTGGAACAAGCCCGGCCGCAAACGGTGGAACCCGGTGTTGGGCGGTTTCTCGTTCCCCAACTGGATCGATAGCGATGGCCGCGGCTGGCTGCAACCGCTCAAGGCGCGGCGATACACGGAAGGGGGCCCGGTCTACAACTTTACCGGCCCGCTGGTCGTCTATCCCCTGGACCGGGCCAAGGCCGCACCCTTCTCCACGCCCCTGGAGAAGCTGACGGTGGTCGACCTGGTGCGCATGACGCTGGGCGTCGGGCCGTGCCAATACATCCTCGACCTGGAGGGGCAGAAGCGGAATTCGCGGGGCGTCTGCACGTGCTACGCGCGGGACACGATCAACGCCATTTACCAAGCGGGGACGCAGCGGCAGAAGCGGGCTGAAATCGAGCAACAACTGGATGCCGCCGTGGCCTTTATCACCAACGTGCGGGAGCGGATCGATCTGTATTTGCAGTTCGGTCACGAGATGAGCGCCTGCCTGGAGCGGCAGAAAAACCGCGATCCGCGCAGCGCGGCGTTCTGCGACGAGTTGCTGGCGATCAGCAAACGCCTTGATCAGATGTTCGAGGAGAAAAGGGAGGCGATCCGCAGCCCGGAATTCGCCCGGCAGTGCGCAGAAGACTTCCGCAAGAAGTTGTTGACCTCGACGGAAAAAGACGCCTATTCACGGTGCGCGGCGCAGATGGCGGTATTTACGTCCATCGGCGGGGCCCAGGACGGGCTGGTCGCTGCCTGCCGAATGATCGTAAAAACACTCCGGCAGCGGGCCGGAATCGCGCTGGCGGTGAATCCCGAGTTGAAGGACGTGGCTACGGAGATTCGTGCCCGCACCCAGGCGATGCTGCGGAATCCGACACCCTATGAAGCTCCACGTCATTGAAAGGTTTTGACGATGCGATACGAAAGCGTGCAAAATAGTGCCTGTAGGGAACGCCCTCCGTGGCGTTCCATGAAACAGAGGAATGTTCTCCATACGGAACGCCACAGAGGGCGTTCCCTACAGGAGATCGTGCAGGGGTATTTGGCGTGGGCAATCGTCCTGGGGGCGTGCTGTTGCGCCGCCGCAGAGGCGGCCACCCCCGCGGAAGGTGCGCCCCGAGCAGCGGCCGCCAGCCAGATCATCTTTTCCAGCAATCGTTCCGGTCCATGGCGGATCTGGGTCGCACGGCCGGACGGTTCGGCCCTCCGCGAGTTGACCCACGCCGCGGTCGATGAACACGACGTTGATCCGGCGTTCAGCCCCGACGGCAAGTCGATCCTCTTCACTTCCACCCGGGGCGGAACAACGGGCGTGTGGAAGATGTCTGGCACGGATGGCAAGCCCGAGCGGATTTGTGACGGCGACCAGGCCGAATGGTCGCCGGACGGCCGGGCCATCGTGCTACGTCGCAACGAGCAACTGTTTACTCGTGAATTGCCCAGCGGGCAGGAGAAACGCATCAGCCCGAAGGATTGGCCGCACTGCTCCGGTCCCGCATGGAGCCCGGACGGGAAATGGATCGCCTTCGCCTGCCGGTGGGACGCCGGCAATGGTGTGTATCTCGTTCCCGCCGCCGGCGGCGAGCCGAAGACCGTATACGACAAGCAAGGCGCCTGCGAACCACACTGGTCGCCGGACGGGAAACGACTAGTTTACGAAACCGAGACCCACCTCTATACTATCGGCCAGGACGGCAAGAAGAATCGTCCCGTAACTTGGTTCGGCGGGGTGCAGCGCTACGGCCGTTTCACGCCCGATGGGAAATCGATTCTCTACTGCCAGGGCCAATCGGAGCGCGGCCCGTGGGAGCTTTATTCGATCCCGGCCCAGGGTGGCACGCCGGTGAAACTTACCGATGGCGGCTCCGACATGAATCCCGATGGGAGGTAATTGCAAGGGAACCACGAAATACACAAAATACACGAAAAGGGAAAAGATGAAATGGTTTATCAAAATGAAAGCTACCAGATAATGGGTGAGAGCTTTGAGGTTGATATCGGGTGCGAGTGGATTGTCACTTGGTTCTTAGTTTAGTTCTCATTGTCTTCTTTCGTGTATTTCGTGTCTTTCGTGGTTTATATCTTATGTTCATCGTACGTCACTTTCTGATCGTGGCTTGCCTCCTGGCATTAATGTCCTGGGGCTTGGCGGCCGCCGCGGCCGACTACGAGCCGGGCACGCCCAGCACGTATCTATTTGATACCGGGGCCTCCTCGGCGGGCATTCTGCCCTCCGCAAAGTTGGACCCGAAAGCCGGTTGGACATTGCTGCCGGAAGACGATTTGACACACAAGTTCCGCGGTGATGCCGTCCTTCTGAATGATCGGCTTACCGTCGTGCTCCGCGTGACGGGGACTGGAGCCGAGGTCTACGGACAGACGTTCGACGGGCCCAAAGTACCGGGTAGAAATCTCGCCGCGAACCCAATCCGACCACAAACCGTCTGCACTCTCTTCCGTGAAGATTGTCGAGAACGGGCCAGCCGCCATTGCGCTGGCCGCCTCCTTCGCCACGGCCGACGGCAGCTCCTGTTCGCTCAAGTACCGGATTACGGCAGGTCAGATGATCGTCGAGGTCAGGCCGGGTCAGGGCACGGACCGACTGGCCGTGCTGGCCGACACTCGCTACGTGGTGATCCCCGAGTTCTTCGGTCACGACATGGTTTATGGGGCCAATGCGATATCTCGCCCACGATTCCGCCTGCCGGCCGAGAATATGCTCTTGTCGCTGCTGGACTCGGGCAATGCCCAGGTGATGTGCGTGTGGTCGTCGAACCGGCAAGAGGCAGTGGCACTTCGGTCCACGGCGGCGCCGGCGGCCCAGATCGGCGGTTGCGAGATTCAGGCAGCCGGGGACAAGCCGCTTTGGGTCGCCTGCCTCGAGGGGACCGGCCTGTGGCACGAGCAAAAGCTCCCCTCTCCCGTACTCGGGAGAGGGGCAGGGGGTGAGGGTGGTTCGCCTCCGTTTCCGGCCAAGTGGCGTCTGGATGTCCTCCATGGCTCGGGCGAAACCTCGTCACGTTGGCTCGGCAACGACGAAACGGTCAACCAGAATCCGCCGGACCCGCTTCCGCACGCGATTCTGGTCTATGCCATGGATCGCAGCCAGGCTACGCCGCTGACAACCTTCACACCCATCGACATCCTCCGCGGCACGCTGGGTGTCGGCCCCTGTCAGTACATCTTGCAGACCGAGGGACTGGCTTCGGACGCTAACCCCACGCCGGACAACGTGATGACGTGGGTCGAGAAACAGTTCAAGCGGAAAAAGGAGAAGAAGTCTGCCGCCGAGATCCGCGAGCAACTGGCCCAGATGGTCGAGCACGTCGGCCAGGCTGAAGCGCGGATCGGCCAGTACCGCCAGATGTTCGGCGAGCTGCAGGGGCTTTGCGACCCGGCTGCCGCAACGCCGGCGCCGGCCACATTGGCCAACCCATCGCGAGCAATTCTGACTTCGCTGGCGCGCTCTGGTTACGAGATCACTTTGCCGCAGGTCAAGAAGCCTCGTGTCTTTACACGCGCGGCAACTGGCCGACCAGGTGATCGGCTTGATCGGCACGGATGGGGCGGCAGCCGAATGCGAGAAGCTCGGCGGGTATCTCCGCAGTCTCGGCGCCGAGCAGGATCGCGCGATGGCCGTTTGCCGCATGAAGGCCCGCTGGTTGAAACAGTCGGCCGCCATGCTGGCTGAAGATCATCCCGGCGACGCCGAACTGGCCAAGAAGGTCCAAACCAAGGTCGAGGAAATGCTTAGAACGAAATGATAGACATTCAGAGGATCATATTATGAACAAGATGAGATGCGTTGCTCAAGTAAGACAATGTCTGCTGGTTGCTGCTGCTGGTTGGTTTCTCGCGGCATGGGCCGTGCCGCCGACCAGCGCGGCGGAAAACCTTTTCGGCAATCCGAGTTTCGAGAACGGCCGCGACCAATGGCACTTGGACTGCTCGGGCAAAACGGCCGCACAGTTTATGGTGGACGAAAAGGAGGCTGCGGCCGGCCAGCGCAGCGCCCTGATCCGGATGGGCGCCGTCGACGGCTGGGGCGTCCAGTTCGGCCAGACGATGGAGGCCCCGGACCGGGGCAAGACCTATACCTTTGCGGTGCTGGCCAAGAGCGTCAAGCAGCCGGTAACGCTGCGGCTGGAAATCGAACGTCACGGCGACCCGTACGACCGGGCCGCTGCGACTCCGCCGCAGACCGTCACCGGCGACAAGTGGACGGAGTTGCACGTCACGTTCAAGATCGACAAACCCTTTCCGCAGGGATGGTTTGCCTACGTGAGCTGCAACCAGCGCGACGCCGAATTTCGCCTGGACATGTTCCGCCTGGTGGAAGGCGATTATGTTCCCTACGAGAAGGCCGCTCGCGAGGAGATCGCCGCCGCCGCGGTGACGCTTTTCGATAGCGTTCACGCATCGCCCGCACCGTTGACAGGAGAGGCCATCCTCGGACGAAAGGGCTGGCTGCCGGTGCCCGAGGACGCAACCGGCCATCGCTTTCGCGGCGACGCCGTGCTCATGAACGATCGCTTGGTTCTGGTGCTTCGCCGCGGGGCAGGGGGGGCGGAACTCTACGGCCAGGGCTCCTCCGGACCGGTCCTCCGCGCGGTGCTCTCGCCCGCGACCGAGCAACCGGCCGCAAAACTCCAGGCCCTGGCCGTCGCGACCTGCGATCCCAGCCAGGCAGCCGTGGATGCCACTTTCCAATCACCCGGCGGCAGCAAATCTACGATTCGCTATGATCTGGCGATGGGGCAGACGTTCATCAAGACCGAGCCCCGCGAGGGCGCGCGGGGACTGAATGTCGAGGCCCCCTGCCGGTTCATCGTCCTTCCCGACTTCTTCGCCGACGACATCGTGATCGATGCCGCCGACGTCCCCATGGCCTCGGCCGAAGTGCCCAGCGAGAACTTCCTCCTGCACTTGCTTCCCGACCGCCGGGCGATCGTTATGGCCGTAGCCAACAACCGCGGCGAGGACGCCTGCATCGATCTCACCGGACCAGACAGCGGAAGGCTCATCCGCTCCAGTCGCATGTCGTACGGCAAGGGCGGCAAGATCTGGGTGGCGGTCCTCCAGGCCCCCGGTGTCTGGCACCAGCGCGATCTGTCCAAGGACGACGCAGGAAAGATCCTGGAGTTGGACTGGACGGCGCCGTTTTCCGCCCAGTGGCGCGTCGACTGGCGATTTCATGGCCGGTTGAACGCCAGTTGGGAAATGGCAGCGCAAATGAAAAGCGGCGAATTCCTCAAGTACGGTTGGTTCGGCGCCCCCGGTACGCTGCCCGCCGATCGCAAACGCTGGACGACGGTTTTGGGCAGTTTTCTTTATCCCTGCTGGCTGGACCAGGCCCGCCGCGGACATTTCCAACCGTTGACCCGACCGGACCGTTTCGAGGGTCCGGCCGTGATCTACCCCATCCAGCGCGCCAAGGATACGCCGCTCCGCGATTTCACCGTGGTCGATATCGTGCGGGCCACGCTGGGCGTCGGGCCGTGCGAGTACATCCTCGATGTCGAAGCGCAGGGGACCACCATGAAGGGACGCGCCACCTGCTCCACTCGCGACGCCTTGGGGGCCATCTACTCGGCCAAGCAGCAGAAGCGGCGGAGGGCCGAAATCGAAAGGATTCTCGACGATGTGGTGATCTTCGTGAAGCATATTCGCGGGCGGATCGAACAGTACGCGGCTTTCGGACACGAAACACTCGGCTACCTGCAGCAGCAGGAGAAGGCCCATCCGGAACTATCGGGCGTGCTGGCCGACCTGGAGGCTTCGACGCGGGCCATCGACGCGGCGTACGCCAGGCACAAAGCGGCCATCAGAACGCCGCAGTACGTGATCGACCTCACGGAGAAGTTCCGCAAGACGCTCTTGGATTACGAAGGCGAGGATGGCTTGAAGAAATGCCAGGCCATTACCTTCGCCATCGTCGAGGTGGGCGGCAACCAGGATGAACTGGTGGGCGAGTGCCGCGCCGCCGTGAAGGTTCTGCGGCAGCGGGCGGCCTTGGCGCTGGCCACCGATCCGCACGCCGCGGAGGTCGCGCGTGAAATCCGCGATCGCACGCAAAAGGCCCTGCGCAACGCCGTGTCGTACGAGGCGCCGAGACATTAGGAAGGATGAGGGATCAGGGATGAAGGATGAAGGATCAGGGATGAAGGATGAAGGATGAGGGATCAGGGATGAAGGATGAGGGATCAGGGATGAAGGATGAAGGATCAGGGATGAAGGATGAAGGATGAAGGATGAGGGATGAGGGATGAGGGATCCATGCGAACGGTATTTCTGAGTGTGACGGTTCTCGTCCTGTTGGCTGGCGGATGTGCAGAGCGCAAAGAGTCGCCGGAAGCTACCCCAACGGCCGTCGAGACTCCGAAGACGATCCGCACCAAGACGGGGATCGAGATGGTGCTCATCCCCGCCAGCGAGTTTACCCTGGGCGACGATGGCGGTGAGAACGACGAGCAGCCGGCCCATCGCGTCCGCCTCGCCGCATATTACATCGACGTTTGCGAGGTAACCCAAGCGTCGTTTCAGGCGATCCTGGGCCGCAATCCGTCGAAGGCGAAGGGACCCGATCGTCCGGTGGAACGCGTAAGTTGGTTTACGGCCGTGCAGTACTGCAACATGCGCCTCGATCCGCGAAGGCCTGAAGCCCTGTTACGACCTGAAGACGCTGGCCTGCGATTTCACGGCCGACGGCTACCGCTTGCCAACCGAAGCGGAGTGGGAGTGTGCCTGCCGCGCCGGGACGACCACGCGCTGGTCGTTCGGCGACGATCCCGCTGCGTTGGCCAAGCATGGGTGGTTCAAGGGTTGTGCGGAAAAAACAACGCACTCCGTGAAGCAGAAACAACCCAATCCGTGGGGGTTGTACGACATGCACGGGAACGTGGCCGAATGGTGCAACGATTATTACGCCGATCGCTACGACCCGAGCACAACCGAAAATCCTCGCGGCCCGGCAACCGGCTCTGCACGCGTGCTGCGTGGCGGCAGTTGGATGAGCGGCGATGACGACTGCCGCTGTTCGGCCCGGCACAGTGAGCCGCCAGGGCTTGCCGATACCTGCTTTGGGTATGAAGCCTACGGATTCCGCTGCGTGCGTAACGCAGGCCCGGCGCCGGTTCGATCCAGTCCGGGCAAGGCGGTAAAATAGGCTGTAGGGTGGGACAAGGTCGCGAACGGCTGGTGGGACTTCGCAAACCGGCCAGACCGCAACCGAAGTCCCACCATCACGCCGGTTTGCTTGTCCCACCCTACACGTTTTGCCCTTCCCAGAATCGTGCAAGGTTGTTTAGTCCGGGCAAAGCGGTAAAATAGTGGGCAGGAGGGCGGTATGAGCGAGCGTCGTGTTCTTTTGGCATTGAGTCGTCGCCAATTTCTCGGATCGCTGACGGCCGGCAGTGCGGTCGCATGGCTCGGCAAACCGGTTACCGCAATGGCTGCGGAGCAACCGTCCGCGGAGAAAGCCCAAATGGCTGATTTACCGACAGCCTTCTTCTATCATCCGGACTTCCTTAAGCACAATCCCGGATCACATCATCCCGAATGCTCCCAAAGACTTAGCAGGATCATCGGGCGGCTTAAGGCCGATGGTCTCTGGGAGAAGTTGGCCCATCCCGTGCCGAAGCCGGCCAGCCTGGAGACCATTGGACTGGTACATGATCCGGCTTACATCAAGCTTGCCCGGCGCGAGATTCAGGAGGGACGATCTCGCCTGTCGACGGGTGACACCGCGGTGTGCAAAGAAAGCTGGAACGCGGCGATCATGGCCGCTGGCGCGGTCACCGACGGCGTCGATCTGGTGATGGCCGGCAAAGCGGCCAACGCTTTTTGCGCGGTCCGGCCGCCCGGGCACCACGCGCGCCCCCAACGCGGCGGCATGGGCTTCTGCATCTTCAATAACGTGGCCATCGGCGCGCGCCATGCCCAAAAGGCGAACAAGGTGGACCGCTTGCTGATTGTCGACTGGGACGTGCACCACGGCAACGGCACCCAAGACACCTTCTACACGGATGGCCGCGTAATGCAGTTTCACACGCAGCAACGCGGCATTTATCCGGGCAGCGGCAAGGAAGACGAACGGGGCGAAGGCCCAGCCCGGGGATTGGTGATGAACTACCCTCTGGCGCGCGGGACGGGGAACGAGGAGTTCAAACGGCTGTACCAGGAAAAACTGGTCCCGGCAGCGCGGCGATTCAAGCCGCAAATCATTCTGGTCTCAGCAGGTTATGATTCCCACAAGGATGATCCGCTGGGCAGCCTTGGTCTGGATGAAAAGGGCTTTGCCGTGCTGACGCAGATCGTCAAATCACTGGCCGACGAGCTCTGCCGCGGCCGGCTGGTGATGGTGCTGGAGGGTGGCTACAATCTCGACGCCACGGCTGCATCGGTATCGGCAACCCTAAGCATGCTGTTGTCCCGCAAGTTGACCCGTCTGTTGTAAACTGCGCTCCCGAGACGGTATCCTGAATTGACTTTCCCAAAATTCCATCAAGGAGTCGGACATGAGCCGCTTTGCAAGATTCCTGTCGGTCCTTACCCTGCTGCCTGCCGTCTGTCTGGCCACCGACAAGCCGCCGCTGCGGGCGACGTGGGACATGCCGCCCAAGTGCGATCCGCTGGCGCCCGTACGGATCCAGGATCTGAAAGAGGAGCTGCGGCAGACGGGCTATCGCCTGGTGATTGCCATCCATCCGGCCCAGCCGCCGGGCGCCAAGGGCGAGCCGCCGCCCCGCGACCTGTATATCATCAACGCCGACGGCACGGGCCTGAAGCAGCTCACCAAGACGCCCGAAATCGACGAGCGGGCGCCGCGGACCTCGCCCGACGGCAGCATGTTCACCTACAATTATGGTGACTACCTGGTCGACGCCAAGACCCTCAAGACGCGACAACTCTACGGTGGCTACGTTTGGACACCCGATAGCACCCGGACCGCCGAGTGCAGCAAGAACAGCATTATTTATCGCGACATCCAAACCGGCAAGAAAACCAAGACGGTGCGCGTGCCGCGGACGGTGAGCATCGTGGACCTCACGGCCGACAGCAAGTGGTTCATCTTCGAGATCCGCAACTACTTGGGGAACCCGTACACGATCGACTTCCTCTCGGCCTCCGGCGGCGAGATTCGCAAGCTGCCCAATCATCCGGTTCGGGACGGCGAGTGCCATCCGGCCTTCTCGCCCGATGGCAAGTGGATGTGTTGGAACTCAGGCAGAAGTCTCTCGGTGCGGAAGTTCGATCCGTCGTTGCCCGACGGCACCGACGGAAAGATCATCACCCTGCCGGAGAAGCTCCTCGGCCAGGACCCCTGCGGGCGGTGGTCGCACTGCGGGCGGTACATCGCCTATGTGAAGATTCCGCATGCCGGCAGTTGGCGGGTACACAGCCCGATCTGCATCGTCCGCCTGGCCGACAACGCAACGATGACGCTCAGCCCGCCGGGATGGCTCGGACACCATTGGGATTATGACTGGCTGCCGCCGGAATGATTCCCGGACAGCGGACACGAGCTTCAAGATCCGAATCACAAGACCGCACTCAAATTCAAATGTCGAGAAGCAGGAAACAAGCCACGTCTCGCCTTCGCCGCGCGTGCCTGGCCCTGGCACTACCGGCCGCACTATTGTGTGGTTGCGGCGTGCCCGCCACGCCCGGCAAGGATGCTCCTCAGGCCCTGACAACGGCGGGCGGGATCGAGATGGTGGCGATTCCCGGTGGCTGGTTCGAGATGGGCGCCGGCGACGACGACGAACCGGACCAGCAACTTCACAGGGTCTTCGTCAGCCCGCTGGCGATCGACAAGTACCCGGTCACGCAGCAGGAGTACGAGAAGCAGATGGGCGTAAACCCGTCGCACTGGAAGGAACCGCGGAACCCCGTGGAGCAGATCCGTTGGCGCGACGCCGCGGCGTACTGCAATGCCCGCTCCCATGCCGAGGGGCTGGCACCCGCCTACGATCCCAAGACATGGCAGTGCGATTTCCAGTCCGAGGGCTACCGCTTGCCGACGGAAGCCGAGTATGAATATGCCCTGCGGGCGGGCACGACCACCGCTTACTTCTTCGGCGATTCGGCCACGAATCTGCCGCGCTATGCCTGGTTCAAGGCCAACAGCACTCGCGGCCCGCATCCGGTCGGCGAGAAGCCGGCCAATCCCTGGGGGCTTTGCGACATGGTCGGGAACGTCTGGGAGTGGTGTAACGACTACTACCAGGAGGACTACTACAAGGAAAGCCCGGATCGCGATCCGTGCGGACCGGCCCGCGGCGAAGGCCGGGTAGTCCGCGGCGGCTGCTGGAACTCCAAGCCCGACGACCTCCGCTCGGCCTACCGCAATTTCGAAACACCGGCGTACACCGACATCTGCTTCGCGAAGGACATCCACGGCCAGGTGGGATTCCGCTGCGTGAGGAGACAGGCGGGGAAGTAGGTTGCTAACCCGGATTATTCAAGAATCTAGGGAATTCTTGCCCCCTCTGGAGCATCTAAGTTGTTGTATGAAAAGCAACTTGTCCACTCCAGAAAGGGGCGAAGATGATTATACAGCCTGATTGGCAGATGTCACTCCATTTCCTCGGCTCGACGCCGGTCGTGATTGAACCTTCGACCGACCAGGTCTCCAGTGACGCCGGTTTGCTGCCCATTCGCCAACTCGATGAGCAGTTGGGACTGACCCGGCAGTTCGCTGAAGCCTTGACCGATTCTCGGCACACGAGCTACGTAGGCCACACCTTTGAGGAGATGACGCGGGCCCGGATCTTCGGCATCTTGGCCGACTACGTCGACCAGAACGACCACGACGTGTTGCGTAGCGATCCGATCTTCAAGTTGATCTGCGGGCGCTCGATCGATGGCGACGATCTGGCCAGCCAGCCCACCCTTTCCCGCTTCGAGAACGCCATCGAGCCGAAGAGCTTCTTTGCTCTTCAGGACATGTTTCTCGACCAGTTCATCGCCTCCTTCGCCGAGCCGCCGAGGTTCCTCACGTTGGACATTGATCCCTTTGACGACCCGACCCACGGCCAGCAACACTTGAGTTTCTATCACGGTTATTACGAACAGCATCAGTACCTGCCGCGAGTCATCACCTGCGCCGAGAACGACTTGGTGTTGACTGTCTGCCTGCTGCATGGCACCGCACATGCCACGCTGGGCGCCCAGGATGATCTGGCCTATGTGGTCGGGCGTTTGCGGCAGGCCTGGCCCGACGTGCGGATTCACCTCCGCGGCGACAGCGGCTTCGGCACGCCCACGATGTATGAAGCCTGCGAGAAGCTGAATATCGACTATACCTTGGGCATCGGCATGAATGCGCGGCTGAAGAAAGACAGCGATTCTCTGCTGGAAAACGCCGTGGCGGAATGGGAAAAGACGGGCCAACCGCAACGCCTTTTCATGGCCTTCTGGTATCAGGCACAGTCCTGGTCAAGCGAGCGTTGGGTGGTCATAAAATGCGAAGCCCATGCGCAGGGCACGAATCGACGCGCCGTGGTCACCAACCGTCCCGGAGCGTTCGTTCTGCCCGGTGCCGCGTACGATGCCTACGCCGATCGGGGCGAGAGTGAGAACCGCAACAAAGAACTCAAACGCGGCTTGCAAGCAGATCGACTCAGCGATCATCGCTACTTTGCCAATCTCTTCCGGCTGTACCTGCACGCGGCAGCTCTCAATCTGTTGATCTACTTCCGGCATGTTGCCGCTGATCCGCCGCCGGCCTTGGTGCCACACGAAGAGTTGCCCACCGAAGCTCTCGGCGGCCGCCAGCGCCACCAATGGCACAACCGCCGCCGTGAACACGATCCCTTGGGAGAAGGTCAACCCTGTACATGGCGGACGCGCTTCATCAAGGTCGCCGCTCGTGTGCGTCAGAGCGCTCGCCGGGTGATCGTGGAACTCTCCTCAAGTTGGCCCTATCTGGAACAGTTCCGGAAAGTCGTCCAGCATCTTCTGGAACGACGGCAGCCCACCGCGGACAGCGGTTGATGGCGGAAGCAATCCCATCGATTCCATGCCTCGTCCGCTCCAACGCGGTTGGGGGAAAGGGGGCATTATCTCTTCAGTGCCTCAACAAATGGCCAGCCTCACTCCGAAACCCCACCAGTTGGGAGGCCACGTCCGATGTCCGAAAACTTATGAATAATCCGGGCTAAATAGCTTTGCGTGATTGCCGGAGGCGCCTGACGTAGGGTGGGACAAGATCGCGTAGCGAGTGCCGGCCCACCCTACAACTCAGGCGCGGCGGGAATCGCGGGCGAATGGAGGTTCCCACGACGCCCCGCCGAGCCGCTTGGCGGCGCCCGTTGCAACAAGCGCCAGCCGTCCCGATTCGGCGCAATTATAGCCGAAATGCCTGGAGTAGCCTACTTTCGGGAAGTGGCGAGTGCCTGGCATCGCCCGCAAGATTCATCGTGGCTTCACGCTGCCCGCCGTGCCGATTCTTTCCAACAGCGGCGCTGTGAAGGGAACGATAAGGTTGCCGGGGCATCCTCTTGTGGCGTAAAATCATCGGCGCAAAATCGTCGGCTTGGTAGCAAGGGACAAGGCTCGATTCTGCTTACGCCGCCGCCAACCGTAGCCGACAAGCCCGGCAGCGCCAATGACGAGCAAAACGAATGTGGAGGGTTCGGGCGTGGGCGTTGGGGCGAAAGCTAGACATTCTGGTGCGCCCAATCCGGTGGCGAAGGTAGATTGGCTTCCGCCCGGCGTGAATTCATAGATGTTGCCGGACCCCTTATCCGCCTCAAAGAGATTGCCGCTACCATCGAACGCCAAGCCGACCGGCCCGTTCAACCCGCTGGCAAAAGTGGATTTACCCCCGCTTGGCGTGATTTCATCGATTGTGGCTGGGTCGGGTCCATAGTTATAGTCCGTCACGAAGAGATCGCCGCTGCTGTCAAATGCCAAACAGGCCGGTTCGTTGAATCCGGTGGCGAAGGTGGATCGACTCCCGCCCGGCGTGAATTCGTAGATGGTGCTTGAGCCAGGAGCCCCTGCCACGAAGTTTGCCACGAAGAGGTCGCCGCTGCTGTCGAATGCCATGCCAATGGGATAGGCCAATCCGCTGGCGAAGATGGATCGACTCCCGTTGGCAGTGACTCGCCTTCCTCTAGCGCTAAGAGCATTGTAGGACAAGGACTTACGGCGGGGGAGGAGGGCTTGATAGCAGAAGAAAAAGACCTTATGCTAACAGGTGAGTAATTCATGTTTCCACAAATTCTGCTAGCAGAGGTCCAACTATGATTTCAACAAAAGAACTGGATATTTTCAAGGCCCAAGAGCAATTTGAGCGGATGCACGAGTTTTTGAAGCAAGCGCTGAGCGAAGGGCGACGCCTCGACGAAGTGGAACGCGGGATGTTTCCGCGAGCTATGACCATGTGCCTGGAGTTTTTACGGTCCTTCGTGGAGGCCCATGGGGATGGGGATCGGGGAGAGACCGTAGAACGGGAAGGGGAGACGTTGGTGCGCCTGCCCGAGCCGCATGAGAAGCGGTACTTGTCGATTTTCGGGGAATTGCTGATCGGCCGCCGAGTCTACGGGACTCGGGAAGGCCAAGCGATTGGATGGTCGCCCCTGGACGCGACCTTGGGATTGCCCGCTGGAGAGAATTCCTATGTGCTGGAGGACTGGTTGCAGCGGTTGTGCATCCAGGACGCCTTTGGGGGATCGGTGGAGTCGCTCCGTGCCTGGTTGGGGACCACGGTGAGTGTTCGCACGGCGGAGCACATGAGTCGCGAGATGTCGCAGTACGTGGACGACTTTCGCGGCGAAGCGGTTCCTCCTGCCGAAGAAGAGGAGGAACTGCTGGTGATAACGGCCGATGGCAAGGGTGTGCCCATGCGGCGGACGTTGGCGGTGCGGTTGCGAGCAGAGTCTGAAGCTGGGGTGGGAGAAAAGGGAGGAAATGCCGCAGGCGCGGAAACGGCAGGAATCACGGCTGTCGAGGAAGAGGCGCCTTCTTCGCCTCCGGTCGAGCGTTTGGCGGGGCAAGAGAAAAGCAGCGGGGAGCGCCCCGGGAAAAAACAGATGGCGTATGTGGGATCGGTTTACACCCAAGCCCGCTTCCCTCGTACTGCCGAAGACGTGATCGACGAGGTGCGTTGGCGAAAGCGTGCCCGGGAGCGGCCCGAACCGCAACACAAGCATGTGTGGGCAGAGATGACCCGGTTTAAGGAAGGGGAGGTGTTGGCCGCCGCACCGATGTTGTTCTTCGAGATTCTTATGGAGTGTTGTCGGCGGGACCCGGCAAACAAGAAGCCGTGCATCTGTGTCATGGATGGGGAACGCCAGTTGTGGAAGTTGGCGGCAGAATGGTTTCCCGAGGCCATATGGATTCTGGACCTGTTCCACGCGTTGAAACGGCTCTGGGAGGTGGCCCATTGCCTGTATGCGGAGGAGAGTGCGGAGGCGGGAGAATTCGTGACGCATCATCTGCGCATGCTGCTGCAAGGCAAGGTCGGTTACGTGCTGCGCAACCTCCGTCCCTTGGTGAAGGCCTACAAGCTGAAGGGGGCGAACAAGACCACCGTGGAGTCCGCGATTACGTACTATGAAAACAACCAGGAACACATGCGCTATGACGAATACTTGGCGGCAGGCTACCCGATTGCCAGTGGCGTGGCGGAAGGCGCCTGCAAGCACCTGGTGAAGGACCGCATGGAGTGCGCCGGGATGCGTTGGGAGTTGGAAGGGGCTCAAGCAATCCTCTCGCTGCGAGCCATCTACCTCAACGACCTCTGGGATCAGTTCATCACCTACCGTGTTACGACAGAACAGTCGCGTCTATATGGCAAAGATGCACAGCATGCTACGGCTGCATAAAGCGGCCTGCGAGTTGCTGCCCTCCCGTTTGGTGTGAATTTGTAGATGGTGCCAGACAGGGAGTCCGCCTCAAAAAGATTGCCACTGCTGTCGAATGCTAGGCCGCCTGGCCCACTCAGGCCCGTGGCAAAGGTGGAAGAAGACCCGCTTGGTGCGAATTTGAAGATTGTGCCAGCACCGATTGTGCCATAGTTATAGTTCGCCACGAAGAGATTGCCACTACCGTCGAATGCCAAACCTGCTGGACTCGATAATCCGGTGGCAAAGGTTGAGCTAGACCCGCTCACCGTAAATTTGTAGATGCTGTTGGTATTGTCTTCGGTCATGAAAAGAGTGCCTCCAACTGCGAGTTGGTTGGAAACCGGCACCAGAACGAGGACAGCCAGAGATACAAGACTCTTTCTCATCAAAATGCTCCTTCTGAGCAACCTTGCCCAGATTGCCCAACGGTGAACGCATCACGGCCCGTCCTTCTACGCAGTATAAACATCCCTACCGCTGGTGTCAACACGCTGTTCAAGAAGTGGCTCTTCCCGCCATGACCGTGTAAGAAGGGGCGTGGCACCACGCCCCCATGTCGCTCCTTGGTGTTCCTGGGCCGGTTTGGGCCATACTGCCATCCAGGGTTGCAAGTTACCTTGGCGGGCGTTAGATAGCCTTCAGGGGCTACGCCGTTCCGTCGCCCCCAGTCCCCACGGATTCAGAAAACAGCCGTTGAAAGGTATCAAAAGGCCAACCCCGCCCCAAACAACACTAATAGCCATTCTCTGACGGTTAAGTAGGTGGCCACGATGACCTTGGGCTACTGCTTTGGTCGCCTGAACTCAGTTCTCGCGAATCCGAACCCCGTATTTGCCATCGCCGCCGCCAAGCTTTACCCGGTAGAATTTCACGTCCGTTACTCCTTGCGGCCGGTCCACAGGGGGCTCAATGCGAATCGATCGCAACTGGTCCAGCGAGCGGAGCACGAACTGGGGATCGGTGTTTCTCCTTACCAACCATAGTTCTCGAATCTTGAAAAATGGCGGCGAGCCAGTCCCATTCAGTTCTTCGCTGCCGAAAATGCCGGCAGATCCTCGCGGTTGACCAACCAGGGGTGTTCCAAGAGCTGTTTGGCGTTGTGGTTCCGCCCGAGGCTCCATTTGTAGTGCCAGGCGAGGAAGAACGTCGTCTTGGGGAAGTGCTTCTGGACACCGTCGATGAAGCGCGTGTAATCGTAATCGCCCGGCGGATTGTGTGGGCCATGGGGGCCGAACTCTGTGAAGCCGAACGGCTTGGGAAGCTTGGCCACAGCTTCGTAGCCGCGGATGTGCTGCGGATCGACGAAATCGGTGTAGGCGTCCAGCCCGACAATGTCCACGTACTGGTCCCCGGCATAATAATCGGCGGTTTTGTCGCCGTGGTTGGGCGAGTAGACCCACAGCAGGTTATTCAGGCCCTTCGTCTTGGTAAAGTAGTCGAACATCTGCCGCCAGACGCGGATAAAGGTCTCGGGCTCGTTGGCGCCCCACCAGAACCAGCCGCCGTTCATTTCATGGAACGGCCGCCAAAGCACGACGACGCCGGCGTCTTGCAGCTCCATCAGTCCGGCGGCCATGATGTCCATTTCCTTAATCCAGCGGTCGTGGGCCTCGTTGCCGGGGGCGATGAGCTTCTGCAGGTCTCCGCCCTGCTCCCACGGGCCGCGGCTCTTGGGATTGGCCGGGTTGTAGAGGTGGGCGGAGATGGTGACCAAACCGCCTTGCTTGGCGTACTCGATCGCCACGCGGTTGACGGTCTTATATTCCAGGCCGCCCTTGGCGAAGTCAGCGTAGTCCAGGCCGATCATCGCCGGCCAGTGGCTCGTCTTCTCATGGATTTCGGCGCACATCGCCAGTTTGGCGTTGGGGCCGGCATCGGTGAACTGCCCGGAAAGCAGCCGCTTGTCGGTACGTTGCGGAAGTCTCTCGAGGTAATTGAGGATCGCCTGGGCCTTGGCGTTGGCTTTCGGATTGGCGGGCTCCAGGGCACTGACGGACCCGCCAGTCGCGGCGAGCAACAACACGAGGGTGGCGAAGAGTCTTTTCATGGGGGTGTCCTATTCTTGGAGACCGATGCGGAACATGGCTACAACGGCAATTCTACTTCACCCGCCGCTTGACGGCATATCCATACGATAGCGGCCAGGTGGGCTCGGCGTCAAGTTCGTGCTCGGCCTTGAGTGCCCAGTACGGCTCGCGCAACAACTCGCGTCCGATGAACACCAGATCGGCATCTCCCCCAGTCACGATCTCGTTGGCATGGCAGGCCTCGGTGATTAGGCCAACCGCCCCGGTCATGATGCCTGTCTCGCGTCGGATTTTCCTGGCGAAGGGGACCTGGAATCCCTTGCCGACCGGAATGCGTGCTTTGGGCACCAAGGCGCCGAAGATACGTCAATGAGGTCCACGCCAAGGTCCTTCAGATGCCTCGCCAGAACTACCGACTGGTCTATGTCCCAGCCACCCTCTGCCCAGTCGGTGGCTGAAATCCGCACAAAGAGCGGCAACTCCTCGGGCACCAGCCGCCGCAGACATTCCGCGACACGTAACGGTAGCCGCATCCGGTTCTCCAGGCTTCCGCCGTAACGGTCGGTGCGGTGATTGCTCAAAGGCGAGAGAAACTCGTGCAGGAGGTAGCCGTGAGCCGCGTGAATCTCGATCACGCGAAAGCCAGCCTTCAAAGCCCTTCGGGCGGCAGCCTCGAAGGCGTTGACCATTCCCTCGATCCCGGCTTCGTCGAGAGGTGTTGGCACCGGATCACCCTCGTTGAACGGGATGGGGCTAGGACCGACAACAGGCCAACCACCTACGTCCGGCGTCTTGAGACTGGCCCCGCCTTTCCAAGGTGGTTCGCAACTGGCCTTTCGCCCGGCGTGAGCCAACTGAATGCCGGCGATTGCCCCCTGAGAGTGAACGAAGCGTGCAATGCGGGCCAGGGGTTCGATATGCTGCTCTCCCCAGATGCCCATATCGCCGGCCGAGATCCGGCCATCCCGGGTAACTGCCGTGGCCTCGACCATGATCAGTGCTGCCCCGCCTACGGCACGGCTGCCCAGATGTACCAGGTGCCAGTCACTGGCCAACCCTTCCCCGGCGACATACTGGCACATGGGTGACATTACGATCCGATTGCGGAGCGTGATCCCACGAATTTTCAGCGGGCTGAGCAGGTCGGTCTCCGGGACCTTCCGGTCGTGATCGGTGCCAGCCGAACATCCGTGAGACGTCATCTGGGGGCTTAGCTCATCGTGTCGCTTGGCGGTTGGCTCATTCATCGTCTGTTCTCCATGGAAGGACGCAAGTCAAAGCATTTGAGCAACTTGCTGTCTCGCACATACAACAGGCCGCCGGCTAAAGCCGGAAGGGCACGAACGGTGTTGTCGCTGATTTGCCGGCGAGCGAGTTCCTCATACTTATGCGGATTCGCCTTCGCAAGCACGAGCGTCCCATCGGTCGTGAGGATCAGAAGCTTGTCGCCCGCCTTGATCAGAGTTGCGTAGCCGAAAGAGGGCTGCGTCCAGAGAACCTTTCGTGCCTTGGCATCGAAGCAGCGAAGGTCGGCCGGCGGTCCGTCTTGTCGTCCTTCGACGCCGTACAAATTGCCCTCATGCTCGATGCAGGTGGTGTACTGGCTGGCCATGATGTCACGATCTCGCCAGAGCACTTCCGCGTTGTCCGGATTGATCTTTGCAAGCACTGCGCCGATCCCGTAACTGGCCGTGACGAATAGCTGGCCGTCGAACACGACGGGATTGGCTGCATTCACCGTTGGACCGATGCGGCCGAAGGGAAAGCGAAACCGTTGTTGGCCATTGTCCGGATTGAGCGATACGACGTTCAAGCGGGTAACGAAAATCAGGTGGCGGACCCCTTCCACGGTAACCGCCACCGGTGACGAATAGCTGGCCCGCTCGCTCGTTGCCTTCCAGACGGTTTCGCCGGTAGCGGCAGCAAACGCTACGATTCCAGAATCTTTCGTGTCGCCGCCTACGTTGACGATGATCTTGTTGCCCTCCACGATCGGTGAACTGGCAAAGCCGAAATAGCCTTGCGAAGGTTCCCCGTGAAACTCCTTCTTCGAGTTGAAATCTTCGTAAGTATCCCGTTTCCAGAGGACCTTGCCCGTGGCGAAGTCGAGGCATTGCAAATAACCTGAGGCGTTATAGGTGTAGACTCGATCTCCGGCGATGACCGGGGCCGCCCGTGGGCCGTCGTCCTCGGTGAAAGTCGGCGAATAATCGGCCGGAAATGCCGATTTCCACAGTTGTCTTCCCGTGCGCGCGTCAAGGGCCTCGGCAATCTCCTGTTCTCCGAGACGGTGGAAGAGAATGGCAGTTCCCTTGCTCACGGAGACGCCGGCGAACCCGGTCCCGACCTCCTTTTGCCAAAGGGTCTTTGGTCCGCCCGCCGGCCAAGTCTCTGCGATTTGTTCTCTGTCGGCCACGCCATTGCGATGCGGCCCGAGGATCTGGGGCCAGTCGCCGGCCTTGGCGCCAACCACTGCGATGGCTGGATAGACAACCAACACCAGGATGATCAGGAAGCGTTGCATCTTCATACTCTTCGTTCGGACTCGACACGCAGACTCAATTACCCGCCCACCTTCGTCGGCAGCGGGACGGCGCCGCTGATCACGTACGTGTGGCAGGCTTCCAACCGGTATACTGCCGCCGCCGGAAGGTCCTTGCCAACGGTGACATCCCGCACGGCGCCGGGCAAGGCCGTCTGGCGATCGACAAAGTTCCAGAGCGTAGCCCGACGTTCGCCGGCATCATGCCAGAGAATCGATTGGTCGTCTTCCTGCAAGTACCGCCGGCACATTTGCCGGCGGTTGTTCTTATAGTCGGCCAAGGCCCGCTTGTGGCCCTCGCTCAAGAGCTTGTCGATGCGGATCGACTCGCCCGCCCGATCTCCCGGGTAGAACAGCGGATGGCCGGGATTGGCCATCGAGGCCAGAATACGGTAGTACTGCGGCAAAGGCCAGGGGCGGCTCCTCGGCTCGTCGTGGCCGCTGGGGATCGTGGTGTAACCTGTCCCCAGGCCAATCTTGTAGCAAGCGAAGAGGTTCTCCAGGTTGTACGAGGTGGGGCAGCCGTGCTGCACTTCGCCGAACGGCCCGAACGACTCGATCATGAAGTGGATATCCGCGTCCTGGAGTTCTTTGAAAGCCAGCAGCAGGCCCCGCCAGGTCGTGGTGGGCGTGCAGTCGGCATAGCTCACGGGCATGAAGCCCAGGTTGTAGAAACTGTCGAAGAGGTAGCCGTCCAAGCCGCTCTCGGCCTTGATCTTCTTCATACAGTCGATCCAGTAACGGCGGGGCGCTGCGCGGCCGAAGTCCATGGCGTTGAGCACCCAGACGTACGACCCGCCCCAGCGCGTGCGAGTGTCTTCCATCTTGATGAACCAGTCGCCGTGTTTATCGTCGTTCAACGGGCTGCGAACCGACTGCGTGTTGTTGGTCCAGGAGAAGGGCCGGATGCCGGCGGCCTTCGCCCGGGTGACGAAATCCTTGAGCTTCGCCGGACCGCCCAGCAAGGGCGCTGTCTCGTAGCGGTGTCCGCAGCACATGTTGCCCGGTCCCTGGCCGGAAAGCTCGGTCATGTCCGAGCGGTTAAGATTGTCGACGAAGAGGGCCTCCGCGCCAATCGCCTCCGCCGCCGGCAACAAATCCTTCAAATAGGTGTCGATCGTGAAATTGACCCAGTAGTTCTGGCCGACCCGCATCAGCACCGGTTCTTCCCGCAGGCCGAATTCTCCGCGGGCCGGTCATGCACCTCCTGGATCGTCCACGTCCAAAGGTTTTTCTGGTCCGTGGCCGTCTTGGGTTGGCTGTTGAGCAGGATCTTCTTCGGCGGCGTGGCGTGCCGCAAGGCCTGGTCGAAAATGTGCTTGTCGAAGGTCTTGAGCTCCGCCCTGCCCGCATCGCGCCGCAGGACCGAGCGGATCAGGCCGACGCGCTCGTAAACGCCCAGCAGGGTCGCATTGCCTTTGAACTGGAAGTCGAAGGCCTGGTGCGACGCCCAGCGGGGCAGGTTGTGCGTCATCACGCGGTTTTCCTTGGCATCGCTGCTCCACCAAAACGCGCCTTCGGTGGTCCACTCGTTCTTCTTGTCGAAAACGGCGACGGGCGCCGAGCAGGACGACTGGCTGTAGACCGTCGCCCCGTCGATGTCGCCGCCGATCTCCCAACTGGCCTTGTCCAGCAGATAGAACAGCGGCACTTTGCGACTTTCATACTCGTAGTGGTAGGCGAAGCCGCGGAAGGCGACGCCGCCAAAGCGATCGGTCGCCGGGCGGAGCACGAGGTCTAGTCGCCCTTCCCCTGCTTCGGCATGATCCCAATCACTGGTGCTGTGGATGGGATCCAGGCTGTGATCGCGCATCACCGACACCTCCAGGGGCCGGAAAACGGCCCGCAGCCGCAGGCGGATTTCCTCCGCTTTCTGTTCGACCGCCGCCACTTCCAAGCGGGCGAGTTCCAGTCCGGTAAAGGTTTGCGTGAAGGGCCGCAAGGGCAGGCGCCCGAGCGGACCGCCATGCCGTCGATCGTAATGGCCCCCAGTCCCTGGAAGCATCCATCGTCCGCAAGCACCTCGAAGGTGCAGTTGCCCAGGCGGAGCACCTGCTTTCGAGCTGCCGGCTCAGCCGCCTTCAGGCCGGTGCCGCCGGACAAGCCCAGAACCAGCAAAGAACAGGCGGCCGCACTCCGCCACGCGCGTCGGAAAAACATCAAGGCACCTCGTTGTGGTTGTGAAAGTCTCCAATATCTTGACGAAGCCGCTCACAGAAATCAACACCCGGGCCGCTCGCTCCCCGTGGGATAGTCCCGGTCGTCAATGCCTACTCGAACACCGCCGTCGCCAGGTCCCCATCGCGGGAGAACGCCCCATAAAGCGTCGGCCAGTCAAGCTGATCGAACTGGTCGCTGCCGGGCACGTCGTTGTGGTTGACGGCGATCCCGAGGATGAACGATTTGCCGCGGGTAAAGCTGAGTGCCCGGTCGGACGGCAGGCCGTCCAGCGCTGCTTTGCCCAGCTTCAATTCGATGATCATGACCTTCGCACCGCTCATATCGATGCCGCTGGATGCCTCCAGCAGTTTGCGTTCCGGTACGTTCACGGCCGAATCGAGAAGGGTGATCGTTCTGGGCGCCTGTTCCCGCGTGAGCAATGTATCGCCGCCCAAGAATCGGTCGCGGAGCACGATATCGTCCTTATTGCCAAGCCGGGTAACGTTGTATTTCCAGCCCGACCAGAACGTGCCGATGTTGAACTCGATCCCGTCCTGCAGGTAGTGCTGATGGAAATCCTTGTGGTGGAAGGTGAAGACACGGGCGAACTTGATCACCTGGAGATAGAGCGCGTCGTCCGTGTAGCCCAGCCGCACGATCGCACTGTTGCGCTGGGGGTCGCCCCCGCTCATCACGATCGGTTGAATCCCCAGCGACCGCCATTTGACCGGATTGCCGTCGATCGGCAAGGCCCTGGCGAGGCGCTTGATTTGAATCCGGGGCACTGCCGGAACGGCGTAAGCGGCAACCGGCGCGCCCGGCTGCGATGCGAGACTGGCGGCCAGGGCCGCGGAGATCGTCAACGGCGTGGATGTTCGCTGGACGGCATCCGTGCCGGTGAGCTCCATCCAGTGGTATGACTGCTCGCAATAGTCGCCGACCACAAGGTACGGCTTGCCGTCCCGGCCATCGAAACCCTGTGTCTGGCGTTGATTATCCAGCCACATGCCGCACCAGCCCATGGCCTTGGGCGTGCCGAGGGTCCCCAGGCCCAGACCGTCGCGATCGATGCATTCGAACTCGCATAGCTCTCCACGTGCCGCAACGGTCACGTCGCCAATGTGCGTGATGCCGTTGAGTCCCTTGTTCAGTCCGGAAGGAGTGAGTGGGTCGTACCACAGCAAGCGACCATTGCCGTCGAAGCGCGCGACACTATGACCGGTGCCGCATTCGCCGCCGTTTGGGCCGTCACTGGCAAACACCTGCGCCACGTAGCCGCCGTCGGGCAGCATGTAAAGATCGCCCGCACGACTGGAAATAAAGGCCAAGTTCTCCGCCTTGCTGAAATCATAAGGCAAATGATACTTGGGCGAACCGTCGATATGGGCGGTGATTCGCTTCGCGTTCGCAAAGTCGTAGTGCGGGATGCCGGAGGCGTCGAGACCGGTCATCGGAACGTGGAACATGCCGCTGCCGGTTTCCAATGCCAGGCTGCCGTCTTTGCGCGTGTCCGTGTTCCCCAGGCTATCGAAGATGGCAAACGTGATCCGCTTACCATCCGGCCCGATGACCGGCTGCGTCGGATCGGTGTCCTTGATGATGCCGTCGCCGACCATGGGCTGGGTTTCCGTGTACTCATGGGAGGGGTGCCCGCTGGTGCGCTGCAAATAGAGCCCGTCATGCTCATAACCATACTGTGCGAGCATTTGGCAGACGCCGTCCGGCGCATGAGACCGATGGCCATCTGATTCTGCTGTCGCGAAGACGCCGAAATTCTTGCCGCCGCAACTGAAGAAGAAGATCGGCCCGCAATCGGGCATTGCATAGCGCCAGCGCGTCCCCGGCTGCCAGGTCCGCTGCACTTCGTCGAGCACAATGTCGTAACTGCCGTTGATATTGAAAAAATGGATGAGGTTATCGGCAAACCAACCGTAAGAGATCGCCTGGCCCCATATACCCATGGCCATGCGTTTGGTCGCTCCCGTGGCGTCGAAGAGGCACACGCGGGGCGCATTGGCGACCGCCACCTGGCCCGTTGCGTCGATCGCGATGGCGTGAGGATCCCAAAAGCGATCCGCCTGGATCTTGCCGTAGCCATCGCTGCCGTCGCCGATGGCCCGCAGCAGACGCGGATGAGCCGGGTCGTGCGTGTCGAAGACGTGGATTTTGCGGAGCGCCGTGGAGTAGACCGCCAGGTAACCGGGCGACGCCGCCAACACTCGCCGGCCGATCCACCAGTCGCTGGCGATGCTTGATCACCCCGGCGGGATCCATGGCAATGATGTCGCCGGACGAAATCGCCCAGATGACGCTGGCCGACGCATTGGCCGCCGGTTGGGACACGCCGGCAACGGCGACGCTCCCCGCCACGTCCAGATCACGGCCCCCGCAAATTACAAGCCTGCCGGATTTGGCATTGGCAATATAGAGCTCGCCGTCGAGCCATGTCATGCCGGCGGCCTGCCTGACCGCGGAGGAAAGGTCTTTCTTCACGCTCCCATCTTGAAATTGCACGAAGTCGCCGTTTGCGCTCTTGAGACGAAACAGCCCGGCGGCCTGGGTGATGAGCAGCAGGTTGCCGGCCCCATCGACGGTTATGCCCGAGGTATCACCGCCGCCCGGGATCGACCAGACGAAATGTTCCATGGCGGCATCGTAGGTTCGAATCCATTGACCACTTTCGAATCCGCTCTGCGCCACAACCAGCCTGCCGGCGTTGTCGAACGCAACCATCCTCGGATCGAGCGACGCCCGCTTGGCGACCGATCCCCAGTCGGCTTTGCTCGACGCGAGATCGCCGTTGCCTGCCGCGGCGATGTAATTGAGGCCAAGGTGCGATTCGGCCGTCTTGAGCGTATACTTGCCGGCGGGTATCGGCTGCCCCTGCCAATCGCGAGCGGGCAGCCAGTAGGGATAATCTCCCTTGGTGAGCGGCAGATTCTGGAAGAGATAGGCGATCAAGCGGCCGTCCGGGGCATAGAGTCCGGCGCTCGTGACGCCGTCACCGGAATGCACCGTCAAGGCGCCGTCGGGAGCGCGGGGCGGGGCGAAGCCGGTTTGATAGGCGCCCGGATCGATCCGATCTCGTCGCGCGGCGCCGGCGATGTCGGTCGTGGGCGCGGACACTCCCGCGAGGCTTCGGACCCCTATGCCGGATACCGTGGAGCGGTCCGGCGCCCAGGTGAGACGCGACACCGGCCGATAATCGCCCGCGGCGGCGTTGGCATAGACGACCGCGGTCGTCAGCGAATGCTTGTCATACCCGGAGAGAGTTGCCCAGGCCGCGACCTTCTGGCGATCACAACCTCCGCCCTCCAGATAACCGACGCTGGACGCAATATAGATATTGTGGTCGATCGACAGGTCCTGATTCTTTCCCGACACCGCGATTCCGCGCGCGGCATCGGTAAAAAGATTGTTGAATACGGCCAGGTCGCTGCAGGAGCCGATTCGAAGGGCTCGATCCTGGCTGCCATCGACGGTGCAGTTCACCAGTGACGCCCTCGTGCACGACGTCAAGCTCACGCCCGCGCCATTGCCGCCGAGGATAAGGTTGCGGAACGAGCAATCGGAGCAATCGCGGGCAATCAGTCCACTGCCGCAGTGCCGGAGCATGACGCGCTCCACGGTCTTGCCCGCGGCGCCATCGAGCAAAAGACCATACTGCGCCGCTCCCGTCACGCCCAGGTTGTTGACATGGGCCGGTGACTTCCCGCCGAGAATCAATCCGCCATCCCCAGCGGATGCGTCGATTATCGTTTTGTCGTATCCGGCGCCCTGGATGCTGACGCCGTCAGGGGTGCGGATATTCGAGAGGCGGTAGGTTCCGGCCGGCAGGGTCACCGTCGTGCCCGCCGCGGCGGATTGGATGCGGGCCAAAATGGCGTTTGCCTCATCCGCGCGGGCCCACGGCACGAGCAGCGCGAACAGTCCACACAGGGTACAGGCACGCAGGACTAAATGCTTCTTCATAGAACATCTCCGCTTCCGATTTATGGGGCCCTTGCCTTTGTCGTAGCCACCGGGACCACACAACGGCGACGCGACGGACTCTAGTCTTGTTGCGGTTCGGGGCGTTGTCAATGGCCTCCAAGGATTCTCCAGAAAACCGGACGCGGCAGTCATCCGGTTGGCTTTGTGCGTATGGCTCGGGTTTCGTGAAGAGGGTCGATTCTTGGGAACCTCAGAGAACGTATGGGTTCTTGAGAAAATCGCGCGTCTGACCATGCTCAAGACTACTTCACCGGCACGGGCGTCGCCTTTGGCGATAGCGAGAATTCCAGCACGGCGAACCCATCGATTTGAAAATGCTCGACGACGATCTCCACGGTCTTGTCGGCTTCGATCGTCAGCCTCCCGGTGTCGCGCGAAGGGCCATGCCACGTCCAATTCTCGATAACGGGCTTGCCATCGACGCTGACGCGAACGCCATCGTCGCTCAGCGTGCTGAATTCCCACGTTCCCTTCGTCAGGGGCAGGCGTGCCCGCGCAACCATGCCGAAGTGGTCCGAGCCTAGCTTAGCCGCCGTTATCTTATCGGAGATGTTCAACTCGCTGGGCCCGCGCATCCCATATTTGAACGAAAGCTGATCGACTCGAGCCGAGACCGCCGTGGGACCTTCGGCTAATTTGCGGTAGCCCTCCAGGTCCTTCCGCGGGTCTACATCCTTCGGCCACTTGAAAAACGTTGCCTGCCACCGGGCAGCGACCAGCGTCCCCTTGATCTGGGCCAGAGGCTTTCCCGCCGCCTGCACCTTCAGCACGTAGGAGCGCACGCCGGGCTGGACGGCACTTACGGTGACCCGCGACTCGTCTGTCTTCCCGGGCACCGGCGCGAGGGCGCCGCGGACGTTGTCGCCCACAGTTTCCACTCGCACGTGCGCAGAAGGCGCCTTGAGGACCTCGTAGATAGCCGACCCGTTGGCGGACTTGACGAGACGCACGATCGGCGTCGCATGGTCCCACGGTCCCCACTCGGTCATGATAATATTCTGGCGACCGCGCAGTTCCGGCCGCGCGCCCACGGGGTGCTTTTTGCCAAAGACCTCGTAGGCGGGGACATTCAGCGGCGCGACCACCAGTTCTTCATTGCGTGTGACCCTGTAGCTGGGTTCGTCGCTGATCGCCTTGCCCACGTCCACCAGCTTGTTGGGCCCGATGGTCACCTCGCCGGGCCCACGGAATTGGAATGCGAGGTCATCGCCGTTGAAGGTATTGTCGGCAATGACCGATCCGGTCGAGGCATAGCCGTTGGCTTTGGCCCAGTCCTTCTTCTCGAACTCCGGGTTCGCCCCGCCCCAGAGGTGGACGCCACATTTGTTCTTCACGAACGAGTTGTGGACGATGTAGTTGTCGCCGCCGTGATCGATGTTGACGCCGCCCCGTTCGAGGCCGTAGCCCATCTCGCCGTTGCTCTCGAAGTCGTTGCCCGCGATAAGCGTTTCGCGCGAGTACCCGGCCCACACACCGCAAATGGCGTTACCGACAATCCGGTTTTTCAGATATTTGTTGCCGAACGAGAAGGTGTTTTCGATACCGTGGGCGGGGGCGTATGAGAAATCGTTGCCCACGACGACATTGTCGGTGTTGCCCCGCCGTTTGTACCAATCCAGCGGATGCCTGCCGATTTCGCCCAGAGCCTCGCGGCCGGCGAAGCCGAAAAAGCCGTCGCCGCCGTGAGTCACGGAGTTCTCGGCAAAGACGTTCTCATTGTTCTGCTCAAACACGAAGATCCCCGCAGAGTCCTGTCCACGGTTGTACACGCCATGGCTGTAGCCGCGGACGCAGAAGTCGACGGCGTTGCGACTGATGACGTTGCGCGTGCACCGCCAAAGGGCGATTCCCCAGCCGGAGTTGAACGAGAAGTCATTGTCATAGACCCTCGAGCCCATGACGCGGTCCAGGCACAACCCGTTCTGGCCATGCCAAACACGTGAGTCGCGAACGGTCACGCCGGCCGATTCCTCGATGTAGACAGCAGAGGCGTATTGTCTGAGCCACTCCTGCTTGTCGTTATTGTGCCCAAAAAGCCAGTCGCCTCCGTCCTCAGCCGTGAGCGTCGACTTCAGGCAGGCCCGCCGGTTGTCCGAAGCGTCGATGCCGTCAACGATAAGGCCGTCAGCCTTTGTCGCCCAGAGACCGCACCAGTAGCCGCTCACGCGGGCACCACGGATGGTGACGCCCGCATGTCCATTCAGGCGAATGCCGTACCCCTTGTACTCGTCGGAACTGCGCGTCCGCCGACGACCCGCGGAGGACCGAATCCTCGCTAAACTCGACCTCGATGTTTGGCGCGCCGATCTGGATCACGCCATTGCCGTCGGTGTCCTTGATTACCGTGCCCGGTGGAATCACTACCCGGCAGGACTGCGAGATAACCGTGTTGTCGGCCGTAACTTTGATCACGGGCCGGTTCGGCGCTCTGGCCGCGGCCAGGGGACAGACGGAGAGGGAAAGAACTAACGCAGCAAGGAATTCAAAATAACGCACGGGCCCCTCAAGGATGTTGATAAGCTTTGGCCGACGACCGCCGCAGACCACTCTTGGTGACGATTATATTAGCTCCTTGGGCCCTCACAAGCCTGTTGCCACGCTCCCCAGCCACGGCTCTCCATCATGGGCCGTACTGGGCGAACACCGCATCCAAAGCCAAAATCGCAATATCCTTCTTTCGCTGCTGATCCGAATTATCCGAACTGTTTGCGGCCTGCCCCAGCCAAGCCATATCCCCAGCAATCTTGCTGGCAGTTGACGACCGGACGAGCCGGTCCGCGGCAGGTATACTCAAAGCGACAACAGGGACGGATTGCGGAGGCTGCGACGCCGCAGGCGGCACGATCGGCGACTGCGGGTTGCGGCCCGACGTGCTATGCTTCACGACAACGGCCACTGCCGATGGCGACGCGCTCGAAGATGTCGTGACGCTGGATGTTTCAGCGGACGTAGCGTGGTACGCAGTTGTCGTCTCAACGGACGCAGTGGCGGGCGTAGCGTTGGCCGATGGACCAAAGATGAATGTCGCGCCCGCGCCAATCGTCAGGCTCGTGCCATCGGGCAAGGCGCTGGCATTGGTGACGATGAACGTCCCATCGTTGACCACGGTGCTGCCGGCGTAGGCATTCGAGCCGGAAAGAATCACCGTGCCGCCGGTATCTTTGGTCACGCCACCCGGGCCGGAAAGATTGGCGCTGGCCGTGCCGTCGTTGAGTTGATAGGCGGTGGCGAAGATCGGCCCGCCCGTTACGCTGCCGCCCGTATCGAGGGTGAAAGTTCCGCCGGTGGAGAACGATCCGTTGGGATCCACACTGAGCGCGGCGCCGCCCGTCACGCTCGTGTCGCCCGTCACGGCGAGGCTGCCGCCGGCCGCGACGGCGACCGCGCCACTATCGGTGACCGCGAGGGCCTGGGCCGCCTGCGCCGATGTCACCTGCACGACGCTCGCCGTATCGACTGTCGCGTTGGCGGTCGCATTGGGATACGCGGGACCGCCGCCGACCCAGTGCGGATCGGTCCAGTTGCCGCTCGCCGTACCGTCCCAGGTGAGACCGGGGGCGGGGGTCACGTTGAAGCTGGCGCTGGCGCTGGCGCCGCTGGTCTGACCCTCGGCGGTGACGGTATAGGTGCCGGTGGCAAGGGCGGGCACGGTCGCCGGGACAGTGCAATCCCCGGCGGCGTTCGCCGTGGCGCTGCCGTCGGCCACGCCGTTGAAGGACAAGTCTACCGTCTCGTCGGCGGCGAAGCCGGAGACCAGCGCCGTAAACGTCGAGCCGGGGGAGCCGCTGCTCGGGCTGAGGGCCAGGGCCGGCGTCACGGTGAAGCTGGCGCTGGCGCTGTCGCCGGAGCTTCCCGCGGCCACGACGGTGTACATGCCGCCGGGAAGATTTGTCGGCACCGACGCCGCGGTGCTGCAATCCCCGCTCGCGTCCGAAGTGGCGCTGCCGTCGGCCACGCCGTTGAAGGACAAGCTTATCGTCTCGGCGGCGGCGAAGCCCGCAAATGCCGCGTTAAACGAAGAGCCTGGTTGGCCGCTGCTCGGGCTGAGGCTTAGGGTGGGGGCGTAGACGCTGATGGTGACGAGCGTCGGCTGGGAAGTCAGGTAGCCGTTGTCGGCCTGGTAAACGAAGGCATCGGCGCCGAAGAAGCCGCTGTTGGGCGTGTAGGTGAAGGAACCGTCGCTGCCTAGCGAAACCACGCCGTTGGCAGGGCTTGCCAGCAAGTCGGCCGTCAACGTGTCTCCCTGCGGGTCACTGTCGTTGGCCAATACGCCGGGAGCGGACACGTTGAGCGGTGTGTTTTCGGATGCCGCATAAGTATCGGCCGTGGCAAGCGGCGCCCCAATGTAGAGGAACTGGTCGACCGGCAAGGTGGCTGACGTGCCGCCCGGACCAACCACGGTAACGCCCACGGAAGCGGGGGCGCCCGCGGGGCTGGCCGCCTGAATCATCATCGGCGAATCGTAGGTAATCGTGCCCGCGACGCCGCCGAAATCGACCGCGGTCGCGCTGTCCAGATCCGTGCCGGAGATCGTCACGATATCGCCGCCGAAGCTATTCCCCCATGAGGGACTGATGCCCGAGACGGCGGGCGTCGCAGCATAGGTGAACAGGTCGGCGGAGGAGGGCGCCGACGTACCGCCGTCCGTCACCACCGTCACGTCCGCCGTTCCCGTGTCGACATAACCGAGGTCAGGGCTGACGGCCGTGATCGTTCCGTCCGGATTGACCGAAAAGGTGGTTGGGACGCCGTCGAAGTCGACTTCCGTGGCGTTGGCCAGGGCCGTACCGCTGATCGTTACCGACGTGCCGCCCGAGAGCGGTCCGGCCGCGGGACTGAGGCTCAAGACGCTCGGCACGGCCAAGTAGGTAAATTGGTCGGCCAGCGAAATAGCCGTCGTGCCACCGGGCGTAACGACGGTGACATCGACCGTGGAGACGTTGCTCGTCGGACTGACAGTGGAAAGCGTTCCGTCCCCGTTGTCCATGAAACTGACGGCGACGCCGCCAAAATCGACCTCCGTGGCGCCCGCCAGATTCATGCCGGAAATGGTCACCGGGGTCCCGCCTGCTGCCGGGCCGACGGACACGGAAAGCGCGGTCACCGCCGGCGAGAGCCAATAGGTAAAGGCGCCGTAATCAGTGGTGGCGCCGTAAGGCGTGGTCACGGTGACGTCTACCGTCTCCGGTGTATCGGCAGTCGCTTCCGGGCTGAGGAGCACGAGCGTGTCCACGCCCAGGTTGTCTATATTGCTGACGATCGTCGCGGAATTGGCGCCGAAATCGACCTCTGTGGTGCCGGCCAGGTTCGATCCCGTGAGGGTCACTTGCGTGCCGCCGCCTACGGAACCTGTAATCGTATCCAAGGCAGTGACGACGGGAGGCGGGACGTAGGCGAATTGATCAGCGGGCACCATTGCCGAAGTCCCCGCAATAGTCGCTACCGTCACATCGACCGCGCCGACAATCCCCGAAGGGCTGTCGGCCGTAATCGTGCCATCCCCGTTGTTCGTGAAACTGGTCGCGGCGACGCCGCCGAAATCGACCGCCGTGGCGTTGCCCAGCCCCGCGCCGTAGATCGTTACCGGCGTGCCGCCCGTGAGTGCCCCGGAACTGGGACTCAAAGCCGAAACGGTGGGAGATGGAATGTACACGTAGTTGTACTGGTCGGCCGGCGACATTGCCGACGTGCCCCCAGGCGTGGTTACGGTCACATCCACCGAGCCCATGCCCGGCGGAGCGTTGATATAAACCGTATTTGGATTGCCATCCAAATAGGAGCCGTAGCCGGCGGCGACACCGCCAAAGTCGACCGTGACGGCCCCGGTCGAGCTCATGCCGAGGCCGGTGCCCGTTATCCCGACGGTATTGCCGCCCACCGTTGGTCCCAGGGCGGGACTGACGCCCGTTACCGCCGGAACCGGCCAATACGTGAACTGATCGTCTTCCGCAGTCGACGAAGTGCCTTCCGGCAACGTCACCGTCACATCCACGGTGCCTGCAGCGCCGGGCGGGTTGGTGACCGTAATCGCTCCGAAGCCTGACCCGTAATCGGTATAGACAAAGCTTGTGATCGTGGTGCTGCCGAAGTTCACGGCCATGGCATCGGCCAGATGGACGCCGCGAATCGTCACCGACGTGTTGCCCGCCGTCGGGCCATCTTCAGGACCTCCGTTGAGATCGATGACGACCGGCCCCGGGTCAAAGGTGTATTGCAGGGCCGCGGAAGTGCCAAAGGGCGTCGTAACCGTCACCGGTACGGCGCCAGGGTCGGCATCCGGAATCGCGAGCACGATCTCGGTTGAGCTATCGCTGAGGAAACTCGTAACGGGGTTGCCGCCGAAATCCACTTCCGTGGCCCCGCCCAGATTCACGCCGAGAATATCGACTTCCCAACTCCCATTACTCAAGTTGGCGGGCCCAATGTCCCCCCCGCCACCCGTAGGCCTGACGAGGGCGTAAATGTTGGGCACCCCGCCGTAAGTGAATTCATCGGCCGGCACGACGGGCGATGTGATGCCCGCCGCCACGACCGTCACGTCCACCGTTCCCGAGGTATTCACGATTGGGCTCAGGACCATGATCTGACGGTCCGTGTCGCTTTGGATCGTCGCCAGAGCCGTACCGAAGTAGACGGCCGAGGCATTCGAAAGATAATCGCCGGAAATGGTTACCGGCGTTTGCTCTCCTACCAGGCCAGTCCGTGTACTCAAGCCGCTGACCACGGGGCCGGGTACGTAGTAATTGAACCGGTCGGCCATCGTAGCGGCCGACGTTCCCGCGGAGGTCACGACCGTCACGTCGACCGAAAGCCCCGCCGCGCCGGCAGGACTGATGACCGTGATTAGTCCGTAAGTATCCGTGCCGGGGACGATGGTGCCCGCGACGCCCCCGAATTCGACCTCCGTCGCACCCAGCAGATTCGAACCCGTGATGATCACCGTGGTCCCGCCACCCACCGGACCCGACGACGTCCTTAGACTGGAAACGCTGGGCAAAGGCTCGTAAGTGAAATCGTCCGCCGCCGACGTTGCGGACCGTCCGGCCGCGGTCACGACTGTCACGTCCACAGCGACACCGGCGCTGCCCGGCGGACTGCTGGCGACGATCTGCGTGGCGGCATCCAGAGGGGCCACAATCGTGCCCGGGACGCCTCCAAAATCGACCTCCGTCGCACCCAGCAAATTCGTGCCGGTGATCGTGACACGGGTCCCGCCGCCGACCTGGCCGAAGGCCGGAGAGATTGCACTTACCACGGGTGGAAGCACGACAAAGTTGTACTTATCGCCGGCTACGATGGCCGAGGTGCCGCCGGTCGTGGCCACCGTCACATCCACCTGGCCAATAGCATGGGCGGGAGTGATAGCCTTAATCAGCGTGCCATTGTCACTCAGGATCGTGCCCGCTGTCGAGCCGAAGTAGATCTGCGGCAGGACGCTGCTCAAGTTCGTACCCTGGATGGTGACCGTGTCGCCGCCTTGGACGGAACCGGAATTCTGGGTCACCGACGTGACGGCCGGCGGCGCCAGGTACGTGTACTGGTCGTTGGTCACGATCGGCGACGTACCGCCGGCGGAAACGACCGTTACGTCGACGGTGCCGGCGGGTCCCCGGTGGGCTGACGACCGAGATCTGGCTGTCCCCAGCGATCGTGAAGTTGGTCACCCGTGTGGTACCGAAGTCTACTTCCGTTACTTTGTCCAGGCCCGAGCCGGTGATCGACACCTGGAGCCCGCCCGCCAGCGCGCTTTTTTGCGGATAGACCGTATTGATGATGGGCGCGGCGGTGTACGTGAACTCGTCGTTGGGCGACGTGGCCGACGTGCCGCCCGGCGTGGTCACCGTCACATCGACCGTGCCGGTCGTGGTTGCGTTGGGAGGTATGGCAACGATTTCCCATAGGTCCGCCGGCGGATCGGTCTGAATGATCGAGGCGATCGTGCCCGCGTTCTGGCCGAAATCCACCGCCGTCGCCCCATTCAAGTCCGTGCCGAAGATGGCCACCGCACCCGGGTTCGACAGCGGGCCGACGGCCGGAGCAATGGAAGTCACGACAGGGCTGACAAGATAGCTGAACGACTGCGGAGCCGTTACATTGCCCGTGGATGTCCGCACCATCAAATCCAGCATGCCGGGGGTGCTTGGGACCGGCACATTGGCCATAACCTCCCACTGCTGAGTAACGGGATCGAACGACGGCGGAGATGACAGCGGGACGAAAGTGCCGTCGCCCAACAACACTCCATCGGCATCTGCCAGGTTGTCGCCGTAGATCACGAGCGGCTCAAATCCTCCTATTAGAGGGGCGATAGGGGTGATCCTTTGGATATTGAATACATCATGCAGCGTGACGTGGGGGACGGGATTGCCAGGATCAACGAGTTGCTCGCCGGCGGGGGCCTGGATCTCCACGCCATTCGTATCGGCAAATTCGTAGTTGATGGTGCCAGCGCACAACCCGCTAATCGAGCCCCAGGGAGTATCGGGGTAGGAGACAGGGATACCGAAAGCATCAGTTTTGGTTATGGTTGGAAGAAAAACGGACACCGTGGCCGTGCCGGGCACGCCGGGCAGGTCGATGACCGAAATGGACGCGTCGCCATTGTCCCCACGTCCATCCTCTTGATTTTTAATGGACACATCGGCGTTGATGCCTTGGGTACCCTCGGTAGGATCGCCGCCCAGAGTGACGTTCGTGGCGGCGTCGATGACAAGCGTCGTCGGAACGCCCGTGTCAAGCACATCGATTGAATTACTGGCGCTGGCATCGGTAGCCACACACAGATTCGCCACGGCCGAGTAGGCGTAATCGATCATTCCCTGGGCCAGTCGGCTGATCGACCCGGAATTGGCGGGACTTGCGGTATTTTGCATCGTGACGGTGCGGGCCGTTTTGTCGCCCGTGTCGTCGACGTTCAGCGTCATGCCGCCGTTTATGCTCGTGACATCGATCGTGCCCAGGATGCCCTGCCACAGACCTTGGCTCGAATTCTGGATATTGACGGTGTCCCCCGCGACACCCTCGATCGACACATGGACACCGGTCGGAACGTTTTCAATGTCGATCGTGTCGTTGTTGCCGTTGGAGAGATCAATGTCGATATCCGGAATCGCCCAGGTCGGGGCCTCGAATTCCAGGTGACCATCTTGCACGATTTCGAGAAGGTTCGCATTGGCCGGATCGAGTTGCACGCTGATCGTGTTACCGCCCGAGTTGTCGCCATTGACATACAAGACGGGGCTGGCAAAAGCGACGGTGCTGGCGTTTTGCACCTCCCAGAATCCACGGCCGATCGTGGAAACCACGAGCACGTCGTCGTGCACGTTGTACACCAGGCCGGCCGTTTCCGTATTGGGCAGGTTCGCCCCAAATCGGGTCCAGACGTATTGGTCGCTCGCCAAGATCCGCTGGACGTTGACCAACAGGCGCGAGACACCCTGGGCGCCGGCAAAGAGGACGGCGTCGACGCCAGAACCAGGGATCACCGCCATATTTATCCGCGTCACTAACGACCCCGTGTTGGTCAGGTTGCCGGTGACTTTGTGCCACGACGCTCCTGCGTCGATCGTCATGTAGACATGGGTGCCGTCCGAAGCGAATGCAGTTTGCCAGTTGTTGGGATCGAGCGCTATATTGGTGATTGTCTTGGCGTCCGCGGGCAGGTTTGCGGTTTTGGTAAGCGTGCCGCCCGGCATTCGCAAGTAGATCTGCGGGGCGGAAGAGTTGTACTGCGCAGCGACATAGAGGACGTCCGGATCAGCTACCCTGTTAAGCCTGCCACCATAGGCCATCGCGGTGGCTTGCCCAAAAAAACTAGGGGTCGCAATCAGCGTCCAGGTGTCGTTGACGTAGTAGTTGCCGTTCTGCTCCCTGAGATTCGCCGGCGCTGCCCGCGTTGCTCGACTCGTAGAGTGCCCCCCCTGAAACGGTGGCAGCCCCAGAGTCCCCGGCCGCAACGATCTGACCGGCGACGGAATTCTGGACCGAGAAGTTGAACAAGTCGTTGGCAGCGTCTCTCGTAAACCCGGAGAGACCATCTTCAGGAAAAATAAAGGCATTGTAATCAAGGGGGGCCCGGGAATTGGTGCCCTTATAGATCATGCGAACGTGGCCGTAGACGTATCGGACCGATTCCACTGGGCTTTGGCTGGCAAGGCTGAAGTTATCGACGGCCGTGTCCCCGCCGTCGTCGCCGGGGTTCTGATCCACGTAGTTGTTGATATTGTCCTGGGCGTTCTGGGTGGGTGTCCCGACATCCTGGGCCCCGCCAAAGATGATTTGGAACTGCTGATCGTAGGCGACGGTTGCACCTTCGCCTTCAAAGAAGCTACCGTTGTAGGAGACGTTAGCTCCCTCGGTGTCCTGGATGGTGCCGTTGATCGAGGTCCATGTCCGGGCGCCCGACACCATACCGCTGGGATCGGTGCATTGGTAAACGCCGCCGTCGTCGCTGTCGATTAGGAAGCCATCGGCGAAAGCCAGGCCCCGATAGTCTTGGTGCGGGAAAGTGGTGTCGCCGTTATCTATCGGAACCGCCGTTCCGGTCGGGGGCGTGCGCGGGACGTCGTTCATCTTCCCGATGGCGGTCCAGGTATTGGTATTGTCGGTGGAGTCGCCCCGCACGACGGGCCCGACGGTTCCGTCGAGGTACACGAGCGTATCGTTCTGCGGGTCGGCCACGATGGCCCCGTGGAAAGTCGGGCCGTTACCATTCAGGACGTTGGGCGGCAGGTTTTGGCCGGTTGATGGATCGTACACGCCGACCGGCGTCCAGTTAACCGTCTGCACCCCCGCGACACCCTGGTAGACCCTCTGATAATCGAAGCTGTTGATGATCGCGGCCCAGATCGGGTTGGCGGAGGCGGGGTTCGGGTTGGCGGCAGGACTGATCGACAGTACGATTCGCGTGGAAACATCCAGGTCGCTCACAGCAAGGCCAGTGTCGACAGGTGTCCACTGGTTGTTTGACGCATCCAACTCGTAGACGCCGGCGAGTATCCCCGCCAAGGACTCCGGAATGGCCGCAAAGAACTGGTTCGCATTTGCCGGGTTTTCGACCAGATCGGTGACGCCGCTGTTGGGCAGGATGCCGGTACCGGAGAGACGATTCCAGCTCGTTCCTCCGTCGTCCGACCGATAAACACCGCCGGCCGTCACCTTCCCTTTAGTCGTCGTGGAATCCGTCGTGGCAAGGAACACCGTTTGGCCGCGGTTAAGGTTTGTGGGGACAATGCGGATGATCCGCAGACCGTTAAACATGCCGTCGGGGTTTTCGACCTGCCAGGTTGTGCCGCCGTCGGTCGACTTGTAGACCCCTACCGCAGCGTCGCCAGTGATCGCGGAGCTGTATTGCCCGGTGCCGGCATAGATCACGCTGCTGTTGACAGGGCTGAAGGCGACACATTCGATGGACAGCGACGGCAAGAGGTCCGTCGTGGTGGTCCACGTCGGACCACCCGTGGCGGTGAAGTCCTGGGTCTGCCAAATGCCGCCATTGACCGTGGCTGCCAGCAGGTGCGTCGGGTACATGGGATTCGGATCGACGGCGATCTGGTTGATGGCGCCCACCTCATGGGCGGCGGTGCCATACGAGATCGATACCGGCCCCTCCGGGACCCAGTTGGGCGCGCTGGCCACCACGGAAAGCAGTGTTCTGCATTCCAACGATTCGAACCGTAGCGTACGTGAGAAACTCTCGCGCGCCAGGGGATTGAATTGCTTGGCGATCCGTCGGCGGCTGTGCTCCGCACGAGCCTTGCCGTTGCGCAACAGAGATGCAGCGGGCTTGCTCATTGGAGAACTCCTTGTTCGGAATTAGGGAAACAAATCGCCCGTCCCGAACCGCAGTAGCATCCGAATAGGATGAGAAGCGCTGCCAATCTACAGCAAGTTGCGGAGGATTGCTGCAACCATACAAACGGTGATCGATACCGAGGTCCGACCTACACCGACGTACAATCCCGGCACTAGCCGATACCTTACTGCGATGAGGAACATACTGATTATACTGATCGTTTTGCGAATGTCAAGTTTTGAAAGAATCTTGGTCCTGAGAACTTCCATATTACTGGTGAAGACGAATTATTGACCAGGGAAAGCGGCTGTGGTAGGCTCGGACCGTGCCGTGAATCGCCCGGAGATGTCTCGGGGGATGGTGTTTTTTGTGAAAGGATTGACGATGAAGATCAAGAACCCGCGATTCCGATCGATGTTGGCATGTTGTCTCCTCGTCACCGCGCAGGGTTTACTGCCCAAGGCCGTTCCTGCCGAGACCCGCACGGCCGCAAGCTTGACGCCGGAGGCTGTCTGGGAGGCGATCGACGCGGCCAAGGACGGGGACACCGTGCAACTTCCCGCCGGGACGGCCGTGTGGACGAAGGGATGGAACGCCGGCCATTGGGCCAAAATGAAGGCCATCACCATCCAGGGGGCCGGAATTGACAAGACGATCATTCGCACGGATACAAGCAGGGCCCCTGGAGACAAGGCGTTCGTGGCAAATGGAGTCGAGGGAAAACCCTTCCGAATCACAGGGATCACCTTCGACGGAACCGGGTTCGCCAACGCGGGAATTTGGGCGGGCGAGATCGTGATCAGCGGGAACTGCAAGAACTTCCGCGTCGACCACTGCAAGTTCTTGAATATGGATCAGATGATGTCGATCACTGGCGACACCTATGGCTTGATCGACCACTGCTATTTTCACGCCCTGGAGAAGAATCACCAGGCGCAGACGATCATGTGCCAGGGGCCCGGCAAGGTCAACTTCACCAAGCCCCTCACGCTGGGCACTGCCCAAGCGGTTTACTTCGAGGACAATGAGGCCCACTTCGGCCCGGCGGTCGTGAACCCGGACGGCAACAACCCCTGGATCGTGCCGTACAACGGGGCTCGCGTCGTCATCCGGCACAACAAGATCATCAATAGCCAACTGGAAATCTACAGGGTCCGTCCGGGGGCCTTAGGATCCCAGAGCGCCGAGGTTTACGACAACACGTTCTCCGCAGAGGGCCTGAAGATGGGCCGGCCCCAGGGGTTCATCTTCATCGCCGGGGGAGTGGCCATGGTCTTCAACAATACGGTAACTGGAACGACCTACAACACCCGTACGATCCAAGTCAGTCACGAAAGATCGTTCATGGCCATCGGCGAGTTTGGGATCTGTGACGGCACAAACCCGATGGACGGCAATCAGATTCCTGCGGGCCAGAAAGGGGCCGGCTATCCGTGCTTCGGCCAACCGGGCCGGGCGACGGATGCCGACGGAGACGGCGTGTTCGAACCATCGCCCTGCTACGCCTGGAACAACACGTTCAATGGGGCGAAGCTTAACATGGTACTGCGCCCTTGGGCGGATCCGAAACAGACAGAGCGACAAGCGGCGCACGTAAAAGAAGGGCGGGATTTCTTCAACGAGAAACCCAAGCCCGAGTATTACAAGCCGTATACCTATCCGCATCCGCTGCAAGGCAAGCCCTGACGCAAACTTCAAGGGAAGGTGTTCCATCCGTCGGGGTCGTCGGGCATATCCGATGTTCGATTCTTTTCCTGCGTGGCTCGATTGTGCTCGTCGTTCTCCTTTAGCCACTTCCAGGCGGCATCGACTTCCGACTTGTCGAAATACTTCACCGTGGCCTTGGTAAAGGGCTTGCAAAAGCTGGCCATCCACTTTTCCCACTGGCGGTCGCCCACCATGGCGATCCGCTCGAAGTCGGAATAATGCTTCATGCTGAACTTGAAATCGTCCCAGGCGGCATGTAAATCCCAGCCATGAAAGTCCTTTAAGCGGATGAACAGCCGCACCCTGCCCATGGCAGTCAAGATGGCCTCCATCGTCGGCACAAACTGCTTGTAGTCCCTGTCGTGCAATTTGCCGGTCAACTCGAAGCTGACCACATTCGGAGAATCCCGCTCGATTGTTGCGATCACGATTGTGCCTCCTTGAGACTTGAGAGGAGCTTGAGAAGAGGTTGTCTAGTATCATAATAGGCAGAACGAGCGGTCTGGTGGATAACCTAAACGGTGCATCCGATGGCATGCCTTACGCGGCAGGTTCGTGCCGAGGACTGGTGATGATGCCTGATCGCTGGAGGAAAAGCCCGGTTACCACCGTTTGAAGATATTTCCGGCCGCCTGGGCGTGATCTAACCGCCCCCTCTGGTAACGTGGTTAATGAACCGCGAGAGATGGCTCGAAAGGCCCCGAAGTCCGTCCAAACGGTGTATCCTGTATCCAGCTAAAGGGGGGTACTGGTAAGCCCCTTGAGGTTCAATGCGGGCCCTAGGTACAACCGGCTGCCCGAGGCTGTGTTTATGGAGCTTGGGTTGTAACCGGGTGCATTGCCAACGGCAAGCGGCCGCAGTACGATACCGTTCCATAGGATCGGCATCATGGCCAAGACTTACGTCAGCGAAAGTGCAACATTCTTAAGATGAAACGTGACATCAAGCAAACAAATATCTTTTTGGTATTGATTGTCTCTTTCTCTTACTTTCCTTCGTTGTTTGGGGAAGAACCGAAATACAGTCTCGTTTTGAAGGCTGGCACTCAAGTCACCTATAAATATGAAGGAGGGTTGCAGGAGTCTCCCTTCTCAAATCAAATCCGCCTTATCCCAAATGGTTTTCTATCGATTGATGCCAAGATAGCAGAGAAAATTGAAGCAGCAACAAGAGGCGGACACGGGTTAGATCTCAAACTGGAGAAATACACGGATCTTGGTATCGTGAAGTACAATAAGAAGGCCGGGGGTTGGATATTAGGAGATCTAGCGAACTATAAGGATAACAGTGCATTACTCAAAGAGCTTCTCTTTACCGATCAGCTAGACGGAGAGCTTGAATTATTACCGGAAAAGGACCCGCCCATCAAACTCCTCTCGCTCAATTCCGGGAAGGGAACTGAAAAGACCGCGGAGTTTTGGGTTGGAATGAAAACAGCGGTTCCCGTCGGTGAAATGATTGCCGTTGGTGCAGGCAAGAAAAGGGAAAACCCAGACAAGATTGAATTCAGATTCGATGAACACAACGTAATGACGGCTATTGTGCTCAAGGGAGGCAAGGTAGTTCAAAGATTTAGTGCTCCGACTTCGGATACAAATACGAACAATCCCGCCGTACCCACGTGATCCCATCTCGCTGATATTCTCCGCTGGGTGCTCGCATAAAATGATGTAGACAAACGTCGATGAATAGGTTATGCTTCCGTCCTGGAATCCGAAGGATACTCGGATAGTTTACCAAGTATCGGTGCCGTCGCCCAGACAAAGTTGTCGTCGCGGGACTTTTCACGGAGGAAATGACATGACCGCACAAATCACTCGCCAAGCTCATAATTCCATCACCATCGAGGTCACCTTGCCGCTGACCGGCTCCATGCTTCGGGCCGAAGAAGCGATCCAGGATGCGCTTAACGAAGTCGGCCTGCTGGCCACCGAAAAGAATCTCGAGCGGTTCGATACCGATGGAAGTCCCATCCAACTCGGTTCGGTCCGCATGACCAGCAAGGGGCAGTTCGCTCAAGATTACGAAACGCCTTACGGCAGCGTCTCCGTGCTTCGGCATGTCTATCAAACGTCCGAAGGGGGCAAAACGTTCTGCCCGCTCGAAGAGAGTGCCCGATTGGTTCTCAACGCCACGCCAAGATTTGCCAAGTTGGTCTCCTACAAATACGCGGAAGCCGGAGCCGATGCGGTTGTCGCCGATTTATTGGAATGCCAGCATCGAAAGATTTCCAAGCGATACGTCAAGTCGCTGGGCGACATCGTCGGTGCCTATGCCGTTGCGAAAGAAGAGACCTGGAGCTACGCATTGCCACAGTTCGAGCATCCGTGTGCCTCCATCGCGATCGGCGTTGATGGAACATGCATGCTTTTGCAAGAGGACGGGTGGCGGGTGGCAATGACGGGAACGATCGCGTTTTACGACGCCCAAGGGGAACGCCTGCATACGATTTACGCAGGCGCAACCCCAGAGTACGGGAAAGAAAAGTTCCACGCGAAATTCCAACGCGAGGTGGAGCGCGTGAAGAATGCCTATCCGAACGTGCCGTATATCGGTCTGGGCGACGGCGCGGCAGACAACTGGAGCTACCTGAAACCGTTGACGGACCACCAGACATTGGACTTTTACCATGCCAGCGAGTACGTGGGCAAGGCGGCGATGGTGGTGTTCAAGGGAGCGAAAAAGAAAAGCGGAAAGAGAAGCGTGGCTGGAAAACCAGCTTCATCAATTGAAGCACAAGCAGGGAGCGGTGAGTCGTTTGCTTTCGGTCCTGGATGAATTTCTTTCCACGACGCCGCTGAAAAACGCGGAAGATGCGAAGGCGGTCCTGGCGACGATCACCTACCTCCAAAACCAGAAGGAACGGATGAAATACTCTTATTCGGTGCAGCGGAACTGGCCGATCGGCAGCGGCGTGACGGAAGCGGCATGCAAGACCTTGATCAAGCACCGCTTATGCAAATCGGGTTCGCGTTGGAAGGACGACGGCGCTCTCGCCGTATTGTCGATACGTGCGCTGCGACTCACCACAGGCCGCTGGGAAGAGTTCTGGCGAAACCTCGACCAATATGGCTGCCCCACACTCCCCGCGTAACATCATCTTATGCGAGCACCCTCTCCGCTTACTCCTTGGGCATCCATTTTGGTTGCTCACGGATCGTGACGCGACGCCTTGAAAATCATTGTGTGGGATTGCTCGAGCCCGGCAGGCACCCGCCGAACGCGACATGCAGATCTATTTCCAGGTCACGCCGCCGGCCGTACATGACATGGTGCTCAAATCGGAGAAGCACGGATTCATCAGCAGGGAACCGGGCGTGCCAAGGTCGATCCGGCTGCTGCTAAAGCGGGAAGAACTGCCGGACCTGGAATGAGAGACACCAGCCTCGGCCTAGTGATCCATTGCAAATGCCATCGCAATCACAGAAGCAATCCCACCAAGGAGTGCTATTAGGCCGGACTTCTGAAAGCCTTTGCAAATGGCGTTAATCGGACATCCGATCGTTGCGATCCACACGCCCGTGGCAATCTTGTCCTTCGGATCGACGGCAAGGTTCAAAGCAATGCCTACCATGAAGCCAATGGCGAGCCCGGGGAGCACGGCATAGCGGACCTTGCGTGCGTGCCAGATCAACACGCCGGTGAAAAACAACGCAGGGGCAAACTCCCAGCAGTGCAGGCACGAACACGTCGAACATGCGAAGGCGGTAAGCCCCATGAGATAGAAAAGGAACCGAATGCCAAACTGCCGGCTTTGGACATCGTAGTTCGGCGGGAGCGGATCGGGTGGAACCATATAGCCGCAGTGCGGGCAGGCAGCATCCAATTGCCCCATCACACCTTTGCACTTCGGACAAAATGCCCACATTCTTCCAAACCTCCACACCAGGTAGTGCAGCCGCCGCTCAGATTATACGGCACAACCTGATTGGCGTGCAGGATGGCCGACTACGCCGCCCTTGCCGATTGCCAGCCATGGAGAAAGAGAAGATCCATAGGATTTGTGGGAGGCTGGTAGCCGAGCTTCTTGGCCCGCTCGAAATCTGCTTCCGCTTTGGCCTTCTCACCTTTCCTTCGGTAGACAACGCCCCGACCGTAATACGCATGGGCATTCTTCGGGTCTAGCCGGATCGCCTCGTTGATGTCGGCAAGGGCCTTGTCGTAGTCGCCTTTTTTCCCGGAGACGACTCCCCGATCGTAATACGCCTGCGGATAGTCAGGCTTGAGGCGGATGGCCTCATTGAATGCGGCAACCGCCTTCTCCAAGTCACCGCTTTTCCCATAGATCAGGCCCTGGTCGTAATACGCTTCCGCAAAATCAATCTTGAGCCGGATCGCTTCCGTGAAGTCGGCAATTGCCTCGTCGTGGTGATCGCCGTTTATCTTTCCATGAGCGATCCCCCGGTTGTAATACGCCTGGGCATAATCGGGCTTGAGCCGGATAGCCTCATTGAAATCAGCAATCGCCCTGTCAAAGTCGCTTTTCTTCCCATGAGCAAGCCCACGGTCGAAATACGCCGAGGCATATTTCGGGTCGATGCGAATGGCTTCGTTGAAGTCGCTGATCGCTTTGTCGAGGTTGCTCTTTTTCCCGTAGACGATGCCGCGGTTGGCATACGCCTCCGCATTCTTGGGGTTCAGGCGGATGGCTTCATCGAAGTCGGCAATCGCCCTGCCGAAGTCGCACTGGTTCCCGTAAGCAAGGCCCCGGTTGTAGTAAACATCGGCGTGTGTCGGTTGGAGCCGAATAGCTTCGCTGTAGTCGGCAATCGCCTTGCCGGAATCACCTTGCTCTCGGTAGGCGTTGCCCCGATTGTAGTATGCCTCGGCATAGTCGGGCTTGAGCCGGATGACCTCGCTAAAATCGGCAATGGCCTTAGCGAAGTCACCCTGTTTCCCGTAAGTGAACCCCCGGTTGTAATACGCCCCGGCAAATCCAGGCTTGAGTCGAATGGTCACGGTGAAATGGGCGATAGCCGAATCAAGATCGCCGGTCTCAAATGCCAGCACCCCTTTATCGAGTTCCTTCTTTGCACGGTATACATTGCCAAAGAGCAAGAAGACGCCGTAGGCCAGAATGCAAGAGAAGAAGCCGTAGATCAGGATCGAAGAAGCGGTTTGTTTCATTTACGCCCCCAGCGGTTTTCAGGCGGTGTTCATGGCATTATATGCATGTGGTCCAGGAATTGCCCGACCGGGAACCAAGAGCATGGCGACAAACAACGTATTGACGGTGGGTTGCTTGCCAGGTGGGTATTGGCGGGATTAGAATCACGTTTTTCCCCCGTACTTGCAAGCTGTTGGCCCCCAAAATGGCCCTTTGACGGAAGCCGCCCTCCGTGAATCGGAGTAAAATCGCCAGGGCCGTAGGCCAAGATGCATTCGGAATGAACAGAAACAATGACGACATGGCGACTAAGGATTGCAGCGTTGCAACCCACGGTGCCAGAGGCCAGAGTGAGCCAGGCATTTTCGGGTTGGGGGGAATTGGAAGGAGAAGTCAGACAACTTGGGAATCGAGAGACATGAGTGACAAACCCCGCAAGATGTCCGACATTATGCAGGAAATGTCGGAGCGATTGTTTCGCAACCCCGCTGCTACCGCGTCGTCGGAGGCAGCCCACGTCGCATTGTTCTTTGCCAACGTCGCCTGGAACGAGTGCGTCGGACTTGACCATGCCAGGGAGGGTTACCGTAAGGTGTGGGAGTCCATCGAAGCCAATAACCCGGCACTCTGGAACGAATTGAAGTCGAACGACATCGACGGGATGGTAGATGAATTGGTCCAGTACAAGAAGGCCCACTACCCGGATGACCGGCGACGGATTCTCGTTTGCGGCGGCACTCCAGATGGCAAAATCCATGTGGAATGGCTTGCTCCCGCCGCTCCTGGGGTCGATGCCAAGTGGGAAATGCAACTCTATGGGCTGGTGCGAACCGGGGACGAAGAACAGGCTATCGGCTTCTTGAAGAAGACGCGGGGCAAGTCGCGTGCGGAGGCCAAGATGATGGTGGCAAAGTGTGCCAGGGACTTGGGGATGACCTGACCCTCATGGACTTCCACTCCTACACGACGATGCGTGACTGGACGCGGCGGGCTGACCCCGACGACCGCCCTGCCCAGGACATCGACCAGTTCTACCGGCGAGCCCAGGCCGACGCCGTGGGCATGGGGTCGGCTCAGTTCTTCGCCCAGATGATCAACGAGCGGGATTGGGAAAAGGCACGAAGGCCCTACTACAACGTATGGCCGTCGATCATCCCGATGCTCACCCGGCTCGACCTCGACCTCGATTCCGAACTAATCCGGCTTCCGCTTCCTGCCCTCTGCATCCGGTTCCCGAAGGGAAAAAACCTGCTGACCTTCGAGTGGGAGGGGGAAGAGATCGCCGTTCGTTGCATCCTGATGGGCGACATGAACCAGGGCGAGGGCATTTCCGTCCTGATCGACGTGGGCGAATTGGTGGGAGATTTCGGCGTCCCGTGCTACACCTACAGGAATTTCCCCCGCAAGCCCGGCCTGACCGTCGAAGAGTCGGTGGCAGGTCTTGGAAGGAACGTCTTTGCCGACATCGGCATCCAAGTCCCCAGTTCTCTAGTCGATGCCTGCGTGCGGCTCTGCTGCTCGCTCTGCCTGCTGGAAAACGATCCTTCGATAATCTCGCCGGATGTCCTGGCCGACGACCGGGCCAAGTTCGACGCCAGCGGCGATCAGAGGTTCGTCGAGAAGGCCCATCGCCGGGGCAAGGTTGGCTGGGACGTGGGCAAGCATCTCGAGGTAATCCCGCATTTCCGCCGCCCGCACATGATGCTGGTTTGGACTGGCCGGGGACGTGCCGTGCCTCGGATTGTTCCAAGGAAGGGGAGCATCGTCCATCGGGAGGCCGTGGAGAAACTGCCGAGTGGGTTTGGAGAAGGATTATGAGAACTTTCAGTTTGCTGCTGACGTTCATTTTGGTTGTCGCTTCCCTTGGAGCCGAACAAAAGCCTGCTTCAACGCCGAAGGGTAAAGAAATGGCCTATCGGGGAAAAATGCTCAGTGAATGGATAGCCTTGGCGAAAAATAAAGACCCGGTGCTGCGAAAGAAGGCTGCTCTGGCTCTGGGAAAGATCGACCCCAAGGCGAAGACCGCTGTCCCAGCCCTCATTGAATTGCTCAAGGACAAGGACGAAAGGGTTCAAGATGCTGCCGTTATGGCCCTTCTGTGGACTGGTCCCGACGCGGAAACCGCCACCCCAGTCCTCATGGAATTACTGAATGAGGTGGACCCTAGCGTTAGACGTTCCGCTTCTTCGGTCATCGCTATGATCGGTCCCAAGGCCAAGGCAGCTATCCCAGCCCTCACCGAATTGCTCAAGGATAAGGATGATGGTGTTCGGATGACTGCTGCCTCGGCCCTTGGCAGAATCGGTCCTGCGGCGAGGACCGCCGTTCCCGCACTCACAAAGTTGCTCAAGGACAAGATTCCTGGGGTTCGGATTGATGTTGCTACGGCTCTTGGGGAAATCGGTCCCGACGCGAGGACCGGCATCCCTGTCCTCACAGAATTGTTCAATGACGAGAGTGAGTATGTCCGGCGTGCCGCTGCATCGGCGGTGGGGACAATTGAGCCCAAAGCGGAGATAGCCGTCCCCGCCCTGACGAAGTTGCTCAACGACAGGGATTTCTTGGTGCGAGAAGCGGTGGCCGGTTCGCTTGGAACTTTCGGCCAGGCCGCGATTCCCGCCCTGACCCAATTGCTCAAGGACGAGGATAAGGACGTTCGCAAGGCGGCAGCCGAAGCCTTGGAGAAAATCAGGAAGGAAAAGAAGTAGGAACCGTCCGCTTGGAGGAATGTCGATGGCTGGCAAAGGACGACAGACGCCCCGCAAACCGGCGACCAAGTTCGCCCACCTGCGGAAGAAGATGGAGAAGAACCGGATTGCGGCAAAGATCAGCAAGAAGAAAGGAGATCGCCGCCCGTAATGCGACGGCGACCTTGACATGCAAGATCAGACAACGACACGCTCGTATCACTATATCGCTTACTTCTTCGGCGGGGCTTTCCTCGCCAACACAATCCCACATCTGGTAAGCGGCATTTCGGGTAGCCCGTTCCAGAGCCCGTTCGCATCGCCATCCGGCCAGGGGTTAACGCCACCGCATCCTAACATAATGGCACCATGACCAAAAAAGACAGCATCCGCCGTATTGCCGACGAACTGGGTCTCCCGCAGCTTGTAACCATGGAGAACGATTATGACCACTGAAGTCTGGCTTTGGGTCGCCACTGCCGCTTACGGCGTTCACATCCTCGAAGAATTCATTCTGGACTGGAAGGGCTGGGCCAACAAGCAGCTTGGCTTGCCGGTCGATTGGCCGGCTTTCTACGTCACGAATGCCTTGGTCATTGTCTTTGGCATCGTGGCCGCAGAAATCGGTTGGAAGATTCCGGTGTTGTCGCTTGCCTTTCCAGCCCTGATGGTCATCAACGCCATCTTCTTTCACATTCTTCCTTTTGTTGTCACGAAGAAGTATTCTCCGGGCCTGATCTCGGCAGTCTTGCTTTTCCTGCCGATCGGCACCTGGGTGTTCTACGGGGCACAGAAGGACGGCATGCTGACGGTGAGCACAGCGATATCGGCGATTGCCCTCGGGGGGGCACTCATGGCTTGCCCCGTGATCCTGCTCAAAGTGAAAGATCGCCCATTCTTCAAGCAGGGGTAATTGTTCATTAAAGAGATCGGCGGCGTGAAGAAGTTCAAGGACCTGGCGGAAGCCATGACGGTCGCCGGGACGGAAGAGATTCCGTTCTGAGCTATTTCCTGCCCGCCCCAGGCAAAATCCATTAGCGACCGGCCAGGTTGCCGCCACACGCCAACCGATCCCGGACGAGTAGAGTTTTCATGGACCATCAATTATTCGAGCAAATGTATCAGGGTCAAGCTCCGTGGGACACGGGACGACCTCAGCCTGCCATCGTCAAACTGGCTGAAGCTGGCCGGATTCGTGGCAGTGTTCTCGACGTAGGTTGCGGCACCGGCGAAAATCTCCTGTATCTGGCGGCCAGCGGCCACGAAGCGTGGGGTCTCGACTTCGTGCCGGTTGCTATCGAACGGGCCAAGGCGAAAGCTGCTCAGCGACGTATTGAAGCCACTTTCATCGTCGGGAACGCTCTCGAATTGAAGAAACTCGGGCGGCAGTTCGACACGGTGATCGACTGCGGTCTGTTCCACACCTTCGCTGACGAGGAACGCCCGGCTTTCGTCAAGGGGCTTGGCGACGTGCTTGAGCATGGAGGATTGCTGCACATCCTCTGCTTTTCCGATGAGGAGCCGGGAAACGAGGGGCCGAGGCGGATCAGCCAGCAGGAAATCCAGAATGCCTTCCATGATGGATGGAAGGTTCAACGAATCGACCCGATTCGCTTCGACTCGATTCCACCAAGAGATGGACCGAAAATGAGCCCTGGTGGGCCGAAGGCATGGCTGGCGACGATTGAACGGACGTGAAACGCTTACGGCGTCGAGAATGAGGTTGAAGGACGGACGACCCATATTTCCGCATAAGATCCTCTCGGGCGGCCAGACGGGCGTTGATCGGGCGGCACTGGACGTTGCCCTCGAAATCGGTATACCCATTGGCGGGCATCTGCCCAGAGGACGGAAAGACGAGAATGGCGACGTTTTGCCCGAAGACAAGTATGCCGACATGCAGGAGACGGATACCGACGACGTGAATGTGCGGACGGAACTGAACGTGCAGAATTCGGATGCCACGCTGATCTTCAGTCAGGGGTTGCTTTTCGGCGGCTCCGAATACACAGAAAGCATGGCTCGAAAGCATGGGAAGCCTTGCTTGAATGTTGACTTTGACAAGCACGATCCAGATCAGGCCATTTGTCGCGTCAAGGCGTGGCTGGCAAGCAAGAAGCCTGGGGTGCTGAATGTTGCGGGACCTCGCGCGAGCGATGATCCAGAGGTTTATTCCAAGGTCAAGTGCGTTCTCGTCGACGTTCTGGGGACAGTGACTCGGAGAAAGTAGCCGGGAAATGAACGCCGTGTGCGTCTCGGCTTTTTCGCCAGGAACGGGTCAACGAGAAGGTCAGCCTCGTTTTCATGGAAAAGACGGTTCGCGACGGCCAAGCACGCCGTTCGGAAATCGCCGGGGAAGCCGACTGCGAGAAAACAGATCGCCCAGCATGTCCTGTATGCGGAGGCCAACTGCTCGACATCCGCCACAAGCTCTGCTGCGTTCAATGCCACAGTATCATTGAGACGTGCTGTGATTGAACTGCCGTCGATGCTCCCCCTCTTACGCACATAGGAGTTTCATCTCAAGATCAAAATCTAGCGGTTCGCCATTATCGCCCCGTCCACGCCTCGATTCTCGCCAGCCCGTTTCAAAGCTGCTGGAACCGCCGCTAAGACGCCAGAGACGGCCTCACCGGCCCGCTTTTCCCGCATATCCAGCACGCTCGTCATCGAATGGGGGCTCTGGCGTCGCCTTGTGGGTTGTTCCGCCGATTCTGGGTGTAATAATTGTGCATCCCCTTGGTAACCCAGAATCGGAGATCGAGAAATAGCGGAAGAGATTCCGTTCTGAGCTATTTCCTGCCCGCCCAACGCAAAATCCATTAGCGACCGGCCAGGTTGCCGCCACAGCCTAAGTGAGCGAACATGATAGACCACAGACTTCAGGAAGCGTTCGATCTTGTTCGGCGGCTGTTCTTCCCTCGTTGGGATAGGAAGAGACTTTGGCGGGTACGAATCGCAAGGAACCTCGACGACTCGGTGGGCAACTGCGATTTCACGCACAGAATCATCAAGGCCGCCGGCGTTCCAGTTGATGATGACGAATTGGCCGCCCTGCTGATCCACGAGATCACACACGCGGCCACCGCAAGTTACCATTCAAGGCGGTGGCTAGCACGAATGGAGAAGGCCGCACGACAAGCAAAGGCGTGCGGCCGCCCAAGATTGGCGACATTCCTTCGAAAGGAAATCGACGAATACAAACAAGTATGATTCGATACAAACGCCCTTCCGATGCCTACTGAACGCAAAATCCGCCTTCTCATCGCCGACAACCACGAAATGGTCCGCCGCGGCGTAAAGGCCCTGCTGACAGGCACGGAAATCAAGATCGTGGCAGAAGTGGTATAATGGCGACGATCCCCAACAGGAGAAAAGCATGTTCCGTACCATCTTTTTCGCCGCCGTCACCCTCGCCGCCGTCCAGGCCCCAGCCCAGGAGGCAGCAAGCCCGCTCACCACATCACCTACAAAGTCCTTCACCTACAAGAAAACCAAGCAGGCCGACCTTGCGATCTTCGTCCACTACCCACCGGGTTGGAAGGACACCGACAAACGAGCGGCCATCGTGTTCTTTTTCGGCGGCGGCTTCCAATTCGGCAGCGTCAGCCAGTTCGAACCGCAGGCCGCTTATTTCGCCAGCCGAGGCATGCTGGCAGCACGGGCCGACTACCGGGTGAAGTCCCGGCATGGCGTTGAGCCGAATGCTTGTGTTGAGGACGCCAAGAGTGCGATTCGATGGCTGCGACAGAACGCCGCCAGGCTGGGCATTGATTCAAACCGCATCGTAGCATCCGGCAGTTCCTCCGGTGGATACCTCGCCGCCTGCTCGGCATGTCCAGAACTGGACGCTGCGGGGGAAGACACCAGCATTTCGTCCAAGCCCAACGCCACGGTTTTATTCTTCCCATTTTTGCCATTTGTCAACGAGCAATCCAAATGGACAATCGTTCCCACGTTGCACTTGGCGAAAGATGCGCCACCGACGCTGATCTTGTTCGGCACAAAAGATGAACTGCTCAAAAGGGGCGAGGAGTTCATGGCAAGATCCAAAGAGGTTGGCCATCGAGCCGAACTGTTCCTGGCGGCCGATGTCGGCCACGGCTTCTTCAACGCCCCGATCTGGCGGGATCGAACGCTGTATCGAGTAGACGAGTTCCTGGAGTCACTGGGCTATCTCGAAGGCAAACCGACCATCACCAGGCCTTGACCAGGAGTGGCCCGCCCGCACGATTGGGTTTACGCGATTAAGCCAGCAATCTCCCGCCATGTACACGAAAGGGACCAAACCGTGAAAGCGAACTTACCTCCGCCATTACAAGGAAACCTTGCCGAGGAGAGCAATCTTGGATACTGAAGTGCGGTTTTGGTGGATGGCCGTCGCAATGATTGTTGCGGCCATGGGAAATTGCACGAGTTGGGCCGGTGAGGTCTATGTGACGCCGGACGGCAGGTCGGACGCGCGCGGAACCAAGCAGTCGCCTGTCGATCTGGCCACTGCCACGACCAACAGCCAGCTTGTCGTGCCTGGGACCACGGTCTGGATCGGCCCGGGGACTTACCAAGTGGGCGCGCTTCAGCCGCACGAGTCGATCCACGGCACCAAGGACAAACCGATCATCTACCGCGCAATGCCCGGCCGTCCGGCTACGGTGGTCGGCGAGATCCGGCCCAACAACGACCACGTGTGGTATTGGGGACTGGACGTCAAAGGAGGCGTCACCGTCCGCGTGCGGAGCACCGGTTTGAAACTTATCAACCTCACCATCCACGAGGCCGGCCCGGCCGAGAAACCGGCCGAGCGCAAGCCCAGCGGCCAGGGAATCGGCGGCGGCGACGTGGGCGACGATCAGGAAATCTACGGCAATATCATCTACCATAACGGTTGGTACACCCTGGACCACGGCCTCTATGTCCAGAACACGGCCCAGCACACCGTCAAGCGCTTCATCGACAACATCGTCTTCGAGAACGCCGGCTGCGGGTTTCACCTTTACGGCCAGTCGCCGCAACTGAGCGGGCTGTACCTCGAAGGGAACATCAGCTTCGCCACGTCGCTCAATCCTCGCTGTCCCGGTAGGGGCGAGATGAACATTTTGGCCGGCGGTTACAAGCCGATCACGCACCTGGTCCTCAAGAACAATTGCACCTACCATCCCAATCTCGACTCGAAGCGCGGCGTTGACGTTGGCTTCCATGGTTCACCCAACAGCGACATCCGCATCGAGGACAACTACTTCACCTGCGGGGCCAATGCCATGGAACTCAAGGGCGCCGCCGAAGCCGTCGTGCGCAACAATACCTTCTCGGCGCCTGCCGGCATGGTGGCCGTGAATCCGCCTTCAGTGGAAAACCTCAAGGTGATCTTCGAGAACAACACGTACATCGACAACGGCAAATTCGATCTGGCCCGCTTCCGCGAACAGATTCACTCAGGCACGACCGACCGCCTCGTGCCGGGCAAGAACGGGCGCCCGACTGGGCTGCACGTCTTCAAGCGTGTGAACCAGTACGAGCCGCAGCGGGTGCATCTCGCGGTCTACAACTGGGACCACCTGGACCGCGTGAAGATCGACTTGGAAGGCATTCTTACGCGGGGCCAGGCGTATCACGTGGTCAATGTCCTGGATTTCTTCGGCGTGCCTGTGGCCGAGGGCAAGGCCGAAGGCCCTGGGATCGTGTTGCCCATGCGAGGGCATCGGTATGAGCCGGAATTCGGGGCATACGTGCTATTCCGGGGCGATGGAAAGTAGGTTTTTTCACAATTGGACCCTAAGGAGGCGCGGTATGTCGAAATTCATGTCTCGACTGACGGAAGCTTGTAACAACAAATGGCATGGACGACAGCGTCAAACTCGGCCCGCTTCTGTTTCGTGAAGAGCGGCAGTGTATCGACCGGCAGTTACGTCTATGACGAACCGAGCGATGAAAAGGACCCGCGGTTGCTGAGCTTCGGCGAAGTACCACCGATCGTCTTTTCGGAAAGCGTGGGCGATTTGGGGCGAATCGCGGGAGGTAAGGAAGCAGAAGACGCGTAGGATGAACAAGGGTATTGAACATGTCTCGTTTCTTGGACGAATTGGCGAAGATCAGAAGATCGTTGTACGATAATGGTCCGTTCCCATTCCTAGAGTACGTCGTGCGGGGCGACCAAGCGGCGCTCGATCGGACGAGGCGACAATATGGTAGCCGCCACATTTCTTGGCTCAAAGATCTTTGGGAACAACTTGGGCCGCCAGGTCAGCTTTCGGAAGAGGAGAAGCGCGCGATGCAGGCGGCCGTCTCTCTGGGGCAAACCTGGGATCTGTCGCAGTGGCTGAAGTCGCGGTTTGAGGCGGACCCCACAAACGAAGATGTTTATCTGGCCGACTACCTCGCGGCTTTCGGCAGCGGCGGGGAAGCTCGGCTCCACGCCGCCACGACGATCATGAACACCCAAAAGTTTGGCGGCTGGCTGCAGCGGGACGACGGCCAGCCAAACGCAGTGGGCCGTTTCCTTTTATCACTTTCCGACGCCGAACTAGCTGCCGCCGGCAAGAAGGCGGAATACCGATTCCATACCCTGCGATTCCTCTCGCATCATGCCGTAGGCCGCCTGGCTTCATTTGCCGACGTGTTTATTCTTGAAACTATCCACGAACCCGATATGGTCTCGGCCGACTCCTGCCGATTGCTATTGGAGCACGACAAGAATCAATTCCGGGCCTTGATCCTCGGCGCCGTCAGGCAAGAGTGCGATGATATTCAAAAGGCGTTCGTGTGGGCTCTTTTGGCCGACCATTTTCCGAACGAGTACACGGACGAGGCCAAGCAAGCTAATCTGGCCCTCCTCCGTTCGGACTCAATTCGCGCCGGTTGGAAGGTAAGGTCGGACGCTTTTCGCTGGTTATTGCGCCGGTTTGGCTCTAGCCTTCTGCCGGAGATTGAGGGCTATCTGTCGCATCGCACCTACCCCGGACTCCGTGAGAATCTGATCATCCTCGCGGAGGAACTAGGTGAGGCCGCCGCGCCTGGGCTGGTCGCGGCCCTTGGCAATAGGGACCACGGCATCCGCTTGGAGGCGCTGCGCAACTGATCGCCTTCAACAATCGCCAACATGACTCCGCAGTCTGTTCTGCCATCGCGGCCGGACTGAATTGTGGCGGTCCAGAAGAATCGAACCCGTATGAACACGAACTCCTTTGCTACATCGGCCTCGCCGGTCGCTGGAAGACGGAGTTACTCGCGGAGCCGCTATGGGCCTTGGTCGAGCATGAATCGAAACCCGTACGCACGGCCGCCGCCCGGCGCTTGGAAAGCTTAGCGACGAGGCGGTTTTCCGCGCACGCACGCTCCTGACCACAAAGCAGGCATCGATACGTTCGGCGGCCGTGACGATTTTGGACTCCGTACAGACGGCGGCTGCGGCTGAGACGCTCGAAGCCCGCTTGGACAGCGAGGGCGACGAAAAGGTCCGCGACCAGATCCTGCTGGCGCTTGATAATGTTTGGCAGTCGCAGGGCAGGAAGTTTACCCAGAAACAGATCGAACAATGGATTGACCGCACGGCCGACAAGTTGGCCAGTCGCGCGGCGCCCTGGATCGACGAAGCGAAGCTTCCACCGCTGGCTTTTGCCCAGGGTGGCCAAAAGCTCGACCTGCGGACGATGCGATATATGCTCTACCGGCAGTCGCGCGCCCCCGGCATGCGGCCGGACGTCGAGTGCAAACCGCTGTACAGGCTGATTGACCGGAAGACTAGCGGTGACTTTGCCCTCGCGTTGTTGCGCATGTACCTTGGTCGCAAACAGATCAGTGGCGGGCGCTGGGCCATGGCAATTGCTGGAATCTTGGGGGACGACCGGATGGTCCCCGTTCTCGTGCAACAGATCCGCACCTGGGTTGCCGGCAATCACGTCGTCTTGCGCAGAGGCGCAACGGAGGCTTTAGCTGTCCTTGGCAGCGACACCGCTCTATGTTCAGTAGATGCGATCGCCTTGAAATACCGAACCAAGAAGAAGGTTGCCAAGGCTGCCACAGAAGCCTTGACCCTGGCTGCCGACAGCCTGGGAATCACGGTCGATGAACTTGGCGATCGGATCGTACCATGGCTGGACTTTGAAGCAGGCAAGCCCCGTTTTATCGAGCACAAGGAAAAGCCAATCGAAGTCCGCATCGGGCTCGACTTCAAGCTTGCTTTTCGCGACGTGATCAAAGGTAAGAAGATCGCGTCGCTCCCTGCCACCCTGCCGGCGGAAGTGAAGAGCCAGTACAAGGATCTGGCGGTCACACTTCGCGAAGTCGCGAAAGGGCAGATTCCGAGAATTGAGAATCTCATGGTGCGGCAGTTTCGTTGGACTACCGATCGCTGGAAATTGCTCTTTCTCGCCCACCCAGTGCTTCTTCCCTTCGCCGTCCGCCTGGTTTGGGGCATCTACAACAACCGTGGTCAGTTAGTGGCGACGTTCCGTGCCCTTGAGGATGGTACCCTCACCAACGAACACGATGAATGCCTCGAGTTGCGCGGCGACGAGTCGGCTGATACGATCGGTGTTGTCCATCCGCTCGATCTCAAGGCTGCGCAGCGGTTTGCCTGGCATGCTCACCTAAGCGACTATAAGATCGTTGCACCTTTCGTCCAGTTGGAGCGACCGATTGTATCTCCTCGCGACACGGAACGGACGGTCCGGATATCGACCCATTACAGCAACATCGACGTCAATGGCGTGTCGTTTCGCGGCCGATTGGATCGTCTTGGCTGGCAACGCGGGCCCGTCGGCGACGGGGGAATGGTCGTCTACTATCGCAAGCATTATCTTGGTTGTGGAATCGATGCCATCATCGAACTGAATGGAATGCCCATACTTGGCATGGATGCAAGCACAACGATCACCTTGGGACGGCTCTATTTCGGCAAAGTCGGCGCCTTTCGCGCCGACGGTTCGGCGTATGATGTGCCTCGGGACGACAAGGACCCGCGGCTGTTAAGTTTCAGCGAAGTGCCGCCGATCGTTTTTTCCGAATCTTTCGGTGATCTGGCCAAGGTCGCCGGGAAGAACGACATGGAAAGCGATGACTAGCCCTTCGACGATTCAGCGCTATTTTTCCGCATAGCCTTTGTCGGTCTTCTCTTTGACCAGTTTGTCGGCCTCGCGGCGGGCGGCCTGGGCGTCGCTATACGCTTTGACTTTGCTCGTGCCCGCCGTGCCGATTCGGCCATAACGGACCGTCACCTCGCAGCCAGAAACCGAGATCTCCCAGAACTTGCTGAACGTCCCTTCCACATACTCGAAATGCCGCACTGAGGAGGAACTGCTCGCCGGCGCGGCGGGCGCTGCCGGCGCAGCGGAAGCCTTGGGTTTTTTCGCCGACGGTTTCTCGGGGGCAGCCGCTCGGCCCCACCGTGCAGACCCGGACAAAGGAAGGAAACCTTGGCACTCCTCCATCGGAAAGCTCTTGATAACGGAATGTGATCACGCTGCCCGCGGATGGAGGGTTCATCCGCTCGGCATCCGAGAAGCCCGTGCCGACGGAGAATTCGGTCCCGTCCGGCAACTGGACGCCCACCGCGCCCAGCATCCCTTTGAACTTTCCCTTGCCCGGCTGATGGCTCAGCACGACGGCTTCCGCGTCGTGAAAGCTCTTGATCTTCAAGAGGGTGAACGACCGGCCAATCTCGTATGCGGAGCCCGGTTGCCGCAGCATCAGCCCCTCGCCACCCAGCGATTCGACGCGGGCCAGCTCCTCGCGAAGCTGGGGCAGCCCTTGGCAACGGCAATGCCCGTGCAGCCCGGCATAGGGCTGTCGCTTGGCATCAAGGGTCTCAGCCAGGAACTTCAGCCGGGCCTCAAATTCACCCCTGAAACTTGGCGCGTCGAAGACCAGGAAGCGAACCTCCTTCCAGTGATCGCTCTTGTCCTGGCGCCGCACAATGCTCACCGTCCGCTGAAACTGCTTGCGGCCGATCCAAAGCTCGCCATCGAGGGCCGTGTTCGGCAGCCCGCTGACGAACCAGTCCGGGGCGTGGTACACGTTTCCCTGCCGCGAGAGAAACTGCTTGCCGTCCCAGTAGGCCCGCACGCCGTCGAGCTTCTCGCTGATCCACCAGTCGGTCAGGTCGGTGGCGTTGTCCCAGGCCTGGGCCAAGAGGAGCGGCGGGCCGTCTTTTTCCTCTTCGGAAGCCGCCGGACGGGCCGGCAGTTCCGCGCCCAACCGCTGGCGCTCGGCGTCCTCCCCGCGCAGCTTGCGGAGATGCTTACATGTCCGTCGCTCGATCGCGACAGATTGATTCCGCCAGGCCGGGCACGTGCAGGAATAGACACCGCCGACGTTCTTCAGCACATAGGGCTTGGCCCCCGAACCCTGCATCTCGACCGATTCGCCGTCTTTGAGGTCTGCCATCTTGAGTCTCCTGGTTTGCTTGGTTAATATCCAATCTTCTTTTCCCACTGGGGATCAAACCCCGTGCCGGCCGCGGCGATCGTGCGCAGGTCGTTGTAACACTCCGACAACAGTACGGCCGGCACTTCATCCAGCACCATGCCGCCCGACATCTGCATCGTCGGCTCTTCTTCGGCCGCCGCCTGCTGGAAGGCTATGTCCTTGAGAGCCACCGAGCGATTCTCCTCCGGCAGGCCGTTGCCGCTGAAACTGAGCACGACCTTGAGCCCCAGGCCCGGGAAGCTCTTGATGTAGTCGAAGAACCAGCCGCCGTCCTGGGCCTGCCCGCGGGTGTAGCCGAACTTGGTGGCCAGGGAACGGAGCTTGAAGGCCTCGACAATATGGCCTTCGAAATCTTTGATTGCCGTCTCCTTGCGTTTCTCCTCCGGCAACGCGTACGTTGTGCGGCCGAACTGCGTGAAAAGCGGCGTGACGCTGTAGTCGGCCAGGTGCGCGGTCCAGGCGGCGGCCGTCTCGGCCGGGACATGACAACTGTGAGCGACGCGGAGCCTGGCTTTATCCGGAAGCTGCACGTCATTGTCTTCGTAGTCGGTAAACGTGCCGTCGTCCAGCGGGCGGAAGGTCAATAGTCTCTCCTCTCCCTCTGGGAGAGGGGCAGGGGGTGAGGGCAATTCGGCCGCCCAAACCAATCGCTGGCAAAGGAACTTCATCAGCGGATGGCCCGTCAGATAGGTCTGCCAGTCCGCAGTTGTCCAGGTCCGTTGAGTACACATCGCCTCGTAGAGCCGCGTGGTCTGCATGCCGGTGAATTTTTTCAGCTCGCTCTTCGCTGCGGAGAATGTCTTCTTGGCCGCCTTGGCCTGCTCTTCGTCATCGTCTTTCCTTGGCGCCGGCAGGGCCTTTAGTATTTTGCCGTCGCTGTCGGTGAGCATCGCTTCCAGATGCGGTGTGACGCGAAGCTGGAACTGCCGCGGTCCGAAGCTCAGCGCGAGCGTGCCGTCGTCACCGAAGCCCGCGGAGGGCAGGGTGCGATCGGCCAGTTCGTCGAGCGTCCAGCCTTTTCGCTCGGCCAAGGCGTTGACGTACTTTTCCGCCTCTTCGCGAATGCCCTTGGTACGGAAGCGATTGGCGATCGACAGCAGGAACTGCGTGGCCGCAGGATGGTCGATCGTCGAAAGCATGGCGATTAGCGCCTTGCACTGGGCGGCGCGAATGCCATACCAGTCTTTCAGGTACTTTTGGACTGGCCCGACTGCGGATGCGTCACAACCGGCCCCGGCCACGGCGAGAATGCCTTTCTCGGCGGCTGCGGAACCAACTTCGCGCTGAAAAGCTTGAAAGGCAGTTTCCTCGATCTGCTGGACCGTTTGATTAAACGGTGCGGGTACAGGTTGACCCTTCTGTTGATAATATTGAACCGTACGTTGGTACTGCTGCCAACTCGTCGGCGCGATCTGCTGGGCCTTGGCCCGGCACTCGGCGTCGGTGTACTTCCGCTTCAGGTCCTGGTCGAGCCATGCCCCGAGGACGAACTGGCCCAGTTCGGCCCGCTCTGCCGGCCGCATCATGGCACAGTAGCGCCGCAGAAGCGGGCCGGCCTGGGATGATTTGAACTTGAAGTTCTGCACGATCAGCCAGGTCACCACTTCCTTGGTCACGTCCTTGCCATTGTCTTGCCAGCGGACCTTTGGCAGTTGAGTCCAGGGGAACCATTCCAGGGCCGGGGGGGTTCCCTTCTTGAGTCCCTTCTGGGCGTCGGCCAGGAGCTTCTTGCGATCGAGATACGGCTCGACATCTTCGCCCAGTCGCTCCAAGGCCGTGAGCATCTCATCGAGGGCCGCATCGATTTTCTCGGCCTTAGCCGCCTTGTGTAGGGCCGCGACATACTGCTGGTCGCCGAGACGCCCGATCCATTCGGCGGTGACGGCGCGGGTTTCCGAAGCCCGGGCCGTAAGGGCCTGGAGGAGCCGATCGAACAGATTGGGCAGCTTGACGACAATCTTCTGCGCCCGCAAGCGGTCGGCCTTGCTCGTGCCGATGGCCATTTCCCAGAGTTTGCCGACAAGCGACGGCGGAACCTGAGGAAACGTAGCAAGCAACCGCAGAGCGTTGTCGAACGCGCGTTTTTGCCGCCAGTGAGCATGCCAGTCACCGGCCACCGGCTCCAACGCCTTCGCCAGCACGTCGATCTTATCTGAGAAGTACGGCCATACGGCCTCCGTCTCCCAACGAAAAACAGGATAGTAGCTCCCGAGGATATGCCTGACGAGGGCCTCATCCGTCACCCGAATATCGTGAAGTGCTTCCGCAACGTTCGCCAATGTAATTCTTGGCGAATGGGTCTTTCGAAATCGCTCGATAGTCTGGCTGAAATGCCAGCCGAGGGAGCCGCTGTTGCAAGGTTCAACTTCTCCAATCAGGCCAAGAAACCGCAGCAGATGAATCAAAGCGCAGTCGGGGTGTTCCACAAATAAACTCCATCCTGATGGCCCGCGGATATTCCCTAGCGTACGAACGAAGGTGCCGTCATAACTACCGCCGTCCTGGAGAAAACAAATGGTTCGATCGAGCTCGGGTCGTCCAATTAGGATCCACTCTGACTGTCGCGTTCCCCGCGGGGGAGTCGGAGCCGAACTGATCTCTTCGTTCCTCTCTGTCGCGAACGCGTTATAGTGGGCAAACAGCTTTTCGAGGCACTCGCGCAGGCGCCGACGTGACCGGAGGATGAAGCTGAATCGGTTCGTGTGGCGGCAGCTCACTTACGGTTTGCGGCGCATTCACGGCGCTGTCGAATTCTCGTAGTGCATTTGCGATTGCCTCCTTCACGCCTGCATTCTTTTCGCTCACTTCCATTTCTTCCAGCAGTCTGCGAGCGCCGGCACCATAGAGCCTCGCCAGCAGACGAACCGCCTGGTCGCGTTTCGCCGCCTTGGGGTCGGCCGCCGCCTTTTCGAGGAAAGGCATTGCGGCTTCCGGATCCTGACGGAGCAATGGTTCCGTCGCATCGCGAAGCAACTTTGAGGAATCGACGGCGCATTCGACAAGTTCGGCAATAAACGGTTGGACGGGCGTCTCGGCACGTACAAGGTTCTCGACCGCGATCTGCCGTGTAGCTGCGACGCCTTCCCGCAAGAAGGGCACGATGAGGTCACAATGCGCAGCGAAAGTTTGGCCAAGATTCGCCACAGAAAGTACTATGTCACGCACCTGGGTGTTTTCCCAGCACTTCTCTGTGGCTCGAAAGGCAGAAGTGACAAAGGCGTCCACAGCGCGTCCATCGGCTGTCAGCATGTTTTCGATCAGCGAGCCCGATATGGCAGTCTTGCGCTGTCTGGACGACCAAGACCGTGCGTGCGTTTGGGTTCCTTCCTGTAACACGATCTCCAGCCACAGGGCATCCTCAAACCAAGCCTGACAGAAAAAGCGGCTTGCCGGAAGCTTTCTCGCAGTCGCTTCAAAGACCTTCCCCAGACGAAGGTAGAATCGACAATCGACGGGTTCCAGGGCTACGAGAAAGGAGCCCCAATCGCTTTCATCCCGGCCAATGATTCCCGAGTCAGTACCACATATTAGGCCCAGCACGCGTGCCGCATCGTTCTTCCCTGAAAGTTCACCCAACACGGCTTCATCCTCGCCATCGAGCACGTACCGCACGACGCGGTCGTGAAGCTCCTCGCCAAGTTCCTTGAACTTTTCGAAATTCTTCAGCAGCTCATCGGGTTTCTGGGATGACAGTCCTACGGCATTGCGATAGGGTGTTTTGGACGGCATGACGAATCTCCTGTTAGATTCTTGCGCACATGATACAACACGGCGAGTTGGAGGGCCATTCATGGTCCTTTTCGCCGCAGGCGGTGTTAGGCCCGTGCTTTAGCAGGGGTCGGTAGAACCGCCCAACCCGCATTTTCCTCCCGCGTGGCCCGCCGCCGCCGGCGCCGGCGGGCCACGCGGGAGGAAAATCAAAAAACGTCGTCTCGCCATTTCACCCGTGCTAAAGCACGGGCCTAACACCGCCTGCGGCGGAAACGCCCGTAAACGGGCGTGCAATCGCACGGCTTCCTGACTTCCAATCTCGTCTCCCGTCTGTTTGGCATTTTCACTTCAATCCCTGACAAGCAATATCGATCATTTCATAGTCGGCCGCAAGCCGGGTGACGTAATACGCTTGAAGCAACCGGCCGGCTGCGTCGTTCCAGGCTTCCGGCTCGCCGCGCTGCGTGGCCACCTCCAAGGCACGCAACACTGCGGCAACAGGCCGCGCAGCAGGCGCTCAGGCCCAGGGCATCCAGGCGCTTCGCCGCAGTCCGCAACAGGTCGAGGTTTCGCCGTGCGGCAATGCCCCCTTCGACCAGGGCCTCTAGCTCGGCCTGGACCGTGACCAGGATGCGGCCCAGCGGCGTTGTAACTGCGACCTGTGGCACGACTTCTTCCTCTTCGCCCGCGACGAACTCCTCTTCATCCCCTGTTTCTTGTGGAGACGAACCGTTGCTGGCCTTCGTGCCTCGCGCTTTCTTGGCCGTCTTTGCAGCGCCGATGACCGACTTGGGATCGAGAAGCGTGAGATGGACGATTCGATCTTCAATGTACAGCGAAATCGGCTGGATGCACACCTGGCCCGCGACAAGCCGAATGGCTCCCAGCAGCCCGAACGTTGCTGCCGGATCGAGATGCTCCAGGAACTCCACGCCGGCCTCGTTTTCCGGCGTGAACGGTAGCCAGAGGTTCACGCTACGGCCGGCCTCATCGGCTACGGGGCGGACAAGTTCCTGCCGCAAGCTGTCGTAGAAGGCCGGCCCCCAGAGCTTGGGCACCAACAGCACCAGTTCCAGATTCTCGTTACGCTCGCCCAGCCCAGCCCTGAAGAGCCGCTTCGCTCGCTCCGCTAACTCAGTCCAGGCCCGGATTGCGCCGGGTACTTCGCGGGGCTGGCTTGGCCCCACGACCAGCGCCCGCGTGGCCGAACGGCCGGAAATGCGGCCTTGGCTGTTGCGACAGGCCAGGCTGAGCCGCAGCACGCTTTCGGCCGCCTCCTGCGGCGAGCGGCAGCCATCCCAGGGCCCATCGGAGCGAAAACGGCTGGCCGCGTCGAAGCCGGGCTGCGTGACGGGCCGTGACTCGCTCCAGGTGGCCCAGTTCTTTCGCGATTCATCCCAGAAGTAAACCGTCACACCATGATAGCCGCCCTTGGATCGCCACCGTTGGGCGCCCAGCCCAATGAGCGTGATTTGACCGACGTCGTGGTAGTGGGTGCGATGCTGTCCGACGAGTGTCGCCGACGCACTCTTCGTCAGCGCCGTTCGCAGGGCCTCGACCCGGGCGGCCTGGGCGATGAGATTCGCCGAGTTCGATTGGGCGTCGCGCCGCAAGGCGAGCTGCACCTCATCGGCAAGCGTTTTGAGCATCCGCTCCAGGCGCGGCAAGTCCACGCCGTGCGCAGAGACCGCCAGGGTCATCAACCGTTGCGCCGTGGCTGCCGAGAGCCGTGCCAAACCCAGCGAGAGCATCTCGCGAAGGACGGTGCCTACGGAAGCGAGCACCTCGCTTCGAGTCCGCGGCGCACCGCTCGACTCAGCAAGCGCGGCTTGCTCGACGGTAATTTGCCGCTTGCCAAGAGAAACCTGATAGGCCAGGATGGCGGTGACCACGTGTTCGCAGACGTTCTCCGCCTGGCAGGAACAGATCATGCCCACCAGGCCGCCGGTAGGTATCCAGCGGCAGGTGATATTTCGCGTAGGAAAGCGCACAAGGAGCGATCCCGTAGCCTCGATCTCGACCGGCATATCGGCCGCGAGGGTCTTGAGGGCTTTTCGCACGAGCGGCTTTCCGGCCCACTTCTGGAGTTCCTGGTCGCTCAAGTTGCCCAGGACGTCGGCCGGCGAAAGCGAGGCTTCGGCCGACGGCACTACACCGCTTGCGGTTTCGCCCTTCGTACTGCCATCCTCAAAGAGCGTTCCCTGCAATGGTCCATCGCACTCGGCCAACTCGGAAGAGTCGCGAAGGTACAAAAGCACGCTGAGAATATGGCGGCAGAGGCCAGTGGCAGGGCAGGAGCAGGTACATTTTGACGGCAGTTCCCGCGCGTCGACGGTGGCGTCGGCAACTTGGACACGGACACATCCGTCTTCCACGGCAACGATGGCCGGCGCTGCCGATTCAAGATCCTTCTGCGCGGCGCAGCAGCCCCTTATTGGTCAGCGAGAGAAGCGCCTCGTCATCGACGACCTTTAGCAGGCTCCGCAGTTTTCTCAGGAAAGGATGCGTCCCAGCCATTCTGCCAGCCTTTGGGGAGTCAGTGCGGCCACTTCCGCGCCGACGGCCACGCACCGTTCGGCCATGTTTCGGTCGTACGCCGGCTGCGCCACGGCATCGAGGGCGGCCAGGCCCAGCACCTTGGCGCCCGACTCGCACAAACGCCGGATCGAGGCGAGCATCCGGTTCGGATCGCCGCCTTCGAAAAAGTCGGTCACAAGCACGACGATCGTGCGAGTGGGGCTACGGACCAACGATTCACAATAGGAAAGCGCTCCGCCGATGTCGGTGCCGCCACCTAACTGCACCGACATCAACAGCTCGGTCGGATCGTTGATGCTGTCGGAAAGATCGACTACGGCCGTATCGAAGGCCGTGAGACTTACCCGGAGCGAAGGCAGGCCATGAAAAATGCCGGCCATCACGGCGCTGTAAATCACCGAGTCCATCATCGATCCGCTGCAATCGACCGCCATGATAATGTGCCAGGGCATGTGGTGGTCGATGCGGGAGAAGAAGTGCAGAGCGCCGAGCACCATCTGCTTCCGCTTGAGGTTGTAGTTCTTCAGGTTATCGCGTATCGTCCGCCGCCAATCGAGATTCCGCAGCACTTTGAGCCGGCTGCGACGTTGTTTGTTCAGCCGGCCCCAGAGGGCCTGTCGCACGTCTTTGGCCAAGCGCCGCCGCAGGTCTTCGATCACTTCGCGGACGATCTTGCGGGCCAGATCCAGCACTTCGCCGCTCATCATCCCCTTGAACGAGAGAATCGCCTTGAGTAGCTCATAGCTTGGCTCCAGCTTCTTGAGGACCTCGACGTCGGTAACAAGCTCGGTCAACCCATAGCGATCAAGCGCATGCCGCTGGATGATCTCGGCCGTGTCGTTGGGAAAGAGTTCTCGGACCTCGTGGATCCATTCGGGGACCGACAGCACGCTCTCCGCGTCGCCACCGTAGCGGGAATCGCTGTCGCCGGCAGCCGTCTTGCCGCCAGGCTTGTCGCCATCTTTGCCGCGAACGCCCCGGCCTCGATATTCCCGGCCGTAGAGATAATCCAAGACGCGGTCCATGCGCGATTGCTTGGTTCCACGTCCGCCACATCCACCGAGACGCGGCTCGGCGAAGCGGCCGAGAACAAGCCGCCACCGCTGGAGGTCGGTCTCGCTGACAGGGCCCGCATCGGGACTACTCACAGAACACCTCCAATCCATCCGCGGCCAACGCGGCGCGGACCAGGCGGTTCACTTCCACGGCCCGAAGCATCTCACCGGCGCCCATGTCCGGCAACGTTGCCACGTTCAAGCTTTCCGCCCCCAGCATGGTCGCGATGCTTTTCGCCACACGGTCCGTCTCGCGGGGCGTAAGATCCGCCAACGCCAGCCGCAGCAGCGGCAGGAGTTTGACGAAACGGTCGTCGTCCCACTCACGGAGCACGTCATGGATCTTGACCAGTACGTCAGGCACAAGCCACAGCACGCTGCGGGCCGACTTCAGCAGACCCCTGAGGAAGTTGGGACCGTCCTCGCCGCCTTCCCGCGAGCTGTGCAAGTGGCCGTGGAGATGCTGGACGAGATCCGCTTCGTCGATCCGGCCGTCCGTATAGAGCAGCCCCACGGCGCCGCCGCGCATCGTCGAGCTACCGCCCGACGTGGCTGCCAGTGCCAGTAAGGCATTGGTGCGAAGCTGCTGCAAGTCGGGGGCATCGCCTAACGAACGAACGGCCTGAAACAGTCCGTTGAGGGCGTCGAGCATCTTGGCTTCGTCCTCCGGGGGCGTGGCGGGGAGCGACGGAATGACGAAGCAAGCTCGATGATATGCGGTGGTGGCCAGTTCATGCAGGCCGGAGAGATGATGGGCCTCCAGCGGTTCGCGCGAGACTTCCAGCACCAGCAGGTTCTCCATCGCCGCAACCAGCGAATCGAGGGCCGGGTCGTCCGCGATCAGACTGCCCACGCGGGCCAGCAGGTCCTGGGTATGGCGATGCAGGCCCATGCGGCAGGCGTGCAGGACGAGCTGCGTCGCCAGCGATGCGCTGCGGCCCTGGCCCTGCTTCTCGGCTTCGGCAAAACGTTCCAAGAGCAGGCTGTTGGCCGCCTCTTCGATCGTGGAACCGTAAAGCGATCGCTCAATCAATGCCGACTCGGTCTGCGGCGACCAATGATAGGTCCAAACTTCCTGGATTCGTTCCAGGTTCTCGCCGGCGACGAAGTCTGGGCCACGAACGAACGTGGCGAAGGGCACCTGCATGAATGCCAGACGATGAAACAGCCGGCTGACATCACGGTGATTGGTTCTGCGGTAAAGATCGAGCACCGATTCCGTCTCGTCGAGCGTATCGAGCTTGAGCTTCAGCCGCTGGGCCGTGTTGCGGAAGTCGTGAACGATCGGCGGTTGGCCCGCCTCAGCCGGCACGTTGCCCACACGATCGCCGGCCAGTCGTTTCCGGGCCAGGGCCAATACGGGCAGGCCTTCCGCGTCATCGGCGCCCTTGATGAACGTGCTGCGAATGCCGTCGAGCACGTCTTCCCGCGACACCTGCTCATGGCCGCGAAGCCGCGCCAGTCGCTCCGCATGGGATACGGCGGCAATGGCATCGGCCGTAGAGATTCCCAGGTTGCGGCGGCGACAATCGCGGGCAATCTCGACCATGAGTTGGGCCGGGGCTTGCTCTTCCCACGCACGCTGGTAGAACTCCGGCGACGGCATGCCGCTGGCATAGCCGTTGAGCCGGTCAAGCTGTTCGAAGCTGTACCGCATCAGCACAAGCTGATTGTCTTCGGGGGCCAGCTTCATCGGCTTCGGCAAGGCCGGTTCGGTTTGCGGCAAGGCAACCGTATGGAATCCGCCGGTAACGACGATCGTCCGTCCCTTCTCCGCGGCGATATGGGAGGCCATGGCCTGTTCGCGGGCCAGGCATCCATCGGCCTTGAGGGCATCTTCGGAATAGTCTCGCCGTGCCAGTGCGCAATACGCCAGCACGCTGCGGACGAACTCGGCCGTGTCGAGGCTGCGATAGCCGACTTCGTAAAGATGGTCCCACAGATCGTCCGGGTCGCGGGCGCCGGTTCGCACGCATGCCGCCCGAAGCAACCGGCTGTGCGAGAACCAGGCTTCGTCCTGCATGCTCTGCGAACGTTTCCGCAGGTCTGCGCCTTCCTCGCGGTCGAACTGGTGGGCCTCGACTTTTTCCGGAAACGTCAGGTCGATAAAGCGGACCTCGGCCCCCACTTCCAAGCCGACTCGGATGGCGACCAGTTCGGGCGAGAACTCGCACAGCGGGTAGTAGGCGGCGTGGCGATCGGCAGCGGCGTCCGGACGCTTGCGGACGTAGGTCGCGTAGAAAGCGACCGGCAGCAACTCGCAGGCCGCTTTATGCAGCCGTAGCATGCTGTGCATCTTTGCCATATAGACGCGACTGTTCTGTCGTAACACGGTAGGTGATGAACTGATCCCAGAGGTCGTTGAGGTAGATGGCTCGCAGCGAGAGGATTGCTTGAGCCCCTTCCAACTCCCAACGCATCCCGGCGCGCTCCATGCGGTCCTTCACCAGGTGCTTGCAGGCGCCTTCCGCCACGCCACTGGCAATCGGGTAGCCTGCCGCCAAGTATTCGTCATAGCGCATGTGTTCCTGGTTGTTTTCATAGTACGTAATCGCGGACTCCACGGTGGTCTTGTTCGCCCCCTTCAGCTTGTAGGCCTTCACCAAGGGACGGAGGTTGCGCAGCACGTAACCGACCTTGCCTTGCAGCAGCATGCGCAGATGATGCGTCACGAATTCTCCCGCCTCCGCACTCTCCTCCGCATACAGGCAATGGGCCACCTCCCAGAGCCGTTTCAACGCGTGGAACAGGTCCAGAATCCATATGGCCTCGGGAAACCATTCTGCCGCCAACTTCCACAACTGGCGTTCCCCATCCATGACACAGATGCACGGCTTCTTGTTTGCCGGGTCCCGCCGACAACACTCCATAAGAATCTCGAAGAACAACATCGGTGCGGCGGCCAACACCTCCCCTTCCTTAAACCGGGTCATCTCTGCCCACACATGCTTGTGTTGCGGTTCGGGCCGCTCCCGGGCACGCTTTCGCCGACGCACCTCGTCGATCACGTCTTCGGCAGTACGAGGGAAGCGGGCTTGGGTGTAAACCGATCCCACATACGCCATCTGTTTTTTCCCGGGGCGCTTCCCGCTGCTTTTCTCTTGCCCCGCCAAACGCTCGACCGGAGGCGAAGAAGGCGCCTCTTCCTCGACAGCCGTGATTCCTGCCGTTTCCGCGCCTGCGGCATTTCCTCCCTTTTCTCCCACCCCAGCTTCAGACTCTGCTCGCAACCGCGCCGCCAACGTCCGCCGCATGGGCACACCCTTGCCATCGGCCGTTATCACCAGCAGTTCCTCCTCTTCTTCGGCAGGAGGAACCGCTTCGCCGCGAAAGTCGTCCACGTACTGCGACATCTCGCGACTCATGTGCTCCGCCGTGCGAACACTCACCGTGGTCCCCAACCAGGCACGGAGCGACTCCACCGATCCCCCAAAGGCGTCCTGGATGCACAACCGCTGCAACCAGTCCTCCAGCACATAGGAATTCTCTCCAGCGGGCAATCCCAAGGTCGCGTCCAGGGGCGACCATCCAATCGCTTGGCCTTCCCGAGTCCCGTAGACTCGGCGGCCGATCAGCAATTCCCCGAAAATCGACAAGTACCGCTTCTCATGCGGCTCGGGCAGGCGCGCCAACGTCTCCCCTTCCCGTTCTACGGTCTCTCCCCGATCCCCATCCCCATGGGCCTCCACGAAGGACCGTAAAAACTCCAGGCACATGGTCATAGCTCGCGGAAACATCCCGCGTTCCACTTCGTCGAGGCGTCGCCCTTCGCTCAGCGCTTGCTTCAAAAACTCGTGCATCCGCTCAAATTGCTCTTGGGCCTTGAAAATATCCAGTTCTTTTGTTGAAATCATAGTTGGACCTCTGCTAGCAGAATTTGTGGAAACATGAATTACTCACCTGTTAGCATGAGGTCTTTTTCTTCTGCTATCAAGCCCTCCTCCCCCGCCGTAAGTCCTTGTCCTACAATGCTCTTAGCGCTAGAGGAAGGCGAGTCACTGCCAAGCGACCGGCATCCGTGTTTCCTCGTGAGCCAACAGCGGCAGGAGGGATGTGGCGTCGCGAGGACCTTCGATCAGCACACTCGCCGGGCGCAGCTCCTGGATCAGCCGCCCCACGTGCCAGGCGCAAGCCGGGCTGTGATGCCGCACCGGGAAGTAGACGATCCGCGCGGTGAGATCGACGGGCGGGGCCAATTCATCGACCTGTAGGGTGCGTGGAGCGAAGCCAAGAGGGGGCGGCGCGTTGCGCACAGGGGCCGAATCACTCTGTACGCTCATTTTGTCATCGGCGGCTTCGCGCAACGCACCATTCTCCCTGCGATTCCGTGCTCGACGCAGCCTGCCATGAATTGCAGGATCATGTGACGTTTCACCGAGTCGGCAAAGTGGGCTCCGCGCTCGCATCCGGGGCCGCTACGGGTCTCGGTGCGTGCAATGGGTTGGCGACTGCGAGCGTTCGCGCAGGGCGAACCGGCAACGAAATGAACTCCCGGCCCGATTCCTGCTCGCTTCTGCGAAGCGCTTCGCAAATGAGGTTCAAGTCATTTCCGTGCTTGGCGGCAAGTGCATGGCGTATCCTGCGGATTTCTTCCGTTATTGGATCAACGATCATTCCAGGCTCCCAGAAGTTCATCGGGCGAGTGGTTTGGCAGCGCTCGTTAGACACGATCCAGTAACTCTCTGTACCCAAGGTACTCATTTTTCCAGTCGCCGTACACCGCCGTTAGACCGCATTTCGTACAACGACATCCGAGGTATAGCCACTTTACGTCTTCGCTTCCTTCATAGAGCGAAACTCCAACCGTGATCTCGAATTCCTCGTTACCGCACGGACAGGCGCACTCGCCGAGCTCCGCCTCTTCGAGAAACTCATCGCTGTCACCAATCGGGTGATCTGCTTTGCAACCAACACAGATACGGATCGCCGCACCTACATTGTCGTCAAGCTCAAGGCGAAATAACTTCCCACCACATTTACAAACCGCGTCGGCAAAGTGTTCGGCTATATAAGCATTTGCCTTGCTGTAGAGCAATAACTCGTTGCGGATGTCGGCCTGGCTGTCGCCGTAACAGTACTTCCCACGTTTCTTCAGAGCCATGAGGAATCTCCGCCGCGTAGCTTACCTCGAATTTCCACTTCTGTGATTCTAGCCGCGCTCTCGCCGTGCCGCAAATGACACGTGTCGCCCCGGCGCGGCTGGAAGACACTTTTCATGCTACTTAACACAGCCGCTTCCGCGCCTTCCCCCGTTCCGCCCAGGGGCCGCCTCGCCCTTGTCAGCCAACTTCCGCTGCCACGATGATCACTCGTGAATGCTCGGAAAGTTTGACGGTTGGATCGAGCGGACGCACCAAACCGTTTTCGACGATTCCTGGCACGGCTAAGGGGCGTCGCCGCTGTCTGCCAAGATGGGCTTCCACTGGCGCGCTTGGCGTGTCAGGCGGCAGTTGTGGGAACGGCAGTTTCGGCTCGGCCGCAATTTCCTCATCTTGTGCTCGACGGTCCGAACTCCGTTGATCAGGTTCTGGACGAATCATGACTTTCCTTTCAGTACGCGGTGATTACGAAAATCGGGGGATTGTCGACTTCACCGAAGATGTCCGGGATTTCGTCATCTTCGCGGTCGAACCGCCAAATCACCCATATCTGACGACCGGAGGGTGTCTCCGCAAGCATCTGGTACGAACCATCGTTACGTTGCTTGAGGGTGATGACGCGGTCGAATGCGGCCTCGACTTCCTCCACTGATAGCGCGTGAGCCTCGATCTTCTCTACGTTCCATTCTATCCACTTGAACCGCCGCATGTCCATTCCCTTCCCATGTTCCAATGGGTTCTCGCTCTGCCGCAAGCCGCCACTACCTCAGCCACTTCCGCGCCTTCCCCAATTCCGCCCATGGCCCGCCCTTCTCCTTGCTGCGTTGGCGCACAACGATGTCGAAGTAATGCTTGAGCTTCTTCAAGTCGTCGGGATTGTCCTTGATAACAGCGCCAACGAGATGCCGGCCGATGTGCTCCGGCGAGAGCGTTCGGTCGCCGTAGTAATAGGCATCGAGCGCCGCCTGAAAAGCGACCGAGACCGCCTCGGCCGTCGACATCACCGTGGTCGGCTTCTCGACTTGCACGCCGTCGGCCGTCACGCCTTCGCGCAAGTCGTGGAACGCCGTGACGAGGACCTCGACCACGTCGCGGCTGATCTTCACCTTGGCCTCGGCTTCGCTCAGGAGTTGGCTGCACTGGTCGCTGACGAGCGTGATCTCCTGGGCCAACTCGCCGATCGGGTGAACCGTCTCGAAATTGAACCGCCGCTTCAATGCGCTCGACATTTCATGCACGCCGCGGTCGCGGATGTTGGCCGTGGCGATGATGTTGAAGCCCGGCTGCGCCATCAGCACGCGGCCTTCGCCCGAGAGTTCCGGGACCATCATCAACTTCTCCGAGATAATGCTGATGAGCACGTCCTGAATTTCCGGCGGGCAGCGAGTCACTTCTTCAAAACGTACGATCATCCCTTCGCTCATCCCGACGTGCAGTGGACCGGGCACCAAGGCCCGCGACGACGGCCCTTCAGCCAGCAGCAGGGCGTAGTTCCACGAGTACTTGATCTGGTCCTCCGTGGTGCCGGAACTGCCCTGGATCGTGTTCGTCGAGCAGCCGGAAATGGCCGCGGAAAGAAGCTCGGAGAGCATCGACTTGGCCGTGCCCGGCTCGCCGACCAGCAACAGACCGCGGTTGCCGGCCAGACCGATGATGGCGCGTTCGACCAGCACGTCGTCTCCGAAGAACTTGCGGTTGACGTGCGGGCTCTTGCTGCCGCTGATGAACGATCGTACCGCTTTGGGCGACAACTTCCAGCCGCTGGGGTGTGGATCCTTGTCGGCCTTGGCGAGCGCCGCAAGCTCTTCGGCATAAAAGACTTCGGCCGGGGGCCGCAGGGCTTTCGTTTTCTTGGACATTTCGGCTTACGCGGAAGGCGTGTTAAGGTTCTGCAACGCTTCTCCGCTTCCATTCTCCTTGGGTGATCGTTTGTGGTTCTACCCTCTGAAATACAGGTAGGCGCAAGTATGCACAGCAAGATAAAACTGGATGCCAGCACGTCGCGCCAGTCCCAGCAGGCACCAAGCGTGCAGTTCGAAATGGGCCATCGCCACGCCGTCGGTGGCGACTGAACCGGCCAACCCCACCACATGTTCCGAACCAATGTTCGAGGCGAAAATCGAGGCGCCGACAACCCACCAACCAAGATTACGGCCGGCGAGGAAGTAGTCGGCCGCGGTATCCTTGCTTTTTCGAACGACCCACCATGCCACCCCCAGCAGGATGCCGAAGTAGAGTGCGATCATCAGCCAGTCGAGACCGGCCAAGGTGGGACCCGCTGATGCGGCTGCGATGAGTGGCACGACGTTCGTCATAGTACTGGCCCGTCGGAGTTCCTTGTCCCTCCAAATTACTTCAGAAGGTCGGACTGGACCAGGGAGACCCAGACCAATTCTCCGTAGAAGTTGAACTCCAGCGTCAGCGGTTTGGCGCCGACCTTTACCGCGGCTGTCGCCGGGCCACCGTCTTCAGGCGTCTTCAGCATCCGGCGGCCGCCTTCGATGCCGCTGACCGCGATCTGGCTGCCGCCTGCCGTGCGGATGCAGATTGATAAGAAATATTCGCCCGGTCCAGCCTGGAACGTGAATTGCGTCCGAGGGCTCACCTTCACGGCGTCGTTGGCCAGCGGATCGCCATACCACCGCGCCGGGGCATCGGCAAGGCCCTTGGTCTGGAAACCGTAGCCCTGGGCCTCGTCGTACAGGCTCGCTGCCCGCACCATGGTGTACTTACGCTGCGTGCCCAGCGTCATCGCGGGGACCCCGTCAGACCGGCCGAACTTAAAAAGCCGTGTCTCAAGCTTCGATTGCCGTTGAATCCGCTGCCTTTCCTTCTCGGCGGCCTTCCGGGCTTGTTCCTCGAAAACCTTGACGGCGGCCGGACCGGCAAAGTCGGTGATGTATACCGGGAACTCGGTCAGCAGTAACGGTCCGGCGCTATCGACCCGCCGGGAATTGCCGAAGGCGTCGGTGATCGTCGCACGGCCCAAGGGGATATCCAGAATAGCCGTGTCCTGGATGGCCCAGGCCGTGACGATGGTTTCGTCGCCGCGCTTCCACAGGTAGACCCGCACGTTGCCGTCGTCAAAGGGCACCTTCGTCGCCCGTTGCGTCACGCCGTCCAGTTGGCGGATCAGTGTGGCATAGGTAAACCAGGAGGGCTTGAGCGAGCCATCGTCGCGGATCACCCCGGAAGCGGAGAAGAGGTCTCCGCCGGAACCCGTCTCGCGGAAGACCTGAACCTTGTCGATGCCCGACGCCAAGATCATCATAACGTCTCGCGGCAGCCAGCAGGCTTGGAGCCGTTCGTCGACACCGCGGGGTCCGCCGCTGTCGTAGCCCGTTTCGCTCATCCAGATCGGCATCGTCGGCTTGACCTTGTCTCGCCAGGCCACCAGGTCATTCAGATCCTGCTCGAAGGTCTGCTGCTGGAGAGCCTCGCCGTTGCGATACGTGTTGCTGTTCAACGTGGCCAGCTCCGGGGCAACGCGAAAGGAGTAGTAGTGTACGCTCAGCACGTCCGTGAAGTCCAGCGGACACTTTCCGTCGGGGTACTTATAGCTCCGCATGGTTTCCATCAGCGGCACGTCCATGCCGGACCAGCCACCGTTGGCGACCTTGGCGTCCGGGTCGGCCTTCTTCACCGCCTCGGACCCAAAGCGGTACATGACATAGTAATCGGTGAAGACGCCACGCCACGAACCCCAATTCGGATCGTTCAGGTCCGCCTCATTCCATAGCTCGTAGGTGTCGATGTAGCCCAGGCCCGAGATCTTGTCGTTGGTCCGCAGCTCCGCGGGCGGATGCCTCTTGCTGCCATAGCGGGCCACGGCCTGGAAGGCAAACTCAGCGTACTTGCTCATGTCGGTCGGCGGGTAGGTCATCCCATCACCCTTGGCGCCCTTGGGCACGAGGTATTTTGGCGTGAGGAAGAGATACGGCATCGTGGACAGCCCGTTGTCCCGGTACGATCGGAAAATCTCATCGTACCTCAGATACGGCGAAAGGCTTCCGTCGAAGCGGTAGACGCCGGGCTCCACCGAGACCATGGGCCATTTGAGGTTTTCGAAGCGGACCCACCCGTTTCCCTCGCGCCTGGCGAGCTTCGGGTACGCGATGCCGTTCAGGCCGAAGCGGGAATCGCGGGTCACCTTCTCCAGCACCGGAGGCATCACGTAGACGTGGCCGTACTTCAACTGGGTCAACCCGCCGGCCTTCGTTCGCACCGACACCAGGTAGGCCCCGGGGCCCAAGGCGCGGCCGTCGCCAACGGGGAGTGGGACAAAACCTCTGGCCGGGACCGGGAGGACCAGTTTGCCCCGTATCACCGGCAAGCCGACCTGCGGCAGCACCGTAGATTGCTCGGTCGGGCCGGCATAGACATGAAACTCGGCGGGCAGGTGGAAGGCGATAACGCGCTGGCCGTTATTGTGCAGCCGCATGCGAATGAAACGCGCCTCAAACGGCTGCGGCACGTCGATCTCCTGGGGACCCCACTTGTGATAGAAGTCCACGTTTTTCAGACCATCGACCGCTTGGTACTGCTTACCATCGATGCTGGCGGCAAAATCGACTTTCCAGATCCAACTGGCGTCGCCGGACAGATAACCCATGTGGACGACGCGGACGGTCTTGCCCAGGTCGATGTAGCCGAATCCCTCCAGCCACTTCTCCTTATCGTTGTACGGCCCGCCGAACGAGGTCCAGGGCTTGCCGTCGGTCATGGAGTTGTCCTTGTAGACCTTCCCGTTCATTTCGAACCAGCTTTCAGTGCCAGGAGCGACGTTGGGGCCATAGATCGGATGCGGGGCCGGCCGAGAATACTGCGCTGGGTCCTGCTGGACCAGGAACTCCACTTCGGCGGAGATCGTCTTGCCCGACTTGTTCGTCAGCACGGCCTGCGTCGGGAACTTGCCGCCGGTATCGAGCGACATCTCGGCCGGGAGGTCTACCGACACGGCGATCGGCGGGGACGTGTCGTTCATGTCGGACACCGCAACCAACTCATTGACGACGATAGCCGTGGGGCCTTTGTGCTTGACGAACCACACGATGTTGACACTCTTCAGCGGGGCATTGATTTCCCCGCTCTTGCCCTTGGGATTGCCGGCCGGGACGAAATTTCCCCCCGCCAGGTCGCCTTCGATCCATTTCCAACCTATCCAGTCGGCGTCCACCGTAAAGATGAAGTTCTCGCCCTTGTTGTCGGTCACCTGGAGGCCCACCTTCTCGACGTTGGCGCTAGCCGGCAGGTTGACCCACAGGCCCAGGAGCTTGACTTGGCCGCCGAGCCACTGAGCGACGCCGAAGTCTCCCCGCGACCGCGGGCCTTGGGCCAGGGCGGAAAAGCTCATCGCCGACAACCCCCACTTGGCTTCCACGCCCTCGGCAGGCGCTGCGGCAGCCTTCTCCGTCTGCTGCCCGCCGGGCATGACTCGGCAGCCGGCGTCCAAGGCCGACACCAGCAACCGCTGCCAGGCCGGGTTGGCCTTGGCAACGGCGCTGTCGGCCGGGACGATCTCCGCCGGCGCGGCCGCCCACAGCGGGGGACTGAGCAACAGCGCAGACAGGATCGGGAAGAAAGAAAATCTTCGGACGTTACACATGGCAACCCCATTTTTGTCTAAACGAAGAATCATGGCTTTTCCATTCTTTTAACGGTCCGTTTGGTGCAGTTCCAACTTGCCAACATTCGCGGTCACAAGCGGGTTCGCGACCCCGGGCACGCGAGTGAACCTAACGGCATCCAGGCTCAGGCGAGCGACCTTCTCGGCCATAATCACGGGGCGCGTGTCGTCCTTGGCCAAGCTGAAACGGACGTCTTCGAGAGTGAATTGCGTCACGTTGCGGGCATAAACCGCCCAGGCAGGAAGCGGGCGGACGTCTACATGCGGAGCCTGGACGGCTTGCTGGGCAGGCTCGGCCTGGCCGCCACCGGAAAACTCGATGTGAGCATTTCGAAGTATGACTTTGGTAATGGGCACGTCCGACCAGCTTTCGGCCGAGATCGCCGAGCGATAGACTCCGCTGGCCTCAAGGCCGGAAATGGTGATGCTCCCGACAAGGCTGCCGGGCTTCGTCCAAATTGTCACGGGCGACCCGACATCGCGCATCGTGTTGTTTGCAATCAACACGTCGTCCAGCAACCCGTCAGTTCTCTCCCATGCGCCGGGTTGGAGCATGATGCCGCTGAGGTTGTTGGTGCGGTTCGAGGTGCGGTGCGGTCGCAGCCCAGGTCCGTAGAAGAGGCAGTTGTTCACGATCAAATGCCGTGCCGGACCGATCAGGCGAATTCCGTTGCAGGACGAGTTCAGGGTGCAGCCCGAGACCACGGTGTTATCCCAGTAACTGCCGGCAACCGAATCGTCTCCGGTATAGAATTGGCAGCCGAAGATGTTCACATTGCGGCACCAATGATCGGGGGTGCCCCGATAATGCACGCCATCCCACCCGCCTGTGATCTTCACGTTCCGAACATCGACATCATCGCTGACCTGGAAGAAAATGGCGTAGTTGGCGGAATCGATGATGGACACATCGCGAATGGTGAAGCCGTGGCAACCGGCAAAGGTGATCGTATGGGGGCCGCGCATGTGCTCCTCGCCTTTTGGATCAAAGACCTTATGGCCATCAATGGTGCCTTGGCCGCAGATGGTCATATCCTCGGCGTTCTCCGCGACAATCAGCCCGCGATGCCAGTTGCCATACTTGACCTGGGGCATGCATGAGGGGGCGCCGGGCACCTGGTATTCCGTCAGGTTGGTCGTTCCCACAAGAGTCGCGCCCGCCGCAAGGAAAAGGGTCACATGGCTGCGCAGGTGGACTGTGCCGGAAAGGTAGCGCCCTGGCGGAATCAGCACCTGTCCGGCGCCGGCCTTGGCGCAGGCTTCTATGGCTTGATTTATGGCTGCCGTATCGAGTGTGATGCCGTTGGCCTTGGCGCCGTAGTCACGCACATTGAAAATGCCCGTGGAGGTGGCTTGGATGGCGACCTTCCCCAGTTCTGCCGCGTGACATACCCCCAATAGAATGACAACGGCAAATAAGATGGCCTCGGTGACGATCTGGCGTATTTTTCGCATGATGTTCTTGAAGTTTGGTTGTCGTGACACGATTTCAATCCGGGTAAAGTGCGGTTTGGCAGGTGTGGGCATCGAAAGAGGGCGCGGAGTTCTAATTTGGCACGCTGAACTTGTGGACGGTCACTTGCGAGTATTTTTGGCCGGGCCGCAGTAACGTGGAGGGATAACTCGGTTGGTTCGGCGAGTCGGGATAATGCTGCGTTTCCAGACACAAGCCCCGTGGGTTCCCGGTGTAGAACTGGATCGCCGGCTGCGTAGTGTAGACTTCCATCACACGGCCGCTGATCGGTTCCATAACCCGCGCGGCCAGCACAAGCCCTCCTCCCGGCTCCTTCTTCAGTACGTAGCAATGGTCCCAGATTCCGTGGAGCGGGCCAATCCTCGCCCCGATGGTCATCGGCCGGGTGAAGTCCAGGGGCGTGTTTCCTACCGGCTTCAACTCGCCCAACGGGATCAGGCCGCTGTCGACCGGCAGGTAGCGATCGGCATAGATTGTTACCTCGTGGCCCAGGACGTTGCCCGTCGCTTGGCCCGCAAGGTTCCAATAGGCGTGGTTGGTGAGGTTCACGTGGGTGGGCTTGTCGGTGGTGGCCTCGTAGGCCATGCGGAGTTCGTTGTTATCGCTGAGAGTGTACTTGACGGTTGCCGCGAGATTGCCCGGGTAGCCTTCTTCGCCGTCGCGGCTGAGGTACGTGAGTGCTACGCCAACCCAGCCTGGGCCACGGATCGGCGAAGCCCTCCAAAGGACGCGGTCGAAGCCGACCTTGCCGCCGTGAATGTGGTTCGCCCCATTGTTGCGCGCCAGGGAGTACTCGACGCCGTCGATGGTGAAGCGGCCCTTGGCGATGCGGTTGGCATAGCGACCGATCAACGCACCCACCGGGTCGCGGCCGGCCAGGTAGCGCGGAAAATCGTCAGGCCCAAGAGTGACGTTGGCAAAACGGCCCGCACGGTCGGGAACTTCAACCGACGTAATGGCGGCGCCCCGCGGCGTGAGCTTTACGCGCAGGCCGTGACTGTTGGTCAAGGTGTACCGCTCGACGGCAGTCCCGTCCGGCATCGCGCCGAAGACCTCCCGGCCGACTTGCAGCCCGGCGCCTGCGGTGAAGAATGCTTGTCGTCGGCAGACACAGGCACGCACAACGTCAGCAAGACGGTGTTGAGCCAGAGGATGGAAACGAGCGTCTTGACCGGCATCGTCGTTGCTCCTTGCGCTACTAACCCGGGTATCAAGCGGTTTGCAGGTTATGCTACAGCATAACGACAGACCTGCGCCGTCGCCAGAGCCAATGCCTGCGCGGCACACGGAAACGGCTCCTCTTCTTTTGCCTTTCATCGGTTTTGGTCATTCCAGAGACCAGTAATGGATGGCCCGTGGTTCGAGTTTCAACGATCCTCAGTACACCTTGTCGGGCTGCATGGCATGACCCCAACTTAGCGTATGGCCGTCGGGAAGGTTAAGCTTCGCGGTCGGCAGACGCCCGGCCTGGATTAGCGTTCCGAACTGGAAGTAGACGGCGTCCATGTCGGAGTGCCGGCCAGGATAATGGCCGAAGCCGCCGTCTGCATTGCGGCAACCGAGGGCCCAATCGGCGCCTTTTTGGATCGCGTGCCGTACCGCTTCCGACTTCCCGCCCAATTGCCGCAGGATGAAGACCGCGTCGAAACAGGCGTGTACATCCCAGTCGGGCTCCTTGATGCTCCAACCCCCGTCCGGCCTCTGGTTGCGAAGCACTCGCTGGACCATGTGCGCGGCCTTGGGGGTAGGCTGGCCGACAAGGCGGAAGTAGTGGGCCATGTGGAACGTCGCGGCCACGTGGTCGCCCAGGTAGCCATCGTCCTTCTGGTTGCGGACTTGCAGGTTGCGCAGGGCTTCGTCGTATTGTTCAGGAAACGGTTTTCCGAGAGCTGCGTAGAAGAGCGGGAAAAAGCTGGTGGTGTACCACGGCAGCTTCTGAAACACCTTGTCGACGAAGAAACGGTCCATGACCTTGACGGGGTCGGTTTTCGGCCGCTCACCGAGGGCGCGCAAAGCAACCACGGCCTGCACCGTGCTGTACAGCACCGACAAATTGGACTTTGGGTCCCAATTGCCGCCCTGGCTCATAAAGGCGCCGTCGGGCTGTTGATGCCGGTGGATGAATTCAATCGACCGTTTCGCGTGCGGCAGCTCCCAACCCATCGTTTTCGCTAACGTGGCTGCGTACGTGACCCCGGCCAGGTCGCTGAGGCTCGTGTCCGAATACCCTTTGTATTTCGGATCGGGTGAAGGGGTGTAGCCGCCGTCGGCGTGCGCACAGCGGCGGATAAAGGAGAAGGTTATCTCGGCAAGATTCGTCGGCTCGGCAGCCGGAGCGGAGGCCCGGTTCAGCGCGGCTATCGCCACGCCGGCCATGCCACAGGCCGCGCCGTGCAACAGGGCACGGCGGGAAAGACGCTGGGATGAAATGGTCATGAAGGCAATCTCATTGGTTCAGGAGAATCTCGGGTCGGCAATTGGCAGGCGCCGCGGTTGCGAGAAGAACTCGACGGATCATCGTGAAGACCCTATGCCGACTTGTAAACAGCGGGCAACACCTTGTCGACTTCCTCTGCGATCATTCTCGCATTTTCATCGACCGGATGCAACTCGTCGGTAAAATGGCCGCGAGCAGATGTCGACCACGGCATGCGCCTACGCCCCCGGTCAAAGTATGCATAACCGCGTTAGGAGAAAACCGTGTGGAGACTTGAACGACATACGTGGCCTTGTCCTCCGCAACAAGCCGCAACTTGCCGTGTGGTGCGCGCCTGCCTATACTGACAGATTCGAAGACCGTCTGCTCAGCAGCCTCGCCAGCCTGAAACAAAAACGGGCAGATCGCGGGCAAGATCGACGTGCCGTCAGAGCGGCGATTTGTCGGCTTCGGCGCCTACAAGCCGCTGATGTCGAGCGGCCTCGACGTAGTCCTGCTCTGCACACCACCCCACTTCCGGCCCGCCCACCTGAAGGCCGCCGTCGCCGCCAACATGCACATGTTTGCTGAGAAGCCGGTCGCCGTCGACGCCCCCGGTATTCGCTCCGTGCTGGCCACCTGCGAAGAAGCCAAAAGGGAAAGGCCATCACAATGAACCGCTCAATCGTCTCAGGCAGTCTCTCCAAGGTGCTCTTCTATCTGATCACCGCCGCCCGCGGCCCAATGGTCGTGTTGCTCCTGACGTTCTCTTTGCCGGGGGTGTCGGCGGAGTTGGTTCCGCCGGCCGACGGCATCAAGCGCGATCGGCCGCGGCTGTTGTTGCGTCCGGCGGAAACGCAATACGCCATTTCCTTGCAGCAGCTCAAGGCACTGCCCCGCGACAAAGACTTCCAACAGATGCTCCAGAGGCTCGAATGCCTCAAGCCACCCAAGGCCGCGGCACTCGCACTGGCCTACCACCTCACTAGCCGGGCTGAATTCGCCAAACGGGCATTAGAGCTTTTTCGGTCCTGGCGAGCGCCCGATGACCCGAAGGCGATCAACGACCCGTTCTTTGTCTATGCTACCCTGTCCGACATGGCCCTGGCCTATGACTGGCTGTACAGCTATCCCGGATTCGACAGTCGGGCCAAGGCTGCATTGCGGCAGAAGTTGCAGCCACTGGCGGAAAACGCTTTGAAGGTTGGCAACGACCACGTGTTCCATAACTACACCTGGATGTTCAACAGCGCGGCCATGCTCTGGGCATTAGCTACGGTTGGAGAGGACCCGGCCGCCGATCAGCTCTATGCCGGCCTTCGCGAGCGGTTCAACGGACAACTGTTTCGCGCCATGGAATACCTCGAAGGGTCCAATGCCGATGCCGCAGGCTACTGGTGGCGGTATTGCCAGCACTACTCGCTGATGGTGCTCCTGGCGACGCAGAGCGCCTTCGAAACCGACGAGGTGGGCACTATCCGCCGTCAGCACGGCGACTGGCTTGGCCGCCAGCTTGATTATCTCGTACTCAGCGTGCTGCCCGACATGCGTTTCATTCCCTGGGGCGACATCGTCGCTGGCGCCAATGGCGGCGTGACCCACGAAATGGCCGGCCGGATCGACGCCCTTACGTGGGCACTGCAGTCGCCCAACGGGGCGTATCTCAGCCATTGGCTGGCGGAGAAACGCGGACTGGACCGTTTTCACGGCGAGACCGCAATCGACTACTTTCTCTATACGCGAAACCTGGCCGTAAAGCCCGCCCTGCCGCCGTTGGCCGTGCTTGCCGGCGGAACGCAGGGCGGCCACGCGCTCGATGCGCAGCGATTGGAGCGACGGCGCCACCGTAGTCGGATTCCGCTGCACCGATTATTTCGGGCAGCACCTTCATCTCGATCAGGGCAGCTTCGTGATCTTCCGCAACGGCTTGCTCGCGCTCGATGCGGGAACCTATCAACGCGTCGGCGGCGAGCAGGCCAGGACCGATGCCCACAACACGCTCCTGCTGGGCGGCCGCGGGCAGCGCCCCGAGAGCTATCAGAGCGCCCGCACACTGGAGGCGTTCACCGAGCGACTCGGCAAAGGGCTGGAGACCGGCAACATCGTTTTCTACAAGGACGCCGGGCCGTGGACGGCCGTCGCCGGCCAGTTCGCCCAGGCCTATGCGCCCGAGGTCATTCAGAGTTGCGTGCGTCAGATGCTGTTCGTCAGGCCCGGCGCCGTGGTGGTTGTCGATCGCCTCGCAGCGCCTGAGGGCAAGACGCTGCCGGAGGTCCGTTGGCTCTTACAGGTCCCAGGAGAACCGACCGTCGATGAACAGGCCGTGACCGCGCTGAACCGCAAAAGCTATTTGCGTTGCCATTCGCTGTTGCCCGGTGATTGCCGGTTACAGGTCGAGAAGTCCTACCGCACGCCCGCCGGGGCGAACTCCTCGTCCGGCAAGCCGGCGGTCATCGATACGTCACGCGTCGTTTACGCGTACCAGGGAAAACCTCGGCTCACGCTAGTCCACTTGGTGGAGGTGGGCGACGGAAAACCGCCCGCTTCAGCCCCGAACTTGAAACTGGAGCGAGACGGGCAGGTTGTTCGGCTACTGCTGGAAGGGAAAGCTTTCCGCTTTTCCAGCGGGCCTTCGTTCGCCGTGTCGCGTGAGGGGCCTTGATCATGGGGAATTGACGCCTGCTGCCACCCCAACCAAGGCCTGGACCGCGTCGCGGGGATTTTGCAGCAGTTTTGCCCAGGCAAGGGCTTCCGGTGGAGAGTTCTTCGCCCACGCGGCGGCGACCGCGGAAGGGCGGCGGCACGGTCGCGGTCTGGAGTGAGCCTTGCCGCCCAGGCCGCTGCCGGTTTCGGCTCTTTGACCGCCCAAGCCGCGCCCACGACGGACGCGGCGCCGGCGCGGTAGCTGTAGTAATCCGTGACGCCCGCCCACCGCTGGACCAGATCGGCGGCGGCAGCCGGGTTGCGCCGCGACAGCTCCACGGCCACATCATGGATAACGTGACTCTTCAAAACCAGGCTCTTGCTCGCCACAGCCAGCTTCAGTGCGGAGGGAACGTCGCTTTTGGCCAATTGTCGGGCAATTGCCGGGTAGGCAGCCCCCGTGCCGCGATTGGTTCCCGGCCGGTCGGCCTGGGAGCTGCTTTTCTCCGCCACTGAGTAGTACTCCAAAGCAGCCTTGGCATCTTTCTCCGACCAGCCAGCGGCTACGCCATCGATGGCATTTGCCCGGCAACCCCCGGCTTCGCCTGGCAGCGAATCGGCCCACACGGCGGCCGCGCGGAGATCCTCTACGGCATAGACCCGCCCGACTTCGGCGACGATCATGCCGAGCCGCGGAAACTGCTCGTGCCACTCGCCGACGTTCAAGGTCGCGAAAATGGTGCAGAGTTCCGCGGCGCCCTTGGGGTCGGTCCGCGCCATCTCGCGGGCGACCAAGGCCAGCGCCATGGTCTTCGTGTAGCGGTCCGCGATCGTCTTCGCGTAAACGGCGGCGGCGTGCGCGTCGCGGCTGGCCCAGCCCTCGGCAAGATCGCGGGGAAACGCCTTCTGAAAATCGACTTCCTTGCGCGAGCCCAAGGCAGCACGTGCGGCCGCCGGGTCTTTGCGTGCCCACTCGCGGAGGATGCCGCGGAGAGCGTCTACTCGGAATGGCTCATAGTTGGTGATCTTCTTGGCCATCGCCAGCGCTGCGGCTGGATCGGATTTGGCGAGCTCACGCGCAACCTCCATGGGCGCGGTCCGGGGCGTTCCTCCCCACTGTTCCTCCTCGAGGTGCTTCCAGATGAGCTGGTCGGCGAGTTTCGGGTCCTTGGCAACCATGCCCAGTACTGCATAGCGCAACGCTATGTTCCGCTGGTCCAGCGTCCCCGGGGTCCTTTGCTTGAATCGCACGCCCCACTCGGCGGCCGCATGGGGGTCGGCCCGGCCCCAAGCAACCATCACCATCGACAACAAGTCGCGTTTCGCCGTCCAAGACTGGAGTTGATCGGCCAATTCGGCCGCCCGCGCAGGATCGGTGTGCGACCACTCTTCCGCGACCGCATAGCTGGCCCAGGTCCTTGCGAAACGGTCGGCGATCTCCGCGCCGCGCCGCTCCGCGGTGAGCAGGGCGTCTTGCCGAATGTCGGCGGTTGTCGCGGCCAGGCAAGGAGCAGCGAAACAGAGCAGTGCCGGTGTTAGCAACGCCAATTGGTACGTTTTTCTACGTCGATGCTTTCGGTCGATCATGATTCCGCTCCGTGATCAGCTTTTCGCTCATAGCAGCCCTCCACCTACTCTCCCAACCTTACGCTATCGCCTTCTTTATAATGCTTGTTCCGCAGGATGTCGCGACAGCGCCGGCGGATGTCGGCAGCAAGCTTCAGGGCAGCCGGGTCGGCAGAGCCGGCCAGCGCGGCCTCCTGGCGGATTCGCTTGACGATCATCCGGCAGGCCTGCATGCCGCCGTCCACCTCTTCGCCCGCCCCGCGCATCTGCGGATCGAACTCGCGGATCCTGCTGCCCAGGTCCGGCCCGCCGTCTCGCACCAGATCCTTGCAATAGTCCAGGGCCATGCGCCACTCCTCCGGATGGACGCACGGCTTGTCGTGGTCGACCATCGCTTGCCACAGCTCGCGCATTTCCCGGGCGATCGAGATGATCCGATCGGCCAGGTCGCGGGCCTGGGGATTGGCGGCCTGTGCTTCCTCGGCCACGCGGACGATCTCGTCGGACCAGGCCATGTACTCCTGGATCCGCGCGTAGGCCGCGTCGAGAAAGTCTTTGATCTTCTCGATCGAAGTCAGGGCCTCGTCGGTGACCATGAGCGGGTCGTCGCGCCGCGGAGTTTCCGAGCGCTCGCCCAAGTAATAGAAGACCAGGGCACCGTGTTCCGAGCAAGTGGCTGCGGCCGTGGGCTTGCCCGTGCCCGCCGCGCCGGTGCTGCGGGTCTTGTTGAGCCCTTCCAGGTCGAGAATGTACTCGCAGGGTCCCGTCCCCAGCGTGTCGCGCATCACGTCCACCAGCGTCAAGGCGTTCAGGGGCGTCTGCTTCACGCGGTCGCGCGGGTAGTTGATTGCCAGCAGGAACGCGGGCGAAACGACTTTCTTGCGGGTAATCATGTGGGTTACGCTCGATTCCAGGTACAGCCGCCACTGGGGACCGGTGAACCAACTGGGCACGTGGGGATGTACGTACACGTCGCTATAGGGCGTGTCGCCGGCAGGCGGAAGCAACGGCACCGGCAGCGTATCGGACGCGATGCCCGAAGTAGCGCCCACGGCGGGCCGCTTGACCAGAAGCGTCATCCACTTGGCGGGGAACGGCGGCTGCCATCCTTCGACCACCAGGGTCGAATCCTTCTTGGCCGCGCAGAGGTCCGCCTCGAACCAGGTCCCTTCCCGCGCCACAACCGCCACGAAGACGCTCTTGCCATTGAAGCTCACTTGCGTGGCGGTAAAGCGGCGACTGGCCCCAGTGCCTTTACAAAGCAGGAGCACCTCCTCGCCGCCGTCCTTGGGCCACGTGACCATGCTCAGCGCCGCATGGCCTTCGACGAGACTGACGATGAAGTTTTCCGCCGGGGCAAAGACTTTGGCCCCAGCGGTCTGTTGCGCATCGTACAGCACGTCACTGCCGAAGAAATCCGGGATGAAGGAGAACCTGGCCGGGCCGCGAAGTTGCACGGCAGCGGCGTTCTTGCCGGGCGCCACCTCGATGAAGCACTTGCCGAGTGCCAGCTTCAGATGGGCCTCGACTTCGCCGGCGACAAAACCTACGACGGCCTCGCCCTCGTCGTAATCGATCACTTGGAGAGCGCCCAGTCTTCCGGTTTGCTTGCCAGGGCTGCCCACAACCGTCAACGCATGCCGCACGCCAGCGGCCTTGCCATCGCCCTTGGAGAGCAGCGAAATCTCCGTTCCGCCCGCCGGAATAACCACCACGAGAGCCTGATTCTCGATGGCCAGACCGCCGGCGAACGGGCCCTTGGCGGACCCTGGCGCCAGCAGCTTCCAGCCTCGGCGCACGGCGAGGTCCGACGCCTGCAATCCCCCGCCGCGGGGCAGTTCCCACGCGCCGATCGTCGCGCCGGCCGAAAGACTATCGGCCCACGCCAGGCTACCCAGGAGCATGATCCACACTGCTGGCCGCAAGGGCCTGATTCGGGTGCTGCGGTTCATTTAAGGAATCCTCCATTTTGGTTGCGTGCATTCCCGATTGTCGAGGAACTAACGGGGGAAGTCAAGCACCGCTGGATTGGACAACCGGTACGCAAATGACGACGTGGGCGGATGAAACGGCATCGATGGATTGATGCCCAGACCGCCACCAAAGAGATGCGAAAGGGTGTGCCAAATTGGAGGATCTAGGCGGTTTTACCAAGCAAGCTGATTCGTACCGACGTTTCCGGCCATCGTACCCGGAGGCATTGGTCGATTTGCTGATTGACGACGCAAAGGTATAATCCACGTTGAAATCGATGAGGGCGGCAGCGTGCGAGCGTGGGCCGAAGCGGAATAAAAACAACGGGAGTTCTCATGGACAATCAACGATTCGAGCAAATGTACCAGAGCCAAGCGCCCTGGGACACGGGACGGCCTCAGTCTTCGGTAATCAAGCTGGCCGAGACGGGCCAAATTCGTGGCAGTGTTCTCGACGTGGGTTCCCAGAACTGAGTAGGCGACCGAGACATGATCCGAGCCGAGACACTCATTAGAGAAGTATTCCCATGAACTGGAACGCATCCACCATCGAGAGTCTGCGGCGGGTCTTCACTGAGGGCTTTGCCGCCCGAGACATCGCTGAACCCCTGGTTTCCTTTGATGCCTGTACTGCGGTATCTGAGGTTGCCGAACTTATGGACAAGCGGACCTTCGATGTTGTTGGCGTTCGCCGGGAAGGTGTCGTGGTCGGCTATGTTCAGCGTGCTGATCTCTGCGGGGCAACCTGCGGTGAGCGTATCAGGGTCATCGATGCCCCTATCCCCGATGCGGCTTCATTGGCTGACGTGGTGTTAGGGCTGGCGAATTCGCCACGCCTGTTCGTTCGAGTCCTGGGAACCGTGGGCGGCATCATCACTCTGAGCGACTTGCAGAAGCCTCCGGTTCGCATGTGGCTTTTCGGCATGCTGAGCCTCATGGAGATGCGGATGAGTCGGCTGATTGAGCTAAAGTGCCAGGGCGACAGTTGGAAGCAGTATCTCTCCGAAGGCCGATTACAGAAGGCCGAGTCCCTGTTGGAGGAACGGAAACGCCGGAATCAGAACCTTGACCTGATCGACTGCCTGCAAATCTCCGACAAGGGACAGATTGTCGCCCGCAACGAAGAACTTCGTCGCCTGACACGGATGCAATCCCGGCGACAGACCGAACAAGTCATCCGAATGTTGGAAAGCCTGCGAAATAATTTGGCCCATTCCCAGGACATCATTACCTGCGACTGGGAAACTATTGTCGCTCTGTGCAGCGATATGGAACGGGTGATTCATGGGACCGAGGAGGTCCGCCAAGTGCTTGGGCAAGAGCCATGAAAGAATTCAAAAGCAAGAGGTACTTCTCCATTGGGTGCATCGTCATCTTTGTCGTCGGCGCTCGGTTCGGCCTGACAGCCATCCAGCAAGCACGGGAGGCTCCCCGGCGAGAGCAATGCAAGGAGAACCTCAAGCAGATGCAACTGGCGATGGCGATTCTCTTCGACATGTTTGAGGGGCATTGGGTCACCATCGTAGTCCTGGCGAAGTTCGTTCCGCAGACGATGATCGACCAGATACACAAGGCGGCGAAACCGTCCTGCCGCGCGATCTTGCATACTGGCGGTCTGGAAACCGTGGCCCAAGAGATCTAGCGAATTCTGGCCATTGAGGGGCGGGCGCCGTACAGCTAGCCTGGCCGTGTTGTCTTGGCTAGGTACGGCTGCCTTCGCGTCGCGGCGGGCGATCAAGCGGGCCTCGGCAACTTTCTTGGCCTCAGTGACCTAGTGAAATGGAGATGCTTCAATCAGCGCGCATGCTCTCCAGCCGGGGCAAGATGCAATGCATCAAAGCCAGCGCCAGGAGGTAGGCGATTGCCGGCATCAGAAATGGGATTTGATAGTTCTTGGTCCATTGCAGGATGAAGCCGATGGCCAGGTTCATGAGGATCCCACCCACGGCCCCGGCCATCGCGCCAATGCCCACGACCGAACTCACGCAGTCCCGCGGGATGGTGTCGGCAGCAACCGTGCAAAGATTCACCGAGAACCCCTGATGCGCCGCGGCAGCCAGGCCGATCAACAGAACGGCCGCCCAAAGACCCTCAACGCGGGCCGCCGCACAGATCGGCATGACACACAGCGCACTGGCGAGCATCGTACTCTTGCGCGAGGCATTCACGCTCCAACCACGATGCATCAGACGCGACGATATCCACCCGCCAGCAATGCTGCCCATGTCGGCCAAGAGATAAATGACCACCAACGGCAGCCCTAGGCTGCGGAGATCGACGTGATGTTGCTCTTGAAGGAAACCGGGCACCCAGAACAGGTAGAACCACCACCAAGGGTCGGTGAGGAACTTAGCCAAGGAAAAGGCCCATGTCTGGCGGTGGCTGAAAAGCGGCAACCAGGCAGCGCGGCGTTTGGGTTCGGGGCCGTCGCTGCGGATATAGGCCAACTCCGCCGGTGAAAGCCGTGGTTGTTGGTCGGGGGCGCGGTACACGACCAGCCAGACCACGAACCACGCCAGGCCAACGCCGCCCGTGAAATAAAACGCAGCGGGCCAGCCGAACGTGCGGGCCAGCGGCGGCACCGCGAGCACCGTGAGAATGATCCCCGGGTTGCTGCCGGCAATGAAGATTCCCGTGGCCAAGGCCCGCTCCCGCTTGGGAAACCATTCGCTGACCGTCTTAATCGCGGCCGGAAAACTGCCCGCTTCGGCCAGCCCCAGCAGCAACCGCGCTAGCGCCATGCCGAGGACTGTACTCGCCGCGGCAATTAACCGAAAAGGAGACTCCGCCGACGAGTCCAGGTGGAAAAGCCACGCGGGCAGTGGCAGCGTGGTCCGTGCCTCGACCGGAATCAGCCCGACCAGCCCGTGGCCGATCGCGGCAAGACTCCAAAGCCCCACAGCCAGAGCCAGGCCACGGCACATACGGCGACGTTCGGCCGGTCCGCGCCATGGCGGACGCGTTGGCGCTCACCATATTCGTCTATCCGCGCGGTCCGGAAGACCCGGCCGCCCAACGGGTACACGACAGCCTGCGCGTGACGTCGTCGGGCTTTTCGTCGGCCCTTGGAACCGTCAGCGGGAACGTCTATGTTGGCCGTACCGCTGCCGGCGGCGTCGGCGACCGCCTTGATCTCGATGGCAAGGGTCGCCAAGACGCTACGTTCAGCAAGCCGTGCGGGTTCATCCTCCAGCTTGCCGGTGGAAAGATCACGGCGGTCGAGACCGACCGCGACGTGCGTGCCACGATTCCGGGGCAAACGGTCGACCTCCGCGCTTACTCGTCACTTGCAGCCGACGGACATCCGCCAGTGGGTTTCTGAGCCAACGACTGTCGCGGGATCCCCGTCTGCTCCTGGGTAAACGTGCGCAAGTCGGCTCCTTGCACGACCCAGAAAATCTGCAACGTTGGGCAGGTTGCCAAGCGAGCCAGAAATGCGGCAGTTTGGCAATCTGCCAGACCGGCATGTTGCGCCTGCGTTGCGGACAGCCGGGGAGACTGTACCGCCCAAACCGCCGGTTTCAACGTCCAGGCCTGAAGCCGCGCCACCGCCAGGATCTTCGCCGGCCGAAATCCCGTTTTGTGGATGGCCCAGCCAAAAACCTCCGCCGGGTCCTTGGCCACATGCCGCTCGGTGAGCACCGCCAGACTCTTGCCCAATCGCACGCCCGGGCACCATGTACTCGTGGTCGTCGGCAGCTTTCCATGTTCCCGCTCGAACTGATAGGCAAACGCCAGTCCGCCCAGAAAATCCGCCGGCGCGACGCTTTCGGCGCCGATGAACACGCGGGCCGGCACGCGCCCGTGGACCCGCAGATAGTCGCGCACGTCCAGGGCCGCATCGCGGAACGCCGGCCAGGCGATCATTTGCCCGCCGTCGCCTGCTGAACCCGGCGCCGAGTCGGGCCCCAGCAGCCCTTTGGCCGCCAGCGGGTACTTAGCGGTTGTCCCGTCGATCAATGCGCCCACCGCCATGGCCAGCAGTTCGAACTGATCGGCCGGGGAGACGGCCTTACCGGCCAGCACTTGACAGTCCACGCCGGCCGCTTGCGGATCGGCCAACCGCTTGGCCAATCCCAGCAGCTCGGTTTCGGTCAAGCCCTCGCTGCGGACCCGATCGGCATAAATGGCCGGCAACTCGCTGGCGGTGACGAACCGGACCCCCAGCGACTTGATGTGGTCGATGTACTTTGCGAACCGTGCAAAAGCCTGCTCCGTCTCTTCGGCCGGGAGTTGCGGCGGGGCCTTCCATTGCTCGCGCGGCGGGTTGGCGCCGCGGCTGAAATTCACGGCGTCCCAGAACTTGGCATGCACAAACTCGCACGGATGATAGTAGATGCTGATCAGACCCCCGCCTTCGGCGGCGAGGCGTTGGGAAATCGCTGTCACTCGTGCCTTGCCCTCCTCCAGCCCATGGGCGTCGTGCAACTCCATGCGGGTGAGGTTGGAGCCCAGCTCGTAGACGTTCAGCGCCCCCGCGTACCAGCATGGTCTATCGTGTAGGCCCACATGCGTGCCGTCGTCTAGGTACACCGGGCCCACGCCGATGTCCTTCAGGGCCACGATGGCCTGGCAGGCCCAGGACGATCCGGGCTGGCCGTAGCAGGCGAGGCTCTCGCGACCGAAGATCCGCCGCACGTCCGCCGCGCCCTGTCTTTCATGGCGCACGAACTCGGCCACGCCGTCCAGCAGCCCACAGTCGGCCAGGTACTCGGCCGGCGCAGGATGGACCGAATGGAGGTTGCTGTGGTAGCCAATATCGTGCTTGCGCAAGGCCGCAATCACGTCAGCCCTTCCGCGTCGCTCCAGGACGCGGGCTTTTTCGCCCACGACCTTGAACGTGGCACGAATCTCCCGCTGCGACAGCAGTTCCGCCAGCCGCTTGGCGGCGTCGTCGGAGGCCGGCAGGAGGTAGTCCTCCGTGTCGAACCAGAGGATAACGTCGACCTTTGCAGCCGGGGCCGCATGCGACCGCGATTCGGCAAGAACTATCGGCGCCGATACCAGTAGCAGCCACAGTGTGAATAGGTTAAGTTGCTTCACGACGCCCCGGGCCAGGAAACATCGGCTGTCCGTTTTGTCTGCCATTGCTGCTTACCTTTTGCTCTTGGAAGGTGAGATCATCTAATTTCCGCGGGTGGGAAGAATCAGCGGTACCATAATATACTATACCTAGGTTAAGAGTCCTCACGCGAACAGAACATCTTCCATTTGCGCCAAACTATTTTCATTTTGCGTCGCAACCCTCGTCTCGCGACCACGGTCGGCACTCACGACCGCCTCCCGATCAGCCCGCCTTTCCGGCCGCATGCGTGGTCTGGGGGGGCGGGCGTCAAGCCCGGCACGGAGTTGAACAAGATCGGCAGTCTCGGCATCGCTTCCACGATTGCGCGGATATTGGGCATCGAACTGCCCGCGACCGCGGGCAAGCCGCTGAAGGACCTGAGGGAAGAGTAATTCGTAAAACGACCGAGACCGGCGGCGGCAAGGCCCAACGTCGCCCGCGGGAGCTCGTAGTCCTGCCCGGACACCATGTAGTCATGGTCGTGGTTGGCGGAATGCTGCCTACAGGCGGGACTACGAGCACCGGCGGCGGCCCCGCGCCACTCACGCCGGCCGGTGACGCAAAAACAGGATACTTTGACGCAAAAAGAAGATATTCGCTTACCAGCAGGCCGAGATTGCCACTATAATCGATGCTGTTCTTCAGACTTCAGTAAAACGATCATGAAACACGTCCTGACACCAACCCTGCTGGGCGCATGTTGCGCCTTCTGCATGTCCGGCACAACAGCCGGGCAACCATGGTCCGCCTACCGGTTCGCCCCCGATGCGTCGCGGGAAACGGATCTGGCCTCGGACGTCGACTGGACGCTGAGTATCGACGGCGGTCAGGTCCGACCAATCAAAGTTCCCGGTGGGGGCTGGAACTCCGACCGGCAGAGTCCGCAGATTGCTGCGGCCGATGTGAAGGACCACGTTGTTTACGAGCGACGGATTGTTATTCCCGTCGAAGCCAAAGACAAGGTCGTGAAGGTGCTGTTCGGTGGATGCAACTACGGGGCGGAAGTCTTTCTCGATGACAAGAAGCTCGCCGAACACCACGCGCCGATGACCCCCTTCACGGCTGATCTGACCGCAGCGGCGCAGCCCTGCAAGACGCAGGTGCTGCGCGTCAAGGCCTACAGTCGCTATCATTACGGCAATCCACCGAAGGTTCCCGTGGGGTTCGATTTCAATAAGGGAATGGCCAAGTCGTTTGTCGGCAATACTAAGTATGCCTATGGTCTGACCGCCTACGTCCGGCTGGCGATCTATCCGGCCATGCATATCTCGGATGTCTTCGTGCGGCCGTCGGTGACGGGCAAGTCGCTGGCCTACGAAGTCTGGATTGCCAACGGCAGCGGCGCCGTGCGGGAGGTGTTGTTAAAGGGGGCCTTGTCGCCCTGGGGCAACCGCACCTGGGCCTACCCGGCGTTGCCGGATCGGAAGGTCCGCCTGGCACCCGGCCAGCTTCAAAAAGTGACGGTCGAAGGCGTCTCCTGGACATTGGGGCCGGGGAGCTACTGGTGGCCGAACATCCCCTTTCGTGAGGACTACGCCGCAACCCTGCACTGGCTGAATCTGACGCTGGAGGAGAACGCCGTGGTCCTCCATCGGCGGCAGCAGCGCTTTGGCTTCGTCGAATACCGGGAAGGGCCGTACTACTACACCGTCAACGGCGTGCGATTCACCAGCTTCGGCGACAGCACCAGCTACGGCCAGATCGGCGAGTATGACTGCTGGACCGAGACGCCCTGTTTCCAACCGCCCCACGGTCCGTTCAAAGGGTGCCCCGAAACCTGGAAACGCTACCAGCGAATCGGCATGAATGACATGCGGCTCTCGACCAGCGTTCCTTCCGGCTACATGCTGGAGACGGCGGACGAGGCGGGCTACATGCTCGTGCCCGAAGGCGGTTCCTGGGGCAACGGGACCTCCACGTTCGACAAGACCAACTTCAGTCTCCAACTCCAGGGAACGATCCGGGCCTGCCGCAATCATCCCTGCGTGGCCCGTTATTCGTTGGCCAACGAATCCTTGCCGGCTGATTTCCGCAGCGAGAAGAATCCCTGGCGGTGGTTGATCGATGCCGCGCTGGAGGCGGATCCGACGCGGCCCTACGTGTTCGAGGTCAACAACCAGCAGACCGGGGCGGTGCCCGGCATGAAGGGCGGCCACGCCCAGCAAATGGAACACTACATGCCCATTGTCACTAGCGGTGACCACCTCCGCGGCATGGGCGAATGCGCTTGGCGGACGGATGGCGTGACCGGTACCGATGGCATGAACGACTACGCCATGCAGGCCCTCAGGATGCGGCTCAACGACTGGGCCCATCTCGCGCCGTGGAGTTGGGTGAATTACTGGCCGAACTTCCTGGAAGGGATGAACGCGGAGCGGCACCCGTGGAAGTTCAACGATTACGGCGACCGCAAGGACGGCGTCGACGGTTGGGGCTCGCCGATCGTTCAGGCCGTGCAATGGGCGTTGCATCCATACCTGGTCATCGATCGCGGCCTGTTGGACCTCAATCCGAAGATCAAGGAGAACTCCAAGTCCGGCACGGTGGGCTGGCCGTACCTCGTGTCCAGCTATGCGGCGGGCGCGAAGATCCAACGGAGGATCGAAGTCTTCAACAACGCCATGAGCGGTGAGCAATTCATCCTGAATTGGTCGGCGCATTGGGACGGCCCCGCCGGCCCCCTGATCAAAAGAGGTTCGGTCGGGCCGCTGACGATCAAGCCGGGCTTTCATGCGACGCAGACGGTGGCATTTGACGCGCCCGAACCGGACAGAAAGGAACGGAGCCTCTACCTGGTGCTGGAATCGGTCAAGGAGGGGAAGGTGGTTTATCGCGATCAGCGCAGCCGTTTCACGATGACGGCGGGCCGACCCCGCTAAAAGGGAAGGGCGACAAGGGCGATGGTTGAACTGCTGTGAGTTCTGCTGACGACCTGATCGCCGCATTGGAGTGCCGCCAACCGTCTGGGATGGTTCCTGTCTGGGAACTGGAGTTTCATTTGTGGGAGGCCTTCTCCGGGCGGCACGTCTTCCTCGGGCGGGACTTCGAGCGTCTCACCGCCGCCCGCCAGGATGATGCCCTGCGGATCAAAGCCGAAAGCCGGTTGAATGCCGTTGACCCGCAGAAGAAGTTCGGTGTTCGGGGCGCTCATTGACCGATCTGATACAAGTGGACGGCATACGGGCTGAAATCATCCTCAAACTGGCCATGCTGTAGACGGATGCTGCGGTTCTCGCCGATCACGCGCACCGTGGCCTTGCCGGACATGCCCGTCACCTGAAACTTCCCCGTGGCTGGGCTGTTTTCCATCCGCACGGCAAACAGATAGGTCGCTCCCCGGTGCTTTCTGGCAGCGACGGCAATGCCGTGGGAGCCAAGGAGCCGAGCCATGTCCGGCGAAACCTCCGCTGGATTGACTGTTACCGTGGCGGCCCCGGCGAGCGAGGGACTATTGATGACCTCGGCCAGGCCCTGAACTTCGCGATTGATCGCCCCCACGGTTTTTGCCACCTCCTCGTCGGCCAGGAGGCCCGCTTCGATGAACTTGGGCTTGAACTGGTGGCAGAAGTAGATCAGGCCCTGCGAGCCGTGGATGATCGACATCCACACCTCGGCCTTCACCTGTTGTGGAGTGGGTTTGGCCTTGGTGTTGCTGATCCGCGTACACTCGATGCAGTTCCACACAATCCTATCAATCCCCGCCCAGCCCCGCAGCCGCTCGACACCCCTGGCCACGTACCAGAGCTTTCCGGCCACGGCGGGCTTGTCGTGGACGGCGGGGTAGATGTCGAAGGAGATAATGTCACCGCCCCGAACATAGTCCGCGTAATCTTCAGGATGGTTGGTTCGCACGCCCCGACCATACCAGCCGTCCCAGGCCACGCCCTGGCCGAGATTGAGCATCACCGGCCTGCTCGGGTCGTTCGCCTTGATCTTGCCGTAGGCTTCGATGATCTTCTCGGGCTTGATCGGGGGGCCATAGCCTTTGCCGTTGGGCAGCGACTGGGCGTTGTCCGGCTCGTCGCCGTGCATCCAGCCCACGATGGTCTTCTCGTCAAGATGCTTCAGGGCGTAGTCGTTCTGGTCGCAGATGAGCGGCATGCCGTGCCGCTTGAGTTCGGCGATCTGCTCGGCGGTTGGCCCTTTCCACAGGGCGACGTAGAGATTGATGCCCAGGGCCTGGTACTTGGGCGCGTTGCTGGGATCTTGCAGCCAGACGGCGATGGGGAAGGAGGCCGTGTTCTGACCGGGGCCGTTGCGCCATTTCGCGTAGACGCTCGCCTTGGCCGCAGCCTTATCGCCCGCGGGTACCTCGGCATAGGCAAGCGGTGCGCACAGAATCAGGACTATGGCAATCGCAAGACCGGCTACGACCAGCATCCGGTGTCGGAACAAACTTCGGCATGTCTCCACGGGCAGGGTCTCCTATTCTGCAAGCGGTTCCTTTCGATTCAATCGAATCCCCGCACGGCATGCGGCTGATAAGGTGCTTCGAGATGCCGGATGTCCTCGTCGCTCAGCTTCAAATCCACAGCGGCAATCGCCGTCTCCAGGTGTTCGATCTTCGTCGCGCCGATGATCGGCGCTCTCATCGCGGGCTTGGACAAAAGCCAGGCGATGGCGACCTGGGCAGGCTGAACCCCCAGGCGATCCGCCACGGCCTGGCAGGCGCGCATGACTTCGACATCCGCAGAATGGTCATACAGTTTCCAGGCAAAATCGTTGCTGGCGGCCCGGGCCGTGGGCGTCTTGTCGTCGGGCGTCTTGCGCGTGCCCGCCAGCAGTCCGCGCGCCAGCGGCGACCACGGGATCAAACCGATCCCCTCGGCTTGGCACAGGGGAATCATATCCCGCTCTTCCTCGCGGTAGACCAAGTTGTAGTGGTTCTGCATGGTGACAAATTGCATGGTGTGTCGATCCTTGGGGCCGGAAAATGAATGACAGCGTTGATTGTATCACTGCTTCGGCGCTGCAACCACCGGCCATGCGCTGACGGAAGTGCTGGAAATCTACTGTCGGCGTAGGGGGCTACTTCCGCCGATCCACCAACGGATCAAGCTGGAAAGCCTTCGCCAGGTCGGCCTCCGCATCTTCCAGTTCTCCCAACTCCCGGTTGGCTAGTCCGCTGTGATAGGAGCAACTCCATCCGTCGCTGGTTTCTGAGCCACGAGAAGACCATGGCCGTCGCTATCGTTGCTTTGAGTTTGGTTTAGGCTCGTACTCCCGCCATAACCAGCGAAGCGAGTCCGGCAGGATTGCCCCACCGTGTTTGCCGCCATGTTGGCCGGTGCCACCGACAAACTTGTAGTCATAACCTTTGAACTTCAGCGCCGCCGCCATCTCCTGGTTCGCCAGCCACCAGTTGCCGTACGAATTGTCCAGGTCGTTGCTGCCGTCCTGGAGAAACATGCGCAACGGCCTGATGGAGGAAGAGCGGATCAGCGAAGGATAGACGTGGCCGCCGCGAATGTTGGTGAAGCTCCCCACATGGCTGAGCACCTTGCGGAAGGCGTCAGGCCGCTGCCAGGCTACCGTGAACGCGCAGATGCCGCCCGAGGAAATGCCGCAAATCGCCCGCCGCTCGGGGTCGTTGGTCAGTTTGTACCTTTTGCCGACCTCCGGCAAGATTTCCTCCAGCAGAAAGCGGGCATACTGGTCGCTCAGGCTGTCGTACTCGAAGCTGCGGTTGCTGGCCTGCCAGCGGTTGCCAGGCGAATCGCTGCCCAGGTGGCCAGGGTCGATGAAGATGCCGATAGTCACGGGCATTTCACCCTTGTGGATGAGATTGTCGAAGACGACGGGGATGCGGAACTCGCCCGTTTCGCCGACGTAGGCGTGGCCGTCCTGGAAAACCATGACGCAGGCCGGTGTCTTCTCGTCGTATTGCGCAGGCGCATAGACATAGTAGTCGCGCACCGTGCCGGGGTAGATCTTGCTGTGCCACACGTCCTTGGTCACGGTGCCCTTGGGCATGCCCTCGTGGCGCATCGAGTCCGGCCCCAACTTGTACTCTTCGTCACCGGCGCGGACTTGAGAGGCGAACAGCAGTGCCATCGCAAACGCAATAGCATATTTCATCGTAATCGGCCTTTCGTCAATGAGATTACTTACCTCCGATGGCTTGAGCACTGCCATCTTCACTCCCGTGATTTTCACACGACCAGGTCGGGTTCGCAAGCCGTGCTCGGCGGGCTTCGTGTTTGGAATCCCGAGGCCCGGACATGATGGACGCCCATGTAGACGCGACTGCAACCGACCAAACCGGTCAGAACGCCCCACTTCGGCCATCCAGTCGGGACCGATCGGTATTGTGGGGTTGTCCGACCGCCGCAAGGCACGAAGGACCGACTCATCAAGGGATTGCGTTCTGCCTTCGAGCACGACGTTAGACAGAGCGATGAACCCCCAGGTGCCCGCCACGACGATCAGCACCGCCAGCAGCACCATGAACTCATGCCGCCCCAGCCACTCGAACAGATCAAATACTTTACGTTTCATTATGGGTTGAAAAAGTCGCCTGGAATTTGTCAACTACGGGTTGATCTTCGTCTCCAGCGTCTCCAGAAACTTCAGCAGCTCCTCATGGAACTTCGCTGAATCGCTCATGTACGGTGCGTGGCCGCCGCCAGGGATTACCACCATCCGGCCCTTCGCCACGGACCGCACCAGCAATTCGCCCTCGGCCAGCGGGATCGTGTGGTCGTTTTCGCCCCACAGGGCCAACACGGGAACCGTGATTTGCGGCAGGCGATTCTGGTAGGTCTTGATCTGGACGGGGGCCACCGCGACGAAACCGGCGAACCTCTCGGGCTGCTCGGTAATCAGCGGAAATGCGAAACTACCACTCATCGACGCGACCAGCAGCACGGGCCGCTCGACCTTGAGTTGATCGAGAAGCGCGCTCAGCCAGCTTTCCGGCAACTGCTGGCTGGGCGGAGACTGGCCAAAGCCCGGCAAGTCGATGGCAAATGCCTGATACCCCGCAGACGCCAATGCGTCGAGCGTGCCGATTTCCTGCCAGGTTGCCGACGAGAAGCTCGCACCGTGGAGCAGGACGACGGGCTTGCCGTCCTCCGGCCCCGCGACAAGGTAGCGAGCCTTGTCCGGGCCGAGCTTCGTCCACCGCGATTCGATTTTGCCGTTGTTACTCATTGACTGACCTCCGCCTCCGGCCCCGCGGCGGCTTCAGTCCCTGGTGGCAAGGCGTCGATTTGTTTGAGGCGGGCCGTGCAGTACCATGGGGCAGGGGTCTTTACTGGCCTCGGGCTTCGTTTACGGCATTTGGCGCACAGAAAGCGTTTGCCTTTCATGGCGGTTTTCGGACGGGCCTTCTTTCCGGTTTTGGGGATGTTCTTCATCGTCGGTTATACTCGTACAATCATTTTACTCCGGCCAAGGTACCGTGTCGCCCGGAACCATCCCGTACTCCGCAGCAGGCACATTGACAGCCAATCAAGCTGGGCGAAATGGTCGAAGTGCGGGTGAGTGAGCAGAACCTCATAGACAACGTGAACGCCGTGTGTGTGCTCGACCGCCAACGCCAGGTAGCAACTCAGTGTACATTTCTTCCACGCCCTCGGCTCGCCGGACGGCGCGACTGTCGACCTTCCGGTCGGCCGGGAGGACGAACATGACGAATCCCTCTTCGCCCTTGCAGACGAGAGCCTTGGCCCCGCTGGCCAGCGGCGTGCCGCGAACCCAAGCGGCCTCCTCGCTGGTGTAGACCGGCTGGTGCCGTGTTACCTGGAAGACGATGCCGTGCTGCTTGAGAAGGCTCTCCACGCGGTCGAAAACGGAAGATGACATGGATTGGTGTTCCGCCTTCCCGGAGGAGGATCTAATAGAGTGGCCCGGCATGCAACATGATCGGCTGTGTCCATTGCGAACACTGCCTGCCTTGAGTGTCGTAAATGGTCGCCCGCAACACGTACGCCCCGGGCTCCAACTCCGGGCAAGCGAGGGTGATCCGATTTCCAGCCGCCAAATCCTGCCGGGCCTCGGCAGCGATCGCCCCACCGGGACTTTCCAGGGCGACGGTGATCTTGTGGCTGCCCTTGGAAACAGCCATCATGCCCGCTGCCTCAAATGTCAGGGATAGTCTGCGGCAAGGCAACAACAAGTAGTGTGGGGCGTCCAATCCAATCAACATCGGCTCTCGCATGCGCTGTGCGAACGCTCCGCCCACGTCGAAGACCAGTCGGGTCCCGTGCGGAAAGTTGCTTTCGGAAATGAACAGTTGCACGAGGCTGATCGACTTCCACGGTTCCGTACCGTTGCCGGCCTCGGCCATGATCTCCGGCACGGAGAATCGCACGGGTGTCCAGGCATGCCGTCGTCTGCCCAGATTGACGGTCTTCCCATAAAGCGGCCGTTTCAACGTGTGTGATCGAATCACCAGGCCGATAGGCGTGTGGCTCGTATCTGCCTGGTCGCGGCTGGAGTCGGTCCGTATCCAGAACACAAGCGACTCGTAGTGGCTCAGGTCCAGTTCGCCGGGCTGGAAACTCCGGCTGATCCTTGGCCAGCCGATCGGATACTTGCCGCCTTCCCCACCGTCGTGCTCCCAATCGATCGTAACCGTCCAGCGGAGTCCCGTCTTGCTCTCATGCCTCGCGTCGTCGGTGATCTCCATCTTCCCCTCCGCGGTGCCGTTGACCCAAGTGCGGAAGCCGCCGCCCAGGTCGAAGGTATCGAGTTTCCCGGCCTTGGCAGCCGACTCGAACGGCGACGGAACCTCCGTCTTGTCCGAAGGCGTGGCCGTCGTGGCGATCAAGACCGATGGGGCCGTTGCCTTGCTACTGGCAGGATACCGGAGCAGTCGCTCGGTCGTGGCCGCCAGGCACCAGCGGATGGTGTCGAACTCTTCCGAAGGCCACATGCCTGTGGCCAGATACTTCGGTTGGACATGAATGGAATCCCACGTCGCTTGCAGGATTCGTCGTCCCTGGCGAACCGCGGCCCGGCAGGCCGGATCGGTGGAATCTTGCCGTTGGGCGACCGCCTGCTGGAGCGTATAGAGGTAGCGGGCATCGTCAAAACCCTCGCGGAAGCAGGACCAGTAAGTGGCCGGGATAACTTCGCCGTCTTCGTCCATCCGTTGCCCGCAGCCCGAGTAACCTCCGCGCAGATAGTCGAACTGGTCAGTGTCGCACGTCCAACACCAATGCCAGGGGATCAGTGTAGTATAACCGCTCCGCCAGAAGCCAAATCCGTAGGTCATCCGGCCACCTTTGCACATGGTCAAACGATCTTTGATCTCGCCCGCATTGTGGTTCGGGTAGCACCAGTATTCATAGCGCTGTTGGGCAACGATCCGCTCAAATGGCACGGAGTATGGCTGGGAGCACCAAATGTCAAGGTAAGGGGCATAGGCAGCCGCATCGGGCTCCACAGGGTCTTTGGTCGCGTAGGTCTTTAATCCAGCGGCCTTGACGGCCTTGTAGACCTTCACACCAAACTCCTTGCACGACGAATCGACCTCGTCGATAGGGCAGCAAATCAGCTCCGGCCACCCCTTGGTCTTGCGCTCGACCTCCAACGCCCGGAACAACCTCGTGATGCGGTCGTAAAACGCTGGCGGCGGCAGCGGACTCACGCGCCAGTGGCTCTCGACTCTTCCCCCAGGCGTCGTGTCCCGATAGACTCGGTGGATCACATTGTCGGCCGTAACCGGCGCCGGTCCCCGTAATCCTGCCCGGAGCATCCGGGGGATTTCGTCGGTGTCACGCACGACGATCCGCTTGCCATCCTCGCAGCTCAGGTAAAGCGTCGGCAACATATCCAAACCAAAGTCGGCCATCGCCCGGTAATCGTTGTCGGCAGCCTTGCGAATGAACGCTTCGCTCCGCCCATGATAGAGGGACTTGTTCCGCGTGTAAAAATAGGCCGAGTAGTGCTTGGCTGCGTCTTTCTGGAGGCGAAAACCCATTACCCGCAGGGCGATCGGGATGCTGAGTGCCCGGTCGAACCCGTCATCCCGAGACGGTCGCCGTCCCCAGGTAAAGGCCCGGTCGGGCGTCGTCGGGAATATGGATCGTCAGCCAGTACCGCTGGCACTCACCGGCGGGCGAGGTGTGGACCGTCACGCGCTCCAGGAGTTCCGGGGTACGGCGATACGTCTTGATCGTCGTGTAGGACGGATAGCCGACATTCCAATAGGTGCCGAGCCGCACGTCGATGCGGTCGGCCGCAATTTCGCCCGCGGAGCACACCAGCGGTGAAACGCGGACCTTCAGGTTTACCAACCGGCGGACGGGACATAGAGCCAGAGTCAACGGCTCGAACTGACCAGGCGCAGCGAAGGCGACCAAGGCCTCCAGCCGTTCGTCCGGCCGTGGGCGAGTGTTCGGGTAGATGGGTTCCACGGTGGGACGGGCAAACAGCACGTAGCCCCGCTGTTTCTCCGCATCCGTCAGCGCCGGTTCGGGCATCGTTTCGACGTAGGGAATCTCCTTGGCGCCTGCCGGCACCGTGGGCTGAGCATGAGCGCGCCGCTCTACGGCGGAATCGACCGGCTTCGGAACGAGTTTCAGGGGCGCCAGGTGGGCCGGCGGTCCCCTTTGCCCACCGTCACTGGCCTTCGCCGCCGGGGCCAACGCGCCGGCCAGCGTCAATACGATGACGATTACACTCACCATGAGTTCCTGACGGGGCATCAAGTTCACCTCCTGGATCTGGGGCTAATAACAGAGTTCTATTTCCTGGATTTCTTCTGAAAGCGGCCGATATCAGGTCGATCTCCGCGAGGGTTCGAGCGACCAGCCGGTTGTCACCTCGGACGATGGCAGTGTTGTCGGGTCGCCTGGTCTGCTCGGCGGATGTCTCGCGGCTCATGTTGACCGCCAGAGAAAAGAGCAGCAGGCCAATGGTCAGTCGCATGGCAGTTCCTCCTGCTGAAACGGAATACGGTTGTGGAAACGCTCATTTCCGTACGATTAGGATTAAGTTCACACCCAGGGCTTCGGCGCCGACGGAGAACCTGCCCTGGGAAATTCCTGCCCCGGCTGCCAGCCGCTCCATGTCGCTGCCCGTCCTATACGTCAAGTACCAGTTGCCGATCCACTCCATGTAAGCCCGCGTCGGGTTGTGCGGAGCAAAATTCCCGACCAGCAGGACCCCACCTTCAGCCAGACGCCTCCAGAACAAGCGCAGCATCGCTGTGGCTGTCTCGTCGGGCACGTAGTCGAACAGGCCGGAGCAGATCAGAAAGTCGGGGGTTCCCAAGAGGTTTTCCACGTTGGGATTCTGCGGCAGGCGAAATAGGTTCTCTCGAAGACAACGCAGTGCCCCTGGCCGCAACAGCGGTGTGACCTGCCGTTGGCTGAACTCCAGGGCCTCGGGGTCCAGATCGAGGAGAGTAGCTTGCAGGCTTGGGCGACGATTCTCCGGCAACACGGCCAGGGCCTGGGAAATGTCGGTGGCCGGTCCCGATCCGACGCTGACGACACGGTACTTTGGAGCCTCCGCCTGTAGGCAGTGTGCGACCAGGGCCACGGCTATCTGCTGCGTACGGCAGCGTACCGCTTGCGGCGCGGCCTGACGCTGGAAGTAACGATCAAAGGCCCAGCCCAGAGGATGATCGCAGCAGTAATCCGTCCAGATCCAGTGAAGCATCTGGTAATCGCCCGCATAGCCGCGAGGCTTCAGCCGGGCATGGCGTTGCAGCGAGCCCAATTCCAACAGCGATCCGGCGACCCGCCAAAATTCCTGGGACGGCAGCCGGTTGGCCTCGCCCCAGCAGCCCGTCTCAGCCAGTCGGTGCAGGCTGGCGGAGAGTGCCGCATCGACCAAGACTTCCGTCAGTTTCGTGTCTGCCCATTGGCCGGTGAACTGCCGGGCCCGGTCCAGATCCGTGACAAGCTGTTCCGCTGCCGAACGCGCGTATCCGAGCCAGCCGTTTGGAATCTTGTTGAGGTTCGCTGGATGCGGCCTGCATGCTGCCGATGCAGCGATCTTCGTGGGAAATCGCCTTTTCTTCACCAGGGCCAACAACGTGGCCAGCCCGCAGATCCGTTCCCGGATACTCGACTTCGGCGCCGCAAGTACACCGGACTCGATGGCCGAACTGGAACAGCGTGGCATCGAACTCCGATCCGCAGCGGGGGCAAGTAATGGCCATGGGAACCTCGATCAGAACGGGATCTCGGTGTCGTCTTCTGGATCGAAATCGTAGCAACTCAGTGTACATTTCATTTCCGCCTCCTTCTACTCTGCGAACTTTCCCAGTTCCGGCCTCTCGACCACCAAGTAGCCAGCATACCGCATGCTCACCGAGATGCCATGGTCTCCGGCGTTGAAGTTGATCACGTCGTTGTCGCCCAGCCGCTCGTCGCAATGCGTTGGCAGGCCGAAGAGGCTTCCGAAGGGCGGGATCGAGCCGGGGGTGAGGCCGGTCAACTCCAAGACTTCTTCGCGCGTGGCAAACCGAAGTTTCTTCCAGCCCTTGGCACGCCGGACGGCGTAGCTGTCGAGCTTCCGGTCGGCCGGGACAACGAACATGACGAAGCCGTCTTCGCCTTTGACGATCAGGGCCTTGGCTCCACTGGCCAGCGGTGTACCGCGGATGCGGGCAGCTTCCTCGCTTGTATAGACCGGTTCGTGCCGCAGCACCTGGAATGTGATGCTGTGCTGCTTGAGAAGGCTCTCCAAAAGGTCGAAGATGGATGGCGGCATGCGCAGAATCCAGTGTTTGTCAGAATTACCGCGTTCCCGTCATTGCCCGGGGGTGCCCGAGAACTGTCTGGGCGGCTTGTAGGCCCAGACGCCCGAATCCACCACCAGCAAGACGACGTTGTCCACAGGATCGTAGTGTAACCGGTTCCACACCGCGCCACGAGCGGCCAGCCCTTTGACCTGGACCTTCTGCCATTGGGTCTTGACGCAGTCGAAGACCTCCGTCCGGTACTCCGAGCCGGTTTCACCGCCCGGCAACGAAACGTAGAGCACGGAGTCCTGGTCAGGCAGATAGGCGAGGCCAGCCTTACCGCTGGCGTTCTTCAGGGAATGGTGGTGCGAGACCAGCGTATTGAGGTCGATTGTGCAAGTGTCGTTCCCAACGAGGAGGATCTTGTCATCCTTGGGCAAGTACAGCATGTGAAAGTTGTACAAGCCGAGGTAGTCGATGGCGGGATGGACCGTCCGGGTGGACCAGGTCTTGGTCGTGAGGTCGAACCGCGACAATCGGCTCTCATGCCCATAGGCCCAGATGACGTTGCGTTTTGTGTCGTAGCAGCAGGCCATCGCATAGCCGCCGGGTGTGCCCCGCCCGGCGTAGAGAAGGTTCCACTTGTTCTCCGCCAGCGAATAGCTCCAGCAGTCCGGCGGTGCGGGGCAAGTGGGCCGGATGTCGCCCCAACCGGGGCCACAGCCGCCAAAAATGAACATTGTGGCGGAACCGGCGACGAAGCAGAGCTGGTTGTACGTGTGGCGGGTATAGGGTTTGTCGCTGTCCTTGAGCTTGCCCTTGGTATTGTCGATGTTGCCGTTGGTATAGCGGGCCTTGGCATCGGGTTCGTACATCCTTTTCCAGGTGAGGGTTGCCGGGGAGAAGGCACAGACCTCGTTGCCCCAGTAGTCGGCGTGCCCGCCACCGAAGATGAGGAACTGGTGGTGGTCCGAATCAAAGACGCCACCCGAGTAAGCCAGGATACCGATGGAGGCGGGGGCGAAGCCAGCCACCTTTTCCCAGGTGTTCTCGGGGATCGCCGTCAGCTTCCGGTTCGGCCGTGACTGGATTGCCTCTTTTGCGACTGCCGTTGCAACATTTGGTTGCATGGCCATGCCGGCCAGCAGGGTTGCCATCAGCAATACCGTATCGCGCAGACCTCGCAGCATACGATCCTCCGTTTCCCCAGGGCATTGGTGCCGTCAGCCAACACTACCATTCATCCTATCCACCGCACGGATGGCCGGCAACTCGATACTTCCCTCACGCTCACTAGTCGCCGGTGCATGCGGCATGAAGTTCTTGGATGTCGCGGTCGCCGACGCGGACGCGGACCTCACGGGCCGTAGCGTTGGCCGGCAGCACAAAATGCAACGACTGGCTCTCTCCGCAGGCCAGCGAGTGGAAGTGCCGGGGCGCCGGCCACTCGGCCGGGGCTGCTGCGGCCGATGGCAAGACCTCGACCACGCCGTCCTGCGCGGTACGCGAGCGGCCGGTGAGCGTCACTTGGACGCCGGGGCACCCGGTACTCCGGGTCGCGGCGGGCCGCGCCGTGACGGTCACCGCGTCCAGGTCGATCATCGTGGCCGCCGCCAGGGCCTCTTCCAGCATCGCACGATCTCCGCCGCGGCAGCGCAGGTAGGTGGGGCGCTCCGCCGGAAGCGACACTTCGATGCCGTGGTGTCCGGCCGCCACGGGCACTTCATTGCCCATCAGGTCGAAGGCCCGTAACGACTCGACGGACCTCGGCAGCAGCAGCCGCGCCGGCGCGTTCAAGTTCCAGGCGACGCACACCGGCCCGTCGCCCTCGAAGAGATGGACGAAGGCATGCTTGCCCGGCGCAAAGGACCGCCGGTAGGCCGCGCCCTCCAGGAAGGAGGCGCAGGCGTTCAAAGCCGCCAGCCGCGGCCGGGGGATGTAATTCTCATAGAAAACGGCCCAGCCGTAGGTCGGGCTAGTCTGGGCCGAGAACCAGAAGTACTTGCCGATGCCCAACGCGCGGAGCGTGACCAGGTTTCGCGTGTAGAGCGCGGCCACGTCGGCCTCACAGAGCGAGGGAGCCATGTAGCCGTCGTCGTCGCCGCCGACGCCTTGCTCGGTGTGCCAGATGGGCTTGTCGCCACCGTTGGCCGCCAGAATGGCCCGCACGGCCGCGGTCTGCTTGGGCAGGTTCGCCTCCGGCCGCTCGATCTGGCTGTAGGAGTGCTCGCTCACCACGTCCATCGTCGAGGCCGTGCCCAGGGCCAGCGTGTTCTTCATGAAGGACAAGCGGCACCCCGGCAAAACCGACGACCTTGGCCTGCGGGTCCTGCCGGCGGATCACCGGCGTGGAATGGTTCAGCAAACCCGCGTATTGCTGCGGCGTCAAGACCCCGTGCGGGGAACTGCCCATCGTCGGCTCGTTCCAGATCTCGTAGGCGGTGATCCGGCCTTGGTAGCGCTCGGCGATCTTGCCGACCCACACGCTCCACTCGGGCAGCACGCTGTCGTAGGGACACTCCTGGATAGGGGCCTGCGACTGGCCGGAACCCGGCCGCTCGCGAAATGGGGCCGGTCCAAGCTTGTTCGTACGAGGAGTAGTAGCGCAGCAGGATGGGCATGATCCGCATCTTGGCGGCAGCGACCGCGTTGAACTGGCGGTCGTATTCGCTCCAGTCGAACTTGCCCCGTTCTTTCTCGCACATGCCCCAGCCCCACCAGCCGCGGATCCACTTCACGCCGCACTGCGAGAGGACTTCCATGTTGCGCGCCAGGTGGGCCGTAGGCTCCCGTTCCATGTGCGTATTCATGGCGAAGACGGAATCCTTGGCGTTTCCCACGCCCATCAGTGGAACGATGACGGCGTACTTCAACTCGGCGGCCTGCCGCCAGGTTTGGCCTTCGCAGCTCAGCTCAAAGCCCAGGCGGAAGGTCCCGCGCCGGCCGGTGTCGATCGGCAGAGTCGCCTCCTTGCGCCGCCGGCCGGCACGTCGAACGTGCCCACGGGCATCGTACCCATGTCGCGGCCGGAAGCTGCTTGCCTCCCAATCCACGATGCTCGTGCGGACCTCGACGCGATGGCCCTTGGCGTCCGTGTTGACGATCCGTAGCGGCGCCTCCGCGGGGCGGCCTGCGAAGAACAGGTTGCCCACGGACTCCGCCTTGGCGGCGACGCCGATCTTGTCGCGGAGCGTCAAGCCGCCCTCCCCCTCGCCGGCCATCAGCCGCACGTCGTCCACCCACAGTTGCCCCTCGCGGCGGCGGGTCGATCCGCACGCACAGGGAAGGCGCGGTCCAGTCGTCGGGAAGCGTGAAGGAGCGGGAGAGCAGCTTCCACTGCGTGCCCAACTCGGCACTTTGGCTCAAGGACTGCCCGCGATTACCGCGGCCGCCTCCGCCCCCGCCGACGGCAGTGGCCGTGATCGAGGCCTTGCGGCCGGCGGCATCCGCTCGCATGCGGGCGCTGAGCGTGTAGCGCATGCCGGGCTGCGCCGCAATCGGCCGCGAGAGCAATGCCTGTTGCGGCCCTTGCTCGCGCAAGTCGCTGCTTGCTTCGGCCCCCGCCAGCGTCCGCAAGCAGAGCTGTCCACTGGCCGGGTCTTTCGAATCCGTGCCCCAGAGCAGATTGGCGTCTCCCTCGCCGGCCAGCCGCCAGCCCATCAACCCTAACTCGAAGTCGCCGTTGGGCACCAGATTGCCGCCGACCACGACTATGGGTACATGGTGCCCGACATGGTGCCCGGCGGGCTTACGCTCGGGGGCCGCCTCGCGCGCCGTGAAAGCGGCTCGAAGGTGCGGGCGATGTTCGAGATCCGCAGCGCGTCGATCTTGCCGTCCACCTCTTTGCCCAGCGGGTTCCAGTCGTTGGTGCCCAACAGCAGCGGCGGTTTGCTCTGGTTCAGCAGCCCCGGCGTGAGCTCCGGGAATTGCTTTTTGGCGTCCAGCACGCCGTCGACGTAAATGGCCGCCGTCCGCGTGGCCGAATCGTAGGTCAGGGCCAGGTGGGTCCAGCGACCGACGGGCACCGGCCCGGATCCCTGGATGGTGCGCCACGCGCCGTCCACGCCCACCAGTCCCGTCAAGCTGCTGTTGCCCAGACGAATCATGTACACGCCATTCTTGCAGAACAGGTCGCCGCCCGGCCGCGCGAGCTTGACCCAGACTTCGACGGTCAGGGCCCGCTCGGGGCGAAGCGCCGGATCGTCGGCGATTGCGGCGTGTCCCCGGTCAGTGGCCAGGGCGTAGCCCTCGCGGCCGGGCACCCAGGTGGCGCCATGCAAGATGGCCGGCGGGGCTTTCACTTCGCAGGCCACCCGTTCGCCCTGGCCCTCGCGGAATCGCCACAGCCCCACGGTGGCGGCATCGGCAGTCAACGCCGTCTGCACCGGCTCCGCAGCCGACGGCGCCGCAATCATGGTTGCCGCCAAGGCACACGAACCCACGCCCAACAAATACGACACCCGCATGGCAAGTCTCCTGATAGCACGGAATAGGAAAGGTTCGCCCGAGAAAGCAGAAAAACGATCGGCAGGACACAACAGGCCGGAAAGCTCACCCTAACAGCCGATGAAAAGAATGTCAATCTGGCAATCCGGCAAGTCGTGGTGCAGGGCAGGGTTTCTCGACCACACGGGGGCGATTGACAAGCCGAATTCCACCAATCAAGATCACATCTGTCGGTTTGTCGCCGAAGGGTTCTGGCAGGCATGACAAGGCCCTGGGCTATGCTGGTGTCATGTCAAAGTTGCGAATGCCGCCGACGCACCAGCCGTTAATCTGTCGCCGCCTCCCACGACCGACGAACAAGTCAAGGTCCACGTCGAACAACTCCGCGCCCGCTATCAGCCGTACTTGAGGAGCTTACCCAAGGCCCTTGACACTCGGGCCCGTATACGGCTCTTACCTCGGGTAGTGACGATCAGCGGCATAGCGTGTGTTCGGCCGTGCCTCGGCTCCTAAGCCCATCGATCCGACTCCACGCTTTTCCCGGCACTGTGTCCGGCGCGAGTAAGGTTCGATTGACGTTTCCCTTGGTCGGTCCCCTTCCCTCCACGGACTCCGCCGCCGCCTTCAGGCCGGCTTTGTTCGCGCGCTTCTTTGGTACTATGAGACCGTCCGACTCCATGAGAACGTTCATGTCCGGTGTGCGGCAAAGTGCCTTTCCGGACCGTCCTGCGCCTGGCGGCGCGGGAGTTTCCAGGGCAGTGACTCGCCTTCCTCTAGCGCTAAGAGCATTGTAGGACAAGGACTTACGGCGGGGAGGAGGGCTTGATAGCAGAAGAAAAAGACCTCATGCTAACAGGTGAGTAATTCATGTTTCCACAAATTCTGCTAGCAGAGGTCCAACTATGATTTCAACAAAAGAACTGGATATTTTCAAGGCCCAAGAGCAATTTGAGCGGATGCACGAGTTTTTGAAGCAAGCGCTGAGCGAAGGGCGACGCCTCGACGAAGTGGAACGCGGGATGTTTCCGCGAGCTATGACCATGTGCCTGGAGTTTTTACGGTCCTTCGTGGAGGCCCATGGGGATGGGGATCGGGGAGAGACCGTAGAACGGGAAGGGGAGACGTTGCGCGCCTGCCCGAGCCGCATGAGAAGCGGTACTTGTCGATTTTCGGGGAATTGCTGATCGGCCGCCGAGTCTACGGGACTCGGGAAGGCCAAGCGATTGGATGGTCGCCCCTGGACGCGACCTTGGGATTGCCCGCTGGAGAGAATTCCTATGTTCTGGAGGACTGGTTGCAGCGGTTGTGCATCCAGGACGCCTTTGGGGGATCGGTGGAGTCGCTCCGTGCCTGGTTGGGGACCACGGTGAGTGTTCGCACGGCGGAGCACATGAGTCGCGAGATGTCGCAGTACGTGGACGACTTTCGCGGCGAAGCGGTTCCTCCTGCCGAAGAAGAGGAGGAACTGCTGGTGATAACGGCCGATGGCAAGGGTGTGCCCATGCGGCGGACGTTGGCGGCGCGGTTGCGAGCAGAGTCTGAAGCTGGGGTGGGAGAAAAGGGAGGAAATGCCGCAGGCGCGGAAACGGCAGGAATCACGGCTGTCGAGGAAGAGGCGCCTTCTTCGCCTCCGGTCGAGCGTTTGGCGGGGCAAGAGAAAAGCAGCGGGGAGCGCCCCGGGAAAAAACAGATGGCGTATGTGGGATCGGTTTACACCCAAGCCCGCTTCCCTCGTACTGCCGAAGACGTGATCGACGAGGTGCGTCGGCGAAAGCGTGCCCGGGAGCGGCCCGAACCGCAACACAAGCATGTGTGGGCAGAGATGACCCGGTTTAAGGAAGGGGAGGTGTTGGCCGCCGCACCGATGTTGTTCTTCGAGATTCTTATGGAGTGTTGTCGGCGGGACCCGGCAAACAAGAAGCCGTGCATCTGTGTCATGGATGGGGAACGCCAGTTGTGGAAGTTGGCGGCAGAATGGTTTCCCGAGGCCATATGGATTCTGGACCTGTTCCACGCGTTGAAACGGCTCTGGGAGGTGGCCCATTGCCTGTATGCGGAGGAGAGTGCGGAGGCGGGAGAATTCGTGACGCATCATCTGCGCATGCTGCTGCAAGGCAAGGTCGGTTACGTGCTGCGCAACCTCCGTCCCTTGGTGAAGGCCTACAAGCTGAAGGGGGCGAACAAGACCACCGTGGAGTCCGCGATTACGTACTATGAAAACAACCAGGAACACATGCGCTATGACGAATACTTGGCGGCAGGCTACCCGATTGCCAGTGGCGTGGCGGAAGGCGCCTGCAAGCACCTGGTGAAGGACCGCATGGAGCGCGCCGGGATGCGTTGGGAGTTGGAAGGGGCTCAAGCAATCCTCTCGCTGCGAGCCATCTACCTCAACGACCTCTGGGATCAGTTCATCACCTACCGTGTTACGACAGAACAGTCGCGTCTATATGGCAAAGATGCACAGCATGCTACGGCTGCATAAAGCGGCCTGCGAGTTGCTGCCGTTTCCAGGGTCTCCCGGTTCCCGCGCACAGAGTTTCGACGCATGCTCAGGGTCTCAGACTCCTCGGCGTCGCGCAGCGGCTCGCGGGTACCGTCACTGCTCATGTTGCCTTCCCCTCACAGGTATGTGGTCGGCACGCCGAAGGACTGATTTCGGAGCTCAATGGCTGGCCTGCGTCTGCCCCTGTCAACGCTTCGCCCACGGTGTCACCACCGCCGGCGCATGACTCGGGGTCAGGATGGATCGCTGGTCCTTTCCTGTACGGCTCTTTCATCCGCTACTCCATGCCGGTTTTTCCCGGCGCTTTCACCTGTCCCGCTTGCATTCCTGCTGCCGATCTGTCTAACCATCCTTCCTGTCTTGTCGAAATTTGGCGGTTGCGGTAGGGACCGCCCTTGCGGGCGGCCCCCCGCACAGATCCGTACGTGAAGCACTACTTCATACGGCTCCTACCTCGAGTAATTACGACCAGGGCTCCGGCGGGATCTCCGCTTTGCCCTGCTCGTACGCCCTGCGATCCGATTCCACCCGTTCCCGGCTCTGTGTCCGGCAAGAGTAAGGTTCGTTCGGCGTTCCTCTTGGTTGGCCCCCTTCCCTCCACGGACTCCGCCGCCGCCTTCGGGCCAGCATTGTTCGCCCGCTTCTCGGGTACTATGAGACCGTCCGACTCCCTGGAAACGTGCATGTCCGGTGTGCGGCATAATACCTTTCCCGACCGTCCCGCGTCTTGCGGCGCGGGAGTATCCAGGGTCTCCCGGTTCCCGTGCATAGAGTTTTCACGCATGCGCAGGGTCTCAGACTCCGCGGCGTCCACGGGCGGCTTGCGATTATCGTCGCTCATGGTGTTGCCTTCCCCTTGACATCACAAGGTCGGCACGCCGGAAAAATGATTTCGGAGCTCAATGGCTGGCCTGCGTGTGCCCCTGTCAACGCTTCACCCGCGATGTTACCACCGCCGGCGCATGACTCGGGGCTAGAACGGTTCGCTACTCCTTTTCTATACGGCTCTTTCATCCGCTACTCCATGCCGGTTTTGACCGGCGCTTTCGATGTCCCGTTTTGCTTTTCAATACCAATGACGTCCCCTTTTGCTTTTTGGTTTCCCTTGACGTGCCCACAGGTGCCATTGCAGTCTAATGGAACTGCCGATTGCACGACGGTTTGCGGCCAATTGGGCAGGAGATGTCAAGAAAAATCTTGGCACTTCGCAACGAATTTGCCTCGAACGAGTTAGTCGGCATTTGTTATCAGTGGGGGAATCGGCGCATGGTTCAAACCAGGGTAACAGTCTGGCGGCCTGTAGGGAACGGACACCGTGCCGTTCCAGCCTAACGGAACGGCACGGAGTCCGTTCCCTACAGTCGCACGTGTTACCCACCCGCTCATCATCGATCTCACCACGCGTCGACGAAATCGAGAGCTGCGGCGAGCGATTGCAACGATCTGGCGATTGTCAACGTATGCGACCTTCGCGTCGCCTCACACCCACGATCCGAGCGGCGATTGACGCCAACCAAGACACCCTTGCATCGCTCGTCCCCGTTGAGCAGAACGGGAAACGAAATGGAGATCGCCCGGCATGCGACATCCCTCTGAATCCGTCGAAGGAAGAGATGCGGGAGCGTTACCGCCGATGCCTTGCGGATGTTATCCCAGCAAAATACGAGAACGGCGTCATCGTCAACTGGGATGAAATGAATGCGAAATATCGCAAGGACGATCCACCGCTCACCGACGAATTCCTGGCACTATTCGAGTTGCCCAAAGTCACTTCGACGGATAACGAAGCGGAATTCCTGGCCTTATTGAATGCCATCGGAGAGGCGTGATACTCCTGCAATTCATTGCGGGCGTGCAGACCGAAAAGAGAGAACGTCTAACACAGTCAACGATTAGTGTTAGACGTTCTTTCGTTTTTGGTAACGATGGCAACTGGATAACGGATGACGATAAGCGTAGCGTCAACAACCGAGGTCGTGGGAACCGGCTGGCGAGGGCGTCGGGGGGGGGGGGGGGGGGACAACGGCGATTGTTCTCAGCATCTTCGGTTATCTCGGTCCGCTGGACCAGGGCACTGGTCTAGACGACCGTAACCAACGCACAACGTTGAATTGGTTATCTTTCCAGACCATCTATATTCCAGAAAAGTAACTCGCCCAATCGCCGTATGCCGACTGAAGTTCCTCCGCCCGAAACCAAGAGGTTTCCGTCCGGTGCGAATGCAAGTGATTTCACGGAGCCTATCCCCCAAGGCAACTCTTGGACGAACCTAGTACCGATGAACGTTGTATCCTTACCAAGTTCATCGAGCGTTGCCTTAAGCTTGCATCCCTTCACGTCCCAAAGTCTTACCGATTTGTCGTAACCACCCGTGGCGAGCCTTCTGCCATCAGGTGAAAAGCATACAACATTTACCCATGGATGCTGGAGCGTACAAAGGCGTGCTGCCGTCACAATGCTCCACAATGCTACGTCACCAGACTGCTTAGAGACTTTGGGCAGACCTACCGATTCCTTGCCCGGAGTCACTTCAGAATAATCGGTGGCCGCAAACTGCTTAGGATCATGGCCCGCCGCTGCAAGCATCGAACCGTCTGGGCTAAATGCGATAGAGTGAACTGGAAAGTTGCCGGCCAGCAGGTCCCGCACCTTAGTACCTTTCTCGGAGTCCCAAAGCGTTACGGTCCCATCATACCGTCCCCATGCCAACAACTTCTTGTTTGGCACATAAGCAAGGCATCGAATGGAATCTGCCTGAGCCAACGTCTGAAGTAAGCGTCCATTATCCACGTCCCATATACGGACGGTCTTGTCTGCACTACATGATGCCATTTGACCGTCCGCACCTAAGAACGCTAGTCCCGTTACCCTTTCGTCATGCCCTTTTAGTGCCCGAACAAGCCTTCCATCGGAAACCCGCCATAAGCTAATCGTCATTTCACTCCCCAGGAGAGCAGACGCCAAGAGCTTGCCCGAGGGAGAAAATGCCACACACGCAATATCAGCGTCGTGGCCAGGTAATGACCACGACCTCAACACCTTCCTGCCAGGTAAATCCCAAATGGCGATTGTCAAGCGGGAGCCTGTTGCGAGCAGTTTTCCGTCTGGGGAAACTGCTATGGTGGCGATCGGCTCATGGCCTTGGTGAGAGACCTGAACGCTCCACTTGGGGTTTTCGCTTTCCGAGCCTATAACGGCCACGCAGAATAAAAGAACAACGCTCATGCGTGTCGCCCTTTCTAACGCAGATCTAGCGCCTGCGTAAATGGTCCTCGTAATCCTTTCTGATTCGCTTTCCGGCACCTTCGTGGGGATTCTTCTCTGGATCTATCCCGTAAGTCTCCTTCAGTATCTTCTTCACGCCTTCTCGCATCTCGTCCCGCATCTTTTGAATGGGTGCTCGCATAAAATGATGTAGACAAACGTCGATGAATAGGTTATGCTTCCGTCCTGGAATCCGAAGGATACTCGGATAGTTTACCAAGTATCGGTGCCGTCGCCCAGACAAAGTTGTCGTCGCGGGACTTTTCACGGAGGAAATGACATGACCGCACAAATCACTCGCCAAGCTCATAATTCCATCACCATCGAGGTCACCTTGCCGCTGACCGGCTCCATGCTTCGGGCCGAAGAAGCGATCCAGGATGCGCTTAACGAAGTCGGCCTGCTGGCCACCGAAAAGAATCTCGAGCGGTTCGATACCGATGGAAGTCCCATCCAACTCGGTTCGGTCCGCATGACCAGCAAGGGGCAGTTCGCTCAAGATTACGAAACGCCTTACGGCAGCGTCTCCGTGCTTCGGCATGTCTATCAAACGTCCGAAGGGGGCAAAACGTTCTGCCCGCTCGAAGAGAGTGCCCGATTGGTTCTCAACGCCACGCCGAGATTTGCCAAGTTGGTCTCCTACAAATACGCGGAAGCCGGAGCCGATGCGGTTGTCGCCGATTTATTGGAATGCCAGCATCGAAAGATTTCCAAGCGATACGTCAAGTCGCTGGGCGACATCGTCGGTGCCTATGCCGTTGCGAAAGAAGAGACCTGGAGCTACGCATTGCCACAGTTCGAGCATCCGTGTGCCTCCATCGCGATCGGCGTTGATGGAACATGCATGCTTTTGCAAGAGGACGGGTGGCGGGTGGCGATGACGGGAACGATCGCGTTTTACGACGCCCAAGGGGAACGCCTGCATACGATTTACGCAAGCGCGACCCCAGAGTACGGGAAAGAAAAGTTCCACGCGAAATTCCAACGCGAGGTGGAGCGCGTGAAGAATGCCTATCCGAACGTGCCGTATATCGGTCTGGGCGACGGCGCGGCAGACAACTGGAGCTACCTGAAACCGTTGACGGACCACCAGACATTGGACTTTTACCATGCCAGCGAGTACGTGGGCAAGGCGGCGATGGTGGTGTTCAAGGGAGCGAAAAAGAAAGCAGAAAGAGAAGCGTGGCTGGAAAACCAGCTTCATCAATTGAAGCACAAGCAGGGAGCGGTGAGTCGTTTGCTTTCGGTCCTGGATGAATTTCTTTCCACGACGCCGCTGAAAAACGCGGAAGATGCGAAGGCGGTCCTGGCGACGATCACCTACCTCCAAAACCAGAAGGAACGGATGAAATACTCTTATTCGGTGCAGCGGAACTGGCCGATCGGCAGCGGCGTGACGGAAGCGGCATGCAAGACCTTGATCAAGCACCGCTTATGCAAATCGGGTTCGCGTTGGAAGGACGACGGCGCTCTCGCCGTATTGTCGATACGTGCGCTGCGACTCACCACAGGCCGCTGGGAAGAGTTCTGGCGAAACCTCGACCAATATGGCTGCCCCACACTCCCCGCGTAACATCATCTTATGCGAGCACCCTTTTGAATGTCGGGTGCGAATCCTAACTTTTCGCCAAGTTTGTTAACCCCCGTCTTTCCGCCGAGGTACCGGATCAGGCCCGAACTCTCGATTATCTCCTTTATAGCCTCCTGAACGTAATTCCCAATAGTCTTCCAATCTGCATCTGTCCCTGCCCCGTGGTAAAGAAGAGCGGCCTTCAGATCACCAAGAATGTGCTTCTCGGCCATCACCATTCCGTAGATCTCCTTCTCGGTTCTGGTTTTGATAGTCTGACCGTCGTACTCACCTTTTGCTTTCTCGTCGTAGGCCGCCCACCAGGGGCCAGCTTTCTTCCCGTCCATGAACTGGAGCATATCTCCAGGCGGTACCCGGACAAGTTGTCGCCCTCGCACCATGCCAGCGATGTTTGCTTGGACTGCGTTCTCAAGAGACTTCATGAAGACCGTAAGTATGTCGGCGAGCCAGTCGGCTGCTTTCGCATCCTTGGCAAAATGATCGCTTGCCAATAACTTATCGAGGATCTTTTGCTGAGCTTCCAGGAAAATCAGGCGAGGGTCATCTTTGTCAATCTTCTGCAACTCTTGGATAAGCTTTTCGTTCTCCTGAGCAAGTGCTTTGTGCGGCCTACGAAATTTTCAACGAATTTTGAGATTTAATTGATGGAGTAATTGACCTCTGGGTGAAAGTGAGGTAGCCGTGCTCGACGAGAGCGCGGCGGATTGCTGCACGGTCTATTTGTGCCTGGGCCGCATGGCCCAGGTCCGTGTCCAAAGGGTAGCCTTGCTGCAGGCGTTCTTGGGTTTGCTCGTGCGCGACGGTGCGGCCGAAGGCCGCACGCGCCTCAAGCGTGATCCGTGGCGAAGCGCCGAAGCACTCCTGTCGTGTTGGGCCCAGCGGGCCGCGCGGGTAAGTCGTTTCGTTGGCCATGCGTCGTGCCGCCTCGACGTCGTCAGCGGTCCAGGGACCGTTGCGGCCCTGGCGGGCCGCTTGCTCGTGGGTGCGGGTCTTCAATGCGCCGTTGCCCGCCTCGATCGATCCATTGTACTCCGGCGTGTAGGGCGGCGAGAAGAGGGGGCGGACGTCCCAGCGAGCCAGGAAGCGGCCCATCGCCTCGGCAATGAATCCCGAACCGTTGTCCGACTTCAGCACCAACGGCGGACCATGTTCGAGGAACAACCATTGCAAGACGCTGATCGTCGTCTCCGCCGTTTCATCCAGGACCGGCAGCCAAGCGAGCTCGCAGCCGCTAGCCAGGTCGCGAACGGCGAGGAGGTACGGCCAGCGGCCATCGATGGCCGGCAGTGGGCCGCCATGGTCCATGGCCCACACCGCTCCCGGGTGGTGCCAATGGAGAACGTGGACCGCGCGCTGGTGGTCTAATTTCCAGAGGCGGCGGAAGCGATTCCGGAGGTTTTCGGTCTCGCGGCGGGCCAGGTCCGGGAAGGTGGCTTGCACAGCGGCCACGCTCACGCCCGCTCCCACGTAGCGCATGAAATCGATGGCCTGGTTACGGAGTTGCCGGCGGCTGCGATGGCAAGGACGGCCCAACGGGCGGGCCTCCAGATAGTCCACGTGCCAGCGATGTTCCCAGAAGGCCAAGGTGCCGGGCGCCAAGCCAAGCTGCTGGGCCGCCACGCGCTGCCGTACCCCTTGCTGCATGGCCCAGTGGTCGAAGGCCACGGCATGCTGGCGTGCATTGCGCTCGGCTTCACGCCGGGGCTGCTGGGCGGGCCAGCCGCGCTTCAGGGGTTGACAGTTGCAAGCATTCATGGATCGGGGTGATTCGTGTTTTGTTGTAAGCGCTTGCGATGCCGCTTCCGCGACCGCGCAGTCGTTTTTTCCCCCGGCTTCGCAGCCGGATTTACCTCGGGGGACTTGGCCAACCGCGGCAGTTCTTCTGCCAACTCGCGGCGGACCTCGGCCGCCTTCAACTCCAACTGCAAGCGCAGGTTTTCGGCTTCCAGGTCCGCAACGCGCAAGTCGTGCGGTGAGCCTGGCAGCGGAGGCCGCCCGAGAGGACGCGGCTCCAGACGGTCCAGCGCCGTCTGCAGCACCTCGCTGCGCACCCGGTGGAACATCGAATCATGGATCCCCAACTCTTCACAGACCTCGGGAATGCTCCGCTCACCGGAGAGCGTTTCCAGAATCGCTTTCAAACGGGCCTTGGCCCGCTCCGAGCCTTCCAGGCGTTCCACCAAATTCGTGCCGATCGGTTTGCGTCCTCGTCGGGCCATGGCTTTTTCTCCTCCGTGAATCAGGCCTGCGGCGGCACGGCAGACGCCGCTTCCACCGTTGCCGATGAACTACTCGATATACTCCGTTGTACCATGTCGGCCGCGATCGCCGAAGACGAATCGGCCAGACTTCCACTCTCACCGGGCGAGGTCTGTAATGCCGCCACGGCTTTCAGCGCCCGGGCCACCGGACGACGCTTGCGCTTGGCCTTGCGGGCGACGCCGTCGCCGGCTTTGCTTGCCGCCGACCGCGACCCGCAAACGGGTGCCCCGCTGCCCACGCCAGGCTTGCCTGCGGGCTTGGCGGCCGATGGCGGAGCCCCGCCCAGGCCGATCGTCCGTTGCGCGGCGCGCACCAGCGCCTGCTGCCGGGCGCAGTCCTGCCGCAAGCGGGCGACTTCCTTCTCCAACATCACCATCTGGTGCCGCTCCCCGGCCACTTTCCCCACCGGCCGCGGTTCGCAGGCCCGCACCAGGCCCTCCAGGGCCCGTTGCTCCCAGAGGTAATACCGCGGCACCGAGAGGCCCACGGCCGCCGCCGCTTCCGTTGGCGTCCGTACGCCGGCCAAGACCTCCAGGATCGCCGCCGCCACCCGCTGCGCATCACGGCTGACCGACATGGGCGCATGCCGGGGCGACTCTTGCGCACGACCATTCCGCCGCACGGGCGCGGCGCGGAGGGAGGTTTGCTTCCCGCCAATACTGTGCTTGCGCTCATGATGCGCCTCCTTCGCGAAGTTCCGCGGCGGTCGGCCCTTGCTCCTCGTTTTCTGCGCCGGCATCCAGCCGCCGCAGTCCCGCATCCAACGGCGATTCACCCGGCCCTACCTCGTCCTCCACCACGTCGCCCTGAGGTGAACCATCGGGACAGATCGGCAAGGGTATCTCCACAGGCATCGCTGCCGCCGCGCTGTCGACCAGCGGCAATTCCGCCGCCCCCAACCCGCCGAGATCCACCTCCGTGCGGGCCTCTCCTTCCCGCTTGAGAATCATCCGCTCGCCTTCGGCATGCACGCTGAAGGCCCGCTCGCCGATCCGCCCCGTCACATAGAACGGCGCCTTGGGCACGCCGTTGCGGGCCAATTCCAGCGCATTGGCCGCCACCCGCGCGGAGCGTGGCCAAGACTTCGGAGGCGGCGCCGAAGAAGCGGTCCGCCGGCACCAGGCCATCGATCCCCCGGTGCACCCTTTGGAAGTTGTAATAGTCGATGAAGTGACCAATCCGCCGCCGTGCGTCGTCCAGGTCGAAGAACACCGACGTCTCGACGCACTCCCGCCAGAGCGTGCCCCAGAAGCGCTCGATCTTGCCCAGGGTCTGCGGCCGCTGCGGCCTGGCCACGAGGTGCTTGATGCCGCGCTTGTCCATCTCGCGGTGGAAGGCGCTGGTCCCCCGCCAGGTGACGTACTGGCTGCCGTTGTCCGTCAGGATCTCCTGCGGCGTGCCGTAGGCCACGATCGCCGCCCGCACTACCTCCAGCACCAAAGCCGCGGACTGGCTGGCATGGATCCCGTAGCCGGTGATGAAGCGGCTGTGGTCGTCCATGAAGGCCACCATGTAGACCCGGCGGTTCTGCCGCTTGAGCACGAAGGTGAACAGGTCCGTCTGCCAGAGCTGATTGGGCGTCGCCCGCTCGAACTCCCGCTGCTTGTCGGGGTGGGGGTGGGTGGCGACTTCTTCCACCTGGTAGCCCGCCTCGTGCAGCACGCGGGAGACGGCTCCCGGCGAGGCCGGCAGGGCCGGACCGCGGAGCAGCATGTCGCTGATCCGCTGGCAGCCCCACTCCGGGTTGGCCTGCTTGAGCATGAGGATCGTCCGCTTGGTCAGCTCGTGCACGCGGCTGCCCTTGGGCCCGCCGCGCTGCTGATCCATCAGCCCGGCCGGGCCCGACTCGTCAAAGCGCTTCTTCCAACTGTAGAGCGTGTGCTTGGAGAGGCCGACCAGCGGGGCGAAATCGCCCGCCGGCAGGCCGCTCCGCAGCCAGGTGTCGAGGATCAACAACCGCTGCTCGGCTGTCATCGTCGCTTGTGGCGGCTCCTCGGGTTTGACCAGCCGCTGCCCCTTGCTCTTGCGCGGGCCGGCCAGAAAGCGCATGCGGACCTCCTCGAAAGGCTCTTCGGGCGGCGGCTCTCCGCCCGCGAAGGCGTCAGCCTGGGCGCTGGCGGCGCACCGGCCGAGGCCTGGTCCACGACTGCGGCGGCGGTAAGGGGTGGAGTGATTTCCGCAGGTGCAAAAACCTGGGCACAGTCCACGGCGGCCGCGGGGGTGGCCTCCCCCGCGCCGCCGCAGACGCTGGCCGCGTCGCTCGGGCTACGCCCTCGCTCCGCGGCCAGCGTCTGCTCCGGCTCTGATCTCTTCCAAAACATGCCTAACTCCTTTGCGGTCTAACCGCTGTCGGAGAGGCAATTACTCCACGCCTTTATGGCATTTCCCCGTTGAAAATTTCGGCGCGCCCACACCTGCTGCGCAAAACTCAGGACCATTCGGGGAAAGCGCGGGCCAGGAACTGTTCACACTTTTCGCGGTAGGCCGCCGGTGAGACATTCGCGGGCCCATTGTCGTGCCCGCTCGGAATAACGCCGCCATTGCTCCGGATTCGTCAGCAGCGTTTGGGCGGCACGATGGTAATCTTCCAGCGTGTCGCAGAGCATTCCAGTTTCGCCGGGAAGGACCAGATCGCGAATGCCTCCCTTATTCTCCGCGACGACCGGCAGCCCGGCCGCCAGCGCTTCAAGAATGCACACCCCGCAGGCTTCGCGGAACGTTTCGCGGGTCTTGTAGACGTAGACGCTGAGAAAAGAGAGGAATTTCGTGGCCGGCATCGAATTGAAGTACAGCATCCAGTAGGTATGCCGCAACCGTTTGCCGAGCCGTTGCGTCGCCTCGGCCAGTTCGCGCTCGCACCCTAAGACGCGCACCTGCAAATCGGACACCGCGATACCTTCATGGAGCTCGAAGAAATCGTCGGAAAACTTGATCTGCGTCGGCCGCGAGTGCCGCCCGACCGAGGTCCCTGCGTCCGCGCGCCGCTGCACGTCAAAAAACTCCGCACGCACCGGGTTCAGCAGTGCGCGGGTCTTTTCCCGCGGGATGCAACTTCCCGTCTCCGCCAAACACGTAGGGCTAGCGAACCAGAATTCCCGTAACCCGGCCACGTAGGGAAGTTCCGTGTACCACTGGTTGTAAAGGATGCTGCGGTTGAGGATTTCCGGCGGCAAGCCGGCGAAATCCGCCACGGACATGGGCGGATACCAATAGAAGAACAGCACGTCGGGCCGGAATTCGGCAACATGCCGGGCAAAGTCCTGCCCTTCGATCCGGCGGCCCCCTACGTTTCGCAAACTGTGCAATTCTTCGCTCACCCAGGAGCGACTGAAGCGGTTGAAAATCAGGAGGTGCTCGTCGTCCGCAAAAGCCCGTACGAACGACAGGATCACGGCCTCCGCCCCGCCGCTCACGAGGTCATAAAAGCGATGCAGAAACCGCCGCATGATTCCGACCGTTCTTTCCGGAGAGCTAAAACCACCGTCGCCGCTGCCCAAGTGCCATTTTGGAGTGCGGTCCGCGCACCGTCGGGCACCGCGCAGCGTGCTCGGCATGGTCGTACCGCTTTCGTCGATCATCTGCAAAACCCCGCCCTGGCAATGTACCCGTATTCTACCAGATCCAGCGCCCAGGCATAGCCGCTGGCGGCCCGGTTGCGAACACGTGCGGGTCAGATACAATCCGGCGGGAGGGACATAAGATGACCAGCGCCAACAGCAAAGCTCCAAGCATCCCGCTGCCAAGCGGCTGGAACGACACCGTGCGTTCCGCCGTGCTCCACGTCATTTCGCTGGCACAGTTTGCCATCGCCCATACCCGTGGTTGGGCGGCCAATAACCCCAACGCGCGGATTCGGCTGAAGGCCGATAAGGACCGCTCCGATCAGGACAACCAACTGCTCCGCGAAGCAAGCCGCATCAAGGATGCCCGCATGTCGCGCATCGATCCGCACCACAGACCGCAGTATTCGCCCAGCGAACGCATGGCGATCCTGGACAAAACCATGTCTGGCACGTGGACCTGACCGTTGTGCCGACCGGCTTGGGTTTCTGGTGTTCTTGGCTGCCGCGACCCGGAGTACCGGGTGCCCCGCTTGCCGCAACGGTGGCCGTTCTGCTTCTGGCTGGCCGTGGCCGTCGATCACTTTTCCCGCCGCGCGATGGGCTTCGCCGCGTTCAAGGCACAACCGACCTCCGCAGCGGTCCGCGCCTTCCTGGGCCGCGCCATCGGCAAGGCCAAGGCCACGCCCAAGTATATCGTGTGCGACCGCGGCAGCCAATTCAATTCCGCGGGCTTCCGCGACTGGTGCCGGTGCAAAGGCATTAAACCACCGCGCTACGGCGCGATCGGCAAGCATGGCTCGATCGCCGTCGTGGAACGATTCATCCTCACGCTGAAGTGCCTGCTCTCCTGTCTGCTCTTGGTTCCCTATCGGCGCGAGGCCTTTCAGCGCGAATGCGACGCCATCGTTGATTGGTACAATGCCTGTCGCGCATACCTGGCTTGCCGGCAAGACGCCTGACGAAGTCTACGGCGGAAAGAGGCCGGCGAACCGAAGCCCGCGTTTCGAACCCCGCGCTCGCTGGCCGCGAGGTTCGCCCTCGGCGCGGCCACAGACCCTGATCAAAGGCCAGCCCGGGGTTCGTTTGGAACTCAAGGTCAGCTTTCATAAAGGTCGGAAGCACCTGCCGCTCGTCACGCTCACGCGGGTCTCGGCGTGAAGCAGCGCGGCTAACGCTTTCGGCGTCAACCGCGCTGCGTCCGCGCGCGGTGTCGCGGAGATATGCTTATCTATGGTAAATTGCCAAAGAACGATTCGCCCTTGCGTCGCCGAGGCGACCGAACGGCTCAGCCATCTACTTGATCCGCATGCCAATCATGCCCCTTCCGGGGCGTTCTCTCATCCATCTAATCGGTTATCAAGGCTCGGTGGACCAACGACTCAGCCATCTTCTCGTCCGCCGGTCGAGGCGTCTGGTTGCGGGGGTGTTCCCTTCGCTTTCTCGTCGGTTGACGATCTGGCGTGCTGGTTATGACGGCTTCGGGGTGCGTTCGCCGTCGCCAGGGTCCGGCTGGCTTGGGCGACCGTCATGCGTTGGAACTGCTTTCGGCACACGCTTCGTGTTCCCCCCAGCACCAACTTCCTTGCTCCAAGCTTCAACCTTCTTGGCTTCCTCGGAATAGCCGTCTTTCCTCAAAATGTCGAGACACGTCAACCCCTCCTTCAGTGCGCGCCGACAAGTCGGCGCCGTGCCGAGCGAGCAATTCCAGCATCGACTCGCAAGGTGGCCCGGGGAAACGCGAGCACGCGACGATCATCGGCGTGCAAGCCGAACCGTCGAGGGCGTTCACGTTCGCGCCCCGATCGAGGAGTAACTCAGCAAACTTCCTATTGTCCCCGATAACTGCCAAATGCAGCGGGCCGTAGCCTTCCGAATCTAAAGCGTCCGGGTCGGCCCCGGCACGGCAGAGAACGTCGACGCAGGTCGAGAGAACCTCCGCAGAGCGCAGCTCGGCGAGATTGATAAGCGGCGTCACTCGACATGAGTCGCGAGCATTCGCGTCCGCACCGGCCTTTATCAGCGCTTGGAGGACGCGGCAATTGCCTTTCTCCGCCGCCCAGTGTATTGGCCTTTGCCAATACTCGACGGTGTCGCCGAATCCAAGCTCTTCCATGACCGCGTTCGGATTTGCTCCGGACTCAAGAAGCTGTTCCACCCGAGCAGCGTTGCCTGCGAAAACAGCATCGACGATGGGGGCATCTTCGGGTGCAACAAAGTAATCGAGCCTGCGGCCCGACTCGTCTTCAGCCGTTACGAGCACGCGTCCGGGAAACGCGAAATATGCGTAAATCAGCCAAAGCAAGCACAGACATGCCGCCGCTACGATAACGGTTGCGAGTAATTTCCACCTTGGCATATTGTACACCACGAGCCTCTAAACCGGTCGAGCTGACGCGCAAAGGTCGCGAGCGAGAACGGCACAACGAAATCTTGAACTAGTACCGGTTTTTATCCCTTTTCTTTCGCCCTCGGTCCGGATTACGGTAGAATGTGCTGGTGCATATCGTCGTCTTTATCCCTTCTCTTGTGCTTCTTGTGGCTGGGGCGGGGATCAAGGTAGTATGGTAAGCTGCCTTTGTACGCCCCATAATCTTTGCCGGGCTTAAGTGAACCGTCGGGTGAGGCAATCCATTCGTGTCCGTGTGGCGTAACGGCAAAGATATCCGTGTACGCATGCACCGTATGTCCGGTAATCTTGGCCATCAGGGAAATGAACTCAAGACCGTTTGGGAGTCCCGCGACGCTGCAATGGTCGAGAAAGATTTCCGCCCCAGGCGCCATGTTTTTCCCAAGCTTCTTAAGGAACTTGTAGGCGTCCGAAGTCTGGTCCTGAAGAGCAGCGAGAGTGATCTCTTGGGTATCCGGACTGCCGTGCAGATCCGGGCTGGTTTTGAGATAAGTATGCCCCGAGAATACCACATTTCCGAACATGTCGCCACGCGAAATCAACGCGTCGAGTTCCTGGTTTATCGTCGTCCAGGATTCGCCTGGTCTAATCGTAAGCTGCCGGTCGTTCGCGACCTTCTGGACAACTTGTGCCGAATCTATCTTAAAATCGCCGGTAAATGCAATCGACAAAGTTACTACCTTTGTAGGGGCGGGTGGGATTGAGGGCGGTTTCATCGATTCGCCCGTACGCCAGTCGCTGCCCGTCAGGGGATCGCTGTTGGGGGAAGCAACTGGAACCGCCGCCGGCTGGGGCGTGGTCGGCGCAACAAAAGCGTTCCCGCTCGATCCATAATCGCCGCCAGACGTGTCGAGACTGTACCCGAGGTTTGGATAGATAGGTGCTATAGCCCAAAACGCGTGATCCGTTGGATTCCCCGCAGCCGAATAGGGAACCATCGTGCTGGTGAGCGGGTCGTTCGTGGGGTTTGGCCCGCTGGTGGCACCGCTTCCGCCAGCCGGAGTCGCGTCGGCAGCAGGCTGCGCGGAAGGCCTCGCCGCAGCCAGGCCCACCGCGTCCGCATCATCCCCGTCGCCTTCATCGTCATCCCCGCTGACTCCGCCGCCTTCTGCCGGGTTGCCTGCCGAAACCCCGGTGAACCCGTAATTCACTAACACTCCCGATCGCGTGACCGGCACGACGACGGCCACGTTGTTCCAGCCGAAGACGCCGCCAGCCCCCACCATCGTCTCCGAAGTGAAACCGGCCGCGGCCCCCGCCGTGTTGCCCGCGGCGAAAAGCGTCTGCGGCACGGTCTGCTGCGTGAAGCCCATCCCCCACAGCCCGCCCACGGCGCCGGGCAACGGCGCAATGCCGGCCAGCGAGCCCGGCGAGCCCGGCAGCAGCGAACTGACGCCCGCTCCCCCCGGCAGCGTGGGCGTGCCGAAGTTCGAGACGATCGCGGGAACGGCCGGAATCGAACCCAAGGTCGACCCGCTCCCGGGAAAACCCGTCCCGCCCGTCGTCAGCCCGCTGGAAGTCCCCAGCGTCGGCAACTCGAACGGGTACCCAGAAACCCACAAACCGCCGGTCTGGCTGAAGTCGGCTAGTGCCTTGTCACAGCTTACTTTTGGGATAGACCGACTTGAGTTTGCATCGGGCATCGTCAATTTTCATCTGCCAATCGACACCGCGTTGGGTACCGTTGACGTCGTCTGACCACGCACGAATCTGTTCGCGAAGCGATTTCAGATCACCTATTCGGCGATCCCCAATGGACTGACTTGTCATTGAGCTAAGTTCGTTCTCAGCAATGTTCAGCCAACTCCCGTGCTTGGGCGTGTGGCAGAATTCGATGCGGCGAACGTACTGGCGTGCTTTAGCTGGCGCGAATGCTTCGTAGAACGCACCTTTGGTATGCGTGTTCAGGTTGTCACTTACCAAAATCACTTTGTCGCACCTCTTGTAGCGACCGTCCAGCAGTCTCGCCATTTCGAGTGCCCAATCAACTTTCGTTCTCGACTGACGCGCGGTCGCCATTCGCCAACCTGCGAGGGGTTCCGTAAACATGAAAATACTCGCTGTCCCTGCACGCTCGTACTCATAATCGACGCGCCGAGGATGTTTCGCGGTAGCCTCGATTGGCTTTCGGGTCTCCTTGACCAACTGCACTGGCTGTTCATCCATACACAGTACCGGATGCGTCGGATCATACGGTTTTGCGTATATTTCTAACACTTCTTCCATGTTGGCCACAAATTCGGCATCAGCTTCCGGCGGAATGACCCAGTATTCAATCTTTCGATTCGTCATCCCGTTTTTTTTAGCGTACGCCGCACGGTTTCGTAACTGACCGCATCGACGATTTCCAGCTCAACAACCCTGCGAGCAAGCAGTCGGAGTGTCCAGTTGGCATAGCCTTTCGGTGGTGGGCCAAGGCGAGTGGCGATGATTTTCGCCTCTTGCTCTCCATCAAGTAATTTCTCGGTGGGCGGCTTGGCACGTTTCTTCCCTTCCAGAGTCTCTTGAAAACCGGATTCCACAAATCGTTGCCGAATTATCTCGACTGTCTGGCGACGACAACCGAAAGCCTCGGCAATGCGACTGTCGTTCCAAGCAGGACCGTCCGCATCCGCCTTCAACAATACCTGGGCGCGTCGCACCTTCTCGCCGCTGCCCTTAAGCTTCTTGACAACCTCCCGTAACGTGTGGCGTTCTTGTTTCGACAATCGTACGATATACATCTTCTGCACGGGGCACCTCCTTGTTCCCCGCACCTTCGCAGAAAAACCCCCAACGACCAATCCCAATTTTTAGCTGTGACAAGGCACTAGGGAGTATTGGGCGCTGCTGCTGCTGTAGGCGGGGTCCGGCGCCGGGTTCCCGGCGTACGTGCTGCTCACGGTCTCCGAAACGGCCGTGCCACTCCCCAGCGGCGACCACGAAGAGTTGGTCTCCTGCTGAGACCAGGTGTCCTCGCTGGGGGTATGGACGTAATTGTAGTACGCGCCGCCGGTCCAGTTCGCCTGGCCGCTGCCGCTCAAGGCCGTCGTCGAGTCCCACTGGTTCGATCCGTAATTGTAGTTGCTCGTCGTCGTCACGATCGCGTTGCTGGTGACGTTCCCGGACGAATAGCCGCCATTGTCCCTCGAGCCCGGCTCGTCGTACGAATTGGAGCTCGTGTTGGCCGAAGTGTAGCCGCTTTGGCTGGTCGTGGACGCCGACAAACTCGGATCGTCCGTCCAAACGCCGCCGGCCAGGGTCATCGTGTCGGAATAGTCGCTCGTGCCGCTGGCCACGTTGCTTTCGCTCATGTCCCCGGCGGAGGCATTAATATTCCACGACATCCCCCCGTGCTGATGATGTACTCCCCAGGTGAGGTGGGCTTCGGCGCGCACCGCGGCGCTTCGGCGTGCACCGCGTTTCCATGGGTTGCGCACTTCGCAGTTGCCCGCCGACTGCATTGTACTTCCGGGCGGCATCTTAGCCGTCTCCCCGACAGCATCCGACAGCATCGAAAGTACCGAAAGTATCAGTGATGTCCCCTTTGTTCCCCCTGCTGAAGACCGTTTGGCGGTTGTTGCCGCGGTTGATGACGTGGTAGATCAGTCCATCGGCGATGGGCGCAAGGGCGCGGCATGCGGAAATCCTAAATTGAGGGTATGTCTCTAACAATATCCGCAGATCCTAGCCCGAGAATCGATCCCCGTCAAGAGGAAATAGTTCTGACCCGTTTTCTGCCCTGGTCGTTCGCTCGCAGTCGCCGTCGCCGTGAACCGGCTGGCGCGGGCGTCGAGGGGCGAGGGACAGGACGGCGGGTCGCCGGGGCGAGGCAAGAGCTCAGTTTTCTTTTCGTCCGCCGTTCAAGCCGTCCGGTTGCGGGGGCGATCGCTTCGCCGGCTCGTCGGTTGTCAAGGGTGGTGGACCAGGACACCAGGATACCAAACGCGAGCCTGGACTGACCCCTTGTCCGCATGCCCGCCTTGTCCGTTCTTCCATCAATGTCGTTAGTGGACCAACGGAAGAACTCCGCCGTGGTTCATCATCTCGCACTTCGGCAATGACTGTTTGAGCTTTTTCACGCCAGCGTCCGTGACTTGAGTGCCATTGAGCCACAACCGTTGAAGTTGGTTCAGCCCGGCAAGGCGTGCTAGCCCCGCATCTGTGACCTGGGTGCCATCGAGAAATAACTCTTGGAGTCTTGTCAGCCCGGCAAGGTGTACCAGCCCCCTATCTGTGACCTTGGTATGTCCAAGCGTCAACACTTCGAGTCGGTTCAGCCCGGCAAGGTGTTGCAGCCCGGCATCCGTGACCTGGGTGTTGTCGATCATCAACTGTTGCAGTTGGTTCAGCCCTGCAATGCTTGCTAGTCCTGCATCTGTGACCCGGGTGCCGTTAAGCCGTAACCTTCGGAGTTGGTTCAGCCCGGCAAGGCGTGCCAGCTCCGCATCTTCGACTTGGGTGCCGTCGAGAAACAACCCTTGGAGTCTTGTCAGCCCGGCAAGGTGTTGCAGCCCGGCATCCGTGACCTGGGTTTCGTCGAGCGTCAAGTGTTGTAGTTGGTTCAGCCCTGCAATACTTGCTACTCCTGCATCAGTGATTCCGGTGTGGGTGAGCGACAACATTTGCAGTTCGTTCAGCCCCGCAAGGCATGCCAGCCCTGCATCCGTGATCTGCCGGCCGCGAAGAAACAAGTCATGGAGTTGCGGCAGCCCTTTCAAGTGTTCCATCTCCGCATCGGTATAAAGACCAGCTTGAACAACATTATTGAAGAAATCATCCCCAAGCAGACTCCGCAACCAAACCGGACCTCTCGGCTCTGCTTTGCTTGGCGGCGAATCCAATTCATAATCGTAGTCTGCCAGCCCTCCCAACTTCACAATTGCCGCCGCCGCCCCTTTCTGTTCCCTCGCCTTCTTCATCCCGACCGCCAGCCAGCTGAACGGAAGGGCGACGGCGACAGTAAGCAC